>NZ_CP007128.1 GCF_000522985.1 Gemmatirosa kalamazoonensis
ACCGTCACCGTGAGCTCTCCCGTCCACCCGCTCGTAAAGCCGTCGAAGAACTTCAGCGCATCCGTGTTGTCGGCGATGCGGAGCAGGTACGCGTTCGCGGTGCGCGCGAGCCCGTTCGACTCGTTCGCCTGTGACACGCTGAACCCGGTGAACGCCGACGCGAGCGAATCCTTGATCACGTCGCTGTGCTGCACGCTGAGCCCACCGGCCGCCTGGAAGCCGGCGAGTCCCGCGTTCCCGCCTAACGCCTTCGCGGCGCTCCGCAGATTGAGGAGCGTCGACGCCGTGTCACGAAGATCGTTGAGCGTGTCCTGATCGGCCTGGCCGAGGCGTGCCGGGTCGAGCGCCTCCTTCAGCCATGCGTCGATCGCGCTCGTCAGGCTCGCCGGGTCGGCGATGTTCGCGCCGTCGAGCGCGCGCGCGGCGTTGCCGTTGAGCATCGCCAGCGCGGCCTGCTGCTGCAGCCCGAGCGTGGGATCGATGCCCAGCGCGCCGTTGCGCTGCGCGAGCAGGTCGAGGCGCGACGACGCGAGCGACGACTCGGCCGCGGCGGCCGCCCTCGCCGCGTCGGCGGCGCGCTTCGTCGCAGCCGCCTGCGCCTCCATCGCCTCCGTGTAGATGATCTCCGCCTGGGTCGCGGCGTCCGCGCCGTGCAGGATTGCGTCGCCGAGCTCGCGCTCGTCGTGGATGCGGCGCTGATACGCGTCCGCCTCCGCGGTGCGCCCCTGGGCGACGAGCTGGCGGTAGTGCAGGTCCTCGCGCGACGCGCGGTTGTAGTCCTCCAGGCTCTTCGCGCGATCGCGCTCGGCGTCGGCGGCCTGCTTGTCGCGCGTCGCGTTCGCCGCGGCGTCGGCGCCGCGCTGGAACTCCCGCGCACGCTCATCCTCGAAGGCCTGCGCCCGCGCCGCCTCGGCCGCCGCGGCCTCCTGCTTCCTGCGCTCTTCCTCGCGCGCCTGCTGCGTGGCGAGCACGGTATCGCGCACGTCGGCGCCGTACAGCTTGATCGCGTCCGCCAGCTCCTTCGTGTTCGCGACCTGCCGCTCGATGGCGTCGGCCTCCTCGGCGAGCCCGCGCAGCCGCAGCTGCTCGGCGCGCTGCTGCTCGAAGAAGTCGAACTTCGACTGGGCAAACTCCAACGCGTTGCGCTGGAGCCCCGCCGCTTCGGCCGCGGTGATCGCGTTCGTCTTCGAGGCGATGAGCGCCTGGTTATCGCGGAACGCCGAGCCCTTGAACACCTCCGCGGCGTCGGCGCGCAGCTTGTCGGCCTGCGCGCGGATCGCGGCCTGCGCGTCCTCGAGCGCGGTGCCGGTGCCGCGCATCGCGCGATCGAAACTCTCGAAGTTCGCGACGTACGCCTCCTGGGCGCGCGCCATCGCTTCCGCCGCTTCCTGGGCCTTCCTGTGCGCGCCCGTAAGCCCGGCGAGCGCGCCCACCAGGCCACCAACGACGGCACCGGGAACGCCGCCGACACTCGCGCCGGTGAGCGCGCCGCCGACGGCCCCGCCCACGAACCCCTCAGCCGCGTTGCCGGTGCCGTAGCCGATGCCGTAGCCAGCGAAGCCGCCGGCGAGCGCTGCACCGCCGTACTTCCCGACGTCGGCCTTCGACACCTTCGATAGCGCGCGCTGCAGCGCATCGCCCACGAGCTGCTCGCCCATGTGGCCGATCGACTGCCAGAACTCGCGACCGCCTAACGTGCCAGTCTCCAGCCCGCGCACCACGCCTTGCCCGACGGCGTCGGCGAGGCCGTTCGCGACGCTGCGGTAGAACGGTCCGCCCGCGAGCTGATCGAGCGTCTCGTCGAACGACTGCAGGAGCGTCGTCGACATGAGGCCGAGCGCGTGCTGTGCGTCCGCGTTGATCGACGCCTCGAACGCGCGCCGCTGCTCGCCGACGGTGCGCAGATCCTTGGCGATGGATGCGTCGAGCGCGTTGTCATTGAGCACGCCGGCAGCCTTGCGGCGGTCGGCCGCGCGCACGCGCTCCTCATCGGCCGCGATCTTCTTCAGGCCCTCGTCGTACCGCTTGATCGTGTCGGCGATCTCCTTCAGCTCTTTCTTGTGCTCGCGGTACTCGGCCGTCAGGCTCTTGGCCGTGACGACGATCGGAAGCCCCCGCTCGGCGGTCGTGAGGCCGTTGTTCGGATTGAAGATCGCCTGGTAGGCCTGCTCCGCCTGGGCGGACGCCGCGATGATCTTCTGGTCGATGGCATCGATCGCGCTCGTCAGGCTCTTGATGCGGCTGACGGTCGGATCGCCGAGGTTCTGGACGCCGGCGAGATCCTCACCCGCGGAGAACGCGCCCTGCCCCGCGGTCTTCTGGCGCAGGCGCGCCCGCTCGGCCTCCAGCTGCGCACGACTCGCCACGAGCGCGTTGAGGCCGTCCGCGCCGCCGTGGGCGCGCGTGCCTAACGTCGCATCGCGGTACTGCTGGGCGAGCTTCTCGAACGACCCCGAGTTCACGAGGTTGTCGATCGACTGCTGCATCTTCTCCGCGGCCTCTTTCGTCGCCTTCGCCGCCCGGTCGGCCGACTCGCTGTACGCGTCCCACGCGCGCGCCATCGCCGTGACGCCGAGCAGCACGCCGGCGGTCGCAGTCTGGCCGATGGCGAACGGGAGCAGGTTCCCGGCGAGCGTCCCGAGCGACTGGTTCAGGCCGAGCGACGACGCCGCCAGCCCGTTGAACGCGTGCGTCAGACTCAGCGCGGTGTTCGAGGCGCCCGCGCCGGCGGCGCTGAGCTTCCCGAGTCCGTCCGCGGCGCCGCGCGTGGCGGTGCTGGCGCGGCTCCCGCCGGCACCGAGGTTGTTCAGCGCGTTGTTCGCCTGGTCGACGCCGCTCGCGGCGGAGCGCGCGCCGCCCTGAATGTCGCTGAACGCGCGGACGACGCGGTCCCGCCCCTCCTCAGCGGGCCGAGAATCGATCGCGAACGCGATCCCAGGGCCGGCGACGACGCTCATGGGGGCAACCCTCAGTTGCTGTTAGGCACCGGCGCCGACGGCACCGGTGGGAAGTGCGCCTGCGCCGCGATCGTGCCGCGCAGATGCGCCATTGCGTCGCGTGCGTACGCCACCACGCGAGCGGCCGGGGTGGTGCGCAGCTGCTTCGCCAGCTGGTGCGGCACCTGGGAATCGCCGGGGCGCGAGCCGATGATGCGCGCGAGCTCGGCGACGTGCGCGTCGACGGCGCCGAGCGCCGCGTCGAGTGCCGCCATCGCGTCGGCCACGTGCGCCGCGTCGGCGAGGATCGCCTCGCCCACCTGGGCGGCGCGCGCGTAGACGGCCGCCTGCTCGACGCGCGTCTGGTACGTGGCCGCGCGCTCGACGGCGACGCGCGCCTGCTCGACGGTGCGGGCGAGCGTGGTGTGCCGCGCCTGCGCGGCCGCGAGCTCCGAGACCGCGGCGTGATCGGTGCTCGGATCGAGCACCGCGACGTCGGCGCGCCGCTCGGCGGCGCCGACGGCGGCCGCGGCCTGCTTCAGCAACAGCTCGCGGCGTGCGAGCTCCGCGCGGGCAGCGGAGAGCGCGTCGGCGGCCGCGCTGCGGCGCTCGTCGACGTCGATCGGGGACGACTGGCCGGCGTCGGTGCCGGCGGGATGGGTGGTCGGCATGGACGGGGGTGCGGTCAGTCGGTGACGATGATCTCGCCGCGCGCGATCTCGTCGATGTACTGCCCCATGTCGCGGCGCGAACAGCTCCGGCGCGCGGCGGGGTCGGAGAGGAGCGGCGCGTCCTCACGAATCGCGATCTCGCCGCGGCCGATCTCGCCCATGTACTTCGACATGGCGACGACGTCGCGCGGGTTCACGGCCGCGGGACGGCCTCCGCTGCGGATCCGCTCGAGCTCCGCGGCGCGGGCGGCGGTCGCGTCCGCGGTGCGGGCCTGCTCCTCGAGGCGCTCGGTCACGCTGCGCGCGTACGCGTCCGCGCTCGTGACGCCGCCGGTGCGCAGGACGCGCGAGTACTCGGCGCGCTCTTCACCGCTCCAGCCTGCCCAGATATCGCTATCGCTCATCGGTTCCGCCTCGAGGGGGGGTGAGGTGTGGCGCGGCCGTCGCCGCGCCCACGACACCGCGCGCGGGCGTGTACCGCGGGCAGAGTCCTGAACGCACACTAGGGCGGGCCTCGGCTGAGCGGCACTAGCCTGCTCGCCCTATAGAGATTCGACGATTCGGCCGGAGATTTCTTCACGTGTTGCCGTCGGCGCCCTCGACGAGCTGCGCGCGCGCGCGCGATCTGCTCGAGCGCCCAGACGCGCATCGCGTACAGCGTGGCCCGCTCTTTCGGTTGGCCGCTGGGCGCGAAGTCCTCGGGGAGCGTGGCGGCGATCGCGGCGATGTGCTCGCGCACCGTCCGCTTCGAGCAGCCGAGCGTGTCCGCGATGATCTTGTACCCGGGCGCCTCCACGAGCAGCTCGAGGACGCGTGTCTGCGCCGGCGTGAGCGGCCGTCGCAGCTCCACGACGGCGCGCGTCGGCATCTCAGCCCTGCGCGCCTCGCAGCCCGTGTCCTCGGGGCCCGTGCAGCTGCCACAGGAACGCCCGCCACTCGTCGGCCTCCTGCCGAAGGACCCGCACGGCCGGCGCGTCGCCGAGCAGCGCCGACAGCTCCGACAGCTCCGACAGCTCCGCGAGCAGACGCTCGACGTCCGCGACGGTGTCCGCCGCGCACAGGCGGTCTCGGTAGGCCGCCAGCTCGCGCTCGGTCATGCGCCCCGGCGACCACGCGCACGCGCATAGTCCTCCGCATCCCACCGGCGGATCTGCGGTGAGAGGAACGGCTTGGGCACGTGGAGAAGCTCGCTCAGCGCCTCGAGCACGTCGGCGCGCACGTACGCGTCCGTCTTCCAGCGCACGGCGGTGTTGAGTGGCGTGAACGCGTTGAGGCCCCGGCGCGCGGTCGCCTGCAGCACCTGCGCGAGCGAGAGACCGGCCGTGGCCATCGCGCGGGCGAGCGCCTCGGCCGAGAGGAGCCGGTGCTCGTGCAGCGCCGTCTTCCGCGGCGCGCCGCTCGCCTCGGGCGCCGTCTCGCCTGATTCGGCGGAATCGTGCGCGATATGAGGTTTTATCACGTTCTGGGACCCGATCTGAGGTTTTCTGAGGTTCTCGAATCGGCGCGGCATCTCAAGTGTTATGAGGTTCCGAGGCTCGGTGATGTCCCATCTGAGATAGGACGCGCAGTCGCCAGATAGGGCGCGCTACGTCGTTGCGGCCCAACGGAGTGTCCTATCTGTCCTATCTGTCCTATCTGTTGAGGGGGGTAGAGAGGTGCACGACGGCGGCGCGCGTGCTGGCGAGTTGAAGTGGGTAGGACAGATAGGGCAGTTAGGACAACCGCCAGCGACGCACGCAGTTACGCGACGCCGGGATAGGACGGAGATAGGACGGCGCGTAGCCGTCAGCCATCGGCCGGTTTCCAGTCCGCGGCAGGATCGTTCCACCCTCGGAACGTCGCCGGCGCGGTCTGACGGCACTCGGCGAGCGAGGGGAAGACGTACGCCCACGGGCGGGTGCCGTCCGGCGCGGTGCGGCGCACGCGCTCCACGCCCGGCACCTGCTTACTGAGAAAGCCACCCAGCACGACCTCCGACGCGCGCCGCGGCGTGCCGCGGCGCTGTGCGTGCTCGATGTAATCGTCTACCAGGCGCGATACCTCGCACGTACGTCCGTCCCGAAACCTGCTCGCCGGCAGCTCGCCGCGCTTCAACACGTCGAGCCACCATGCGGCTTCCGGCGCGAGGCTTCGCACCTTCTGGTCGATCAGCGCGGGCGTCTCGGGGATCTGCCGCAGCTGCAGCGCGGACAGGTCGTACGCGAGCAGATACGCGAGCAGCGCGGACGCGCCGCCCGCGTCGAGCTCCCGGTCGATCGCGGCGAAGTACGGGAAGTCCCGCTCGTGCGCGTCGCCGACGTCGATCACGGCAAATCGCCTCTCCCGCTCGTTCGCCGGTACGACCCAGACGCTGTCGGCGGTGCCTAACAGCCGGACGTAGTTGCTCACCACGACCGGTTCACGGCCCTTGCGCTCCACAACCTGCTCGTGGCCCGTGACCAGATCCTTGAGGCGCCCCACGGCCGTCGGATCGCCGGCGAAGAATGCCTCGTCCGCGTGCAGCAGCAGCAGACTCTCCAGGTGGGCGTTGAACCGCCCGACCACGTAGCGCGGGTCACTCACGAGCATGTAGTGCCGACCGAGCAACCGCCGCATCGCCTCACCGACCTTGGTCTTGCCGGTGCCCTGCTTCCCGCGAAGAAACAGCGACGTGCCGAGCTTCGTGCGTGGTGACTGGACGATCTGCGCGAGCCAGCCGACGACCCACTCGAAGAGGCGCTCGTCGCTCTGGCAGATGTTCTCATACAGGTGTTCCAGGAACCGCGCACACCGTTCCTCCGGGTGCGGAGCGGGGTCGGGTTCGACCGCGAAGCCACGCCACAGGTTGAACGCACCCGCGATCTCGGCGTCCGGCTCGAAGACCACCCCGCGCGGATACTCGCGCCGGTCACGCGACGCGAGCCACCGATCGACGTCGGCCCTTCGAGGGCGCAACCACTCGCGGAAGGCTCGCACCGACAGCAGCCGCACCGTTGGGCGCCCGTCGCGGCCAGCCTCTTCGCACAGCACGGCAGGTTCCCCACCGACGAGCACCACGGCGTGCGTCGCATTGAACTCCGTGATCAGCGGATCAACCGGTCGAATCGTGCGCACTCCCGCCCGACCATTCATCCGCCCGATGTCTCGTGCGGCGCGCTCGCCTTCGACGAGCAGGGGCGGCCGGTGCCGCGCAGTCACGCCGGCCTCCCGATGGCTTCACGCACGGCGGCGCGGTGCTGGATCAGCCGCGCGGCCGCGCGCTCGAGCATCCGCTGCGCCGTGGCCTGATCGCCGTCGGCGAAGCACTCGAGCGCCGTGGCCTCACAACGCGCCGCCTGCGCGAGCGCGTCCTCCGTGGCCATCGTGCGCGTTCCCGCGGCGAGCTCGCGACGCCAGAGCGCGAGCGCGCCGAGCAATCGGGGGCGTTGGCGCGGCGTCACGCGCGAGCCCTCCGTGCGGCGCGCCATCTCAGGCGCTCCGACGTCGACGGGGCCCAGGGTCCGACGTCGAGCGGCGCGTCTGCTCGTCGAGCCATCGGTCGACGTCGGCCGGCCGATACCGCACGCGTCGGCCGAGCTGCACGAACACGGGCCCGCGGCCGTCGACGCGCCAGTCGCGAAGCGTGGCCGGCTTCACACCGAGCAGCTGCGCGAGATCGATCTCGGTGAGCAGCACCGCCGGGGTGTAGGGCGCCGCGGCTGCCGGCGGCTTGTTCGAATCGGAGCGTTCCGGCATCTTAAGACTCCCCGCCACGTGTGGGGAAAGGGATGGGATTCGCATCGGAGGGGAAACGGCGTCCATGGGGGGCGCCGTTTTCCGTTAGGCGGCCGGGCGTCGCGGCCGTTCGCGGTCGTCGGCCCGGTCGTTAGGCCGCGGGCGCAGCGACGTGTTCCGTCCCTCGGCGAGCATGCGCTCGATCGACGCGCGCGTGACGAACCACCGACTCAGTTCTTTGCCGCCCTGGAGCTCGCCGATCGCGAGGCGGTGCATGACCTGGTCGCGGGAGAGGCGGAGCATCATACAGGCGCGCGGGAACGGGACGCGTTCGTCGCGGGGGCTCGTCGCGGGCGGCTTCGGGGTGGTGGCGCGGGGCATGGTGGCTCCTGGTTGACTTTCGCTAGTCTATGGGTGTACCCGTTTAGACGGTAGGCGCAGAAATTCGCGTTTAACTAAACGAGCACCCTGCCTATGCCTCGACAATCGTCTCCCGCGTCGCGTACACCGCCGGCGCGCCGCACACGCGTCACTGAGTACGAGATCGCCGACCGTCGACGACTCGCGACCATCCTGCGCGAGTCCATCGTGGAGCGCGGGCTTCGCACGCTCGAGGAGGCGGCGCAGCTCGCCGGCACCACGAAGGCGACGCTGAGTTTTCTGCTCAACGAGAAGCCGGGCGCGCTGCGCGAGACGACGCTCCGCGGCCTGTTGGAGCTCGTGCCCGAGGCGCGGCACAGTGAGCTGCGCGACACACTCCTGTCCCCGTTCGAGCGCGGCCTGGAGGCCGTCCACGGTGCGTGGATGGCGCGCGAGCTGTTGCCCCGGGGCGTCGCCGCCTACGACGAGACCCCGCCGGTCCTGGCCGTGTGGCAGCCCGACGGCGTTCATCTCGTCGCCGGACGAGGGTTCGAGCTCCTCGAGGCGGCGGCCCGCCTGTGGCCTGTCCCGTTTGCTATCGCCGACGAAGACGGCACCGTTGCGCCGCGGTGGTTCAGCTGGTGGATGGCGGATTACGCGCACCTGATGCTCCGGCTCGGTCGTATCCCGCGCGTCGTGGACGCCACGCGGCGCTTCGAGCGTGCCCTGATCGCACGACAGCACATCCCAGCGAGCGCACGCGGTCAGTTCGTGCGCGCACTCGAGGGCGGCGAGGACGTCGACGCGAGCGGCGCCGACGAGACGAAGTTGGATCGGCTGCGCTCGGGACACTCGTCGAGCGGATGGCGGGCGCATCACGCGTGGATCCGCGTGCTCGAGCCGCTGCTCGACGGCCGCTGCAGCGGCGGGATCGAACGGCTGTGGGAGGAGCTAAGCGACGAAGAGCTGTACGTGTTCATCACGGCCGGCTTTCGACGCGAGTTGATCCTTTTGAACCGTGCGCCGGACATGCAGCGTGCGAGACAGGTCGGCGCGGCCACGCCCGCGGACCTGCGGACTCACGTCCCGTTGTGGGACGCGACCACCTTCCGGCTCGAGGAGGCCCAGCGAGCTGTGAGCGCAGCGTCACGGCAGCGAGGAGGCGCGCGCAACCGACGGTCCCGTTAGTCGCGATCATCGGCCGACTAACGAGAGCGCGTGCGCCGCGGCCCTCCGTCGCGCGCGGCACGACGCATCCGCGCAGCCGCGCACGACGCCGAGCGCGGGGCGCCGCGGCGGGTCGAGCGTGTCGAGCACCGTCCGCAGCGCGTCGATCGCCGGCCACACGTCGGCGCACGGCGCGACGTAGCACTCGGCGACCAGCTCCCCATCATGGCCCATCGCGACGACGCGCACGCGGCCGCCCACGCGGAGGCGCGCGACGTACACCCCGCGCGCCTCGCACTCCATCGGGTCGGTCTCGTGTCTCAGCATACGACGAGCTCCACGCGCCGCGGCGCGCGCGACGGGGCGATGCGCTCGAGCTGCGCCTCGAGCGCGCCGATCGCACGCACGAGGGGCCAGTCGGCCGGCACGGTGCGCGCGGCGCGCAGCTCGCCGGCGTCGTCGATCGCGAGCAGCACCGGGCGGCCGTCGCGCAGGTAGGGCGCGAGGTACACGCCGCGCTCGAGCAGCTCCCCGCCGCGCTCGCGCCCCGCGGCCGCGGCGAGCGTCGGCGCACCGCGGCTCACAGTGAGGGCGGGCGTCATCGGTCCGTCTCCTGGACGGACAGCGCGAGCACTCGGAGCACGCGCGCCGCCTCCGTCGGGGAAGTCTCCAGCGCGTTCAGCGCCCCGCCAGCGACGAGCGAGCGCAGGGCCGCGTAGTCTTCGGGGAGCTCGCGCTGCAGCACCACGGGCCGTCCGGCACCGGGCCGCACCAAGATCAGATCGCCGGGCGCTGCCGCGAACGGCCCGCAGATGGCGCACTCCGCGCGCAGAACGATCGGGCCTAACGACGCGAACGGCGCGAACGACGTGGGCGGCACCGACGGCGCCGTCGGTGCCGTCGGTGCGCGGCGCGCGCGCGGCGCATGACCGAACCGAGCCGACGCGCCGTCGCGGCTGAGGGTGAGGGCGCGCGTCATCGGTCAGTCTCCTGGACGGCGAGCGCCAGCTGCTCGACGGTGATGGTGCGCAGGAGGGAGACGCGGCCGCGCGGCGAGACCAGGATCCGGTCGCCCCGTTGGAGGCCGGCCGCGGGCAGGTCCTTCGCGACGACGTAGGTGCCCTGGCTGAGGCGCGCCGGCGATGCCGGCGCGCTCGTGGTGAGTCGGAGGAGGGCGCGCATGTTACGCGGCCTCCAGCTCGAGGGCGTCGACGCCATGCTCGTCGCCGTCGTTGCCGTACGCGAGCGCGTGGAACTGGTCCTGACAGCGGCCGACGTGCATCGGCTCGAGTCCGACCATCGTGAACGGCGCGGCCCCGATCGGCGCCCCGCACCAGACGCAGTCGCGCGGGTGGGACGCCAGGTACGCCGCGACGCGGGCGGCGTGCGCCACGCGGCGCTCGGCCTCGAGGCGGCGCGCCCGGGCGGCGTCGTCGGCCGACGCGTAGTAGATCGGGCCGATGTGGTAGGGGCCGAACTCGGCGAGCAGCTCGCGCTCGACGTCGGCGATGGTGGGGACGGCTGGCGGCGTGTGCATGCGGGCGCACCTCCGGTTGACCGGGGCAGCCCCGCGTTGCAATCTTTGCATCGCGAGCCCTCCCCGGAGGGTGAGCAGGCGCGGCGTGTCGGGTCACTTTCCTAGGGCGATCCCGGCCGCCGCGTTACTTGTGAGCCTCAATATACGGTAATTCGGATTGCGCGCAAGATACGAATTGGCGTATATTCTCGCCCGTGCTTACGGTGATTCGATTCCGCCTCAGGGAAGTTCGTGAGCAGCGCGAGCTTACGCAGCTCGAGCTCGCGGAGCGCGTCGGTGTCCGTCAGGCAACGATTAGCGACCTGGAGACCGGCCGCGCGAAGACGCTGCGGCTGACCCTCCTGGATGCGCTGTGCAACGCGCTGCAGGCAGAGCCGGCGGAGCTGATCGAGTACGACCCTCCGAAGCGCCGGAAGAGCGCGTGACCCTCAACCGCTGAGGCCATGAAGCGCTACGCGCTCGAGATCTACGAGCCTGGCACGACACAGGACGTGCTCGTGTACTTCGAGTCCGACACGCCTTTCCAGGCGATTTCCCGCGGAGATCTGCTCGGCGCCGGTGCCTGGGGTGGCTCAGGGTACAACCTCGGCGACATGCTCCGCGTGGTGGGGATCGAGCACATCGTGATCGAGAGCTCGCCAGCGCCCATGCACAAGGTCTGCGTGTTCACCGAGAACGTCGACGACGGCCGCGCCGCGCGACGCGGACAGTGAGCGAGTACGCAGGGAGCGAAGCTCGCGTGAGCGACGCCGCGGACGGGCGGCGCGATCGTTGGAGCGCGCGCGTCATGGCGGTCGCCGCGGCACGGCTCGAGCTGCTCGGCGCCGATCGCGACGCGCTGCGCGCCACGCCATGTGACGCGCTCGCGGCGGAGGCTGAGCGACTCGCCGCACTCGTGATCCTCGAGCATGGGCGCGACGCCGCACACGCGCTGCAGCTGCTCGACGTGTTGCGCGAGCTCGTGCACCGCCTCGCGACAGAACCGGCGCAGGCGGCACCCCTGCGCAGGAGCGCATGACGGCACCGCGCGCCGTCCCGTCTATCGGCTCCGCTGACGACGTGCTCCGCTACATGGCGCGCGCGCTCGAGGCGCGCGGTGAGCCGCTCGGTCTGAACGCGCGCGTGGACTTCGAGCCGCTATTCGCCGCGTTCCGTGCTGGCGATCTCCCGCACTTCATGGTGCATTTCGACAACGCGGAGCGAGCCCACGGGTGGATTCAGCACATCCCTGGCTCGGGTTTGCAGGTCCAGTTCACGCCGCGCGGATTCGAGCGCGTCGGCCATCTCGTCATGCCGGCGCGCGACGTTGAGATCGCGGCCCGCGTCGCCGCTGATCGGTTCGCTGAGGCGCTGGCGGCGCTGCCGGCTGAGCTAAAGGCGCTGCAGGCGAGCGAGACGCGTGTAGGCATGTTGCATAGCGGCCGACACACGCTTGGTGCCACGAGACTGGTCGAGGAGGCTGCCGAGCGTGGGTTTCGGGCCGCCCTGGAGGCGTGGCTGCAGGTGCTGCGGCGGCGATCGATCGAGCCATCCGCCGAACTCGTGGCGACGATCGTCGCGTCGATCGGCGACGCGTTCGATGCGTCGGAACCGACACTCCGCCATCCCTTCGTCTCACTGGAACGTCTCGGACGGTTGCTGCGCGCCCCCGACGCGATCCTCGCCGACGCGAAGGCGAAAGGCCTCGCGTTCATTCAGTCGGAACTCTCGCTCGAGGCGATCGCGCCCGGTGCGCCGGCTGAGAGTCACCGGGCGCCAAACGCGTCGCTGAGCGCCGGAGACCACAACATCAGCCTCGTGATTCACGGTGACGTCGGCGTCGTGCAAGCCGGCGCCGGCGCACAGGCGTCCGTGACTATGCAGCCGGACGCGCTCGATGCGCTGCGCGACTCGCTCGAGCAACTGCGCGGCCTACTCGAGGCGCAGGAGTCGGACGCGGGATCCGAAGGCTCTACGTCGATGGTGGGCCCGATCAAGGAGACCGTCGACGCCGCGATCGTGGAGTCACGCAAGCCGACACCCAATCCGATCACGATGCGCGGCCTCCTTGTCGGCATCGCGACGGCCGTGCAGACCATCGGGGCGGCGCCGCAAGCGTACGAGCTCGCTCGCCTGGCCGCTCGGCACTTCGGCGTTGAACTGCCGCAGCTGCACTGAGCGCGTGACTCCGGCCGAGTCGGTCGCCTAACGCAGCACGGCCCCGGGGCTGCACCGGGGCCGTGCTCGTCTCCGACAGCGGCCGTTAGGCGCGGCTATCCGCGGCCCCGTCGTCGCTCATGCCGAGGTAGCGGCGCGCGGCACGACGATACAGCTCGCCATAGCTCGAGCCGCGGATCACCTGCTTCGTGCCGCGGTGGTCGGTGAACTCGGCCGCGAACGCTCGCCCGTCCCGGCGCGTCTTGAAGTCGCGATACACGTTCCACAGCGCCGCGCCAGCGGCGTTCAGCTCCGGGGCGTGCACCTCGGGAGGGTCCGTCGCGATGCGCTGCAGCTCGTGGCGCACGTGGTCCGGTAGATCGGCTACGTCGGGTACGTTGGGCGTCGGCATTCCTCGATTGGGAGCGGGTGTGGTCTCGCGTTAGGCCTCGCGCCGCGTGATCGGCAGCACCTTCGCCGGCGTCAGGTCCGCGTCGAGCAGCGCTGCGATCTCGCGCGCGACGTCGTCGGCCGCCTTCCGCACCAGCACGTCTGGGACCGCGCCGTAGCGGCTGGTCATCGTGCTGCCGACGGTGTGGCCGATCAGCACCGCGATCACGTGGTCGCCGTACCCGAGGCCTCGCGCGACGGTCGTGAAGCCGTGGCGCAGGCCGTGGAGCGTCAGCGCGCCGTCCTTCGCCATGCCGAGGCCCGCCGCGTGGCGCACGATCGCCCACTCGGTCCCGGGGCGGCTGCGCGGCCTGGCGGGCCTGGCGGGCGTGACGGGCCGCGCGCCGGGGAACACGTACGGCGAGCCCGCGTCGGCCTCGAGGCCGCGCAGCACCGCGATCGCCGCCGCGCCTAACGGGCGCACGCTCTTTCCCGACTTCGTCTCCTGGAGCGTGGCCACGCCGCGCGCGAGGTCGACGTCGGCCCAGCGCAGCGCGCGCGCCTCGCTCTCGCGCCAGCCTGAGAGCGCGAGGAAGCGGAACAGCGCGACGAGCCGCGGATCCCACGGCGTCGGGCGGACCGGGCGCACCTTCAGCCCCGCGGCCTCGCGCGCCGCGCGCTTCGCCACCGCCGGCCGCTGGCTCGGCGCGCGCAGCTCCGGCGGCAGGCGCAGCCCGTCCGCGGCCGCGCGCCGCAGCGCGGTGCCGATCGCGGCGTACTGCGCGTCGGGCACGCCGCGCGCGCGCGAGCGCTCCGGGTACCGCTCGATGTGCGCCGCGGGGTTCGTGTGCGCCGGCCGGAGCTCCTCGCGCTCGGCGTACGCGAACATCGCATGCAGCACCGTCAGCACGCGGTTCGCCATGTACGGCCGGTCGCCGAGCTCGTGGTGCAGCTGCGCGACGTCGCGGCGCGTGACGTCCTGCAGCTTCCGCGCGCCGAGCTTGGGCGCGATGAGCCGCTCGACGATGTCGGTGAACTGCGCGATCGTGCGCGCACGCTTCCCCTTCCGCGCGCGGTCCTCGAGGTAGCGTGTCGCGAGGTCGCGCACCGTCGGCGCGAGCCGCTCGGCGCGCGCCTCCACCTTCGCCGCCTTCGCGCGCGTGGCGGGATCGCGCACGGCCGGATCGCGCCGCGCCGCCACCGCGGCGGCGTACGCGTCGCGCGCGGCCGCGCGCGCCTGGTCAACCGTCATCGGCCCGAACTCGCCGAGCGTGAGGCGCCGCGTGCGGCCGCCGACGTCGTCGTACTGGAAGACGAACGTCTTCCGCCCGCTCGGCCGCACGCGGAGGCCGAAGCCCTTCACGGCGCCGTCGCCGCCGTCCCACAGGAACACGTCGCGCGACGGCTGCGGGGCCGTCGCGTCGATGGTGCGCTTCGTCAGCGGGCGCGCGAGCGTCGGCATGGTGGGCAGGTCGAGCGTGGGAAGGTCATGGGAAGGTCCAGAACCCGACTACGCCCAATCTCGGCCGACGCCAACCGCGCTGCAAGTCGTTGCGCCCCAACGATCCCCGACACCGACCCCAACAGGCCCGGCGTGCCTAACGCTATTGCTGATGGATCGTCTTCAGCTCCACGACCTTCAGCCGCCGCGTGACCGTGGGCAGCTTCAGCACCACCAGGTCCCCCACGCCCTTGCCGACGAGCGCGCGCCCGATCGGGGAGCCCATGCTGACGTGTCCCTCCTGGAACTCGACGGCATCGCCGAACACGAGGCTGTAGGTCTCGCGCGCGCTCGTCCGCTCGTCCTCGACGACGACGACCGAGCCGAGGCCCACCTTGTCTTCCGGGATCTGCGACGGGTCGATCGACGAGAGCTTGCTGAGCCGCTGCGTCAGGTGACCGAGTCGCGCCTGCACGAACTGCTGGCGCTCGAGCGCGGCCTTGTACTCGCTGTTCTCGCGCAGGTCGCCGTGCTCGACGGCTTTCCGGATCTCCTGCGGGAGCGTGACGTTCAGCTCGTGCCGGAGCCGGTCGACTTCCTCGCTCAGCGTTCGCTTCAGTTCCTCGATCATCGTCCTGAGGCCTGGGACAACAAAAGGGAGCGCCCGACCCATCCGAGGCCGGGCGCCTTCCCGACTTCAATCTAAGGGCAAGAGGGCAAGAGGGCAGGAGGGCAGGAGCTATCGTCTCTCTTGCCCTCCTGCCCTCTTGCCCTCCTGCCCTCTTGCCCTCCTGCCCTCGCCCGTCAGGCGCGCGACTGCGCCGTGATGATCTGCGCGTGATACGCCTGCACCACCGCGTCCACCGCCTCGCGCGGGTCGTCGGTGAGGACCATGAGATCGATGTCGCCGGGGGAGATCTTCCCCTCGCTCAGCACCCGCGTCTGCAGCCAGCGGATGAGCCCCGCCCAGTAGTGGCGGCCGAACAGCACGACCGGGAACTGGTAGATCTTCCCCGTCTGGATCAGCGTCACCGCCTCGAACAGCTCGTCGAGCGTGCCGAAGCCGCCGGGGAAGATGATGAACGCCACGGAGTACTTGATGAACATCGTCTTCCGCACGAAGAAGTAGCGGAAGTTGACGAGCGTATCGACGTACGGGTTGGCGCCCTGCTCGAACGGCAGCTCGATGTTGCACCCCACGGAGCGGCCGCCGGCGAGCTTCGCGCCCTTGTTCGCCGCCTCCATGATCCCCGGCCCGGCGCCCGTGACGACGGTGAACCCCGCGTCGGCGAGCAGGCGGCCCACCTCCACGGCGGCCTCGTACTGCGGGTCGTCGGGACCGGTGCGGGCCGAGCCGAACACGGTGACGCCGCGCTCCACCGACGAGAGCGTGTCGAAGCCCTCGATGAACTCGCCCATGATGCGCATCACCCGCCACGGGTCAGTGCGCGTGAAGTCGGCGGGGCCGGCGATGCCCTGGACGCTCGGCGTGGCGAGGAGCTTCTCGTCTTCGGTGACGTAGCTCGGGTAGTCGCGGATCGACTCGTCGACGACGCGCGAAGCGCCCTTCTGCCGTCCGGCGGTCTCCTCCGTCGGCGGCGTGCGGCCGGCGGCGCGGTGCCCCTGCTCGGTGCGCTCCTTCACCCCCTCCAGCGCCTGCGACTCGACGGCGGCGCGGCGGTCGGGATCCATCTTCTTGCCGGAGGCGGAGCGGGGCGCGCGCTGGGCGCCCTGGGCGCGCGGCTTCCGGCCGTTCGTGCTGCTGGTCTTCGCTTTCTTCATCGGTTCGGATGGGAGTTCGGATACGTGCGGCGCCGCACTTCTCGGGCCCGGGCGTTGCGTACGGTGTCGTACGTGTTCTTCCACTCCTGGGCCGACGTCGCTCGCACCGTCGTGGCCACCGCGGTGACGTTCGCGCTCGTCGTCGTGATCCTGCGTGTGGTCGGCGCGCAGGCCATCGCGCAGATGTCGGGCTACGACATGGTCGCCACGGTCACGTTCGGGTCCATTGTGGCCACCGTGGCGGTGACGCGCGGCGTCTCCGTCGCCGCCGGGATCGCGGCGCTCGTGACGCTCATCGCGCTCCAGGAGCTCATGCGCTACGCGCAGTCGCGGTGGCTGCCGGCGCACCACGCGGTGCGCGAGCCGCCGCTCGTCGTGCTCTGGGAGGGGCAGCTGCTCGAGGACCGGCTGCGCGCGCGCCGGATCAGCGGCGACGAGGTGCGTGCGGCGGTACGGAAGATGGGCCTCGCGTCGCTCGCCGACGTGCGGGCGGTGGTGCTCGAGAACGACGGCGAGTGGTCGGTGGTTCCCCGCTCCGCGCCGCCCGGCGACGACTCGGCGTTCTTCGGGCTGCCGATCCCCGGGTGGCCGGGCAACAGTCGCTCCGACGAGGGGGACCAGGCGATTCCTACCGACCCGCGGCGGTTGCCTTAGGATTCCGGGGTGTCCACCGCCGAAGCCGCCGCACCGCTCGTCATCATCCTCGTCGCCGACGGCGCGCGACCGGACTCGCTCGCCGCCGCGCTCGACGCGGGCGCCGCACCGGCCCTCGCCCGGCTGCGCGACGAGGGCGCGCTGCACACGGTGTCGAGCGTGTTCCCGTCGGTCACGGGGCCGGCGTACGCGCCGTTCCTGCTCGGCCGCTTTCCCGGCCCCGTCGGGCTGCCGGCGCTCCGCTGGTACGACCGCGAGCGCACGCGCCGCACCGCGCCGGACCACGCGCGCAGCTACGTCGGCGCCGAGATGCGCCACGTCGACACGGATCTCGACCCCGCCGCGCCGACGCTGTTCGAGCTCGCGCCGACGTCGCTCGGCGCGCTGAACGTCATCGGGCGCGGGCTCCCGCGCGCGAACCGGCTCGGTCGCGGCGGACGGTTCGCGCTCCGCGCCGCGCGCACGCACTTCCGCGGCGACGTCGCCGGGTGGCTGTCGATCGACCGCGACGTCGGCGCGCAGGTGGCGGAGCGGGTGCGCCGCGCGGCGGCGAGCGAGCGGCCGCGGGTCGTGTTCTGCGCGCTCACCGGCATCGACAAGACGTCGCACGCCCGCGGCCACGACGCGCCGCTCGTGCGCCAGGCGCTCGGCATCGTCGACGAGACGGCGGCGGAGCTGCGCGCGGACGCGGAGCGCGGCGGATGGTGGGGCGGCACGCACCTGTGGATCGTGAGCGACCACGGGCACTCGCCGGTGCGCGCACACGACGATCTCGCGGGTGCGTTCCGCGCGCTGGGCCACCGCACGATGGCGCACCCGTTCACGTGGGTGCCGGGCGCCGACGTCGCCGTGATGGTGAGCGGCAACGCGATGGCCCACGTGTACGTGGAGCTGGAGCGCCGCACGCGGCCGTGGTGGCCCGGGCTCGCCGCGCGGTGGGACGAGACCGCGGACGCGCTGCTGCGCCGCCCGTCGGTGGATCTGCTGCTGCTGCCGCACGCGGCCGACCGGTGCGAGGTCCGCGCGGCGGGCCGCGGCTCCGCGATGGTGGAGCGCACGGCGGGACCCGACGGTGCGTGGCGCTACGCCTACTGCCCCATCGACGGCGACCCGCTCGGCCTCGGCGGCGCGCGCCGGTGCCTAACGGACGCCGCGGCGCTGGAGGCGTGCGGCGACACCGACTACCCGGACGCGCTCGTGCAGATCACCCACCTCGCCGGCGCGGCCCGGTCGGGAGACGTCATCGTCTCCGCGGCGCGCGACTGGGATCTGCGCGCGCGATGGGAGCCGATCCCGCACGTGTCGTCGCACGGCGCGCTGCACCGCGAGCACATGCTCGTGCCGCTCCTGCTGAACCGCCCGCCGGCGACGACGCCGCGCCGCACGGCGGACGTGATGCCGAGCGCGCTCGCGGCGCTGGGGCTTCCGGTGCCGGCGGGACTCGACGGCACCAGCTACGTCGCGCCGCGTTAGGCGCCGGCCGCGTTAGGCGCCGGCCGCGTTAGGCGCCGGCCGCGTCAGGCGCCGAAGCCCGGCTCGCTCTTCAGCACCTCGCGTGCGACGTGCACCATCGGCACCGAGCGGTCCTGGCTGGAGCGCTGCATGATGCGATAGGCCTCGGCCTCGGTGCACTTGGTGCGCCGCTGCAGCACGCCCTTCGCGCGCTCGATGACCTTGCGCTCCTCGAGCTCCTGCCGCGCGCGATCGGCGTCGCGCCGCGCGGCGTTCAGCGCCTGCGCCTTCGCGACCGCGAGCCGCAGCGCCGAGTCGAGCGTCTTCTTCGGCGTCGGCTTGGCGAGGATGGAGATCGCCGCGGTCTCGACCACGTCCTGGTCGCTGAGCCGCAGCGTGTGGTCCCCGGTGAACAGCAGCACCGCCGTGGCGGGGAGCATGGCCGCGATCTCCTTCGCCGCGTCGATGCCCGAGCCGTCGGGCATGTGCACGTCGAGGAGCACGACGTCGGGGGACGCCGCCTGTGCGAGCACGACGGCGTCGCGCCCCGTCCCGACTTCGGCCACGATCTCGTGGCCGAGCGAGGAGAGCATGGTGACGAGGAGCGCGCGTCCCTCTCCGTCATCGTCAGCCACCAGTACGCGAACCCGGGCTGCCGCTGCAGTCATGAAGATCGTGATTCGAACCGGTGGGGGCGCCCTCGCACGCGGCATCGTCGCCGCGCTGCCGACGCTGGGATTCCATCGACTGGACCGAGCCGCCCGACACCGTGTTATGACGCGCAGTCGTTTAATACGGGGCGGACTCGGCGGCGTCAACTGTGCGACCAACTGTGACAGACACTGTGGCAATCTAGACGGCCCGGCCGGGCGCGTTTCTCACTTCCACCCCGGCACCGGCGGCGATGCGGCCGGTCGGTCCGCTGGCGCACCGAAGCGCCGCTGACGCGTCATCTCGCCGCTGATCAACCGCACGCCGCGCTGGTACGTGAAGTACGCGTACCCCCACTGCAGCAGCACGCTCACGCGATTGCGGAAGCCGACGAGATACAGCAGGTGCACGAACAGCCAGAACCACCACGCGAGCCACCCCTTCAGCTCGAGCTTGCCGAAGCGCGCGACGGCTCGATGCCGACCGATCGTCGCGAGGTCGCCCTTGTTGAAGTAGCGGAACGGCGCGCGCGGCTCGCCGCGAAGCGTGGCGACGATCTGCTTCGCGGCGTGCGCGCCCATCTGGTTCGCGGCGGGCGCGACGCCGGGCACCGGCGCGCCGCGGTCGACGTACGCGGCGAGATCGCCGACGGCGAACACCTCGGGGTGTCCCGGGATGGAGAGATCGGGATCGACGTGCACGCGCCCCGCGCGATCGACCGGCGCGCCGAGCA
Source organism: Gemmatirosa kalamazoonensis (assembly GCF_000522985.1). Classification (NCBI taxonomy): domain Bacteria; kingdom Pseudomonadati; phylum Gemmatimonadota; class Gemmatimonadia; order Gemmatimonadales; family Gemmatimonadaceae; genus Gemmatirosa; species Gemmatirosa kalamazoonensis. The sequence goes on from NZ_CP007128.1 coordinate 19,604, forward strand.
TGCGACCGAGCGGCGACGCGGCGTTCCCCGCCGCCCAGAACACCGTGCGCGTCGCGATGTGCTCGTCGCCGATGTACACGCCGTCCGGCTCGACGCGCGTGACGACGGAGCCGAGCCGCACCTCGACGCCGAGTCCCTCGAGATCGCGCTTCGCGCGCGCGGAGAGCGATTCGGGAAACGCCGCGAGCAGCCGCGGGCCGCCCTCGATCAGGATGACGCGCGTGCGCGACGCGTCGATGCGACGGAAGTCCTTGCAGAAGCCACGCGCCGTGTCGGGGATCATGCCGACGAGCTCCACGCCCGTCGGCCCGCCGCCGACGATGACGAACGTCTGGTACTGCAGACGCACGGCCGGATCGTCGGCCTTCTCCGCCAGCTCGAACGACATGAGAAAGCGCCGACGCATCTCGTACGCGTCGGCGATGCTCTTCAGCCCCGGCGCCGTATCCTCCCAGTCGTCGTGGCCGAAGTACGAGTGGCGCGCGCCCGCGGCGACGATGAGATAGTCGTATGGCAGCTCGCGCCGCTCGTCGTCGAGATACACGATGCGCCGCTCGACGTCGATCTCGCGCGCCTCCGCCATGAGCACGAGCGCGTTGCGCTGCCTGCGCAGCACCCATCGGATCGGCACGGTGATGTCGCTCGGCGCGAGCACCGCGGTGGCCACCTGATAGAGCAGCGGCTGGAACAGGTGGTGGTTCACGCGGTCGACGATCGTGACGTCGACGTCGGCGTGCTTCAGCGCGCGCGCCGCGGTGAGCCCGCCGAAGCCGCCGCCGACGATCACGACGTGCGGGCGTCCGGTCCGTCCCGCGATCGGTCGCGACACCACGCCGGAGGTGCTCGTCGTCTGCGCGACGCTGGCGTTGGGCACGCCGGTGCTCTGCGTGTCGGCGGGCGTCGCGGACGGCGCACGTTCGGTCGTTCGAGGATCGGTCACACGTGCACCGTCGCGCAAGAAGCGTGACCGGTCACGCGTCCGGCGGCTCCGATGTGTCGGGCACGAGCGGCACGCACGCGGCGACGAGCCGCACGCCGACGCGCGCGCCCTCGGGAACCGCGCGCTCGGCCGTCTCCAGCTCGGCCACGTGCACGTCGTCGAGGCGCACGCGACAGACCGTCACGCCCGCGGCGAAGCGGCGCGCGACGACCTCGCCGGGCCACGCGCTCGCGTCGTCGACCGGAGCGAGCGCGAGCGCCTCGGGACGCAGCACGGCGAGCCAACCGCGGCCCGCGCCGTCGCCGTCGGCCGGCGCGATGCCGACGGCGCGCTGCGTCACGCCGCGCACGGTGAGGTGCACGCCGTCGCCGTCGCGTCGCGCGGGCAGCAGCGCGGCGCGCCCGATGAACTCCGCCACGCCGCGCGACGCGGGGTGGTCGTACAGCGCCTCCGGCGTGCCGATCTGCAGCAGCCGGCCGCGGCGGAGCAGCGCCACGCGATCGGCGATCGCGAACGCGTCGTCCTGGTCGTGCGTGACGCAGAGCGCGGTGACGTGCGAGCGCTGCAGCATCGCGCGCAGCTCGTCGCGCATCGCGATGCGCAGCGCGGGATCGAGGCTCGACAGCGGCTCGTCGAGCAGCAGCACGCGCGGCTCGATGACGAGCGCGCGCGCGAGCGCGACGCGCTGCTGCTCGCCGCCGGAGAGCGCGTGCACGGGACGCGCGCCGGTGCCGCCGAGGCCCACGCCGTCGAGCGCACGCGCGGCGCGCGCGCTCCGCTCCGCCGCCGGCACGCCGCGCGGCGCGAGCCCGAACGCGACGTTCTCCTCCACGGAGAGATGCGGGAACAGCGCGTGATGCTGGAACACCATCCCGGCGCCGCGCCGCTCCGGCGGCAGCGCGGTGACGTCGGCGCCGTCGAGCAGCACCGCGCCGGCGTCGGGCCGCTCGTATCCGGCGACGATGCGCAGCGCGGTCGTCTTCCCCGCGCCCGACTCGCCGAGCAGCGCCACGAGCTCGCCTGGTCGCACGTCGAGCGACAGCCCGTCGAGCGCGGGGCGGACGGCGGCGGGATAACGGCGGGTGAGCGCCTGAAGAACGAGGCTCGCGGCGGGCAATCCGGGCGGGGTGTCGGGCTGGCGGTCACCGGAGTATCGCCGGCACGACGACCTACTGCCTAGGCCCCACCACGCTTCGAGCCCCGAGAAGATTCACGAGCAGCCGCGCCGCGCCCGGCACGCCCGCGGCGAGCTGCCGCTGCAGCGACAGCGTGGTGTACACGTACGTCCCCCGCCCGTACGGCGCGACGAGCAGCGCGCCGCGCGTCGGCGACTCGCCCGGATCGCCCACCTCGAGCGGCGCGCGCCAGCGCGGGTCGAACGAGGCGGGGACGAACGCGGCACGGTCCTGCACCCAGTCCTCGAAGTCGCGGTCGACGATCCTGTTCGGTGCCGCGAGCACGCGTGCGGCGGCGTCGAGCACGCGCACCGGCGACGCTTCGTCGGTGACGAGCCGCGGCGGTCGGCCGAGCGCGATCGGGAACGGCAGCACACCCGGCTGCTCCATCGCGGCCTGTCCCTGCTGCACGACGACCGTGCCGCCGCGCCGCGCGTAGTCGAGCAGCCGCGTGTTCGCCGACAGCAGCACGGGTGCCGTGTCGTACGCGCGCGGCGCGATGACGATGGCCGAGAACAGCGACAGGTCGCCGGTCGGCATCGCGAGCTGGCTCGGGTCGAGCTGGGTGACGGGAATGCCGAGCTGCGAGAGGAGCAGCGGCACGCCGTCGTTCACCGACGAGACGTAGCCGACGTACGGGCGCGCGGGGAGCGCGACGTCCATCGCGACGACGTTCGACCACGCGGGGAAGTAGAGCCGCTGCGGCGGCATGACGTCGGCCGTCACGATGCCGGCGCCCCACCCGAACTTGTCGAGCCCCGACGCGGCGCTGGCCTTCAGCACGAATCGACCGGCGCGCGGCGTGCCGCTGATCACGAACGGCACCACCGCCGTTGCCCCCGGCGACAGCGCGACGCGGCGCGTGACCGAGTCGACGCGCAGGCCGGGCGGCGCCTCGAGCGTGACGTCGACGTCGCGCGGCGTGGCGTACCCCGACGTGACCGTTAGGCGCACGGGACGCGCGAGCGGCACGCCGGCGCGCGCGAGCTCCACCGCGTGGTCGAAGCGCACGACGAGCCCCGGTACCGCGGCCACCGGACGCTCGGCCACGCGCGACGGCTCGGGCGAGCGATAGACGATGGGCGTGTACAGCGAGAAGTCGGTGCCGGCGACGTTGAGCCGCATCATCACGCGCAGCGCGCCGGCCTCGGTCGACTCCTGCATCTCGCGCTCGCTGCGGCCGTCGACGTTGAAGCTGTAGAGATCTCCTTCCCGCCCCGCGAAACGCCACCACGGCTGCGTCACGCTGCGCACGACGTCGGCGACCGAGTCGCGCCAGACACTGTCCGGCTGCAGCATCACCTCGGGGACGACGCGCCCCTTCGCGCCGCCGGCCATGATCGCGAGGTCGACGCGCACGGGCCACCGCCCGCGGTCGTACGCGGCGACGCGCACGCGCAGCGTGTCGCTCGAGTCGGCGACGGTCGCGTGGGCGACGGTCTCGCGCTCCGCCGTCGCCTCGATGGCCACTCCACTGGCGAGGACGAGCGCGTCGTGCGCGCGCCGCCACACGTCCTCCAGCGAGCGCGCGACGTCGGGATCGTACACCGCGCCCCCCGACGTCACGCCGGCGAGCGCCGCGGCGCGCGCGGCGAGCTTCGTGAGCAGCGCGAGCGGCACGACGGCGCGCGACGGGTCCTCGGGGCGGTACGCGGCGCGGACCGCGGCGATCGCCGGCGCGAGCGAGTCCATCGCCGCGGTCATCGCCGCGCTCCCCGCGGGACGGCGGAGCCGCGCGAGCGTGGTGTCGACGCCGGCGAAGAAGGTGCGTGCGCCCTTCGCCGCGGCGACGGTGTCGACCTCGCCCGTGTCGCCGGAGTCGCGCGACGCGACGAGGCGCAGCGCGATCCACGACGCGCCTAACGGTCCGCGCGCGGCGCCCCCCTGCGTGCGATGCCGCGCCCGCGCCTCCGCGGCGACCTCCGCGTACGTGCGGCCGAGGAGCGGCGAGAACTCGCCCGCGTCGAGCCGCACGGTGCCGGCGGAGTCGGGCTCGCCGGGGCGCACGACGCGATACAGCGCGTGCGCGGCCCACGTGCGCCCGCCCGACTGCTTGCCCTCCGCGGCGCGCGCGAACGCCTCGCGCGCGAGCCGTCCCGCCTCCTGGTGCTGCCCGTTGCCGTCGAGCGGCGAGCCGTCGTAGAGCGTGACGATGACGTGCGGTCGGAACGCGCGCACGATCTTCACGACGTCGTCGAGCAGCGCGTCGGTGCCCTCCAGCGCGCCCCAGTGCGCGCGCGCGTCGTCGCCGCTCTTGGACGGCCCGAAGTCGTAGGCGCGCGTGAAGTACTGCTCGGCGCCGTCGACGTCGCGCGCGGCGAGCGTCTCGGCCGTGCGCACGACGCCGAGCGCCTCACCGGTCTCGCCGCCGACGAGGTTGAGCCCTCCCTCGCCGCGAGTCAGCGACAGGTACGCGACGCGCACGTGGCGGCCGCGCGCGAGGAACGCGAGCAGCGGCGTGTCGTCGTCGTCCGGGTGCGCGCCGATGACGAGGACGCGGGCGCTCGTGCCGAGCCCCTCGACGAGGGAGCCTAACGCGGCGGCGCCGCGGTCCTGGGCGAGCGCCGGTGCGGCGACGAGGACCGCCGCGAGCAGGAAGCGGTAGCGCATGCGCGAAGATGACGCGCGGGGCTCACGCTGTCAACTATCACGATAGTAGGACAGCGCCGGCGGTTCAGCGCCGCCGTTCAGCGCCGCCGCTTCAGCGCCGTCGTTCCAGCGCCGCCGTTGGAGGCCTTCGCTCCGAGCAGATTCACGAACAGCCGCGCCGCCCCCGGGTTCCCGTTCGGCAGCTGCCGGAAGAGCGACAGCGTCGTGTAGACGTACGTCCCCCGTCCGTACGGCGCGACGAGCAGCGCGCCGCGGCTCGGCGGCTCGCCGGGGTCGGCCATCGACAGCGGCGCCTTGTAGGTCGAGTCGTAGCTGCGCGGCAGGTAGCGCGCGCGCTCCTGCACCCAGCCCTGCCAGTCGGTCGCGTCGATGCGGTTCGGCGACGCGAGCACGCTCGTCGTGGAGTCCACCACCGTCACCGGCGCGTCGGGGTGCGTCACGCGCTGCGTCGGCTGCGCGACGACGATCGGGAACGGCATCACGCCGGGACGCTGCATCTCCGCCTGTCCACCCTGCACGACGAGCGTCCCGCCGTTGCGCACCCACGTGAACAGCCACGGGTTCTGCGCGAGCAGCGCATCGCTCGCCTCATACGCGCGCTGGCCGATGACGATCGCCGTGAACTTCGAGAGGTCCGTCGACGCGATCGCCGCCGGGTCGAGCATCGTCACCGGCAGCCCGAGCTCGGCGAGCATCGGCGCGACGTTGTCGCCGACGCCCTGCACGTACGCGATGCTCGCCTTCGGCGGCAGCGTCACGCCAACGGACGACAGCCGCGTCTCCGCGACGCGGTACAGGCGCTGCGGGCGGATGTGGTCGTAGTCGACGAGCTGATAGCCGTTCGTGAACCGCTCGCCGTTCGACTCGGCCACGGCGCGGATGGCGTGCGTGCCGGCGGCGATCGTGCCGCGGATGTGGAACGCGACGTCGGCCTGCGCGTCGTAGCGCGGCAGCGTGACGCGGCGCGCCGCCGAGTCGGCGGCCAGACCGTTAGGCAGCTCCAGGCGCACCGTGACGTCGCGCGGCGCCGTGCTGGCCGAGCGCAGCCGCACGTGCACGTCGCGCGCGAACGGCACGCCGGCGCGCGCGTACTCCACCGCGTTGTCGAGCGTGACCGACACCGCCGGCGCGCCGACGAGCGGGCGCCGCACGTCGCCGCGCACGGCGTCCGCGTAGCGGTACACGATCGGCGCGAGCAGCGTCGCCTGGGCGCCGCCCACGGTCACGTCCACGCGCTCGGTCGGCGGGCGCGAGGCGACCTCCTCGCCGCGCACGTCGACCGGCACGGTGAACATGTCGCCGTCGCGCGGGCGGGCGAGCCACCACGCGCCACCCGTGGTCGGCGCCGCCACGCGCCGCCGGAACACCGCCGCGCTGTCGGGCGCGATCGTCGCCGAGGAGTCGCCGACGCGCACCTGCACGGGCAGCGTGCCGCGGTCGTACACGGTCACGGTGACCGGCATCGTGTCGCCGAACGCGACGACCTCGCGCGGCGCCTCGGCGTCCACGGCCACGCCGGCGGCGAGCAGGAGCGCGTCGTTCACCCGACGTCCGACGAGCCGCGCGCGCGGATCGTTCGTGCCCGCGCACACCGCGACGAGCCGCTGCGCGCGCACGAGCGGCGCGACGAGCGTCTCGGGATGGAACGCATCGAACGCCCGGCGCGCGTCGCGGATCGCGGCGGTCAGGGAGTCGCCGATCGAGGCCGTGCCGGTGCACGCGGCCACCGCGCCGGCCGCCGTCGTGTCGACGCCGTCGAACAGGTCGCGCTCGCGCTCCGCGGGCGTGCCCGCGTTCACGCGCGACGCCTCGCGCCGCAGCGACACGATCGACGGGCCCTTTCGCTCGAGCCCTCCCTGCCCCTGCGACTTGTGCTGGCTGCGGCTCTCGGCCGCGATCTCGGCGTACGACCTGCCTAACAGCGGGTCGTAGCGCCCCGCGTCGTAGCGCAGCGTGGCGCCCTGGTTGCCGCGGTAGCTCGTCGAGCGGTAGAACTTCGGCACGGCCCATGGCGCGCCGTAGGTCGCCGTCGGAAAGCGCACGGTGTCGGCCGAGAGGTCGTACGCCTCGCGCGCGATGATGCCGCTCGCCTGATGGTGGCCGTGCCCGTCGGCCGGCGTGCCGCTCCAGATCGCGATGACGACCTGCGGCCGGTAAGCGCGCACGATCTTCACCACGTCGCCGAGCACGCTGTCGTGCGGCCAGTGCTGGAACGTCTCCTCGGCCGACTTCGAGAAGCCGAAGTCGAACGCGCGCGCGAAGAACTGCCGCCCGCCGTCGAGCCGCCGCGCGGCGAGCAGCTCCTCCGTGCGGATGGCGCCCAACGCCTCACCGAGCTCGTTGCCGATCAGGTTCTGGCCGCCGTCGCCGCGCGTGAGCGACAGGTAGCCGGTCTCCGCGTGGCGCCCCTTCGCGAGCAGCGTGATGAGGCGCGTGTCCTCGTCGTCCGGGTGCGCCGCGATGACGAGCACACGCGCCGTCATGCCCAAGCCGTCGACGAGCCGACCCAACGCCGCCGCGCCGCGGTCCTGCGCATGGATCTTCGTCGCGGCCAGCGTCAATGCGGCCGCGCAGAGGAGTCGCTTCATTCGAGTGAGCGTGGAGCGAGGAGCGGGAAGCGTGGACGGGCCTGTTCGCTCCACGCTCCACGCTCCACGCTCGACGCTCGGTTTGGATTACACCGTGGCCGTCTGGCGCGCGGGCTCCGACACGGCGAGGGCCTCCGCGACGATGCGCGCCTGCTCCGCCTTGTGCGCCGACTCGTACCCTTCCGCGGGGCTCGCGCGCTCCGGCCGCCCGACGTAGGTCACGGCGCGGTCGCCGGCGAGGGCGCGCAGGCGCGGCGCGGCGAACGGCCACGCGCCCATGTTCTGCGGCTCCTCCTGCGCCCACACCACCTCGCGCGCGTTCGGATAGCCGCCGAGGAGCGTGGTCAGCTCCTCGGCCGGCCACGGGTACAGCTCCTCCACGCGCACGACGGCGACGTCGTTAGGCACCGAGCCCGCCGTGAGGTCGTAGTACATCTTCGCCGTGCACAGCACCACGCGCCGCACCGCGTCCGCCGCGAGCCCGCGCGGGTCGGGGATCACCGGCTGGAAGCCGCCCTCGGCGAGCTCCGCGAGCCGGCTCGCCGCCGCCGGCAGGCGGAGGAGCGACTTGGGCTGCATGAGCACGAGCGGGCGACGCGTCGAGCGCTTCGCCTGGCGGCGCAGGATGTGGAAGTACTGCGCGGGCGTCGACGGGTACGCGACCTCGATGTTGCCCTCGGCGCAGCTCTGCAGGAACCGCTCGAGGCGCGCCGACGAGTGCTCCGGGCCACCCCCCTCGTAGCCGTGCGGCAGCAGCAGCACGAGCCCCGAGTCGGTGCTCCATTTCGCGCGGTCGGCGACGAGGTACTGGTCGATGATGACCTGCGCGACGTTCACGAAGTCGCCGTACTGCGCCTCCCACAGCGCGAGCGTGTCCGGCGCCGCGACGCTGTAGCCGTAGTCGAAGCCCATCACCGCGGTCTCGGTGAGGGGACTGTTCCACACCTCGAACGCGCCCTTCGCGCCGGGCAGGCTCGCCAGCGGCGTGTGCGTCGCGCCCGTCTTCACGTCGTGGATCACCGCGTTGCGGTGCCCGAACGTGCCGCGCTCCGCGTCCTGTCCGTCGAGCCGCACCGACGTGCCCTCGACGAGCAGCGACGCGAACGCGAGCGCCTCCGCCTGCCCCCACTCGATGCCGCCCTTGTCGCCGAGCGTCTCGGCGCGGCGCGCGAGGATCTTCGCGAGACGCGGGTGCGGCGTGAAGCCGTCGGGCCAGCGCAGCATCGCGTCGTTCAGCGCCGTCAGGCGCTCGGCGGGCACCGCGGTCTCCACGACGTCGGGCGGCGGGGCGGGCGGCCCCTCCGGCGAGTCGTGCCCCTCGGCGGCGGCCATCGACTCCGGCGTCTGCCTGACGCGCTCGTACGCGGCGTCGAAGCGGGCGCGCGCCTCCTTGTCGATCCCCTCGACGTCGGCGGCCGAGAGCACGCCTTCCTTCACGAGCCGCTCGCCCCACACCTGGCGCGGCGTCGGGTGCGCCTTGATGCGGTCGTAGAGCACCGGCTGCGTGAACGCCGGCTCGTCGGTCTCGTTGTGCCCCCACCGACGGTAGCCCACGAGGTCGATGAGGAAGTCCTTGCGGAAGCGCGCGCGGTATCCGACGGCGATGCGCACGGCGGCGATGCACGCCTCGGCGTCGTCGCCGTTCACGTGGATCACCGGGATGTCGAACCCCTTCGCGAGGTCGCTTGCGTAGTACGTCGAGCGCGAATCGGTGGGGTCGGTGGTGAAGCCGACCTGGTTGTTCGTGATGATGTGCAGCGTGCCGCCCACCTGGTAGCCGCGGAGCTTCGACATGTTCAGCGTCTCGGCCACCACGCCCTCGCCCATGAACGCGGCGTCGCCGTGGATCACGATCGGCAGCACGAGCGCCTCGTCGCGCGTCCCCGGCGCGTTAGGCACCCGCTGCTTCGCGCGCGCCACGCCGTCGGCCACGCAGCCCGTGAACTCGAGGTGGCTCGGATTCGGCACGAGCTCCACGTCGACCGCGACGCCGTTCACGTCGCGACGGTTCCGGTAGCCCATGTGGTACTTCACGTCGCCCGTCTCGCTGTCGCTGTCGGCGTTCGGGTGACGCCCCTCGAACTCGCCGAACAGCACCTCGTACGGCTTGCCCATGACGTGCGTGAGCACGTTGAGCCGTCCGCGGTGCGCCATGCCGATCACCACCGAGCGCGCGCCGTCGGCCGCCGTCTCAGCGATCGCGGCGTCGAGCATCGGCACGAGCGCGTCGGTGCCCTCGATCGAGAACCGCTTCTTCCCCTGATAGCGGAAGCCGAGGTACCGCTCGAGCCCGTCCACTTCGGTGAGGCGCACGAGCGCCGCGCGCTTTTCCTCCGGCGTGAGCGGCCGCGTGAGCTGCTCCTCGCGGAGCACCTGCCGGAACCAGTCGCGCTCCTCGTCGCTCGCCACGTGCGAGTACTCGAGGCCGAGCGTGGCCGAGTAGCGCTTGCGGAGCAGGCGCACGACGTCGCCCGCGGTGCGGAAGCGCTCGTCGAATCCGAGCGCCGCGGCCGGGACGTCGTCGAGCTCCGCCTCGGTGATGCCGTAGAACTCCGGCGTCAGCTCGCTCGCGCCGATCGGCGGGCTGCCGAGGGGGTCGAGCTGCACGGCGAGGTGGCCGTACTCGCGGAGCCCCTCGACGAGCCCCGCCGCGCCGGCGGCCTTGCGGGCGATCTCCGGGTCCCCGGCGCCCGGGCCGGCCGGCGCGCCCGACACGAGCCCGGCGAGCGACTCGGCGGCGCGGAAGTACTGCCGCCAGGACTCGTCCACCGAGCCCGGGTCGCGGCGGTACGACTCGTACATCTCCGCGATGTACGCGTCGTTGAACACGCTGGTGATGGCTGGCGAAGTCATGCCTGAATGTAAAAGGGCAGGAGGGCAAGAGGGCGGGAGGGCAGGAGCTATCCCTCTCTCGCCCTCCCGCCCTCCTGCCCTCCTGCCCTAGCGTTCCGGCGTCGTCTCCGGCAGGACCAGCGTGAACGTCGAGCCGCGTCCGGGCTCGGAGGCGACGTCGATGCGGCCGCCTAACAGCTCGGCCAGGCCGCGCGAGATGTAGAGGCCGAGGCCCGTGCCGCCGTAGCGGCGCGTGAGACCCGTGTCGAGCTGCATGAACGGCTGGAACAGTCGCTTCAGGTCGGGCGCCGCGATGCCGACGCCGGTGTCGCGCACCGAGAAGCGGATCCCGCCGCCCCGGTCGGGGGCGACGTGGAGGTGCACCTCGCCGCGCTCCGTGAACTTCACGGCGTTGCCGGCGAGGTTCACGAGGATCTGCCGCACCTTGTCGGGGTCCGTCACGATCGGCGGCAGCGCGGCCGCGGCGCGGTACGAGAACGTGAGCCCCTTCGCCACGGCGAGCGGCTCGATCACCGACGCCACCGCGTGCAGCACTTCCCCCGTCTCGATGCGCCGCGGGCGGACCAGCTCGCGCCCCGCCTCGAGCGCGGAGAACGTGAGGATCTCCTCGATCATCGCCGTGAGCTGGTGCGTCACCGCGCGCACACGCTCCACGATCTCGTGCTGCCCGCCGGTGAGCGGCCCCATGATCTCGTCGGCGAGCAGCTCCCCGTAGCCGGTGAGCGCGGTGAGCGGCGTGCGCAGCTCGTGGCTCACCATCGCGAGGAAGTTGCTCTTCGTCTCGTTCGCCTCGAGCGCTTCCTCGATGAGGCGCGCCTTCCACAGCGCGAGCGACGCGTGGTCGGCGAGCACGCGGAGCCGCTGCTCGTCGGCGTCGGAGAACGCGGGCTCGCCGATGGCGCGCGACACGGCGAGCACGCCTAACAGCTCGCCGTGCGCACCGAGCGGCGCGAGCAGCAGCGGGCCGACGAGCCGGCCGTCGTCGAGGAACGGGTAGAACGCCTCGTCGTCGGCCTCGCCGGCGTCGGCACGCGCCGCGGTGAGCCGCCCGGTGCTCCGGTACTCGGCGAGCGCGCGCGCGGTGAGCGTGTCCTCGAGCGTGAACCGCTTGCCGCGCAGCTCGTCGGGGTGCCCGACGGTGCAGATGAACGTGCCGTAGTCGCCGTCGACCTCGGCCACCGTGCCGCCGCGCGCGTTGCACAGCTCCACCGCGGCGTGGCAGACCGTGTCGAGCAGCTTCGTGGCGTCCGCCTCGGCGGCCATCACCCGCGTGAGCGCGCGCAGCCGCTCCTGCTCGTTCGGCACCTGCGCCGCGTGCGGCATCTGCCGCTCGGCGACGGCCGGCCGCAGCGTGACGACCAGCGTCCCGCGCCGCGAGCGGCACGCCGCGGCCTCGATCGAGCCGCGCTCGCCGCGCAGCGGCACGAGCCGGCACGTGCGCGGCACGCCGTCGGCGAGCGCGGCCCGCAGCAGCGCCTCGTGCGACGTGCGCGCCTCGGCGCCCACGAGGTCCAGCAGCGCCCGGCCGATGAGCGCGTCGGGCCGAGCGTCGGCGCGTCCGACGAGGCACTCGGTGGCGGCCGCGTTCGCGAAGACGATCCGCAGCTCCCCGCTCGCGCAGAGCACACCGCAGTCCAGCGCGGCCAGGGTGTCGAACGCGTCGAACGCGTCGCAGTCGTCGTCGCCCTGTGGCTCGTCGGGCATGGCGTCGTCAGTCACCGTCTGCGCGAACGGCTCCGGAAGATCGGACGGGAGCACGACGTGCGAACCCAGCGTCGGCGCGCGGCTCAGCCTAACGACGCCACGCGCGTCGCGCGCACCACGCGCGGCGCGTGGGCCTCGCAGCTGATCGGTCGCGGACGGGCGTATGACGGTGAGATCATGCGGGACGTGCGTGCGGCGGTGGACATCGACGACGGCGGACTGAAGGCGCGAAAGCTACTGCGCGCACGCGGCGACGGCGAGGCGTCCCCCGGAATCAGTTGCCGCGCGCGGTGGCGCGCATCACAGCGCGTCCGCGTGGGCGGTCTCCGAGCCGTCGGTCTCTTCGGCGCCCTCCTCCGAGCCGGCGATCGACGGCGACGGCGGGGCGTCGGCGCGACCGGCCGCGTGGGGCACCTCGGCCGGGCGGTCGCCGGTCGCACCGACCGTGACGCGACGGTCACGCGCGCGCTCGAGCGGGATCGTGAGCCGGAACGTGCTCCCCTGCCCCGGCGTCGACTCCGCGACGAGCGAGCCGCCGAGCAGGTCGGCGAGCCGCTTGGAGATCGGCAGGCCGAGCCCCGTGCCGGACTGGCGCGTGTCGCCGTGCGACCGCGCCGCGTGCTCGAGCTGCACGAACTCGTCGAAGATGCGCGGCAGGTCGTCGGGGGAGATGCCGGGGCCGTGGTCGGTGACCGCGATCTCGAGCCATCCCTCGTGCCGGGTGCTGCCCACGTCGATCGGGCGGCCGCCGCCGAACTTGATCGCGTTCGACAGCAGGTTGAGCAGGATCTGCCGCACGCGCCGCGGATCGGTCTCGAGCACGACGCCGCCGGTCTCGTCGTGGAGCTGCAGCGGGCACGCGTGCTCGTCGGCGAGTGGCCGCACGGTCACGAACAGATCCTCGATGAGCGCCGGGAACGCGGTGGGCTGCACCGAGAGCTCGAACTTCCCCGCCTCGATCTTCGACAGGTCGAGGATGTCGTTCACGAGCTCCAGGAGGTGGCGCGCCGCCTTGTGCGTGCGCTCGATGCCCTTCTGCTGCTGCTCGTCGAGCGGCCCGTAGATCCCGTCGAGGAGCAGCGTGTTGTAGCCGAGGATCGCGTTGATGGGCGTCCGCAGCTCGTGGCTCATGGACGCGTAGAAGCGGCTGCGCGCCTGCATGGCCTTCTCGAGATCCTCTTGCCGCTGCTGCAGCTCGCGGTTCAGTCCCGCGAGCTGCTCGGCGCTCTTCGCCTCCTGCTCGAGGAGGTTCGTGCGCATCGACAGCTCCATCTGCCGCCGCTCGGCGGCGCGCAGCGCCTGCTCCTGTCGACGCAGCCGCTCGCGCGCGTGGTGCAGGTCGACGAACACGGCGACCTTGGAGCGCAGCACGTCGGGGTTGAAGGGCTTGAACAGGTAGTCGACCGCGCCCACCTCGTAGCCCTGGAAGACGTACTGGTCCTCCTTGTTGATCGCCGTGAGGAAGATGATGGGGATGTGGCGCGAGCGCTCGCGCGACTTGATGAGCCGCGCCGTCTCGAAGCCGTTCAGCCCCGGCATCTGCACGTCGAGCAGGATGAGCGCGAAGTCGCGCACGAGGAGCTGGCGCAGCGCCTCGTCGCCGGAGTGCACCGAGACGAGGCGCTGGCCTAACGGCTCCAGCAGCGCCTCCAGCGCCAGCAGGTTCTCCGGCCGGTCATCGACGAGCAGGATGTCGACCGGCTCCAGCCCCTCCTCGATGCGCCACGGCGACGCGCCGTCGGCGGCCGCGTCGTTAGGCGCGACGGGGATCTCGTCGGTGCGCGCGGCGGCGGACGGCTCGCTCACGTCGCGGCCCTCCCGACGGCGCCGTCGACCGGCATGCCGGTGTTCACGAGCGACACGAGCTGCCCGGCGATCTCGTCGAGCGGTGCGACGACCCAGCGGGGCGAGCCGGAGCCGCGCACCGCCTTCAGCGCCGCCTCGGGCATCGTGCGCACCTCGGCCGTCGCCGGCGTCTGCACGATCCCCCAGCCGCCGCGCTCGACCACGCGCAGCAGCCCGCGGGCGCCGTCCTCGTTCGCGCCCGTGAGCACCACGCCGATCGTCCGCGCGCCGTACGTGTCGGCGGCCGAGGCGAGCGCGACGTCGATCGACGGGCGGCTGAAGCGCACCGCAGCCTCCGTGGAGAGCGCGAAGTGCCGGTCGTCGAACAGGACGTGGTAGTCCGGGGGCGCCACGTACACGTGCGCGTCGCGCAGCGGCTCCTTGTCCTCGACCTCGCACACCCGCAGCGGTGTGACGTCCTGCAGCAGCTCGGCGAGGAGGCCGGCAGCGTCGCGCGAGCGGTGCTGCACGATGAGCATCGGCGCGGCGAACGCGGGCGGGAGGGCGCGCACGATGGTCGTCAGCGCGTGGAGGCCGCCCCACGACGCGCCGACGACCACGACGCGCTTCGGCCCGTCCGGCCCGTCCGTCTCCGCCGCCTGTCCCGACACGCCGCCGTCACTGGATCTTTCGGTAGATCTTCTCGGAGGCCACGAGCGGCTCGTAGCAGCCGTCGTACTTCGAGAAGCGCAGCGACTCCTTGCTCCCCAGCGCGAGGATCCCGAACATCGTGAGGCTGTCGTAGAACAACCCGTGCACCCGCGTCTGCAGCGCCTTGTCGAAGTAGATGAGCACGTTCCGGCAGAGGACCACGTTGAACTCCGTGAACGAGCCGTCCGTCACGAGGTTGTGCTGCGCGAACACCACGTTGCGCTTCAGCGAGGCGTCGAACAGCGCGCCGTTGTACCCCGACGTGTAGTACTCCGAGAACGAGCGCCGTCCTCCGGCCCGGATGTAGTTCTCCGTGTACTCCTGCATCCGCTCCAGGGGAAAGATGCCGTCGCGCGCGCGCCGCAGCACCGTCTCGTTCATGTCGGTCGCGTACACCCGCGCCCGGTCGTAGAGATCCTCCTCGTGGAGGAGGATGGCCATCGAGTAGACCTCCTCCCCCGTCGAGCACCCGGCGTGCCAGATCCGGATGAACGGGTAGGTGCGCAGGATGGGCACCACCGTCTCCCGGAACGTCTGGTAGAACCCCGGGTCGCGGAACATGGCCGTCACCGTGACCGACAGGTCGTCGAGCAGCCGCTCCATGACCTCGGTGTCGTGCAGCACCCGGTCCTGCAGCGCGCTCACCGTGCTCAGCCCCTCGGCCTGGATGCGCTTCCACACCCGGCGCCGGAGCGACGAGTACGCGTAGCCGCGGAAATCGAAGCCGTAGTGCCGATGCACGGCCTCGAGCAGCAGCTCGATCTCGATGCGCTCGAGCGCCGGGTCGTAATGGGTGGGAGCCGCCGGTAACGTCATGCGGTTCCTCCACGCTCCACGCTCCACGCTCCACGCTCACTCCGCGCCGGCGACTGGCCGAGCGTGGAGCGTGGAGCGTGGAGCGTCGCGGGACTCACGAGGTTCATCGGTACAGCCAGACGCGCATGAGCGACAGCAGCTGCTCGGTGTCCACCGGCTTCGTGATGTAGTCGCTCGCGCCGGCCGCGATGCACTTCTCGCGGTCGCCCTTCATCGCCTTCGCCGTGAGCGCGATGATCGGGATGGCCCGCCAGTCGGGACGCTCGCGGATCGCCCGCGTCGTCTCGTAGCCGTCCATCTCCGGCATCATCACGTCCATGAGGATGATCTCGGGCGGCGGCGACTTGTCGAGCCACTCGATCGCGTCCTTGCCGTTCTCGGCGAACGCGACCTCCATGCCGTGCTCCTCGAGCACGCTCGTGAGCGAGAAGATGTTGCGCACGTCGTCGTCGACGATGAGCACGCGCTTGCCGTGGAACACCGCGTCGGCCGTGTGCAGCCGCTCCAGCATGCGGCGCTTGTTCTCGGGAAGCGTCGACTCCACGCGGTGCAGGAACAGCGCGGTCTCGTCGAGCAGCCGCTCCGGGCTCTTCACGTCCTTCACGATGATCGTCTCGGCGTACTTGCGGAGCCGCGTCTCCTCGCCGGGGCTCAGCTCCTTCCCCGTGTAGACGATGATCGGCAGCTCGCGCCGCGACGGATCGGACTTCACGCGCTCGAGCAGCTCGAATCCGCTCATGTCGTGCAGCCCGAGGTCGACGACCATGCAGTCGAAGTCGGTCTCGCCGAGGCGCGCGAGCGCGTCCTCCGCGCTCTCCACCGCGGTGATCTCGACGTCCTCGTGGCCGATGAGCGACACGATCGCGTCGCGCTGCGCCGGATCGTCCTCGACGACGAGCAGTCGCCGCACGCGGTTGTCGAGGAACTCCCCGATGCGGTTGAACGCCTCCTCCAGCGCCTCCGCGCTCACGGGCTTCTCGAGGTACGCGATGGCGCCCGCGCTCAGCCCCTCGTGGCGCCGGCTCACGCCGCTGATGATGTGCACCGGGATGTGGCGCGTGTCGGGGTGCCCCTTGAGCCGCTCCAGCACCGCGAACCCGTCGACGCCCGGCATGTCGATGTCGAGCGTGATGGCGTCGGGCTGGTACTGGTGGGCGAGGTCGACGCCGGTGCGCCCGTCGAGCGCCGCGAGCGCCTTGAACCCCTTGCTGCGCGCCATCTCGAGCAGCACCGACGCGAAGTTCAGGTCGTTCTCCACGACGAGGACGACGGTGTCGCCCTCCTGGATCTCGTCGCGGTCGTCGTGCACGGGGTTCGGGATGTCGGTCGCGAGCGGCGCGCGCCGTTCGAGGCCGTCGACCAGGCGGCGGCCGAGCTCCTCGTCGTCGCCGAACGTGTCGTCGACGTCGGGCTCCTGCTCGATCGTCGGCGCCGCCGCGGCTCGGGACTCGGGACTCGGGACTCGGGACTCGGGACTCGGGACTCGGGACTCGGCGCTGCGGACTCCCGAGTCCCGAGTCCCGAGTCCCGAGTCCCGGCCGACCCGACGGATCTGGCCCGTCGCGCCGATCCCCGACGGCCGCGTGCGCGGTCCGCTGTCGTTAGGCACCCCGCGTCCCGCGTCCGGGTCCACGTAGTTCGACGGCAGGAACAGCGTGAACGTGCTCCCCTCGCCCGGCTTGCTCTCGACGCGGATCTCGCCGCCCAGCAGGCGCGCGATCTCGCGGCTGATGGACAGCCCGAGCCCCGTGCCGCCGTACTTGCGGCTCGTCGCGCCGTCGGCCTGCTGGAACGACTCGAAGATGAGCTGCTGCTTGTCCTTCGGGATGCCGATGCCGGTGTCCTTCACGGCGAAGGCGAGCACCGTGTCCGCCGTGTCGAGCACGCGGTTCGCGAAGCGCCGCCCGCCCTCCGCGCGGCGCACGGTGAGCGTGATGCTCCCGTGCTCGGTGAACTTGAACGCGTTGGACAGCAGGTTCTTGAGGATCTGATTCAGCCGCTGTCCATCGGTGACGAGCGAGTCGGGCGTCCCCGGCAGCACGTCGATCGAGAAGTCGAGCGCCTTCTGCTCGGCCAGCGGGCGGAACGTGCGCTCGGCGAACTCGCGCACCTCCTCGACGCGCACGTCGAGCGGATGCACCTCCATCTTCCCCGCCTCGACCTTCGACAGATCGAGCACGTCGTTGATGAGGTTCAGCAGGTCCGAGCCGGAGCCGAGGATCGTGCGCGCGAACTCCACCTGCTTCGCCGAGAGGTTCCCTTCCTTGTTGTCGGCGAGCAGCCGCGCGAGGATGAGCAGCGAGTTGAGTGGCGTGCGCAGCTCGTGGCTCATGTTCGCGAGGAACTCGCTCTTGTACTTCGACGACAGCGCGAGCTGCGACGCCTTCTCCTCGAGCGCCTGCCGCGCCGCCTCGACCTCGCTGTTCTTCTGCTCGACCTTCTTGTTCTGCTCCGCGAGCAGCGCGGCCTTCTCCTCCAGCTCCTCGTTGACCTGCTGCAGCTCCTCCTGCTGGTCGCGCAGCAGCTCCTCCGACGCGCGCAGCGACTTCGCCTGCGCCTCGAGCTCGGAGTTGGAGCGCTTCAACTCCTCCTGCTGCCGCTTCAGCTCCTCGGACTGGCTCTGCAGCTCCGTGGTGAGCTTCTGCGACTGCTGCAGCAGCTCCTCGGTGCGCATGTTCGCCTGGATCATGTTCAGGACGACGCCGATCGTCTCCTGCAGCTGATCGAGGAAGGTCTGGTGGATCTGGTTGAACGGCAGGAAGCTCGCGAGCTCGACGACCGCCTTCACGTCGCCCTCGAACAGCACGGGGAGCGTGATGATGTTGCGCGGCGGCGCCTCGCCGAGGCCGGACGTGATCTGGATGTAGTCGTCCGGCACGTTCGTGAGCAGGATCGGCTTCTTCTCCAGCGCCGTCTGGCCGACGAGCCCCTCGCCCATGTGCCACACGTTCGACAGGTGCTTGCGCTGCTTGAACGCGTAGCTCGCGATGAGACGCAGCGTCGGCACCCCCTCCTCGTTCTCCATCATGTAGAACGCGCCGCTCCGCGCCTGCACGAGCGGCGTGAGCTCGCTCATGACGAGCCGCGCGACGGAGTCGAGGTCCTTCTGCCCCTGCATGAGCCGCGAGAACCTGGCGAGGTTCGTCTTCAGCCAGTCCTGCTCCTGGTTCTTCTCCGTGGTCTCACGGAGGTTCGCGATCATCTGGTTGATGTTGCGCTTCAGCTCATCGACCTCGCCCTGCGCCTCGACGGTGATCTGCCGCGACAGGTCGCCGCGGGTCACGGCGGTGGCCACGTCGGCGATGGCGCGCACCTGCACGGTGAGCGAGCTCGCCATCGCGTTCACGTTGTCGGTGAGCGCCTTCCACGTGCCGGCGACGTCGGGCACCTGCGCCTGGCCGCCCAGCTTGCCCTCGGTGCCCACCTCCTTCGCCACGCGCGTGACCTCGTCGGCGAAGACGCGGAGGCGATCGACCATGTCGTTGATCGTCTCCTTCAGCTCCAACACCTCGCCGCGCGCCTCCACCGTGATCTTCTGCGACAGGTCGCCGTTCGCGACGGCGATCGTGACGTCCTTCACGTTGCGCACCTGACCGGTCAGGTTCGACGCCATCGTGTTGACGTTGTCCGTGAGGTCGCGCCACGTGCCGGCGACGTTCGCCACCTTCGCCTGGCCGCCGAGCTTTCCTTCCGTGCCCACCTCGCGCGCCACGCGGGTCACCTCGCCGGCGAACGAGTTGAGCTGGTCGACCATCGTGTTGATGACGTCCTTGATCTGCAGGATCTCGCCGCGCACGTCGACCGTGATCTTGCGCGTCAGGTCGCCGCGGGCGATAGCGGTCGCGACCGCGCTCACGTCGCGGAGCTGCACGGTCAGGTTGCCGGCGAGCTGGTTCACGTTGTCGGTGAGGTCCTTCCACGTGCCCGCCACGCCCTGCACCTGCGCCTGGCCGCCTAACCGACCTTCCGTGCCGACTTCCTTCGCCACGCGCGTCACCTCGTCGGCGAACACGCGCAGGCGGTCGACCATGTTGTTGATCGTGTTCTTGAGCTCGAGCACCTCGCCGCGCGCTTCGACCGTGATCTTCTGACCGAGGTCGCCGTTCGCGACGGCCGTCGTGACGAACGCGATGTTGCGCACCTGATTCGTCAGGTTGCTCGCCATCGCGTTCACGTTGTCCGTGAGGTCCTTCCACGTGCCGCTCACGCCCTCGACGCGCGCCTGGCCGCCGAGCACGCCTTCGGTACCGACCTCCTTCGCGACGCGCGTCACCTCGGCGGCGAACGCGGAGAGCTGGTCCACCATCGTGTTGATGGTGTTCTTCAGCTCCAGCACCTCGCCCTTCACGTCCACCGTGATCTTCTTCGACAGGTCACCGCGCGCGACGGCCGTCGTGACCTCGGCGATGTTGCGCACCTGCGCGGTGAGCGAGCCGGCGAGGAAGTTCACCGTGTCGGTGAGGTCCTTCCACGTGCCGGCGACGCCGGGCACGTTCGCCTGCCCGCCGAGTCGACCCTCGCTCCCCACCTCGCGCGCCACGCGCGTGACCTCGGCGGCGAACGCGTTGAGCTGGTCGACCATGGTGTTGATGACTTCCTTGATCTGCAGCACCTCGCCGCGCGCCTCGACGGTGATCTTGCGGCTCAGGTCACCCTTCTGAATCGCGGTGGCGACGCCGCTCACGTCGCGGAGCTGCACGGTGAGGTTGCCGGCGAGCTGGTTCACGTTGTCGGTGAGGTCCTTCCACGTCCCGGCGACGCCCTGCACCTGCGCCTGGCCGCCTAACCGTCCCTCGGTGCCGACTTCCTTCGCGACGCGCGTGACCTCGCTCGCGAAGGCGTTGAGCTGGTCCACCATCGTGTTCACCGTGGACTTCAGCTCGAGGATCTCGCCGCGCACGTCGACGGTGATCTTCTTCGACAGGTCGCCGCGCGCGACGGCCGTCGTGACTTCGGCGATGTTGCGCACCTGCGTGGTGAGCGACGACGCCATGAAGTTCACGGAGTCGGTGAGATCCTTCCACGTGCCCGCGACGCCCGGCACGTTCGCCTGCCCGCCCAGCACGCCCTCCGTGCCCACCTCGCGCGCCACGCGGGTGACCTCGCTCGCGAACGCGCCTAACTGATCGACCATCCGGTTGATCGTGTTCTTCAGCTCCAGCACCTCGCCGCGCACGTCCACCGTGATCTTCTGACTCAGGTCGCCGTTCGCGACCGCGGTGGTGACCTCGGCGATGTTGCGCACCTGCGTCGTCAGCGACGCGGCCATGAAGTTCACCGAGTCGGTGAGGTCCTTCCACGTACCGGCGACGCCGGGCACGTTGGCCTGTCCGCCGAGCACGCCTTCCGTGCCGACCTCGCGGGCGACGCGCGTCACCTCGCCGGCGAAGGAGTTGAGCTGATCGACCATGCGGTTGATGGTGCTCTTCAGCTCGAGCACCTCGCCGCGCGCCTCGACGGTGATCTTCTGCGACAGGTCGCCGTTCGCGACGGCGGTCGTGACGAGTGCGATGTTGCGCACCTGGGTCGTCAGCGACGACGCCATGAAGTTCACGGAGTCCGTCAGGTCGCGCCACGTGCCGGCGACGCCGGGCACCTGCGCCTGGCCGCCCAACCGTCCCTCGGTGCCCACCTCGCGGGCGACGCGCGTGACCTCGTCGGCGAACGTGCCGAGTCGGTCGACCATCGTGTTGATGGTCTCCTTCAGCTCGAGCACCTCGCCCTTCACGTCCACCGTGATCTTCTGCGACAGGTCGCCGTTCGCGACCGCCGTCGTCACCTCCGCGATGTTGCGCACCTGGTTCGTCAGGTTGCTCGCCATCGCGTTCACGTTGTCGGTGAGGTCCTTCCACGTGCCGCTCACGCCTTCCACGACGGCCTGGCCGCCGAGCACCCCCTCCGTGCCGACCTCGCGCGCGACGCGCGTCACCTCGCTCGCGAACGCGGAGAGCTGATCGACCATCGTGTTGATGGTGTTCTTCAGCTCGAGGATCTCGCCGCGCGCGTCGACCGTGATCTTGCGCGACAGGTCGCCCTTCGCGACCGCGGTGGTCACCTCGGCGATGTTGCGCACCTGGTTCGTGAGCGAGCTCGCCATCGCGTTCACGGAGTCGGTCAGGTCCTTCCACGTGCCGGCGACGCCCGGGACGTGCGCCTGGCCGCCCAACACGCCTTCGGTGCCCACCTCGCGGGCGACGCGCGTGACCTCGGAGGCGAACGCCGAGAGCTGATCGACCATCCGGTTCACCGTCGTGCCGATGCGCAGGAACTCGCCCTGCACGGATCGGCCCGAGATGTCGAGCGCCATCTTCTGCGACAGGTCGCCCTCGGCCACCGACGTCAGCACGCGCGCGACCTCGGTGGTCGGCTGGAGCACGTCGGTGATGAGCGCGTTCAGCGCGTCGGCGCTCGTCGCCCAGCCGCCGCGCGCGCCGGGGAGCGACACCCGCTCGCCGAGCAGCCCCTCGCGGCCGACGGTGCGCGCGACGCGCACGATCTCGTCGGTGAGCCCCGAGCGGAGCGCGGCGGCCTCGTTGAACGCGTCGAAGATCGGCGTGAAGCCCGGATCGTTCGCGCGGCCGAGGCGGAACTCGAAGTCGCCGTCACGGAGCGCGAGCAGCGCATCGAGCAGCCGGTCCACGTCCTCGGTGCCCCCGCGTCCGTTCCCGTCGCCGCTTCCGTTGCCGTTGCCGTTGCCGCCCGCGCTGCGGCGTCGGTGGCGGAGCGCGGCATCGACGTCGACGGCCCCGCTCGACGCCGCGCGTCGCGCCGCGGCCCCCCGCGCCTGGGACGCGGCGCCGGCTCGACGTCCACCGGCATCTCCGTCGGCCGCTCGGCGGCGGCCCGCTGGGTCGCCGAGCGGGAGACGCGTCCGCGGCGGGAGCGCGAGGATTCGCTGGAAGTGGCGTTCTTCGGAAGGTCGTTGTCGCCAGCGCGCACGAGGGGATCCTGTCCGGAGGACCGGCGTGGAGTTGATGCGGGCGCGGCACCGGCGGTGTGCCGGTGCCAGGGGATGCGCTCCGGGGCCGGCATCGGGGGCATGCCGGCCCGGTGAGCGCCACACATGTTTGCCCTCCCGTCGTGCAAGAACGCTGCCAACAGCGTTCTCGACTGTAGCGAAGCGCGGACGGCTGCTTAGCGCTGGTCGGGCACGGTGGCCGCGACGACGTGGATCGGGATGCCGCCGTTCGTCGTGCGCAGCACCTCGTGCCACCGCAGCCCCACGCGCCGCTCGAGTTGCGCGTCGGCCGAGACGAGCGCCGCCGTCCACCCCTCGCAGCGCTCACGGAGCACCTCGCCGAGTCGCGCGTAGAGCGCGCCGAGCGTGTCGGTCTCGCCGACGCGCTTGCCGTAGGGCGGGTTCGTCACGACCCAGCCGGGCCTCTCGGGCGGCGCGAGCGCGGAGAGCGGACGTCGATCGACGTGCACGTCGGCCGCGACGCCCGCGCGCGCCGCATTCTCGGCGGTGGCGCGCACCGCGCCGGCGTCGCGGTCGGACGCGTGAATCGGAGCCGGCGCCGCCGGCAGCGACTCGGCGTCGGCGCGCGCGAGCAGCGAGCGCCACCGCGCGGGCTCGAAGTCGGGCCATGCCTCGAACGCGAACCGCCGCTGGCGGCCGGGAGCGATGCGGCGCGCGAGCAGCGCCGCCTCGATCGGGATCGTGCCGGAGCCGCACATCGGGTCGACGAGCGGCGTCGTCGGATCCCAGCGCGCGGCGAGGAGCGCGGCCGCGGCGAGCGTCTCGCGCAGCGGCGCCTTCGCGAGCGCCTCGCGGTAGCCGCGCCGATGGAGCAGCGCGCCGGAGCTGTCGGCGCTCACCGTGCAGCGGTCGTGGAACAGCCGCACGACGAACAGCTGCCCGTCGTCGTCCGACTCGTGCTCGTCGTCGTGCGCCGCCTGCCATCCGCCGGCACCGCCGACGCGGCGCGCGATCGCGTCGGCCACTCGCTCACCGACGGCGTCGGAGTGATAGAGGCGCGACTTGCGGCACGTGACGCGCAGCCGCACCGCGCGCGCCGGCGCGGTGACGCGCTCCCACGCGACCTTGCGCGCGTGACGCTCGAGCTCGTGGAACGACGTCGCGTGGAACTCGGCCAGCCGCACGACGACGCGGCTCACGGTGCGGCACCACAGGTTCGCCGCCCACAGCTGCTCCGCGGTCGCGTCGAACGACACGCCGCTCGCGTCGACGTCGCGTGGAACGACGCCGAGCGCGCGCAGCTCGTCGGCGGCGAGCGGGGCGAGCCCGGGGGCGGTGATCGCGAACGCGTCGTACGTGACATTCCCGGCAGTCGACTGGCTCGGCATGCGGCGAATCTAACCGCGCCCTCGATGCCTCCCGGTCGACCTGCCGTCGAGCGCGGCATGCGCCGTGCGCTCTCGCGGCGCACTCTGTTCCACGATTCTTCACCGACGATGACCGACCCACTCTCCGCGCGCGGCCCCGCGCTCACCGATCCCGAGTCGTGCAACCGCTTCATCGAACGCGTGTTCGGCGGCGACCGCGGGAAGTTCGACACGTTCGTGGAGACCGTACGCTCGGCGATCACGCCAGAGGTCGCGGTGATCGTGCGCGGCAGCTCGGTGACCGGGCATCGCGCGAAAGGGGGTCAGCCGTTCGACGCGGACGGGCCGGGTACGAGCGACGTCGACCTGACGTTCGTCGGCGGCGATATGGTGAAGCTGTACGACTCGTTCCACATCCCCGCCATCCACTCGGTGCCGATGGGCGAGGACCACCCCGACGCGGCGCCCGCGCTGAAGCCGCTGCGCGAGAAGCTGTGCGAGCTCGCGGGGCGGCCGGTGAACATCCAGGCCACGACGGACTTCGTGCAGTACGTGCGCGACGTGACGATGAACCAGCCGTATCTCGTGCTCATCGAGCGGCAGGACGGACAGTCGTTCGAGGGCGGCGCGCCTGCCGCCGATACCCCGCGCGCGTCTCTGCCGGAGCTCGACTCACTGCCGTTGTTGGGCCCGCCCTGAGCCGTGACGCTCCGCCTGCTGAGCTACAACATCCGGTACGGCGGCACCGGCCGCGAGGACGCGCTCGCCGCGGTCATCCGCGACGCGGCGGCGGACGTCGTCGTGCTGCAGGAGGCGACGGATCCGCGCGTCGTCGCACGCCTGGCCGAGGTGACCCACATGCCGTACTCGGCGTCGCGGCCCGGCTACTCCACCGGCTTCCTGAGCCGCACGCCGCTCGCCGGACACGCGTGGTACCACCCGCGCGGCGCGCGGCACGCGTTCATCGAGCTCGTGCTGCCGGGCGACGTCGGACGCGTGTACGGGCTGCACCTCAACGCGTGGTTCTCGAAGTGGAGCGAGCGCCGCCGCGTGCACGAGATCCGCGCGCTGCTGCACTCCATCCGCGAGCATCAGCACGGCTTCCACGTCATCGCCGGCGACTTCAACGCGCTCGCGCCGGGCGCACCACTGAACGCCGCGAAGCTGCCGCGCTGGATCCAGGCGATGGTGTGGATGAGCGGCCGCGACATCGCGCGCGACACGATCGGGGTAATGCTCCAGGCGAGCTACGTCGACGCGTACCGCGTGCTGCACCCGCACGACGACGGGTACACGTTCCCCACCTGGGATCCGCACACGCGGTTCGACTACCTGTTCACCCCCGAGCGCTACGCGCCACGTCTGCGGCGCTGCGACGTGCTGCTCGACGTCGCGCACGGGAAGGCGGCGTCCGACCACTTCCCGCTGGTCACCGACCTCGATCTCGACGTCTGACGACGGCGCGCCACGCCCGCCACGCGAACAGCACCGCGAACACGAGCGCCCACGCGAGCGGGTCCGACTTGTCCTTCTTCTGACTCCACCAGAAGTGGACGAGGCCTAACGCGACGACGGCGTACACCGCCGCGTGCAGCCGGTCCCACCGCTTGCCGCCGAGTCGGCGGATCCATCCGGTGGTGCTCGTGACGGCGAGCGGCAGGAGCAGCAGCCACGCCGTGAAGCCGACGACGAGATAGGGGCGCTTCACGATCTCGTGCGCCACCTCGCCGAGGTCGAGCTCGAGGTCGAGCACCGCGTACGTGGTCAGGTGCGTGCACGCGTAGCCGAACGCGAGCAGCCCGAGGATGCGCCGGTAGCGCGCGAGCCAGTTCCATCCCGTGAGCTGCCGCAGCGGCGTGACGGCGAGCGTCGCGGCGAGGAAGCGGATGGTCCAGTCGCCGGTCGCGTGCTCGAGGCCCTTCACCGGCTCACGTCCGAGCGTGTGCGGCTCGCCGTTCCACGCCCGCCAGAGCTGCCACGCGAGCCACAGCGCGGGGAGCGCGCCGAGGAGCCACACGACGAGTCGCGCTCGACGCGTGCCGAGGAAGCTGCCTAACGATCCGGAGCGCACGCGGAGCCGCGGAGGACGCGGAGGACCGCCGCTCCTGCCGTTCTCCGCGCCCTCCGCGGCTCCGCGTGCGACGTCGACGCTCGGAGAGCGAGCGGTCACTCAGAAGTTCCGCCGCAGATCCATGCCGGCGTACAGCGACGCGACCTGCGCCGCGTAGCCGTTGAACGGCAGCGTGGCGCGCCGCCCGAACTCGCCGACGCGGCGCTCCTTCGCCTGCGACCAGCGCGGGTGGTCGACCTCGGGGTTCACGTTCGCGTAGAACCCGTACTCGTCGGGCGCCGCGACGTTCCAGGTGGTGCTCGGCTGCTTGTCCGTCAGGCGGATCTTCACGATCGACTTCGCGCCCTTGAACCCGTACTTCCACGGGATGACGAGGCGGAGCGGCGCGCCGTTCTGGTTCGGCAGCGTCTTGCCGTACATGCCGGTGACGAGGAGCGTGAGCGGGTGCATCGCCTCGTCCATCCGTAGCGCCTCGACGTAGGGCCACGGGAGCACGCCGCTGCGCTGCCCGGGCATCTGCTTCGGGTCGAACAGCGTGGTGAACTCCACGTACTTCGCCGACGGCAGCGGCTCGAGCTTGCGCAGCACGTCGGCGAGCGGCACGCCGAGCCACGGGATCACCATCGACCACGCCTCGACGCACCGGTGGCGATAGACACGCTCCTGCGGCGCGAGCCCCTTCAGCAGGTCGTCGAACGCCCACGTCGCGGGGCGCTTCACCATCCCCTCGACGGCGACGGACCACGGCCGCGTGCGGAGCGAGCCCGCGTTCGCCTTCGGGTCCTCCTTGTCGGTGCCGAACTCGTAGTAGTTGTTGTAGCCCGTCGCGTCGTCGTACTTCGTGACCTCGTCGCGCGACGCCGGCTGATCCTCGAGCTGCGCGGCGTCGGCCTCGCGCGTGCCGCGATCGCAGCCCAGCAGCGCGCCGGCGCCGATGAACCCCGCGGCGGCGATGAACCGCCGGCGGTCGACGTAGAGAGACTCCGGGGTGATCTCGGACGACGGGATGTCGTCGGGGCGCCTGATCAGCATGACCGAATTCTAACGGGTGGGCGCGGCGGTGCGCCGTTCACGACTCCACGTACGAATCTCGTGGGGGACTGAAGAAGGACTGAAGAGAGACTGAAGAAGGAGAACTCCAACGGTGTTGTTGGTCCTTCTTCAGTCCTCCTTCAGTCCTTCTTCAGTCCTCCAGAAACGCGTACGTGGAGTCTAGCCCGGCATCACGGCCGAGCGTCGTCCGCGCGCCGGTAGTGCACGTTCCGCTCGATCTCGTCGGCACGGCGCTCCGCCGGCGTCTCGCGGGCGTCGTCCACCCACGGGCGGCGCGAGACGATGCGCTCGTCGCGATCGATGCGATCGGCGCGCTCCTCTTCCTCGAGCGTCCCGTAGCTGTGCCGCGGGTAGTTCGGCGAGTCGTAGCGGACGCCGCCGACCGGCGCCTTCTCGTCAACCGTGGCGCCCTCGTCGATGCGCACGCGGGCATCGAGCTCGCGCGGATCGATCTCGCGCTCGGCGAGCATCGGATCCTCCACCGGCTCGTCGCCGAGCCGCGCGCCGCGCCGTTCGGCGTCGCGCAGCTCGCGCTCGCGGCGCGCCGCGTCCGCCTCGACGGCGTTCGCGAGCTGCGCATCGCGGTTCACGTCGCGCCGGCCATCGCGCGGCAGGTCGGCGAGCTCGCGGTTGATCGTCTTCCCCTCGTCGGACACCGCGTGCGCGCCGCCGACGGCGGCCGCGCCCATCGCCGCGCCGCCCGTCGCGCCGAGCGACGTGGACTCGTCGAGCAGGCGACGCGGCGTGCCGCGCGTGTCGCGCACATCGCGCTCGTCGCGCGGCTCCACGACGTCGCTGTGCAGGTCACCGCCGCGCGAGCCGAAGCGCAGCTCGTCGTCGCCGCGGCGCAGGCGGTACTCGCGGTCGCGCTCGTAGCCGCGATCGCCGTAGGCGCGCACGTACTCGTCGTTGAACCGCGACATGTCGGCGTCGCTCAGCGCGCCCTCGCGCGGGAGCGCGGGGAGCGTGTCGGCCGCGCCGAGCTCGCGCGCGTCGACGACGACGCGCTTCGTGCCGCGGTCGATCCACGCCGCGCGCAGCGGGGCGAGCGTGTGCCGATCGTCGCGCTTCAGGTCGACGTCGAGCATCACGACCTCGCCCGCCTCGGTGTCGACGAGCAGGTCGTGCACCACCCCGAGCTCGCGCCCCGTCGACGCGAACACCGACCAGCCGCGAATGTCGGGCTCTCCGTCGGCCACCTTCCACTTCAGATCCCGCAGCGGGCGCAGCTCGCGCGCGCGGCGCGGGTCGGGCCCGACGTTGGCCTCGTCGCGCAGGCCGCGCGACTCCTCGGCTCGTGCCATGGCGTCTCCTCCGATTCAGGACGTGCGGTTGTAATACATGAAGTACCAGGCCACGGCCGCGGCCACGATGAGCAGCAGGAGCACCCAGAGCCACGCCAGGCTCCGCCGCTTCGGTTCGACGCGGATCTCCGCCATCGGTCCCCTCTCGTTCCGGTGATTGCAACGCTCGGCTCGCCGACGTGCGCCGGCCGCCCTGCCACCCGAATTGCAAGCCCGCTGCCAGGCGGCCCCACGACGACGCGTCGCGGCGCGGCAGGGCGGCCCGGATCCTGCCCCGGCTGAACCCATGACCTCGACGGACGCCCAGACGCCGGGCGGTGGGCTCTCGCGAGAGCTCACCCGCGCGCGCGCCCGAAAGATCCTGGCCGAGCGCTTCGGCTTCGACGACTTCCAGTACCGCCAGTTCGAGCCGATCCAGGCCGCGCTCCGCGGGCACGACGCGCTCGTCGTGATGCCCACCGGGAGCGGCAAGTCGCTCATCTACCAGTTCCCGGCGCTGATCCTCCCTGGCCTAACGGTCGTCGTGAGCCCGCTCATCGCGCTCATGAAGGACCAGCAGGACAAGCTCGTCGCGCAGGGCGTCGACGCGCTCGCCGTGCACTCGCACCTGACGACGAAGCAGACGCGCGACACCGAGCGCGCGCTCGCCGAGGGCGGCGGCGACATCCTCTACGTCACGCCGGAGCGGTTCAAGGACCGCGACTTCTTCGAGACGCTGCTCTCGCGCACGGTGAGCCTGTTCGTCGTCGACGAGGCGCACTGCGTGAGCCAGTGGGGACACGACTTCCGCCCCGACTACCTCACGCTCGGCTCCATCGTGCAGCGCCTGGGCCGCCCGCCGGTGCTCGCGCTCACCGCGACCGCCACCGCCGAGGTCCGCGCCGACATCATCCGGCAGCTCGGCATGCGCGACCCGCACGTGACGATCACCGGCTTCGCGCGCCCGAACCTGCGCTTCGAGGTGAAGCGCACGGTGAACAACGCGGTGAAGGACCAAGCGCTGTACGACATCATCGAGAGCACGCCCGGCACCGGCGTCATCTACGTGGCGACGATCAAGGAAGCCGAGCGGCTGCACGAGCAGCTCCGCGAGAAGTACTGGCGACAGCACACGTTCGCGCTCTACCACGGCAAGCTCGCGCCGGCGGAGCGGAAGGCGGCGCAGGACGCCTTCATGAACGACGAGCTGAAGGCGATGGTGGCGACGAACGCGTTCGGGCTCGGCATCGACAAGCAGGAGATCCGCTTCGTCGCGCACTACCACTTCCCCGGCTCGGTCGAGGCGTACTACCAGGAGGCGGGCCGCGCGGGACGGGACGGACTGCCGGCGACGTGCACGCTGCTCTACCGCGTGGAGGACCGTCGCATCCAGAGCTACTTCCTCGGCGGCAAGTACCCCGAGGTCGAGGAGGCGGCGAAGGTCGCGATCGTCCTCGAGTCGTATCCGATGCGCGAGCCGGTGTCCCTCGACGAGCTCGCGGAGCGGAGCGGCGTGCCGCGGCGCAAGGCGCGCATCGCGCTCATGCTGCTGAAGCGCCACGGCAAGGTGCGCGAGCACCGCGGCATGAAGTGGGAGCGCCTCGGCGATCGCCTCACGCAGGTGGACCTCAGCGCGGACCTCACCGACTACGAGGAGCGGCGCGCGCGCGACCAGGCGAAGCTGCAGGCGGTGATCGACTTCGCGCAGACGGCGCGGTGCCGCACGCGGTTCATCCTGGAGTACTTCGGCGAGGACGTGGAGGGCGACTGGCGCTGCGGCAACTGCGATGCGTGCGACGCGCTCACGCAGTGGGAGGTCAAACGCCGCACCGCCTGACCCGAGAGGGTATCGGGCCTCGCTATCATTAGCGCCATGGTCCAGCTCCCTCGGTTTCTCGAACGACGGTACTACGGCAATCCCGTCGCCGACTGGCTGATCGCGCTCGCGGTCATGGCAGGCGTGTGGGTGGTGCTCGTCCTCGTGCGGCGGCTCGCCATCCGACGCCTCGAGCGGTTCGCCGAGCGCACCGCGTCGCCGATCGACGACATCGTGCTCGGCGCGCTGCGGCGCACGAGCGTCGCATTCCTGCTCGCCGTCGCGCTGTCGGCGGGACTGCACGCGGGGCTCGCGCTCTCGCCGAACGTCGAGGCGGTGCTCGACACCGGGATCCGGCTCGCGTTCCTGCTGCAGCTCGCGAGCTGGGGATCCGGTGGCATCACGCTGTGGGTGCACCGCACCACGAACCGCCGCGCGAAGCAGGACAAGGCGAGCCTGGCGACGCTCAACGTCCTCGGGCTGCTCGCGCGCGGGGCGCTATGGACGGTGATCCTGCTGCTCGCGCTGAACGCGTTCGGCATCGACATCACCGCGCTCGTCACGGGACTCGGCATTGCCGGCGTCGCCGTCGCGCTCGCGGTGCAGAGCATCCTCGGCGACCTGTTCGCGTCGCTGTCGATCGCGCTCGACAAGCCGTTCGTCATCGGCGACGCGATCGCGGTCGACAACTTCAACGGCACGGTCGAGGACATCGGGCTGAAGACGACGCGGCTGCGCGCGCTCACCGGCGAGACGCTCGTCTTCTCCAACGCGGATCTGCTGAAGTCGCGCATCCGCAACTACCGCGGCCAGATGGAGCGCCGCGTGACGTTCACGCTCACGCTCGCCGCGGACACGCCCCCCGACCGGCTCGAGCGCGTGCCGGCGCTGGTGCGCGAGATCGTGACCGCGGAGGAGAAGGCGCGCTTCGACCGCTCGCACGTGGCGTCCATCGGCAGCGACGCGACGCTCGGCGTGGAGACCGTATACTTCGTGACGACGGGCGACTACGGCGTCTACATGGACATGCAGCAGCGCATCTACCTCGCGCTGCTGCGCCGGCTCGCGGTGGAAGGCGTGGCGCTCAACAAGCCGCTGCCGCCGGTGGTGCTGAGCACAGCGCGTGCAGGGAGCGTGGAGCGGGGAGCGTAGAGCGTGGAGTGCCCGTTCGCTCCACGCTCCCCGCTCACTCTTCCAGTCGCGCGTCCACCTCGATCTCCAGGTTCCCCAGCAGCGCTTTCGACACCGGGCACTCGCTCGCCGTCGCTTCCGCGCAGTCCTTGAACTGGTCGCGGTCGCCGCCGGGGACGCGCGCGTGGACGGTGAGGCGCATGCGCGTGATGCGCCACCCCGCGTCGTGCTGATCGATCGTGCAGGCGGCGCGCGTCTCGACGCGCTCGGGCAGCATGCCGGCCTTTTCGAGCGCGGCGCTGAGCGCCATGCTGTAGCAGGCCGCCGACGCGGCCGCGAGCAGCTCCTCGGGATTGCTTCCTCCTCCATGACCAAAGCGTGAGCCGAACGAGTAGTCCCCGGCGATGGCGCCGCTCTCCACGTTGAACACTCCTCTCCCGTCGCGCAGCCGTCCTTCCCAGACGGCGGTGGCGGTACGTGTCGGCATGGGCGATCTCCTCGGCGTGCTCGTGGTCCCGGCAGGTGACGGCGGCGCCCCCTCGCGGGGCGGCGCCGTCTGCCGCAGGACGTGGGCCGTCGCGCTCGCATGCGCCGCGGCGTCGTGCCTCGCGGCCGGCTGCGGGCGCGACCGTGGCAAGGCGACGCCCGCCCAGGGGACGCCGGGTGCCGCCGACACGTTCGTGGACACGATCCCCGAGCTCGACCCGTCGCTCGTCGAAGTCCCGATCCGGTACGAGCTCGGGCCCGCCATCGGGGCGCTCGAGCGCGCGGTGCCGCGCACCGTCGGCAACCTCGACGACCGTCGCAAAGTCCCCGGCCACGACCGCCTCTCCTACGCGTTCGTCGCCGAGCGCACGCCGTTCGACGTCTCGGTGCGCGGCAGCACGGTCACCGTGTCGTCGGTCGTCACGTATCACGCGCGCGGCTGGCTCAAGCCGCCGATCGGCCCGTCGCTCGGCGGCTCGTGCGGCATCGGCGGCGACGCGCCGCGGCTGCGCGTCACGCTCACCTCCACGGTGAAGCTCGCCCCCGACTGGACGCTGCGGGCGCACACGCAGGTGCCGACCGTCGCGCCGGCGAGCGACGAGCCGCGCGACAAGTGCAAGATGACGGTGCTGAACGTCGACCTCACCGACCGGGTCGTGGACGCGGTGCAGAAGCTGCTCGACGGCAAGGCGGCGCTGCTCGACGAGCGCATCGCGAAGCTCGATCTGAAGTCGCGTGTCGAGAAGTGGTGGGCGCAGCTCGCCCGCCCGATCAAGGTCGGCGGCAACATGTGGCTGCAGCTCCGTCCCGAGGCGGTGAGCGTCGGATCGCTGCGCGCCGGCGACGGCGCGGTGATCGCGCCCGTGGCGCTCGCCGCGCGCCCGCGCCTGCTGAGCGGCCCGCGTCCCGAGTCGTCGACGGTCGCGCTCCCGAACTTCACGCCGAGCGGGCCGAAGGCCGCCGAACGCGGAAGCTCGCTCCACCTGCTGCTCGAGGCGGTGCTCGACTACGACCAGGCCACGCGCATGCTCGGCCGCCAGCTCGTCGGGCGCACGTTCACGCGCTCGGGGCACACGGTCACGGTGCGCGAGGCACGCGTGTTCGGCGCGCGCGGCGGGCGCGTCGGGCTCGCGCTCCGCCTCGCCGGCGACGTCGACGCGCGCCTCGTGCTCGCCGGACGCCCGGTGTACGACCATGCCTCCGGCACGTTGCACGTCCCCGATCTCGACTACGCGGTGGCCGACGCGTCGCTGCTCGTGCGCGGCGCGGATCAGGTGGGCCACGACGCGTTCCGCGACGCGCTGCGCGAGCGCGCGGTCTTTCCCGTCACGGCGCTCGTCGACTCCGCGCGCGCCCGCGCCGAGCGGGCGATGAACCGCGAGCTCACGAAGGGCGTTAGGCTCGGCGCGAAGGTCGAGACGGGACGCGCGCTCGGCGTGTTCGCGGCGAGCGACGGGCTCCGCGTGCGCGCGGCCGCGGGCGGCGTCCTCTCGCTCGACATCGACCGGGCGCCACCGGTGAAGGTCCGCCGCGCATCGTCCCCCGCGCCGCCGTCGCGCCGCCCCGCCGCGTCCGATCCGCCGAAGACGCCCGCGAACGCCGTCCGACCCGCGGTCCGTCCGCCAGACACGCGCTGAGTTGCCTCACGCGGAGACGCGGAGGCCGCGGAGAACACCGACAGCAGTCGAAGTTCTCCGCGTGCTCCGCGCCTCCGCGTGAGGCGGATCCGGCCCGCGACCCGGAGCCGCGGCCCGTCGAATGCCGCTAGCTTTCGGCGATGACGGAAACCGCCCTGCCCCCCAGCATCACGCGCACGCTCGACCGCTTCGCCGCTCTCGGGCGCGAGGAGAAGATGCAGGCGCTCGTGTCGTACGCGAAGAAGCTCGAGCCGCTGCCGGAGCGATTCGCGGCGCTCGACCGCGCGGCGTTCAACGTGCCCGAGTGCCAGACGCGCGTCGACATCTTTCCCGAGAAGCGCGCCGACGGCACGCTGCACTTCTACGCCGACGTGAACGTGCGCCAGTCGCCGACGATCGCCGCCGTCCTCGCGGTCACGTTCCAGGCGATCAACGACCAGCCGCCCGAGGTCACGCTCGCCATCCCGGCCGATTACGTGCGCCGCCTCATGACCGGCATGGGACTCAACGCGCGCGAGGTGGGGCTGAACGCCATGGTGGAGCGCCTGAAGCGGTATGCTAGACAGGCCGCTGCGTAGCCACGCAGGTGTTAAGTTTTCGGCCATGCAACGGCTCGTCTCCGCCTGGGTGTGGACCGCCTGGGTTCTCATCGTCCTGCTCGGCTTTCCCGTCGCGTGCGTGATCTTCGCCGCCACGGCGCCGTTCGACCCCGGGCGCTACGCGGTCGGGCGCTGGTTCCGGCTGCTCGGCAAGGCCGCCGCGGCGGCGAATCCGTGGTGGCGCATCCGCGTCTCCGGCGTGCGCATCGACGATCCGCGCCGCCCGTACGTCGCGGTCGCGAACCACGAGTCGTACGCCGACATCATGCTGCTCTGCTATCTCCCGTGGGAGATGAAGTGGCTGTCGAAGAAGACCATCTTCAACATCCCGGTGATGGGGTGGATGATGCGCATGGCCGGCGACATCCCGGTCGTGCGCGGCGACCGCGACAGCGGCCTCGACGCGCTCGCCCAGTGCAAGGATCGGCTCGGGAAGCGCGTCTCGGTGATGATCTTCCCCGAGGGCACGCGGTCGCCTAACGACGAGCTGCTGCAGTTCAAGGGCGGCGCGTTCTCGCTCGCCGTCGACGCGCAGGTGCCCATCCTGCCGATCGCGATCGCCGGCACGCGCGACGCCATGGCGAAGCACTCGTTCCGCGTGAACCGCGCCGTCGCCGGGTGCCGCGTGCTGCCGCCGATCGAGACGGCGGGGATGGGCCCGCGCGACGTGCCCGCGCTGCGCAACCGCGTGCGCGCGCTCATCGACGAGACGCGACGCCAGCTGCGCGACGAGCTGGCGGGGGCGCCGACGCCGCCTAACGCGCACGCCGCGGAGCCCACCGACACGGCGCCGAGCGGCGTGGCGTGAACGGCGCATGACGGCCCCCGCCGCCGACGACTCGGCGCCGCCGCTCACCGTCGAGGATCTCGAGGAGCGGCTGTCGCGCCCGACCGCCGGCGTGCGCGCGGTGCTCGGTCGCTACGGCGGCGACGTCCTCGTGCTCGGCGCGGGGGGCAAGATGGGGCCCTCGCTCGCGCGCATGACGCGCCGCGCGCTCGACGAGCTGGGGGGCGTGCACGCGGCGCGGCGCGTGGTCGCCGTGTCGCGTTTCGGTGACGGCGCGACGCGCGCCGCGCTCGAGGCGGCCGGCGTCGTCACGGTGGCGGCGGACCTCGCGGACCCGCGCGCGCTCGCCGCGCTCCCGGATGCGCCGTCGGTGATCTACATGGCGGGGCAGAAGTTCGGCACGAGCGACGCGCCGTCGCGCACGTGGGGGATCAACACGTTCCTTCCCGGCCTCGTCGCCGAGCGGTATGCGGGGTCGCGCCTCGTCGCGTTCAGCACCGGCAACGTGTACCCGAACACGCCGGCGCCGGGGCGCGGCGCGGCGGAGGACCACGCGCTCACGCCGTTGGGCGAGTACGCCAACTCGTGCGTCGGGCGCGAGCGCGTGCTGGAGTACGTGTGCGACCGCCACCGGACGCCGCTCGCCATCGTGCGTCTGAGCTACGCCGTCGACCTGCGCTACGGCGTCGTCGTGGACGTCGCGCGGCGCGTGCAGCGCGGCGAGCCGGTGGACGTGCGCAACGGGTGGGTGAACTTCATCTGGCAGGGCGACGCGACGGCGCAGGCGCTGCAGTGCCTCGCGCGCGCGGACGTGCCGGCGTTCGTGATCAACGTGACCGGCCCGGAGGCGGTGCCGGTGACGGAGATCGCGCGTCGCGTGGCGCGCCAGTGGCGCCGCCAGCCGCGGTTCGTCGGCATGACCGCGCCCGACGCGCTGCTCAGCGACACGACGCTCGCGCAGCGCCTGTTCGGTCCCCCGACGGTGCCGAGCGGGCGGCTCATGGACTGGGTGGCGGCATGGCTCGGCGCGGGAAACCCGACGCTCGAGAAGCCCACGAAGTTCGAGGTCCGCGATGGGAAGTTCTGACGCGGCGTGATGCAGCTGCGCCAGCACCTCCTGGCGGGTCAGGTCATCCCCGCGCATCCGCTTGCGCTCACGCCGACGCGCACGCTCGACGAGCGCCACCAGCGCGCGCTCACGCGCTACTACGTCGCCGCCGGCGCGGGCGGCATCGCGGTCGGCGTGCACACGACGCAGTTCGAGATCCACGACCCGGCGGTGGGGCTCTATCGCGCCGTGCTGGAGCTCGCGGCGGAGACCGCGGCCGCGGCGTTAGGCACCGCGGCGCGGCCGTTCGTGCGCGTCGCGGGGATCGTCGGCGACACGCGGCAGGCGGTGCACGAGGCGAGCGTCGCCGCGTCGCTCGGCTACCATGCGGGCCTCCTCAGCCTCGCCGCACTCGGCGACGCGACCGACGACGCGCTCGTGCGCCACTGCCGCGCCGTGGCGGAGGTGCTGCCGCTGTTCGGCTTCTACCTGCAGCCCGCGGTCGGTGGGCGCGAGCTGGGCTACCGCTTCTGGCGCGAGTTCGTCGAGATCCCCGGCGTGGTCGCGATCAAGATCGCGCCGTTCGATCGCTACCGCACGATCGACGTCGTGCGCGCGGTCGCCGAGTCGGGACGCGACGACGTCGCGCTGTACACCGGCAACGACGACAGCATCGTGACCGACCTGCTGACGCCCTTCCCCGCCGTGGTCGGCGGGCGTCGCGTCGCGCGGCGCATCGTCGGCGGGCTGCTCGGCCAGTGGGCGGTGTGGACGCGCCGCGCGGTCGAGCTGCTCGAGCGCGCGCGCGCCGCGGCGACGTCGGGCGAGCCGTTAGGCGCGGAGTGGCTCACGCTCGGCGCCGCGCTCACCGACGCGAACGGCGCGCTGTTCGACCCGCGCAACGGGTTCGCCGGCTGCCTGCCCGGCATTCACGAGGTGCTGCGCCGCCAGGGGCTGCTGCGCGGCACCTGGACGCTGAACCCGCGCGAGCGGCTGTCGCCCGGCCAGAGCGCGGAGATCGACCGCGTGCTGCGCACGTACCCCGAGCTGACGGACGACGCGTTCGTCGCTGAGCATAGGGACGAGTGGCTCGCTCCTTGATCACGGGCGCCCACCGCGCCGCGCACTTCGCCGGCGATGCTGCGCGGGCGATTCCGCGCGGTGCTGCGCGCGCGGCGTCTCACACCGTCGAACCACGCGGTACGGCGCAGTGCCGCGGTGTGAGCGTCGCTTGCGTTTCATCGCGCCGCATCGCCCGCGCAGTACCGCCCGCGCCGCGCACGGCGCCGTTCACCTCGCATCTTCCACCTTGCACCGCCGTCACCGATGAAGATCCAGTTCTCCCGCGCTGAGATCGGCACCCTCGGCGGCGCCGCCGCGGCCACCGGGCTCGCGGCGTTCACCGCGCACGCCGACGTCGGCGAGGTGCCGGCGTTCGTCGCGGCGGCGGCGGCCTTGTCGCTGCTCGCCGCGACCGTCGGCGCGGCCACCGAGCAGCTCGGGCATCGCCTCGGTCCGGGCGCGACCGGGATGCTGCAGGCGGCGTTCGGCAACCTCCCCGAGCTGCTCATCTGCCTGTTCAGCCTCCGCGCGGGGCTCGTCGACGTCGTGCGCGGGGCGCTCGTCGGTGCGGTGCTCGCGAACACGCTGCTCGTGCTCGGCCTCGCGATCCTCGTCGGCGGGCTGCGGCACGGCACGCAGCGGTTCCCGACGGAGACGCCGCGCATGGTGGCGACGATGCTCGTCCTCGCCGTCGCCGCGCTCGCGGTGCCCACGCTCGCGCACGTGCTGCACACGCCGGCGCAGGCGCACGAGGCCACGCTGAGCGCGGCGTGCGCCGTCGTGCTGCTCGTGCTGTTCGCGTGCAGCCTCCCGTTCTCGCTGAAGGCGAATCCGGCGATGGTCGCTGCGAACCCCGACGCGAAGACCGAGCTGGAGCACGCGTGGCCGATCGGGCAGTCGCTCGTCGTGCTCGGCGCCGCCGGCCTCGCCGCGGCGCTCGCGTCGGAGTGGTTCGTCGACGCGCTGCTTCCGGCCACGAAGGCCATCGGGCTCACCGAAGGGTTCACGGGGCTCGTCGTCGTCGCCATCGCCGGCAACGCGGTGGAGAACGTCGTCGGGATCAAGCTCGCGGCGCAGAACAAGCCCGATTACGCGCTCAGCGTGATCCTCAACTCCGCGCTGCAGGTCGCGCTCGCGCTCACGCCGGTGCTCGTGCTCGCGTCGTTCGTCATCGCGCCGGCGCCGCTCACGCTCGTGCTGCCGCCGCTCCTCGTCGCCGCGCTGGGCCTCACGGTCGGCGTGACGGCGCTCATCGTGTCCGACGGCGAGTCGATCTGGCTCGAGGGCGTCGCGCTGCTCTGCCTGTACGCGATGATCGCGGCGGCATTCTTCTGGGGGTGAACGCACGACGGGGCGGCGCCGGTTCGGCGCCGCCCCGTCGCGTCTCGTGACGCGAGCGCGTGTCGCAGCGACTGCGTGCTACCGCTGCTGGCGCGCGCCCCCCGTGAGCGGCCGCGCGATGGCGGCCGTCGGCGCCACGATGCTCGGCGCGGAGTTGTCGACGCCGAACGTCAGCGTCGCCGACGAGGTCACCGCCGTGCCGTTCGAGCCGAGGACGATGTCGCCGGCGATGAGCTGGCTGCGCGAGTTCCCGAGCACGTCGGTCAGCTTCACCGCGGCGTTGTACGCCGTGGGGCTCGAGTTCAGCGGGAGCTGGGCGCCCGTCGTGAGCACGGTGCCGCTGGTCGTCAGCGCCGTCGCCGTCTGCGGCGCGTTGCCGCCGTAGAACGCGATGCTGATGCGGTCGACGCCGTTGTAGTCGGGGTTCGTCGCCGTCAGCGCGGAGGCGTTGTTCGACGCCGTGCTGCGGAACATCGGCGTGAGCCGCGACGCGAACGTGAACGCGGGATTGATGAGCCCCTGATACGCGGTGCCGGTGCTCGAGAAGTTCGCCGCCGGGAGGCCTGTGGTGCCGAACTGCGCGACGGGCTGCGGCGACTGGTTGTCGATGTAGAGCGGCGCGTTGAGGGTGTTCACGAACGTCACGCCGCCGTTGCCGACGAGGCTCGCCACGGTGCCGTCGGAGTTCAGGACCGGGGTGCCCGAGGTGCTCGCGCCGGTGCCGAGCACGACGAACGTGCCGCTCTGGATCTCGTTCAGGTTGCTGAGCGTCGCCTGCCCGGCGCCCGGCGTGGTGTAGCCGTCCAGCGTGCGCGACGTCACGCCGCTGTTCAGGTCGAACGCGTCGCCCGTGGTGCCGGAGAACGTCGTCGTGAAGGCCGACCCCGACGCGGTCGTCGTGTGCTGCGCGATGACGCCGGTCGCGTCCTGCAGCGAGATGGTGTAGGGACCGGCCGGCACCGCGGCGCCGAAGCTCACCGGCAGCGCGCTCACCGTCACCGAGCCGGCACGCCACAGGAGGCCCGTGTTGCTCGTCGCCGCGCCGAACGCGTTCACCGCGGCCTGCGCCGCCGACGGCGCCGTCGTCACGGCGAGGTACACGCCGGACGTGTTGTTCAGCGTGAGCGGCTGCGTGAGCGTCGCCGTCTGCGACGCGCCGCCGCCCTGCGGCCGGTAGAACGTCTCGATGACGAGCGACCGCGCGCCGTTCAGCGCGAGCGCGGCGCCGGTCGTCGCGTTGAACGACGACGTGCTGAGCGTGCACGCCACCGGCACCGCGGAGCCGGAGATCGCGTTCGCGCAGCGGAGACGCACGCCGCTGACCGTCGCCCGCACCGAGTCCACCTGGTAGCCGCCGGTGTTCACCGTGACGTTCGCGGTGATGTTGCCGTGGATGTCGGACGTGTTCGCGGCGACCGGCAGGCCGATCGCGTTCGGCGTCGTGATGCTCTGCAGCGTGACCTGCACCGGCGCCGGCGTGTTGCCGCCCGAGCGGCGCACGACCTTCAGGAGCCACGGCGCCGGCGGGCTGCCCGGCGTGACGGTGCCGAGCCACGTCGTGCCGTTCATGCGCCAGATCACGAGCACGCCCGTCGTCGGATCCTGCCAGAAGATGTCGTTGTGCCCGTCGTCGTCGTAGTCGCCGATCGCCGCGATCGTCCAGTTCGTCGGGACGACGCCGAGGTCGATGGTGCTCGTGTGGTTCGTGCCCGTCATCTTCCACACGACGCGCGCGCCGTTCGCCGTGTTCTGCCAGAACAGATCGACGTTGCCGTCGCCGTCGAGATCACCCGCCGCCGCGAGCTGCCACGCGGTGGGCACGTTCGAGAGCAGCGCCGACGTGCCGAGGTTCGTGCCGCCGGTCATGAGCCACACGACGAGATCGCCCGTCGTCGTGTTGCGCCACAGCAGGTCGCCCGAGCCGTCCTTGTTCAGATCCGCGACCGTGGAGACCTTCCACGGCGACGGCGCGGTGACCGCCATCGCGAGCGTCGCGCTGATCGCATCGCTTCCGTCGAGGCGCCACGCGACGATCCCGTTCGACGGCGTGTTCTGCCAGTAGATGTCGTCGATCGCGTCGTTCGAGATGTCCGCCCCGCCGACGATGGTCCACGACGTCGGCACGACACCGTACGATCCGGTGCTGTTGATCGCGCCGTTGCGGATGCGCCAGTACGCGTGGTCGCCGTTCGACGGATTCTCGAACACGAGCTGCGCGTCGCGTCCCAACCCACCGGTGAGGAAGCGCGGGCGGCCGGGCACCGCGATCATGCGCGCGGAGACGTCGCCGACGAGATGATCGGGCGTCATCGACGCCGGCGCCTGCAGCGTCGAGGTGGTCGGCATCGTCGGCGCCGCAGGGGGCGCGACGGGGGTGTCGTGACACGCCGCGGCGATGAGCAGCGTGGCCGCGCCGAGCGCGCGGGGTCGTACGACGGATCGATTCACAGTAGGCACCTGGGTACAACGTCGGCACGCCTCCGCGAGACCGAGACGATGCTCCCAGTTGCCCACTGGAGGTGGCGCATGGAAGTACGGCGGCTACGGCGGCGTAAGTGCAGCGGTCGCGAACGGACCACTATGTCTATGAGTACCGAGGTCTGCAAGGACCACGCCCGAGCCTGGTTCGGCGAATTTCCAGGGGATCCCCGCAAAGTGAGATCCCCCGCCTAACGCCGCCTCACGGCACCACGGTCACGGTGACGTAGCCGCTCACGATCGCGTCTCCGGCCGCGGACACGCCGACGGCGAGGAAGTCGTAAGCGCGGCTGCCACCGCTCGGTGCGGTGACGTACGGAGACCCGACGGCGACCCGCAGCGTCGACGTGTAGGAGCGGTCGCTGGCACCGTCCGTCACGACCGCGCCCGGAAGCACGCCGACGAGTCGGTGGAGGCTCTGGCCGTTAGGCGCGGTGCCCGTGCGCACCCAGATCTCCACCCGCTGGAACGGCGACAGGTAGACCCCCTTCGCCCCCGTCCACGTCACCTTCAGGTCGACGAACGTCGGCGTGGCCGGCGCGGCGCCGCCGGAGATCGTGGGCGCCGCGGCGCCCACCGGCGCGAGCGCGAACGTCTCGAGATTCGTCGCCGGATCGAGCGACACGAACGTCGCCGGCGTGCCCGGGATGTTCGCGCTCGGCAGCGGGACCGACAGGCTCGTGACGCCGCCCGCCACGTCGCTCACGAACCCCGTGAACACGCTCGCCACCACTGGCGAGGACTGCAGCGCCGGCGCGAGGTACACCGCGAGGGAGCGGATGAACGACGGCACCGTGATCTGGAACGGGTTGCTGGAGGCGACGAACGCGCCGTCGAACGGCGTGCCGAGCACCAGATCGGGGTACTGGAGCGCGTACGGCGTCGCGCCGTAGCCGATCGCGCCCGACGCCGACCCGAGCTCCAGGTTGTCGCTCGCGGCGGCGAAGAACGGCACCGGCGCGCCGCCCATCATCACCTGCGGGATCGCGAGGCCGCCGAACACGGGAGACTTCGTGTCCACGACCAGCGTGCGGGCCAGCGGCGCCGAGAGGTTGCCCGACTGATCGCGCGCCTGCGCGACGATCTGGTACTGGCCGTTGAGCCCCGCCGGGATGACGACGGTGCCGATGGTGGGAATCGCTTGGCAGACGCCGCCCGGCGTGTTGGCGAACGTCGGGACGCCGGAGAAGTCGACGCTCACCGCGCAGTAGGTGCCGGTCGGCCCGGCCGTGGCGGGATCGCTGCTCGACACGTCGGCCTGGCCGCCGACGGGCGACGTCGCGGACGTGATGCGCGCCGTGCGCGAGAGGGTCACGAGGATCGGGTTGATGCCGAAGCCCGTCTCGTCGGTCCCCGCGTACTGGTACACGGACGGGCCGGCCCCGCTGGTCGCGGTGTTCGTCGTGAATCCGGCGGTCTGCAGCACCGTTGGCGCCAAGAAGTCGGTGCCGAAGCTCACCGGCAGCGTCACCGT
Source organism: Gemmatirosa kalamazoonensis (assembly GCF_000522985.1). Classification (NCBI taxonomy): domain Bacteria; kingdom Pseudomonadati; phylum Gemmatimonadota; class Gemmatimonadia; order Gemmatimonadales; family Gemmatimonadaceae; genus Gemmatirosa; species Gemmatirosa kalamazoonensis. The sequence goes on from NZ_CP007128.1 coordinate 61,338, forward strand.
CGCCGCGGTGCCGCTCGCGCCGAGCGTCACCGCGCCGCCCACGCGCTGCACGCGCACGTTGCCTAACGCGTCGAAGAGCGCGACGGCGAGGTTGTAGCCGGTGTTCGACCCGTTCGGCGCCAGCTGCACGCCGGTGGTGACGGGCGTGCCGCTCGTCAACACACCCGCGTTGGTCGAGCTCCCGGCGTAGAACAGCGTGCTGGTGCGGTCCACGCCGCCGAAGTCGCCGTTCACCGGCGTGAGTCCGAGGCCCGCGTTCGACGGCACCACCGCGAACATCGGCGTGAGCTGCGTCGCGAACGCGAACGTGGCGTTCACGAAGCCGACGTACGCGCTGCCCGTGAACGCGAAGTTCGAGGCCGGGATGCCCGCCGTCCCGAACTGCGCCGCCGGCTGCGGCGCCTGGTCGTCGACGTAGATCGGCGCGCCGAGCACATTCGCCGTCGTGACGCCGTTCGCGACGAGGCTCGCCACTCGGCCGACCGCGTCGAGCACCGTCGTTCCGGCGGGGCCAGCCGGCGACGTCACCACGACGAACGTCCCCGCCTGGAGCTGGCCGGTGGGGCTCGTCGGCGGGGCGCCCGCGTTGGGCGACGTGTACCCGTCGAGCGTCGCCGCGGCCGGTCCCGGCGTCCCGTCGTACGCGCCCGCCGTCGCGCCGGGGAACGTCGCCGAGTACGTCGGCGCGCCCGCGTCCTGCGCCGCCGGCCGCTGCGCGACCGCACCGTTCGCGTCCTGCAGCGTGACGACGAACGGCGCCGTCGGCGCGGGCGTGCCGTACGACACGGGGAGCAGCGTGACGCGCACCGAGCCCGCGCGCCACAGCACCCCCTGCGGCCCCGTCGTCTGCCCCGCGGCGTTCACCGACGCCTGCGCGGCGGACGGCGTGTTCGTCACCTTCGCGTACACCCCCGACACGTTCGCCAGCGTCACCGCCTGCTGCGACGCCGTGACCACCTGGCCGACGAAGCTGCCTAACGGATGGTAGTACGCGCGGAACTGCAGCACCCCCGGGCCGTTCAGCGCGAGCGGCACGCCGGTCGTCGCGTCGAACTCCGACGTCTGGAGCGTGCACGTCGTCTGCACCGCCGCACCGACGACGTTCAGCGCGGCGCACTTCGTGTGCGTGCCGCCGATCTCCATGCGCACGCTGTCGACCTGTGTCCCGGCCGGGTTCACCGTCACGGTCGCGACGAGCGGCCCGCGCACCGCCGAGAGATCGGCGGGCACCGGGGTGCCTGAGGGCCCCGTCGCGACGAGGCTCTGCACCGTGACCTGCACCGTGCCCGGCCCGTTGCCGCCCGCGCGGCGCACTGCCTTCAGCAGCCACGGCGCCGGCGGGCTCCCCGGCGCGATCGTGCCGAGGTACGTCGCGCCGTTCATCCGCCACACCACGAGCACGCCCGTCGCCGGCTGCTGCCAGAAGATGTCCGCGTGCCCGTCGTCGTCGTAGTCACCGACCGCGGCGATCGACCAGCTCGTCGGCACCACGCCGAGGTCGATCGTGCTCGCGATCGCGATCCCGCCCGCGGCCATGCGCCACGCCACGCGCGCGCCGGTCGTCGTGTTCTGCCAGAACACGTCGGGCGTGCCGTCGCCGTCGAGGTCACCGATTGCGGCCACCTGCCACGCCGTCGGCACGCTCCCCACGGCCGCCGACGACGAGAGCGCGGCGCCGTTCATCCGCCAGAGCACGAGATCCCCGCTCGTCGCGTTGCGCCACAGCAGGTCCGCGCTCCCGTTTCGGTCGAAGTCCGCCACGGCGACCACCTTCCACGGCGCCGGCGCGTACGACGCGAGCGGCACGCTCGCCGAGAGCGCGTCGTTCGCGTCGAGCCGCCACGCGACGAGCGAGTTCGTCGGCGCGTTCTGCCAGTAGATGTCGTCGATCCCGTCGCCCGATACGTCCCCCGCCCCGACGATGCTCCACGTCGTCGGTACGACACCGTACGATCCGGTGCTCGTCACGCCCCCCGCGCCGACGCGCCAGAACGCGTGGTCGCCCGATCCCGGGTGCTCGAACACGAGCTGCAGGTCGCGTCCGGTGACGCCGGACGCCGTCGCGTACACGGTCTCGCCCCGCGCCGCGACCATGCGCGCCGAGACGTCGCCTAACGACCCGACGGGCATCGCGCGCACGGCGGACGTCGCCCGCGGCGCCGCGGGGGTGTCACCGCAGGCCACCGCGGCGAGCAGCGCGGCCGCGGCCAGGGTACGAACGACGTTGGTCATGAATGTGGTGAGCCGGGGGTGGACGGTGACGCGGCGAGCAACCATGCACCGCCCCCGACCGACCGGCAAGGCCTAACGCTTCGGCTGCTCGTCAGGGCACCACCGTCACCGTCGTGTAGCCGGCCACGATCGCGTCCCCCGCCACCGTCACGCCGATGGCGAGCAGGTCGTACGTGCGCGAGCCGCCGCCGGTCGGCGCCGCGATGTCGGGCGACCCCACAGCGATCGGCAGCTCCGTCGCGACGAGCCGGTCGCCGTTCACCGCGCGGTCCGTCACCGCACCCGGCAGCACGGTTCCCACCAGCCGGTGCAGCGCCTGCCCGTTAGGCGCCGTCCCCGTGCGCACCCAGATCTCGATCCGCTCGAACGGCGACACGAACTGGCCGTAGGGGCCCGTCTGCTCCACGCGCGCCGAGATCGTCGTCGGCACGCCCGCGGTCGCCCCGGCCGAGATGGTGGGGCTCGCGTCGTTCGTCGTGTGCACGACGAACGTCTGCAGGTTCGTCACCGGGTTCGGCGTCGTGATCGGCACCGGCGCACCGATCACGATCCCCGACGGCATCACGATCGACAGCGACTGCGTGTTGTAGACGACGTCCGTCACGAACGCGGTGAACGTGCTCGCCGCCGCCGGTGCGCTCTGCGCGCCCGTCCCCGTCATCGTGGCGATCGACCGCACGAAGCGCGGCACGACCACGGGGATGGACGTCGAGCTCGCGCCGAAGATGGCGTCGAACGCGGTGCCGAGGATCGCGTCCGGGTACTGGAGCGCGTACGGCGTGCCCGCGTACCCCACGGCGCCCGACACCCACCCGAGCTCCAGATTGTCCGACGCCGAGGTGTAGAACGTGGCCGATCCGCCGCCCGCGATCGCGGCCGGCATCGTTAGGCCGGCGACGAACGGCGCCGTGGCGTCGATGACGAGCGTGCGCTTGATCGCCGGCGAGAGGTTCCCCGCCATGTCGCGCGCCTGCGCCGTGATCTGATACTGCCCCTGCAGCCCCGCCGGAATCCGCACGCTGCCGGCGACCGCGATCGGCTGACAGCCGTAGTAGCCGTAGTCGAACACCAGCGCACCGTGCGCGTCCACCGCCACCGCGCAGTAGGTGCTCGGCCAGAACGCCGCGTACGAGTGGTTGCTCGGGACGTCCGGTTGGCCGCCGACGGGGTTTGTCGTGGACGCGATGCGCGCGGTGCGCGTGACCGTGACGAGGATGGGGTTCACGCCGAAGCCCTGGTCGTCCGCGCCGGCGAACGCGAAGCTCTGCGCGGCGAGGGAGCTCGTCACCGTGTTCTGCGCGAAGCCGCTCGTCTGCGCGAGCGTCGGCGCGGCGACGTCGACGCCGAACGACACGGGCTGGCCGCCGCTCACCGAGGTGCCGCCGGCGCCGATCGCGAGCTGGCCGCCGCCCGCGCCGCTCGCCACGCGCTGGCTGCGTGCGTTGCCGAGCGCGTCGGTGAACGTGGCCGCGAGATTGTACGCGGTGTTGGACCCGTTAGGCGCGAGGTCCGCGCCGGTCTTCACCGGCGTGCCGCTCGTGAGCGCCGCCACGCTCGCGGCCGCGCCGGCGAAGAACTGCGTCGCGACTCGCCCCACGCCGCCGTAGTCGTAGTTCGACGTCGACGTGCCGGAGAGCGCGACGCTCGCCGTGTTCAGGAACCGCGGCGCGAGCGTCGCCTGGAAGTCGAACGCGCTTCCGACGAAGCCGACCCACGCCGTGCCGGTGCTCGCGAAGTTCGTCGTCGGCGGGCCCGCGACGCCGAAGTTCACCGCCGGCTGCGGCGCCTGGTCGTCGAGGAACAGCGGCGTGCCGAGCGTGTTGGTGTACGTCGTGCCGCCCGCCACGAGGCTCGTCACGTGACCGTCGCCGTCGAGCACCGTGGCGCCGGTGGTGCTCGGTGCGGCGCCGAGCACCACGAACGTGCCCGCCTGCAGCGCGCCCGTCGGGCCCGTGGCGTTCAGCCCCGCGTTGGGCGACGTGTAGCCGTCGAGCCGCGCCGTCGCCGGCGCCTGCGTCGCGTCGAACGCGTCCGCGGTCGCGCCGGGGAACGTCGCCGCGTACGTCGGGGCGAACGGGTCCTGCGTCGCGGTGCGCGTCGCCAGCACCCCGTGCGCGTCGTGCAGCGACACCGTGTACGGCGGCGCGGGCGCGGGGCTGCCATAGCTCACCGGCAGCAGCCGCACCGTCACCGCGCCGGCGTGCCACGTCACGCCCTGCGGTCCCGTCGTCTGCCCCGTCGCGTTCACCGCCGCCTGCGCGACCGACGGCGCGGTCGTCACCTGCGCGTACACACCGGACACGTTCGCCGTCGTCACCGGCTGCTGCACGAGCGACGCGACCTGCTGCGCGCCGCCGCTCGTCGGCCGGTAGAACGCCTCGAACACCAGCGTCTGCGCGCCGTTGGGCACGAATGCGGCGCCCGTCGACGCGTTGAACGCCGCCGTCTGCACGGTGCACGACACGGCGATCGGCGCGCCGCGCAGGCTCGTCAGGCAGCGCGCGCTCCGGCTGCCGAGGCGCATCTGCACGCTGTCGACGTGCACGGTGCCCGGATCCACCGTGATGCTCGCGGTGAGGTCGCCGCGCACGCTCGACAGGTTCGCCGGCGCGAGCCCGCCGAAGGCGTTCGGCGTCGAGTACCCCTGCACGGTGATGCGCACCGGACCCGTGGACGCGCCCCCGCCGCTGCCCATGCGCCGCACGGCGCGCAGCACCCACGGCACGTCGGAGGCGCCACCGAGGACGCTGCGCACGTACGTCGCGCCGATCATGCCCCACCCCGAGAGCGCGCCCGTGCCCGGGTTCACCCACAGGATGTCGTTGTGCGCGTCGCCGTCGTAGTCCGCGATGCCGACGATCGTCCACGCCGGCGGCACGACGCCGAGGTCCGCCGAGCCGGTGACCGCCGTGCCGTTCATGAACCACACGACGCGCTGCCCCGTCGTCGTATGCTCCCAGAACACGTCCGCGCTGCCGTTGCCGTCCAGGTCACCCGCCGTCGACACGCGCCACGCGGGCGGCACGCTGCCTAACGCCACCGACGACGCGTACGTGGGGCCATTCATGAGCCAGATCACCACCTCGCCCGTCGTCGGGTGGCGCCACAGCAGGTCGGCCCTGCCGTCGCGGTCGAAGTCCGCGACCGCAGCCACCTTCCACGGGGTCGGCGCGTACGCGCTGAGCGCCACCGTGCCGGCGTGTGCGTCCGACGCGTCCATCGTCCACACGACGAGCGCGTTCGTAGGCGTCTGCTGCCAGTAGATGTCGTCGATCCCGTCGTTCGTCAGGTCGCCGACGCCGACGATGCTCCACGCCGTCGGTACGATGCCGTACGCACCGTCGCCCGTGTGCGCGCTGGCGTGCATGCGCCACCACGCGTGGCTGCCCGTGACCGGGTGCTGGAAGATGAACTGCAGGTCGGGCGCGACGGCGCTCGCGAGCGCCGGTGCCTCGCTCGGCGTCTCCCTCGGCGCGAGCGGCGCGACCATGCGCGCCGACACGTCGCCCACCGACGCGGCGGGCATCACGAGCGCGCCCGGCGAGGCGGGCATGGTCGGCGCCGCGCGCGACGAATCGTGCGGCGTCGACGGCGTATCCTGACAGGCGAGAGCGGCGAGCAGCGCGGCCGCGGCGATGGCTCGAGGAAGGGCGTCGTGGCGAGTCACGGCGGGGATGTCGGGGGATTCGTGCGGCCGGCGCACGATGTCGCACGTCCCCCGACGCCGCAAGGCTGAGTTCGCCTGACTGCCTAACGGGCCGCGACCGCCCGCGTGCGCGGCCTCACCCCGGCGGGATCGTCAGCACGACCTGGTCGCCGGGCGCCACGCTGATCTCCTCCGATGCCGGCGGCGTGCGCCCGCCGATCGGATCGGCGATGAACCGCAGCGTCATGAGCGACTGCACGATCGACGCGGGAATCGTCAGCACCTGCGTGGAGTTGCCCGACACGGTGCCGAGCCGCACGCGCTCCGAGCCGCGGACGACGTAGATGTTGCGGTCGAGGAATCCCTGATTGACGACACGCACGGTCGTCCGCGCGACCGGCTCCGGCGCGTTCTTCCCCTTGCCGTAGCACGCCGACGCGCCGGCGACGAGCGTGGCGACGGCCGCGGTCACGAAGCCGCGGCGGCCGATGGACGACGAGAGTGGTCCCATGGGTGCGTGAGGACGTGGGTTGTCGCGCGATGTGCGGGGCGAACGGCGCCCCTCCCTGCGGGTAGATTACCGCGAAGCTCGCCGCGGCGCCGCCCACCCGGCGCGCCGTCTTCCGCTACCCGTTGGAGGCGTCGTGTGACGCGTTACCTCCCTCTCGCCGCGCTCGCCCTCGCGACCGTGCTCGCGACCGTGGCACGCGCGCAACAGCCCGTGACGAAGGACGCGCCCGCGGTCGCCGCCGCGCGCTCCATCGGCACCACGCCGACCGCCGCCGCGGCGCGCCTGTTCGTCGACTCCGTCGAGCGCCGGCTCGATGCGCTGAGCGTGACCGTGAACCAGGCCGAGTGGGTCGCCGCGACGTACATCACCGACGATACCGAGGCGCTCTCCGCCGACGCGCAGCAGCGATACGACGCCGCCGCGCAGCGCTTCGCGCTCGCCGCGCGCCGCTTCGACGGCGTGACCGTCCCACCCGATCTGCGGCGCAAGCTCACGCTGCTGAAGCTCGCGTTCACGGCGCCGCCGCCGAGCGACCCGGCGAAGGGCGCGGAGCTCGTGCGCCTCACGACCGGCATGGAGGGCGCGTACGGCCGCGGCACGTACTGCCGTCGCGGAGCGCTCGGCCAGCCCGCGGCCACCACCGGCGACTCCACCTGCTATCAGATCAACGATCTGTCGCGCGCGCTCGCCGAGAGCCACGACCCCGCGGTGCTGCTCGACGCGTGGCGCGGATGGCACGCGATCGGCGCGCCGCTGCGCCCGAAGTACGAGCGCTTCGTCGCGCTGTCGAACGAGGGTGCACGCGAGCTCGGGTTCGCGGACCTCGGCGCGATGTGGCGCGCGAACTACGACATGCCCGCCGACCAGTTCCCGCGCGAGGTCGAGCGGTTGTGGAAGCAGGTGGAGCCGCTGTACGTGGCGCTGCACGCCTACGTGCGCACGCGGCTCAACCAGCAGTACGGCGACGCCGTCGTCGCGAAGGACGGGATGATCCCGGCCCATCTGCTCGGCAACATGTGGGCGCAGGAGTGGGGCAACGTCTACCCGATCGTCGCGCCGCCGAACGCGTCGCCCACGTACGACCTCACGGCGCTCTTGAAGGCGAAGAACGTCGACGCGAAAGGGATGGCGAAGTACGCGGAGGGCTTCTTCACGTCGATGGGGTTCGCGCCGCTGCCGGCGACGTTCTGGGAGCGGTCGATGCTCGTGAAGCCGCGCGATCGCGAGGTGGTGTGCCACGCGAGCGCGTGGACGATCGACAACAAGAACGACGTCCGCATCAAGGCGTGCCTCGAGCCGACCGCCGACGACTTCGTCACGATCCACCACGAGGAGGGGCACAACTTCTACCAGCGCGCGTACTCGTCGCAGCCGTACCTGTTCCAGAACGGCGCGAACGACGGCTTCCACGAGGCCATCGGCGACGCGATCGCGCTGTCGATCACGCCGGGCTACCTGCAGCAGGCCGGTCTGCTCGCGACGCCGCCGAGCGCAGCGGCCGACACCGCGCTGCTGCTGCGCCAGGCGCTCGACAAGGTCGCGTTCCTCCCGTTCGGCCTCATGATCGACCAGTGGCGGTGGGGCGTGTTCAGCGGCGCGATCAAGCCGTCGGAGTACAACAAGGCGTGGTGGGACCTGCGCGCGCGCTACCAGGGCGTCGTGCCGCCGGTGGCGCGCAGCGAGGCGGACTTCGACCCCGGCGCGAAGTACCACGTCCCGGCGAACACGCCGTACATGCGCTACTTCCTCGCCCGCGTGCTGCAGTTCCAGTTCTATCGCGCGATGTGCCGCGCGGCCGGCCACACCGGGCCGCTGTATCGGTGCTCGTTCTACGGCAGCAAGGAGGCGGGGGCGAAGCTGGCGCGCATGCTGGAGGCGGGCCAGAGCAAGCCGTGGCAGGAGACGCTGTACGAGATGACGGGCGAGCGCGACATGGACGCCGGCGCGATGCTGGAGTACTTCGCGCCGCTGAAGGCGTGGCTCGACCGGCAGAACGCCGGGCATCCCGTCGGCTGGACGCCGCGCACCGCGACTCGATGAGTCGACGACCTGCTGCGTGGCTGCGTGGCTGCGAGAGTCGTTAGGCAGCTACGCGGCCACGCAGCTACGCAGCTACGCAGCTACTTCACACGGAGGGATGCATGCGCACGGGCATTCGAGTCATCGGATTGTTGGTCGCGCTGGCGCCGGCGGTGGGCGTGTCGCAGCCGGTCCCCGTGCACGAGTGGGAGGTGCCGTGGAAGAACGCGCGCCCGCGCGACCCGATCGCCGACCGGCAGGGGCGCGTGTGGTTCGTCGGTCAGGCGGGCAACTTCGTCGCGCGACTCGACCCCGCCACCGGCCAGTTCCACCGCTTCGCCATCGACGCCGATGCGTTCCCGCACACCGTGAACCTCGACGCGCGCGGCAACGCGTGGTTCACCGGCAACCGCAACGGCTCGGTGTACCGCATCGACGCGGCGTCGGGCAAGATCACGCGCTTCGCCGTTCCCGACTCGTCGGTGCGCGACCCGCACACGATCGCCGTCGCGCCGAACGGGGACCTCTGGTTCACCGCGCAGTTCGGGAACGCGGTGACGCGCCTGAACGCGGCCACCGGGCAGATGCGCGTCGTGAAGATGCCGGAGGCGAACTGGCGCCCGTACGGCATCGCCATGGACTCGAAGGGCCGGCCGTGGTTCGATCTGTTCGGCACGAACCGCATCGGCACGATCGACCCGGCGACGATGCAGCTGAAGACGTTCCCGCTCCCGAGCGACCGCGCGCGCCCGCGCCGCATCGCCGTGACGACCGACGACATGGTGTGGTACGTCGACTACGTGCGCGGCTACATCGGCCGGCTCGACCCCCGGTCGGGCGCCGTGAAGGAGTGGCAGAACCCCGGCGGCGCCGCGTCGCTCCCCTACGCCATGACGGTCGACGACCAGGACCGCCTCTGGTTCGTCGAGACCGGGCTGAAGCCGAACCGCCTCGTCGGCTTCGACCCGAAGGCCGAGAAGTTCTTCGGCATGACCAACATCGGCGGCGGCGACCAGCCCAACACCGTTAGGCACATGACGTTCGACAAGGCCACGGGCGTCATCTGGTTCGGCACCGACCTCGGCACCATCGGCAGGGCGGCGGTCGGGTCCAGGAACAAACCGATCTCGTGACGGCCGCTGCGTGGCTGCGTGGCTGCGTGGCTGCGCGTGGGTCGTGACGCAGCCACGCAGCCACGCAGCCACGCAGCCACTCACGCGATTCCCCTCCGGATCGCCTCCAGCACCTTCTCGGCGAACAGGTCGACGTCGTCCGGCGTCGTGTACACGTTCGGCGTGATGCGGATACCGGACGGGATGTCGTCGCGGATGATCGGCGTCGTGACGATGCGATGCTTGTCGTACAGCCACGCGCCCAGCTTCCCCGGGTCCATCCCGTCGACGAGGAAGTAGCCGATCGCGCCCGCCTTCGTCGGGTCGCGCAGATCGGTCAGCACCTTCACGCGGTCGCTCTCGGCGAGCAGCCGCTTCGCCCACCGGTCGCGCAGCCAGCGCAGCCGCGCCGCCTTCCGCTCCGCGCCGATCGCGCGGTGGAAGGCGAGCGCGGCGGCGATCGCGTTGTGGTTCGCCGCTGGATGCGTGCCGATCTCCTCGTACTTGCGCACGTCAGCCGTCATCGTCGCCGGCGCGGCCATGAGCGGCCAGAGCGTCGCGATCTTGTCGCGCCGCACGTAGAGGAACCCCGTCCCGACCGGCGCGAGCAGCCACTTGTGCAGGCTCGTGCCGTAGTAGTCGGCCCCCAGCGCGTCGCGCGTGAACGGGAAGTGCGCGAACGCGTGCGCGCCGTCGACGAGCACCTCGATGCCCAACGGGCGCGCCAGCTCCACGATGCGGCGCACGGGCAGGATCTGCCCCGTGAGGTTCGTGATGTGCGTGACCTCGATCGCCCGCGTACGCGGCGTGATCGCGGCGCGGAACCGCTCCACGACATGGTCGTCGCTCGGCGGCGGCACGGTGAACGTGATCGACTTCACGACGATGCCGTCGCGCCGCGCGCGCTGGTCCCACGTCGTGAGCATGCGCGGGTAGTTCTGCGTCGCGACGATCACCTCGTCGCCCCGCTGCAGGTCGAGGCCGAGGATCATCGTCTCGTTCGCCTCGCTCGCGTTGCGGACGATCGCCATCTCCTCGGGGTCGCACCCGAACTCCCGCGCCAGCTCGCGGCGCACGCTCTCGATCCGCGGCTCGAGCACGCGCCACATGTGGTCCACCGGGATCTCGTTCGAGAACCGGAGGTCGCGGATCATCGCCTCGAGCACGTGCGTCGGCGTCGGGCTCACGCCGCCGTTGTTCAGGTTCACGAGCGTGCGGTCGAGATCGAACGCGCGCGTGATCTCCGCCCAGTAGTCCTCGTCCGCCGCGAGCGCGTCCGCGGCGCGCGGTCCCGCGATCTCGCTCGCCCGCCGGATCGCGCGCCCCGCGTGGGGCGAGAACGTCGGCAGCGCGGCGGCGACCATGCTCGACACGAACGTGCGGCGGCTCGGCATTGAACGCTCCGGTGTGAACGCGGAGATTCTACGGCGACGGCGGCTCGGCACAAGCCAGGACACGTCCTCGCCATTGCGTTACCATCATGTCCACGGGCCCGCGTGCCGAGTGGCGAGCGCCCATGCATATGATGGTAACGCCGTGGAAATGACGCGCTGATGCGGTACCCCATCCCTGCCGGCGTCCATCGCGAGAAGGACGAGATCGAGCGCAGCCGCTTCATCACGACCGTGGCACCGGCGGCCACCATCGACGAGGCGCAGGCGTTCATCCAATCGATCCGCGACGAGTTCCCCGACGCGACGCACAACTGCTGGGCGTACGTCGTCGGCCCGCCGGGGAGCACGGCGCGCATCGGTCTCAGCGACGACGGCGAGCCGCACGGCACCGCCGGACGGCCGATGCTCACCGCGCTGCTCCACGGCGGCGTGGGCGACGTCGCCGCGGTCGTCACGCGCTACTACGGCGGCATCAAGCTCGGCACGGGCGGGCTCGTGCGCGCGTACGGCGGCTGCCTGCAGCGCGCGCTCGAGACGCTGCCACGCGGCGAGCGCGTGGAGTGGGTCGCCGTGCAGGCGCTCGTGTCGTACGCCGACGTGACGCCGGTGCGCCAGCTCGTCGCGGCGCACCGTGGAGAGATCCTGCACGAGGAGTACGGCGCCGATGTGACCTACACCGTTAGGCTTCCCGCCCCCGACGTCGAGCCGTTCGTGGCCGCGCTGCGCGACGCCACGCGCGGCGCCGCGATCGTCGAGCGTCCGTGACGGCGGCGTGGCGGCGCGAGCGCGTCGATGTCACGCAGCCACGCAGCGACGCCGCGTCACAGCACGTCCGCGATCGCCGCGATCTCCTCCGCCGCCTTCCACGCCTCGGCGAGGTGCGCCAGCTCCCCCTCGAGGATCTTCCGCTCGGCGTCCTCGTGCAGGGCCATCTCCACCGCGAGGCGCTCCACCGGCGTGAGGCCTAACGCGCCGACCTTGCGCATCTTCGCCATCACGCGGCCGCCCGGTCGCGCGGACAGCCGAGACGCGGCGCGCAACCAGCCCGTGACGTCGCCGCGCTCGCCGATGCGCTGCACCGCCGCGCGCACCTGCGACGCGCTCGCGCCCCACGCGTTCGAGCGCGCGAGCAGCACGCCGAGCCCGCGCTGCGCGGCGGCGCCGGTGAGCACGCGCACGCCGTCGTCCTGCTGCAGGTGGATCGCCGGCGCGCCGCCGTCGTAGAGCAGCGCCGACTCGCGCAGGTGCCGCACGCGCACGTTCAGCATGTGGCCCGTGCCGTCGGGCACGTGCGCCACCACGCGCTCGGACAGCAGCCAGTCCTTCGCCATCTGGTAGGGCACCTGCACGCCGCCCGCGACCCAGCCGGAGAAGTAGATCCCGCCCGACATCAGCGCCGTCGCCATCGCCGGCACCGCCACCGGCGCCGCGGCCACCACCGCGACCGCGCCCACGCCCCCGCGGCGATCGCGCGACGGCGACGGCGGCCGAACTGGTCGCCGTAGCGCCACGCCGCGAACTCCGGCCGCAGCGGCGCGCCGATGCGCACCAGCTCGAGCCCTTCGGAGAGCTTCGCGAGCCCGATGTTGTCCGTCGACACGCGCACCCGCGTCGAGCGGAACATCCGCTCCGCGTCCTCGATCGCCTCCCACCGCTCGTCGAGCGGCGTCAGGTTCCACCGCTCGCAGCTCCGGCAGACGACCCACAGCCGGCCCTTGTCCGCGTCGAACGCGACGCGCCGCCCCACCGGCATGGACTCGAGGACGTCGTTGCCGCCGAACGGCGTGTCGCAGAACAGGCAGGTGGCGTACACGAGTCTGACCTCGGGAACGGGGGACGCGGATGCGGCGACCGGCGGCTGTGCCGTGGAGTGACGCACGGAGCACGCCGCGCGCGTCCACTCACCGCTATGTTGCCACCACGCCCCGCGTTCGCGCCATCCCGAGTCCACTGCCTCCGTCGTGTCCCCCCGCCTGCTCCGCGTCCTCGTCCCGGTGCTCGTCCTCGTCACGGGCGGCTTCGGGCTCTATCAGCTCTTCGTGGCCGGCATCGCGCTGCGCGTGAAGTCGTACCCGTTCGCGCTCCTGTACGCCGTCATGGGCCTCGCCGGGCTCGCAGTGGCCACCGCGCTCGCGCGCGTCGGAAAGGGCAGGAGAGCGGGAGGGCAGGAGGGCAGGAGCTGACGCCTCTCCTGCCCTCCTGCCCTCCTGCCCCTGCCGTCCTGCCGTCCTAGATCATCGCGTCCATCACCGGCGCCGCCCCCGCCGCGATCGTCGCCGCGAGCGCCGACGTCTGCGGCAGCAGCTTCGTGAAGTAGAACCGCGCCGTCTTCACCTTCGCGTCGTAGAACGCGTCGCCCTCCTTCGCCACGGCGACCTGCGCCATGCGCAGCCACATCCACCCCGTGGCGACGAGACCGAACAGCCGCAGGTAATCCACCGCCGCGGCGCCCGCTTCGTCGGGGTTCTGCATCGCCTTGTTCATCACCGTCATCGTCGACTCCTGCAGCTTGCGCAGCGCGTCGAGCAGCGGCTGGGCGAACTCCGCGAGGCGCGGCTCGGCCGCCGCTTCCTTCGCCGTGCGCTGCACCATCGGCAGGAACCGGCGCAGCAGCCGGCCGCCACCCTCCGGCACCTTGCGGCCGATGAGGTCCATCGCCTGGATGCCGTTCGTGCCCTCGTAGATCTGCGCGATGCGCGCGTCGCGCACGAACTGCTCGATGCCGAACTCGCGGATGTACCCGTGTCCGCCGAGGCACTGCAGCGCGAGGTTCGTCACCTCGAAGCCGGTGTCGGTGAGGAACGCCTTGATGATCGGCGTCATGAGCGCGACGAGGTCCGACGCTTCCTGCCTAACGGTCTCGTCGGGGTGCTTGTCCTCGACGTCGATGAGCTGCCCCACCCAGTACGCGAGCGCGCGCTCCCCCTCGATGTACGCCTTCGCCGTGAGCAGCATGCGGCGCACGTCGGGGTGCACGACGATCGGATCGGCCTCGCCCTGCGGGTTCTTCGTGCCGGTGAGCGCGCGGCCCTGCAGCCGCTCCTTCGCGTAGGCGAGCGCGTTCTGGTACGCGACCTCCGCGAGCCCCAGCCCCTGCATCCCCACGCCGAGTCGCGCGCCGTTCATCATCGTGAACATGGCGCGCATGCCCTTGTGCGGCTCGCCGACGAGCCACCCGGTCGCGTTGTCGAAGTTCATCACGCAGGTGGCGTTCGCCTTGATCCCCATCTTGTGCTCGATGGAGCCGCACCGTACGCCGTTGGGCGTGCCGATGCCTCCCTCCTCCGTCGGCAGGAACTTCGGCACGAGGAACAGCGAGATCCCCTTCGTCCCCGGCGGCGCGTCGGGCAGCTTCGCGAGCACGAGGTGGACGATGTTCTCGGCGAGGTCGTGCTCGCCCGCGGAGATGAAGATCTTCGTTCCCGTGACGTGATACGCGCCGTCGCCGGCGGGCACCGCCTTCGTGCGGATGATGCCGAGATCCGTGCCCGCGTGCGGCTCGGTGAGGCACATCGTGCCGCACCACGTGCCGTCGACGATCTTCGGCAGGAAGCGCCGCTTCAGCTCCTCGTCGCCCCAGCGCTCGAGCGCGATCGTCGCGCCGTGGCCGAGCTCCGGGTACATGCTGAACGAGAGGTTGGCCGAGCAGAGCAGCTCGTCGAACACGAAGCGCGCGAGGTGCGGCAGCCCCTGCCCGCCCCACTCGGCCGGCGCGGTCATGGCGGGCCAGCCGCCGCTCACGAACTGCGCGTACGCCTCCTTGAAGCCGGCCGGCGTGCGGACGACGCCGTTCTCGTAGTGGCACCCCTCCGCGTCGCCCGACTGGTTGAGCGGCGCGAGCACCTCCTCGCACAGCTTCCCCCCCTCCTCGAGCACGGCGAGCAGCACGTCCGGTGTCGCTTCCTCGTAGCCGGGGAGCCGCGAAAGCTGTTCGACGTCCAGCACCTCGGTGAGGATGAAGCGAATGTCGTCGAGCGGAGCCTTGTAGCTGGGCATGGAGGGAATCCGTTGAGCGCGGTCAGTGAGAGCCGAACACTGTTCGGCTGAAAGCTGTCTGCGGGGGTCCGGGAGGGCAAGAGAGCAAGAGGGGGACCGGCTCGCGTCGCCCGGTCCCCCTCCTGCCCTCGTGCCCTCTGCTCTCTTACTTGTACGGATCCCAGGTCGCTGCCTCGAAGGCCGACCAGAGGTGCATCACCCAGCCGAGCGTGCCGAACGAAAGCGCCCAGAAGGCGATGGCCAGGACGAAGTGCCAGAGCGCCTTCCCCAGGCGACCCTGCGTGAGCTGGCCGAGCCCCGGCGCGATCAGGGAGCAGATCGCGGCGATGACGTTGGCGGTCGATCCCTTTCCGGCCACTTGAGCCTCCGCGCGGCGAGTGTGCGTCGAGCTGTCGTGCACGCGGCACCCGCCGCGCGCAGCACTCCCTACGGAACCACCTGGCGCCAGGTTACGCCGCGACTCCAGCCGCACGCGCGACGGGCCGACACTCGGCAGGGTGACGCCCACCCACGACGCCCTCCTGCCGCCGCACGCCTTCACCGGACGCAAGCTCGGGCGCGCGGTGCTCGCCTACGTGCTCGGCGTGATCGCCATCATCACGCTGGAGCCGTTCGTGTTCCGCGCGCCGGCGCAGATCCGGATCGTGCTGTTCGACCGGTACAACTGGCTCGATCCGTTCGCGAACGTGGTGCTGTTCGTGCCGCCCGGCTTCCTGTACGCACTCTCCCGCTCGGCCACCGACCGGGCGACCGGCGTCGCCCGCTGGCGCACGATCCGCGCGGCCACCCTGCTCGGCCTCGCCGCGAGCGCGGCGGTCGAGATCACCCAGGTGTTCGAGCCGGCGCGCTACCCGTCGCCGATCGACATCGCCACGAACGGGCTCGGCGCGGCGCTCGGGGCGTGGGCGTTCACGCGCGCGGCGCGGCGGCTGCGCGCCGACTCGGCGCTCGTCGGCCGGCTCGCGCTCGAGCTCCCGCTGATGGGGCTCGTCTACGTGCTCGTGCCGCTCTGCTCCCTCGCCGCGATGACGGTCGCGGCGGGCGCGGTCGTCCGCGGGGCGGTCGTGCCACTGCCGCGCGGCTGGGGGCTGGTCGCGCTCGCGCTGTTCGGGGGCACGCTCCTCGGCCACGTCCAGCGCCGCCACTTCGGGCCGGCGCGGACGATGACGGCGGCGCAGACGGCGCTCGCCGCGGCCGGCTGGTTCGCCGTCGGGGCGCTCCCCGCGCTCGCCACTGCGCCGCGCACGTTCGTGGCGGGCACCGTCACGGCGGCCGTGGTCGCGTGGGCCCACGGCCGAGCCCCCGACGGCGCCATCCCGATCAACCGGCGCTTCGAGCTCGCTGCGCTCGGCCGCGCGGTGCCGTGGCTCGTCGCCTATCTGCTGCTCATGCCGCTCACCGAGCCGGTGCGGCGCCCCAAGGTCATGAGCCAGCTCGACCTGCTGCACGCGGTGGAGTCGCTCGCCGCGTTCACGGTCCTCGGCTACGTGCTCGCCGAGGCGTGGGGACGTCTGGAGCTACGGTACCGCTACACGTCGTGGCGCGTGGGGCTCGTGGCGGTCGTCGGCGCGGCGCTGAGCGAGGCGCTCCGCCGCATGGCACTCCCGCCGATTGCGGCGGCCCCGTGGATCGCGGCCCACGTCGTGTCCGCCGCGTACGGCGGCTGGATGTACCACCTGCAGCGCGCCCACGTCCGCGCGCTCGTGGCCGGGCGAGACGTCCGCGGACAACCCGTGCAAGTCCACGCGGCAGCGTAAATAATTCCTTGCGTGACGCGGGTCACCGTTGTCGTGACTCCACGTGACGAATTACATTCGCGGCCGTAGCGATTGCAGCCGGAGTCGGCGGTAAGCGCTCGCGTCGTCCCCGATCGCCCACCCGCCATCGTCGTGGATTCGGCCCCCCCGGTCGATCCATGGCGCTCTTCACGGCCCGGCGCCCAATCGCCGAGTCCGTCGAAGGAAGGCCCGGTCCGCCGTCTCAGCGCGAATGTCCGCCCCCGACCTCGTGCCTGACCGCTCGATCGCCGCTCGCCTCTGCGCGGCCCTGCTGCTCGTCGCCGCGTGCGCCGGCGACCACGCGACCGACCCCGTCTCCCCCGAGACGATCGGCGCTGGCCGTCGAACGTCCGCGTCGGTCACCCTCCCCGCGCTCATCGAGGAGCCGGTCGAGCTGACGACCCCCACCTACGAGAACTCCGGAGAGAGCGTCCACCCTGACGTGGTGGAGTTCCCGCGGGAGTGGAACGGGTGGCGGTACTGGCTGACGATGACGCCGTACCCGAAGTCGGACTACCACGTCGAGAACCCGTCGATCCTCGTGAGCGGCGACGGCGTGCACCTGCAGGTGCCGCAGGGACTCACGAACCCGGTGATCCGGCGGCGCGGCCACGCGAAGGACTACAACTCCGACCCGGAGCTGGTCTACAACCCCGAGTCGAACCGGCTGCTGCTGTTCTACCGGTTCGTCGACCGACGCACGAACACGATCCTCGTCTCGAGCTCGATCGACGGCGTCACGTGGCGCCCGGAGCCGAAGGCGTTCTGGGCCCGCACGCACTCGGCGGTGTCGCCCACGGTCTCGCTGCGCGCCGGCGCGAACCCGACGCGCATGTGGTACGTCGACGCCGGCAAGGCGGGATGCAAGACGTCGTCGAGCCGCGTGCTCGTGCGCGCGGTGGAGGACTCGGGCGCGCGCGTCACCGGTGCACGGTGGTCGGAGCCGGTGGAGACGGACCTCGCGCAGCCCGGTTACGTGATCTGGCACATGAAGGTCCGCTACGTGCCGAGCAAGGGCGAGTACTGGGCGCTGTACTCGGCGTTCCCCGTCGGGCCGGCCGGGTGCGACATCGACGACCTGTTCCTCGCGCGGAGCACCGACGGCGTCCACTGGCGCACGTTCGCGGCGCCGATCCTGCGCCACGAGGACCGCGCATGGACCGCCGCCGCCATCTACCGCAGCTCCTTCCTGTACGACGCGGCCACCGACGAGCTGCGCGTGTGGCTCTCGGCGCGCGGGTCGGACGCGAAGTGGCGGCTCGGCTTCGCGCACTTCCGCTACGAGCGGCTGCTCGCGGAGCTCGGCAGCGCCCCGGCGCTGGCATCGCGTCCGCCGAGCGCGCGCGTGGTCTTCGGGCACTCCGAGGCGGAGCCCTGAGGCATCCCCCACGACGAGGGCGGCGATGAAGCTGCTCCTCGTCGGCACGAATCGCGGCGGCGGCGGCACGGAGAGTCACTTCATCACGCTCGCCGCGGCGCTCGCCGACGCCGGACACGACGTGTCGGCGGCCGTGTGGCCGGAGGAGTTCATCCATCGCGCGCTGGCGCGTCACCCGCGCGTGCGACTGTTCCCGCTGCAGCTCGTCGCGCGGTACGACGTGCGCGGCGCGCTGGAGCTGTCGCGCATCGTGCGCGCGGTACGCCCCGAGTGGCTCGTCGGCGCGTTCAAGCGCGAGTACTGGCCGGTGGCGGTCGTGGGGCGACGGCGTCGCGTGCCGGTCGTGCTGTTCTCGCACCTCGACCAGCGCTTCCACCCGACGATGACGTTCGCGCTGCCGCGGCTCGTGCGGCGCATCGTGGCGCCGACGGAGTACCTGCGCCGCCGGCTCGTCGAGCGCGGCATGCCGGCGGCGAAGCTCGCCGTGCTCCCGAACCCGGTGGATACGGCGCACTTCCGCCCCGACCGCGTGGCGCGCGCCGAGATGCGCACGCGGCTCCGCTTCGACGACGACGACGTGGTCGTGGGCTTCGTCGGCCGACAGGAGCGCGGCAAGGGCGTGATGGCACTCGCCGACTCGGTGCACGCGGCGATGGACGCCGACCCGCGCGTGCGCATGCTGTGGGTCGGCCATCCCGGCGACGAGCGCACGGAGCTGCGCGAGGTGGTGGAGCGCTCGCCGCATGCCGCGCGGCACGCGTGGGAGCCGTGGACCGCCGACGTCGCGCCGTACTTCGCGGCGATGGACGTGTGCACGCTGCCGTCGATCGGCCCGGAGACGTTCGGCCGCGTGCTCGCCGAGGCGCAGGCGTGCGGCGTGCCGGTGTTGGGCAGTGCGCTCGGCGGCATCCCCGAGGCGATGCGCGACGGCGTGACCGGGCGACTGCTTCCCCCCGCGGACGTGCCGGCGTGGACCGTCGCGATCCGCGCGCTGGCCGCGGACGCCGAGCTGCGCGCGCGGATGGGGCGCGAGGGACGCGCGTTCGTGGAGCGCGAGTTCGCCGCACCGCGCGTCACGGAGCGCTTCGTCGAGCAGCTCCGCGCGTGGCGTTAGGCGCGGCGCGTCAGGCGCGGCGCGTCAGGCGCGGCGCGTCAGGCGCGGCGCGTTAGGCGCGTCACACGCGCCACTGGATCCCCTTCCGCTCGAGCCGAGCGAGCACGGCCCACCAGGCGGCGACGAACAGCAGGGCCCAGGCGAGCGATGCGACGCGCGGATCGAGGCCCAACGATGTCAGGGCGCGCGTTGCGGGGACCTCGGTGCCGAGCCGGCGGCCGTCCACCTTCCATTTGATGGTGGAGTGCAGCACGTGCGACGAGAGCTCCGCGCCGACGTAGGCGAGGATCGCGTTCGCGCCGAACGCGCGGAACGGCCGCGCCCACGCATCCCACCGCGCGACGTCGACGAGCCACGAGACCGTCGCGAGCGTGAGGCAGGCGGTGCCCGCGGTGAACAGCACGTAGGAGCTCGTCCACAGGGCCTTGTTGATCGGGAACCACCAGCCCCACACCAGTCCGGCCATCATGCCTAACGCGCCCGCGGCGCCGAGCGCGCTCAGTCGCTCGACGGTCACGCGGCGCGCCGCGAGCCACCGGCCGGCGAGCACCCCGAGCGCCGCGGTGGCGACGGCGGGAACGGTCGAGAGCAGCCCTTCCGGGTCGTAGGTCACGCCTGCGTCCCACAGGTGGTTCCCGAGTCCCCAGCGCGACCAGTCGAGCGTCGCGCGGTCCACCCATGCGGCGAGGGTGCGCGACCGGTCGTCGAGCGTCTCGCTGCCAAGGGCAAGCACGGCCCAGTAGCCGACGAGCAGCACGGCGATGACGGCGACGACGCGCCGCGCCGGCGCGCGCCACGTCAGCAGCGCGGCGGCGAGGTACGCGAGCGCGATGCGCTGCAGCACGCCGAGCACGCGGAGCTGCCGCAAGCGCTCGAGCACGCGGTCGCCGACGTCGGGCGAGGGATGGCCGGTGATCGCGCCGGACTGGTAGAACGGGAACCAGTTCAGCACGACGCCGATCCCGAACAGGATCGCGGCGCGGCGCAGCACCTGTCGGCGGATCGCCGCGTCGTCGGCACCGAGCGACGCGCGCCGCGTGAGCGACAGGTGCGTGGTGATGCCGACGACGAACAGGAAGAACGGGAAGACGAGGTCGGTCGGCGTCCACCCGTGCCACGCACTGTGGCGTAGCGGTGCGAAGACGGTGTCCGCGTCGCCGGGATCGTTGACCAGCAGCATCCCGGCGATCGTGAGGCCGCGGAAGACGTCGATCGCGGCGATGCGGTCGGCGCGCTCGCTCAGAGGAGCGCGGCGTGCCAGGAGTCGCGCGCCGGCCGCTCGAACCGGCGCCGCCACTCGCCCGCGGTCGTCACGCCGAGGTCGAACACCGGGGAGTCGGGACCCCACGCGCCCCTCGCCGCGTGCGCCCTCGCGTCGGGGCGCGGCGCCGCCTGCACGCGGCCGGCGGCGTCACGCCAGTACACGCGCCCCGCACCGCCGAGCAGCGACGTGCCGAGCGCCGGCTCGAGCGCCTGCAGGCGACGGAACAGCCCGTCGATGGAGCAGCCGGAGGCGCCGGCGGTGGACTGGTCGACGCCGACGGCGAGGAACCGGTCGTCGCGCCAATCGCGGCCGGCGCGCAGCGGGTCGCCATGCGCGGCCCAGGTCGCGAGAAAGGCATCGACTTCGTGGAGCAGCCGCGCGGACTGCTCGCCGTCGAGGGGCTCGGCGCTGGCAAACACCCAGAGGCGGGCGTCGTCGGGGAGGGTATCGAAGGGGACGGAGGGCATGAAGGGGAAACTACAACGGCGGGACGACTTACTGCGGGATGCCTGACGGCGGGACGACTGACGGCGGGATGCCTGACGGCGGGATGCCTGACGGCGGGAGCTTGCTCCGTTGAGCGGGATCCGGTGCGCGTCGGATTGGTGCCGCGACTCGTTCGGCGCATAGCACCTTGGGCGAAGGGGGGGAGCCCCCTGGGACCTAGGTACCCGCGCCCGCCGTTGGACGTCCCGCGGTCGATCGTCCCGCCGTCGATCGTCCCGCCGTCGATCGTCCCGCCGTCGATCGTCCCGCCGTCGATCGTCCCGCCGTCCGTCGTCCCGCAGTAAGTCGTCCCCGCCGTCAGTCGTCCCCGCCGTCAGTCGTCCCGCCTCATCCAGCCCCCACCCCGTGCCCGCGAAACACGAAGTACACCGCCCCCAGCAGGCACAGCGCCGCCCACACGAAGTCCAGCCGCAACGGCTGCTTCATGTAGTACACGCTGAACGGCACGAACACGAGGAGCGTGATGACCTCCTGCATCATCTTCAGCTGCGGCAGCGTCAGCGCCGTGAAGCCGATGCGGTTCGCCGGGACCTGGAGCAGGTACTCGAACAGCGCGATCCCCCAACTGATGACCGCCGCGACGTACCACTTCCGGTCGGCCAGCGTGCGCAGGTGGCCGTACCACGCATACGTCATGAACAGGTTCGACGCCGTGAGAAGGAGTGCGGTGCGCAGCGCGATGGGCATGGAGGACATTGCGAAACGTTAATGCGGCAACTTCCGCGGTACGGCCGGAGTAAGATGAAAGGCTGAGCGACAGCCGGGGTCAGTGCGTCGCCGTTTCCCTTCTCCATGCCCGAACGCGTTCCGGTCTTCCTCGACGAGTCGGGGCTCCGGTGGCGCCGCGTGCGCCTCGCCGTCCGCGCTGCCGCCGTCGCCACGTCGATCGTCGCGCTCACGGTCATCATCGCTGCACTGGTGCTCCCGAACCTCGGTGCGCTGAGCGAGACGCTCATGCCGCCGCAGCGCGCGCTGGGCCAGCCGGCACGGTTCGCGATCACTCGCAAGACGCGCGCGCTGCTGAACGCGCGCCGCAAGCTGTTCGGCGCGCTGTCGCACACGCCCGCCCCGCCCGCGCAACGGCCCGCGCGCATCGCCGTGCGCCCCGCGCCCGCGTTTCGCCCGATCCCGCCGGCGGCCGAGCGGCGCGATGCGATCGTGGCGGGGTTCTACGTGAACTGGGACGAGAACTCCCGCGTCTCGCTCGAGTTTCACAAGGAGCGGCTCGACTGGGTCGTGCCGGAGTGGGTGTTCGTGGCGCGCGGCGGCGACTCGCTCGAGTTCCGACTCGACCAGCCGCCCGGCGCGGCGCAGCAGCTCTTCCAGAGCCTGGGCACGGTGCCCGCCGAGCGCCGACCGCACGTCGTCGCCATGCTCACGAACTACGACTCGCGCGCGGGACGCTTCTCGTCGCCGTCGTGGCTCACGCGGCTCATCGGCACGCCGGCGAATCGCGCGCGCGCCGTGGCGCAGCTGCGCGACTTCGTGCGCGCGTACCGGCCGTACGGCGTCGGCGGCATCACGATCGACCTCGAGGAATATCCGGAGTCGCTCGACCCGGCCGTGATCGCGTTCGCCGCCGAGCTGCGCGCCGCGCTGCAACCGTTAGGCGCGATCGTCGCGCAGACGCTCGCCACCGACATCGACCCGGCGCGCGCGGGACGGCTCGCCGCGCCGAACGACTACGTCTTCCTCATGCTGTACGACGAGCACTACGGGAAGAGCGAGGCGGGGCCGGTGGCGAGCCAGGCGTGGTACGAGAAGTGGGCGCGCGACTACCTGCAGTACATCCCGGCGAACAAGGCGATCTTCGCCATGGGCGCGTACGGCTACCACTGGAGCGACGCGCCGGGCGTCGCGGCCTCCGGCGTGAACTTCGAGGCGGCCGTCGACTCCGCGCGCAGCAAGCACGTCGCGATCTCGTGGGACTCGGTGGCGTTGAACCCGTACGTGACGTGGACCGACCCCGACTCGACGGACCACGTGATGTGGTTCCTCGACGGCGTGACCGCGTACAACCAGGCGAAGGCCGCCGAGTCGATGGGCGCCGCGGGCGTGGGGATCTGGCACCTCGGCGACGAGGACCCGTCGCTGTGGAACGTGCTCGGTCGGCATGGGCTCGACGGCCCGCCGTCGCGGCTCGCCGACATCGACACGCTGTACCAGACGCAGTTCGTCGGCGACGGCGAGCTGCTGCGCATCCCCGACGTGCCGCGCCGCGGGCGCCGCGCGCTGCGCACCGATCCCACGACGGGGCTCGTGACGTCGGAGCGCGTGACGGAGCTGCCGTCGCCGTTCGTCGTGGTGCGCGCCGGCGTCGACACGGCGCGCTCCGACGGACACGGCGGGCTCGCGGGGCGCAAGATCGCGCTCACGTTCGACGACGGGCCCGACGGACGGTGGACGCCGGTCATCCTCGACACGCTCCGCGCGCACGGCGTGCCGGCCACGTTCTTCCTCATCGGACAGAACGTGCAGGCGCACATCGCGCTCACGCGACGCATCTACAACGAGGGGCACGAGATCGGGAACCACACCTTCACGCACCCGAACCTCTCGCTCGTCCCCGGCTTCATCACGCGGCTGCAGCTCGACGCGACGGAGCGCCTGCTCGAGGCGGTGCTCAACCGGCGCACCGCGTTCTTCCGCCCGCCGCTGTTCGGCGACGCGACACCGTCGACGGCCGACGAGCAGGTCCCCGTCGCGATCGCGACGCGGCTCGGCTTCGTGACGGCCGGCCTGGAGATCGACTCGCACGACTGGGATCAGCCGCGCATGACGGCGCGCGCGATCATCGACACGACGCTCGAGCAGCACGACGACCCGACGCATACGGGGAACGTGATCCTGCTGCACGACGGCGGCGGCAACCGGGCCCGCACGGTGGAAGCGTTAGGCCCGCTCATCGACTCGCTGCGCGCGCGCGGCGACACGCTCGTGCCGCTGTCGCAGCTCATCGGGCGCACACGCGACCAGGCGATGCCGGAGCTCCCGGGATCGAGCTTCCTGCTGCGCGCCGCGGAGCTCGCGGCGTTCGGGTCGGTCGGCTTCCTGGAGTGGGCGCTCTACTGGGTGATGACGGTCGCCGTGGTGCTCGGCGTCGGTCGGCTGGTGTTCGTGCTGGCGCTCGCCGCCGTGCAGCGCGTGCGCTCGCACCGCCGCGGGATGCGCCTCGACGCCGCGGCGGCCGCGGGCCACCCGACGCCGGGACACGCGTACGCACCGTCGGTGAGCGTGATCGTGCCGGCGTACAACGAGGAGAAGGTCATCATCAAGACGATCGCCTCGCTGCTGCGGCAGGAGTACGCCGGACCGCTGGAGATCGTCGTGGTGGACGACGGCTCGCCCGACGACACGTACGCGATCGCGAGCGAGGCGTACGGCGGGCACGGACAGGTGCGCGTGTTCCGGAAGCCGAACGGCGGCAAGGCGAGCGCGCTGAACTTCGGCATCGCGCAGGCGCAGGGTGACGTCGTCATCGGCCTCGACGCGGACACGGTGTTCACGCCGCACACGGTCGCGGAGCTCGTCGCGCCGCTCGCCGATCCCAGGGTCGGCGCGGTGGCGGGCAACGCGAAGGTGGGCAACCGCGTGAACCTCGTGACGCAGTGGCAGGCGGTGGAGTACGTGACGAGCCAGAACCTCGACCGCCGCGCGTTCTCGCTCCTCGACTGCATCACGGTCGTGCCGGGCGCGGTCGGCGCGTGGCGGCGCGAGCTCGTGATCGAGGCGGGCGGCTTCAGCGACGACACGCTGGCCGAGGACCAGGATCTCACGCTGGAGATCCGCCGGCGCGGCCACTCGATCGCGTACGCCGACGAGGCGATCGCGTACACGGAGGCGCCGGACACGCTGCGCGGCCTCGCGCGCCAGCGCTTCCGCTGGTCGTTCGGCACGCTGCAGTGCATGTGGAAGCACCGCGACGCGCTGTTCGGGCCGAAGTACGGCACGCTGGGCTTCGTCGCGATGCCGAACGTGTGGCTGTTCCAGCTGCTGCTCTCGGCGCTCGGCCCGATCACGGATCTCATGTTCGTGTACGCGCTGGTGTCGGTGAAGCTCGACCAGATCCAGCACGGCGCGACGTACGCGCTCGTGAACCTCGAGAAGGTGCTGGCGTACTACGCGCTGTTCCTGTTCGTGGACTGGTTCACCGCCGTGGTGGCGTTCCTCATGGAGCCGCGCGAGGACCGGCGGCTGACGTGGCTCATCGTGATCCAGCGCTTCGCGTATCGACAGGTGATGTACTGGGTGGTGCTGCGCTCGTTCGCGGCGGCGCTGCGCGGGCACGTCGTGGGTTGGGGGAAGCTGGAGCGAAAGGCCACGGTGGAGGTGCCGGCATGAGCGAGCCCGCCGGCGCGCGCCGGCGGTGGGCGGGGCCGGCGCTGTCGGTGGTGATCTTCGCCGCGGCGCTCGTCGCGCTGCAGCGCGAGCTGCACGCGTTCCGCTACCGCGACGTCACGCGGGGCCTGCACGCGATCCCGACGACGCAGGTCGCGACGGCGCTCGCGCTCACCGCGCTGTCGTACGCGATCCTCGTCGGCTACGACGCGCTGGCGCTCCGCTACGTGCGCCACCGCATCGCCGCGTGGCGCGTCGCGTTCGGGTCGTTCGTGTCGTACGCCGTGTCGCACACGCTCGGGTTCCCGGTGCTGACGGGCGGCGCGGTGCGCGTGCGCTTCTGGTCCGCGTGGGGGCTGTCGACGGGGGAGATCGGGCAGGCGGTCAGCTTCGCCGGCGCGACGTTCACGCTCGGCATGGTGCTCATGGGCGGGCTGGTGCTCGTGCTGGAGCCGTCGAGCAAGATGGCGCTCGTGCACCTGTCGGCCGCGGTGCGACCGTTGGGCGCCGTGGCGCTGCTGCTCGTCGCCGCGTACGTGGGGTGGAGCGTCCGGTCGGCGGCGCGCCGCCGCGCCCGGGGCACCATCGACCGCCGCTCGACGCCGCCGTCGGTCCCGGCGCTCGTCGCGTCGCCCACCGCCGGCGCAGGCCTCACACCCGAGCTGGCCCTCGAGACGGCGGCTGCCGACGCGGCGGCAGCGGATACGGCGGACGCGGCGACGGCGGACGCGGCGACGGCAGCGGGTGAGGCGGCGGGCGCGGCATCCGCGCCCTCGGCACCTGCCGCCGTAGCCACACCCGCAGTCTCGGCTTCGGCAGTCTCGGTTTCCGCCGTTTCGGTCGGAGGTTGGCGGTTCCCCGTGCCATCGCCCACGCTGGCGGTGGCCCAGCTCGTGTTGGCGGCCGCCGACTGGACGGTCGCCGGGAGCGTGCTGTACGCGCTGCTGCCGCATCAGGCGGCGGCGGTGCCGTTCCTGACGTTCCTCGGCGCGTTCCTGCTCGCGCAGTTCGCCGGCGTGGTGAGCCACGTGCCGGGCGGGATCGGCGTGTTCGAGTGGGTCATCGTGCGGCTGCTGCGGCCGTACGCGCCGAACGCCGCGGCGGTGCTCGGCGCGCTCGTCGCGTACCGCGCGGTGTACTACCTGCTCCCGTTCGTCGCCGCGCTCGGCGCGCTCGCGCTGCACGAGACGCGGCACGTGCAGGCGCGGGTCGCGGGCGGCGTCGTGCAGGGCGCGCGCGTGGTGGGGCGCGTGGCGCCGCGCATCGTGCCGCTCGCGCTCAGCTTCGCGACGTTCGCCGCCGGCACGGTGCTGCTCGTCTCGGGCGCGACGCCGTCGGTGCACGCGCGCGTCGCGGCGCTGCACTCGGCGCTGCCGTTAGGCGTCATCGAGCTGTCGCACTTCGCGGCGAGCCTCGCGGGCGCGGCGCTCGTCGTGCTCGCGTGGGCGCTGGGCCGCCGGCTCGATGCGGCGTGGGGGCTCGCGATCGTCGCACTCGTCGTCGGCATCATCGGCTCGCTGCTGAAGGGGCTCGACTGGGAGGAGGGGCTGCTGCTCACCGGCGTGCTGTCGCTGCTCATCCCGGCGCGCCCCGCGTTCTACCGCCGCGCCGCGCTCACGAACGAGCCGTTCACCCCCGGCTGGACGCTCGCCGTGCTGCTGGTCGTCGGCGTGACGACGTGGCTCGGCTACTTCTCGTACCACCACGTGGAGTACTCGAGCGACCTGTGGTGGCGCTTCACCGCGCGCGGCGACGCCCCGCGGTTCCTGCGCGCCTCGGTGGGCGTGCTCGGCGCGCTGCTCGTGTTCGCGCTCCTGCGGCTGCTGCGCCACGCGCCGGCCGACCCCGAGCCGCCGACCGACGCGGACCTCGCGCGCGCGCGGTGCGTCCTCGAGCGCGCGGTGGCGACGGAGGGGAACCTCGCGCTGCTCGGTGACAAGTCACTGCTGTTCAGCGACAGCGGCCGCACGTTCGTCGCGTACGGCGTCGCCGGCCGGAGCTGGGTGGCGTTAGGCGACCCGGTGGGCCCGCCCGAGGAGCACACCGAGGTCGCGTGGCGATTCAAGGAGGCGGCCGACGAGCACGGTGGATGGACGGTGTTCTATCAGGTGAGCGTGGACCACCTGCCGCTCTACATCGACCTCGGGCTGACGCTGCTCAAGCTCGGCGAGGAGGCGCGGGTCCCGCTCGATCGCTTCTCGCTCGACGGGGGGGCGCGCAAGGGCATGCGGCGCATCGTGAACGCGGTCGAGAAGCAGGGCGTGCGCTTCGAGGTGCGCGACGCGTCCGCGGTGCCCGCGCTGCTCCCCGAGCTGCGCCGCATCTCCGACGAGTGGCTGGCGACGAAGAGCGTGCGCGAGAAGGGCTTCTCGCTCGGCTACTTCGACGAGCGCTACCTGCAGCAGTTCCCGATCGCGCTCGTGCTGCGCCGCGACGGCGACGGCGAGCACCCGGTGGCGTTCGCGAACCTGTGGCGCGGCGCCGACCGGAGCGAGCTGTCGGTGGATCTCATGCGCTACGCGTCGGACGCGCCGGAGAGCGTGATGGAGTACCTGTTCGTCCAGCTCCTGCTGTGGGGCAAGTCCCAGGGGTACGCGGAGTTCAACCTCGGCATGGCGCCGCTCTCCGGCTTCGAGAGCCGCAGCCTCGCGCCGCTGTGGAGCCGCGCCGGCGCGCTGCTGTACCGGCACGGTGAGCACTTCTACAACTTCCAGGGGCTTCGACGGTACAAGGAGAAGTTCGATCCCATCTGGGAGCCGAAGTACCTCGCGTCGCCGGGCGGCCTCGTGCTGCCGCGCGTGCTCGCGAACGTCACGACCCTCATCTCGGGCGGCCTGCGCGGCGTGATCGCGCGGTGAGCGCCTAACGATCCGTCTCATGTCGCTGCGGCTGCCGCTCGCTCTCGCGCTCGTCCCGTCGCTGCTCGCCGCGCAGGCTCCATCGCCGGTGCGCGCGGCACCGCCGCCGGCGCTGGTGCACTACGACGTGCGCGACCTCCCGCTCGTCGAGCTGCTGCCGCCGACCGCGGCGGCCGGTCGCGCGCGCACGGCGGCGGACAGCACGCTCGTCGTGCTCATGACCGGCGACGGCGACTGGGCGGACATCGACAAGGGCATCGCCGAGGGGCTCTCGGCGGCGGGGGCGGCGGTCGTCGGGCTCAAGTCGCGCACCTACCTGCAGGCGAAGCCGCGCTCCCCCGACGTGCTCGCGCGCGACGTGGAGCGCGTGCTGCGGCACTACCTGCCGCTGTGGGGGCGCGACCGCGTGGTGCTGCTCGGCTACTCGCGCGGCGCCGACTTCGTGCCGTTCGTGGCGAACCGGCTGCCGGCCGACCTGCGCGCACGCGTCGCGCTGCTCGGCATGTTCGGCATGGAGCAGTGGGCGAGCTTCGAGTTCCACTGGTCGGACATCGTGCGCGACACGCACCGGCCGTCGGACCTCGCCGTCGCGCCGGAGCTGGCGCGGCTGCGCGGCACGCCGATGCTGTGCGTGTACGGGAGCGACGAGAAGGATTCCGCGTGCCGCCTCGCGGACGCGTCGCTGATCGAGCGGGTGGAGCGCGGCGGCGCGCATCACTTCGACAAGGACTACGCGGCGCTCGCCGCGCTCGTGCTGCGGGGGCTCGGCCGGCGCTGACGCGGCAGTGACGCCGCCCGCGGCACCGGACTCGACCGGGTGACGGAAGTCACGCGCGCCGGACCGGCGGTAACGAGGCGCGCGCGCGCTGGCAACCCTGTTGCACTAGGAGGCGGTGTACCCTCGCTGCTTCCATGTCCGAGCCACCCGTTACCGCCGCCGGGCGCGTGCCCGGCCCACCGCGCGCCGCGGACGACGGCGCACCGTGCCCGCTGGGAGTGGCACTCGCCCGCCGGCTGCGCGGCGCGAGTACCGAGCTGACGCACCGCTGGCTCGACCGGATCGCGCAACGCGTGGCGATCGACGCGAACCACGTCTTCCCCACCGAGGAGCTGCTCGACCACGTCCCGATCCTCATCGACGGCATCGCCGACCACCTCGAGGACCGGTCGAACACCATCACCGCCGACTCGGCGGTCGTCGCGAAGGCCATGGAGCTCGGTGCGCTACGCCACGCCCAGGGCTTCGACGCCTACCAGGTGCTGAAGGAGTACGAGATCCTCGGCGGGATCCTGTTCACGTACCTCGCCGGCACCGTGGACGAGATCCCGCTCGGGTGCTCGCGCGCGGAGCTGTTCGGCTGCGCGCACCGCGTGTATCACGCGATCGCGCTCGTGCAGCAGGCGACGACGACGGAGTACCTGCGTCGCGTGACCGAGAAGCTCTCCGAGCGCGACGCGCGGCTGCGCTCCTTCCATCGCACGCTCGCCCACGAGCTGCGCAACCGCATCGGCGCGGCGGCCGGCGCGGCCGAGCTGCTCGAGTCGGTGGAGCTGGGCGACGAGGAGCGCAAGACGATGTCGGGCGTCGTCGCGCGCAACGTCGGCTCGATGCGCACGACGCTCGAGCACCTGCTGGAGCTCTCGCGCGTCGACACCTCGGACGTGCGGCAGCAGCGGCACGTGCGGCTGCCGAGGGTGGCGGCGGAGGCGGCGCGGCAGCTGCGCGACCTCGCGCGCGCGCACGGCGTGGAGGTGCGCCTCGCGCCGCTCCCCGACGTGGACGTGAACGCCGCCGCGGTGGAGCTGTGCCTCACGAACTTCATCGCGAACGGCGTGAAGTACTCCGACCCCGCGAAGCCGTCGCGCTGGGTGGAGGTGAGCGGCGAGCTCGCCGTCGACGCGGACGGCCGGCAGGAGGTCGTGGTCCACGTGCGCGACAACGGCCTCGGCGTGCCGCCGGATCAGCGCGCGGGGCTCTTCGGCCGCTTCTTCCGCGCCCACGAGCACAGCGCGCAGTACGTCGAGGGCACGGGGCTCGGGCTCAGCATCGTGCTGGAGACCGTGCGCGCGTTAGGCGGCCGCGCCTGGGCGACGTTCCCGGAGGTGGGGACGGAGTTCGCGTTCGCGCTGCCGGAACGGCGAGGGCAGGAGGGCAGGAGGGCAGGAGGGCAGGAGATCGACTAGGCCGCTCCGGCCCTCCTGCCCTCCTGCCCTCCTGCGCTCGCCTCACGGCTTCGCGCCGGGGAGCTGGATCATCGGGATGCCGCCGCCCGACACCTGCGGGAGCTGGCCGTTCCACTTCTTCATCATCTCGTACTGCACGAGCGTCGGCGTGATGCTCGCGGACAGGAGCTGGTTCGCCTTCGCCTGCGCCTCGGCCTCCGCGGTGATCGCCTTCGCGCGGCCGGCCGCCTTGATGCTGTCGCCCTGCGCCTGGAACGTGTTCTTCTGCAGCTCGTTCTGCGCAGTGAGCGCCTGCTGCTGCATCACGTTCTTCGTGTTGATCGCCTCGATCACGGCCGGCGGCGCACGGAGCTCGTTGATCGTGAACTGCTTCACCTGAATGCCGTAGGGCTCGAGCCGTTTCGCGATGCCCTGCTGGGTGCGATTCACGACTTCCGCCTTTTTCGGCCCGATGACGTCGGCGATCGGCTCCTGACCCACCACCTCCTGCAGCGACTGGCGGATCGACTGCTTGACGTAGTTGTGCTGGATCGCCGCGATGTCCGTGCGGAACGTCTGGTAGAGCTGCGGCACCTTCGACGGGTCGAGCTCGAACGACATCGACACGTCGAGCGACAGCGGCTGCCCCTCCACCGAGTTGACGTTGATCTCGTCGTTGTTCGTCGAGCCCTCGCCGGTCGACTTCGTGAGGACGAGCGTCTGCATGTACGTCGGGTACTCCTCGATCTGCGTGAAGAGCGGGTTGCGCATATGGATGCCCGGGCCTAACGGCGTGCGGTCGACACCGCCGCCGGCGCGGTGGATCACGATGCCGACGTGGCCGGGGTTGATGTAGGTGAACGCGGTCGGGGCGAGGACGAGCACCGCGAACAGCGCGGCGACGATCATGAGCCCGCGCTTCACCGCGCCGAGCTTCTCCTCGCGCGAGCGCCCACCCCCACCTCCCATCGGGTCGAATGCCGCCCCGCGCCGCCGGCGCGCGTCGCTCTCCGGGGAGAGCTTCGCGCCGAGGCTCGCGCGCATGTCGTTCAGCGCCTGCAGGGGGTCGGTCGATCGGTCGTCGGTACGGTCACTCACGGAAAGCCTCCGCGTAGCACTCGGGACAGGTCACGCTGCCATTCGGCAGGCGCACCATGTCGCGCTCGGGGTGATAGCCGTGGATGGGACAGGTTAGGGCGGCGAGCCGCTCCAGACGCTGGCGGTTCGCGCGTTGCCGCGCCCACCGACCGAGTGGAGTCAGCGTCCACACCCCATATGCGACGAGGGCGGCCGCCACCGCAACCAGTGCGATGAAGAGGACGCCCTCGATGAGTATGCCGGCCATCGTACCGGAACATACGAGTGCGGGGCCCGGAAGGTTGCGACCCTCGCCCGCCCGAACGCATCCAGGGTTCGGGTGCCCCAACCTTTTCCCGGGTGGTGCGGCCGGCCGGGACCAGAGATCCTGGTGCGCACCTCCCTCCCGGAGATCCACCCATGCACCGTTCCATCGCTATGCTGTCGCTCTGCGCCGTCGGCCTCGCGCCGCTGGCCGCGCACGCCCAGGTCGTTCGCTCGGGCGCCGGCACGCTCGCCGACGTCACCGCCATCCGCGACGCCTTCCGCGCGGACCTCGGCGGCGGCACCGTCGCCGGGGCCAACGGCTCGTTCGGCGGGATCCGACGCGAGATCAACTGGGACGCCGTCCCCGACGCGTTCTCCGCCCCGAACAACCTGCCGGCGAACTTCTTCAACGCGAACTCGCCGCGCGGCGCGGTGTTCGCCACCGCCGGTACCGGCTTCCAGCTCAGCGCGAACGCCGGCGTAGCGCCGATCGCGTTCGACAACATCGACCCGTCGTACTCGAGCACGTTCCAGGCGTTCAGCCCGCAGCGGCTGTTCACCGCGCTCGGCAGCAACGTGGTCGACGTGAACTTCTTCGTCGCGGGGACGAGCACGGCGGCGCTCGTGCGCGGCTTCGGCGCGATCTTCTCCGACGTCGATCTCGCGAACACGACCTCGATCCAGTTCTTCGGGCCGGGGAGCGTGTCGCTCGGGACGTTCTACGCGCCGAGCCTCGTGGGGAGCCAATCGTTCTCGTTCCTCGGCGTGTCGTGGGCGACGCCGATCGTGAGCCGCGTGCGCATCACGAACGGCAACGCAGCCCTCGGCGCGGGGGTGCTCGACCAGAACGGGAACCCCGTCGACCTCGTGGTGATGGACGACTTCCTCTACGGCGAGCCGGTCGACGCGAGGTCGGTGGTCCCGGAGCCGGCGACGCTCGCGCTCGTCGGCGGCGGCTTCCTCGCGCT
The DNA here is from genome assembly GCF_000522985.1 of Gemmatirosa kalamazoonensis. Lineage (NCBI taxonomy): Bacteria > Pseudomonadati > Gemmatimonadota > Gemmatimonadia > Gemmatimonadales > Gemmatimonadaceae > Gemmatirosa > Gemmatirosa kalamazoonensis. The sequence continues at coordinate 93,960 of NZ_CP007128.1, forward strand.
CGTCGGCGGCACGCATCGCAGGAGACGGCGGATGGTGTGATCGGCGAGGACGGACGAGGACTTGTGCCGGGGGCCGGGAGAGCGGACGTTAGGGCACGCTCACCCGGCCCTCTCTCATGCCCGTGCCCGCGTCGGCCCTTCCGGTTCAGCGTCGGCGCGACCCGGCCACACCGTCGGGCGTGCGGCGTGGCTCGCGAGAAGCGCAGACGCTCGAGACGCTGCGGGCGATCGTGGAAGAGATCAGCGGCGAGCTGGATCTGCGGCCGCTGCTCACGCAGCTCCTCGTGCGGGCGTGCGATCTCATCGGCGCCGATCGCGGCACGATCGGCCTGTTCGACCCGGCGCGCGGCGTGGTGCGCACGGAGGCGGCGCACAACATGCCGCCCGACGAGGTGGGCGCCGAGGCGGCGGCCGGCATCGGGCTCGCCGGTGCGGTGCTGCGCGACCGGCAGGCGGTGCTGTCGCGCTACGGCGACCTGCCCGACCCCCCGCAGCCCGCGCTCGCGGACGACGTCGTGATCGGCGTGCCGATCGTGCGCCGTGGCGAGATGATCGGCGTGTTCGGCATCGGCGTGCAGCCGCCGGTGCCTAACGACCGGCTGTCGCGGCGCGACGTGGCGACGCTCGAGATCTTCGCCCGCCACGCGGCGATCGCGATCGAGAACGCGCGCCGCTACGCGCGCGAGCAGCAGCGCACCGAGCGGTTCGCGCTCGTCGCGCGCGTGGGGCGCATCGTCGCCGCCGGCGTGCGGCTCGACGACGTGCTGCAGCGCGCCGCCGACGCGATCCACGAGATCCTCGGCTACCCGAACGTCGCGATCCCGCTGCTCGAGCCGGGCGATCCGCCGACGCTCGTCGTGCGCGCGTTCGGCGGGGACTACAAGGCGATGCTCGCCGGCGAGCATCGACAGCCGGTGACGATGGGCGTCATGGGCGCCGCGGCACGCGAGGCGCGCGCGGTGCTCGTGAACGACGCCAGGTGCGACCCGCGCTACGTCCCCATGTCGCGGTCGACCGGGATCACCGCGGAGCTCGCGGTGCCGATCCTCGCCGGCGGCCGCGTGGCGGGGCTCGTGAACGTGGAGGGGAGCGGGCCGTTCGACGACGAGGACGCGGCGACGCTCACGATCGTCGCCGACCAGCTGGCGGCCGCGGTGGAGAACGCGCGCCTCTACGAGGCCGCGCAGCGCGCCGCCGCGCTCGAGGAGCGGCAGCGCATCGCGCGCGACCTGCACGACTCGGTGACGCAGACGCTGTTCAGCCTCACGCTGATCGCCGAGTCGCTGGAGAGCGCGTGGCGGCGCGACGCGGCGGAGGGCGCGCGCCGGTGCGGCCGGCTGCTGGAGCTGAGCGGCTCCGCGCTCGCCGAGATGCGCGCGCTGCTCGTGGAGCTGCGGCCGGAGGTGCGCGTCTCGGATCCGTTAGGCGGCGGCGAGCCGCCGCTCGCCCGCGTCGCGCGCGAGGGACTCGCGGCGGCGCTCGCGCACCATCTCGCGGAGCTGCGCCGCGACCGGCCGGCGCTGGAGACTTCGCTCGACACCGCGCGCTACGGCGCGCGGCGGGCCCCCGCCCCGGTGGAGGAGGCGCTGTTCCGCATCGCGCAGGAAGCGACGGCGAACGTTGTGAAGCACGCGAGCGCGGAACGCCTGACGGTGCGGCTCGGCCGATCGCGCCGCGGCGTGCGCCTGACCGTGACCGACGACGGCGCGGGCTTCACGCCGGGCGACGTGCGCCGCGGGTTCGGCCTGCTGTCGATGCGCGAGCGCGCCGAGCGGCTCGGCGGCCGCGTGCGCGTGCAGCGCGCGCGGGGGGGCGGCACGGTGGTCAGCGCGTTCGTGCGGACGTGAGCCCCGTCGACCGCATCCGCGTCGTCGTGGCCGACGACCATCCGCTCGTGCGCGAGGGGCTGCGCACGTTCCTCACCGAGCGCGAGGTGCAGGTCGTCGGCGAGGCGGCCGACGGCGCGGAGGCCGTGCGTCTCGCGCTCGCGCTGCGCCCCGACGTGGTGCTCATGGACCTGCGCATGCCCGCGCTCGACGGCATCGAGGCCACGCGGCGACTCCGCAGCGCGGGCGCGCCGTGCCGCGTCGTGATCCTCACGAGCTACGGCGAGGAGGAGCGCGCGGCCGACGCCGTGCGGGCCGGCGCGGTGGGCTACCTGCTGAAGGACGTGGCGCGCCGCGAGCTGCTGCAGGCCGTGCGCGACGCCGCCGTGGGCCGCGCGACGCTGCACCCCGTGGCGCGCGAGCAGCTCCGGCGCGACCGCCTCGGCCGCCGTCCGCCCGAGGCGAAGCGCGCGCCGATGCCCACGCTCACGCGTCGCGAGCGCGAGGTGCTGGCGCTCGTCGCGTCCGGGGAGAGCAACAAGCGCATCGCCGGCACGCTCGGGCTGAGCGAGGGGACCGTGAAGGGCTACGTCAGCGCCGCGTACGAGAAGATTGGCGCGCGCGACCGCGCGCAGGCGGTGCTGTGGGCGGTGCGGAACGGCCTCGCGTCCTGACGCGACGCGTCAGCCTTCCGTCGCGTCGCCGGCGTTCGTGCCCTCGGTGGCGTAGCCGTCGGCGCGCCCCGCCGCGGCGAGGCCCAGCTTGCGGATGAGACGCGTGGCGACGAGCTGCTCCTCGCCGTCGAGGCCCGCGACCGCCTCGCGGATGGCCGCGGCGTGCTCGGGGAATACGCGGCGGACGAACGCGGTACCCTCGTCGGTGAGCACGGCGTAGCGGGCCCGCCGGTCCTCCAGGCAGGCGTCGCGGCGCACGAAGCCGCGGCGCTCGAGTCGGTCGACCAGGTACGTCACGCCGCCGCTCGAGACGAGCAGCTTGCGCTGCACCTCGCCGAGGAGCAGCGGGCCTTTGTGGTAGAGCGCCTCGAGCACGCCGAACTCGGCGAGGGTCATCCCGTACTGGGCGATGTGCTCGCTCGCGCGGTCGGTGATCGCGGCGTGCGCGCGCGAGAGCACGACCCACAGCTTCAGCGCGTCGCGCTCGTGGGCGCCGACGTCGGGCTCGGAGAGGCGTCGAGGGGTGGCGGTCATCGTGTCGAAAGATAGCTCACCGCCGAGACTCCGGCACGAGTGACCCGCGTCACCGAAAGCCCCCGTCGTCGGCGTCGCGATGGCACGAGGGTCGCCAAGCGCGCCGTCCCGCGAGCCGCGGGCGGTCACCGGCTCCCGAACTGATCGACCAGACGACCGCGTCGACATTTCAGGAGGACCGTCGTGAGTCATCGTGCAAGAGCTGCCGCAGTCGCCACCGTCGTTCGTTTCGTTCCGCTGGTGCTGCTCGCCGGGGCGCTCGCGTGCTCGACCGACCAGCGCTCGATCACCGCGCCGTCGGACGCCGCTCGGCTCGACAAGAACAAGAGGAACCTCCCGTCCGCGCCGCAGAGCGTGCAGGCGACGGCGGGCGATGCGCAGGCCACGGTCGCGTGGCAGCCGCCGAGAAGCACCGGCACGAGCGCGCTCGTGAGCTACACCGTGACGTCGTCGCCGGGCGGCATCACGGCGACCGTGGCCGCGTCGGCGACCACTGCCACCGTCGCGGGGCTCACGAACGGCACGACGTACACGTTCACCGTGGTCGCGACGAACGCGTCCGGCTCTGGTCCCGCGTCGAGCCCGTCGAATGCGGTGACGCCGAAGGCCGCGACCGCGCCTAACGCGTCGCCGACGGCGACGATCAGCGCGCCGACGAGCGGCGCGAGCGTCGCGCAGGGCGCGAGCGTGACGTTCACCGGCGCCGGCAGCGATCCGGAGGACGGCGCGCTCTCCGGTGCGTCGCTCGTCTGGACGAGCTCCATCAACGGGCAGATCGGCACCGGCACGTCGTTCAGCACGACGACGCTCTCGGCGGGCACGCACACCATCACGCTCACCGCGACCGACTCGAAGGGCGCGAAAGGGAGCGCGACCGTGACCATCACGGTGACCGCGTCGGCGCCGGCGCCGAGCGCGCGTTGGGTGAGCGGGTACTACGTCGGCTATCAGCGGTCGCTGTACCCCGAGACGAGCGTCGACTTCACGTACATGACGCACGTCATCGTCGGCGCCGCGGAGCCGACGGGGAGCGGCGCGGGGCTCGACACGACGTTCTTCATCGACAACACGAACGGCCCGAAGATGGCGCGCAACCTCACCGCACGGGCGCACTCCTTCGGCCGCAAGGCAATCATGATGCTCGGCGGCGCGGGCTGGCACAATCAGCTCGTCACCGCGACGAACTCGACGTACCGCGCGGCGTTCGTGTCGAACCTCGTGAAGGCGATGAACGCGTTCGGCTTCGACGGCATCGACGTCGACTGGGAGCCGGTGAACAGCGCCGACGAGCCGCAGGCCCTGCAGTTCCTGAAGGATCTGCGCGCGGCGAAGCCGGGGATCATCATCACGTTCCCCGTCGGCTGGGTGAACGCGAACTTCGGTCTGTCCGACACCTTCGCTGCGCAGATCGCGCCGTACGTCGATCAGATCAACGTCATGTCGTATCAGATGGCCGACAACTGGGGCGGCTGGCTGAGCTGGCACTCCGCGGCGCTGTACGGCGAGGCCGCCAACCACCCGAGCTCCGTGTCGAGCAGCGTGCGCGCGTACGTCGCTGTCGGCGTGCCGGCGGCGAAGCTCGGCGTGGGCATCGGCGCGTACGGCTCGTGCTGGAGCGGCACGAACGCGGTGCTGCAGACGCTCGGCTCGACCGCCGGTGTCGTGGCGAGCGACAACGTGATGAGCTACGCGAACATCATGAGCTCGTACTACTCGTCGACGGCCTACAAGTGGGACGCGACGGCACAGATGGGCTACCTGAGCTTCGCGTCGGCGACCGGGCCGCAGGGGTGCACGATGGTCTCCTACGAGGATCCGCAGTCGGTGAGCGCGAAGGGCGCCTATGCGAAGAGCCAGGGCCTCGGCGGCGCCATCGTCTGGACGATCGGCCAGGGGCACCTGACTACGGCCGCGGCCGGTCAGCAGGACCCGCTCCTGCAAGCGCTGTACGGCGCCATGCAGTAGCGCGCCGCGTCTCGCGGCACACGCCGGCGCCCGCCGGCGGGCGTGGACGACCCGGAGCGATCGGCGTCGTCCGCGTCCGCCGGCGGGCGTGTTAGGCCCCTAACGCGACGAATCTCGCGCGTGCGTGACCTGGGCCACACACCGCGGGAGCTCGCATGACAATCAAGGCCGCGATCGGGTAAGACTTCGTGACCCACCCGTCACGATGGCACGTGCGTCGCCAAGGCGCCGCACGCGAGCCGCCTGCGGTCGCCGGCTCCTCCGGAGTCTGTCGACAGTCGACCGCGTCGAACCCCCGGAGGAAAGGCGTGCATCACCGTATCAGCAGAGCAGCCGTAGCCGTGCGTGCGATCGTCACCACCATCTCCTCGGCGCTCGTTCTCGCGGCGCTGGCGTGCAGCAGCGATACGGACGCGTCGCGCGTGCTCGAGCCGTCGTCGCCGCGTCTCGCGACCGGCACCGTTCAGGCGCCGTCGGCGCCGCAGAGCGTGACGGCGACGGCCGGCAACACGTCGGCCACGGTGACGTGGCAGGCGCCCGCGAGCTCGGGCACGTACGCCATCGAGTACTACCGCGTCGTGGCGTCGCCGAGCGGCAAGGCGCTGTTCGTCGCGGCGTCGCAGCTCAAGACGACGATGACGGGGCTGACCAACGGCACGACGTACACGTTCGTCGTGTACGCGGTCACGGTCCACGACGCCGCCGGCACCCGCTACTGGAGCCCCGCCTCGGCGCCGTCGAACGCGGTGACGCCGCCGGGCACGACGACGACGAACCAGGCGCCCACCGCATCGATCTCGGCGCCGACGAGCGGCGCGACATACACGCAGGGCGCGAGCGTGACGTTCACCGGCGCCGGCACGGATCCGGAGGACGGCGCGCTCTCCGGTGCGTCGCTCGTCTGGACGAGCTCCATCAACGGCCAGATCGGCACCGGCACGTCGTTCAGCACCACGACGCTCTCCGCCGGCACGCACACCATCACGCTCACCGCGACCGACTCGAAGGGCGCGAAGGGGACGGTCACGCGCTCGATCACGATCAACGCGCCGACGCCGCCGCCGACCACGAGCTCGCGCTGGCTGACGGGCTACTACGTCGGCTATCAGCGCTCGCTGTATCCCGAGACGAGCGTCGACTTCACGTACATGACGCACATCGTCGTGGGCGCGGCGCTGCCGACCGGAACGGGCGCGGGGCTCGACACGGCGTTCTTCATCGACAACGTCAACGGCCCGCGCATGGCCCGCAATCTCACGGCGCGCGCGCACTCCTTCGGCCGCAAGGCGATCATGATGCTCGGCGGCGCGGGCTGGCACAATCAGCTCGTCACCGCGACGAACTCGACGTACCGCGCGGCGTTCGTGTCGAACCTCGTGAAGGCGATGAACGCGTTCGGCTTCGACGGCATCGACGTCGACTGGGAGCCGATCAACACCGCCGACAAGCCCGTCGTGCTGCAGTTCCTGAAGGATCTGCGCGCGGCGAAGCCCGGGCTCATCATCACGTTCCCCGCGGGCTGGGTGAACACGAACTTCGGCGCCGACGCGTGGTACGCGCAGGTGGCGCCGCTGGTCGACCAGTTCAACCTCATGACGTACCAGATGGCCGACAACTGGGGCGGCTGGGTGAGCTGGCACCAGGGCGCGCTGACGGGCCACGCCGGCAACCACCCGAGCTCCATCGCCGGGTCGGCGAGCGCGTACGTCAGCGCCGGCGTGCCGGCGTCGAAGATCGGCATCGGGGCGGGCACCTACGGCTCGTGCTGGCAGGGCGTGAGCACGATGTACGCGACGATCGACAACACGCCGGCGTCGGTGACCGCGAGCGACAACGCGATGAGCTACGCGAACATCATGAGCTCGTACTACAACTCCACGGCGTACAAGTGGGATGCCGCGGCCCAGGCTGGGTACCTCAGCTTCGCGGTGCCGACGGGGCCGCAGCAGTGCACGCTGGTCTCGTACGAGGATCCGCGCTCGCTGACGGCGAAGGGGTCGTACGTGAAGAGCCAGGGGCTGGGCGGCGCGATCGTGTGGACCGTGCAGCAGGGGCACGTGCCGACCGCCGCGGCCGGCCAGCAGGATCCGCTGCTGCAGGCGCTGTACACGTCGATGCAGTAGGTCGTTCGCGCGACATCGCGCGACATCGCGCGATATGGCGCGACGCGGGCGCTCCGGGACTGCCGGGGCGCCCGCGTCGCGTTAGGCATCTATCGATCGTTAGGCAGGCGGCTCGGCGTGGCGCAGCGCCGACACGGGAGCGCACGTGTCGCACGCGCGCCACACGTGCTCGCGTTGTTACCGCGCGAATGACCGGGGCGTCATAACGGCGCCACCGAGTCGACCGGTGGGGGGAAGCGATCGAGCGTTGACGCACGCGCTCGGCGCCCCGACGCAGCCGTTGTCGTGCAGTACGTCGTACGGCAGGAACAGGCAGCGTCTCGGCGGCGCCCGGAACGGTCCGGCGCCGCAGGACGCCTGGTCATGCGTGTCGCCTCGCGGCCCTCGTCGGGCCGGCGCCATCGGGCGCTCGATCGGTCGAGACCAACGTCACCGATCGCGGCACGTCGCAACATCGGAGGATCGTCGTGCCTCATCGTCGAGTCGCAGCAGCCGTCGTTCGCACATCTGCGCACGCCGTCGCGCTCACCGCGCTCGTCGCCCTGGCCGCGTGCGGCCCGGACGGCCACACGCTCACCGCGCCCACCACGTCGGCGAGCGCCGAGAAGGCGTCGCGCGTGCTGCCGTCCGCACCGCAGAGCGTGCAGGCGACGGCGGGGGACGCGCAGGCCACGGTCGCGTGGCAGCCGCCGACGAGCAGCGGCACGAGCGCGCTCGCGAGCTACACCGTGACGTCGTCGCCAGGCGGCATCAAGGTCACCGTGACGGCGCCGACGACCGCCGCCACCGTCACGGGGCTGACGAACGGCACCAAGTACACGTTCACCGTCGTCGCGACCAACGCGTCGGGCAGCGGGCCCGCGTCGTCGCGCTCGAACGCCGTGACGCCGAAGGCCCTGACGGTGCCTAACGCCGCGCCGACGGCGACGATCAGCGCGCCGACCAGCGGCGCGAGCGTCGCGCAGGGCGCGAGCGTGACGTTCACCGGCGCCGGCACGGATCCGGAGGACGGCACGCTCTCCGGTGCGTCGCTCGTCTGGACGAGCTCCATCAACGGGCAGATCGGCACCGGCGCGTCGTTCAGCACCACGACGCTCTCGGCGGGCACGCACACCATCACGCTGAAGGCGACCGACTCGAAGGGTGCGAGCGTCACGACGACGCGCTCCATCACGGTCGTCGCGCCGACCACCACCGCGCCGGCGCCGGCGCCGAGCAGCCGGTGGGTCAGCGGCTACTACACCGGGTACCAGCGCGATCTCTACCCCGAGACGAGCGTCGACTTCACGTACATGACGCACGTCATCGTCGGCGCTGCGCTGCCCAAGTCGGCGGGCGGCGTGGACACCGCGTTCTTCGTCGACAACGTGAACGGGCCGAAGATGGCGCGGAACCTCACGGCGCGTGCCCACCAGTACGGTCGCAAGGCGATCATGATGCTCGGCGGCGACGGCTTCCACAGCCAGCTCGTGAGCGCCACGTCGTCGACGTACCGGGCCACGTTCGTCGCGAACCTCGTGAAGGTCGTGAACACGCTCGGCTTCGACGGCATCGACGTGGACTGGGAGCCGGTGGACGACGTGGACAAGCCGGCCGTGCTGCAGTTCCTGAAGGACCTCCGCGCGGCGAAGCCCGGGATCATCCTCACGTTCCCGGTCGGCTGGGTGAACACGAACTTCGGCGCCGACCCGTGGTACGCGCAGCTCGCGCCGCTCGTCGACCAGTTCAACATGATGACGTACGGCATGGCCGATAACTGGGGCGGCTGGACGAGCTGGCACCAGGCCGCGCTGTCGGGCGAGGCGGGCAACCATCCGAGCTCCATCGCCGGGTCGGCGAAGGCGTACATCCAGGCCGGCGTGCCCGCGGCGAAGATCGGCGTCGGCGTCGGCTCCTACGGCTCCTGCTGGCAGGGCGTGAGCTCCATGCTCGCGTCCATCGACGGCACGCCGGCGACCGTGACGGCGAACGACAACGACATGAGCTTCGCGAACATCATGAGCCTGTACTACAACTCGGCCGCATACCGATGGGACGCGACCGCGCAGGCGGGCTACCTCAGCTTCGCGTCGCCGACGGGCCCGAATCAGTGCACGATGATCTCGTACGAGGACGCGCGCTCGGTCGCCGCGAAGGGCGCCTACGTGAAGAGCGCGGGACTCGGCGGCGCGATCGTGTGGACGATCGGCGAGGGGCATCTCCCGAGCGCGGCAAGTGGTCAGCAGGACCCGTTGCTGCAGGCGCTGTTCGGCGCGATGCAGTGACCGACGCTCGGCCGTGACATGACAGCGACGGACGCCGCGAGGCCTCGCGGCGTCCGTCGCGTTTCTGTGCCCGGGATCACCGGCCGGCGCGATTCGGCCTGGTGACAGAGCGGGGGCGTCGTGACATACTTCGCCCGCCTTTCCCGCCATTGTTCGGTCCGCCGTGTGCCCTCGCCGGCGCCGGCCGCGAGCCGCACGAGCGCCTCTGCAGTCGACGTCCGCCGACGCCGTCGTCCACCGCTGCACCGGCCGGCCGCCGCCCGGTCCCCCGCCGCACCGCCGCTGCCACCGGCGCGGTCGGCCTCCTTCCCGCGGCGACCGTCACCACGCACAGGAGGAACGTCGTGCCCCATCGCGCATGGGCCGGACCCGCTCGCGCCGCATCCGCGCTGCTGCTGCTCCTCGGCGCGCTCGCCTGCTCGCCCGACGGCGGGCCCGCCGTCACGTCGCCGCGCGAGCGCGCCAGTCTGACCCAGGGAGTGGCGGCCAGCGCGACGCCCGGGGCGGCCTTCACCTGGACGTGCACCGCCGCCGGGCTCAAGCCGCGCCAGTGCGCGTTCGACGGGAGCACGAGCACCGCGAGCGCGACGGGCGTCGCGATCGTCTCGTACACGTGGACCTGGGGCGACGGTCGCTCCGAGACGAAGCAAGTGCCGACGACGAAGAACACATGGCCGAGCACCGGCGTGTACACGGTGACGCTCACCGTGACGGACGCGAAGGGACTGACCGGGTCCGTGTCGAAGCAGGTGCCCGTCGGCGTGGCCGCGCCGACGAATCAGCCGCCGACGGCCGCGATCTCCGCGCCGGCGAACAACGCCACGTTCGCGCAGGGCTCGACCGTGACGTTCACGGGCGCCGGGGCGGACCCCGAAGACGGCGTGCTGTCGGGCGCGTCGCTCGTGTGGACCAGCTCCCGGGACGGCCAGCTCGGCACCGGTGCGTCGCTCACGAAGACGACGCTCACCGTGGGCGCGCATACGATCACGCTGACTGCCACCGACTCGAAGGGCGCGACGGCCACCGCGACGCGGTCGATCACGATCACCGCCGCGCCACCGCCGCCCCCGCCGCCGAGCGGGCGGTGGATGACCGGCTACTACGCCGGCTACCAGCAGGCGGAGTACCCGGTGGCGAACGTCGACTTCTCGTACATCACGCACCTCATCGTCGCAGCGGCACAGCCGAACTTCAGCGGCGGGTTGGACACGCACTTCTACGTCGACCCGGTGAACGGGCCGATCATGGCGAAGGCGCTCACGACGCGCGCGCACGCGGCGGGGCGTAAGGCGATCATGATGATCGGCGGCGACGGCTGGCACGCGCAGCTCGTGAGCGCGACGTCGAGCGCGAACCGCACGAAGTTCATCACGAACCTCGTCGCCGCGATGAACGCCCTCGGCTTCGACGGCGTGGACGTCGACTGGGAGCCGATCGACGCGGCGGACAAGCCGCGCGTGCTGCAGCTGCTGAGGGACATCCGCGCGGCGAAGCCGAACGCGATCATCACGTTCCCGGTGGGGTGGCTCAACACGAACTTCCCCGGCGACGCCGACCCCTGGTACGCCCAGGTCGCCCCGCTCGTCGACCAGATGAACGTGATGAGCTACGAGATGGCCGACAACTGGGGCGGCTGGGTGAGCTGGCACTCCAGCGCGCTGTTCGGCAGCGCGGGCAACCGACCGAGCTCGGTCTCCAGCACGATCGCCATGTACCACGGGCTCGGCATCCCGCTCTCGAAGCTCGGAGCGGGGATCGGGGCGTACGGCTCGTGCTGGCAGGGGGTGAGCACCATGCTCACGAACATCGACAACACGCCGGCGACGGTCGTGGCGAGCGACAACGACATGAGCTTCACGAACATCATGACGCTGTACTACAAGGCGAGCGCGTATCGGTGGGACGCGACCGCGCAGGTCGGGTACCTCAGCTTCTCGTCGCCAACGGGGCCGGACCGTTGTACAATGGTGTCCTACGACGATCCGCAATCCGTTGCCGCCAAGGGCGCGTACGTGAAGAGCCAGGGTGTCGGCGGCGCGATGATGTGGACGATCAATCAGCAGTACCTGCCGAACGCCGCCGCCGGCCAGCGCGACCCCCTCCTCCGCGCGGCGTACACCGCCATGCAGTGAGCCGGGCATCGTCGGCGCCCACCGTCCATCAGAGTCGAGGGTAGTTTCGTGTCTCTTCGCGCCTCGTCGGCCGCGGTGCGCGCCGCGGCGACGCTGCTCCTCCTCGGGGCGCAGGGGTGTCTGTCCGACCACTCGTCCGCCGCCGTCGGGCCCGAGGAGCCGTCGCCCCCGGGCCCGGTGTCGGCGGGCGAGCGCTGGGTCACCGGCTACTACGTCGGCTACCAGCGCGAGCTGTACCCGGAGACCGCCGTCGACTTCACGAATCTCACGCACATCGTGGTCGGCGCGGCGATCCCGACGCCCGCGGGCGGCGTGGAGACCCATTTCTTCATCGACGACGTGAACGGGCCGGTGATGGCGAAGGCGCTCACGGCCCGCGCGCACGCGGCGGGCCGCAAGGCCATCGTCATGATCGGCGGCGACGGGTTCCACGACCAGCTCGCGAGCGCGGCGTCGACTGCGAACCGCGCGCGCTTCGTCGCGAACCTCGTGCAGACCATGAACACCCTCGGCTTCGACGGGGTCGACGTCGACTGGGAGCCGGTGGACGACGCGGACAAGCCGGTGGTGCTGCAGTTCCTGAAGGATCTGCGCGCCGCGAAGCCGGGGATGGTGATCACGTTCCCGGCGGGATGGGTGAACACGAACTTCGGCGCCGACGCGTGGTATGCGCAGCTCGCGCCGCTCGTCGACCAGTTCAACCTCATGACGTACGAGATGGCCGACAACTGGGGCGGCTGGGTGAGCTGGCACTTCGCGGCGCTCTCCGGCGAGGCCGGCAACCGCCCGAGCTCCATCGCCGGTACGGTGGCCGCCTATCGGCGCATCGGCGTGCCCGCCGCGAAGCTCGGCGTCGGTGTCGGCGCGTACGGCTCCTGCTGGCAGGGCGTCTCCACCATGCTGCAGCCGCTCGACGGCACCCGCGCGGGGGTCGTCGCCGGAGACAACGACATCTCGTACGCGCACATCGTCGGGAGCTACTACAACGCGACCGCGTATCGGTGGGACAGCACGGCGCACGCGAGCTATCTGAGCTACGCCACGGCGACGGGGCCCGCGCGGTGCACGATGATCTCCTACGAGGACCCCCGCTCGGTGGCCGACAAGGCGGCGTACGTGCGGAGCCAGGGCCTCGGCGGCGTGATGATGTGGACGATCAACGAGCAGCACGTCCCATCGGCGGCGAGCGGGCAGCAGGATCCGCTGCTGCGCGCCGCGTACGGCGCACTCTTCCCGTAGCGCAGGACGCAACCGAATGCTGCGCGGACGGTAGGCGGATCCTATATTCGGTCCGCCCTCCCTTCTCTGCCGCCCGGGTCCCGTTGGACATCTCGGACCCCGCGCGCCGGCCACGCCGTTCGCCGAAGATGCGTCAGCAGTCCCCCTCCCCCCGCCGTACCCGTCGTGCGCTCGCGCGGCGCATCGTCCCCCTCGCCTTGGTCGTCGCCGCCGCCGCGATCGCGGCGTGCCGCGTGGGCGACGCGGAGGAACGGAGCGACGGCACCCTCCGTGAGACCGCCGCCGACTCGCAGCCCGCGCGCTTCGCGATCGACGCGTCGACGCGCTTCCCGATCTCGCGGTACATCTACGGGATCAACGGCTACGGTGCACCACACGACTCCAGCGCGCCGGAGTGGCCGAGTGGTGTGACGCTGAGCCGCTTCGGCGGCAACCGGCTGACCGCGTACAACTGGGAGAACAACGCGAGCAACGCGGGGCGCGACTGGAACTACCAGAACGACGACTACCTCGGCGGCGGCACGACGCCTGGCGAGGCGGTGCGCGTGCGTGTGGACGGCGCGGCGGCACGCGGTGCGGGCACGATCGTCACGGTGCCGATGATCGGCTACGTGGCGCGCGACATGGACGAGACGAGCGTGGGCACCGACCCCACAACGCTACATGCGCGCCTCGCGGCGCGGTTCGTCCGGAGCCTCCCGAGCAAGCGTGGGACGCTCGCGCTCGCGCCCGACGTGGACGACAGCGCGGTGTACCAGGACGAGTTCGTGTACTGGCTCACCCACCGCGCGCCGCGCGTGGCGCGCAGCGATACGACCCCGCTGTTCTTCGCGCTCGACAACGAGCCGGACGTGTGGGGCGCGACGCACGAGGAGATCATGCCGAAGGTCGGCGGCAAGATGGCGACGCTGACGTACGACGAGTTCATCGATCGGACGATCTCGTACGCGCGCGCCGTCAAGGCGGTCGCCCCCGACGCGCTCGTGTTCGGGCCCGGCACCGCGACGTGGACCGGCGCAACGACGTTCGCTCGCTACCCCACCCCGGACCCGAAGTACGGTCGGCAGGACTTCCTCGACGTGTACCTCGACCGCATGCGCGACGCGGAGCGCGCCGGCGGCCGGCGCCTGCTCGACGTGCTCGACCTCCACTGGTATCCCGAGATCCAGGTCGACGGCTCGAAGATCGACGACGACATGGCGACGCAGACGCCCGCCATGGTGCAGGCGCGCCTGCAGGCGCCGCGGTCGCTATGGGACTCGACGTACGACGAGAAGAGCTGGGTGAGCGGCGTGCGGGGCGGGCCGATCCGGCTGCTGCCGCTGCTGCGCGAGAAGATCGCGGCCCACTACCCGGGGACGAAGATCGCCATCTCGGAGTACTTCTACGGCCGCGGGGGCGACATCTCCGGCGGCATCGCGCAGGCCGACGTGTTAGGCATCTTCGGGCGCGAGGGTGTGTTCGCCGCGACGCTCTGGCCGACCGCGAACACGGCGGCGGTGCCGTACGGCGGCAACGCGGACCGCGCCTACCGCTACATCGTGGGCGCGTTCCGGATGTACCGCGACTACGACGGCCGCGGCGGCGGGTTCGGCGGCGTGGGGCTCGCGGCGCACACGTCCACGCCGCGCACGACGTCGGTCTACGCGAGCACCGACGACGGCGACGCGTCGCGTGTGGTGCTGGTCGCGATCAACAAGCTCGCGCGGCCGCGGCCCGCTGTGATCGAGGTCGCCGGCGTCAGCGGCTGGCGCACGATGGAGGTCTACACGTTGACGGCCGACGCGCCCGGCCCACAACGGGCCGCGGTCGTGCCGCTCGACGGCGGCAGCGCGGTGCCCTACACGATGCCGCCGCTGAGCGTGAGCACGCTCGTGCTGCGTCGCTGACGCGCGCGATGCTCCGCGTCGCGGCTCAGCGCGACGCGGATCGCAGCTCCGGGCGCGCCGCCATCACGCGCGACGCATCGCGCTCCGCCCGCCGTGCCCGCACGTAGCGCGCGAGCGAGCGCACGCGGCCGCCCAACGACCCCGCGTGCGTACCGACGCCGGAGAAGTACTGGAGCCCGTAGACGAACGTGGCGCCCGCGATCGCCACGCGTTCCGCGCCGAGTGTGGCAAGGGCGAGCGAGGCGCCCATGGCGAGCCACGCGAGCGCGCGCCCGAAGCGCGGCGCGAGCGCGCTGGCGAGCAGCATCGGGCGCGACGCGGGATTCATGAGGAACAGGAAGCGCCACGGGTTCGCCCACGTCGCCTGCGGGTGCTTCTGCCAGACGCGCATGTCGGCCACGCCGTACGCCGCGGAACGGCGCATCCACGCGCTCGTGCTGCGGTGGTCCGAGGCGCTCAGCGCGGTCGCGCCATCGGCGAACGCGAGCTCGCAGCCGGCGAGGTCGAGGCGCACACCGAGCTCCGCGTCCTCGGAGAGCCGGAACGCCGGGTCGAAGCCGCCGACGGCGAAGTACTCGGCGCGCGCGAACGAGACGTTGCCGGTATAGAGGTTCGTGCCGCGCAGCGCGACGCGGCCGGCGCGCACGTTCCGCTCGAGCTTCTCGAACAGGTACATGTGGCAGCGCTCGAACAGCGGCTGCGTCTCCGCCGACTCGATGCGGATGCGGCCGAGGACCACGCGCCGCGTGCCGGGGGGATGGGCCGCGAGGTGTTCGGCGAGGAACGTCGGTGCGACATGCATGTCGTCGTCGACGATCACGACGAGATCGCCCCGCGCCTGCCCCAACGCGCGGTGGCGAGCCGCCGCCGGCCCCGCGTTAGGCTGCGTGAGCGCTCGCAGCACGTACGGCAGCCCGAGCGCCTCGAGCTGCAGCGCGACCGGCTCCGCGGATCCGTCGTCGACGACGACGACCTCGAAGCGGTCGGGCCCGATCGTCTGCGTCGCGAGCTCGCCGAGGAGGCGTGCGACGGAGTCGGCGCGGTTGTACGTCGCGATGACGACGCTCACCGCCGGCGTGGGGGCGGTGGTCATGTCGCCGGAGATTGGCTGGCGGGGTCGCGGAGACGGTCGTGCCGACGGCGCGGCGGCGCGTCTTCGCCCATGATGCCGATGACCTCGCCCCGCGGGCCGGCCACGCGCGCGTTAGGCGGCACGTCGCGCGTGACCACGGCGCCGGCGCCGACGAACGCGCCGTCGCCGATGGTGACGCCCGGCAGGATCGTCGCGCACGCGCCGATCCAGACGCCGTCGCCGATGGTTACCGGCGCGTGATAGATGTCGCCCGCGCGCTGGGTGCTCGGCCCCATCTCGTGGTTCGTCGTGATGATGACGACGTGGTGGCCCAACGCGCAGTGCGCGCCGATGCGGACCGGCGCGTTCAGCTCGATGTGTGCGGGCGAGTTGATGAACGTGCGCGTGCCGACGGAGAGGCGCTCGTAGATGTTCCCCGTGCCCCAGAGCGTGAGCGGCCCGGCGACGCGCACACGTGGCGCGACGTCGAAGCCCGCGAGGCGGTACAGCGTGCCACGGACGACGTTGAACGCGCCGAACGGGATCCGACGCTCGAGCACGCGGGCGAGCGCGAGGCGCGGGTGCAGCTCCTCGCGCTGCGCGGCGAGGTACTGCCGCACGCGGGCCCACCGGCCGGGCACCGCGCGCGCAGCGTCGCGGTCGACAGGCGCCGCCGGGGGCGCGGATGGCCCGGCCAGCCGCGAGGTCGACATCGAGTGCACGGTGGGGCTCACAGCGGGGGCTCGCCGGCGGACGCGGGCGCGCCTGCCGTTAGGCGGTCGTCGGCCGGGGCGCGGCGCGCGACATGCTGGGCACCGAGCAGCCGCGCGGAGGCCGGCCACGCGCCAGTGGCGCGCGCGAGCTTGCCGCTCGCCGCGAGTGCGAGCGCCAGCAGCGTGGTGGCGTAGCTCGCCTGCGTGCCCATGTCGCCCCAGGCGAGATTGATGTACGACACGATGACAGCGAGCACCGTGACCGCGATAGTGCGATCGACCGGATCGCGCGCGTTTCGATAGCTGCGTGCGGCGAGGAAGACGCCGATGGGAATCGGCATCCATATGAAAGTGAAACCAACGATGCCGCTGACGCCGAGCAGCCAGAGCAGACTGTTGTGCGCCGTGAGGCGGTACTGCGGCATGTAGACGGAGATGTCGGCCGCCTTCACGATCTCGAGGTACTCGTGTCCCCACCCCGACCCAATGACCGGGTTCACCTTCAGCGTCGCGAGCAGATTGAAGTTCTCCATCTCGCGCCACATGTTCGACGGGTCGTTCACGTCGCTCACGGACATGAACTCGTGCCCCGGCTTGAAGATGCCGCCCTCGTGCGACTTGGCGATCACGAGATAGGCGGCGAGCAGCGGCAGCATCGCGACGGCCCCGCGCGTCATCCGGCGCTTGATCGGCCCGCGCAGCAACACATAGAGCAGGCCGAAGCTCGCAGCCACACTCACGTACGCGATACGCCGGTCGTTGAGGACGATGCCGGTGAAGGTCCACGCGACGATGGCGAGCGTCGGCAGGACCAGACGGCGCCGCGGCCGGTGGATCCACGCCGCACACCACATGAACATCACGACGACATACAGCACCGAGTCCTCGTGGTCGGTCATCGCCTCGGGCTCGATGCCGCGCGGCCATGCATCGTGGAGGAGGAAGTACGAGCCGAAGAAGATCTTCAGGCACGCGCCCGCCGTCACGAGCAGCGCCGCGATCACGAAGTCGCGCCGGTCGCGGAATGCGTACGTGAACAGCGCCAGTTGCAGGGGCATCAGCGCGAGGTGGCGGATCTGGAACAGCGACGAGCGCGCGTCGCCTCCGCGCAACACCCCGGACACCTCGAGCACCGCGAGGACCACGAGCGATGCGATCCCGGACACGAGCAGAATGCGCACGCTCGGCGCCCACCCTTCCGTGTCGATCCGCTGACCGCGCAGCGCACGCAGCGCCGCCAGGCCGATGAGCACCACGTAGAGCATCTCGGTGCCGCTGATCGCGAGCGCGCCGACGCCCGTGACGCGACTGAGGTATCCATTCAACAGCTCTTCGAGCGGCTTCAGGAAATGCTCGTACAGGATGCCGCTCGCTTGGATCTCGTATTGCTCGGTGACGCTTCGAGGCGGCGTGAAGGCCACCGCCGTGGGCACCAGCAGCGTGAACACGACGTACCGCAGCGGGAGCGTCCACAGCGCGTACGCGACCATGGCCAGCACGGCGGGGCCGGCCGCCGCCGCCGGGTTGTCGGTGGCGAGCAGGGCGAGCGCGGATGCCACCGCCACGGCGGCCACGACCCAACGAGCCCGCGACGCGCGCCCGCCCGCCGCGGGTGCCGGGCGCCGGCGGCCGCCGAACAGCCGACGGGCGGGGACGGCGGGCGGGGTCGACCAGCCATCGCCCGTCGAACCGACAGGCGGCAGCGTCGTGTGCATCGGGTGCTGTCTGAGGGGAGATGCGCGCGGCGGGCGCCGCTGGACGCGGCTACAGCCGCGGTAGGACGAGCACGAGCAGGAACACGTAAATCGCCACGAAGGCGGCGAAGCCCACGACCGTACGACGAAGCCCGCGCAGCGCCATGCGGTCCCGAGCGGCGACCATGGGGAGGCCGACGCTCACCAACAGTATTGACATAAGAATCAGCTTACGCACTAATTGACTCCAGCTGGTCCTTCCGCCCGGTCGCCGCGCTCACGTCTGCGCCCCATCGCGACCACCGCTTGGCGCCGTAGGGCGTCCGTGCGAGCCCCGCCCCGAGCCGTATCGATCTTGCCGGCCAAAGTAGTCTCCCGCGTCCAGCGAGACAAACGCTTTTTTGCCACCTCTCCCGACCGGAAGATCCGGGCGCTGATCGTCGCGGAGCTGGCAAACCCCGAGTGGGTGTCCGTGCCGCTCGAGGGGTGGAATCACTGGGAGGCGCTGTCACGTCGGACCGACGCCCACCTCGTGACGCAGATCCGGAATCGGGAGCAGATCCTCCGGAAGGGCGTCCCGGAGCGCCGACTGACGACGATCGACACCCGGCCGGTGGAACGGATGATGGACCGGGCAGCCGCGCTCCTGCGTCCCGGCGGACAAGGCGGACTCACCACGCTCACCGCGTTCAGCGCGGTCCCGTACTACGCGTTCGAGCGCGCGCTGTGGCGGGAGTTCGGGCCGCGCATCCAGGCCGGTGAGTTCGATCTCGTCCACCGACTCACACCGCTCTCCCCGACGACGCCGAGCGTCCTCGCGGCGAAGTGCGCGCGGGCCGGCGTGCCGTTCGTGCTCGGCCCGCTCAACGGCGGCCTGCCATGGCCGCCCGGCTTCGACCACGCACGGCTCAAGGAGCGCGAGTGGCTCACGTACGTGCGCGACGCGTACAAGCTGCTGCCAGGCTACCGCGGCACGCGCCGGCACGCGGCGGCGATCATCTGCGGGTCCATGGCCACGCGCGCCCAGATCGCGCCGGCGTACCAGGACAAGACGGTCTACATCCCCGAGAACGCGATCGACCCGGCGCGCTTCGACGTCACGGTGAGCGGCGAGGTGGAGCTTCCGCTGCGCGTCGCGTTCGTCGGTCGGTTCACGATCTACAAGGGCTGCGACATGCTGATCGAGGCGGCGGCCCCGCTGGTGCGAGCCGGCAAGCTCACGCTCGACCTGATCGGCGACGGCCCGCAGGCACCGGAACTGCGCGCGCTCGCCGCTCGCGAGGGGGTGCCGGAGAGCAGCTTCGCGGGCTGGGTGAAGCACACGGAGCTGAAGCAGCGCCTCTCGCAGTCGCATGTGTTCGCGTTCCCGAGCATCCGCGAGTTCGGCGGCGCGGTGGTGCTCGAGGCGATGGCGCTCGGCCTCGTGCCGATCGTGGTGAACTACGGCGGCCCCGGAGAGCTCGTGAGCGAACGCACCGGCTACGCGCTTCCGATCGGTCGACGCGCGGAGATCGTCGCGCGGCTGCGGGCCACGCTCGACGAGCTGGTCGCCGACCCCGAACGCATCCGGCCGATGGGAAGGCGCGCGCGCGAGCGCGTCTTCCATCACTTCACGTGGGACGCGAAGGCGACGCAGACGGTCGAGGTCTACCGCTGGGTGCTCGGCCAGCGCGAGAAGCCCGACTTCGGCATGCCGCTACCCGACCCCGACTGACCCTCGGGAGCCGAGGCCACCCCACGATTCCTTCCACCGGACGCATCATGCTCGGCATCCTGATCCCCGAGTTCCCGACGCAGACGCACATCTTCTTCTGGCGGGAGATCTCGGAGTTCCGTCGACTGGGTGTGCCCGTTCGCGTGCTGTCGACGCGGCGGCCCGCAACGGACGCGTGTCGCCACGCCTTCGCGTCGGACGCGACGGCGGAGACGCATTACGTCTTTCCCCCGCGGTGGGCACGCGCTGCGGCGACACTTGCCGCGCGCCCGCTGCGCACGCTCGCCGGCGTGCGGTACATCCTCGGATTGCGCGAGACGCCGCTGCGCAAGCGGATGAAGTACCTCGGGCTGATCCCCTGCGCCGCGGACCTCCTCGCGGTCGTGACGGCAGACGAGATCCGGCACATCCACGCGCACTCCTGCGCCGATGCTGCGCACGTCGTTGCGCTCTGCCGGTTGCTCGGCGGACCGACGTACAGCCTCACGCTGCACGGCGACCTACCGGTCTACGGCACCGACCACGCGAGCAAGATGGCGGAGGCGTCGTGCGTGACCTGCGCGGGCCCTCACCTGAAGACGCAGATCGTGGAGCGTGTCGGCCTTCCCGCCGATCGAGTCATGCCCACGTGGATGGGGCTCGACACCGATCATTTCCACGATGCCGCGCGCCGCGCGTTCGACGCCGGCCGCCTGCACATGGTGACCGTGGCGCGGCTGGACGCGTGCAAGGGCCATCGACATGCACTCGCCGCCATGGCGCGCGCCGTCGAGCGCGGAGTGGACGTGCGCTACACGCTCGTGGGCGAGGGGCCCGAACGCGCCGAGATCGAGGCGCTGGTGCGACGCCTCGATCTGGAAGGCCGCGTCGAGCTGCTCGGCACGTGCGGCGAATCACGCGTGCTCGAGGTGCTGCACGACGCCGACGTCTTCGTGCTGCCGAGCGTCGGATTCGGCGAGGCCGCGCCGGTCTCGCTCATGGAGGCGATGGCGTGCGGCCTTCCCGTGGTCTCGTCGATCATCGGCTCGACACCCGTGATGGTGGACGACGGCGCGGAAGGGGTGCTCACCGCACAGGGCGATGAACGCGCGATCGAGGAGGCGGTCTGCCGCCTTGCTCGCGACACCGACCTGCGGCGTCGTATGGGTGCGGCTGCGCGGGCGCGCGCCGTCCGGCAGTTCGGGGTTCGCGACGCCACTATCCGGGTGGCGCGGTTCATCGAGCGCCACGCTGCGGTGCGTCTGCTGCCGCCGGAGCGCGTCGATCCGGTCCCCGATCGGGCCGCGGCGTTGCAGCCGTCCCTCGCCTCCTGAGCGCCGGCCCACGACAACGGTCGCCCGTGCCGTGGCACGGGGCGACCGGATTCCTTCATGGGCCGAGACGGTGGCCCGATCTCAGGCCGGCTCCGGCGACTGGAGCGTCGCGGCGATCGGGGCGGCGGCGGGGCCAGCTGCGCTCGCCTTCCCGTACGGGAAGTGGTCCTTGAGACGTAGGAAGTGCTTCTCGAACAGGTTCCAGCTCACGAGCGCGAGGCCTAACGAGAGGCCGATCGCCACCGCGTAGTACGCCGCCTGCGTCGGCAGATCCGACCCCGCGATCTGGCGCAGTGGCGTCGGGAACAGCTTCCGGCGAAGGATCGCGTCGAGCGGCGAGTGCACCAGGTAGATCGCGTAGCTGTACCGTCCGAACAGGCGCAGGACGGACGACGAGCACGCACGGCGCACCACGTTCTCCGCGCTCCCCGTGACCGCAGCGTAGACCAGTCCAGCGAACAGAATCGCGGTCGCTGTATAGCCGATGGTGTCCTTCAGCACGTTGTACGTCGAGCCCATCGGAAGCAGCACCATCGCGGCGATCACGGGCACCGCGGCGGCAAGCGCGGGTCGTAGCCACTGCCTAGCGGCCGCCCGGCTCGTACGAAGCGTGACGGCAAGTAGCCCGCCGACGGCGAGGGCATCCATGCGACAGAACGTCACCACGTACGTGGCTTCGCCGTTCAGCCCCGCGATCGTCAGACCGGTGCGGACCGCGACCGCGAGTCCCGCGACAATCGCGCACAGGCGCGCGACTCTCTTCGCGGACACTGAGGCGATCAGCAGCGGCCACGCCATGTAGAACTGCTCCTCGATCGCGAGCGACCACACGACGCCGAGCACCGGGTGTGTCCACGGGATCGAGAGCTGGTAGTAGTTCGACAGGTACAGCACGTACCACACGAACCCCTGTGTCGTGACACGCGAGTCGAGCGCGAGCGCGCCAGCCAGCGACGGGAGCACGAGGAAGGACACCGCGAGG
This sequence comes from Gemmatirosa kalamazoonensis, assembly GCF_000522985.1. Taxonomy (NCBI): domain Bacteria; kingdom Pseudomonadati; phylum Gemmatimonadota; class Gemmatimonadia; order Gemmatimonadales; family Gemmatimonadaceae; genus Gemmatirosa; species Gemmatirosa kalamazoonensis. Next base: position 116,094 of record NZ_CP007128.1, read on the forward strand.
ACGGCGTAATACAGCGGGAAGATTCGGAGCACCCGCCGTATGTAGAAATTGCGGAAGTAGTTCGCCTTCCCCTTCGCGTCGAACAGGATGCCCGTGATCAGGAACCCCGACAACACGAAGAACAGATCGACCCCCGTCCAGCCGGCGCCCGCCAGCCACCACACGACCCTCCCCACCGCTGTCTCGTAGCTCAGGTGGGTGGTGTGGAAGATCACGACGAGGAGCACGGCGATGCCGCGGACGCCGTCGAGCGCGGGCTGGTGCCCGCTCATGACCAGGGGCGCGTCATGGCGCGTGGGATCCGGCCGGTGCCGCTGCGCTAGCATGCGGTCCTCATCGCTCAAGTCCAAAGTCGTGCGCGGCGTCACGGTACCCGCGCTGCCGTTAGGCCCCGTCCGTCGCGAGGGCGCAGGCCGTCGTCGAAGAACGCCCCCAGCCGGGCGCCAAACTCGCGCCCGGCCGACGCGGCGTACGTCCGGTGCGTCGCGCCCGGGATGATCCACAACTGCTTCGGCGCGCAGGCCTGCGCGTACATGTGCCGGGCGACGCTCACCGGCAGGTCGGCGTCGACGGAGCCGTCGATGACGAGCAGCGGCCGCGGGCTGAGGCGGCAGATCCCGTCGATCGGCCGCTCGCGCTCGACGGCGACGCCGGCGAGGCGCAGCGTCCACACCGCCACGCTGCCGCTCCACCACTTCCACTTGCCTTCGTCGTGGCGCATCTCGTCTTCGAGCGACGTGAATGCGCCCTCCACTGCGACGGCGCGGACGCGCGGGTCGCGCTCCGCCACCTGCGCGACCACCATGCCGCCCATGGAGAAGCCGATCGCGCCGATGCGCGTCGAATCGACGTCCGGCCGCGCGGTGACGAACGCGATCGCCGCGTCGAAGTCGCGCTGCTCGTCGACGCCCCACGTGGTGCGCGTGCCGCCGCTCTCGCCATGCCCTCGCCAGTCGAACAGCAGCACGCCGTAGCCGCGCTCCGCGAGCGCGCGCGCCTCGGGAAGCATGGCGCCGCGGTCGGCGCCCCACCCGTGCCCGAGGATCACGGCCGCGCCGTTGCGCGACGGCACGTACCACCCGTGCAGCTCGATACCGTCGGCGGCCGCGAAGCGCACATCGCGCACGTCCGTTAGGCCGTCCGGCGCGACGATCGGCGCGCGCGGCGGGTGCAGCGTCGCGCGCACGCGCGCCGACACGCGCCACGCGATCGCGCCCGCGAGCGCGCCCACGAGTGCCACGGGCGCGAGGGCGAGCCACGGCGCCCACCGGCGCACGCGCGTCAGCCGAAAGCGATCGCGCACCCGAGGCCCCAGCTCGCGACCTGCGTGGCGGCGTGCGAGAACGAGACGCCACCCAGCCGTCGCACGAGGTCGTACGCGCGCAGCGCCAGCAGCTCGACCGGCCCGTGCTCGTTGCGGTACTGGAGGTAGATCTGCCGATACGATCCCTTCAGCACGCCCCGGTCCGTGAGCGAGTGCATGATCGACGGCAGGCCGACGCGGTACTTCACGACCGTGCGGTCGAGAAACACGAAGCCGAAGCGCCGGATCGCGCGGAGATAGAAGTCCACGTCTTCCACGATGCGCACCGCCGCCGAGTAGCCACCGACGGCTTCCGCGCAGGTGCGGCGGATGGTGCACGCCGAGTTCACGAGCGGTGTGCGGCGGTACAACATCCCCGCGACGAGCGCGAAGCGCGACTTCGCGCGGCGCAGCCACTGTTCGCCGTCGGCGAAGTACTGCGTCTCCTCGCGCACGGCGGCCGGATCGGGGCCGAACGGCTTCACGAGCCCCACCGCCACGCCCGCGTTCGTGCGGCGCAGCGCCGCGATGGACGCGGCGAGCGCGCCGTCGAGGAACACGTCGTCGTCGTCGAGGAAGTGCAGGAACTCGCCGCGCGCGAGCGACAGCCCTTCGTTGCGCACGAGCGCCGGGTTCCCCCCCGACGGCACCGCGCGGTGTACGTAGCGCACGCGTGCATCGCCGATCGCAGCGATCGCCGCCTTGGCCGACGCTTCGGGGCTGTCGTCGAGCACGATCACCTCGAGCGCCACGCCGGTCTGTCCGAGCGCCGACCGCACCGCCTCGACGACCATCCCCTCGCGACGGAACGTCGGGATGACGACTGACACGACGGGATCGGCGCCGGCCTCCACGCCCGGGGTTGCTCCTTCCATCGTCTTCACCATGGTACGCAGGACTCCATGCCGAACAGCACGGCGCACGACGCGCCGAGCGCCGACGCGAGAACGAAGAGACGCATGATCGTGACTTCCGCGACCCCGTACTGGCGTCGGTAGTGCCGGTGGATCCGGTCGTACGACTCGACGAGAAGCTTTTCGTCGCTCTGCGAGTGCATGAGCGATGGCGTGCCCGTTCGGTAGCGCACCACCGGCCGGTCGACGAGCACGAAGCCGCAGTGCCGGATCGCGCGAAGATAGAAGTCCACGTCCTCGCACCGCGCGACGTCCGGCGAGTAGCCGCCGACGGCCTGCGCGCACGAGCGGCGCACGGTGCACTCGGAGTTCACGAGCGGCGTGACGTCGAACAGCATCGTGGCGGTGAGCGTGAAGCGGGTGCGCGCGTGCTTCAGCCGACGCGCCGCGGCCGCGAAGTAGGCTCGCTCGTGCTCGAGCGCGACCGGATCGTCACCGAACGGCACGACCATGCCCACCGCGACACCCGCCGACGGCTTGCGCACCAGCGCGGCCACCGTGGCGGCGAGCGCTCCCTCGCACAGGACGTCGTCGTCGTCCAGGAAGTGCACGTATTCCCCCGTCGCGAGGGACAGTCCCTCGTTGCGCACGAGCGCGGGGTTCCCGCCCGACGGGACGGCTCGGTGGACGTAGCGCACGCGCGGGTCGCCGACGGCGGCGATCGCCGACGCGGCCGAGCCCTCGGCACTGTCGTCGAGCACGATCACCTCGACACGGACGCCGGTCTGCGCGAGCGCGGAGCGCACCGCCTCGACGACCATCACCTCACGACGGAACGTCGGGATGACGACCGACACGAGTGGCTCAGTCATTGGACTCCTGCGACGGCGATGCCGCGGCGGTCATCAACGCTCGGCGCCGGCGCGCCGACTTCCACGCCGCGGCGCGCGTGAACGCCAGGTGGGAGAAGCGCGCGCGCGCGCCTGCGTTCACGACGACGACGTCGCCGAACGGCAGCTCCTCGGGCCGCCACCGCGTCTTCGACACGTCGGCGCCGGTCGAGAGGTTCACGGTCGTGATCCCCTGCTCGATCGCGTGGCGCATGGTCTCCGCGACGACGGTCGTCATCACGCTGTACTTCCCCCACGCCGGGTCGTAGCCCGAGTAGTAGAGATACAGCTCGTCGCCGAAGCGGAAGCCGAGTCGCGCCGCGACCACCTCGCCGCCGATCTCGAGCTGGAACACGCGTGCCGCGCCCCGGCTGCCGAGCCGCGTCATCACGTCGCCGAGGAACGCGCGCGACGGCGCGGGCGCGAAGTAGTCGGGGTGCGCAACCGAGCCGCCCGCCTGCGCGCGGTACGCGTGGAGCTCGCAGAAGCGCGCGAGCGCGGCGTCCAACTCCGGCCCCCCCTCGATCGCGCGGAAGCGCCACTCGTGTCCGTCGCGCGCGAGCGAGTTGTAGCACTTGCGCAGCGATTCGCGCACGTTGCGCGGGCGCGTACGCTTGAACTCCTCCCAGCTGTCGGGCAGGCGCAACGAGAAGGCCGAGATCTCGCGGTCGGCCACGGCGTCGGCGCGCGCGAGCAGCTGCCGCCGCGCGTCGCCGTCGCGCCGGAGTCCGGCGACGCGGATCCAGTCGGGCGCGGGCCCCACGGTACGCTGCGCCGCGAGCAGTGCCGCGACCGCCGCCGCCTCGTGCTCGGGCGCGACGAGCATCGCGCGCAGCTCCGTGAGGTTCGGATCGGCGCCGATCGGCTGCAGGATGCGCATCACCGGCACGGCGAGCGCGCGGTACTCGGTGAGCATGTACGGCGCGAACGCGATCGCCGCGCCGTCGGCCGAGCGCACGACGAATACCCGCAGCGCGTCGCGCTTCCACCGCGTCGCGCGCCGCAGGTGCGTCCACCACGCGACCGCCCACTCGTGCGTCGTGAACGGCGTCGCGTCGGGCACGCGCGCCGACAGCGCCGTCCACTCCGCCTCCAGCCGCCGCAGCCCGTCTAGCGTCGTGACCACCTCCACGCGCGTGGTCGGGTGGGCGTTCGGCGCGGCGCCTGCGGAACGCGCGGTGGACATGTTCGGGAGCGTCGTCGTCACCGCTTCTTCACCCGCGTTGCCTTGGGCTGGCGGACCGCGACGCTTCCGATGAAGTGCTCGCGGCCGATGCTCTCGATCACGCGGCGCGAGTCGGCGAGCATCGCCTCGCCTAACGGCACCGCGAGCACCACCGCGTCCGCGGCGCGCGCGATCGCGATGGCCGCCGGGTTCACGAGCGGCGACCCGAGCGCGATCACGACCTGCGCGCCGGCCGCAGCCGCATCCTTCGCCGCTGCGATGATACCCTGGATCTCACGCGCATCGGCCTTCGTCGCGTCGATCATCTTCACCGCGCCCGCGCGGTACACGTGCCCCGCGACGGCCAGCGCGCGCGCCGGACCGAAGGCGTTCTGCGTCCGCTCCGCAGGCACCACCGCGAGCGTCGACCAGCTGTGGCGCTGGATGGCGAACCACAGCTGTGCCCACTCGCCGTCGGCGCGCGTGCTCGGATGCGGCGCCAGCTCGTGATCGCCGTGCGCGCTGGCGCCGTTCGCGCTCACGACGCTCGCGATCGCGCTATTCGTGCTCGCGCCGGCCCCGTGCGAAGCGGGCACGCCCACCGCGGGCATGTCCGCAGCGGCGGCTCGATGAGTACGTCCGATCATGCTCCACCTCGATTCGCCGACACCGCGCGGCTCGTGCGGACCCACTCGTCGTTCCGGGTCGCGCGGCCAGCGGCAACGGTCAGCTTCCACAGCATGTAGACCGGCGCGTAGACGAGGTCCGCGGCGGCGCGGAGCCCGTTGCCGGTGAGCGCGCACCCGCGCGCGAGATAGACGACGATCGCGAGCGCGCCGACCGTCCACACCGCGACGGCGGATGCGGCCGGAGCGCCGAGTGCCGCCGCAGCCACCGCGACTGTCCACCCGACGACGAGCGCCGCAACGAGGCGGCTGAGCGGCGGCACGACGACGTCGAGCAGCAGGTCGAGCAGCACCACGTCGCGCCGACGCACGGCCTCGCGCAGCAGTCGCCCCGCGTACTCGCGGCCCACCGCGCGGCGGCCGCGCTCCCACCGCGCGCGCTGCGAGCGCGACGCGTCCGTGCTCGACGGCATGTCACCGTACACGTGCGCCGCCCCGACGTAGGCCACGCGCACGCCGGCGAGACCGAGCTGTAGGCCGTACTCGAGGTCCTCGACGATGGAGAACGCGCGGTGCGGTACGCGGCGCAGGAGATCCGCGTGGAAGCACATCCCATTGCCGCGCAGGCCGCTCGACAGGCGCAGGCGCTCCCGCGCGAGCGAGCGGATGTCGTGGAACAACGTGAAGCCGAGCGTCAGCAGCCGCGTGCGCCACGACGCGTCGGGGTTGCGGATCCCGTAGCTCGCCTGCAGCGCGTCAGCGCCGCGCGCGAGTGCCGCGTCGAGCTCGCGCAGCAGGTTCGGCGACACCGTCGTGTCGGCGTCGACCACGACGACGGCCTCGGCGAAGCCCTCCTCTACGCTCGCCGCGAAGCCGTGCGCGAGCGCGTAGCCCTTGCCGCGACGCTCGGCGTCGTTCCGCTCCCACACGAGCGCGCCCGCGGCGCGCGCACACTCGGCCGTCGCGTCGGTGCAGTTGTCGGCCACGACGACGACGCGGTAGCGCTCGGACGGATAGTCGAGCGCACGCAGGCTCGCGATCGTCGCCGCGATCCCCGACTCCTCGTCGTGCGCCGGCACGATCACGTCGAAGCGCGTCGCGGGCCCGCGTCCCGTCGCGTCCGCGGGCGCGGCCCGGCGCGCGAGCAGCGCGAGCACGCCGAGGTACAGCGCCGCCGCCGTCGGCGGCACGGCGGCGACGAGCAGCATGGCGGCGGCGAGGCCCGGGAGCGTCATACCGGCGGCGCCTCGCCGAAGACCTCGAGCCCGAGCGAGCGCTGGATCTGCCAGTGGTGGAGCACGCGACCGCCGGTGACGTCGAGCGCCACCGCCACGAACAGCCCGAGCATCGACGCGAGCACGAAGCCCGCCGCGAGGAACTTCGCGGGCCGCGGCTTGATCGGCGTGAGCGGTACCTGGACGGGGGAGATCACGCCGTACTTGTACTTGAACGCCGCGCGCGCCGTCTGCAGCTCGATGCGCGCCGCGTCGAGGCGCGAGAGCAGGTCCTCGTACGAGCTGACTGCGATGCGCAGACGCGAGCGTGCATACTGCATGCGTTCGTTCAGCACCGAGTCCTGCTGGATGCGCTCGAGGCCGCGTAGGGCAGCTGCCGCGACGAACGGGTCGGTGTTCGCCGGCGCCACGGTCCCCGTCGGGTCCGCGCCGAGCCGGGCGAGCGTGTTGCGCAGGTCCAGCTCCTCGCGACGCAGTTGCTGTAGCTGCGGCGAGTCCGCCGACAGCGCGCGGATCGCCTGCTCCGTGTTCGCGATCACCGGGTGCGCGGCGCCGTACGTGTTGCGCTGGTCGGCGAGCGTGGCCTGCATCTCGGCGAGACGACGGCTGCGGAACTGCTCCAAGTCGGCGATCGTGCGCCTAACGGTTTCCAGCCGCGACTGCGCGGAGAGAACCTCGGAGCTCGGCGCGACGGCACGCAGCGCGTTCACGGTCGGCCCGCGCGTCGTGCCTGCCACCGACTGCCGGAGCCGCGCCATGGAGTCGATCGACGCGCGGATCTGCTCGTTCACGTCGGAAACGTGGCCCTCGAGGATGTTGATGCTCTCCGAGATGAGCGCGAGCTCCGACGTGTGGCGCTCCTCGAAGAAGTTCTCCTGTGCCGCCTGCACGATGCGGTAGGCGAGGTTGGGGTCCGGCCACATCACGCCGATGGAGACCGTGCCGTCGGTGACGTTGACCCAGAGGTTTTGCTTCAGCATCCCGACGAGGCGCTCGACCTGCACATCCTCCGGCGGATCCGGGAAGAAGCGCTCGAAGAGCCCGTGCTTGAGCCGGCTGAGGAGCTGGCGGTGCCGGCGCGATTGGCCCACCAGGTCGGTGGCCTTGACGATGGCGACGAGGTTCGTGTGGCTGAGGATCGCCTCGCTGGCCTGCCGCGTCGGCGTGTCCGCTTCAGTCGGAACGTTGCGCCGCGGATTGCTAAGAACGGGAAGCACCAGGTTGCGCTGTGCGAGCAGCCGCGCCTCGGTGGCGTACGTGCGCGGCATGACGACGAGCGCGACGACCACCGCGCCGAGGATCCCGACGAATGTCGCGAGCCCGGCCACGCGATGGCGCCACACGGCGCTCAGCACGAAGCGCGTCAGGTCGCGCACGACACTGAGGTCGAACAGCGTGTCCTGCCCCTCTTCGGGCGGCGGTGGCTCCGTCGGTCGGGGAGCGCGCGAAAGGCCCGGCGGCGCGAGACGCGTCGCGGCGGGAGAGGCAGTGGATCGTGAGGTCGTTTGCATGGGATCGGCCGTCGCCGGCTCGGGGTATGCGCTCGGGATGTATCTCACTCGACCACGACCACGTCACCGGGGCGCAGGCGCAGCTCGGCCGCGCGCCCGCGTGCGCGTACGAGGTCGTCGTACGTGAGACGGATCCGCACGAGCTCCGGCTGCCGCCTAACGACGAACAACCGGTCGCGGTGCGCGAACTCCGTGAACCCGCCGGCGCTCGCCAGCGCCTCGGCCACCCCGGCACCCGGATCGAGCGCGAACAGCCCGGGGCGCGCCACCTCACCGATCACGGAAACGCGCAGCGGGGCACGCTCCTCGAGCGCTACGGTCACGCGCGTCCCGACGGCCAGGTTCTGCTTCCCGAGCTCCGTCTCCACGGTGTGCGCCAGCGCGCTCGGGGACAGCCCCGCCGCGACCACATCGCCGAGCAGCGGGATGGAGAGCTTGCCGTCGTCGCGGACCTTCGTCCGACCCGACATCTCGGCGTGGCTGAACACCTGCACCGTCACCACGTCGCCCGGGCCGAGGCGGTACTCGCCTCCCACCGGGGCCACGTCGCGCTCCGGGATCTGATCCACCCACACGAACGGGCCGGTGCCGTGCGCGCACGCGCCGGTCGCGAGCAACACGACCGGCGCGCCTAACAGCGCGACGTACCGCCGGCCACGCCGGGCGACGTCAGACAACAGCGACCGCATGAGAGCTCCTTCGTCGACTCAGAATCCGGCTCGCGACGTTCGCGAGCACGTCGTAATCCCCGGCCCGCCAGAGCAGCGCGAGCGCGCCGTACACCGCCGCGTCGACCGGCAGACGCGCGACACCGTACGGCAGCAGCACGAGCCGATCGAGCGCGGCGACCACCGCGCACACGATCAGCATCTTGGCGAGCATCGCGAGCCCCGATCGATCGAACGCGCGGCCGCCGAGCGCCAGCGTCAGCGCGCCCGCGCTGAACACCTCGTTCAGCGTGAGCGCGACACCGGCGCCGATCCCCGCCCCGCCGGCGCCGAACAGCGCGTGGCCCGCGGGGATGAGGAACCAGTTCAGCGTCACCGAGATGACCAGCGACGATACCGACACGGCGGTCACCGTCCAGCCGCGGCCGAGCGGGATGAGCGCCGTGCAGCTCACGATGCTCACATAGCCGAGCACGAAGCACGGCGCCGTGGCGCGCAGGCTGTCCGTCGCGGGTGCGAACTTCGCCCCGAACAGCACGCGCACGATGACGTCGGCCCACAGGCCCATGAACAGCGCGATCGGCACCGACGCCGTGAGCACCAGGCGCATGGAGCGTCGCGTGAGCCGCGTGAACTCGTCCGGCGATCGCGACTCCGCGCGCGCGCTGAGCGGGAGCAGCACCCAGCCGAGCAGCGGCTCGAGCAACATGCCGATGCCGGCCAGGCTCGCTGCGGCGCCGTACCACCCGAGCTCCAGATCGCTCGCGCGGAACGAGACCAGCGTCACGTTGATGCGCCCCATCAGCGCCTGCGACAGGCTCGCCACGAAGAACGGCACACTCGCCGTCAGGACAGCGAGCGTCGCGCGCACGTTCACGCGCGAGCGCACCCTGACGTGTCGCCGAACCAGGACCTGGAGCCCGACGCCCTTGACCACCTCGGAGGCGAGCATCGCCGCCCCGACGCTCACCACGCCGCCCCCCGCGAGCAGGCCGACGAGCGCGCCGCCCCCCCACAGGATCTTCGACACGACGCCGAGCACCGAGAGGCCGTGCACCTCGCCTACCGCGTGCAGCAACGCGCCGAGCGTCGCGTTGTTCACGACGAAGAGCTGCGTGAGCGCGAGCAGGAACACGAGGCGCAGCACCACTGGCGGGCGCCCCGCGATCGTCAATCCGACGAGCGCGGCGCCGATCAGGAGTACACCCAGGATCACGCGCACGACCACGAGGCCGGCGACGAAGTCACCCGCGTGCTCGCGCCGCGTCGAGACCTCCTTGCGGATGTACGTCTCGACACCGAGCCCGGCGAGCACGAAGAGTCCCGACGTGAACGCGTCGGCGAACTGGAAGCTGCCGAACAGCTCCGGGCCGAGCCACCGCGGCAGAAAGACGCGGATCACGAGCTGCACGCCCCACATCGCGACGAGCGACAGCCCGAGCTTCGTGGCGTTGCGCAGCGCCGCGACGACGTCCGAGTCGAAGCTCGACGTGGCGCTCGCCGCCGCGGTCACGGCGCGCTCGGTCGTCTCCGGCGGGGCCGACGGCTCGGCGAGAGGGGCGACGGTCGCGCTCACTGGAGGTCTGTCGTGGGAGGGATGGAGCGCAGCTGCGACCAGCCGTAACCGACACCGAGCGTGACTCGCCGGCCGTCGACCGTGAGGACATCGGCGCGCCGGCTCGTGAGTACGCTGAGGTTGTAGACGAGTCCCCGGCGCGCGAGGTAACGCAGCTCGGCGAGACCTTCGGTCGTCTGGAGTCGGTGGTCGGCGGCACCACGCTGCACCCCCCACACCTGCCGCGCCAGCGCGCGCAGATGCAGGCCCGTCGTCACGGCGCGGTCGTACGCCAGCGAGACGGCGTCGGTGGTGAAGAGCTCCGGCGTCTCACGTCCGAACAGCTGGCCGATGCTGCGCTGGTACTCGGCGTCCAGTCGATCACGCGTGCGGTGCAGCCGCAGCACGGCTCCGCCCACGGTGGCGACGTCGCGCGTCGTCGGCACGTCCGGCGCGTCGATCGCGACCGCGCCGATTCCCTCGAGATCGGCCACTGCGACGCCGCCCGTGAACCGCGCGTCGACGCGCTCGCCGAGCCGCAGCTCCCATGCGCCGCTCGCGCGATACGACGACGACGCCCGCGCCGCGATCTCGCTGCGACGGGCCTCGTAATCGAGCTGGAGGACCGACCCCCGGCCCGCGCGGCGGCCGAACTGCCCACCCGCCGTCGCCGACCAGCCGCCGAGGAGCCCGGGCGTGTCGTAGGCGACGTGCTGGTAGCCGCCCCGGAAGCCGACCGTGGTCGCGCGCGAGCTGCGATAGACGAGTGTGCTCACCGCGCTCTGCGTGCGGATCCCGGCCATGCCAGCGAGCAATGGCCCGTCACCGCCCACACCGATGGTGCGATTCGTCAGCGCCGATTCGCCGCGGAAGTCGAACGTGCCAGTAGCGCGACGGCTGAGGCGCCGCGTCGCCTGGAGGAGCGCGGTGTAGCTGTCGCGGTCGAGATCTCTCGAAGTGCGGTACCGGACGACCGCGCCGTCGAGCGCGAGCGTCACGCGCGTCCGCGGGGTCTGCCACAGTCGCGCCGCCTCCGCGCCGAGCCACGACCCGACGTCCGCGTCGCCGCCCGGCCCGGCGAGCCGCACGTTGCTGTCCCACGTGCCCGACGAGCGCACGGACGCGCGCCACCCGCTGAGCGTCTTGTCACCGAACAGGTCCGACGGCTGCGCCGCCGCGACGACAGGAACGGCCCCTCCCATCGTCGCGAACATCACCACCGCGGCACAGCGATACGATCTCACGCGCCCGCCTCCTTCGTTCGCCACGCCTGCAGCGCGGTTCGCAGCACCACCAGCACGAACACGGGATCTCGAAGCAGGTATCGTCGCCACATTCGTCGCGGCTCCTGGCAGAGCCGGAAGAGCCACTCGAGCCCCGCACGGGACATCCACGCCGGCGCGCGTCGCACGTGCCCCGCGAGGAAGTCGAACGTCGCGCCGACGCCGATCGCGACCGCAGGACCGATCGCGGCGCGAGCGCGGTCGATCCAGACCTCCTGCTTGGGCGACCCGAATGCGACGAGCACGAGATCCGGCCGCGCGGCGCGCGCACGCGCGAACGACGCGGCGCAAGACTCGGCGTCGCTCAGGTCGACGGTGCCGTCGTCGACGCCGACCACGTTCAGCCCGTGCTCGCGCTGCGCGCGGCGCGCGACCTCCGCCGCGGCGCCCGGGCGACCGCCGACGAGATAGACACGCCAGCCGTGCTGCGCGGCGCGCTCGACGAGCGGCCACACGAGATCCGAACCGGACACCTTCGCCGGGACCGGGCGCCCGAGCACGCGCGTCGCCCACACCACGAACGCGCCGTCCGCCAGCGTCAGGCTCGCGCGCCGATACGCCGCGTGGAACTCCTGGTGCTTTTCGACTTGGACGATGTGGTCCACGTTCGGCGTGAACACCGCGCCGCCCTCGCCGCGCTCGACGAGCTCCGTCACGGCGTCGAGCGCGCCGTTGAACGTCACCGCGTCGATCAGCACGCGACCGAGCTGCACGCGCCGCGTCGGCACGCGCGTGGGCGTGCGCGTGGGCGCGAGGGCGTCGGAATAGGCCAGAGTCATGAACGCGCGATGGCGAAAGCTCGGTGAGATGGGCGTCGGGCGTCGGAACTCAGACCGCCCGGCGGCGGGCGTCGGCGACGCGCATGCGACGCAGGGATCCGCCGCCGACGCTGCTCGGCTCCGTCGACGGCGGGAGCACCTCGGCGACGTCGTGCGTGTGGAACTCGGCCACGTTGACCGCGGGCGACGCGATCGTGTCGGGCAGCGCGGCGGGGGCGGCGGGACTCGCCGTGCGCGTGCCGAGCATCCGCTCCACCGGCACCGGCCACCGGCCGCCGAGCGTACGGAACGTCGCGACCAGCACGCGCAGGTCGACCGCGAGCGAGACGTGCCTAACGTACAGCAGGTCGTACTGGATCCACTGGTGGAAGTCGCCGTTCGCGCGGTCGTGGCGGCACACCTGCCACAGCCCCGTGAGGCCCGGCCGCACCGAGAGCCGCGCGTGCCGCCACGGCACGCAGATCTGGTTCTCGCGGAACGGCGACGGGCGCGGGCCGACGAAGCTCATCTCGCCCCGCACGATGTTCCACAGCTGTGGCAGCTCGTCGACGTTGAGCCGCCGCAGGACGCGCCCGACGCGCGTCACGCGGGGGTCGTGCGCCATCTTGAACTGCGGCCCGTCCATCTGCTGCACCGCGGCGAGCTGACGCTGCATGTCGTTCGCGTCCGTGCGCATGCTGCGGAACTTCCAGCAGCGGAACACGCGCCCGCCGCGGCCCTCGCGCAGGTCGCCGTAGAACACCGGGCCGGGCGACGTGAGCGCGATCAGCGGCATGACGACCGCGAACACCGGCAGCAGGAACAGCAGCGCGAGGGCCGCGAGCACCGGCTCCACGACCGCACGGCCCCGCAGGTACGCACTCGGCCGCACGTCGACCGCGGACGCGGCGGGCGCGCTGCTGTGCACGTGACGGCGCTGCAGCACGGGGCGCGCGACGGGCGGCTCGCCGGATGCCGGCTCCGCGCGGTCGTCATGCCCGGGCGTGCCCGCGGGCGTCACCGCACCCGTCGTGACGACGCGGTGGCGCATCGCCGCGTCGCGCGGCACCACCGCGTCGGGCGTCACGAGACACTGCGCGACCACCGCGCCGCGCTCCACGCGCGCCCGCGCGCCGACGAGCGACGGGCCGATGATGAGCGCGCCGGCCTCGACCTCGGCACCCTCGCCGAGCGCGATGCGGCCGAGCAGCCGCGCCGACGGGTGCACGCGCGCGCCCCGGCCGATGACGAGCGACCCCGCGTCCTCGCCGCGCGCCGCGCCGAGCGCCTGGGACGCCGCGGCCATCGCCTCCACCCGCGACTCCGCCAGCGCGAGCGCGCCCGCTTCGTCGTCGAGGTGCACGACGCGACCGTGGTACGGCGAGTCCTGGCTCGGAACGCCGCGCGCCGCCATCGCCGTGCGCAGCGCGGCGAGCGACGCCCACGGCAGGTCGGGGATCGTGAGCAGGCACGCCACCGGCACGAGCGACGCGACGACGCCGGCGGGGAATGGCCACGTCACCGGCTCGAAGTAGCGCTGGATGCGGCGCACGCGCCCGCCCTCGCCGGCATGCACGTATTCCTTCGTGCCCGCGGGACTCGTCTCGAACGCGAGCAGGTTGCGCAGCATGCTGCCGTCGCTCGCCGCGCCGCCCACGAGATCGCGCAGCGGGAGTCCCTCGACCGGGTAGCACTCCGGCGCGATCACGAGCAGGTGGTCCGACGGCTCCCACCGCGCGAGCGGGTCCCGGAACGCCTGCGTCGGCACGACGTCGACGTCGGGGTGCACCGCGCGCACGGCGGCGGCGTACGCCGCATCGGGGGCGAAGCGCGGCACCACCACCAGGCGGTGCGACGTCACCGCCGCGATGGCGAGCGAGATCTCCTCCATCAGAACGCCCACGCCAGTCGGCGCAGCAGCAGCGCGACTGCGTCGACTCCGCACCGAGGTACGGAGGGCGCGTGTCGAGCAGGATGGGGATGATCGTCAAAGGGAGGACGGCACGTCGCGGCGGGGGGCCGGCGACGCGGGAGTGGGGGTGACCATCAGGGGGGAGCCGGGTCGGCGGCGTCGCCGACACGGGTGGCTACTGCAGCGGGAGGTGTGGCGGGGTGGAGAGCGCGGCGCGGCGCACCGAAGCTTCGACCGACAGCGAGGGGACGACTGGGACGACGACCGACGAGGGGACGTGCGAGGAGGCGCGCGCCGAGGGGACGCGCGTGCCGTTAGGCACCGGCGTGACGCGCGGCGATGCGGTGAGGACGGCGCCGGAGACGTGTCGACGCGCGCCGACGGCGGCGCCATCGGCCAAGAGCGAGCCATCGACGTTCGCGCCGGTGCCGACGTGTGCATCGGCCCATAGCTCGCTCCGCGAGACGACGGCGCCGGCGTCGATGATCGCACCGGGCCCGATGCTCGTCGGGCCGACGACCACGGCGCGCTCGTCGACGAACGCGTTCGGGCCCACGAGCACGGGACCGATCAGGCGCGCCGTCGGGTGCACGAAGGCGGTCGGGTGCACGAGCGTGTCGCCGTCCTCTGACCATTCGGCGAACGGCACGTACGTGCCGCCGTCGTCCGGCGTCGCCTGGCGGCGGGGGCCGGACTCGCGCGCCGGCGCGTCGACGCGCGAGCCGTCGAAGCGCGTCGTCTCGTGCGTCGACGTCTCGAGCCACAGCGTCTCGATGGCCGACCCGATCACCTCGTCGAGCGCGGCGGCGCGACGGTCGACCGCGCTGGCGATGAGCCACGAGCTCACGCCGGCATAGGAGTGCAGGTCGAGGACGCGCGGGGACAGCCCCGCCACCTCGTGCACCGCGACGTGCTCGCCGTGCGCGTAGAGCCGCTCCAGAAGTCCCTGCTTGATGTCCTGGAAACCGGTCGCGGGGACGCGCTCGAGCACGTGGCGCTCGAACACGTAGACGCCGCCGGGCATCGCGGGCCACGACTGGCGCATCGCGTTGCGGCGGCGGTCGATCTCGACGACCGTCGTCGCCGCGGCGCCCGACTCGCGATGCGCGGCGAGCAGCGCGCGGAGATCGAGCGTGGGAATGAACGCACCTTCGACGACGACGAAGCGCTCCGCGGTCGTCGCGAGCGCGGCATCGCGCGCGCACCCGGCCGGGCCGCGCGGCGCGGCGTCCTCGTAGTAGCTCAACGTCATGCGCAGCGACGAGCCACCGCCGAACCGCTCGCGCACCGCGCCGGTCGCGGCGCCCGCGCACACCGCGGCGCCGCGCACGCCGCCCGCGCGCA
The DNA here is from genome assembly GCF_000522985.1 of Gemmatirosa kalamazoonensis. NCBI lineage: Bacteria > Pseudomonadati > Gemmatimonadota > Gemmatimonadia > Gemmatimonadales > Gemmatimonadaceae > Gemmatirosa > Gemmatirosa kalamazoonensis. The sequence continues at coordinate 131,198 of NZ_CP007128.1, forward strand.
GCCATCGCAGCGGATAACTGAGGAGCGGCTCCTGCGCGACGGGGAGGAGCGGCCCGCGCAACGTGCGCTCGAACGCGCCGCCTCCCCACGCCGACACGCCGGCGAGCACGACACCCGCCACGGCGGCGCTCGCGTCCGGGTTGCGATCGACGGGCGCGCCGAGCGTGAGCCGCTCGTTACGGCGCTCGCGGTCGGACGTCATGAGGTGCGGTGACGAGCGATGCGCCGCGGTGCTCACGTGCGACGTGCTGGCGGCGTTCGGTTCGTTCATCGACGGCCACGGCGAGGGGGGAACCGTTGGTGCAGCCTCGCCATCGCGTCCGGCTCGCCCGGTGAAGGCACGAGGACGGACTCGCGCTCGCCGGAAAGGCGAGCGCCGGGGGCGAGCCGACGGGGGGTCACGGGAACTGGTGGCGGGACTCGCGACGAGATACGACGCGAGGGGCCGAGGTGGATTGCGACGAGCGTGGCGGTGCTACGTGAGGCGCCCCGTGACGGCGCCGAGAGTGCGCGAGCCCGCAGCGGGAGCGGGATCGGTGACCGTGTCGCGCGAGGAGGGATCGGCGGAGGGGCACTGTCGGCGCGGCATTGCGCCGGCGAAGTGCGGCAGGCGGGGGCGCGCCGAAGCGCTTCCAGCCTGTGGGGGGTGAACAAACCCGACGTGCTTCCGCTGCGACATCCCGAGCTACGAACGGCTTCCCGAACTCGTCAACGCTGCCTACCCTGCACCGCTCCGGTGCCTGCGCTGCTGCTCTGCTGCGCTCGGAACGTCTGAGGCGAGGCTATTCTGTGACTAATCTCACGAAAATGCAATAGTTCGGAGACGGGGTCACTGGTGCAGGCTCCGTACGCCTTATCCACCGTTGCGTAAGCGCCACGCGTCGACCGTCATCACGCTGGGATCCCAAGGGTATGGCCCGCCGCACCGGGCCACACCGACGCGTCGGCTGCTCAGCGCGCGATGCCGTCCGACGGCCGGCTCGCCGTGCGGAGCGACGTATCGACGTGGAAGTCGCTCCCCACGCGTGTGAGCGCGTACGGGTACTGCCAGCTCGAGAAGTACATGTCGTCGGGAAGCGACGGCAGGTCGGCGCCGAAGTAGTAGCCGAACACGTAGCGCAGCACGTTCACGACGCTCACGGAGTCCGGCATCGCCGCCGCGCCGCCGTCCGGCAGATAGTAGGCGCCGAACGCGCGGAACCGCTCCCGCGCCTGCGCGACGGTCAACGCCTCCGGTGCGTTGTCGAACGTGTGCAGCGACTGCGTCCCGTGATCGCCCTGCAGGATGATGATCGGCGGCGTCGACGACTGCGCGAGGATCGACCGCACCGCCCGCAGCGTGAGCCGGTTCACGCACTGCACGTGTCCCGCGAAGTCGGTCGAGTCCCAGCTCGCGTTCGCGAGCGGCCGGCACGACGCGTCCACCGTGAACGGGACGTGCGGCATCAGTACGTGCGCGAAGACGAACTTGGGCCCCGGACGCCGCGGCACCGTCGTCAGGCCGTTCAGCGTGCGGGCGGCATGCTCGAAGCGCACCGCGGTGTATGGCCGGAAGAGCGGCCGCAGGCGCGCGAGCGGCGTGTTCGTCACGAGCTCGAAGGCGAACTCCGACCCGTACGTCGCGCGCGCCACGTCGATGCCGGTGTACGGGTCGTACTCCTCGTCCGCCTCCGCGCTCTCGCGCGTCGGGGCGAAGAAGCGCGCCGGGAAGAACAGGAAGCGGTAGCCCTGCCCCTTCAGGAAGCGCGCGGCTCGGTTGTGCTCCAGCACGTACGACGCGGGCGCCCAGTCCTTGGTGTGCGACGGCATGCCGGCGCCGAGCGAGTCCATGCGCGCGAAGTTCAGCAGCGACGGCACCGACAGCGTGGTGACGGCGTAGTTGCTCCGCACGCTCGTCGGGATCGTGAACCCGATCGCCCGCAGGCTGTCCTCGAACGGCCGGTTGTCGAACCCGAACCGCTCGCGCAGCACCTCGGCGCTCGCGTACTCGTCGAGCACGACGACGTAGATGTCGCGCTTCGGGAGTCGCGCATGCGCCCCGGCGCGCAGCGGCACCGGGCGGTCCAGCTCGCGCACGAGCGGGTTGCGCGCGATGACCTGCGCGTCGCGCACGTGGACGAACGTGAGCTGTGCCAGCGCGCCGACGACGAGGAGCGCGCCCGCGAGGCTCAGCCGACGTCCGACGCCGGCCGCCGAGGGCACGCGGACGCGCCAGCCGCGGCGCCGCGCGACCCAGGTCGCGACGGCGAGCAGCGCGACGACCGCCACGACCGCGGCAACGGCCGGCGAGCGCGCGCCACCGGCGCGGAGGCGCGCGTATGCCGACCGAAGGACGGGATAGGCGTAGAACAGCGCTACCCCCACGAACGTCGCGAGCGCCGCGCGATCGGCCGCGCCTTCCCGGCGGCGCCACCGCGCCACCGCGTACGCCACGACATATCCGAGCGCGACGCCGGCCACGGCGACGAGGCAGATCAGCAGCGCGGTGCGCGCACGAAAGCGCCCCGGGTTCTGCACCCCGAGGGACAGGATCGGGAACACCGCGAACAGCGCGGGATGGATTCGCCGCAGCCAAGTCGTGCGCACCCTGCTCGCCTCGTGAAGCTGTCCGGGTCGCGAGGACGACCCGTCGACCGACGTCACACTACTGCGGGCGGCGCGTGAACAGCGATTGCAGGAGCGTCCGGATCCCGTGTCGCACTCGGCCGGCGAAGGCCAGCGTGGACACGAGAACGGCAGCACCGACCTGGATGATCGTGCTGCCTGCGGCGGGATCGATGTACATCGGCGTGAAGCGGAGGGAGATGCGGTCGTGCAGGGCGGAGCGCGCGCCGACGGACCCGCCGGCGGCTCCGGTTCGCCCGCCCGGCGACTCAGGGCGCGCGCCTTACTGGGTGGGGATGGTGCGTGGCATTCTGCGACGGCGCGAGCGGCGGTGCAAGAGCCGTTGAGGGGAATTCACGCGAGATCGGCCCGCACGTCGACGACGCTCCGTACGTCGCCGTACGTCGCCGTACGTCGCCGTACGTCGTCGTACGTCGTCGTACGTCGTCGTACGTCGTCGTACGCCGTCGATGCGATCGCTCGACGCGCTCGAGACGGACGACATCAGTGACGGGGCACGAGAGGCGCGCGGGAGGGAGTGCGGTCATAGGATGCGTCTTCGCTACGTCGAACGACCGGCCGCCGGGAGGGTCCGTTGCATCCACGCCACGGTTCCGGCTCCGCGTTTCATGCCGATTGCTTAATGATCCAGCCGACATTATCGTCGGCCCGCTGCTCCGCGGTTCCCTCCATCCGCCGGTGCTCACCACCCCGGCCCGCCGGACTACGGTCCGTCCCCGGCGTCCCCTCGTTACAACCGTCGCAATGCAGATCCTGGTCATCGGCACCGGCTACGTCGGCCTCGTCGTCGGCGCGTGCCTGGCAGAAACGGGCAACGACGTCGTCTGCGCGGACATCGACGCGCAGAAGATCGCCGACCTGCAGAACAACATCCTTCCGATCTACGAGCCGGGGCTCGAGGAGCTCGTCCGCCGAAACCAGGAGCAGGGGCGGCTGCGGTTCAGCACCGACTCGGCGACCGCCGCGGCGACCGCCGAGGTGGTGTTCCTCGCCGTCGGCACGCCACCGGGTGAGGACGGCTCGGCGGATCTGCGCCACGTGCTCGCCGCCGCGGAGACGGTCGGGAAGAACCTGCGGCGCGAGACCGTCGTCATCACCAAGTCCACCGTGCCGGTGGGCACCGCGAAGAAGGTGTCGGATTGCCTCGCGCGCCACGCGCGCGTGCCGTTCCACGTCTGCAGCAACCCGGAGTTCCTGAAGGAAGGCGCCGCGGTCGAGGACTTCATGCGCCCCGACCGCGTAGTGCTCGGCGTGGAGACGGACTTCGCGCGCTCGGTGCTCGCGGAGCTCTACGCGCCGTTCGTGCGCACGGGGAAGCCGATCCTGTTCATGGACATCGCCTCGGCCGAGCTGACGAAGTACGCGGCGAACGCGATGCTCGCCACGCGCATCTCGTTCATGAACGAGCTCGCGCTGCTGTGCGAGCGCGTGGGCGCGGACGTCGACAACGTGCGGCGCGGCGTCGGCAGCGACGCGCGCATCGGCTCGAGCTTCCTCTTCCCCGGCCCGGGGTACGGCGGCTCGTGCTTCCCGAAGGACGTGAAGGCGCTGCTCGCGACCGCGGGCGACAACGACGTGCCGCTGCGCGTCGTCGCGGCGGTGCACCAGGCGAACGAGCGGCAGAAGCACGTCATGTACGACCGGCTCGTCGCGGCGCTCGACGGCGACGTGAAGGGGACGCGTGTCGCGGTGTGGGGCCTCGCGTTCAAGCCGCAGACCGACGACATGCGCGAGTCGCCCGCGCTGACGCTCATCGAGGCGCTGCTCGCGGCCGGCGCCGACGTGGTGGCACACGACCCCGTCGCGATGACGCACGCGCAGAAGGTCCTCGGCGACCGCATCACGTACGCGGCGACGAGCTACGACGCGGTTGAGGGCGCCGACGCGCTCGCCGTGGTGACCGACTGGAACGAGTACCGGCACCCCGACTTCGAGCGCGTGCGCGGGGCGCTCGCCCGCCCGATCGTCGTCGACGGACGCAACCTGTACCAGCCGCGCAAGATGGAGGCGCTCGGCTTCGAGTATCACTCGATCGGGCGTCCACTGGGCGGCCGGCCGGCGGCACAGACCGTCGCATGAAGGTCCTCATCACCGGCGGCGCCGGCTTCCTCGGCTCGCACCTGACGGACCGCTTCCTGCGCGACGGGCACGAGGTGGTGGGGATGGACAACTTCATCACCGGGAGCCCCGACAACATCGCGCACCTCGCGGGGCACCCGGGGTACCGGTTCATCCGCCACAACGTCTCGGACTACGTCTTCATCGACGGACCGCTCGACGGCGTGCTGCACCTCGCGTCGCCGGCGAGCCCGATCGACTACCTCGAGCACCCGATCCCCACGCTCAAGGTCGGCGCGTTAGGCACGCACAACGCGCTCGGCGTGGCGAAGGCGAAGGGCGCGCGCTTCTTCCTCGCGTCGACGTCCGAGGTGTACGGCGACCCGCTCGTGCACCCGCAGCCGGAGAGCTACTGGGGAAACGTGAACCCCGTCGGCCCGCGCGGCGTGTACGACGAGGCGAAGCGATTCGCCGAGGCGCTGACGATGGCGTACCACCGCTACCATGGGGTGGACACGCGCATCGTGCGCATCTTCAACACGTACGGTCCGCGCATGCGGCCGAACGACGGCCGCGTCGTGTCGAACTTCATCGTGCAGGCGCTCCGCGGCGAGCCGCTCACGATCTACGGCGACGGCTCGCAGACGCGCAGCTTCTGCTACGTGGAGGACGAGGTCGAGGGCCTCTACCGCCTGTTCATGCACGGCGACCCGGAGCCGACGAACATCGGCAACCCGGTGGAGTTCACGGTGCGCCAGCTGGCCGAGCTGGTCGTGGAGCTGACGGGCACGTCGGCGCCGATCGAGTACCGCGACCTGCCCGTCGACGACCCGAAGGTGCGCCAGCCGGACATCACCCGCGCGCGCGGGATGCTCGGCTGGGAGCCCAAGGTGCCGCTGCGGGAGGGGCTGGAGCGCACGATCGCGTTCTTCGAGCGCGCGCTGGAGACGGTCGACGCCTGACGCCTAACGCCTAACGCAGGGCGGCGCGGATCGCGTCGTCGAGCGTGGGGTGCAGGTACGCGTAGCCCGCGTCGAGGAGCGCACGGGGCACGGCGCGTTGGCTGACGAGCGCGGTCTCGTCGGCCTGGCGTGCGCCCATGAAGAGGCGCAGCGCGGTGCGCGGCACCTGGAGGAACGCCGGCCGGTGCAGCGCGCGGGCGAGCGCCTCGGTGAACTCCGCGTTCCGCGCCGGCGCCGGCGCGACGACGTTCACCGGGCCGCGCACCGCGTCCGTCGCGAGCGCGAAGTCGATCGCGCCGACGACGTCGTCGAGCGACACGTAGCTCATCCACTGTCGTCCGTCGTCGAGCGTGCCGCCGAGGCCGAGCCGGAACGGCAGCAGCAGCCGCGGCATCAGGCCACCGTGCTCGCTCAGCACGAGTCCGAAGCGCGTCCGGACGACGCGCACGCCGCCCTCCTCCGCCGGAGCCGTGGCGGCCTCCCACGCGCGACACACGTCGGCGAGGAACCCGTCGCCGGGCGCGCTCGACTCGTCGAGGACCTCGTCGCCGCGCTCGCCGTAGTAGCCGACCGCCGACGCGCTCACGAGCACGCGCGGCGGCCGCGCGACGCGCCCCATCGACTCGGCGACGAGCCGCGTTCCCTGCACCCGACTGCGGAGAATGTCGGCCTTCGTCGCGTCGGTCCACCGATCCGCGATCGAGCGCCCGGCGAGGTTCACCACGCCGTCGACGCCGTCGAGCGCCGCGGGGTCGAGCCGGCCGGCGGCAGGATCCCAGCCGACGTCGCCCGCGGCGCGCGGGGTGCGCGTGATGCGCCTAACGGTGTGCCCCAGCGCGCCGAGCCGCGCGACGAGCGCGCCGCCGATGAGCCCCGTGGCGCCGGTGATCGCGATCGTGGTCATTCGCTCGTGGCTGTGCGGGCATGACGCGGAGCCGCGGAGGACGCGGACAACACCTGAGGATTTCTCGAATTCTCGAGATTCGCTGAATCGAGCCCCACGTCGTGGAGTCGTCCCGGGCGCGATCCAGTGTCGCCGAGCACGACTCCACGGTCTTGGGTCTTCAATTCGAGGAATCGTTCGGCGTCGCGGGCTCTCCGCGCCCTCCGCGGCTCCGGGTGACAATGCAAGGCCGCGTCCTAACGGTCCGTCCAGACCGCGAGCTCGTTCCCGTTCGGATCCGTGAAGTGGAAGCGGCGGCCGCCGGGGAACGAGAACGTCGGCGTGACGATCGTGCCGCCGGCTTCCTTCACGCGGCGCTCGGCGTCGTCGATGTCGACGGCGAACAGGATGACGAGCGCGCCGCCGCGCACGACGGGGGCGCCGGTGTGGAAACCGCCCGTGAGGCGGCCGTCCTCGAAGCTCGTGTAGTCGGGGCCGTAGTCGGTGAACTTCCAGCCGAACGCCTGCGCGTAGAAGCGCTTCGTGGCCGCGACGTCGGTCGCGGGGAGCTCGATGTAGTCGATGCGGCGGTCGTGGGCGGCGTCGACCTTCGGCGTGTCGTGCGCGGCGGCGGTGTCGGTCATGGCTGGCTCCAGTGGGGTGACGCGTGCACGTTAGGCCTCCCCGTCCCCGTCGTATTGAACGAATCCGACACGCCGCCGCTCGGCCGCGTAGGCGGCGGGGGTGACGCCGGCGAGCGCCCGGAACTCGCGCACGAGGTGCGCCTGGTCGGCGTAGCCGGCGTCGTACGCCACCGCGGTCCACGGGCGCGGCGCGCCGCGCTGCACGAGCGACACGGCGTGCTGGAGGCGCACCACGCGGGCGAGCATCTTCGGCCCGTAGCCGACCTGGCGCGCGAACGCCCGCTCGAGCCACCGCTCGCTCTTTCCGAGCGCGGACGCGACGGCGCGCACGCCGGCGCCGCCCCGCGAGCGGCGCATGAGCCCCACGGCGCGCCCGACGGTGGCCGTCTCGCGGCCGAGGGCGCCCGTGTGCGTCGACCGCGCGAGGAGGATGCGCTCGGCGCACGCGACACGGTCCGCCGGCACGACCGTCGCCAGCGACTCCTCGAGCTCCGCGGCAAGGCGTCCCCACAGCGCGTCGAGCGGGACGTCGCGGTCGAGGAGCGCGTCGAGCGGCGCGTCGAGGAGCGCCGCGGCGGCGCCGGGGTGGAAGCGCACGCCGAACAGGTCCACGCGTCCGACGAGCGAGACCACGCTCGCCGCGCGCATGGGGCCCGCTACGAACGCGTACGGCGCCGCCGCGAGATCGACGATGACGTCGGCGCAGCCGTCGGGGAGCACTCTGTTAGGCACCGACCCGGCCGCCGTGCCGCGGATGCTCCAGTAGCACTGCACCCACGGCGCGAGCGCGGGCGACGGCGGCCACTCGACGTAGCCGGGGGTGCCTAACGGCGCGTCAGCCGCCCTGGCCGTCGCCATTCTCGAGGCTCCGCCAGAGGTACCACGACGCGACGCTGCGCCACGGCGCCCACGGCGCCCCGATGCGGAGCACGTCCTTCGGCGTGGGGAGCGCGCGCTTGTTGTACGCGAGCTGGATCCCCTTCTGCACGCCGAGGTCGAGCTCGGGGAGCACGTCGGGGCGGCCGAGTCGGAACATGAGGAACATCTGCGCCGTCCAGCGGCCGACACCCTTCACGCGGGTGAGCGCGGCGACCACCTCCTCGTCGCCGAGCGAGTCGATGTCGTCGAGCGGCACGTCGCCCGAGGCGACGCGGTCGGCGAGGTCGCGGAGGTAGCCGATCTTCTGCCGCGAGAGCCCCACGCCGCGCAGATCCTCGTCCGGCGCGAGGAGCAGCTCGCCGGGCTCGGGGCACCGGTCGCCGAACAGTCCGTGGAAGCGCTTGTGGATCGTCCCCGCGGCCTTCCCGGAGAGCTGCTGGAACACGATCGCGCGAGCCACGGCCTCGAAGTGCGTGCCCTCGGCACGGACGGCGAACCGGCACGGCCCGACGCGCTCGATGACGGCGGCGAGCTTGGGGTCCGCTCGCTTGAGATGGGTAATCGCGCGGCGATAGTCGGGCATGCCGCGAAGATACAGTCGGGACTCGGGACTCGGGACTCGGGACTCGGGACTCGGGACTCGGGACTCGGGACTCGGGACTCGGGACTCGGGACTCGGGACTCGGGACTCGGGACTCGGGACTCGGGACTCGGGACTCGGGACTCGGGACTCGGGACTCGGGACTCGGGACTCGGGACTCGGGACTCGGGACTCGGGGCTGCAGACTCCCGAGTCCCGAGTCCCGAGTCCCGAGTCCCGTTACTTGCCCGACTCCCCCGGGCTCTTGAACGTCTGCCCGCCGTCGTTACGCGCGCGGCCGTGGGGGACCTGGAACTTGCTGCGGTCGTGGCCGTGGACCTCGATGTCGGCGATGAGGTGGTTCTTCGCCTGGGCGCGGTCGGCCTCGTCGTGCTGCTTGCGCTCCTCGGAGAGGCGGTGGCGCCCGTCGCGCATCGAGGCGTCGCGCAGCTCCCGCTCGTGGAGCTCGGCCTGCCCGTCGCCGCGGCCGCCGCCCCGGTTCGGGTCGGTCATCGCGCGCTCCGACTGACGCCGCGAGTTGCCGTGGTCGGTGATCTCGGCCCACTTGGCCTCGAACGCCTTCGGGCCGTACTGCCCCTCGTCGTGCTGCTGGGCGCCCTTCTGCTCGCCCCGGCGGTCGTTGCTGTGCTTCGGCTTGCCCATCGGCTGCTCCTTCTCTGGTGGGAAACGTCCCCTCCTTCGGGCAAGACGGGTACCGCGGCCCCGAATCCGACCCCGGCCCGCCGGCGTAGACGCGGCGGGCCGATAATCAGGGAATATCCGACACGGTCGGGTCGTATTACCCATGTGGCCTGGCCGACAAAGCAGCGTATTGTTCCCTCGTTATGAGACACCGTCCCCTCCGGCGGATCGCCGCGGCGCTCGTGAACCTGCTCTTCCTGCTCGCGTGGGGAGAGCCGGTCGCGCTGCACCCGTGCCCGATGCACGACGGAGTGGTCGCGGCGACGGCGACCACGGCGACGGCGGCGACCGCGGCGCATTCGACGGCGAGCCATCATGGCCACATGGCGATGGCGCCCGCGACGGGGCACGACCACGCCGCGCACGAGGGCGGGCACGTCTGCAGCTGCCTGGGCAGCTGCTCGGTGAGTGTCGGCGCGGTGGCGCCGAGCGCGCAGGCGATCCGCTGGCAGGTCGTGGTCCGGCGGCGCGTCGCCCCGATCGAGGCCGACGCCGCGGCGCCGCTGGCGTCCGCGCCCCGGCTCCTTCCCTTCGCGAACGGACCTCCGCGCACGGCCTGAGCCGCCGTGCCGCGACGCGCGCCCTCCCCTCGAGGGCGATGCGTCCCCTTCCCGCGCACGGTGGCGATCGAGTGACGACCTCCTCACCGCCGCGCGCGCCGCCGTCCCTCGCTGGACGGGCGTGTCGGCCGGACCTCAGGCCCGAGCCCGTCCATGTACCGATTCGTTCTCCCGCTGCTCGTCGCGCCGTCGATCGCGGCGGCGCAGCAGCAGCCTCCCGCCCTGCACGCACCGCACGCGACGCCCTCCGCGCGCGCCGCGACCGCCGGCGCGATCGAGGGCCGCGTCACCTCGCCGAAGGGCGAGCCGCTGAGCGACGTCATGGTCGTCCTGCGCAACGCCGACGGGACCCCCGGCGTGCGCGGCGCGCAGACCGACAACGACGGCCGCTTCGTCATCCCGAACGTGCCCGCGGGGAGCTGGACGCTCGTCGCGCGCCGCGTGGGGCTGGCCGAGGCGACGCGCACCGTCACCGTCGACGGCGGCGCGCAGACGGTGGAGCTCACGCTCGCCGAGCAGGCGACGGTCGTCGCGCCGATGGTGGTGAGCGCGTCGAAGGAGCGGCAGCGCCGCACCGAGTCGTCGGCGACGATCGACGTCGTGGACGGCGCCGAGGTGCGTCTCGCGCGCGCCGCGCACCCCGCGCAGATCATGAAGCGCGTGCCCGGCGTCTACGTCGGCCAGCTCTCGGCGGAGGGGCACAACATGGCCATCCGCCAGCCGATCGGCACGAAGCCGCTCTACCTCTACCTCGAGGACGGCATCCCGACGCGCGCGACGGGGTTCTTCAACCACAACGCGCTGTACGAGGTGAACCTGCCGCAGAGCGGCGGCATCGAGGTGCTGAAGGGGCCCGGCACGGCGCTCTACGGCAGCGACGCGATCGGCGGCGTGATCAACGTGCTCACGCGCCCCGCGCCGACGAAGCCGTCGGGCGAGCTGTCGCTCGAGGGCGGCGACGGCGGCTACCGGCGCATGCTGGCGACGGCGGGCAATACGTGGGGCGCGAACGGCCTCCGCACGGACCTCAACCTCACCGACGTCTCCGGCGCCGGACGCCGCGACGACTCGCCGTACCACCGCTACTCGGGCACGGTGCGCTGGGACCACTTCGGCACGGTGAACGCGCGCACGGTGGTCACCGGCTCCACGATCGACCAGAACGACGCGCTGTCGCTCGACAGCCTGCGGTGGACGGCGCGCAGCACGGCGAACCGCAGCCCGCTCGCGTTCCGCAAGGTGCGCGCGCTGCGCGCGTCGACGGCCCTCGAGAAGGAGAGCGGCGCGACGCTCGTGAGCGTGACGCCGTACGCGCGCTACGACGTGCTGTCGATCCTCCCGAACTGGCAGCTCTCGTACGACCCGCAGACGTACACGACGCGCAACTATTCGTTGGGCGTGCTGGCGCGCGTGCGACGTGAGATCGTGCCGCTCAAGACGAAGCTCATCGCCGGCCTGGACGTCGACTACTCGCCGGGGAGCTTCCTCGCGAAGCAGGCGATCCTCACGAAGTCGGGCACGGGCGGCGCGGCGATCTACCAGTCGTACAAGGACGGCGCGACGCAGTACGACTACGACGTGACGTACCGCAGCGCGTCGCCGTACGTGCAGGCGGAGCTCTCGCCGCTGCCGACCCTCCACATCGACGCCGGCGTGCGCTACGACGCGTCGGGCTACCTGTACGACACGCACCTCGCGCCGGTGGACACGGGCGCGCACCGCGTGCCGGCGAGCACGACGCGCGACTACTCGCGCGTGAGCCCGAAGATCGGCGCGAGCTGGGAGCTGTCGCGGGCGGTCGCGCTGTACGGCTCGTACCGCACGGGCTTCCGCGCGCCGTCGCAGGGGCAGCTGTTCACGCAGGGCTCCGCGCTGAACACGGTGGACCTCAAGCCGGTGAAGGTCGCGAGCTGGGAGGGCGGCGTACGCGGACAGGTCGGCCGGCGCCTCGTGTACCAGGTCGCGGCGTACGACATGACGCTCAAGGACGACATCATCACGTTCATCGACGCGAGCGCGCGGCGGATCGCGACGAACGCCGGCGAGACGCGGCACAAGGGGATCGAGACGAGCGTCGGCGCCGCGCTGCTACCGTCGCTGCGGCTCGACGTGGCGCAGTCGGTGTCGAGCCAGAAGTACGTGACGTGGGTGCCGCAGGCCGCGCGCGCCGCGACGTCGACGAAGCCCGCGGTGGCCGAGGTGCGCTACGACGGCAACACGATCGAGGCCGCGCCGCGCGACCTGTCGAACGTGCTGCTCACCTGGTCGCCGGCGCCGCTGCAGGGCGGCCGTGTGGCCGCGGAGTGGACGCACACGGGACGCTACTTCACGGACGCGCAGAACACGCACAGCTACGCCGGCTACGACATCGTGAACCTGCACGCGAACTACGTCGTGCGGCCGAACCTCGAGCTGTTCGGGCGCATGGTGAACGTGACGAACGCCGTGTACGCCGAGGTGGTGTCGTTCGACGCCGTGCAGGGGCAGCAGTTCACGCCGGGCACGCCGCGGACCATCTATGCCGGCGTGCGGGTCGGGCGCTGATCGCCATGCATCCGTCGACGACGAACATGCGGAGCGTGGAGCGTGGAGCGTGGAGCGTGGAGCGCTCTCGCTGGCCTGCCACGCTCCACGCTCTCCGCTCCACGCTCGCTCTCCTCGGCGCGATCGCGTGTGGGACGGCCGAGGGCGCGAGGACGCCGGAGGCGTCCGTGACCTTCGGCGAGGCGCGTGTCGTGAGCGCGAGCACCGAGGTGGGCGCGGCGCCGACGTTCGCGGTGGGGCCCGATGGCCGCCGCGCCGTGGCGTGGGTGTCGGCGCCCGGCGGCGGGACGGACGGGCGGCTGTACGTCGCGCCGGTGGGCGCGGACGGCGCGTTAGGCGCGACGGCGGAGCTGCGCGACGCGCTGGGCCCGATCGAGCCGCACGGCGAGGCGCCGCCGAAGCTGGCGTTCGCGCCGAGCGGCGCGCTCTACGCGCTGTGGGTCGTCGGCAAGGACGTGCCGGGCCGCCGCTTCCCCATGAGCGCCCTCCGCTTCGCCCGCTCCGACGATGGCGGCCGTACGTGGACGGCGCCGGCGAGCGTGACTGACCTGCCGCAGCCGTTCGGGAGCTTCAACTTCCACGCGCTGCAGGCGGGGCGCGGCGACACCGTGTACGCGACGTGGCTCGACGGGCGCGCCGGCAAGAGTGCGACGTTCATGACGCGCTCCACCGACGGCGGCCGCACGTGGGCGCCGAACGTGCGCGTCGACCCCGCCGGCGAGGCGTGCCCGTGCTGCCGCACGGCGGTCGTCGCGGGGCGCGGCGACACGGTGTACGCGGCGTGGCGCAAGGTCTTCCCGGGGAACGTGCGACAGGTCGTCGTCGCGCGCTCCGCCGACGGCGGACGCACGTGGGCGGCGCCGGTCGCCGCACAGCGCGACGGCTGGGTGATCGACGGCTGCCCGCACGCCGGGCCGTCGCTGCAGGTCGACGCCGCGGGGCGCGTGCACGTCGCGTGGTGGACGGGCAAGGAGGGCGCGGCCGGCGTGTTCTATGCCCGCTCCGACGACGGCGGCCGCACATTCGGCGCGCCCGCGCCGCTGGGCGTGGCGACGTACTCGCGCCCCGCCCACGTGCAGCTCGCGCTCGATGCCGCGCCTAACGCCGCGCCTAACGCCGAGCCCACCGTGGTGGCGACGTGGGACGACGGGACGGTGCGGCAGCCGCGCGTGCTCGTGCGCGTGTCGCGCGACGGCGGCGCGACGTTCGGCCCCGCCTCGGAGGCGAGCGCCCCGGGACGCTCGGCGACGTTCCCGGTGCTCGCCGCGCACGCGGGGCGCGTGACGCTCGCGTGGAACGAGGAGGCCGGCAGCGTGGAAGAGCACCACCACGCCGCGCGCGACACGGAGGCGCACCAGCCGCTGCCGTCGGTCGGCCGCAAGACGATCGTGATGCGCGACGGGCGCCTCTAGCCACCGGGGCGCCGACGGCGCCGCGCGCTGCGGCGGCGGTGAAGCGCTGACGATACGGCGCGATGATGCGCTAGCGACGTCTCACACCGCTCGGCTGCGCCGTACGGCGCCGTTCGACGCTGTGAGACGCCGTCTGCGCTTCACAGCGCAGCATCGACAGCGCAGCATCGCCCGCGCCGTCACCGGCGCCGTAATCCTATCTCAACGCGACGCGGATGCCGCGCGCAGCACCGCCGCGGCGATCGCGTCGAGCGGCAGCACCTCGCACGCCGCGCCGAGCTGGATCGCCGCCTTCGGCATCCCGAACACGACGCACGACTGCTCGTCCTGCGCGAGCGTGTGGGCCCCCGCCTCGCGCATGGCGAGCAGACCACGCGCGCCGTCGGCGCCCATGCCGGTGAGCAGCACGCCGACGGCGTTGGCGCCGGCGTGGCGCGCGACGCTCTCGAACAGCACGTCGACCGCAGGCCGCTGATGGTGCACGAGTGGCCCGTCGCTGAGGCGTACGACGTACGACGTGCCGGCGCGATGGAGCACGAGGTGCCGGTCGCCGGGCGCGACGAGCGCGAGCCCCGCCGTCACGCGGTCGCCGTCGCGCGCCTCGCGCACGTCGAGCGGGCACGCGTCGCGCAGCCGCTGCGCGAACGACGCGGTGAAGTGCCGCGGCATGTGCTGCACGATCACGGTGCCCGGAGCGTCCGCCGGCAGCGCGGCGAGCACCGACTCGATGGCGCGCGTACCGCCGGTCGACGCACCGATCGCGAGCACGGGTCCCGCGGCCGGTGCGACGGCGCGCGCCGGTTCGCCGGTGCCTGACGCATGGACCGCGTTGCCCGCCGCGGCGCGCACCGCATGGGCCAGCGCGTCGGCGAGCGCGGCACGCTCGCGCACCGACGCGGGCTTCGCGACGACCTCCGCGGCGCCCAGCTCGAGCGCGCGACGCGCCGTCTCGCGTCCGCGGCCGGGGCCCGAGAACGCGCTCACGACGACGGTCGGGATGGGATGATGCTGCATCAGCTTCTCGAGGAAGCTCAACCCGTCCATGCGCGGCATCGCCACGTCGAGCGTGAGCACGTCGGGACGCAGCCGCACGATCGCCTCGCGCGCCTCGTACGGATCGGACGCCGTGCCGACGACCTCGATGTCCGCATGACGCGCGAGCTCACCGGCGAGCACGTGGCGCATGACGGCGGAGTCGTCGACGACGAGGACGCGGATCACGACGCGCGGTCCAGGTAGAGCGCGAGCTCCGCGCGGCCGCCGTCGACGCCGAACGCCGCCGCGAACGCCGGCGTGCCGCCGACGGGACGCAGATCGAGCGCGCGCGGCGCGGCGAGGTGGAACACCGCCGAGCGCCCGGCGATCTCGGGGAGCAGGTTGCCGCACACGACGTTCGCCAGCTCGCCGAGCGCGTCGCCGACGAGCGCCGCGTCGGCGTCGTCGGTGCCCAGCATGTTCTCGGCGATGCACCGCGCGACGTCGGCCGAGACGCGGAGCTCCAGCCGCCCCTGCAGCGGTCCGGCGAACGCGACGCCCACGGCGTGCGCGTACGGCGCGGCCGCCTCCGCCGAGGTCAGGCCGGCGGAGGGGAGCAGGAGGGCCAGCGCCTCAAAAGTCGTAGCCGCGGCCGAGTGCAGCGGCGAGTGGAAGCGCGTCGGAGTCGTCATACGGCTGGGCGGGAACACCGGTGATGCGAAGGATGGTCGCGCGGAGATCCTCCGGCGCGAACGGCTTGTGCACGAACGCCGCGCCGAGCGCCGCGAGCGCGTCGACGCGCGTCGCGCTGCTCTCCGTGGACACGACGATGACGGGGAGGGCGGCGGTCGCCGGGTCGGCGCGCAGGCGGCGCAGCGTCTGCTCACCGTCGAGCACCGGCATGTTGACGTCGAGCAGCACGAGGTCGACGCGGCGCTCGGCGATCGCGCGCAGGGCTTCGGCGCCGTCGGCCGCCTCGCGCACGGTGCCTAACGGGACGCGGCTGAGGCGGAGCACGCGCGCCACCATCTTCCGCATCACGGTGCTGTCGTCGACGATGAGGACGTGGAGGGGGGAAGGCATGCGGGTCACAGGGTGGAGGTCCGGCCGTTCGCCTTCACGGTGACCTCGCCGGTGACGAGGTCGAGCCGCATCGTGCGCGACGTCTGCCACCCGCCGACGTCGTGGGACTTCAGGAGCACGTCGTTCTTCCACAGCAGCCGGCGCAGCATGAGGAAGTTGCGCTTGCCGATCTCGAACGGATCGTCGTGCTCGACGGCGCCGTGGTGCGCGCCGCCGGCCACGCGCACGACGATGCGCTCCTTGCGCGCGCCGAGCTCGTAGCTCTGGCGGAACAGCAGCGGCACGCCCGTGTCGACGAACATCGCCGGGTTGCGCGCGGCCTTGCCGGCGTCGATGCCGGAGTCGGGCAGCATGACGTGCAGCAGCCCGCCGACGCGCGCCACCGGATCCCACACGGTGATGCCCAGGCAGCTCCCGAGCGCGTACGTCACGAGGCGCGTCGCACCACGGGCGAGGCGCAGATCCGCCATGCCCACCACGAGGTCGCCCGCCTGCGGGCTCACCGCCGGTACACCGCGGGCTGGACGTACGTGAGGTCGTGGTCGATCGCCGTCAGGCTCTCGGCGTGCCCGACGAACAGGTGGCCGCCCGGTGCGAGCAGCGCAGTGAACCGCTCCACGAGCCGCTGCTGCGTGGCGCGGTCGAAGTAGATCATCACGTTGCGGCAGAAGATGGCGTGGAACGGGCCGCGCATCGGCCACGGCGCCATCAGGTTCAGCCGCGCGAACGTGACGAGCGCGCGGAGCGGCCCGTTCACCTGCCAGCCGTCGGGATGGCGCACGAAGTGGCGGCGGCGCACGTCCTGCGGCAGCGCGCGCGCAGCGGCATCGGCGTACACGCCGCCCTTCGCGTGGGCGAGCACGCGGCGCGACACGTCGGTGCCGAGCACGCGCACGTCGCGCAGCCCGAGATCCGGCAGCGCGTCGCGCAGCACCATGGCGAGGGTGTACGGCTCCTCGCCCGTGGAGCACCCCGCGCTCCACACGCGCAGCGGGCCGGTGCCGAGCGTCGGCAGCACCTCGCGCGCGAGGAAATCGAAGTGCGCGCGCTCGCGGAAGAACTCCGTCTTGTTCGTCGTCAGCGCGTCGATCATCGCCGAGAGCTCGTCGCCGGCGGGATCGCGCACGAGGTCGAGGTACTCGTCGTACGACGCGGCGCCGAGCGCGCGCAGCCGGCGCGCGAGCCGCGCGCGCACGAGGCCCTCCTTCCCCGGCGGCAGCACGATCCCGGCGATGTCGTAGGCGAGCGCGCCGATGGCGCGGAACTCGTCCGCGCTCAGCGACGGATCGAGCGCGACGGCGAACGTCACTCGGCCGCGCCGGCGACGGCCGCCAGCTCGTCGGCGGCGAGCACGCGGTCGATGTCGAGCAGCAGGCGCACGCGTCCCTGCCCGTCGGCGGTCGGCGCCTTCGCGAGGCCGAGCAGATACTCCGTGCGCACGCCGGCGCCGAAGCTCGGCGCGTCCTCCACGTCGGACTCGCCGACGGCGGCGACCTCGCTCACGCGGTCCACCACGACGCCCATCGGCACCACGGCGCTCGCCGCCGCGACGTGCACGACGACGATGCACCGCTGCGCGCCCGCGTCGCCCTCGACCTCGAGTGGCGGCATGCCGAAGCGCTCGCGCAGGTCGACGATCGGAATGACCTTGCCGCGCAGGTTGATGACGCCGCGCACGAACGCCGGCGTGCGCGGCACGCGCGTGATCGGCTGCATGCCGATGATCTCCTGCACCTTCAGGATCTCGGCACCGTACTCCTCGTCGCCGAGGAAGAACGTGAGGAACTTGCCCCCGCGCGGACGCGCGTCGGTCATGGCGTTAGGCGCGGTCATCGGAGCGGGAGGAGCGAGGCGAGCCGGTTGGTGGCGGGAGTGCGCGGCCGCTCGACTCGGGGCGGCGTGGACTCCGACGAGTGGCGCGCGGCGAGGCGGAACGCGCCGACGACCTGCTGCAGCCGCGCCGCCTGCCCCGACAGCTCGGCGGCGGCCGCGGAGCTCTCCTCGGCGTTCGCCGCGGTCTGCTGCGTGACGCCGTTCATCTGCTCGAGCGACGCGTTGATCTGCCTGACGCCCTCCGCCTGGCGCTGCGCGGCGGCCGCGATCTCCGCCATCACGTCGTCGGTGCGCGCGACGCCGTCGGTGAGGCGCGCGAAGTGATCGCCGGCCTCGAGCCCGAGCCGCGTGCCGGCGAGCGCCTGCGACTGGCTGCGCTCGATGATCGCCGCCGTCTGTCGCGCGGCGTCGGCGGAGCGCTGCGCGAGCGCGCGCACCTCGTCGGCGACGACGGCGAAGCCGCGGCCCGCGTCGCCGGCGCGCGCCGCTTCGACGGCCGCGTTCAGCGCGAGGAGGTTCGTCTGGAACGCGATCTCGTCGATCGTCTTCACGATCTTCGCCGTCTCGTCGGCCGAGCGGCGGATGTCGTCGAGCGCGGAGGCGAGGCGCGTCATGCTCTCGGCGCCGGCCGCGCTGCGCGTGCGGGCCTCGCCGGCGAGCGCGCGGGCCTCGTGCGCGTTCGCCGTCGTGCGCTCGGTCATCGTCGCGAGCTCGGCGACGCTCGCCGAGACCTCCTCGAGGCTCGCCGCCTGCTCGCTCACGCCGCCGGCGAGCGTCTCGCTGCCGGCGGAGATCTGCACGCCCGCCGACGCGACCTGCTCGCTCGCCACGCGCACCTCGTCGAGCGCGGTGACGAGCGCGTCGAGGGCGCCGTTCACGGCGCGCTGCACGCGCGCGTGGTCGCCGGGGAAGTCGCCCTCGACGCGCGCCGAGAGGTCGCGGTCGGCCAGCCGCTCGAGCGTCGCGGCCGACGCCTCCATGGGCGCGACCACCGCGTCGAGCGTGGCGTTGAGCCCCTCGGCGAGGCCGCGGAACGCGCCCTCGAGCGACGCCGCCTCCGCGCGCGCGGACAGGTCGCCGGCGCGCGCGCTGGCGACGACGCGCTCGGTCTGCGCGAGCGTGGCGCGGAGCATGGCGCGCGCCGCGCCGTACGCCTCCGCCGTCGCGCGCGTCTGCTCGATCATGCCGTTGATCGTCCGCGTGAGATCTCCGAGCTCGTCGTTCGACGTCACCGCGAGCGGCTCCGTGGACGTCGTGATCTCGAGCGACAGGTCGCCGTGCGCGAGCCCGCGCAGCGCGTCGCCGAGGTGCGTGACGCACACGGAGCGCAGACGCTCGGCGCGCGCGCGCACCGCTTCCACCGCGCCGGTGATCGTACGCGTGAGCACCACCGCGAACGCGAGGCCGAGCGCGAGGCCGACCGCGAGCAGCGCGAGCACGATCACGCGCGCGGAGCCGAACGCGTGCTTCGTCTCCGCCATGCGTCGTGCCGCGCTCGCGAGCGCGAACGCGCGGAGCTCGGCGTTCGTCGCCTGCGCGGCGGAGAGCTCGGCCTGCGAGCGCCCGCGCATGAGCGAGTCCGCGGCGGCCATGCGGCCTGCGGCGGCGAGCGCGGCGACGTCGCGCGCCGCGGCGAGGTACCCATCGACGGTGGCGCGCTGCTTCGCGAGGAGCGCACGGTCGCCATCGTCGCCGCCGAGCGACGCGTAGAAGTCGGCGAGACGGTGCACCGAGTCGCGCGCGGCGGCGAGGAGCGTCAGGCTCGAGTCGCGCTCGTGCGCCGACGTCGCGATGACGACCTTCAGCTCCTTGATGCGCATCGTGAGGAGCTGCATGTGCATCTCGCCGATCGTGCCGATCGCGGGCAGCCACTTTCGCGACACCGCCTCGGCCGCCGAGTCGGTGGTGCGGAGCTTCACGAGGCTCGTCGCGCCGACCGCGGCGAGCGCCGCGAGCACCGCGCCGAACGCGAAGTGGAACTTGGTGCGCAGCCGCACCCGGGCGAGCCAGGTCATGACGAGATCGGTACGGGGAAGACGGTCGTGATTGCGGTCAGGCGACGGCGCGGCGGGCGGCTCCCGGATCGGCGCCCTCGGCGATCGCGCAGATCTCGGGGACGTCGAGAATGAGCCCCACGCGGCCGTCGCCGAGGATCGCGCCGCCGGCGACGCCGCGCACGCGCGCGAGCCCCTCGCCGAGCGACTTCGCGACGACCTGCTGCTGGCCCAACAGCTCGTCGACGAGCAGCGCGCTCTTGCGGCCGCCGTCGCCGACGATCATGAGCAGCGCGCGCGACGGGTCCTCGGCCGCGCCGGCGACGGCGAACAGCCGGTGCAGTCTGACGACGGGCATGACCTCGCCGCGCAACATGGCCATCTCGCCGCGACCGGCCACCGTCTGCAGCATCGACGGCTCGGGGCGGAAGCTCATGTGGATGTTCGTGAGCGGCACGACGTAGCGCTCGTCGCCGACGCGCACGAGCATGCCGTCGGTGACGGCGAGCGTGAGCGGGAGCCGCAGGAGGAACGTCGTCCCCTGCCCCGGCGTCGACGAGATCTCCACGCGGCCGCGCACCGCGTCGATGTTGCGCTTCACGACGTCCATGCCGACGCCGCGGCCGGAGACGTCGGTGATCACCTCGGCGGTGGAGAAGCCGGGCGCGAAGATGAGCTGGAAGACGTC
Organism: Gemmatirosa kalamazoonensis; assembly: GCF_000522985.1. Classification (NCBI taxonomy): domain Bacteria; kingdom Pseudomonadati; phylum Gemmatimonadota; class Gemmatimonadia; order Gemmatimonadales; family Gemmatimonadaceae; genus Gemmatirosa; species Gemmatirosa kalamazoonensis. Next base: position 151,620 of record NZ_CP007128.1, read on the forward strand.
GGCGTCGCTCAACGGGCGGTCGGCGTCGACGAGCCCGCGCTCGATGGCGCGGTGCAGGATGCGCTCGCGCGACAGGCCGCGCCCGTCGTCGTGCAGCTCGACGACGACGCTGCCCCCGGCGTGGTAGGCGGCGAGGCGGATGCGCCCCTGGCGTCGCTTGCCGGCGCGCTCGCGATCGTCCGGCGTCTCGAGGCCGTGATCGAGCGCGTTGCGCACCATGTGCACGAGCGGATCGCCGAGAATGTCGACGAGCGTGCGGTCGATCTCGGTGTCCTCGCCCTCCGTCACGAGCTCGACGTCCTTGCCGAGCTTCGCGGCGCCGTCGCGCACGAGCCGCGCGAGCTTCTGGAACGTCGGCTTCAGCGGGACCATGCGCATCGACATGCCGAGGTCCTGCAGCTCGCGCACGATCTTGCCGGCGTGCCCGATCTTCTTCGCCAGCTCGTGGTGCTCGGCGCCGCGGCTGCCTAACGCCTCGTCGCCGGCGATCATGGAGTGCGCGATCACCAGCTCGCCGACGAGGTCGATGAGCCGGTCGAGACGGTCGGTGCGCACGCGAACGCTCGACGCGTCGTCCGCGCGGCGGTCCGCGTGACGGCGGTCGCCGCGACGGCGCTCGCCGTGCGACGCCTCGGCCGGGTCCTCGGCCACGGTGTTGGGCACCAGGCCGCGCGCCGCGCCCGGCGCGGCTGTCGGCGACATCGCGGCGACGAGCGCGTCGTATCCGTCGGGACACGCGACCGGGCATCCTGCCCCCCCGGCGCGGAGCGCGTCGTCGACCGCCTCGAGCAACGCCCGCAGCATGTCCGCCGACCGGAGCGCGAGGTCGGCACACGCGGGGTCGTACGGCGTCACGCGGTCGCGCACGCGCGCGAGCAGCGACTCCGCCTCGTGCGCGAACGCGCTCACGCGCGCGAGGCCGAGGAACGCCGACGTCCCCTTCACCGTGTGGAACGCACGGAAGACGGTGTTCACCGCCTCCGCGTCGTCGGGCGACTGCTCGAGCGCAAGCAGCGCGGCCTCGGCGGCGGTGAGGCACTCGCGGCTCTCCGTGAGGAAATCGCGACAGAGCTCCGCGTCGAGATCGTCCGAGAGAACCTCGGGCGCGCAGCTCGCCTCGCTCGGCGCGGCGACGGCGGAGACCTCCGCGTCGGGCTCGAGCAGCGTCTCGACGAGCGCGGTGAGCTCGGCGAACGCGGCCCCCGGATCGTCGGCGGTGCCGGCGGCGAGCGGGGCGAGCAGGCGCACGGCGCGCGCGACCGTCGGCTGCGCGGCGATGGAGACGCGGTTCTCGAAGGCCAGCTCTGCGAGCAGCTCGCGCACTCGCGCGAGCTCCTCGCGATCGTCCGGCTCGAGCTGGAGCAGCAGCGAGACGACGTCGGAAAGCGATTCCATGAGAGCGTTGTCCCCGCGCGTGCGCGAGCCGCTACCGGCCGAACCCGCCCGCCGCCGCGGCCGAGAAGTAGCTCGACGTGCGACTCTGGAGCGCCTGCTCGAACGCGCTCAGCTCGATGACGAGCGCGGCGTGCAGGTCGTTGACGTCCTCCTCGCTGCCGCGCCCCGACCAGAGGAAGTCGATGAGCTGCACCGTGCGCACGGCGCCGACGTTGAGCGCCGCGCCGCGCACGCCGAGCACGCGGGCCGACAGCTCCTCGCGACCGATCTCCTCCACCGTCGCCTTCTGCTCGCGGATGCGGCCTAACGTCTGCACGAGCTCCGCGAGCTGGTCGCGGGCGAGCGTGAGCAGGGGCTGGAACGTGCGGCTGTCGACGCGCAGGCGCTTGATCATCTCGCGCCACGACTCCCAGCGCGCCGGCGCGCGCTTCAGCGCGCGCTCGATGCGCCCCGCGAACGCGTCGACGTTGAGCGGTTTCTTCACGAAGTCCACGGCGCCCACGGCGAGCGCGCGCTCCACCGTCTTCGGGTCGGCGTGGGCGGTGCAGAACATGACCGGGATGTCCTGCAGGTGCGGCCGCACGAGGATCTGCTCGATGAGATCGAGGCCATTGGTGTCCGGCAGCATCAGGTCGGCGATCATGAGATCGACCGGATACTTGGACACTGCCTCGTTGGCCTCGGCGCCATTGTGGGCCACGACGTGCGGATGCCGGAGCCGCTTCAGCAGCGCCGTCATGATGTGGCAGGTGACGAGGTCGTCTTCGATGAGAAGAATCACGAACGGCTCCGGGGGGAATTGCGCGAGGCGGGGGCCACGACGCCCACCACTGCCTCTCCGACCGAGTATCGGCCGATGGAACGCGTGGGTTAACGCGTATTCGCGCGCTGGAGCTCCTCCCCGGCCACCACCACCGCCCGCTCCAACGCGCGCAGGAGCGACGCGTCGACGTGCCGCGCGTCACGAAGCGCGGCACGCTCCACGGCACCGGCGAGCGTCGCGGCATGCGCCGCGCCCGCGCTCGCGCTCGACCCGCGCAGCCGATGCGCCGCTTCGACCGCCGCGCGACGGTCGCCGGCGCCGATCGCGCGGCGCAGCGCACCGAGCGCCTCGTCGGCGGCCCGCGCGTAGTCGTCGGCGACGCGCGCGAGCAACCCCGGCGCGTCGTTCTCCAAGCGGGCGAGCGCGTCGAGCGTCGCCGGATCGATGGCGCGCGGCGCGAGGGCGGCGGCGAGGTCCGCCAGATCGGCGGGCTTCACGAGGCACGCGTCGACGCCGGCGTCGAGGCAGCGGGCGTGCACCGCGGCGTCGGGGCTCGCGGTGAGCGCGACGATGCGCGTGTGCGCGTCGTTCCCTTCCGCGCGGCGCAGCGCGAGCGCGACGTCGCAGCCGTCGCCGTCGGGGAGCGCGCAGTCGAGGAACAACGCGTCGTACGTCGCGCGATCGAGCGCCGCGCGCGCCTCGGCCACCGTCGCCGCGACGTCCACGCGGTGGCCGAGGCGCGCGAGCAGGCCCGCGGTCACCCGGCGGCCGACGGGATCATCGTCGACCACGAGAAGCCTCGCAGTCGCTGCGGCAGAGGGTCCGTCGCCCGTCGCTGCGCTCGGGGTGACCGCGGTGGAAGCGACGACGGCGGCTCGAACGGTGAACGAGAACACCGTGCCCTCGTGCGGCGTCGAACGCGCCTCCAGGGTGCCGCCGAGCCGCCTAACGAGGGCCGCGGCGATCGTTAGGCCGAGTCCCGCGCCGCCGTTCGGGGCGGCGGGCTCGAACGCGCGCGGCGTCGGCGTGGGGAGGCCGGGGCCGGTGTCGTGGACCTCGAGCGCGACCGACGCGCCGTCGCGGCGCACGCGCACCGTGACGCCGCCGGTCGCCGTGTACTTCACGGCGTTGCCGACGAGGTTCACGAGGATCTGCCGCAGCGGCCCCGCGGCGGCGCGCACGTGCGCGGGCACGTCGAGGTCGATGCGCGTGAGCAGCGTCAGCCCCTTCGCCGCGGCGGCCGGCGCGAGCAGCCGGGAGACGCCGTGCACCGTCTCGCGCACGTCGCACGTCGCGTCGGCATCGCGCGCGTCGCGTCCCACGGTGAGCGCGTCGTCGGCGAGCGCGAGCAGGGCGCGCGCCGCCTCGCGGATCGTCTCCACGTGCCCCCGCTGCTCGGCCGACAGCGCGCCGTCGTCGAGCAGCTCCGCTGCGGCGAGCACGCCGTGCAGCGGGGTGCGGATCTCGTGGGCGAGCACGGGGTCGTGGATCATGTCCGGAAGTATCGGCACGTATCGCGAGGGCAGGAGGGCAGGAGGGCGCGCGCGAAACGCGCGAGGGCAGGAGAGCCACAAGGTCTCCTGCCCTCCTGCCCTCCTGCCCTCCTGCCCTCCTGCCCTCCTGCCCTCCTGCCCTCGCCCGTCAGCGCGCGAGCCGGAAGATCGCGTCCGCCAGCGCCTGGCGCTGCTCGGGCTGGGCGAGCGTCGCGTGCGCGTCGTAGCTGCGCGCGTCGGGCGCGCCGACGGCGGTGCGCGCGAACGCGGCCGCGGGGTCGAACAGCTGCGCGAGCGCGAGCAGGCGGTCCTCCATCTCCGTCAGGACGCTGCCCGCGTACGCGAGCTGCTGCGTCGTGATGTCCTGGAACTGGAGCGAGCCGACCATGCCGAAGATCTCCTCGCGCAGCCGGTCGCGGGTCGCGCGCGCGCCGTCGCGGTCGCCCGTCGCGTCGGCGGCGTCCAGGTCGTCGACGAGCGCCTGCGCGCGATCGAGCGCGTCGAGCATGTCCGTGGTCGCGCCCTCGGTGGCCGACGTGACCTCGCGCAGCTTCTCGCTCGTGCGCTGGAGCTGCTCCACCGTCGCCGTCTCGAGCGCGTCGCGGCTGTCGCGCAGGCTCGTGAGCACGGTCTGGATCTCGGCCGTCACCCGCTCCAGGAGCGCGGGCAGCGACGTTGCCGTCGCCGGGGGCGTCGCCGGCGAATCGTTAGGCGGGCGGTGCTCGCTCAGCTCGTGGTCGACGAGCCGGAGCGCCGCTTCCGTGTCGTACAGCACCTCGTGACGCACGGCCATGACGTCAACCCGCCGTGGCGACGGACAGGAGCGCGTCGATCTTCTCCTTGAGGATCTGCGGCGTGAACGGCTTCACGATGTAGTTGTTCACGCCCGCCTCCATCGCCTCGATGATGTCGTCGCGCACCGAGCGCGCGGTCACCATGAGGATCGGGACCTGCTTGCCGTCGGCGCGGCCGCGCAGCGCGCGGGCGAGCTCGGTGCCCGTCATGTTCGGCATGTTCCAGTCGGTGATGACGAACGTCACCGACGGGTCGAACTTCTCCAGCGCCTCACGACCGTCCCCCGCCTCGATCGTGTTGTCGAAGCCGATGCGCTGCAGCGAGTTCACGACGATGCGCCGCATCGTGGAGGAGTCGTCGACGACCAGGAACTTCATGAGTGGCTATCCTCGAAAAAGAGCGCGCGGCGGGCGGGCCGGTGCGCGGACGTGCCGCTGCCGGTCCACCGCGCCGCACCGGGGTCAGACGTCACCGCGCTCCAGGATCCGCTGCGCGACCTGGCTCACCACGTGGTTCGCGTTGTACGCACCCTCGAGCACGCGTCGACGCAGCTCCGCGACACGCTCCGGCGTCAGCGATGAGCTGCCCGACGTCTCGCCGGTCGACAGCGCGCGCCCCGCGTCGGAGATCTGGACCGAGTCCGAGCGGCGAGCGCCCGTCCCCGTCGTCCCCCCCTGTGCCGGCTGAGCCTTCGGCTCGGCCGTCGTGCCCTGCACCGCCGGCGTCTGCGTCGCCGGACGGAGCGCTTCACTGCGTTGACCCTGAATTTTCATGGCAATGCCTCCTTGCCTCCGATTATCGGACGGCGGCCCGAGAACTTTAACAGCGGCCTGACCGGCCGACTTCAGAACCGGACGTCGAGGCGCGCGCCGCCGGTCGGCGGTGCCCCCTCGCTGCCCGCGCCCACGACGTCCTTCGCTTCGTGCGGGATGCCGAACGCCGTCCCGGCGACCACGCCGGGGAACTGCCCGCCGAGCACCCCTCCGACCCCACTCGACCGCGCGGCGACGAGCGCGCCCCCGAACGGGGCGATCCCATCGACCGGCTCGTCCGCCGCGGACTCCTCGTCGGACGCGTCCGGCGCCATCGGCGGCGCCGGCAGCGCCAGCCCGGGACGCAGCGCTTCCAGGCGCGCCCGGAGCGCCGCCTCCAGCTCCCGCTGCTGGTCGGCCTCGAGCACCGCGTCGGCGAGCACCGCCCCGAACCCGTCGGGGGACGTCGGCGACGCCTCGTCGGGCCACCCGCGCAGCTCGTCGTACTGCTCCGCGAGCTCGGCCCGCGCCCGCGCGAGCTCCCGCGTCAGCAGCGCGGCCCGCTCCGGGTCGGCGCTCCACGCGGCGGCCATCTCCTCGCCGAGCAGCGTGGCGTAGCGCGCGTAGATCGCGAGCCGCGCCTCGACGCGCGCCGCGCGCTGCTCGCTCGCTGGCCGGGAACGGGGTGAGGAGGCCATACGGTCTCCGACGATCCACCCGTCCGGCCGCAACGCGCTCACCGACTCAGCGCACCAGCGCGAGCGCGGCGCGCCGCGGCCGGGGTCGCGCGACCGGCGCCGGAGGCGCCTGCTCGGAGACCTCGTCGGTGAGCCGCGCGTGCAGCAGGTTCGCGTAGCGGAGCGCCTCGTCCACCGGGCCGAGGATCGTCGCCACGGCGCGCCGCGAGTACGGGCCGGCGAGCTCCAGCTCCGAGGCGGACAGCCGGGCCGTCGCGAGGTCGGCGAGGAGCGGCTGGAGCTGGGCCATGAGCCGCTCGCGCTCCGCGAGGGCGGCGGCGAGCGCCTCGTCGTCGCGGCTGCCGACCGCGTCGAGGGCGACCATCACGAGGTCGCCGAACCGCTCCAGCAGCCCGACCGCCGCCGTGGCCTGCCAGGCGAGCCGGTCGCTCGCCTCGAGCGGGTGCACCGGATACGCGGGAGCGGTCACGCGCCGCGCGCCACCGGCGTCGCGCCCGCGCCGCCCGCCACGACCTGGGCGAACGCGTCGCGCAGCTCGCTCGCCATGCGGATCACGCCGTCGATCTTGCGCGCGTCCTGCTTGCGGTTCGCGGCGAGCAGCTCGCGCAGCATGAAGCTGTACAACGCGTCGAGCTGCTTCGCGATCGCGCCGCCGTGCTGGTGATCGAGCGACGCGCGCAGCTCGGCGATCATCTCGCCCGCCTTCAGGATCTGCTCGCACCGCACCTCGATCTGCTTCGCGTCGAACGCGATGCGCGCGCGGCGGAGCGTGAGCAGCATCTTGTCGTACAGCATCACGACGAGCTGACCCGGCGTCGCCGTCCCCAGCTCCGCGTCGCGGTAGCGCGCGGCCTGCGTGGCGTAGGCCGTGGGCCGAGCGGCGACGGGCGTCGGGCGCCGCACGGGCACCGGCGTCTTCGGCGCGAACGGCATCGAGGGGGCGGACGGCGTGTAGGTCGTGGCCGGGTAGCTCATTCGTGGGGCCTGCGTTCGTCGGTGAATCGTGGCGGGGTGCCGTGCGCGTCTCGCGTCGCGCCGCTGTACAGCAGTATCGGCATCGCTCACAGCGCACTTCACCGCGCTTCACCGCGCTTCACCGCGCCTCACCGCGGACCGCGCGCCCACGAACGACGTGGGGCGCACCGTGCTGGTGCGCCCCGCGTCAGGCCTTCCGATCGAGCAGTCGCGGCGCCGCGAGCCCCGCGTGGCCGCCGCCGCGCGCGCCGTACGGCGCGGGGCGCGCCGTCGGATCCGCCCCCGGTGGATCGTCGCCGCCACTCCCCTCGCCCGGCGTGATCCCCAGCTCGGCGAGCTGCCGCCCGTATGCGTCGCGCCACACCTCGAGCTGCGAGCTGAGGTTGTGGATCGCCGCCTCCGCCGACTGCGCGGCGTGCATCAGCTCCTCGACGCGCTGCTGGATCTCGCGCAGCTGATCGGGGCTCGCCGTCTGCCGCGCGTGATCGAGCGCCGGCGCGAGCTTCTGGGCGCCCGCCTGCAGCTCACCGAAGCCGCGCGCGGCCTCGTCGACCGCCGACGCCGCACGATCGGGGTCGCCGTCGGTGAGGGTGCCCCGCTGCGCCTCGAGCGTGCGCGCGTAGCGCCGGTAGGCGGCACGCTGCGCGTCGAGCGCGTCGATGGTGGCGCGGTGCGCCAGCGGGTCGATGGAAGGGGAGACAGGTCGCATGGGTCACTCCCGGCGGCAGCGGCCGCCGACGAGTATCGGGGTGCGCGGGTGGACGTCGGTCAACTGTTCTTGGTGCTGTTGATCAGACTCGTGAACTGCGTGCTCATCGTGTCGCCGATCGACTTCAGCTTGCCGAGCGACGCCTCGAACTTCGCGTAGCGGAGCAGGAGCGCGGTGCGCTTCTTGTCGAGCCGCGAGTTCAGGGCGTCGATGCGCGCCTGGATGGTCGCGGTCTGCGTGTCCATGTCCGACTCGCGCTTGTCGATGCGGCCGGTGGACGTCGCCGTGATGTCGCGCGCGAAGTCGTAGAAGTCGCCCATCCGGTCGGCGAGCAGCGCCTTCACGTCCTCCATGCGCGACGGATAGTTCGCGTCGAGCTTCGTGCGGTCGAACGTCAGCGTGCCGTCCTTCTGCACCGCGACGCCGAGGGTGCCTAACGCCGCGAGGTCGGCCGCGATGCCGGTGGGATTGCCGTTGTCGTCCAGCACCGGCGCGGCGGTCAGCGTCATCGTGCCGAGCGAAGCGCGGATCGACCGCAGGATCGGATCGTTCTGCAGCGTGGCGCCGCTGACGCTCTGCGACTTGGCGTACGACTGCAGGCGGTTGTACGCGTCGACGAACGACTGCACCGCGCTGGCGCCGGCGCCCGCCTGGCGGTCCACGGTGATGGTGCTCGTCCCCTTCGCGGTGAGCGTGAGCGTCACGCCGGGGAGCGCGTCGGTGACGACGTTGGTCGGGCGCGTCACGGGCGTGGTCCCGCCGTCGATCGTGAACGACGCGTCGCCCGCGTCGACCGCGTTGCTGCCGTCGAAGCCGAGCGAGGCGACGAGCGCGCCGCTCGTGTCGTCGGCGACGGCGAACGCGTTCGCCAGGCCGGTCTTCGTGCCGGTGAGCACGAGCCGCTGGTCGGTGCCGTTCGCATTCATCGACACGATCGACGCCTGCACGCCGGTGGTGCCGGTCTGCAGGTTGATCCGGTCGCGGACCATCGCCAGCGTGTCCCCCTGCTTCAGGGCGACGCTCTTGCCGCCGAGGAGCAGGCCGCCGTCCGCGGCGAGCGTCTGCGACGCGCTCCAGCCGGAGGCGGCGACGGTCTTCTGCGCCGTGGCGAGCGCGGTGACGGCGACGGAGGTCGTGCCGGTGACGGCGCCCGTGCCCACCGACGCCGCGAGCACGCTGCGTCCGCTGCCGTCGGTGCCCGTGGCGCCGATCGTGAACGCGTCGAGCGCCTTGCCGGTGCGCAGCCCGTCGGCCGCCGTCTGCAGCGCGGACACGGCCTGCCGCAGCAGCTCGAGCGCGTCGTGCTTCTTGCTGTTGTCGTCGAGCGTCGCCTGCATGCGCGTCGCCGGCTTCTTCTCGACCGCGATGATCTGGTCGACGACGGAAGCCCAGTCGATGCCGCTCGAGACGCCGGGGATTGTGCTGATCGGGTCTGCCATGGGGTCCCTCCTGTCGTGCGGCGCCTCCGTCCGTGGAGGCCTCCTGCGAGGACGACCGGACCGGCGCGAACGCCACGGTCGGTCCGGCTGAGAGTGTCGACCGCAGCGCCACGAAACTGTAGCCCCTCACCCACCGCGGCCCGACGGGCGGAAATGCGCGACGTCCCCGGGGAGGCCCCCGGGGACGTCGCGTCGTGCCTAACCGACCGAACCAGCGGGATCCGGATCAGCCGCGGAGCAGCTGGAGGATGCCCTGCGAGCCCTGGTTCGCCTGCGCGAGCATGGACTGCGCCGCCTGCTGCAGGATGTTGTTCTTCGTGAACGTCGTCATTTCCTGCGCCATGTCGGCGTCGCGGATCGAGGACTCGGCGGCCTGCGTGTTCTGCAGCATCGAGTCGACGTTCTGCGTCGCGTAGTCGATTCGCGACTCCGCGGCACCGAGCTTACCGACGAACGTGTTCAGCGTCTGCAGCGCGGTGTCGAGGCGGGCCAGCGCGTCGCGGGAGCCCGCGGCCGTCGTCAGCGAGACCGCCGACGAGACGGTGTTGCCGGCGCCCATCAGGTCGTTGATCGCGTTGACGTCGAGCGAGCCGATGTCGAGGCCGATCGAGTCGTCGCTCAGGTAGCCCGCCGCGCCGGCGCCCTGGCTGGCGCTCGTGCCGACGAGGATCGACGGAGCACCCGCCGCGATCGCCGCCTTCTGGCCGGTCGAGATGAAGCTGTCGCCGTTCGCGCTGCTGGCCGCAGCCGGCGTCGCCGCCGCCGCACCCGCGATGTCGAACTGCAGCGTCGCGAGGTCGGTGTTCGCCTTGTCGTAGTTGAAGCCGAGCGTGAGCGTGATGCCGATGCTGTTGCCCGCGGCATCCTCGAACGCGGCGACCTGACCGAGCTCGTCACCCGGCGTCGCCGCCGCATGGAGCGTCGACTTGTCGATGCGGCCGACGATGTTCGCCGGGTCCAGCGTGCCGCTGCCCTGCTTGTACAGGGTGATGAAGTTCGCGTCCTCATCGACCGTGTACTGGCCGTTCGTGTCCACGCCGACGTCGGTCGTGATCGACAGGAACGTCGTGTCGCTGGCGTCGATCGGGTTCGTCGCGCCGAGCGTCGACGTGCCCGCCGTGCCCAGGCTCGCCGGGGCCGCGGCGACGAACGAGCTGCTGATCTCCACGTCACCGAAGCCGGCGCCGAAGTGGGCCGTCTGCGTCGCGCCCGTCGTCGTCAGCGCGGCGGTCGACGTCGCGAGCTTCGCGGCGTTCGCGCCGGTCGACCACAGCTCGAGCTTACCGGTGGCGTTGCCCTGCGCGTCCACCTCGTCCTTCAGCTGGTACGTGCCGTCCGCCAGCGCCACGTCGAGCGCCGAGTTCGCGCCGTCGATCGTGCTGTCCGACGCCCAGCCGATCTGACCGGCGGTCGCGGCGATCGACGACGAGCCGACGAGGTCCTTCAGCACGTTCGTGCCCTGGTACGACGTGCTCGTCACGATGCGCGTGGCCTCGCTGAAGAGCGCGTCCCACTCGTCCTGCAGCTTCGTGCCCTGGCCGCCGATCGTCGCCGAGGCGCCCTGCGACGCGAGCTCGCGCATACGATCGAAGATGTTGCCCATCGTCTGCGCGGCACCGTCGGCGACCTGCAGCATCGCGCTCGCCTGCGCCGCGTTCCGCTGCGCCTGGCCGAGCGTCTTGACGTCGGCGCGGAGCGCGTTCGCGATCGCGAGGCCCGCCGCGTCGTCCGCCGCGCGGTTGATGCGGAAGCCCGAGGAGAGCTTCTGGATCGAGCGCTCGGTGTTCTGGGCGTTGACCTTCATGTAGCCCAGGGCGCTCGTCGCGGCGGTGTTCGTCTGGATCTTCATACCGTGTAACTCCTTTTACAGTTCGCGGAGCGTCCGTGCTCCGGTGTGCGTCGACAGCCCCTGTTGGCCGTCTGGGTCTACGTATCGACGCGCCCCCGGAAAACTTGAGCGGGCCGCGCTCGCACGGTGCTCCGTGCGAACGCGGCCCGCGCCGGCGCGGAGCCGGTGACGCTCAGCTCAGCGCGAACGGCGTCTGCACGGCGTACCGCTCGTCCACCAGCACCACCTGCCGGCCCACGCGCCGATCCACGTCCAGCACGAGCGGCGCCCGCAGGTTGGCGGTCGGTCCTTCCCCGTCGCGCTGCGGCAGCGTCACGATGGCGAGCACCATGAGCGTGCCGTCGCTCGACGCGCCGACCTGCGCCAGCTCCGCCGGCGGCACGTCGGCCTCGTAGCCCGGGAAGAAGTGGAACGGGTCGGCGACGAGGAACACGAGCTCCGGCCGGTCGGCGGACTGCAGCCACCACAGCTTCTCGCGGCCCGACGGCACGAGCGCGTACGTGCGGCAGCTCTCGAACCCGTAGACGCCGGCGGGCAGCGTGAAGAGATCGGACCGGCGCGCGGTGACCGACTCCAGAAGGAGCGACGGGAGGACGATCGACTCGTCGGACGACATCGGCGCCGGGACGGGGGCGAGGGTGAGCGGCACGGGCGTGTGGGGCCCCGCGCCTAACGAAGGTAGTCCGTGAGGCTGAGCCCCATGACGCGCGACGACGCCTGCATCGCCGCCTGGTAGGCGGTCTGGCGGGCGACCATCTCGGTGATCGCCTCCTCCATGTCCACCTCGGAGAGCGACGACTTCGTGCCCTGGAGGTTCTGCTCGTACGCGTCGAGGTGCGCCGCCATCGCGTCCAGGCGGTTCTGCCGCGCGCCGACGTCGCCGACGAGCGCCTGCACGGCGTTGAACGCGCCGTCGAGCTCCCCGAGCGAGGTGGTGACGGCCGAGCCGGAGTTCGCGGTGAGGCCGGCGTAGAGATCCTGCAGCGAGGAGAGCACGCCGGTCTGCAGGAAGACCGTGTCGCCGTCGTGCGCGCCGGTCATCGGCTGTCCGGACTCGGTCTCCATCGACCGCATCCCCTGCGGGATCCGCGGCGTCGCGGCGCCCGCCGGGATGGCGACGTAGTTCGGGGTCTGCGTCGTCTGGCTCGCGTCGAACGGCGCGACGTTCGTCGAGTTCATGCCGCCGAAGATGTAGCTGTCGCCGAACTTCGTGTTGCCGATCGACACGACCTGCCCAATGAGCTGCTGCACCTCCGCGGCGGCCGCGGCGCGCGTGGTCGCGTTCGCGTTCACGCCCTGCTGCGCGAAGGCGAGCTCCTTCGCCCGCATGAGGACGTCGCCGAGCTGCCCGAGCGCCGAATCCTCCGCCGTCACCTCGGCGCTCGCCCGCTGGACGTTCGTGCGGAACTGGCCGAGCGACCGGAGCGCGCTCGACGTCTGCATGATCGTCGCCGCGGCCGCGGGGTCGTCGGACATCTTCTGCACGCGCAGCCCGGTGGTCACGCGCTCCTGGGCCTCGGTGAGCCGGGCGCTGGCGCCCGTGAGCTGCGAGATGAGGCCGTGGGTGACGAGAGCGTTGGTGATGCGCATGCCGGGTGAGGGCAGGAGGACAGGAGGGCGCGAAGCGAGGGCAGGAGAACGCCTCCCATGCCCGCGAGTCTCGGCACGCCGCGCCGAGTCCCGTACCGGCCGGCGTGACGAAGCACACCGGCAATCGTTGCAAGGACGCAGCGGTACGCCGTTTCGTCACGGCAGGAATTGCCGCCCTGCCCTCCTGCCCTCGTGCCCTCCTGCCCTATCATTGAGTCATGGCGACCATCCTGTACGTCGACGACGAGCCGGCCGTGGGGCTGATCGTGGAGGAGACGCTGCGGCGCGCCGGGCACGAGACGCTCGGCGCCCGGCACGTGCCGGAGGCGCTGCACCTGCTCGAGCGCAACGCCGTCGACCTCATCGTCTCCGACTACCGGATGCCCGGCATCACGGGGCTCGAGTTCCTGTCGATGCTGCAGCGCGAGGGCTACGACGTCCCGGTCATCATGCTCACCGGGTACGCGTCGATCGAGCACGCGGTCGCGTCGATCAAGGCGGGGGCGATCGACTACATCACGAAGCCGGTGCGCCCCCAGCAGCTCGAGCTCGCGGTCGACCAGGCGCTGGAGTACGTGCGGCTGCGGCGCGAGAACGAGACGCTGAAGCGCGAGGTCATGGAGATCCGGAGCGAGCGCCAGATCGTCGGCGACTCCTCGGCGATCCGGAAGATCCTCCAGACCGTGAAGACGGCCGCGCCCACCCGCGCCCCCATCCTCCTCCAGGGGGAGAGCGGCGTCGGCAAGGAGCTGTTCGCGCGCGCGGTCCACGAGCAGAGCGACCGCCGCGACCGGCCGTTCATCGCGCTGAACTGCGCGGCCCTGCCCGAGGGGCTCATCGAGAGCGCCCTGTTCGGCCACGAGAAGGGCGCGTTCACCGGCGCCATCAAGCGCGTCGAGGGCGCGTTCGAGCGCGCCCACCGCGGCACGCTGCTGCTCGACGAGATCAGCGAGATGCGCCTGGACCTCCAGGCGAAGCTGCTGCGCGTGCTGCAGGAGCAGGAGTTCGAGCGCGTCGGCGGCACGGCGCCGATCAAGGTCGACGTGCGCATCATCGCGACGACGAACCGCGACCTCGCGGACGAGGTGCGCGGCGGGCGCTTCCGGCAGGACCTGTTCTACCGCCTGAGCGTGATCCCGATGCAGATCCCGGCGCTGCGCGAGCGGGCCGAGGACATTCCCCTGCTCGCCTACCGGTTCGCCATGCGGACGGCGGAGGAGATGGGGAAGAAGCTGGAGGGGATCGCCCCCGAGACGCTGGAGATGCTCCAGCGCTATCCGTGGCCGGGGAACGTGCGCGAGCTGCAGCACGTCGTGGAGCGGGCGGTGATCCTGACGCCGGACCCGGTGCTCCCGCCGCACGCGCTCGAGGCCGAGCGGTTCGGCCTGACCCACGCGATCGCCGGCGGCCGCGGCGCGGGGTCGGCCCCCTGGTCCCCGACGGCGCACCCCGCCGAGGGCAACGGCGGCCCGGCGGCGGACGATCCGATGCGGGTGGTGTTGACGTCGCTCGACGTGAACGACGCCGAGAAGGTGCTCATCGCGCGCGCCCTGCAGGTGGCGGACAACAACCGGACGCGGGCCGCGGAGCTGCTCGGCATGTCGGTGCGGACGCTGCGGAACAAGCTGAACAACCCCAGTGAGGCGGCGCCGTGACGGCGGCGCTGGAAACACGCGGGATCAGCGCCGCCGTATCAGCGCCGAGTCATCAGCGCCGCCCTTCCAGCGCCGCCGTCTCTTCGTAAGGCTCCATGTGCACGAGCACTCCCGCCACCGCGGGGATCGCCCGCCGGATGGCGCCCTTCACGCAGCCGCCGATGATGTGCGCGTCGTGCAGCGACGTCGACGGGTCGGCCTGGACGTGGATGTCGACGAAGTAGTGCATCCCTGCCTTGCGGACGACGAGCTTCTCCACGGCCAGCACGCCGGCCACGTCGCGCGCCGCGTCGGCCACGGGGCCGATGACGTCCGTGCCGGGCATGCGGTCCATGAGATCGTGCAGCGCGGGGCGGAACAGGTTCACGCCGTTGTAGAGGATGACGCCGGCGGCGAACAGCGCCGCCCAGTCGTCCGCCGCCGCCCAGCGCGCGCCGCCGCCGTTGCGGGCTCCGAGGATGGCCACGCTGATGCCGACGAACGCGGCCGCCGACGTGATGGCGTCGCTCAGGTGGTGTGACGCGTCCGCCTGTACCGCGGTGCTGCCGAGGTCCTCGCCGACCGCGTGCACTCGGCGCGCGAGCAGCCACTTCACGAGCATCACCACGACGAGCACGACGAGCGTCCACGGTGCGGGCACTTCGTGCGGGGAGCGGATCTGCTGCACGGCCTCGACGGCGATGCCGACCGCGGCCCCGACGAGCATCAGCGACACCGCCGCGCCGGCGAGCGCCTCCGCCTTTCCGTGGCCGTACGGGTGGTTCTCGTCGGCGGGCTGGGCGGCGATCGCGAGGCCGCCCCAGACGATGAGCGACGCCAGGATGTCTGCCATCGATTCCGCCGCGTCGGCGACGAGCGCGTAGGCATTGCCGATCAGGCCGGCGGCGAGCTTGATCGACGCGAGCACCGCGTTCGCGACGAGCCCGGCCTGTGTGGAGCGGATGCCGCGCCGGACGGGGTCGGCGCTCGAAGCGTGAGAGGGGGCGCTCATCGAGTCGGGCAATCTAAGCGACGCCCTCGGAACGACGCTTGCCCCTGCTACCGGATGATTATCGCACCCCGACTCAATCGACCTGGAGGATAGATCCGATGCTCCGTCCCCTCGCTTCCGGCCTGCTGAACCGCACCGCCCAGCGCCGCCTCGCCCGCTGGATCCCGAACCCGCTCCTCCGCGTCGTCGCCATCGCCGTCGCCGGCTACGCGATCGAGCAGCTCGTCATGCGCGGGACCCGGCGGATGCGCACCGCCTGACAGAATGTCGGGACTCGGGACTCGGGACTCGGGACTCGGGAGTCCGCAGCGCCGAGTCCCGAGTCCCGAGTCCCGAGTCCCGAGTCCCGAGTCCCGAGTCCCGAGTCCCGAGTCCCGACCACCCAGTCACGTACTACGCATGAACACCGCCCCCACCTCCTGCGCCCGCGCCGTCGCGTAGACGCCCGAGGGCTGGAGGATGACGCCGGGGATGAGGCCCGCGCGGAGCTCGGCCAGCACGTCGTCGGCCTTGAGCCCGCGCTGCTTGGCGATGGCGCGCGACGAGTTGGCGAGGGCGAGGTTGCACACAAGCACGATGCCGCCGGAGCGGATCACCCCTTCCACCGTGGGGTCCGTGCCCGGACCGAGCATGTCCTCGACGCCCGTCGGCTTGCCGACCGGGGTGCGCGCCCACGGGTTGCGTTCGGCCGGCTTCCTGGTGTCCGGGTCGTCGATCTTGCGCAGCGCGCCGATCGGGTACTTGGCCCACAGCGCGTCGTCCGCCGCGACGACCGCCGCAGCGTGGCGGAGGACCACCACCGGCACGACGTCGCGCGGCGCGGCACCCATCGCCTCGTAGCCGCGGCGGTAGATCCACGACTGCGTGAGCGCGAGCCCGTCGGTCGGATCGGGCCCGTCGAAGACGGCTTTGTGCTTCGCGGCGGCGACGCGGGCCGTCCACGCGTCGTCGAACGGGGCAGGCGCGGCGGCCCCCGCGGGCGCGGCGAGACCGGCGAGCGGCACCGCGGCGGCCGTCGCGGCGAGGGAGGCGAGGAAGTCGCGGCGGGAACGCGCGTGCGGCATGCGGGACGGGGTCAGGGACCGGACGGGGCGAGCAGCGGATACGGATCGATCGGCGTCCCGCCCCACCACTGCTTCGGGTCGGTGACGCGGGCGATCGCGAAATGGAGGTGCGGCGCGTCCGGCGACGCGTCGCCGGTGGAGCCGACGTAGGCGAGCACGTCGCCCTTCTTCACCGTCGCGCCCTCGGCCAGGCCGTCCCGGTAGTGGTCGAGGTGCGCGTAGTAGTACATGAAGCGGCCGTCGGGGCTCACGACGTACACCGTGAGCCCGCCGGCCTTGCTCGTGAACAGCTTCGCGACGCGCCCGTCGTCGGCCGACAGGACCGGCGTGCCGCGCGGCGCCATGATGTCGAGCGCCTGATGCGGCCGGCCGCCGCCCCGCTTCTCGGCGAAGTTGCTCCGCAGCGACGACGCGGCCACGCCCTGCACCGGCACGATGAGCCGCCGCGCGCGCAGCGCGTCGAGATCGGACGCCGCCGGCGGGGGCGGCGCGGAGTCGACGCGCACCGCGGCCGCCGAGTCGCCGCCGGCGCTCGGGTCGAGCGCCCAGAGCGAGTCGCGCGCGAGCCACACGGTGTCGACGCGGACCACCGTGTCGACGCGGACGACGGTGTCGCGCGCGGCGACCGAGGTGGTCGCCCCGGTGGAGCTGCCCGAGTGCCCGTCGCCGGGCCGGTACTCGACGCCGCACGCGGCCGTCGAGACCAGCAGCAGGAGGAGTCGTCGCATGGGTGAATCCTACTCGAACGGCGGCGCCGGCAAGACGGCGCTGGTGGGGCGGCGCTGAAAAAGCGGCTCCGACACTGCGAACGATCGCAGGTTCGGAGCCGCCGTTTCAGCGCCGTGGCATCAGCGCCGCGCCATCAGCGCCGGCTCACCAGATCTGCGCGCGCTTCTCCGCCGGCCGCACCATCGCGTCGCCGTCCTTGCAGCCCCACGCCGCCTTGAACTCCGGCATGTTGGACAGCGGGCCGTTCACGCGCCACACCCCCGGCGAGTGCACGTTCGTGAGCACGAGGTTGCGCGCCGCCTCGGGCCGCATCGTCTCGCGCCACACCTGCGCCCACCCGAGGAAGAAGCGCTGCTCGGGCGTGAAGCCGTCGATCTTCGTGCGCGGCTTGTTGCCCAACGCCTTCTCCATCGCCGCGTACGCGATCGTGAGGCCACCGAGGTCGCCGATGTTCTCACCGAGCGTGAGCTGCCCCTTCACGTGCGTGGCCGAGTCGACCACGGTGTAGCCGTCGAACTGCTCGACGACGCGCTGCGCCTGCGTCTTGTACTTCGCGGCGTCGTCCGCCGTCCACCAGTCGCGCAGGTTGCCCTCGGCGTCGAACTGGCGGCCCTGGTCGTCGAAGCCGTGCGACATCTCGTGGCCGATCACGGCGCCCATCGCCCCGTAGTTCACCGCGTCGTCGGCCTGCGGGTTGAAGAACGGGAACTGGAGGATGCCCGCGGGGAACACGATCTCGTTCCAGTCGGGGCGGTAGTACGCGTTCACCTCCGACGGGATCATCAGCCACTCGGTGCGGTCGATCGGCTTGTTCAGCTTCGCCCAGCTCCGCGCGCGCCCCCACTCCTGCACGCGCTGCAGGTTCGCGTAGTACGAGCCGTCGGCGATCTGGAGATCGGAGTAGTCCTTCCACTTGTCGGGGTAGCCGATCTTCTGCGTGAACGCGGCGAGCTTCGTGAGCGCCTGGCGCTTCGTCGCGTCGCTCATCCACGTGAGCCCCTCGATCCGCTCCTTCAGCGCGGCGCGGAGGTTGTTCACGATCGCGTTCGCGCGCGCCTTGTCCTGCTCCGTGAACGTGCGGCGCACGTACTCCTGGCCCACCGGATCCGAGAGCGCGGCGCTCGTCGCGCTCGTGCACCGCTTCCAGCGCGGCTGCATCTCCTTCGCGCCGGAGAACAGCTGCCCGAACTTGAAGTTCTCGTTCACGAACGCGGCGCTCAGCAGCCCCGCCGCGCCGTGCAGCGCGTGCGCGCGGAAGTAGGCGCGCCACGCATCGGCGGGCTCCTTCACGAGCAGCGAGTCGACCGCCTTGAAGTAGTCCGGCGTCATCACGTTGATGTCCGTGAACGCCGGCGCGCTCTGCGCCTTGAAGAACGCCGCCCAATCGATGTTCGGCGTCGTCTTCTGGAACTCGGCGAGCGTCGTCTTGTGGTAGACGGCGTTCGGGTCGCGCATCTGCACGCGCGACATCTGCGCGGCGGCGAGCTTCGTCTCGAGCGCGAGCACCTTCTGCGCGTCGGCCTGCGCGTCGGCGACCGGCATGCCGGCCATGGTGAACAGGTTCACCATGTGCTGCACGTACGCGTCGCGGAACTGCTTGAAGCGCGGGTTGTCGACGAGGTACACGTCGCGGTCGGGGAGCCCGAGGCCGCCCTGCGTGGCGATGACGATGAGCGCCTTCGAGTTCTTCGCGTCGGGGCCGGCGCCGGAGCCGAACGGCGCGAGCCCGGCGTCCGCCTCGAGCGAGGCGAGCGAGCGCTTCACGTCGTCGGTCGTCTTGATCGCGTCGATGCGCGTGAGCAGCGGCCGGACGGGATCGATGCCGAGGCGCTCGGCCGTCGCCGAGTCCATGCACGAGCGGTAGAACGCGCCGATCTTCTGCACGTTCGCCGCGGCGCCCTTCCGGTCGGCCACGGCCACCGGCTTCTGCGCCGCCGACTCCTCGACGATCTGCCGCAGGACGAGCTGGTTCTTGTCGGCCAGCATCTCGAAGCTGCCCCAGCGGGGGTACGCCGCCGGGATCTGCGCGGTCTTCAGCCAGCCGCCGTTCGCGAACTGGAAGAAGTCGGTGCACGCGGCGCAGGTCGTGTCCATGTTCGTGCGGTCGAGCGGCCGCGGGTTCGACGCGGTCTGCGCGCCGAGCGGCAGGGTGACGAGACCGGCGGCCGCGGCGAGCGCGGTGAAGCGGGAACGACGGAAGGACATCGGGGGGACTCTCCGAGGCGTGGCGACCGAGGGCGGCGCGCACGAGGTGGCGGGGCGCCACACCAGGGAGCGCGGTGGGGCGCGGAAGCGTCTACAGACTGGAAGCTAGTGGCCCAGGTCACACGATCGTCATCCGTTTACACGGTTTCTTTACGAATTCTGAACGGATGGCCAGCGGGGCGAGGCTCGGTGGCGCCCGACGAGGCGCCGCGTCGGAGCCGGGTTCCTCGAGTGTTGGACGCGGATTTCGCGGACACTACGGGATAGGAATGAGGCGTGAGCCTTCGGCCTCATTCCTATCCGGAAGTGTCCGCGTGATCCGCGTGATCCGCGTCCAAACCTCGCGGAGCGATGCGGAACCGTAGGTCCTGAACGGCGCGACGGACCCGGCAGGATCTGCCGCTCCGGACGAACCTGCCGGGCGGAGCCATCGTCGGCCGAATCGCTCAAGTCATTGCGCCACAACGCGATCGCCGGTTCGAGCGGTCGGGTCCGGCCGTTGCCTCGGGACGGTGCCGCACGGTCCCACCTCCTTCCCGCCTCTCCCGCCATGCTCTTCGGCTTCATCAACCGCGTGTCCAACGCCGGCTCGCTCCGTGAGGGGCTCGACGCCAGCGCGGCCCGCACGCGCGGCATCGCCGATCGGGTGGCGAAGGCCTCGCTCGGCAACGCCGACGGCTTCGCGCTCCCCGACCCCGCCGCGCCCGGTCAGGCCGCGCAGGGCGAGAAGGTCGACATCGAGGCGGAGATGATGAGCCTCGGCGACGAGCAGCTCCGCTACGAGACGACGGCGAAGCTGCTGGAGAAGACGTACGCGCAGCTGCGGACGTCGATCCGCGACCGCTGATCCGATAGCCGATGCCCGATTTCCCGAGCTCCCGCCCGATCGGCCTCCTGCCGGCGATCCTGCCGCAGTCGCCGGTCCGGCCGATGTTCCGCTCGCTCGCCCTCGCGGCGAGCGGCCTCTCCGCCCAGCGCCAGCGCATCGAGACGATCGCGAGCAACCTCGCGAACGCCGAGACGACGCGGACCGACGGCGGCGGGCCGTACAAGCGGAAGGTGACCGTGCTCCAGGCCGCGTCGGCGGACACGGACCGGTTCGGCGTGCCGCAGACCGCCGCCACGCTCGGCACGACGGCGCCGCCGAACGTGCCGCCGTTCGGGGTGCCGGCGTTCCAGGTCCCCGGCCTGTCGGTCGGTGGGCTCGGCGGGGACGATCCGCGGAACATCACCGTTCCGGCGCTTCCGAGCGACGACGGCCAGCACGGCGTGCGCGTCGCGCAGATCGCCGAGGACGCCTCCGAGGGCCCGCTCGTCTACGACCCCGGGCATCCCGACGCGGACGCGAACGGCTACGTGCGCTACCCGAACGTGCGCGTCTCGGACGAGATGGTCGATCTCCTCGACGCGAAGCGGATCTACGAGGCCAACGCGACGGTCTTCCAGTCGGCGAAGGCGATGCTCAAGTCGGCGATCTCGATCTGACCCCACCCATGTCCATCTACGGCGTCCAGAACAATCCCCTGCTCGGCAACCTCGGCCGCACGGCCGGCACGAGCCCCGCGCGCCCCGCCCAGAACGGCGGCGTGCAGCCCGGCCAGGTGCGGCCGGGCGCGGCCCGGCCCGCCGCGACTCCGGCCGCCCCGGCGCTGAAGCCGCAGCCGTCGCTCGCCGCGCCCGCCACGACGCTCGCCGCCGAGGCCCCGGCAGGGACCGACCCGGAGCTGTGGAGCGTGCTGACGAGCGACGAGCGGGCGTTCTTCGCGAAGGCCGCGCAGAGCGGGCCGCTGACCTACGGCCGAGTGGCGGCGCACATCAACCCGATGGCGCAGGCTGCCCCCGCCGTGCGCGGCGGGCGCCTCGACGTCCGCGCCTGAGCCGGAGCCCTTCGATGTCCGATCCGATCTCCGCCCTGTCCGGGCGCATGATGCAGCCGGGCGCGCTCGGCCCGACGCGTCCGCTCGACGGCGCCGGCATCCAGGTCCCGGTCGTCGGCCCCGGCTCGACCGAGGGCCCGTCGTTCGGCGACACGCTGAAGCGGTTCGTCGGCGACGTCTCGGCGCAGCAGGACGCCGCGGCCGACCTCCAGGGACGGTTCGTGCGCGGCGAGAACGTCGAGATCCACCAGGTCATGGCGGCGACGGAGGAAGCGAGCCTGTCGCTCGACCTCATGGTGGAGCTGCGGAACAAGATGACCGAGGCGTACCGCACGCTGGTGAGCATGCAGAGCTGACGGCCGGGTCAGGAACGGGAGATGGGGTCGGCGTCGATACGAGCGGTCAATCGACTCCGACCCCATTTGCGCGAGCGGCACTTCCGGCCGCTCCGGAGTCGGCAACAATTGCCGCCTGGCACATTCGCCCGCTCCGCCCGGCAGCGCCATCTTCCTCACAAGTCCCGCTCCGGCAGCGACTTAGCCGAAGAGACCTGAACGGTACGGGCCGTGCCTCTGAGGGGTCCGCTTCGAAGTCCCGCCCCGCTTTCCGCGTCTCCCCCTCCTCGACGTGGCACTCTCCCCAGCTTTCCAGCCCCTGCTCGATCGCGTCGGCGGCCCCCGTCGCGCGGCGATCCTGCTCGTCGGCCTGCTCGCCGCCGGTCTCGTGTTCGGGATCTCGCGCTGGGCGACCGCGCCGACGTGGGTGCCTGCGTTCGCGAACGTGCCGCTCGAGAAGGCCGACAAGCTGACGCAGAAGCTCACCGAGGTCGGCATCGAGTACCGCCTCGAGAAGGGCGGCACGGAGCTGCAGGTGAAGGCCGAGGACGTCGCCCGCGCCCGCGTCGCGATCGCGAGCGGCGGCGAGCTGCCGAACGCGGGACGCCCCGGGCTGGAGCTGTTCGACCAGCCGTCGTGGGGGATGACCGACTTCACGCAGCGCATCAACTACCGGCGCGCGCTCGAGGGGGAGCTGGAGCGCACGATCAGCAAGATGCGCGGGATCGAGCTCGCCCAGGTCCACATCGCGATGCAGGAAGGCACCGTCTTCCGCGCGTCCGACCGGCCGATCGAGGCGAGCGTGGTGCTGAAGCTCCAGAACGGCGAGACGCCGCCGAACGACGTCGTGCAGGGGATCGCGCACCTCGTCGCGGCGTCGGTGGACGGGCTGCGGAGCGAGCACGTGACGATCGTGGACGACGGTGGGCGCATGCTCACGCTCGACAACGAGGCCGGATCGCTCGCCGGCCTCACGAGCCAGCAGCTCGCCGTGCAGCGCGAGGTCGAGAGCTACCTGGAGAAGAAGGCGCAGGCGATCGTCGGCGAGATCGTCGGCCCGAAGAACGCGCGCGTGCAGGTCTCCGCGGTCGTGAACTTCGACCGCGTCGAGCGCACGACGCAGGCGGTGGATCCGGACAAGCAGGTCGTGTCCACCGAGCAGAAGGCGGAGGTCACGCCGGGCGCGCAGGGCGGCTCGGCGTCGAGCAACACCGCGACGAGCTACGAGACGACGCGGAGCACCGAGACGTTCAGCGGCGCGATCGGCAACGTGAGGCGTCTGACCGTCGCGGTGCTCGTGAACGATCGGCTCGTCCCCGGCCCGAAGCCGACGTCGCTGCCGCGGACGGGGCCTGAGCTCGCGCGCATCGACACGCTCGTGCGCAACGCGGTCGGCCTCGACTCGGCGCGCGGCGACAAGCTCTCGGTCGTGAACACGGCGTTCGACGGCACGATGGCGCCGATGGCCCCGATGGCGGAGCAGCGCACGGACCTGCTGTCGCGCGTCGGCGAGATGCAGCGGCCCGTCGTCACGGCCGCCGCGCTGCTCGGCGTGCTGCTCGTCGCGGTGCTCACGCTGCGCGCGCTGCGGCCGACGAAGGTGACCGAGCTGGCGGCGGGCGAGAGCGTCCCTGCCCTCGCCGCGGGCGCCGGTGGGCCGATGCTGGAGGGTGCCGGGCACGGTGCCGGATACGGCGCCGGGTACGGCGCCGGGCACGGCGCCGCGCCGGGCGAGCTGTACGACCCGTCGACGGGCCGGCCGCTCATCGAGGGCGGCGAGCACCAGACGGTCTACATCACCGGCGGCGCCAACACGAACGAGCCGATGGTGCTGCACGAGGTGCCGAACCCGGTGCGCGACCAGGCGCTCGCGATCATCGACCAGCGCCCCGAGGCGGCGACGCGCGTCGTCCGCTCGTGGTTGAAGCAGGACTGACCGACTCATGACGACCGCCGTCGCCCACACGAAGCCCACGACCGTCCACGGTCGTCTCATCAGCGGCCGCCAGAAGATCGCCATCGTCTGCATGGCGGTCGGCGCCGAGGCCGCCGCGAAGCTCACGTCGGGGCTGAGCCCCGACGAGGCCGAGCTGGTCACGTACGAGATCGCGCGGATGGATCGCGTCGCCCCCGAGACGATGGAGGCGGTGCTCACCGAGTGGCTCGAGTCCACGTTGGGCGTCGCGTCGCTCACGACGGGCGGTCTCGAGTACGCGAAGGAGGTGCTGGAGAAGGCCTACGGCCGCCAGCGCGCCGACTCGATCATGCGCCGCATCTCGTCGCAGATCGCCGACACCGCGGGGCTGCACCGCCTGCGCAAGGCCGATCCGCAGCAGCTCGCGACGACGCTGCGCGGCGAGCATCCGCAGACCGCGGCGCTCGTGCTCGCGCACCTCGACACGCAGCACACCGCGGCGATCCTGCGCGAGCTGCCGACGTCGTTCGGCGGCGAGGTGATCTTCCGCATGGCGCGCATGGAGAAGGTCGCGCCGGAGATGCTGCAGCTCATCGAACGCGCGCTGTCGAGCGAGGCGGACCTCAACTTCTCGCAGGGCATGAGCGCCGCCGGTGGTCCGGCCGCCGTGGCGAACGTGCTGAACCTCGTGAGCGGCACGCTGGAGAAGGAGCTGCTCGAGGGCGTGAGCGAGCGCGACGCGTCGCTCTGCGAGCAAATCAAGAACCTCATGTTCGTCTTCGAGGACCTCGCGGGGCTCGACGACAAGTCGCTGCAGCGCCTGCTGCGCGAGATCGAGGCGAAGCAGCTCGCGCTCGCGCTGAAGGCGGCGAGCGACGACCTGCGCGACAAGATCATGAGCGCGATGTCGCAGCGCGCGGTCGGTGCGCTGAAGGAAGAGATGGAGTTCATGGGCCCCGTGAAGATGCGCGACGTCGAGGCGGCGCAGGCGGTGATCGTGACGCAGGTGCGCAAGCTCGAGGAGTCGGGCGAGATCGTGCTGACCTCGGGGAATGGCGACGATGTTCTCGTCTGATCGCGGCCGCGCGGCGGCCTGGATGCCGGAGCAGATCCCGGTGGAGGCGTTCGAGCTCCCCGAGCTCGAGATGCCGGAGCTGGAGCCGACCTACGACGCCGACACCCCGGTCACCGCGCGGGATCTCGAGGACGCGGTGCGCGCGGCGCTCGCGCGGCGCGAGGAGGAGGCGCTCGTCGAGCGCGAGCAGCTGCAGGCGGACGCGTACGCGGCCGGCGTGGCGCAGGGACGCGCGGAGGCTCAGGAAGCCGGACGCCTCGCGCTCGCGAGCGCGCTGGAGGCGCTGTGGCTCGCCGCCGAAGCGGTGCGCGAGGGCGAGGCGCGGTGGTTAGGCACGCTGCAGGACAACGTCGCGGCGCTCGCCTCGGCCGCCGCGCGCGTCGTCGTCGGGCGCGAGGTGCGCGACGACGACGGGCTGGTGCGCGATCTCGCGGCGCGGGCCACGGCGGAGTTCCCGCAGGACCAGTCGCTGCAGGTGCGCGTGCATCCGTCGGACCTCGACACGCTGAAGTCGACGCTCACCGAGTCGCGGCGCGCCGGCGAGGTGCGGTGGATCCCCGACCCGCGCGTGGAGCGCGGCGGCGTGGTGGTGGAAGGGCGCGAGCGCATCGTGGACGGGCGCGTGGACACGGCGCTCGAGCGCGTGTACCGCCGGCTGAGCGGCCACCATGCCTAACGCGAATCGGTCCGCGCGCACGGCGCGCCTCACCCCGCCCGGCGGCATCCTCACGGTGTCGCCCGGCGAGGATCCGACCACGGCGCTCCTCGGCCTGCTCGACGACTGTCCGCGCTTCGGCACGTACGGCAAGGTGACGCGCGTCGTCGGCCTCGTGATCGAGGCCGCGGGGCTCGACGTCGGGCTCGGGGAGCTGTGCCGCATCACGTCGCTCGCCGGCGACCAGTCGGTGCTGGCCGAGGTCGTGGGCTTCCACGAGCGCGGCGTGCTGCTCATGCCGCTCGGGGAGATGGACGGGCTGCACCCCGGCAGCTCGGTGCTGCCGTTAGGCCGCTCGTTCGGGGTCGACGTCGGTCCGGGGCTGCTCGGCCGCATCCTGAACGGCCTCGGCCACCCGATCGACGGCAAGGGGAAGCTCGACGTGGAGGAGCGCGTGCCGCTCGCCGCCGAGCCCCCGAATCCGCTCGTGCGCGAGATGGTGAGCGAGCCGATGGAGACGGGCGTGCGCGCGATCGACGGCACGCTGACGTTCGGGCGCGGCCAGCGCGTCGGCATCTTCGCCGGCTCGGGCGTCGGCAAGAGCACGCTGCTGGGCATGATCGCCCGCCAGGCGCGCGCCGACGTGAACGTGATCGCGCTGCTCGGCGAGCGTGGCCGCGAGGTGCGCGAGTTCATCGAGCACTCGTTAGGCCCGGAGGGGCTCGCCCGCTCGGTGCTCGTCGTCGCCACCGGCGACCAGGCGGCGCTCGTGCGGGCCCGCGGCGCGCTCGTCGCCACGGCGATCGCCGAGTACTTCCGCGACCAGGGGAAGCAGGTGCTGCTCATGGTCGACTCGGTGACGCGCGTCGCGATGGCGTGGCGCGAGATCGGCCTCGCCGTCGGCGAGCCGCCGACGACGAAGGGTTATCCGCCGTCGGTGTTCGCCGCCCTGCCCCGGCTCCTGGAGCGCGCGGGCAACGGTGAGCGCGGCGGGATCACCGGCATCTACACCGTCCTCGTGGACGGCGACGACTTCAACGAGCCCGTGGCCGACGCCGCGCGCTCGATCCTCGACGGCCACGTCGTGCTCACGCGCAAGCTCGCCGCCGCGGGCCACTTTCCCGCGATCGACGTGCTCGACTCGAAGAGCCGCGTGCGCGACCAGATCATCACCCCCGAGCACAAGGGCGCGGCGAACGCGCTGCTGAAGCTCGAGGCGGCGTATCGCGAGAAGGAGGACCTCATCCTCGTCGGCGCGTACCAGCGCGGGAGCGACCCGATGGTCGACGCGTCGATCGCGCTGCGCGAGCAGGCGCTCGGCTTCCTGCAGCAGCGCCCCGACGAGGCGAGCAAGTACGACATGACGCGCGCGACGCTCGCGCACCTCGGCAAGCAGATCGCCGCGCAGTCGCGGCGGGGAGCCTAACGGGTGTTCCGGTTCCGACTGCAGCGCGTGCTCGACCTGCGCGAGCGCAAGGAGCGCGACGCCGCCACGGCGCTCGTCGCCGCGGAGGAGATCGCGGCGGCCGCGCGCGCCGAGCAGGAGCGGCTGGAGGCCGCGCGCGCCGCGCTCGCCCGACAGGCGGCGCCCACCGAGGTGGCGGAGACGGGAGAGTTGAGCGTGGGCGCGCTGCGCACGCTGCAGTTCCTGCTCGGGCGGCTCGACGAGCGCGTCGAGGAAGCGGCGTCGGCGACGACGTCGGCGGAGGACGTCGTGGCGCAGCGGCAGGACGACCTGCGCGCCGCGTACCGCGACCGCCGCACGCTCGATCGACTGCGCGAGCGCGCCCAGGAGACCTGGCGGGCCGGCGAGAGCGCCGCCGACCGCCAGCGCATGGACGAGATCGCGCTCACGCGCTTCACACAGGCGTACACCGCGCACGGCGGCGCCGGACAGCAGTCCCCCACCGATTCGGACGAGTCGTAAGCCATGGGCATGGTGCGTTTGATGATGCCGTTCCTCGTCGGGCTGCTGCTCGGCGTCAGCGGCACGACGGCGATGAAGATCCAGCAAGCGAAGAGCGCCGCGCCGCTGGTCGGCGTGATGCCGACGCGCGCGCCGGCGAAGGCCGCGCCCGCGCACCCGGCGGCGCCGGAAGGCGGCGAGCACGCCGCGGCCGACTCGTCGAGCGTGCCCGCGACCGCGCCGGTCGACAGCGCGGCGCACGACGGCGCGGCGCACGACAGCGCGGCGCACGACAGCGCGCGGGCGCCGGCTCCGGAGAGGACGGCGGGGCCGGTGACGATCGGGACGGTGCCGCGACGCCCGGTGGACCGGCCGCGCACGACGGCGCCGGCGACGCACGCGCCCATCACGCCCACGCAGGTCGCGTCGAACGAGACGCCGGCTCCGGCGAGCGGCACGGTGCCGGCCGCGGTGCCTAACGAGCCGTCGAGCGGGACGCCGAACACCGCGTCGCCCGCCCCGCGCAGCACGCCGCCGGCGCGGACGCCGAAGGAGCCCGCGCACCGCGCCTCCGCGCGCGCGGACTCGGCGGCGGTGATGGTGCGGTCGCCGAAGCCGCTGGTGGAGACGCGGATCGCGTCGGCCACGGCGGCGGCGCGCGCCGACGGACCGCCGGAGCGCCGCCTCGCGAAGGTGTTCGGCAACATGGCGGCGAAGGAGGCCGCGCGGGTGCTCGAGCAGATGGAGGATCGCGACGTGCAGACCATTCTCGCCCTGCTCGCCGACCGCCAGGCGGCGGCGATCCTCGCCGCGCTTCCCGCGCCGCGCGCCGCGGCGCTCGGCAAGCTGGCGCTCCGTACCCCGACCGCGGGAGGCCGCTGATGCAGGTCACGAGTGCGGGGCTGCTCGACACGCTGAGCGGCGCGTCGACGGGCAGCCGGACGCCTAACGATCACACGTCGCCCGCCGACTCGCCGGCGTTCGCGTCCATGCTGACGGCGGCGATGACGCCGCCGCCGCGCCCCGAGCCGCCGCCCCGTCAGGAGCCGGCCGCCGAGTCGCTCGGCGATCGCGACGAGGGGACGTCGGAGGAGACGGGCGCCGAGGGCACGTCGACGCGCGGCACGACGGCGCGCGCCGACCGGACCGACCGGACCGACCGGACCGACGACGTGGACGCGCGGCGCCAGGTCGGGCGGCACGAGGCGCGCGACGTGGCAGGCGAGGACGCGCACGGCGACGCGGGCACGCGCGACGACGACGAGACGCGGCGAGCGGCGCGACGACCGCCGCGGGGGCCCCCCCCCGAGAGCACGATGCCGCTGCCGCCGCCGACGCGACGAACCATTCCGACGCCGCCGATGCCACGAGCGCGGCACGCGGCCGACGCCACGAGCGCGGCGCGCGCGGCGCGCACGACGCGAAGGATGCCGACGGCACCGAGGGCGCCGCGGGCGCCGACGCGACGAACGGCGCGGCCGCGACGGACGTGACGCAGATCGCGCGCGCGCTCGATGGCGTCGACCCCGAGCTCCGCGCGCGGCTGGAGCGCGTCGTGGAGCGCATGCGCGACGAGACGGGCCACGACGTGCAGGCGGTCGAGAGCACGCGCACGCAGGAGCGGCAGGACTTCCTGTACGCGCAGGGCCGCACGCGCGACGGCGACGTCGTGACGTGGACGCGCCACTCGCGCCACACCGCCGGCGAGGCGGTGGACGTCACCGTGGACGGCGGGTGGAGCGACCGCGCGGGGTTCGAGGCGCTGCAGCGTGTGGCGCGCGAGGAGGGGCTGCGCACGCTCGGCATGCGCGACCCCGGCCACCTCGAGATGCCTCGCAGCGCGCACCCGTCGGCGGAGCAGGTCGCGGGCGCGCAGGTCGCGGGCGCGCAGGCAGCGGTGGAGTCGACGGTCGACACGGCCGCGACGATCGACGGCGCGCGTCACGCATTCGTGCAGGCGGCGCACGCCGCGCTCGCCGCGCAGCGGCAGGGCGACGCGTCGCGTGGCTCCGACGGCGGCGATCGGCGCGGCGGCTCGCGGCAGGCACCGCGCGACACGAGCGCCGTCACGGCGGGGTCGCGCCGCGCGGGCGAGCCGGCGGGCGACAGCGCGGCGAGCGCGTTAGGCAGCGGCACGGGCGCGACGACGTTCGCCGACGTGTCCGCCCGCGTGGCGGCCCCCGCCCCAGCGGCGGGCGTCGATGCCGCGATGCGCGTGGCGCAGCTGCTCGACGCGCGCGAGGCGGCGCCGGCGCAGCCGATGTCGTCGATCACGCTGCGGCTCGAGAACCTCGCCGGCGGCATCGATCGCATCCGCGTCGGGCTGCGCGGTCTCGAGGTCGGCGCGTCGATCGACCTCGCGGACCACGCTGCGGCGGAGCGGATGCGCGCGAGCGTGAACGAGCTGCGCGGCGCGCTCGACCGGCACGGCCTGACGACGGACACGGTGCAGATCTCGAGCGTCGGGCGCGGCGCCGAGGCGATCGACGCCGGACGGCTCGTCGCCGCGGCGGCCGGCACGTCGGGCGCGGAGCGCTCCGGCGCGGGCGGCTCGTCGTCGCAAGGCTCGCAGCAGGGCGCGCAGCAGCAGGGCCGCGACGCGCAAGGGCGCGACGCGCAGGCGCGCGACGCCCAGCAGCGCGACGCGAACGATCAGCGCCGGCAGCGGCGCGACGCCGACAGCCCGGACGACACCGATCCGCGCGGCGGGCGCCGCCCGCGACGCGACGGCCGTTAGGCATCGGTTAGGCATCCGTCAGGCATCACCCTTCCCCGACCCCCATGGCCACCGGAATCTCCGCCGCGGCGCCGAGCACGGCGACGCAGAGCACGACGACGCAGCCCGACAGCCTGACGCGCGGCCCCGGCGGCGCGCTCGGCAAGGACCAGTTCCTCCAGCTGCTCGTCGCGCAGATGAAGAACCAGGACCCGATGAACCCGATGGACAGCAGCCAGATGGCGGCCCAGCTCGCGCAGTTCTCGAGCGTCGAGCAGCTCACGCAGATCAACGAGACGCTGTCCACGCAGTCGACTGGCCAGACGGGGCTCGCGACGCTGCTCGCGAACAACGGCGCGCTCGGCGCGGTCGGCAAGTCGGTCGTCGTCGCGGCGGACTCGGTCGACACGACGAAGGGCGCGCCGGCGTCGGTGCTCGCCGACGTGCCCGCGGGCGCGACGCACGCGACGCTGAAGGTCTACGCGTCGGACGGCACCGAGGTGGCGTCGCAGGACCTCGGCGCGGTGAGCGCGGGGCGCCACGCCTTCACCGTCGGCTCGTCGGCGAAGTCGCTCGCCGGCGGTACGTACAAGTACGTCGTGGAGACCGACGCGGGCACGAACGAGACCAACGCCGCGCCGACGTACGTCAGCGGCAAGATCGACGGCGTGCGCTTCTCGTCGCACGGCCCCGTGGTGTCGATCGGCGGGGTGGAAGTGCCGTACATGTCGGTTACCGAGATCACGGGCTGATCGTTCATCTGACAGCTGCGTGGCTGCGTGCTGCGTGGCTGCGTAAGGACACTCACGCTACACGCAGCTACGCAGCCACGCAGCACGGCTGCCTAACCCGCATCCCTTTCATCGATGCTTCGTTCCCTCTTCGCCGGCGTGTCGGGCCTCCGGAACCATCAGGTCCGCATGGATGTTATCGGCAACAACATCGCAAACGTTAACACCGTCGCCTTCAAGGCCGGACGCGTGACGTTCAAGGAAGGCTTCGCGCAGCTGCTGCAGGGTGCGAGCCGTCCGCCCGGAGACCAGGGCGGCATCAACCCGATCCAGGTCGGGCTGGGCATGCAGATCGGCTCCATCGACCAGCTCTTCACGCAGGGCAACATCGAGACGACGGGGCAGACGACCGACCTCGCGCTGCAGGGCGACTCGTTCTTCGTCGTGCGCAAGGGGAACCAGAGCTTCTACACGCGCTCCGGCAACTTCCAGCTCGACGCCGACGGCCGCATGGTCTCGCCGACGAACGGCTTCGTCGTGCAGGGCAAGGTGTACCAGAACGGCGTGCTGCAGGACGGCATCCAGGACATCAAGCTCCCGTTCGGCCAGAAGGTCGCCGCGAAGGTGACGTCGACGATGAAGCTCGCGGGCAACCTGAGTGCGGCCGCGCCGGTGTTCGACACGAGCGATCCGGACGGCGCCGGGCCGCAGCAGAGCGGCTTCAACGCCGGCACCCGCGGCGAGGCCCGCAACGCCGGCGCGTTCAGCGAGACGTCGATCTCGATCTTCGACTCGCAGGGCACGAAGCACGACGTGAAGATCCAGTTCTACAAGACCGCGGCGAACACGTGGAACTGGCAGATCGACCCGACGGCGAGCACCGTGACGTCGACGCAGACCGTCGCCAGCGGCAAGGTCACCCTGCCCCGCGCGGACGCGAACTCGGTCGTCGCGCGCGTCGTCACGGCGAGCGGCACCGTGGTGGACCCGCAGTACATCAGCGGCCCCGACGCGTCGGGCGCCGTCACGATCGATCCGCAGTCGGGCGTCAGCGACGGCGACGCGGTGTCGGTGGACTACTTCATCCCGCCGGCGGCGACCGGCAACGGCATCAACAGCGGCACGCTCGTCTTCGACACGCAGGGCAACCTCGATCCCACGCAGTCGGACCAGATCAACGTCCAGTTCGGCGTCCTCGGCGCCGACGACGTGAACGTGAGCGTCGACTACGGCAGCGGCACGCTCGGGCTCACGCAGTACGCCACGTCGTCGACCGCGGTGCTGCGCGACCAGGACGGCTACACCGCCGGTACGCTCCAGAACTTCTCGATCGATCGCTACGGCACGATCACCGGCTTCTTCACGAACGGCACGACGTCGCCGCTCGGCAAGATCGTCCTCGCCGACTTCAACAACCCGTCCGGTCTCCTCCGCACGGGCGACAACATGTACCAGGAGTCGGCCAACTCCGGCGCCGGGGTCCTCGGCTTCGCGCTCGAGGGGTCGCAGTCGCAGATCACCTCCGGCGCGCTCGAGATGTCGAACGTCGACCTCGCGCAGGAGTTCACGAACATGATCGTCGCCCAGCGCGGCTTCCAGGCGAACGGCAAGGTGGTCTCGTCGAGCGACGAGATGCTGCAGGAGCTGCTGCAGATCAAGCGGTAAGCCGAGCGTAGAGCGTAGAGCGATGAGCGTGGAGCGTAGCGCGTAGAGCGCGCGGCAACTCTTACCGGGCGTCGGGCGGCAATCCTTGCCGCTCGGCGCTTTCGTTCATCCGGCCACGTCCCGGGCCGGCGACCGGCGTTCGACTTGAACTCGTTGCTGGGTAAATACTTACGCTCCACGCGCCACGCTCCACGCTCATCGCGCCCCCTGGCACCGGCCCTGCTTTTCCCTCGCCCCGGAAAAGCACGTCCCCCGCCTCTCCCCTCCCGCCCAGAAATGTCCGCCGACGCTCAGACGCCGCCGGCCGCCGATTCGTCGCCGAGCAAGATGAAGGCGATGATGCCGTTCGCCCTCGCCCTCGTGCTCGGCCTCGCGGTCGGCGGCGCGTCGGGCGTGTTCGTCGTGGGCCCCGCGATGGCGAAGGGGATCAGCCCCGCCGCCTCCGCCGCGCGCCCTGCCCGCGGAACCGACGCCACGGCGTCCGCCGAGGACGCGTCGGCCGAAGGCGGCGACGGCGAGGCGAAGCCGGGCGAGAGCACGAACCAGGTCTACACGCTCGACAACCTCGTGCTGAACCCCGCCGAGTCGGGGGGCACGCGCTTCCTGCTGCTCTCCGTCGCGTTCGAGACGACGAGCGCCGCGCTGCTCGAGGACATGAAGACGCGCGACGCCGAGCTGCGCGACGCGGTGCTCGTGACGTTAGGCGCGAAGACCGTCGAGCAGCTCGCCGACATGCGGCTCCGCGAGCAGATCAAGGCCGAGCTGACCGTCGCCGCGCGCAAGCTGTTCAAGAAGAAGGCGACGCTGCGCATCTACTTCCCGCAGTTCGTCATCCAGTAAGAGCCGCCCGTGTCGACCGAGACGCTTTCCCAGTACGACATCGACCGACTGCTCGGCGGCGCCGGCAACCTCACCGCGCCGATGCCGGCGACGGTGACGGCCGGCGGCAAGACCGTGTCGTCCGACGAGACGGAGGTGCAGACGTACGACTTCCGGCGCCCGCACCGCGTCTCGAAGGAGCGACTGCGCACGCTGGAGGCGATGTACGAGCGGATGGTGAAGTCGCTCGAAGGGTGGCTCATCGGCCGCGTGCGCGGTCAGATCGAGATGCGCCTGCAGAGCGTCGAGCAGTTCAGCTTCGGCGAGTTCACGCTGTCGCTGCCGACGCCGTGCGCGACGTACATCTTCGACGTGCAGAACACCGGTGGCGCGCAGGGCGCGATCGACATCGGCCACGAGTTCGGCTTCTTCACCGTCGACCGCTTCTTCGGCGGCGGCGGCGCGGCGACGATCCCGAACCGCGCGTTCTCGCCGGTCGAGCGCATGACGCTGCGCATCGTGGCCGAGCGCGCGGTCGCGCTGCTGACGGAGATCTGGCAGGACCACGTGCCGCTCGAGCTGCAGATCACCGGCTTCGAGTCGAGCCCCGAAATCCTGCAGATCGCCAACCGCGAAGATCCGGTGCTCGTCGCGAACGTCGAGGTGGTGGCGGGTCAGACGAGCTCTCTGCTGCTGATCTGCCTGCCCTTCTCGGTGCTCGAGAAGTTCTTCCAGGGGAGCGGCAACAAGCGCGTCGGCCAGGCGGGCGGCACGGAGCAGGAGCGCGAGGAGGCGCGCCTGCGCACGGAGGCCGCGCTGCGCGCGACGCCGGTGACGGTCTCGGCGCGTCTGCCGCGCTTCCAGATGTCGCTGCGCGAGCTGAGCGCGCTCGCGCCCGGCCAGGTGGTCGCGACGGGCATCCCGCGCGACGCCGAGCTCTCGGTGACGGTGGGCGGGCGCACGCGATTCCGCGGCAGCGCGGGCCGCGTCGGCCGCAAGCTCGCCGTGCGCCTGCTCGACCAGATCGCCCCGCCCGAGAATCTGAACGACGACGACACCGAATAGCGCCTTCCGCTCCCCGCTCCCACCTGTCCCGAGTATGAATCCCGCAGAAATCGACGCGCTGGTCGCGAGCGTGCAGGCCGCGAAGGCGACCGGCCAGCCGGTGCCGACGTCGGACGACGCCGACGGCACGTACAGCCCCGCATCGGATTTCGGCGCCGACTTCGGTGCCGCGCTCGGCGGCTCGACGGAAGTGCCGCTCGGCATGCTGCTCGACCTGTCGCTGCCGGTGTCGATCGAGCTCGGTCGCACGAGCATGACGGTGCAGGAGATCCTGCGCCTCGGCCGCGGCGCGGTCATCCAGCTCGACCGCCTCGCCGGCGAGCCGATCGACATCTACGTCGGCGATCGCAAGTTCGCGGAGGGCGAGGTCGTGGTGCTCGGCGAGCACTTCGGCGTGCGCATCAGCCGCATCTTCGCGGCGACCGGCGC
Source organism: Gemmatirosa kalamazoonensis (assembly GCF_000522985.1). Classification (NCBI taxonomy): domain Bacteria; kingdom Pseudomonadati; phylum Gemmatimonadota; class Gemmatimonadia; order Gemmatimonadales; family Gemmatimonadaceae; genus Gemmatirosa; species Gemmatirosa kalamazoonensis. Next base: position 185,910 of record NZ_CP007128.1, read on the forward strand.
CGTGCCCGCGTCCGCCGCCTGACCGCCGGACCACTCCGATGACCGCGAGCGCCACCCTCGGCGTCTTCGTCGCGTTAGGCGCCGTCCTCACGCTGCTCCTCGTCGCGCTGCGGCTGCTGAAGCGATTCAGCCCCACGCTCGGCGGCGCGCGGAACCGCCTCCCGATGGAGGTGGTGCAGCGGCTGCCGCTCGGCCCGAAGCAGTCGATCGTCGTCGTGCGCGTCGGCGAGAAGGTGCTGACGATGGCGGTGAGCGACGGCGGCATCCGGCAGCTCGTGGAGCTGGACGGCGACGACCGCGCCGCGGTGCTCGCGTCGTCGTCGACGCCGGTGCCGTTCGAGAGCTCGCGCTCGGCGTCGTCGGGCGTGGTCGCGGCGCTCACGGCGCATCCGGAGCTGCTCGGCCTCCCCGGCGCGGCATGGCTGCGCACGACGCTGGCCCGCCGTGCCGCGGCCGCGCGGTCGGCGCCTGACGCGTCGGCCGACGGCGTCGGCGAGGCGTCGGGGGCCGGGTCGGCCACCGGGTCGGCCGGCGCAGCCGACGACGCGGCGCCGTCGTGGCTCGCGGCGATCTCGACGCCCCCGGGGGGCGTGTCGCGGATCATGCTCGACGTCTCGGCGCCCGCGGCTCCGGCGCGCGCCGCGTCTCCGGCCGGCGCCGACGCGTTCCGCTCGATGCTCGGCATGGCGCTCTCCTCGGCCACGAAGCTCGCGCTCGTCGGCGCGGTGCTCGGCGCGCTCGCCTGGACGCCGTCGCGCGCCGCCGCGCAGGCGCGTCCCGACAGCGCTGCGCCCAACACGCCTAACGCGCCTAACGTCACCGCCGCACCCGCTCCCGCCGCACCCGCTTCCGCCGCTACGGCTCTTCCAGTCCTTCCCGCCGCGACCCGGGCGGCCCTGTACCAGAACGCGCTGCGCCAGGCCGCTCCCGCGCGGCTCGGTCGCGGACGCGACACGCAGGCGCCGGCGGGGCCCGGCGGCCAGCGCACCGGCCCCGCGCCGATGGCGCCGGGTGCGTCGGCGCCCCGTGGCGCGCCGGCGAGCGCGGACACGATGATCGCCCGCCTCGCCCCACAGCTCGATCTGCGCGTCGCCGGCGGCAAGGGCGACGGCCTGCGGCTGAGCGGCACGGTCGGCATCGTCGTCATGATGGGCGTGCTCACGCTGCTGCCGACGCTCGTGCTCATGATGACGGGCTTCACGCGCATCCTCATCGTGCTGCACTTCCTGAAGCAGGCCCTCGGCACGCAGAACGCGCCGCCGAATCACCTCGTCGCCGCGCTCGCGCTGCTGCTCACGGGGTTCGTCATGGGCCCCACGCTCTCCACGGTGAACCAGACCGCGCTGCAGCCGTGGCTCGCCGGGAAGATCGAGCAGGCCGAGATGATGCAGGTCGGCGTGCGGCCGTTCCGCGAGTTCATGCTGCGGCAGACGCGCGAGCGCGACCTGCAGACGTTCGTCGAGATGAGCCACGTGGAGCAGGCGCCGAAGACGGTCGAGGAGGTGCCGCTCGTCGTCGTCATGTCGGCGTTCGTCACGAGCGAGCTGCGCACCGCGTTCCAGCTCGGCTTCGCGCTCTTCCTGCCGTTCATCATCATCGACCTCGTCGTGAGCTCGGTGCTCATGAGCATGGGCATGATGATGCTGCCGCCGGCGATGATCGCCCTGCCGTGCAAGCTGCTGCTGTTCGTGCTCGTCGACGGCTGGACGCTCGTCATCCAGAGCGTGGTGCAGTCGTTCAAGTGACGGCGACCTGACGACGGCGACCCTCGCACGGTCGCCGTCAGAGCCCAGCCGCCAGCTCCAGCGCCTCGACGAGCCCCAGCTCGTCCACGTGCCTGACGACGGTGCGCGCGACGGCCAGCGCCTCGGGCTCGGCGTTCCCCATCGCGACGGGAAAGCCGACGGCCTGCATCGCGGCCGCGTCGTTCGCCCCGTCGCCGACCATCATCGTGCGCGCGACGGGCACGCCGTACGCCGCCGCCACGAGCCGCACGGCGTGCGCCTTGTCGACGCCCTCGGCGGTGATGTTCACGAACATGGTGTCGGGCATCACCGGCGACACCGACGGCGAGTAGTGCAGCCCCGCGTGCGGCTCCGCGACGACGGCGTCGGCCTCCTCGCGCGACACGAGCCACTGCGCGCGCACGGCGGGCGCGCGGAGCGATGCGAACGGGCGCGGGACGAACGGGATGCCCAGCAACCCCGCGTGACGCCGCGCGCGGTCGGCGTCGCGCTCCACGGCGACCTCCTCGTCGGTGTAGAGCTCGAGCACGCGTCCGGTCTCGTCGGCGCGGCGCACGAGCCACGCGACGAGCTCCGGCGAGAGGCCGTGCGAGCGCGACTCGCCGGGGTGGCCGTTCGACGCGAAGCGCATCACGCTCGCGCCGTTCTGGAACACGTGCCAGCCGTCGGGATCGAGCCGCTCGGCGAACCCGCGCGTCTTGCCGAACCCGGGGCGGCCGGAGCAGAGCGCGAGGCGGATGCCTGACGCGCGCGCCCGCTCGACGGCGGTCCACACGGCGGGGAGCACGTCGCCGGAGGTGCCGACGAGCGTGCCGTCGACGTCGACGAAGACGAGAGGGATCACGGCGTCACGGCCGGAGCTCGAACGTGAACGGCTGCCGCACGAGCTGCTTCACCGGGCAGCCGCCGACGGTCGCCGGCAGGAACTCCATGTGCTGCAACGCGTCGTACACCGAGCGCACGAACGGCTCGCTCGTGTAGCGCAGCACGCGCAGCGTCGAGGGCACGAGCCGTCCGTGCTCGTCGATGACGAACTCGAGATGCACGGCCCCCTGGACGCCGGCCGCCTTCTCCGCCAGCGGGTAGCGCGGGCCCTGGTTGCCCGGCCGCGGCAGCACCCACGTCGCGTCCCGGAACAGCGGCAGCGTGAGCAGGGCGACGTCGCGCGTCGCGCGGTCGATCGGCGGCTTCGTGGTGTCGGGCGGCTCGCGCGTGGTGAGCGACACGAAGACGGTCGCCCGCTCCGGCACCTCCGCCGGCGTCGGTACCAGCGCGTCCGCGGAGTCGGCAGCGTGCACCGCGGCGAGCAGCGCCGCGTCGGCGGCGTCGGCGAGCGACCGCGTCACGAGATCGACGTCGGTGACGTGTCCGTCGCGGCGCATCGTGACGCGCACCTCGTCGCGCAGCACGGGGCGCGTGAACGACTCCCGCTCCCCCATCACCGTGCCCGCGCCGTCGAACACCGGCATGTCCAGCGGCTGCGCGATGCGTAGCCGAGTCGCGACCGCATCGAGCACGAAGTCGATCCACGGGTGCGGCAGCACGGCCAGCCCGTTCCCCCCGCGCGCGACCAGCCGCAGCGTGTCCACGACCGTCGCCACGGGGGTGCGGAGCGCGGCCGAGTCGCACGCGGCCGGCGGCGCGGCGAGCGTCGTGAGGAGCGCGAGCGAGACGAGAGGGAGAGGCGGCATCGACAGGTTCAACGGCGGCGAACGGGCAACCTAGCCGCCCCACGCGGACGCCGGCACCGCCCCGGAAGGCGGAAGATTGCGCCGCCAGCCACCCGGCAAGAACTGCCGTCCGGCACGATCGCCGTCCCCCGACCCCGCGTGACGCGAATCACGAAGTCTCGCTCCGCCAACGACTTGGCCGCCAGCATCGGCCGAGCGCGCCATGGCACCGGGCCTGCCTTCTCCCGGTGCGTCGGACCCCCTCCGCACGTCCCCCCGCGTTTCCCCCCCGCCGTGTCGCATCAGCTCATCGTCGATCTCGCGCGCAACGCGATCATGCTCGCCCTGATGGTCGCGGGGCCGATGCTGATCGTGGCGCTCGGCGTCGGGTTGCTGGTGAGCGTGATCCAGGCGGTGACGCAGATCCAGGAGCAGACGCTGTCGTTCGTGCCGAAGCTCGTGGCGGTCGGCGCGACGTTCCTCATCGCGCTCCCCTGGATCCTCCAGATCCTCATCAAGTACACGACGGAGCTGTTCCGCAGCCTCCCGTCGTTCGTGTCGTAGATGCCCGGCTTCGATCTCTTCGCGCCGGGCTACGCCCCGACCCTCGTGCTCCTCGCCTGCCGCGTGGGGGGGCTCGTGCTCATCGCGCCGGTGTTCTCGGCGAAGCCGATCCCGATGCAGCTGCGCACCGGCGTGCTGCTGCTGCTCACGGTGCTGCTCGCGCCGAGCGCGCACGCCGCGGCGCTGCACGCGTCGCGCACCGGGCCGCAGATCACGCCGGCCGCGTTCCTCACCGAGTCGCTCGTCGGCTTCGCGATCGGCTTCGGCGCCGCGGTGCTCGTCGGCGCGATGGAGACGGCGGGCGACCTCACGTCGACGGCGATCGGCGTCTCCGGCGCCTCGCTGCTCGATCCACTGAACGGCGCGTCGTCGAGCGTGCTCGCCCAGTTCGGGCAGATGTTCGCGGTGACGGTGCTGCTCGCCGTGAACGGCCACCTCGTGATGCTCGACGCGCTCGCCGAGTCGACGCGCGCGCTGCCGGTGGGCACCGCGCTGAACGTGAGCGAGGGGCTGCGTGCGCTGCTGTCGCAGGGCGCGACGCTGTTCGTGCTCGGCCTCCGCTTCGCCGCGCCGGTGATCGCCGCGTCGATGATCGGCAACGTCGCGCTCGCGGTGCTGTCGCGTGTCGCGCCGCAGCTCAACGCGCTCACGATCGCGTTCCCGATCCAGATCGCGCTGGGCCTCGTCGCGCTCTGCGCGTCGCTCGCGTTCGTCGCGACGTGGATGACCGGATGGGGCACCGCGCTCGCCGGGCAGCTCGAGCTCGTGTTCCACGCCTTCGCCGCTCGCTGACGCTCCGATGGCCGATACCGAGCAGGAGAAGACAGAAGCCCCGACCCAGCGCAAGCGCGACGACGCGGCGAAGGACGGGCGCGTTCCGCGAAGCCAGGAGCTGAACGCGGCCGTGCTGCTGCTCACCTCCGCGCTCGCGCTGAACGCGACGGGCCCGGGTCTCGCGCGCGCGATGCGCGACCTGATGGGCTCGGGGCTCGGGTACGCGAGCGTCGGCGTGGTCGACGGGCCGGGCATCGTCTCGCTCATCCGGCTGTTCGGCTGGAAGACGCTGGGCGCGCTCGCCGCGTTCCTCGCCACGATGGCCGGCGCGTCGCTCGCCATCGGCGCGCTGCAGGCGCGCGGCACGATGAGCGCGAAGCCGATCACGCCCGACTTCAACCGGCTGAACCCCGCGCAGAACGCGAAGCGCGTGATCGGCACGCAGGGCTTCGTGGAGCTGTTCAAGGCGCTCCTCAAGCTGCTCATCGTCGGGTGGGCCGTGTGGCACGTGCTCGCGCCGGCGTGGCCGGCGATCACCGCGCTGGGCCAGCAGCCGCCGCGCGCGCTGCTCGAGATCGTGCGCGAGTACGGCGTGGGCATGCTGCGCACCGCGGGGCTCGCGTATCTCGCGCTCGCCGGCGCCGACTACGCGTGGCAGCTGTGGCAGCACGAGAAGGGGCTCCGCATGACGAAGGAAGAGGTCAAGCAGGAGCACAAGAATCAGGAGGGCGACCCGATGGTGAAGTCGCGCATGCGCGCGCTCGCCCGGCAGCGGGTCCGCCAGCAGATGTTCAAGGACGTCAAGAAGGCCGACGTCGTGCTCGTGAACCCGGTGCACATCGCGGTCGCGCTGAAGTACGACCCGAGCGTCGCGCCCGCCCCGTACGTCGTCGCGTTAGGCCGCCGCAAGGTGGCCGAGCGCATCAAGGCGCTCGCCTACGAGGCCGGCGTCCCCGTGGTCGAGAACGTCCCCCTCGCTCGTGCCCTCATCGCCGCCGTGAAGCTGGGGCAGATGATCCCGACCGAGCTCTATCTCGCCGTCGCCGAAGTCCTCGCCTTCGTCATGCGCAAGCGCACCAACACGGCCGCCTGATGGCTACCGCCGCGATTCCCGTCCCCGCGAACGCGGGCAACCGCTCGCGTGCCGAGATCGGCATGGCGGTCGCCGTCGTGCTCGTCGTCGCGCTGCTCGTCGTGCCGCTCCCGCCGGTGCTGCTCGACCTGAGCCTCGCGACGTCGATCGGCATGTCGCTCGTCGTGCTGCTCGTGTCGCTGCAGACGACCGACCCGCTCGAGTTCAGCTCGTTCCCCGCGCTGCTGCTCGTGATGACGCTGTTCCGCCTCGCGCTGAACGTGTCGAGCACGCGGCTCATCCTCAGCCGCGGCGAGGCGGGCAAGGTCATCGAGGCGTTCGGCACGTTCGTCATCGGCGGCAACTACGCCGTCGGCATCGTGATCTTCCTGATCCTCATCGGGATCAACTTCATCGTCATCACGAAGGGCGCCGGGCGCGTCGCCGAGGTCGCGGCGCGGTTCACGCTCGACGCGATGCCCGGCAAGCAGATGGCCATCGACGCCGACCTCGGCGCGGGGCTCATCGACGAGAAGGAGGCGAAGCGCCGCCGCGAGGAGATCGCGAAGCAGGCCGACTTCTTCGGCGCCATGGACGGCTCGTCGAAGTTCGTGAAGGGCGACGCGATCGCCGCGCTGCTCATCACCGCGATCAACATCGTCGGCGGCATCTTCATCGGCGTCGTGCAGCGCGGGCTGCCGATCGGCAAGGCGGCCGCGACGTACACGATCCTCACCGTCGGCGACGGGCTCGTGTCGCAGGTGCCGGCGCTCATCACGAGCACCGCGGCGGGCCTCATGGTCACCGCCGCCGGCCAGGACGCGCGCATCGGCAACGTCGTGACGAGCCAGCTCGGCGCGCACCCGAAGGCGCTGTTCATGGCGTCCGGCGTGCTCGCGGTGTTCGCGCTCGTCCCCGGCCTGCCGATGTTCCCGTTCCTCGCGCTCGCCGGCGGGACCGCGGCGTTAGGCAGGCTCTCGCAGAGCGCGCAGCGGTCGCGCCTCGCCGCGGCCGAGCAGGTGGAGGTCCAGACGCCGGAGCCGGTGCAGGCGCCGGACCCGATGAAGGACCTGCTCCAGATCGACCCGATCGAGCTCGAGGTGGGCTACGCGCTCATCCCGCTCATCGACGAGCGCCAGGGCGGCGACCTGCTGGAGCGCATCTCGATGCTGCGCAAGCAGAGCGCGCTGGAGCTGGGCATCCTCATCCCGCCCATCCGCATCCGCGACGACATCCGCCTGCCGAGCAACGAGTACCTCGTGAAGCTCCGCGGCAGCGAGATCGCGCGCGCCGAGGTGATGCCGCGCTTCCTCATGGCTCTGAATACCGGGGGAGTCATGCAGGAGATAGATGGCATGGACACGGTCGATCCGAGCTTCGGCATGCCGGCGAAATGGATCGCGAGCACGCGCCGCGGCGAGGCCGAGACGTACGGCTACGTCGTCGTCGAGCCGACCACCGTCGTCGCCACGCACCTCATCGAGGTGCTGAAGGCGAACGCCGCCGAGCTGCTGGGCCGCCAGGACGTGCAGGAGATGGTGGAGACGCTGAAGAAGACGCACCCCGCGCTCGTCGAGGAAGTCGTCCCGAACAAGATGTCGCTCGGCACCCTGCACCGCGTGCTGCAGCGCCTCCTCCGCGAGCGCGTGCCGATCCGCGACCTCGTCACGATCCTCGAGGCGCTCGGCGACGCGGCGGACGCGACGAAGGATCCGGAGCTGCTGTGCGAGCACGCGCGCCGCGCGCTCTCCAACGTCATCGCGCGGCTCTACGCGGACGCCACCGGCGTCGTGCAGGGGATCACGATCGGGCCGCGGCTCGAGCAGGCGCTGACGGGACTCTTCGGCCCGCGGCAGAACGCGCAGGCCATGGGGCTGCTCACGCCCGACGGTCTCGCCGGGCTGCTGCGCGACCTGAACGGGCTGTCGACCGGCGCGTCGATGGACGGCCGTCCGCTGCCGCTCATCACGCCGCCGAGCCTCCGCGTCGGCGTGCGGCGCCTCATCGAGCCGGTGCTCCCCGCCCTGCCGGTGGTGTCGCTCGCCGAGCTGCCGCCTAACGTGACGCTGCAGAGCGCGGGCACGTGGGAGATGCTGCATGCGGCGTGACGTGACACGTCGGATCTTCCGCGGCCGCGACCTCGTTGCGGTGTCGGCGCAGGCGCGCGCCGCGTTCGGCGACGACGCCGTGGTGCTGCGGACGTCGTCGCTGCAGGTCGGCGCCGCGTCGGCGATCGAGATCGTCGCCGCGCCGCACCGCGACGTGGAGCGGTTCCGCGCGCGCATGACGCCGAAGCCCGAGCGGCCGTCCGTCATCGCGTTCGTCGGCCCCACCGGCGCCGGCAAGACGACGACCGCGGTGAAGGCCGCGCTGCACCCCGACGCGTTCGGCGACCGCCGCGTCGGCTTCGTGACGCTCGACACGTACCGCGCGGGCGCGGTGGCGCAGCTCGAGACGTACGCGCAGGTGGCCGGCGTGCCGCTCGAGGTGGCGTACGAGCCGGCCGACGTCGCGCCGGCGCTCGCGCGGCTCGCCGACCGTGACGTGGTCATCGTCGACACGCCCGGGCGCGGCCCGAAGGCGGGCGACGCCGCGGAGTGGCGCGCGTTGCTCGACGCGATCGCGCCCGACGAGGTGCATCTGGTGGTGCCGGCGACCGTGCGGCGCGACGTCGCCGAGGCGGTGCGCGACGCGATGGAGCACGCGACGCACGCCGTGCTCACGAAGCTCGACGAGGTGCCCGAGGAGTCCGGCGTCGCCGACCTCGCCGCGGCGCTCGATCTCCCGGTGCGCTGGGTGACCGACGGCCAGTCGATCCCCACCGACCTCGCCGCCGGCGTGCCGCGCCTCGTGCGCGCGCTCGGCGTTCGCGGAGGGATCGAGTGAGCGCGCAGCTCGACGCGCTGCGCTCGTTCGTCGCGCGCCGCCCCGCCGCGGCCGCGGTGCCCGACGACGGCGGCGCGCAGGTGCTCGTCGTCGGCAGCGGCAAGGGCGGCGCGGGCACGTCGGTCGTCGCGGCGCTCGTCGCGCTCGCCGCCGCATCGCTCGGCCGCCGCGTGCTGCTCGTCGACGCGGACCCGCACGTCGGGCCGCAGCGGTATCTGTTAGGCATCGCGCCGGAGCGCACGCTCGCCGACCTGCGCGCGGGCGTCGACGTCGCGTCGCTCGCCGTGCCGGTGAGCGCGACGCTGTCGCTCGTGCCGGGCGGTCCGGGAAGCGCGGGGTCCCCCGCCCTCGACCCCGCGGAGCAGCGCGCGCTGCTGCGGCGCGTGGCGGCGCTTTACCCGGCGCACGACTTGATCGTCCTCGACGGTGGATCGCGGCTCGACGCGGTGTGCGCGTGCTGCGACGCCGGCGGGGGCAGCGCCCCACCGGCGCGGCTGCTCGTCGTCGCGGACACCGACCCCATCGCACTCGCCGCGAGCTACGCGCTCGTGAAGGCGGCGCGCGAGCGGACGTCGGCGCTCCCCGGCGGCGCGGTCGCCTGCGACGTGATCGTCAATCGGCGCGACGACGATGCGGCGCGGCTCGGCTTCGCGCAGATCGCGGCGGCGTGCACCGAGTTCCTCGGGGCGCCGGTGCGGCACGCCGGCACCCTGCCCGACGACGGCTCGCTGGCGCTCGCGCTGCGCGCGGGGATGCCGTTGCAGGACGCCGCGGCCGGCTCGCCGGCGGCGGTGGCGGCACACGCGCTCGTCGAGCGGCTGCTCGCCGATCTCGCGAGTGATCGCGCGGCGGAACGCGCGCCGCGCCGATCGATTCCTACCTCGTACGCCCCTTCCTTCCGTTCCTCGGCAGTTCCCTCCGGAGCGACTCGATGACTTCCCCCTCCGCCACGCGCCGCTCGACGCCGCAGGGCACGCCGCGCGCGACGCCGCCTAACGGATCCGCTGCCCCGGCCACCGACCCGACGTGGAGGCGCCTCGCCGCCGGCGACACGGCGGCGCGCGAGCAGCTGCTCACCGAGCACCTCGGCCTCGTGCACCACGTGGCGCGGCAGATGTCGCGCACGCTCGCGGTGCGCGCCGACTTCGACGAGCTGGTGAGCGCCGGCACGATGGGGCTCATGAACGCGCTCGAGTCGTTCGACGCGTCGCGCGGCCTCGCGTTCAGCACGTACGCGGCGCCCCGCATCCGCGGCGCGATCCTCGACGAGCTGCGGCGCCAGGACCACGTGCCGCGCTCGATCCGGCGCAAGGCGCGCGAGATCGCCGCCGCGCGCGAGTCGCTCATGCGCGTGCTCGGCCGCGCTCCGGAGGACAAGGAGGTCGCCGACCACCTGAACGTGGATCTCGACACGCTGTGGAAGTGGCAGGGCGACATCGAGGGCGCGCACCACGTGCCGATCGACCGCGCGCCCGGCGATCGCGACTCGCAGAACCCGACGCCGCTCGACCTGCTGCCGTCCGACGACGACGGCGCCGAGGACAAGCTGAACCACGAGCAGGAGGTCGCGATCCTGCGCGAGGCGATCCTCAAGCTGAAGGAGCAGGAGCGCGTGGTGCTGTCGCTGTACTACTTCGAGGAGCTGAAGCTGCACGAGATCGCGACGGTGCTCGACCTCACGGAGTCGCGCGTGTCGCAGATCCGCTCCAAGGCGCTCGGCAAGCTGCGCGGCGAGCTGGCGCCCCTGCGGGCGCGCGTCGCGTGAGGCGGCCCGACATGCAGCTGCCTAACGTGAAGCTGCCGCGCTCGGCGACGGGGCGCGCGCTCCTCGGCGCGTCGACGGCGATGGCGGCGGGGCTCGCGTTCGGCGGCGCGGCGCGCGCCATCGCGCGCAGCGCGAGCATGCGCGGCGCGATCGTCCACCGCGCGGCCGCGACGGCCGCCGATCTCGCTGCGCGGTGGCGCGGGACCGACGTGCGCTACGCGGCGCGCGGCTACGCTCACGATCTGCTGTCGACGCACGACATCGGCACGCTCGTCGCGCGGGTCGCGCTCGGGCTGCTCGTCGCCGCCGCGCTCGCCGCCGGGCTGCGCGCGCTCGTGCTGTGGCGCCGCACGCGGCCGTCCACGCGCCGCCCCGCCCCGCCGGTCATCGCGCTCGCCGCGGCCGGCGCGCCGAGCGCGGAGATCGCGCGGCGCACCGGGCTGTCGCGCGACGCGATCGCGCTCGCGCTGAACGTGAGTCGGCAGCGTTGACGCCGCTGAATTGAACCGCAGAGGACGCAGAGGGCCGCAGAGGCGGCTCTCTTTGAATTGAACCACGAGGACTCGACGTTCCGTTCGGCCGGTTCGAGGTGCTGGGCGAGTACGCTGGGGATCCAAGGGCGATGAAGAGGATCTCGAGATCTTTTCGATCGCACTTGGATCCCCGGAGTACTCGCCTGGCACCTCGCCCTGTCCTCTGCGGTTCATTCACACAACGAAGGTCGGAGCGGCGTGACGATACCGTCATTGACACGTCCCACCGGCGCCCTATTATGCCTCTCGAATCTCACCTGGCAGAGAGGTCTATGGCCGCCGGAGAACACGCGCCGGACGACGCCCAGTCCGCCGACCGACCGCCCGACGCATCGGCCGCCGACGACCAATCGATGACCACCGACGAGCGCGCGGCGTTCGCGACGCGGTTGATCGACCTGCCGCCGCACCGCCGCCACGAGGCGCTCGAGACGCTGCGCGACGACGGCCGTGAGGAGCCGCCCGCGCCGGAAGAGCGCGACGGCTGAGCCGTCAGACCGTCCCGAGCGCCGAACGCAGCGCGGGGTGGACGATCCACTCGGCCTGCATGCTGAACCCCGCGACGACGCGCGGATCGTGCGCGTCGGGGTCGCAGCCGTACACCGGCGGGTCGCCCGGCGCGCGGCACACGCCCAACGCGCCGATCTGGTAGAGCACCGGCAGCACGGCGCACCACACGAGCGTGTGGTCGTGACTCCGCTCGTAGACGTCGGCGGCGAGCGCGCACAGCGACGTCGCCGAGCCGAGCCCCCGCGCGAGCGCGGCCTTCCCTTCGTGCACGAGCGCGGCGCTCTTCGCGCGCGCCAGCGACGCCGTCGTGAAGCGGTGCGGGCCGCCGCGCAGCACCTCGAGCACGGCGCGCAGGTCGATGTAGTTCGCGCGCCACTCGTCCTCGAGCGCCTGCAGGAAGTGCTTGGAGTGCTCGCGCTCCGCGAGCTCGATGATCTCCCACGAGAGCAGCCCCTTGCCGTGGCGCAGCTCGGACGCGGCCTTCTTGAGGATGTCGTTCGTGAAGCTGATCAGGTCGCGCGGGCGGTTGAGCGTGCGCGCGACGAGGTAGTCAAGCGCGGTGACGCCGTCGACGCGCGGCGGCGGCAGGATCGTCGCGAGGTGGATGGTCCCATCGTGCTCCGTCGTGACCGACGCGCGCACGCGCCGCTCCAGCATGTCCTCGAGCTGCGGCTTCGACCACGCGAGCGGCAGCAGCAGGTCGCGCTGCTTCTCGCGCTGCTGCCACCCGCGCGGCCGGTCGGCATGCAGCCACACGAGGACGTTCTCGCGCAGCGCGGCGACGACCTTGATGTTCGCCAGCCGCACGAAGTCGCCGAGCACCTGCAGCAGCGCGTCGATCAGCTCGTACGCCGTCTCGCTGTCGATCCAGTCCTGGTCGAGATCGTCGACGACGACGAAGTACGGCTGCACGCAGTTGGGCAGCACGTCGCGTTCGAGGATCTCCATGCCGCGCTGGATGTACTGGAGCGACGTGGCGTCGATCACCTGCTGCACGCGCGGCACGATCTCCTCACGCACCGTGTCCTCGAGCCGGCTCTCGCCGGTGAGCGCGGCGAAGCGGTCCGCGCCGAGCTTCGCCTGGATGTCGTCGGTGAGCTTCTGCGTGATCTCGCGCAGCCTGACGTCGGTGTCGGCCCAGAACGACGGGCTCCACTGACGGAAGTACTCCAGCGCCTCGCGCTTCCGTCGATCGAACAGGCGGAGCAGCCGCGTCCACCGTCCGGGCGCGTCGAACGGACCGCCGCCGTGCAGGCGGAAGTAGTGGCGCAGCACCTCGGACGTGAGCACGTGGCGCCAGAGGAGCTGATAGAACGGCCCGAGGTCGACGTCGAGCGCCCGGAGCCGCGGCAGGATCGTCGACCCCACGAGGTACTTCATCGAGAGCTGGTCGGGGCGGATGCGCAGCACCCGGTCGGAGCTCCGCTCGAGCTGCAGCAGCAGCGCGGTCTTGCCGACACCGGTGCGGCCGACGACGACGCACTTCGGGTCGCGCGTGTCGCGGAGGAGATCGAGCACGCCCGTGTCGACGAACGCGCGCTCGAGGAGATCCCTGTCCTCGTACTCCGCCGCGTTGGATCCGACCGACCAGTTCTGCTTGAACTTCAGCACCCGCTGCGTCGTGCGTCGCTTGCCCATGTCGCAGCACTCCCGACAGCCACCTGCTGCATCCCGGCCACGGCGGCATCGTCGTCGACACGGCACGGGTGGCCGGGACGCGTCTCCATAGTGGCGCCCGGTACGGACGGGGGCAACGCGGACTAACGCGGTGTCCTAACGGCGGGACGCCTAACGAGCGAGGGACGGCGGGACGATCCACTGCGGGACGAATTGCTGCGGGACGGCGAACGGCGGGACGTCTACGGCGGGATCGGGATACGGTCAGAGGATCCGATTGGCGTTCGATTGGTACGGCGGTGCTTCGAGCGCATAGCACCTTGGGCGAAGGGGGGGGAGCCCCCCTAGTAACTAGGTACCGCGCCGGTGGTTCTCCCGCGGTTGACCGTCCCGCCGTGGATCGTCCCGCCGTGGATCGTCCCGCCGTGGATCGTCCCGCAGTAAGTCGACCCCTCTGTCGCGCAACGCGACACACCGTCCCACGAGCGGACAGCCCGCGCCGCGCTCGCGCGCGCAAGTGACGCAGTGACACCGACTTCGCCGCGCGGCTGACGGGCACGCTCCTTCCCTTGCCGGACCGTCGGTCGACGTTCGTTCCGCCCCTGCACCCGGACCGCTCCATGCGCTCGTTGCTGCGTGACCTCCGCACCGCGCTGCGCACCCTCGCGCACACCCGCGGCTTCACCACGGCCGCCCTGTGCACGCTCGCCCTCGGCATCGGCGCCACGGCCGCGGTGTTCAGCGTCGCCGACGCGGTGCTGCTGCGCCCCCTGCCCTACGTCGACGCCGACCGGCTCGTGCTCGTGTGGGGCGACAACCCGCGCTCGGGCTACGCCGACCTCCCGCTCTCGCTCCCGAACTTCCTCGACGTCGAGCGCGCCGCGCGGTCGTTCGACGGCATGGCCGCGTGGACCACGGATGCGCGCAGTCGGTTCGATCTCACCGGCGGCGCGGAGCCGGAAGAGGTGCAGTACGCCGTCGCGTCGGCGCGGCTGTTCACGCTCCTCGGCGTGCGCCCGCTGCACGGCCGGCTGTTCACCCCCGACGACGACCGGCGCGAGACCGCGCGCGGCGTCGTCGTGAGCGCGCGGCTGTGGGCGCGTCGCTTCGGGGCGTCGCACGACGTCGCCGACAAGCAGCTCGTGCTGAACGGCGTGTCGTACGCCGTCGTCGGCGTGCTGCCGCCCGACTTCGCGTTCGTGCGCGCGCCCGAGCCGCCGGACGTGTGGCTGCCGTTAGGCCTCGACCCGTTCGCGCAGCGCGTCTACGCGCGCGGGGCGAACGCGATGGGCGTCGTCGCTCGGCTGCGGCCGGGCGTGCGCATCGAGCAGGCGCAGGGAGAGCTGACGCGCGTCGCCGGCGAGCTCGCCCGCGCGGAGCCGTACTTCAACCAGGGATGGACGCTGCGCGCCGTCCCGCTCCGCGAGCAGTACGCGCGCGCCGTGCGCCCCGCGCTCGGCATGATGCTCGGCACCGCGGCGGCGCTGCTGCTCATCGGCTGCTTCAACGTGACGAACCTGCTGCTCGCGCGCTCGGCCACGCGCTCCCGCGAGATCGCGCTCCGCGCGGCGCTCGGCGCGAGTCGGTCGCGGCTCGTCGCGCAGCTGCTGGCGGAGAGCGCGGCGCTCGCGCTCCTCGGCGGCGCCGCGGCGATGCTCGTCGCGAGCTGGATCGTCCGGCTCCCGGCCGCCGCGGCGCTCGTCGCGCCGACGCCGTTCACGCCGTTCGCGGTGGGACGCGAGGACGTGGCGCTCGACGGACGCGTGTTCGCGTTCGCCGCCGTCCTCACGTTAGGCACCGGCCTGCTCGTCGGCCTCCTGCCGGCGATTCGCCTCTCCGCGCTCGCGCCGCACGCCGCGCTCGCCGGCGGCGCGCGCGCGACCGGCGGGCCGGTGAGCCGGCGGGCGCGGCACGGCCTCGTCGTGGGCCAGATCGCGCTCTCGCTCGCGCTGCTCGTCGGCGCGGGGCTGCTGCTGCGCAGCTACCTGCGGCTGTCGCGCGTCGACCCCGGCTTCCGCGCCGAGGACGTGCTCGTCGTGGACCTCAACCTCGCGCTGCCGACGTACCGCGACCCGGCGCGCACCGCGCAGCTCGTCGACCAGCTGCTGCCGCGCGTCGCCGCGCTGCCGGGCGTGCGCGCGGTCGGCGCCGCGGAGACGCTGCCGTTAGGCGGGCCGCCGCCGAGCTCGGACTTCCGCGTCCTCGGCCGCGACGAGCCCGCGCCGAACGACGAGCCGGAGGCGATCTTCGGCGCGGTGACGCCGACGTACTTCGCGACCATGGGCATCGAGGTCGTGCGCGGGCGCGCGCTCGCCGCCACCGACGACGAGCACGCGCCGCCCGTCGCGGTCATCAACGAGGCGCTCGCCCGCAAGTACTTTCCCGACGAGGATCCGATCGGCAAGCGCCTCGCGATCAGCATCGAGGCGCTGCGCTTCGATCGCCCGAACGCGCCGCCGCGGCTCGACTTCCCGAGCGCGGAGCGGCACATCGTCGGCGTCGTCCGCGACGTGCGCCACGACGGGCTCACCGACGTCGCGCGCCCCGAGATCTTCCTCCCGTTCCGCCAGCGCCCGGCGCGCTCGCTCGGCGTCGTCGCGCGCACGACCGGCGACCCGCTGGCGCTCGCCGCCGCCGTCGGCCGCGAGCTGCGCACCGTCGACCCGAACCAGCCCGTCGCCCGCACGTCGACGATGCAGCTGCGCGTCGCGGAGTCGTTAGGCGCGCCCCGCGCGCGCACGGGGCTCGTCGCGATGTTCGCGCTCGTCGCCGTGGCGCTCGCCGGCGTCGGCGTCTACGGCGTCGTCGCGTACGGCGTGGCGCAGCGCACCCGCGAGCTCGGCGTGCGCCTGGCGCTCGGCGCGCGGCAGACCGACCTCGCGCGGCTCGTGATGCGCCAGGGCGCGCCGCTCATCGCCGCCGGGCTCACGTTAGGCATCGGCGGCGCGTGGGTCGGCTCGCACGCGCTCGGCGCGCTGCTCTACGGTGTGGACGCGGCGGACGCGCTGACGTTCGTCGTCGTGCCGGCGCTCGTGGGCGCGGTGGCGCTGCTCGCGACGTGGGTGCCGGCGCGGCGCGCGGGGCGCGTCGATCCGGCGATCACACTCCGAGCGGACTGAGGATCGACGACGCGCCGTCCCCGGCGCAGTCGGATCGAACTCATAGCACCCGCTGCAGAAAGCGCAGCACGACGCCCAACACCGCTGTCCCCTCCGGCCCCCCGTCCGCCAGGTCGAACCCGTGCTCCGCCCACGGCACCTCGACGTACACGACCGGCACCCCCGCGCGCCGTAGCGCCGCCGCGGCGGCGCGGCCGAACGCCGGCTTCACGAGGTGGTCGTGTCCGGCGTACACGAGGAGCGCCGGCGGCAGCCCCGCCCGCACCCACGTCTTCGGCGACGCGTCGCGGTAGCGGTCGGGCACCGCGTCGGGCGCGCCGCCGAGGAAGTCGCGCAGCACGGCGCGCACGCCGATCGGGTCGGGCGACGGCGGGTCGACGTAGCCGCGCGCGAGGTCGAACGGCGCGTAGAAGCTGACGGTGCCGCGGATCGTCAGCGGCGGCGCGACCGGGCCCCATGCCGTGCGCGTCGCGAGGTGCCCGCCCGACGAGCGGCCAAGCAGCGCGACGCGCGCCGTGTCCACACCCCACGCGGCGGCCGAATCGCGCACGAGCGCCAGGCCGCGGCGGACGTCGTCGAGCGCCGCCGGGTACGGGTGGGCGGGGGCGTGCCGGTAGTCGAGCGCGACGACCGTGTAGCCGTTTGCCGCGATCCACCGCTGGATCGGCGCCCCCTGCGCGGCGTCGCCGTTGCGCCACGCGCCGCCGTAGAGCACGACGACCGTCGGCCGTGGAGCGCCGCCAGCCGCGCGGTACAGACGGAGCGCGAGCGGCGAGCCGTCGACCGCGGCGTAGTGGACCACCCGCTCCGTGACACCCGTCGGTGCCGGTAGCCCGCGGACCGCGCCCAGCAGGAGCCGTCGCGGCGGGAGCACCGGATGGACCGCCGAGCCGTCCGCCGGGCGCGGGCGTCGCAGCTCCAGCCCGTCCACGGCCGCCATCCCCGCTGCCCCGGCGCGGAACGCTGTCGCCGCCGGCACGAGCCCGAGGACGGCTGCCGCCAGTACGGGGACAGTCAGGAGCCACCGGTGGCGTGCGTCCCGGAGCAGCGCGATCGCCACGCCGCCGAGCATCAGCGCCAGCAGCGACAGCAGCGGGCCCACCTCGGCCGTCGCGATCCGCAGGACCACGAGGCCGAACCGCCATGGAGGCAGCACGAGCGGGACGAGCGTCGCCGCGAGCGGGAGGGCGACGAGCAGGATCGCGATCGATCGGCGGAGGCGCACCTGGCGGAAGCATTCGGGGAAGGACGGCGGTCGGCGCGAGCATGCGCTCTACGCGGCGGCCGCGGGGCCGGATGCGTCGAGCGACCGGCAGAATTTGCCGCAGCGGCCAGATCTGCCGGCGGGCCGCGCCCGCGCGCGATCCGCGGCCTATCGCGCAAGTCGTTTCCTTGCAGCGACTTGCCGGAGAGCACGGGGTCGGCCGACGACGGTCCGGCGGTTGCTTTGCCCCTGTGGCGCGCGGAACCACGTCGCGCCCCCTCTCGCACGCCCCCTCCCTCCCGCCGCACATGCCGAACGGTCTCTCCAGCGCCGCCAGCGCGCTCCGCTACTGGGAGCGCCGGCAGGAGATCGCCTCGAACAACCTCGCGAACGCGTCGACCGACGGCTTCAAGGCCGAGCGCGTGTTCGGGAAGATGTTCGGCGATGCCCTGACCGTGGCCCAGACGGCGACCGACACGCGCGCCGGCTCGTTCCGCCAGACCGGCAACCCGCTCGACGTCGCGATCAAGGGCGACGCGTTCCTCGTCGTCGACACCCCGAACGGCGAGCGGTTCAGCCGCGGCGGATCGCTCGCCCTCGACCCCGCCCGCCGCCTCGTGGACGGCAGCGGCCACCCGGTGCTCGGCGAGCAGGGGCCGATCGTCGTGCCCGACGGCACGGTGACGATCGACGGCACGGGCACGGTACGCGTGAACGGCGCGGCGATCGACCGGCTGCGCCTCGAGCGCGCCGGCGCCCCGGCCACGCTCGCGCACGAGGGGGGCACCCTCCTCGTCCCCGACGGCGCCCGCGCCCGGGTGCCCGACGCCGAGCGCTCCGTGACGCAGGGCTTCGTCGAGGAGAGCAACGTCAACACCGTCTCGTCGATGGTGGACATGATCGCGGTGCAGCGCGCGTACGCGTCGGTGCAGAAGGCGATCAGCACGATGGACGCCGTGCGCGGCACCGCGGCCAACGAGTTGGGCAAGCCCGTCTGACCACGAACGAGTCACGAGTTCCGAGTCCCGAGTCCCGAGTCCCGAGTCCCGAGTCCCGAGTCCCGATATGGATCCCGCCCTCCGCGCCGCCGCCAGCGGCATGATGGCCCAGCAGCTCCGCACCGAGGTCATCGCGAACAACCTCGCGAACGTCAACACGACGGGCTTCAAGCGCAGCCGCGCGAACTTCGAGGACCTGCTCTATCAGACCGTGCAGGGCGCCGCCGTGCTCGGACAGCCCGAGAGCCAGACGCAGCCCGCCGTGCAGATCGGGCGCGGCACGCGGCTCGTCGGCGTGCAGCGGCTGCACACGCAGGGCGCGCTCGAGACGACGAACCGACCGCTCGACGTCGCGATCGAGGGCGAGGGCTTCTTCCAGGTGCAGGCGCCCGGCGGCCAGACCGAGTACACGCGCGACGGCACGTTCCAGATCTCCGACCAGGGTGTGCTCGTCACCGGCTCCGGCTACACGCTGGTGCCGAACATCAAGATCCCGAGCGACGCGACGGGCCTCACCATCTCGGCCAGCGGCATCGTGAGCGCGACGCGCGGCCAGTCGACGCAGCCCGAGGAGCTCGGGCGCATCGAGGTGGCGCGGTTCGCGAACCCCGCCGGGCTGCAGGCCCAGGGCGAGAACCTCTACGCCGCGACGGCCGCGAGCGGCGAGCCGGTCACCGGCTTCCCGCAGGAGGACGGCTTCGGCCGCTGCGTCCAGGGCGCGGTCGAGTCGAGCAACGTCGAGATCGTGCAGGAGATGGTGGACATGATCTCCGCCATGCGCGCGTACGAGATCAACTCGAAGGCGATCAAGAACAGCGAGGACATGCTGGAGATCGCGAACAACCTGGTGAAATGAGAGCGTCGAGCGTGGAGCCTGGAGCGTGGAGCGTGCTGCTCGCGCTTCTCCTGCTCGTCGCACTCGGCACGCCGCTCGCCGCGCAGCCGAAGGCGTCGTGCACGCCCGTGGCCGCGCGCGCGCTCGTCCGCGGGCAGACGTTGACGGCGGACGACATCAGCATGGTGGACGCGAAGGGCGGCTCTGCGCTCTGCGCGCTGCGCTCTGCGCTCGTCGGTTCGCAGACGCGCCGGATGATCGCCGCCGGCGAGCCGCTGCGCGAGCCGGCCGTCGCGCCGCCTAACGTCGTCGCCGCGAACACGCCGGTCGCCGTGGTCTACCGCGACACGGGGATCGAGGTGCGCCTCAAGGGCGTCGCCCAGAACGCCGCGCCGCTCGGCGGACGCGTGACCGTGCACGTCGACGTCCGCCGCCGCCTCGACGGCATCGTCGTCGCGCCGGGCGTCGTGGAAGTGAAGTGACCAACGTGCCTAACACCCGCATGCGTCTCACGCTCGCCGCCGCGCTGCTGCTCGCGCCCGCCGCCGTTCTCGCGCAGCCGGCCGCCGCACCCGCCGCCGCACCCGCCGCCGCACCCGCCGCCGCACCCGCATCCGCGGTTTCCGCTCCCGCGGCACCGGCTCCCGCCCGTCCCGGCCTGCACAGCTGGCTGTCCGACCGCCGCGAGTTCGTCGTCGGCGACATCATCACCGTGCTCGTCGACGACTACACGATCTCGAGCGCGATCAAGGACGACCTCGCGACGCAGCGGCGCAACCGCGACCTCGGGCTCGGCGTCGACGTCAACACCGGCGGCCCGAAGGCCACGGCGATCGACGCGCGCATCAACAGCCGCAACAACGCCGACGCCCAGAACCGCGGCGAGGCGCGCCGCGAGAACCGCTTCCAGAGCGAGATGAGCGTGCGCGTCGTATCCGTCGGCGAGCACGGGCTGCTGCAGGTGAAGGGCACGCGTCTGGTCGACGTCGACAAGGGGAAGCAGAACATCTCCCTCGCCGGCTGGCTCCGCGCGCAGGACGTCTCCACCGCGAACGTCGTCGAGTCGTCGCGCATCGCCGACGCACAGCTGACCTACCTCTCCCCCGGCCCGTTAGGCAAGCCGAAGCAGGGCCTCGTCTCCCGCGTGGTCAGCATCGTCTGGCCGTGAGCATGCGCCGTTACCCGTTCTCCCTCCTCCGCGCCGCGCTGCGCAACGCCGTCGTGGCACCGCCCAAGCAGACCGCCACGGACTACGCCGCGCTCGGCCGCCTGCTGGCCGAGTACGACGCGCGCGCGCTCGAGACGCGCCGCGCCGCCGACGCGCGCCGCCGCCGCCTCGCGCTCGCCATGGGCACCGTGGTCGTCGACGAGCCGACACCGTCGGCCGACGCCGAGCACCCGCCGCGCCTCGAGCACCTCCGCCTCACGCCGTTCCAGGCGTTCGCCGCCGTCGCCGTGCCCGCGAAGCGCGGCCTCGAGCGCGCCGTCGCCCTCGTCGTCGCGGAGCTCGCCGATTCGGTGCGTGACACCGTCCGCCGTCCGACGCGTTCGGCCGTCGGCGCGGTGCTGCTCGCGTTGGGCGCCCTCGCGCCCGCCGCGCTGCGCGCCCAGGACGTCCGCATCAAGGACCTCACGATCGCCGAGGGCGCCGCGCCGATCCGGCTCGTCGGCTACGGCCTCGCGGTGGGCCTCGACGGCACCGGCGACCGCGCGAACGGCGTCCGCGGCTCGGGCATGACGGTGCAGAGCGTCGTGAACCTGCTCCGCCGCTTCGACGTCGAGGTGCCGGCGGAGCTGCTCCGCACGCGCAACGTCGCCGCGGTGCTCGTCACCGCGGAGGTCTCGCCGTATCTCCGCTCCGGCGGCCGCTTCGACGTGCACGTCGCGTCGATGGGCGACGCGCGCTCGCTGCGCGGCGGCGTGCTGTGGATGACGCCACTCGTCGCCGAGGCGGGCGGCAAGCCGTACGCGCTCGCGCAGGGCGCGCTCATGGTGAGCGAGTCCGCCGACCCGCGCGACCGCTACGCCGCGCCGACGGTCGAGACGACGGTGCGTCTGCCGAACGGCGGACAGCTCGAGGTCGACCTGCCGCGTCCGAGCTTCGCCGGCGCGTCGCGGCTGCTGCTGAAGGAGCCCGACGTCGGCACGGCCTCGAAGATCGCCGCCGCGATCAACGGCGCGTTAGGCGCGAAGACCGCGACGGTCGAGGATCCGGGCGCCGTCGCGCTCGCGCTCCCCGACACCGGCGACCGCGCGCTCATGCTGAGCAAGGTCCGCGACCTCGCGGTGCGCCCCGACCGCATCGCGCGTCTCGTCATCGACGGACGCGACGGCACGGTGGTCGCGGGCGGCGACATGACCGTCGGCGAGGCGGTCGTGAGCCACGGCGCGGTGACGCTCACCATCGGCGCCCAGACCGGCCCCGCGCCGGCGCCCGGCGACACGTCGGTCGCGCCGGGCGACGTGCGCGTCACGCCCGGCACGACGGTGCAGAAGGTGGCCGCCGCGCTGCACGCGGTGCAGACGCCGGCGCCCGAGATCGCGGCGATCTTCCTCGCGCTCCGCGAGGTCGGCGCGCTCGCCGCCGAGGTGGTCGTCCGATGAGTGGACCCATTGGACCCGGGACTCGGGACTCGGGACTCGGGACTCGGGACTCGTGGGGGAGCAGTTCCCGAGTCCCGAGTCCCGAGTCCCGAGTCCCGACCCCCGATGAAGTCAAACTGAAGAAGACCGCGCAGCAGCTCGAGTCGCTGTTCGTCGAGCAGCTGTTCAAGGCCATGCGCGAGACCGTCCCGCAGGGCGAGGGCGCGATCGGCGCGGCCACCGGCGAGGACATGTTCACGGGGCTCATGGACCAGCACTTGGCGGCCGATACTCCCACGCAGTGGGCGCACGGCCTGGCCGATGCCGCGTACCGGCAGCTCCGCGCCGCGCTCCCTGGATCGAAGACCGAACAGACCACCGAGCACACTGCGCCGTCCACGAAGTTGACGCAGCTCCGCGCGCCGACGCCCGTGATCCCGCTCCCCTCGCGATAAATGGCGCTTCCCACGCCTCACGCCAGCACCATCGCCGTGCCGTCGTACGCCCCGCCCCGCAGCATGGCGCACGCGCCGGCCCTCGCGCTCGCGCTCGAGGGCGCCGCGCGGCCGTCCGCGAAGCCGCGCCCGATGACGCCGGCGGCGCGCGACGCGCTGCTCGACGCGCTGCGCTCCGAGCGCAAGCTGCTCGACGAGCTCGTGGCGACGCTGCGCCGTCAGCGCTCGGCCGTCGGCACCGACGACCTGCAGGCGGTCGACGACTCGGTGTTCGCGACGCACCGCATCCTCGCCACGCTGGGCCAGGCGCGCGTGCGCCGGCGTCAGATCAACCGCCTCATCGTCGGCGTCGAGGAGCTGCCGGCGCGCGATCTGGAGACGGTGCTCGGCGAGGGCATGGACGACGTGCTGCGCGGCGCGCGCGACGAGCTGCAGGCCAGCGCCGCCGTGCTCGCGCGCGAGGTCGACGTGAACCGCCGCGTGCTCCGCGACGCGCTCTCCAGCGGCGACGCGCAGGCGCGCGCGCTCGCCGGCATCCCGGCCGCCGCGCCTAACGGTGTCGTCGGCGCGAACGTCGGCGGCAACGCCGGCGCCTTGCTCGACCGCACCGGCTGACCGGAGCCCGCCATGTCACTCGGTTCCGTTCTCGGCATCGCGCGCAGCGGGATGAGCGCGCAGCAGCTCATCATCGACACCGCGGGCCACAACATCGCGAACGTCGACACCGAGGGCTACTCGCGCCAGCGCGTCGAGCTCTCGGCCGAGTTCATGAAGCAGCCGATGCTCGGGCAGATGGGCAACGGCGTGCGCGTCGCCGACGTCGCGCAGCTGCGCGACTCCGCGCTCGACACCGCCTACCGCAACGAGGCGTCCGGGTCCGCGTCGTCGCAGCTCCGCAAGGATCTGCTGGGCGGCATCGAGTCGCTGCTCGGCGAGCCGTCGGACACCGGGCTCGCTGCGGCGATGGACGCGTTCTGGTCGTCGTGGTCCGATCTCGCGTCGCAGCCGGCCAGCTCCGCCGCGCGCTCGGTCGTGCAGCAGAACGGCCAGCACGTCGCGGAGATGCTGAACGGGTTCGACCGGCAGCTCGTCGGGATGCGCGCGCAGGTCGCGACCCAGCTCGATGCGACGGTCACGCGCATCAACCAGCTCTCCGACCAGATCGCGGGCTACAACGAGCGCATCATGGGCGCGGAGGTCGGCGGCACGACCGCGGCCGACCTGCGCGACAAGCGCAACCTCGCGATCGACGAGCTGGCGAAGCTCGGCGACACGCACGTCATCGAGTACCCGAACGGATCGGTGCAGGTGTCGCTCGGCACGAACGCGGTCGTCGACGGCACCACCGGCCGCCACGCGCGCACGATCGTCTCGGCCACCGGCGTCGTCGGAATCCACCTCGACCCGGGCAACGAGCCGGCGCTGCCGTTCGGCGGCACGTCGCAGGCGATGGTCGACTTCATGAACCGCGACCTCCCCGACGTCCGCGGGCAGCTCGACGCGCTCGCGAACGGGCTCGTCACCGCGGTGAACGCGATCCACGCGACGGGCGAGCTGTACCCGGCGAACGGCGCCCCGGTCGCGGCGGGGAACTTCTTCGATCCGACGCACGTGACGGCGGGCGACATCTCGCTCAGCGCCGCGGTCGCCGCGAGCGCGGCGAACATCGCGGCCGGCGCCGCGGCGGCCGCCATCCCGGGGCCGGGCAACAACGACGTGGCGCTCGCGCTCGCGGGGCTGCGCTCCGCCGCCGGCCAGGTCACGTACGTCGACGCGACGGGGCAGACGCAGAGCGGCTCGTTCACGAGCTTCTACGGCGACGTCGCGAGCCGGCTCGGCGCTCGCGTCTCCGCCGCGGGCACCGACGCGGACGTGCACGCGACGCTCGCCGACCAGGCGGACACGCGGCGCAAGTCGGTGAGCGGCGTCAACCTCGACGAGGAGCTCACGACGCTCATGCGCGCGCAGCAGGCGTACGCCGCGGCGGCGAAGGTGATCTCCACGGCGAGCGACATGATGAAGACGCTCGTCGACATGATCTGACCGAGGATTTCCCGTGCTCATTCTCGCCCGCCGCCCCGGCGAATCCATCGTCATCGACGGCGGCATTCGCATCGTCGTCCTCGCGTCCGACCGCGGGGGCGTTAGGCTCGGCATCGAGGCGCCGGCGAACGTCGCCATCCTGCGCGGCGAGATCGCCGCGGCGGTCGCCGACTCGAACCGGAGCGCGACCGCGGCGCACGCCGGCGAGTGGGTCGCGCGACTCAAGACGCGTGATGCGTGACGCGCAGGTCAGACGCGCGGCAGGCGCATGACGTAGCCCGCCGCGGTCGCCTCCACCGGCACGCCGGCCAGCCATCGCGCCGCCGCGGCCGACGCTTCGTCGCCCGCCGCGCCGCTCACCGTGAGCGCGACGTCGTCGCCGTCGAGCGTCCATGCGATGCTCGCCGCCGCGCCGCGCTTGGCGGTGCCGAGGAGCAGCAGCAGCGCGCGCGCCAGGCCCACGTGCCGCGCGCGCACCGGCGGCGCGAGCGGGTCGGGCGTCACCGTCACCGGCACGTCGCGCAGCTGTGGGTGATGGGCGTGCAGCTCCACGATCGGCGTGACGAGATCCGGCAGGTGGAGCGGCTCCGCGACGTCGACGTCCGACGCCGAGCCGGCGAGCAGCCGCACGAGGACGAGCACCCCTTCCAGCCGCTCCGTCTCGTCGCGCAGCACGCCGACGATCGACGCCGGCGCGACCGCGCCCGGCTCCAGCAGCCCGGTGGCGGCGACGAGCGTGCCGACGCGGTTGCTCAACGCGTGGGCCAGGCCGCGCAGCAGCGCGTCCTGTTCGGTGAGCCAGCGCACGGCGACAGCAAAGTTTTCGGTCATCCGGGCCGATACTGAGGAGAGACCCCGGTCGAACGACCGGTCATCTGCCCTGCCCTCTCCTCTCCCCTGCCTTCGTCGCCGTGTTCGTCGTCATCGGACTCCTGATCCTGTTCGGAAGCGTGATCGGTGGCTACGTGATGCACCACGGTCACGTGGCGACGCTCATTCAGGTGAACGAGTTCCTGATCATCGGCGGCAGCGCGTTCGGCGCGATGGTGATCGCGAACCCGATGGGGGTCATCAAGGGGACGTTCACCGGCATCCTCGGGCTGCTGAAGCCCAACCCGTTCGCGCACGAGACGTACAGCGAGCTGCTGCAGGTACTCTACGAGGTCTTTCAGCGCGCCCGCAAGGACGGTCTCGTGGGGCTCGAGGCGCACATCGAGGAGCCGGAGAAGAGCGACATCTTCACGAAGTTCTCGCACTTCAGCTCGCACAAGGCCGGCGTCGCGCTGCTCAGCGACACGCTGAAGGTGCTCCTCACCGGCGCGGTCGAGGACCACAACCTGAGCGAGATCCTCGACATCGACCTCGACCAGCAGTACGAGGCGAACATGCACGTGCCGCACGCGCTCGCGACGGTGAGCGACGCGATGCCCGGCTTCGGCATCGTCGCCGCGGTGCTCGGCGTCATCATCACGATGGGCTCCATCGGCGGCGCGGCGAGCGAGATCGGCGAGAAGGTCGCCGCGGCGCTCGTCGGCACGTTCCTCGGCATCCTGCTCTCGTACGGCGTGCTCGGTCCCATGGCGAAGGCGATCGAGGGGCGCGTGAAGGCGGAGCACGCGTACATGTGCTGCATCCGCACCGCGCTGCTCTCGTTCGCCCGCGGCGACGCGCCGATGACGGCGGTGGAGTTCGCGCGCCGCAACATCGATCCGCACGACCGGCCGAGCTTCGCCGAGCTCGAGGCGCTCACGCGCAAGAAGGCCGCGTAAGCGCCCATGACGGACCCGCGCTTCGCGCGCGAGAAGCGGCTCACCGTTCTCGCGCGACACCGCCAGTCGGTCCACCGGCGGTGGGCGTTCGGACTCCTCGGCCTCGCGCTCGGGCTGTGCGACGCGGCGCTCGACTTCTTCCCCGCCCCGTGGTGGGCGGTCGCGCTGCCGTCGGCCGTGCTGCTGCTCGGCAACGCATGGTGCGCGTGGCGCATCCGCGCGGACCACATCCGCGTTAGGCACTTCTGGGCGATGCTGTGCGCCGACGCCGTCGCCACGGCGGCGACGTGCGCGATGACCGGCGACCACGGCGAGCTCGCGGTCGCGTTCTACGTCGTCGTCGCCGCGGCGTACGGGCTGGGGCTCCCCCGCGCCGCGCGCGTGCACGTCGCCGTCACGGCGGTCGTGTACCCCATCGCGCGCCTCGTGAGCGGTACGCCGCGGACCACCGTCGCGCTCGAGACCGCGGTGCTCGTCGCGCTGAGCTGGCTCGCGATCGCGTCGCCGATGCGCTTCACGTATCGCCTGCGCCGCGCCCGCCGCGCGCTCGACTCGCTCGAGCGCGGCGACTTCTCCGTACGCCTTCCCACGCGCGCGCTCGACGACCTCGGCTTCCTCGCCGTCAGCTTCAACTCCACCGCGGAGGCGCTCGGCACCGCGGTCGAGGAGCTGCGCCGCTCGCGCGAGGCGCTCGCCCACCAGGCCTACCACGACCCGCTCACCGGCCTCGCGAACCGCGCGCGCTTCCAGGAGCGGCTCGTGCGCGCGCTCGCCGGCGAGCACGCGCCGCAGGTCGCGGTGCTCATGGTGGACCTCGACGACTTCAAGTGCGTGAACGACCGGCTCGGCCACGCCGCCGGCGACCGGCTGCTCGTCATGGTCGGCGAGCGGCTGCTGAACGCGACGCGCGGCGGCGACACCGTGGCGCGCCTCGGCGGCGACGAGTTCGCGGTGCTCGTCGAGAAGGTCGCGCAGTCGTCGGACGTCGAGATCATCGCGCGGCGCATCCTGCACGCGCTCGCCGCGCCGTTCGTCATCGACGGCGTCGATCTGCACGTCGGCGCGAGCATCGGCGTCGCGCGCCACGGCGGCCCGCCGGGCGACGCGGAGGCCGGCGACGCGCTGCTGCACCGCGCGGACATCGCGATGTACGACGTGAAGACCCGCGGCAAGAACGCGTTCGCGGTCGACGGCGTGCAGGCGCCGCCGGTGCGCCGACGCGCGCTCGCGCTGGTCCAGTAGCGGCGCCGAGCTGCCGATACTCCAGGGGGTGGGGCGCCGTTCCCCACGTCACCTCGTCCCCCTCCCCCGTCGATGTCCAAGGACGCGAAGAAGATCGTCATCGTCCGGAAGAAGAAGGTCGCGGGCGGCGCCCACCACGGAGGCTCGTGGAAGGTCGCCTACGCGGACTTCGTCACGGCCATGATGGCGTTCTTCATGGTGATGTGGATCCTCGGCATGGACGACAAGCTGAAGCAGGCCATCGAGGGCTACTTCTCGAACCCGATCGGCTACAAGAAGGGCTACTCCGCCGGCGCCAGCCCCATCTCCTCCGGCGCGTCGCCGAGCAAGGTGCAGACGAGCCAGCTGCGCATGATCGTGCGCAACCAGGAGTCGCAGAAGTTCAACGTGCTCGCGCAGCAGCTCCGCGAGATGCTCGCGAAGAACGGCGAGCTGCAGCGACTCGGCGCGAAGGTCGAGGTCGGGGTGACGAAGGAAGGGCTGCGCATCGAGCTGATCGAGACGGGACGCGGCGACGTGTTCTTCGCGCTCGGCAGCGCGCAGATGAAGCCCGCCGCGGTCATCGTGCTGCACGCGATCGCGCCCGAGCTGGAGCCGCTGCCGAACCCGATCGTGCTCGAGGGCCACACCGACGCCGCGAGCTTCGGCAGCAACGCGGGGTTCACGAACTGGGAGCTGTCCGCCGAGCGCGCGAACGCCGCGCGACGCGTGCTCACCGCGTCGGGACTCTCCCCCGAGCGCGTGGCGGAGGTGCGTGGCCTCGCCGACCGGCACCTGCGCGTGCCCGAGAACCCGCTCGATCCGTCGAACCGCCGCATCTCGGTGCTGCTGCGCTACCGCGACCTCGGCGCCGACGAGGCCGCGATCGGCGACTCGGTGCCCGGCGTGGTCGCCATGCCGCACGCCGCATCGGTCGACGGCGCCCCGCGCGTCGCGCCGCCGCGCCGCGCGCCGGCCGCCGCGTCTCCGGCGGCGAGCGCCGTTCCCGGCCAGAGCTGATCATCGGCTGGGCCGCGCGCGCTGGCCGCGCGCGCTGGGCGCGCGCTGGGCGCGCGCTGGGCGCGCGCTGGGCGCGCGCTGGGCGCGCGCTGGGGGCGCGCGCTGGCGGGGGGATGAACGGGTTCATATGTTCGCGCCTCCGAACCCCGGTCGCGCGTGACTGTCCCGCCCCGCATCGACACGCCTCCCGCCCCTACCCTGATCGGCCGACGCTACGCCGTCGAGCGCGAGCTCGGACGCGGCGCGAGCGCGTTCGTCTACCTCGCGCGTGACGCGGCGCAGGACCGGCGGGTCGCGGTGAAGGTGCTGCGGCCGGAGCTGGCGCAGTCGCTCGACGCCGCGCGCTTCCTGCGCGAGATCCGCACGACGGCGAAGCTGCAGCACCCGCGCATCGTGAGCGTGCTGGATCAGGGCGCGGAAGGCGATCAGTTCTACTGGGTCGCGCCGTACCTCGACGGCGGCAGCCTGCGCGACCGGCTGACGCGCGAGCGGCAGCTTCCGATCCGGACGGCGGTCGCGATCGCGCACGCCATCGCGGTCGCACTGGACTTCGCGCACACGCACGGGGTCATCCACCGCGACGTGAAGCCGGAGAACATCCTGTTCGTCGGCGACGAGGCGTGCCTCGGCGACTTCGGCATCGCGCGCGCGCGCTGGACGACGCGCCGGGGTGGACGACGACGACGGGACTGGTGCGCGGCACGCCGGCGTACATGAGCCCCGAGCAGGCGTCGGGCGAGCGGGAGCTCGACGGGCGCAGCGACGTGTACGCGTTAGGCTGCGTGCTGTACGAGATGCTGGCCGGCGTGCCGCCGTTCAGCGCCGCGACCGCGCAGGCGACGATCGCGCAGCGGTTCACGCACCCACCGGAGTCGCTCACGCGCCACCGCGCGACGGTGAGCCCGGAGCTGGAGGAGATCGTGCGGCTGGCGCTCGCGACGGCGCCGGCCGACCGGTTCGGGACGGCACGGGCGTTCGCGGAGGCGCTGGCG
Organism: Gemmatirosa kalamazoonensis; assembly: GCF_000522985.1. Lineage (NCBI taxonomy): Bacteria > Pseudomonadati > Gemmatimonadota > Gemmatimonadia > Gemmatimonadales > Gemmatimonadaceae > Gemmatirosa > Gemmatirosa kalamazoonensis. The sequence goes on from NZ_CP007128.1 coordinate 215,285, forward strand.
GGTACGGGGCTGCTGCACGCGACGGGGACCGGCGAGGTGCCGCCATCGCCGCGGCGCCCGCGGCCGGATCGCCGCGAGCGCGCGCGGCGCGTCGCGTTGGGCGTCGCGGGCGTCGCGGGCGTCGCGGCGGCCGCGGCGGTCGCCGCGCTCGGCTGGTGGGCGTTAGGCGCGCGCGACGACGCGGCACCGCCAGGGACGCTGCTCGTGCGCGTGGCGTCGGCGACGGACGGGCCGCGCGACGCGGCGCTGACCGAGCGCGTGGCGCGGGCGCTGCGCGCGGAGCTCGAGGGGTGGTCGGAGGTGCGCGTGAGCGATCGGGCGCGACGACCGGCGCTGGTGCTCACGGCGTCGGCGGTGCGGCTGGGGGACTCGGCGCGGGTGATCGTCGATGCGGTGGACGGGAGTGCGGGCACGTCGCGACGGCTCGTCGAGATCGCATCAGCGACGGCGGTGGACGCCGCACCGACGGTGACGCGACTCGTCCGACGGGCCCTCGCTGGACCCGACGTGGTGGACGCGCCAGATGCCGAGACCATGCCGGGTCGATCGTTAGGCGCCCTGCGGTCGTACGTTCGAGGCTGGGAGCAATTGCGTTCCGGCCAGCTCGACTCGGCGGCCGAGTCGTTCATGGCGAGCGCACGCGCGAATCCGCGCTTCGCCCTCGCGTCGCTGTGGGCGGCGCAGGCCGGCGCGTGGCGCGACCCGCGAGATCCACGCCCCTGGCTGCCGTTCACGGCGACGGCGCGCGCTGGTTCCCTAACGGGGCGAGATTCCACCCTCGCCGTGGCGTTAGGCGCCATGGCAGCGAAGGACTATCCGAGCGCGTGCGCCGCGTTCCGGGCGACGACGGTGCGAGATCCGTCGTCGTTCGCCGGATGGTTCGGCCTCGGCGAGTGCGCGCGGCTCGACACCACCGTGCTGCGGACACCCGAGGGCGCGCGCTTCCGCTCTAGCACGTGGGCATCGCTCGCGGCCTTCCGGGAAGCGGTCGAGCGCGCGCCGTCGTCCGCGCTGCTTGGCGCGCTGTTCGAGCGCATCCTTCGGAGCACGTCCGCCGCTGGCAACGTTCCGCGACGCGGCTGGCTCGCGGGCGACGGCGGCGGACCGTATGTGGCGCTGCCGTCGCTCGATGCGGACACGCTCGCTTTCTTCCCTGTGTCGCTCGACGAGTCCTTGCGTGCGGGCGCCCGCGCCGTGCCGCGCACCTACACGGCCGCAACGCGGCGCGGCCGCGAGGTGCTGCTCGACCTGACCGAGCGGTGGACGCAGCGCGCACCGGAGTCGAGCCAGGCGTGGTTCCGACGCGCCCTCGCGCTGGAGCTCGCTGGTCAGATCGGCGACGGCGCCGCGGAGCAGTCGGCCCCCGCCGCGCTCGAGAAAGCGGCGGCCGGCGCACGATCCGAGGAGGAGCGCGCGCGCATCGCCGTCGCGCGCACGCGCCTCGCGTTGCGACGCGGCGACTTCGCGGGCGCCGCACGGATCGCCCGCACCGCATTGGCGGACGGCCCATCGCAGCCCGGCGAGGCGCGCGACACGCTGCTGCCGCTCGCCGCCCTCGTCGGCGACGTCGCGCGCGCGGAGCGTTGGTCGGTACCGGCAGCACCCGACCCCGCGCTGCCGCAGCCGGTCGCCGACTCGCTGCAGCTCTTCCAGGTGCGCGCCGTCCTCGGCGCCTGCGATGGGATGGACGAGAGTCGCCGGCGGCTCGAGCGCGCGGTCTCGATCTCGTTCGCGCCGGCGGAGGTGGCGCGACAGCGTGCACGCGTTCTGCAGCCGGCCTACCGCGACGCGGTGCCGTGCCTCGGCCCGGGCATCCTCACCGAGTTCACACCGACCGCTCCGGTCGATGCGGCCTACCTGGCGCTCGCTCGCCACGATCCCTCCGCCGCGCGCCATGTGCTCGCGGCGGCGCGCGAGCGTCGCGCGGGGGCCGACATCACGTCGATCACGTGGGACTTCCTGTTCGCGGAGTCATGGGCACTCGTGCAGGCTGGCGATACCACGGACGCGCGCCAGCAACTGCTCGACGCGATGAACAGCCTCGCGAGCATGAATGCCTACACGCTCAGCAGGCTGTCGCAGGCAGCCGGGCTCCGGCGGTCGTTGGACTTGCTGCAATCGATCACGGCTCGCGACGCGGCGGGTCGCCTCTGGCAGGAACGTCGGAGGGCGCTCTCCACCACACAATCTCCGAGCAGATGACACACCCGTCGCAGCGTCGCACCAGGAGTTGGATCGTCGATACGATGCTGTTGGTCGCCTGGCTGCTCGCAGGGCCGGCAGCCGGCGCGCAGTCATCGCGGCCTTCGACGGGCGTCGCGGGCCGCGCGGCGTTCGGCGCGAAGGAGGACGACTACGAGCCCAAGGGTTTGGATGCCTGCGTGTTCGACGACGCTGCCACGAAAGCGCCGTATCGATGCGTCGGATGGGCACGCTCGACGTGGAACCCGGACTGGAAGAAGCCCCAGTCGCGCGCCGTCGCAGCCTGGATCCGTGATACGGTTCCGTACTTCAACTACTCGCAACGCGTCGCTCGTGAACCGAAGACGGGAACCGGGCCGGGACCGCAGTTTCGAATCGCGATGACCTGGGACGCGGAGTTCGTCCCGCTGTCGAAGCTGAAGCAACGGGCCCTCGTCGTCGCACGGATCGAAGCCGATGGCGATCCCAACGCGCCCGAGGACAAGCTCTTCGGCATCAACCGGCGCGGGACACGACTCGAGCGCGAGTTCTACCTCGTCATCGAGCCGTTTCGCTTCGACGGGACGGGCCAGCCGCCGGCGAATCCGGTGCAGCACAAGGTCTCCCAGTGGCACGTGTATGGTGTGGATGCGCAGACCCGTGAGCTCGTCCCGGTCGGCAACTCGCGGTCGTTCTATCGATGCGATCACGCGCACGACGGTGACGAGAAGATGACCGGCGCGGCGTTCATGACCTGCGACGGTATGCGAATGCTCGCGTTGAAGGCGAACTCCGCACTCCTCCGCGAACCGCTCGACCGGTACCGCGCGACATTGCCTGTCCAGCGGTCTCGGACCGATGCGCTGTTGCAGTGGGTGAACGGCGTCGGCCTCGACGCGACCACATTGCCACAGCGGCTCGCCGAATTCACCGGCGTGCGCGACAAGTCGTCCCCCGCCATCCGGCGCGACGCGGCGGACCTGGCTCGGCTGCTGCGCAACCAGCCGAGCGATCCCGGGTGGATGACGTGCGGGCTCGGGTGCTGCGTGGCGGCGTTCTGACCAACGCGCCTGCCTCCTATTGACATTCTATACGAGCGCACTACCTTCTCGTATAGCCATTCGATAGGAGAAGGCGCGTGCCGCCGAAGAACCAGGCCCTCCTCCAGGGCACCCTCGACCTCCTGATCCTCAAGGCCCTCGCGCTCGAGGATCTCCACGGCCTCGGCGTCGCGCGCCGCGTCGAGCAGCTCACCGGCGGCACGTTCCAGGTCAAGCCGGGATCGCTCTTCCCCGCCCTCCACCGCATGGAGGAAGCCGGCTGGCTCGCGTCCGTGTGGGGCGAGTCCGAGAACAACCGCCGCGCGAAGTTCTATCGCCTGACGCCGGCCGGACGGAAGCAGCTCGCGCGCGAGACCGCGCAGTGGAACGCCATCGCCGTCGCCATCGCGTCGGCCCTCGAGGCCACCTGAGCGACGCGCCGCTATGCGCCCCCTCGCTCGCCTCCGCAGCCTCTGGCGCGACCTCGCCGACCGCGACCTCGTCGAGCACGAGCTCGACGCGGAGCTCGAGGCCTACGTCGAGCTGCTCGCCGCGGAGAAGGCGCGCGCCGGGCTCGCCCCGGATGCCGCGCGGCGCGCCGCGCGCGAGGAGCTCGGCGGCGCCGAGCGCGTGAAGGAGCGCGTCCGCGCGGCGCGCGTGGACCGCTGGATATACACCGCGCTCCCCGACGCGCGGTGGGCGCTGCGCACGATGCGGCGCGCGCCGCTGTTCACCGCCGTCGCCGTCGTCACGCTCGCCATCGGCATCGGCGGCACGGCCGGCGTGTTCGCCGTCGCCGATGCGGCGCTGCTGCGCCCGCCGGCCGGCGTGCGCGACCCGGCGCGACTCGTCACGCTGGAGCGCGTGCAGTTCGGCGACACGTACCTCAGCCTCGCCTATCCCGACTTCGCCGACGTGCGCGACGCCGCGCGCGCGATCGACGGCCTCGCCGCGCACACGTACGCGCCGCTCGCGTTCCGCGGCCCGGATGCGCGCCGCGCCGCCGAGCGCATCGCAGGCGACGTCGTCACCGCCGACTACTTCCGCGTGCTCGGCGCACGCGCCGCGTTAGGCCGTCTGCTCGGCCCCGCCGACGATGCACCCGACGCGGCGCCGGCCGTGGTGCTCGCGCACGGCTTCTGGCGCCGCACGCTCGGTGCCGACCCGCGCGTCGTCGGCGCCGCGGTCACGGTGAACGGGCGGCCGTTCACCGTCGTCGGCGTCGCGGCGCCGGGATTCGTCGGCGTCGCGCCCGACACGCCGTTGGACGCGTGGCTCCCCATGAGCGCGCTCCGCATCGCCGCGCCGCGCTTCTCGAGCGACATCCTGCAGGACCGTTCGGCGGGGTGGCTCGGCGTGTTCGGCCGGCTGCGCGACGGCGCCGCGCCGGCGCGCGTGGACGCGGAGCTCGGCGCCATCGCCGCGCGCGTCGCGGCCGAGCATCCGACGACGAACGCCGGACGGACGCTGCGCGCGCTGCGCGGCGTGGGACTGTCGCCCGACGATCGGGCCGAGGTCGCGAGCGTGCTCGCGCTGCTCGGCGGTGCGGTCGGGCTGCTGCTGCTCGCCACGTGCGTGAACGTCGCGGGGCTCGTGCTCGCGCGCTCGGCGGCGCGCCGCCGCGAGGTCGCCATGCGGCTCGCGTTAGGCGCCACGCGCGTGCGGCTGCTCCGGCAGATCCTCACCGAGGGCGTGATGCTCGCGCTGCTCGCCGCCGGGCCCGCGGTGCTCGTCGCGTGGCTCGTGGCGCGCGTCGCGACTCGGCTGCAGCCCGAGGTCTCCACGCTCCGCGCGCTCGACGTCGCGCCCGACTGGCGCGTGCTGCTGTTCGCGCTCGGCACCGCCGCGCTCTCCGGGCTGCTGCTCGCGCTCGTGCCCGCGCTTCGCGTGTCGCGCACCGCGCCGGCCGGCGTGCTCGCCGACGCGTCGCCGCGCGCCGGCGGACGTCGCACGCAGCTGCAGCGCGGGCTCGTCGCCGCGCAGGTCGCGGTGTCGGTCGTGCTGCTCGTCGCCACCGGTGTGACGTTGGGCGCCGTGCGCGACACGCTCGCCGCGGGCCCGGGGTTCGATCCCGACGCGCTCGCCGTCGCGTCGGTGGACCTCGGCATGCGCGGCTACGACCGCGCGCGCGGCGAGCAGGTGTACCGCGCGCTGCTCGACCGGCTCGCCGCGCTTCCGGGAGCGCGCGGCGCCACGCTGGCGAAGACGATGCCGCCGCGCGACTGGAGCGACGGCGTGTCGCTGTTCCTGCCCGGACAGGAGCCGCCGCGCGACGTGCTGCGCGCGCGCGCGAGCGCGAGCTCGGGCTCCGCGTGCGCATGAACCGCGTGGGCCCGGGCTTCTTCGGCACGTTAGGCATCCCGCTGCTCCGCGGGCGCGACTTCACCGCGCGCGACGACTCCAGCGGCGCGCTCGTCGCCGTCGTGAGCGCGCGCCTCGCCCGCGCGCTGTGGCCCGGCGCCGATCCGCTCGGGCGCCGCATCGTGTGGCCCGACCCATGGGGCGAGCCGCGCCCCGCGATGACGGTCGTCGGCGTCGCGGCCGACATCCGCTATCTCTCGCTCACCGACGAGCCGCCGCTGCTGCTCTACGTGCCGATGCTGCAGGCGTACGATGCCCGCGCCACGGTCGCCGTGCGCAGCGCCGGCGACGGCCGGGCCGCGGTGGCCGCCGTCGCGCGCGTCGTGCACGAGCTGGATCCCGATCTGCCGGTCGTCGCCGCGCACACCATGCGCGAGCAGATGGCCGGTACGCTCTGGCGGCAGCGCACCGCCGCCGTGTGGGTGAGCGCGTTCGGCGTGCTCGCCGTGCTGCTTGCCGCGCTCGGTCTGTACGGCGTCGCGGCGCAAGGCGTGGAGCAGCGGCGCCGCGAGCACAGCGTGCGCCTCGCGCTCGGCGCGTCCCCGCGGCGCATCACCGGCAACGTCGTCGCCGAAGGGCTCGCGCTCGCCGGGGCGGGACTCATCGTCGGCATTCCGGCCGCGGTCACCGCGGCGGCGGTCGTGCGCGCCACCGTCGCCGGCGCGACGGGCGCCGGCGCCGCGCTGCCGTTAGGCGCCGCGCTGCTGCTGCTCGCCGTCACGCTCGTCGCGTGCGCGCTCCCGGCGCGCCGCGCCTCGCGCGCGAATCCCGCGGACGCTCTGCGCGCGGAGTGACGCGCTGGCTTCATCGACCGGAGGGCCGTGCCATGTCCATCGTTCGCACGCTCACGCTCGCCGCCGCTACCCTGCTCGCGACCGCGGCCCACGATGCCACCTCGCCCGGCAGCGTGCGCGCGCTCGGCCGCATGCGCATCGCGCGCGCGAGCCACACCGCCACCGCACTCCCCGACGGCCGCGTGCTCGTGACCGGCGGCTTCGGCGGGAGCGGCGCCGAGGGCATCGCGTTCGCGAGCACAGAGATCTTCGACCCCGCTACCGGCGCGTTCGTCGACGGACCCGCGCTCGGCGTCGCGCGCTCGGGGCACTCCGCCACGGCGCTCCGCGACGGACGCGTGCTCGTCGTGGGTGGCTGGAGCGGACGGTATCGCGTGACCTCGGCGGCGGAGATCTTCGACCCGCGCACGGGCCGCTTCGCGCCCGCCGGCGCGCTCGTCGTCGGGCGCGCCGACCACGCGGCGACGCTGCTCGCCGACGGCCGCGTGCTCGTCACCGGCGGCTACGACGCCGACATGCGCCCGATCGCATCGGCGGAGATCTACGATCCGGCGACGAACCGCTTCGCGCCGACGCACGACATGGCGTTCGCGCGCGGCGCGCACTCCGCCACGCTGCTCGAGGACGGCCGCGTGCTCGTCGTGGGCGGCGGCGGCGCGGGCCGCTACCCGAACCGCGTGATGCAGGGCGAGGCCGAGCTGTTCGACCCCGCGCACGGCACGTTCGCGTCCACGGGGCACCTGCTCGCGCCGCGCTACAAGCACGCCGCCGTGCGCCTCGTCGACGGCACCGTGCTCGTCGTCGGCGGATCGGACGGCCGCGACTGGCGCGGCATGATCGCCGAGGCGGAGCGCTACGAGCCCACGTCGGGCCGCTTCGTCGCCGCGGGTCGCACGACGCTGGAGCGGTTCAAGCTCCCCGACGCCGTCGCGCGTCTCGCCGACGGCCGCGTGCTGATCGCCGGCGGCGGCGACCGCGCCGAGGTCTACGACCCCGCGACCCGCACGTTCGCGCTCGCCGCCGGATCGTTAGGCGCCGCCCGCTTCTTCGCCACCGCCACGCCGCTGCGCGACGGCCGCGTGCTGGTGGCGGGCGGCTACGCGGAGGAACGGGGTGGGCTGCCCGCTACGGCGCAGACGTTCGTGTTTCAGCCCTGATACGGCGGGACGAGTGACGGACACCTGACTGCGGGACGACTGACGGCGGGACGACGAACGGCGGGACGACGAACGGCGGGACGACGAACGGCGGGATGCCTAACGGCGGGATCGGGATGCGGTGGCCGGGATCCGGCCCGCGTCGGATCGGTACCGCGCTGCGACCGCCGGCGCGGAACTATGGGCGAAGGGGGGGGAGCCCCCCCTGGTAACTACGATCCCGCGCGCGCGCGATCCCGCCGTGGGCCGTCCCGCCGTGGATCGTCCCGCCGTAGATCGTCCCGCCGTAGATCGTCCCGCCGTAGATCGTCCCGCCGTAGATCGTCCCGCCGTTCGTCGTCCCGCCGTCGGGCGTCCCGCAGTTAGGCGCCAGTTAGGCCGCCCCGATCCGCTCGCCCGCCCACGCCAGCGCTTCCGTGTAGGCCTTCGACACGTCGCCCGCGCCGATCCCCACGGCGGCCGCCGCGTCCTGCACCGCCTGCCAGTCGCCGCGCTCCTGCGCTTCCACCAGCGCGAGCGTCGGCGCGTACGGCCCGGAGCGCGACAGCAGCACCGCGCGCACCTCCGGCGCGATCGCCATGCGCGACAGGATCCCCTCCATCGGCATGCGCAGCAGCACGTCGAGCAGCGAGAACAGCCCGACGAGGAACATCGGCCCCATCGCCTGCGCGCGCTCGGTGCGCTGCGCGATCAGCTCGCACAGCCGCGCGCGCACGAGCGCCGCGAGCACCAGCTCCCCGGCGATCCCGCTCGACGACGCCACCGACGAGATGAGCAGCAGCGACAGCCAGCGGTGCAGGACCTTCCGGCCCACCATGCGAAGCGCGAAGCCGATCGACTGCACGTCGCGGCCGCCGAACGCCGCGGAGTTCGCGATGCGCAGCAGCTTGTACGACAGCGACGGGTCGGAGCGGAAGCCGTCCTCGATCTCGGTGTCCGTCGCCGTCGGGTTGTCGAGCATCGACAGCAGCCGCAGCATCGTCGTGTGCTCCACCGACAGCTCGCGGTGCGACACGATCTGCGGGCGGCTGTAGTAGTAGCCCTGGAACAGCGTGAAGCCGAGCCGCCGGCACATGTCGCGCACCTCGGCCGACTCCACGCGCTCGGCCAGCAGCCGCACGCCGTGCGGCAGTAGCTCGCGCGCGACCTGCTTCAGCTCCTCCTCCGGGCGATTCAGCACGTCGATCTTCACGATCTTCGCCATGCGGAGCAGCGGCTCGTAGCCCGGCGCGTTCACGAAGTCGTCGAGCGCGAGCGGATAGCCCGAGCGCACGATCCGGCGGCACGCCTCCACCACCTCGTCGTCCGGCTCCACCGTCTCGAGCAGCTCGACCACGATCGTCGTCGGGTCGAACAGCTCGTACAGGTTCCGCATCAGGAAGTCGCGGGTCATGTTCACGAACGCGAGCGTGCCGTTCGTGAGCGGGTTCAGCCCGATGCTGAGGACCGCGTGCAGCACCGTGTCGGTGCACATCTGGTCCGCGCTGACGCCGTTCGCGAAGTTCTGCTGCGTGCCGCTCCGGTAGAGCAGCTCGTACGCGAACAGGCGATCGTGCTCGTCGAAGATCGGCTGCCGCGCGACGAACACGTCGCGGATCGCCGTGGCGTCCACGGCCTCGGCGGCCGGCGACGGAGATGGGGCGGCCGACTCGCGGCGACGGAGGAGGGGCATGATGCCCATTGGACGACCGAGTCGCCGCCCGGATACGTCCGCCGAACGGGCCGTCGGAACCGCGCGCGCGCCGGTGGGTACTGCCGCATCGGCGGGTCGCTGCAGTGCGCCCTGGCGGCGCACGCCGCCCCGTTGTAACGAGTGACTCGTCCCCCTTCGGGAGCCTGCCTTTGATCCCCCGCATACGCCCGCCGCTCGTCGGCGCGCTCGCCCTGCTGGCCGCCGCCGCGTGCGCCCGCCAGGACGCCGCGCCCGCCGACAGCGCGCTCTCGCGCGACCTCACGCTCGCCGCCGACGCCGGGCGCGCGACGCGCACGGATAGTCTCCCGCTGCCGAACGCGGACACCGCGGTCGCCCTGCGGCTGCCCGCCGCGCGCCCCGTCGCCGCGACCCCGTCGCCCGCGCCGACGCCGCCGACGCCGCAGGCCGCGCCCACGCCGCGCCGCGTCGCTGCGGAGCCCACGTCCCGGCCGGCCGCACCGCCGCCGAGCCCGGAGCCCGTCGCCACCGCTCCCGCCGCCGTCGCCGCGTCGCACGACTCGGCGCCCGTGCCGGCTCCGATGCCCACCCCGATGCACGGCCCGGCGCCCGCCGCCGTCGGCCACACGTTCGCCGCCGGCACGGCGATGGTGCTCTCGACGACGCAGCCGATCTGCAGCACGACGAACAAGGCCGGCGACAAGTTCGTCGCGACGCTGCGCGAGCCCGTCGCCGCCGCCGACGGCGGCACCCTCCCCGCCGGCACCGACGTCGTCCTCGAGCTCTCCTCCATCATCCGCGGCCCCTATGATCACGGCCGCGTGGAGCTCGCCGCGCGCAGCATCGCCATCGAGGGCTACCTCCGCCCGATCGTCGCCGAGGTCGCGTGGGTGGACGGGGTGCTCGAGAGGAAGCCCCTGAAGGGCCCCCCGGGGAGCCGCAGCGACGCGAGCAAGGTCGGCAAGGGCGCCATGACCGGCGCGATCCTCGGCCGCGTGTTCGGTGGCAAGGGCGCCAAGGGCACCGTCATCGGCGCCGCCGCAGGCGCCGCGGCCGGCGCGGCCGGCGCGCGCTCCGACACCCAGTACGAGGGGTGCCTGCCGAAGGGCGCGGAAGTGAAGATGCGGCTCACGGGGCCGCTCGCCATCTGACCGGAACGGCGGCGCTGCTACGGCGGCGCTGAAACCTCGGCGCTGGAAAGGCGGCGCTGATACCGCGCGTGTCCAGCGCCGCCGTATCAGCGCCGCCTTTTCAGCGCCGAGGTTTCAGCGCCGCCTCACCATATTTGGTGGATGCTCAACGTCCACGAGCTCCGGAAGAGCTACGACGGCCTCGTCGCCGTGCGCGCGCTCACGTTCGCCGTGCCGCCGGGCGAGGTGCTCGGCCTCGTCGGACCGAACGGAGCCGGCAAGACGACGACGCTGCGCTGCCTCGCCGGCATCCTCCGCCCCTCCGCCGGACGCGTCGAGGTGGCGGGGATCGACCTCGCGGTGGACCCGGTCGCGGCCAAGCGGCGGCTCGCGTTCGTGCCCGACGAGCCGCACCTGTTCGACTACCTCACCGTCGAGGAGCACCTCCGCTTCGTCGCGCGGCTCTACCACGTCGCCGACGCGGAGCAGAAGGCGGCGCCGCTGCTCGAGGAGCTGGAGCTCACCGCGAAGCGGCGCGCGCTCCCCGACGAGCTGTCGCGCGGCATGAAGCAGAAGCTCGCCATCGCCTGCGCGCTGCTGCACGACCCGCAGGTCCTCCTGCTCGACGAGCCGCTCACCGGGCTCGATCCGGTCGGCATCCGCCGCATGAAGGCGACGATCGCCGCCCGCGCGCGCGCCGGCGCCGCCGTCGTGCTCAGCTCCCACCTGCTGCACCTCGTCGAGCAGCTGTGCACCCGGCTCCTCGTCGTCCGGCAGGGGCGCATGGTGGCGTACGGCACGATCGACGAGATCGTGGCCGAGCGTCCGGCGCTCGCCGGGCTCCCCATCGAGGAGCTGTTCGTCGCGCTCACCGAGGGCGAGGCCCCGCCGCCGCCCCCGCTCGGAGCCCCGGTCTGACGCGACCCGCCGGGCCGCTCGCCGCCCTCGTCTACCTCGCCGGCGCGTCGTTCCGCAACCGGCTGCGACGCCAGCTCCGGCGCCTGCGCTCGCCGCGCCACGCCATCGCACTCGTCGCCGGCGGCGTCTACATGTGGTGGTTCCTCGTGCGCCCCGCGCACCAGGGCGGCGCCGCCGCGGTGCTCGGCGAGGCCACCGTCGTGCGCGTGGCGGCGTTCGGCCTCGCGTTCCTCGTCGCGAAGTGGTGGGTCGCCGGCGCGAACGAGCGCGCGCTCGCGTTCACGCCGGCCGAGATCCACGTCCTGTTCGCGGCCCCGCTCACCCGCCGCGCGCTCGTCGGCGCGAAGCTGCTCCGCGCGCAGCTCATCGTGCTCGTGAACACCATCGTCTGGTCGGTGATCCTGCGCGGCGAGGGGATGCACCTCGCGGCGTGGCGGCGCGCGCTCGGCCTGTGGGTGCTGTTCTCCGTGCTCTACCTCCACCGCCTCGGCGCGGCGCTCAGCACGGCCAGCGTGGTGAAGCACGGCGCCGCGGGACGGCGGCGGCAGGCCGTGCCGATCGTCGTCGTCGCGCTCGGGGCCGCGGCGCTCGGCTGGACGCTGCTGCGCGCCGCGCCGATGCTCGATCGCGCCTGGTCGTCGGGCCCGACCGCGCTGCTCGGCGCGCTCATGCGCGAGCTCGAGGCCGAGCCCGCGCGCACGGTGCTCTCCCCGTTCCGCGCGCTGCTGACGCCCGCCCTCGCCGTGAGCGCCGGGGAGTGGCTCCGGGCGATCGGCCCCGCGCTCGTCCTGCTCGCGCTGCACGCGCTGTGGGTGCTGCGCACCGACGTCGCGTTCGAGGACGCCGCGGTCGAAGCGTCGGAGCGGGTCGCCGCGCGCCGGGCGTCGCGCGCCCGCGGCACGCCGGGCATCGATCACGACCGGCCGGGCGACGACTTCACCACCGACGCCGGCACCGGGATCCTGCGGCGACGCTCCATCCCGCTCGCCCCGACCGGGGCACCCGCGGTCGCGATCCTCTGGAAGAACGCCGTCGCCGCCCTCCGCGCCGGCTTCCTCCTTCGCCAGCTCGGCCTGCTCGGCGCGTTGGCCGCCGCCGCGCTCCTCCTCGCCATGCGCGACGAGCGGATCGCCGAGGTAGCGCTCGTCGTGGCGGGCGTGTGGGGCGGCCTGCTCGTGATCGCCGGACCGATGTGGATCCGGTTCGACCTCCGTCAGGACCTGCCGAACCTCGCGGTGCTCCGCGCCTGGCCGCTGAGCGGCCGCGAGATCGTGGCCGCCCAGATCGCGTCCTCGACGGCGGCACTGACCGTGTTCCAGCTCGCGCTGCTCGTCGGGCTGCTCGCGGTGAGCTTCCTCGGCCGCATCGTGCCGATGTCGGCGAGCGACCGTCTCGCGCTCGCCGCGGCGGCGGCGCTCGCGCTGCCGGGGGTGAACGCGGCCGGGCTCACGGTCCAGAACGGCGCCGCCCTGCTCTTCCCCGGCTGGGTGCGACTCGGCGCCGGCGCGCGCGGCGTGGAAGCGATGGGACAGAGCATCCTGTCCGTGGCCGCCTCGTTCGCGATCCTCTGCCTCCTGCTCGCCCTCCCCGCGGCGCTCGCCACCGGCGTCGTGTGGGCGCTCCGCGGCACGTGGAGCATCTGGACCTTCGCCCCGGCCGCCCTCCTCGGCACCGTCGCCGTCGCGGCCGAGCTGCTACCGCTGCTGTCGTGGCTGGGACGGGTGTTCGAGCGGACGGAGACGATCAACTGACGTGCTGCGTGGCTGCGTGAAGTCAGTTCACGCAGCCACGCCGCCACGCAGCCACGCCTTACTGGTCCAGCTTCCGCTCCACCTTGCCGAGCGTGTCCTTCGCCTTGCCCTTCAGCTGATCGGCCTTCCCTTCGGCCTGCAGCGAGCTGTCGCCGGTGAGCCCGCCGACGGCGTCCTTCAGGTGTCCCTTCATGTGGTCGGCCTTGCCCTCGACCGAGTTCTCGACGCCGCGCTCCTGAAGCGTGCGGTCGTCGCGGATGTCATCGCGCATGGGTGGTCCTCCAGTGGGTGTGTCGGGCGCTGGTCCCTCGCAGCGCCGTGTTTGTGCACAGCGTGTACTAGGCAAGCCGAGGGCCCGTTCGGGGCTCCGCCGCCACGTGGTCGTGGGTATCTTTGCGCCAGGCACCCGCGACGAGCGGACCGACGTTTTCCGGAGGAACGACCACATGCGGGACGACGCGTACGATCCCTACGCGGACGATGACGGCGACGACGAGGCGTTCGGCGGGGGAGAGCACGAGGGCGAGGGGGAGGCCGAGGGCGAGGCGGAGGGAGAGCCGCGTCCCGCGGTGTTCGTCACCACGGCCCAGCCCGTCCCCGTGCGCGTCGACCGGCTCACCGACGAGCGCGCGCCGGAGGGGATGGCGCTCGGCGCCTTCATCGGCGATCGGCTGATCGCCCGCAGCGCGATGGACGCCGAGTCGATCGAGCGCCTGCTCTCGCTCGGCCTGTTCGACGAGCCCGTGCCGCTCGGGCTGTTCGCCTACGAGGAGGAGCCGGGGCTGCAGTGCCGCCTGTTCGCGCTCGTCCGCTCCGACGCCCTGCGCGAGGCGGCCGACGCCGACGAGCCGTGGAAGGCGAGCGTGCCGAGCTTCGAGGACCGGGAGGAGGAAGGCGACGGCGAGGCTGAGGGCGAGGGCCCGCCGATGGAGACGATCCTGCTCGGCCACATCGTCCGTTTCGCCGGCGACCGCAAGCACCCCGACGATCTCGCCGCCGAGGCAGTGGACATCCTCCAGAAGATCCTCACCGGCGGCCCGCTCGCCGACGCGTCGCAGAAGGCGATCGACGATCTGCTCGATTCGCTCTGAGGGCGACGTGAAAACGGCGACCTGTCAGTGACAAGTCGCCGTCGAAAGGCAGTCAGGCCGCGAGCCTCGGGATGCGAGGGTGCCAGCCCGCATCCCCCACCGCGGGGATCACGAAGTCGTAGCGCGCGGGCGGGAATCCCGCGACGCCGATCTCCAGCGTCTCTCCCTCCGTCACGTCGGACTGCTCGGCGATCGCGCTGAGCGCTTCCTGGAAGGACTCGCAGAGCACTGCACCCGCCTCCCGCACGACACCGTTTCGTCCGACCGAGAACTGAAAGCGGGGCATGGTCTCCCTCCTCCCGAAGTCGTCAGCCGCTACTGCCCTGCCCGACCGTATTGCCAGGCGCGTGCCGGGCGATCCGGTCTTCGCGCTGATATACACCGAGCGGCGTCGAAAGAGCCGTGGCGCCCTCACACTTCCATACGCGAAAGCGCGGCGAAATGGATTCGTTGGAGACGATGACGCGCCGCCGCATCAGGGATTCAGCCAGTACGAGAGCTTCACGAGGAACGTGTTGTTCGGGTGGATGCTCCACAGATCGCCGTAGTCGCGGCCGAAGTCGAAGCGCGACGCCGTGTCGACGTAGCCCGAGCGCGCGTGCTGCCACACGACGAACATCGTCGAGCCGGGGCGGTACTCCCACCGCAGCACCGCGTTCGCGTTCACCTGCTTGAAGTCGAAGCCCTCCGGGCCGCCCGGGTACGACGCGAAGCGATCGGCGTAGCGCGCGGCGCGCGGGTTCGTGAGCTGCTTGCGGTCGGAGTAGCTCCCCGTGCTCACGAACGGCGCGACGTACGACTGGAACGACAGCGTCGGCGAGACGGTGAAGTTCACGCGCGCCGACATGTTCACCGTCGTCTGATCGAGGCGCGCGAACGTGTAGTGCGTGGTGTCGGCGCCGATCGCGCCGAGGTTCGCGACCCACTGCGCGTCGTTGATCGAGCGGTCGACGTTCAGCGAGAACGAGGTCGAGAAGCGGCTCGCGAGGCGCAGATCCACGCCCGGGTTCATCCAGAAGTCGCTCGAACGCCCCTCGTCGCCGCGGAAGCCGCCCATCCAGAAGGTCGGCGTCACCACGCGGCGCGAGTCGCCGTTCCACCCCGACCAGAAGTTCACCGACGGCGACTTGCGCACCGCCGGACCGCCGCGCGCCATGCGGTCGCTGTACGTCGCGGTGAAGTCGTTCCAGTTGCCGCCGATGTGGATCCAGTTCGTGTTCTTGAACTGGACGTGGTAGTTCGTGTTCACGCCGATCGACGTCGGCAGTCCGCCCGCGCTCCACTCGTTGTGGAGGTTGTAGTTCATCTGCACGCTGCGGTAGAACCACTTCGGCTTCTGGAACGTGAGCGCGAACCAGTTGTGCATGAGCTGCCAGTCGGCGCGCGACTGGAACCCGAGGTCGTTCGACTCGAACCCGGCCGAGTAGCGCTGGTAGAGCGACTGGAAGCGGGTGTGCCCGCCGCCGAACTTGGACAGCGTGAGGCGCTGCGCGTTGCCGCCTAACGACGTCCGCGTGGTGTCGTAGTCGAGCCCCGCGTCGGGGCGCTGGTAGCGGTGCACGCCGTCGCGCTGCAGCGCCGCGATCGACTGCTCCGAGCCGCGCACCGTGCTTCCCGCCGCCATCGCGTGCAGCTCGTAGTACTTCTTGTAGAAGCGGTGGCGGAAGTCGACGCCGCCGACGTACGCGCTGCGCCGCAGGTACTGCGCGGCCGTCGGATCGAGCGCGCGGTCGACCGCGGTGACCATGACGCCGATGCCGCTCTGTCCCTGCCGCAGATCCTGGAGCAGGCGCCCGACGAAGTAGTTCGTGCGCGGCTCGATGATGGCGCCGTCGGGTCCGTTCTCGCGCCCCGTCACCGCGTCGAGCACGCCGACCGAGAGCCCGCTCCCGAGCCGCCCGGTGAGCTTCGTCGCCGCGGCGATCGGCGTGAACGCGGGGCTCGCGGCGTCGCCGAACTGGCCGGCGAGCTGCGGCGCGCGCCCGATGCGCCGCGAGTAGAACAGCCCCGTGCAGCCGCTGTCGATGTCCTGACACGACGTGCGGAAGTTGAAGATGCCCGCGCCCTCGAGGAAGAACGGCCGCCGCTCGTCGTAGAACTGCTCGAACGCGGAGAGGTTGAGCACCGACGGGTCGGCCTCCACCTGGCCGAAGTCGGGGTTCACCGTCGCGTCGAGCGTGAGGTTCGACGTGAGGCCGTACTTCACGTCGGCGCCCAACGTCGTCTGCTGCGGATGCGTGAAGCCGGCGGCGCCGCCCACACGCGCCTGCGTCACGTTCTTCGCCACGACGTACGGCGCGACCTCGAGCCGCCGCGGCGACGGGAGCGCGGTGAGGCCGTTCAGCTCCCCGGCCTGCGAGATGTAGCCCTGCCGATCGCGCCGGTAGAGCGGCCACGAGATGCGCGCACCGGTGCGCGCGACGTCGCGCACGATCATGAGGCCGAACGTGTGCTCCGGTACCTTCGGGAAGCGGAGCTGGCTGAACGGGATGCGGAACTCGGCCACCCAGCCCGTCGAGTCGACGCGCGCGACGCCGTCCCACACGCCGTCCCACGTCACGTCCTCGTTGTTGTCGTTGTAGACGTAGAAGTCGCGCTTCACGCCGGCCGGGTTGAGGCAGAACTCGAAGCCGGTGCGCCGATCGTGGTAGCTGTCGATCATCAGCTTGATCTGCTCGCTCGCCGTGCGCACGTCGCGCCGGCTCAGCAGCGACACGATGCTGTCGGGCGCGGGATCGAACATGCGCACCACGACGTACAGCGCCTTGTCGTCGTACAGCACGCGCGCCTCGGTCTTGAAGCGCGTCTCGGCTCCGGGGTTGGGATCGTACTCGAGGAACTGGTCGATCACCTGCGCGTCGCGCCACGCGGCGTCGTCGTCCCGTCCATCGATCGTCGGAGCCTGTCGTGCGCGCGCCGCGGAGGCGATGGTGGCACTCGCGCGCGCCGCGACCGGCTCCCCGTTCGCGCTCGACGCGATGGGCGGTGTGCCGCGGTTCGACGCGACCTGCTGTGCGCCGAGCAGCGCGGGAAGCACCAGAGTGATGCACGTCAGACGACGCAGCATGCGATCCACCGAAGGAAGGAGGTCGGGCGGGCGGTGAGCGGCCGCACCTACGGTCGCTCGTCGCGTCACCTTGGACGGCCGCTCGAGCGAAATGGTTTCGTGGGATCTTTGACGTTTTCGTTCACGGCAGCACGCATCCCTGCTTCACGCGCATCGCGACGTCGCGCACCGCGTCGAGGTTCGCGAGCGGGTCGCGGCCGAGCGCGAGGAAGCTCGCCTCGTAGCCGTCGGCGAGCCGCCCGATGCGGCGGCCGGGGAAGATCGTGCGCGGCGTCTCCGTCCACGCACGCAGCAGCGACGGCGTGTCGAGCACACCGAGCCCGCGCAGCGCGTCGAGCTCCTCGCGCGCGGTGTGCCACACCTCGTCGCGCCCGATCGCGATGCGCACGCCATGCTCGGCGAGGCGGCGCAGGTTCTCGCGCTGCACGGCCTGCACGCGCGCGAGATCGTCGGGGTCGGGCGTGACGTCGAGCGTGATCGCGACCGTGGGCACCACCACCACGCCGCGCTCGGCCGCCATGCGCGCGACGTCGTCGCCGATGCGGTACGCGGTCTCCTCGCCGGCGCGGAAGTCGGGGCCGAGCATGTGCGCGATCACGTCGACGCCGTCGCGCACCGCGACCTCGAAGTCGCGAGCCGTCTCGATGTGCGCCGCGACGCGTAGCCCCGCCGCATGTGCGCGCGACACCACCGCGCGCACGACCGCCTCCGAGAGCCCGCGCATGAACCACATGCGCTCCGGCCACGACGGCCGCTGCCCCGACGCGTCGGGCGTGCCGATGATCGTGATCTTGATGAGGTCCGGCTTCGCGGCGAGGATGCGCGGCCACTTCGCCTCCACGTCCGCGACGTCGTCGAGCCGCCAGTACTGGTCGTCCTCGGCGAGACGGCTCCGCCGCACGGTGTCGGCGCGCGCGTCGTAGATCGCGGCCCACGGGTCGCGGTAGCCTAACGCGAGCGCCTCGGCCACCTCGATCCCGTGGCCGTCGGTCGGCGTGAGGATGCCGTTCGCGGCGACGATGTCGATCGCGCACGGCGTGTTGTAGTGGTCGCGCACCGCGGCGAGCTTGCTCGCGCTGTTGCCGAGGATCTGCACGTAGAACGTGCCCTCGCGCACGTACGCGTCGCGCACCGAGTCCATGCGCGCGCGGGCGAAGTACAGATTGTGGCTGTGCGCGTCGCCGAACGGCGGAACGACCCAGCGCCCCGCGAGGTCGATCGTGCTGTCGACGCGCGCGGGTCGCGCCTCGCGCAGGATCCCCTCCACCGCGTAGAACGTGCGCGGCACGAACCGCGCGCCGTCCCACCACCGCCCGTTGACGAGCGCGTACGTCGGTGCGCCGCGATTCACGCGCGCGTACGATGCGGGCGCGGCGAGCGGGCGCGCCTCCATCCGCAGCGGCGGGCGCGCCGACGTCTGCGCCGACGCGGCCGACGTGCACGCGATCGCGGTCGCGATCACCGGGAGCAGTCGGCGGAACCGAGTCATGGGAGGGTTCTCCTGGCCGGGACGGCCGTTCGCGGACGCGCCTCCGGCGAGACGCCGCGAGGCGCCGGGTGTGATCGGGATCGGCGCGGGCTACTTGATCTGCCCGAGCGCCCAGGCGGCGGCCTGCCGCACGAGCGGATCCGCGTCGTCGCGCAGCGCGGCGACGAGCGCGTCCACGGCGGCCGCGTCCTCCAGGCTGCCTAACGCGACCGCGACGGCGCGCCGCACCGCCGCGTCGCGGTCGCGCAGCGCCGCCACGAGCAGCGGCGTCGTACCGGGCACGCGGAGCTGCCCGAGCGCCCACGCCGACGCCGCGCGCACGCCCGCGTCGGCGTCGCGCAGCGCAGCGACGAGCGGGTCGCGCGCCGCCGCCGCGCGACGACGGCCGCCGTACGCGAGCCCGGTCGCCCCGGCGACCCGCGTCGGTGCCGACGCGTCGCGGAGCGCGGCGAGCAGCGCGTCCGTCGCCGCCTGGTCGTCGACGCGGCCGAGCAGCGGCGCGGCGACGCGCCGCACGCAGGCGTCGGCGTCGCCGAGCGCGGCGCGCAGCGACGGCACCGACGACGCGTCGGCGTTCATCGTGACGACATCGTCGACGAGCGACCGCGCCGCGGTGTCGGCGCTCGTCGGATCGCCGCCGCGCCCGTTCCAGTTGCGGCCGGAGACGGTGCGCACCGCGAGCTCGCACGCCACCGGCCCGGTGCCGCGCACCGCGGCGAGCAACGCGTCGACGCGGCGCGGGTCGAGGGCGCCGTTAGGCAGCGCGCCCTCCGCCGTGACGACCGCGGCGCGCGCGCGTGGCGTGCGCGCCAGCACGACGAGGAGCACCGACGCCAGCACCGCTGCGACGGCGAGCGCGCCGGGGGCGAGGCGGGCGCGCCTGCGCCCGCCGGATTGCGGCTCGGACATGTCGGCCTCGAGGAAGGAGTCCCGGAGTCGGCCGGTGTTAGGCAGTCCCTTCGGTCGGCGTCAGCGGCGGCCGAGGGCCGCCACCGCCGCGCGCCGAACTTCCGGATCGGGGTCCTTCAGGAGCGCGACGAGCGCCTCCACGGCGTTCGCCCCGCCGATGTGCGCGAGCGCCTGCACCGCGACGCGCCGCATCTCCGGATCGGTGGAGCGCGCGAGCGTCGCGAGCCCCGTGCTGGCCGCGGGATCCTCGATCTGGCCGAGCGCCCACGCGGACGTCTTGCGGACGTCGCGGTCGTCGTCGGAGAGCGCGGCGACGAGCGCATTCACCGCCGTCGGCGACTCGATCTGCCCGAGCGCCCACGCCGCCTTGCGCCGCACGGTCGCCGACTGGTCCTTCAGCGCCGCGCTGAGCGCGGGCACCGAGCGCGCGTCCTCGATCTGACCGAGCGCCCACGCGGCCATGTCGCGCACGCTCGGCTCCCCGTCCTTCAGCGCGGCGGCGAGCGGCTCGATCGCGTCCTTGCTCTCGATCTGCCCGAGCGCCCACGCGCTCTGCTTGCGCACCTCGGCGTCGGAGTTCGTGAGGCCCGGCGTGAGCAGCGGCACGGCGCGCGGGTCCTCGATCTGCCCGAGCGCCCACACCGCGGTGCGGCGGACGTCGACGCTCTGGTCGCGGAGCGCGGCGCCTAACGCGTCGACGGCGCCCTTGTCCTCGATCTGGCCGAGGGCCCACGCCGCCTGCTTGCGCACCGACGGCGACTGGTCGCCGCGCAGCGCCTCGACGAGCGCCGGCACCGCCTTCGCGTCCTCGAGCTGGCCGAGCGCCCACGCCGCGCTCTCGCGGACGTTCGCGTCGGTGTCGCGGCGGAGCGCCTGCATGAGCGCCTCGACCGCGCGCGGATCCTCCAGCTCGCCGAGCGCGTGCACCGCGGCGCGGCGCACCTGCACGTCGCTGTCGCCGAGCGCGCCGATGAGCGGCACCACGGCGGCGCTCGATCCGGCGCGCGGCTGATTGCCGATGTACATGCGCGGCGGCCGCGGCGTCCGCACCCTCACCTCGTTGCGCAGCCGGAAGCGGCCGTTGCCGTCGTAGATGAACGGCGTCGGGGTCGGCGCGGGCATCGGCTGCGGCGCGACGTGCACGACCGGCGGCTGCGCCGACTGCACCGACTGCGACAGACCGTTCAGGAAGCTCATCGCCGCGCGCGTCAGCGTGTTCGTGACATTGCTCGTGACGCTGCTCGTCTCGTTCGTGACGACGTTCGTGTTCGTGGCCGTGCTCGTGTTGACCGCCACGCTCGACTGCGGCTCGTCGCGCGTCTGGATCGACGCGCTCGTCGATGCGCCGCCCGTACTGGCCGACGCACTCGCCGATGCACTCGCCGACGCGCTGCCCGACGCGCTGGCCGGCGCGCGCGGCGACGTCGAGGTGGACTCGTGCGTCGGCGCCGCGGGCGCATTCTCCTGCGCCGGGCGCGCGGTCGTCGGATCGGCGGGACGCATCGCGGCGAGCGGCGCGACCACGCCGAACGTGGCGGCGATCGTCGCGAGCTTCGCGAGCCGTCCCACGGTGCGGCGCTGCGTGCGCGCATCGAGGATGGCGAGCACGCGTCCCTCGAACTCGCTCGGGCGCGCCATGCCGAACGCGGCGAGCGCCGGCACGCGCGTCGGCCGTGCCGAACGCACGATCGCGAGCAGGTCGCTCACGTACGCCGACGGCTCGGTGCCGTGCTGCAGCACGCAATCGTCGCACGCGTGCTCCGCCTCGCTGCGCAGCGCGCGCACGCCGATCCACACGAGCGGATCGAACCAGCAGAGCGCGAGCACCACGTGCGCGGCGAGCTGCGAGAGCATGTCGAGCCGCCGCACGTGCGCCAGCTCGTGCAGCAGCACCGTGCGCCGACGCTCGAGCGTCCAGTCCTCCGCCTCCACCGGCAGCAGCACGACCGGCACGAGCACGCCCCACGTCACCGGCACCGCGAGCCCGCGGCCGCGCAGCAGCACCACGGGACGGCGCAGCCCCATGTCGTTCGACAGCTGCGTCGCGAGCGTGAGCCACTCGCCGTCGGTCACGCGCTCGGCGCGCCGCGCGATGAGCGTCACGCCTAACGACCCGGCGACCAGCCAGAGCAGCACGAGGCCGGCGCCGACGCTCCAGACGCCTAACAGCAGAACTGCGGGACGACTGACGGCGGGACGATCGACGACGGGATGACTGACGGCGGGACGATCGGCGGCGGGAAGCTCCCCGACGTATTCGTCCCGCGGTGGACGTCCCGCAGTGTTTCGTCCCGCAGGAGTCCGTCCCGCCGTCAGGTCCGCCGGCAAGTCTGCGGGATCACCGACGAGCGGCACCGTGAGCTGCGTCGCACCGGCATCCCGATGCAGGCCGACCGTGAGCGTCCACGCCGGCAGCGCGGGGCGCCAGGCGGGAAGCACGGCGCCCAACAGCGGCGTCGCGAGCTGGGCGAGCAGCGCGGCGAGCCACACCGAGTGCCGCACGGCGGCGGGCTGCCGGCGCAGGAGGCGCGTCGCGAGGAACGCGACGGCGAGGATGACGGCGCCCTTGAACGCGATCGACGTCGCGAGGTCGCCCCACAGCTTCGTCCCGAGGAGTGCCGTCATCTCAGCGTCCCTCCTTCTTCGCCTGCTCGGCGAGTTTGGCGATCCGGTCGAGCTCCTCGTCGGAGAGCTGCGGGCCCTGCAGCTCGAGCAGCGCCGTCACGGCGGACCCGATCGAGCCGTGGAAGAACGTGCGCACCATCTGCTCGAGCGCCGAGTTGCGCGCGTCGTCGGCCGCTACGACCGGCGTGTAGACGTAGCGCGGGCCCTCCTGCGCGTGCTGCACGTATCCCTTCTCCTCCAGGATCTCGAGCAGCTTGCGGGCGGTGGAGTAGCTCGGCGCGTCGGGCAGCTCGGCGAGCACTTCGGCCGCCGTGGCCTGGCCGCGGCGGAAGAGGATCTCCATGATCTGCGACTCCCGGCGGGTGAGCGCGGAGAGCGGCGGCGGGTTCGGCATGAGGGGACAGTCCGGTGCGTGGTGGCGTCCGGCAAGTGCGAAATCCTTCGCACAGTGCGAAAGTATTCGCACCTACGCGGCACGTCAAGAGTGAGTTTCCACGCACCATGACCTCGTCGTGCGGAGGGACCCGAAGAACGAACTCGTGCATGGTCCGCCCCGTGCCGTATGTTGGACAACACTACGTGCCGTTCCGTCGCTGGTGCCGTCTCCGACCCCGGAGGTCCACATGCCGATGCGCCGATCGCTGCCCGCCGCGCTCTCGCTGCTCGCCGCCGCCCTCGTCGCGGCCCGCTCGGCCCACGCCCAGATCGCCGAGGCGGTCGCCGGCCAGCCGAGCGCCGAGCCGCCGAGCCTCGCGATCGTCCTCGAGGCGGGCGCCGACCGGCCGGAGTTCGCGGCGCAACGCGCGGAGACGCGGCTGCAGAACGTGGCGGAGGTCGTCCGTCAGCTCGGCACGCAGGTCACGCGCAGCGACACGACCGCGTTCGGCGTCACGCGCACGTCCGACGTCGAGGGCCTCGGCACGTATCCCCGCCCCGCCTACGTCGCGCGCTACGTGGTGCGCGTGCGGCTGCCGGCCGCCGCGACGCCGACCGACGTGATGTCGGTGTCGGCGGCGCTGTCGCGCGCGGGCGCGGCGTCGGTCTACCTCACGAACCCGCGCCCGGCGCGCTGACGCAGGGATGACTCGCGCCGGCGCGCCGGGGTCTCTTCTGGCGCCGGGTCGCCGGTGACGAGTCGCAGGACCCGGTGACGAACGACCGTCGTCCAACGGGCGAAACCGGGGGACGAATGCTATCGTCTAACGAGTACGGGCGGCCGTCGGCGCCGCCCGCCATCCGATGGCACCCACCGCCATGCGTCCGCTGCAGTTCGCCCCCATCTCGGGCCGACATAGCTCCGCTGCGCGACTGACCTGGTGGATCGCGCCGAGCCTGGGCCTGCACGCGCTGCTCGCCATCGCCTCCGGCGTCAGCCTCCTTCCGCGCGACAAGGCGGACGACCGCCCGGCGCACGAGGTGATCTTCCTCGCTCCGCTGCTGCCGCGGAACGATCCCCCGTCCGACGCGGTGCGCGGCGACGGGCTGCCCGGCGGCGTGCTCGCCTGGCATGGGATCGACCCGGCGCTCCAGCGCGGCGTGGCGGACGCGGTGGGCACGTCGCTCGGCGCCGCGGACGGCGCCGGCCACGCGCTGGCCCGCGCGGTCCGCGACCTCGAGGCGCCTCCCGCCCCCGACTCCACCACGCTCGTCGGCGACGACCACATCTTCCAGGCGGTGGACGTCGACCGCGAGGTGGAGCGCCAGGCCGACGCCGTCGCGCCGCTCTACCCCGAGGCGCTCCGCGTCGCCGGCATCACCGGCGGCGTGACGGTGGAGTTCGTGGTCGACACCGCGGGGCGCATCGAGAACGGGTCGCTCCACGTCATCGGCACGACGCACCCGCTGTTCGCGGCCGCGGTGCGCGAGGCCATCCCGGGGATGCACTTCCGCCCCGCCGTGCGCAGCGGCCGCGTCGTCCGCCAGCAGGTGATCCAGAGCTTCCAGTTCGTGCTCCAGCCGCCGAAGACGGACAAGGACACGCTGCCCGAGCCGATCTGACGGCAACGCTGCCTAACGGCGGCGCGGTTGGGAGACCCGGTAGTCCGCCACCACGTGCACGAGCTGCCTGACCGGCCGACCGTGGTCCCGCGCGGGCACGAACCGCAGGCGCGACGCGGCCCGCAGCGCGGGGTCGGCGAGATCGGTCGACGCGGCGGCGACGATGCCGACGGTGCCGCGCTCCACGGCGCCGGTGCTGTCGACGACGAGCTCCACGAGCACGCGGCCGCCGATCCCCTCGGCGCGCGACGCCGCCGGATAGCCCGGCGCGAACGTGCTGCCGTCGGCGAGCCGCGCCGGCGTGTCGACCTCCGACGCGAGCCGCACGCTCGACGGCTCGGCGACCGTCGCGGGCTCCGGTAGATCGTCGAAGCCGTCGCGCTGGGTCCACAACGCGACGACGCCGCACGACGTCCCCTCGTACGACTGGTACTCGATCGGCAGCCCGGTGGGGAACGGGTAGATCTCGATGCCGGCGAGCGACGACGGCGCGATCGCGTCGACGTCGAAGCGGCCGCCGCCGACGTTCACGCCGTCGAGCCACAGCGACGCGAAGCAGCGACTGCCGCGCAGCCGCACGTACGACGCGCCGTTCGCCGTCTCCACCATCACGCCGGGAAGCGTGCGCAGCGCGGACGACACGCGCGACGGCTTCAGGCGCGCGAGCTCGCCGCGCGTCAGGAAGTCGCCGCGCCGCGCGACCAGCCGCCGGTAGAACGGCGCCGCGTTCCCCGTGAACGCGCCGGTGTCGGGCACCACCGCGGTGACGAGCGGCGGCGCGGCCGGGGCGAGCGTCACTGCGGGCAGCTCGACGCCGCGCCTGGTGCGGGCCACGGTGCCTAACGGCGCGCGCGCGTCGCGCAGGCCGCGCCGGCGCACCACGATCTCGCTCGACGCGGTGTACGGGAGCGCGAACTGGAACGCGCCGGTCGCGTCCGTCGTCGCGGCGATGGCGGAGTCGTCCGGTGCGCGCGCGCCGACGAGCCACACGGTCGCGCCCAGCACCCCCGCACCGTCGGCGGTGCGCACGGTACCGCGCACGGTGGGCTGGGCGCCCGCGGTCGCAGACGCGGACGCGGACGCGGCGACGAGGGTCGCGAGGAGAACGAGGCGCATGGGACGGGAGCGGGGCGTCGGAGGCGCGAGCGGCGACGGGCGGCCGGACGGGCCGCGCCGGAATGGTACCGCGCGGCGCGCCGATGGTGCCCTCTCGCTCGCCCCTAGCGGCGCCGTCGACCGGGTGGAATGCTAGCGCGTCATTCGTGCACCACGGCCCGTCCACCGGATCACATGCTCACACCCGGGATCCAGCTCGGCCCGTACGAGATCCAGGAGACGCTCGGCCAGGGCGGGATGGGCGAGGTGTACCGGGCACGCGATCTCCGCCTCGGCCGCGAGCTCGCGCTCAAGCTGCTGCCGACGCGCGTCGCCGCCGACGAGACGGCGGTCGAGCGGTTCGTGCGCGAGGCCCGCGCCGCCTCGGCGCTGAACCACCCGAACGTCGTCACGATCTACGAGATCGGCGAGGCGGAGCCGGGGCGCTACATCGCGATGGAGCTGGTCGGCGGCACCACGCTGCGGCCGCTCACCGCGCGCCCGCAGCCCGTGGAGCAGGTCGCGCGCATCGGTGCGCAGATCGCGCGCGCGCTGGCCGTGGCCCACGCGGACGGCATCATCCACCGCGACATCAAGCCGGACAACGTGATGCTGCGGCCCGACGGCTACGTGAAGGTGCTCGACTTCGGCATCGCGCGGCTCGTCGCGGCGCAGGACGGACGCGCGACGGGCGCGGAGGCGGCGCCGACGCAGGCGGGCCGCGCCGTCGGCACGGTGCGCTACATGTCGCCGGAGCAGGCGTGCGCCGAGCCGCTCACCGGCGCGACCGACGTGTTCTCGCTCGGCGTGGTGCTGTACGAGCTGGCGACGGGCCGCCACCCGTTCGCGGCCATGCCTAACGCGTCGGACGTGGCCGTGCTCAGCGCGATGCTCACCGGACCGGCGCCGACGGCGACGGCCGCGAACCCCGCGGTGCCGCGCGAGCTGGACGTGCTGCTCGCGCGGATGCTGGAGCGCGAGCCGCGGCAGCGCCCGTCCGCCGCGGAGGTGGAAGCGGCGCTCGCCGGCCTGACGCTCGGCGCCACGCCGGCCGCCGCGCGGCGCGACGCGCCATCGGAGCGGCACACCGTCGGACGCGATGGCGAACGCGCGGCGCTGCGCCAGGCGATGGCCGACGCGGAGCGCGGGCACGGCGCGCTGCTCAGCGTCGCCGGCGAGCCGGGGATCGGCAAGACGACGCTCGTCGAGGCGTTCCTCGCGGAAGTCGCGAGCGCCACGCGGCCGTGTCGCATCGCGCGCGGCCGCTGCTCGGAACGTCTCGCGGGCACCGAGGCGTATCTGCCGATCCTCGAGGCGCTCGACGCGATGCTGCGCGGCGCGGGCGCGTCGACGGTCGCGGCGCTCATGCGACGCCACGCGCCCACGTGGTACCTCCAGCTCGCGCCCGCCGCGGCCGAGGACTCGTCCGAGGGACGCGCGCTGATGAGCGTGCAGGCGAGCTCGCAGGAGCGTCTCAAGCGCGAGCTGGGGACGTTCCTCGACGAGCTGTCGCGCACCTCGCCGGTGGTGCTGTTCCTCGACGATCTGCACTGGGCCGACGCGTCGACGGTCGACGTGCTGGCGTATCTCGCCGCGCGGCTCGACGCGATGCGCCTGCTCATCGTCGTCACGGTGCGGCCCGCGGAGCTGCTGTTGGGCAGGCACCCGTTCGCGCAGCTCAAGCTCGACCTGCAGGCGCGCGGGCTGTGCCACGAGCTCGCGCTGGAGTTCCTGACGGTGGGCGACGTCGAGCAGTACCTGCGCCTGGAGTTCCCGGGGCACGACTTCCCACCCGACTTCGCCGCGCTGATCCACGCGAAGACGGACGGCAGCCCGCTGTTCATGGCGGACCTGCTGCGCTACCTGCGCACGCGCGGCGTCGTCGCGAGCGCCGACGAGCGGTGGACGCTCGCGCGGCCGACGCCCGTCGTCGAGGTCGAGCTGCCGGAGTCGATTCGCGGCATGATCCAGCGGAAGATCGAGCAGCTCGGCGATGACGATCGGCGGCTGCTCACGGCGGCGGGCGTCCAGGGCTACGAGTTCGACTCGGCCATCGTCGCCGCGCTCACGGGCACCGACCCCGCGGACGTCGAGGAGCGGCTGGAGACGCTGGAGCACGTGTACGGGTTCGTGAAGCGCGCGCGCGCGAGCACGAGCTGCCTAACGGCGCGCTCAACGTGCGCTATCGCTTCGTGCACGTGCTCTACCAGAACGCGCTCTACGCGGCGCTCACGCCGTCGCGCCGCGTCTCGCTCAGCGAGCGCGCCGCGCGGGCGCTCGGCGACGCATACGGCGCGCGCAGCGGGGAGATCGCGAGCGATCTCGCCGCACTGTTCGAGGCGGCGCGGGACACGCGCCACGCGGCGGAGCACATGCTCGTCGCCGCGCAGAACGCGGCGCGCGTCTTCGCGAGCCAGGAGGCCGTGGCGCTGTCGCGCCGCGCGCTGCAGCTCCTCGCGCAGCTTCCCGACACGCCGGAGCGCGCCGAGCGCGAGATGCTGCTCCAGAGCGTGCTCGCGACGTCGCTCGCCGCGCTCCAGGGGTCGGCGGCACCGGAAGTCGCCCGGGCCTACGGGCGGGCGCACGCGCTGTGGCAGCAGCTCGGCGAGCGGCCGGAGTTCTTCGGCGTGCTGGGCGGCGTCGTGACGTATAACATCGTCGCCGGAAAGCTCGACGTCGCGCTCTCGATCGGCGAGGAGGCGCTACGGCTCGCCGAGCGCGTCGGCGACCGCGCCATGATCGTCATCGCGCAGGAGGTGCTCGGCATCACGCTGCACCACCTCGGCCGACACCATGCGGCGCTCGCCTGCTTCGAGCGGGGACTCGCGGCCTACGGCATCGAGCTCGCCCCCGCGTTCGTCTCCATCCTCATCGAGCCGGGCGTCGGCATGCGCGCCGAGAAGGCGCGGACGCTGTGGGTGCTCGGCTACCCCGATCAGGCGCTGCGCGAGGTGAACGCGGCGCAGGCACTGGCCGATCGGGTCCCGCATCCGGAGGCCCGCGGCTTCGCGCCGCTGTTCGGCGCGTTCATCCACCAGTTCCGCAACGACGTGCCCAACACGTTCCGGTACGCGGAGACGGTGCTCGCCATCGCGCAGGAGCGGGACATCGTCACGACACGCGCGTGGGGCGCGGTGCTGCACGGGTGGGCCGTCGCGATACGTGGAGACGTGGACGAGGGGATCGCCGAGATCCGCGGCAGCCTCGCGGGGCAGCTCGCCGCGGGCTCGCTCGTCGCGCGGCCGCAGTTCCTCGCCATCCTCGCCGACGCGTGCCTGCATGCAGACCGCGTCGACGACGTGCTCGCCGCGACGGCGGAGGGGCTGGAGTGCTCCGCGAGCACGGCGGACCACTACTGGGACTCGGAGCTGGAGCGGCTGCGCGGCGAGGCGCTGCACGCGCTCGGCGGCGACGCGTCGGAGATCGACGCGTCCTTCGAGCGCGCGCTCGCCGACGCCCGCGCACGCGATGCGAGGTCGCTCGAGCTGCGCGCCGCGACGAGCGCCGCGCGCGTGTGGCTCGCGCGCGGCGACCGTGCGCGCGCGCACGAGCAGCTCGCGCCGGTCTACGCCTGGTTCACCGAGGGATTCGACACGCCCGATCTCGTCGCCGCGCGCCAGCTGCTCGACGCGCTCGGCTGAGCGCCTAACGTCAGGCGCCCTTCGGCACCGGCGACGCGACGTCGAGCACGAGCCGCCACCCCGCCGCGTCGCGCCGCCACACGCGCAGGTAGTTGCCCGCCTGGACCGCATCGCCCGCGACGCGCGTGTAGGTGCCGTACGTGTACGCGAGGTCGCCCGCGCGCGCGACCGTGCCGGTGATCGGCGTCGACCGATAGCTCGCGCCGGCGGCCTCCGCGATCGAACGCGCCGCGTCACGCCCCATGCGCGCGCCGACGCCGTCGCGCAGCAGCGCCGCGTCGTCCGCGGTGCGCGCCACGAGCCCGTCCGGCGACGACGGATCGGCGAAGCGCGCGCCGAGCGCGCTGTCGACGCGCAGCACCTCGGCGAGACTCGCGTCGCTCGTCGCGCGCGACGGCTGGCCGGCGGCCGCGACGCGCACGCTACGCTCGGGGTCGACCGTGGGCACCGCCGTGCCGCCGACGCCGAGGTCGACGAGCACGCGCCACGGCTCGCCGGGACGCCGTCCCCACACGCTCGCGAACACGCCGCCGGCGCGCACCGTGTCGCGCCCGAGCCGCTCGAACCGGTACGGCCCGGTGGAGAACCCGAGGTCGCCCGAGGACGAGACGCCGACGTGCGCGGGGGTCCAGAACAGCGTGCCCTGCGGCGGCATCCCGTCGCGCGGCGGATGCGCGGCGTACCACGCCTGCGCGTCGGTCGCGCGGGGCTGGAAGATGATCGAGCGGGCGTCGAGGTTCGTCCGGAACGCGAGCCACGTCCCCGAGTCGGCAGACAGGCGCGCGAAGCCACGCTCGGCGGCGATGAGCGACGCGGCGTCGTCGGAGGGTGCCTGCGCGGCGAGCGGCGCGGCGACCAGCAGGGCGGCGAGAATGGCGATGCGCACGGAGCGGGCGTGTGGGGAACGAGGGCGGCACGGTGCTGCACGCCCGCGAATGTGCCCCGCCGATGCGCGTCGCCGGGAGGCACGCCGCCACTCGCCGTGACGGGGTGCCGCGCCCCGGTGACGGAAGGACGCGCGCCGGGACGACCGACGGCGGCTACTGGCGGCGCGCGTCGTTAGGCATCGGCGCCGGCGGGCCGACGACGTCGCGCACGACGAGGATCTTGAAGTCGGCGGCGAGCGCCGCGATGCCGCCGATCGCCGCCCAGAACGGCAGCAGCGCCGCGCCGACGATCCCCGCGGCGAGCGGCACGTCGAGCAGCGTACGGCCGCTCGAATTCTGGATCACGACACGGCGGACGTTCCCCTCGCGGAGGATGCTCTTGAGCGTCGACTTCAGCTTGCCGCCGGCGACGCTGATCTCTTCGGTGTACGTGGCCATGACAGGGCAGGAGGGCAGGAGCGCAGGAGGGCGGGAGCTGGCCCTCCCTCGAACATACGCGCCTCGCGGCGCCGGGTTGCAAGCCTTCTGCACTGACGGGCTGCTCGGATCGAACCCCAGAGGGCCGCAGAGGACTGCCTCTTCGTATTGAACCACGGAGGACACGGAGGACACAGAGGAAACCCACGCTTTTGAAAGGGTTCTCCTCCGTGTCCTCCGTGTCCTCTGTGGTAAGAAAAAGCAGTTGCCGTTCTCCGCGGCCCGCTGCGGCCCTCTGCGGTTCAATGGTGTTCTCCGCGCCCTCCGCGCCTCACTCGCCCATGTCGAACAGGTCGCGGAACTGCCGCGGCTGGGAGCGCAGGTACTGATTCGGCGCACGGACGCGGGCGCCGAAGTGGGCGGCGGCGTGCCAGGGCCAGCGCGGGTCGTACAGGATGGCGCGCGCGATCGCGACGATGTCGGCGTCGCCGGTGCCGACGATCGCCTCGGCCTGCTCGAAGTCCGTGATGAGCCCGACCGCGACGACGGGCATCGACGTGGCCTGCTTCACGGCGCGGGCGAGCGGGACCTGATAGCTCGGCCCGACGGGGATGCGCTGGTGCGGCGTGAGGCCGCCGCTGGAGACGTGCACCGCGGCGCAGCCACGCGCCTCGAGCGCGCGCGCGAACGCGATCGTCTGCTCCACGTCCCATCCGCCGTCCGCCCAGTCGGTTCCGGAGACGCGCATGGTCACCGCGCGCTCCGCCGGGAACGCCGCGCGCACCGCGTCGAACACCTCGAGCGGAAAGCGCATGCGGTTCTCGAGCGAGCCGCCGTACTCGTCGTCGCGCTGGTTGGCGAGCGGCGACAGGAACTGGTGCAGCAGGTAGCCGTGCGCGCCGTGGAGCTGCACGGCGTCGATGCCGAGCCGCGCGGCGCGGCGCGCCGCATCCACGAACCCGTCGCGCACGCGTGCGAGCCCCTCGGCGTCGAGCGCGGTCGGCGCGTACGAGCGCTCGTCGTACGGCACGGCCGACGCGGAGACCGTCTGCCAGCCGTTCGGGTGGTCGGGTGGGAAATGTGCGCCGCCCTTCCACGGCACCTCGCTCGACGCCTTGCGCCCGGCGTGCGCGAGCTGGATGGCGATCGGCATGCGCGACCAGCGGCGGACGCTCTCCAGCGTGCGCCCCATCGCCTCCTCGGTCTCGTCGGACCAGAGGCCGACGTCGGCGTACGTGATGCGCCCCTCGGGGACCACCGCGGTCGCCTCGATCGTGAGCAGCGCCGCGCCGGAGAGCGCGAGGTGGCCGAGGTGGATGAGGTGCCAGTCGGTCATGCAGCCGTCGACCGCGGAGTACTGGCACATCGGCGCGATGACGATGCGGTTCGCGAGCCTGACGCCGCCGACCTCGATCGGCGTGAACAGCGTGGCGGTGGCCATGGTGCGCCGGTGCCTAACGCCTACTCGCCGCTCGCGACGACGTCGAGCTGCTCGGGGTGGTCGCCGAGCCATTCCTCGACGAACGGGCAGCTCGGCACGACGCGCAGCCCGTTCGCGCGCGCGTGCTCGAACGCCGCCTCGACGAGCGCGGTGCCGACGCCCTGCCCCTGCTCGGCCTCGGGGACGATGGTGTGCTGGAGATCGAGCGTGTCGCGGCCGAGCGGCTCGTACGCGAGATAGGCGGGCCCGTCGGGAAGGTCGACGACGAAGCGGCGCGCGTCGGGGTGATGAGTCACGTTCATGATGAGCGTGGAGCGTGGAGCGTGGAGCGGAGAGGGCTTCCTCTCGCACAATGCGTGCTCCACGCTCCACGCTCCACGCTCTCTCTGCCTACCACGCGATCCCGTAGTCCTCGCCGTGGTTGCTGGAGCCGCCCCACATGGAGCGGTGCGCGCGGTCGAACAGGATGGCGTTGATCGGTCCCGAGGTGCGCGCCTCCACCTCGAGCGTGTAGCCCATCTGCACGAGCGCGTCGCGCACCGACTGCGGCGTCGAGCTCGCGACGAGGATGCGGCCGGGGCGCGACTCGTGCGCGCCGAACGAAGAGCGCATCTGGTAGCTGTTGATGTTCGGCGCCTCGACGGCCTGCTGCGGCGTCATCCCCCACTCGACGACGTTCAGGAAGAACTGCAGGAGGTTCTGGTCCTGCGAGTCGCCGCCCTGCACGGCGAACGCGAGGTACGGCGCGCCGTCCTTCAGCGCGAGCGTCGGCGTGAGCGTGACGCGCGGATGCTTGCCGGGCGCGATGACGTTGAACGGCCCGTCGGTGGCGTCGGTGACGAAGCTCTGCGCGCGCTGGCTCAGCCCGACTCCGGTGCGCCCCGCGATCACCGCCGGCACCCATCCGCCGCTCGGCGTGACCGACACCACCCACCCCGCCGAGTCGGCCGCCTCGATCGACGTCGTGCCGGCGTAGAAGGAGTCGAAGAACGCCGAATCGTTAGGCACCGGCTTGTCCTGCTGGCCCGAGCGCTTCAGCGTGTCGGGCGCGGGCACGACCGTCCACCTCGCGAGCAGATCCGTGAACGGGTTCTGCCCTCCCTGGAACGGATACGGATCGCCGGGCTTCACGTTCGGGTCGTTGCGGTCCCAGGAGAGCTGCGCGAGGCGCGTCTTCGCGTACGCCTTCGACAGCAGCCCCTTCGCCGGCTCCTCGGGGGCGACGTACGGGTCGCCGTAGTAGAAGTCGCGGTCGGCGAACGCGAGGCTCAGCGTCTGATAGACGGTGTTGATGTAACGCGGCGAGTTGTAGCCCATGGACTTCAGGTCCACGCCTTCCAGGATGTTGAGCGCCTGCAGCATCGCGGGCCCCTGCTGCCAGAACGGGAGCTTGTAGACGGTGATGCCCTTGTAGGTGGTGCTCACCGGCTCCTCGATGCGGACCTTCCAGGTCGCGAGATCCTCCATCGTGAACAGCCCGCCGTCGTCGCGCGTGCCGCGCACGATCTCGCGCGCGATGTCGCCCTTGTAGAAGCGGTCGTACGCGGCGTAGATCGCCTGCTTGCGCGTCTTCCCCGCGCGCAGCGCCTGCTGCTCGGCCTCGACGAGCTTGCGCCACGTCGCGGCGAGATCCTTCTGCACGAAGATCTCGCCGGGCTGCGGCGCCTCCCAGTTCTCGCCGCGGTGCGGGAGCATGATCGACGGCGCGACCTTCCACTGCTTGATCGTGTCCCGGTACTGCTCGATCGTCCGCGCGAGCTGCGCCTCGATCGGGTAGCCGTCGGCGAGCTGGATCGCGGGGCCGAGCACGTCCTTCAGCGACAGCGTGCCGTACTCGGCGAGCATCGTCATCAAGCCGCCGGGCGTGCCCGGCGTGACGGCGGCGAGCGGGCCGTACTCCGGCGGGTAGCGGTAGCCGCGCGAGCGGTAGTACTCGGGCGTGGCGCCGCTCGGCGCGACGCCTAACGCGTTGATGCCGATCACCTTCTTCTGGCGCGGGTCGTAGATCAGCGCCTGCGTCTCGCCACCGCACGAGAGCGTGTCCCAGATGGTGCATCCGGCGGCGAGCATCGCGGCCGCCGCGTCGACGGCGTTGCCGCCCTTCTGGAACATCATCGCCCCCGCGGTCGCGCTCAGCGGCTTGCCGGTGATGGCGAGCCAGTGCTTCGCGTGGAGTGGCGGCTTCTGCGTCTTCAGCGGCGGCAGCGGCCATTCGGCCTGCGGTCGGGCCTGGGCGTGCCCGGCCGCGGGCAGGACCACGAAAGTCGCGACGAGTGCGAGGCGGAGGCGGAACATCGACGAATCCCCGGTGCGAGATGGCGAAGCGATCGTCCTCCGATCAAGATAATCGTCATGCATCGCGCCCTCGCCTCCGTCGCCGCTCTCGCTCTGCTCGCCGGCGCCGCCGCCGCGCAGCCCGTCCAGAAGGACGTCGCTCCCGCCGACACGTTCGTGCCGCGCGACGCGCAGGTGATCCCGCTGTGGCCCGCGGGCGCACCGGGCGCCGTCGGCGACTCGAGCGTCGACCGGCCCGGCCTAACGGTCTTCCCCGCCCCCGCCGACCGCGCGACCGGCGCCGCGGCGGTGATCTTCCCCGGCGGCGGCTACTCGCACCTCGCGACGGGCAAGGAGGGCGTCGCGGTGGCCCACTGGCTCAACACGCTCGGCGTCACCGCGTTCGTCGCGACGTACCGGCTCGGGCCGCGCTACCACTACCCGGCGATGATCGACGACGGGCTGCGCGCGGTGCGCATCGCGCGCGCCCGCGCCGCGGAGTGGAAGGTGGACCCGCACCGCATCGGCGTCGTCGGCTTCTCGGCGGGCGGGCATCTCGCGTCGTCGGTGGGGACGCACTACGCGGGCACGCAGGCGCGCGTCGGCGCGAGCGACACGGTGAGCGCGCGTCCCGACTTCATGGTGCTCGTCTATCCGGTGGTCACGATGTTCGACCCGCTCGTACATCGCGGCTCGCGCACGAGCCTCCTCGGCACGTCGCCCGACTCGTCGATGCTGCGGCTGTTCTCGAACGAGACGCAGGTGACGCGCGAGACGCCGCCGGCGTTCATCGTGGCGAGCAGCGACGACGCGACGGTGCCGGTGGAGAACTCGATCCACCTCTACGAGGCGCTGCGCACCGCGCGCGTGCCGGTCGAGCTGCATGTCTACGAGGCGGGGCGGCACGGCTTCGGTCTCGCGCCGGGCGATCCGTATCTCGGCGGGTGGATCGACCTCGCCGGCAGGTGGCTCGCGCGGCACGGCCTCGCGCGCGAGACACGGTGACGGACGGCGGCGAGCGCGTCGCGCCGGCGCGGGAGCTCGCGCGCCGCGTCACCGCGCGGCTCGTCGCGGAAGGCGTCGTCGCCGCGGAGCAGCGCGACGCGCTCGCCGAGCGGATCGCGCAGGGCGCGATGACGCAGCGGGACTGGGAAGCGCTCGTGGACGGCACCCTTGACCTCGCGCGCCGCGGCCGGTAGCGTAGCGGCACACTATGGACAGTTCGTCCATACTCCGACGGCACCTGCCGCTCAAGGCCGACGTGCTGATGATCCTCCTCGCGCTGCGCGACGGGGAGCGGCACGGCTACGCGATCATGCAGGACGCATCGCTGCGCTCGGAGGGGGCGGTGCGGCTGCAGCCCGGCGCGCTGTACCGCACGCTGAAGCGGCTCGTCGACGACGGCCTCGTCGTGGAATCGGCGCGACGGCCCGCGCCCGAGCGCGACGACGAGCGCCGACGCTACTACCGCCTCACGCCGCTCGGCGGTCGCGTCGTCGCGGCGGAGATGGACCGGCTCGCGCGACTCGTCGCCGGCGCGTCCGGCGCACGGCCGCGGCTCGCATGAGCCCCGCCTGGTATGCGCGGCTGCTGCGGCTCTATCCGCCGGCGTTCCGCGCGCGCTTCGAGGAGGCGCTGCGCGAGGCGTTCCAGGACCAGCGGCGCGACTTCCTCGCCACGTCGCCGTCGCGTCCGGCACGCGTCCGATTCTGGGTGCGCGCGCTCGGCGACGTCGTCGCGCACGGCCTGCTCGAGCGGCTGGCCGAGGCGCGCGCCCGGCGACCGTTAGGCACCGACCACGTTCCACCGCGAGGCCACGGCATGCGCTCCCTCTGGCAGGACCTCCGCTTCGCCGTGCGCACGCACGCCGCGAACCGCGCCGCCACGGCGGTGGCGGTGCTCGTGCTCGCGATCGCGATCGGCGCGAACACCGCGATCTTCAGCGTCGTCGAGGGCGTGCTGCTACGCTCCCTGCCGTTTCGCGACCCGGAGCAGCTCGTCGGCGTGGGGCCGATCCCGCGCGCGCGGCGCGCCGGCGCGACGATATACGGCACCGCGTCGCGCTTCGCGTTCGACGTGTGGGCCGCGCAGCGCGACGCGTTCGAGGACGTGGCCGGGTACCGCGGCGGGGACCCGGTGCTCAGCGGCCGCGGCGATCCGGAGCGCGTGATCGCGGTGAGCGTGACGCCCAACTTCTTCCCGCTGCTCGGCGCCGCGCCGTTGTTCGGGCGCGCGGTCACGCGCGACGACGCGCGGCCCGACGCGCCGCCGGTCGCGGTGCTCGGCTACGCGCTGTGGGCGTCGCGCTTCGGCGCGGACCCGTCGGCGATCGGGCGCACGGTGGTGCTGGACGGCACGCCGCACACGATCGTCGGCGTGATGCCGCGCGCGTTCCGCTTCCCGGAGAGCGCGCAGCTGTGGCGTGCGCTCGCCACGCCGGCCGCCGCGGGCGCGGAGGAGACGACGCACCGGCCGTACGGTGGCTACTGGACGGTGGCGCGTCTGCGCCCGGGCGTCACGCCCGCGCACGCGATGGCGCGGCTCGACGTGACGACGGCACGACTCGAGCGCAACGAGGGGGAATCGTGGAGCGGCGTGGCGGCGGTGGTGATCCCGCTGCGCGATCAGCTCGTGGGCGAGGCGCGCCGGCCGCTGCTGCTCGTCACCGGCGCGGTGGTGTTCGTGCTGCTCGTCGCGTGCGCGAACGTGGCGAACATCCAGCTCGCGCGCGGGGTCGCGCGACGGCGCGAGGTGGCGGTGCGGCTGGCCATCGGCGCCGGGCGCGGGCGGCTCGTGCGGCAGCTGCTGACGGAGAGCGTGCTGCTCGCGCTGGCGGGCGGCGCGCTCGGCGTGGCGCTCGCGTACGTGGGCGTGCCGCTGCTCGTGGCGCTGGGCGGCGACGAGCTGCCGCACGTCTCGACGATCGGCGTGAACGCGCGCGTGCTCGCGGCGACGCTCCTGGCCAGCGTGCTCACCGGCATCGCGTTCGGGCTCGCGCCGGCGCTGCAGAGCGTGCGGCGCGCGTCGCCCGCCGCGCTGAAGGAGGCGGCGGACGTCGTGGAGATCGGCGGCGAGCGGCGGCGCGCGGGTGACGTGCTCGTCGTCGCGCAGGTCGCGCTCACGATGATGCTGCTCGTCGGCGCGGCGCTGCTCGGCGCGAGCTTCGCGCGTCTCGTGCGCGGTGATCCGGGGTTCGAGCCCGACGGCGTGCTCGTCGCGCAGATCGAGCTGCGCGGCACGCGCCACGCGGGCGAGGAGCCGACGCGCCGGTTCGCGCAGACGGTGCTCGAGCGTGCGCGCGCCATTCCCGGCGTCACGGCGGCCGCCGTATCGAGCGGCACGCCGCTCGCCGCGGGGGACCTCGGCACCATCTCCGTCGTGGACGGGCCGACACCGCAGCGGCAGGCCGGGGACGTCACGCTGTTCACCGCGACGACGGCGGAGTACTTCCGCACGTTAGGCATCCCGCTGCGGCGCGGCCGGCTGCTGGCCGACGACGCGGCCGCCGACCGCGGCTCGATCGTCGTGAGCGAGGCGCTCGCGCGGCGCTTCTTTCCCGGCCGCGATCCGATCGGGCACGTCGTGGAGTTCTACGGCACGCAGCGCGGCACGATCGTCGGCGTGGTGGGCGACGCGAAGGGGCTCGCGCTCGACCAGCCCGCGCCGCCGCACATCTATCAGTCGTTCGCCGCGGCGCCGGCCCCGTACGTGAAGCTCGTCGTGCGCGGCGCGGGCGACGCCGCCGCGCTCGCGGGGGCCGTGCGCACGGCCATCCGGACGGTCGACGCGACGCTTCCCGTCGATCAGATCACGACGATGCGCGGGCTGATGTCGGAGTCGCTGACGCGGCAGCGGTTCTACGCCGTGCTGCTCGGCGTCTTCGCCACGTCGGCGCTCGTGATGGCGGCGGCGGGGATCTACGGCGTGGTGAGCTACGGCGTCACGCGCCGCACGCCGGAGCTCGGGGTGCGCGTCGCGTTGGGCGCCACGCGCGGCGACGTGCTGCGGCTCGTCGTCGGGCGCAGCGGGCGGCTCGTCGCGGCCGGGATCGTGATCGGCGGCGTGGGCGCGGCGTGGGCGACACGCGTGCTGCGCGCGATGCTGTACGAGGTATCGCCGACCGACCCGCGCGTGCTGGCGGGCGTGGCGGCGGTGCTCGGGGTGGTGGCACTCGTCGCGGCGTGGGTGCCGGGACGTCGCGCGGCGCGCGTGGATCCGACGCGGGCGCTGCGTGCGCACTGAGCCCGACGCCCGCGACCGCATCGCCGCGGTGCGCCTCCGCCGCTTCCGCGGCGCCACGGGCGACACCGAGATCTCGCTCGACGCGTCGCGTCCGCTCGTGCTGCTGTTCGGCGAGAACGGCGCCGGCAAGTCGTCGCTCGTCGACGCGATCGACGCGGTGTGCAACGCGAGCCGCGGATCGATCGACGATCGCAGCTCGACGAACGCGAAGCACCTCGTCGCCGCGGGCGCACGCGTGGAGGACGTGGAGGTCGCGGTCCGCACCGGCCGCGGCGAGTGGAGCGCGGTGCTGAAGGGCGACCGGGTCGTCGGCGTGCCGGCGTGGAGCGGCCCGCCGGTGCACGTGCTGCGGCGCGCGGGGCTCGTACGCCTCGTCGACGCGCAGCCGAGCGAGCGATACGCGGTGATCGAGCGGTTCATCGACGTCGCGCAGGTCGAGTCGTGCGAGGCGTCGCTCGCTGCCGCCGCGCGCGACGCGGCGAACGCCGCGAAGTCGCTCGACGGCGCGCTCGCGCAGGCGGAGCGTGCACTCGAAGAGATGTGGATCGCCGCCGAGCGCCCGTCGGAGTCCGCGGAAGCGTGGGCGCGGGCGCAGGACGCCGCGCAGCTCGACGCGCTGCACGCGCAGTCCGAGCGCGCGAACGCGGTGGCTCGCGCCGCCGAGCGCTTGCAGCACGACGACGCGACGCTCGCCGACGCGTCGCGCCGTGTCGAGCAGGCGCAGGCCGCGGTGGACGACGCGCGCGCGGCGCTCGATCGGCTCGAGCGCGCCGGCACGACGCGCGAGCTGGCGGTGGTGCTGCGCGAGGTGTACGCGCTCCTCGGCCCCGATGCCGAGGCGTGTCCGGTGTGCGAGCGCGCGGTGGACGCCGCGGCGCTGCGCGCGCGGCTCGCCGAGCGGCTCGCGCGCGTGGAGGAGCTCGCGGGCGCGGCGGCGCGCCTCGAGAGCGCGGAGCGTGACGCGGCGACGGCGCGCGCGTCGATCGCGGCGACACACGCGCGGCGCGCGGGGTCGGCATGCGCGCTGGCCGGGCTGCTCACGGTGGACCGGCTCGACGCACCCGTGCGCGATGCCGCGACGCGACTGCGCGACGCGGCCGCGGCGACGGCGGCGGACGACGACGTGGCCGCGCTGGCAGAGCGGGCGGCGGCGCTGCGCGACCTCGCGGTGGGCCGCGCGGGGAAGCTGCAGCGGCAGATCGGCCGCGCGGACGCGGTGCGCGCGGCGTACGATCAGGTGGTGGCGCGTCGCGACGAGCTGCACGACGCGCGCGCGGCCCACGATCGGCTGCAGGCGGTGCTGCTGCTCGTGCGCCGCGAGCGCACCGCGTTCGTGCAGGAGACGCTCGACGCGATCCGCGACGAGTGCAACCGCCTGTACGAGGCGCTCCACCCCGAGGAAGGGCTGCGGATCGGCCGTCTGCGGCTCGACGAGAAGCGGCGCCGCTCGCTGCACCAGGACGCGGCGTTCGGCGCGCTCGCCGACGTGCCGCCGCAGGCGTACTTCAGCGAGTCGCACCTCGACACGCTCGGCTTCTGCTTCTGGCTCGCGGCGACGAAGTACGCGTCGCGCGGCGGGGCGCCGCCGATCGTCGTGCTGGACGACGTGCTCGCGTCGGTGGATGCGGCGCACGCCGCCCGGCTGCTCGCGCTGCTCGCGGCGGAGAGCGCGTCGTTCACGCAGCTCGTCGTCGCCACGCACCAGCGCGCGTGGCCGGACGCGGTGCGCGCCGGCGACGCGGCACGCGTGGTGGATCTCGTGGAGCTCGGCGCGTGGACGCCGGAGGCGGGGATCCGCCGCGCCTAACGCGCGAGCTCCGCCTTGCGCGCCTTCACCGCGGCGACGAAGCGCTCGGCGTCGGCGGGGGCGAAGCGCGAGTGCTGGCCGCCGCGGTTGTTGGAGCCGCTGGTGCGGAAGTGGCTCTGTCCGCCCTTCGACGAGATGTCGATCTCGCCGTCGTTGGCGCTGATCTCGTCGATGTCGCGCACGGGGATGCGCACGACGAAGCCGAGCGCGTTGCCCACCACGCCGCTCACGGAGCGGGTGATCATCCCGGCGAAGCCGCTCTTGCCCGCGGTGTCGAGCGACTGCTGGACGCTGCGGCGCAGGGAGTCGGAGAGCTGCATGCGCACCGAGTCGCCGACGAGCGAGAGGATGACCGCGCCGTCGGTGCTCGTGATGCGCTCGTCGCCGGGGCCGAGCGGCTCGTGCGCGGCGGCGGCGGCCGCGGTGGAGTCGAACGAGAGCTTCACGTCGGAGTGGTCGCGGCGGCCGCAGGCGGTCAGTCCAGCGAGGGCGACGAGCGCGAGAGAGAGGCGCATGGGCGGGGGCGCGAGGCGCGGACGGGGTCGGAGCTGTGAATACCGCTCCGGCCACGCCCGCGCCAGGGGACGCCGTCGTTAGGCGGTGCGGCGTCGGCGCGCGGCAGCGGCGAGCGCGAGCAGGCCGCCGCCGACGAGGGCGAGGGTCACCGGTTCGGGCGTCGTGACGCACGGCGCCTGGACCGTCTCGAAGTTGAAGGTCGTCGTGCTGCCGTTCACCGTGACGCTGACGTTGTCCACGGCGCCGAACCAGCTTGCATCGGCGGTCCAGCCGCTGCCGATCCCGGTGCTCAACCCGAACACCATGCTGTTGGCCGAGAGCGACGCGCCGTTCGGCGCGGTGTAGCTCAGGAAGCTCGAGAGCGCTGCGCCGTTGCCGGTCGCGGTGTAGTCGCTCACGCCCGGCGTGAACTGGCGGAACCAGAAGTTGCTGGACGCGCCGATCAGCTCCGTGTGCCAGACGTCCGGGGCAGGCGCGGCGTTGCCGTTGTACACCGGCTCGTAGATCAGGTAGCCGCGATCGCCCGTCGTCGCCGCGCTACCGTCCGCGTCGACGTAGAAGCGGAGCGCAGGATTCTGGTTCGCGGCTACCGTGCTCTGAGCGTCGCGGTAGAAATCGTAGCTCGCGCCGTCGAGCGAGCCGAGCGAGAACGGGGAGAGATACTGGCCGCCGAAGAAGTACTCGAGATCGGCCTTGCCCGCCGAGCTGCCGTTCCACTGCTCGATCTTCATCACGGCTGAACCGTTGCCGCTGCGCGGGAAGAACGATTCGATGCCAGCCACGCCCTGCGCGTCCGTTCCACCGAGATTCGATGGCAACCACTGATCGTACGCGAACGGGACGGTGTAGCGCGGCGAGCCGTCACTCCAGACCATGCCGTTCGGGGACGTGACGATGACCGTCTGCGCGAGCGCGGGCGCGGCGGGCGCGAGGAGCAGAACGGCGAGGAGGGAGACGCGGCGAGAGTTCACGAGAGGGCTCCGTGCGACGAGAGGAGGAAGCGGCTGCGACGTCGAGTGCGATTCACGACGCGCCCCGCCAGCGCAAGCGGCGATCCCGACCCGAGGTGTCCCGCCCACTGCGCCTAACTGCTTGGCGTGTCGCGCCTTCTGCCTAACGTTGCGGCGCCGCGCGCGACGGCGGCTGTGGCGCCCGTGTCGCGCGATCGTGGCATGCGCGCCACAGCCGGGGGGTCCGGGCTCGGCGCCACTGTCAAGACCTTGCCGCGCGCATCGCGCCCGGCCACCGTTCGCGCACGATTCCGCGCCGTCCCGCGACCTCGCTCTCTCTCACCTCATGTTGATCGGTGTCGCCGGCATGGTCGGCGTCGGCAAGAGCACGCTGACGCGCGCGCTCGCGGCGCGATTCGGGCTGCAGCTCGCGCCGGAAAGCGTCGACGGCGAGAACCCCTGGCTCGAGCGCTTCTACGAGGGCGGGCCGGCGTCGATGCGGCGGTGGGCGCTGCACCTGCAGCTCCACTTCCTCGCGACGCGCTTCGCGAGCATGCGGCACATCCGCGCGGGCGGCGGCAGCTGGATCCTCGACCGCACGTGGTACGAGGACGCCGAGGTGTTCGCGCGCGGGCTGTACGAGGAGCACCTCATGACGGCGACGGAGTGGGAGCTGTACGAGCGGCTGTACGCGGAGCTGCTGCACTCCCCCGGCGCGCGCCCGCCGCGGCTGCTCGTCTACCTCCACGGCCCGCTCGACGTGGTGCTCGGCCGCATCGCACGCCGCGGCCGCCCGAAGGAGCGCGACACCGACGTCGCGTACTGGACGGCGCTACATCGCCGCTACGAGCGGTGGATCGCGGGGTTCCACCGCTGTCCCGTGCTCTCGATCGACGTGCGCGACTACGACCTCGTGGCCGACCCCGACGCGATCGACGCCGTGGCCGCGCGCGTGCGGCGCCGCCTCGAGCCGGAGCTCCCGCAGACGGAGCTATTCGCGGCGCGCGCCTAACTCGGGACTGGGGACTCGGGACTCGGGACTCGGGGGGACGAGTCCCGAGTCCCAGTCCCGAGTCCCGAGTCCGCGCTGCCGCGTGCAGCACGAGCGCGGCGACGTCGGCCAGGCGGTGCTCACCCTTCTGCAGCACACGCACGGCGGTGCGCGACAGGTACTGGCGCTCCGCTTCCGTCAGGCTCTTCGCGGTGAGCACCACCGCCGGGACACCGGCGAGCAGCGGGTCGGCGCGCATGGCGGCGAGCACGCCGAAGCCGTCGAGCACCGGCATCATGAGGTCGAGCACCACGACGTCCGGCCTGTGCGCGCGCATGTCGGCGAGCGCGGACTCGCCGTCGGGCGCCTCGCGCACGGTGAGCCGCGCGTCCTCCAGGAAGCGCGCCGCGACGCGCCGCGAGTCGGGATCGTCGTCCACCACGAGCACGTCGAACGATGGGCCATCGCTCACCGGCGACGCGACGCCCTGATGCGCGGCCGACGACACCGCGCGCGTGAGCTGCTCGGCGGTGAACGGCTTCGGCACGAGCGACACGCAGCCGAGGTCCAGCACGGGCGACGTCTCGTCGGGGATCGCTGCCGAGAGCGACGGCAGCAGCAGCACCGCGGTCGACGCGAGATCGCCGACACCCTGCAGCGCGAGCGCCGCACGCCACGCCGCGCCGCCCGCGCTGCCGACGTCGAGCACGACGAGCGCCGCGCCCGCCTCGGTCGCCAGGGCGGCGACGCCATCCGGGTCGGTGGTCCATCGCAGCGTCACGCCGGGGCTCACGCGCCGCGACAGCTCGGCCAGCGCGTCGCGGTCCGCGCCATATGCCACCACGGAGACGTTCGGCACCGGCTGCTGGTGCGCGCGCCGCGCGTCGTGCTGCGCCGCGTGACGGGCGACGTCCTCGGGGCGCAGCTCGCTCCCCGCCGCCGCCGCGTGCAGCCGCACGGTGAACGTGGAGCCGCGCCCGACCACGCTCGTCGCGTCGAGCGAGCCGCCCATGAGCTCCACGAGGCGGCGCGAGATCGCGAGCCCGAGCCCACTCCCACCGTGACGGCGCGTCAGCTCGGAGTGCGCCTGATAGAACTCGTCGAACACGAGCGGCAGCACCGCGGAGTCGATGCCGATGCCGGTGTCGACGACCTGGATCTCCACCGTGCCGTCGTCGCGCGTCTCGCAGCGCACGCGCACCGAGCCATCGTCGGTGAACTTCAACGCGTTGCCGACGAGATTCGTGAGCACCTGCCGCAGCCGCTGCAGATCGGCGTGCACGTGCGGCAGCGCGGCGCCGCATCCGTCGATC
This sequence comes from Gemmatirosa kalamazoonensis, assembly GCF_000522985.1. Classification (NCBI taxonomy): domain Bacteria; kingdom Pseudomonadati; phylum Gemmatimonadota; class Gemmatimonadia; order Gemmatimonadales; family Gemmatimonadaceae; genus Gemmatirosa; species Gemmatirosa kalamazoonensis. The sequence goes on from NZ_CP007128.1 coordinate 259,021, forward strand.
GCGAGCGTCACACCCTTCTAGCGCGCGTGCCCCTCGAGCAGCGCGACCGACTCCTCGACCACCGCGCCGAGGTCCACGGGGCGCAGGTCGAGCTCGAGCTTGCGCGCGTCGGCCCGCGTGAGATCGAGCACGTCGTTGATGAGCGCGAGCAGGTGGCCGCTCACGAGCCGCATCCGCTCGAGGTAGTGCCGCTGCCCCTGCGACAGATCCCCCTCCAGCTCCATGTCGAGCAGGTCCGCGTAGCCGAGGATCGCGTTGAGCGGCGTGCGCATCTCGTGCGACATCACGGCGAGGAAGCGGTCCTTCGCCTTCGTCGCGTCGGCCAGCTCGACGAGCTTCGACTGCAGCTCGTCGCGCAGCAGCTCGAGCCGCCGGTTCTGCAGCTCCATCGCCGCGCGCTGCTCCTCGAGCGCCCGCCGGATCTGGAGCTTCTCGATCGCGTTCTCGATCACGCGCGCGAGCCCCTGCGCCGTGACGCCGTCCTTCGCGACGTAGTCCTGCGCGCCGCGCTTCAGCGTGTCGTTCGCGACGGCGTCGTCCTCCTCGCCGGTGAGCACCACCACCGGCACCGCGCGCGCGCCGTTAGGCAGCGCGTCGAGGAACTCGCGCCCCGTCATGTCGGGGAGATGGAAGTCGAGGAGCACGCAGTCCGGGGGCGACTCGGCGCAGCGCGCGAGCCCCTCCCGCCCCGTCGTCACCTCGATGATGTCGTAGGCCCGGCGCGCGCCGCGCAGCAGCCGGCGCACCAGCGCGCGGTCGCCGGGCTCGTCCTCCACGAGCAGGATCGTGCGTCGCTCCATCGTCGTCTCGTCAACCACCGCTCACCCTCGGCCACAGGAATCGGAACGTCGCGCCTCCGCGATCGTTCGGCGACTCCACCCATATCCGCCCACCATGTCCCTCGACGAGGCGCCTGACGACGGCGAGCCCGATGCCCGTGCGCTCGCCATCGCTCGGCGCCAGCGTGTGGAACAGCTCCCAGACTCGCTCGCGCGACGGCTCCGGGATCCCGGGACCGTCGTCGGACACCGCCAGCTCGCACCAGTCGCCCGCCTCGTGCGCGCCGACGCGCACGTCCACGCTGTCGCTCCCGGCGTGCTTGATCGCGTTGTCGATCAGGTTCTGCAGCACCTGCTGCAGCGGCGCGCGCGCCGTGCGCAGCGTGGGAAGCGGCCCCTCCGCGACGACGCGCACGCCGGCCGGCGGATGCAGCAGCGCGACGATCTCGCCGAGCAGCGCGCCGACGTCCACCGGCTCCGGCGCCGACGGCTCGCGCCCAGCGCGCGCGTACGCGAGCACGCCGTCGATCATCGATCGCATGCGCGTGACCTGCCCGCGCAGCGCGTCGAGGTGCGCGCGCGGCTCGTCGGCGAGCGTGCCGCCGGCGTCCTCGGCCACCCACCGCGCGTAGTTCGCGATGGAACGCAGCGGCGTCTTGAGGTCGTGCGACACCACGTGCGCGAACTCGTCGAGCGCGCGATTGCTGCGCGCCAGCTCGCGCGTGGTCGCCTCGAGCTCCGCGTTGCGCGTCTCCAGCTCGGCGAGCGCGCGAGCGAGGCGGCTCCGCTCCTTCAGCAGGTCGCGCTGCGCGTTCGCGAGCTCGGAGTTCACGTCGGTGACCTGCTCGCGCAGCCGGTCGAGCCGCGCGTCGCGCGGGTGCTCCACGAGCCACACCGCGCGCCCGTCGTCGTCCCACAGCATGGAGAACGCCCGCGGCTCGCCGAGCGTCTCGCGCCCCGCGAGCACGAGCTCCACGACGCGGCCGTCGGCCGCGTCGCCGTCGTCGGTGTCGCGCGCCGCGGCGAGCGCGCGCTCCCACTTCGCGCGCGACGAGGGGCCGTCCAGCGCGTCGCCGAACGGCCGCCCGACGAGCGGCGTGCCTAACGCCTCGTCGAGCCGGCCGTTCGACTCCCGCACCACGCCGTCGGCGTCGAGCAGCAGCACGCCACCGGGAAACGCGCGGAAGGATCCCGCGAGACGCGGGATCGGTGCGCCGCTCGACGTCTCGGTCACGCGGCGTCGGACGCGGCCGTGGGCGGGGCGAGCCGCTCGTTCAGCAGGCGCACGGCGGTCGTCGCGTCGGCCGCCGTCAGGTCCGCGCCGAGCCGCGCGGCGAGCGCCGGATCCTCGAGGAACGGCCGACCGCCCACGAGCACGAGCGGCGGCGCGTCGTGCATCGCGAGGCGCACGGCGCGGATGGTGTCGCGCAGTCGCGGCAGATGCGGCGGCAGCGCGGCGGAGAGCGCGAGCACGTCGGGTCGACGCCGCCGCAGCATCATCACGAGGCTGTCCACCGGCACCGTCGCGCCGAGATAGGTCGTGTCCCACCCCGCGCACTCGAGCAGATCGCAGAGCATGCGGAGGCCGACCTCGTGGCGCTCCGTGTCCACGCACGCGGCGACGAGCGTGCGCCGCGCGTGGCCGTCCCATGTCGCCGCCTGCTCGTAGACGCGCGCCATCGCCGCCTGCGTGATCGCCGTCGCGAGGTGCTCGTCGGCGACGGTGAGCGCGTTCTCCTGCCAGAGGCGCCCGACCTCGCGCAGCGCCGGCTGGAACACGTCCATGTAGATCGTGCCGAGATCGAGACCGGCCGCGCGCGCCTCGTCGATCAGGCGGAACGCCTCGCGGCGGTCGCCGTCGCGCAGCGCGCGCACGTACGCGTCGCGGACCTCGGCGGCGCCCGACCCGGCCGCCGTCACGTCACGACCTCGATGCCGGCGCGCACATACGGCGCGACCGCGTCCGCCTCGTCGTCGGGGAAGCGCGCGCGCACCTCGCGCTCCACGAGCTCGAGCGAGCGGAGCACGTCCCGCGTCGGCACGCCGCGCGCGCGGAGCAGCGCGTCGAGCCACCGCACGTAGCCGGCGAACATCGACGCGTCGCCGAGGTCCACGGCGGGGACCAGGTGCTCGAGCGTGAAGTGCAGATCCTCCAGGCAGCGGGCGCGTCCCGTCTCGCCGTAGCGCTCGAGCAGCTCGGGGCGCTCGGCGTACATCGCTTCGGTGACGGCGTGGGCGAGCTCGGTCTTCTGCGCGAGCAGCCGCGACGCCGCGCGACCCTCGGCCGACGGCGTCACGGCATCCATGCCGCGGGCCTCCGCGAGTCCATGAGCACCTCGTACGCCTCGTGCCGCACCTCGGTGCGCCCCATGATCTCGCCCGGCTCGCGCGCGTGCGACACCGCGTGCTCGCGGCTGCGCATGTAACGGCGGAACGCCTCGCGGCTCTCCCACGCGGTGAGGAACGTGTGCGTCGCGCCGCCCGCCTGCGGCCGCAGCAGCTGCAGGTACAGGAACCCCGGGAAGTCGTCGACGAGCCCGGAGCGCTCACGGAAGTGGCGCTCGAGGTCGGCGTGGTCCGCGGGTGGGACGGTGAGGTGCGAGATGAAGACGAACATGCCGGTCAGCGAAGGATAGCCCGCGCGAGCCGGTCGTCGCCGTCCAGCCGCGGAGCGGGCGTGATTCGCAGCATCCGTGCGAGCAGCGGGTACACCTGGACGTTCGCGAACGGCACGATGGTGCCGCGGGCGCGGACGTCGGGCCCGGCGGCGAGGAAGATGGCGCCCATCTCCGGCGCGACGGCGGGATCCCAGCCGTGCTGGCCGCCGGTGACGGGTCCCTTCGGCGGCGTCGGCGTGACGATCCATCCGGGATCCGCGGCGACGAGCAGGTCGCCGGCGCGCGCGGTCGCGCGCACGTGCCACCGCTCCGGCGTCTCCGTGCGGCGGTACACGCGCGCGTGAGCGCCGCTCGCCGCGAGCCCGCGCGCGAGCGCCGCGTACGCCGAATCGCGGCGCGCCGTGTCGGCGCCGAACCAGAGCGACAGCACGGGCCCGGGATCGGCGGTGCGCACGCCGTCGAGCGAGACCCAGCGCGACAGGTCGACCACGCGGTCGCTCGCGACGTCCATCATGCCGTGGTCGGCGACGACGACGAGGTTCACGCGCCCCGCGGTCGGCGACACGGCGAGCGAATCGAGCAGCCGGGCGAGGATGCGGTCGGCCTCGCGCAGCGTGCTGTCGGTGGCGGCGGCGCCGGGACCGTGCTCGTGCCCCGTCTTGTCGACGATGGAGACGTACATCGTCACGAGATGCGGCCGCGACGCCGCGGGCCGGCGGAGCCACGCCGCCACGCTGTCGACGCGCGCGTCGTTCGGCAGCGACTCGTCGTACGGCATCCAGGTGCTCGGCCGCACGCCGCCGATCGCCGCGTCGGAGCCCGGCCAGAAGCACGACGCCGCGCGCACGCCCTGCCGCTCGGCGGTCACCCAGATCGGCTCCCCGCCGTACCACGTGCCGTCGGTGGACGCGGCGCGATCGCTGATGCGGAAGCCGGCGCCGCGCACGGGATCCCAGAACGTGTTCGCGACGATGCCGTGATCGCCGGGATAGAGCCCGGTGACGATGGTGTAATGGTTCGGGAACGTCTTCGACGGAAAGCTCGGCCACATCGCGCGCGCGCGCACGCCGGCGTCGGCGACGCGGCGAAACGCGGGGAGCGAGACGCGGTCGAGGTAGTCGGCGCGGAAGCCGTCGAACGAGACGAGGACGACGTAGGGGCGCGCGTCGTCGGGCTGCGCCTCGACGGTCGGGCCGGCGAGGGTGGCGAGGAGTGCCGTGAACAGCGTGAGAAGACGCATGCGAGAGTCGGCGGACGGAAATCGGGGATGCGCACCGTGGCTGGCTTCCGCGTGCGGACGGCTCCTCCTGGAACGCGGATCACGCGGATGCCGCGGATAGGCTGAAGGCGCGAGCCTATCCGCGGCATCCGCGTGATCCGCGTTCCAACTCACGGGGAGCCGTACGTGGCGGCGAGCCGTCCCCACCACGCCCCATACCAAACCTCGCCCATCGCGCGCGCCCCAACCAGATGTCGTCCCAACCGGACGGCCCGTCGTCCCCGCGGAGTGACGCGCCGGCTCCCGCGACCCGCGCGCAAGTCGTTGCGCGCCGGGTCGTTAGGCGGCGGGGCCCGGCTGGCCCGCCGGGTGCCTCAGCGAGCGGGCGACGTTCCCGCCTGGAGTCCCCGATGCACCGCCGCGCGCTCGCCGCCGTCCCCGCCCTGCTCGTCCCCGCCGTGGCCACGGCCCAGGGCTCCGCCTCCGTCGGCCCGTACGCCGCCTATCCGCTCGGCACCGCGCCGTCCGCCGGACCGACGGGGCTCGTCGTCGGGCTGCAGGGGACGATGTCGAGCGGCGCGGTCGGCGTCCGACTCGGCGGCGGCACGTCGCTCGAGCGCGAGTCGAGCGTGGACGCGTCGTCGTCGATGCACGCCGCGGGATGGACGGCGGACGGCGACCTGCTCGTGCTGCCGCAGGCACTCGGCGGGCGACGCGCGGCGGGGACGCCGATGCTCTACGGGCTCGCCGGCATCGGCATGTCGACCGGCGGTGACGGCTCGTCGGCGACGACGTGGAGCTACGGCGCGGGGCTGCTCGTGCCGTTAGGCACCCTGGAGCTCTCGGCGGAGTCGCGCACGCGTACACCGCTCTCGTCGAGCGGCGGGTCGACACGATGGAGCGAGATGCGGGTGGGCCTCGCGCTGCGATTCGGCGCGGCCGGGCGAGCACGCACGGGCGGCCGCGTGATCTCGATGCCCGCGCCGAGCGGCGGACGCGGAGGCGGCACCGTCGCGAGCGCGTCGGCGGCGCGCGTGCTGTCGTCGGCGGAGCGCTACCTCGGCGTGCCGTACAAGTGGGGCGGCACGTCGCCGACGACGGGATTCGACTGCTCGGGCTACGTGCAGTACGTCTACGCGCGCAACGGCGTGGAGCTGCCGCGCACGTCGCGTCAGCAGGCGCAGGTGGGGCTCGCGCTTCCCGCCTCGTGGGACGCGGTGGCGCCGGGCGACCTCGTGATGTTCGCCGAGCCGGGCGAGGCGATCAGCCACGTCGCGATCTATGCCGGCGGACGCCGCATCATCCACGCGTCGTCGAGCGGCGGCGGCGTGCGGTACGACGATCTCGACACGCGGCGCGGGCAGTGGTACGTGCAGCGGATGGTGGCGGCGCGGCGCGTGACGTCGGACGGGCGCTCACTGGTGCGGGCCCTGCTCGGCCGCGTGGGGACGGCCGCGGACGCGGTGCTGGACCCACCGGATCGGGCGCCGAAGCCGTTGTGATACCGCGGTGCTGATGCGGCGGTTCTGATACCGCGGTTCTGATACCGCGGTTCTGATACCGCGGTTCTGGAACGGCGGGAGGGGCTGATGCGGCGGGGCGGGTACGGCGGGGCTGACACCGCGGTGCTGATACAGCGGGCAGCCGCCGTACCAGAACCGACCATCGGCCGCGCGGTATGAGCCCCGCCGTATCAGCCCCTCCCGCTTCATCGGAACCGAGGCGTCGGAACCGCCGCATCAGAACCGCCGCTGGTAGCTTTGAGTCATGCCACCGCAACTCCCGCCCGTCGCGAGCGACGAACTCGCGGCGGCGCTGCTGCAGGCCGTCATCACGGCGGCGCTCGCGACGCTCTGCATCTTCCTGTTCCAGCGCCACCGCAAGGCGTACTTCGCGTGGTTCGCCGCGGCGTGGACGCTGTACCTGCTGCGGCTCGGCGCGATCGGCTCGTTCCTGTTGAGCGGGAAGCGCCCGTGGCTGTACGTGCATCAGGTCATCACGGGGCTCACCGCGCTCGCACTGCTGTGGGCGGCGCTGGTGTTCTCGCGGCAGCTCGCGTGGCGGTGGCGCTACCTGCTCGTCGCGCTGTTCCCGCCGGTGTGGTCGGTCGTCGCGATCTACCGGCTCGACTCGTTCCTGCTCGCCGCGGCGCCGATGGTGACGTTCCTCAGCCTCGCGACGCTGTGGAGCGGATGGACGTTCCTCGACTACCATCGGCGCGTGCGGTCGTCGGGGGCGCGGCTGCTCGCCGGCGCGTTCTTCCTGTGGGGGTTGCACCATCTCGACTACCCGTTCCTGCGCGCGCAGGGCGCGTGGACGCCGTGGGGCTACTACCTCGACATCCTGTTCGAGCTCGCGGTCGGCGCGGGGATCCTGGTGCTCGTGCTCGACGACCTGCGGCGCGGCCTCTCGGCGCTCAGCGCGCTGTCGGGCGACCTGCAGCGCGGCGGCGACGTGTTGACCGCGCTGCTCGAGCGTCCGCTGGAGCTCCCCGCCGTACGCGGGAGCGCATACTTCGCATCCGATCACGAGGAGCGTGGAGCGTGGAGCGTGGAGCGCGGAGCACTCGCCGCTGCCACGCTCCACGCTCCACGCTCCACGCTCACCTGCATTCGCGGAGGTGGCTCCTGCGCGGCATGGACGGGGACGCACCCGGAGGGCGAGCTCGCGACGCTCCTCGACCGCGTGATGCGCTCGGGTCGTCCGCAGGTCGCGCCGGGAGTCGCGGGGCACGCGTCGGTCGCCGCGCTTCCCGTGCTGCGCGAGGGCGTCGCGACCGGCGCGTTCGTGCTCGCGGGCGACGCGCGCGACCCGTTCACCGCGCTCGACGAGACGTTCCTCCGCGCGCTCGGCCAGCAGGTGGGCGCGGCGCTGCACAACGCGGCGCTCTACGAGCAGCTCGGCGCGCGCACCGAGGAGCTGCAGCGGCTGTCGACGCGCATGGTGCGGCAGCACGAGGAGGAGCGCCGCCGGCTGTCGCGCGAGCTGCACGATGAGACCGCGCAGGTGTTCACCGCCGTGAAGATGCAGCTCGGCGTGCTGCGCGCCGACCTGCCCGAGCGGCGCGAGCGGCTCGACCGCGTGCTGAGCCTCATCGACACCGGGATCGGCAGCATCCGCAGCGTGACGAACGACCTGCGTCCGTCGCTGCTCGACGACCTCGGGCTGCTGCCGGCGCTGCGCTCGCTGTGCGCCGACTTCCAGGAGCGGAGCGGCGTGCGCACGACGCTCGACGCGCCGGCGACGCTGCCACCGCTGACGGAGGACGCGGAGCTCGCGCTGTTCCGCGCATTGCAGGAGGGGCTCTCGAACGTCGCGCGGCACGCGGGCGCGGCGTCGGCGCACGTCACGGTGGCGGTGAACGACGGCGCCGCGCCGGAGGTCCGCCTAACGATCCGCGACGACGGCGGCGGCCTCGGCGCGCCCGCCGACCTCACGCGATGGGAGCGCGAGGGACACATGGGGCTCGTCGGCATGCGCGAGCGGATCGCGGCGCTCGGCGGCACGGTGACGATCGGCGACGCGGGACGCGGGGCGCAGCTCAACGTGCGGGTGCCGCTGGCGACGCGGGACGGGTGACGGGTGACGGCTGGATGCGGCGCGGGCGATACGGCGCCGACGATCCGGCGCGATGGGGCGCTCGCGGCGCCAACAGCGCTCGACTGCGCGGTACGGCGCCGTTCAGCGGTGTGAGCGTCGTTTGCGCATCATCGCGCTTCACCGTCCGCGCCGTACCGCCCGCGCCGGCCCCGGCGTCGTTTGCGCCCGCCCCCTGGTAGCTATAGCTACGATCATGCGGCGCGACGGCTCGCCCCACCGGCGGGGCTGTCAGGGGGGGGACCCGACTAGATTGGGATCCATGAGCACCGAACCGATCCGCGTCCTCGTCGTCGACGACCATGCCGTCGTGCGCGAGGGGATCCGTCACATCCTCGAGGGCGAGACCGGGTTCGTCGTCGTCGCCGAGGCGGGCAACGGGCCCGACGCCGTGCGGCTCGCCGCCGAGCACCGCCCCGACGTCGTCGTGCTGGACGTGTCGATGCCGGGCGAGTCCGGGCTGCGCGTGGCGCCGAAGATCCGCGACGCGGCGCCGGAGACGCGCGTGCTCATCATGAGCATGCACGACAACGCCGAGTACGTGCGCGAGGGCGTGCGCGCAGGCGCGAGCGGCTATCTGCTGAAGGACAGCGCGGCGGCCGAGCTGCGGCTCGCCGTGCGCGCGGTGCACGCCGGCGGCTCGTACTTCAGCACCCCCGCCGCGCTCGGCCTCAGCGGCGCCGACGGCGGCCGCGGCGACACGTCGCGCGTCGATCCGAGCGCCGGTGCGCGTGGCGATGCCGCGGGCGCGGCCGCGTCACTCGAGCTGCTCACGGCGCGCGAGCGCGAGGTGCTCGACGGCGTGGCGCGTGGCCTCACGAACAAGGAGATCGCGAGCGAGCTCGGAATCAGCCACCGCACCGTCGAGACGCACCGCGAGAGCCTCATGCGCAAGCTCGGCATCCGCACGGTGGCGGGGCTCACGCGGTTCGTGCTCGACGCCGGCGGCGTCGGCTCGGGCGACGGCGGCCCGCGTTGACGGCCGCCGATCCGCGCGTGCGCTCGCACGCCGCTTCCGACGTACGAGGGACCCTTTCGCGTCATCCCATGTCCATGCCCCGCTCGGCCGTCCCGCGCCGCCTCGCCGCACCGCTCGCCCTCGCCGTCGCGCTCGCGTTCGGCGCGTGCACCTCCGGCCGCGCCGCGCCCGCACCGGCTCCCACGCCGACGCCGACGACGGGCGCGCCTAACACGACAACCCCGCCCGCGACGGCGAGCACGCCGGTGCCGGCGGTGACGGCCGACGAGCCGCCGCAGGACTGGCATCTGCTCGACCTCGCGGCGGACGGCTACGCGGGGATCAGCCTGCGGAAGGCCGAGCGCGAGCTGCTCGCCGGCCGGCAGCCGCAGCGTGCCGTGCTCGTCGCGGTGATCGACGGCGGCGTGGACACGTCGCACGCCGACCTGCGCGCGAACCTGTGGACGAACCCGCGCGAGACGGCGACGAACGGGTCGTCCGGCGCGGCCGACGGCGACGGCGACGGGCTCGCCGGCGACGTGCACGGATGGAACTTCATCGGCGGCCGCGACGGACGCGACGTCGACCACGACACGTACGAGGTGACGCGGCTGCAGGTGCGCTGCCAGGCGCGCGCGATGGGCGGCGACTCGCTCACGAGCGTGTGCCCGCGCGTCGCGACGGAGTACGAGGAGGCGCGCGAGAACGCGCTGCGCGAGCAGCAGCAGGTGGTGTCGATCGCGAACGCGCTCGACGCCGCGATGGTGGAGCTGCGCGCCGCGATCCACGACTCGGTGACGACGGCCCGCGTGCGCGCGCTGTCGTCGAGCAACGCGCGCGTGCAGCAGGCGCGCTCGCTCTACCTGCAGCTCGCCGCGGGCGGCATCACGCCGCAGGCGATCGCCGAGGCCCGCAAGGACGTGGAGAGCCGCGTGAAGTACGGGCTCAACCTGAACTACGACCCGCGCCCGATCGTCGGCGACGACCCGGCGAACCTCGGGCAGCGCACGTACGGCAACTCCGACGTCATGGGCCCGGACGCGATGCACGGCACGCACGTGTCGGGGATCATCGCCGGCGTGCGCGGCAACGGGGTGGGGCTCGACGGCATCGCCCCCGTCGGCACGCGCGTGATGATGGTGCGCGCGGTGCCCGATGGCGACGAGCGCGACAAGGACATCGCGAACGCGATCCGCTACGCGGTGGACCACGGCGCGCAGATCATCAACATGAGCTTCGGCAAGGGATGGTCGCCGCAGAAGAGCGCCGTGGACGACGCCGTGAAGTACGCCGACTCGAAGGGCGTGCTGCTCGTGCACGCCGCCGGCAACGACGGCGAGGACATCGCGACGAAGCCCAGCTTCCCGACGCCGTTCTACGTCACCGGCGGCCACGCGCAGAACTGGATCGAGGTCGGCGCGTCGAGCTGGAAGGGCGGCGAGAAGCTCGCCGCGGAGTTCTCGAACTGGAACGGCGAGCGCGTGGATCTGTTCGCGCCGGGCCAGGACATCTACTCCACGGTGCCGGGCGGCTACGAGCGGCTGAGCGGCACGAGCATGGCCTCGCCGGTCGTCGCGGGCGCCGCGGCGCTGCTCATGTCATACTTCCCCGAGCTCACCGCGGCCGACGTGAAGCGGGTCCTCGTCGCGTCCGCGGCACGCCACGCGACGCAGCGTGTCGTGCGGCCCGGATCGGAGGACACGCGCGTGCCGTTCGGGTCCCTCTCCACGTCGGGAGGGATCGTGAACGTGTACGAGGCGGTGAAGATGGTGCTCGAGAAGAAGATGTGAGCGCGTCGCGACCGTGGCGTCGCTGTACGACCTCGCCGCGCGGCTGAAGGCGTACGTCGCCGGCGAGGCGACGCGCGACGAGCTGCGCGAGTGGGCGGCCCCCGTGCTCGCCGCCGACCCGCTCGACGTCGCCGAGAGCGACGCCGCGCCGTGGGAGGAGGCGCCCGACGAGGAGCGGCTGTTCTGGCGGCTGCTCTACCTCGTCGAGACGAGCGACGCGCCCGACGACACGCTGCGCGCGTTGGGCGCACGGGTGCTCGCCTGCCTCGCGCGCACGGTGAGCCCGGCGATCACCCTCGAGCTGCTGCCGCTGATCGCCGACCAGCCACGGCTCTGCGGCGTGCTCGCGCGCTATCGCGAGGGCGTGGTGTCGCGCACCGGGCTGTTGGGCGTGCTGGCGAACGCGGGATACCCGGACCACGTGAAGCTGTGGCTGCAGATGGCGGGACTCGCGGCGCTCGCGCGGCTGTGTGAGCGGCTTGACGCGGGCGCGTGGGACGAGGTGGCGGAGATGCTGCAGCGCGCACCGTGAACAACTCGAACGACGGGACGAGATGAAGAAGAGCACCGGCAACCGGACGGGCGAGTCACCGTCCGCGCTCATCGACGCGCGGATCGAGGAGCTGAGCGACTGGCGAGGCGCGACGCTCGCCCGCCTGCGCGCGCTGATCAGGCAGGCGGTCCCGGACGTGGTGGAGGAGTGGAAGTGGCGGGGCGTGCCGGTCTGGTCGCACGACGGCATCATCTGCACCGGCGAGAGCTACAAGAACGTCGTGAAGCTGACGTTCCTGAAGGGCGCGCAGCTCGCCGATCCGCGGCACCTCTTCAATTCCAGCCTCGAGGGCAACGCGCGGCGCGTGATCGACATCCACGAGGGAGAGCAGATCGACGAGGCCGCGTTCGTGGCGCTGATCCGCGAGGCCGCGGCGCTGAACGCCTCCGATGCGGCGCGCCGCCCGCGCCGCAAGGCCTGACGCCTAACGGACGCGGTGCGCGCTCACGCCGCCTCCGCGCGCGGCAGCACGACGGTCGCCCGCCCGCCCCGCTTGTCGTCGCGGTTCTCCAGCGTGATCGTGCCGCCGTGCGCCTCGGCGATCTGGCGGCAGAGCGCGAGGCCGATGCCGGAGCCCTGCGGCTTCGTGCTGTAGAACGGCACGAACAGGTTCGTCGCGTCGGCGATCCCCGCGCCCTCGTCGTCGACGACCACGCGCACCGCGGACGGCATCGCCTCCCACCGCACGACCACGCCGCCGTGCGTCTCGAGCGACGCGTCGGCGGCGTTGCGCACGAGATTGATGAGGAGCTGGTCGAGCTGGTCGGGATCGGCGAGCACGACGAGCGGCGGCCCGGCCTTCACCGTGACGGGCACGCGCGGCTCGAGCGACGCGACGCGCCGGACCCACGCCGCGACGTCGACGGGCCGCTTCTGCGGCGGCGGGAGACGCGACAGCCGCGCGTACGCGCCGATGAACCGCCCGAGCGCGTCCGCCCGCTCGGCGACGACGCCGAGTCCGTGCATGAAGTCGTCGTCCGCGGCGCCGAACGCAGCGACCACACCGGACGACGTCGGCGGCGCGGCCGGAAGCGCCGGCGCGTTAGGCGATCCGTTAGGCGGCGCCCCAGCGCCCGCGCCGAGCGCCGCGGCGCGCTGCGCCTTCTCGCGGGCGGAGCGCACGCGCCGCAGCAGGCTGCCGGCGATGGTCTTGATCGGCGCGAGCGAGTTGTTGATCTCGTGGCTCAGCACGCGGATGAGTCGCTGCCACGCGAGCCGCTCCTCGGCTCGCAGCGTCTCGCTGAGGTCCGTGACGAGCAGCAGCTCGTGCGGGCGGCCGCCCTGCCGGAACTCACCGCGCCGCACCTCCCACCGCCCCCCGCCGCCCGGGAACGTCGCGCTCACCACGCGCGGCGTCGTGTCGCGCAGCGCGCCGTCGCCCTCACCGGCGAGCAGCTCGTCGAGCCCGAGCTCCTCCGCGTCCACGCCCAGCAGTCGCTCCGCCGGCCGCGCCATGAGCCGCTCGCCCTGTCGGTTCACGAGTCGGAGCCGCCGCGCCTCGTCGAACGCGAACACCGCGACGTCGATCGCCTGCATCACGCGCCGCAGCAGCGCCGCTGACTCCAGCGCGCGGAGCCGCTCCTCGCGCAGCGTCGTGGTGAGCAGGTTCGCCTCGAGGAGCGCGAGGCCGAGCGCGTCGTCGGGACGCGCGCCGCGACCGCGGGTCGAGAAGTCGCCCTCGCGCAGCGCGGCGAGCATGTTCGACAGCGTCTGCAGCGGCCGCACGACGTGCGAGCGCACGACGGCCGACCCGACGACCCACGCGATCGTGACGAGCAGCTCGAGCGTCCACCGGAGCGACCCGTCCATCGGCGTGCGCTCCAGCAGCACCAGCGCGACCGCCACCGCCGGCAGGCCGCTGCCCAACACCCAGAGGAAGACTTTCCCGGAGTGGGTCATGGAGCAATCGGGACTCGGGACTCGGGACTCGGGACTCGGGGCTGCGGACTCCCGAGTCCCGAGTCCCGAGTCCCGAGTCCCGACCGCTCACAGCCCATACTGCGCCATTCGCCGGTACAGCGCGCTCCTCGACAGCCCCAGCGCCTGGGCCGCGTGGCTGACGTTCCCGTTCCACCGCGCGAGCGCCTTCTGGATGAGCACCTTCTCCACCGCCTCGAGCGTCATCTCCTCGAGCGCCGCGCCGGCGCCGCGGTCGACGTAGAGCGCGAAGTCGGTGGCGCGCACGGCGTCGCCGACGGCCATGAGCACGGCACGCTCCACGGCGTGATCGAGCTCGCGCACGTTGCCGGGCCACGGGTGCGACAGCAGCAGCTGCAGCGCGTCGCGGTCGAAGCCCTTCAGCGGTTTGCGGTAGCGCGCGGCGTGCAGCCGCAGGAAGTGCGCGGCGAGCAGCGGCACGTCGTCGCGCCGCTCGCGCAGCGATGGGAGGTGGATCTCGACCGTGTTCAGCCGGTACAGCAGATCCTCGCGGAAGCGCCCCGCCGCGACCTCCGCGCGCAGGTCGGCGTTCGTGGCCGAGATCACGCGCACGTCGATGCGGCGCGGGCGCGACGAGCCCACGCGTTCCACCTCGCGGCTCTGCAGCACGCGAAGGAGCTTCGCCTGCTGCGACAGCGACATGTTGCCGATCTCGTCGAGGAAGATCGTGCCCGTGTCGGCGAGCTCGAAGCGGCCCACGCGGTCGGCCTTCGCGTCGGTGAACGCGCCCTTCACGTGGCCGAACAGCTCGGACTCGAACACGCCCTCCGAGAGGCCGCCCATGTTCACGATCACGAGCGGCTTGCCGGCGCGCGCGCTCGACGCGTGCAGCCAGCGCGCGACGAGCTCCTTCCCCGTGCCGTGCTCGCCGGTGACGAGCACGTTCGCGTCCGAGGGGCCGACGCGCTCCATGAGCCGCCGCACGGGCTGCATCGCCGCGCTCTCGGCGATGATCTCGACGCTCTTCGACGCGTCGCGGCGGAGCGCGCGGTTCTCGCTCTCCAGCCGCATCGTGCGGCGGAGCGCCCGGCCCAACTCCACCTGCGTGCGCAGCGTGTGCACGAGCCGCGCGTCGTCCCACGGCTTCTCGACGTAGTCGCGCGCGCCGCGCCGCATCGCCTCCACCGCGCCCTCCACGCTCCCCCACGCCGTCATCACGACGACGGGCAGCGCGCCGTCGGCGGACTGCAGCCGCGGCAGCAGGTCGAGCCCCTCGCGGCCCGACGTCGTGTCGCGCGTGTAGTTGAGGTCCATCAGCACGACGTCGAAGTCGCGCGACTCGACGGCGGTCACGAGCTGCTGCGGCGAGCGCGCGGTCTCGACCTCGAAGCCCTCGTCGGACAAGAGCAGACGCAGCGCGTCGATGATCGCGGCCTGGTCGTCGGCGACGAGGACGCGCGGCGGATTCTCGGTGGTGTCGGTGGGGGCGGTCATCGTTCTGGAAGCTACGCGCGGGAGGCAGCGGCGTCAGCGGGACACGGCGTGCGTTCGAATGTGACGGGCGCTCGGCGGGCGGCTCCGAAGTTGTTGGCGCCGAGGCACTTGCGAACTCGCCGGAGCCGAGCGGATGATTGGGGCATGGAGACTCCACGGACCACGGTCGTCGAGCCGGAGCCGTCGTACTACACGGCGGAGATGGTGCGCGCGCTCAATGAGGCCGAGGAGGGCTCGACGCGGTACGAGTGCGTCTACGGGGAGCTGTTCGTGACGCCCGGCCCGGGGGAGCCGCACCAGTTCACGGCCGGCGAGATCTACTCGCGCTTGAAACAGTACGTGCAGGCCGAGCGGCTCGACGCGGTGGTTTACTTCGCCCCCGCCGACATCACGTGGGGGCGCGACGACGTGCTGGTGCAGCCCGACGTGTTCGTGGTGCCGCGCGAGATGGCGCGGGAGGCGCGCCGCGCCGGCCGCTTCGCACCGGTGCATCACCTGCTGCTCGCGATCGAGGTCGTGAGCCCGAACAGCCGGATGCGCGACCGCTTCGCGAAACGGCGGCTGTACCAGGATCGCGGCGTTCCCACCTACTGGACCGCCGATCCATCCGCGCGAACCGTCGAGGTCTGGACGCCGGACGCGCACTTCCCTCGCATCGAACGCGAGCGGCTCGCCTGGCACCCCGAGGGCGCCGGCGAGCCGCTCGTCATCACGCTCGCGGACCTGTTCGCGGAGCCGTGACGAACCGTTAGTCACCGCGCAGCACCGCCGCCGGATCCGTCCGCGCCGCGCGCCGCGCCGGGATCGCGCTCGCGAGCAGCGCCACTCCACCGAGCACCACCGCGACGCCCACGTACGTCACGACGTCGAACCGCCCGACGCCGAACAGCAACGAGCCGAGGACGCGCGTCGCGACGACCGACAGCGCGGCGCCCAACACGATCCCCACGCCGGCGAGCGTCGCCGCGCCGCGCAGCACGAGCCGCACGAGCCGCGTCGGTCCCGCGCCGATGGCCGAGCGCACCGCGAGCTCGCCCGCGCGCAGCACGGTCCCCTGCGCCACCACGCCGTACACGCCGACCGCCGCCAGCGCGAGCGCGGAGAGCGCGAACGCGAGCACGAGCGCGAGGTCGAACCGCCGCTGCGACATCGTGTCGCCGACGAGCGTGGCGCCGGTGCGCACGTCGGTCACCGGGATGTCGGGGTCGACCCCGCGCACTGCGCGCCGCACGGACGCGACGAGCGCCGCCGGATCCCCCGCCGCGCGCACGACGAGGTAGCCCCACCGCCACGGGTTCACCGTCATCGGCAGGTACACCGTGGGGATCGGCGTCGCATCGGCGAGCGACTGGAACTTCACGTCGCCGGCCACCCCGACGACGACGGCCTGCACCGGTCGCCCGAAGTCGGCGCGCCCCGACGCCTGCTTGAACACGGTGAACCGGCGGCCTAACGGATCCTGCCCGGGCCACGTCGTGCGCGCCAGCTCCGCGTCCACCACCGCGGGCACGTCGGCCGCGTCGGGCGTCGCGGCGCGCGCCTGGTCGGCGTCGTCGAGCGCGCGGCCGCGCCGCACGGGGATGCCGCTCGCCGCGAAGTAGCCGCCGTCGGCGACGCGGAACAGCGCGCCGAGCGTGTCGGGACCGCCGGCGATCCGCACGCGCGTCGGGATGCCGGCGCCGGTGAGCGCGAGGTGGTTCACGATCCCCGCGGCGCGCACGCCGGGGATCGCGGCCGCCGCGGCGCGCAGCCGATCGTAGAGCGCGACGAGCCGCTCCGGTGTCTCGTATCGCTCGGCCAGCGGCGCGACGCGGAGCACGACGAGGCGCTCCACGGGGAAGCCAGCGTCCTGCGCACGCAGCGCGAGGAAGCTGCGGCCGAGCAGCCCGCCGCCGACGAGCAGCACGAGCGTGAGCGCGACCTGCGCGACGGTGACGGCGTCGCGGAACCGCCGCGCGCCCGCGCCGCCGCCCAACGATCGCGTTCCCTCGCGCAGCGTCCGCGCGGAGCCGGCGCGCAGCGCATTGAGCGCGGGGCCGAGGCCGAACAGCAGCACCGTCGCGAGCGACACGACGAGCGCGAACGCGAGCACGCGTCCGTCCACCGCGACCGCGTCGAGCCGCGGCACGGCGCTCGACAGCGGCGGCTCCGGCGCCGCGCGACGGAGCGCCGCGACGCCGCCGATCGCGAGCAGCACGCCGAACGCGCCGCCGGCGAGCGCGACGACGACGCTCTCCGCGAGCAGCCGCCTGAGCAGCCGCGCGCGCTCGGCGCCTAACGCGGCGCGCACGGCCAGCTCGCGCGCCCGCGCCGTCGCGCGCACGAGCGACAGGTTCGCGACGTCCGCGCACGCGACGAGGAGCAGCAGCCCGACGGCCCCCAGCAGCACGAGGAGCTGCGTGCGCACGGAGCCGACGAGCTCCTCGCGCAGCGGCACGACGTGCGCACCGATGTCGCGGTTCGCGTCCGGATGCTCGACGGCGAGCCGGCGCGCCACGGCGGCGAGATCGGCGCCGACGCTCGCCGCGGACACGCCGGGTGCGAGGCGCGCGATCACCCGCGAGTCCACGCGCAGGTCGCGCCGCTCGAGCCGCTGCGCGACGGCGGGACGCTCCGCGGCAAGCGGCGCGAGCGGCGCCCACGCTTCCGTCCACCGACCGGGATACTCGTAGCCCGGCGGCATCACGCCGACCACGGTGTAGCTCCCTTCCGCGAAGTCGAGCGTGCGCCCGATCACCGACGGGTCGGCGCCGAAGCGCGTGCGCCACAGCCGGTGGCCGAGCACGATGACGTGGGGCGCGCCGGCCCGCTCCTCGTCGGGGCGGAACGTACGCCCGAGCAGCGGACGCCCGCCGAGCACGCGGAAGAAGCCGTCGCTCACGTACGCGACGTTGAGGCTCACGGCGCTCTCCGTGCCGCGCAGCAGCAGCCCCTCGCTGCGCGCGAACGCGACGTCGTCGAACCGCCGGCCGCCGAGCGCGGCGCGCCAGTCGGCGAAGTCGGGGTACGACGCGGGCGTCGGGATGGTCGCGTCGTTCGCCGGGTTCGCCCAGACGGCGACGAGCCGCGCCGCGTCGCGGTACGGCAACGGCCGCAGCAGCATCGCGTCGACGACCGTGAAGATCGCCGTCGTGGCGCCGATGCCTAACGCGAGCGTGAGCACGACGGCGGTCAGGAAGCCCGGTGCGCGCCGCAGCGAGCGCAGGGCGAGCGTGAGGTCGGAGGGCATGGGCGTGGCTCCGGTTCGGGGTGGCGCGGGCGGAACACCAACCCAACCCGCGCCGTCCCCGACGCGTCACTCCTGTCGCAGCGTGATCGCGGGATCCACGCGCGATGCGCGGCGCGTCGGCACGAGCGCGGCGAGCGCCGCGGTGCCTACCAGCGTCGCCGCCACCGCGACGAGCGTGATCGGATCGCTCGGCCCCACGCCATAGAGCTGCGACCGCAGCAGCCGCGCGCCGAGCAGCGCCACCGGCGCGCCGACGAGCGCTCCCGTGCCCGCGAGGCGCAGCGCGCCGCCGAGCACCAGCCGCGCGACGTCCACCCGCTGCGCGCCTAACGCGACGCGCACGCCGATCTCCCGCGCGCGCTGCGCCACGAGATACGCGAGCAGCCCGTAGAGCCCCACCATGGCGAGGAGCAGCGCGCTCCCCGCGAACACCGCCGTGAGGAACAGCGAGAAGCGCCGCGTCGAGAGCGCCTGCGCGACGTAGTCGTCCATCGTGCGGACGTTCATCACCGGCTGCTCCGGATCGACCGACGCGATCGCCGCGCGGGCGGCGCGCTCGAGCGCGAGCGGCGCGCCGCGCGTGCGCACGAGCAGCGAGCCGGCGATGTCGGTCTCCTGCGCGACCGGCAGGTACGCCGCCGGCTGCGGGCCCTCGTCGATCGCGTTCGCGCGCACGTCGCCGACGACGCCGACGACGGTGAGCGGCTCCGCGCGCAGGCCGCCGAGCCTGCGTCCGACCAGGCTGCCGTGCGGGAGCAGCCGCCGGGCGAGCGACGCGCTGACGATGACGACGCGGCGCGCGCCCGCGGTGTCGCGGTCGGAGAACGCGCGCCCGGCGACCAGCGGGATGCCGAGCACCGCGTGATAGTCGGCCGACACGTCATGCGGCCACAGCGTCGGCAGATCCTCCGGCTTCGGCTGC
The DNA here is from genome assembly GCF_000522985.1 of Gemmatirosa kalamazoonensis. Taxonomy (NCBI): domain Bacteria; kingdom Pseudomonadati; phylum Gemmatimonadota; class Gemmatimonadia; order Gemmatimonadales; family Gemmatimonadaceae; genus Gemmatirosa; species Gemmatirosa kalamazoonensis. The sequence continues at coordinate 278,058 of NZ_CP007128.1, forward strand.
GGCTCGCCCTCCACCCATGCCGTGGCGTAGCCACCGAGGCCGGAGAGCGGGACCGCGTCGGTGATCGCGACGCCCTCGACGCCGGGCAGCGCGCGGATGCGCTCCGCCGCGCGCAGCAGGAACTGGCCGCGCGCGCGGTCCGTCGGAAAGCGCGACTCCGGCATGAGCGTGAACATCGTGAGCAGCCGCTCGGGGCGGAATCCGAGCGGCTCGCCGGCGAGCGTGACGTAGCTGCGCACGAGCAGCCCGGCGCCGGCGAGCAGCACGAGCGACAGCGCGACCTCGGCGACGACGAGCACGCCGCGCGCCCGCTGCGCGGCGCCGCCCAACGTCGTTCCGCGGCCGACCGAGCGCGCCGCGCCGGCGGGCGCGGTGCGCGCCGCGTGCAGCGCCGGGAGCAATCCCGCGACGACCGATGCGACGACGGCGGCGAGTGCCGCGAACGCGAGCGCCGGCCGGTGCATGCCCGCCTCGGCGACGCGGGGCAGTCCGTTAGGCGCGAGCGCCACGAGCCACCGCACGCCGAGCGACGCGAGCGCGAGCCCGCCCGCCGCCCCGGCGCCGGCGAGCAGCAGGCTCTCGGCCAGCAGCTGCCGGACGAGGCGCGCGCCGGTCGCGCCTAACGCCACGCGCACGCCGAGCTCGCGGCCGCGCGACGTGCCGCGCGCGAGCAGCAGCCCGGCGACGTTCGCGCACGCCACGAGCAGCACGAGCCCCACCGCGGTCGCGAACAGCAGCAGCGCGGACCGGATCGGCCGCACGACGTGCGCGCGCAGGCCGCGCACATGGATCGTCTCCGCCGCGGCGGGGTTGCGCCGGTGCTGCGCGACGGCGAGGCGCGCGAGCTCCGACGACGCCTGCTCCAGCGTCGCCCCCGGCGCGAGCCGCCCGAACGCCCACCAGCCGATGTTGTCCGGGCTGTCCTTCACCGGATCGACGTCCGACGCCACCCACAGCTCGAGCGCGCGCGACGGCAGCAGCGCGTTGTGCGGCAGGGTGCTCGGCAGGTCGAAGCCGGCCGGCATCACGCCGACCACGGCGTACGTCGTGCCGTCCATGCGGAACGTGCGACCCACGACATGCGGATCCGCGCCGAACCGCCGGCGCCACAGCGCGTCGCTCAGCACCGCGACGCGGGGCGCGCCGGGCCGGTCCTCGCCGGCGACGAACCTGCGGCCGAGCGCCGGGCGCGCGCCGAGCGTCGCGAACGCGTCGGCCGTGACGTGCGCGCCGAGCACCGCCTCCGCCTGCGGCGCGCCGGCGAGGTTGAACAGCCAGTAGCGGTACGCCGAGACGTGCGACAGCGTGCGCGCGTCGCGGCGCCATTCCGTGACGTCGTGCAGCGACGACTGCGCGTTCACGTTCTCGAACGTCTTCCCCTGCTCCCACAGATAGACCAGCCGATCGGGCGCCTCGTACGGCAGCGGGCGCAGGAGCACGGCGTCGATCACCGTGTACGTCGCGGTCGTGACGCCGATGCCCAGCGCGAGCGTCAGGATGGCGACGAAGGCGAGACCCTTCGCGGCGATCAGCGATCGATAGGCTTGGCGAAGGTCGGAGAACATCGGTGTGAGGTTTGGGATCTTACTGCGCTGGGGACGGCGGCGGCGATACTGTGCGGACGATACGGCACGATGGTGCGCGAGCGACGCTCACCGCGCGGCACGGCGCCGTTCAGCGGTGCGAGCGTCGTTCGCGCCTCATCGCGCTGTATCGTCGGCGCCGTATCGCCCGCGCCGTCAACAGCGCGGTTCGCGCCTCATCATTCCGATCGCAGCGCCACCGTAGGACTGACCCGCGTCGCCCGCCGCGCCGGGAGGTACGCCGCGAGCGACGCCGCGAGCCCCAGCACGAGCGGCGCGGCGACGAGCGTCACCGGATCGACCGCGCCGATGCCGTACAGCGCGGATCCGAGCAGGCGCTCGACGAGCAGCGTGAGCGCGAGCCCGATCGCGAGGCCCACGACCACCGCGCGCCCTGCCTCGCCCATCATGCGGCGGACGAGCCGCGCCGGCGCCGCGCCCAACGCCGCGCGCACGCCGATCTCGCGCGTGCGGCGCGCGACCGCGAACGCGACCACGCCGTAGATGCCGACCGCCGCGAGCAGCAGCGCGAGCCCGCCGAACACCGCGGTGAACGCCGCGCCGAGCTGCGCGGGGAGCATCGAGATGCGCATGTCGTCGTCGATCGTCGCCACCGTCGGCGGCGGCAGCAGCGGGTCCATCGACACCACCGCCGCCCGCAGCGTGCGGCCGAGGGTCGCGGCGGTCGTCGGGTCGGCGGCGCGCGCGTGGAGCACCATCTCGGCCCGCGTGCTCTGTGCGGCCGCGAGATACATGAACGCGGGCGTGTCCTCGCCGACCGAGTTGTACTTCGCGTCCCGCGCCACGCCGACCACCGTGAGCCACGGACCGCCCGGACCGTCGAGGCTCACTCGGCGCCCCAGCGCGTCGCCGTCGGGCCACAGCCGGCGCGCCATCGTCTCGTTCACCACCAGCGCGCCCGGCGCGCCGTCGCGATCGGCGGTGGTGAACTCGCGGCCGCGCACGATCGGCAGCCGCAGCGTCTCGAAGTAGCCGTCGCCCACCGTGTTGAAGTAGACCAGGCGGCTGCCGTCGGGCCGGTCGCCGCGCACGCCGGACGCCCACACGAGCGTCTGCATGTTCGAGCCGCCCAACGGCACGATCGCCGCCACCGACGCCGCGCGCACGCCGGGCGTCGCGCGCGCCTGCTCCACCAGCCGGCGGAAGAACTCGCGTCGCGCCGCGGGCTCGAGCTGCCGCGATTGCAGGTCGACCGCGAGATCGAGCACGCCGCGGGTGTCGAAGCCCGGATCCATGCGCCGCGCGTTCGACAGGCTGTGCACGAGCAGCGACGCGACGGCGAGGCACAGCGTGCACAGTGCGACCTGCACGCCCACCAGCGTGCCGCGCAGCCGCGAGCGCGTGCCCACCGCGCCGCCCGCGCCGTCCTTCAGCGCCGGCAGCACCGCGGGGCGCGACGCGCGCAGCGCCGGGACGAGCCCGAACAGCAGCGCCGTCGCCACCGTGAGCGCCACCGTGTAGAGCGTCACCGTCGCGTCGGGCGCGAAGTCGACGAGCACGGGCTCCGGCACGCGCGCCGTCAGCGCGTCGCCGAGGGCGCGCGTCGCCCACGACGCGACGAACAGCCCGAGCGCGCCGCCCGCCGCGGCGAGCACCACGCTCTCCGTCAGGAGCTGCCGCACGAGCCGGCCACGGCTCGCGCCGAGCGCCACGCGCATCCCCACCTCGCGCCCGCGCGTCGTCGCGCGCGCGAGCAGCAGGTTCGCGACGTTCGCGCACGCGATGAGCAGCACGACCGACACCACGCCTAACAACAAGCCCGTCCCGGCGACGACCGGCGTGCGCAGCTCGGCGTTGACGCCGCGCGCGTGGTCCGTGCGCAGCGTGAACCGGTCGCCCGCGTAGCGCGCCGTGTCGGCGGCCACCATGCGCCGCGCCGCGACGGCGAGCGCCGCGTCGGCCGAACGGCGGCTCACGCCGTCGCGCAGCCGCGCGGTGATGTAGAGGCTCCCGCCCCACTCCTCGGCGCGCTGCCCGGTGAGCGGCAGCGACGCGGCGCTCGAGAAGAACACGTCGGGGCGCCACGGCATCACGGAGCTCGTGAACCCCGCGTCCGCGACACCGGCGACCGTGAACGGCTGCCCGTTGATGCGCAGCACGCGGCCGACGACGTTCGGGTCGGCGCCGAGCCGACGCTCCCAGTAGCGGTGGCTCAGCACGACGAGCTGCGCGCTCTGCGCCGCCGAATCGGCGCCGGTGAGCACGCGGCCGAGCGCGGGACGCACGCCGAGCGCGGGGAAGAAGTTCCCGGCGACGATGGAGCCGGTGAGCTTCTCCGGCTCCGTGCCGTCGGTGCGCGCGAGCGACATCAGCCGCTCACCGACGACGTCGGCGAACACGCCGCGCGTCTGCTCCGCCACCGCCGTCAGCTCGCTGTAGTTCAGCGGGCTGTGATGGTTGCGGTAGACGCGTACGAGATCACCCGCGCCGTGCAGCGGACGCAGGAGCAGCGCGTTGCCGACGCTGAAGATCGCGGCGTTCGCGCCGATGCCCAACGCGAGCGACAGCACGGCGACGAGCGCGAAGCCGGGCGCGGAGCGCAGCTGTCGGAGAGCGTACCGGAGGTCGGAGAGCATCGGCGGTGAGTCAGGGTGAGGCGATGTTGGGCGGCGTCAGGCGGTGTCAGTCCTGCGCGAGCACGACGACGGGATCGACGCGCGTCGCGCGCCGCGCGGGCACGTACGCGGCGACGAGCGCGACGGCGCCGAGGAACACGGTGACGACGATGAACGCCACGGGGTCGGTGGCGCTCACGCCGTAGAGCAGCGCGCCGAGCACGCGCGACGCGCCCCACGCGGCGCCGAGGCCTAACGCGAGGCCGGCGAGCACCGGCGCGGTCCCCTGCCCGACGACGAGCCGCACGACGGACCGCGGACGCGCGCCCAACGCCATCCGGATGCCGAACTCGCGCGCGCGCTGCGCGACGCCGTACGCCACCACGCCGTAGATGCCGACCGCGGCGAGGGCGAGCGCCACCGCGGCGAAGAGCGCGACGAGCATCGCCGTGACGCGCGGCCGCGCCACGTCGCGGTCGAGGCGCTCGGCCAGCGTGCGCGTGTCGTAGACCGGCAGCTCGGGGTCGACCGCGGCGACCGCGTTGCGCACCGCAGCGACGTACGAGCTCGGATCGCCGGCGCCGCGCACGGCGACGAACATCGAGCCGCGCGCGAGCTGCGCGGCACTGAAATAGAGCTGGGCGTACGGGCGCTGGCCGAGCCCCTCCTGCCGCGTGTCGGCGACGACGCCGACGACCGTGCACCACGTCTCGCCGTCGACGCTCACGCGGCCGCCGATCGGGTCGCGGCCGGGCCAGAACCGCTTCGCCATCTCCGTGTTGATCACGGCGACGTACGGCGCGCCGTCGCGGTCGCGCGCGTCGATCACGCGTCCCCGCACGAGGCGGATGCCGAGCGTCTTGAAGTAGCCGTCGGTCACCGAGTACGGCTGCGCGTCCTCGTTCGTGGTGCGGTTGGGATCGGGCGTGCGCCCTTCCACCTGCACGCTCCAGTAGCCGATGCCGGCGAACGGCACGTTCGACGTCAGCGCGGCGGACGTCACGCCCGGCACCGCGCGCACGCGCATCAGCACCGCGTCCCACGCGGCGCGCGTACGCACGTCGTCCGGGTAGCGCGCGCGGGGGAGCGACACGCGCGCCGTCAGCACGTGCTCCGCATCGAAGCCCGGCGACACCGACAGCAGCCGCTGGAAGCTGCGCGCGAGCAGCGCCGCCCCGACGAGCAGCACGACGGCCATCGCGACCTCGGCCAGCACGAGCGCATCGCGCGTGCGGCGTCCGCCCGCCGTGCCGGCGAGCGATCGGCCGCCGGCGCGCAGCGTGCCCTGCAGGCTCTCGCTCGACAGCCGCATCGCGGGCACCACGCCGAACAGCAGCCCCGTGAGCACGCTCACGGCGAGCGCGAAGCCGAGCACGCGGCCGTCGACCTGCACCGCGCCGAGCCGGGGGATCGCGTCGAAGTGCGACGCGGCGAGCAGCTTCACGCCGAGCGACGCGAGCAGCACGCCGAGCGCCCCGCCGGCCACCGACAGCACGAGGCTCTCGACGAGGAGCTGCCGGAACACGCGCCGCCGCCCGGCGCCTAACGCGGCGACGAGCGCCACCTCGCGCGCGCGGCCCGCGGCCCGCGCCAGCAGCAGGTTCGCGGCGTTCGCGCACGCGACGAGCAGCACCAGCCCGGCGGCGCCCATGAACACCCACAGCGCGCGCTGCGCGGGCCCCACGAGCTCCTCCCGCAGCGTGCCGAGGTCGGAGCGGATGCGCGCGTTCGTCTGCGGGTACTGCTGCGCGAGCCGCGCGCTCACCGCGGCGAGCGTCGCGCGCGCCTGCTCGACCGTGACGCCCGGCTTCAGGCGGCCGAGCACGTCGAGGAACTCGGAGCGCCGGTTGAACGTCGTGTCGGTGCGCTGCGGCACGAGCAGGTCGGGCGACGCCGGGTACTCGAGACCCGCCGGCGCGACGCCGATGATCGTGCGCGAGATGCCGTTCAGCGTGATCGCCTTGCCGACGACCGCAGGATCGGCCCCGTAGTGTCGGCGCCAGAACTCGTTGCCGAGGATGACGACACTCGGCACCGCGCCGCGCTCGTCGTCGGCCACGAAGTCGCGGCCGAGCACCGGCGCGATGCCGAGGACGTGGAAGTAGTTCGCCGTCACCGCGGCGCCGTTCGCGCGCTCCGGCGCGCGGTCGCCGGTCACCGTGTACTGCGCATCGCCGATCGCGGCGAGCTCGCCGACGCGCGCGAAGCCGTCGCGCCAGTCGAGGAAGTCGGGCAGCGAGGTGCTCGTGCGCCCGAAGTCGGGGTACACGCCCCACGCCACCACGAGGCGATCGGGCTCCGGGTACGGCGGCGGCCGCAGGAGCACACCGTTCACGACGCTGAAGATCGCGGTCGTGGCGCCGATGCCCAACGCGAGCGTCAGCAGCGCGACCGTCGTGAACCCCGGCGCGCGACGGAGACGCCGGGCAGCGATGCGGAAGTCCGAGAGCATGTGAGCGGGGGAACGAGAGAGACGCTACTCGGCGCGAAACGCTTCCGTCGGATTCACGCGCGCCGCGCGGCGCGCCGGGATCCAGCAGGCGAGCAGCGCGGATGCGGCGAGCAGCGCCGCCACCGCGCCCAACGTCGGGAAGTCGACCGGCTCCACGCCGTAGAGCCGGCTCTTGAGCAGTCGTCCGACGGCGACCGCGCCCGCGGCACCGAAGGCGCCGCCGACGAGCGTGAGACGGATGCCCTGCCGCAGCACGAGTGTGGTGATGTCGCGCGCGCGTGCACCGAGCGCGACGCGCACCCCGAACTCGCCGGTGCGCTGCGCGACGGCGTACGCCACCACGCCGTACAGCCCGATCGCCGCGAGCAGCAGCGCGAGCGCGCCGAACACCGTGAAGGCCGCCGCAGCCACCCGATACGGCCCGAGCGCGGCCTGGATCGACGCCTCGCCGAGCTGCCGCACGCTCGCGAACTGCACGCGCGAGTCGAGCGACGTGAGGAGCCCGCGGATCGCCGCCATCGTCTGTCGCCGCATCGCCGCCGAGGTACCCGGCGCGAGGCGCACCACGAGCTGCGCCGGCCCGTCGCTCTGCGTCGCGAGCGGCGAGTAGTAGATGGGCGCGATGTCGCCCGTGAGCCCCATGAACCGCGCGTCCTTCACCATGCCGACGACCGTCGTGCACGGCGCGTTGTCCTCCATCCCGGTCTTCACGCACTTGCCGATGACGTCCTCGCCGGGGAAGACGCGCTTCGCGAACGTCTCGCTCACCACCACGGTGCCCGGCGCGTTGGGCCCGTCGCGGCCGTCGAACGCGCGGCCGCGCAGCACGGGGATGCCTAACGTGCGGAAGTACGCCGTGTCCACCGCGTTCGTGAAGAACATGCCGCCCGGCACGCCGGAGACCGCGTCGAGGTCCGTGCGGCCCGGGACCTTCAGCGTCGCCATCGACACGCCGTCGAACGGCGCGAGCATCACCGGCGACACGCCGACCACGCCCGGCAGCGCGCGCGCCCGCTCCGCCACGCGATCGAGCAGCGCGCGCGCGTCCTTCGACGGCACCTTGAACGCGTCCCAGTCCACGGATGCGACGAGCGAGTGCCACACGTCGAACCCGACGTCGACGCCCTGCACGTTGCGGAGCGAGCGGACGAACAGCCCGCCGGCGCCGAGCAGCGCGAGCGACGCCGCGAACTGCACCGCGAGCAGCACCGCGCGCACCGGCGTGGCGCGCGCCGTGCCGCGCACGCCCGCGCGCAGCAGCTCTCCCGCGTCGCTGCGCGCGGCCTGCACCGCCGGCGCGAGGGCGAAGCCCATCGTCGTGAGCAGCGTCACGGCGAGCGCGAACAGCGCCGCGCGGCCGTCCACGAGGTGCTCCAGCCGCGGCATGTTCGGCACGAGCACGAACAGCCGCGCGCCGAGCATCGCGACGAGCACGCCGGCCGCGCCGCCGAGCACCGCGAGCACGAGCCCCTCGGCGAGAAGCTGGCGCACGAGCCGCCTGCCACCGGCGCCGAGCGCGACGCGCGTGGCGATCTCGCGCCGCCGGCGCTCGGCGCGCGCGACGAGCATGTTCGCGACGTTCGCGCAGACGACGAGGAGCACGGCGCCCGTCGCGCCGAGCATCCAGAGCGGCACCGGCGCGCTCGACGTGAACGCGCCGTGGCCGAAGTGATCGTTCAGCGCGGCGGCGACGATGCTGCGCGGCCGCTTCTTGTCGAAGCCGAGCACCGGCCCCGGGTTCGACGCGTCGATGCCGCGCAGCACCGTCGTCGCGACGGCCTCGGCGCGGCGCGCGTCGATGCCCGGCGCGAGCCGCGCGACGACGTTGAGCCACTTCATCGACGGCTTGCGGATGAATTTCGCCTGGTAGCCGACCGCGCTCGCCATGCTCGTAGGGAGGAACACGTCCGCCGGCGTCAGCTCGACGCCGCCGAAGCCCTCGGGCATGATGCCGACGACGGTGAACGGGCGACCGTTCACGCGGATGGTGCGGCCGACGAGCGCGCGGTCGCCGTCGAACGCTCGGCGCCAGTACGCGTAGCCGAGCACCGCGACCGGCGCGGCGTCGAACGTGGAGTCCTCGCCCGCGGTGAACGTGCGACCGATGAACGGCCGCGCGCCGAGCGTGGCGAAGTACGACGCGTCGGCGATCGTCATCTGCGCTTTCGGCGGCTCGCCGCCCGATTCCGCCGCGGCGCCGTCCGCGCTCACGACCGCCGTGCCGGTCGTGTACGCGCCGAGCTTCGCGAACGTCTCGTGCCGCGCGCGCAGCGCCGCGACGTCGGCGAACGAGTGGTTGATGTTGAAGAAGACCTGCTGCCCCGGCACCGGCGGCATCGTCACGTTCAGGCGCCGGACCTCCTCCGGCGCGCGCACGCCGGACGGCGCGCGGAAGAACAGTGCGTCGACCGCCCCGAACGTCGCGACGTTGACGCCGATGCCTAACGCGAGCACGATCGCCACGACGATCGTGAAGCCGGGCGTGCGGCGGAGCTGGCGGAGCGCGAGGCGCAGGTCGTTGCTCATCGATTCCTCAGTTCTTCTCGTCCGACACGACCCAGCCGTCCTTCAGGTTCACGATGCGGCTGCCGTAGCGCGCGTTCTCCTCGGAGTGCGTGACCTGGATGATCGTCGTGCCCTGGCGGTTGAGCCGCGTGAACAGCTCCATGATCTCGCGCGCCTGCGCCGAGTGCAGGTTGCCCGTCGGCTCGTCGGCGAGGAGGAGCGTGGGCTTCGCGATCACGGCGCGCGCGATGCCGACGAGCTGCTGCTGGCCGCCGGAGAGCTGGCGCGGGAAGAGATCCTTCTTGCCGACCATGCCGAAGCGGTCGAGCGCGTCCGCGACGAGCGCCTGCCGCTCGCTCTTCTTCACGCCGCGGTAGTCGAGCGGCACGTCGAGGTTCTCGGCCACCGTGAGGTCGTCGAGCAGGTGGTACTGCTGGAAGACGAAGCCGACGTGGCGGCGGCCTAACGCGGTGCGGTCGCGCGGCGCGAGGCGGTGCACGGCGTGGCCGGCGAACTCGAAGTCGCCCGTCCACTGGTGGTCGAGGAGGCCGAGGATGGCGAGCAGCGTGGACTTGCCCGCACCCGAGGGGCCCATGATGGTGACGAACTCGCCGGGTCTCACGTCGAGCGAGATGCGGCGCAGCACGTACTGCTTGCCCCCGCCGACGTCGTACGACTTCTCGACGTCGTGCAGTGACACGAGCGGCGCGCCGGGGGGCAGCTCGAGCGCGGCGTCGGTGGGCGCGGGGGCGGATCCGAAGAGCGGCATGAGAGGCGGGGCTGGAGGATCGAACGGCCGGGTGCAAGGGAAGGCGCGTGCCACGCGGGCACGTCATCAACTACCGATGACGCAACGACTTACGCAAGCCGTGCGGGACGCCGAGGCGCGATGCTGTCCGCGCATGGGATTCCGGCGTCCCACTCCCGGACACCTGGGGGGAGGGGATGGTTGGTACGGCGGGACGATCGACGGCGGGACGACGAACGGCGGGACGATCGACGGCGGGACGTCGAACGGCGGGACGATCCAGGGCGGGATCGCTCGCGCGCGATCGTAGTTACCTGGGGGGCTCCCCCCCCTTCGCCCAAGGTGCTGCGCGCCGATTGCGCTCCGGTACCAATCCGACGCCGACCGGGTCCCTCCGAACGCCGCAGGATCCCGCCGTAGATCGTCCCGCCGTAGATCGTCCCGCCGTAGACGTCCCGCCGTAGACGTCCCGCCGTAGACGTCCCGCCGTAGACGTCCCGCCGTTCGTCCTCCCCCCCTCTCACTCGTTCCTTAGCACCTCCGCCGGATCCACCCGCGCCGCGCGCCGCGCCGGCACCACGCTCGCCGCGAGCGCCACCAGCGCGAGCAGCAGCGGCGCGGCGACGAACGCCACCGGGTCCGTCGGCGTCACGCCGAACAGCACCCGCCGCATCACCTGCGACACCGCGAGCGCGAGCGCGATCCCCACCGCGAGCCCGATCCCCGTGAGCGCGAGCCCGCGCCGCGCGACGAGGCGCACCACCTGCCCGCCGCGCGCGCCGAGCGCCACGCGCACCCCGATCTCGCGCGACCGCTGCGACACCGCGTAGGCCGTGAGCCCGTACACGCCGGCCGCCGCCAGCACGAGCGCGGCGATGCCGAACGCGCCGAACAGCGCCGAGAACACCTTCGGCTGCCAGTGCGTGTCGCGGATCACCGTCTCCATCGGCGTGACGTCCACGGGCGCGATCCCGGGCGCCGCCCCGCGCAGCGCGGCGCGCATCGCCGGCGCGAGCGTCACCGTCGGCGCCGTCGACCGCACGACGAACGTCGCGATCCCTGGCGGCTCGGCCCCGAACGGGAGATAGAGCTCCACCGTCGGCGGCTCGTTGAGCCCCCACTGCTGCACGTCGCCCACCACGCCGACGACCGTCGCCCACTTCCCGCGCCCGCGCGGCCCGAGATGCACCCGGCCGCCTAACGCGGAGCGCCCGGGCCACAGCGAGCGCGCCATCGCCGAGCTGACGATCACCACCGTGGTGTCGCGCGACTCGACCGCCGTGAAGTCGCGTCCGGCGAGCACCGGCACGCCCAGCGCGCGGAACCAGCCGGGCGTCACCGCGTTCCACGTGACCTCGCGGCGCCCGTCGTCCTCGCGGAGCGCCATGCCGTCGACGTCCACGCGCGTGACGTCGGCGCCGCGCATCGGCACCTGCGTCGCCGCGGCGGCCGCGCGCACGCCCGGCAGCGACGCGAGCCGCTCCACCGTACGCGCCACCGCGTCGTCGCGCGCGCCACCGATCTCGTAGCCGCCCCCGGCGAACACCACGCGCAGCGTCAGCAGGCCGCGCGTGTCGAACCCCGGATCCACGCGCTGCAGCGCGGCGATGCTGCGCCCGAGCAGCGATGCGCCGATGACGAGGACGAGCGACAGCGCGAGCTGCGCGACGACGAGCGCGCCGCGCGTGCGCGTCTGCTGCACGCCGCCGGCCGAACGCGCCCCCGCGACGCCGAGCGCCTGGCGCGACGCGCGCAGCGCGGCCGGCAGCCCCGCGACGAGGCCGGCGAGCAGCGCCGCGCCTAACGCGTACGCGAACACGCGTCGGTCGGTCGAAAAGTCCATCCACGCCGGCTGCTCCACCGGGATGGCGGCGAGGAATCCGCGCAGTCCCCACGAGGCGAGCAGCAGGCCGATCGCGCCCGCCGCGAGCGCGAGCAGCGTCGACTCGCACAGCACGAGCGACAGCAGCCGTCCACGATGCGCGCCGAGCGCGGCACGCATCGCCAGCTCGCGCTCGCGCGACGCGCCGCGCGCCACCACCACGTTCGCCGCGTTCGCGCAGGCGATGAGCAGCACGAGCAGCGTCGCCGCCTGGAAGATCGCGAGCGCCGGCCGCATCTCGCTCATCATGTCGTCGCGCATCGTGCGCACCGTCGGCCGCCACCCGGCGTTCGTCGTCGGGTACTGCGCCTCGAGCCGCCGCGCGACGACGTCGAGCTCCGTGCGCGCCGCCTCGAGCGACACGCCGGCGCGGAGACGCGCCACGCCGGTCACCGCGTGGTCCCCGCGCACGTCGCGCGTCGGGTCGAGCGTGAGCGGCGTCCACAGCCCCTCCGTCGACGGAAACGCGAACCCCTCCGGCATCACGCCGACGACGGTGTACGGCTCCCCGTTCACGAGCACGCGCCGCCCCACCACGGCGCGGTCGCCGTCGAACAGCCGCTGCCACGTGTCGAACGACACGATCGCCACGCGCCCCTGCCCCGGCCGCTCCTCCTCCGCCACGAAGCCTCGACCGAGCAGCGGACGCACGCCGAGCACGGCAAACAGCGACGCGCTCACCGCCGTGCCCTCCACGTACGCCGCGCCGCTCGCCGTCTGCACGTTGTAGCCGCGCCCCTGGTACGCGGCGAAGCCGACGAACGCGCGCGCGGCGCCGCGGTAATCGGCGAAGTCGGGCAGCGACAGCGACCCGCGCACGCCGCCCGGCGCCTCGGCGCGCCGCTCGCGCACGACGACGAGCCGCCCCGGATCCGCGTACGGCAGTGGACGCAGCAGCAGCGCGTTCACGATCCCGAACATCGTCGTCGTGACGGCGAGGCCGAGCGTGAGGCACAGCACCACGACGCCGGACGACGACGGCGAGCGCACGGCGGCGCGCGCGGCGTGGCGGAGATCGGTCAGCATCGTTCCTCCTGATGGCGCTGATGACGGCGCGGGCGGTACGGCGCGGACGGTGCGGCGCGATGATGCGCGAACGACGCTCACACCGCGGCACTGCGCCGCACTGCGCCGCCCTGCGTCGTGAGGGATCGGGGTGCGTTGATTCGGTTGGTGCGGTGGATTCGGACGCGCGATGGTGGATCGGTCAACCCGTCCTCTGATCGCTCATGGGTTCCTATCGAGACCTCCGCGTGTGGAAGGAGTCGTTCGATCTCTCGCTCGACATCGATCGGCTCGCCGACCAGCTCCCGCGAAAGCGCGCTGCGCTTGCCGATCAGATCCGCCGCTCCAGCGAGGGAATCCCGCGTTCGATCGCCGAGGGCCACGGCCGCTCGGACGCCGACTTCGCGCGCTACCTCGACATCGCGGAAGGCTCACTGCACGAGCTGGAGACCGACATCATGCGCATCGGCATACGCTCCCTGGCCCCATCGAAGGACGTCATCGACATCGAGCGCCGCATCCGTCACGTCCAACAACTGCTCTCCGGCCTCCTGCGCTGCCTCCGCCCACCCACCACCTGACCCCATAGCACGGCGCCGTTGAGCGGTGTTTGCGTCTCTAGCGCCTCATCGCGCCGCATCGTAAGCGCAGTATCGCCCGCGCCGTCATCGGCGCCGTTTCATTCGGCCCGCAGGGCGATCGTCGGCTCCACGCGCGCCGCCCGCCTCGCCGGAATCGCCCCCGCCCCCACCGCCACGACCGACAGCAGCACCGTCACGCCGAACAGCACGCCGGGATCGAGTGGATCCGTGCCGAGCAGCATCCCGCGCATGACGCGCGTGGACGCCGCCGCGCCCAGCAGCCCGAGCGCCGCGCCCGCCGCGGCGAGCCGCACCGCGCGTCCGCCGACGAGCGCCAGGATGTCGCGCCGCGTCGCCCCTAACGTGAGCCGGATGCCGATCTCGCGCGTGCGCCGCGCCACCCCGTACGCGATCACGCCGTACACGCCGACGGCCGTGACGAGCACCGCGAACGCGGACAGCGCCGTGAGCGTCACCGCGATGAGCCAGAACGGCCGCGCCGTGGCGCGCGCCCCCGCGGCGAGCGTCTGCACGCGCTCCACCGGCTCCTCGGGCAGCGCCGCCGCCACCGCGCCGGGGATCGCCGCGACGAGCGCGCGCACGTCGGCCGGCGTGCGCGCCCGCGCGAGCACCGACAGCGGACGGCCCGGCCACTGCGCGAACGGCACGTACGCCAGGTTCTGCACGCGCGTCGACGTGCCGGTGCGCGGCTCGTCGGCGACGACGCCGACCACCGTGCGCCACGCGACCGTCGCCTCGCTCGGCCCGAGCTTGAGCCGACGGCCTAACGCCGACGCGCCGGGCCACAGGCGCCGCGCCATCGCCTCGTTGATGACGACGACCGGCTCCGCGCCCGCGCCGTCGGCCGCCGTCGTCAGCCGGCCGCTCACCGCGCGCAGCGCGCGCGCCTGCCACCATCCCGGCGTCACGGCGTACGCGAAGCGCGGCGACGCACCCGCGGGCGTCGCGCCCCCCTCGATCGTGATCGCCCGGTCGCTCGCGCCGAAGCCGGCGAGGAACTCGAACCGCGACGCACCCGCCGCCTCCACGCCCGGCAGCCGCGTGACGCGCTCGGCGAGCTGCTCGGCCGCCGCCGCGACGCGCGACGAGTCGACCCACAGCGTGTCGAGCAGCGCGACGTCGGCCGACACGAGGCGCGTCGCGTCGGCGCCCTCCGCGGGGCGCATGAGACGCAGCGAGGTCTTCACGAGCAGCCCCGCGCCGGCGAGCAGCATGAGCGACGCGGCGAGCTCGCCGACGACGAGCGCGTCGCGCATCCGGCTCTGGCGCCGCGTGGCGCTCGCCGTCGGCGCGGAGTCCTTCAGCGCCGCCTGCACGTCCGGGCGCGCCGCGCGCCGCGCCACGCCGCCGCCGACGATCGCCACCGTGAGCGCGGTGACGCCGACGCAGAACAGCACCGCGCGCCAGTCCATCCGCAGCTCGATCCAGTACGGGATCGACCCCTCGACCTGCGCGGCGATCGCCGTCAGCGCGGCCCGCGCGGCGAGGAAGCCGGCCGCGGCGCCCATCGCCGCGAGCACCGCCACTTCGACGATGACGTGCCGCGCGAGCTGCCGCCCGCCGGCGCCTAACGCGGCGCGTACCGCGAGCTCGCGCCACCGCCCCGCGGCGCGCGCGAGCAGCAGCCCGGCGAGGTTCGCGCACACCACGAGCTGCACGAGCACCACGGCGCCGAACAGCGTCCAGCCGAAGATGGCCTCGTCCCCCGCCATGTCGGTGCGCAGCGGCGTCACCGCCGCGCTCCACTCGGCCTGCGTCTCGGGATGCGCGCGCTCGATCGCCCGCGCGAGCGTCGCCATCTCCGCCGATGCCGCGGGCGCGCCGACGCCGCGCCGCAGTCGCGCGACGACGCCGAGCTCGCGCGCGTCGCGTCCCGTGCTCGCGGTCGACGGCGTGAGCGGCACCCACAGCTCGGCGAACTCCGGAAAGCGGAAGCGCGGCGCGAGCACGCCGACGACGACGTGCGCGAGCCCGTTCAGTCGCACCGTGCGTCCGACGATCGACGAGTCGCCGCCGAAGCGGCGCTGCCACAGCGCGTGGCCGAGCACCACGACGCGCACCGCGTCGCGCCCCTCGTCGGCCGCGACGAGCGAGCGGCCCAGCACCGGCCGCGCGCCGACGAGCGCGAGCAGCGGCGCCGTCGCCACCGCGCCCTGCACGCGCTCCGCGACGCGCCGCGCGCGTCCCGCGGCCACCGTCCCCTCGTCGCCGCCGAGCACCACGCCGCGCTCCACGTACGCGCCCATCGCGTCGAACGACCGCGCGTCGCGCTTCCAGTCGAGGAACCCCTCGTACGACGTGCCCACGCCGCACCCCGCGCACAGCTTCGTCGCGCTCGTCTCGTGCACGTCGACGAGCCGCTCGGCGTCGGGGAACGGGATCGGGCGGAGCGCGACCGCGTCCAGAAGGCTGAACGCCACCGTGTTCGCGCCGAGTCCGACGGCGAGGCAGAGCACCGCGGCGAACGTGAACGCGGGCGCGCGGCGCAGCAGGCGAAGCACCAACCGCAGATCGGTCGACACGGCGGTGGGGGCGAGAGGTCGTGGTCGGAACCCGGTGCACCGCAAGGAAAGCCGCGTGCCAACCGATGTACCGCCTAACCTTCACTCCCGCAACACGTTGGAATTCCGCGGCCGCCGTGCGCTGTGCGGACGTGAAAAACGGCGTCCCGGAACCGGACACTGTGGCCGTGGCATGTCGCACGCGGAGACGCGGAGAACGCGGAGAACTGCCTTGGCTGTGTGAATGAACCGCGGAGGACGCAGAGGGCCGCAGAGGACAACCAATTGCTGTTGGTTCTCCTCTGCGGCCCGCTGCGTCCTCTGCGGTTCAATGTCGTTCTCCGCAGCTCCGCGTGAGATCCGACGAGCGCTACTCGCTCCGCAGCACCCTCATCGGATCGACGCGCGTCGCCCGCCGCGCCGGCACCCAGCTCGCCAGCAGCGCCGCTGCCACGAGCAGCACCGCGATCCCGCCGAGCACCACCGGGTCCGTGATGCGCACGTCGTAGAGCTGCGTCGCGAGCGCGCGCCCGGCGACGAGCGCGCCGCCCAGCCCGATCGCGAGGCCGAGCGCCGTGCGCGCGAGCGAGCCACCGAGGACGTCGCGCTGCACGTCGCCGCGGGTGGCGCCGAGCGCGACGCGGATCCCGAACTCGCCGGAGCGCTGCACGACGGTGTTCGCGACGACGCCGTAGATGCCCACGAGCGCGAGCACGAGCGCGCTCACCGCGAAGCCGCCTAACAGCTGCGCCAGGAACCGCTGCCGCGCCACGCTCGTCGCGACCACGCCGCGCATCGGCTGCACGTCGGCGATCGCCAGCGTCGGATCGACCGCGTGCACCTCGCGGCGCAGCGCGCCGGCGAGCGTCTCCGGGCTCCCCGTGCCGCGCACCACGAACCACCCGGCATCGCTGCCGAGCTGCCGCGACGGGAAGTAGATCTGCGGCCGCAGCGAATCGGTGAGCGCGCGGTGCTTCACGTTGCCCACGATGCCGACGATGCGGAACGCCGGCCCCTCCTCGCCGAACGGCTGCACCTCCTGGCCGATCGGGTCCTCGCCGGGGAAGTGCGCCTGCGCGAGCGCCTCGTTCACCACCGCGACCAGCGGCGTGCCCGCGCGGTCGTCCGTCGAGAGCACGCGGCCGCGGCGCAGCGGGATGCCCATCGCGTCGAAGTAGCCGTCGGTCGCGAACTGGAACTGCGCCATCATCCGGTGCTCGACGTCCACCGGACGACCGCGGATGCCGTATGCGCCGTACGCCTCGTCGCCGCCTAACGGCAGGAAGCTCGTCGCGCCCGCGGCGCGCACGCCCGGCGTCTCGCGCAGCCGCTGCAGCGCGGCGTCCCAGAAGCGCGTCTGCGCCAGGCTGTCGGCGTAGCGCAGCCGCGGCAGCTGCACGCGCCCCACCAGCACGCGCTCCGGCGCGAACCCCGGCTGGATCGCGAGCAGCTTCGCGAAGCTCTTCAGCGCGAGCCCCGCCCCCGCCAGCAGCAGCAGCGACAGCGCCACCTCGGCCACGAACAGCATGTCGCGCGAGCGCGCACGCGCGGCGCCCGCCGTGGATCCCTTGTTGCCGTCGCGCAGCACCTCGGCGAGATCGGCGCGCGAGCCCTGCCACGCGGGCACGAGCCCGGCGATCACGCTCGCCGCCACGCTCACCGCGAACGTGAACGCCGCCACGCGCCAGTCGACTCCCGCGTCGGAGATGCGCGGGATCTCCGTCGGCACGAGCGACGGCAGCGCGCGCGAGATCAGGCTCGCGAGCGCCAGGCCCGCCGCGCCGCCGGCGATGCCCAGCACCACGCTCTCGGCGAGATGCTGCCGCACGAGCTCCGCGCGTCCGGCGCCGATCGCGGCGCGCACCGCGGTCGCGCGCTGCTTCGCGGCGACGCGGGCCAGCGTCAGGTTCGCGACGTTCGCGCAGCCGATGAGCAGCACCGCGCCCACCGCGCCCATGAGCAGCAGCAGCATGGACCGCGCGCCCGACACGACCGCTTCGTGCAGCGGCACGACGCGCGCGCCCCAGCCCTTCTGCATCTCCGGATAGTCGCGCGCGATGCGGTCCGCGATCGTCTGCAGGTCCGCCTGCGCCGCCGACACCGTCACGCCCGGCCTGAGCCGCGCGACCGCGCTCGCGAAGTGGTTGCCGCGCCGATTCCACGTCTTCTCGTCCCACCGGAACGGCATGACGACGTCGGTGCTCTGCGCGAGCGGGAAGCGGAAGTCCGGCGACAGCACGCCGACGATCGTCGTCGGCGCGTCGTTCAGCGTCATCGTGCGGCCGACGATCCCGCGGTCCCCGCCGAAGCGCCGCTGCCACAGCGAGTGGCTGATGACCGCCACGGGTGCCGCGCCCGGCAGGTCCTCGTCCGCGGTGTAGCCGCGGCCGAGCGCGAGCGGGGCGCCTAACGTCTGCCACAGCCCCGCCGAGGCGCGCGCGCCGGAGATCCGCTCCGGCTCCGACGCGCCCGACGACGGGTCCGAGCGCAGCGTGAACGCCGCGTCGGTGACGAGCGCCATCGACGCGAACGCGTGCGAGCCGTCGCGCCAGTCGCGGAAGTTCGCCGCCGACAGCGGCATGCGATCGTCCTTCCCGCGCGGCGCGTACTCGTACAGGGCCACGAGCCGCTCCGGCTCGTGGAACGGGAACGCGCGCAGCAGCACCGCGTTCACGACGCCGAACACCGTCGCGTTCGCACCGATGCCGATCGCGAACGTCGCGACGGCGGCCAGCGTGTACGCGGGAGAGCGCAGCAGGGCGCGCGCGCGGCGCGCCGGAGATCCGTGATCATGGGTCGATTCCGTTCGTCGGGATACACGAAGGGCGGCCCAACGACGTGAGCCGCCCGTTGTGGGTGCTGCGCCTAACGACCGCCGATCAGACCGGCGCGAACGTCTCCTCGACGACGCGGCCGTCGAACAGATGGATGCTGCGCTCGGCGTGCTGCGCGTAGCGCGGGTCGTGGGTCACCATGCAGACCGTCGCGCCGCCGCGGTGCAGCTCGTGGAGCAGCTCCATCACGCTCTCGCCGTTCGCCGAGTCCAGGTTTCCCGTGGGCTCGTCGGCGAGCAGGATCGCCGGGTCGCCGACGACGGCGCGGGCGACGGCGACGCGCTGCTGCTGACCGCCGGAGAGCTGCGCCGGGTAGTGCTTCTGCCGGTGCGCCATGCCGACGCGCTCGAGCGCCTCGGTCACGCGGCGGCGCCGCTCGCTCGCCGAGAGCGCCGCGTCGCCCGTGCGGTACGTCAGCGGCAGCTCGACGTTCTCGTAGACCGTCAGGTCGCCGATCAGGTTGAACGCCTGGAAGATGAACCCGATCTGGCGGTTGCGGACGCGCGCCCGATCGGCCGCCGAGAGCGTGGTGACGTTCTGGCCGGCGAGCGTGTACACGCCGTCGCTCGCCGTGTCGAGCAGCCCGAGGATCGAGAGCAGCGTCGTCTTGCCGCATCCGGACGGGCCGGCGATCGCGACGTACTCGCCCTCGCGGATCTCGAGGTGCACGTCGGAGAGCGCGTGCGTCTCCACCTCGTCCGTCAGGAACACCTTCTTGATCCCCTCGAGCCGGATCAGCGAGTCGCCCGCCTGACGCGGGGAGCGGGACGAGGACTGCGGAGCGCCGGTCGGCTGGGTCGCGTTGCTCATGGTCTGGGGGGCGGGTGTAGGGAGGAGCGGGGCGTTACTTGATGCGGAGCCGGTCTTGCGCGTCCCACTGCGAGACGTCCGAGATGATCACCTTGTCGCCCGGGTTCAGGCCCTTCTTCACTTCGACCGTGTTCACCGAGCCGACACCGAGCTGCACCTGGACACGCTGCGCGGTCTTGCCGTCCGGATCGAGCCGGAACAGCCCCACCGTGCTCTCGGCCTGCCCGTAGGCGGGCCGTCCCACGTAGATCACGTCGGGGAGCCGCTCGATCTCGATCGTCCCGTCCACCGAGATGTCGGCCCGGGCGCCCTTCGGCAGCTCGCCCTCCAGCGCGACCTCCACGGTGACCGTCCCGTTCACGGCCGACGGATCCACGCGTGAGACACGCCCATTGACCAAACCGTTTCTCGTGTCGACCGACACCGGCTGGCCGATGACGATGTCCTTGGCCTGCGTCTCCGGTACGCGCAGAACGGCCTTGAGTTTCCCGGGCTGCGCCACGCGCGCGAGCGGGGCCCCCGCCTGGACATACTGGCCGAGATCCAGCGTCATGTCCTGGAGCACCCCCGGCTCGCCGGCCGTCACGTGCATCGAGTTGATGCGGTCCTGCTGGAACTGCGCGACGCTGCGCTGCCGCGCGACGTTGGCCTCCTCGAGCTTGAGCTGCTCGCCGACCGTCCGCTCGAGGAGCGCGAGCCGGTCCTTCTCGATCTTCAGCCGCGCCTCCAGCTCGTGCATGCTGTCGCGCGCCTTGGCCACCTCGTTCGCGCTCGACATCCCCTTCTTGTCGAGCGACTCGAAGACGTCGAGCTGGCGCTTCGCGTCGTTGTACTGGGCCGTGACCGTGGCGATCGTCGCCTGCTGCTGCATGCGCTGCGTCTGCAGGTTCGACTTCAGGCTCACGAGGTTCGCCTCGGCCGCCGCGAGCGCGCGCTGGGCCTCGAGCGCCTGGAGCTGCACGTCGGGGTTCGACATCTCGAGCAGCACCGTCCCCGGCTGCACCGTCTGGCCCACCGTCGCGATCTTCTGCTCGATGCGGCCCGCGGTGAGCGCGGTGATGATGCGCACGTGCTCGGGCACCAGCGTGCCCGGAGCGCGGACGTTGCGTACCATCGTCCCACGGCGAACGGTGTCGATCCACAACGTCGCCCGCTCGACGCTCGGCGCCGCGGGCTCCAGCTTCGTGAGAGCGACACTGACGCCGACGATGGCGACGAGGCCACCGGCGATGGCGATGTAGCGGCCGCGCTTCGGCTTTGGGGCGCGTGCGATGTCCACGGAAGGTCGGGAAGAGGGTCGATCGGGGGTGTTCCGGCGCCTCCTCTAAAGACAAGCTTCGTGCCCCCGTTGCCGCTTTGTAGTGCGTTATGAATCAACGACTTACGTGCCACCGGGCACCCCTCCCCGACGGGCCGGCGTCCGCTCCCGGGACCGCACTGTCCGGATCCGGACACCGTTCGACACGCCCCCCCCTCCCTTCGTAGATTGCCGGCAATGGCACTTCGATCCGAGGATTCCCCCAGAATGGACGACCCGCGTGACGACGCGGAGTCCGTCCGGGCGTTGAACGCGCTGCGTCGCCTCGTGCGCGCCCTGCGAGCCGCCGGGCGCGACGCGCGCCGCAAGCACGCCGTGACGTCGGCCCAGCTCTTCGTGCTCCGCGAGCTCGGCGCCTCGCCGGGCATGTCGCTCGGCGAGCTCGCCCAACGCGTCCATACCTCGCAGAGCACCGTCTCGGAGGTCGTCGGACGGCTCGTCGACGCGGGGCTGGTGCGGCGACGGACCCCCGCCGCCGACGGCCGTCGCCGCGAGCTGACCCTGAGCGCGCGCGGCCGCAACATCGTGGACGCGGCGCCGCCGTCCACTCAGGAGCGGCTCATCGCGTCGTTCCGCGAGCTCCCCGCGGCGCGGCGCGAGGCGATCGCCGCCGGACTCGAGGCGTGGGTCGACGCCGCGGGCCTCGCCGACGCCCCGGCCCCGATGTTCTTCGAGCGGAGCAGTGATCGGCCGCGCCGTCGCGATGGCTGATCCGGTTCAGCCCGCCTCCCGGCACGCCGCCGCCCCCGACGGCGCCATCCCCGTCGCACCCGGCCTCGAGCCGGCCGTCGAATCCTCCGTCACCGCCACGCTCCGCACCCCCGCGGAGTACGAGCCGGTGGACCGCCGCGTCGTGGCGCTCGCCGCGGTGTGCGTCGCGCTCGGCGTCGCGGCGGCGGTGCTCGCCCAGGTGCTGGTGGGGCTCATCGCGCTCGTCACGAACGTCGCGTTCCACCACCGCTTCAGCGTCACGCCCGCCTCCCCCGCCGGCCACACACTCGGCGGCTGGGTCGTCCTCGTGCCCGTGCTCGGCGCGCTCGTCGTCGGCGTCATGGCACGATGGGGCTCGGCGGCCATCCGCGGCCACGGCATCCCCGAGGTCATGGAGAAGGTGCTGTTCGGCGAGAGCCGCATCCCGGCGCGCGTGCTGTTCCTGAAGCCGCTCAGCGCCGCGGTGGCGATCGGCACCGGCGGCCCGTTCGGCGCCGAGGGGCCGATCATCGCGACCGGAGGCGCGTTGGGCTCGCTCCTCGGACAGCTCGTGCACGTCACCGCCGACGAGCGCAAGACGCTCCTCGCCGCCGGCGCGGCGGCGGGCATGTCGGCCACGTTCGGGTCGCCGGTCAGCGCGGTGCTCCTCGCCGTGGAGCTGCTGCTGTTCGAGTACCGTCCGCGCTCGCTCGTGCCGGTGGCGCTCGCCGCCGCGTCGGCCGCCGCCGCGCGCATCGCGTTCGACGGCTCGGCGCCGATGTTCCCTCTCTCCGGCGTCACGTCGCCGGGCGGCGAGGCGATGGCGTTCTACGTCCTGCTCGGCGCGCTGATCGGCGCGCTCGCCGCCGGCATCACGCGCATCACCTACGGCATCGAGGACGGCTTCGAGCGGTTCGGGCACCGATTCCACGTGCACTTCATGTGGTGGCCGGCGATCGGCGCCGTCGTCGTCGGCCTCGTGGGGCTCGTCGAGCCGCGAACGCTCGGCGTCGGCTACAACAACATCGTCGGGGCGATCGACGGGCAGATCGTGGGTCGGGCGCTCATCGCGCTCGTCGTGCTGAAGTTCGTGTCGTGGTCGATCTATCTCGGCAGCGGCACGTCGGGCGGCACGCTCGCGCCGCTGTTCACCGTCGGCGGCGGGCTGGGCGCGTGGCTCGGCGCGGCGGTCGCCGCGGCGGCGCCGTCGCTCGGCGTCGACGCCCGGGTCGCGGGGCTCGTCGGCATGGCCGCGATCTTCGCCGGCGCGTCGCACGCGCTGCTCGCGTCGATCGTGTTCGCGTTCGAGACGACCCGCCAGCCGTTAGGCCTGCTCCCGCTGCTCGGCGGCTGCTCGGCCGCGTACCTCGCGGCGCTGCTGCTGAACCGTCGGTCGATCATGACCGAGAAGCTCGCGCGCCGCGGCGCGGAGGTGCGCACGGAATACGCGGCGGACTGGCTGAGCCAGATCCTCGTCCGCGACGTCATCGCCGGACGCGCCGACATCGTCACGCTGCCGGCGAGCCGCACGCTCGCCGAGGTGCGGGCGTGGCTGCTCACCAGCACGCGCGACGCATCGCACCAGGGCTACCCGGTGGTGGACGATCTCGGGCTGCTCGTCGGCGTGCTCACGCGGCGCGACCTGCTCGCCCCCGAGGCCGACGAACGGCAGACGATCGGGGCGCTCGTGAAGCGGCCGCCGGCGATCGTGTTCACCGACAGCACGCTCCGCGACGCGGCGGACCAGATGGTGATCGAGGCGGTCGGCCGGCTCCCGGTGGTGGAGCGCCACGCGCCGCGCCGCGTGGTGGGGATCGTCTCGCGGAGCGACCTGCTCGCCGCGCACGCGCCGCGGCTGCAGGCCGCGCGCCGCCGCGGCACGCCAGCGTTCCGCATGCCGCAGCGCGCGACGGCGGCGGCCGGGCCGGATCGTTAGGCCGCGCCGTTAGGCGGGCGCACGTCGTCGCGCAGCGCGCGCACCTCGGCGCGCAGCGCGACGATCTCCGTCCGCAGCGCGTCGATCGACGCCTGGCCGGCCACCTCGGCGTCGGGGTCGTGCGCGTCGCGCCCGACGAAGAACGTCGCGAGCGCCGCCGTCACGTAGCCGAACACCGCGAAGCCGAACAGCGCCAGCAGCAGACAGAGCGCGCGTCCCTCGCCCGTGCGCGGGAAGTAGTCGCTTCCCACGGAGGTGAGCATCATCGCCGTCCACCACAGCGCGCTGCCGTAGCTGGTCAGCTCCGTGCCCGGCGCGTCGCGCTCGAACGCGTACATGCCCGCCGCGCCGGCGAGCGCCACGAGCCCGGTGAGCGCCACCACGTAGCCCATGCCGCGCCGCGCGAAGCTGCGGCCGAGCGCGCGCACGCCGCGGTTCAGCGTGCCGACCACCTTCACCAGCCGCAGGCCGCGCAGCGCCCGCAGCCCGCGGAGCGCCCGCACGGCGCGGAACGCGCGCAGCACGCGCACCGCGGGCACGAGCAGGGAGAGCGCGGTCAGCCAGTTGGCCCGCAGGTACGCGACCTTGTGCGGGGCGAGCCAGAACCGGAGCACGAAGTCGACCACGAACAGCGCCCAGATCGTGGTGCCCACCGCCTGCAGGAACGGCGACAGGCCGCGCGTGAACTCGACGACGAACAGCGCGAGCCACGCGAAGCTGAGCACCACCATCGGCTTCTCGAGCCACGCCTCCAGCTCGCCCAGCGCGTGCCACCGCTCCGCGGTCTCGGCGGGGTGCGCCGTGGTGTCGCCCGTCACGCGTGCGCTCCCGCGAGCGCGGCCATGTTCGCGCGCACGAGGAACGTGAGCAGCGCGCGGGCCGCGTCGTCCGACAGGAAGCGGTGCGGCTGGATCGGCCGCCCGGGACCGGAGCGCCCGCCGAGCAGCGCCGCGACGCGCTCGCGCGCGCTCGTCATCACGAACGTCGGCGCGTCGTCGGGGATCGTCGACAGATCGTCGCGGTCGACGACGAGCACGTGCACGCGCTCCGCCGGGCCTAACGGTCCGAGCATGCGGCGCAGCTTCGCCTCGAAGCGCGGGTCGGTGGCGACGTAGTACACCGGCCCCTCGCGCATCCCGCGCGCGACGTCATCCATGACGTCCGGGCGCAGCGAGACGGCGATCCACGGCTTGCCGAGCCGGTCGGCGACCGCCTGCACCTCGGTGGCGTGATAGAGCGTCGTCACGAGCACGTCGGCGCGGCGCGCGGCGAGCGGCGTCTCGGCCCCGCGCAGGTCGTCGACCTCCACGCTCTCGGAGACGAAGCCGTGGTCCTCGGCGAGCTCGGAGCACAGCAGGTGGAGCTGGTCGCGGTTGCACTCGATGCACGCCGCGCGCACGCGGCGCGTCTCCAGCGCGCGCCGCACGTACTCCGAGACCTCGCGCGGCGCGAGCCCCCGCGCGCGCGCCTGGACGAGCATCGCGACGAGCCACCCCGCGAGGTCCGGCAGGCCGCCGCCGCCCGCCGGATGCGGCGGGACGACGTAGGCGCCGGAGCGTGGCCGCAGCTCGACGAACCCCTCGTCGGCGAGCGTCCGCAGCGCGGCGAGCACCACCCGCTCGTTCACGCCGAACTCCGCGGCGAGCGCGCGCGTGCTCGGCAGCCGCTGCCCCCCGCGGAGCCGGCCGACGTGGAGCCCGCTCACGATCCGATCCCGCAGCGCGTCCGCCACCCCGTCGCGTCCGATGCGCGGCATGCCGTGTCTCCTCCATGTCGGGTGCGCGCTCGGGCCTGCCACTCCCGTGCCGCGAGCGCGAGCTGCTGTGCCGGGTGTGCACCAATGAGCGTTAAGATCGTTAATTACTGTACATGGAGTGCAGCAGTTGGCGCGCGGTATGCGATGCCTCCACGTGGCCGGCGCTCCGGCGGCCATCGCAGAACCCGCCCGGCTCGGGGACGCGAGCGGCACCGGGGCGGCCCGGCCGCTACGCCGCACCGCGCGGCGTAGCGATTCGGTCCAGCAGTCCGCAGGTGTCGCATGTCGAAGTCGTACCCAACCCGCGCGTGGCTCATGGCGGCGCTCGTCGCCGCCGGCGCGGCCGGCACCACGGTGGGCGCCGCGCCCGCCGCCGCCCAGTCGCCAGCGCCGCACTGCCGCGTGCTGTGCGCGCCGAGCGTCACCGCGATGCCAGGGCTGCTGCGCACGCACCTCGCGCACGGCCCGGTCGTGCAGAGCGCCGGCGGCGCGGCGCACCGGCTCCCCTCGTCGTCCGCGCTGGAGCTCATCCTCGCCGCCGCCGCGCGCACCGCGATACAGCGCGTGAGTCTGTTCGGCAGCGTGCAGTGGCTGCCGAACGCCGGCGAGGCGCGCAACCCGTTCACGCTCTACACGGCGAACGAGCTCGGTGGGCACGTGCACGCCAACGCGCCGACGCTCACGATCGGCGGTTCGGTGTCGCTGCTCGACGCGTCGGCCTCGCGCGGGCTGCTCGACGTCGCGGCGAACGTCGGCGATCTGTTCAGCCAGGCCGCGCGTCCGCGGGACCGCGCCGCGTACACGCACAAGCTCGACCTCGACCTCGTCGCGCACGCGCACGTGTTCCGCGCCGCACCGCGGTACACGTACCTGCACGCCGCCTCGGTGTTCGGGATTCTCGACTACGTGGCCACGGGGCTGCCGAAGGCGGGCGACGAGGTGCCCACCGGCCGGCACTTCGTGACCGATGCGCGGCCGCTCGCGCTCATCGTGGGGCTCGCGCTCCCGCTCGCGGAGTCGCAGCGATGAGCGCACATCGGCTTCTGTCGTTAGGCGCCGCGCTCGGCGCCGTCGCGTCGAGCGGCTGTCGCGCCCCGGCCACGCTCACGCCCAGCGCGCCCGACGTGGTGTCGGTGGCGAACGCCGGCCTCCAGGGGCCGGAGAACCTCGTGTACGACTCCGCCGCCGACGTGTTCCTCGTGAGCAACGTCGCGGGCGACGGCGGCACGCGCGATGGCAACGGCTTCATCAGCCGAGTCGCGCCGGACGGGCGCGTGCTGGATCTGAAGTGGATTGCCGGCGGCGTGCGCGGCGCGACGCTCGACGCGCCGAAGGGGCTCGCGATCCGCGGCGACACGCTCGCCGTCGCGGACCTCGGCGGCGTGCACGAGTTCGACCGCCGCACCGGTGCGCCGCTGCGCACGGTGGCGCTGCCGGGATGGATGATGAACGACGTGCTGTTCGCGCCCGACGGCTCGATGTGGGTGACCGACACGGGCCCCGACCGCACGACGACGCCGCCCGACACGACGCGCGACGTGGACGCGGTGTGGCGCGTGGCGCCGGACGGCCGCGTCGTCGCGATCGCGCGGGGGCTCGCGCTCGGCCGCCCGGACGGCATCACGCGCGACGGCGGCGGGGTGCTCGTCACGACGTTCGGCGCGAACCGGCTTGAGCACGTCGGCGGCGCGGTGCCGTCGCGATGGGACACGGCGCGCACGCTGCCGGCCGGGCGCGACGACGGGCTGCGTCGGCTCCCCGACGGCTCGCTGCTCGTGACGAGCTGGGATGCGAAGGCCGTGTGGCGCGTCGCGCTCGACGGCTCGGTGACGCCGCTGCTCACCGGCGTCACGTCGCCCGCCGGCGTCGCGCTCGACACGCGCCGCCACCGGCTCGCCGTCACCTCGATGCAGGGGAACGCGCTCTACCTGCTCCCCATCCGTTAGGAGGATCCCGATGTCGCGCCATCGCTCGGCGTCTCACGCGGAGCCGCGGAGAACGCGGAGAACTGCAACTTCCGGTTTGGCCTTCACCGCGTTCTCCGCGGCTCCGCGTGAGATCCGCACGTGGACGATGATGCTCGCCCTGCATGCCGGCGCACTCGCGTTAGGCGCTTGCGGCACGCGCGACGCCGCCGGCCGCACCCCCGACTCGGCGCGCGTCACCGCCGCGTCGAGCGGCGACGTGGCGCTCCCGGCGATCGCGGCGCGCGGCGCGGCCTGGCTGCCGCCCGGCGCGGGCGACGGCGACTGGCTGATGCCGTCGCGCGACTACGGCGGCACGCGCTACTCGCCGCTCGCCGAGGTCACCACGGCGAACGCGAGCCAGCTGCAGCTCGCGTGGACGTTCGACGACGGCGAGTCGCACTACGGCCACGAGATGACGCCGCTCGTGGCGAACAACACGATGTACATCGTCTCGCCGTTCCCGAACCGCGCGTACGCGCTCGACCTCACGAAGCCCGGCGCGCCGGTGAAGTGGACGTTCGAGCCGAACCCGAGCCCCATCGCGATCGGCAAGGCGTGCTGCGACGCGGTGAACCGCGGCGCCGCGCTCTACGACGGGAAGCTGATCTACAACCTGCTCGACGATCACACCGTCGCCGTCGACGCCGCCACCGGCAAGGAGCTGTGGCGCACGAAGCTCGCGAACGTGGAGGACGGCACGACGATGACCATGGCGCCGCTCGTCGCCGACGGCAGAGTCTACGTGGGCAACTCGGGCGGCGAGATGGGCGTCGCCGGCTGGCTCGCCGCGCTCGACGCGAGCACCGGCAAGGAGCTGTGGCGCGCGTACTCCGTCGGCCCCGACTCCATGGTGCGCATCGGCGCCGAGTTCGCGCCGTTCTACCCGTGGCTCAGGGGCAAGGATCTCGGCGCCACCTCGTGGCCCGCCGGCGCGTGGAAGCACGGCGCGGGCGCGGTGTGGGGGTGGGTGAGCTACGATCCCGAGACGAAGTGGATCTACTACGGCACGAGCAACACCGGGCCGTGGAACGCCGACCAGCGCCCGGGGCTCAACCTGTGGACGAGCGGCGTGTTCGCGCGGAACGCCGACGACGGCATGGCGCGCTGGGCGTACGTGTTCACGCCGCACAACGAGTGGGACTACGACGGCGTGAACGAGAACGTGCTCGTCGACCTGCCGATCCAGGGCGAGACGCGCAAGGTGATGGTGCAGTTCAACCGCAACGGCTTCGCGTACACGATCGACCGCCGCACGGGCCAGGTGCTCGTCGCCGCGCCGTTCGGGCACGAGAACTGGTCGACCGGCGTCGACCTGACGACCGGGATGCCTAACGTGGTCCCCGAGAAGCACACGGTGCCGCCGGGCCGCTGGGTGCGCGACATCTGCCCGGCCGACATCGGCGTGAAGGACTTCGAGCCGTCGGCGTTCTCGCCGCGCACGGGGTGGTTCTACGTCACCGTGCAGAACATCTGCATGGACTACAAGGGACGCGAGGTGGGCTACATTGCCGGCACGCCGTACTGGGGCGCGCAGATGACGCGGCACGTCGGGCCCGGCGGCAACTACGGCGAGTTCGTCGCGTTCGACGCCGCGACGGGCAAGAAGATGTGGGGGATTCCCGAGCCGTTCCTCACGTACAGCGGCGCGCTCGTCACCGCCGGCGACGTCGCGTTCTACGGCACGGTGGACGGCTGGTTCCGCGCCGTGGACGCGCGCACGGGCAAGGTGCTGTGGTCGCGCAAGCTCGGCTCGGGGATCATCAGCGCGCCGATGACGTACCGCGCGCCGGACGGCCACCAGTACGTCGCGGTGGCCGCGGGCGTCGGCGGCGGCGCGATGACGACGCAGAGCCAGCCCGGGTTCCCGGCGCGCGGCAGCACGTACTACGTCTTCACGTTGGGCGCCAACATCCCCGCGACGGCGACGCCGGCGCCGGGCGACCAGTCGGGCGCCCCCAAGAAGCAGGGAGGGAAGCCATGACACGCGCCAGCATCGCCCTCGCGGCGTGCCTAACGCTGTTGGGCGCCTGTCGTCGCGACACGCAGGACGTGCGCGGCGGCGAGGTCGGCGACCGCACCCTCCCGCAGCGGCAGCCGCTGCCGCTGCACGCCGCCGACACCACCGGCCTCCCCGACGAGGGGGTGCTCGCGCGCGTCGCCATCGGCGACCTGGCGGGCGTCGGCAACAACACGCTCGACGCGACGGTGACGAACCCGTACGCGAGCGACGCCGCCGCCGTCGCGCAGGGGCGCGACACGTTCGTGGGGATGAACTGCGCCGGGTGCCACGGCTACGACCTGAAGGGCGGCATGGGCCCCGACCTCACCGACACGTACTGGCGCTACGGCGGCTCGCCGGCGGACATCTACAAGTCGATCTTCGAGGGGCGCCCGCAGGGGATGCCGGCGTGGGGACGCTCCGTCCCGCCGGCGCAGATCTGGAAGCTCGTCGCCTACATCCAGTCGAAGGGCGGCGCCTACCCCGGCCGCCTCGCCGACCGTGGCCGCCAGGGCGACCTCGGCGACGAGGACACGACGTCGTTCTCGACGCTGAAGGGGCGGAACAATGCGCACTGACGCGCGCCACGGCCCGGCGAGTCGCGTGGCGCGATCGAGCTCGCGCCGGTCGGGACTCCACGTACGAGTTTGCGGAGGACTGAAGAAGGACTTCGAAGGACTGAAGAAGGACGACAACAAAGAACTTGCAGTTGGTCCTTCTTCAGTCCCTTTTCAGTCCTTCTTCAGTCCCACGAAACCTCGTACGTGGAGTCATGGAATCGCGCGCCTGACGGCCCTGCTCACCCTCGCCGCCTGTAACGGCACCACGTCGTACCTCGACGCGACCGGCTCGGCGGGACGGAGCGAGGCCACGCTCGGCCGGTGGCTCACGGCCACGGCGTGCGCGGTGGTGCTCCTCGTGTGCGTCGCGATCGTTGCCGGCATGGCGCGCCGGCGCGGCGAGCGCGACGAGGGCACCGGACGCCGCGAGGTGAAGTCGGGGCTCGGCTGGATCTACGTCGGTACCGCGGTCACGGTCGCCGTGCTGCTCGTCGCCTACGCCGGCACGATGGCGACGCTCGCCGCCGCGAGCCGCCCGCCGTACACCCCGCCGCTCGTGATGGACGTCATCGCGCACCAGTGGTGGTGGGAGATCCGCTACTCCGATCCGGCGCGCCCGGAGCTCGGCTTCACGACAGCGAACGAGGTGCATCTTCCCGTCGGCGTGCCGGTGCGCGTGCGCCTGCACTCGGCCGACGTGATCCACTCGTTCTGGCTGCCGCAGATCGCCGGCAAGACCGACGTCATCCCGGGGCAGACGAACGAGACGTGGGTGGAGGCCGAGCGTCCCGGCACGTCGCGCGGCATGTGCGGCGAGTACTGCGGCCTGCAGCACGCCGAGATGGCGCTCGCCGTCACCGCCGAGCCGCGGGTGGCGTTCGACCGGTGGGCGCAGGCGCGGCGCGCGGAGGCCGCCGTGCCTAACGACGGCGTGGCTTCCGCCGGCGCGCACGTGTTCGCGCGCTCGTGCGGCGTCTGCCACGCGGTGGCGGGCACGATGGCGTTAGGCAGGGTCGGCCCCGACCTCACCCATATCGCGTCGCGCCCGACGATCGGCGCCGGCGCGCTGGAGAACACGCCGGCCAACCTCGCGCGCTGGATCCACGACGCGCCGAGCGTGAAGGAGGGCGTGCGCATGCCCGCGATGCCGCTCGACGCGGCCGAGCTGCGCGCCGTGGTCGCCTACCTGGAGACGCTGCGATGAGCGCCGCGCCCGTCCTGCCCACGGTCACCGTCGACCGCGCGCCGCTCGAGCGGCTGCGCGAGACGTGGGAGACGCCGCGCGGATGGCGCGGGTGGCTCTCCACGGTGGACCACAAGACCATCGGCCTGCGCTACCTCGTGACGTCGATCGCGTTCCTCGTGATCGGCGGCGCGGAGGCGCTGCTCATGCGCGCGCAGCTCGCGGTGAGCGGCCAGCACCTGCTCACCGCCGGCTGGTACGACCAGCTGTTCAGCATGCACGGCGTGACGATGATCTTCCTCTACGCCGCGCCGGTGCTGTCGGGGTTCAGCAACTACCTGTGGCCGCTCATGCTCGGGTCGCGCGACATGGCGTACCCGCGGCTGAACGCGCTGTCGTACTGGACGTACCTCGTCGCCGGGATCTTCCTGTACACGAGCCTTCCGTTGGGCGCGATGCCGAACGCCGGCTGGTTCGACTACGTGCCGTTCGCGGCGCGCGAGTTCGATCCCGGGCTGAACGTGGACTTCTACGCGCTGACGCTGCTGCTGCTCGCCGTGTCGACGACGGTGGGGTCGATCAACTTCGTCACCACCCTGTTCAAGACGCGGGCGCCGGGGATGTCGCTCAACCGGCTGCCGATCCTCGTGTGGGGCACGCTCACCGCCTCGTTCGCGAACCTGTTCGCGCTGCCGGCACTCTCCGCCGCGGCGGTGATGCTGTTCCTCGACCGGCGCGTCGGCACGCACTTCTTCGACGCGGCCGCCGGTGGGCATCCGCTGCTCTGGCAGCACCTGTTCTGGATGTTCGGCCATCCGTGGGTGTACGTCGTCGTGCTGCCCGCGATGGGAATCGTGAGCGACGCGCTGCCGACGTTCTGCCGCCGGCCGCTCGTCGGCTACACGTTCGTCGCGCTCGCCACCGTGACGACGGGGATCCTCGGCTTCGGCGTGTGGCTCCACCACATGTTCGCGACCGGGATCCCGCCGCTCGCGCTCGCGTTCTTCGGCGCGTCGAGCATCTTCATCACGATCCCGAGCGCGGTGGCGGTGTTCGCGTGGCTCGCCACGCTGTGGGACGGCCAGCCGTGGTATCCCGCGGCGATGAAGTTCATGCTCGGCTTCATCGCGCTGTTCGTCATCGGCGGCGTGAGCGGCGTGATGACGGCCGCCGTCCCGTTCGACTGGCAGCTCACCGACACGTACTTCGTCGTCGCGCACCTGCACTACGTGCTCGTGGGGATCAACGTGTTCCCCGTGGTCGCCGGCGTGTACTACTGGTTCCCGAAGTTCACCGGCCGGCTGATGGACGAGACGTTGGGCACGTGGAACTTCTGGACGATGTTCGTCGGCGCGAACCTCGTGTTCTTCCCGATGCACATCGTCGGGCTGTTGGGCATGCCGCGGCGCATCTACACGTATCCGGCGGGGCTCGGGTGGGACGCGTACAACACGGTGGAGACGGTCGGCGCGTTCCTGTTCGCGCTCGGCGTGGTGCTGTTCGCGGTGAACGTGCTGCGCAGCCGCCGCGGCGGCGCGCTGGCGGGCGCGAACCCGTGGGACGCGCCGACGCTCGAGTGGAGCGTGCCGTCGCCGCCGCCGCCGTACAACTTCGCCGTGCTGCCGACGATCGGCAGCCGGCATCCGCTATGGGAGAGCCGCCTCGAGGAAGGCTCGGCGCGCTCGGTGCTCGACCGCGGTCCCGTGCTCGCCGACGGCCGCGAGACGTTCGCCACGACGCCGCTCGACGCCGAGGCCACGGCGGTGATGCGCATGCCCGAGGACTCGTACGCGCCGGTGCTGCTCGCCGCCTCGCTCGGCGTCGTCGCGTACGGACTGCTGTTCTCGCTGCTCTGGCTCGCCGCGTTAGGCACCGTGGGCACGGCGGCGTGCGCGATCGCGTGGCTGTGGCCCGATGCGGCGACGGCGTTCGTCGGCACGGAGGTCACGTCGTTCGGAGAGCTGCCGGTAGGCGCGAGCGGGCGCCGGAGCGTCGGGTGGTGGGGGATGGCCGGGGCGGTGGCCACCGAGGGCGCCTTCTTCGCCTACCTGCTGTTCTCCTACTTCTATCTCGCGTCGATGTCGGGGAACGCGTGGCCGAGCGCGATGCCGGGATTCGGGCTGCCGCTGCTGAACACCGCGATCCTGCTCGCGTCGAGCGTCGTGGTGTGGTGGGCGGAGCGCGGCGCGCGCGTGGGCGCGACCGCGCGGCTGCGCACCGGCCTCGCCATCGCGATCGCGCTCGGCGTGGCGTTCCTCGCGCTGCAGGCCGTGGAGTACGGCCGCGAGCGGGCATCGGCGACGCACGACGCGTACGGCTCGCTGTTCTACACCATCACCGGCTTCCACGGCGCGCACGTGCTCGTGGGGCTCGTCATGCTCGCGGTGGTCCTCGTGCGCGCGCTGCGCGGGCACTTCGCGGCGCGGCGGCACGAGGCGGTGACGAACGTCGCGCTGTACTGGCACTTCGTGGACGCGGTGTGGCTCGCCGTGTTCACGTCGCTCTACGTGAGCCCGCACCTGAGGTGAGCGATGGCGACGGCAGCGCACGATGGATCGGGCGACGCGCATCCGGCCCCGGCGCGCGCACGCGCGGGACTCGCGGCGCTCGCGTTCGGCTTGTTCGGCGGACCGGCGGCATGGAGCGTCCAGACGCTCGTGAATCTCCCCGTCGCCGCGCACGGCTGCTTTCCGCGGCTTGCGCCGCTCGCCGGTGCGGCGAGCGGCGTGCGCGGGGTGGCGCTCGCGGTGAGCGCGGCGGCGATCGTCGTCGCCGCGGCGGCCGGCGCGGTGGCGTGGCGCACGTGGGCGCGGACGCGCGAGGAGCACCAGGCGGGGGCCGGCCGGGGCGCCGCGCACGCGCCGGAGACGGCGCTGCTCGAGACGGGTGAGGGCCGCACGCGGTTCCTGGCGCTGGCCGGCGTGCTCACCAGTCTCACGTTCCTCCTGGTGAGCGTCGCCCACGCGGGGGCCGTGCTGTTCGTCCCACCGTGCGGCGTCTGAGTCACCCGGCCCTTGCCCGCGCGGCGCCGTCTGACATCTTGGCAGGCAACCACGGCACGGCACCGGCGTGTCGATTCGGGGTAGATTCCGTTGGAACGGACAGCACGGTTACACCAATTCAGGCGAGGCATTCACGTCATGCGTGGTACTCTGCTCTCCCGCGCGACCGCCTCTACCGCGGTGCGCGTAGTCGCCGCCACGGTGCTCGGTGTCGGCGGCACGCTCGCGTTCAAGTACGCTCCGGCGCAGATCGCGTCGATGACCGGCCAGACGCCGGCGACCCTCACCGCCCCGGCGGCGACGCCCGGTGCCGGCGGTCCACAGGATTCCGGCTTCGTGAAGATCGCCCGGCAGGTGACGCCGGCGGTCGTCTACATCGAGAACGAGGGCGCGCCCCGCGTCGCGTCGCGCGACAACGGCGGCGGCGACGTCCCGCCGGGGCTGCGCGACCTGCTGCCGCGCGGCTTCCAGCTCGTGCCGCCGGGCGGGCGCGGCGGCCGCGCGCCGATCCAGCGCTCCTCCGGCTCGGGGTTCATCGTCTCGTCGGACGGTGAGATCCTGACGAACAACCACGTCGTCGAGGACGCGAACCGGCTCCTCGTCACGCTCTACGACCGGCGCATCTACCCGGCGCGCGTGATCGGCCGCGACCCGTCGACCGACGTCGCGCTCATCAAGATCGACGCGACGGGGCTGCCGACGCTGCCGCTCGGCGACGACGCCGCGGTGCAGGTCGGCCAGCCGGTGCTCGCGATCGGCGCGCCGCTCGGCCTGCGCTCCACGGTGACGTCGGGCATCATCAGCGCGAAGGAGCGCGGGGGCGACCTCTCGAACCTGTTCAGCTCCCAGCTCGCGATTGCCGACTTCCTGCAGACCGACGCCGTCATCAACCCCGGGAACTCGGGCGGCCCGCTGCTCGACATGGACGGGCGGGTGATCGGCATCAACAGCGCGATCGAGAGCCCCACCGGCGTGTACGCGGGCTACGGCTTCGCCGTGCCGGCCTCCATCGCGCGCATCGCGATGGACCAGTTCCACAAGTACGGCCGCGTGCGGCGCGCCATCCTCGGCGTCTCCATCACGGACGTGAAGGCGGAGGACGCGCTCGCCGCCGGGATGAAGGAGATCCGCGGCGCGCTCGTGAGCGGCTTCCAGGAGGGGAGCCCGGCGGAGAAGGCGGGGCTGAAGCAGGGCGACATCATCGTCTCGGTCGACAACAAGCCGATCTCCAGCGTCGCCGCGCTGCAGCGCACGATCTACGGCTACCAGCCCGGCCAGACGGTGACGCTCGCCTACGCGCGCTACGGCACGCAGGGCACGGCGCGCGTGCCGCTGCAGGAGGCGCCGCCGGAGAAGGAGACGGTCGCCGCCAACGACGCCGGCGAGCCGCGCAGCAACGCGACGCCAGCGGGACGTCTTGGCGTCTCGGTGGAACCGCTCACCCCCGAGCTGGCGACCCAGGCGCGCGTCACGAACAGCAGCATTCACGGCCTGCTCGTGAGCGAGGTGAAGGAGACGGGCCCCGCGCGCGGCCATCTCATCGAGGGCGACGTCATCGTCGCGGTGATCGGCCGCGGCGGCGTCCAGCGGCAGATCACGTCGGGCGCGCAGCTCAAGGACGCGGTCGACAACGCGCCGGGCGTCATCAGCCTGCTCGTCTACAACTCGCGCCTCAGCGTCGGCGCGGCGGGCACCCGCGTGGTGAACGTGCCGCTGAACCAGTAAGGCCAGGGCAGGAGGGCACGAGGGCAGGAGGGCAGGAGAGCCCGAAGCTCTCCTGCCCTCCTGCCCTTTCTGCCCTCCTGCCCTAATATGTGCCCCATGCCCGAGCACTACGTCTCGAACGCCGACGTGTCCGTGCGGATGTTCCGCAGCGGGTTCCTCGAGCGGTTCAGTCACGTGCATCCGGCGGTGCCGCACGTGATCTACGTGCCGCTCGTCGCGGGGCTGCTGTGGACGGCGCGGACGACGCGAGGGACGACGGCGCTGCTGTTCGTCGCCGGCCTGCTGCTGTGGACGCTCGCCGAGTACCTGCTGCACCGGCACGTCTTCCACGCGCCGGACCACATCATGGCCGAGACGCACGACGTGGTGGCGCGGCTCGCGCCCGACGAGCCGGTGCTCCCCGCGCTGCCGAGCTGGCGCCACCGCTCGTACTTCATCGCCCACGGCGTGCACCACGAGTATCCGAGCGATTCCAGCCGGCTCGTCATGCCGCCGGGGGCGAGCGTGCCGATCGCGATCGGGACGTGGCTGCTGTTCCGCGCGGTCCTCGGCCCGCTGCACGCGCCGGCACCGTTCGCCGGCTTCGTCGCCGGGTACCTCGTGTACGACACGACGCACTACGCCGTGCACCACTTCGGCATGCCGACGCCGTGGGGCCGCTACCTGAAGAAGCGCCACGCCCGGCACCACTACGTCGACACGGACAGCGACTACGGCGTGAGCTCGCCGCTCTGGGACGTCGTGTTCGGGACGTTCACCCGCTTCGAGCGGCGACCCTGACCCCGTAGCAGCGTCGCAGCCTCAAGGTCGTCGTCGGACCGGCCGATGTTAGTACACGATGCCCGCGCCGTCCGACGTCCCCGCCACGCGCCACGCCCCGGTGCGCGACCGCCTCGGCGCGGCGTTCCAGGCGGTCGTCGTCGCCACGGCGGCCGCGGCGCTCCTGCTCTGGGGCTGGCGGTTCGCTCCCGGCGGCGATGCGGCGGCGAAGGCGCAGCTCTGCGCGAACGCGCTCGTGCCGCTCGGGGTCGGCCTGGTCGTCGTGCTCTGGCTCGCGCCGCGCCGCGCGGACGTGGATCGGCGGGCGCGGCGGGCGTGGCGCGACCTCGCCGCCGCGGTGACGGTCTGGTGGCTCGCCGGCGTGCTGTGGGAGCTGCTCGGCCGCCCGCCGCTCTCCGCCGCGGACGGCGTGCAGCTGCTCTTCTTCCCGCTCGTCCTGCTCGGCGTCCTGCGCTTTCCCGCGGCGCCGCTCGAGCGCGAGGAGCGACTGCGCGTGTGGCTCGACACGGCGATGGTGCTGTCGAGCGGCGCGGCGGTGGTGTGGTACCTCGCGCTCTGGCCGGCGATCGCGCGCGGCGACGACCTCGCGCAGCTCGTGGTCAACACGCTCTACCCGCTCGGCGACGTCGTGCTGCTGTTCGCGGCGTACGTGGCCCTCCGCCGCGGCGGCGGCGCGACGCGCGGCGCGGTACGCTGGGCCGCGGCCGGCCTGCTTTCGCGCTTCGCGGGCGACCTGCTGTACCTGCGGCAATCATTCACCGGCGCGTACGACCCGGGTGGGCTCAGTGACCTGATGTGGCTGCTGGGATGCCTGATGCTCGCCGCCGGTGCGTGCGCGCAGCGGCGCGCCAGCGAGCCCGCCGCCGAGGAGCGCACCGCGCCGCAGACGCGCGCGAGCCTGCTGCCGTACGTCAGCGCGGTGCTGCTGCTCGTGTTCTTCGCCGTCGCGGTCGGCGGCGCGTGGACGCCGCGCACGCTGGTGCTGCTCGCAGCCACGATCGTCGTCACGTCGCTCGTGTTCGTGCGCCAGTACATGGTCGGGCGCGAGCACGTGCGGCTGCAGGGCGCGCGCGTGCGGCTCGAGGCGGAGCGCGCGGGCGAGGCGCGGTTCCGCACGCTCGTGCAGAACTCGTCGGACCTCATTCTCATCGTCGACGGCCGCGGGATCGTGCGCTTCGCGAGCCCGTCGCTCGAGCGCATGCTCGGCGTGCGCCCGGAGGACGCGGAGGGGCAGCCGCTCGTGACGTTCGTGCACCCCGACGACGCGGCCGACGCGGCGGAGGCGCTGGCCGTGACGCGCAGCGAGCACCGCACGTTCGGCCCGTCGCAGTACCGCGTGAGCGGCGACGGCGCGACGTGGCGCGCCGTGGAGTGCATGGCGGAGAACCTGTACGACGATCCGGCCGTGCGCGGAGTGCTGATCACGGTGCGCGACGTCACGGAGCGCGCGCGGCTCGAGGCGCAGCTCATCCACCAGGCGTTCCACGATCCGCTCACGGGGCTCGCGAACCGCGCGCTGTTCCGCGACCGCGTGGAGCATGCGCTCGCGCGCGAGGGGCGCGACCCTCACGGCGTGGTGGCGCTGTTCCTCGACCTCGACGACTTCAAGACGGTGAACGACTCGTTGGGCCACCGCGAGGGCGACCGTCTGCTCGCCGTCGTCGCCGACCGGCTGCTGAACGCGACGCGCGGCTGCGACACCGTGGCGCGACTCGGCGGCGACGAGTTCGGCGTGCTGCTCGAGAACGCGCACGCCGACGCCGACGCGGTGATCGTCGCCGAGCGCATCGTGAACTCGGTGCGCGTGCCGATCACGCTCGCCGGGCAGGACGTGAGCGTGGGGGCGAGCGTCGGGATCGCGCGTGCACGCTCGACCGACGGCGCCGAGGAGCTGCTTCGCAACGCCGACGTCGCGATGTACCGCGCGAAGCAGCGCGGCAAGAGCACGTACGAGATCTTCGCGCCCGCGATGCACGCCGCGGTCGTGGACCGGATGGAGCTGGAAGGCGATCTGCGCCGCGCCGTGGCGGACGACTGCGCGGAGATGCGCGTCCACTACCAGCCGATCGTGGAGCTGGCCGACGGCAAGGTGGCGGGGCTCGAGGCGCTGGTGCGCTGGCAGCACCCGCGGCGCGGGCTGGTGCAGCCCACGGTGTTCATCCCCGCGGCGGAGTCCACGGGGCTCATCGTGCCGTTAGGCCGGTGGGTGCTGCGCGAAGCGTGCGCGCAGGCGGCGCGGTGGCAGGCCGCGCGGCACGCCGCCGACCCGCTGGCGCCGCCGCTCACCATCACGGTGAACCTCTCGGCGCGGCAGCTCCAGGACCCATCGCTCGCCGACGACGTGCGTGCCGCGCTCGACGACGCGGGGCTCCCGCCGCACGCGCTGGTGCTGGAGATCACGGAGAGCGTGATCATCGCCGAGCCGTCGGCCGCGCTCGCGACACTGGCCGCGGTGAAGGCGCTCGGCGTGCGGCTCGCGATCGACGACTTCGGCACCGGCTACTCGTCGCTCGGCTACCTCCAGCAGTTCCCCGTCGACGTGCTGAAGATCGACAAGGCGTTCGTCGACGGCGTGACCCGCGGCGGCCCGCGCGCGGCGCTCACGCGCACGATCGTGGCGCTGGGCGACTCGCTCGCGTTGCACTGCGTTGCCGAGGGGATCGAGGACGAGCTGCAGCGCCGCCACCTGCAGGCGCTGGGCTGCGGCTACGGGCAGGGGTTCCTGTTCGCGCGGCCCCTGCCGGCGGACGAGATCGAGGCGATGATCTGCGACGGCGTGGCTGCGTAGCTGCGTGGCTGCGTGACGGCTCAACGCAGCCACGCAGCCACGCAGCCACGCAGCGTCACTTGCTCGTCAGCAGCTCCTCGAACAGCGCGAGCGCGCGCGGGTCCTGCGAGCGGCCGAGCCAGAACAGCGCCGAGCGGCGCGTGGCCGGGTCGCGGTGCGTGCGGGCGATGCGGATGAGGGCCGGCACGCCCTCCTCGCTCGGGCGCCGGGACAACGCGAACACCGCCTGATCGCGGATCTCGCGCTCCGGGTCGTCGGCGAGCTCCGTGAGCCCCTTCGTCGCCGCGTCACCCGCCGCCTGGCCGAGCCAGAACACCGCCTGCGAGCGCGTCTCGCGCTCGGCGCGGTCGTCGCGCGCGAGGCGGAGCAGCGCGGGCCACACCGTCACGCTGTCGACGAGCGTGCTCGGGAACACCGCGTCGCGCGACGCGCGCCCGCTGCCGCGCTCCGCGAGGCCGAGCAGCAGCCCCGCCGCCTGCGGCGCCGGCACCTGGCCGAGGTCCGTGACGTCGGACCCCGCGGCGCGCCACCGGCCGCCGACGTAGAAGCGCACCGCCTGCACCTGGCCGCCGCTCACGTCCATCGCGAGCCGGCCGGGGCCCGTCTGACAGTCGTCGTCCCACTCGACGTCGCGCGAGCGGCGCCACGAGTCGTCGCGGTAGGTGCGCGTGCGGTCGTCGCCGTCGCGGCGGATGTGGATGTTGCTGCCGTTGCCGCAGACGTCCGGGCGCACCGTGAACGTGAGGCGCACCGTGCCGTCGCGCACCGCCGCCACGCGCTGGGCGAGCGGCGCGCCGCGCGACGACAGGTCGGCCTGCGCGAGCGCCGGGCGCGCGACGAGGGTGCCTAACAGCAGTGCGGTCGTGATCGAGGGGCGGAGCATGGAAGTCATCCTCCGGTCACTTGTTGATGATGTCCTCGATCAGCTTGGCGACGCGCGGGTCCTTCGAGCGCGACAGCCAGAAGATCGCGTCCTTGCGGACGTCGGCGTTCTTCTCGGTACGCGCGATGTCGAGCAGCTTGTCGAACGCCGGCCCGGTGCCGCGCTGCTGATACACGAACACGAGCTGCTTCTTCATCTCGGGGTCCGTCGTCTTGTCGTAGAGCCCCACGAGCTGCTCCACCGGCGCCCCGCCCTGCCCCGCCCAGAACAGCGCCTGCTTCCGGAGCTCGATCGTCTCCTTCGGGTCGTTCGCGACGTCGAGCAGCCACCCGCCGCTCCCACGCCGGCGCGACGCGGCGAACAGCACCTTGTCCTTGAGATCGCGGTCCGTGAGCTTCGGGTAGAGCGTCCGCAGGAAGTCCATGTCCTCGGCCGTGCCGCGCTGACCGAGCCAGAAGATCGCCTCGCCGCGGATCTCCGCGTCGACGTTCGACGTGGTGGCGATCTGGCGCAGCGTCTCGCGCCCGGCGGGCGTGTTCGACTGCGAGAGCGAGAACACCGCCTGCTTCCGCACCTCGACGTCGCCGGAGTTCAGCGCGACGTCGCGCAGGAACTCCGCGGCCTTGTCGCCGCTCACGCGCGACAGCCAGAACACGGCCTCCTTGCGCACGTCGGTGTCGGGATCGTTGCGCGCCGCGTCGACGAGCATGTCGGCCGCCTCGGGCGTGTTCTTCCGCGCGATGAGGAAGACGGCCTTCTTGCGCAGCACCTCCGAGCACTTCTCGCGGTTCGCCATCACCTTCTTGAGCAGCGGCAGCGCGCGGTCGGCGTCCATCTGCATCAGCGCGTTCAGCGCGATGACCTTCACGTCGTCGTCGTCGTCCGCGCAGTCGCTCGAGCGGCGCGACGACGAGCGGCCCATCGTGCGCGACGTCTCGCGCATGGCGCGGTCGGCGTCGCGCAGCGCGTCGCTCGTGGCGCGCACGCCCTCGTCGATGCCGGCGCGCGTCGCGGCGGCGGCGGTGGAGCGCGCCTCGGCGAGCGCCGCCTGCACGCTCGGGTCGCGCAGCGCGTCCGCCGTGGCCGCGGTCGCGGCGCGCGCCGCGTCGGCCGCGACGGCGGTCGCCGCGCGCACCACGTCACCGACCGCCGCAACGATGCCGAGGCTGTCCGCGCGCTTCTCGACCGTCTCCGCGCACTGCGCGTCGCCGCGCCGCGCGAGCTCGCCGCAGATGCGCGTGTCGAGCGACGCCGACTGGCTGCGGTACGCGTCGCTCCCCTTGTCCTTCAGCCGCGCGAGCGCGGCGCGGGCGCTCCGCAGCTCGTTCGTGCCGCCGACGCGGTAGAGCGCGAACGCCCGCCAGTAGAGCGCGTCGCTCGCCTGCGACGAGCCGGGGAAGCGCTCGTCGATGCGCTGCAGCAGCTCGGCGGCGCGCTTGTAGTCGCCGCGCGCGATCGCGTCGCGGCCCGCGCGGTAGAGCGCATCGGCGGAATCCTGCTTCGCGTGCGGCGCGACGATCGCGCGCGGCGCGCTGGCGTTAGGCGCGCTGGCGGCCGCCGGTGCGGGCGCTCCCGCGAGCGCCAGCGCGCCAGCCGCGACGAGGTGGGTCAGCAGCATCATGGGGACGGTCTCCCGGAATTGGATACGGTGTCGTGTCGATCGTCAGTCGGTGCCCGCGGGCACCAGGGTGCGAAGCCGCGGCAGCAGCTGGGCGCTGCGCAGCGTGCCGTCGATGAGCTGCCGCTCGGTGCGGCGCGACGGCGGGCCGGCGACGGAGTCGCGTCCCGCGATGTCGTTGGGCGGCGCGAGACGCGCCACCTCGGAGAGCACCAGCTCGAGGTCCTCGAGCAGCCGCCGCCGCCGCGGATCGCTCGCCGCGGGCGAGTCGAGCAGCAGCCGCGTGTCGCCGAGCAGCGGGCGGGCCCACGCGGCGAGCCGCGTGTCCATGGCCGCGTCCACGGTGTCGGCGCGGTACGAGACGAGCAGCGCCTCGGCCTGCGCGAAGTGGCGCAGCACCGCGACGTCGTAGGCGTCGGAGACGGCGCGATCGTCGCCGGGCGAGCGGCCCGGCGTCCGGAGCGTGGCCGTCGCGAGACGCGTCGTGCGCGGCGCGTCGGCCGACGGCTCGGTGGCCGTGTCGGGTGCCGCGGTCGCCGTGTCGGGCGTCGCCGTGTCGCGGGCCGCGCTCGGCGTCGACGTCGGCGCCGTGCTGGCGACGCGCGTCGCGGTCGAGTCGCCGCTCGCGACCTGTCCCTGCCCCCACCACCGACCGATGCCGACGCCGGTGGCGAGGAAGATCGCGGCCGCGGCCGCGACGGCCCACAGCCCGCGGCGACGCGCCGCGCGGTCAGCGCGGACGTCGGCGAGGCGAATCACGTCCACCGCCGGGGCGGGCGTGGTGTCGACGGCCTGCGGCGCGCGGGCGGCCACGATGGCCTGCCACATCGCGTCGCGCGGCACGGTCGGCGGGGGAGCGTTGTACTCGCGCGCCGTGTCGGCGATCAGGCGATCGAGGCCGTCGCTCGGCCACGCATCGCCGCCGCCGAAGTCGGGCGCGTCGGAGCTGGTGTCGTCGTTCCACGTCATGAGACCCACTCTCCCGCGAAGTCCGCGAGTGCGGTGCGGAGCTTCGCTCTGGCTCTGAACAGCTGCGCCTTCGACGTCCCCGGCTGGATGCCGAGCGTCTGGGCGATCTCCTCGTGCGTGTAGCCTTCCACGTCGTGCATCACGAACACGGTGCGGTAGCCCTCGGGGAGCGCGTCGACCGCTTGGCGGAGCCGCTCCTTGAGGTCCGGCTCCGACGTGCGAGCCGTCGTCCCGACCGTCAGCGCGTCGTCGAGCTGGGTCTCGCGCGAGCGCCACCGCTTGACCTTGCGCAGCCCGTTCAGGGCGACCGACACGCCGATGGCGTGCAGCCACGTCCCGAGCGACGAATCGCCGCGGAAGCTCCCCAACCGGTCGAACGCCCGCACGAAGGTCTCCTGGGTGAAGTCGCGCGCCAGCTCCTCGTCCCCCGCCAGCCGGTAGGCCAGTCGGTAGACGCGGTCGACGTGCTGGTCGTAGAGGGCGCGCTGGGCCGCCATGTCGCCGGCGACGGCGCGCGCGATGAGGTTCGGTTCGGTCACTCGACCCTGGCTGGGATGGGGCCGCTCCTCTCGGTAGCGGCCGACCCTCTGACACGAGGGGCCCGGAAACGGTTGCGCGGCGCGGCCGGCGGGGCCAGAGGCGGGCGCGCGGGGTGGGACGCGCGTCGACGTGGTCAGGCGCGCGTTCGAAAGGTACGACGGCGGCGCGGCCCGGGTGTCACGCGCGAGGCGGGGGGAGACGCGAAGGGCGGCGACGTCGTTCGCGTACGTTCACGCGTCGACGTGCCGCCCCTCTCGTTGTTTCTACTCTACGCGAGCCGTCTACCTAGTGCTCCGGTCGCGGCGGGCGCACCGACACAGCTTCGGTGCACGCCCGCCGATCAGAACCCGAGCTCGGTACAACCTGGCCCGTAGTTCTGGCCGGGCTCCGCCGAGTTATCGAACCCGTGCAGGAA
Organism: Gemmatirosa kalamazoonensis; assembly: GCF_000522985.1. Classification (NCBI taxonomy): domain Bacteria; kingdom Pseudomonadati; phylum Gemmatimonadota; class Gemmatimonadia; order Gemmatimonadales; family Gemmatimonadaceae; genus Gemmatirosa; species Gemmatirosa kalamazoonensis. The sequence continues at coordinate 321,685 of NZ_CP007128.1, forward strand.
CGTCACCACGGTGGTGGTCGCGACGGCGATCGAGGTGGTCACCGAGTTGGTGCCGCCCTTCGGGAGGTAGACGTTCACGTTGGCCCCCGGGAGCGGCGTCGCGCCGTAGACGCACATCAGCCAGACGTCCGACGGGTGCGTGTTGTCGATCTGCAGCGGCCCCGTGGAGATGGTTTGGTCGGTGCAGTTCGCCGCGTTGCCGGCGTCGGGGATGTTCTCGTCGTAGGGGTTCACGTCGCCGGCGAGGTGGATCGCGCCGAGGGGGCTGCCATGAAAGGCGGCGGTCATGTTGCTGCCGTTCGCGACGCAGATCCTGAGCGTGCCCGACGGCTGGTCACGGTGTTGGTGACATATGAACCACGCAAGGGTCAGTCGAGATTCTTCCTCTGAGCTTGCACGTTAGGCGTTAGGCGGTCTCTGCCGTCCTGTCACGGGCGTGGCTCGCGATCCAGGTGCCGAGGTCGCCGCTGGTCGCGATCACGACCGCCGGCCTGGGGCATGTGCCTAACGACGGCCGGCGGAGCCGCGGAAGCTCGTGCGCCGGGACGCCGGGCGATTACCGCGTCGGACTGCGCGCAGCAGACGCCGGCGAACGCGAGAGGCGGCGACGTCGTGTCGACGTCGCCGCCTCTCCAGCCAGCCCGGGACTCGCCCGGGACTCGGTCCGGACCGTCCGCGCGCTCTACGCGCGCGAACGACGCGCTACAGGAAGCACTGTCCGATGTCGGCCGTGTTGTCGCGGCCGTACATCATGGTCACCGTGGTGGTGTTCCCAGCGGTCACGTTGGCGCTCACCGTGGTCGGGCTCGAGTCGTGGTAGACGCCGTTGGGGCCCGACACGAGGCTCCCGCCATTGAAGCACATCAGCCAGATGGAGCTGCCGTCCGGATCCCCCGTGACCTCGGCCGCGCCGACGGAGACGACCGCGTCGTTGCAGTTCGTGCCGCCAACCGCTCTGCCGCCATCGGGGATGCCAAGGCTGAACGCGCCGGCGTCACCGGTGAAGGCGACGTTCCCGAGTCCGCTGCCTGCCGGCGTGCCGTTCGCCACGCAGACCCGCAGCGTGCCGGTCTGGACCGTGGGGCTGCACGGCCCCATGAAGTCCAGCTCGTGTCCCGCCTTCGGCGTGCCGTTGTTCAGGAAGTGCCCATTGAGCCCGCCGACGGCGATCGTGAGCTCGATGTAGTGCGTGGTGCCGGCGCGGCCGGCGGCGTGACAGATCGTGACCTTTGGTGCTCCGCCGGCGGCGAGCGATGCGGCGCCGGGCTGGAGGGTCGGGGGTGAGACCGAGTCACCGCACGCGACGGTGATGGCGGTGGCTACGGCGGAGAGCGCGTAGAGGGCGAGTCGGACGGGACGCATCGGTGGGACCTCCAGCGGGGTGGGGACCTCTGCGTCGCACCGGGGAGGTGCGACGCCACAGCGCGTCGGACATCGACTTCATGACGGTAGCGTGACGGTGTCAGCCATGCGCGAAACCCGCAAGGGTCGGCTGAGCCCGCGTTAGGCAGCCCCAGCCATATCAGGGGCGGAGCTGCCCCCGCGCCCGCGCCGCCGCGTCGAGCGAGTCGTAGACGGCCTTCCGCCACAGCGTACGCGGCGCGATCTCGGGGCCGAGCTCGAGCAGGGCATCCGTGGCCCGATCGTAGCGCGGCCAGCGCGGCAGCCGACCCCCGTTCGGCGGCCCGTTCGGGTCGGCGCTCGTCGCGAAGCTGACCCAGTAGTCGCTCATCGCCTCGGCGAGCGTGGAGTCGTATGCGGCGCGGCCGGCCGAGGCCTGCAGCGGATGCGGACGGCCGAACACGAACGTGATCTCCGAGCTGTGGTACGCGCCGCGCGCCCGGCTCGCGCTGTCCTCGCCGACGCGCGAGTAGATGTAGAGCCACGTCGGCACGCGCGTCGACGCGAGGCGCCCGAACGTGCGCGAGGGCGCGCCCATCCACTCGTCCCCCTCGTCGCGGTTGCTGCCGACGATCACGGGCACCCGGTTCGCCGTGCCTAACGACAGCGCCGAGTCCACCGGGTGCGGCAGCACCCAGCCATCGACGACCGGCCAGTGCACCGGCGTGCCGGGGCGCGCCAGCCGTCCCGACGCGGCGAGCACGCTCTCGGCGCTCGCCGCGCGGAGCCGCGCCAGCGCGTCGGCGCCGTCGCCGTGGATGCCTAACGAATCGGCGAGCTGCCGCCCGGTCGCCTCGCCCTCGCTCAGCCGCGAGATGCCGACGCCGACGCCGGTGCCGCTCTCCATGATCGCGCGCTGGAACAGCCCCGCGGCGAGCGGCGACGCGACGAGCGACCCGACGCTCATGCCGCCCGCGCTCTCGCCGAAGATGGTGACGCGCGACGGATCGCCGCCGAAGCGCGCGATGTTGCGCTTCACCCACTGCAGCGCGGCGATCTGGTCGAGCAGCCCGTAGTTCCCCGCGCTGTGATGCGGCGACTCCGCGGCGAGCGCCGGGTGCGCCATGAAGCCGAACGGCCCGAGGCGGTAGTTCAGCGTGACGACGACCACCCCCTTCCTGGCGAGCGGCGCGCCGTCGTGTCGCTCCTCGCCGCCGAAGCCGGCGAAGAAGCCGCCGCCGTGGATCCACACCATGACCGGCCGGCGGCCGCCTAACGACGTGGTCCACACGTTGAGGTACAGGCAGTCCTCCGACACGCCCGCCGCGTACGGGTCGATGTCGGCGTAGGGCTGCCCCTGCATGCAGTTGTGGCCGAGCCGGTCGGCCTTGCGCACGCCGGTCCACCGCGCGGCGCGCCGCGGCGGCCTCCAGCGGCCCGCGCCGACCGGCGGCGCGGCGTACGGCACGCCGCGGAACACGAGCACGTCGCTCGCCGAGTCGACGGTACCTTCGAGCACGCCGGTGTCGACGGTGACGCGTGGGGCGGGTGCGGCGAGCGGACGCGCGGCGATCGCGAGGCACGCGGCGATCGGCGCGAGGGCGACGGCGAGGCGGCGGTGGGAGGTGCGCATGCGGTCATGCTGCACGCCGGTGCGACGCTCCACAAGCCGGCGCGACGACGTGGTATGTTTCGACAGGATGAACACATCGACTGCCACGCACTACGAGTTGCTCGGCGGCGACGCCGGCGTCCGCCGCCTCGTCGACCGCTTCTACGACCTGATGGACACCGCCCCCGAGGCGGCGACGATCCGCCGGCTCCACGCGGCGAGCCTGAAGGCGTCGCGCGAGAAGCTGTACATGTTCCTCACCGGGTGGACCGGCGGACCGCCGATCTACGCCGAGGCGCGGGGTCACCCGCGGCTCCGCATGCGGCACTTCCCGTTCTCGATCGGCGCGAAGGAGCGCGACGAGTGGCTGTGGTGCATGGACCGCGCGCTCGACGAGCAGGAGATGCCGGGCGAGGTGCGCGAGCACCTGCGCGGGCGGCTGCACGCGCTCGCCGATCACATGCGCAATCGAGAGGAGTGACGCCTAACGCTGCGCGGCGAGCCATCGCCGCGCGGCGTCGTAGCGCGGGCGCAGGAACGGGTCGGCCGAGCGCCATGCGCGCTCCACGGCGGCGTAGTGCACCGCGGCGCTGTCCGTCCGTCCCGCCGCGTCGAACAGGCGCGCGAGCAGCTCGTGCAGCTCCGTGCGCGTGACGTACAGCCCCGGCCCCTCGAAGCCGCCGTGCAGCGAGGCCTGCACCACGCCGATCGCGTCCGCCGGGCGGCCGAGCGCGAGGAGACCGCGACCGAGCTCGTAGTTGATGCGCGAGTACCCGAACGTCGGCGACGACATCGCCGCGCGGAGCTCGCGCACCGCCGACTCCTCGCGTCCCGCGCGCGACTCGAGCAGCCCGCGCACGAAGTGGTGCAGCGGCGGGTCGCGCGGGAACAGGCTCCGCCGGCCGTAGTACTGGATGCTGTCGACGAGGTGGCGCGCCTGGAGCGTGTCGCCGCCGGCGACGGCCGCCGTGGCGGTGAGCGCGAGCACCCACGCGGCGTAGCGCGCCCGATGGCCGGCGCGGGACGGCCTCGCGTCCGGATCCATGTCCGGTCGATAGATGGCGTGGAACTCGCGCGCCGCGAGCAGCGGGTAGCCCGCCTCGAGATCGACGATCGCCTGCGCGTACGGGTCCGCCGGCCACCGCGACCGCACGACCGTGGAGCGCGGCAGCAGACCCTCGTGCATCAGCGCGCGCGCCTCGCGGTACCGCCCTTCCATGCGCAGCGCGATCGCGCAGTACCAGCGGAACTGCCCGAACGCCGCGCTGTCCGACGTCGGGAGCCCCGTGGTGCAGGCGCTGTCGGCGGCGGGCAGATCGTCCAGCCGGATGGCGGTGACGAGGTCGCCGAGCCGCGAGCGCACCGTGGGGCTGCCTAACGCTTCGGCGCGGCGCGCCGCCTCGTCCGCTTCGGCGCGCCGCCCGAACCCGACGAGCCAGTCGGCCATCACGCGCCACGGCATCGGATCCGTCGGCCGGATCGCGCGCCACCGCGCGAGCGTGCGGAACACCGCGTCGCTCGAGTCCTCCGCCTCGTAGCGGCCCGTCAGGTTGTGGAGCGCGTCGCACAGCCGGCACGGTGTCGCGGCGTCGCGCCCGAGGCCGGCCGCGGAATCGAGCGCGATCGACCGATCGTACAGCTCCACCGCGCGCGGCAGGTCGGTCGTGACGTCCGCCGCGCGCACGAGCGCCTCGGGGTCGCGCGGGTAGCTCGTCGCGAGCGTCTCCGCGGTGGCGCGGGCTCGCGGATCGGAGAGGACGCCGCCGAGGTGCGTGACGATGATGAGTCGATCGTGCGGCGTGGCGCGCGACGAGAGCGCGAGCGCGCGATCGGCGAGCGGCCACGCCGCCGCGTCGTCCGAGCCCTGCGCCACGCGCCACGCGTAGTACGTCGCCATCGCGAACGACGAGTCCTCGCGGATCGCCGCCGTGAACAGGCGGTAGGCGGCGCCCGCGTCGTACTGGTACAGCGCGCGGAGCCCCTCCTCGTAGAGTCGATAGGCGAGCGGCGAGCGGGTGCTCACCTCGGCGAGCGATCCGTTAGGCGCACCGACCTCGAGGTCGAGCGCGATGAGCGCGGTCACGCTGTCGAACAGCGCGAAGCGGTCGACCCCCGCGACGCGGTAGCCGCCGCGCACGAGACCGCGCGCGAGGTCGACGCGCCGCACCTCGAGGCGGAGCTTCCCGCCCGAGAGCGGGATCAGCTCGCCCTCGACGATCTCGGTGGCGCCGGCGCGGCGCGCCGCGTCGGTGAACGCGGTGCGCGTGGTGTCCGCGTCGCGCGGCGTCAGCTCCACCATGCGCGAGTTCGCGACGACCTGCAGGTCGCTCAACCGGCCGAGGCTCGTGGCGAGCATCTCGCTCAGCACCGCGCCCGGCGCCGCCGAGTCGGGAGCGGCGAGGTCGTGGATGCGGCCGACGGCGAGGATGGGCCGCGCGGGGGCGCGCGTGGCGGCGGCCCACCGCCAGCCGAGGGCCGCGAGCACGGCGAGCACCGCGACGGCGACGACCGAGGCAGCGACCGTCATATGCGACGCGCGGCGACGGGGCGCGTTAGGCGGCGCGGCCGGCGGCGCGGTCGGCGGCACGTCGGGCGGCTCCTCGACCTCGGCGGGCGCGGGCGGCGCGTAGACCGTGGTCGCGGGCGGCGAGGCGACGGCGGCGTGCGCGCCGGTGACGTGCAGCTCGCGCAGGCGCGTCATGAGCCGCGCGATCGCGGAGTGCGGCTCCGCCTCGTAGTCGCGTCGCAGCAGCTCGGCGTGGGCGCGGCCGTGGGCGAGCGCGGCGGCGCGGTCGCCGAGCGCGGCGAGCGCCTCCATGTACGACGCCGCGAGGCGCGGGTCGGCGGGGTCGAGGCGCGTCAGCCGGTGCCAGTGCTCGGCGGCCTCGTCGAGCCGGCCGGCCTCGGCGCACGCCTTCGCGACGATCTCGATGGCGCGAATGCCGGCGGTGGCGAGCGACGCCCGCTCGGCCTCCGCCCATCGCTCGAACTCGGGGGCGTCGGCGAGCTGGAAGCCGTCGAGGAACGGCCCGACGTAGAGCCCCGCCGCGACGTCCCACTCCTTCGCCGCGACCGCGTCCCTCAGCTCGGCGACGTCGCTCGTGATCCGCGCCGGATCGAGGCGGAGCGTCGGCGCGGCGAGCACGACGTCGCCGCGAAGGTCGCGTCGGAGGTTGTAGAGCGCCTGGGAGAGCGCGTGGCGCGCCCGGTCCTCGTCGGCGTCGGGCCACAGCACGGCCATCGCCCGCTCGCGCGGCAGGCCTCGAGCACCGGCGGCGGCCAGGATGGCGAGCAGGGCCAGCGTGCGCGGGCGCGCGCCCACGTCCGCGTCGCCGCCCGGCCGATCGATCGACAGCCCGCCGAAAGTCCTGAGCCGCAACGCGTTGGACACCGTTGACGCGCTGATGAAGCGGGCGTGACGCGCCGTTGAGGGCGTGGTGACGTCCGAGGGCGAGGTTGGCGCCCCGATTCTACCCGCCGCCCCGGACGCCAACAAGCACGACGCATCCACCCCCTGCCATGAGACTCCGGACCTCGCTCCAGATCGGCCGGCTCGCGCTGCGCGGCGCGCGCCTCACCGCGCTCCTCCTCTGCCTCGTCGCCGCGATGGGCGCGGCGCGACGCGGCGTCCGCTCGCTCCGCGCGGCGAACACCGCGCCGTCGTACTCGGGTGTGCTCACGTTCTCGTCGCCCGGCAACGGCGACCCGTTCCACCCGGCGACGATCCTCGACATGGACCTCGCCACCGGCGACGTGACGGTCCGCTTCAATGGGCTCGACGGATCGGTCGCGCGATCCGGCGAGACGGCGTTCCTGCAGCGCGTCGGCGGTGGCCTGTACGCCGACCACGCGGTCGTCGTCGCCGACGCGCGCGGCGTGCCCGGCCCGCCGCTGTTCGTGTGCCGCGAGTTCCGGTGGAGCGACAACCGGGTGTGCCGCACGCCGAAGGTGGCGCCGAACGGCCGGCTCGTGGCGTTCAGCGCGATGGGCGGCGGCGGCACCGTGTGCCGCGACAACTACGACATGTACTTCGGGTCGTTCGTCATCGTGCGCGATCGGCGCGGCGCCGAGCTCGCGCGGTACGAGGGGTTCTACGACCCCGAATGGATGCCCGACGGCCGGCTGCTGATGATGGGCAGCGGATGCCGCAACGCCGGCGTGTGGGTCACCGACGCGGCGCTGCGCGGGCCGTCGCGCGTCGACGGCGGGCAGGTGGCCACGCCGGCGAGCGCGCCGGTCGTGAGCCCCGACGGACGCCGGCTCGCGTTCGTGTGGAACCAGCAGCTGTGGGCGATGCCGCTCGTCGGACGCCCCGAGCTGACGCAGCTCACGCGGCTCGGCAAGTCGGTCACCGCCGGCGCGTGGTCGCCGGACGGCCAGTCGATGGCCGCGGTGACGTACGACGTCTCCATGCCCATGCGCCTGGTCGTGCTGTTCCGGCCGGGCGACCCGCAGTCGGCGGTGGTCCGCCAGCTCTCCGTCTACCCCTACGGGCCGCTCTCGTGGCGTTAGGCGCCGCGATCACGCTCTCACTCGAGGCAGATCCCATGACGACGATTCTCATCGCGGCGGCCGTGCTCCTCACCGCTGTGTCGCCGCTCGGCACGGTGCGCGCGTCGGGCGGCGTGTACGGCGGCGTGCTGCACGGCTACGTCGCGCAGGGCGGCTGGCGGCAGTGGGACGTGCGGCTGCGCGACGGCACGCACGTCGACGCGAACCCGCTCGGCGCGCCCGACGACACCACGCTCGCCGTCTCCGTCGGCGGACTCACGTCGCGCGGCCGGACGCTCCCGCGCGCGCGCGTCCGCTACGTCGCCGCGCGGCCCGCCGCCGGCGAGACGCTCCCCGCGGCGCCGACGGGGCGCGTGCTTGACGACGTCGTCGTGCGGCGCGACGGGCGCCGCACCGTCGGGCGCGTGACGCTGACGCGAGTCGCGTTCTCGGAAGGGGTCGTGACACAGCATGGCGTCGAGATCGACCTGCACGACGTCGCGTACATCGTGTTCGCGGCGCAACGACACACTCGCGAGAGGGCGAGGCCGTGAGGCAGACACCCGCCCGCGGACACCGAGCGCCCCACACCCGAGACACATGCCTCTCCACACGACACGTCCGCCGCGATCCGCGGGCTACACCCCCGCGTCGGACTCCGCACCGCCCCTCCCGACGCGCGTCGGGCCGCTCGCCGCGTCGGAGCGGCTCGCGTTCGTCGACGCGCTGCGCGGCGTCGCGATCCTCGGCGTCCTCGTCGCGTACACGATGTGGAACCTCGGCTCACCGCCGCCCGAGACGTGGACCTCGGCGGAGCGCGCCGTGGACACGGTGTTGAGCATCCTCGTCGACGCGAAGTTCCTGACGATGTTCGCGTTCCTGTTCGGCGTCGGCACGGCGCAGCACTGGCGGCGCGTCGAGTCGCACGGGTGGGATCCGACGGCGGTGCACGTGCGGCGCATGCTGTTCCTGCTGGCCGTCGGGATCCTGCACGCCGCGCTGCTGCGCAACGGCGACATCCTCGCGAACTACGCGATCCTCGGGCTCCTGCTGCTCGTCGCGCGCCGGTGGCCGGCGCGTCGGATCGTCGGTGCGGCGGTGGTGCTCGCGATGGTGCCGTACGCGGTGGAGCTCGCGCTGCGCGCCGCACACTGGCGTCTCGCCCAGCGACCCGTCGCGGTACCGGACGTGTCGTGGCGCCACTACTGGGCCGACAATCTCGCGTGGCTCCGGTACTGGTACGTGACGTCGCCGTGGCTGTCGTGGCCGCGGATCCTGGCGGTCATGCTCGTCGGGGTGCTCGCCGACCGCGCGCGGTTCCTCACGCGTCTCGCCGCCGACCGGCGGCTGGCGCTGCGCACGCTCGCCGTCGCGCTGCCGGCGGCGATCGCGAGCCGCGCCGCCGTGGCGCTGCTCCCGGCGTGGTGGGGGCCGGGGCACGCGTCGGCCGCGCGCGACATCGTGCTGAACCAGACGTACTGGATCTCGGCGTGGAGCCTAACGGCGACGTACGTCGCGGCGTTCGCGTTGCTGCTCCGGCGCCCCGCGTGGTCGGCGCGGCTCGCGTGGCTCCGCGCCGTCGGACGGATGGCGTTCACGAACTACCTGCTGCAGGCGGTGCTCGTCGTGCCGGCGTGCCTGGCGTTAGGCCTGTTCGACGCCGTGACGCCGACGCGCGGCGTGCTGCTCGCCCTAGGCGTCGCATCGGTCGAGATCCCGCTCAGCGTGTGGTGGCTGCGGCGGTTCCGGTACGGGCCGGTGGAGTGGCTGTGGCGACGCGCGACGTACGGGGCGCGCTTCTGAGCCATCGCCGGGCGGCGTGGTAGCGCGACGACGCAGCCATCAATGCGCGAGTGGGTCGGGCCTGAGCTGGAAGTGCAGCACCTTGCTCGTCGTTCCCTTCCCGGTCTCCATGTGGAACGGCGCGCGCGTGCTCACCGTGGCCCAGAGCCCGCGCCCCTTCCAGCCGGCGTTCGGGTCGTCGATGCGGCCGTCCATCCACTTCGTGTAGAAGCCCAACGGATACGGCACGCGCAGGACGACCCACTTCCCGTCCTTCAGCGCGAGCAGCGCCTCCGACTCGTTGCCGGTGTCGATCGGTGTGTTGCGACCGAGGCCCAGCGCGTCGAACTGGTCGACCCACGTGTAGTAGCTCCCTTCCGCGCTCCCGGGATCGCTCACGCCCTGGAGCTGCGGCAGCGGCTCGGCCCAGAACGTCCATCCCTCGGGGCAGTGCTGACCGGTGGCGGTGGGGCCGTTCAGCGGGCCCTTGCACTTGCGGCGGTCGAACGACGCCATGTGCCCGCTCGCGAGCGCCGCCCACACCACCCCGTCGCGGTCGACGTCCATGCCGCGCGGCGAGAAGCCGACGTTGCGCATGCCGGGCTGGCCGTACGGGAGCTCGTACAGCTCGGCGAGTGCGGTGGCGGGAGGATTCGCGCCCGGCACGAGGCGCACGACGGCGCCGGGGAACCCGAGCGACGAGCCCCACACCGAGCCGTCGGGCGCCGGCGAGACGGCGTAGAAGCCGGCGGCGATGCGCTTGTCCTTCGTCGGGTCGAGCGGCGCGTTAGGCTCGACGTACTCGTCGCGCCGGCCGTTGCCGTTCGCGTCGAGGACGAGCGCCGTCCACCCCTGCGCCTTCTCCTCGTCGCCGGTCTCCTCGAACAGCTTCGTGTTCAGCCACCCCACGACCGGTCCGCCGCCGCTCGTCCACAGCGTGTTGTTCGCGTCCTCGGCGAACATGAGGTGGTGCGTGCCGAAGCACGTCGAGATGTGCGTGAGCTTCTTCGTCGACGGATCGTACATGGCGAGCTGGCGTCCCGAGCGCGCGAGCGGGAACAACAGCGCCGACGGATGTCCGGAGCCGGCCTTGCAGAACGCGGGGTTGTCGGGCCCGCGCACGGCCGACGTGATCCACACGCGGCCCCGCGCGTCGAGCATCGGGTTGTGGACGTTGTTGCGGCTCGTCCAGAGCACGGTGTCGGCCCAGTACGCGGAGCGCGCACCGCGCACGTTGCCGGCGGCGATCGGCGTCTCGGGGTCGCGCGTGGTGAGCGGCACGCGGTCGGTCTCGTTGCGGCGCGGGTCGAGCACCGGCAGGTAATCGGCGCTCAGCTCCAGCGCGCCGTAGATCTTGCCGTACGCGTTCACCGTCGGGTTGCGCCGGTCGGTGGAGACCTCGTCGTGCAGGTACGCTCTCGGATCGGCCCAGTCCCACTCGGTGATCACGACGTTGCGCTCGATGCCGCGCGGCCGCGGCGGCGCCGGCGGCACGGCGCCGGCCGCGATGCGATCGGTCCAGTCGGCGAACATGGCGAGCGCGCGCTGGTGCCCGAGGCCGTCGATCGTGGACAGCATCTGCGCGCCCGCCTGCCCCGACTGCACGCGCCGCTCCCACGCCGCGAACGACGACGGGAACTTGCCCAACGACGGCGGGATCCGCCGCGTGCCCATGCTGCCGAGCTGGTGGCACGCCATGCAGCCGCCGGACTTCACCACGCGGATCCACTCGGCCTGGCTCTTCATGTTCGGCGAGATGCCGTTGCCCTCGGGGCCCGTGCCGGGGAACTCGCGCTTGTCGGGCACGCGCAGCAGCGACAGCCAGTACCCCGCGGGGTAGTACTCGGCCGCCGCCTGCGCGTTAGGCGCGACGACGGCGCGCAGGTTCAGCGTGGCACCCGGCGCGGCGTTCCGCTTCGGCGAGTCGACGAGGCCGTAGCCGCGCACCCACACGCTGTAGCCGGCGCGCGGCAGATCGGGGATCAGATACCGTCCGGCGTCGTCGGTGACGACGATGCGCACGAACTTCGTCGGCAGGTCGCTCGTCTCGGCGATCACCCACACGCCGGCCTCGGGACCCTTCGGCCCGGTGACGACGCCGCCGATGTCGGTCGGGCCGACGTGCACGGTCGATCGCTCCACGATCGCGTCGCGCGTGTCGGGGAGTGCCGCGGCCGCGACGATCCCCGCGGCGATCGTGACGGCACCGATCATCAAGGCGCTGCGGATGCGCATCGCTCGTCTCCGGTGGAGAGTCCGCACAAGGGTATCCCTGGATCTCGGCGCGGGACAGGGCGTGAATCCGAACCACAGAGAACACCTTATGAACCGCAGAGGACGCAGAGGGCCGCAGAGGACTGCACTTGGTGTCCTCTGCGGCCCTCTGCGTCCTCTGCGGTTCAACGCACGGCACACGCCCGCCAGAGCACCCACGCGAGCCCCGCCGCCGTCGCCGCGCCGAGCAGCGCGGAGATGGCATCGGCGACCGTCTCGCCGCCTAACGCGCCGCGCAGCGATGCGGCGAACGTGGCGGCGAGCGCGGCGAACACCCACGACGCGCCGCTCGTCGCGCCGAACCCGCGCGCGAGCGCGACCACCGCGGCGAGGGCCACGACCGCGACGGCGGCGCTCTCCACCGGCCGCTCGGCACCCGCGCCGGCCATGGTCGCCGCGCAGGCCGCGGCGAGGGCGAGCGCGCTCCACCACGCGGCGGGGCGTCGAGCGACGACGGCGAGCGCGAGGCCGACGATCGCCGCGGTGGGCGCGACGAGCGCGGTCGGCAGCACGCCGATCGCACCGCCGGCCCATGGCAGCAGCTCGGCCGCCGCGGTGCCGCGCGGCACGGGCCATCCGACGACGGCGAGCCGCGCCGCCGCGAACTGCACGGTCGTGACGCCGATGCCCAACGCGATGCCGTGCAGCGCGGCGACGCGTCGCTCGACGGGGCGCGGCCAGAACGGGATCGCGGTGCGGCGGCGCAGCGCGTCGGTGAGCGTCCACAGCGCGGCGACGAGCACCGCCGTCGCGCCGCCGAGGATCGCCGCGGACAGCGCGGCCTGCGCGAGGTACGTCGTCCACGGCTGCTCGGTCGGCCACGCGGCGAGTATCGAGGGGAGTCCGTTCGCCCACGCGCCGATCGACGCCAGCGCCGCGGCGGCGCCGAGCGCGAGGCCGACGCGACGGTCGACCAGGCGCGGCGCGTCGGCGAGCAGCGGCCGGCGCAGCGCACCGAGGATGAGCCCCACGACGAGCGCGAACAGCGCGATGCCGGCGAGCGCGAGGACGAGCGCGCGTCGGCTCGCCCGCTCGCGCTCCGCACGCTCGAACGTCTCCGGCAGCCGCACCAGCCGCCTAACGGACACCGCCTCGTCGCCGGCGAGCACCACGCGCACGCGTGCCGTCGCCCCCGCCGGCAGCCGCGCCGACGGGTCGTCGTACTCCAGCCGCGTGTCGAGCCGCGCCGGGCGCGGCGTCTGCTCCAGGTCCGCCTCCCGGAGCGTCACCAACGCGATGCGCGCGCCGGCGAGCGCACGGCGGGCGATGGCGCGCGCGGAATCGGCGGACGGCGCTGCGCCGGCGCGCGCCTCGGGCACGACCCGCACGACGTCGAGCACGCGCCCGTCGGGGAGCACGCGCACGCGCCACTCCTCCGCGCGCTCGGCGACCGTGCCCGCGGTGCGCGCGTAGCGCACGTGCCACCAGCTCGTCGGCAGGTACGTCGTCGCGAGCACCTCGACGGCGCGCGCCGCCGCGTCGCGCCCCTCCGCGCGCAGCAGGAAGCGGCGCACGTCGCCGTGGGCATCGCCATCGGTGGTGACGAAGCGCCGCAGTCGCGCCGGATCCGCGCCGAACGCGCGTGCCGCGGAATCGGCCGCCGCGATCGCGCGCGCGGCCGGCGCGCTGAACGCGGGGCCTAACGGCGTCGGGCGGGGCCAGAGCACGCGCGCGAGCAGGCCGACGACGGCGATCGCCAGCGCGGCTCGCGTCACCACGGGCGCGGCGCGCGACCGCGCACCGACGGGCGCCTCCGCCGGCACCGGCTCGGGCGCATCCTCGGGCGGCGCCGGACGCCAGTCGCCGAGACGCGGCGGATCGGGGAGCACCGCGCCCGCGGCGAGCGCGCGGCGGCGCACGAGCCATCCCTGCGCGACGGCGAGCGCCGGCGCCAGCAGCGAGGCGAGGACGACGAGGAACGTCACGCGGTACGCAGCGCCGCTGCCGTGCAGCGAGAACAGCCCGAACCACGTGAGGTCGTACAGCGCGTGCGCGACGATCGTCGTCGGCAGACCGACCCGCACGTAGAGCACCGCCCACAGCGCCGCCTCGAGGAACAGCTCCGCGCCGCGCGAGTACGCGGGCCACGACTGGTAGTTCGCGTGCCCGAAGCCGAAGACGAGCGCGGTGACGACGATGCCCGACGCCATCCACCGTGCGCGGTGCGCGCGACGCGCGGCCCACAGCGCGAGGAGCGCGAGCGGCACGGCGCGGAAGATCGACTCCTCCCACGTGCCGGCGAACGTGGCGAGGCCAAGCGCCGTCGCCCACGGCAGCGGCGACGCGATCTGGTTCGGGTCGTCGAGCGTGCCGGTGGGCACCCACCAGCCGAGCAGCGCGCGGGTCGCGACGTAGAACAGCGTGACGTACGCGAAGCCGAACGTGGCGAGCGCGTAGCCGCCGAGCACTCGGCGCGCGATCGGCGGGGCGCCGCGGTGGCGCCAGTAGCTCCACCAGTCGTAGTGCGCGGGGAACGCGCGCCGCGTGAGCAGCTCCGCCGCCGCGACGACCCCGGCGACGAACAGCCCCGCGCCGACGCCGGCCGTGAGCGCCTCGAGCGTGAGCTGCACGACGAACGTCGTCGGCGACGTCGCGGTGTCGTAGTCGAACCAGGCGCCCGGGATCTGATCGAGCCCCGCGGCGAGGAACAGCACACCGACCACCGCGCCGAGCACCGCCGCGGGGCGCCAGCGGATGCCGTGCTCGCGCAGCTTCACGAGCGCGGCGAACGCGGCGACGAGGAAGATCCCCATCGCCGGGATCGTGAGCGACGCGAGGAAGTCGTTCGCCGAGCGCATCTCGCCGTAGCGCCGGAGGAACGCCTCGGGGATCTCCGCGTACACGCGCACGCCTAACGGCGCGGCGCGCGTGGCGTCCACGCTGTCGCCCGTCACGGTCACCTCGGCGCGCACCGGCGCCGCGCCCACCCGCGCGCCCGGCCCGCCCGCGACGCGCTCGTACGTGTACGTGCGGTCCACGCGCCCGCTCCTCGGCCGCGTCACGTAGCTCGCGGAGACGAAGCGCCAGCGCGCGGGGTCGCCGCCGCCCCAGCGGGCGAGCGTGGTGTCGGCGGTGGCGCGGCCGACGGCGTCCTGCACGGTGGGGCGGCGCTCGTCCTGGGCGAGCGTGCGGTCGACGCCGACGAGCCGTCCGTCGGGCGCGAAGCGCACCACCGTCTCGCGCGGGCTGCCCGGCTCGAACAGGCGCACCGCCCACGTGTAGACGGCGAGCTCGCGGCCGCGCACGAGCGCGCGGAGCGCATCGGGACCGCCGGCCGCGAGGTCGACGTAGGTGGAGAGCGTGTCGTTCGACTCGAAGCGCGCCGCGGCGCGGGCGGCTGGCGGGGCGAGCCGGTCGCGCGCCGCGAGGGTGCGTGCGCGCGCAATCGCGTCTTCGCGGTCGAGGCGCAGCCCGACGTCGACGAGGGGGTAGGCGCGGTCGAACAGGGCGAGCGTGACGGCGACGCAGACCGCGGCGAGCGCGGCGACGACCAGGGCGCGGCGTGGCATGCGCGGGAGAAGGCGTTCGAAACGAGGGGCGGCGCGTCGGAATGGTACCGTCTTCGCGTTCCGTCCCAGCAACCATGGGCGAAGGGGGGGGAGCCCCCCCAGGACCTAGTCCCCGCGAGAGCCACTCCCGACGTCGTGACTGCCAGGATCGAAGACTACGCGCTCATCGGCGACTGCGAGACCGCTGCCCTCGTCTCGCGCACCGGCTCCATCGACTGGCTCTGCTGGCCGCGCTTCGATTCCGGCGCCGTGTTCGCCGCGCTGCTCGGCCGCCCCGAGAACGGGCGGTGGCACCTCGCGCCCGCCGACGCCGGCGCGCGCAGCACGCGCCGGTACCGCGAGGGGACGCTCATCCTGGAGACCGAGTTCGAGACCGCCGACGGCGCCGTCACGCTGGTCGACTTCATGCCGCCGCGCGGCACCACCTCCGACCTGGTCCGCATGGTCGTCGGCAAGCGCGGACGCGTGGCGATGCACATGGAGCTCGTGCTGCGCTTCGGCTACGGGGCGCTCGTGCCGTGGGTGAGCCGGCTCCCGGACGGTGCGCTGCGCGCCATCGCCGGCCCGGACATGGTCGTGCTGCGCACCGAGGTCCCGGTGCGCGGCGAGTCGCTCACCACGGTCGCTGACTTCGAGGTCGGCGAGGGCGAGACGCGGTCGTTCGTGCTCGCCTACGGGCCGTCGCATCTCGACCCGCCGAACCATTGCGAGCCGCAGTCGGCGCTCGCCGACACGCAGACGTTCTGGAACGACTGGGATGCGCGCTGCACCTACGACGGCGACTGGAAGGAGGCGGTGCGCCGGTCGCTCGTCACGCTGAAGGCGCTGACGTTCCGGCCGACGGGCGGCATCGTCGCCGCGCCGACGACGTCGCTCCCCGAGCAGCTCGGCGGCACGCGCAACTGGGACTACCGCTACTGCTGGCTGCGCGACGCGACGCTCACGCTGCTCGCGCTCATGGGCGCCGGCTACTACGACGAGGCATCGGCGTGGCGCGACTGGCTGCTGCGCGCGGCGGCGGGCAGCCCGTCGCAGCTGCAGATCATGTATGGCATCGCGGGCGAGCGGCACCTCATCGAGTGGACGGCGCCGTGGCTTCCCGGCTACGAGAACTCGAAGCCGGTGCGCGTCGGCAACGCGGCGCACGCGCAGCGGCAGCTCGACGTCTACGGCGAGGTGCTCGACGCGCTGCATCAGGCGCGGCAGGGCGGCATCGCGTCGGACGCCGACGGCTGGTCGCTCGAGTGCGCGCTCGTGAAGTACGTCGAGCAGATCTGGACGCAGCCCGACGAGGGGATCTGGGAAGTGCGCGGCGGGCCGCAGCACTTCACGCACTCGAAGGTGATGGCGTGGGTCGCGGTGGACCGCGCGCTGAAGAGCGCCGCGCAGTTCCATCTCGAAGCGCCGGTCGACCGGTGGCGCACGCTGCGCGACGCGATCCACGCCGACGTGTGCCGCCACGGCTACGATGCGTCGTTAGGCAGCTTCGTGCAGGCGTACGGCTCGCACCAGCTCGACGCGAGCCTGCTGCTGCTGCCGATCGTCGGCTTCCTGCCGCCGGAGGATCCGCGGGTGCGCGGCACGGTCGCGGCGATCGAGCGGCGGCTGCTCGTCGACGGCGGCGTCGTGATGCGCTACGACTCCGAGCACACCGCCGACGGGCTGCCGCCGGGCGAGGGCGCGTTCCTCGCGTGCAGCTTCTGGCTCGCCGACAACTACGTGCTGCAGGGGCGCCGCGACGACGCGTGCCGCCTGTTCGAGCGGCTGCTCGCGCTGCGCAACGACGTCGGCCTGCTGGCCGAGGAGTGGGACCCGCGCACGCAGCGCTTCACGGGCAACTTCCCGCAGGCGTTCCCGCACGTGGCGCTCGTCGGCACCGCGATGAACCTGTCGCGCCGCGAGGAGCAGCCGCAGAAGCCGGTGGAGCAGCGGGCGAGCACGTGAGTGGGTGCGTGGCTGCGTGGCTGCGTGGCTGCGTGGCTGCGTGGCTGCGTGGCTGCGTGGCTGCGTGGCTGCGTGGGCTCGGACGACTCGTGCGTCGGAATGACTCTGTTCGCACGGCCGCGCACGGGACCTTGCAGGCATGGATATTCGCCTACCCTCGCTCGAGCAGTGGCTTGCCGGACCACGTGCCGATGTCCGCGGCGATCCGGTTTGGCGTCTTCCGGCATACCAGAACGCGCTCTTTGCCGCCGACGTCGCATGGCCCGACGTGTTGCTCCTCTCGAAACATCCAGTCACTGCGCCGATCGCAGGACAGCTTTACCGCGCACTCGGTTCAGTCGGTGCCAACCTGAGTGAGGGCTACAGTCGCAGCTCGGGTCGCGACCGCGTTCGGCTGTACGAGTACTCGCTCGGCTCGGCACGAGAGAGCGTCGTCTGGTATCGTCTCGGCCTGCCGCTACTCGGTCACGAGATCGTGCAGCATCGTCAGGACACGCTCGAGCGCATCATACGCATGCTGCTCATCACCATTCCGCGCGAGAGGCATCGCAACCTCGGCCGCGACTCGTGACGCCACGCAGCCACGCAGCCACGCAGCCACGCACCCACGCTTCACTGCCGACACGGCGCATTCGGGTCCGGCTTCGGCGCATCGAGCGGCGGGCGCGCGTCGGCGTTCGCGATGGAGCCCGCCGCGTCGTACACGAGGCGCGACACCCGGGCGAGGTCGCGATAGCTGATGTACTGCGCCTCGTCGGTCACCTGGTGATAGTCCTGGTGCTCGCCGCGCGACATCGCGAGCGACGGGATGCCATAGCGCGCGTAGCTGTAGTGGTCCGCCCGGCAGTAGTACTGCAGCGGATGCCCCGGCTGATCGTAGGTGTAGTCGAACACGAACGGGATCGGCTGGCGCGCGTTCGCCGCCTCCACCATCTCGCCGAACGCGCGCGACAGCCGCTTCGCGCCGACCACCTCGAGGTACGCGTCGCCGCCGGCGCCGGTGCCGCCGCGCGGGAAGTCGTGCACCGTGCCCCGCCCCACCATGTCCTGGTCGATCTCGGCCACGATGGAGTCGCGCGGCACCGTCGGATGATCGGCGAACCAGCGCGAGCCGAGCAGACCGGCCTCCTCGCCGGTGTGGCTCACGAACAGGATCGACCGCCGCGGCCGCTGCTCCGGCGTGCCGCGGGCCATGCGCTCGGCGATCTCGAGGATCGACACGGTGCCGGAGCCGTCGTCGTCGGCGCCGTTGCGGATCGAGTCGGGGCGCGCACGGTTCGCGCGACGCAGGCTGTCGAGGATCGTGTGGATGCGCCGCCACTCCTCGGCCGTCGGCTCGCGCGGCGGCGAGTCGGCGCCCATCGGTCGCACCACGGTGTTGAACGCGCGCAGCGAGTCGTGGTCGACGGGGCTGTGGTCGAACCCCACGTGGTCGTTGTGCGCGGTGAGCGACACGTACTCCCCGCGCAGCGACGGGTCGCGCCCGCGCAGCACCGCGACGACGTTGCGCGCCGGGAACGCGACGGGCGTGCGCGCGATGTCGAAGTGGCCGCTGAGGGCGCGCCCGGATGCGCCCGGCGCCGAGGGCGCCGAGGTGCCTAACATCGCTCCCGCCGCGGCGCGCGAGATCCAGAGCACGGGGACCACGCGCGGGTTGCGCGCGGTGTCGGCCACGGGGCGCCCCTCGCGCAGCCGGGCGATCGTCTCGGCGCCGATCTGCTCCAGCGCGACGAGCGCCACGGCCCGCGCGTCGCGCCAGTTCGCGGTCATGAATGCGAGGCCGCGCATCGACACGCCCGGCGGCAGGTCGAGCACGACGACCTTGCCCGCGGCCTGCTCGGCCGAGATCCAGCGCGCGGGATCGTTCGCCGGTCCGCCGTAGACGACCGGCGCGCCGTCGAGCACGCGCGGCGCCGCGCCGATGCTCGCCGGCACGAAGTCGCGGCCTAACGTCAGCGCGACGCCGCCAGCATCGAGTCGCGACGTGGCGTCGATCGCGGCGCGCCAGAACGGGACGGTCTGGAAGTACGTGCCGTTCTCCCCGGCGGGCTCGAGCCCGAGCCGACGGAACTCCGCGGCGATGTACTCGGCGGCCTGGTACGCGCCCGCGCTGCCCGTCTCGCGGCCCATCAGCGAGTCGTCGGCGATCAGGAAGAGGCGGCGCCGCAGATCGGCCTCGGTGATGTCCGGCGACGTCGCGGTGACAGGAGCGGGCGCGCGGGGGTGCGCGCAAGCGGCGAGCGAGTGAAGCGCGAGGAGCGCGATCGTGGCGGCGCGGCGCGGCAGGGACATGGCGGGTGTCGTCGAGAGCTCGGATGCACTACACCCACTACGCAACACGCGATCGCGCCGTCCGCAATGCGCGCTCGTCACTCCCGCATCGGATGCCCCTCGAAGAACGCCCAGATCGCGCCCGTCGCGTCGAGCGGCGAGGCGCGCACGGCGGGGTCGGACGGGTCGCCGGGCCAGCCGTGGCCGACGGTCCACAGCACGTCGAGCACGACGTCGGCGCCGGCCGCGCAGCCGCCCCACGCGCGCGTCGTCACGCCCGGCCCCTGCACCGCCGCCGGCGACGGCGCGCAGCCATTGCGCGCGGTCCACGAGGCCACCCAGCCCTCCGCCGCCGACACCGGCGCGAGCCGGTCGCGCGCGCCGTGGATCGCGAGCACCGGCACCGGCTGCGACGCCGCGCACGTCGCGTCGACGCGGTAGACGCCGGCGACGGTCGCGATCGCGGCGAACAGGTCGCTCATCGCGCACCCCGCACGCTCGGCCATCGTCGCGCCGTTCGACACGCCGGTCGCGTACACGCGCCGCGGGTCGATGCGCACGCGCCGCTCGACCTCGGCGACGACCGCGCGCACGAACCGCTCGTCGCCGTCGTCGGCCCGCCAGTGCCGTGCGCGCCCCTCGGGGTACACGACGACGAATCCCTCGCGGTCGGCGAGCGCGGAGAGCCCGCTCGCCCGCTCCTGCCGCTCCGCGCTCGACCCCGCGGCATGGAACGCGACGACGAGCGGCAGCGGCTCGTTAGGCGCCCCGCGCGGCACGTGCAGCCGGTAGCGGCGCTCGATGCCGTTCACGCGCACCGTCGCCATCGTCGACGTCGTGACGTCGGCCGCGGCGCGGGCGCTCGGCACGGCCGCGAGCGCGAGCAGGAGCACGAGCATGCTCACGCGGAGCCGCGGAGGGCGCGGAGAACTGCCGCTTCGAATCGAACCGCAGAGGACGCAGAGGATCGCAGAGGAGCACCACTTGCTGTTGGTTTCCTCTGCGGCCCTCTGCGCCCTCTGCGGTTCGATCGCACGGCAAAGACAGCTCTCCGCGTGCTCCGCGGCTCCGCGTGAGACGAAACGAGTCACGCCGCGCCCACCTCGCGCGAGAGCGCCTCGACCTCGTCGGCCGACAACTGCAGCGACGCCGCGGCGACGTTCTCGTCGAGGTGCGCGACCTTCGACGTGCCGGGGATCGGCAGCATCACCGGCGAGCGCTTCAGCAGCCACGCGAGCGCGACCTGCGCCGGCGTCGCGCCTAACCGTTCGGCGGCGCGCGCCAGCGTGCTGCCGGGCTGCGCGAGCTTGCCGGTGAGCAGCGGGTACCACGGGATGAACCCGATCCCCTCGCGCTGGCAGTACTCGAGCACGTCCTCCGACTGCCGCTCGGCGAGGTTGTAGCGGTTCTGCACCGTGGCGATCGGCACCACGCGGCGCGCCGCCTCGATCTGCTCCACCGTCACCTCGCTCAGGCCGACGTGGCGCACCTTCCCCTCCTGCACGAGCTCCGCGAGCAGCCCGAACTGCTCGTCGGCGGGGACGTCCTTGTCCACGCGATGGAGCTGGAACAGATCGATGCGCTCGACCTTGAGACGCGAGAGACTCCCCTCGCACTCCGCGCGCAGGTACGCCGGATCGCCCTTCGGCGTCCACCTCCCCGGTCCCGGCCGCTCGAGCCCCGCCTTCGTGGCGATGACGAGCCCCTCGGGATACGGGTGCAGCGCGTCGGCGATAAGCATCTCGCTCACGTGCGGGCCGTACGAGTTCGCCGTGTCGATGAAGTTGACGCCGAGCTCGGGAAGGCGGCGCAGCACGCGCAGGCATTCCTCCGGATCGGCCGGCATCCCCCAGATGCCGGGCCCGGTGATCTGCATCGCGCCGTAGCCGAGGCGGTGGATCGGGAGGTCGCCGCCGAGGGCGAAGGTGCCGCTCGCTGCAGCGGTCGGAGTGGTGGGCAACGTGGAAGTCATACCCGTCGGTTGGGCAAGGCGCGCGCCGGCCGGACTTCGTACACGAAAACAACTATTGCGTGGCGCATTGCATTCGTGGACGGGATCGGACAGCGTGCGAGACGAGGATCGTCATCCACCGTGTCCCCAGGCCCACCACACGATGCCTTCCCACGTCCTCGACCACATCTCGCTCGGCAAGATCGTCCAGATCCGCGAACGTCTGCTCGACGCGCAGGCCGCCGGCGCGAAGGTGTACCGCTTCGAGTCCGGCGACCCGAGCTTCTCCGTCGCGCCGCACATCCTCGCCGCGCTGAACGACGCCGCGGCGCGCGGGCAGACGCACTACGTCGCCACCTCCGGCATCCCCGCGCTGCGCGCGGCGATCCGTCGGAAGCTCGAGCGCGTGAACGACATCCCGCTCGCGAGCGACGACGCGGTGTTCGTGACCAACGGCGCGATGCACGGGCTGTTCGTCACGTTCGAGGCGCTGCTCGATCCGGGCGACGAGGTGATCCTGCCGGATCCGATGTGGACCGAGGTCGCGGAGCACGTGCGCCTCGCCGGCGGCTACGCGGTCGGCGTGCCGCTGCACGAGGGCGACGGCTACGTGTACGATCCCGACGCCGTCGCGCGCCACGTGACGCAGCGCACGAAGGCGATCTTCGTGAACACGCCGCACAATCCGACGGGCGCGGTGCTCGATCGCGAGCGGCTGCGCGCGATCCTCGAGATCGCCGACCGCAAGGGGCTGTGGGTCGTGAGCGACGAGGCGTACGAGGACGTCATCTATCCGCCGAACGCGCACCACTCCGCCGCCGCCGTCGCGCGCACGGTGTCGCGCGACCTCGCCGAGCGCGTGGTGAGCGTGTTCTCGTTCTCGAAGAGCCACGCCATGAGCGGCCTGCGCGTCGGCTACGTCGCGACGCCGAGCGCGCAGCTGCAGGAGCGGCTGCCGAAGGTGCTCCGCTGCTCGATCAACGGCGTGAACTCCGTCGCGCAGTGGGCCGCCACCGCCGCGCTCGAGGGTCCGCGCGACCATCTGGAGGCGATGCGCGCCGAGTATCTCGTGCGGCGCGACATCCTGCTGGGCGCGCTCAAGGGCATCGACGGCGTGCGCCCGTTCACACCGCAGGGCGCGTTCTACCTCTGGGTCGCGCTCGACCCGTCGGTGTACCGCCGGCTCGGCGTCGGCGACGCGAACGAGCTGTCCGACACGCTCGCGTCGTTAGGCGTCGGCTCGGCACCGGGCGAGGCGTTCGGCGAGCACGCGAAGGACGCGATCCGCTTCGCGTACTCGTGTGACACGACGATGGTGCGCGAGGGATCGGCGGTGCTGCGCGCGCTGCTCACCGGCGAGCGTCCGCTGAAGCCGAGCGCCGACCGCGGGGCGGTCGCGGCGACGGCGGGATGACCGCGGGCGGGGCCTACGACGTCGTCCCGGAGGTCGGAGCCCTCTACGACGCCGTCCCCGCATACGGTGCGCGACGCGACGTCGCGTTCTACGTCGAGGAGGCGACGCGCGGCGGTGGGCCGGTGCTGGAGCTCGGCTGCGGCACCGGCCGCATCACACTGCCGATCGCGCGCGCCGGCGTCGCCGTCGCGGGGCTCGACGCGTCGGAGGGGATGCTCGCGCGCTGCCGGACGAAGCTCGACGCGGAGCCCGGCGCGGTCCGCGAGCGCGTCACGCTCCACCGCGCCGACGCGCGGGACTTCTCGTTAGGCACCACGTTCGCGCTCGCCATCGCGCCGTTCCGCATCCTGCAGCATCTCGTCGGCGTCGACGACCAGCTCCGGTGCCTGGCGAGCGTGGCGCGTCACGTCGTGCCGGGCGGCCGGCTCGTGCTCGACGTCTTCAACCCGAGCTTCGCCGCGCTGACGCGGGACCGCGCCGCCGAGCAGGAGGACACGACGGTGACGCTCCCCGACGGCCGCGTCCTGCGGCGCACGGTGCGCATCCCGCGCGTCCGGTGGACCGAGCAGGTGAGCGAGACGGAGCTGATATACTACGTGGGCGCGCCCGGCGACCCGCCGCGGCGGGTCGTGCAGGCGTTCGACATGCGCTGGTACGTCCGCGCGGAGCTGGTCCACCTGCTCGCCCGCACGGGCTTCGCCGTGCGCGAGATCCTCGGCGACTTCGACCGGTCGCCGCTCACCGACGGCGCGCCCGAGATGATCGTGCGCGCCGAGCGCCTAACGACGTGACGGGGGAGAGATGAGCGAGACCACGCTGCGCATCGCGCTCGTGCAGATGGCGGTGGCGGACGGCGCGCCGGAGCGCAACGTCGCGCGCGCCGAATCGCTCGTCGGCGACGCAGGGCCGGCCGACCTGTACCTGCTGCCCGAGCTGTGGACGACCGGCTACGCGCACGGTACGTGGCGCGACGTCGCGCGTCGGCACACGCCGGCCGCGGTGGCCGCGATGCAGCGCCTCGCCGACGCTCGAAACGCGTGGGTGGGCGGCAGCGTGATCACCGAGACGGCGAGCGGCGCGCTCGCGAACCGGCTGTGGCTCGCGCAGCCCGACGGACGTGCGCCCGTGTGCTACGACAAGGCGCACCTGTTCGCGGCGATGGACGAGCCGAAGCATCTGACCGGCGGCGCGCAGCGCGTGCGCGCATGCATCGGCGACGGCGCGCGCGCGATCGACTCGGCGCTCAGCATCTGCTTCGACCTGCGCTTCCCCGAGCAGTACCGCCGCGACGCCGTCGACGGTGCGCAGCTGTTCGTGGTGTCGTCGGAGTGGCCGCATCCGCGCGGCGAGGCGCTGCGACTGTTCGCGCGCGCACGTGCCGCCGAGAACCAGGCCTACCTCGCGCTCTGCAACCGCGTCGGCCCGGCCGCCGACGGCGCCGTGTTCTGCGGCGGCTCGTGCCTCGTCGCGCCGAACGGCGAGGTGCTCGTCGACGCGGGCGACTCCGACGAGACGGTCGTGGTGGGAGAGGTCGACCGCGCGGTCGTCGACCGGTACCGGGCGGAGTTCCCGGTCGTGCCGCTGCGCGTGGAGGGCGTCGACTACTGAGTGGCACGCGGAGCCGTGGAACGGCATTGAACCGCAGAGGACGCAGAGGGCCGCAGAGAACGTCAACAGCAAAGACCTGGGGATGAAAGGATCCCAGGATCCCTCAGGATCCTTTCATCCCCAGATCGCTTGCTGTTCGAAGAGGCAGTCCTCTGCGGCCCTCTGCGTCCTCTGCGGTTCAATTCAAAGGACCCGTTCTCCGCGTGCTCCGCGGCTCCGCGTGAGCCTTCTGGGAACCATTCTCGCCTGCCCGGCATTCAGGCAGCGTCGCCTCCGAGGAAGCCGCCATGCCTGAGACGCGGGTCCGCCACCACTGGGTCGTCAGAGTCACGCACTGGGCCGCCGCGCTCGCGGTCGGCCTCATGATCACGTCCGGGCTGCGCATCTTCAACGCGTATCCCGCGTTCCACCGCAAGGGGCAGACGTTCTGCTGCTACCCGTTCGAGGGGCACCCCATCCCGAAGTGGCTCACGTTCGGCGGCTGGCTGGCGGGCGCGCGGCACTGGCACTTCGCGGCGATGTGGCTGCTCGTCGCCGCGGGCGTCACGTACGTGATCTTCAACTTCCTGCACGGCGACTGGCGCGACCTCGTGCCGCGGCGCGGCGACGGCCGGCGCGCGGTGGAGATGATCCGCTTCTACCTCGGCCTGCGCCGCGACCACCCGCGGCAGGGGAAGCACAACACGCTGCAGAAGCTCACGTACTTCACGCTGCCCGTCGTCACCGCGCTCGTCGTGCTCTCCGGGCTCGCGATCTGGAAGCCGGTGTCGTTAGGCTGGCTCACGAGCCTGTTCGGCGGCTACGTGTGGGCGCGCTACTGGCACTTCGTCGGCATGGTGCTCGTCGCGCTGCTCGCGGTGGGGCACGTCTTCATGGTGCTCGCGGTGGACCCGTACGCGCTGCGGTCGATGACGACGGGCGGCTACGACGAGCGGCTGTCGCCGGAGTCGCGCAACGCGCGGCCGTTCCACCACCTGCTGCCGAAGTGGGCGGGCACGCGCCCGGCGCCCGACATGGAGAAGGCATCGTGAGCCGCGACCTGCGCATCCTCGCCGCGCAGCTCGTCGACCGCGCGGCGCACCGTCTGGAGACCGAGGCCTCGCTCGACCGCCGCGCGTTCCTCGCGCGCGGCACGTCGCTCGCCGCGGCGCTCGCCGGCGCGGCGCTCGCCGCGTGCGACTCGCAGGGCCCGCGCGCCGCGCAGCGGCTGCTGCGCTTCGCCGAGCGAAAGAACGAGGGCGTGGAGCGGTGGCTGCTGCGCCACACCGCGATGGACCACGCCCGCCGCGGCGCGCACGCCGCCGGGATGGCGTTCCCGTCGTACCACGTCGCGCGCGCCGTGCCGACGTGGGACGCGGCGGCACGCGGCCCGTGGGCGCTCGAGGTGTCGGGGCTCGTGCGCACGCCGCTCCGCCTGTCGCTCGAGCAGCTCGTCGCGCTGCCGCAGACGCAGCAGCGCGTGAACCACTACTGCGTGGAAGGATGGAACGCGGTGGCGACGTTCTGGGGCGTGCGGCTGCGCGAGCTCGCGCGGCTCGCCGGTGCGCTGCCCAACGCGCAGTACGTCGACTTCCAGAGCTTCGACGTCGACGGCGACACGCCGTACCACGAGAGCTGGGACGTCGAGAGCGCGACCCATCCGCAGACGCTCGTCGTCTACGCGAAGGACGGGCAGTTCCTCTCCCCGGCCTACGGCGCGCCGGCGCGCGTGCACTCGCCGATCAAGCTCGGTTACAAGAACACGAAGTACCTGACGCGCGTCGTGTTCATGGCCCAGCGCAACGGCGGCTACTGGACGGACGCGGGCTACGAGTGGTACGGAGGGACGTGAGTGCGGAGTGCCGCCTCTTTCACGGCGGCCACCAGCGTCTCCGCCGTGAACGGCTTCACGATGATGTGCTGGCCGTCGCGCACGAGGTGCTGTGAGAGCAGGTCGTCGGTCGTGTAGCCCGACATGTAGAGCACCGGCAGGTCGGGGAAGCGCGCCGCGATGCGGTCGCCGAGCTCGCGGCCGCCGAGGCCCGGCATCTGGACGTCGGTGAGCACGACGTGCGGCAGCGTACCGCGCGTCGCGTCGGTGGCGAGCAGCGCGAGCGCGGACTCGGCGCCGTCGGCGGTCGTCACCGCGAAGCCGCCCTGCTTCAGGATGCGCTGGGTGATGCGCCGCACCGCCGGCTCGTCGTCGACCACGAGCACGCGATGGCCCCCGGCCGTGGTCGGCGCGCCGGCGGGATCGGCGGGTGGCGCCGGCTCGGGCGCGAGCTGCGGGAAGTAGATCACGAACGTCGTCCCCTCGCCGGGGCGCGACGCCACGGTGAGGTGGCCCCCCGACTGCTGCACGATGCCGTAGACCGTCGCCAGGCCGAGGCCCGTGCCGCGTCCGCGCGGCTTCGTCGTGAAGAACGGCTCGAAGATGCGCGCGAGCGTCGCCTCGCTCATGCCGACCCCCGTGTCGCGCACCGTCAGCATGCTGTACGTGCCCGGTGGCACCACGCCGTGGACGTGCGGCGTGCCCCGCGTGAGCGTCACGGCCGTCGTCTCGATCGTCAGCGTGCCGCCGTCGGGCATCGCGTCGCGCGCGTTCACGGCGAGGTTGATGAGCAGCTGCGAGAGCTGCGTCGCGTCGGCGCGGATGCCGCCGGCGTCGGGGCAGAGCCGGATCTCCAGACGCACCTGCGGGCCCACCGCCTGCTCGAGCAGCCGCTGGATCGCCGGCACGGCGGCGCTCAGCTCCACGCGCGCCGGACGCAGCACCTGCCGGCGGCTGAACGCGAGGATCTGCCGCGTCAGGCCCTCCGCGCGATCGGCCGCGGCGACGATGTCGCCTAACGCCTCGCGCGCCGCGTCGTCGGCGGGCAGATCGGCCAGCACGGCGTCCGCGTTGCCGCGGATCACCATGAGGAAGTTGTTGAAGTCGTGCGCCATCGAGCCGGCGAACTGACCGAGCGCCTCCATCTTCTGCGCCTGGCGCAGCTGCTCCTCCGCCTCGCGCCGCGCCGTGATGTCGCGCGCCACCCAGAGCACGGTGCCGTCGCCGAGGGGCGAGCACGTGGCGGCGAACCACGTACGGCCGCGGGGCACGTCGAGCGCGTACTCCAGCGTCGCCGGCGCACCGGAGACGAGCGCGGCGTGCACCACGCCGAGCACCGCCTCGGCGACGTCGCGCGGCAGCACGTCGTGCACCTTACGGCCGATGAGCGTCTCGGGCGGCGCGATGTACAGCTCGTAGCACGCCGGCACGGCGCGCAGGTACGTGCCCTCGGCGTCGAGCACGAGGACGACGTCGGCGAGCGCGCCGAGCAGCGTCCGCAGCTCGCGCTCGCGCGCGGCCAGCTCCGCCTCGGCGCGCTTGCGCTCGCGCAGATCGCGCATGACCGCGGTGAAGCGTGGCACCTCGTCGGTGCCGCCGATGCCGGGATGCGGCACGATCACCATCGACACCGGGATGCGCTCGCCGGTCAACGAGAGCAGCTCGCCCTCGCCCGTCCACGTCTCGCCGCGCTCCACGGCCGGGAACGCCTCGCGCAGCAGCAGCGCGATGGTCTCCGGCGGATGGAGATGCGGCGCGAGAATCGTCGACAGATCGTCGCTCGGCGCGATGCCGACGAGTCGGCGACCGGCGTCGTTCAGGAACAGGATGCGGCCGTCGTGGGAGCTCATCCCGACGAAGTCGGGGGTCGCCTCCATCGTCTTCGCGAGTCGCGCGCGCATCGCCTCGGCGCGGCGGTCGGCCGTGACGTCGCGGTAGGCGGCGCGCGTGCCGACGCAGATCCGGCGGCCCGGCATCGCGGGATCGTCGACCATGATCGGGACGGCGCGGCCGCGGCAGACGACGCGGTGACCGTCCTTCGCCACGAGCACCGCCTCGAACTCCTCGATCGTCTCGCCGGTCACGAGGCGCCGCCCGACGTCCATGTAGCGCCCGCGGTCCTCCGGGGCGACGAGATCGGGCGCCGACAGCGACGCGGCCTCGTCGGCCGTGTACCCGAGCGTGCGCTGCCAGGCGCGGTTCACGAACGTCAGCCGCCCGTCGGGGGTGGCGGCGCAGACGAGATCGGTGCTGGCGTCGAGCAGCTCGCGGAGCATCCGCACGTCATCGGCCTCGGTCACGGGCGCGAGGCCCGGTACGGCGACGCGACGCGACTCGATCAGGAGCGAACCGGAGATCGACATCGGAGGGCGCGGAAGGGGCGGGGTCGCGTCGGGCGGGGGAGACGCGACCGGTGAGAGACGAGCGATCGCTGGCGTCGTAACGGTTACGGGTGCGTCACGTTAGGCCGATCGAGCTCGCGGATCGTGGCGGCCGATGCGGGGCGCGACCGGCGCAGCCGCGCCGAGACGGCCTCTGCCTCGCGCAGCGCGCGGAGCACGTTGCCGCTCGCGAGCTTCGCGAGGTCGGCGTCGGACCAGCCACGGCGAGCGAGCTCGACGAACAGCATCGGATACGACGTCACGTCGGTCATCCCTTCGGGCCAGTCGGAGTTGCCGTCGTAGTCGCCGCCGAGCCCCACGTGGTCGATGCCCGCGACCTTGCGCACGTGCTCGACGTGGTCGGCGACGTCCTTCACCGTCGTCTTCGGCTCCGGGTGCGAGGCTTCCCACTCACGCACCGCGGCGCGCGCCGCCGCCGTGTCGCCGTTCGCCCGCCGGCGCGCGTCGGCGACCGCCGCCTCGCGCGTCTTCTGCCAGTCGTAGACGGCCTGCGAGATGAAGCTCGGGACGAACGTCACCATCACCACGCCGCCGTTCTTCGGCAGCCGCGCGAGGATGGAGTCGGGGACGTCGCGCGGGTGGTCGGCGATCGCGCGCGCGGAGGAGTGCGAGAAGATGACCGGCGCCTCCGTGACGTCAAGCGCGGAGCTCATCGTTCCCGGCGACGTGTGCGAGAGGTCGACGAGCATGCCGAGGCGATTCATCTCGCGCACGACCTCGCGGCCGAACGGCGTGAGCCCGCCGTGCTTCGCGGTGTCGAGCGCCGCGTCCGCCCAGTCGAGCGTCACGTTGTGCGTGAGCGTCATGTAGCGCACGCCGAGGTCGTAGTACGTGCGGAGGAGCGAGAGCGAGTTGTCGATCGCGTGCCCGCCCTCCATACCGAGGAACGACGGGATCTTGCCGGCGCGGAACGCGGGCATGACGTCGGCCGCCTTCGTCGCGAGCACCATCTTGTCCGGGTAGCGCGCGATGATGCGCCGCGCGACGTCGATCTGCTCGAGCTGCACGGCAGCGTACCCGGGCCGGTCGGTCACCGCGCCGTCGCGCGCGTACGCGGGGTCGGTCGGCTCGCCGGGGATGTAGACGGACCAGAACTGCCCGGCGAGGTGTCCCTGGGCCATGCGCGCGAAGTCCGTCTGGCCGGTGGTGTGCTGGCGCAGGTCGTAGCCCTCGACGTCGAGCGTGCCGTGCTTCCCTGCCCGGTCGCCGGCCTCGCGGATGGCCCACGGGAGGTCGTTGTGCCCGTCGATGAGCGGCGTGGACTTCAGCAGCCGCTCGACGCGGGCGCGGAGCGCGGCATCGGACGGCTGGGCGGCGGGCTGGGCGTCGGCGGCGGTGGCCACGAGAGCGGCGGCGAGCAGGAGCCGCGCGGCGAGGGGGGGGCGGGTCGCATGGCGGTCGGTGGGGGGAGACGCGGACGAACGTCGAAAGGTACACGCGGGGACCGCGTTCGATGGGGCGCGCATCCGTTCGTCCCTCCGCGCTGTCGGATGTCTTGACGGCGCGGGGAGCGGGGCGCATGGTTCCCCGGAACATTTCCGGGGAAACCGATGGGGACCGCCGACCTCGATCTGCTGCAGGGCACGCTCGACGTGCTCGTGCTGAAGGCGCTGATGTTCGGGCCGCGCCACGGGTACGCCGTGGCGCGGTGGATCAAGGGGACGTCGGACGAGGCGCTGACGGTGGAGGATCGCGCGCTGTACGTGGCGCTGCATCGACTCGAGGCGCGCGGCTGGGTGGTGGCCGAGTGGGGGCTCTCGGAGAACAACCGCCGGGCGAAGTACTACCGGCTCACCGCGGCCGGGCGGCGGCAGCTCGGCACCGAGACGGCGCGGTGGACGCGGTATGCGGAGGCGGTGTTCAAGGTGCTCGGGGCGACGACGTGATACCACGGTACCGATCACGCGGTTCTGGAACGGCGGTTCTGATACGGCGGTTCTGATACGGCGGTTCTGATACGGCGGTTCTGATGCGGCGGGCTGCCGCTGCACGGGCCCCGCGGCCCCGCCGTCTCCGCCCCTCCCGCCGTGTCAGAACCGCCGTTCCAGAACCGCCCTTCCAGACCGGCCGTGAAGGAACCGCTTTCCCAGGCACGACACCCATGCCTAACGACTCCCCGCGCCGCCTCTTCCGCCTCCCCTGGTCCCCGCGCCAGATCGACGACGACGTCGAGACCGAGGTCGCCTTCCACCTCGACGCACGCGTGCGCGAGCTGACGGCCGCCGGCGCGAGCGCTGACGCCGCCCGCGACCAGGCGGCGCGCGAGTTCGGCGACGTGCGCGCCGCGCGGGCCGAGCTCCGCGCGATCGACCGTGCGCGCGTGCGCCGCGTGCGACTCGGCGACTGGTGGGACGGGCTGCGCCAGGACCTGCGCTTCGCCGCGCGCTCGCTCCGCCGCCGGCCGCTGTTCCTCGCCTCCGCCGTGCTCACGCTGGCGTTGGGCATCGGCGCGAACGCCGCGATCTTCAGCGTCGTCGACGGCGTGCTCCTGAAGCCCCTGCCCTACGCCGCGCCCGGCCGCCTCGTGCGCGTGTGGCCCACCGGCAAGGTGCCGTTAGGCATCTACGACCTCCTCGTCGCGCAGTCGCGGTCGTACCGCGGGCTCGCCGGCGCGGAGACGGGGCGCGAGGTCTCGGTCACCGACGAGGGGGAGCCGGCGCGGCTCGTCGTCTCGCTCGTCACGCC
This sequence comes from Gemmatirosa kalamazoonensis, assembly GCF_000522985.1. Lineage (NCBI taxonomy): Bacteria > Pseudomonadati > Gemmatimonadota > Gemmatimonadia > Gemmatimonadales > Gemmatimonadaceae > Gemmatirosa > Gemmatirosa kalamazoonensis. Next base: position 352,779 of record NZ_CP007128.1, read on the forward strand.
GAACGCGTTCGACGTCCTCGGCGTCAGGCCGGCGTTGGGCCGCGCGTTCGCGCCCGACGCGCGCGACCCCGGACGCGGGCACGCGGTGGTGCTCTCCGACGCGCTCTGGCGCACGCGCTACGGGAGCGACCCGCGCGTCGTCGGCCGCACGATCCGGCTCGACGGCGTCGCGCACACGGTGCTCGGCGTCATGCCGCGCGACTTCCGCTTCCCGAACGGCGACGTCCAGCTGTGGTCCGTGCCGACCGCGACGCGCGCGTCGCCGGACTACTGGTGGGGCACGTACCTCGCGCTCGTCGGCCGCCTCGCGCCCGGCGTCACGCCCGCCCAGGCGCGCGCCGAAGCGAACGTGCTGCTCGACCGCGCGCGATCCGCGTTTCCCGTGCGCATGCCCGACGGCTGGGGACACGACGTCGACGTCGTGCCGCTGCGCGACGCGGTCGTCGGCTCGGCCCGACCGACGCTGCTCGTCCTGCTCGGCGCCGTGTCGCTCGTGCTGCTCGTGGCGTGCGTGAACGTCGCGACGCTGTACGCGGAGCGCGCCGCCGGCCGCACGCGCGAGATCGCGGTGCGCGCGTCGCTCGGCGCGGGACGGCGGCGCATCGCGAGGCAACTGCTCACGGAGAGCGTGCTCGTCGCGTCGTTGGGGGCCGCGGCGGGATTCGCGCTCGCCGCGCTCGCGGTGCGCGGGCTCGTCGCGCTGCTGCCGCCGGGCGTGCCGCGCGTCGAGGAGATCGGCATCGACCTCCGCGTGCTCGGCGTCACGGCCGCACTGGCGACGCTGAGCGGGCTCGCGTTCGGGCTGCTCCCGGCGCTGCGCGCGTCGCGGCAGGACGCGCAGGCGGCGCTGCGCGGCGGGGCGAGCGGTCACGCCGCGGCGGCGAGCGCGCCGCGGGCGCTCGTCGTCGCCCAGGTGGCGCTCGCCGTCGTCCTCGTGTCGTCGGCGGGGCTCCTGATGAAGAGCTTCTGGCGCCTGCGGCAGGTGGAGCTCGGCTTCCGCACCGAGCGCGTGCTCACCGCGACGGTGCCGAACCCGATCGTCGCGTCGGACACGCTGGCGCGCGTGCGCGCGTTCTACGATGCGGCGCTCGAGCGCGTGCGCGCGGTGCCGGGCGTGCGCGCGGCGGCGTTCGCGAACGGGCTCCCGTTCGGTGGCGGCGCGTACTTCACCGCGATGGCCGTCGAGGACCACCCGACGCCGCCCGGCGTCGAGCCCCCGCTCCCCGTGGTGACGTGGTCCACCGGCGACTACCTGCAGGCGTTAGGCATCCCGCTCCTCCGCGGCCGGGCGCTCGCGCCGACGGACCGCGAGGGAACCCCGCGCGTCGGGCTCGTCGACGAGGAGGCCGCGCGCCGGTTCTGGCCCGGCGAGGATCCGATCGGACGCCGCGTTCGTTACGTGTGGGATCCGACGAGCTGGATCACGATCGTCGGCGTCGTCGGCACGGTGCGCCGCGACAGCCTGAGCGCGGCGGCCGCGCCGTCGCTCTACGTGCCGATGCGCCAGGCGATCGCGCGGCCGATGCGCCTCGTCGTGCGCGCGCAGGCGTCGACCGATCCGGCGACGCTCGCCCGCGCGCTGCGCGCCGCGGTGGCGTCGGTGGATCCGTCGGTGCCGGTCGGCGAGGTGACGACGCTCGACGACGTCGTGTCCGACTCCGCGGCGCGTCCGCGCTTCACCATGACGCTGCTCGCCGCGTTCGCGCTCGTCGCCGTGCTCCTTGGCGCCGTCGGGATCTACGGCGTCGTGGCGGCGGGGGTCGCGCGCCGCCGGCGCGAGATCGGTGTGCGTCTCGCGTTAGGCGCATCGGCCGGCCGCGTGCGCGGCATGGTGCTGCGCGAGGGCGGCACGCTCGCCGCGGCCGGCGTCGTCGCGGGGCTCGTCGGCGCGCTCGCCGCCGGTCGGCTGCTGCGCGGCCTGCTGTTCGGCGTCGCGCCGGCCGATCCGCTCGTGCTGCTCGCCGTGCCGGTGGTGCTCGCCGTCGTCGCCCTCGCGGCGACGGTCATTCCCGCGCGTCGCGCGGCGCGCGTGGAGCCGCTGGTGGTGATGCGCGACGCGTGACTCGGGGCGCCCGGCAGGGCTCCACGTACGTGTGTTCGTTGGACTGAAGAAGGACTGAAGGAGGACTGAAGAAGGACACTTGAAAGGTTCCTTCTTCAGACCTCCTTCAGTCCTTCTTTAGTCCTTCAGAAACTCGTACGTGGAGCTAGGCGAGCGGCAGCCGCAGCGTGAAGCACGACCCCTCGCCGACCGTGCTCTCGACGGTGAGGTCGCCACGCATGCCACGCGCGAGGTTGCGGCTGATCGCGAGCCCGAGCCCGACGCCCTCCTGCGGCGAGAACGCGCGCGCCCCGATCTGCACGAACGGCTCGAACACGCTCTCCAGCCGGTTCGCGGGGATGCCGATCCCGGTGTCGCGCACGCGCACGACGGCCGCGTCGCCGTCGACGCCCGACTCCAGCGTGATGCGGCCGCCCGCCGGCGTGAACTTGATGGCGTTCGTGAGCAGGTTCAGCACGATCTGCTGCACCTTCTCGCGGTCCGCGTACACGTTCGTCGCGTCGGCCGCCGCGCCGACCTCGCACGTGAGCGCGCCCCCCTCCAGCAGCGGCTCGACCATGGCGCGCATCTCGGCGAGCAGCGACTCGAGCGGGAGCGATTCCGCATCGTACTCGATGCGGCCGCTCTCCACGCGCGCCAGGTTCAACACGTCATTCACGAGCGACAGCAGGTGCCGCTGGCTGCGCTGCACGCGGTCCAGCGCGTCGCGCTGCGCGTCGGTGAGCGGCCCGTGGATGCCGAGCTCCATGAGCTGCACGTGGCCGCCGATCGCGTTCAGCGGCGTGCGCAGCTCGTGGCTCATCATCGCGAGGAACGCGCTCTTCGCCTGACTGGCGCCCTCGGCCTCGCGCCGCAGCGCCTCGGCGCGCGCGAGCAGCGCCTCGCGCTCGGTCTCCGCGGCGTGCAGCTCGGTGACGTCGCGCGTGAAGCAGCGTGTGTACTGCAGCTCGCCGTCGCGCCAGAGGCAGTTCGAGTTGATCAGCACGTGGCGAATCTCGCCGTCCGGTCGGCGCAGGCGCGCGGCGCGGTTGTGCAGCGTCTCGCCGCGGCGGAGGCGCGCGAGGATGTCGGCGATGACGTGCGCGTCGGCGTGGAAGTCGTTGATCGACCGACCGAGGTACTGCTCGCGCGTGCAGCCCAGCAGCTCCAGCTCCGCGCGATTCGCCCACAGGATCGTCCCGTCGGCGGCGACGAAGTGGATCCCCTCGGCGGCGTTCTCGAGGAAGTCCTTCAGCTCCTGCTCGCTCGCCCGCACGGCGGCCTCGGCCCGCTCGCGCGCCGCCAGCTCCGCACGGAGCTGGCGCTCGAGCCGCTCGCGGCGCGCCACCTCCGCTTCCAGCGCGGCGGCACGCTGCTGCAGGCGCGCGATCTCGCGCTGGCGCGCCGTCGCGTCGGCGTGCGGGTACGTCTCGGCCGGTACGACGTGGTCGTGCGCCGCGCACAGCTCGGCGAACGCCTCGGCCTGCGCGGCGTCGCCGAAGCGCGCCATGGCGTACGCGCAGAGCAGCGTGAAGTGGTGCGTCGACGCGAGCTCGTTCCACAGCGCCTCGAGCCGCAGCGCGCCGTGGACGTTCTCCTCGCCCCACAGCACGTCTACCATCTCGCCGTACGCACGGACGACGGCCCGAGGCCGTCCGTGGGCCAGGCGCGCGATCGCGGCACCCACGACCTCGCGGAAGCGCGCCGGATCGGGGACGCCGCCCTCCATGAACGTGTCGAGCATCGCCTGCGCGTCGAGCAGCCGCAGGTCGCCGCGGCGCTGCAGCGCGTCGACGTCGTGGGTCGCGGCGAGCGCGCGCGTGATCGCCGCGCGGTGCGCTGCCGTGGCGATGATCAGCGCGGGCTCCCCGGCCGCCAGGCCGTCGCTCACGAAATCGCTCACCACCCGCGCGAGGAAGTCGTCGCGCTCGTAGAACTGCACGGCGTGCCGGTGGCCCGGCGCGTGCTCGTCGCGCCTGCGTACGAAACGCTCGGCGGGTTCGTGGGACGAACCCGACTCGATCGGCTGCATCGTCATGCCTCGGCGCCTCCGCGGACCGGCCGAGTGGTGGCACACCGCTCCACTCCGTCCCCGCCCCTCCCGAAGGATAACACACGGGGCACGCCCCGTGCCGCCGACACGGCGCGGCACGGGCCGAGGCTACCTCACTCGCCCTTGAGGCTCGTCGCCGGGTCGATCCGCGCGGCGCGATAGCCGGGCACGAGGCTCGCCGCGACCGCCGCGGCGACGAGCACCACGGCCACGACGCCGATCGTCGTCGGGTCGTGCGGCGAGACGCCGAACAACAGGGCGCCCATCGCGCGCCCTGCCGCGAGCGCGAGCGCCACGCCGGTCGCGACGCCCACCGCGGCGAACGCGACCCCGCGTCGCACGACGAGCCGCAGCACGTCGCCGGCCCGCGCGCCTAACGCGAGCCGCACGCCGATGTCGCGGCGCCGCTGTGCGACGTCGTACGCGAGCACGCTGTAGAGGCCCACCACGGCGACGAGCAGGCCGAGCGCGCCGAACGCGGAGAACAGCGTGGCGCCCACCATCCACGGCCGCAGCTCGGGAGCGACGAGGTCCGCCATCGCGTGCACGCTCACGTATGCCGCGCCCGGCGCGAGCGGCTGCAGCGCCCGCTGCACGGCGAGCATCTGCTGCGCGGCATCGCCCCGCGTGCGGATCACGAGCCCGCTCATGTCGAACCACCGTGGGACCTCCGGGCGCGGCACGTAGAACCCCGGCACGCCGGGCTGCCGCGGATCGCCGCGCCGCACGTCCGCCACCACGCCGATGATCGGTCGGCACGGTGCGGGGTCGTTCTCGGCCACGATCACGCACCGGCCCACCACGTCGTCGGTCCCGAACACGAGCTTCGCGAGCGCCGCGCTGAGCACCACCGCGTCGGTGTCCGCGGCCGGGGTACGCGGATCCCACACCCGGCCGCGCAGCACGCGCGTGCCCATCGCGCGGAAGTAGTCGAGCCCCACGGTGTTGCCGTGCACCTCCGCGTTCCCCGTCACCGAGTCGCGCCCCGGCACGCGCACGCGGTCGGTCGTGAACCCGCGGTAGTACGGCAGCTCGAACGTCGTGCCCACGGTCTCCACGTCGCGCAGCTCGCCGGCGCGCTCGGCCAGGCGCGCGTACAGCGTCGCGGTGCGCACGCTGTCGAGCCGCTCGCCGCGCAGCTGCACCGACGCGTACAGCACCCGCGCCGGCTCGAACCCGAAGTCGACGGCGTGCGCGTTGCGCAGCGATCGCACGAACAGCCCCGCGCCGACGAGCAGGACCGCCGACAGCGAGGCCTGCGCGAGCACGAGCGCCGCGCGCGTGCGGCCGTGACGCTCGCCGCCCTCGCGCGCACCGCCGCGCAGGCGGGTGACGAGGTCGGGGCGCAGCGCGCGCAGCGACGGCGCGAGCGACGCGAGCAGCCCGGCCGCCATCGCGATCGCCGCCGTCACGGCGAGCGTGCGCCCGTCGGCGAGCGCGTCGCCGAACGCGATGTCGGGGATCAGCACGCGCGTGACGAACGCGCCGCCCACGCGCGCGAGCAGCAGCCCCGCCACCGCGCCGAGCGCGGCGAGCAGCGCGACCTCGGTGAGCAGCTGCCGCGTGAGCCGCGCGCGCCCGACGCCGAGCGCCACGCGCACCGCCACCTCGCGCTCGCGTCCCACCGCGCGCGCGAGCAGCAGGTTCGCGACGTTCGCGCAGGCGACGAGCAGCACGATGAGCGCGACCCCCGCCACCCACACGGCCACGCGCGCGCCGTCCGTCGCCTTCGGGCCGCGGTCGAGCAGCACGGAGTACATCGCCGCCTTCGGCTGCAGCGACGCGAGCGGCACGTGCGCGATGCGGGCGGTCGGCTGCACCGCGATGCGCCGGCGCAGGCTCTCGACGTAGGCGCGCGTGAGCAGCGCGTTCGCCCGCGTCTCGCTCACGCCGGCGCGGCGCATCGCCACGAGCTCGAACCACGACATGTTGTAGCGCGACGCGAACTCCGCCCCGATGGAGCTCGCCGAACCGGCGGTGAGCGGCACCCACACGTCGACGAGTCGCAGGCCGACGCCGGTGAAGCCCTTCGGCGCGACGCCGACGACGGTGAACGTGCCGCCGCCGACGCGCAGCGGGCGCCCGAGCACCGACGGATCGCCGCCGAGCTCGCGCCGCCAGTACTCGTAGCCGAGCACCGCGGCCGGCGCGCCCACCGGGAGCCGGTCGTCCTGCGGCCCGAAGAAGCGGCCTAACGCGGGCCGCGCGTCGAACAGCGACCACAGCTCGCCCGACGCCATGCCCACGTGCGCCGTGCGCGCCGACACACCGTCGCCGACGATCCCCTCCCCCGTCGACACGCCGACGACGTCCACGGCGCCGCGCGTCCCCTCGCGGATGTCCCGCAGGAACGCGTAGCCGACGTTGTCGTAGGTGTCCGTGGACCCGTCGAGCGTGCGGGTGAAGAAGATGCGTCCCGTGCGCCCCGCGTCGCGCAGGTACGCGGGCGGCCGCAGCAGCAGCCGGTCGACGATGCCGAACATCATCGCGTTCGCGCCGATGCCCAGCGCGAGCGTGACCACCACCACGGCCGCGAAGCCGGGCGAGCGGCGGAGCGTGCGGGCGCCGAGTCGCACGTCGCTCGCGAGCCCCTGCAGCCACTCCGTCGACCGCCGTGCGCGGTCGTGCCGTTCGTCGATGCGCCGGAGCTCGGCGCGCCGCGCATCGACGTCGCCGAAGCGGCGCCGCGCCTCGTCCCGCGCCGCCTGCGGCGACAGGCCGCGGCGCTCGAGCTCCGCTGCCGTCATCTCGAAGTGGAACGCCAGCTCGGCGTCGACGTCGCGGGCCACGTCGGTGCGCCGCGTCGCGAGGCGGAAGAAGCGGCGCAGTCCTGGGATGTTAGGCATGAGGCTCGTGGGGTTCGGGCGCCGCGCACGGCGCGGGCGATACTGCGCGGGCGATACGGCGCGATGGGGCGCAGACGACGCTCACACCGCTGAACCGCGCGGTACAGCGCAGTGCCGCGGTGTGAGACGGGGTTTGCGCTTCACAGCGCACCATCGTCAGCGCCGTATCGCCCGCGCCGCCACCAGCGCCGTTCATTCGGCCCTCAAGGCGGTGTTGGGATCGACCCGCGCCGCCCGCCAGCCGGGAACGAGACTCGCCAGCAGCGCGACGGCGCCGAGCACCCCCACGACGCCGAGCAACGTGAGCGGATCGTGCGGCGTGACGCCGAACAGCAGGTTCGCGACGGCGCGCCCCGCGACGAGCGCGAGACCGAGACCGAGCGTCAGCCCGCCGAGCGCGACGCCGAGCCCGCGGCGCAGCACGAGCCGCAGGACGTCACCGCGCAGCGCGCCTAACGCGAGACGGATCCCGTAGTCGTGCCGGCGCTGCGCGACGTCGTGGGCGAGCGCGCCGTACAGCCCGAGCGACGCGACGAGCAGGCCCAGCACCCCGAACGCGCCGAACAGCGTCGCTCCGGTCTCCCACGGGCGCAGCGCCGACGCCGTGTCCTCGTCGAGCGAGCTCACCGCGAGGTATGCCGGCGATGGCAGCAGCGGGACGAGCGCGCGGCGCAGCGTCTGCGCCTCCGCCCGTGCCGGGCCACGCGTGCGCACCACGATCGCGCCGATCCCGCTCCCCTCCGTCGGCGCGGCGGGACGATAGACCGACGGCTCGAGCGGATCGCGCGGGTCGGCCGCGCGCACGTCCTCCACGACGCCGATCACCTCACGGCAGGTCGGGTCGGGGCCGACGACGAGGCAGCGGCCTAACGGGCTCGCCGTCGGCCACACGGCGCGCGCGAGCCGCTCGCTCACCACGATCGTCGCCGCGTCGCGCGCCACGGCGTGCCGATCGAACGCGCGGCCGCGCACGAGGCGCGTGCCGACGGCGCGGAAGTAGTCGCCGCCGACGACGTTGTCGCGCACGCCGTGGTCGCCGAGCTCCACGCGATCGCCGTTCGCGAGGCGCACGTCGCGCGCCCGCCGGCCCAGGTGGAACGCGAGCGCGGTCCCAACCTCCTCCACCGCCGGCAGCGTCCGGGCCCGCTCGGCGAGCCGCTCGTACAGCGCCGCGCGCGCCGCCGAGTCGAGCGGCACGTCGCGCAGCTCCACCCACGCGTACAGCACGTGCGGCGGATCGACGCCGAGTCGCACCGCGCGGGCCTTCTGCAGCGAGCGCACGAACAGCCCCGCGCCGACGAGCAGCAGCACCGACAGCGCCGCCTGCGCCACCACGAGCGCGCCGCGCAGCCGGCCGTGGCGCGCGCCGGTGCCTCCCTCGCGCGCACCACCGCGCAGCCGCCGCACGAGCGTGGGACGCAGGGCGTGCAGCGCCGGCGCGAGCGACGCGACGAGCGTGCTCCCCAGCGCGATCGCGCCCGTGACGGCGAGCGTGCGCGCATCGACCGGCGCGCCCTGCCACACGCTGCCCGTCGGACGGACGCCGCCGAATCCGGTGCTCGGCACGAGCGCGCGCGCGACGAGCAGGCGGCCCACCCACGCGAGCGCCAGCGCCGCGGCGGCACCGAGCGCCGCGAGCAGCGACGCCTCCACGACGAGCTGCTTCACGAGCCGCCCGCCGCTCACGCCGAGCGCGAGGCGCACCGCCGTCTCCCGCTCGCGCTGCAGCGCGCGCACGAGCAGCAGGTTCACGACGTTCGCGCACGCGACGATCAGCACGATCACCGCCACGCCCGTCGCCCACAGCGTCACGCGCACGCTGTCGCTCGCGCGCGGCCCGCGCTCGCCGGCGACCGGGTACAGCGCCGCGCGCACGGTCGACGCGGTGCCGGTGGTGTCGTGGCGTGCCGCGCTCGCGCGCAGGGCGGCGGTGAGCCGCGCGTCGGCCACCACCGCGCTCACGCCGGGGCGGCGGCGGGCGACGGCGGTGAACCAGTCGCGGTCGTAGGCCGTCGCGAACGTCGGCCCGAGCGCGTCGGCGGCCCCCGCGGTGAGCGGCACCCACACGTCGACCGGTCGCAGGCCGAGGCCCGTGAACCCCGGCGCGGCGACGCCGACGACGGTGAAGCGGTGGTCGCCGACGTAGAGCTGCCGGCCGATCACCGCGGAGTCGGCGCCGAGCTCACGCCAGTAGTCGTGGCCGAGGACGGCGACGCGCGTACCGTTAGGCAGTCGGTCCTCGGCGTCGACGAACGGACGCCCGGGCGTGGGGCGCATGTCGAACAGTCCCCAGAAGCTCGCGCTCGCGAGCCCGATCTGGGCCAGCCGCGCCCCCTCCCCCTCGCCCACGGGCGCCGTGTACGTCGTGACCGCGGCGACGTCGAGCGCGCCCGCGGTGGCCTCGCGCAGGTCGCGGAACGCGGGATAGCTCACGTCCGCGGTCGGCTCCGCGCCCGGACGGGTGACGAACACGCGCCCGGTGCGCTCGACGTCGCGCAGGTGGGCCGGCGGCCGCAGGAGCAGCCGGTCGATCACGCCGAACATCATCGCGTTCGCGCCCACGCCGAGCGCCAGGGTGAGCACGATCGCCGCCGTCAGGCCGGGAGCGCGGCGGAGCGTGCGCGCGGCGAGCCGCACGTCGTGTCCGAGATCCTGCGCGCGCTCGACGAGACGGCGTCCGCGGTCGCGGCGCGCGTCGATGTCGTGGAGCCGGCGCCGTGTCGCCTGCAGGTCGCCGAAGCGCCGCTCCGCCTCGGCCCGCGCGGCGGCGGGCGCGACGCCGCGGGCCACGCGATCGGCGACGGCGCGCTCGAAGTGGAACGCGAGCTCGGCGTCGATGTCCTCGTCGATCGACGCGCGGCGCGTGGCGAGGCGGAAGACGCGGCGCAACCCTGGGATGTTAGGCATGAGGCTCGTGGGGTGCGGGCGCCGGGACGGCGCGGGCGATACGGCGCTGACGATGGTGCGCTGTGAAGCGCAAACGGCGTCTCACACCGCTGAACGGCGCCGTACCGCGCGGTTCGAGCGCGGCGGGCGAAGCGCCGTCGACGCCGCTCATTCTCTGGTCTCAGGCGGTCTGCAGCACCTTGAACACGGCTTCGGCATAGCGCGTCCACCGCTGCGTCTGCGCGCGCAGCGCGCTGCGGCCGGCGGTCGTGAGCTGGTAGTACTTCGCGCGGCGGTTGTTCTCGGAGAGCCCCCACTCGCTCTCCACGAGCCCGCGCTGCTCGAGCCGGTGGAGCGCGGTGTACAGCGCTCCCTCGTCGACGCTCAGCGCGTCGTCGGTGGTCTCGGCGATCCAGCGCGAGACGGCGTAGCCGTGGCGCGGGCCCCACGAGAGGGTCTTCAGCACGAGCACGTCGAGCGTGCCCTTCAGGAGATCGAGGTCCGGCACGGGCGGCATTGGGAGTCCCCTCAGAATTTGAGGGCGAATATGCACCCCTCTGAGTTTGAGGGCAAGACCTGATGCGGCGGCGCTGGAACGGCGGCGCTGGAACCCCGGCGCTGATAACCCGGCGCTGAACACGCGCGGTATCAGCGCCGCCGTATCAGCGCCGAGGCATCAGCGCCGCCGTATCAGCGCCGCTGCATCAGTCTCCAGCCGGCTCCGCGGCCGGAGTCGCCACCCCGTGCGGTGCCGGTGCTCGACGCCGCAGTTTGGCGCCGAGGTAGGAGCGCCAGCCGTCGAAGATCTCGTACACCGTCGGGATCACGAACAGCGTCAGCAGCGTCGACGTGATCACGCCGCCGATCACCGCGCGGCCTAACGGCGCGCGGAAGTCCGCGCCCTCGCCGAGGCCGAGCGCGACCGGGATCATGCCGGCGATCAGCGCGAGCGTCGTCATGAGGATCGGCCGCAGCCGGATCGCGCCCGCCTCGATCAGCGCGTCGCGCAGCGGCACCGCGCTCTGCTCGCGCGTCCACTTCGCGAAATCGATGAGCAGGATCGCGTTCTTCGCCACGATGCCCATGAGCAGGATGATGCCGATGAGACTCATGATGTTCAGCGTGTCGCGCGTCACGAGCAGCGCGAGCACGACGCCGATGAGCGACAGCGGCAGCGACATGAGGATCGCGAGCGGATCCAGGAAGCTGCCGAACTGGATGACGAGGATCAGGTACATCAGCATCACGGCGATCAGCATCGCGATGCCGAAGCTCGAGAAGATCTCGCCCTGGCTCTTCACCTGGCCGCCGGGCACGATCTGGTAGCCCGCCGGCAGGTGCACGTCGCGCAGCGCGCGCTGCACGCCCTGCGTCACCGCGCCGAGCGGCCGCTCGATGTTCGCGCCGATGACGACGACGCGCTGCCGCTGGTAGTGGTCGATCTGCGCCGGCCCCGCGCTCGGCGCGATGTCCGCCACCTGGCCTAACGGAACGACGGCGGGCGCCCCGCCGGGGCCGCCGGCGCCGGGCAGCGCGAGCGGGATCCGCGCGAGGTCGGCCGCGTTCTCGCGCGAGCCCGCCGGGAGCCTGACGCGGACGTAGCGCGTCTCGCCGCTCGGGTCCACCCAGTTCCCGGCGTCGACGCCGGCGAACGCGGGGCGCAGCGCCTGCGCGATCTGCCCGACGCTCACGCCGAGCGTGCCGGCGAGTCCGCGGTTGATCGTCACGCGCAGCTCGGGCTTCTGTCCCTTCGTCGACAGGCCGACGTCGACGGCGCCCGGCACGCTGCGCACCTTCCGCGCGATCGAGTCGGCGAGCGTGGTCAGCGTGCGCGCGTCGGGACCCTGGAGCTGGAGCTGGAACGGCTTCTGTCCGCCGCCCGGACCGCCCGCCTCGAGGAGGTACGCGTTCGCGCTCGCGAACCGCCGCAGCTCCTGCCGCAGCACGCGGCCGAACGCCGACTGCTTCAGGTCGCGCTGCGCCTTCGGCACGAGCCGCACGTAGATCGACCCCACGTCCACGGCGCCGGACCCGCTCGCGCTGCCCACGGTGGCGTACGTGTACGCGACCTCCTTGTGCGTGCGGATCCGCGCCGCGATCTGCTCGGTCTGCACGCGCGTGTACTCGAGGCTCGACCCCGGCGGCGCCTCCACCGTGACCGTGAGCTCGCTGCGGTCGCTGTCCGGCGTGAAGCCGAAGCCACCGAAGCGCACTTGGATGAACAGCGCGCCGAAGAACGTGAGCGCGGCGAGCGCCATCATCGTCCACCGGTGGTCGAGCGCCCACGCGACGCCCGACCGGTAGCGGTTCGCCTGCCGGTCGAACCAGCGGTTGAACCGGTCGAGCGCGCGCGCGATCGGGTTGCGCCGCTCGTGCGCCTCGATCTGCGGGTCGGCCCAGTACGCCGAGAGCATCGGGTCGAGCGAGAACGACACGAACAGCGACACGAGCACGGCGAACGCGATGGTGAGCGCGAACGGCTTGAACCACTGCCCCGCGAAGCCGCTCATGAAGCCGACCGGCACGAACACCGCCACGATCGAGAACGTCGTCGCCGCGACGGCGAGCCCGATCTCGTCGGTGCCCTCGTGCGACGCGGTGAGATGGTCTTTCCCCATCTCCACGTGCCGGACGATGTTCTCGCGCACCACGATCGCGTCGTCGATCAGGATGCCGATGGCGAGCGAGAGGCCCAACAGCGACATCGAGTTCAGCGTGAAGCCGAGCAGCCAGAGCGGCACGAACGACGCGAGCACGCTCACCGGCAGCGCGAGCCCCGTGATCACCGTCGAGCGCCACGAGTTCAGGAACAGGAACACGACGAGCACGGTGAGCAGCGCGCCCTCGAACAGCGTCTTCTCCACGTCCTCCACCGAGCGGTCGACGCGCTCGCCGGCGTCGCGCACGATCTCGATCGTCGTTCCCGCCGGCAGCGCCTTCCGCAGCGCCGGGAGTCGCTGTTTCACGCCGTCGGCCACCTGCGTCGTGCTGTAGCCCTTCGACTTCACGATGTCGATGCCGATCGCCTCACGGCCGTTGTAGAGCGCCGCCGAGCGCCGCTCCGCGGCTCCCGCCTCGACCGTCGCGACCTGGCCTAACGGGATCGCGACGCCGCCCCGCTGCGCGACGGTGAGGCGCGCGAAGTCCTCCGGCCGCTCCAGCCGTCCCTCGAGGCGGATCGACCGCTCGGTGATCGGCCCCGTCACCGAGCCCACCGGCGCGGCGAGGTTCTGCGACCGGAGCGCGTTCACCACCTGGTCGACGCCGACGCCGGTGGCCGAGAGCCGGTTCGGATCGAGGATCACGTTCAGCGTCGCGGAGTCGGCGCCGGCGATGTTCACCTGCGCGACGCCGGGGACCGCGCGCAGCTCGCCGCCGATCGTCTTGTCGGCGATCTCGGTGAGCTGCGGCGGCGTGAGCGTCGTCGACGTCAGCGCGAGCGACACGATCGGCTGCTGCGACGGGTCGAAGCGCTGGACGATCGGCTCGATGATCTCCTGCGGGAGCTGCGCGCGCACGGCGGAGATCGCGTCGCGCACGTCCTGCGTCGCCTCGTCGGTCGGCTTGTCGAACTTGAAGATGATGATGATCTGCGCGAACCCGTCGGTCGACGTCGAGCGCAGCTCGTCGAGACCGCTGATGCCGGCGATGCGGTCCTCGAGTCGGTCGACGACCTCGCGCTCCACCTGCTCGGGGGAGGCGCCCGGGTACGCGATGCCGACGAAGACGATCGGCGCGTCGATGTCGGGAAACTCGTCCGTCTGCAGCCGGCGCAGCGCGGCCAGGCCGAACACGACGAGCGCGAGCATCACGACGACCGTGATGATCGGCCGTCGGATGGCGAAATCGGAGATGTACATGCGGTGAAATCTGTCGCGGGAGCCGTGCCGGAGGCGACTGCTACCTGTCACACGCGCGTGTGGATGGCGTCGTTGCGCCGACGTCCGGGCGGACGTAGCGTAGCGCGCCGCTCCCCTCCTCCCCGCCCCGCCATGTCCCCAGACGAGCTCACCCGACGCCGCTTCCTCGGCGCGGTCGCCGGCGGTGCCGCGGCGCTGTGGCTCACCGCGCTCGACGCCCCGCCCGCTGCGGCCGAGCCTAACGCAACGGACACCGAGACCTATCGCGGCGAGCGGCTCGCGACGCTCACCGCGAGCCAGGCCGCGGACCTCGACGCGTTCGCGGCGCAGATCGTCCCCTCGGAGCCCGACGGACTCGGCGCGCGCGAGGCGGGCTCGGTGTTCTTCATCGACCGCGGGCTCGCGACGTTCGCGAAGGAGCAGCGCCCGCTGTTCACGAAGGGGCTGGGCGAGCTGCGCGATGCGGCCGCGGCGCGCGGCGGGCGCTCGTTCGCCGCGCTGCCGGCCGCCGGACAGCTCGCGGTGCTGAGCGCGATGGAGGAGGCGAAGTCGGAGTTCTTCGGCGCCGCGCGCGCTGCCGTCGTCGCCGGTCTGCTCGCGGACCCGAAGCACGGCGGCAACCGCGGCCGCGTGGGCTGGCGGCTCATCGGCTTCGAGAACCGCTTCCACTGGATGGCGCCGTTCGGCTGGTACGACGGGAGGACCACCGATGCCGACTGAGCGTGCGTCCCGACCCCGCGGCCCCCGGTACGCCGACGCCGACGCGGTCGACTTCGTGGTCGTCGGCTCGGGCGCGGCGGGCGGCGTGGTGGCGCGCGAGCTCTCGCGCGCCGGGCTGCGCGTCGTCGTGCTCGAGCAGGGGCCATATCTCACCGAGGCCGACTTCACGCACGACGAGCTCACGGTCATGCAGGGCAATGCGCTGACGAACGACGTCGCGCGCTCGCCGCAGACCGGCCGCCGCACCGCCGCCGACACGGCGACGCCGCGCAAGCTGCTCGTCTACGGCCGCGCGGTCGGCGGCGGGACGCTGCACTTCACGGCGAACTTCTGGCGCTTTCACGAGATCGATTTCGTGGAGCGGTCGCAGAAGGGCCCCATCGCCGGCACGAGCTTCGACGACTGGCCGATCCGCTACGCCGACCTCGAGCCGTACTACACGAAGGTCGAGTGGGAGGTCGGCGTCTCGGGCCAGGCCGGCGCGAGCCCGTTCGACCCGCCGCGCAGCCGCCCGTATCCGATGCCGCCGCTGCCGAACCAGTCGCCCGGCGTGCTGCTCGAGCGCGCGGCGCGCAAGGTGGGATGGCACGCGTTCCCGGCGCCGCTGGCCATCGCGTCGGTGCCGTATCGCGGGCGCAGCGCGTGTCAGCACTGCGGCTTCTGCGAGTTCTTCGGCTGCGAGTTCGGCGCGAAGTCGAGCACGCTGGCGACGATGATCCGCGAGGCCGAGCGCACCGGCACGTGCGAGATTCGGCCGAACAGCTACGCGCATCGCGTGGAGCACGACGCGCGCGGCCGCGTGACGGGCGTCGTGTACTTCGACCGCGAGAAGCGCGAGCGCGTGCAGCGGGCGAAAGCGGTGGTGCTGTGCGCGAACGGCGGCGAGACGCCGCGGCTGCTGCTCATGTCGGCGTCGACGCTGTTCCCGCACGGGCTCGCGAACTCCAGCGGGATGGTCGGGCGGAACCTCATGTTCAACGGCGCCGGCATCGGCGTCGGCGTGTTCGAGCATCCGGTGAACGGCTACCGCGGCGTCGCCGTGACGCGCGTCGTCCACGACACCTACGAGCTGGATCCGAAGCTCGGCCTGCACGGGGGCGGCGGCTTCGACTTCCGCTTCGACACGCCGCCGGTGATGTACGCGTTAGGCAGCCTCGATCCCGAGGCACCGACGTGGGGCGCCGACTTCAAGCGGCGGCTGCGCGAGTTTCCGCGCACCGTGTACGCGTTCGGGCACACGACGTCGCTCCCCGTGCCGACGAACGACATCACGCTCGACCCGACGGCGAAGGACGCGTGGGGGCAGCCGGCGATCCGCGTGACGTTCCGCGAGCACGCCGAGGACCTCAAGCTGTATCACTGGTTCCGGGATCGCGCCGTGGATCTGCTCGACGCGGCCGGCGCGCAGCGGCGGTGGTCGTTCCCGATCGCCGACTTCCCCGACTACGCGAACCCCCACCTGCTCGGCACCTGCCGCATGGGAAACGATCCGGGCCACTCGGTGGTGAACGCGTGGCACCGCGCGCACGACGTGCCGAACCTGTTCATCGTCGACGGCTCGTCGTTCGTGACGAGCGGGCGCGGGCAGCCGACGATGACGATCATGGCGCTCGCGTTCCGCGCGGCCGACGGGATGATCCGGGCCGCGCGGCGCAACGAGATCTAGTCGCGCCTATCCGGACTCCACGTACGAGTTTCTGTAGGACTGAAGAAGGACTGAAGGAGGACTGAAGAAGGACCAACAACAGTCCCTCTTCAGTCCTTCTTCAGTCCAACGAAAACACGTACGTGGAGCTCAGGTCCGCCGCTCCGCGCGAAGCAAACCCTTGGCGCGCGGCCGCTGTCTGACCGTCGGCCCCATCACCAGAGGACACTGCTCGTGTCGATCCGCCGCCTCGCTCTCGCCGCTCTCGTCGCTCTCGTCGCCGCCGCCGCGGCGTCCCCCGCCGCCGCCCAGCGCGACGAGTCCATCGCCGACTGGCTCGTGCGCTGCGAGAATCAGCGGTGGGGCGACGACCGCGCGCACGCGTGCGACGTGAAGGAGCTGACGATCCCCGCCCGCAGCCGGCTGCGCGTCGACGGCCGGGAGAACGGCGGCGTGTCGGTGGTCGGCTGGGACCGCAGCGAGATCAAGATCGTGGCCCGCATCGAGGCCCAGGCGCGGAGCGAGGCCGACGCCGGCGATCTCGTGGAGCAGGTGAAGATCGAGACGTCGCCCGACGTGCGCGCGACGGGGCCGAGCACGCGGTCGCGCGAGGGCTGGTGGGTGAGCTACACCGTGTACGTGCCGCGGCGCACGGACCTCGACCTCGTGACGAACAACGGCGGCATCCGCATCGCCGACGTCGAGGGGAGCATCCGCTTCGATGCGGTCAATGGCGGTGTGCGGCTCACGGGCCTCTCGGGCGACGTGCACGGCGCGACGGAGAACGGCGGCGTGCAGGTCGCGCTCGACGGCGACCGGTGGCGCGGCGCGGGGCTCGAGGTGCGCACCCAGAACGGCGGCGTCACGCTGGAGGTGCCGGAGCGCTACAACGCGGACCTCGAGACCGGGACGGTGAACGGCCGCATGGACCTGGACTTCCCGGTCACGGTGAGCGGTCGGCTCGGCCGGACGATCACGACGCGGCTCGGCGCGGGTGGGCCGCCGGTGCGGGTGCGGACGACGAACGGGGGCGTGCGGGTGCGGCGGCGGGGCTGATCGGAACGGCGGCGCTGATACCTCGGCGCTGTCGAGGCGGCGCTGAAACGGCGGCGCTGGAACCGCGCGCTTTCAGAGCCGCTGTTCCAGCGCCGCCGTTTCAGCGCCGAGGTATCAGCGCCGCCGTTCCAGTCGTCACGCCAACCGGTACCCCGCCTTCCGCACCGTCAGCAGGTGCCGCGGGTTCGACGGGTCCGCCTCCAGCTTGCGCCGCAGCTCCAGCACGTGCGTGTCGACCGTGCGGCTGTTGACGCTCGGGTCGTAGCCCCACACCTCGCGCAGCAGCTCGTGCCGCGCCGCCACCGCGCCCTCGCGGCGCAGCAGCGCGACGAGCAGCTCGTACTCCTTCGGCCGCAGCGGCACCGGCCGCCCCGCGCGCGTCACGTCGTGCGTCGCGAGGCACACCGCGACGTCGCCGAAGCGCACCGTCGTCGCGCCCGTCGCGCGCGCGGTGCGCCGCAGCAGAGCCTCGACGCGCGCGAGCAGCTCCATGAGCCCGAACGGCTTCGTGACGTAGTCGTCCGCGCCGACGCGCAGCCCGCGCACCTTGTCCGCCTCATCGCCCAGCGCCGTGAGGACCAGCACCGGGGTCGCGTCCCCCGCGGAGCGCAGCGCGCGCAGCACGCGGAAGCCGTCCGCGTCGGGGAGCATGAGGTCGAGGATGATGAGGTCCGGCGTGTGCCGCCGCGCCGCCGCCAGCCCCGCCGCCGCGTCGCCCGCGACGTACGCCTCGTAGCCCTCGAACTCGAGGTTGTTGCGCAGCCCCGCCGCGAGCGCCTCGTTGTCCTCCACCACCAGGATGCGCGCCGCGCGCGCCGCCGCCTCGCTCACGCGCGCCCCCGCGCCAGGTCGCCGTTAGGCACCTCGCCGTCGGGCACCTCGCCGTCGGGCACGTCGCCGTTAGGCAGCTCGACGACGAACCGCGCCCCGCCCCCCGGCGCGTCCTCCACCCACACGCGCCCGCCGTGCAGCGCCACGAGGTCGCGCACCACCGCGAGCCCCAGCCCGCTCCCCGGACGCGACGCCTCGCCGTGGTCGCGCGCCACGCGGTCGCGCGCGAGACGCACGAACGGCGCGAAGATTCGCTCGCGGTCGCGCGGCGGCACGCCCGGGCCCTGATCGTCGACCCACAGCCGCACCGCGCCGCGCGCGGCGTACGCCCCGCCGACGCGCACGACCTGGCCGGGCGGGCCGTAGCGCACGGCGTTGTCGAGCAGGTTGAGCAGCACCTGCCGCAGCGCACCCGCCTCGGCCCGCACCGAGAGCGCGCCGGGCAGCGCCACGAGCACCGTCGCGCTCGCGGCCGCGGCGAGCGGCGCGAACCCCGCCGCCACCTCGCCGACGAGCGGCGCGAGCGCGAGCGTGTTCGGCGACACGCCGTTCGCCCGTCGCTCGGCGCGCGCCACGTGCAGCACGTTCTCCACCATCTGCATCAGCCGGCGCGCCTCGCGCACGATCGTCTCCGCGGCGGCGCGCCGCTCGCCGTCGCTCCGCGCGCGGCCTAACGCGAGCGTCTCGCCGTAGAGCAGGATCTGCGCGAGCGGCGTGCGCAGCTCGTGCGACACGCTCGACGTGAAGTCGGCGCGCAGCCGCACGAGGTCCTGCTCGCGCCCGAGCTGCGCGAGCGCGAGGAACGCGAGGGACGCGGTGACGGCGGCGAGCACGCCGAGCAGCGCGAGCCGCGGCCCGCTCCCACGCCGCACCACGAGCCGGCGCTGCGCGCCCGGCCCCGCCCACGCGCGCACCTCCAGCCCGCCGACGCGCGCGCGCGCCACCGGCGCCGCGGCGTCCTCGTGCCCCACGCCGTCGTCGCCCGCCGTGAGCACGAGCAGCGAGTCGGCGAGCGTCGGCGCGAGCGCGGCGTTCGCGCTCGCCGCGCGCGCCACGAGCGCGGGGCCGAGCGCCGCGGCGCACGTCACCACACCGTAGACCGCGATCGGCGCGTCGAACGGCGCGCGCTTGACGCCATACACCACGGCGCGCCCCGCGCCCGGGCCGGGCCCGCGGCCGAACACGATGCCCACCGGCATCCCGCCGGGCGTCGCCGCGCGCGCCTCGCCGTTCGTCACCACGGCAGTGAGCGTGTCGTGCAGCCACCGCGCGAGCGTCGAGTCGCGACCCGGAGCGCCGGTGGCGGCGAGCGTGCCGTCGCGCAGGTCGAGCCGCGCGAACGCCGTCGCGCCGTCCGTCGGACAGGCGAGCGGCGTCGCCGTCGGGCGCGCGAGCACCTCGGGCGGCGGCAGCAGGTCGTACGGCGAGCTCGCGCGCGGGCCCGCCGCCGGCGCGAGCGCGACCGTCGCCTCCGCCGTCGCCGCGTCGGCTACCGCGTCCACTGCGTCGCGGCCGGCGACGGCGAGGTAGTCGCGCATCGCCCGCTCCGCCGTCGCCCGGTGCGCGCCGACGTCCCCCTCGGCCTCGATCGCGGCGAGCGCCGCGACGGCGAGGGTGGCGAGGAGCAGCAGCATGAGCTGGGGCGCGCGCAGCGCGGCGGTCTTCATTCCGAGGGGCGGGATTCGGGACTCGGGACTCGGGACTCGGGACTCGGGACTCGGCGGCCTCCGTCGTCATCTGCGCCGCCGCACCGCGAGGTGCAAGGGAGCGGTGACGCATTGACGAGACTCTGACGCGAACCGCCCCGTCACCCGAGTCCCGAGTCCCGAGTCCCGAGTCCCGAGTCCCGAGTCCCGAGTCCCGAGTCCCGAGTCAGTACAGCAGCTTGTACACGAGACTCACGTTCCGCCCCGGGTTCGCCGTGAAGCTCTTGATCCGGCTCGACGCGTCGAAGTAGCGCGTGTCGCCGGCGTTGTCGACGCGCAGCGTCACCGAGTGACTCAGCCCGCGCACGAGCCACGTCGCGCCCGCGTTCAGGTTGAGCAGCGTGTACGCCGGCGTCGGCACGTCCACGCACGGCGTGTCGCTCGTCGGATCGCTGGGCAACGCGCCGCCGGGGCCGAGCCGCGCCCGGTCCGCCGGCGCGCATCCCGGCTGCGACACCTGCGACTGGGCGAAGCCGTGGCGCACGTCGCCGCCGAGGAAGAAACGCCCGGTGTCCCACCGCAGCGAGCCGCCGAGGCGCCCCGACGGCAGGAACGGCAGCGCGCCCCCCGAGGTGAACCGCCCCCGCACCACGTCGCCGACCGCGCCCACCACCAGGTGCCTGACGACTTCCGCCTCGAGCTGTCCCTCCACCCCGTGCATCGCCGCGTCGCGCTGGGCGTACACGTTGAGCGGCACCGTGCCCTCGTCGGCGAGCGTCGTGTCGCGCACGAGGTTCGGCGCGATGAAGTTCGCGATCCGGTTCGCGTACGCCGAGACCTGCACCGAGGTGCGGCCACTGCGTGCGCGCACGATGCCGTCCACGCCCGTGTTCACCTCCGCCCGCAGGCTCGGGCTGCCGACGTCGTACGTGCCGACGGCGGCGTGGAACGCGTTCGAGTACAGTTCCTCCACCGTCGGCGCGCGGAACGCGCGGGACGCGCTGCCGCTCAGCGTCACGTACCTGCCCAGCGGCGCGCTCGCGCCGAGCGAGCCGGAGACGTTCGTGAACGTCGTCGTGCGCCCGGGGCCGAACTTCGCGTCCCCGGCGATCGACCGGATGCGGTAGACGTCGTAGCGGCCGCCGAGCTGCAGGTGCGCGCGCCGCGACTCGGCCGTCGTGTCCGTGACCACGGTGCCTAACGGGATCTCCTGATAGACGAACAGACCGCCGCTGGTGCTGTTCGCCGCCGGCGTCAGCGCCTCCTCGCCGGTCGACGCGTACTGCTTGAACAGCCCCGACAGGCCGAGCGCCCCCTTGAACCCCGGCGCCCACAGCGTGCGGGCGGTGGCGTTCATCGTCTGCGTCGCGAGGTCGAAGCTCGTCCCCACCGCGCCGGTGTTCTCGACCTCGTCGTGCCGGTACCACTGGGCCGTGCCGTCGAGGCGCACGGTCTCGACGCCGGCGCGGTTCACGTTGAGATCGAACCGCCCGACCCCCTCGCTGCGCTGGCCGCGGATGTGGCCGCCTTCCTCCGGGTCGCCCGCCGCCGTCGGCAGCCCGTAGTCGAAGCGCTGCCCGCGATACGCCAGCCCGCCCGTCGCGTCGACGCCGACGTAGCCGAGGCCGAGCACCGCGCCCTGGTTGCGCGAGAACGTGCCGAGCTGCCGCACGTCGCCGCCCGCGCGCACGTCGTCGAGCGAGCGCGCGTTGAGCCGCGCCGACACGGCGACGCGGCGCGTGACCGGCGCGGTGAGCCCCGCCGAGACCGCGCCACCCGGGTTCACCGACTCCGCCTGCGTGCCGAAGTCGCCCGCGAGGTGGCCAGGCACCTCGGTCGGGATGTCGTTCGAGATGACGTTCACCACGCCGCCGAGCGCGTTGTTGCCGTACAGCAGCGACGCGGGGCCGCGCACGACCTCGATGCGCTGCGCGTTCAGCGGGTCGATCGACAGCGCGTGGTCGCTCGACGCGGACGAGAGATCGGCCGCGCGCTGGCCGTCCTGCAGCACCAGGATGCGCTCGCCGGTGAGCCCCCGGATGACCGGCACGTTCGCCGCCGGCCCGTTGTAGCGCATCGCGAGCCCGGGCTCGTTCGACAGCGTCTGCGCGACGCTCGCCCCGAGCTCGCGGCTCAGCGCCTTGCCCGAGAGCTCGGCCGTCGACTGGGTGATGGCCATCGGATCGGTGCCCGTGGGCGTCGCCGTGACGACAGCGGTCTGCAGCCGCACCGTGGTCGCCTTCAGCGTGACCGTCACGCGCACCGGTGCGCCGCTCTCCGGCACGGTGACCGCGACGTGCCCCGGCGCGTACCCGAGCAGCAGGAAGTTGAGGTGGTAGGTGCCGGCGCCGAGGCCGCGCAGGGTGAACGTGCCGTCGGCCGCGGTGGTCGTCGCGCGGCCGGCCTCGCTCACGACGACGTCGACGTTCGCGAGGGGGCGGCCGACCTCGTCCTGCACCACCCCGGATACGGGCGGCGCGGCGACGGGCGACGTGACGGCGGATGCGGGATGATGCGTCGTGGCGCCGGCGACCGGCGCGACGACGGACGTGCCGACGAGGCACAGCGCGCCGGCGGCGCGTCGTGCGGGAAAGCTCGACATGATGGGGTCTCCTGACCGTGGATGCGCGCGCACGGCGCCGACGCCCGGGGAAACACGGGCATGGGCAGCGCGCGGGGACGGCCGCCCGGACGGGCGGTCGTGGGCGGTCAGGCGGTCGGAGGCCCGCGCGGAAGGGCGAGGGTGTGGCGCCCGACGGTCGGGCGGCCGAGGGCCGTCGCGACGGGCGCGGCCAGGGCGATCGTGGCCGTCGGCAGCGCGCACGCGGCGCGCGACGGCGTGGCGAGCAGCGCCACCACCTGGCACAGCGCGCAGTCCGTCGGGTGGACGCGCGGACACGTCGGCGAGCCGTGTGACTCGACGTGGACGATGGCCCGACCCGAGCGCGCGGCCTCCGCCTCCAGGCGCGCGTCCGCGATGCCCACGAGCGGCGGCACCAGCAGGTGCAGCAGCGCGAGGACGGCGGAGAGGCCGCGGAGAAGCCGGAGGCGACGCATCGGCCGAACGATAGCCACGACCGGCACCGCCCGGGTAGGACGCCATCGCCGCCTGCGACCCCGGGAGGGCATCAGCGCCACTTCACGACCGACAGCACGTCAGTGAAGTCGTCCGTCCACAGCCGCACGCGGCCCGTCGGCGGCAGCGGCGCCCACCCGCGCGTGCGCGTGAGCGCGCCGAGCGCCGCGGCGTGGCGCGACAGCACCACCCACGTCGACGCGGAGATCATCGGGTGGCGCCGGCCCTCGCCGCTCACGTCGTTGCCGTACGACCCGGCGAGCCGCGCGTCGAGCGCCAGCTCCGCGAGCACCGGCACGAGGTCGAGGTAGCGGTTGCTGACGTGCACCGCGAGCACGCCGTCCGGGCGGAGCTTCGCGAGGTAGAGCGCCATCGCCTCGCGCGTCAGCAGGTGCGTCGGGATCGCGTCCGAGCTGAACGCGTCGAGCACGAGCAGGTCGTAGGTCGCCGCGGGCGCCTCGGCCAGCCGCAGGCGCGCGTCGCCCACCACGACGTCCGCCGTCGGCGGGCAGTCGCGCAGGAACGTGAACAGCCGCGGGTCGCGCGCGATGCGCACGATCACCGGATCGATCTCGTAGAACGTCCACCGCTCGCCACGGCGGCCGTAGCAGGCGAGCGTGCCGGTGCCGAGCCCCACGACGCCCACGCGGCGGCCGTCGCGCGCGAGCGTCGGCACGCGGGCGAACAGCGCGCCTAACGGTCCGCGCTCGTGGTAGTACGTGATCGGCGTCGTGGGCGCGCGCACGTCCTGCGCGCCGTGCAGCGTCGTCCCGTTCTGCAGGTGGTGGTACGGCCCGCTCACGCGCACCGCGTACGTGCCGAAGAAGCTGCGCGCCCGCAGCAGCACCCCGCCCCCGCGCGAGAGCTGTCCGACGGTCGCGCCGAGCAGCAGCGCCGCGAGCCCGAGCGCGAACGCCATGGGACGCCGCCGCAGCGCGAAGACGATGAGGGCCGCCGGCACGCCGAGCGCCGCCGTCGCCGCGGCGCGCGCGCCCGACGGCACGTCCGCGCGGACGAGCACCGCCGCGAGCAGCAGCCCGCCCGCCGTCACCGGCGCGACGACGTACCACACCAGCCGATCGAGCCGGTCGGTCGTCTCGTCGGAGTCGGACGTGGTGTCGACGAGGCGCGCGAACAGGTGCGGCCGCGGCCCGTCCACCGGCGCGGGCGTCGGCGCGTGCCGCACGCGCCCGAACGCCCACGCCGCGCCCGCGAGCCCGATGGCGATCGGATACTCGGCGAGCGTGTCGAACACCGCCGGCGCCACGATCGCGTCGAACACGCCGCCGGCCAGCCCGCCGAGCGACACGAACAGGTAGAACTCCGTGAGCCGCTCCGGCGCCGGACGTCGGTCGGCGAGCGCCTGATGGCAGACGAGCGACGCGAGCGCCACCGCGGCGAGGTGCGCGCCCGCGATCGACCACAGCGGACGGTTCACGCCGAGCGCGGCGAGCAGCGCGAGCAGCGGCAGCGCGGCGGCGAACAGCGGCTCCAGGATCTCGTTAGGCACCCGCGCCCGCTCGGCGAACGCGGCGACGAACGACAGCAGATACAGCGCGAGCGGGATCACCCACAGCAGCGGGACCGGCGCCACGTCGGTCGTCACGTAGCGCGTCACGCCGAGCAGCAGCGCGGAGGGCACGAGCGCGAGGAACGTCCACCGCAGCCGCTCGGCCGACACGGCGCCCGGCGACCCGAGCGACGCGTCGACGGCCGGCGCGGTCGCGACGAGCCCCGTCCCCGATCCGCGCACCACGAACGCGCACGCGGCGAGCGCCGCGCCGAGCACCGCGTACGCCGCGGCCCATCCGTGCGCCTGCCCTGCGAGTCCCACCCGCGGCTCGACGACGAGCGGGTAGCCGAGGAGGGCGAGCATGCTCCCCGCGTTGCTCGCCGCGTAGAGGAAGTACGGCTCGCCGCGTCCCGGGAGCGCCGCGTACCACCGCTGGAGCAGCGGCGCCCCCGCCGAGAGGACCACGAACGGCGCCCCCACCGCGCCGAGCAGCAGCACGAGCAGCCACCCGGCCGGCGGCCATCCCGCGGGGGGCGAGGCATGGCGCACGACCGGCGGCAGCGCGAGCAGCGACGCGGCAAACAGCGCGAGGTGCACGACCGTCTGCCGACGGCCGAGCCGGCGCGCCACCACGTGCGCGTACAGGTAGCCGGCCAGGAGCATCGCCTGGAACGCCATCAGGCACGTGTTCCACACCGACGGCGCCCCGCCGAACAGCGGCAGCACGCGCTTGCTCACCATCGGCTCCACGGCGAACAGCAGCGCCGCGTTGCACGCGACCGTGACGACGAACAACGACCTGTGGCGCATGACCTCCCGCGGACGGTGGTGGCGCGGGTAATCTGCCGCCGACCGCGCTCGAGCGTCACCGGAGCCGACTCGGCTGGTCCGCGCCGTGCATGAACGCGAGGGACGCGGCGCCGTGGGGGCGTCGCCCGCACTTCACTCGATGCGCCTGTCGTCGTCGCTCGCCGTCGCCGCCGCGGTCACCGCGGTCACCGCGCTCACCGCGTCCGTCGGTGCGGCCCAACCGTCGCCCCCGTCCGACCCGAAGCCGCCGCGCGGGATGGGCGCGTCGTACCTCGACCACGCGATCGTCGACGTCTACCCCGTCGAGAACGGCCTCGTGGAGATCCTCATCCACGACCTCGGTCGCGCGAAGGCCCCCGCGCCGATCGCGATCTACCGCGCGGACGGCAAGGCGCCGACGCGCTGCGGCGTGCCGCTCGAGGTGTTCCTGAACGGCTCCCGCGTCGCCCGCTTCCGCGTCCCCGCGAAGCCCGCGATCGTGCGCGTCGAGCTCGATCCGGACCACGAGTACCCGGACGCGAATCGGACGAACGACGTCTGGACGGCCAAGAGATAGGGCAGGAGGGCAGGAGGGCAGGAGGGCAGGAGAGCCATAAGGTCTCCTGCCCTCGCGCGTTTCGCGCGCGCCCTCCTGCCCTCCTGCCCTGTCTCGGTCAGTGCCGCGTCGCCGCGTCGAGGATCTTCCCCACGATGCCGCCGATGTGCGGCGCGGTGCGCTGGGTCTGGGCCTGCGCCTGACGGGCCTCCTGCTGGAGCGCGTCGGGGATGCCGTCGGCGTTCAGGTCAGCCGCTGACGGCTGGGTGGCGCTCTGCTGTTGCTGCTTGCGCTGATGCGCGAGCGCGGCGAGCACGATCGGGGCGAGGATGAGGAGCAGCTTCTTCGTCTGACCCGCGTCGAGCCCCGACGCCTGCTGGACGCCGTCGTTCACCTGCCCCTCGTGGCGTCCGAGGACGTTGCCGAGGATGCCGCCCCCGGCGCCGCCCGCGCCACCGAGCGCGCCGGACAGGATCGAGCCGAGCGAGCCGCCGAGGCCACCGAGGCCACCGAGCAACCCCTCGTGCTGCTGCATCGCTTCCTGGACGCCCTGGGCACCGCCGGCATCCTGGGCGGTGCTCGCCATGCCGCCGAGCAGCATCGGCAGCGCGGCCTGGACGGCCGTCTCGGTTTGCGCCGGGTCGGCGCCGATCTGCTGACTGAGCTGCCGGATCTGGTCCGGACCGAGGTGCTGCTGGACGAGGTCGAGAACGCTCATTGGAGGGTGCGGTTCGGGTGAGATCGGTCGCGGGTGGAAGAACCGCGCCGCCTTCCGCCCATCCCATGATCTGGACGGCGTTTCGTCCCACAGCGTGTACAACGCCGCCGCCGAAGTCCGTGACCCGGGTCACGTTCTGTCACGTAAGTAGCTACGGATGAACGACTTGCAACCACAAACAGGCGGCGGCCCGATCGCGCACGCGCGTTGCCTTTCGGGTGGGCAGGCCGGCGACGCAGAGGCCGCCGACGGCAGGTCAACTCGCAGGAGGCAAGCATGACTCGGACGCTTCGTTCTTTCGGCAGACAGCAGCTCCAGGCGGCGCTCGTCGGAGCGGTCGCCCTGCTCGGCGGTCGCGCGGCCCAGGCCCAGTGGGGCCAGCCGCAGAACGGCAACATGCGGCTCGTCTTCGAGTGGCAGGGCAACGTCGATCGCGATACGCGCATCAACGTCGGGCGCGGCGGCGTGAGCGTGTACGGCGCGAGCAGCAACGAGAGCCGCGGCCGCTTCGTGACGCGAGGGACGCTCCCGACCGGCAACGGCACGCTGTACGTGCAGCGCGTCAGCGGGCGCGGGAACGTCGAGGTCATCCAGCAGCCCGGCTACAACTCCGGCGACGGCATCATCCGCATCACGGACTCGCAGGGCGGGCAGGGCTACTACGACATCCGCGCGTACTGGCAGTCGAACGGCACGGTGGCCGACCGGAACGGGAACGGCGACTGGAACTCGCGGCTCGGCTGCTGGGATCGGAACCACAACGACAGCTGCGATCACGACGCGAACGGCAGCACGAACGGCAACGGCGGCTGGGACCGTGGGGACGTGTACCAGCGCAACGGCGAGGTCGCGCGTGGCCGCGGCGAGGTGGCGCTCGACCGGAACGGCAACGTCGTCTACGACCGGCGCGGCCAGGTCGTGTACGAGCGCCGCGGCAACCAGACGCTGGTCCGCGACCGCAACGGCAACGTCGTGTTCGACCGCAACGGCAAGCCGGTGTACGAGAAGTCGAACAACGGCCGGCGGGGCCGCGAGCGCTACGACGACTGACGCACGGATCGCGAACGCGCCGGCCGGGGCACCCGGCCGGCGCGTTTTCGCGTCCCCGCATATTGTTCTTGCCGGGAACAATACAGCCGCCCACTCTTCGTGCATGACGCGCGCTGCCCTCGTCCTCACGCTCGCTCTCGTGGCCCCCGCGGGCGCCGGCGCCCAGCGGTGGGCGGCCGTCGTCGACGCGCGGTTCACCGGACGCGACGGTGCCCGCGTCGCCGGCGCGCCGACGTACCACACGCTGGGCACGGCGCTCGGCGCGTTGCCCAAGACCGGGCCCGCCGCGGTCTACCTGCGCAACGGTCGCTACCGCGAGAAGCTCGTCGTCGCGCGGCCGCGCGTCACGCTCGTCGGCGAGAGCCGCGACGGCGTCGTGATCACGTGGGACGACGCCGCCGGCACCCCGCGCCCGGGCGGCGGCGCGCCCTTAGGCACGTTCGGCAGCTACACGCTGCGCGTCGCGGCGCCGGACTTCCGCGCCGAGCATCTCACGGTCGAGAACGCGTTCGACTACCTCGCGAACATGCGCAAGCCGGCCGACGACCCCACGAAGCTGCAGGGCGCGCAGGCCGTCGCGCTCGCGCTCGACTCGGCCAGCGACCGCGCGTCGTTCGAGGACGTGCGCGTGGCGGGACATCAGGACACGCTGTACCCGAACGCGGGACGCGCGTACTTCCACAAGTGCGAGATCACCGGCAGCGTCGACTTCATCTTCGGCGCCGGCGTCGCGGTGTTCGACGAGTGCGTCATCGTGTCGCGCGACCGCGGCAGCCCGACGAACAACGGCTACGTCGCCGCGCCGAGCACCCCGCTCCGCCGGCCGTACGGCTTCCTGTTCGTGCGCAGCCGCCTGACGAAGGAGACGCCGGCGATGGCGGCCAACACCGTGGTGCTCGGACGGCCGTGGCATGCCGGCGGCGATCCGCAGGCGGTGGGGAGCGCGGTGTTCGTCGACTGCTGGATGGACGACCACGTGGGCGCCAAGGGGTGGGACCGCATGCGCATGGGCACCGACTCCGCCGGCAACGCGGTGTGGGCAGAGCCCAACGCGTCGCGCTTCTACGAGTACCGCAGCACCGGCCCCGGCGCCGTCGCGAGCCCGCGCCGCCTCCAGCTCACCGACGCCGACGCGGCGCGCTACACCGTGGAGCGCGTGCTCGATGGATGGACGCCACCGTCGGCTCGACGATGATGCCGTTTCGTCTCGCGCGGAGCCGCGGAGAACGCGGGGCACTGCCTCTTCGAACAGCAAAGACCTGGGGATGAAGAGATCCTCAGGATCCTGGGATCCTGTCATCCCCAGGCGTTCGCTCTTGACATTCTCCGCGTTCTCCGCGGCTCCGCGTGAGACCTCTCCAGCGGTACCGAGCACATGCCACGTTTCGCCGTCATCGCAGCCCTCGCCACGCTCGTCTCACCGTTAGGCGCGCAGGACACGCGCACCGTCGCCGAGCCGAAGATTCCGCCGGCGTGCGCCACGCTCGACGCGTCGCTCGTGCCCGTGGGCGACACGACGCTCGCCGACGCCGACGAGGGAAGGCTCGACACCGACCGCATCCAGCGCGCGATCGACGGCTGTGCGGCCGGGCGCGCCGTGGTGCTGAAGGCCGACGGGCCGCGGCGCGCGTTCCTCGGCGGGCCGCTCAAACTGCGGCCCGGCGTCACGCTCGTCGTCGACTCGGGCGCGATCCTGTTCGGCTCGCGCGATCCGGAGGTGTACGCGACGTCGGCGGGGAGCTGCGGCGTGCGGAAGGAGGGCGCTCGCGGCTGCCGCCCGCTCATCGCCGTCGACAGAGCCGACCACGCGGGCGTGATGGGCGGCGGCACGATCGACGGCCGCGGCTGGGCGACGATGGCGGGGCAGACGATCTCGTGGTGGGACCTCGCGCAGCAGGCGCGCACCGGCCCGCCGCAGCAGAACCCGCGCATGATCCAGACGAACGGATCGAACGACTTCACGCTCTACGGCATCACGCTCCGCAACTCGCCGAACTTCCACGTCGTGTTCGACCGTGGCGACGGGTTCACCGCGTGGGGCGTGAAGATCCACACGCCGAGCCCGAACGCGCGCAACACCGACGGCATCGACCCCGCCGGCGCGACGAACGTGACGATCACGCGGAGCTGGATCCTGACCGGCGACGACAACGTCGCGATCAAGGGCGGCAGCGCGAAGACGACGCACGTCACCGTGTCGCACAACCACTTCTACCGCGGCCACGGCATGTCGATCGGCAGCGAGACGAACGCCGGCGTCGAGCGCGTGCTCGTCACCGACCTCACGGTCGACGGCGCCGACAACGGGCTGCGCATCAAGTCCAACGCGTCGCGCGGCGGGCTCGTGTCGAACGTGACGTACGAGAACGTGTGCATCCGGAAGACGAAGGAGCCGATCTTCATGGACACGCACTACAGCGCCTCGCCGCAGACGACGGGCACGCTGATCCCGGTGTTCCGCGACATCGTGCTCCGCAACGTGCGCGTGCTCGATGCCGGCCGCATCACGCTCGACGGCTACGACGCGGAGCGCCGGCTCGGGATCACGCTCGACGGCGTGACGTTCGACGACGTCGCGACGGTGAAGCTGAAGGCGTCGCACGCCGACGTGACGCTCGGCGCCGGCGGCACGAACCTGCCGATCGCGGGCGACGACGTGAAGATGACCGGGCCCGCCGTGCGCAAGGACGCCGCCGCGGCTCCGTCGTGCGAGGGACGCTTCGCGCCGTTCCCGGTGCGGTGAACAGCCAAAGCATCGACCGCAGAGCCAAGGGAGTTCTCCGCGTGCTCCGCGCCTCCGCGTGAGATCCGCCCCGCGTTAGGCGGCCTCGGAGGTCAGCCCGGCCATCATCCGCAGCAGCGCGTCCTGCGACGCCGCCTCGCGCGGCAGCTCGCCGACCACGCGCCCCTCGCGCAGCACCACGACGCGCGACGAGAGGTTCAGCAGCTCCGGCAGCTCGCTCGAGATGAGCAGCACCGCCGCGCCCTCCGCCGCGAGCTTGTCGATCCACGCGTGGATCTCGGCCTTCGCGCCGACGTCCACGCCGCGGGTCGGCTCGTCGAGGATGAGGATGTCGCCGCCCGCGGCGAGCCACTTCGCCATCACGATCTTCTGCTGATTGCCGCCGGAGAGCGCCGCGGTCACGGTCTCCTGTGTCGCCTTCACCCGCAGCCGGTCGAAGTAAATGCGCACCGTGTCGCGCTCCGCCGCGCGGTCGACGAAGCCGAAGCGCGACAGGCGGTCGAGCGTGGGAAGCGTGGTGTTCTCGCGCGTGCGCATGCCGAGCACGAGCCCCTGCTTCTTGCGGTCCTCGGGCACGAAGCCGATGCCGTGCGCCATCGCGTCCGTCGCGTGCGCGATCTGCACGCGCTTGCCGCGCACCGACACGAATCCGCGCGCCGCCGGCACGATGCCGAAGATCGTCTCCGCCACCTCGGAGCGCCCCGCGCCGACGAGCCCCGCGAGGCCGAGCACCTCCCCCGCGTGCAGCGTGAACGACACGTCCTCGAAGTGTCCGGGTCGCGTGAGCCCCTCCACGCGCAGCCGCTCCTCGCCGCGCGGCGCGCTGACGTGCGCCGGGAAGTACTGCTCCAGCCGGCGGCCGATCATGAGCTGCACGAGCGACGCCTCGTCGAGCTCCGATGTCGGATGCGTGCCGACGTGCCGACCGTCGCGGAGCACGGTGATGGTGTCGCACAGCCGGTAGATCTCCGGCATGCGGTGCGACACGTAGAGGATCGCGACGCCGCGCTCGCGCAGCTCGTCGATCAGCCGGAACAGGTTCGCCGCCTCGGCCTCGCCGAGTGAGCTCGTGGGCTCGTCGAACACGACGACCTTCGCCCCTTCGCCGACCGCGGCGGCGATCTGCACCACCTGCTGCTCGGCGACGCCCAGCGACGCCATCGGCCGGTCGGGGTCGATCGACGCGCCGACGGTGCCTAACAGCGCGCGCGCCCGCTCGCGCAGCGCGCCGCGGTCGACGAAGCCCCACCGGCTCGGCAGGCGGCCGAGGCACAGATTGTCGGCGACGGTGAGGTTCTCGCAGAACGCGAGCTCCTGGTGCACCATCGCGACACCCGCGGCGAGCGCGTCGCGCGGGCTCGCGAACCGCACCGGCCGCCCCTCGAGGCGCACCTCGCCGGCGTCCGCCTGATAGATGCCGGAGAGGATCTTTCCGAGCGTGCTCTTCCCCGCGCCGTTCTCGCCGCACACCGCGTGCACCGAGCCCGCGTGCACGTCGAACGACACGTCGTCCAGCGCCACCACGCCGGGAAAGCGCTTGGTGACGCCGCGGAACTCCACTGCAGGAGAGGTCATCTACGTGGCTGCGTCGCTGCGTGGCTGCGTGAGCACGTCGCTGTTACGCAGCCACGCAGCCACGTCGGTGTCATTGGTTCAGATACTTCGGGTCGACGTCGCTGAAGCCCCAGTCCTTGAGCTGCTTGGCCCACTGGTTGAGGTTCGACTTGTCGACGCGGATGAGATCCATCTGCACGTGCGCCGGCACGTCCTTCTTGTCGTGCACGTGGTCCCAGATGGTCTTCACGCTCACGTAGCCCCAGTTGTACGTCGGCTGTGCGAACAGCACCGGCGCGAGCCCCTTGTCGACGTACGGCAGCTCCGACGGCAGCGCATCGACGGAGACGATCTTCACCTTGTTCGGATCGAGGTCCGTCAGCAGCGTCTTCGTCCACAGCGGCCAGCCGCCGATGAACGCCCACCCCTGGATGTCGGGATACGCGTTCTGCGCGCGGAGCACCTCCGCGGCGGCGTCCTGCGGCGTCTCGATGTGATAGAACGTCCCGAGGATCTGCATGCCGGGATACTTCGCCGCCTCGTCCTTCGCGCCCTTCACCCGCTTCTGCAGGTTCGGCGCGTTCTGGTTGCCGGCGAGGATCCCGATCTTCCCCTTGCCGCCCATCTGCTTCGCCAGCTCGGCCATCACCTGGCGGCCCATCGCCTCGTCGTCGCCGCCGTAGAAGCTGAAGCGCTTCGACGTCGGCACGTCGGAGTCGAACGTCATCACCGGCACGCCGCGCGCGACCGCCTCGTCGATCGCGCCCACCAGCTTGCTCGCGTCGCTCGCCGAGAGCAGGATCGCGTCGTCGCCCGCGTTCACCGCCTGCGCGATGCGCTGCGCCTGCACGGCGGCGTCCTCGTTCGGCGGCGTGAGCCAGTCGATCTTCACCGTCACACCGGTCGCCTTGCCGATCGAGTCGGCGGCTGCTTCGGCCCCCTGCCGTCCGGAGAGGAAGACGGGGTTCGTGGAGCTCTTCGCGATCATCGCGATGGTGAACGTCTTCTTGCCGGACGCGGAGGCGCCGGCGGTCGTCGCGTTAGGCGTGCCGGACGTGGCCGAGTCGTTCCCGGCGCCGCCCCGGCTGCACGCGCCGAGACCGATGGTGGCGAGCAGGCCGAGCGCCGCGCGGCGCGTGATCACGGACGTGACGGACATTCGGGTTCTCGGGTGTGGGCACGTCTCACGCGGAGCCGCGGAGGACGCGGAGAAGACCACGGTGACGTCATCCCGGCGAAGGCCGGGATCGCCGCGTGCTCCGCGGCTCCGCGTGAGCACGAAGTGTGGTCAGGCATCTACGCAGCGCGAGGGCGGTTGGCGGTCGCGCTGGCCGCGGCGAGGCGCCGGGCGAGCAGCCGGCTGCCGCTCTGATCGAGCACGACGGCGATGATGAGCGCGCCGCCGATGATGATCCACTCGTAGTTCTGGTCGAGGTGCAGCGTGCGGATCGCCTGACGGATCGTGACGATGAGCAGCGCACCGAGCAGCGCGGAGACCGCGCTCCCCTTGCCGCCCGCGAGGCTCGCCCCGCCGACGACCGCGGCCGCGATCACGTACAGCTCGTACCCCGTCCCGTCGGACGACGTCGCGGAGCCGTAGAACGCCGCGCCGACGAACGCGGCGATCCCCGCCGAGATCCCGGAGATGACGTACACGCCGAGCTTCACGCGGTCGACGCCGAGCCCGGAGAAGCGGCTCGCCTCGACGTTGCCGCCGATCGCGAACACGTGCCGCCCCATCACGGTGCGCACGAGGTACACGCTGCCGATCACCGTCACGAGGAGCGTCACGAGCAGCGGCACCGGATAGAGCGCGGTGCGGAAGCCGAGGCTCGCCTTCACGACGTCGGTGAGCGCGCTCGGCACGAGGATGCTCTCGGCCTTGCTGATCACGAACGCGATGCCCCGCAGCATCCACATCGTGCCGAGCGTGATGATGAACGGGTGCACGCCGAGCCCGATCACCATCAATCCATTCAGCAGCCCGCACACCAGGCTCACGCCGAGACACGCGCCGAGGCCGAGGAGCACCGTGGCGATGGGTCCCATCGGTCCCGCGGCGCGCAGCACCATGGCCATCACCACGCCGGCGAGCGCGTAGATCGCGCCGACGGAGAGGTCGATGCCGCCCGAGATGATGACGATCGTCGCGCCCACGCCCATGATCGCGAACGCGCTCGCGTCCGTCGCCATCTGGATCAGCGTGTACGCGTTGAGGAAATTGTTCACCTGCGCGCCGGTCACGCGGTCGGGATGCGACCCGGCGGCCGCGGTGAGCGCCGCCCCGAGGATGATCAGGACGATGACGAGACCCAGCTGCTGCGAGCGCAGCAGCGTGCCGCTCACGCGCCGGAAGAGGGGGAGGTCGGTGGTCGGCGAGGCCGTGGCTTCCACGAGGGGCTCCAAGACGGGATAAAGTATTCTTCAGGAAGGTAGGGGCGAACCGAGCAGTGTCAACGCGAGACAGCAGCGCACCAGATCTCTTCGTGCATCATGACCATCCGCGTGACGTTCCGGACGCTCCCGCTCGTCGCACTCGTCCCAATCCTCCCACTCCTCGCCGCACGCGCGGGAGCGCAGCGCCCCGCCGCGCCCGGCGACTCGCTCACGCTCTGGTACGTCGCCCCGGCACGCGAGTGGATCGAGGCGCTCCCGGTGGGCAACGGACGACTCGGCGCGATGGTGTTCGGCGGCGTGGCCCACGAGCGACTCCAGTTCAACGAGGGGACGGTGTGGACCGGCGCGCCGCACGCGTACGAGCACCCGGGTGCGTTCGCGGTGCTCGGCACTCTGCGCTCGCTCCTCCTCGCCGGCAAGCAGCGTGAGGCGGAAGCGCTCGCGATGGAGCGCTTCATGAGCGTGCCGCTGCGGCAGCAGGCGTACCAGGCGTTCGGCGACCTGCACCTCGCCTTTCCCGCGCTCGACGGCGCCGCGGTGACCGACTACCGCCGTGCGCTCGACCTCGACCGCGCCGTCGCGACGACGCGCTTCCGCATCGGCGGCACGACGTACGCGCGCGACGTGTTCGCGAGCCACCCCGACGGCGCGATCGTCGTGCATCTCTCGGCCGACCGGCCGGGCGCGGTGACCGTCGTCGCGTCGCTCGCCAGCGCGCACGACGGCGCGACGCGCGTGCACGTCGGCGCACGGCAGCTCGCGATGCGCGGCGGCGTGGCCGGCGGCGCGATCCGCTTCGAGGCGCGGCTCGACGTGCGGCCCGACGGAGGACGTGTCGCGACGTCGGACACGTCCATCACGGTGACCGGCGCCGACGCGGTGACGCTCGTCCTCGCCGGCGCGACGAACCACGTCAGCTATCACGACGTGTCCGCCGATCCCACGGCGCGCGACGATCGCACGATCGCGGCGACGCGCGCGCGCGCAGCTACGCCGCCATGCGCGCGGCGCACGAGCGCGACCACCAGCGGCTGTTCCGCCGCGTGACGCTGGACCTCGGCAGCGCAGACGCTGCCCTGCGGCCGACCGCGGAGCGGCTCGCGCGCTTCGCGACGGCGGGGGATCCGGCGCTCGCCGCGCTGCTGTTCCAGTACGGACGCTACCTGCTCATCGCGTCGAGCCGCGCGGGTGGGCAGCCGGCGACGCTGCAGGGGCTGTGGAACGACAGCAACCAGCCGCCGTGGGACAGCAAGTGGACCGTGAACATCAACACGGAGATGAACTACTGGCTCGCGGAGCCGACGGCGCTGCCGGAGCTCACCGCGCCGCTGTTCGACATGCTGCGCGACCTGTCGCAGACCGGCGCGGCGGTGGCGCGCGTGCACTACGGGGCGCGCGGGTGGGTGCTGCACCACAACACCGACCTGTGGCGCGGCGCGGCGCCGATCAACAACTCGAACCACGGCATCTGGCCGTCGGGCGGCGCGTGGCTCGCGCAGCACCTGTGGCGGCACTGGGAGTACGGAGGCGACCGGCGCTTCCTCGCCGACACCGCGTACCCGATCATGCGCGGCGCGGCGCGGTTCTTCGTCGACGCGCTGCTCGAGGATCCGCGCTCGGGGATGCTCATCACCGGGCCGTCGAACTCGCCGGAGCACGGCGGCCTGGTGCTCGGCCCGGCGATGGACCGGCAGATCGTGCGCGACCTGTTCGCGAACGTGATCCAGGCGAGCGAGATCCTCGACGTCGACGCGGCGCTGCGCGACACGCTGCGGTCGATGCGCGCGCGCATCGCGCCAGACGCAATCGGCCGGCGCGGGCAGCTGCAGGAGTGGCTGGAGGACGTCGACGACCCCACCGACCACCACCGCCACGTGTCGCACCTGTGGGGGCTGCACCCCGGCGCGGAGATCACGCCGAGCACCCCGGCGCTGTTCGCCGCCGCGCGCCGCACGCTCGAGGAGCGCGGCGACGAGGGCACGGGATGGTCGAAGGCGTGGAAGATCAACTTCTGGGCGCGGCTCCGCGACGGCGACCACGCGTACGCGCTCGTGCGGAGCCTCGTCTCGCCGACGCGCGACCTGAAGATCACGACGACGGCGCCGGGCGGGCTGTACCCCAACCTGTTCGACGCGCACCCGCCGTTCCAGATCGACGGCAACTTCGGCCTGACGGCGGGGATCGTGGAGATGCTGCTGCAGAGCCACGCCGGGGAAGTCGATCTGCTGCCGGCGCTGCCCTCGGCGTGGCCTAACGGACGGGTGCGCGGTCTGCGCGCGCGCGGCGGCTTCGACGTCGATCTGCTCTCGTGGACGGGAGCCAAGCTCGTCGAGGCGCGATTCACGTCGCGGCTGGGCGGGCGACTGCAGGTACGGTACGGCGATACCGTTCGTTCGTATGAAACCAAGAAGGGACAACACATCACGTTCCAGCCCTAGGTGGGAGCGCCGAGGCGAGTACTCACTGGGGATTCGAAGGATCTGAAGGATCTCGAGATGTGCTGAGGCCTCAGCCCTGAGCACATCCGGAGATCCTGTTCATCGTTCTCGCAATCCCCATGGAGTACTCGCCCATAGCCTGCGCCCTCTCGACCCATGAGATCAGCACTCCGGCTCGCCGCATCCCTTCTCGCGATCATCGCCCTCACCGGCGTCGCCCCGCCGGAGCGCATCGTCGTCTACATGATCGGCGACTCCACGATGGCGAACAAACCGGATCCGGAGCACAACCCGGAGCGCGGCTGGGGACAGGCGCTCCCGCAGTTCCTCGACCGCGACGTGACGGTGGACAACCGCGCCGTGAACGGCCGCAGCACGAAGAGCTTCATCGCCGAGGGCCGATGGGACTCGGTGCGCGCGCGGCTGAAGAAGGGCGACTACGTCCTCATCCAGTTCGGGCACAACGACCAGAAGGTCGAGGACTCGACGCGCTACACGAACCCCTACACGGGCTATCGTCGGAACCTCTCGCGCTTCGTGACCGAGACGCGGGCGGCGGGCGCGACGCCGGTCGTGCTGAGCTCCATCGTGCGGCGCAAGTTCAACGCGCAGGGCGTGCTCGAGGACACGCACGGGGCGTATCCGTTCGTGGCGCGCGACGTGGCGCGCGAGCTGGGCGCGGGCTTCGTGGATCTCCAGCTGCTGACGGAGGACCTCGTGACCGCCGCGGGGCCCACGGGCTCGAAGGCGCTCTACGTGTACACCACGGAGGGCCAGTTCCCGTCGTTCCCGCAGGCGCGGCAGGACGACACGCACCTCTCGCCGCGCGGAGCGACGGAGGTCGCGCGGCTGGCCGCTCGCGCGCTGCGCGGCCTCGGCGGGCCGCTCGCGAAGCACGTGGTCGGCGTGGACTGAGCGACGATCACCGCCCGCGCTTCGT
The DNA here is from genome assembly GCF_000522985.1 of Gemmatirosa kalamazoonensis. Taxonomy (NCBI): domain Bacteria; kingdom Pseudomonadati; phylum Gemmatimonadota; class Gemmatimonadia; order Gemmatimonadales; family Gemmatimonadaceae; genus Gemmatirosa; species Gemmatirosa kalamazoonensis. The sequence goes on from NZ_CP007128.1 coordinate 390,137, forward strand.
CGTGATGAGCACCACCCCGTTCGCCCCGCGCACACCGTAGTACGACGTAGCGCCGATGTCCTTCAGGACCTCGATCTTCGCGATGTCGCCGGGACTGATGCTGAGCAGGCCGTTAGGCGCGTCCATCGGCATGCCGTCGACGATGTAGAGCGGCGCGCCGTCGCCGTTGATGGTCGACGTGCCGCGGATGCGCACCGAGATGCCGCCCGCCGCGGCGACGACGCGCACGCCCGGAAAGCGGCCGATGAACAGCTCCTCGGCCCGCACCGGCGTGCTCCCCCGCCAGTCGTCGGCCGTCGCGGTGCGCGCCCGCTCGTCGGCACCCGGCCGCTCGGGTGTGGGAGACGGCGCCGCGGTGCCCCCGTGGCACGCGGCGAGGAGCAGCAGAACCAGGAGGCGCTGTTTCATGAGCGGGACCTCCGTCGCGGAACGTATCATCCATCGAGCCGCCATGGCCGGCTCCATGGAGCTGATGGTAACGCCGTGGACGTGATGCGTCACTAATCCCGATACATCGCCCCCAGCTCGTCCTCGAACACGATGAGCGGGTGCGCGCGGAAGCGCACGAAGTCCGCGGCGCTCGCCTGCCCCGGGTACGGCGCATAGAAGTGCTCGCGCTTCTCGCGCGCCGCGTTCGCGTTGCGCCACACGAGCACGTACGCCGCGCGGCGCGTGATCGAGTCGGCATTCAGCGCGGCGAGCAGCTTCCCCGTCCACCACGTGGAGTCGGGGAGCGTCTCGTAGCCCGTCTCGGTGATCGCCGCGACCTTGCCGCGCCGATCCGCCTCGCCCACCACGACGTGCAGCGACTCGACGAGCGCCTGCACCTGGTCCTTCGGCGCCCACGTGGCGCTCGGCGGCCACCAGTACTGGTCGACGCCGAGCACGTCGACGTACGCGTCGCCGGGATACCAGTCGAGGTAGTGCGACGGGCCGTAGTCGTAGACCTTGTCCGGGGAGTACGCGTACAGGAGGTTGTGCACGCCGCGGCGGTCGCGGAGGTACTCGACGGTGAAGCGCCACAGCCGCTGGTAGTCGTCGGCGCGCGTGTGCGACGCGCCCCACCAGAACCAGCCGCCGCTCATCTCGTGGAACGGCCGGAAGACGAGCGGCACGAGCGCGGTGCCGCCGTCGGGCGCCGGCGCGCGCAGCGACGTGGCGAAGTCGGCGAAGCGGTCGAGCCACGCGACGTACGTGGCGTGGTGCGCGCCGCCAGGCAGCAGCGTGGGAAGCGCGCGGCCGGTCGTGTCCCACGCGTTGCCGCCCGTCACCGGGTTCGGCATGTGCCAGCTCAGCGTGATCACGCTGCCGCGCCGGTAGCCCTCCACGATCCAGCCGCGCAACCGGGCGAGATCGGCGCCGCCGAACTCCCAGCCGTACACCGCCGGATACGCGCCCGCCACCGCCTTCACGTCGGAGCGACCGGGCTCGCCGGTCCAGTCGTGGCCGTACGCGAGGTCGTCCTGATGACCGAACATGACCTGCCGCCCGGCGAGCCGCCGCATGTTCGCGAACAGCGCGCGCGTCTCCGCCGTGGCGAGCGCGTCGACCGGCTGCGCTTCCGCCGACCGAGCGCACGACGCCCCCGCCGCGACGAGCAACGCGACGAGGGCGCCTAACGATCCGCGCATCGGGGGCTCAGTAGCCCGGGTTCTGCGTCAGCGCCGGATTCGCCGCGAGCTCCTTGCTCGGGATGTTCTGCAGCTTCTGGTACGCCTGGCGCGGCTTGCACGTCCCCTGGCTCGCGTAGTCCGCGATCGCGGACTTCTGGTTCATCACGTCGAGCCAGCGCCCCTCGCGCACGAGATCGAAGCGCGACTGGAACTCGCCGTACAGCTCGTGCGAGCGCTCCGCCCACACGGCCTGGCGGAACTGCGCCTGGCTGAGCCCCGCGAGCTTGGGGAGGCCGGCGCGCGTGCGCACCTGGTTGATCGCGTCGTACGCGGCGCCGGTCGGGCCGTTCTTCTCGTTCTCCGCCTCGGCGAACACGAGCAGCACGTCGGCGTGGCGGAGGATGATGAAGTTGTTCGCCGCCGCCTGATCGGTGCTGAGGTGCGTCGGGTCGATGTACTTCAGCGTGTAGTACGGCGGCGCGACGGCGACCATCGTCGGCTGCCCGCCCTTCAGCGTGAGCTGGTGGAAGTCCTCGGCGAAGCGGCCGCAGCCCTCGCTCCAGCTGCCGTAGCGCACCACCGAGTCCTTCGCCACGAGCCCCGCGCTCTGGAGCGCGGCGAGCGAGTCACGCTGCAGCGCGCGGATCTTCCCCCACGAGCTGTTCGTGAACTCCCACGACATCGCGATCGCCTTGTTGTGCTCCGCGCGCTTGTCGTTCGCCTCGAACGACTTCACGAAGTCCTCGCGCAGGCTCAGGAACCCCTGGCCGCAGCTGCCGACGACCGTGCAGTCGCCCTTCGGACCGAAGTACGCCGGGACCTGCGAGCCCGAGTTGTTCACCGCCGCGCCCTGGATGGCGAACAGGATCTCGGGGCTCGTGTTCTGCTTGTTGATGTCGAACAGGTCCATGTAGTTCGACTCGAGGCGCACCGACGCGTCGGCCATCTCGGTCTGCGCGGCGAGTCGCGCCGAGTCGAGGTAGGCGGACTTCAGCGCGGCGAGCGGCGTACCCGTGGCCTCGTCGCCCGCCATGTGCAGATAGACCTTCGCGAGCAGCCCCCACGCCGTCGCGGCGCGCGGCAGCCCCTGGCCGTTCGGCTGGCTGTACGTCGTCGGCAGCAGCGGGGCGGCGGCCTTGAGGTCCTTCGCCGCCTGCAGCCAGATCACCTCGGGCGCGCTGCGCGGCAGGGCGCCCATCTGCGCGTCCGGCTGGTACGGCTCGAGGCGCAGCGGCACGCCGCCGTAGCGCCGGACGAGGTCGAAGTACGCGTAGCCGCGGGCGAACAGCGCCTGCCCCTGCGACAGCTTCTTGGTCGCGTCGGAGATGCCGGCGCTCTTCGGCACGTTGGCGAGCACCTCGTTCGCGCGCTCGATGATCTGGTAGTCGCCGATGTACACGCTGTTGTCCTGCATGTACCACTGGCCCGCCTGCTGGCCGGCGAAGCCGCCGGCCATCCAGTTCCAGCACAGCAGCTCGGGCTCGTCGCACATCAGGCCGTACTGCGCGGGCGACTTCCAGCCGTTCCAGCCCATGAGCGGCGCGTACACGCCGTTCACCGCGGAGACGGCCTGCGCGTCGGTCTGGTAGTACTTGTCGGGCGAGATGAACGTCGCCGCCGTCTCGGGGAGGTCGGTGACGTCCTTGCACGCCGCCAGCATCGTCGCGGCGAGCGCGCCCAACGCGATGCGAATCGTGGCTCGATGAAGCGTCATGGTTCGGTCGCCGCTCAGAAGGTCGTGTTGATGCCGAAGGTGACGATGCGCGACAGCGGGTAGCTTCCCAGGTCGACGCCCATGCGGTTCGTGCCGGAGAACGCGCTCACCTCCGGGTCGAAGCCCGTGTAGTTCGTCCACGTGAGCAGGTTCACGCCGTTCACGTACGCGTGCGCGGTGCGGGCACCCGGCAGCTTGATGTTGTAGCCGAGCTGCACGTTCTTGAGCCGCACGTACGACCCGTCCTCGAGGAAGAGGTCGTGGAACCGCGCGTCCGCCTTGCGGTTCTGGCGGATGATCGGGTACTTGCCGTCCGGGTTGGTCTTCGGGTCGAACGCGTTGTCGTAGAACTCGCGCGGGATGTTGATGGTGCCGTCGAGCGTCAGGTACCGCATGCGCTCGGTGTTCAGGATCGAGTTCCCGCGCACCGCGGTGACGAGCGCGCTGAGGTCGAAGCGGCCGACGCGCAGCGTGTTCGTCACGCCGTACACCCACTTCGGGTTCGCGTCGCCGATCACGGTCTGATCGTCCGCGTTGATCTTGCCGTCGCCGTTCAGGTCCTTGTACTTGAGGTCACCGACCCACGCGGCGGAGCCGAGGATCTTCGAGTACGCGACGGAGTCCTGCGGCGTGCGCACGAGACCATCGGTCACGTAGCCCCACATCGCGCCGATCGGCAGGCCGGGCTTCTGGATGAACGGCGTGACCTCGAGGTTGCCGCCCGCGCCGAGGTTGCCCGCGAACTGCTGCTTGATGCCGTTGCCGAGGCTCGCGATGCGGTTCGTGTTGTGCGACGCGTTCGCGCTGATGTTCCAGCTCAGGCCACCGCGGTGGTTGCTCTGGATGACGTCGAACGCCGCCTGCAGCTCCACGCCGCGGTTCGTCACGTTGCCCGAGTTGATCCACGCGCTCGAGAAGCCCGTGTTCTGCGCGAGCGTGATCTGCTGCAGCAGGTCGTACGTGTTCTTGCGGTAGACGTCGACCGTGCCGGTGAAGCGGTTGTCGAACAGGCCGAAGTCGACGCCGCCGTCGAACTGCGACGTCGTCTCCCAGCGCAGGTTCGGGTTGCCGAGCTGCGTCACGACGTACGCGGGAACGATCGTCTCGTTCAGCGTCATCGCCACGCCGGAGATGGCGGGGAGCGACTGGTACGCGCCGATCGCCTGGTTGCCCGACTTGCCGTAGCTCAGGCGGACCTTGAGGTCGGAGAGGCCGGGCGCGTGCTTCAGGAACGGCTCGTCGATCGCCTTCCACGCGAACGCGAACGCCGGGAACGTCGCCCACTTGTTGTTCGACGCGAACTTCGACGAGCCGTCGGCGCGGATCGTCGCCGTGAACAGGTAGCGATCGTTCAGCGAGTAGTTCACGCGCCCGAGCCACGACGCGAGCTGCGACGTGGAGAGCCCGCTGTACGGGAGCTGCGGCTGCGTGCCGTTCTGCAGCACGTTCCCGCCGAGGATGTCGTTCGGGAAGCCCTGCACTTCCTGCGACTGCCAGGTGCTCTTGTCGTTCTGCCACGTGAAGCCGCCGAGCGCGTCGATGCGCTGACGGCCCGAGATCTCGTGCTCGTAGCGCACCAGGCTCTCGGTCAGCAGGTTGCCGAACTCGGAGCCGTTCGAGATCGCGTCGCCCTTCGCGAGGCGCCCCTCGTTCACCGTGCTCGGGAAGTACGCGCCGTAGGTGCGGCGCTCGTAGTTCGCGCCGAGGTTCTCGTCGAACGAGAAGCCGTGGCCGAGCTTCAGCACGCCGCGCACGCCGCCGATGCCGCGCGTGATCTGGTCGTTCTCGTGCACCTCGTCGGTGTACCGCAGCGGGTTGGACCCGTACTGCGACAGCACGGTCGGGGACTCGGCGCGCGGGTCGGCCTGGGTCGTGTCGCGGAACTGGAACGGCACGTAGGTGACCGCGCCGCGCACGATGCCGATCGCGTTCCAGCCGTTGATCGTCGACGAGCGCACCATGTTGTTCACGGAGCGCGTGAGCGCGACGTTCGGCGTGACGCGGAAGCGATCGCTGACGCTGCGGTCGAGGTTCAGCCGCAGGCCGCCGCGCTTGAACTCCGAGCCGCGGATGACGCCCGCCTGCTGCAGCAGGTTGCCGGAGAGCGCGTAGCTCCCCTTGTCGTCGCCGCCGGAGAAGCCGAGGGTGCCGTCGGTGACCGGCGCGTTGCGGAAGATCGCGTCCTGCCAGTTCGTTCCGTTGCCCAACGTGTTGCGGATGCTGTCCGGCGTCTGCGAGCCGGGGCGGCCGCCGTACGGGTACTGCGTCTGCGGACCGAACGCGTTGATGAACGCGGTGTTGACGTACGTCGCGAAGTCGAACGCGTTCAGCACGTCGATCTGCCGCACGACGCTCGAGACGCCCTGCGACAGGTTGAACGTGTACTGCCCGGCGCGGTCGCGCGTGCCCTTCTTCGTCGTGATGAGGACGACGCCGTTCGCGCCGCGGCTGCCGTAGATCGCCGTCGCGCTGGCGTCCTTCAGGATGTCGATGGACTCGATGTCCTCGGGCGCGATCTGGGCGAGCGGGTTGGTCTCGGTCGTGGAGCGGAGGTCGATCTGGCTCAGGCCACCCTGGATCTTGCTCGTGCCCGAGCTGGCGACCGGCACGCCGTCGATGACGTAGAGCGGCTGGGCGCTGCCGCCGTTCATGGAGTTGACGCCGCGGATCTGGACACGCATGCCGCCGCCCGGGGCAGCGTCACCCTGCGTGACCTGGACGCCGGCGACGCGCCCCTGGAGCCCCTGCTCGAGCGTGTTGACGGTCGTCTGCTGCAGCTCGGTCGTGGCGACCGACGCCACCGAGCCGGTGAGGTCCGCGCGGCGCTGGGTGCCGTAGCCGACGGTGACGATCTCGCTGAGCTGGACGGCGGCCGGCTGGAGCGCGAAGGCGAGCGTCGCGCTGCCGCCGGTCGTGACGGCGACCGGCTGCTCCTGGGCCGAGTAGCCGAGGACGGCGACGCGGACGCGCTGCGAGCCGGTGGGGACGGCGGTGATGACGAAGCGGCCGTCCTCGCGGGTGACGGCCTGCCGCGTGGTGCCCACGACGGACACGCGGGCGCCGACGATGGGAGTCTGGGTGGTCGCGTTGGTGACTCGGCCGGCGATGCTGCCGGTCGGCACCTGGGCGTGCGCGTGCGTGGTCGCGACCAACGTTCCAAGCAGGGTCGCCGCGACCACTGCGCGGGAGCGGAACGTCATGGCGTGCGCCTCCGAAGGGGATGGGGTAAGGCGGGACATTGGCACGTTCCAAAATCGAGGTTTGGCACGTTCCAAAATGTCGACGTGAATTAGGCGGTCCGCTGTACCAAATGCGTCGGGTCCCGGACCGCCGGCGGCGTGCGTCCCGTCTAGGCTACGCCGATAAACGATTTCGTCAAGTTGATTTGTCAATTCGACCCCCCGGTCGGCGTCCACGTCACTATCTTGCCGCGGGCCCCGCGGGCCCCCCGCCCCCGCCCAGGCGCCATGCTCACCGGATCCAACCTCCTCCACACGAAGCAGTACAACCTGCGGCTCGTTCACGAGGTGATCCGGCTGTTCGGCCCCCTCCCCCGTGCCGAGATCGCCCGCCGCACCCACCTCACCGGGCAGACGATCTCCAACCTCACCCGGGAGCTCCGCGAGCTCGGCCTCATCGTGGAGGGCGACCGGCGGCAGGAGGGACGCGGCGCCCCGTCCACCGCGCTCGCCATCAACCCGGATGGCGCGTTCGGCATCGGCCTCGACTTCAACCGCGACCACCTCACCGGCCTGCTGCTCGACGTCGCCGGCAACGTGCGCCATCGCGTGCACGTGGAGCTCGAGTTCCCGTCGCCGGCGGAGACGCTCGAGCTCATGGTCGCCACCGTCGAGCGATTGATCGCCGAGCGCGGGATCGCCCGGTCGGCCGTGTGCGGGGTGGGGGTGGCGATCCCGGGGCCGATGTATCCGACGCCCGACGGCCTGGGATATCTCGTGAACCCGCGGTCGTTCCCCGGCTGGCACAAGGTGCCGCTCGCCGACTGGCTGCAGGCCCGCCTGGCGATGCCGGTGCTGCTCGAGAACGACGCCACCGCGGCGGCCGCCGGCGAGCGCTGGTACGGCGCCGGCCAGCGCATCGGCACGTTCTTCTACTTCTGCTTCGGCGCCGGGCTCGGCGGCGGGCTGGTGATGAACGGGACCGCGTTCAACGGCTTCACCGGCAACGCCGGCGAGATCGCCTACCTGCCGCCGGTGCTCGCCGGCGACGCGGGCCTCGGGTCGGGCGACGACAGCGAGGCGCGGTCGCACGTCGGCGCGCACTTCTACCTGCCGCGGCTGTACGAGGCGCTCCGGCGCGACGGCATCGCCGCCCGCACGCCGGCCGACCTGGACGCGCTGTACGGCGCGGGGCACCCCGCCCTGCAGGCGTGGATGGACACCGGCGCCGACTACCTCGCAGGCCTCACGCTGGCCGTCGAGTACCTGCTCGATCCGGAGGCGATCTTCTTCGGCGGACGGCTGTCCGAGCGGATGATGCAGGCGCTGCTCGACGCCGTGACGCGGCGGCTGCCCGGTCGCCGAGTGCCGGAGAAGGCGGCGACGGCGCGGCTGCTCGTCGGCACCGCCGGCGAGGACGCCGCGGCGCTCGGTGTGGCGACGCTGCCGATCCACCAGTGCTTCTCGCCGGCGCCGCAGGTGCTGCTGAAGCGCGGCGCGCAGCAGGCGACGCCCGCGTTCGCGTTCGGCGCGCACGCGTGACGCGCGCCGCCCGCCGACTCGGGGCGCGCGGCGCCGCGCTCGCCGCGTTGGGCGTGTCGTTAGGCGCCGCGCGGGCGGGCGCGCAGCCGTCGGCGGCGATCCGGCTGAATCAGCTCGGCTTCCCGACGACGGGCGCGAAGGCCGCCGTGGTCGCCGACAGCGCGGCGACGCGGTTCGCCGTGCTCGATGCGCGCGGCGACACGGTGCTCGCGGGCGCGCTCTCGCCGCCGGAACGATGGGCGCCATCGGAGGAGGTCGTGCGGCGCGCGGAGTTCGGCGCGCTGCGGCGCCCCGGCCGCTACGTGCTCGCCGTGCCCGACGTCGGCGTGTCGACGCCGTTCGTGGTGAGCGACACGCCGTACCACGAGCTCGCGCGCGGCGCCGTGAAGGCGTTCTACTTCTTCCGCGCGTCGACACCGATCGAGGCGCGGTGGGCCGGCCCGTGGGCGCGCCCCGCCGGACACCCGGACGACCGCGTGCTCGTGCACCCGTCGGCGGCGAGCGACGCGCGACCCGCGGGCACGACGATCGCCGCGCCGGGCGGGTGGTACGACGCGGGCGACTACAACAAGTACGTCGTCAACTCCGCCATCAGCACGTACACGCTGCTGCTCGCGGTCGAGCAGTTTCCCGCGCACGCGGCGCGGCTCGACACCGACGTGCCGGAGAGCGGCGACGCGCTGCCCGACGCGCTCGACGAGGCGCTGTGGAATCTGCGCTGGATGCGCCGCATGCAGGATCCCGCCGACGGCGGTGTGTACCACAAGCTGACGACCGCGGAGTTCGACCGGTTCGAGATGCCCGACGCGGACCGCGCGCCGCGCTACGTCGTGCAGAAGAGCACCGCGGCGGCGCTCGACTTCGCGGCCGTCGCGGCGCACGCGTCGCTCGTCGTGCGCGCGTGGCCGCGCGAGCTGCCGGGGCTCGCCGACTCGCTCACGCGCGAGGCGCTGGCCGCGTGGCGGTGGGCGCGGCAGCATCCGGACTCGGTGTACGACCAGCGGCGCCTGAACGAGCGGCACGCGCCGGCGATCAACACCGGCGCGTACGGCGACACGCAGCTCGCCGACGAGCGGCGGTGGGCGGCCGCGGAGCTGTACCTCGCGACGCGCGCCGACAGCTTCCTCGTCGCGGCCGAGCCGCACGCGGCGCCGGCCGCCGACGTGCCGAGCTGGGGATCGGTGCGCACGCTCGGCCTGTACTCGCTCGTCGACCATCGTGCGACGCTGCCGGCGGGGTTCGACACGACGGCGCTCGTGCGGCGGCTCGCGTCGCTCGCCGATTCGCTCGTCGCGCGCGCGCGGCAGTCCCCGTACGGCGTGCCGATGACGACGCGCGACTTCGTGTGGGGGAGCAACGCGGTGGCGGCGAACCAGGCGATGGCGCTCGTGCAGGCGTGGCGCGCCACCGGCGACACCGCGGCGTTAGGCACCGCGCGCGCGGTGCTCGACTACCTGCTCGGCCGGAACGCGACGGGCTACTCGTTCGTGACCGGCTTCGGCGCGCGCACGCCGATGCACCCGCACCACCGTCCGTCGGAGGCCGACACGGTCGTCGCGCCGGTGCCGGGGATGCTCGTCGGCGGGCCGAACCCGGGGCAGCAGGACCGGTGCGCGGGCTACCCGACGCGCGTGCCCGCGCGCTCGTACGTGGACGCGACGTGCGCGTACGCGGCGAACGAGATCGCGATCAACTGGAACGCGCCGCTCGCGTATCTCGCCGTCGCGCTGGACGCTCTCGCGTCGCGGCGATAGGTGCGCGACGTGAGCTGGATCCTGCTCGCTCTGCTCGCGGCGCTCACGTCCGCCGCCACGAACCTCGCGCTGAAGCGCGCGCTCGCGCACGGCGGCGTGGTGGCATCCACCGTGTGGTACCGGTTCGTGGGCGGGCTGCTGCTCGGCGCGATCGTGCTGGCGATGGGCGCGCGGCCGCACGCCACGCCGGCGTACTGGCGCACGGTGGCGGAGGTTCTGCCACCGGAATGCGTCGGCGTGCTGTGCATGGTGCGCGCGTTCCGCGAGGGCGAGCTGTCGGAGGTGCAGCCGATCTTCGGGCTGCTGCCGCTGTTCGTGATGGCCGGCGGCGCGGTCATCCTGCGCGAGGTGCCGACGCCGACGGCGGCGTTCGGCGTGGCGGTGCTCGCCGCCGGCATCTACACGGTGGGGCTCACCGCCGGCGGGTCGATCCTCGCGCCGGTGCGCGCGCTGGCGCGCAAGTCGAGCAGCTGGTACGCGGTGGCGTCGACGGCGTGCTTCAGCATCACGTCGGTGCTGCACAAGATCGGCATCGCGGAGGTGGGGCCGCTGCCGTGGGGCACGACGCTCGGCGTCGGCTCGGCGCTCTCGCTCGCCGTGCTGCTGCCGCTGGCGGGACGACGCCGCGCGGGCCCGGTGGCGGTGGACGCCGGACGCTGGACGCGCCTCGTGCTGCTCGCGGGGCTGTTCTTCGCGCTGCAGCAGGTCGGGCTGCAGCTCGCGCTGCGCATGCAGGACGCCGCGTACGTGGTGTCGATCTCGTCGACGAGCGTCATCTTCGTGAGCGTGCTCGCGGTGCTGGTGCTCGGCGAGCGCCAGGCGGCGGCGCACCGCATCGCGGGGTCGGTGCTCGTGAGCGCGGGGGCGGCGCTGATCGCGTTAGGAGGATGAGACGATGACTCACGCGGAGCCGCGGAGGTCGCGGAGAACACCAGGAGCTTGGTAGTTCGCCGCGTCCTCCGCGGCTCCGCGTGACACCAACCAGTCATTGGAGACGGCCATCGATGCGGACACGACTCCTCGCCGCCCTGCTCTGCCTCGCGTGGGCCGGTCAGGTCGAATCGCAGCCGTTGCTGGGTGACCCGATCGACGTGAGCGAGGACTTCCACCGCGTCGACCAGCTGTACTTCGTCGGCGCGCGGATGACGCGGTTCGACGCGGCGGCGGGGCGCGGCACGCTGCAGTGGGAGCGGTACGCGCGCGTGCCGAGCTTCAACTTCGAGAAGCTCGATCCGGGGCTGTCGCGCGCGCCGGGCAACGAGTTCCCGGGCACCGAGTACGACCGCGACCCCGCGCTGCCGTTCGCGATCGACTTCGTGAGCCCGCGCGCGGTGCGGCTCCGCTTCTCGACGCGCGACGTGCCGCTGGAGTCGATGCAGCCGGCCGACGACCCGATGCTCGCCGGGCCCGTGCCGAGCGACCGGTCGTGGCGCACGGCGGCCACGGACAGCGCGGTGACGTACACGAGTGCGTACGGATCGGTGCGGCTCGTGCGCAACCCGTGGTCGATCGAGATCCGCGACGCGGCGGGCCGGCTGCTCACGCGCACGCAGCGCGCGGGACAGCCGGCGTCGTACTACCCGTACGTGCCGTTCTCCTTCGTGCGGCGCGCGCGCGACGTGGGGCGCTCCACCGCGGCGACGTTCGAGCTCGCGCCGGACGAGAAGATCTTCGGCATGGGCGAGTCGTTCACGCGGCTCGACAAGCGCGGGCAGCACGTGGTGGCGTATCTGCGCGACGCGATGGGCGCGCAGAGCCGGTGGCAGTACAAGGCCGTGCCGTTCTTCGTGTCGAGCCGCGGCTACGGGATGTTCGTGCACACGAGCGCCCCGGTGACGTTCGACGTCGGCGCGGAGTACGACGCGCACCACACGATCTACACCGGCGACGAGCTGCTCGACCTGTTCGTGTTCCTCGGCGACCCGAAGGACGTGCTCACGGAGTACACGGCGATCACCGGCCGCAGCCCCGTGCCGCCGCTCTGGTCGTTCGGGCTGTGGATGAGCCGCATCACGTACAACTCCGAGGCGCAGGTGCGCGACGTGGCGAAGAAGCTGCGCGCGTACCGCATCCCGGCCGACGTGCTGCACCTCGACACGGGGTGGTTCGAGACCGACTGGCGCGGCGACTACCAGTTCTCGACGACGCGCTTCACGGATCCGGCGGCGATGATCCGCGACCTGAAGGCGGACGGCTTCCGCGTGAGCCTCTGGCAGTACACGTACTTCACGCCGAAGAACGCGCTGTGGAAGGAGATCGTCGACAAGGGGCTCAACGTGCGCGACGAGGGCGGCCGCCTGCCGGGCGAGGACGCGGTGCTCGACTTCAGCAACCCCGACGCGGTGCGCTGGTACCAGGACAAGCTCGCCGGATTGCTGTCGTTAGGCGTGGGCGCGATCAAGGCGGACTTCGGCGAGAACGCGCCGGCGACGGGCCTCTACCGCTCCGGTCGCACGGGGTGGTACGAGCACAATCTCTATCCCGTGCGCTACAACGCGGCGGTGTACGACGTCACGAAGCGCGTGACGGGCGACGGCGTGATCTGGGGGCGGAGCGCGTGGGCGGGAAGCCAGCGCTATCCGCTGCACTGGGGCGGCGACGCGGAGAACACGAACCAGGCGATGGCCGCGGAGCTGCGCGCGGGGATCTCGTTCGGCCTCTCGGGGTTCACGTACTGGAGCCACGACGTCGGCGGCTTCGTGCAGCGCGCGCCGCGCGACCTGTACCGGCGGTGGCTCGCGTTCGGCGTGCTGACGTCGCACACGCGCACGCACGGTGCGCCGCCGCGCGAGCCGTGGGAGTACGACAGCGCGCTCGTGGTGGACTTCCGGCGCGCGGTGGATCTCAAGTACGCGCTCATGCCGTACATCCTCGCGCAGGCGAAGCTGTCGTCGGAGCGCGGGTGGCCGATGCTGCGCGCGCTGTTCTTCGAGTACCCGCAGGATCCGACGTCGTGGCTGGTGGAGGACGAGTACCTGTTCGGCAGTGACCTGCTCGTCGCGCCGCTGCTCGAGGAGAACGCGACCCTGCGGTCGCTGTATCTGCCGCCGGGCAGGTGGATCGACTACCAGACGGGGCGCCCATACGACGGGGCGCGCTGGCACCGCATCGAGGCGGGGCCGATCCCGATCGTGCTGCTCGTGCGCGATCACGCGGTGATCCCGCACGTCGCCGTCGCGCAGCACACGGGCGCGATCGACTGGGCGCACGTGGAGCTGCGCGCGTTCAGCACCGACGGGGCAGCGGCGACGGGGACGTTCACGATGCCGGGCGACTCCGTGCGGACCATCCGCGTGCAGGGCGGGCGGCTGGTCGGCGATCCGCTCGCGGGGCGTGTCGCGTGGCGGGTCACGGCTCCACATACGAGGTCCGAAGGACTGAAGGAGGACTGAAGAGGGACTGAAGAAGGACCAACAACACAACTTTTCTTGTTGTTGGTCCTTCTTCAGTCCTCCTTCAGTCCGCCGTGGTCCAACGGACACACGTACGTGGAGTCCAGCTGGCGCGCCGAGCCCCGGCGCGCCAAGTTCGCGATCCATCCTGCCGAGGGACATCGCATGGGCGAGCTGCGGCGCGCGCTGACTCGCGTGGACACGACGGCGCTGGCCGTCGGCACGATGATCGGCACGGGGATCCTGCTCAAGCCGGCGGTGATGGCGCAGGAGGCGGGCGCGGCGTGGTCGGTGCTGCTCGCGTGGGTGGTGGGTGGCGCGCTCACGCTCACGGCGACGCTCACCTACGCGGAGCTCGGCGCGATGTTCCCGCGCGCGGGGGGCGAGTACGTCTACCTGCGCGAGGCGTTCGGGCGCGGGCCGGCGTTCGTGTTCGGGGCGGCGCGCTGGGTGGTGGGCGCGGGCGCGGCGGCGGCGTACGGCGTGGCGTTCGCCACGTTCCTCGCCGCGCTGGTGCCGCTCGAGCCCATGGCGCGCAAGCTCGTGGCCGCGGCGGTCATCGCGACGCTCACGGCGCTCAACTGCCTCGGCGTGCGCGTCGGCGGCCGGCTGCAGACGGTCGTCGCCGCGGCGAAGGTGGCCGGGCTGCTCGTGCTCGTGGTCGGGCTCGCGGCCGCGGTCGCGCGCGGCACGGCGTCGCTCGCGTTCCTCGGACCGGCGCACGCGGTGAGCGGCGCCCGCGGCGGGCTCGCGGGGTTCGGCGCGGCGGTGCTCGCGTCGGTGTGGGCGTACGCGGGCTGGTTCATGGTGTCGATGGCGGCCGGCGAGGTGAAGGACCCGCGCCGCGTGCTGCCGTTCGCGCTCACCACGGCGACGTTCGTCGTCGTCGCGCTGTACGTGCTCGTGAACGTCGCGTTCCTCGCCGCGCTGCCGCTCGACCAGATCGCGACCGCGAGCTCGACGCGCTTCCCGCACGCGCCGTCCGTGGCGAACCGCGCGGCGACGGCGCTGCTCGGCGGCCCGGGCGCGGCGTTCGCCACCGCGCTGTTCCTCGTCGCGGTCGTCGGCTCGCTGAACGGGACGATGCTCGCGATCCCGCGCGTGCCCTACGCGATGGCGCGCGACGGCGTGCTGCCCGCGCTGTTCGGTCGGGTCGGCGACCGCTCGCACGTCCCGGTCTGGTCCATCGTCGCGCTGGGCGCGTTAGGCACCGCGTTCGCCTGGGCGGGGACGTTCGACCAGCTCACGACGACGATCACGCTCGTGTACTGCGTGGGCTTCGCATCGAACGCCGTGGGGCTGTTCCGCCTCCGCCGGCGCGCGCCGCACGCCGAGCGGCCGTTCCGCGTGCCCGGCTATCCCGTGGTGCCGGCGCTGTTCCTGCTCGGGTCGACGGGGCTGCTCGTCAACACGTCGCTCACGAACCCGCGCGAGGCGACCGTCGCCGCGGCGCTGCTCGTCGTGTGCGCGGCGGCGTATCCGCTGCTGCGGCCTCGCGGGCAGGCCCCCGCGAACGGGTCGCCCTCCGCGAGTGTCGACGCGGATCGCTCGGATGCGCCGGATGCCGGCCTCGGAGTGGCGACGAGTGTCGCCCCGTCGCCTCGTGCCACGTCGCTATCCGCGTCATCCGCGCGATCCGCGTCCGAACCGCTCGGAGCCGCCTCCACCGGGGATCCGTGAGACGGCTCGACGCCTAACGAACGGTCGGCATCCAGCCGTCGAGCACGCGCGCCGGCGTGTAGGTGCGCAGGTCACCGTCGGTCATGACGCGGCGCGTGGGGCTCGCGATCGCGCCCGGGCCGGTGCTGCCGTACTCGAGGAAGCGCGCGGCTTCCGGGGCGAACCAGTAGCGCACGCCGGACACCGAGTCGACGGACGACATGCGGTCCCATCCCTTCGCGCCGATGTGGTCGTCCATCCAGCAGTCGACGAACACCGCGCTCCCGACGGCGGTCACGCGCGCGCCGGGATGCCACGGGCGGCCCAACGCGACGGATCCCTTCGCGACCCCCGGCGTCTCCCGCTTCAACCGGCTGTGGATGAACAGGAACCCGTACGGCTTCGAGATCTCGGTGCTCGGCGCGACGACGTAGCCGTTCCCCTCCTGCGGGCGGTGCAGGTCCCGCGTCACGATGTCGCAGTCGTCGAACACCGCCTGCCCCGCGCCGAAGATGAAGTCGACGTGGCCGAGTATCTCGCAGTGGTGGAAGTAGTGGCGGCCGACGTTCGGGAACACGGTGTCCTGGTACCCGACGAGCCGCACGTCGACGAACGTGGTGCGGTCGGCGCCGTCGTACGTCATGACCGCGACGCCCTGCGTGCCGCGCAGCTTGGTGGGATCGGTGTCGGGCTTCGCGGCGTTCGCGTCGAAGTCGAACCCGTTCTCGATCGTCAGGCGCTCGGCGCGGAAGTCGGTGGCGGCGATGCGCAGCGTGTAGCTGTTGCGCGTGCCGTGCGTGCCGTGCTCCGCGCCCTGGATCTCCTCGCCCGGCCGAACCGGCGTGCCCGCCGCGTCGTCCCACGTCAGCACCGTGCCGGCGCGGCTCTCGCCGAGGAACGTGACGTTCGGCTTCTGCACGACGAGCTTCTCGTGGTACGTGCCGTTGCGGATGAAGATGACGAACGTGGCCGCGTTCTCGCCGGGCACGGTCCGCAGCGCGGCGCCGATGGTGTGGAACGTCGGCGTGCCGTCGACGACCGCGCTGTCCCTGCCGGCGAACCTGGCGTCGACGACGGCCTGGTAGCGTGGCGGCTGTGCGAGCGCGGCGCCTAACAGAACGGGCAGGATGGGCATGGTCACTCGGCGAGGTCGCGCATGACGCGGATCAGATCGGCCTTCCCCTCGAACCCGATCCCGGGAAGCTCGGGCAGCACGACGTGTCCGTCCTCGACACGCGTCCCATCGGGGAAGCCGCCGAACGGCTGGAACAGATCCGGGTAGCTCTCGTTGCCACCGAGTCCGAGTCCCGCGGCGATGGCGAGCGAGAGCTGGTGGCCGCCGTGCGGGATGCAGCGGCGCGGCGACCAGCCGGCGGCGCGGACGACGTCGAGCGTGCGCAGATACTCCACGAGCCCGTACGACAGCGCGCAGTCGAACTGCAGCCAGTCGCGGTCGGGGCGCATGCCGCCGTGGCGGAGCAGGTTCCGCGCATCCTGGTGACTGAACAGGTTCTCGCCGGTGGCCATCGGCCCCGGATAGATCTCGGCGAGCGCGGCCTGCAGCGCGTAGTCGAGCGGGTCGCCCGCCTCCTCGAACCAGAACAGCGGGTACTCGCGCAGCAGCCTCGCGTACGCGATCGCCTGCTCGAGATCCAGCCGCCCGTTCGCGTCGACGGCGAGGCGCGCGTCGCTCCCCAGCTCACGGAGCACCGCCTCGATGCGTCGCGCGTCCTCGGCGATGTCGGCGCCGATCTTCATCTTCACCACGGTGTAGCCGCGGTCGACGTAGCTGCGCATCTCGCCGCGCAGCGCGCCGAGGTCCTTGCCCGGGTAGTAGTAGCCGCCGGCGGCGTAGACGAACACGCGCGGGTCGGCGGTGCCGCCGTGCCGCTCGGCGAGGAGGCGAAACAGCGGCTTCCCGGCGATCTTCGCGACCGCATCCCACACCGCCATGTCGATCGCGCCGACGGCCACCGAGCGCTCGCCGTGGCCGCCGGGCTTCTCGTTGCGCATCATCGCCGCCCACACGTGGTGCGGATCGAGGTTCGTTCCCGCGTCGTTCACGAGCGAGTCGGGATCCGCCTCGAGCACGCGCGGCGCGAACCGTTCGCGGATCAATCCGCCCTGCCCGTAGCGGCCGTTCGAGTTGAACCCGTAGCCGACGACGCGCCGACCGTCGCGGACCTCGTCGGTGACGACCGCGATGAGCGACAGCGTCATCGCCGAGAAGTCGACGTACGCGTTCGCGATGGGCGAGGCGATGGAGTGCGTGGTCTCGCGGATCTCGACGATGCGCATTGGGCTGGAGGCAAGAGCGTTACGCATCATTTCCATTGCGTTACCATCATCCCCATAGGCGCTAGCGCCAAGGCACTCGGGCCTATGGAGATAGATGGTAACGCAATGGAAATGATGCGTCACCGAGCCGCAGCGCTCGCCCCGCCTAACGTGACCCTGATGGGCGACGCGATGCGCTGGGCCGCTGCGTCGAGGTACTTCCACCAGTCCTTCACGTCGCGGAAGTCGCCGCTGTCGGTCCAGCCGGCGGCGACGTAGTTCGTGACCGGCACGCCGCTCCTCGCCTTCAGGATCGCGAGGTAGTGGTTCCCGGTCTCCTTCCAGTCGACGAGGCGATTCTTCTCGACGAGCACCGCGGCGCCGAGCTCCCCGTGGCCGCCGCTCTTCGGTACGACGGGCGCCCACGCGGTGAGCCAGGCGAGCGGCTGCGCCTTACTCTCGATGCCGACCGCCGCCGGCTGCTTGAACAGCCCCGTGGCGTACGTGATGTCGCTGCCGTCGGCGGAGCGGAGCGTGCTCTCCTGCTTGAACCAGTTCTGCCCCGCGTCCTGCGTGACGCGCTTCACCTCGGAGACGCGCTGGCCGGCGGCGTCGTACGGGTCGTAGCGCAGCTCGAAGATCGTGCGCAGCGGCCCGTTCGCGACGATCTTCCACGCCTTGAAGTTGTCGGCGCGGTACAGCGAGTCGCCGCGCCACACGCCGATGCCGCCGGCGCCGAGCGTCTCGCCGACATCGTAGAAGTCGGCGCCCTCGCCGGTGTCGACGTGATACGAGTCGTGTCCCTTGCCGTACCACTTCTCGACGATCGGCTCGCGCGTCTTCTTCACCCAGATGTCGATGCCGTTCGACGACATCGCCGACGACGTCTTCTTGAGCCCCTCGCCGTAGACGCGCCACGCGATGCGATCGCTCTCCCACGCGACGTCGTCGCGCGGGTCGTCGTGGCGGGCGAACGTCTTCACCTTCGGCTTCGCCGTCGGCGCCGCGGCCTCCACGGTGAAGTCCTTCGTCTCGTTCGGCCAGAACGTGCCCTGGAACAGCAGCTCGTCGGACGTGCCGTCGCCATCGTCGTCGACGACCTGGCTCGTGAGCTCGCGCCCAGCGGCGTCGAGCACCCGTACGTGCTCGGGCGTCGCCGCCGCGAGGCGCTGGCGCACCGCGGACCACGGCACGGCGATCATCTCGTCGACGCGGGTGATGCCCAACGTGTTCTCGGCGCGGAGCGTGGCGCGCGGCGCCTGGGCCGCCAGCGGCGCGGCGACGGCGCAGGCGCCGAGCAGTGTGAGGTGACGGATCATGAGCTCACCGCAGCGTGGAGATGTCGACGGGCTGCATGTCGGCGTAGTCCTGGTTCTCGCCGCCCATCGCCCAGCAGAACGAGTACGCGCTCGTGCCGCATCCCGCGTGCACGGACCAGCCGGGCGACAGCGCGACCTCGCCGTCGCGCACCACGATCGTCCGCGTCTCCGACGGCTGGCCGAGCAGGTGGAGCACGATCGCGTCGTGCGGCAGGTCGAAGTACAGGTAGATCTCGGTGCGGCGGTGGTGCGTGTGCGCGGGCATCGTGTTCCACACGCTCCCCGGCTCCAGCGTCGTGACGCCCATGACGAGCTGCGCGCTGCGCGCGCCGGCGGTGTGGATGTAGCGCGCCACGCGACGCCGGTTCGCCGTCTCCAGCGCGCCGATGGTCGCTCCCTGCGCCTCGGACTGCGTCACCACCGTGGTCGGGTGCGACGCGTGCGCGGGATAGCTCACGAGATAGAAGCGCGCCGGGTCCTTCGCGTCCGCGCTCTCGAACGACACGTCGCGGCTCCCGCGCCCGACGTACAGCACGTCCTTGCGGCCTAACAGATGGCGCGTGCCGTCGACCGTGACGGTGCCCACGCCGCCGATGTTCAGCACGCCGAGCTCGCGCCGCTCCGTGAAGTACTCGGCCAGCAGGTCGGGGTGCGCCTCGAGCCTCAGGGGCGCGCCGGTCGGCACCGCGCCGCCGATGACGACGCGGTCGAGATCGACGATCTCGAGCCGGACCTCGCCGGGGCGGAAGATGTCGGAGACGAGGAAGCTCGCGCGGAGCTCCTCGGTGGTCATCCGCGACGTCGTCGCGGCGTTAGGCAGGTATCTCATGGGTGCGTTGTTTCGGGTCTCACACGGAGCCGCGGAGCACGCGGAGTACGGCTGAGGATCTCCTCAATTCTCGAGATTCGCTGAATCGAGCCCCACGTCGTGGAGTCGTCCCGGGCGCGGTTCAGTGTCGCCGGGCACGACTCCACGGCCTCGGTTCGTCAATTCGAGGAATTCCGAGAATTCGAGGAATCGCTCGGCTTTGCGGTCTCCGCGTCCTCCGCGGCTCCGCGTGAGTCGTCGTTGTGCTCACCGGGCCATCCAGCCTCCGTCGACGACGAGCACGTGCCCGTTCACGTAGTCGCTCGCCCGCGAGGCGAGGAAGATCACCGCGCCGGCGAGGTCCTGCGGGTCGCCCCACCGCGCGGCGGGAATCCGCGCGCTGATCTCGGCGAAGCGCGTCTCGTCGGCACGCAGCCGCTCGGTGTTGTCGGTGGCGAAGTAGCCCGGCGCGATCGCGTTCACCTGCACGCCGAACCGCGCCCACTCGTTCGCCAGCGCCTTCGTCACGCCGGCCACCGCGTGCTTGCTCGCCGTGTAGCCGGGCACCGTGATGCCGCCGCTGAACGAGAGCAGCGACGCGACGTTGACGATCTTCCCCGCGCCGCGCTCGATCATGCCGCGGCCGAGCCGCTGCGAGAGGAGGAACACCGCGTCGAGGTTCGTGCGCAGCACCGCGTCCCAGTCGGCGAGCGGATGGTCGACGGCCGGGTGGCGCCGGATCGTGCCGCCGTTGTTCACGAGGACGTCGATCCCCCCCGCGAGCCGCTCCGCGCGCTCGGCCATCGCGAGCACCGCGTCGCGGTCGGCGAGATCCGCGTCCACCTCCCACGCCGTACGGCCCATCGCGCGCACCGCTTCCGCGGTCTCCGCGGCGCCGCCGGGCTTCGAGCTCGCGCACACGACGTCGGCGCCGGCGCTCGCGAGCGCCTCCGCCATGCCGCGTCCGAGCCCGCGGCTCGCGCCGGTGACGAGCGCGCGCCGGCCCTCGAGCGAGAACAGCGATTCGAGCGATGCGTTCACTTGCCCAGCTCCAGCGCGGCGAGGATGAACGGGCCGACGCCCTTGTAGTCGTCGGTCACCACGGGCTCGCCGACGTAGTACTCGAACGTGCCGCTGCGGAACGAGCCGTCGGCGCGCGGCTGTCCGCCGAGCCCGGAGACGGCGACGATGTTCGTGAGCGACACGCTGCCGTCGGCGTTCTCGCGCACGAGGTTGCGCAGCAGCCCGTCGAGCCCGCGGCGCGCGACGTCGCGGTAACGCGTGTCGATGTAGCCGAGCCGCGCGGCCTTCGCGAGCGCGTAGACGAACATGCTCGACGCGCTCCCCTCGAGGTAGTTCCCGCGGCGGTTCGACTGATCGAGCACGTCCCACCAGAGCCCCGTCACCGGGTCCTGGACGCGCGCGACGCCTTCCGCCGCGTCGCGCAGCGTCTGCACGATCGCCGCACGGTCGGGGTGGCTCGCCGGCAGGTAGTCGAGCGTCTCGACGACGCCGACCATGTACCAGCCCATCGCGCGCCCCCAGAAGCTCGGCGACAGCCCCGTCGCGCTGTCGGCCCACTTCTGCACGTGCGCCGCGTCCCAGCCGTGGTACATGAGGCTCGTGCGCGGGTCGCGCGTGTGGCGCGCGACGAGCAGGAACTGACGCGCGACGTCGTCGAACGCGGCGGGCTCGCCGTACTCCTTCGCGTACTGCGCGTAGAACGGCTCGCCCATGTACAGCCCGTCGAGCCACATCTGCTGCGGGTAGATCTGCTTGTGCCAGAACCCGCCCTCCGCGGTGCGCGGCTGCCGGCGCAGCTGCTCGCGCAGCAGGTCGGCGGCCTTGCGCCACCGCGGGTCGGTCGTGCGCTGCGCGAGGCCGAACAGCAGCCGTCCCTGCGACACGGCGTCGATGTTGAACTCGTCCATCCTATAGCCGTCGATGGACCCGTCGGGCTTCACGAACCGCTCCATGTTGCGGCGCACGTAGCCGAGCATCGCCGTGTCGCGCCGTGCGAGGGCGACCTTCTCGATCGCGCCGAGGACGACGCCCGCCGTGTAGTCCCACCGGCGATGCGTCTGCGGGTTGCGCTTCATGACCGACTCGGCGAACCGCACCGACCAGGGCGTGGCCGTGACACGCGGCCGCCCGGACGAGTCGGGGATCGCGTACGGCCTGTTGCCAGGCTGCGGCGAGCCCTCCCCGAGCTGCTGCTGGGCCCCGGCCGTCGCGGCCGTAAGGGTGATCGCGGCGAGGAAACGAAGCATCGTCATTGTGCTGTGTCGTCTCACGCGGAGACGCGGAGTCATGAAAGGCCACTCAACAGCTGCCCGTTCACCCGCACGCGCTCGAGCTTGAGGTTCTCTACGTACTTCACCTCGTGCGGCACGTCGGCGCGCGTGAGCGTCACGTCGCGGAGCAGCAGGTCGCGCAGCGGGGCGTCGGGCACGCCGACGGCGCGGATGCCGGTCTTCGCGTGGTCGCACGTCACCCGCTCGAGCGACACGTCGCGCACGTCGGGCGGGAACTTGCCGCCGCGGTAGCCCTGATACGCCGTCGTGAAGTTGATGAAGCTCTCCGCCTCGCCGATCGTGACGTCGTGGATGCGCACGCGCCGGATCGAGCCGCCGCGGTCGAGGTTCGTCTTGAAGTACGCGCCGGTGGCGCAGCTCTTCACCCGGCAGCCGTAGAGGTGCACGTCGCGCACGCCGCCGGACATCTCGCTGCCGATGCACAGCGCGGCCTTCAGCGACGTCATGTCGCAGTCGCGGAGCACGATGTTCGCCGCCGCCTGCCCCACGCGCCATCCGTCCTGGTCGCGCCCCGACTTCACCGCGATGCAGTCGTCACCGGTGTCGAACGTGCACCGCTCCACGAGCACGTCGACGCTCGACTCCGGGTCGATGCCGTCGTTGTTCGGGTTGCGGCTCCGCACCGTCACGCCGCGCATCGTCACGTTCTGGCAGAGCAGCGGATGCACGCTCCAGAACGTCGCGTCGACGATCGTGAAGCCGTCGAGCAGCACGTTGCGGCAGCCGAAGAGCTGCACCATGCCGGGGCGCAGCACGTGGCCGGGGCCGAACACGCGCTCGTGCACCGGCACCTGGTCGATCCCCATCTGCCGCAGCCGGTTCACGTCCGCGTCCTGCTTCGCGCGCCACGCCGCGAACCCCGCGGCGCCGTTGCCGTCGAGCGTGCCCGGGCCGGTGATCGCGACGTTCGTCGCCTCGTACGCGTAGACGAGCGGCGAGTAGTTGTAGCACTCGGTGCCCTCCCACCGCGTGAGCACCATCGGCAGGTAGTGCGCGGGGTCGGCGCTGAAGCGGATCGTCGCGCCGGCCTCGAGGTGCAGCTCGACGGCGCTCTTGAGGTGGATCGGCCCGTTCGACACCCAGCGCCCCGCGGGCACGATCACGCGTCCGCCGCCCGCGCGGTTGCACGCGTCGATCGCCTGCGCGAACGCGGGACGGCAGTCGGCGACGCCGTTCCCCACGGCGCCGTGATCGGTGACGCGGAAGGCGCGCGACGGGAACGTCGGCGCCACGATGCGCCGCAGGATCGCCGCGACGGCCGGATCCTCCGGGGCCGCGCCGAGCAGCGCGCCCCGCGGCAGGGCGAGTCCGACGAGCGTCGCACCGCTCGCCGCGAGGAACTCCCGACGCGTCGGCATCAGGCGGTGATCGGGCGGCCGTTCATCGTCACGTTCTGCAGCGCGAGTCCGCGCACGCCGTCGGTGACGTTCCCCTTCTCCACGCCGTCGAAGTGGCAGTCGAGGATGCGGACGTCGGCGATCTCGGAGCGCGGATAGGCGCGCATGTAGAGCCCGTACTTGCTCTTCCTGCTCGTCACGTTCCGCATCTCGACGTCGCGCACCACGGGCTCGTAGGGGCCGTTCTGCCCCTCCTCGTAGTACAGGTCGACCGAGAGCACCGCGTCGGCCACCTGTCCCACGGTGACGTCGCGCATGTAGATGTGCTCCAGGATCCCGCCGCGCATCGCGTTGTTCTTGAAGCGGAGCGCGCGGTCGAGGTTCGGGCTGTCCATCGTGCACTTCTCCGCGAACACGTAGCGCACGTGGCCGGAGATCTCGGAGCCGATCGTCACGCCGCCGTGGCCGTCCTTCATCCGGCAGCCGCGCACGATCACGTACTCCGTGGGCACGTGCAGGCGGCGCCCGTCGGCGTTGCGCCCCGACTTGATGGCGATGCAGTCGTCGCCGGTGTCGAACTCGCAGTTCTCGATCAGCACGTCGCGGCACGAGTCGGGATCGCAGCCGTCGTTGTTCGGGCCGTGCGAGGCGATCTTCACGCCGCGCACGGTGACGTTCGTGCACAGCGTGGGATTGATCTCCCACATCGGCGACCGCACGATCGTCACGCCTTCGATGAGGACGTTGCGGCACCGGTACGGCTGGATGAAGTTCGGCCGCAGGTAGTCGCCCTCGCCGAACACGCGCTGCGCGACGGGCACGCCGCGCTCCGCCATCTCCACGAGCCGGTTGCGCGCCGGCACCTGCGACTGGCCGCTGCGGTTCGCGCCGCCCTTCCACCGCCACCAGTTCTCCTCGCCCGCCTGGCCGTCGAGCGTCCCCTCGCCGGTGACGGCGATGTTCTGCTGGTCGAGCGCGTAGATGAACGGCGAGTAGCCCATGAGCTCCGTGCTCTCGAAGCGCGTGAGCACCTGCGGCAGGTACGCCTTCGTGTCGGTCGTGAACAGTACCGTGGCGTCCTTCGTCACGTGCAGGTCCACGTTGCTCTTCAGGTGGATCGGCCCGGTGAGGAACCGTCCCGCCGGCACCATCACCCGGCCGCCACCCGCCCCGTTGCACGCGTCGATCGCGGCGCGGAACGCGGCGGTGCAGTCGGTGGCGCCGTCGCCCTTCGCGCCGTACTGCGTGACGTCGAACATCCGCGCCGGGAACGTCGGCGGCTTGATGCGCGCGAGGATGTCGGGCACCAGGTCCCACCCCGTCTTCGACGCGCCGCCCGCGCCGAGCGTGCGGCACGCCTCGAGCGACGGAGCGAGCGCCAGCGCGCCCGCGCCGGCGGCGAGCGTCTTCACGAACGTGCGGCGGGAGGGATTGGTGTTAGGCATGTGTCATGGTGCTGTTCGTTTTGGCCGCAGCTTACGCAGCTTACGCAGATTCCTTCGCGGTGAATGAGTCAGGAGCTTCTGCGGAATCTGCGGAATCTGCGGACGAAGCAGTTCCCTCAGCGGGGATGGGCCTTCGCCCACGCGTCGTACTCCTGCAGCATCGTCGCGGGCTCCGTCGTGAACCAGCCGTATCCGCGCCGCCGATCGGTGAGCTTGTTCCAGTCGTAGAGCAGCACGCCGTCGCGGTTGCTGAAGATCGGGCGGTTCGTGCCGATCTCGTAGAGACGCGCCCAGAGCGGACCCGCTCCCGGACGCGCGCGCAGCTCGTAGCCCTCGTACACGGAGTCGCGCAGTGCCGTGCGCCGGTACCAGTCGGCGGCCGCGTGCACCGCTGCGACCACGCGCGCGCTCGGCGACGGCACGCTCATGAGATAGCGCACGATCGCCACGCTCTCCGAGCCCGTGAGCGACGTGAGCTCGTAGCTGCGCGCACTCGTCGGGGCGAGCGTGAGCGGGTCGTGCTGCTGTCCCCACACCGTGAGCGCGCCGCCGACGCGCACCTGCGTGTTCAGCATGCATGCGAGCCCGTTCGCGGCGCCCGTGCGCGCCCGCTCGCGCGTCGCCGCCGGCACGAACGGATAGCGTCCCTCGGCCGTCTCGCGCAGCAGGCGCGTCGCGTTCACGATCGCGCCGTCGTTGAACGTCGCGGCGTCGTGGTAGCTCCCCTCGAGCGGATAGTTCTGCGGCCAGCAGCCGTTCGGGTACTGCGCGTCGAGCAGCCAGTCGAGCCCGCGCAGGAACGCCGCGCGGTAGCGGGCGTCGGGGCGGGCACGGTCGGCGAGCGCGAGGAAGTGCAGCTCCTCCGTCGTGGAGCTGTTGTCGAGCGTGGAGATCCATCCCCACGTGTTCGTCTCCGCGAAGTAGCTCTCGCCGGGCGCGCGCGGATGCTGCGTGAAGTCGACGTGCTTCGACCAGCCGCCGTTCGGGGCCTGGTAGGTGAGGATGACGTCCGCCATGCGGCGCGCGCTGTCGGTCGCGAACCACGCCGGCGTCATCCACGGCTTCACGTCGAAGTCGTGCGTGTACGGCGCGCGCGTCATCGTGTCGCGTCCGACGCGGCGGAGCTCCGCCTGCATGGACGCCGTGTCGCGCGCGTGCACGGCGCGCGAGCGCGCGAGATACGCCATCCACGCCGCCGAGTCGCGCCGCGCGTAGCGTGCGATGCGGGCGGGCGTGAGGAGCGTGACGGTGTCGTGCGCCGGCCGGTACGACGGCAGCTGCCGGATCGAGTCCGTCGGGTTCCACCCCGGCGGATGCGCGGGCTGCGCGCTACTCGCCGGTGCGAGTACGGCGAGCCCGATCACGACCCAGCGGCGCGACATTGATCGTTAGGCGAGCAAATGAACCTGAAATGGAACCGCAGAGGACGCAGAGCACGCAGAGGGGCTCGTTGCCCTCCCCTGCGTTCTCTGCGTCCTCTGCGGTTCAGAAGCCGAGCACCGTCGTCACGCCGCCTCGAGCCGCGCCTGCTGCAGCCGCGGCACGAGCAGATGGATGACGAGCAGCGCCGTCAGATACGCGAAGCCGCACATCAGGAACACCGGCGTGTAGTTGCTGCCGTTGTTCTGCAGGATCCAGCCGGTCAGTCGCTGGAACCCGAAGCCCGTCAGCGCGCCCGTGAAGCCCCCGATGCCGACCACCGAGCCCACCGCCTGCCGCGGGAACATGTCGCTCGCCAGCGTGAAGATGTTCGCGGACCACCACTGGTGGGCCGCCGCGGCGATGCCGACGATGCAGATCGCCGTCCACATCCCGTCCACGCGCGGCGCGAACATCGTCGGCACGATGATCGTCGCGGCGATGAGCATCGTCGTCTTCCGTCCGGCGTTCACCGACCATCCGCGCTTGATGAGCGCGCCCGACAGCCAGCCGCCGAAGATCGACCCGAAGTCCGCGATGAGATAGATCACCACCAGCGGCGCGATGAGCTGCGAGAGCTTCAGCCCGAACCGCGCGTCGAGGAACTTGGGGAGCCAGAACAGATAGAACCACCAGATCGGGTCGGTCATCCCCTTGCCTAACGCGAACGCCCACGTCTGGCGGTGCTTCAGCAGCTCCGTCCACCGCATCCTCACCGCCCCGGTCGGCGGCTGGTCGCTCGTGATGTACGCCCGCTCCCCGGCCGAGAGCCGCGGGTGCTCCTGCGGCGGGCGGTAGATCACGAGCCAGAACACGAGCCACGTCGCGCTCAGGAGGCCCGTCCAGATGAACGCCGCCCGCCAGCCGAAGGCCGACGCGATGATGGGCACCATGATCGGCGCCACGATGGCCCCGACGTTCGTCCCCGCGTTGAAGATCCCCGTCGCCAGCGCGCGCTCGCGTGCCGGGAACCACTCCGCCACCGTCTTGATCGACGCCGGGAAGTTGCCCGACTCGCCGAGCCCGAGCCCGAAGCGCGCGAGGCTGAACTGGAACGCGTTGCGCGCCAGCGAGTGCGACATCGCCGCGACGCTCCAGATCACGATCGCGATCGCGTAGCCGGCGCGCGTCCCCACCTTGTCGAGCAGCCGCCCCGCGAACAGGTAGCCGAGCGCGTAGGCCGCCGTGAACCACGACACGACCGCGCTGTAGTCGGTCTCCGACCAGTGCAGCTCGCGCTGCAGCACCGGCGCCAGGATGCCGAGCACCTGGCGGTCGATGTAGTTGATCGTCGTCGCGAAGAACAGCAGCGCGCAGATCGTCCAGCGGTACCTGCCGATCTTCTCGGCCATCCCCGAGCCCGGGCGGAAGCCGGGCGGCGGGGCCTGGCCGGGCGTCGTCGCCTCGCGCGCGGTGCGTGTCGCCATGTCGTTGCCTCGAAGTGGGGAGCCGATCGTAACCTACCGCTGGACGCGGCCGCTCGCGTCGCCCTTCATGAGCGCCTCCACCTCCGGCACCGTCACCCGGTTGAAGTCGCCGTTGATCGAGTGCTTGAGACAGCTCGCCGCCGTCGCGAACTCCAGCGCCTGCTGGTCGTTCGGGTAGCTGAGCAGCCCGTAGATCATCCCGCCCGCGAACGAGTCGCCGCCACCGACGCGGTCCACGATGTCGGTGATGTCGTAGTGCTTGCTCATCAGGAACTCGGTCCCGTTGTGCATGCACGCCGACCAGCCGTTGCGGTCCGCGCTGTGGCTCTCGCGCAGCGTGATGACCTGCTTCTTCAGGTTCGGGAACTCGGCGAGGACCTTCTTCGCCATCGCCTCGTACTTCTCCGTGTCGAGCTGCCCGGAGTGCACGTCGACGTCGTCCATCTTGACGCCGAGCGACATCTGGCAGTCTTCCTCGTTCGCGATGCCGACGTCGACGTGCTTCACGAGCTCGCGCATCACCTCCGGCGCCTTCTTGCCGTACTTCCAGAGGTTCTTGCGGTAGTTGTAGTCGCAGCTCACGGTGACGCCCTTCGCCTGCGCCGCCTTCGCCGCCTCGATGGAGAGGTCGGCCGCGCTCTGCGACAGCGCCGGCGTCACGCCGCTGACGTGGAACCAGCTCGCGCCGTCGAAGATCGCGTCCCAGTCGAAGTCGCCGCTCTTCGCCGACGCGATGCTCGACCCCGCGCGGTCGTACGTCACCTTCGACGGGCGCTGGTTCGCGCCGGTCTCCAGGAAGTAGATCCCCATGCGGTCGCCCTGGCGCTTCACCGCGCTCGTGTCGACGCCCCACCGGCGCAGCTCACCCACGCACGCGTCGCCGATGTTGTTCGACGGGATGGCCGTCGCGAAGCGCGCCTGCAGCCCGTAGTTGCACAGCGACACGGCGACGTTCGCCTCCGCGCCGCCGAACGTCGCCTCCAGCACCGGCGACTGGAACAGCCGCTCGAACCCGGGCGACTTCAGTCGCAGCATCACCTCGCCGAACGTGACCACCCGCTGGGGTTGGGCCATTGTATTCGTGCTCCTCGAGAGAGATTGATCGTTGCGATGTGGGACTCGGGGCGAGGCGACTACTTCTGGGGATCCAAGTGCGATCGGTTGGATCTCTGGATCCTTTCAATCGCCGTTGGATCCCCAGCGAGTCCTCGCCTCGACCCTCCAGCCTATCGAACCACCTCGACGGCCTGACGCGTCGCCTCGCGAATCCTGTCGAACGCCTTCGCGGCGATCCAATCGTTCGGCGCCATCCACGAGCCGCCGCACGCGACCACGTTCTTCATCGCCAGGTACGCGCCGATGTTCGAGGCGTTGATGCCACCCGTGGGCATGAACTCCACCATGTTGTACGGCGCGCTGATGGCCTTCAGGTAGTTCACGCCGCCGGCCGGTTCCGCGGGGAAGAACTTCAGCGTCTTCAGCCCCTTCGCGAGCGCGGCCTCGACGTCCGTCGGCGTGCAGACGCCGGGGTACACCGGGATGTCGTGCTCGAGGCAGTAGTCCACCACCGCGGGGCTGAACCCCGGCGCGACGATGAAGTGCGCCCCCGCCGCCTTCGCGTCGGCGGCCTGCTGCGGCGTGAGCACGGTGCCGGCGCCGGCGAGCATGTCGGGGTTCTCGGCGCAGATGCGCCGCAGCGCCTCGCCGGCGGCCTTCGTGCGGAACGTCACCTCCGCGCACGCGAGGCCGCCCTCGGTGAGCGCCGCCGCGAGCGGCACGGCGTCCTCAGCGTCGTTGATGACGATCACCGGAACGATCTTCGTCTGCCGCAGGCGCGCCAGCACGGTGGCGTCGGTCGATGCGAGCGTCGTGGCCATGGTTCGGAGTGTCTCGTTGCTCGTGTTGGTCGTCCGCAGATGATTCATTCCGGTCGGGCCGGCGCCGCGAGCAGCGCCTCGAGCGCGGCCGGCACGCCGTCGCGCAGCATGCCTAACAGCGACGCCGTCACCGACACGCCGAAGCTGGGCACCGCCGTCAGATCCGTCGACCACAGCGCCACGTCGGAGAGGACGCACCGCACGAGCTCCGCGGCGATCTCGTCGCGGCGGTCGTCGGGGATCGCACCGGCGGGCGCGAGGCCGGCCCACGCGGCGCGCACCGGGCCCGCCTGGTCGTCCGTCTTGCGCAGCGCGTCGTGCTCGGGGCGCTGGAGCAGCAGGTACGCGGCGATGCCGAAGGCGAGCGCCGGTGGGGCCGCGCCGTGCGCGGCCGCGTACCGCTCGATCGTCGGCACGAGCCGCACGCGCGTCTTCATCG
Source organism: Gemmatirosa kalamazoonensis (assembly GCF_000522985.1). Classification (NCBI taxonomy): domain Bacteria; kingdom Pseudomonadati; phylum Gemmatimonadota; class Gemmatimonadia; order Gemmatimonadales; family Gemmatimonadaceae; genus Gemmatirosa; species Gemmatirosa kalamazoonensis. Next base: position 419,653 of record NZ_CP007128.1, read on the forward strand.
TCGCCTGCAGCGTGATGTCGACCAGCGCGTGGCGGATGAACGGGTTGGAGAACCGATCGAGCACGTCGCGCGCGAACTGCTCCGCCCCGGGCGCCGGCACCGTCGGCGCGATCTCGTCGAACATGAGCCGCTTCACGAGCCGGCCGACGAGCGGATGCTCCACCGCCTCGCGCACCGTCTCGCACCCGGCGAGCAGCGCCGCCGGCACGAACGCGGTGTGGGTACCGTTCAGCAGCCGCACCTTCAGCTCGCGATACGGCGTGATGTCGTCCGTGACGACGATGCCCGGGTCCGCGTCGGCGAAGCCGAGCCGCGCCTTCAACGCGGCGTCGCCGCGAATCGCGAACAGGCGGTACGGCTCGCACGTCGTCAGCAGGCCGTCGTCGTAGCCGAGCGTCTCGCGCAGCCGCTCCGCCTCGGCGCCCTTCGGCGCGCCCGGCACGATGCGGTCGACGAGCGTGTCGCAGAACGGCACCGCGTCGAGCCACGCCAGGAACCGCGCGTCCAGCCGCCACCGCTCGGCGTGCGCGCGCACGATCGCCTTCAGCTTCGCCCCGTTGTCCTCGATCAGCTCGCACGGCACCACCACGACCGACCGCGCGGGGTCGTACTCGAACGCCGAGGCGCGCTCGTACAGGAAGCGCGCGAGCTTCGCGGGGAACGACTTCGGCGGCGACATCTCGAACGCGTCGCTCTCGTCGAGCACGATCCCCACCTCGGTCGTGTTCGAGAACACGAGCGCCAGCTCCGGCGACCGCGCGACGGCGAGGACCGCGTCCCATTCCGCGTTCGCCGACAGGGCACGGCTGACGCTCGACACCACGCGCGTGTCCTGGGCGACGGCGCCGTTCACGACGCCCTGCGACACGAGCGTGTACAGGCCATCCTGCGCCTCGAGGATCTCGTCGCGCCCGCTGCCCGTGGATCCGACGGCGACGATGCGCCCGTCGAACGTTCCCTGCCGGTTCGCCGCGTCGACGAAGAAGTCGATGAAGCCGCGGAGGAACGCGCCGGTGCCGAACTGCACCGCCTTCTCCGGAAGCTCCAGCAGCCGCCGGTCCGCGTCCGGGACGAGCGAGCGATTGAGACGCGGCAGCGTGGTCGTGTCGGTCACAGCGTGACTCCCTCCTTCCAGATCGCGATCTCGCGGTAGCCGTGCTTCTCGTTGTTCGCCTTCACGCGGCCGCTCGCCACGTCGATCACGAACGCGAGCAGCTCGTCGGTGAGCTGGTCCATCGTCGCCGTGCCGTCCAGCAGGCGGCCGGCGTTGAAGTCGATCCAGTGCGGCTTGCGCTCGGCGATCGGCGAGTTGGACGAGACCTTCACCGTGGGCACGGGGAAGCCCAACGGCGTGCCGCGTCCCGTCGTGAACAGCAGCACCGTCGCGCCGCTCGCCGTCATCGCGGTGCTCGACACGCCGTCGTTCCCCGGCGCCTCCAGCAGCGAGAGCCCGCCCGGCGCGGCCCGCTCGCCGTAGCGCAGGATGCGCGTCACCGTCGCGCGCCCGCCCTTCTGGATCGCGCCTAACGACTTCTCCTCCAGCGTCGTGAGGCCGCCCGCCTTGTTCCCCGGCGACGGGTTCTCGTAGACGGGCTGGCCGTGGCGGATGAAGTACTCCTTGAAGTCGTTCACCATCGACACGAGCTCGTCGAACACCTCGCGGCTCGCGGCGCGGTCGAGCAGCACCTGCTCGGCGCCGAACATCTCCGGCACCTCGGTGAGGATCACGCCGCCGCCCATCGCCGTCAGGCGGTCGGCGAGACGGCCCAGCAGCGCGTTCGCCGTGATGCCGCTGAAGCCGTCCGACCCGCCGCACTTGTGGCCGATCACGAGCTCCGACACCGGCACCGGCTCGCGGCGGTCGTGCTTCATCTCCGCCACCAGCTCGCCGATGAGCTCCACGCCCGTCTCCAGCTCGTCGACGACGTCCTGCGAGTTGAAGAAGCGCAGGCGGGAACGATCGACGCCCTCGGCAACACCCAGGAAGCTCGCCATCTGGTTGTTCTCGCAGCCGAGTCCGAGGACCAGCACGCCGCCGGCGTTCGGGTGCCGCGCGAGGCCGGCGAGCACCTTCTGCGTGTTCTTCAGATCGTCGCCGAGCTGCGAGCAGCCGTACGGGTGCGAGAACGAGAACACGCCGTCGATCTCGCCCGCGTACCGCTCGTTCGCCAGCTTCGCGATGCGCTCGGCGGCCGTGTTCACGCAGCCGACGGTGTTGATGATCCACACCTCGTTGCGCGTGCCCACGCGGCCGTCGGGGCGGCGGTAGCCGTCGAACGTCGGGATCGTGCCGGCGCTCGCGTTAGGCGCGGTGGCCCCGTGGTATTCGTACGTCTCCGCGCCCGACAGGCGCGTCGCCATGTTGTGCGAGTGGATCCACGCGCCGGCGGCGATCGGCGCGGTCGCGGCGCCGATCGGCATGCCGTACTTCACCACCGCCTCGCCGGCGGCGATGTCGCGCAGCGCGATCTTGTGACCGGCGGGCACGTCCTCCGCCAGCGTCACGCTCGCACCGGGCACGTCGACGCGCGTGCCGGCGGCGAGCGGCCGCACCGCCACGGCGACGTCGTCGCTCGGATGCACGCGCACCGCATCGGGCGCGCCCGGCGGAAGCTCCGTCGGACGCCCGACCCCCTGCTGCTGCGCGCGGTCGAGCACACGCTCGCTCACGCCGATGGTCACCGGTTCAGTCATGTCCGCTCCCGAGTGATGCCAGATACTCGACCACGTCGACGAGCTGCTGCTCGGTGAGCGACCGCGCGAGCCCCTCGGGCATCAGCGAGCGGTCGAGGGTCTCGCGCGACGCGATCTCGGACTTCCTGTACTTCGTGGTGATGCCCGGCCCGACGCGCAGCGCGATCTCGTCGGCCGTCTCGCTCGCCACGATGCCGACCGCCTGCGATCCATCGCGCAGCCGCAGCACGGTGCCCTCGTAGCCGAACGCGATCCCCGAGCTGGGGTGCAGGACCGCCGTGTACAGCGCGGGCTTCGCGAGCTTGCCGCCGATCGCGGAGAGTCCGGGGCCGAACACCGGCGCCGCGCCGCGCGTCGTGCTGTGGCACGTCGCGCACGTGCGCTGGAACGCGACGCGTCCGCGCGCCGCGTCGCCGGTGCGCACGGCGAGCGCCTCGAGCGGCGGCAGCGTGCGGCCGTCGGCGGTCGTCAGCGCGGGCGCGCCGAAGAGCTTGATCGCCGCGTCGCGGACCTGCGGACGCCACGACGTGCGCAGCAGGTCGGCGACGGTGGCCTTCATGTCGTCGGGCAGCTTCCCCTCCTGCGCCACCTTCAGCAGGCGCACCGAGCCGCCCCACCCGGGCGCCCACATCCGCGCCGCCGCGAGGCGCAGCGCGAGCGGACGCGCGCGGTCGAGCGCGACCTCCTCCACGTACGCGTCGGCCGCGCTTCCGCCCGCGCGCCCCACCACCGTGAGCGCGGCCACCGCGCGATCGGGGTCGTCGCCCTCGACGAGCGCGCGGAACGGCGCGACGCCGCTGCGGCGCAGCACGACACGCGCCGCCTCCACCCCCTCGCTGCTCTCCGGCGTCGCGAGCGCGAGCTGCAGCAGCTCGTCCGCGCGCGCGGGGTCGCGCACGTCGTACTTGCGCACCAGCTCCACGTACTCCTGCGTGCCGCGCGTGGCGTCGAGCGCGCGGTCGAGCGCCGCGCGCAGCCGCGCGTCGGCCGCCACGCCGCCGGTGTCGAGCGCCGCGAGCACCAGCGTCGTGGTCGTCCCGTCGGCGCCGTCGAGCAGCGAGAGCAGCGTACGCTGGCGGGCGTCGCTGCGGCGCTGGAAGTCGAACGCGCGGAAGTAGCGGAGCCGCTCCGCCGCCGGCGTGCGCGGGTCGCGGATCAGCGCGGCGAGCAGCGGCAGCGCCGAGTCGGTGCGCGCGCGCCAGACGACGTCGCGGCCCGCGGGCGTGTTCCACCCGTCCCCAGCGGCGTGCCGCCACGCCGGGAAGAACCGGTCCCACTGCTCGTCGGCGCCGATGCCTAACGCTTCCAGGTACCAGCGATCGCGTCCGTCGTGCTGGAGCGCGAGCGCGACCCACAACCGCTCGGCCTCCACGCTCCGCTCGCCGCGCAGCGCGAGCGCCACCTCGCGCCGCACCTGCGGCGACGGGTCGCGCACCAGCTTCGCCGCGACGGCGAGCGGGTCGCGGTCGTAGCGGCGCGCGGCGCGCAGCGCGGTGATGCGGAGGTCGGGGTTCGTATCGGCGAGCGCAGCGCCGATCCACCTCGCGCCGGCGTCGCCGGGGAGCGCGGCGAGCAGCCACAGCGCGCGGGCGCGCCGCCGCGGGTCGGGCGCCGTGCGCCACACGCCCGCGAGTTGCGGCTCGGCCGCGGCGCCTAACGACGCGAGCTTCGCGTGCGCGAGCTGCCGCGCGGCGTGGTTCGGGCTCGCGAGCGCGGCGACCGCGCCGGCGGCGGTCGACAGGTCGGGCGGCGTCACGCGGTAGCGCGCCCCGCGCGGCGCGAGGCGGATGACGCGCCCGTGCGAGAGGTCGCCCACGTCGTGGCCGCCCACCCCCGGGTCGTACCAGTCGGCGACGAACAGCGAGCCGTCGGGGGCCGCGGCCACGTCCACGGGGCGGAACATCGCGTCGGTGGTCGACTTCAGCACGTCGACCGAGCGCGCGGCGTAGCCCGCGCCGTCGCGGCGCACCGGGTACGCGCGCACCACGCTGGCGCCCGCGTCGGCGTGGATCATCGCCCCGCGCAGCGGCGCCGGCAGCAGCGCGCCCTCGTACACCATGATCCCCGACGGCGCGCCCGCCCCCGTGTAGAGGAGGTTAGGCACCACGCCGGGGTCGTTCTGGTGCCAGTGCCGCTTCGGGATCTCCGGCTCGACGTTCGTGCGGTGCGCCGACCACCCCGCGCCGGTCATCTCGTCGGTGAAGCCGAAGTTGCCGTGCTCCATCACGTAGTTGATGCGCACGGCGCGGTTGCCGTCGTCGTCGTTGTCGCTCTGCCACAGCGTGCCGTACGCGTCGACCGCCACCTCGTACGGGTTGCGGAAGTTGTGGGCGAGCACCTCGACGCCGCTCCCATCCGGCTCCGCGCGGAGCACCATCCCCTGACGGTACGGCGTTCCCTCGCTCGTCACGCGGTTCCCCGCGCGGTCGACGATCACGTTGCCCCGCGGATCCTTGAGGACCTTGCTCGCGTTCCCGACGTTGAAGTAGAGCCGCCCGTCGGGACCGTACGTGAACGCGTGCACGCCGTGGTCGCTCTCTTCGGGCGACAGCGTGTACAGCACCTCCTTCTTCTCCGGCCGGTCGTCGCCGTCGGCGTCGGTGAAGACGAACACGTGCTCGTACGCCGACACGATGACCTTGCCGCCCAACACGGCGATCCCGAGCGCCGCGTCGACGTCGCGCCCCTGGTAGAACACCGTCTCCTTGTCGGCGCGGCCGTCGCCGGTCGTGTCCTCGAGAATCAGGATGCGGTCGCCCTCCGGCCGCACCGGGTTCTCGGGGTGCATCGCCGTGCGGTAGTTGAACCCCTCCAGCACCCACACGCGCCCGCGCGCGTCGACGTCGAGGTCCGTGGGGTTCGTGAGCATGGCCGAGTCCGCGAACACCACGGCCTCCAGCCCCGGCATCGCCGCCACGCCCGGCATCGGCGTGCCGGTCCACACGACCGTGGCCGCCGGCAGCGCGGCGACGAGCGCGCCCAAGGCGGCGCGGCGTGGCAGACGGTGAGGCATGGCGAGGCTCCGTGCGGAGGCGGGCGGCGCTTGTTACGTCCGGTCGAACTTATAGGTCGTGCGGGCCAGGTCGTAAGCGAGGGCGCGGGCGAGCTCGCGGGCGTCGGCGAGGTCGAGCTGGTGGCGCGCGACGAGCCCGGCGAGCCAGTTCGCGTCCACGCGCCGCGCCAGATCGTGCCGCGCCGGGATCGAGCAGAACGCCCGCGTGTCGTCGTTGAACCCCACCGTGTTGTAGACCCCCGCCGTCTCCGTCACCTGCTCCCGGTAGCGCCGCATCCCCTCCAGGCTGTCGTGGAACCACCACGCCGGCCCGAGCTTCAGCGCCGGATAGTGCCCCGCCAGCGGCGCCAGCTCCCGCGCGTAGGTCGTCTCGTCGAGCGTGAACAGGATCAGCGTCAGCCGCGGATCGTTGCCGTGCGCGGCCAGGAGCGCCTGGAGGTTGCGCGTGTACTCGGTGGCCACCGGGATGTCGGCGCCCTTGTCCGGGCCGTAGCGCGCGGCGATCGGCGCGTTGTGGTCGCGCCAGCTGCCCGGATGGAGCTGCATCACGAGCCCGTCCTCGGTCGAGAGCCGGGCCAGCTCGATCAAGAGGTGCGCCTCGAACGTGCGCTGGTCGGCCGCCGTCGCCTCGCCGCGGCGGGCCTGCTGGAAGAGCGCCTCCATCGTCTCCGGCGTCTGGCGCGCGGTCCACGGCTCGAGCACCGCGTGGTCGGTGGCGGTCGCGCCGAGCGCCTGGAAGTAGCGCCGGCGTTCGGCGAGCGCGGCCAGGAACGCCTCGAACGACGTGATCGGCGCGCCGTGCGCCCGCTCCAGCGCCGCCAGCTCGTGCGGCCACGACGGGCGCGCGATCCGCAGCACCGCGTCGGGACGGAACGTGGGGACCACGCGACGCGCGCCGTAGGCCCAGTCGCTCGCCCGGATCGCCTGGTGATGCGGCAGCAGGTCGCTCGCCGCGTCGGTCGTCGCGAGCACCTCGATGTCGAATCGCTCGAACAGCGCGCGGGGTCGGAACTCGGGGCTCGCGAGCTTCTCGGCGATTTCGTCGTACACCCGGTCGGCGGTCTCGCCGGTGAGCTTCACCTTCACGCCGAACACGTCGTGCAGCTCGGCGTCGATCCAGATCCCCGTGGGGGTGCCGCGGAACAGGTAGTAGTGGCTCGCGAACACCCGCCAGATCATGCGCGGGCTGCGCTCCTCGACCGTCCCGTCGCGCGTCGGGATGCCGAGCGCCTCCATCGGGACGCCCTGGGAGTAGAGCATCCGGAAGATGTAGTGGTCGGGGATGACGAGCAGCGCGGTCGGCTCCGGGAACGCGTCGTTCGTGGCGAGGATCGCCGGATCGACGTGGCCGTGCGGGCAGATCAGCGGGAGCGTGCGCGTCTCCTCGTACAGCGCGCGCGCCACGCGGCGAATGGCGGGATCCGGATCGAAGAAGCGGTCCGGGTGGAGCACGAGCGGCGACGCGACGGGGCCGCGGGCGACGCTGCTGCCGTTGGTGCCGTTGGTGCGACCGGCGGCGGCCGGCCGGGCGCTGTCGACGACGTTTTGCTCGGACAACGAACAATCTCCTGGGGAGCCCCGCGCACCGGGACCGCGGAGGGACGACAGCGGCGCGGCAGGGCGCGAACGGCGCCGCGCGGCGGAGCGGCGGATCTTCGAGCGGGAGCGACCGGTGACCGACTGGCGCTGGACGAATCGATGCGGCCGCCCAATATTGTTCCTGGTCGGAACAAAAGGGCACGTCAGTCTATGACGGAACGCCCCCCGCCGCAATACACCGCAACATCGGGGGCGTACCTCCAATTCGGCAGCCCGGACACGCCATGCGTAAGATCGACACCCGTCGCTTCGTCCGCGCCACCCGCTCCACCCCGCGCGAGATCAATCGGCAGATCCTGCTGAACCTCGTCCGGGAGCACCAGCCGATCTCGCGCGCCGACCTCGCCCGCCGCATGGCGATCGGCCGCGGCATGGTCACCGCGCTCGTCGACGAGCTGCTCGACGAGGAGTCGATCTACGAGGGCGCCACCGTCGACGCCCCGCGCGGCCGCAAGCCGAAGATGCTCTACGTCCGCACCCGCGACCGCCTCGTCGTCGGCGTCGACGTCCGCTTCTCGCGCACCTACCTCATGCTCGGCGACTTCGGCGGCACGCCCGTCGCCACCGAGTCGTTCGACACGCTCGTCGAGCCGACGGCGCTCGTCGAGGCGCTCGTCACGCGCATCCGCCGGCTGCTGCGCGAGCACGGCGCGGTCGGCCGCTGCGAGGGGATCGGCCTCGTCGTGCCGGGCATGGTGGACCAGCGCACGGGGCGCGTCCTGAACTCCCCGCAGCTCGGCTGGCGCGACGTCGACGTGCGCGACGCGATCGCCGCCGGCACGGGGCTGCCGGTGTTCATCGAGAACGCGCCGATCGCCTGCGCGCTCGCCCACATGTGGCTCGGCCAGCACGGCGTCGAGCCGACGAGCGACTTCGCGTACGTCACCGTCTCCGACGGCGTCGGCGTCGGCGTGGTGGTGAACGGCCAGGTGGTCCGCGGCCAGGGCAACACGGCGGGCGAGTTCGGCCACATCCCGATCGCGCTCGACGGCCCGACCTGCCTCTGCGGCTCGCAGGGCTGTCTCGAGGCGTACACCTCGAACCTCGCGACGCTGAAGCGCTACCTCGGCCGCGACCTCTCGCCGGCGCAGACGCGCGACCTCCTGCGGTCGAGCGGCCTCACGGTGAACGACGTCCTCGCCCGCGCCCGCGCCGGCGAGGCGCGCGCTGGCGCCGCGCTCGACGAGACGGCGCACTTCCTCGGCGTCGGCCTCGCGACGGTGATCAACGCGCTGAACCCCGCCCAGATCATCGTCGGCGGCGAGCTCACCGCCGCGTGGGACCGCATCGCGCCGATCGTGCACGCCGAGGTCGCGAAGCGCGCGCTGACGCTCGCCGCGAGCGCGACGCCGATCATCCCCGAGGCGGCCGGCGTCTCGCCGCGCCTCCGTGGCGCGACCGCGCTCGTGACGGCGCCCGTCTTCGCGGCGCCGCAGGTGGCGTAGGCTTCTACTGTGTGATCGAACCGCAGAGGACGCGGAGGGCCGCAGAGAACGTCACTGCTTTTTTCAACCACGGAGGACACGGAGGACACGAAGGAAACCAATTGAAGTGGTTCTCCTCCGTGTCCTCCGTGTCCTCCGTGGTTCAATTCAAGAAGGGCAGGAAGAGGCAGTCCTCTGCGGCCCTCCGCGTCCTCTGCGGTCAACTCATACGGCCAAAGCAGTTCTCCGCGTGATTCTGCCAGTGGCCCGTCCCGCGGCGCGACTATCTTTCGACATGACTCGATCTCTTTCCATCGCGGCGCTGACGACGCTCGCCGCATCGACCCTCGCCGCGCAGACGCCTAACGCGCCGGCGCGCGCCGCGCAGCTGCACGTCGGCAGCGACACGGTCGCCGGCGCCCTGCCCCCGGTCACGCCGGGCCCGACGATCGCCGCGTACCAGGCCACGGTCGACCGCATCGTCGACGCGGCGGTGAAGGACAGCACGGCGTGGAAGCGCATGGCGGAGCTCACCGACACGTTCGGCCCACGGCTCGCCGGCTCCGACGCGCTGGAGAAGGCGCTCGACTGGGTCCTCGCGCGCATGAAGGACGACGGGCTGCAGAACGTGCGCGGCGAGCCGGTGATGGTGCCGCACTGGGTGCGCGGCGCCGAGTCGGCGGAGCTCGTGACGCCGACGCGCCGCAAGAGCCTCACCATCCTCGGCCTCGGCGGCACCGTCGGGACGCCGCCTAACGGCATCACCGCGCCGGTCGTCGTCGTCTCCGACTTCGACGAGCTGCAGCGCCGCGCGGCGGACGTGAAGGGGAAGATCGTGCTCATCGACGCGCCGTTCGTGAGCTACGGCGAGACGGTGATGTACCGCGCGCTCGGCGCGTCGCGCGCCGCGAAGCTCGGCGCGGTCGCCATGCTGCTGCGCTCCGTGGCGTCGTACTCCATGAACACGCCGCACACGGGCGGCCTGCGCTACGACAGCACCGTCGCGCGCATTCCCGCCGCCGCGGTGACCGTGGAGGACGCGATGCTCATGCACCGCATGCAGCAGCGCGGCCAGCCGATCACGGTCACGCTGAAGCTCGGCGCGCACGTGCTCCCCGACGTGCCGTCGAAGAACGTCGTCGGTGAGCTGGTCGGCCGCGAGAAGCCCGACGAGATCGTGATCGTGAGCGGGCACATGGACTCGTGGGACGTCGGCCAGGGCGCGATGGACGACGCGGGCGGCGTCGCGGTCTCGTGGGAGGCGGTGAAGCTCCTGAAGCGACTCGGGCTCACGCCGCGCCGCACGATCCGCGTCGTCGGCTGGACGAACGAGGAGAACGGCGCGCGCGGCGGCCAGGGCTACGCGAAGGCGCACGCGGCCGAGGCGGCGAAGCACGTGTTCGCGATGGAGTCCGACAACGGCGCGTTCCGGCCGTTGGGCATGGGCGTCACGGCGAGCGACTCCGCCGTCGCGATCCTGCGCCAGGTCGGCGCGCTGCTCGGCCGCATGAACGCCGCGGCGCTGACGTTAGGCGGCGGCGGCACCGACGTCGGTCCGCTCGCGCAGCTCGGCGTGCCGGTGGGCGAGCCCGAGGTCGACGGCTCGAAGTACTTCTGGTTCCATCACACGAACGCCGACACGCCCGACAAGCTCGATCCGGCCGACATGGCGAAGCTCGTCGGCGTGATCGCTGCGTATGCGTACGTGATCGCCGATCTACCCGAGCCCCTCCCGCGCGGGACGCCTCGCACCTCGTCGAGATAGCGTGGAGCGTGGAGCGTGGAGCGAACTATCTCCTCCACGCTCCACGCTCTACGCTCCACGCTCTACGCTCCACGCTCTACGCTCTCTGTGCGATCTCCTGGCGCTGCATCTGCTCGAGCACCGCGGCGGCGTCCGGATCCTCGGCGAGCGCCTTCGCCAGCGTGTCCTCCTGCTCCGGCTTCAGCGTCGGCGGGAACGTCGGCACGTCGGCGCTCACCACGGCGTCGATGACGAACGGGCGGTCGGCGGCGAGCGCCCGGCCCCACGCCGCGCCCACGTCCTCCGGCCGCTCCACGCGCACGCCGCCGAGGCCTAACAGCTTCGCGTAATCGGCGTAGGGCACGTCGGGCAGGTCCTGCGACGCGGGGAACTTCGGCTCGCCCTCCATGAGCCGCTGCTCCCACGTCACGAAGTTCAGGTCGCGGTTGTTGAAGACGCACACCACGAGACGTGGGTCCGCCCAGCGCCGCCAGTGCTTCGCGACGTCGACGAGCGCGCTCAGGCCGCTCATCTGCATCGCGCCGTCGCCGACGAGCGCGATCACGGCGCGGTCGGGGTGCGCGAGCTTGGCGGCGGTCGCGTACGGGATCGCGCATCCCATCGTCGCGAGGCCGCCCGAGACGGAGAACTGCATGCCGCGCCGCAGCCGCACGTGCCGCGCGGCCCACATCGTCGACGACCCCGAGTCGGCGGTGAGGATGCAGCCGTCGGGGAGGCGTTGCATCAGCTCCAGCGCGAGCCGCTGCGGGTTCACCGGCGCGGCCTCGGTCATCGCGTGCCGGTCCGCGGCGTCCCATGCGTCGCGCGTCCACGCCTCCACCTGTGCGCGCCAACCGTCGTTAGGCCGCAGCAGCGGCAGCAGTGCGCGCAGCGTCTCCGCCGCGTCACCGGCGAGCGGCACCTCCACCGGATAGCGCAGCGCGAGGTTGCGCGGCGCGACGTCGATCTGCACCCCGCGCGCCTGCCCCTCCTCCGGCAGGAACTCCGTGTACGGGAACGACGTGCCGACCATGAGCAGCGTGTCGCACTCGCGCATCATGCGGTTGCTCGCCGCGGTGCCGAGAAAGCCCACCGAGCCGGTCACGTTCGGCAGGTCGTCGGGCACCGCGTCCTTGCCGAGCAGCGCCTTCGCGACGCCGGCGCCCAATCGCTCGGCGACGGCGAGCACCTCGTCGCCCGCGCCGCGCGCGCCGGCGCCGATCAGCATCGCGATCTTCCGTCCCGCGTTCAGCACGTCGGCGGCGCGGCGCAGGTCCTCGTCGCGCGGCACGAGCCGCGGCGGCAGCCAGCCGGGCGCCGAGTGTTGCTGCCCGTGCTCGTGCGGCGGCACCTCGACGGCGGGCTTCTTCTGCACGTCGTGCGGCACGATGATCGCCGTCACGGCGCGCTCGCCGGCCGCGATGCGGAACGCGCGGTCGACGACGTGCCGCAGCTGCTCCGGCGTCGCGAGCACCTCGACGTACGCGCTCGCGACGTCCTGCAGCAGCGTGTGCAGGTTCGTCTCCTGCTGCTCGCCGCCGCCGAGCCCCGTCATCGCCTGCTGACCGACGATCGCGACCACCGGCACGTGGTCGAGCTTCGCGTCGTAGAGCCCGTTCAGCAGGTGGATCGCCGCCGGCCCGCCGGTGCACAGACAGACGCCGACCTCATTCGTGAACTTCGCGTGCGCGGTCGCCATGAGCGACGCGAGCTCCTCGTGCGCGACCTGCACGAACTCGAGCGGCGCGCCGGGCTCGCCCGCTCCCACGCGATGCAGCGCACCGATGACGCCGTTGATCGCGTCGCCGGAGTAGCCGAAGATGCGGCGCACGCCCCACGCGCGCAGCCGCTCCACCATGTGGTCCGCCACCGTCTTGTTCGCCATGGCCCGGCGGGAGGCAGACGGCGTACCAGCAGGTGCTGATGCGGCGGCGCTGAAACGGCGGCGCTAGGACTGTCGGTTCTGGAACGGCGGCGCTGGTGACGCGTGGTATCAGCGCCGCCGCATCAGAGCCGCAGCATCAGCGCCGCCTCACCAGCGCCGAATCATCAGTCTGCCTTTATCGTCCTCGCCGGATCGACGAGCGTCGCGCGGTGCGCCGGCACCAGCGTCGCGACGGCGGCGATGGCGAGCAGCAGCGCCGCCGCGCCGACGAACGTCGCCGGATCGGCCGGCGTCACGCCGTAGAGCAGGCTCGCGATCACCGTGCGCAGCGCCCACGCGCCGGCGAGCCCGATCGCCACGCCCACGCCGGCGAGCGGGATCGCTTCGGCGACCATGAGCCGCAGCACGTCGTCGCGCTGCGCGCCGAGCGCCATGCGGATGCCGATCTCGCGCGTGCGACGCGCCACCGCGTACGCGATCACGCCGTACACGCCGACCGCCGCGAGCCCGAGCGCGACGACGCCGAACAACGTGATGAGCAGCGTGTTCGTGCGACGCGGCGCCACGGCGGCGGCGACCACGTCGGACATCGGCCGCACGTTGAACACCGCCTGCGCGGGATCCGCCGCGCGCACCGCGTCGCGCAGCCGGCGCGCGAGCACGTCCGCCGACGCCGGGCCGCGCGCGACGAGCGCGACGTTCTGCGGCGGCGAGCGATCGATCGACAGGTACATCTGCGGCGGCGGTGCATCCTCCACCGATCCGGCGCGCACGTCGCCCACGACGCCGACGACGACGAGCGTGTCGCGCCCGAACGCGACGAGCTTGCCGAGCGCGTCCTCGCCCGGCCAGTAGACCTTCTCCATCCGATCGCTCACGACGAGCTCCGCGCGGCGCGTGGAGTCGAGTCCCGCGGCGAGCGTGCGGCCGCGCAGCAGCGGGATGCCGGCGGCGCGGAAGTAGTCGGGGCTCACGATGTTCTGCGACGCGAACACCATCTCGCCCGCCGGCTGCGGTCGGCCGACCGCCGTGACGTTGATCCCGATGCCGCGGTTGGGGCTGAGCGGCAGGTTGTTCACGAACGCCGCCGCCTGCACGTCGGGCATCGCCGCGAGTCGCGCGAGCACGTCGGCAAGGAAGCGTCGGCTCGCGGCGGGCTGCCGGTAGCGCGCGTTCGGGAGCGACAGCTCGAGCGTCGCCGCGTGCTCCGCGCGCACGCCGATGTCGGTCGCCAGCAGCGCGTCGAAGCTGCGCAGCATGAGACCCGCGCCCACGGCGAGCATGAGGGCGAGCGCGAGCTCGGCGACGACGAACGCCTGCCGCAGCCGCGCACCCTCGCGCGGCGCGGTGCCGCCCGGCGCGCCGGCCTTCACCGTCTCCGCCGCGTCCGCGCGCGACGCGCCGATCGCCGGCCACAGCCCGAAGCCGAGCCCCGTGAGCAGCGCGACGCCGAGCGAGAAGCCGAGCACGCGGAGGTCGACGCGCGGCGGCGCCGTGCCGGCGAGCGCCGACGGCATCAGGCTGCCTAACGCACCGAGCCCCGCGAACGCGAAGGCGACGCCGAGGGCCGCGCCGGCGAGCGCGAGCAGCGTCGACTCGACGAGGAGCTGGCGCACGAGCCGCCCGCGCGTGGCGCCCAACGTCGCGCGCAGCGTCATCTCCGCGCGGCGCGCGGCGGCGCGCGACAGCAGCAGGTTCGCCGCGTTCGCGCACGCGACGAGCAGCACCATCGCTGTCGCCGCGAACAGCACGAGCAGCGCAGTACGCCGCCGGCCCACGAGCGCCTCGCGCAGCGGCCGCGCGAGCGAGTCGGCGGCGAGGCGCGGCATGCCCGGGCCGCCGGCGTGGCGATACGCACGCACGAGCGCGAGCATCCGCTCCCCCGCCGCGTGCGCGGTCACGCCGGGCGCGAGGCGCGCGATCACGCGCGTCGGCATGAACTGGCGGAACGGCTCCCACCGCGCGAGCGACATCGGCTCGGTGAGCGGGAGGTAGATCTCCGTCTGCTCGGGGAACGCGACTCCGGGCGGCATGACGCCGACGACGCGGTGCGGCACGTCGTTCAGCCGCACCTCGCGGCCGATCACCGCGGGGTCGCCGCCGAACTGCCGCCGCCACAGCGCGTCGGACAGCACCGCCGCGCGCGGTCCGTCGGGCGTCGCCTCCTCGACGGTGAAGCCGCGCCCGCGCGCCGGCGCTCGGCCGATCGTCGCGAAGAAGTCGCGCGTCGCGAGCGTGACGCGCACGCGCGCGGGCTCGTCGCCGCCGGTGAGATTGAGCCCACCCGGCGCGTACGCCGCGACCGCCGCGAACACGCCGCGCAGCGCGCGCACGTCGGCGATGTCGGGCGCCGCTTTCGGGACGCCCGCCGGGCGCGCGAACTCGCGCACGGGGATGTCGACGTCGTCGACCATCACGAGCCGGTCGTCGCGCAGGAACGGCAGCGGCCGCAGGAGCGCGGCGTCGACCGCGCTGAACATCGCGGCGGCGGCGCCGATGCCCAACGCGAGCACGAGCGTCACCGCGCCGGTGAACGCCGGCTGCTGCCACAGCTTGCGCGCGGCGTAGCGCAGGTCCTGCAGGAGCGTCTCCATCGACTCGGCTCTCCTCGCTCGGCGTTGCAGGTCGTGGTCGTGCGTGCGGAGCCAGTCGCGCACGCGGTCGACGTCGCCGAAGCGCGCGCGGGCCAGGCGGCGCGCCTCGTCCGGCGGGTGGCCGCGCGCCACGAGGTCGGCGGCGCACGACTCGAGGTGGAAGCGCAGCTCGTCGTCCACGTCGGCCTCGACGTCGGGGCCCCAGAAGCGGAGCACTCGGCGCAAGCGCATCGGCGTCAGAGCACCGACGGCTCGGCGCGCAGCACCTGCGTCACCGCGCGCGAGAACTGCAGCCACGTCGACGCGTCCTCGCGCAGGTGCGCGCGGCCGGCGCGGGTGAGCGCGTACCAGCGCGCGCGCCGATTGTTCTCGGTGATCGCCCAGCGCGACGAGATGAGCCCGCGGTCCTCCAGGCGCCGCAGCGCGGGATACAGCGAGCCCTCCTCGATCTGCAGCACGTCGCCGGTGACGTCCTGCACCCACCGCGCGATGCCGTAGCCGTGCAGCTCCTGCACGACGAGCGCCTTCAGGATCAGCAGTCCGAGCGTGCCCTGGAGCAGCGCTCCCTGGTCGCGTGCCACCCGCGCCTCCAATCGTGGTTCGCGGGCAACGTATCGCCGCTCACATAGTCTTGCAAGGTGAACGACCGGTGCGATCCCGACTGCGCCAGCGGCGCGGACGGCGCCGCGCACGCGGCTGCGATGCGGCGCCGACGATACTGCGCCGTGAAGCGCAAACGACGTTTCACACCGCGGCACTGCGCCATGCCGCGCGGTTGGCGCCGTTTGCGCAGCATCGCGCCGTATCGTCGGCGCCGCACCGCCCGCGCCGTTCCCGGCGCCGTCGTCACTCTTCGACGAGCACCAGGTACCGCGACGTCGCCCAGAACCGGTCGGGATCGGCGATGCGCAGCACCCCGCGCACCACCGGGTTGCCCGGCTGCGCCGGATCGAGCAGCGCCGGGTCGTGCGACGACACGATGCGGTACGGCCGGTCGCCGTTGGGCAGCCGGATCACGAGGTCGTGTCGACGATCGAGCACCGCGAACAGCCGATCGCGCGGCGCGCGCGCCGGCACGATCACCGTGTTCAGCCGCCCCACGAGCGGCACGCGCGTGCCGCCCTCCTCCACCACCACGCCGAGCCGCAGCAGCTCCTGGCGCGACGCCGCGATCACGAACACCGAATCGGCGCGCGCGGTGAGCCGCTGCACCGAGTCGGCGAGCGCGCCACGCTCCGCCGTGAGCTGCGCCTTCTCGCTCTCCAGCGTGTCGACGCGCGCGAGCAGCGACGCGATCTGCTCCTGCTGCCCCTGCACGATCTCGCGGAAGCGCACCACGCTCGAGTCGAGCTCCGCGACGCGCGCCTCGAGCACGTCGTTGCGCCGCGCGAGGTCGCGCAGGCGCTCGGCCCGCTCGCGCGCCTCGGCCTCGTTGCGCGCGAGCCGCTCGGCGACGAGCTGGATGCGGCGCCGCATCAGCTCGCGCACCGGTGGCTCGGAGTCGACGCCCTCGCCGGCGAGACGGAGCTGCAGCGTGTCGGGGCCGGCGAGGCGCGTGAGGTCCGTGTCGACGCTGTCGATGAAGTCCTGGGTCTCGCGCACCTGCTGCAGCAGCGTGTCGCGCTCCGCCGACGCCGCGCGCAGATACTCCACCTCGTTGCGCAGCGCGATGAGCGAGTCGACCGCGGCGCGCGACCCCTCGGCCCCGACCAGCCGGCGCACGGTGTCGCGCGCGCGACAGCCGGCCGCCGCGGGAAGCGCGGCGAGGGCGACCAACGTCGTTAGGCGTGTCAGCGCGCGCGGGTACACGGCGTGCCTCCCCATCCGAACTCCTCCCGCAGCGACGGCGCGACGGCATCGGCGAACAGCTTCGCGGCGCGCAGCCGCTCGGCGGCGCCGGGCTCGAGCTCCACGACGACGATCCCCGCCGCGGCGCACAGGGCGGCGCCCTTCGCCGACGAACGGCCCGCCCACAGGAACGCCGACAGCGGCTCCAGCGCGTCGCTCTCCAGCGTCCCGGTCTTGCCGACGAGGTCGAGCGTCGGCGCGGCGAACAGCGGCGCGACGTCGCGCGCGGTGCCGCGGTGCACGACGCCGCGCATCCCTTCCAGCACCGCGTCGCGGCCCGGCCCGAACGGCAGCGTGTCGAACGCCGGCGCCGGCAGCGACACCGCGCCCATGCGGCGCACGATGCGCAGCTCCACGGCGCGCCCCGTCGCGATGCGGCTCACCGCCTGCGCGAGCGCCGCGTTGCTCCACCGGTTGTCGGTCTCGCCGATGAGGAATCCCGCGACGTGCCGCAGGTCGGCGAACGCGCGGTCGTCGAGCGGCATCTCGGGGAGCGCCGGCGACACGCGCTGCCACGCCGCGCCGCCGCGGACGAGCCCCGAGTCGCGCGCCGCGCGCCACAGCGCGTCGTCGAACGCGCCCGGCGTCTGCCGGCCGGCGCGCGCGCCGAACAGCAGCGCGAGATTGCGCGCCAGCGGCGACGCGAGATACGCCGCCGGCCGTTTCGCGGGGAGCGCCGGACGCCGATCGAGCCGCGTGCCGCGCACCGTCATCGGCGGGCCTTCGGCCGCCGCGCCCAGCACCGGCAGCCCGCCCGTCGCCGGCTCCTCGGCGAGACCGAACAGGCCTAACGTCACCGCGAAGCGGTTGTTCGAGTTCGGGAGGAAGCAATGCCAGGTGATGACGGGATCGTCGCAGCCGTTGCGCGCGGCGTGCATGGCGCGCCCGCCGAGCGGCCACCCCGCCGCGTCGGAGAACGTGTCCGACGGCTGCGCGACTTCGAGCGTGGTGAGCGCGGGATAGCGCGCGAGCACCGCGCTGGCGAGGATCGGCTTGATGACGGAACCGGGCCGGTGCGCACGCAAGTTCGCGTCGATCGGCTCGTACGGCGGCCGCGCGAGCCCTGGCCGCTGCCACGACGCGACCGCGAGCACGTCGCCGCGCTCGGGATCGACGACGATCGCGCTGCACCGTCGCACCTCGCCGGCCGGCGCGCCGAGCGCCGCGCACCGCTCGGCGAGGCGGGCCGACAGGGCGTGCGAGAGCGACGGGTCGAGCGTGAGCGCGACGTCGGCGTCGTCCCCGGCGCGCGCGGTGACGATCGTGCGCGCGAGCACCGAGTCGAGCGCGGCGAGCAGCGGCGGCGCGCCGTCGGTCACGCGCTCCACGGCGCCGTTGCGCCACCGCGCGAAGCCCAGCGCGCCGCCCGGCAGCGAGTCCACGACGAGCGTCGCCGTGGCGCCCAACGAGAGCACGGCACCGCGAGCGAGCGCCCGGTGCGCGCGGCCGAGCGGCGTGCCGTCGAGCGACGCGAGCGATCCGGCCGTGAGCCGCGCCGTTGGATGCGCGCCGCCCTGCACCTCCACCGCCACGTCGCCGCACGTCAGCTCGACGGCGAGCGCGCGGATCGTATCGGCGGGACCGCCGCAGCGCGCGACGGCGCGCGCCGCACCCCCCGGGCCGAGCACGATCGGCGCGGCGAGGCCGGTGAGGACGATCTGTCCCGACGCCGCGCCGGCGACGAGCGCGCCGCGCCACCGCTCGCCGGCCGCGGGCCCACCGAGCCGACAGCCGGCGTCGTTCACGCGCACCGCGGCCTCGCCGCTCCACGTGAGCCACGGCACGCGGTCCAGGCACGTCGCGCGGGGCGCCGCCGTGCCGCGCGCGAACGCGTTGCTGCGCTGCACGAGCGCGCGCACGAGGTCCCCGTCGCGCAGCCCGGCCTTGCCTGACGACGCCGTCGCCACCGCGAGCGTGTCGCCCTGCCGCACGAGATCACCGCGCCGCACCAGCTCGCGCAGGTCGTCGGCCAGCGCGTCGAGCCCGAACGTCGGCACTTCCGCGTGCGTCGCGCGCCACGCCGCGGCGGAGACGCTCACCGCGGCCGCGACGACGAGCGCCCCCACGGTGCCTAACGTGAGCCGCAGCCGCCGCAGGTCGCCGCGCCGCACCTCCTCGCGCTCCGGATCGTCGTCGCGCGGCGCGGCGGGCAGCGCCACGACGGCGAGCGCGGCGAGCCACGACACGAACGCGACGTCGGCGCCCGAGCGGAGGCCGAGCAGCGGGAAGTTCTGTCCGGTGAGCGGGAGCAGCTCCACGTTCGCCGCCGCCATGTACAGCGCGGGCAGCACGACGTACGCGGCGATGCCGGCGAGCAGCAGCGCGAGGTGCGCCGTCTCCACGCGACGCGCCGCGACGCGCGCGGCGAGCAGCAGCACGAGCCCGAACGCGACGAACGCGGCGAGCACCGCGACCCCGCCGACGAAGCCGTGCTCGCCGAGCACGAACACCGAGAACGCGTTGTCGGTGAGCGCGACTTCCTCGGGGATCGCCGCGCCGTCGAACGGCAGCGAGAACAGCCCGCCGCCCGCGGTGCCGCCGTTCGCCGCGTGGGCGCGCATGCCCCACGTCTGCTGCAGCGTGTTCACGGTCTCGCGCCCCGTCTCCTCGCGGGCGAGCGCGAGCTGGTGGCCGAGCGCGTCCGGCGCGCGCACCGCGGCGTAGCGGATCTGCGGCGTGGCGAGCGACATCGGCCGCGTCGCCAGCGCGCTCGCGTCGACCGACACCGCGCGCGGCACGAGCACGCCGAGCACGAGGACGACTGCCGTCGCCGCCGCGGCGAGCGCCGCGCGTCCCACGGTCGCCGCGGCCACGGTCCCGGCGACGAGCACCGCCGCGAGCAGCAGGAGCAGCAGACCGCGGTCGACCACGCCGTACGCGAGGTACACGACGAGCGGCGCGAGCAGCGGCCCGAAAAGCAGCATGCGCGACAGCCGCTCCGGCGCGGCGCCGAGCTGCTGCCGCACGCGCAGTCCCGTCTCGCGGTGCCACCACGCGGCGAACACGCGCACGACGAGCAGCAGCGCGGCGACGGCGAGCGCGTAGCCC
Organism: Gemmatirosa kalamazoonensis; assembly: GCF_000522985.1. Taxonomy (NCBI): domain Bacteria; kingdom Pseudomonadati; phylum Gemmatimonadota; class Gemmatimonadia; order Gemmatimonadales; family Gemmatimonadaceae; genus Gemmatirosa; species Gemmatirosa kalamazoonensis. Next base: position 439,502 of record NZ_CP007128.1, read on the forward strand.
ACGGTGATCGCGACGCGCCGCAGCCCGGTCCATCCGGCGACGAAGATGAGCCCCACCGGCAGCAGCGCGAAGCCTAACGGCGGCAGCACGTCGGCGCGGCGATACGGCCACCCGCGCAGCGGACGCGCGAGCGGCAGCAGCGCCGCCGCACCCGCCGCCGCCGTCGCCGCGCCGACCATGCCGGCGACGAGCAGCGGCAGCGCCACGGCGTGCGGTCGCACCACGCTCGTCGCGAGGAACGCGACCACCGCCGCGCCGAGCGACGCGCCGCCCACCCACGTCGCGAGCCGACGCGGCTCGACGCGCGGACGCACCCGCTCGCGCGCCCACACGAACGCGTACGCGAGCGCGGCCCCCGCGGCGTAGCCGACGGCGAGCAGCGGCGACGGCACGCCGCGGATCGACCACGCGAGCGCGACGTAGAGCCCGAGCACGACGAGCAGCGCGGTGAAGGCGCGCCACATCTGCCGCGCGCCGAAGCCGCGCTCCGCGCGCGGCGACAGCATCCCCACCGGCGACGCGTGCACGAACGCGCCGGCTTCGCCGGCGACGAGCACGCGCTGCAGCAGCAGGAGCCCCACGGTGCCGGCGCCGAGCACGAACAGGCCGAGCATGAGGTGCGTCCCGGCGAGGCGCAGCGGCCCGGCCGCGACGACGAGCGCGCCGACGACCGCCGCGAGCGCGAGCAGCGCCGCGACCGCCGCGGCCGGACGCGCGCCGAGCACGCCTAACGGATTGCCGCCCGCCGGCGTCAGCGCGCGGGCGATCCGCTCGCGTCCGCGCCCCACCGCGCTCGGCCACCGCTCGAGCAGGAACACGAGCAGCGGGAACGTCGCCAGGAACAGCGCCGCCCACGGCAGCGCTTCGGCGTTGTACGGCGGCGCGGCGCTCACGCGCCATGCGAGCGCCATGCGCACGAGTGCGAGCAGGTACGCGAGGCCGAGCACCGCGACGCGCAACGCGCCGCCGGGCGCCGCGAGGGCCAGCAGCAGCGCGCCCGCGGCCCAGATCGCCCCAGCGGCGAGCAGCGCTCCACGGGCCGCGCCCGGCGCCTCGATCCGGACGAGGTGTCCGCGCTCGGCCACCGGCGCACCGACGCCGGGGAAGCGTTCCACCGCGTTGGGCCGCAGGACGCGCGACGATCCGGCGACGTGCCAGCGGAACTCGCGGCCCGTCCACTCCAGGGCGCCGGCGTACGGGCGGGCGCGTGGGCCTAACGGCGCCGCGGCGTCGAGGTCGAGCAGCCGGAGCGTTCCCGGGCCAGCGCGCGTCGCCGCGACGACGCGGTGCACGACGCGCCCGCTCGACGTGCCGAGCGACCACCGGTCGCCGCGCGTGCGCCCCACGAAGTCGAGCGACACCCGGTTCGCGAGCGTGTCCGGATGCACGCGCAGCCCCTCGGCGAGCATGCCGACGCCGACGCGCAGCTCGGGCCACCGGCCGTCGCCGGCGCGCGCCGAGGCGGCGCCGGGCACCGGGTGTCCGTTCACGCGCACGGGGCCCGCGGGGCTCGCGACGATCCACACGCGACGCGCCGCCGTCACGAGCGCGAACGGCGCGCGCGACAGGCGACGGTCGCCGAGGGCGCCCGCCGGCACGCCCGCGCGCCCGACGCGCACCGGGATCCGCGCGACGTTCGCGCCGTCGTGCACGATCAGCGTACGCTCGCCGCACAGCCGCTCGACGCGCAGCAGACAGCCGGCGGGCCACATCGGCATCGCCGCGGTGACGACGAGTCGCGGCGCGGACGTCAGCGTGACGCGCGTGCCGTGCGCGAGCGGCGCCGCGTTCACCGGCGCGCCGTCGAGCGACACCGGCGCGACGCCGGAGTCGACGCGCACGCGAACGGCGTGCGCTGCATGGTCGTACCAGAGCCGCACGAGCGCTCCGCCCACGCCGGGTGTCGACACCGGCAGCCGCACGTCGGCGGCCGGCGTGCCGCCCACGAGCACCGTGTCCGCGATCGGCGCGTACTGGCCAGTGACGCGCAGCGCCCATCCGGCGCGCGGCGGCGCCTGGCGCACGAGCAGCGCCAGCGCGGCGAGCGGCGCGAGCGCGACGACGAGCGTCTGCAGCGGGCGCCAGCGCGCGCCGCTGCGCGCCGCCCACAGCGCGGCGAGCGCGGTGATCGTGAGGCAGGCGAGGATCGCGAGGGCGAGCGTCACGGCGCACCTCCCGCGTCGAGCGTCGCGAGCCGGAGCCGCGCCTCGCGCCGCATCGGCGGCGGGCCTAACAGCGCCCACGTGAAGTCGGCGCGCACGTCGGCGAGCGGGCACGCGAGCCCGCCGTCGACGCACGCGACGCCGCGCGCGAAGCGGAGACCGACGAGCCGGCGGCTCCCTGCCGGCCCGCGCCGCACGGCGTCGGTCGCCCGCGCGCGCGCCGCCTCGCGCAGCCCGCGCGCCACCGTCGCGTCGCTCTCGTCGGCCGCGGCCTGCAGCGCGGCGACGACGTACAGCGAGTCCCACGCGAAGCGCAGCGCCGGCGGCGGCACCCGGTTGGCGAGCGCGTCGACCGCGTCGCGCCACTCGCCACGGTTCGCGGCGCCGCGCGCGTCGCGGAGTCGCGCGAGCGCCTGGCCGTCGGGAAGCGCCGCGCGCGCGACTTCGCCCGTCGCGGTGCGTGCGACCGCGCCGCCCGCACTGTCACGCGGCAGCGACTCGAGCGCGCGTACCGGCCGCGCGAGCATGTGCTTCGCCACCGGCACGAGCTGCACGGCGGCCGCGCCGACCGTCACCGCCGCGGCGGCGACGAGCACGACCTGCACGACGCGGTTCCGCAGGGCGAGCGCGACCGACGCGCGCACGACGGGACGAGCGGTGCCTAACAGTTCCTTCGCGCGCGCGACACGGTCGCGCACCGTCGGATGCGGCGTCGACAGCTCGGCGAGCCAGTCGAACACCGGATCGAGCCCCTCGGGCTGGACGCGGCCCTCCACGCTTCCCGCGGAGGTGACGGCGAAGCACCGCATCGCGGGACACGCCGCCTCGAACCACGTGAACGTCGTCTCGCCGAGATGCGCGCGGAGCGCGGCGGCCGGATCCGCGCGCGCCGCGGCGCGCTCGGCGTCGGGCAGCTGGTCGACCTTGCTGAGGCACAGCGCGACCGGGATGCCGAGCTGTCGGCCGCCGCTCGCCTCGAGCAGCGCGACGAGGTGCTGCAGCGCGAGCATGCGTGCGCCCACGTCGTGCGGCCGCTGCCCCGGCTCGACGAGCCACACGACGCCGCCGCCGCGCGCGATCCGCGCGAACAGCGAGCGCCCCTCGCGTGTCGTCCCGAGCTCGAGCTGCGTGGAGAACTCGCCCGCCGGGTCGACGAGCGCGACGCGCATCGCGCCGACCTGCCGCCCGCCGCGACGACGGCGCAGCAGCACCCGCAGCGGCGGATACTCGCCGGCGGCCGGCATGCCGGTCTTCGTGTTCGTGCGCCCGCGCAGACCGAGGTACGCGTCCTTCAGCCGCTCCTGCGTGAGCGCGTCCTCGGCGTCCTTCGGGTGCGCCGACCAGCCGTCGGCATCCGGGGCGAGCGACGCGGCGTAGAGCGCGCCTAACAGTCCGCTCTTGCCCGCCCCGGGCGCGCCCCACAGGGTGACGCCGTGCTCCAGCGTCGCGTCGGGGAGCGTCATCGTCCGTCCTCCCGGCCTCGGCGCCCGAGCAGCGCACGCCACCACGGGCGCGCATCGTCCGGCGCGCCGAGGAACGCGCGCAACAGCGCGCGCTGCGCGGGAAGCAGTTCGTCGCTGCGGCGGAGCGTGCGCAGCGCCGCGCGCCGCACGGCCCACGCGCTCGGCTCGCGTGTCGCCTCCACCTCGGCCGCGCTCGCGGCGAGCCGTCGGAGCTGCACGAGCGAGCGCAGCGCCTCGGGCGCGTCGTGCACGACGGCGGCGGCCAGCGACGACGCCGCGTCGGCGTCGGCGAGCTCACCGAGCAGCGCGAGCGCGGCGCCGAGCTTTGCGGCGCCGGCGCGCGTCGGCGGCAGCGTCGCCGCCCAACGGGCCAGTGACGGCGCCGCGGCATCGGCCGCCGCGGCATCGAGGCGGTAGTCGAGGTCCGCGAGCGCCGCACACGTCGCCGCGAGCTCGTCGAGCGCGATCGGATCGGTCGTCGCGCGTGCGAGCGACCGCGCGAGGAGCACGCGCCGCGCATCGACGTCGACGTGCGCGAGCAGCGCCGGCCACCGTCCGCCGAGTGGGGGCCCATCGAGCGCGGCACGCCCGAGCAGCGCGCCGAGCACGGTGCCTAACGTCGCGTCGGCGGGCAGCGACTCGGCGACCGCGACGACGGCGCCGACGTCGGTGCCGTGGGCGAGCGCGCGCAGCGTCGCGGCGCCGAGCCATCCCGCGCGCTCGTCGCGCGGTGCGCTCGTGAGCGAGCGCATCGCGGCGCCCTCGTCGTGCGGGGAAAGCGCGCGCGTGTCCGCATCGTCGAGCAGCCAGCGCACCGCCTCGCCGCGCGCATCGCCGGGCGCCACGCGCGCCCAGAAGCCGAGCAGCGACTCGGCGAGCCTGCGCAGTCGGTCCGGTGTGCCAGAGTCCGAGGCTGCGCGCGCGCACGTCGCCACGGCGCGTGCCGCGACGGCGAGCGCGAGCCCCGCGGCGTCGCGGCGCGCGGGTCCGGCGAGCGTCGTCGCCAGCGCGCCGATCGCGTCGAGCGCGGCGACGGCCGCCTCGGCGTCGCCGTCGCGCGCGTGGACGAGCGCGGTCACCACGGTGCCGGTGAGCCGGGACGCGGCGCTTCCGCGCCACGGCGTCGTCCCTACCTCGTACGAGGCGTCCACGTCGGCGAGCTGCACCAGCCGCTCGCCGTCGCCGCGCCGCGCGGCCACCACGGCGACGGCCGCCCGCGCGTCGCGCGCCGCCGTGTCGCCTGCCCAGCGCAGCCGATCGCATCCGCCGAGCACCGCATCGAGCACGCGCGACGCGACCGCGCCGTCGGCGCCGGCCTCCTCGCGCAGCAGCTCCGTCACGAGTCGCGCGCCGAGCGCGTACGCGTCGGCGCTCCGCTCGGCCAGCACGGCCACGAGCGCGGCGCCTAACGCCTCGGGCGCGAACGCGGCGAGCGTCGCGCGGGCGAGCCGCTCGCGCTCGCGCGCATCGTCGGCGCGCGCCGCCGCGCGCAGCGCCCCGGCCGCGTCGCCGCGACTGCGGGCCGTCGCGTGCGCGCCGAGACGCGCGACGCGCTCCACCTCGACGAGCAGGGCGCGCGGCTGCGGTGTCGCCGGCGCGAGGTCCTCGTACAGCGCGTGCGCGGCGAGCAGCGCGTCGCCGTCGAGCGCGAGCAGCGCGTCGGCCGCGGCGTCGGCGCGCGCGTCGGCCAGGCCGATCTCGCGCGGCAGCTCGCGCGTCCATTCGACCGTGCCCAGCTCCGCGTAGCGCCGGTCGGCGCCGGTGAGGCGCGGCATGCTGCGAGGCGCGCGCGTGGCCGCAGTCTGGAACGTCACGAGCGTGCGGAGCGTCGGCGGGAGCAGCAGCACCACGCACTGCAGCAGCCCCACGAGCGGCGCGGCGGGCGACACCCACAGCACGCGGTCGCCGGCGAGCAGCGCGGCGAGCAGCGGCCGCAGCTCGTGCATCTCGTCCACCGCGCGCCGCGCCTCGGCCAGCCGCGCCATCTCGGCGGCCGGGGTGCTCGGCGCGAAGCGCGGCACGTCCAGCGCACGCGGCGCGTCGACACCGGCGAGCTCCTGGCGGCGCGGCATGCACCGGAACGGATCGGCGCGCAGGGCGAGGAACGTCGCGCGGTCGATCGCCACGCTGTCGGACACGAGCGCGAGGCGCCCGCGCGCGTCGTGCAGCGTCGCGTAGCGCGTGCAGACGATCCCCCACCCCGGCACGTCGAGGCACGACAGCGCGCCGTCGATCGGCACGGTCGGGTCGCCGATGCTCACCGCGCGACAGAGCGCGTGCGCCGCCTCCGGCGTCAGGTTCGGCGAGTGCGCGACGACGGCGTACTGGTCGTCGACGAGGCCGAACACGGCGCGCGCGGTGCCGGCGAACGGGGGCGCCTCGTTCGGCCCGTTAGGCGCGCCGGGCGCGGACGGCGCGTAGTCGGGCGCTCCGGCCAGCGGGACCGTCGTCATGCGCTGACCTCCGGGCGGACGGCGCGCGCGACCTCGATCGTCGGTGCGGCGCTCGGATCGGGAAGCGGCGCGGCGGGGCGCGGGGCGCCGTGCTCGAGCACCCACCGCAGCGGGCGCAGCGCATTCCACGGCTCGGGGTCGCCGACGAGCACGTCGCGCCCGTCGCGCTTCTCGAGCGCGCGGCCGAGCGCGCTGATAGCGATCACGGTGTGCGTGGTGAGCGACGTCTCGAGCAGTCCCGCGCTCTCGCCGACGATCTCGCGGAGCTGCACGCGCCGGCTCTCGTCGGCGCGCAGCATCTCGTGCTCGTCCGCTTTCGTGAGGCACACCGCGACCGGGATGCGCAGCCGATTCTGCTCGTCGAGGCGCGGATCGGGGCGCCCGCCGGCGCGCGCGCGCAGGCGCAGCACGAGCGCGCCGAGCGTGCTCTGGAAGAACGACGTGTAATACGCCGCCGCATCGTCGACGGCCCGGCGTCCGTCGCCGCGCTCGGCATGACGGCCGGGATCGACGAGCAGCACGATCCCGGCCGCGTCGAGCATCGCGTCGAGCATCTCGGGCGGCGGCGCGCCGTCGTACGTCGCGCCGGGCACGTCCCACACCGCGAGCTCGCCGAGTCGCCGCGACGGTCGCCGTGCGGCATCGTGGAAGCGAGACGCGGCGCGCGCCGGCAGGTCGTAGAGCTGGAAGCGCAGCTCGCGCGCCTCGCGGGTCTGTGCGCGCGCGTCGGGGCCGTCGCCGCGCAGCGCGCGCACCTGGCGCGTGACCCATTCCGCGGTCACGGCGTCGGCCGGCAGCACACACAGCCGCCGCTCGTCGGCGGGCTGCCGGTGGTAGAACACGAGCGTCGAGAGGTACGTCGACTTCCCCGCGCCCGTCGCGCCCCAGAGCACGATCCGGCGCGGGACGTCGGGCTGGTACGACTCCGTCATCAGCCTCTCCACTGGAGTGACGGATTCCCTTACGGCGGTGGGCGGGCGGAAGTGCCAGTCGCGCCCGTCGGGACTCCACGTACGTGTTCTTGGAGGACTGAAGAAGGACCAACGACTCGTTGGTGTTCTCCTTCTTCAGTCCTCCTTCAGTCCTTCTTCAGTCCCACGGAAACTCGTCCGTGGAGTCGCCCCGCCCCTGCCCCCCACGATCGTCGCCGCCACGAGGTCGCCGGTGACGTTCGTCGTCGTGCGGAACATGTCCGGGATCGTGTCCACGCCGATGAGGATGCCGAGCCCCTCGACCGGAATGCCCGCCGCGAGCAGCACCGGCACGATCGCGATGACCGAGCCCGCGGGCACGCCGGGGATGCTGAACGTCATCACCACGACCGTCGCGACGATCGCGAGCATGGCCTCGACGTCGAGCGTGACGCCGTAGAGGCGCGCGAGGAACAGCGCGCCGATCGTCTGCCCGACCGCGCCGCCCACGCGGAACGTCGCCGCGGCGAGCGGCAGCAGGAACGTCGTCACCGCCTCGGGCAGCGCGAGCCGAGTGCGCGCCGTCTCGATCATCGCCGGCAACGCGGCGAGCGACGACCGCGAGCTGAACGCCACCGCCTGCGCGGGAAGCGCCGCGCGCGCGAAGCGGCCGAGCGGCACGCGCCCGAGCACGACCGCGGCGGGGTACAGCACGAGCAGCATGAACAGCGTCGTCGCCGCGGCGGTGATCACGACGTACGACGCCACCGCGCCCGCCGCCGCGGCACCCAACCGCGCGGCGAGCGGCAGCGCGAGCGCGAACACGCCGATCGGCGCCACCGCGAGCACCCACCGCACGAGCACGAGCGACGCGTCGGCCACCGCATGGAAGAAGCCGACGAGTGGCGCCCGCCGCTCCGCCGTTAGGCGCGACGCGGCGAGCGCGAACAGCAGCGTGAACACGATGAGCGGCAGCATCGCGCCGTCGGCCGCGGCTTTCACGGGATTCGGGGGCACGAGATCCACGAGCCACTGCGCGGCCGTAGGGATCTTCGTCGCGCCCTCGCGCGCGACCGCGGCCGTCGACGCGGCGCTCGCCCGCAGCGCCGACGTCGCGGCCGGCGACAACGGCACGAGCCGCAGCAGCGGCGTGGCGACAAGCACCGCGTACACGCCGCCGACGAGCAGCGCGACGACGAACACCACGAGCGCGCGCCCTCCGATCCGTCCCACCGACCGCGTGTCCGACGACGACGCCACGCCCACCACGAGGCTCGCGACGACGAGCGGGATCACGACCATCCGGATGGCGTTGATCCACAACGTGCCGAGCGGCTCGATCGCCCCCGCCGCGCGCACGAGCGCCGGCGAGCCCACCGCGGAGACGAGGACGCCGAGCGCGAGACCGAGGACGAGCGCGACGAGCACGCGGGTCGTGAGCGACATGGCTGTCAACTTACGACCTGACAGCGGGAGTCGGGACTCGGGACTCGGGACTCGGAACTCGTCCCCCCCGAGTCCCGAGTCCCGAGTCCCGAGTCCCGAGTCCCGAGTCCCGAGTCCCGCCGTCAGGTCTCGCGAATGACCGCCGCCGGATCCGTGCGTGCCGCGCGCATCGCCGGCACGAGCGCCGCCACCACGGCCACAGCGGCGAGCAGCACCGCCACCGCGACGAACACCGGCGGGTCGGTCGGACGCACCTCGTAGAGCAGCGACGCGAGGACGCGCCCCGACGCGTACGCCGCCGCCGCGCCGATCGCGATGCCGACGACCGTCAGCCGGAGCGACTGGCCGACCACCCACCGCACCACGCTGCGCGGGCGCGCGCCGAGCGCGATACGCACGCTGATCTCGCGCTGCCGCTGCGCGACGCCGGTCGCGATCACGCCGTACAGCCCCACCGCGGCGAGCAGCAGCGCGGCGCCGGCGAAGATCGTGAGCATGAGCATCGAGAAGCGCGGCTGCGACACCGTGCGCGACAGCGCGTCCTCCAGCGTCTGCACCTCCGACAGCGGCAGGTCCCGGTCGATCGCCGCGAGCTCGCGCCGCAGCGCCGGCACCACGCGCCCCGCCGGCAGCGTCGTGCGCACGATGACCCACGACGAGCTCCCGGGCGACTGATCGAACGGGAAGTACAGCGTGCCGCGCGGCTCCGTCGCGAGGCCGTCGTTGCGCACGTCGTCCACCACGCCGACGATCGTGATCCACGGCGCGTCCGACTCGCGTGGCCCCTGCTTGATGCGACGCCCCACCGCGCTCGATGCGCCGAACACCCGCCGCGCCACGCGCGCGCTCACCACCGCGACGCGCGGGTGCGACGCATCGTCGGCCGGCTCGAACGTGCGGCCCTCGAGCAGCTTCACCCGGAGCGCGCGGAAGAAGCCCGTCGACGCCAGCGTCGCGTCGAGCAGCGGCGGGTTCCCCTCGCGGAACGTCACGCCCTCGAACGTCACCGTCGTCTGCCACCCGCTGTTCACCGGGAGGTCGCTGCCTAACGCCGCCACCTCCACGCCCGGCACCGCGGCCGCGCGCCGCAGCAGCTCGTCGAACGCGCGACGCCGCGACGCGTCGTCGGGATAGCGCGCCTTCGGCAGCTCCACGAGCCCGGCCACGACGTGCCGCGGGTCGAATCCCGGCGCGACGCCGGTGAGCTTCGCGAAGCTGCGGAGCAGCAGCCCCGCGCCCACGAGCAGCACGAGCGCGAGCGCCACCTCGGTCACCGTGAGCCCCGCGGCGAGCCCGCGCCGCCGGCCGGTGCCCACCGCGCCGCGCCCCGCCTCGCGCAGCGTGCCGATCGGATCGCTCCGCGCCAGCATGCGCGCCGGCACCACGCCGAACAGCAGCCCCGTGACGAGCGACACGCCGAGCGCGAACGCGAGCACCACGCCGTCCACGCGGATCGCGGAGAGCCGCGGCAGGTTCGCGGGCTCCAGCGCGAGCAGCAGCTTCACGCCGGCCCACGCGAGCGCGACGCCGAGCGCGCCGCCCAACAGCGCGAGCACCACGCTCTCCGTGAGCGCCTGCCGCACGAGCCGCCGCCGCCCCGCGCCGATCGCCGCGCGCAGCGCGAAGTCGTGCCGCCGCTCGGCCACGCGGCCGAGCATCAGGTTCGCGACGTTCGCGCAGGCGATGAGCAGCACGAGCCCGACGGCCGCCCACAGCATGCGCAGCGCGGGGCGCACGCCGCCGACGGTGATCTCCTCGAGCGACGTGCCGGCGGCGCCGATGCCGTCCGTCTCGGGATGCTCCTTGTGGATCTGCGCCGACACGCGCGCCAGGTCGGCGTTCATCGCGTCGAGCGTGACGCCCGGCCGCAGCCGCCCGATGCCGGTGAGCCCCGGGTGGTTGCTGCGCGACGCGAAGCGCTCCTCGTGCGCGAACTGCCCGATCGGCACCCACACGTCGACGCCGCCGAAGCGGAACGACGGCGGCATCACGCCGACGATCGTGTAGCTCCGCCCGTCGAGCAGGATGGTGCGGCCGACGACGCGCTCGTCGCCGGCGAAGCGACGCCGCCAGAACTTGTCGGTGAGCACCGCGACCGGCTCGGCCCCCGCGGCCTCGTCAGCCGGCGTGAGCGTGCGGCCATGCGCGGCGCTCACGCCGAGCACGCGGAACATGTTCCCCGTCGTCAGCGCGCCCGAGAGGCGCTCCGGCTCGGCCACGCCGGTGAGCGTGAACGACTCGTAGCCGTTCACGGCGGCGAGGCCCGCGCCACCGCCCTCGAAGCTCCGCGTGCGCTGCTGCCAGTCGAGGAAGTCCTGATACGACACCGCGATCTGCGGCACGTCGCGCGCCGTCTGCCAGAGCAGCACGAGCCGGTCGGGATCACGGTAGCCCGGGTCGCTCAGCAGCACGCCGTTCACGACGCTGAAGATCGCGGTGTTCGCGCCGATGCCGATGGCGAGCGTGAGCACCGCGGCGGCGAGGAAGCGCGGGCGCCGTCGGAACGACCGCCACGTGTGCTTCACGTCCTGGCGCAGCACGTCGAGCGACGCGGCCCGTTGGGCGCGCGCCTCGCGCCGCTCGTCCGACGCGCGGCAATCGGCGCGCGCCGCTTCCACGTCGCCGAACTTCGCGAGCGCGGCGGCCCGCGCGCGCTCCGGCGACATCCCGGCCGCGACCAGCTCCTCGATCTCGGTGTCGAGGTGGAAGCGGAACTCGTCGTCGAGATCCTGCGCCGGGTTCGCGCCCCAGAAGCGGAGATAGCGTCGCCAGAGCGGCGGCTTGGGCGTGGGCATGGCGGGCTCCCGTTAGGCGGGTTGGGCGACGGCGCCGAGCATCTTGCCCACGGCGACCGCGTACTTCTGCCACGCCGAGACCTCGGCCCGGAGCTGCTGCCGGCCGGACGCGGTGAGGCGGTAGAACTTCGCGCGCTTTCCCCGGTCGCTGAGTCCCCACTCCGCCTCCACCCACCCGCGCTCCTCCATGCGGTGGAGCGCGGCGTAGAGCGAGCCGTCGAGCACCTCGAACGCGCCGTCGGTGGAGCTGCGGATCAGGCGCGCGACGGCGTGGCCGTGCTGCGGGCCCCACGACAGCGCCTTGAGCACGAGCACGTCGAGCGTGCCCTGGAGGAGGCCGAGCTGGGTGGCGGTGGTCGGCATGCGTCATTCCCTAGAAGTTTGAGGACACGATGCGACGCATTTCCTCGAATGTCAAGGGAATGACCGTCCTGGACGCGGGCTGTCGCGGCACCGCCGCCCGGTGCAGCTTTCGGATCGCACCCGCGATCGGATCCACCATGCGCATCGCCCCGCTCGACCTCGACCACGCGCCCACCGACGCCCGCGCCGCCGCGGACGACCACGCGGCCCACGTCGGACGCATCACGAACATGAAGCGTACGCTGCTCCACTCCGTGCCGGCGTTCCGCGCGCTCATGACGTGGTACGACCTCCGCGACACCGTGCGCCCGTTCCTCGGCGACCGCCTCACGACGATCTTCGCGCACGCCGTGTCGGCGGAGACCGACTGCCTGATCTGCTCCACGTTCTTCCGCCGCATCCTCATCGACTCCGGCGAGGATCCCGACCGGCTCGCGCTCTCCGACGCGGAGGCCGAGATCGTCGCGTTCGGGCGCGCGATGGCCCGCGACCAGCACCGCGTCCCGGACGACGTGTTCGCGCCGCTCCGCGCGCGCTACACCGACGCGCAGCTCGTCGCGCTCACCGCGTTCGGCGCGCTCATGATCGCGACGAACGTCGTCAACAACGCGCTCGGCGTGCCGCTCGACGGCTACCTCGAGCCCTACCGGCGGGAGCGCGCACATGCCGGCGCCTGACATGCCGGCGCCTGAGGGTCGCTTCCGCGACCGCGTGCTGTTCGTCACCGGCGCGGCGCACGGGCAGGGGCGCGCCACGGCGCTCGCGTTCGCGCGCGAGGGCGCCAGCGTCGCGGCGTTCGACGTCGCGAAGCCCCTCGCCTACCCCGGCTACGGCATGGGGACGTCCGACGATCTGCGATCGCTCGCCGCGGAGTGCGAGGCGTTAGGCGCACGCTGCCTGACGTTCGCCGGCGACGTGCGCGACGACGCCGCGGTCACTGCCGCGGTCGACGAGACGGTGCGCACCCTGGGCACCATCGACGTCCTGTTCAACAACGCCGGCATCTGCGCCTACGGCCTCGCCCACGAGCTCACCGAGGACGCGTGGGACGCGATGCTCGACATCAACCTCAAGGGCGCGTGGCTCGTCGCGCGGCGGGTCATCCCCGTGATGATCCGCCAGCGGCGCGGCGTCATCGTCAACAACTCCTCCGTCGCCGGGCTGCGCGGCATGGGACGGCTGTCGCACTACGCGGCGTCGAAATGGGGACTCACCGGGCTCACGAAGTCGTGGGCCATCGAGCTCGCGCCGCACGGCGTGCGCGTGAACGCGATCCATCCCACCGGCGTCAACACGCCGATGAACGACGGCCTCGCCGAGCTCGAAGGCACGACGCCGCAGGCGATCGCCGAGCGCTCGGCCGGCAACCTGCTGCCCGTGCCGTGGATCGAGCCGCAGGACGTCGCCGCGGCAGTGCTCTACCTCGCCTCCGACGAGGCGCGATACGTGACGGGCGCGTCACTCGTCCTCGACGCGGGATTGCTGACCCGGTAGCGCGCGCCCGCGGCATTGACACGCGCGTGCATGGGAGCCAAATCAGCACAGCGTCTCCACGACCGCTGCCTCCCGCCTAACCGTGCCGATGATCGCCGCCGAGCTGAACGAGCCGCTGCAGGTGCTCCGCCTCGAGTTCATCAAGATCATGCAGCGGGGCACCGGCGTGCCGACGGTGGAGGCGGTGCTCGACGCGGAGCCGGCGATCGTGCGGGTGTGCGCCGCGGTCGTGCGACTCGGGCGTCACTGCGCGCTCGACGGGCGGCTCATCATCGGGACGGTGATGCACGGCGTCGCGTCGGGATCGAACGTGCCCGTGGCGGCCGACTGGCTCGCCGCGCGGTGGATGCGCGTCGCGATGGATGCGGTGGACCACATCGGCGTCCCCTGCGGGCCGGTGACGACGGACGCCACCCGGCCGACGGCCTAACGCGGCCGCGCCCGACGCCGCGTGCCGCGCGGCGGATGCAAGAGCATCAGTGCGTACAGCGGCAGCGATCCGATCACCACCACCCCGTAGACGACCCCGGCCTCGACCCAGCCGGCGACCGTGCTCAGCAGCGTGCCCATACCGCGGCCTCCCGATCCCCTCTGAAGACGCGAGAGAATACCCGGATCGCCGGCCGGCTTATGTGAGCCGCGTCACATCGGAACGCATGTGACTCAGTCCATTGGGGTAGCGGCCGGGAGCGTCAGCGTGAACGTGCTCCCCTGCCCCGGCGTGCTCTCCGCCGTCAGGTCGCCGTCCATGCCGCGGGCGAGGTCGCGGCTGATCGCCAGACCGAGTCCGACGCCCTGCTGGCTCGCGGGGGTGCGGTGCCGGTCCACCTGCACGAACGGCTCGAAGATGCGCGCCAGGTGCTCGGCCTCGATCCCGCGCCCGGTGTCGCGCACGACGAGCCGCACCACCCCCGCGTCGGCGTCCGACTCGCACACGAGCATCACCTGCCCACCCGGCTCCGTGAACTTGATGGCGTTCGTGAGGAGGTTGAGGAGAAGCTGCCGCAGCTTCTCCGCGTCGGCCCGCACCACCCACGGCGGCGCCGGGGGTGCCGGCGCGCATGCGTGGTGAACGAACGCGAGCCCCTTCGCCGCGAGCTGCGGGGCGAGCAGTGCCTCCAGGTCGTCGACGACGGTCGCGAGCGCCACGTCGGCCCGCTCGAACGCGACCTGCCCCGACTCCAGCCGCGCGAAGTTCAGCAGGTCGGTCACGAGCCCCGTCAGGTGCTGGTTCGCGCGCCGGATGCGTGAGATGTCCTCGCGCTGCGCGTCGGTGAGCGGGCCGCGGAGCCCGAGCTCGAGCAGCTCCGCGTAGCCGCCGATCGCGTTCAGCGGGGTGCGCAGCTCGTGGCTCACGGTCGAGAGCAGCTGCCCCTTCACCCGGCTCGCCGATTCGGCCTCCTCCCGCGCCCGCTCGGCCTCGGCGCCGCGCGCCTCGAGCGCCTCCGCCTGCTCGTGGAGCTCCAGGTTCAGCGCCTCGAGCTCGATCGCCTGCTCCTGCAGCCGCTCCGCGGCGTCCTCGGCCTCGACCCGCGCCGCGTGCTCGGCCTCGGCGTGACGCTCCTGGGCGCGCTCGGCGGCCGCGAGCAGCAGGGCGACGACCAGCACGCACACGGCGGCGGCGAGCGTCTCGCCGAAGACGGCCAGACCCATCAGCTCATCGAGCCGGCGGTCGGCGGCGGTGCGCGCGGCGAGGAGCCGCCGCTCCTCGGCGCCCACGGCCGCCACCGCCACGCGCACGGCGTCCATCTCCGCCTTGCCGCCGGCGAACAGCGCCGTGACCTCCGGCGCGGACATCTGCGCCGGCGCGCGGGCGCGCACGAGCGCCACCGCGGAGTCCAGGTGCGAGAAGACCCGCGTGAGCCGGGCCTCGAGGGTGTCGAGCCGCCGCTGCTGCCCGGGGTTGTCGACCGTCAGGCGCCGGAGCCGCTGGAGCTCGCGGCGGGCGTCGCCCTCGGCGCTGGCGTACGGGTCGAGGAAGCGCGGCACGCCCGTCGCCGCGAAGCCGCGCACGCCCGTCTCGGCATCCACGGCCCGACCCTGCGCGGCCTCCAGCGAGGCGAGCACTTCATAGGTATGCCCGACCCACGCGGTCGATTCCCGCCCCCGCTGCGTCGTGCCGAACGTCAACAGCCCGAGGAGCACCACGGCGGCCACCCCGAAGGCGACAGCAGCGGCACGCCGCCCTGGCGTCAGCGCCGGCGCCGCGGCGCGGGGGGCGGAATGCCGATCGGTCCGGTCTCGGGAGGTGAAGGCCAGAGTTCGAGGACGTTGGAGGGGCGGGAGGCGCCGGGAGGCGCCCGACGGGTCCGGGCCGGGGGGCAACCGTCGTGCCGCCCGCCCGGACTCAAGTTCTCGCGCGAGGTGCCGATACCCGACCGCAAGCTGGTCCGCGCTCGCGCGGGCCCGTGCACGTCACCGGAACCTCACGGAGCTTTCATGATCACCGCCCGTCGTCTTCGTTTACGCTTCGCCCTGAGCCGCCGCCGTCCCGGCCGCGCGCTCGTGCTGCTTCCGCTCGTGGCCATGATGGCGCTCGTGACGGCGTGCTCCGACTCGCCGACCGAGGCCGCCGGCACCTCCCGCCCCCGCGCCACGAGCGCGTTCGACAAGACCGGTGCGGCGACGGACCCCAAGACCGAGACGTTCGTCTACGACGGCCGCGCCCGGACCCAGTCGTTCGGCGACGGTCACAGCGTCCGGTTCGACGCGAACAGCGTCTGCGACCCGAAGACCTCCGGCTATGGCCCCGGCACCTGGGACCAGCCGTGCACGCCGGCCACGCAGCCGATCACGTTCACCGTGACCTCGTGGCGCAACGCCGACGGCCGCGTCCAGGTCGTGTTCTCCCCCGACGTGCGCTTCGTGCCCGGCACGACGGAGATCCTCTTCCTCGGTGACGCCGCGCCCGGCGCGGGCAAGAAGGCGACGATCGAGTGGTGCTCGCCGCTCCTCGCGACCGGCTGCATCGACGAGTCGGTCGACGACCCGACGCTCACGACGTACGTGACGAGCGGCAAGGTGGCGCGCCGCATCAAGCACTTCAGCGGCTACAACGTGGTCTTCGGACTCACCGACACGGCGGGTGCCCTGTGACCGATTCCTACGTCGATCAGCCGAGCGCGCACGACGCGGGGTACATCGTCACGACCTCCTGAACGACTCCACGCTGCGAATCGCGGCGCGCGACGGGGCGGCTTCCACGTGGAAGCCGCCCCGTCGCGCTCGCCCATGCCGCATGCCGATGTGCGGAACGCGCGTCCGGGAAACCCGCACGGGATTTCCACCGTTCCGCCGACGGAGCAAGCCACGGCCACCGACGAAACTCATATGCACATGAGAAACTCGTCTGGAGGTCGTCCCGGTGCTCTCGCACACGGCTGACTACGCGCTCCGCGCCATCCTCGTCCTCGCTCGCGCGTCGAGCGAGCAGCGCGCGACCGCCCTGCACGCCGACGAGACGATCGCGCAGCTCCTCGGCGCTCCCGGCCAGCCGGCATCGGCCGCCGCCTGAGCATCCCCCAACCGGACTCCTATCATGACTCGCTCGACGCTCTCCGTCGCCGTCGTCGCCACACCGACCCGCCGCGTGCTGTTCGGCTCCCTGCTCGCCGGCGCCGCCGTGCTCGCGTCGGCGACGCTCACCGGCTGCGGCACGCCGTCGGCCGACGCCGCCGAAGCGCCGGGCGCGGTGCCGGTGCGGACGCCCGCCGAGCGCATCGTCGGCGAGGAGGTCGCGGTGCTCACCGACGCGCCTAACGTTCCGCCGCCGATCACCCGCCGCCACGCGACGAAGGTGATCGTGAACCTCGAGGTGATCGAGAAGGTCGCGCGCATCGCCGACAGCGTCGACTACCCGATCTGGACGTTCGGCGGCTCGGTGCCCGGGAAGTTCATCCGCGTCCGCGAGGGTGACCTCGTCGAGCTGCACCTCAAGGTCGATCCGAAGGCGACCATGCCGCACAACATCGACCTGCACGCGGTGACCGGCCCCGGCGGCGGCGCGAAGGCGTCGCTCACGATCCCCGGCCACGAGTCGGTGTTCACGTTCACGGCGATGAACGCGGGCCTCTTCGTCTATCAC
Organism: Gemmatirosa kalamazoonensis; assembly: GCF_000522985.1. Taxonomy (NCBI): domain Bacteria; kingdom Pseudomonadati; phylum Gemmatimonadota; class Gemmatimonadia; order Gemmatimonadales; family Gemmatimonadaceae; genus Gemmatirosa; species Gemmatirosa kalamazoonensis. The sequence continues at coordinate 456,673 of NZ_CP007128.1, forward strand.
TGCGCGACGTCGCCGGTGCCGATGCACATGGCGAACGGCATGTACGGCATGATCCTCGTCGAGCCCAAGGGCGGGCTGCCGAAGGTCGACCGCGAGTTCTACGTCATGCAGTCCGAGTTCTACACGAAAGGCAAGTTCGGCGAGCACGGGCTGCAGACGCTCGACATGGACAAGGGCGTCGACGAGCGCCCGACGTACGTGGTCTTCAACGGCGCGGTCGGCGCGCTCACCGGCGACGGGGCGCTCCAAGCGAACGTCGGCCAGCGCGTGCGCATCTTCTTCGGCGACGCGGGCCCGAACCTCACGAGCTCCTTCCACGTGATCGGCGAGGTGTTCGACAACGTCTACGCCGACGGCGGCACCGAGGTCACGCAGCACGGCGTGCAGACGACGGCGGTGCCGGCGGGCGGCTCGGTGATCGTGGAGTTCGGCGTCGAGAAGCCGGGCGACCTGGTGCTCGTCGACCACGCGATCTTCCGCGCCTTCAACAAGGGAGCGTTAGGCATCCTGAAGGTCACGGGCCCCGACAACCCGAAGGTGTTCGCGTCGATCAAGGGCCTCGTCTCGACGGGTGAGTGACGTGCTCGCGAACGCGCTCGGCCACCTGCTCGTCGCCGCGACGCTCGCCGGGATGGTGCGCCTCCCGGCGGGATCGTACGAGCCGCTCTACCGGCGCGCCGGCGAGGGGCGAGTGGCCGTCGCCGCGTTCGCGCTCGACATCGAGCCGGCGACGAACGCCGACTACCTCGCGTTCGTCCGCGCGAACCCGCAGTGGCGGCGCGGCGCCGTGAAGCCGCTGTTCGCCGAGCGCGGGTATCTCGCGACGTGGCGCGACGCGCTCGCGCCGGGCGACGCCTACGCGCTGCGTCGCCCCGTCACCGACGTCTCGTGGTTCGCCGCGAAGGCGTACTGTGCGTGGCGCGGCAAGCGCCTGCCGACGGTGGACGAGTGGGAGTACGCCGCCGCGGCGAGCGAGACGCGGCGCGACGCGGCGCGCGAGCCGGACTTCGTGCGCCGGCTGTTGAGCCTCTACGCGCGCCGCTCGGCGCATGCGCTGCCCGTCGGCGGCGCCGCGCGCAACGCGTACGGCGTGCGCGACCTGCACGAGCTGGCGTGGGAGTGGACGCTCGACTTCAACGGGATCCTCGTCTCCGACGACTCGCGCGACGGCGGCAGCGGCGTGGCGGCGAGCGACCACGCGCTGTTCTGCGCGAGCGCCGCCGTCGGCGCGACCGATCCCACGAACTATCCGGCGTTCATGCGCTACGCGGTGCGCGCCGGCCTCACCGGACGCTCGACGCTCCGCACGCTCGGCGTGCGCTGCGCCGTGTGACGATGGCCCTCGCCATGACGCCTCGCCTTGCACTCCTCATCGCCGCCGCGCTGTCAGGCGCCGCCGCGTGCACCCGTCCGGAGCGCGCCGCGCCGCGGGCACCGGTCGAGAGCGTGGATGCGTACTCGGTCTACGACCTCGGATCGACGTGGCGCGACCAGCGCGGCGCCGAGCGCACGCTCGCCTCGCTGCGCGGCCGGCCGCAGGCGGTGGCGATGGTTTACACGCACTGCACGAGCACGTGCCCGCTCATCATCGGGGAGCTGAGGCGCATCGCCGCGTCGACGACGGCGGGGATCGTGCTCGTGTCGCTCGATCCCGAGCGCGACACGGCCGGCCGCCTCGCCGCATATGCGGCCGAGCATGACCTCGACGCGTCGCGGTGGACGCTGCTGAGCGGCAGCGACGGCGACGTGCGCGATCTCGCCGCGACGCTCGGCGTGCGCTACCGCCGGCTGTCGGCGGAGGAGCTCGCGCACTCGAACGCGATCACGCTGCTCGACGCCGACGGCGCCGTGGTGCACCAGCAGGCGACGCTGGCCGGCACGCCGGAGACGATCCGGCTCGCGCGGCGCCTCGCGCGTTGACCCGACCAACGACATCATGAATCAGTCATCCATTCGCATCCCGCGCGTCGACGAGGCGCGCAGCGTGAACGAGCTGCTCCGCGACCATCCGGAAACGGCGGTGGTCTTCAATGCGTTCGGCATCGACGCGTGCTGCGGCGGCGCGCGCTCCCTCCGGGACGCCGCCGCGGACGACGGCGCCGACCTGGCGATCCTCCTCGGCACCCTCGAGCGGACGATCCACCAATCGCAGGTGCGGCCGTGATCCGGCTCGATCCCATCCGCGCCGCGCGCGACGCGGCCGCCCCGCACCCCTCGCGCCCGGCGACCGCGATCGTGCACGACTCACCCGACGCGCGGCTCGTCGTGTTCCGGCTCGGGCCGGGGCAGCACGTACCGCCACACCGCAACGCGTCGTCGGTGCACCTCGTGGTCCTTGCCGGACGCGGCGTGCTCACCGGCGAGAAGGACGGCACACCGGTGGACGCGGCGTGCGCCGCCGGCGACATGGTCGTCTACGCGCCTAACGAGCTGCACGCCATGCGCGCCGAATCCGAGGAGCTGCTGCTGCTCGCGGCGATCACGCCGCGACCGGGGACACGCTGATGGAATGGTTCGTCAAGGCGTTCCTGAAGGCGAGCCTCGCGTGGCTCGCGCTCGGCGTCACGTTCGGCGTGGCGATGGCGGCGTACCCGCCGTGGACGATCTATCGGCTCGCCCACGTGCACATGGTGCTGCTCGGCTTCGTGACGATGATGATCTACGGCGTCGCGTACCACGTGATCCCGCGCTTCAGCGGCAATCCGCTGCGCAGCCGGCGCGCCGCGGCGTGGCACTGGTGGGGATCGAACGCGGGACTCGCGCTCATGGTGTCGGGGTTCATCGTCCGGGCCCACGATCCGTCGGTCGGCACGCCGCTGCTCGCGACCGGCGGCACGCTGTCCGCGTTAGGCGCGTACGTGTTCGTCTATCTCGTGTGGCGCACGATCGACGGCAGCCCGGCGCATCGTCGCGCGGCGCGTCGGATCGACGAGCGCATGGCAGTGGCGCCCGCCCGCGCTCGGCCGCCGGTCGTCGGTGCCGCGCCGCACGCGCCGTCGTGACGTTCGTCATGCACAGCCTCGTCCGCCGCTACCTCAAGACCGCGATCGGCTTCCTCGCCGTCGGACTGCTCATCGGCCTCTGGCTCGTCACGGCCCGTGAGCTGGGCTGGGGTCACGTGACGCCGCACGCGGTGAGCGCCCACACGCACGCGATCCTCGTCGGGTTCGTGATGCTGATGATCCTCGGCGTGGCGCTGTGGCTCTTCCCGCGGCCGGCGAAGGAGGACGCGCGCTACCAGCCGCGCCTCGCCGAGGCGGCGTACTGGCTCGTGACGCTCGGCACGGCGGGGCGCGTCGCCGGCGAGCTCGCGCGCGCGCTGAGCGGTTCGGCCGCGGCGTGGCTGCGATGGTCGATCGTGTTAGGCGGCGCGATGCAGGTCGCGGGGCTCGGCATCTTCTTCTACACGATGTGGTCGCGCATCCGGCCCGTGGGGAGCGCGGGGCGCGAGGCGCGGGGCGAGCGGTTCTGAGCGCTGTCGTCAGCCCGGCGGATCGAGCACCGCGGCCACGTGCCTAACGGGCGTGTCCGGCGCGTGGTTCGCATCGACGAGGTTCAGCAGGATCTGCCCGCGCTCGTTCACGCCCACGAGCTGCTCCAGCTGCCAGCCGGGCGCCGAGAACACGACGCGTCGGGTCGTGTGATCGGCCACCCGCCAACGGAGGAGCTCGAGCGGCTGCGCCGTGTCGAGCGCCGTGCGCGCGACCACCCACGTGCCGCGCTGGTCCATCACCGCGCTGGTTGGGACGATCGGACTCCGACCGAGGAAGTCGCTGAGCAGCAGCCCGTCCTGCCCCGGCGTCGACAGCGCGAGCCGTCCGTCGATGGTCATCAGCACGTGCCCCGCGTCGCTCAGCGCGAGGGGCGCGGTGAGGAACCGGTCCTGCGCGCTCAGTACGGGCGGCCGGACATCGAGCGGCGGACCCCAGATGACGAGACCCGAGGCCAAGTTGCCGAGGACCTGGCCCCGGTTGTTCAGCGCCACGACGTGCTCGATCGGCGGGATCAGTGTGGTGAGGAACTGCGCCTGCTCCGCGTGGATGTCGTACAGAAAGACCCCGTTGCCGACGACGAGCGCCATCCCCGCGTCGTTCAATCCAACGGACAGTCCGCAGCAGAGTCCATCGGTGAACCACCCCGGCGTCGGCACGCCCTTCGGACTGATCCGGACGAGTGGACCGTGCGCCACCCACGCGTGCGTTACACCGCCGAGCGTTCCGAGCACGTCACCGACCGCGTTCACGCGATCGGCGAAGCCCGGTCCGTTCTGGCCACGCGGCAGCAACTCGGGGACGCCGGCGTGCCACACAACCGGGTACGGTTGACCGTCGAGTGAGATCACGCCGCCGGCCACCGTGCCGTCGCTCGCCAGGTACCGCGCGACGGTACCGCCAGGTGCGTCCGCCGGCGCGGGGAGCAGCCTGACGGAGTACGCCACGTCGTCGATCCTGGGCTCGTACACGCGAGTGAAGCTCGCGCGGCCCTCGTGCGCCGAGAGGTCCGTGACGCTCACCGTGATGGTGTGCCGCCCCGCGGGCAGCGGCCCGTCGATCACGATGCGCGCGGTGTCCTGCACGACGGGTAGCTCGGTCGCGGGCCACGATTTCAGGATCCGCTCGCCCGGCGTGCCTGCGTCGAGCGTCGCGGTCATCAGGGACACGCCGCCCGCGACGGCATAGAAGGCCTTGAACGAGACGCCCCGCTGCCGCAGCGTGTCCGCGCTCTCCAGGACGTTGCCGCCCGGCAGGCCGAACAGCCGGACGCGCGGATCGAGGTCGTCGAACCACGCCGGCGGGCCCGCGGTGACGTTCCCCGCGCTGTCGCGCGCGGTCACGTAGGCCGCGTACGTCATGAGCCGGCCGTCGCGCGGCAGGAGGAAGCGGAACGTGATCTGCCGCGCCGGCACGACGATGCCGACGCTGCCACGGAGAGTGTCCGGCCGGCCCCCGCCGAGCGCCGGCCGCACGAAGATCCAATCGGCGGCCGTGACGGCGCGGTCGTCCGTCGCCGTGCCGGCCAGCTCGAGCGTGTCGTCCCCGAGCGGCCGCAGCGTGTAGCTGACCGTCGGCGGCGTGCCGTCCGCGACCTGGATCGGTCGGGTCGGCTCTGGCGGCGACTCCCGCGAGGCGTCCGGCGAGCCGCCGCACGCCAGGACGGCGGCGAGCAGCAGCATCCCAGCGAGAGCCGGGATCGCGCGAGCGGCGGCGTGTGAAGATGCGAGCGACATCGGCGACGGCGGGCTGGGACGACGACTCGACCGTGATCGGTCGGGACGAGCGTCTCGCAGAGACGATGCCGACCGTCACCACGGCCGCCGCCGCGCCGACCACGCGGCGCTCACCCCTCCGCGCGCAGCGCCACGACCGGATCGATGCGCGACGCGCGCCGGGCCGGAATCCACGTCGCGAGCAGGGCCACCGCCGCGAGCGCGGCCGACATCGCGCCATAGGTGAGCGGGTCCATCGGGCCGACGCCGAACAGCAGCGCCGAGAGGACGCGGGTGAGCGCCAGCGACGCGACGACGCCGACCGCGATGCCCGCGCCCGTCAGCACGAGCCCGTGGCGGAGGAACTGCCGCCGCACCGCGCCGGCCTGCGCGCCTAACGCCATGCGCAGCCCGATCTCGCGCGTCCGCTGCGCCGCGACGTACGCGAGCACGCCGTAGATGCCCACCACGCCGAGCAGCAGCGCGACCGTCGCGGCGCCGGCGAGCATCACCATCGCGAACGACGTCTGCGCCATGGAGCGCGACTCGATCTCCGCCAGCGTCTGCGCGGCGGCGACGGGCAGGTTCGGGTTCACCGACCACACCGCATGCTGCAGCTCCCGCACGAACCCCGCCGTGCCGACGCGGCTCGACCGCACCGCGTACGCCATCGTCCGCTCCGGATAGCTGTCGTTCAGCAGCGGCCAGTACACGATCGCCGTCGGCGGCCGATCCAGACCGTCGTCGCGCTCGTCGCCGGTGACGCCGACGATCTCGCGCCACGGGTTGTCCGGGCTGCTCCGCACGCGCTGGCCGATGGCGCGCGCCGGATCCTTCCAGTACTCGCGCGCGAGCGTCTCCGAGACGATGGCGACGAGCCGGCGCTCGTGCACGTCGCTCCACGTGATGGGCCGTCCCGCCACCAGACGGATCCCCATCGTCTCGAAGAACGCGGGCGCGACGCTCTTGAAGCGTCGGAGCGGCGGCATCGTCCCCTCCGCGACGGGGACGCCGTCGACGTAGAGCGGATTGCCGTTGTCCTCGCCGTCCATCGTGATGTGCGACGCGAGGCCGACCGAGGTCACGCCGGGCACCGCAGCGAGACGCTCCGCGATCTGCTGATGCGTGCTCGCGAGCTGCGCATCGTCGTCGATCACGCCCGGCGCGACGGCGACGCGGAACGTCTGCACCTGCGCCGGTCGCACGAAGCCGGGATCGACGTGCCGCAGCGCGACGAACGTCCGGATCATCAATCCCGAGACGACGAGCAGCACGAGCGCCATCGCGACCTCCGCGACGACGAGCGCATGACGCGTCCGCTGCCGCCCGGGCCCGTCGCTCGTCGCGCGGCGACCGTCCCTCAGCGCCGCGGCGTTAGGCGCGCCGAACCGGAGCAGCGTGACGACGCCGGACAGGAGACCGGCCGACACGGAGATCGCTCCGGTGAACAGCAGCACCGTCGGATCGATCGCGATCTCGTCGACGCGCGGGAGCTGCGCCGGCGCCATCCACCGCAGCAGCAGGATGGCGCCGTGCGCGAGCACGAGCGCGAGCGCGCCGGCGCCGAGCGCGAGCAGCACGCCCTCCGCCAGCACCGCGCGCGCGACGCGCCCGCGGCTCGCGCCGAGCGCCGCGCGCAGCGCGAACTCCTGCTGGCGCCCCTCGGCGCGGATGAGCAGCAGGTTCGCGACGTTCGCGCACGCGATGAGCAGCACGACGCCGACCGCGGCGAGCAGCACCCAGAGCAGCTGGCCGACGTTGCCGATCACGTCGTCGGCGAGCGGCCGGACGTTAGGCTCCAGCCGCAGCACGTCGAACGCATGCGGCAGCATCGGGATCATGCGCGCGACGTCGGCGTTCGCCTGGGCGAGCGTCACGCCGGGCTTCAGGCGGCCGAGTGCCTGGAACCCGAAGCTCATGCCGCGCGCCGCGTCCGCCGGGTCGAGCTGGAGCGGCAGGATCACGGCCGGGTCGGTGCGCAGGAACCGGAACGACGGCGGCAGCACGCCGACCACCTCGGCCACCCGCCCGCCGATTTCGATCGGCTTCCCCACGACGTCAGGGGCGCCGCCGAACCGGCGCTGCCAGTAGCCGTAGGTCAGGATCGTCCGCAGCGCCGCGCCCGGCGCATCCTCCTCCGCCGTGAACAGTCGGCCGAGCGCGGGATGCACCCGCAGCAGCGGCAGCGTGGCAGCGGAGACGGCGAGCCCCTGCACCCGCTCCGGGTCGCCCCGCCCGACGATCGAGACCTCCTTCGTGTCCCAGGCGCCGATGTCCTGGAAGACGCGCTGGTGGTCGACGTACGTGAAGTACGTCGCGGGGCCCTGGTTCATCAGCGGGATGTTCATCCCCGGCCCGCGGTGCATGAGGCTCACGAGCCGCTCCGGCTCGGCGAACGGCAGGGGCTTCAGCAGCACGCCGTAGACGACGCTGAAGATCGCGGTGGTGGCGCCGATGCCGAGGGCCAGCGTCAGGAGCGCGACGGTCGTGAAGCCGGGCGCCCTCGTGAGCGTGCGGCGAGCGAGCCGGAGATCGGCGAGCATGGGCGGGTCGGTAGGGGGGACCTCGGCGGCGGGAGGCACCGCCGGGCACCCTGGTGCGAAGGAAGTCGCATGCCACCACGCCGACTCGCGAGATGCGACAGAATCCGTTGCGGCACAACGAGTTGGCGGTGAACGTCCGGCGCCACGAGAAGCCGTCGTGCGCGCTCGTGGGAAGGCGGTGTCCGGATGCGGACAGGTGCTCAGGATCGTGCGCCGGAAGCGAGAGCCGCGCTCGCCTCGGCGGCGCCGGCGCGGATCGCGGCGATCGCCCGCAGCACCGGTTCACGCGACTCGTCGCGGTGCGACACGAGCTCGACCCCGAAGGCGACCGACAGGTCGGCCACGTGCAGCAGCGCGAGCCCCGGCGGCGGCGCGATGCGGTACGATCGGAAACCGAGGCACCAACCGAGCCCCGCGCGCGCCCGCATCCACTGCGTCTGGAGCCCGTCCGCCGCCGGCCCGAGCTTGGGAGTGAAAGCGGCCCGCGCGAACGCGTCGAACACGCGGTCGTAGACAGACGGCGACAGCTCGCGCGGGATGAAGAGCAGCGGCAGATCGTGCAGGTCGGCGAGCCGAATCTCGTCGCGGCCGGCGAGTGGATGCGACGGCGACACGAGCGCGAGCTCGCCCACATCGTCGAGCAGGAACTCGCGGCGGAGGCGCGCCGAGACCGCGGGCAGCGAGGTCGGCGATGGATGGCCGAGCGCGAGGTCGCATCGCCCGTCGAGCAGCGCGGTGGGCTGCATCGGCGACGCGACGTCGATCACGTCGAGCGTCAACGGCGGCGATGCCGCCACGCATGCGCGCAGCGCGTTCGCCGAGATGTGCTGCACGATCGGCGTGCTCGCGCACGCGAGGACGCAGCGGCCCGGCGCGCCTAACGCGGCAGCGCGCACGTCGTCGGGAAAACGCTCCGCGGCGGCGAGCAGCGGCGCGCACCGCTCGTGCAGCGCGCGTCCCGCCGCCGTCGGCGCCACGCCGCGCGCGCCACGCGCGAGCAGCGGTACGCCGACGGCGCGCTCCAGCGCCCGGATCTGCCGCGAGAGCGCCGGCTGCGTCAGGCCGAGCCACGCGGCGGCGCCGCTCGTGCTTCCCTGCTCGACGATGGCCCGGAAGTACCGAAAGTGGCGCAGCTCCGTCTCGCGCAGCGTGCGCTCCGGTGCGTCCTCGTCGGCGAGCGCCGCGTCGCTCGCGGCCGGGCCGTTAGGCGCCGACGAGGTGCCCGTGTGCGTCACCGGCGCACGGGCTTCCTGCGCGATGAGGGCGATCACCGCGCGGACCGTCTCGTCCCGCTCGTCGACACGATGCGCCGCCCACAGCGGCATCGGCGCGCGGCAGTCGGCGAGCGGGACGAGGACCATGCCGGGCAGCGTCCAGTGCGTCCAGTGCGTGGAGAACGGCAGCCATCCACGCCCCAGCGTGAGCTGCGTGCGCGCGTCCTCGTACGTCCGCACGCTGAGCGACTCGTGCCATGCCGCGCGGAGCGGCGACCGGCCGAAGGCGCGTCGCGCCGCCGGCTCCAGCCACTCGACGAGCACCATCGGATACGGGCGAAGCTCGTGCGCCGCGATCGCGGTCCGCCCGGCGAGGGGGTGCTCGGCGCCGAGCAGCACGCCGTCGATCTCGCTGCATGGGCCCGCGATCATCTCGAGCCCGTCGTCGCCGGAGGCGTCGCCGGGCGGGTGTGCGAACCCGAGCGCGATGTCCGCCTTTCCCTCGCGGACCGCGCTCCACTGATCGGGACCGTCCGCCTCCGAGATGACGAGCTCCACACGCGGCAGCGCGCGCGCCGCCGCGGTCACGATGCGCGCGACGAGCTCGCTCCAGATCGCGATGCGCGACACGCAGAGGTGGCACGCGCCGGCGACGCCGCGATCCGCGACCCGCGCCGCCGTCGTCGCGTCGCGCAGGGCCGTGCACAACGCGCCGGCGAGCCGCACCGCGGCCACACCGGCCGGCGTGGGCGTCACCGTGCGCGGCCCGCGCTCGAGCAGCGACACGCCGAGCTCCGCCTCCAGACGCGCCACCTGACGCGAGAGCGCCGGCTGCGCGACCCGCAGCCGGCGTGATGCGGCGAGGAATGACCCCTCGGACGCGACGGTCAGCAGATAACGAAGCTGGCGCAGCTCCATGCGGTGCGCTCCGCCGGCGCGATGGTCGCGCCATGCCGACCAGGCATGGCTGTGGTGCCCACGAAGTATTCGCTCCCGCACGCCATCCCGTCTATCCTGCTCGCTTATGCACACGAGGCAGCCGTGACATGACCGATTCGTCGCATCCGACCGACGCCGCACGGCAGTGCGACGAGCGCCTGGGACTCGCGTTGGAGCTCGTCGGCATGGTCGTCTGGGAGCGCGACCTGCGGACCGACCGCGTCCAGGTGGCCGCGCGACCGAGCGCCGGCGCGGCGGCGTCGATCCCGATGGTCGAGTTCGAGGACTTCACCGCGTTTCTCGCCGCCGTGTTGCCGGCCGATCGCGAGAAGGTCGCGCAGGCGAGTGCCGAGGCCGTGCGGCGCGGTGAGGAGTTCACGGTCGAGTATCGGATCCTCGACGCCGAGGGCGCGACACGATTCCAGCGCTTGCACGGCCGCGTGATACCGGACGCCGCCGGAACGCCGTGCCGGATGATCGGCGTCACGCTCGACGTGACCGAGCGGCACCAGCTCGACACGCAGCTCCGGCACGCGCAGAAGCTGGAGGTCGTCGGCCGCCTCGCCGGCGGCATCGCGCACGACTTCAACAACCTCCTCACGGTGATCGGCGCGGCGACGCAGTTCGCGCGCGAGACGCTGCCGTCCGACGCGCCGGCGCGCCAGGAGATCGTGGACATCGAGGCGGCGGCGAAGCGAGCCGGCGCGCTGACGCAGCAGCTGCTCGCCTACAGTCGCCAGCAGGTGCTCCGTCCCGAGCGCCTCGACCTGAACCGCGTCGTCGCCAACGTCGAGCGCATGCTCCGTCGAGTGCTGGGCGAGGACGTCGCGCTGGTGATCGCGCTCGCTCCCGACCTCGCGCCGGTGGACGCCGACGTCGGTCAGCTCGAGCAGGTGCTGATGAACCTCGCGCTGAACGCGCGCGACGCGATGCCTAACGGTGGGACGCTCACGCTCTCGACCGAGAACGTCACCCTGCATGCGCGCGCGGCCGCGGCGCACGAGGGCGTGGCGGCGGGCGCGTACGTCGCGCTGCGCGTGCGCGACACCGGCGTCGGGATCGACGCGCCCGCGCAGGCGCTGATCTTCGAGCCGTTCTTCACCACCAAGGCGCCGGGCGAGGGCACCGGCCTCGGGCTGGCGACCGTGGACGGCATCGTCAGGCAGTCCGGCGGCGTCGTGTACGTGGAGAGCGCGCCCGGAGCGGGGTCGACGTTCACCGTGCTGCTGCCGCAGGCCGCGCGCGGCGACGTCGCCGAGCAGCCGGCGCCGACCGGGACGATCACCGGTGGGCGGGAGACCGTGCTGCTGGTGGAGGACGAGGCGCCGGTGCGCGCGGCCGTGCGGCGGATGCTGGAGCGCGGCGGCTACCGCGTCCTCGCGGCGAGAGACGCGCAGGATGCCTTGGCGACCGCCGAGCAGCACGCGGGAGCGATCGACCTCGTCCTCACCGACGTGGTGATGCCCGGGGTGAGCGCTGGTTCGCTCATCGAGCGTCTGCGGTCCGCGCGGCCGCGTCTGCGAGCGTTGCTCATGTCGGGCTACAGCGCGCATGCCGTCGCGGCGCGCGGTACGTTCGCGGAAGGCGCAGCGCTGCTCGCGAAGCCGTTCGGGCCCGAGACGCTCCTCCGCCATGTCCGCGACGTGCTCGACGACGCGTCGCGAACGTCGTCCTCCGGCCGGCGCTAGCCGACGCACGGGAACACGTCACATGGCGTTCGCACTCTGGATGGAAGGCGATCTGATTCGGATCCGCATCCATGACACGATCACGCCGCGCGATCTGCGCGCGCTCGCCGACGCCGTGCTCGAGGCGGAGGCGCGCGTGCTCCCGATGCCCAACCGCCTCACCGACATGACGGACGTGACCGGCGTGGAGGTCGGCTTCGCGGAGTTCCTCGCGTTCACCGAGCGGCGACTGGGGATGGTGCTGCCGAACCCCATCAAGTCGGCGCTCGTGGTCGCGAGCCGGGTGCAGTTAGGCATCGCGCGCATGTTCCAGACGCTGAACGATCATCCGCAGGTGACGGTGGAGATCTTTCACGAGCTCGGCGATGCCCTGTCGTGGCTCGCGACGCCGCCGTCGGCCGATGCGCAGAACGGCCCCCGAGGGTGAGCTCGGGGGCCGTTCGCGAGGAGGCACCGGCGGGAATCGAACCCGCGAATAGCGGTTTTGCAGACCGCTGCCTTACCACTTGGCTACGGTGCCTGACCGGACCGTCGTCCAGGCCGGGCTCGCAAGTTCGCTGTCCCGCCCCCCTTTCTCAACCCCTCGCGCGGCGCCGACGAGGGCGCCTCACGCCTCGCGCGTCACGAGCTGCTCGAACAGCCGCTCGTAGTACGTCACCTCGTCCGCCGCCGGCTCGTCGGTGCTCGCGCGCGGCTCCTCGGCGCGCGCCAGCCGCGCCGCGGCGCGGGCGCACGCGGCCTCGTTCTCCACGAACAGGCGCGTCAGCGCGTCGGCCCGGTCGCGCACGAGCGAGTCGCCGGCCCGCGAGTCGGCGTCGGCGCGCGCGGTGATCTCGTCCACCAGCTCGCGCAGCGCGGTCACGCTCGTGCCGGCGAGCAGCAGCTGCATGAGCGCGGCCTGCCCCGACAGCTCGCCGTCGAGGCACCGCACGAGACTGCGCCGCGTGCTCTCCGACCCGAGGCCGGCGGTGAGGCGGCTCACGAGCTCCGCCTCGATCCCCTCGCGTCCGGGCTGGTCGCGATGCAGCTCGCGCCGCGCGCCGTGACGCGCGTCGGGGAACGGCACCGTCATGCCTCCCCCCAGCGTGCCGTACGCCATCCTCGCATCGACCTCTCCTCCCCGGTGGATGCGAGCTTGCGCGCACAGCCTGTGCCGCGCTCGTCGCGATCCGCGTCGCCCGTCACACTCGAGGCCGATCAGAACCCGTGCAGCGCCTCGTCGTCCTCGTCGCCGAACGGGATCACGCGCGCCGGATCCGGGCGCCACCGCGACACCCGCGGAGCGGGCGTGGGGCGCGGCCGCACGATCGGCGCGACCGGCGCGACCGGCGCCTCCGGGGTGGAGGCCTGCGGCGGCCCGTCGAGCGCGTCGCCGAGTCGGAACGTCGCCACCAGCTCGCGCATCTGCTCCGCCTGCCCGGAGAGCTCCACCGACGCGCTCGACGACTGCTGCGCGTTCGCCGCGACCTGCTGCGTGATCGCGTTCATCTCCTCGAGCCCGACGTTGATGTGCGACACGCTGCCGTCCTGCTGCTCGCTCGCCGCCGCGATCTCCGCCATCACGTCGCTCACGCGCTCGATGTCGCCGTGGATCCCCTCGAGCTGCTTCAGCACTTCGGCGTTCGCCGTGACGCCGCGCTCCGCGTTCTGCACGCCGTCCTCGATGAGCGCCGCGGTCTCGCGCGCCGCGGCGGCCGAGCGCTGCGCGAGCGCGCGCACCTCGTCGGCGACGACGGCGAAGCCGCGGCCCGCGTCGCCGGCGCGCGCCGCTTCCACGGCCGCGTTCAGCGCGAGGAGGTTCGTCTGGAACGCGATCTCGTCGATCGTCTTCACGATCCTCGCCGTCGCGTCGCTCGACTGCTTGATGCGCGTCACCGCGTCGCTCAGGCGCGACATCCCCGCGACGCCCAACGCGGCGCCGGCGCGCGCGCGCTCCGCCATGCCCTGCGCGCGCCGCGCGTGCGCCGCGTTCTGCTTCGCCGTCGCGGCTAGCTCGTGCAGGCTCGCCGACACCTCCTGGAGCGCGCTCGCCTGACGCGACGCGCCCTCGGCGAGCGTGGCGCCGCCGGCGGCGATCTCGCCGCTCGCGCCGGCGACGCGCGACGACGCCGACGCGACCTGCGCGAGCGCGTCACCGAGCGTGTCGAGCGTCGCGTTCACCTTCGCCTGCATCGCGGCGTACTCGCCCGCGCAGTCGACCGACGTGCGCGCGCCGAGGTCGCGCGCCGACACGCGGTCGAGCACCGCGTTCGTCTCGGCGATCGGCGACGCGACGGCGGCGAGCACGTCGTTCATGCCCTGCACCAGCTCGCGATACGCGCCGCGGAAGTGCGCCGCGTCGCCGCGCACCTGCAGCGTCCCCGCCTTCGCCGCCTCGACGAGCGTGTTGCCCTCGCCGATGAGCGCCGCGAGCGTCGTCTGCACTTCCGCGAACGACCGCACCAGCACGTCCTGCTCGCTGCGCGGCGTGAGCGGCACGCTGAGATCGCCCTCCGCCAGGCGGCGCGCGGCGTCGGCGAGCTGCTGCTGCGACGCCACGATGTCGCGCAGCGACTCGAGCAGCCGTCCGACCTCGTCGCGGCTCTTCGGCACGATCTCGTGGTCGGTGTCGCCGAGCGCGAGGCGGCGCATCTTCTCCGTCATCATCCGGATCGGACGCGCGATGCTCCGCGTGAGGCTCACCGCGACGACGAGGCCGAGCACGATGCACGACACGATCGCGACCACGACGCGCTGCTGCGTCACGTCGTACGTGCGCATGCCTAACGCGACCTGCTGCTTCGTGCCCTCCTCCGCGGCGTCCACCACGCGCGCCAGCGCGGCGCTCGCCTCGTCGAACTGCGACTGCGACTCGCCGCTCAGCAGGTCGAACGCCGCGGAGTCGTCGCGGGCCTTCACGAACGCCGCGATCCGCGCGCTCGTCGCCTCGTACTGCGACCACGCGTGCTGGAAGTCGCGGAACGTGGCCGAGTCGTCCTTCGTGCGGATGGTGGCGGCGAGCTTGTCGAGCTGCTCGGTGAGCTCCTGCGCGTGCGTCCCCATCTCCGCCACGTACCCGTCGCGGTCGACCGACGTCTTCGACAGCGCGAGCATCGCCTCCGCGCTCCGGTAGTCGGCGGCCGCGCGGCTCGCGCCGAGCGAGTAGCGCACGCTCGGCAGCCAGTGCCGCGCGATCTCCTCCGCGGCCCCGTTCACGCGCGAGGTGCCCTGCAGCGCGAGCGCGCCCAGTCCCTCGGTGAGCAGGACCAGGACGGCGAACGACAGCGCGAGCTTGGTGGAGAGGGCGAGATCGCGGAACCAGCGCATGAGCGAGCGGAAGGAGGAGAGAGGAGTCCAGACTCGGAGTATCGACCCCTCCCGCGGGCGGCTTGAGATGGCGCGGGACGGTGACGCGCGCCCGACCCAGGGACGCCGCGCGGGGTACATTGCCTCGTCTCCCACCGCCTCCCGATGCGCCCACGCCACCTGCTGCTCGCCCTCGCCGTCCCGCTCTCCGCCGCGCGGGCGCAGTTCCTGTCGGCCGGCGTCGGCGGGGGCACGGGCGTGGGCCACCGCAGCGGCGCCCGGGCCGCCGAGACGCACACCCACGCGCTCGGCTACGTCCAGCTCGGGCTCCCGCTGTTCCCGGTCGCGGTGCGCGGCGACGCGCTCGTCGTCGGCAAGAGCACCGGCGGCGGGCCGCTGGCGCTCTCGGTGAACGCGGTCGCGCAGCTGCCCGTGCCGATCGTGACGCCGTACGTCACCGCCGGCTGGGGCGAGTACGGCGTCGGCGGCGACGAGAAGACGCGCGGGTGGAGCGCCGGCGCCGGCGTGCGGGCGAAGCTCCCGCTGCTCCCCGGGCTGTTCGCCGAGGTGCGCCGCCACCAGCGCCTCGGCCGCGACCTGGCGACCGTGGGACTCGTGTTCTAGCGCGGTGCGCGCCGGGGACGACTCCACGTACGAGTGGTCGTTGGACCTCGGCGGACTGAAGGAGGACTGAAGAAGGACCAACTTCTTGTTGGTGTTCTCCTTCTTCAGTCCTCCTTCAGTCCTTCTTCAGTCCTTCAGAAACTCGTACGTGGAGTCGTGCCGGGCGCACCGCCCGGCGCGGGCATGCCGGCGAGCCGTCCCGGCACGCCGACGCGCTCGATCGCCCACCCGCGGCGCCGGATCGCGTCGGCCACGAGCTGCACGTCGGACGGCGCCGACACCGCGGCCGAGTACGCCCAGCGCTGCGCGGGCGCGTAGAGCAGCAGTCCGCCGCCGTTCGCGAGGCCGATCGGCTCGATCCACAGCGAGTCGCGCGCGCCGGCGCCGAGCCACTGCCCGCGTGCGACGACCTGCAGGCCGGTGGTCGGCGCGCCGAACCGTCGCAGCGCCTGCCGCACCGGCTCCGCGCCCGCCGGGCTCACGTAGGTGCGCTTGCCCGCGCGCGCCGCCCACAGCGCCACGCTCGCCGGCCGGTTCGACGTCACGATCGCCGCCGCGGTGCCCTTCGCGTCGCCCGGCGCGTTCGCGGCCAGCCACGCCGCCGCGCGCTCCGCGTTCAGCGCGAGGTTGCCGCCGTCGACGAGATGCCACGCGTCGCCGACGCGCACGGCGCCGGCCGGCGACGGCGCGCCGTAGAACTGCACCACCGCGCCGTTCGCCACCACGACGCCGGAGTCGATCGGCAGGTCGCCCATCGGCTTCCTGCCTAACGTGAGCGCGAGCGTGCGGACCGTGTCGGGGAACGCGAGCGAGTCAGCCGCCATCGGCGCGTTGAACGTGGCGCCGAGCACGGTCATGCGCTTGTACGGCTTGCCGACGCGCTTCGTGTCCCACTGCCGTGGCAGCGTGGCGCGCGCCGACGCGTTCGGCGCCCACATCGAGTACCAGATCTCGACCTCCATCGGCCCGAACGGTGCGAGCCCGAAGTCGTTCGTCTCGTCGGCGCGGAAGCGCACCGCGGTGGGGAGGCCGCTCGCGCGACGGACGAACGCCGTGAACGGAAGCCCATCGATCGTCGCCGTGAGGACCGCATGGCGGTCGCCGCCGATCGTGGTGTCCGCGCGCGCCGCGAGATCGCGCGCCGCCGCGAGCTCCAGCACCACGCGCTCCGGCGCCCACGCGAACAGCTCGCGCCGCTCGTCGACGTACGCGACGTTGAGCGGCACCCAGCGGTCGATCGCCGCGGCCGGCGTGGCGATGGTCGGGGTGCCGGGCATGCCGGGCGGGAGCCGGCGCGCGCCCACGGTGTCGGTCACGACGTCGACGACCTCCGGCGACGAGAGCGCCGGGCCGGCGAAGCGCCGCACGTTGCGCCACGTGCGGCTGCGGTAGTCGCGCCACTCCGACTGGCGCTCGTAGCTCGGCCGGTCGCGCATCGGCTGGCCGTCGGCGGCGAGGTTGAGCCACTGCGTCATGATCTCGTACTGCACGGTGCGCAGCGAGTCGAGCGCGGCGCGGCCGCCCATGCGCGCGATGGCCGTGTCGATCACGGCGCGGGCGGACGTCGGCTGTGCGGCGAGTGGGGTCGCGAGCAGGGATGCGAGCAGGGCGTGGCGGAGCGGGCGTGACATGGGCGGCAGGTCGAGGGAGGGTGCGGCGGGTCCTCGGTGGACCCCCGCCGTACCTCGGCAGTCTGCCGCGTCGCGTCCTCGGATCGCACGCCCGGTGGGGCGAATCGCGGTACGGCGCCGCGGGTGACGGGCTTGGTTCGTGCGACCGATCGGGGCATGGCCACCCGCTCCGCCAAGCGTCGCTCGACACCGGGCACGACGCCCGACAAGCGCCCGTTCCGGTTCGGCGTCGCGCTGCCGCGCATCCGCCGCGAGCTGAAGGCGCTCGACGTCGCCGACGCCGCGATGTTCGACCTCAAGGATCGCGGCCACGGCAGCGTGTTCGAGCAGCTCGTCGCGTGCGTGATCTCCATCCGCACGCTCGACGAGACGATGCTTCCCACCGCGCTCGCCCTGTTCGAGGCCGCGCCGACGCCGGCGGCGATGGCGCGCCTGACGGACGCGCAGATCGACCGCCTGATCCACGCTGCCACGTTCCACGAGGGGAAGGCGCGCACCATCCGCGAGATCGCGCGCCGCACGCACGAGGAGTTCGGCGGCACGCTGCCGTGCGACTTCGACGTGCTGACGTCGTTCCACGGCGTGGGGCCGAAGTGCGCGAACCTCGCGTTAGGCATCGCGTGCGGCCAGACGCGCATCGGCGTCGACGTGCACGTGCACCGCGTCACGAACCGGTGGGGCGTGATCGCGACGCGCACGCCCGAGCAGTCGATGGTCGCGCTCGAGGAGATCCTCCCGAAGCGCTACTGGGTGGAGATCAACCGGCTGCTCGTGCCGTTCGGCAAGCACGTCTGCACCGGCGTGAGGCCGAAGTGCTCGACGTGCCCGGTGCTCGACATGTGTCGGCAGGTCGGGGTGACGTCGCACCGGTGATGCCGTGCTGATGCGGCGGTTCTGAAACGGCGGTTCTGATGAGGCGGTTCTGAAACGGCGGTTCTGAAACGGCGACTGAAAAGGCGACTGCCCGCCGTTTCAGAACCGCCCCATCAGAACCGCCTCATCAGAACCGCCGTTTCAGAACCGCGCTATCGGAACCGCCGCATCGGACGGTCACGCCGCCGCGTGCGCGATGAACTCGTCGAACAGCGACTGCACGGCGGGGGCGTTGCGCTCGAACACCTCGGGGTGCCACTGCACGCCGACGACGAACTTCGCCGGGTCGGCCACCTCCACCGCCTCCACCACCCCGTCCGGCGCCACCGCGGACACCACGAGCCCATCGCCGAGCCGCTTCACCGACTGGTGGTGCATGCTGTTCACCGGCGCGGTCGCGGCGCCGAACGCATCGCGCAGCCGGGTCCCCTCGGTCAGGTCGACGGGGTGGGCGAGGTGCGTGCGCGCGAATCCCCTCGTCGGATACAGGTCGTGCGGCTGGGCCCCCGGGATCTCGGCCGCGATGTCCTGGAACAGCGTGCCGCCGGCGGCGACGTTGATGACCTGCGCGCCCCGGCAGAGGCCGAGCACCGGCAGCCCGTCGGCGATCGACCAGCGGGTGAGCTGCAGCTCGGTCGCGTCGCGCGCCGGGTCGAGCACGCCGAGGTGCGGCGACGGCGACTCGCCGTAGGTGCGGGGATCCATGTCCACCCCGCCGGGGATGAGCAGCCCGTCGAGGTGCTCGTAGATCGCGCGCAGCGTGTCCGGATCTTCCGGGATCAGCGGGATCATCCACGGCACGCCGCCGAGCTCCATGATCGCCCGGAAGTAGCGCTGGTTCATCACCCAGCTCTCGGGAAGCCCCTCGGGGATTCCCTGGATGGCGTGCAGCGTCTGGGTGGTGACCCCGATGACCGGGCGTCGGGAAAGCTCGCTCATTGACCTCTCATCTACGGAAGATCGTCCCGTACTATACCCCTGGACGACCATATACGCACTACGGTTCCGTTCGGCTGGCCTGGATGCCCGGCGGGGCCGCCGTGAGGTCGAAGCCGTCGGAGGCGCGGCGGCCGGGGCGCGGCGACTGGCGCCGGTCGAGCGGCCCGTCCACGGTCGGCGGAGCGCTCGAGCCGC
The DNA here is from genome assembly GCF_000522985.1 of Gemmatirosa kalamazoonensis. Classification (NCBI taxonomy): domain Bacteria; kingdom Pseudomonadati; phylum Gemmatimonadota; class Gemmatimonadia; order Gemmatimonadales; family Gemmatimonadaceae; genus Gemmatirosa; species Gemmatirosa kalamazoonensis. The sequence continues at coordinate 475,810 of NZ_CP007128.1, forward strand.
CGTCGCCCTCCTGGACAGGTTCCGTGCCGGCCGACGCGACCGCGTGCCGCTCGCGGGCGGCGGTGAGCGCGTCGGGGGCCACCTCGTCGGGCCGCGCCAGCAGCGGCTCGCGCACCCCCTCGGCCGTCTCGACGATGAGCTGGTCGACGACCGCGCGCAGGTCGCCCGTGCGGCGCCACGTCGCGATCTGGCGGTCGGCGCTCGAGCCCTCGGCGAGGATGCGGTAGGCGTACTCGATCTCCTTCCGCGTCCCCAGCTCGTCGGCCGCGTCGCCGCAGAACCAGTCGCACATCTCGCGGATCAGGTCCGCGGCCGGCTGCTCCTGCTCCTTGCCGAAGTCGATGAGCTTTCCCTCGAGGCCGAAGCGCATCGCGCGCCACTTGTTCTCCTCGATGAGTGGCGACGCGTAGTTGCGCAGCGTGATGTTGTCCCGGCGCATCTTCCAGAGCTTGAACACCATCGCCTGGATGATGGCGGCGATGCACACCGCCTCGTCGACGCGCGTGCAGATGTCGCAGACGCGGAACTCGAGGGTCGGGAACTTGTGGTGGGGCCGCACGTCCCACCAGATCTTGCCGCCGTGCGGGATGGAGCCCGTGGCGACCATCGTATCGACGTACTGCTGATACTCCCCCCACCCCGTCATGCGGGCCGGGATGCCGGTGCGCGGGAAGCCGCGGAACACCGCGCTGCGGTACGACTTGAGCCCCGTCTCGCGGCCCAACCAGAACGGCGAGCTGGTCGTGAGGCAGAGGATGTGCGGCAGCAGGTAGCGCGAGACGTTCATCGCGTCGATGAGGAACTCGCGGTCCTCGATCGCGATGTGGACGTGCATGCCGAAGATGAGGAGTCGCTGCGCGAGGTCGCCCATGTCGCGCCGCACGCCGATGTAGTGCTCGAGCGGCGTGATTTCCTGCTCCATCCAGTTCGCGAACGGATGCGCGCCGGCGGCGGCGATGGTGAGGCCGTCCTCGCGCAGCGCGTCCATCACGCCGCCGCGCAGCCGCACGAGCTCCGCGCGCACCTCGGCCGGCGTGCGGCACACCTCGGTGCCCACCTCGACGATCGACTGGTGGAGCTCCGGCTTCAGCTCCCCCACGCCCGGGATGTCGCGCCCGAGGAGCCGACTGATGTGGCTCTGCAGGTTGCGCGTCTCGGGGTTGATGATCTGGTACTCTTCCTCGACGCCTAACGTCAGGCTTGGTTGCTTCATAACCCTCCGAGAACGCTGCGCGGCAGCCGCGTTATCGCGGTTCCACGACGAATGCCGGCACTTGCGATCCACCGCCCGCCGTGACGTTCAGCAGCGCCGCCGTGGACAGCCGCGTGAGCAGACCGTCGGCGTGCGCGCCGTAGGAGACGAAGGGAGCGGTGTCGATCATGCGGTCGATGATGTGCACGCGGCCGCCGGCGAGGCTCGGGTACGGCTCCGACGGGATCGGCACGCGCTCCTGCACGATGTACGGCTCGGCGAGCGCCCGCGCGAGGGCCCCTTCCCACTCGGCCGCGTCCACCGTCCAGCCGAGGACGATGCCGGCGCCGCCGTAGTCGTCGTTCGGCTTCAGCACCAGCCGCTCACGCTCCCGGCGGATGAACTCCACGAGGTCCACGTCGCGCCCGCCGTGCGTCGTGCGCCGCTCCTCCACCACACGCGTCCACGGGATGAACGCGTCCACGGCGGCCGCGGCGTCGGCGTCGAGCAGGCGGCGGTTGCGTTCGTCGGAGAGCACGGCGAGGCTCGCCTTCTTGTGCAGGATCTTGGAGCGCGGCGAGTTCACCATGCACACCGCCCGATCGCGCACGGCGCGCAGCACCGGGTTGTCGAGCCCCATCTCCTCGACGAGCTCGGACAGCAGCACGCGCTTGTACACGAGGTCCACGGGCTGCCCCTCGCACCACAGCTTCCCGTCGCGGTACTCGGCGAGTCGCGGGTCGGAGATCACCGACTCGATGCCCAGCGCGGTGAAATGGTCGCGGTAGAGCACGAACTCGGAGTACGTCGGCACGCTCGGCCAGTCGAGGATCGCGATCCGCGGCTTCGCGGTGCCGCCCGAGAACTGGCGCCACGCGTCGAGCAGCACGTGGATCACGCCGTTGTGCGAGCGGATCGGCCACACGCGCCACGTCCGCGCGAGCTCGCGCATCGCGGGCAGGTCGAGGAACGCGTCGCCGAGCGCGTCGGCGTACGCCGCGCCCGCCGGCACCTCGGCGTTGTACTCGGTGAGCGCCATGGAGCCGGGGTCGTCGAGGCGCTGCGGATCCATGACGAACAGATCGAGCCGCGACGTGGGGCTCGGCGCGTCGAACCCGGAGTCGATGTCGAGCAGCGCCTCCTCCCACTCCGCGAGCCGGAACTGCGCGCGCAGCGACGCGTCCTCCATCGCCGCGCGGAACGCCTGGTCGAACGCGCGCATGAGCGGCTTCACGCGGTCGCCGAGGAGGCGGAACTGCGCCGGCGCGTAGAAGCGCGGGCGGAGCACGGTGCACAGCGCGCGCTCGCCGAACACGAGCCCGCGCCGCGCGAGCTGCTCGTCGAGCGCACCCTGCGTGTCGGCCGCGAGCTGCTCCCCGGTCGTGCCGCCCAACAGATCGTGGTACGCGTCGACGGCCTGCCGCATCAGCGCCCCATCGCGAACAGGGACGCCCACCCGACCTCGCGCGGGAGCTGCCGCGGGTGCTGCACGAGCCGCACCGCGAGGTCGGCCATCTTCTCCACCGCCCACTTGAAGTACTCGGGCGTGAGCGAGTTGATGTCCATGTCGGGCGCGGGGTTCATGAAGTCGATCGCGTACGGCACGCCGCCGCGGATCGCGAACTCCATGGAGTTCATGTCGTAGCCGAGCGCGTTGCACAGCTTGCGCGCGTCGCCGACGATGCGCGCGCCGAGCTCCGGCGAGAGGTGCGCGTGCTCGACGATGTACTTCCGCGCCTTCGGGTCGTACTTCATCGGCAGCACCTCGTGGCGCCCGATGACGAGGCAGCGCACGAAGTGCTCCCATTCGATGAACTCCTGCACGACCATCGTGAGGAGCCCGGTCTCGTTGTAGTTCTCGATCAGCTCCTCGACCGTGCGGCAGATGTAGACGTCCTTCCATCCGCCGCCGTGGGCGTCCTTCAGCACGCACGGCAGGCCGACGTAGTCGACGATCCCCTGCCAGTCGAGTGGGTACTCGAGGTTGCGGAGGCTCTCCGTCGGCACGATGCCGGGGACGTACGATCTGTTAGGCAGCACGACGGTCTTCGGGCTCGCGACGCCCAAGCGGTGCGCGAGCGCGGCCCCGAAGAACTTGTCGTCGGCGCTCCACATGAACGGGTTGTTGACGACCGTGGAGCCCTGGAGCGCGGCCTGCTTCAGGTACGAGCGGTACATCGGCACCTCGTGCGAGATGCGGTCGATGCACACGTCGTACGGGCACGGCTCGTCGAAGTGCGGCGCGCCGATCTTCGCGAACTCGGCGACGACGCCCGCGTCGCGCGCGTTCACCGCCTCGATGAACGCCGGGGGCCACGACCACTCGCGGCCGACGAACAGCCCGATGCGCCCCGTGCGCGTGCGCTCCACGACGGCGGGCGCGCCGGCGGCGGCGAGGTTCGCGTCCACCGCGCCGGCCGCGGCGGCGTCGCCCGTCCCCGTCCGCGCGATCGCCCTCGCCGACGACGACACGTCCGACGGCGACGCCTTCGACGGCGCCCGTGTCGCCTTCGACGTGGTCGCCTTCGGCTTGGCCGTCGCCTCGGTCGGCGCCGCCGCCGGGAGACCCTTCTTCGGGCGGAGTCCGCCCGTCTTCGCCGCAGGACGCGGCGGCTCGTCGCTCTTGTCAGTCATGTCCACGAAGGTAGAGGCGAATCATGCGCTCCCACCAGGGCCAGTCGTGCGCCCAGCCATCCCAGATGCGCAGGGCGTTGCCGACACCCTTCTCCCACAGGGCGCCGGACATCGCGCGGTTGTCCTCGATCGACGGGTCGGTCTCGCCGATCGCGATGATGATGTCCTGCTGCTGCCACGCGCGGACCTGCCACGGCTGCGCGGTGCGCACGAACGCCTGCGGGTTCACCGCGTGCACGTTCTGGTCGACGTACCCGCCGGTCATGAACGTGATGTCGTACTTCCCGCTCATGCCGATGATGCGCCGCACGACGTCGGGGTGGCGCAGCCCGAACGTCATCGCGTGGTAGGCGCCGAAGCTCGCGCCGGCGGCGATGATGAAGTCGTTGCGGTTCCGCGCGTAGGTGAGCGGCACCACCTCGCGATACACGTACTCGTCGTACTGCAGCTGCCGCCACGCGCGCGCGCCGGGGTGGCGCATGTCGTCGTACCAGCTCTCGTGGTGCACCTGGTCGAGCGTGTACATCTGCAGCCACCCGTTCTCGAGGTGGTCGCGGAGCACGAGGTGCATGCGGCGGTCGGGCCACTCGCGGTGCGTGCCGAGCGACGTCGGGAAGACGAGCAGCTTCGCGCCCGCGTGGCCGAAGACCTGGAGCTCCATGTCGCGGCCGAGCGATGGGCTGTACCAGCGGTGGTATTCGTGGTGCATGCCTCGAACCTTGCTGCGTGGCTGCGTGGCTGCGTACCGCCTGCGTGATCACGCAGCTACGCAGCTACGCAGCACGCAGCCACCCGTGGAGTTATGCGCTGAGTAGGAACGGTAGTGCCTTCTTGAAGCGTCTGCGCCACGTCGCCTCCGTGTGCCGCGCGCCCTCCTCCTCGACGTACCGGAAGTTCTCCCCCTCCGTGTAGCCCTTGGCGAGCAACACGTCGCGGAGACGGCGCGCGTCGGCGAGCGTGTGGCCGCCCTCGCGCGTGCCCATGTCGACGTAGAGGCGGCCCATGCCCGGGGGATTCGGGGTGTGGCGCACCCAGTCGAAGATCCGCCGCTCGCCGAACCAGAGCGCGGGGGAGAGCGCGCCGGCGAAGCCGAACGCGTGCGGGCGGCGGAAGAACGCGTACAGGCTCACGAGCCCGCCCATCGACGAGCCGACGATGCCCGTCTGCTCGCGCTCCGGCAGCGTGCGGAACTCGTCGTCGATCTGCGGCTTCAGCGTGTCGAGCAGGAAGTCCACGTACAGGTCGGCGACGCCCCCCGCGCCGATCGCCGGCTCGAGGAACGGCCCATACTCGTCGAGCCGCGCGCTCCCCGTGTTCGCCACGCCGACGACGATCGCCTCGAAGCCGAGTCGCGCCGCGGTCGTCATCGCGAAGTCGACGCGCCACGAGCCCGAGAACGAGAGCGCGGGGTCGAACAGGTTCTGCCCGTCCTGCATGTAGATGACGGGGAAGCGGAAGTCGCCGCGCCCGTACGATGGCGGCAGGTACACGTACACGTCGCGCGTGTTGAACAGCTGCGGGCTGAACACCTCGGGGAGCACGTACATGCTTCCCGGCGGCGTGCGGCGCCGCCGCGCGATCCCCTCGGGGCGCGCGCGGCGGCGGAACGGGGACACGCCGGGGACGCCGCCGACGGGGAGGCTGCCTAACGGCATCCGGTCGCTCCGCTCATCCGGCGTACATGCGGAGGTCGGTGCCCACGAGATCCGCCATCTCCTGCGCGCGCTCGAGGTCGGGGTGGCGCAGCGTCACGTAGCCGTCGGAGACGAGCGTGAGGATCCAGTCGCGCCGCGGCGCGCCGACGGGCAGCAGGTCGACGTTCACGATCCACTCGCCGAACAGCTCCCGGATGCGGTCGAGCCCCTCGATGCGCCGGATGCGCCCCTGCCCCTCGGCGCGCTTGAAGATGTTCACCGAGTTGTACTTCCGCTCCACCTTCTGCGACCACGTGCCCTTGATCTCGGCCTCGCCGTAGCCGTCGAAGCAGTCGATGTCGTTGCCGTAGTTCATGAGATCCACGGTGTGGGCGCCGGGCGGCCGCGCCGCGATCTCGCCGAACACGACCTCGCCGTCGGGCTTCTTGTACCACTCCATGTGCGTGAAGCCGGTCTGGAAGTCGAGCGCCTTCAGCACCGCCTGCCCCATCGCGACGCCGCCCGCCACGCGCTCGCCGTGCACGTCGCGCAGCGTGAGCGTCTGGGGGCTGATCCACTCGTTCTGCCGCGCGATGAGCGGGCGCGGACGGTAGAAGCCGACGTTGAAGAACTTGATCTCGCCGTCGACGCAGATCGTGTCGTAGGTGTACTCCTCGCCGTCGATGAACTCCTCGACGTTCACCTCGTCGATGTGCCCCATCTTCGCGAGCGCCTGCTCCAGCTCGCGCGCGTCGTCGACGCGGAACGTGTCCATGGAGCCGGCGCCCGCGATCGGCTTCACGATCGCCGGATAGCCGACCTGCTCCACGCCGGCGCGCACCTGGTCGTTCGTCGTCGCGCGCACGTGCTTCGGCACGCGGATGCCGGCCGCGCCGACGGCCTGCTTCATGGCGTCCTTGTCGCGGAACAGCGTCGCCTGCTCGACACCCATGCCCGGGACGCCGAGGGCGCGGCGCAGCTTCGCGGCGAGGATGACCCCCGGCTCCCACAGGCACACCACCCGCTCGATCCCGGCGCGGGTGCTGCGCGTCGCCTCGACCACCTGGCGCACGACGGCGTCCTCGTCGGCGAGCGACGCCGTCTGCATGTAGCCGCTCAGGTGCTCGCGGGCGAGCGGCGGCAGCTCGTGCTGCGGCACGTCGGACAGTCCGTACACCTTCGCCCCGGCGCGCGCGAGCCCGCGCGTGAAGTACGGCATCTCCGCCGGGTACCCGGGCGCGATCATGATCACGTTCATCGAGAGATCCCTCGGACGTTCAAGGTTCGTCCTCGCTGCGTGGCTGCGTGCTGCGTGGCTGCGTGACGTGCAGGCCCCTCACGCAGCCACGCAGCCACGCAGCATCTCACGCCAGCTCGACTCGGACATTCGAGACCACGTCCCGCAGTGCCTCCACCACGACCTGCGTCTCCGGGTGCCTAACGAGAATCCAGCCGTCGCCCTCGTACGTCGGCCGCGCCTCGGCGCCGAGCGTCGGGAGCTGCGCGTCGACGACGAGCTCCTTCACGTCGTGGCGCACCCGCTCCAGTCCGTGCACGGCCCGGATGCGTCCCCCCTGCGGTCCCTGCGCGCGCAGGAACGCGATGCCCGCCGCGTACTTCCGCGCCGGCGGCGCGAACGTGCCGAACACCATCACCTCCGCCCAGCTCCGCACGAAGTCGGTGTCGGTCGCGCGCGAGACGAGCGTCGTGATCTGCGCGCCGGGCGGGCGCGCGGCGATCTCGCTCACCGCCACGCTCCCATCGCGCCGCCGGAACCACTCCATGTGCGTCAGCCCCGTCGTCATGCCTAACGCCTGCAGCGCGCGGTCGCCCACCGCCTTCGCGTCGTCGTAGCGGGGCTCGTCCACCTCGCGCGGCAGCACCACGCACCACTGGATCCACGGGTTGCGCACGACCTCGAGCGGCGTCGGATAGTAGTGGGTGAGCGAGTGCCACACCTGCCGGCCGTCGATCGAGATCGTCTCCAGCGAGTGCTCGTCCCCCGTCACGAACTCCTCGACGAGCACCGGGTTCCCGCCGGACGGCGGCGCCGCCTCGAGCGCGTGCGCGAGCGAGCTCGCGTCGTCCGCCCGGAACGTCGCCACCGAGCCGGCGCCGGCGGGCGGCTTCACGACGACCGGGAAACCGACCTCGCGCACGAACGCGTCCGCGTCGGCGACCGTCTCCGCGAGCCGGTGCCGCGCCACCGGCACGCCCGCCGCGCGCAGCACGTCCTTCATGCGCGCCTTGTCGCGGAAGTTGCGCGCCGCCTCGCTCGGCAGCCCCGCGATGCCGAGCCGCTCGCGCACCTCGGCCAGCGGCACCTGCAGCTGCTCGTACGCGCCGAACAGCCGATCGGGGCGTCCCAGTCGATCGGCCAGCGACTCCACGGCCCACGCGAGCTGCCCCGGATCGAGCACGTCGTCCACCCGCCAGTGCGCCGCGATCGCGCGCCGCACCGCCTCCGGCGCCCGCTCCTGCGGGTCGGTGGAGACGACGCCTAACCGCACGCCGGGCAGCGACGCGATCGCGGTCACCATGCGCGAGGCATTCTCGCTCAGGAGCGGGGCGGCGAAGAGAACGGTCGGCATTCGGGACTCGGGACTCGGGACTCGGGACTCGAGACTCGGGGATCCGGTGCTGCCAGCAGGGATCAGGCCGTTGCTTCGCCCGCGTCCGTCCGCTCCATTGGCTCCTCCGCGCCGAGTCCCGAGTCGCGAGTCCCGAGTCCCGACGACTCGAGTTCCGACGACGCCCAGTCGTCCGACCACGCGCGCGGCGAGAATCCCAGCCGGCGGGCCACCGGCGCCAGCCGCGCCGCCGCCTCCGGCGACGCCGTCGAGCGCACCTGATGGAAGAGCGTCTGCGCGTCGAACGGCGGTACGCCGCGCAGCGAGTCGCGCAGGTCGATGAGGCCGAGCACCCGCGCGATCGCCGGCGGCGACGTGTCGGTGGCGAGCGTCTGCACCGCCCGTCGCAGCGCCGACGAGACGAGCGGCGCGAGCTCCGCCTCGCCCGCCTCGAGCTGCTCGCGCTCCTCCTCGCTCAGCAGCCGGTGCACGACGGCGCGCCGCACCGCGCGCTCCACCGCCTGGCGCGCGCGGTACGGCAGGTCGGGCAGCTTCAGCGCGGTGCCGAGCGGCGCCGCCTCGGGGGCGCCGTCGTGCGCGGTCTGTCGTACGAGCACCGTGATCGCGCGCGGATCGACGTCCGCCAGCCGCACCGGGACCGAGCGGCCCTGCACCGGATGCTCCTCGGTGACCACCGGCTGCGAACCAGGCGGGGTGAGGCCGGTGCGCCCGTGCTGCGCGCCGGTCGCGAACCCCGGCACGTCGACGAGCACGTCGAACGTCCACTCGCGCCCCGTGCGCCGCTGGACGAGCCGCACGAGATGCCCGTGCTGTCCGTGCACGGTGGCCGACCATGCCTCGGGCAGCTCCGCGTCCGCGTCGGCGCCGAAGCGGCGAAGCGCGGCGTAGCCGGCGGCCACGCGGATCGCGGGCGGACGCGTCGGGCGCGCGCGGCGCAGGTAGACGTCGCGGCCCGTTCCCTCGCCGGCGTCGTTGCTCTCCGCGCGCGCGCGAGCCGCTCCAGCAGCCGTCGTTCCATCTCGCGCGCGGCGTCCGCGTCCACCAGACCGGCGAGCTCGATGACGCGCGCCGCGGCGCGCAGCACGATGCGCGGCTCGGGACGCGCGAGGTCGTCGAAGAACCACGCGCACGACGTGTTCGCGCGCAGCACGTGGCGCTCCATCTCGAGCAGCGCGCGGGCGCGCACCTCGGACGCGTCGGGCGTCGGTGCGCCGCGCGGCAGCGGGCCGCGCTCGCCGTTCTCCCCCGCCTCGTAGCGATCGCGCGCCGCCCACGGGTCGCCGAGCACCGCGGGACCCTCGCGCTCGAACAGCGCGTGCGCGTCGGCGGTGAGGCCGTCCACCGCCTCGCGCAGCGGCGCGCGCCAGCGCTGCTGCGTCCCCGGCTCGACGCGGCAGCCGCAGTCGAGCCGCCACCGGTCCACGCCGTGCCCGCAGCTCCACGCGCTCGGCGCCACGATCCCCACCGGGCGCGTGGCCGGATGCCGCGCGAGATACGCGGCGAAGTTCTCGAGCCGCACGCGCCGGTCGCGCTCGAGGATGTCCACCGCCGCGGCGAGCGCCATGTCGCCGAAGCGGTGGTGATGGCCGTACGTCTCGCCGTCGGTCGCGATGGCCACGAGGCGCCCGCTGTCCGCGGAGTCGCCGTCCGCCGGCGCCGTCTCCTCGGCGAGCTGCTCGGCCATGCGGCGGCCGTCGCGCAGCAGCCCGCCGAAGGCGACGTCGGCCGACCGCTTGCCGTCGTAGACGAACAGCGCGATCTCGCGCCCGCTCGCCGTGGTGTAGAGGCCCGGCGCGCCGTCGGGCGGCGCGTCGGTCACCTGGTGCCCGGCGAGCACGGTGAAGCGGATCCCCTGCTCGGCCAGCACGTCGAGCGTCTCGTCGTCGACCCCGGTCTCGGGGAGCCACATCCCCTCCGGCGCGCGGCCGAACCGCCTAACGAAATCGGCGATGCCCCACCGCACCGTGGTGACCTTGTCGCGCCGGCCGAGCAGCGGCAGCACGACGTGGTCGTACGGGTGCGCGAGCGCGTTGCCGTGCCCCACGCGCGCGCGGCTCTCGCGGTCGGCGGCGACGATCGCGTCGTGCACGGTCGGCATGCGCCGCGCGAGCCACGCGAGCAGCGACGGCCCGACGTCGAAGCTCGTGTACGCGAGCGCGTTGACCACGCGGCGGATGCGCCCCTCGCCGTCGAGCACCCGTGCGGCCACCACGCCGCGATACGACTCCGCGGCCACGCGCGCCGTCCAGTCGTGATACGGCTCGGCGTCCGGCTCGCGCTCGATCTCCTCGAACCAGGGATCCTCGCGCGGCGGCTGGTAGAAGTGGGCGTGGATGACGACCGAGTGCATGGATTATGGGGACGGCTTGCTTCCACAGATTACACAGAAAAAGAATAGCGATGCGGTTCTAGCTGCGAGCTAGTCCCTCATCGCTGTTCTTCATCTGTGTAATCTGTGGACGAACGCTCGTTGCGTTAGGCACTCACGGAGCCGTGGAGTCGGGGACGGCGGCCGGTGCGGCGTCGGCGGGTGTCGGCAGCGTGACGCCGGCCTTCGCGGCGCGGCGCTCCAGCGTCTCGCGGTCGCGCAGGCTGCGCAGCAGGGCGTCGGTCTCGCGATTCTGCAGGTAGCGGCCGCGCTCCCACCCTTCGACGATGCCGCGCGGTGTGCCGTAGAGCAGCTCGCCGAGCTGCGCGGGCGTGACGCCGATCGACTCGCGCAGCTGTCGGATCTCCTTCGGCAGCAGCAGCGCGTGCTCGGCACGGATGCGATCCACCGCGGCGCGCTCGGCGAGCTCGCGCTGCTCCACGGTGCGCTGCTCGTCGTTGCACTTCATGCAGCGGTACAGCTCGCGCTGCACCTCGGCGCTCATGCCGCTCACGCGGATCGTCACGGTCTCGACGGCGCGCTGATACCGGCCGCCGCAGAAGCGATGCAGATGATTGTCCAGCATGCGTGGGAAGCTAACACGATGGGCGCGCCGGTCGGAGCGAGGTGGGCGCGGCGACGGCGGCCTCCGCGTTTCCTTCCGGCGCGATGATCGTATGTGGGGTGACGCTCACCGCACCGTCCTCCGGGCGTCCGATTTCCCCTCCCTCATGTCGTCGCAGGATCCCACCTCCGCCCGCGCGGCCGCTCCCTCGGCGCCCCCCGCCGCGTACACCCTCACGCTGTTCGATCGACAGGGGCCCGACGCCGTGATCGGCATCCGCGCCACCGTGTGGGGCGTCATCGCCGGCACGATCACGACCGGGCTCGGGCTCGGCGCGTCGATGATCCCACCGACGCCGGCGCACGCGTTCCTGCGCAGCCTCGCGGCGGGCGTCGTGACCGGCGTGGCGACCGCGGTGATCGTGCGCTCACTGTCGGACGCGGCGGGCCGCGCGTTCCTGTCGATCGTCCAGCCGAGCGGCGCGAGCTGCCCCGCGGAGCCCGAGTACTCGCGGCTCCAAGCGCTCGCCGCGAAGGGGGACGTCGCCGGCGCGCTCGCCGGCTACGAAGCCATCATCCAGGCGCAGCCCGGCGAGTCGATCGCGCGGCTGCACGCGGCCGAGCTGCTCGTGCTCGCCCGCGATCCGGCGCGCGCCGAAGCGCTGCTGCGCGAGGTGCAGCGTCACCCCGCGCGCACCGAGGCGCACGACCTGCGCGCGTCGAACCGTCTCGTGGATCTCTATCTCGGCCCGCTCGGCGAGCCCCGAAAAGCGCTGCGCGAGCTGCGCCGCCTCGCCGACGCGCATGCCGGCACCGCGGTGGGCGACGGGGCGCGCGAGGCGATCGAGCGGATCAAGGGGGAGCTGGAGCCAGTCTGAGGACGCGTCGTCTGCATCGCGTTACCACGCTATCCATCGAGCGTATCGAGAGGACGGGAACGCGATGACCGGGATGCGCCCTACGATCGCAGCACCGCGTGCGGCTCCACCGCGCTCGCCCGCCGCGCCGGCACGAGACACGCCGCGAGCGCCACCGCGCCGAGCGCGACGACGACCACGGTGTAGGTGAGTGGGTCGGTCGGCTGCACGCCGAAGAGCAGCGACGCGAGCGCGCGGCTCCCCGCGGCAGCGAGCGCGAGACCGAGCATCATGCCGACGGCGGCGAGCCGCGCGCCCTGTTGGAGCACGAGCGCCAGCACGTCGCGTCGCCGCGCGCCGATGGCGAGACGGACCGCGATCTCCGCCGTGCGCTGCGCGACGAGGTACGCGAGCACGCCGTAGATGCCGACCGCGGCGAGCGTCAGCGCGAGGAGCGCGAACGCCGAGAAGAGCAGCGTCGCGAACCGGTTCTGGGCCGACGCGATGCGCCGCAGGTCGTCGTACGTGCGCAGGTCGTACACCGGAAGCGTCGGGTCGACGGCGGCGACGGCGCGGCGCACGTTAGGCAGCACCGGCCCGGCGTCGCCGACCGTGCGCGCCACGAGCGTGATGCCGTTGCCGAACCAGATCCACGTCTGCGGCGGTGTCTGCTCGTACGGCACGTACATCTCGTCGCGCGGCGGGTCGGTGAGGTAGTGCCGCACGTCGCGCGACACGCCGACCACCTCACGCCACACGCGCACGCCGTCGCCCACGCAGCACGAGAAGCGCTTGCCGAGCGCGCTCTCGTTCGGCCACAGGCGCCGCGCGAGCGACGCGCTGATGATCGCGACCGGCGGCGCGCCCGCGCGGTCGTCGGGCGTGAACGTGCGCCCGCGGACGATGGAGATCCCCATCGTCTCGAAGTAGCCGGGCGTCACGATGCGGAAGTCGGCGTACGGCGCCTGCCCCGCCGGATACTCGCGCCCCTCGACGTGCACCTCGGCGTCGGGGCCGTTGTCGGCGAGCGGCAGCGACGTCGACGCGGCCACCGACTGCACGCCGGGCAGCGCGCGCAGGCGATCGAGGAGGCGCGCGGCGCCGGCGGTGAGGTGCTCGGGCGTGTCGTAGCGTGTGCCGGCGAGGGTGACGTGCGCCGAGACCAACCGGTCGGCCCGGAAGCCGAGGTCCACGCGACCGAGGTTGCGCGCGCTGCGCACGAACAGCCCCGCGCCGGCGAGCAGCGCGAGCGCGAGCGCGATCTGCCCCACGACGAGCGCGCTCCGCATGCGGTCGCGCGGCGTCGCCCCCGCGTCGCGCCCACCCGCCCGGAGCGTCTGCGGCGAGCCGCCGCGCACCCCGCGCGCCGCGGACAGCGCGCCGAGCAGCATGCCGCTCACGAGCGTCGGCACGACGGCGAACAGCAGCGCCGCGGCGGCCGCCGTGCCCTCGCTCAGCCGCGGCACCCCCGCCGGAGCGACGGCGAGCAGGGCGCGCACCGTGATGCGCGCGACGAGCAGCGCCGCGACGCCGCCGGCCAGCGCGAGCACCATCGCCTCGGTGACGAGCTGCCGCATCACGCGCGCGCGCCCCGCGCCTAACGCGACGCGGATCGCCAGCTCCTTGCGGCGCCCGCTCAGCCGCGCGAGGAGCAGCCCGGCGACGTTGAGGCAGGCCAGCAGCAGGATGAAGCCGACCGCGCCGAGCAGCACCGCGAGCTGTCGCCGGTAGTACTCGGCGAGGTCCTCGCGGTAGTCGATGACGCGCGCCGAGCGAGCGACCATGTCGGTCGGATGCAGCGCGGCGATCTCGCGCGAGACGCGCTCCATGTCGCGCTGCGCGGCCTCGATCGACACGCCGGGGCGCAGCGTACCGAAGACCGTGAGCCAGTGGTCGGAGAAGATCGCCTCGTCCTTCGCCGTCAGCACGAGCGGCACCCAGAGCCGCTCCGCGTCGTCCTGCAGCGTGAAGCCGTCGGGCGCCACGCCGACGACGGTGTACGGCTGGTCGTTCAGACGGATCGCGCGTCCGACGATCTTCGGATCGCCGCCGAATCGCTCGACGTAGAGCGCGTGGCTGAGGACGACGACGTGATCGCGGCCAGGCTGTGCCTCCTCGGGGAGGAAGTAGCGCCCGGCCTCGGGCTTCATGACGTGCGTGCGGAACAGACTCGGCGTCGCGATCGCGCCGACCACGCGCTCCGCGTCGCCCTCCGGCCCCGAGAGGTTGAAGCTCGTCCACGTCTGCGCGGACAGCGCCTCGAACGCACGGTTGCGGCGGACCCACTCCGTGTACTGCCCGGGCCCTGCGCCGGTGCGCGAGCCGCCCTGCGTCTCCGTCACCACCGTCATGCGATCCGCCGCGACGTAGGGGAGCGGGCGCAGGAGCACCGCGTACACGACCCCGAAGATCGCGGCGTTCGCGCCGATCCCGAGCGCGAGCGTGAGCACGGAGACGAGCGCCACGATCGGGTTGCGGCGGAGCCCACGGAGCGCGAGGCGCGCGTCGGCGCCCACGGTGCCTAACAGCTCGAGCGCGCGGCGGCGCGGCGCGTCCGACTCGTCGATCGCGACGACCGACCGCTTCAGCGCGTCGAGGTCGCCGATGCGCTGCGCGGCCTCGCGGCGCGCGGCGTCGGGCGCGAGCCCCGCGGCAACGAGATCGGCGACGCGCTGCTCGAGGTGGAACGCGAGCTCGTCGTCGACGTCGGCGGCTGCGTCGGGGCCCCAGAAGCGGCGATAGCGTCGCCAGAGCGGGACCTTCGACTCCGCGCTCACGGCGTGCTGGCCTCGAGGACCCGGCCGATCGAGGCGACGAGATACGACCAGCGCTGCGTCTGGCTGGCGAGCTGTCGACGTCCCTCGTCGGTGAGCACGTAGTACTTCGCGCGGCGGTTGTTCTCGGTCTGCCGCCAGTCGGGGGCGATCCAGCCGCGCTTCTCCATGCGGTGGAGCGCGGGGTAGAGCGACCCTTCCTCGACGATGAGCGAGTCGTCGCTGGTGCGCTCGATCCATCGGCCGACGCCGTAGCCGTGCATCGGCCCCCAGGTGAGGGTCTTGAGGACGAGGGTCTCGAGGGTGCCCTGCGGCAGGTCGACGCGCATCGCCGTTCTCCCCTAGTTGAACTGGGGGACACGATAGGGCCGCTACCCTAGTTCGGCAAGGGTAAGCCGCGGCCGGGACTAGGTACTGGGGGGCTCCCCCCCCTTCGCCCAGAGTACGCTGCCGCGAGCGTCGCCGCCGTACCATTCGAGCGCAACATCCTGCCAGCCCGACGCGGTGCGTCACGTTAGGTTCGCGGCATGCCCCACATCGAGACCCTCGCCGTCCACGCCGGTGCCCCCGCGTCGCGCGACGCGGGCGCCGTCACCGCCCCGATCCACCTCACGACCACGTTCGAGCGGGAGCCCGACGGGAGCTACCCCGCCGGCCACGTCTACGCCCGCACGACGAACCCGAACCGCGCGGAGCTGGAGCGGTGCCTCGCGGCGCTCGACGGCGGCGCCGACGCCGCGGCGTTCGCCTCCGGCCAGGCGGCGACGACGGCGGTGTTCCAGGCGCTGGGCCCCGACGCTCACGTCGTCGCGGCGGCGGACACGTACTTCGGCACGGGGCTCGTGCTGCGCGAGATCTTCGCGCGGTGGGGCCTGTCGGTGGCGTTCGTCGACGCGACCGACCTCGACGCGGTGAGCGCCGCGCTCGGGCGCGCGCCGGAACGCGCCCGCCGGCTCGTGTGGATCGAGACGCCGTCGAACCCGCTGCTCCGCATCACCGACATCGCGGCGGTCGTCGAGCGCGCGCGGCGCGCCGGCGCGCTCGTGGCGTGCGACAACACGTGGGCGACGCCGGTGCTCTCGCGTCCGCTCGCGTTCGGCGCCGACCTCGTGATGCACTCGACGACGAAGTACCTCGGTGGCCACTCCGACCTCACGGGCGGCGTGATCGTGACGCGCACGCTCGCCGGCGACGCCGGCGCGCTGTTCGCCGCCGTGCGTGCCGTGCAGCAGCGCGCCGGCGCGGTGCCGTCGCCGTTCGACTGCTGGCTGCTGCTGCGCGGCGTGCGCACGGTCGCGCTCCGCGTCCGCGCGCAGTCGGCGAACGCGCTCGCGGTCGCGCGCTTCCTCGCGGACCACCCGGCGGTGGAGGCGGTGCACTATCCGGGTCTCCCGACGCACCCGGGCCACGCGATCGCCGAGCGCCAGATGTGCGCCGACGGCGAGCCGCGCTTCGGCGGCATGCTCTCGGTGCAGATCCGAGGCGGCCGCGACGCGGCGATGCGCCTCGCCGCACGCTGCCGCGTCTTCACGCGCGCCACGAGCCTCGGCGGCGTCGAGAGCCTCATCGAGCACCGCGCGTCGAACGAGCACCCGGAGACGACGACGCCGCAGAACCTGCTGCGGGTCTCGATCGGGATCGAGCACGCGGACGATCTCGTCGCGGATCTCGCGCAGGCGCTGGAGATGTGACGACACCGGTCGGGGTCTCACGCGGAGGCGCGGAGGACGCGGAGAACTACCAGAGCAGTTGGTGTTCTCCGCGTGCTCCGCGCCTCCGCGTGAGACGGATCAGCCCCGGACCTGCGCCGCGACGCGGTCCAGGTCCGCCACGTTAGGCACCTTGCCCTGCGCGAGCCGCAGCGACCCGCCGCCCTTCCCGCCCACTTGCGCGAGCGCCTCCTTCAGCACCGCGCCCGCGTCCACCCCACTGTCCGCCGCCGCGGCCACGAGCACCGCCGGCGGCTCCGCGCCTAACGCGACGAACACCCCGCCCGGCCGCTCCGCCACCGCGAGCGCGAGCGCCCGTAGCTCGTCCACCTTCCCCGGCACGCGCTGCACGATCCACCGTGCGCCGCGCGCGTCGGGCACCGCCGCGGCGACGAGCGACTCGGCGCGCAGCGCGGCGAGATCCTTCGTGAGCCGCTCGACGCTGCCCAGCGCATCGCGCAGCGCCTCGGCCTGCGCGCGCGCCGTCGCCGGTGCCTGGTCCACGCTGGTGGAGAACGCGGCCGCGACGTCGGCGAGCGCGTCGTAGTCGGCGCGCGCGCGGCGCGCGGCGCGCAGGCCACACACGAACTCCACCCGCGCGTTCTGTCGGATGCGCTCCACGCGTCGCAGCAGCACCGCGCCGATGCGTGCCGTCGAGCGCACGTGGGTGCCGCCGCACGCGCTCCGGTCCACGCCGTCGATCGACACGACGCGGATCTCCCCGGTGCGCCCGGTCGGCTTGCGCAGCCCGGTCGCCGCGGCCGCATCCTCGAACGTCACCGCCACGGGCACGTCGGCGGCGACGAGCGCGTTCGCGCGCGCCTCCACGGCGACCAGCCCGTCGCGATCCACCGTGCCGCCGGCGAGCTCGATCGTCGACAGTGCGGGCCCGAAGTGCACGCTCGCGGTCTCGGCGCCTAACAGATCCGCGAACACGGCGCTCAGCAGGTGCTGCCCCGTGTGCTGCTGCATGTGATCGACGCGTCGCGCGGCGTCCACCGCGCCGTCGACCGTCGCGCCGACGTCGAGGGCGAGCGGCGCCGCGAGCACGTGCGCCACGCGCTCGTCCTCGTCCACCACGTCGACGACCGGCACGTCGCCGAGCGTGCCGACGTCGTGCGGCTGGCCGCCGGAGGTCGGATAGAAGGCCGTGCGGTCGAGGTAGACGCGCCGCCCGTCCTCCGCGAGGTCCACGACGCGAGCCGAGAACGCGACGCACTCGGCGTCGGTGTAATAGATGCGAGTCGTCATGCGGCAGAATGTAAGACGTGCCTCTCGGCGCGCCTCGCCTGCAGCGTGAGTCGACCGCAGCGGACGCAGAGGGCCGCAGAGGACACCGAGTGCAGTCCTCCGCGGCCCTCTGCGTCCGCTGCGGTTCGATCCCAGGAGGGAGTGCCCGACGTCGCCGCGTGCGGCGTCTTAGCTTGTCATGCGGCCTGCTTCCGCGTGGCGCTCGGCGCGAGCGCCCGCCACTTCCCGGCGAGTGCCGCGAGCGCCCGCACCACACGCTCGTCGCCCTCGCGGAGCAGTGCTGCGAGGATGTGCTTGCAGATCTGCTCGCGCCACAGATGGTCGCCGCAGTCGCAGCGGGGGTGGGTACCGTCGTGCAGGTCGACCCAGTGCTCGGAGGAGCCGCCGAACACGCGATAGCGCCCCTGGCCCACCCGCTCGGCCCGCAGGTCGAGGCTCCGCTCGAGTCGATCCAGATCGATGCCGCCGAGGGCATCGAAGTCGATGAGCACTCCCACCGTGGATGGGATGCTCGAGAACACCTGTGCCACGTCCTACCTCCAGTCCAGGCTTAATCGTATGTCCGACAACACGTTGGCACGCCCTCTAGGTACCCCGCGGCGCGCTCCGGGTTCATCCGTCGGGGGACCGGCGGGAGGCACGAACGCTGCAGCCCGGAAAGCGCGGACAGGGCACGCGGGCCAGCCAACGGCAGGGGAGGGACGGCGGATGCGGATGGACGTCGGGCGGATCGCCGCCCTTTCGGCGGTGCTCCTGGCGCTCGCGCCGGCGGGCGCGCAGGCGCAGCGTCGCCTGCTGGAGCGGCGGTCGCTGGAGGTGTTCGGCGCCCGCTACGCGCTGGCCGACAAGATCGGCACGGACAAGTCGAGCCTCGACGGAGTCGGCGCACGGCTCCAGTTCGAGCGCTACGATCCCGACCGGCCGGCACGCAGTCTGTGGGGACGGACACGCGGCGGCCTGTTCGCCGCCTACACCACGAGCCAGGGCAGGCCCGAGCTCAGCACGCTGCACGTCGGCGTGCAGACCGATGCGAGCGTCCTGCCGCAGCCACTGGGCGGCGCGGTCGACCCGTTCATCTCGTTCGGGATCGGCGTCTTCCACACGTCGCGCCAGAACCTGCTGACGCAGATCGGCAACGGCCGCCGGATCAGGCGCACCGATTTCGCGTTCACGCCGGCGGTCGGCACCCGCATCGGCATGGTGGACCGGTTCGGGGCGCGGGTCGACCTGCGGGCCCCGTTCGTGTTCGGCACGTCCACGACGGCGAACTTCGTCGCCGAGGGCGGCATCTACTTCAGCTTCTGATCACGGAGACGCGATGACGGAGCGACCGGAGAACGCGGCATCGGAGACGGCGGGATCGGATACCGCGGCAGCGGACACGGCGGCCGATACGGCGGCCGGCACGTCGGGGGCGCACGAGCCGCCGCATCCGCCGTTCGCCCGTTCGCCGGACGACTACACCGACCCGCCGGGACACCACCGGCGCGGCCCGCACGGCCCGGCGCTCGACGTCGGCGCATGACCCGACCGCGCGCGATCGTCGCCGCCGTCGCCCTCGCGGCGTCGTGCGGCGGCGGCGGGAAGCCGGGCGACGACGCGCAGGCCGCCCCGCCGCCCATCCGGCCGGCCGCGCGCGCGACGACCGACGCGAAGGGATGCGTGCACGACGGCCGCTGGCGTCCATGCGCGCTCGTCGACCGCCTCGAGAAGGCGGGGCTCGTGGTGAAGCCGCAGGCGGACACCGTCCGCTACGAGTTCCTCGCCGTGCCCGGGCTGCACTACTCGGTGGGGCGGGGCGAGGTCCAAGCATTCTTCTACGACGACACCACGCGGCTGGCCCGCGACGTGGCAGCGCTCGACACGGTGCGCGTGACCCCCACCGGTACGCTCAGGCACTGGGACGTGCATCCCACGTTCGTGCGCTCGGGGAACCTCGTCGTGATCCTGCTGACGCTCAGCGAGACGCTCATGGAGCGGGTGCAGTTCGCCGTGCAGGCAGGGGCGCCGCAGCCCGAGCAGGCGGCCGTGCCGTAGCACAGAATTGCACAAAACGCAGCACGAGCGCGACAGTAGCACACAACAAATGCCGAATTCTGCGGAACGTCGTTCCGGCCTTGCCGAATCTGCACGGTAGCCGGTACGTTACGCCGTTCCCCAGCGGGTCCGGTCGTGCCCCCGTTCCCCGCCCTCACCGCCCCACCCGGAGCCACACTCCATGGCCACCGCGCCTGCCGCCCCCCGCAAGGCCGCCCTGCACGACATGACCGTCAAAGCTCCCGCCCTCGCGCGCCTGAACGGCGACGCCAAGGGGGGAACGCAGACGTCGCAGTACTTCGGTCAGAACACCTTCGGCGCGCGACAGATGCGCGACAAGCTGCCGAAGAAGGTCTTCCAGAAGCTCCAGGCGACGATCCGCCTCGGAAAGAAGCTCGACTCCGAGATCGCCGCGCCGATCGCCGAGGCGATCAAGGAGTGGGCGGTCTCGAAGGGGGTGACGCACTACACGCACTGGTTCCAGCCGCAGACGGGGCTCACCGCGGAGAAGCACGACGCCTTCCTGTCGTTCGACGACGAGGGGACGCCGATCGAGGCGTTCAGCGCCGCGCAGCTCATCCAGAGCGAGCCGGACGCGTCGAGCTTCCCGAGCGGCGGGCTGCGCGCGACGTGGGAGGCGCGCGGCTACACGGCGTGGAACCCGGCGAGCCCGGTGTTCGTGGTCGAGGGGCCGGGGACGCGCACGCTGTGCATCCCGTCGGTGTTCATCGGCTACAACGGCGAGGCGCTCGACGAGATGACGCCGCTGCTCCGCAGCTCCGACGTCCTCTCCGAGAAGGCGATCGCGCTGCTCGAGCTGCTCGGCGACTCGGGGGTGCAGCGCGTCATCACGACGCTCGGGCCGGAGCAGGAGTACTTCCTCATCGACCGCACGCAGTTCGCGCTGCGCCCCGACCTCGTGATGGCGGGCCGCACGCTCGTCGGCGCCGCGCCGCCGCGCGGGCAGCAGCTCGAGGACCACTACTTCGGCAACATCCCGGAGCGCATCGCGGCGTGCATCGCCGAGGTGGAGCACGAGCTGTACAAGCTCGGCGTGCCGATCGTCACGCGGCACAACGAGGTCGCGCCGAGCCAGTTCGAGATGGCGCCGCGCTTCGAGGAGACCGACCTCGCCGTCGACCACAACCAGCTCGTGATGTCGACGCTGCGCCGCGTGGCGCTCCGCCACGGGCTGCAGGCGCTGCTGCACGAGAAGCCGTTCGCCGGCATCAACGGCTCGGGCAAGCACTGCAACTGGTCGATGTCGCTCGCCGCCGACAGCGCGGACCTCGACGGGCTGAACCTGCTGAAGCCGGGGAAGACGCCGCATCAGAACGTGCGCTTCCTCATCTTCCTCGCCGCCGTGCTGCAGGCCGTGCACAAGCACGCCGGGCTGCTGCGCGCCGGCATCGGCACCTCGGGCAACGAGCACCGCCTGGGCGCGAACGAGGCGCCGCCGGCGATCATCTCTGTGTTCATGGGGCAGACGCTGTCGCAGATGATCGACGACATCAGCGCCGGCCGGTCGCGCGAGAAGCACGCGTCGCAGCAGCTCATCGACCTCGGCGTCGCGAAGCTCCCCGACATCGAGAAGGACAACACCGACCGCAACCGCACGTCGCCGTTCGCGTTCACGGGGAACAAGTTCGAGTTCCGCGCCGTGGGCTCGAGCCAGTCGATCGCGTTCCCGGTGATGCTGCTGAACGTCGCCGTGGCCGAGGCGATCGAGGACCTCACGAACAAGCTGCGGAAGCAGCTCGAGACGACGAAGGAGATCGACGACGCCGTGCTGGAGGTCGTGCGGCCGTCGTTCAAGGCGTCGGCGTCGGTGCTGTTCGAGGGGAACAACTACTCCGACGAGTGGGTGCAGGAGGCGGAGCGCCGCGGGCTGCTCAACCTGCGCCGCACCCCCGAGGCACTCGCGCAGCTCACCACGGAGTCGACGCGCAAGCTGTTCGCGAGCACCGGCGTGCTGAGCGAGGCCGAGCTCGAGAGCCGCTACCATGTGCGCGTCGAGCGGTACGTGAAGGACATGCTCATCGAGCTGCACACGCTGCAGCAGATCGTGGACACGCTGGTGCTGCCGGCGGCGTACTCGTACGCGAACGAGCTCGCGACGGGCGCCGCGCACGCGAAGTCGGCCGGCGTCGGCACGATCCCGCAGGTCGCCGCGGCGGACCGCGTCGGCAAGCTGATCGTCGCGCTCGAGGAGGCCCGCGGCGCGCTCGGCGAGGTGGTCACCCGTGCGGAGCACTCGCACGAGTCGCCGGACACCTGCGCGAAGCTGCTCACGAGCGAGGGTGCCGACGCGATGGCCGCCGTGCGCGCGGCGAGCGACGCGCTGGAGCTCGGCCTCCCCGACGACCACTGGCCGCTGCCGAAGTACCGGGAGATGCTGTTCCCGGTCTGACGCGCGCACGGATCGTCATGCATGATAGGGCCCCGGGGTCGTCGACCCCGGGGCCCTCGCGCGTTCGGACCCGGAAATGACGACGGGATGAGAGCGGGATGACGGACGGCTGAAGGGTCCTGCGCACTGTCCCTCCGATCCGATTCTCGTAACCGCATCAGGAGGTCTCGCGATGATCCTCAGCAACCCGCGTCCGCGCGTCATGCCGCGTGCGCTCACCGCGTTGGTCTGCGCTCTCGTCGCCGCGTGCGGCGGCGGGGACGGCGGCACCGACGTCCCCCCGCCGACGCCGACCATCGGCGTGTCGGTCGCGCCGGCGACGCTCACGTTGACGCAGGGACAGAGCGCGACCTCGACCGTCACGCTGACGCGTGGCGGCAACTACACCGGCGCCGTGACCGTCGCCGTGACCGGGGCGCCGAGCGGCGTGAACGCGACGCTGACGCCCACGTCGCTCACCGGCGGCACGCTGACCAGCACGCTGAACGTCGCCGTCGCGGCGAACGCCGCGGCCGGCCCCGCGACGCTCACCATCACCGCGAGCGGCTCCGGCGTCACGAGCCAGACGGCGACCGTCGCGCTCACCGTGAACGCCGCGACGCAGACGCTCACCGTGACGCGCGCCGGCACCGGCACGGGCACCGTGACGTCGAGCCCCGCCGGCATCGACTGCGGCGCCACCTGCTCGGGGAGCTTCACCGCGGGCGCGACCGTGACGCTCACCGCGGCCCCGGCGACCGGCAGCGCGTTCGCCGGCTGGTCGGGCGCCTGCACGAACGCCACCGGCACCTGCACGGTGACGTTGAGCGCCGCGCAGAGCGTCACCGCGACGTTCAACACCGTGCCGGTGAACAACACGCTCACCGTCGCGACGGCCGGCGGCGGCACCGGGACCGTGACGTCGAGCCCGGCCGGTATCACGTGCCCGGGCACCTGCACGGCGAGCTTCGCCGCCGGCACGCAGGTGACGCTGACCGCCGCCGCCACCGGGGGCAGCACGTTCACCGGCTGGAGCGGCGCGTGCACGAACGCGACGGGCACGTGCACCGTGACGATGACCGCCGCGCAGAGCGTGACGGCGACGTTCGCGCCGGCGCCGCAGACGTTCGCCCTCACCGTCGCCACGGCGGGGACGGGCACGGGCACCGTGACGTCGGCGCCGGCGGGCATCACCTGTCCCGGCACCTGCGCGGCGAACTTCGCCTCCGGCACGTCGGTGACGCTGACGGCGGCGCCGGCAGCGGGGAGCGCCTTCGGCGGCTGGAGCGGCGCCTGCACCGGCACGACGACCACGTGCACCGTGAACGTCACGGCGGCGGCGACCGTCACCGCGACGTTCAGCCAGGTCGCGCAGACGTTCGCGCTGACCGTGGCGACGGCGGGCACCGGCACGGGATCGGTGACGTCGAGCCCCGCGGGCATCACCTGCCCCGGCACGTGCACGAACAGCTACGCGTCGGGCACCGCGGTGACGCTCACCGCCGCTCCCGCCGCGGGCAGCGCGTTCGCCGGGTGGAGCGGCGCGTGCACGAACGCGACGGGCACCTGCGTCGTCACGCTGAACGCGGCGCAGAACGTCACCGCGACGTTCAACGCCGCGCCGGCGGCGAGCTTCACGCTCGCGCTCGCGCCGGCCGCCGTGAGCGTCCAGGCGGGCGCCACCGCGACCGCCGCGTCGACGGTGACGCTGACGCGCACGAACTTCACCGGCGTCATCGTCGTGGCCGCGTCGGGCGCGCCGCAGGGGCTCACGGTCACGCCGAATCCCATCAGCGTCTCCGGCACCTCGGCGACGCTCGATGTCGCGGTCGCAGCGACGGTCGCGCCGGGGTCGTACCCCGTCAGCATCACCGGCACCGGCGTGGGCGTCACGCAGCAGACGGCGACGCTCACGGTGAACGTCACCGCGGCACCGGCGGCGAGCTTCGCGCTCGCGCTCGCGCCGGCCGCGGTCAGCGTGCAGGCGGGCGCCACGGCGGCCGCCGCATCGACGGTGACCCTCACGCGCACGAACTTCACGGGCGCGGTCGCGCTCACCACGTCGGGCGCGCCGCAGGGGCTCACGGTCACGCCGAACCCCGCCAGCGTCACCGGCACCACGGCCACGCTCGACGTCGCCGCGGCCGCCACCGTCGCCCCGGGTACCTACAACGTGACCGTCACCGGCGCCGGCACTGGCGTCACGCAGCAGACCGCGACGCTCGCCGTCACCGTGACCGCCGCGCAGCCCGCGGGGAGCTTCGGGCTCGCCGTGTCGCCCGCGTCGGTCAGCGTGCAGCAGGGCGCGAGCACGACGACGACGGTGAACGTCACGCGCGCGAACGGCTTCACCGGCGCGGTGAACCTGGCCGTCACCGGTGCGCCGCAGGGGCTCACCGTGACGCCGAACCCGGCGAGCGCCACCGGCGGCACGTCGACGCTCAACATCACAGCCGGCGCCACGACGGCGCCCGGCACGTACACCATCACCGTGACCGGCACGGGCACCGGCGTCACGCAGCAGACGGCGACGTTCACCGTGCAGGTGACGCAGGCGCCGACGGGCGGCACCGGCAACGTCACGTTCAGCTTCACCGGCTGCGACCCGACGCAGGTCCCCATCTGGCTCGCCGTGCAGAACGGCACCGGCGCGTGGACGCGCGTCACGCCGGGGGCGAACAACACGTTCAGCTTCACCGTCGGGACGAACGGCGGCGTCGCCTACGTGACGCAGAACGGGACGAACTTCAACACGACCGTGATGTACGGCGTGGTGAGCGATCTCACGACGACGGCGAACCGGTGCACCGGCAACACCGCGCCGCTCGGCGCGAAGACGCTCACCGGCAACGTCGCTGGCCTCGGCCAGACCGACTTCGCGAGCGTCTCGGTCGGCGGCGCGACGAAGTCGATCTTCGGGCTCCAGGGCACCGCGTTCACGCTCACGAACGTCCCCGACGGACCGCGCGACCTCATCGCGACGCGGGCGTCGCTCGATCTGTCCACCGGCACGCAGGCGCTCTCGAAGGTCATCATCCGCCGCAACACGAACTACCCGAACAACAGCGTGATTCCGACGCTCGACTTCTCGAGCAGCGAAGCGTTCGATCCGGCGCAGGGCACGATCACGGTCAACAACCTCGGCACCGACCAGGCGTTCGCGACCGTCTCGTTCCTCACCGCGAACGGCGCATCGGCCGGGTTCTTCACCGGCTTGGGGAGCGGCAACACGCTGCCGTACTACGCGGTGCCGGCGTCGCAGCTGCAGCCGAGCGACATCCACCAGATCGCGGTCATCGCCACGCCGCCGGGCAACACGCCGACGTCGTTCCGGTACGTCTTCACGTACCTGCGCACGGCCGGCGCCCAGACCGTGACGCTCGGGCCGTCGCTCGGCGCGACCTCGGTGACGAGCCTCGCGACGACGCCGTACCTGCGGCTGCGCGCGCAGGTGC
The DNA here is from genome assembly GCF_000522985.1 of Gemmatirosa kalamazoonensis. Taxonomy (NCBI): domain Bacteria; kingdom Pseudomonadati; phylum Gemmatimonadota; class Gemmatimonadia; order Gemmatimonadales; family Gemmatimonadaceae; genus Gemmatirosa; species Gemmatirosa kalamazoonensis. The sequence continues at coordinate 501,265 of NZ_CP007128.1, forward strand.
CATCGCAGAGCAACTACAACGGGCTTGCCACCGCGTCGTTCCAGCAGACCGGACACACCGTGACGGTGACGCAGACCGCGGCGTACACCGGCACCGCTCCCGCGAACTGGACGCTCGACATCCCCGATCTGTCGGCCGCCGGCTACGACCCGACGTGGGGGCTGCGCACCGGCGCGCAGACGACGTGGACGGTGACGGCCGTCGGCGGCGACTTCCTCACCTTCGCCGGCGGCACGCCGCAGAACAACGCGCAGATCGTCGCCGCCGGCGCGACCGGCTCGTCGAGCGCGTTCATCCAGTTCCTGCGGTCGAAGAGCGTGGTGTGGATGCGGAAGCCGTGACCTCGTAGCTGCGTGGCTGCGTGGCTGCGTGGTCGCCTGAGGGCCCACGTAGCCACGCAGCGACGCAGCCACACCGCATCACTTCTCCCGCGACGCGGTGGTGGGCTCCAGGCCGCGCCACCGCTCCACGAGGCGCACGAAGTCGGCGCGGTATCCGCCGTCGTCGTCGCCTAACGCGCCACGGGCGAGCGTCAGCACCTGCTCGCCCGTGGCGCGGCCCTTGTGCTCGGAGTCGCGCAGCAGCATCCCGAACTCGGCCACCGCGGCGGCGAAGCGGAAGTCGGTCGACGCGTCGCGAGCCACCGTCGTCGGCACGGGGTGCGTCATGAGCCGGCTCGTCGACTCCCCGGGGCGCTTGTAGCGCAGTTGCACGTAGAGCAGCTCGTCGCGCCCGCGGCCGTTAGGCGCCGGCGCCGCGCCGTAGCGCAGCGGGTCCACGCCGCGCAGCGACACGGTGCCCGTCACGCCCGCCGGCACCACCTCGTACAGCGCCGTCACCGCGTGCCCCGCCCCGACGTCGCCGGCGTCCTTCTTGTCGTCGGCGAAGTCCTCGTCGCGCAGCAGGCGGTCCTCGTAGCCGATGAGCCGATAGCCGCGCACCGCGGCGGGATTGAACTCCACCTGCAGCTTCACGTCGTCGGCCACGGTGTGCAGCGTGGCGCCCAGCTCGCGGACGAGCACCTTGCGCGCCTCGGCCAGGTCGTCGACGTACGCGTAGTTGCCGTTCCCGCGCTTCGCGAGCTTCTCCATCTTCGCGTCCTGGAAGTTGCCCGTTCCGAAGCCGAGCACGGTGAGGTACGTGCCCTCCGCGCGCTTCGCCTCGACGAGCCGCTCCATCTCGGCGTCGCTCGACGGGCCCACGTTGAAGTCGCCGTCGGTGGCGAGGATCACGCGATTCGTTCCGTTGGGCACCCGGTTGTCGCGCGCGACCTTGTAGGCGAGCAGCAGTCCCTCGCCGCCCGCCGTCGAGCCGCCGGCCTCGAGCCGGTCGATCGCTTCGGCGATGCGCGCCTTGTCCTCGCCGCTGGTGGACGGGAGCACGAGCCCCGCGGCCCCCGCGTACACGACGATCGCCACGCGGTCCTGCGGGCGGAGCTGGTCGACGAGCAGGCGCAGCGCACGCTTCACGAGCGGCAGCTTGTTCGGCTCGTCCATCGACCCCGACACGTCGATCAGGAACACCAAGTTGCTCGGCGGCAGCTGCGCGACGTCGATGGGGCGCGCCCGCAGCGCGATGCGCACCAGGCGGTGCTCCGGGCGCCACGGCGCGGGCGCGACCTCGGTGGTGATGGCGATCGGGTCGTCGCCGCGCGGCGCGGGCACGTCGTACGGGAAGTAGTTCACGAGCTCCTCGATGCGCACCGCGTCCGCCGGCGGCCGCTGGCCCTGCGTGATGAAGCGCCGCACGTTGCCGTACGACGCGGCGTCGACGTCGACCGAGAACGTCGAGCGCGGATTCGTCGCGACGGCGAGGAACGGGTTGTCCTCGATGCGGTCGTAGCCCTCGCGATCGACCGGCGCGCGCTCGCCCAACGGCTCGGGGCGCGCGGTGTCGCGCAGGGTGCCGCCCATCGTACCGCGCACGGTGCCGCGGCCGATGCGCTTGCCCGCCGCGCCCTGCATCACCCGCGCCCGCTGCCGCGTGCTCGGCGCGTACGAGACGTTAGGCGCGCCTTGCGCGTCGGCTGCCCCCGCCGCGGCGCCCGTGACGACCGCCGAGAGCTGCACGGACGCGGCGGCGAGCGTGAGGCTCACGTGCGTCGTGTCGCCGGCGAGGCGCACGCGCTGCGTCGCCGTGCCGTAGCCGATCGCGCGCGCCGTGAGCACGACGACGTCGCCGCGCGCGGCGCGCGGCACGTGCAGCACGAAACGGCCGCTCGCGTCGGTGAGCGCGGTGATCTGCCGATCGGCGATAGCGACGTACGCGTTGCCGATCGCCGCGCCGCGCGCCGCGTCGCGGACGACGCCGGTGACGATCGCGTCGGCGCGCCGCGCGCGGGCGTGCGAGGGAGCCACGGCGGCGAGGGCGAGCGCGCCGGCCGCCGCGGCATGAGTGAGGATCGATCGCATCGAGGTCTCCCGTCGAAGGGTGCACACGGGAGACGCTCTCGGCGCGCTCGCTTGCACACGCACGTGGCCTGGTTCCACGTACGAGTTTCTGAAGGACTGAAGAAGGACTGAAGGAGGACTGAAGAAGGACCAACACTTCTTGTTGGTGTTTCCTTCTTCAGTCCTCCTTCAGTCCGCCGTGGTCCAACGACCACTCGTACGTGGAGCCCCGACGGGCGCGCCGATCACCGCGCCTCGCAGTCCGACGCGCGCGTGAGCGACACGGGCGCGCTCCGCCCGTCGGCCGTCGCCGTCCCCGACCAGCCGTCGTCGGCGGCGCGCAGCACGAGCGACGTCGGCGCGGTGCCTAACGTGACGCGCAGCGTGCCGTCGGCGTCGAGCGACCAGCGCGCGCCCGCGCGCGGCGGCGCGTCGAGGCGCAGCCGCATCGGCAGCCCGAGCGAGCGCGCGCTGTCGGGCTTCGGCGTCGCGTCCAGGCGCACGACGTAGCAGCCCGCGACGGCGCGGTCGTCGCTCCGGGGCGCGGCGCGGCCGGCGCGCATGCGCTGCGCCGTGGCGGCCGGCGCCGCCGCCGCCGCACCGGTGACGACGGTCTGGGAGAGCGCGACGGCGGCCGAAGAGAGGGTGAGCGCGGTGCTCGCCGTCTCCGCCGGCGCGACGGTGACGGTCGCCGTTCCGGGCCCGTAGCCGAGGCGCCGAGCGACGACCGTCGCCTCGCCCGCGGGCACCGCGGGGAGCACGAACCGGCCGGCCGAGTCGCTCGTCGCGCCCTGCGGCGCGCCGGCGACGGTCACGCTCGCGAGCGGCAGCGGGGCGCCGCGGGGATCGGTCACCATGCCGGCGATCGTGCCGCGCGGCGCGTCGGCGCGCGGTGGGGCCGACGCGGCGAGCTTCGCCGCATCGGTGGGTGCGGTCCGCGGCGCGCTACCCGCCGCGATCGCCGGCGTGGACGCGCGCCGCTCCGCGAGGGCCGGCTCCCGCGCTCCCATCGGCGGTGCCCCCTCCGCGACGGGCTGCGTCGGCGCCGGGAGCGTCGGCGCGGGCGCCATCGACGGCGTCGCGAGATCGGCCGCCGCCGCGCTCGGACCCGGTGCCGCGGCCGGAACGCTGTAGGCGACCGAGTCGGCCGCCGCGTACTGCGGCCGCGACGCGGAGCGCATGACGACCGTGGTACCGCCGACGAGGACCGCGATCCCCGCCGCGGCGCGCACCATCCACCGGCGCGGGTGGCGCGCGGGACGCGGAGCGGCGACGGGCGCGACGGGCGCGACGGGCGCTGCCGCGGGGGTCGGGATCACCCCGCCCGGCACGATGTCCAGCGCGCCGACAATGCGCGTCGCGCCGGCGATCAGCCCGCGCGCTTCGGCCACCAGTGCGGCACAATCGCGGCAGCTCTCGACGTGCGACTCGACGCGCGCCGATTCCTCCGGCGACAGCGCGCCGTCGAGCCAGGCGTGCGCCGTGCCCTCGTCCAGGTGCGGCATCGGGGCGAGAGTCTCGTCAGGACGCATGACTGTCCCTCCCGCGCCCGCCGACGAGCGCCTCGTACGCCTCCACGAGCCGCCGGCGCGCCCGTGCCAGCGTCGTGCCGACCGACCCCACCGAGAGCCCCAGCGCCTCGGCGATCTCCCCGTAGTCCAAGCCCTCCTCCCGCATGAGCAGCGCGATCCGGTCGCGCTCCGCCAGCGCGTCCACCGCCCGCCGGGCGAGCGCCGCTTCCTGCGCCCGCTCGAGCGACGTCGGCTCCGGCTCCACGTACGCGTCGGCCGCCTCCTCGCGCAGCAGCTCGAGGTGGCGGCGGCGCCGAGCGTCCTTCCGGGCCTCGTCGCGCACGAGGTTCGTCGCCACGGCGAACAGCCAGGCGCGCTCGTGCTCGACGGGGCCGTGGCGGAGGGCGCGCAGAAACGTCTCCTGCGCGACCTCCTCGGCCCAGTCGCGATCCCCGAGCCGGCGCGTGAGGTAGCGCACGAGCGGGGCATGGTAGGTCCGGAACAGCCGATCGGCGTCGTCCATGTCTCTTGAACGTACGAGCCGCGCGAACTTGCACACGGATCGCCGTCGGATCCCGACGAGTCCGTGCCTCGGCCGTCATCCGCCTAACGATCGACGGCCGCCGCCGCCAGCCACTCGCTCCAGCTCCGCTCGAGCGCCGTCCGGTCCTCCGGCACGCCCGGCAGCGCGGCGAACACCCGCTCCGTCGGCAGCCCCTCGAGCAGTGCGTCGGCGACCGCCTGCAGGAACGTCGGCCCGTACCGATCGACGAGGAACTCGCCGAACACGGTGGATTCGGCGGCGAGGAGCGCCGGCGGGTCGGCGCCCGCGGCGCCCCCGGCGCGCGGCGCGCCGAACGACAGCGACGGCAGCTTCCGGTCGGCCATCTCGCACCACGCCGGCGCGGCGAGTCGCGAGGCGGCGAACAGCCGCTGGAGCGGCACGAGGTGCGGGCGGTTCGCGCGGAGGAACCGTACGCCCGGCTCCACCGTCTCGGGGCCCGCGACGCGCGAGATGACCGCTTCGGCGAACCAGTGCGGCAGCCGGTCGACCGCGTGTCCGCCGGACGTCGCGTCCCACCGTCCGGTGCGCGCGGCGAGCACCGAGTCGGCGTACGCGGCGAGGAACAGCTCGGCGAACCGCGCGCGCATCAGGCCGTCGTCGATGCCGACCGTGCCGCCGCGCGCGCCCTTGCGGCCGCGCACGAACGCGAGCACCTGCGTGTGGGTCGCGCGGAACGGCGTGAAGTCGAACTCGCGCGTCGGGTCGGCCGGCGTCTCGAACACCAGCACCGCGACGCGTGGCGCGCCGCCGAAGTGCCGCGCGAACTGGCGCGTCGTCTCCTGCAGCCGCTCGTCGACCTCGGGGATGACCGCCGGCGACTGCACGTAGAGGTCGTACGCGGTACCGCGCGCGCGATACCAGAGCCGGCCGCTCATCGTGGTCGTGTCGCTCAGGCTCGCGTACGGCACGACGGGCGGCAGGAAGCTCTCGCCGATGCGCGGCAGACGGGGCATGTGCAGCGACCGTCCGGCGCACGCGCCGAGGAGCGCGGCGCACGCGACGGCGGAGATCGATCGAATCGCGCGTCCCATGGCTTCGACCTTTCACGTGAGTGAGAGGTCGCCTGACAAGACCCGCGCCACAAAACCGGGATGCCGAGTGGGATCCGCGGCGTGGTGTGATGCGCGAGAGGCGGCGCTGACGACGCGGCGCTGATGGGGCGGCTCTGCTTCGGCGGCGCTGATCCCGCGCGTGCTCGGCGCCGCCGTTCCAGCGCCGATGCGTCAGCGCCGTCTCACCAGCGCCGCCGCATCAGTACTTCGCGAGATACTGCTCCAGCTCCCACGCCGTGACCTGCGTGATGTACTCGCGCCACTCCTGCCGCTTCGCGGCGAGGTAGTTCTCGGTCACGTGGTCGCCTAACGCGGCCTGCATCACGTCGTCCTTCTCCAGCTCGTCGCACGCCTCGTTCAGGTCGTGCGGCAGGTCGTCGATGCGGAGGCGGCGGCGCTCGCGGTAGCTCATCTCCCAGATGTTCTGGTTCACCGGCTCGCGCCAGTCGGCCTGCGACTCGATGCCGTCGAGCCCCGCGGCGAGCATGACGGCGAGCGCGAGGTACGGGTTCGCCGCCGGGTCGGGGACGCGCAGCTCGACGCGCGTGCCGGCGCCGCGCCGCTCGGGGACGCGGATCATCGGCGAGCGGTTGCGCATGCTCCACGCGACGTTCACCGGCGCCTCGTAGCCCGGCACGAGCCGCTTGTACGAGTTCACGAGCGGGTTCGTCACGGCGCACATGCCGCGCGCGTGGCGCAGCTGCCCGCCGATGTAGTGCAGCGCCGTCTTCGACAGCTGCCACTCCGCCTTCTCGTCGAAGAACGCGTTCTTGCCGTCGCGGAACAGCGACTGGTGCGTGTGCATCCCGCTGCCGTTCTGCCCGAAGATCGGCTTCGGCATGAACGACGCGACGAGCCCGAACTGCTGCGCGACGTGCTTCACGACGAGGCGGAACGTCGCGATGTTGTCGGCCGTGCGCAGCGCGTCGGCGTAGCGGAAGTCGATCTCGTGCTGCGCGTGCGCGACCTCGTGATGCGCGGCCTCGACCTCGAAGCCCATCTGCTCCAGCATGTCGACCATCGCGCGGCGCGCGTCCTCGCCGCGGTCGACCGGCGCGAGGTCGAAGTAGCCGCCGACGTCGTGCGTCGTGGTGCTCGTGCCGCCGTCGGGGCCGGCGCGGAACAGGAAGAACTCCGCCTCCATGCCGGCCATCATCGTGTAGCCCATGGCGCGCGCGCGCTCGAGCTGACGCTTCAGCACTCCGCGCGGGTCGCCGGCGAACGGCTGCCCGTCGGGCATCGCGACGTCGCAGATGACGCGCGCGACGCGCGCCTCGGGGTCGCTCCACGGCAGCACCTGGAACGTCGTGAGGTCGGGCTTGAGGAGCATGTCGCTCTCCTCGACGCGCACGAACCCCTCGATGGAGCTGCCGTCGAACATGATGTCGCCGGCGAGCGCCTTCCCGAACTGCGACGCGGGCACCTCGACGTTCTTGTTGACGCCGAGGATGTCGGTGAACTGGAGGCGGAGGAAGCGAACGTTCTCGTCCTTCGCGCGGGCGAGCAGTTCTTTCGGAGTCGGGGTGTCTGCCATGGGCACCAAAATAGTCGACGGCGACCCTTCGACGGCGACCTCTCGACGGCGTCGCCGGCTCCAGGTCGCCGTCGAAGGGTGCGGCATCCAGCTTGCCCTCGGTGTTGGGTTCCACCACACCCGCGAGGGAGGGAAACGCATGAAAGCTAGAGACATCATGACGCAGAACCCGCGCGTCGTCACGCCCGAGACGTCGGTGCAGGAGGCGGCGCGGCTGATGAAGACCGAGGACACCGGCGTCCTCCCCGTCGTCGACAGCGAGGGCTCGCGCCGCCTCGTCGGCGTCATCACCGACCGCGACATCGCCATCCGGGTCGTCGGCGACGGCATGTCGTCCGCCCAGGTGCGCGACGCGATGTCGGCGAACCCGAAGACCTGCCGCCCGGACGACAACGTGAAGGACGTCCTCCAGGCGATGTCCGACTCGCAGGTCCGCCGCATCCCGATCGTCGACGACGGCGGCTCCGTGGTCGGCATCGTGTCGCAGGCGGACGTCGTCCTCGAGACCGACGGCCGGAAGGTCGAGAAGACGATCGAGAAGATCTCGCAGCCCGGCGCGAACAACTAGGGCAGGAGGGCAGGAGGGCGGGAGGGCAGGAGAGTCATCAGCTCTCCTGCCCTCCTGCGCTCCTGCCCTCCTGCCCTAGTTAGCTTGCGGCATGACCTCGCCCGCCCCCAACGCGCCCGCTCTCCTGCGCTGCCCCGCCTGCGGGGAGCCCGGGACCGGTCGCTTCTGCTCGGCCTGCGGCGCGTCGCTCGGCGGCGCGACCTGCGCCGGCTGTGACGCGCCGCTCTCGCCCGGCGCTCGCTTCTGCCACCGCTGCGGCCTCGCCGCCGGCGCTGCCGCCCCGACGCGCCCGGCCGCGGCGCGCGACCGCACCGCCTCGCTCGCCCCGTGGGCCGTGGCGTTCGTCGCGCTCCTCGCGCTCGCCGCGAACTTCGCCGGCCGCAACTTCGCGTCGGCGAAGGGCTCGGCCGTCGACGGATCCGCGAACGCGCTGCCGCAGGCGTCGCTCGGCGAGGGAGGCGCGGCGGCGAACGCGCCGTTCGCGGGCGGCGGCGGTGGCGGTCGCCCGCCGAACCTCGCGAGCATGTCGCCGCGCGAGATCGCGGACCGGCTGTTCGACCGCGTGATGGCGCTCAGCACGCAGGGGAAGGCCGACTCCGCGACGTTCTTCGCCCAGATGGCGCTCCAGAACTACGCCGGCATGGGCGACCTCGACCTCGACCAGCGCTACGACATGGGACGCGTGGCCGAGGTCGCGGGACAGGCCGACGTCATGCGGGCGCAGGCCGACACCATCCTCCAGCGCAACCCGACGCACCTCCTCGGCCTCGTCCTCGCCACGAAGGCGGCGTCGATGCGCAACGACGCGAAGGCGCTCGCCGAGTACCGCGACCGCCTGCTCGCCGCCGACCGCAGCGGGGAACGGCAGCGCGGGCTCGAGGAGTATCAGCGCCACGCGAACGACATCGACGACGCGGTGAAGGCCGCGAAGGGAGCCAAGTAAGCCAGATGACCACGACCGTCGAACCGCGCACGATCCACGTCGCCCACAGCCCCGACTCCGACGACGCGTTCATGTTCTACGCGCTCGCCGAAGGGAAGATCGACACCGACGGCCTGCGCTACGTGCACGAGCTGCAGGACATCGAGACGCTGAACCAGCGCGCGCGCCGCGCCGAGCTCGAAGTCACCGCCGTCTCGATCCACGCGTACGCGTACATCGCCGACCGCTACGCGCTGCTGCCCCACGGCGCGTCGATGGGCGACCAGTACGGCCCGCGGCTCGTCGCGCGCACTCCGATGACGAAGACCGACGTGAAGGGGCTGCGCATCGCGGTGCCGGGCCCGCTCACGAGTGCGTATCTCGCGCTGCGCCTCTACGAGCCGGAGTTCACGCCGGTGTGGACGCCGTTCGACCAGATCGAGGACGTCGTCGAGCGCGGCGAGGTGGATGCGGGGCTTCTCATCCACGAGGGCCAGCTCACGTTCGCGTCGCGCGGGCTGCACCTCGTGGCCGACATGGGCGTGTGGTGGTACGGCGAGACCGGCCTGCCCCTTCCCCTCGGCGGCAACGTCGTGCGCAAGGACCTCGGCGAGGACACCATCCGGCTCGTGTCGCGACATCTGCACGAGAGCATCGCCTACGCGCTCGACCACCGCGGTGCGGCGCTCGACCACGCGATGCGCTTCGCGCGCGGGCTCGAGAAGGGCGAGGCCGACGAGTTCGTGGGGATGTACGTCAACGACTGGACGCTGGACTACGGCCCGCGCGGGCGCGAGGCGGTGAAGCTGTTCCTGAAGCGCGGCGTCGATGCGGGGGTGATCCCACACGCGGTCGACGTGACCTTCGTCGACTAGAGCGGAGGATGTTGTTACCCGCGGGTCTCTCCCGGAGTCGCTAAACCGCGCCCCCGTCCGCAGTCCCCTCGTGCCTCAGCCGTCCTCCGACACACTCCGCCCCTCCTCGACCGACGCGCCCACCATGGGCGAGCCGGCGTCCGCGCGTACCTCCGGGCGGCCGGGGGAAGAGGCGGACCGGGCGACCGGTGGGGAGGCGCGCGACGCGGTGATGCGGCTCGACGCGACCGGTCGCGTGGTGTACGCGAACCTCGGCGCGGCGCAGCTGCTCGGCGCCGAGTCGCCGCTCGGCATCGTGGGGATGGAGCTCGCGGCGCTGCTGCGCCAGGGCGGCCAGGAGATCGCCGCGCTCGCGCTGCAGTCGGCGGCGGACGCGGTGCGCGGGCGCACGGTGCCCGACGCGTCGTTCACGGTGCACGACACCCGCGGCGCGCCGCGCGCGCTGTGGCACGTGTCGCCGCACGGGACCGGCGTGTCGGTGATGGTGCGCCCGACCGGCGAGCCGCTGCGTGGCGCCGCGCCGTCGCCGAACGCCGCGCTCGACGCGCCGCCTAACGCGCTGTTCGTGCGTCCTCCGGCGCGGCCGGTCGAGCCGCCGCGTGCGGAGCCGGCGCGTGCGGAGCCTCCGCGTGTCGAGCCGTCGCGTGTCGAGCCGTCGCGCGTCGAGCCCGCGCGCGTCGAGCCCTCGAAGGCGACGCCGCCCATCGACGACGAGTGGGGCGACCTGTGGCCGAACGAGGCGCCTAACGCGACGACGGCGACGGACGAGACGGCGACGAACCCCGTTGCTGCGAGCGAGACGCCGCACGAGACGCCGAGCGAGACGCCGAGCGAGACGCCGAGCGAGACGCCGAGCGAGACGCCGAGCACGCCGGCGACGGCGGAGCGCGAGACGAGCGAGGCGCTCGTCGACCTGACGCGCGAGATCGCCGGTGCCGCCGATCAGGTGGACCGGGCGCTGGAGCAGCTCGCCGCCGCGGGCCGAGCGCTGCTGGGCGGCGACGGCGCGTGCATCGTGGTCCTCGACGGCGACGCGCGCATCGCGGCCGCGAACGGCACGCTCGGCGCACTCGCCGGACAGCGCACCGAGCTGCACGAGCCGCCGTCGCCGCTGCACGAGGCGATCGCCGCGCGGCAGGTCGTCGTGAGCCGGTTCGACGACCCGGCGGCGGGGAGCGCGCCGCGGCAGGTGCTCGTCGCGCCGCTCGCCGTCGGCGAGCAGGTGCTCGCCGCCCTGTGCGTCGTCACCGGCGGAGCCGAGGGCTTCACCGCGCACGACCGCGCGCTGGCCGAAAAGCTGGCCGAGCACGGAGCGCTCGCGGTGCGGAACAACCGGCTGTACCGCACGGTGGAGCGCGGCGCGCGCGCGACGCGCGGCTGCTCGCCGACGCGGCGCGCATCCTCGCGCGGCACGTCACGCCGCAGACGCTCTACCCCGCGCTCGCCGGCGTGGTGCGCGAGGCGTTAGGCGCGTGCGGCTTCACCGTCGTGCTCACCGATCCGGGGACGCGCACCGTCGAGCGGCTGTACAGCGAGGGCACCGGCGCCGCCGTCGCCGGCGCGGTGGATGCCGCGACGTTCTGGGAGACGGCCGGCGGCCGCGCCGTGCGCGACGGAGAGCCGAGCTTCGTCGACGGCACGCTTCCCGAGTCGCCGTCGACCGGCGACCGCCGCATCGCCGACCGGCTGCGCGGCACGCCGGCGCGTGCGCTCGCCATCCTGCCGCTCGTCGCCGACGAGACGCGCGGCGTGCTGTCGCTGCAGTTCGCCGAGCGCCACGCGTTCGACGAGCCGGAGCGTCGACTGCTCGCCGACTTCGCGGCGCACGTCGCGGTCGCGGTGCGCAACGCGACGCTGCTCGTGGCGCGCGAGCGGGAGCGCGACCGCGCGGCGGCGGCGGCCGAGATCGCGCGCGTCGCGCTCGACGCGTCGTCGCTCGACGCCGGCGCGGCGGCGATCCTCGGCGTGCTCGACCGCCTCGTGCCGTCGGCCGGCAAGGCGCTCAGCGTGCTGCGCGACCAGGGCGCGGGCGCGGCCTACGTCGAGTGCGCGGCGGCGGTCGGCACGATCACGTTCCTGCGCGGGCTGCGCTCGGCGACGAGCGCGCGCGCCGCGCGGCGCGCCTCCGACGCGCGCGTGCGTCCGGTGATCGTCGACGACCTGCGCACGGTGCTCACCCCCGAGCGATGCCCCGACGCCACCGGGCAGCCGGGGACGGCGGCGGCAGCCGTGATGGTGCCGCTCGTCGCGCGCGGGCGCACGCTCGGCGATCTCGCCGTGACCACGCCGTTAGGCATCCCGCTCGCCGAGGCGGCGCGCGACACGCTCGCGCAGCTCGCCGCGCCGATCGCGCTCGCGCTCGACGCGCTGCTGCTCGGCGAGGAGCGGCGCCGCCGCCTCGTCGAGGAGCGGCAGATGACCGAGCAGCTCCGGCAGGCGGAGAAGATGGCGGCGCTCGGCGAGCTGGTGGCCGGCGTGGCGCACGAGATCAACAACCCGCTCACCGGCATCTCCGCGTTCGCCGAGCTGCTGGCCGACGACGTGCTCACCGACGACCAGCGCGAGAGCGTGCGCCTCATCAAGCGCGAGGCCGACCGCGTGGTGGGGGTCGTGCGCGACCTGCTCGTGTTCTCGCGCAAGACGGAGCCGGCGTACGCGGAGCTCGATCTGAACGAGCTCGTGGAGCGCACGCTGCGGCTGCGCAGCTACGCGCTGCGCGCCGCCGGCATCGACGTGCGTCTCGCGCTCGACCCGAGCCTGCCGGTGGTGTACGGCGACGAGGCGAAGCTGCAGCAGGTGATCCTGAACGTGGTGCTGAACGCCGAGCATGCGATGCGCGAGACACCGCTGCGTCGGATCGAGGCCGCGACGCGCCACACCGGCGACCGCGTCGTGCTGTCGCTCACCGACACCGGCACCGGCATCGCGCCCGACGTGCTGCCGCGCATCTTCGAACCGTTCTTCACGACGAAGCCGGCGGGCGAGGGCACGGGGCTCGGCCTCAGCGTGAGCTACGGCATCGTGCAGACGCACGGCGGCGAGCTGCGCGTCGAGAGCACGCCGGGACTCGGCACGACGCTGGAGATGGTGCTGCCGACGCACCCCGCCGGGGTGCCAGCCATCGACGCCGCGCTCTCCTCCTCCGCCTCATGACCGATCCTCTCGCCGCGACCGCGGTCCCGCTGACCGGCGTCGCGCCGGCCACCGGCGTGCGCATCCTCGTCGTCGACGACGAGGAGACGATCCGCCTCGCGTTAGGCCGCTTCCTGCGCGCGCGCGGCTACGACGTGCACGCGGTGGCGTCCGGCCAGGAAGCGCTCGACGCGATCACGCCGGGCGCGTTCGCGCTCATGCTCTGCGACGTGCGCATGCCGGGGCTGAGCGGCCTGGACGTCGTGCCGCAGGCGCACGCGATCGATCCGCAGCTCGCGGTGGTGATGCTGAGCGCCGTGAACGACGCACCGACGGCGCGCAACGCGCTCACCCAGGGCGCGGTCGACTATCTCGTGAAGCCGGTGGAGCTCGCGGTGCTGCTGCAGTCGGTGGAGCAGGCGCTGCACCGGCGCACGCTCGTCGCCGGCCAGCAGGCGGTGGAGCGCACGATCCGCGACGAGGTCGAGGAGCGCACGCGGGAGCTCGAGCGCGAGAAGACGGCGCTGCGCGACATCAGCGTGCAGGTGGCCGAGGCGCTCGTGACGGCGATGGAGGCGAAGGACGTGTCGTTCCGCGGCGCGTCGGCGCGCATCGCCGACCTCGCGGCGTCGGTCGCGTCCGAGCTGCATCTCGACGAGGACACGATCGAGGACGTGCGGCTCGCGGGCCGGCTGCACGACGTCGGCAAGATCGGCGTGAGCGACGTGCTGCTGTCGAAGCCGAGCGCGCTGACGCCGGAGGAGTACGCGCAGGTGAAGGAGCACGTGCGCATCGGCCTCGACATCCTCGGCCCGCTGCGCCACCTCGGCCCGGTGCTTCGCTTCGTCGCCGACCACCACGAGCGGTGGGACGGGCGCGGCTACCCGAAGGGGCTCTCCGGCGAGGACATCTCCATCGGCGGCCGGATCCTCGCCGCGGCGGACGCGTTCGAGGCGGTGACGTCGTCGCGCACGTACCGCGCGGCGATGAGCGCCGAGCAGGCGCTGGCGCATCTCGCGACGCTCGCCGGGTCGCTGCTCGATCCGGTGGTCTACGACGCGCTGCGCGCGGTCGTGGAGCGGGGGCGGCGGTTGACGTTCATCGAGTAGGGCGGGACGCCTCACTGCGGGACGCCTCACTGCGGGACGCCTCACAGCGGGACGCCTCACTGCGGGACGCTTACGGCGGGACGCCTTACGGCGGGACGCCTTACGGCGGGACGCCTTACGGCGGGACGCCTTACGGCGGGACGCCTTACGGCGGGACGATCGACGGCGGGACGGATACGGCGGGCGCGCGGTCCCTAGGTCCTAGGGGGGCTCCCCCCCTTCGCCCAATATGCTATGCGCTGAACGCGCCGGCGTACCAATCGGACGCCGACCGGATCCAGCCGAACGCGGTGTGATCACCGCAGTAGACCGTCCCGCCGTCGATCGTCCCGCCGTAAAACGTCCCGCCGTCGACCGTCCCGCCGTCGATCGTCCCGCCGTCGATCGTCCCGCCGTCGATCGTCCCGCCGTGCGTCAGTGATGACGATGCGACCGCGCGTGATGAATCCATCCCGCCACCGTCGCAACCCGCCGCCCGTGCGCGTGTGCATCCTCCGCCGGCGGCACGATCAGGCACCCGCGGTCGGCCAGCGATCGGAGCGTCCCCCAGCGCGCCGCGTCGTCCACCCCGAACGCGGACGCCACCTTGTCGGCCAGCGGCGCCCCGCCCAGCAGACCGACGTCGGGAAGCGCGGCGTCCACCACGACCGCGTCGTACGACGTCGGATCGGGCGGCGGATCGATCGGCAGCACGTCGACCTCGGCGAACCGCACGGACCGCGCGCCCTCGGCGATCGCCTCGGCACCGGCCGGATCGTCGCCGGCGAACACAATCAGCGTCTTAGGCATGAGGAACGGATACCGCACCACCGCGTGAGGCGGAATCGGGTCCGGCGGAATCGGGTGAAGCGGAAGCGCGAACGGCGGCCGCGGGACTGGCCGCCCTACCCCGTTCGGCCGTATCCCCTTTCGACGCACCCGATTCCGCCTCGCACGCACGATTGAACGTTCCCCCTCCGGCGCTCGTATACTGGCGTATGCCGACGCAGTCATTTCCGGGCGCACCTCGACGGTGCGTCTCATCGTTTCTTGGCCCTGTCGCCGCCGCCCTGCTCGCCGGCGGCGCGGGGCTCGCGCCGCTCGTGCCGCTCTCGGCGCTCGCCGCGCAGCCGCCCGTCACGCTCCAGGCGCGCGGCGACACCCTCCTCGTGTCGCTTCCCGACGCCGTCACGCGCGCGCTGAACGTCGGCGATGAGGTGCGGATCGCGGACGCGCAGGAGGACGCCACCGGCGCGCAGCTGACCGTCGCACGCGCGACGGCACTGCCGCAGCTCCGCTTCAACGGCGGCTACACGCAGACCATCGAGAACGCGCGCTCGACGATCGTCAGCTCCGTGTTCGCGCAGCGCTACAACTACAACGGCAACGTCAACCTCTCGATGCCGCTGTTCCAGGGCGGCCGAGCGGTCGCCGGGATGCAGGGAGCGCGGCACACCCAGGCGTCGAGCCGCTTCGCGACCGCGGAGACGCGCGCGCAGGTGACCGTCGACGTGCAGCGCGCGTACCTGAACGCGCTCGCCGCCGATCAGCTCGTGGCGATCCAGGAGCGCAACCTCGCGCTCTCCACCCAGCGCGTGGCGCAGGCCGAGCAGCTCGAGCGCGGCGGACGCGCGTCGCGCTACGACGTGCTGCGCGTGCGCGTGGAGCGCACGAACCTCGAGCCGCTCGCCATCCAGGCGCGCAACGATCGCGAGCTCGCGTACCTCGAGCTGAAGCGGCTGCTCAACCTGCCGCTGGAGCGGCCGCTCGCGCTCACCACGAGCGTGTCGACCGACTCGACGTCGGTGCTCGCCGTGCTCTCGCGCGTCGCGTCCGACACCGAGCCCGGCGACCGCGGGCTGCTCCGCGCGTCGGAGGAAGCGGTCGGTGCGCGCGCGGCCGCCGTGAAGGTGGCCCGCGCCGACTACCTGCCGACGATCAGCGTGTTCTTCACGACCGGCTATCTCGCACTGCCCGCGACGCCGGCGTTCCCGTTCCGACTCGGCCGCGCGAGCAACGACCTCTGTCCGGTGGGGTCGCCCGACACGCGCATCTGCCAGAACAACGGCTTCTTCGCCGACCGCTCGGCCGGCCTGCAGGTGAGCTGGCCGCTGTTCGACGGGCTGCGCACGAAGGGGAACGTCGACCTCGCGCAGGCGAACCAGCGCGTCGCGGAGCTGCAGCTCGCGCAGACGCGCGAGCGTGTGGCGGTCGAGGTGGCACAGGCGCGCGCGCAGGCACGGCGCGTGACGGCGCTCTTCCAGTCGCAGCGCGCGAACGTCGCACAGGCCGAGGAAGCGTTCCGCCTCGCCGAGCTGCGGCAGACGCGCGGCCTCGGCACGCAGCTCGAAGTCTCCGACGCACAGCTCGCGCTGCTCACCGCGCAGACGAACGCCCTGCGCGCCACGTTCGACGTCTATCTCGCGGCCGCCGATCTCGATCGCGCGCTCGGCCGGCCGATTCCCCTCGTGGGACAATCTCAATGACCAAGGATCACTACCACGCTCCACGCGCCACGCTCCACGCTCGGCCAGCTCGCGGCGGATGGCGAGCGCGGAGCGTGGCGCGTGGAGCGCTCATCGGAGCGCTTCTGCTGCTCGGTGCATGCGGCGGCAAGTCGTCGGACGCCGAGGCGGCCGGCACCGCCGCCGGGCGCGGGGCCGAAGGGGGCCGCGGCGGCGGACCGGGTGGCGGTGGCGGCCCCGGTGGCGGCGGGCGCGGCGCGTCGACGATCATGCTCTCCGGGGCCGACGTCGCGACCGTGCACCGCGGCGCGATCGAGTCCGCGGTGCCCGTCACCGGCGACCTGCGCCCGCTCGAGGTCATCGACGTGCGCGCGCGCATCGAGGGCGACCTCGAGGCGGTGCTCGTGCGCGAGGGACAGCGCGTGGGCGCGGGAGAGCTGCTCGCGCGCTTCGAGTCGGTGACGCAGCAGAGCGACCGCGCGAGCGCGGAAGCGGATCTCGCGAGCGCGCGCGCCTCGGCGTCGACCGCGGAGTGGAACGCGAAGCAGTCGGAGGATCTGTACAAGGCCGGCGCGATCGCCGAGCGCGACATGCGCGCCGCGCGCAACGACGCCGACGCCGCGCGCGCCCGCGTCGCCGCCGCGCAGGCACGCCTCGCCGCGACGTCGAACACGGCGCGCGACACGCGCGTGCTCGCGCCGAGCGGCGGTGTCGTCGAGAAGCGGCTGGCCGAGCCGGGCGAGCACGTCTCGCGCGGCACGACGCTGTTCACCGTGGTGCGCGGCGACGTGCTGGAGCTCACCGCTGCGGTGCCCGCGCGACTCGCCGGCGACGTGCGCCCCGGGCAGGTCGTGCACTTCGTCGCCGACGCGCGCCGCTTCGACGGCACCGTCTCGCGCGTGAGCCCGACCGTGGATCCCACGTCGCGCTCGGTGACGGTGTACGTCCAGATCCCGAACCCGAACGGCGCGCTGAAGGGCAACACGTTCGCCACGGGTCGCGTCGTCGCGCGAACCGCGCAGGGCGCGCTGCTCGTCCCGACGGCCGCGGTGCGCCAGTCGCCCGAGGCGGCCGACAAGCCGTTCGTGTACAAGATCGACGGCGACAAGCTCGCGCGCACGCCGGTGAGCATCGGCATCGTCGACGAGTCGCAGGGGACGGCCGAGGTCCTCGCCGGCGTCGACGAGGGCGACAAGGTCGTCGCCGGCAACGTCGGCACGCTCGGGAACGGCATGAAGGTGCAGGTGCTCGACGCCGATCCGACCCGTCGGAACGGCGCGCCCGGCACCGGCGGCGGGAACCGCGGCGCCGCCAACGCTCGCCGCCCGCGCGGTTGATGCGCCCGCAGTAATCGACTCCGTCGTACCCGACTTCGCCCATGTTCATATCGGACGTCAGTATTCGTCGGCCCGTCTTCGCGACGATGATGATGCTCACCCTCGTGGTGCTCGGCGTCGTCGCGTACCAGCGGCTCGCGATCGACGAGTATCCCGACATCACGTACCCGACGGTCATCGTCAACACGACGTACCCGGGCGCGTCGCCGCAGACGATGGAGCGCCAGGTGTCGCGCCCCATCGAGGAGGCGGTGAACACCGTGCAGGGGATGTACGAGGTCTCCAGCACCTCGCTGCAGGGGAGCTCGCTCGTCCGCCTGCAGTTCAACCTCGGCGTCGACATCCAGGCGGCGCGGCAGGACGTGCAGGCGAAGGTCGCCCGCATCCGCCGTCAGCTCCCGCCGAACATCGACGAGCCGATCATCCAGAACTTCGATCCGAACGACTCGCCGATCGTGACGCTCGCCGTGCAGAGCGGCGAGCGCAGCCTGCGCGAGATCACCGATCTCGTCGACGAGTCGGTCGTGACGCGCCTCGAGGCGGTGCCCGGCGTCGGTGCGGTGAACCGCTCGGGCGGCGCGGCGCGCACCATCCGCGTGCAGCTCGATCCCTCGGCGATGCGCGCCTACGGCATCAGCCCACCGCAGGTGATGCAGGTGCTCGACCGGGAGAACCAGGAGATCCCCGCCGGGCGCGTGGACCGCGGCAACGTCGAGCAGCTCGTGCGCATCACGGGGCGCATCACCGATCCGAAAGCGTTCGCCGCGATCCCGATCCTCGTGCGCAACGGCGTCGCGGTCACCATCGGCGACGTGGCGACGGTGGTCGACGGCATCGCCGACAAGCGCAACGCCTCGGAGCTCGACGGCAAGCCGGCCGTCTCGGTGGACATCGTGAAGCTCTCCGGCGCGAACACGGTGGCCGTCGCCGACTCGGTGAAGGCCGCGGTGGCCGACCTGCAGCGCCGGCTGCCGAGCGACGTGCGGATCCAGCTCACGAAGGACGACTCCAAGCGCATCCGCGACTCGCTCGAGGACGTCGAGATGAGCATCGGGCTCGGCGCGCTGCTCACGATCGCGATCATCTACCTGTTCCTGAACTCCTGGCGCTCGACGGTCATCACCGGCCTCGCGCTGCCGATCTCCGTCATCTCGTCGTTCTTCGGCATGTGGCTGTTCGGCTTCACGCTGAACACCATGACGCTGCTCGCGCTGTCGCTCGCCATCGGGCTCCTCATCGACGACGCCATCGTGGTGCGCGAGAACATCGTGCGCCACATGGAGATGGGGAAAGACCACCACCAGGCGGCGAGCGAGGGGACGAGCGAGATCGGGCTCGCCGTGTTCTCCACGACGATGGCGGTGATCGCGGTGTTCATCCCCGTGGCGTTCATGGGCGGCATGATCGGCCGCATCTTCTTCCAGTTCGGCGTCAGCGTCGCGTTCGCGGTGCTGGTGTCGCTGTTCGTGTCGTTCACGCTCGACCCGATGCTCTCGAGCGTGTGGTACGACCCCGACGTGGAGGGGGGGCACGCGTCGCGGCGCGCGACGCGGAACCCCGTCCGCCGGTTCGCGTTCGCGTTCAACGACTGGTTCGAGCGCGTGGGCGACCGCTACCCGCGCGGGCTCTCGTGGGCGTTGCGGCACCGCGCGATCGTGATGGCGGGCGCGCTCGTCTCCGTCGTGATCGCGTTCCTCATCGTGCCGAAGCTCGGCTTCACGTGGATGCCGGACCTGAACGGCGACGACTACTCCGTCAGTGTCCGCACGCAGCCTGGCTCGACGCTGGAGTACACGCTCGAGCGCACGCGCGCGGTGGTCCGCGAGATCAAGAAGGACCCCGACGTCGAGTTCACGTACCTGAACGTGGGCGGCGGCTTCCGCGGCACGCCGAACAACGGGAACGTCAACATCAAGCTCAAAGAGTCGACGAAGCGCGACCGCGACCTGAAGGACATCCAGAACGATCTGCGCGACCGGCTGCGGCACGTGGCCGGCATGCGCGCCACCATCCAGGGCGCGTCGAGCATCTTCGGCGGCCGGGGCCAGCCGATCCGCGTCAACATCCAGGGCCCCGAGATCACGCGCCTGAAGATCGCCGCGGCCCAGGTGCTGGAAGCCATGCGCACGATTCCCGGCGTGGCCGAGCCGACGTCGAGCGACGAAGGCGACATCCCGCAGCTCGACGTGCAGGTGGACCGGCAGCAGGCATGGGCGGCCGGCGTGAGCGTGGGGACGATCGGGCAGACGCTGCAGCCGCTGTTCGCCGGCCAGCGCGCCACGCGGTGGGAGGATCCCCTCGGCTACGAGCACGACGTGATCGTGGTCTACCCGGACTCGCTGCGCACGACGGCGGCGAACGTGGCCGACATCCCGGTGCCGCGCTCGGGCACCGGCACGTTCACGGGGACCAACGCCACGTCGGGCACGACGCCGGTCGCCGGCGCCCCTCCGGGGACGATCGCGCTCGCGCAGGTGGCGGACATCCGCGCCGGCGTCGGGCCGCAGCAGATCGAGCGGCGCCAGCTCGAGCGTCAGATCACGATCAACTCCGGCGTGCTCCCCGGCTACGGCCTCGGCGACGTCGCCGATCGGGTGAAGTCGGCGATCGACTCGCTCGGCCTGCCGCCCGGCTACCACGCGGTGTTCACCGGCGACGTGCAGAGCCTGAACGAGACGAAGGGCTACGTCCTCTCGGCGCTGCTGCTCGCGGTGGTCTTCATCTACCTGATCCTCGCGTCGCTGTTCGGGTCGTTCCTGCAGCCGCTGGCGATCATGCTCGCGCTCCCGCTGAGCTTCATCGGCGTGACGCTCGCGCTGCTGCTCACGAACGGGAACATGAACGTGATGAGCATGATCGGCATCATCATGCTGATGGGGCTCGTGACGAAGAACGGCATCCTGCTCGTGGACTTCACGAACCAGGAGCGCGCGAAGGGCAAGGCGCGCGTGGAGGCGATCCTCACCGCGTCGCGCGAGCGTCTGCGCCCGATCATCATGACGACGATCGCGATGATCTTCGGCATGATCCCGCTCGCGCTGGCGATCGGCTCCGGCGCCGAGCAGCGCGCGCCGATGGCGCGTGCGGTGATCGGTGGCCTCATCACGTCGACGATCCTCACGCTGTTCGTCGTGCCGGTGATGTACACGCTGCTCGACGACGTCGGCCACGCCGTGCTGTCGCGCGTGCGCCGCGCGCCGACGCACGTCCCCGCACCGGAGCCCGTCTCCGGCGACTAACTGCGAGGGCAGGAGGGCACGAGGGCAGGAGGGCAGGAGAGTCATTGGCTCTCCTGCCCTCGCGCGTTTCGCGCGCGCCCTCGTGCCCTCCTGCCCTCGGTGTTAAGTATTCGTCGCGTTCTGCGCACAACGCGCCGCGCGCGCGAGGAACATATGTCGGTACGGGGCACGCGACCTGCGTGCGACCTGCGTGCGACGACGCGGAGGCGAAGCGATTCCCCCGCACGCCACGCCGACGACAAGGCGACACACTCCACAGCAGGCGACACACGCACAGGAGGCGCTATGCCGATGGGTGACGAGCTGCACGACGATCTTCGCTTCGCCGACCGCGACGACGACGACCTCGGGGGCTTCGAGGATCCGGGCTACGCGGACGACGAGGAGGAGGACGAGGAGGACGAGGCCTACGGGACCGGCATCCGGGGCAACGCGGACTCGCTGTTCGACAACCCCGACGAGGACGACGACGACGAAGAGCTCGGGTTCGGCGCCGAGGACGAGGACGACGAGGAGGACGACGCGGACCTGTTCGGGTCGGCCGGCGGCGCCGGTGCGGGCGGGGGGCGCGGCCGACCCGCGGGCGGTGCGACCCGCGGTGCGGCGGGTGGTGCCACGAGCGGCGGCGCGTCGAAGGGCGGCGCGTCGAAGGGCGGCGCGGCGAAGGGCGGTGCGGAGAGCGGCGGCGCGACGAAGAGCGGCGCCACGAAGACCGGCGCGACGAAGGGCGCGGCGACGAAGGGCGCGGCGACGAAGGGCGCGGCGACCAAGAGCGGGGCGACGAAGAGCGCTGCCCCGAGCCCCGCGACGGGCGCGACGAAGGGCGCGACGAAGGGCGCGACGAAGAGCGCCGCGAAGGGCGGCTCCGTG
The DNA here is from genome assembly GCF_000522985.1 of Gemmatirosa kalamazoonensis. Taxonomy (NCBI): domain Bacteria; kingdom Pseudomonadati; phylum Gemmatimonadota; class Gemmatimonadia; order Gemmatimonadales; family Gemmatimonadaceae; genus Gemmatirosa; species Gemmatirosa kalamazoonensis. Next base: position 522,813 of record NZ_CP007128.1, read on the forward strand.
GGCGCGACGAAGAGTGCGGCCAAGGGCGGCGCCGAGCGCGGGTCGAGCCGGGGCGGCGCGGCGACGCGCGGCGTGGCGAAGGGCTCCGCGAAGGGCACCGGCAAGAGCACCGGCGGCGGCGCGACGAAGGGAGCCCCGAAGGCCGGCGGCCGGACCTCTCCGGGGCGCGGCACGAGCACGAAGGGCGCGACGAAGGGCGCCGCGAAGACCGCCGGCCGCAGTGCCGCGGGCGGCGCGAAGAAGGGGGTCACGAAGGGCGGCGGCGCGGCGAAGCGCGGCGGCCCGACCCGCGGCGCGACGAAGGGCGCCGGCAACACCAGCCGCGGCGGCGGCGCGCAGCGCCCCGGCGGCAGCGGCGCGGGCGCGGCCAAGGGTGGCGCGAAGCGCGGCGCGGCGAAGGGCGGCGCGAAGAAGGGCGGCCGCGCGCGCTGAGCCGCGCGCCGGGCACACGGCGGGGGACCACCGGTCCTCCGCCGTTTCGCGTCGATATCCCGAGCCCTAACTTGGCGCCATGGCCTCCCTGTCCCCCTCCCCGTCACCCACGACGGCACCGCGGCCGGCCGACGAGCGCGCCGAGCGGCGGCGGCGGCACGAGACGATCGGCGAGGTGGCGGCCGGCGTCGCGCGCGAGCTCCAGAACCCGCTCTACGGCATCTCGTCCGCCGCGCAGCTGCTGCGATTCCGCGTGCGCGACGACCCGGTCGTGGAGCGCAACGTCGGCCGGATCCTGCGCGAGGTGGAGCGCATGAACCGCCTCGTCACCGAGCTGCTCGACTTCGGCCGCCCCACGCCGCCGCGACTCACGCCGGGCGATCCCGACGCGGTGTGGGACACGGTGCTCGAGAATGAGCGCGGGCGCCTCGAGAGCAAGTCGCTGCTCGTGCAACGCACGCGCGCCGAGCCGCCGGCGAGCTGCCGCATCGACGCCGAGCTGCTCGCGCAGGCGTTCCGTCACGTGCTCGTGAACGCGATCGACGCCGCGCCCGACGCGAGCGACCTCGCGCTCGCGTCGTCGGTGACGCCCGACGGATCGTGGCACTGCACGCTGCGCAACGCCGGTCCGCCGCTCGCCGGCGAGGCGCAGGAGCGCGCGTTCGAGATCTTCTACACGACGAAGGCCGGCGGCACGGGCCTCGGCCTCGCGCTCTGCCAGCGCGTCATCGACGGCCACGGCGGCTCGATCACGCTCGAGAACGCGCAGCCGGACGGCGTGGCGGCCACGATCGACCTGCCGCACGGCTAAGGCGGAGGGCAGGAGGGCAGGAGCGCAGGAGGGCAGGAGAGCTTCGGACTCTCCTGCCCTCCTGCGCTCCTGCCCTCCTGCCCTCGTGCCTTACGCCATCCGCCCCAGGGCGGCGCGCACGGCCTCGCGCAGCGCGACCAGGCCGTCCTCCGACGAGGCGGACGAGTCGTCGCGCACGTGGATCTCGATGCCCTCGGCGACGGGGAGCCGACGCCACGTGGCGGGGCCCTCCTCGCTGCGGCGCGCGAGCGCGGCGCCGTCGCTGACGCCGAGCGCGGGAGCGAGCGAGTTCGCGACGCGACGCTCGAGCGCGTCGCCGCTCACTTCCTTCATCTCGCGCTTGATCGCGTCGAGCGTCTGTCCCTCGCGCTGCCGGATCTTGATGCCGAGCAGCTGGAGGAGATGACGGTAGCCGTACGTGGCCGAGGTGCCGGTCCCCTCCGGGCGGTCGAGCAAACCGTTAGACACGTAGAAGCGCACCGAGCGCGCGCTCGGTGCCGCGCGCGCCGATGCGTTCGTGGGGCGCAGTCCCGCCGCGTCGACGAGCGCGGTGGCGTGCGCGGCGAGGCTGCGCGCGTTGAACGGCGCGTGCCGCGCGTGCAGCCGCAGCAATTGCACGGGGGAGTCAGCCATGCGCGAAGGATATTGCCCCACTCCTGGGCGTTCCAGGCCACGTGCCCAACCCGACGTCACGACCGACATGGCAGCTCCTCGCGGCGGAAGGGGCGCGACGCTACACGGCACCCGTCACGCCGGCGTCACGCTCAGAGCAGCCGCTCGAGCATGTCCGCCATCGCCGAGCGCGCGCGGCGCCACCACGGCCACCGCCGCACCTCGGCCAGCGTCATCTCCTTCGACGCCTTGAGGTCGTTCAGGAACATCGTGTCCATGCCGGCGACGATGCGGCGATCGTAGATCAGCAGCGTCGTCTCGTTGTTGAACGCGAGCGAGCGGTTGTCGAAGTTCATCGACCCCACCGAGCCCCACACGCCGTCGGCGCTCAGCGTCTTCGCGTGCATGTTCGCGGGTTGATACTCGTAGATGCGCACGCCCGCCCGCAGCAGCTCCGGGTAGCGCCACTGTCCCGCCCACAGCGTGGAGCGCACGTCGGTGTTCGGTCCCGTCGTGAGGATGCGCACGTCGACGCCGCGCTTCGCGGCGGCCTTCAGCAGGTTGCGGAAGTCGTCGTCGGGGACGAAGTACGCGTTCGTGATGTAGAGCGTCTTGCGCGCCCCGGCGATGGTGAGCGCGTAGAACCGCTCCGCGGGCGTGCTCCCGGTCGACGGCACGGCATGGAACAGCCCCGCGCGCACGGTGCCCGCGGTGTCGAACGACACCGGCGGATAGAACGCATCGCCGGTGAGCAGCTCGCCGGTGGCCTCCGCCCACGCGACGGCGAACGCCGCCTGCAGCTCGGCGACGGCGGGGCCCTCGAAGCGCACGTTGGTCTCGCGCCACTCGTCCGGCTTGTGGCCGCTGCCGAGCCAGTAGTCGGCGAGCCCGAAGCCGCCGGTGTACGCGACGCGCCCGTCGACGACGATGACGCGCGCGTGCGACCGCTCGGTCGCCATGTGCAGCGTGTACCACCGCAGCTGGCGGAGGTACGCGACCTCGACGCCCGCGGCGGTGAGCGACGCCCGCCACTCCTTCGTGAGGCTCTGCGCGCCGAAGCCGTCGAGCAGCAGCAGCACGCGCACGCCGCGCTTCGCGCACTCGCGCAGCACCGCGCCCATCGTGTCGGCGACGGCGCCGGGCTTCGCGAAGTACATCTGCACGGTGACGGTCTGACGGCACGTGCGGATGTCCTGCCACAGCAGTGGGTACGTGCCGACGCCGTTCTCGAGCACCTGCACGGCGTTCCCCGCCTCGAGGTCGACGCCGGTGTTCAGCTCGATCGTGCGACGGAACAGCGGGTCGTCGGTGGCCGGCGGACCGCGGGGATCGCCCTTCGCGAGCACGTACTCCACCGGCGTGCCACGGGTGACCGTGAGCAGGCCGATGAGCGCGAACACGAGGACCACGATGAGCAGCAGCGCGAGCGCGATGCGCTTGAGCCAGACGAGCATGCGCCGGCTGTTGTGCACGCCTCGTTCCCGTTCCGCGATCAAGGAAGCGTGTGATCCACGACGCGCCGCGCGTCTGGACTCGGGGGGGGCCGGACTGTACGCTTGCGCCGTCGTCGCCCAGCATGACCCAGCATGGGTGGCCCGTGCCGCACCCCAGATGATGCCCGATCGCCTCGCGACGCCGCCGCGAACCGGCTACGCGCCCGTCATCACGCCGGCTCGCTACACGCGCCCGATCGTCGCCGACGACGAGCCGCCCTATCCGATACGCGCGCGCTGGCGCAACCCGGTCTGGATCGGCCTCGTCGTCGCGGGCGTGGTGACGTTCGTGGTGCACATGGTCGCGAACCTCGTGTCGCCATACGGCCCGCACCGCGACGAGCTGCTGTATCTCGCGATGGGGCGCCATCTGCGGTTCTGGGAGATGGACTTCCCGCCCGGCATCGCCGTCGTGGCCGAGCTGACCCGGGGGCTGATCGGCGCATCGCTGCCCGCGATCCGGCTGTCGAGCGCGCTCGCCGCGACGGCGCTCGTGATGCTCGCGTACGGGCTCGCGCGGCTGTTCGGCGGACGCGGACGCGCGTGCGCGCTCGCCGGCCTCGCGGTGCTCGCGAGCCCGCTGTTCCTCCGCACCGGCACGCTGTTCCAGCCGGTCGTGTTCGACCAGCTGTGGTGGACGCTCGGCTTCGTCGCGCTCGTGCGCATCGGCACGCTCGCGCCGCGCGGTTCGATGCGGCGTCCGCGCGCGACGCCGGCGCCCGATCGCGTGGCGTGGCTCGGGCTCGGCGCCGCGGTGGGGCTCGGGCTGCTCACGAAGTTCAGCATCGCGTTCTTCGCCGTCGCGGTGCTCGTCGGCGTGCTCGCCACGCCGCTCCGCCGTCGCCTCGCGACACCGTGGCCGTGGGCCGCCGTCGCCCTCGCGCTGACGATCGGCGCGGCGAGCCTGGTGGGGCAGATCCGGCTCGGCTGGCCGGTCGTGGGGCAGCTGTTCGACCTGCGCGCGACGCAGCTCGAGCGCGTGGGGCCGATCGAGTTCGTCGCCGGCCAGCTGCTGCTCGGCCCCGCGTTCGCGCTCGCGGTCCTTGGCGCGTGGCACCTGCTGCGTGCCGAGGACGCGGAGCGCTGGCGCGCCGTGGGATGGGCGTGCGTGACGGCGTTCGTGCTCCTGCTCGTGCTGCGCGGGAAGCCGTACTACCTCGGCCCCGTCTACCCGGTGCTGTTCGCCGCCGGCGCGGTGGCGTTCGAGCGGCGCGTGCTGCGGCTGCCGCGGCTCTCCATGCGGCGGATCGCGCGCGGGGCGGCCTACGCGGTGATCGCGGCGTACGGCGCGGTGACGCTCCCGTTCGGGCTCCCGATCCTCGCGCCGGCGTCGATGGCGCGCTACGCGTCCGCGCTCGGCGGCACCGGGACGACGACGAACACGGGTGGTCGGCTCGCGCTGCCTCAGGACTACGCGGACATGCTCGGCTGGCCGGAGCAGGCCGCGCGGGTGGACGCGATCGTGAACACGCTGCCGCCGGCGAAGCGCACCGACGTCGTGCTGCTCGCCGGGAACTACGGCGAGGCGGGCGCGCTTGAGTACTACGGTCCGCCGCTCGATCTGCCGCCGGTGGTGAGCCCGGCGGGGAGCTTCTGGTTCTTCGGTCCGGGTGACCTGCCCGGCACGACGACGATCGCGGTCGGCATCCCGCTGCAGCAGCTCCGCCGCTACTTCCGCCGAGTGACGCCGATGGGGCGCATCCGGCACGAGCTCACGCGGTGGGTCGTGGACGAGGAGCGCGACGTGGTCGTGGCGCTGTGCGAGGAGCCGTATCAGACGCTGCAGGACGTCTGGCCCAACCTGAGACCCTGAGCGGCGACCCTGTGACGGCGACCTCGCGACGGCGAGCCGGTCACGGCGAACGGTCGCCGTCGACGGGGTCGCCGTCTTCATGTCGCCGTCTCCAGCGCGCCGTCGAGGGGCACGAATGAACGTCCTGATCACCGGAGTGGGCCGAGAGGGGCAGATTGGCGAGGCGCTCGCCGCGGCGTTCGCGGCGGACGGTGCGCGGCTCCTGCTCGTGGACCGCACCCGCGCAAACGTCGAGGCGCGGGCCGCCGCGGTGCGGGCGCGCGGCGCGGAGGCGCACGCGTTCGACTGCGACCTCACGGACGCCGACGCCCTGGCGCGGCTGGCCGACGACGCCGGGCAGGCACTCGGCGGCGAGTCGCTCGACGCGGTGGTGTGCGCGGCCGGGGGCTTCGGCCCGACGGGACCGCTCGACCAGGGGAGCGTGGCGGACTGGGACCGGATGCTCGCCGTGAACCTCGCGACGGCGCACCGGACGACCCGCGCGCTGCTCCCGTCCCTCCGCCGGCGAGGCGGGGCCCTCGTCTACTTCACGTCGCCGGCGGCGCTGCCCGGCGCGGCCGCGGGTGGCATCGCGGCGTACGCGGCGGCGAAGGCGGGCGTGATCGCGCTCATGCGCGCGGTGGCCGCCGACGAGCGGGCGCATGGCGTGCGAGCGAACGCGGTCGCGCTGAGCGCGGTGCGGACGACGGCGAACGTGGCGGCGATGGGCGGCGACGGGCCGTTCGTGGAGCGGGAGGACGTCGCGCGGGTGGTGCGGTGGCTGTGCTCGGCCGAGTCGGCGAGCGTGACAGGGCAGATCGTGCGGCTCGGCTAGATCTGGTGCGGCGGCGCTGATACGACGGCGCTGAAGCCTCGGCGCTGATACCGCGGCGCTGATCCCGCGCGTTTCCAGCGCCGCCGGACCAGCGCCGAGGCTTCAGCGCCGCGGTTCCAGCGCCGCCGCACGAGGGTTCAGTCGTCACCAACCCCAGCCGGGTTGTAGTTTCCGTGCATGCCCCTCGCGTCCCGTCGCTCGCAGGTGACCACGGTCCTCCTCGATCGCGCGCTCGAGGTGCTGCCGCTGTTTCGCCTCAGCGACTCGGCCGACGACGGGGCGCTGCAGTACGCCCCGGACGGCGGGGGCCGCTGGCGGGTGCTGCCGGCACCGGGTGACCGCCTCCCCGGCACGTTCGACCAGGACGTCTACGTCGAGCTGCTGCACCGCTTCCACGAGGCCGACTGCCCCGACGACGGCGCGCTCACGTTCACGCTGCACTCGTTCCTGCGCACCATGGGGCGCAAGGCGGACGGCCGCACGTACGAGCAGCTCCGTGCGGCGCTGTCGCGGCTCGAGCGCACGACGCTGGAGTCGACCGACGCATGGTTCAGCGCGGCCAGCGGCGCGCCGGCGACGCTCAGCTTCACCATCCTCAGCGCGGTCGTCATCGAGCGTCGCCGGGTGGGCGACCGCGAGCAGCTCGCGCTCTTCCCCTCCCTCACCGCGAACGAGCCCGGCGACGCCCGCGTCGTCCTGTCGCCGCCGCTGCGCGCGAACATCGCCGCGCAGCACGTGACGACGATCTCCTGGAGCCGCTACCAGCAGCTCAACTCGCCCGTCGCCCGCCGTCTCTACCGATTGCTCGCCGGGCTCCGCGTCGAGTCGGCCGGCCGCTGGCGCGCGCCGCTCGACCGGTGGGCCGAGCAGCTGCCGCTCTCCCAGCGCTACCCCTCGCACCTCCAGCGCGTGCTCCAGCCCGCCCACGAGATGCTCGTCGCCGGCGGCGTCGTACGCAGCGCGGCGATCCGGCAGGAGGGGCGGGAGTGGTGGGTGGAGTATGCCATGAAATGATGAGGCGGCGCTGATGGGGCGGCGCTGTTGGGCGGCGCTGGAACGGCGGCGGTGAACGCGCGGGGTATCAGCACCGACGTATCAGCGCCGCCCCATCAGCGCCGAAGCATCAGCGCCGCCTCACCAGCCCTCCCCATGCCGCTCCCTCTCGACAAGACTCTCAAACGTGAAATCCTCATCGACGGCGTCCCCCACACCGTGACCGTCGGCCCCCGGGGGGTGAAGGTGACGGCGAAGGGGTTCCGCATCGGTCGCGGGCTGAGCTGGCGGGCCATTCTCGCGCTCGGCGCCGAGGAAGGACCGGAGCCGCCCGGACGCACGTCGGGAGCGCCGGCGGGAGAGCCGTGAACGGCACGCGATACGCGGATGCACCGCCGGAGACGGCCGGGCGCCAACGGGTGTAGCAACGGAACACCCTGCCCGGCCGTCAGTATGTACTACGTTCCCGTTCCACACACTTCGACCGCAGCCCACATGCGAGTCTCGCGTCGTTCCCTGACCGTCGTCCTCCTCGGCGCCGCCCCGCTGTTCGCCGGCGGGTGGATCCTGCAGTCGCGCGCGAACCGCGACGGCGCCCAGCTCCTCGGTCAGGTGATGGATCTCGTCTCCAACCGCTTCGTCGATACCGTCGGCGCGCAGGCGCTGTACGAGAAGGCGGCGCGCGGGCTCGTGAAGGAGCTGAACGATCCGTACACCGAGCTGTTCACGCCGAAGCAGATCGCCGACTTCTCGCGCACCACGAACGGGCGCTACGGCGGCATCGGCATGGAGATCACGGAGCAGAGCGGCTTCGTGACGGTGCAGAACGTCTTCCCGCACACGCCGGCCGAGAACGCGGGGATCCAGTCGGGCGACCGCATCGTCCAGATCGGCGACTCGAACACCACGCACTGGAAGTCGACGCAGGTGTCGAACGCGCTGCTCGGCACGCCGGGGACGAAGGTGAAGGTGTCGTTCCAGCGCCCGGGCGTCACGACGCCGATCACGACGACGTTCACGCGCGCCGAGATCCACATCCCCGCCGTGCCGTTCCAGATCTCGTTCGACGGCTCCGTCGGCTACATCCCGGTGCAGCGCTTCAGCGAGCAGACGGCCGAGGAGATCGCCGGCGCGCTGCAGACGTTGCAGGGCAAGGGCGCGAAGAGCGTCATCGTCGATCTGCGCGACAACCCGGGCGGCATCCTCGAGCAGGCGATCGCGACGAGCAACCTGTTCCTGCGCCGCGGTCAGGAAGTCGCGAGCGTGCGCGGGCGCGGCGGCGACGCGCAGAGCTACGCGGCGACGCAGAACCCGCTCGCGCCGGCCATCCCGCTCGTCGTGCTCGTGAACCAGTACTCCGCTTCGGCGTCGGAGATCGTCGCCGGCGCGCTGCAGGATCACGATCGCGCGCTCGTCGTCGGCACGACGTCGTACGGCAAGGGGCTCGTGCAGACGCTCTTCCCGCTCGACGGCGGCTACGCGCTGAAGATGACGACGGCGAAGTGGTTCACGCCGAGCGGCCGGTCGATCCAGAAGGAGCGCAAGATGATCGACGGGCAGTACGTCGAGGTGCACCCCGACTCGCTGGAGAGCGACTCGGCGAAGAGGGCGCGCCCCGTGTATCACAGTGACGCGGGCCGCATCGTGTACGGCGGCGGCGCGGTGTCGCCCGACGTCACGGTGCGTCCGGACACGCTGAGCACCGCGGAGCAGACGCTCGCCAAGGCGCTCGTGCCGAAGTCGCCGGAGGTGTTCGGCATCCTCAGCGATCTCGCGTTCGAGCTGAAGGGCAAGGTGACGCCCGACTTCACCGTGCAGCCGCAGTGGCGCGAGGACTTCTACAACCGGCTGCAGCGGGCGAACATCAAGGTCGAGCGCCCGGTGTGGGACGCGGGGCACGAGTGGGTGGACCGCCAGATCGAGCAGCGCGTCGCGCGCGTGGCGTTCGGCGACTCGACGGCGCTGCGCCACTCGCTGAAGGACGACCCGCAGCTGCAGAAGGCGATCGAGCTGCTCAAGAAGGGACAGTCGCAGAAGGATCTGTTCGCGATCGCGCAGGCGTCGCCGGTGCGGACGCCGCGCTGACGGCCGGAACTCGGGACTCGGGACTCGGGACTCGGAACTCGCGTTCCGGGTCCCGTTTTATTTTGCGTCCATGCGATCCCCCGTCCTCCTCGCCGTCCTCACCGCCGCGCCGCTCACGGCGCAGGCGCCGATCCCCGCGAACCAGCGCATCCCCACCGGCTCGCGCGCCGTCGCCGCCGACAGCGGCGAGCGGCATCTCGCGAACGTCCGGCAGCTCACGTTCGGCGGCGAGAACGCGGAGGCGTACTTCAGCCGCGACGGACGGTTCCTCACGTTCCAGGGTCGCGTCGACCCGAACGGCTGCGACCAGCAGTACGTCGTGCGCGTGCGCGACGGCGGCGGCCTGGCGCGCATCTCGCCGGGCGACGGCAAGACGACGTGCGGCTTCTTCTACGGGAACGACGAGCGCGTGCTGTTCGGCTCCACGCACGACAACGCGCGCGGCTGCCCCGCCCCGCCGGATCGGTCGAAGGGCTACGTGTGGAAGCTCGACGACTACGACATCTACACGAGCCGCCGCGACGGATCCGACGTCCGGCGCCTGACGCGCTACGGCGTCTACACCGCGGAGGCGGTGGTCTCGCCCGACGGCAGGCGCATCGTGTTCACGTCGCTCAAGGACGGGGACCTCGACATCTACACGATGGACATCGACGGGCGGAACGTTAGGCGCCTGACGACCACGCCGGGCTACGACGGCGGGCCGTGGTGGAGCCCCGACGGCACGACGATCGTCTACCGCGCGTGGCACCCGGCGGACAGCGCCGGTCTGGCCGAGTACCGCGGGCTGCTCGCCGAGAAGCTCGTGCGGCCGAACCGCATGGAGCTGTGGGTGATGAACGCCGACGGCAGCGGGCAGCGCCAGATCACGTCGTTAGGCGGCGCGAACTTCGGGCCGAGTTGGACCGCCGACGGGCGGCGCATCATCTTCTCGAGCAACTACAAGAACCCGCGCAGCGGCAACTTCGATCTCTTCCTCGTGGGCCTCGACGGCACGGGGCTCGAGCAGGTGACGACGAACGGCACGTTCGACGGCTTCCCGATGTTCAGCCGCGACGGCCGCACGCTCGTGTGGGCGTCGAACCGTCACGCGGAGACCGCGAGCTCGACGAACCTGTTCGTGGCGGACTGGGTCCCGTGAGCGCGCGGTGACGCTCACCGCCGTTCTGCTGGTCCTGCTCTCGGCCGTCACGCACGCCTACTGGAACTACCTGCTGAAGCGGGCCGGCGGGTCGCACGCGTTCGTCGGCATCAGCAAGGCGTGTGAGGCGGTCGTGTACCTGCCCGTGTTCCTCGCCGTGCTGTGGACGGCGCCGTCGAACGCGCTCCGCGGCACGGGCGTGTACGTGCTCGTGGGAACGGTGATGACGCTCGTCTCGTACGTCACTCTCGCCACGGCGTACCGGCACGGCGACCTGTCGTTCACGTACCCGATCGCCCGCGGCGGCGCGCTGCTGTTCCTCCCCGCGTTCGGGTGGCTCGCGTTCGGCGAGCGGGTCGGCCCGTTAGGCTGGGCGGCGATCGCCGCGATCCTCGGCGGGGTGGTGGTGATGCAGCTGCCGCGGCTCGCGTGGGTGGAGCTGCGCGCGTTCTTCAGCCACGCGAGCGGGCCGGCGACGCTGTTCGCGCTGCTCATGGCGCTGGTGCTCGCCACGGGCACGATCTGGGACAAGCTGTCCGTGATGCGCGTCAACCTGTTCGTGTACTTCTACGGCTACACCGCGGGTGCCGGCGCGTGCTACCTGGCGTGGGTGCTGCGCCGGCAGGGCGGCGACGCGGTGCGCGCGGAGTGGCGCGCGCACGGCGGCGCCGCGGTCGCGGTCGGGGTTCTCAACACGCTGAGCTACGGCCTCGCGCTGTTCGCGCTGCGCGACGGCGGCTCGACGTACGTCGTGGGGCTGCGGCAGATCAGCATCGCGGTCGGCGTGCTGTTGGGCGCGCGCTTCCTCGGCGAGCACGTGTCGACGCCGCGGCGGGTCGGGGTGACGCTGGTGCTCGCGGGGTGCTTCCTGATGGCGTGGGGCCGGTGAGGTGCTCGCCTCTCCCAGACTCCACGTACGTGTGCTCGTTGGACTGAAGAGGGACTGAAGAAGGAGCAAACACAAGAAAGTGTTGTTGGTCCTTCTTCAGTCCTCCTTCAGTCCTTCTTCAGTCCTCCAGAAACTCGTACGTGGAGCCGTGAATGTCGCGCCTCACACCGGCACCGGCGCGAGCCCGAACGGCGCGCGGGCGCGAACGTTGGGCAGCTGATCCGCGATCGCCGCGATCTCCTCCGCCTCGCGCCACGCCGCCTCGAGCTCGGCCAGCTCGCCCTCCAGCGCGCGCCGCTCCACGTCCTCGTTCGCCGCCATCTCGAGCGCGAGCCGGTCGATCGTGTTGATGCCGGGCAGCGGCGTGCGGCTCTCGCTGCCGATGCCGCCGCGGCTCCAGAACGAGCGGTTCGTGATGTAGAGCGCGAGCGCCTCGGTCGTCGTCGACGCCGGCGTGGGGACGATCGCCGAGGGGAACACGTGCGGCGTCTCGACGCGGCCCCAGCGCGTGCGCATGGCGAGCCCAATCACGCGGTGGAAGAAGCCGTCGGGCTGGCCGGCGTCGTCGAGCTTGCGCACGGCGAGCCGCACGGTCTCGCCGCTCGGCCACCGCGTGTTCAGGCTCGCGAGCAGCTTGCCGGCCACGCGCAGGCCGTCGGTGCCGCGGAGCGTGAGCACGCCGTCGTCGTGCGGCACGTCGAGGCGCCACGGGTCGGAGCGATCGTTAGGCCGCACGAGCTCCGCGTGCGCGAGGTGGCGATAGCGGACCACCGCCGGCACGATGCGCTCGCCGTCGTGCGCGCCGGTGACGTGCGCGACCTTCTCGCCGTGCACGTGCAGCCGCCACCACAGCTGCACGTCCTCGCCGCGCGGCGCGACGTCGCGCAGCGGCGCGAGGAGCTTCTCCCCGATGGGCCGCGTGAGTCGCGCCGCCTTCCCCGCCGCGCGCTCGGCCCGCTCGGCGACGGTGAGCACCGCGTGCGCCACGACGGCCACGGCACGCGCGGTGCCGCCGGCGCCCGGCGCGGCGACGCGCGCGAGCGTGCGACCGTAGCGCCACGCCGCGAGCTCCGGCCGCAGCGCGTCGCCCACGCGTACGAGGTCCACGCCCTCGACGAGCTGCGCGAGCCCGATGCGATCGGTGGAGTAGCGCAGCCGCGTGCTGCGGAACAGCCGCTCGCACGCCTCGATCGCCTCCCACCGCTCGTCGAGCGGCGTGAGGTTCCACCGCTCGCAATGTGGGCAGATCACCCACAGCCGCCCCTTCCGCGCGTCGAACGCGAACCGGCGTCCGACGGGAAAGCTGGGCAGCACCTCGTTCTTCCCGAGCGGCGAATTGCACCACAGGCAGGCGGTGTACACGACGGCGTCCTCGCGTTCGGTGGTGGTGAGATTCGGAAGATAGAGTACGCGCCGTCAGCGTCCCGCGCTCGCCCGTTCGAGCCGGGCGAGCGCGTCGCGCACGGACGCGAGGTGGACCGCGAACGACGGCTCCGCGTTCCGGCGCAGCGTCAGATAGTGCCGGTAGGCGCGGATCGCCTCCTCCCGCGCCCCCCCGCGCTCGGCCAGGCGGGCACGCTCGCGCAGATACGTGGAGAACGCGAACGGGATGGACGTGTCGACGCGACGCCGTCCCGTCGCGGCGAGCGCGCGTGGCAGATCCCCTTCACGCTCCCACAGCGACGCCACGATCAGATTCCCCGCCCCCTCGAGCTCCCGACCGCCGGGCCCCTCGCGGAGCATGGAGTCGGCGGCGACGAGCAGCGCGTGCGCGTCGGAACGGCGCTCGAGGGCCGCGATCTGCGCGTCCAGCAGCAGCGCGAAGCGGCGCGCCGGTGCGTTGGACCACGGCGCGGCGGGCGACGCGGGCACCGAGCGCAGCGCGGCGATCGCCCGCCGGGTGCTCGCGGTGTCGCGTCGGGCCGCCGCATCCTCGCCGACGGCGAACGCGGTCAGCACGGCGTTCCGCGACGGCGCGGTGTCGAGCGGTGCGTCGAGCGTGCGGCGCGCACCGTCGCGCACCGAGCGCGCGAGCGTGCTGTCACCGTCCCAGAACAGCGCGGCGAGCAGCGCGAACGCGGTGTCGACGCCGCCCGGGCTCGCGCGCATCGCGGCCGCGGCGCGCGACGGCTGGCCGCGTGTCAGCGTGAACTCACGCGTCTGGCGCTCGGCGCGATCCCGGTCGGCCGTCGTCACCGCCGCGCGCCGGACCCGCGCGAGCAGGGGCTCCGCCGCCTCCGCACGCGTGCCACCGGCGTACGTCACCGCGAGGCCGAGGGCGGCTCCCGCCATCCACGCCGGCCCGCGTTCCAGCTCGGCGAGCGCGGCGCGCATCGTCGCCGAATCGCCCTGGATGAACCCCGTGAACAGCCGCGAGTCGGCCAGCGCCGGGTCGTGCAGCGCCGCGTCCACGGCCCGCCGCTCGCGCGCCGTGTCGCCGAGGAGGTGGTAGGTCGGCGCGTAATGATCGCGCACGCCGGCGTACGACGAGTCGAGCGCGAGCACGCGGTCGAACGCGTTGAGCGCGCGGCGCAGCGCGTCGTCGATGCCCATGGCGGGACCGCAGTGCACGAGCGTCTCGCCCAGCAGATACCAGAGGTCCGGCATGTCGGGCGCCTGGGCGACGCCCTGCTCGTGCTCGCGTAGCGACTCGGCGCACGTGCGCGGCCGCTCGAGCTCCGCGGTCGATCCGAGCAGCAGGCGGTCGCGCGGACCGAGTCGGTCGGCGTAGCGCGCGACGAGGCGGTGCGCGTCCGCGGCGCGCGCGCTCGGCGTCCAGTTCGTCGACGTGAGCCACAAGCGCAGCGCGGCGAGCGCGAACGTCGAGTCGGCGTCCATCGCGCGCGCGTACGCGGCGGTCGCGTCGTTGTAGCGTCCCGCGCGCTCGAGCGAGCGTCCCTCCAGGTAGTGCTGCAGCGCGGCGAGCGGCACGCCGGCGAGCGCGGTCGCGCGCTCGTCGTTCTCGCCCGCGTCGAGCGCGAGCAGCTTGCCGACCACCGAGTCGAGCAGCGCGGGCAGCGCGGTCGCGGCGCCGCGCGCGGACGCGTGCCGCTCGCGCCCGTCGTGGGCCGAGAGCAGCGTCCCGTCGAGCGACAGGCTACCCGGCGCGACGATCGCGCTCCCCTCGATGACGGCGCCCGCGCCGACGCGGCGGGCGAGCAGCATGGCCGCGTCGCGCGGCAGGTCGAGGCGCTCGCCACCGGCCGCGCGCCACGCGGCGAGCACCGTGCGGACGTCCACCGCATGCACCCGCCCCGTGAGCAGCGCCGCCACGAGGTCGGGGATCCCCTCGCGCAGCAGCCGCAGCGACGCGTCGCCGCCGACGACGCGGAACGGGAGCACCGCGACGGCGTCGCGATCGACGAGCACCGGCGGGTCGCGCAGCCGCGACGCGATCCACGCGCCCCCGCCGACGAGCACCGCGGCCGACGCGAGCGCCGCGATGCCTAACGTGCGTCGCGTCGTGCGACGCGCGTCGGGCTCCGGCGGACGCGTCGCGTGCGGCGTCACCGACGTGTCGGCGGGCGTGGCCCGCACGTCGAGCGCATCGAGCGCGCGGACGATCTCGTCCGCGGTCGGCGGCCGGTCGGCGGGATTCTTCGCGAGGCAGCGCATCACGAGCGCGGCGAGCGCCGGCGGCACGTCGGGCCGTCGATGCTCGATCGGCTCGGGCGGCTCGGCGACGTGCGCGGCGATCAGCGCCTGCGCGCCGCGGCCGGCGAACGGCGGGGTGCCGGCGAGCATCTCGTAGGCGAGGACGCCGAGCGCGTAGAGGTCCACGCGGTGGTCCGCGAGCGGGTCGGCCGTCGCCTGCTCGGGCGCCATGTACGACGGGGTGCCTAACGCGAGCCCCGCCGAGGTGAGCGCGCTCGCGTCCGTCGCCGCCGCGCGCAGCGCCTTGGCGACGCCGAAGTCGACGACCACCGCGTCGTGCTCCGTGAGCAGCACGTTCTCCGGCTTGATGTCGCGGTGGACGACGCCCTCGCGGTGCGCGTACGCGAGTGCCGATGCCACGTCGCGCGCGACGGACACCGACTCGGCGATCGGCAGCGCGCCGACGCGCGTCAGCCGCGCGCGCACCGACTCGCCGCGCACGAACGGCATCGTGTAGTAGAGGAGCGGCGCCCACGCCGGCCGGTCGTCGCCGCTCGACTCGCCGGCGGCGAGCAGCGGCACGATGTGGGCGTGCTGGAGCCGCGCGGCGATCGCGATCTCGCGCCGGAACCGCTCGACGCTGATCGCGCCGGTCAGCTCGGGCGGCAGCACCTTCACGACGACCTCACGACCGAGCGCGACCTCGGTGGCGACGAACACGCGCGACATGCCGCCGCCGTCGAGCTCCCGCTCGACGCGATAGGCGGCGCCGAACGCCGCCTGCAGCTCGTCGCGGACGCCCGCTCTCACGCCGCGGGCCACGCCTAACGGACCGGCGTCGCCGGGCCGACATCGCGCACGCGCGCGAGCCCCGCCTGCGCTTCGCGGAGCTGCGGCTGCAGGGCGGGGTCGGCGTCCTTCCAGAGCGCGGCGAACCGCTGGTACGCCGCGGCTGCCTCCGCGCGCTGGCCGAGCTGCTCGTACAGCCGCGCGCGGGCGAGCAGGCTGCGCGCCCACAGCACCGGCGACGGATCGAAGATCTGCACGTCGGGGAAGCGCTTCGGGTCGATCACCTCGTACATCGCGACGGCGCGCCGCGTGTCGCCCAACGCCGTGAGGACCTCGGCGCGCACCACCCACCGCGGCGCGTTGATCCCGAAGGAGGCAGCGCGCGCGGAGTCGGGCGACGGAAAGCGCTGGGCGGCAACGCGGGCGCGCGCCGTGTCGCCGGCGAGCAGCGCGTCGAACGCGTCGACCTCCGGCCAGGCGGTGGTGTCGGCACCGCGCCACCGGCGCATCATGTCCACGTACTTGCGGTCGCGGAACGCCGCCATCGCGACGTAGGGCACCATCAACGACTGACGCCGCGCGCCGTCGCCGAAGCGGCCGGGGATGCGGTCGAGCCCCGCGAGACCGCCGTCGATCGTGCCGCGCAGCGCGGGCGTGCTCACGCCCGCCGCGACACGCGTGGCCGCGCCGTACCACTGCACGAGCAGCGACGTCGGCGTGCCGGCGCCGGGAATCGTCGGCTGCACCGCGGCGGCGAGCCGTCCGGCGCGGTCGGCGTCCGACAGCCGGCCGCCGAGCGCCGCCACCTGCATCGTCGCCATCAGCATCGCGAACCGATCGGATCCCCCGACGCGCGTGAGCGCCGCCGAGTCGCTCGTGGCGAGCGCGTCGTGCACGCTGGCGACCGCGCGCGACGCGTCGGTGCGCACGAGCACGACCGACCGCACGAACGGCAGCAGCCCCGCATCGGGACCGAGACGGCGCACCGCGTCGTCGAGCACCGCGGCGGCGGAGTCCCAGTACGCGGGGATGTACGCCTGCGCGACGGCCATGTACGCCGGTGGCACCGGATCGGCGGCCGCCCACGCGCGCGCGTCGCGCACGGCGAGCTGGCGTGCACGCTCCTTCGCCGCCGTCAGCCGCGGGCCCTGGAACGCCTGCCGCGTCGCGGCATCGCCCAACGACCGCAGCGTCTCGCCGTCGAGCACGAGCGCCGCGTTCGGCCCCGCGGCCTGCTGGTAGATCTGGACCTTGTGCGAGTACGCGAGGTGGAACGTGGAGTCGAGCGCGAGCGTGCGATTGAACGCGGCGAGCGACTTCGTCCAGTGGTCGCGGGTCGTCGAGTCGGGCCCGCCGCCGGTGGTGTGATGGAAGTACGCGTCGCCGAGCCCGTACCACGCCTCGGCGTCGCCGGAGTCGCGCGCCACCGCGGCGGCGTACTTGCGCTGTGCGTCGACGAAGCGCGCATCGCGCACCGAGTCGGTCGCCTCCGATCCGTACATCGCGGTGGAGAACGCGGCGTACGCGTCGAGCAGGGCGCGCTCGCGCGCCGGCAGCCGCCCCGCGTTGCGCACGGCGCGCTCGACGAGCTCGGACTGCAGCGGGTCGCCGGCCTTCCACCAGCCGTAGGTGAGCGCGCGCTTGTAGTACGCGAGCGCGAACGTGGAGTCGGCCGCCGTCGCGGCGGCGAACAGCGAGTCGGCGCGCGGGAGCTGCCACGCGTTCAGCGCGCGCGCGCGCCATCCAGGTAGTCGCGGTACGCGGCGACGGAGGTGGTGGTGCTCTTCGTGATGCCTAACGACACCGCGGGCGCGCCGACGAGGTCGAGCAGGTCGCGCGCGAGCGCGTCGAACAGCGGCCGCGGATCGGCGCCGCGCGGGGTGGCGCGCATCGCCGAATCCACCTTCTTGCCGGAGGCGACGTCGTAGACGTTCGCGACGACGAGCGTGGAGTCGCCGATGCCGGTGACGCGGCCCGTGACGACGGTCCACACGCCCGCCTTGCGGGCGAGGCGGCGCGCGTCGTCGAGGCCGATGCGGCGCGCGCCGTCGAGCTTGAGGTCGCGCTGCAGATCGAGCCCGCGCTCGTAGTCGACGACCTGCAGGTCGCGCCACTGCGCGAGGTCGAGCGACAGCATGCTCACCGCGCCCTCGCGCAGCCACGCGAGCTGCGGGTCGGGGCTCAGCACGTCGAACGGCGCGACGAGATACGACCGGCGGGGGTCGACGCCGCGCGGGACGCCGCCGCTCGTGCCTAAGGCCGCCCACGCCGCGGCGGCCGCCGCCGCCAGCGCGAGGATCGCCACCCCGACGAGCATCGGGCGGCGGGTCGGGACTCGGGATTCGGGACTCGGGACTCGTGGGGGAGCAGTTCCCGAGTCCCGAGTCCCGAGTCCCGAGTCCCGCACTCCGGTGTCCAGCGCGTCGGCCATGTCGTTCGCGGTGGCCCAGCGCGCCTCGGGCCTCTTCTCGAGCGCGCGATCGATCACGCCGGCGACGGCGGGGGGCACGTGGTCGTTGCGCGTCACGAGCGGCGCCGGGCGCTCGGTGATCTGGCGCATGATGATGCTCGCCGCGCTCCCGCCGGCGACCGCGGGCTCGCCGGCGAACATCTCGTAGCCGACGAGGCCGAGCGAGTACACGTCGCTCCGCCCGTCGAGCTCGCGCTCGCCGGCCGCCTGCTCGGGGCTCATGTAGCGCGGGCTGCCGACGACGAAGCCGGTGCCGGTCATCCGCTCGTCCTCGGCGGAGAACGCGCGCGCGACCCCGAAATCGGTGAGCATCGCGCGTCCGGTCTCGGCGTCGAGCAGCACGTTCTCGGGCTTCACGTCGCGGTGCACGATCCCCTGCGCGTGGGCGTAGCCGAGGGCGCGGGCGAGGTCGCGCAGCGCGGTCACCGCGCTCGCGTCGTCGTACCGGCCGCGGGCGAGGCGGTCGCGGAGGCTCTCCCCGGGGACGAACTCCATCACGAAGTACAGCAGCCCCTCCGTCTCGCCCGCCGCGTGCACGGCCACGATGTTCGGGTGCCGCAGCCGCGCCACCGTGCGCGCCTCGCGCAGGAACCGCTCGCGGAGCGCGGTCGACGCGGCGAGATCCGAGGAGATGACCTTGATGGCGACCCGCCGGTCGAGCGTCACGTCGCGCCCGAGGTAGACGCTCCCCATCCCTCCCTGCCCGAGCAGCCGCTCCACCTCGTAGCTCCCGGCGAGCGCGCGACGGAGCGCCTCGAGGGCGTGCAGCTCCGGATCGAGCGGGGCGGGGGTGCCGTGCGGGGGAGACGACTGGCCGGAGGGGGGGCTGCTCATGGGGGCAATGTGGAACTCATGACGGCGACCTGGCAACGGCGGTGGGGCGTACGGCTGTCGACTTTTCTGGACTAAAGAAACTCCTGGTGCCATCGTAGGCCGTCCCTCGCCCTCCGGAATCCTCCGGACCCCGCCCACCGACCCTCCGATGAAGAACCGCTGGCTCCGCCGACTCGCCTACGCGCTCGGCGGCCTCCTGACCGTCGTCGCCGCGCTCGTCGTCGCCATCTACGGCGTGACGTGGGCGCGCACCGGCAGGACTTTCCAGGTCGCCGCGACCCCGGTACCGGTCGCGCACGACTCGGCCACGCGCGCCCGCGGCGAGCACCTCGTGACGGCGATCGGGAAATGCGCCGAGTGCCACGGATCGGACTACGCCGGCAAGGTGTTCGTCGACGATCCCGCGCTCGGCCGCGTGGTGGCGCGGAACCTCACGCCCGGCGGCGACGTCGCGCGCTACAGCGACGCCGAGTTCGCACGGGCCATCCGGCACGGCGTGCGGAAGAACGGCCAGGGGCTGCTCATCATGCCGTCGAGCGACTACGCCTCGTTCTCGGACGAGGACGTCGGCGCGGTGATCGCCTATCTGCGGTCGCTGCCGCCGGTGGCGAAGCCGCTACCCGCCACGGAGCTGCACTTCCTCGCGCGCGCGCTGTGGGCGAGCGGCCAGCTCCCGCTCATGGACGCCCTGCGGATGGATCACGCGAAGCGGGCGCCCGAGCGGGTGGCGGTGGCGCCGACGGCGGAGTACGGGCACTACCTTGCGGACGTGGGCGGCTGCACGGGGTGCCACGGCCCCGGGCTGTCCGGCGGAAAGATCCCGGGCACCCCGCCCGACTGGCGGCCGGCGGCGAACCTCACGCCGGCGGGCAATCTCGGGAAGTGGACGTACGACGACTTCACGCGCGCGCTCCGCACCGGCCGCCGCCCCGACGGCTCGCCGATCGACTCCATCATGCCGTGGAAGGCGACGGCGAAGATGACCGACGACGAGATCCAGGCCGTCTACGCGTTCCTGAAGACGGTGCCGGCGAAGCCGTTCGGCAACCGGTGAGACCTGCTGCGCAGCCACCCACAGGAGTCCTCCGATGCTCGCACTCGTACCGCTGCTCGTCGTCGCGCTCATCGTGCTGTTCGTCGCCACGAACAGCTTCAAGATCGTCGGCCAGGCCGAGGTCATGGTGATCGAGCGGCTCGGGCGCTTTCACCGGATCGCGCACTCCGGCTTCAACGTGCTCATCCCGTTCGTGGAGCGGCCGCGCGCGATCGACGTGCGGTACGCGACGACGGACGTCTCGGGGATGAAGAAGATCACCGCCGGCACCACGTCGCGCATCGATCTGCGCGAGCAGGTGCTGAACTTCCCGAGCCAGCCGGTGATCACGAAGGACAACGTCACGATCGACATCGACGCGGTGCTGTACTACCGCATCGCCGATCCGCAGAAGGCGACGTACGCGGTGCAGAACCTCCCGTACGCGCTGGAGACGCTGACGAAGACCACGCTGCGCAACATCGTCGGCGAGATCGAGCTCGATCAGACGCTGGCGAGCCGCGACATGATCAACCAGCGCATGCGCGAGGTGATCGAGGAGGCGGCGATCGGCTGGGGCGTCGACGTGACGCGCGTGGAGCTGCAGGCGATCGAGCCACCGCGCGACATCCAGCAGAGCATGGAGCTGCAGATGCGGGCCGAGCGCGAGCGCCGCGCGGCGGTGACGAACGCGGAGGCGAGCAAGCGCGCGGCGGTGCTCGAGGCCGAGGGCCAGCGCGAGGCGGCGATCCGCCGCGCCGAGGGCGACAAGGAGGCCGCCGTGCTGCGTGCACAGGGCGCCGCCGAGGCGCGTCTCGCGATGGCCGATGCCGAGGCGCAGGCGGTGCGCCGCATCGCGCTGTCGCTGCCGAGCGGCGACGCGTCGATGTACCTGCTGGGGCTGAAGTACCTCGACGCGCTGCCGCAGATCGCGCAGGGCAAGGGCTCCACGGTCTTCCTCCCCACCGAGGCGATCGGCGTGATGGGCGCCCTCGGCGGGCTCCGCGAGATGCTGCGCGCGCAGGGTGTGCCGGCGGCGCCGCCGGTCGACGGGCGCCCGGCCGAGGCGCCGCCGGGCGCGCTCCGCTCCCTGCTCGACCCGACCGCGCGGCCGGCCCGCGACGCCGGCGACCGTTAGGCCCTCGTCAGGAACGAATGGCGATCACCCGCGAGCGCGCCGAGCGCATCGCCCGCGCGCACGCCTGCGTGCGCTGTCAGGAGTACAGCTACAAGAAGCTCACCGTCCGCCCGGCCGAGGCGTCGATCCGTCACGAGCTGCACGTGGCGTGGAGCGCACGGCTCGTCTGCGGCGTGTGCGGCACGCACCAGGAGCTGGGGATCGACGACGAGGGGGACATCGTGTACGTCGGGTGAGGCGGCGCTCGCACTTCGGCGCTGTTATGTCGGCGCTGGAAAGGCGGCGCTGATGACGCGTGGTTTCAGCGCCGCCGTATCAGAGCCGCCTCACCAGCGCCGACTCATCAGCGCCGCCTCATCAGAACCTCCACGTCGCGCCCAGCCCCAGCGTGCCGTAGCCGAAGCCGACCTGCCCCTGCACGGCCATCTTGTCCGTCACGAAGTAGCGCACCCCGCCCTGCCCCGCGAACGCCGTCGTGCTCGCGCTCGCGCTGGCCGGCGCGGTGAACGTGCCGTTCCACGACCCGCTGTAGTGCGAGTACACGAGCGCGACGCCGAGGTACGGGTCGATCTTCTTGTTGCTCTCGATCGGGAAGTGGTAGTTGCCGAACAGCTGCACCGGGATGACGGTGTACTTGTACTCGCCGCGCACGCCGGCGGCGCCGAAGCTCTGGCTCCAGCTGTACCAGTCGATGCCGACGCCGCCGGCGATGATCCCCGGCCCGAACGCGCCCGGCTGCGTGAAGCCGCGCTCCGCCTGCCCACCGATCGCGATGGCGCCGTTCAGGTTGCCGAGCCACAGCCGCGGTCCCGCGTACAGGGGACCCGACTGGAACTGTGCGGACGTAGCAGACGCCGCGGATTTACCGGCGGCCGGGGCACCCTGCGCGAGCAGCGGGGCGGCGGCGAGCGCGATGAGAGGGACGGTGGCGGCGACGACGCGGACGACGTTGCGAGCAGCGGTAGGCATGGTGGCGGCTCCCGTGTGAGCGTGGTACCGTTACCCCCGCTTCGTGGCGCGAGGGTCAGCGCCCCGCATTGCGCAGACGCGCGCACAGGACCGTCATGCTCTCTCCCAGTGGCGGCAGGATCCATGGTCTCGCCGACGACGCGAGTGTCTCCTGGACGCTCGATCGCCACGCGCTCGACCACCTGTTCAGCGCCACCTACGAGGAGCTGAAGCGACTCGCCGCGACCGTGCGCCGCGCCGACCCGGCGGCGACGATCAGCCCCACGGCGCTCGTGAACGAGGCGTGGCTCAAGCTCGCCGACTCGCCGGGGCTGCGGATCGCCTCGTCGCTGCACTTCAAGCGGATCGCCGCGCGCGCCATGCGGCAGGTGCTCGTCGAGGCGGCCCGCCGCCGTTTCGCGCGCAAGCGCGGCGGCCGTGACGTCGCCATCGTGACGTTCGAGGACGCCGTCGCCGCCGGCGAGACCGGCGTCGAGGAGCTGCTCGCACTCGACGACGCGCTCGACGAGCTGGCGCGCCTGCACCCACGGCAGGCGACGATGGTCGAGAGCCGCTTCTTCGGCGGCCTCGACGTCGGCGAGACGGCCGAGCTGCTCGGCGTCTCCGAGGCCACCATCCTTCGCGACTGGCGCGCGGCGAAGGCGTGGCTCGCGCACCGCATGCGAGAATCGCGTGACGCGTGACGGATGACGCGTGACGCCTGACCTCCTCGAGGAGGGGGCATGGACGCTCTGCGCTGGGATCGCATCCAGATCGTCTTCCATCACGCCGCTGACCTCCGCGACGCGGAGCGGCACGCGTACCTCGCGCGCGAGTGCGGCGACGACGCCGAGCTGCTCGCCGACGTGCTCACGCTGCTCGAGGAGGACGCGCGCGGCGCGCCGCTGCTCGACGACGGCCGCGACGCACTCGCCGACGTCGCGGGGGTCGTGCTCGACGGCGAGACCGTTGCCACGCTCCCGCTCCACGACTTCGGCCCGTACCACGTCACCTCCGTGCTCGGTGAGGGCGGCATGGGCGTCGTGTACCTCGCCGAGCGCGCGGACCTCGGCAGCCGCGCGGCGGTGAAGATCCTGCGCGACGCGTGGCTCTCGCCGGCGCGGCGCGCGCGCTTCGCCGCGGAGCAGCGCACGCTCGCGCAGCTCAGTCACCCGTCCATCGCGCGGCTGTTCGACGCCGGCACGCTCGCCGACGGCACGCCGTGGTTCGTCATGGAGTACGTCGCCGGCGCGCCGCTCACCGCGTACTGCGACGAGCACGCGCTGTCGGTGACGGAGCGGCTGCGGCTGTTCCGCGACGTGTGCGAGGCCGTGCAGCACGCGCACCGCCACGCCGTGCTGCACCGCGACCTGAAGCCGTCGAACATCCTCGTGTCCGCCGACGGCGCGGTGAAGCTGCTCGACTTCGGCATCGCGAAGCACCTCGAGGGCGCCGGTGCGGAGGACCAGACGCGCACGGGGCTGCGCATGCTCACGCCGGCCTACGCCGCCCCCGAGCAGCTCCGCGGCGACCGACTCGGCGTGCACACGGACGTGTACGCGCTCGGCGTCATCCTCTACCAGCTGCTCGCGGGCCGGCTGCCGTTCGACCTCTCGAATCGTACGCCGGGCGAGGCGGAGACGCTGCTCCTCGAGGCCGAGCCCGAGCGGCCGTCGGCAGTGGCGCGGCGCGCGCCTAACGATTCGTCGGTGCGCGGCGTCGGGCGCTCGGCGTGGGCCGACCTCGACGTGCTGTGCCTCACGGCGATGCACAAGGACGTGGCGCGGCGCTACGGGACGGTGGACGCGCTCGTCCGCGACGTCGACCACTTCCTGCGCGGCGAGCCGCTCGAGGCGCGCGCCGACACGCTGCGCTACACGCTCGGCAAGTTCCTGCGGCGTCACTGGCGTCCGGTGTCGGCGGCCGCCGCGGTGCTCGTCGTCGTGGTCACGCTGGTCGCGTTCTACACCGTGCGCCTCGCCGCGGCGCGCAACGCGGCGGTCGACGAGGCGGCGCGCACGCAGCGCATCCAGCGGTTCATGCTCGGCGTCTTCGAGGGCGGCGATCCCGACGAGGGGCCAGCCGATTCGCTGCGCGTGATCACGCTGCTCGACCAGGGCGTGCAGCAGGCAGCGAGCCTCGGCGCCGAGCCCGCGGTGCAGGCGGAGCTCTACGGCACGCTGGGCGGCATCTACCAGAAGCTGGGCCGCCTCGACCGCGCCGACACGCTCCTCACCCGCGCGCTCGCGCGCCGCCGCGCGATCCGCGGCCCGGAGCACCCCGAGGTGGCCGCGAGCCTCGTGGCGTTAGGGCTCCTGCGCGTCGACCAGGCGCGCGTGGCGGACGGCGAGAAGCTGATCCGCGACGGCCTCGCGATGACGCGGCGGTTGCGCCCCGCCGGGCACCCGGAGATCGCGGGCGCGACGGTCGCGCTCGGGCGCGCGCTGCAGGCGCGCGGCGCGTTCGACGACGCCATCCGCGCGCTCGACGACGCCGTACGGATGCAGTCGGCGTCGGGCGGCATGACGCGCGAGCTGGCCGTGACGCTCAACGTGCTCGCCGTCTCGCATCTCTACGCGGGGCACTTCGCCACCGCGGACTCGATCTATCGTCGCGCGCTCGCCACCGACCGTCGACTCTACGGCCTGGGGCACCCGCAGATCGGCACCGACCTGATGGATCTCGCGTCGGTGCACTTCGAGCGCGGCATGTACGCCGAGTCGGAGCGCCTCTACCGCGAGGGCGTGGCGATCTTCGAGCGGTGGTACGGTCCGGAGCATCCACAGACCGCGGGGGCGCTGATGCTGCTCGCGCAGCCGCTCATCAAGCTGCACCGCGTGGACGAGGCGGTGCCGCTGCTGCGGCGCGCGTTGGCGATCCAGGAGCGCGTGTACGGCAAGGTGCACCCGCGGGTCGCCGGCACGCTGAACGCCCTGGGCGCTGCGCTCGCCGAGCAGGGACGGCAGGCCGAGGCCGACGACTACTACGCGCGCACGGCCGACATCTTCCGCGCCGTGTACGGCAACGAGCACTACCTGGTCGGGGCGTCGTTGGGCAACCGCGCCACGACGTTCACGGAGCGCGGCGACAACGCGCGTGCCGAGCAGCTGCTGCGCGACGCGCTCGCCATCTACGCGAAGACGCTCCCGCCCGATCACCTCTACGTCGGCATCGCGCGCATCAAGCTCGGACGCGCGCTGCTCCGTCAGCGGCGCTACGCCGAGTCCACGCGCGAGCTGGAGGCCGGGATCGCGATCGTGTCGAAGGGCTCGGACCCGTCGTCGGCATGGCTCGTGAAAGGGCGCGCCGATCTCGCCGAGGCGAAGGCGGCGCTCGGCAGGCACTGAGAGCGCAGAGCGTAGAGCGCTCTGCGCTCCGCGCTAGATTCTCCCCATGCCTCGGCGCGTCTGCATCGTACTCCTCACAGGGCTCGGCGACGTCGTGCACGGCCTGCCGATCGCCAACGCGCTGAAGGATGCCGGATGGCACGTGACGTGGGTGTCCGAGCCGATGCCGTCGAGCATCCTCGAGCACCATCCGTCGGTCGACACGATCGTGCGCTACCGGCGTCGCGAAGGTGCGCGCGGCGTGCTCGCGCTGCGTCGCGAGCTGCGCGCGGCGCGGCGCGCGGTCGGCGGGTTCGATCTCGCGGTCAACCTCAACGTGTACTTCAAGAGCGTGTGGCCGGTGCTGTTCTCCGGCGCGCCGCATCGACTCGGCTTCGAGCGCGGACGCGCGCGCGACGGGATCTGGCTCGCGACGAACGATCATCTCGCGCCCCGGCCGCGCGCACACACCCAGGACATGTTCCTGGAGTTCCTCGCGCACCTCGAGGTCCCGCACCACCCGCCGTCGATGCCGCGCGACTGGCGCATCGCGTTCTCGCCCGCGGAATGCGCGGCGCAGGCGGCGTTCGTCGCCGAGCGCAGCGGCCGGCCGCTCGCCGCGATCGTCCCCGCGTCGGCGAACGCGGCGAAGGACTGGCGCGCCGAGCGATGGGCGATGGTGGCCGACGGGCTCGTGGAGCGCGGCTTCGAGGTCGCGCTCGTGGGCGGACCGGGCGCGCGCGAGACCGGCGTGGCACGCGCGATCGAGGCGGCGGCGCGCGGGCCGATCACGTGGGCGATGGGCGACGGCGTGCGGCGCGTGGCGTGGATCCTCGAGCGGTGCGCGCTCGTGCTCGCGCCCGACACGGGGCCGCTGCACATCGCGCGCGCGTTAGGCGTGCCGGTGGTCGGGCTGTTCGGGCACACGAACCCGTGGCGCGTGGGCCCGTACCGCGCGTACGAGGATCTCTGGATCGACCGCTACACACCGCCCGGCACGGCGCCCGACCCGTCGAGCTTCGACCCGCCGCCCGACGACCGCATGGCGCTCATCACGCCGGACGACGTGCTCGCAAAGGTGGACGTGGCGATCGCGCGCTACGGCGTGCTGGACGTGAAGCGCGAGGCGTGACTTGCCCTGCCCGGTGCGGCGTGTATCATGGCGCCAACCGGTCTCCGAGGCCCGCGCATGCGCACGAGGCGTCGTCTCTCCCCGCTGCTCGCGGTGCTCTGCCTGGCGCTCCCGCACGGGATGTCCTCGCAGCCGGCGACGCAGCAGCCCGCATCGTCCACCGCGACGGTGGTGCGCGACACCGCGACGCGGCTCGACAGCGCCCCGCGGCGGACGAGCACGACTCCCACGCGTGAGGTCGGTACGCCGACCGGGTTCGAGCGCGCGTTCGGCGTCGTGCTTCTCGTCGGCGCGTTCCTGCTGGCGTTCGGCGGTGAGCTGCTGGACGATCGGCCTGCCGACGTGTCGAGTCAGGTGCGGCGGTGGAGGCGGCTGGCACGCGGCACCGTGACGTTCGTGACCGTGGTGGGCGCCGCCACTCTCGGGACCTTTCTGCTGACCGGCGCGCCGCCCACGCTGCTCGGTGGCCGCGCGCCCGCCGGCGCCGTCTCGTCGCCGCCTAACGTCCTGCCGGCCGCACGCATCACGTCCGACAGCGTGCACGCGGCCGTCGCCCTGCCGCCCATCGCCACGCTCGACGGGTCGGGGCTGGGCTTCGTGTTCGCCGTCGCGGGGGTCCTCGTCGTCGGCGCCGCGGCCTGCTTCGCGCTGTTCGTCGACGCGGCGCGCAGCGACCGTCCGCTCGTCGAGGGACACTGGGGCGGCTTCGGCGGCGGCGCGAGCGGCTGGCGCGTGTCGCCGGCGGTGCTGTTCCTCGTCGGGCTGCTCGCGTTAGGCGCGATGCTCACCGCCTTCGCCACCGCGGCGCTGCGGCCGGCGCCGAACGCCGCCGCGGCGCCGGCCGCCGCGCCGCCGGCGAAAGGCGAATGACCGGGCCTTCCTCGGCCGTCGCCGACCGCCGCCTCACGAGCATCCTCATCCGGCAGCTCCCCGAGCCGCTCGCCGGCACGCAGGCGGCGCCGGAGACCACCGCGGCGCATGCCGAATCGCGCGAGCTGATGCGCCTCGTCGGCGAGCTGTCGCGCTACTGCAAGGCCGAGATCAGCGGGCGCTCGTTCCTCATCGCCGGGCACCGCGGCGCCGGGAAGACCACGCTCGTCGCGGCGGCCGTGGAGCGCGCGACGCGCGCGGCGAGCGGCGTGCGGCCGCTGCTCGTGCCGCTGCACGGTCCCAGCCTGCTGCCGCGCGCGGAGGGCGACGACGCGGCGACCGACGATCTGCGCGGCGTGCTGGAGCAGATCGTGCTCGGCCTGCACCGCGCGCTCGCGACGCATCTCGCGGGCGAGTACCGACGCCGCGTCGTGGAGCGCGTCGAGGCGCTGGCGAAGTGGGAGAAGAACGCGACCTCGCCGCGTGACGCGCGCTCGCGGCGACGCGTGACGCGGTTCGCCGAGCGCCGGCGCGCGGAGCTGCGCGACGCGTTCGAGCTCGCGGCGCAGCTCGAGCTCGAGCTGTTCGAGTCGCCGACGCCGCTGCGTCTCAACGAGTACTGGCGGCGCGGCGGATTCCTCCCGCACGGCGTGGGCTCGGGCGATACGTCCAGCGAGTGGTACTACGCGACATGGTTCGCCGACGGCGTCCCGGCGCGCGACGCGCTCGGCGACCGCGGGCTGCGCGAGCTCGTCGCGCTCGTGAGCGCGAGCCACGCCTACCAGCGCATCTCCGGCACGTTCACGCGGCGCGAGCGGCTCGCCGAGAGCGGACGGCGCCGCGCGCGCGCGGGGTGGAGCGCCGACGCCGCGCGCGCCGTCACGCTGCCGCTCGTGTCGCTCGTCGCGGGCGGCCTCGCGGGCGGCGCGCTGCTCACGTCCACCGATGGCCTGCTCGCGACGTTGGGCGGCATCGCCACCGCGGCCGCCACCGCGGGCACGCTCCGCCTCTCCGTCGACACCGAGCGCACGCGGCGAATGTCGTGGGAGCAGACGTTTCTCCCCGACCTGTCGCGTGCGACGCTCGACCGCGTGATCCCGCTGCTCATCGAGCGCACGCGCGCCGCGGGGCTCGCGCCGGTGTTCGTCGTCGACGAGTTGGACAAGGTCGACGCCGAATCGGGCGACCTCGCGAAGCGGCTGCGCCGCGCGGTGCGTCACCTCAAGAAGCTCGTGGCGGAGAGCGCGTTCTTCTGCTTCCTCACGGACCGCAGCTACTACGAGGAGCTGCTGCGGCTCGATGCGTCGCGCGTGTTCGCCGAGGAGTACACGTTCTACACGCACCGGCTGTTCGTGTCGTACGACATGCTCGCGCTGCACCGGTTCCTCGACAGCGCGCTGTTCGTGGCGCCGGAGGTCGTCGCTTCCACCACGTCGGAGGCGAACAAGATCAAGGACGACGCGGCGGTGCTGCCCTACATCCTGCTGCACCGGTCGCGCGCGCACACCATCGATCTGCACCGCGAGCTGCTGCTCCACCGCGACGCCGAGGGCTACGTCGCGCCGTCGCTCACCGTCGTGCGCGACGGTCCCGCGGGATGGAACGACGTGCGGATCCAAGTCGCGGCCGAGATCGTGCTCGACGGACGCGAGCTGCGGCAGCGCTTCGAGCGCGATCCCGCGTTCCGTCGGCTCGCGCACGACGCCGTGTACTACCTGTCGCGCACGTGGAGGGAGCGCGAGCAGACGGTGGACCTCTCCGACGACGCGCTCTCGCGCTTCGAGGCATATCTGCGGAGCCGCACCGGCGCCGAACGAGGCGGCTCGCGGTGGACGCTCGAGCTGTCGGAGAAGGATCTCGCGCTTCTGTTCCAGGCCGTGCGCAGCCTCGCCGAGATGCTGTCGAACCCCGAGGCATTCCGCGCGCGGCTCGAGGAGCATCAGAACGACTGGGAAGGGCGGACACTCGACCCGCCACCGTACGAGGGCGCGATCTTCGACGCGCTGCAGCTCGACGCCGCGATGCCCGATTCCGAGGGCGTCGTCACGGTGCCGCTGCCGCTCGCGCGCACCGACGGTGACGCGTGGCAGTTCCGATGGGTCTACGACCCCGCGGGCAATGGCGATCCCGAGGAGATCGACCCCGAGTCGCGCTGGCGGCCGTACGCGGCGTTCGCGCGCGAGTTCGAGACGTTCCTCCGCGGGCTCGGCGCGTCGTGACCGTCCCCCCCACACCGCCGCAGGCGGCACCGGCGCCCGGATCGTTAGGCACCGCGCTCCGCGTCGACCGGCGCCGGCCCATCGACTTCGAGCTGCTGTCGACGACGCTGCGCATCCTGGAGACGTCGTCGTCGTGGGGCGAGACGGTGAACGCGATCGCTCGGCTCGCGCGGGCGGCCGAGCGTGGATGGAAGCCCGACAGCCACACCTCCGACGCGACGATCGTGCGCTCGTTCGCCGCGATGCTCGTGCGCACCGGGCCGCTGCTGCGCGACGCGCTCGTGTGCGCGGCGTATGCCGGCGGCGTGCGCGGCGGCGACTCCGCGCGCGTCCGCGCGCGCCACGAGCGGCTGCTGTACGGCCTGCACGCGCTGAGCGACGTGTACAACCTGCGCGACCTGAAGACGGAGGACGCCACGCGCGTCGTCGCCGAGGCGCGGCGCGTGCTCGAGGGGCTGGCCCCGCTCGCGCTGCCGCCGACGGCGCATGCCGCGCCGCCCGCGCTCGTCGCCACGCGCTCGGCGAGGCCGTGGCTCGACCGGCTGCAGCAGGAGATCGATGCCGCGTTCCAGGCTTCCGAGCGGCGGCTGATGGCGCGGTCGCAGGAGCTCGTGGAGCGCGCGTGGGATTCGGCGCGCGGGCGCATCGCGCGCGCGTGGCTCCCGGGCGACACGTCGGAGACGGAGTCGCGCGCGCTCGAGATGTTCGCGTACGTGCTGGGGCTCGGGCCGAGCGGCATGATCGCGCGCGATCCATCGACGATGACCGTGGACCAGTGGACGCGCGTGCTGCACGGAGCGATCGACGACGCGCCGCCGTGGAAGCCGACGTTCGCCCCGTACTGGATGGCGCCGATCGCGATGTGCGCGCTCGGCGTCCTGGCCGCGCATCAGGACACGCTGCTGCGACTGCTGGCGCAGCGTCCCGGCGAGCAGCGCCCGACGGCGCTCGCCGAACAGGCGCGACAGCGGATCAGGCAGTGGTCGTGGCTCCAGGCGGGCTCGCCGACGGAGTTCCGCGTGCTCGTGGTCGACGAGCGCACGCCGCTCCCCGCGTGGCCGCTCCCTGCGCGCGTCGGCGTGCTGCCGCTCACGCTCGACCAGCTCGAGTCGGGGCTGCAGGAGATGGTGCGCAACAGCGAGCACCATCCCGGCGAAGCGACGCCGTACGTCGTGACCGCGTCGCTGCGCGAGTTCGCGGCGGATCGACTCGACCGCCTGCAGCAGTCGTTCGAGCACACCGTCGGTCGCCAGCTGCAGCCCGTGCTCTGGCATCGCGAGCCGACGGCTGTCGTCAGTCTGCCGACGAAGGCGCTGACGGGCGAGTTCGCGACGTGGGACGACCTCGCGGCCGCGGCGGACGCCGCGGTGCGCTAGGGCGTGCCGGTCTTCGGCATCGGCCGAATGACGTAGTACACCGCCGTGTCCGCGCCGACGTTGCGCACGCCGTGCAGCTCGTTCGACGCCTCGAAGATCAGGCTCCCCGCCGGTGCGCGCCGCATCACGCCCTCGAGCGTCGTGAAGCGTCGTGACGTGCGCCTCCAGCTTGCCTAACGTCGCATCGCTGGGTCCGGGGAAGGGACGGGGAGCGTACCGGCCGCCCGCCCACGCGGCAAGCGGACCGTCCCTTGCGCAGGGGCGGCCGCATGGCACTCGACGCACTGATCTTCGACCTCGACGGCACGCTCGTCGACACGAACGGCGCGCACGTGGAGTCGTGGGTGCGCACGCTCGCGCGCTTCGGCTACCGGCTCGGCGCCGACCGCATCGGCCCCGAGATGGGCAAGGGCGGAGACAACCTCGTCCCCGACGTGCTCGGCCCCGAGGCCGACGCGCGCGACGGCGACGCGATGCGGCAGATGGTCGCCGACGAGTACGTGAAGATCGTCACGACCGAGCGGCGGCTGCGCGTGTTCGCCGACGTGGTGGAGCTGCTGGCCGCGATCCGCGCCCGCGGCGTGCGCACCGCGCTCGCCACGTCGAGCGGCGACCGCCAGCTCGACGCGACGTTCCGGAGCGCGGGCATCGACCTGCGCGAGCACGTCGACGTCGTCGTGAAGAAGGACGACGTCGAGCGGAGCAAGCCGCAGCCCGACGTCGTCCTCGCCACGCTCGACAAGCTCGCGCTGTCGCCCGCGCAGTGCGCGATGGTCGGCGACACGCCGCACGACGCGGAAGCGGCGAAGCGCGCCGGCGTCGTGACGCTCGGCGTGCTGTGCGGCGGCTACAACGACGAGCGGACGCTGCGCGGTGCCGGCGCGCGCCGCGTGTGGCGCGACCCCGCGCACCTGCTCGCGGAGCTCGACGACGCGCTGCACGTCGCGTCGCCGGGCGCGGCGCACTTCACGCACGCGCTGCTCGAGCGGCTCATGCGCGACGCGCTCGCGGCCGCCGCGGAGGGCCTAACGGCGGGCGAGGTCCCCGTCGGCTGCGTCATCGCCGACGGCAGCGGCGCGGTGGTGGCGCGCGCCTTCAACGCCGAGAACGCGACCGGCGACCGCACCGCGCACGCCGAGATGGAAGCGTTCCGGCAGCTCGCCGAGCGCGTGCCGCGCGACGAGGCGAGCGCGCGGGACCTCGTGCTCGTCGCCACGGTGGAACCGTGCATCATGTGCCTCGGCGCGGCGATCGTGAGCGCGGTGGACACCGTCGTCCACGCGCTCGCCGCGCCGGCCGACGGCGGCATGCTGCGCGTGCGCAACCCCGAGGACCCCGACAGCCAGATGCCCCGCATCGTCGGCGGCGTGCTCGCCGACGACAGCCGCGCGCTGCTCACGCGATGGCTCGCCGCCCATCGCGGCGAGCGCGCCGCGGCTTACGTGGAGCAGCTGCTGCGGGACGCGTGACTTGTCACTTGTTGAGCAGGTTCGCCGCGACCTGCCCGTTATCCTGCGCCAGGTTCTCCATCACCTTCTGGTGCAGCCACACGTTCATCTTCGCGCTGTCGTTCATGTCGCCCGTGTAGCCGAGCTCCTTCGCGAGCTCCTGCCGCTTCGCGAGCGAGCTGTCCATGTGGACCAGCTTCATCAGGTCCACGATCGAGTTCCGCCAGTCGAGCTTCTGCGAGCTCTGCGCGGCGAGCTGCTCGAGGATGTCCTCGGCGCGCTCGGAGTTCGCGGCGGCCATGGCGGGCGCGGCCGCCGGTGCGGGCGCCGCCGGTGCCGCGGCAGCCGCAGGTGCGGAGGCGGGGGCCGCGGCCTTGCTGTGGCTGAAGATCTTGGAGACGAGTTCGCCGAAGACGCTCATGGTCAGGTCTCGTAAGTGTCGGGGAAGTGTCGACGCCGGCCCGGACCTCCGGGCGGCGGAGTACCGTACGATCGAGCAAGGACGGGACCGGACACCCCTGCCGCCGGCGTGAAGCACGCCGTACGATGCGCGCATGACCGACGGCCCCGTCTGGAGTCCCTCGCCCGCGCGCGTCGCCCGCTCCAACCTCGCCGCGTTCGCCGAGCGCATCGGTGTGGGGCGCACGGCGGGCGGCGTGGACTACGATGCGCTGTGGCGGTGGTCGGTCGACGAGCCCGCGCGCTTCTGGGCGGCGATCTGGGATGCCGGCCGCGTGATCGCCGACGACCGCTGGGACGAGGTCGTGGTCGGCGTCGACCGCATGGCGCCGCCCGATCCGGTGCTCGGCCCGCGCTGGTTCACCGGCGCGCGCCTGAACTTCGCCGAGAACCTGCTGCGGCCGGGCGAAGCGCGTGATGGGCCCGCGATCGTCGCGCGCACCGAGCGCGGCGACCGGCGCGAGCTGACCTGGGACGAGCTGCGCGCCCGCGTCGCAGCGGCGCGTGCCGCGCTCGTGGCGGAGGGCATCGGCGCGGGCGACCGCGTCGCCGGCTTCATGCCTAACGTGCCGGAGACGGTGATCGCGATGCTCGCCGCGGCGAGCCTCGGCGCCGTGTGGTCGTCGTGCTCTCCCGACTTCGGCGTGAAGGGCGTGCTCGATCGGTTCAGTCAGATCGAGCCGGTCGTGCTCGTGTGCGCGGAAGGATACCAGTACGCGGGCAAGCCGGTCGACTCGTTAGGCCGCGTGCGCGAGATCGCCGCCGCGATCCCGAGCCTGCGCCGCGTCGTCGTCGTCGGGACGCGCGCCGACATCGGCGTGCCGAGCTCCGTCCGGTGGGACGACTGGGTCGCGCCGCACGCGGGGGCCGAGCTCGCGTTCGCGCGGCTGCCGTTCGACCATCCGCTCTACATCATGTACTCCTCCGGCACCACCGGGCTGCCGAAGTGCATGGTGCACTCCGCGGGCGGCACGCTGCTGCAGCACCTCAAGGAGCACACGCTGCACTGCGACATCGGCCCCGCCGACCGCGTGTTCTACTACACCACCTGCGGGTGGATGATGTGGAACTGGCTCGCGAGCGTGCTCGCGACGGGGGCGGCGATCGTGCTGTGGGACGGCGCGCCGATGGCGCCGACGCCCGACGCCCTGTGGACGATGGCGCAGGAGGAGCGGCTCACCGTGTTCGGCACGAGCGCGAAGTACCTCGCGCTGTGCGAGAAGGACGGCCTCGCGCCGCATCGCACGCACGACCTCTCCGCGCTGCGCGCGATCCTGTCCACGGGGAGCCCGCTCGCGCCGGCGAGCTTCGACTGGGTGTACCGCGACGTGAAGCGCGACGTGCACCTCGCGAGCATCAGCGGCGGCACCGACATCATCTCGTGCTTCGTGGGCGGCGTGCCGACGCGGCCCGTGTGGCGCGGCGAGATCCAGGGGCCCGCGCTCGCCATGCGCGTCGACGTGTACGACGAGCGCGGCCGACCGGCGCCGGTCGGCGCGCAGGGGGAGCTGGTGTGCACGATGCCCTTCCCCAGCATGCCCGTCGCGTTCTGGAACGATCCCGGCGGCGCGAAGTATCGCCACGCGTACTTCGCCACGTGGCCGAACGTGTGGCGGCACGGCGACTGGATCGCGCGCACGGTGCACGACGGCTTCGTGATCACGGGGCGCAGCGACGCGACGCTGAACCCGGGCGGCGTGCGGGTGGGCACCGCGGAGATCTATCGGCAGGTGGAGCAGCTTCCGGAGATCGTGGAGGCGCTCGTCGTCGGCCAGGACGTGCCCGACGGCGGCGCCACCGACACGCGCGTCGTGCTGTTCGTGCGCCTTCGCCCGGGCCTCGCGCTCGACGACGCGCTGCGCGACCGCATCCGCCGCCGGATCCGCGACGGCACGAGCCCGCACCACGTGCCGAAGGTCATCGTGCAGGTGGCCGACATCCCGCGCACCATCAGCGGCAAGATCACCGAGCTCGCGGTGCGCGACGTCATCCACGGGCGGACGGTGAGCAACACCGACGCGCTCGCGAATCCCGAGGCGCTCGCCCTCTACCGCGATCTACCGGAGCTCCACCTGTGATTCGTGACGGCGCGGGCGATACGCCGCTGGCGATGCTGCGCGGTGCAGCGCAAGACGCGTCTCACCCCGCTCGACTGCGCAGTGCGGCGCCCTTCAGCGGTTCGAGCGTCGTTCGCGCCCCATCGCGCCGTATCGTCAGCGCCGTACCGCCCGCGCAGTTAACCTGCGCAGTGAACAAGCCCCAGAGCGAACCCTCATGCCTCTGACTTCCCGCCGCGAGTTCCTCGCGCAGCTCGCCGGCGCCGCCGGCGCCGCCGGCCTAACGG
Source organism: Gemmatirosa kalamazoonensis (assembly GCF_000522985.1). Classification (NCBI taxonomy): domain Bacteria; kingdom Pseudomonadati; phylum Gemmatimonadota; class Gemmatimonadia; order Gemmatimonadales; family Gemmatimonadaceae; genus Gemmatirosa; species Gemmatirosa kalamazoonensis. The sequence goes on from NZ_CP007128.1 coordinate 557,876, forward strand.
CGTTGGGCGCTCCGCTGCTCGCCGCCCAGCCGCGCTCGTACACGAACCCCGTCTACGCCGGCTCCATGCCCGACCCCGGCGTGCTGCTCCACCAGGGCGTGTACTACGCGTTCGGCACCACGGGCAAGGACCGCAAGAGCGACGGCCGCATCTTCACGCTGCTCCGCTCGCGCAATCTGTTCGACTGGGAGGAGCTCGGCGGCGCGCTCACGCCGCCGTCGACCGACGCGCGGTACGAGTACTGGGCCCCCGAGCCCGCGTTCGACGGCGGGAAGTTCTACCTGTACTACGCGCAGGGCGGCATCGAGGAGGAGAAGTTCGCCGTGCGCGTCGCGGTCGCCGACCGGCCGGAGGGGCCGTACGTCGACACCGGCACGCCGCTCGTCGACTGCACCGGCAACCGCTTCACCATCGACCCGCACCCGTACCGCGACACCGACGGGACGTGGTACCTGTTCTACGCGCGCAACTACCCGAACACCGAGGGCGGCTTCCACCCCGGCACCGGCCTGGCCGCCGATCGCCTCGTCGGCATGACGAAGCTCGCCGGCGAGTGCCGTACCATCCTTCGCGCGCGCTACCCGTGGACGCTGTACGAGGCGCACCGCCGCATGAACGTCTACGACGCGACGTTCGACTGGCACACGATCGAGGCGCCCTACGTCAGGCGGCACGGCGGCAAGTACTATCTCTTCTACAGCGGCTCCAACTGGCAGACGCCGAACTACGGCGTGGACTACGCGGTCGCCGACCACGTGCTGGGCCCGTACACCGGCCAGGGCCAGTCGGCGCGCGTGCTGCGCGGCTCGCCCGGCGGTGCGCGCGGTCCCGGCCACCACGCGATCGTCACGGGCCCCGACGGCCGCGACTGGGTGCTCTACCACGCGTGGAACAAGGAGATGACCGTGCGCCAGCTCTGCGTCGACCCGCTGCGCTGGACGCCCGACGGCCCGCGCTGCACGCCCACGGTCGCGCCGCAGAAGGTGACCAAGTGAGACGCTGCGCCGCCGGCTCGTAACTGGGCGCACGCGGAGCCGCGGAGGACGCGGAGACCCCTGCAAAGCCGAGCGATTCCTCGAATTCTCGAAATTCCTCGAATTGAAGACCAAGACCGTGGAGTCGTGCTCGGCGACACTGAATCGCGCCGGAGACGACTCCACGACGCGGGGCTCGATTCAGCGAATCGCGAGAGTTCGAGAAATCCGCAGGTGTTTTCCGCGTCCTCCGCGGCTCCGCGTGCGCCAGTTAGGCCGATGTCCCTTCCGCGAAGTGAAACGGCAGGAACGGCCGCGACGAGCGGGCGTACTCGCGGTGCGCCGGCACGGAGACCGTCTCCAGCTCCGGCCACCGTAGCGCCGTGAGCCGCCCGCCGAACACGCACCCCGTGTCGATGTTCACCGTGCGGTGCATCCACCGCGGCTCCGCCACCGGTGTGTGCCCGTACACCACGAACCGCTCGCCGTGGTACGACGCCGCCCAGTCCAGCCGCACCGGCAGCCCGTACTGGTCCGTCTCCCCCGTCGTCTCGCCGTAGAGCGCGAAGTCGCGCACGCGCGCCGAGTCGCGCACGCGCGCCGAGTCGCGCCCCTGCAGCGACGCCTTCATGCCCGCGTGCGCGACGAGCAGTCGGCCGCCGTCGAGCACGAGATGGCTCGGCAGCGCGTCGAGGAACGCGACGACGCGCTCGCAGAACTCGCGCGGCTCGCGCTCCAGCTGCTCCAGCGACTCGGCGAGGCCGTGCGACACCTGCACGGGGCGGCCGCGCAGCTTCTTCAGCAGCTTGCCGTCGTGGTTGCCCGGCACGCAGAACGCCGCGCCGGCGTCCACCATGTCCATCGCGATGCGCAGCACGTCCGTCACGCGTGGGCCGCGGTCCACCAGGTCGCCGACGAACACCAGCCGCCGCCACGGGTGGCGGTACACGCCTAACGGATCGCGTGCGTACCCCAGCGCGGCGAGCAGCGCCTCCAGCTCGTCGCCGCAGCCGTGCACGTCCCCCACGACGTCGAACGGGCCGAGCTCCGTGCGGCGGTCCACCGGCAGCGGCACGCGCGACACCGTCGCCGCCGCCACGTCGTCGAACGAGCGCAGGTGGAAGACGGTGCCGAACCCCTCGTGCGGGAGCTGCGCGAGCGCCTTGTGCAGCTGCTCCCACTGCCGCCGCACGACGTCCTCGGCCACCTGTCGCTCGACGCGCTGCTCGTTGCGCGCGACGCACGTCGGCACCGGCAGATCGAGCACGACCGCGACCGTCGGGAGGTGGTAGCGGCGCGCGAGCTCGAGCAGCGGCCGCCGCGCGTCGGGATGCGCGTTGGTCGCGTCCACCACCGTGAAGCGGCACCGCTCCAGCCGCTTCGCGACGATGAGGTGCAGCACTTCGAACGCCGCGCGCGTCGCGGATTGATCGGCCTCGTCGTCCGACACGAGCGCGCGGCACCGGTCCGACGAGACCACCTCGGTGTCGCGGAAGTGCGCGCGCGCGAACGTGCTCTTGCCGCAGCCCGACGGGCCGACGAGCAGGACGAGCGACGGGCTGGGAATCTCGAGGCGCATGCCGATGACCTGTGCTCGGCGATCTCACGCGGAGGCGAACGGCCTCACATGCGCCGCGTCCCCGGGATGACGGTGAGCGTCACGCTCGACGGATACTTCCGCGAGTGGTGCACGCCGTTGTGCGCCACGACGCCGGTCGCCTCGTCGTAGTTGCGGCCGCCCGTGTTCAGGTTGCGGTCGAAGCGCGGGAAGTTGCTGCTCGACACCTCGACGCGGATGCGGTGCCCGGCGTCGAAGTAGTTGCTCGTGTTCAGCGGGCCGAGCGTCACCTTGTACACCTGGCCCGGCGTCATCCACACCTGCTTGTCGTACCCCTCGCGGTAGCGCGCGCGCTGGATCGTCTCGTCGAGGTTGTAGGCGCGGCCGTCGGGGTACACGTCGAGCAGCTTCACCGTGAAGTCGGTGTCCTTCGCGTCGCTCGACACGAACAGCGTCACCTCCACCGGCCCGCTCACCTCCGTCCCCTCCTTCAGCGGGTCCGACGTGTACACGAGGATGTCGTCGCGCCGCTCCATCTCGCGCTGGTCGAGCGCGCCTCCCTGCACCGCGTTCCCCGTGCAGCACACGTTGCCCCCGTGCGACGGCACCGGGTTCATCGGGTCGTACGTGAACCCGTCGGGCCGATCCGCCGACGGTGCCGCCGGCGTGAGCCGGCCGTCGCCGTCGAGCGTGTTCGCCTTGCCGCCGCTCGCCAGGTACAGCGTGAGCGGCTTCGCGTTAGGCGGCGGCCACGTCGGCGCCGTCTGCCAGCGGTTCAGCCCCATCGTGTAGTAGCGCACCTTCGGCAGCGTGTCGAGCAGGCGGTTGTCCTCCCCCTTCAGGAAGTGGTCGAACCACCCGAACGTGAGCGCGTCGTAGTCGAGCCGCGCGTCGCCGACGTCGCGCTCGCCGACGACCGTGTGCTCCGTCGCGCGCTTGTATCCGCAGTGCAGCGTCGGCGCGATCACCGCGTACTGCTCGTTCGCCACCGCGGGCGACGCCGTCTTCCGCACGTGGTTGTACGTCGCGAGGTTCGGCCCCACCGACACGTCGTACCACGACATGAACCAGAGCCCCGGCGTGTCGATGCGCATGTCGTCGTGGAACAGTCCCCCGCGGTACCACGCCGAGTCGTTCGGCGTGCGGCGGATCATCGCGCCGCCGGTCGCGAGGCCCGGCATGGAGTCGGCGAAGATCCCACGCGGCCCGCCGACGGCGGAGATGATGTCCATCTCCGGCAGGTGTCGCAGCGCTTGCGACCAGTCCACCGGTGGCATCTGCGGCGCGAGGTCGAACAGCTTCGACGCGAGGATCCGCTCCGCCTGCGTCGCGCTCGGCGGCATCATCGGACGCACCTGGTTCTGCTCCCCGTAGAGCCACGCGATGAACAGCATCTGCACCGCGCCGCCGCGGTACCAGTTGCCCTGCTCCACGTACGGCCCCACGCGTCCGACGCCCGCGCCGAACCCCTGCGGCACGATCGCCGCGAGCCCCGGCGGCGACAGCGCGGCCACCGCCATCTGCCACTCCGCCGTCGACGAGCAGCCGATGAGCCCCACCTTGCCGTTCGACCACGGCTGCGACGCGAGCCACGCGATGGCGTCGTAGCCGTCGGTGCGCGGCGCGCCGAGGATGTCGTAGCTCCCCTCGGAGAAGAAGTGGCCGCGCTCGTTCATCTCCACGTACGCATAGCCGCGCCGCACCGCGTCGAGCGCGGTGCTCATGTCGCGCCACGTGCCGTTGCGCACGTCCCAGAAGTTGAAGTTGTACGGCGTGCGCGAGAAGATGACCGGCGCCTTGGCGACGTTCTTCGGCCGGTAGACGTCCGCCGCCATGCGCACGCCGTCGCGCATCGGCACCATGATCTTGCGGTCGACCACCGCGACCGCCTCGAGCGCCCGCTCGATCGAGTCGCGCCGCGCGGCGAGCGCCGTGTCGCGGGGCGCCGGCTGCGCGGCCGTTAGGCGCGGCGCCGCGACGAGTGCGATCAGCGTCGCGATCAGCGTCGCGGCCAGCAGCGGGTGGGGGGCGCGGGACATGCTCGGCTCCGGGTCGGGGACGCGGGGACGATATCCGCGTGCGTCATGCCGCCGCCAGGCACCGTGCTATCGTTCACGCCGTGACGAGCGACATCCACCGCGACACCCACCCGGATCGCTGGCGCACCCTCGTACTGCTCGCGACGGCCGAGCTCCTCGGCATGTCGCTCTGGTTCGCGGCGAGCGCCGTGAGCGCGCAGTACCAGGCGCGCTGGCACCTCTCCCCGTCCGAGACCGGCTGGCTCACCACCGTCGTGCAGGTGGGCTTCGTGGCCGGCACCGCGACGTCCGCGCTGCTCAACCTCGCTGACGTCGTCCCGTCGCGGCGACTGTTCGCGCTCTCCGCGGTCGTCGGCGCGGCGGCGAACGCCGGGCTGCTCGCCGCCGACGCGTATGCCGCGGCGCTCCTCTGCCGCTTCCTCACCGGCGTCGCGCTCGCCGGCGTCTACCCGCCGGCGATGAAGATGATCGCCACCTGGTTCCGCGCCCGCCGCGGTCTCGCCGTCGGCACCATCGTCGGCGCGCTCACGATCGGCAAGGCGACGCCGTACCTCGTGCACGCGTTCCCCGGCGCCGGGATCCGCCCCGTCGTCGCCGCGACGTCCGCCGCCGCGCTCGTCGGCGCACTGCTCGTCGGCGTCGGCTACCGCGACGGGCCGTACCCGTTTCCGCCGCGGCCGTTCTCGTGGGGACTCGTCGGCACCATCGTGCGCGATCGTCCCTGGCGGCTCGCGATGGGCGGCTACCTCGGGCACATGTGGGAGCTCTACGCGGCGTGGACGTGGCTCCCCGTGTTCATCGCCGCGAGCGGGTTCGCGGCGGGGCGTGCGAGCGCGCTCGCGTTCGCCGCGCTCGCGGTCGGCGGGCTCGGGTGCGTGTGGGGCGGGCTCGCCGCCGACCGGCGTGGGCGCGAGTGGCTCGTCGTCGTGTCGATGGCGGCGAGCGGCGCCTGCGCGATGCTCATCGGGCTCACGTTCGCGCGCTCGGCCGGCGCGCTCGTCGTCGTCGCGCTCGCGTGGGGGTTCTTCGTCATCGCCGACAGCGCGCAGTTCTCGGTGCTCGTCACCGAGAGCGTCCCCCCGCACGCCGTCGGCACCGCGCTCACCGTACAGACGTCGATCGGCTTCCTGCTGACGATGGTCTCCATCCAGCTCGTGCCGCTGCTCGCCGCGCGCGTCGGCTGGCGGTGGGCCTTCGTGTTCCTCGCCGTCGGTCCCGCGCTCGGCATCGCGAGCATCCGGCGGCTGGCGCGATCGCGAGGTGCCTAACAGCAGTCGATCGCGGAACGGGCAGCCGCGCGGTCACCACCCTAGATTGGGCATGGTTCCCGCTCCCCGTGCCCCCATGTCCGTCCCGCCGCACGCCGATCCCGCACGCGATGCTCCCGACGCCGACGCGTCGAGCGGCAGCGCTGGCGCCGGCGCGAGCGCCGCGTCGGCGTCGGAGCGGCCGAAGGAGCGGGTCGTCCTCGACGATCGGCCGAGCGTCAGCGCGCACGCGGTGTTCATGTCCGCCGCGCGCGGGCTGCGGCGGCCGTGGTGGCGTGCGCGGCTCCCCGCGTTCATGCTCGCCGGCACGCTGCTGCTCACCGTCGCCGCGTCGAGCTTCGTCCTCATGTCGCTCCACGCGTCCGACGCGGCGCGCTTCGACAACGCCGTGCAGTCCGCGGCGGATCGCGTGAGCGGCCGCTTCGACACCTACGTCGCGCTGCTCTACGGCGCGCGCGGCCTGTTCGCGGCGAGCGACGACGTGACTGCCGCGGAATTCGGCGCCTACGTCGACCGGCTCGAGCTCGGCGTGCACTACCGAGGCGTACGCGGCATCGGCTTCAGTCGTCGGCTCGACGTCGGCCCGCGTGTCGACAGCGCGGCGCTCGCGCGGGCCGTGCGCCGCGACGGATCGCCGGCGACGTTCGTGTGGCCCGGGGGTGTACGCGACGAGTACCACGCGATCGTCTACCTCGAGCCGCGCGACGCGCGCAACCGCGCGGCGCTCGGCTACGACATGCACACCGACCCGACGCGGCGCGACGCGATGGACCGCGCGCGCGACACCGGCCTGCCCGCCGCGTCGGGCGTCGTGCGACTGAAGCAGGAGATCGACGCCGACGAGCAGTCGGGATTCCTCGTCTACGTCCCCGTCTACACGGGGGGCGTGACGCCGGCGGACACGGCCGCGCGCCGCGAGGCCCTGCGCGGCTTCGTCTACGCGCCGTTCCGCGGCGGCGACCTGTTCGCCGGCATCTTCGGCAGCGAGAAGGAGCCGCGCGTCGCGTTCCGCGTGTTCGACGGGATCGACACGACGAGCACCCCGCTCTACGCGACCCCTGGCGCGCCCGTCGCGCACGTGGCCGAGGGACGCCGCGCCGCGTCCGCGGACGAGGCGACGAGGCTCCTCAGCGTGGTGCCGCTCGACGTCGGCGGGCGCGTGTGGACGCTCGTCTTCACGCCGCTCCCCGAGACCACCGCCAGCACGCGCAACACGCTCATCGTGAGCGCGGTCGCGCTGTTCGGTCTGCTGCTCGGCGCGCTGCTCTTCCAGATCACCGCGGCCGAGGTGCGCGCGCGCGAGTCGGCGGAGCGATCCGATGCGCTGCGCGGGCGCTTCTTCGCGGCGATGAGCCACGAGCTCCGCACGCCCGTCAACGCGGTTCTGGGGTACAACGATCTGCTCCTCGCCGGCGTCTACGGGCCGCTCTCGTCGACGCAGGAGCACGGCATCCAGCGAAGCCAGCGAGCAGCGCGTCATCTACTAGAGCTCGTGAACGACGTGCTCGATCTGAGCAAGCTCGAGGCGGGCAAGACGGAGATCGTCGTCGAGCCGGTGAAGCTGGAGGAGCTGCTCGAGGATCTGCTCGTCACCATCCGGCCACTCGCCGAGGAGCGCGGATGCGAGCTGCGGCTCGATGGGACCGACTGCGTGGCGACCGTCGAGACGGATCCGCGGCGGCTGCGGCAGGTCCTGCTCAATCTGCTGTCGAACGCGACGAAGTTCGGTGCGGGGCATCCGGTGGAGCTGCGGTGCGCACGACTGCCGCATGGCGCGCCGGTCCCGACGCGTGGGCGCGGCAAGCGGCGCCGCACGGCGGGCGACGCGCTGCTCATCGAGGTCACCGATCACGGCCCGGGCATCGCGCCCGCGGACCAGGAGCGGATCTTCGAGGAGTTCGTGCAGCTGCCGGGTGCGACGCCGGGTGGCACGGGCCTCGGCCTGCCGATCTCACGGCGGCTCGCCGAGCTGCTCGGCGGGAGTCTCGGCGTGACGTCGGCGCCCGGAAGAGGTAGCACGTTCTGCGTCACGATCCCGGTCACGCTGCCCACGCGACGCACGCGTTAGGCACACTATGACGGAGGCGTAAGGTTTTGGGCCTTCACGACATGGACCGGCCCCGTTAGCATGCCACCGAACCGACCATCCCCTGGAGGAGACTTGCGCGTCCTGGTGATCGAGGACGAGCCGATGGTGGCCCGAGTCGTCGCGCGAGCGCTGGAGAGCGAGTACACGGTCGACGTCAGCGACTCGGCGACGGAGGGCGCCCACCGCGCGCTCGACGAGACGTATGACGCCATCCTGCTGGATCTCGAGCTGCCGGACGGCGATGGCCTCGACGTGGTGCGCGCGATGCGGCGCGCGGGCTCGACCACGCCCGTGCTCATCATGACGGGGCGCGGCGACGACGAGCACATCGTGCGCGGGCTCGACGCCGGCGCCGACGACTACCTCCTGAAACCGCTCGGCAGCACCGACGTGCTGCGGGCGCGCGTGCGCGCCGCCATCCGTCGCGGCGGCTCCGGCCCGCCGGACGTCCTGAACCTCGGCCCGCTCACCGTCGACCGCCTGGGCCGCGTCGTCACCGGCGACGGCAAGACGCTGTCGCTGACGCCGAAGGAGTTCTCGATGCTGGAGTACCTCATGCTCCGCAGCGAGCAGGTGGTCTCGCGCGCCGAGCTGCTCCAGCGCGTGTGGAACATGAGCTTCGACCCCGGCTCCAACGTCGTCGACGCGCATGTCGCGCGGCTGCGCCAGAAGCTCCGCCAGGCCATCACGACCCCCGAGATCCGCACCGTCCGCGGCATCGGCTTCCTGCTCACCGCGAAGCCCGAGGACGACGAGCGCTGATAGGACGAGGGCAGGAGGGCAGGAGCGCAGGAGGGCAGGAGAGCTTTCGAGTTCTCCTGCCCTCCTGCCCTCCTGCGCTCCTGCCCTCCTGCCCTAGATTCCGAGTCATGCGTTCCGGTGCCGCGGTCGCCTGCCTCGCACTGCTCGCGCCGCTCGCCCTCGCGCAGTCCACGGCGCCCCCCCGGTCCCGCCCTCGCTCCGCGCCGGAATCCGTCGCCGCCGCGCGCCGCGCCCAGCGCGACTTCGAGCTGCGCCGCCGCGACCGGATGCCGACGTGGCCCGGCGGATCGGGTGGGCCGTGCGACGTCCGCATCGGCCGCCTCTGCTACTGGGACAACAATCATGAGATCCCGCCGCCGCTCGAGCCGGCGGCCATCGCGACCGCCCGCGACGCGCTGATCGAGCGGCTGTCGCGCGCCGCGCACGACGACTCCACGAGCGACTGGGTCGCCGGCCAGTCGGTGCGCTACCTCGTGGAGGCGCGACGGTGGGACGACGCGCTGCGCGCGGCCACGGCCTGTCGCGGCACGGCATGGTGGTGCGCCGCGCTCCGCGGCTTCGCGTGGCACGAGCGCAGCGACCACGCCGCCGCCGCCGCCGCGTTCGACTCCGCGCTCGCGCTCATGCCGTCCGCCGAGCGTTGTCGCTGGACCGACCTCGCGTGGTGGCTCGAGGGCGCGCTGGAGCGCAGCTACAAGCGGCAGCCGTGCGGCCCCGCGCGCGACGCGTGGGAGCGGCGCTTCTGGGTCGCCGCGCGGCCGCTGCTCTCGCTCCCCGGCAACGACCTGCGCAGCGAGCTGCTGGCGCGCCGCACGATGTCGCGCATCCGCTCCGAGGGCGCCATCGAGTACCAGATGGCGTGGGGCGACGACCTCGCGGAGTCCGAGGTGCGCTTCGGGTGGCCCACCGCGTGGTCGGCCGCCGACCGCACGATGATGCTCGGCAGCGAGTCGCGCTCCGTCATCGGACACGAGCCGACGCCGAGCTACGCGTTCGTGCCGCGCGCCGACGCGGTCGAGTCGCCGACGACGAGCGAGGCCGACGACTGGGAGCTCGACGCGCGGCTTCCCGCGATGCGCTACGCACCGCGCTACGCGTGGCGCGGCGTGCGCCCGCTCGAGCATCAGCTCGCGCGCTTCCGCCGCGGCGACTCCACGCTCGTCGTCGGTGCGTGGAGCGTCGCGCGGGACGGCGTGTGGCACGGCGACTCCGCGCGCGCCGACTCCGCGCGCGACCTGCGGCGCCGTATGCCGCGTGACTCGACGCGCCCGGACACGCTGCGTGCCGCGCTCGTGCTCGTCGACACCGCGGGCCGCATGACGACGGTGGCGCGCGACAGCGCGACGACCGCCGGCGCGCTGATCGTCGCCGTGCCGCGCGCGGCGTATCTGGCGAGCGTCGAGCTGCTCGCCCCCGCGCGCGGCCGCGCCGCCCGCGCGCGCACGGGGCTCGCCCCGCTGCCGCGCGACACGGTCGTCTCCGATCTGCTGCTCCTCGCGCACGCCGCCGCGCCCGGTGCGACGGTGGAGCAGCTCGCGCGCGACGCGCTCGGCACGCACACCATCGTCGCCGGCATGCCGGTGGGACTCTACTGGGAGACGTACCTGCCGCGCGCGGACTCCGCCGAGGTCACGGTGCAGGCCACGCGCATCGACGCCGCGTGGTACGCGCGACTCGGCCGCGCCCTCAAGCTCGCCGGCGGCCCGCCGACGCCGGTCGCCGTCCGCTTCGTGGACGCCGCGCGGCCTAACGACGTCGCCGCCGCCCGCTCCCTCGCCCTCACCTGGCCCCCCGACGCCACCGGCACCTATCGCCTCGAGGTGACGGTGCGCACCGGCGACCGCGCCGCAACCGCAACGGACACGGTGCGAGTCGTTCGAGACTGAGAACGGCCGAATCGAGTGCCGTGCAAGCGCGTGGCGCTTCCGCAGCTCCGGCGTCCGCAGTTTCCGGTTCCGCAGTTTCGGCTTCCGCCGCCTCCGTGGATAGATTCGGGCCCATGACACGAGTAGTGCTCGACGCCGCCGCCTACCGCGCGCTCACGAAGTCTCTCGACGCCGCCGCCGCGCGCGACGCCGCGCGCGCGCTCGTCGAGGGCGACGGCCGGCGCGGGCTGCGCGGCGCGGCGAGCCCGTTCGCGCTCTGGTCGCTGCTCGCCGACGTCGCGGCCTCGGTCGCGCCGCCCGCGCGTGGCGAGCGCGCGCCGAGCGAGCAGGCGCGGGAGCGGGCGCACGAGCGCGCGGGACGCGCCCGCGTGGCGCTCGCCGCGTGCGCGATCCACGCCGCGAAGGATCGCGGCGCGCCCGGCACGCACCCGTTCCTCCTGCTCGACGATCCCGAGAGCCGGCTCTGCGCCGCGCTCGGCCTGCAGGCGCCGCCGGGGCTCGCCGCGTGGAACGAGTACCTCGCGTCGCTCGCCGCGGAGCTCGCCGAGGAGCCCACGCAGGAGCGCGCCCAACGCCTCGCCGCGCCGCTCGCCCACGTCGGCGAGCGCGCGCGCAGCATCGCCGAGGACTACGCCGACGAGATGCAGGACGCGGTGCTCGGCGCCTATGACGCCGCGTCGGACCGCTGGGACTGGACCGACGCCATGACCGACGACGCTCGCCAGCAGGCGCTCGCCGGCCCGCTCGCGCCGGAGCCCTACGAGCGCGCGCCGGAGGGCGCCATCGGCGAGCCGCTGCTGCTCGACGTGCTGCGCCGCGACCCGCTGCTGCGCGCCGTCGCCGTCCGCCGCGCGGCGCGTGCGCACCGCCTCGTCGCCGGCGCCGCTACCGGCGCGACCGACGCCGCCACCATGCTGCGCGCCGGCGAGACCGTCGACGCCGAAGCCGAGCCGACGCTCGACGAGGCCGCGTGCGTCGCCGAGGTGTTCCCCGCCGGGCTGACGCTCGCGCGCGAGGTGCTGCGCCGCGTCATCGCCGGCGACCTCGAGATGGCCGGCCGCGCGGCGCGGCGGTGGCTGTGGGATCTGCACGTCGCGTTAGGCCTGCGCGACGAGCGCGGCGTCACCGGCGCGCCGCCGCTGATCGACGCCGTCGCCGGCGTGCCGGGCATGGAGTCCATCGACGCCTACCGGCACGCGGCCGGCGCGTGACGCTCGCGCGCCTCCTGCACCGCCGCGAGGCCGGCACGTTCGCCGGGCTGCTGCTGCTCTCCCTCGTGCTGTGGGCGGCGACGCCGTACTTCGCCACCGTCGACAACCTCGTCAACGTTCTCGAGCAGTCGGCGATCGTCGGCGTGCTGTCCGTCGGCATGACGTTCGTGATTCTCACCGGCGGGATCGATCTCTCCGTCGGCTCGCTCGTCGCGCTCGCCGGCATCGCGTTCGGCGCCGCGTCGCACGCCGGTCTGCCGACGGTGCTCGCCGTGCTCGCCGCGCTCGTCGTCGGCGGCGCGTCGGGTCTCGCGAACGGGCTCCTCGTCTCCCCGGGGCGTCTCCCGCCGTTCATCGCCACGCTCGGCACCATGTCCGTCGCGCGCGGGGCGGCGCTCATGCTCACCGGCGGGCGGCCGATCTCCGGCTTCCCGACGTCGGTGCGCGCCATCGCGCACGCCGAGCCGTTAGGCATTCCGGCGCCGGTGCTGCTCATGCTCGCCGTCTACGCGGCCGCGCACGTCGCGCTCACGCGCACGGTCCTCGGCCGGTACGTCTACGCGGTGGGCGGCAACGAGGTCGCCGCCGCGCTCTCCGGCGTGAGCGTGTCGGCGTGGAAGCGCGTGGTCTACGTCCTGAGCGGCGTCGCGAGCGCGCTCACCGGCGTGCTCCTCGTGGCGCGGCTCGACTCCGCGCAGCCCGTCGCGGGCCTCGGCTACGAGCTCGACGCGATCGCCGCCGTCGTCATCGGCGGCGCGAGCCTCATGGGCGGCGCCGGCACCGTCCTCGGCACGCTCGTCGGCGCGCTGCTCATGACGGTGCTGCGCAACGGTCTCAACCTCCTCAGCGTCTCGTCGTACCTCCAGCAGGTCGCCATCGGCCTCGTCATCATCGCCGCGGTGGTCGTCGACATGACGCTCCGCCGCCGCTCGGAGAAGCCCACCAAATGACGCGCTCCCGCCTAACGATCGTCGCCGCGCTCCTGCTCGCGGCATTGAACGCCTGCAACCGCGGCCCCGACGCCGGCAAGCCCGTCGTCGCGCTCGTGCCGAAGACGTTGAACAACCCGTTCTTCGTCGACATGGTGCAGGGCGCGACCGCCGCCGCCGACAGCCTCGGCGTGCGGCTCGTCGTCGAGGCGCCGGAGCGCGAGATCGATCCCAACGCGCAGATGCAGATCGTCGAGAACCTCGTGCAGCGCGGCGTGAAGGTGCTCGCCATCGTGCCGAACGGCTCGCGCGAGATCGTCCCCGCCGTCGTGAAGGCGAACCGGGCGGGCATCCCCGTCGTGAACGTCGACACGCGCCTCGACACCGCCGCGCTGCGTCAGGCGGGCGGCACGATCGCCACGTTCATCGGATCGGACAACGTCGACGGCGGCCGCCTCGCCGGGAAGTTCCTCGCCGAGCAGCTCGGCGGCCGCGGCGACGTCGCGGTGCTCGAGGGCGTGCCGGGCCACGAGACGAGCGACTCGCGCCTGCGCGGCTTCCGCGAGGCGGTCGCCGGGTTCCCGAACGTCCGCATCGTCAGCTCGCAGCCGGCGAACATGGAGCGCGACCAGGCGTTCAACGTCACGCAGAACACGCTGCAGGCACACCCCCAGGTGCGCGGCTTCTTCGCCGCGAACGACGTCATGGCGCTCGGCGCGCTCGAGGCGATCGCCGCGGCGCGCAAGGCACCGCCGCCGCTCGTCGTCGGCTTCGACGCGCAGGCCGATGCGCGCACCGCCATCCGCGATGGCCGCCTCGCCGCGTCCATCGCCCAGCACCCGGCCGAGATGGGCCGCCGCGCCGTCGAGAGCGCGTGGAAGCTGCTGCACAAGCAGCCCGTCCCCGCCGAGCAGCCGGTCGCCATCGAGCTCGTGACGAAGGCGAACGCCGGCGCGCCCTAGCCTAACGCGAGCGCGAGCACGCCTAACAGCATCACCGCCGCCGCGACGAGGCGCCGCGCGACGTCGCCCTCCTTCAGGATCCGCGCGCCCATCACCGCGCCCACGAGAATGCTGATCTCGCGCGCCGGCGCGAGGTACGACACCGGCGTCGTGCGCATCGCGATCATCACGAGCAGGTAGGACAGCGGGTTCAGCACGCCGACGCCGAGCGCGGCGGCGCGGTGCCGCCGCCACGCCTCGCGCACGAGCGTTCGCCCCTTCCACGCGACCGGCGCGAGCAGCAGCACCCGCGCGAGGCTCGTCGCCCACTCCATGAGGAGCGGCGAGATCCCGCGCGTCGCCACCGCGTACTTGTCCCACACGGTGTACGCGGCGATCAGCACCCCGGTGGCCAGCCCGAACGCCACACCCGCGCGGCGCGAGCCCTCGCCATTTCCCGGCGACGCGAACAGCAGCACGCCGATCACCACGAGCAGCATGCCCGCGACGGCGACCACGCTCGGCCGCTCGCCTAACAGAACCACCGCCGCGGTCGCCGACAGCAGCGGCCCCGTGCCGCGCGCGAGCGGGTAGACGACCGACAGATCGCCGTCGCGGTAGCCGCGCTGGAGCACGAGGAAGTACGCCAGGTGCACGAGCGCGCTGCCGGCCACGAGCCCGAGATCGAGCGCACCGAGCGGCGGCGCGTCGCGCAGCACCCACAGCGCCGCGGGCGTGTACAGCGCCGCCGACAGCGCGCCGTACAGCCACACGAACGCCGGTGCGCTCGTCGTCGCGCTCACGCGCTTCGCGAGCAGGTTCCACGTCGCGTGGACGAACGCGGCGGCCAGCACGAGCGACAGCGCGGCGACGGACACGGGGCACCTCACGCGAACGAGGGGACGGCTGCGCGCGCCTGCGGCGCGCCAACCTATCCCCTCGAGCGATTTGCGCTTCGGGTGCCTGCCGCCTCGGCCGGGCGGCTTTCCGTGGCGCTCGGTCCAGCGCACGCGTTAGGCAGTTCGCCGCGCTGCCGCGTGCCGGAACCCTAGCCACCAGCCGGTTGGGTCGCCGCGAAGCTGCCGCCCTCCGCCGCGGCCGTCAAGCATCGGTCGCAGCGACCCGTCTCATCGCGCGCTACGGCACCACGGTCAGCGTCGTCGTGATCGACTGCGCGCCCGCCGTCGCCGTGACCGTCACCGTGACCGGCGACGTCGTCGCCGCGGTCGTGAACGTGAGCGAGCGGACCTGCGGCGGCACGGGCACCGTCGTCGTCGCGGGCACGGTCACGAGTTGCGGGTGGTCGCTCGTTAGGCTCACCGTCACCGGCGCCGTCACGCCGCTCGATGCGGTCAGCGTCGCGATCGCGTTCAGCCCACCCGTCACCGTCGTCGGGCGCACCGTGAACGACGCGAGCGGCGGCGGCGGCGGTGTCACCGACAGCGTCGCCGTCGCGGTCCCGGGGCTCGGCGCCGTCTCGCCGACCTGCACGGTGTTGCTCGATCCGTCCACCAGCGTCGTCGTGATCCCGCCGGTCGTGGTGCCGCGCGCGGCGCGCAGCGTGATCGTCTGCGTGGTGGGCACCGGCGTCGTCGCGACCGGCGCGTCGACCTGGTCGGTCCCCGCCGGCACGAGCGCCGTCGACGGCACGCTCGCCGCGGCGCCCGACGACGTCAGCGACACCGGGAATCCGCCGAGCGGCGCCTTGCCCGTGAGCTTCACGCGAGCCGTCGCCGCGCCGCCTCCCACCACCGTCGGCGGCAGCACGAGCAGCGCGCCGATCGTCGGCGGCAGCAGCGTGAACGTCGCGCTGGTCGGTGTGCCCGACGCACCGAGCGCCGCATCGAACGACACCGTCGTCTGCCGACCGACCGGCGTCGTCGCGATCGCGAACGACGTCGACGTCGCGTTCGCCGGCACGGTGACCGTGGCCGGGAACGTCGCCGGCCCCGACGCCAGCGCCGGCCGCACCGTCACCGTCGCGCCGCCGGGAGGCGCCGCGCCGTCGAGCGTGATCGTCCCCGTGACGCCCGTGCCGCCGATCGCCGATGCCGGCGCCGCCGTCAGCGAGAGGATCGACGCCGGGACCACGGTCAGCGTCGCCGTGCCCGTGCCGCCGAGCACCGCCGCCTTCAGCGTCACCGTGGTCGGCGCGGCGACGCCGAACGTGCGAACGGGGAACGTCGCGCTCACGCTCCCCGCCGCGATCGTGAGCTGCGACGTGCCGATCGCCGGCGCGAGCCGGCCGCCGAACTGCGCCACCGAATTGTTCGAGCTCGTGAGCGTGACCTCCACGCCTCCCGCCGGCGCCGGCGCGGCGAGCGCGATCGTCGCCGTGAGCGGGTTGCCGCCGACGATCTTCGGCGACGACAGCGTGAGCGCGATCGGGATGGCGAGCGACGCGACGAGCGAGTGCACCACGGGCATGTGTCCCTCCTGGTCGCCAGGAAACGGACGCAGCCGCGCCGCATTCTCACCGCGCCGGCCCCGGCAGCCTACTTGCTCAGAATCACGCAGCGACCGAGCTTACTCGCCCATGGCCCTCTTGTCTCTGCCGTCCCTGTCGTTCGGCGCCCGCGTCCAGCACGAGCTGCTGGTGCGCGAGCGCACGGAGAAGAAGATGGCGGCCACCGGCGAGCCGTTCGTCATCCTGACGCTCGGCAACCGGTCCGGGCAGATCGACACGGCGCCCATCTGGCCGAGCCAGATGGAGTGGGCCGACGGGGCCGACCGCGGGAAGATCGTCCAGGCCATCGGCGAGGTCGCGCCGTACGAGAAGAACGGGCAGCTCAAGCGTCAGCTCAAGCTCACCGCGCCGCTGCGCGTGCTCCCCGCGGAGCAGTTCAACCCCGAGGAGTTCCTTCCCCACGTCGACGAGGACCTCGACGTGCTCTGGTCGGCGCTCGACCGGGCACGCAACACCGTGCGGTCGGAGACGTTGCGCCGCGTGCTGCAGCTCGTGTTCGGCGACGACGATTTCCGCACGCGCTTCGAGCGCGCCCCCGGCTCCACGAACGGCCATCACGCGAAGATGGGCGGGCTGCTGCAGCACACGCTCGAGGTCGCGCGCATCGCCGTCGCCGCCGCGAAGACCGTGCGCCGCGCGAACGAGGACCTCGTCGTCGTCGGCGCGCTGCTGCACGACATCGGCAAGGTGGAGGCGTACGAGATCGGCGCCGGCGGCTTCACCCACACGCCCTGCGGCCTCCTCGTCGGCCACGTCGTGCTCGGCATCCTCATGCTCGAGCGGCGCCTCGCGGCGTTCGGCAAGCCGCTGTGCAGCGACGCGCAGCTCGTGGAGCTCCAGCACCTGATCCTGTCGCACCACGGGAAGCTGGAGTTCGGCAGCCCCGTGGAGCCGATGACCGTCGAGGCGGAGATCGTCCACCGCGCCGACGAGGCGAGCGCGAAGGCCACCGACTTCCTCGACGCGCTCGACGACCCCGACCTGTGGGCCGACGGCGCCGACACGTCGAAGCGAAGCTGGCGCCTGGGACGCCGCGTCTACCGCCGGAGCCACGACTGGGACTGACGGCCGCCGTTGGGCCGTCGGCGTTGGGCCGTCGCGGTCACGCCGTCGCCGTCACCCGGTCGCCGTTAGAGAGTTACGAGATCTCCTTCACCTTGGAGAGATCGTTCTTCCACGGCCACGCCGGCTTCTCCGAGTAGGGCTGCCCGAACACCGCGCGCAGCACGGGCTTCGGGTCCTCGGCCACGACGACGGCGCTGAGATGGTCGGCGAGGAGCTCCGTGTGGTCGAAGTCGCGGTACCGCCGGTACCCGTGACAGAAGCACAGCGGCCCCTTTCGCGTGAGGTTGCCGAGCCAGAAGTCGGGCATCAGCAGCGACTGGATCACGTAGAAGGAGTTCAGCGACTGGTAGCGCGGCAGCCCGCCGAGCAGCATGCCGTGCGGCAGCGAGCCGTGCTTCCCCCACTGCACGTCGATCGCGACCTGCCGCTTCGGCCACGCGGTGTGGAGGATCGTCCCGTGCCAGTACGTCCACACCTCGGTGGGCGCCCCCGTCGTGTCGTAGCCGACCCAGACGATCTCCTCGTCGGTGGGCACGGTCCTGGGAATCCACGCGCCGAAGACATCGTCCTTCCACAGTAAGTGGTACGCGATGACTCGGCGGCTGGGATGCACGACGGCGACGGCGCGGCTCAACGGGAACCACTCGTCGTGCTGCAGGTAGAGCACTGGCGCGAGGGCCCGCGCCAGTCGGGCGACGCGTCCGGTGTCGGCACCGATGGTCTGCGGGGAGGGAACGGGCGGGACGTGCGCATGGGGGCCGCACCCGGTGAGACCGGCCAGGAGCGGCAGCAACGCCAGCACCCCCCGTGTGACGAGACGCCTCAGCGCCAGTGCCCCGTCATGCGTAACTGTATCGAGCACGATCGATCGTCGCCGTGGCAGGCCTCGCCGCCACTGTGAACAGATCATTTTCGTGGTTACCATTCAGGGGTGAAACTCCGCTTCGTCAACTCGAAGCGGCGGCACCCATCAGGAGGGGTCATGCGTAAGCCACGCCCGAACACGTACAACCCGGCGCAGGCGCTCCACCTCATCACGAGCGATCGAGCCGGCACGCCACTCAGCTGTCCGTCCTGCTCCGGCCCCATCGAGAGAGACCCCTCCCAGATTCCCCCGCTGCCTCGCGCGCACGTCACGTTGCGCTGCACGAGCTGCGGGCGTTTTGCTAAGTACATCGCCGGCGCCGCCTGAGCGTCGACTGATCGGCTGACGGGTACGAAGAGCAAGGAACGGCCCCGGGGCGCACGAAGCCCCGGGGCTTTTGCGTGTCGAACGTGACGCCGGTGTAAGGGTCCGAGATTTGCTCGCCCGTCCGATTCCGAACCGCCCGCCGCCGCCGAGCCTTTGGCGAGGGCTCCACCGACACCCCGTAGGATTCGAAAGAGAAGAGAGGTACGCGGCATGGATCGTATGACCGGCACCGTGAAGTGGTTCAACGACGCCAAGGGCTTCGGGTTCATCGGCCGTGAGGGGGGACCGGACGTCTTCGTACACTTCACCGCGATCGAGTCCACCGGTTTCAAGAGCCTGGCCGAGGGCGACCAGGTCGAGTTCGAGATCGTGCAAGGACAGAAGGGCCCACAGGCGGCGAACGTCCGGAAGGTCTGAACCCCACCCGGACGGCATGCCCGCCAAACGGCGCACCCAGAGCTCGAGTCGGCCCCGGCCTCCGCGACGCGGAGCCGGGGCCGATCCCTTCGCGGACGTCGTCGCCCAGCTCGAGGCGATCGAGCGCGGCGACGGCGAGGGGGAGCTGCGTCTCCCGGGCGACGTGACGCTCCGCGTCACGAGCCTCGCCAAGCCGTACTTCCCCGGTGATGGGATCACGAAGGGCGACCTCATGCGGTTCTACGTGCGCGTCGCCCCCGTGCTCCTCGACGCCATCGCCGACCGCCCGCTCGTCCTTCGCCGCTACCCCGGTGGGATCGACGGCCCGTCGTTCCACCAGCACGACCCCGGCGACAACACCCCCGACGGCGTCCGCGTCGAGGAGGTCGTCGTGCAGCGCGGCGAGCCGGCCGAACGGCGCCTCGTCGGCGGCCCCGTCGACGAGCCGGGCGTCGCCCTCGCCACGCTGCTGTACACGGTGCAGCTGGGCACGATCCCGGTGAACGTCTGGCACTCGCGCGTCGGCTCCATCGCCAGCCCCGACTACGCGGTGCTCGACCTCGACCCCGACCCGAAGGCGGGCTTCGCGGGAGTCATCGCGGTGGCGCGCCTCGTCCACGACGCGCTCGCGCGGAGGCACCTCGCGAGCGCCGCGAAGACGTCGGGATCGCGCGGCATTCACATGCTGATCCCGCTCCCTGGCGGCTCGTCGTTCGACGACGCGGCATCGCTGGCCGAGGAGATCGCGAGCGAGGTGGCCACCGAGCATCCGGAGATGGCCACCGTGGAGCGCTCGCTCGACGAGCGGCGGCGCGGCACGGTGTACGTCGACCATCTGCAGAACGCGGCCGGGAAGACGCTCGCCGCAGTGTTCTCGGTGCGGGCGAGGCCGCACGCGACGGTCTCCACACCGATCACGTGGCGGCAGGTCACGACCACGCTGCAGCCCGAGCGTTACACGATCCGCACCGTCACGCGCCAGCGGGACTCGCTCATGACGCGCTGGCGCTCGCTCATGGGTTAGGCGGGGCGCGCCCGAAGTCCCGGAATTGGGACGGGCGGCGACGGAGGATATTGCCGCAAGGGACGTGATGACACACATTGGGCGCCTCTCCCTTGCGCACCACCGGGGTCCCGCCGTTCCCGCCTCCCCCGGTCTTCCCGCCCTCCCGTGTCGCGCGCCATTCTCTACACCCGTGAGCTGCCGGGTGGCGGCTACGTCGCCATCGACGCGGTCATCGACGCGCGCGGTCATCACGCACGCCTGTGGGTGGAACGTCGATCGGACCCACTGCGCCGCTCGGGGCACCTCCCGCCGATCATCGCCGAGTGCAACGCGTCCGACGCCGACGGGGCCCTCGACCGCCTGCGGCCCCTCGCGTGCGACAACCTGTCGCTGGCGCTCGCGATCCGGCGCTGGCAGGCGACGCGCCGGCCGGGCGCGATGTGAGTCTCGATGTGAAACGCGGCCCCCGACTCGATCGGTCGGGGGCCGCGTGACGTCGTGCCGGGCGGTGAACGGTTACTCGAACCGGACGCCGCGCGGCGGGTTCTTGCGGCGGCGGGGCGCGTAGCGGAACAGCTGCGCCGGACGGCCGCGCCCCTCGCTCCGCCATTCGTCGGTGGCCTCGACGATGCGCGCTGCCTGGAGCGAGCGGCGGAAGCTCGCCTTGTGGAGCGGGCGGTCGAGCAGGAGCTCGTACATCTCCTGGAGCTCGCTCAGCGTGAACGTCGGCGGCAGCAGGCGGAAGGCGACCGGCGCCTGGCTCACGCGCGACTGCACCAGCTCCACCGCGGCGTCGACCATGGCGCGCTGGCGCGGGGCGAGCGCGGGCAGGTCGGCGATGGCGAAGAACTCCGCGTCGTCCTCCGACGGCAGCGAGGTGCCGACCGGCACGAGCCCGACGAACGCCACCGAGATCTCGGAGGCGCCGGGGTGCCGGCGGCCGTCGCCGAACGCGCCGATCTGGAGCAGCCAGTCGGGCGCCTCACCGAGCGTCTCGGCGGCGATGCGCTCGGCGCCCTGGGAGAACGTCTCCTCGAAGCGGCCGATGCCCCACGGCAGCACCCACCGCTCCCGTAACCGTTCCCCGCCCTTCGCCGCGGGAGCGCGGCGCAGCGCGACGGCGAGCTGGCCGTCGAGGACGGTCAGCAGCACGACGTCCACCGAGAAGGGGCTCCGGTGGATCGCAGGCCGACGCGAAGTGCGGGGCCGCGGGGAGGTCAGAACAGGGCTCATGGGCGCAATTATTCACGCGTTGACACTAAAGTCAAGTCGTGAAAGCGGACCACCAATTGCCCTCTGTGCGTGCGTGGCGCCACGTGTGACGACACGTGTGGCGCGCACGCCTCACCAGTTGATCGTGCCCTGCTTCGACGTGTCCACCTGATCGGTCAGATCCGTCTTGAACAGGAACGCGTCGCGCTGCCGGGCGAGGAAGGTCCGGGCCTGCGGGTCCATCAGGTTGAGGCCGTAGTGGTTGATCAGCATGGTCTGCTGGCGGAGCCACTGGCCCCAGCAGTCCTGGCAGATGTCGCGGACGATGCGCTCGCCCGTGGCACCCGTGACGCCGATCGGCGGCTTCTCGAACCCGGCCCGGGTCTGGCCGCAGCGGGAGCAGGTAACGTCTGGCATTTTCGATGGTTACGGACGGACGTTGGATCGTTGGGTACCCCCGGAAAGCTAATCGGCTCCCCGACGCCGAAGCGTGGGGAGCCGATGGACGTCCGAGGGTGGCGGGCCGGTCAGGCGGCAGCCTTCGCGGTCGGGTCCTCGCCACGGTCCCGGTCGTAGCCGGAGACGCCGTGGGCGTACTTGATCTTCGCCAGGCCGAGCAGCGAGAGCGCCCGGATGTAGATCCAGCCGATGTCGAGCTCGAAGCCGCGGTGGGCGAACTTGGCCGAGTGCGGGTCGGCGTGGTGGTTGTTGTGGAGCTCCTCGCCGCCGAGCCAGATCGCGATCGGGCTGATGTTCCGGCTCTCGTCCTTGACCTCGTAGTTGCGGTAGCCGAGGGCGTGGCCGACGCCGTTGATGACCCCTGCGGCCCAGAACGGGATCCAGATCATCTGGATCCCCCAGACGAGGGGCCCGACGAAGAAGCCGAACAGCCAGATGTCGATGCCGAGCATCACGAGGATGCCGAACGCGGAGCGCTTGTCGAGCAGGTGCCGCTCGAGCCAGTCGTTCGGGGTGCCCTTGCCGTACTTCTCGAGCACGCCCGGCTGACGCACCGCCTGCCGGTAATAGAGCGCCCCCTTCAGCATGATGTTGCGCAGCCCCTCGAGGAGCGGGCTGTGGGGGTCACCCTCGCGGTCGGCGAACGCGTGGTGCTTGCGGTGGCAGGCGACCCATTCCTTGGTCTTGATCGCCGTGGTCAGCCACAGCCACACGCGCATCGGCACTTCGGCCAGCCAGTGGAACTTCACGCCGCGGTGCGTCTGCGCCCGGTGCAGAAACAGGGTCACGCAGACGTTGGTGAGGTGCCCGGCGACGACGATGAAGAGCACGGGCTTCCACCAGTGCGTCGCCCAACTACCGAACTCCGGCATCTCGCATCACTCCAAGAACAAGGTCGAACGACGATCCCACGAAGAGTCGTGGAATCTAGCCGACCCTGATCGCACGGCCAGTGCCGGAAAGCCTTACAGGCAGCGTAGAGCGTAGAGCGTAGAGCGCAGATCGGGCCCCGGGGAGAGTCCTCGGAGCCCGCTCTGCGCTCTACGCTCTACGCTCTACGCTCCTTGCGCGGCTCCTCCTCTTCCTCGACCTCTTCCTCCACGCTCTCCTCGACCTCCTCGCCCTCGTCGAGCGGGATGTCGCGGGGCGCGAGCGACGGGAGGAGCCAGTGACGCGCCTCGTCGGTCAGATCGTCGACCGGCACGCGCATCGGCTTCATGCCGACGAAGCGCAGCAGCACGCTGTTGCCTCGCAGGATCGCGCAGAGAACCTCGTCGCGATGGATGCGGAGGCGGGGGGTCACGGTCACGAGCACGGGTGCTACCTCGGAAAATCGTCCTGCGAGCAACGGAAACGAGTGTCGGCCGCGGAGCGGGCCGACGTCGGAATGATACCCCGAACCCGTCCCCGCGATTCCAGAACCTCGCTCCCCTGGGCTCAAGGAATCTACCGAAGATCTCCCGAAACGCATACTGAAATGTTGGCGACTCGGGGCTGCCGGAACGGCCGGCGGGCCGTGCTACCGGCGTGTCTGCGATGCGTTCACGGCACCACCGTGACCGCCCCCGACGCCCCGGCCGGCGGGGCGTCCCCCCACGTGTCGTTCGTCGCGTCGAAGTCGGGGACGGTGCCGTCGGGCCACAGCCGGACGCCCACCACCCGCGCCGGCACCTCGACGCTCGCCTCGATCCGGTCGCCGGTGCTCGGCCGCGCCCACAGGTCGACCGGAAAGCGCACGTCGCGCGCGCTGCCGTCGGCGAGCTTGAGCCGAGCCGCGACGGGGAACGGGATGCTCGTCGTGCGTCGCAGGTACAGCGTCGCGATGGTGCCGGCGGGGGTCGTGTGCGTCGCCGCGCTGTCGACGGCGATGTCCAGCACGTCGCTCGTGTACCAGAAGCTCCGCCAGTACCACGACAGATCCGTCCCGCTCACGTTCTCGATCGTGCGGAAGAAGTCTCCCGGCGTCGGATGCTTGAACGCCCAACGCCGGGTGTACTCGCGGAACGCGCGGTCGAACGTGTCGGCGCCGACGACGTGGTTGCGCAAGGTGAGCAGCGCGACGCCCGGCTTGCGATACGCGATCGCGCCTAACGCGCGCGCGTCGATCCAGTCGGGGCGCGTCATGAGCGGCGCCTGCGTGCGCTGCTCCACTGCCTGCCGCCAGTCGCCGACGTACCCCGCGTACGCGCTCATGCCAGGATAGCGGCGCTCGTTCGAGAACGCGTTGATGTAGGTGTTGAACCCCTCGTCCATCCACGCGTAGCGCCGCTCGTTCGAGCCGACGAGCATCGGGTACCACTCGTGCCCCTGCTCGTGATCGACGGTGCTGAAGATCGACGACGGATCGTCGCTGCCGTAGTGCACCATCACGAACATCGGGTACTCCATGCCGCCCACCGGGCCGGCGACGCTCGTCGCCTGCGGGTACGGATACGGGTAGAACAGCGTGGAGTAGGTGCGCATCGACCAGCAGGTCTGCTCGGCGCCGCTCTCCCACGAGCGGTGCGCCTTCTCCATCTGGTAGAACGCCTGGCACAGGATGCCGTTCCAGCTCGTCGCGTCCCACCGGAAGTCGGGAGCCCCGGCCCACGCGACGTCGCGCACGTCCTCGGCGCGGAAGCGCCACGTCTTCGTGCCCGACACGGGACGCGTGCGCGCGGCCGCCGCCTCCTCGCGCGTGACGACCGCGGCGACGGTCTCCGGACGCCCCGGCGCGGCGCTCAGCGTGCGCGCGTGCGCGAGCCGCTCGCGCTGGTCCGCGGTGAGCACCTCCGGCGCGTTCTGCAGCACGCCGCTGCCGGCGACGACGTAGCCCGCCGGCGCGGTGATGCTGTAGTCGATGTCGCCGTACTCGAGGTAGAACTCGCCCTGGCCGAGATACGGGTCGGTGTTCCACCCGCGCACATCGTCGTACACGGCCATGCGCGGGTACCACTGCGCGATCTCGAACAGCGTGCCGTCGCGGCCCATGCGGTCGGAGCCGTGCTCCGGGACGGCGAACCGGAAGCGGAGCGTGATCGTCGCGCGCCCGCCCTTCGGTGCGATCGGCGCGTCGAGATCGAGGCGCATCATCGTGTCGTCGATCTTCGGCGCGCCCACCGGCGGGCGGCCGTCCACGCGCACGTCGCTCAGATCGTAGCCGCCCTTGAACCCGCGCACGCCCCAGCGCGACTCGGCGGGATTCATCGCTGAGCCCTTGCTGCCGGGGCGGTAGAGGTTCTGATCGAGCTGCAGCCAGACGAAGCGCAGCGTGTCGGGGGAGTTGTTCGTGTAGCGGATCGTCACCTGCCCGCTCACCGTGCCGCCGTTCGCCGTGTCGAGCGTGGCGGCGATCGTGTAGTCGGCGCGCTGCTGCCAGTACGCGGGGCCGGGTGCGCCCGAGGCGGCGCGGTACGGGTTCGGACCGGGCCAGTCGACGCGGCCCAGCGGGGCGAAGATCTGGAACGGGTCGCCGGCGTCCGCCGCGCGCGCCGCGCCAACCACGTTGCCGCTCATGTCGATGCGCACGGGCGTCATCACCTGCGCGGCGGGACGCGCACACCCGACGGCGAGGAGCGCGGCGAGCGCGGCACGGCGCCGGTGGAAGAGCTCAGAAGGCACGGCGAACGGGATGGAGGTCGAGCCGCTGCGGTGCAACGGGGGTGCCGCACCCGCCGCCGGACGACGCGCCCGCGTGGCCCGGTGGAACGTAGACGCCCTTGCCGCGCCCTGCCGGGCACCGATAGCGTCCGACGCATGTCACCCGGTACGCGCTCCACCCGGCCCGCCGCCACCGCGACCGCGCCCTCGCAGGAGGCCCGCCGCGCCACGCGCGAGGGGACGGCGCGCTACGTCGCGCGGTTCGCGTCGCGCTTCACGGAGGACTACTTCCGCGCCATGGGCGCCCGCGGCAGCGCGCTCGCCGTCGGGTCGATCGGGCTCGGCACGTACCTCGGCGAATGCAGCGACGACGACGACGCGCGCTACGAGACGGCGGTGTACGCGGGCCTCGCGGCGGGATGCAACGTCGTCGACACGGCGATCAACTACCGCTGCCAGCGCTCGGAGCGCGCGGTGGGACGCGCCGTGGCGCGCGCGCTCGCCGACGGTGTCGCGCGGCGCGACGAGGTGGTCGTGTGCACGAAGGGCGGCTACATCGCGCTCGACGGCGCGCCGCCGGCGACGCGCGAGGCGTACGAGGCGTACCTCGCCGACGAGTTCTTCGGGCCGGGCGTGATGCGGCCGGAGGACGTCGTGCACGGTGGACACTCGTTCGCGCCGGGATTCCTCGCGCACCAGATCGCGCGCAGCCGCGCGAACCTCGGCGTCGACACGATCGATCTCTACTACCTGCACGAGCCGGAGCGGCAGCTCGACTCGTCGGCGGGCACCGCGTTCGCGACGACGCTGCGCCGCGCGATCGAGGCGCTCGAGGCGAGCGTGGCACGCGGCGAGATCGCGCGGTGGGGGATCGCGACGTGGCGCGGCCTCCGCGTGCCGCCGGGCGCGAAGGCGCGCGACCACCTCGCGCTCGCCGACGTCGTCGCCGCGGCGCGCGACGTGGCGGGCGACGCGCACCACTTCGCCGCGGTGCAGCTCCCGATCAGCCTCGCGATGCCCGAAGCGGTGCGCGCGCCGACACAGCCGCTGGCGACGCGCGGCGCGAGCCCGCAACGCACGGTGCCGCTGCTGCAGGCGGCGCAGGAGCTTGGCGTCGCGGTGGTGGCGAGCGCGCCGCTCATGCAGGCGCAGCTCGCGTCGAACCTGCCGCCGGCGCTGCGCGACGCGTTCCCCGGCTGCGAGACGGACGCGCAGCGCGCGATCACGTTCGTGCGGTCGCTCCCCGGCGTCGCGGTGGCGCTCGTCGGCACGCGGTCGGTGGAGCATCTCACCGAGAATCTGCGCTCGGCGCGGTGAGCCGTTCGGCCTCACGCGGAGACGCGGAGAACGCGGAGAACACCAACTGCTCTAGGTGTTCGCCGCGTTCTCCGCGTCTCCGCGTGAGAGGATGTCAGAGCCCTTCGATCGAGAGGTCCGTGACGTCGCCGGTCGCCAGGTCGACCACCGCGATCCGATGCGCGTTCGTGTCGGCGACGTAGGCGGCGCCGTCGACGATCGTTAGGCCCGCGGGCTCGTGGAGGCCGCGCACCCAGGTGGTGACGCGACGCGTGGCGGGGTCGAGCCACTTCAGCGCGTCGTTGTACGAGTCGGCGACGAGCAGACGGCCGTCGGGATGCCGCGCGAGCCCCTGCGCGTGCTGGAGGCGCACCGCGTCGCCCTCGCCGTCGCGGTCGCCGAAGTCGAACAGTCCCGTGCCGACGAGCGTGCGGACCGCGCCGGCCGAGAGGTCGGCGACGCGCACGGCGCTCGACTCGGCGTCGGCGAAGGACACCGATGCGTCGCCCGCGGCGAGCCCCATCGGCTGCGCGAGGAGCGCGTCGGCGAGCGGCGCATCGACGAGCGCCTCGCCGCGGCCGCCGGCGAGCGGGCGCGCGCGCTCGTCGTCGAGATCGATCGCCCAGAGCTGGTGCGTGCCGGCCATCGCGACGACGAGCGTGCGCGCGACGATCGCGACGTCCCACGGCGACGCGAGGGCGCCGGCGGCGCGGTCGTCGCGCGTGCGCACGCGCGCGCCGGTGCCGGCGAGCGTACGCATCGCACCGGTGGCGAGATCGACGGCGCGCACGGCGTGGTTGCCGGTGTCGGCGACGTAGAGGCGCCCGTCGCCGCCGAACGTTAGGCCCTGCGGGCGCTCGAACGACGCCTCGCTCGCCGGGCCGTCGGCCGCGGCGGCGAGCGCGTCGCGCGTGGCGCCCTGCGCGACGTGGCCGCGCGTGGCCGACGTCGGCGTGCCGCGGCCGACGACGCGCTCCACCTGCAGGCGGTCGCGCGCGTGGAGCGTGCCGACGAGCACGCGGCGGTGCGCCGAGTCGGCGATGGCGAGTCGTCGACCGTCGGTCGCGATCTTCGTCGGGAAGCAGAGCGCGCCGGGCGCGTGCGACGGCGCGTCGGGGATGCCACGCGCCCAGTCGGGGAGCGGGCCGCGGTCGAGCGTGCCCGCCGCGTCGTGCGCGGCGATCAGTCGCTCGACCACCGGCGTGAGCTCGTCGGCGGTGCGCTCGCCGCCGCGCGACGCGACGACGTAGCCCTGCGGGTCGATGAGCACGACGGTCGGCCACGCATTCACGGCGAACGCGCGCCAGACGCGGAACTGCCGGTCGTTCAACACCGGGTGCGTGACGCCGAGTCGGAGCGCGGCGTCGCGGATGCGCGCGGTGACGCGCTCCGCCGGGTGCTTGCCGCTGTGGACGCCGAGGACCGCGAGCGCGTCGGGGATGCGGCGCGCGAGCTCGTGGAGCTGCGGCGCGAGGTGGATGCAGTTGATGCAGCCGTAGGTCCAGAAGTCGAGCAGCACGACGCGACCGCGCAGGTCGGCGAGGCGGACCGCGCGGCCGCCGGTGTGGATCCAGTCGAGCGCCTCCGGGAACTCGGGGGCGCGCACGCGCGGGATCTCGGGGAGCGCGGGGGGCTGGGAGCTCACGGAGCGCCTCCTCGTGTAAGAATCGTCACGAAGTTGTCGGGGGGATGCCCTTGCGAGGATGGCCCCCGCCCGTAAACATCTGTCGATCGCAAGATGCGGGACGACGGGCGCATCGGAGCGGGACGACGAGTCTCGCGGCCGCCCCGTGGTCGCGCCTGATACTCCGAAGATCCAAGAAGATCCAGCGCGTTCGCCCTCCGGTGCCGACGACGGCTCCGGCATGGGCGTATGAAGCGGCCGCACGGGTGCGGCGGCCGTGTGGTCCCCTTCGTGGAGGTCAGGCAGTGAACCGTTCGATTCGGCAGCTCCTCTCCTGCGGCGCCAGCGCCGCCCTCGTCGTCGTGCTCGCGAACTGCTCCGACGCACCCACCGCGACGTCATCGCGGAGTCCGCAGGACCCGGCGCTCGCGCGCGCCGCCGCCAGCCAGCAGGACGACGACATCGTGGCGGGCGAGATCCTCGTGGGACTGAACGACGACGCCGACGCGCCGGCACTCGCGAAGGCGCACGGCCTGGGCGTCGGGCACCTCGGGTACGCCGGGAAGTTCCGCGTCATGACCGTGGCGAACGGCAACGAGCGCGCGGCGGCGGCGCGGCTCGCGGCCGATCCGCGCGTCGCGTACGCGGAGCCGAACTACATCCGCCACGTCGACGCGAT
This sequence comes from Gemmatirosa kalamazoonensis, assembly GCF_000522985.1. Classification (NCBI taxonomy): domain Bacteria; kingdom Pseudomonadati; phylum Gemmatimonadota; class Gemmatimonadia; order Gemmatimonadales; family Gemmatimonadaceae; genus Gemmatirosa; species Gemmatirosa kalamazoonensis. The sequence goes on from NZ_CP007128.1 coordinate 586,529, forward strand.
CGATTCGCGGCTGTGGGCGTTCTTCAACCCGGGCGGGTTGAACATGTCGTTCTACAACGACCCGAACGGCCGCACGGGCTCCATCGGCGCGAGCTACGCATCGAAGGCGGACGCGGACGAGGACAACGTCGAAGGGTACGCGGCGGGCGGCGCCGACGTCACGATCGGGAGCATCGACACGGGCGTGGACTTCAACCACCCCGAGTTCACGGGGCGCCTGATCGCGGGATGCGACTGGTACTCGCAGGCGGCGGCCGGGAACGGCAGCGCGACGTGCAGCGACTTTACGCCGTACGACACGCCGGACGAGGGGCACGGCACGCACACCACCGGCACGATGGCCGGGAACACGGTCGGCGTGGCGGGCGTCTCCGGCGCGGCGCCACACGTGAAGGTGCTCGTGCAGCGCGTGTGCGGCACCGCGGGGTGCTACACGTCGTCGATCGTGAACGCGCTGTACGCGGCGGCCGACTACCTCGACGCGAGCGGCAACCACCTCGTCGCCGTGAACATGAGCCTCGGCGGCAACAGCGAGAGCACGTCGGAGAAGAACGCGATCAAGTACGCGACGGACCGCGGCGTGCTCGTGATCGCGTCGGCGGGCAACTCGGGCTCGGGCAAGGTGGCGTGCCCGGCGTGCGACGCGAACGCGATCTCGGTCGCGTCGACGACGTGGCAGGACGCGCTCGCCGCGTACTCGCAGTACGGGTCGGGGCTCGACATCAGCGCGCCGGGCGGGTACTGCTACTCGAACACGACGGAAGACGGGTGCATCTTCAGCTCCGTCGTGAGCGGCTACACGGGCGGGCGCACGTACAGCGGTCCGCTCGCGGGCGGCACGTACGCGTACATGATGGGCACGTCGATGGCGGCGCCGCAGGTGACCGGCACGGCGGCGATCGTCGCGTCGAAGGCGGGGCTGCGCGGCAGCGCGCTGCGCTCGCGTCTCCTGTCGACGACCGACGATCTCGGCACGGCGGGCTACGACACGAAGTTCGGCTACGGCCGCGTGAACTCGTACCGCGCCGTCACCAACACGTCGCTCCCCGCCGGCCAGTAGACTCCGACCATGTAACGGCGACCTTGTGACAACGAGGTCGTGACGGCGACCCTTCGCACGGCGAGGGGTCGCCGTTTTTCGAGGTCGCCGCTTTCACGTCGTCGTTCACGAGTCGCCGTGACCGCACCGCATCACACGAGCAAGGGCTTTCGCAATCCGTGGCCCGGCGGCGAGCCGGCGGGGTTCGCGGGGGTGGTGAAATGGATGCTCGGCGAGCGCACGCCGCGCGCCGAGCGCGAGGGGCGCGACGGGCGCGCGTGCGCGCCACCGATGGTCGCGCCGTCGTTCCCCGTGCCGCGCGCGCCGCGCGACGTGCTCACGGCGACGTGGGTGGGACACAGCACGTTCCTGCTGCAGCTCGGCGGGTGGAACGTGCTCACGGATCCGATGTGGAGCGAGCGCGCGTCGCCGGTGGCGTGGGCGGGGCCGCGCCGCTACGCACCGCCCGGCGTCGCGTTCGACGCGCTGCCACCGATCGATCTCGTGCTGCTGTCGCACGACCACTACGACCACCTCGACGACGCGACGGTGCGGCGGATCGCGGCGCGGTGGCCGGCGGCCCGTTGGGCGGTGCCGCTGCGGCTCGCGCGGTGGCTCCGCGCGCGCGGCGTGCGCGCCGACGTCGTGACGGAGCTCGATTGGTGGGAGACGGCGACGGTGGGGCCGCTGTCGGTCGCGTGCGTGCCGGCGCAGCACTTCTCGGGGCGCGGCCCGGCGGATCGCGACCGCTCGCTGTGGTGCGGCTGGGCGGTGCGCGCGATCGACGCGGCGCACGCGGTGCTGTTCGCGGGGGACACGGGGCTGCACCCGGCATTCGGCGAGATCGCGCGGCGACACGGGCCGTTCGCGCTCGCGCTGCTGCCGATCGGCGCGTACGCGCCGCGGTGGTTCATGCGCCCCGTGCACTGCGATCCCGACGACGCGCTCGCGGCGTACGACGCGCTGTGCGCGGGCGCGCGGCACGCGCCGGTGTTCGGCGCGTCGCACTGGGGCGCGTTCGCGCTCGCCGACGAGCCGTGCGACGAGCCGCCGCGCCGGACGCGCGACGCGTGGGCGCGCTCGGGTCGCGACGCATCGCGGCTGTGGATCCCGTCGCTCGGGGAGACGCGGCGGATCGACTGAGCGCGCGTCGCGTGTGTCGCGCGCGTGCGTCGGACGCACGCGTCTCGCATGCGCATCGTGCGCGCGTTGGGCGCGTCGCGCGCGGATCGGACGACAAATAAGCGTCAATTTGCCCCGAATGTCGCGCGCGGCTGTTGCGCTGGTGCCGTTCTGTGCCTAATTCTTGCGTACCCGTGAGACACACCTCCTCCAACCAGGAGCTCACCAATGGCGACTCGTTCCAAGTCCTCGGGCAGCACGTCGACGCGCAAGCGCGGCACCGCGCGGCGCAGCACGCGCACCTCGGGTGCGTCGGCGACGAAGAAGACGGGCGCACGCAAGGGCGGCGCGAAGAAGTCCTCGGCGCGCAAGTCGAGCGGCGGATCGAAGCGCTCGTCGGCGAAGAAGTCCTCGGCGAAGAAGTCCTCCGCGAAGCGTTCGTCCGCGAAGCGTTCCTCCGCGAAGAAGTCGTCGGCGAAGAAGTCCTCCGCGAAGCGGTCGTCGGCGAAGAAGTCCACCAAGCGCGCGTCGAAGCGCGGGTCCGCGAAGAAGTCCAGCAAGCGCGCTTCCAGTAAGCGCGGCTCGGCGAAGAAGTCCTCCGGCAAGCGCGCGTCGAGCAAGCGCTCCTCCGGCAAGCGCGCGTCCGCGGCGAAGCGCGGCGGCTCACGGGCCGGCGCCTCCAGCAGCAGCCGCAGCGGCGGCGGATCGAGCTCGGAGGGATCGACCAGCGGTCCCGTCGCCCGCGTGAAGCGCGCGGCCGGCGCGGTCGTCGACACGGCGACGTCGCTCGGCGAGCGCGTGACGGAAGGGATCGGGGATCTCGTGCACAAGGTGATCTGACCCGATCCAGCACGGCGGATCCGAGCAACGACGGATCCGACAACGGCGGGTGCGGTCACGACGGAGGCGGGTGCGGCGGAGTCGGCAGAATCTCCGCGGTTCCCGCCTCCGTAGTGTCTCCGTCCGCCGTTTCCGCGTCCGAGGTCGTCGCCAGTGCTGTATCCGAGATCGGACACCCTGTCCCACCAGCGGACACTCCGGGGCGCCGGGCGAAACCGGCAAACCTTTTCCAAGTCATTCGCTGTCACACGCATAGCCCGCAGAGGCGCGGCGGCACGCCCCTTCCCTTAGGGCAACGGGCTGGTGACCGCGCCAAGGCCCCTCGACTCATGTCCGCGCTGCTCTCGCTTCCGACTCCCATCGCCGACGTCCCTGCCGATCCCGACGCGGAGCGCGTCTGGTTGGCCGACGTCTTCGCCGCCGACGCGCTCGGCGCGCAGTACCAGCTCGTGCGCGAGCTGGGGCGCGGCGGCATGGGAGTGGTCGTGCTCGCGCGCGACCTCGCGCTGCATCGCGTCGTGGCGATCAAGCTGATGCGGCGCGAGCTCGCGCTGCTGGAGGACGAGCGCACGCGCTTCCAGCGCGAGGCGCGGCTCATGGCGCGCCTCACGCACCCGAGCATCGTGCCCGTGCACGCGTTCGGCGAGGTCACGCTCGGCGCCGAGCGCGTGCCGTACTTCGTGATGCGCCACGTCGACGGCGAATCGCTCGCCGAGCGGCTGCGGCGCGAGGGCACGCTGAAGGGAAGCGAGGTGCGGCGGATCCTCGGCGAGCTCGCGCTCGCGCTCGACTACGCGCACCACGAGGGCGTGGTGCATCGCGACCTGAAGCCGGAGAACGTGCTGCTGGAGCGCTCGTCGACCGGCGCGGGTGGGCGCGTGATCCTCACCGACTTCGGCGTCGCCGCGCTCCCGTCGTACGACGCGCAGCCGATGCCGGGGTTCTCGATGGGGACGCCGCAGTACATGTCGCCGGAGCAGCTCGTCGGCGAGCATGCGATCGACCGGCGCAGCGACCTGTACGCGCTCGGCGTGCTCGGGTTCACGCTGCTCACCGGACGTCCGCCGTTCGGCGGGCGCACGCTGCGCGAGCTGTCGGCGCGTCATCTGCTGCAGCGCGTGCCCGCGCTCGCGCGGCTCGCGCCGGACGCGCCGACGTCGCTCGTCGCGGTGATCGAGCGGTGTCTCGCGAAGGATCCCGCGGCGCGCTTCGACAGCGGGCGCGAGCTGCACGACGCGCTCGAGCGCGGCGCCGGGTTCGACTGGAAGCGGTGGACGTCCGCGCTCCGCGCGGCGGTGATCTGAAGCGGTCGCGGTAGACGAAACGCGGTCGGTACTGCGTTGGCGGTACGGCGTTCCCTTCTTGCCTGGGGGTGGAAGGGGCGCGGTATCGTCAGCGCAGTACCGATCGCGTTTTCTCCGCTACGCCACTGACAACAGCTCCACGTCGAACACCAGCACGCTGTTGGGCGGGATGTCGGGCGGCGCGCCCTGCGCCCCGTATCCGAGACTGGCGGGGATGACGAGCTTGCGCTTGCCCCCGACCTTCATGCCGACGATGCCGTCGTCCCACCCCACGATCACCTCGCCGGCGCCGGGGGTGAAGTCGATCTCGCCGGCGTCGAACTTCGTGCCGTTCGGCAGCCACCCGGTGTAGCGCACCTTCACCTTGCGCCCCGGGATCGACGCGATGCCAGTGCCGACGGCGACGTCCTGATAATACGTGCCGCGCTGCGTCTTGTAGAACGCCGGCAGCGCGACGCCGAGCTGCGGGGCATACGTGTTCTGCGTGGGGTCCGGATTGCCGGGCGGCGGCGGCGTCTTCGCGCTGTCGCCCCCTTCGGACGTGCACGCGAGCGTGAACACCAAAAGCATCCTCCACGCTCCACGCTCCACGCTCCACGCCCGGCGTGGTCGCGAAGCGGAGCGAGCGTGGAGCGTGGAGCGTGGAGCGTGGGGCGACCGTGTCATCAATGTCCCTCGTCCATGGCCTTGATCTCGGTGATGAGCGCCGACGCGACCTTCTTCGCGTCGCCGTAGATCATGTTCGTGTTGTCGCGGAAGAACAGGGGGTTCTCGATGCCGGCGAAGCCGACGCCCTGGCCGCGCTTCACGACGAACACGCGTCCCGCGTTCCACGCCTCGAGCACCGGCATGCCGTAGATCGGGCTTCCCTCGTCGGTCTCGGCCGAGGGGTTCACGATGTCGTTCGCGCCGATGACGACGGCGACGTCGGCGCGCGAGAGCTGCTGGTTCGCGTCGTCGACGTCGGTGATGAGCCGGTCGTACTCCACGCCAGCGTCGGCGAGGATGACGTTCAGGTGCCCCGGCATGCGGCCGGCCACGGGGTGGATCGCGTAGCGCACCTCCCCGCCCCGCTTCTCGATGAGCGCCGCGAGCTCGCGCACCTGGTGCTGGCTCTGGGCGACCGCCATGCCGTAGCCGGGGATGACGACGACCTTCGACGCGTAGGCGAGCTGCATGGCCGCGTCGTCGACCGCGATCGGCTTCGCGACGAGCCCCGAGTCGACGCGCGCGGCGACGGTCGGCGCGGTGCCGAAGCCGCCGAACAGCACGTTCGTGAACGACCGGTTCATCGCCTTCGACATGAGGATCGACAGGATGAAGCCCGCCGTGCCGTCGAGCGCGCCGCAGATGATGAGCACACTGTTGCCGATCGCGAAGCCCGTCGCGCTCGCGGCGAGACCGGCGTACGAGTTCAGCAGCGAGATCACGACGGGCATGTCCGCGCCGCCGATGGGGATCACCATCGACACGCCGATCATGAGCGCGAGCGCGATCATGGCGAAGAACACCGCCGGCGTGGCGGGCGCGTACACGAGGTACGCGAGCATCACGAACGTGCCGCCGAAGATCGTGAGGTTGATCGCGTTCTGGCCCGCGAACACGATCGGCCGGTCGGGAAGGAAGCCCTGCAGCTTGCCGAACGCCATGAAGCTGCCGGTCACCGTGAGCGCGCCGAGCAGCACCTCGAAGCCGAGCGCGGTCATCGTGGCGCGCGACAGCTCGGCGCCGTAGCCGTGGGTCACGTACTCGGCGACGCCGACGAGCGTGACGGCGACGGCGCCGAACATGTGCGTGATGGCGATGAGCTGCGGCATCGCGGTCATGGCGACGCGCTTGCCGATGGGCAGCCCGATCGCGGCGCCGAGCACCATGCCGCCGACGATCCACCCGTAGGAGACGATCTCCTCGTAGAGCAGCGTGCCGACGATGGCGAGCAGCATGCCGACGCCGGCGTACTGGATGCCGCGGCGCGCGGTGTCGGGGCGCGTGAGCCCCTTGATCCCGAGGATGAGCAGGATCGACGACGCGAAGTAGAGGAGCTGGATCAGGAGGTCGCGCACCATCGGTCAGCTCCGCTGGCCGTCGTTCATCACAACGCTCTTCGCTTCGCTCGAGCTCGGGGTCGGCTTCCTCTGGAACATGCCGAGGATGCGGTCGGTGACGACGAAGCCGGCGACGACGTTGATCATCGCGAACGTCACGGCGACGAAGCCGAGGATCTGCGCGACGCGCGAGTGCGAGCCCGCGGTGAGGATGGCGCCGACGATGGAGATGGCGGAGATGAAGTTCGCCGCCGACATGAGGGGCGTGTGCAGCAGGGGCGGCACGCGCGCGATGACGAGAAAGCCGACGAAGCCGGCGAGCACGAACACGTAGAGCTGCATGATCGCGGTCATGAGCGGCGAACCTCTCCGGCGTGGGTGACGGCCATGGCGCCCGTGATCTCGTCGGCCAGATCGACGGTGAGCGCGCCGTCCTTGGTGACGTGTTGGAGGAACGTGAGGACGTTCTTGCTCAGCATCTGGCTCGCGTGGAACGGCACGCTGGCCGGAATGTTCAACGGTGCGACGATCGTGACGTCGTGCGCGACGACGGTCTCGCCGGGGCGCGTGAGCGTGCAGTTGCCGCCCGACTCCGCGGCGAGATCGACGATGACGGAGCCCGGGCGCATGGAGGCGACCATCTCCTCGGTGATGAGCTTCGGCGCGGGCCGGCCGGGGACCGACGCGGTGGTGATGACGAGGTCCATGTCGCGGATGTGCCTCGCGAGCGCGGCGGCGGTGCGCGCCTGCTCGTCCTGGCTCTGCTCCTTCGCGTAGCCGCCCGCCGTCTCCGCGCCGGCCGCGACCAGCTCCGCGGCGACGAACGACGCGCCGAGGCTCTGCACCTGCTCGCGCGCGGCGGGGCGAATGTCGAACGCGCTCACGACGGCGCCGAGCCGGCGCGCCGTGGCGATGGCCTGCAGCCCCGCGACGCCGGCGCCGATGACGAAGCACTTCGCCGGCGTGATGGAGCCGGCCGCGGTGGTGAGCATCGGCAGGAGGCGCGCGGCCTGCGCGGCGCCGAGCAGCACGGCCTTGTAGCCGGCGATCGTCGCCTGCGACGAGAGGACGTCCATCGACTGCGCGCGCGTGATGCGCGGCACGAGCTCGAGAGCGAACGCGGTGACCCTGCGCGCGGCGAGGTGCTTCAGGAGGTCGGCGCTCTGCGCGGGCTGCATGAGGCAGACGAGCGACGTGCCCTCGTCGAGCAACGCGACCTCGCCGTCGCTCGGGCGCTGCACCTTCGCGACGACCTGCGCGCCGCGCGCGGCGGCGGCCGCGCCGCCGGCGAACGTGGCGCCGGCGGCCTCGTACTGCGCGTCGGGAAAGTACGCGGCGGCGCCCGCGCCGCGCTCCACGACGACCTCGTGCCCCGCGGCGGTGAGCTTCTTCACGCTCTCGGGCACGAGCGCGACACGCCGCTCGCGCGGATCGATCTCCTTCAAAACGCTTATCCGCATCGATTCGGGAGGAAGGGGCTGGCTGGTCGTTGCGCGGGGGAACCTAGGGAGCGGAACGGGAGCACGGAACCGAGGCGGGCGCGACGGGACGCCGAGTCGCCGAGCATCAGTGCTCGTCGATCCACGCCGCGACGAGCGCGTACACGCGCTCCTTCTCGTAGTCGACCGTGATCACGTGACCGGATCCCTCGAGCCACACCACCTCCGCTGGCGCGCCGCCGAGTCGCGCGAGGGCGGAGAGGGCGGCGGCAGGAGCGACGCGGTTGTCGCGGCGCGAGAGCACGACGAGCGTGGGCGCCGCGACCCGCGGCAGCGCCGCGCGCGCCCGGTGGACGACGCGTCCGAGCTGCGAGACGAGCCTCGGGGTGACGACGCCGTAGCCGCGGCTCGCCGCGCGGGCCACCGGCTCGTGGATGGAGCCCTCGCCCCGCGTCCGGAGCCACGGCGCGAGCAGCCCGAGCACGCGGTGGAGCGCGCCGATGACGCGCACCACGGGCGGCGCCGAGAGATACGGCGCGAGGAGGACGAGGGCCGGCGGCGGCGCGTCCGCGGCGAGGACGACGGCGAGCGCGGCGCCCATGGAGAGGCCGACGACCGCGACGCGCGGGCAGCGGGCGCGGAGTGCGTCGTACGCCTCGCGCGCGGCGGTGAGCCAGGCATCGGCGCCGGACGCGGCGAACGCGTCGAGGGTGCGGCCGTGACCCGGGAGCAGCGGGGCCCGCACGGTCCATCCGCGCGCGTGGAGGTGCGCCGCGAGCCCGACGAGCGTGTCGGTGGCGTCGCCGAAGCCGTGGAGGAGGAGGACGGCGCGCCCGGGATCGCCATCGAGGGCGATCGGCTCCGCGCCGACGACGTAGCCCTCGGGGCCGAGTGGGAGACGCTCGGCGACCTCGCGGCGGAGCCGCTGGACGCGGGCGTCGAGGATCGAGGGCACGGACCTCCGGAACGGGACGGGTGACGTGGGCGCGGACGTCGGTATCTTAACCGCATGCCCAGCCCCCTCAGCGTGCGCGTCGCGGCGGTCGGCGCGCTCATGGCGCTCGCCACGGCGTGCGGCGACGTGGCCCCGATGCAGAACGACGACACGTTCGCGCTCGGGACCGCGGCGGCGAAGCAGAAGCCGTGGGTGCCGACCCCGGAAGAGCCGGTGACGGTCACGATGGACGTGCCGGGCACCGTGGCGTACGGCAAGCCGATGCCGATCCGCATCACGCTGCACAACGGCACCACGCGGCCGATCGCGGTCGGGCTCGGCCAAGTGCAGGCGTACGACGTGCTGGTCGCGCAGATCGGGATGCGCCCGGACTCGGGCGGGGTGTGGAGCCCGCCGAGGATGCAGCAGATGTCGCTCGAGGCGACGCTCACCGACCCGCTGCCCGCCGGGCGCGACACGACGTTCCAGGTGACGTGGCCGGGGACGGACGACACGGGCCGCTTCGTGCGACGCGGCCGGTACCGCGTGCGCGCCCGGGTGATGGCGCAGCTGCTGCGCACGAAGCAGCTGTGGACGCCGTGGGTGCCGATCGAAGTGCGTTAGGGCAGGAGGGCAGGAGGGCACGAAGCGAGGGCAGGAGACCTTGTGGCTCTCCTGCCCTCGCTTCGTGCCCTCCTGCCCTCCTGCCCTCGTCCTTCAGATGCGCGCGACGCGGTCGGCCGGGCGCGACTCGTCGACGAGCGGGACGATGGACTCGCTGTCGGACCAGGTGGCGCCGAGGCGGGAGCCGAGGGCGTGGAGGTCGGGAATGGTGTAGGTGGTCCCCTCGCGCTCGACGAGCCCGGCGCCGACGAGCCGGTTGAAGACGAGCGAGACGCTCTCGCGCGTGGCACCGACGAGCTCGCAGAGGAGCCGGTAGTCGGTGGAGCCGAGGCGCAGCGGGCGGCCGTCGGCCAGGCGGGACTGGTCGGCGAGGCGCAGCATCGAGGCGATGAGGCGTTCCTCGACGGACAGCGTCGCGAGCTCGTGGAGCTTGTCGAGCAGCTGCGTCCGCTCGGCCATGATCTGGCCGATGAGCGACTGGGCGTACAGCGGCTGCTCGCGGAGGAACGCGCGGAAGCGGGCGCCGCTCAGGTGCAGCGTCTCGCTCGGCTCCTCGGCGCGGGCATCGGTGGCGTATCGCCCGGCTATCTCGAGCCCCTCGGCACCGAACGTCTCCCCGTCGGTGGCGATGGCGGGCACGAAGCCGCGTCCGGCCTTCACGCGACTGCGGAGCACGATGCGACCCGACAGGACGACGAACACGCCGTCGGCCGGAGCGCCGCGCTGATAGATGCCGAATCCGGCGGGCCAGCTGGCCTTCGCGCCGTAGCTGGCGAGGGCGGCGCGCACGTCGGGCGACAGCCGCTGGATGACGCATCTCTGCTGCACGTCTGCAACTCCCGGTGACTACGATACGACGACTGCGATGCTGACTTCGGACCACGGACTGAGGCAATCTCTAGGCCGTGCACGGACACGCTCGAGACCGCGACCGTGCGGCCGCGACCTTGTGACGGCAACCGGTGGACGGCGAACGGTCGCCGGTACTAGGTCGTAGTCATCAGGTCGCAGTGCACCGGTCGCCGTATTCCAGCAACGACATGGCCAACCCCGCACGACTCGACGCCCGCGCCCCGCGCGGTGCGCCCACGCTCGACGACGCCGGACCGCTCGTGGACGCCGTGCGCGCGCTGCGCGCACAGGTGGCGCGGCGGGTGGTGGGGCAGGACCAGGTGGTGGAGGAATTGCTGCTCGCGATCGTGGCCGGGGGGCACGCGCGGCTGGTCGGCGTGCCGGGGCTCGCGAAGACGCTGCTCGTGAAGAGCCTCGCGGAGGCGATGCACCTCGACTTCCGGCGGATCCAGTTCACGCCGGACCTCGTGCCGAGCGACATCACGGGCACGGAGATCCTGGAGGAGGACCACGCGACGGGCGGGCGTGCGTTCCGCTTCGTGCCGGGTCCGATCTTCGGCAACATCGTGCTCGCCGACGAGATCAACCGCGCGCCGCCGCGCACCCAGGCCGCGCTGCTGGAAGCGATGCAGGAGCACGCGGTCAGCGCGGCCGGCCGCACGATGCGGCTGCCGGAGCCGTTCTTCGTGCTCGCGACGCAGAACCCGATCGAGCAGGAGGGGACGTATCCCCTGCCCGAGGCGCAGCTCGACCGCTTCCTGTTCGACGTGCGGGTGAGCTATCCGGCGGCGGACGAGGAGGTGGCGATCCTGCGCGCGACGACGGGCGCGCCGGCGGGGCCGCTGGACGCGGTGCTCGACGCGACGCAGGCGCTCGCGCTGCAGCGGCTCGCGCGCGAGATCCCGGCGAGCGACGCCGCGCTGCGCTACGCGGCGTCGCTCGTGCGCGCGACGCGCCCCGACGACCCGAACGCGACGGCGCTGGTGAAGCGCGCGGTGCGGTGGGGCGCGGGACCGCGCGCGGGCCAGGCGCTCGTGTTAGGCGCGAAGGCGCACGCGCTGCTCGCCGGGCGCGCCGCGGTGGCGCCCGAGGATCTGCGGCGCGTCGCGGCGCCGGTGCTGCGCCACCGCGTGCTGCCGACGTTCGCCGCCGAAGCGGAGGGGATCGATGCGGACCGGGTGGTGGCGGACCTCCTGGAACGTGTCGCGGCACCGAGCGCCGGTGTCCGCGTCTGAGCGAGCGTGGAGCGTGGAGCGTGGAGCGTGGAGCGCCTTTCCCTGCTCAGCCTCCCAGCTTGCGGCGCATCACGCGGAGCATGCGACTGACCTCGTCGCTCAGGGCCAGGGCGTCGGCGACATCCTCCGGATACAGGTGACCCACCGTGACGGCGGAAATGAGGTGGTTGTCGACCTCCTTCAGCGATGCGTGGGCCGAGGAGAGCTGGGCGAGGAACACCTTCCGGTAGGCGCTGCTGTGGCCCTCGGCGATGTTCGACGACACCGAGCCAGCGGCGCGACGCAGCTGCGATCCCATCTCGTAGCGCTCCTCCGGGGGGAGCTGCCGGTTCAAACGGTAGACCTCACGCAGCAGCTCCTGGCTGCGCTGCCAGACGATCAGGTCGCGGAAGTCGCCGGTCGCCATGTGAGGCCTCCATGTAGCGTGTCGGCGAAGTGTGCGAGGGTGCGTGCCGTCCGCCTAACCATTCCGACGCGCCGACCACCCGGAGAACGCTCCACGCTCCACGCTCCACGCTCCACGCTCGACGTCCCCCGCGGGGGCGCGTGATGCACGACTCGGACACGCGCCTGCTGGACGAGCTGCGCGGCGTGCGGTGGGCCGCACGCAAGCTGGCGGCGGCGACCCTGCCCGGCGCGCACCGCGCACGGCTGCGCAGCCCCGGCGGGGAGCTGAGCGAGTATCGCGCGTACCGACAGGGCGACGATCCGCGACGGCTCGACTGGCGGCTGCTCGCGCGCAGCGACCGCGCATTCATCCGTCTGGCCGACGACCACGCGCTGCTGCCGACGGTGCTCGTGGTGGACGCGAGCGCATCGATGGCGTTCCGCGCGAAGTGGCGCGCCGCACGTGCGCTGTCGTTAGGCCTCGCCGCGGTCGCGCACGCGGCGGGGGATCCCGTGGGCCTCGCGGTCGCGGCGCCGGACGCGCGCGACCGGTGGCTGCCGGCCCGCGCGCGGCGCGGCGTGGTACACGAGGTCGCACGCGCGCTCGACGCGGTGACGCCGGACGGGGATGCGCCGCTCGCTCCGCTCGTGACGCACGCGGCGGCGGTGCGCGGCACGCGGCTCGTGCTCGTGTCCGACTTCCTCGGCGACGAGGCGGCGACGCTGCGCGCGGCGACGACGCACCGCGCGCAGGGCGGCGAGGTGTACGCGCTGCACGTGCTCGACGCGCAGGAGCTCGATCCGCCGCGCGGCGCGGTGCTCGCCGTGGACCCGGAGCGTCCGGACGTGCGCCGCCCGCTCGATGCGGTGTCGCGCGCCGCGTATCTCGCCGCGTTCGCGAAGTGGCGCGCGGAGACGGCGCGCGCGTGGCGCGACGCGGGCGCGACGTACGTGGCGGTGACGACAGACGAGCCGCCGGCGCGCGCGGTGCGCCGCGTGGTGCGCGGCGCCGTCGAGAGCCACGCGGAGGCTCGGGCGTGAGGTTCCTCGCGCCGGGCTGGATCCTGGTGGGCGTCGCGGCGGCGCTGGCGCTCGTCGCGCTGCACCTGCTCGCGCTCGGCCGACCGGCGCCGCTGCTGCTGCCGACCGCGCGGTTCGTGCCGATGCGGTCGGCGCGGGCACGACGACTCGCGCGCCGGCCGCGCGATCTGCTGCTGCTCGCGATGCGCGCGGCGGCGGTGCTGACCGGCGCGCTCGCGCTCGCGCGGCCGACACGCACGCCGGAGCGACGGCCGATCGCGCGCGTGATCGTCGCCGACCGCTCGGGCGCGGTGCGCGACGTGGGCGCGGTGCGTGACTCGGTGCGCGCGGTCGGGTCGACGGGAGACCTCCTGGTCGCGTTCGACACGGCGGCGCGTGCCGCGATCGCGTTAGGCACCACGCCGGCGGCGCGGGACAGCGCGATCGATCGTGCGCTGGCACGCGACTCGGCGTCGTCTGCGCCGGCGGGGTCGCTGTCGGCGGCGCTCGCGGCCGCGCGGCGGGCGGCGCCGAGGCTGCGCGATGGAGCGGACTCGGTGGAGCTCGTGATCGTCGCACCGCTCACGACGCGGGAGGCGGACGCGGCGACGGGTGCGGTGCGCGCGACGTGGGCCGGGCGCGCGCGCGTCATGCGCGTGGCGGCGGCCGAGCCGCCGGCGGCGGGCGCGGTGCGCGTGACGTGGCGGCGCGGCGGTTCGGACGACGCGCTGGCCGCGGCGGCGGGCATGCTCGACGGCACGGTCCCTAGTCCCCAGGGGGGCTCCCCCCCCACGCCCAACATCGCACCCGATGCGCGCGAGCGCCGTACCGATCCGACGCCGGGCGGATCCGCGGAACGCACGACCGCGCTCGTCGTGCGCGACGGCGCGACCGCCGCCGACTCCGCGTGGGCGCGCGCGAACGCCGGCGCGCTCGTGGACTGGCCGGCGGACGGCGTGCCTAACGGCTGGCGACCGCGCGCCCGCGTCGACACGGCGGGCGCCGTCGTCGCGGGCACCGCGGCGTTCGTCGCGCCGATCGCGCGGCGCGCGGCGTGGCCGGGGAGTGACGCGGCCGCGCGCGTGATCGCGCGGTGGGCCGACGGCGAGCCCGCCGCGGTGGAGCGCGCGCTCGGCGACGGCTGCGTGCGCGGGGTCGCCGTGCCGGTGCCGCAGGTCGGCGACGCGGCACTGCGGCCGCCGTTCCGCGCGCTGCTCGCGGCGCTGACGGCGCCGTGCGCGCACCGCGCGACCGGTGCACCGCTCGGCGACGCGACGGTCCGCGCCCTCGCCGGAAGCGGCCGCCTGCTCGCGACGGACGCGCTCGGGCGCGCGCCCACGCCGCCCGATCCGCTCGCACAGTGGCTGCTCGCCGCGGCGATCGCGCTGCTCGTGATCGAGCTGCCGCTGCGGCTCGCGCGGCGGCCCGTCGAGCCGCCTAACGACATCGCGGCCGACGCATCGACGGAGGCGGCGGCGTGAGCACGGGGCGGCCGGGAGACGCGGCGCGGGCGCGGCTGCGCGGCGCGCGGCTCGGCCTGCGCGCGATCGTCGTCGCGCACGCGGTGCTGTGGGGCGCGGCGGCGGCCGCCGTGGTGGCGCTCGCGCGCGCGATGGCGGGCGACGCGCGCGCGGCGTGGTGGGACGTGCTCACGGTGGCGGCGAGCGTCGGGGTGGCGCTGCTGGCGATGCTGCGCGCGGCGCCGCGCGGCGTGTCGACGGAGCGCGCCGCACTGTGGGTGGAGGCGCGCGTGCCGACGCTGCGCTACGCGCTCGTGACGCTTGCCGACGGCGCGCCGGTGCCCGACGCCGCGGCGCGCGCGCTCGACGCCACGGTGCGCGCGGCGCGGTGGAGCGACGCGCTGCGCCGCGCCGCGGTGCGCGCGACGGTGGCGCCGCTCGTGGTGCTCGTCGCCGCGGTCGCGCTCGCGCGCGTGGTGCCGGCGCGCGCGGTGACGGTCCTGGGACGAGGCGGGCCCGCCGCGACGACGGCATCGATCGACCGGCTGCGGCGGGTGCGGGCGACGGTCGTGCCGCCGGCGTACAGCGGGCTGCCGTCGCAGCGGCTCGACGATCCGTCGGCGGTGGAGGCGCTCGTCGGGAGCGCGGTGGTGGTGGAGGGCGACGGACCGGCGGCGGGGCTCCTCGCGTCGGTCGCGGGTGGCGAGGACTCGTCGTCGACGCGCGCGACGCTCGTCGTCGAGTCGCGCGACGAGGGCTGGCGCGTGCGACTCGGCATGCCGGAGCGGCCGGCCGCGCTGCGGCTCGGTGACGGCGCGCGCACGCGATTCGTCGTGCTCGCGCCGCGCGCGGATGCACCGCCGCAGGTCACCCTGTCGCTCCCGGCGCGCGATACCGTGCTGCGCGAGGCCGTGGGCACGCTGCCGCTCGCCGCGCGCGCGGAGGACGACCTCGGGCTCGGCGCGGCGCAGTTCGAGTGGATCGTCAGCTCGGGCGAGGGGGAGAGCTTCAAGTTCCGCAACGGCGTCGTCGGGCGCACGTCGTTAGGCGGGCGCGCGGCGGCGATGCGCGCGTCGCTGTCGCTCGCCGCGCTGGAGCTCAAGCCGGGGGACATCGTGCACCTGCGGGCGGTGGCACGCGACCGACATCCCGACCCGCGGCACCCGTCGGGCGCGTCGGAGACGCGGACGCTGCGGATCGCGCGCGCGGGCGAGTACGACTCGGTCGCCGTCGACGCCGCGCCGCCGATGACGGGCGACACGTCGCAGCTCGGCCAGCGGATGCTGCTGCAGCTCACCGAGGCGCTCGTGAAGCGGCAGCGCGCGCTGCCCCGCCCCACCGTGCTGGCCGAGTCGCGCACGATCGCGCAGGACCAGGCGCGGCTGCGAAAGCGCGTCGGCGACCTCGTGTTCCAGCGGCTCGGCGAGTCGGAGGGCGAGGAGACGCAGGGGGAGAGCGGGAAGCGCGCGAGCATGACGCCGGAGGAGCTGCTCGCGGCGGCGAACGCGGCGACGGGGCAGGATCTCGCGAAGCCGCTCGAGGGTGAGGAGGAGGAGACGCCGGTGCTCGCGGTGAACCGGCCGCTGCTCGAGGCATACAACCACATGTGGGACGCGGGGCGCGCGCTCGAGATCGGGGAGCCGGCGCGCGCGATCCCGCCGATGCGGCGCGCGATCCTCGCGCTGGAGCGGGCGCGCGCCGCGGAGCGCATCTACCTGCGCGGCCGGCCCCCGGCGGCGGTGGTGGATCTCTCGAAGGTGCGGCTGGCCGCGCGGCTGTCGCCCGACACCATGCACCTCGCGGCGCGCACGGCGCGGCCGCCGCTCGACGCGCGGACGCGCGCGCGCCTCACGTCGTTGGGCCGCGCGGTGGCGCTGCTGCCCGGCGACGCGTCGGCCGCGGCGGACACGCTCGCGCTGCTGCGCGTCGACGCGCTCGCCGACGCCCCGACGCTCGCCGCGGCGCTCGGCGAGGCGGCGGAGGCGCTGCGGGCGGGGCGCGACGCGACGGCGGCGCTCGTACGGGCGCGGCGGATCGCGGCGGGAGGAGCGGCCCGCGTGGACTCGTTAGGCGGGTGGGCGTGGTGAGAGCCGTGTCGTCCGCAGATTCCGCAGAGCCGATGAGCCTCGTCGCCGACGAGTTCGTGTTCACGACGGCGCAGTACGAGTCCGGCGACTGGGACTCGGCGCCGCTCGTGCCCGCGAACCTCATCGACTCGGTGGCGCGGTACACCAGCATCCGCGTCGCGCCGCAGGGGGCGATCGTGCCGCTGTCGTCGGACGCGCTGCTCCGGCATCCGCTCGTGTACCTCACGGGGCACCTGCCGGTGCGGTTCAACGACGCGGAGCGCGCGACGCTGCGGCGCTTCCTCGACCGCGGCGGCATGCTGTTCGTCGACGACCACAACCACGACGTCGACGGGATGTTCCACAAGACCGCGACGGAGGAGCTGACCCGCGTCGCCGGACCGCTCGCGGAGCTGCCGAACGACGACCCGCTGTACCGCGCGTTCTTCACGTTCGCCGACGGCCCGCCGACGACGAGCCACGAGCTGAACGGGTGGGGGGACAACCTCGTGCACAAGCACCTGCTGGCGGCGAAGCGCGGCGACCGGATCGCGGTGCTGTACAGCAACAAGGACTACAGCTCGGAGTGGAACTTCCACCCCGAGAACAAGCGCTTCCAGAGCGTGGACACGACGCGCTTCGGCGTGAACATCGTGGTCTACGCGCTCACCCGATGACGCGCCTCCGCGTGGTCCTCGAATGGGCGCTGCGCGCGGCGGCGCTCGCGGCGCTGGGCGTCGTGCTCTGGCGGTGGACGCACCCCGTCCCGCCGACGGCGCCGACACCGGAGGTCGCGGACGCGAGCGTCGACGCGCTGCGGCGATGGACGACGACCGACGTGCCGGCGGCGCACGCGGCGCTCGCCGCGCCGCCCGACGCACGGACGCGCGACTGGCTTCGCGCGTTAGGCGCGGCGGGGATGCGCGTGACGTGGAGCGCGACCCGGGCGCCGGCGCTCGCGGCGAGCGCGTGGGCGGCGGCGGATCCGGCGGGGGGACGCGCGTCGACGTCACGGCGCCGGCGGGATCGGCGGTCGCGATCGGCGACACGCTCGCGGCGGGCGCGGGCGCGCTCGACACGGTGCGCGTGCGCGGCACGGGCGCGTCGCTCGTCACGCCGCTCGGCGGGAGCGCGACGGTCGTGCGCGCGGGCGCCGCACAGGCAACGCTCGCCGCGCCGGCCGCACCGCGCCTCGGCGCGGTGACGGTGCTCGGCCGCGCGGGATGGGAGGCGAAGTTCGTCGCGGCGGCGCTCGAGGAGCGCGGCTGGAGCGTGCGGCTGCGCGTCGCGGTCGCACCGGGGATCGACGTGACGCAGGGCGCGGCCGAAGCGTTCGACACCGCGACGACGGCAGCCGTGGTGGTGCTCGACAGCGGCGCGGTGGACGCGGCGACGGCGGCGCGTGTCGCGCGCTACGTGCGACAGGGCGGCGGCCTGGTGCTCGCCGGCGACGCGGCCGCGGCGTCTTCGCTGCGCACGCTCGCGGCGGGCGACGTGGGCGCGGTGGAAGCGGGCGTGCCGGGCGCGCTCGACGACGGGACACCGGAGCGCGGGCTCGCCCTCTTCCCTGTCGCACCGCACGCCGACGCGGTGCCGCTCGAGCGACGCGGTGCGCACGTCGCGGTCGCGGCGCGCCGCGTGGGCGCCGGGCGCGTGGTGCAGGCCGGATACGTGGAGACGTGGCGGTGGCGCATGGCGGCGGCGGACGACGCGCCGGCGGCGCACCGCGCGTGGTGGGCGCGCGTGGTCGCGGCCGCGGCGTACGCGCCGGTGTCGACGGTGCCTAACGCGACGGACGAAACCCTTGGCGTGGGCGCGGTGTCGAACGCACGGAGCTCCTCGAACGACCCCGCGCCGCTCGCCGACGCGATCGCCGCCCTCGGCTCGCCGAGTGCCGCGCCGTCCACCGCCAGAGGCCGCACGCCGACCGGTCCACGCCCGTCGGACGGCGCCCTCGCGACGCTGGCCGGAGCCGCGCTCCTGGCAGAGGTGGCATCGCGGCGACTGCGCGGCAGGCGCTGATTCGCCGACACTCGACATAGATGTCTCACGCGGAGACGCGGAGAACGCGGAGCTGATGCTCTGTCCGCGTTCTCCGCGTCTCCGCGTGAGACGTCTCCGCACGCGATGCGAACGGTTCGTCCCAGTCCGGTGCGGAACGGCGCGACGCGACGTAGCGTACCGCGCTGCAGCGCCCCCGATCTTTCCCACCTGGCCGAGTGGCAATGACTCACCGACGTGACTTCCTGAAGCAGAGCGGCGCCGCCGTCGGCGCGGCGGTGCTCGGCGGTAGCCCGCTGGAGGCGATCCCGCGCGTGCTCGCCGCGGCGTCCCCCGCGCCCGCAGACCGCGCGCTCGAGACGTTCGCCGACCCCGCGGCGACGCGCGCGATCATGATGGCGGCGCTCGATGCCGCGAAGGCCGCCGGCGCGACGTACGCCGACGTGCGCGTGAGCCGGCAGCGGCAGAACTTCGTGTTCACGCGCGAGCAGCAGATCCAGAACGTCGTCGACACCGACTCGGTCGGTGTCGGCGTGCGCGCGCTCGTCGACGGCACGTGGGGCTTCGCGGCGACGCGGCGCCTGACGACCGACGGCGCGGCGGCCGCGGCGCGCGAGGCGACCGCGATCGCGAAGGCGTCGCGCGTGGCGCGCGACAAGGCGGTGGAGTGGCTGCCGAGCCCCGCATACAAGGACGTGAAGTGGAAGGGCGCGTACGCCACCGATCCGTGGGACGTGCCGCTCGAGCAGAAGGCCGACCTGCTGCTGCAGGCGAACGCCGCGGCGATGAAGGCGGCGAACGTGAAGTTCGTCTTCTCGGGGCTGTTCTTCGTGAAGGACGAGCGCAACTACGCGAACAGCGACGGGTCGGTCATCGGGCAGGACGTCGTGCGCACGTGGCCGCTGATGCAGATCACCGCGGTGGCGCCCGACTTCACCGACTTCCAGAACCGCGGCAACGTCGTGCAGCCGATGGCGCGCGGATGGGAGTACGTGCTGTCGAGTGACCTCGCCGGCAACGCGAAGCGGTGGGGCGAGGAGGCGAGCGAGAAGCTGAAGGCGAAGCCGGTCGACGTGGGGCGCTACGACCTCGTGCTCGATCCGTCGAACATCTGGCTGACGATCCACGAGAGCATCGCGCACCCGACGGAGCTCGACCGCGCGATGGGCTACGAGGCGAACTACGCGGGCACGAGCTTCGTGAGCCCGCCGGAGAAGATGCTCGGCGCGTTCCGGTACGGTCCCGACATGATGCACGTCGTCGGCGACCGCACACAGGAGGGCGGGCTCTCCACCATCGGATGGGACGACGACGGCGTGAAGCCCGAGCCGTTCGACATCATCAAGGGCGGCCTCGTCGTCGACTACCAGACGACGCGCGAGCAGGCGCCGTGGCTGCGCTGGTGGTACGAGAAGAGCGGCAAGCCGGTGCAGTCGCACGGCTGCTCGTACGCGCAGGGGTGGAACAACGTGCAGTTCCAGCGCATGCCCAACGTGAGCCTGCAGCCCGGCACGCGCGACCTCACGCGCGACGATCTCGTGGCGGCGACCGACAACGGGATCCTCATCGTCGGCGACGGCTCGTTCTCGATCGACCAGCAGCGCTACAACGCGCAGTTCGGCGGGCAGACGTTCTACGAGATCAAGGGGGGCAAGGTCGCGGGGATGCTGAAGGACGTGGCCTACCAGATCCGCACCCCGGACTTCTGGCGGTCGATGGACATGTTAGGCGGCCGCCGCTCGTACCAGATGGGCGGGAGCTTCTTCGACGGGAAGGGGCAGCCGGGGCAGGTGAACGCGGTGAGCCACGGCGCGCCGGCGGTGCGCTTCAAGCAGGTCAACGTCATCAACACGGGGAGGAAGGCCTGATGCCGACGCCAGACATCATGCGCCGCTCGCTGCTGAACGCCCCCGTGCGGTCGCTGGCCGAGTCGCTGCGCCGTGCCGCGCCGTTGGGCGAGCTGGCGAAGGACGCGCTGCTGTCGCGCGAGCAGGCGCAGACGATCGTCGAGAAGGCGCTCAAGCTCTCGAAGGCGGACGCGATCGAGGTGAGCGTGAACTCGAACTACCAGGGCAACGTGCGCTTCGCGGCGAACACGATGTCCACCTCGGGCGGCATCGCCGACGCGGGGATCGCGGTGCAGAGCGCGTTCGGCGCGAAGCACGCCGTGGTGACGAGCAACGACCTCTCCGACGAGTCGATCCGCCGCTGCGTGGAGCAGAGCGAGCGTCTCGCGAAGCTCGCCCCCGACGACCCGGAGGCGATGCCCGAGCTGCCGTCACAGCAGTACGACACGGTGGACGCGTTCTTCGACGCGACGGCGAACCTCTCGCCCGAGGACCGCGCGCGCGCCGCGCTCGCCGCGCTGGAGCTCGCGCGCGCCGCGCCGGACCTGCGCGCCGCGGGCTACCTGCAGTCGGGGCTCAACGCGAGCGCGCTCGGCAACAACACGGGGCTGTTCGCGTACCACCGCAACACGAGCAACAACTACACGCTCACCGTGCGCACCACCGACGGCACGGGGTCGGGGTGGGCCGCCGCGGACCACCCGGACTGGGCGCAGATCGACGTGCGCGCGGTGGCGCAGCGCGCGACGGACAAGGCGCGGCTGTCGCGCAACCCGGTGGCGATCGAGCCGGGGCGCTACACGGTGATCCTCGAGCCGCAGGCGGTCGGCGATCTCGTGCAGCTGTTGGGCGGCTACATCGCCGCGCGCAGCGCCGACGAGGGGCGGAGCCCGTTCGTGAAGCAGGGCGCCGGCGGCGGCAACAAGATCGGCGAGAAGATCATGGACGAGCGGGTGACGATCCTCTCCGACCCCCGCGACCCGCAGCTGTTAGGCCAGCCGTGGGACGGCGACGGGCTGCCGATCGGCCGCCAGGTGTGGGTGGACCACGGCGTCCTGAAGCAGCTCTACTACTCGCGCTTCTGGGCGAAGAAGCAGGGCAAGCAGGCGACCGGCGCGCCCACGACGATCAAGATGGAGGGCGGCACGTCGTCGATCGAGGACATGATCAAGGCGACGCCGCGCGGCGTGCTCGTGACGCGGCTCTGGTACCTGCGCGAGGTCGATCCGCGCACGGCGCTCTACACGGGGCTGACGCGCGACGGCACGTTCCTCATCGAGGACGGCAAGATCTCGAAGTCGCTCCGGAACTTCCGGTTCAACGAGAGCCCGCTGTTCATGCTGAACAACCTCGACATGCTCGGCCGCGCGGAGCGGCTCGCGGGCACGGAGGGGGGCGGCGACATCGTGATGCCGGGGATCAAGGTGCACGACTTCAACTTCACGTCGCTGTCCGAGGCCGTGTGAGAACTCCCCGCCGATCGCTCGGCACGTGCCGAGCTTGCGCTGGGGGCCTGCGGGCACAGTTTAGCGCTCCATGTTCGCCGTCCTCCTCGTCCTCGGCGTCGCGCTGCTGGTGTTCGGCGGCGTCGTGCTGCTCCGCCACTCGGACAAGCCGGGCGGGACGATCAAGATGCTCGGCGTCGAGCTCACGTCGGCCGGCGCGGGACTGCCGCTCATCGCGCTCGGCGTGCTCTGCGTCGTGCTCGGCGTGCAGCGCGCGCCGGACGGCTGGCCGCGACGGACGGCGGGCGGCGCGCGTGAGACCACCACCGCCGCGGCCGACACGAGCCTCGGCTGCGTGACAAGCATCTTCACCAACGTCGCGCCCGAGCGGATCGCGAGCATCGAGACGGGCATGCGCGACGTCGAGGTGCTCGGCTCGAACCAACCACTCGACACGCCGTTCGGGCTCGTGCTCACCGAGAACGGCCGGCGCATCGCGGCGCTGCGGCTGCGGCTCTACCGCGCGCCGAACGCGAGCGCGGATCTCTACCGCGTCGAGTCGGCGGTCGACGCGGCGTGCCGGCCGATCGCGCAGATCCGCAACCAGTCGCGCGGCGGCGACCCGACGGCGCTCATCAACTTCGACACGGCGCGCCTTCGGGTCGACGCGCACGACTACGACCTGCGCATCGGCGGCGAGGGGAACGTGGTGGTGGGCTACTTCACGCGCCTGCCCTGATCGGCGACACGCGAGCGGCGACAGGCCTAACGGTCGTCGGCGCTCAGCTCGAGCCAGCGCGCCGCACGCTCCCAGAAGTACTCGCCCGGGCCGGGCTGCAGGAACCCGTAGTGCCCGACCCGCCGCACGCCGAGGTCGGCGGGTGCCACCACCTCGTGCGCCGCCTCGGCACGACTCGGGTAGTAGCCGAGCAGCCGCGCGCCCGCGCGCACCGGGGCGAACGGGTCGTCCAGCGCGGTGACGGCGAGGGTGGCGGCGTGCACGTGGTCGAAGCGCCGGACGAGCTCCGCGAGCCGCGCGCGCGCCGCCGGCGAGTGCAGCACGTCGGGGTGCCGCCGCGCGGCCCAGTCGAGCGCGATGCCTTTCGGCAGGTCGTCTCCCATGCCTAACGCGCGCGCCGGGAAGTAGCCGACGAGCCGCGTGACGCCGGGCATGAGCACGTGCCACGCGAGCCGCATCACCGGTCGCCAGCGGCGCGGGTAGTCGCCCCAGTACGCGGTGTGCGGCGCGAGCAGCACCACGCGTCCGAGCCACGGCGCCCCCGGCGCGCAGCCGAGCAGGAAGCCGCCCACGCTGTGCGCGACGGCGTGCAGCTCCACCCCAGGGTAGCGCCGACGCGCGACGTGCAGCGCCGCGCCGATGTCCGCGCTCCACTCCTCGATGCGGGCGACGAGGCGCCGCAGGGCGCCGACGCGCGACGCGCCCACGCCGCGGTAGTCGAACGTGAGCACCGCGGCGCCGCACGACGCGAGATGGCTCGCGAGATGGCGGTAGGCACGCGCCGGCGCCCCCGCTCCGCCGACGATGACCACGACCGCCGCGGGCTCCTCGACGCCGGCCGGGGTGCACCACGCGCCGGTGAGCGATACGTCGCCCTGGCTCGCGAACGAGACGGCGTGCCATTCGACGTCGCGCGCGCCCGTGGACGCGCTCGGGACGAGCGGGCTGAGACGCGCCGCACCGGAGCTGGGAGTGACACGCACGGGATGTCCCTATCTTGCTGGTGGCCGATCGTATCGCTTCCGCTCGCCGTCCGTCACCGCCTCCGTACGCGAACCTGCGCACCGGCCGATCAATTGCCGTGTGACGCGCCTCACACTCATGCTCGATCACGTCCCTCGCTTCACCACCGACGCCGCCGCGCGCATCGCCCGCGAGCTCTACGACCTCGACGCGACGGCGACGCCGCTGCCGAGCGAGCGCGATCAGAACTTCCTGCTCACGACGCCCGACGGGCCGCGCGCCGTGCTGAAGATCGCGAACGCGCGCGAGGACCGCGCGATGCTCGACGCGCAGCAGCAGGCGCTCGCGCACCTCGCGACGACGGTGGACGTCGTGCCGCGCCCGATCCCGACGCTCGCCGGCGAGGCATTCGCCGACGTCGGCGCGCCGGACGGGCCGCGACATCTCGTGTGGGCGGTGACACACCGGCCGGGGGTGCCGCTGGCGCGTGCACGTCGTCGCTCGCCGGCGCTGCTCGAGGACCTCGGCCGACGCGCAGGGGAGCTGGCGCGCGGGCTCGCGACGTTCGACCACCCGGCGATCCATCGCGACTTCCACTGGGACCTGGCCCGCGCGCGTCACGTAGTGGCGGAGCACCGCGCGCTGCTCGACGATGCGTTAGGCGCCGACGTGGACGCGGTCATGGCGCGGTTCGACGCGGAGACGGCGCCGCTGCTCGCGTCGCTGCGCCGGAGCGCGCTGCACGGAGACCTGAACGATCACAACGTGCTCGTGCTCGACGGCGCCGACCCGTGGACGCGGGGCCAGCGCGTGACGGGGATCGTGGACCTCGGCGACATGGTGCATGGCTGGACGGCGGGCGATCTCGCGATCGCGGCGGCGTACGTGATGACGGAGGCCGACGACCCACTCGCCGCCGCGGCGAGCCTCGTGCGCGGGTGTCACGCGACGTTCCCGCTGGAGGAGCCGGAGATCGACGCGCTGTTCGGCCTCGCGCTCATGCGGCTCGCGGCGAGCGCGTGCCTCGCCGCGCACCAGCGACGGCAGCGTCCGGAGAACGCGTACCTCGACGTGAGCCAGTCGGCGATCCGGCGCGCGCTGCCGCGGCTCGCGCGGATCCCGTTCCGGCTCGCGGCGGCGGTGTTTCGCGACGCGTGCGGGCTGGAACCGGTGCCGAGCAGCGCGCGCGTACGCGCGTGGCTCGCCGCGCACACGGGGCAATTCGCGCCGGTGCTCGGTGTGGATCTGCGTCGCGATCCGTGCGTGGTGCTGGATCTGAGCGTGGGCAGCCCGCTCGTGAGTGGCGATCCCAGGGACAACGCCGAGCCGGCGTTGACGCAGCGCATTGCGGACGTCTCACGCGGAGGCGCGGAGGGCGCGGAGACACCGAACGAGTTGGTGTTCTCCGCGTCCTCCGCGGCTCCGCATGAGGCGATCGCGATCGGGCGGTGGGACGAGCCCCGACTGCTCTACACGGCGCCGTTCTTCGTGACGCCGGACGGCGAGCCGCGCACGATCCACATCGGCCTCGACCTGTTCGCGCCGGCGGGCACGCCGGTGTACGCGCCGCTCGACGGCACGGTGCACGCCTTCGCCGACAACCACGTGGTGCAGGACTACGGGCCGGTGATCGTGCTGCGCCACGCGACCGACGACGGCACGGCGTTCTTCGCGCTCTACGGCCATCTGAGCCGCGCGTCGCTCGACGGGCTCGCGGTCGGCCGGCGCATCGCGCGGGGCGAGCGGTTCGCGTCGCTCGGCACGCCGGAGGAGAACGTCGGCTGGACGCCGCACCTGCACCTGCAGATCATCACCGACCCGCTCGCGTTAGGCACCGACTTCCCCGGCGTCGCGCCGGCGAGCCAGCGCGCGGTGTGGCGCTCCCTGTCGCCCGACCCGAACCTGATCGTCGGCGTGCCGGCGGAGCGCTTCCCGCCGCCCACGCCGGCGAAGCGGGAGACGCTCGCGCAGCGGCGGCGGCGGTTTCCGGCGAACCTGAGCCTCGCCTATCGCGAGCCGCTGCGCATCGTGCGCGGGTGGATGCAGCACGTGTACGACGACGAGGGGCGCCGCTTCCTCGACGCGTACAACAACGTGCCGCACGTGGGACACTGCCATCCGCGCGTCGTGCGCGCCGTGCAGGCGCAGGCGGCGGTGCTGAACACGAACACGCGCTACCTCAGCGACCGCGCGGTGACGTTCGCCGAGCGACTCGCGGCGACGCTCCCGGAGGGCCTCGAGGTCTGCGCGTTCGTCAACTCGGCCAGCGAGGCGAACGAGCTCGCGCTGCGGCTCGCGCGTGCGTACACGGGGCGCCGCGAGACGATCGTGCTCGAGGCGGCGTACCACGGCAACACGACGTCGCTCGTCGACATCAGCCCGTACAAGCACGCGGGCCCCGGCGGCACCGGGACGCCCGACTGGGTGCGCGTCGCGCCGCTGCCCGACGTCTACCGCGGCCCGTACCGGCGCGACGATCCGACCGCCGCGACGAAGTACGCGGGACACGTCGCGCAGATCGCCCGCGAGCTGGTGGACGAGGGACGTGGCGTCGCGGCGTTCATCGCCGAGACGTGTCCGAGCGTCGGCGGGCAGCTCGTGCTGCCGGCCGGCTATCTCGCGGAGGTCTACCGCCACGTGCGCGCCGCCGGCGGCGTGTGCATCGCCGACGAGGTGCAGACGGGCCTCGGCCGCATGGGGACGCACTGCTGGGCGTTCGAGGCGCACGACGTCGTGCCGGACATCGTCGTCATCGGCAAGCCGTTGGGCAACGGCCATCCCGTCGCCGCCGTGGTGACGACGCGCGCGATCGCCGACGCGTTCGACAACGGCATGGAGTACTTCAGCACGTTCGGCGGCAACGACGTGTCGTGCGCGGCGGGGCTCGCGGTGCTCGACGTGCTGCGCGACGAGGGGCTGCAGGCGCACGCGCACGCGGTCGGCGAGCGGCTGCTGGCGGGACTGCGGCCGCTGATCGCGCGCTACCCGATCGTGGGCGACGTGCGCGGCTCGGGGCTGTTCCTCGGCGCGGAGCTGGTGCGCGACCGCGAGACGCTGGAGCCCGCGGGCGAGGAAGCGTCGTTCGTCGCGAACCGGTTCCGCGAGCTCGGCATCCTGTTAGGCACCGACGGGCCGTGGCACAACGTCGTCAAGATCCGGCCGCCGATGCCGTTCGGCTTTTCGGACGCGGATCGGCTCGTGGAGACGTTCGAGCGGATCCTTGGCGAGGACTTCTCCTAGGCGCGCCATCTCACGACGCCACACCAAAGAAGACTCCTTGTGTTCAGTAGCGGATCGACGAATCCAGGAATCGTTCGATCCGCTACCGAACACGAGGGGTCGTGCTCCACGGGAAGTCGTGAGGTGGCGCGCCGCAGCCGGTTCAGCTCTCGACGAGCGCCAGCACCCGCAGTGGGCTCCCGCTCCCGTGCACGATCTTTAGCGGCGCGGCGATGAGGATCGCCCCCGTCGGCGGCAGCTGGTCGAGGTTGCGGAGGCTCGCGAGGCCGAACTTCCCGGCGCCGTGCATCGTCGCGTGGTTCGGGAACGGCGGATCGAACGTGCCCGCGCGGCCGGCGTCGGTGCCGACGGTCTCCACGCCGACGCCGAGCACGTCGCGGTCGCGGGCGAGCAGCTCGGAGGTGCTCTTGTGGAAGCCGGGGCTGTGCGGCCCGTCCTCGTGCACGTTGAGGAACCGCAGCGGCTCCTCACGCGCGCTCCAGCCGGTGCGCAGCAGCACCCACGACTTCGGCGGGATGCGCCCGTGCTCGCGCTCCCACGCCTCCACGTGCTCCGGCATCAGCAGGAAGTCCTCGTCGGCCTCGACCTCGCGCGTCACGTCGATCACGCACGCCGGTCCCACGAACCGCTCGGCGGGGATCGTGTCGCACGCGTTGTGGGGGAGGTCCTTCCCGGTGATCCAGTGGACGGGCGCGTCGAAGTGCGTGCCGGTGTGCTCGCCGAGGTGCAGCACGTTCCAGTACCACCCCGGGCCCCGCTCGTCGAAATGCGAGATGGTCTCCATCGTCACGCCGGGCGACGCGCCGAACTGCGGCGGCAGGCCGATGACCGGCGTCTCGGGGCCTAACGGCTGCGTGAGATCCACGACGCGCACGCGGCCGGATGTCAGGGCGTCGACCAGCTCGATGAGGAGGGGCATGGAAGTGAAGACTCGGGGCTCGTCGTTTCTCGCGCGGAGCATCACACCGCAACGTTCTTCAACCAGCGCTGGAACTCGTACCGGTTCTCCAGCAGCGACAGATCCGTCACGTATCCCGACGGACCGACGGCTTCCACCTTGGCGACGATCGTCGTCAGATCCTTCCGCGCGAGCGCCTCGTCGAACGCGCGCGTGAACTCGTCGATCGTGCGAACCGTCGCCGTGTGCGGCACGCCCGCTGCCGCGGCGACGCCGGCGATGTCGGTGCCCGTGGACGTCGCGGTCGGGAAGCCGCCCACCGACAGCAGGCTCTCGTTGTCGAACACGACGTGCACGAGGTTGCGCGGCCGGTAGCGTGCCAACGTAGTCAGGCCGCCGAGGTTCATGAGGATCGAGCCGTCGCCGTCGAACACGACGACCTGCAGCTCGGGGCGGCCGAGCGCGATGCCGAGGCCGAGCGACGACGCGAGTCCCATCGCGTGCTGCAGGTAGAAGAAGTTGGGCCGGTGCCCGATCGACTGGAGCTCCGCCGCCACCGCGCCCATGATGGTGACGACGACGCGCCCCTCGAGCTGCGGGTACACGGCGCGCATGGCGTCGACGCGCTTCATGGCGCTCACGCCTCCTCCCACATCAGGTCGCGGCAGAGCAGCAGCGCCACGGGGCGGCTGGCCGACTGGGCGAGCGTCTGCGCCTTCGCGATGCGGCTCGCGACGTGATCGGGCGACTCCAGCCGCGCGCGCGGGATGCGCAGCGCGTCGAGCACGTGCTCCGTCACGCCGCCGCCTTCCGTCTGCCACGGGTCGCGCTCGCCGAACTCGCCGCGGTGGCTGATGAGCATCAGGAGTGGGATGCGGTAGAGCTGCGCGCACGACACGATGCCGTTCACCGACGCGAGGAAGCCGTGGTTCTGCATGAGCATCGCCGACCTCACCCCGGCCAGGTGCGCGCCCGCCGAGATCCCGACGCCCTCCTCCTCCTTCGCGAGGCGCACGAGCGTCATCTCCGGGTCGTCCTCGGCCATGCGGATGAGGTGCACGAGCCACGTCTCGGGGAGCGCCGAGACGAGACGCACGCCGACCTGCTTCAGGCAGTCGTAGATCAGCTTCGAGCTGGACGTGGAGACGGGCATGGTTTCGACGAATGGCGACAGTTCTGCGTAATCTGCGTAATCTGCGGACGAACGCTCTTCCAACAGCAGTAGTCCGCAGATTACGCAGATTACGCAGATCCTTTCTATCACTCGGCGGATGAAGATGCGCCCTGCTATCGCGTTGTCCATATCGCTCTTCCTCGGCAGCGCGCTCGGTGCGCAGCCGATCACCGCGCTCCGCTTCCGCGCGCTCGTGAACGCCGACGGGCCGCCGGTGCGCGACGCGGTGGTGCTCGTGCAGGGCGATACGATCGTGCGGGTCGGCACCGGCGCGCGGTCCATCCCGGCGGGCGCGCGCGTCGTCGATCTGCGGCGCTACACGGCGATCCCGGGGCTGATCGACGTGCACACGCACATGACGTACTGGCGCGACCGGGCGCACCCCAACGTGCCGGGGCCGCGATCGAAGGACTCGGTGGTGATGATGGCGGCCGAGAACGCGCGGCACACGCTGGAGACCGGCGTCACGACCGTGCGCGACCTCGGCGCGTCGAACTACACCGACATCGCCATGCGCGACTCCATCGCGAAGGGCGCGATGCTCGGGCCGCGGATGTTCGTCGCGGGCTTCGGGCTGTCGAAGGTGCAGGCCAACGCCGCGCCCGAGCGCGGCCGCGTGCGCGACTCGGCCGACATCGAGGTCGCCGTGAAGGCACAGGTCGACGCCGGCGCGGACTGGATCAAGATGTACGGGTCCACGGGCAGCTTCCAGAACGTCACCGGCGTGCAGACGTTCACCGACGCGGAGATGCGCGTGGCCGCCGCGGCCGCGCACCGCTACGGCAAGCCGATCGCGATCCACTCCTACGGCGACTCCGGCGGCCGCGCCGCGATGCGCGCCGGCGCCGAATCGGTGGAGCATCCCGCGGGGCTCGACGACGCCACGCTGCGCGAGTGGGCGCGCACGCGCACCGTGTACGTGCCGACGATCGACCACAATCGCTTCTACGCCGAGAACGCCTCACGGCTCGGCTACACCGCGGAGCAGGTCGCGGCGCTCGACTCGTTCCGGCTGCTCAACCTCGAGACCGCGCGCCGCGCGCACCGCGCCGGCGTGCGCATCGCCATGGGCTCGGACGCGGTCTACTGGATGTTCGGCGAGAATACCCGCGAGCTCGGGCAGCTCGTGAAGGCCGGGCTCACGCCGCGCGAGGCGCTCGCGTCGGCCACCACCGTGCCGGCCGAGCTGTTAGGCAGGCCGCGCAAGCTGGGGCGCGTCGCGCCGGGGTTCTACGCCGACGTCGTCGCGGTCGAGGGCGACCCGCTGCGCGACGTCGGCGCCGTCACCGACCACGTGGTGTGGGTGATGAAGGGCGGCGCGGTGGTCGTCGACCGGCGGGCGCGGTAGAGTGCGGTAGAGCGATGTAAGATCCGCGGCCCCGGCGGTGTTGGATGGGGAACACCGACCGGACACCGCCATGCGCCGCCTGCTCGCGACGTCGCTGCTCTGCGCCCTCCCCCTCCCCCTCCGCCACGACGCCGCGCCCGCGCGCCCGCCGCTGGAGTTCCGGCTCGACGCGGGGCACTCCAGCGTGGAGTTCTCCATCGGCTTCGGGTTCACCCACGTCCGCGGCCGCTTCACGCAGACGCACGGCACGATCCTCTACGACTCCATCGCGCCCGGCAACTCGTCGGTCACGGTCGTCGTGGAGACGGGGAGCATCGACACCGGGTGGCCGCACCGCGACGAGCACCTGCGCACGAGCGACTTCTTCGACGTCGCGCGCTACCCGACGATCACGTTCCAGAGCGAGCGGCTCCGGCGCGCCGGCGACGACTGGGTGGCCGAGGGATCGCTCACCATGCACGGCGTCACGCGTCCCGTCGCGATCCCGTTCCGACTCACGCATCCGCTGGAGCGCGACCCGCGCTCGCGCTGGATCATGCTGAACGCCACCGGCGCGCTGCGCGTCGCGCGCAAGGACTTCGGCATCGTCGGCGGCGACACGTACAACTCGTGGTTCGACCGGGCGCGCGCCGCGACGATGGCGGACAGCGTCGACGTCACGCTCGAGATCGAGGCGTATCGCACCGACGCGGCGAGCCAGCGACTGCCGCAGATCGACGCGGCGGTGCAGCGCATCCACGACGAGGGCGTCGACGCCTACGTCAAGGTGCTGCGCGCGCGGCACGACACGGTCCCCGCTGCGCGATGGGATGCGTACTTCGTCGGTCCCGATCTCGTGGTGCGCGCGCTGCTCGCCGACGGGCGCACGGCCGACGCGCTCGCGCTGTCGCGCGCGCTGGCGGAGCTGTTCCCCACGCTCGCGAGCGCGCACCTGCTGCTCGGCCACGTGCTCGCGGTGACGGGCGACGCGCGCGGCGCGGACGCGGCGTACGCCCGTGCGCGCGAGGTGTTCCGGCCTCCGCCGCCGGATACCGCGAAGTTCAAGCAGGTGGACGGGCGCTGGTACTGGCTCGACCTCCTCGCGCGCAACGCGATCGAGTCCGGCCGCGTCGCGGAGGCGGTGCCGCTCGCGCGGACGATCGCCGAGATCTACCCGCAGACGGCGAACGCGCTCGCGACGTACGGGCTCGCGCTCGCCCTGTCCGGCGACGCGCGCGCGGCGGACGCGCAGTACGCGCGGGCGGTGGCGCTCGACCCGATGGAGACGCGCGCGCTCGCGCTGCGCCGGCTGCCGCGTTAGGCGCTCGGCGAGGCTCAGCGGCGCGCGACGCGGAGCCGCGCGCGGAGGCCGATCACGCGGCGCATCCACAGCCATGCGCGCGCGGCCACCTCGTAGTCGCGCAGCTCACTGGTGTCGATGACCTGCGTCGTCCACCGCGGGGGCCGGGCCGCGTCGACGACGTGCGCGCGCAGCCAGTCGGCGAACGCGACGTGGCGCGCCATGTCGGCGGGCGTGTCGCCGCGCAGGAACAGCCGCCGGCGGTGCGCGTCCTCCGACGCGTCGAGCAGGCACACCGCGAGCCCCTTCAATCGTGCCGCCGACGGCGCCGCGAGCAGCTCGGCCGGCGCGAGCGGATCGCCGCACAGCAGGAAGTGGCGGCCGGCGCGCTGCGCCGCGAGCGCACGCTGCACCGCGTGCTCCACGGCGTGCTGCCGCCAGCTCGGCGTCGCCTGCGGTGGGCCCGCGACGTCCGAGAGCTCCGTGGCATCGAGCACGCGCGCGAAGCCGCCCTGCACCAGCCGCCGCACCGTCGTCTTTCCGACGCCGCTCGCGCCGGTGATCAGCAGGAACATCGACCCCGTCTCTCGTCCGTCACACCGCGCGCACCGTGCCGAGCACGCTCGTCAGGAGCCACCACACCCCGGCCGCGACGATCGCGAGCGGGATGCCGAACCGGATCCAGTAATACAACCACGCACCGCGCCCGCCGAGTCCCAGCTCGCGCAGCGCGGCCGAGCGATTCACGCACCACCCCACCGTGAGCACGGCGAACAGCGCGCCGAGCGTCTGCATCCCCGAGCCGAACGTGAGGTCCCACGGCACGAACACGGCGTTGTTGATCGTCGGCGGGATGGCGAGCACGAACGCGGCCACCGACATGACGACGACCGCGCACCCGCGGGACAGGCGCGTGTTGTCGGTGAGCCCGGCGACGAGGACCTCGAACGCGCCGACGTCGGAGAGATAGCCCGCGCCGAGCAGCCCGGCGAAGAACAGCACCCCGAACGCCCGGCCGAACGGGATGGCCGCGAACACCTTCGGCAGCGTGGAGAAGATGAGCCCCGGCCCCGACGTCGGCTGGAGGCCGAGCGCGAACACGGCCGGGATCACCGCGAACCCGGCGAGCAGCGAGGAGACCGTGTCGCCGAACACGGTCCACAGCGCGGGCCGCGCGAGGCTCTCGCGCGCGTCGAGGTACGAGCCGTACACCACCATGAACGTGCCGCCTAACGAGAGCGAGAAGATCGCGTGGCCGAGCGCGGCGACGAGCACGCCCGCGTTGAGATCCGCGAATCGGACCTTCAAGATGTACCAGCGCACGCCCGCCATCGCGCCCGGCAGCGTGACGGAGCGCACGAGCAGCACGAGGATGACGACGAGCAGCGCGGGGACGATGATCTTGCTCGCCCGCTCGATCCCGGCGCGCAGCCCGCGGTGCACGACGAGCGCGCAGGCCACGATGACGAGCCCCGTGCACAGGAGCTGCAGCACGAACGACGTCGGCGCGAACCCGGTGTCCGGCGGGAGGATCGCCGACGCGTCGAACGACGGGTTCACGATGGCCACCGCCTGCCCGACCGCGTAGTACAGCACCCAGCCGATGACCGCGGTGTAGTACCCCGTCGCGGCGATGACGACGGCGAAGAAGAACCATCCCACCGCCCGGCCCGCGGGGAACCCGCCGCCGGCGAACGCGCCCACCGGCCCCCGCCGCGTGAGGCGGCCGAGCGCGAACTCCGCCATGAGCGCGGGGACGCCGATGGCGAGCGAGATCACGACGTAGAGGAGCACGAACGCCGCGCCGCCGAACTTCCCGACCATGTACGGGAAGCGCCACACGTTGCCGAGCCCCAGCGCCACGCCGACGATCGTCATCAGCGTGCCGAAGCGGGAGGCGAACGTCTCGCGCGGGGTGTCTTTCATGACGTTGTGCTCGGCGTTTTTGACCGCAGAGGACGCAGAGGGGCGCAGAGGACTGCCTCTTCCTTCTTGTGTTGAACCACAGAGGACACAGAGGACACAGAGGAGAACCACTCGTGTTGGTTTGCTCTGTGTCCTCTGTGGGCTTGACCCGCCTTTGTGGACACCCGGGTTATGCCGCGCTGGGCGGCACGAGCTGCGCTTCGTACTGCGCGGGACTGAGGTAACCGAGCGTCGAGTGCCGCCGCTGCCGGTTGTACCACGTTTCGATGTAGCGGAAGATCGCGCGCCGCGCCTCGTCGCGCGTGCGCCAGTCGCTGCGCGTGATCAGCTCCAGTTCGAGCGTCGCGAAGAAGCTTTCGGCCACCGCGTTGTCCCAGCAGTCCCCCTTCCGGCTCATACTCGCGACGAGCCTGTGCTGGGTGAGCAGCGCTTGATACTCGGCACTGGCGTACTGGACGCCGCGATCGGAGTGATGGACGAGGCCCGGCGCCGGCCGCCGCGCCCCGAGCGCCATGCGCAGCGCCGCGAGGGCGAGATCCACCTCGAGCGTGTCGCGCATCGCCCAACCGATGACGCGCCGCGACGCGAGATCGAGCACCGTGGCCAGATAGAGCCAGCCCGCGCGCGTCGGGACGTATGTGACGTCACTCACCCACACGCGGTCGAGGGCGCGCGGGGCGTCGCCGTCGTGCACGGCGAACTGCCGCGCGAGGACGTTCGGCGCGATCGGCCGCGCGTGCGCCGAGTGCGTCGTGCGCACGCCGCCGCGCCGGCGTACCCGCCCTACCAGGCCGTCGGCGCGCATGAGCCGCGCGACGCGCTTCTTGCCCACGCGCACCGCCTGCGCGCGGAGCTCCTGATGCACGCGCGGCGCGCCGTACGTGCCACGGCTCTCGCGATGCGCGACGCGCACGCGCGCCAGCAGCACCTCGTCGGCGAGCGCGTGGGCCGTCGGGCTCGCCCCGCGGCGCCAGGCATAGTAGCCCGACGGCGCCACGGCCAACACGCGGCACATGAGGCGCACCGGATACGAGTCGCGGTGCCGCGTGATGCAGGCGTACTTCACCGCGACTCCCTCGCGAAGAACGCCGCGGCTTTTTTTGCGAACTCGGCCTCCTGTTTGAGCGTCGCGACTTCGCGTCGGAGCCGCCGCACCTCTTGCTCGAGCGTCTCGCCGCTCGTCGAGACCGCGCTGACGGGTGTGCTCGTAGCGCGGTCCGCCTGCTGCGCCCATTCGCGCAGCTGGCCCGGACGGACGCCCAGTTCGCAGGCGACGCCGGTCACCGAGCCGCCACGCGCGCGTCGCGTCTCCAGCAGGCGGAGCGCCTCATCCTTGAACTCCGCCGTGAAGACCCGGCGCACGTGCTGTGACTTCGTCATGGACTCCCTCCTCCCTCAACCTAGACCGATGGGTGAGGTGTCCACAAAACCGGGTCAACTCCACTGTGTCCTCTGTGTCCTCTGTGTCCTCTGTGGTAAGAACAAAGAGCGAGAAGGTCTCCTCTGCGTCCTCTGCGTCCTCTGCGGTTCAATCGATCACGTCGACCAGCACGTCGAGCGCCGCGTCGACGTCGTCGAGCGTGGAGTAGTAGTGCGGCGCGAGGCGGATTACCGGGCCGCGCGCCGAGGGAAGCACGCCGCGCGCGCGCATGGCGACCTCCACGGCGTGCGCGTCGCGCACGACAAAGGCGGTCGACGCGGTCTTGTGCCTAACGTCGTCGGGCCCGTGCACCGTCAGGCCGCGCGCGCGGCCGCCGTCGAGCAGGCGCCGCGCGAGCGTCTCGTGCCACGCGCGGATGCGCTCCACGCCGACGGCGATGACGAGCTCCATGCCGGCGCGCGCGACGTACGCGCTCGGGATCGGCGGCGTGCCGAGGTCGAAGCGGCTTGCGGTCGGCGACCAGTCGAGCTCCGACACGCGGAACGCGAACGGATCGGCGCGGCCGAACCATCCCGTCATCGTCGGCTCCAGCCGCTCGATCAGCTCGCGCCGCACGTAGAGGAACGCGACGCCGGGCACGCCCATGAGGTACTTCAGGTTCCCCGCGGCGAGGAAGTCGACGTCGAGCGCGCGCACGTCGATCGGCACCGCGCCCGCGGTCTGGTACGCGTCGACGAACAGCAGGGCCCCGCGCTCGTGCGCGACGTTCGCGATCCGCGCGACGTCCTGCACGACGCCGTTCTGGTAGTAGCCGTGGCAGGCCGAGACGAGGCGCGTGCGCTCGGTCACCGCGGTCGCGTAGTCGTCGAGCGCCACCGCTCCGCCCTGCACCGGCACCCACCGCACCTCGGCGCCGCGCCCACGCTGGGCGAGCCAGACGTGCCCCACCGTCGGGAACTCCGCCTCCGACACGACGAGCTCCCGGCGGTCGTCGCCGAAGTCGAGCGCGCTCGCGATGAGGTTCGCGGCCTCGGAGACCGACGAGCAGATCGCGATCTCGTCGGGCGAGGCGCCGACGAGCCGGGCGAACGCCGCCTTCGCGAGCCGGACCTCCTCCATCCACGCGTCCCAGTCCATCCCGCGACCGGCCCACGAGTCGAGGTACCGCTCGGCCGCCGCGCGCGTGGCGAGCGTCTGCGGCGCCTGCGAGCAGTTGTTCATCGGGATGGTCGTCGCGAGCAGCGGGATCTCGCGCCGGCGGGCGGCGAGGTCGTACTCTGGTGCCTGGACAGTCCGAGGAGGAGCCATGACGGGAGTCTATCACGATGGCCAGCGCGCGCTGCAGGACCGATTCGACACCCGCCGCCTCGCCGACCGGCTCGAGGACGTGAAGGTCCACGATCGCTTCACCGACGACGACCGCGCGTTCATCGAGCGGCTCGACATGTTCTTCCTCGCCACCGCGGACGCGGACGGACAGCCGACGTGCTCGTACAAGGGCGGCGATCCCGGGTTCGTACGCGTGCTCGACGACCGCACGCTGGCGTTCCCGTGCTACGACGGCAACGGGATGTTCCTGTCGATGGGCAACGTCGTCGTGCACGCCGGCGTTGGACTGCTGTTCATCGACTTCGAGCGGCAGCGGCGCATGCGCGTCGACGGCTCCGCCGCGATCGCGCTCGACGACCCACTCGCGGCGACGTACCCCGAGGCGCAGTTCGTCGTCCGCGTGACGGCGCGCCGCATCTACCCGAACTGCCCGCGCTACATCCACCGCCTGCAGCTCGTCGAGCGGTCGAAGTTCGTGCCCCACGCCGGCGAGTCGACGCCGATCCCGCCGTGGAAGCAGAGCCCCTGGGCGTGCGACGTGCTGCCGGCGAACGATCCAGCGAACAGGGGTGAGATGTAAGGCGAGGACTTCTGGGGATCCAAAGGCGATTGGCAGGATCTCGAGATCTCCACAATCGCTCTTGGATCCCCAGAAGTACTCGCCTCGTCCCTCCGTCCGATACCCTCGTTCTTCACACGATGCCCATTCGCTCGCGACTCGCGTCACTGATCGCCCTCGGCACGCTCGCGACGCCGCTCTCCGCCCAACGCCACATCACCACGCCGAAGGAGGCCCTCGGCGCGAACTTCGGCGACGACTACTTCCTCGCGAGCTACCGACAGATCGCCGACTACTGGCGCACGGTCGACCGGGAGTCGGATCGCATGAAGGTGGTCGAGATCGGGAAGACCGCCGAGGGGCGGCCGCATCTCATGGCGATCGTGACGTCGCCGGAGAACCACGCGCGGCTCGCGCGCTACCGCGAGATCTCCGCGCGCCTGGCGCGAGCGGAAGGCCTGACCGACGCCGAGGCGCTGGCGCTCGCGAAGGAGGGGAAGGCCGTGGTGTGGATCGACGGCGGGCTGCACGCGACGGAGACGCTCGGCGCGCAGCAGCTCGGGCAGATCGTCTACGAGATGGTCAGCCGCGACGACGAGGAGACGCGGCGCATCCTGAACGACGTCGTGATCCTGTTCGTGCACGCGAACCCCGACGGCAACGACCTCGTCGCCGACTGGTACATGCGGCGCACGGATCCGACGACTCGCTCGCTCGCCGGGCTGCCGCGGCTCTATCAGAAGTACATCGGGCACGACGACAACCGCGACTTCTTCGCGAGCACGCAGGCGGAGACCGAGAACGAGAACCGCGTGCTGTACCACGAGTGGTTCCCGCAGCTCCTGTACAACCATCACCAGAGCGGGCCCGCGGGAACGGTGGTGTATTCGCCGCCGCTGCGCGACCCGTACAACTACAACCTCGACCCGGCGCTCATTCTCGGCCTGCAGTCGCTCGGCGCGGCGATGCACACGCGGCTCGCGCTCGAGGGCAAGGGCGGCGCGACGATGCGCTCGGGCGGGCCGTACGACGGCTGGTGGAACGGCGGCATCCGCAACACGGCGACGTTCCACAACATCATCGCCGTGCTCACCGAGATGATCGGCGGGCCCACGCCGCAGCGCGTCCCGTTGGTCCTCCAGCGCCAGATCCCGGGCGGCGATCTGGCGCTCCCCGTGGCGCCGCAGGCGTGGCACTTCCGGCAATCGATCGAGTACTCCACGTCGCTCGACCGCGCGGTGCTCGACTACGCGTCGCGCAACCGCGAGGCGCTGCTGTACGACATCTACCGCATGGGGCGCGCGTCGATCGAGCGCGGGAGCCGCGACACGTGGACCGCGAACCCGCGCCGCGACGCCGCGATCGCCGAGCGGATGCCCGACGCGAGCGACTCCGCGAAGTGGGCGGCGATGCACGCGCCGGAGCTGCGCGACCCGCGCGCGTGGATCGTCCCGCGCGACCAGCCCGACTTCCCGACCGCGGTGAAGCTCGTGAACGCGCTGCGCGAGACCGGCATCACGGTGCAGCGCGCGACGCGCGACTTCGAGGTCGGCGGGCGGCGCTACGCGGCGGGATCGTTCGTGGTCCCCGCGGCGCAGGCGTTCCGGCCGCACGTGATGGACATGATGGAGCCGCAGGTGCACCCGGACGTGTTCCCCTACCCCGGCGCGCCGCCCACGCCGCCGTACGACAACGCCGGGTGGACCCTCGCGTACCAGATGGGCGTCCGGTTCGACCGCGTGCTCGACGCGCTTCCGGCGGGGCTGCCGCTCGAGCGCGTGACGGCGTGGAACGTGGCGCCGCCCGCGGCGGCGATCCCCGCGTCCAGCGGCGGCTTCCTGCTCGACCCGCGGCAGAACGACGCGTTCACCGCCGCGAACCGGCTCCTCGCCGCGGGCGTGGAGGTGCGCCGGGTGCCGGCGAGCGGCGCGTGGTTCGTGCCCGCCGGCAACGCCGACGCGCTGCGCCGCGTGGCCGCGCCGTTAGGCATCACGGTCGCCGCGTCGCCCGCACCGCCATCGGACGCGGCGTCGGTGCGCGCGCCGCGCATCGGGTTGTGGGACCAGTACGGCGGCTCCATGCCGTCCGGCTGGACGCGGTGGATCCTCGAGCAGTTCGCGTTTCCCTACGAGCGCGTGTTCGCGCCGCAACTCGACGCGGGGAACCTGAACGCGAAGTACGACGTGCTGGTGTTCGTCACCGGGGCCATTCCCGGTGCCGCGACCGGCCGGCGTGCCGGCGCGGCCGCGGATAGCGTGATCCCCGATCTCCCGGCCGAGTACCGCGATCAGGTGGGACGCGTGACGGCGGAGCGCACGCTGCCGCGCGTGCGCGAGTTCGTCGAGCGCGGCGGCACCGTGATCGCCATCGGCACCTCGGCGGTGAACCTCGCGGCGTACCTGCAGCTCCCCGTCGAGAACCACCTCGTGGAGAACGGCGCGCCGCTGCCGCGCACGAAGTTCTACGTCCCCGGCTCGCTGCTCCGGGTGCGCGTCGACACGACGAGCACGATCGCGCTCGGGATGCCGTCCTCCGCCGATGTGTTCTTCGACGACAGCCCGGTCTTCCGGTTGGGCCCCGACGCGGCGGCGAAGGGCGTGCGCGCGGTGGCGTGGTTCGACTCGGCGACGCCGCTGCGCAGCGGCTGGGCGTGGGGACAGCAGTACCTCGAGCATGGCGTCGCGGCGGTCGACGCGCGCGTGGGGCGCGGGCGCGTGGTCCTGTTCGGCCCCGAGATCTTGCAGAGGGCGCAGCCGCACGGAACGTTCAAGCTCCTGTTCGACGCGATCTACGCCGCGGCGGCCGACGCCAGGTAGCTCGGCCGGATCGGCAACACCGGAGCGCCGCGATGCCTAACGAGAACGCGATCGTCGGCCGCATCGTCCGCGTGGAGCGCGACGAGCGCGGGCACACCGTGGAGCTGCAAGGGGGGCGGCGCGCGCGTCTCGACGCGACGCGGGAGAACGCGGCGCTCGCGCGCGTGCTCGAGGGACTCGGCGCGCGTCGTCGGCCAGTCTATCTCGAGGTCGATCCGGCGGGCGACACCGTGCGGCGCGTGCTGCTGCCCGTCGTCTCGCGCGTGGAGGCCGTGCGCGCGCTCGACGACGGTGGGCTGGAGGTGCGGCTCGAGGTGGCGCAGGCGCGGCTCGCCATCCGCCGCGACGCGCCCGACGCCGCGGAGATGGAGCGCCTGGTGCTCGACGCCGAGCAGACCGGGCGCGTGCTGCTCGTGACGGCCGACGAGGCGCAGAACGTGGTCGACGTGCGCGTGTTCACGCCGGACCCCGAGGGCCCCGTCCCCCCTTTCCCGGGTGACGCGGAGCCACCGCCGCGCGTGCCGTGGGCGCTCGAGCCGCTGCGCTGGCTGGTGGACTTCCTGCGCGACCTCTGGTACTGGCTGTGGCCGTGGCGGTGGTGGCGCGGCTGCATCTCGAAGGCGCGCGCGCAGCAGGTGTTCGACGCGATGGCCGCGACGACCTGCGACCCGCTCACCGTGCCGCCGCCGTGCATCCCGTTCCTCTATCCGGACGACGGCTGCTGGGCGCGCGCCCACGAGATGTGCCGCCTCATGCTCGGCATGCACCTCACGCCGCGCAAAGTCTGGATCGACGGCTCGCTGCACACGCCCACGAAGAACAACCCGAGCTGCTTCGTGAACTGGGGATGGCACGTCGCGCCCACGCTGTGCGTGCGCGGCCCCGGCTTCTTCCGGCGGCGGCGCATGGTGATCGACCCCGCGCTGTTCACGGCGCCGGTGACCGAGGCGACGTGGAAGAGCGTCCAGGGCGACCCGAACGCGACGCTCACCGACACCGACTGGACGCAGTTCTGGCACGGCGGCGGCCCCGACGACGCGGCGTACACGAACACGAACTACTACCTCGACGTGTACCGCGACGCGCTGCAGCTCCGCGCCGCGCAGCAGGGGACGCCGCCGTACGCGAACTGTCCGTAGGCTGCGTGGCTGCGTGGCTGCGTGGCTGCGTGGCTGCGTGGCTGCGTGGCTGCGTGGCTGCGTGGCTGCGTGAGCTAATAGCTGGGGGGCTCCCCCCCTTCGCCCATACTAGCTGACGCGACCCCGGGCGAACGTACCAATCGAACGCAGCACGCAGCCACGCAGCCACGCAGCCACTCCGCCATCCTCACGCGACCGCTTCGTCGAAGAACGCCGGCAGGTCGATCACGAGCGGCGCCGCCATCCCGTCCGGGTGCCACTCGACGAGCACCTCGCCCGGGTCGGCGACGCCGCGCCACCGCGACAGGTTGCGCGCCTCGGCGTTCAGCACCCAGTACTCGGGGACGCCGTTCGCGAGATACAGCTCGCGCTTCGTGTGATAGTCGTACGACGGGTTGCTCGGTGACGGGACCTCGACCGCGAGCAGGAGGTCGGACATCTCGTACGGGTACGGCGCCCGACGGCCGTCCACGAGCCGGACGACGAACACGTCGGGCTGGACGCGATTGCGCCGGCGGTCGCCACGCCGGACATCGGACGGCGACACCATTGGGCGCCCGACGCCGGAGCCGCGGAGATACGTCCGCAGCAGCATGTACAGGTCGCCCACGAC
The DNA here is from genome assembly GCF_000522985.1 of Gemmatirosa kalamazoonensis. Classification (NCBI taxonomy): domain Bacteria; kingdom Pseudomonadati; phylum Gemmatimonadota; class Gemmatimonadia; order Gemmatimonadales; family Gemmatimonadaceae; genus Gemmatirosa; species Gemmatirosa kalamazoonensis. The sequence continues at coordinate 627,593 of NZ_CP007128.1, forward strand.
GTCCTGGTGTGCTTCGCCAGGCACCGGCGTCACGTGCAGATCGCCGTCGATGATCTCGTAGCGCTGGCCGTCGTCCGGCAGCGCGTCGAGCATGTCGACCGTCCACTCCGCGTGGGTCGCAGGCATGGCCATAGGTACGCGCCTCGACGTGAGGTGGGCAAGCGAGCATGAGGCCCCGCTCGTGCCGCGCGTCCGGCCGCACCGCATCGAATCGTCGCGGCCGGGTCGCAGAAAACGCCGAATGGGGTTATCCTCAAAGACTACAATCACTTGCGTCGTACCAGCCCCATGCCGTATCCCACCGATCCGAACGTCCTCGAAGGCCAGACCCTCGCCGAGCGCGCCCGTGAGGCCGCCGAGCTCCTGGAGTCCATCCTCGCCGACCGCGGCCTGCTGGCCAGCCTGAGCGAGGAGGACCGCACCCGGCTGCTCGCTGCCGCCGGCCAGGTGTCGCGTCCCGACGCGGTCTCGCGGCGCCAGCTCGTGAAGGAGGCGAAGCGGCAGCGCAAGCAGGACAAGGTGCGTCGCGCGGAGTCCGTCCTCACCGAGACCGGCATCCGCCGCGCGCGCCGCGAGGCGACCGTCGCCGCGACGAAGAACATCTTCGCGCCCGTCGACTTCGAGCAGCGCACCGTCGACGACGACCACCGCGAGATCCACGAGACGCAGAACTGCTACATCTGCAAGCGGGACTTCGCGCAGGTCCACTTCTTCTACGACCAGCTCTGCCCCGAGTGCGCGGCGTTCAACTACGCGAAGCGCAGCGAGCTCGCCGACCTCCGCGGCCGCGTCGCGCTGCTCACCGGCGGGCGCGTGAAGATCGGCTACCAGGCGGGGCTCAAGCTGCTCCGCTCCGGCGCGTCGCTCATCGTCACCACGCGCTTCCCGCGCGACTCGGCGGCGCGCTATGCGCGCGAGGCGGACTTCGCGGAGTGGGGACACCGGCTGCAGATCTTCGGCCTCGACCTGCGGCACACGCCGAGCGTGGAGGCGTTCTGCACGCACCTGATGGAGACGCGCGACCGGCTCGACTTCATCGTCAACAACGCCTGCCAGACCGTCCGGCGCCCGCCCGACTTCTATCGCCACATGATGGACGCGGAGACGGGGCCGCTGGCGCACCAGCCCGAGCACGTGCGGCGCCTCCTCGGCGACTACGAGGGGCTGCGCGGCTACCACATGCTGCCGGAGGGCACCGCGCCTAACGGGTCGGCGCCTAACGGATCCGCGGCCGTGCGCCAGCTCGCCGGCGTGGTCGAGGCGGCGGGGATGACGCACGCGGCGGCGCTGTCGCAGGTGCCGCTGCTCCCCGACGAGCTGCTCGCGCAGCGCGACCTGTTCCCCGAAGGACGGCTCGACGGCGATCTGCAGCAGGTGGATCTGCGCGGCCACAACTCGTGGCGCATGCGCATGCACGAGGTGCCGAGCGTGGAGCTGCTCGAGGTGCAGCTCGTGAACGCGGTCGCGCCGTTCCTGCTGAACGCGCGCCTCAAGCCGCTCATGCTGCGCACGCCGGAGCGCGACAAGCACGTCGTGAACGTGTCGGCGGTCGAGGGGCAGTTCTACCGCCGCTTCAAGACGACGCGCCACCCGCACACGAACATGGCGAAGGCGGCGCTGAACATGATGACGCGCACGTCCGCGGCCGACTACCACGCCGACGGCATCCACATGAACGCCGTGGACACCGGGTGGGTGACCGACGAGGACCCGATCGAGATCGCGGAGCGGAAGACGGCGGAGCACCGCTTCCATCCGCCGCTCGACATCGTCGACGGCGCGGCCCGCATCGTGGACCCGATCATCGCCGGGTTCAACACGGGAGAGCACGTGTGGGGGAACTTCCTGAAGGATTACGTGCCGACGGATTGGTAGCCTTACACCTTACTGCGGGACGACTGACGGCGGGACGAATACGGCGGGACGAATACGGCGGGACGATTTGCTGCGGGAGACATCCCGCCGTTCACGTCCCGCCGTTGACGTCCCGCCGTTGACGTCCCGCCGTTGACGTCCCGCCGTTGACGTCCCGCCGTTCACGTCCCGCCGTTGACGTCCCGCCCTCAGGCGTCCCGCCGCTAGGTGTCCGCCGTTCATCACGCTCGTCCGGCCTTTCGCCACATCCCGCGGGTCTCCCACCCGGCCCGTTCCTAGCTTGGGCGCACCCCTCACAAGGAGTCCCCGTGCGCCGTCTCCTCCCGACGATCATCGTCGCCGGTCTGCTCGTCGCCACGCCGAAGCGTCCCGCGCTCGCGCAGGACGGTGGCGACGTGATGGACGTGCGGGCCGCCGCGTACCTGCGCGACCAGTACCTCGCCGATCTCGACACGCTGCACGCGAAGATCGTCGCGCTCGCGACGGCGATCCCCGCCGACAAGTACGCGTGGCGGCCGGCGCCGGGGGTGCGGTCGATCTCCGAGGCGCTGATGCACGTCGCCGGCGAGTGGTACTACTTCGCGCCGATGTCCGTCGCCGCGAAGGCGCCCGCCGACTTCGGCGCGCCGCGCGAGGCGCTGCCGCGGCTGGAGAAGATCGCTGACAAGTCGCTCGTGCTCGCGGAGCTCGACAAGTCGTGGACGCACTGCAAGGCGCAGCTCTCCGGCGTCGCGCCGGCGAGCCTCACCGGCACCTACCGGCCGTGGAACACCACGCTCCCCCGCGCCGCGTTCGGCATGACCGGCGACCTCCACGAGCACCTCGGGCAGCTCATCGCGTACGCCCGCTCCGTCGGGGTCGCGCCGCCCTGGAGCAGGTGATTCGGCTGCGGCTCGGCTAGGTTTGTCCGCAGACCATCGCCGAGCCACATGCCTAACAAGAAAGCCGTCCACCCGGTCGCCACGATCGGCTACCAGGGCACCACCATGGACCGCTTCCTCGCCGCGCTCGCCGGCGAGAAGGTGGACCTGCTGGTCGACGTGCGTGCCGTCGCGAGCTCGCGCCGCGCGGGGTTCTCCAAGACCGCGCTCGCCGCGAACCTCGACGGCGCCGGCATCGAGTACCTCCACCTGCGCGGACTCGGCACCCCAGCGGACGGCCGCGCGGCGGCGCGCAGCGGGAAGCACGAGGAGATGCACCGCATCTTCGGCGAGCATCTCGCGACGTGGGAAGCGCAGGAGGACCTGCACCGCCTCGAGGAGCTCGTGCGCGGCGGCCGCCACGTCGCGCTGCTGTGCTTCGAGGCCGACCCCGCGCACTGCCACCGCACCCTCGTCGCCCGCGCGCTCGCCGAGCGGGTGCCGGTGCACGTCACCGACCTGCGTCCCGAGCTCGACTAGCTCGAGGCGCGCGCGCCGGGATGCGGCGTGCGTCACGCGATTCGTGCATCCGCCGTTGCACCGCCCTGGCGCGCCTGCGTTGCGAGCGCGACCATATTCCAGCGGCTTGCTCATCCTTTCCCTCTCATTGCGTCACGCACGCGCGCGACATGAGTCAGGACGTGTGGACCGCCGTCGACCGGTACTTCGGCGACCTGCTCTTCCCGCCGGACGAGGTGCTCGACGCCGCGCTCACCGCCAGCGAATCGGCGGGACTCCCGGCGATCCAGGTGACGCCGGCGCTCGGCAAGCTGCTCCACCTCATCGCGCGCATGATCGGCGCGCGCCGCGTCCTCGAGCTCGGGACGCTCGGCGGCTACAGCACGATCTGGCTCGCCCGCGCGCTCCCTGACGGCGGGTCGCTCGTCACGCTGGAGGCCGACGAGAAGCACGCCGAGGTCGCGCGGGCGAACCTCGCGCGTGCCGGCCTAACGACGCTCGTCGAGCTACGCCTCGGCCGCGCGCTCGACACGCTGCCGCAGATCGCCGCCGAAGGACGCGCGCCGTTCGACCTCGTGTTCATCGACGCCGACAAGGCGAACATCCCCGACTACTTCGCGTGGGCGCTGCGCCTGTCGCGGCGCGGGAGCGTGATCATCGTCGACAACGTCGTGCGCGGCGGCGCGGTGGCCGATCCGGCGACGACCGACGCGAACGTGCGCGGCGTGCAACGGTTCGCCGAGGCGCTCGCCGCCGAGCCGCGCGTGAGCGCGACCGTGGTGCAGACCGTGGGCGCGAAGGGCTACGACGGCTTCTCGCTCGCGATCGTGAACGAGCCCGGGTGACGATTGAGCCGCTCCGTCACCTTCCGCCGCACGGCGCCCGAACGTTGGGTCGACGTGCCCGCGCACGCGCTCGGCTCCGTGCGCACGGGCCCGCCGGACCTGCACTGCCTCGTGCAGCGTGGCAGCGCGCCCGAGATGCGGCTCGACCTGTACGCCGCGCCGGGCGCGCAGCTCTACGTGTATCATCAGGCGCTGGAGATCGGCGACCTGCTCGCCGTCGGCTTCGGGCACGAGGTGCACCTCGTGCCGCCGTGGCCGGGTGCGCCCCGGACCATCACGCTGCGATCGTACTTCGTGAGCCTGCACCGCTCCACCGACGCGCTCTACATCGCCTCCGGCGAGGACGTCACGCGCGTCGACGCCGACGGCAGCGTGCGGTGGACCAGCCCGCAGATCGCCGCCGACGGCGTGCGCGTGGAGATCATCACCGACGACGAGATCGCCGGCGAGGCCGACGAGGATCCGCCCGGCGGCTGGTATCCGTTCCGGCTCGACGCGCGCGACGGCACGCCGTGCTGACGTCGCTCCACCGTTAGGCACCCGGCGCATGCTGTTCATGGTCCTGGAGACGTTCCGCGACGGGCAGGCGCGCCCGGTGTACGAGCGGTTCCGTGAGCGCGGGCGGCTCGCGCCGGAGGGGCTGCGCTACGTCGCGAGCTGGGTGACCGACGATCTGCGCGGCTGCTACCAGGTCATGGAGTGCGACGACCGCGCCGCGCTCGACGCGTGGATCGCGCGGTGGTCCGACCTCGTCGACTTCGAGGTCGTGCCCGTCGTGACGTCGGCGGAGGCGGCGGAGCGGGTGCTCGGTGGCTGAGCGCCGAGCCGTCGTGCCCGACGACCGCGAGCGGCTCGCGGCGCTCGCGCGCGCGCTCGATGCTGCGGTGCGCATCCCCGGCACGAACGTGCGCGTCGGGCTCGACGCGGTCATCGGGCTCGTGCCCGGCATCGGCGACGTCGCGGGGGCGGCGCTCGCCGGCTACATCGTGCTCGCCGCCGCGCGCCGCGGCGCGTCGCCGGCGCTGCTCACGCGCATGCTCCTCAACGTCGCCATCGACACGGTGCTCGGCGCCGTGCCGGTGATCGGGGACGTGTTCGACGTCGCGTGGCGCGCGAACTCGCGCAACGTCGCGCTGCTGCAGCGGCACGGCGAGGCGCCGGCGGCGACGCGCGCCGCGAGCCGCGCCGTCGTCGTGCTCGTGCTCCTCGGGCTCGCGGCGCTGCTCGTCGGCGGGATCGTGCTCGCGTGGCTCGGGCTGCGCGCGCTGCTCGGCGGGTTGCACGTGGCGTGACCGCCTGCATGATTGACGGAACGGCGCCGCGCTCGCGCCCGCTACGCATTCCCCCAGCCCCTCCTTCGATGTCCATCCGGTCCCACCCCCGCCCGTCGCGGTGGCTCACCGCCGGGGTCCTGCTCGCCGCCGTCGCGTGCGCGAGTGGTGGCGCCAAGAGCCCGTCGAGCCCCGCCCCGCAGACGGAGGCGTCGAGTCGCTCGCAGCGCGGGGCGCGCACGAACACGCTCACCGCGGACGAGATCTCGAACGCCCACATCCCGAACGTGTTCGACCTCGTGAGCAGCCTGCGCCCGCGGTGGCTGCAGACGCGCGGCGTCGACTCGTTCCAGAAGCCGAGCGAGATCCAGGTCTACCTCGGCACCACGCGGATGCAGGGCGGCGTGAGCGCGCTGCGCGAGCTGTCGTCGCTCGGCATCACGAAGATCGAGTTCGTGGACGGGATCACGGCGTCCGCCCGATGGGGGCTGGACCACGGCGCGGGCGCGATCGTCGTGTCGATGAGCGCCCCCTGAGCCGGCAGGCTCGGCTCGCCGAACGGTGTTCGTGACAAAAGCGGGCTGAACGGTAAGATTGGGAGGAGCCCCCGGGAACAGGGCGTGCCGACGCTGGCGCGCGGTCCCGGGGGCATCCTCCCCGCCGTTCCCGCCGCATGCGCCGTCTGCTCGCCGCCCTCCTGGCGGCCGTCCTGCTGGTCCCCTCCCTCCCGGCCCAGCGTCCCGCCTCCCTCCCGAAGCGCCCCCGCCTCGGCGACGTCGCCGACACCAACGACGCCCACGCGTACCTCGAGTACGGGATGCGGAACGTCGCCGTCGATCCCGGCAGCGCGGCGGACGCGTTCTACTGGGCGATGCGGATCGACCCCGGCCTCGCCGACGCGTTCTACGGTCGGCGCGTCGCCCTCCTGCTGAGCCAGGACGGGCTGATGAACGAGTTGATGCGCGGCACCCGCCGCGGCGCGTCGAAGGGGATGCGCGCCCTGGACTCGCTGCAGCTGCGCGCCGTCATGCTGAACCCGTTCCTGTACCGGCGCCTCGACCTCGAGATGCTGCGCACGTACTGGACGCGCGCGATCGAGCACGCGGCGCGGCAGGAGGGCGGCCAGCAGCCGTCGTCCGTCGAGATCAACCACGCGATCGACGTCTGGCTGTCGCGGGCCGGCCCGTACATGCGCGGTTGGATGGCGTACGGGAGCGGCGACTTCTCCGCGGCGCTCTCGAACTACGCGTCGGCCATGAAGGAGACGAAGGAGAAGGCCGACCTGCGCGTGGAGCGCGGCCGCATCTTCGGTCAACGCGCGAACGCCGACAGCGCGATCGCGGAGTTCCGGCAGGCGCTCGTCGAGCTGCGGGCGCGCGACGCGAAGGACGTCGTGGTGCTGTACAACTCGAAGGCGGTGCTCGAGCAGGCGATCGGCATGCTGCTGGAGCAGCAGGACAGCGTGGGCGCCGCGCGCGAGGCGTACGGGCGCGCCCTGCAGGAGGATCTGTCGTACTGGCCGGCGCACGTGCGGCTCGGCATGGTGGCGCTCACCGCGCAGGACACGGCGGCGGCGCTGAGCGAGCTGACGCTCGCGTCGCAGATCGCGCCCGACGAGGCGTACGTGCACGCGCTCGTCGGCGCGGCGATGGTGATGATCCGCGGCAAGGCCGACGACGCGCTCACGGAGCTGAAGACGGCGGCGGAGCTCGAGCCGTACTACGCGCTGCCGCACGTGACGATCGGCCGCATCTACGAGGCGGCGAGCTTCACCGACGAGGCGCTCGCCGCGTACCGCGCGTTCCTCGCGCGCGCGAGCCGTCACGACGCGCAGCGCGAGTTCGTGGAGCAGCGCGTGGCGGCGCTCACCGCGGCGGCGAAGCCGTGAGGCGCGCCGCGCTCATCGCCGCCGGCCTGCTGGTCGGCGCGCCGCTCGCCGCGCAGGCGACGGCGGGCGGTCCCGTGCGCGCGCGGTCGGCGTACGAGGACCTGCAGATGTTCTCGCAGGTGCTGAACCAGATCCGCGTGAACCACCCCGACTCGCTCGACACGCACGAGCTGCTCGTCGCGGCGATCGAGGGGATGGTGCGCGCCGCCGACCCGCACTCGTTCGTGATTCCCGCGGTGCGGCTCGTGCCGGGCAAGGAGGAGCAGCTGCGCGCGGGCAAGCTCGTGCCGGTGCCGGTGGACTTCACGTTCGTCGGCGGCGCGCCGGTCGTGGCGAGCGTCGCCGCCGGCACCGCGGCGAGCCGCCTCGACATCCTCCCGGGCGACGAGCTCGTGTCGATCGACGGCCAGCACGTGCTCGCCGAGAGCAGCGAGGAGCTGGCGATCGCGCTCGCCGGCGCGAAGGAGAGCGAGGTGGCGTTAGGCATCGAGCGGCGGCGACAGGATGGCTCGCTCGTGCGGCTCGAGCGTCGCGTGCGCCGGGAGCGAAGCGGCGAGGCGACCGCCGTGCCGGTCGCGGTGCTGCTCGACTCGACCACCGGCTACGTGCGCGTGACGACGTTCATGAACGAGCGGGTGGCGGAGGATCTGCACGATGCGCTCGGCCGGCTCGAGAAGCAGGGGATGACGCGACTCGTGCTCGACCTGCGGGACAACGGCGGCGGCAGCGTGGCCGAAGCCGCGCACGTCGCCGGCGAGTTCCTGCCTAACGGCGCGATCGTCTACACGGCGGAGGGGCGCAAGGCGGAGACCACCGACACCGGACGCGTGTCGCGCTCGTTTTGGCGGAGCGAGCGGCGCTATCCGATCGTCGTCATGGTGAACGGCGGCACGGCGAGCGCGTCGGAGCTCGTCGCCGGCGCGCTGCAGGACCACGACCGCGCGCTCGTCGTCGGGCGGCCGAGCTTCGGCAAGTCGCTGCTCATGCGCGGCTTCCCGCTGTCCGACGGATCGATCATCGAGCTCGTGGTGGGCCGCGTGCGCACGCCGTGCGGGCGCGTGGTGCAGCGCGAGTATCGTACGATCTCGCGCCACGAGTACTACCGGCTGGCGAGCGCGGACCGCGACACGGCGGGGCGCCCGTCGTGCCGGACGGACGCGGGGCGCGTGGTGTACGGCGGCGGCGGCGTGTATCCCGACGTGCCGCTCGACCCGGCGCCCGACGTACCGGCGTGGGCCACGCGCGTGGCCGAGCAGTCGCTCGTGCTGGCGTGGGTCGGCGGGTACGTGGAGGCGCACGCGACCGCGCTCGCGTCGCTCGACGCGTTCCTGCACGTCACCCCCTCGCTGCCGGCCGAGGCGATCGCCGACTTCCGCGCGTTCGCCGCGAAGCAGGGGGTGGCGATCCCCACCGACACCGCGGCCGACGCGCGGCTGCAGCGCGCGCTCGTGCGCGCGGTGGCGGCGGCGAGATGGGGCGAGGCGGGCTGGTATCGCGCCGACGCGCAGCTCGACCCGCAGATCGGCGCGGCGGTGCGCGCGTTCGGACAGGCGGCGGCGCTGGCGCGATAGGCGCCGGGCCGATGGGCGTGGCCCGGTAGTCGCGGTGCGGGTGGGGTCCGACCTCACCCGCGCCGACATGCCCTCCGACATTCCCCTCACCGACGGCCTCGCCCCCGACGACGCGTCGGGCCTCACCGACGACGAGCTGCGCGCGCTCCTCGCGCGGGCGAAGGCGGCGGGCGACGAGCCGCTGCGCCGCCTCGTGGCGAGCTTCGTCACGCTGCGCCGCCTCACCGCCGAGGCGCTCACGCTCGTCGAGACGCAGTACGGTGCCGCGGCCGTGGCGCGCGTGCCGGCGCTGTCGCACCTGAAGCGGCTGGTGCGGCGGGAGCGTTAGGCGTCACGCGCGGGATCGCAGTTACCAGGGGGGGCTCCCCCCCCTTCGCCCAAGGTGCTACGCGCCGAGCGCGCCGCGGTACCAATCCGACGCGCGACAGGCCCGAGCGCACGCGTCGCGCGTCACGCTTCGGGCGCTCCGGGGCACGCTCCTCGCTTCAGGCGCGCCGCATGCCCGTCACCTCCCAGGCCTCCGCGGCCGCCGCCCCGTGGGTCGAGCGCCTGGCGCGCGTCGGCTATGCCGCGAAGGCGGTGCTCTACGCCACCGTCGGCCTGCTCGCGGCCCGCGCCGCGCTCGGCGACGGCGGCCGCACCACCGACCAGCGCGGCGCGATGGCGGCCGTCGTCGCGGCGCCGTTCGGTCGCGCGCTGCTCGCCGTCATCGCGCTCGGCCTGCTCGGTCACGCGATCTGGCGCGTGATCGAGGCGATCGCGGACCCGGAGGGGCACGGCAGCGACGCGAAGGGGATCGCGGTCCGCGCGAGCTTCGTCGCGCGCGCGGTGGTGCACGGTGCGCTCGCGGTGAGCGCGGCGCGCATCGCGCTCCGCAACGGCGGCTCGTCGGACGGCGGCGGCGGCAAGGCTGAAGGATGGACGGCGCGCGCGCTCGACCTTCCCGCTGGCGAGGCGCTCGTGTGGGCCGCCGCCGCGGCGCTCATCGGATACGGCGCGTGGCAGATCTGGCGCGCCGCCGCCGCGAAGCTGAGCAAGCAGCTCGACCTCGGCCGCATGTCCGCGGAGGCCGGACGGTGGGTGATCGGCGTGAGCCGCGTGGGGATCGCGGCGCGCGGGATCGTGTTCGGCGCCATCGGCCTGCTGCTCACGCGTGCGGCGTTGCACCACTCGCCCGGCGAGGCGGGCGGCATCGGCGACGCGCTCCGTGAGGTCGCGCGGCTCGGCCGCCTTCCGCTCGCCGCGATCGCGTTGGGCCTTGTGGCGTACGGGGTGTACGAGCTGCTGAACGCGCGGTACCGGAGGATTCGGGCGCGTTAGGCGCTGTTCGTATCGAACCGCAGAGGACGCAGAGGGCCGCAGAGGACTGCACTCGTCTTGGCAGTCCTCTGCGGCCCTCTGCGTCCTCTGCGGTTCAATTCACGGCACGCGCGCGAACGTCACGACGTCGCCCGGGGACGTGAGCCGCAGGCGCGCGACGCGGCCGGCGTCGCGCTCGAACGCGATGCGGAGCGCGCCCTGCGCGAACGTCGAATCGGACAGCGGCACGAGCGGCTCCGGCAGCGCGCCGGGGCGGGGGCTCCACAGCAGGCGGCCGGCGTCGAGCGTCACGATACGGCCGCTCGCGTACGTGCCGGCGTACGACGCGAGCAGCTCCGGCGACACCGCACGCGGCTCGGACTGCGCGAGCACGGCCTCGCGCAGCAGCGCGAGCAGCTGCTTGCGCGGCGGCGCCGGCTCGCGCTCGGCGATCGCCGCGAGCGCCATCGCGTGCGCGACGTCGAGCGCGCGCGTCGCATCGACCGCGACGTCGGGCTGCACGCCGACGCGCTCCCACTCCTTGCCCGTGCGCGGGTCCTGCACGCGCGAGAACGAGATCGACGCGCCGAAGCCGTGGCCGACGTCGAGCTGCGCGTTGTTGCGCCCCGCGCCCGCCGTCACGGCGCCGACCAGCTTCGCGCGGCCGAGGTTCTTCGCCACGAACGCGAAGTCCTCGCCGGCCGATGCGGTGACACCGCTCGTCAGCACGAACAGCGGCACGTCCGGCCGCCGCGGACCGGGGACGCGCGCGAGCGTGTAGCGCGTGAACGCTTCCTGCCCCGAGCGGTTCGAGACGCGCAGCGACGCGACGGTGTCGGCGGTCGTGAAGTGGCTCAGGAGCATGTTCACCGACTCCGCGCTGCCGCCGCCGTTGCGGCGCAGGTCGATGATCATCGCGTCGGTGCCGTCGAGGTAGCGCAGCGCGTTCACGATCGCGTCGTCGACGCCGGGCCCGGACGCGAAGCCGCGCACGTCCATGTAGCCGACGTTGCCGGGCAGCACGTCGAGCCGGCCGAGCGCCCAGTGCGCGCGGCGCGCGCTCTCGATCGCGGCCGGCGACGGCTCGCGTCCACCACCGCCCGCGCGCGCGAGCATGCGAATCCCCTCGGGCCCGGGCCGCATGCCGGGATCGTCGGGCGCGTAGCGCACGTACAGGTGCCGATCGCCGTTGACCACCTGCAGCTCGCGCGTGAGCACGTCGGCGAAGCGCAGCGCATTCGTCAGCGTGTCGAACGCGCCCGCCTTCGCGCGCCGCTCGAGGTGCTCGGCGATGAGCCGGCCCGTGTCGGCGTCGGCGTAGTAGCGGCGCAGGCGGTCGCCGATGGAGTCGACGACGTCGCGGCGCGTCGGCGCATCGACGGTCGGCGCGGCGGCCATGGGCGCCTGGGCGCGGGCGGCCGGCGCGATCGCCACGGCCAGGAGGAGGCGCAGTCGGATGGAGCGGTGCATCGGGCGGGGGGTGGGGGTCCGGCGCGGCCGCGGCGCGGCCGCCTCCTCGTTAGGACGCGACCGACCCCGGAATGGTTTCCGCTGGCGCGAAAAAGGTATACCTTATTGGTATCCCTTTCCGCCACCCACCGATGCCCACCACCGCCACCGCGACGCTCTCCGCGCCCGACAGCGACGCCGCCCACGCGGATGCGTACCGGCGGCTGCGCGCGCTCATCGTGCGCGGTCGGCTCGCCCCGGCGGCCCGCGTGTCGGAGGCCGAGCTGGCGGGGCGCTTCGGCATCAGCCGCACGCCGGCGCGCGCCGCGATGCACCGGCTGCTGGCCGAGGGGCTGCTGTCGCGCGCGGGAGGCGGCGCGCGGCCGCGCGTCGCGGTGCCGCCGGTGAGCGCGTCCGACGCGCTCGAGCTGTATCGCGCGGCGGGCGCGCTCGAGGGCATCGCCGCGCGCAACGTCGCGACCCTCGCCCCCGCCGCGCGCCGCGCGCTCGCCGCCGAGCTGCGGCGCCGCGAGCGCGCGTTCCGCGAGGCGACGCGTCGACGCCCGCTCGACTACGACCTACTGTTCGAGTGCCACGACGCGGTGCACGACGCGCTGCTCGACGCGTGCGCGGGTCCGGCGACGCGCGCGCTGCTCGACACCGTGCGGCCGCGCCTCGACCGCTACGAGTGGATGTACGCGCCGCTCATCGGCCCCGACTTCCGCGCCACGTTCCGCGAGCACGCGGCCTTCATTCACGCCGTGGCGAAGGGCGACGGCGCGGCGTGCGAGCGCGCGGTGCGCGCGAACTGGTTCAGCGGGGGCGAGCGGCTCGCGCGCGCGCTGGAGCGGGATCCGGCAGTGTCGTGATGCCCGCTTCGGGTCGCGCGGCACGCACGGGTGGACTCACTGAACCGCCTAACGCGCTCGGATCCTACGGATGACCGGTCCCGTCTCGTTCACCGAGCGCACCGTCGCCGGCGTGCCGCTGCTGCTCGCCGCGCCCGATGACGTCGCCGCACCGCCGCTCGTGCTGTGGCATCACGGCTTCTCGGCGGCGAAGGAATCGCATCGCGCGGAGCTGGCCCGCGTTGCGGCGCTGGGCTTCCGCGCCGCCGGCGTCGACGCGGTGGGGCACGGCGCGCGGCGGTTCGCCGACTGGGACGCGCGGCTCGCCGCGGCGCGCGCGGGGCCGCCGGGGAGCGTGTTCCGCTTCATGCTGTCGATCGCCGCCGCGACGGCGGACGAGACGCCGGCGCTCGTCGCGGCGCTCGCGGCCGAGGGGCTCGCCGACCCCGCCCGTGTGTCGCTCGTCGGCATCTCGCTCGGCGGCTACGTCGCGTATCGCGCCGTGCTCCGCATGCCGACGCTGCGCGCCGTCGTCGCGCTGCTCGGCTCCCCGGTGTGGCCCGACGACATGGAGAGCCCACACCGTCGCCCCGACGCGTTCCGCGACGTCGCGCTGCTCTCGGTCACCGCGGAGCGCGACGCGAGCGTGCCGCCGGAGGAGGCGCGTCGGTTCCATGACACGCTGCCCGACACGATGCGCGCACGCTACGTCGAGCTGGCGGGCGCCGAGCATCTCGTGTCCGGCGAGGACTGGGCGCGCATGATGGACGAGACGATGGGGTGGCTGCGCACACTCTGGCGCCCGCCCGTGCCACGCGCCAAGTATTCCGGGTGCGCTCCGCCGTCCTCCTGCTTCTGACACTCGTGACGCCCGCCGGCGCGCAGTCGATCGGCGTGGGGGCCGGGCCGTACAGCGACCCGACGCACAAGGTCAGCGGCAGCGGTCGCATGCCGGCAGGGTGGGCGATGCGCTTCGATCCGATCGTCGCGCGCGCCGGACGCCCCGCGCCCGCGCCGCCACGCGCGACCGACGTCGACGTGCAGGCCGTCGCGGGCGGGGTGCGCGTGCGCTCCGGACCGGCCGCGATCTACTGGCGCGCGAGCGACGTCGCGAGCGGGCGGTTCACCGTATCGGCGACGTTCACGCAGACGCGCGGCATGGCGCACGAGGCGTACGGGCTGCTCGTCGGCGGCGCGCATCTCGACGATGGACGCGAGCGGTACCTGTACTTCGTCGTCCGTCCGCAGGACGGCGGCATCCTCGTGAGCCGGCGCACGTCCGACGCGCGCCCGACGGCGCTCGTGCCGTGGACCGTGCACCCCGCGGTGCACCGCGAGCGCGCGGGCGACGGCGCGGCGACGAACCGCCTCGCGGTGCGCGTCGACGTCGACTCGGTGTGGTTCGTCGCGAACGACCGCGTGGTGCGCGCGCTCGCCCGCGCCGACCTCCGCATCCCGACCGACGGCGTCGTCGGCGTGCGCGTGAACCACAACCTCGACCTCCTCGTCACGGATCTGCGGGTGGACCGCGCGGCCGGGCGCATTCGTTAGGCACGTGCCCCCGCGTCCGCTCACTCGCCTGCGCAAGCTCGCGCTCGCGCTGCCCGAGGCCCACGAGGTGGAGGCATGGGGCGAGCCCACGTTCCGCGTGCGCAACAAGCTGTTCGCGATGCACGCGTCGGTCGGCACGCACCACACGCAGGGGCGCGAGGCGGTGTGGGTGAAGGCGTCGCCCGAGAACCAGGACCTCATGATCCACGCCTATCCCCACCGGTTCTTCCGACCGCCGTACGTCGGGACGAGCGGCTGGGTGGGCGTGTACCTCGACGGCGCGGTCGACTGGGAGGAACTCGGCGAGCTGCTGCGCGACGCGTGGCGGATGACGGCGCCGAAGCGGTTGATCAGGGCGCACGAAGAGTGAGCCCGATAGCCGTCGCCTAACGGTCCTGGGAAAAGCACAGCCCTGGGGATCCGACGGCGACCGAAAGGATCCTGGGATAGGCTCGCGGCTCGAGCCTCCAGCCTATCCCGAGATCCCACCGGATCGCCCTTGGATCCCCAGGGCAGTTGCCCTCGCCTCACCCCGCATCGCCGCTGGCGCTCCCCCGCATCGCCCGCCACGTTTGGAACGTGCCAACGACCAGCCCCCGCCCTCACGAGACGATGCGCACGCTCGCCGCCGCCGCCCTGCTCCTCACAGCATCGACCGCCGCCGCCCAGCAGTCGCCGGCGCCCTACCAGAATCCCAACCTGCCGTTCGAGCAGCGCGCCGCCGATCTCGTGTCGCGCATGACGCTCGACGAGAAGGTGCAGCAGATGAAGGACGTCGCGCCGGCGATCCCGCGACTCGGCGTGCCGGAGTACAACTGGTGGAACGAGGCGCTGCACGGCGTCGCGCGGTCGGGGCTCGCGACGGTGTTCCCGCAGGCGATCGGCTTCGCCGCGACGTGGGACGACCCGCTCGTCTTCCGCATGGCGACCGTCATCTCCGACGAGGCGCGCGCGAAGCACCACGAGTACCTGCGCCACGACAGCCACGCGCGCTACCAGGGCCTCACGATCTGGTCGCCGAACATCAACCTGTTCCGCGACCCGCGGTGGGGACGCGGACAGGAGACGTACGGCGAGGACCCGTGGCTCACCGGCCACCTCGCGGTGCAGTTCATCAAGGGACTCCAGGGCGACGACCCGACATACCTGAAGACCGTCGCCACCGTGAAGCACTTCGCCGTGCACTCGGGGCCCGAGCCGGAGCGCCACGAGTTCGACGCCGTGGTGAGCGAGCGCGACCTGCGCGAGACGTACCTGCCGCACTTCGAGATGGGGATCCGGGACGGCGGCGCGTACTCGCTGATGTGCGCGTACAACGCGATCTACGGCCACTCGGCGTGCGCGAGCGACCTGCTGCTGAAGGACGTGCTGCGCGGCGAGTGGAAGTTCCCCGGCTACGTCGTCTCCGACTGCGGCGCGATCGACGACATCTATCTCCGGCACAAGGACGTCAGCACCGCACCCGCCGCCGCGGCGCTCGCCGTGAAGACGGGCACGGACCTCGACTGCGGTCGCGTGTACCCGAACCTCG
Source organism: Gemmatirosa kalamazoonensis (assembly GCF_000522985.1). Lineage (NCBI taxonomy): Bacteria > Pseudomonadati > Gemmatimonadota > Gemmatimonadia > Gemmatimonadales > Gemmatimonadaceae > Gemmatirosa > Gemmatirosa kalamazoonensis. The sequence continues at coordinate 643,100 of NZ_CP007128.1, forward strand.
CGCAGGCGGTGCAGCAGGGGCTCATCACCGAGCGCGAGATCGACGTCTCGCTTCGACGACTGTTCCTCGCCCGCATGAAGCTCGGCATGTTCGATCCGCCGGCGCGCGTGAAGTGGGCGCAGATCCCGTACTCCACGGTCGACTCGCCGGAGCACCGCGCGCTCGCCCGGCAGGTGGCGCGCGAGTCGATGGTGCTGCTGAAGAACGACCGCAACACACTGCCGCTGCGCAAGGACCTCGGCACGATCGCCGTCATCGGGCCGAACGCCGACAACTGGCGCATGCTGCTCGGCAACTACAACGGCATCCCGAAGGATCCGGTCACGCCGCTGCGCGGGATCCGCGAGGCCGTCGCGAAGTCGACGCGCGTGCTCACCGCGCGCGGCTCCGACCTCGCCGAGGGATTCCCGGTGCTCGGCGTCGTGCCATCGACGGCGCTGTCGGCGGACGGGCGGCCGGGGCTGCGGGCCGAGTACTTCGCCGGGCGTGCGATGACGGGCGCGCCGGCGGAGACGGCGACCGACACGACGCTCGACGTGAACTGGCACGAGGCCGCGCCGCGGGCGGGGATGAACCCCGACGACTTCGGCGTGCGGTGGACCGCGACGCTGACGCCGCCGAAGAGCGGCACGTATCGGCTCGGCCTCATCGGGACGATGAAGTTCACGCTCGCGCTCGACGACAGCGTGATCGTGCGCTCGGTCTATCCGTCGCGCGACGGCGAGTTCCCCGACCCGCGGCTCGTGCAGTCGCCGCCCGTCACGCTCGAGGGTGGGCGCACGTACCGGCTGCGCGTCGACGCGCAGGAGTCGTACGGCGAGGCGGAGATGCAGCTCGTCTGGTCGCCGCCGGGCGAGACGCTGGCCGAGGAAGCGTTAGGCGTCGCCCGCCAGGCCGACGCGGTCGTGCTGTTCCTCGGCCTCACGGCGAACCTGGAGGGCGAGGAGATGCGCGTGCAGATCCCCGGCTTCCGCGGCGGCGACCGCACGACGCTCGACCTGCCGGCGCCGCAGCAGCGGCTGCTCGAGCAGGTGACGGCGTTAGGCAAGCCGACGGTGCTCGTGCTGCTGAACGGATCCGCGCTCGCCGTGAACTGGGCGCAGGCGAACGTCCCCGCGATCGTCGAGGCGTGGTACCCCGGACAGGCGGGCGGCCAGGCGATCGCCGACGTGCTGTTCGGCGACTACAACCCGGGCGGCCGACTGCCCGTCACGTTCTACAAGGACACGACCGACCTGCCGCCGTTCACGAGCTACGCGATGCAGGGGCGCACGTATCGCTTCTTCAAGGGGACGCCGCTCTTTCCCTTCGGCTACGGATTGAGCTACACGACGTTCGCGTACAGGAACCTCCGCACGAGCGCGCCGTCGCTGGCGAGCGACGGCACGGTGACGGTGAGCGTCGACGTGACCAACACCGGCCGCCGAGCGGGGGACGAGGTCGTGCAGCTGTACGTGCGCCACGCCGGCTCGAAGGTGGAGCGGCCGATCAAGGATCTGCGCGGCTACCGGCGCGTGTCGCTGAAGCCGGGGGAGACGCGCACGGTGTCGTTCCCGCTCGCCGCGCGGTCGCTCGCCTACTGGAACACCGAGCGGCACGCATGGGCGGTGGAGAGCGAGCCGGTGGAGCTGCAGGTGGGCGGGAGCTCCGCCGACGTGCGCGTGACCCGGACGCTCGCGGTGCGCGGCCCGACGCGATGACGGCTCGCGCGGGGGTTCTGCGCAAGGCGCGGTGAGCGCGCCGTCGACACCCCGGCGGTGCGCGCTTCACGCCGCGCCCCGGGATCCTCGATGCGCCCCTCCACCGCTCGTACCGCCCGCGCCGTGCTGCTCACCTGTGGACTCGCCGCGTGCGGCGGCGGGGGCAGCGACGGCGGCGTCACGCCGCCGCCCCCGGGCGGCACCACCGGGGGCTCGACCGGTGGCACGGGGGGCGGCACGGGCGGCGGCACGGCGGGCGGGTTCACGCTCGCCCTGTCGCCGGCGACGCTCAGCATCTCGCAGAGCGCCACGACCACGGCCACCGTCACGCTCGCCCGCACCGGCAGCTTCACCGGCGCGGTGACGCTCGCCGCGACCGGCCTGCCTAACGGCGTGACGGCGGCGTTCGACCCCGCCCAGATCGCCGCTGGACAGACGACGAGCACGCTCACGCTCACGGCGTCGAGCACGGCGGCCGCGGGGCCGGCGACGGCGAGCGTCTCGGGCACGGCGACCGGAGCGACCGGATCGGCCGCGACGTTCGCGCTCACCGTCGCGCCGCCCGCCGCGGTGCCGGGACCGTTCACGATGTCGCTCAGCGCGTCGTCGTACCTCGCGCTGCCGGCGACGATCCTCCCCGCGACGCCGGTGCTCACGATCGCGCGCAACGCCGGCTTCACCGGTCCCGTGGCGGTCAGCGTGAGCGGTCTGCCGGTCGGACTCGTGGTCGGCGTGACACCGACGAACGTCACCGGCTCGACGGCCTCGCTCGTCGTCCTGAACGGCGGCGCGCCGAACGGCAGCTACGACGTCACGATCCGCGGCGCGGCGGCGGGCGGGCTCGGCGAGCGTACGGTGACGCTGCGCGTCGTGGTCGCGCCACCGTCCACCGGCTCGATCAAGTGGCAGTTCTGCGAGAACGGCGTGCGGTCGCCGCGCTACTTCTTCGCCGTGAAGGACGGCGGCGGGCCGTGGACGCGCGTGGTGCCGAACGGCTCGACGTTCGCGTTCGACCTGTCGCAGCCGACGGCGCAGGTCGCGCTCGTGACGAACGACTCCGGCGGCTTCCGCACGACGCTCTACGAGGGCACCGCGCAGGAGATCGCCGCGCTCGCCGCCGCCGAGTGCGCGCTGTATCCCGGCGTCACGACGCGCACGGCGAGCGGCACGTTCGCCGGCGTGGGAAGCGACTTCGTGATCGCGAGCATGGGCTGGTGGTCCGGCTCGAGCGCGGGCAACGGCGGGTACTCGCTCCAGAACCTGCCTAACGGTCCGCTGGACCTGCTCGCCGTGCGCTCGACGGGCACGCCGCTCGGCGGCACGATCGTGTTCGGGCCGAACCGCATGATCCTCCGCCGAGGCATCAACCCGGCCGCGGGGGCGTCGGTACCGCCGCTCGACTTCGCGTCGACCGAAGCGTTCGCGCCGCAGCTGGTGACGTGGACGTTCGGCAACACCGGCGCGCAGGCGTTCAGCGTGACGCAGCAGCTCATCACGGCCGCCGGCACGGTGGGACTGTTCCACGCGGTGCCGCAGACCGACGCCGCGGTGACGACGCGGACCGTGTACGCCGTGCCCGCGGCGCAGCTCGTGGCGGGCGACCTGCACCAGGTGATCGCCACCGTGAGCACGGTCGCGAAGCCACGCGCGACGCGGCAGATCATCGCCTACGCGCACACGCTCGCCGACCGCACGATCGCGTTCGGTCCCGCGATGCCCGCGCCGACGGTGACGGCGATCACCGGCGCGCCGGCGGGGCGGCTGCGCGCGCAGGGCACGCTCCCGGCTGAGTACGCGGCGGGCGTGTCGCTCGACGTCACGCAGACGACGACGGCGCGCTTCGCCACGGTGCACGCCACGAGCGGGTTCCTCGGCGGCGCGACGAGCTACGACCTGCAGATCCCCGACCTCAGCGCGGCGGTCGGCTGGGACACGCAGTTCGCGCTGCGCACGGGGGCCGCGGTCGACTGGTGGGTGAGCGGCGGCGGTCCGTCGCTCGACCTCTTCGACGCGCGCTACATCTTCGCGACCACGCGTGCACGGTGGACGGGAGCACGGACCGGGATCACGGCGCCGGCCGACGGGGCGGTGTACCTCATGGCGCGCGCGACCGGGACGGCGACGCCGTGAGGGAGCGTTAGGCGACCCTTGCTGCATGATCGAACCGCAGAGGACGCAGAGGGCCGCAGAGGACTGCCTCTTCGAACAGCAAGCGATCTGGGGATGAAAGGATCCTCAGGGATCCTGGGATCCTTTCATCCCCAGGTCTTTGCTGTTGATGTTCTCTGCGGCCCTCTGCGTCCTCTGCGGTTCATTCACACAGCGGAGGCGCCACTCCGCGTTCTCCGCGTCTCCGCGTGCGATGCGGTAGCTTGCACCACATGCAGACCACCACACTCGGCACGCAGGGCCTCGTCGTCTCCCGCCAGGGGCTCGGCTGCATGGGCATGTCCGACTTCTACGCCGGGCGGGACGACGCGGAGTCGATCGCGACCATCCACCGGGCGCTCGAGCTGGGCGTCACGCTGCTCGACACGAGCGACATGTACGGGCCGTACACGAACGAGCAGCTCGTCGGGCGCGCGATCGCCGACCGGCGCGAGCGGGCCGTGATCGCGACGAAGTTCGGCATCCTGCGCGACCCCGCCGACCCGACGCGCCGCGGACTGAATGGCCGCCCCGAGTACGTGCGCGAGGCGTGCGAGGGCTCGCTGCGGCGGCTCGGTACGGACCACATCGACCTCTACTACCTGCACCGCGTCGATCCGAAGACGCCGATCGAGGAGACCGTCGGCGCGATGGGCGATCTCGTCCGCGCGGGCAAGGTGCGCTACATCGGCCTCTCCGAGGCGGCGCCGGACACGATCCGCCGCGCGCACGCGACGCATCCGGTGAGCGCGCTGCAGACCGAGTACTCGATCTGGGCCCGGCAGCCGGAGGCGGAGATCCTGCCGACGCTGCGCACGCTCGGCGTCGGCTTCGTGCCGTACAGCCCGTTAGGCCGCGGCTTCCTCGCCGCCGGCTTCCGCTCCCCGGACGAGCTGCCGCCCGACGACTTCCGCCGCTCGCAGCCGCGGCTGCAGGGCGCGAACCTCGAGCGCAACCGCGCGATCGTCGGCGTCATCGAGCAGGTGGCACGCGCGAAGGGCGCGACGCCGGCGCAGATCGCGCTCGCGTGGGTGCACGCGCAGGGCGACGACATCGTGCCCATTCCCGGGACGAAGCGCCGCACGTACCTCGAGCAGAACGTCGCCGCGCTCGACGTGCCGCTCACCGCCGACGACCTGGCGCGGCTGGACGCCGTGGGCCAGGCCGCCGGGGAGCGGTACGCCGACATGTCGTCGGTGAACCGTTAGGCTCGGGCGCTCCGGGCTGGGCTCCACGTACGTGTTTTCCGTGGGACTGAAGAAAGACTGAAGAAGGACTGAAGAAGGACCAACGACTCTCGTTGTTGGTCCTTGCAGTTGTCCTCCTTCAGTCCTTCTTCAGTCCTACGAGAAACACGTACGTGGAGTCGTGAACGACGCCGCCGGACGGCGGTTCGCTACTCGACTCGCAGCACGTCCGCCGGGTCGAGCCGTGCCGTGCGGCGAGCGGGGATCCAGCTCGCGAGCGCCGCGATCGCGACGAGGAGGAGCGACGTCGCGGCGAGCGTGAGCGGGTCGCCCGGCGCGACGCCGACGAGGAGCGTGCGCAGGAACCGCGCGACGAGCGCGAACAGCACGAGCCCCACGCCGATGCCGGCGCCGGCGAGGAGCACGCCCTGCCGCGTGAGCATCGCGACCACGGCGCGCGGGCTCGCGCCGAGCGCCAGCCGCACGCCCATCTCGCGGGTGCTCAGCGAGACGACGTACGCCATCACGCCGTAGAGGCCGACCGCGCCGACGGCGAGCGTCACGAGCGCCGCCGCCCCGAGCACGAGGATCGTGAACGTCAGCTGCGCCATGGAGGCGCGGAAGACGGCGGGCATCGGGCGCACGTCGAACAGCGGCAGCGACGGATCGAGCTCGCGCACGGCGCGCGTCACCGCCGGGACGATCGCGCTCGCGTCGCCCGTGGTGCGCACCGCCAGCGCCATCGTGTTCTGCGGTCCGTTGTCGTCGCTCGAGGCCGCGAGCACCTGCGGGCTGTAGACGACCATCGACGGTGCGGCCGCGAGGGCCGTGTCCCGCGTGCTGCCGACGACACCGACGATCGTGCGCCACGGCGTGCTGGGGATCTCGCGGAAGCGCTTGCCGATGACGCTCCGGCCCGTCGAGTCGCCGAAGAACTGGTACGCCGTCGCCTGGCTGATGATCGCCTCGTCCGACCGCTGCGAGTCGAGCGAGCCGAACGTGCGCCCGGCGACGAGCGAGATGCCCATCGTGCGGAAGTACCCGCCGTCGACCCACGTGTAGAGCTGCAGCGGCGGGATCTTCTTGTCGTACGATGCGTCGCCTTCCGGATAGAACGGGTCCTGGTCCATCCCGTTCGTCTCGAGCGGCAGCCGCGACGTGATGCCCGCGGCGCGCACGCCCGGCAGCGCGCGCACGCGGTCGAGCAGCGCGCCGTAGAAGCGAACCACCGCGGTGTCGCTGGCGTAGCGCGCCCGCGGCAGCGACATCCAGAACGTCGCCACGCCGTCGACGTCGAAGCCGGGACGCACCGCGTTGAGGCGCTGGAACGTGCGCATGAGCAGCCCACTGCTCGCGAGCGCGACGAGCGCGAACGCGATCTGCGCGGCCACGAGCCCGCCGCGCACGCGCTGCTGCGTCTTGCTCGCGGTGCCGCCGCGCCCGCCCTCGCGCAGCGCTCGCAGCAGCGGCACGCCGCCGAGTCGCAGCGCCGGGACGATGCTGCACAGGCAAGCGACGATGAGCGACGCCACCGCGGCGAACGCGATCGTCGCTGGATCGACATGCACCTCGGCGAGACGCGGCAGCTCGGCGGGGCCGAGGCTCACCAGCAGGCGAAGGGCGAGCGCCGCGGCAGCGACTCCCACCGCGCCGGCGACCGTCGTGATCGCCACCGACTCCGCGAAGAAGTGTGCGAGCACGCGCACGCGTCCGGCGCCTAACGCCTCGCGCACCGCGGTCTCGCGCTGGCGCGCCTCGGCGCGCACGAGGATGAGGTTCGTGACGTTCGCACAGGCGACGACGAGCACGAGCCCCGCCGCGGCGGCCACGATCCACAACGTCCGCGCGATGCCGCCGGTGATGTCGTCCTTGAGCGGGACGACGAACGGCCGAGGCCGCGCCTGCTCCAGCAGCATCGCCGTGGAGACGCCGGGGGCGAGGTTCGGCGAGATATCCATGATGCGCGGCAGCACCGCGGCGAGGTCGCGATCCGCCGCCGCCACCGTCACGCCGGGCTTGAGTCGGGCGACCGCGTCGTAGTTGAAGCCGCCCGAGTACTGCGCGTTCCGCTCGAGCTGCAAGGGGAGCCAGAGCTGCGTCGCCGCCGTCGGGAACCGGAAGCGCTGCGGCATCACGCCGACGATCTCGTGCGTCCGTCCGTTCACCTCGAGCGTGCGGCCGACGACGGCGGGGTCGGCGCCGAAGCGTGTGCGCCACAGCACCTCGCTGATGACGACGACGCGCGGCCCGTTCGGCAGATCCTCGGCCTCGGTGAAGCCGCGCCCCTTCAGCGGCGGCACCATGAGCACCGGGAAGACGCTCTGCGTGAGCCACGCCGTCGTGATGCGCTGCGGCTCGCTCCCGCCGCGCGGATCGGACAGGTTGACCGCGCCGCTCTGATAGACGCCGATCGCGGCGAGCGACCGCGCGAACGTCCGGTACGTGTAGTACGTCGACCGCGTCTGATTCCCCTTGTGCATCGACACGCCGGGCATGTCGTGCCACACCGCGACCAGCCGGTCCGGGTCGCCATAGGGAAGCGGTCGGAGCAGCACGCCGTTCACGAGCGCGAAGATGGCGACCGCGGCGCCGAGTCCCAGCGCGAGCGTGATGACGGCGGTGATCGTGAACGCCGGCGTGCGGCGCAGCGATCGCCAGACGGGGCGGACGGAGGAGGAGAGAGACATGGCCCGATGCTCGAGGTTTCCCGTCCGCTTACGTCGTCGCCACGATGCCGGTTTCGATGCGCCGCTCGGGACTCCACGTACGTGTGTCCTCCTTCAGTCCTTCTTCAGTCCTCGAGAAACACGTACGTGGAGTCCTGAATGGCGCGCCGACGCTAGCCGGCCCCCTGCCGGTGCCGGTCGAACACGCGGAACAGGTACACGAACGACGGCAGCAGGATGGCCGTGCCGACGGCGAGCGCGCCCAGCGCCCACGCCAGCGTGGCCGGCGGCGCGGCGAGGCGCGCCGCGGTGCCGTTAGGCGGGATCACCGCCGGGAACTGTGCCCATGCCCATCCCCACACGAGACACGCCGCCTCACCCTGCGCGGCGAGTCGCGCGAGGAGCCAGCGTCGACGCCACAGCGCCACGCACACCGCAGCCGCGCACACCGCCGCCGCCACCGCGATGAGCCGAGCGAGCGCGCCCTCGGCGGCCACGCCGCGCATGGGGCTCTCCGCCGGCGCGAGCAGCGGCGCCACCGCCGCGGCGAGCACCGTCGCCGCCTGCGCGGCGAGCGCGCGACGACGGAAGTCGTCGGCGAGCGCGGGGTCGTCCGCTTCCACGGTGAGGTACGTCGCCGCGAGGAGCGCGAACAGCGCGAGCGTGAGCGCGCCGATCGCGAGCGAGAACGGCGTCGCCCACGGCGCGACGAACCGCTCGGCGAACGTGCCGCGCGTCGGGTCCACCGCCCCGACCGCGCCCGACGCGAGCGCGCCGAGCGTGACGCCGAGCAGCACCGGCGTGACGAGCGACGCCACGGCGAACGGCAGTCCCCAGCGTCGCTGCTTCACGTCGTCCGACTGCACGTCGTACGCGCGGAAGACGAACGCCGAGCCGCGCAGCACGATGCCGACGAGCATGAGCGTGAGCGGTACGTGGAGCACGGTGGCGAGCTGCGCGAACGCCGGCGGAAAGCAGGTGAAGCACAGCACCACCACGAGGATCAGCCAGACGTGGTTCGCCTCCCAGATCGGCGCGATGGTCTCGGCGATGAGCGCGCGCTGGGCGGCGCGGCGCGGTCCGCGCGCGAGCAGGTCCCACACGCCGCCGCCGAAGTCGGCGCCGCCGAGCAGCGCGTAGGCGTTCAGCGCGAGCGCCATCACCCCCGCCGCGATCTCCGGGAGCCCGATCGGGACGCCGCCCAACGTGAGCGCCGTCATCACGCGCGCGCCGGGTACTCCGCGGTCAGCCGCCCCGGCCCGGTACGCTCGGTGGCGTCGATCTGCCGGCGCAGCAGCCACACGACGACCGCGGCGAGGAGGACGTAGAGCAGCGTGAAGCCCGCGAACGGCACGACGAGTCCCGGCATCGGCGTCACCGCGTCGGCGGTGCGGAGCACGCCCTGCACGATCCACGGCTGCCGCCCCACCTCGGTGACGACCCACCCCGCCTCGATCGCCACGAAGCCCGCGGGCGCGGTGATGCCTAACGCGAGCAGCAGCCGCGGCCGCCCCGCGAGCCCGACGCCCGGCCGCCCCGCGCGACGTGCGCGGCGCGATTGGTACAGCGCCCACAGCGCCCACGCCGCGACGAGCGCCGAGAGCATGCCGCATCCGACCATCGTCTGGAACGCGAGGTGCGTGACGAGCACCGGCGGGCGGTCGTTAGGCGGCACGTCGCCGAGTCCGCGCACGAGCGCGTGCGGGTCGTCGAACGCGAGCAGCGACAACCCGTACGGGATCTCGAGCGCCCACCGCGTGCGCTGCGCCCGCTCGTCGGGCCACCCGCCGATGCGCAGCGGCGCGCCGCGCATCGTGGTCCACTGCCCTTCCAGTGCGGCGAGCTTCACCGGCTGCACGCGGGCGACGGTGGCCGCGCTGTAGTGGCCGGCGACCGCCTGGAGGATCATCGACGGCGCGCCGACGAGCAGCGCGACGCCCAATGCTCTTCGATGGAAGGCCGCGGCGACGCGGTCGGCGCGCGTCGCGGGACGGCGCAGCAGGAGCGCGTGCACGCCGGCCACCGCCATCCCGGTCGCGGCGTACGCGGCGAGCGTCATGTGCAGCGCCTCGGCCAGCGCGGCCGGGGAGCCCATCGCGCGCAGCGGGTCGACGTCGCGCAGCGTGCCGTCGGCGGCGAGCGCGAAGCCGACCGGCGCGTTCATCCACGCGTTCACGAGCACGACGAAGATCCCCGACAGCGTGCCGCTCACCGCGACGATGATCCCCGCCGCGAGGTGCGCGCGCGGCGGCACGCGGTCCCACCCGTAGAGGTAGATGCCGAGGAAGATCGCCTCGGTGAAGAACGCGAACCCCTCGAGCGCGAACGGCAGCCCGATCGCCGCGCCGGAGCGCGCCATGAACGTCGGCCAGAGCAGGCCGAGCTCGAACGAGAGCACCGTGCCCGACACCGCACCGACGGCGAACAGGATCGCGGTGCCCTTCGCCCACCGCTTCGCGAGCGCGCGGTAGCCCGGATCGCCCGTGCGCCGCGCGCGCCACTCCGCGACACACATCAGCACCGGCAGCGCGATGCCGAGCGCCGCGAACACGATGTGGAACGCGAGCGAGACCGCCATCTGCGAGCGCGCGGCGAGGAGGTCGGTCATCGGCTGTCGCTGTTCGTGGTGTCCGCAGATTACGCCGATTACGCAGAGCTGGTGAAGACCAGTCCGCGTAATCTGCGTAATCTGCGGACGATCACTACTGCAACGTGACCGTCGCCGGCGCCTTGGGGGTGACGGGATCGATGCCTAACCGGCGCGCCTCGGCGTTGAACGCCGGCAGGTCGGTCGAGAGGACGCGGTTCAGGCGGTCGATCTGCACCTTCAGCTCGCCGCTCAGGTCGATGAAGATCGGCTCCGCGGCGTCGATCGGCCGGTTGTCGCCGCCGGAGACGACGCCGAGCAGCGAGGCCAGGCGGTTGTTGACCTTGATCGGGAAGTTGAGCGGGTCCTGGCCGCTCTGGTTGCGCACCTGGTAGATGTCCTCCTCGACGTCGCTCAGATGGCGCGTGAGCGTGTCGCCGCGCGTCTTGAGGCCGGCGTCGGTCGACTTCTTCAGCCGGTCGGCGACCTGCGTCTTCACGTCGCGGATGCGCACCACCGCGTCGTTCGCCTCGCTCACCTTGTCGCGGATGCGCGTGGCGAGCGCGTACTGCGCGCGGAGGTCCGCGTCGCTCGCTTCGGAGGTCGGGTTGCGTCGCACCGTGATCGGCGCCGTCGCGACCTTGCCGTCGACGTTGAGCCGCACCGTGTACCGGCCGGGCGGCACCGCGGGGCCGTTCGTCGTCGCGCCCCACAGGATCATCCCCGGGAACGTCACCGCGCTCGCCGTGCGGAGATCCCACGTCACGGTGTTGAGCCCCGCCGTCGTCGGCGGCGCGACGTTCGCCTGCGCGAAGCGTCCGCGCCCACCGCCACCGCCGCCCGCCGAGTCGGCGCGGGCCGAGTCGGCACGCGTGGAGTCGCGGCGCGAGGTCGAGTCACGACGCGTCGAGTCGCGGCGCGCCGTGTCCGGGGCGAACGTACGCAGCACCTTCCCCGACGCGTCGAGGATGTCGACGGTGACCTTCTGCGCGGGGCGCGCGAGCCAGTAGCGGATCTGCGCCGGGTTCGCCGAGCGCGTCGCGGCGACGGGCGCGAACAGCTTCACGTCGGACGCCACCATCGTGGGGCCGTACTCGCGCAGCGGCGTCACGTCGTCGAGCACGTAGAAGCCGCGCCCGTGCGTGGCGATGGCGACGACGTTCCCCTCCACGATGAGATCCGCGACCGGCACGTCGGGGAGGTTGAGCGACAGCGGCTGCCAGTGGTCGCCGTCGTCGAGCGAGAGGTAGACGCCGTGCTGCGTCGCCGCGTAGAGCAGCCCGCGCCGCGCGGGATCCTCGCGGACGGCGTGCACGTAGTCGTTCGGCGCGATGCCGTTCGTGATCTTCGTCCACGTCTTCCCGAAGTCGTGCGTGCGCCACACGTAGGCCGCGCGGTCGTCGAGCAGCGGCCGCTTCACGGCGACGTACGCGGTCGCGGAGTCGAACGCCGACGCGTCGATGATGCTCACGCGGCCGAAGTCGGGCATGTCCTTCGGCGTGACGTTCGTCCACGTCGTGCCGCCGTCCTTCGTGACGTGAATCAGCCCGTCGTCGGAGCCGGCCCAGATCACGTTCACCGAGCGCTTCGACGGCGCGAGCGCGAACACGACCGCGTACACCTCCGGCATGTTCATGTCGCGCGTGATCGGGCCGCCCGAGGGGCCCATCGTCTTCGGGTCGTGACGGGTGAGGTCGGGGCTGATCTTCGTCCAGCTCTGGCCACCGTTCGTCGTCTTCCACACGTGCTGCGAGCTCGCGTACAGCACGCGCGGGTTCACCGGCGAGAAGACGATCGGATACGTCCACTGCCAGCGCTCCTTCAGCACCGCGGACTCCTCGCCCTGGAACATGCGCGGATACGGGCTCACCTCGCGCGACTGGCCCGTGCGCCGGTCGAGCCGCTGCAGGAAGCCGCCGCCGTTCGCGTTCGTGCCGGAGTAGAATACGTCGGGGTTCAGCGGATCCGGCGCGATGTAGCCGTTCTCGGATCCGCCGGGGCTGTACACCGCCGTCGCCGCCGCCGCGCCGCGCCCGAAGCCGCCGCCGAGGTTCGTCGGCACGCACTGCTCGTTCGAGTCCTGCTGCGAGCCGCAGACGTGGAACGGCACGTGGGCGGTGGCGACCGCGTGATAGAACTGTCCCGTCGGATAATCCTCCGCCGTCCATGCGCGGCCGCCGTTCGTCGTCACCGCGCCGCCGCCGTCGTTGCCGACGACCATGTGCTGCGGGTTGTCGGGATCGATCCACAGGTCGTGGAAGTCGCCGTGCGTGCCGCCGTCCGCCTGGCCGCCACGGCCGCCCAACGGGCCTAACGTCTTGCCGGCGTCGGCGGAGCGATAGGCGCTCGTGTTCAGCGCGTACACGACGTCGGCGCTCTTCGGGTCGGCGAAGACGTGCGTGTAGTAGAACGCGCGCTGGCGGATGCTGCGGTCGGCGGTCGTCTTGGTCCACGTGCCGCCGCCGTCGTCGGAGCGGAACAGCCCTCCGTTCTCGTTCTCGACGAGCGCCCACACGCGCTGCGGGTTCGCCGGCGACACGGTGACCCCGATGCGGCCGATCACGCCGGCGGGCATGCCGGTGGTGCGCGTGAGCTCCGTCCACGTCTCGCCGCCGTCGACCGACTTGAACAGCCCGCTCCCCGGCCCGCCGCTCGACATCCCCCACTCGACGCGGTACGCCTCCCACAGCGCGGCGTACATCACGTTCGGATTCGTTTGGTCGATCGCGATGTCGACGGCGCCGGTCCTGTCGTCGCGGAACAGCACGCGCTTCCACGTCTTGCCGCCGTCGGTGCTCTTGTACACGCCGCGCTCCGCGCTCGGCGCGCCGTACTTGCCGAACGACGCGACGAACACGGTGTTCGGGTCCTTCGGGTGGACGCGGATCTTCGAGATCGCGTCGCTGTTGGAGAAGCCGACGTGCGTCCACGTCTTGCCCGCGTCGGTCGACTTGTAGACGCCGTCGCCGGGCATGATGTTGCCGCGGATGCACGACTCGCCCATGCCGATGTAGACGACGTCGGGGCTCGACTCCGACACGGCGATCGCGCCGACCGACGCGCTCTTGATCTTGCCGTCGGTGATCGGCGTCCACGTCTCGCCGCCGTCGGTGGTCTTCCACAGCCCGCCGCCCGTCGCGCCGAAGTATGCCTCGCGCGGCCGCCCGCGCACGCCGCTCACGGCGATGGAGCGTCCGCCGCGGTCGGGGCCGAGCGAGCGCCAGCGGAAGCCCTTCAGGAACGTCGTGTCGATGTCGGCGACCGCGGCGCGAGCAGGCGCGAGCACCGGCGGACGCTTCGGCGTCGGGAGCGCGAGCAGCGGCAGCGCGATCGCGAGCCGCAGGGGACTGCCGATCATGGAAAGACCTCCTCTGTGGTGCTCGTTTGTCGCGCCGGGAACGGCTCCACGTTCTCTGGCTCGCAATTCAATGAATTCTCGAAATTCAATGAATTGAAACCCCTCTCCGTGGAGTCGTGCTCGGGCGCGTCCGACCAGTTACGCGACGGCGGCCCGAAACGCTCGCCTCAGGGCCGGAGCGACGCCGCGTACGCCACCGCGGCGATCATGTCCTCGATCGTCATCGGCGCGACGACCGCGCGCATCGGCTGGCCGGCGGGCGTGTCGCGCGTGCCGGTGCGGAACGCGAGGAGCTGGCGCAGCAGGTGCGACGGCGAGCGGCCGGCGAGCGGCGGGGCGCCGGTCCCCGAGAGACCGCGGAGCCCAGGCCCGTGGCAGGCGACGCACGCCGTCGCCGGGCCGTCGGTGCCGCGCGCCGCCAACCGCGCCCCGCGCGCCACGCTCCCCGGCGGCACGTACGCGACGTACCCGACGCCGTCGTCGTGCCGCTCGTGCCGCGCGTGGTCGGTCGCGAATTCCACCAGCCGCGCGCCGAGCGGCTCCGTGCCGCCGTTAGGCACCAGCGCGTACAGGCTCCCCGCGACGCGCGTCGCCGGCACGGTCGTGGATTCCACGACGCGCACGTGCGACCGCGCCGGCAGCCGCGCGAAGTACGCCGCCGCCTCCGCCACCTCGGCGTCGGTCGCGTTCATCGCCACGCGCGTCATCGACGTGCCCCACGCGGGGTTGCCGGTCCACGCGGGGCGGCGCGCACCGGACTTCATGTCGGCGACCTGGCGCACGATGTACTCGGCGGGCAGCCCGGCGATCTGCGCGTTCTCGGGGCGACCGAGGCCGTTCGGCAGATGGCAGAACGCGCACCCCTGCACCGCCGGCATGCGGCCGCGCGCGACCGACGGCGGCATGGGAGGGTGATCCGCCGGGTGCCAGTCGGGGACGACGCTGTGACCGAGGATCTCGGCCTCCGTGTACAGCATGCGGCTCCCCGGCACCGTCACGCGCGTCACCGAGTCGAACGGCGGTTGCGGCGCGCCCGACGAGAGCAGCGGGAACGCCCACGCCGGCACCTCGATCGGCGGGGCGGGCGCCGATTGCGCTCCGAGTGGGGCGGCGGCAAGCGCGAGCAACGGCCCGAGCGCGGCGGATGTGTGTCGTCGACGGGGCATCGGGCGTCCTGTTAGGCGGGGGCGTGGCTCGCCGAAGCTATCCGGCCCGCCGCCTCGCGGCCAGCGCGCCCCGCACTAGGTTAGCGCACATCCCCCGCCGTTGCCCATCGTGACGTTTCCGTCTCCCCGCTCTGCCCGTCGTCGCGCGTCGCGCCTCGCCGTCGCCGTGCTCGTCGCCGTCGTCGGGTGCGCGGGGCGTCCGGAGGCCGTCGCGACGCCGCCAGCACCGGCGACGCCGCTCGATTCCGCGGCCGCGGCGTCCGAGGCGCAGCTCCGCGCCGACGTCGCGTGGCTCGCGGCGCCGGCGCGCAACGGGCGCTACGCGGGCACGCGCGAGAGCGACTCGGTGGCGGCGTACCTCGAGCGGCGCTACCAGGCGTTAGGCATCGCCGGCGCGTACGAGTCGGGCTACCGGCAGCGCTTCCGCATGTCCGACGGTCAGGCGACGAACGTCGCCGCGGTGATCCCCGGCACCGACCGCGCGCTCGCGCGCGAGGTCATCGTCGTCGGCGCGCACCGCGACCACATCGGCCATTCGGCGTGGCTCGCGATGGATCCGGACCTCGGCCCCGTGCTGCGCCCGGGCGCCGACGACAACGCATCGGGCACGGCGGCGGTGCTCGAGGTCGCGCGACGGCTCGCGGCCCGCCCGACGCGTCGCACGGTGCTCGTCGTGCACTTCGACGCCGAGGAGCTCGGGCTGCTCGGGTCGCAGGCGTTCATCGAGCACCCGCCGGTCGCGCGCTCCGCCGTGCGGCTCATGCTGAACCTCGACATGGTCGGCCGGCTGCGCGCCGACCGGTTGTACGTCGAGGTGGCACGCGGCGGCCGCGCGGTGCAGGCGCTCGTCGACAGCGTGACGCGCGCCGGGTCGCTGCGCCCCGTGCCGACGAGCGAGACATCGGGGCGCTCGGACCAGAGCACGTTCGCGGAGTGGCCGGTACCGGCGGTGGCGCTGTTCACCGGCTTCCACGCCGACTATCACCGCGCGAGCGACACGCCCGCGCGCGTGAACGTGCCCGGGATCCGACGCGTCGTCGACGTGGCGGAGTCGCTCGTGCGCGCGGTCGCGAACCGGCCCTGACGTCGGGCGCGCGTCACCGCGCGTACGGCACGTAGTCCGGCGGCCACGTCGTGTCGACGAGGAGGATGCCGTCGTACTCGTCGCGCGGCACGATGGACAGCGTGTTCGTGCCCCACTCGCGCGCGAGGAGCGGCCGGAACATCCACGCCGTGCCCGGGCCCTCCGTCGCGCGTGACAGGTCGACGAACGTGTAGCGCCACGGCGCCTGGTGCACGATCGCCTCCAGCGTCCCCGCCGTGGCGGGCGCGATGGGATAGACCTGGCGGTTGTTCATCGCGCCGCTGCCGCGGTACATGTACAGCCCCACCGTGTAGAGCTCCTTGCGATGGCGCTCGGCCACGTACGTGCCCATCGTGCGTACGGGAACGCTCGGCGCGGCGCGCGGCGCGAACCCGCGGTGCTGGATGTGGAAGTTGTGCGCCCACACGATCACCTTCTTCCTCGGGTGCAGCTCGTCGAGCACGAAGTCGAGGTTGTCGGCCATGCCGCGGTCGCGGACGACCGTGCCCTCGGTGGCGACGCCGGCGGCGAGCTCGCGCGCGAAGAACGACATGGAGATCGCCGTCTGCCGCGCGAGCGCCGGCGCGATCGGGTCGTCGCGGAACGACTTCGCGAGCGGACGCTCGCGGGCGCGGATCCACGCGGCGAGCGAGTCGTAGAACGCCACGAGCCGGTCGCGGTCCGCCGGCGACACGGCCGGCCCGTTGCCCGTCGGCATCGTCGCGTAGAACGCCGAATCGGTCGCGTAGACGCGCCGCGCGTACGCCGTGTCGAGCGTCGCGACGACGCGGCGCAGGAACGTCGAGCGTTCGCGGTCGCCGTCGCCGCTGCGCTGCACGTCGAAGCCGGTGAGCACGAGCGGGTGCGCGGTGCGCTGCGTCTCCTTGATGTACTCGAACAGCGGCAGCACCTCGTTCGTGTGCCAGACGCCGAAGATGCAGCCGCGCATGAGCTCCATCGCCGAGAGCGAGTCGGCCTTGCGGCCCACGCGGTCGCAGGCGAACAGCGAGCTCTCGAACGCGATCACGTCGTAGCCGAGCGCCTCGTGCAGGTGCCGGATGAGCCGGACCTTCGCGAGGTCGAACTCGCGCACGCCGTGGCCGCTCTCGCCGAGCTGCACGACGAGCTTGCCGGCGAGCAGCGGCGCGAGGAACGCGAGGTCGCTCGCCTCGCGGGCGCCTAACGACCGCACGGCGTGGGCGTTCGCGCGCACCCACGCCGCCGCCGCCGAGTCGACCGCGGGCGCCACGGAGTCGGGGGCCGGGGCGAGCTCGGCGTCGGTCAGCAGGCGGCCGAGGTCCTCCGCGGGGCGCGGGGGCGCGGCGTACGGCGGCGTGCTCGCGACGCGGCGCGGCATCGGTGGGCCGACCACCTCCACGCTCAGCGAGTCGAACCACGCGCTGCCGTTGCCGGGGTGCAGCATGCCGAACAGCACTGCCGTCGCGCCCGAGTCCACCGGCAGCTCGACGACGTAGCGGGTCCACGGCGTGGTGCCGCGCGGACCGCGCTCCTGCATGTTGTCGAACGCGATCGTCCGGCCCACGCCGTCGACGCGCATCCACAATCCGGCGAAGCCGTCGGTGATGCCGTCGGTGCGGATCCACCCGGTGAGGCGCAGCGTCCGCCCGATCGCGAGCGGGAGCGGGAACATGCGCGACGAGACCGCGAACCGCGGCGGCCCGCCCGACGTCGGCGTCGCCTGCACGAGGCGCATGCGCAGGCTCGCGCGCCCCTCGACGCGCTCGGTGGTGTCCACGGCGACCTCGTAGCCATCGCCGCCGGTGTACCAGCCCACCGGCACGAGGTGGCCGTCCGCGGCGGGGTGGGCCTCCTCGAAGCCGAGGTTCGTGGGGGGCTGCTGCTGCGCGAGGGCGAGGGTCGGGACGAGGCTCGCGGCGAGGGCGATACGCATCATGTTCATGGCGTTACCATCATACCCATGGCGCTTCGCCGCCAGATGCCGTCACCCATGGAAGTGATGGAAACGCGATGGACCTGATGCGTCTTGGTTTCCTCCACCTCGTCCCGATGCGCCCTCGCCCGTACCTCGCCCTCGCGCTCGTGGTCTCAGCCTGCGCGCATGCCGTGCAGACCGCAGGAGCGCCTAACGATGCGCCGTACGACGTGGTCATCGCCGGCGGCCGCATCGTCGACGGCACCGGCTCGCCATGGTTCTACGGCGACGTGGCGCTGCGCGGCGACCGCATCGCGCGCATCGCCCCCGCGGGCCTGCTCCGCGATGCGTCCGCGCACGAGCGCATCGACGCGCGCGGGATGGTCGTCGCGCCGGGGATCATCGACATCCAGGCGCAGTCGTACGGACCGCTGCTCACCGGCGACGGACGCGTCGTGTCGATGGCCACGCAGGGCGTGACGACGATGATCCTCGGCGAGGGGACGACGCCCGCACCGGCGAACGCGCACATCCTCGCGCTCGCGGACTTCGCCGGCGACACGACGTTCCTGCGCGCGATCGGCGCGTTCGGCGGCGCACGCGGCTTCGGCGCGTGGCTCGACGCGATGCACGCGCACGGCGGCGCGGTGAACGTCGGCTCGTTCCTCGGCGCCGCCACGGTGCGTGCGTACGCGAAGGGCGAGGCCGAGGGGCCGGCGACGGCGGCGGAGCTGGACACCATGCGACGCGTGGTGCGCGACGCGATGCGCGACGGCGCGCTCGGCGTGGCGAGCGCGCTGATCTACCCGCCCGGCTCGTACGCGTCCACCGAGGAGCTGGTGCAGGAGGCGAAGGCGATGGCGCCGTACGGCGGGATCTACATCACGCACATGCGCTCCGAGGGCGACCGGCTCGTCGAGGCGGTGGACGAGGCGATCCGCATCGGCCGGGAGGGGGGCGTGCCGGTGGAGATCTACCACCTCAAGGCGGCGGGCGTGCGCAACTGGCCGAAGGCGGCCCTGGTGGTCGCGAAGATCGACTCGGCCCGCGCCGCCGGGCAGGACGTCGCCGCCGACCAGTACCCGTACGTCGCCGGCTCGAACAACCTGTCGAGCTGCATCCCGCCGTGGGCGCACGCCGACGGCCGGCTCCTCCAGCGCCTAACGGATCCGGCGACGCGCACGCGCATCCACGCCGAGATGCTGCGCGAGGACGCGGACTGGGAGAGCCTGTGCGTCGCGGCGACGCCGGCCGGCGTCGAGGTCGTGGGCTTCAAGACCGCCGCGCTGAAGCAGTACGAGGGGATGCGCCTCCCCGACATCGCGCGCGCGATGGGGAAGGACTGGGCCGACGCGCTCATCGACCTCACGCTCGCCGAACGGAACCAGCTCGGCCAGGTGATCTTCGTGGCGAGCGACTCGAACGTGGCGATGCAGATCCGCCAGCCGTGGATGAAGTTCGGCACCGACGCCGAGGCGGCGAACCCGGACAGCGCGCGCGCGGCGCGACGCATCCGCGCACCTACGGCACGTACCCGCGCATCCTCGGCCGGTACGTGCGCGAGCAGCGCGTGCTCACGCTGGAGGACGCGGTGCGCAAGATGACCGGCGCCGTCGCATCGCGGCTGTCGATCCAGGACCGCGGCGTGCTGCGCGAGGGGCTCAAGGCGGACGTGATGGTGTTCGACCCGAACACCATCATCGATCGCGCGACGTACGAGCGCCCGCACCAGCTCTCCGTGGGCGTGCGCGACGTGTTCGTGAACGGCGTCGCGACGGTGCGCGACTCGCGCGTCACCGGGGCGACGCCGGGGCAGCTCGTGCGGGGGCCGGGCTACGGCAGGAATCATTGAACCGCAGAGGACGCAGAGGGCCGCAGAGAACATCGACAGCAAAGACCTGGGGATGAAAGGATCCCAGGATCCTTTGACCCCCAGATTTTTTGCCGTTCGAAGCGGCAGTCCTCTGCGACCCTCTGCGTCCTCTGCGGTTCAATTCACTTGCACGCCGGCAGCGGGTCCGGGAAGCTCGTGCCGTACCTGTTCTGCCACCAGCAGTTGCCCACGCCGGAGCCGTCCCACAGCAGGTCGACGCCGGGGAAGAACTCGTTCAGCGGCGGCTGCGGCGCGGTGCCGTTGCCGAGCACCGTGTTGAGCTGCACGCGCGTGCCGTCGGGGGCGGTGTTCAGGGTGCCGTAGGCATCCGCGTCGCCGGAGAGCAGCG
Organism: Gemmatirosa kalamazoonensis; assembly: GCF_000522985.1. NCBI lineage: Bacteria > Pseudomonadati > Gemmatimonadota > Gemmatimonadia > Gemmatimonadales > Gemmatimonadaceae > Gemmatirosa > Gemmatirosa kalamazoonensis. The sequence continues at coordinate 663,112 of NZ_CP007128.1, forward strand.
CGAGCACCGCGGCGTCCACGACGGCGATGCCGCTGGAGACGTTGTTCGTGACGGTGTTGTGCTCGATCGTCGTGCGGTCCGGGCCGACGACGAGGATGCCCGTGCCCGCCGGGAGCAGCGCCGCGAGGTCGCCCTCCTCGCCGAAGTTCGCGTGGTTGTTGTCGTGCACCCGGTTGTGCGCCACGAGGTTGTCGGTCGCGGTGAGCACGGAGATGTACGGCGCCGGCGGCACGAGGCTCACGAGGATGCCGACCGTGTTGTCGTACGCCTCGCTGTTCGTGAGCGACGCGCGCGTCGTGTTCTCGAGCTCGAAGCCGGCGACGTTCCCCCACGCGACGCTGTTGCGGATCTCGACGTCCGACGACTGCCCGACGTAGATGCCGGTGTCGGCGTGCCCGGTGGCCGTGCAGCCGTCGATCACGCCGTGCGACGAGAGCACCGGGAACAGCCCGTACTCGCCGTTGTTCTCCGTGCGCACGCGCGACAGCCGGAAGCCGTCGACGCGCACGAGCAGCACGCCGTTCGCCTCGAACCCGCGCACGGTGATGTTGTCGAGGTCGAACCCGTCGCCGGCGGTGGTGACGCGGATGCCGTTGGTGGCGCTGCCCGGGTTGCGCAGCACGACGTCGCCGGGGTTGCCCAGTCCCATGATGCGCAGGTTCGGCACCGCGACGGTGACCGCCTCGGCGTACTCGCCGGGCTCGATCTGCACGGTGCCCCCCGCGCCGGCGGCATCGACCGCGGCCTGGATCGACTCGCCGGGGCGCACGCGCACCACCCTTCCCGCCGCCGCGGCCGCGAGGCTCGGGTGCGCCGGCGGCGTCGCGTTAGGCGCCACGACGGCGTCGGGCCCCGCGCAGCCCGCGAGCAACACCGCGCCGAGCGCGAGTTCGAGCACCGGTCGTCGGGCGAGATTCACGTGCGTCATCGTGTACTCCGCGTTCGTGTACGTCTCGTGTGGCAGCGTCGCCGGCGCTCAACATGACGTGCGTACCTGGCCGTCGGGAGTGCGCGGGTGATAAGGGGGATCCCCATGACTCGCGCCTTGCCGAACGCGAGGCGTGCGCGCACGATGGGTGACGTCGCGTCACACTTTTCCGTCACGGATCCTGGAGCCTCGCCCGGTGCGCCACGCCCGCTTCGCCCCGCTCACGCTCGCCGTCTCCCCGGCGCTGTTCGCCGCGGCGCTGTTCGCCGCGCCGCTCGCCGCCCAGCGCGTCACGAAGTCGCCGGTCTACGTGCCCGGCCAGCTCGCGCCGCACCAGCAGGTGGCGCGCGACGTGTACAAGGAGCTCGTCGAGATCCAGAGCGGCGTGACGACGGGGAACGTCACGACGGCCGCGGTGGCGATGGCGCGCCGGCTGCGCGACGCGGGGATTCTCGACTCCGACGTGTTCGTGGGCGGGCCGCGGCCGGAGAAGCACAACGTCGTGGCGCGCATCCGCGGCAAGGGTGGGCCTAACGCGGGCAAGCCGCTGCTGCTGCTCGCGCACCTCGACGTCGTGGAGGCGCTGAAGGCGGACTGGTCGCCCGAGTTCGACCCGTTCACGTTCACCGAGAAGGACGGCTACTACTACGGGCGCGGCACGGCCGACGACAAGGCGATGGCGGCGATCTTCGTCGCGAACGCCATCCGCCTGAAGCGCGAGGGCTGGGTGCCCGACCGCGACGTGATCATCGCGCTCACCGCGGACGAGGAGAGCGGCGCGTACAACGGCGTCGACTGGCTGCTGAAGAACCACAAGGAGCTGGTCGACGCCGGGATGGTGATCAACGAGGGCGGCGGCGGCACGCTGCGCGACGGCAAGCCGCTGTTCCAGGCGCTGCAGGTGGCGCAGAAGGTGACCACGAACCTCACGCTGCGGGCCACGAACCGCGGCGGCCACTCGTCGGTGCCACGCGACGACAACGCGATCACGTCGCTCGCCGACGCGCTGTCGAAGGTGGGGCGCTACCACTTCCCCGTGCACCTGAGCGACGTGACGCGCGAGTTCTTCGCGAAGACCGCCGCCGTGGAGTCGCCGGAGATCGCCCGCGCGATGCGCGCCCTCGCCGCCAACCCCAACGACGCCGCGGCCGCGGCGGCGATCGCGCGCGACGACCGCTACAGCTCGATCCTGCGCACGACGTGCGTCGCCACCATGCTCTCCGGCGGCCACGCGACGAACGCGCTCCCGCAGCTCGCCGAGGCGAACGTGAACTGCCGCATCCTGCCGTCCGAGACGGCGGAGCAGGTGCGCGACTCGCTCGCGCGCGTCGTGAACGACACCGCGGTGCAGGTGCTCATCCGCACCCAGCGCCCGACGTCGCCGACGTCGCCGCTGTCGCCGGCGATCGTGGGTCCGGTGACCCAGATCACCCGCGACATGTTCGGCGACATCCCGGTGATCCCGACGATGTCGACGGGGGCGAACGACTCGCGCTTCTTCCTCGCGTTGGGCGTCCCCTCGTACGGCGTGTCGGGGCTGTTCAGCGATCCCAAGGTCGACGCGCGTGCGCACGGCCGCGACGAGCGCATGCGCGTGCAGTCGTTCTACGAGGGCCAGGAGTTCCTGTACCGGCTCACGAAGGCGCTCGCGTCCGCGAACGGGACGGTGCCGTGAGCGATCGCGTAGTGCGCACGACGTCATGCGCACTACGCGATTCGCACTGTCTCACCGCACCACGACGGCCTGGCTCGTCGTCGCCGTGCGGCCGCTGCCGTCGGTGACCTTCAGCGTCACGGTGTACGTGCCGGCCGCGGCCCACGTGTTCTTCGTCGTGGGGGTGGTCTTCGTCTCGCTGCGCCCGTCGCCCCAGCTCCACGCGTACGACACGATCGCCGCGCTCGACGTCGAGCCGCTCGCGTCGAGCGCGCACTGGTGCGTGTTCAGGCCCGCCGCCGTGCACGTCCACGTGAAGCCCGCGACCGGCGTCTGACTCGTGCTGCCGCTCGCCGTGACGGTGAGCGTGCGCGTCGCGGTACCGGTCGCGCCCTTGGAGTCCGTCGCGGTCAGCGTGATGGTGTGCGTGCCGGCGGACAGCGCCGACGTGGTGAAGCTCGTGCCCGTGCCGATCTGGCCGTCGAGGCTCGACGTCCACACGAGCGACGCGCCGGAGAGCGCGCCGTCCTCCGCGTCGCTGCCCGTGCCCGTGAACGTCACGCTCGCGCCCTGGACGTAGCTCGCGCCGTTAGGCGGCGAGGTCACGCTCGCCGTCGGCGGCGTGTTGATCGCGGCGGTGCTGCCGCCGAGGAACGACACGCTCGCGAGCCGGTTCGGCGTGCCCGCCGGTACGTTCCGGAGCACGTTCTTCACCGAGCCGCCGACGATCGCCGCCGCGACCTGCGCGGGCGTCGCCGTCGGGTGCGTCTCGAGGTACAGCGCGGCGATCCCGGCGACCGCCGGCGACGCGAACGAGGTGCCGGTCGTCACCACGGTCTGACTGCCGCTCAGGTATGCGGTGACCACGTACTGCGCCGGCGCGACCACGTCGACGCACCGGCCGTAGTTCGAGGCCGAGTACCACAGGTCGCGTGCGTCGGAGCCGCCGACGACGATCGCCGTCGTGTCGCGCGACGGCCACTTCGTGCACGCGTCCGTCGTGCCGTTGCCGGCCGCGACGACCACCGGCAGGCCGAGCTTCACGAGCCGCGTGACCGCGCTGTCGAGCGTGGACGCCATGGTGCCCGACATGCTCATGTTCACGACGGCCGGCTGGCTCGGGTTCGCCTGCCGCTGCGTCGCGATCCAGTTCAACCCATCCAGCAGGATCGAGCCGGTCGTCGCGAGCTTGCAGTCGCGGACCTTCACCGAGACGAGCCGGACGCCCTTCGCCACGCCTAACGTCGCGCCGCCGGCGATCGAGGCGACCTCGGTGCCGTGCCCGGCGCAGTCGCTCGCGTCGCCGATCGCCTTCGTGGCGTCGTAGCCCTTCACGGCGCGGCCGCCGAAGTCGGTGTGCGAGTACCAGATGCCGCTGTCGAAGACGTAGATCCACACCCCCGCGCCGGTGCCCGGGTACGCGTACGTCCCGTTCAGCGGCAGCGCGGGCTGGTCGAGGCGGTCGATGTCCCACGGCGCACTCGTCTCCGTGCCGCCGGCGTCGAGCTCCACGATGGGGTCACGCTCCACGAGCGCGACCGACGGATCGGCGCGCAGCGCCTCGGCCGCCGAGTCGCTGAGCTGCACCGTCATCGCGTCCACGACGCCGGAGGTCGTGCGCACGATCGTGCCGCCGTGCGCCGTGATCGCCGTGCGCAGGCGCGAGACGCCGGGGGTCACGCTGCGCGCGACGCCGGCGCCGGGTGCGGCGCCCGCAGACTCGCCGCCCCTGAACATCACGATGTACTGCCCCGGCACGTACCCGTCTTTCGACGCGACGTCCGTGGGACCGACGAGCGCGCGATCGGTGCACGCGGCGAGCGCGAGGGCGGCAGCGCACGCGGCTGCGCCGAGCCTGGTGTTCCAGCCTGACGACATGACTTCGATCCTCCGAACCACGAGTGAATGCGACGCGAGGGTCTTCGTGGTTCGGTCGAGTCTCTTCCCCACCCCACCCCGCCCACGCCCCGCTCGGTCACCATGACCGACACCGCGCCCGGCGACCCGTTCCCGCCCGTTCGCGCTCGTCTGTGATCGACGACACGACGCAGCCGTGAATTCGCCGGCGCGCGGCACCGGGTCCGCTGGCAGCCTGCGTGCCGCGACTCGGCTCGGCCTGGCGGTGCCCGAGAGCGGAGTGCACGTTCGGCCGCGCCTCCCACCCGTTCCCGCTCCCGATGAACCGCCGCCATCTCGCCATCGCCGCGCTCGCCGCGCTCGCCACGTGCGCCGCGTTCGCCGCGTTCCCGGCCGCCGCGCAGACGCCGACGCGCTTCACCGTCGACGACGCGCTCGACCTCGCGACGTATCGACTCGCCGATCTCTCCGACGACGGCGCGTGGCTCGTCGCGACGTCCAGCACTCGGCGCGACGCGTTAGGCGTCGACTACCGGCGCGACGGCGACCCGACGTACCTGCGGCCGCTGCCGTCGCGCGTGTGGGTCGTCGACACGCGCACCGGTGCCACGCGCGCGCTGTTCCCCGACAAGCGCGACGTCGGCGCGCTGCGCTGGTCGCCCGACGCGAGCCGACTCGCGCTGCTCGTGCGCAAGGGCGACGCGTGGCAGCCGCTGATCTGGGAGCGCGCGTCCGGGAAGTTCACGAGCATCCCGCTCCCCGACGGCACGTACCCGGCCGAGCAGGGCGACGTGCGGTGGAGCGGCGATGGGAAGTCGGTGCTGCTCTCGACGCACACGACGGCGTGGCGCGACTCGGCGCGCGCGCAGTTCGCGCGGCAGACCGCGGGACCGATCTTCGTCCAGTCGAGCAAGGATCCGTTCCTCGCGTGGGACGAGCTGCGCCGCCGCGGCAACGTGCGGTCCGTCGTCGCGTACGACCTCGCCACGGGACGCACGCGCGAGGTGCTGCCGCAGGCGATGATGGGGTCGTACGTGCTCGCGCGCGACGGCGGCGCGGTGACGTGGACGGAGGACGTGACGAAGAAGACCGACTACGACGTCATCTTCGGGAGCGAGAACAAGCTCGTCACCCGCGGCACGAACGGAACGCCGCGCGTGCTGCTGCCGTCGCTGAAGAACGTCACCGTCGTGTGGGCGGACGACGGCCGCCACTACGCGTGGGCGAAGGACGGCCGGCTCTCGGTCGCGTCGATCGACGACACGACGGCGCGCGTGCTCGCCGCCGCCGACACCGCCAAGCTCCCCACCGACAGCGCCGCCGCCGACAGCGCACGCAAGGCGCGCGAGAAGCTCCGCTTCACGCCGGTACGCTTCAGCAAGGCGGGCGACGCGCTCGTGGCGTCGAGCAAGGACGGGCTGTGGCTCGTCGACGTCGCGACGGGCCGGCGCGAGATGTTCGTCGAGACGCCCGACTCCACGTCGCGCGCGCGCCGACGCGCAGCGTCATCGGCTGGAGCGCCGACGGGCGGTGGATCTACCTGTCGCAGGCATCGCGCGACAAGTGGGAGCGCGGCATCGTGCGCTGGGATCGCACCGCGCGCCGGCTCGACACGCTGGCGCTCGACACGCGCAGCTACGGCAACGTGCAGGTCGCGCGCGACGGCAGCACGATCGTGCTCACCATCGCCGACGTCGCGCGGCCGGGCGACGTGTACGCGGCGGGCCCGGACCTCAAGGATCTCCGCCGCCTGGTGCGCACGAACCCGCAGCTCGACGGGAAGGCGTTAGGCACCGCGGGCCTCGTCGACTACCTCGACGCCGACGGGCACCGCAAGTACGGCGTCGTCTACTACCCGCCCGACTACGCGAAGGGGACGCGCTACCCGACGGTGTTCAACGTGTACGAGGACTTCTTCAACGACACGTTCGACCCGGTGATCAACGTCCTCACCGCGAACGGCTACGTCGTCGTGCAGCCGTCGGTGGACTTCGACGTCGGCTACCCGGGCGAGGCGTGGGTGAAGGGCGTCACCGCTGCGGCGAACCGCCTCATCGACCTCGGCGTCGCCGACTCGTCGAAGCTCGGCGTGCACGGCACGAGCTACGGCGGCTATGCCACGAACCTGCTCATCACCCAGACGAACCGGTTCCGCGCGGCGATCAACATCTCGGGCAAGGTGGACATCATCTCCTTCTACACCGACAGCCCGCGGCTCGGCGTGCGCAACGTGCACGCGGCCGAGAAGAGCCAGGACCGACTCGGCGCCACGCTGTGGCAGCAGCCGCAGAAGTACGTGCAGCACTCCGCGGTGATGTTCGCCGACCGCATCACGACGCCGCTGCTGCTGCTCACCGGCGGCCAGGACTCCAACGTGCCGGCCGACAACACGCGCGAGATGTTCTACGCGCTGCGGCGGCTCGGCAAGGAAGTCACGTGGGTGAACTACGTGAACGGCGGCCACGGCGCGGGGAACGCGAGCGAGGCGGACTACCGCGACTACGTGGGGCGCATCGTCGGCTGGTACGACGAGCACCTGAAGAAGAGCCCGAAGGCCGCGGCGGCCGACCGGTGAGACCGGCGCTGCGCGGCGCGCTGCTGGGCGCGACGCTCTGGGCCGCGCGGCTGCCGGCCCAGAGCGACACGACGGGCGGCCTCTACACCGCGGCGGACGGCGCGCGCATCCACTACACCGCGGCCGGCGCCGGCCCCGCGGTCGTGCTGCTGCACGGCTTCCTGAACGACGGCACGTCGTGGCGGCGCACGCCGGCGTACGCTCGCCTGGTCGACGCGGGCTTTCGCGTGGTGGTGGTGGACCTGCGCGGCAACGGCGCCTCCGACAAGCCGACGGCGCCCGAGGCCTGGGCGAACGACGCCGAGACGCGCGACGTCGTCGGCGTCGCGCAGGCGCTCGGCCTCGGCGAGTACTGCGTGGCGGGCTACTCGCGCGGCTCCATCGTCGCGGCGCGGCTGCTCGAGCTCGACCCGCACGTGCGGTGCGCGGTGCTCGGCGGCATGGGCGCCGACTTCACGAACCCCGCGTGGCCGCGTCGCGTGGCGGCGCACCGCGCGCTCGCCGGCCTGCCGCTCGACTCGGCGGCGCTGGCACCGGTCGCCGGGATGGTGCGGGCGGCCGACCAGCGCGGCCTCGACCGCCGCGTGCTCGCCATGCAGCAGCAGGCGCAGCCGAGCAGCTCGCGCGCGGCGCTGGGGCGCGTGCGCGTGCCGGTGCTCGTGATCTCCGGCGACGCCGACCAGGAGGACGGCTCGCCCGAGGAGCTCGCGCGACTGTTCCCGCGCGCCACGCTGGTGACCGTGCCCGGCGATCACGGCGCGACGATGCGATCGACCGCATTCGCGGACTCGGTGACCGCGTTCCTCGAGCGGGCGCGGCATCGGCGTTAGGCGCCTTCATGAGCCGCAGAGGAGTGCAGTCCTCTGCGCCCCTCTGCGGTGAGAGTCGGGCCGCCGCTACGCCTAACGCAGCGTCGAGAGATACTCCACGACGTCCCGGATCTCGCGCGGCGTGAGCAGCTTGCCCATCGGCGGCATCGGCGACGGCAGATTCGTGCGCTTGGCGACGTCGCCCGTCGCGACGCGCTGGCGCTTGCCGGGCGCGGTCTCGACGACGAGCTCACCACCCGACTCCTCGCGCAGCGTGCCGACGACGGACTTGCCGTCCTTCAGCGTGAGCAGCACGGTGCCGTAGCCCGGCGCGAGGCGCGCGCTCGGCGTGAGCAGCGCCTCGAGCATCTGCTCCTTCGTGATGCGCGACGCGATGTGCGTGAGGTCGGGGCCGACGTCGGCGCCCGGGGTGCCGATGCTGTGGCAGCGCGTGCACTCCGACGCCGGGCCCGCGAGCACGATCTCGCGGCCGTGCTGCGCGCTGCCGCCGCGCCGCAGCGCCTCGCCGAGCGCGCCGGGCGCCTTCCCCTCGGCCACCGGCGCGAGCCAGCGACGCGCACGCTCCCGCACCGCCGGCGACGCGCCCGCCTTCGCCGCCTCGGCGACGTCGAGCCGCACCTCGGGGGCCAGCGCGCCCGACTCCAGCTTGCCGAACAACTGATCCAGTGAGGCCTGCGCACGCGTGCCGTGGAGCGCGCCGAGCGACGCGAGCGCGCTCTGCTGCTCCGTCGTGGTGCCCTTCTCCGCGACGCCGCCGAGGAGCTCCGCGCTGCCGTCGTCGGAGAGACGGAGCGCCGGCACCATGCCCAACGCGGCGGAGCGCAGCACCGGATCCGGGTCGGCGAGCGCGGTGCGCACGGCCTGCTCCGTCTCGTCGGCGCCGACCGCGCGCAGCGCACGCAGCGCGGCGGCGCGCACCGCGCGCGGCGCGCTGGACTGGAACTTCGCGAGCAGCATCGGCGCCGCCTCCTTCGCGCCGATGTTCGCCACCGCGTTCAGCGCGGCGAGCGTGAGCTCCTCGTTCGCGTCGGCAGGGAGCGACGTGACGAGCTTCGCCACCACGGCGCGCGCGGCGACGGCGTCGCGCGGCGGCACGGGGCCGAGCCACGCGCCGTCCACGCGGTCCATCGGCGACGGGTTCGCCCACGCACCGAGCGCGGCGAGCGCCTCGGCGCGCAGCGTGTCGGCGTTCGCCGCGCCGCCGCTGCTCGAGGCGTAGGATGCCAGCCGGTCGAGCGCCTCGCGCGAGCCGACGCGCAGGTTCGCGCTGATGGCGCGGCGCACGAGCGGCGTGTTCGCGAAGCGCGTCGCGGCGAGCTGCCGCGCGAGCGCCGGCAGCGCCGGCACGATCCCACCGTCGTCGTTGATCGCGCGCGCGGCCTCCGTCACCACCGCCTCGTCGGCGTCGTCGAGGAAGCGCGCGACGTCGGGGCTCCGCAACCGGCGCAGCGTGACGACCGCGGCGAGCCGCACGCCGCGCGACGGGTGTGACGCGAGCGCCGCGACCTGCGCCGTGTCGCCGATGCGCGCGAGCGCGGTGGCGCCGGCCTGCCGCAGCCACACGTCGCGGTCGTCGTTGTCGGCGAGCATGCCGACGATTCCCTGCACGGCGGGCCGGTACGCCAGCCTGCCTAACGCCTCGGCGGCGAAGAAGCGCGCCCGCGGCGCGTCGTCCTTCAGCAGCGGCAGCAGCGAGTCCGCGGCCGGTGCGTAGCGCAGGTCGCCGAGCATCTTCGCCGCCTGCGCGCGCACCTCGCCGTCCGTGTCGCGGAGCAGCGGCACGAGCGCGGCGGCCTGCCGCGCGTCGACGCGCGCGAGCTGCGCGACGCCCCAGATGCCGTGCACGAACGCCCACGTGCGCGGGCTGGCGTGCGCGTCGGCGACCGCGGCGAGCAGCGTGGGCGCGTCCTTGCGGCGCACGAGCTCGAACTGCGCCTTCGTGCGCACGCGCATGTCGGCGTGGCGCAGGAGCGCGAGCAGCTGGTCGCTCGTGCGCCCCGCGAACGACTCGGCGATCAGCTTCCGCGTCTCGGCGCGCGCGGGGCTCGCCGAGTCGGCCGGGGTGTCGATCTTCCAGATGCGGCCGCGCCCCTTGGAGCCCCAGCCGTCGATCCAGTCGGCGAGGTAGATGGCGCCGTCGGGGCCGAAGCGCAGGCCGACGCCCAGGATCCCCTGCAGCGCGACGGTGTCCGACTGGAGCCGGAAGCCGGCGCCGTCGGGCGCGACCGTGAACGCGTAGACGCGCGCGCCCGACGGCGTGCCGACGAAGCTCGTGAGGAAGAACGTGCGGCGCCACCGGTCGCCTAACGCGGTGCCCGGCTCGTACACGAGCCCGGACGGCCCGGCGTGCGACGGGGCGACCGGCGGCACGATGTACGCCGCCTGCCCCGGGAAGCGTGGCGTGAACATCCGCTCGTCCATCCAGACGTTGTAGCGGTTGTTCGCCGGGTCGGTGTACTTGCCGTACTGCCACGTCGAGCGCCAGCCCGCGTCGGATCCGTTCGTGACGTAGACGACGCGCTCGTACTCGCCCTGGTGGTCGCCGTCGTTGTCCGACGCGATGATGTTCCCGAGCTCGTCGAACGCGAACGCCTGCGGGTTGCGCAGTCCCGACGCATAGACCTCGAAGTCGGTGCCGTCGGGGTTCGCGCGCAGGATCGCGCCGTTGTTGGGCTGCCGCCAGCGCTTGCCCGTCTTGTCGACGAGGTCGAACCCGAGGTCGCCCATCGACCAGTACACGCGGCCGTCCGGGCCTAACGTGAGTCCGGCGAGGCCGTGGCCGAAGAACGCCGGGTGCACGTTGTACCCACTGCTGATCGGCGTCCGCGTGACGACGCCGTTGCGCTCGTGCAGCCGCGAGACGTCGGGCGCCGCGGCGACGAGCAGGTCGCCGCCGGGGAGCGCGACGAGCCCGTTGGCGACGTCGTCCACCGCGTCCGCGTTGAACCCCTCGTACAGCACGCGCGACTCGTCGGCCATCCCGCGGCCGGCACGGTCGACGACGCGGTACACGCGGTCGACCGGCACCGTGAGGTCGCGCCAGTCGTGCGAGCCGTCGCGGTTGAGGTCGGGGATCCAGAGGTTCTGCGCGCTGCGCGCCGGGGAGAGCTCCTTGTGGTAGAAGTCGTGGAGCTGCGGCACCGTGGTGAGCGTGTGCACCGTGGGCACCCACGTCGGGTGCCCGCGGATGTCGAGCAGGCTGCCCACCGCGCCGGCGCGCTCGGAGCCGGTCACGTAGACGACGCCCTGCGGGTCGACGTCGATGGCGATCGGGTCGGCGACGAGTCCCTCGGGCGCCCACGGCGTGGCGACGAGCCCACCGATCGCCTGCACGCTCACCGCGCGCTGCGCCGAGTCGGCGAGCTTGCGCTGCTCGGCCGCCGTCAGGCGAACGAGCTTCGGCGGGCGCGTCGTCGCGCGGCGGTTGGCGGGCGGTTGCGTCGCCGCGAGGGCGAGGAGGGCGAGGAGCGGCGTGAGACGCATGAGACGGTGGCTCGCTGGTGTTGAACCGGAGAGAGGGGTCGGGACTCGGGACTCGGGACTCGGGACTCGGGACTCGGGGCCTAACGAGTCCCGAGTCCCGAGTCCCGAGTCCCGAGTCCCGAATCCCGCCCCCTCTCTGTCGTTCAATTGTACAGTCGGCGCAGTCCTTTGTAAGGACTCGCCGCGCTCACCCACGCAGCGCTTCCGTCGGGTCCACGCCCATCGCTCGACGCGCGGGCACCAGGCTCGCCAACACCGCGACGCCGAGCAGCACCGCGCACACGCCGCCCAACGTCGGCAGATCCACCGGCGACACGCCGACGAGCATCGCCCGGATCGCGCGCGCCACCAGCACCGAGCCGACGAGCCCCGCCGCGAGCCCCGCGCCGCACATCCGCAGCCCCTCGCGCAGCACGAGCCCCAGCACCGTGCGCCGCTCGGCGCCTAACGCCATGCGCAGGCCGAGCTCGAACGCGCGCTGCGAGACGCCGTACGAGATCACCCCGTACGTGCCGACGCCGGCGAGCAGCAGCGCGAGCGCCGCGAACGCGGACAGCAGCGCGGTGCTGAAGCGCCGGCTCGCCACCGACGTCGCGACCACGTCGTTCAGCGTGCGGATCTCCGACACCGGCGCCGTCGGCTCGAGCTCGCGCACCGCGGCGCGCAGGGCGGGCGCGAGGCGCGCCGGGTCGCCCGAGGTGCGCAGCAGGATCGCCATCGCGCGAGGCACGAAGTACGCGCTCTGCGCCGCCTGCGCGTGCGGGAAGTACATCGTCTGCTCCGGCGTGTCGTCGAAGCCGTGCGAGCGGATGTCGCCCACCACGCCGACGACGGTCACGAGCGGCGACTCGCGGCTGAGCTGGAAGCGGCGCCCGACGGCGTCCTGCCCCGGCCACGCGAGCTTCGCGAACCGCTCGCTCACGATCGCCACCAGCGGCGCGCCGGCGGCATCGGCCGTCGTGAAGTCGCGCCCCGCGAGCAGCGGCAGCCCGATCGCCGCGAGGTAGCCCGGCGTCGCCTGCTGCGGCACCGCGGACGGCCACCGCCCGTCGGGGTAGTTGCCCCCCTCCGGCTGGAAGCCCCACAGCCCCCCCGCGTCCACCACCGGCAGCCACCCCGACGCGCCCACCGCGCGCACGCCCGGCACGGCGCGCAGCCGCTCGATGAGGCGCGAGAAGAACGCCGCGGTGCGCGCGTCGTCGTAGTCGCGCCGCGAGATCGACACCTTCGCCGTGAGCACCCCCTGCGGCACGAAGCCGAGATCGTTCGCGCGCAGATGGGCGAGGCTGCGCAGCAGCATGCCGGCGCCGGAGAGCATGACGACGGCGAGCGCCACCTCCGCCGCGACGAGCGCCCGCCGCGCGCCCGCCGACGTGGTCTGCGGCCCGGTCCCCCTGCCCCCTTCCTTCAGCGTCGCGGCGGCATCGGGCGCGAGCCGCCACGCCGGCACGAGGCCGATGAGCAGCCCCGTTGCCGCGACGATGCCCAACGTGAACAGCGCCACGCGCCAGTCGAGACCGATCGCGGCGACGCGCGGCAGCCCGTCCGGCGCCGCGGCGCGCAGCAGCCGCGTCAGCCCCCACGCCCCCGCCGCGCCGACCACGCCGCCGAGCACCGCGAGCACGAGGCTCTCCGTGAGCAGCTGCGTCACCAGCCGACGCGTCGACGCGCCGAGCGCGTTGCGCAGCGCCATCTCCTTGCGCCGCGACTCGCCGCGCGCGAGCAGCAGGTTGCCCACGTTCGCGCAGGCGATGAGCAGCACGAAGCCCACGGCGCCGAGCAGCGCGAGCAGGTACGGGCGCGTGGGCCCGACGAGCTGCTCGCGCACACCTTCCATGTGGGGCAGCAGCGGCTTCGCGGGGTCGAAGTGCTGCGGCTCGTCGCGCATGATGCGCCGGTCGAGCGCGGTCGCCTCCCGCATCGCCTGCTCGATCGTCGCGCCGGCCCGCAGACGCCCGACCATGAACAGGAAGTGATTCGTACGCCCGTTCACGCTGTCGGGGCGCGGCGGCGGCATCGGGCCCCACATGTCGGTGCGCGCCTCGGGGAAGTCGAAGTGCGCCGGCATCACGCCGACCACGGTGCGCGGCAGGCCGTTCACGTGAATCGACTTGCCGATGATCGACCGGTCGCCGCCGAAGCGCCGCTTCCACAGCGCGTGGCTCAACACGGCGACCGTCGACGGGTGCTCGGCGTCACCCTGGAACTCCTCGGGGAGGAACGTGCGCCCCAGCAACGGAGCGACGCCGAGCAGCGGGAAGAAGTCCTCGGTCGCGGGCACGAAGCGCACGCGCTCGGGATCGCCCTCGCCGGTGAGCGTGTCCTCGCGGCGCGTGTACGCCGCGAGCTTCTCGAAGCTCCGCAGCTCGCGCCGGTAGTCGAGGAAGTCCTGCGGCGCCGCGAGCCAGTGCGGCGGCTCGTGCCCGAACGCGACCACGCGCTCCGCGTGCGGGTACGGCAATGGGCGCAGCAGCACGCCGTTCACGACCGAGAAGATCGCGGCGTTCGCGCCCACGCCCAACGCGAGCGTGGCCAGCACCACCGCGGTGAACGCGGGACGGCGGACGAGGTCGCGCAGCGCGAACCGCGCGTCCTGCAGCAGGGTGCGCACGATCGGATCCTCCGGCGGACGGTGTAGGGGAACGATCTTTCGCGCGCGCAGCCGCTCGGCGAGCGCGGAGAGCGCGGTGTCGACGACGATGCGCAGCCACACGAGCACACGCGGCTCGCCCAGCGCGCGCGCATGGCGCAGCCGGTCGTGATGGAACTCCGCCATCGCGCGGCCCCAGCGGCGGCGGAACTCGGCGGGATAGAGGCGCAGCAGCGCGCGGGCGATCCGCGCTTCGACGCTCACGCGCGCGCCGGCGCGATGATGCGCCGCTCTTCGGCGATGCGCAGCAGCTCGCGCAGCCGCAGCAGCTCGGCGGCGAGCACGCGGCGGCCGAACGGGGTGAGCGAGTAGTGGATGCGCCGCTCGTCCCCCTCGTCCGGCGCGTCCGACTCGGCGACGACGCCGGCGCCCTCGAGGTTGCGGACGTGGCGGTACAGGTTCCCCGCCTCGAGCGCGATGCGCCCCTCCGTGTGCGCGACGATGTCCTGCCGGATCCCGTACCCGTGCCGAGCGCCGGCGCTCAGCATGGTGAGGATCAGCAGCTCGATCGGCTTCAGCGGGAGCAGGTCCTGCGGGTCCGGGTCACGGCGGCGCGGAGGGGACACGGGACGGGCGGGTGGAGGTAGCTGTGCTCATTTTGAGCATAGACAGCGCGAACCGCCAGGAGGGTTGCTTCGCGCCTCTCCGGACTCCACGTACGTGGTTTCATTGGACTGAAGAAGGACTGAAGAAGGACTGAAGAAGGACCAACAACTCTGTTGGTGTTCTCCTTCTTCAGTCCTCCTTCAGTCCTTCTTCAGTCCCACCAGATATCGTACGTGGAGCCCGGTGTCGCCACGCAGATCGACGTCAGGGCACGCCCGCCCTGGGCCAGACGTTGTCCAAGGGATCGCCGTCCGGAAACCGCATGCCGGGGTCCAGCGTGATCCGCTCGATGCTCCGCGGCCCGAAGTCCAGCACCGCGTCGTACGTCCGCCGCCCGTCGAACCAGACGTCCACCGGGAACGTGACGATCGCGGTGCGCGCGTCGACCATGCGCGCGTTCGACATCGGCGTGATCGCCGGGCCGTCCGCGGCGAACTTCACCTCCAGCACCACCGGCGACGGCATGTCCCCGTCCTGGCGCACGGTGACCGTGGTGCGCCCGCCGGTGACCGTCGTCGCGCGCGCGATCGACCCGTCGACCGACGCGGTGGTGAACAGCCAGGAGTACCAGAACCAGCCGAGGTCCTGGCCGAGCGCGTTCTGCATGTAGAACGCGTAGTCCCACGGCGTGGGATGCTTGAAGCGCCACGCCTGCGCGTAGCCGCTCATCGCCCGCCACACCGCGCTGTCGCCGACGACGCCGCCGAGCGCGGAGAGCATCATCGGCGCCTTGCCGTACGCCTGGAACGAGTACATCGGGCCGCCGTAGTTCGCGTTCCACATCAGCGGCGCCTCGCGCTCGTTCCCCGCCACGCGGCCGTAGCTCTGGCCCAGCGTGTCGAGGTTCGCCGGCTTCCCCTCGGCGTCGTAGTCGGAGAGGCGGTTCATGTACTCGTTGAACCCCTCGTCCATGAAGCCGTACCACGTCTCGTTCACACCGACCATCATCGGCCACCACTCGTGCCCCGCCTCGTGGTCCGCCGCGCCGACGCCGGAGAAGATGATCTGCGGATACTCCATCCCGCGCTCGGGACCGTCGACCATCGTGAGCTGCGGGAACGCGTACGGCATCCAGAGCCGCGAGTAGAACTGGAGCGCGTGCCGCACCACGGGCCCCGCCTGCCGGAACTGCGCCGCGTGCGACGGCTCGTAGAGGACGTGCACGGGCACCGCGCCCCTTCCCGGGATCGTCGCGCGCGTCGCGTCCCACACGTAGCGGTCCGACGTGGCCCACGCGAAGTCGGCGACCGAGTCCGCGGTGAAGTGCCAGACGAGGCGGCCGCCGGCGGCGCCTAACGTTCCCTTGCCCCGCTCCGCCGCGCCGACGATCGGCCGCGTGGCGTCCGACTCCAGCACGTGCGTCAGCCGCTCGCGCGTCGTCGGCGAGAGCACCGCCTCGGGGTTGCGCAGCGTGCCGGTCGCGGCGACGAGCCATCCCGCAGGCACGTCGACGCGCACGTCGAAGCTCCCGAAGTTGTTGTAGAACTCACTCGGGCCGAGGTACGGATCGGTGTCCCAGCCGCGCAGGTCGTCGAACACCGCGACGCGCGGGTACCACTGCGCCACCTGGTACAGCGAGTCGGCCCACCGGCCCATGCGCTCGCTGAACCCGCCGCCGACGCTCGGCACCTTGAACGACCACTCGGCGTCGAGCGTGGCCTGGCCGCGCGCGGCGATCGCGTCGGGCAGGCGGATCGTGGCCACCGTCGTCGTGAGCCCCGACGCCGCCGGCACGGTGGACGGTGGGTCGCTGCGGCCACGCGGCGCGGGGTTCAGGTCCACGGCCTGACCGTTCACGGCGAGCCGCGTGACGCGCATCCCGTCCGTGATCTCGATGCCGGTGAGCGCCTCGGCGCGCACGGCGTCGGGGCGGAAGAGGTTCTGGTCGAGCCGCAGCACGATCGTGCGCAGCGCGGAGTCGCTCGCGTTGTGGATCGTCACGCGCTCCGTGCCGTGCACGATCGACGTCGCCGCGTCGAGCCGCGCGTCGATGGAGTAGTCGACGCGGAGCTGCCAGTAGCTGCGCCCCGGGCGGCCGGTGGAGTCGCGCGTGCCGGCGGCGAACGCGCGGCGGATCATGTTCGTGAGCGGGATGTCGCGCCGCACGGCACGCGGTGGCGGCGGGGGCGTGCGGGTCTGGGCGTGCAGCGGCTGCAGCGACGGCAGCGGCAGCGCGGCGAGGAGGGCCAGCGCCGCGGCGGTCCGGTTCGTCATCGAGGCTCCTGCGGAGGTCGTGCGAAAGATGGTCGAGTGGCGCTCCCGATGGGGCCGGCGGCGTGGGTTGCCGTCCGATCGGGGGGGCATACAATAGCCGAGCGCCGTCACGACGCCGGACGACGACACCGTCGCGCGGCGCACGCTCGCCCACCCGAGGCGACAGGAGGTCGCTCATGCGTGCAACGATGCTCGGCACGACGGCGGTCGCGGTCGGCACGCTCGCCGGACTCGCCGCCTGCGGCGACGCACCGGCGCCGACCGCCGCGACCCGCACGACCGACCTGCACGTCGTCGCTCCGTCGTTCACCTCGGCCGCCGCGTCGGTGCCGATCGCCGGGAGCTACATCGTCGTCTTCCGGTCCGACGTGGTCGACCCGAGCGCGGTGGCGAGAGATCTCGCGAGCAGGCACGCCGGCACGCTCGCGCATCTGTACACGTCGGCATTGAAGGGCGCCGCGCTCGCGCTCAGCGCCGCCGACGCCGCGCGACTGGCGAGCGACCCGCGGGTCGCGCTCGTCGAGCAGGATCAGGAGATCCGCGCGGCCGGCGTCGAGTCGCCGACACCGTCGTGGGGGATCGACCGCGTGGACCAGCGCGCGCTCCCGCTCGACAACAGCTACACGTACGACACCGACGGCACCGGCGTGAGCGTCTACATCCTCGACACCGGCATCTACTTCGCGCACCCCGACTTCGGCGGGCGCGCCGTGACGGGCGTGGACGAGGTGACGCCCGGCGGTACCGCGGCGGACTGCCACGGGCACGGCACCCACGTCGCGGGCACGGTCGGCGGGACCTCCACCGGCATCGCCAAGAAGGTGCGGCTGGTGGCCGTGCGCGTGCTCGATTGCACGGGCGTGTGGTCGGTGTCCGGCGTCATCGCCGGCGTGGACTGGGTGACGGCCGACGTGCAGAAGGCGAGCGGCGATCCGACGAAGGTCGGCGGCCGCCCGGCGTCGGCGAACATGAGCCTCGCCGGCGCGTACTCGGCGACGCTGAACCAGGCGGTCGAGAACTCGATCGCCGCGGGCGTCACGTACGTGATCGCGGCCGGCAACAGCACGGCCGATGCGTGCAGCTACTCGCCCGGCAGCGCGCCCGACGCGCTGACCATCGGCGCGACCAACCGGGTGGACTCGCTCGCGTACTTCTCGAACCGCGGCGCCTGCGTCGATCTCCTCGCGCCGGGAGTGGACATCGTGTCCGACTGGCTGGACGGCGGCACGCACACGATGAAGGGCACGTCGATGGCCGCGCCGCACGTGACCGGCGCGGCGGCACTGTATCTCGCGGCGCACCCGGGCGACTCGCCGGCGCAGGTCGCGTCCGCGCTGACGAGCAACGCCACGTCCGGGGCGATCATCGGCGTCCCGCTCGGCACGCCGAACCTGCTACTCTACACGCGCGCCCCGGCAGCCCCGCCGCCGCCGCCCCCGGTGGCGAGCTTCGTCTACTCGTGCGCCGGGCTGACGTGCAGCTTCACGAACACGTCGACCGGGGCGACGTCGTACGCCTGGAGCTTCGGCGACGGCACGACGTCCACCCTGACGAACGTGAGCCATACCTTTCCACGGCGGCACGCCAGCTACACCGTCACGCTCACCGCGACCAACTCCATCGGCGCCACGAGCTCGGTGTCGAGGGTGATCGACTGCCGCAACAAGGGCTGCGCGTGACACGACGCGTGGCACGCATGGCACGCGCGGCCGACGTGCCGACCCCGCGACCCCTGGACATCGGATGCAGACGAGCCCCGACCACTGCGTGATCTGCGACGCGCCGCTGACGCTGCTCGACGCCGCGACGCAGCCCACCTGCCGCTCGTCCGCGTGCCGGTGGCGCTACTCGACGATGCCGGCCGGCGAGAAGTGTCGCGTGTGCGGCCGGCCGCTCGCCCTCGCGGAGCGGGTGTCGCGCCTGTGCGGGCGCGCGGCGTGCCGCGACGAGCGGATGCGCGAGTGGCGCCAGTGGCGCGATCGCCGGCGCGAGGAGGACACGGCGCTGCGCGCGGAGGCGGCGGCGCTGCGGGCCGAGCGCGCCGCGGCGTTAGGCATCGCCGACGCCGAGTCGTACGTGGTGGCGCTCACGCCGGCATACGTCCGCGGCGGGCTGGTGCCGGTGCCGCGCGAGCGGCGGCGGGCGCTGCGCGCGCACCTGACGCGCGTGGCGACCGCGGCGATCGCGCAGCCCGACGCGGGCTCGGACGAGGCGCCCGACCCGCAGACCGACCCCGCGCTGCCTCCCGCGGTCGGGCGGCTGCTCGGCACCGCGTGCGCCACCTGCGGGGGGCACTGCTGCCGCAACGGCTCCGAGCGCGCCTACATCTCCGCCGACACGATCCGCCGCGTGGTGCGCAAGGAGCCCGGCCTGACCGTGAACGCGGTCGTCGCGCGCTACCTCCGGCGCGTCGGGAAGACCTCGCACGACGACTCGTGCATCTACCACGGCCCCACCGGCTGCACGCTGACGCGCGAGATGCGCTCCGACACCTGCAACCGCTACTTCTGCGGCGAGCTCGCGCAGCTCAAGCGCTCGGTGGAGCGAGGCAGCCTGACCCGCGTCTTCCTCACCGCGCACCGCGGCCCGGCCGGCGAGCTGGCCACCTCGGCGTTCGTCGACGCGACCGGCGCGTGACGTTGAACCGCGGAGGACGCAGAGGGCCGCAGGGGACTGCCCTCTTTGAATTGAACCACAGAGGACACGGAGGACACGGAGGAAGCCAATTGAAGTGGTTCTCCTCTGTGTCCTCTGCGGTTCGATTCGAAGAGGCAGTTCTCCGCGTCTCCGCGTGAGCGCACCGAGCCCATACGAGGTCCGCGTGCGCGTGGAGCCCACGGACCTCGACGACCAGGACCACGTCAACAACGTCGTCTACGTGCGCTGGGTGCAGGACGCGGCGATCGCGCACTGGCGGGCGCTGACGACCACGGACATCCAGGCGACGGTGGGGTGGGCGCTGCTGCGCCACGAGATCGACTACCGCGCGGCGGCGCGGCTCGGCGACGAGGTGATCGTGCGCACGCGGGTGGGGCACCTCGAGGGGATCACGTTCGAGCGGCTCACCGACATCCGGCGGGCGGCGGACGGGCGCGTGCTGGCGGAGTCGCGGACGCTGTGGTGTCCGATCGACCCACGGTCGGGGCGGCCGCGGCGGGTGAGCGAGGAGGTGCGGTCGCTATTTTCCGCCGGTTGACCGACGATCGACCGGCCGTCGACCGGCGCCGGGACAACGCCGTCCCGGGCCCGGCCGTACTCTGGAAGCTCGACTCACCCTTTCAGAGACCCATGCGCACCCCCCGTCTCGCCTCGCTCCTCGGAGGCGCCGCGCTGCTCGCCGCGGCCGTCCCCGCCTCCGGCCAGACGCTGGACTCCACGGCCGTCGCCGGCTTCCGCTGGCGCACCGTGGGTCCGGCGAACTTCCAGGGCCGCCTGTCCGACGTCGTCGGCATCCCCGGCCCGTCGAAGACGATGTTCGTCGCCGCGGCCGGCGGCGGCATCTGGAAGACGACGAACAACGGCGTCACCTGGCGCCCCGTGTTCGACGACAAGCGCATCATCTCGATGGGCGTGCTCGCCATCGCGCCCTCCGACACGAACGTGGTGTGGGCCGGCACGGGGGAGCCCAACAGCCGCAACACCATCGAGCCCGGCGCCGGCATCTACAAGTCCACCGACGGCGGCAACACGTGGACGCTGATGGGGCTCGAGAAGACCCAGCACATCGGCCGCATCGCCGTCGACCCGCGCGACGCGAACGTCGTCTACGTCGCCGCGTTAGGCGCCGCGTGGAAGCCGAACGCGGAGCGCGGCCTGTACAAGACGACCGACGGCGGCAAGACGTGGAACCTGGTGAAGTTCGTCAGCGACCGCGCCGGCTTCGTCGACGTGCAGATCGACCCGCGCAACCCCGATGTGCTCTACGCGTCGAGCTGGGAGCGCTACCGCACGCCGTACTCGCTGAACTCCGGCGGTCCCGGCTCGGGCCTCTGGAAGTCCACCGACGCGGGCAAGACGTGGACGGAGATCAAGGGCAACGGCTACCCCGAGGGCGTGAAGGGCCGCATCGGCATCGCGATCTCGCGCAGCAACCCCGACGTCGTGTACGCGCTCACCGAGGCGTACTCGATGGAGCCGCAGAAGGGCACGATGCAGCAGGGCGTGCGCCCGTCCGCGAACGGCCTCTATCGCTCGGCCGACGGCGGCAAGACGTGGCAGCACATGAACAACATCGACACGCGCCCGTTCTACTACTCGCAGGTGCGCGTCGACCCGAAGAACCCGGACCGCGTGTACTTCTCGTCGACCGAGCTGCAGGTCTCGAACGACGGCGGCAAGACGAGCCAGAACGCCGCGCAGGGCGTCCACGTCGACGACCACGGGATCTGGATCGACCCGAACGATCCGGAGCGGTGGGCGCTCGCGAACGACGGCGGCGTCGCCATCACGTTCGACAAGGGCGGCAACTTCTTCTACCCGATGAACCTCCCCATCGGGCAGTTCTACGAGATCAGCTACGACTATCAGGTGCCGTACAACGTCTGCTCCGGCGCGCAGGACAACGGCGCGTGGTGCGGACCGAGCCGGCGGCGCGGCGTGAACAACAACAGCTACTGGTTCACGATCTCCGGCGGTGACGGCTTCTACACGGCGCAGGACCCGGCCGGCGACTGGGTGTGGGGTGAGTCGCAGAACGCCGGCGTGCAGGGGCGCAACCTGAGGACGGGGCAGACGCTCCGCGTGACGCGGCCGAGCTGGCAGGAGCACTACCGGCAGTGGGAGGACTCCATCGCGGTCGTGCGCGGCGATCCGCTCCAGCCGTCGACGTCGCAGGCGAACGCGCGCATCGCGCAGCTCCGCGCGCGCCAGGTGAAGGACTCGGTCGACGAGGCGCTGCGCTTCAACTGGAACTCGCCGTTCTTCCTCTCGCCGCACAACCCGAGCGTCTTCTACCTCGGCGGCAACAAGGTCCTCAAGTCGCTGAAGCGCGGCGAGGAGCTGTTCACCATCTCGCCCGATCTGTCGAAGCAGATGAAGGCGCGGATGGACACGGCGACGAAGTACACCGGCGGCGTGACGCCGGACGTGACGGGCGCGGAGACGTACGGCACGGTGGTCGCGCTCGCGGAGAGCTACATCAAGCCCGGCCTGCTGCTCGCCGGCACCGACGACGGCAACGTGTGGATCACGCACACCGACGGCGGCGCGTGGGAGAACCTGAGCGATCGCTTCCCCGGCCTGCCGAGCAAGGACGTGTACGTGACGCGCGTCGAGCCCTCGCACTTCGACACGCTCACGTTCTACGTCGCGTTCGACAACCATCGGTGGAACGACTTCACGCCGTACCTCTACATGACCGAGGACGGCGGCAAGACGTTCAAGTCGATCGTGAGCAACCTGCCTAACACGTCGCCGGCGGACTACCTGCACGTCGTCCGCGAGGACCCGCACAACCGCGACCTGCTGTTCGTCGGCTCGTCGATCGGCGTGTACGCGTCGCTTGACCGCGGCAAGACGTGGACGAAGTTCTCGAGCGGTCTGCCGAGCGTGCCGGTGTACGACCTCAAGATCCATCCGCGCGACCGCGAGCTGATGGCGGCGACGCACGGCCGCGGCATCTGGCTCGTCGACGTCTCGGCCCTGGAGCAGATGACGCCGAAGACGCTCGCGGAGAACGTGGCGCTGTACGCGCCGCGCACGGCGTTCCAGTGGGGCGAGGGTCCGAACCTCGGCCTGCCGGGCAACGGCTGGGGCCAGGCGCCGTGGGTGGTGTCGCCGCCGTCGTACGGCGCGAACATCGTCTACCGCCTCAAGGACTCGGTGACGGGCCCGGTGCGCGTCGCGGTGAGCGACGCCGCGGGCACGCAGCTCTTCTCGGCGACGGGCCCCGCGGGCCGTGGCGTGCACACGGTGGTGTGGCCGTTCACGGGCGCGCCGGCGCCGCGCCGCGAGCTCACGCCGTCGGAGCGCCGCGACTCGATCCTTCTCAAGACGCGTGCGCCGCAGGTGCTCGACTCGCTGAAGCAGGCGGGCTACGACACGACGGCGCTCGCGAACGTCAGGCGCGTGGTGAACCTCGCCATGAACCCGCAGCAGGCCGGCCAGGGCGGCTTCGGCGGCCGGGGGGGCGGCAGCGGCGCTCAGGGCCGCAACGCACAGGTGGGCTGCGAGCACCCGGCGACGATGTGGGAGACGTTCTGCGCGCGCCCCGCGGAGCCGCCGGCAGCGGCGGCGGGTCGCGGTGGACGCGGCGGCGCTGCCGCTGATACCGCGGGCGGCGAGGGCGGCTTCGGCGGCGGCGGCGTGGGTGCCGGCGCGCAGAACGCCGGCCGGCGCGGCGGCGCCGCGGCGACGCTCGATCCGGTGCAGCGCGTGTGGGACATCATCGGCATGCACGCGCCGCAGGTGGCCGGCGGTCGTGGCGGTGGCGGCGGCGGTGGGTTCGGCGGGTTCGGTGGCTCGCTCGCCGATGCCGGGTCCTACGTCGTGACGCTCACCGCGGGCGGGCAGACGTACAAGCAGACCTTCCGCGTGGAGAAGGTCGGCATGGGCGAGAACGCCGCGATGGCCGACAGTCAGGACGAGGAGGACTCGGCCGACATCAATGGCGGGATCTTCCCGAAGAAGGATGCGCCGGCGTTCCGGATGTGGTGGTGGTGAGGTAAGGCGTTAGGCGGTAGATGGACGGCGGGGGCGTCGCTCGAAGAGCGGCGCCCCCGCTGTGCGTTCGATGAGCCGCGTGCGATGGTGGTGGCGCTCGGTCGGCCTGCAGCGTTCACGCGCAGCGTTTCTCCGCTAGTGCTCGGGCAACGATGCGTGGTGGCGGCCGGTAGACGCTGTCTAAACGGGCTGAGAGCCGCCATGCGCGGCGGGCGTTGGCGAGGTCGAGCACATGACGCATGTTCTGGCGCGAGAGACGCTGCCGTAAGGGGTAGCGGTGGAAGACAAAGGCGGTTCCGCCTAATCGGCGTTGGGTAGCACCGCGGCCCCCTACGCAGACACCGACATGAACGCTCGACGAGGGGCCTGGGCACTTGCCCGCTACGCGTTGGCCGTCGCAGTGCTGGCCGCCGTCGCGTCGGGGCTGTTGTACCCCGGTGGCACGGTGATCGACCCATCGACGCGCGGGTACTCGTTCACGCACAACTTCCTGAGCGATCTCGGAAGCACCGTCACGTTCGCCGGCGCGGAGAACACGCGCGGCGCGGTGCTGTTCGCCGTCGGCATGCTCGTCGGGGTAGTCGTGCTGGCCGGCTCGTTCGTCGGGGCCGTCCGACTCCTCTCGGCCGCCCCGCGCGCGCGCCCTTTCGCGCGCCTCGCCGCCGTCGCCGGCGCGCTCGTCTGCGGAGGGTTCCTGGTCGTCGCGCTCGCGCCCGCGGATCGCGCGTTCCGCCTGCACGTCATGTCGTCGCGAGTCGCGTTCTATTGTTTCCCGGTGGGGACCGCGCTACTCGGCGTGGCCACGACTCGGGACGCGCGGTTTCGACGACCCGCGACGGTGGGCTGGACGGCGCTGACGCTCGTGCTCGTGGGGTTCATCGCGATGGCGCACCTGGGCCCGAGTCCCGACTCGGAGCGCGGGCTGGTCACCCAGGTGGTCATGCAGAAGGTCATGGCAGCGACCGTGCTCGTTGTCTTGTGGCTCGAGAGTCGCGAGGCGGAGTCGGCGAGGCAGAGAGCGACGCCCGTGCTGCCCAACGAATCGTTGCAGCTGACGAGGGCGCGCAGCGCTCCGTAAATCGGAAGGCTCCAACCCTGCGCCTCCGCAGCTGAACTCTAGCGTTAGGCTGGCACGACCTTCAACAATGGGAGGGTACTTTGGAAGACGGTGCGGAAACCGGAGCCGCCGAGTGAGGCCCCTCGGCGTCTGGTCGGCGCGGCGCGTGGCTCTGACGGCACTCGCGTGGCCCGCCGCGCTCTTGTTTTTCACCGCCGGCGCGGCGTCCCTTGCGCTTCGCGCCGTGCGCAGGCAGGCCGCTGAAGATGCCGCGGCCCGCGCGGCCGCCACGCGTGACCGTATCGCCTATCTTCCGCCAGAGCCGCACGACTTCGTAGTGCTCGTCAGCGGGCCGGCCGCTGCTACGCTCGGGGCCCTCGTCCTCGGGCCGCCGGCGATTTTCATGCTCGTCTGGCTCCGCGCCCGCCGACGAACTGGCCGGGATCGCGAGCCGCCAGCCTAACGAATTGTTGCAGCTGACGAGGGTGCGCGGTGCCCCTCGCGGCAGCATAGATCACGCTCGCGCCCTCGCAGCTGAACTCCCGCGTTAGGCCACGACCGGCATCGTCGTCCCGCGTGGGACGTTCAGCCGCCGATGATCTCGTTGAGGCCCTCGATCACGCGCGCCATCTCCTCGGCGGACGCGCGCCCGAGCCGCCGGCCGAGCCGCTCGGCAGCCAGCGTGCGGATCTGGCTGATCTTCACCCACGACCGCTTGGGGAGCCCGCGCGCGGTGAGCTCCAGGGTGAGCGGGAAGCCCGCGCGTGGCTCCTGGCTGGTGAGCGCGACGGCGATCACGGTGCCGGAGCGCTCGTTGAAGACGTCGGCGCTGAGGATCAGGACGGGCCGCTGGCCCGCCTGCCCGTGGCCGCGGGTGGGGTCGAGGTCGGCCCACCGGATCTCGCCCCTCAGTATTCCGGCCACGCCTCGACCCCCATGCCTTCCTCGGCCAGCGCGCGCTCCTCGGCAGGGTCGAGCTTCGCGCACTCGGCCGCGAGCCGGGTCCGGGCGCGGCGCGCCAGGGCGTCGGCCAGCGCGGCCTCGATCGCCTGGCTGCGGTTGGGGTACTCGCGCGCGTCGACGAGCGCGTCGAGTTCGTCGAGCAGGCGGCGCTCGAGGGTCACCGCGACTTTGAGCTTGGGCATCTGGCACCTCCGAGTATGACAATATATCATACTATTGGACGCGCCGCAAGCCACCGGCGCGGAGCCGTGGCCTAACGAATCGTTGCAGCTGACGTGGGCGCGCGACGTCCCTCGAACGGGAAAGCTTCAGGCCCGCGCCCACGCAGCTTAACCTGAGCGTTAGGCGGCTTGGCCACCGGTAGACTTCCACGCCATCCACCGAACATCGCAGACATGAGCAGTGTCGGCTCGATCGAGACGCCCGACCGGGAGATCACGTTCTTCGCACACCAGACGGGGCCCCAGGGCGAGCCTTGGGTGACCGCCGTGGTCGTCCGGCAGGGGCCGACGGACCGCTCCGCGGCGCCGGCTCCAGAGGGACCGGCGCGATCGGCCGCCCCGCCGCGCGTCCCGGGGCCGCGGTCCTTGCCCGCCGGGTGGGAGGAGGCGAGCGATGCTGGCGGTCCACGGGAGGTGCTCCACAGTAGGCAGCGCCGACGCGTACGGGTCGCCGGCCGGGAGTTCCCGTTCGCCGCGGAGGGGCGCACGGTGGTCGTCCTGGTCCGCGATGCGCCCGAGGGCGGCCCGGAGGTGGTGGCCGTGCATGAGGTGGTGGTCGGGCCCGGTCCGGAGGCGTCTGCCACCGGCGCGCCCGAGCTGGTGGGGGTCCCCAGTCCGGCGGAGCCGTCCGACGCGGCGCTGCACCGGCGGGTACTTCGGGCCCTGGAGCGTCACGCGGAAATCGCGGCCTTCCTCTGACGCCGCACGGCGCCGCAAGAGCGCCGCCTAACGAGTCGTTGCAGCTGACAAAGGCGCGCAACTCTCCGCACCGGCAGCCGAGATCACGCTCGCGCCTTCGCAGCTCAACTCTAGCGTTAGGCCGCGACGTCCACTATCTGACGGGCACGTGACCGATTCAGACTACCTCGCTGCGGTGGAGCACGAACTCACGCGCGTCGGGCTCTCGCTCGCCGAGCTTCCGGGTCTCGCGATGGCGTCTGACGCCCGCGAGCCCTTCCTCGCGCGATTGCGAACCCTACCGCCGGGCGCCGGCTGGCGGGACGTGTTCCCCGACTTGCCGCCGGACTGGCGCGAGTGGGATGCGCTGCCGCGCTACCGGCCCCTCGGCGCCTACGACTACGCCGAGCCGCCCGCCGGGCCTGCGGTGCACATCCAGTGGCCGGACCGCGACGGGGACGCGGGGCGGCTCGACACGCTCGTGGCGGCGGCGCGGGCGGTCGGGTGGCCGGTATATGGGGCGGGGCTGATCCCGATCACGAACGCGGCGTGGCCCACGATGGACGCCCTCGTCGTCCTCACGCGAGGGACGGAGGAGGATACCTTGGGGAAGTTCGTCGAGTGGCTGGAGGCGTGGTCCGACGCGTCGCTGGCGGCGATCCCGCGCCGCGGGACCGAACAATACCGGTAGGACGCCGGCCACCAACGGGCCGCGGCCTAACGAATCGTTGCAGCTGACGTGGTGACCCGGCCCTCCGCATCGCGCGACGGCTCCGAATGGGCCGCCACGCAGCTGAACTCGGGCGTTAGGCCGCTACGACTATCCACGAGGAGCATCCGAGATGGACCTGCACGCCCACTGGGACGGCATCTACCGCACGAAGGATCTGACGGAGCTGAGCTGGCAGCAGTCCGACGCGGCGCTCTCGCTGGCGTGCATCCAGGAGATGGCGCCGGACCGGACGGCCGCGGTGATCGACGTCGGCGGTGGTGCCTCGCCCCTCGTCGACGGGCTGCTCGCGGCCGGCTACCGAGACGTCACGGTCCTCGACCTCGCGCCGAGCGCGCTGGCGCGAGCGCGAGAGCGACTCGGCGCCGAGGGCGCCGGGCAGGTCGCGTGGCTCGCCGCCGACGTGTGCGCGGCGCCGCTGGCCCCTGGCCGGTACGACGTCTGGCACGACCGGGCGGTCTTCCACTTCCTCACCGAGGCAGCGGAGCGCGCGGCGTATGTCGCGCAGGTGCGCCGCGCCGTCCGGCCGGGGGGGCTCGTACTCGTCGCGACGTTCGCGGAGGACGGCCCGGCGCGGTGCAGCGGCCTGCCGGTGGCGCGCTACTCGGCCGCCGCGCTGCACGGCGCGTTCGGCGAGGACTTCGCGCTGCTGCGGCAACTCCGCGAGGTCCATCATACGCCGTGGGGCGCCCCGCAGCCGTTCACGTACTGCCTGTGCCGCTACACGCCGACTGCCGACCGCGCCGCGGCCTAACGAATCGTTGCAGCTGACGGAGGCGCGCGGGCCTCCTGACCAGCAGCAGCCCTCCAGCCCTGCGCCTCCGCAGCTGAACTCCAGCGTTGGGCAGACACGCAACTCGTAACCAGAATCGGATCCATGCAGAGTCCGCGCTCAGCCGAGCCGCTTGTGGCCCTCATGCCTGCCATCCTGTCCGCAGTCGTGTCTGCGCTAGTCGCATGGTTCACAAGCCGGCGTGCCGTGCGGCTCGACTTGGCGAAGGCACGCCTGCAGGCGCATGCTTCGGCGCTCGCGTTGCTAATCGAGAGGCGGCTGGCCGTGTACCCGGGATTGTACGCAGAGATCAGCATCCTCGCCCGACAGATGCGTGCTCAGACGACGAGTCTTCAAGGCTTGGAGGCGACCTCACAGCGGATCGAAGACTGGGATGCTGCAAACGCAGTCATACTCGGTCCGGACACCAGCAACCGCTGCTACGGGTTTCGCGCTCTCCTCCGACGGTACATTGCCAAGTGGCAGTCGGATGACACGGACGAGCTGATGCGGGTGCGCAAGGAGTTGATCGAGCGCGCGGAGGAGCTCGAGCTCGGGCTACGAGCCGACATCGGTGTGTACGGGTTTAGGCTGCACGAGCGCGATGCGACTATCGACCTTCCAGCCCCGCGAACGTACACCGGGTACACGGAGGAGTTGCAGAACCCAGCTGCGAGCTGAGGACAAGCGAATCGCGCGTGGCGAGCCGCTGCCCAACGAGTCGTTGCAGCTGACGGAGCCGCGCTTCGCTCCGGCCGCATGCACAGATCCGACCTTGCGGCTCCGCAGCGGAACTCTGGCGTTAGGCCGCCTCCACGAAGATTCCAACCGAAGCTGAAGGCTGAGTCCGCTTGCTTCTCAACGATGTGTGGGCCCTCTTCGCCATCACATCGTTGCCGGACTTGCCGGATGCGCCGAAGTATCCGGTCCCGCGTCGCGATCAAGCAGCGTCTCTGACGGATACCGACGTGGCTACAGTCCAAAGCCAGCTCATCCTCATCATTGAGGATGACGAGAACGCCGCCGTCGCAACGGCGACCTTGCTCCAGGACGAAGGATACGGCGTCTTGGTGGCTCACGACGGCGCCGAGGGGCTTGAGATCGCGACAGAACGACATCCTGACCTGGTCCTTCTGGATGTGAGGCTACCCGCGCTCGACGGCCATGAGGTACTTGCGCAGCTAAAGCGTCGACGGATCGACACCCGCGTAATCGTCCATTCGGCGCACGAGAAGTCAGCGGAGCACGTCGTGCGTCTGATGCGGGCGGGAGCGTGCGATCATGTACCCAAGCCGACCAAGTACACGCATCTCTTGCAGCGTATTAAGCGAGCGCTTTCGGTCGAGCACCCCCTAATCTCGGCCAATGCGACGGCAGAACTCCAAAACGAGGTCGCAGCGCTGAAAGCGCAGACAAGGCGTCTTGAGCATGAGAACAAGGAGCTCAAAGAACAGATAGCGAGTCACCGAGCAGAACGTCAGCGAGCCGTAATGAGCGCCCGGCTGCTTGAGTCAGCGGTCAGCGTCGCGTACTTGTCGGTAGCAGTGGGCGCGGCAGTTTTGCTCGCGCACTTCGGTCTCGTCCGTGGCGGCACTGGTATAGCGGTGCTCGCGGTTGTGCTCTTCCTGCTACTTCTGCTTCCCATGCAGAAGGTGAGGAAGGTGACCGCTCGAATGTTTCGGAGTGAGGCGCACATGGAGATGCACGAGGGAGGTACTTCTGGGACGGCCTAACGAGTCGTTGCAGGTGACGACGCCGCGCATCGTCCCAACCGCGTTCATGGCCCCAACCCCGCGGCTCCGCAGCTGAACTCCAGCGTTACGCCCGCCAGGCGAACGTCCGACCTCACCCTCTCGATCCCCACCCATGATCGGACCGTGTCGGGCCGTCGCGCTGCGCGCCGCCATCACCGTCGCGCTGCTCGCTCCGCACGCGCTGAACGCCCAGGCCGACCACTACACGAGCGACCTCCTGCCCATGGTCCGCCGCGCCGCCGCGCTCCCGGTCGGCGATGCGCCGACGTCCGTGCGGTTCCTCCTGCTGGGCCCATGGCGCGACGTGCTGTCGACGGCCGTCGAGGGCGTCCCGCCCGACAGCGTCGGCGCCGCATACTCCGTGTTCCAGATCCGCTTTCCGCGCGGGTGGGCCGTCGTCGATGCCGCGCTGGACCGCTCGCTCGTTCCCGAGAGCAAGCGAGCGACGTTCTCCGACGAGACCTACGGCCAGATTCAGGAGGCGCTGCGCGACGCGCGACTCGTCGTCGTGACCCACGAGCACCACGATCATGTGGGCGGCGCGCTGAAGTCGCCCCACCTGGCGCAGATACAATCGCACACCCTGCTGACGCGAGCGCAGGTGCGTACCCTCCAGGAGCGCCCGAACCTCCCGCAGATCCGCGTCGACTCGGCGACGGCCGCGCGATATCTCGTCGTCGACTACGACCCGATCATGCCGATCGCGCCGGGCGTGGTGCTCATCAAGGCCCCCGGCCACACGCCCGGCTCACAGATGGTGTACGTCCGTCTGCAGTCCGGTCGGGAGCTGCTGCTGGTCGGCGACGTCGCGTGGAACATGGCGAACGTCAGGATGCAGCGGCAGAAACCCGAGGCGAGCACGCGGGGCTTCGGCGGCGAGGATCGCGACGCCATCGCGAAGGAGCTTCGCTGGCTGCGCGACGCCGAGGCGGCGGGCGTCGTCGTCGTCGCGGCGCACGACGTCGCGTGGATCGACACGCTGGCCGCGCGCGGCGCGCTCGTGCGCGGCTTCGACTTCACGAATCGCTGACGGGGTCGCGGGCCGTGTTCCCTCTGTTCGACCTTCGCGCCGCGACGTGTCGCGTGGACGCCCGCTCGCGTGGACTCGGCGTACCTTGAAGCGAGGTCACGGACGGTTCGGCGGCAACCATCCTACCCGCTGCAGCCCAGGATCCAGGCCCGATCGGAGGTCCCGATGAAACGAACGCCGATGATCGCTGCGCTCGCGCTGTCGACCGTCTCGGGCGCCACCGCGCAGCCCCAGACCGTACAGCCACGCGCCGCGACGAGCACCGAGCAGGCGGTCCGGCAGCAGGACGAGCGACGGATCCGCGCGCAGATCACCGCCGACACCGTCGCGCTCCGGCGGATCTATGCCGATGACTTTCTCGGCATCGGACCGACCGGCGTCGTGCGCGGCAAGGCGGACGTCATCGCCGACTTCACGTCACACGCTCTCACGTACCAGTCCATCACCACCGCCGAGGTGCGTGTCCGCGTGTATGGAAGTACCGCGGTGGAGACCGGCCGCTCCACGATGGTCGGCCGGGACAGGGGCAAGGCGGTTCCGCGCGAGAATCGTTTCACGCGTGTCTGGGTCATGAAGGCCGGGCGGTGGCAGCTGGTGGCCAATCACTATTCGGTGATGACCTCACAGTAGGGCAGCGCCGCTCCGCGGCTCGGCGAGGCCGGCCTAACGGCGCGCTCTCTTCGCACGCTGCCAGGTCGAGAACTCGGTGGCCAGCCGGAACGCCTCGCGCGTGCTGAGATCCTGGTAGAACGTGTCGGGCGCGGCCCCTCGCTGCTTCACGATGAGGAGCCCGCCCGCCGAGTGGCCGCGCTTGAGCGGCTGGAGGTTTACGTCGCTCGCCTCGATCGAGCGGCGGATGCTGCCTCCGGGCCTCACGCGGATGATCGACGAGTCGGTGAGCAGCAGCGCGTCGGCGAACGTGTGGTTGGCCTGGATGAAGACGAGGTCCACGCGCTCGTTCGCGCCCACGCTCCCGGCCGCGCGCGCCAGGCGCACGATCGAATCCGGCACCGCGCCGCCCGACTCGAGCAGCGCGGGATCGGCGCCGCCGCCCCGGCCCGCGAAGAACGCCATCGCCTGCACCGCGATGCGCACGGCGACGACGAGCACCGCGCCCGCGCTCACCGCGGCGATCGTCAGGTAGATGCCGCGTCGCCGCCAGCGCCGGCGTCGCACCTGCGACGGTGTCAGTAGCCCGTCCGGCGTGCTCGCCGCGGCGAGCTCGTTCACGAGCTCCGCGGCCGTCGGCCGATCGGCCGGGTCCTTGGCGAGCATGCGGTCCACCAGCCGGACGAGCGCCGCCGGCGTCTCGGGCTCGCGGTCCGACAGCCTGGGGATGGGCGCCGAGATGTGCTTCGCGATGACCTCCGTCGCGTTGCGCCCCGGGTACGGCGGTGTGCCCGTGAGCATCTCGTAGAGCACGACGCCCAGCGCGTAGACGTCCGCGCGTCCGTCGACGCGCTCGCCGAGCGACTGCTCGGGGCTCATGTAGTGCGGCGTGCCGGTGGTCGATCCGGGGAGCTCGTGCGCCGGCCGCGACGTGACGAGCGCGATCCCGAAGTCGGAGACGCTCGCGTTGCCGGCCGTATCGAGCAGGATGTTCGCGGGCTTGATGTCGCGGTGCACGACGCCGACGGCGTGCGCGGCGGCCAGCGCGCCCGCGCACTCTCGCGCGATCCGCGCCGCCTCCGCCGGCGGGAGCTTGCCCTCGGCGATCCGGTCCGCGAGCGAGCGGCCGGGCACGAGCCGCATGACGAGGTACAGCAGTCCGCCGTGCGATTCCGCGGAGTACAGCGGCACGATGTGCGGATGCTCGGCCGCGGCGATCGTCCGGGCTTCGTGGAGGAACTGCTCCTCGAGCGCGGCGTCGACGGCGAGCGACGGGTCGAGGACCTTGATCGCCACGTCGCGCTCGAGGAAGGGATCGTGCGCGCGGAACACCGCGGCGAACCCTCCCTGCCCCAGCAGATCGCCGAGCTGGAGCTGCTCCCCGAGCGCCGCCTCGAGCTTCGGCCGCAACGTGGCGATGTCGATGCTCATGGATCCGCGAGTGTCTTTACGGTGCGTCGGCCGATCGTGCTCGGTGGAGGACACTTGGCTGTCCGCTTTCCCCGCGGAGCCGACGGGCGCTCCCTAAACTACGGCAATGTAAGGAGATACGTTTCGAGCCCGACCCCGGATCACGGGCCGTAAACATGCGTATCACGAGGCTCGCCGATGCGACCGGAGCTGGTCGCGCGGGCACCGAGATCCCAGAACCAGGGCCGCGCATGGGGATACGCCTCGTGAACGAGCAGCATACCGGATCGGCCGGGTCGGAAAGGACGGTGCATCGCGCCGTCGCCGCGCGGGAGACCCTCGTCGAGCAGTACATCCGGGACATCGCCGCGTACCCACTGATCTCGCGCGACGAGGAGATCGCGCTCGGTCGTCGCGTGAAGGAGGGGGATCGGGACGCGCTCGACCGGCTCGTCCTCGCCAACCTGCGCTTCGTGATCGTCGTCGCGAAGAAGTACCAGCACTACGGGGTGGCGCTGGCGGACCTGATCAACGAGGGGAATCTCGGGTTGATCCGCGCGGCGCACCGGTTCGACCCGACGCGCGGCATCAGGTTCGTGTCCTACGCCATCTGGTGGATCCGCCAGGCCATCTTCCAGGCGCTGGCGGAGCAGGGCCAGCTCGCGCGCGTGCCCATGAGCCAGGCCCTCGAGTTCCACCGCGTCGCGAAGCGCGCCCGGTCGCTGCGGCGGGAGCTGGGTCGCGAGCCCTCGGCGGCCGAGCTCGCCGAGCATCTGGGGATGCGAGAGACGGACGTGGCGGCCGCCCTGGCCGTCGCCCGGACTCCCCTGTCGCTCGATACGCCGCACGGGCCCGACGACACCCGACTCGCGGACCACCTGGCCGACGTCGCCATGCCAGCCCCCGACGAGCTTCCGCTCGAGCGGGCGCTCGCCGACCTCGTGCGGGAGAGCCTGTCGTCGCTGAAGGAGCGCGAGGCGCTCGTCCTGAACCTGTACTTCGGTCTCGACGGCACCGAGCCGATGAACCTCGAGCGGATCGGCGCCAGGCTCGGCGTCTCCCGCGAGCGGGTGCGTCAGCTCAAGGAGAAGGCGCTCGCCCGGCTCCGCGCCGGTCGGCTCGGCAAGGCGCTGGCGGAGTTCTACGGCTGAGGGCGCGCGTCCGGCGCTCGCGCCCGGAGCGGGCATCTTGCTTGCTTTCACAGTCGGCATGGCCACCATCTGGAAGGGCGCGCTCACCTTCGGACTCGTGAACATCCCGGTCGAGCTGCGCCCCGCGGTGCGCGCCGACCACGTCAGCTTCCGGCTGCTCCACGCGGCCGATCTCACACCCGTGAAGTTCGAGCGCGTCTCGCGGAAGACGGGCAAGCCGGTGCCGTGGCGCGAGATCGTGAAGGGCTACGAGTACGCGAAGGGCAAGTACGTCGTGCTCACCGACGAGGACTTCAAGGCGATCGCGCTCGAGTCGTCGAAGACCATCGACATCCTCGACTTCGTGCAGGCCACCGAGATCGACCCGCGCTACTTCGAGACGCCGTACTATCTCGTGCCCGGCAAAGGGGGCGAGAAGGCGTACGCGCTGCTGCGCGAGGCGGTCCGCAAGGCGGGCGCCGTCGGCATCGGCAAGATCGTGATGCGGCAGACGCAGCACCTCGCCGGCGTGAAGGTGGTCGGCGACGCGCTCGTGCTGGAGATCATGCGCTTCGCGACCGAGCTGGTGGACGCCGACGAGTACACGTTCCCCGCGGCGAATCTGGTGCGCCCGCAGGAGCTCGCGATGGCCGAGCAGCTCGTGGCGAACCTCGCCGAGCCGTTCGACCCGGGGAAGTACACCGACGAGTACCGGGCCAGCCTGATGAAGGTCATCAAGGCGAAGATGGCCGGTAAGAAGATCGTCGCGCCGGCCGAGGACGAGCGGGCCGGCGATGCCGACGTGCTCGACCTGATGTCGCGGCTGCAGGCGAGCCTGGCGAAGAAGCCGGCGAAGGGCAGAGCGGCCGCGGCGAAGAAGGGCGCCGCGCCGGCGCGCCCGCGCCGCCGCAAGTCGGCCTAACGCGGTCCCGTCAGCTCGGCGGTCTCCCCGCGGCCGTCGGACAGCTGTCGCCGCTCCGCTCGCCGCGCGAGCGCGAGCGAGCCGGACGCGCTCACGGCGCAGGCGACGGCGAACGTGGGGGCGATCACCAGCACCTCGCCCCAGCCGAACGACACGGCCCTGGCGAAGAGCGCCGCCAGCAGCAGGCCACCCACGGCCCCCCACGCCGCGAAGCGCGGCAGCGACATCTGATCGAACCGGCGGCGGCGCTCGCTCAGCGCGAGGAGCACCGCGAAGATGAACCCGGCGAGGAAGCCGAACACGCCGAGGATGATCGGGAACGGGGCATCGGGGTTGTAGCCGAGCACCAACCGCGGCACGATGCCCACGGCGCTCCACGGGACCGCCCACGTGACGCCCATCCCGATCGCACCGCGCAGGCGTCGCAGCCACGTGCCCATGATCGCCTCCGATGCTCGGTAGGTGGAGCGTCAAGCCCTTTGCGCTGCAAAGTACGGAGCGGCGAGCCGGGATTCAAGCGCGGGCCGCGGGCCTCCGGGCGCCCGCTACTCGCTCCGGATCGCCGCCAGCGGATCGACGCGCGACGCGCGACGCGCCGGGACGTAGTTCGCGGCGAGCGCCGCGGCGGCGAGCAGCACCGACACGCCGGCGAACGTCGCCGCATCGGTCGGTGTCACCTCGAACAACATCCCGCGCAGCAGCCGCGTGAGCCACAGCGCGCTCACCACGCCGAGCGCGAGCCCGAGCGCGGTGAGGCGCATCCCTTCGCGCAGCACGAGCCCCACGACCTCCACGCGCTGGGCGCCTAACGCGATCCGGACGCCGATCTCGCGCGTGCGGCGCGCGACGCCGTACGAGATGACGCCGTAGATGCCGCCGAGCGCGAGGACGAGCGCCACCGCGGCGAACGCGCCGAGCAGCGCGCTCCGGAACCGCTGCGCGATCGTCGACGCGCTCACGAGCGACGACAGCGGCGCGATCGTCACCGGCTGATCGGGGTCCACGGCGCGGAGCGCGCGCTTCATGGACGCCGCCTGCGTCGCCGCGTCGGGACCGCGCAGCACGAACGTGACGTGTGCGCTCGGCGCCTGGAGCAGCGGTCGGTAGAGCTCCGGCGACGCGTGGTCGTCGAGCCCCCAGTGCTTCACGTCGGCCACGACGCCCACCACCGTGAGCCATGGCCCGTCCGACGCCGAGCTCCCGGCGCGCACGCGCCGTCCGAGCACCGACGGCGGATCGACACCGCGCCAGTACGCGCGCACGAACGCCGCGTTCACCACGGCCACCGGCGGCGCACCGGCGCGATCGGCCGCACCGAGCGCGCGCCCGGCGAGCACCGGGATCCGCATCGCCGCGAAGTAGTCGCCGCCGACCGCGCGGTAGTGCGCCGCCGGCTGCTCGGCGGGCGTGGCCGCTGGACGTCCGTCGATCGTGACGTCGAGGTACGCGTCGCCGCCCGAGAACGGCAGGTAGTCGATCGCCGCCGCGGTCGCGCCGTCGGCGGCGGCGAGGCGGTCGAGCGCATCGATCACGAAGCGCGTCTGCCGCTCGGGCGCCGCGTACGCCGGCTCCGGCAGGTCGACGCGCGCCGCCAGCACGTGCGTCGGGTCGAACCCCGGATCGACGCGCAGCAGCCGGTCGAGGCTCCGCACGAGCAGCCCCGCGCCGACGAGCAGCACGAGCGCCATCGCGACCTCGGCGACGACGAGCGCGCCGCGCAGCCGCTGCCACCGCGGCCCCGCGGTGAGCGTGCGTCCCTGGCGCAGCGCGGCGTCCGCCGATCCACCGCTCAGGCGGAGCGCCGGCGCGGCGCCGAACAGCAGCCCGGTGACGACGGCGGTGGCGAGCGCGAAGAGCAGCGCGCGGCCGTCGACGCTCACCTCCGCCGCGCGCGGGAGCGCGTCCGCCGCGAGCACGACGAGCGCCTTCGTGAGCCACGTCGCCGCGAGGGTGCCTAACGCACCGCCGGCCAGCGCGAGCACCACGCTCTCGGCGAGCAGCTGCCGCACGATGC
Organism: Gemmatirosa kalamazoonensis; assembly: GCF_000522985.1. Lineage (NCBI taxonomy): Bacteria > Pseudomonadati > Gemmatimonadota > Gemmatimonadia > Gemmatimonadales > Gemmatimonadaceae > Gemmatirosa > Gemmatirosa kalamazoonensis. The sequence continues at coordinate 699,859 of NZ_CP007128.1, forward strand.
GCCGTCGCCGCGCGCCGAGCGCCGCGCGCAGCGCCACCTCGCGGTCGCGGGCGTGCGCGCGGGCGAGCAGCAGGTTCGCGACGTTCGCGCACGCGATGAGCAGCACGAGCCCCACGGCGCCCAACAGCACGAGCAGCGGGCGCTCGCTCGATCCCACCAGCTCCTCGCGCAGCGGCACGAGCCGGATGCGCACGTCGGCGTTCACGCGCGGGTAGAGCGCGGCGAGGCGCGCGGCCACCGCGTCGACCTCGCGCTGCGCCTGCGCGAGCGACACGCCCGGACGCAGCCGCGCGGTGATGCCGAGCCGCCGGATCCCGCGGTCGGCCTGCCCGGGCGCCCACGCGAGCGGGAGCCACAGCTCCACCGGCGTGCCGACGAGCGGCCCCGGGAAGTCGAAGCCGCGCGGCATGACGCCGACGATCTGGTACGCCTCGCCGTCGAGCGTGATCGTGCGGCCGACGACGCCGCGGTCTCCGCCGAATCGTCCGACCCACACCGCGTGGCCGAGGACCGCGACGCGCGCGTCGGTACGCTCCTCGTCGGGCGCGAACCCGCGGCCCACGACGGGACCCACGCCCACCGCGCGGAAGAACGCCGGCGACACGAGCCCCGCGTACAGGCGCTGCGGCGGCGCCCCGTCCATCGCGCCCGCCGGCAGATTCACCCAGCGGAAGTCCTCGGCCGCGACGGCGTCGAACGCGCTCGTGGCGGCGCGCCAGTCGAGGAAGTTCGCCGGCGAGGTGGGACCGTGCGCACGTGCACCGCTCCCCGACCAGACCTGCACGACGCGTTCGGGCTCGTGAAACGGGAGCGGTCGGAGCAGCACCGCGTTGACGACGGTGAAGATCGCCGTGACCGCGCCGATGCCGACGGTGAGCGTGGCGATGACGACTGCGGCGAACCCCGGCGCGCGACGCAGCAGACGCGCGGCGTAGCGCAGGTCGTGGAGCACGGCGTGCATGACGGGCCTCGCGGAACGAGAGGAACAGCGAGTGAGCCGACGCCGAGTCCCAAGGGAATTCCCGTGCCCCACGCGTCACGCGCGGATCTCGCTCGGCGGCAAGGAGTTAGGCACGTGGGCGGCTGTCGCGCGACGCGGCGCGCTGTCCGATTCCGGAATGCGCCGTCCGGCGGCGGACGCTCGCACGCGAACGTCGCACGAGTTTGCGCGGGCGGCATCCACCGGCAGATTGCACCCCATGACTGCGCCCGTGCTCACCTCGCTCCTCCGCTGCCCCGCGTGCGGCCACGAGGAATCGCTCGACATGCCGACGGACGCGTGCGTGTTCTTCCACGCGTGCACCGGCTGCGGCGTCGTGCTCCGGCCGAGAGCGGGCGACTGCTGCGTGTTCTGCTCGTACGGCTCCGCGCCCTGCCCGCCCGTGCAGCTCGCGGGCGCCGGCGCGGGATGCTGCGCTCAGCGCTCGCCGCCGGGCAGCTCCAGCGCGTCGGCCTGACCGGTGCCTAACAGCTCCCGCCGCTCCGCCCTGCGCGCCAGCGCGAGCGTGCCCGTGGCGGAGATCGCGCCCGCGAGCGCGAAGACGGGGCCCACCACGAGGAGCTCGCCGCCGGGGCCCGCGGCCAGCGCGACGATCACGGAGAGGAGCAGCCCGCCGAGCGCGCCCCACCCGGCGAACTTCGGCAGCGACAGCTCGTCGAATCGCCGCCGGCCCGCGACGAGGCCGAGTATGACCGAGAACGTGGCGCCGGCGAGGAAGCCGAGGAAGCCGAAGAAGAGCGGGAACGGGACGTCGGCGGCGTCGAGGCCGACGATGGCGAGCAGGATCATACCCGCCGCGAACCATGCCGCCGCCCACGTCAGGCCGATCCCGATCGCACCGCGGATGCGTCTACGCCACGTCGTCACCACGAGCCTCCGATGTACTTTACGCCGTAAAGTACCTGGACGGGAGGCGATGGATCAAGAGGCCGGGACGATCCTCGGCGCTGCCTAACGGCGCGTTGCGACCCGCGGGCGCACGCACCACATTCTCGGCGTCCGCCGGACACAGGGTGCCGCACATGCCGCGCATGCGAGCGTACGTGGTCGTGCTCAGCGGCCTGGGGATCGGATACATCGTGGGCCCCGTCACGGGGCTGGGGCTGGCGGTGCTCTGGCTCCTGATGGCGGCTCCGCACGAAATGGCCGCCCTCGGGGGGGTCGTGATCGTGCCGGCCGCCGGCATGGTGGCCGGCGCCGTGGTCGGCCCGATCGTCGGCGTGCTGCTCGCGTTGGCGTGGCTCGCGTACCGTCGCTACGCGAGGCCGCGTTAGGCACGTCCGCATGGGGATTCAATGACGATGGAGGGGATCCCGAGATCCCGCCGATCGCCGTCGGATCCCCCCACGTACCCGCCTCAAGGTCGAATCACGATCAGCCCCAGCCCGACGAGCACCGCGCCGGTGACGCGTGCCACCCGCTCGCCCGCCGTGCCTAACCGCTCCGCGGCGATCACCACCGAGGCGACGGCCATCGCGCGCACGTCCGCGACGCCGAGCACCAGGACGACGGCCATCAGGTTCGCGCAGCAGCCCGCGCACTGCAGGCCGAGCCGCACGCCGAGTCGCAGCGCCGCGCCGAAGTGTCTGGGCCGCGCATCATGGTGTCGACAGCACGCGAGGCGGCGCGTCTTCCACCTCGTGAGCTGCAGCGCACCGGCGATCGCCACGACCACGCCGACCATCGTCGGGACCGCGCGCGCCATCGCCGTCGTCGCGATGCCCAACGGCACCGTCGCCGCGCCGAGCGCGGACCAGGCCGCGAAGTACCCGATGCCCACGACGGCCGTGAGCCGGCCGCCCGCGCGATGATGCCGCCACAGCATGAGCATCGACGACGGCAGCATCATCGCCGCCATCATCGCCGCCATCGCGTGCGCGGGCATCGGCATCGGCGTCATCGCGCGTACTCGTCGTGACGACGCCACCACACGCCGTGCTCGTTGCGTCCCCGCGGCGCGCGGTCGAGCCACTGGTACATGCCCCACAGCGCGTCGAGCCCGCGCGCGTAGGCGGAGTAGGTGTGGTACACCACGCCGTCCTCGAGCACGAACGCGCTCACGCCCGGCCGCTCGCGCGTGTACGTGGCGACGTCGGTCCCCGTCATCGCCGCGATCTGGGCGACGGGCGGCGCGCTGCCGAGCAGCTGCCACTCCCGCACGGTCGCGCCGGCGAGCGGCTCGCGCGGCGACGCGTCGTGCATCGGCGGCTCGCTGCGATAGTTGTACGCGATGCCGCCGTCGCGCTGCTGCTGCGCGGTGAACCCGACGCTGAAGTCGGCGTTGAAGTCGCCGCCGAACGACGACGCCCACGGGAAGCGCCATCCCATCCGCTGCCTGTACGCCTGCAGCTTCGCGAGCGGCGCGCGCGACACCGCGCCGAGCGTCACGTCGTGGTTCGCGAGGTGCACGGCGAAGCCGTCGAAGCCGTCCGCGATCGCGGAGCACGACGGGCAGCCGGCCGTGTAGTCGGGGCCGAACATGAAGTGGTAGACGAGGAGCTGGGATCGCCCGCGGAACAGATCGGCGAGCGAGGCGCTCCCCTCGTCGGTGTCGAATCGATATTCCTTGTCGATCCGCACCCACGGCAGCTCCTGCCGCCGGCGCGACAGCTCGTCGCTGCGGCGCGTGAGCTCCTTCTCCTCGTCGAGCAGCGCGAGCCGTGCGGTGAGCCACTCGTCGCGGGTGCCGGTCGTGTGCGTCGTCATCGCTCGTGTCCCCTCGTGTCTGGTGTCTCGCATTCGATGCGACTCGTTCGTCGCGCCTCCGATCTAACGCCGCACGCCGAGGCGATGAGAGTTACAAGTGTGGCGGGATTCGCATGGACTCGCTGATCACGGCCGCGGCGCGCGCGCTCGCGGTCGGCGATCCGCTCGGCGCGCTGAAGCGGGTCGCGCTGCGCGACGACGCGTCCGCGCTCGCGCTGCGCGGCATCGCGATGGCGCAGCTCGGCGATCTCGCGCGCGCGAAGACGCTGCTGCGGCGCGCGGCACGCGCGTTCGGCCCGCGGGAGGTCGTGTCGCGCGCCCGGTGCGTCGTGGCCGAGGCGGAGGTCGCGTTCGCGGCGCGGGAGCTGGGCTGGTCGACGAAGGCGCTCGACGCGGCGCGCGCGACGCTCGACGCGCACGGCGACCGTGTGAACGCCGCGCACGCGCGCCATCTCGCGGTGCGACGCCTGCTGCTGCTCGGCCGCCTCGACGACGCGGAGCGCGCGCTCGCCGACGTCGATCCGCTGCCGCTGCCTCCCGCGTCGCGCGCGTCGCACGATCTGCTGGTGGCGGGGATCGCGATGCGCCGCCTGCGCACGTCGGACGCGCGCGCCGCCCTCGCCCGCGCCGAGCGTGCGGCACGCGATGCACGCATCCCGGCGCTCTCGGCGGAGGTGGAGAGCGCGCGGCTCGTGCTCGACACGCCCGCCGCGCGTCTCGTCGCGGGCGGCGAGGAGCGGCAGCTTCGGCTCGAGGACGTGGAGGCGCTGCTCGCGTCGCCGGCGCTCGTCGTCGACGCGTGCCGCTACGTCGTGCGCGACGAGCGCGAGTCGGTGTCGCTCGCGCGGCGTCCAGTGCTGTTCGCGCTCGCCCGCGCGCTCGGCGAGGCGTGGCCGCACGACGCGCCGCGCGACGTGCTGATCGCGCGCGCGTTCGGGTCGCGGTTCACCGACGAGTCGCATCGCGCGCGGCTGCGCGTCGAGGTGGCGCGTCTGCGCACGGCGGTGCGGTCGATGGCCGACGTGCGCGCGACGCGCCGCGGGTTCGCGCTGACGCCGCGGCGCGCGCGCGAGGTCGTGGTGCTCGCGCGGCCGGTGGAGCACGAGCACGCGACGGTGCTCGCGCTCCTCGCCGACGGCGAGTCGTGGTCGAGCTCCGCGCTCGGCCTCGCGCTCGGCACGAGCCAGCGCAGCGTGCAGCGCGCGCTCGACGCGCTCGCGGCGGCCGGCCGGGCGCAGTCGTTCGGCCGGGGGCGCGCGCGTCGGTGGATCACGCCGCCGCTGCCCGGATTCACGACGACTTTGTTACTCCCTGCCCCGCTGCCGACCGACTAACGTGGCGGCATGACCCGACCAGCCACCGCCGCCGCGCAGATCGTCCGCGAGTACGGACCGTTTCCCGGAGTGGACCACGTGCACGGCGTCACGTACGACGGCCAGCGCGTGTGGTTCGCCGCCGGTGAGAGCTTGCACGCCTTCGATCCGGCGAGCGGCGAGCCGCAGCGCTCGATCGACGTCGCCGCGCACGCCGGCACCGCGTTCGACGGCCGGCACCTGTTCCAGCTCGCCGAGGACCGCATCCAGAAGATCGATCCGGCGAGCGGCCGCGTGCTCGCCACGATTCCCGCGCCGGGCGACGGCGCGTCGGGGCTCGCGTGGGCCGAGGGCACGCTGTGGGTGGGGCAGTATCGCGACCGGAAGATCCATGAGATCGATCCCGACACGGGCGCGATCCTGCGCACCATCGAGTCCAACCGGTTCGTCACCGGCGTCACGTGGGTGGACGGAGAGCTGTGGCACGGCACGTGGGAGGGCGACGAGAGCGATCTGCGGCGACTCGATCCACGCACGGGCGACGTCGTGGAGCGGCTCGTGATGCCGCCCGGCGTGGGTGTGTCCGGCCTCGAGTCCGACGGCGGCGATCGGTTCTTCTGCGGTGGCGGGGCGAGCGGCACGGTGCGCGCGGTACGGCGACCGTGATCAGCCCCACTCCAGCTGCGTGAGCTGGATCAGATTGCCGCACGTGTCGTCGAGCTGCGCGATGCGCGAGCCGGTCGTCTTCGTGACCGGCATGGTGAAGCGCACGCCCGACTTCGACAGGCGATCGTACTCGCCCTCGATGTCGCTCACGAAGAACATCGCCGCCGGCGTGCCCTGCGCGCGCAGGCCCTGCTGATACGCGCTCGCCACCGGGCTGCCGTTCAGCTCCAGGTGCAGCTCCGGGCCGTTCGGATCCTCGGGCGACGACACGGTGAGCCAGCGGTACGAGCCGTTGCCGAAATCGTTCTTCTTCTGGAAGCCGAGCTTCTCGGTGTAGAACTGCAGCGCCTTCTCCTGGTCGTCGACGTACAGCGTCATGATCTTCAGCTTCATCGGGCTCACCTCTCGGGTGTGTGAAGGGGTGGGACGGACAGCGCGAGCGCGCGCAGGCGCTCCGGATCGCCGATCACGTCGACCGAGAGTACCCGGTCGCGCGCGATCGTGAACTTCAGCACGCGCACGAGGCGTCCGCGCGGCGCGAGGACGAGCCCCGGCACGCCGTCGACGAGTGCGGGCTGCACGGCGGCGAGCGCACCGCCCGCGCGCAGCGATCGGGCGAACCCCATCGCCTGCGGCGCCCACGCGGCCGCGCCGCGCACCTCCATCGGCGCGCCGGCCACCGCGGCGTCGGCGCGGATGACGAAGTCCGGATCGAGCACGCGCAGCAGCGCTTCCAGGTCGCCGGCGCGCAGCGCGGCGAGGAACGCATCGACGACGGCGCGCTGCGCACCGACGTCGCCTTCGTCGTCGTCGCCGCGAACGGAGCCGCGCACGCGCCGCCGCGCGCGACTCGCGATCTGCCGCGCCGCCGGCGAGGTCTTGCCGACGATGCGCGCGATGTCGTCGAACGGCACGGCGAACATCTCGTGCAGCACGAACACCGTGCGCTCCACCGGTGAGAGCGCATCGAGCACGACGAGCAGCGCGACGCCGACGGCGTCGGCGAGCACGGCCTCGTGCTCCGGGTCGGCGCGCCGGTCGTGCGCGGCGATCGGTGCGGCGACGTCAAGCGAGTGCTCGCGCCGCGACTCGCGCGAGCGCAGCATGTCGAGGCAGACGCGCGAGACGACGGTCGTGAGCCAGCCGCCGGGGTTCTCGACCGCCGTGTCCGAGCGGCTCACGCGCAGCCACGCCTCCTGCACCGCGTCGTCCGCGTCGCTCAATGAGCCGAGCAGGCGGTAGGCGACGCCGCGCAGGCGCTCCCGATTCGCCTCGAACTCCGCCGACAGCCAGTCGTGGTCCGTCATCGTCGCTCCATTCGTGATTTCCCTCCGTTGACGGATGACGCGCGCGGAATGTGACAGGGGTCGTCGAACGCCGGCATCTCGGTGGCGGGTCCCGGCCCCACGTACGTGCTTCTGGAGGACTGAAGAAGGACTGAAGAGGGACTGAAGAAGGAGACAACAACATTCTTGTTGGTCCTTCTTCAGTCCTCCTTCAGTCCTTCTTCAGTCCCACCAACATACGTACGTGGAGACGTCCCGGGCGCGTCGCGACCCTTGCGGGCGTGGTACGGCGATCTAGCGTTGGCCGGGACGCAGGCGCGGACCAATGGGGATCCGACGGCGATCTCCAGGGATCTCGAGATAGGGTTCCGGCACGAGACTCGAGCCTGACACTCGTCGCGAGATCCTCCAAGATCGCCGCCGGATCCCCAGGGTACTCGCCGCGCATCCAACCCTATCCCCCGATCGATTGCCTGACGCGACGCGCCGAGTGCGCGACCTCGTCGACATCGCGCTCGACCTCGACGCCGACGCGCGCACCGCGTTCCTGCGCGACGCGTGCGCCGACGACCCCGAGGCGCTGCGCGAGGTGCAGGCGCTGCTCGCGTCGTTCGAGGGCGCGAGCACGGACCGCGTCTCGGCGCGGCTGACGCGCGTCGATGCCGGCGCGGTGGCGATCGGCGATCGCATCGGGCCGTACGTGCTCCGCCGCGAGATCGGCTCCGGCGGTATGGGCGTGGTCTACGAGGCGACGCGCGAGGACGTGGCGAAGACCGTCGCGCTGAAGCTCGTGCGATACGGCTGGCTCGCGTCGCCCGACCACCTGCGGCGCTTCCGTCTCGAGCAGCGCGTGCTGGCGCGGTTGGAGCACCCCAACATCGCGCGGCTGCTCGACGTCGGCGTGACCGATGCGGGGCTGCCGTACCTCGCGATGGAGTACGTGGCGGGCGAGCCGATCGATCGGTACTGCGACGCGCGCGGCCTGACGATCGAGCAGCGCCTCGCGCTGTTCGTTCAGGTGTGCGACGCGGTGCAGTATGCGCACCGCCACCTCGTCGTGCACCGCGACCTCAAGCCGTCGAACATCCTCGTCACGGCGACCGATGCGGTGAAGCTGCTCGACTTCGGCATCGCCACGCTGCTCGAGGAGGGCAGCGACGCGGACGGACGGATCACGGGCACGGGACTCGTCGTGCTCACGCCGGAGTACGCGAGCCCCGAGCAGGTGCGCGGCGATCCGGTGACGATGGCGAGCGACGTGTACGCGCTCGGCCTGCTGCTGTACGAGCTGCTCACCGGCAGCCGCCCGTTCCGACGGCCGTCGCGCTCCACACCGGAGCTGCTGCTCGCCGTGCGCGACGAGGAGCCGGCGCTGCCGTCGCGGGTGGCGAAGCCGGCGCGGCTCGCGCGTCGGCTCGCGGGCGACCTCGACACGATCGTGCTGCAGGCGCTGCGCAAGGAGCCGGAGCGGCGCTATCAGTCGGTGCAGGCGCTGCGCGAGGACGTCGATCGGTACCTCTCGGGTCGGCCGGTGCGCGCGCGTGGCGACTCGCTCGGCTACCGCTCGCGGAAGTTCGTGCGCCGACACACCGCGGCCGTCGCGGCGGTGGTGCTCGTGGTGCTCGCGCTGGCCGGCGGCGTGGTGACCACCACGGTGCAGGCGCGGCGCGCGGACGCCGAGCGGGCCGTGGCCGAGGAGCGCTTCCGCGACATGCGCGCGCTCGCCGGCGCGCTCGTGTCGGACGTGTACGACGCGATTCACGACCTGCCCGGCACGCTGCCGGTGCGCGCCACGCTCGCCGGCCGCGCGCTGGAGCATCTGCAGCGGCTCGAGCGCGAGACGAGCGACGACCCGGTGCTGCGGCGCGAGATCGCCGAGGCGTACCTGAAGCTCGGCCACGTGCAGGGCAGTCCGACCGGCGCGAACCTCGGCGACCTCGGTGCGGCGCGCGAGAGCTTCCGTCGCGCGCTCGCGCTCGCGCGGTCGCTCGTCGCGGCCGACTCCACCGACGCGGCATCGCGCCGCACGCTCGCGCTGGCGCACGAGGCGATGAGCGACGCCGACGCGTGGCGTGGCGATCTGCCGCAGGGCGTGTCGCACGCGCGCGCGGCGGTGGACCAGTGGCGCGTGCTCGCCGCGGCGGACACGTCGCGCGTGCGTGCACGCTACGCCGTCGCGATGAGCCGCGTGAAGCTCGGCGACTTCCTCGGCAACCCGAACCTGCCCAACGTCGGCGATCGCGCGGGCGCCACGGCGCAGTATCGCGAAGGGCTCGCGCTCATGCACGCCGCACCGCCGGACAGCCTCGCCGAGTGGAGCACGCGGCGGCTGCTCGCGCTGCTGCACGAGCGGCTCGGCGCGATGCTCGCCGCGGACGGTCGCCACGCGGCGGCGATCGCGGAGCTGGAGCAGGCGCTCGCCATCCGCGACGGCCTCGTGAAGGAGCGCGCGGCCAGCGTGGACGCGCGTCGCGATCTCGCGGTCGTGCACCAGCTGCTGTGCGAGGCGCAGCTCGCGGGCGGCGACGACACCGGCGCGCTCGCGCGGTGCGAGCGCGGGCTGGCCCTGTACGAGTCGCTCCGCGCGGCCGACCCGCGCAACGCGCAGAGCGCGCGCGACCTCGCGTTGGGCCTGCAGTCGATGCACAAGGTGCTCGCCGCGCGCGGCGCGCTCGCCGAGGCGCTCGCGCAGCTCGACCGGAGCGCGGAGCTGTCGCGCGCGCTGCTGCGATCGCAGCGCGACAACGTGCCCGCGCGCCGCGATCTCGCGCACGCGCTGCTGTTCGCGAGCCGCGTGCACGCGACGCTCGCCGCACGGTCGACCGACGCTGCCGGCGCGAGCGCGCACCGCGCGCGCGCCGCCGTGTCGTACGCCGAGGCCGAGGGCGTGCTCGGCGAGCTGCGCGCGCGCGGGCCGCTGTCGCGCGAGGACTCGACGCTCCTCGCGGAGACGCGTGTGAAGCTCGCCGCCGCGCATCGTCGCTGACACGAAGCATTACAGCCTCTGGCGCGTCACGACGCGCGCGCGAAGCAGCCGACGCACGCGCGGCGGCGAGGTATGGCAAATGCCCTCCTGCGCGACCGCACGGCCTGCGGGCCCAGGCGGAAAGCAGACGACGTAGACGTCGAAGTCGAGGGACACACCATGCGGAAACTGACCACCCTGATGGCGCTGACGATGCTCGCCGCGTGCGGCTCGAGCTACTCCAGCGACATCACCGGCACCACGCTCTCGAATCTGGCCGGCACGTACGACCTGATGACGGTGAACGGCTCCGGCCTGCCGATGATGGTGCAGGCGTCGAACCCGAAGATCGAGCTCGTGAGCGAGCGGATCGTCGTGAACGCGAACGGCACGTTCACCGTGACGACGAACCGTCGGAACACCACGACGGCCGGCGCGGTCACCACGAACACGCTCACCGACGCCGGCACGTTCGGCTCCTCCGGCTCGGCGACGACGTTCCACTTCAACTCGGGCACCACCGCGACGGCGACGATGAGCGGCAACACGCTCACGCTCGTCGCGCCGACCAGCACGTCGGTCTACACGAAGTGAGGCGCGGGCGGCCGGCGGATCCTCATCGCCGGCCGCCCAACCACAGCAGCCCGTCGACGATCAGCCGGTCCTGCACCGCGTTCGTCAACGTGTACGACAGCGTCCGCGTCTCGGTCGTCGAGTAGCGGTGCTCGTAGTCCATGTCGTTGTGGCCCACGTTGAGGTAGAGCATCCGGTAGTTCCGGTTCGTCCACACGACGGGATAGTCGCCCTCGTGCCAGATCTCCGACGGCTTCGGGCCAGTGCCGAGCGGGAAGCTGCTCGGGTCGATGGAGAGCAGCACGCGGATGTCGGGGTTGCGGCGGAGATCGCGCTCCCAGCGGTACCACTCGTTCGGCGCGGAGCGGAACGTCGCGGGCAGGTCGCGTGTCGCGGGGTGATCGCGGTCCTCGACGCGCAGCACCGCCGACGTCGGCCGCCACGTGTTGCTGCGATAGGAGCCGGCGCCGAGGAACGTGTCGTGGTACCAGTCCCAGTTCGCCGGGACGGCGGACGGCGTGAGCGCGAACCCCGCGAAGTGAAAGCCCATCCACGCGCCGCCGTGCTCCATGTAGGTCTGGAACGCCGAGCGCTGCGCCGGGTCCTCGGGGCGCGTGTCGAGGAAGACCACGACGTCGACGTGCGAGAGGAACTCGGCGTTGAGGTTGCGCCAGTCGGACGTCGTGTCGAAGCGGAAGCCGTGCGAGGCCGCGATCGTCGGGAACCAGCGCACGGCCTCGTGCACGAAGCTGATGTGCGCCGGGTCCTGCTTCGCGGTGAAGAACGCGACGACGCGGAACTCGGGCGCGGGCCGGCGCGCGGGATGGGCGCAAGCGGCCGCCAGTACGACGACGCTCGCGACGATGCGAACGATCGGCTTCGTGGCGCGCCGGACCGTGCTCCGTGACATGGCCACCCTCCAAGAGTTCTCGATGTCGGATCGGCCGATCCGCGAATCGGCCGATCCGCGACCACAAAGACACACCCGTGTGCGCCGACTGCGCCAGAACTGGCGGACCCAGTAGCGGGACGCCCCGTCGCACGCCATCGTCTTGTGGGGTGGGAGATGGGTCCAGCGCCTAACGCACGGGAGGTCGGCCATGTTGCGTCGTGTGATGCTCGCCGCGTCGCTCGCCCTCGCCGCCATCGGCGCCACGTCGAGCCGCCGGGCGGCGCCGTGGATCGTGCTCGTCTACGGCAACCTGCTGCCGGAGCGGCGCGCGCTCGTGAGCTGGGAGGAGAACCAGAAGCTGCTCGCGTCGCTCGGCCCGGAGACGGTGCTGCCGCCGGGCACGGCGCGGGGCGGTGAACGCCGCGGGCTCGAGCTCGCGCTGTTCTGGGGATGGCAGTGGAAGGCCACCGCGGGTGCCCCGGCGAGCGTGCGTGCGCTCCGGCCGGAGCAGGCGAACCAGCGCGGCTGGTACTATCCCGCGAAGGACCAGGCGCCGGCCGTGATGACGCTCGGCAGCGGCTTCCGCGTCGTCGGCGACTCGGGGCTCGCGGTGCTGCGCCGCCACGGGATCCCGACGCGAGTCAGGTAACTCCGAACCGTTAGGCGGAGACGGCGATGGACATGCGGATCGACTTCTACAAGGGCGACGAGGGCCGCCTCTGCTGGTGGGTCGCGACGCCGCCCGGCCGCCGCGCGTTCGAGGGCACCACCATGGCCGCCGGCCGCGACCTGCCGCACGACCTCGCGCAGTTCGTGATCGAGTCGGCGCTCGACCTGCGCGAGGGATTCTGGGGCCTGCTCGCGAACGGCGCGTCGTTCAAGAGCGTGCCCGGACGGCGCGCGACGCAGCCCGGACTACGGCTCGTGCGCGCACATCACGACGCGCTGCTCGCGACCGAGGGCATCGTGAACACGCACTTCGCCGCGTGGCGCGGCGGCGCGTCCACCCCGGTCGGCGCGTCGCTCGACGTGATGTACGCGCGATGGCTCGCGCTGCCGATCGGCGGCACGCTCACGGTGGAGTGGCCGGTGCACCTGCTGCCGCCGGTCCCGGCCGCGAGACGCCGGCTTGGCGGGCGACGGCCGCGGGCGCTGCGCGGCCGATCGTGACCGCGTGACGACGACCCGACGCGGCACGCACGAGTGGACGCTGTGGGTCGTCGCCATCTCGTGCGCGCTCCACGCGACCGAGGAGTTGCTCACCGGCTGGCAGCCGTGGGCGCGCGCGACGCTCGGCATCGCGGTGCCGACGAGCGTGTTCGTCGTCGCGAACGCGGCGCTCGTCGCGGCCGCCCTCTCGTTCGCGCGCGTGGGATGGCGACGCCCGACGCTCAGCCTCGTGGTACCGGTGGCGACGCTGGCGAACGCGCTGCTGTTCCACATCGTGCCGACGCTGCTGCAGGGGCGCGTGTCGCCGGGCGTGTATACCGCCGCCCTGCTGTACGTGCCGTTCTCGTCGGGGGCGCTCGTGGGCGCGGCGCGCGACGGCGTGCCGCGGCGGGCGATCGCGCGGGCCGGCGTCGCGGGGCTCGCCGTGGCGCTCGGCGTCGTCGCGGGCGCGCGATTGCTCGGCGATGCCTGAGCCGGTCGACCGCGGGGACGCTTGACGGTCCGTGCCGCGCGCCACCATGTAGTAGCCGCCCCCCCACAGTCCCCCGCGCATGTCGACTCGCCAGACCGCCGCGACCCCCGCTCCCCGCTTCGAGCCGTACCGCCCGCCCGAGCACGCGCCGATGGTCCACAGCTTCGAGAGCGGGCGCAGCTACCGGCTCGAGCGGCTCATCGGCAAGGGCGGTTTCGGCGAGGTGTACCTCGCCACCGCGGAGCCGCGCGGCGCGATGCCGGAGCGCGTGTGCGTGAAGGTGAGCGACCGCTTCTCGGCGTGGCTGCGCGAGGCGTACTTCGCGGAGCTGCTCGGCCGGGAGCCGCGCGCACTGAAGGTGTTCGACCGCTTCGCGCACGTCGACGGCACGCAGATGCGCTACTGCCTCGCCATGGAGTACGCGGAGCACGGGGACCTCGGCGCGTGGCTCGCGCGGAAGGGCGCGCAGTCGGAGCGGCTGGTGCGGCGCGAGATCGCGGGGATCCTGCGCGCGCTCGACGCGCTGCACCGCGGCAACGGGCTGCACCGCGACCTCACGGCGTTCAACATCTTCGTCTGCAAGGACGAGCAGCTGAAGCTCGGCGACTTCGGCATCGCGACGCACCAGCTCAGCCGCCGCGGCGTGACGGCCGACGCGTTCAACCCGTTCGACGCGCCCGCGGAGATCGCGTGGGGCAAGGTGCGGCGGTGGCAGCAGCGCGACGACGTCTATCAGATCGGCATGATCGCGGCGATGCTGCTGCGGGGCGACACGACGAGCCCGATGCGCAGCAAGGACGTGCGCAACCTGCCGTGCAGCGATCACCTCAAGGAGGTCATCTACCGCTGCCTCGGCGTGCGCGGCAAGCGCTACGAGTCGGCGGGGGAGCTCATCGCGGCGCTGCGGCAGCGACCCGCGGAGTCGCCGAAGCTCGGACGCGTGACGACGCTCGCGGGCTGCCGGGTCGCGTTCACCGGCTTTCTCAGCCGGCCGCGCAGCGAGGCGATGCAAGCCGCGCGTGAGGCCGGCGCGACGGTGCAGTCGAAGCCGGGGCACACGACCGACGTGCTCGTGCGCGGCCGGCCGAACGTGCAGCAGATCGCCGGCGCGGCCGGCGGATCGAAGCTGCTCGAGGTGCGCCGACTCGCCGCGCAGGGGCAGCCCGTGCGGGTGATCGGCGAGGCGCAGTTCTGGCGCCTCGTCGCGCCGACGCCGCGCAAGGCCGCGCCGAGCAGGGGCGCGCCCGCCCGTGCCCGCCGTTAGGCGACTCCCCCTCACGATGCTCGGCGCCGCGGCGCTCGTCGCGTGCGCGCCGCGGACGCGCGCACCGGCGACCGCGATCGACGACGCGCGCGCGCCCGGCTACCATCGCATCGACTTCCCCGGCGCGGCGTCGACGATCGCGAGCGCGATCAACGAGCGCGGCGACGTCGTGGGCCGCTACGTCGACGGCACCGGCGCCGCGCACGGCTTCCTGCTCAGCGACGGCCGCTTCACGCCGATCGACGTCCCGGGGACCGCGGGCACGGTCGCGCGCGGCATCAGCAACCGCGGGCACATCGTCGGCGCCACGCACGTCGCCGGCGCGCCGAGCCGCGGGTACGTGCTGTTCGGCGGGCAGCTGACGTACGTCGACGTCGGCGGCGCGCGCGGCACGACGGCGTTCCAGGCGAACGTGCTCGGCGACGTCGTCGGCGCGTACGAGACGGCGAGCGGCACGCACGGCTTCCTGCGCCGCGCGAACGGCGAGACGGTGCTGCTCGACGCGCCCGGCGCCGCGCTCACGTTCGCGACGGGGATCAACGACTTCGGCGAGGTGGTGGGACACTGGCAGCGCGCCGACGGGCGCGACCGCGGCTTCCTCTGGTCGCGCGGCACGTTCATGCCGCTCGACGTGCCGGGCGCGGTCGAGACGCTCCCCGACGCGATCAACAACCGCGGCCACGTCGTCGGCCGCGCGATCCTGCCGGACAGCAGCGCGGTGGGCTTCCTGCGACGCGGGCGCACGTTCCAGCTCGTGCGCTACCCGGGCTCGATCCGGACCGCGGCCCGCGGCATCAACGACCGCGGCGACATCGTGGGCCCGTTCACGACCCCCGACGGCGTGGAGCACGGCTTCGTGCTGCGGGCGCGTCGTTAGGCACGGCGAGTGATCGAGATCCGCGACGCCGTGCCCGCGGACGCGCCCGCGATCTCGCGCATCGCGCTCGAGGTGCAGCGGCTGCACGCCGCCGCGCTGCCGTCCGTCTTCAAGCCGGCCGGTCCGGACACGTTCCCGCCCCCGGTGATCGAGGCGCGCATGACGACGCCGGGCCACCGCTTCTGGGTCGCGGTGGAGGATGGAGCCGTCGTCGGCTACGTCGCCGCCACGGTGCAGCACGAGCCCGAGTCGCCGTGGAAGCACGCCGCGACGGTGTGCACGCTCGACCAGATGGGCGTCGCGGAACACCGTCGCGGGTGCGGCGCCGGCGCGAAGCTCGTGGACGCCGTGCGCACCGCCGCCGCGGCCGCCGGCGCCACGGAAGTGCGGCTCAACGTGTGGTCGTTCAACGAGGGTGCGCGCGCGTTCTACGCGCGGTGCGGCTTCGTCGAGACGCAGGCGCGGCTGTGGCTTTCCACGGAGTGAGGCGAGGCATCACTGGAAACTGAGCGGCGTCCGCCCACTCGGCAGCCTGTCGGGGATGAGATGCCGCAGCCGCTCGGGGCGCGCCGCGGGGTCGAGCAGTCCGTCGCGCAGGAACGCGATCATCGCGTCCAGCTCGTCCGGCGTCAGCGCCACGGGACGGCGCAGCAGCGGGTCGAGGCGCGTGAGCACGGGCGCGATCGGGCCCGTGGGGCCGCGCAGATCGGGCGGCAGCGCGGCCGTGGTGTAGCCCGCGGCGCTGCCTAACGCGTCGAGGTGGTACCGCACCGCGTCCTCCAGCCGCACGAACGCGCCGTCGTGCATGAACGCCGGCTGCAGCGCCAGGTTGCGCAGCGGCGAGGTGCGGAACGCGTAGCGATTGTCCCGCTTCCCGGTCACCTGCTCCAGCCCGAAGTCCTCGTTCGCGGCGGGCCCGTCGAACGTCATGTTCGACCGCGTCGGCGCGATCTGCGGGATCCCGGCGACGTGCTGCCGGAAGTCGCTGAACATCTCGTTCGACGGCCCCGACACGGCGTGGCACGTCACGCATCCGGCGCGGCCGAAGAACAGCGTCGCGCCGCGCTTCTGCTGCGCGGTCAGCGCGCCCGGCTCGCCGCGCGCGTAGCGGTCGATCGGCGCGTTCGCGAACACGAGCGTGAACTCGAACTCCGCGATCGCGCGCGCGAACTCGTCGTAGACGATCGGCGCGCCGCCGCGCACCTCGGGGAACACACCGCCGAACAGCTCGCGGTAGCGCGGCGTCGCGTTGATACGGCGTATGACTTCAGCGCGGATGTCGGCGTTGCCGCCGGGGAAGTGGAACCCCGCGGCCTCCACGCGCTCGGTGGGCGGGATGAACGCCTGCGCGACGAGCAGCTGCGGCAGGTACGACAGCGTCCGCCCCTCGGGCGCGGGGAACTCGAGCCCCTGCCGGTTGTCGAACGGATCGCCCGAGAGCGAGCGGAAGCGCGAGTTCCACATCAGCGTCGGGTAGAACGCCGTGTTGATCGCCATCGGCGTGCGGCGCTGGTTGCGCGGCCCCATGCGGCCGGGCCCGACGACGCGGTTGTTGTCGACGCCGATCGCGATCGGCTGCGTGTCGCCGAAGCCGTTCGTCGGCGAGTGGCAGCCGCCGCAGGTGTTGTCGTCGTTCAGCCCATGGATGGGATCGAACCAGAGCAGCCGGCCGAGGTCCGCGAGCCGTCGATCGACCGGGCGGCCGAGCCGCGCCTCGAGCGTCTGCGCGACGCGGCCGGTGTAGCCCTGCGCCGCGAGATAGCCGCGCAGCACGGCGTCGACGTCGTCCGGCGCCGCGGCGCGATCGGCGCGCGGGGCCGCCGCCGGCACGACGACGCGCTCCGGTCCGACGTCCGTGCACGCGCCTAACGCCGCGCCGGTCATCGCCAGCACGACGAGCCGCTCCAGCATCCGTGTCCCTTGCATCGGTCGACCTCCGATCGCTGTGCGTTGTCACGCGGAGCCGCGGAGCACGCGGAGAGCTACCAAAGCCGTCGTGTTCTCCGCGTGCTCCGCGCCTCGGCGCGAGATGCCGTTGTCGCGCTCAGTTCAGGCAGGACACCTTCGGATTCGTCTCGGCGAACATGCCGTCGGGATTGTCGCGCCACACCCACGCGTGCAGCGCGAACACGCCGAACTCCGGCTCGTCCTGGAACGTGTGGCCGAGCAGCGACGGCGCCTGCTGGTTCGGGGCCATCGCGTACGGGATCGCCAGCTCCACGCCGACGAGCGTGAACTTGCCCTCGCGCCGCGGCTCGTAGATCAGCGCGTCCGGCCGCTCGGCGCTGATCTTCCCGTCGAGCAGGCGGCCGACGTGCACGTACACGGTGCCGACGGGCCCCTCGCCCGGACGGCTCTCGCAGTCGTGCAGCAGCACGAAGCCCTCGGCCTTCGCCGTCTCGATGTTGCGGTACCGGTCCGTCACCCTGCGCAGCGTCGCCGCGACCGTGGCCTCGGCGCGCACGCCGGCCGAGAGCTGCGGCGTCGCGGGCACGCGGCTCGTCGCGGGGGCGACGGGTGCGTCCCCGGCGCACGCGGCGATCGACAGCGCGGCGGCCGCGGCGTACAGCGACCGCGCGATCGTGTGATGCATGGTGCTCGTCATGTTCGGCTCCTCGAGTGTGGTGGGTGGTATACGGTGCGATCGCACGGGCGGCGATGCTTGGAGACGGGACGGAGATTCCGTGGAGATTCGGCGGAGGCTGCGCGACCGTGCACGTCCCGCCACTCGAGAACTGCGCCGCGCGAGCCCGCTCGCGGACACCTCAGAGCGCGAGCGTCGCGGCCGCGGTCACGACGAGCGCGGCGGCCCACAGCACGTCGAGGTTCACCCACGCGCGCCGCAGCAGGCCGAGCGCGGAGTGCCGGTAGACGAGCACGGCGAGCGCGCCCGTCACGAGCAGGAAGCTCGCGGCGTGCACCAGCGTCGCCGCCGCCGCGCTCCACGTCGGATCCGCGACGTGCGCGTGAACGCCGTGCGCGTGAACGCCATGCGCGTGTGCGCGCGCACCCGCGGCGAACGGCAGCGCCATGAGCCCCGCGCCGTGCGCCGTCGCGACGAGGAACGACCACGCCACGAGATCGCGCGCGCCGACGCGCATGCCGCCGCCGCGGGGATGCGCGTGCCGCCGCAATTGCCGCACGCCTAACGCGAGCAGCGCCGCGGCGACGACCCAGCGCAGCACGTGCGGCGGCACGACGAGCCCCGCCGCGGTCGCGACGGCGAGCGCCGCCGCGATGGCCAGCGCGTGGCCGAGCCCCAGCGGGAGCAGCGCGTGCCAGACGGCGCGCGCCTCCCCGCGCTGCATGCCCAACGCGACCGCGAACAGCCACCCCATGCCGGGGTTGAGCCCGTGCACGGCGCCGAGCAGCGCGAGCGCCGCCCACGGCCACGCGGCCGACGCCGCGCCGCTCACGCGAAGCAGAACGAGTCCGACGACGCGTCCCCTCCGGCGAGACGCACCTGATGCGCACGCACGCCCCCGTCGAATTCCACGAGGAAGCGACGGTCGAGCGCGAGACGGCCGTCGGCGCGCGTGTCGAGCTTCACCATCCAGCCGCGGATGCCGTCGGGATAGAACTGCGCGTCCCACGGCGAGTAGAGCGAGTTCGTGAGGTAGACGCGCTTGCCGTCGCGGCTCACCTCCACCATCTGCGGACCGCCGTTCAGCGGACGCTCCGGATCGCTCGGGTGCGACGCGCGCTCCACGATGCCGCCGATGCGCACGGAGCCCGTGAGCACGGGGTTGAACGGATCGCTGACGTCGTAGCGCCGCAGCTCGCCGGTGCCCCAGCACGACACGTACAGCCAGCGATCGTCGAGCGAGAGATTGATGTCGGTGACGAGCGGCGGCACGGCGCCGAAGCCCTTCAGCAGCGGCGGCAGCACGTCGGGATCCGCCGGCTCGGCCGGGATCGTGATCACCTTGCGCGCCTTCCACTCGCCCGCCCCGCCGCGCGCCTCGCGATCGAGGTACCAGAGGAACACCGACGCCGACAGATCGGCGAGCGACAGCACGACGCCGACGAAGCCGTACGCGCGTCGCGGATTGTGTGCCGGCCGCAGCTCGAGCACCATCTGCTGCTCGGCGCCGAGGTCGATCGTCTGCTCGTGCTTGCGCGTGCGCAGGTTCCACACGTGCAGCGCGTGCCCGTACTTGCCGGCGAGCAGCAGCTCCGGGTTCACGCCGTCCTTCACCATGTTCGGCGTGCCCCACTCGCTCGTGATCATCGTGTCGTGCCCGAGGTGCCAGAAGAAGTCGTACGCGAGGTGCTGCGGCCCCCGCTCCACCTCCCACCGACCCTGCACCTCGAACGTCTCGTGGTCGAGCGTGAAGATGCCGCCCGGGCCGTCGCCGTCGGGCGCGCCTAACGCGTTCACGTAGATGCCCTCCGGCCCGCAATGCACGGTGTGCGGCGCGGCGTAGCCGGTCTTCCGCATCACCTCCTCGGGCTCGATGACCTTCACGAGCCGCGGGCGGCGCGGGTCGGGCTGCGTGTCGACGACGTGGATGCGCGTGGAGCCCGTGCCGGGTACCACCAGATACCGGCGCTCGAGGTGCGCGTTCGGCGCGTACGGGCACAGGTGCGAGCTGCATGCGTTCCAGCCGAAGTGGTGCAGCTCGTTCCCCGCGTGCGGGAAGTCGACCCTGCCGACGAGCCGCCCGAACGTCGGCGACGCGGCGTTCGTGTCGACCACGCCGATGCCGTCGCGCTGCCCGTTGCCTTCGGGCGCGAGCAGCGCGACGTACGCGAGGTCCTCGGCGGGCGCGTCCGCGGCGAGCGCGGGCGAGGGATAGAACGTGGGGTCCGGCGTCCAGCGGGTCATGGCGGTCTCCTGGTCGAGTGGGGCTCGATCAGGTACTGCGCGCGGATCCGCCTAACGCGGACAGCGCGCGCGCCGCCTCAGCGCTGCCAGGGCGCGGTGAAGCCTGGGGGCTGCGCGCGTCGCCGGAACAGCGCCGCCGAGTCGGGCTTGCCCCACGCCGCGTAGAGCGACGCCATGCCCGCGTACGCGAGACGCACGTTGATGTTCGTCTCGGCGGCGGCGGTGCGACGGAGCTCGGCCACCGCCCAACGGTACAGCGAGTCCGCCTCGGCGAACCGACGCTGCCGCGTCAGCACCCCGGCGAGCTTGATGTCGGTCACCGCGATGGCGGCCTGCTGACTGGCGGGCACGCGTTCGCGGATGGCGATGTTGCGCCGCAGCAGCGCCTCGGCGGAATCGAGCGCGCCGCGCTTCGCGACGACGTCGGCGAGGTAGCCGAGCGCACCGGCATACATCGCGTGGTTCGTGCCGTACGTCGCGCCGAACATCGCGACGGCGTCGCGCGTGAGCCGCTCCGCCTCGGTCGAATAGCCGTCGTGCGTGAGCGTCAGGCCGACGTCGAGCATCCCCGACGCCACGCCGAGGTTCGAGGGTCCGAGCGTGCGCCGCTCCATCGCCAGCGCCTGCCGCACGAGCGACTCCGACTCCGCCACCTTGCCGTGACGTGCGAGGATGTTGCCGAGCGCCTGCATCGCCCCCGCCGTCGCCACGTGCGCGTCCCCGAACGCCGCGCGGGATTCGGCGAGCCCCTCGCGGGCGAGCGACTCCGCCTCGGCGAACGTGGCCGTCCGCTCGTCGAGCACGTCCGCGAGCGCGAACGCCGCGCCGATGCGCTCGGTGTGCGGACCCGGGAACGCTCGACGCGTCGCCGCGAGCGCCTCGCGGCGCGCCCGCTCGGCGCCGCCGAAATCGCCACGCCACAACAGCAGGCTGCCGAGCTCCATGAGGTCGTGCGCCAGCGCGGAGTCGGCGCCCCTGCCGCGGTCCACGACGATCGCTCGGCGCTTGTAGTCCTCCCCGGCCGCGAAATCGCCGAACGCGACGGCGAGCGAGCCAAGCTGCCGGAGGCTCGCCGCGACGTCGGGGTGTGCGTCGCCCAGCGTCAGCCGCCTGACGCGGAGCGCCTCGCGCGCGAGCGTGTCCGCGGCCGCGTACTCGCCCTTCTCCCGGAGCACGCCCGCGAGCCTCGCCTCGAGGGCGGCCGTCTGCACGTGCTCCGCGCCGAGCTGCGCGCGCCGCAGCGCGAGCGCACGGCGCAGCAGCCCGTCGGCGCGCGGCAGATCCTCGAGGCTCGCGTACACGCGGCCGAGCGCCTCGAACATGCGCGCCTGCGCGAGCGGCTCGTCCCCGAGCTGGTCGGCGCGCGCGAGGCCGCGCCGCAGCAGGTCCGCCGTGGTCAGCGTGTCGGACCGCGCCTCCATCGGGTCGCTCGCCTCGAACAGGCTCGCCAGGAACGCCGTCACCGCCTCCGACTCGCCCAACGCGCGACGCGTCTGCTGCAGTGCCGCCGCGGCGCGGTCGCGCTCGCGCGCCGCCACCGCGGCCTGCCGCAGCGCGACCGCGCTGCCGACGACGAGCAGGCACGCACCCGTCACCGCCACCGCCGCCACCGCGCGATGTCGCCGCATCAGCTTCTCGAACCGATAGAATCCGCTGCCGCGATGCGCGAGCACCGGCAGCCCGTCGAGGTATCGCCCGACGTCGTCGGCCAGCAGCTCCGCCGAGCCATAGCGGCGCCCCGGCTCCTTGCGCAGCGCCATCGCGACGATCGCATCGAGATCCCCGCGCAGCACGCGGCCGAGCTTCTCCGTCGTCAGGTCGCGCGCGGTGGCGGCGGCGGGATCGCGCGTGGCGGCGGCGCTCGGCCGCTCGGGCTCCCGCTCGCAGACCGCCGCGTACACCGCCTGCGGCGCGTCGGTGTCGATGCGCTGCGCCGGGCGCCCCGCGAGCAGCTCGTACAGCAGCAGGCCTAACGCGTACACGTCGCTCGCCGTCGTCGGCGAGTCGCCACGCACCTGCTCCGGGCTCGCGTACGCCGGCGTCATGAACCGGAACGCGGTGCGCGTGACCGGCTGCGCCTCCATCGTGGGGTCGAGCAGCTTGGCGATGCCGAAGTCGAGCAGCTTCACCTGCCCCGCGGGCGTGACGAACACGTTTCCCGGCTTGAGGTCGCGGTGCAGGACGAGCTTCTGGTGCGCGTGGTGCACGGCGGCGCACACGTCCTGGAACAGCCGCAGCCGCGAGTCGATGCTGAGCCGGTGGCGGTCGCAGTACTCGGTGATCGGCAGCCCGTCGACGTGCTCGATCACGAGATACGGGAGCTGGCCGTCGGACACGCCGCCGTCGAGCAGCTGCGCGACGTTCGCGTGCGACAGCGACGCGAGGATCTGTCGCTCGGCGAGGAAGCGGCGCTGCAGCTCGTCGGCGTCGGGGCTCGCGCGCAGCAGCTTCACGGCCACTCGCTGCCGGTACTGCCCGTCGTCGCGCTCGGCGAGATACACGACGCCCATGCCGCCTCGCCCGAGCTCGCGCAGCACGCGGTACGGCCCGATGCGGCGCACGCTCTCGTCGCCCGTCGCGGCGCTCATGGCCACAGGTCGCGGAGGTCCACGTCCCCCGCGCGGCGCCGGTAGACCGCCGCCGAGTCGGGCTTGCCCCACGCCGCGTACAGCGTCGCCATGCCGGCGTACGTGCGGCGCACGGCCCGGTGCGAGTCGGCGGTCACGGCGTGCAGCGACGTGAGCGCGTCCCGGTAGAGCGTGTCCGCCTCCGCGAAGCGCCGCTGCCGCGCGAGCACGCCCGCGAGCCCCGCCTTGATCTCCCGCGTGATCCCCGCCTCCGGTCCGAACGTCGACGCCCAGATGGTGATCATGCGCCGGTACAGCGCGGCCGCGGAGTCGAGCGCACCGCGCTGCGCGAGGCTCTCCGCGATGTGCTCCAGCGCCGCCGAGTACGCGGGGTGATCCGTCCCGAGCGAGCCGCCGATCCGCGTCGCCGCGTCGGTGAAGACGCGCTCCGCTTCGGCCGAGTAGCCGCCGTCGCGGAGCACCTCGCCGAGCGACATCATCGTCCGTGCGACCTCGAGGTGCGACGGGCCTAACGTGCGCTCCTGGACGGCGAGCGCTCGGCGGATCAGGCGCTCCGCGTCCGTCTTCCGGCCGTGACGCGCGAGCATCAGGCCCACCTGCTTCATGACCTGTGCGGTCTCGGCATGGTCGTCGCCCAGCGCGGCGCGCGTGTCCGCCAGCGCGGCGACGTAGAGCGACTCCGCCTCGGCGCTTCCGCCCGGCCGGTCGTCGAGCGCGTCGGCGAGCCGCAGCATCGCCCGCGCGCGCTCGCGGTGCGGAGCGGGGAACGCGCGCCGCGCCACGGCGACGGCCTCGCGCAGCTCGCGCTCGCACTCCGCGTTCCGGCCGCGCGCGCACAGGAACGTGCCGAGCGTCGCGAGATCGCGCGCCAGCATCGAATCCTGGCCGACGCCGCGCCGGCGCACCGCGATCCCCTGTCGCATGTACGCTTCGGCCGACGCGAGGTCCTCGCGCATGTACGCGACGTCGGCGACCTGGGCCAGGCTCGCCGCGACGTCGGGGTGGGCGTCGCCTAACGCGAGCCGCCGCACGCGGAGCGCGTCGCGCGCGAGCGAGTCCCACGCCGAGTACTGTCCGCGCCGACGGAGCACGTCGGCGAGCGCGGCCTCGGTCGTCGCCGTGGTCGGGTTGCCGGCGCCGAGCTCCGCGCGCCGGACGACGAGCGCGCGCTGCAGCAGGTCGCCGGCGGTGGCGAAGTCGCCCCGGCTCGCGTACACGCGGCCGAGCGACTCGAGCATGCGCGCCTGCGCGAGCGGCTGCGACGCGAGTCGGTCCACGCGCGCGACGCCGCGGCGCAGCAGGTTCGCGGGCGTCAGCGTGTCGGGGCGGCCCTCGGTGGGATCGCTCGCCTCGAACAGACCGACGAGCAGCGACGTCACGGCCTCCGACTCGTCGAGCGTGCGCTCCGTCTGCGCGAGCGCGCCCGCGGCGCGGTCCCGCTCGCGCGCGGCCATCGACGCGAGCCGGAGCGCCACGGCGGCGCTGGCCACGAGCAGCAGCACGCTCGCCGCGGCGGCGACGGCCGCGGCGCGGTGCCGCCGCAGCAGCTTCTCGAATCGGTAGAATCCGCTGCCGCGGTGCGCGAGCACCGGCAGCCCCTCCAGGTACCGCGCCACGTCCGACGCGAGCAGCTCGGCCGAGCCGTAGCGGCGGCCGGGCTCCTTGCGCAGCGCCATCGCCACGATCGCGTCCAGGTCTCCACGCAGCCGACGCCGCAGCCGCTCCGACGTCGTGCCGCGCGACGCGGCGATCGCCTCGTCGTCCACCACCCGCGCGCTCGGGCGCTCCACCTCGCGCTCGCACACCACCTCGTACACCGCGCGCGGCGCGTCCGTGGTGAGCTGATGCGCCGGGCTGCCGGCGAGCAGCTCGTAGAGCAGGAGGCCTAACGCGTAGACGTCGCTCGTCGTCGTCAGCGAGTCGCCGCGCACCTGCTCCGGGCTCGCATACGCCGGCGTCATCAGCCGGAACGCCGTCCGCGTCACCGGCGCCGCGACGTCCGTCAGCGTCGGATTCAGCAGCTTGGCGATCCCGAAGTCCAGCAGCTTCACCTCGCCGCTGCGCGTGACGAGCACGTTCCCCGGCTTCAGGTCGCGGTGCAGCACCAGGTTCTGATGCGCGTGCTGCACCGCCGCGCACACGTCGCGGAACAAGCGCAGCCGCGTCGCGACGTCCAGCCGGTGCCGGTCGCAGTACTCCGTGATCGGCACCCCGTCGACGTACTCGATGACCAGGTACGGCAGCGCGCCGTCGGCGACGCCGCCGTCGAGCAGCGTGGCGATGTTCGGGTGCGAGAGCGACGCGAGGATCTGGCGCTCGGCCAGGAAGCGGCGGTGCAGCTCCTCGGCGTCGGCGCTCGCGCGCAGGAGCTTCACGGCGACGCGGCGGCGGAACTGGCCGTCGGCGCGCTCGGCGAGATAGACGACGCCCATGCCGCCGCGCCCCAGCTCGCGCAGCACGCGATAGGGGCCGATGTGCCGGCCGCGGCGGTCGTCGTCGAGCACGGCCACCACGCGGCCGGCCGCGGGGACGTCGAGCACGCTCTCCGAGCGCTGGTGCGCGGCGAGCAGCAGCGACACCTCACGCTCGAGCGCCTCGTCGCCGCCGCACCGCGCGTGCAGCCACGCCGCGCGCTCCTCCGGCGCGACGTCGAGCGCATCGTCGAACAGCGCCTCGATCGCCGCGCGCGACGGCGCGAGCCCGCTCACGGCGGTGGCGGCTCCTCGCTGAGCCACCGGTTGAGCCACGCGCGCGCCTTCACCCAGTCGCGCCGCACGGTGCGCGTCGTCACGCCGAGCGCGGCGGCGATCTCCTCGTCGTCGAGGCCCGCGAAGTAGCGGCACTCCACCACCTGGCGCTGGCGCGGATCGAGCCGCTCCAGCGCGTCGTCGATCGCGAGCAGCGTGGCCGGATCGAGGTCGGTCGACGACACGCTGTCGGTGAGCGTCGTCCGCACCCACGCCGGGCCCCGCTTCGCCGCGTGGCGCTCGCGAGCGTGCTCCACGAGCACCTGGCGCATGGCGTGCGCGGCGATCGCGAGCAGGTGCGAGCGGTCGGCGGCGTGCGGCACGCGCGCGGCGAGCTTGAGCCAGGCCTCGTGGACGAGCGTCGTCGGCTGCACCGGACGCACGCTCCGCTCGCGCGCGAGCTGACGACGCGCGAGCTGGCGCAGCTCGTCGTAGAGCAGCGGCAGCGCGAGGTCGAGCGCCGCGCGATCGCCGGCGACTGCGCCGGCCGACGAGTCTGGGATCGACGCAGACATCGGCATGGGACTCCCGGACGAGGTACGGAGAATGTGAGCGCGGCCGGACGGGGGCGACAGAGTGGATCTGCGTCGATCCGTCCCGCGCGCGGACATGCGTCACCGGACGGCGCCACGCGGCCCTCGTCCCGCGTTGACGCGGCCGAGGCCGCGTGCGAGCGTTGTCGATGACCCGACGCCTTCTCGCCCTCGCCCTCCTCGCCTGCCCCGCCGCGCTCCGCGCGCAGGGCGACGCGCCCGCCGACCCGGTCCCCGCGCACGACACGCTCACCGTGACGTCGCGCGCCCTCGGCGAGCCCCGGCGCATCAACGTGCACGTGCCGCCGGGGTACGCCGGGTCCGCCGCGCGCTTCCCGGTGCTGTACATGCCCGACGGCGGCGTGGACGAGGACTTCCCGCACGTCGTGAACACCGTCGACTCGCTCGCCGCGGCCGGCGCGATCCGGCCGGTGATCGTCGTCGGCATCCCGAACACCGAGCGGCGGCGCGACCTCACCGGCCCCACCCGCGTCGCGCGCGACAGCACGATCGCGCCGCACGTCGGCGGCTCGGCACGGTTCCGCGCGTTCGTGCGCGACGAGCTGCGCCCGGCGATCGACGCGCGATACCGCACGACGAGCGAGCGCGCGATCGTCGGCGAGTCGCTCGCCGGGCTGTTCGTCGTCGAGACGTTCCTACTCGACCCGACCTCCTTCGATCACTACGTCGCGTTCGACCCGAGCCTGTGGTGGAACGGCGGCGCGCTCGTCGACTCCGCGTCGGCGCGGCTGGCCGCGATGCCCGCCGGCCGCCGCACGCTGTTCATCGCCAGCTCCCGCGACGGCATCGACGAGCGGAGCACGCGCCTCGAGTCCATGCTGCGCGCCGCCACGCCGAGCGGGCTGACGTGGGTCCACTCGCCGCGGCCCAGCCTCACGCACGCGACGATCTTCCGCGCCGTGGCGCCGTCGGCGCTCGCGGCCGCGCTCCGGTAGCGATCTACGGGGCGACCGCGTCATGTCATGGTCGGCACCCTCACGTGCTGGTCCGCGCGATCCCGTCTCGGATCGCCGCTTCGAGCACCGAGAGGTCGATGTTGCGAAGTGTGCCGAACTTGATGCAGTAGCCGGTCACGGTCGCCTTGCCCAGCGCACCGCCGTAGGTCTCGGCCAGGTAGGTCCTGTCGTCGAGGCCCATGATGTAGACGGAGATGCCCGTCGTGTTGGCGCTCAGGCCGATCTGATAGAACTCGCGGGTGCGCCCATCGGCGTAGGCCATGGTGAAGCGTCCATACCCGATGTTCGGGTTGGACACCGTGCGACCGCTTTCGTCCTTGCCGTCCAGGAACCACAACCGGCAGTCGGGCATCAGCCGCAGCATCATGGCGTGCAACGTCTGCATGTCGCCGCGCTTGCGCTCGGGCTGCGCGGCCAGGTAGTCGCTGATCTGCGTGTGCACGTTCATGTCTCGCTCCGTCCAAGGACGCCGACGCCCGCTCACGGTGGCGCGAACCCCGGCGGCTGCGCCAGCCGCCGGTAGCGCGCCGCCGAGTCGGGTTTGCCCCACGCCTGGTACAGCGTCGCCATCCCCGCGTACGTGCGGCGCACGTCGACGTTGCCGTCGGAGGTGTAACTCCGCAGCACGCCGAGCGACCACCGGTACAGCGAGTCGGCCTCCGCGAACCGGCGGCGCTTCGTGAGCACGCCGGCGAGCCCACCGTTCGTGAGCGCCACGATGCCGTGCCTGGCGTTCCCCCGCTTCGTGCGGATGGCGAGCGCGCGGCGATACAGCGCCTCGGCCGAATCGAGCGCGCCGCGGCGCGCGAGCACGTCGCCGAGGTAGCCGAGCGCGCCGGCGTACGCGGAGTGGCCGGTGCCTAACGACGCCGCGTACATCGCGGCCGCCTGGCGCGTGAGCCGCTCGCCCTCCGCCGAGTAGCCGTCGCGGCCGAGCACCCGCGCGAGGTCGGTCATCGTCGTCGCCACGTCGACGTGCGTCGACCCCAGTGTGCGCTGCTGGAGCGCGACCGCCTCGCGGAGCAGGCGCACCCCTTCCGCCGTGCGGCCGTGGCGCGCGAGCATCTCGCCGACCTGCCCCAGCGCCGTGGCCGTCTCCGGGTGCGAGTCGCCGAACGCCGCGCGACTCTCGGCCAGCGCCGCGAGGTAGAGCGACTCCGCCTCGGCGCGCGTCGCCAGTCGCTGGTCGAGCAGATCCGCGAGTCGCAGCGTGACCTCGACGTGGTCGCGATGCGGGCCGGGAAACGCACGCCCGGCCGCCGCGCGCGCCTCGCGCAGCGCCGCCTCCGCGGCGTCCGACCGGCCGCGCCGCCCGAGCACCGCGCCGAGCTCGCGCAGGTCCATCGCGAGCGCGGAGTCGGCACGGTGCCCGCCGCGACGGTCGACCGCGACCGCCTGGCGGTGATACGCCTCCGCCGCGGGAAGATCGGCGAAGTACACCGCGAGCGCGCCGAGCTGCCGCAGACTCGCCGCGACGTCGGGGTGCGCGTCGCCTAACGCGAGCCGCCGCACGCGGAGCGCCTCGCGGGCGAGCGTGTCGGCCGCCGCATACTCGCCGCGCTGCCGCAGCACGAGCGCGAGCGCCGCCTCGCCCGCCGCCGTCTGCGCGTGCTCGGGACCGAGATGCGTCAGGCGCAGCGCGAGCGCACGCCGCAGCAGCCGCTCGGCGAGCGGCAGGTCGCCGAGGCTCGCCTGCACCCGGCCGAGCGTCTCGAGCATGCGTGCCTCGGCGACGGGCTGGTCGCCGAGCCGGTCGGCGCGCGCGACGCCGCGACGCAGCAGGTTCGCGGCGGTCAGCGTGTCGAGCCGCCCCTCGGTGGGATCGCTCGCCTCGAACAATCCCACGAGGAAGCTCGACACCGCGTCGGACTCGCGCCGCGCGCGCTCCGACTCCGTGAGCGCGGACCGCGCGCGGTCGCGCTCGCGCGCGGCGAGCGAGGCGAGGCGCAGCGCGAGCGCGGCGCCGCCCACGAGCAGCAGCGCGCTGGCCGCCGCGAACGCCGCGGCCGCGCGGTGCCGGCGCAGCAGCTTGCCGAGGCGGTACCATCGGCCGGCGCGGCGCGCGACCACGGGGTTGCCGTCGAGCACGCGGGCGACGTCGGCGGCGAGGAGCTCCGCGGATCCGTAGCGGCGGCCGGGCTCCTTGCGCAGCGCCATCGCCACGATCGCGTCGAGGTCTCCGCGCAGGAGCCGCCGCAGCCGCTCGGGCGTGGTGTCGCGCGCTGCCGCGGCGACCGGATCGTGCGCGACGCGTACGCTCGGCCGCTCCGGCTCGCGCTCGCAGACCGCGTCGTAGACGGCCTGCGGCGCGTCCGAGTCCACGCGGTGCGCCTGCGCGCCGGCGAGCAGCTCGTAGAGCAGGAGGCCTAACGCATAGACGTCGCTCGTCGTCGTCAGCGAGTCGCCGCGCACCTGCTCCGGGCTCGCGTACGCCGGCGTCATCAGCCGGAACGCCGTCCGCGTCACCGGCGCCGCGACGTCCGTCAGCGTCGGATTCAGCAGCTTCGCGATCCCGAAGTCCAGCAGCTTCACCTCGCCGCTGCGCGTGACGAGCACGTTCCCCGGCTTCAGGTCGCGGTGCAGCACCAGGTTCTGATGCGCGTGCTGCACCGCCGCGCACACGTCGCGGAACAAGCGCAGCCGCGTCGCGACGTCCAGCCGGTGCCGGTCGCAGTACTCCGTGATCGGCACCCCGTCGACGTACTCGATGACCAGGTACGGCAGCGCGCCGTCGGCGACGCCGCCGTCGAGCAGCGTGGCGATGTTCGGGTGCGAGAGCGACGCGAGGATCTGGCGCTCGGCCAGGAAGCGGCGGTGCAGCTCCTCGGCGTCGGCGCTCGCACGCAGGAGCTTCACGGCGACGCGGCGGCGGAACTGGCCGTCGGCGCGCTCGGCGAGATAGACGACGCCCATGCCGCCGCGGCCCAGCTCGCGCAGCACGCGATAGGGGCCGATGTGCCGGCCGCGGCGGTCGTCGTCGAGCACGGCCACCACCCGGCTGGCCGCGGGGACGTCGAGCACGCTCTCCGAGCGCTGGTGCGCGGCGAGCAGCAGCGACACCTCGCGGCGCAGCGCGTCGTCGGCGTCGCAGCGCGCGCGCAGCCATGCCGCGCGGCGGTGCGTGGGCACGTCGAGCGCGTCCTCGAACACGGACTCGATCGCGGCGCGGTCGAGCGCCGTGCGGTGGCCGTGCGTCGTGCGCGGCGTCTCGGACGACGGCCCGGTCGGCGGCATGGGGCTCTCCCCGGGAGGACGAGTCAATCTGCGGGCGGCCGGGCGCGTCCGACAGCGGCCCTCCAAGAGAGTACGCGAAACGCGCGGCGAGCGGACATCGCGGCGGCAGTGTGTCGTTGACGCTGCGGCGACCGCTCAGGCAGCTTCCCTGTCCGTGACCTCTCGTTCGCATCGCCATCCGGCGCTCGCCGCCGCACTGTTGGGCGCCCTCGCCTGCGGCCGTTCCGCCGACCCGACCGCCGACCTCTCGGGGCGGCAGCTCGCGGAGCGCTACTGCGCGTCGTGCCACCTGCTCCCCGAGCCCGCGCTGCTCGACCAGGCGAGCTGGCGGCGATGGGTGCTGCCGCGCATGGCCCGCCGGCTCGGCCTGCGCGGCGTCGGCGACGCCGACGCGGAGGAGCGCGTCGAGGGCGGCATCGCCGGAGAGCGGGTGCGCGCCGCCGGTGTGTTCCCCGACTCGGCGCGCATCACGCGCGCGGCGTGGCAGCGGCTCGCCGACTACTACCTGCGCGCGGCGCCCGCGGCGTTAGGCGCGCCGCCCACGCCGCCGGTGGCGATCGGGGTGCCCGGGTTCGAGGTGCGCGTGCCGACGTTCCGCATCGCGAGCCCGATGGTGACGCTCGTGCACGTGGACAGCGTGCGGCATCGCATCTTCGTCGGCGATGCGACGCCGACGGGCCCCGCGCTCACGGTGCTCGACGCCGCGGGGCGCGTGACGGCGTCCTATCCGCTGCCGTCGCCGGTGTCGCACCTGCAGCTCGACGGCGACACGATGAAGCTGGTGTTCATGGGCAAGCTCCATCCGTCCGACGTGCCGCGCGGCGCGCTGGCCGTGATCACCGCCTGGCGCCCCGGCAGCTCCCCGTCGATCGCGTGGGAGGTGGACACGCTGCAGCGGCCGGTGCACGCGTCGTACGCGGACCTGAACGGCGACGGCGTGCAGGACGCGGTCGTGAGCGAGTTCGGGAATCTCACGGGACGGCTCGCGTGGTACGAGCGCACGCCGGCCGGCGTGAACGTGCGCCACGTGCTCGCCCCGCAGCCGGGCGCGATCACCACGGTCGTGCGCGACTTCGACGGCGACGGGCATCTCGACGTGCTCGCGCTCATGGCGCAGGGCGACGAGGGGATCGTGCTGTTCCGCGGCGGCGCGCGCGCGGCGCGTTCGCCCGCGAGACGGTGCTCCGCTTCCCGCCGGCGTACGGCGTGACGTCGATGCAGGTCACCGACGTGAACGGCGACGGCAGCCCGGACATCGTGCTCACGAACGGCGACGCCGGCGACTATCCCGCGCCCGTCAAGCCGTACCACGGCGTGCGCATCTTCCTGAACGACGGCGCCGGGAAATTCGCCGAGCGATACTTTTTCCCGATGCCGGGGGCGTTCAAGGCCATCGCGCGCGACTTCGATGGCGACGGCGACGTGGACGTCGCGGCGATCGCGTTCTACCCCGACTACGCGTCGGGCCATCCGCTGTCGTTCGTCTACCTCGAGAACACCGGCGGCCTGCACTTCACCGCCCACACCTTCCCCGACGCCGACCGCGGGCGGTGGCTCACGATGGACGCCGGCGACGTCGACGGCGACGGCGACGTGGATCTCGTGCTCGGCTCGTTCGCGCAGCTCGACGCGCTGGGCGACGAGCGCGGCGTCGCCGCGCGCTGGCGCCGGCCGGACGCGCCGACGCTCCTCGTGCTCGAGAACACAGGCTCGCGTCGGAGACCCTGACACGGAGCACACCACCGAACCGCCGAGGACGCAGAGGGCCGCAGAGGGCTGCCCTCTTCATGTCGAACGGCAACGACCACTGGGGATCCAACGGCGAACAAAGGGATCTCGAGATCCTTGCCATCGCCGTTGGATCCCCAGGGTACTCGCCTACCACCTCGCCCTATCGTCGTTCTCTGCGGCCCTCTGCGTCCTCCGCGGTTCAATTCGAACAGCCAGTTCTGAATGACACGCCTGGAACACACGGCACTCTGGACGCGCGACCTCGAGCGGGCGCGCGCGTTCTACGAGCGGTGGTTCGGCGCGACGGCCGGCGCGCCGTACGCGAGCGCCACGACGCGCGGCTTCCGATCGTACTTCGTCACGTTCCCCGACGGCGGCGCACGGCTCGAGCTCATGACCGTGCCCGAGCTCGCGGACGCGGCAGGCGCGCCGGCGGTCGGCTGGGCGCACGTCGCGCTGTCGCTCGGCTCGCGCGAGGCGGTCGATGCGCTCGCCGCGCGGATGGCGGCGGCCGGGGTGCCGGTGGTCTCGGCGCCGCGCACGACCGGCGACGGCTACTACGAGGCGGTGGTGCGCGATCCCGACGGGAACCTGGTGGAGATCGTCGCCTGAGCGCACGTTAGGCCAGCCTTCCCCCGGACCCGCGAGGTACCATGGCGATCGACGAGAGCGAGACCCCACCGATCCGCGGTCCGCAGCACGACGCGCTCGCCGTCTTCCTCGGCCGGTGGCGCGCCGAGGGCGACTCGTACGGCGGACCCTCCCAGTCGCCCGACGATCCGAGGGGGGCGGTCGCGCCGTGGGTCAGCACGCACACGGCGCGCTGGCACACCGGCGAGTTCTTCGTCGTGCAGGACGAGCGCGCGGTCGTCGGCGGCGCGCCGTTCGACACGCTGAGCGTGCTCGGCGTCGACCAGGCGACGGGCCACCACTTCGCGCGCACCTTCGAGAACCACGGCTTTCACCGCCACTACGACGTCACCGTCGACGGGCGCGTGTGGACGTTCACCGGGCTGCGCGAGCGCGCGCGCGTGGAGCTGAGCGACGACGGACGCACGCAGACCATCACGTGGGAGTGGCGGCCGCACGACCGGTGGCTCCCGCTGTGCGACCGCGTCGCGCGACGCGAGGACTGACGCCATGGACGACTCCACGCACGAGTGGTCGTGGGACTGAAGGAGGACTGAAGGAGCGACCATCATGACCGACCGACGGACCCGCAGAGAGTTCCTCGGCCTCACCGCGCTCGCCGCCGTCGGATCGCCTCGCGCGCTCCGCGCGGCACCGGCCGCGTTCGTCGACCGCAGCATCGATCCGGACCTCGTGCTGTTCAACGCGAAGGTCCACACGATGGACGCGGCGCTGCCGACGGCGGAGGCGTTCGCGGTGCGCGGCGGCCGCTTCGTCGCCGTGGGACGCTCGGCCGACGTGCGCTCGCTCGCCGGACCGCGCACGCGCGCGATCGACGCGAAGGGCATGACCGTGGTGCCCGGGTTCATCGACTGCCACAACCACGCCGGCGGCACGACGCTGCTCTACGAGGTGCTCGTCGGCAATCCGTTCGAGGTGGAGTTCGTCACCATCGACAGCATCGTGGAGAAGCTGCGCGCCCGCGCGCGCGAGACGCCGCCGGGCACCTGGGTGGCGGGCTACTTCCACGACGACACGAAGCTGAAGGACGGCCGACCGCTCACCGTGCGCGACCTCGACCGCGTGTCCACCGAGCACCCGGTCGTCGTGAACCACCGCGGCGGGCACACGTCGTTCTACAACACGACGGCGTTCGAGCTCGCGCACGTCGGGCGCGACACGCCGAACCCGCCCGGCGGCACGTTCGACCGCGACGCGAGCGGCGCGCTGAACGGGCGTGTCACCGACCGCGCACGCGCCGTGTTCGCCAACGTCGGCCGACGCCCCACGTACGGCCCCGCCGAGGCCGCGCGCCGCGAGCGCGACGGGCTCGCGCACATCTCCAAGCAGTTCGCGCGCTACGGCCTCACCAGCGTGCACCACGAAGGGGGCGACCTCGCCGCGCTGCAGGACGTGCGCGCGCGCGGCGACCTGCACCACCGCGTGAGCTACGAGGCGAGCGGCCGCGTGCTCGACGCGATGCTCGCGAGCGGCATCCTGACCGGCTTCGGCGACGAGTGGATCCGGTTCGGCGCGACGTCGGAGCACACGGTCGACGGCTCGTTCTCCGAGCGCACGATGGCGATGAGCGTGCCGTACGCGGGGACGACGTACAAGGGAAACGTCACCGAGACGCAGGCCGAGCTCGACGCGTGGGTGGAGCGCGTGCACCGCGCCGGCATCCAGGTGAACTGCCACGCGAACGGCGACGTGGCGATCGACATGTACCTCACCGCGTTCGAGCGCGCGCAGCGGGCGTTCCCGCGCGCCGACGCGCGCCCCAAGATCACGCACTGCACGCTCGTGAACGCCGACCTCGTACGCCGCATGAAAGCGCTCGGCGCCGTCCCGGCGATGTTCACGACGTACGCGTACTACAACACCGACAAGTTCCCGTTCTACGGTGCGGAGCTCATGACGCGGTGCATGGCCTTTCGGACGATGCTCGACGCCGGCATCAGGGCCGCCGCCGGCTCGGACTTCTCGCCCGGGCCGTTCGCGCCGCTCATGGGGATCCAGGGGATGGTGATGCGCACCGGGTGGGACGGCACGACGTGGGGCGCGAACCAGCGCGTGACGGTCGACGAGGCGATCCGCATCAACACGCTCCACGGCGCGTGGGCGTCGAAGGAGGAAGCGCTCAAGGGATCGATCGCCGCGGGCAAGCTCGCCGACTTCGTGGTGCTCGCGGACGACCCGCACGCCGTCCCGGCGGAGAAGATCAAGGACGTCGCGATCGTCCGGACGGTGGTCGGCGGGGAGACGACGTACGAGGCATGAACGCCCGACGGCTGCCTAACGCTTCTCGGCCCCGCGCATCCGCTCCCGCCAGGTACACGGTCGCCATCCGCCCGCGCCGAGGACGCACGCGCGCTGCCGCGGGGTGGACATCGGCGAGGGGCGCGAGGCTCACGGTGGGCGGCGAGCGGCGCTAACGTAGCGGCGCGGTCCGACACCGGCCAGACGGAGGCTCTCATGGAGACACGGCGTCTGCTCGCGGCGCTCACGCTCGCGAACCTGGCACTGCTCGCGCTCAACCTCGTGCTGACGGCGCGCCCGGCCGCGGCCCGCGCCGCGCAGGACGTCGCGCCCGTCGTGCGCGCCCGCGCGCTCGAGATCGTCGACGCGCAGGGACGCGTGCGCGCGAGCCTCGGTGTGCTGCCGCCGAGCGCGCCGGGATCCGCGGAGACGGTGCTGCTCCGACTCATCACCGAGCGCGGCCGCCCCTCGGTCAAGATCGGCGCGTCGGAGGAGACCGCGGGGCTGAGCTTCGCCGGCCCCACGGGGACGCGCGACACGTACGTCATCCTGCAGGCGAAGGGGACGGCGACCTCGCTCAAGCTTCGCAACGAGGACGGCCGCGAGCAGGTGGTGCGTCCCGAGACGCGTTAGGCGCGCGGGCATTAGGCGTCGCATGTCGGACGACACCGCTCCCCTCGCGGACCGGCAGCACGCACGGCCGCTGCTCCGTCTCGCGCTCGAGGTCCTGCTCATCGCCGCCGGCGTGTTCCTCGGCCTCGCGGGGGACCAGTGGCGCGAGAATGCGAGCCATCGCGCGCTCGCGCGCGAGACGCTGCGGCGGTTCCGCGCGGAGATCGCGGCCAACCGCGCCGCGGTCGCCGCGGTGCGCGACTACCACGTCACCACCCTGCGCGACCTGCGGAAGTACCTGTCGACCAGCCACGCGACGCGCAACGTGGCCGACGTGCACCTTCGCGGGCTGCGCGGGGTGCCGTTCGAGCACACTGCGTGGGATCTCGCCATGAGCGCGCAGGCGCTGTCGTACGTGCCGCCCGACGTGGCCGTCGAGCTGTCGCGCGTGTACAACAAGCAGCAGGCGTACGCGCAGCTCTCGCAGGGCGTCACGCAGTCCATGTACCTGCTCCCCCGCTGGGACAACTTCGACGGGCTCGCGAGCGCCGCCGAGGTGTACTTCTCGGACCTCGTGGTGATGGAGCCCGAACTGCTCGCCGCGTACGACCGCATCGTGCCGCACATCGACGCCGCGCTGCGAGGCCGGTAGCGCGCCGTTCCCGGGAGACTCGATGACATCGCGCCCACTCTCGATCGCCCTCGCATCGATGCTGCTCGCCGCGGCGGCGTCGGCACAGCCCACCGTCGCCGAGCGCCTCGGCTACCCGCGCGACGCGAAGCTCCTCATCCTGCACGCCGACGACCTCGGGGTCGCGCACTCGGTGAACGCGGCGAGCTTCGATGCGCTCGACCGCGGCGCGGTGTCGTCGGCGAGCGTGATGATGCCGACGCCGTGGGTCACCGAGGTCGCCGCGTACGCGCGCGCGCATCCCGACGCGGACATCGGGCTGCACCTCACGCTCACGAGCGAGTGGGAGACGTATCGCTGGGGCCCGCTCGCCTCGCGCGACGCGGTGCGCGGCCTCGTCGACTCCGCCGGCACGCTGTGGAAGGACACGCCGCTCGTGACCGCGCACGCCACGCCCGCCGAGGCCGAGCGCGAGGTGCGCGCGCAGATCGAGGCCGCGCTGCGCGTCGGCATCCGCCCGACGCACATCGACAGCCACATGGGCTCCCTGTTCACGACGCCGGAGATGATCGCCGTGATCGTGCGCCTGGGCCACGAGTACGGCCTGCCGTTCCTCGGCCTGCGCGTCCCCGCGTTCACGGCGGCGGGACTCGCGGAGCGCGACGTCATCCCCGATGCGGTCGTGATGGCCGACGAGAACGTACCGCGCGACCGGTGGAAGCAGTTCTACGTCGACGCCGTGAAGTCGCTGAAGCCGGGCCTCACCGAGATGATCGTGCACCTCGGCCACGACGACGCCGAGCTGCAGGCCGTCATGGTGAACCACGAGCCGTACGGCTCCGCGTGGCGGCAGCGCGACTACGACGTCGTCACGAGCCCCGAGTTCCGGCGCGCGCTCGACGAGAACCACGTCGTGCTCGTGAAATGGCGCGATATCCAGAAGCTCACCGCGCCACGGTGATCATCGTGGCAGTCCTGGACTCCACGTACGAGCTTCAATAGGACTGAAGAAGGACTGAAGAAGGACTGAAGAAGGACTGAAGCAGGACACTTGAAAGGTTCCTTCTTCAGTCCTCCTTCAGTCCTTCTTCAGTCCTACAGAAACACGTACGTGGAGTCCGGCACGGCCACGACTCACTGCGCGCGCAGCGTGTCCACCGGCTGCGCGCGGCTCGCCGCCCGCGCCGGCACCCACGACGCCGCGACGCCCGTCGCCACGAGCAGCAGCAGCACGCCGCCGAACGTCACCGGGTCGCGCGGCGGCACGCCGAAGAGCAGCCCGCGCAGGGCGCCCGCGACGAGCAGCGCGGCCGCGACGCCGAGCGCGGCGCCGGCCGCCGTGAGCCGCAGCCCGGCGCGCACCACGAGCCACTGCACCTGCGTCGGCCGGGCGCCTAACGCGACGCGGATCCCCATCTCCCGGATGCGCCGGCGCGTGAGCTGCGCGACCACGCCGTACTCGCCGACCACCGCGAGCACGAGCCCCACCGCGGCGAACGCGACGAGCAGCGTCATGAGGAACCGCTGCCGCGCGAGCGACGCCGCACGGATCTCGGCCACCGTGCGCAGCTCGCGGATCGGGAGGTCGCGGTCCAGCTGCGCCACGAGCCGCCGCACCGGCGCGGCGAGCCGCGTGGGATCGCACTCCCGGCAGCCGGCCCGCACGAGCAGCGTCATGTACTCGTTCGGCGCCTGCGCGAATGGGTAGAGCACCTGGATCTGCGGCGCCTCGGCGAGCGCGTGCTGGTGCTGGTCCCCCACGACGCCGACGATCGTGTACCACGTCGTGGTGGAGTCGGGCACCTTGTCGAACGCGATGCGCTGCCCCACCGGATCCTGGCCGCGGAAGTACGAGCGCGCGAGCGCGTCGTTGATCACCACCACCTTCGGCGCGCCGTCGGCGTCCGCCGCGGTGAACGCGCGGCCGCGCAGCACCGGGATGCGCAGCGTGCGGAAGTAGTCGGGCGACGCGATGCCGTGCGCCACCTCGGTGCCGTAGTCTCCGGCCGGACGCCCCGCGACCACGAAGTCGCTCGTCCACCCCGTGCCGGCGAGCGGCGGCACGAGCGTGAGCGCGACGCGCTCGACGCCGGGAAGCGCGCGGGCGCGCGTCGTCAGCTCGTCGTAGAACGCGCGCACCTTCTGCGGCGTGTCGTAGCGCACGCTCGGCAGCGCGAGCGTGACGGCCAGCACGCCGGCGCCGTCGAACCCGGCCGGCACGCGGTCGAGCGCGCGCACGCTGCGCACGAGCAGCCCGGCGCCCACGGCGAGCAGGAGCGACATCGCGACCTCGGCGACGACGAGCGCGCTCGCCCACCGCGAGGCGCGCGGGCCGGCGCTCGCCGCGCGGCCGCCCTCGCGCAGCGTCGCGGCGGGACGGCGCCGCCCGGCCCACAGCGCGGGCGCGACACCGAACAGCACCCCGCTCGCCGCGGTGATCGCGACGACGTAGACGAGCACCGACCAGTCGAGGCCGAAGTCGCGCACGCGCAGCAGCCCCGCCGGCTGGAGCGCGACGAGCGCGCGCGTCGCGGCCCATCCCACCGCGAGCCCCGCCGCGCCGCCGATGGCCGACAGCACGAGGCTGTCGGTGATCGCCTGCCGCACGACGCGGCCGCGCGTCGCGCCCAACGCGAGGCGCACCGACAGCTCCCGCTCCTGCCCCGCCGCGCGCACGAGCAGCAGGTTGCCGACGTTCGCGCACGAGATGAGCAGCAGCAGCGCGACCGCGGCGAGCAGGAAGAGCAGCGGCACGCGCGTGTCGCCGACGAGGAACTCCTGCAGCGGCGTCATCCCCGCGCCCATGTAGCGGTTCGTGCGTGGGTACTGCCGCTTCAGCCGCTCGACGACGACCTGGAGCTGCGCGCGCGCCTGCTCGAGCGTCACGCTGGGCTTGAGCCGCGCGATCGCCCGGGCGTAGTGGGCGCGGCGGAACGACTCGTCGGCGCGATCGCTCGGCTTCCACGCTGACGGAAGCCACAGGTCGGTCGACTCGTCGGGCAGCACGACGCTCGACGGCACGACGCCGACGATCTGCGTCGGCTGGCCGTCGAGCACCAGCGTGCGGCCGACGATGCGCGGGTCGGCGCCGAAGCGCTCGCGCCACGCGCGCTCGCCGAGCACCGCGACGCGCGTGCCGGTCTCCCACGTCTCGGCGTCGACGAACGTGCGGCCGAGGCGCGCGCGCGCGCGCCGAGGAGCGCGAAGAAGTTGCCCGTCACCGTGCCGGCGCGCAGCAGCGTCGGCTCCCCCTGCCCCGTGAGCGTGACCGACGACGCGCCGTCCCCGTACGCGGCGACGTCGGCGAACGCCGGCACCCCCTCGCGCCAGTCGAGGATGTTCGCCGGCGCGTCGACCTGCCGGTACCACCCCTTCTCCGGGTTCTCCTCCCACAGCATCACGAGCCGTCCCGGCGCGGCGAACGGTAGCGGCCGCAGGATGACCGCGTTCACCGCGGAGAAGATCGCCGCGTTCGCGCCGATGCCTAACGCGAGGATGAACGTCGCGGCGAGCGCGAGCCCCGGGCGGCGCCGCAGCGCGCGCAGCGCGAGCCGCACGTCCGCCGCCGCGTCGTGCAGCGCGCGTCCGCCGCGCACGGCGCGGTGGTCCTCGCGCACGCGCTCGACGTAGCCGAAGTCGCGGCGCGCGCGCCGGCGCGCCTCGTCGGGCGCCATGCCGAGGCGCACGTTCTTCTCCGTCTCGAGCGCGAGGTGGTGGCGGATCTCCTCGTCGAGCTCCCGGCCGACGTCGCGCGGGTGGAGAAGCGCGCGGGCACGCGCGGCGATTCCCTTCAGGCGGCTCATGGCGGTCACACGATGCGCAGGATCATGTCGACGGCCGCGACGTAGCGTCGCCAGCTGTCGGTCTCCGCGCCGAGCGCCCGACGGCCGGCGGCGGTGAGCGAGTAGTACTTCGCGCGGCGGTTGTTCTCCGTCGTGTGCCAGCGGCTGTCGATCCAGCCCTTCTGCTCCAGCCGCTGGAGCGCCGGGTAGAGCGACCCCTGGTTCACGTCGAGCACGCCCTCGGAGAACTGCTGGATGCGCTGGCTGATCCCCCAGCCGTGCATCGGCTCGAGCGTGAGCGTCTTCAGCACGAGCAGGTCGAGCGTGCCGCGGAGGACGTCGGACGGCGGCGACGGCGGGAGCGGGGTCATGGGCTCTGTTGTCGGGTTTCGACAGGAACGTGCGGCCGCTCCTGTCGGAAGTCAAGAGAAGCGTGACGAGCCACGCCTCGCGTGTACCTTTCCCGACTCGTCACCCCACACCCGGAGGACCGCGGATGAAGGCGTTCCAGCCCTACCTCAACTTCGACGGCGGCACCCGCGAGGCGATGACGTTCTATCACCGGTGCCTCGGCGGCGAGCTGCAGATGCAGACGTTCGCCGACGCGCACGTCCCCGGCCCGCCGGGCTCCGAGCAGCGCGTGATGCACGCGCGCCTCGCGAGCGGCGCCGCGGTGCTCATGGCCTCGGACACCATGCCCGGCCACGCGTTCACGCCGGGCAACAACGTGCACGTCAACGTCGACTGCGACAGCGTCGACGAGATCGAGCGGATCTTCGCGGCGATGAGCGAGGGCGCGACCGTCACCATGCCGCTGCAGGACACGTTCTGGGGCGCGCGGTTCGGCATGCTCGTCGACCGCTTCGGCGTGAACTGGATGTTCAACTGCGAGCTGAAGCCGCAGGGATGACCGGCGGTCCGACGGCGCACGACGTCCTGAGCCTCCCCGAGCTCGAGGAGCTCGCGCGCCGCCGCCTGCCCGCCACGACGTACGAGTATCTCGCGTCCGGTGCCGCCGACGAGCACACCGTGCGCTGGAACCGCGAGGCGTACGACCGCCTGCGCCTCCGCCCGCGCGTGCTGCGCGACGTCGCCGCGGTGGACACGCGCCTAACGCTGTTGGGCACCGCGCTCCCCTTCCCCATCCTCCTCGCGCCGACCGCGTACCACCGCGCGATGCACCCCGAGGGGGAGCTCGCCACCGCGGCCGGCGCGGGCGCGGCGGGCGCGGCGTGGGTCGTGAGCGGCGCCACCACCACACCGCTGGAGGCGATCGCCGCCGTGGCGCGCGCCCCGCTCTGGTTCCAGCTCTACGTGCAGCCCACGCGCGACGCGAACCGCGACATCGTGGCGACCGCGGAGGGCGCCGGCTGCACCGCGCTCTGCGTCACGGTGGACACGCCGGTGCTCGGCGCGCGCGACCGCCAGACGCGCGCGCGCTTCGGGCTCCCGGAGGGCGTGACGGCGCCGTACATGGCGCAGCGCGGCGGACGGCCGATCACCGACATCCACCGCGCGGTGTCGGTGACGT
The DNA here is from genome assembly GCF_000522985.1 of Gemmatirosa kalamazoonensis. Lineage (NCBI taxonomy): Bacteria > Pseudomonadati > Gemmatimonadota > Gemmatimonadia > Gemmatimonadales > Gemmatimonadaceae > Gemmatirosa > Gemmatirosa kalamazoonensis. The sequence continues at coordinate 741,126 of NZ_CP007128.1, forward strand.
GGGACGACGTCGCGTGGCTCCGCTCCGTCGCGCGCGTGCCGCTGCTGCTGAAGGGCATTCTCACCGCCGACGACGCCGCGCTCGCGGTGGACGCGGGCGCCGACGGCGTGATCGTGTCGAACCACGGCGGCCGCAACCTCGACACGCTCCCGGCGACGATCGACGCGCTCCCCGAGGTCGTCGCCGCCGTCGGCGACCGCGTGCCGGTGCTCGTCGACGGCGGCGTGCGCCGCGGCACCGACGTGCTGAAGGCGCTCGCGTCCGGCGCGCGCGCGGTGCTCGTCGGCCGGCCATACTGCTACGCCCTCGCGCTGTTCGGCGCCGACGGCGTGACGCGCGTCGTCGAGATCCTGCGCGCGGAGCTGGAGATGGCGATGCAGCTCACGGGGCGCCGGACGCTCGACGAGGTGGACCGCGGGGCGCTCTGGGACGGGTGACGCCGTGAGACGGATCGGGGCGTGGGCGCGTGAAACCGCTAGCCCCCCACAACCCGATCACCGTCCAACGCGGAAGCTCTCTCATGTCGTGGCTCGATCGATTCGCCGGCCCCATTCGTCGGCGCGCCCGCGCGCCGCTCTCGCTCGCCCTGCTCGTCGCCGCCGCGTGCGCCGACGACGGCGCCACCGCGCCGCATCGTACGCCGGCCGCGCGCGCGTCGGCCGACTACGCCCCCTCGTCGGTGCAGCCGGTCGTCTATCTCTCGACCGACAACCTGACGTTCGCGCCCCAGGCGTTAGGCACCTCCAGCGCGGCGCAGACCGTCGTCGTCGCCAACAACGGGGGCGGGCTGCTCTACCTCGGCCCGATCATCGCCAATGCGCCGTTCGCGCAGACGAACAACTGCCCCTACGTCCTCGCGGGGTACGACAGCTGCACCATCACCGTCTGGTACACGCCGACCGCCAGCGGCACGCAGTACGGGTGGCTGTCCATCTCGAGCAACGCGCCGGTGGGTCCCTACGGGGTGACGCTCACCGGGACCGGCTACGTCCCCACCCCCGCGCTCAGCCTGACCCCGACGAGCATGGGCTTCGGCACGCTGTACCTCGGCACCGCCACCTCGGGACGTCCGGTGAAGATCACGAGCACCGGCAACGTGCCGCTCGTCATCGCGTCGGCGACGCTCGGCGGCGCGAACCCGGGCGACTTCGGGATCTGGAACGACGGGTGCAGCGGGGCCACGCTCGCCCCGGGTACCTCGTGCACCCTCTACGTGACCTTCGAGCCGCTTCGCATCGGCACGCGCACGGCGACGATCACCATCGCGCACAACGCCGCCGGGAGCCCGAGCGTGGTGTCGTTGAGCGGCGCCGGCGCGAAGCCGCCGGGCGGCATCATTCCCTGACGAGCAGGTCGAGCGGCGAACGTCGACTGATTTTTACCACAGAGGACACGGAGGACACAGAGGAGAAACCTTTCAAGAGAAGTTGGTTTCCTCCGTGTCCTCCGTGTCCTCTGTGGTTCGATTCGAAAGGCCAGCCTCCGCGGCCCTCTGCGGCCCTCTGCGGCTCGACTCACGCGCAGTCCGCGATCCGCCGCTCGAGAAACCGTCGCTCCGCCTCGTTGCGCGCGGTGCCTAACGCCGCGGTGAAGTGCTCGCGCGCGGCGGCGCGATTCCCCGCGCGCAGCTCCAGCTCGCCGAGCGCCGCGGCGTAGAACGGGTAGCCGGCGAGCCGCTCGCGGTCAGTGATCGCGTGCAGCGCCGCCAGCCCGCATGCCGCGCCGTCGCGCTCGGCCACGGCGATGGCGCGGTTCAGCGCGACGACGGGCGACGGCGCGATCACCATCAGTCGGTCGTACAGCGCGACGATCGTCGCCCAGTCGGTCGACGCGGCGTCGGGCGCGCTCGCGTGCGCGGCGGCGATCGCCGCCTCCACGTGATAGGCCGACACCTCCGTGCCGGCCGCCGCGCGGTCCAGATGCGCGAGTCCCTCGGCCACGAGGCGCGCGTCCCACGCGGCACGGTCGCGGATGGCCGACGCGTCCAGATCGCCGGCGGCGTCGGTGCGTGCGGGGAGGCGCGCGGCGTGGAGGCACATGAGCGCCGCGAGCGCGTGCGTCGTCGGCGTCGCGGCGGACGCGTGCTCCAGCAGCAGCGTCGTGAGGCGCAGCGCCTCGCCGCAGAGATCCGCGCGCACCGCGCGCTCGCCCGCGCCGTGGTACCCCTCGTTGAACAGCAGATAGAGCGCGCGCCGCACCGCGTCGAGCCGCGGCGCGAAGTCGGCGTTGGCGAGGTCGAACAGCCGCCGCTGCGCGGCGAGCGCGTTCTTGCCGCGTGCGAGCCGCTTCTCCATCGCCGCGCGGCCGACGAGGAACGCGCTCGCGATCTCCGCGGCGCCGAAGCCGCACAGCACGTTCAGCACGAGCGCGACCTGCGCGTCCTGCGACAGCCGCGGATGGCAGCACGAGAACATCATGCGCAGCTGCTCGTCGCGTATCGCGTGCGGCTCGAACGCCTCGTCCACGCCGCTCCACGCCTCGTCCGCCCGCCGAGACAGCTCCGGCGCGGCCGCGCGCGCGGTGCGCTCGCGCCGCAGCACGTCGAGCGCCCGGTGGCGCGCGGTCGCCATGAGCCACGCCGCCGGATTCTCGGGCACGCCGCGCGCCTTCCACACCTCCAGCGCGCGGCAGAACGCGTCCTGCACCACGTCCTCGGCGAGCGCGAGGTTGTGCACGCCGAACACGCGCGTGAGCGCCGCGATCATCCGTCCCGACTCGTGCCGGAAGAGGTGCTCGTCGAGCACGGCCGCCGCCTAACGAGCGAGCGCGTAGCGCAGCACGACGTTGCCCGACGGGTACGGCTTCGCCTCGAGCAGCTCGAGCCGCACCTGCTTGCCCACGTCGCGCACGAGCGGCCGTCCGTCGCCGAGCAGCAGCGGGCCCACCACGAAGTGGTACTCGTCCACGAGCCCGTGCGCGCTGAGCTGCGACACCACGGACCCGCTGCCGAAGATCATGATGTCCTTCCCCGGCCCGTTCTTGATCGCCTCGACCTCGGCGGGGTCGACGTCGCGCAGCAGGCGCGAGTTGGTCCACGTCACGTCGGCGCGCGTCTTCGAGAACACGATCTTCGTCGCCGCGTCGATGTACTCGGCCATCGCGCGGATCGCCGGCGAGCTGCGGCCGGCGTGGTGCGGGTCGGTCGGCGCGTCGAGCACGTGCGGCCAGAACGCCTCGAACATCTCGTACGTGCGCCGCCCGAACAGCATCGTCCCAGCGCCCGGCTCGCCGGCGCGGCCGCCGGTGTCGCGGTCGAGCTGCTCGTCGTTCACGGTCCAGTCGAGCTTCCCGTCCGGCGTGGAGAAGTAGCCGTCGGCGGAGACGCGGTCGAACGCGATGATCTTGCGCATGAGGGGGTCCTCGGAGGGTTGGTCTGTCGTCGGCAGCCACGCAGCTCACATCGCCAACGGCATCACCGGCCGAACCTCCACCGACCCGCCGCCCTGGGCGATCGGGCACCGCGCCGCGAGCTCGGTGGCCTGCGCGAGATCGGTCGCCTCGACGACGATGAAGCCGAGGACGATGTCCTTCGCCTCGACGTACGGACCGTCGATGACCGCGCTGCCGCGCACGACGGCGCCCGTGCGCTCGAGCGGCTGGCCGCGCGCCGCGAGATGGCCGCCCGCCTCCAGCTCGTGGATCCACGCCATGTACGCCTGCAGGCTGCGCTGGGCGCGCTCAGGGGTGCCGAGCGCTTCCTGCTGGCCCTCCGGCGTGGAGCGATAGAGGAAGACGAACTGGCTCATCGTGGCGGACCTCGCGATGTCGGGGGAGTCGGTGGAAGCTGCCGTCGGATCTACGACGCGCGAGCTCCGTCCCGCCGGACATCGGGCTCGGTCAGCGGCGATCGGCCTCCATCGGCGCCGTCACCATCGGGTCGGGGCGCGACGCGAGGAGGTTCGTCACGAAGCGCTGACCCTCGCCGATCCGCTCCACCTCCTCGGCGATCGCCTCCACGGCCTGCGTGAGCCGCGCGATGCGCTGGTCGTCGGCGGGCGTGGCGGCGAGCGGCGCGCCACCGGCCGCGCGGGCGCGCTTGCGGGCGCGGCGACGACGCAGGCCCACGAACGCGAGCGTGAGGAAGACGCCGAGCGTGAACGTGCCGACGGCCATCCCGGCCGCGTCGTCCTCGCTCACGCGCTGCCCCTCGCGGTTGTCCTCGAAGCTCGTCTGGGCGATGACGCCCGGCGGCGCGTTCGCGATCAGCCGCTCGGTGACCGCCTGGTCGCGCTCGAGCTGGAGGATGCGGGCGTCGAGCAGATCCAGGCGCTGCTGGACGCCGGTGCGCGCCTCCTGCGGGAGCGCCTGGTCGCCCTGGGCGTCGAGCGTGCGCACGAGCTGCCCGCGGCGGTTCGTGGCCCGCTCGAGCTGGTCGCGCAGGATCTCGCGCCGCTCGCGCAGCCCACGCAGCTCCTGCGCGTTCTTCGGGAGCCCGTCCAGCGGGAGCGGCCCGTCCGGCAGGGCCACCGCGGACGGCCTCGCGGCGCGCGGCGCAGGCGGGGGCGCCGGGGGCGCGATGGCGGGGACGACGTCCGGGGAGGGGGCCGGCGTCGGTGTGGGGGCGGGGGTGGGCTGCTGCATGGCGGACCTACGGGCTGGCGGAACCGACGGTTTCCCGGACGCGGAACGCCGGAGAAGTTACTCTCGCACGGATGTCGAGCGCGCGCGGTCGGCTCCGACTTCCTGTCGAACCTCTCAGGAGACCACGATGCGCTACATGCTCATGATGAACGCGCCGCGCGGCACGGGCGACTACCAGATCACCTCCTGGGCCCCCGAGGACCTCCGCGCCCACATCGACTTCATGCGCCGGCTCAACCAGGAGCTCACGGCGTCCGGGGAGCTGCTCGGCGCCGAGGGGCTCGCGCCGCCGGGCGAGGCGAAGATCGTGCGCGCCGGCAAGAACGGCGTCCCCGTCACCGACGGGCCGTTTCCCGAGTCGAAGGAGTTCCTCGTCGGCTACTGGATGGTGGAGGTCGACCGCCCGGAGCGCGCCTACGAGATCGCGGCGAAGGCCTCCACCGCGCCGGGGCCGGGCGGCGAGCCGCTCATCCTGCCGATCGAGGTGCGGCAGATCATGAGCGCGCCCCCGACGGACCTCTGACGGCCGACCAACGTGACGGACGCGTTCGACCCCACGCTCGGGCGCCTGCTGCGCGATCTCGCACCGCAGGTGCTCGGCGCCGTGGCGCGCCGGCACCACGACTTCGCGGCGGCGGAGGACGCGGTGCAGGAAGCGCTCATCGCCGCGGCGGCGCAGTGGCCGACGCAGGGCGTCCCGGCGAACCCGCGCGGCTGGCTCTATCACGTCGCCGTCCGGCGGCTCACCGACCAGGTGCGGAGCGAGATGGCGCGTCGCCGGCGCGAGGACGCGGTGGCGGGCGCGCCGTGGGCGGAGTTCGCGTTCGTGCCGCCGCCCGACGCGACGATCGACGTGGAGCACGACGACGCGCTCGTGCTGCTGTTCATGTGCTGTCACCCCTCGCTCACGCCGCCGTCGGCGATCGCGCTCACGCTGCGCGCCGTCGGCGGCCTGACGACGGCGGAGATCGCGAGCGCGTTCCTCGTCCCCGAGGCGACGACGGCGCAGCGCATCAGTCGAGCGAAGGCGACCATCCGCGCGTCGCGCGTCCCGTTCGCGCTGCCTAACGACGCCGAGCGCGACGAGCGGCTCGGCGCCGTGCTCCACGTGCTGTACCTGATCTTCAACGAGGGCTACGCGAGCTCCTCGGGCCCCGCCGTGCACCGCGACGATCTCGCCGACGAGGCGATCCGGCTCGCGCGCATGCTGCACGCGCTGCTCCCCGACGATCCCGAGGCCACGGGGCTGCTCGCGCTCATGCTGCTCACCGACGCGCGCCGCGACGCGCGCACCGGCCCCGACGGCGAGGTGATCCCGCTCGACGAGCAGGACCGCGCGCTGTGGAACCGCGCACAGGTCGACGAGGGGACCGCGCTCGTCGGCCGCGCGATGGCCGGCGGCGTGATCGGCCCGTACGTGCTGCAGGCCGCCGTCGCCGCGGAGCACGACGCGGCGCCGAGCGTGACGGAGACGAACTGGACGCGCATCGAGTGGCTCTACGAGCTGCTGGAACGGTTAGGCGACAACCCCATGGTCGCGCTGAACCGCGCCGTCGCGACGGCGATGGTGCGCGGTCCCGCCGCGGGGCTCGAGCGGCTCGCGGCGCTCGACGCCGACGCGCGCATCGCGGGGCACTACCGGCTCGACGCGGTGCGCGCGCATCTGCACGAGATGGCGGGCGACGCCGAGCGCGCGGCGGCACACTACCGGGCCGCGGCGGCGCGCACGGCCAGCGTTCCCGAGCGCGACTACCTGGCGATGCGGGCCGCGCGGCTCGCGGGAGGATCTCCGAGATGATCTGGCGCCTCGTCGCGCGTGCCGCGGCCGTGGCCGCGCTCGCGCAGCCGTCCCGGGACGGCGACTTCACGACCGCCGACGGCGCGCGGCTGCACTACCGTGTGGTGGGCACCGCGGCCGACACGGTGATCGCGATCCACGGCGGTCCGGGCGTGGACCTCGAGAGCATCGCCGGCGACTTCGCGCCGCTCGCCGCGCGACACACGGTGATCTTCTACGACCAGCGCGGCGCCGGCCGCTCGGAGCTGCCCACGGACACGACCCGACTCGGCGCGCAGCAGCAGATCGACGACCTCGACGCGGTGCGCGATCACTTCGGGCTCGCACGCGCGACGCTCGTCGCGCACTCGTACGGGCCGCTGCTCGCGGCGAGCTACGCGATCGCGCACCCGGACCGCGTGAAGCGCATGGTGTTCTTCGGCCCCGTGCCGCCGGCGCGCGGCGACTTCTGGAAGCGGTTCGGCGACGCGATGGCGTCGCGGCTCGACGGCGCCGCGCGCGCGCGACTCGCCGCCGCGGGGCGCGTGCTCGCCGACGCGAACGCGGACGACGCGGCGATCCGTCGGGCGTGCCGCGAGTACTGGGGCGCCGCACTTCCCCCGCGGCTGGCCGACGCGCGCACGACCCTGCGCTCGGATCTCTGCGCGTCCGACGCGCGCGGCATCCGGTACGGTCTGCAGACGACGAACCGCGTCGTGATGGCGTCGTACGGCGACTGGGACCTGCGCCCGGCGCTGCGGCATCTCGCCGTGCCGACGCTCGTCGTGCACGGCGAGGCGGACGCGATCCCGATGGACCTCGTGGCCGAGTGGGCGACGTCGCTGCCTAACGCGACGCTGCTGCGGGTTCCGGGCGCGGCACACTTCGCCTACGCCGAGCGGCCGGACGTCGTGTGGCCGGCGGTGGAGCGGTTCCTGGCGGGTGAGCGTTAGCGCGAATCATTGAACCGCAGAGGACGCAGAGGGCCGCAGAGGAAACCAACAACGAATGGTTTTCCTCTGCGGCCCTCTGCGTCCTCTGCGGTTCAATTCAGACGGCCCCCGCGGCGCGCACGTAGCGGTAGCCGTGCGCCGCCGCGATCGCGCCGAGCACCGCGAAGTCGGGCGCGCCGGGCTGGGCGAGCGCTTCGGCGCTGTGCGCGTAGAAGCGGTCGAAGCCGGCCGCGTTCGTGAGCACCCAGTGCTTGCCGGCGCGGTCACCGGCCACGTGGAACGTGTGCGCGAGCCCGCGCGGCAGGAACACGACGCTTCCCGGCCCGGCCTCGCTCCAGTTCCCCTCGACGCAGACGCGGTAGTCGCCCTCGACGATGATGAACAGCTCGTCCTCGTGATCGTGCACGTGCATCGGCGGACCGGCCGAGCCCGCGGGAATGGTGGCGAGGCCGAGCACGAGCGCTCCCGCGGTCGCCTCGCTCGTGAGCTTGAACTGGATCTCGTTGCCGAACGCTTTGACGGCGCGGCCGCCGTTAGGCGGCACGATGACGGCGGCGGTCGCGGTGCTGGACATGGACGGCTTCCTCGGTGGCGTGATGGCGTGAGGTGACGCCTGGAGGATGCCGTGTCGCGAGTCACGAGGCATGGGTCAGGCGACCCGGTGGCGTCGCGTCCATCCCGCGGAGCACTGGCGCTTTGCATCGAACCGCAGAGGGCCGCAGAGGCCGCAGAGAACGACAACGGCTCTTTTACCACAGAGGACGCAGAGGACACGGAGGAAACCAACGAGAAGTGGTTCTCCTCCGTGTCCTCCGTGTCCTCTGTGGTTCAACAAAAAGCGGCACCTCTGCGGCCCTCTGCGGCCCTCTGCGGTTCAAATTCGAGCAGCCTCGCCCCACGTCCTCCTCAGTTCTCGGCCCGCAGCGCGAGCAACGGATCCGCGCGCATGGCGCGGCGCGCCGGGACGAGGCTCGCGAGCAGCGCGACGAGCAGCAGCAGGAATGCAACGGTGGCGTACGTGAGCGCGTCGCGCGCGTTCGTCTCGAACAGCAGCGACGCGAGCGCGCCCGAGAGCCACGCCGCGCCGAGCAGGCCGATGGCGATCCCCGCGACGGCGAGCCGTGCGGCGCCACCGACGACGCTGCCGAGCATCGCGCGGCGCGGGGCGCCGAGCGCGGCACGGATGCCCATCTCGCGCGTGCGGAGACGCACCACGTACGACGTCACGCCGTAGATGCCGATCAGCGCGAGCGCGAGCGCCGTCGCCGCGAACACGCCGAACAGCGTGGCCGCGAACCGCGCCGTGGTCGTCGCCTCGCGCACGAGATCCGCGAGCGGCTGCACCGTCGGCGCCGGGAGCGACGCGTCGAGCGCGGCGATCGCGCGGCGCACCGCGGGCGCGAGCGACGCCGCGTCCGCACCGCGCACGACGAGCGTGAGCGGCGGGCGCGGGAACGCGGCGGCCGAGAAGTACAGCATCGGCCGCACCTCCGTCTGCTCGAGCGACATGTAGCGGGCGTCGCCGACCACGCCGACGACCGTGAACACCGGCCCCGCGACGACGTCGCCGAATCGGATCGTGCGCCCGATCGGATCCTCGTTCGGCCACGTGCGCCGGGCGAGCGTCTCGCTCACGACGGCCACGCCCGGACCGGTCGCGTCGTCGGTCGCGGCGAGGTCGCGGCCGCGCACGAGGCGGATGCCCATCGTGCGGAAGTATCCGGGCGTGACGACGCGGTAGTCGGCGTCGGGGGAGTCGCCCTGCGTCGCGGGGCGGTCGGCGCGCGCGTAGGCGCGGCCGGTGTTCGGCCCGCCGAACGGGACGGAGCTCGCCCCGGCGACCGCCGTCACGCCGGGGAGGCGCCCGACCGCCTCGAGCATCGCGGCGCGGAACGCGGCCGCGCGCACCGAGTCGTCGCGCGCCCCGTCCGGCACACGCACTGACACGACCGACACGCCCGCCGGGTCGAAGCCTAACGGCACGCGCTGCAGCCGCACGAAGCTCCGCCCGAGCAGCCCCGCGCCGACGAGGAGCACGAGCGTGAGCGCCACCTCCGCGACGACGAGCGCCGCGCGCGCCGTCGAGGCGCCCTCGGTGCCGCCGCGCGCGCCCTCCTTCAGCACCGCGCCCGCGTCGGCGCGCGCCGCGTGCAGCGCCGGGAGGAGCCCGAACAGCACCACGCTGCCCAGCGCGACGAGCGCGACGACGGCGAGCACCGGCGCGTCCAGCTTCACGTCCTCGAGGCGCGGCACCGTCGTGTCGCCGACGGCACGGAGCAGCGCGAGCCCTGCCGCGGCGAGCCCCACGCCGGCCGCGGCGCCTAACGCGGCGAGCAGCGCGCTCTCCGTCACGAGCTGCCGCGCGAGCCGTCCGCGCGACGCGCCCAACGACGCGCGCAGCGCCATCTCGCGGCGGCGCGCCGTGGCGCGCGCGAGCTGGAGGTTCGCCGCGTTCACGCACGCCACGAGCAGCACGAACCCGACGACCCCGAGCAGCACGCGCATCGCCTTGCCGAACGTGGGGCCGATGACGACCTCCATGATCGGCCGCGAGTTGACGTCCCAGCCGCGGCGCGTCCCCGGCGTCGCGCGCGCGAGCTGCGCCGCGACGACGTTCAGCCGCGCCACCGCGCGCTCGCGCGTCATCCCCGGCGCGAGCCGCGCGAGCACCCGCAGCTCGCGGTTCCCCGGATCGTCGCTCGCGCCGACCATCGACAGCGGCGTCCACACCTCGGCCGGCGTGCCGGGGACGAAGAAGCGCGGCGGCATCACGCCGACGACCGTGACCTTGCGGCCGTCGAGCACGATGTCGGCGCCGAGCACCGCGGAGTCGGCGCCGAAGCGCGAGCGCCACAGATCGTTCGCGAGGAGCGCGACGGGCGCCGCGCCGGGCCGCGCGTCGTCGGCGCGGAAGCGGCGGCCGAGCGCGACCGGGGTGCCTAACAGATCGAACACGTCCGGCATGACCGCCGCGGCGTCGACGAGCTCCGGCGCGCCGGCGCGGCCGCCGCGCGAGAGCGTGACCTCGCGCTGCCGCATGAACGCGCCCATCCGCAGGAACGCGCCCCGCTCCTCGCGCCAGGCGAGGAAGTCCGGCGCCGACACGGAGAAGAACTCGAGGTTGTGCGCCAGGTTGCGCGACCAGAGGCGGACGAGCGCGTCCGGGTCGCGGTACGGGAGCGGGCGCAGGAGCACGCCGTATGCGACGCTGTAGACCGCCGTCGTCGCGCCGATGCCGACGGCGAGCGTGAGCGCGACGACGAGCGCGAAGCCGGGGTTCGCGCGGAGCCCGCGCACGCCGACGGCGAGGTCGCGCCGCAGCGCGTCCCACCATTCGACTCGGCGCGCCCGCTCGACCCGCTCGCGGCTCAGGCTCTCGCACTCGTCGCGCACGGGCGCGTAGCTGCCGAAGCGTCGCATGGTGGCCTCTCGCGCGTCGGCCTCGCTCACGCCGGAGCGCACGAGCTCCGCGACGCGCATCTCGATGTGGAACGCGAGCTCCTCGTCGACGTCGCGCGCGGGGTCGGCACCCCAGAAGCGGCGGAGCATCGGCAGGCGCACGGTGGACAGGCGCACGGTCGCCTCAGGCGGGCTGGCGCGTCGCGGTGACGACCTTCGTGATCGCGGCGGCGTACTGCACCCACGTCTCGATCTCCTCGCGCAGCGACCGGCGGCCGGCGGGGGTGAGCGCGTAGTACTTGGCCTGCCGGTTGTTCTCGGAGAGGCCCCACGACGTCGTGACGAGCCCCTTGTTCTCCAGCCGATGGAGCGCGGGGTACAGCGACCCTTCCTCGACGCGCAGCGCGTCGTCGGCCGTGTCCTGGATCCATTTCGCGATCGCGTAGCCGTGCATCGGCCCCCACGACAGCGTCTTGAGGATCAACAGCTCGATGGCGCCCCGCTTGAACGGCAGCTCGGTCGGCACGCGTGCTCTCCCCTGGATCTGACAAGGGTCAGCATACGGCGCGCGCCATAGATCTGCAAGGGGAGCGCGAAACCGCCGGCGTCAGCGCCGGTCGGGCGCGCGCGGGTCGTCGGGGTCGTGCGACTCGTCGTACTCGTAGTCGTCGCCGTGCTCGTGCGGGCCCTTGTGCGGGTGCGAGTGCACCACGTCGCCGTGCCGATGCTCGTTCGGATCCGCCGGGTTGTTGCCGGGCGCGTAGCCGCGGGCGCGATCGGGCCCGGTGCCGCGTGCGTCGTCGCTCATGAGGTCCTCCTGAGATCCGTCGGGGTCTTCCCCCATCCTCGCCGCGCGGCGCATCCTGTCAAGCACGCCCGACGAGAGAGAGCCCACATGCCCGACGGCCTGATCGAGCGCCTCGCGCGCGAGACCGGGGTGCCTAACCTGCTCGACGCGCTCGCCCGCCTCGCGCCCACCGACCTGCAGTCGCTGCTCATCGCCGTCCACGAGCGGCACGCCGCCGCGGTGACGCCGCGCCGTCTCGTGGCGCAGTACGCGGCGAACCGCTTCGTGCGCCCGTCGCCGGTGGACCCGCGGCGGTTCGGCGAGGCGGAGCGGCTCGCGTGGTCGCTGCTGCCGGCGGGCTACGCGCCGATGGAGCTGTCGCCGCTCGCGCCGCTCGGCGCCTGCTCCGCGCTCGCCACGGTGAGTCAGAACAAGATCGTCGCCACCGACCGCAGCACGGAGGTCGTCTCCGACTGCACGAACGTGCTCGCGCTGGAGTGCGCGGCGCGCCGTCGCGACCCGGGGTCGCGCCGCGAGCCCGTGCTGCTCGCCACGTCGCACCGGCTCGTGCGCACGCCGCTCTACCACGGCGCCCGCTCGTTCGCGCACTTCCGCGTGCTCGCGCTGTGCACGGCGGGGCGCGACGCGGGCGCGTTCCGGTTCGAGGCCGACCGCCTGCGCGAGCACGTCGAGTTCTACCTCCGGCTCGTCGGCGCGATGGCGTCGCTCGGCAAGCCGTTCACCGCGCCGCACGTCGCGATCACCGACGTGACCGATGGCGCGCTCACGTCGACGCTGACGGACCGCGTGCTCGAGCCGCTGGCGGCGCGGTTTCCCGAGGCGCGGATCGCGTTCGACCCGACGCGCACGGCGGGGCGCGGCTACTACGAGGGCGCGTGCTTCAAGGTCTACGCGACGGACGGCGCGGCGGGCGAGATCGAGCTCGCCGACGGCGGTCCCGTGCCGTGGACGCGGCGCCTGCTGAGCGACGACAAGGAGCGGCTCGTGATCAGCGGCCTCGGCATGGAGCGGCTGTGCGTCGACGCTTCGCCGTGACGACGTCTTCGTCGTGTGCAGGGCTCCACGTACGAGTTCGTGTAGGACTGAAGAAGGACTGAAAGGAGGACTGAAGAAGGACCAACAACGAAGACGTTGTGTTTGGTCCTTCTTCAGTCGCTCTTCAGTCCTTCTTCAGTCCTGGTCAAACACGTACGTGGAGTCGTCCCAGGCGAGTCCTCCTCGGCCGTTCACACCTCGCGCCCTTCGCGCCAGATTCCGGCATGCCCACGCGCCGCGACTTCCTCCACCAGAGCGCCGCCGCTGCCGCCGCGCTGTCGGTCGGCCGCCTAACGTTCCGCACCGACGACGCGCCGAGCGGCTTCGTCGACGTGCGGCGCGCGCCGGACGCGGTGCTCGTCCGCACCGCCGATGGCGAGCAGCGGCTGCGCGCGGCGGGCGGGCGGTGGGAGGGCGACGGCATCACGGTCACGGTGCGGGAGGTGCCCGGCGACGCCGCAGGCGGCATGCGCGTGGAGCTCACGGCGCCCGACGCCGCGGTGACGCGCCTGCACCTCCGCTGGCGCGGCGACCTCGCCGGCACGCGCCTGCTGCTCGGCGACGCGTGGGAGCGAGGCTACGGGGACCTCGAGTGGCGCGGCTTCGTCCCCGACCGCGTGATGCCGTGGTACGTCGCGGCATGGGACGGACGCGTCACGCACGGGTGGGGCGTGCGCACGGGCGCGCGCGCGTTCTGCGCGTGGCAGGGCGACCCGCGCGGCCTCAGCCTGCTCGCCGACGTGCGCAGCGGCGGCGTGGGCGTACGGCTCGGCGAGCGCGCGCTCGCCGTGTGCGACGTCGTCGGCCGCGCCGGATTGCCTAACGAGACGCCGTTCGCCGCCGTGCGCGCGCTGTGTCGGCGACTGTGCGCCGCACCGCGGCTCCCTGCCCACCCCGTCTACGGCAGCAACGACTGGTACTGGGCGTACGGCAGGAACAGCGCGGCCACCGTCCTCGCCGACGCGCGGCACGTCGTCGAGCTGTCGCCGACCGGCGCGAACCGGCCGTACGCGGTCATCGACGACGGCTGGCAGCCCGGGCGCGGTGCGGAGAAGGCCGGCGTGGGCACGTGGGACCGCGGCAACGACAAGTTCCCCGACATGCCGGGGCTCGCCGCCGAGATCGGGCGCGCGGGCGCGCGGCCGGGACTCTGGATCCGCCCGCTGCAGGCGCCCGCCGACGCGCCCGACGCGTGGCGACTGTCGCGCGAGCGCACGGTGCTCGACCCCACCGTGGCCGAGGTGCGTCGCAAGGTCGCCGACGATCTCGCTCGGGCGCGCGGCTGGGGCTACGAGTTGATGAAGCACGACTACACGACGTTCGACGTCTTCGGCCGGTGGGGCTTCCAGATGGGACCGGGCCTCACGCGCGACGGGTGGACGTTCGCCGAGGGCCCCGTCCGCACGACGGCGGAGGTGATCGACGAGCTGTATCGCACCATCCGCGACGCCGCGGGCGACGCGCTCGTCATCGGCTGCAACACGGTGAGCCACCTCTCGGCGGGCCGGTTCGAGCTCTGTCGCATCGGCGACGACACCAGCGGGACGGAATGGTCGCGCACGCGGAAGATGGGTGTGAACACGCTCGCCTTCCGCGCGCCGCAGCACGGTACGTTCTACGCCACCGACGCCGATTGCGTCGGTGTGACCAACGCGATCCCGTGGGAGTACGACCGACAGTGGCTCGACCTGCTCGCGCGGAGCGGCACGCCGACGTTCGTGTCGCTCGCGCCGGACGCGTTGGACGAGACGCGGCGCCGCGATCTACGTGCGGCGCTCGCGCTCGCCGCGCGCCCGCAGCCGCTGGCCGAGCCGCTCGACTGGCAGCACACCGCGTGGCCCACACGCTGGCGGGTGGGCGGCGCGGCGCACGTCTACGACTGGACCGGCCCGGACGGCGCGGCCGCCGTGCCCTGACCCACCACCGTGCCTAACGCGACCGTGCCTGACGCCACCGTCCGCTTCTCCGTCGGCATCCTCGGCACCGGCTGGGTCGGCGCCAGCGTGGCGATGTCCGTGCTGCACGCGGGGTTCGCGGGCGAGCTGCTGCTCTCCGACCTGCGCGCCGAGCTCGCAGAGGGAGAGGCGATGGACCTCGCGCACGGCGCCGCGTTCTACCCCGCCGCGACCGTGCGCGCCGCGCCGTTCGACGAGCTGCTCGCCACGAACGCGCTCGTGATCGCCGCCGGCCGTGGCGGCAAGCCGGGCGAGTCGCGCCTCGACCTGCTGCGCGACAACGCGCGCGTCATGCGCGACGTCGGCGCGCGCCTGCGCGATTACCGTGGCCTGGTCGTCGTCGTCACGAACCCGGTGGACGTGCTGACGTACGTCGTGGCCGAGTCGTCTGGGCTGCCGGTGGAGCGCGTGATCGGCACGGGCACGATGCTCGACAGCGCCCGGCTGCGGCAGGCGATCGGCGAGGCGCTGCACGTCGCGCCGCACTCGGTGCACGCGCACGTCGTCGGCGAGCACGGCGACTCCGAGGTGGTGCTCTGGTCGAGCGCGTGGGTCGGCGGGCGTCCGCTGCGGCAGTGGCCGGGATGGACGCGCGAGCGCGAGGCGCCGATGGCCGAGCAGGTGCGGCGGGCGGCGTACGAGATCATCCGGCGCAAAGGCGCGACGAACCACGCGATCGGTCTCGTGACCGCGGCGCTGCTCCGGTCCAGCGCGCGCGGCGAGCGGCGCGTGCAGACGGTGTCCCGCGTGCAGCGCGGCGCGCTCGGGCTGCACGACGTCGCGCTGTCGCTGCCGACGATCGTCGACACGGGCGGCGCGGTGGAGGTGGTGGCGCCGGAGCTGGCGCCCGAGGAGCGCGCTGCCCTCGAGCGCTCGGCCGACGTGCTGCGCGACGCGATCCGATCCATCGCGTGACGGGATGGACAGGACCACTGGCTCGTCTTTCTGGACAGGATGACAGGACGGACAGGATGACAGTCACCAAGACGGCTGTCGCAGTTGCACTCTTTGGGAGGTTCTCATCCTGTCCGTCCTGTCATCCTGTCGGGACGTTCCGCCGCTGGCGCCTAACGGCGATCGTGCTCGCGCTCCTGTCCGGGCTCGCGTGCCGCGCACCCACCGACGCGGAGTCGGATCTCTCGGCCGCGCTGCGTCGGTGGGCAGGTGCGGCGCCGTCGGCGTACGAGATCACGCTGCGGCGTACCTGCTTCTGCCCGCAGGAGGTCGTCGGGCCGGTCGTCGTGACGGTGCGCGGCGGGCGCGTCGAGAGCCGGCGCTATCTCACCGGCACGCCGGTCGACGCGCGGTTCGACGAGTCGTTCCCGACGGTGGAGGCGCTGTTCGCGTTCGTCGACGACGCGATCCGGCGGCGCGCGGCGCAGATCACGACCCGGTACGACGCGCGGTTCGGCTATCCGTCGAACGTGTTCGTCGACTACGTGGTGAACGTGGCCGACGAGGAGAACGGCTTCGTGGTGGACGCGTTCCGCGCCGTCCCCTAGCCCGCGTCGCGTGCGAGCGACCGGGCCGGCTTCCAGCGCGCGCTGCCGGCGCTGTTCGGGTACGCGTGGCGCGACGCGCGCTTCCTCGCGGTGAACGCGGCGTGGCTCGCGGTGTTCGCGGCGAGCCTGTGGGCGATGCGCCGCCGCGGCCGCGCCGCCTCGTTAGGCGCGCTCGGCGCGACGTTCCTCGCGCTCGGCGGCGGCGTCGGGAACGGGGTCGCGCACCTCGCGCTCGCACTGCGCGCGGGCGGCTACTTCCCGGGACTCTACACGGCGGCGCTGTGCCTCGTCGCCGGTGCGGTGCTGCTCGCGCGGCTGCGCGCGATCACTGGGGTCGGAGTCGATTGACGAGTGCGCGTGTTACCTTGGGAGTGCCAGCGTTCCCCGCACCACCCACCGATGGAGAGCATTCCCGTGGACAGGCCCGAAGATCTCCTGGAAGCCGCATTCCCCGAGCTCGAGCGCCGCGCCGAGGAGGCCGCGGACACGACCGGCGTCGACCGGCGCGCCTTCCTGTTCGCATCGATCGCCGCCGCGGCGGCGACGACCTTCGGCGCGCACACGGGGCGCGCCCAGCCGCCCGCCGCGACGGCCGGCCAGCCCCCCGCGCAGCCGCAGGTGCCGCCCTATCCGTTAGGCAACGGCGAGCCGCCGGCCGAGCAGTTCATGCCGTATCCCGGCGGCACCGGCGCGCTGATGGAGAAGCTCGTGCGCGAGAAGGGTCCCGCCGCGTTCCAGCGCGCGACGTTCCCGCTCGCGCCGTGGAGCGGCCCGGTGCCGACGAGCGACGAGGACCTCGCGTTTCTCCCCGCGCACCGCATCTCGGCGCTCATCAAGGCGAAGAAGCTCACGTCGGCGCGCATCACGAAGATCTACCTCGACCGGCTGGAGCGGCTGAACCCGACGCTGCTCTTCGCCGTGACGATCCTGCGCGACCAGGCGATGGCCGAGGCGGCGGAGCGCGACCGCGAGATCGCGGCGGGCACGTGGCGCGGGCCGCTGCACGGCGTGCCGTACGGCGTGAAGGATCTCTTCGCCACGAAGGGCATCGCCACGACGTGGGGCGCGAAGGACTTCGAGACGCGCGTCATCGACGACGACGCGGAAGTCGTGAGGCGGCTGCGCGACGCGGGCGCCGTGCTGCTCGCGAAGCTCTCCACGGGTCTCTTCGCGCAGAACGACCAGTGGTTCGGCGGACGCACGAACAACCCGTGGAACCTGTCGCAGGGATCGAGCGGCTCGTCGGCCGGCCCCGCGTCGGCGACGGCGGCGGGGTGCGTCGCGTTCGGCATCGGCACGGAGACGCAGGGCTCCATCGTGTCGCCGTCGCTGCGCTGTGGGACGAGCGCGCTGCGTCCGACGTTCGGGCGCGTGAGCCGCTACGGCGGGATGGTGCTCGCGTGGACCCAGGACCGCGTCGGCCCCATCACGCGGACGGTAGAGGACGCGGCGATGGTGTTCAACGTCATCCACGGCGTCGACGAGAAGGATCCATCCACGGTGACGACGCCGTTCAAGTTCGACCCGAGCATCAAGCTCGCGTCGCTGCGCGTCGGCGTGGACCCGCAGGCGCCGAAGGAGCTCGTCGACAAGCTGAAGGCGTTAGGCATGGCGCCGCGCGACATCGGCCCGCGCCCCACCGTGCCGGGGATTCGCGGAGAGGGGCTGGACGTGGAGGGGGCGGCGGCATTCGACGACTACGTGGTGCGCAAGGCGAAGGAGATCGGCCTCGACCTGAACACCGTGGTGGCCATGCCGAACCCGCGGAACGCACCCTACCCGGGCACCTCGCCCACGGCAACCGCCGGCACGCCGATGGCCGCGGCCGACTGGGACCCCCGCTTCGTGCAGGGGCGCATCATGAAGGCCTACGACTTCGTGCAGAACCAGCGGCGCCGCTACGTGCTCGTGCAGCGGTGGGCGGAGTTCATGAAGGACCTCGACCTGTTCATCGGCGCGCCCGGGGCGGACATCGCGCCGAACGCACAGACGGGGCATCCGTGCGCGGTGGTGCCGTACAAGTTCGACGTCCCGCAGCAGGTCGGCGGCGGGCGCGGCGCGACCGCGCCCGCGCAGCCCGCGCCGGAGCTCAAGCCGCAGCCGATCGGTGGGGTGATCACGGGGAATCTCTACAACGACGACCTCATTCTCTCCGTGGCGCACCAGTTCCAGAAGAACACGGACATCCATCTCAAGCGGCCAGCGATCTGACGCGCCTTGCAGGGCTCCACGTACGTGTTCGTGGAGGACTGAAGGAGGACTGAAGAGGGACTGTCCTCCTTCAGTCCTTCTTCAGTCCCACGAACACTCGTACGTGGAGCCGTGCAGCGCGCACCCGATCCTGCCGTTCACGCGCCGCGGAGATTCCGGTACGTGACGGAGTACCGCAGCGCCTCCACCGCCGGGATGCTGTGCTCCCACTCGGTGCGCGACGGCCCGCGCAGCACGTACGCGGAGCGCGGCTCGGCGACGAGATTCACGCGCTCCCACCGCTCGCCCACCGCGCGGCGCAGGCGGAACGTGCACGGCGAGAGCAGCGAGATCCCCACCACCTCGCCGAAGACGTCCTTGTCGCGGTGCCAGCCGATGGCCGCGCCGGGACCGTACTCCGTGACGAGCACGTGCTGCAGCGCGGCCGGCGCCAGCCCGGCGACGGAGGCCGCGGTCTCGCGCAGCGCGACGAGAAACGGCGGCATGTCGTCCGCCTCGTGCAGCACGCGCGCCTCGAAGTCGTACTTCCAGCCGAACGACACGACGCGGCGCTTGCCCGTGTAGCCGTGGAACTCGAACTCGCGGAACGGCAGCTCGCGCATGCGCGCGATCACGTCGCGCTCGACGTCGGGCGTGATCACTTCCTCGCGATAGAGGAAGCCGTCGGGGAGCGGCGGCAGTGGGGCGGCGCCGAAGATGTCGAGTTGGTCGGGCATCGCTGGTAATTAACCGCGCGTCACGCCGCTTTCGTGGGGGCGGCGGTTCGAGCACACGAGCTTCCTGAGCGAGGCCACGGTGCGACCGCTCGAGGCGCGGGGCGGACGCGAGCGAGCCCGAGTTCGTCCGGCGGCGGCGCCGCTTCGTCCCGCAACGTTTGACGGAGCCGGCGTGACGAACGAACGTCGTGCCTCGCCACCCTCCACCAGGAGCCACCGATGTTCGCCGACGTGCGCCACGCCCTTCGCTCGCTCCGCCGGGAGCCGACGCTCGTCGCCGGTGTCGTGGCGAGCTTCGCGCTCGCCATCGGCGCGAACGCCGCGATGCTCGGCCTCGTGCGCCAGCTCATGCTCGCGCCGCCGCCGGGCGTGTCCGACGCGGCGCGCGTATCCCGCGTCGCGCTGCGCGTCACGACCGCGGACGGCGACGCGTACGCGGTGACGACGACGTCGTACCCGGCGTTCCGCGCGCTCGCCGGCGCGACGTCGGCGTTCGATGCGGCGGCCGCGGTGCGCACCGACACGCTCACGTTCGGCGCCGGCGCGGCGACGACGACGGTCACCGCGGTCGAGGCGACGGGGCGCTACTTCACGCTGCTCGGCGCGCGCCCCGCGCTCGGTCGGTTCTTCGACGCGGCCGACGACGCGCCGCCGGCGGGGAGGTCCGTCGTCGTGCTGGGACACGCGTTCTGGAAGCACCGGCTCGACGGCGACCCGGCCGTGCTCGGGCGCACGCTCGTCGTGGACGGCGCGCCGTTCACCGTCGTCGGCGTGGCGGCGCCCGACTTCCGGGGCGACGGCGCCGCGGCGGTGGACGTGTTCGTGCCGCTCTCCGCCGCGATGCGCGACCGGCCCGCGGCGTGGAGGAGCGAGCCGGGGATGAACGTCGTCTCGGTGCTCGCGAAGGTGCGCGCGGGCGTGGCGCCTAACGTCGCGACGCAGGCGGCCACCGCGGCGCTGCGCGAGGTGACCGCGCGGCCCGACGCGTCGATCGAGGCGCGGCTCGAGCCGCTCGCGCCGGGACTCGGCGCGGCGCGCGAGTCGGCGCAGGCGCGGGTCGCGCTGTGGCTCTCCGGCGTGGCGCTCGTCGTGCTGCTCGTCGCCACGGCGAACGTCGCGACGCTGCTGCTGCTGCGCGGCGAGCGCCGTCGGCGCGAGGTGGCGGTGCGCGTGGCGTTGGGCGCCGGGCGCGGGCGGCTCGCGCGCATGCTGCTCGTGGAGAGTCTGCTGCTCGCGGCGGCGGGCGCGGCGTGCGGGCTCGTTGCGTCGCGATGGATCGCCGACGTCGTGCGCGTGACCCTGCTGCCGGGGCTCGCGCCGGCGGGCGCGTTCGACGCGCGCGTCGTGCTCGCGACGGTGCTCGCGGCGTGCGTGGCCGGGCTGCTCGCGGGGCTCTCGCCACTGGCCGCGGCGCGCGCGATCGCTCCCGCGCTGCATGCCGGCGGCGAGCGCGTCGCCGCGCGCCGCCCCGCCACGCAGCGCGCGCTCGTCGTGCTGCAGGTGGCGCTGTGCACGCTGCTCGCCGCGGGCGCCGGACTGTTCGTGCGCAGCCTGCACCGCGTGCGCGTGCAGGACCTCGGCTTCTCCCCCGACCGGCTGCTGCTCGCGACGCTCGACGTGCGCGACCCGCTGCCACCACGCGAGCGGGACGCGCTGCACGTCGCGCTGGCCGAGCGCCTGACGCGGCTGGCGGGGGTCACCGGCGCGACGGTCGTGCAGGCGGTGCCGTTCGGGCCGCATCACATTCCGCCGATCAGCGTCCCGGGGCGCGCCGAGCCGCCGATGGCCGGGGAGCAGCTGCCGCTGATGTACGGCGCGACGCCCGCGTACCTGAAGCTGTTAGGCGCGCGGCTGCGCGACGGCCGGCTGTTCGGGCCCGGCGACCGCCGCGGCGCGCCGCTCGTCGTGATCGTGAACGAGACGATGGCGCGCGAGGTGTGGCCCGGGCAGCGCGCGGTGGGCCAGTGCGTGCGCATCGGCTTCGATCCCGCGCTGCCGCCGTCGCCCGCGGCGCCGACGACGCTGCCGTGCCGCGAGGTGGTCGGCGTGGTCGCCGACTCGCGCGCGCGGTCGCTGCGCCCCGACGGACGCGAGGCGACGCTCATGCAGTACTACGTGCCGTTCGAGCAGCTGCCGCCGCCCGCGCCGGTCGCCGGCGACTTCCCGGAGGTGTTCGGGATCCTCGTCGGCGCGGCCGGCGACCCGGCGCGGCTCGCGCCCGCGGTGCAGCGGCTGCTGCAGGGCGCGAGCCCGCGTCCCGTGTACGCGCGCGTGCGCCCGTACGCCGACCTGCTCGATCCGCAGCTGCGCCCGTGGCGGCTCGGCGCGACGCTGTTCACCGCGTTGGGCGCGCTGGCGCTCGCGATCGCCGCGGTGGGGCTGTTCGGCGTCGTGTCGTACCTCGCCGCGCGGCGCACGCGGGAGATGGGGGTGCGGCTCGCGTTAGGCGGCTCGCGCACGCGGGTGGGCGGCGCGGTCGTCGTGGACGCGGCGCGCATGACCGCGGCCGGCGTCGCCGGCGGCATCGTCGCCGCGCTCGCGCTCGCGCCGCTCGTGCAGCCGATGCTGTTCCGCACCTCGGCCCGCGACGCCCTCGTGCTCGCGGCGTCGGGCGCGGTGCTCGTGCTCGTGACCGTCGTCGCGGCGGCGGTGCCGGCGTGGCGCGCGGGGCGCGTGAGCCCGCTCGTGGCGCTGCGCGCGGAGTGATGGGGCGAGGTGACAGGCGAGTACCCTGGGGATCCAACGGCGATGGGAAGGATTTCGAGATCCCTTCTTTCGCCATTGGATCCCCGGATGCGTTCCGCCGGGAGCTTGTGAGGTCATGAAGGGCGGCGGATATTCGGCCGCGGGGCGGGCCGAGCGCCGTGATGCCCGTCCCCACGACGCGACCGCGCAGAGGATTTCGAGATCGGCAAGTCCGACGGCTTCTACCGGGCAGCGCGCGCGGTGGACGACCGGCACCTCGTGAAAGGCGTACGGGAGAAGGAGTGCTTCCGCTCCGGTCCACGACACGCAGCGCGACTACACGTGCTACTTCGAGGGCGAGATCGAGGTCGAGGGGATCAAGATGCCCCAGGTGAAGACGTGCTATCAGGACGGCAAGCTCATTCTGACGGACGTGTTCACGAACGTACGGCCGTGACGTGATGCGCGACCGTTCGGCGGCAGCTCGTGCTTATCTTGTCTCACGCGGAGCCGCGGAGCGCGCGGAGAACGCCACTCGTGTCGTCGGCGTTCCCCGCGTGCTCCGCGGCTCCGCGTGACATGAACGGCACGGCCCGAGACCACCCATGAGACCTCGCGTCGGAGACCGCGCGCGCCGCTCGCTCACGCTCACGCGTCGGCACGTCGAGACGTTCGCCGAGCTGACCGGCGACTACAACCCGCTGCACTTCGACGCCGACTTCGCCGCGCGCACGCGGTTCGGCGCGCTCGTCGTGCAGGGCGGCCTCACGACCGGGCTGCTGCACGCGCTCGTCGCGATGGATCTGCCCGGTCCCGGCTCGGTGTTCCTGAGCCAGAGCTGGAAGTTCACCGCGCCCGTCTACGTCGACGACACGATCACCGCCGAGGCGGAGGTCGTGAGCGTGCACGCCACGAAGCCGGTGACGCAGCTGCGCATCGTCGTCACGCGGCAGACCGGCGAGACGGTGCTCGAGGGAGAGGCGTGGTGCTACACGATGTCGCCCGACGGCGGGACGGGCGCATGAGCGACCGCATCGGCGTGCTGGTGCGCACCGACGCCGGCCCCGGCATCCTGCACCAGCTCACGGGCGTCATCGCGCGGCACCGCGGCGACATCGCGTCGGTGGAGATTTCGAGCCGCGGCGGCGGCGAGGACCAGGTGTACTTCGAGATCGATCTCCCCGACGATCCCGCGCCGCTGCTCGACGAGCTGCGCGCGCTCCGCGTCGTGCGCGCGGTGGAGCGCGTGGAGTCGATGCGCGCGATCTACGGCAAGCGCGTGATCATCATGGGCGGCGGCGCGCAGGTCGGGCAGGTCGCGATCGGCGCCATCTCCGAGGCCGATCGCCACAACATCCGCGGCGAGCGCATCTCGGTGGACACGATCCCGCTCGTCGGCGAGCAGCCGCTGGCCGACGCGGTGCGCGCGGTCGCGCGGCTGCCGCGCGCCGCCGCGCTCGTGCTCGCGGGCTCGCTCATGGGCGGCGACATCGAGCGCGCGGTGCGCGAGGTGCGCGCGCAGGGGCTGCTCGTCGTGAGCCTCAACATGGCCGGCAGCGTCCCCGACGCGGCGGATCTCGTCGTCACCGATCCGGTGCAGGCCGGCGTGATGACCGTGATGGCGATCGCCGAGACGGCGCGGTTCACCGTGAGTCGACTGCAGCGGCGCGTGTTCTGATCACCCGGAGCCCCGGAGGGCGCGGAGAGCTGCCGTCGCCATATGAATGAACGAACCGCAGAGGACGCAGAGGGTCGCAGAGGACTGCCCTCTTCGATTGGACCACGGAGGACACGGAGGACACAGAGGAAACCCACTCTCTTGAAAGGGTTCTCCTCCGTGTCCTCTGTGTCCTCTGTGGTTGAAGAAGCAGTTGACGTTCTCTGCGGCCCTCTGCGTCCTCTGCGGTTCAAATGCACGGCAGAAGGCCCTCCCCGCTCGAGATCACCCGACCCCGACGTCGTCCTCCCACCGCAGGATCCCACCGGCGAGCGACACCGCGGGAATGCCCGCCGCGCGGAGCTGGTGCACGGCGTGGAGGCTGCGCACGCCCGAGCGGCAGTAGACGACGACCTCGCGCGAGCCGTCGATCGACGGGATCGCGCCGGCGAGCGTGCCTAACGGGATGTGGCGCGCGCCGGCGATGCGGCCCTCGGCCCACTCGTGCGGCTCGCGCACGTCGATGAGGTCGAGGTCCGCGCCGGCGGCCCGTCGGGCCGCGAGCTCCTGCGGCGTGATCTCCAGCGCGTCGTCGTCCTGGTTGGGCATCGGTGTCCCGCAGTAGGCGTCGTAGTCGATGAGCGTCGTGATCTCGCGCGTCCCGCACGCGCGGCACGCCGGGTCGCGCGGCACGCGCACGGTGCGGAAGCTCATGCCGAGCGCGTCGACGAGCAGCAGGCGGCCGACGAGCGGATCGCCGAGCCCCAGCACGAGCTTCAGCGTCTCGGTGGCCTGGATCGTCCCGACGAGTCCCGGCAGCACGCCGAGCACCCCGCCCTCCGCGCAGCTCGGCACGAGCCCCGGCGGCGGCGGCTCGGGGAACAGGCACCGGTAGCACGGCCCATCGGGCGTGCAGAACACCGACGCCTGCCCCTCGAACTGGAAGATGGCGCCGTGCACGTTCGGCTTCCCGAGCAGCACGCACGCGTCGTTCACGAGGTAGCGCGTGGCGAAGTTGTCGGTGCCGTCGACGACGACGTCGTAGTCGCGGAGGATCTCCATCGCGTTCGCCGACGTGAGCCGCGTCTCGTGCGTCTCCACGCACACGTGCGGGTTCACGTCGGCCAGTCGCGCGCGCGCCGAGTCGAGCTTCGGCGTGCCGATGGCGGCGGTGCCGTGCAGGATCTGGCGGTGCAGGTTCGACGCGTCGACGACGTCGAAGTCCACGAGCCCCAGCGTGCCGACGCCCGCCGCGGCGAGGTACAGCGCCGCCGGCGACCCGAGCCCGCCCGCGCCGACGAGCAGCACGCGCGCGTGCTTCAGCCGCCGCTGCCCCTCGGCCCCGACGTTGGGCAGCGTGATCTGGCGCGCGTAGCGGCGCGCCTCCTCGCGCGAGAGATCCGTCACGCGACTCAGCCGCCGCTCACCGCGGCGACGATCATGATCGTGTCGCCGTCGTCGACGCGCGTCGCGAGCCCCTCGGCGAACCGCACGTTCTCCTCGCCGACGAAGATGTTCACGTGCTCGCGCACGTCGCCGCGCTCCGTCATCACGCGGTCCGCCACGCCGGGCCACCGCGCCTTCACCACCGACAGCGCATCGCCCACCGTTAGGCACCGCTCGTCCAGCCGCAGCGTGGCGCTGCCGCGGGCGTACGGGTACAGGGCACGAGGGAGGAGGACGGTGAGGGACATTCGCGGCGTGGCTGCGTAGCTGCGTGGCTGCGTGTGGGTCTGAAGTTACGCACCGACGCAGCTACGCAGCAGGCGTCCCGACCACTCCCACTTTCACGCAGCAGATCGACGGCAGCGCGTCCGCCAGGCAGGTCCACGAGTCGCCGCCGTCGGCCGAGGCGTACACCTTGCCGCTGCGCGTGCCGAAGTAGACGCCCGCCGGGTCGTGCGCGTCGGTGGCGAGCGCGTCGCGCAGCACCGTCTCGTACGCGTCCTCCTGGGGCAGCCCCGCGGTCAGCGGCTCCCACGACGCGCCGGCGTTGCGCGTGCGGTAGACGCGCAGCTTCGCGTCGGGCGTGATGCGGAACTCGTCCGACTGGATCGGCACGATGTACACCGTGTCGACGTCGCGCGGGTGCATCGCCATCGCGAAGCCGAAGTCGGACGGGACGCCGTTCGCGACGTCGGTCCACGAGTCGCCCCAGTCGTCGCTGCGGTAGAGCCCCCAGTGGTTCTGCAGAAACAGCCGCTCGGGGCGCGCGGGATGGTGCACCACCTTGTGCACGCACTGGCCGAACTCCGGGTACTTGTTCGGCAGGAACTCCGCGCGCACGCCCTCGTTGCGCGGCCGCCACGTCGCGCCGCCGTCGTCGGTGCGGTACACGCCGGCGGTGGAGATCGCGACGAGCATCCGCTCCGCGCGCGTCGGGTCGGGGACGATCGTGTGCAGACAGAGGCCGCCGCCGCCGGGCTGCCAGCGCGGGCGGTGCTCGTGCCGCAGCAGCCCGTCCACCGCCGCCCAGCTCTCGCCGCCGTCGCGCGACTCGAACAGCGCCGCCGGCTCGACGCCCGCCCACAGCCGGTCCGGCTCGTCCGCCGGGCCGGGGACGATCTGCCACACCTGCACGAGCGCGAGCCCCGAGTCCTCCGGGAAGCGCACGTTCTGCCGCTCCGGCCCCGACCACGTCGCGCCGAAGTCGTCGCTCGTGCGGATCGCGCTTCCCCAGTGGAAGCTCCGCGTCGCGGCGAGCAGGCGGTTCCGGCCTCCCCGCCCGTCGTACGCCATCGCGTAGACCGACTCGCCCGGGAAGTGCGGGCCGTCGATCGTCCACGCGCCGCGCTCGGCGTCGGCGCGGAGGATGAAGGCGCCTTTCACGGTGCCGACGAGCAGGAGGACGTCGCCGGCCTGGGGAGCGGTGGGCATGGGCGGGGGGTTGGGAGGGACGGGCAAGGTGCAGCGCGCACGTCGCCGCGGCAACGTGCCTCTCACGTTCGACGAACGGCGGTGGCCCCGATCGACAACGCCGCCAGCCGGTGCGGCGTATTCCTGGCGGGCCGGGTCGCTCGCGACGCCGGCTCGGCGCGCGCCCGGCGGAGCTCCACGGTGGGTGTTTTCAATTCAAGCCATGCACGGCAATTCGGCGAATTGCCTTCCATTCCCTGAATTGCGAACGAGCGAACGTGGAGTCTTCCCCGGCGCGCGGGACTCGCCAACGTGACGATGCTCACACTCTCGCGCCCCCTGCTCACGCTCGCCGCCGCGACGCTGCTCGGCGCCGCTGCCGCGCACGCCCAGCCCGCCGCCCCGCCCGCCGCCTCGCCGGCCGCGAAGGCGCGCGCGGACAACGGCCGGCCCCCGTTCACCCCGGCCGACGTGCGGTTCATGTCCGGCATGATCGGCCACCACGCGCAGGCCGTGCTCATGGCCGGCTGGGCCCCGACGCACGGCGCGAGCCGCGCGGTGAGCGTGCTCGCCGAGCGGATCGTCGTCGCGCAGCGCGACGAGATCGCGTTCATGCAGCGGTGGCTCGGGGACCGCGCGCTCGACGTGCCCGACCCGGCCCACGTCGCCGGCATGCCCGGCATGGAAGGGATGCACCACGAGATGATGCCGGGGATGGCGACCGCCGAGGAGCTGCAGCGGCTCGACCACGCGCGCGGCGCCGAGTTCGACCGGCTCTTCCTCACGCTGATGATCAAGCACCACCAGGGCGCGCTCACCATGGTGGACCAGCTCCTCGCCGCGCCCGGAGCGGCGAACGACGACGCCGTCTACAAGTTCGTCTCCGACGTCAGCGCCGATCAGTCGACGGAGATCGACCGGATGACCTCCATGCTGGAGAGCATGAAACCTTGAACGGCGCTGCGTGGCTGCGTGCGATCCGACATCCACGCAGCCACGCAGCTACGCAGCCACGCAGCGTTCCTCACCCCCAGAGGCTTCACCCGTGAGACCCACCCCGTTCGCGTTCCTCGCGGCCGCCGCCGCCGCCGTCGCCGCCTGCGCCCACTCCACCGCCTCCGTCCCGGGGATGCCTAACGCGACGACGGCCGCGGCGCCGCGGCCCGATCCGCGCGTCGGGCTCAAGGCGGGGTGGTTCGACGCCGGCCAGGCGATCTGGAACCTCAAGCTCGTCTCCAGCACGAAGCCGTCGGCGGACTTCCTCAACCTCAGCACGCCGGGCGACAACCGGCTCACGAACTCCGACCTCGCGTTCACCGGGAACCTCGTCTTCCAGGGCAACTACAGCGGCTGGCAGGTGTGGGACATCACGAACCCGGCGGCGCCGACGCTGCGCACGGCGTTCGTGTGCCCCGGCTCGCAGAGCGACGTGACGGTGTACAAGAACCTGCTGTTCGTCTCCGCCGAGGCGCTCTCGGGGCGCACCGACTGCGGGCTGCAGGGCGTGCAGGACACCGTGAGCCGCGAGCGCGCGCGCGGCATCCGCATCATCGACATCAGCGACGTCGCGCACCCGAAGCCGATCACGATCGTGCAGACGTGCCGCGGGTCGCACACGAACACGCTCGTCACCGACCCGAAGGATCCGGAGAACGTCTACATCTACGTCTCCGGCTCGGCCACCGTGCGCTCGTCCGCCGAGCTCGCGGGCTGCTCCGGCGCGACGCTCGAGGAGGACCCGAACTCCGCGCTGTTCCGCATCGAGGTGATCCAGGTGCCGGTCGCGCACCCCGAGCAGGCGCACATCGTGAGCAGCCCGCGCATCTTCTCGAACCTCGCCGCGCCGCCGGTCCATCACGAGACGCCGGCGGACAGCGCGGCGGCGGCGCAGCGGCGCGCGGCGCGCGCGACGGCGGGCGGCGGCGGTGCGGGCCGCACGCGCGGCCCGCGCACCGGCCCCACGCAGTGCCACGACATCACGGCGTACCCGGCGATCGGGCTCGCGGGCGGCGCGTGCGCGGGCTACGGGCTCCTGCTCGACATCCACGACGTCGCGCACCCGACGCGCATCGGCGCGGTGGCCGACTCGAACTTCTCGTTCTGGCACTCCGCCACGTTCAGCAACGACGGCGACAAGATCCTGTTCAGCGACGAGTGGGGCGGCGGCACCGCGCCGCGCTGCCGCGTGACCGACAAGCCGGAGTGGGGCGCCGACGCGATCTTCACGCTCCGGAACAACCAGATGGAGTTCCAGAGCTACTACAAGATGCCCGCGCCGCAGACGCCGCAGGAGAACTGCGTCGCGCACAACGGCACGCTCATCCCGATCCCCGGGCGCGACGTCATGGTGCAGTCGTGGTACCAGGGCGGCATCTCGGTGTTCGACTGGACCGACCCGAAGCACCCGACGGAGATCGCGTACTTCGACCGCGGCCCGATGGACGCGACGAAGCTCGTCGGCGCGGGCTACTGGTCGTCGTACTGGTACAACGGCCACATCGTGGCGTCCGAGATCGCGCGCGGCCTCGACATCTTCGACCTCGCGCCGAGCGCGTACCTCTCGCAGAACGAGATCGACGCCGCGAAGACGGTGGTGTTCGACCACTTCAACGCGCAGGAGCAGCCGAAGCTCGTGTGGCCGCCGTCGTTCGCGCTCGCCCGCGCCTACGTCGATCAGCTCGAGCGCGACGGCGGCCTGTCGCGCGAGCGCATCGCCGCCGTTAGGCAGGAGCTCGCGCGTGCCGAGGGGCTGTCCGGCCAGACGCGCACGGACGCGCTCACGAGCCTCTCCACCCAGCTGCACGGCGACGCCCGCTCGTCGTCCGACGCGGCCCGCGCGCACAAGCTCGCGTACGCGGTCGGGGATCTCGCGAAGGCGGCCATGTGATCTCACGCGGAGCCGCGGAGGACGCGGAGACCACCCAAAGCCGTTGGTGTTCTCCGCGTGCTCCGCGGCTCCGCGTGACCCGACCGAGCACAACATGAACGTCCTCTTCGTCGGCAACAGCTTCACCGCCCGCAACGACGTCCCCGCGCTGCTCGCGTCGCTCGCCGAGTGGGCCGGCGAGCGCGTGACGCACGACCTGATCTGGGCCGGCGGCGCGTCGCTGAAGATGCACTGGAACAAGGGCGTCGCGGCCGAGCGCATCGCGACGGGCGCGTACGACGTCGTCGTGCTGCAGGAGCAGAGCACGCTCCCGGTCAAGAACGCGAAGCGCTTCCACGAGAACGTGCGGCTGTTCGACGAGGCCGTTCGCGCGAGCGGCGCGCGCCTGGCGCTGTACATGACGTGGGCGCGCCGTCACGCGCCGGAGACGCAGCGCACGCTCACCGACGCGTACGAGGCGATCGGCGCGGAGCTCGGCGCGCTCGTCGTGCCGGTGGGCGTGGCGTGGGAGCGGGTGCTCGCGCGCCCCGACGCGCCGTCGCTGTACGACACCGATGGCAGCCACCCGTCGCCGGCCGGGTCGTACCTCGCGGCGTGCACGTTCCTCGCCGCGCTGCTCGGGAAGAATCCGACGGGCGCGCCCGTCCACGTCCGCGGCCTCGAGCCCGACGCGGCGACGCTGCTGCAGACCACGGCGTGGGAGGCCGCGCGCGGGTAGTATCTTCCGGCGGGAGACCGCCCAACGACCAACCGATCGGAGCGCACCGTGTCCATCCTTCGTGTCCTCGCCGTCCCCGCCGTCGCGGGGATGACATTGGCCGCCTGCCACCGCAACGCGCCGATGGACGAGCACTCGGCGCACATGTCCGCCGCCGACATGGCCGCGCCTAACGCGAACGGCGGTGGCTCGCAGGGCATCGCCGGGCTGCCGCCGAGCAACAACGCGGCCCCGGCACGGCTCTCGGCCAGCCCGCGGCACGGCGAGTGGGTGAAGGTCGCGTGGGAGCCCGGATCGCGCGACTCGCTCATGGCGTGGGTCGTCTACCCGTCGACGAACCGCGCGAAGTCGCCGGTCGTCGTCGTCGTGCACGAGATCTTCGGCCTGTCGACGTGGGTGCGCGGCGTCGCCGACCAGGTCGCGGCCGAGGGGTTCATCGCCGTCGCACCGGATCTGCTGTCACGCGTCCGCGGCGGACCGACCACCGTGGAGCTCTCCGGCGACTCGGCGCGGAAGCTGATCCAGGGCGTCGAGCCGGCCGAGAAGAACCGCGGCATCGACGCCGTCGCGCGCTGGGCGATGTCGCAGGCGTCGGCGGCGCCGCGCTACGCGGTCATCGGCTACTGCTGGGGCGGATCGACGGTGTGGCAGCACGCCGTGAACGGCGGCATCAGCGGCTTCTCCGGCGGCGTCGCGTTCTACGGGCTGCCGTACATGACCGGCGCGGTGCCCACCGCCGACTCGCTTCGCAAGATCACGAAGCCGGTGATGCTCCTCAGCGGCTCGAAGGACGCGCGCATCGGCTCGGCCATGCCGGCCGTCGACTCGACGATGAAGGCGTTAGGCAAGAGCTACGTCGGGATCAACTACCCGGGCGCGATCCACGGCTTCCTCCGCGCGCAGGACGACCCGAAGCCGCAGCGCGACGAGGCCGAGGAGCAGGCGAACCTCGCGGCGACGAAGGACGGGTGGCCGCGGACGGTGGCGTTCCTGAAGAAGAATCTGGGGATCTGACGGTGCTGCGTGGCTGCGTGGCTGCGTGACGACCGAACGCAGCCACGCAGCCACGCAGCCACGCAGCTACGCCACCGGCCCGACGTACCGCGACTGCGGCCGGATCAAGCGACCCGTCGCGCGCTGCTCGCGGGCGTGGGCGATCCATCCGGCCACGCGGCCCATCGCGAACACGCACGTGAACGCCTCCGGGGGGAAGCCCAGCGCCTCCAGCAGGAGCGCGGTGTAGAACTCGACGTTGGTGTCGAGCGCGCGGTCGGGCTTCCTCTCGCGCAGCACGTCGAGCGCCGCGCGCTCCACCGACTCGGCGAGCGCGAGGCGGGAGCCGCCGCCGCGCGCCGCGGCGAGCCGACGCACGGCGCCCTTCAGCGCGTCGGCGCGCGGATCGCGCACCCGGTACACGCGGTGGCCGAAGCCCATGAGCCGCTCGCCGCGCGCCACCGAGTCTTCCAGCCAGCCCCGCGCATCGCCGCTCGCGGCGATCGCGTCGAGCATCGCGATCACGGGGCCCGGCGCGCCGCCGTGCAGCGGCCCCTTGAGCGCGGCGAGCCCCGCGAGCACGGCCGACGCGAGCCCCGCCCGCGTCGACGCCACGACGCGCGCGGCGAACGTCGACGCGTTGAGCCCGTGGTCGCTCACGGTCACGAGATACGCGTCGAGCGCCGCCGCGAGATCGGCGTCGGGCGTGCCGCGCAGCATGCGCACGACGTCGGCGGCGTGACCGCGCGCCTCGTCGGGCGCGATCGCCTCGCACCCGCGCCGCGCGCGCACCAGCGCCGGCGCGAGCACCGCCGGCGCGGCGACGAGGCGCAGCGCGTCCGCCGCCGCATCGCCGTCGGGGAGCAGCGCCACGCCGGCCCGCACGCCGTCGTACGGGTCGAGCGCCGCGAGCGCGGGGAGCAGCGGCGCGCAGCGCGCGAACACCTCGCGCCGCGCCGCGCCGAGCGCCGCGGCGAGCGCGTCGTCGCTTCGCGGCAGGTCGTCGACGAGCCCGTCGAGCAGCAGCCGCGCCACCGCCTCGAACCGCCACGCGCCGGCCAGCTCGTCGAGCGCGTGCCCGCGAATCGTTAGGCGCCCCGCCGCGCCGTCGACGTCGGAGAGCACCGTCTCCGCCGCCACCACGTCCTCCAGCCCGCTCGTCATCCGTCGCTCCTTGACCCCGGTTTACCGGAGCATGATCGTCCGCCCGGAGGGGCTCAATCTTGACCGACACGATCAACATCGACGCCGTCGTCGCCGCGGGCTGGCTGGAGCGCCGCGCAGCCCTCGCGCGACTCGGCGTGCGCGCGCAGACGCTCTACGCGTACGTGAGCCGAGGCCGCGTCGCCGTGCGGCCCGATCCCGTCGATCCGCGGCGGAGCCTGTACAGCGCGGCGGACGTCGACGCGCTCGCGGCGCGTCGTGCGCGCGGGCGGCGCGCATCGGTCATCGCGGCGAGCGCCATCGCGTGGGGCGAGCCCGCCGTCGCGACGTCGATCTCCACGGTGCGCCACGGACGGCCGATCTATCGCGGCGCGGACGCGATCGCGCTCGCCGAGCACGCGACGCTCGAGGCGGTCGCGGCGCTGCTGTGGGAGGCGGACGGGCCGGTGCGGCTCTCCGCGCGCACGACGGCGACTTCGCCGCTCGCCGCGCTCGCCGCGCTCGCCGATCGCGCGCCGCCGAGTACGGGGCGGCCGGTCGATGCGCTGCGCGGGGACGCCGCGCGCGCGGTGGCGGCGCTGGTCCGCGCGTTAGGCGCCGCCGGAGGCGCCGCACCGGCGCACGCTCGGCTCGGGCGCGGCTGGTCGCTCGACGACGCCGGCGCCGACGCGGTGCGCCGCGCGCTCGTCGTGCTCGCCGACCACGAGCTGAACGCCTCGACGTTCGCGGCGCGCGTCGCGGCGTCGACCGGCGCGTCGATCGCCGCGTGCCTGCTCGCCGGCCTCGCCACGCTCTCCGGCCCGCGCCACGGCGGGGCCGCCGACGCGGTCGCCGCGCTCGTGCACCACGCCGCCCGGCACGGCCCCGTCGCCGCGCTGGCCGACGCGCGCACGCGCGGCGCGCTCCCCGGCTTCGGCCACCCGCTGTACCCCGACGGCGACTCGCGCGCGGCGGCGCTCCTCGCGCACGCGCCGCTCGACGACGCGCTGGCCGAGCTGCGCGACGCCGCGGCGGCGCGCGGCGAGCGGCCGAACGTCGACTTCGCGCTGCTCGCCCTCGCGCGCGCGCACGGCATGCCGCCCGACGCGCCGTTCCGCCTGTTCGCGCTCGGCCGCAGCGTGGGATGGGCGGCGCACGCGATGGAGCAGGCG
Organism: Gemmatirosa kalamazoonensis; assembly: GCF_000522985.1. Lineage (NCBI taxonomy): Bacteria > Pseudomonadati > Gemmatimonadota > Gemmatimonadia > Gemmatimonadales > Gemmatimonadaceae > Gemmatirosa > Gemmatirosa kalamazoonensis. Next base: position 774,174 of record NZ_CP007128.1, read on the forward strand.
GCCACGGGACAGCTCATCCGGCCGCGGGCGCGGTACGAGGGACCGCCGCTGCGTTAGGCGCCGCCAGTCGGGGCTCCACGTACGTGGTTTCATTGGACTGAAGAAGGACTGAAGAGAGACTGAAGAAGGACCAAACACAAAAGAAGGTGTTGTTGGTCCTTCTTCAGTCCTCCTTCAGTCCTCCTTCAGTCCCACACGAACTCGTACGTGGAGCCATGCCCGGCGCGCCCATCACCGCCGACCCGCCTTCCCGCCCGCGTGGGCCCACAGCGCGCGCTCCACGTCCGCCGGCGTGAGGCCGAGCGACGCGCCGCGCGCGCGCGCAGCGCCTCGGCGTACCGGGCGTAGTACGGGACGGTGTACTTCACGGGGCCTAACGAGGGCACCTGGGCCGACACCAGCTCGTCGAAGAACGGGTAGACGTCGGGCGCCGCCGCCGCGAGCACGGCGGACGCGGTCGCGGGACCCACGCCGGCGAGCGTGGCGAGCGTCGCCACCGGCTCCGACGGGCGCGGCACGAGCGCCAGCGCGTCGCCGCTCGTGCGCGCGACGAGCGCCGCGTCGTTGCCGCGCACGAGCACGAGGTTCGGCGCGCGCCACACGCCGCGCGCCATCTTCCACTCCGTCACGCGCACGAGCTCCGCGTGCGTCACGTGCGGCCGCACGCGCGTCGCGATCGCCGGCGGCAGCTCGTCGCGGTACCAGCGCTCGAGCTCCGGCAGGCGCGCGACACCCTGCGCGGCGATCACCTCGTCGTAGCGGTCCAGCGCGCGGCGCCAGGCCGCGGGTGCGTCGTCGGTCCAGAGGTTCATGTGCCGGTACTGTACGTGGCTCCGCCCGTCGGGCAACGTTCGAGCGGTCGCCAGCGTTGCTCTCGGGAGGTTCCGCTCCCGCCCGTTCTCTCCGTCGAGTTCCCGATGAGAAGGCTTCTCACGCTCGCCATCCTCGCCCCCGCGCTGGCTTCCGCCCAGCGCGTCTCGAAGGACGCCACCGCCGACGTCACGCGCTGGCAGAAGCAGGCCCAGGCCGTCACCATCACGCGCGACGACCACGGCATCGCCCACGTCCGCGGCCGCACCGACGCCGACGCCGTGTTCGGCATGGTGTACGCCCAGGCCGAGGACGACTTCAACCGCGTCGAGACGAACTTCATCAACTCGCAGGGGCGGCTCGCCGAGGCGGAGGGCGAGCGCGCGATCTGGCAGGACCTGCGCATGAAGCTCTTCATCGACCCCGACACGCTGAAGGCGCAGTACGCCGCGAGCCCGGCGTGGCTCAAGTCGCTCATGACCGCATGGGCCGACGGGTTGAACTACTACCTCGCCACGCATCCACAGGTGAAGCCGCGCGTCATCACGCGCTTCGAGCCGTGGATGGCGCTGTCGTTCAGCGAGGGGAGCATCGGCGGCGACATCGAGAGCGTGTCGCTGCGCGACCTCGAGGCGTTCTACGGCAAGCGCGCGGGCGCAACGTCCACGCCGGAGGGCGACGCCGGGCCGGGGGCGGCGCGGAAGGGGCGCCCGGAGCGCGAGCAGGACATCGACGACATCCTGCCGCCGGAGCCCACCGGCTCGAACGGCATCGCGATCGGGCCGAAGAACTCCGCGAACGGGCACGCGTTCCTCCTCATCAACCCGCATACGACGTTCTTCTTCCGCTCCGAGCTGCAGATGACGAGCGACGAGGGGCTGAACGCGTACGGCGCGGCGACGTGGGGACAGTTCTTCCTCTACCAGGGCTTCAACGACCGACTCGGCTGGATGCACACGTCGAGCGCGGTGGACGTCATCGACGAGTACGCGGAGACCATCGTCGACCACGGGGGGCGGTTCGCGTACAAGTACGGCACCGGGGAGCGCCCCGTCGTGACGCAGACCGTGCGCGTGCCGTACCGCGCGCCCGACGGGACGATGGCCGAGCGCGCGTTCACCGTGTACCGCACGCATCACGGTCCCGTCGTGCGCGAGGCGGACGGCAAGTGGATCACCGTCAGCCTGATGAACACGCCCGTGGCCGCCCTGAGCCAGTCGTACCTGCGCACGAAGGCGCGGTCGCTCGCCGAGTACGAGAAAGTGTTCGCGTACAAGGCGAACTCGTCGAACAACACCATCTACGCCGACGCGGACGGGCACATCGCGTACTTCCATCCGCAGTTCGTGCCGAAGCGCGACGATCGCTTCGACTGGACGAAGCCCGTGGACGGCAGCGATCCGGCGACCGACTGGCGCGGCGTGCACGACACCGAGAGCATGCCGCATCTCGTCGATCCGGCGACCGGGTGGCTGTACAACTCGAACAACTGGCCGTACACGGCGGCGGGGCCCGAGAGCCCGAAGCAGTCGGCGTTCCCGCGCTACATGGACACCGCGGGCGAGAACGAGCGCGGCCTGCACGCGCTGCAGCTGCTGCCTAACGCGAAGCACGTCACGCTCGACTCGGTGCTCGCGATCGCGTACGACTCGTGGCAGCCGTTCTTCGCGCGGTTCGTGCCGCAGCTCGTCGCGGCGTACGACGCCGCGCCGGCGACGGATCCGCTGAAGCCGAAGCTCGCCGACCCGATCGCGGCGCTGCGCGCGTGGGACTATCGCTGGGGCGTGCAGTCGGTGCCGACGACCGTCGCGGTGTTCTGGGCGGAGGAGCTGTTCCGCCGCAGCCAGGGGCGCGGCCTCGGCTCCGTCGTGGGCGACGACGCGCTGTTCGCGCGCACGTCGGCGGCCGACAAGCTCGCGGCGCTCGACGCGGCGGTCGCGCGGCTGACGACCGACTTCGGGTCGTGGCGCACGCCGTGGGGAGAGTTCAACCGCTTCCAGCGGCTGACGGGCGATCTCGTGGCGCACTACGACGACGCGCAGCCGAGCGTGCCGGTGGGATTCACGTCGGCGCTGTGGGGATCGCTGGCGTCGTTCCGCGCGCGCCGCGGTCCGGACACGAAGCGCGAGTACGGCTACTCCGGCAACAGCTTCGTGGCGGCGATCGAGTTCGGGAAGGACAGCGTGCGCGCGCGCGCCGTGAGCGCCGGGGGCGAGAGCGGCGATCCGAAGTCGCCGCACTTCACCGACCAGGCCGTGCGCTACGCGACCGGCAACCTGCGGCCCGTGTACTTCTACCCGAACCAGCTCGTCGGGCACACGGAGCGGACGTACCATCCGGGGCAGTGACGCGTCGCGATGGGGTACGATGGGGTCGGAGCCGGTCGATGCGACCGCCTCCGACCCCATTGACGTCCCGTCGACAGTTCGATAGTCATAAAACCATGTACACGCCGCAGACCACCACCGGCCAGCTCGCGCCCGGGCAGTTCGAGCGCATCGCGAAGGCGCTCGCCGACCCGCGGCGCTTCGCGATGCTCGAGACGATCGGCGGGGGGGAGTGCCCGAACCAGGCGCTCTGCCAGCGGTTCCCGGTCTCGAAGGCGACCATCTCGCACCACCTGAAGGAGCTGGTGCAGGCCGGGCTGGTGGAGCCGGAGCGCGAGGGGCAGTACGTCAGCTACCGCGTCTGCCGCGAAGTCGTCCAGGCCTACTCGGCCGAGCTGCTGCGGCGCGTGGCGGTGTCCGCGGCGGGCGCGTAGCGACGCAGGGAGAGGGAGAGGAGCAGCAGCCGCAGGCGCACGCCATCACCCGTTCGGCCGAGTGGTCGGGCCGGATGTTTGATGGTTGTATGACCGTCGTATGGTTCATTCGACTCATGCCGCCCCGTTCGGCCGATCGTACCATCCGGTCGTTCGATGGTTGTATGACGGTGTAATCATCTGAATCTCCACGCCCGGCGCCGCGCGCCGCGGAGGACCCCATGGCAGCTCCCGATTCTCCCGCCCCTCGTCACCACGCGCGCCGCCGACTGGTCGGATCCGTGGCCCTGCTCGCGACCGTCGCCGGCACCGGGGCGCTCCTCGCCGCGTGGAAGAGCGCCGCCGCCCGCGAGGCGAACGCCGCCGCCGCCCAACAGCCCGAGCCCGCCGAAGTCGTCGCCGCCGCGGTCGCCGGGGAGCGCGAGCACCGCCCGACCACCACCGCGATCGGCACCGTGCTCGCCCTCCGCTCCATCAGCCTCCGCAACGAGCTCGCGGGCACGGTCCGCTACGAGCAGCTCACGCCGGGCCGCATCGTGGGGCCGGGCACGGTGCTCGTCGCGCTCGACGTCTCCGTCGAGGAGGCCGAGCTGCGCGCCCAGGAAGCGCAGGCGCAGCTCGCCCAGACCACGCTCGACCGCATGCAGCGCATGGCCGAGCGCAGGGCCGCGTCGGCCATCGAGGTCGACAACGCGCGGGCCGAGCGTGACGTCGCGCTCGCCCAGATCGCGCGCACGAAGGCGATCATCGCCCGCAAGACGATCCGCGCGCCGTTCCGCGCGCGCGTCGGCATCGCCGACGTGCACATCGGCCAGTTCCTCGAGGCCGGCACGCCGCTCACCACGCTCCAGGGCGTCGACGAGGCGGAGAACGTCGACTTCTCCGTCGCGCAAGCCGTCGCCGCCGGGCTCCACGCCGGTCAGGCGGTGCGCATCGTCGCCGCCGACTCGGCACCGTTAGGCGCCACCATCGTCGCCGTCGACGCGCGCGTCGATCCGGCCACGCGCACCGCGATGGTGCGCGCGCGCATCGCGGATCCGCGTCAGGCGATCGCGCCCGGCGCGTCGGTGCGCGTCGAGGTGCCGGTCGGCGCCTCCGAGCGCGCGGTCGTCGTGCCGGCGAGCGCGCTCCGCAAGGGCCCCGCGGGCGACCACGTCTTCGTGCTCACGCAGGAGAAGGACGGGAAGACTCGCGCCCACGTCCGCCAGGTCACGAGCGGTCCGGTGCTCGGCGACGAGATCGTCATCGTCGACGGGCTGCAGGCCGGCGAGCGCGTGGCGGCGTCGGGCTCCTTCAAGCTGCGCGAGGCGGCGCTCGTCGCGCTCGCGCCGTCGACGCCTAACGGCAACCACACCGCCGCGCGGTGAGCCGGAGACCACTCATGCGCTCCTTCACCGACGTCTTCATCAAGCACCCCGTCCTCGCGATCGTCGTGAACCTCGTCATCGCCCTCGTGGGCTGGCGGGCCGTGACGACGCTGGCGGTGCAGCAGTACCCGAAGATCGAGAGCTCGTCCGTCGTCATCCGCACGGTCTATTACGGCGCGAGCGCCGAGACCGTGCGCGGCTTCCTCACGACGCCGATCGAGCGCGCGGTGTCCGCCATCGCGGGCGTCGACCACATCGAGTCGACGAGCCGCGCCGGCATCAGCACGATCACCGTGCACCTCAAGCTGAACCACAGCAGCACCGCCGCGCTGGCCGAGGTGACGGCGCGCCTGCAGCAGGTGCGCTCGGAGCTGCCGGGCGACGCGGAGCCGCCGGCCGTGGAGGTGCAGCGCGCCGACCGGCCGTACGCGTCGTTCTATCTCAGCTTCTCGTCGAGCAAGCGCGACATCCCCGCGATCACCGACTGGCTCACCCGCACGCTGCAGCCGCAGCTCTCCACGCTGCCCGGCATCCAGCGCGTGACGGTCGAGGGCGGCCGGCAGATCGCGATGCGCGTGTGGATCGACCCCGACAAGCTCGCCGCGCTGAACCTCGCGCCGGGCGACGTGCAGGCCGCGCTGCGCCGCAACAACTACCTCGCCGCGGTCGGCCAGACGAAGGGCGACCTGGTGCAGGTGAACCTGCTCGCGAACACCGACCTGCGCTCGGCCGAGGAGTTCAAGGACCTCATCGTCGCCGATCGCGGCGGCGCCGTCGTGCGGCTGCGCGACGTGGCGCGCGTCGAGCTCGGAGCCGAGGAGGCCGACATGGTCGCGAAGTACAACGGCAAGGAGGCCGTGTACCTCGGCGTGTGGCCGCTCGTCGGCGTGAACGAGATCGAGGTCGCGCACCGGCTGCGCGCCGAGATGGACCGGCTGCGTCCGACGCTGCCGCCGGACATCGACATGCACCTCGCGTACGACGCGACGACGTTCATGGAGGACGCGCTCGAGGAGATCACGAAGACGCTGACCGAGACGGTGCTCATCGTCGGCCTGGTGGTGTTCCTGTTCATGGGATCGATCCGCACGGCGCTCGTGCCGCTCGTCGCGATGCCGATCTCGCTCGTCGGATCCGCGGCGGTGATGTACGCGTTCGGCTTCAGCCTCAACCTGCTGACGATCCTCGCGATCGTGCTGTCGGTGGGCCTCGTCGTCGACGACGCGATCGTGGTGGTGGAGAACGTCGAGCGACACGTGCGGCTCGGGAAGACGCGCATCGAGGCGGCGCTGATCGGCGCGCGCGAGCTGGTGGGCCCGATCATCGCCATGACGATCACGCTCGCCGCGGTGTACACGCCGATCGGCTTCCAGGGCGGCCTCACGGGCTCGCTGTTCCTCGAGTTCGCGATCACGCTCGCCGCGGCCGTCGTGCTGTCGGGCATCGTCGCGGTGACGCTGTCGCCGGTCATGAGCTCGCGCTTCGTGCACGAGCACGGCGAGGAGGGGCGGCTCACGCGTCTCGTGAACCGCGCGTTCGACGCGGTGCGTGACCGCTACGCGCGCGCGCTCGACGCGGCGCTGCAGATCCGTCCCGCGGTGGTGGCCGCGGCGGTGCTGGTGATGGCCGCGGCGGTGCCGCTCTACACGTACTCCAAGCGCGAGCTCGCGCCGGTGGAGGACCAGAGCCACATCAGCCTGTTCATGCAGGCGTCGCCCGACGCGTCGCTCGCCGCGAGCAACCGCGCGTCGCTGCAGGTGGTCGACGCGATCACGAAGTTCCCGGAGACGGAGTTCATGTGGTCGCTGACCGCGAACTGGGGCGCGTTCGGCGGCATGAAGGCGAAGAACTGGAAGGAGCGGAGCCGCACGACGGCGGAGCTGTACGGGCAGGTGTACGGCGCGGTGTCGCAGGTGCCGGGGCTGCGCGTCTTCCCGCGCCTCGATCCGCCGCTGCCGACGCCCGGGCAGTACGACGTGGAGCTGGTGCTGCAGAGCGACGCGCCGCCGGAGCAGATGCTGGAGACGGTGGGCGCGGTGGTCGGTGCCGGCTGGCAGAGTGGCAAGTTCCTGTACGTCGACACGGACCTGAAGATCGACCTGCCGGAGGCGCGCGTCGTCATCGACCGCGACGCGGTGGCGGACCTCGGCCTCGACCTCGCGTCGGTGGGCCGGGAGCTCGGCACGATGCTCGGCGGCGGCTACGTGAATCGCTTCAACTTCTTCGAGCGGAGCTACAAGGTCATCCCGCAGCTCGGCGAGGAGAACCGCGCGACCGTCGCCCCGCTGCTCGACCTCAAGATCAAGACGCCCGACGGGCGGCTCGTGCCGGTGTCGAGCTTCACGCGCATCGAGACGGCGGCCGCGCCGCGCACGCTGGAGCGGTTCCAGCAGCGCAACGCCGTGCGCGTGTTCGGCGGCGTGAAGCCCGGCGTGACGAAGGAGGAAGGGCTGCGCGTGCTGGAGGACGCGGCGCGCAAGGCCAGCGGGCCTAACGGCGGCGTCATCCTCGACTACGCCGGCGAGTCGCGGCAGATCCGCCGCGAGAGTGCCGCGCTCACCGCGTCGCTCGGCTTCGCGGTCGTGCTGATCTACCTGGTGCTCGCGGCGCAGTTCCAGAGCTTCCGTGATCCGCTGATCGTGCTCCTGGGCTCCGTGCCGCTCGCGATCTCCGGTGCGCTCGTGTTCAGCTATCTCGGTCTGACGACGATCAACATCTACTCGCAGGTGGGGCTGATCACGCTCGTCGGGCTGATCGCGAAGAACGGCATCCTCATCGTGGAGTTCGCGAACAAGCTGCAGGCGCAGGGCGCGGAGAAGCTCGCCGCGCTTCGCGAGGCGTCGCTCACGCGGCTCCGGCCCGTGCTCATGACGACCGTCGCCACGGTGTTCGGGCACCTGCCGCTGGTGTTCGTGACGGGTCCCGGCTCGCAGGCGCGTAACAGCATCGGCATGGTGCTCGTGACGGGCATGGTGGTCGGCACGGTGTTCACGCTGTTCGTCGTCCCGGTGTTCTACTCGCTCATCGCCGCGGACCATCGGCGCGCGGAGGCGCTCGCGCCCGTGGCCGTTCCCACGCCGCAGCCGTTCGCGCCCGAGGTGGCGCTGTCATGACACCCCGCATCCGACTTCTGTTAGGCGGCGCCCTGCTGCTGGGCGCCGCCGTCGCCCCGGCACAGGCCCCCACGGGGGGCGCCGAGCGCTCGCCGATCGCGTTCTGGACTTCCGTGCGCGACACGACGCTCGAGCGGCTGATGAACGACGCGCTCGCCGCGAGCCGCGACGTGCGCGCCGCTGCCGCCCGTGTGCGCGGCGCGCGCGCCGCCCGCACCGCCGCGACGTTCGACTTCGCGCCGACGGTGACGGCGAGCGCCGGCTACACGCGGCAGCGGCTCGCCAGCCCGTCGTTCCCCGGCTCGCGCGGCTCGCTCCCCGAGCAGGAGCTGTGGGACGCCGGACTGCGCATGAGCTGGGAGGTGGACGTGTTCGGCCGCGTGCGGCGCGCGGTGCGTGCGCGCACCGCGCTCGCCGACGCGGCCGGTGAAGACCTGCGCGACGTGCGCGTGCTGCTCACCGCGGAGGTGGCCGACGCGTACTTCGACCTGCGCGGCGCGCAGGACCGGCTCGCGGTCGCGCGGCGCAACGCGGAGAACCAGCGCGGCACGCTCGATCTCACGGTGCAGCGACTGGAGGGCGGCCGCGGCACGGAGCTCGACACCGAGCGCGCACGCGCGCAGCTCGCGACGACGCTGGCCGAGGTCCCGACGCTCGAGGCGGCGGTCGACGCGGCGCGCTATCGACTCGGCGTGCTGACGGCGCGCGACGCGTCGACGCTCGCGATCGGCGACGCCACGGCATCGGTGACGCTGCCGGCGAACGTCGGCGTCGAGCGCACGGACTCGCTCGTGCGTGCGGTCGTGAATCGGCGGCCGGACGTGCGAAGCGCCGAGCAGCAGGTGGCCGCGCGGTCTGCGTTCGTCGGCGCCGCGCGTGCCGAGTACCTGCCGCGTCTGTCGATCGGGGGCGCGAGCGGCTACACCAGCTCCGGGTTGGGCACGCTCGGAAACACCGGCACGCCGCGGTTCGCGATCGGCCCGGTGATCTCGTGGCCGGCGCTCGACCTCGGCCGCGTGCGCGCGGGCGTCGACGCGGCGCGGGCGGACGAGGAGGAGGCGAAGGCGGAGTACGAGGGCGCCGTGCTGCGCGCGACCGGCGAGGTGGAGACCGCGCTCACCGCGTACCGCAAGGCGCGCGAGCGGCTCGCGCAGCTCGACGCCGCCGCGACGGCGAGCGCGAAGGCCGCCGAGCTGGCGCGCCTGCGCTTCACCGAGGGCGCGTCCGACTTCCTGCAGGTCCTCGACGCCGAGCGCACGCTGCTGGAGGCGCAGAACCGGCGCGCGGTCGGCCTCGCGGATGCGTCGACGAAGCTGGTGACGGTGTACCGTGCGTTAGGCGGGTCGTAGGGGACTGCATTCTCACACGGAGGCGCGGAGAACGCGGAGAACTGCAACACACTCGTGTTGGTTTCTCCGCGTTCTCCGCGCCTCCGCGTGAGCTCAGCCCAGCTCGCGCGCGAGATAGGGCGCCGTGCGACTCGCCTTCGACCGTGCCACCTCGGCCGGCGGGCCCGCGGCGACGACGCGGCCGCCTTCGTCGCCGGCGCCTGGGCCGATGTCGATCACCCAGTCGGAGCGCGCGATGACGTGCATGTCGTGCTCGACGACGATCACGGTGTTCCCCGCGTCGACGAGCCGCTCGAGCTGTGTGAGCAGCTTCTCGACGTCGGACGGGTGCAGCCCGGTGGTCGGCTCGTCGAGGACGTAGAGCGTGTTGCCGCGCGTGGCGCGCTGCAGCTCGGTCGCCAGCTTGATGCGCTGCGCCTCGCCGCCGGACAGCTCGGTCGCGGGCTGGCCCAACCGCAGGTAACCAAGCCCCACCTCGCGGAGCACGTCGAGCGAGCGGCACACCGGTGGGTCGTCGGCGAAGAAGTCGCGGGCCGCGTCGACCGTCATGCCGAGCACCTCCGCGACGTTCCTGCCGCGGTACGTGATCTCGAGCGTCTTCGCGTTGTAGCGCGCGCCGTGGCACACCGGGCAGGGCGCGTACACGCTCGGCAGGAACAGCAGCTCCACCGACACGAAGCCCTCGCCCTCGCAGTTCTCGCAGCGCCCCTTCGCGACGTTGAACGAGAAGCGGCCCGCGTCGTACTTGCGCGCCCGCGCCGTCTTCGTCGCCGCGAACAGCTTGCGCACGTGGTCGAACAGCCCGGTGTAGGTCGCGAGGTTCGAGCGCGGCGTGCGGCCGATCGGCTTCTGGTCCACCGGCACGAGGCGCCGCACGCCGGCCGTGCCGCCGACGACGTGGCCGCCCAACGGCGCGGGTGCCACGTCCTCGAGCGACGGCGGCTCGCCCTCGGCCTCGTCGGCGATCTCGTGGCCCAGCTCCTCCGCCACGAGCTCGACGAGCGCCTGCGACACGAGCGTCGACTTGCCGGAGCCGGACACGCCGGTGACCGTCGTCAGCGCGCCCACCGGGAACGCGACGTCGAGGCCGTGCAGGTTGTTGCGGGTGACGTCGGCGAGCCTCAGCCATCCGTTAGGCACCCGCGGCGTGCGCGGCGCGGGGCGTCCGCCGTCGAACAGCCAGCGGCGCGTGTGCGACTCCCTCACCCGCTCGAGCCCCGCCGGCGGCCCGCTGTACAGCACGCGGCCGCCGAGCTCCCCCGCGGCCGGGCCGACGTCGACGATCCAGTCCGCGCGACGCACGACGTCGAGCTCGTGCTCGACGACGAACAGCGTGTTGCCGCTCGCCTTCAGCCTGTCCAGCGCGCGCAGCAGCGCCTCGGTGTCGGCGGGGTGCAGCCCCGCGCTCGGCTCGTCGAGCACGTAGACCACGCCGAACAGGTTCGAGCGGACCTGCGTCGCGAGCCGCAGCCGCTGCAGCTCGCCCGGCGACATCGTCGGCGTGCTGCGGTCGAGTGCGAGGTAGCCGAGTCCGAGATCGAGCAGGACGTGCAGGCGCCCGCAGAGGTCCTGTGCGATGCGCTGCCGCACCATGGCCTGCTCGGGATGCTCGGCGGTCGCGCGCTTGCCTAACGATTTGCCGTCCGCGACGGGCTTCATGATCTCGGCCAGCCGCTTCATCGGCAGCCGCGACATCTCCGCGATGTCGAGCCCCGCGAACGTCACCGACAGCGCCTCGCGCTTGAGCCGCTTGCCGCCGCACACCGGGCACTCGGTGCTCACCATGTAGCGCGCCACGCGGCGACGCACCATCGCGCTCTCCGTCGTCGCGAACGTGTGCAGCACGAAGCGCTTCGCGCTCGTGAACGTCCCCATGTACGCCGGCGGCTCCTTCTTGCGGATCGCGCGCCGGACCTCGTCGTGGGTGTACCCGGGGTACACGGGCACCTGCGGCTGCTCATCGGTGAAGAGGATCCACTGGCGATCCTTCTTCGGCAGGTCGCGCCACGGCGTGTCCACGTCGTAGCCCAGCGTGATGAGGATGTCGCGCAGGTTCTGGCCGTGCCACGCCGGCGGCCACGCGGCGATCGCGCGATCGCGGATGGTGAGCGAGTCGTCGGGCACCATCGACTGCTCCGTGACCTCGTACACGCGCCCGAGCCCGTGGCAGTTCGGGCATGCGCCCTGCGGCGTGTTCGGCGAGAACCCTTCGGCGTAGACGATGTCCTGCCCGGGCGGGTAGTCGCCGCCGCGCGAGTACAGCATGCGGAGCAGGTTCGACAGCGTGGTGACGCTCCCCACGCTGGAGCGCGACGTCGGCGCGCCGCGCTGCTGCTGGAGCGCGACGGCCGGCGGCAGCCCGTCGATCGCGTCGACCTCGGGGACGCCCATCTGGTCGAACAGCCGCCGCGCGTACGGCGCCACCGACTCGAGGTACCGCCGCTGGGCCTCGGCGTAGAGCGTGCCGAACGCGAGCGACGACTTCCCCGAGCCGGACACGCCGGTGAACACGACGAGCGCGTCGCGCGGGATCTCGACGTCGACGCTCTTGAGATTGTGCACGCGGGCCCCGCGCACGTGCACGAAGCCGGACTGGCCGTTGTCGGTCATGGCCGGCCGGGTCGCCAGCATCGTGCCATGCCTCTAAATCGAACCGCAGAGGACGCAGAGGGCCGCAGAGGACTGCCTCTTCTTGGTTTGAACCACAGAGGGCGCAGAGGACACAGAGGACCCCAACTGAAGGGATCTCCTCCGTGTCCTCCGTGTCCGCTGTGGTTAAAAAGAAGAGAGAATGGTGTTCTCTGCGGCCCTCTGCGTCCTCTGCGGTCGATTCAAGCCGACATCGCCTCCGCCAACGGCGGCGCCACGTACCGCGTCTCGCCGGCCCGGCTCGCGATCACGTCCGCCACGTACGCCGCGTCGCGACCCACGCCGTGCACCATCGACGACGACACGGCGTACTGGAAGTGCATGCCGACGAAGTAGAGCCCCGGCTCGCCCACGGCCACGCCCCGCGCGTGCACCGGTTCCCCGTCCTCGTCGAACACCGGCAGGTGCAGCCACGCGAAGCTCGGCTCGAAGCCGGTGGACCACACCACGGTGCGCACGTCGAGCGCGCGGCCGTCGCCGAGCACGGGCCGTCCGTCGCGCGCGCCGGCCACGCGCGGCACGCGCTGCACGCCGACGGCGTCGAGGTCGCGCGGCTTCGTGCGCACGAGCGGCGTGCCGCGGCCGTGCGTCGACGCGCGCATGCGGCGTCCCATCGGCGTGCGCTCGGTGAGCACGCGGTGGAAGAACACGCGCAGCAGCAGCGGCGAGAGCAGCGTGAGCGCGAGCCGGCCGTCGATGCGCCACGGCACGTGCCCCGGGTGGCGTCCGGCGAGCCACGTCGGGTGCCCGGCGCGCGCCGCCTCGAGCGCGATCTCCGCTCCCGAGTTCCCCGCGCCGACGACGAGCACGCCGCCGTCGGCGAGCTGCGACGGATTGCGGTAGTCGGAGGAGTGCAGCTGCATGAGCGACGCATCCAGCTCCGCGGCGAACGCCGGCACGCGGGGACGCTGGTAGCTCGCCGTCGCCACCACGACGTGCGCCGCCTCGATGCACTGCCCGCCGGTCCACACGCGATACGTCGCGCCGTCGCGCTCCACGCGGTCGACGCGCGCGCCGGTGCGCACGGGCAGGCGGAAGTGCGCGGCGTAGCCCTCGAGGTAGTCCGCCATCTCGTCCTTCGTCGGGAAGACGTTAGGCGGCAGCGGGAACGGCAGCCCGTCGAGCGACGTGTACTTCGCGGGGGTGAACAGCCGCAGCGAGTCCCAGCGGTTGCGCCACGCGTCCCCCACGCGCGCGCCCGCGTCCAGGATCACGAACTCGCGCCCGCGCCGCGCGAGGTGATGACCGACCGACAGCCCCGCCTGTCCGGCGCCGATGATCACGGTTTGGACGCGCTGCGACGCCTGGATGCCCTGCACTCCCGGTATGTCCTGCATGTGGCGACCTCCACGAAGAGTTCGACGACACACGACGAGGAACATGGTACGGCCGGCGGCCGGGACGCGCGTCGACCGAAGTGTGCACGGCACCCACGGCGCGGCGTGGGTAATTCTGTGTAGGGCGGCTACGGGGCTACAGCAGCGCGTGCGTGTACGCGTACGCCGTGGCGGCGGCGCGCGTGGAGAGCGAGAGCTTGAGGAAGATGTTCGCCACGTGCCGGGCGACGGTCTTCTCGCTGATGGCGAGCGCCTCGGCGATCGCGCGGTTCGTCTTCCCCGTGGCCACGAGCCGCAGCACCTCCAGCTCACGCGACGTGAGCGGCACCCCCGGCTGCCGTTGATCCAGCCGCGCGAGGTCGGCCGTCGCGCCGAGCTGGCGGAAGAGCGCGCGGGCCGCGTCCCGCTCGAGCGCCGCGGTGTCGTCGTCGCCGAGGGTGGCGAGCGCGGTGGCGAGCAGCTCGGCGGCGCGCGCCGCGTCGTACGGGGCATCGAGCTCGCGCCACCGTGCGCGCGCCCGCCGGAGCGCGGCGAGCGCGGCCTCCGCGTCGCCGTCGGCGAGGCACACCGCGCCAGCCGCCTGGTCGGCGAGCGCGAGGAGGTACGGCGCGTCGAGCCGGCACGCGAGCTCCGCGAGCTCCGACGCCGCGCCACGCGCCGCGTCGACGTCGTGCGTGGCGAGCAGGATCTCCACGCACGCCGCGAGCACGCGCGCGCGGGTCGGATTCGGGCGCGCCTCGGTCATCGTGCCGCGGATGGCGGCCGCGGCGGCGTCGGGCTGCCCCTGCATGAGACGGAGCAGCGCGAACCCCGGCTGCGGGCTCACGCCGAACGTGCTCGCCTCGCGGTAGGCCGCCTCCGCCTCCGCGAACTCGCCGCGCAGCCGGTGCAGCTCCGCGCGCCGGTAGTACGCGCTGCCGGCGAGGCGGCGTCCCGGACGGTCGGCGAGCCGCGCGCACGCGCGCCGGGCCTCCTCGAGCGCGACCGGCCACGCGCCGTGGATCTGCAGCACCTCGGCGCGATGCACGAGACACTCGCCGCGGTGCGCGACGAGCTCGGGATGCGACGCGCACCACGCGTCGAGCGCGTCGGTCCACTCCTGCGCGCGGCGCAGGTCGACGATCTCGTGGCAGGCGTCGAGCACCGCGCAGTACAGGTCGCCCATCGACGGCGGCGCGATCTCGCCCGCCGTCGCGCCGACCATGACCTCGTCGAGTAGCGCGACGCCGAACGGGATCTGTCCCTGCTTGATCAGCACGCGTCCCTCGCCCATGCGCGAGAACGACACGAGCGTGGAATCGCCGAACCGCGCGCCGATCGCCGCGGCCTCCCGGAACGCGGCGAGCGCGTCATCGAGCTGGCGCGCGCCGATGCAGCGGATCGCCGCCGCCATACGCAGATGGCCGCGCACGACCGAGTCGAGCGCCGCGTCGTCGAGCAGCCGCGCGGCGCGGCCGAGCCATCCGCTGCTGCGCGCGCCCTCGCCCTGGAACAGGAGGGTGAAACCGATCCAGAACGCCGTGCGCGCCGCGCCCTCCACGTCGCCGGCGCTCAGGTACTCGCCGTGCGCGCGCTCCATGAGCGCCACCGCCTCGGCGTCGCGCTCGACGAGGCGCGCGGCGACGGCGAGCCGCTCGATGTCGTTAGGCGCGAGCGGCGTGTCGCGGTCGGCGGCCGTGAACGCGCCGTACGCGGTGGCCCATGCGCCCCGCTCGAACGCTTCGCGGCCGGCCGCCACGCTCATGCGCGCTCCTCACGCGCCCGCGGGCGCGTCCAGCTCGGTGACGACGTCCTCGATCCCGGGCCACCCCTCGCGCGCATAGCGGGCGAGCGTGCGCAGGTAGCGCGCGCCCTCCTCGCCGTGCCGCTCGCGCACCGCCGCCGCGCCGCGTCGAACGGCCTCGGCGTCGGCGTACGGCGGCTCCAGCTCCTCGGCCATGCGGCCGTTCTCGTGCTTCACGCCGGCGGCGTCGAGGAACGTCGCCTGGATCGCCGGCTCGACCTCGACGTAGAGCAGGTGCAGCAGGTCGAGCTCGTCCTGCGCGCTCTCGGCACCGAGCCGCACGACCTCGCGCGCGAGCTTGTCGGCGGGCCACGACATGAGCGTGACGGCGCGGAACCCGCGCCCCTTGGAGACGATGCGGTCGACGTACACGGCGCGCATCTCGCGGCTCGCCTTCAGCATGTGCGCGACGAGCGCGACGCGGCGCTCGACGGGAAGCGATCGGTACGGGGAGGAGGTAGCCATACGGGGGAACTTAGCGGTCTCACGCGGAGGCGCGGAGGGCGCGGAGGATTCCCTTCTTTGCAGCGACCACTGGGGATCCAGCGGCGATGGAACGGATCTCGAGATCGCTTCCATCGCCGCTGGATCCCCAGTGGTCCTTGCAAAGAAAGCGGTCCTCACCGGGAGCACATCGGCATCGTCGGATCCGCCCCCGAGATGGCCGGCCGGTCGCGGCGGTCGGCGATGGCGAGCATCACGTCGTGGATGAAGCGGCCCACCTTCGCCGCGTGGTCGTAGTCGATGTACCGCGGCTCGTCGGTCACCTGATGGTAGTCCTGCGCGTAGCCTAACGAGAAGTACGTCACCGGCACGTCGTGGTTGACGTAGTTCACCTGGTCGCTGCGGCAGAAGCGGTTCAGCGGGTTCGCCGGCACCTCCCAGCTGCGGTCGATCGCCATCGGCTCCGCGCGCACCGCGTTCACCGAGTCGATGATGTCGCCGAACTCGCGCGACAGGCGGCGCGCGCCGAGCATCTGCAGCGAGTTCGGGCCGCCGAACTTCACCTGCTCCACGCGCCCCTTCCCCACCATGTCCATGTTGTGCGCGGCGACGACCTGCGCGAGCGGCACGGTGGGATGATCGGTGAAGTACTTCGAGCCGAGCAGCCCGCCCTCCTCGCCGTTGTGCGACACGAAGACGATGGAGCGCGCCGGCCGCTCGGTCGCGAACCGCTCCGCGATCTCGAGCAGCACCACCGTGCCCGAGCCGTCGTCGTCGGCGCCGTTGTTGATGGAGTCGCGCCGCGCCGGTCGGATCCTCCGCGCGCGCGCGATGAGCGAGTCGATGCGCCGCTGCTGCTCCATGGTCGGGCGGCACACCGGATCGTTCTGCCCCTGCCGGCGCGTCACGGTGTTCACCGCGCGCAGCGAGTCGTGGTCGACGGCGAAGTCGTTCACGCCGACGTGGTCGTTGTGGGCGCTCACGAGCACGTACTCGCCCGCGCGCGCTGGATCGGTGCCCGGGAGCACGGCGATCACGTTGCGCGCCGGCGTCGGCGAGATCTTCCACGCGTAGCTCCAGCTCCCCGATACCGGCTTGCCCGCCGTGCCGACCGTTAGGCCGTCGAGCGGCCGGTCGAACAGCCGCGCCGCCGCCGCGCGCGAGATCGACGCGCTCGGCACGGCGCCCGTTCCGGGCTCGGGGCGCATCACCATGCGGTCCGCGAACGCGCCGCGCACGGTGGCGCGCGACGTCGCGTCGAGGTTCACGAGCAGCACCGCCGCCGCGCCGGCCGCCTGCGCGCGCCGGTCGCGCGACGGCGTCGTGCGCGCGAACCGCCCGACGCCGCGCCGCGCCTCGCCGACTTCGGCGTCGATCGCGGCCTGCGCGCCGAACTTGTCGACCACCGAGTCGCAGCGGAGCGTCGGCGACGCCGCCGGGCGCTCGGTGCTGCCGGCGAGGAACACGGCGACCTTGCCGCGCACGAGCGCGGGATCGAGCGCCGTCGTGTCGCCCCACCGGCCCGCGAACACGGTGGGCACGTCGGTGAGGCTGGCCGAGAGCGCGGCACCGTTCGCCGACGTCGGCACCGTCGGGATCCAGTCGGTGCGCGGCGCGAGCGGCGCGCCGCCCGCCTCGAGCCGCGATGCCGCGACGTCGAAGCCGCCCGGCCCGAACGGCAGCACCTGGAAGTACGTCCCGCCCTCCCCCGCTGGCTTCAGGCCGAGCCGCGCGAACTCGCGCGCGATGTACTCGGTCCCCTTGTAGTTCCCCGGCTCGCCGATGCGGCGGCCGAGCATGGAGTCGTCGGCGAACTGATAGAGGCGGGTGCGGAGATCGTTCGCCGAGATGTCGGGGGACGTGGAGCGGCGCGTCCACGTGCTCGGTCCCTCGTCGGGCCACACGGGCTTTGTGGCGCGCGGTTGGGCGGCGAGCGGGGCGGCGACCGTGAGCGTGGCGGCGAGCGTCAGTATGTCGATGCGTGACACGACGATGCGGGTGTGAGGTCCAACGATCGAAGCTAATGGGCGGACTGGGCGGAGTCCTGTCCCGAGATCGGAGGCGAGCGAGCGCCTCTCGCTGATCGCGAGATCCTCTTCGATCCTTTCACCCCCATGAGGTCCTCGCCTCGCACCCGACGTCTGGTCGTCGACCGGTCCGCGCCGCACCTTCCCCGCGTGCCCCGCCGCTCGCCCACCACGCGCGTCCTCCTCGCGCTCCTCGCCGGCCTCGCCATCGGCATCGCCATCGCGCAGGCCCGCGAGCCGACGCTGCTCCGCGCCGCCGCCGCGCTCGAGCCGCTCGGCACGCTGTGGGTGAACGCGATCCGCATGACGGTCGTGCCGCTCGTGGTGTCGCTGCTCATCACGCGCATCGCGGCAACGCCGTCGGGCGCGGTGGGCCGCACGAGCGGACGCGCGTTAGGCATGTTCGCGCTGTTCTCCGTCGCGGCGGGGCTGTTCGCGCTGCTCGCCGCGCCGCCGCTGCTCGCCGGCGTGCGCCTCGACGCCGATGCGCTCGCCGCCATCCGCGACCGCGCCGCCGCGACGCCCGCCGCGCTGCCGCCGTTCCGCGACTGGCTCACGGGGCTCGCGCCGCCGAACCCGATCAAGGCCGCCGCCGACGGCGCGCTGCTGCCGCTGCTCGTGTTCACGGCGCTGTTCGCGCTCGCGTTGAGCCGCCTCCCCGACGCGACGCGCGAGGGAGCGACGCGGCTGTTCGAGGCGGTGGGCGAGGCGATGTTCGTGCTCGTCGGCTGGGTCATCGCGGCGGCGCCGATCGGCGTGTTCGCGCTCGCGCTCGGCCTCGCGGCGCGCGGCGGCGTGGGGCTCGCCAGTGCGCTCGGACACTTCGTCGTCGTCGTGTGCGCGCTGCTCGTCGCGAGCATCGTCGCGCTCTACCCGGTCGTCGCGCTCGGCGGCACGTCGATCGCCCGCTTCGCGCGCGTGTGCGCGGCGTCGCAGGCGGTGGGATTCAGCACGCGCTCGTCGTTCGCCGCGCTGCCGGTGATGATCGACACGGCGCAGCGCGGGCTCGGCGTGCCGTCGCACGTCGCGGGGCTCGTGCTTCCCGTGGCGGCATCGATGTTCAAGTACGGCACGCCCACCGCGCGCATCACGGGCACGTTCTTCGTCGCACGGCTGTACGGCGTGGAGCTCGGCGCGACGGAGATGGCGCTCGTCGCCGCGGCGATCACGGCGCTCAGCCTGTACACGCCGGGGATCCCGAGCGCGAGCCTGTTCACGCTCGCGCCGGTCTACTCCGCGTTCGGCCTGCCGGTCGAGGGCGTCGGGCTGCTGCTCGCGGTGGATCTCGTGCCCGACATGTTCCTCACGACGGCGAACGTCACCGCCGACATGGCGATCGCGACGCTCATGGCGCGTGGCGCGAGCGAGGCGGCCCGGGCGACGGAGTCGAGCACGCCGCTGCTGCGGCCCGTCGCCGAGGGGGACGCGTGACCGTGCTGGAGACCGAGCGGCTCGCGCTGCGACGGCTCACGGCGGACGACGCGCCGTTCCTGCTCGAGCTGCTGAACGACCCGGCGTTCCTGCGCTTCATCGGCGATCGCGGCGTGCGCACGCTCGACGATGCGCGCGCCTACGTCGAGCGCGGCCCCGCGGCGAGCTACGAGCAGCACGGCTTCGGGCTCTATCGCGTCGCCCGGCGCGAGGACGACATGCCGGTGGGAATGTGCGGTCTGCTGAAGCGCGACGCGCTGGAGCACGCGGACCTCGGCTACGCGTTCCTCCCCGCGCACCGCGGGCTCGGCTACGCGCGCGAGTCGGCCGCCGCCGTGGTGGCGCACGCGCGGCGCGACCTCGGGCTCGGTCGGCTGCTCGCGATCACGTCGCCGGACAACGACGCGTCGATCCGCGTGCTCGAGAAGCTCGGCTTCCGTTTCGAGCGCGTGACGAAGCTCTCCGACGACGCGCACGAGGTGAAGCTGTTCGCGCTGGAGGCGCCGTCGGCCGCAGAGCACGCAGAGAAGAACGGTGATCCCCCGTGACCGACCTCCGCGCCCAGTTCGGCGACATCGACATCTACCTGTTCGACCAGCTCCTGCGCGGCCGCGTGCCCTCCGGCGCGACGGTGCTCGACGCCGGGTGCGGGTCGGGGCGCAACGTCGTGTACTTCTTGCGCGAGGGCTACCGCGTGTCGGGCGCCGACGTCGACCCGGACGCGGTCGACGCGGTGCGGCGGCTCGCCGCGCGACTCGCCCCGGACGCCGACCTCGCGCCGGAGCGGGCGTTCCGCGTCGAGCCGGTGGAGGCGATGAGCTTCGACGACGACGCCGCCGACTTCGTGATCAGCAGCGCGGTGCTGCACTTCGCGCGCGACGAGGCGCACTTCCACGACATGCTGCGCGGCACGTGGCGCGTGCTGCGGCCGGGCGGCACGCTGTTCTGCCGCGTCGCCGGACGGGCGGGGCTCGACGGGCAGCTTCGTCCGCTCGGCGGTGGGCGGTTCGCGCTCCCCGACGGCAGCGAGCGGTTCCTCACGGACGAGCGCATGCTGCGCGACGCCACCGAGGCGTTAGGCGGCGAGCTGCTCGACCCGCTGAAGACGACGCTCGTCCACGGCCGGCGGTCGATGACGACGTGGGTCGTGCGGCGCCGGCCGTGAGCGCGCGCGTCGTCGCCTTCACGCGCGAGGTGCCGCGCACGATCGCCGAGTGCGAGCTGACGCACGTCGCGCGCGAGCCGATCGACGTCGCGGCCGCGCGAGCCGAGCACGCGGCGTACGAGCGCGCGCTCGCGGACGCGCGGTGCGAGGTGCGCCGCCTGGCGGACGACGACGATCATCCGGACGCGGTGTTCGTCGAGGACACCGCGGTGGTGCTCGACGAGCTCGCGGTGCTCGCCCGCCCTGGTGCGGCGTCGCGGCGCGGCGAGATCGACACCGTGGCCGACGCGTTGGGCACGCTCCGCCCGCTCGCGCGCATCGACGCGCCGGCCACGCTCGACGGCGGCGACGTGCTGCGCGTGGGGCGCCGGATCTGGGTCGGTGTCGGCGGACGCACGAGCGCCGAGGGCGCCGCGCAGCTTCGCGCGCACGCGGCGCCGCTCGGCTACGACGTACGCGCCGTGGCGACGCGCGGCTGCCTGCACCTCAAGAGCGCCGTCACCGCGGTCGCCGACGATCTGCTGCTCGTCAATCCCGACTGGGTCGACGCCGACGTCTTCGGCCTGCGCACGCTCGCCGTCGATCCCGCCGAGCCGTTCGCGGCGAACGCGCTGCTCGTGAGCGGACGCGTGCTGCACGGCGCGCACTTCGCGCGCACGCGGCGCCGGCTCGAAGCGGCGGGCGTGCGCGTGGTCCCGGTGCCCGCGGAGGAGCTGGCGAAGGCGGAAGGCGGCGTGACCTGCGGATCCATCCTCGTGACCGTCCCATGACGCTGCCCACGCTCGGCACCGAGCGCCTGCTCCTGCGTCCGTTCGTCGAGTCCGACGCGGCCGCGGTGGAGCGGCTGGCGGGCGCGCGCGAGGTGGCCGACACGACGCTCCACATCCCGCACCCGTACCCGGCCGGCGGCGGCGCGTGGTGGATCGGCACGCACGCGTCCGCATGGGAGGAGGGCGCCGGCCTCACGCTCGCCATCGTCGCGCGCGAGGCGCCCGACGCGCTGCTCGGCACGATGGGCATCTCGATCGTGCGCGAGCACGCACGGGGAGAGCTCGGGTACTGGATCGGCGCGCACGCGTGGGGGCGCGGCTACGCGACGGAGGCGGCGCGTGCCATGACGGCGTACGCGTTCGACACGCTTCGCCTGCACCGCGTGCAGGCGCGGCACTTCACCCGCAACCCGGCGTCGGGTCGCGTGATGCAGAAGCTCGGCATGCGCCTCGAGGGCGTCCACCGCGAGGCGTACCTGCGATGGGAGCGGTTCGAGGACGTCGCGGTGTACGGCATCCTGGCGGCAGAGTGGCCTCCGACGGCGTGAGCTGCGCCAATGCGCCGTGCACGGCGCGGGCGGTACGGCGCTGACGGATGCGGCGCTGTGAAGCGCACGCGGCGCTCACACCGCTGAACCGCGCAATACGGCGCAGTGCCGCGGTGTGAGACGAGGTTTGCGCCTCATCGCGCCGTATCGTCGACGCAGTACCGCCCGCGTCGGCCCGAGCGTCGTTCGCGTCGTGGTCACGTTCGCGTCCGCGCGAGGAGGATCAACCCGGTGAATCCGAAGATGGCGCTGGGGATCCAGGCGGCGACTTCGGGGACGACGAGGCCCTTGCCGCCGATGGCGCGGGTGAGCTGGATGAGGACGAGGAAGATGACCGTGGTGCCGAGCGAGAGCCCGACGCCGAACGCCGCGCCGCCGCGCTGGGTGCTCGTGGCGAGGGGGGCGCCGAAGAGCAGGATGATCACGCAGGTCACCGGGATGGTGATCTTCAGCATCCGGCTGACGCGCAGCGCATTCACGTCGGCGCCGGAGCGGGCCTGGGCGGCGATGAAGCGGCCCAGCTCCGCGTAGTCCATGTCCTCCGGCGCCTTCGGCGTCAGCATCAGGTCGCGCGGCCGCTCGCGCATCTGCCGATCGACGAGCGAGTCGAACGCGAACGCCGCGTCGACGGTGTCGCTCGGCATCAGGTGCAGCGTGCCGCGGCGCAGCATCCACCCGCGGGGCACGCGCCAGCGCGCGTCGTTCGCCGCGACGAGCGCCGTCGGGTAGTCGGGGCCCGTGCCCTTGCGCTCGATCTCGACGACGATCATGGAGCCCGAGTCGACGACCAGCTGCGCGGCCTTGTACACGCGCCCGTTCTCGCCCGCGTACGCGAACCGCGTGCGCACGTTGCCCTCGGAGGAGCGCGTCTCCTTGATGAGCGCGAGCCGCGTCTCGTTCCACCGCGGCGCGATCTCGCCGAGTCCGAGGTCGAGCGCCATGGCGAACGACGCGCCGGCGAAGATCGGCAGGATGAAGCGGTAGAAGCTGATGCCGCTCGCCTTCGCCGCAGTGATCTCGGAGTGGCGCGTGACGGCGCCGATCGTGAACACCGTCGCGAACAGCACCGCCGCCGGCAGTACGTTGAACATCGTGTCCGGCAGCCAGTACACGTAGCTCAGCGCGAGGTCGGCCTTCGGGATGCGGCGGCCGAGGTACTTGTCCAGGTTCTGGAGCAGGTCCATGACGAAGACGAGCACCGGAAAGCCGAGCGCGGTCGGCACGAAGACGCGCGCGAACTCGCCGAGCACGTAGCGGTCGAGCGCGTGGCCGAGGCGGAAGCGGGAGCGCATGTGCCGGAGTATAGTGTACCGGCATGGACTTCGACCTCACCGACGGCGTGGCGGTCCTCGAGCGGACGCCCGCCGCGCTGCGCACGATGCTCGCCGGGCTCCCCGCTGCGTGGACCGATGCGACCGAGGGCCCCGAGACGTGGAGCCCGTACGTCATCCTCGGCCATCTCATCCACGGCGAGCGCGCCGACTGGATCCCGCGTGCGCAGATCATCCTCGCGCAGGGTGCCGACCGCCGCTTCGTGCCGTTCGATCGGCTCGCGCAGTTCCGCGAGAGCGAGGGGAAGTCGCTCGCCCAGCTGCTCGACGAGTTCGCGAGCCTGCGCGCCGAGAGCCTGCGCACGCTCGCCGGCTGGCGCCTCGACGACGCGCAGCTCGCGCTCGAGGGCGAGCACCCCGCGTTCGGCACCGTGACGCTGCGCCAGCTCCTCGCGACGTGGGTGGCGCACGACCTGGGACACATCGCGCAGACGGCGCGCGTGATGGCGAAGCAGTACCGGGAAGCGGTCGGTCCGTGGCGCGCGTATCTGCCGGTGATGGATCGTTAGGCGTGCACGGCACGGAGCTCGCCGCCGCGCCGGCGACGGTGTGGACGATCGGCCACTCCACGCGCCCGATCGAGGAGTTCCGCGACGCGCTCGCCGCATACGACATCGAGCTCGTCGCCGACGTGCGCCGCTTCCCAGGCTCGCGACGCCTGCCGCAGTTCGCCGGCCCCGCGCTGGAGGCGGCGCTCGCCGAGCGCGGCGTCGCGTACCGATGGATGGAAGCGTTAGGCGGCCGGCGTCGTCCGGATCCCGACTCGCCGAACACCGGCTGGCGCCACGCCGCGTTCCGCGCCTACGCCGACTACGTCGCCACCGAGCCGTTCGCCGACGGGCTGTTCGAGCTGCTGATGCTCTCGGGTGGTCTCCGCACCGCCGTGATGTGCGCCGAGGTGCTGTGGTGGCGCTGCCATCGTCGACTCGTCGCCGACGTGCTCACGTGGCTCGGCATCCGGGTCGTGCACATCCGCGACGCACGCGTGAGCGAGCTGCACCGTCTCACCGCGCCGGCCCGCGTCGTTCGCGGCCGGCTCACCTACGAGCCCGAGTGATCTCCGCCATGTCCAAGCTCCGCCTCCGCTTCTCCATGTCGCTCGACGGCTACCTCGCCGGCCCGAACCAGAGCGTGTCCGAACCGTTAGGCGCCGGCGGAGAGCGGCTGCACGAGTGGGTCGTCGCGCTCGCCGTATGGCGCGAGGCGCATGGCATGACGGGTGGGATCGACAACGAGAGCTCGCGCATCGTGGCGGACTCGAACGCGAACGTCGGTGCCACGATCATGGGACGCAACATGTTCGGCGGGCACCCCGGCCCCTGGCGCGCGGACGCCCCGTGGAACGGCTGGTGGGGCGACGACCCGCCGTTCCATCACCCGGTGTTCGTGCTCACGCACCACCCGCGCGAGCCGCTCGCGCTGCAGGGTGGCACCACGTTCCACTTCGTGACCGACGGCATCGAGTCGGCGCTCGACCAGGCCCGCGCGGCGGCCGGCGGCAGGGACGTCTCGCTCGGCGGCGGCGCGAGCGCGGCGCGTCAGTACCTCGCGGCGGGCCTCGTCGACGAGATGCTCGTCAGCCTCGTCCCCATCCTCCTCGGCGCCGGCGAGCGCCCGTTCGACGGACTCGGCGACGACCTCCACGGCCTCACCCTCGCCCGCACCGTCGCGACGCCGGACGTGGTCCATCTGCTATTCGAGCGCCGCTAGAGACATCGAACCGCAGAGGGTCGCAGAGGACCGCCCCTTTCTTGTATGAACCACAGAGGACACAGAGGACACGGAGGAAACCCAACAAGAGAGGTTTCTCCTCTGTGTCCTCTGTGTCCTCTGTGGTCAAAAGCCGTTTGATGTCCTCTGCGGTTCGATTGTCTTCGCGCGTATCTTCGACCGCATGCGAACCTCAGACGCCATCCAGTCCCGCCGCTCCATCAAGCGCTTCACCGACCGCCCCGTCACGCGCGGGGAGATCGAGACGCTCCTCGCCGCCGCGACGCAGGCGCCGAACCATCGGCTCACGAACCCGTGGCGCTTCTACGTCCTCGGCCCCGAGGCGCGCCACGCGTACGGCGTCGCGCTCGGCGACCGCAAGGCGCGCAAGATCGAGGACCCCGAGAAGGCCCGCGCCACCCGCGAGACCGTCGCCGGCGAGCACCGCGCGCTCCCGGCGATGATCGCCGTGGCCGTGGTGCAGAACGAGAACCCCGAGATCCGGGAGGAGGACTATGCCGCGGCGATGATGGCCGTGCAGACCATCGCGCTCACCGCCGTGGAGCTCGGCCTCGGCACCCACATCAAGTCCGGCGCGGTGATGGACGACCCGGCGGCCCGGGCCGCGATCGGCGTCCGCGACGGCGAGCGGATCGTCGCCCTGATCAACGTCGGCGAGCCGGCCGAGGTGCCCCCGCCGAAGCCGCGCACACCCGCGGCCGAGCACACGGTCTGGCTGCCGTAGGCTCCCGTCACAGCCATGTCGAGCTGCGAGCCTCGGCTCCGACTCGGGAGTGAAGGCCCCGATACCGAACCCACTTCATTCCGAGGATCCGCCCCATGCTCGACATCAAGCCCTGCCTCTGGTTCCAGTCCCAGGCCGAGGACGCCGCGAGCTTCTACGTCTCCGTCTTCCCGAACTCCCGCGTCGGCTCGGTGATGCGCGGCGCCCCGGACGCCCCGCCGATCGCGGTGGAGCTCGTGATCGACGGCAAACCGGTCCTCGCCCTGAACGGTCGGCCTCAGAACGGCTTCACCGACGCCAGCTCGTTCGTCGTCACCTGCGAGACGCAGGCGGACATCGACCGGTACTGGGACGCCCTCACCCGCGACGGCGGCGCCGAGGGGAGGTGCGGCTGGCTCACCGACCGGTACGGGGTCTCCTGGCAGATCGTCCCCCGTGCCCTCGGCTCCCTCCTCGGCGGCTCCGACCCCGCCGCGTCCGGCAGGGCGATGCAGGCGATGCTCGGCATGGGCAAGCTCGACATCGCGGCGCTGGAGCGGGCCCGGGCGACGGCCTAGCCGTCTCACGCGGAGCGCGGCGCCTTTCGTGGGGCACGGCTCCTCGCATGGAGACGCGGATGGCGCGGATGACGCGGATTCGCGCGGAGAACACCGACACATTCTTGGTAGCTCTCCGCGTGATCCGCGTCATCCGCGAGATCCGCGTCTCCCCTTCGACGAGCCGTGCCCGGCGCACTCGACGTGCCCGGTGCGACGAAGCCGGACCCCAGGTCCGTGCCGTTCGCCGAGCCCTCGGCGTCTCCGTGTGAGAGACGCCTGCGGGTTCGCACGGCCCCGTCCGCCGTCCGGAGCGGACGCCGACAGGAGATGACGCGCGTCGTGTCGATTCCGGCGCCGGTCGATCGTCGATGTCATGAAGCTGTGAAGGCGGCCGGTGAGTCGTTTCGCCGGGCTCCGCCGAACCGTAGGTTGGCGATCCCGTCCTCCCCCCGCCCCGCCATGCTCCTCCACGACCTCCGCTACGCGGCCCGCTCCCTGACGCGCGCCCGGGGTTTCACCCTCGCCGTCGTCCTCACGCTCGGACTCGGCATCGGTGCCAACACCGCCATCTTCAGCGTCGTGCGCGGCGTGCTCCTGAAGCCGCTGCCGCACCGGGACGGCGACCGCCTGATCTACCTGCGGCAGTCCATCAAGGGACCCGGGGGCGAGAACATCGCGTTCTCGGTTCCCGAGATCAACGACTTCCGCCAGGGCGCGAAGTCGCTCCAGGGGGTGGCCGAGTACTCGCCGCTCACGCTGACCATGCTGCGCGCCGACGGCACCGACCCGGTGCGGATCAACGTCGGCCTCGTGACCGGCAACTTCTTCCAGGTCATGGGGCTGCACACGATTCTCGGCCGGCAGACGAACGACGCCGACGACGGCCCGAAGCCACCCCCGGTGATGGTGCTGACCTACGACTACTGGAAGTCGCACTTCGGCGGCGACCCGAAGGTGATCGGCCAGGTGGTGCGCGTGGAGGGGAAGCCGGCGACGATCGTCGGCGTGGCGCAGCCGGCGCCGTTCTTCCCCGGCCGCTACGACGCGCTCATGAACATGGTGATCAGCGAGCACCACGTGAGCGCGACGATGGTGCAGGGCCGCTCGCACCGCATGACCGAGATGATCGCGCGGCTCGCGCCCGGCGTGTCGGTCGAGCAGGCGCGCACCGAGGTGGCGACGATCCGCCGGCGGGTGCAGGCGCAGTTCGTCCAGGACTACGACCCGGGCTCGGGCTACAAGGTGGACGTGCTGCCGTTCCGCGAGGTGCTCGGCGAGAAGGCGCGCCTCACGCTCGGGCTGCTCATGGCGGCGGCGGTGTTCGTCATGATCATCTCGTGCGCGAACGTCACGAACCTCACGCTGATGCGCGGCGTCCGGCGCGAGCACGAGCTCGTGGTGCGCGCCGCGGTCGGTGCCGGCACCGCGCCGCTCCGCCGCCTCATGCTCGCCGAGAACCTGCTGCTCGCCAGCGCCGGTGCGCTGCTGGGCCTCGTGCTCGCGTTCGGCGGCGTCGGCCTGCTCACGAGCTTCGCCGAGCGCTACTCGCCGCGCGCCGACGAGATCCGCATCGACGGCATGGTGCTCGGCTTCACCGTCGCCGTGACGTTGGGCGTCGCGCTGCTGCTGTCGTACGCGCCGCGGCTGCCGAAGGAGGGCACGCTCGGCGGGTGGGTCGCCGCCGGCGTGTCGCGCGTCAGCGGCAGCCTGCGCAAGCAGCGCATGCAGCGCTCGCTCGTCGTCGCGCAGATCGCGGTGTCCGTCGTGCTGCTCGCCGGCGCGGGGCTGCTCACGCGCACGATGATGCGCCTCGCGAGCGTCGACGACGGCTTGAAGCGCGGCGAGGTGCTGACGATGGAGGTGCCGCTCATCATGGGCGAGCGCAGCGACGCCGACTCGCGCGCGCTGTATCAGCGCATCAGCGACGAGGTGCAGGGACTTCCCGGCGTGCAGGCCGTGGGCGTGGGCTCGACGATGCCGCTCCGCTCCACGCAGTTCCAACTCGACGTGAAGGCCGAGGGGCGCGCGCTCGCCGCCGGCGAGGCGCAGCCGCACGCCGAGCTCCGCTCCGCCGACCCGGGCTACTTCCGCGCGGCGGGGATCCCGCTGGTCGCCGGCCGCGACTTCGTGGCGACGGACCGCGACAGCGCGGCGCGCGTCGTCGTGGTGAACAAGACGCTGGCCGAGAAGTTCTGGCCCGGCCGCGACCCGATCGGGCAGCGCGTCGCGTGGACGGGACCGGTGCTGCAGTTCATCGGCATGAAGGAGGACCAGTGGATGACGGTGGTCGGCGTGGTGGCCGACACGCGTGACGGTGGTCTCGACGCCGAGCCGCGCAACGTCGTCTTCCAGCCGTTCGCGCAGACGCCGGTCTTTCAGGGCGGCGGCCTCGTGGTGCGCACCGGCAGCGTCGCGGCGAACCTCGCGCCCAACGTGATGCGCGTCGTCCGCGCCGTCGCGCCGCGCGAGCCGATCGAGCACGTGCTCACTGTCGGGCAGATCCGCGAGGAGAGCGTCGCGCCGCGGCGGCTCAACGCGGCGCTCGTGTCGTCGTTCGGCATCCTCGCCGTCATCATCGCGGCGGTCGGCATCGCGGGCGTGCTCGCGTTCTCGGTGAGCGCGCGCACCACGGAGATCGGCATCCGCATGAGCCTCGGCGCCACGCGCTCCGCGGTGCATCGCATGGTGCTCGGCGAGGGCGGCGTGCTGCTCGTCGTCGGCCTCGTGCTCGGCGTCGTCGGCGCGCTCGTCGTCACGCGGCTGATGGCGGGGCTGCTGTTCGGCGTGTCGCCGTACGATCCGGTGACGCTCTCCGTCGTCGCGGTGGTGATGGCCGCGGTCGGTGTCGCGGCGTGCTGGCTGCCGGCGCGGCGCGCCGCGGCGATCCATCCGACGATCGCGATCCGGGGGCGATGAGCGGCTAGGTTACGGGCGAACCTCCGCCCGATCGAATGCCGCAGACGCTTCACACCACCGCCGGCGACATCCCCCTCGACGAGTACCGGCTGCGGCTGAACGGCCGCGAGTGGCGCGTGCTCCACACCGGCCAGGTGCTGTCGTTCGAGGACGAGCAGCGGTTCCTCGGCGAGGAGCGCGCGCGTGTCCCGTACGGCGTCGTGCTGTGGCCCGCCGCGATCGCGCTCGCGCACGAGGTAGCGTCGCGCGGCGACGCGATGCGCGGCGCGCGGGTGCTGGAGCTCGGCGCGGGCACGGGGCTGCCGGGGATCGTCGCCGCGTCGCTCGGCGCGCGCGTCGTGCAGACCGACAAGCAGTCGGTCGCGCTCTCGGTCTGCCGCGACAACGGCGCGCGCAACGGCGCCGCGGGAATCGAGTACCGCACCGCCGATTGGGCCGCGTGGGACGACGCCGCGCGCTACGACGTCATCCTCGGCGCGGACGTCACCTACGGCGACGCGATGCATCCGCACCTGCGGCAGATCTTCGAGACGAACCTCGCCCCCGGCGGACGCGTGCTGCTGTCCGACCCGTTCCGGCCGTTCAGCTACCGCTTCCTCGAGTCGCTCGACGCCGACGGCTGGACGATCACGTTCAGCAGGTGGCGCGTCGGCGAGGAGCGCGCGCCGCGGGCGATCGCCGTCTACGAGCTGACGCCGCCGCGATGACGCGCCGCGCGCGGCTGCTCCTGCTCTCGTTAGGCGCCCCCGTCGCGTCCGGCGCCCAGGAGCGCCGGGCCACGGTCGCCGTGCTCGGCGCCATCCCGGTGGAGGTGGAGCTGCTGCGCGCGCGGCTCCAGCACCCGGTCGTGCGCACGATCGGCGGGATCGAGTTCGCCGAGGGGCTGCTCGCCGGCCGCCGCGTCGTCGTGGCGCGCGTCGGCGTCGGCAAGGTGAACGCGGCGATGACGACGACGCTGCTCCTCGAGCACTACCGTCCGCGGCGCGTGATCTTCACCGGCGTCGCCGGCGCGCTCGACACCACGCTCGCGCCGGGCGACCTGGTGCTCGGCAGCTACGCCGCACAGCACGACCTCGGCGCGTGGGACGCGCGCGGCATGACGAACGCCACGAACGACTCGGCCACGGCGATCACGAGCAACCCCGTGCGCTTCCCGGGCGACACGCTGCTGCTCCGCGTCGCGCGCACGGTGGCCGGCGCGCGCACCGGGTGGCACGTGCGCGAGGGCGGCGTGCTCACGGGCGACGTGTTCCTCGCGAACGACTCCGTGCGCCGCGACCTGCGGCGCCGCTTCCCCGACGCGCTCGCCGTGGAGATGGAGGGCGCCGCGGTCGCGCAGGTGTGCTGGCAGCAGGGCCGCGTGCCGCTGCTCGTGGTGCGCAGCATCAGCGACGGCGCGGGCGCGAAGGCGCGCGAGACGTTCGCCCAGTTCGTGCGCCGCGCCGCCGAGCGGTCGAGCGAGCTCGTGACGCGCATCGTGGCCGGGGTGCCGGCGTCGCGTTGAGGGATGCGGGCTCGGCGTGTCTCACGCGGAGGCGCGGAGACCGTGGAGAGCCGCAGGGGGCTGCGCCTTTGAATTGAACCGCACAGGGCCGCAGAGGGCCGCAGAGGACTGCCTCTTTGTATCGAACCACAGAGGACACGGAGGACACAGAGGGAACCCGTTCTCTTGAAGGGTTCTCCTCCGTGTCCTCTGTGTCCTCTGTGGTAAGAAAGCAGTTGCCGTTCTCTGCGGCCCTCTGCGGCCCTCGGCGGTTCATCTCGAGGAGGCCGCCCTCCGCGGTCCCAGCGCGAGGACTCGCTGCCTAACGGGCAGCACCCCCCATCAATCGGTCGAGCAGCGCGAGATCCCGCGCCGCCACGTCGGCGACCGCCGATGCGACGCGGGTCAGCGCGTCGATCACCTCGGCCGGGCTCGCGATGCGGCCCGCCTGCGCGTCGCCGCCCCATCGCACGAGCCGGATCGCGCGCGACGGCACGCGGCGCAGTCGCATGTCGTCCCACGGCAGCGCGTCGGTCGTCGATTCCACGCCCTCGGGGAGCGTGATCATCTCCCACAGCTCGCCCCGGCGCAGCACGCCGTCGGCGCCGAGTCCCACGACGGCGATGCGCGCCCCGCAGACCGTGTAGCCGCTTCCCGCGTTCTGCGGCACGGTGAGCGACAGGTAGCGGCCGAGCACCACACGGTGCGGCACCGCGCGCGGCGGCA
The DNA here is from genome assembly GCF_000522985.1 of Gemmatirosa kalamazoonensis. Taxonomy (NCBI): domain Bacteria; kingdom Pseudomonadati; phylum Gemmatimonadota; class Gemmatimonadia; order Gemmatimonadales; family Gemmatimonadaceae; genus Gemmatirosa; species Gemmatirosa kalamazoonensis. The sequence continues at coordinate 805,178 of NZ_CP007128.1, forward strand.
CGAGCCAGCCCCACGTGCCGGGCGCGCGCGGCACGCGGCCCGTGAACGGGTGCATCGGCAGGTCGTCGAAGTGCGTCGCCAGCTCGGCGGCGAGCCCCTGCGCCAGCTCGGCGAGCACGGCGCGCGGCGGCGCGCCGCCGGTCGTGCCGGTGAGGGCGGTGCGGATCTGCTGCAGCTGCGCGCGCGCGCGTGCGCGATCGCCTCGGCGGGATCGGGCGGGGCGGCGGCCAGCTCTCGGCGCGCGTCATCGGGCGTCATGCGCGAAATGTACGAGCGGGGACCGCGCCCGTGCGGCGGCCGGCGGCGGGATGCATCTTCCGCGACGGACCGGCCCGGACGTGAACATGCGCACGCACCGCCCCCGCCGCCGCGCGGCGCCGCCACCGGCGTTAGGCACCTGAATGGACGCGGCGCTCGGCACCGACTCGCTCCGCCTCGCGCTCGACGCGCTGTCCCGCACGCGCCTCCTCGGCGCCGGCGTCGCGCTGTCGGCGGTGGTCGTGCCGCTCACCGCGATCGCCCTGCTCGCGCGCTGGCGGCCGCCCGGCGGGCGCGCGGTCCGCGCGACGCTGCGCACGGTCGGCTCGCTCACCGCGCTCGCGTACGGCGTGTATGGGGCGAGCCTCGCCGGGGAATGGGGGCGGCGCGCGGTGGGGCCCGCGCGCGGCCGCGTGGCGCGCGCGCTCGGCGCCCCGGTCGTCGCGGCGCTCGGGCGCTATCGCACCGAGCATGGCGCGTATCCGCCGAGCCTGGCCGAGCTCGTGCCGCGCTACCTGCCCGAGACGGCGCTGGACGCGCCGACGCGGTCGCCGCTCGCGCACCCGTTCGAGTTCCGGACGCGCGGCGACGCATTCATGCTGCGGGTGCGCGAGGCGCCGCCGAGGTACAGCGGCTGCGAGTACTCGTCGCGGACGCAGCGGTGGTACTGCAGCGGGTACTTCTAGCAGATTGCGTCCCATGACCCACGTCCCGGTCTTCGGCACGACGCTCGACGGTGTCCACTACGTCGAGCGCCCGAGCGCCTACGTCCTCGTGCGCGACGATGCCGGCGACCTCGCCGTCGTGCGCACGCCGAAGGGACACTTCCTTCCCGGCGGCGGCATCGAGGCCGGCGAGAGCGCGGAGACGGCCGCGGCGCGCGAGGCGCGCGAGGAGACGGGGCTCGTCGTCGACATCATCGGCACCGTGTGCCGCGCCGTGGAGTTCACGCGCGCGCTCGACGAGGACGCGTGGTACCGGAAGGTGAGCGCGTTCCTCGCCGCCCGCGTCGCCGAGCGCGCCGCCGCGGTCGAGCACGACCACGAGCTGCTCTGGCTCCCCGTCGCGCGCGCGCTCGACGCGCTCACGCCGCCGAGCCACCGGTGGGCCGTGGAGCGGTTCGCCGAGCCGCCGTACGCGGCCCGTCTGCGCGAGGTCGTCGATGCCGCAACGCGCGCGCTCGGCGCGATCGACGACGCGGCGAGCGCGCGCCGTCCCGCACCCGACAAGTGGTCGCCGCGCGAGATCGTCGGCCATCTCGTCGACTCGGCGGCGAACAACCACGGCCGCTTCGTGCGCGCGCAGGCGCAGGACGACCTCGCATTCCCCGGCTACGCGCAGGAGGCGTGGGTGGACGCGCAGGGCTACCGGAGCGCGCCGTGGACGGATCTCGTCGCGCTGTGGGCCGCGTACAACCGTCACCTCGCGCGCGTCATGACGCTCGCCCCCGAGGCGGCACGCATGCGACCGCGGGCCCGCCACAACCTGGACGAGATCGGGTGGCGCGCCGTCCCCGCCGACGTGCCGGCGACGCTCGACCACCTCATGGCCGACTACGTCGACCACCTCGAGCACCACCTGCGGCAGGTGCTCGGCCCCGACTGGAGCCGTTAGGCGCGTCGTGCGCCGCGTGCTCGTCATCGGATCCGGCGGCGCCGGCAAGTCGACGTTCGCGACGCGGCTCGGCGCGGCGACGGGGCTGCCGGTGGTGCATCTCGACGCGTGCTACTGGCGCGCGGGATGGGATCCCACACCGGCCGACGAGTGGACGCGGACGGTCGACGCGCTCGCGGCGGGCGACGCGTGGATCATGGACGGCAACTACGGCGGCACGCTCGACCGCCGCCTCGCCCTGTGCGACACCGTCGTGTTCCTCGACCTGCCGCGCCTGCTCTGCGTGTGGCGCGCGGTGCGGCGCGCGGCGCGCTACGCCGGCCGCACGCGTCCCGACATGGCGCCCGGATGCCCGGAGCGCCTAACGTGGGAGTTCCTGCGGTGGATCTGGGACTACCCGCGCACGCGCCGCCCGGGCGTCCTGCGCAAGCTCGCCGCCGTCGCCGCCGAGAAGCGCGTCGTCATCCTTCGTTCGCGGCGCGACGTCGAGCGGTTCCTGCGCGACGCCGCGACCGGCTGACTCGCCCGGAGCACCCTGGCGCGCGTGACGAGCGGCGAGCATCGTCCGCCCTCGTGGCACCGCCCCGCTTTCTCCTCCGGCGCGCACGCGCCGCGTGTGCGGTCGCGTCGTTGGTCGCGGCCGGCTGCCGCCCCGAGCGGGCGCCGTCACCGCCCGCCGCGCCGGAGGGGATGGTCTACGTCCCGGGCGGCGTGGTGCACGTCGGCTCGACGCGGGGCGGGCCCGACGAGCGACCCGTGTTCGCGGCGCGGGTGCGCCCGTTCTTCCTCGACCGGCGCCTCGTCGCCGTCGCGCAGTTCCGCCGCTTCGTCGAGTCGACCCACTACGTGACCGACGCCGAGCGATTCGGCGACGCGGGCGTGATGGATCCGGACACCGGCGAGTGGGTGCTCGTGTCCGGCGCCACGTGGCACCACCCGTTAGGCCCCGGCACGCCGCCCGCGCCCGACGACCACCCGGTGACGCAGGTGTCATGGCGCGACGCCGCCGCGTACGCGCGGTGGGCGGGGCGCCGGCTGCCTACCGAGGTCGAGTGGGAGCACGCCGCGCGCGGCGCCGTCGACAGCCGCGCGCCGTACGCGTGGGGCGATCGGCTCGTCGTCGCCGGACGGTACATGGCCAACACCGGGGAGCTCGCCGCCACGCGCGACACCGTGCACATGGGCGAGCCGGATCCCGCACGCCGCGCCGCGCGCCAGCACCCTTCGGCGGATGACGGCCACCTGATGACCTCACCCGTCGGGGCGTACGGCGAGACGCGGCTCCGCCTCTCCGACATGGGCGGCAACGTGTGGGAGTGGACCGACAGCTGGTACCGCCCGTACGCCGACCGCGACGCGCCCTACGTGCCGACGCCGGCGAGCGAGCGCGTTCAACGCGGCGGCTCCTTCCTCTGCAGCACGGACTTCTGCCACGGCTACCGCGTCTCGGCACGGTCGCACGCCACGCCCGAGACGGCGTCCTTCCACGTGGGCTTCCGCACTGCGGCGGACGTCCCCGAGCCCGGTGACCACCGATGACGAGCTGGCGCCGCCTAACGATCTGCGTCGTGTGCCTGAGGGCCGGCGCGCTCGCCGCGCAGACGCCCGCGCGCCCGAACATCCTGTGGATCTCCACGGAGGACCTGAGCCTCCGCGTCGGCGCGTACGGCGACCGGGTCGCGCGCACGCCGAACCTCGACCGGTTCGCCCGCGAGGGGCTGCGCTTCACCCGCGCGTTCACGACCGCGCCGGTGTGCGCGCCGAGCCGCGCCGCGATCATCACCGGGATGTACCAGAACGCGATCGGCGCGCAGCACATGCGCACCGGCGAGAACACGATCGAGGACCTCCCGGGCCCGTACGAGGCGGTACCGCCGTTCTACGTGAAGGCCTTTCCCGAGTACCTGCGCGCGGCCGGCTACTACACGACGAACAACGTGAAGACGGACTATCAGTTCGGGACCCCGTTCACGATCTGGGACGACGTGAGCGACAAGGCGCACTGGCGCAACCGCCCCGACAAGCGCCAGCCGTTCTTCTCCGTCTTCAACCTGATGACGACGCACGAGTCGATGGTGTTCCCCGCCGTGCTGCGGGGGCGGCGTCCGGTGACCGACCCGTCGCAGGTGCAGGTGCCGCCGTACTACCCCGACACGCCGAAGGTGCGCGAGGCGCTCGCGCAGTGGTACGACAACATCGCCGCGATGGACACGCAGGTGGGCGCGCTGCTGCGGCAGCTCGAGGAGGACGGGCTCGCGGACAATACCATCGTCTTCTTCTGGAGCGACCACGGCGACGGCCTGCCCCGCGCGAAGCGGTCGCTCTACGACTCGGGGCTGCGGTCGATCCTGATGGTCCGGTGGCCCAAGCCACTCCACCCGCCGTTCGCCCCGGGCGCGGTGAGCGACCGTCTGGTGAGCTTCATCGACCTCGCGCCGACGGTGCTCGCGCTCGCGGGCGTGCCCGTCCCGGCGCACATGCAGGGAGGCGTGCTGTTCGGCCTGGGGGCCGCGCCCGCCCCTCGTTACGTGTTCGCGGCGCGCGACCGCATGGACGTCGAGTACGACATGATGCGCTCGGCGCGGGACGCCCGGTATCTGTACATCCGGAACTTCCAGCCCGAGCTCCCCTACGTCGGGTTCATCCCGTTCCGGAACCAGAGCCCGATCATGCAGGAGCTGCTGCGGATGCACGCCGAGGGCACGCTCGCCGGGCCGGCGGCGCTCTGGCTGCGGAACTCGCGCCCGCCGGAGGAGCTCTACGACGCCGAGGCGGACCCGCACCAGATCCGCGACCTGTCGCGCGACCCGGCGCACCGGGCGACGCTCGCGCGCATGCGGGACGCGGTGACGCACTGGATGCGGCTCATCGACGACCAGGGGCTCGTCAACGAACCGGAGATGATCCAGCGGATGTGGCCCGGCGGCGCACAGCCGGCGACCGCCGCCCCGTTCATCCTCGTCCGCGGCTCGCAGAACTGGGAGCACCCGACGCGTGACACCGCGCTGACATTCAGCCGCCCGGCCGAGGTCGAGATCTACGACCCTACGCAGGGGGCGTCGATCGCGTACACGACGGACAGCGGCCCGAGCCCGCGGTGGAAGCTGTATGCGGGCCCCTTCCGGCTCGACGGGCCGCTGACCGTGCGCGCGAAGGCGATCCGGTATGGCTACAAGCCGAGTCCGGAGACGCGCACGGTGCTCGTGCCCGCGGGACCGCCGAACCGTTAGGCGGCTACTCGTACCGCAGCGCGCGGATCGGCTCGACCTTCGACGCGCGCAGCGCCGGCACCCAGCCCGCGCCGCGCGCGACGCCCGCGAGCACGAGCGCCGCGAGTCCGATGGCGACCGGGTCCCAGCCCGCGAGGCCGAACAGCAGCGACTTCGCCGCCTGGCCGAGCCCGATCGCCGCGGCCACGCCGACCGCGCCGCCGAGGACCGTCATCCACGCGACCTGGCGCAGCACCATGGCGCGCACCTGGCGGCCGTCGGCGCCTAACGCCATGCGGACGCCGATCTCGCGCGTGCGCTGCGCGACCGTGTACGCGAGCACGCCGTAGAGGCCCACCGCGGCGAGCAGCGTCGCGACGACGGCGAACGACACGGCGAGGATGCTGATCATGCGGTCCATGAACGTGTTCTCCTTCACCTGCTGCGGCAGCGTCTTCAGATCCTCCAGCGGCAGGTTCGGGTCGAGGCGCTTCACGACCGCCGGGATCGTGCGCAGCAGCTGATCCGGCGCGAGCGACGTGCGCACGTAGAAGTTCATGAAGCCCACCGTGCTGTCCTGCTTGTACGGCAGGAAGAACAGCGGCGGGATGTCGTCCTTCACGGAGCTGTACTTCGCGTCGTGCATCAGGCCGACGATCTCGATCTCCATCTTCGACTGGTCGTCGCGCCCGCCGGTGCCCATGTGCCGGCCCACCGCCTGGCGGCCGAGCCCGAACTTCTTCGCGAAGGCCTCGTTCACGATCGCCACCTTCGGCGCGCCGACGATGTCGGCCTGCGTGAACTCGCGCCCCGCGAGCAGCGGCACGCCCAGCGTGCGGAAGTAGCCCGGGCCCACCTGGTTGAAGCGTGCGTTCGCGTCGGTGTCGGGTCCCTTCTTGAAGCCCTCGACCGAGACGTCGTTCCCCCAGTTGTCGCCGGCGATGAGCGGCACCATCGCGCCCGTCACGCCGTTGACGCCGGGGATCGACGAGAGCTCCTGCTCGAGCCGCTCGAACAGCGCCGCCGAGCGCGCGTTGGAGTAGCCATTGAGCTCCGGCGAGATGCCGAACTGCACGACGCGCTCGGTCTTGATGCCGAGATCCACGCGGCTCACGTTCACGAGGCTGCGGATGAACAGCCCCGCGCAGATGAGCAGCGTCATCGACAGCGCGATCTGCGCCGTGACGAGCGACGTGCGGAAGCGCGACGCCGAGCGCGCGCCGCCGGCCACCTGCCCCGCGCTCGACCGGATGGTGCCGATGAGCCCCGGCCGCGTGCTGTGGAGCGCGGGGAACATGCCGAACAGCACGCCGGTCACGATCGACACGCCGCCGGCGAACAGGATCACCGCCGGATCGAGCGTCGCGTGCACCGTCTGCAGCGCGTCGGGCGGCAGCAGCCCCATGATGCCGACGAGCGTGAAGCGCGCGACGACGAGGCTCACCACGCCGCCCACGATGCCCAGCAGCATCGACTCCACGAGCAGCTGTCCCATGAGCTGCGCGCGCCCCGCGCCTAACGACAGCTTCACCGCCATCTCGCCGGCGCGGTTCGCGCCGCGCGCGAGCAGCAGGTTCGCGATGTTCGCGCACGCGATCAGCAGCACGATGCCGGTGATCGCGAACAGGAGCATGAGCGGCGTGCTCGCCTCACGATGGATCGAGCTCTGCCCGCGCTCTCCCGGCTCGACGCCGACCTGCTTCGCGCGGAACTGCTTCATCGTCGGCTCGCTCATCCCCTTCTGGAGCGGCGCCTCGACCTCGTTGATGACGGGCCGGTAGGCCGCGTTCAGCCCGCGCTTCGCCTGCGCCAGCGACACGCCCGGCTTCAGGCGCCCGAACAGGTACGCCCAGTAGCTCTGCCGGTTGTCGAGCCCCTTCCAGCCCGGCACGATCTGCTCGCGCATCGAGATCGGCACGTAGACGTTCGGCTCGATGCCTAACGTCGTGCCCGAGAAGCCCTGCGGCGCGACGCCGACGATCGTCATCGGCCGGCCGTTGATCACGATCGCCTGGTTCAACACTCCGGGGTCGTGGCCGAGCTTCGTGTCCCAGTACTGGTAGCTCAGCACCGTGACGAAGTTCGCGCCCACCGCCTGGTCGTCGCCCGGCCCGAGCAGCCGCCCGAGCGCGGGGGAGAGGCCGAGCACCGGGAAGTACGATCCCGACACGAGCATGCCGCGCGTGTTCAGCGTCTGCCCCTTGTACGCGAGGTTCGCCCCGAAGCGCACGTGCGCGGCGAGCGAGACGCCGGTCTGCGCCTTCTCGAGGTCGCGGAACATCGCGTAGCTGAACACCGCGTCGCAGTCGCCGGCCTGCCCGCACGACTGCGACCCCGGCTTCGGGCCGGGCGCGGTGAGGTTCACGAGCTGCTCGGGGTGCGGCACCGGGAGCGGCCGGAGGAGGATCTGGTCGAACAGCGAGAAGATCGCCGCGTTCGCGCCGATGCCGAGGGCGAGCGAGAGGACGGCGACGGCCGTCACGAACGGGGTCTTCAGAAGGGTACGCGTGGCGTACTTGAGGCTGACCATGGCTCGTCCGGGGGTGTGGCAGGAGCGTACAGGGAGGGGGCCTGGTGCTGTCGCTACGGCTGGCGCGCGGGACGGGTTTCGCTCTTGGACAGATGGCGCGGCCGGCGGGTTGCCCCCCGCGCGCGACCGCCTAGACTACGGCCGATCGCCCTTCCGGGCGTCCGAGCCGCTCCAGCGACGGAGGATCCGATGCGCACCCCTGCCGCCCAGGGCACGTACCACGTCGTCCACTTCGCCGACGGCGTCGAGGCGGCCGGCTTCGTGGCCGCGCTGTCGCGGTTCCTCGACTCGCCCCGCTGGCACCGCCCACCGAGCCACCTCGACGTCGAGGTCTGGTCCGACGCGAGCCCCACCGCCGGCGGCGTGGCCCTCTACCTGAGCGACGGCGCGCTCGCCGCCACCGCGGCCGGGTTCGACGCCCCGGCGGTCACCCGGAGCTGCCGCGGGGCGTCGATCCCGGAGGAGTGCGCGCTGCTGGTCGACAGCGAGGTGCCGATTCCGCTGTCGATCGAGGACGGCCGGCGCGGGGACTGAGACGGGGGGCGGGGCGGGACGGCGGGACGATCGACCGCGGGACGAGACGATCAACGGCGGGACGATCGACTGCGGGACGATCGACTGCGGGACGATCGACTGCGGGACGTCCAACGGCGGGCGCGGGTACCTAGGTCCCAGGGGGGGCTCCCCCCCTTCGCCCAAGGTGCTATGCGCCGAACGAGTCGCGGCACCAATCCGACGCGCACCGGATCCCACTGAACGCATCCCGATCCCGCCGTAGACGTCCCGCCGTAGTTCGTCCCGCCGTTCGACGTCCCGCCGTAGTTCGTCCCGCCCTAGTTCTTCCCGCCGTTTCAGTTTTCCGCCAACCACCCCTCCACGAGCCGCCGCGCGATCGAATCGCGCCGCGGCAGCTTCAGATCCGCCCCCTCGTCCCCCCACTCCCCCGCGCCGCGCAGCTCGGCGGCGGTGAACCACCGCGCCTCCGTCAGCTCGTCGGGGTCGATCACGAGGTCGAACGTCGTCGCCACGGCGCGGAAGCCGATCATGAGCGACGCCGGGAACGGCCACGGCTGCGACGCGACGTAGCGCACCGCGCCCACCTGCACGCCGGTCTCCTCGAGCACCTCGCGGGCGACCGCCTCCTCCAGGCTCTCGCCGGGCTCCACGAAGCCGGCCAGCGTGGAGAACATCCCCGCCGCCAGCCGGCCGTGGTGCGCGAGCAGGCACGTCGCCGGCTCGCCGGGCACCCGGCGCTCGACGAGCATGATGACCGCCGGGTCGGTGCGCGGATACGTCTCCGCGCCGCACGCCGAGCACACGCGCACGTGCCCGGCCTGTCGGCTCTCGGTCGGGGCGCCGCACACGCCGCAGTGCCGGTGGCGGCGGTGCCAGATCAGCATGCCGCGCGCGTACGCCAGCATCGCCGCCTCGGCCGGCGCGAGCGTCGACGCGACGCGGCGCAGCTCCACGATCTCGGTGCCCGGCACCGCCGCCGCGATCGCCGCCGCGGCGGGCTCCTCCACCTCCGCCGCGAACACCGGCATGTCGTCGTCGAGGCCGAGCAGCGTCCAGTCCGACGGCGGCGACGCGACCGCGGCGCGGGCGAGCGCCGGAGTGAGCAGCACCGGCGCCGGAGCATCGTCGCCGTTCCGGCGCACGAACGTCCGGTCGCGCCACGACGGCACCACGCGCAGATCCGGGCGTCCGCACAGCGCGGTCACCCACGCCTCGTCCTTCCGCCGGGCCCCCGCGCGGTCGAGCCGCCCACCCGTGTAGGTCAGGTCCATGCCGGAAGATAGACGCGCCTAACGCCGGTGGTGACCCCGGGCGGGGGTCGCCTGGTATTCACGGGGAGAGCGCGTCGTCCCTCACCGGCCGGAGTCGTCGAGTGCCCTGGTCGCTTCCCATCACCCGCGTGACCGCGCTCCTGCTCGGCGCGTGCACGCTCGACCTCACCGACCCGGCGCGGACCGGGCTGGCGACCGATCGCGCGTCGTACGTCGCGCGCTACGAGTCCGGCCAGGGCCCGTACCGGCAGTTCGCGTTCACGGTCGTCGCCCGGTTCACGAACCACACGGCGGGGACGCTCTACCTCGGCCGCTGCTACCCGGATTCGCCGCACCCGATCTACGGTGTGGAGCTCGTCGACGCGTCGCGCAGCTCGTGGGGGTCGGCGTTCGGGCCCGCGTGGGCATGCGTCGGCCACGACGAGCAGATCGCCGTCGCCGCGGGCGAGACGCGCGTCGACACGCTGCTCCTGCGCGGCCCGAACGGGTGGGACGGGCGCACCGGCGAGGTGTTCGGCGCGATGGACGGTGCGATGCGGCTCGTCTACCACGTGCAGGAGTGCCGCGGCGACGGCGCGTGCCCGAGCGCGCGGCTCGACGGTCGATCGAACGCGTTCACGGTCCGCGTGGACTGAGGCGGCGCGGGGAGAGGTGACGACTGGTGGGCGGCGTGGCACGACGCCACCTTCCGCGCACTCTCCTCCCCACCCCGATCCACGGACATGTCGACGACGCTTCCCTCGGCGACGGCACGAGCGCCCTACACGGCCCCCGCGACGCCCGGCGGCCAGGGGCACGGCGCCGCGGTGCTGGCCAGCTTCCTCGGCTGGACGCTCGACGCGTTCGACTTCTTTCTCGTGGGGATGTCGCTCACGGCGATCGCGCGCGAGTTCGGCAAGAGCGACGCGGCGATCGCCCTGTCGATCACGCTCACGCTCGCATTCCGCCCGGTCGGCGCGCTGATCTTCGGGCTCATGGCCGACCGCTACGGCCGCCGGCTGCCGCTGATGATCAACCTCGTGTTCTTCTCGGTGATCGAGGTGCTCTCCGGCCTCGCGCCGACGTACGCGAGCTTCCTCGTGCTGCGCGCGCTGTTCGGCATCGGGATGGGCGGCGAGTGGGGCGTCGGCGCGTCGCTCGCGATGGAGAAGGTGCCGCCACGGCTGCGCGGGCTGTTCTCCGGACTGCTGCAGGAGGGGTACGCGACCGGCTATCTCCTCGCCGCGATCGTGTACTTCTTCGTCTTCCCGCGCTGGGGATGGCGGCCGCTGTTCTTCATCGGCGGGCTCCCCGCGCTGCTGGCGATCTTCGTGCGCATGCGCGTGCAGGAGTCGGAGGTGTGGCAGCGCACGAAGCACGACTCCTGGTCGAGCCTCGGTCGCGGCATCGCGGCGCAGTGGAAGCTGTTCCTGTACCTCGTGGTGCTGATGACGATGATGAACTTCGTCTCGCACGGCACCCAGGACATGTACCCGACGTTCCTGCAGCGCGACTGGGGCTTCGCGCCGAAGGAGCGCTCGGCGCTCACCGCGCTGTCGATGGTGGGCGCGATCCTCGGTGGGCTCGCGTTCGGGCGACTCTCCGACCGCTTCGGCCGTCGGCGCACGATCGTGACCGCGCTCGTGCTCGCGATCCTCTGCATCCCGCTGTGGGCGTACGCGCCGACGGTGCCGCTGCTCGCGCTCGGCGCGTTCCTGCTCCAGTTCATGGTGCAGGGCGCGTGGGGGATCATCCCCGCGCACATCACGGAGCTCTCGCCCGACTCGGTGCGCGGGTTCCTTCCCGGCTTCGCGTACCAGGTCGGCGTGATGCTCGCCAGCGGCGTCGCGTACATCGAGGCGATCTTCGGCGGCCGCACGACGTACGCGAACGCGATGGCGCTCACCGCCGTGACGGTGTTCTCGTTAGGCGCGATCGTGGCGGCGCTCGGCAAGGAGCGGCGCGGCGCGACGTTCGGGACTTGACCCAAGACCGCGGCGCCGAAGCGTCGGCGCTGATGCTACGGCTCTGATGCTTCGGCGCTGGTAACGCGTGGTACCAGCGCCGCAGTTCCAGCGCCGAGGCATCAGCGCCGCCGTATCAGCGCCGCCTCACCAGAACTCATGCGCTACGTCCTCCGACAGAAGCTCTTGAGCTGGGGCGACGACTTCACCGTCCGCGACGAGGCGGGGAACGACGTCTTCCTCGTCGACGGCAAGGCGTTCAGCTTCGGCGACCAGCTCGCGTTCCGCGACATGGCGGGCAACGAGCTCGCGTTCATCAAGCAGAAGGTCTTCAACTGGAGCCCGACGTACGAGATCTGGCGCGACGGCCGCCTCGCCGCGGTCGTCAAGCGGGAGCTGTTCTCGTTCTTCCACCACCGCTTCACCGTCGACGTCCCCGGCCCGGACGACCTCGAGGCCGAGGGAGACCTCGTCGACCACGAGTACGAGCTGCGCCGCGGCGAACGCGTCGCGGCCGTCGTCTCCAAGCGGTGGTTCACGTGGGCCGACACGTACGGCATCGACGTCGCCGATGGCGAGGACGACGTGCTGGTCCTCGCGAGCGCCGTCGTGATCGATCTCGCGTGTCACCCCGACGACGGGAAACGGCATTGAGGCGGCGCTGATACGTCGGCGCTGGTGAGGCGGCTCTGTACTGCGGCGCTGATACCACGCAGTACCAGCGCCGAAGTATCGGAGCCGCAGTACCAGCGCCGCAGTACCAGCGCCGCCCCACCGAGACATGATCCACGTCGGCACCTCCGGATGGTCGTACGCCCACTGGACGAACGTGCTGTATCCGGAGGGGCTCCTCCCGCGGCAGCGGCTCGACGTCTACGCGCGCCACTTCGCCACGGTCGAGCTGAACGCGAGCTACTACCGGTGGCCGCGGGCGAGCGCGTTCGCGTCGTGGCGACGGCGGCTGCCGGCGGGGTTCTCGATGAGCGTGAAGGCGCCCGGACTACTCACGCACGTTAGGCGGCTGTACGGTCCCGAGCGGTGGACGGCGCGCATCGCGCGCGACCTCGCGCGGCTCGGCGACCGCGTCGGGCCGCTGCTCGTGCAGCTCTCGCCGCACCAGCCGATCGACGAGCCGCGCCTCGCGTACTTCCTCGCCGGCCTGCCCGCCGGACTCCGCGTCGCCGTCGAGCTCCGGCACCCGAGCTGGCACACCGGGCGCGTGCTCGACCTGCTCGAGCGCCACGACGCCGCGTACTGCGTCATGAGCGGGGCGCACCTGCCGTGCGTGCTGCGCGCCACGGCGCGGTTCGTGTACGTGCGGCTGCACGGTCCCGACCGCGAGCACCTCTACGCGGGCTCGTACTCCGACGACGACCTGCGGTGGTGGGCGGACCGCGTCCGCGAATGGGACGCGCAGGGGCGCGACGTGTTCGCCTACTTCAACAACGACGGATTCGGCCACGCCGTGCGCAACGCCGCCACGCTCCGCCACCTGCTCCGCGCCTGACGGGTGCCTAACACCACGCGGTATCTCGTCGGCACCGCGGGATGGTCGCTGCCGAAGGAGGAGCAGCCGCACTTCCCGCCGCCGGAGGCCGGCACGCACCTCACGCGCTACGCGGCGGTGCTCCCCGCGGTCGAGATCAACTCGTCGTTCTACCGGCCGCACCGCCCGTCGAGCTACGCGCGGTGGGCGGCGAGCGTGCCGGCATCGTTCCGCTTCGCGGTGAAGATCCCACGCACGATCACGCACGAGCGCAAGCTCGCCGACGCGGCCGACCTCCTCGACGCGTTCCTCCCGGGCCCCGCCGCGCTCGGCGAGACGCTCGGATGCCTGCTCGTGCAGCTCCCGCCGAGCCTCGCGCTCGACCCCCGAGTCGCGACGCGGTTCCTCGCCGATCTGCGCGCGCGCCACGACGGCCCCGTCGCGATCGAGCCGCGACACGCCACCTGGTTCACCCCCGCGGCCGAGTCGATGCTGCGCGACGCGCGGATCGCGCGCGTCGCCGCCGATCCGCCACGGGCGGCGGGCGACGGCGAACCGGGCGGGTTCGACGGGTTCGCGTACTATCGGCTGCACGGCGCGCCGCGGATCTACTACTCGAACTACGACGACGCGTACCTCGATGCGCTCGCCGCGCGGCTGCGCGCGCATGCCGGCGACGCGTGGTGCATCTTCGACAACACCGCGCTCGGCGCCGCGTGGACGAACGCGCGCACGCTGCTCCACCGACTCCGCACATGACCACCCCTCGCTTCTCTCCCCGCCGCCCTCTCGGCCGCACCGGCTTCCGCGCCACCGCGCTCGGCATCGGCGACGTCGCCGATCCCAACGTGCCGCTCGATGCGTGCGTCGCCACCGCGCGCCGCGCGCTCGACGCGGGGCTCAACGTGATCGACACCGCACCGAACTACGAGGACGGCTACTCCGAGCAGATCGTCGGCCTCGCGCTGCGCGACGAGCGGTACGCGCGCGCGGACGTGTTCGTCATCGACAAGATCGACGAGCTCGATGCACCCGTCGGCCCGCAGGTGGACGCGTCGCTCGCGCGGCTCGGACTCCCGTTCGCCGACGCGTTCGTGTTCCACAACCTGTCGTCGATGGCGACGTTCGACCGGCTCGCCGCGCCCGGCGGCGGGTTCGACCAGCTCGCGGAGTGCATCGCCGCGGGGAAGACCCGCTTCCGCGGGATTTCGTCGCACAGCCCCGACGTGCTGCGCGCCGCGCTCGACGCGGACCTGTGCGACGTCGCGATGTTCCCCGTCGGGCCGTTCGTCGACCCGCGCTACGTGGAGGAGATCCTCCCGCTCGCCCGCGCGCGCGACGTCGGCACGGTGTGCTTCAAGACGTTCGGCGCGGGCAAGCTGCTCGGCGACTCCGTAGGGTACAACCAGCCGCTGTCCGAGCGCCCGCGGGGCAAGCTCTCCTCCGGCGGCGCCGACGCCGGCGTCGCGACGCTCCCGCGGCTCGGCGTCGCCGAATGCCTGCACTACACGCTCACGCTCGACCCCGACGTCGCGCTGCTGGGCATGAGCTTCACGAACGAGCAGGACGCCGCGTTCGCCGCCGCGCGCTCGTTCCGCCCGCTCTCGCCCGACGAGATGGACGACGTGCGCCGCCGGGCGATCGACGCGCGGCGCGACAAGGGGCCGTGCTGGTGGAATCCCGACCCGGAGGCGTGAGGAAATTCGACGGCGGGACGATTGACGGCGGGACGACGAACGGCGGGACGACGAACGGCGGGATGTCTACGGCGGGATGTCTACGGCGGGATGTCTACGGCGGGAGCGCGCGCGGGATCGTAGTTACCAGGGGGGCTCCCCCCCCTTCGCCCAAGGTGCTATGCGCTGAACGCGCACCGGTACCAAACCGGCGCGCCACGGATCTCGTACAACGCGTCGGCGCCCGCAGTCGATCGTCCCGCAGTCGATCGTCCCGCAGTCGATCGTCCCGCAGTCGATCGTCCCGCAGTCGGTCGTCCCGCAGTCGATCGTCCCGCCGTCAGGCGTCCCGCCGTCAGCCGTCAGCTCGCCCCGCCGTAAGCCCCCGATGCGCATCCCATACGACACGCTCCGCGACACGCTCGCCACGCTCCTAACGTCGTTAGGCTTCCCCGCCGACGACGCGGCCGAGTGCGCGCGCGTGTTCGCGGACGCGAGCCGCGACGGCGTCGCGTCGCACGGGCTCGACCGGGTCCCGCGGTTCGTCGGCATGGTGCGCGACGGCGTCGTCGATCCCGCGGCGCGACCGGTCACCCTGGCCACGCACGGCGCGCTGGAGCGGTGGGACGGTCGGCGCGGCGCCGGGCCGCTGAACGCGGGCCGCGCGATGGACCGCGCGATCGCGCTCGCCCGCGCGCACGGCGTCGGCTGCGTCGCGCTCGGCAACACGAACCACTGGATGCGCGGCGGCACCTACGGCTGGCAGGCCGCGGACGCCGGCGTGGTCGGGCTCTGCTGGACGAACACGCTCCCCAACATGCCGCCCTGGGGCTCGGCCGTGCCGAGGCTCGGCAACAACCCGCTCGTCGTCGCCGTGCCGCGCGCGGACGGACACGTGGTGCTCGACATGGCCATGTCGCAGTTCTCCTACGGCGCGCTCGCCTCGCACCGCCGGCGCGGCGAGCCGCTCCCCGTGCCGGGCGGCTTCGACGAGGCCGGCGCGCTCACCACCGACCCTGCGGGCATCGAGCGGTCGGGGCGCGTCCTGCCGATCGGCTACTGGAAGGGGAGCGGGCTGTCGCTCGTGCTCGACCTCGTCGCCGCGCTGCTCGCCGGCGGGCGGGCGACCCACGAGATCCCCACCGACCCGGCGCGCGAGAGCGGGCTCTCCCAGCTCTTCCTCGCGATCGACCCCGCGCTCGGCGACGGACCCGGCTCGACGATCGTGGACGCGGTCGTCGACGACCTGCACCACGCGACCGGCGCGCGCTATCCCGGCGAGCGGGCGCTCCGCACGCGCGAGGTCAGTCTGCGCGACGGCGTGGCGGTCGACGACGAGGTGTGGACGCTCGTCCGGAGTTGGGTCGAGAAGGGAAGCATTTCGTGAGTGCCGTCACGCTGGCCCGGGGCTTTCATGAGCGCCACGTCTCGAACGGCGCTGATTTACACCGACTCCCTCTCCAGACCGACCGGCGACGCGATGTCCGTCCGCGAGTTCCGAGCACCCGATGGCCGACAGTGGCGCGTGTGGGACGTGCGCCCGAACGAGGAGGCCGCCGAGCGGCGGCGGTCCGATCGCCGGGTGACGCCCATCGAGTCGCTCGACGACCCGCCCGTGCTCGAGCGGCGGCATAGCGCCGACCGCCGCACGCCGGGCGGCACCCGGCCGCGCATGCGCCCCGGCGACCTGCTCCCCGATCGGTGGCGCGACGGGTGGCTCGTCTACGAGGACGTCAGCGGCACCGGACACGAGACGCGGCGGCTCGCACCCATCCCGCCGCAGTGGGAGTCGCTCAGCGAGGCGGAGCTCGCGGCGCGGCTCGATCAGGCGGTCGTGAGCAAGCGCCTGCTGAGCTGAGCGTCAGCGGACGGGCCCCTCGCTGCTCGCCTGCGCCAGCGCCCGCAGGCTCCACCGCTCGGCGTCCTCGAGCAACCGGCCGAGCACCACCGTCGCCTCGAAGACGCGCTCGTCGTCGTCGCGCGGAAAGCAGCGGCGGCAGGCGCGCAGCAGCTCCTCGCGCAGCACCACGTACTCGCGCCGCAGCTCGTCCTCGGTCCACCCGAGCCGCGCGCGCTGCTGCCCATGGCGCTCCGCCACGAGCCGGCGAATGTCGGCCCCATCGTCGAGGATCGACGACGGCTGGCCGGCCGAGTCCTCGAGCACCATCAGCGCGCCGGCGATGTCGGCGACGAGCGTGGCGGCGTGGTCGGCGAGCTGCGAGAAGCGGAGGTCGCGCGCCGCGTCCGCCACCGGCTCCACGCGCAACCGCTCCACGAACGTGTCGACGATCGTCTCGACCTCGCGGAGCAGCGCGTCGCCCACCTCGCCCATGCCGCGCACCACCGGATCGCGTCCGCTGAGCGACGCGAGCCGCCCGGGCGCGGGCGGCGCGTCGGCCGCGGGCAGCCACACCGTGAACGTCGACCCCTCCCCGAGGGTGCTGCGCGCCGTCACGTCGCCGCTCATGAGCCGCGCCAGCCGCCGGCTGATCGCGAGCCCGAGCCCCGAGCCGTCGCGCCCGCGCGTGAGCCCGTGGTCCCCCTGCACGAACGGCGCGAAGACCCGCTCGAGCTGATCGGGCGCGATGCCCTTCCCCGTGTCCTGCACGCGCAGCGCGATCCACGGCCGAGCGCCGTGCAGCTTCGCCTCCGCGTCCGGCCGCGCCGTCGTCTCCACGACCACCGTCACCGACCCGCCGGCCGGCGTGAACTTCACCGCGTTCGACAGGAGGTTCACGAGGATCTGCCGCACGCGGTGCTCGTCGGCGAGCACCACGAGCCGCGCGTCGCGGTCCACCCGCGCGGAGAGCGTGAGGCCGTGCGCCTCCGCCATCGGCTGCACGAGCACGAGCGCCGCGTCCACCGCCGGGATGACGGCGATCGGCACGCGCGTCACCGTGAGCCGTCCCGCCTCGACGCGCGCGAGATCGAGGATCTCGTTCACGAGCTCCAGCAGGTGCCGGCCGCTCGCCACGATGCGCTCGAGCTGCTGCCGCTGGGCGTCGGTGAGCGGCCCGCCGATGCCGAGCGACAGCAGGTCCGCGTAGCCGAGCACCGCGTTCAGCGGCGTGCGCAGCTCGTGGCTCATCATCGTGAGGAACTGGCTCTTCGCCTGGCTCGCCGCCTCCGCCTGCAGGCGAGCCGAGCGCTCCTCGCCGAGCAGCCGCTCGCGCTCCTCGGCCAGCTTGCGGTCGGTGACGTCGCGCAGCGAGACGAGCGACGCCTGCACGCCGTCCCACACGATGTCGACGGCGCGCAGCTCCGCCGTCACGACGTCCCCGCGGCGCACGACCTCGATCTCCGTCGTCCCGCCGGCGACGAGCGGGAAGCCGAACGGCGCGCCGGCGAGCGTGTCCGCCGACCGCTGGAACAGCGCCTCCGCCGCCGGGTTCACGAACCGGATCGTCCCCGCGCGGTCGACGACGACGATGCCGTCGGCGAGATGCTCCACGATCCCGCGCAGCACGTCCTGCGCGGGCGGCTGCGGTGCGGCGCCGTCCGACGGCGGCGACTCGGGGCGCATGACGCCGCTCACGTTCCCGCGTCCGCCCCCTCGTTCGCCGCGGCGTCGGCCATCGGCGTGTGCATGCCGGAGAGGATGCCGTGCACGCCGCGGAACTGCGACCGGATGTGCATCCCCGTGCCGTCGATCTCGTACTCGCGGATGTCGTGGTCGTGCAGCGAGCCGCGCATCTTCAGCATCGCGATGCTGCGCCGCAGCTGACCGTCGAGCTCCACGTAGCGCAGCAGGATGATCGAGTCGGTGAGCGTGGAGATGTGCTTCTCGGTCACGCTGCCGCCGCCGAGCAGGTTCGGTGTCGTGGAGGTCAGCAGCCCCGCCGTCTCCTTCTGCTTCAGGAACGACGTGAAGCTGATGACGAACTCGCGGAACGAGCGCAGCGTGAACACGCGCTCGAGCGCCGACAGCGAGTCGACCGCGACGCGGCTCGGCCGGAACTCGTCGACGAGGCGCCGCATGCGGACGAGGTGGTCCTCCATCGGCATCGCGTGCGGGTACGTGTTCTCCACCCGCAGCAGCCCGTCGCGTTCCGCGCTCTGGAAGTCCATTCCCCACGCCTCGGCGTTGCGATAGAGCTGGTCCCGGCTCTCCTCGAACGCGAATAGCAGGCATCGTTCCCCACGCGCGAAGCCGCCGGCGAGGAACTGCGTGACGAGGAGCGTCTTGCCGGTGCCCGTGGCGCCCGAGCAGAGGATGATCGAGTCGCGGAAGAATCCCCCGCCGCACATCGCGTCGAGCTCCGGGATGCCCGAGCTGATGCGCGTGGTGCTCGACGTCTGCGTGAGCTCCTGCGCCGTGAGCGGGATGACGACGATGCCCTCGTCCTGGATCGTGAACGGCACCTCGCCGCGCTCGTGGTGCGCGCCGCGGAACTTCAGGATCTCCATCGTGCGACGGCGCCGCTCGTCGGCGAGCACGTTGCGCAGGATGACGACGTTATCGGCGACGAACTCCTCGATGCCGAAGCGCGTGATCTCGCCGTAGTCCGCGGTGCGCTCGCCGGTAAACACGAGCGTCACGCCGAGCTGCTTGAGCCCCGTGGTGAGGCGCAGCAGCTCGGAGCGGAGCATCGCGCGGTCGGGGTGCTGGAGGAACAGCGCGTTCAGCGAGTCGAGCACGACGCGCGTCGCCTGCGTGCGCTTCACCGCGTGCTCGATGCGCGCGACGAGCGCGCCGAGGTCGTAGGCGCCGACGACGGTGAGCGGCTCGCTCGGGTCCGGCGTGGCGTCGATGAACGTCCACTTCCCCGCGCGCTCCCACGCCGGGATGTCCCAGCCGAAGCTGACGACGTTGCGGCGCACGTCCTCGGGGGCGTCCTCGAACGTCACGAACACCCCGGCCTCGCCGGCGGTGGTGATCCCGCCGGCGAGGAAGTGCGTCGCGAAGATGGTCTTCGCGCTCCCCGCGGTGCCGGCGACGAGCGTCGCGCGCTGCCGCGGGAGGCCGCCGCCGGCGATGATGTCGAAGCCGGGGATGCCGGTCGGGAGACGCGTCACCTCCCCGGAGCGATTCGTGGGGGACGATGACGTCATGCGAGCTCGCTGGTCGGTCCTTCGATGAGGTCGAGCGCGTACAGCACCCGCTCGGCGTCGGAGAGGTCGCCGGTCGCTCGGCGCATCGGGCCGGGAGCCTCCTTCACGACGGTGGGCGTGGTGAGGACGCGCGCCGCCTCCGCGCTCTCCGGGTCCACCAGCACGTCCACCACGACGAGCTCGTAGCGTCCCTGCAGCCGCTCCTCGCCGATGCGGCGCAGGTTCGCGATCGCCTGGAGCGACCGCGACGAGCGGCCGGCGACGAAGAGCCTGAAGAGGTAGCGGACCATGGGCCTCCGGTGAGGACCGCCCCGCCGGGGGCACGGAGACGGGATGCGAGAAAGTATCTCTGGTGCTCTCGTTGCGCGACTGAGGCGCTCGCCTAACGGGATGAAACCCCCGCGCGCCGGCGTGGCGTAGTGGCGCGGGGCAGTATCTTTACTCCCGCACTGCCCACGACCCCGGAGACGCGCCGATGCAGGAACCCGTACCGCCCACGCCACCGACGCCGCCGACCCCGCCCACGCCGCCCGTCCCCACCGTCACGGTGCAGGGCGGCCGCATCACCGTGGAAGGGGCCGCCGGGAGCCCGACCGCGGTGTACGAGGCGCTGAAGGCGCGCGGACGCGAGCTCGCGAACCAGCTCGAGGGGCTGCAGGACCGCCGCGGCGAGCTCGCCCAGCGGCTGCAGCAGCAGGAGGGGGCGCCACTCGACGATGCGGACCGCGCCGGGCTGCGCTCGCAGCTCGCCGACGTGGATCAGCGCATCGCGTCGGTGAACAAGCAGATCGCGTCGACGGACGAGGCGATCGCGCAGGCGGCGGGGATCCCGGGGGCGATCCAGCCGGAGAGGCCGCCGGTGCGCAACGGCCCGCCCGACGAGGTGTTCATCATCCCGATCGTCTTCACGATCTTCGTGCTGTTCCCGCTCGCCATCGCGTGGGCGCGGCGGCTGTGGAAGAAGCCCGTCGCGCTCCCGGCGCCCATCCCGCCCGAGTTGCTCGACCGGATGTCGCGCATCGAGCAGGCGGTGGAGTCGGTGGCGGTGGAGGTGGAGCGCATCGGCGAGGGACAGCGCTTCGTGACCAAGCTGTTCGCCGAGGGCCCGCGGCCGCTCGAGCTGCCGAAGTGACCCGGTGACTCTCGTCACGGCCCGCGGGAACCCCGTCGCGGACGGTTGGGTATGCCCGGCGTGCCGTTCTCGACTTCCCTGATCCGTCGTCTCGCAACCTCCGCGGCGGCGACGAGCCTCGTGCTCGTCGCCGCCTGCCACAACGGTCCGTCCCGTTCCTCGCGCGTCGTGCCGGTCGCCGGCTTCTGCGGCGCGCGGCCGAGCGTCGCCGTCTACCGCGGCCAGGCGCCGCGCCGACCCGCCACCCGCACCGGCGCGCTCGTCGTGCGCGTGCTGCCGGCCGACGAGAAGCTGACGCCGCCCGAGGGACCGGTGCGCGTGGGCCGGTCCTCCGGCGCGGCGACCGCGCTGGCGATGGCGCACCAGGAAGCGCGCACCGGACAGCTCCCCGCGGGCCGCTACGTCGTCGAGGCGACGGGCACCGGCTACCAGCCGCGCCGGTTCACGGTCGCCGTGCGCCCCGGCGTGACCGACACGCTGCGCATCCGTCTCGCCGCGATGTGCGTGCGCCGGGCGAGCCGCTGACGATCCCGTGACGCCGATCGTCCTTGTCCGGACGCGCGCGACGGTCGCACCTTTCGTCACTCCCCCACCCCCACGCCCCCGACTCCGATGAAGGACAACCAGCTCGCGAAGCTCATCAAGAAGAACGTCGCGAAGGTCGAGAAGGCGCAGACGAAGAAGGCGAAGGTGTACGACCCCACGCTGAAGGCGACGCAGCGCCCGGACGCGGCAGCGAGCGACGAGCAGGACATCGAGCGCGCGGCGTTCTTCAAGGAGATGAAGCGCCGCGAGTTCTGACGGCGCTACCCTTTCTCTCCTTTCTTCGGCGCCTTCTTCGCGGCGCCGGTCTTCACGGCGGGGCGCTTGCCGCCCGACTGCTGCCCCGTCGCGTGTCCGTGCGGGTCGCGCGCGCCGAGTGACGCGCCGGCTCCGGCGCCGGCGGGCCCGTCGCGCCGCGGCGCGTGCTCGTCGCCCCTGCCCCGTGCTCGTGCCATGTGCTCCTCCGCTGCGAGAGACGGAGGGCCGCATCGCAGGCGGCGTTCCCACGCGCGGGTGAGTCGGCGGAATTGCCCGCCGCGCGGGCCGAGGTCACCTTTCGGCCGCCTCTCACCCCGGGCCCATGCCTAACGAGACCTCCCGCCGCGAGTTCCTCCGCCTCTCCGCGCTCGCGACCGCCGCGTCGGTCGTCGGCGCGTGCACGTCCGCGTCGCAGACCGTGCCGGGCGGCACGTCGCGCGTCGCCAGCCGGGCCGCCGGCGGCCGCGTGACGCCGGGCACGGTGCTCTTCCAGGGCGACTCGATCACCGACGTCGGGCGCAACAAGACGAACGCCGCGGCGAACGCGACGCCCGCGTTAGGCGGCGGCTACCCGCTGCTCGTCGCCGCCGGCGTGCTGCGCGACGTGCCCGACCCGGCGTGGCGCTTCTTCAACCGCGGCATCAGCGGCAACCGCGTGCCCGACCTGCAGGCGCGGTGGGACGCCGACACGATCGCGCTGAAGCCGGACGTGCTGAGCATCCTGATCGGCGTGAACGACTACTGGCACATGCGCAACGGCCGGTACAACGGCACGCTCGCCGACTACGAGTCGCAGTACGCCGCGCTGCTCGCCGCGACGCGCACCGCGCTGCCGTCGACGCGGCTCGTGATCATGGAGCCGTTCGTGCTCGTCACCGGCTCGGTCGACGCGTCGTGGCACCCGGACTTCGACGCCCGCCGCGCGGCGGCGCGACGCGTCGCGGACCGCGCCGGCGCGACGTGGGTCGCGCTGCAGGAGCCGCTCGACGCCGCGGCCGCGCGCACGGGCCCCGCGTACTGGCTCGGCGACGGCGTGCACCCGACGCCGGCGGGGCATGCGCTGATCGCGGAGCTGTGGCGGAAGGCGGTGGGAATCTGATGAGGCGGCGCTGAAGCCTCGGCACTGATGAATCGGCGCTGGAACGGCGGGCCTGATACCACGCGTTTTCAGCGCCGCAGTATCAGCGCCGCAGCATCAGCGCCGACGTACCAGCGCCGCTGTTCCAAGACATGACTCCTGCAGTCGACGCCGCGCGAAAGGCGGGCATCCCGTTCGAGCTCCTGAGCTACGCGCACGACCCCGCCGCCGAGTCGTACGGGCTCGAGGCGGCGGAGGCGTTGGGCGTGGAGCCGGCGTCGGTGTACAAGACGCTCGTCGCGTCCGTCGACGGCGCGCTCGCGGTGGCGCTCGTGCCGGTGGACCGCTCGCTCGACCTCAAGGCGCTCGCCGCGGCGCTCGGCGGCAAGCGGGCCGAGATGGCGGCGGCCGACGCGGCGCAGCGCGCGACGGGCTACGTGCTCGGCGGCATCAGCCCACTCGGCCAGCGGCGTCGGCTGCCGACGGTGGTGCACGCCGACGCGCTCGCGCTGCCGACGATCCACGTGAGCGCGGGGCGGCGCGGCCTGGAGCTCGCGCTCGATCCGGCGGACCTCGTGCGGCTCACGGCGGCGCGCACCGCGCCGATCGCGCGCTAGCGCGCCCCCTAGCGCGCGCGCTCGATCGTTAGGCCTTCGCGCCGCACTCCGGGCAGAACTTCGACGAGCCCGGGATCTCCGCGCTGCATGCGCCGCACGAGCGCTTGAGCGACACCGCGGTGCCGCACTCGGGGCAGAACTTCGCGCGTCCCACCGCGGCCTGACAGTTCGGGCAGCTCACGACGCGCGCCTGCAGGTCGTCGTTCGACACCGTCGCCGACTCGTACGCGCGCTCGCGGGCCTTCTGCAGCTTCGCCTCGCGCGCGATGTGCGCCAGCTCGGCGTCGAGCCGCGGCACGCAGCCGATGCACGTCCCTTCGTCACCGTTCCAGCAGTCGTCGCAGAAGTGGTTGGAGCAGCGCGGGCAGCGGTGGAAGTGCGCCTGCGCCTGCCCGACGGCGCGCTTGAACGCCTCGTCGCGCGCCGACTGCCAACCGGCGCTCTTCACGCGATCCACGGCGCCCCGCGCCGAGCCGAACACGCCGCCGAACAGCCCCTCGGCCATGCCGAGCACGTTGCCGAGCGTGCCCGCGGCGTAGCGGTCGAACGGCGAGCGCCAGCCCTCGTAGCACCGCTCGCAGCGGAACTCGAACTGGAACCCGTTGTCGGTCGAATGGTCCTGGTAGTTGTCGGAGAAACGGATCTCGCTCATCGCTTCGGCTCCTGCCGGCTTGAAGGTCGTGGGGGGCTCCACAACCTACGAGCAGCGCCAAACGGGGCAAGACCGCGGCGGCGCGCCTAACGCCGCACGCCCGGCCGCACCAGCAGCGCGATCGGCGGCCCGACCACCACGAGGTGGCCCGCGAGCACGATCCACCAGATGCGCGTGCCGAACGGCGTCGCGGCGTTGCGCGTCATGGGCACGACGACGAAGTCCATGACGCACCACACGACGGCGCCGAGCGCGACGCCGGCGAGCACCGCGCCGGCGGGGCGCGCGCCGAGTCGCGCGAGCGCGTCCCACCGCGACACGAGCGCGCCGTAGAGCGCCGCCCAGGTGAGCGCGACCGCGAAGTGCATCGCGAGGCCGAGGAGGAACGTCGCCACGCCACCGTCGAACGTCGCCGGCCGCCCCACGAGCGCGCCGGCGACGCCCTGCCACGTGCGCATCACCGTGCACGTCGGGCTCACCGAGAGGCACAGGCCGGTCGCGAACAGGCCGTCGAGCACCCACACCGCCGCCGCGGCGGCGAGCACGCGGCGGGCGCCGAGTCGTGCGGTGGGCGAGAGCGGGAGAACGGTCGTGGTCATGGACGTGTGGGTGGCCGTTTCGGGTCACGCGGAGGCGCGGAGAGCGCGGAGCACTGCCTCTTCACAGGATTGCCTCTTCGAACAGCGAAGACCTGGGGATGAAAGGATCCTGAGGATCTCGAGATCCGTTCATCCTTTCATCCCCACATCTTTGCTGTTGATGTTCTGTGCGGCCCTCTGCGTCCTCCGGCTCATTCACCGAGCCAAAGCCGTTCTCCGCGTGCTCCGCGTCTCCGCGTGAGATCCGCCGAGCACCGATGCCTAACGTCGCAGCGCGCCCAGCGCGTGCCGGAACGTACGGCTCACGCGCAGCCGCAGCCCGGTGTCGAGCAGCGCCTCGTACTGGCCACTCCCCGCGGGGCGCAGCCGCACGACGCGGGCGCCGTTCACGATCGCGGTGCGGTGGATGCGCACGAAGCCGTGCGGCGCGAGCTGCTCGGCGATCCCCTCCATCGTCGCGCGGTGGATGAAGCGCGCGGCCGTGGTATGGAGGCGCGCGTAGTTGCCGAAGCTCTCCACCCACAGGATGTCGGCGATCGGCACGAAGTGCGCACGGCGTCCGTCGCGCACGGCGAACCGCGGGCCCGGATCGGGGCGCGCCGAGCGGCGCGCGTGCTCCACCGCGTCGCGCATCCGCTCGCGGTCCACCGGCTTCAGCACGTAGTCGGCGGCGTGGACGCGGAACGCGGCGAGCGCGTGCTCGTCGTACGCGGTGACGAACACCACGACCGGCCGCGCATCCGGGGTGCCTAACCGACGCGCGACGTCGAGCCCGTCGAGGCCCGGCATCGCGATGTCGAGGAACACGACGTCGGGACGCCGCGCGGCCGCCGCGGCGAGCGCCTCGCGCCCGGACCCGCACTCCGCAACCACCGCGACGTCGGTCATCTCGCCGAGCAGCCGCACGATGCGCTGCCGCGCCGTCGGCTCGTCGTCCACCACCATCACGCGCAGCGGCGCGATCACGGCCTCACCTCCGCGAGCTCGCGGGTCGCGGGGATCGTCGGGAGGTCGGCCGGGGCGGTCGTCGGTACGCGCAGCACGGCCGTCGTCTCGCCGACGTCGTGGTCGAGCGTGAGCGACGCCGCGCCACCGTACAGCGCGCGCAGCCGCTCGCGCGTGTTGCGCAGCCCCACGCCGTCGCCGCCGTCGCTCGGCGCGCGTCGTCGACGCGGCGGCGTCTCCCAGCGTCCGGCCCCGGTGGCACGGTCGGTCACGCGCAGCACGAGCGCGCCGTCGCGCACCGTCCCCGCGATCTCCACCGCCGTGCGCGACTCGCGCCGCTCCACGCCATGCCGGAACGCGTTCTCGACGAGCGGCTGCAGGGCGAACGCGGGCACCGGCACCGCGTGCAGCGCGTCGGGAACGTCGACCGTGAGCGCGACGCGGTCGCGGTAGCGGCGCGCCAGGATCTCGGCGTACGCGCGCACGAACGCGAGCTCGTCGCCTAACGGTACGACGTGCGCGCTCGCCCGGTACGACCGCCGCAGCAGCAGGCCGAGTCGGGTGAGCATCGCGTCGGCCGCGTCGGGCTCCGCGTGCACGAGCTCCGCCACGAGGTTCAGCGTGTTGTACAGGAAGTGCGGCCGGAGCTGCGCCTCGAGCGCGTGCAGCCGCGCCTCGTCGAGCCGCTCCTGCAGCTCCGCCGCGGTGCGCGCGAGCGACGCGGCCTCGCGATCGCGCTCGCGGTACGCCGCCGCGAACGTCGCGGCCTCGGTGAGGAACACGACGGCCGCGTACGAGGTCGTGTCCATGAGGATCGAGTACGCGAACACCGTCGTCCAGCCGGACACGACGCCGTCGATGAGCGGCCGGATCCACGCCCACGCGGTCGTGCCGACGACCATGAGCGTGCCGGCGAGCGCGACGTGGCCCGCGACGCACGCCGCCCACCCCGCGGGCCCGCGCGCGCGGAGCCGCCGCAGCCGGCGCGTCGCGGCGACGACGATCGGCGTGTACAGCGCCCAGAACCACGCCCCGCCGAGCGGCGGCGCGAGCACGGAGACGAGCGGACGCGTCTCGCCGCGCAGCCGGAGCTGGAGCGACGTCTGCTCGGCGATGAGCAGCCCGAACAGCGTCCAGACGCCGAACACCGCGGCGGCCCGCAACGCCCGGCGACGGAGCACGAAGCGGGAGGCAGGAAGGGGCGGCACGCCATACAATAGCGCGGACCGTGCGCCCCGGGCGTAGCGCGCTCGTCACGCGCGCGTGCGTGTCGTCACACGCCCTCCTCGTCCTCCCGCCACGCCACGCCGCCATGTCGACGATCGAGCACGTCTCGGATACTGCCCGCTGGGTGGCCGTCTACCGTGCGATGGAGACCGCACGCCCCGACGCCATCTTCCGCGACCCGTATGCGGAGCGGCTCGCCGGAGCGCGGGGCGCGGCGATCGTCGACCGGATGCACCGCGGGCGGCAGATGGCGTGGGCGATGATCGTGCGCACCGCGGTGTTCGACGAGATCGTCCTCGATCGGGTGCGGGAGCACGGCGTGGACCGCGTCGTCAACCTGGCGGCGGGGCTCGACACGCGGCCGTGGCGACTGCCGCTCCCGCCGACGCTCGCGTGGATCGACGTCGACCTGCCGGAGATCACGGCGTACAAGCGCGACGCGATGCGCGGCGAGCGGCCGGCGTGCCGCTACGAGGCGGTGGTCGCCGACCTCGCCGACGACGCCGTGCGTCGCGGGCTGTTCGAGCGTCTGCGCGACCCGTCGACGACCACGCTGGTCGTCTCCGAAGGGCTGCTGATCTACCTCACCGCGGACGCTGCCGCGGCGCTCGCGCGCGACCTCCACGACGTGCTCGGCGCGCGGTGGTGGCTGTTCGACATCGCGAGCCCCGAGCTGCTGCGGATGATGAAGCGCCAGTGGGAGCGCTCGGTGCAGCCCGGCGCCGCGTCGTTCCAGTTCGCACCGGCGGAGGGGACGGCGTTCTTCGCGCCGCACGGATGGCGGGAGGCCGAGTTCCGGTCGACGGTGGAGGAGGCACGTCGGCGGCGGCGCGAGATGCGGATGATGTGGTTCTGGCGGCTGTTAGGCACGTTCGCCTCGGCGGAGAAGCGCGAGCGGTGGCGGCGGTTCTCCGGGTACGCGCTGCTGGAGCGGACGTGACCCGACTCGTCGCGCGACTCGATCGCCGCGGCGTCCTCGGGTACGCTTGTTGATCCTCCGGCCCTTCCACAGCGACGAGGAGGATCGCGATGGCTCAGCAGCGCCGCATGGAAGGGAGCGAGGAGCAGAAGCAGGCCGCCGCGCGGGAGGCGCGCGAGCAGGGGAAGCGGCCGAGCGAGACGAGCGCGACGACGGGCGCGAGCAAGCAGCGCAAGGAGGCGCCGGCGAGCGCGTCCCACCAGGAGAAGATGGACCTCAAGCACGAGGGCAAGGCCGGCGGCTCCAAGGCCACGAAGCGCAACGAGCGCGCGCGCCCCGGCCCGAACAGCCGCGACCGCGACCCCGGCCGCGACGACCGGGAAGCGCCGTTCCGGTAAGTCCAGGGCAGGAGGGCAGGAGGGCAGGAGGGCAGGAGGGCGAGAGAGGGATAGATCCTGCCCTCCTGCCCTCCTGCCCTCCTGCCCTCCTGCCCTCCTGCCCTCCTGCCCTCCTGCCCTAGGTCTTCGGCGGCGGATGCGCCTCGAGATGTCGCACGGGCACGACGGTGAGCTCGTGCAGTCGCCAGTCGAGGCGCTGGAGGTCGAGGGCGGCGTCGCTCAGTGCGCCCACGAGGTCGGGCGTGTCGTCGCGCGGCACGACGAACACCTCGCCCGTCAGCACGCGGCCGTGCTCGCGCAGCCGCACCATCGCGCGCGTCACCCACGGCATCCGCTCGGCCGCGTCGCGTAGGCGGGCCGGGAGATCCTCGAGCTCGTGGCCGCCCATCTGCGTGGGCGTCTCGTCCATGAGGTCCGCGATCACCTGCCGCATGTTGTGCCAGCCGTCGCGGACGATGCCGATGGAGATGAGCAGCGCGGCGAGCGCGTCGCCCCACCACTTGCCGAACGCGACGAGCAGCAGCCCGACGATCGCCACACCCTCCGACATCCACTCGTCGCGATTCATCTGCGACTCGGCCTCGAGCTCCTTGTCGTGCAGCGCCTTCGACACGGGCTGCTTGAGGAGGCCGATGAGCATCCCCGCACCGAGGCTGAACGCGAGCACGGCGACCATCGGCCAGCCGGCCCACAGGTCGTACTGGTGGCCGAACAGCGCGAACGTGCCGATCGGCGGGCGCTCCTGCTTCAGGAGCTTCATCGCCGAGTCGAAGAAGAGCGACAGGCCGATGAGCGACAGCATGGTCGCCGTGATCAGGAAGACGACGGCGATCGCGCGATAGTAGCCGTACGGGAAGCGCACGCTCGGCGGCCGCAGCTCGAAGCGCATGGCGACGAGCAGCGACGCGGGCGGGATCATCGCCAGCACCTCGCTCACCCACGCGGTCTTCATCGCCTCCGACTGTCCGAGCGTGATCGCGAGGAGGACCGTGCCGACGGAGAGCAGCACGATGCTGAGCCAGGCGAGCTTCCTCGCCTTCTCGCGCTGCCCCGCCTGCGCGGGCGGGTACTCGAAGACGTGACCGATCCTCACGACCCCGCGCTCCGCATCTCCGCGGGGATCGTCGGCCGGCGCGCGCGCAGGAACCGCTCGACGTGCACGAGCCACGCGTTCTCGCCCTTCGCCACGGCGAGCACGTGCTGCCGCACGACGGTCCGTGTGACGGCGCCCGGCATGACGCCGACGCCGACGGTGTCGACGTGGTACGGGTGCGTGAACGCCACCTGCTTCGCCCACGGCTCGGCCGCCGTTAGGCCGCCGACCACGAGGTCGAGCTCGCGCTCGTGCAGCGCCTCCATCAGCTCCGCCTCGGGCTTCCGGATCCACGTCACGCGTGCGCCGAGTCCGCGCGCGAGGTCGGTGACGAGCCGCACCTCGACCCCATCGAGCGTCCCGAGCGTGTCGATCACCCACGGCGGATTCGCGAACGCGCCGACGCGCAGGGTGCCGTGCCGCGCGCGGTCGAGCGTGCCGTCGGCGTCGCGCGGCAGGCTGCACGCGAGGGCGCCGCAGGCGAGCAGCGCGCGGGCGAATGCCTTGGAGTCCATGCGCCGGCCGCGGGCAAGGGGCGGGCCCGCGTTCGCCGAGTGCGGTCGTGCGTCGATTCGGTACCGCAGCGTCTCGAGCGCGTAGCACCTTGGGCGAAGGGGGGGGAGCCCCCCTGGGACCTAGGGACCGCGCGTGTCGCGCGCCTCGTCGAGCTGCACGCGCAGCGGCGGCATGCCGACGATCTCGTACGTCCCCGACGCGAGCCCCAGCCCCGCCGCGTCGAACTCGGCGATGATGTCTCGGCTCATGCGGTCCTTCACGCCGCGCGCGCCCCGCTCGCGTGTCGTGAAGCGGACCGACATGTCGATCCAGTTGTCGGTGAGCCGCCAGTAGACCGCGGGCCCCAGCGACACCTCGTCGGGGAGGAAGTAGCGCTCGCGCAGCCGCTCGAGCGCACCCTTCGCATCGCGCGCGATGTCGTCCGTGTGCCGGCGGGCCACGTCGAGCAGGATCGACTCGGCCCGCGCGCGGTCGGCGTCGTAGCGGATCGGGATGTGGATCTCCTCGAACAGGAACGGGAACTCGCGCGTGTAGTTGTAGACCGGCGTGTCGAAGATCTTGTCGTTGGTCACGCGGACGATCCGCCCCGTGTACTGGCGCGCGCTCACCCACACCGACGGCGGATCTCCCTGCTCGCCCGGCGGCTCGCCCATCTCCATGACGGCCGTCTGCATGAAGCCCAGCTGCACGACGTCGCCGCGAACGCCGCCCATCGTGATGCGGTCGCCGACCGTGAAGACGCGGCCCCGCAGGATGATGAAGTACGCGGCGAACGACGTGATGACGCGCTGCAGCGCGACCGCGATCCCCGCCGTCACGAGCCCCGCCGCCGTCGCCAGCCGCCCGGGCTCATCGAACCAGATCGACACGACGCCGAACAGCAGCAGCGCGACCGTCGCGAGGCTGACGACCTGCCGCGTCCAGAAGCGCGTGCGCTCGGTGTGCTCGTTCGTTCGCCGGCGATGCCCCGCCCATCCGACCGCCCAGCCGATCACCGTGCGCAGCACGAACAGCGCGACGATGAGCGCGACCGTCAGCAGCAGCTTGCGGCCGGTGTCGGCGCCGAGGCCGAGCAGGCGGACTCCGAAGACGTTCATGCGATCCCTCGGGTGGTCGAACGCCCCGAGGGCGTAGCAGACCGCAGGCCGTCGCGCGGCGAGTCGGGGTTTGGACGGCTCCACGTACGAGTGCGCGTGGGACTGAAGCACGTACGTGGAGCCCTGCCCGGCGCGACCCAGCGCGGTGCGCGGTTACGTTTCGCCCATGCTCACCTGCCGCGCGATCCTGTTCGACCTCGACGGCGTGCTCGCCGATTCCATCGCCGCCGTGGAACGCGCGTGGCGCGCATTCGCCGACCGCCACGCGCTCGACGGCGACGACATCGTCACGCGCGTGCACGGCCGCCGCGCCGTCGACAGCGTGCGGGCGATCGCGCCGCACGCCGACGTCGATGCGGAGATCGCGTGGCTCGAGGCGATGGAGGCCGGCGACACGAGCGACGTCGTCGCGCTTCCGGGCGCGGCGGAGGTGCTCCACGTGCTGCCCCCCGATCGGTGGACGGTCGTGACGTCGGGCACGCGGCCGGTGGCGGAGGCGCGGCTGCGCGCCGCGGGGCTGCCGATCCCGCGGCACATGGTGGCCGCGGGCGAGATCACGCGCGGCAAGCCGGACCCCGAGGGCTACCTGCGTGGGGCCGATCGGCTCGGCGTGGCTCCCACCGACTGCGTCGTGGTGGAGGACGCGCCGCCGGGGGCCGCGGCGGCGCGCGCGGCGGGGATGGGGCTCCTCGCACTCACGACGACGCACGACGCGGCGGCGATGGCGGGCGCGGATCTCGTCGTGCCGAACCTCGCCGCGGTCGAGGTGACGGTGCACGGCGATCGGATCGTGATCGCGTCGCGGGGGCGCGGTCGTGCGTCGTGAGGGTTACGTCGGCAGGTTCGGCGTGCGCGATCCTGGGCGAAGGGGGGGAGCCCCCCCTGGTGACTACGATCCGCCGAGCGACGCGCTGAGGCCGAGGGAGTACGTGATCGAGTGCTCCTGCGTGCGCACGTAGCCGGGGCGTACCTCGAGGCGCAGCGCGAGCGGTCCCTTCGACTCCGGCTTGATCTGCGCGCCGACGACGTACTGCAGTCCGAGCTTCGCCCCACTCGGCGCACCCCCGCCGGACAGCCAGTTCTCGCTCACGGAGCCGCCCGCGTACGGGGTGACCGCGCCGCCGCCGCCCGGCTGCAGGGTGACGTCGAGCGAGCCGCTCGTCTGGCTCGGTCCCCCGTTCTCCTGCTTCTGGTAGTCGGCGGCGAGCGACGTCCCGAGCTGCACGGGGTCCGTCTTCTGTCCCCAGGTGAGCTGGAACTGCGCCCCGCCGCCCCACGAGTTCTGGTGCGTCTCCGTCGTGCGGGCCCAGTTGGCGTGCCCCTCGATGGCCTTCTGCTGCGCGCCGAGCGTGCCCGCCGCGACCGCGACGGCGACGCAGACGGTGAGCGTGCGGTGATGCATGGGATCTCCGGTGAAACGGTGGTGTCCCATGTATAGGCAGGCGGCGCGCCACGGCGGCTGCCGGCGCCGCGCGACTCGCGTCGCTCGGCCACGCATCGGCCCCGGCGGCTCGCCGGCCGACGCCTCCGCGGCTAGCGTGGTCGGAGGTCCACCCCTTCCCCGGGCCCTACCGCCATGCGCCGCCTCGCCGCCCCGCTCGCGATCGCCGCCGCCCTCGCCGGCCCTGCCGCCGCGCAGGGGACGTTCCCGCCGCAGCGGCTCGAGAACCTGAAGGTGCTGCCGAAGGACATCCCGGTGCGCGCGCTCATCGATACGATGGCCGGCTTCACCCGCGCGCTCGGCGTCCGCTGCACGTACTGCCACGTCGGCAAGGAGGGCGAGCCGCTCGCGAGCTACGACTTCAAGGCAGACGAGAAGCCGGAGAAGGAGAAGGCGCGCGTGATGCTGCGCATGGTCGCGGGGATCAACGGCGACCATCTCACGAAGCTCGCGACGCGGCGCGAGCCGGCGGTGGGTGTGGCGTGCGCGACGTGCCACCGCGGCGTCACGGTGCCGCGCACGCTCCAGCAGATGCTGCTCAGCGCCTACGACGCCGGCGGCGCGGACTCGGCGGAGTCGACGTACAACGCGCTGCGCGAGCGGTACTACGCACGCGCGGCGTACGACTTCGGCGAGGTGGCGCTGGCCGACGTCGGCGCCGCGCTGCGGGCGCGCGGGAATCTGCCGGACGCTCTCCGCTTCTATCTGCTGAACACGCGGATGGTGCCCACGTCCGGCTTCGCGTTCCGCATGGCCGCCGACGCGCAGCTCGCCGCGGGCGACACCACGGCCGCACGCGCGAGCCTCGAGCGGGCGCTGGAGATCGCGCCTAACGATCCGCAGGCAGGGCGCATCCTTGACACGCTGAGGAAACCATAGCCGCCGCACGCGGAGACGCGGAGAACGCGGAGAACCGCACCCATGATGGGGCAGTCCTCCACGTTCTCCGCGTCTCCGCGTGCGATGACGAGCCTACGGGCGGTCCTTGAACTGCTTGTAGAGCTCCGAGTGCTTCGTGTCGAGCGGCACCGGGCGGCCGTCGATGAAGAGGTACTTCGTGTCGGTCCGCGCCTCGAGGATGTCGCCCGTCGTGACGACGACGTTCGCGATCTTGCCCGGCTCCAGGCTGCCTAACCGATCGCCGACGCCGAGGATCTGCGCCGGCCAGAGGGTCACGGACTTCAGCGCGTTGTCCTTCGAGAGGCCGAACGCGGCCGCCATGCCGGCCGTGTACGGGAGGTTGCGCACCTCCGAGCCGAGGTCGCCCGACGTGATCGCGAAGCGCACGCCGGCCGCGGCGAGCTTCGCGGGCGCGGCGTAGTTCACGTCGTACGGGTCGTCCTCGCGCGACGGCAGGTCCATCACGCCGCCGAGCAGCACCGGCACGTCGTGCTGCTTGAGGAACGCCGCCACCTGCACCGCGTCGCGGCCGCCGAGGATCACCGGCTTGAGCTTGTTCTCCTCGGCGAACGCCACCGCCTCGCGGATGTCGTTCGCGCGGTCGGCGACGAACAGCACCGACATCTGGCCGCGCACCGCGGGCACGAGCGACGCCAGCACGACGTCCTGCTTCGGGCGCGGGATCGACTTGTCCTTCGCGTACGCGTCCTGCACGTCGCCGTACGCGGCGGCGTCCTTCAGCATCGACTTCAGCGAGTCGAGCTGGAGCTGGCGCGTGCGGGCGACTTCCTGCTGGTTCTGCGCGCCGGCGAACGCCGCGAAGCCGCCTCGGCGGCCGCCGCCGAAGCCGGCGCGCGGCAGCTCGATCACCATCGCCGCGCGCGGCTCGACGGCCATCTGCGGCACGGTGGAGCCGGCGAGGTTGATGAGCGCCGCCTGGCCGGAGATCACGCCGCCCGTCGGGTGCGACAGCACGTGCGTGATGCCGACGACGCGCGCCACGCCGACGTGCGCGCTGTGCGGGTTGATGCCGAAGAACGCCTGCGCGTTCGGGTTGAAGTTGCCCGTCTCGGCGATGTCGACGGTCGACGCGGCGCCCTGCGGGATCTCCTGCAGACCGATCGACGTGCCGGCGTCCATCATGCCGGGATAGACCGAGAGGCCGGTCGCGTCGATGACCTGGGCGCCGTTAGGCACGGCGACGTTCGCGCCGACCGCCTGGATCTTGCCGCCGCTGATGACGACGGTGCCGTTCGGGATCTCGGCGCCCGACACGGGGACGATGCGGGCGTGCGTGATCGCGAACGTGCCCTGCGGGCCCGGCGGCGGGTTGTAGCTGCCCAACTGGGCCCGCGCCGCGACGGGCGCGAGAGCGGGTGCGAGCGCGGCCACGACGGCCGCGAGTGCGAAGCGGTTCATGGCCTCAGGGGATGAAGGGCGGACGGCGGCCGGCGTTCGGCGCCTGGTTCTCGGGCGCCTTCTCGAGATCGGCGCGCTCCTTCGCCAGCCGGTCGCGGTCGGCGAGATCCTTCTGACGGTCGAAGAACACCTCGCCGTCGATGATCGTCTTGTCGACGCTCGCGTATACGGACAGCGGGTGGGCGGTGAAGATCGCGAGGTCCGCGTCCTTGCCGACCTCGATCGAGCCGACCTTGTCCTGCACGCCGAGCTGCACGGCGCCGTTGTACGTGATCGTCTTCAGCGCCTCGTCCTCCGTCAGCCCGCCGTAACGCATCAGCTTCGCGGCGTCGATGTTGAGCCGCCGCATGCGCTCGTCGGAGTCGGAGTTGATCGTCGTCGTGACGCCGTGGCGCGTGAGGATCGCGACGTTGTACGGGATCGCGTCGTACGCCTCGATCTTGTACGACCACTCGTCGGCGAAGCTCGACAGCCCGGTGCCCGCCTGCGCGATCTCGGAGGCGATCTTGTACCCCTCGAGGCCGTGCTGCAGCGTCTTCACCGTGAAGCCGAACTCCTTCGCGACGTTGAGCAGCATGAGCAGCTCGTCGGCGCGATAGCCGTGCGAGTGCACGAAGCGCTTGCCCTCGAGCACCTCGACCAGCGGCTCGAGCTCGAGGTCGCGGCGCGGGGCGAGCGCGGTCTTGTCGCCCTTCGCGACGCGCGCGCGGTAGTCGTCCCACTGCGCCTTGTAGTCGCGCGCGCGGGTGAACGCGTCGCGGATCACCTCCTCCTGCCCCATGCGCGTCGTCGGGTAGCGCACCGGACGCGCGGTGGTGAGGCCCGGGATGCTGATCTGCTGGCTGTTCTTGCGCGTGACGTTCTCGCCCAACGCGAACTTGATCCCCGGCGTGGCGCCCGGGAACATCATCTGGTCGACGTCGCGCCCCCACTTGAGCTTCACGACGGCGTTCTGGCCGCCGATCGTGTTCGCCGAGCCGTGGAGCACGTTGATCGTCGTCACGCCGCCGGCGAGCGCGCGGTAGATCGCGACGTCGGTCGGGTTCAGCA
This sequence comes from Gemmatirosa kalamazoonensis, assembly GCF_000522985.1. Lineage (NCBI taxonomy): Bacteria > Pseudomonadati > Gemmatimonadota > Gemmatimonadia > Gemmatimonadales > Gemmatimonadaceae > Gemmatirosa > Gemmatirosa kalamazoonensis. The sequence continues at coordinate 840,617 of NZ_CP007128.1, forward strand.
CGTCGGCGATGCGCACCATCGACGTGACCGAGAGCGAGCCCTCGTTCGTCGCGTCGCTCATCGCGTGCGAGTGCGGGTCGATGATGCCGGGCATGACGTACTTGCCGGTCGCGTCGACGACCTGCGCACCGGCGGGCGCCGTGAGGTTCGGGCCGATCTGCGCGATCTTGCCGTTGCGGACGAGGATGTCCGTGTTCTGGAGCGTGCCCTTCGTGACGGTGAGGACCGTCGCGTTCTTGATGAGCATGTTGCCCGCGGCCGTCTGCGCCGTCTGCGCCTGCGCGAACGCGAGCGACGGGAGCAGCGAGGCAAGGATGCCGAGTCGCTTCATGGTGTTAGGCATGGGAGGTCACTCCTGCGGCGTGCGCTGCGGACGGCCCGTTCCCCGCTCGGGGCGCGTGCCGGAGAAGTTCCCGGGGTTGTTGCCGACGACCTGCACGCGGCCGCGGATCGCGTTCCCCTCGAGGTTCCCGACGAACGTCGCCTCCTCGGTGCCGCCCTTGTACGTCACCGTCGCGGTGAAGCGGAACGCGCCGTCGGCGCCGATCGAGCCGTTCGAGATCTCGCCCGAGCCGAGGTCGCCCTGCAGCGACCCGCCGAGCTTCTCGCCGTCCTGGCGCAGCGACAGCGTCACCGCGTACTGCGTCCCCTCGAGCGAGACCGACGTCGTCCACGCGCCGCTCGCCGTCACCGCCGTCGCCGCGTCCGCGGCCGGCGCACGCGGCGTCACCGGCTTGCCGTCGACGAACAGCTGCGTCACGCGCGCGCCGCGCGCCGTGAGGTCGCCGCGCACGATCGTGAGGTTCGCGATCTTCCCCGCGTCGAGCGAGCCGACGCGGTCGGCGACGCCGAGGATCTCGGCCGGGCCCAACGTGAGCGCGCGCAGCGCCTGGTCGGCGGGGAGCCCCGCCTCGACGGCCTTCTGCGCGTTGCCGAGGAAGTCGGTCCACGCCGTGATGCCGCCCGACTCGAACGCGAACTTGACGCCCGCCTTCGCGAGCTGCGCCGCCGTCTTCGGCGCCTGCACGCGCTCCTTCAGCACGCGGATCGGATCCGGATCGGCGTCGGCCGACGGCGCCGCGGTGCGATGCGGGAAGTTGAGCGACAGCAGCACCGGCACGTCGGCCGCCTTCAGCTGGTCGGCCACGAGATACGCCTCGCTGCCGCCGGCGACGATCGCCTTCAGCTTGAACTCCTTCGCGAGGCCGAGCGCGCGCTCGATCTCGCGCTGCGTCGACGCCTGCATGATCACCGGCTGGCGTCCCTCGATCACCGGCACGAGCGCCTCGAGCGACGGATCGGCCTCGGGACGGCGCATGCCGCGCGCGTTGCGCGCGTAGGCCGCCTGCTCGTCGCGGTAGTGCTGCGTGTCGAGCAGCATCTGCCGCAGCGAGGAGAACACGCCGAGCAGCGAGTTCGGGTAGCCGCCGGTGCGGAGCGGCGTGAAGCCGACGTTCTGCGTCACCGGCGTCTTCACGACGAGCGACACGGCGTCGCCGGTGCCTAACGTGATGAACGCGCTCTGCCCCTGGAAGATCCCGCTCCCCGGCGCGGTGAGCGCGGCGGTGATCCCCGCCGACTGCGGGCCGGCGAACGCTTCGGCGTCGGGCTTCAGCAGCTCGACGGCGGTCACTTCGGGGCGCAGGCCGAGCGGGTGCGGCGAGATGCTCGGCCCCGCGCTCTGTGCGCTCTGCGCCTGCTGGTTCGCGGCGAACGCGGCGACGCCGGCCCCGCCCCGTCCACCGGTCGCGCCGCCGGTCGACTGGGCGGGGAGCCCGATCGAGCTGTAAGCGTCGATCAGGCCGGGGTAGACGGTGAGGCCGGTGCCGTCGATGACGCGGGCGTCGGCGGGCGGCTTCACGGCGGCGCCGACGGCGGCGATCAGCCCGTCGCGGACGACGATGGTCCCCTTCTCGATCACCGGACCGGAGACGGGGACGAGCCGGGCGTTCGTGATGGCGTACGTGGAGGGAACGGCGCGCTGGCTGGCGGGTTGGGCGGCGAGCGGCACGGCGAGCAGCGCGAGGGCGCTGCACGTGCCGCCGGCCGCCCCGACCACGCGGGCGAGGCGGGGGACTGACACCATGGGGGTGGATCTCCGGGTGGACGACGGGGCGCGGCGGGAACGGTGGCCCGCCGGCCGGGGCGGGACTGCGCCGTCCTGAGTACGACGGGCGCCGGGGTTCCGTTGGCCGCGGCGGTCAATGGGTCGGGGAACTGCACCCTCACGCGGAGACGCGGAGAACGCGGAGGACTGCCCTGGCTGTGCGAGTTGACCGCAGAGGACGCAGAGGGCCGCAGAGGAAACCAACTCTCGTCGTTGGTGGTCCTCTGCGGCCCTCTGCGTCCTCTGAGGTTCAATTCGAGAACCGCAACGTTAGCCGCCGGGCCGCAGCCGCAGCAGCTTCCCGTCCTCCTCGTCGGTCACGACGTACAGCAGCCCGTCCGCCCCCTGCGCCACGTCGCGGATGCGCTCCCCCACCTCGCCGAGGTAGCGCTCCTCGCGCACCACCGCGCCGTTCTGCAGCACCAGCCGCACGAGCGCCTTCGACGCGAGGCCGCCGACGAGCAGGCTGCCCTTCCAGCCGGGGAACGCATCGCCCGTGTAGAACGTCATCCCCGACGGCGCGATGATGGGATCCCAGTAGTAGACCGGCTGCTCCATCCCCGCCTTCACGGCCCCCTCGCCGATGCGGCTGCCGTTGTAGTCGCGGCCGTAGGTGATCACCGGCCAGCCGTAGTTCTTCCCCGCCTCGGGGTGATTCAGCTCATCGCCGCCGCGCGCGCCGTGCTCCGCGGTCCACAACTGCCCCGTCGCCGGGTCGAGCGCCGCCGCCTGCACGTTGCGGTGGCCGTACGACCAGATCTCCGGACGCGCGTCGGTGCGGCCGAGGAACGGGTTGCCCGGCGCCGGCGCACCGTCGGTGGTGATGTGGACGATCTTGCCGAGGTCCGAGCCGAGGTCCTGGGCCTGCGCGCGGAACGCGAAGCGCTCCCCCTGCGTGACGAACAGCGTGCCGTCGCGCGCGAAGACGATGCGCGAGCCGAAGTGCGCGTCGCTGAACACCTTCGGATCCTGACGGTAGATGACCTCGACGTACGTGAGCGCCGTGTCGGAGAGCTGCGCCCGCGCGACCGCGGTCCCCGCGCTGCCGTCCGGCGCGGGCTCGGCGAACGAGAGATAGATGCGGCGGTTGCGCGCGAACGCGGGATCGAGCGCGACGTCGAGCAGCCCGCCCTGGCCGCGCGCGTGCACCTCGGGGACGTTCGCGATCGGGCGCGACAGGGTGCCGTCGCGGGCCACGATGCGCAGCCGCCCCGGGCGCTCCGTCACGAGCCAGCGGCCATCGGGGAACTCGGCGAGCGCCCACGGGTGCGCGAGGCCGCGCGCGACCGTCTCGACGCGCAGCGCGCCGCGGGCCGGGTCGGGGTTCGGCGAGCGCGGCGCGGGACCCTGCGGCGTCGAGACGCCGCACGCCGTCACCAGGAGGGCGGCCGTACACCTGCGGAGGAGAGGCATGGCGCTCTTGTACGGCCGGGCGCCGCGAGGGTCAAGGCGCGGAGACGCCGGGAGCTGCCTTGCTGTATGAATGAACCGCGGAGGACGCGGAGGGCCGCAGAGGAAACCAACAGCAATGGGTTCTCCTCTGCGGCCCTCTGCGTCCTCTGCGGTTCGATCGCACCGCAAAGACGGCTCTCCGCGCGCTCCGCGGCTCCGCGTGAGCGCCGCCCCGCGTTAGGCAGCCTTCGCATGCGCCCGCCGAGCGGGCAGCGGCGTGACGGCCGTCGGAATACGCCACCGACCGCGGGCGACGTAGAGCGAGAGCGCGCCGACGACGAACGGGACCGCCGCGCCCGCGCCACCGCCGATCGCGAGCGTCGTCGCGACCGCGCCCACCATGATGATCACGAGCCCCGCCGCGGCGAGCGGGGTGAGCCACCGAGCGACGCGGGTCGCCCACGGCAGCACGAGGCCGGCCGCGCCGAGGATCTCGCAGACGCCGATGAAGTGGATGAACGACACGGAGAACGGGCTCTGCGCGGCGAGCGCGGCGTCGGGCATCACGAACTTCATCGTGCCGGCGAACAGGAACAGCGCGGCGAGCAGGACCTGCACGGTCCACAGCGTCACGTTCCGGGTCGTGGTGCGCATCGTCGGGGCTCCGTCGGTGTTGGGGGTCACGTCGGTCTCCACATCCGCGACGAACGACGCCCCCGGGAATCGACACGCCCGACCAACTTTCCTCGCGTGCCCGACGGATCCTTCCTGCCCCCACCCTCCCGCGTCGACACGCCGCGGCTCGTGCTGCGATCGTGGACGGCGGACGACGCGCCGGCCCTGCAGCGCGTCGTGCTCGACAACATCGACCACCTCGGCGCGTGGATGCCGTGGGCGACGGCCGAGGCACACGAGCACCTGGACGAGGTCGCGGCGCGGCTCGCGGGCTTCGGCGAGGAGTTCGCCGCCGGGCGCGAGTGGATGTACGTCATGACCGACCGCGACGCCGGCTTCCTCGTCGGCGGGCTCGGCGTGCACGCCCGCGGCGGGCCGGACACGCTCGAGCTGGGCTACTGGATCCGCCGCGACCTCACGGGGCTCGGCTACGTCACCGAGGCCGTGCGGGCGATGGTCGATGCGGTGTTCGCGGCGTGCGACGTGGCGCGCATCGAGATCCGCTGCGATCCGCGCAACGCGAGGAGCGCGGCGGTGGCGCGCCGCGCGGGGTTCCGGCACGTCGCGACGCTGACCGGCGACGCCGAGCCGACGGGCGAGCCGCGCGAGACGATGGTGTGGGAGCGACGCCGCAACGGCGCGCGCGGTCCCTAGGTCCCAGGGGGGCTCCCCCCCTTCGCCCAAGGTTCCACGCCGCCGATCGCGTCGCGGTACCATTCCAACGCGTCCGGTGCGCGCCGGACGCATCGACCGCTCCCGCACGCCGTTAGGCACCGTTTCCGCCCGCTCCACCGCCATGCCCCGCTTCGACGTCGTCGCGCTGGACGCCGACGACACGCTGTGGCACAACGAGACGCTGTTCACCGCGACGCAGACGCAGTTCCGCGCCCTGCTCGCGCGGCACCAGGATGCCGCGGTGATCGACCAGCGGCTGTACGAGACCGAGACGCGCAACCTTCGCCACTTCGGCTACGGCGTGAAGGGCTTCACGCTCTCGATGATCGAGACGGCGATCGAGCTCACGGAGGGGCGCATCGCCGGCGCCGAGGTGCAGCGCCTCATCGACCTCGGACGCGAGATGCTGCAGGCACCGGTGGAGCTGCTCGACGGGGTCGCCGAGACCGTGGAGATGCTCGCCGCCGACCACCGGCTGGTGCTGCTCACGAAGGGCGACCTGTTCGACCAGGAGTCGAAGCTCGCGCGCTCGCGACTGGGGGAATCGTTCTCGGCCGTGGAGATCGTCTCCGAGAAGGACGCGCGCACGTACGCCGCGGTGATGGCGCGGCAGCGCGTCGACCCGCCGCGCTTCGTGATGGTCGGCAACTCGCTCCGCTCCGACGTGCTCCCCGTGCTCGAGGCGGGAGGCGCCGCGGTGCACATCCCGTATCACGTGACGTGGGCGCACGAGCGCGTGCCAGACGATGCGCTCGTCGGCAAGGAGTTCGCGCGGCTCGCGAGCATCCGCGAGCTGCCGGCGTGGCTCGCGGGTGCCTAACGGGTGTCTAACGGACGGCTGACGCGGAGCCGCGGAGGACGCGGAGAACACCGGCGCTCAGTCGGTGGTGTTCTCCGCGTCCTCCGCGGCTCCGCGTGAGAACACGAGCCGGCAGGGCAGTTTTTCGCGGCGCGCCGTCCCCACGGTCCGATCCCTGCACGGGTGGCGCGCCCCACGCCCCGAAGCCGCTCATGCGTGTTCTCGTGCCCCGCGTCACCGTTCTGGCGGCGATCGCCGCCGCTGCCCTCGCGTGCAGCCGGAGCAAGGCGCCGTCGGGTGACGACTCGACCGGCGTCCTACAGCCCACGCCGGGGCTCGCCCGCACCGATGCCGCACATGCCGGCGAGGTCGCGGGCCACGACCTGCCGGAGATCAAGTGGCGCGACACGCTCACGGTGCTCATGCCCTACAACTCGACCACGTACTTCCTGTACAAGGGCGAGCCGATGGGATACGAGTACGAGCTGCTGAAGGCGTTCGCGCAGGCGCATCACGTGGTGCTGAAGGTCGTCGCGATCCAGAAGCGCGACTCGCTCATGAGGTTCCTGCTCGCCGGGCGCGGCGATCTCGTGGCGGCGCGGCTGATCCCGATGGAGGAGGACACGGGACGCGTCGCGTTCACGCGCCCGCTGTACCACACGGAGCCCGTGCTCGTGCAGCGCGGCGCGCCGCCCGCCGTCGCCGAGCGCGCGCTGCCGAAGTCCGTCGACACGGCGCTGAAGGCCGGTCCCGCGGAGCCGCCGACGCCGACGATCAACGTGCGCGCGCGGCTCGTGCAGCGGCCGTCGGAGCTCGCGGGCCAGCGCGTCACCGTGCAGAAGAAGGCGCCGTACGTGCCGACGCTCATCGAGCTCGCCGACAGCCTCACCGGCGACCTGCAGGTCGTGGAGGTGGACTCGTCGGCCGAGGCGCTCATCCGCGGCGTGGCGCGCGGCGCGATCCAGTACACGGTGGCCGAGGGGAACGTCGCCGAGCTGCAGGGCTCCGTGTACAAGAACCTCGTGATCCGCCCCGTGATCGGCGCGTCGAAGCCGGTGGCGTGGGCCGTTAGGCGCGAGGCGCGGCAGCTCCGCGACTCGTTGAACCGGTGGATCGGCGACGAGAAGACGCGCGGGGTGCTCGACCGGCTGTACAAGAAGTACTTCATCGACGCGCGGGGCTTCCAGACGCGGCTCGAGAGCCGCTACCTCACCTCCACGACCGGCACGCTGTCGCCGTACGACGAGCTGCTCCGCCGCTACGCGCCGCAGATCGGGTGGGACTGGCGGCTGTTAGGCTCGCAGGCGTACCAGGAGTCGCGGTTCAACCCGCGCGCGCGGTCGTGGGCCGGCGCGACGGGGCTGCTGCAGCTCATGCCGTCCACCGCGCGATCGCTCGGCGTGCGCGTGCTCACCGACCCGGAGCAGAACGTGCGCGGCGCGGTGAAGTACCTGCAGGACCTCGAGCGGCACTGGGCGAAGAACGTCGCCGACTCCACGGAGCGGCTCAAGTTCGTGCTCGCGTCGTTCAACGCCGGCACGGGACACGTGGAGGACGCGCAGCGCCTCGCCGAGAAGCACGGCGACGACCCGCTGAAGTGGGCGCAGGTGTCGTACTGGCTGCTGCAGCTCTCGAAGACCGAGTACTACGACGACCCGGTCGTGAAGTACGGCTTCTGCCGCGGCATGGAGCCGGTCGCGTACGTCACCGTGATCCTCGACCGGTTCGACCACTACCGGCAGTTCGTGACTACGGCGTGATCGCCCGCTGCGACACGATGCGCCACCCGCCACCGCCGGCGCGCGCCATCGTGAACACCATCTCGAACGTCGGCTGGCCGCGCGCCGGCAGGGGGCCCTCGGCGCCCGCGCGACGCGCCGGCCACCAGCGCACGAACGTGCGCGCACCGTCGCCGGCAGCGTAGGGATGCGAGAAGCGCAGCACGCCCCCCTCGCGCCCCGCACACGCCTCGTCGGCGTCGGCGTCGTACACGCACACGCGCGGGTGCCCCGTCGCGGCGCGTAGCGCGTCGGCCCACGCGTCGTCGGGGTCGATGCGCGCGTCGGCGACCGAGTCGCGCACATCGCCCAACGGACGCGGGTCGATCCATCGCGCCTGGCCGCCGGACGGCCGGAAGAAGCGCGTCACGATCACCGCGTCGATCGCCAGCTCGTCGTCGCGCGTGAGCGCCGCGCGCGCCGCCGCGTCGCCGCGTGCCGGCGCGTCGCGCTCCGGCGGCGCGTCCTCGACGATGCCGCGCGCGGTCCGGCAGCCCAACGATAGAGCGCAGAGCGCCGAGCGCAGAACGCGGAGTCGCTGCCGCCCTCTCTGCGCTCCGCGCTCGGCGCTCTGCGCTACACGGCCACCGCGCATCCCGTCTCCGCGGACCGCACCGCGGCGTCGAGGATCGCGAGCCCGGCGATCGCGTCCTCCGGCGACACCGGCGGCGGCGCGCCGTCGCGCAGCGTGGCGGCGACGCCGGCGTAGTAGGCGGCGTAGTTCCCCGGCTCGGTGCGGACCGGCCGGCGGTCGTCGGCGACGCCGAGCGTGCCCCAGCGCGCCTCCGGCTCCTCGCCCCACCCCGGGCCGCCCGGCGGGCCACCGCCCGCGTTCAGCGCCGCCTCCTGCGGGTCGAGGCCGAACTTCATGTAGCCGGCCTTCGAGCCGTACACGGCGAACCGCGGCCCCGACTGCGCGGCGATCGCGCTCGCGATGAGGTGCGAGCGCACGCCCGACGCGTGCGTGAGGAGGATCGTGAAGTCGTCCTCGGTCGTCACGCCCGGATAGCGGCGGTCGGTCTCCGCGTACACCCGCGACGCGGGGCCGAACAGCAGCAGCGCCTGGTCGACGAGGTGCGTGCCGATGTCCATCAACATCCCCTCGCCATTCGCGCGCGCCTCCGCCTCCGGCGCCTGCCATCGCGGCTTCGGCGTCCCACGCCACCGCTCGAACCGCGACTCGAACCGGAACACGTCGCCGAGCGCGCCCTCGGCGATCAGCCGCCGCACGGTGAGCAGGTCGCCGTCCCAGCGGCGGTTGTGGAACGGGATCACGTGCTTCCCGCGCCGCCGCGCTTCGTCGAGCACGCGCCGCCCCTCCGCCGCGTTAGGCGCGAACGGCTTGTCGACGACGACGTGTAGACCCGCCTCGAGCGCGGCCAGCGCGAGCGGCACGTGCGTCCCGTTCGGCGCGCCGATCACCACGAGGTCGAACGCGTCGGCCTGCGCCCACAGCTGCTCGGCGCGGTCGATCAAGCGCGCGTGCGGGTAGCGCGCGCGGGCCTGCGCTTGCCGCTCGCGATCGCTCGTCACGATCGCGTCGAGCCGCAACCCCGGCGTGACGGAGATGTGCGGCGCGTGGAAGACGCGGCCGGCGAGGCCGTAGCCGATGAGGGCGACACGCATGGGTTCCATGGGGCCAAGCTAACGGCGCTCACGGCGCCGCGCACGGCGGCTGCGGTACGGCGCGGACGCTGGGGCGCTATGCTGCGCAAACGACGCTCGCACCGCTGAACCGCGCGGTACGGCGCTGTGCCGCGCAGTCGCGCGGTGTGAGCGTCGCTCGCGCTTCATCGCGCCGTCTCGTCCGCGCAGTATCGCCCGCGCCATAGTCGTTCCTATCGGAGTCTCGGAATCCAGCGCGGCACCCGCCGCCGATACTCGCGGTACGGCTCCCCGAACCGCTCCTCCAGCCCCGGCTCCTCGATCGCCAGGAAGAAGAGGTGGTTCAGCACGAGGAACGTCGCGAACCACAACCCGAGCACGCGCGACCCGACGAGCAGCGCCTGCCCGGCGAGCATCGTGCACACGCTCGTGATCATCGGGTTGCGCACGTAGCGGTACGGACCCACCGCGACGAGCCGCGTCGTCGGGTCCCACGGCGCGAGCGTTCCCTTGCCGACGCGCGCGAACAGCGTCACGCACCAGGCGAACAGCGCGAATCCGGCGACGAGCAGCAGCGCGCCGAGCACGCGCCCGCCGACACCGAGGGCGCCGGGGGGCCAGCGCGTGTCGACCTCCCGGTTCGCGCGCAGCAGCCATTGCGGCACCAGGCCCGCCATCATCACGGGCAGCAGCACGATCGACAGGAGGTGGCGGATCAGCATGAGCATGCGCCTCGTCCGGTGAAGGTTCCGACGGCCCGACGACGGTCCTTACGGCGGCGCGCTCAGGGGAGTGCCAGCAGCCGCTCCGACCGCACCGTCCATCCGCGGCGCGGGAAGCCGGGCGCGTTCACGTTAGGCCCCCCGCCCACCCCGCCGCCATCAGCGCCGTCGCCCACAGCACGCCGCCGTTGCCCGGCAAGTAGATGGTGAGACCGGGACGCTGGTAGTTGTGGCCGTTGGGCAGGTAGCGGTTCTTCGGCGTGTCCATGAGCAGCGCGTCGACCGCCGCCTCCGGCTCGCCGAGTCGCGCCGCGGTCATCGCGACGAGCGGGTAGTCCCACCCCCACGTCTCCGGCCACTGCCACGTGTCGAGCACGCGGCGCAGCGTGCGGCGCATCGTCTCGCGGTCGGCGCGGCGCGACGCGGGCACGAAGCCCAACGCGCCGAGCAGCGACGGGTGGTCCCGACGCTGGTCCGCGTCGGTGAACGTCGTCGGCGCCGACTCCGCGTTCACGTACAGCCCATCGCGCGTCGGGAGCGGCGAGAGCGCGCCGAGCACCCGGTCCCACGTCGGCTCGCGGCGCAGGCCGAGCCGCGCGCGCCACCGCTGCGCCGTCTCGAGCGCGAACGCCCAGTACGCGAGCTCGAACGTCGGGTTGAACGTCGTGCGCGGCGGGTGGCTCTCCTGCGCCGGGATGAGCGGCGGGCCCAAGACGTAGCGACGCCCGTCGAAGAACGGGTACGACGCCATGAACTCCGCCGTCGCGAACACCACGTCGCGGTGCGCGTCGAGCACGCGGCGCGCGTCGTCGGGCCGCGCGCGGTACACCAGCTCCGCGAGCAGGATCGGGTGCGGCTGCTGCCAGACCAGGAACGGCCCGATGCTCGACGGGCTCTCGCGGCCGTCGGGCCCCACCATCTTCGGCCACCGCGCGCCGCCATACCCCTGCCGGCGCGCCGTGGCGCGCGCGTTAGGCAGGATGCGGCCGTACCACGGGAGGCTCCGCTCCAGCAGCGCGACGCGGTTCCACAGCGCGAAGTGCGCCGCGTGCCACGGGTGCATCTCGAGGTGGAACTTGCCGTACCAGGAGTCGAACGTCTCGCCCGTCTCCTGCGGCGGCAGCGTGCCCGCGCACTGGATCGCGGTGAGGTACTCCGAGAGCACGATGCGCCGCTCGAGCTCCGGCGCGCGCGGGTCCGCGCTGCCGGAGAGGTCCACGGCCGCGCCGTCGGTCCAGAAGCGCGCCCAGTGCTCGGCGCTCGCGCGGCGCACGGCCGCGGGGTCGGGGAGCGGCGACGGCGAGTCGTCGGGGGCGAACGCGAGCACGACGTCGAGCGCCGCCGCGCCGTCGTCCGGCGTCACGCGCCACGCGTGCGGGCCGTCGTCGCCTAACGATCCGCCCGACCACGCCGCGCGCGCCCAGTAGCCGTCGGCGTCGAGCGTGTGGCGCCACGTCGCGGCGGCACGGTCGCGCCGAGAAAGGTCGGTGCGGTGCCGCTCGGGGTGCGTCCAGTCCGCGGGGTCGCCGGTGTGCACCGCCGACGCGTACGGGAACGCGATGCGCACCGCGAGCCGCGCCACGTTCCCCTCGACGCGCACGGCGATCAGGTCGCGCTCGGGGTGCGCGGCCGTCAGCACCCGCACCGGCGCGCCGTCCACGGTGAAGCGACTCTCGATCGTTCCCGTCCACAGGTCCAGCCGCTGCACGACGTCGCGCACGTCGTCGGGGCGCAGCGCGCGGTCGCGGAGCGCGAGGGCGACGCGGGCGAGCGACAGCCGGTGCGGGTTCGCGCGCAGCCACGTGCCGGCGTCGCCGTTCTGCGCGCTCGCGTACGGCACGGGGCGCCCGTGGGCGTCGTACGACACGAGCGCGGCGTCGAGCGTGTAGCCGTTCGGGTTCGCGAACGTGTGCCACGCCCACTCGGCCTGCGTGGCGAGCGGGATCTCGCGGTACGCGTCGGTCAGCGACTGGACGCCCGTCACGTCGACCGTGAACGCGAAGCGGCCGTTCCCCACGCTGAGCGGCGCGAGCGGATCGATGCCGCGAACCACCGGCGCGTGCCGGTCGACGCGGGCGCGGCGGTCGATCGCGTCGCTCGACGCGCGCGGGCCCGAGGCGATCGTGCCTAACGCGACCTGCGCGGCGAGCGATTCGAGGAAGTGGCGGCGGTCCATGTCGATCGCGTCGGCTCGATAGGTCGTAGGGTCCAGACGAGTACAGACGGGGATCCAAGAGCGATCGTCGGGATCTTCGGATGGGCTCACGTCTGCAGGCTCGAGCCTATCCGAAGATCCATTCGATCGCCGTTGGATCCCCAGGAGTACTCGCCTCACACCTTAGCCCTCATCGCCTCTCGCCGCGTCCTGCCCGCCGGCTATACTAGACCGGCGGGTCGGTGTCACGACAGGCACCGCCGCGCGCCGTCCTCGAACGCGGTACCCATCGCGGACTCCCATGTCACACCGCTGGACGCTCGTCCCGGCGGCGCTCGCCGCCGCTCTCGCCGTCGCGCCGGACGCCACCGCGCAGCCGACCGTCACGTCCACCGCCAACACGACCACCGGCACGCGCGTGCAGTATCCGCAGACCAAGACCGTCGACCAGGTCGACGACTACCACGGCACCCGCGTCGCGGACCCGTACCGCTGGCTCGAGGACCTCGACGCGCCGGCGACGGCCGACTGGGTGAAGGCGCAGAACGCCGTCACGTTCGCGTACCTCGCGGGCATCCCCGGACGCGACGCGATCAAGGCGCGGCTCACCGAGATGTGGAACTACCCGCGCGTCTCCCTCCCCTTCCGCGAGGGCGGGCGGCTGTTCTTCACGAAGAACGCGGGGCTGCAGCGGCAGTCGCCGTACTACATGACGACCGGCCGCTCGTCGGACGGCGCGGCGCTCGTGCTCGACCCGAACGCGATCTCCGCCGACGGATCCGTCGCGCTCTCGCGGTTCAACCCCGACCCGAGCGGACGCTGGCTCGCTTACGGGCTCTCCGAGGGCGGCGCAGACTGGGTCACGCTGCACGTGAAGAACCTCGCCAGCGGCACGGACCTCGACGACGTCGTGCGATGGGTGCGCTACTCGAGCCCGAGCTGGACGAAGGACGGCGAGGGATTCTTCTACACGCGCTATCCGGAGCCGCCGACCGCGGGCGGGAAGACGCTGTCGAACGCGTCGCGCGACCCGGTGGTGCACTACCACAAGTTAGGCACCCCGCAGACCGCCGACGTCGCGGTGTTTCGCTATCCCGCGGAGCCGACGTGGGGCGTCAACGGCTACGTGAGCGAGGACGGCCGCTGGCTGTTCACGTCCGTCGGCCGCGGCACGGATCCGGAGAACCAGCTCTACGCCGCGGACATGGGCGACCCGAAGAAGCCCAACGTCGGCGCGAAGCTGGTCCCCATCGACACCACGCTCGCGGCGTCGTTCACGCCGATCGGCGTCGTCGGCACGACGGCGTACGTGCTCACGAACCTCGACGCGCCGCGCTACAAGGTCGTCGCGATCGATCTGCGGAAGCCCGCGCGCACGGGGTGGAAGACCGTCATCCCCGAGTCGCGCAACACGCTGGAGAACGTGTCCCTCGTCGGCGGGAAGCTCGTCGCGCAGTGGCTCGTCGACGTGAAGAGCGAGGTCACCATCCACGAGCTGTCGGGCAGGCAGGTCGGCACGCTGCCACTGCCGGGCATGGGCACGCTCGCCGGGCTGTCGGGACGCGAGGACTCGCCGGAGCTGTACTACGGCTTCACGTCGTTCCTCGTGCCCAACACGGTCTTCCGCTACGACCTCGGCACCGGCAAGCAGGAGACGTTCTTCGCGCCGAACGTCCCGTTCGACCCGTCGCCGTACGAGACCGAGCAGGTGTTCTACACGTCGAAGGACGGCACGCGCGTGCCGATGTTCGTCGTGCACAAGAAGGGGCTCGCGCTCGACGGGCAGAACCCGACGATGCTCTACGCGTACGGCGGCTTCAACGTCGTGCAGGCGCCGGCGTTCTCGGCCTCGGTCATCGCGTGGCTGGAGATGGGCGGCGTGTACGCGAGCGCGAACCTCCGCGGCGGCGGCGAGTACGGCGAGGCGTGGCACCAGGCCGGCAAGCTCGATCGCAAGCAGAACGTGTTCGACGACTTCATCGCCGCCGCCGAGTACCTCGTCGACCGGAAGTACACGTCGCCCGCGAAGCTCGCGATCCGCGGCGGGTCGAACGGCGGGCTGCTCGTCGGCGCGGTGATGAACCAGCGTCCGGATCTGTTCGCCGTCGCCATCCCGCAGGTGGGTGTGATGGACATGCTGCGCTACCACAAATTCTCGGCCGGCGTGTTCTGGGTGCCGGAGTACGGCTCCGCCGACGACCCGCAGCAGTTCCAGACGCTCGCGAAGTACTCGCCGCTGCACAACCTGAAGCCGGGCACCTGCTACCCGGCGACGCTCGTCACCACCGCCGACCACGACGACCGCGTGGTGCCGGGCCACTCGTTCAAGTACGCGTCGGCGCTGCAGGCCGCGCAGGGCTGCGACCGCCCGACGCTGATCCGCATCGAGGCGCAGGGAAGCCACGGCTACCGCCCGCTCGACCGCACGATCGCCGAGCAGGCGGACCTGTGGGCGTTCGCGGCGAAGAACCTCGGCGTGGACGTGAAGTTCGCGAAGAGCCGCGCGATGCAGTGACCGCGTGCGAAGTCGCGGGGAACACGTTTGAGCCGCAGAGGGCCGCAGAGGGCCGCAGAGGACTGCCGCTTCGTATTGAACCACAGAGGACACGGAGGACACAGAGGAGAACCCTTCAAAGAGAGTTGGTTTCCTCCGTGTCCTCTGTGTCCTCCGTGGTAAAAAGCCGTTGAAGTAGTTGCCGTTCTCTGCGGCCCTCTGCGGTTCAATTCGAGGAGCCGCTCTCCGCGTCCTCCGCGCCTCCGCGTGAGATTGCAGTTCGCCGAGCCGCCGTGTTTCGTGTAGGGCATGCGAACCCTGCTCCCCCTCGCCCTGCTCGCCGCGCCGCTCGCCGCGCAGCCCGTGAAGAAGGACGCGCCGACCGCGCCGTCGGATCCCGCGCGCCTCGCCACCCTGCCCGCCGTTAGGCGCGCGCTCGACACGCTCCGCGCGACGAACGCGTGGACGCTCGCCCAGCAGACCGCCGTGTGCGAGATCCCCGCGCCGCCGTTCAAGGAGGCGGCGCGCGGCGCGGAGCTGAAGCGGCGCTTCGAGGCGATGGGGCTCCGCAACGTGCGCGTCGACGCCGAGGGGAACGTGATCGGCGAGCGGCCGGGGAGCGGCGCCGGCCCGACCGTGCTGCTCTCCGCGCACCTCGACACCGTGTTCCCCGACGGCACCGACGTGCACGTGAAGCGCGACTCGAGCGCGGCGACCGGCGTGAAGCTCACCGGGCCCGGCATCGGCGACGACTGCCGCGGGCTCGCCGTCATCCTCGCCGTCGGCCGCGCGCTCGACGCCGCGCGCGTGCAGACCGCGGGGCGCATCCTGTTCGTCGCCACCGTCGGCGAGGAGGGCCCCGGCAACCTGCGCGGCGTGCGACGGATCTTCGCGTCGCCGCTGAAGGACTCCATCGACTACTTCATCTCCGTCGACGGCGGCGGCAACACGCTCACGAGCCGCGCGGTGGGGAGCGTGCGCTACCGGGTCGCGTTCAAGGGACCGGGTGGCCACAGCTACGGCGCGTTCGGCATGCCGAACCCCGCGCACGCCATGGGACGCGCGATGGCGCGCATCGCCGACTTCCCGGTGCCCACGAAGCCGAAGGCGACGTTCAACGTCGGGATCGTGAGCGGCGGCCAGACGGTGAACTCCATCCCCGCCGAGGTGTCGATGGAGGTGGATCTGCGGAGCGAGTCGCCGCAGGAGCTGTCGCGCCTCGACCGGATGCTGCACGCGGCGGTGGACTCCGCGGTCGCCGCGGAGAAGGCGCGCTGGCCGCGCTCCACCGTGCCGCTCGCGGCGACGTTCACCGACCTCGGGCTCCGTCCGGCGTCGGCGCAGGGGGACGACGCGCCGATCGTGCGGGCCGCGCTCGCCGCCGGCCGCACCGTGGGCTTCACGCCGGAGCTCGACGCGTCGAGCACCGACGCGAACATCGCCATGTCACTGGGCGGGCCTGCCGTGACGCTCGACGGCGGCGGGCGGGGGCTCGGCTCGCACTCGCTCGGCGAGTCGTACGAGGACGGCCCCAGCGGGTGGCTCGGGCCGCAGTGGGCGGCGCTGCTCGTGCTGTCGCTCGCCGGCGTGCGTTAGGCGGTGCGCCCTTCAGGACTCCACGTACGTGCTTCTCCAGGACTGAAGAAGGACTGAAGGGAGACTGAAGAAGGACCAACCACAACGTCTTTGTTGTTGGTCCTTCTTCAGTCCTCCTTCAGTCCCTCTTCAGTCCCACACGAACTCGTACGTGGAGCTTCGAGGGGGCGCACCACCGCCACGAAGCGATCCGGCTCCGCGACGGCGACGCCGACGCGCGTCACGGTCCTCGTGATGCCTAACGCGAGGCGCACGGCCGTCGGCCGGCGGAGCGTGACGAGCACGTTGGGCTCCCCGGGCTTCGCCGTGTTCAGGTAGTCGCCCGTCGGCGGCGGTAGCGTGCGCCACGTGAGGCGCTCCACCGATGCGACGTCGGCGGCGAGATCGAGCCGCGCGTGCAGGCGGCTCCCCGCGCGCAGCACGAGCGTGCGCCCGTCCACCACGATCGGCCGCCGCGCGACCGCGCGCCGCTCGGCCGCGACCCACACCACCGAGAGCACCGTGAGCGCGACGAGCACCCACGCCGCCACGGGGTGCCGCGGCGCGAGCCAGAGGTGCAGGCCGACCGTCTCCACCGCCGCCGCGATCGCGAGCCCCCACACGAGCGACGCGGGGAACGTGTCGACGAGCGCGAACGTGTCGCTTTCGGCGTGGGACACGAGGCAGGATGCGGGTGGACGCCGCTACGCTAACGTCGACGGCCAGGGCACGGCCAGCGTCTCGGCCCGCGCGACGACGCCTCGTCCCCGCCGGCTCGCCATCGCCGCGCCCTCGACGCTACGCTCGGCGTCCCGAACCGGAGGTGCCCCGATGAGACGGATCCTGGCCACGCTCGTCGTCGCCTGCACGCTCGCGTCGCGCGGCGGCGCACAGGAGCGCAGCGAGCTCGCGACGCCGCCGAACGGCGACAACCAGCGCGCCGAAGTGTCGCAGTGGATCGGGCTCGTGAAGGTCACCATCGCCTACCACAGCCCGCGCGTGCACTTCCAGGGGCGCGAGCGCACGGGACACATCTGGGGAGAGCTGATCCCGTATGGGCTGTACGACGAGGGGTTCGGCCCGTCGCGCGCCGCGCCGTGGCGCGCCGGAGCGAACGAGAGCACGACGCTCACCGTGTCGCACGACGTCACCGTCGGCGACCACGTGCTGAAGGCGGGGACGTACGCGCTGTTCCTCGAGCTCGCGCGGACCGGCCCGTGGACGTGGATCGTCTCGAGCGCGCCGGGCTGGGGCGCGTTCCAGTACGACTCGAGCGACGTCGTGCTCCGCGTCCCCGCGCCGCCGCAGGACGCGCCGTTCACCGAGTTCCTCACCTACGGGTTCGACGACCGGCTGCCTAACGCCGCGACGGCGTACCTGCAGTGGGAGACCAAGCGCGTCCCGCTCCGCATCGACGTGCCGAACGTGAACGAGCTGTACGCCGCGCAGATGGGGCGCGACCTGCGCGGGTGGCCGGGCTTCGACTACCGCAGCTGGCAGGCGGCCGCGCAGTTCGCCGCCGACCACCGGGTGCACCTCGACGAGGCGCTCGTGTGGGCCAACCGCGCGATCGCCGAGCCGTTCCGCAACGCGGCGGCCGGCCGCGCGGACTTCTCGACGCTGCAGACGAAGGCGGCGGTGCTCACCGCGATGGGGCGCATCGCGGACGCCGACACGCTGATGGATCGCGCGATCCGCCTCCCCGACACGGACGTGCGCGCGGTGCACCAGTACGGCATGCGCACGCTCGCCGCCGGCCGCACCGATCGGGCGATGGCCGTCTTCCTCGCGAACCGGCAGCTCCACCCCGACGAGCGGTTCTGGACCTACGCCGGGCTCGCGCGGGGCTACGCCGCGTTAGGCGACCGGAAGCGCGCGATCGCGAGCTGGGAGACCGCGCTGCGCAACGTGCCGCCCGACCAGCGCGCGAACCAGCCGAACCTGGAGCGCGCGCTCGACGCGCTGAAGCGGGGGTCGTGACCGGCGGGGGGCTGGGTATCATTCGGCATGGAACTCGGCCCCCTGCTGGAGATCGTCCGCGCCCGCGCGCTGGAGATCGTCGCCACGCTGTTCGGCATCGTCAGCGTGTGGCTCAGCACGCGCGAGAACATCTGGAGCTGGCCGACCGCGCTCGTGAACGTGCTCCTCTCGGTGCCCGTCTACTTCGCGGCGCGGCTGTACTCCGACATGGGGCTGCAGGTCGTCTACGCCGCGCTGTCGGTCTACGGGTGGTACGAGTGGCTGCACGGCGGCGAGAACCGCACCGAGCTGCCGGTCTCGCGCACGCCGCGGCAGCAGGTGCCGCTGCTCGTCCTCGTCGGTGTGGTGACCGCGGCGATCCTCGGCACCATCGCCGCGCGGCTGACGAACGCGAGCTGGCCCTATCTCGATGCATCGCTCACCGCGGCGAGCCTCGTCGCGCAGTGGATGATGACGCGCAAGCTGCTCGAGAACTGGGCCGTGTGGATCGCCGTGGACATCGTCTACGTGCCGCTGCTCGCGTACAAGCATCTCTACGAGTTCGCCGTGCTGTACGTGATCTTCCTCGGCCTCGCGATTGCGGGCCACGTGGAGTGGCGCCGATCGCTGCGCGAGCACCGCGGCGCGCTGACGCTCGCCCCCGCCTCACCCGATTGACGAACCCGATGTCCCGCTCCGTCCTCCTCGCCACGGTCGTCTCGGTGCTCGGCGCGTCGGCCGCGCACGCCCAGGTCCGCGTCACGAAGGATCCCGTGCCGGCGCCGAAGCCGGCCGGTGGTGCCACGCGTCGTCCCGTGCCGTCGACCGCCGCGGCACCACGCCCCACGACCGCCGTCGCCGCCGTGCGCGCGCTCGCCGACGCCGACGTCGCGTTCGCGCGGCTCGGCCACGACCGCGGGTGGAAGGACGCGCTGCTCGCCACGCTCGCCGACGACGCGATCCTGTTCCGCCCGCGCCCGGTCGGCGCCCGCGCGTGGGTCGCCGCGTCGACGTTCCCGCCGGGGGAGTTCACCTGGGCACCGGCGTGGGGCGCCGTCTCCGCCGACGGCAGCCTGGGCGTGACGACGGGACCGATCGCGTTCCACTCCACGGGGCCCGACTCCTCGGCCACCGGGCAGTACGTCACCGTGTGGACGCGCACCGCGGCGACGGCGCCGTGGAGGATGCTGCTCCAGCTCACCGTCCCCGGGCCGCAGGCGCCGGAGGTGACGTTCGCCCCGCACCAGCCGACCGGCGACGGCCGGCCGCGCGGCGGCCCCGGCGCGGTGGACGCGAGCCGAGCGACGCTGTTCATCGCGGACCGCGGGCTGGCGGCGGCCGCCCGCGCCGACGGACAGGCCGCGGCGGTGGCGAGAGTGGCGCTGCCCGACATACATCTCCTGCGCACCGGCGCGCTGCCGTTCGTCGGCGTGGACTCGGTGCGCACCGTGCTGGCGGCGCGCGACGCGGACGCCCGCTTCGCGTCGCAGATCACCGACCTGCGGATGGCGCGGTCGGGGGACTTCGGGGTGGCGTACGGGGCGTACGAGCGGCGGACGGCGGCCGGCGCGCTCACCGAGGAGGGGAACTACGTGCGCGTGTGGGAGCGGCAGCCCGACGGCGGCTGGCGCATCCTGCTCGACGCGACCGCGCCGCTGACGATGCGCTGACGGCGCCCGCGGCGGGCGTCGTCGTGACGTTCTCCCCGGTACGGCGTCCTCGGTGGATCCTCTCCCTCAAGTAGCGGCACCCAGCGGTCGAGACTCACTGGTGTGCGGGCCGCACGTCGTCGGCGCGCGGCTCCGTCCCCACCAGCATGCGCCTCTCCCGCCTCCTTCCGCTCCCCGTGCTGCTCGCGATCGCCGTGGTCCCCCCGGCGATCCTCGGCGCGCAGTCGAGCCGGTCGAGCCGCAGCGGCGGCGCGAAGAAGAGCGCCTCGAACGCCTCGAACGCGTCGAGCACCGCGGTCGTGCAGGCGTCGGCGCAGAGCGCCGTGGCCGCCGCATCGGTGACGACCCCGACGACCCCGACGACCCCGACGGCGACGGCCCCGACGGCGTCGATCCCGACGGCGACGACCGGTACGGCGAGCGCGACCAGCGCTCCCACGACGGTCGGCACGACGACGGGCGGTGTCATCGCGACCATCCCGACGACGATCGTCACGCCGGGGGCGGTGGCACTGACGCGCACCTGGGACGCGTGCGGCGGGCCGACCGCGACGACCCTCATGTGCGCGAGCATCCAGGTCGAGGTCATTGGTACGAGCACCGTCGTCCGGGTGCGCAACGTGTCGGGCGATCCGTCGCTCGCCCACGACGGCACCGCGAGCGCTGGCTCGTGGGTGCTGACGACGGTCGGCTTCGACGGCATCGCCGCGGCGGCGGGGACGTTCACCCGGACGACGGGCGCGACGACGGGCTCGTGGTGGCAGCCGAGCGCTACCAGCGTCGCGCCAGCGTCGTGGCAGCGCTTCGATGACAGGCAGAACGGCGGCGGGGTCGACGTCGATTTCGGCGTCGACAACGGCAGGGGCATCTCGGGCGGCATCGCCAGCAGCTGCGCGCGGATCGGCACCCTGCCCGGCGGCAGCAACCGCCTCTGGATGACCCCCGTCGACGGCTGCGACGGGTACGCGATCACCGACCGCGCGGCGAACGACGGGTGGTTCGAGACGAGCTTCACGACGGTCGAGACCTGGGACCCGCGCGGCGACGACGTCGCGGTGTTCTTCAAGGGACGGAACGGTCCGGGCGGCGCGAGCTACGAGTGCCTCGTCGGCGGCACCGCATCGCGCGGCGACTGCGAGCAGCTCGCGCTCGTCGCCGACGGGCCGCCGCCGGGCGCCGTGGTGCCCGAGCCGCGCACGCTGGTGCTCGTGGCGACGGGACTCGGCGGCGTGCTCATCCCGGGGGTGCGGCGGAGGATTCTCGGGCGGCTACGGCCTCCGACCTGATCCCGCCGGTCCGATCGGGCGGTTTCGATAGGGTGGTTCCTCACCGCCGGTTCCGGTGCGGGGCGGACACCGCGCGATCGATACAGCGACCGGCCCGCCGGTGCGGCCCCGCAGCACCCACCCCGCCGCACCGCCCCGAACTATCGGCCCCTCCCGTGGTATCGGAACCGCCGGTGAGGAACCGCCGTGCTGGAGCGCCGCCGTGCGGGAAGCCCTGCAACGCTCCCCTCCCGCCCGGTGTCGAACGGCCATGCCGCCGCTACCCCGCCCTGCGCGGACCGTGTACTATCGTCCCCATGCCCCCCCTCGCCGGACCGCCGACGTGACCGATTCCGGTGACGCGCTGAGCGCGCCCTCCGGCGGCGCGCCCGGCGCCGACGACAGCTTCCGCGACGCCCTCGCCGCCGCCCTCGCGCCGGCCTACGTCCTCGGACGGGAGCTCCATGGCGGCGGCATGAGCCGCGTGTTCGTGGCCGAGGAGCCCGCCCTCGGCCGCACCGTCGTCGTGAAGGTGCTGCCGCTCGAGTGGGCCGCCGGCATGAACCGCGACCGGTTCCTCCGCGAGATCCAGCTCGCCGCGCGGCTCCAGCATCCGCACATCGTCCCGCTGCTCGCCGCCGGCGAGGTCGCCGGGTCGATGTACTACACGATGCCGTTCATCGAGGGCGAGTCGGTGCGCGCCGCCCTTGCCCGGGGGCGCCGCTTCACCGTGCGCGAGGTCGTGCGCATCCTGCACGACGTCGTCGAGGCGCTCGCCCACGCCCACGCGCGCGGCGTCATCCACCGCGACGTGAAGCCGGGCAACGTCCTCATGCTCGGCAACCACGCCCTCGTCACCGACTTCGGCGTGGCGAAGGCGCTCAGCGCGGCGCGCCAGAGCACCGGCGGGGTGTTCGCCGCCGGCACCACGTCCACCGGGCTCGCGATCGGCACGCCGGCCTACATGGCCCCCGAGCAGCTCGCCGCCGACCCCGCGGCCGATCATCGGGTGGACCTGTACGCCGCCGGGCTGCTCGCCTACGAGCTGCTCGTCGGCCAGTCGCCGTTCACCGCCGACTCGCCGCAGGCGACGCTCGCCGCGCAGCTCACGCGCGTGCCGACCGCGCTCCACACGCTGCGCCCCGACGTGCCGGCCGCGCTCTCCGCGGTCATCGAGCGGTGCCTCGCGAAGGAGCCTGCGCAGCGCCCCGCGTCGGCGGAGGATCTGCTCGGCGCGCTCGAGGCGGCGGCGTACCACGTCACGCCGGGCGGCGGCACGCCGGCCGACGCGGTGCTCGGCGGCATCACGCCGCCGGAGACCGCGCCCGTCACCGCACCGTTAGGCACCGTGCCTAACGTGCTCACGGCGCCCCTGCCGGCCGGTGCCGCCGAGGCGACGACGACCCGACTTCCGGCGCCTTCGGCGTCGCACCGCCGCCCCACCGCGGTCCTCGGCGGCGCGCTGCTCGGCATGGCGCTCGTCCTCCTCGGCGGATGGGCGGTCGTGCGCGGCCTCGGCGACCGCGGCGCCGCGACGCCGAAGGTGCCTAACGCGCCGGCCGCACCCGCCGGGGTGGTCGCGCCCGCCGTATCCGCGCCCGCGGTGCCCGCGCCCGCCGTGCCCGTCGTCACGCCGCGCCTCACCCGCGACGACTCGCTCGCGATCGCCGCCGCCGTCGAGCGCCGGCTCGCCGGCGAGGAGCGGGCGCGCCGCGCGAAGGACGCGAAGCCCATGGCCCCGCAGCAGGCCGAGTCGCTGCGCGCCGTGTCGTGGCAGCACTTCGCCGACTCGCTCCGCGATGCGGCCATGGGGCTCGCGCGCGGCCATGGCCCGGGGCCGGGTCGCGTCATCGTCGGCATGCCCGACCTGCGGCGCATGGTCCCCGACTCCGCCACCATGTCCGCGCTCGCCCGGGCGGGTGCCTCGGGCGCCGCGGGCGCGGTGGCCGGCGTCGGTTCCCGCTTCGAGATGCGCGTCGACCCGCGCGTGGCGCGCGAGGACGCGCTGCGCAGCGAGGCCGCGGCGTGGATCGCGAAGCTCGGCGAGCGGCTCCCGCCGCCGAAGCCGGGCGTGCGCCGCGTGCTCGTGCTCGACCTCGGCGACGGCACCGGGCGCCCGGACCTGCGCGGCCTCGCCGGCGCGGTGACGGCCGCGACCCGACGCGCGATCTCCCAGCGCGACGGCTACGAGGCGATCGACCCGTCGACGGTGAAGGACGTGCAGCGCATGGGGCTCCCCGAGGGCGCGCTCGCCGCCGTCACGCACAGCGGCGCGGTCCTCGGCGGCCTCGTCACCGTGCAGCGCGACTCCACCGTCGGCGTCGTCGCCGTCATCCACGACGCCGCGCGCGGCTTCCCGTTCAGCGTCCGCACCGCGCGCACGCCGGCGAGCACGTCGCCCGACTCGATGGCCGCCGACGTCGGCGCCGCGCTCGTCAAGGCGCTCGACCGCGTGAAGTGGCCGCCGCGTCCGGACGAGCGCCCCTGAGCGACGGCAGCCCGGGCGCCGTGAGAGCCGCCCGGCGACGCAGCCGCACCCGCAGCCCCACCGGGTGCATCGTGAACGCGAACGCCTCGCGCACGTCGCTCGCCCCGTCCGCGCGCTCCACGTCGAACGCCGAGTAGAGCGTCGCGAGCACGAGCCGCATCTCGAGCAGCGCGAGCGACCGCCCCGGGCAGATCCGCGGCCCCGACCCGAACGGCAGGAACACCGACGGATCGTGCGCCAGCGGTCCTCCGTTAGGCAGCGAGCCGTTAGGCAGCTGCCCGTTAGGCAGCCACCGCTCCGGCCGGAACGCGGCCGGGTCGCCGAAGTGCCGCGCGTCCACCGCTGGCGGCCGCGTGAGCAGCGCCACCCACGTTCCCTTCGGCACGGCGACGTCGCCGATCACCACGTCGCGCGTCGCCGCGAGCAGCACCACGGGCGCGACCGGACGCAGGCGCATCGTCTCGTTCGCCACCGCGCCCGCGTACGCGAGCCGATCCGCCGCCTCGATGTCCGGCGGCGCTGCGCCCGACCCGATGCCCGCCGCGTCGGCCTCGGCGCGCAGCCGCTCCACCACGTCGGGCGCGTCGCACAGCTGGTGCACGGCCCACGCGAGCGTGTACGCCGTCGTGTCCTCGCCGGCGAGCAGCATCGTCATCGCGTTGCCGAAGATCACCTCGTCGGGGAACGGGTTCCCGTCCGCGTCGCGCGCCGCGAGCATCGACTCGAGGAAGTTCTGCGGCGCCTCGGCGCGCGACGGCTCGGCGGCGAGCCGCGCGCGCGTCTCCGCCACCAGGTCGCGCAGCCACACGCGCAGCTCCGCGACGGCGCGGTCCACGCGTCGGTCCGCCGGCAGGCGCACCCACCGCCACGTCGGGAGCAGCGCGAACAGCCGCCGGTTGAACGCCGGGAACACCTGCCCGAGGTGCCGCTGGATCGCGTCGTCGTCGCGGCCGATCGTGTCGACGTCGCGCCCGAACACGAGCATGCTCGTGACGTCGACGGTGAACCGCTTCATCTCCTCCGCGACGTCGAGCGTGGCGCCGGCGTCGGCCTTCGCCTCCCAGCGGCGCCGCAGCCGCGCCGTCACGTCGGCGAGCGTCGCGTAGAAGCCGCGCAGGTTGCGGTGCGACAGCGCCTGCATCGCGAGCCGTCGCTGCGGGCGCCATGCGTCGCCTTCGGCCGAGAACAGGCCCGCCACGCCGAGCTCGCGGAACACCGGCGCGATGTTCGGCGAGCGCCGGAACGTCTCCGGCCGGTCGCGCAGGATCGGCTCGATCAGCTCGGGGCGCGACACGGTGAGGATGCGGTTCGGCCCCACGCGGTAGAGGAACAGCGGGCCGTACTCCGCCGCCCACCGCTCCACCGTCTCGTGCACGCGCGAGATGTCGATCTGGTGCAGGTTGCCGACGATCGGCAGCGGTCGAGGTCCCGGCAGGTCTTCGAGCCGGCGATGCGCGCGCGCCGGAGCGGCGCTCGCCGCCGTCTCGCGCAGCGCCGACGTGTCGGCCCACAGCTCGTCCCCGCGCCGCGCCAGCGGGCATCGCGCGAGGCACTCCGGCCCGCCCTGCCGCGCCCCCGTCGCCGCGTCGAATCGCCACCGGTGGTTGCGGCACACCAGCGCGTCGCCGTCGAGCTCTCCCTCGCCGAGCAGCGCGCCCTGGTGCGGGCACCGGCCGGCGTACGCGTGGTGCTCGCCGCGCACGCGTACGACCACGAGATCCACGCCGTCCGCCGACAGCGCGAACGGTCCGTCGCCCGGCAGATCGGCGAGATGCGCGATGCGGTTCCACGACTCGGACATGGTCGGCTCCGGGCTCTTCGAGTTCGAACCGCAGAGGGCGCAGAGGGCCGCAGAGCACCCCAAAACCTTGAACCACGGAGGGCACAGAGGACACAGAGGAGAACCACTTCGATTGGCTTCCTCCGTGTCCTCCGTGTCCTCCGTGGTTCAATTCAAAAGGGCAGACCTCTGCGGCCCGCTGCGTCCTCTGCGGTCAACACACCCAGCGAAGGTGTTTCTCCGCGTCCCCGCGTCCCCGCGTGAGATTGCACCGCCTCTCGCCGTCCGACCAGAGCCCCGGGGCTCGAGTCCGCCTCGCAACGTCTACCGCCCGGCCTCCGCCGCACGCAGAATCCACGAGGCGCGGGCATCGGTTCCGAATCAGTGCTCCCGCGCGGCAAGTCATCCCGGAGAACACATGCAGATCGCGATGGTGGGACTCGGCCGCATGGGCGCCAACATGGCGACGCGGCTGGCGCGGGGTGGACACCAGGTGGCGGCGTGGGACCGCTCGCCCGAGGCCACGCAGAAGACCGCGGCCGGCCAGTCCGGGATCACCGGCGCCGAGTCGCTCGAGGCGCTGGTCCGATCGCTCGACGCGCCGCGCGCCGTGTGGATCATGATCCCCGCCGGCGACCCCACCGAGCAGATGGTCGACACGCTGCTCGGCATGCTGCAGCAGGGCGACGCCATCATCGACGGCGGCAACAGCAACTACAAGGACTCCATGCGACGCGGCGCGAAGTGCGCCGAGCGCGGCGTGAGTTTCATCGACTGCGGCACGAGCGGCGGCGTGTGGGGGCTCGCCAACGGCTACAGCCTCATGGTCGGCGGCGACGACGCGGCCGTCGGGCGGCTGCGCCCCCTCTTCGAGACGCTCGCGCCGGGGCCTAACACCGGCTGGGGCCACGTCGGTCCCGTCGGCAGCGGCCACTTCACGAAGATGGTGCACAACGGCATCGAGTACGGCATGATGCAGGCGTTCGCCGAAGGGTTCAGCATCATGCAGCACAAGAAGGAGTTCGCTCTCGACCTCGCGCAGGTCGCCGAGATCTGGCGCGAGGGCAGCGTGGTGCGCTCGTGGCTCCTCGATCTCACCGCGCGCGCGCTGGCCGAGAACCCGACGATGGACGGCATCGCGCCGTACGTCAGCGACTCCGGCGAGGGACGCTGGACGGTGGCCGAGGCGATCGATCTCGACGTGCCGGCGCCGGTCATCACGCACTCGCTCATCGCCCGCCTGCGCTCGCGCGACGCCGAGTCGTTCACCGACAAGCTGCTGGCCGCGATGCGCAACCAGTTCGGCGGTCACGCCATCAAGCGCGAGGGCTGAGCGATGCCGCTGCCTAACCAGTCCGCCCGCGGCGACGGCGACTACTCCACCGGCGAGTTGCCGCACCACGAGCCGGATCCGAGCCTGTTCGTCATCTTCGGCGCCACCGGCGATCTGTCGCGTCGCAAGATCCTCCCGGCGCTCTGGCAGCTCCACGCGCAGGGCTTCACGAAGCAGGGCCTCTACGTCCTCGGCGTCACGCGCGACGACAACATCGAGGACGACGCGTTCCGCCAGATCACGCTCGAAGCGGTGCGCGGCGCCGATCCGAACGCGGACGCCGCCGCGCTGCAGGAGTGGGTGTCGAAGTACGTGTACTTCCAGGACGTCGACGAGGACTACGCGCCGCTCGTCGAGCGCATCACCGCGCTGGAGCAGGAGCACTCGCTGCCGGGGAACCGCACGTTCTACCTGTCGCTGCCGCCCGGCGCCTTCCCGCCCACCGTCGAGAAGCTCGGCGCCGTGGGGCTGAACCACGGCCCCGGCTGGACGCGCCTCGTCATCGAGAAGCCGTTCGGCCGCGATCTCGCCTCCGCGCGCGCGCTGAACGACCTCGTGCACCGCTGCTTCGACGAGTCGCAGATCTACCGCATCGACCACTACCTCGGCAAAGAGACGGTCCAGAACCTGATCGTCTTCCGGTTCGCCAACGCGATGTTCGAGTCGCTGTGGGACCGCGACCGCATCGAGAGCGTCACCATCACCGTGGCCGAGGAGCTCGGCGTCGAGAAGCGCGCCGGCTACTACGAGTCGGCGGGCGCGCTGCGCGACATGGTGCAGAGCCACCTCACGCAGCTCCTCACGCTCGTGGCGATGGACGTGCCGTCGGGGCTCGACGCCGCCGCCATCCGCGCCGAGAAGATCAAGGTGCTGCGCTCCATCCGGCCGATCTCGCCGGAGGACGCGGTGCTCGGGCAGTACGAGCCGGGACAGATCGACGGCAAGGACGTCGCCGGGTATCGCGAGGAGCCCGGCGTCGCCCCCGACTCGCGCACCGAGACGTTCGCCGCGCTCACGCTGCACCTCGAGAACTGGCGGTGGCAGGGCGTGCCGTTCTACCTGCGCACCGGCAAGCGCATGCCGCGCCGGCTGACCGAGATCGAGATCAAGTTCCGTCGCGCGCCGGTGTGGATGTTCCGCTCCGTCGTCGCCGACGAGCTCCATCGCAACACGCTGCTCGTCACGCTGCAGCCGAACGAGGGGTTCTCGCTGTTCTTCGACGTGAAGGCGCCCGGCGAGCCGTTCCGGCTGCGCCGCCTGCCGCTGCACTTCAGCTACGACGAGGAGTTCGCCGTGCTTCCCGAGGCGTACCAGACGCTGATCCTCGACCTGCTGTTGGGCGACCAGACGCTGTTCGTGCACGCCGACGAGGTGGAGACGAGCTGGGCGCTCTACGCGCCGCTGCTCGACGGGCGGCGCGCGGTGTACCCGTACCCCGCGGGCACGTGGGGCCCGATCGAGGCGGAGCTCATCTCGTCGCGCGCGCCGCTCCCCGGTGACGGGAGCGCGGCGCCGCGCGGCACGCGGGCCGCGCGATGACGGCGCCTAACGACCTTGCGGGCGCCGCGCCGGTCGTGCGCGTGGTGGCCGACGCCGACGCGCTCACGCAGGCCGCCGAGGCGCTCGTCGGCGACGCGGTGCTGCATGCGGTCGAGCGGCACGGCCGCTGCGCCGTCGCGCTCGCGGGCGGCAGCACGCCGCGCGCGCTCTACGCGCGCCTCGCCGCCTCCGACGCGGCGCGACTGCCGTGGAACCTCGTCGACGTGTGGTTCGGCGACGAGCGGTGCGTGCCGCCCGACGACGCGGCGAGCAACTACCGCATGGCGCACGACGCGCTGCTCTCGCGCGTGCCGATCCCGCCCGAGAACGTGCGCCGCATCCCCGGAGAGCTCGGCGCCGCCGCCGCGGCCGAGGCGTACGACGCGATGCTGCGCGACGCGTTCGGCGCGTTGGGCACGGGCGGCGAGGGCTTCGACCTCGTGCTGCTCGGCGTCGGCACGGAGGGGCACACGGCGTCGCTCTTCCCCGGACACCCCGCGCTCGACGTGACCGACCGGTGGGCCGTGCCCGTGGACCCCGCGCCGCCGACCGCGAAGCCGCTCGTCCCGCGCGTGACGCTCACCTTCCCCGCGCTCACCGGCGCCACGGAGATCCTCGTCCTCGCCACCGGCGCGGAGAAGAAGTACATCGTCGACGCGGTGCGCGCGGGAGACACCGAGCTGCCGGCGGCGCGCGTGCGCGGGCGGGAGCGCACGATGTGGATCGTCGACAACGCCGCCGGGTGACGCGTGGCTCGGCGCGCCTCCTGGGCTCCACGTACGTGTTTCCGTGGGACTGAAGAAGGACTGAAGGAGGACTGAAGAAGGAACCTTTCAAGTGTCCTGCTTCAGTCCTCCTTCAGTCCTTCTTCAGTCCTACAGAGTTTCGTACGTGGAGCCAACCCGCGAGAGATGAGAACCTTCGCGACTCTGGTGATCGTGACGACGGCGACCGCGTGGACGGCTGCCGCGCAGACGCCGCGTCCCACGCCGCCGACGCGCGACCCGCACGCGCCGGGCTACGTGCCGTCGACCGACCTCCCCGACGGCGCGCTGCCACCGGTCGATCGCGATGGCAACTTCGTGCTCGGCCCCACACACGCGCCGGCGCCGGAGACGCTCGCGCGCGACGGCGTGCCGCGCGGCACGGTGCACACCTTCACCATGCGCTCCGAGGAGAGCCGCCTCTTCCCCGGCGTCGCGCGCGACTCGGGCACGTTCGGCACGCCCGACCCGAACGATCCGGCGTCGCTCGTCGTCACGACGAGCCGCGCCGCGCCGTGGACGCGTCGCGTCGACGTCTACGTGCCCGCGCAGTACGTCCCCGGCAGCGCCGCGCCGCTCCTCGTCGGCGCCGACGGCCCCGACCCGCTGCTGTTCGCGACGCTCGACAACCTCATCGCCGAGCACCGCGTGCCGCCGATGATCGCCGTGTCGATCGGCAACGGCGGCGGCGACGCGCAGGGAAGCGAGCGCGGGCTCGAGTACGACACGATGTCGGGGCGCTACGCGGAGTTCGTGGAGCGCGAGGTGCTGCCGCTCGTCGAGCGGCAGTACGGCGTACGCCTGACGCGAGACCCCGACGGGCGTGCGACGATGGGGTGCAGCTCCGGCGCCGCGGCGGCGTTCATCATGGCGTGGTATCACCCCGAGTGGTACCACCGCGTGCTGTCGTACTCGGGCACGTTCGTGAACCAGCAGTGGCCGCACGACTCGGCGATGCCGCACGGGGCGTGGACGCTCCACGAGCGCCTCGTCCCGCAGTCGCCGCCGAAGCCGATCCGCGTCTGGATGCACGTCGGCGACCGCGACCTGTACAACCCGAACGTCATGCGCGACGGCATGCACGACTGGGTCGACGCGAACGAGCGCATGGCCGCCGCGCTCGCGGCGAAGGGCTACCGCTACCAGTTCGTGTTCGCGCGCGACGCCGGGCACTGCGACCGTGCCGTGAAGGCGCAGACGCTGCCCGAGGCGCTGGAGTGGCTCTGGCGCGGATATCCGCGTTAGGCAGCTCGGGCTACGGCAGTAGTCCGCAGATTACCGAGCGATCAGCCCGCGCCGCAGCGAGTCGAGAAAGATCCGCCCCGCGATCGTCGCCGGCAGCACCGCGCCGGCGTGGTCGAGGTTCGCGCCGACGTTCACGGCGGCGACGTTGCGCGCTCCGTTCGCGCGCATCCGCGTCTCCGCGGTGAGCGCGTTCGCCGGGTAGACGTCCTTGTCGGCGCCGCCGTAGTAGATACGCAGCGGCGCGCGGGGCGTCCAGTCGTACGTGTTGTTGTCGCGCGTCGCGGCCCAGAACGGGTGGTCCTTGTTCGCGAGCATCGCCTGCACCACGTCGGCGCGCAGCACGTCACGCGCGTGCGACGGCAGCTGCGCGAGCTCGCCGCTCGTCGCCACGCCGTCGCGCAGGTGGGCGGCGATCACGTCGTACGGCGGCGCGATGAGGTCGGAGAGCTTCGGCGCCATGCGATACACCGTGTCGAGCGTCGCCGTGAGATACGCCGTGTACACCGCCGTGACGTGATAGTCCTCGTTCCGCTCGAGCATCGTGCGCGCGGTGGACTCGAGGTCGTAGGGCCCCGACATCGGCGCCGCGCCGAGCACGGGAAACTCCGTCGCGTAGTTCCTCTCCAGCTCGCGGAACAGCCCCATCGCCGCGCCGCCGCCCTGCGAGTAGCCGGTGACGAACAGGCTCCCCGCGGCGAGCGGAGTCCCCAGCTGCGTCGCCAGCGCGCGGGCCGCGCGCAGCAGATCCACCGCCGCCGACGCCTCGCTCTGCACGTGCAGGTACGGGTGGTACTGCCCCGCTCCCGCGACGCCGAGTCCGAGGTAGTCCGGCTCCGCCACCACCGAGCCGTCCGACGCGTAGAGCGCGCCGAACACGTCCCCCTCCGCGGTGCCTAACAGATTGGACGGCGCCTCGCTCTTGCTCGTCTCCGTGCCGTGCGTGTACACGACCAGCGGCAGCGCACCCGTCGCGCCGACCGGGATCCACACCGCGCCGCTCGCCGTCACGAGCTGCCCCTCGACGTTCGGCGTGCGGTAGCGCACGACGTACGGCTGCGCGTCGTAGCGCGCCGAGAACGCGCGCGACGCGCCGGTGAGCGCGAGCGTCGTCGCGACGAGGACCCGCGGCGTGCGGGGCCCCGCGCTGCTCGACACGAGATCGCCCCGCCCGGCGAGGTTCGGCGCGGGCGCGGCGGGCACGGTGACGGTCAGTCCCGTCGACCCTCCGTCGATCGGCGGCGCGACGACGGCGTCCGACGAACAGGCGGCGAGCGTGACGAGTGCGGCGACGGTCAGGTGACGGGCGGCGGCGAGCATCGGGCTCCGGGTGCAGCGGTTTCGACACGGCGTGCGACGCCCGGATCCGGTCGATCCGGGTGGTCTTCGGATTCTACACGCACACTCGTCGGAGGTCTCGCTCGATGTACACGCTCTGGAGCCACGGCCGTCTGCTCGGCACGACGGACCTCGCCTGGGCCCGCGCCCTGCCGCGCCACCGCGCCGGCGACCTGCAGCCCACGCCACTCGGCGAGACGCTGCTGCCGGCGGCGCACGACTCGCACGCCGAGCTCTCGCTCGAGCTGCGCGGCCCCGATGGAGAGGTCGTGCCCACCGAGGACCTCTGGGTGCAGGATTCCGAGCATCTGCTCGCGGTGGCGCACGAGACGCCGCTTCCCGACGAGCCGGAGCCGGAATGGATGGACGATCTCGAGGCCGACGCCTGGGATCCCGAAGTCGACGCGCTGCTCGACGAGATCCCGGATCTACCGGATCCGCCGGAGCCCGACGACGACGAGCCGCAGGAGGCGCGCGAGTGGCCGCGCTACCAGGTCATGCTGCGGCTGATCGACGACGCGGCGATCCCGTAGACGCGCATCGTGCCGTGCGCCGGCTCACGTCTCCTCGCGAGAGATGGCTCCCAGGTTTGGATGGCGGGTCGGCGGATCGGTGGATCGTTCGATCCGCCATCCGAACACGGGGAGCCGTCTCTCGAGCGAGGGCCTGAGGTGGCGCGCGGATGCCTAACGAGTTGGCTTCACGGCACGGTGGGCACGAACGGCGCGAGCTGCGCCTCCACCGTCTTCTTATCGCCCACCACGACGAGCGTCATCTTGCTCTTGTCGAGATACTTCCGCGCGGTCTGCTGCACGTCCTCCGGCGTCACCGCGAGCACGCGTTTCACGTACCCGGTGAGGTAGTCCTCGCCGAGGCCGTTCAGGTTCACGAACTGGAGCTGCGACGTGATCCCCGCGCGCGAGCCGTTCTGCAGCACGAACACGCCGGCGAGGTTGTTCTTGATCCCGCCAAGCTCCTGGGCCGGCGGCGCCTCGGCCTGCAGGCGGTCGACCTCCTTGAAGATCTCCGTGAGCGAGGCGCCCGTGACGTTCGTCGTCACGTCCGCCTGCTCCGCCCAGTACGCGTCGCCGACGTGCGTGTTGATGAAGCTGAACGGCGAGTACGTGTAGCCCTTCTGCTCGCGGATGTTGCTCGTGATGCGCGACCCGAACGCGCCGCCGAGCAGCGCGTCGGTGACGACGAGCTTCGTGTAGTCGGGGTTCGACGGGTCGGGGACCGGCAGCCCGACGATGATCGTCGACTGCACCGCGTCCGGCCGATCGATGAGCGCGACGGAGCGCTTCGCCACCGGCGTCGGCGGATTCTTCGTCGGCGGCGCGCCCGCCGCCCAGTCGCCGAACGCCTCGCGCACCGCGCGCTCCACCGCCGCGCGGTCGTACACGCCCACGACGTACAGCGTGGCGCGCGCGGCGCCGTAGTTCGCCGCGTGGAACGCCTTCACCTCGTCCACCGTGTAGCCCTGGAGCTGCGCCTCGGTCGGGTAGAAGCGGCCGTACGGGTGGTCGCCGTACATCACCTGCGCGAACCGCTCGGAGGCGAGCGTCTGCGCCTGGCTGCGCTGCACGGCGAGGCTGCGCAGCCGGTTCGCCTTCAGGCGCGGCAGCTCGCTCGCCGGGAACGCCGGATGCCGCACGACGTCGGCCACGAGGCGCACCATGTCCGGCGCGCGCTCGCCGAGCACCTCGCCGCCGATGTTGGTCTGGTCGGTGCCGACGCCGATGCCGAGCGAGCCGCCCATCGCCGCGGTCTCCTCGGCGATCTGCCGCGCGGTGCGGGTCGCCGTGCCCTCGACCATCAGGTCGCCAGTGAGATCGGCGAGCCACGTCTGGTCCGACCGCTCGTCGATGTTGCCCGTGCGCACGTACAGCCGCACGGTGGCCTTCGGGATCGTGCCGAACGGGACGAGCGCGACGCGCATGCCGTTGGGCAGCGTGAGCCGCGTCGGCGCGGGGAGCTTGAAGTCCCGCGCGGGCGCGAGCGCGGGCGGCTGCTCGCGCGGGCCGGCCGGCGCGTCCTTCGTGACGGGTTGCTGCGCGGCCGCGACCGATGCCAGCACGGTGAGCGTGGTCGCATGGATGATCGTACGCATCGTTAGGCCTCCGCTCACTGGCTCGACTTCGCGCCCGCGGCCGGCGCGGGCACGACGGTGAGGATCGTGCGGTTCGTCGGCCGCAGGTACTCCTGGGCCGTGCGCTGCAGCAGCTCCGGCGTCACCGCGGCGAACCCGGCCTCCAGACGGTTGATGCGCGCGGGGTCGTCGTCGAACAGCGCGAACGACGCGAGCATGTCCGCCTTGCCGAAGCCGGCGAGCGCCTCCATCTGCGCGTACAGGTTGGAGCGCATCTTCACGAGCGCGCGGTCGAGCGTCGCGCGGTCCACCGGGGCGTCGCGCAGCGTGCCGATCGTCGAGTCGATCACGGCGACGAGCGTGTCGGCGCTCTTGTCGGGATCGTGGATCGCGCTGAGGATGTAGAGCATCGGCCCCTTGTAGTTGAACATGTTGCCGAGGCCCACGTTGATCCCCGCACCCACGCCGCCGGCGAGCGCGCGCTTGCGCACCACCGCGTCGTAGAGCCGCGAGTCGCGCCCCTGCGCGAGGATCTGGTCGAGCAGCCCGAACGCGAACCACTCCGGCGTCCAGCGCTCCGGCACGTGGTACGCGATGCCTAACGCGGGCCGCTTCGCGAGCGGATCGGGGCGCGTGGCGCGCTTCTCCGCCGTCTGCCGCGGCTCGGAGAGATCCGGCGCCGGCGGCTGCGGCTGCGACGGGATCTCGGCGAAGTACTTCCGCACCCACGCGAGCGCCTGCGACGGATCGAAGTCGCCGGTGACGACGAGCGCGGCGTTGTTCGGCGCGTAGTACGTCTTGAAGAACGCCTGCGCGTCGGTCAGCGTCGCGGCGTCGAGATCCGTGAGGTCGCCGTAGAAGTTGTGCGCGTTCTGCCAGTTCGTGTTCGCGTGCTGCGGCATGTCGAGCCACGGGAACCCGCCGTACGGCTGGTTCAGCACGTTCACGCGCACCTCGTTCTTCACCACGCCCTGCTGGTTCACGAGGTTGTCCTGCGTGATCGCCAGCCCGCGCATGCGGTCGGCCTCGGCCCACAGCGCGCGCTCGAGCGTGTTCGACGGTACCACCTCGAAGTAGTTCGTGAAGTCGAAGCGCGTCGACCCGTTCAGGATCCCGCCGCTCGATTCCACGAGCTTGATGAACTCCATCTTCCCGAGGTTCCGCGAGCCCTGGAACATGAGGTGCTCGAACAGGTGCGCGAAGCCGGTGCGGTCCTTCGGCTCGTTGCGGAACCCCACGCCGTAGTACACGCCGACCACGGTCGTCGGGATCGTGCGGTCGGGAGAGAGCACGACCCGCAGGCCGTTCGGCAGCTTGTGGTACTCCACGGGCACCTGCAGCCCGCGGACGGCGTTAGGCGGCTGGCCGACGAGCGGGCTCGCCACCGCGACCACGCCGAGCGCCGCCGCCGCGAGAAGTCGGGAACGCATGGGGCCTCCTGATCCGGGTGAGATGCGGACCATCTTGGCCCAGGCTCTCCCGAGCGTCCAGACACTTGGGACGAAACGGCGACCTAACGGCGGGACGATCGACGGCGGGACGATCGACGGCGGGACGATCGACGGCGGGACGATCGACGGCGGGACGAAAAACGGCGGGACGATCCACCGCGGGAAGTTCCCCGCCGTAGACGTCCCGCCGTAGACGTCCCGCCGTAGACGTCCCGCCGTAGACGTCCCGCCGTAGACGTCCCGCCGTAGACGTCCCGCCGTAGACGTCCCGCCGTAGACGTCCCGCCGTAGACGTCCCGCCGTAGACGTCCCGCCGTAGACGTCCCGCCGTAGACGTCCCGCCGTAGACGTCCCGCCGTAGACGTCCCGCCGTAGACGTCCCGCCGCAGACATCCCGCCGTATCAGGCGGCGAGGCACCCCAGGTCCCCGACGACCTCGGCGATCCGCGTCCCCTCCATCGGGCGGCCGAACAGGAAGCCCTGCACCACGTCGCACGACCGTTCGGCGAGATACTCGAGTTGCTCCACCGTCTCGACGCCCTCCGCCACCACCGTGAGCCCGAGCGAGTGGCCGAGCGCGATGACCGCCGACGTGATCGCGCCGCTCTGCGCGTCCGTCACCGCGTCGCGCACGAAGCTCTTGTCGAGCTTGATGCAGTCGATCGGGAAGTGCTTCAGGTAGCCGAGCGACGAGTAACCCGTGCCGAAGTCGTCGAGCGAGATCGTGATGCCTTCCTCGCGCAGCGCCTGGAGCATCTGCACCGTGCGCTTCGTGTCGTCCATCAGGATGCTCTCGGTCACCTCGAGCTCGAGCCGCGCCGGGTCGAGCCCCGTCGCGTCGAGCGCCGCGCGCACCACGGCGACGAGGTCCTGCTGCTTGAACTGCCGCGCCGAGAGATTCACCGACACCGACACCGGCGGCATCCCCGCGTGCTGCCATGCGCGCGCCTGGCGACACGCCTCGTGCAGCACCCACGCGCCGATCGGCACGATGAGGCCGGTCTCCTCCGCCACCGGGATGAACTCCGCCGGCGAGATCAGGCCGCGCTCCGGATGCTGCCAGCGGAGCAGCGCCTCGAAGCCGAGCACTCGCCCGGAGACGACGTCGACCTTCGGCTGGTAGTGGAGCAGCAGCTGGCCGCGGTCGAGCGCGTGGCGCAGGTCGGCCTCCAGCGCGAGCCGCAGGTGGAGGCGCGTGTTCAGCTCCAGCGAGAAGAACCGGTGCCCGCTGCCGCCGGCGCGCTGCACCGTCTTCAGCGCGCTCGTCGCGTTGCCGATGAGCTGCTCCACCGAACCGTTGTCGGTCGGGAAGATGGTGATGCCGATGCTCGCCCCGACGGCGACCTCGCGCTCCATGATCTCGAACGGCCGGCCGAGTGCCTCCACGATGCGGCGGGCCAGCATGTCGATCCCCTCCACGGTCGCCGGACCGGTGCAGAGGATCGCGAACTCGTCGCCGTCCATCCGCGCCAGCACGTCGGTCTCGCGGAGCACGGCGCTCAGCCGCTGCGCCGCCGCCGTGAGCAGCGCGTCGCCGCCGGCGTGGCCGAGCGCGAGGTTCACGTTCTGGAAGCCGTCGACGTCGAGCACGAGCACCGCCACCGGCCGGCCGTCGCGGCGCGACTGGGCGAGCGCGTGGCGCACCTGGTCGCGGAACAGCGCGCGGTTCGGGAGCCCCGTGAGCCGGTCGTAGGTCGCGACGTGCACGACGATGTCGTCGAGGCGCTCCACGGCGTGCTGCACGTCCGCCATCAGGGTCCCCGCCTCGTCGCCGGTGTGCTCCGTCGGGAGCTGCGGGCGGACGAACTGGACGAGGTACGCGCGCAGCGCCGCCGCCGTCAGGAGCACCGGCTCCGCCAGCCCGGTCACGAGCCGCCCGGCGACGAGGCCCCCGAGCGTGGCGCCGAGCGCCACCACGAGCAGCGCCATCGCCGGCGACGCGTCCGCGCCGCCCGACCGCGTCGCGAACAGCGCGACGAGGGCGGCCACGGGGAGCACCGCACCCAGGGCGGCGGCGAGCATCAGCTTGCCGCGGAAACCGAGGGGGCGGGCCCAGCGTGCGAGGGCGGCGTAGACGTGCAACGATGACGGCGACATGAGAAAGACGGGGACGAGCGGGGCCCCGTCCGGCGGCGGGGTCCATCGCTCGTGAATGTCGTCGCTCGCGGCAGGGATCTTGAGCACGCAAACGTTTCACCAGGCGGTGTAGAGGGTTACCTTGACGGTCCCATCCCCCCACCTCCCCCCAAGCCATGGCCGACCGATCCAATTCGCCAGGTCCCGACGGCTCCGAGCGCCCGGCGAGCGAGCGCCGTCAGAACCTCGCCCTGCGTGAGCTGATCGATGAGATGATGGCGTCCATCCGCCACGCGACGCAGGGCAACCTCTGGACGTCCGAGGAGCGCACGCAGTACGAGCGGGAGCTCGCCATGATCATGGCCCGCGTCCGCAACGAGGCGGTCGGCTCGAAGGATCCCGCCCGGTCGGGGAGCTGACGAGGACAGCAGGGCAAGAGGGCAGGAGGGCACGAGGGCAGGAGAGATTCCGATTCTCTCCTGCCCTCGTGCCCTCTTGCCCTCTTGCCCTCTTGCCCTCTTGCCCTCTTGCCCTCCTGCCCTCCTGCCCTCCTGCCCTCCTGCCCTCTCCTTACCGCTCCAGCCGGAACCCCGGGTCCACCGCCGGCCGCGCTCCGCGCTCCGCCACCGCCCACCCCGTGGCGTACATCCACCGCGTCATCCGCGCGAGCTTCGGCACGTCGATGCGCGACGGCTCGTCGCGCGGCGTGTGATAGTCGGCGTGCAGCAGGGTGCTGAACATCAGTGACGGGATCCCGGCGCGCGCGTACGGCAGGTGGTCGCTGCGGAAGTACCATCCCTCGGGATGCGTCGGGCGGTCCCAGATCGTGTCCAGCTTGAATCCGGTGACGCGGGCGTTCGCGTCCAGCGCGATCTGCGCCAGCTCGGCGGAGTTGCGGTGCGGCGGCTGCACACCGAGCAGCGCGGCGCTGTCGGGGGCGTTGCGGCCGATCATGTCGCCGTTCAGCACCGCGACGATGCGCTCGCGCGGCACCGTGGGGTGCGCGGCGTACCAGCGGGAGCCGAGCAGCCCGCGCTCCTCGGCGCCGTGCCACACGAACAGCGCAGCGCGCCGTCCGGGCGCCTTCACGAACGCGCGCCCGATCGCGAGCATCGCGACGCTCACCGTGGCGTTGTCGTCGGCGCCGTTCCAGATCGAGTCGCCGGCGATCGTGTTGCGCACGCCGTCGTGGTCGTGGTGGCCGCTGAACAGCACGTACTCGCCGCCGAGCCGGTTGTCGCGCCCCGGCGCCACCGCGACCACGTTCGCCGACGGGTAGACGAAGCTCTCCGCGCGCAGCGTGAGCGCGAGCCGGCCGGCGCGGGCGACGCGGTCGCGCATCGCGTTAGGCGCCCACAGCACCGGTGCACGCGCGGGCACGCGGGCGGCGCCCGTCGTGTCGACGTTGAACGTCCCGCGCCGGTTCTGCACGGCGAGCGTCGGGAAGACGTCGTTCGCCGAGTCGTCGGCGACGAGCAGCACCGCGGCGGCGCCCGCGGCGGTGAGCGCGGCCGCGCGCTCGCGGATCGCGAGCCCGCCGTAGCGCCACGGACGGAGGCTGATCCACGACACCGGCGGCCGCGCCGGCGGGACGATCATCGCCGCCACCGCCTTGCCGCGCAGGTCGAGCCGGCGGAGCGAGTCGGCGCCGGCGGTGCCGACCCAGACGAGCGACAGGTCGAGCGTCGTGTCGACGGCGGCGGTGATCGACACGTCGCGCCAGAGCACGAGCGGCGCTCCGTCGAGCAGCACGCGCGACTCGTCGGACGGGCGCACGCGGCGCATCGGCCACCACTGGAAGTACGTGCCGTCGTCGCCGGCCGGCCGCAGCCCGGCCTCGCGGGCGCGCTCGGCCACCCACGCCGCGGCGCGCAGCTCGTCGGGCGTCCCCGCCTCGCGGCCGCGCATCGAGTCGGACGCCATCGCGAACAGGTCGCGCCGGAGATCCGATTCCGTGATGGCACTCATGCCGGGCACGTCGCCGGTCGTGTTGCCGACGTTCACGCTGACGTGGCAGGCGGCGAGCGTCGCGAGCACGAGCGATGACGCGAGCCCGGTGATGACCGGATGAACGTTAGGCATGGGACGTCGATTCGAGGCGTGTGATCGAACGCCTCGAAGTGTAGCGCGTCACGCCGCCGCTGACGCCGGTCGCCCGACCTGCCGGATCCACGTCGAGAACTGGGCGAGGAACGCCGCCAGGAACTGGCGCGTCGGCTCGTGCACGAGCTCTCCCGCCGCGTCGAACTTCTCGGCCACCATCGCCACCGACACGCCGGGGTGCGGGAGGACGTGGGCGAGCGTCGACATCAGCACGAGCTTCAGCTGCTGCTGCGCGCGGGCGGCGCCGAGCGCGCCGGGGGAGGCGCCCATGATCGCGACCGGCTTGCCGGCGAGCGGCGACCGCATCGCGGGACGCGACACCCAATCGATCGCGTTCTGGAGCACGCCGGGGACGCTGTGATTGAACTCCGGCGTCGAGAACAGCACGCCGTCCGCGTCGGCGACGAGCTGCTTCAGGCGGCCCACGGCGGCCGGACGCGTCTCGTCCGTGTCCTGGTCGCCGTCGTAGAGCGGCACGTCGGCCAGGTCCACGATGTCGATGCGCACACCGGATGGGGCGAGCGCCTGCGCCGCCTCCAGCAGCCGGCGGTTCCACGAGCCGTGCCTCAGGCTTCCCGCGATCGCCACGATCCGCAGCGGCGCCGCGGCGCCGGTCGTCTCCGTCATCCGATGCTCCATTGACTCCGTGCTCGGCTGTATGTGTTGCAACAGATATATGGGCAAAAAAAGGGCGCGCTCAGCGCGCCCGCACCTCGTCGAGCGCGTCGATCAGCCCGTCGACCAGCTCCGGGGCGACGTCGCCGAAGAAGCGCCGCTCGAGCGCGTCGAGCACCGGGGCCACGTCGTCGATCACCCGCAGCCCCGCCGCGGTGATGCGGGCGATGACGTGCCGGCGGTCGTCGGAGTCGCGCGTGCGGTTGATGAGCCCCGCCTCCTCCATGCGCTCCAGCAGGCGCGGGATGTCGGGCACCCGGGTGATCATGCGCTCCCCGACCTCGCGGCCGCACAGCCCCGCGTCGCCGGCGCCGCGCAGGATGCGCAGCACGTTGTACTGCGTGCCGGTGATCCCGAACGGTCGCAGCGCTTCCTGCTGCGCGTGCTCGATGATGGCCGCCGTGCGCAGCAGCCCCAGCGTCGCCTCGCTCGCGCGCGACGGGAACGGCTTGGTCTGCTTCAGCTCGACTTGGAGGCGACTGGTCATGGCATGAAATATATCTGTTACAACAGCAATCTGCAACCCGCGCCGCGGGCGGCTTCCTGCGAACCCGGCGGTGCGCGATGATTCACGCTTCATACGAATGCGTCAACCCACGCGGCACCCCACGCGGCACCCCCCGGCCATGCGGCGCGCTCCGGATGTCTGCTTCACCGTCGACTACGAGCCGGACTGCCCGCCGTACATGACGGACACGTTCCGCGGCGTCGAGGAGGCGACCGGGCCGTTGCTTGCCCTGCTCCGCGAGGAGGGGGTGCCGGCGACGTTCTTCAGCACCGGCGTCGTCGCGGAACGGTACCCCGATCGCATCGACGCGATCGTCGCCGGCGGCCACGAGCTCGGCTGCCACGGCCACACGCATCGCAAGTTCCCGGACCTGCGGCCGGACGAGGCACGTGAGGAGATCGAGACGTCGGCCGCGGTGCTCCGCCGGCACGCGCCGGTGACGTCGTTCCGCGCCCCGAACCTCGTCTTCCCCGACGGCTACCTCCGCTTCCTCGCCGACGCCGGGTTCACGCTCGACTCGTCGCAGGCGCGGTACAAGGCGGCGTACTGGCGGCGCGACCGCCGCGCCGTGCCGCCCCCTCCGCTCACGCGCGTCCCGGCGTCGGTGACGTCGTCGGTGCTTCGACTGCCGCGGCCGCTCCGCGAGGCCTACCTCCGTGCGCTCGACGGGCCGCTGGTGCTGTTCGTGCACCCGTGGGAGTTCGTGGACCTCCGTCACACCGATCTGCGGCTCGACTGCCGCTTCGCGACGGGCGAGACCGCGCTCCGCCGGGTGCGCGCCGTGCTGCGCTTCCTCGCCGGGCGCGGCGCGCGGTTCACGACCATGCGGGCGCTCGCCGAGGCGGCATGACCGTCGCCGCCGCCCCGGCCCCGACCCCCGCGCCGCCACCGCGCGGGAACCTGCTGCAGCGGCTCTCGCCGGCGGCGAAGCGGTGGATCGCGCTCGGCACGTGGGTCGTCGCCACAGCGCTCATCGCCGTGGCGTTCCACGCCATCGGCTGGCAGCGCACGGTGCACGCGCTGCGGCAGGCGAGCGTGCCGTGGCTCGCCGCCGCGGCCCTCTCCAATCTCTCGATCCTCGTCCTGTGGGCGTGGCAGTCGCTCGTGTTCCTCCCCGACGACTGCCGCGTGTCGTTCGGCCGCATGTTCGAGGTCACCGCGCTCACGACGACGGCGACGAACACGGCGCCCGCATTCCTCGGCCAGGCGGCGGGAGTGGGGCTGCTGGCCGAGCGCGGCGGCGTCGGGATGGCGGTCGCGCTCTCCGTGCTCGCGCAGCATCAGATGGTCGAGGGGATCGCCAAGCTCGCGATGCTGTTCGTCGCCGCGCACGTGGCGCCGCTGCCGCGGTGGATGCACGACGCGCTCGTCGGCATGACGATCGGCGTCGTGGTGCTGATCGTGGTGCTCGTCGTCTCGGCGGTGAGCTCGTCGCGGCGCATGCGCGCGCGCACGGTCGTGTCGGAGACGCACGGGGCGCCGGAGCACGAGCGGCGCGTGAGGCCGCGGGCCAACCGCCTGGCGCGGCTGCGCACGTTCCTCGAGAACTGGGCGGCGAGCCTCGTGTCGCTTCGCTCGCCGGGGCGCTTCGCGTTAGGCCTGCTGATCGCGCTCCTGATGAAGCTCGCCGAGGCCGGTGGCTGGTTCGCGGTCGAGCGCGCGTTCGGCGTGTCGCCGGCGGCCGGGAGCCCGTTCCTGGCGCTCGCCGCGGTGAACATCGCCTCGGCGGCGAGCGCGTCGCCGGGCAACCTCGGCGTGTACGAGGCGGCCGGGTTCTTCGTCTACACCTACCTGCACGTGCCGCGCGACGTCGCGTTCGCGCTCAGTGTCGCGGGGCACCTGTGCTACCTGCTGCCGCTCGCCGGCTGCGGATGGCTGCTGCTGTCGTGGGAGGAGATCCGGGGGCTCCTCGTCAGGCGGCGCTCGTCGGCGGCTGCGTAGCTGCGTAGCTGCGTAGCTGCGTAGCTGCGTGGACTGTCCGTCACGCAGCCACGCAGCCACGCAGCGGCAGTTCAGGTTCCGGAGAACGTGTCGCACGACTTCACGTCGCCGGAGTCGAAGCCGCGCTTGAACCACGCCGAGCGCTGCGCCGCGGTGCCGTGCGTGAACGTGTCGGGGTTCACCGAGCCGCGCGCCGCGCGCTGCAGCCGGTCGTCGCCGACGGCGGAGGCGGCGGCGAGCGCTTCGTCGATGTCGCCGGGCTCGATCACGTTCTGGTCGGACTTCGCCCACACGCCGGCGTAGCAGTCCGCCTGCAGCTCGAGGCGCACCGAGGCCGCGTTCTTCAGATCGGGGCGCGACTGCTGGAGCTGCTGCACCTTCTCGTCGGTGCCTAACAGATGCTGCACGTGGTGCCCCAACTCGTGCGCGATCACGTACGCCTGCGC
This sequence comes from Gemmatirosa kalamazoonensis, assembly GCF_000522985.1. Classification (NCBI taxonomy): domain Bacteria; kingdom Pseudomonadati; phylum Gemmatimonadota; class Gemmatimonadia; order Gemmatimonadales; family Gemmatimonadaceae; genus Gemmatirosa; species Gemmatirosa kalamazoonensis. Next base: position 883,261 of record NZ_CP007128.1, read on the forward strand.
GAAGTCGCCGGGCGCGCCGAAGCGCTGCCGGAGCTCGTCGTAGAAGCTCAGATCGATGTAGACCTTCTGGTCCATCGGGCAGTAGAATGGACCGACCGACGACGGCGCGGTGCCGCAGCCCGTGCGCACGGCGTCGCGGTACAGCACGAGCTTCGCGTCCTGGTACTGGCGTCCGGTCTCCTGCGGCAGGATGCGGTGCCACGTGTTCTGGACGCTGTCGAGCACGGCCGAGGTGAAGTCCACGGCGCGCTCCTCTTCGGGGGTGGACCGGACCGGTCCGACCTCCCCGCCGGAGGCCGTGGTCTGGTCGGGGTACGCGGCGCCCCCGCCGTCCGAGCCGCCGATGAAGTCGCGGCCGAAGATGAGGCTCAGGATCAGCAGGATCACGGTGCCGCCGATGCCCATCCCGCGGCCGAATCCGAATCCGCCGCCGCCGGCGCTCATGCCGCGCCGGTCTTCCAGGTTCGAGCTCCGTCCGCCGGCGCTCCAGCGCATATGTCGCTCCCTCTCGTGTCTCGGTGTGTGAGCCCGGCCACGGGCCGGGGCCAGCAAAAAGGCACGAACCGAGCCGCGAGTCGGCAGGCACGGGGGTCGCATCGCCTGAGGTTCGCGTCGCGCGTCACCGAAGACCCACCAACCGCAGGGAGGCTTCGCATGTCCCACAATCGATTGGAGCCGCTCGCCGACGGCTTCGTGGCGTTCCACACCGAGCAGGGCGAGCGGTGGCGGCACAAGGACATGTCCCCCGCTCGCGCGGGCCCCGGCTACCGGCTGTTCATCAACGAGGCGGGCGAGGAGCGGCGCTACGAGTTCGGGGAGCACGAGTCGCACGACGCCACCGTCCTCGACCTCCGCGACCAGCTCGCGCGCGCCAAGCCGGCGCCCGCCGGGGCGGCCTGAGACTCAGCCCAGGCGACCCGCTGCCCGAGCCCGACGCGGCGCGGGTCGCACCTGGGGAATCGGCAGCCCGCGCATCGCGATCGCCTCGGCGTACAGGGCCTCGTGGCGGGCGAGGACGGCGTCCCACGTCTCCGCCGGGATGGTGCTGCGATTGTGGCGCGTGATGGCGCGGCGCAGCTGCTCGTCCGTCGCGAGTCGGACGATCTGCGCGGCCATGTCCGCGTCGTCCTCCGCGAGCAGGCCCTCGCGCTCGTGGCGCACGAATCCCGCGACCCCGGCGCGCCGCATGGCCACGACGGGCAGCCCGGCGCACCGCGCCTCGAGCGCGGCGATGCCGAACGATTCCAGCACCGACGGCAGCACGAACAGATCGCTCGCGGCGTACAGCGCCCGTAACGCGGCACGAGGGCGCCACCCCAGCAGCTCCACCACGTTCTCCAGCCCCGCGCGGCGGATCTGCCGCTCGACGATCGATCGCGCCGGCCCGTCGCCGGCGATGCGGAACCGCACCCGCAGCCCCGGCGGGAGCTCGGCCACCACTCGCTCGGCGATGCCGACGAGCGCGCGCGGGCGCTTCCGGTGGGCGAGGCGCATGACCGACGCGACGTGGACCACGCCGGGCTCGCGATCCGCCGGCGACGGGCTCCGCGGCGGCACCGCCCAGACCTGCGGCCGGATGGCGTTCGGCAGCACCCGCACGTCGAGCGCGGGGGCGAGCTCGCGGATCTCGTCCGCGACGAGCGGGCTGACGGCCGAGTACAGTACCGGCCAGCGCGACCATCCGACGAACCGGTCGACGGCCGAGAGCACGCGGGCCGAGCGCGCGAGCACCGAGTGGTGGGTGACGACGCAGGGAAGCCCCAGCGCCTGGGCGCGGTACGCGGCGGCGAACGCGAGTGGGGAGAGGACACTCGTGTGGCAATGCACCACGTCGTAGCCGCCGGCGGCGAGCGCGGCGCCGACCGCGTCGCGGATCCCGGGTCCGCAGGCGATCTCGACGCGCGGGAGCAGGGGCACGTCGAGCCGCACCACGCGGACGCCGGCCGGCGAGCGGAGCGCCGCACCCCCGCGCACGTCGACGCGGGAGCCGGTGCGCCGTCCGGCCGCCGTCGTGACGATGTCCACCGCGTGGCCGGCGCTCGCGAGCTGGCGCGCGAGGTCCGAGACGTGGGTCTCGATGCCGCCGACGCGGGGGAGATACCAGTCGCACACGAGCGCCACGCGCAGCGGGCGGTTCCGTCTCAAGCAGTGCTCCTCGTACTGGCGTGGCGACTGACGACCTCTCGGCGGGCGCTCTATCTTGCCCTCTCTGGACGGGCGCCGGAAGCGCCTGCCGAGCGACCTCTCCCATGACTACCGTTCTTACCCCGCACGAGGCCGGCCAGCGCCTGGAGCGGCAGCTCGCCTTCGTCCGCGAGATCGACCGGCTGAAGGGGGTGCTGCGCCGCACCACGCTCCACGACGGCTCGCGCCCGGAGAACAGCGCCGAGCACTCGTGGCACCTCGCGGCGATGGCGCTCGTGCTCAGCGAGTACGCGCCGTCGGGCGCGGAGGTGTCGCGCGCCGTGCAGATGTGTCTGGTGCACGACGTCGTGGAGATCGACGCGGGCGACACGTTCGCGTACGACACCGCGGGCTACGTCGACAAGGCGGAGCGGGAGCAGGCCGCCGCCGCGCGGGTGTTCGGCCTCCTGCCGACCGACCAGGGGATCGCGCTGCGGGCGCTGTGGGACGAGTTCGAGGAGGGGGAGACGCCGACGGCGCGGTTCGCGAACGCGCTCGACCGGCTGCAGCCGTTGCTCGCGAACCTCGCGACGGGGGGCGGGAGCTGGCAGGCGGCGGGGGTGACGCGGAGCCGCGTGGAGCGGCGCATGGGTCCGATCGAGCGCGGCTGCCCGAACCTCTGGCCGTGGGTCTGCGCGGCGATCGAGCGGGCGACGCGCGAGGGGTTGATCCGCGACGACGCGATCGGGGTATGAGTGGCCGCGTCGAGGGCATCTGGCTCAAGCGGATGCGCCGCGGGCCGATGGATGCGGTGGCCGAGGCCAGTCTGGTGGCCGGGCGCGGGCTCGTCGGGAACGCGAACCAGGGCGGCAAGCGGCAGGTCACGCTCATCGAGCGCGAGGCCTGGGACGCGATGATGCGCGAGCTCGGCGCCGCGCTGCCGCCGACGACGCGCCGCGCGAACGTGATGGTGAGCGGCTTCCCGCTCGCGCGGTCGCGCGGCCGGGTGCTCCGCGTCGGCGGCTGTCGTCTCCGCGTCTATGGGGAGACGAAGCCGTGCGAGCGGATGGAGGAGGCGCTTCCGGGGCTGCGCGCGACGATGTTCCCGGAATGGCGCGGCGGCGCGTTCGCCGAGGTGCTCGACGACGGAACCATCCGGGTGGGGGACGACATTCAGTGGGAGGACGGGGAGGAGGAGTGATGGAGACCGAGACGAACGCGAGAGAGGTCGCCACGTTCGGCGGCGGCTGCTTCTGGTGCACCGAGGCGGTGTTCAAGGAGCTGCGCGGCGTGGAGAAGGTGGAATCGGGGTACGCCGGCGGCACGGTGCCCGACCCGAGCTACGAGGCGGTGTGCAGCGGGCGTACGGGGCACGCCGAGGTGGTGCAGGTGACGTACGACCCGAGCGTGGTGTCGTATCGCGACCTGCTGGAGGTGTTCTTCGCGACGCACGACCCGACGACGCTGAACCGGCAGGGCGCCGACGTGGGCACGCAGTACCGGTCGACGGTGCTGTACCGCGACGAGGCGCAACGGCGCGTGGCCGAGGAGGTCATCGCGGAGCTGCAGCGCGACGGCGCGTTCCGGGACCCGGTCGTCACGACGCTGGAGCCGCTCGACCGGTTCTACGCGGCGGAGCGGTACCACCAGGACTACTACGCGCGCAACGGCCGGCAGCCGTACTGCCAGGTGGTGATCGCGCCGAAGCTGGCGAAGTTCCGCCAGAAGTTCGCGACGCTGCGCGCCTAACGAACGGCCTAACGCACCGTCGCGCGTCGGACGCGCGCGCCTTCCTGCATGCGGTCGAGGATCTCCATGCCGGAGACGACCTCGCCGAGGATCGTGTAGTTGTGATCCAGCTCGAAGACGTCGCCGACGTCGATGAAGATCTGGCCGTCGCCGGTGTCGCGGCCGCGCGTGGAGAGGCCGACGGCACCGCGGCGGTTGGGGCGCGCGAGCTCGTCGCGCGTGTACGGGCCCCAGCCGGCGTACTCGTTCGCGCCGGGGCTGAGCCCCTGCACGAAGCGCGGCGCGACGACGCGGTGGAACGTCAGGCCGTCGAGCCGGCCGTCGCGGGCGAGGCGCGCGAACCGCGCCGTGTTCGTCGGCGCGTCGTCGGGGAAGAGGCGGATCACGATCGTCCCGCCGTCCGCCATCTCCAGCGTCACGCGCGCCCGGGCGAGCGCGGCCCGCTCGGCGGCGTCGGGCACCGGCGCGCGGGCGAGCGGCACGGGCGCCGGTGTGGGACGGCGGCCGGTCCACGCACCGATCGCGTCGGCCGCGCGCGCCGCGACGAGCGTGTCGAAGTCGGCGACGTAGCGCGCGATGCGCCTAACGGTCGACGAGTCGCCGAGCTCACGCGCGCGCTCGAGCAGCGCGACCCGCGCATCGCGCGACGTCTCGCTGCGCGCCGCGCTCACGCGGTCGAGCGCGTCGAGCAGCGCCGGCAGCGCGCGCGGGTCGCGGCTCCGCTCCAGCGCCTTCGCCGCGGTCTGCAGCTGCTGTGAGTCGGCGCCGCCGAGCGCGGCGACGTAGACGTCGTCGGCCGCGTGGCCCAGCGTCTCGGAGAGCCCGGCGAGCGCGGCGGTGCGCACGTTCGCGTGCGCATCGGCGGCCAGGCGGCGCAGCGCGGTGGTGTCGCGCACCCGCGCCGCCGCGCGCGCCGCATAGTCGCGCACGAAGAAGTCCGTGCTCCGCTCGAACGCGCCGAGTCGCGCGCGGGCGCGCACGGGATCGAGCGCCGCGAGCGCGACGAGCGCGTGTGCCGGCGCGTGCCACGAGCCAGACCCACCGAGCGATCCGGCCACCCGGTCGAGCAGCGCGACGGCCGAGTCGACGCCGGCGCACGCGGTGCCTAACGCATCGAGGGCCTGCAGCCGCACCGTGAGGTCGAGGTCGGCCGCCGCGGCGAGGTAGGGCGCGCAGCCGCGTCGCCCGGCGAATCGCCGCGCGAACGCGCCGACGGCGAACGTGCGCACCGGCGCCGCCGGATCGGCGAGCGCGCGACGTGCGATCCGCTCCGCGGCGGTGCTGTCGCGCATCGTCGCGACCGCGCGCGCCGCGACGGTGCGGACCGCGGGCGCGTCGTCGTCGAGCGCGGTCGCCAGCACCGACTCCGGCGCCTGCTGCGCGGCGACGAGCGCCAGCGCCGCGAGCTCGCGGGTCTCGACGTCGTCGCGGCCACTGCTGGCGCGGCGCCGCGAGACGAGCGCCGACAGCCGCGCGACGGCGGACGCGGGAAGCGCGCCGCGCGCCGCCGGCTGCCGCGCGAGCCCGTACAGTCCGCGCGCCGCGCCGTGCGCCGCGCGCTCGTCGGAGCGCGCGGCCAGCGCGTCGGCCGCGGCGCGCACGCTGGCCGTGTCGGCGACCGCGATCCATCCCGCGGCCTCGGCGAGCGACGCCGATGCGCTGGGGTCGCGCTCGGCGGCGAGATGCGCGAGCACGGCCGCGCGCGCCGCGGGCGCGTCGCCGTGCGCGGTGGCCGCGATCAGCGCCTCGGCCGCCGCCGCGCGCACGCCGGCGTCGCGGTCGTCGAGCGCGGCGACGAGATCGGGGACGAGCGCGTCGCGCTCCAAGCGTCCGAGCGCGCGCGCGGCGACGCGTCGTACGACAGGCGACGCGTCGCGCAGCCCGGCACGCAGCAGCGCGAGCTGCGCGGGCGTCGCGGCGCGCGCGTCCTCGGCGTCGACGAGCGCGTCGAGCGTCGAACGCGGCTGGGCAGCGGCGGGGGCGGCGAGGAGGAGGGCGAGCGCGGCGGCGCGGAGGCGGGACGGGAGGGGCATGAGGAATTGATACGGCGGGACGGTCGACCGCGGGATCGGCGTGCGTTCAGAAGGGATCCGATCGGCGTTCGATTGGTACGGCGGTCCTTCGCGCGCATAGCACCTTGGGCGAAGGGGGGGGAGCCCCCCTGGGACCTAGGTACGCGCCGGCAGTGGATCGTCCCGCAGTGGATCGTCCCGCAGTGAATCGTCCCGCAGTGGATCGTCCCGCCGTCGCTCGTCCCGCCGTCGGTCGTCCCGCCGTCGGTCGTCCCGCCGTTCCGCGCTACGGCTGCCGCCCCACCACCCCACTCGTATCCACCCCCATCGTCGGCACGAACCGCCGCCGCCCCCCCTCCACCGTGTACGTGCCGCGCGTCAGCACGCGCGTCCCGTCCACCACCGCATAGTCGGAGCTGAAGATCCACCATCCCCGCGCCAGCTCGTCCACGCGCTGCCCCACGGTCACGATCAGCGCGCGCCGGGCATCGAGGGGGCTCGGCTGCGCGCCGACGAAGACGAGTCCCTCGCCGCGGTACGCCGAGTCGGTGACGATCCGCTCGCGGTCCACGGCGACCGGCAGCTCCGCGGCGTGCGCGCGCAGCCACGCGTTGCCGTCGAGCGTGCCGATCGCCCACAGCGTCCAGCCGCGGAAGTCGCGCGCGAGCGCCTCGCGGTCGGTGACGATCGTCGCGTGTCGCACGAAGCGGTCGCGCATGCGCTCCACGTGCGCGCGCAGCGAGTCCTGCAGCGCGGCGTCGCGTTCCTCCGTCGGCAGGATGATGAGCACCGAGTCCGGCGCCGCCGCGATGAGCGCGTGCGCCATGCCCGCGTCGAACGGCGGGTCGCTCAGCTCGTCCCGATGCGGCGACGCGGCCGCGCGGTCGAGCATGGCGACGACGCGGCGCATCGCGCCGGGCCACCACCGCGCGTCGTGCGCCGAGACGTTAGGCGCGGTCCCGTTAGGCGGCGCGTCGGGGCGCCGCGCGGTCCGCAGCGTCGCCGCCACCGAGTCGACGAAGGAGAAGCCGAGCGTGCGTTGCTCGCGCAGCTCGTCGCGCTCGGCCGCGTCGCCCGCCGCGTCGCCGCGCATCTCGGCCACCGCGGCGCGCACGACGGTCTCCGTCACCGCACCGGGCCACGACGCGACGTGGTCGGCGCGCCAGAGTCGCGCGCGCACCGGGGCGAGCAACGTGCGCGACCGCGCCAGCGACGACGCCGCGCCGTACACCGCGGAGTTCACGTGCTGGTGCGCGAACTCGTGCAGCACCACGCGCTCGATCGACCACCCGGTGCGGAACACCGGATCACCGCCGTCGCGCCCGCCCGCGGGGCCGACGTACGCCGTGAGCGTCGCGCGCGGCCCCGCGCGCACGCCGGGGGGCGCGACGCCGAGCCGCGGCACGAGCGGCATGAGCACCAGCTCGTACGCGGCCGACGACAGACCGAAGAACCGCGCCACGCGCGTCGGCGCCGTGGCGAGCACGCTGTCGGCGAGCACCCGGTCGCACAGCGTGCGATACAGCGCCGCGTGCTCCCGGTAGAAGTCCATGAAGCTCGTGCGGCGCGCGAAGTCGCGGGCCGCCGCGACGAGCGCGCGGATCGTGTCCGCCGAGACCGATACCGGGCCGTCGCCGACGGCGTAGATCGGCGGCCGCTCGACGAGCCCTGGCGGCGGGCCGACGCGCGCCGCGACCTGCGCCACGAAGTCCTCGAGGCCGCGGTCGGCGATGGCGGCGGCGCGGCGCACCGCGAGGTGGTCGGCGTACGGCCCGAACCGGTCCAGCGCCTCGCGCGCGTACGCGTGGGCGAGCGGCGGGCGGTCGCCGCGCGGACCGGCGAGCGTCGTGAGCACCGACAGCAGCTCGACCGCCGGGTCTACACGGCAGGTCAGCGTGGCGGCGGGCCGGGGCGGCGCGTCCTGTCCGAGCGCGATGCGCGCGGCGCCCACGTACCCGCAGCACGCGGCGAACGCGCAGAGCGCGGCGACGCGCAGCGGTCGCCCGAGGCTGCGAAGGGAACTGCGGGGAAAGGAGAGGAAACCGCTCGTCACCGCGCGCCGGCGTCTCGTCACCCGACGCGGCGCATCACCCGTGCACGCCACGTCGTACCGTAGCATCTTGCGCCGCCGACCGTCGCCGCGCCACGGCATGGTGATCGTCGTTCGATGTCGCCGCTCCCCCGCCCGCGTCTCGCTTCACGATGTCCCACCCCGCGTCCACGACCCTCGCCGCTTCCCCGCCCCGGCAGCTCGCCGCCGTGGCCGCCGCGAGCCGCGCGGCGCAGGCGGCGCGTCCCGCGTTCGGGCGGGGGTGGCGGCGGTACGGGCTCGCCTTCGCGGGGTGGACGCTCGCCGGCGTGGTGCTCATGCAGCAGGCACGCCTCACCGGCGGCGGGCAGGAGGCGGGATGGGTGATCAAGATGTTCGTGGACATGTGGATCTGGGCGCTGTTCACGCCCGCCATCATGGACCTCGGACGCGACTACCCGGTGGACCGCGCGCGGTGGGTGAGCCGGGGGCTGCTGCACGTGGCGTCGGCGCTGGCGTTCGCGCTGCTCGACGCCGTGCTGATGTGGAGCCTCCAGCCGTACCTCGGCGGGAGCGCGCCGCAGCTCGGCCTCGCCACCGAGTTCGCGCGGCGGCTGTTCGCGAACGAGGCGAGCTATCTGGTGCTCGTGGCGATCGGCATCGCCGCGCGCCACGCGGAGGAGGCGCGCGACCGGCAGCTCGCCGCGGCGGCGCTCGCCACGGAGCTCGCCGACGCGAAGCTCGCCGCGCTCAACGCACAGCTGCGCCCGCACTTCCTGTTCAACACGCTGAACGCGATCGCGGAGCTCGTGCACGTCGACGCGCAGGCGGCGGACCGCACGGTGACGGCGCTCGGCGGGCTGCTCCGCCGCTCGCTCGCCGCCGGCGACCGGCAGGAGGTGCCGCTGCGCGAGGAGCTGGCGTGCGTGGACGAGTACCTCGCGATCGTCGCCACGCGGCTCGACGAGCGTCTGACGGTGTCGACCGCGATCGCGCCGGACGTGCTCGACGCGAAGGTGCCGTCGTTCCTGCTGCAGCCGCTCGTGGAGAACGCGGTGCGCCACGGCGTCGAGCGGACGGCCGACGGCGGCCGCGTGGAGATCGCCGCGTGGCGCGACGGCGAGTGGCTGCGCGTCGAGGTGCGCGACGACGGCGCGGGGCTGCGGCACACGTCCAACGGGCCTAACGGGCCTAACGGCCCGAACGGCGCGCGCCCGGGCGGCGTGGGGCTCCGCACGACGCGCGAGCGGCTGCGGCACCTCTACGGCGACGCGCAGGCGTTCGAGCTGCGCGCGGCGAGCGCCGACGGCGGCCGGCGCGGCGCGGTCGCGGCGGTGCGTCTTCCCTTCTCACCGACGGTGTCCTGATGATCTCGGCTCCCGTGGACGTCACGGCCAGCGTGCCCGCGGCGGCGACCGCCGCGCGGACGCACGCGGCGCTGCGCGTGCTCGTGGTCGACGACGAGCGCCTCGCGCGCCAGCGGCTGCGCCGTCTGCTCGGCGCCGTGCCGGGCGTCACCGTGATCGCCGAAGCCAGCTCCGGCGGCGAGGCGCTCGATCTCGTGCCGCGGCTCGCGCCCGACCTGCTGCTGCTCGACGTGCAGATGCCGGAGCTCGACGGCTTCGGGGTCTTGGCGCGGCTGGCCGACGTGGCGCGGCAGGCGCCCAACGTCGCGCCGCCGCTCGTCGTGTTCGTGACGGCGTTCGACGAGTACGCGGTGCGCGCGTTCGAGGTGCACGCGGTGGACTACGTGCTGAAGCCGGTCGACCCCGCGCGGCTCGTCGCGGCGGTGGAGCGCGCCCGCGAGACGCGACGCACCGCGGCGCTCGCCGACGCGCACGTGCGGCTGCTCGCGCTCGCGACGTCGCTCGCGCCGGGCGCCGACGCGCCGCCCGCCGCGGACCCGATGGCCGACCGCATCTACGTGAAGGACCGCGGCAAGGGGATCTTCGTGCGCATCCCCGACATCGACTACGTCGAGGCGCTCGGCAACTACGCGCGCATCCACGCAGCGGGGAGCCGCCACATGCTGCGCGAGAAGATGGCGGTGCTCGAGCAGCGGCTGGCCCCGCACGGCTTCGCGCGCGTGCACCGCTCGGCGATCGTGAACCTCGACCGGGTGCGCGAGGTGGTGCCGCGCCGCACGGGCGACCACGTCGTGGTGCTCACCGGCGGCGTCCGCCTGAAGCTGAGCCGCTCGTACCGGGACCGCATCCCGAAGTGACAGGGCAGGAGGGCAGGAGGGCGCGCGAAACGCGAGGGCAGGAGAGCTATCGGCTCTCCTGCCCTCTCGCCCTCCTGCCCTCCTGCCCTGTTCGTTAGGCGCGCGGCAGCGTGAGCTCGAACGCCGAGCCCCGCCCTTCCACGGAGCGCACGGTGAGATCGCCGCGCATGGCGCGCGCGAGCTCGCGGCTGATGGCGAGGCCGAGCCCCGTGCCCTCGGTGGGGCGGGCGAGGCTGCGGCCGACCTGCACGAACGGCTCGAAGATGGCCTCGAGCTTGTCCGCCGGGATGCCGACGCCGGTGTCGCGCACGGCGATCGTCACCACGCCGTCGTGCGCCTCGCAGCCGACCGATACGTTGCCGTCGGGCAGCGTGAACTTCACGGCGTTCGACAGCAGGTTGAGGAGGATCTGCTCCACCTTCGCGCGGTCGGCATGCACGCGCAGCGTGCGCGGGCACGGCTCGAGGCCGAAGTGGATCGCCTTCAGGCTCGCCTGCGGCTCGATCATCGGCACCACGTCGTCGAGCATGTCCGCCACCGGCACGTCGACGAGGTCGTACGTCAGCTGCCCGGCGTCGAGCCGCGCGAAGTTCAGGATGTCGTTGATGATGCCTAACAGGTGGCGCTGGCTGCGGCGGATCCGCTCCACGTCGTCGGTCTGCGCGCCGTTCAGCGCGCCCCGCACGCCGAGCGCGAGGAGCTCCGCGTAGCCGCCGATGGCGTTCAGCGGCGTGCGCAGCTCGTGGCTCATCGCGCGCAGGAAGTCGAGCTTCGCGCGGTTCGCCTCCTCCGCCTCGCGGTTGCGGCGCTCGAGCTCCTCGGTCTGCTCGCGCAGCCGGTCGGCGAGCGTGCGCAGCTCCGACGCCTGGGCCTCCGCCGCGCTGCGCGCCGCCTCCTCGGCGGCGATGCGGCGCGCGGCGGCGAGCGCGCGCTCGCCGGCCTCGCGCCGCTCCGTGAGGTCGCGCGTCACCTTCGCGAAGCCGATGAGCGCTCCCTCGTGGTTCTCCACCGGCGTGACGACGACGCTCGCCCAGAAGCGCGAGCCGTCCTTGCGAAGCCGCCACGCTTCCTCCTCGAATCGCCGCTCGCGCGCCGCGATCTCGAGCTCGCGCTCCGGCTTGCCGGCGGCGACGTCCTCGGCCGGGTAGAGCGTGGCGAGCGGCTGGCCGACGATCTCCGCCGCCGTGTAGCCCATGACGCGCTCGGCCCCCTCGTTCCAGCTCGCGATGCGGCCGTCCGGGTCGAGCATGATGATGCCGTAATCGCGCACCGCCTCGACGAGGAGCCGGAAGTGCTCCTCGCTGACGCGCAGCGCCTCCTCCGCCCGGCGCCGATCGGTCAGGTCGCGCGTGACCTTCGCGAAGCCGACCAGCTGCCCCGTCGCGTCGCGCAGCGCGGTGATGACGACGTTCGCCCAGAACTGCGTGCCGTCCTTCCGCACGCGCCATCCTTCGTCCTCGAACCGCCCCTCGCGGCCCGCGACCTCGAGCTCCTTCCACGGGAACCGCTCGTCGATCTTCTCCTGGGGATAGAAGATCGAGAAGTGCTTGCCGAGGATCTCGTGCGCCTTGTAGCCTTTGAACCGCTCCGCGCCGGGGTTCCAGCTCAGGACGTGCCCCTGCGGGTCGAGCGCGAAGATGGCGTAGTCGCGGACGCTCTCGACGAGGAGCCGATAGAGGTCCGACAGCCCCGACGGGGTCGCGGAGAGCCCGCCGGGCGCGTTCTTCTCGCCGGAGGCGTTCGGGTCGGCGGACTGCGGCGGGGCGTCGTTCACGTCGATGGCGGGCGACGGCGGGTGAAGCTCTTACCCTATCGGAGGGATCCCCCGAGCGCTAGCGGCGGAGCCCGATCGAGCGCCGCACGGAACGAGCCAGGGCAGGAGGGCAGGAGGGCAGGAGGGCAGGAGCATTCGCCTCTCGTGCCCTCCTGCCCTCCTGGCCTCTTGCCCTTCGATTCGCCCTCCTGCCCTCCTGCCCTCGCTCGCAGTACCTTCGGCGCGAGCGCGCCCCTCGGCGATCGTTAGGCGCGCGGCCAAGCCCGCGTCCGCATGCGCCTGACCGTCACGCCTCTCATCGGACTCGCTCTCACCGCGGCGCTCGCCGCACCCTCCGCCGCGCAGCAGGCACAGGGGGGCGCGGACACGCTGCGCGCGCCGGCCGGCGGCTGCACCGGCCTGCGCGCGCTCCGCCTCCCCGACGTGCGCCTCACCGCGGTCGACGACGTGCGCGCGCCGAGCCGCGACGACGACGCGCGCGTGCCGCACTGCCGGGTCGCCGGCGTCGTCGGCAAGGCGATCCGGTTCGTCGTCGTGCTCCCGGACGCGTGGACGGGGCGACTGTACATGGGCGGCAACGGTGGATTCGCCGGCTCGCTCAACCGCGGCGCGCTCGCGACCGCGAACCAGGGCTACGTCGCGGTCACGACCGACACCGGCCACGACGACGACGGCGGCAGCGCGCGATGGGCGCTGAACGACGTGGAGCGGCAGCTCGACTACGCGTACGTCGGCGTGCACCGCACCGTGGAGGTCGCGAAGGTGCTCGCGAAGGCGTACTACGGCGTGGAGCCGCGCTACGCCTACTTCGCCGGCTGCTCCAACGGCGGGCGGCAGGCGCTCATGGAGGTACAGCGCTACCCGGACGACTTCGACGGCGTCATCGCCGGCGCGCCCGCCGCGCAGTTCACGCGCATCGGGATCTCGTTCGTGAAGAACCTCCAGGCGACGTATCCCACGCCGCGCACGTTCCGCACGCCGGTCGTGACGCAGGCGAGCCTCGACCTGCTGTCGCGCAAGGTGCTCGACGCGTGCGACGCGATCGACGGCGTCACCGACGGCGTCATCGACGATCCGCGCGACTGCCACTTCGCGGTCGCGTCGATCAAGGCCTGCCCGTCGGACCGCGCGGCGCCCGACTGCCTCACGCGGGCACAGCGCGCGGCGATCGTCACGATCTACGCGCCGACCACCGACGCGCGCGGCGCCGTGATCTATCCCGGACAGCCGTTCGGCGGCGAGGCGTTCGCCGAGGGATGGCCGGCGTGGATCACGGGCAGCGACACCGCGCTGATCCGGTCGCTCGGCGCGCCGAACGCGCAGGCGATGTTCGCGATCCAGGGCGCGCGCTACCTCACGTTCGGCGACTCGACGTGGGACTACAGCCGCTACGACCGCGCGCGCATGCTCGCCGACACGCGTCGCACGGCGTCGTTCCTCGACGCGGTGGATCCCGACCTGTCGCGCTTCGCCGCGCGGAAGGGGAAGCTGCTGCTCTACCACGGATGGGCCGATCCCGCGCTCAACCCGCTCGCCACGATCGACTACTACGACCAGGTGCGCGCGCGCGACCCGGCGGCGCCGGACTACGCGCGGCTGTTCCTCATGCCGGGCGTGCTCCACTGCGCCGGCGGCGCGGGGCCCGACCAGGCGCCGTGGCTGCGCACCGTCGTGGACTGGGTGGAGCACGGGCGCGCGCCGGAGCGCATCGTGGCGGTCAAGCGCGACACCACGGGCCGCGTGACGCGCTCGCGGCCGCTGTGCGCCTACCCGCAGCGCGCCGTGTACACGGGCTCGGGCAGCACGGACGCGGAAGCGAGCTTCGCGTGCCGCGCGCGTTAGGCACCGTGGAGGGCGCGTGACGAGCTTCCGCGCGCAGCTGCGCGACCGCTTGCAGGAGGCGCTCGGCGAGCGCTACACGGTCGACCGCGAGCTGCGCGGCGCGGGGATGTCGCGCGTGTTCGTCGCCACCGAGACGACGCTCGGCCGCTCCGTCGTCGTGAAGGTGCTGCCGCCGGAGATGAGCGGAGGGCTGAGCGGCGCGCGCTTCCGCCGCGAGGTGCAGCTCATCGCCCAGCTGCGCCACCCGCACGTCGTGCCGCTGCTCACGGCCGGCGAGCACCGGCGGCTGCTCTACTACACGATGCCGCTCGTCGAGGGCGAGTCGCTGCGCGCGCGCATCGACCGCGAGGGGGCGTTCCCGCTGACGCCGGCCGTGAAGCTGCTGCGCGAGATCGCCGACGCGCTCGCGTACGCGCACGGCCGCGGCATCGTGCACCGCGACCTCAAGCCGGACAACATCCTCATCGCCGACGGGCACGCGCACGTCGTGGACTTCGGCATCGCGAAGGCCGTCGCCGCGTCGCACGACGGCGGCGCGTCGGAGGGGCGGCCGTTCACGTCGGCGGGCGTGGCGTTGGGCACCCCGTCGTACATGTCGCCCGAGCAGGCGGCCGCGGACCCGAGCGTGGACCACCGCGCGGATCTCTACGCGCTCGGCGTGCTCGCCTACGAGATCCTCGCCGGCCGCCACCCGTTCGCCGGCCGGGCGCCGCAGGCGATGCTCGCCGCGCACGTCACCGAGAAGCCGGAGCCGGTCGCGCGGCGTCGCGCGGATCTGCCTAACGCGCTCGCCGCGCTCGTCGGCCGGCTCCTCGAGAAGCGCCCGACCGATCGCCCGCAGTCGGCGGCGGAGGTGATCCAGGCGCTCGACGCGATCCCGCTCGGCGCGACGCAGGAAGCCCCCGCCGCGTCGGCCGCCGCGCCGAGTGCGGCCACCGCGCCGGAGCGCGCGGCGGCCGGGGGCGTCGGGCCGTGGCTGGTCGTCGCGCTGTGTGTCGCGACGCTCGCGCTCGGCCTCGCGCTCGGTCTCTGGTTCGGGCGGCGCTGAGCGCGCGCCGCCGCCCTGCTGGAAGGCGCCCGTGCGCGCCCGTAGCTTCTCGGAGTCCGGGAACGTCATCCCCTCTTCGAGAACACCCATGCAGCTCCGCATCCCGCTCCTCCTCGCCGTCGCCGCGTCGTCGTTAGGCGCGCAGGCCAAGCGCCCGATGACCTGGCTCGACGTGCAGCAGATCCGCCAGGTGGGCGGCGCCGCGCCGAGCCCCGACGGCCGCTGGGTGCTCTACACGGTGTCGTTCCCGGACTGGCAGAACGCGCGGCGGCAGAGCGACGTGTTCGTGGTGAGCGCCGAGCAGGGGCTGTCGTCGACGCGGCAGCTCACGTTCACGAAGGACAAGAACGAGACGAACCCGACCTGGTCGCGCGACGGCTCGTTCTTCGTCTTCGCGTCCGACCGGGACGCGCCGGCCGCGACGCCTAACGCGACACCGAACGCGGCACCCACGCCCGGCCCCGGCGCGGCCGGCGGCCGCAACCAGCTCTACCTCATGCACCCCGACGGCGGCGAGGCCCGACGGATCACCGACGCGCGCGACGGCGTGTCGACGTTCGCGTTCAGCAAGGACGGCCGCTGGCTCGCCTACCGCAGCGGGCGCGCGGGCGAGGAGCAGCTCTACCGGCTCCCGGTTGCCGCGCTCGTGTCGGGGGGCGGCGCGGTGGTCGACTCGCTGCGCGCCGAGCAGCTCACGCGCCAGCCGGCGGGAGTCGGGCTGTGGCGGTGGGCGCCGGACTCGAAGCGCATCTACTTCGTCACCGCCGACACGGTGGACCTCGACGAGAAGCTGCGCCGCGAGAAGCGGTTCACGGTGAGCGTGCGCAACATGGCGGTGCCGCCGTCGAGCCTGTGGGCGATCGACCTCGACCCGTCGCGCGTCACGCGGCTCACGCGCGACACGACGTTCTCGGTGGCGTCGTTCACGATCTCCGACGACGGCAAGTGGGTCGGCTTCCGCGGCGCGTCGGCGAACCGCTACGAGCGCAACATCACCGAGGAGAACGACTACGCCGACAACTGGCTGCTCGAGGTCGCGACGGGCCGCATGGAGCGCCTCACGAACAATCGCGAGGTCGGCGAGAGCGCGCCGAGCTTCTCCCCCGACGGGCAGTGGGTGGCGTTCGCCGCGCCCGACGACCTCACGCGCTACTCGCTGAACGACACGCGCGTGTACCTGCGCCGCGTCGACGACCGCGGCGGGCAGTGGCGCAAGCTCGGCACCGACTACGACGGCGACGTGAGCGTCGACTTCTGGGCGCCCGACTCGAAGACGATCTACTTCAACGACGGCGTGCGGGCGACGAACCAGCTCCTCGCGCTCGACGTCGCGAAGGGGACGGTGCGCCAGGTCACGCGCGAGAGCGCCTCCGTCCGCGTCACGCGCGACGAGGACTCGAAGCGCGTACTCGTCACCTACGCCGACCCGTCGACGCCGAACGTGCTGTTCGCCGTCCCGCCGCTCGACCAGATCGGCAACCGCGCGGCGTGGAAGCAGCTCACGGACGCGAACCCGCAGGTGCGGGGCTTCGCGTTAGGCGAGGAGCGCGAGATCGGGTGGCGGTCGAAGGACGGCACGCACGTCGGCGGGCTGCTCGTCACGCCGGTGGGCTACCAGCCGGGCACGCGCTACCCGCTCATCGTCGCGATCCACGGCGGCCCGGCCGGCGCCGACGTCCTGTCGTTCAACCCGTGCTACGGCGCGCAGGTCTACGCCGGCGCCGGATACGCGGTGCTCTGCCCGAACTACCGCGGGTCGACGAACTACGGGCAGGCGTTCAAGACCGGGATCGTCGGCAACTACTTCGACCCCGGCTACCAGGACATCATGGCCGGTGTCGACTCGCTCATCGCCGCCGGCGTCGTCGACGCGGACCGGATGGGGGTGCTCGGCTGGAGCGCGGGCGGCCACTGGTCCAACTGGATCCTCACGCACACCGACCGGTTCAAGGCGATCAGCACCGGCGCCGGCACGGCGAACTGGATCTCGATGTTCGCCGAGAGCGACATGCAGCGCGTGCGGCAGTTCTACCTCGGCGACAAGCTGCCGTACGAGGATTTCGACGCGTACTGGAACCAATCGCCGCTGAAGTACATCAAGAACGCGAAGACGCCGACGATGATCCACGTCGTCGAGGGGGACCCGCGCGTGCCGCGGCCGCAGAGCGAGGAGCTGCACATGGCGCTCAAGCGGCTCGGCGTTCCCACCGAGTTCTACGTCTACCCGGGGAGCACGCACGGCATCCCGGACCCGCGCAACCAGCTCTTCAAGTCCACGGTGGAGATGGCGTGGATGGACTACTGGGTGCGCGGCAGCGGGAAGCGGTTCGCGTGGCGCGACGTGCTGAAGACCGTGGAGGACGAGGCGAACCGCGCCGCCGACCGCCGCGCCGCGACGTCCGAGCAGCGCTGACGCTCAGGGGTCGTTCGGCTGCCGCAGCGCGCGACCGATGACGAGCGTGACGTTGTCGGTCCCGCCGCGGTCGAGCGCGAGCTGGAGCAGGTCGCGGCACGCCTGCTCGGCGGAGGTCATGCGTTCGAGGTGGGCGGCGATCTCGTCGTCGCGGACGTGCTTCGTGAGGCCGTCGCTGCAGACGAGGACGACGCTGCCGCGCTGGCGGATGTCGACGCGTGTGACCTCGGGCGCCGCCTCCGCGGCGCCGATCGCGCTCGACAGCACGTGGCTCAGCGGCGACTGCTGCGCGCGCTCGGCGGGGAGCACGCCGCGGTCGACGAGGTCCTGCGCGAGCGTCTGGTCGCGCGTGACCTGGCGCAGCGCGCCGTCCTGGAAGAGGTAGCACCGGCTGTCGCCGACCTGCACGACGTAGAGCCACGGCCACACGACGACGCCTAACGAGAGTGTCGTCGCCATCTCCTGCCCGTCGAGCGCGTTCTGCGCCTCGGCGCGCACGACCTCGTGCGCCTCGATCGCCGCGTCGCGCAGCTCGGCGACGAACTCGCCCTCCGTGGGCGAGCCCGCGGTGTGGTAGCGCCGCAGGCTGTGCGACACGTACCGCGTCACGGCCTCGGTCGTGAGCTGGCTCGCGAGGCGCCCCGCCGCGCTCCCCGCCACGCCGTCCGCGACGAGCATGATCGTGGCGAGCCGCTGGCCGCGCAGCGAGAGCGCGCGTGGATCGGGGAGGCTCGTGCCGTGCACCACGACCTGCGGGTGCACGGTGCACAGGAGGAACTGGTCCTGGTTCTCCGACCGCACGCGCCCGGGGTGCGTGAGGCCGTGGAGATCGAGCTCCTCGTCGCGCGGGCGCTGGTCGAACGTGCCGGTGGCGTCGGCGGTGGTGAACGGCGCGGCGACTCTCATACGCGACTCCACGAAGTGCGGTCGGGCGGCGGACCTCCCCAAGACGATGCGCCCGGGCGTGGAGGGCGCGCAAGTGAGCGGGGACGGGCGGTCAGGCGCTCACGCCGGGAGCACGCGGAATCCCGCGATCGCGAAGTGGTGATCGAGCGTCAGCGCCTCCTCGATCCCGCGCTGTCGCATCACGGCGAAGCTTACCGCGTCGGTGAGCGAGAGGTCCTGGTCGGCGTAGCGCTCGAGCCAGTCTCGGCGGGCGGCGACTTCGAGCTCGCGCGTGCTGTGGACGACGACATCCGTCGAACGATCGATTCCGCGCAGGGCGGCGAGTGCTGTCCGACGTCCTTCGCGTCGCAGCAGCAGCGCGTGGCTCTCCACCACCACGAGGTTCGTGGTCACGAGACGACGCCGCTGACCGAGCAGCGCGCGATACGGCCCGACCACGGCGTCGTGCGCGGGATTCTTCTGGTCGAGGATCGGATACCACGCACTCGTGTCGACGAAGAGCTCACCGGGCACGGCGACGTCTCCCGGGCTTGTCGGGCTCCGCGCGCGGCAGCGTTCTCGACGTGTGCCAACTCCGCTCCTCCATGTCGGCGAGGTACCGATCGTGATCGCGGGCGGGATCGAGCCCGGAGGGATCAGGGTACGGCGCCCCGTCCTTGATCATTCCGATCAGCCTCAGCGCGGGGTGGTCCCGGGGATCGCCCAACTCACGCTCCAGCGCCAGCAGCCCGCGACGCAGCACCTCGGACTTCGTCGCCTTCAGGTGCTCCGCCAGCTCCGCGAGCCGTGCCTGCTCCTCGGGGCCGAGGTAGACCTGCACGGGACTGGCTTCGCTCACGCGTCGCGGCGGCACGTTGCATCCTCATGAAATAGTGACCCATTTTCATGATACCGCGTGCTTTCGGAGCCTGCAACGCCGCTTGCCCTCCCCTGCGCACCTCCGCCAATTCCGACCGCGCCACCGCCTTCACTCGCACCGCTCTGTGATGCACTCGCTCGCCGTTCTCGCCGCCCTCGCCCTGCAACCCACGCTTCCCGGCACCGCCCGCACCCCCGCCTACGCGCCCGACGGCCGGCTCGCGATCGCCGTCGACGGCGACCTGTGGGTGAGCGCCGCGCCGGTGACGACGGCGCCTAACGCGGTGCGCTGGATCCGCGTCACGTCGGGCGCCGCGTGGGACCGCGAGCCGGCATGGACGCGCGACGGCGCGGCGCTCGTCTTCGCGTCCGACCGCGCCGGCGGATTCGATCTGTGGCGCGTGCGCGTGGGCGCCGACGGCGCGGCGGGCGCGCCGGAGCGGCTCACGACGGCGCCGGAGCCGGAGGGCGAGCCGAGCGTGGCGCCGGACGGGCGCGTCGCGTTCGTGCGCGGCCAGGGCGCCGCGGCGCGGCTCTGGATCCGGCTGCCTAACGGCGAGGAGCGGCGCCTCGGGCGCGGCGACGCGCCGGAGCGGTGGCCGGCGTTCTCTCCCGACGGCGCGCGGCTCGTGTCGATCGCGCCCGACGAGCGTGGCGCACGGATCCGCGTGCGTCGTCTCGCCGGCGGCGACAGCGTGCTCTCCGACAGCACGGTGCTGACCGGCCAGCCGGCCGAGCGCCCGGCGTGGGCACCGGCGGGGGACCGGCTCGCGTTCGCCGGCGTGTCGGGCGGCACGCGCGGCGTGTTCGTGACGCCGCTCGACGGCCGCTACGTGAACCTCGTGAGCGCGCGCCGCGCCGCGCCCGCGTGGTCGCCCGACGGCCGCACGATCGCGCTCGCGCCGTTAGGCGACGACGCGCCGGGCTACAACGGCGACCCGGATCGGCTGCGCGACCCCGCACGCGACGTCGGCGAGCGGCTGCGCGACGCGCGCGACACCGCGGGGCTGTGGACCATCGACGCGCCGGCCGCGGTGGACGCCTCGCTCGCCCCGCGCGCGATCGCGCTCGACCGGCCGCGCGCGGAGCGCAACGCGGAGGCGTTCGACCGCGCGTGGACGCGCACGGCCGCGCTCTACTTCGCGGGCGACTCGGCGCGCGACCGACGCCGCGCGTGGGAGGCGGTGCGCGACCGGCTGCGCCCCGCGGCGCTCGCCGCGGCGAGCGACTCCACGCTGGAGGACGTGATCCACCGCGCGATGCTGGAGCGGCCCCCGCTCCGCGCGAGCGCGACGGGGCGTGCCGCGGTGTCGAGCGCGCATCCGGTGGCGACGGCGGCCGGGCTGGAGATCCTGCGGCGCGGCGGCAACGTCGTCGACGCGGCCGTCGCGGTGTCGTTCGCGTTAGGCGTCGTGGAGCCGGACGCGAGCGGCGTCGGCGGCTACGGCGAGATGCTCGTCCGGCAGCGCGGGATGGCGCGACCGGCGCTCGTCGAGTTCATGGGACGCGTGCCCGAGGAGGCGACGCTCGACGACGGCGCGCTGCTCGTGAACGGCCGCTATCCGGACGACGGCCCCGTGCTGCCCGTGGTGCCGGGCACCGTCGCGGGGATGCACACCGCGTGGAAGCGGTTCGGCAGCGGCAAGATCCCGTGGGCCGAGCTGCTCGCGCCGGCGATCCGCGCCGCGCGCGGCGGCTACGCCGTGAGCGAGGGCCTCGCGACGACGCTCGCCACCGAGCGCGCGCACTTCATGAAATACGCCGGCAGCCGCGCGCTGTTCTTTCGCGAGGGTCGTCCGTTGGGCGTCGGCGACACGGTGCGCAACCCCGACCTCGCGTGGGTGCTCGAGCAGATCGCGGCGCGCGGCGCGGACGGCTTCTATCGCGGCGAGGTGGCGCGCCGGCTCGTGCAGGACCTGCGCGGCCAGGGGAACGCGATGCGCCTGACGGACCTCGCGCGCTACTACGCGGCGGAGCGCGAGCCGGTGGGCGGCACGTACCGCGGCCTGACGGTGTGGTCGAGCGCACCGCCGGTGTCCGGGGGCGCGTCGCTCGTCTCGCAGCTCCAGATCCTCGAGCAGCTCGCGCCGACGCCGCGCCCGTACCCCGACGACGCCGCGACGCTGCACGCGATGCTCGCCGCGTGGCAGCTCGTGCCGAGCACGCGCGGGCGCATCGCCGACCCCGGGCTGTGGCCGGTGGACGTGACGCCGTTCACGAGCCGCGACACGGCGCGGGCGCGCGCGCGCTGCTTCGATCCGTCGCGCGCGGTGACGCTGCCGTGCGAGCCCGCGAAGACGACAATTGAACCGCAGAGGACGCAGAGGACGCAGAGGAGAACCAATTCGATGGTTTCCTCTGCGTCCTCTGCGTCCTCTGCGGTCGATGCCGTTGCCGAGTCACCGTGCGGCCCGGAGCACGCGCGCGAGGTCACCGCCTGCCACTCTGCCGGCACGACCGCGTTCACCGTGGCCGACGCAGAGGGCAACGTCGTCGCGGTGACGCAGACGTTAGGCACGTGGGGCGGCAACTTCTACGTCTCGCCGGGGCTCGGCTTCCTGTACAACGACAAGCTCACGTCGTACGGCACCGACCCGGCGGAGTACGGCGCACGCCTGCCGAACGCGCGGCACGGCTCGACGCTCGCGCCGACGATCGTGCTCGACGGCGCGGGGCCCGACGCGCGCCCGGTGCTCGCGGTCGGCGCGGCGGGCAACGCGTGGATCGGATCGGCGGTGTACCAGACGCTCGTCGGCGCGGTGGACGGAAAGCTCGACGCGCAGCGCGCGCTCGAGCTGCCGCGCTTCCTGCCGAGCGGGCGCGGGCCGGACGGGCCGGCCGTGCAGCTCGAGGACGGCTTCGCCCCCGCCGCGATGCGCCGGCTGCAGGCGTTAGGCTACCGGCTGCAGTTCGTGTCGCTCCCCGGCGAGCTGCGCGAGGGCTACGGCGCGGCGATCACGTTCGGGCGCGGCACGGTGACGGCGGGGGCCGACCCGCGGCGCGCGGGGGCGGCGGGCGCCGTGCGGTGAGTCGACAGGATGGACAGGAGCCCAGGGCTCTTTGTCGGACAGGATGACAGGACGGAGAGGAGAACCAACAAGCGCGCTGCTCTTGGTGTTGGGTTCTTCTCCTGTCCGTCCTGTTATCATCCTGTCTGCCTTTTGTTAGGCTCGTCTCTCATCCTGTCGACGCGCGCTTCCGGTACTCGCGCCATTTCCGCCGGAACTCGAGCCGCGGCGCACCGAAGTTGAGCAGAAGCCCGGTGTCGAGGCCGGCCGCGGTGAGGTAATTGACGGTCTGGACCTCGTGCGACGGGGCGAGCGCGCGCACGGCTTTGGCCTCGACCAGCAGACGCTCGTCGACGAGGATGTCGGCGTTGAAGGCGCCGATCATGACGCCGCGGTAGCGTACCTCGAGCGGCTTCTCACGCTCCACGCTCATGCCGGCGAGACGCAGCTCGTACGTGAGCGCGTTCTTGTATACCGACTCGAGAAAACCGGGCCCCAGTGCCCGGTGGACGGTCATCGCGCAACCGATGATCACACGCGTCTGCGCCTCGTGCTCCATGATCGCAGGACAGGAGGAGACCATCTCAGCCAGGGACAGTCTCGATTCTCGCCACGTCCATGGTCACAGACGCGTCCTTTTCATTGCATGCGGGGCGATTCCGTTGCAGTGACAGGATGACATGACGGACAGGATGAACACCAACAACAACTGCTTCGTTGTTGGTGTTCATCCTGTCCGTCGTGTCATCCTGTCCAACAAGGAGCCGCGGATCCTGTCGATCCCGTCCGCGCCCTCACCGCAGCGTGAACTTCCCCGTCACCGTCGTCGCGATGTTCGACGTGTTGAGCACCGTGAGCCGGAACTGCTTCGTCCCCGCGGTCGAGTAGCTCCGCGTCACGCGTCCGCCGGTCTGCAGCGACCCGTCGAGGAAGTCCCACGTATACGACGCGATCCCGATGTCGTCGCGCGACGCGGACGCGTCGAACGTGCAGGTGCGGCCGGTGCACGTGACGCGCGCCGTCGCCGTCGGCGGGCGCGGCGTCGTGGCGGCGGAGATCTGCACCTGCGACGACTGTCCCACGTCGTCGGTGACGGTGAGCGTGGCGGCGTACGTGCCGGCGGTGCGGTAGGCGTGCGACGTCGCAGTGCCCGCGCTGGCGCTGCCGTCGCCGTAGGTCCACGCGTAGCGCGTCACCTTCCCGTCGTCGGTGCTGCGCGACGCATCGAACCGGCACGTCCAGCCGGTGCACGTCACCGTCGCGCGCGCGGTCGGCGCACCGTCGGTCACGCGTACGGTGTCCTGGCGCGAGGCGGTGAGGCCGCGCGCGTTCGTCACCGTCAGGCGCGCGATGTAGGTGCCGTCCACCTGGTACTTGTGCGTCGTCGTCGCCGTCGAGCCCGTCCCCGTCTCGCCGTACGTCCACGCCCATTTCGCGATGCG
This sequence comes from Gemmatirosa kalamazoonensis, assembly GCF_000522985.1. Lineage (NCBI taxonomy): Bacteria > Pseudomonadati > Gemmatimonadota > Gemmatimonadia > Gemmatimonadales > Gemmatimonadaceae > Gemmatirosa > Gemmatirosa kalamazoonensis. Next base: position 906,690 of record NZ_CP007128.1, read on the forward strand.
CTCCGCGTCGGTCGATGCGCGGCCGTCGAACGTGCACGAGCGCCGCGCGCAGGTGATCGACGCGCGCGCCGTCGGCGGCGAGACGAACGTGCCCGGGGTGCCGCCCGCCGTGCCGGGGTTCGGCGCGCTCCCGCTGGCGGGGAGATAGAGCAGCCGGTTGTTCGTCACGTTCGCGCCGCGGATCGCGCCGGACGTCGCGCCCGCGCCGAGTGCCGCGCTCACCTGCGCCGGCGTCGCCGCGGGGAACTGCGCGAGGTACAGCGTGGCCACGCCGGCGGCGTACGGCGAGGCGGCCGACGTCCCGCTCCACGGCGCGTAGGCGTGGTCGCCCGACGCGTCGGCGCCGTCGACGTTCGCGCCCGGCGCCCACAGATCCACGCAGCTGCCCCAGTTCGAGAAGCTCGCGCGATTGTCGGACACGTCGGTCGCGCCGACGGTGATCGCGGTCGGCTCGCCGGCGGGGCTGAAGCCGCACGCGTTCGCGTCGCTGTTGCCCGCCGCGACGACGACGGCGATGCCCGCCTGCGTCGCCTGCGCGACCGCCTGGTTCACCGGCACGCACACGCCGGTGATGCCTAACGACATGTTGATCACCGCCGGACCCGGGTGCCGGCGCACCTGATCGATCACCCAGTCGATCGCCTGCACGATGCCGACCGACGATCCGCTCCCCGCGCAGTCCAGCACGCGCACGGCGACGATGTCGGCCTGGCGCGCGGTGCCCATCGTCGCGCCGGCGGCGTCGGAGGCGACCTTGGTGCCGTGCCCGTTGCAGTCGCCGCTCGTCGTGCCGCCGTCGATGTAGTCCGGCCCGTACGTCACGCGTCCCGCGTACTCGGCGTGCGACGCGCGGACGCCGGTGTCGACGACGTAGATCGTGACGCCGTCGCCGTCGCCGGTGAACGTCGCCGCGCCGTCGAGCGGCAGCGCGCGCTGCGTGATGCGGTCGAGCGCCCACGGGGGCGCGGAGAGGCCGAGCAGCGCGGTGTGCTGACCGAACACGCCTCGTCCCACCGGCGCGGTCCACGCCGCGACGTCGTCCAGCGTCACCGTGCGCGGCGGCTCCGAGTACGCCACGCGCGCGTCGCCCGCCACCGCCGCGGCCTCCGTCGGCGTGAGCGGTGCGACGAAGCCACGCGACGCGAGCAGCGGCTCGATCGAGTCGGCCCGCGCGCCGGCGTCGGGGGCATGGTCGGCGAGCAGCGCGCGCGCGACCGCGAGCACCGGCTCGGTGCCCTCCTCGTCGAGCATGACGAGCGTGCGAGCGGCGGCCTCCGGCGCCGGCGGCGTCGGGTCAGCGACCGCGGGAAGGAGCTCGACGGGCATCTCGACGGCGCTGCCGCCGCCCGAGGCCGGGCCAAGCGTCGTGTCGGTGCACGCCACGGCCGCGGCGAGGACGAGGAGCAGAGAACGACGCAGGCGCATGCCGGGAGGTATCGGCTGCGGGCCGCGTGGACTTGAACCGTCAGAGCAACAGCGCCCCTTCGTGCGCGAGCAGCCACTGCTTGCGCGCGATGCCGCCGCCGAAGCCGGTGAGCGACCCGTCGGTGCCGATCACGCGGTGGCACGGTACGACGATCGGCAGCGGGTTGCGGCCGTTCGCCGCGCCCACGGCGCGCGTCGCCCGCACGTCGCCGACGCGGCGCGCGAGGTCGAGGTAGCTGATCGTCCGCCCGTACGGGATGTCGCGGAGCGCCATCCACACGCGGCGCTGGAACGGCGTGCCACGCGGCGCGAGCGGGAGTTCGAACGTCGTGCGTGCGCCGGCGAAGTACTCGGCGAGCTGCACGCGCGCGGCGTCGAGCGTGCGCGACGCGGCGTCGTGCCCGAGCGCGGGCGCGGCGAGATCCGATGGCGGCGCGCCGTGGCGGTTCTCCTCGAACCACACGCCGACGAGCCCCGCGTCGTCGGCGGTGAGGAGCAGCCGCCCGACCGGGCTGTCGACGGCGAGCGCGCGCGTCGCGCCGGATGGCGCCGCGACGTCGGACATGCCTAACGCGCCGCGGCGCGTCGCGGCGCGACGCGCTTCGCTGCCCCGCGATCGCTCACCGACGCGTACACCGCCTCGTGCCGCGCGACGACGGCGCTCCAGTCGTACGCGGCGACGGGCTCGGCCCGCGAGCGCGCGGCGAGCGCCGCGAGGCGGAGCGGGTCGCGGCCCAGCGCGATGAGACGGTCGACCGTCTCGTCGTCCGACGCGACGAGGTAGCCGTGCGCACCATCGCGCACGAAGTCGCCGACGCCCGTGCCGCGGCGGGCGAGCACGGGCAGCCCCGCGGCGCGCGCCTCGAGCGCGGCGATGCCGAACGACTCGTCCACCGTCGGCAGCACGAACGCGTCCGAGGCGTGGTACAGCTCGCGCAGCGCGGGACGCGAGAGCCACCCCGGCAGCCGCACGACGTCGCCGAGCCCGAGCCGCGCGACGAGGCGCTCGAGCGCCGGGCGCGCCGAGCCCTCGCCGGCGAGCGTGAGGCGGAGCCGCACGTCGGGGAGTGCGCGGCTGACCGCCGCGACGGCGCGGAGCAGCGCGGCCGGCCGCTTCTTGCGCGTCAGGCGCATGGCGCACGCGAGGCGCAGCGCACCCGCGCGCCCGTCGGCCACCGTACCGGCGCGCCACCACGCGAGGTCGACCGCGTTGGGCAGCACGCCCACCGGCGCGCCCGGCGCGACGCGACGCGCCTGGCCGGCGACGATCTCGCTCACGCCGGTGACGGCGAGCGGCCAGCGGGCGGCGCCTAACGCTCGGTACGCGGCGCCGAGGTAGTGGGCCGACGTGCGCAGCACCGAGTGGAACGTGAGCACCGCGGGCACGCCGCGGCGCCGCGCCGCCCACATCGCCGCCCACGCCGCGGGCGAGAACACGCTCGCGTGGCAGTGCGCCACGTCGTAGCGCCCCGCGTCGAGCGCGCGCCCGAGCGCGCCGACCAGCCGCGGGTCGATCGTCACGCCGGTCCCGGGCAGCAGCGGCAGCGCGAGCCGCCGCACGCCCAGATCCATGGGCCCCGGCGTCGGCGTGAGGACGTCCACCGCGTGGCCCGCGCCGCGCAGGCGCGCGGCGAGGTCGGCGAGGTGCAGCTCGATCCCGCCGCGGCGCGGCAGGTACATGTCGGAGACGAGCGCGATGCGCACCGCTGGTCCGTTAGGCGGCGCCGATGCGTCGGCGCTGATACGGCGGCGCCGATACGGCGGCGCTGAGCGCGCGCGGGATCAGGGCCGCCGCTTCAGAGCCGCCGCACCAGCGCCGACGCATCGACACCGCCGCACCGGTCAGGCCGGAACGCGCTTGACGGCCTCGGCGAACGCCTCGACGACGCGGTCGATCTGCTCGAACGTGTGCTCGGCGGTCATCGACAGCCGGATCTTGCACTCGTTCGGCGGCACGGCGGGGGGCACCACCGGGTGCACGAACACGCCGGCGTCGAACAGGAAGCGCCAGATCTTCAGCGTGCGCGGCAGCGCGCCGACGACCACCGGGATGATCGGCGTCTCGCCCGGGCCCGCGTCGAGCCCCGCCGCGCGGAGCCCCTCCGACATGCGGCGCGTGTTCGCCCACAGCCGCGTGCGGCGCTCCGGCTCCTTCGCCATGATGTCGAGCGCGGCGAGGGTGCCCGCGACCGACGCGGGCGGCATGCTCGCGGTGAAGATCAGCGCGCGCGCGTGGTGCCGCAGATAGTGCAGCGCGTCCTCCGGCCCCGCGACGACGCCGCCGACCGAGGCGAGCGACTTCGAGAACGTGGCCATCACCATGTCGACCTGGTCGTCGAGGCCGAAGTGGCGCGCCGTGCCCGAGCCGTCCTCGCCGAGGACGCCTAACGCGTGCGCGTCGTCGACGAGGAGCGCGGCGCCGTGGCGGCGCGTCACCTCGCAGAGCCCCGGCAGGTCGGCGATCGTGCCCTCCATCGAGAACACGCCGTCGGTGACGACGAGCTTCCCCGCCTCCTCCGGCGCCGCGGCGAGCTGCCGCTCGAGCTGCGCGATGTCGTTGTGCGCGTAGCGGTGCACCTCGCCTAACGCGAGCCGCGCGCCGTCCACGATGCACGCGTGATCGAGCTTGTCGAGGAACGCGTGGTCACCGCGGCCGACGAGCGTCGCGATGACGCCGAGGCTCACCTGGAAGCCGGTCGTGAAGACGAGCGCCGCCTCCTTGCGGAACAGCTTCGCGAGCCGGTGCTCGAGCTCTCCGTGCAGGTCGAGCGTGCCGTTCAGCAGCCGGCTGCCGGTGGAGCCCGAGCCGTACTTGTGCAGCGCCCGCTCGCACGCCGCGAGCACCTCCGGGTGGTGCGTCAGCCCGAGGTAGTTGTTCGACCCGAGCATGACCTTCCACTGCCCCCCGATGCGCACCTCGGAGGTCGTCGACTCCTCGATCGGGGCGTAGTACGGGTAGACGCCGGCCGCCTGCACCTCGCGCGCGGCGGTGTACGACGCCGCCTTGTCGAACAGCGTCTTGCGCGGTGCGGCCGTCGGGGGCCCGTACGAGTCGTCGACGAGCTTGTGCGCGAGGGTCATGCGTTGCCTCCAGAAACCGGTGCGTCGGGTGCGCCCAACGGTCGCTCGTAGATCCGCCAGCGGCGATAGGGCCGCGCGCCGATCGATTCGAGCGGACGGGACATCAGGATGTTGTCCTCGAGCACCCACGACGCCTCACCACCCGTCATCCCGTACTTCTTCCCGCGTCGCATGAACTCGTCGAGGAACAGCGCGAAGATGCCGCGCGTGCGATGCTCCTTCTTCACGCCGAGCACGATGATGCGCGCGGTGTGCAGTCGCTTCGCCCCCGTGAGCAGCTTGAAGATCCCCGTCGGGAAGAGCCGCCCGCTCGGGATGCGCTTGAAGATCTCGTTGTAGTCGGGGACCGCGATCGCGATCCCCGCCGGCTCGCCGTCCACCTCCGCGGCGAACGCGAAGTGGGGATCGACGATCTGCTTCAGGTCCCTGCCGAGGTGGTCGAACTCCGGCTTCGACATCGGGACGAAGCCCCAGTTCTCCTCCCACGCCGAATTGTAGACGTCCCAGCAGACCTTGATGTCGCGCGCGAACTGCTTCGGCTCGAGGTCGCGGAAGACGACGTTCGTCTTCTCGCGCGCCCGCTCGGCATGGCGGGCGTAGCCCTCGGGGAGCTTGTAGTCCAGCTCCGTCGCCGGGAACCACCAGCCGAGCAGCTCCTTCACCCCTTTGAAGCCGGCGCGCTTCAGCAGGCAGTCGTAGTACGGCGGGTTCCAGATCGTCATGAGCATCGGGTGATGCTCGTAGCCGCCGACGAGGACCCCGCACTCGTAGTTGATCGACGGGTTGAACGGCCCGCGCATCGACGTCAGCCCCCGCGCGCGGAGCCACTCGGCCGCCCGGTCGAACAGGGCGCTGGCCGCCTCCTGGTCGTCCTTCGCCTCGAAGAACCCGAAGAACCCGGTGCGGTCGCCGTAGTACGCGTTGTGCGCCCGGTTCTCGATCGCGGCGATGCGCCCCACCGGCTTGCCGTCGCGGCGGGCGATGAACAGCGCCCGCGCCCCCTGTCGATAGAAGGGGTGTTTCCGATCGTCCAGCGTGTCACGGACCCCGAGTCGCAGCGGCGGCACCCACTGCGGGTGCTCTTTCGGGTCGTACACGTGCCAGGGAACGTCGATGAAGCGGCGAAGATCGCGCGCCGTCTCGACCGGCACGATCTCGAGAGGCATGAAACTCGGGTGGGGGAAACGTCCCGCGTACATTAGGGGAGAAGGGTGTGTTGGGACAAGCACGCTAACGGATGTAGATTCGGGCATGACCGCGGTCCCCTCCCGCGGCGTCGCGGCCCCCCCTCCCCCACCTCCGGCCGCGGCCCCGCCGTCGCACCCCGCCCGCCGCGCGCACGTCGCGCCGTACCCCCCGACCGCGTGGGATCCCAGCTGGGAGCCGGCGAACGCGCTCGTCGCGGCCTACCTCGCGGTCACCCTGGTGCCGCTCGTGGTCGCCGTGGCGCTCGACCGTACCTCGGCGACCCGGCTCGGGGCGCACGCGACGATGCTGCTGCTGACCGGCTGGGGGGCACGGCCGCGGCACGGGCACTCGCGCATCGCGGCATGGCTGCCCTGGATCCCGCTGCTCCTCGTGCCGGCGCTCTACAACGAGCTGCCGCACGTCGCCGCGGGGTTCGGCACGGCGATGCACGACGCGCGGGTCCTCGGCTGGGAGCACGGCCTGTTCGGCGCGAGCCCGGCGCGCACGTTCAGCGCGGCGGCGCCGTGGCGCTGGCTCAGCGAGACGCTGCACGCGGGCTACCTCTCGTACTACGCGCTGATCTTCGGCCCGCCGCTGCTGCTGTTCGCGCGCGGCCGCCGGCGCGCGTTCGCCGTGTCCGCCTTCACCGTCATGCTCGCGTTCGTGTGCTGCTACGCGGTGTTCGTGTGCTTCCCGGTCCAGGGCCCGTGGTTCGAGTGGCCCGTGCCGACGACGATCCCCGACGGCCCGGTGCGGCGCGCGGTGGAGCGGCTGCTGCGCGCCGGCTCGTCGCGCGGCACCGCGTTCCCGTCGTCGCACGTCGCGGTGTCGCTCGCGCAGACGCTCGCCGTGCTCCGTGCCTCGCGCCCGCTCGGCGCGGCGTGCGCGGTATGCACGCTGGCGCTGGCCTTAGGCGCGGTGTACGGGAGCCTGCACTATGGCGTCGACGTCGTGGCGGGGGCGGGCGTGGGGACGGCCGTCGGGCTTCTCGGGGCCAAGCTGTACGATCGGATCGGGTGATCGAACGACGCCGCGTCGTCTCAGGGCGCCGTCGGCAGCTCCGTGCGCTCCCAGCGCTCCGGCCGGTTCACGCTCCCGAACACGCCGCCCACCGCGCCGCCGATCGCCGCGCCGGTGAGGGTGTAGGGCATCACGCGGCTCGACTCGCCCTCGGCGTGGTCGGGAGTGAACACCGCGCCCGCCACGGCGCCTAGCGCAAGCCCGACGAGCACGGCGCGGCGCACGGCGGGGCCGCGCGGCAGGCGGCCGCGGCTCACCTCGTAGCGGCGCACGAGCGGCCGCGGCACCACCACCGTCTCGCCCGTCCCGGTGCGCACGGAGAGCGCGTCGGCGCTGACGTCGAGGAGCGTGCCGACGACGCGCGGCCGCTCGACGATGGTCGGCGTGGACAACCGCACGAGCGGCCCGCCGGTCGCGCCGGCGGGCGCGGGCGCCTGCTGCGCGGCGAGCGACGACGGCGCCGCGATCACCGCGACGACGAGAGCGAGGAGACGTGTGCGCACGGTCGAAAGATGACGCGTCACACGTCGTGCGTCATGTCCGAGCGGCCGCCAGGTGCTCGCACACGAACGCCGCGGCGCTGCGCAGCGCCGCCGTGGCCTCGGGCACGAAGCCGACGAGCATCTGCCAGCCGTGCGGCACGTCGTCGTAGACCTCAAGGTGACTAACGCCGCCCGCGGCGCGCACCCGCTCGTGCACGCGCCGCGCGTCGTCGAGCAGGAGCTCCGTCGAGCCGACCTGCAGGAGCAGCGGCGGCAGCCCCGCCGGCTCGGCGAACAGCGGCGACGCCTCGGCGTCGATCGGCGACGCGTCGCCGAGGTACGCGCGGGCGAACGCGTCGAGGTTCTCGGGCTCGAACATCGCGTCGCGTCCCGCGTTCGCGCGCACGGAGTCGCCGCTGCCCGTGAGGTCGGTCCACGGCGAGATGCACACGGCGCAGGCGGGCATCGGCACGCCGGCGGCGCGGCACCGGGCGAGGAGCGCGAGCACGAGCCCGCCGCCGGCCGAGTCCCCGGCGAGCGCGATGGCGTGCGGCGGCGTGCCCGCGTCGAGCAGCCATCGGTAGGCCGCCGTCACGTCGTTCACCGCCGCCGGGAAGCGGTGCTCCGGCGCCAGCCGGTAGTCGACGGCGAGCACGCGCCGGCCGGTACGCCGCGCGAGGGCGGCGGTGATCGGCCGGTGGGTGGCCGGCGAGCACGCGACGTAGCCGCCGCCGTGCAGGTACAGCACGACCCCCGGCTCCGCGCGGGGCGGGACGATCCACTCGCCGCGGACGCCCGCGGCGCGCACCCGCTCGCGGCGCAGGCCGGGCGTCGCCATCCACGCCACGGCGGGGGGCGTGCCGAACAGCCGCCGGGCGCGGCGCGCGAGCGCGCGCTCGTCACCCCAGTCGCGGGTGCGGACGAGGAGGCGCACGGCGGCCGACATGCAGCGGGCGCGGAGTGACGGCACGATTCGGTGTCGAGGTAGTATGAGCAACGTAGAATGCCGCGCCGCCTCACGCTCCTCGCCCTCCTCGCCGCCGCCGTCGCCAGCGCGGCGGCCGCCGGCTGCTCGCTCGTCACCGGGCCGCGGACCGAGTCGTTCGTCATCCGCGTGGACTCGCTCACCGGCTACACCGCGTTCCCGGGAGCGCTCGCGGCGGAGCAGCTCGTCTGGGCCCACGTCGGCCCGAACGGGTGCCACCGCTTCGTGCGGTTCGAGGTCGCGCGCGCGGGCGCACGCATGGACGTCACCGCGATCGGCGAGCGGACGACGGGCGCCGGCATCGCCTGCACGCAGGCGATCGTCGCGCTGTACGGCGAGCCGCTGCACGTCGACCCGCCGATCCAGCGCCCGCTCACGATCGTGGTGCATCAGCCGGACGGGACGACGCTCACGCGGGAGCTGTGGGGAGAGTAGGAGCCGGAAACCGCGGAAGCAGGTATCATCCCTCCATGTACGTCCCGCCCGCGTTCGCCGAGGACAGTTCCGAGGTGCTGCTCGACTTCGTCGACGCGCACCCGTTCGGTGTGCTCGTGACCGCGGCGCCGTCGCTGTTCGCGACGCACCTGCCGCTCGTCCTCGACCGCACGCGCGGCCCGCTCGGCACGCTGCGCGGCCACGTCGCCCGCGCGAACCCGCACGCGTCGCTCGGCCCCGACACCGAGGCGCTGGTCATCTTCGCCGGGCCGCACGCGTACGTGACGCCGGAGTGGTACGCGTCGAAGCGGGAGCACGGGCGCGTGGTGCCGACGTGGAACTACGTCGCGGTGCACGCCACCGGCACGCTGCGGCTCGTCGACGACCTGGACGCCGTGCGCCGGCACGTGGCCGAGCTGACGGCGCGGCACGAGGCGTCGCGTGCGCACCCCTGGTCGATCGACGACACGCCGCCGGGCTACGTCGAGAAGCAGGCGCGCGACATCGTCGGCATGGAGCTCGAGATCGCGCGGCTCGAGGGGAAGTGGAAGATGAGCCAGAACCGCCCCGCGGCCGACATCGCCGGCGTGATCGACGGGCTGCGCGCGGAGGGCGAGGCGCGCGTCGCGGCGATCGTCGAGGCGCGCCGGCCGCCGTCGAAGCGTTAGGCCGACGCGTCGGGCCGAACCGTTAGGCGGTCAGAGCGCGTCGCCGTTCGGCATCCACGGCGCGAGCCGCTCGCGCAGCGTGCGGAGCGCCTTGCCCATCTGCGCCTCGACGGCCTTCACGGAGACGCCGAGGAGCTGCGCGATCTCGCCGTACTTGAGCCCCTGCACGCGGCTCATCTCGAACACCTGACGGCAGCGCGTGGGGAGCGCGTCGACCGCCTCGCGGAGCGCGGCCTGGATCTCCGCCTCGGCGACGCGCCCGTCGGCGGTCGGGAAGCGCTCGGACTCGCGCGCGACGAGCGGCGCGGTGCGCTCGACGATGCGGCCGTGGCGGAGGTGGTTCAGCGCCCGGTTGCGCGTCGACTGGAACAGGTACGCCTGCGGCGAGCCGTCGGGGGCGAGGTGCGCGCGGCGGCGCCACAGCTCGAGCATCACGTCCTGCACGAGCTCCTCGGCGATCGCCCGGCTGTGCACCATCGCGTCCGCCATGCGCACCAGCGGCGCGTACCACGTCCGGAAGATCTCGTCGAACGCGGTCGTGTCGTCGCGCCGCAGCCGCTCGAGGAGGCTTCGGTCGTCTTGCTCGGGTGCGGCCGGCGCGGCAGCGGACATGAAGCGCGGTGAGGGCGCGGGATCGCGCCACTGAATGGACGGCGCGACGGGCTCTGATACTCCGCGATCGGGCTCCGGGTTCGGCATAGGGTAGTTCCCCGGATGCGGTGTATATAGGGGCATGCGCGGTCCCACCACCATCGGCGACCACTCGTCTCCCCCCGAGTGGGAGACGCTCGCCCGCTATCTCGCCGGGGAGAGCCCGGACGACGAGGCGGCGCGCGTCCGGGCGTGGCTCGACGCGCATCCCGGGGATGCGGCGCTCCTCCGCACGCTCGACGGCGCGCTCGACCGGCTCGCCGTCGCGTCGGCGATGGAGATCGACGTCGAGGACGCGCTGCGCCAGGTGGCCGAGCGGCGCGACAACCCGGACGTGCTGCCGCTGCGCCCGCGGCCGATGCCCTCGGCGCTCCCGGCGCCCCGCTGGCGCGCGCATGGCCTGCGCGCGGCCGCGGTGCTGCTGGTCGCAGCGACGGGCGCGGTGGTGTGGCGGGCGACGCGGCGCACGGCCGACGGCGCGGCGGGGAGCGCGACGACCTACGCCACGGCCGCCGGCCGCCGCGACTCGGTGCGCCTCCCCGACGGGAGCCGCGTGGTCCTCGCGCCGGGCAGCCGCCTCGTCGTCGCGGCCGGCTACGGCGCGCCGGCGCGCGTCGTGGAGCTCACCGGCGAGGGCTACTTCGACGTGCGGCACGACGACGCGCACACGTTCACCGTGCGCGCGGCCGGTACGGTCATCCGTGACGTCGGCACGACGTTCACCGTGCGCACCGGGGACGGCAACGGCGCGCCGCGCGTGCGCGTGGCGGTGCGCAGCGGCGCGGTGCTGCTCGACGGCGACGACGACGGGGCGGCGCGCGGGGTGGTGCTGCACGAGGGAGACGTCGGCGTCGTGCAGGCCGACGGCAGCACGGTGGCGCGCCAGGGCACGTCGACGGACGACGACGTGGCGTGGACGCAGGGGCGGCTGGTGTTCCGCGAGGCACCGCTCGCCGAGGTGCGCGACGAGCTGCGGCGGTGGTACGGCATCGAGCTGCGGGTCGCCGACCCGGCGATCGCCGGCCGGCACCTCACCGCGTCGTTCGCCGGCGACTCGGCCGACCGAGTGCTGCACGTGCTCGGCCTCGCGTTAGGCGCCCGCGTCGAGCGGCGGGGAGACACGGCGGTCGTGCGGGCGGGGACGCCGCGGTGAGCCGCCGGCGGGCGGCGCTCGCCGGCACGTTCGGCACGCTCGCCCTCGCGGCGGCGCGCCCGGCGACGGCGCGCGCCGCGCCGCCCGACGACCCCAGTTGCTCGGCGTCCGTGTCGCGTGCCCCGCGACGGTGGGCGGCGCCGCTCGACCGCGTGGTGAGGCTCCCGGCGCGGGCGAGCACGCTGCGCGACGCGCTCGCCCGGCTGTCGGAGGCGGCGCGCTTCCGCCTGTCGTACGCGGCCGAGCTGCTGCCGCTCGACCACCGCGTGTGCCCGCCGGCGGACGCGCTGCCGGCTGGCGACGCGCTCGTCGCGCTGCTCGGCGCCACGGCGGTGGAGCCGGTGGTCGTCGCCGACGACCAGGTGGTGCTCGCGCCGGCGGCGCCCGACGCGGCACAGACGGGGCCCGCCGCGTCGGGCCCCGCGCGCCCCGCACGCGCGGTGGGGCATCTCGCGCGCGTGCTCGTGACGGGGAGTCCGGACGCGATCGAGCGCGGGACGCCGACGGCGCGCGACGTCGTCCCCGGCAGCGACGTGGAGACGCGCGGCGGCGATGCGCTCGCGAGCGCGCTCGACGGCGTGCCCGGCGCGTGGCTCTGGTCGCGGTCGCCGACGTCGCTGCTCGCGCACTACGGCAGCCTGCGCGGCGCGAGCTCGTTCGGCGTCAGCGCGCCGAAGGTCTACGTGGACGGGGTCGAGGCGGCGAACCCGCTGCTCGTCGCCGGGCTCGCGCCGGAGACGATCGACCACGTGACGGTGCTGCGCGGGCCGCAGGGCGCGGCGCTCTACGGCGCGGACGCGATCGGCGGCGTCATCGAGGTGACGACGCGTCACGACGGCGTGGCCGAGGACGCGCCGCGCTTCCAGATCCGGAGCGACGTCGGCCCGACGCGGAGCGACTTCGGCGCGGGCGTCATCGGCCAGCGGCACGCGCTGCTGCTGCGCGCCGGGTCGCCGACGCGCTCCGCCGGGCTCTCGGTGTCGCTCGCCTCGCTCGGCGACTTCGTGCCGAACGGGTCGAGCCGGGAGGCGTCGGCACACGGCGACGCGCGGGTCATCGGCCGCTTCGGCGCGATCGCGCTCACCGCGCGGCTGTTCGACAAGTCCGCCGGCGCCTCGCCGAGCCCGCTCCTCGCCGGCCTCGCCGCGACGGCCGGCCCGAGCGCGGGCAGCGCGGCCATGCGCTCGTGGCGCGCTGCCCCGGACGGGCGCGGCGCGTCCGCCGAGTCGCACGAGACGCTCGGGCAGTCGCCGGTGGGGGGGGCGCCCGACTCGCGCTCGACTCGACGGCGCTGCAGTCGGTGCGCGAGTACACGTTAGGCGCGACGGGCACGCTGGCGACGAGCGGGCGGTGGACGCCGCAGGCCGTCGTCGGCCTCGACGGCTACCGGCTGTCGGGCCCCGCCGCGGCGGGCGCGGGCGCGCCGTTCGTGTCGGCCGCCGACTCGGCGCTGCGCGCGGCGCGCGGCGCCGCCGACCGCCTCACGGTCCGCGTGACCGACGTGGGCCGCTTCGGCGACGACGTCGCGGCGGCGACGGTGACGCTGTCGGCCGAGCACAGCGCGCTCCGCGAGGCGACGTGGAGCGATGCCGTGCTGCCTAACGGCTCGCTCGATCCGGTGGCCGAGGCGTGGCGCCAGAGCACGGGCCTCGTCGCGCAGACGAGCGTCGCGTACCACGGCGTGCTGTTCGCCACCGGCGGCGTGCGCTTCGAGCGCGACGCGGGCTACGGCACGTCGAGCACGCTCGCGGCGCTGCCGTCGCTCGGCGTGTCGGTGGTGCGGACGCTCGGCGGCGCGACGCTGAAGCTGCGCTCCGCGTACGGCAAGGCGATCCGCCCGGCGCGCGCGACGTACGGGACGGTCGCGTCGATCCTGCCGCTGGAGGCCGAGACGCAGTCGGGGATCGAGACGGGTGCCGACCTGGCGTGGGGGCGCACGCTGTCGCTGCGCGCAACGCGCTTCGACCAACGGGTGACGAACCTCGTGCAGCCCGTGCTCGCGCTCGGGACGCCGGTGGCCGGCGCGGCGGCCGGGATCCCGACGGCGCGGCGGGCGGTGCTCGTGAACGCGGGCGAGATCGCGAACCGCGGCTGGGAGCTCGACGCGACGGCGCGCGCCGGGCGCCTGTCGTTAGGCGGCACGCTGTCGCTGGTCGACAGCCGCGTCACGCGCGTGGCCGACGGCGCGATGTCGGGCGGCGCGCTGCAGGCGGGTGATCGCATGCTCGACGTGCCGGCGCGCACGGCGACGCTGTCGCTCGGCTGGACGGCGCCGCGGTGGTCGTTCTCGACGGGGCTCGCGCACGCGGCGGACTGGGTGGACTACGATCGGCTGGCGCTGACGCGCGACCTGCTCGCGGGGGTGCTGGTGCAGCCGGTGGTCGGGTCGCGGCTGCGCGCCTATCGGGTGACGTACGACGGGGTGACGCGGCTGCGGGCGAGCGTGTCGCGGGAGCTGCCGCACGGGTTCGGGCTGACGGTGGCGGGGGAGAATCTGCTGGACCGCCAGCGGGGGGAGCCGGACGACGCGACGGTGGTGCCGGGGCGGTCGGTCACGCTCGGGGTGCGGGCGCGGTTCTGACGGGGGGACGAATCACGGCGGGACGCTGCACGGCGGGACGCCGCACGGCGGGACGCTGCACGGCGGGACGCCGCACGGCGGGACGCCGCACGGCGGGACGCCGCACGGCGGGACGCCGCACGGCGGGACGCCGCACGGCGGGACGCCGCACGGCGGGACGCTGAACGGCGGGATGGATACGGCGGGACGATCGACCGCGGGACGGTCGACGGCGGGCGCGGTACCTAGGTCCCAGGGGGGCTCCCCCCCCTTCGCCCAAGGTGCTACGCGCCGCTCGAGCGGCCGTACCAATCCGACGCCGGATGGATCCCTCCGAACGCATCCCGATCCGCCCCGTGTCCATCCCGCCCTTCGACGTCCCGCTGTCGAACGTCCCGCCGTCAGTCGTCCCGCCGTCAGTCGTCCCGCCGTCGGTCGTCCCGCCCTTTTAGTCCCGCCGTTCCGCCGCCAGTACCAGCGCCGCCGCAACGACGTCCTCGACCGCGACCCCGACCGACTTGAACAGCGTCACCTCGTCGCGCCCCGTCCGCCCCGCCCGCTCCCCCGTCAGCACCTCGCCGATCTCCGTCGGCTCCCCGCCCGCCGCGATCACGTCGCCCGACTCGCGCGTCGCGGCCACCCGGGAGTCGACGAACAACCGCGCCGTGCGCACGACGTCGTCGTCGAGCTCACGCCAGTCGGGCCGCGTCGCCCCCACGGCGTTCACGTGCGTCCCCGGCGCGAGCCACGCGCCGCGCAGCACCGGCACCTGCGACGTCGTCGCCACGAGCACCACGTCCGCGCCGCGCACCGCCGCTTCGGGTGATGCCACGGCGCGCACGCCGTCGCCCATCTCGTCGGCGAACGCGGCCGCGCGATGCGGGCTCCACACGCGCACCTCGTCGAGCGGCCGCACGAGACGCAGCGCCTCGAGGTGGCTGCGCGCCTGCACGCCGGCGCCGAGGATGCCTAACACACGCGCGTCGTCGCGCGCGAGCGCGTCGGTGGCGACGGCCGACGCGGCCGCGGTCCGCATCTCCGTGATCAGTCGCCCGTCGAGCACCGCCGCCGGCGCGCCCGTCTCGGGGTGGAACAGCACGATCACCGCGTGGTGCGTCGGGACGCCGCGGTTCTGCGGGTAGAACGTCACGAGCTTCGCGCCTAACGCCTCGCCCGTGTACGCCGGCATCGACCCGAGAAAGCCGGCGTGGTCGGCGACCGGCACCACCGTGCGAATGGGCTGCATCACGCGGCCGGCGGAGAGCGCGGCCAGCGCGTCGCGGATCGCGGGCACGAGCGCGTCCATGCGCAGCATGCGGCGGACGGCGTCCTCGTCGAGCAGGGGGATCGAAGGCATGGCGGGCGATGGAGCGTTCACGAGCGGCGGAGTGCGGCGCGACGGCCGGTATCATACTCGACACGACGGGATCTTGACCGCCTCCGGAGCGGGGCGCAGCGTAGTCCGATCGCGGCCGTCGCCCGCGACCATTGGGTGGACCGCTGCACGGAGGGACGCATGAGCGCGGCTGCCATTCGCGGACTCGCCGCGGTGCTCGGTGCCGCGCTCGGCCTCGGCGGAGCGCGGCTCTACCATCACGGCCAGAGCGCCGTCGATCTCGCGCGCGAGTCGCGCACGATGGAGAAGATCGGGGAGCACGCTCCCCTGCTCCGCGTGGGGGCCGCGCGCGACATCGCCGAGTCGCTCGCGATCGCGTTCGCGCCGACGATCCCCGTGGCGCCCATGCGGCCGGGCGACTCGACGAAGCCTGCCAGGGTACCCCCGCCCGAGCGCCCGCTGTACCGGCGGTGGCCGCTCGACTCGATGCGTGCGGATCTGCTCCGCTCCGCCGCGGCGGCGCGCGACTCGGCGGAACGCGCTGCCGCGGCGTCCGATCTCGCGGGCGCCATCGCGCACACGGTGCCGTCGACGCTGTGGCAGGGGCGCAAGTATCTCGTCAGCGTGTACGTCGCGCGCGGCGACACAGCGATGGACACCGCGCTCGTGCGACGCCAGGAAGCGATGCTGGGGACGCGGCTGTTCACGCGCACGCTGGCGCGGGTGCCGCGGCACATGTTCGTGGACCTCGAGGTCGACAACGGCGACACGACGGCGTTCACGGTCTGGCGCTCGCAGCAGAACGTGACCCGCAACGTCGAGGCGGACTCCTCGCGCCGCCCGGCCCGCGGCGACTACGCCACGTGGGCGTGGTCCATCATGCCGCGCGCGAGCGGCGACCATCAGCTCAACTTCATCATCCGCCGCGTCGACTCGCTCCCGGGCGGCCGCGCCGACACCACGACGTATCCCGAGAAGGTGCCGGTGCACGTGCGCGTGAACCCGCTGTACTACGGCGTGCAGGTCGCCGGGCTGGCCGTCACGCACTGGACGTGGCCCACGGCGGGCGGGCTCGCCGGCGTGTTCCTGACGTGGTCGCAGCAGCGGCGGCGGAAGAACAAGCCAGGGCTCCTCGACCTCCTGCGCCGCGCCGCCGGCGTGGTGGGCACGCCGAAGGGGACGGCGCCGTAGCCGCTACGCGCCGGCCGGGGGCACGCCGTCGAGCATCTCCCGGATCTGGTCGGCGTGCCGCGCCGCGTGCGCGCCGATGAACGCGATCCACTCGTAGCCGGTGAGGTCACCGAGCGCCGGGTGCGGCGCCGATACCTCGCCGAGCGCGAGCCCGTCGCCACGCGCGACGACGTCCCTGAACGCGCGACGCGCGTCGTCGAGGTCGTCCCACACCTGCGCCGGGTCGGTGCCGCGCGGCTCCGCCGCCTCGAACGTCACGAACCGCTTCGTGCGGTCGAGGGCGCGCTGCGCGGCGCGGGTCGGCAGGATCGGCGTGCTCTCGCGCTCCGGTGGCAGCGCGCGCGCCTGCTCCATGAGCGCGGCCAGCCGCTGCGTCACGCGCCGCTCCACGATCGCCACGTGGTGCACGACCTCCGCCGGCGACCACCGCTCCGGCGTCGGACGCTCGGCGCGGCGCCCGGCCGGCACGGCGTCGAACGCCGCGCGCAGCGCCGCGGTCTGCGCGTCGACGTACTGCAGCAGCTCGGCGATCCGCGGATGCATGGCGAGCGTCGGGCCGTCGTCAGGCGACCGTCAGGCGGCAGGCCACGCGCCGAGCAGGCGGCGCAGCATCACGAGCTGGCCCACGTGGTACGACGTGTGGTCGGCGACGAGCAGCACCTCGCGCAGATACGTCTGCCCCGTGCCGCGCGGCGGCGGGATCGTCGCGTGCAGGTCGGGCACCCGCGACGTGTCGACGGCGAGCGCCTCGAGCGCGGCACGGTCGGCGCGGTAGTCGGCGAGGCTCCGCTCCCACGCCTCGTCCGACGGCGGTGCGGCGTCCTTCGGCCAGTAGTCGTCGGGCCAGTGCGGCTCGTGGTAGTGCGCGTCGCGACAGAAGTCGAGGATGTCGCGCTGCGTGATGCGCACGTGCTCCACGAGCTCCCACGCCGAGTGCGGGAAGCCGTCGACGCGACGGCCGCGCAGCTCGCTCGACAGCCCGGCCACGGCGTCGTCGAACGTCGCGTGCGCCTCGCGCCACGCGAGCGGCCGCGCGACGGCCGCTCGCCACGTCGCGTCGTCGGCCATGGCTAACGGACGCGGTCGATGACCTTCTTCAGCTCGTCGGCGAACTCGTCGGCGACGTCGAGCGCGCGATCCACGGCGGTCGCGACCGGCCGCGGCACCTTCGCGCGCAGCCCGCCGCTCTCCGGCTTCGGCTGGTCGGGCTCCGGCGTCCCCCCCCCGACGCGTCCGCACCGGGCGGCGGCGGCGTGGGCGGCACGAGTGAGCCGGACGGCTCGTTCGTCGGCTGGGATTCGTCCAACATCGCTCTCTCCTCCGAAAGGCCCGCCGGCAACTTAACGCGCCGCCGACTTCGCCGCCGCCTTCGCCGCCGCCTTCGGCGCCGCCCCGCTCTGCGTCAGTCGCCACAGCAGCACCGCGGCGCGCTTCGTCTGCACGCTCAGCATCCGCAGGTCCGCCGTCTCCTTCTCGGTGTGATCGTCGTGCCCCGACAGTCCCACGCCGTCGATCGCCATCGGGACGATGTGCGCGACGAACGACACGTCGGCCGCGCCGGCGCGCGACGGGTCCACCGGCCCCACCGGCCAGAAGCCGAGGTCGCGGCTCACTTGGTCGTAGAGCGCGAGCAGGCGACGGTTGCCGTCGGTCGGCGCCATCGGCGGGTAGCCGTCGTCGAACGCGATCGTCGCCTGTGTGTTCGGCAGATGGCGCGCGACGATCTCGGTCATCGTCTGCTTCGCGCGCGCGAGCTGCTCCGGCGACAGCGTGCGCAGATCGCCGGTCACCGTCATGCGCTCGGCCACCACGTTCGACTTGCCCGACGCCGAGCCGACGGTGCCGGTGCTGTCGATGGCGACCTGCGTGCCGCCTAACGCGACGCCGGGATTGAACGTGAGGTACGGCTCCCTCGACAGCGTCTCGTAGAACGCGGTGAGGATGCGCGCCGTCTCGTACACCGCACCGGCACCCACCTCCGGCTTGAAGATCTGCGACGAGTGCGCGGGCACGCCGGTCACGTTCAGCGTCCATCCGCCGGCGCCGCGCCGCGAGATCACCGCCACGTGCGGATCCCCGGGGCCGTCCTCGAACCCGATCGCCGCCGCGGCGCCCTGCGCGGCATCGATCAGCGTCTTCCGCGCGAGATCGAGCGGCGCGCCGGAATCCTCCTCGTCACCGTGCATCACGACGACGACGTTCATCTTCTCGAGCACTCCGGCGTCCTTCAGCGCCCGCAGCGCGGCGACGATGATCACGTCGCCGCCCTTCATGTCGATGATCCCCGGCCCGCGCGCCGTCGAGTCGTCGAGCCGCGCGAATCTCTGGAACGGGCTGCTCGGCTCGAACACGGTGTCGAGGTGCCCGATGAGCAGCAGCTTCGGCCCCGGCCCGGGATGCTCGGCCACGAGATGGCCCGCGCGCTTGAACGCCGCACCGTCCACCCATCGCGTGCGGAAGCCGAGCGCGTCGAGCTGCGCGCGCAGCACGTCGCCCACCTGCCGCACGCCGGCGAAGTTCTGCGTGCCGCTGTTGATGTTCACGATCCGCTCGAGCAGCGCGAGGTGCTCGGCGTCGTGCGCATCGACCGCACGGACGACGGCGCGCTCGACGGCGTTAGGCGCGGCGGCGTCCTTGGAGACGCGTCCCTGGGCGGGCACGGCGACGGGCGCGGCCACGAGGGCGAGGGCGAGGAGGCGGTGGCGCATGACCCAATCTAGCGGTGCGCGCGCCGCACGACTCCACGTACGAGTTTGTATGGGACTGAAGGAGGACTGAAGGAGGACTGAAGAAGGAACCTTTCAAGTGTCCTCCTTCAGTCCCCCTTCAGTCCTTCTTCAGTCCAACGAACACACGTACGTGGAGTCCAAACCGGCGCGACTCACGCCTTCACCGGGCAGCTCGCGCCGTCGGCCTTCCGCATGTCGAGGACCTCGAACAGCCGGAAGTAGCGCGTGCTGCCGCCCATGTGCCCCGCGCCCGCCGGCATGCGCGCGCCGGCGATGCCGCGCACGCGCACGAACACCGGACCCTTCGCGTCGGGCGTCACGATCGCGGCGAGCGAGTCGCGCTGCCGCATCGCGTCGGCCGTCGGCACCACCCACCACGGCCGGTCGCTCGGGGTGGTGCCGCAGGCGACGAACTCGCTGTGCTCGAACGGCCAGCGATAGAACCCGACGTACTCGGCCACCGTGTCGACGACCACGCCGCGCGCCGGCTGTGCCGCCGGAGCGAGCGGCGACACCGCCGGCCGGTGACGAGAGCAGGCGGCGACCAGGACGACCAGGGCGAGCACCAGACGGCGCGACACGCGACTCATGCGGCTTCTCCAGCGAGGATCCGCTGACTTGGACCCCACGTCGGCATGCGCCGTTCCGCGTGGGCCCTTGGGGCCGCCCCGACGCGCCGCGGTCGGCACCTCAGCCGGGATGCCTCCTCGAGCGTGGGACGCGGATTTCGCGGAGGCCGCGGATAGATAGGAGACTCGCTCGAGCCTCGGGCCCGCTTCCTATCCCCGTGATCCGCGAAATCCGCGTCCCAACTCGTCGAGCCGTGCGGGTCGAGCGCGCGCTCAGGAGATCGGCTTCCCTTCCGCGTCGAGCACCACGATCGGCGCGATGCCGGTCTTGCGGAGGTTCTCCTCGATCGTCGCGCGGTCGCCCACGATGACGATGTTGAGGTGCTCCATGTCGACGTACTTCTTCGCCACGCGCACGAGATCGTCGCGCGTCACCGCCTCGACGTTCCGCGCGTAGTCGCGGTAGAACGACTCCGGCAGATCCTGCACGTAGAGGCTCGCCACCGAGCCGCCGATCGCCTCGACCGACGAGAAGCGGCGCGGCAGCCCCTGGACGAGCGCCGCCTTGCCCTGCGCGATCTCGTCGTCGGTGAACGGCACGTCGCCGCGCGCGCCCTTGAACTCCTTCATGAACTCGATGAGCGCGCTGTCCGTCTTCGCCGTGACGATGCCGCCGCCGGCGCGGAACGGGCCCGGGCCGCGGCCGAACGCGAAGCTCGAGTTCACGCCGTAGCTGTAGCCCTTCACCTCGCGGATGTTGTGATTGATCCGCGACTGGAACAGCCCGCCGAGGATCGTGTTCATCACCTGCAGCGCGTAATAGTCGGGCGTGTCGCGCGCGGGGCCGGTGAGGCCGATCGCGAACACCGACTGCGCGGCGCCCGGCTTGTCCACGAGATAGATGGCCGAGGCCTTTGGCGCCGGCGCCTGCGGGTAGTCGAACGTCGGCTTGCTGCCGCCCGACGGCCACGCGGCGAACGCCTTCTCCACCGCCGCCTTCACCTGTGCCGGCGTGACGTCGCCGGCCACCGTGATCACGGCGCGCCCGGGCTGGAAGTACGCCTTGTGGAACGCCAGCACGTCGTCGCGCGTGATGGTGCGCACCGTCTTCTCGCTCACCACGCGGCCGTACGGATGCGCGTCGCCGTACGTCACCTTCGAGAACACGTTCGACGCGAGCGCGTTCGGGTTGTCCTTCTGCTGCTGGAGCCCGACGAGCGTGCGACCGCGGATCCGCTCGAGCGCGTCGGCGGGGAAGCTCGGGTGCTCGAGCATGTCGGCGAGGAGCGCGAGCGCCGGCTCCAGCTTGTCCTTCAGCGACGTGAACCCGATCGACCCGCTCTCGCCGCCGATGCCGGCGCCGATCTGCGTGCCGAGGAGCTGCTGCGCGTCGGCGAGCTGCTCGCCGGTCTTCGACGCCGTCCCCTCGCTCAGCATCTGCGCCGTGAAGTTCGCGACGCCGAGCTTGTCGGCCGGCTCGAAGTTGTTCGCGCCGCCGACGAAGTTCACGGTGAACGAGACGAGCGGCAGGTCGTGCTTCTCCACGACGACGAGCTGCGCGCCGTTGGGCAGCGTGGTGCGCGTCCACGTCGGCACGCGCACGGCCGGCTCGGGACCCGGCTTCGGCACGACGGTGCGGTCGAGCGCGGTGCGCGACGTCGCCGGCACCGTGTTCTTCGCCGGCGCGTCCTTCGTCACCGGCTGCTGGGCCAGCGCGGGCGTGGCGGCCAGCGCCGCCGACAGAATCGTTAGGCGGGTGTGCCGCATCACTTGGACTCCATGATGTAGTGGCCGCCGTCGGGGCTCACCGCGACGGGGGTGCTGGCCTCGGCCTTCGCCGCCAGCTCGCGCTTGCCCTGCGGCACCACGCTCAGCACGACGCGGCCGGCGCCGAGGTACTTGTTCGCCACGCGCTGCACGTCGGCCGCGGTGACGGCCTTCAGCGCGGCGTACTCCTGCTGGAAGTAGCCCGGATCGCCGTGGAACACGGCGCCCGAGTTCAGGATCTCCGCCTTGCCGAGGTTCGACTGCAGCCCGTTCACGAAGCCGAACTCGAGCCCCGCCTTCGCCTTCGCGATCTCCTCGGCGGTCGGGCCCTCGCGCTTCAGCCGCTCCAGCACCGAGTCCGTCGTCGCCTCGAGCTCGGCCAGCGTGTGCCCGGGACGCGGCGTGGCGAGGACGAAGAACGCGCCGGCGTTCTCGTTCGTGTTCTGCCCCGCGTTCACGCTCGCCGCCGACTGGCGGTCGTAGACGAGCGCCTTCGTGAGACGCGCCGTGCGCGACGACGTCAGCACCTCGCCGAGCAGGTCGAGCGCGTGGCGATCGGGGCCGGTCTCGCCGACGCTCGGCCACGCGACGTAGAGGCGCGGCACCTGCACGCGGTCCTCGTACACGAGCCGCTTCTCGTTAGGCATCGTGACCGCCGGCACGCTCGGGCGCGTGATCGCGGCGCCGCGCGGCAGGTCGCTGAAGTACTTCCGCACCCACGCCTTCGCCTGCGCGGGATCGAAGTCCCCGACGATGGCGAGCGTCGCGTTCGACGGCGCGTAGTAGAGGCGGAAGAAGTTCTTCACGTCCTCCACCGTCGCCTGCTTCAGGTCCGACATGTAGCCGACCACCGGCCACGAGTACGGATTCGCCGCCGGCACCATCGCCGCGGTGACGATCTCGAACGCGCGCCCGTACGGCTGGTTGTCGGTGCGCTGCCGCCGCTCGTTCTGCACGATGTCGCGCTGCGCGCTGAACTTCGCCTCGTCGAGCTTGTCGAGGAGGAAGCCCATGCGGTCGGCCTCCATCCACAGCGCGCTCTCGAGGTAGTTCGACGGCACGTTCTCGTAGTAGTTCGTGCGGTCCTCGGTCGTCGAGCCGTTGTTGTCGCCGCCGACGCCTTCCGTGAGGCGGTCGTGCAGGCCGTAGGGCACGTGGCCGCTGCCGGTGAACATCACGTGCTCGAACATGTGCGCGAATCCGGTGCGCCCGGGCACCTCGTTCTTCGAGCCGACGTGGTACCATACGTCGACCGTCACGCGCGGTGTGCTGTGGTCGGGGGCGAGCAGGACCTGGAGCCCGTTCGGGAGGGTCATCCGCTCGTTCGGGATGCTGATCGCCGTCGCCTGGGCGGAGAGCGGGGGCGCGACCGCGACGGCGAGCGCCAGGGCGGTCGGACGCAGAAGGCTGGTGAGACGCATGTGCTGCTGCTGGTGGAAAAGGGGGAGCCTCTATGATGGCTCGGCCGGGCATTTTACGCGAGCGGAATCACCCGCGCGCGCCCACGGCTGCCCGGAGCACGTCGCCCAGTTCGACATCGGTCAGCACGACGGGGTTGCCCTGCATGCTGCTCGCCCGTCGCGCCTGGGCCACCACCTCGGGCACGTCCGACGGCGCCACGCCGTAGGCGGCGAGCGGCGGGATGCCTAACGCGTCGGCGAGATCGGCGAGCCACGCCGCGGCGTCGTCCGCTCGCGCGCCCGGGTCGCCGGTGAGGAGCCGCGCCGCTTCGTCATACCGCGCCAACGCGTCGTGGGTCCCGGCGCGCGTCTCGTCACGCCGCAGTGCATTCACGTTCGCGCGCACCACCGGCGCGAGCAGCCGCGCGCACGCCACCCCGTGCGGCAGCGGGAACATCCCGCCGAGCGGCGCGGCGAAGCCGTGCACCGCGCCGAGCTTCGCGTTCGCGAGCGCGAGCCCGCCGCACAGGCTCGCCACCGCCATGTCCCGCCGCGCCGCCACGTCGGCGCCGTCCGCCACCGCGCGCCGCAGGGCGCCCGCCGCGCGGCGCAGCCCCTCGCGCGCCACGGCGTCGGTGAGCGGCGTCGCGTGCGGGGTGACGAACGGCTCCAGGCACTGCGCCAGCGCGTCGAGCCCCGTGCTCGCCGTGACGTCGGGGGGCACCGTGTACGTCAGCTCGGGATCGACGAGCGCCACGGCGGGGAGCATGAGCGGGCTGCGCAGGCTCACCTTCACGCGTGCCGACTCGACGAGCAGCACTGCGTTGCGCGTCACCTCCGCGCCGGTGCCCGCCGTCGTCGGGATCGCGACGAACGGCGCCGCGCGCTCGGCGAGCGGCGTGCCGCGCCCCACCACCTCGAGATAGTCGAGCGGCTCGCCGGGGTTCGTGAGCAGCGCGGAGACCGCCTTCCCCGCGTCGATCACGCTGCCGCCGCCGAGCGCCACGACGACGTCGCACCGCGCGCGCCGCGCGAGCGCGACGCCTTCCTCGACGAGCGCGGTCGTCGGCTCGCCGGGGACGCGGAGCAGCGCGGCGGGCTCGACGCCGGCCGCGCGCAGCAGCGCGACGAGCGGGGCCGCGCGCCCGCTCGATCCCTCGACGACGAGCGCGCGGGTGCCTAACGACGCGACGATCCCCCCGGCCTGCGCGAGCGTCCCCTCGCCGAAGACGATGCGCGGCGGCGAGGTGAACTCGAACGGGCGCGCGCTCACGGCATGGCCCACCGCGCGTCGTCGGGGAACACCGGCTCGAACTTCACGCTCCGCCGGGGCTCGGCCATCAGCGGCTCCACGGCGTCGCGCCACGCGGCGTAGTGCGCCGTCTCCTTGTGGCGCGCCGGGTCGTCGGCGGTGCGGTAGATCTCCTGCAGCACGAACCGCGTCGGGTCGTCGGTCTGGCGGATCACGTCGAAGCGCACGACGCCGGGCTCGCGCACGGAGCTGCGCGCGTTCTCGAGCGAGGCGGCGGCGAACGCATCGATCGCGTCGGCCTTCACGCGGACGTGAACGTGGACGATGAGCATGGGATGCGGGGCTGGGGCTCGGGCGGTTCCTCCACAGATTACACCGCGCCTCAGCGGGCCGTGACCCTACGGCGTCTTCTTCGCCGCCTTCCGCTCGGCCTTCTCCGCCTTGGCCTCGGCCTTCTCCTTCGCCGCGGTCTCGTGCTCGCGGCCGACCACGGCGCCGGTCACCGCGTCGACGTTCACCTCCTCGAAGCCCGACTTGCCCGGCACCTTGAGGTCGAACGAGTAGATCAGCTTTCCGTTCTCCTCCTCGAGCTCGGCCGAGCGGATCTTTCCGTTAGGCACCTGCGCCCGCGCGATCTTCTTCGCCGAGTCGCCGCGGATCTTCGCGCGCGCCTTCAGCGCGGCGGAGCCGGTGATCGGCTGCGCGGGTGCGGTCTGCGCGCCGACGGCGAGCAGCGCCGCGGCGAGGGCGATCGGGAGCGTGCGATGAGCGCGTCGCATGTGAGCCTCCTCAGTGTCTGATCACGAAGAACCAGCCCGCCACGACGGGCCCGCGCGCCGGACGCTCGCCGGGGCCCGGCGGAGCACCCGCCGGCGCCGGGCCGTACTCCGGCTGGAACAGGTACGCCACGTGCCTAACGGCATCCACGGCGATCGTCTTCGCGCCCGGCATCGTCGGCACCGTCGCGACGACCGTGTACGCGTCGGGGCCGTCCTGGCGCGCGACGGTCACGTTGCCCGATCGGCCGGCGGGGATGTACAGCAGCTTCTCCGACGGGTCCCAGCCTAACGCGTCGACGCCGTCGCCGTTCGTGATCGTGGCGACGACCCTGCCGCTCGCGGGATCGACGACGACGGAGCTCTTGCCGCAGCCCGACAGGACGCGGTCGGTCGCGGCGTCGTACGCGATCCCGGTCGGCCCCTCGCACGGCGCGAGCGGCCACGACGCGGTCGCTTTCATCGTCTTCAGGTCGACGACCTGGATCGTGCTCTTTCCCTCGTTGTTGACGAACAGCCGGCCGCGGCCGTCGGTGGCGGCGCCTTCCGGCGCGTCGTCCTCGAGCTCCGCCGCGCCGACCACCTCGCCCGTGTTCGGATCGACGATCGTGACGGTGCCGATCGGACGGCTGTGATTCGTGAGCACGATCCGGTCGTCCGCCGCGTCGTACATGATGCCGTCGAGCCCACCGGTGTGCGTCGGGACCTTGCGCAGCACGGCCAGCGTCGTGACGTCGAACATCGTGAGCGTCGAGTCGCCGCCGTTCGTCGTGAACCCGTGGTTCCACTTCGGCGCCAGCGCGATGCCGTGCACGCGCGGCGTGTCGGGAATGTCGCCGAGGACCTTCCCCGTCGTGCCGTCGACGACCATCACGTGCGTGCCGCGCGACACGAACACGCGCCCCGTCCCCGGTTCGGCGGTGAGATAGTCCGTGCCACCGTCGCCGCCGATGTCGAACTTCTGCACCGTGAACGTCGGGGGCGATGACGCGTCCTTCTGCACGCGGCCCTGCGCGGGGGCGAGAGCCGGGATCGCGAGCAGGGCGGCGGTGACGAGCGCGCGTCTGATCATGGGTGCCCGCTGGGAAGGGGAGTCGAGGGGACGGTCCGCGCCAAGATCGCGCGCCGCACCTGTCGCCACGCTGACAGACGCGCGCTCCCACCCCTGGCTCGCGGCTGCGCAGGCGGCGAGAATGCGGAGTACCCAGGAGCCCCGATGCACCCCGTTCGCCGCACGTTGTTCGCCGCCGTCTGCCTGGCCGCGCTCGCGACACCCGCCGCCGCGCGCGCCCAGCGCGACTCCGCCACCATCGAGGCGAGCCGCGCCATGAACCTGCGGCTCATCGGCCTCATGCAGTCGCTGCAGATCGCCGGCTCCCCGGAGCTCGCCGCGGCGATCAACGGGCTGCTGAGCGACACGAGCGCGCACATGCGCATGGCCCCGTCGCGCCCGGCCACGCCCGCCGACTCGGCGCGCGGCATGGAGCTCGTGCGCGCGGCCCGCGCGGCGCTCGCGCCGTACCGGGACGTCGCCGTGGCGGAGCGCGAGGGCTACGTGAAGTTCCTGCCGTGGCTCCCCGACCAGGCGATGTACCACTACAACAACGTCCAGAACGTGTTCGCGACCGTGTCGTCGTTCGACGTCACGAAGCCCGTATCGCTGCTGTACCGGAAGGACGCGTCGGGCGCCATGACGCTCGTCGGCGCGATGTACGCCGCGCTCCCGTCGGCGACGCCGGACGAGCTGGACGCGCGGCTGCCGTTAGGCCTCGCGCACTGGCACGAGCACGTCGACTTCTGCGGCCCCACGCCGGAGGGCGTGCGCGCCGGCACCCAGCGTGTCGACGGCGAGAGCCTCGCAGGCTGGCTCCGCATCACGTCGCGCGACGAGTGCCTCGCCGCCGGCGGCCGCTACGTGCCGCGGCTGTTCGGGTGGATGTCGCACGTGTATCTCTTCGCCGGCGACGACCCGAAGGCGATCTGGGGCGGCGACGACCACGACATGATGCGCATGCACCACCACGACTGACTCCCGCCCAACCACCGACATGACGAGATCCACGACGCTCGCCGCGCTCCTGCTCGCGACGTTCACCGCCGGCGTCGCCGTCGGCCGGGGCGTCCGCCCCGCCGACCAGCCGCGGTACTTCGAGCTGCGCACGTACACGTCGCCCGTCGGACGCCTGCCGGATCTGCATCGGCGCTTCCGCGAGCACACGATGGAGATCTTCGCGCGCCACGGCATGACCAACATCGGCTACTGGACGCCGCAGGACTCCGCGCGCGCGCGCAGAACACGCTCGTGTACCTGCTCGCCTATCCGACCCGCGAGGCGCGGCAGCAGAGCTGGGCCGCGTTCAACGCCGATCCGGAGTGGCAGCAGGTGCGCGCCGCGTCCGAGGCGAACGGGAAGATCGTCGAGAAGGTGGAGTCGGTGTTCCTCGTGCCCACCGACTTCTCGCCGATGAAGTAGCGCTCGGCTGTGTAGGAGCAGTGCGCTCAGCGCGGATACCGCTCGACGCGCGCGATCCGCCCGTCAACGTCGGCGATGCGCACCGAGTCGCCGTCGCGCAGGCCGCCGGTGCCGGGGCCCGCGCGGTGGTAGCCCGGCGCGAGACGCGACGCCGCGTACCCGTACCAGTGGGCGGCTCGCCCGCTCTCCACGAGCCACGCCGAGCCGTCGCGCGCGAAGCGGTCGTGCACGATCCCCTCGACCGTCGAGAACGTTCGGGCGCGCAGCGCCGCGCGCAGCCGCGCGTGCTCGCCGTAGAACCCCGCGCCGATCACCACCGCCCACGCGGGGCCGAGTATCGCGAGCACCGTCCCGGCAGCGCGCACGATCACCGACGACCGCCGCGCGCCGCGACGTGCCACGAGCAGCAGCGCCGCGCCGGCGAGCCCCGCGACGACCCCCCACGCCGCCACCGGCCACGCCGGGAACCAGACACGGTCGGCGTCGTACAGCAGCGCGGGGCCGTTAGGCATGCGAGACGCCGCTCACGCGGCCGGCGTCAACACGACGTCCACGCGTTGCGTGTCCACGAGCGGGCAGCTGCACTCGCGCGGCGTCGCGGTGACCGTGACGGTGCGGTGGGCCGTTTGGTAGCCTGGTGCGCGCACGTCGATCTCGTACGTGCCGCCGGTGCCGGGGACGAGACACGTCGTCACGTCGCCCTGCGAGCAGGCGCCGCTCCCGCTCACCGCGCCGGCGACGACGAGCGTCACGCCGGCAACGGGGCCGGGCCCGCGGGCCGACGTCACGGTGAGCTGCACCGCGGTCCGCAGCGCGCACGGCGGGATGATGCACTCGGCGGCCGCGCCGTCCTCGCCGCATGCGGTCGCGCAGAGCAGCAGCGCGGCGATCGTGAGCACCGGTCTCGTGGACATCGGTCGCACCTCCGCCGATCGTCGATCGTTAGGCCGTCTCGTCGAGGCGCGCCGTGAGCCACGCCGACACGACGTCGAGGCTCTCCTGGGTGACGCGATGGCCCATCGCGAGCTCGCGGTACGTCAGCGCGAGCGGGAAGCGGCTCAACGTGTCGCGCGCCGAGCGTGCGAGGTGAATGCCGAGCTTCTCGTCGTCCGTGCCATGCACGACGAGCACCGGCTTGTCGCGCAGCGCGTCGGCGGGGGCGGCGTGCGGCAGCACCTCGGGCAGCAGGCGGCCGCTCATGGCGACCGCGCCCGCGATGCGTTCCGGTGCGGTGAGCAGCGCGGCGAGCGCCATGATGCCGCCCTGGCTGAACCCCGCGACGTAGACGCGCGACGGGTCCGCGCCGTACGCCGCGACCGCCTCGTCGACGAACCGCGCGACGTGCGCCCAGCCCGCCGCCGCCTCGTCGCGGTCGATCACGTTGCCCTGTGGCGTGAACGTGACGTGGAAGAACGCGAACGCGCGCGGGCCGAGCACGATCGGCGACCGCGCGCTGACGACGAGGAACCGCGGATCGAACGCCGGCGCGAGCGCGGCCATCGATCCCTCGTGGCTGCCCACGCCATGGAGCAGGAGCAGCAGCGGTGCGCGCGTGCCCGGCGGGTTGGCGCCGGGCGCGGGCTCGCGCACCACGTGGGCGAGCGACAGCGCGTGCGTGCTCGTCTCGCTCATGCGCCGGCTCGCACGTCCGCGGTAACGCGCACGCGAGTGCCCCACGGGTCGCCGGCCACGAGGTCGCCATCCTGCGCGCGCTCGGCGGTGAAGCCGGCGGCGTCCAGGCTCGTCGCCGCGGCGTCGACGCTCGCCGTATCGGGGAGCACGATCGTCCACTCGAGCAGCCGCGCCTCGTCGTCGGCGGCCGGCTGCGCACCGGTGCCGGCCCACGTGTTCGTGCCGAGGTGGTGGTGGTAGCCGCCGGCGCCGAGGAACAGCGCGCCGGGATAGCTCCACACCATGCGGTCGAAGCCGAGCGCCTCGGAGTAGAACGCGCCCGCGGCGGCGATGTCGCCGACGTGCAGGTGCACGTGGCCGATGACGGTGCCTGCCGGCATGCCGGTGTACGGCGCGTCGCCCGCGGCGCGCACGAGGTCGCGCACGTTCACCGGATCGGTCGCCATCATGAGCTGTCGGCCGAGCCGCTTCCACGTGCTGCGCGGGCGGTCGGCGTAGACCTCGATGCCGAGTCCGTCGGGATCGTTGAGGTAGAACGCCTCGCTCACGAGGTGGTCGCCGGCGCCGGCGTGGGCGCCGATCTCGCCGAGATGGCGAACGAAGCGGCCTAACGACGCGCGGTCGGGAAGGAGGATGGCGAAGTGATAGAGCCCGAGCCGCCCGCGCTTCGCGACCGGTCGCACGCCGGGCCGCTCGACGAGCTCCACGAGCGGCGCATCGTCCCCATGTGCCGCCAGGACGGCTCGGCCGTCTCGGCGCGAGACCGTGCGCAAGCCGAGCACCTGCTCGTAGAACGCGAGCGAGCGGTCGAGGTCCGCGATCTGGAGCCGCACGGCGCCGAGCCGGGTGCTCTCGGGCAGGCGGTAGCCGGCGGGCGCCTCGCCGTAGCTCCCCGGCGTGGCCGGCACGGCGGCATTCGCGGCGCCGAAGATGTCGTGGGTCGTGGTTCCCATGGCCGAGCCTCCAGGACGTGGGAGTTGCGTGGGCCGAGCACCGAGCGCGTAGAAATGGTACATCGGGCGCTCGACGCCGGCGCTACTATGGGCGAAGGGGGGGAGCCCCCCTGGGGACTAGGTACCGCGCCGTCAGCGCGTCGCGCGCCGGGCGGCGATCGCGTGGTCGAGGGAGAAGCGGCCCGCGCCGGCGAGCGCGAACGTGACCGCGGCGGCGAGCAGCGTCAGCGGGAACTCGACCCCCTTCGGGCTGAAGAAGCCGGCCGGCAGGTGCACGAACAGGATCGCGCCGAGCATGAGGACCGCGAGGCCGAGGCCGGCGAGCCGGGTGAGCAGGCCGCTGACGAGGGCCAGGCCGCCGAAGAACTCGACGAGCGCGGCGGCCGGGCCGGTGATCGAAGCCGCGGGGATGCCCATCTGGCCGAACGCACCGGCGACGCCCTCGAAGCCGAAGACGAACAGCTTCTGGCCGCCGTGGGCGAGGAAGACCACGCCGACGAGGACGCGCAGGACGGCGAGGGCGAGATCGAAGCGCTTGGAGTCGTCGCGCGTGGACATGATCGGGTCGGATTGGGGGGTGGGTCGGGCGTCGTTCCGTTGATGTTGTAACATATATGTGATCACATATACTAGCAAGGGCCGGGGCACCCCTGCGCGCACCTACATGAGGTGCTCCGTCCCCGTCGACCGCACCGGCGCCTCGTCGGCGGTCTTCCACGGGAGCTCGGGCCACCACCGCTCGGGCGCCGGACGCGACGCCGGCTCCACGCGCCCGCCGGGCCTCGGCGTGACGACGCGGACCCCGCCGCCGCGGCCGCCGCGAGCGTCCGCTCCGCCGGCTCCGTCCAACCGTGCAGCGCGAGGTCGAACAGCCCCCAGTGCAGCGGGAGCATGACGCCCCCGCCCGACAGCACGTGCGCGCGCACGGCCTGCTCGGGACCGAGGTGCACGTCCGGCCACAGCGCGTCGTAGGCCCCGACCTCGATCATCGTGAGGTCGAACGGTCCGAGCCGCGCCCCGATCTCGGCGAACGCGTCGTGCAGCGCCGTGTCGCCGCTGTAGAACACGCGGTGGCGCGCGCCCGCGATCACGAAACCCGCCCACAGTGTGCGGTCGGCGTCGACGAGCAGACGACCGGAGAAGTGGCGCGCCGGCGTCGCGGTGAGCGTGAGATCGTCCATCGCGAGCGACTCCCACCAGTCCAGCTCCGCGATGCGCGCCTCCGATACGCCCCACCGCGCCAGCCGCGCGCCGACGCCTAACGGCACGACGAACCGCTCGCCGCGCGCGGCGAGGGCGCGCACGGTGTCGACGTGGAGATGGTCGTAGTGGTCGTGCGACAGCAGCACGACGTCGACCGGCGGCAGCTCGGCGAGCGGCAGCGGCGGCGGGTAGAAGCGGCGCGGCGACAATCGCGGCACGGGACCGGCGCGGTCGCCCCACACGGGATCGATCAGCACGCGTCGGCCATCGATCTCGATCAGCGTGGTGGAGTGGCCCAGCCACGTCACGCGCAGCCCCGACGCGGGCGGCACGTCGTAGTCGCTGCGCACGCGGTGCTCGACCGGTATCGGCGACTCCGGACGGCGGTGCGCCGACCCGCCGAAGAAGAACTCGCGCATTATCCGCGTCCACGGCCCGTCCACGCGCCGCAGCGTGTTGCGGAACCGCCCGTCGCTCCACTGCGGCGATCGCTCCACCCGCGCGCGCCGCGCCTCGGCGCCGCCCCCGAACCCTCTCCGCTCCTCGGCCATCGTGCACGAATCTAAGTTGTGCGCCATGCACCCCGACGCCCCGTCCCCGCTCGATCTCGACCACGCCACCATGCAGCGCCTCGGCCGCCTGGTCGCCGACGCGGTGGCCGATCACCTCGCAACGCTGCGCGAGCAGCCCGTGATCGCCGGCGGGCTGCCGCTCGACGTGCGACGCCGCGTCGCGGCGATGCCGGCCGAATCGGGCGAGCCGTTCGACGCACTGCTCGACACGCTGCGGCGCGACGTGCTGCCGTACGCGGCGCGCGAGCCGCACCCCGGGTTCATGGGCTACGTCCCCGGCTGCCCCTCGTTCCCCGCGGTGCTCGGCGACTGGCTCGCCACGGGCTACAACGTGTTCGCCGGCGTGTGGCCGGTGGCCGAGGGGCCCAACGCGCTGGAGCTCGCGGTGCTGGAGTGGTTCCGCGCATGGATCGGCATGCCGCCCGGCACGAGCGGGCTGCTGACGAACGGCGGGTCGGGCGCGACGCTCACCGCGATCGTCGCCGCGCGCCACGCGGTGGTGGGCGACGAAGCCGAGCGCCTAACGCGTCTGACGTTGTACACGTCGGACCAGGCCCACTCCGCCGTGCCGCGCGCGGCGTGGATCGCCGGCGTGCCGCGGGCCAACGTGCGCGTGCTTCCCACCGACGACGCGTTCCGCTTGCGCGTCGACGCGCTGCGCGCGGCGGTGGCCGCCGACCGCGCGGCGGGGCTCCTGCCGTTCGCCGTGGTGGCGACGGCGGGAACGACGAACACCGGCGCCGTGGATCCGCTGCACGAGATCGCGGACCTCTGCGCCGCTGAGGAGCTGTGGCTGCACGCCGACGCCGCGTACGGCGGGTTCGCGGCGCTCACCGAGCGTGGCCGCGCGCTGCTCGACGGACTCGGTCGCTGCGACTCGGTCGCGCTCGACCCGCACAAGTGGCTGTTCGTGCCGTTCGAGTGCGGATGCCTGCTCGCGCGCGAGCCGGCGCGCCTGCGCGACGCATTCCACATCATGCCCGACTACCTGCGCGACGTGGCGCCCGGCGAGGAGCGCGTGAACTTCGCGGACTACGGCGAGCAGCTCACGCGCCAGTCGCGCGCGCTCAAGGTGTGGCTCGGCGTGCGCTACTTCGGTCTCGCCGCGCTGCGCGCCGAGATGGACCGCGCGATGGATCTCGTGACGCACGCCGAGTCGCTGGTGCGCGCCGAGCCGTCGCTCGAGGTGACGGCGCCGGCGCGGCTCGGCGTGCTGTGCTTCCGCGTGCGCGGGCCGCACGCGCTGAACCAGCGGGTGAACGCGCGGGTGAACGCGGGCGGCAAGTACCTCGTGTCGTCGACGCGCCTGCGCGGCACGTTCACGCTGCGTCTCTGCGTGCTCGGCTACCGCACGACGCGCGCGGACGTCGAGGGGTTGATTCGTGCCGTGGTGGAAGCGGCGAAATAGGCGGTTGTTAGGCCGCTCGGCGCGCGCGATCCCTCTCGTACGTCGACTCGGCGCCGGTGAAGCGCCGCGACGCGATCATGTGGTCGATCGAGTAGCGGCCCGCGCCGGCGATCGCCAGGGCGCCGACCGCGGCGAGCAGCGAGAGCGGGTACTCGAAGCCCTTCGGCGCGAAGAAGCCGTTGGGCAGGTGCACGAACGCGATCGCGCCGAGCATGGCGACGGCGAGGCCGATGCCCGCGAGGCGCGTGAGCAGCCCGGCGATCAGCGCGAGGCCGCCGAGGAACTCCACGAGCGCGGTGAGCGGGCCCACGATCCCGGGGGCCGGAAGTCCCATCTGACCGAACGCGCCGGTGACGCCGCCGAAGCCGAACACGAACAGCTTCTGCGCGCCGTGTATGACGAACACCGCGCCGACGACGACGCGCAGCAGCGCGAGGGCGAGGTCGACACGGTTGGAATCGGTCCGGTGCTGCATGAGGTGCCTCCGTCGTGGCGAGTGATCCGTGCGGATCGAATCGCCGACTCCCTTCCAATACGCGTACCGGCGACGGCCGATCGGGTCGACTTCTCGACTGGATCCCGGCACCTCGTTACGGTAGAGTCCGCTACAAAACGTGACACCCCCTGTATCGATTCGTGTCGGGAGTGCCGTCGGACGTATTCGGTAGTTTCTTTGTAGGCCGTTGTCGGACTGGCACTTACATGGCCGCCCGGGAAGGAATTCCGGCGGCGTGCCGTCTGCCTTGTTCGGACGTCGAGGATGGACCGCCTGCGCCCCCGCCGGCAATCGACCGCGTCCGACGCCCGCCGCGACCCCACCCACGCGGCCCATCCGAATTCCCATCTGGAGACACCAATGTCCGTGTTGCGCCCCCTGCTTCTCGTCGCTGCCGTCTCCGTCGCCGCGTGCGCCCCCGATCGCCTCGCGAGCGTCGACGACACTGCCGCGCGCAGCGCCGTGCTGACGCCGCGGACGGCTGGGCCGAGCGCCAACGACGCCGTGCTGGACGACGATCCGCACTTCGTGGCCGCCGCCGTCGGCGCGCCGACCATCGCGAACCCGCTCGTGACGTTCTGGGCGGTGAAGGGCCGGGACACGACGGTGACGATGTACTACCACTCGACGACGAGCGGCCGCGACTCGACGCCGTTCTTCTCGATCCGCGTGCGCGCACGGTCGTTGTGGAAGCGCCCCAACGGGAGCACGATCGCCGACGGCGACTCCGTGCAGATCACGCTCACGCTCGTCGACGCCGAGCGGCTCATCGTCGACTGCCAGCCGTCGGGGCTCCTGTTCTCGCCGAAGGATCCCGCGCGCCTGAAGATGAGCTACGGCTTCACGGACGACGACCTGAACGACGACGGGTCGGTCGATGCGATCGACCAGACGCTGACCCAGGCGCTGCTCATCTGGCGCAAGGAGACGGCGACGTCGCCGTGGCTCCCGATCCTCACCAGCAACAACTCGACGGGGGCGCATGAAGTGGAGGCGGACATCGGTGGCTTCACAGGCTACGCCATCGCGTACTGAGCTTCGCCTCGTGGCTCCTCCCCGCCCCACCCGCCCCGCGCCGGCACCGCCGGCCGGCGGGGTCGGCGCGCCCCAGACGGCGGCTCTCGTGGTCGTCACGCTCTCGGACTCGTTCGTCGAGCTGTGGGCGCAGCTCGCCGAGGCGATGGGACTCCGACTCGAGGCCGTGGACACGCCTGCCGCGCTCGATCGCCGCACGAACGTCGTGGCGGTGATCGCGGCGGGCGGCGCCGAGGAGACGCTCGTCGACGCGATGCGGCAGGTCGCCGGCGGTGACCTCGAGGTCGCGGCCGTGGGCGCGCTGCCGTCGCACCGCACCGCCGCCGCGGTGGTGCGTGCCGGCGCCGCGGAGTACTTCGCGGTGCCGCAGGATCTCGATCTGCTGCGCGCGTGGATCGCCGAGCGCGCGGAGCGGCTGCGCGAGCGCACGCAGGGACTCGCGTTCGCCGCCGTCGAGGCGCACAAGTACCGGTTCGACGGCATCCTGGGCGAGAGCACCGCGCTCATGAAGGCGTTAGGCCTCGCGGCGCGCGTGATCCCGCACCCGAACGTCACGGTGCTGATCACCGGCGAGACCGGCACCGGCAAGGAGCTGCTCGCGCGGGCGATCCACTACAACGGCCCGCGCGCCGCCGCGGCGTTCGTCGACATCAACTGCGCGGCGCTGCCCGAGACGCTGCTCGAGAGCGAGCTGTTCGGGCACGAGAAAGGCGCGTTCACCGACGCGAGCGCGTCGAAGCCGGGGCTCTTCGAGCTCGCCGACGGCGGCACGGTGTTCCTCGATGAGATCGGCCATCTCGCGCTGCCGCTGCAGGCGAAGCTGCTGCGCGCGCTGCAGGAGCGGCAGATCCGCCGCGTCGGCGGCACGCGCGCGATTCCGGTGGACGTGCGCATCATCGCCGCGACGCACGTGGACCTCGCCGCGGCGGTGCGCGCCGGCTCGTTCCGCGAGGATCTGTACTACCGGCTGAACGTCGTGCCCGTCGAGCTGCCGCCGCTGCGCGCGCGGCAGCAGGACGTGGCGGTGCTGGCGCGCCACTTCCTGTCGCACTTCGCGGCGGAGTACGGCGTGGGCGTGACGGCGTTCTCGCCGGCGGCCGACCGACTGCTGCGCGAGCGCGACTGGCCCGGCAACATCCGCGAGCTGCGCAACGCCGTGGAGCGCGCGGTGCTGCTCGCGACGGCGAGCGTGATCGACGCCGACGCGCTCGCGTCGCCGGCGACGGCGCACGCCACGGTGGACGGCACGCTGCCGTTCCCGGCGCCGCTCGACGAGATCGTGCACGCGGCCGTGGTGCGCACGCTCGAGCGGTGCGGCGGGAACAAGAGCGAGGCGGCACGCCGGCTCGGCATCTCGCGCCCGCGGCTGCTCCGGCTGCTCGGCGAGGACGCGGGCGCCGACGGATCGTTCGCGGCGGACGCGGACGACGCGATGCCGCCTAACGCCGTGCGGGCGAGGCGCGCGTGATGCTGTCCATCCCGCACGCGGCGCTGCGCGACCGCGCCACGGCGCTCGCCCGCTCGGCGGCATGGGGCGAGCTCGTGTCGCTGCTCGACGCGCACGCGAACGACGGTGCGGGCGAGGTGCCGGAGCTGGTGGCGCTGCGGGCCGAGTCGCTGCTGCGCACGGGGCAGCCGCGGGAAGCGCGCGCGTGTCTCGCGGCGCGCATGGACGGCGCGGCGCTGCACCGCGAGCGTCCGACGCTGCGGCGCGCGACGAACCTGCTCGGCGCGGCGCACTTCGCGCTCGGCGAGCTGGAGGCGGCGCGGCGCGCGTTCGAGCAGGCGCTGGAGATGGGGCGCGAGGACGAGGACGATCTGCTCGTCGCGCGGGCGACGAACAACCTCGGCGCGATCGCGAACATCCGCGGGCAGCGGGAGCAGGCGCTCGCGCTGTACCAGCTCGCGATCCCGGTGTACCAGCGGCTCGGCAGCCCGTTAGGCCTCGCGCAGGCGTTCCACAACATGGCGATCACGTTCCGCGACCTCGGGCAGCTCGCGCGCGCCGACGAGTGCGAGCGGCGGGCGATCGAGTTCGCGCGGCAGGGTGGGAGCGAGCACCTCGTGGCGCTCGCCCGGCTCGGACGCGCCGACGTGAGCCTGCGCGGCGGCGACGCGGCGCTCGCCGAAGCGGGGGCGCGGCACGCGGCGCAGAGCTTCGCCGCGCTCGGCGACGCGATCAACCGCGCGGACGCGCTGCGACTGGTCGGCGCGGCGTGCCTCGCGCGCGGAGACCACGTCGCGGCGGCCCAGGCGCTCGACACGGCGCTGTCGCTCGCCCGCGCCCGCGGGAGCGCGCTGCACGAGGCGGAGGCGCTGCGCACGCGCGCCGAGCTGCGTCGCGCACAGGGCGACGAGCCGGCAGCGCGCGCGGACGCCGAGGCGGCGGTGGCGGTGTTCCAGCAGCTCGGCGCATCGGAAGATGCCGAGCGACTGCGCACGTGGATGGGCGGCTGACGACCTCGACCGAGGGATGACGGCGCCGACTCGCGCCGTCTACGGGGGGCTCCCGCGGGTCTGTGCCCACGCGAGCACGGAGTCCACGTCACAGCAGTTGGACCCACACCGTTCCACAGGGGGAGATCATGTCCCACCTCGCCATCGGCCGACCACGTCCGCTGTTGACCAGGTTCTTGCCGTTGGGGGCGGCACTGTGGCTCGGCGCGTCGGTGGTCGGGGCGCAGCCGAGCCGGTACGCGCAGACGAATCTGACGTCGAACATCCCCGGCCTGGCCCCGAACACCGACCCGGATCTACGGAACCCGTGGGGGATCTCGTTCGGTCCCGCGACGCCGTTCTGGCTCTCCGACAACGGCACGGGGCTGACGACGCTGTACAACGGGTTCGGCGTGAAACAGGGGCTCGTGGTGACGATTCCACCGGCGGCCGGCGCGCCGGCGGGGACGCTCTCGACGCCGACCGGGCAGGTGTTCAACGGCTTCGCGACGAGCAACCCGACGTCGCTCCTCGTGAACGGCAACCCGGCGCGGTTCATCTTCGCCACCGAGGACGGCACCATCAACGGGTGGAACGGCGGCACGACCGCCATCCGGATGGTCGACCTGTCGAGCGCCGGCGCGTCGTACACCGGGCTGGCGATCGGCGCGACGGGTGGGAACCCGTTCCTGTACGCCGCGAACTTCGCCAGCGGCAAGATCGACCCGTTCGACGGCAACTGGAACCCGGCGAGCCTCGGCGGGTCGTTCAACGACCCGAACCTGCCGGCCGGCTACTCGCCGTTCAACGTGCAGAACATCGGCGGGCAGCTGTACGTCGCCTATGCGCTGCTCGACCAGAACACGGGCGACGAGATCCAGGGGGCCGGGCTCGGGATCGTCGACGTGTTCGACACGAACGGCAATCTGCTGCGTCGGCTGATCAACCCGGGCGGCGCGCTGAACGCGCCGTGGGGGTTCGCCCTCGCGCCGGCGAGCTTCGGCGCGTTCGGCGGCTCCCTGCTCGTCGGCAACCTCGGCGACGGGACGATCAACGCGTTCGATCCGACGACCGGCGCGATGCGCGGCACGCTGCTGAACCTCGGCGGCACGCCGCTCGTGAACGACGGGCTGTGGGGGATCGCGTTCGGCAACGCCGGCGTGGGGTTCAACCCGAACGCGCTGTACATCGCGGCCGGGATCAACGACGAGGAGGACGGGCTGTTCGCGCGCATCACCGCGACGCCGGAGCCCTCGAGCGTGGCCCTCGTGGCGACGGGCCTCGGCGCGCTGCTCGCGGCGGCGCGTCGGCGGCGGCGTGCGTAGCGGCGCTGTGCGGCTCGGTGATTGAACCGCAGAGGACGCAGAGGGCCGCAGAGAACTTCAACTGCTTCTAACCGCGGAGG
Source organism: Gemmatirosa kalamazoonensis (assembly GCF_000522985.1). Classification (NCBI taxonomy): domain Bacteria; kingdom Pseudomonadati; phylum Gemmatimonadota; class Gemmatimonadia; order Gemmatimonadales; family Gemmatimonadaceae; genus Gemmatirosa; species Gemmatirosa kalamazoonensis. The sequence continues at coordinate 944,971 of NZ_CP007128.1, forward strand.
ACACGGGGGCCACAGAGGAGAACCCTTTTGTTGGTTTCCTCCGTGTCCTCTGTGCCCTCTGTGGTTCAAGCTCCTGGTGTTCTCTGCGGCCCTCTGCGTCCTCTGCGGCTCACGACCTGAAGTGGAGTTCGACGCCATGAAGCTCTTCCGCACCACGCTCGCGCAGGCCGATCTCGGGCTGTTCATCCTCCGTCTCGCCGCGGGCGGGACGTTCGCCGCGCACGGCGGGCAGAAGCTGTTCGGGTTCGGCATCGCCGGCGTCACGGGCGCGTTCACGCAGATGGGCGCGCCGATGCCGGGCGTGACGGCGCCGATCATCGCCGTGCTGGAGTTCGCCGGCGGGCTCGCGCTCGTCGCGGGGCTGCTCACGCGCCTCGCCGCGCTCGGCCTCATCATCGACATGGCGGGCGCGATCGCGATCGTGCACTACAAGAACGGCTACTTCCTGCCGACAGGCGTGGAGTTCGTGCTGCTGCTGCTCTCGTGCGCGCTCACGCTGCTCGTCGCCGGCCCGGGCGCCTACTCGCTCGATGCGCTCCTCGGGCGGCGCGCGCGGCGCTGACGAGAGCCCGGGTCAGATATGACGTTCGCTCACGCCGATGAGCAGCAGCCGCGCCTCCAGCTCACGCTCTGCGCGACGCATGACCACCTGCAGGCCGCCCCAGTGCACGCGGAGTCGGGCGAGCGCGTAGAGCGGCGGTAGCTCCGCCCCGCCGCGGAGGCGAGCCTCGGACGGCTCGATCATGTCGGCCCGGGCGAGGTTGGTGAGGCGCAGGTCGCGGAGGCGCAGCGCGCCGGGGCGGAAGCCGAGCTGCATCCAGACGTCGGGCGCGAAGACGCGCAGGCTGCCCGGAGCCTCGTTGCCGCTCCGTGCGGTGCGCCCGGCCACGAACGCGGCCGACACGGTCGTCGGATCGAGCGTCGGCCCGGACGCGCGCCGGCCGCGGGTCGGGTCGCAGCGCGCCACGCCCCACACGGCGTCTCGGCCACAGGCGGCCGGAGCGCCTCCGAGGACGAGATCGCCCCACTCGGCGACGGCAGGGCGCAGGGGGGCGGCGAGCAGCAGGAATGCTGCGATCAGCGGCGGCAGCGGTTGCCGACGCATCGGGGTCTCCGGCGTGTCTGGGGGGGCATCGAATGGTCGGGGCCGCTATTATGGGGACATGCGGCGCCGTGCGGAAGAGTCCGCTTTTGCGGACGGCCCGGCCGGGGCGAGCGGGCCGTCAGGTCGTCAAGTCGTCAGGCTCTCAGGTCGCCTCGACCGGGGTGTGCTCGACCCGGTCGGTCGCCGCGTCGGGCTTCTCGCCGAGGAACTCGACCCACTGCTTCTGCAGCGCGCGGTAGTGCTTCGCGGCCTCGACGAGGTCGAGGAAGCACTCGATGGTGCTCTCGAAGCGCTGCTGCAGCGTGGCGTTCGCGATGCGGCCGCTCACGTCGAACGCCTGATGCGCCTGGGCGAGCGAGAACATGTCGGGGTACACGCGCGCACCGAGGTGCTCGAGCGGCACGCGCAGCGACCAGAGGCCGCGGTTGCCGCCGACCATCGACGGCGACGCGGAGAGGAGCAGGCCCTGCCGGCCATTGAACGGCTGCGGGCGGACGCGCGACACCCAGTCGATCACGTTCTTCAGCACCCCGGGCAGCGACGCGTTGTACTCGGGGCTCGCGATGATGAACGCGTCGGCGGTGACGAGGCGCTCGTGCAGCCGCTGCGCGCCGGCCGGGATGGCGCCGGTCGACTCGACGTCGCCGTCGTACGACGGACAGTCGAAGTCGATCATCGCGGCACGGTCGACGACGCCGCCCTTCTCCGCCACGACGGTCGCGGCGAGCGTGGCGAGTCGGTCGTTCAGCGAGTCGCGGCGGAGCGACGCGGCGAACACGAGCACGCGCACCGTGCGGCGGCCCGTCGTCTGATCGGAGGCGGTGTCGGTCATGCCGCACGTTCGGGCAAGGGGCGCGCCGGTGCGCCTTCACAGCTCCACGTACGTGTTTCGTGTAGGACTGAAGAAGGACTGAAGAGAGACTGAAGAAGGACCAAACACAAAGAGTGTTGGTGGTCCTTCTTCAGTCCTCCTTCAGTCCTTCTTCAGTCCCACCAACACACGTACGTGGAGCCATGTACGGAAGCCGCCGCTAACGAGCCGCGACGGTGGGCGGCGCGACGCCCTGCCCGCTCGCGACGACGCGCCAGTCGGGCATCACGACGCGCAGCGCCGCGTTAGGCATGGTGCGCGAGTAGCCGGCCGTGAGCTGCTCGGCGTAGTGCGCGAGATAGAGGTCGAACGGATCGGCGGTGTTCGCGTCGTCGATGAGCAGGTCGGTGTCGCGCATCTCGAGCCGGCCGAAGCGCAGCCGCCCGCCGCGGAAGTAGACGAAGTTCGTCGCCCCGCTGTCGGGACGCACCGTGGTGCCGAAGATGCCGTCCGCGTCGGTGCGCGCGAAGGCGATGTGCATCGCGGTGGAGTCCAGCGTGACGGCCTCCACGCGGCCACGCACGGTGGGCGGCGGCATGATGGCGAGCGGATCGAGCAGCATGTCGTCGCCCTCGACGGCGATGCCGTGCGCGCCCCGCACGTCGAGCAGGTTCTTCAGGTGCAGGCCGAGCGCGTGCATCAGCTTCTCGCCGTCGATGCCGAGCAGGCGGAGCGACGTGGGGTGCACGCGGACGCGCTGGTCGTCGGTGAGCGCGACCGTCGCCTTCATCCGGAACGGCAGGTCGACGCCCTTGTGCAGGATGCCCGACTGCAGGAGCTGGCCGTCGGCGACGCGCACGCGAAGGTTGCGCACGGGCGCGCCGTGGTAGGCGAACACCACCTCGTTCATGAGCGCGCTCAGCGCGTCGCCGTCGAGGCGGATGTTGCCGGAGCTGACCTGGACGACGAACGAGCGTGGATCGTCGAGGACGACGGTGGCGCCGGGCGTCGTGGGGACGGCCTCGCCGCGCAGATCCTCGATCTGCATCACCGCGCTGGCGTCGACGTGGAGGCGCACGTTGCGCATCTCCATCCACAGCTGCTGCGGCGCATCGCGATCGGGGGGCGCGGCGGCGGGCGCGCTCACCGCACCGGCGGGTGGCGTCGCGGCGACGGCGACGACGAGGGCGATCAGCGCGACGCGCGACGCCGGGGACTTCGTGAACGACGACGGTGACGACATGTGACGACGCTTCTCCCGCGAGACGCCTGGTAGTCGGCGTCAGGCGCGAGAATCCTTCCCAATTCTCGTGCCGACGAACGGCCTGAACGGCGGCGGGCCGGAGATCCCGTGACGAGATGCTCCGGCCCGTCGAGCCGTGCAGCGCGCGTCGTGTGCTAGTTGGCCTTCGCGAGGAGGTTCTTCGCCGCGTCGCGGTGCGCCGCGAACGCCGGGGCGACCTTCTGCTCGAGGTCCTTCAGCTCGGCGTTCTTCGTGGACGGCAGCAGCGTCGTGGAGACGGCGTCGATGACGGCCTGGTGGTACGCGACCTCGTGGTCGAGGAACGCCTTGTCGAACGCCTTGCCGTGCAGGCCGCGCAGCGTCTTCATCGCGTCGACGTGCGCCTTGGCGAGCGCGAAGTCCTTCGGCGGCGTGGGCGTGACGTGGAGCTTCGTGGCGAGATCGCGGCCGAGCTGGCGGACCTGCTTGTGATCGCGCGCGAGCATGGCGCCGAAGTCGCGCACTTCCTTGGACGAGCCGCGCTCGGCGGCGAGCTGGCCGGTCTGGATGTCCCAGGTGTTCGCGGCGTCGAAGATGGCGCAGATGGTGGGATCGTCGACCTGCGCGAGGGCGGGGCGCGCGGCGACCGCGGTGCCGGCGACGAGGGCGAGGGCGGCGACGAGGGAGATGGTGCGAGTACGCATGGTCGGTCTCTCGGTATCGGTGATGTCGTAGCGTGAACGTGCTGCAGCTACGACTGGCCGTGACGATCGGATCCATGCGCCTATTTGTCAAGAATATTTTTGACATATTCTGGCGCCCGGTGCTAGCTTGTCTGAGGACACCGGAGGACCGATGCGACGGACGGACGAGCGAGGTGCGGTGAGCACGCGGGCGCGGCTGGTCGCGCTGCTGCGACGCGGACGGCGGAGCGTCGAGGAGCTGGCGGCGGCGCTCGGCCTCACCGACAACGCGGTGCGCGCGCAGCTGCAGACGCTGCAGCGCGAGGGGATCGCGCGCGCGGCGGAGCAGCGGCGCGACGGGAGCGTGGGCAAGCCGGCGACGCTCTACGACATCGAGCCGGCCGCGGAGCCGGCGTTCTCGCGCGCGTACGCGCCGGTGCTCACGGCGCTGCTGGCCGAGCTGCGCAAGCGCGGCGACGCGGGCGACGTGGAGGTGCTGCTGCGGCGCGTCGGACGCGACCTCGCGGCGGAGGCGGCGTCGGGCCCGACCGCGCGACCGGAGGTGCGCGCGCGGCGCGCGCTGGCGGTGCTCTCGGCGCTCGGCGGCGAGGCGGATCTCGAGCGCACGCCCGACGGCTTCGCGATCCGCGGCCACGGCTGCCCGCTGTCGGCGGCGGTGTGCGTGGAGCCGAACGTGTGCGCGGCGGTCGAGGAGCTCGTGGGCGCGGTGGCGGGCGCGCCGGTGCGCGAGCACTGCGACCGCACGGGTGAGAGGCCGCGGTGCAGCTTCCACATCGCCGTACCCGCTGCCTAACGACCAACGACGAACGAGCATGAGCGACACGACCGAGCTGAGTGGGCCGGATCTCGCGGCGGGGATCGCGGAGACGGATCTCGCCGACGGGGCGATGATAGGCGGGCACTCGGCGGGGAAGCCGGTGGTGCTCGTGCGGCGCGGCGAGGAGTTTTTCGCGATCGGCGGACAGTGCACGCACTACGGCGGACCGCTGGCCGAGGGGATCCTGCAGGGCGACACGGTGCGGTGCCCGTGGCACCACGCGTGCTTCGACGTGCGCACCGGCGAGGCGACGTGCGCGCCGGCGCTCAACCCGGTGGCGCGGTGGGAGGTGGAGCGGCGCGACGGGCGCGTGGTGGTACGGCGCGAGCTCCCGACGGCGGACGGCGCGACGCCGTTAGGCACCACACCGGCGCCCGATGCCGCGGTGCGCGCGATCGTCATCGTCGGCGCGGGAGCGGCGGGCGAGGCGGCCGTGGAGATGCTGCGCCGCCGAGGCTACGACGGCACGCTCACGCTCGTCGGCGCCGACGAGTCGGTGCCGTACGACCGGCCGAACCTGTCGAAGGACTACCTCGCCGGCAACGCGCCCGAGGAGTGGATCCCGCTGCGCGGCGAGGAGTTCTACGCCGAGCACCGGATCGAGCTGCTGCGCGGGAGACGCGCGACCGGGATGGACGTCGCCGGGCGCCGCGTGCTGCTCGACGACGGCCGCGCGCTGCCGTACGACCGGCTGCTGCTCGCGACCGGCGCGGACCCGGTGCGGCTGACGATCCCGGGCGCCGACCTCGCGCACGTGCACTACCTGCGCACGCTCGCCGACAGCCGCGCGATCATCGCCGCCGCGGAGCGGTCGCATCGCGCGGTGGTGATGGGCGCGAGCTTCATCGGCCTCGAGGTGGCGGCCTCGCTGCGGACGCGCGGGCTGGAGGTGCACGTCGTGGCGCCCGACGAGCGGCCGCTCGCCCGCGTGCTGGGCACCGAGGTGGGCGACTGGATCCGCGCGCTGCACGAGTCGCACGGCGTGACGTTCCATCTCGGCCGCACGGCGACGCGCGTCGACGCCGACCGCGTGACGCTCGACGACGGCGCGACGATCGACGCGGACCTCGTGGCGATCGGCGTCGGCGTGCGGCCGGCGCTCGCGCTCGCGGAGAGCGCCGGGCTCCGGCTCGACCGCGGCGTGATGGTGGACGCGTACCTCGAGACGAGCGTGCCGGGCATCTACGCGGCGGGCGACATCGCGCGCTACCCGGACGCGCGCACGGGCGAGGCGATCCGCGTCGAGCACTGGGTGGTGGCGGAGCGGCTCGGCCAGACCGCGGCGCGCAACATGTTGGGCGCGCGCGAGCGGTTCGCGGACGTGCCCTTCTTCTGGAGCGCGCACTACGACAAGGTGGTCAACTACGTCGGACACGCCGAACGGTGGGACGCGGTGGAGGTGCACGGCGACCTCGCGGCGGGCGACGCGGCGGTGGCGTACCGGCTCGGCGGGCGCGTGCTCGCGGTGGCGACGGTGGGTCGCGACCGCGCCGCGCTCGAGGCGGACGCGGCGATGGCGCGCGGCGACGACGCGGCGCTGGAGGCGGCGATCCGTTAGGCGCCGAGCATCGCCTTCAACAGCGGCAGCGCGTCGTGCGGATCGTCGGACAGCGTGAGCCGCCACCCGCCGTCGCCGGCGAGGTCGCGCGCGACGGCCTCGTGACGCGCGGGGAAGCGGTCGAAGCCGGGATCGACGCCGTGGCGGAGCGCGTCGACGATCGCGTCGCGCGGCAGCCGCTCGAGCGCGACGCGCGGGCCGCGGGCGAGCAGGCACACGACCGCGTGGCGCGCCGCGTCGAGCGCGCGCGTGACGCCCAGCTCCACGGCGAGCTTCTCCTTGCCGCCGACGACGGACGTGGTGCCGACGGTCGCGACCTCGGGGAAGTGGCGCACGGTGTCCGCCGTGAGCCGCGCCTGACCGGGCCATCCCCACACGCGCAGCGCCGGCTCGCGCTGCACCCACACGCGGTCGTCGCCGAGCACGTCGAGCCCCGAGGCGTGCGCGAGGTAGGCGAGCGTGCTCTTGCCGCTGCCGCTCGGTCCCGCGAGCAGCACCGCGCGGCCGCCGCGCGCGACGCCGGCGGCATGGATCGGGTGGCGGTCGCGGTGAGCGAGCAGCGCGAGCGTGATCGCCTCGAGCATGGCGGCGCGGAAGTGCGGGCGGTCGGCGGCGAGCGTGGTGGTGACGTAGGCGACGCTCTCGCCGCGCTCCGGGTCCGCGACGGCGACGCTCCCCGGCGACTGCACGAGGATGCGCGCGCCGTCGGGGCAGACGTGGCGCACGGGCGCGCGGCCGGCGACGTGCTCGGTGCCCTCGTGCACGACGACGCGGACGCGCACCTCGGGCGCGCCGCGCGGTGCGTCCACCGACGTGCCCAACGCGCGCCACACGCCGAACGCCTCGGTCGCGACGCCGAGCACGTACGCGCTGTTCGTCTCGAAGCGCGTCGTGATGCCGAGCACCGGAAGCATCGTCGTGTGGGCGAGACTCGGCGCGCGCAGCAGCGGGTCCGCCGTGGGGACGAAGTCGACGAGCGCCATGTCGGCGGTCACAGCGCGGCGTAGATGCGCTCGAACGCCGCGGCAGTCGCATCGGCGTCCATGCCTAACGCGAGGCGCTGCGCGGCGACAGCGAGCGCGAGCCGGCGCGGCTCGTCGTCGAGCAGCGCGGCGGTCTCGCGGGCGAGCGCGTCGGCGTCGCCCACCGGCACGGCGACCGCGGCATCCGGCGCCCACTCGGCGACGTGTCCCACCGCGGTGCCCACGGTCGGCACGCCGGCGACCGCCGCCTCGAGCACGACGAGCGGCCCCGCCTCGTGGCGCGACGAGACGAGCAGCAGGTCGGCCTCGTCGACGAGCGTGCGGAGCGCGTCGCGGCCGAGCGGGCCGTGCCAGCGCACGATGTCTCCCAGCCATGCGGCGTCGGCGGAGCGGCGCAGCGCGCCACCGGTGGTGTCGCGGCCGACGATGTCGAGCGTGAAGCGCGCGCCGGCCTCGCGCAGGCGCCGCGCGGCGGCGAGGAGCATCGCCTGGTCCTTCACCGGCCGCAGGTCGCCGACGTGGAGCAGCCGCGCGGGACGTGCCCGATCGCGCGGGCGCAGCGGCGCGGCCGGCCACCGGTCGACGGCGACGCCTAACGGCACGCGCTCGGCGCGCACGCCGCGCGCGGCGGCGAGCCGCTGCATGTGCGGCGTGGCGACGGTGACGCGCGACGCGCCCGCCGCCGCGACGGCGGCGCCGGCGCGGCCGACGAGCGTGCACCGCATGCCGTAGCCGATGTCGCGCATCGCCACGTGCTCGCCGCCGGACGGGCTGTAGACGACGGGCAGCCGGTGACGCCAGCCGAGCAGCGCCGCGTACGCGCCGGCCCAGCCGAAGAACGCGTGCACGACGTCGAAGCGCGCCACGGCGTGCTGCGCGCCGAAGCACGCGAGCAGCCGGCGCAGCTTGCGCGGCGCCGAGCCGACGTCGTGCACGCGAGCGCCGAGCAGATCCCACTCGCCCGGCGCGTCGTCCTGGCCGAGCGCGAAGACGTGCACGTCGTGCCGCCGCGCGAGACGCTCGAGGAGCCACAGCCGCGCCGGGATGACCCGGTCGGTGCCGCTGCGGTCGACGCCGCCCGGGAGCACGAGGGCGAGCCTCATGCGCGGGCGACGGACTCGTACGCGGTGCGCAGCTCGCGCCCCACGGCGTCGAACGTGAGCGCATCCTCGAAGCGCGCGCGCGCGGCCCGGCGCAGCGGCTCGCGCGCGCGAGCGGCCCACGCGACCATCGCGGCAGCGAGCGCGGTCGCGTCGCCGACGGGTGTCAGCGAGCCCGCGTCGCCGACGATGCGGCGCGCGGCGGGGATGTCGGTGACGAGCGGCGCGGTGCCGCACGCGAGCGCCTCGAGCAGCGAGTAGCCGCTGCCCTCGCGGTGGCTCGCCTGCACGAAGAAGTCGGCGGCGCGGAAGCGCAGCTCCATCTCCGCGTGCGGCCGCCTGCCCAACAGCCGCACGTGCCCGCGCAGCGCGGGCGATCGCACGACGCGGCGTCGCACGGCGTCGAGCAGCGGTGCGTGGCCGAAGCAGCACCACAGCCGCGCCTCGGGGAGCTCACGCAGCGCGCGCTCGAACGCGTCGAGCACGGTGAGCGGGTCCTTGTTCGCGTCGAGCCGTCCGGTCCACAGCAGGCACGGGTCGCCGAACATGCCGGTGGCTCGGCGCGCCTCGTCGCGGTCGCCGGGGGTGAACGCCGTGGAGCTCTCGAGCACCTCGAACACCGGGACGTCGCCGCGCAGCGCGCCCGCGTCGACGAACGGCGCGGCCTGCTCGCGCGCGGTGAACGCGACGCCGACGACCGGCGCGTAGGCCCACCGCCAGGCGTGCCGGCGCCACCCGTCGGGCGGGACGGACCCATGATCCTGCACGAGCACGGGGATGCCGCCTAACGAGTCAGCGAGCCGGCGCGCCGCGAGCGGATGGTTCAATCCGTGCACGTGCACGACGTCGGGCGCCAGCTCGGCGACGCGCCGGAGGATGCGCGCGGGGCGCCGCGCGACGCTCGCGCCACCCGGCAGCCGCACGGGCGGGTGATGGCCGTCGTCGAGGAAGTGATACGCGACGCCGCCGATCGCCACCGACTCGTCGCGATGCGCGGCCTGCACGACGCTGACGTCGATCCCGGCGCGTGAGGCGGCACCGGCGACGGCCGACAGCGTGGGCCACGCGCGCAGCAGCGACGCCGCCGGCCGTCGCTCGGCGTCGGCGTGAAAGCCCACCTGCACCACGCGCAGCGCGCTCATCGGACAGGACGCGTCGACAGGAGCAACAGGAGCCGTTCTCTCTCGACAGGATGAACAGGACGGACAGGATGAGAACCAACACCAAAGGCCTTGCACGTGTTGTTGGTTCTCATCCTGTCCGTCCTGTTCATCCTGTCAAAACGAATAGGACCGGTCATCCTGTCGCTCCAGCACGAGCCCGGGCTCGAGCCCGAGCACGTCGGGCGGCAGCGCGGTGCGCGCGACGAGCTTCGGTCGGCCGTCGACGACGATGCGCGCCGTCTCGACGCCGCAGTGCGCGAACCAGTCCGCGAAATCGGGATCCGCGAGGACCGGCGCGCCGTCGCGCACGACCGCACGCACCGTGTCGCGCCGCGCGCAGAGCAGCGCCTCGTACGGATCGAGCCCCGCGCGCAGGATCACGCAGTCGCCGACCGCGCCGGGACGCAGCGTGCCGCGGTCGCCGAGGCGCAGCACGCGCGCAGCGCCGGTGGTGACGAGGCGCAGCAGCTCGGCCGGCGACAGATCGCTGTGCGCGCGCGCGACGCGAAGCTCGTCGAGCAGGTCGCGGGCGCCGGTGAGCCGCGAGTCCGTCCCGAGGGCGAGGCGGCCGGCGTCGAACAGTCGGCGCACCGCGCGCGCCTCGATCGTGCGGCCGAGCAGCTCGAGGTTGCTCGCGGGGCACCAGACGACCGCCGCGCCGCGCGCGACGATGCGCTCGACGTCGGCGTCCGTGAGGCCGACGCCGTGGACGAGCACCGCGTTCGACGTGAGGCAGCCCAACGCGTCGAGCCGCGCGCACTCGCCGCGCGACTCGGCATCGGTGCCCTCGGCGAGGTGCACGATCCACGGCCGGTCGGCGGGCGTGGCGGCGTGGCTCTCGCGCAGCGGCGGCCCGTAGCGCGGCGGCGCGTCGCCTAACGGGTGGCCGAGGCCCAACGAGTGCGCCCAGCCGAGGCCGCGCGGCACGACGACCGGGAACGTGGGGTCGTCGAGCACCGGGTGATGCGGGTCGTGGTGGGCGACGGTGGTGGCGCCGGCGAGCAGGTTCTTCAGCGCGCCCTGCCAGTGACGCGCGGGCTTCGGCACCGCGACCGCGGCGACGACGTCCACGAGCCGCCGGTGCGCGGCGAACGCGTCGATCCACTCGTAGCTGCTCGCGAACGGCGCGTCGTGCGGCAGCGGTCGCACGCCGTTGAGCTGCAGGTGGTCGTGCGCGTTGATGAGCCCCGGGAAGACGACGTGGCCGGTGAGGTCGATGCGGAACGCGCTCGGATCGCCCGTGCGCGCGACGCGTCCGTCGACGAGCGCGAGCGGCGCGTCGACGATCATGCCGCCGTGGGCGAGCCGCGCGCCCTCGAGGACCGTGCTCGGCGCGCTCACGGGCGGAGGGAGAGCGTGCACACGCAGCGGCGGCAGATCTCGTCGCGGCGCGTGTCGAGCCCGCGGCGCCATGCGACGACCTCCGCGGAGTTGAGCACCGCGCCCAGGCCGCCCGCCGCGTGCACGTTGCCTAACGGCGGCTGGAAGAAGCAGGGGCGCACCGTGCCGTCGGCCTCGATCACGCTGGACACCCACGGCGCGTTGCACTCGTTCGGCGCGAACTCGTCGCGGCCGAGGAGCGCGGCGTAGTACTGCAGCAGCCGCCGCCGCAGCTTCGCCGGCGGCTCGGCGACGAAGCCCGTCGCGAAATCGGCGGCATGCTCGCGCTCGAGCGCGTCGAGCTCCGCGGCGAGCCGCGGCAGGTCGTCGGCGTCGAGCGCGACCCGCGCGACACGCGCGTCGTCCCAGCCGTCGGGCCGGTTGAACGCGTCGCTCGTGACGTCGGCGGCGAGGAAGCTCACGCGGTCGAGGCCCAACGCTCGCGCGGCGTCGACCGTCGCGCCGAGGTACGCGTAGTTCGCGCGCTGCACGGTGCACCGCGCGGTCACCTGGACGCGCGCATCGGCCGCCTTCACCGCGGCGACCCCCTCGGCGAGCCGCTCGTACGCGCGGGGCACGTTGCGGACCGCGTCGTGCACCGGCTGCGGACCGTCGAGGCTCACGACGACGTCGTCGCAGCGGCGCACGAGCTCCGCGGCGTGGCGGCGCAGCAGCAGCCCGGTGCTGAGGAGCGTGATGCCGATGCCGGCGGCGCGCAGCCGATCGCACAGCTCCCACAGCCGCGAGTGGAGCAGCGCCTCGCCGCCGCTCAACACCACGCGCTCGACGCCGAGCGCGCGCCACTCCGCGGTCCATCGCGCGACGTCGTCGGCCGAGAGCTCGGCGCGCGTGGTGTCGCGCCAGATGTCGCACATCACGCAGCGGCAGTTGCAGCGGCTGTGCGGGAACAGGATGAGGATGGGCAGCCGCGTGATGGGATCGAGGCGCGGCAGCGGCGTGGCGAGCGTGTGGCCCGGTGTCGGGCGCGGCGCGAGCGTGGTCATCGCGCGTGCCTCCGGAACGCGAGCGCGAGGACGAGCGGCAGCCCGCGCTGCTCGGCGAAGCGATCGAGCCTGCCGGCGGCGGCGTACAGCGGCTCGACGCTCGCGTCGACGACGGCGCGCCGGTGGGCGGCGAGCGCGAGACCGGCATGCGAGGCGGCCTCGACGTGCGCGTGCGCGGCGTGGACGTGGTGCTCGAGCTCCTGCACCGTGCCCGATGCGTCGCGGAACGTGCGCCGATGTCCCGCCGCCGCCGCCTCCGCGGCGAGGTCGGTGACGACGACCGTGCCGCCCGGCACGCAGACGCGCGCGAGCTCCGCGTACGCCGCGTCGAGCTCGCGCAGGTGCCCGACGACGAGCCGACACCACACCACGTCGAACGATGCGTCCGCGAGCGGGAGCGCGCGCACGTCGCCCGCGGCCAGCGCGAGCTGCGCGGGTGCGATGGCGAGCATCTCGGGCGTGACGTCGACGCCCACGACCGTCGCCGCGTCGGCGTCGTGCAACCGGCGGCCCGTGCCACACCCGACGTCGAGCAGCCGGCGGCGCGCGGTCGGGACGCCTAACGCCTCGACGGCACGCCGCTCGAGGAAGCTGACGACGGTCTCGGCCTCGTAGCTCGGCGCCCACAGGCGGTAGCCCTCGCGGGCGGGCAGCGTGCTCACGTCGCCGTCGCCGGAGAGGGCACGCGCAGGTGACCGTATGCCTGACGGTCGTCGGGAGTGCGCTGCGCCCAGCGGCGCACGCGGCGCAGCAGCGCGGGATCGCCGTAGTCGGCCCGCGCCCAGCGGCGCCGCGCGAGCAGGCTGCCCAACGCCTTGCCCCACCCCGCGGTGCGGCTGTCGTGCACCGACGGGAAGCGGCTCTTCAGCACGAGCTCGAAGTCCTCGACGCGCGCCTTCAGCGAGCGGTCGAGCCACGGCACGAGCGGGTCCTCGTGCGTCATCCACGCCACCCACTCCGGCGACGTCCATTCCTCCAGCGTGTCCGGCGTCCCGGCGAGCGCGTCGACGTCGCCGTAGGTGCCGCGGCGCTGCGGCGTCGGCGTGTAGAAGTACGTGATGAGCTCCATCGACGGGTTCACGCGCTTCAGCGTGCGCACGAACGTCAGCGTGTTCTCGATCTCACGCGCCGGCTCGTCGGGATCGCCGAAGACGAACGAGAACTCGGGGACGATGCCGTGCGCCCGCGCGCGCGCCGCGACCTCGACGATCTGCGCGGTGGTCGTCCCCTTGTTCATCCGCCGCAGGACGTCGTCGGACCCGGATTCGGCGCCGCAGAACACCATCGTGAGGCCGGAGCGCTTCAGCAGCCGCCACGTGTCGTCGGACAGGCGGAGCAACGCGTCGACGCGCGCCTCGCACCACCAGCGGATGCCTAACGGGATCAGGCGCTCGGCCAGCTCGCGCGCGTGGTCCTCGCGGACGATGAAGTTGTTGTCGTAGAAGTGCACGGAGTCCATCCCGTGCTCGCGGACGAGAGACGCGAGGTGCTCGGCGGTGCGCGCCGGCGCCTGCTGCCGCTCGCGGCTGCCGTAGACGGAGATGACGCCGCAGAACTTGCAGCCGTACGGGCAGCCGATCGACGCTTGGTACACGCCGGAGCGACGGCCGAGGAACGTGGGGTGCAGGTAGTCGGCGACGCGGATCTTGTGATACGGCGGCGCGGGCAGCTCGTCGGGCCCCTTCCACCTCCGCTCCGCGCCGAGCACGTGCGACCCATCGGCATCGCGGAACGAGAGCCCCGCCACGGTGCGCGGGTCGCGTGTCCCATCGAGCACGCGGAGCAGCTCGACGAACGTCTCCTCGCCCTGCCCGCGCACCAGCCAGTCGACGTACGGCGCGTTCAGCACGGGCGTGGGATAGAGGCTGCCGAAGTTGCCGCCCCACACGATCGGCAGGTCGGGATGGCGCGCCTTCAGCGCCCGCGCGAGCGGCACCGCGCTGACGAGCTGCGGCCCCGGCATGACGGTCATCGCGACGGCGCGCACGGGATCCGCCGTGCCGGCCTGCCGGTCGACGCGCGCGCACACGTCGCCTAACGGATCCGCGTCGGGGAGGTTGCCGTCGACGATCTCCCACGTCGTCCCCTCGGGGAGCGCCGCACCGACGGCCATGATCGAGAGCGGGAAGCGGCGGTTCTTGGGCCGCGTCGCCCGCGGGTTGACGAACAGGATCACGCGTGGGCCTCCCAGAGGTCGAAACGCGACGGCGCGCGCCGACCGCGCAGCCGAGCGACGTACGGACGGAGCTCGTACCAGAGCGGGTAGCGTACGCGCCGGCGGCGCCACGTCAGGCCCAGCGCGGCCGACGCGTGCGCCAGGCGCTCCGCGGTGAGGTACTCGATCGCCGGCACCGCCATCAGCGCCGCGGCGCGGTCGCCGAAGCGCTCGGCGGCGTGCCCGCGCTTCTCGGCCACCATCGCCGCGCCATCGGCATCGCGCCGATAGAACGGCGAGTCGAGCACCACGACGCGGCCGCCCGGGCGCACGACACGCCGCGCCTCGCGCAGCACCGCGGCGAGATCGGTGGCGTAGTGCACCGACGCGTTGAACACGACGACGTCGAACGTGCCGGCAGCGACCGGCAACGCGTCGAACGACGCGGCGACACGCGCGAACCCGCCGTCAGCCCGCTCGAGGTACGGCGCGGCGGCACCGAGCCCGTCGACGGCGTCGTCGCGGAGGTCGAGGGCGACGCACTCGCAGCCGGCCATCGCGGCGCGCCACGACAGCCAGCCGTTGCCGGCGCCGAGGTCGAGCAGGCGAAGCGATCCTCGACGCTCCCCGCTCCGCGCTCCACGCTCGGCATGGTCTCCGGACCGAGTGAGCGTGGAGCGTGGAGCGTGGAGCGTGGAGGCGCCCAGCATGGGAAGCAGCACGCGGCGCATGAACGCCTCGTACGTGCGCGCGCGCACCGCCCACTGGTGCGCGAGTTGAGACGAGTCGTCCGCGAGGTACGGCAGCGCGAGCAGCGTGGCCCGGTCGTACGCGCGTCCCTCGCTCGCGCGGTGCGCGGCGTAGGCGGCGCGGAAGTCGGCGAGCGCGCTCGTCACGCGGCCGTCTCCGTGCGCACGAAGTCGTACAGCACGTGATCGCCGAGCGCGGCGAGTGGGCGCGAGACCACGCGGTCCGCCGCCTCGAGCGCGCCGAGCAACCGCGGGTGGCGCGAGATCCACGGCTCGGCGGCACTCGGCGGCACGCAGACACCGATGCCGCGCCGCGCGACGGGCCTGAACCACGGCGCGAGCGCGCGCACGAGGTCCGCGCCGCGGTGGTAGCGCACGCTGAAGTCGTGGCCGCCGAGTCGCGCCGGCACGTCGCCGCGCGCGAGACGGCGGAACGCGGCGCGCGCGTCGCCGCGCGCGAGCTGCACGACCCACTCGCCGACGGCGAGCGTGCCGAAGACGACGAGCAGCGCGCGGCCGCCGGGTCGCACGAGCCGCGCGAGCCCGAGCCCGACGGCGGCGAGGTCGGTCACGCAGTTCAGCGCCGCGAAGTTCGAGAACGCGCCGTCGAGCGACCCGCTCGCGTGCAGCTCGGAAAGCTCGGGGAGCCGCTCGGCCGGGGCGATCGTCGGCTCGGGCATGCCTAACGGCACGAGCTTCGCCGCCGCCTCGCGCACCATCGCCGGCGACGGGTCGGTGAGCAGCACGGTGCGGCCCCGTCGCGCGAGCCACGCCGCGTCCTCGCCCGTGCCGCCGCCCAGCTCCAGCACGCGCGCGCCGACGGGGAACGCGTCGAGCAGCGCGGCGCGCACGGCGCGGCGCTGGGCGGCGACGCTGAGCCACGCCCCGAAGCGCGCGTCGAACCGCGGCGCGACCGCGTCGAACGCCGCAGCGGCCGGTGACAGGAGCCCGACAGGATGCGGTGGCTCTGCGTTCTGGACAGGATGAACAGGACGGACAGGATGAGAACCAACAACGAAGGCACTGCACGTGTTGTTGGTTCTCATCCTGTCCGTCCTGTTCATCCTGTCGAAAAGAACCGCAGGGGCCTCCTGTCCATCACGCACCGCATCCTGTCGCATCGCTCAGCGCCCCACGACGAGCGGCTCGGCGGAGCGGTGCGCTACCTCGTCGCGTGCCAGCGAGGCCCATCGCCCGTCGTCGCGCGCGCCGGTTCGCACCTCGTGATGCAGCGCGTCGCGCACGCGGCGGTAGAACGGCGTCGTGTACGTGCCGTGGAACAGCATCGCGAGGTCGTCGGTGTGCCGCCAGTTCTGGCGGCGACCGAGCTCGTCGCGCACGCGTGCGTGGAACTTCGTGCCCGGCAGCGGATAGGCGACCGACACGCCGACGTCGTCGGGGCGCTCGTCGCGCACGAGGTCGCGCGTCGCGAGCAGATCCGCCCACGTCTCCGACGGGTAGCCGAGCTGCAGGAACCACGCGGCGCGCACGCCGTGCGTCTTCAGCGCCCGGGTCGCGGCGCGCACCTCGTCGACGGTGGTGCCCTTGTCCATCGCGTCGAGGATCCCCTGCGACCCCGACTCGACGCCGATCCACACTTCCTCCGCACCAGCGCGGGCGAGCGCCGAGGCGACGTCGGGCGTCAGCAGGTCGGCGCGGCACTGGATGGTGAACGGCGTGCGCGCGCCGCGGTCGGCGACGGCGTCGGCGAAGCGGGCGATCCACGACGCCGTTAGGCCGAAGATGTCGTCGGCGAACCAGACGTGGTCGGGGCGCACCGTCGCGCGCAGGCGCGCGAGCTCCTCGGCCACGAGCTCCGGCGCGCGCTGCACGTAGCGGCGGCCGAAGATCGGCTTCGCGCACCAGTTGCAGCCGAACGGGCAGCCGCGCGACGTCACCATGTTCCACGAGAAGCGGCCGTGCGCGTCGCGCCACGCGTGCCGATACGTCTCGACGTCGACCAGGTCCCATGCCGGGAACGGCAGCGCGTCGAGGTCGCGCACCGACGGCGCGCCCGCCGTGTACGCGACGCCACCGGCGCCGTCGGCGAGCGCGAGTCCCGCGAGGTCGACGAGCGACGCATCGGCGTCGTCGCGCCACGCGTCGGCGAGCGCGAGGAAGGTGGCGTCGGCCTCGCCGGGAAGCACGGCGTGCGCACCGGCGTCGAGGTAGCGCGCGGGGTGGTCGGTGGCGTCGGATCCGTTCACCGCGACGCGGCACCCGCGCGCCCGCGCCGCGCGCACCATGGCGAGCGTCGCCTCGCGGGAGCGCTCGGTGCACATCTTCGTGAGGTAGTTGAAGTTGTCCTCCAGGATGCCGACCACCGCGGGGCGCGTCGCGTCGAGCCGCGCGACGAACGCGTCGACGTCGTCGGCGAGCGTGGCGTCGAACAGCGCGACGCGATGCCCGCGCTCACGCAGCGCGGCGGCGACGAGCAGCGTCGCGAGCGGTGGATAGGGCTTCATCCGGGCGCGCTGCTTGGGGTCGTGCCGGAGGAAGAACGAGCTGGCGAGGAGGATCATCGAGGCGCGGCGGGAGATGTCCCCGTAGTCGCCGCGGCTCCCCTCCGTATTCCGGCTCAGCGCCGCTCGTCCGGCGCCGAGAGCGAGAGCGCGCCCGCGCGGATGCGGCGCCAGCGCACGCGCCAGCCGACGGCCGCGTCGCCCGGGCGGGTGACGGCGGCGGGCCACATGGTGCGAAGGAAGCGCTGCGCGAGCGCCACGGGGCCGCGGTCCCACATGAGCTGCCGCAGGACGCCGCGCGCGTCGAGCGCACCGCCGGCCGGTGTTAGGCGCGTGACGGTGTGGCGCGCCGCCCACGTCGACGCGCGGCGCCCGAGGGCGAGGACGCGCGGATCGACGGTGTCCGGCGCGAGGTCCTCGACCAGCGCGAGCGCCGGCCAGGCGAAGCGCGCCAGGCGCGTGCGGCGCATGAGGTCGAGCACCGCGTCCCAGTCGAGCCGTCCGCTCGCGCGGTCGGCGCGGATCACGCGCGCGAGCTCGTAGAGGCGCAGCAGGCGGCTGCCGTCGAGCTCCTGCGAGCCGTGACACGCGAGCGTGAGGAGGAGCAGCGGCTCGTCGAGCGCACGCAGCGGCCGACCGGCGACGGGGAACGGGATCGTGCCGCCGTTCGGGAGGTGCGGGCGTACGCCGTCGACGCGCGCCACCGCACCGGGATGATGCCGGCGATCGAGCGACGCGTGCACCTCGAGGATCCATCGACTCTCGGCGTGCCACAGCTCGACGGAGTGGTAGCGCGGATCGACGTCGTCGCGGATCCAGTCGCGCTTGTACGGGCGGTGCGCGTCGCCGTCGGGGCGGTAGCGCGCATCGCGCAGCACCGCCTCGACGTCGGCCACGCGGTCGCGGGGCACGAGCACGTCGACGTCGGCCATGCGCCGCACGGCCGGCTCCTCGAAGTACGCGCGCGCGGTGTGGAACCCCTTCAGCAGCACGGGCGTCACGCCGGCGCCGAGCAGCGCGTCGAGCGCCGGCATCACCTCGCGCTCGATGCGCGCGTGGCGACGGCGTGCGTGGTCGAGGTGGCGCGCGAGCCGGTCGCGCACCGCGGGCGCCGCGTCCACCACGCCATCCTCGATCCATCGGCCGACGACGGGCCCCATGCCGGTCGTGTGGCCCGCGATCGCGAGCGCCGCCGCGTCGCACCGCCCATCGACGACGATCGTGCGCTCGCCGGCGAGCACGAGGCGGGTCACGCGCTGCAGCTCGCGCGCGGCCTCCACGCGCGCACGCTCGGTCACGCCTGGCCACAGCGCGGCGGGGTCTCGCGTCCGCGCGAACTCGGCGAGCCGTCGTTGGACCTCGGCGACGTCGTCGGTCATGTCGGTGGGGTGGAATAATCGCTCCGCCCAGTGGGACATCGCTGCTGAGTCCCTTTATTCCTCGCGGAGGGTCGTCTGGCCGAGAACGAGATCACCGTCGCCCCGGTAGGCGTCGACGGATCCGTGCTGTCGTGGCGACAGCGGGCAGCGTACACGATGTCGCCGACGCTCGCGCTGCACCATGCGGCCGCGAAGCGGTGCGTCGATCTGCTCGGCGCGCTCGTGGCGCTCGTGCTCGTGGCGCCGCTGCTCGCCGTGCTCGCGCTGCTCGTGAAGCTCGACTCGCCGGGCCCCGTGCTGTTCGTGCAGACGCGCGTGGGGCGCGGCGGGCGGACGTTCCGCATGCTGAAGGTGCGCACGATGCGCGTCGGCGCCGACGCGGAGAAGGCGACGCTCGCGGCGCTGAACCAGAGCGACGACGCGCGGCTGTTCAAGATCCCGTCGGATCCGCGCGTGACGACGGTGGGCCGCGTGCTCCGCCGGTGGAGCCTGGACGAGCTGCCGCAGCTGTGGAACGTCGTCGCGGGTCACATGTCGCTCGTCGGACCGCGTCCGTTCTTCGAGTCGGATCTCGACGACTACGAGGCGCACCACTTCCGTCGGCTCGCGGTGAAGCCGGGGATCACGGGACTGTGGCAGGTGAGCGGCCGGAGCGACATCCTCGACTTCGAGGACGTCGTGCGGCTCGACCGTCACTACATCGAGCACTGGTCGCTCGCGCTCGACCTGCAGATCCTCGCGCGGACGCTGCCGGTGGTGATGTCGCGGTCGGGAGCCTATTGATGGCGAGCACGTTGTCGGGACTCGGGACTCGGGACTCGGGACTCGGGACTCGGGAACTGCTCCCCCACGAGTCCCGAGTCCCGAGTCCCGAGTCCCGAGTCCCGAAGGCGGCCCGACTGCGCATCGGGATGTTCGGCCTGCGCGGCCTGCGTCCCGACCTCGAGATCACCGGCTTCGAGACCGCGTTCGCGGAGATCGCGCCGCGGCTCGTTCGGCGTGGGCACCGCGTGACGATCTACTGCCGCGCCGGCGCGCACTCCGCGGCGCGGCGCGTGCCGCGCGAGGACGGCGTGGAGCTGCGGTACGTGCCGTCGCCGGGCGGGAAGAACCTCGCCGCCGTGGGCTCGACGCTGCTCGCCGTGCTGCACGCGATGGCGCGGCGCGAGTTCGACGTGTGGTTCTTCGTCAACGTGGGGCTCGGTCACCACGCCGCGCTCGCGCGGCTGGCCGGCGCGCCGGTGGTGATGAACGTGGACGGCCTCGATTGGACGCGCGGCAAGTGGGGCCCGATGGCGCGCGCGTACTTCCGCTCCGCCGCGCGCGCCGCGGTGCGCTCGTGCACCGCGCTCGTGACGGACGCGGACGCGATGCGCGCATACTACCTCGAGCACATGGGGCGCGACTCGACGATGATCGCGTACGGCGCGGACATCGAGCGCGCGCGCCGGCCGGAGCTCATCGCGCCGTTCGGCGTGATGCCGCGCGGCTATTACCTCGTCGTGAGCCGCCTCATCCCGGAGAACTCGCTCGACGTCATGCTCGACGGGTTCCGACGCTCGCGCACGTCGCGCCGGCTGCTCGTCGTCGGCGGCGCGAGCTACCGCGACGCGTTCCACGCGCGACTGCGCGCGCTCGCCGAGCGCGACGAGCGCATCCAGCTCGTCGGGCACGTGTCGGATCAGGCGGTGCTGCGCGAGCTGTGGTGCAACTGCTACGCGTACCTGCACGGCCACTCGGTGGGCGGCACGAACCCGGCGCTGCTGCGCGCGATGGGGTGCGGGGCCAGCGTGCTCGCCCTGGACACGGTATTCAACCGCGAGGTGCTGGCGGACACGGGACGGTTCTTCGCGCGCGACGCGCGGGCCGTGGCGGCGCTGCTCGACGCGGTGGATTCGGATGCCGAGGGGGCGATGCGGCTCGGCGAGGCGGCGCGGGCGCGGGCGGCGAGCCGCTACACGTGGGACGGGGTCACGGCGCAGTACGAGCGGCTGTTCACAGAGGCAGTGAATGATGCGGCGGCGCTGATACGGCGGCGCTGATACCGCGCGTTGTCAGCGCCGCGTTTTCAGTGCCGAAGGTTCAGCGCCGCCTCATCAGCGCCGCCGCATCAGCGCCGCCGCATCGGCCCTCCCACGCCTAACACCGCATCCACCGCCCCCCGCCCCACCGCCCCCACCGCGCTCCAGTCCCCCGCGCGCGCGGCGACCGCGGCGTACCGCGCCACCACGTTCACGGCCAGCATCGGGCCGAGCACCGGCCAGTGGTACCACCGCGCGTGCCGCGCCACCACGCGCAGCAGGTTGCGCGTGTTGAGGTAGAAGCGGAGCGCCTGCCCCCCCGCGCGCCGGTGGCTCGAGCCCTCGTGGTGCCACACGAGCGCGTCCGGCACGTAGCGGATGCGGCGTCCCGCGCGGCGCAGGCGCAGCGACAGATCGAGGTCTTCCGCGTACGCGAACAGCGACGCGTCGAACGGATCGCCGCGCACCGCGTCCAGGCGCACGAGCAGCGCGCAGCCGCTCGCGAACGCGAGGTCGCGTCGCGTGCGCCAGCCGCGCGCCGCGCGCCGACGGAAGCCCACGTGCACCGGCCGGCCGCGCCACGGCGAGAAGCGCCCGCCGCCGAACCACAGCCGCTCCGGGTCGTCGCCGAAGAAGATCCGCGGCGTGGCGAGCGCGATCTCGGCGTCGGACGCCGCTTCCTCGACGAGCCGCCGCACGCAACCCGGGTCGAGCTCCGTGTCGCTGTTGAGCAGCAGCGCCCAGCGCGCGCCCGCCGCGCGCGCGAGACCCACGCCGGCGTTGTTGCCTCCCGTGTAGCCGTCGTTCACGTCGCGCGCGCACACGGTCACCGCCGGCTCGGTGCCGAACGCGGCGCGCAGTCGCGCCACGCTGTCGTCGCCGGACGCGTTGTCGACGACGATCACGCGCGGCGGCCCGCCCTCCGAGCGCAGCACCGACTCCACGCACGCCACCGTGAGCGCCGGCGTGCGGTAGTTCACGACGACGACGGCGACGTCGGACACGTTGGTCACCTCGCCCGTCCTCATCGCCAGCCGTGTTCGCGCGCGGCGCGCGCCGCGAGCAGCGTCGGCACCGCGGCGAGCAGCACGTACACGAGCGTGCGCGTCTCCCACCGCGCCGACGTCGCGAGCGCGACGAGCAGCGCGGCACCCTGCGCGGCCGCGACGAGCGCGAAGCGTGCGCTTCGCGATCGGATCGGTGCGGGCACCGCGCGGCGCACGAACAGGACGCCGATGCCCCACGTCGTCGTCGCGGCGCCGCTGGCCGCCGCCGCGACGCCCCACAGCGGCGTCCCCGCGGCGAGGCACGCGCCGCACGCCGCGAGCACGAGCGCGAGCCCCACGAGCTCCAGCGCGAGCTGGCGCCGGACCATGCCATACGACTGCAGCGTCCCGACGAGCACGACGTGCACCGCGACGGCGAACGGTGCGCCGAACGCCAGCGCCCGCACGATCGGCAGCGCGGGGACGTACGCCGGGAGCAGGCGCGCGACGAGCGCCTCGAACGCCGGCACGAGCGCGAGCGCGGCGCCGGCGACCGTCGCCACGACGTCGTGGTAGCCGTCGAGGAACGCCGCACGCGCCGACGCCACACGCCGCGCCGCGTGCGACAGCGCGACCCGCGACAGCGCCTGCGTCGCCGCGCTCGCCGCCACCATCACGCTCGACGCGAAGCCGTAGTGCGCGAACCGCGCGACCGGCACGCTCGCGCTCACCACGATCCGGTCCGCGAACAGCGCGACCCCCGCGGCGAGGTTCGCGCCGAGCACGGGCAGGCCGTCGCGCAGAAGCGTTCGCATACGGATCTCGGTGCCGTTCGTTTGAACCGCAGAGGACGCAGAGGACGCAGAGGAAACCAAGAGTGAATTGGCTCTCCTCTGCGTCCTCTGCGTCCTCTGCGGTTCACCGCCGAGCACACGCATCACGCGCCACGCCCCGAGCACCGCCGCGACGCCCCACGACGCCGCGTACGCGCCGAGCACCTCGGCGAGCGTCGGCGTGCGGAGCGCGAGCGCCGCGGGCACGAACAACGCCGGCGGCAGCGCGGCGACGAGCCCCGCGCCCCGGAAGTCACCCGCCGTCTGCAGCGCGTACGCCGCGAGCGTCGCGAGGTTGGTTCCCGCCGCACACGCCGCGAGCCCGATGGCGAACGCGCGCATCGTCGGCGGAAGCCACGGCGCCGCCGCGAGCGCCGCGGCGAGCAGCGCGCCCTGCCAGGCGAGCAGCCACCGCGCCACGATGCGCCACTCGCCGCCGATCTCGCTCGGTGCGCGTCCGGCCCACCGCAGGAACGCACCGTCCGCGAGGCCGACGTGCAGCGCGCCGACGTACGCCGCGTACACGAGGAACACGCGCCACGCGCCGAACGACGCGACGTCGAGCCGGCGCGGGATCACGAACACCTGCACCGCGCCTAACGCGACGGCCACCGCCACCGCCGCACCGTACCGCACCGCGTCGCGCCCTGCGGCCGACGCGCGCGGCTTCGACGCCCGGACGTACGACGCTCGCGCGGTCGGCCGCGCCGTCGCTATCTTCGCGCTCACGCCATGTCTCCCACCGTCGTCCTCGTCCTCGCGGTCGTCGCGTTGCCGCTCCTCGCGACCGGGGCCGTCGTGTGGCGACGCGCGCTGCTCCTGTCGCTGCCGTTCCTCGCGATCCTGAACGGCCTCGCGCTTCCGGTCGGCGCGTCGTCGCTGCGGCTCGACCAGCTCGCGGCGTGTGCGCTCGTCGTGCCGCTCGCCGCGTCGCTGCTCACCGGCGCGCGCACGCCGCGCACCGATCCCGTCGTGTGGTGGCTCGCCGCGATCCTCGTCGCGAACGTCGCGTCGAGCGTGCTCCACTCGCCCACGCTCGGGTACAGCCTCCGCCAGTGCGGCAACCTCGCGTCGGTGTGGGTGATGTACCTGCTGCTCGTGCAGTTCCTCGACACGCGCGCGGATCTCGACGCGTTCCTGCGTCGCTCGCTGTGGGCCGCGGCGCTCGCCGGCGTGCTCGGCGTCGGAGCGTATCTGCTCGCCGTCGCGGGCCTCCCCGTCGGCGGCGCGGAGGTGAGCCGGTCGGCGGTGGAGCATCTCACGAACGCGTACGGCGCGTTCGGCACGATGGTCGAGCCGAACATCCTCGGCTCGTTCTCCGGGGCGTGGCTCGTGGTCGCCGCGTCGCTGCTCGCCGTGTCGCATCGCGCGCCGGACGTGCCCACTCGTTTGCTGCGGCTCGTGAGCGCTGCCACCGCGGCGGCGCTCGTCTTCTCGTTCACCCGGGCGGCGTGGCTCGGCGCGCTCGTCGGCGGCGGCGTGTTCGCTCTCGGCGCGCGGCGCACGTTGGGCGTACGCGTGCGCGCGGCACGCCGGCATGCGGCGCGGGTCGCGATCCCCGTCGCCGCGTTAGCCGTCGTCGTCGCCGCGCTGTGGGCGTTGCCGAGCGGCGCGGGCGCGCTGTTCCGCTTCAAGCTGCTCAACCTCGTCAACCTCGAGTCGCCGACCGCGACGCTGCGGCTGGTCACCTACGGCCTCGCGCTGCAGCAGACCGCCGACCACGCGATCGTCGGATGGGGCACGTTCACGTTCGCGCCGCTCGTCGCGCAGGGGAGCGACTTCCAGCAGTTCGAGAACTGGAAGAATCTGTGGATCGGCAACTGGCTCCTCCTCGCGCTGCACGACACGGGTGTCGTCGGCGCGGCGCTGTGGATCGGGATGCTGTGGACCGCGCTTCGCCGCGGCGTGCGCGCCGCCCGCGTCGCGCGCGACACCGACCCCGCGCTCGCCGCGCGCACGCTCGCGCTCACCGCGGCCGTCGCCAGCCTGCTCGTCCCGTTCCTCGCGACCACCGGCTTCTCGTTAGGCTGGCCATGGCTTCTCATGGGCCTCCTCGGCGCGCACGTCCGGCTCGCGGAAGACTCGCGACGTCCGGCCGACGTGCCCTGACGACGCGCGCCGGCACCCCCGCCACCACCGAGTACGGCGGCACGTCGCGCGTCACCACCGCGCCCGCGGCGACCACGCTTCCCTCGCCCACCGACACGCCGGCGAGCACCGTTGCCCCAGCGCCTAACCAGCAGTCGCGCCCGATCGTCACCGCCGCGCGCCGCACGCCCTGCGCGCGGATCGGCCGGTCCACGTCGTCGGTGCGGTGGTTCTCGGAGAAGATCCGCACGCCCGGCCCCATGATGACGTCGTCGCCGATCGTGATCCCCCCCTGCGCGCCGAGGAACGCGCCCGCGCCGACCGCCACGCGGTCGCCGAGCGTCATCCCCTCGCCGAGCTCCGCGAGCACGCCGGTGCACGTGAGCGTCGCCCGCCGCGCGACCGTGACGTTGCGGCCTAACGCGATCCCGCCGCGCGACAGCGCATCGACGCACGCGCCGTCCTCGAGGATGAGCCCCGGCCCGGCGCGGAGCTGGTGTGCGTGGGCGACGACGACCCACCGCCCACGGAATACGGTGCCGCGCACACCCGCCGCGCGCAGCCGCAGCGGCAGCCCGCGCGCGACCTGCCACCCGCGCCGCCACAGCACCTCGGCGAGCTGACGGTCGGAGAGCGGCGTCGCGATCCGGTACGACGGGTCGCGCTTGAGCCGCGCGACCACGCGCTCGACGAGCGATTGGAGGCGGCTCATGCGACGGGTCCGCGGGCGCGCGGCGCCGCGGCCGCGGCGTGGACCGAGTCGAGCAGTTGCCGCGCCGAGCGCTCCCACGTGAACGCGGCGGCGCGCGCGAGCCCCGCGTCGCGCATCGCCGCGGCGCGCCGCTCGTCGAGCGCGATCGCGTCGATCGCCGCGGCGATGGCCGCGTCGTCGGTCGGGTTCACGAGCGTCGCAGCGCCGCCGCACGTCTCGGCCAGCGCCGGCACGTTCGACACGATCACCGGCGCGCCCGCGGCCATCGCCTCGAGCGGCGTGAGCCCGAATCCCTCGTCGAGCGACGGGCAGCAGAACACCGTCGCCGTCGCGTACAGCACGCGCAGCGTCTCGTCGTCCACCGCGCCGACGAGCGACACGCGGTCGGCGACGCCGGCGCGCGCCGCGGCGTCGGCGAGATCCTCGCCCGTGCCGTCGGACGCGCCGGCCACGACGAGCCGCAGGTCGCGCGCGCGCAGTCGCGCCATCCCGCGCACGAGCGACGCCACGTTCTTGCGCGCGCTCACCCGCCCCGCGTACAGCACGAACCGCTCGTGCAGCCCGAGCGCGAGCCACACGCGCGCGATCGCGGCGGGCGACAGCCGCTCGCGCGGCACGAACGCGGCGTCGACCGCGTTGGGCACGACGTCCACGCGCTCCGGCGTCGCGTAGCCGAGCGTGACGAGGCGAGCGCGTTCGCTCGCCGACACCGTGCATACGCGGTCGGCGCCGGCCGTGAGGCGACGGAGCGGCGCGAAGTACAGCCGCTCGCTCCACGTGAACAGATCCGGCCGCGTCTCGAAGATCGCGTCGTGCACGAACGCCACGCGCGCATGGCGTGCCGCGCGCGCCGGCGGCACGAAGTTCTGGTAGACCACCGCGTCGAGCCGCAGCGCGTCGGCCGCCCACGGCACCACGCACACGTTCGACACGCCGTTGTTCCCCGCCCACACGTAGTGCCGTCGCTCCGGCGGCACGAGCTCCGCGCCGGCGCTCGGCGCGCGCTCGCCGCGCGACCGGCCGTCGAGGAAGAGGTGCAGCTCGTCCTCGGGGCCGGTGACGGCGGTCAGCGCGGTCACGAGGTTGCGCACGACCCGCCTGCCGCTCGGCGGTCCGCGGTGCAGCCACTTCGCCTCGACGCCGATCCGCACGCGTCGCCCGCGCTCAGGCGCGTCGCCGCTCGCCGACGAGCGCGACGCCGGCCGCGGCGACGAGCCCCACGACGAACGCGCCCAACGCGATCGCCGCCGTGTGCCGCGGGCGCGCCTCCACGAGCCCCTCCGGCGCGTCGAGCACCGTCACGACCGGCGTGTTGCGCACCGCCTCGATGCTCGCCACCTCGTAGCGCTGCGCGATCGTCGTGTAGATCTGCTGCGCGAGCGACACGCGCCGCTCCAGCTCCGTCTCGCGCGCGGCGAGACGCGGCGACCTGGAGAAGTCGATGTTCCCCGTCCGGAACTCGGCGAGCGCCGACTCCGCGGCGCGCAGCGTGTCGAGCGCGGCCCCCGCGCGGCGCGCGTCGAACTCGCGCTCGGCGCCCGCCTGCGTCTGCCGCCGCCGCAGGTTGAACTCGTTTACGAGATCGAGCAGCCGGCGGGCGAGCAGCGCCGAGAGCTGCCGGTTGCGCGTCCGCACCTCGAGGCGCACGACACCGGTCGGCCGGTCGACGGTGACGGTGAGGATCTTCTTCGCGAGCCCGCGCATCGCCTCCAGCTCGCGGTCCGTCTCCGTCTTTCCGCCGGGATCGAGGTAGTCGAGCAGCGTGCCGCGGAACGCGCGGCCGCCGTGCTCACCCGGCGCGCTCGCGTCGTAGCGCGTGACGACCGCCTCGTGCAGCAGCGCGTTCGAGGTCAGCAGGTCGCCGTAGAACTGCGCCGACAGGCTCGCCGACCCCGAGGCCGCCGCGGCGAGCGCCGGGATGCCGAGCTGCGAGGCCACCGCGCCTAACGAGCCGAGCGCGGAGCTTCCCGGCGACGGCTCCGACGCGAGGAACGCGGCGTGCGCGGCGTACAGTCGCGGGCGCATCATCGAAAGCGCGCCGGCGACGAGCGCGAGCGCGGCGGGCACCACGGCGAGCAGCCGCCACCGGCGCCGCAGCGCGTCGAGGTACGGGCCGAGCGCGTCGGGGTCGGGCGGAGCCTGGCGCGGCGGCAGCGCCGGGGGCGTGTACCGCACCGGCGCCGCGCCTAACGATGCCCGCTCGCTTGGCGTCATCGACGCAGCACCACGGCGATCGTCGTCAGGGCGCCGAGGATCTGCGCGAGCACGGCGAGCTTCTGCACCGACTCCACGCTGTGGTCCGCCGGGTCGCGCTCCGTCACGTACACCACGCTCCCCGGCTTCGGCGTCGGCACCACGTCGGGCATCATCCGCCGCGCGACCGCGCTCTCCACTGCGCCGTCCGGCTGCGTCACGTACGCGCGCCGCATCTCGCCGGTCCGCGTCGTGCCGCCGGCGGCGCGCACGTAGTAGTCGAGCGACTTGCCCGGCACCCACGCCACCGCCCGCGGCGCGTTCACCGCGCCCTGCACTTCCACCACGCCGCTGTACGCCGGCAGGTGCACCGAGTCGCCGTCCTGCAGCAACAGGTTGTCGCGATAGTGCGCGTCGCGCAGCACGCTCGGCAGGTCGACGCCGATGCGACCCACGTTCCCATGTGCGCGGTAGAACACGATGCCGCCCGCGTACGCCGTCTTCGTCGGCCCGCCGGCGCGCTGCAGCAGATCGCTCAGCCGCTCGTCCTTCGCCAGCAGCGTGTAGGTGCCGGGGAACCGCACCTCGCCCGTGAGCGTCACGCGCCGCGCGCGCTCCGCCGCGCCGTCGGGCTGCGCGAACACGAGCACGTTCGCGTACGGCTCCAGTGCGACCTCCGGCGCCGCGCGCGGCCCGGCCTGTCCGTCGTTCTGCGCGCCGCGGTCGGCGACGAGCAGGTACGTCGAGTCGAGCGGCACGCGTCGCGCGACGGCGAGGCGCGCGCTGCCGTCCGCCGGGGGCGTCGCGATCTCGGCCTCGCCGAGGTACGCGCGGCGGTCGAGCCCTCCCGCGACGAGCACGAGGTCGCGCAGCGTCATCCCCTCGCGGTACGCGTACCGCCCGGGACGCCGCACCGCGCCAGTGATGGCGACGAACGTCGCCGGTCGCATGTCGCCCACCGCGAACACGCGCACCTCGTCGTCGTCCTGGAGCACGACGTCCTCGCTCGTCGCGCCGCTCGCGTCCTTGAACGCGGTGCGCAGCTGCACGCGCGACGAGTCGGCGGGGCGCAGTCGCGACACGAGCACCTGCCCGAGATACGCGTCGGGCTTCAGCCCACCGGCCATGCGCACCGCGTCCGCGAGCTTCATCCCCGGCGTGAACCCCACCATGCCGGGGCTCCACACGTCGCCCTTCACCGTCACGCGCCGCGCGACGCGGTCGCTCACCGGGAAGACGCGCAGGACGTCCCCATCCTCGAGTGGGAAGGCTGGAACTCGGGACTCGGGACTCGGGACTCGGGACTCGGGAACCGCTCCCTCCCGAGTCCCGAGTCCCGAGTCCCGAGTCCCGACGCTCGCTACGTCGATCACCACGCGCCCCGCGTCGCCGCCGGCGCGCTCGTTAGGCGGCAGGATGCGCGACACCTGCACGCGACGGCGCACCGCGGCAGCCGTGAAACCGCCGGCGGCGCGCATCACGTCGGCCATCGTCTCGCCGGGGCGCAGCTCGTAGGTCGCCGGGCGCACGATCTCGCCGTGCACGCGCACGCGCGCGCCGTGCACCGGCACGAACACCACGTCGCCCGACTGCAGCCGCGGGTCGTGCGAGCCGTCGGCGCGCAGCAGGTAGTCATAGAGATCCAGCGTGTCCACGATGCGCCCGCCGCGCCGCACCTCGACGCGCCGCAGGCTGCCGTTCTCCGTCGGGCCGCCGGCCGCGTACAGCGCGGTGAGTGCCGTGCCCGCGCTCGACACGCGATAGCTCCCCGGCTCCGCGACGTCGCCGAGGACGTAGATCTGGTTCGTGTGCAGCCGCGCGACGTTGATCGAGAAGCGCGTCGTCGCGCCCGGACCGCGCCGCAGCCCGGAGTACAGTCGCCCGAGCCGCTGGTACAGCACGTCGTCGAGCTGCGCGAGCGTGAGGTTCGCCACCGGCAGCTCGCCCACGCCGGGAATGACGACGAATCCCTCGCGCGTGACGTCGAGCGTGAACGCGCGCTCGGTGTCGCCGGTGATGAGCAGCACGAGGCGGTCGCCGGGGCCCAGGCGGTAGTTCGCGTCCACCGGACCGGCGAGGTTCGGATCGAACTGCGTCGTCGCGCCGGCGAACACGTTGAGCCCGAAGATGGCCATGCCGCTGTCGACGACCGTCCGCGCACCCGGGCGGCGACGCGCCGGCGTTAGGCGGGGCAGCGTGTCGTCGGCGAGCGAGTCCCGTGCGTCGACGAGCGAGTCCAGGCGGTTCGCGTCGCGCGGATCGCGCGCGAGGCGGCGCCGACGGAGCGCGCTGCGCAGCGAGTCGCGTCCGGCGAGCGTGTCGGTCGAATCGGCGAGGCCGAGCGCGGCGACGGCGTCCAGCACGTCGTCGCTCGGCAGGCCGCCCGCGACGCTGTCTCGCGCGGAGCGCGGCGCGCGGAGATACGTGTCGAGCAGATCCTCGGGGTAGCCGGAGGCGCGGAGCCGCGCGCGGATCTGGTCGGGCGTCAGACCGCTGCCCGAGATCTCCTGGCGCAGCTGCGCGGCGAGGTCGGGGCGCGACTCGAGCACTCGGCGCGCCTGGTCCGGCGTCGGGAGCTGCTGCGCGCGGAGCGCCGGCGCGGCCGCGAGCAGCACGGCGGCGGCGGCGAGACGCCGGAATGACGACATCCTTCGGTGGGGCGCGGGCGGGAGTGGAGAGGCGACTCCCCCTCACGTCGCGCCCGGGCCCGACTTTATTCCTTTCGTGCCTCGCGCGGCGGCGCGGAGAACGCGAAGACATTGAACCGCAGAGGACGCAGAGGCCGCAGAGGAGAACCGATTGGTGTTGGTTTCCTCTGCGGCCCTCTGCGTCCTCTGCGGTTCATTCACACAGCAAAGGCAGTTCTCCGCGTCCTCCGCGGCTCCGCGTGAGGAAGCCGTCCCTCAGTCCCCTGCCGTCCCCGCGCGCAGGTGCGGCAGCGTGATCGGCGGCAGGCGTCGCTCGATCTCCTCGCGGTGCGCCTCGAGGAACGGCGGCAGCACGAGGTGCTCGCCGAGCGTCGCCGGGTTCTCGTCGATGCCGAAGCCCGGGCCGTCGGTCGCGATCTCGAACAGCGCGCCGCCCGGCTCCTTGAAGTACACCGACTTGAACCAGAACCGGTCGATCACCTGCGTCGGGTGCGCGCCGGCGCCGAACACCTGCTCCTGGGCCGCGCGCTCCGCCGCGTCGTCGGGCACGCGCCACGCCACGTGGTGCACGCTGCCCACCCCCCACGTGCCGCGCCGCTCGCTCGGCTGCGCCTGCAGGTCGATCACGCGCCCCGACCCACCGCCGGCCACGGCGTACCGCTCCCAGCCGCCCTCCTCCGCGATCTTCGTCAGCCCCATGCCCGTGGTGAGGAAGTTCACCGTCGGCTCGAGGTCGCGCTCCACGATGCGCACCGAGTGCAGCCCGCGGATCTGATGCGCCTCGGCGACCGGGCTGTCCGCCCACGGGGTGAACTCGCGTGGGTCGGCCGTCTCCACGAGCGAGACGATGAGCCCATGCGGATCCTCGAACGTGAGCGTCGCCTCGCCGAAGCGCACCGAGCGCTCCGCCGTCACGCCATGCGCCTGCAGCCGATCGGCCCAGAAGCCTAACGCGCCGGCCGGCACGGCGAGCGACACCTCGTTCGTCAGCCCCGTGCCGCGGCGGCCGCGGGGCATGTTCTTCCACGGGAAGAACGTGAGGTCGCTGCCGGGATGTCCCTCGGCGTCGGCGTAGAACAGGTGGTACGTGCCCGGATCGTCCTGATTGACGCTCCGCTTCACGAGGCGCATGCCGAGGAGCCCGACGTAGAAATCGATGTTCTCCTGGGCGTCGCCCGAGATGCACGTGACGTGGTGCAGTCCGGTGATCGTGGACATGGCTCCTCGCTTCGAAAAGGTCGTCGATGCTTCTCGTTAGGCACGCACCGCCTGCACGTCCAGCCGGATCTTCACGTCGTTGCCCACGAGCACACCGCCCGTCTCGAGCGCGGCGTTCCAGGTGAGGCCGAAGTCGCGGCGGTCGATCTTGCCCTCGGCGCTGAAGCTCACGCGCTCGCCGCCCCACGGGTCGCGGCCGCGCCCCTCGTACGTCGCATCGAGCGCGACCTCGCGCGTCGTGCCGCGAACCGTGAGGTCGCCGACGACGCGGAAGCTAGCGCCTTCCTCGGCGCGCGCACCCTCGATGCGGCGGCTCCGGAACGTGATCGTCGGGAACTGCTCGGCGTCGAAGAAGTCGGCCGACTTGAGGTGCGCGTCGCGCTGCTCGGCGCCGGTCTCGATGCTCGCCGTGTCGAGCTCGACCTCGGCCGACGACGCACCCGGGTTCTGCGCATCGATCACGAGCGTGCCGCGCACGCCGGCGACCCGGCCGCGCACGGTCGTGAGCATCATGTGCTTCACCGCGAACTCGATCGTGCTGTGCGTCGCGTCGATCGACCAGGTGCTGACGGCGGTGTCCTGAAGCGTGGTGGTCATCTTGGGGGGTCTCCGTTGGTCTGGGTGACTCGAATCTCAGAAGTAAATTAATGTGACAACACGTATATGCAAGGCCCCCCGTTGCTGCCGCATGCCCCACCCCGCATCATGTCGCTCTCCCGATCGCTCCGGTGACGCGGCCATGCCCCCTCTCGCGCCCTCGATCCTCCCCTGCCGGCTCTTCCTCGCCCTGCCGGCCGCCGCGCTCCTGTCCGGCAGCGTGCGCAGCGCGCAGCCCGGCTCGACCGCCGCAGCGGAGGCCGCCTACGCACGCGCCGTCGCCGTCATCGCCGACAGCGCGATCCGGCAGCTCGACGTGCTCCCCGAGCGCACCCAGCTCCGCGTCCAGACCGCGTTCCTCGAGCCCGGCCGCGCGGCTGCCGTCCCGTTCGGTCAGCTCGCTCGCCTCGGCGCCTCGGCGTTCGACGTCGCCGACTCGATGACCGACCGGTTCGGGGGCATCGCGCCGCCGGCCGACCTCGCGCGGCTGCACGCCGAGCTCATCGCCTCGCTGCGCGACGCGCGGGAGGCCATCGCGCACATGGTGTCCGCGGCCGACGCCTGCTCCGGCGACCCGGCGTCGCTCCAGCGGTGCCAGGTGCCGTTCACCGCCGCGTCGGGCGCGCTCGGCCGGGCGCAGCGGCGCTACCTCGACGTCCGCCGGCGGCTCGGCCATCAGGTGACCGATACCGGCACCATCCTCCCCGCGTTCGCGTCCGCGGGCCCCGGAAAACAGTGAGGGCCGCCAGCGATTGCCGGCGACCCAGGACTGTCTTCTCTCGATCCAACGTAGCTCTAGCTCTGTCCTCCGCTACCGCTGCTTCACCGGCTACATCGCCCGCTGCTTCGGCTCCGCTTGGCTCTTCACGGGGGCCTCGCGGCCCGCACATCGGATGAAGAGCATCGATCATGCCGGGTGGCCGCCGCGACGTCGGAATCCGACGTCGCGGATCGCCGCCGCGGCGATCGCGACCGCCGCCCGGCCGTCCTCCAGCGTGGCGAGCGAGTCCGCGTCCTCGCCGGCGACGGCCGCGGCGAACGCCTCCCACATGCCGGCGTAGGACCGCGCGTAGTCGCTGCCGCCACCGGCGACCTGCCGCAGCACCGCCGGCAGCGCGGCGGCCGATCGCGCCGCTGCCGCGAGCCGCGCGCGCACCCGGCTGCCCCGCCCCACCGATCGCACTCGCAGCCCGTCGGGGTCGTACGGCGACACGACGAGCACCCCGCGGTCGCCGAGCAGTTCCAGCTCGTGCAGCGGTGCCGACCGCTCGCCGAGCATCACGATCGCCTGCACGCCGCGCGAGAGTTGCGCCGAGACGCTCGTCGTCGCGCCGTCCGCCGACGTCTGCGCGACGACCGACTCGACGTCCGCGTGCGCGAGCCATCGCCACAGATCGAAGTGATGGCTGCCGAGGTCGAACACCGCGTCCCCGCGCAGATCGACGTCGGTGACGAACGCGCCACGGATCGCGCGCAGGGTGCCTAACCGTCCCTCGTCGACGAGCGCGCGCGCGCGTCGGAGCAGCCGGTGGTGCCGGAGGTTGAACCCCACGGCCACGACACGTGGCGCATCGCCGCGCGCCGCCGCGAGCGTATCGCACTCGGCGACGGTGCGCGCGAGCGGCTTCTCGACGAGGACGTGCTTTCCCGCGGCGAGCGCCTCGCGCGCGAGGTCGACGTGCGACTCCGGCTGCGTGCACACCGCCACCGCGTCGACGTCGACGCGCGCGAGCACCTCGCCCAGCGACGCCTCGATGCGCGCGACGCCGAACGCGCGGCTGAGCGCCGCGGCGCGCTCGGGGTGCCGGTCGGCGAGCGCCACGACGTGGACGCCCGGCACGCGCCGCAGTGCGGGCAGGTGCAGCCTCGCGGTGGCGCGTCCGCAGCCGACGACGGCGAGGCGCAGCGGTGCACGTTCGGACATGGGCCGCGGATCTTGCCCGCCCGCGCACCGCGCCGCAACGTGAGCCGTGCCATCCACCCCCCACGCCGCGCCGCGCGAGCTCACCTTCGCGGTGATCGTCCCGACGTACCGCCGCCCGGCGCAGCTCGCGCGCTGCCTGCGCGCGCTCGAGGCGCAGCGGTTCCCGCGCGACCGGTTCGAGGTCGTCGTCGTCGTGGACGGCGAGGGCGAGCCGCCGGAGGGGTGCGGCCCAGCGCGCGTGATCCGGCAGGCGAACGCGGGACCGGGCGCGGCGCGCAACCGCGGCGCCGCGGCGACGAGCGCCGACTTCCTCGCGTTCGTCGACGACGACTGCGTGCCGGATCCCGGCTGGCTCGCCGCGCTGGCCGAGCGCGCGGCCGCGGACCCGGAGTGCGGCGTCGGCGGCGCGGTCGTGAACGCGCTCGACGCGAACCCGTACGCGGCGGCGAGTCAGCTCATCGTCGATCTCGCGTACGCGCATCACAACGTGGATCCCGCGCGCGCCACGTTCTTCGCGTCGAACAATCTCGCGTTCCCCGCCGCCGCGTTCCGCGCGCTCGGCGGCTTCGATGCCGCGTTCCGCACCGCGTCGGAGGACCGTGACCTCTGCGCGCGATGGCTGGAGTCGGGCCGGCGCCTGACGTTCGTGCCCGAGGCGACGGTCGCGCACATGCACGACCTCACGCTCGGCGGCTTCGCGCGGCAGCACTTCGCGTACGGCCGCGGGGCGTGGCGCTTCCACGCGGAGTCGCGGCGGCGGGGGCGCGGCCGGCTCGCGCGCGACCTCGCGTTCCACCGCGGCTTCCTCGCCGCGGCGCGCCGCCGTCTGCACCACGCGCCGCCGTCGCGCCGGGTGACGCTCGCCGCTCTGCTCGCGCTGTGGCAGGGCGCGAACGCGCTGGGGTTCGCGTACGAGGCGCTGCGCGACCGGGCGGCGCGTCCGCTCGCCCGCCGGGTGCGGCCCGCGGTCGCGGGGTGAGCCGGTGACCGCGACGCGCGAGCGCCCGCCGTTCCTGTTCGTCTGCGGCGCACCCGGCACGGGGAACACGTTCCTGTTCCTCAGCCTCGTGGAGGACGAGCGCGTCTACGGCATCGACGAGGACGCGTTCGGCTCGACGCTGGAGCGGCTGGTGCGGAGCGAGCGCGAGTTCGGCCGGTGCCCGCACGGCGTCGCGGCGTTCGCGGCGTTCCTGCACGCGCTGCGCGCGGACCGCGACACGCTGGTGCTGAAGACGCCGAACAACCTGCACGCGCTCGGCCTGCTGCGCCGACATCTGCCTAACGAGGTCGCCGCGGTGTGCATGGTGCGCGAGCCGCGCGCCGCGATCGTGAGCGGCATCGAGCGACACCGGCGGCCGCCGCGCGAGGTGGCCGAGCTGTGGGCGCGCGACATGCGCCTGCTGCTCGCGCCCGAGAACGCCGACGTCGTGGTCGCGCGCTACGAGCAGCTCGTGACCGATCCCGACGCGCTGCTGGACACGATCGCGCGGCGCATGCCGATCGCACCCGCGGTGCGCGCGTACGCGCGGCGCATGCGCGACCCCGCGCGCGCCGACGCCGCGCGGTGGCGTCGCCGAGTCGAGCCCGACGTCGCGCGCGAGATCGACGCGAGCGTGATCGCGCTCGGGCTCGACGCGCTGCACGCGGACGTCGTGCGCCGCGCCGACGCGGACGGCGCCTGGGAGGCACCGCCCGCGCCGCGAACGCGCCTGCTCGCGCCCGCGCGGCGGCTGCTGTACCGCGCCTGGTACCGCTGGAGCTGAGCGTGCGCGTCGCGTTCGTCGGATGCGGGTACGTGGCGGACTTCTACGCGCGGACCATGGCGCGGTATCCCGCGCTGCGCCTCGCGTGCGTGACCGATCGCGACGCCGAGCGCGCGCGCCGGCTCGCCGCGGTGTACGGCACGCGGTGCGTGCCGTCGCTCGACGACGTGCTCGGCGACCCGACGATCGAGCTGGTGGTGAACCTCACGAATCCGTCGAGCCACGCCGAGGTGTCCCGCGCCGCGCTCGGCGCGGGGAAGCACGTGTACTCCGAGAAGCCGCTCGCGCTCTCGCTCGACGACGCCGCGTCGCTCGCGCGATGCGCCGAGGCGCGCGGGCTGGTGCTCGCCGCCGCGCCGTGCACGCTGCTCGGCGCGAACGCGCAGACGATGTGGCGTGCGCTGCGCTCCGGGACGATCGGCCGGCCGCGGCTCGTCTACGCGGAGCTCGACGACGGGCCGGTGCACCTCATGAACTACCGTGCGTGGCGCACCGCGTCGGGCGTGTCGTGGCCGTGGCGCGACGAGTTCCAGTCGGGGTCCGCGCTGGAGCACGCGGCGTATCATCTGAGCTGGCTCGTGGCGTTCTTCGGCCCCGCGACGCGCGTGTCGGCGTTCGCGTCGATGCTCGTGCCGGACAAGGGGACCGACGCGCCGCTCGTCGACGCGGCGCCCGACTTCACCGTGGCGTGCGTGGAGTTCGCGAGCGGCGTCGTGGCGCGGCTCACGTGCGGCATCTACGCGCCGCGCGACCGCTCCGTGACCGTCGTGGGCGACGGCGGCGTGCTGAGGACGGCGGACTGCTGGAACGAGCGGTCGCCGGTGCACCTCACGCGCCGCACGCGGCTGTTCGAGCGCGTGGAGCGGCGCCCGCTCGCCGTACGCGCGCTGCGCCGCCGCGTGCCGCTCGCGCGTCCGCCGGGCATCTCGTTAGGCGGCCGCGACCCGATCGACTTCGCGCGCGGGCTCGCGGAGGCCGCGTCGGCGATTCGCGACGGGCGGCCGTGCCGGCTCGGCGCCGACCTCGCGGTGCACGTCACCGAGACCGTGCTCGCGCTGCGCACCCCGTCGCCGGCGCCGCGCGCGCTGCGCACGACCTGCCGCCCGGTGGCGCCGATGCCATGGGCGGAGAGCTGACGTGCGCGTCGCGTACGTCACGGCGGCGGTCCAGCCATCGGTGGACGTCGCACCGCTCCCCTGGGTGTGGCACCACGATGCGCTCGCCGCGCGCGGGATCGACATCGTGCACGTCGACGCGGCGTCGCCGGACGCGTTCGGCCGCGCGTACGACGCGATGATCCTGCACGTGTGGCTCGACTGGAAGAACCCGCGCCGCTTCGTGCCGTCGCGGATCCTGCCGGTGATGGAGGCGTACGCGGCGTACCGCGCGCGCTTCCCGGAGACCGTGCAGATCGTGCTGAACCACACCGACATGAGCCGGCGCCCGTACGCGACGCCGTACTGGCGTCCCGGCGACCCGGTGCTGTACCGCACGCCGGCGTACGACCGCGCGGAGCTCGCGCCGTTCCCGGCCGAGTCGATCCACGCGTACGAGAAGGTGTGGGGCGCGCCGCGCTTCGTTGACGGCGCGCGACCGCGAGGAGGACTCGGCGTCCGGCGACGCGCGCGGGTCCTGCTCGGCAACCTTGGGACGGCGTCGGAGCTCGCGCGCGCCGCCGGCGCGGCGTTAGGCGGCCGCACGTACGCCGCGGGATTCGTCGGCCAGCCGACGGGGCCCCGGGGCTACCGCGAGCGGGTGGCGCGCGAGACGGCGCGCGTCGGCGTGGGGCTGTGCGTGCGCGGGCACTTCCTCGACGCGGCGTCGCACGACGCGCTCATGGCGCGGTGCCGCATCATCGTCTGTCCGCGCGGGTGGGGGGAGCAGAGCGCGCGGCACTGGGACGCGTGGCGCTCGGGCAAGCCGGTGCTCACCGATCGCGACTGCGACGCGGTGGAGATGATCCCCGGCTGCCGGCTGCGCGCGGGCGTGCACTACCTCGTGTACGACGACCCGCGCGACATCCCCGACCTCGTCACCGACTGGACGCGGCCGTCGCGGCGCGACGACCTCGACGCGATCGCCGCCGCGGGGCGGGCCGCGGCGGAGGACTACGATGCGCTGGGCCGCATCGAGCGCTTCCTGCGCGTCGTGGTGCCTAACGCCGCTCCCAGCGCGCGAAGAGCTGCTGGAACGCCGGGTCGTTCCTGACGCCGGCGAGCATCGGCTCCGTGCGCAGCCACGCGACGGACGCCCACGACGGACGCGCGAGCGCGCTGTCGAAGTACACCGCCGACTTCCGGGCGTCGCCGAGCATGGCGTAGACGGTGCCGAAGTTCGAGAGCGGGCCGACGCCCTCGAGCGCGTCCTTGCTCGGCGGCTGGAGCTCCTCCCCGCGCGACGCCGCGCGCACCGCGGCATCGGCGTGCCCGAGCCCCGCCTCAGCGACGGCGAGCGACTGGTAGATCCACGACTGATCCGGCTGATCGTCGCGCAGCCGCTCGAGGCGCACGCGCGCGGAGTCGAGCTGCACGCGCGCCGCGGGGAGACGCTGGAGCTGCCAGAGCATCGTCCCCTTCTCGAGGTGGTAGAGCGCGGTGTCCAGGCCGTACGCGCCCGGGCGGAGCTTCGCGAGGAACTCGTCCAGGTTCGGGTGGCGGATGACGCGCGTCAGCTCCACCATCGGCGGCCGCCAGGCGTTAGGCGGCACGCGCTCCTCAGCGGTGCGCAGGATGTCGCGCGCCGCGGCGACGTCGCCGCGCTCGTTCAGGACGAGCCGCATGCGCTGCGTGTACGCCTCGAGGAAATCGGGCGCCAGCGCCGTCGCGTGCTCGAGGTGCTTGCGCGCCTCCGCGTACTGACGGATGAACAGCAGCGTCTCGCCGAGGTTGAACCACGCGCGCGCCGAGTTCGGGTCGAGCTCCGCGGAGCGACGGTAGCTCTCGATCGCCTCGCGGAACTTCCCCTGCCGGCGGCTCACGTTCCCGAGCTGCAGGAACACCTCGGCGTCGCTCGGCTGGAGCTGGCCGGCGCGCGTGAACTCCTGGATCGCGCGCTCGTAGTCCTGCCGTCCCCAGTAGTAGTACAGGCCGAGCGCGATGTGCCCCTCGGCGAGGTTGGGGTCGAGCGCGAGCGCGCGGTCGGCGGCCTGCTTCGCCGCGAGCAGCCGCGCCTCGCCGGGGCCGATGCGCAGCCGGTGGATCCACGCGTGCGTGCGCGCGAGCTTCGCCTGCGCGAGCGCGAACGTGGGGTCGGTGTCGACCGCCTTCTGGTAGAAGTCGAGCGCCGAGAGCACGTCGGCGCGCGACCAGCTCCGGTTGTACGCCGCGTTGCCGCGCACGAGGTACTCGAACGCCTCGGCGCTGCGCGTCTGGCGCGAGGTGAGCCGCCGCTGCTCGTCGCCGACGAGCACGATGTCGAGCGCCTCGGCGACGTTCGCCGCGAGCTGCGAGTGGATCCGCGTCGCGCTCCCCGACGGCACGTCGAAGCTGAACGTCTTCACCAGCTCGTCGTCGGCGGCGCGCACGAGCCGCGCGCTCAGGTGCACGCTGTCGTTCGCGCCGAGCCACCGCACCGTCCCCTCGACGAGGTACCCGACGTCCAGCTCGCGCGCGATGTCGCGGTGCGAGAGCTGGCTGTCGCGGTACTTCTTCGTGCTGGAGTACGCGATCACGCGCAGCCCCGAGATCCCCGCCAGCTCGTCGGTGATCGCCTCCGCGGTGCCGTCGGCGAGCTGCGGGTCGGCGGTGGCCCCGTCGCCGCGGAACGGCAGCACGGCGATGCGCGGGCTCTCGCCGGCCGCGGGCGCGTCGTGCCGGAGCTGCCGCGCGGCAAGGAAGCCGGCGACGCCGAGCACCGCCGCGGCGACGACGGCGAGCACCGGCCGACGCCACGCGGGCGCCGGGCGCGCGGCGGACGCGGAAGGCGTATCGGTGGCGACGGGCAGCTGGAGCGGCGTGGCGTACGTCACGCCTCCCGCGACCCCGGCCCGCACCGCGTCGAGGAACGCCCCGATCGACGGGAAGCGATCGGCCGGCACCTTCGCGAGCGCGCGCTGGATCGCCTGGTCGACCCCCATCGGCACGCCGGGGCGCAGGATGCACACCGACGGCACCGGCGCCTGGAAGTGGCGCGCCATGATCGCGTGCGGCGTCGGCCCCATGAACGGCGGCTCGCCGGCGAGCAGCTCGTAGAGCACGCACGCCAGGCTGTACTGGTCCGCCGCGCCGTCGATGCGCCGCGTCTCGCCCCACTGCTCGGGGCTCATGTACGCGCTGGTGCCGACGGCGAGCCCGGTCGCGGTGAGACGCGCCTCGTTGCTCTCGTCGACCGCGCGCGCGACGCCGAAGTCGCAGACGAGCGCGTGGCCGCGCGAGATGAGGAGGTTCTCGGGCTTGATGTCGCGGTGGACGAGCCCCTGCTCGTGGGCATAGGCGAGCGCCTCCCCGGCCTCGACCACGAACCGGACCGCCTCCTCGAGCGGGAGCTGGCCGCGCCGGACGAGGAGCTGGCGGAGCGACTCCCCCTCGACGAACGG
Source organism: Gemmatirosa kalamazoonensis (assembly GCF_000522985.1). NCBI lineage: Bacteria > Pseudomonadati > Gemmatimonadota > Gemmatimonadia > Gemmatimonadales > Gemmatimonadaceae > Gemmatirosa > Gemmatirosa kalamazoonensis. Next base: position 985,080 of record NZ_CP007128.1, read on the forward strand.
CATGACGTAGAACAGGCGGCCGTCGGCGTCCCCGGCGTCGTAGATGGGGACGATGTTCGGGTGGTTCAGCCGGCCGACGTGCTCGATCTCGCGCCGGAAGCGCTCGATGCCGGTGTCGAACGAGAGCTCCTGGCGCAGGAGCTTCACCGCGACGGTGCGTCCCTGCTCGCGGTCCTCGGCCAGGTACACGGTCGCCATCCCGCCACGACCGAGCTCGCGCTGCACGACGTAGCGCCCCTTCAGCGCCGCGCGGAGCGCGTCCCCCGAGTTCAGTAGGTCCGCAGCGGCCTGCGGATCGTTCTGCTCCATGCGCCTCCAGGCCGTACCACGTCTCGTTACGTGCTGAAGCTTACGGCGCCGTCATGATGCGGGCAAACTTCCGTCTCGGGCGGCGATTGCTCTCACCTGGCCCTCGTCACATCGTTGCGTCGTGAAACGCCTGAGACCGTCGACCCTCTGGAGCGCGGCCCGCGCCCGGCGCCGCTCGCTCGGCCGACGGATCGCCATCGCGGCGGAGGCGGCGCGACGGCGGCTGCGGGAGCGGCTCGAGGCTCGCTTCGCCGACTGGAGCCCCGACGGCCCGACGCCGGGCGCGACGTCGGGCGGGGTGCCGACGCGATCCGCGGCCGCCGGGCCGACGCGGGTCGGCTACTACCTGTGGCGCTTCCCGCTGCTGAGCGAGACGTTCATCCGTCGGGAGATGGCGGCGCTGGTCGAGGCCGGGGTGCCGGTGGCGGTGGTGGCCGACGAGCGCGACGACGCGCGGACGCCCGACCGCGCCACCGCCACCATGCTGCCATACGCGGCGTACGTGCTGCCCGTGTCATACCCCGCACTGCTCGCGCAGGCCGCGGGCTTCCTCGCGCGGCGCCCGCTGACGTTCCTGCGCCTCGCCCTGTTCGTCGCGGTGACCCGCTACGACCGCGACAAGTCGCTCGCCGCCGACGCGCGGCTGTTCGGCAAGGCCGTCGCCGTCGCTGCGCGGATGCGCGCGCTCGGCGTGGGGCACGTGCACTCGCCGTGGGCGAACGCGAACGCGCTCGTCGCGCTCGTCGCGTCGCGGCTCATGGGTGTCGGCTTCAGCGTGCAGGCGCGCGCCCACGACCTGCACCGCGACGACACCGCGTTCGCGCTGCCGACGAAGTTCCGCCACGCGCGCTTCGTGGTGACGAACACGCGGTACAACGAGGCCGGCGTGCGCGCGCTGCTGCCGGACGGCGAGCGGGCGAAGGTGCACCGCATCCACAACGGCATCGACCTGGCCGACTTCGTGCCGCTCCGCGTGCCTAACGACGACGGCGTGGCGCGGATCCTCACGGTGGCGCGTCTCATCGAGCCGAAGGGACTCACGCTGCTGCTGCGCGCGTGCGCCGCGCTCCGTGACCGCGGCGTCGCGTTCCGGTGCGACGTGATCGGCGGGCCGGAGGAGCCGCTGTACACGGCGTACCGCGTGCAGCTCGGCGTGCTGCACCGGCAGCTCGACCTCGCGCCGCACGTGCGCTTCCGCGGCGCGCTGCCGTTCGCCAAGGTGCTCGACGCGTATCGAACGGCCGACCTGTTCGTGCTGCCGTGCGTGGAGGCGGCGAACGGATCGAAGGACATCACGCCGAACGCGCTCATCGAGGCCATGGCGATGGGGCTGCCGGTGATCTCGACGCGCATGACGGGCATCCCGGAGATCGTCGACGACGGCTGCAGCGGCGTGCTCGTCGCGCCCGGCGACGTCGACGCGCTCACCGACGCGATGCTCGCGCTCCTCGACGACCCGGAGCGGCGCGCGCGGCTCGGGGTGGAGGCGCGGCGCGCGGTGGAGGCGCGGTTCGACATCCGCACGAACGTGCGGGAGTACGTGCGGCTGTTCCGCGATGTCTGCTGACGACGTCACGGTGGTGCTGCTGACGCTCGGCGAGGCGTCGGCGGATCGCGCGCGGGAGAGCGTGCGGCGGCAGACCGCAGCGCCGGCGGCAGTGGTGGAGGTGCGCGACGTGCGCCCGTTCCACCGCGCGCTGAACGAGGGCGTGTCGCGCGTGCGCACGCCGCTGCTGCTGCAGCTCGACGCGGACATGACGCTCGACGCGCGGTGCGTGGAGACGCTGCGCGCGGCGATGCACGCCGACCCCGCCGTCGGCGTCGCGGTGGCGTTCCTGCGCGACCCGCTCGTGGGGCGCGTGAGCGGCGTGAAGATGTTCCGCCGCGCGTGCTTCGACGCGGCGCCGTTCCGCGACAGCGTGTCGCCGGACACCGACTTCCTGGCCGAGATCCGGCGCGCGGGATGGCGCGACGTGTACGTGCTCGACTTCGCGGGCGACGACCGCGGGCGGTGGCACACGCTCGGCACGCACGAGCCGGCGTACGACGCGCGCTACACATACGCGAAGTACCTGCTGGAGGGCGCGCGCCACCGCCACCACCGCGACGCCTCGGCGCTCCGCTGGCACCTCGGCGAGCTGCGGCGGAGTCGGCACCCGCAGGCGACGCTCGCGCGGGTCGCGATGGTGCACGGCATCCTCGCCGGCGGCGACGCCGATCTGCTCGGCCTCCCGCAGGCCGACGCGGGATACGCGAGCTACGAGGCGTTCGTCGCGGCGGGCGGCGAGCATCCGGAACGCGCGTGGGGGCGCGGCGTGTGGCTGTCGGCGCGCCCGGAGGCGCTGTTCCGGCAGCACCATGTGTTAGGCGCCGCGCTCCGCCGTGCCGGCGCGTTCGACGCGTTCGCGCGTGCGTGGCGGGACATCGAGGAGAGCGGCGACCGGCTGCACTGGATCGCGCTCGCCGGCCTCGCGCGCGGCGCGTTGGGCGGGGGCGCGACGATCGACGAGGATCTCGCGGTGCTGCGGCCGCTGCTGCCGTCGCCGGCCGAGGCGCTGCGTGGGAAGCTCGGCGACGCCGCGCGGCGGGTGCGCCGGTTCACGACTCCACGTACGAGTGTGCGTGGGACTGAAGAAGGACTGAAGGAGGACTGAAGAAGGACCAACAACTCCGTTGGTGTTCTCCTTCTTCAATCCCTCTTCAGTCCTTCTTCCGTCCTCCAGAACACGTACGTGGAGCCCAGCGTGGCGCGACGGAAGCCGCGTCACACGACGGCCAGGATGTCGACCAGCGTGCGGTAGGATCTCGCGCCGAGGATCGCGTCGACGCGGCTCGCGTACGGACGCCGGACGGCCCGGCGTGCGCGGTCGATGAACGCGTCCGCCGTGTACGGCTCGACGAGCAGGTCGGGGTGGCAGAGCGGCCAGTTGCCGCTGTTGGGCGACGTCACGACGTTCGCGCCGAGCGCCGCGGCCTCGAACAGGATGCCGGGCGCCGCGTCCCACGCGGACGGGCCGACGACCACCCGCGCGCGTCCCATGAGGGCGAACAGCTCGCGCCGCGACGCGACGAGGCCGTGGGCGACCGCGCCGCCTAACGGATCGTCGAGCAGCCCGGCGACGTGCGACCGCAGCTCGGGGCAGCCGGCGACGATCGCGCGCACGAGCGGGAGGTTCTTCTCCGGGCGGTTCCACCGGCTGGCGACGAACAGCAGATCCACGTCGCGCTCGTCGAACGGGCGCGCGAGGTCCGCGTGGCGCGCGGCCTCGCCGTGGATCCACTCGGCCATCCACACGACGTCGGGGTACAGCTTCCCCGCGTGTGTCGGGTAGAAGCGGCGCAGCAGCTCGTGCACGAGCGGCGCGTGCGCGACGACGAGGTCCGCGCGCTCCACGGCCTCGCGCTCGAGCGCGTGGAAGAGCATGGGTCGCTCCGTCGTGCGGAGCGCGTCGAGCACCGCGGTCGCGTCGCCGTAGCGGGCGAGGTACGCGTCGATCTGGTCGCATCCCGCGGTCAGGAACACGAGCGGGGTGTCGGGCGCGGCGTGCTTCAGCACGAGCGCGGCGATGTAGCCGACGGCGAGGACCACGTCCGGCGCGACCGTGCGCACGAGCTCCGCGAGCCGCGGCTGCGGATCGTGGAAGCGCCGCGCGAGCACGTGGGTGTGGACGTCGGGGAGCGCGCGCGGGTTGCCATACGCGTCGCCGAACCGCTCGCGCAGGAACGGCTCGAGCGATCCGTCGACGAGGCTCACGTACGCGGCGCACGACGTCTCCGCGCGCAGCCGCTCGTACAGCGCGTACGTCGCGGTGCTCGCGCCGCCGTAGCCCGGCGGCTCGTAGCAGGCGACGAGGATCCGCCGGCTCACGTCGTGGTCGGCCGTCCGTGGCGCTCCGCCCACAAGGCGAGGCTCAACAGCCGCCAGAACAGCCAGCCGTGACTCGCGGCGCCGCGCTGGTGCTCGCCGTGCATCGCGCGCAGCGCACGTCGGCCCAACGGCACCCCGCAGATCTCGGCGCGGCCGAGCACCGCGTCCTCGAACAGCGCGCGGAGCGGGCCGCGGAACCACGCGTCGATCGGCACGGTGAAGCCGCGCTTCGCCGTCGTCTGGTGCGGTACGTGGCGGGCGAGCGCGTGACGCAGCGGCCGCTTGCCGATGCCGCTCGACGCGTCGAGGCACGTCGCCCAGTCCACGCGCGACGCGACGTCGACGACCTCGCGGTCGAGCAGGGGCATGCGCACCTCCAGCGCGTGGTGCATGCTCGCGCGGTCCACCTTCATCAGGATGCGCGGCAGGTGCATGCGCACCTCGAGCCAGCGCATCCAGCGCGCGGTGCGCCCCTCGTCCCAGTCGTCGTAGTCGAACGCCGTGTAGTCGTCGGGAAGCGGCGGCAGCTCGGGGAGCGCCGCACGCAGCGTCCGACGCCTGACGGATCCGTGGTGGGTGCAGTAGACGTCGCCGATCGTGCGATGCAGCAGCCCCCAGTCGTCGCGCGCCGACGCGACGTGCCGGACCGCTCGCAACAGGCGCGGCTCGCGGAAGTGGCGCGCGATCCGCAGCACGGACGCGGAGCGGTCGGCATATCCCCAGAACAGCTCGTCGCCGCCGTCGCCGGAGAGCATCACCGTCACGCGCTCGCGGGCGAGCCGCGAGATTGCGAGCGTGGGCAGGATCGAGTAGTCCGCGAACGGCTCGGCGCACGCGTCGTGCGCCTCGGTCACGAGCGCGAGCACCTCGCCGTCGTCGATGCGCCGCACGGTGTGCGCGAGGCCGATCGCGCGCGCGTACGCCGCGGCGTCGGTCGACTCGTCGGTCGCCGGATCGCCGGTCGCGAGCGTGAACGCGGGGATCGACGTGCCGAGCGTCTCCCGCGCGAGCGCGGCGACGAGCGGCGAGTCGACACCGCCGGAGAGGAAGGTGCCTAACGGTACGTCGCTCACGACGTGGCGGCGCACCGCCGCGGCGACCGCCGACTCCACCGCTTCGAGCGCGTCGTCGCCGCGCAGGTCGGGCTCGCGGTCGCGCGGGAAGTCGTGGAAGCGGCCGCGCTCCGTGCGTCCCGCGGCGTCGACGGCGAGCCACGCGCCCGGCTCGAGCATCGCGGCATCGTCGTGCACCGCGTACGGCGCCGGGATCTGGTCGAAGCGCAGGAACAGCCCGAGCGCGTCCCTGCGCAGCGCGCTCGCGCGGGCCCACGGGTGCGCGAGGATCTGGTCGTACTGCGACCCGAAGACGAGCCCCCGCGCGACGCGCAGGTAGTACAGCGGCTTCATGCCGACGTGGTCGCGGGCGAGCAGCAGCCGGCGCGATGCCGAATCGTAGAACGCGAGCGCGAACATCCCGTCGAACCGCCGCAGCGCGTCGGGGCCCCACCGGATCAGCGCGTGCAGCGCGACCTCGGCGTCGCCGGTGGAGCGGAAGCAGACGCCGTCGCGCCGCAGCTCCGCACGCAGCTCGCGGAAGTTGTAGATCTCGCCGTTGCACACGAGCGCGAAGCGGCCGCTCGGGTCGAGCATCGGCTGGTGCCCCGCCGGCGTGAGGTCGAGCACCGCGAGGCGGCGGAAGCCGAGGAGGCACGCGTCGTCGCCCCACGCACCGACGTCGTCCGGGCCGCGGCGCGCGACGAGCGCGATCGATCGGTCGATCGTCGCGCGCCACCGCGCGGCGTCGGCCTCGAACGACAGCAGCCCGGCGATGCCGCACATGGACGTCGGTGTGGTGGCGGGAGGAAGCACCCGGTGTAGGTTGGGCCGGGCGATGGCTACTATAGACGCAGTGTCGCGCCCCGTCCAACCCCAGCGCGCCGTCGAGGCGCTGCGCGACACGGTGCTCGCGACCGTCGGGCCGCTGCTCGGCTCCGCGCCCCACGCGCTCGTCGACTTCCCGAACTACCCGAACGTCGGCGACTCGGCGATCTACCTCGGCCAGCTCGCGTGCCTGCGCGCGTTAGGCGTGGGGGCTCCCGCGTACGTGTGCGACCTCGCGACGTACGACCGCGCGGCGCTCGCCCGCCGCGTGGGCGGCGGCACCATCCTCCTCGCCGGCGGCGGCAACTTCGGCGACCTGTGGCCGTCGGTGCAGGCGGTGCGCGAGGACGTGATCCGGTCGTTCCCCGCGAACCGCGTCGTGCAGCTCCCGCAGACGATCCACTTCCGCGACCCCGCCGCGCTGCGCCGCGCGCGCGACGTCGTGCGCGCGCACCCCGCGCTCACGTTGCTCGTGCGCGACGCGCCGAGCCTGGAGATCGCGCGGCGCGAGCTCGGCGCCGACGCGAGGCTGTGCCCGGACATGGCGTTCTGCCTCGGCTCCCTGCGTCGGCCGCGTGCGCCGGACCACGACGTCGTGCGCCTCGCGCGCACCGACGCCGAGGCGGCGACGGCGCCTAACGACGCGGGCGTGCCGACGGTGGACTGGATGGACGAGCCGGAGACCGCGCTGCGGCGGCTGAACTGGCGGCTCACCGCCGCGGTGCGCAAGCGGCGGCCGGGCGCGGCGATGCTCGCGCGGACGACCTACGGCCCGCTCGCGCGCCAGCGGCTGCGGCGCGGCCTGCGCATGCTCGCCGCCGGCCGCGCGGTCATTACCGACCGGCTGCACGGCCACATCCTCGCCCTGCTGCTCGGCATCCCGCACGTGCTGCTCGACGACGCGCACGGCAAGCTCGCCGGCTTCCACGCCGCGTGGACGCACGACGTCGTCGGGGTGCGGCACGCCACGTCGCTCGCCGAGGCGGTGGCGGCCGCGCGCGATCTGGCCCGGGATGGCTGACGCGATCACCTATCTCGTCGCGAACCACAACCAGGCGCGCTACGTGGGCGACTGCCTCGCGTCGCTGCGCGGCCAGACCGACGACCGGTGGCGCGCCGTGGTGCTCGACGACGGGAGCACCGACGACTCGGTCGACGTCATCGCGCGATGCCTCGACGATCGAGTGTTGCTCGTGCGCCACACCACGAACCGGGGATACATCGCCGCGCTGCGCCGGCTGATCGACGAGGCGCCGACCGACGTCGTCGCGATCGTGGACGCCGACGACGCGCTCACGCCCGACGCGACCGCGCGGCTGCTCGACGCATGGGCCGCGCACCCGGACGCGGCGCTCGTGTACTCGCGGTTCGCCGCGTGCGACGAGACGCTGACGCGCACGCACGCGGTCCACGGATCGGCGCTGCCGCCGGGGGGCTGGTCGCTCTGGCACGCGACGGTGGGCCACGTCCTCAGCTTCCGCCGCACCGCGTATCGACGGACCGCGGGGCTCGACGACGCGATGCTGTACGCCGAGGACCGGGACCTCGTCTACAAGCTGGAGGAGCTCGCGCCGCCGGTGTTCGTGGACGCGGTGCTGTACCGCTACCGCGAGGTGCCGGGGTCGCAGAGCCGCGACCCGGCGAAGCGGCGCATCGGCGCGGCGAACGCGCGGCGCGCCCGGCTCGCGGCGCTCGCACGGCGCGGCGTGGGCGGACGGCGCCGGCTGCTCTGGACCACCGCGTTCCTCGCCGACTACGTCGCGGCCACGTCGCCGCGCGCGCGCGTGCGCGCCGCCGCGACGCGTGTGCTGCACGCGCTCGGGCGATGGCTCGCACCGGATCGCTGATTGCGGCGATCGCGCGTCGCACCGACATTCGGAGCACCTCCCTCCCTCTCACGGCGCGCACGCAGCGCTCGCCCATCGCGTCCTTCCTCCTCGTCTCGGATCCCGACCCCGCGCGCCGCGACGCGTTCCTCGCGCGCGCCGCGACGTCGCTCGCGCCCGTGCCCGGCCTGCGCGGCGGCCGCGTCGACGTCGGGTGCGCGACGATCGTGTGGCGCGCCGCGGCGTCGGCGCCGGTGAGCGTGTGGCGGGCCGCGGTCGAGGGAGGCGCCGGCGCGGCGGGCGTGGTGTGGGGCGACGCGTTAGGCGACGGCGACCGCGGACGCGCCTCGGCGTCCGACGTCGCGCGCGCGTGGACCGGGCCGGGCGCGCACAACGCAGCGTTCGACGGCTTTCACGCCGCGGCGGTGGTGCGCGGCGAGGAGATCGTCGTCGGTGCGGACCTGCTCGGGCTCTTCCCCGTGTACCACGCATCGGCCGGCGAGGTGCGGCTCGTCGGCTCGTCGCCGGAGCCGTTCCGCGCGCATCCGTCGTTCCGCGACGCGCTCGACGCCGACGCGCTGCTCGGCCACCTGCTCACGGGCGGGCCGTTCGACGGACGCGCGCTGCTCGCCGGCGTGCGTCGACTCTCGCCGGGCGCGCTGCTCCGCTGGCGGGCGCGCGCGGCGCCGCGCGAGACGCGGCAGTACGCGCTACCCGAGTACGACGCGACCGAGACGGCGCCGTTCGCCGACCAGGTGGAGCGGTTCGACGCGGCGCTGGCGGAGGCAGTACGGCGGCACACCGCGCCGCACCCGCGCGTCGCGGTGCTGCTCTCCGGCGGACGCGACTCGCGCATGCTCGCCGGCTACCTCGCCGAGCGGCGGTCACCCGTCGGCGCGGTGACGCTCGGCGCGCCGGGGGACAACGAGGCGCGGTGCGCGGCGGGCGCGGCGCGCGCGTTAGGCATCCCGCACCACGTGCACGCGGCGCCGTTCGACGCGTACCCGCGATGGGCCGAGCGCAGCGCGCGGTGGGAGCAGCTCGGCGGCGGCATGAGCAGCATGCACACGTGGGGGACGCTCGACGCGCTCGCCCCACTCGGCGACGATGCGGCGCTCATGTCGGGGTACCTGTTCGACATCCGCCACCTCGGCGCGCGTCCGCCGGAGCGCGACGCCATGCTCGCGTGGGCCGCGGCGCGCGCCGTCGCTCCCGACCGGCTGCGTGCGCTGCTGCGCGACGATGCGGCGCGCGCCCGCGTGGCCGACGTGACGCACGCGATCGCGCGCGACTACGACGCGACGACCACCGACCCCAGCGAGCGCTCGTGGCGGTGGTTCGTGCGCGCGTACTGCCGCTTCCACGCGGGGAGCGTTCCGTGGCGGATGTCGTTCGGCGCGTGGCCGGTGCTCCCCGTGCTCGATCGCGCGCTGTTCGCGACGACGCTCGCGCTGCCACGCGCGTCGCTCGCCGAGCGCAGGCTGCAGGACGCGCTGTTCCGGCGGCGGTTCCCGCAGCTCGCGCGGCTCCCGTTCGACCACAACGCGCACGACGTGCAGCCGCTGACGCCGTCGTTAGGCTGGCGGGTGCGCGCGGCGCTCGGTCGGCTGCGCCCCGCGTCCACCCACCGCGCGGGTTGGGCGCGCGAGCGACGGTACTACGTGCGCGTGTACGACTTCGACAATCCCGGCTGGCGCGCGGTGCGCGAGGCCGCCGAGCCGGCGCGCCCGCTGCTCGCCGAGTGGTTCGACCCCGCGGCGCTGGCCGAGCTGGTGCCGCCGCCGGCGCGCGACGCGTCGCACCGCGATCCGATCAGGGACGGATTCGGGCCGAAGCTGCTCGTCGGCTTCATGCTCTGGCGTGCGCTGCGCGACGCCGGGGTGCAGGGAGACCCCGCGTGCGGCTGACGCGGCCGACCGTCGAGCGTCGCGGCGACGTCGTGCGATTCGAGACGCGGGTGACGTGGGAGGACCGGCAGCGCGACGACGACGTGATCGCGCACGAGTGGCCCGCGGCGCTCGCCGACGACGTCACCGCGTCGCCCGACGCGGCGCTGCTCGCGGCGTACCCGCTCGCGCTGTGGTTCGGCGAGCGCCGGCTCGCGGTCGAGGGGGACGTCTGCCCGCGGCTCGCCGACGGCGTGCGCACCGCGATGGCGCTCGGGCACGAATGGTACCCGCAGCTCCGCCCCGTCGCGATCGAGGCGACGGAGCGCACGCCGCCGGTGCCTAACGCATCGCGCGGCGAGCGACGTGCCGCGGTGTGCCTCTCCGGCGGCGTCGATGCGCTGACGCTGCTGTACCTGAACACACGCACCGTGCCGGCGGGCCACCCCGCGCGGTTCACCGACGGGCTATTCCTGTTCGGCCTCAACACGTACGACTACGCGGACGGCGTGGCGCGGCCGGAGCGACTCGCGGCGTACGAGGTGCAGCGCGCGCGCGTCTCGCCGCGCTGTGCGAGGCGACCGGCGTCACGCTGGTCACGGCGGCGACGAACGTGCGGCCGCTGTTCCCGACGTACGAGGCGTGGTGCCACGCGACGCACTCGGCGCCGCTCGCGTCGGTGGGGCACGCGATGACGCCGCGCCTCCGATCGCTTGCCGTCGCGAGCGCGGGAGCGGGGCTCGCGCCGGCCGTGGTGCCCAACGCGCTCGTCGACGCCTTCCACGCGTCGCACGCGCTGGACGTGCACTCGGCGCACGCGACGCTGCCGCGGCTTGAGAAGGTGCGCCTGCTCGCGGGGTGGCCCGAGGGGCTCGCGGCGCTGCGCTGCTGCTTCATGATCCGCGTCCCCGACGGACCGGTCCAGAACTGCGGGCAGTGCGAGAAGTGCGTGCGCACGATGCTCGAGTTCCTCGCCGTCGGCGCACTGGACCGCGCACCGTTCCCGACGCGCGACGTCACGCCGGAGGCGGTGGAGCGCGTGGCCTACGCGGACTCGCTCGCGACGCGCATCTTCTTCGCCGAGGTGACGCCGTCGCTCGCGGCGCAGGGACGCGATGACCTGGTACGGGTCATTCGCCGCGCGCTCGCGCACCAGGAGATGCGGCTGCGGCGGCGAGAGCCCTGGTGGCGACGGCTCGTGCGTGAATGAACCGCAGAGGACCCAGAGGACGCAGAGGAAACCAACAAAAGTGGTTCTCCTCTGCGTCCTCTGCGTCCTCTGCGGTTCAAGCTCTTACACGATCCACCCGCGCAGCAGCCGCCGCTCGCGGGCCTTGCCCAACCGCCAGAGCAGCGGCACGTGGCCGATGCGCTTCCAGCGCGCCAGTCCGCGCGTGAGCTTCTCCGAGTCGCGCAGCGAGCGATCCATCGCCGCCTCGATGTCGGGGCGGCCGCACCGGCGGGCGAGGTCGCGCACGTAGCCGAACTGGCGCACGTCGAAGTCGCGCCGGCAGTAGATGCGTCCCGCCTGGTCGAGGTCGAGCCACGCGCGGTCGAACGTCGCGCACGCGTCGAGCGCGCCCAACGCCTCGAGCGCGAGCATCGTGCGGTAGCAGCCGTTGCACCGGCCGCAGTTGTCGCCCGTCGGCGACTGATAGCACACGCGCAGGTGGCGCAGCGCGATCGGCGAGCGCGCGACGTACTCCGTCTTCTCCACGCGCATGAACGCCGGGCCGTCGTGCACCACGCGCACGCGCGACGACGTGAACAGCGGGTCGGTGAGCGGGTGCGAGCCCCAGAAGCGGAGATCGCGGTACCCGGCCGAGGATCCGATGAGCACTGTGCCGTAGCGCGCGCCGAGCGCGTGCGCGACGCCGGCGAGCGCCGCGCCGTGCGAGAGCTTTGACCAGTCGGTCGCCGCGAAGCGTGTCTCGCGCAGGTTCGTCGCCGCGAGCACGAGGTGCTTGCCCATCGCGTCCGCCGCGCGCTCGAGCGACGCGGCCGCGCGCGCGAACCCCGCATCGTTCGCGAGCGGGATGTCGAAGCCGTGCACGAACACCAGATCGTCGATCCGCACCGACGTCGGCGTGCCGTCGCCCGCCGCGTGCCGCAACGCGGTGAAGAACGAGTCGACGCCGCCGGTGAAGAACGACGCGGTGCGCGGCGCGCCCGGTGCACACGGACGCGGCGGCGCATCGAGCGCGACGTCGCCGAGCTGCGGGTACCACGAGCGCCAGACGCGCAGCACCTCGCGCACGTTGTCGAGCAGCGCGCGGTCGGTCTCGGCGTCGAGCCGCAGCGGCTCGCCGCGCACCGCGGCGAGCGGCGCGAGCCAGGCGAGGAACGGATCGCCGGCGGTCGCGAGCGCCGCGGCGTGGGCGTCGGGCACCTCCAGCCACAGCTCCTCGGCGTCGCCGCCGGCGTGGCGCACCTCGGCCGACAGACGCGTCCAGCCGCGCCGCCGCGGAGACGCGCGCAGCGCCGGACGCGACAGCTCCATGCCTAACGCCCCCGCGCCGCGACGTGCGCGACGCAGCCGACGGTCGCCGCGAGCGCGTTGCCCGCGAAGTACACGATGCGCATGGGGACCGTGCGCAGCGCGAACCACCATCCCCGCTCGCGCAGGAACCATCGGTACAGCGCCGCGTCCGAGACCACGATCGCGCCGAGCGCCGCGGCGCTGCCGGTGAGCCAGCGCGCGTCGCGCGTGGCGACGGCGAGCAGCGACGTCGCCGCCGCCGCGGCGCAGAGCGCGGTGAGCGCCTTCTCCGTCATCGCGACGTTCAACGGCCCGCGGGCGAGCGCGCGGCGCCGCTCGAGGAGCAGCCGCATCCACGGGATGCCGCGGTCGCGCACGTCGGTGACGAGCATGCCGCGGAACGTCCAGCGCTTGAGGTGCGTGCCCTGCACGTCGGGGCGCAGCTCGAGCCGGTAGCCGCGGTCGTGCAGTCGGTAGCCGAGCTCGATGTCCTCGATCTGCGGCCGAGGGTAGCGCCGCGCATCGAAGCCGCCGACGTCGAGGAACGCCGATCGCCTGACGGCACCGCAGCCCGTCCAGAACGTCTCCGCCGCGCCGCCGTGCGTCGCGTGCACCCAGTGGTGCAGCAGGTTGCGGTACTGCGACACGAACCCCCGGTCCGCGGGCGTCGTGTCGTACGCGCCCGACACCGCCGCGACGTCCGGCGCGCGCGTCAGGATCTCGTGGAAGCGGCGGAGCGTGGCCCGATGCACGCACACGTCGGCGTCGACGAAGACGACGATGTCGGCGCGACACGCCGCGACGGCACGGTTGCGCGCCGCCGCCGGCCCGACCGAGCGTCCGGTCGTGCACAGCACGACGTCCGCGTAGCGCGCCGCGATCCGCGCCGTGTCGTCGGTGCTGCCGTCGTCGACGACGACGAGCTCCCACCGCGCGCGCGGCAGGTCGTTCGCCGCGAGCGCCGCGAGGCAGCGGCCCAGCGTCGTGCCGGCGTCGCGCGCGGGGACGACGACGGAGAGCAGGGGCAGCGACATCGACGAGCGCTCCGTCACGCCTCCCTCACGCCTCCGACGGCGCGCGCGACGCCGCGCGCCCGAACACGAAGGCCGGCCCCGTGCGGCGCGCCTCGCGCGGCACGACGCGCTGTGCCTCGTGGTACTCGCTGTCGGTGTTCACCGCCCACACGTCGTGCGACGCGCCGCAGAGGTTCTCCACGGTGAGCATCGCGGTGTACATGGAGTGGTCCTGGTTGTTGTACTTGTGCATCCCGTTCCGCCCGACGGTGTGCAGGTTCGGGATCGCGTCGAGGCAGCCGCGCACGACGTCGACGCGCGCGCGGTACGATGCGTCGTAGACCGGGTACGCCTTCGGCACGCGGACCACCACGCCGTCGACGACGCGCGCACCGCCGGCGAGGCCGAGCGCGCCCAACTCGCGCGTCGCGAGCTGCACGAGCGCCGCGTCGTCGAGCGACCAGACGTCGTCGCCCTCGGTGCAGAAGTACTCCATGCCGAGGCACGTGCGCCCCGGCTCCGGCGTGAGCGCCGCGCTCCAGTTCCGGAAGTTCTGCACGCGCCCGACCCGGAAGTGCGGCGTGTGCACGTAGATCCAGTTGTCGGGAAACGGCGTCTCGTCGTCGACGACGAGCGCGACGACGAGCAGCGCGCGGAACGACAGCCCACTCGCCGCGGCGCGCGCGTCCGGCGTCGCCGCGTCGCCGAGCGCGGCGACGAGCGTGTCGAGCGGCATGGTGGAGATGACGTGCTGCGCCTCGATCCGCTCCTCGCCGTCGGGGCCCGCGACGCGCGCGGCCACGACGCGGCCGTCGCGCACCTCGAGCGCCGTGACGCGATGCCCGGTGCGCACCTCGCCCCCGCGCTCGACGATGCGGTCGCGGCACCGCTCCCACATCTGTCCGGGGCCGAGGCGCGGATACTTGAACGAGTCGATGAGCGTGCGCACGTCGCCCGCGCGGCGCGTGAGCGGGTTCGCCGACAGCACGGCGCGGGTGAGCGACAGGTTCTGGATGCGCTGCGCGGCCCACTCGGCGCGGATCTCCGTGCACGGAATGCCCCACACCTTCTCCGTGTACGTCTTGAAGAAGATCTCGTAGAGGTGCCGCCCGAAGCGGTTCGTCACCCACTGCTCGAAGTTCTCCTCGACCGGCGACGGGCGGAGACGCGCGCGGGCGTAGCTCGCGAGGATGCGGATCGCGTCGCGCGGGCCGAGTCCCTTGAGCGCGTTCCCCGCCCGCAGCGGGTAGTGGAAGAACTTTCCCGCGTAGTGGATGCGCGACAGGCGCGGCACGTCGAGCAGGTCGTCGCCGAGCAGCTCTTCCCACATCGCCTGCACCGGAGCGATGCGCGTGAAGAAGCGGTGTCCGCCGAGGTCGAAGCGGTAGCCGTCGTGCTGCACCGTGCGCGAGATCCCGCCGACGACGTGGTCGCTCTCGAGGACGGTGACGGGGACGTCCTGCTTCGCGAGCTGGTAGGCCGCGGTGAGTCCCGCCGGCCCCGCCCCGCACACGACCACGTGGTCGCCGGGCTCGATGCGATGCACGGTCCGATGCGCGTGGGTGGGGGCGGGCATGCGGGGAGACGGGGAGACGACGACGCGGCGATTGCTGGGGCCCCCATAGTGGGGCCGCGGACGTGACTCGTCTAGAGCGCACCAGGGGTGTGGCGTCCGCGCGACGGTCTCCTAACGGCGCGCGCGCCCTGCTTGACAGGCGATACGGGTGCTTGTACACTGCGCGCCCTGGGAGTCGCGTCCCGATGTTCACGATCCTTCTGCCCGACGTGCATGCGTCGGCCCAGCGGATCACCCGAAGCGACACACGTCGCGTCGGGCAGACCATCGGAGGCGCGACTTTCGCGTTTCAGGGCAATCACCCTCGACCGCATTCGACGAACGAGATGACCGCGCTCGCATCGCAGCTCCCACTCGCCACTCCGTGTCCCACCGGCGTCGTCCGGTCGGGCGCGGTCGCGGCCGCGCCGCTCGGCGCGGCGTGGGGAGCCGTGCGTGCGAGAGGGTCGGCGATCGTCGTGACGTACGACCGCCATGCGCGGATGGGCCACGAGCGAGGTCTGGGTGGCCCGCGAGATCGAAGATGGGCAGGTGTTCCGACCGGAGGCCGCGCGCGGTAGCGCGTCGTCCTCCGTCACCGGATCGGGAGCGACGACTCGCGCCCCACCTGCGCCATCGGCGAGGTGGGGCGCGTTGCGTTTCAGCGCGTCGCACGGCGGCACGACCGCTGTTTGACAAGTGAAGGTCGGGGGAAAGCAACAACGCAGTTGGCAGTTCCCTGCAATACCGTGGTCCGCCGTCGACCGGCGGAGCGGACGCCCGTGCGGACGGAAACGCGACTCCCACCGTTCGGGCGCGCCGCGACGTCGTGCCGGCGGCGGACCACGCCTTGGAGCCATAGCTCAATCGGCCAGAGCGCCCGGCTGTCTACCGGGAGGCTGCGGGTTCGAGCCCCGCTGGTTCCGTCCGTTAGGCGCCTGCATCGTCGCACGCTCGCCGACGGTACTTCATCCCTCACGGCCCCAGGAGGTGGCCAATGCCCGCGCAGTGTCTGTTGCTCGACGCGTCGTACGAGCCGCTCGCCCCGCTCATCACACTCTCCCGCGCGATGCGGCTCGTGCTCGCCGGGAAGGCGGAGATCGTGGAAGACGAGGGGCGCACCGTGCGCGCCGCCGAGCGCGAGCTCCGGCGCCCCGCGGTGCTCCGGCTCGTCAGTCACGTTGCCGTCCCGCGCCGGCACCGCCGCGGCGTGACGAACACGTGGCTGTTCGCGCGCGACGAGTACCGCTGCGCCTACTGCGGGCGCCATGAGCGCGAGCTCGGCGTCCGCGAGTTCCTCACGCGCGACCACGTGCTCCCCACGTCGCGCGGGGGGACGAACAGCTGGGAGAACTGCGTCACCGCCTGCCGCCGCTGCAACGGCCGGAAGGCGGACCGCACGCCCGAGGAGGCGCGCATGCCACTGCGCGCGGACGTCGCACTCGTCGCGCCGCACTTCGCACGGCTGGCGTGGCCGGTGCGCCGGCTCACGGCGCTCCAGCAGCAGTACGTCGCCCTGTACTTCGGCGACGACGTACTCGCGGCGCTCCGGTAGCGGGTTCTCACGCCCACGCGTGGGCGTCCGCCGCCGGGTCTGCCGCGTCTTCACCACTTCGATCGGAAGTACCGTAGCTCAGTCGGTTAGAGCGCGAGACTGTCCTCACCGTTCCCTTGCCCGCATGACCACGTGGTCGAGCGGGCCGATGGTCGAGGCTCATCGGATCTCGAGGCCGCGGGTTCGAGTCCCGCCGGTACTTCCACTCTTCGTTCGGCGCGTATGGGCTATTGCCGCGCGCCGCCGGGACGCGTAGCTCAACGAGCACGATCAGAGCATCGCCTCGCCACGGAAGCCCTTTGCCCGACGAGGGCCGGCGACCGTGGGCCTAACGAGGCGGCGATGCGGGTGAGAGACCCGCCGCTCCCGGTCCCACCTTCGCGACTCGCTCGATCGGGTCGCCGCGACTCGGTTACCCCTCCATTGAACCTGGAATTCCTGGGGAACCAGGGCCGAGCGCACCCTTCATCCGATCGGGCGCGACTCCGTGTGCTTCACGGCACCTCGCGTTTGGAACGCGGATGACGCGGATCCCGCGGATAGGCTCACGGCGTGAGCCTCGATCCGATCCGCGAGATCCGCGTGATCCGCGTCCTGAACGCGAGGGACCGTGCCACGCGCGGAGCCCCACGCGGCGCGACAGCGCCGCCCATCCACCCACCATCGACTCACAGGAGGACGAGCGATGTTCGATTTCACGCAGCACGTTGGCGACCTCGCGTCGCGCCTCCGGCGTCTCGCTTCGGCGAGTGCCACGCCGCAGGCCGAGCCGATCCCCGGCAGCACGCAGGTGCCTAACAGCGCCGGCGGCCACGCCGCAGGTCATCTCGGAGTTCATCGGGTGAGGGGCGCGTTCGGCAGCGTGTCGGTCTCGGCGGACACGGCGCGCGCGAGCGCGAGGAGCGGAACGACCGCCGCGCGTGGGAGGACGACTAGTACCCGACCCTCGACAGTGCTTTCCCCGGACCCTCCGACTCCAGTCATGGGTCCGCGCCGTTCACTCCGGCAGCGCGAACGCCACGTATGCGTCCCCCGACCGCGTGCCGAGCTTCCCGCCCCCGGCCGCGACCACCACGTACTGCCGCCCGCCGACGGCATACGTGCTCGGCGTCGCGTAGCCGGCGGCGGGCAGCGGCGCTTCCCACAGCAGCGCGCCGCTGTCCTTGTCGAAGGCGCGGATCTTCTCATCCATGGTCGCCGCGATGAACACCAGCCCGCCCGCGGTGACGATCGGACCGCCGTACTGCTCCGTGCCCGTCGGCGGGATCCCCTTCGCGGTGAGCGCGGCGTGCTCGCCTAACGGGATGCGCCACCGATATTCGCCCGTGTTGAGGTCGATCGCGCTCAGCGTTCCCCACGGCGGCTTGATCGCCGGATAGCCGTCCGGGCCGCGCCACCGCTCGTAGCCGGCGAACCGGTAGCGTGTGGAACGAGAGGCGGCGCCGGCGTCCGTCGTGGCGCCTAACAGATACGCCGCCACCGCGCGCGTCTCCTGGTCGGTGAGGCTCGGGAACGCGGGCATGAAGCCGCGACCGCGCCGGATCACCTGCTGGATCTGGTCCGTCGAGAGTCGCGCGCCGACGCCGACGAGCGACGGCACGCGGTCGCCGTCGCCGCGGCGGTCGGCCTTGTGGCACGCGACGCAGTTCGCCGCATAGACGTCGGCGCCGGTGCGTGCCGTGGTCGATGTCGCCGGTGCGGGGACCTCGCGCATCGCCGCGATCCACGGGACGTCGCTCGCGTTCACGTACAGCACGCCCGTCTCGCGGTCCACCGCGGCGCCGCCCCACTCCCCGCCGCCGTCGAACCCGGGCAGCACCACCGTCCCCTCGCGGCTCGGCGGGTCGAACAGACCGCCGTGACGGAGCGTGCGGAAGCGGTGCAGCGCGGAGTCGTGCGCCGCGGGCGACAGGTCGGTGAGATCCGCCTCGGTCATCGACTGGCGCGCGAACGGCGCCGGCTTCACCGGGATCGGCTGCGTCGGCCACGTGCGCTCGCCCGACAGATCGGACGGCGGCGCCGGGCGCTCCTCGACCGGGAACAGCGGCCGACCCGTCTCGCGATCGAACACGAAGACGAACCCCGACTTCGTGATCTGCGCGGCCGCGTCGACTCGGCGTCCGTCGCGCGTGAGCGTGACGAGGTTCGGCGCCGTGGGGAGGTCGCGGTCCCACACGTCGTGGTGCACGGTCTGGAAGTGCCACAGACGCCGGCCCGTCGCCGCGTCCAGCGCGACGAGGGCGTTCGCGTACAGGTTCGCCCCCGCGCGGTCGCCGCCGTAGAAGTCCGGCGTGGCCGAGCCTAACGGCACGAAGACGACGCCGCGCCGCGTGTCGAGGCTCATCCCCGGCCACGAGTTCGCGCCGCCGGCGCTGCTCCACGCGCCCTCGGGCCACGTCTCGGCGCCGTGCTCGCCGGGGCGCGGGATGGTGTGGAACGTCCACCGCACGCGGCCCGTGCGCACGTCGAACGCGCGTACGTGTCCCGGCGCGGCGCCCTCGCTCTCCGAGACGCGCGTGCCCTGGATCAGCAGGTCGCGATACACGACGCCGGGGCTCGTCGCGATGAGGTACCCGCCGCCGACGTCTCTGCCTAACGAATCCGCGAGGTCGGCCCACCCGCCGTGCCCGAACGTCGCTACCGGCTTGCCGCTCGCGGCGTCGACGGCCCACAGCCGACGGCCCGCGGTGACGAACACGCGCCGGTCGGACGCGTCGGGCGACTCCCAGTAGGCGACGCCGCGGTTCGCGTGGATCTCGCGCCGCTGGCCCTGCCACGGGTCGAAGCGCCACAGTTCCTCGCCGGTGTCGCCGCGCAGCGCGAGCAGCTGCAGCGTCGGCGACGTCGCGTACAGCACGCCGTGCACGACGACGGGCGTCGCCTGGATCTGCGTCCCGCCACTCGGCGACGCGTCGCCCGTGTGGTGGATCCACGCGACGCGCAGGCGCTTCACGGTGGTTCGATCGATCTGGGCGAGCGGCGAGTGGCGGCTGTTCCCCGGCTCGCCGCCGGTGACCGGCCAGTCGACGTCGCGTGGCGTCGGCGCGCCGCGGGCGCACGCGGCGAGGGCAAGGATGACGAGGGCTCGCTTCATGGCGGCCGAAGCTGGAGCGCGGGGCGACGACGCGCTACTGGAGCGGTTCGTCTCACGCGGAGCCGCGGAGAACGCGGAGATCTTCCACTTCGAACAGCAACGACCTGGGGATGAAAACGATCGAGAGATCCTGGCATCCTTTCATCCGCGGGTCTTGGCTCTTGATGTTCTCCGCGTCCTCCGCGGCTCCGCGTGAGCCAAAAACATATGGCGCCGTTCTCCGCCGACACGTAGTGTTACGGAGCGATGCCCACCTTCTTCCTCGCCTGCGCCCTCCTCGGCGGCGGCGTGGTGCTCCTGCAGCTCGTGGCCACGCTGCTCGGCCTCGACCACGACGCGCACGACCTCCACGCGCCGCACGCACATGACGCCGCCCAGGGGCTCCATCTCGGGAGCCTCCGGGCGCTCTCGGCCGGGCTCGCGTTCTTCGGGCTCACCGGCTACGGGCTGCTGCGCGCCGGCTGGGGCACGCCGGCGGTGCTCGGCCTGTCGGTCGTCGCCGGCGTCGCGGCGCTCGTCGTCGTGGCGGTGCTGCTCCGGCTCATGCTGCGGCTCGAGTCCGACGGCACGGTGCGCATCGAGAACGCGGTCTGGCAGCCGGCCACCGTGTACGTGCCGATCCCCGGCGCGCGCGCGGGGGCGGGCAAGGTGACGCTGTCGCTCCAGGGCCGGCTCGTCGAATACCAGGCCGTCACCGGCGAGGGCGCGCTCCCCACCGGGACGCCGGTGACCGTCGTCGACGTCGTCGCGCCCGACACGCTGGAAGTCGTTCGTACGCCCGCTACCCCTCTCGACTGAGGACTCCTCGATCATGTCGTCCCTGCCGCTCGCCCTGCTCCAGGTCTCCAACCCCGTCGCCGGGATGTCGACGGCGCTCGTCGCCGCGATCCTCGGCCTCGCCGTCGTGCTCGGGCTGGTGACGCTGTTCGTGTCGCGCTACAAGCGCTGCCCGGCGAACCGCATCCTCGTGATCTCCGGATCCGTCGGCGGCGGCAACGCGGCGAAGTGCGTCTCCGGCGGCGGCGCGTTCGTGTGGCCGGTGATCCAGGAGTACAACTACCTGCCGCTCGAGCCGATCAAGATGGACATCCCGCTGAACGACGCGCTGTCGCTGGAGAACATCCGCATCAGCGTGCCGGCGGTGTTCACCGTCGCCATCGGCAACGAGCCCGAGGTGCGGCAGAACGCGGCGATGCGACTGCTGGGCATGCGCCTCGACCAGATCGAGGGCACCGCGCACGACATCATCGTCGGCCAGCTGCGACAGGTCATCGCGTCGATGCGCATCGACGAGATCAACCGCGACCGCGACGGGTTCCTGCACAAGGTCCAGCACCAGCTCGAGCCGGAGCTGAAGAAGATCGGGCTCATGCTGCTGAACGTGAACATCAAGGACCTGAAGGACGGCGCCGGCTACCTCGACGCGTTAGGCAAGCAGGCCGCGCAGCAGGCGATCCAGACCGCGCGCGGCGACGTGGCCGAGCAGGAGAAGATCGGTGAGATCCGCGTCGCGAACGCGAACCGCGAGAAGGCCACCGCGGTGGCGGAGGCCGAGGCGCAGCGCGAGATCGCGCTCCGCGAGACGCAGCGCGAGCGCGCGACGCGCATCGCGCAGCTCGACAAGGAGCAGCAGATCGCCGAGCAGACGGCGGCGTTCGAGCGGGAGGCCGAGGTCGCGTCGGCGGAGCAGAAGAAGCGCATCGCGCTCGCCGCGGCCGACGCGACGGCGCTCGCCGGCGAGGCGGAGGCGAAGGCGCGCCGCGAGGCCGCGGTGGCGTCGGCCGATCAGAAGCGCCGCGTCGCGCTCGCCGAGGCGAATGCGACCGCGGTCGCCGGCGAGGCCGACGCACAGGCGCGCGTGGCCGCCACGAACTCCGCGCTGCAGGTGAAGCAGGCCGAGGCCTACCTCACGGCGGAGACGAAGAAGCGCGAGGCGGAGGCCGCCGTGGCCGAGGCGCAGAACCGTGCGCTCGCGCGCGCCGCGCTCGCCGAGGCGGAGCGCGTGGAGGCGGAGAAGCGTGCCGCGCTCGAGGCGCCCGCGAAGGCCGAGAAGGCGCGTCGCATCGTGGAGGCCGAAGCGGCCGCCGAGCAGGTGCGGCTCGCCGCGGAGGCCGAGGCGAACGCGACCCGCGTGAAGCTCGAGGCGCAGGCGCAGGGTGAGGCCGCGATCATCGAGCAGCGCGCCGAGGCGTTGGGCAAGCTGATCGAGAAGGCGGGTGGTGCGCGCGAGGCGTTCTTGCTGCAGCTGCAGGAGCAGATGCCGATGCTCGCCGAGACCGCGGCGAAGGCGATCAGCGGCATCAAGATCGACAAGATCGTCGTGTGGGAGGGCGGCAACGGCGTCGGCAACGGCAGCACGTCGAACTTCATCCAGAGCATGGCGCGGTCGCTGCCGCCGATGATGGACGTGCTGCAGAACATCGCCGGCGTGGAGCTGCCGAACTACCTCGGCAAGAGCGTCTCCGTGCCTAACGACGTGCCGACGCCGGGGAGCGCGGTGGCGGAGACGAAGGAGCCAGCGAAGGACGCGGCGAAGTAAAGGGACGCAGCCATCGGGGCAAAGCTCCACGAGCCGAAGGGGTTGGGACCGCATGTCGGGTTTGCGCCGCGTCCGTCGTTAAGCGGATCGCAGCCGACCCCAACCCCGGAGGCGACCGTGACCAGCAGCATCCGAACGCTCGTGCGCGCGTGCGCGCTCGTCGTGTCCCCCGCCCTCGCCGCCTGCTCCGACGGCGCGACGGCGACGCCCGACTCCACCGCCGCCCGCACTGTGAGCGTCGGCGCGACGGCGAGCGTGCGATGGAACCAGCGCGCCGTCGCCCTCGTCGTCGCGCGACAGCCCGCCAGCAACGGGCAGGCGGCGGTGAGCCGCATCCTGACCTATCTCTCGCTCGCGCAGTACCGCGCGGCGGCCGCGGCGCAGGGCGCCCAGACCACCGCGGGCGCCGCGTCGCCGTCGGTCTCCGCGGCGGTGGGAGGCGCGTCGGCCGCCGTGCTCGACGCGTTCTTCCCGCTCGACGTGGCATCGATCGAGGCGCAGCTGAACGCCGACCTCGCAGTGCCCCCGTGGCCGGGCGCGGCGCCCGAGGACGTCGTGGGCGGCCAGGCCCTCGGCCGGAGGATCGGCACCGCGGTGCTCGCGCAGGCGGATCGGGACAACTACCTCGCCGCGTCGCCCGGCACGCCGCCGGTCGGTCCGAGCATGTGGGTGTCGTCCAGCGCCGCGATCGTCCGCTCGCTCTACGGCGTGCGCCCGTTCTTCCTCCGCGCGCCTAACGAGCTCCGGCCGCCCGCGCCGCCGGCCATCGGCTCGCCGAAGTTCGTCGAGGCGCTGGCCGAGGTGCGCCGCATCGCCGACACGCGGACCGCGGAGCAGACGGCGATCGCCACGAACTGGAACACGTCGAGCGGCACGTTCACCGCGGGCGCGCTCAATCTCGTCGCCGACGACGTCATTCGCGAGCACGGCGCGCCGGAGCTCGACGCCGCGCGCGTCCTCGCGTTCGCGAACGCGGCGGCGTTCGACGCGCAGATCGCGTGCTGGGACGCGAAGTTCGCGTACTGGTTCATCCGCCCGTCGCAGGCCGATCCCGGCATCGCGCTCGCCATCGCGCTCCCGAACCACCCGTCGTACCCGTCGGGGCACTCGTGCATGACGGCCGCGCTGTTCGGCGTGCTGGCGAACGCGTTCCCCGACCAGCGCGCGCGCCTGGACGCGATGGTGGACGAGGCCGGGATGTCGCGCGTCTACGGCGGCATCCACTACCGCTTCGACATCGACGCGGGGCGCGACATCGGCCGCGCGGCGGCGGCGCTCGCGCTCAACGGCTCACTCAAGTAGTGCGCGGCGCAGCAGCACGCGCGCCTTCGCCCAGTCGCGCTCCACGGTGCGGACGGCGATGCCTAACGACTCCGCGATCTCCTCCTGCGTGAGCCCGCCGAAGAAGCGGCACTCGACGACGCGCGCGAGCCGCGGCTCGACCGCGGCCAGCCGCTCCAGCGCCTCGTGCAGCTGCAGCAGCGCCTCCGGCTGGTCGTCGGCCGCGATCCGGTCCTCGTCGAGCGAGACGCGCACGCGCCCGCCGCCCCGCTTCTGCGCGAGGCGCGCCTTCGCGCGGTCCACGAGCACGTGGCGCATCGCGAGCGAGGCCACCGCGAGGAAGTGCGCGCGGTCGCTCCACCGGGCGCGCGACTGGTCGACGAGCTTGAGATACGCCTCGTGCACGAGCCCCGTCGTCTGCAGCGTGGCGCCCGGGGCGCGTGCCGCGAGCTGGCGGTGCGCGATCCGGCGCAGCTCGTCGTACACGAGTGGTACGAGCTGCTCCAGCTCCTCGTGCGCGCGGAGCGCGTCGAGCAGATCGGGGTGCGGCGTGCCCGTCATGCCTAACGCCCCGCGACCTCGATGAGGACGACGTCGGAGTTCTGCCGCACGCGCTCGAACACCAGCCGCGTCCCGTCGGGCGACACGTCGAAGCGGCGCAGCGACTCGCCGGGGCGCAGCCGGGTCAGCGGCCGCCGCCGTCCGGTCGCGACGTCGAGCAGCCACAGGTCCTGCCGTCGGAACCCGCCGAGCTTCACCACCATGCGCCGCGCGTCGGGAAGGAAGCGGTAGCTCTCGCCGATGCGATCCACGACGAGTGGCGGCAGCGCGTACGGCCGCCCGTCGGGCGTGACCGCGGCGACGGGCACGCTCCGCCCGCGCGGCGCGGCCGAGTACACGATGAAGCGGCCGTCGGGCGACCACACCGGGTTGGACGAGACGGAGTCGACGAGGCGCACCGGCGCGCCGCCGCCTAACGGGATCTTGTAGATCCGCACGCCGCGCGCGTCGGCCGCCGCGGCGGCGAGCCACGCGCCGTCGGGCGACCACGACGCGGCGCCGCGCACGTCGAGCGACTCGGCTACCGCGCGCACGCCCGAGCCGTCGGCGGCCATGCAGTGGAGCGTCGAGCGGCCGCGGCGGCGCACGGGGACGCACAGCCGCGCCCCGTCGGGCGACACCGCTGCGGCCCCGACGACGGTGCCGTCGTTGGGCCGCCACACCTCCGCGGCGCCGCCGCGATCGCCGCCGCGATCGCCGCCGGCGAGCCGCCACAGGCCGTCCGCGCCGCCGCGCGACGCGAGGTAGAGCACCGACCCGTCGGGCGCGAAGCGCGGCGCCGCGCCGCGCGCGGTGGGCAGCGCGACACGCAGCGCGGCGCGCTCGTCGGCGACGCTGTCCGTGACGGGGACGCTCCACAGCTCCACGTTCGCGTTCGACACCGTCGCCACGAGGCGACGCGGCCGGCCCGGCACCGGCGCGCTCGCGGCGATCGAGACGTATTGCTCGACGCCCACGCTCACGCGGTGCGCGACGCGCGCGTCGACGTCCATCGCGTACAGCCACGGGCCGGTGCCGTCGTCCCCCGTCGCCGTGTAGAGCAGCGTGCGATCGTCCAGCAGCGCGGGATACGCCACGCGCGACGCGTGCGTCGTCAGTCGCTCCGGCGCGCCGCCGCTCACCGCGACGCGCCACACGTCCATCTCGTCCGGCGGCACGCCGTGCGCGAAGTACAGGTACCGGCCGTCGGGCGACCAGGTGAGGTAGTGCGAGTGCACGCCGGGCGAGGAAACGAAGATGCGACGCGCGTTCGCGCCGTCGGCGTCGGCGACGTAGACCGGGTCGCCCGGCGTCGCCTCGTGGTACGCCAGCCGCGCGCCGTCGGGCGACCACACGGCCATCACCGCCGTGCCGAGGAACGGGCGCAGCGGACCGCCTAACGTCGGC
This sequence comes from Gemmatirosa kalamazoonensis, assembly GCF_000522985.1. Classification (NCBI taxonomy): domain Bacteria; kingdom Pseudomonadati; phylum Gemmatimonadota; class Gemmatimonadia; order Gemmatimonadales; family Gemmatimonadaceae; genus Gemmatirosa; species Gemmatirosa kalamazoonensis. Next base: position 1,010,312 of record NZ_CP007128.1, read on the forward strand.
ACGAGCGCGAGCCGCGCGGGCGACGTGATGTCGCCGACGCGCAGCCACACGTGCGCGCCGTCGTGCGCGAAGCCGACGTTGCGCACGTCCTCGTTGTACAGCTGCGGCACGGCGCCGCGCGTGAGATCGACGAACTGTCCGGTGCCGACCTGCGTGACGAGCGCGTCGAACACGCTGTCGCGGTCGGCGAGGAACGCGACGAACTGCCCGTCGGCGGAGATCGCCGCGTCGACCTCGTCGCCGGCGAAGTCGGTGAGCCGCTCGATGCGCGCGTTCGCCCACCGCGCGCGCCACGACGCGGCGGCATCGCGCCCGCGCCACCACGCCGCGCCGCCGACGACGGTGCCGACCGCCGCGATCGCGAGCGCGGCGACGACGGCCGTACGCGCGCGGCGCCCCCGGCCACCACCCTGCCCGGTCGGGATCGCGTCGAGTCGTCGCACCAGCTCGGCCGCGCTCTGCGGCCGCTCGGCCGGACGCTTCGCGAGGCACGCCGAGACGAGCGCGGCGAGCGCGGGCGGCACGTCGGGGCGCAGCGTGTCGATCGACGTCGGGTGCTCCGCGAGGTGCGCCTGCAGCACGTCCTGCCGACTCGCGCCGACGAACGGCGGCCGGCCCGCGAGCAGCTCGTAGGCGAGCACGCCGACCGCGTACACGTCGGCGCGATGATCGACGTCGGGATCGGCCGCGATCTGTTCGGGCGCCATGTACGTCGGCGTGCCGATCACGAGACCGCTCGCCGTCGCGCCCGCGCGCACCGTCGCCTCGGTCACCGCCTTCGCGACGCCGAAGTCGGTGACGACCGCGTGTCCGCCCGCGAGCAGCACGTTGTCCGGCTTGATGTCGCGGTGGACGATGCCGCGCTCGTGCGCGTAGGCGAGCGCGTCGCACACGTCGCGGAGGATGCGCGCCACATCGTCGAGCGGCAGCGGGTTGCCGCCTGCGAGCCGCTGGCGGAGCGAGAGCCCGGCCTCGTACGGCATCGTGTAGTACAGCAGCCCCTCCGCGTCGCCCGAATCGTACAGCGGCACGATGAGCGGATGACGCAGCCGCGCGAGGATCTCTATCTCGCGCAGGAAGCGCTCGGCGCCGAGCGCCGACGCGAGCGCCGGGTGGACCACCTTCATCGCGACGTCGCGTCCGTGCTTGCGATCGTGCGCCCGATACACCGTCGCCATCGGCCCCTGGCCGAGCACCTCGTGCACCACGTAGCGCTCGGCGAGCGCGTCCGGGAAGCGCGGCGTCGGGTCGGTGAGGAGCTCGGCGAAGCGCTCCGTGGCCGGCCCGTCGAGCAGCGCCGACTCGCGCTCGCACTCCGCGAGCAGCGCCTCGAGCAGCGCGCGCCGCGCCGGATCGCCGGCGCTCAGCTCGGCGATGCGCTCGTCGCGCCGCTCCGGGGGCGTGTCGAGCAGCGCGTCGATCAGCGACACGATCTCCGACCAGTCCGCGCTCGGTCGAGGCGCCGATTCGGGTGCGTCAGTCATGCCGACGGGTGAGAGTGCGGGCCCGTGGGGGGGGGGCCGCGACGGGGATACGGTACGCGTCCGCGGCGCTTCGCGTTAGGCTGGCGCGGCGTCTTCCCCGCTCGTGTGCCGGACGTCACATTCGCCGCGGCCCCGAACCCCCTCCCTCATGCGCACCCCCGATCGCCGTCCATCGCACGGCCTCACGCGCCGCGAGGCGCTCGCCGCCACCACCGCCGGCCTCGCCGCGCTCGGCGGACTCGTCACGACCACCGAGGCTCAGCCGATGTCGGGACGCCTGAAGCAGTCCGTGTCGCGATGGCCGTACGCGTCGATCCCGCTGCCGGAGTTCTGCCGCGCGGTGAAGGCGTTAGGCATCGTGGCGATCGACCTGCTGCAGCCGGACGAGTGGCCCGTCGTGCGCGACGCGGGGCTCGTCTGCTCGATGGGCTATCCGACGCCGCGCCGCGACTTCATCCCCGCCGGCTTCAACGACCGCGCGAACCACCCCATGCTGCTGCGCGAGCTGGAGGCGACGATCCCCCGCGCCGCGCAGGCCGGCGTGCCCAACGTCATCGCGATGTTCGGCAACCGGAAGGGCCGGAGCGACGCCGAGTCGATCGAGAACTGCGTGGTGGGGCTGAAGCAGATCGCGCCGCTGGCCGAGCAGCACGGGGTGACCGTGTGCGTCGAGCTGCTGAACAGCAAGGTGGATCACAAGGACTACCAGGGCGACCACACCGCGTTCGGCTCCACGGTGATCCGCGGCGTCGGCTCGCCGCGCGTGAAGCTGCTGTACGACATCTACCACATGCAGATCATGGAGGGGGACGTGATCCGCACCGTGCGCGACCACTTCGCGGACATCGCCCACTTCCACACCGGCGGCGTGCCGGGTCGCCACGAGCTGGACGACACGCAGGAGCTGAACTGGCACGCCGTCGCGCGGGCGATCGCAGACCTCGGCTTCACGGGATACATCGCGCACGAGTTCGTGCCGACGCGCGATCCGCTGACGTCGTTGAAGGAGGCGGTGGCGACGTGCACGGTGTGAGGATCCGTCGCGCGCTCGTCGCCGCGCTGGTGCTCGCGCCCGCGACGCTCGCGGCGCAGGACGATTCCGCGTCGACGCGAGCGAAGCACGACGTGCTGTGGCACCGGATGGAGGACTCCGTGCGCGCGATCGCGGAGCGCACCGACGCCGTGGTCGGCGTCGCGATCCTCGACCTCACCGACGGACGCGCGCTCTACCTGAACGCTGACGCGGCCTACCCGACGGCGAGCACCATCAAGATCGCGCTGCTCGCCGAGCTCTATCGCCAGGACGAGCGCCGCGACGGCGCGAAGCTCGGCGACACCTACACGGTCGACGCCAAGGACGCGGTCGGCGGCGCGGGGATCATGGGCGGGCTCTCGCCGGGCGCCACGCGGCTCACCAATCGCGACCTCGCGCGGCTCATGGTGTCGCTCAGCGACAACTCGGCCACGAACGTCCTCATCGACCGCGTCGGGATGGAGCGGGTGAACGCGCTGCTCTCCGGGCTCGGTCTCGAGAAGACGCGGCTCCGGCGGCACATGATGGATACGCGGGCGGCACGCGAGGGGCGCGAGAACACGGCGACGCCGCGGGAGCTCGTGACGCTGCTCGGCGCGTTGCACGCCGGCCGAGTGTTAGGCAGGGTGGCGACGGACTCGTTCTTCGCGATGCTGAGCACCGGGAAGAACGGCTACATCACCCGCCTGCTGCCGCCCGACGTCACCGTCGCGAACAAGCCCGGAGATCTCGACGGGGTGCGGAACGATGCCGCCGTGGTGTTCGTGCCGGGGCGGCCGTTCGCGATCGCGGTGCTGACGACGTACGGCGGGGACGATCGCGCGGCGGAGGGGCGGATCGCGGAGATCGCGCGCGCCGCGTGGACGTACTTCGATCGCGTGGGGCGGAGCTGGGCGCTGGGACGCGTCGTGCGCTGAGCGCGCGGAGGCACCATGACACCGGCCGGGTCGTGGCTGCTGGTCTCGCTGCCGGTCGCGCTGGTTGCGATCGGGCTGCTGGTACGTGTCGCGCTCAGCCTCGTGCGCGCGACGCGCGCCGCGGTCGTGGTGCGGGTGCCGGTGCGCGCGGAGCAGCGAGTGACGTTCGAGCGTGGGGGCGCGCTGTCGCTGAACCTCGAAGCGAGCGACCTCGCGCGGGCACGCGTGGGGCTCCGGTTCTCGCTGACGGCCGCCGACGGGTCCGAGGTCCTGCTCCGACCGGCGGTCGCGCCGATCACCGTGTCGTCGTTCATGCGCGCGCGCATGGAGCTCATGCGGCTCACGCTTCCCTCGCCTGGCGCGTACGTGCTCCGCGTCGACGGTGCCGACCCGCGGGACGGGAACGACGCCATCGTCTTCACGCGACCGTTAGGCGCGTCGCTCGTCCGCCACGTGGTCGCGCTGATCGCGGTCGGGGCTCTGCTCGTCGGCTCGCTCGTCGTGTCCGGCCTCGCTCTCCTCGGCGGCTCACGCGCGGCGGCGCCCCGCACGCTCGAGGCGACGATCGCGGAGGCGGCCGCGGTGGTGCGCGCGCGAACCGTGGGCAGCGGCGCGCCGAGGTTCCAGGTGCTCGAGACGCTCGCCGGTGCCGTGCCTGCGCATGTCGCCGGCGCCGGTCGGGCGGAGGGACTCGTTCTTGATACGCGCGCCGCGGAGGCGTCGGGCTACCGCGCGATGGACGGGCAGGAGGTGATCGTGCTGCTCGCCCCGGTGCCGCCCGCGACGGCGGACGCACCGGCCAGCGTGCGCGTCGGCGAGCCGCTCGCGCTGCTGCCGATCGTCGACGGGCGGGTGGTGTTCCTGCCTAACGATCCGGTGGGGCGACGCTCGCTCACGCTGGAGGAGCTACGCCGGCTGAGCGCGCGATGAGGCGCGTTACTCTCGGGCCGCACCGGGCGTGAGAACCTGCCGCGCCGCGGCTCTCTATCGAGATGTGCCGTCCCGTCCTGCCGTCGCCGGGCGACGCCGCCCCGCGGGCACGATGCGCGTCATCGACCATCAGGGACATGCCCTCGAACTCCACGTCACTTCGACGCGCGGTCATCGCCGGCTTGACCGCGACCGCGCTCGCGACCGCCCCGCGAGCCGCTCACGCCCAGACCATCCTCTACAAGGTCTCCGTCCCGCGATCCGCCGTGACGCGTACCCTCGAGGAGGCCAAGAACGACACGGGCGTCATCTGCAAGGTGACCGCGAAGGACTACCCAGCGGTCAAGGACACTTCCGCGCGCGACACGCTTCTCGTGCAGATCCGCGGCGACGACCGCGAGCAGCTCGTCGCCGCGCCCCGTGGGATCTCGTTCGGCGTCGCCGGCGTCAAACCGGCCACGGTCGACAGCGGCCATACGCCCGCTGGCGTCGCCCCGATGAAGGGGAAGACGTGGACCGGCGCGCAGCTCACCGTCACGCGCACGGCCGACCAGATGTTCATCTGCACCGCGTCGATCAAGCGCGACTCCGAGCCCGACGACTCGACGCGGCACCCGTTCCGCGCCGGCGTCGGGGCGAGCTTCACGCCGCTCAGTGGCGTGAGCAAGGTCGAGCTGTACTACGACGTGACGATCTTCCTGCCGGACGCGTTCCGCACGCCGGCCGGCCATCGTGCGCGCTGGGGCATCGACGCGGGGCTGACGAACGGCCGCTTCGCCGGTACCAGCGACACGTCCGCGAATCCCGCGGTCGCCGCCGTGGCGCACCCGGGGAAGGAGCCCGGGAAGACCGACTCGGTGCTCTACATCCGTCAGAGCGTGACGACGACGCATGCTCGCAGCAGCGACCTGCTGTCGCTCTATCTCGCACCGACGTTCCGACTGTCGCCCGGCCTGTTCTGGGTCGCGCATGCGGAGGCGACGAAGCGCGACCTTTCGACGACGGTCACGCTGAAGACGACGAAGCCCGACTCGACGCTGTATCCGGGCACGACGCTTCCCGACACGGTCAGGCTGCGGCCCCGCATCCAGCCCGCCGGCACGACCGTTCCGCCGCTGGCCGACACGACGCGGACGTTCCGCAGCACGCAGTACGACGCGTTCTTCGGCACCGGCCCGCTCGTGGTGATCAAGCGGTCGCAGGTGGAGTTCCGGACGAAGCTCATCTTCGGCGTCGGGAGCTATGGCCCGGTGACCACGGGGTCGTACGTGGGCAGCTTCCGCGTGACCGACTTCGCGCACTCGTTCAAGCTGGGCGGCGAGGTGCGTGGCGAGTTCGCGAACACGAACCCGTCGATCATCGTGTTTCTCGCGAAGGACTACGACATCAAGCACCTGGCCGAGTTCATCTTCGGCAGCAGCAGCGGCGACTCGTCCAGCAAGTGAGCGGCTCGGGTGGGTCGCCGCTGCCCGTTAGGCAGGACGAAGCGCCGACGCGGCCTCGGCCCGCGCGGCCGCGTCGAGCCCGTCGACGAGCGACGCGAGGTGCGCCGGCGTCGTGCGCGGGTTCATCACCGTCGCGCGCAGCACGCGGCGGCCGCCGAGCACCGTGGCGGTGATCCAGCCCGCGCCCGACGCGTTGTAGCGGGCGCGGGCCCGCGCGTTCACGAGATCCAGGTCGTCCTCGTCGCAGGCTCCGTCGCCCACCCAGCGGAAGCACAGGATGTTGCACTCCGGCTCGTGCAGCGGCACGAACCGCGGGTGCGCCGCGAGCAGGTCGTGCAGCGCGCGCGTGGTGTCGCACAGGTGCGCGTAGAGCGCCCCGAGCCCGTCGGCGCCGTAGCGCTGGAACGCGACCCACAGCTTGAGCGCGTCGGCGCGTCGCGTGCACTGGAAGCTGCGCACGCCTTGGTCGCGCACGCGGTCGCCGGGATCGGCGCCCTCGACGAAGTCGGCGGTGAAGAGATAGGGCGCGTGCTGCGCGAACGCGGCCTCGAGCCACCGCTCGTCGCGCACGAGCACCACGCCGGCCGCCATCGGGAGCAGCAGCATCTTGTGCGGATCCCACGCGATGGAGTGCGCGCGCTCGATGCCGCGCACGCGAGCCGCGTGCTCGGGCGCGAGCAGCGCGCTCGCGCCGTGCGCGCCGTCGACGTGCAGCCACACGCCGCGCGTCTCGCACCGGTCGGCGATCGCGTCCAGGTCGTCGAAAGATCCGGTGGCGGTGGACCCCGCCGTCGCGACGACGGCCATCACGCGCCGGTTGGCACGCTCCAGGGTGCCTAACGTTTCATCGAGCGCCGCGACGTCCATGCGGTGGTCGCGCGACGCGACGTGCACGACGGCGTCGAGACCCAGTCCCATCTCACCGGCGGCGCGCGCGACGGCGTAGTGCGCGTGCTCGCCGCAGACGATCACGGGCGGCTCGGCGCCGACACCCTTCGTCCACACGTCGGGGATCGCGCGGCTGCGCGCGGCGAGGAGCGCGGCGAACGTCGCCTCGGTGCCGCCGGACGTGAACGTCCCGCCGGCGTGCGGGCCCAGCCCCGCGAGGTCGGCCATCCACTGGATGACACGCGCCTCCACCGCCGTCGCCGTCGGGGACATCTCCTGCACGGCGATCGACTGGTTCAGCGCCGCGACGACGACCTCCGCCCATGTCGCCGCGGGGAGCGGGCCGCCGACCTGGTGGCCGACGTACATGGGATGGTGCAGTCGGTTCGCGTCGGCGACGACGTCTCTTGCGAGTCGCGCTGCCACGTCGGCGATGGGGCGGCCGGTGCGGGGCAGCGGCTCGTCGAAGCGTTCGACGAGCTCCTGCGGCGTTCGCGCGGTGGAGACGGGACCTTCGCCAGTGCCGGCGGACCCGAGGTACTCGGCGGCGACGTCGACGAACGGGAGCGCGGCGTCGCGCGCGGCGTCAGCGAGGAAGGCGGCGAGGACGTCGGCGGCCGCGGCGTAGGGTGCGGGCATGCCGCAAGGTAAGCGGCGGTCGGCGGGCGCTCATCCGTCCGCGACCCCGGATGCACTACGCGAACGGCGCCCGGGATGACCGGGCGCCGTCTCGTAAGTCCTGGTCCTGCAACGATGGCCAGGGACGGAATCGAACCGCCGACACGGGGATTTTCAGTCCCCTGCTCTACCAACTGAGCTACCTGGCCGCACGCCCCATGTCCCGGAACGTCCGCGAAGGATAGACACCTAAACGCCTGAACGCAACCGGCTTACACCCCTCAGTCAGCCAGCCAAAGGCACGCGCTCACCGCTCCAGCGGCCACCGCGCCGTGATCACCGACTTGATCCCCCCCCGCACGTTGAAGTCCCCCGTCACCTCCATCCGCTTCGGCTGCACCGCCGCCGCCAGGTCGTCGAGGATCCGGTTCACCGCCCGCTCGTAGAAGATCCCGTCGTTCCGGAAGCTCCACAGGTAGAGCTTCAGGCTCTTCAGCTCCACGCACACCTCGGCCGGCACGTATCGGATGCGGATCGTCGCGAAGTCCGGCGCCCCGCCCTCGAGCGCCTTGAGGTCCGTCGCGTCCCCCTCGATCCCGCCAAGCGGACAGAGCGACGTGAACTCCGCGGACTCCATGTAGATGTCGTAGTCCCGGTCCGGATACGGGTTCGGGAACGTCTCGAGGATCTCTGGCTTCGGCATGGCCGGAAGCTAAACGGGCAGGTATCGCGCGTGGGACGTGGCTCGTCCTCCGACGAACCCGCCGGATCCCGTCGAATGTCCCCGTCGCTCGTCAGGCAGCGCGCCGCCCGCGCCGCCGTCGTCTTCGCCGCGGCAGCCGCCGTCGCCGCCTGCGCCGACGCGCCGTCCGCCCCGCGCCGCGCGCCCGCCCGGCCACACGCGGACATCACCGCTAACACCGGCGACCTCCTGCTCGCGCTCCAGCAACCCGCCACGGGCGACCTCGCGTACTGGGTCGTCCGCGCCGGGACCGTCGTCGCCACGCAGCCCTACGGCGACGTCCCCGCTGCCTGGCGCATCGTCGGCGCCGGCCATCTCGTCGTCGATCCCGAGACCGCGCTCCTCTGGCACAACGGGACTACGGGCGATCTCGTCGCGTGGTACTTCGGCACGAGCGGCACCCTCGACAGCACGCGCGCCATGCCGAGCGCGCCGCTGCCGTGGCGCGTCGCCGCGGTCGCCGACATGAACGGCGACGGCCGCTCCGACCTCGTGTGGCACGACGCCACCTCGGGCGCGGTCATCGTCTGGCTCATGGACGGCCGGACCATCGCGTCGTCCGTCTCGCTCGGCGCGGTCCCGACCGAGTGGCGCCTCGCCACGGCGGGCGACCTCGACGCCGACGGCCACCCGGAGCTGCTCTGGGAGAACACGCAGTCCGGTGATCGCGTCGCCTGGCGCATGAACGGCACGGCCGTCACCGCCACGACCGCGCTCGGCACCGTCCCCACGAGCTGGTCGATCGTCGCGGTCGCCGACTGGGACGGCGACGGCCACGCCGATGTCCTCTGGCAGGACGCCGCCACGAGCGCGCTCGCCGTGTGGCGCATGAACGGCCTCGCCCATCTCTCGACGCTCACCCCGGCGAGCCCGCCGGCGCCGTGGCGCGTCGCCGGTGCAGTGGTCGCCCCATGACGCCGGCGCTGATGAGTCGGCGCTGAAAAAGCGGCGCTGGAACCGCGCGGCATCAGAGCCGCCGTTCCAGCGCCGAGGTATCAGCGCCGCCCCATCAGCGCCGCCTCACAGTGTCGTCGAATTGTTCCGCAGCTTGCGCGACATCTCCTCCAGCAGGTGCCGCTCCTCGAGCGTGAGCGAGTCGAGCCCGTGCTGCGAGATCTTGTCGAGCACCAGGTCGAGCGCCTCGCGCCGGCTCGCGGCGGTCACGGTCGTCGGACGCGGCGGCGCGGGGACGACGGGGCGCGGCGGCTTGTTCATCGTCAGCGCCTTGCTCTGCTCCACCACCTCGTCCACCTCGCTCTGCCGCTCGCGCGGCCGGGGAAGCGACCGCGGCACGGGGCGCGGCGGCTCGTCGCCGAGGTCGGGCGCCGTCGCGACGCGCTGTCGCAGCCGGTCGACCGACGGGGCGCTCGGCCGGAGCAGATAGAGCAGACCGAACGCGGCGCCGCCGAGGTGCGCGAGATACGCCACGCCGCCGCCGTCCACGCTGCCGGCCGACAGCGCGCCGGCCGCGAGGTTGAGCGCCACGAGGAAGAGCGCGAACCAGCGCATCTTCATCGGCACGACGAGGAACAGGTACATCTCCTCGTTCGGCCACCGCATCGCGTACGCGACGAGCACGCCGAAGATCGCGGCCGACGCGCCGACGAGCAGCGCCTCGTGCGGCACGAACAGCGACTGGAACACCACGCCGCCCAGCCCGCAGAACGCGTAGAAGAACACGAACGCGCGCGTCCCCATCGCGCGCTCCACGCGGGGCCCCAGCGCCCAGAGCATGTACATGTTCACGGCCAGGTGCCAGAACCCGGCGTGCACGAACATGTAGGTGAGCGCGGTCCACGGCGCGCCGTTCCGCACGTCGGCGAACTGGAAGCCGAGGAGCGTGGGGAAATCCCGCTGCAGCGTGAGCTGCACGAAGTAGATCGCCACGTTCGCCGCGACCAGCCACAGCACGGCCGGGGTCAGGCGCGGGACCTCGTAGTCGTCGGACGACGCGGGAAGAGCCATGGGGCCTGCGCGATACCTGCGCGGTGAAGCGGGGACACGTCAGCGGGTCTCGTACCCGCCCCGTGCCGCGGCGGTCCGCGCCGACTGAAGCTCCCAGCCGTCGGCGCGGATTGACGGGAGAGCGTGCGTTGCGGGAGATGTGCCAGCCGCCGAACGACCCGTCAGGAGCGTGGGCCCGGCCCCGTGAGCGCCTGCCTCACGATGCGCTCGCACAACTCGGGAAACAAGATCCCGGCCGCCGCCGCCGCCTGCGGGATGAGGCTCAGCTCCGTCATCCCCGGCAGCGTATTGGCCTCCAGGCAGAAGAAGTTCCCGAGCTCGTCCATCCGGAAGTCGACCCGCGCGTACCCCTTCAGCTTCAGCGCGTCGAACGCGAGCCGCGCCTGCTCCTGGATCCGCCCCACCGACTCCTCCGGCAGGTCGGCCACCCCCTCCTCCGCCATCCCCTTCGTGTACTTGCACTCGTAGTCGTAGATCTCGTGCTTCGGCTTGATCTCGATCACGGGCAGCGCGTCGGCGCCGAGTATCCCGACGGTCAGCTCGCGTCCGGCGACGAAGCACTCGACCATCACCTCGTCGTCGTACTTGAACGCCTCCGCCACCGCGGCGTCGAGGTCCTTCGCGTCCCGTACGACGGTGAGCCCCACCGTGGATCCCTGCTTCGACGGCTTCACGACGAGCGGCAGCCCGAGCGCGTCGGCCTCCGCGTGGAAGTGGGTGCGTCGTGCGGTGCTGCTGTCGGGCGACGGCGCCATCGTCCAGTCGGCGGTGCCGACGCCCGCGGCGCGGAACAGCGTCTTCGACAGGTGCTTGTCCATCGCGATCGCCGAGCCGAGGTGGCCACTGCCGGTGTAGCGCACGCCGGCGAGGTCGAACAGCGCCTGCAGCGTGCCGTCCTCGCCCTGGCCGCCGTGCAGCGCGAGGAACACGACCTCCGCCTCGCGCACCGCCGGCCACTCGGCGAGCCCCGGCGGGATGGACCCGCCGCCTAACGACGACAGCGCCTCGAGAGACGGCGGCGTGGTGCCGACGCCGGCGTCGAGCAGCGCCTGCTCCTCGTCGCGCGTCATCGCCGCGCCGCTTCCCGCGGGATCCACGCACGTCACCTCGTGCCCGCGCGAGCGCAGCGCCGCGGCGATGCGCAGCCCCGAGTTCAACGACACGTCGCGCTCGGCGGAGAAGCCGCCTAACAGAACCGTGATCTTCATCAGCGTGGACTCTTCTTTTGGACCGCAGAGGACGCAGGGGATCGCAGAGGAACGCCCACGACGATGTGTCGGTTTCCTCTGCGTCCTCTGCGTCCTCTGCGGTTCATGCTTTTCGGATGGCTACCGCGTCATCAGGAACTGCAGCACGTCGCTGCGCGTGACGATGCCGGTCACGCGGCCACGGTCGGTCACGAGCAGCGCGGGCGACGCCTTCGAGAGGAGCTTCGTCACGGCGTCGACCGCCTGCCCCGCGTCGACCGTCGGGAACGCCTCGTCCATCACCTCGCCCACCGTCGCGTCGAGGAAGCGCGAGCTCTCGAGGCCGCGCGTCGTCAGATGGTACTCGGTCACGCTGCCGACGCACCGGTCGCCCTCCATCACCGGCAGCTGCGAGACGTCGTGCAGCTTCATGAGGCCCAGCGCCTGCCGCACGAGCGCGCCCGGCGCGGTGCTCACGAGCTGCGGGACGTCGGCGCCGCGCTGCGCGAGCAGGTGGCCTAACGTCGCGCGGTCCGGCTCCAGCAGCTGGTTCTCGCGCATCCACTCGTCGTTGTACAGCTTCGACAGGTACCGCTCGCCGGTGTCGCAGAGGAACGTCACCACGCACGCTCTCGGGTCGTCGAGCTGACGCGCGAGCCGCAGCGCGACGTGCGTGATGAGCCCCGACGAGCCGCCCACGAACAGCCCCTCCTCGCGCGTCAGCCGCCGCGCCATCGCGAACGAGTCGCGGTCGCTCACGGTGTGGAACTCGTCGACGAGCGAGAGGTCGAGCGTGCCGGGAAGCTTGTCCTGTCCGATGCCCTCCACCTTGTACGGCGTGCCGACGGGCTTCTCGCCGGCATCCCCGCCGCTGTTCCGGCGTCGGAACAGCTCGGCCAGGATCGACCCCTGCGGGTCGCCGGCGATGATCTTCACGTCGGGGTTCCGCTCCTTCAGGTAGCGCGCCACGCCGGTGATCGTTCCCCCGGTCCCCGCCGCGGCCACGAAGTGCGTGATGCGTCCGTCGGTCTGCTCCCACAGCTCGGGGCCCGTCGTCGCGTAGTGCGCGTCGGGGTTCGCCTGGTTGTAGAACTGGTTCGCGAGGATCGCGTTAGGCGTCGCCTCGGCGATCCGCTTCGCCATCATCACGTAGCTGTCCGGGTGGTCGGGCGGCACCGCGGTCGGCGTGATGATCACCTCGGCCCCGAACGCCTTCAGCAGACGCACCTTCTCCTGCGACATCTTGTCCGGCATGGTGAAGACGCACCGGTAGCCGCGCATCACCGCCGCGATCGCGAGCGCGACGCCGGTGTTGCCGCTCGTGCCCTCCACGATCGTCCCACCGGGCTTCAGCGCCCCGGACCGCTCCGCCGCCTCGATGATCGGCAGCCCGATGCGGTCCTTCACGCTGCCGCCGGGATTGAAGAAGTCGGCCTTGCCGTACACCGGCGTGCGGCAGCCGCGCACCACGCGGCTCAGCCGGATGAGCGGCGTCCAGCCGATGGTCTCGAGCACGCTGCCGTACGGCCGCTTGTTTCGAACCACCTCGGGAGTCGCGACGATCGTCATATGGTCTGTTCGATGAGGCGGTTCTGGTGCCGCGGTTCTGGTACGGCGGTCCTGACGAGGCGGGAGGGGCGGAGACCGCGGGACCGAAACGGCGGGGCAGGCGAGGCGGGGCCGGAGCGGCGGCTTGCCGCCGTGTCGGAACCCCCGATTCGGAACCGCGTCACTCGCCCCGCCGCACCCGCCCCTCCCGCCGTCGCGGAACCGCAGGATCGGAACCGCCCCATCAAAACCGCTTCAGGGAGGTGTCCGTCGGCAGGGGCGGTGCCGTCGGGTGCCGGAACAACACGGGAAAGCGGATGCTCCGCCCCACCGGCCGGCCGTCGCGCACCGCCGGCGCGAACCGCAGCGCCGCCGCCCCGCGCACGGCCGCCGAGTCGAGCGCCGCGTAGCCGGACGACGCGATCACGCTCGTCGACTCCGGCCGCACCCGCCCCGTGGAGTCCACGTGCAGCCGCAGCGTCACGTCCCCCTGCACCTTCCGCGCGTACAGCTCCGTCGGATACCGGAACGGTGGCTCGACGTTCAGCATGCGGGGTACAGTACCCTCGGCCAGGTCGGCGGCGTTCGCCAGGCGCGCCGGCGGCAGCGCGGTGCCGTCCCGCAGCACGGCGTGCTCCCCGCCGCCGCACGCGCCGAGGCACGCTGCCGCGCTCGCGGTGACACACGCCACGCGCGCGACGCGCGACAGTCGTTCGCCGATCTCGACCCGTCGTCCCGGGGCTGTAAGTTCCGAGTCCGTAGCAGTCTCTCCGGAGTACGACGGCGGGTGCGGCATGTCGCGCAATCTACACGCCCCGCTCGTCGAGGTGCCCGACGCCCCCGACGTCGTCGTCGCCGTTGCGTGCGCCCGCGCGCATGCGTCGTAAGAGGTCAGCCCCGCCTCCCCGCCTCGCTCGATTCTCCTCCAGGCCGTACCCGGATGCGCCCCGCTCTCTCCCCCGGCTCTCGCCACGCCGCTCGTCGTCTCGCGCTCGGCGGACTCGCCGCGGCCGCGCTCGTCGCGTGCGGCGGCGACTCCACCGGCCCCGGCACGGAGCCGCCGCTCACGATGCGGCTCGACATCGTCCCCGCGGAGGGCTCGCTCCCCGGCTTCGCGACGCGCACGCTCGGCCTCGCGCCGGGCGACTCGGCGCGCATGTCGGCCCGACTGAACGACTCCAAGGGCGGCTCGCAGGCCGCCTCGGGGATCACCTGGTCCAGCTCCGCGACCGCGGTCGCCGACGTCGACGCCACGGGGCTGGTGCGCGCGCGCACGAACGGCACCGCGATCGTCATCGCCCGCACGTCGACGCTCGCCGACACGCTCACCGTCACCGTGAGCGCCTGCGGCGCCGCGGTCCCCGTGGCGCTCGGCGTCGGCGAGGCGCGCAGCTTCGCCACCGGGCAGGGGAGCACGCTCTGCGTCACCGGCGCCGACCGCGACGAGTTCGTGCTCGTCGCGTTCAACACGGAGCAGGACTCGCTGCGGGTGACGACCGACGTGCGCACGTCGCTGTCCGTGACGGGCAACGGCATCGCCGAGATCAACGCGGCGACCGCTGCGTTCGCGCGCGCGCCGCTCGATCCGGCGGCCGCCGACGAGCCGCGCCGCGACGTCCGCTTCGAGCAGGCGCTGCGTGAGCGCGCCGGCGCCGAGCTACGTCCCCGGCTCGCCGCCGCCCACCTGCGCGCGCCGCGTCCCGCCGGGCTCGCGCTCAGCGTGGCGAGCGCCGCGACGACGGCCGCGGTGCCGGCCGTCGGGCAGCTGCTGTCGCTCAACACGAGCATGGAGACGTGCGACACGACGAAGGCCGGCGGCATCCGCCGGCGCACGGGTCGCGTCGTCGCGGTCACCGACAAGGCGATCGTCGTCGCCGACACGGCGAACCCGCCGAACGGCTTCACCGACGCCGAGTACCGCGCGTACGGCGTCGCGTTCGACACGCTCGCCTACCCGGTGGACGTCGCGAACTTCGGCGGCGAGAGCGACGTCGACAAGAACGGGCGCTCGATCATCTTCTTCACGAGCGCGGTGAACCTGCTCACGCCGCGCAACGCCGACTACTACGTCGGGGGCTTCTTCTACGAGCGCGACCTGTTCCAGAACTCCGCGCCGAAGAGCTCCGACTTCTGCGGCGGCAGCAACTTCGCGGAGATGTTCTACATGCTCGTTCCCGACCCCACGGGTCGCGTGAACGGCAACGTCTTCCGCAAGGGCTTCGTCGACAGCGTGACGGTGGGAACGCTCGCGCACGAGTTCCAGCACCTGATCAACGCGAGCCGCCGCATCTACGTCAACAACGCGGACAACTGGGAGGACACGTGGCTGAACGAGGGGCTCAGCCACGTCGCCGAGGAGCTCGTGTTCCAGCGTGAGGCGGGGATCACGACGCGCACGCGCCTCGACTCGACGGCCATCAACGCGTCGCGCGTGCGCTCGGCGTTCAACTTCTACATGCAGGGCGGCAACATCTCGCGCCTCGCCGAGTACTTCCAGTCGTCGGAGGGGAGCTCGCCGTACGCGGACAACGACGACCTCGAGACGCGCGGCGCGACGTGGGCGTTCCTGCGCTACGCGGCCGATCGCGTGAACGGCAACGACGCCGCGCTGTGGCAGAAGCTCGTCACGAACACGAAGCTGAACGGCATGCCGAACCTGCGCGCCGCGCTCGGCGTCGACCAGGCGACGCTCACCGAGTGGTTCCGCGACTGGAGCATCGCGAACTTCGTCGACGGCGTGCCCGGCGTGACGCTCGACCCGCGCTACGCGTACCGCAGCTGGAACTTCCGCAGCGTCATGGCCTCGCTCCGCTCGGCGCGCAACATCCTCCTGTACTCGGCGTACCCGATCGTCACGCACACGCTCCGCGACGGTCTGGCCGAGCGCCCCGCGCTGCGCGGCGGCGCGGCGGCGTACTTCCGCTTCACGGTCGGCGGCGGCAAGCAGGCACGCATCCTGACGGCGGGCAGCGGCGCGCCGCTGCCGGCGAACGTCGCGCTGTCGGTGGTGCGGACGAGATAAGACAATCGAACCGCAGAGGCACGCAGAGGGCCGCAGAGGAAACCGACAGCGATTGGTTCTCCTCTGCGGCCCTCTGCGTCCTCTGCGGTTCGATACAAAGCGGCAGTCCTCTGCGGTCCAATTCCAGGCGCTATCTTTCGGGCTCACCCGACCCGAGTCCCATGCGCCGTCGTCTTCTCGTCGCCCTCCTCTTCCCGCTCGCCGTTCACGCACAGCAGGCGAAGCAGCGGTTCACCAGTCTGAGCGACGCCACGCAGGCGTCGGCGATACTCGGCGGGAGGAGCGGCCCGCGACGGGTCGTCTGGCTCGATGGCGGCAACCGGTTCTCGTTCATCGGCGCGAACGCGCAGACGCGGCGCCCCGAGATCCGCACCTACGACCCGACGAGCGGGCGCGACACGCTGCTGTTCACGAGCGAGGGGCTCTCGCTTCCCGGCAGCACGCGGCCGTTCGACTACGTGTCGTTCCAGTTCAGCCGCGACTTCAGGAACCTCGTGTTCCAGTCGAACTTCCAGCAGCTCTACCGGCGCAGCGGCACGTCCGACTTCTACGTCTACTCGCTGTCGCCGAAGTCGCTGCAGCTCGCGGGCAAGGGCGCGCGCACCGCGGAGCTGTCCCCCGACGGCGCGCTGCTCGGCGAGGAGCGCGGCGGCGATCTGTACGTCGTCGATCTCGCGTCGCACAAGGAGACGCGCCTCACGAGCGACGCCACCGAGTCGGTCTACAACGGCCACTTCGACTGGGTGTACGAGGAGGAGTTCGGCCTCGCGCAGGCGTGGAACTGGTCGCCCGACAGCCGGCGCATCGCGTTCTGGCAGATCGACGAGAGCAAGGAGCCGGTCGTCCAGCTCACCGACTACAGCGGGCGCCACGAGACGTGGGACCGCATCCGCATCCCGCAGCCCGGCGACACGAACCCGATCGCGAAGATCGGCGTCGTCGACGTGAAGAGCGGCAAGCGCACGTGGCTCGTGCCCGACCTCCGCGGCGAGTACTACGTGCCGCGCGTCTACTGGACGAGCCGCCCCGACACGCTCGCGGTGGTCACGCTGAACCGCCGGCAGAACGAGATGCGGCTGTACTTCTTCGACGTGAACACCGGCGGCGCGCGCCAGGTGCTGCGCGAGTCGTCGGACACGTGGATCGACGTGTACGACTTCTACGCCGGCGTGCAGGATCTGCTGTCGTTCCCCGAGCACTCGACGGAGTTCTACTGGGTCTCCGACCGCGACGGGTTCCAGCACATCTATCGCTACGACTACTCCGGGAAGCTCGTGAAGCAGGTCACGTCGGGGCAGTGGAGCGTGACGCGCATCGAGGGCGTCGACCCGGCGAATCGCCTGATCTACTTCACGTCGACGAACCCATCGCCGCTCGAGCGGCAGCTCTGGTCGGTGAAGTTCGACGGCACGGGGCTCAAGCGCATCACCACGGCGCCGGGACGGCACGACATCGACATGTCGCCGAACGCGAAGTACTTCATCGACTCGTGGTCGTCGACGACGCAGCCGCGCCAGGTGGAGCTGTGGTCCACGACGTCGGGCAAGCTGCGCACGCTCGAGGCGAACCAGCAGACGACGCAGTGGCTCGCGACGCACGAGTACGCTCCCACGGAGCTCACGAGCTTCCGCGCCTCCGACGGCACGAAGCTCGACATCTCGCTCGTGAAGCCCGTACCGTTCGACCCGACGAAGCGCTACCCGGTCGTGTTCGCGATCTACGGCGGGCCGGGGTCGCAGGGCGTGTACAACTCGTTCGGCACGTCGGGCTGGAACCAGTGGCTCGCGCAGAACGGCTACGTCGTCGTGAACGTGAACAACCGCGGCACGAACAACTACGGCCGCGACTTCATGAAGGTGGTCTACAAGCAGCTCGGCCGGTACGAGTCGATGGACTTCGCGGAGACGGCGAAGTGGCTGAAGACGCAGCCGTGGGTCGACGGCGACCACATCGCCATCATGGGCACGAGCTACGGCGGCTACAGCACGCTGTACACGATGGAGCAGTACCCCGACCTGTTCTCGGTCGGCATGGCGAACTCCGGCGTCGCCGACTGGCGGCTGTACGACACGATCTACACCGAGCGGTACATGTCGACGCTCGACGACAACGCGTCCGGCTACGAGCAGAGCTCCGTTGTGTCGAACGCGCCGAAGCTGAAGGGGCACCTGCTCATGATCCACGCGATGCTCGACGACAACGTGCACCCGCAGAACACGATGCAGCTCCTGACGGCGTTCACGAACGCGGGCAAGAACATCGATCTGCGCATCTTCCCACCCGGGCACCACGGCTCGGCCTACAACGCCGAGAGCGCGCGCCTCATCGCCGAGACGCAGTGGGACTTCCTGCAGCGGTGGATGAAGAGTCCGCGCACGGTGCAGTAAGACAAGGGCAGGAGGGCAGGAGGGCAGGAGGGCAGGAGAGCTTCGGTCTCTCCTGCCCTCGCGCGTTTCGCGCGTGCCCTCCTGCCCTCCTGCCCTCTGTGGTTCGTCCGACCCATGCAGGGGCGCGGGGGACGGCCTAACGTCGGGCGTCACCCTTCGCCCCCGCGCTCATGTCGCTCGCCACCGTCCGCGGCGCCCGCGCCGCGCTGCTCGTCGTCGCGTTCGTCGGCTGCTCCGACGCCTCCACCCAGCCCGCTGCGCCCGTCGGCTCGACCGGTGGCGGCTCAGCGTCGGCGTACGTCGTCACCGGGCGGGTGACCGACGCCGCCGGTCGGCCGATCGCCGGCGCGGAGGTCGTCGCGAACAACCAGCTGCTCGTCGCGGCGAACGTCGTCGGCCGCAGCGATGCCGACGGCCGATATCGTCTGCAGCTCCCCGAGATCCCCGCCACGTGGGCGATGTCGGCGTCGCTGCTCCGCTCGTACGACGGCAACGCGTACCGGCTCGTGCTCGAGCCGAGCGATGCGTCGACGTTCGCCGGCAACCGCGGCGCGGCGCGCGACTTCACGTGGCGCGTGCAGGGGCCGCGCCCCGACGGCGGCTTCTACGGGAGCCCGGTCATCGCGTACCACGATCCCGAGAACTACGACCTCGTGATGGAGGACGTCGAGCTCACGCTCACGCCCGTCGGCCCGATCATCGACGGCAGCGCGGGCCGCACGATCGTGCAGCGCCTGCGCGCGACCGCCGATGGGGACGCGGTCGTCGACGTGCCACTCGGCCGCTACACGATCGCGGCCCGCGAAGCCGCGTCCGGCCGTCCGCCGCGCGCGCTGCAGATCCGCCGCCGCAACACGGGCAGCTACGCGAGCACGCTGACGACGTCGTTCGCCGCGCCGTACGGCACGAACCTCGACGTGCAGCAGATCGTCGTCGAGGTCCGCCGGTGAACTGCGAGGGCAGGAGGGCAGGAGGGCAGGAGGGCACGAGAGTCCGACACTCTCCTGCCCTCCTGCCCTCCTGCCCTATCTCTTCGTCAGCGTGATCTGATACAGCTTGCTGAAGTTCTTGCCGGTCACGTACAGCTTGTCGCTCTGCGCGTCGTACGCGATGCCGTTCAGCACGTCCTCGGCGCCGTTCTTGTCGGCGGGGGCGAGGATGCCGGTGAGGTCGATCCAGCCGGTGATGTTGCCGGTCTTCGGGTCGATGCGGGCGATCTGCCAGCTCTGCCAGACGTTCGCCAGCAGCTCCCCCTTGTACCATTCCAGCTCGTTCACCATGGACACCGGCGACGTGCCGTCGTGCACGTCGATCGTGCGCGTGACGGTGAACGTCTTGGGGTCGATGACGCGAATGCGCGACGTGCTGTCGGTCATGTAGAGCGACGTGCCGTCGGTCGTCATCCCCCACCCCTGACCGTAGTACGAGAACGTGTCGACCGGGGCGAACGTCTTGAGGTCGTAGACGAACGCCTTGCCGTGCTTCCACGTCAGCTGGTACAGCCGGTCGCCGACGGCCGAGATCCCCTCGCCGAAGTACTCCGCGGGGAGCGCCCGCCGCAGCTCCACCGCGCCCGTCGCGAGGTCGCTGCGCCGGATCTCCGACTTGCCCTCGATCCCCGTACCCTCGTAGAGCTTTCCGTCCTTGATGAACAGCCCCTCGGTGAACGCCGCAGGGTCGTGCGGCAGCGTGGCGACGACCGTGTAGCCGTACGTCGGCGTGCCGGTGGTGTTGCCGGCGGCCGTCGACGTCGCGGCCGGTGTGTCGGCCGCCGCGGCGGGCGCCTGCTCGCCCTTGCAGGCGGCGAGGAGGGCGGCGGCGAGCAGGAGCTTCGTGTTAGGCATCGGCGTGGATCTGGGCGCGGAGGCGGGCGAGGAGCTCCAGCGCCTGCATCGGCGTGACGTGGTTCGGGTCCGTGGCGCGCAGCGCCTCCACGACGGGGTGTGGCGGCGGTGGCACGACGTTCGGCGCGGCGGCCGGCGGAGCGGACGCGAACAGCGCGAGCTGGTCGGCCGGCGGGGCGCGCCGCCTCGAGCGCTTGCCGGCGGCGGGCACCCTGCCTAACGACTCGGCCATCGTCGCCGCGTCCCCCTCGAGCAGGGCGAGCACCTCCTTCGCGCGCGCGATCACCGGCGCCGGCAGCCCGGCCAGCCGCCCGACCTCGATGCCGTAGCTGCGGTCCGCGCCGCCGGGCACCAGGCGGTGCAGGAACAGCACCTGGTCGCCCACCTCGCGCACCGCGACGGTGAAGTTGCGCACCGCCGGCAGCTCCTCGGCGAGCTGCACGAGCTCGTGGTAGTGCGTCGCGAAGATCGTCTTGCAGCCGACGTGGTCGTGCAGGTGCTCGCTCACGCTCCACGCGATCGACACGCCGTCGTACGTGCTCGTGCCGCGCCCGATCTCGTCGAGCAGCACGAGCGAGCGCGCCGTCGCGGTGTTCAGGATCGCGCTCGTCTCCGTCATCTCCACCATGAACGTCGACTGACCGCGCACGAGGTTGTCGCTCGCGCCCACGCGCGTGAACAGCCGGTCGACGAGCCCGATCGTCGCGCGCGACGCGGGCACGAAGCTCCCCATCTGCGCCATGAGCACGACGAGCCCCACCTGGCGCAGGATCGTGCTCTTCCCCGCCATGTTCGGCCCCGTGAGGATGACGAGCCGCGCGTCCTGCGTCAGCGTGACGTCGTTCGGGATGAATTTCTCGCGCGCCATCATCCGTTCGACCACCGGATGCCGGCCGGCGACGATCTCGAGATCGTAGCCGTCGGTGAGCGTGGGGCGCACGTAGCCCTCGCGCTCCGCGACCTCGGCGAGCGCGGCGAGCACGTCGAGCTCCGCGAGCGCGCCGGCCACGCGCTGCAGCCGCGCGATCTCGCGTCCCACGCACGCGCGCAGCGACTCGAACAGCTCGCGCTCGCGCGCCTCGATCCGCTCCGCGGCGCCGAGCACCTTCTCCTCGTACGCCTTGAGGTCGGGCGTGACGTAGCGCTCGCCGTTCGTCAGCGTCTGCCGCCGCTGGTAGTCGTCCGGGACGCGCTCGCGGTGCGCGTTCGAGATCTCGATGAAGTAGCCGAAGACCTTGTTGTAGCCGACCTTCAGCGACTGGATGCCCGTGCGCTCGCGCTCCGCGGCCTGGATCTCGGCGATCGCGTCCTTGCCGCCGTCGCGCAGCGCACGCAGGTCGTCGAGCTCCGTGTCGACGCCGGTCGCGATGGTGGACTCGTCGCCGAGCTGCAGCGGCGGCCGCTCGACGAGCGCGCGCGTGACCTCGGCGCACAGCTCGCCGCAGTCGTCCCACGCGGCGGCGATGACGGTGAGCCGGGACTCGGGACTCGGGACTCGGGACTCGTCCGGCACCCGAGTCCCGAGTCCCGAGTCCCGAGTCCCGATCACACGCTCCAGCGCTCCATGCACGGCCGGCAGCCTGCCTAACGAATCGCCCAACGCACGCAGCTCGCGCGGCGTGGCGCGCCCCGCGGCGGCCTTCGACGCGAGGCGCTCCACGTCGCGCACGCCGTCGAGCGCCTCGCGCAGCGTCGCGCGTCCGATCGCGTCGCCCGCCGTCGCGGCGACGGCGTCGAGGCGCATGTCGATGTCCTCGCGGCGGGTGAGCGGGGCGAGGATCCACTGCCGCAGGAGCCGCGTCCCCATCGGCGTCTGCGTGCGATCGAGCACGCCGAGCAGCGTCCCGGCACGATCGTTGTCGACGCCCGGTCGCAGCGACTCCACGAGCTCCAGGTTGCGGCGCGTCATCTCGTCGAGCGGCATCGCGCCGCCGGCGCGCTCCACGATCGGGCGCGCGAGGTGCGGCACGCCGCCCGGCTGCAGCTCGCGCAGGTAGCGGAGCAGCGCGCCCGCCGCGCCTAACGCCGCCTCGTCCTCGGCGCCGATGCCGAGCCCGTCGAGCGACAGGACGCCGTACTGCCGCGCGAGGTCGTCGCGCGCCATGGCGGGATCGAACTCCCACGCCTCCCGCTCGGTGACGAGCGCTCCGTCCATGGCGCGCCACTGCGTGGTCTCGCCGCCCTTCGGCAGCAGCACCTCGCGCGGCGCGAGGCGCGCGAGCAGCGCGTCGGCATCGCCTGACGGCACGGTGGCGAGGCGCAGCTCGCCCGTGGACACGTCGGCGGCGGCGACGGCGAGCGCGCCGGGCGCCGGACGCACCGCGCAGAGGAAGTTGTTGCGCGTGCAGTCGAGCAGGTCGTCGGAGAACGCGGCGCCCGGCGTCACGGTCTCGATCACCTCGCGCCGCACGATCCCCTTCGCGAGCCGCGGATCCTCCACCTGCTCGCAGATCGCCACGCGGTAGCCGCGCGCGACGAGCCGACGCACGTATTCGTTCACCGCCTTCACCGGCACGCCGGCGAGCGGCACGTCGGACGCGCCGCCGTTGTTGCGCGACGTGAGCGTCAGGCCGAGGACGCGCGACGCGAGGACCGCATCGTCCTCGAACGTCTCGTAGAAGTCCCCCATCCGGAAGAACAGGATGGATCCCTGGTGCCGCGCTTTTATCTCGCGGTACTGCTGCATCAGGGGCGTCGCCGGTGCGCTCACGGGCGTCCCGAAGCGTTAGGCACCACGTCGTCCGCGACGTAGCCGACGAGCCCCTTCGCCTTGAGGTCCCGCAGCGCGGCGGCGGCCTCGGCGCGCGTCGCCCAGTGGCCCACGCGCACGCGGAACGGCGGCGTGTCGGGAGCCGGCGACACGACGCGCGCCTCGATGCCGCGCTTCACGAGCCGCGCCGCGAGCGCGTCGGCGCCGCCGCGCGTGTCGTAGGCCGCAACCTGAACGCTGAAGCCGTTCGGGACGCGGGACGCGGCAGTCGGGACTCGGGACTCGGGACTCGGGACTCGTGGGGGAGTAGTTCCCGAGTCCCGAGTCCCGAGTCCCGAGTCCCGACTCCCGACCGCCACCTTCAGCGTGCACCGCGGCACCCGCGCGCGCAGGGCGACGACCTGTCGCGCGAGATCGCCGCCCGGCTCCGCGGCGCCGGCGGCCTCGTTCAGCGCGTCGCACGCGCCGCGCGGGTCGCGTGCGTCGAGCGCGGCGCGGGCGAGCCAGTACTGCGCGCGCGCCTGCGTCGCGGCGTCGGCGTGGTCGCGGAGCAGCCGCGTGAGGTGGTCGCGCGCCGCGGCCGGCTGCCCGCGCACGAGGTCCAGCTGCGCGAGCCGCACGAGCGCGTCGGTGGCGCGCGGCGACTGCGGGTACTCCACGGCGATCTGCCGGTAGTCGCGCTCCGCGTCCGACGCGCGCTCGGCGAGCGTGGCGCGCCAGTACAGCGCCTCCGCGTACGCCGGCGTTCCCGGCGTCGCCGACGCGAGCGCGGAGTCGACGAGGATGCGGCCGAGCACCCCGTTCCCCTCGGTGACGAGGCGCCGCGCGCGCGCGAACAGCACGGCGTTGTCGTTGTCGGACGATGGGGCGCGCGACGGCTGCGCGCCGACGGCGGTGGCCGCGAGAGTGAGCGCGACGACGACGACGGAAGGGAGACGCATGGAGACGGCGGGAAGCGGCGGGAGAGGACTGAGAAGATAGCCGATGGGGCGGCACTGGTGAGGCGGCGCTGATGCTTCGGCGCTGACGGGGCGGCGCTGAAAACGCGCGGTATCAGCGCCGCCGTTTCAGAGCCGCCTCACCAGCGCCGGTTCATCAGCGCCGCCTCATCAGCCCTCACGCACACAGCGAGAGCACGAGCGACGCGAGCAGCTGCTCGTCGGTCGAGACCCGCGTCTCCTTCAGCGCCGCGTCGGCGTCGAGCAGCAGGTCGAGCGCGCGGTCGAGCGCGGGCGCCGTCCACCGATCGACCGTCGCGGTCCACGCGTTCACCGCCTCGCCCCACGGGCGTCCCGGATACGCGCCCCCTTCCTTCAGCAGCGTCCAGTACTCGCGTGCGAGCTGGCCGGGATTCGTGCCGCGCGCGCGCATCGCCTGCCCCCACGCGAGCGCGAGGAACTGCGTCGACAGCGCCATGACGACGACGACCGCCGACGCCTTCGGCTGGGACAGCACGTGGTCGACGAGACCGAGTGCCGTCGTCGCGTCGCGGCGCGCGACGGCATCGAGCAGGTCGCCGAGCGTCTCGCCGCGCCGCACGCCCACGACGTCGGCGACCGCCTGCTCGGTGACGACGGCGGCGTCGCCGACGGCCTGGCCGCGCGCGTAGCTCGCGAGCTTGTCGAGCTCCCCCGTGAGCTGCTGCAGGTCGTTGCCGACGGCGCTGACGAGCAGGTCGGCGACGCCGGGCGCCAGCTCGGCGCCGAGCTCGCGGCGCGCGTAGGAGGCGAGCCACTCGGACAGCTTGCCGCCGTCGAGCGGCTTGAAGTCGATCACCGTCGCGCGATCGGCGAGCGTCTTGTCGGGCTTCGCGCCGGCGGGGGCGACGAGCACGAGGATCGTGTCCGACGCGGGCCGCGCGAGGTAGCGGTCGAGCGCCGCGCGGGCGTCCTTGCGCAGCCCGCCGACGTCGCGCACCGCGACGAAGCGTCGCTCGGCGAGCATCGGCGGCGTGGCGAGCAGCGATCCGAGCGTCTCGGCGTCGACCTCGGAGCCGCGGCGCACCTCGCAGTTGAAGTCGCGCGTCGCCGGCTCGACCGCCGCCTCGATCACCGCCTTCAGCGCGCCGTCCTTCCGGAAGTCGTCATCGCCGACGAACAGGTAGACGGGGTCGAACGACTTGGACTTGAGCGCGGCGTTCAGGGACTTGAGGTCGGCCATGGGGCGGAAACTACGACGACGGCACGACGACCGTCGCAGCTACCAGGACGCGACCATGAGCTGCGCATCCACCATGTTGGTGGGCGTCTGGTCGGCGAGGAGCGCGGCGGGCCAGACGGGGATGCCGGTGGACGCGCTCGTGACGAGCATCGGCGGGACGAGCATCGGCGGCGTCTCGGGCATCGTCGCGATGACGGGCGGCAGCTCGACGTCGCCGTCGCGATGGAGCTGGTACCACCGGTCGCCCGCGTAGGTCAGCGCGAGCAGCCCCGCGGCGACGGCGGCGAGACGCTTGCGCGCGACGGGCGACGCGATCGCGGTGCGCAGCAGCTCGGCGCGGCTCGGCGCCCAGTCGGCGGGGACGTCGTCGGGGACGACGCACCGACCGCAGCGTACGTCGTCGAGGCGCGCGGCGAGACGCGCCGAGAAGTCGTCGGAGAGCTCGATGCTCGGCAGGTTGCGCACGAGCAGGAGACTGCGCCGCACCGCCGTGTCGTGCGCCGCGCACGCCGCGCACTCCCGCACGTGACGCTCGGCGGCCACCAGCAGCTCCCCCGGGAGCAGGTCGTCGAGAAAGGCCACGTGGTGCTTGCGGAAGCTGCGACAGTCCATCGGAACGGCAGGTCGGGGGGCGAAGCGCTCGGACGAAGCGTTCGTGGGGCGCGTGAACGTGTCCCGATACCCGGCGTCGCGCAAGCAGTTCCGTTCAACTACCGACCCGTCGCTACTACCGACCCCCTCCACGCTTCACGCTCCCCGCTCCACGCTCGCCATACCGTCAGGCTGGGCGAGCGTGGAGCGGGGAGCGGGGAGCCTGGAGCGTGGAGGGGCGTCGATCTTACTTGAGCCGCGGCTCGATGATCTCGGCGAACGAGGTGCGCGCGCGGTTGAGACGCGACTTCACCGTGCCGAGGTTGCAGTCGGTGATCTCGGCGATCTCCTCGTACGACTTCCCTTCGAGCTCGCGGAGCACGAACACCTCGCGGTGATGCGCCGGCAGCTGGTTGACGCTCTCCTCCACCAGCTCGCGCAGGTGGCGCTTGCGATAGAGGTCGTCGGGCCGCGACGTCGTGTCCTCGAACTGCAGCGGGCGATCGTCCTCCTGCCAGTTCTTCTTGATCGTCTGGAACAGCACGAGCGGATTGCGCGAGCGGTTGCGCAGCTCGTTCTTCGCGAGGTTCGAGGCGATCGTGTAGATCCAGGTGGAGAACTTCTTCGATCGGTCGAAGCGCCCGATGTGGCGGTACACGCGGATGAAGACCTCCTGGACGAGATCCTCGGCCTTCTCGCGGTCGCCGATCGTGCGGTAGATGAAGTTCAGCAGCCGGGTCTGATACCGGCTCACCAGCTCCTGGAACGCGCGCTCCTCCCCACCCAGGAACGCCGCCACCACGTCTCCGTCCTCGAGCGCGCGCAGCTGCTCCCGCACCGCGGCTCCAGGCATCGAGACCTTCTGCTTGCGCGCGACGTCAGCCATGTCAGCTCCCTCGGAGTCCAGCGTCTCGGTCGTCCGTCCGGCATCGGAGCCCGGTCGGGTCTCCCTGCCTCCCACCCGTGATAAGGCAGGGGGCATGCCCGCCGGGTCGATTGGGGAACGGCCGTTTAACTTGCGTTCCCATAATGACTTACGACCCTGGCGCGGACGACGTAATATACCGAATCTTTCCCGAAATGTCCACCCTGGGCGACACTGCTGAGGACACTACGAGGACCCGCCGATCGAAGTTACCAGGGGCGCTCCCCCCTTCGCCCAGGATCACACCCCAGCCGGCGAACCCCCTCATCCTTTGAATGCCCGAGCGGGTCCGTTCATTCCCGACCCTCACCGGCCTGCCCGGAACCCCGCCGCGAAGAGCAGGCCGCACACCGTCTTACTGTCCGATATGTCGCCCCGTCTCACCATCTCCAGCGCCTGCGACAGCGACACGCGCTCGACCGTGAGGAACTCGTCGTGCTCGTGGCGCGTCTCCCCCATGGTGAGTCCGACGGCCATGAAGAGATGGATGCGTTCGTCGCAGAAGCCCGGTGTTGTAACGATCGTCGTGAGCTTTTCGACACGCTCAGCCGTACAACCGGTTTCCTCCTCGAGCTCGCGCCGAGCGCAGACGGCGGGATCCTCGCCGGCGTCGAGCCGACCCGCCGGGATCTCGTAGATGTAGCCGCCCGCCGCGTATCGATACTGCTTTATCAGCAGTAGCTGCGGGTCGTCACCGGCGGGGTCGCTGAGGAACGGCACCACCGCGCTCGCGCCCGGATGACGGAAGATCTCGAGCTCGCCGGTCGACCCGTCGGGGAAGCGCACGGTGTCGACGTCGAGGTTGACGATGCGCCCGGTGTGGACGCGACGGGAAGCGATCTGGCCGGGCTCGATGTCCATGTGTGGTGAGGGCAGGAGGGCAGGAAACGAGGGCAGGAGGGCAGGAGGGCGCGAGGGCAGGAGAGCATCGGACTCTCCTGCCCTCGCGCCCTCCTGCCCTCCTGCCCTCGCCGTTAGGCGCGACCGCGCTTCGCGGCGGACTTCTTCTTCGCCCGCTTCCGCTTCGGCGGGGCGAGGATGGTGCCGCGGCACTTCGCGGTGCCGCACCGGCACGCGTAGAACTCCTCGTCCTCCTTCGTGTGATCCGGGCGCCGCTCGTACTGGTAGTCGTACGTCAGCTCGGAGCCTGGCTGGATGTTCTTCTTCGCGTAGATGAAGATGTGCGGCCCCTCGATGATCGCCTCGCAGTTGGGGTCGCACGAATGGTTGATGTAGCGCGACTCGTTGCCGCCGCGCTTCCCGTCGACCACGGTGTCGTCGTCGAGCGTGAACAGGAACGTGTGGTGGCGTCCCATCCCCGACTCCTCGTACCGGCGGTCGCCCTCGTCGGGCGTGATGTGCTCGCCCGTGTACTCGATGATGCGCTGACCAGGGCGGATGCGGCGCGTGGCGAACGCGCCACGTCCCTGGATGGTCGACTTGCGGATCTCGAACGGCAGATCGGAGCGGGGCGTGGCCTTCGGCACGGCGAGGAGTTCGGATGAGATGGGGAGGACGCGGCCGACACGGCGCGGGGACGCAAGAAGATAGCGGGTGTCGCGACGTCGCGGCTTCGCGACTTGCGTGCCGCCGGTCCCCCCTGTTGCTTCGCGATCAACACCCCGTCAGGAGCCGTCGCCCGTGCGCTCGTCGTCCATCGTGCTGTCGTCCGCTGCCATGCTGTGCGCCGCGTGCGCGTCCTCGTCCCGTGCGCCGTCGTCCGCTCCCGCCGCGTCGCCGAGCCCGACGCCGGCGAACGGCCCCACCGTCGGGGCGCCGGAGATCGCGCGGACGGTGAACCTCGAGACGCGCGATGGACGACTGCTCGTCGCCGGCGTCGAGATCCATCAGAGCACCGACACGTTCCGCGGGAGCGAGGTGGGCGCGCCGGCCGCGAAGCTGTGGGCCACGCTCCCCGCCGTGTACGATCAGCTCGGCCTGCCGATCAACGGCGTCGACGCCGAGAAGCGCGCGGTCGCGGCGGTGAACCTCCGCGCACGCGTGCAGCTCAACAAGGTGCGCCTCAGTCGATACGTGGACTGCGGCGGCGCGGGCTCCATCGGCGGACGCGCCGCGGACTCGTACACGGTCACGTTCAACGTGGCCACGCAGGTGGTGCCGCTCAGCGACGACCGCGCCACCGTCGCCACGCTCGTGCAGGCATTCGGCCAGCCGTCGTCGAACAGCGGACAGCCGGTGCACTGCACGAGCACGGGGAACCTCGAGGCGCAGGTCGCGCAGCTCGCCGCGGCGCACGTCGCGCCGTGAGCACGCGCGACCGCGGCGGCCCCGCGTTCGTCCGCGAGGCCGCCCCGGTCGTCGTCGAGCGCAACGTCACTGGAACAGCAGCGAGACGTTCGTGCGGGTATAGAGCGGGCCGCTGCTCACCGCGGTGACCTGCGCGTTCGTCCGCGCGTCGCCGATCCACGCCTCGAAGATGTGCGTCACGGGGGCGAGGATGTTCGTGCACCCGGTGCCCTTCACGGACCGCACGCGGATGATCGCCGCCGTCTGCCCCTGCGGGAACAGGAAGAACTGGAACGGCGCGGCCGCATTGTACGGCGCCGTGGTGATCGCCTGCGTGAAGCAGCTCGCCGTCGTCATGCGCCACGTGACGATCTGATTCGGGCCCGCCGCCGCTGACAGGCGGATCGTGAAGTCGATCGGGTTGCCGGCCGCGGTGCTCGTCGGGTTCGCCGTCGCCACGGACGCGAAGCCCTGGCCGAGGTCGGGGCGCACCTCGAGCGTGAGCGTCTCGGTGCGGTTCGTCGCGATCGGATCCGTGATCGTGATGGTGCTCGTGCGCGGCGCGGTGAGCGCGCGGATCCCCGCGACGTCGATGGTGAACGTGAGCTGCGTCCCGACCTGCGGCAGCACGGCCGTCGCCTGACTCTCGGTGACGAACGAGGGCAGCCCGGTGACGTTGTAGCGGATCGTCGGCCCGACGACGTCGACGTGCCCGATGCTCGCCGGCGTGGTGCGGACGGTGATGACGTTGCTGTTGCACGTCGTCTGATCCTGCTGGTGCCCCGGCGGGAGCTGGATGACGAGGTGCGAGTCCTGGTTCAGCAGGCTCAGGGAGCCGGTCTTCACGATGCACGACAGGGAGCTCGTCGTCAGCCCCGCGCTCGTCCACGTCGTGGTGAACGTCGGGTGCGCCTTGATCGTCATCGGCAGCCGCGACAGATCGCCGAGCGGCATCTTGAACGACAGCGACGCGCCGGCGTCGGAGGCGAGCGTGCCCGGGGTCGAGATGCGGACGACGGCAGATCCGACGTTGCCGCAGCCGCGCGCGAAGTTGGACGGGCCGCTGCGCTCCGAGACGATCGTCGCGGTCATGCCGCCCGGACCCGCGAACGTGAAGCCGCTCGACGTGTTGGTCAGATCCACCGAGTTGCCCCACACCTCGAACGTGATGTTCGGCCCCGCGATGACCTCGAGCGTGGCCCCGGTGGTGATATCGGCGACCTTCGAGGTGCAGTTCGACGTCGACGTGACGTACTCCACTCCTGCTTCCGCCCGCGCCAGCGGCAGTGCGACGATCGCCAAGACCGCCGCGGCGCTCCGAACCCGCTCGATGACCTTGATCATGGTTGTGCCCTCCTGTTGGCCCATTAACGCGGCCGGAGGGCGGTTCTTCTCACCGGTGCGGCGCGCCGTCAGAATCGCACGACGGTGACCGAGTAGCCGGGAAGAACGAGCGCGTCGGCGTCGCGGCGGAAGCGCGCCGGCGGGTCGCTGCGCGTGGGGCGACCGTTAGGCCCATCCTCGCGCCACGCGTACTGCGCGGCGGAGAACTGCACGACGTCGAGCGGGCCGCTCGGCGCGTGGCCGTCGGCGGCGGTGTCGGCGGCGAGGCGCAGCCGCACCGTGTAGGCGTGCAGCGAGTCCTTGTTCACGAGCAGCAGCGACCACCGGCCGTCGGGGCGCCGCAGCGGGTACGCGGTGACGATCGCGCCGCTCGAGTCGCGCAGATCGGTCGCGGCGCGATAGAGCGCGTGCACGCCGCCGTCGGGATCGACCCAGTCGCGCGTCGTCATGCGCATGGTGTGGTACACGGCGGTGCGCCAGCGCGCGCGTCCCGTGCTGTCGGCGAGGAACAGCGCGTTGTTGCCCCACCGCTCGCAGCGCGGCGCGCCGGACTGCAGGTCCGCCGGCTCGTAGCCGTACAGGTACGCCTGGTCGCCGCCTAACGTGAGGAACGTGCCGACGATGTCCGGATCGAGCAGCGCGGCACCCATCTGCACCTCGGCGGGCCCGGCGAACGCGGAGTAGCCGTACTCGCTGATGACCCACGGCAGCCCGTGCGCGCCGGGGCCCAGCCGCTCGAACACGTCGCGCAGCATCGACGGCGCGGCGCGGAGCTGCGGCGCGGTGGAGTCGCACACGGCGTCGAACGGATACCACTCGAACGACACGAACGCGAAGTCGCGCGCGCGACCTCGCGCCGTCACGTAGTCGCGCACCCGCGCGAGCCACGACGTCGAGTCGGGCTCGTCGGGCCAGCCGCGCACGTCGAGCTCCACGCTCTGGAACGACGGCCCGCCCAACACGACGGCGGAGTCGACGCGGCGGAGCGCGTCCGCGGCCTCGAGGGCGAGCGCGCCGTAGTCGGCGGGACGCGCGTACTGGCCGTCGGGCTCCTCGCCGAGCTCCACGTGCGTCGCGCGGTAGCGGCGGCGCAGGTAGCGCAGCAGCGCGGCGCCGTTCTGCGGCGTGTCGTACAGGACCCCCACCGGCACGAGCATGGGGAGCCCGCTCGTGAGCCCGCTCGCCTCCACGCGGTCGACGCCCGGCTGCTCGGTCTCCGCGTCTCGGTCGACGGCGCGGTGCCACGGGTCAGTGGAGGTGACCCACGTCGTGGTCTGGTCGTGCGACGGCGCGTGCCTAACAACGTCGACGAGCCGCCCCGAGGGGTCGAGCGCGCCGGCGCCGACCTCCTTCAGCGCGAAGCCGATCGAGTCGCGCGGGTCGCGCGCGCCGGCCGGCGCGGTGCGGCTCCCCTCGAGCAGCGTGATGCGGATCCAGCGCGTGGGGAGCGCCGCGTCGGCGAGACGGAGCGTCACGTCGCCGCCGCGCCCCGCGCTCACGGTGCCCAACGGGAACGGCTCCCAGTCGCCGTCCGGCAGGTCGTCGGGCGGCAGCGAGTCGTCGCCGACCCACCGCTCGACGACGTAGCGCACGGCCCACGGCGCGCCCCAGCGCAGCCGGATGGCGTTCACCGGATGCTCCGCGCCGAGGTCGAGGATCGCGCGCTGCGGGTGGAGCGAGTCGGGCTCGCCGGTGTAGCGGTGGTCGAGGTACGGGTTGCTCTTCCAGAACGTCGCGGTGTCGCCGTCGGTGAGGCGCGAGTAGCCCTCGTTGTTCGCCTGGTCGTACGTCGTGCCGCGGCGCGGCAGGTTGTAGCCGTACGACTCGGTGATCGGCGCGCCGGCGGCGGTGCTCGACGTCCAGTAGCCCTGGCGGTGGGCGGGGTCGCTCCACGTGCCGCGCGGGTTCCAGTGCCACGCCTCGATCCCGAGCTCGGTGCGCAGACGGTACGACAGCCGCGGCAGGCCGGCGGTCTGCATGGCGGCGACGTTAGGCGGCGTGAAGGTACGCCGCGCGTCGCCCTCGGGGCGGCCGTCGACGCCGCCGCCGAAGAACCAGCGCGGGTCGAACTGCCTCACCATGTGGGCGGTGTCGATGGTGATGACGACGGCGGGAGGCTGGAGGTACATTTGCTGGGAATGGCGCGGATGACGGCGCGGGCGATACGGCGCGATGCGGCGCGAACGGCGTCTCACACCGCTCGACGGCGCGGAACGGCGCGGAGCGGCGCGGAACCGCGCGGACGGTGCCCCTGTACTTGGGTAGGTTAACGGGGCGCCGTGCGGCGCCGTACCCGCGCCGTTGGCGTCCTTCGCGCCCGATCGCGCCGCACCGCCCGCGCATCACCGCCGGCGCCGTCATCGGCGCCGTCCACCCACGCCACCGATGACCAGACGCTTCGCGCTCCTCGCCGCGCTCACCCTTGGCGCCCTGCCCATGCGCGCGCAGACGACTCCCCCGGTGAGGGATCGCATCGCCGACTACACGCCCGTCCGGCTCACCACCGACCTCTCGAAGCTCACGCCGTCGGAGCGGCGGATGCTGCCGCTGCTGATCGAGGCGGCGCGCGCGCGATGGACGAGGGGTTCTGGATGCAGACGTATGGGAACCGCGACTCGCTCATGGCGTCGCTGACGGATCCCGCGCTGCGGCGCTTCGCGGAGATCAACTACGGGCCGTGGGACCGGCTGCACGAGGACGCGCCGTTCGTCGCCGGCGTGGGGCCGAAGCCGCCCGGCGCGAACTTCTATCCGCGCGACCTCACGAAGGCGGAGCTGGAGCGCGAGGTGGCGAAGGGCGGCGCACACGCCGACTCGCTGCGCGGCCTGTACACCGTCGTGCGCCGCGGCCCGAACGGCCTCGTCGCCGTGCCGTACCACGTCGCGTACGCGGCGCCGCACACGCGCGCCGCGGCGAAGCTGCGCGAGGCGGCCGCGCTGGCCGAGAACGCGGCGCTGAAGAAGTACCTCACGCTGCGCGCCGACGCGCTGGAGACCGACGACTATCAGCCGAGCGACTTCGCGTGGATGGCGATGAAGGACAACACGCTCGACGTGGTGATCGGCCCGATCGAGACGTACGAGGACGCGCTCGCCGGGTACAAGGCGGCGGACGAGGCGTACGTGCTCGTGAAGGACCAGGCATGGAGCGCGCGGCTCGCGCGGCTCACCTCGCAGCTCCCGGCGCTGCAGCGCGCGCTGCCGGTCGACGCCAAGTACCGTGCGGAGTCGCCGGGCACGGACTCGGACCTCAACGCGTACGACGCGCTGTTCTACGCGGGGCAGGCGAACAGCGGCGCGAAGACGATCGCGATCAACCTGCCGAACGACGAGGAGGTGCAGCTCAAGGCGGGATCGCGGCGGCTGCAGCTCAAGAACGCGATGCGCGCGAAGTTCGACAAGATCCTCGTGCCGATCGTGGGGCTCACGATCGCGGCCGACCAGCGGAAGTACGTGAACTTCGACGCGTTCTTCGAGAACACGATGTTCCACGAGGTGGCGCACGGGCTCGGGATCAAGAACACGGTCACCGGCGCGGGCACCGTCCGGCAGGCGCTGAAGGAGACGGCGGGCGGCCTCGAGGAGGAGAAGGCGGACATCCTCGGCCTGTGGATGGCGGTGAAGCTGGCCGAGCAGGGCGAGCTGCAGGACCGCGAGGTGAACGACAACTTCGTGACGTTCCTCGCGGGGCTGTTCCGCTCCGTCCGCTTCGGCGCGAGCGACGCGCACGGGCGGGCGAACATGGCGACGTTCAACTTCCTGCAGGAGGCCGGCGCGTTCACGCGCGCCAGCGACGGCACGTACCGCGTGGACTTCCCGAAGATGCGCGCGGGGATGGAGGCGCTCTCGGCGAAGATCCTGATGCTGCAGGGGAACGGCGACTACGCCGGCGTGCAGGCGTTCATGCGCGACATGGGCGTCGTGCGGCCGCAGCTGAAGGCGGACCTGGCGAAGTTAGGCACCGCGCGGATCCCGGTGGACATCGTGTTCGAGCAGGGGATGCCGGTCACGAAGTGAGCGGACGAGCTCCTACTCAGCCGATCGCCTTGCCCTCGGCGTCGTACACGGTGACCGGCCCGGCGCCTAACGATTCGAGATCCGGACGAACGGACGGATTGCCGACGACGACGAGCTGCAGCTCGTCGGGCTTGAGGTACTTCACCGCCGCGGCCTGCACGTCGGCGGCGGTCACGCCGCGGATGCGGTCGCGGTAGGTGTCGAAGTAGTCCTCGGGCAGCCCGTAGATGGTGAGGTTCGACAGCGCGCTCGCGATCGCGGCGGTCGTCTCGTAGCGGATGGGGAAGACGCCGTCGAGGTAGCTCGTGGCGAGCGACAGCTCGCTCGGCGACACCGGCTCGGCGCGCATCCGGTCGATCTCCTTCAGGATCTCGCCGAGCGCCGCGCTCGTGACGTCGCTCTGCACCGCGCTCGACACGTCGAACGGGCCGGCGGCGAGCCGCCAGTCGAAGCCGGAGCCGGCGCCGTAGGTGTAGGCGTGCTCCTCGCGCAGGTTCATGTTCACGCGCGAGTTGAACAGCCCCCCGAGAATCGCGTTCATGACGACGATCCCGAAGTAGTCGGGCGTCACGCGCGGCACGCCGACGTGGCCGACGCGCAGCTCGCTCTGCGGGGCGTCGGCCTTCGTCACGAGGTGGACGCGTCGCTCGCGCGCCGCGGGCCGGTCGTCCACGCGCGGCATCGACGGCGCGTCGCCGGTCCAGCCGCCCAACGCCTCGCGCGCGAGCCGCTCCGCGTCGTCGACGGTGACGTCGCCGGCGACGACCAGCGTGGTCGCGCCGGGCACGTAGCGCTCGGCGTGGAAGCGCGCGACGTCGTCGCGGCCGAGCGACGAGACGGAGCGCTCGTCGCCCGCCTCGGGGCGGCCGTAGCGCGAGCCGGGCGCGTAGACGAAGCGCGCGAACATCTCGTCGGCGAGGCCGCGTGGCTCGGTGCGCAGCTGCAGGATGTCGGCGATGCGCTCCTGCTTCAGCCGCTCGACCTCGCGCTCGGGGAACGCGGGGTCGGCGAGGACGTCGGCGAACAGGCGGAACGCCTCGGGCAGCCGCGAGGCGAGCGTCGTCAAGCTGACGAACGCCGCGTCCCAGTCCGCGCCGGCGTCGACCGCGGCGCCGAGCCGCTCGACGGTGCGCGTGAGCGCGACCGCGTCGAGCGACGCGGTGCCCTCGGTGAGCGCGCGCGCGGTGAGCGAGGCCAGCCCCTCGCGCCCCTCGGGATCGGACGACGCGCCGGCGCGCACGACGGCGGCGACGGTGACGACCGGGAGCTTGTGCGCCGGGGCGACGACGAGACGCAGGCCGTTAGGCAGCGTGCGTCGCTCGAAGCGAGGGAAGTGGTACGGGCGCGGCGCGCCGGGCTCCGGACGCGGCAGCCCGCCGAGCGGGGAGCGTGGAGCGGGGAGCGTGGAGTTCGTGGCGTCGCTCATCACGCAACCTCCGACATCGTTTCCGCTCCACGCTCCACGCTCTCCGCTCCACGCTCGGCATGCTCGTCGGATGATGCCTTGGGCACGTAGACGAGGTACGCCCGGTTGTCCGGCCCCATGTAGTCACGCGCGAACGCGTTCACGTCGGCCGCCGTCACGGCGCGGTAGCGGTCCACCTGCTCGTTCGCGAGCGACGGGTCGCCGAAGTACGTCGCGAAGCGCGACAGCTGGTCGGCACGTTCGCCGGCCGACTGCATGGCGACGACGAAGCCGCTCTCGATGAGCGCGAGCGCGCGCTCGACCTCCTCGTCCGTCACGGCGCCGTCGTCCGTGCGCAGCCGGTCCACCTCGTCGGTGAGCGCGTCGGCGAGCGTGTCGGCGTCGACGCCGGGGCGCGCGACGGCGTCGAGGATGAGCAGGTCGGCGCCCTTCGGCAGGTCGAACGTCGACGCGCTCGCCTCGCTCGCGAGCTGCCGCTCGCGCACGAGCCGCTCGTGCAGACGGCTGCCGTTGCGCAGGCCGAGCACCGCGCCGCACACGCTCGCGGCGTAGTACCCGTCGCTGCCGAAGGCCGGCGCGCGGAACGCGAGGAAGACGCGCGGCAGCACGACGTCGTCGGGCACGACCTGGCGGAGCGTCGCGCCGAACGTCGGCGGCAGCTCGAACGACGGGAGCGCCGGCTTCCCCTGCCCGCGCGGGATGGACCCGAAGTGCTTCTCGACGAGCGCGCGCGCCTCCGCGGGGTCGAAGTCGCCGGCGATGGTGAGCACGGCGTTGTCGGGCGTGTACCACGTGGCGAAGAACTCGGCCACGTCCTCGAGCGCGGCGGCGTCGAGATCCTCGAACGAGCCGATGAGCGAATGATGGAACGGGTGGTCGGGCGGATAGCAGAGCGCCGGCAGCCGCTCCCACCACGTGCCGTACGGCTGGTTGTCGACCGACCAGCGGCGCTCGTTCTTCACGACGTCCCGCTGGGTGTCGAGCTTCTCCTGCGTCATCGCGGGCAGCAGCCGCGCCATGCGGTCGGCCTCGAGCCACAGCGCGAGCTCGAGCTGGTTCGACGGCACGGTCTCGAAGTAGTTCGTGCGGTCGAGCCACGTCGATCCGTTCAGCGTCCCGCCGGCGCGCTGCACGAGCTCGAAGTGCTCGTTCGCGGCGACGTTCGCGGATCCCTGGAAGAGCATGTGCTCGAACAGGTGGGCGAAGCCGGTGCGTCCGGCGCGCTCGTTCGCCGAGCCGACGTGGTACCAGAGATTCACCGCGACGATGGGCGCGGTGTGGTCCTCGCTCAACGTGACGCGGAGGCCGTTGGCCAACGTGTAGGTCTCGATCGGGATTCTCATGCGTCAAAGCTAAGGGAGGGCGGAAGCGGAGACGGCGGCCGCCGTTATCCGATTCCGCCGCGCCCGAGTGGTCCGACGTTTGACTTATCCCTGCACCCCTTCGCGGATACTCCGATGCAGCAGCTGACCTCGGCCGACGACTACGACACGCTCCGCGAGCTTCCGCTCGTCCTCGTCTACAAGCACAGCTCGCGCTGCCCGATCAGTCTCATCGCGTACCAGGAAGTCGCCCAGCTCGAGGAGCATCACCCGGACATCCCGGTGTTCCTCGTCGACGTGATCGACAGCCGGCCCGTGTCGCGGCACGTGGCGAACGAGACGGGAGTCGTGCACCACTCGCCGCAGCTCATCCTGCTCGTCCGTGGCGAGCCGGTCTGGGCGGTGTCGCACTTCGACGTGCGGGCCGACGAGCTCGGGGGGCGGCTCGAGGCGCTCGTGGGATGATCCCGTGAGGATCGGCGCGGTACCTAGCGCCTAGGGGGGCGCCCCCCCTGCGCCCAGCATAGTGCCGCGCCGCCGGGCGTCCGTCACCATTCGAACGCCGGGCGGCACCAAACTGGCACCCCGCCCCCCGCACGGTGGGATTCCATCCATGCGGGACGCGGGCGGGGCATGCAGCGACGGCCGCAGGAGCAGACGCGGGGGCGGTGGTCCGGCGCGACGACGCGTCGGCGCATGACGCGCGCGCTGACGGCCGTCGGGTCGGCCGTCGCCGCCGCGGTCGCCGCGCGCGCGGCCGCCACCCAGCCGCCGCGCACCCCGCGCCCGGAGTCGTACGCGGTCATCGTCCACCCGCTCGTCGCGGCGAGCGGGGTGTCGCTCGCCCAGCTGCGCGCGATGTTCCTCGGCACGCGTCGCAACTGGGACGACGGCGCGCGCGTCGTGCTCATCGTGCAGACGCCGGGGACGCGCACGCGCGAGGTGCTGCTGCGCGAGCTGTATCACATGGACGAGGCGGCGTTCAAGCGGTACTGGATCGCGCGCACGTTCCGCAGCGAGAGCGGGACGGGCGGCCCGACGCTCGTGTCGAGCGACGCGCTCGCGCGGCGGCTGACGGCGAGCATTCCGGGCGCGATCGCGGTCGTGCCGGCGGCGGAGGTGGACGGCGGCGTGCGCGTGCTGCGCATCGACGGCCGGCTGCCCGGCGCCGAGGGCTATCCGCTCGCCGCCGGCGCTCCCTGAGCGCGTCCCCACCATGCCCTCCGCTGTCCCGCGCGGCGACGACCACCGCGCACTGCCGCCGCCCCGTCCGCGCAGCCTGCGCGCCCGATTCGCGCGGGTGTTCGGCGTGCTGCTCGCGCTCGCGGCGCTCGACGCGGCGGCGTTCTACTGGGGCGCGCGGCAGCGCGGGCGCGTGTTCCGCGAGCTGCGCGACACGATCGCCCGCCACGCCGCGCTCACCGAGACGCGCGCCGGTCTGGACGACCACGCGAAGCGCATCCGCGTCGTCGTGCAGCTCGTGGGCGTCGAGCACGCGCCGATCGATCCCGACGAGCGACGACGCGCGCTGCAGTCGGTCGCGGCGCTGCGTCACCGGGCGGACCGCGCGACGGGCGGCGTGCCGGGGCTCGCCACCGTGCGCGCGGAGACCGACTCGCTCGCCGACGCGTGGTCGCGCTTCTACGATCGTCAGGGGATCGACCCCGCCGACGCGATCCTCGTCGCCGTCACGCGCGCCGAGCCGCTCGCCCAGCGACTGTTAGGCACCGACCTCCCGGCGGCGATCCGCGGCGAGCAGCGGCGCGTGGCCGAGGCGAGCGCCGCGTTCGAGCGCGCCGACCGCGCGACGTCGGCGATCGCGTGGGCGGTGCTCGCGCTGTCGGTGGGCGTCAGCGTGGCGCTCGCGTACCTGCTGTCGCGCGACCTGCGCGGCGCGATCGGCGCGCTGCACACGGGCGTCGAGCGGCTCGGCGCGGGCGATCTCGCGCACCGCGTGGACGTGACGACGTGCGAGGAGCTCGCGACGGTGGGGCGGAGCCTGAACACGATGGCGCAGCGGCTGCGCCAGGCGCGTCAGGAGCTCGAGCGCCGCAACCAGGAGCTCGCCCATCTCGCGTTCCGCGACCCGCTCACGAACCTCGCGAACCGCACGCTGTTCCGCGAGCACGTGGAGCGCGCGCTCGCCGGACGGCACGGGCACGCCGACGAGATGTCGATCCTGTTCATCGACCTCGACGACTTCAAGAGCATCAACGACACGCTCGGCCACCACTCCGGCGACCGCCTGCTCGTCGACGTCGCGACGCGGCTGCTCGAGGCGACGCGCGGCAGCGACACGGTGGCGCGACTCGGCGGCGACGAGTTCGCGATCCTGCTGCACCGCGTGCGCGAGCGCGCGGAGGCGATCTCCGTGGCCGAGCGCGTGCTGTGGGCGCTGCGTGCCCCGTTCGAGCTCGACGGACGCACGCTGCACGTGTCGGCGAGCATCGGCGTCGTGTTCCACCACGACGGGCAGTCGACCGAGGAGCTGCTGCGCAACGCCGACGTCGCGATGTACCGCGCGAAGGCCGAGGGCAAGGGGCAGCACGCGGTGTTCGCGCCGGAGATGCACGCCGCGCTGCTCGACCGCGTGGAGCTCGCCGCGGAGCTGCGCGACGCGCTGCAGCGCGAGGCGCTGTCGGTGGTGTACCAGCCGATCGTCGATCTCGTGGACCGGCGTGTCGCGGGGTTCGAGGCGCTCGTGCGGTGGCCGCACTCGCGGCGCGGCCCGGTGTCGCCGACGCTGTTCATCCCGCTCGCCGAGGAGGTCGGGGCGATCGTGCCGTTAGGCCGGTGGGTGATCGGCCGCGCGTGCCACGAGGCGGCGCGGTGGCAGCGCGAGCGGAACGGCCGCGGTCCGGTCGGCGTGAGCATCAACGTCTCCGGCCTGCAGCTCGCCGACCCGGCGTTCGTGCGCGACGTGCGCACGGCGCTCGACGAGTCGGGGCTCGACCCCGGGATCCTCACGCTCGAGATCACCGAGACGGTCATCATGCGCGACAGCGTCTCCACGCTCGCCCGGCTGCGCGAGCTGAAGTCGCTCGGCGTGCGCGTCGCGATCGACGACTTCGGCACGGGCTACTCGTCGCTCGCGTACCTGCAGCGCTTCCCGGTCGACGTGCTGAAGATCGACAAGGCGTTCGTCGACCAGATCGCCGACGGCGGCAACGACGCCGCGCTCGCGCGCACGATCGTGCCCCTCGGCGACATGCTGCAGCTGCACACCGTGGCGGAAGGGATCGAGCGCGCGGACCAGCACGCGGAGCTGCTCGCCGCCGGCTGCCGCCTCGGGCAGGGCTACTTCTTCTCGCACCCGCTCGACGCCGACGCGGCAGGGGAGTTCCTGCGCGCGGACTGACGCGCGCCGTTCACGACTCCACGTTCTTTGTCTTCAATACAAGGAATCGGAAGAATCCAAGAAAACCCGTCAGCCGAAGAGGATTCCTTGAGTTCTCCCGATTCCTCGAATTGCAACCCCTGGCAGTGGAGTCGTCCCCGCGCGCCTAACGCCCGGTGAGCTCCGCGAGCTTCGCGCGCGCGGCGGCGAGATCCGGGAAGTCGCGCGGCGCCGAGCGCCACTGGGTGAGCACGGCGCGGTACTGGCGCGCCGCGCCGGTCGTGTCGCCGACCTGCAGCAGGAGATCGCCGAGGAGCAGCGGCGCGCGCAGCGCGTCGTCCTGTCCCTCGGAGCCGAACGGGCGCCGCTCGATGACGTCGCGCAGCACGGCGCGCGCAGAGTCGGGGCGCCCGGACGCCTCGAGCGCCGCGGCGGCGAGCATGCGCGGCGGCACGAAGAACGGGAAACCGCCGGTTCGCTGCAGCGCGGCGAGCGCGTCGTCCGGCCGGCGCCGCTCGAGCTGCGACGTCGCTTCCGCGAGCGCCGCGGCGGCGACGTCGGCGCGGTTCGCCGGGTTCACGCGCGGCCGCAGCAGCGCGAGCACGGTGTCCACCGCGGCGCTGCGCCCCTGGCGGCCGCAGTCGTACGCGATGAGCGCCAGCATCACCGGCTCGAACGTCGGGTCGCGCGCGAGCGCGAGCACGCGGGTGATCTGCGAGTCGGCCTCCGGCAGGCGGCCGGCGAGGCGGTACGCGCCGGCGAGCAGCAGTCGGCTGCGTCCCTCGCCTAACGGCGACGGGATCTGCGCCGCGGCCTCGGCGGCGCGCCGGAACGCGTCGGCGGCCTCGTCGAGCCGCCCGTCCCACACCGCGAGGTAGCCGAGCGACCGCAGCGCGAGCGCACGGTCGGCGACGCGCGCCGACTCGGTCATGCGGCGGAACGCCGACTCGGCCTGCGCCATGCGGCCGAGGTGCACGAGCGCACCGCCGTACTCGGTGTTCACGTTGCCGCGGTACAGCACGGTGGAGTCGACCGCGTCGGCGCGGGCGTACGCGCGCACGGCGTCGTCGAAGCGGCCCATCCCCTTGTACGTCGTGGCGATGTTGATCCACGCGTTGACGAGCGACGAGTCGAGCACGACGGCCTGCCGCAGCGCGGCGAGCGCCGCCTCGTCCCGATCGGCGCGCATGAGGCCCGTGCCGTAGTCGTACCACGCCGCGGCACTCGGGTAGCGCCGCGCGATCGCGCCGGAGAGCGCGATGGCGGTGTCCGTCTCGCCGCGGTACGCCGCGCGCTGGGCACGCAGCCGCAGCCGCTCGTAGTCGGTGAGCCGCTCGGAGTGCGCGAGCGCCGCCGCGTAGTACCGCTCGCCCGGCGCGCGCTCGTGGTTGTAGAAGTAGTAGCTGCCTAACGCGCCGAGGGCCATCGAGAATGCGGAGTCGAGATCCACGGCGCGCAGCCAGAGATCGCGCGCGCGGGCATAGTCGCCGGCGCGCCACGCGCGCGATCCCGCGTCGTACGACCGCAGCGCCTCGAGCGACGCCGTGGTGACGCGCGGCAGCGGACCGGCCTCCGCGCGGCCGATGTCGATGGCGCCGCCGCGACCACCGAGCACGCGGCGCACGCCGTCGAGCGCGTCGCCCAACGCGCCGACGAGCGCGGCACGCTGCACGGTCGGCGACTCGCTCGCGGCGACCTCGCGGTGGAGGCGGACGTCGGTGAGCCGCGCCGTGACGCGCCACCCCTGGTCGCCGCGCGCGAGCCACAGGCCGAGCACCCACCGCACGTGATCGCGCTCCGCGACCTCGCGCGCGACGTCGTAGCTCAGCGTCCCCTCGTCGCCGTCGCGGCCCATGAGCCGGTAGACGAACGGCAGCCGCGCGCGCGGATACGGCCGCACGCCGCTCCACTGTCGCAGCGCGGTGGAGGCCGCGGTGAGCAGCGCGCGGCCAAGCGCCGCGTCCGCCGTGTCGGCCGCCGCGGCGACGGAGGCCTCCGTGACCTCGGCGACGTCGGCGAGCAGGAGCTGGTCCATGTCGGCGACGCCCGGATCGCGCGACGCGCACGCCGTGAAGGCGCCCGACGCGCCCAACGCGCCTAACGCGCCCAACACCGCGATCCCGCGCGTCCACCGGCTCATGGGCGGCTCCGCGCGGCGAGCGCTCCCGAGCGCGCCGTCTCGTAGCGCGCCTGCAG
Source organism: Gemmatirosa kalamazoonensis (assembly GCF_000522985.1). Classification (NCBI taxonomy): domain Bacteria; kingdom Pseudomonadati; phylum Gemmatimonadota; class Gemmatimonadia; order Gemmatimonadales; family Gemmatimonadaceae; genus Gemmatirosa; species Gemmatirosa kalamazoonensis. Next base: position 1,052,596 of record NZ_CP007128.1, read on the forward strand.
CGCGGGGTCGGCGCCGCGCCACGCGCGCTCCACCACCGCCCAGTGCGCGGCCGCGCTGTCGCGCGCGCCCGCCGCCGCGAACGCCTGCGCGAGCAGCTCGTGCAGCTCGGTGCGCGTCACGTACAGCCCCGATCCCTCGATGCCGCCGTGCAGCGCCGCGCGCACGACGGGCACCGCCTCCGCCGCGCGTCCGAGCGCGAGCAGGCTGCGACCGAGCTCGTAGTTGATGCGCGTGTAGCCGTACGTCGGCGAGTACACCGCGGCGCGCAGCTCGCGCACGGCGGCCTCGTACTGCGCCGCGCGCGCGAAGATCATCCCGCGCACCGCGTGGTGCAGCAGGGGGTCGCGCGCGTAGAGGCTGTGCTGCCCCGCGCTGGCGATCGTGTCGAGCAGCGCGCGCGCGCCGGCCGTGTCGCCGCCCGCGACGGCGGCCGTCGCGGCGAGCGTCAGGTACCACGTGACGTAGCGCGCGCGCGCACCCCCGGCGGTGCGTCGGTGTGGTCGCTGGCGTCGGCGAGCGCGCGCCACGCGTCGATGGCGAGCAGCGGCCGCCCCATCTCGACGTCGAGGATGGGCGCCAGCAGCGGGTCGGGCAGCAGCGTGGGACGCGAGACGAGCGCGCCGGGCCCCCGCCCCTCGCGCACGAGGACGAGCGCGTCGCGGTAGCGGCCCTGCGCGCGCAGCGCGATGGCGCAGTACCAGCGGAACGTGACGAACGTCGCGCTGTCGCGCGCGGCGAGCCCCGCGTCGCACCGCGCGTTCGCGGCCGCGAGGTCGTCGCTCTGCAGGTCCCACACGAGCTCGCGCACCGCCGCGTCGTCGCGCGCGCCGCCGAGCGACTCGAAGCGCCGCTCCGCCGCGACGGCCTCGCTCCGCCGCCCGCGGAGGACGAGCAGCTCGGCGAGAAATCGCCACGGCGGCGCGTCGGCGGGGCGCAGGCGGATCCACCGACGCGCGACGCGCTCCGCGGCGTCGATCGAGTCCGCGGCGCCATAGCGCGAGGCGAGGAGGCTGAGCGCCTCGCACGACAGACACGCGTCCCCGGCACGCGGGTCGGCGGCAGCGGAGTCGAGGCGGACCGCGCGGTCGAGCAGCGGCACGGCGCGGCCGAGGTCCGGCATCGCGTCGGCGGCGCGCACGAGCGCCTCGGCGTCGTCGGGGTAGCGCGCGGCGAGCGCGTTCGCGGTGGCGAGCGCGGCGACGTCGTTGCGGGCGAGGGCGACGTGGGTGGCGATGAGCAGGCTGTCCCGCGGCGACGCACGAGGGGCGAGCGACAGCGCGCGCGCGGCGAGCGTCTCCTGGTCCGCGTCGCCGGCGGTCCGCGCCGCGTACCACGCGCGGTACGCCGTCATCGCCGACGTCGGGTCCTCGCGGAGCGCGGCGCGGAAGTGCCGGTCCGCCGCCGCGGCGTCGAACTGATAGAGCGCGCGCAGCCCCTCGTCGTAGAAGCGGCGCGCGACGAGCGAGTCGGCCGTGCGCGACGGCGCGGTGGGAACGATCGCGGCGGCGGGGCGCGGCGTGCCGTGCACCGACCACCAGCCGGCGGCGAGCAGCCCGGCGCCGCCGAGGAGCGCCGCCTCGCGCCACCAGCGCGAGCGTGCGCGGGGCGGCGCCGGCGCCTCGAGCGGCGCGACCGCGGCGATGGTGGAGATGGGAGGCACCGGCGGCGGCTCGACAGCCGGGCGCGAGGCGACGCTGACCGCCGCGGCAGGCGCCAGCGTGGGGTCACCATCGCGCAGCCGGTCGAGCAGCGTCTGCACCGCGCGGTCCGGCTCGACGCCCAGCTCGCGGCGCATGCGGTCCATGTAGGCCCGCCCATGGGCGAGCGCCGCCGCGCGGTCGCCGACGACGCCGAGGCTCTCCATGCACGCGGCGGCGTAGCGGGCGCTGAACGGATCGAGCCGGGTCAGCCGCTGCCACAGCGCGCTCGCCTCGTCGTGACGGCCGGCCGCGGCCGACTCGCGGGCCGCCAGCTCGATGGCGCGCGTGCCGTCGGCGGCGAGCGACGCGCGCTCCCCCTCCACCCACCGCTCGAACTCCGGCGCGTCGGCGAGATAGAACCCGTCGAGGAACGGCCCGCCGTAGAGCGCCGCCGCATCGGCCCACCGGCGGCCGGCGACCGCGTCGCGCAGCTCCTGCACGTCGCTCGGGATGAGCGCCTGGAGCCGCAGGTCGGGCGTGGAGGCGACGACGGTGCCCACGTCGCGCCGCAGGCTGTACAGCGTCTGGGAGAGCGCGTGCCGGGCGCGGTCGGCGTACGACTCCGGCCACAGGATGCCGATCAGGCGGTCGCGCGTGACGCCCCTGGGGCCGGCCGCGGCGAGCACCGCGAGCAGGGCGAGGGGGCGCGGCCGCGGCCCCCGCCGGACCGCCCGCTCGCCGGGTCGTCGACCCACAGCCCGCCGAACGTCCTGAGACGCGGCAACTGGACCACGGTGACCGGAGATTGGAGCACGCTGCTCGTGCGCCGACGGTCGCGGACGACCGCCCTGGCCCGATTCTACGTGTCGCTCGGCGGAGCAACAAGCCAGATGACTCCGGCCGTACATTGGGGCATGCGCACCGTCCGTCGCGCGGCGCTGATCGTCGCCCCGCTCCTCGCCCCGCTCGTCGCGGCCGCCCAGGCCGCGCGCACGCGCGTCGTGCTGCTCGGCACGGGCACGCCGAACGCGGACCCCGACCGGTCCGGCCCCGCCGTCGCGGTGGTCGTCGACGGCAGTGCCTACATCGTGGATGCGGGGCCCGGCGTGGTGCGGCGCGCGGCGGCCGCGGCGCGCGTCGACTCCATCCCCGCGCTGGCCGCCGCCCGGCTGCGGATCGCGTTCCTCACGCACCTGCATTCGGATCACACGCTGGGCCTCCCCGACCTCATGTTCTCGCCGTGGGTGCTCGGCCGCACGATGCCGCTCGACGTCTACGGACCGCCGGGGACGCGCGCGATGGTCGACCACCTGAACGCCGCGTACGCCGAGGACGTCGAGATCCGGCTGCACGGTGGAGAGCCGTCGAACCCGACGGGCCACGGCGGAGTGGGGCACGACATGGCGGCGGGGGTCGTCTACCATGACTCGCTCGTCACCGTCACCGCGTTCGAGGTGGCGCACGGCCGGTGGCCGCACGCGTTCGGCTACCGCTTCGACACCCCCGACCGGCGGGTGGTGATCTCGGGCGACACGCGGGCGAGCGACGCGGTGGCGCGCGCGTGCGACGGCTGCGACGTGCTGGTGCACGAGGTCATCGCGGAAGCGCACCTGGCGAAGCGCGACTCGGCCTGGCAGGCGTACCACCGCGCCTACCACACGCCGGGCCCCGCGCTGGGCGAGGTGGCGACCCGGGCGCGGGCGAAGCTGGTCGTGCTGTACCACCAACTGCCGCCCGACTTCGACGAGGGGGAGCTCGTGGGTGAGGTGCGGCGGCGGTTCGCGGGGCGGGTCGTGTCGGGGAGGGATCTCGGCGTGTACTGACCGGGCCGCCGGGATCCTCAAGCCGGCGCCGGTGCCGGCCGACACTGAGGGAAACCCCCCGCCGGCGGACACGGACGTCCGCCGGCGATTCCCCCTGCGGCCCCACGATGCGCCACGCCGCCCGTCTCGCCGGTTCCATTCTCCTGCTGCTCACCCCCGCCGCCGCCCTGGCGCAGTCCGGGGAGGGCGCGCTGCACGCGAGCCTGTTCGCCGACTTCAACTACCAGGAGTCGCAGCGCCCGATCGCCCAGGGCTTCCGACTCGGCCAGGTCGCCGGGCATCTGACGTGGGGGATGTCCGACCGCACGACGCTGTTCACCGAGGCGACCGCGACGAGCCAGTCTACGGGGCTCGCGCTCGAGTTCGAGCGGGTGCTGCTGCGCTACGACGCCCGCGACTGGCTGAAGCTGTCCGCCGGGCGCGGGCACACGCCGATCAGCTACTGGTACACGTCGTTCCACCACGGACAGTGGTTCCAGTCGACCATCGCGCGCCCGGAGATGGTGCGCGGCGGGAGCCCGTTGATCCCGATGCACTTCGTCGGCGTGTTCGCGGAGGGGAACGTGCCGGCGGGGCCGCTCGTGCTCGGGTACTCGACGGGCCTCGGGAACGGACGCGGCACGTCGATCATGCGCGGCGGCGACGCGGGCGACGCGAACAACAGCCGCGCGACGGTGTTGGGCGCGACCGTGCGCGCGCCGAGTCTCGCCGGCGCGCGCATCGGCGGCGCGATCTACAACGACCGGCTGACGCCGAGCGCGGGGATCGACGTGCGCGAGCGGATGCTCTCCGGCCACTTCGCGCTCGAGCGGGAGACGCCGGAGCTCATCGTCGAGTACACGGCGATCCGGCACGACCCATCGCTGCCGGTGGCGCAGGCACCGACGACGACGACCGCCTACTACGCGCAGCTCGCCTACCGGCTGTCCGGGCGGGCGAGCGCGTGGAAGCCGTACGTGCGGTTCGACGAGGTGCGCGTGCCGGCGGGCGACACGGTGTTCGCGCCGCTGCGTCTGAGCTACGCAGGCTACACGACGGGCGTGCGCTACGACGTCGCGCCGACGATCGGGCTGAAGCTCGAGTACCGCGGCGAGCGCGTCGAGCACGGCCCGCGCATGCGCACGATCGCGGCGTCGATCGCCTTCACGATGTCGGGTCACACCGGCCATCACGACGCGGACCCGGTGATCACCGACGACGGCAACGACGGACACGACGGAACCGCGGCGCACGAGGGCCACGAGCGCCACGAAGGCCACGAAGAAGGCCACGAGGGCCACGAGGGCCACGACACGGCACCGAGCGGTGCGTCCCATCACTGACCGCCGCCCCGCAGCGCGGCGACTCGCCGTCGCCGCGCTGCTCGTCGCATCCGCGTTCGCCCGACCCGCCGGTCCCGCGTTAGGCGCCGAGCCGGGCGCGCCGCAGGCGGTCGTGCAGAGCGCGGAGCGGTACGCCGTCGTCGTGCATCCGTCGACGCCGGTGAGCGACGTCACGCTCGCGCAGCTGCGGCGGATCTTCCGCGGCGAGCAGCAGTTCTGGTCGGGCGGCGCGCGCGTCGTGCTGCTCGTGCAGGCGCCGGGCACGAACGAGCGCGGGGTGATCCTGCGCCGCGTGTACGAGATGGACGAGAGCGCGTTCAAGCGCTACTGGATCGGCAAGACGTTCCGCGACGAGGTCGCGACGGGTCCGAAGATCGTCTCCACGAGCGCGCTCGCGCGCCGCCTCGCCGCGGCGATCCCGGGCGCGGTCGCCGTCATCCCGCTCTCCGCGGTGGACGAGAGCGTGCGCATCGTCCGCGTCGACGGCCACACGCCGGACGACGCGGGCTATCCCATCATCGGCGGGGGCAGCTGACCATGCGCCTCCCGACGATGCACGTGCTCCACGCGCGCACGCTGCGGGCCCGCTTCGCGCGCGCGTTCGGCGCGCTGCTCGCGCTCGCGACGCTGAACATGGGCGCCTACTACTGGGGCGCACGGCAGCGCACGCGCGTGTTCAACGTGCTGCACGCTTCCATCGGCCGACACAGCGCGCTCACCGAGGCGCGCACGGAGCTCGAGGACCACTACAAGCGCGTGAAGGTCGTCAGCGACCTGATGGGAGTCGAGGGCATGTCCGCCACCACGGCGGAGCGACAGGGCACCGTGCGCGCGATCAACGGCATCCGCGACCGGCTCGCCGAGGTCGCCGCCACGGCCGCCGCGGACCACGACGACGACCTCGTGGACAGCGGCCTCGCCGACGCGCTGATCCCCGGCGTGAAGGCGCGCGTGGACTCGCTCACCGCGTCGTGGACGCGGTTCTACCTGATGCAGGCCCGCGACCCGGCCGTCGCCATCTCGGAGGTCGCGGTCACGGCGGAGCCGCTCGCCCAGCGACTGTTGGGCACCGACCTGCCGGCGGCGATCCGCGCGCAGCACCGGCGTGTGGATCTCGCGAGCGCGGAGTTCGTGCGCACGGACCGCGCGTCGTCGGCGGTGATGTGGGCGATCCTCGCGCTCTCCGGGCTGTGCGGCTTCGCGCTCTCGTACGTGCTGTCGCGCGACCTGCTCGGCGCGATCGGCGCGCTGAAGGTGGGCGTCGACCGCTTCGGCGCCGGAGAGCTCGCGTACCGCGTCGCGGTGAGGAAGTGCGAGGAGCTGCACGAGGTGGGCGAGAGCCTGAACGCGATGGCGGGACGTCTCGCGCAGGCGCGGCTGGACCTCGAGGCGCGCAACCAGGAGCTCGCGCACCTCGCGTTCCGCGACTCGCTCACGCTGCTCGCGAACCGCGCGCTGTTCCGCGACCGCGTCGAGCGCGCGCTCGGCCAGCCGGACGGCCCGCAGGACGTGTTCGTGCTGTTCATCGACCTCGACGACTTCAAGAGCATCAACGACACGCTCGGCCACGCGTCCGGCGACCGGCTGCTCGTCGACGTCGCGTCGCGGCTGCTGAACGCGACGCGCGGCATCGACACCGTCGCGCGCCTCGGCGGCGACGAGTTCGCGATCCTGCTCGGCCAGGTGCACGACGTGCACGACGCGGTGCTCGTGGCGGAGCGGGTGATCGCGGCGATGCGGACGCCGTTCGCGTTAGGCACCCGCCTCGTGCACGTCGGGGCGAGCGTGGGCATCGCGTCGGGCCGCGACGGCGCGGACGCCGAGGAGCTGCTGCGGAACGCCGACGTCGCGATGTACCGCGCGAAGGCGTCGGGCAAGGGGCGCCACACGGTGTTCGAGCCGGCGATGCACGCCGCGCTGCTCGACCGCGTGGAGCTGGAGGCGGAGCTGCGCGACGCGCTGCGCCGCGAGGAGCTCACGGTCTCGTACCAGCCGATCGTGGAGCTGGCGACGGGACGCGTCACCGGCTTCGAGGCGCTGGCGCGGTGGACGCACGCGCGGCGCGGCATCGTGCCGCCGGGCGTGTTCGTGCCGCTCGCCGAGGAGACGGGGGCGATCCTGCCGCTGGGCCGCTGGGTGCTCGCGCGCGCGTGCAGCGAGGCGGTGCGCTGGCGCGCGGACGCGCCGGACGCGCCGCCGGTGGGAGTCAGCGTGAACGTCTCCGGCCGTCAGGTGGAGGACCCGTCGTTCGTCGACGACCTGCGCGCGGTGCTCACCGCCACCGGGCTGGAGCCGTCGTCGCTCACGCTGGAGATCACGGAGTCGGTGATCATGCGCGACAGCGAGACGACGCTGCGCTTCCTGCGCGAGGTGAAGTCGCTCGGCGTGCGCGTCGCGATCGACGACTTCGGCACCGGCTACTCGTCGCTCGCGTACCTGCAGCGCTTCCCGGTCGACGTGCTGAAGATCGACAAGGCGTTCGTCGACCAGGTGGCCCAGGGCGGCAACGACGCGGCGATCGCGCGGACGATCGTGTCGCTGGCCGAGACGCTCGGACTGCGCACGGTGGCCGAGGGGATCGAGCGCCCGGACCAGCACGCGGGCCTGCGCCTGCTCGGCTGCCAGCTCGGCCAGGGCTTCCACTACGCGCGGCCGCTCGGCGCGCACGACGCGGCGGCGTTCCTCCGGCAGCGGCGGGGCGGCGAGGGGGTCGCCGAGGAGACGACGCTGCGGCGCCGCGGCGGCCTCCGGGCCTGACCCAAGTCGTTGCGCCGCAACGAGGTGACGATCGTGAGACGGTCCGCGCCGATCATGTGCCCCGTGAGCCGTGCATGGGAGCCGGCCACGCCAGCGAGTGCACGACCAGCGGAGCGAGACCAGCACGACGACGGCGGCCCGAGCAGCGATGCTCGGGCCGCCGTGCCGTTCCGGCTCTGGCTCTTTGTATTGAACCGCAGAGGGCCGCAGAGCCTTTCATTTGAACCACAGAGGACACAGAGGACACAGAGGAGAACCACTTTTGTTGGTTTCCTCCGTGTCCTCCGTGTCCTCTGTGGTTCAAAGAAAAGGCAGTCCTCTGCGGCCCTCTGCGGCCCTCTGCGGTTCGATACGACGAGGCAGTCCCTGCGCCTCCGCGTGCACCGACTCAGGGCACGGTGCCGGTGCCCAGCACGTCGACGACCTGCTTCACGGTGACCGGCCCGAGGCCGAGTGCGCGCACGCCGGGCTCGATCGCCTTGCGGTCGCCGACGATGACCACGAGCAGCCGTCCCGTGTCGAGGTACTGCCGCGCGACGCGCTGCACGTCGCCCTGGCCGACCTGCTCCACGCGCCGATCGTACGACCCGTAGTAGTCGAGCGGCAGCCCGTACACGACGAGCGGCACGAGACGGCTCGCGATGTCCCCGGTCGTCTCGAACTCGCCCGGGAGCTGGAGCTCGAGGTAGCGCTTCGCCTTCGCCAGCTCCGCGTTAGGCACCGTGTCGCCGATCGCCTTCAGCTCGCGCACGAACTCGGTGAGCGCGGAGTCGGTCTTCGCGCCCGTGACCTCGGCGCCGGCGATGAACGGCCCCGCCGCGCGGCGCATCCCGAAGCCGGAGCCCGCGCCGTACGTGAAGCCGTGCGTCTCGCGCAGGTTCTGGTTCAGCCGGCTCGTGAAGCTCCCGCCGAGGATCGTGTTCATCACCTCCAGCGGGAAGTAGTCCGCCGTGGCGCGCGGCGCGCCGACGAGCCCCACGCGCACCGACGTCTGCGGCGCGCCCGGCTTGTCGACGAGCAGCACCGACGTCGCGCCGCGCGGCGGCGGCGCGGGCGCGACGGGCGGCGGCAGCTCGCCGCGCGTCCACGCGCCGAACGCACGCTCGGCGCGCCGCGCCACGTCGTCCGGTGTGAGGTCGCCGACGGCGATCAGCGTCGCCGCGTTGGGCCGGTAATGCACGCGCCAGAAGCCGACGACGTCGTCGCGCGTCGTGGCGCGCGTCGTCGCCTCGCTGCCGCCCAACGGACGGCCGTACGGGTGATTCAGCCCGAACAGCGTCTGCGCGAACGCGCGATCGGCGACCTCGGTGGGCTCGTCGCGGATCTGGAGCAGCTCGGTGAGCCGCTCGGTCTTCAGCCGCGCGAACTCGCGCGCCGGGAACGTCGGCCGGAGCGTGACGTCGGCGTACAGCGCGAGCGCGCTGTCGAGCTGCGCGGTCGGCGTGTGCAGCGTGACCATCGAGTAGTCCCACGCCGCGCTCGCGCCGAGCTGCACGCCGAGGTACGACGTCTGGTCGGCGATCTGCAGCGACGTGCGCGTCGCCGTGCCTTCGGTGAGCAGCGCGGCGGTGAGCGTGGCGAGCCCCGATCGGTTCGGCGGGTCGGCCTCGCCGCCGGCGTTCAGCACGAGCACGAAGTCGGCGAGCGGGAGCTCGTGCTGCTCGACGACGATCAGGCGCAGCCCGTTCGGCAGCGTGCGCTCCGTCATCGGCGGCGGCGTGAGCGCCGGCGGCGGACCGAGACGCGGAGGGACGGTGTCGATCTGCGCACCGGCGATGCTCGACACGAGGCAGCACGCGGCGAGGATCCGCGTGGCGGCGCGGGGCGCCCCGTTAGGCACGGCTCGGTGAGACGTGGAGCGCGGATCACGCGGATCGCGCGGATAGGGTGTAGGCTCGTGCCCTCGGCCCATCCGCGTGATCCGCGTGATCCGCGCTCCACACCCGGGAGGAGCCGTCCCCACCGAGGAATCCCGGGGCGGCGCGACGAAGGCCCGGTCGCTCATTTCGTCACCTTCATCGCCGCTCCCCCGATCGCCAGCGACCGCTGTCCGTTAGGCACGATGGTGAGCACCACCTTCGGCTGCAGCAGGTACGTGCGTGCCGCGCGCCTGACGTCGGCCGCGGTCACGGCGTCGTAGCGCGCCGCGTCGCGCTGCACGAAGTCGGGGGTGCCCGCGAGATAGTCGTAGTAGTTCAGCAGGTCCGCCTTCCCCTCGACGCTCGCGAGCCGGTCGAGGAAGCCGGCGCGGATGGAGTTGCGCGCGCGCACGAGCTCGCGCTCGGTGATCCCCTGCTCCGCGACGCGTCGGAGCTCGGCGTCCACCGTCGCCGCGAGCACGGCGGGCGAGCGGCCCTCCTTCGGCGACACGATCACCTCGAACACGCTCGCGAGGCGGCGGCTCCCCTGGAACGCGGTCACCTCCTGCGCGACCTGCGTGTCGTAGACGAGCTGCTTGTACAGCCGCGAGTTCTTGTCGCCGGCGAGGACGAACGCGAGCACGTCGAGCACCGCGTCGTCGGGAGAGAACGCGGGCGGCGTGGGCCACGCGTACCAGAAGCGCGGGAGCTGCACGTCGTCCTCGAGCACGAGCACCGTGTCCTTCGTCAGGCGCACGGGCGCCGGCGTGGGACGCGGCGGCATGGCGGGCCCGCGCGGGATGGCGCCGAAGTACTTCGCGATCCACGACTTCGCCGAGTCGGGCGCGAAGTCGCCGGCAACGACGAGCGTCGCGTTGTTCGGCGCGTAGTACGTGCGGAAGAACTGCTTCACGTCGTCGAGCGTGGCCGCCGAGAGGTCGGCCATGGAGCCGATGACGGGCCACGAGTACGGGTGCCCGCGCGGGAACAGCGCCGCGGCGATCGTCTCGTCGGCGTGACCGTAGGGCACGTTGTCGACGCGCTCGCGCCGCTCGTTCTTCACGACGTCGCGCTGCAGGTCGAGCTTCGCCTGGTCGAGCGGCGGCAGCAGCCAGCCCATGCGATCCGCGTCGAGCCAGAGCGCGAGCGGCAGCGCGTTCGCCGGCATCGACTCGTAGTAGTTCGTGCGGTCCTCGGTGGTCGACCCGTTGTTGTTCGCCCCCGCCGCCTCGAGCAGCTGATCGAACCGCCCCGTCGGCACGTGCTCGGAGCCCATGAACATGACGTGCTCGAACAGGTGCGCGAACCCGGTGCGCCCGGGCTTCTCGTCGCCGGAGCCGACGTGGTACCACGTGTCGACCGCGACCACCGGCGTCGAGTGGTCCTCGTGCAGCACGACCTGCAGGCCGTTAGGCAGCGTGTACCGCTCGAGCTTCAGCGCGGGGACGCTCTGCGCCTGCGCCGCGGTGCTCACCACGAGCAGCAACCACAGAGGACGCAGAGAACGCAGAGGACCACGGAGAGCACCTCTGCGTTCTCTGCGCCCTCTGTGGTTCGACACGCCGAGCCAATGGTTCGCGTTAGTCACCGGGACTCTTCTCCACGAAGAAGACGAACGGCACCTTCAGCGACTCGCCGAGCATGTAGCGCCACGTGAGCCGCTGGTTGCTCGAGATGGGGCTCGTCGGCGTCGGCGACGTGTAGGGCTCGATGCCGTAGCGGCGCGCGACGACGCTGAGCCGCAGCATGTGGAACGGGTCGCTCACGAGGATCGCCGCCTCGCGCTCGGCCGGGGTCGGCGCGGCGCCGTCGCCGCCGGCGGCGCGCACCGAGTCGCGGCGCACCGAGTCCTGGCGCACGATCTCGCGCAGCAGCGCGGCCGCGGCGCGCAGCGACTGGTCGGTGGTGCGCCCCTCGCTCTCCATGAGGATCGCGCTGTCCGGCACACCGTGCGCCACCGCGTACCGCCGCCCCACCGCCGCCTCGCTCGTCCAGTCGATGCCGCCGGGGCTCGTGCCGCGTCCGCCGGTGAAGATCATCCGACGTGCGAGCCCGTGCCGCCACAGGGTGAGCGCGTGGTCCAGCCGTGCGCGCAGCACCGGCGACGGCCGTCCGTCGTACTGCGCCGCGCCCATCACGATGATGGCGACCGCGGGACGCTCCATCGTCGCCGCCTGGTCGCGCCGCGCGGCGAGCAGCACGGCCACGAAGCAGCCGAGCCACACCGCGAACACGATCGCGACGACCGCGCCGACTAGCCGAGCGACGATGCGAAGAGCACGCATGACGAGAAGCTAGCGGCGCTCACTCGGCGAGACTCAGGACGGACAGCCAGAAGACATCGAATCGGAGCCGATGGTTGCCTTCCGGCTCGACCGCCACCTCGCCCGCGAGCCCGTCGAGAAATGCTACCGTGACGTCGCCGACGAGCGGCGCCGGCAGCCGCGGCGTGAGCGACAGCGCGGCGAACAGCCGCTCGATGGTCAGCGTCGCCTGGGCGCGGCGTGCCTCGCGCGAGCGACGCACCGCGTCGCGCACCGCCTCGCCGCGCTCGCCCGCGAGCTCGCCGAGCGCGCGCAGCCGGCCGCTCGTCAGCTCCGCCTCGAGCCACCGCCACAGCGCGTCGAGCGCGGTCGCCGCGTCGGCGTCGGCCAGCGCGACCTCCTCGCCGTGCACGAGCTCCACGGTCACCCAGTCCACGAGGCGCGCGAGCAGCTCGTCGCGGTCGCGGAAGTGGTAGTGGATGAGCGCCTTGCTCACGCCGGCCGAGTCGGCGACGGTCTGGAGGCTCACCTGCGCGGCGCCGAGCTGGCCGACGCACTCCGCCGCCGCGGCGAGGATGCGCTCGGCGGCGTTGCCACGCGCGCGGGGGCGCTCGCTGGTCGATGCCATGCCGGAAGGTTACGCACGGCGCGTGCGCGGGACAGGCTCGGTCCGCGCCGTTGATGACGGGAAGGTCATGCGTCGCTAGCGCGGCTTCGCTGGCGCGGCTCGGATGCATGCCTCAGATTGCCTCGTCCCGCCTCACCCCCGCCCTGCCCTTTCCATGCTGCCGAAGCGCGTCCTTCTCGTCGAGGACAACGCGGACAATCGCTTCATCTACTCGGCGATGCTCCGCCATGCGGGCTACGAGGTGATCCTCGCGTCGAACGGGCACGAAGGACTCGACTTCGGCCGGACCCGCGCGCCGCACCTCGTCCTCATGGACATCTCGCTGCCGGGGCTCGACGGGCTGGAAGTGACGCGCCAGCTGAAGGCGGAGGAGGCGACGCGCGACACGCCCATCATCGCGCTCACCGCGCACGCGCTCCCCGCCGACCGGCTGCGCGCGCTCGAGGCGGGTTGCGACGCGTACCTGGCGAAGCCGATCTCGCCGCCAGCCGTGCTGGCCGAGGTGCGCCGCCTCATCGGCCCGCCCGTCGCCGAAGGCGTGTCGTGACGCGCCCGGCCCCGCGCGGGCCGGGAAAGCCGGCGAACGCTCCGGCGAAGTCCGCGCCGACGGCGCCGCCGCGGGGACTCGCCGCGCAGCTCGGCGTCATCCCGCACATGACGCAGGCGCGGAAGCCGGCCCCGCCGTCGCCGGGGAGGCCGGCTCGCCAAGCGACGCGCCGCCCGGACACACACGCGCCCGCGTCGGTGCGCGTGTCGTCCGTCCAGCCGTCGACGCTCGCGTCGCGGATGCCGCCGCTCGGCCTGCCGCACCGCGCGACGACTTCGGGGCGCTGAGCCCGGTCGTCGAGTTCACGCGGAGAGGCGTGTCCGTTAGGCCCCGCACCGTGCTCGCCAGAGCCGTTCGCCTCGCGCTGCTCGCGCTGCCGTCCATCGGGTGCGGCCTCGCCGGCCGCGCCGCGCCGCGGGCGACCGGGACGCCCGCACTGCTCGGCGCGCCGACGTGCAGCACCGTCGCGGCGACGGCCGACGTCGCGGCGAGCGGCGTGCGACTGGTGCTCCGGTCGCTCGAGACGCGCGGCAGCGTGTGGCGACGCGTCGCGGTGGCCGAGGACTCGGCGGGACACGTGCGGTCGGTGAGCGTGATCGCCGCGGCGCCGGCGACGCGGACCCGACCCGACTCGCTCGTCGGCGAGTGGGTGACGGTGCGGCTCGATCGCGCGGGACGCGTCACGGGCGGCTTCCACACCGCGTTCGTCGTCGGCACCCCTCCGGTCGGGCCGGAGCCGCCGCTGCAGCCCGAGGACTCGGCGCGCACGCTGCAGCTCGCGGCGGCCGTGCGCCGCGCGTGTCGGCGCTGAGGCGGACGGGACGCCGCGCTACTCGTCGATCACGTCGACGTCGGTGACCAGGCCGTCCGGCGTGAAGTAGACGACGATCCGCCGCGGCCCGGCGTCGGTGGTCACGCGGTAGTACGCCACGCGCGCCACCGCGCTGCCGTGTCGCACCACCTCGCCGCCGGTGACGCGCGCCACACCGACGAGCGTCGCGTCCTTCAGCCCCGCCACCGGCGGCCACGTCATCGCGCCGAAGTCGCTCCGCGCGCCCGCCGTGACGCCGCCGACCGTGCGCAGCGATCCGGTGCCGAGCGCGCGCAGCACGCTGTCGCCGCGCGCCGCGGCCGTGGCGTCGAGCGTGCCCGTCGCGCCGCGGAGCAGCGGGCCGAGTCGCGGGAGCGCACGCGTGCTCGTGCCGGCCGTGCGCGCGAGCGCGACGACCTGGCCGGTCTCGTCGCGGGTCAGCGCCAGCGTGACGTCGCGGTCGACCGACGCGAAGCGGTCGTGGCCGAGCGGGACGTACTCCTCGTCGGGGGCGCCGCCGGTCGACGTGTAGAGACGGCCGTCGCGCGCGACGAGCGTGAGGAAGCCGCCGCCGCCGACGTCGTACAGCCCCGTCGCCGCCCCGAGCTCCGCCGCCGCGATCGGCGTTGCGTTAGGCGGCCGGTAGGCGGGCGCGCCGGGCCAGCGGTAGGCGCGCTCGATGAAGTCGCCGATGCGGCCGACGAGGCGCGAGTCGTCGTTCGCGTTGATCATGATCGCGTACGCCTGCCCCGTCGTCGTCGCCTCGAGGCGCGCGTCGAACCCCTCGTCGCGGCCGCCGTGGCCGAAGCGCAGCACGCCGCCGAGCGTGCGCACGCCGACGCCGAGCCCGTAGCCGGCCATCTGCTCGGTCAGCATCTGCCGCGCGGTGGCTTGCGCGACGAGCGCGCCCGGTACGCCGGCGTATGCGCGCTGCACGCCGATCGCGAACCGGGCGAGGTCGCTCGCCGTCGTCCACAGCCCGGCGGCAGCCATCTCGGGATAGACGTGCCAGCGCCCGTGGACCGCGCGGCCGTCGTCGTAGTGCCCCGCGGCGGTGTTGGCGGCGAGCGCCGCGGGGAGCGGCTGCTCGTAGCTGCTGCGGCCCATGCCTAACGGCACGAGCACGGCGTCGTGCATGTACGCGGCGAACGGCCGGCCGGTGACGTCGGTCATCAGCAGCTGCGCGATCGTGATGCCGCCGCCGGAGTAGTTGTACCGCGCGCCGGGCGTGGTGTCGTTGCGCACCGGCGCCGTGTTGGCCGGCGGCGCGCCGTCGAGCACCTGCACGACCGTCGGCCGGACCGAGTCGACGTCGTAGCCGGGGAAGCCGTGCACGGTGAGACCGGCGGTGTGCGAGAGCAGCCGGCGCAGCGTGACCGGCGCCGTCGCGGTGAAGCGGGACGCGGGCACGCGCCACGACGTGAGCCTCGCGTTCACGTCGTCGTCGAGCGTGAGCGTGCCCTGCTCGACGAGGCGCAGGGCGCCTAACGCGGCGACGGGCTTGCTGATGGATCCCGCCTGGAACAGCGTCGTCGTGTCGACGCGGCGGCTCTCGCGGCGGTCGGTCACGCCGTAGCCGCGCGCGTAGACGACGCGGCCGTCCTGCACGATCGCGAGCGACAGGCCGTCGACGTGCCGCCGCGCCATCTGGGCGAGCACGAACGCGTCGAGATCCGCCGGCGCCTGCGCCTGCGACGGCGACGCGAGCACGGCGGCCATGAGCAGCGCGAGAAGGGAGCGTGCGACCATGGGACGCGGGGGGTTAGGCCGCCGTCGCCGTCTCCTCGTCGGTGAGGTCGGGCGATGGCGGGATCGCGAGCGGCAGGTGCACGGAGAACGTCGACCCCTGACCGAACACCGAGCGCACCGACACCGCGCCGCCGAGTCGGTCGAGCAGCCGCCGTGTGATGGAGAGGCCGAGGCCCGTGCCGCCGAACTCGCGCGTGCGCGACTGGTCGATCTGGCGGAAGTCCTCCCAGATCACCGTGAGGTTCTTCTCCTCGATGCCGATCCCGGTGTCGGTGACGTCGATGCGCACGCCGGCGCGCTCGCCGCCGCGCTCGGGCACCGCGGTGACGGTGATGCCGCCGCGGTTCGTGAACTTCATCGCGTTCGACAGCAGGTTGAGGAGCACCTGCTTCAGCTTCGTGCGGTCGGTCTCGATGACCGGGCACTCCGGCGCGATGCCGATCTCGTACGCGAGCGCCTTCTTGCGCACGAGCGGCTCGATCTGCTGGCTGACCTCCGTGATCACCTCGTCGAGCGCCACCGACTCCCGGATGAGCGGCATCTTCCCGGCCTCGATCTTCGCGAGGTCGAGGATGTCGTTCACCAGCGTGAGCAGGTGGTCGGCGGCGGCGCGGCTGCGCTCCATCGCCTCGCGCTGATCGTCGGTGATCGGACCGAACACGCCTTCCAGCATGAGCGACGCGTAGCCCAGCAGCGCGTTGATCGGCGTGCGCAGCTCGTGCGACATGCTGGCGAGGAACTCGCTCTTCAGCCGGTTCGCGCGCTCCACCTCGTGCGACTGCCACTGCAGCCGCGCGTTCTGCTCCGCCAGGTCGGCGACCGCGGCGCGCACGCGCTCCTCGAGCTGCGCGTTGAGCTGCTTCAGCGTCTCGTACAGCCGCTCGTTCTCCGCCTGCTTCGTGAGGTCGTGCAGCACCGACACGATGGCGATCGGCTCGCCGCGCTCGTTCGTGATCTTGCCGGAGACCACCTCGACGGGCAGCTCCTGCCCGCTCGACGGCACGAGCAGCGACATCTGCTCGCGGCGCGCGCGGTCCTCCTGCAGCATGAAGTCGGAGATGAACGACGTGAACTTCGTGTCGTTGCCGCGCACGGCGATGAGCTCGCGCCGCGACCGCGTCCCCGCCTCGCCGACCTGGAACAGCCCCTCGGCCTGGTCGTTCATCAGGATGATGTTCGACTGGTCGTCGGTCACGAGGATCGGGTCGGCGACGTTCTCGAGGATGAGGTTGAGCCGATCGCGCTCGCTCGTCGCCTTCACCTCCGCCTGCCGCACGCGCTGCACCTGCCACTCCAGCTCGCGCGTCGCGCGGCGCAGGTCGGTCACGTCGCGCAGCACGGAGAGGAACGCGTCCTCGGGCCCGACACGCTCGCCGATGGGATGCGCGAGCACCTCGAACAGCAGGTCGTCGCCCTCATCGGGGTCGACGAGGTTCAGCTCGCGCGCGCCGGAATCGGGCCCCGCGCTCATCACCGCCTTCGACAGGAACGACGTGAAGAGCAGGTTGTTCAGCTCCACGGCGCGGCGGCGCCCCGGCGAGTCGCCCTCGTTCACGGCGAGCAGGTGGAGCGCGCGCTTGTTCTGCAGGACGATGTCGTTCGCCGCGTTCGTGATGACGACCGGATCGGGGAGCGAGTCGATCATCAGCGTGAGCCGGTCGCGCTCCTGCCCCACGCGATCGGCGGTGCGCTCCGCGGTCTCCAGCGCGGCGAGGCGGCCCAGCACGGGCCCGGCGAGCATGACGAGCGACGCGACCTCCTGCAGCATCGCGTCGTCGAGCACGCCCTCGAACGCGACGACGCCGCCGGGCGCGGAGCTGAACCGCCGCTCGGCGAGCGGCACGAGGCGCGCCCCGCTCGGCGCGAGCACCTCGCGCGCGTGCGCGTCGCTCCACAGCGCGGGCGCGCCGCGGTAATGCGGCTGCGGCATCGGCAGCGCGGTCCACGACGCGAAGCCGGCCAGCGATGGCGGGCTCGCGAGCGGCGTCGTGCCGACGACGGGCGTGAGCGCGAGCGCCGAGACGATGAGCGGGTGCGCGCGCTCCCACAGCGCGACGCCCTCGCGCCCGCTCTCGCGCCCGCCGTCGCTGTCGCGCGGCGCGAAGCCGAGGGCGCTGTCGGCGAGCGTGTGATAGAGCGGCTCGGCGCGCTCGTCCGGCGCCGGCGAGAAGCCGTGCAGCGCGACGAGCGCGAGCTCCTCGGCGACGGGATCGAAGCGGAGCAGCGCGCAGCGGCGCGCCCCGGTGGACGACGCCAGCTCGGCGAGCAGGAACGCGGCCGCGGCCGCGTAGTCGGGTGCTTCGGCGAGCGCCGAGAGCAGTCCGTCGCGCGGCCGCGCGTCGAACGCCGCCGCAGCAGGCATGACGTTCGGTCCCGCCGTCATTGCAGTGCCCTACACCCGGCTACTGCTCGAGCCGCCGACGCAGCTCCTGGTTCTCGCGCGTCAGCCGCTCGATCTCCGCGTCACCCGTCGACGCCGCGCCGATCTCGCGCGGCCGCGACACCGGCGCCGTGATGCCCACGGCCTCCGAGTACTTCAGATACGTGTCGATGGACGCGACGACGACGCGCGCCTCGACCGTCACCAGGTCGATCCCGACCAGCGAGACTCGCACCCACGCATCGATCACGATGCCCTTGTCGAGCACCCGGTCGAGAACGTCGATGAGGGAACTGCCACTCGGCGTGCGTTCGACTGCCATTCTCGAATCTCCGGTACGAGGCGCTGACTGCGGGGGGGGTGTCGGTACTACTCGGCGGCGGGCGCGTTGTTCGCCGCGCCGCCCGTGAGGAGCCGCTCGAGCTGCGCCTCGATGCGCTGCAGGCGGTGCTCGACCTCGGACGACGGAAGCGCGTCGGCGGCGGGGGCCGTCATGTTCAGCCGCGGATCGTTCCGCCACCAGTTCAAGCCGATCTGCTCCGCCTTGTCGATGGAGCAGACGAGCAATCGCACCTGGATGGTGAGCAGCTCGACGTTCGCCAGGTTGATCTTGATGTCGCCCGCGATGACGAGGCCCTTGTCGAGCACCCGATCGAGGATGTCGACCAGTCCGTTGCTG
This sequence comes from Gemmatirosa kalamazoonensis, assembly GCF_000522985.1. Taxonomy (NCBI): domain Bacteria; kingdom Pseudomonadati; phylum Gemmatimonadota; class Gemmatimonadia; order Gemmatimonadales; family Gemmatimonadaceae; genus Gemmatirosa; species Gemmatirosa kalamazoonensis. The sequence continues at coordinate 1,071,056 of NZ_CP007128.1, forward strand.
CGCGTCGGAGAAACGAGATCAGCCAAGCCGGGACTCCGTGCGGGCCGGGGGCGGACTAGAGGAGCCGCCCGAGCGGGCCGAGGTCAATGTTCAGATCGGCGTCGGTGAGACCGAACACTTTCTTGATCTCTCCCATCCGCTCGTCGAGCTTCAGCAGCGCGAGCCCCAACGTCTCGATCTCCGCCTCGCTCAACGTGCCGCCGTCCATCCGGCGCACGGCCTGGTGTTCGAGGACCTTACGCAGCAGCTCGACGACGGTCAAGACGAGCTTGGCCAGCCCCTGCTCCACCTGCGCGGGGTCGGCGTCGATGCGCTCCGGCAGCGCGCGGGCGAGCGCCGCGAGCGCCGCCGCGGGGAGCGCGCCATCCGCGGGATCCTGATTATCGGGACACATCGGCGGCGAAGCTGAACGGGGGCCACGGCCCGACGACGACCGCGCGCGCGACGCCGGCCGCCGTGCGCCACGCCGCCACCCGCGCGCGGTAGTCCGCCTCGCGGTCGCGCGGCACGAGATGCGACACGAGGATCCCCTGCCCCGAGGGATGCACCACGACCGCGTCGTCCGTCGCCAGGTCGCCGACCGCGTCGCGCAGCGCGGTACGCCAGCGCTCCGCCTCGGGCGCGGGGGCCAGCTGCGCGCGGAGGCGCTCGAGGTAGGCGCGACCTCGGGACTCGGGACTCGGGACTCGGGACTTGGGACTCGTGGGGGAGCAGTTCCCGAGTCCCGAGTCCCGAGTCCCCAGTCCCGAGTCCCGACGCTCGGTCGGCACGAACACCATCATCTCGACGCGATCGCGGACGCGTTCCAGCGCCGAACGCCACGTGTCGGCCGAGCGCGCGAGCGCGGCGACCAGCGCGGCGTCGTCGTCGAAGCGACTGCCGGGGCGAGCGGGGAGCGGCGTGCGGCCGGCCTGCAGCGCGGCGTGCAGCGCGGCCTGCTGCTCCTCGGGCGTGGGCGTCTCGGCCGGGGCGAGCGTGCGGACCCACGCGACGCCCGCGGCCGTGTCGAGCGCGCGCACGCCGCGCGGTGGCTCGGCGTCCGCCGGCGCGGCGAGCAGGCCGTAGAGCAGCACGGTCACGGCGCGTCGTTAGGCGCCGGGCGCGCGGCGTCGCGCTCCTTCTCGCGCCGCACGAGCGACTCCACCGACGCGAGCACGAGCCGCAGGTCCACCGACACGAGCTCGATGCTCGCGATGGAGATGATGACGCTGCCGTGGATCACGACGCCCTTGTCGAGCACGTGGTTCAGGAGATCGGCGAGCACGAGCTGCTCGTCCGACTCGAGCGCGTCGAGGTCGTCGTCGTCGGGGTACAGCGGCGCGGGGTGCGTCACGGCGCGCCCACCGGATCGCTCGCGTCGGGCGCGTCGGCGCCGTCGCGCACGAAGTGGTACGGCGGCCACGGCCCGGTGAACTCGAAGCGGAAGCCGCGTCCCGCGTACCGGCGGTCGGCGTCGGTGAGCGCGGCACGGAACGCGTCGAGCGACGCGGGCGCCACGAGGTAGGCGGCCTGCAGCACGAGCGTGTCAGTGCCGCCCTGCGGCGCGGCCACTGGGTCGAGCACCGCGGCGAGCGCCTCGGCCGACGCGGCGGCGTGCACCTCGCGCGCGACGGCGAGCCCCACGCGGCGCAGCTCCGACTTGCGCGCGGTCTCGAGCTTCTTCTGCAGGAGATAGCGCTGCCCGGGCGACGCGGCGGCCGCGTCGCGCTCGAGCGCGCCTATCTCGGGGCTCAGGGTGCCCAACGCGTCGCGCAGCGCGTCGTCGAGGCGATAGACGCGGAGCGCGTACTCGCGCCCCGCGCCCACGCGCGCGAGCGTGCGCGCGAGCACCTCGGCGCGGTCGCGCAGCATCGCCTCGACGCGCGGCCGGTCGACGAACAGCGAGAAGATGGGCAGCGGCGCGACCGGCCCACGGTCGCTCGCCCACGTGAGCACGCGGTCGTGCGCCGCGGCCCGCGCGCCGAGCCACGACACGTCCGCGGTGGCCTGCTCGAGACGCTCCGGCGCGTACGCGTCCGCGTCGACGCGCGACACGAGCGCCGCGAGGTCGCCCGCGCGCACGAGCGACACCGACGCGTCCTCGACGCCGTCGGGGGCGCCAGTCATGTCGAGCGCTGTGGGGACGATGCCGTACACGTAAAGAAGATCCATTGCGTCGCTGTGTGAGTCGCACGCGGAGCGGCGGAGCGCGCGGCTCCGCGTGAGACTCAATCTCGGTCGCGCACCGCGATTGTCCACCGCGCGGCCCACGCGCGCAGCGCATCGACGCCGAGGAGGCCGGGAACGGCGGGCGCGGACATGTCGGGTCCAGGTGCGGCCGCGCGATTGCGGAGCACGCCGACGACGTCCATGCCGCGCGCGCGCACGGCGTCGATCAGCCGCGCGGATTCGGCGCGCACCACCGGCTCGTCGAGCGTCACGACGAGCACACCGGCGCGTGCGGCATCGCCGAGCATCGCGCCGAGGGCACGCGTGCGGCGGGCGAAGCGGAGCAGCTCCTCGCCCGCCTCGGCCAGCCCGCCGACCTCGCGGTACTTCAGGATCAGGCGCATGAGCTGGTGCGTCCACCCGAGCGCGAGCGCGGGCATCTCCAGCAGGCGGAGCAGGTGTCCGGTGGGCGCTGGGTCGACGATCACCTGCGCCCAGCGACCCTCCTCCAGCGTGGCGCCGAGCTCCGCGAGCGCGTACAGCTCGTCGACGCCGGGCGGGGCGAGCGCGAGCAGCTCGCGCACGATCGCGCGGTCGTGTGCCGCATCCACACCGTGCGAGACGAGCCCCCCGAACACCTCGTCGATGCGCTCCTGATACGACGCGACGAGCCGCGCGAACGCCGCACCGGCGTCCATCTGCCGCGCCGCGAGCCCCGGCACGCCGGGCACCGGCGTCTCCGCGTCGGGGACGTCGATGCCTAACGCGTCGCCGACCGACGGCGCGGGGTCGGTGGAGACGAGCAGCGTGGGACGGTCGGGCGCCGCGGTGGCGACGGCGAGCGCGCACGCGACGGTCGTCTTGCCGACGCCGCCCTTGCCGGCGACGACGGTGAGCGGGCGGACGAGCGCTTCCAGTTGAACCGCAGAGGACGCAGAGGACGCAGAGGAGAACCCTTCGAGTGGTTTCCTCTGCGTCCTCCGCGTCCTCTGCGGTTCATGCTCGTGCATCGCCTCCGCCCACGCCCGCAGCCCGTCGACGCCGCGCGGCGGATCGAGCCGCGGCACGACGAACGCGTTAGGCACGTCGGGCTCGCCCTCGGCCGCGTTCACGACGATGGCGGCGACGGCGATCTCGCGCTCGCCCAACGCGCGCACGAGCCGCGCGGTCTCGGCGGCGACGACGGGCTCGTCGCGCGTGACGACGACGGCAGCGGTGCGGGCGGGGTCGCGGAGGGCGTCGCGGAGGGCGGTGGCGCGCGCGCGCATGTCGCGCAGGAACGCGTCGGCGGCGTCGGCGCGGTAGCGGTGGACGAGCGCGCGCACCATGAAGCGGTGCTTCTCCTGCATCGCCTCGAGCAGCGCGAGTAGCGCGTCGAACGTGCGCGGCAGCTCCAGGAGCCGCAGCGTGTGCCCGGTGGGCGCCGTGTCGACGACGAGGCGCTCGTACCGGCTCCAGCGCGCGTCGTGCAGCAGCTCGCCGAGGTGGAGCACGGCGAAGATCTCGTCGGCGCCGGGGAACGTGGCGTCGACGAGCGGCTCGATGTCGTCGCGGTCGAGGTAGGTGCCGCGGTCGATGATGGTGACGAGCACCGCGCGCCACCGCGCGAGGAACGCCGCGCGGTGCGCCGCCGCGTCGAGCTGCAGCGCGTCGAGGCCGTCGGCCACGCGCGCCGGCTCCGCGGAGAGCGGGCCGGCGCCGAGCACGTCGCCCAGCGTTCCGGCGGGGTCGGTGGAGAGGAGCAGCGTCGGAGCCCGCGTCGCCGCGCGCAGGCCCAACGCCGCCGCGCACGTCGTCTTGCCGACGCCTCCCTTGCCGACGACGAACGTCAGCCGCGGGAGTCGCGCGAGGAGCGTGTCGGCGCTACTCGTCGTCGGTCTCGCGCGCGACGCGCACCGGCCCGCCCGCCGTCGGCTGGCCGAGTCGCTCCTTCCAGGCGCGGACCTCGCGCAGGCGCTGCATCAGCACGGCCTCGCGCGCGACGTACTCGTCGTCGTCGATGTCGCCCAGCTCGAGCTGCATCTGCAGCTCCATGAGGTCCTGCTTGATCGGCGTGTCGTCGGTGAGCTCCTGCTCCGCGACGGCGAGCACCTTGTTCAACGACCACCGGATGCCGGCGACCGGCCCCGTGATCGGGAAGAACAGGATGTTGGAGAGCAGACCCACGGCGACGCCCTCAGCCCGCCTTCTCGAGCTTGAGCTTGATGTTCACGAAGTTGTACGGCGGCCACGGGCCCGAGTACTTGAACGTGAGGATGTCCTCGTACTGGCGGCTCGCCTCCTTCACCTTCTCGTCGAACGGCGCCTCCTGCGCGCGCTCGACGAGGAACGCCGCGTTCATGATCATGCGGTCGCCGATGACCTTGTTGCTGCGGCTCGCCACGGCGACGGTCTTCAGCTGCTCGTGGATGTCGGCGACGTAGCGCTGGCTCATCTCCTCGAGCGCGCTCTCGATCAGCCGGCCGAGCTGCATGCGCGCGAAGTACGTGGAGCTCGCGGAGTGGCGGCTGATCTCGTCCTTCAGGCGGCGGATCTCGTCGTTCTCGCGCTCCAGGTTCGCGACGACCTTCTCGCGGTCCCACAGCACCTTCAGCCCGAACTCGATCTTGTCCTGCATCTTGTCGAGCACGTCGCTGAACGCCTGGTAGGTGGAGCGCAGCAGCTCGGTGACGTCCTCCTCGGAGCGGAACACGGTGCCGAACGACATCGGGATCAGCGTGTGCTCCTTCATCACCGTCTCGTTCACGAACTCGTGGGCGAGCACGTTCTCGCGCGTCGGGTCGTAGATGACGATGGGCGTGTCGCTCACGACGGCGGCGAGGTCCGCGTGCCGGATGGTGTAGACCCGTTGCCCACCGCCGATGCCGATGCCGCCGAACTCCCGCGTGCGGTCGATGCGGATGACGCAGTACACGTACTTGCCGACTTCGGGCGCGTCGGCGGTCGCGGGGATCGGATTGCTCATCGGGGCTCCACGGGGGCGACGAACCGTCGGGGACTTCAATAGTGCGCAGGGGCCAGGTGGCAGGGAAGGTGGCGGCGTCGCGCGCGCGGGACGTGCCGAGGACTGCATGGGGATCCCGGGATCGCGTCGATCCTGGGATCCCCATGGGGATCTCGCCTCGCCCCGTCCCCGCCACTACCCCTGCACCCGCCTCTCTCCTACCATTGAGGTAACTCGACCGGGGTGCCCACGCGGATGGTCCGCGCGGGCTGAGAGAGTCCCGTAGAACCTGATCCGGTTCGTACCGGCGTAGGGAGTCGCGAGTCGTCGGCGCCGTTCGCACATGGCACCGTCGTCGACAGGATGGGCCCCGGTCGATGGTCCTCCGCCTGGCGGTTCATCGTGTCCGTTCGTCACCTCGTCGCGGCCGCCCTGTCGGCACTCGCCGCGCTCCCGATCGGCGCCGCCGCCCAGCCGGCGCGCTCCGCACCAGACACCACCGCGCCCGACAGCACGCGCCGAGTGCAGGCGCTCGAGGCGCTCACCGTCACCGCGGCCCGCGCCCGCGCCGACGCTCCCGTCGCCCAGACGACGCTCGACCGCGCGCGCCTGCAGCGCGACTACGCCGGCCAGGACGTGCCGCTCGTGCTGCGCCAGGCGCCGTCGGTCACGGCGTACTCGGAGAGCGGCTCGCTGCTGAACTACTCGTACTTCCGGCTGCGCGGCATCGACCAGTCGCGCATCAACATCACGCTCGACGGCGTGCCGCTGAACGAGCCGGAAGACCAGATGATCTACTTCTCGGACTTCCCGGATCTCACGAGCTCCCTCGAGAGCGTGCAGATCCAGCGCGGCGTCGGCACGAGCACCTACGGGCAATCGGCGTTCGGCGGCGCGGTCAACTTCGCCTCGCCGTCGCTCGCCGGCTCGGCGCCTAACGCGAATCTGCAGCTCGGCGGCGGGTCGTTCGGCACGGCGCGGGCGACGCTCGACGGACGCACGGGACGGCTGCCTAACGGCATGGCGCTCTACGGACGGCTCTCGGGGATGCGCTCCGACGGCTACCGCGCCGGCGCGACGTCGGCCGCGAACGGCGCGTTCGTGAGCGGCGGCTGGTTCGGCGCCCGCGACGTCGTGAAGCTCACCGCCTCCACGGGGCTCGAGCGCAACGGACAGGCGTATTCGGCGGTCCCCGACTCCGTGCTGCGCGTCGACCCGCGCTTCAACCCGCTCGCCGGCGTGGGCGACCACTACCGCGAGAGCTTCGCGACGCTGAACTACACGCACTCGCTCTCGCCGACGGCGTCCGCGGGGCTCACCGGCTACGGCTTCCTCACGAGCGGCTGGTACGACTATCCGGCCGGCGGCACCGCGGCGCCGCTCCGCTACCGCTCGGCGTCGCGCTGGGGCGGCCTCGTCGCGGCGCTGCACGCGAGCCCGACGAGCGCGCTCACGCTCGACGGCGGCGCGCATGCGTCGCTGTACTCCAAGGATCACCGGTTCGGCGCGCGACCCGACCTCGAGTACCCGGCGTACGACAACACGGGGCACAAGACGGAGGCGAGCGCGTTCGCGAAGGCGAGCCTCGCGTTAGGCACCGCGGTCACGCTGTTCGGCGACGTGCAGGCACGCACGGCGGAGTTCCGCTACACGCCGACGGCGGGGTACGGGCTGTCCGAGTCGAGCGCACGATGGAGCTTCGTGAACCCGCGCGCGGGGCTCACGGTGCGCGCGGCGCCGGCGGTCACGCTGTTCGCGTCGTGGGGCACGACGGGACGCGAGCCGACGCGCGGCGACCTGTTCGCCGGCGCCGACGACGTCACGCCGGACGACGCGCCGGCGCTGCTGCCGCTCACGCGCGTGCGTCCCGAGCACGTGAACGATCTCGAGCTCGGGCTCACCGTGGCGCGCGGCCCGGTGTCGCTCACCGCGAACGCGTACGACATGCGCTTCCGCGACGAGATCGCGCGCACCGGCGCGACCACGCCGCTGGGCTACGACCTGCGCGCGAACGTCGGCCGCAGCTACCGTCGCGGCGTGGAGCTCGACGCGTCGTGGGCGGTGACGCCGGCGCTCGACGTCGGCGCGACGGCCGCGGTGAGCCGCAACCGGATCGCGTCGTACACGGACGAGGCGACGGCCGCGACGTACCGCGACGTGGAGCCGATCCTCACGCCGTCGTTCGTCGGCGGGCATCGCGTCACGTGGCGCGTGGGCCCGCAGCTCGCCCTCACCGCCGACGGCCGCTACCAGGGGCGCTCGTTCCTCGCCCCGACCGGCGACGCGCGGCTCACGGCGCCGCCGTTCTACGTGCTCGACGGCGGCGCGAGCCTCGCGCTCCGCGGCGGGCGGACGCTGCTCGTGCAGGGCCGCAACCTGCTCGACCGGCGCGCGTATCCGTCGGGCGACGTGAGCGGGAGCGGCGTGCCGCGGTACTTCATTCTCTCGCCGCGGAGCGTGGACGTGACGGTGCGCGTGCCGCTCTGAGCGGCGGCCGTACGTCGCACGCGGAGCCGCGGAGAACACCAGCGGAGGACTGCCTCTTCGAACGGCAAAAGATCCGGGGATGAAAGGATCCTGAGGGATCCTGGGATCCTTTCATCCCCAGGTCTTTGCTGTCGATGTTCTCTGCGGCCCTCCGCGTCCTCGGCGGTTCATTCACACAGCCACGGCAGCGCTCCGCGTTCTCCGCCTCCGCGTGCGATAGATTGTCCGACCACTTTCCACGCGCCGACGCATGCCTTCGGAGCGAGTCCTCGCCGACGACCCACGCTACGCCGCGACCGTCGAGAAGCGCTTCAACAAGCGCTTCCGCGCGCGCCCCGACTACGTGCGCCTCGTGTCGTCGACGGACGAGGTGGTCGCGGCGGTGGAGGAGGCCGTGCGCGAGGAGCGTCGCCTCGTGCCGACGAGCGGCGGACACTGCCTCGAGGGGTTCGTCGCCGACCCGGACGTGCGCGTGATCGTCGACGTGTCGCCGATGAAGCGCGTGTACCACGACGCGGCGAGGCGCGCGATCGCCGTGGAAGCGGGCGCCACGGTCGGCGAGACGTTCCGCGCGCTGCACGAGACGTGGGGCACGGTCGTCCCGCTCGGCGAGCACCCGGCGATCGGCGTCGGCGGGCACGTGCTCGGCGGCGCGTTCGGGTTCCTCTGCCGGCAGCTCGGCCTCGCCGCCGACTACCTGCACGCGGTGGAGGTCGTGGTGGTGGACGCGGACGGCCGTGCGCGCGCGGTGGTGGCGACGCGCGATGGGGACGACGCGCACCGCGACCTGTGGTGGGCGCATACGGGCGGCGGCGGCGGCAACTTCGGGGTCGTGACGCGCTACTGGTTCCGCACGCCCGATGCGATCGGCGACGACCCCGCCGCGCTGCTCCCGCGCGCTCCGGCGTCGGTCACGACGTTCCAGGCGGAGTGGAGCTGGCGCGACGTCGCCCGGGCGGCGTTCGCACGGCTGCTGCGGAACCACGGCGAGTGGTGCGAGCGCCACGCCGGCGCCGACTCGCCGAACGCGACGCTGTGGGCGCTGCTCGAGATCCATCGCGCGCAGTTCGGGAAGATCCTCGTGCGCGGCGTGAGCACCGACGACGATGCCGAGCGGCAGATCGACGCGCACCTCGCGGCGTTAGGCACGGGGCTTCCCGTTCCGTCGAACCGGCGCGTCGAGCGGATGCCGTGGCTCGCGTTCGCGCTCGACCCGCTCCCCGAGCTGTTCGCCTCGCCGCCGGGCGGCGTGAGCGTGAAGGTGAAGGACGCGCTGCTGAAGCGGCGGCTCGGCGACCGGCAGATCGACGTCGCGTACGAGTGGCTGACGCGCGACGACCACGACGTGCCGGGCGGGATGCTCGGCCTCGCGACGTACGGCGGCCGCGTGAACGTCGCCGCCGCCGACGCGACCGCCGCCCCGCAGCGCGCGGCGATCGTGGATCTCGCGTGCAGCACCGGCTGGCTCGACCCGCGCGACGAGGCGCGCAACCTGGCGTGGGCGCGTGGGATCTACGGCGCGCTGTTCGACGACACCGGCGGCGTGCCGGTGCCCGGCGACGCGTACGACGGGGCGCTCATCAACCACCCCGACGTGGACCTCGCCGACCCCGCGTACAACACGTCGGGCGTGCCGTGGCATGCGCTGTACTACCAGGGCAACTACCCGCGGCTGCAGCGCGTGAAGGCGCGGTGGGATCCGCGCGACGTGTTCCGGCATGCGCTGTCGGTGCGGCCGGGCGGGTGACGTGGCGACCGACTTCCCGCGCCGCATCGTCTGCCTCTCCGACGAGACGACCGAGATCCTCTACGCGTTAGGCGCCGAGGACCGCATCGTCGGCGTCTCGAAGCTGACCGTGCGGCCCGCGGCGGCACGCAGGAAGCCGCGCGTCGCGGCGTTCAGCACGACGGACGCGGATGCGGTGCTCGCGCTCGCGCCGGACCTGGTGCTCGCGTTCTCCGACGTGCAGGCCGAGATCACGCGCGAGCTCGTGCTGCGCGGCGCGACGGTGCTGGCCTTCAACCAGCGCACGGTGGCCGAGGTCCTCGACGTCGTGCGGGCGTTGGGCCGGCTGGTCGGGAAGGCGCGCGAGGGGGATGCGCTCGCCGCCGCGCTCGCGGCCGGGCTCGAGGCGATCCGCGAGTCGGCGCGTCGCTTCCCGCGGCGGCCGCGCGTGTTCTTCGAGGAGTGGCACGACCCGCTGATCAGCGGCATCGCGTGGGTGGAGGAGCTCGTCGAGATCGCGGGCGGCGACGTGGTGTTCCCCGAGCTGCGCGGGTGCGGCAAGTCGCGCGACCGCGTCGTCGACGCTGCGGAGGTTCGCGCGCGCGACCCCGAGGTCATCGTCGCGTCGTGGTGCGGCAAGGCGGTGCGGAAGCGCGCGATCGCGGCGCGCCCCGGGTGGGACGCCATCTCGGCGGTGCGCGACGGACACGTGTACGAGATCCGGTCGTCGCTCATCCTGCAGCCCGGCCCCGCGGCGCTCACCGAGGGGGTGCGGCAGCTCCACGCGATCCTGGCGCACGTCGTCGGCGCCGAGGTGCCCGCGGCGCTGCGGCCGCGCGAGCCCACGGATGCAACCCTTCTTGCGCCGTCCGTGTCCGACGTGTAGAAGTTCTACCCATCATAGGTAGAATCTCTACACATCGGAGCCGACCCGTGGCGAAAGAGCCCGACCGCGCCGAGCTGCTCAAGGGCACGCTCGACATGCTGATCCTGCAGACGCTCACGCTGCAGCCGATGCACGGCTACGCGATCGCGCAGCACATCGAGCGGCTGTCGCAGGACGTGCTGTCGGTGGAGCAGGGATCGCTGTACCCCGCGCTCGACCGACTGCAGAAGCAGGGATGGGTGACGTCGAAGTGGGGCGAGTCGCCGACCGGGCGGCAGGCGCGCTACTACACGCTCACCGCGGCCGGCCGGCGCCAGCTCGGCGCGCAGCTCGCCTCGTTCGACCGGGTGTCGCTCGCCATCTCGCGCGTGCTCGGCCGCGCCTAACGCGTCTCACGAAGGGAGCGCACATGTCCGCCTTCCACGGCCTCGCCTACCGCGCCCGCATCCTGTGGCGCGCTCTGTTCGACCGGGACGCGTACCGCCGCGAGCTGAACGCGGAGCTGCAGCACCACCTCGATCTCGACGCGATGCACCACGGCCGCGCGGCGGCGCGCGCGCGCTTCGGCAATCCCACGCGGGTGCGCGAGCGGCTCGTCGACGGCACCGGCGTGAGCGCGGTCGACGCGCTGCGACAGGACGTGCGGTTCGCGTGGCGGACGCTGCGCGCGAGCCCGGGCTTCGCGCTCGTCGCCGTGCTCACGCTCGCCATCGGCATCGGCGCGAACACGGCGATCTTCAGCGCCGTGAACGCGCTGCTCGTGCGTCCGCTCCCCTTCCCCGCGCCGCGGGAGCTCATGCAGGTCGGGACGACGGCGCCCGCCGTGGGCGACCGGCCGGCGCGCGTCGACGGCATCTGGTCGTACCCCAAGTTCGTCGTCTTCCGCGACGCGCAGACGGTGTTCAAGGACCTCGCCGTGTGGACGGAGTGGCAGTCGACGCTGCGCGGCGAGGGAGAGGCGGAGCGGGTGAAGGGCGAGGTGGTCGGCGCGCGCTACCTCACGACGCTCGGCGTGCATCCCGCGCTCGGACGCAACTTCCTGCCCGAGGAGGACCGCGCGCCGAACGGTCCGCGCGTGGCGATCATCAGCGACGCGCTCTGGTCGCGCCGCTTCAACGCCGACCCGCACGTGCTCGGCCGCACGCTCGACGTCGACAACGAGCCGTTCACGATCGTCGGCGTGCTGCCGCGCGGGTTCCGCGGGCTCTCCGGCACGGCGGACCTGCTGATGCCGACGATGGCAGTGGATCCGAGCATGGTGACCGAGGCGTGGAACCACAGCTTCTCGCTCGTCGCGCGCGTGAAGCCGGGCGTGTCGTACGCACAGGTGGAGCGCGTCGTCGCGGCGTTGGGCAAGCGCGTCGACGCGGCGTACCCGGACCCGGGGAACCTCGGTGGCCACTGGGGCGCGGACGTGCGGCCGCTCGACCGCACGCGCGTCGATCCCGCGGTGCGCCGAGCGCTGCTCGTGCTGTCGGGCGCGGTGGGGCTCGTGCTGCTCATCGCGTGCGCGAACGTCGCGAACCTGCTGCTCGTGCGCGCGACGGGGCGGCGGCGGGAGATCGCCGTGCGGCTCGCGCTGGGCGCGGGGCGCGGGCGACTCGTGCGGCAGCTCGTCACGGAGAGCGTGCTGCTCGCGGCGGTGGGCGGCGTGGCGAGCCTGCTGCTCGCGTGGGTGGCGACGCGCGCGCTGTCGTCGATCGATCCGGCGAACGCGATGCGCGCCGGCCGCCTGGGCGGGCTCGGCGCGGTGTCGTTCACGTCGATCCGGCTCGACCTGCCGGCGCTCGCGTTCACGGCGGGGCTCGTGCTGCTCACCGGCGTGCTGTTCGGGCTCGTGCCCGCGCTCCAATCGACGCGGCCGTCGCTCACCGGCGCGCTGAAGGACGACGGCATGCGCGCGGGCTACGGCGCGCGTGCGCACGCCGGCCGCAGCGCGCTCGCCGTGTCGGAGATCGCGCTCGCGCTCGTGCTGCTCGCCGGCTCGGGGCTCATGCTGAAGAGCCTCGCGAAGCTGCTCGCGGTGAGCCCCGGCGTCGATCCGTCGCACCTGCTGGCGATGCGGCTCGGCAGCCGCGCCGGCATGGCGCGCGACTCGCTGCCGGCGTTCTACGACGTGGTGCTCGAGCGGCTCGCCGCGGTGCCGGGGGTGACGGGCGTCGCGCTCCAGGACTGTCCGCCGCTCAACGGCGGCTGCAACGGCACGGCCATGGTGCGCCGCGACCGCCCGGAGCCGGCCCCCGGCGAGGGACCCGACGTGGGCGTGCACTGGATCTCGCCGTCGTGGCCCACGGTGATGCGCACGCCGCTCGTGCGCGGCCGCCTGTTCGACCGCGGCGACCGCCGGGGCGCGCGCAAGGTGGTGCTGGTGAGCGAGACGGCGGCGCGCACGTTCTGGCCGAACGAGGATCCGTTAGGCAAGCCGGTGAGCGTCGGCCAGGGCGGCTTCTGGAAGGACACCGCGTACGTCGTGGGCGTCGTCGGCGACGTGCGCTACGAGACGCTCGACGCGCCGCCGAGGCCGGACGTGTACCTGTCGTATCTGCAGTCGCCGTCGCGCGCGATGCTCTACGTGCGCACGGCCGGCGACCCGCTCGCCGTGGCCGGCGCGGTGCGCCGCGCGGTGGCCGACGTGGCGCCCGACGCGCCGGTGTACGAGGTGCGCACGCTCGCCTCGCGGTTCGGCGACGCGCTCGCGTTCGCGCGGATGAGCGCCGTGCTGCTCGCGCTGTTCGCCGCGGTGGCGCTCGCGCTCGCGACGATCGGCGTGTACGGCGTGATCTCGTTCGCCGCGGCGGAGCGCACGCGCGAGATGGGCATTCGCGTGGCCCTCGGCGCGACGCGGCGCGACGTGGCGGGGCTCGTGTTCCGCCAGGGGCTCGCGATCGCGCTCGCCGGCGGCGCGATCGGTGTGCTCGGCGCGCTCGCGGCGACGCGCGTGCTGCGGTCGCTGCTCTACGACGTCGCGCCGTCCGACCCGGCGACGTTCGTCGGCGTCGGCGCGCTGCTGCTGGCGACCATCGCCCTCGCGAGCTGGACGCCGGCACGGCGCGCGGCGCGGGTGCCGCCAGCGCAGGTGTTGCGGGACGGCTGATGGGGCGGCGCTGCTGAGGCGGCGCTGGAGCGGCGCTGGACACGCGCGGTATCAGGGGCGCAGGTTCAGCGCCGCCGCCGTTTCAGCGCCGCCCTTCCAGAGCCGCCTCACCAGCGCCGCTCGTCCAGCGCCGCCTCATCAGCCCCAGCATGGAACGCCGCGACTTCCTCCTCGACCTCGCCCGCTGGGCCGCGCTCGCGGCGGCCGTGCCTAACGACTGGCGCGTGACGCGCCGCCCGACGCTCGCCGACGACCCGTTCATGCTCGGCGTCGCGTCGGGCGATCCGACGGCGGGGGGCGGCGTGCTGTGGACGAAGCTCGCGCCGCGGCCGCTCGATCCCGACGGCGGCATGGACGGGCAGCGCGTCGCCGTCGGCTGGGAGGTGGCGGAGGACGACGGGTTCCGCGCGATCGTGAAGCAGGGACGCGCGACGGCGGCCCCGGAGCTGGGCTACGCGGTGCACGTCGACGTCGACGGGCTCGCGCCGGGCCGCTGGTACGCGTACCGCTTCACCGCCGGCGGCGCGACGAGTCCCATCGGCCGGCTGCGCACGGCGCCCGCGTCGGGCACGGTCGCCCCGCTCCGCTTCGCATTCGCGTCGTGCCAGCACTACGAGCAGGGGCTGTTCACCGCGTACGGCCACATGGCGCGCGAGGAGCTCGACCTCGTCGCGCACCTCGGCGACTACATCTACGAGTACGGCGCCGCCGACGGACGCGTACGTCGCCACGAGGGGCCCGAGGTGCGCACGATCGACGGCTACCGGCGCCGCTACGCGCAGTACAAGAGCGACCCGCTGCTGCAGGCCGCGCACGCGCGGTGCCCGTGGATCGTGACGTGGGACGACCACGAGGTCGACAACAACTACGCGGGCAGCGTCGGCGAGAACGAGATGGAGTCGGAGGAGCAGATGCACGTGCGCCGCGCCGCCGCGTACCAGGCGTGGTGGGAGCATCAGCCCGTGCGCGTGCCGCGCGCGCGGTCGTGGGCCGACCTCACGATCACGCGCACGCTCGACTGGGGCGCCCTCGCGCGCGTGTGGGTGCTCGACGGTCGCCAGTACCGCAGCGATCAGCCGTGCGGCGACGGCACGAAGGTCGTGCCGTGCGGCGAGTGGGCCGACCCGTCGCGCACGATGCTCGGCGCGCGCCAGGAACGGTGGCTGTACGACGGACTCGCCGCCTCGCGCGCGCGATGGCAGGTGCTCGCGAACCAGGTGATGGTCGCGCCGTTCGACAGCGATCCCGGTGCGCCGGTGCGGCTGCCGCTCGACCAGTGGAGCGGCTATCCCGCGGCGCGCGATCGCCTGTTGGGCGCGATCGCCGAGCGGGCGCCGAACCGAACGGTGGTGATCACGGGCGACATCCACTCGCACTGGGTGAACGAGCTGCGCTCGAGCTTCGCGCGCCCCGACCGTCCGGTGGTGGCCGCCGAGTTCGTGGGGACGAGCATCACGTCCGGCGGCGACGGCGGCGAGGTGACGAACCTGCCGCAGATCCAGCACGAGAACCCGCACATCAAGTGGCACGCGAACCGGCGCGGCTACGTGGCGTGCACGGTGGACCCCGACGCGTGGACCGCGGAGTACCGCACGGTCCCCTACGTGAGCCGCCCCGACGCGCCGCTCGAGACGCCGGCGCGGTGGCGGCTCACGCGCGGGCGGGCGGGGATCGACGCTGTTTGAGGACGGTGCCGAGGGTAGTTGAGGACGCATCCTTTGCATTGCGTTACCATCAGCTCCATCGAACGCTCTTTGGAAACGCGCTCGATGGCACCGGTGGTAACGCAATGCAAAGGATGCGTCCCCTCACCGCCGCTCGAACCGCATCGCCTGCACGCCGCGCGTCGTGACCGTGAGCGCCGTCACCCGCCCCGATGCGTCACGCAGGAAGCGCACGCGCCCCGGGCCCGCGAAGCCGTCGCGGAACAGCGGCGTGAGCGGGATCGGGTCGCCGCGCGGCGGGACCACGGTGAGCCGGCCGTCGCGCACCGCCACGGTCCACGCGACGTTGGCCTCGTCGCTCGCGTAGCGGCCGGCATAGGCGCGCAACGCCGCCGCATCCAGCGTCGCGGCGGGCGGCATGCGCGTCAGGCGAGCCGGCGGCACGTCGGGCGCGAGCATGGTGAGCTCCGACGCGGAGACGCGGTACTCGATCCCGCTCACCGTGTCGGCGAAGCGGCCGGCGCCTAACGGCAGGAGCGCGCGCACGGCGCGTCCCGTCGCCGGCTGGGCGATCGCGAGCGTTCCCGGCACCGCGGCGAGACGCGTGAGGGCGAGCGCGCCGTCGGTGAACGTGCCGGCGTACGCGGCGAGCGCGTCGGCGCCCTCCGCCGACACGGCGCGCGCGACGAACGCGGCGCCGGGCCTCGCCGCGGGGGGGACGCCGTCGGCGTCGAGCCACAGGTCGGCGACGCGCAGCGCGAGCGCGCTCGGGTTGTCGGCGCCACCGGTATTGCAGATGACCGCGACGTCCACGCGCGGCAGGCGCAGGATCGATGCGCGGTAGCCGGCCCACGACCCGCCGTGCTCGACGCGCGTCACGCCGCGGTACTGGTCGACGAACAGCCCGAAGCCGTAGTGCGTCGGCGTGCCGTCGCCCAGCCGCCCCGACGTCTCCATGAGCCGCACGAGCGAGTCGCCGAGCACGCGCGGGTGGTCGAGCTCCGCGGCCCACTTCAGCAGATCGAGCACCGTCGTCTGCACGCCGCCGTCGCCGATCTGCTCCCAGTCGGACATCGCGATGGTCCACCGGCCGGAGTCGGCGCGGGCGTAGCCGGTGGCCTTGCGCGGGATCACCTCGCGCGCGTCGGTGAGGTAGTGCGTGTCGGCCATGCCTAACGGCGCGAACAGCCCCGTCGCGGCGACCGCGTCGAGCCCGCGTCCACCGGCGCGCCGCACGACCTCGCTCAGCAGGAAGTAGCCGGTGTTGCTGTACCGGAACGCGCTGTCGGGCGGGAAGTTCAGCGCGCGCACCCGCCGCAGCGCGTCCAGCGCGTCGCGGTCGGTCGTGTGGTCGCGGTCGTCCCATCCGGCGAACGACATGAGGTCGAGATAGTCGCGCCAGCCCGACGTGTGGTGCAGCAGCTGGCGCAGCGTGGTGTGGCCGAGGTCGGGCAGCTCGGGGATCCATCGCCGCACGTCGTCGTCGAGCGACAGCGTGCCGTCGCGCGCGAGCAGGAGCAGGCTCGCGGCGGTGAACTGCTTCGACACGGAGCCGATGTCGAACACGGTACGCGGTCCGATCGCGACGCCGTGCTCGATGGACGCGAGCCCGTAGCCCTTCGCGTACGCCACGCGCCCGTCGCGTCCCACGGCGAGCGCGCAGCCCGGCGCCGGCGCGGAGCCGCGGCGCGCGAGGATGGCGTCGACCTTCGTCGTGTCGACCCCCTGTGCGGCGGAGATGACCGGGCTGCCTAACAGCAGCAGCGCGGCGAGGCGATGGAGACGCATCGAGGTGGGCTCGGTTGGGGGAAGGAGAGCCGCAATAGTGCCTTCCGGCGCCTCGGTCCGGAATGACACCTTCCAGACGGACTCCTGCCCATCGTCACCGCCATGCGCCTCCATCGCCTCCTGCTCGCGCCGCTCTTCGTGCTGCCGGGTTTCCTCGGCGGCCAGCCCACGGACGCCTCGCGCTTCGCCGGACTCCACGTACGAGTTTGTATAGGACTGAAGAAGGACTGAAGGAGGACTGAAGAAGGAGCCTTTCAAGTGTCCTTCTTCAGTCCTCCTTCAGTCCTCCGGAAACACGTACGTGGAGCCCAGGATGGCGCGCCTCCACCGCGGCCCGCGCCGCACGCTCGCGCGCCGCCCAGTCGCCGCTGATCTCGACCACCTCCGCGCCTAACGCGTCGAGCGCCGCGCGGAACTCCGTGAACAGCGCGTCGCGCGCCTCGGGCGTGTCGCGCACGGCATCGGGCTCGAACGGGGTGTCGGGGACACAGAGCAGGTAGAGGTCCGCCCGCCGCGCGCGCGCAGCGGCCACGATCCATGCCGGACAGTCGCCATAGTAGTGCCGCGCGTACACGACGGTGCTCACGAGATCCGTGTCGTGCACGACGAGCGGCCGGCGGCGCGACTCGGCCTCGGCGCGAGCACGATCCTCGTTCGCGATCTGCCCGCGCGCGATCGGCTCGACGTCGTCCGGGCCCAGCGCCGGATGCGATTCCGCGTACTCGCGCGCGTACTCGTCGGACAGCGGCGCGTCGAGCGCGCGCGCGAGGATCCCGGCGAGCTCCGTCTTGCCGGTGGACTCGGGGCCCGTCAGCACCACTCTCACGGCGGCGGCGGTGGCGTGGCGGCGATGCGCTCGAGCGTCGGCTCGAGGTCCGGCGAGTCGGGGAGCGCGATGCCGAACGTGCGCTCGAGCGTGTCGCGGATCTCCGCCGCCGTCGTCAGCGTGCGCGACTCCGACGGCGCGCCCAGGCGGTGCGTGGTGAGCACGTTGTTGCGCAGCACGCGGCGGCCGCCGGGCTCCGGACGTCCGGCCAGGAGGTTGGAGAGGAACGACGACCGCGGGTTCGTGCACAGGTACCAGCTCGACATCTCGTAGTCGAGCTGGTGCTGCGGCTGCAGGTCGAAGCGGTAGAGCGGCCGCCACTCGCCGGCCACGCGCGCCTGCAGCGCGAGCTCGCGTCCGTCCTCGATCGGCACGAGCCGGAACGTCTCGTGCGGCGTCGGCTGCTCGACGTCGGGCACGAGCCGGAGCGGCGCGGTGAGCGTCAGCCCGCCGAAGCCGACGTCGGCGATGTGGTCGCCTTCGCGCAGGTGCACGAGGAGCAGCATGTGGCTGCGCGACGTGACGCCGCCGACCGACACGCTCGCGTTCCACAGCACGCGCCCGACGAGCGGCGTGACCCGGAACCCGAGCGCGCGGAGCGCGTGCAGCAGCAGGTGGTTGTGCTCGAAGCACCACCCGCCGCGCCCGCCGCGCACGAGCTTCGCCTGCAGCGCGTCGGCGTCGAGCGGCACCGGCCGGCGCAGCAGCGGGTCGAGCGTCTCGAACGGGATCGTCTGCGCGTGCGCGAGATGCACGGCGCGCAGCGTGTCGAGCGTCGGCGCGCGGTCGCCGGCGTGGCCGATGCGCGCGAGGTAGGCATCGAGATCGAAGGGTGTGTCCATGGTGCCTAACGCTGCGCGAACAGCGCGTTCATGTTCGCGATCGGCACGCCGGCGGCGAGCGCGTCGTAGGTGCCGGCACCCAGCACCTCCGTCGCCACGCGCCACGCCGCGCCGAGCGCCGCGCGCGCCACGCCGCCGCCGAGGCTCGCGCGGGCGACGCCGAGCGCGCGGAGCTCCGGGATCGACGGCATGCCCGGCCGCGCGATGACGTTGAGCGGCGCGTCGATCGCCGCGGCGAGACGACCGATGGTGTCCGCGTCGCCGACGCCGGGCACGAAGATCCCGTCGGCGCCGGCGCCGACGTACGCGCGCGCGCGGCGCACCGTCTCGTCGAACCGTGTGGCCGGGTCGCCGACGGCGAACAGGAACAGATCCACGCGCGCGTTGAGGAACAGCGGCACGCCCGCGACGTCGGCGGCGTCGCGCGCCGCGGCGACGCGCGCGGTCTGCGCGGCGAGGCCGGTGACGGCGCCCGGGCCCTCACCGTCCTCGAGGTTTATGCCGACCGCGCCGGCGTCGAGCACCGCGCGCACCGTCTCGGCCACGGCGCGTGGCGAGCCGTCGCCGTAGCCGCGCTCGACGTCGGCGGTGACCGGCACGGACACGGCGCGCGCGACGCGGCGCACGACGGCGAGCATCTCGTCGCGCGACAGCGCCTCGCCATCGGAGCGGCCGAGCGACCACGACGCGCCGGAGCTGGTGGTCGCGATCGCGCGCGCGCCCGCCTCGGCGATGACGCGCGCGCTGGCGGCATCCCACGCGTTAGGCAGCACGAGCACGTCGCCGCCGCGTGCGTGCAGCTTGCGGAACTGCTCGGCCGGTCCGGAGAGACTCATAGGGAAGCTCGCGCGAAGAGGAGTCTGCGTAATCTGCGTGATCTGCGGCCGACCGCTGTTAAGAACCGGTCGTCCGCGGATGACGCAGCTTCCGCAGATCTAGTCGTCCTCCAGCAGCTCGTCGAACGCTCGCGCCGCCGCGCTCGGCTCGCGCCCGACGAGGCGGAGCCGGGTGAGGGCGCGGCGCATGGCGAGGTCGGGGACGCGCACGAGGGCGACGCGGCCTAACGCGAGCTGGTCCGCCGCGGCGAGCCGCGACACGATCGCGAGGCCGAGCCCCGCAGCGACCGCCTGCGTCACCGCCGCGGTGCTGCCGAGCGTGAGGAGCCGTCGCGGCGCGACGCCCGCCGCGCGCAGCGCCGCCTCGGCCACGCGGCGCGTGCCGGAGCCGCGCTCGCGGGCGATGAAGGGCTCCGCGGCGAGCGCCTCGGGCGCGACGCGCCGCCGACGCGCGAGCGGGTGGTCGACCGGCGCGACGACGACGAGCGCGTCGTCGCGCCACGGCAGCACCTCGATCCGCGGATGCGCGACGGGCCCCTCGACGAGCGCGACGTCGAGCCGGCGCTGCACGAGCCGCCGCGCGACCGCGCGCGTGTTCGCCGTGGCGACGCGCAGCTCGACGCCCGGGTGGCGCGCGCGGAAGCGGCCGAGCAGACGCGGAAGCAGGTACGTCGCGATCGTCGTGCTCGCCCCGATGCGGAGCGTGCCCCCCTCGAGCCCGCGCAGCGCGCGCAGCTCCTCCTCCGCGCTCCGCTCGACGGCGAACAGCTCGCGCGCGCGGGCGTGCAGCACGGCGCCGGCATCGGTGAGGCGCACGCCGCGCGCGCCGCGCTCGAGGAGCGGCGCGCCGACCTGCCGCTCGATGCCGCGCACCGCCTTCGACACCGCCGGCTGGCTCAGATGCAGCGCGGCGGCCGCCTTGGTGAACCCGCGCTGGTCGGCGACCGCGGCGAACACGCGCAGGTAGTGGAGGTTGAGCGCCATAACCAATGGTAATGCGCCCATGAGTCGAATGTCTTGGACTCATGACCCGCGACCGGCGATCGTTCGGGACCGCCATGACCACCATCGTCGCCGAAGAGTCGCCGTCGTACCCTGCTCCACTGCTCCCCGGGCTCGCCCTCACCGCCGCCATCGGCGTCGCGTCGTGGGCGATCGCGTGGGTCGAGCAGCGCGCGTTCGGGCATCCCGTCGTCGAGGCGCTCGTCGTCGCGATCCTGCTCGGCATGGTGGTGCGCACCCTGCGCGCGCCGAGTGCCCGCGCCGCGGCGGGGGTGCGCTTCGCCGCCAAGGAGCTGCTCGAGGCGGCGGTGTTCCTGCTCGGCGCGTCGGTGGATCTGCCGCTGCTCGTGCGCGCGGGGCCCGCGCTCGCCGTCGGCATCGTGCTGCTCGTCGTGCTCGGCCTCGCGTGCAGCTACGCGCTCGGCCGCACGCTCGGCCTCCCGCGGCGGCTCGCGGTGCTCGTCGCGTGCGGCAACTCGATCTGCGGCAACTCGGCCATCGCCGCCGTGGCGCCGGTGATCGACGCGGAGCCGGAGCACGTCGCGACGGCGATCGCGTTCACCGCGGTGCTCGGCGTGTGCGTGGTGCTGGGCCTGCCGCTGCTCGTGCGGCCCCTCGGCCTGTCGCTCTACCAGTACGGCGTGCTCGCCGGGCTCACCGTGTACGCGGTGCCGCAGGTGCTCGCCGCGGCGTTCCCGGTGAGCGTGCTCTCGGGGCAGGTGGGCACGCTCGTGAAGCTCGTGCGCGTGCTGATGCTCGGGCCCGTGGTGCTGTTCTTCGCCGTGCGCCACCGCGGCGAGCGCGGCGAGCGTGGCACGCTCCGCATCGGACAGCTCGGGCGCCTCGTGCCGTGGTTCATCGTCGGCTTCCTCGCGCTCGCCGCGCTCCGCGCGCTCGGCCTCGTGCCGCCGCCGATGGCGGACGTGGCGAAGTCGTTCTCCGGCTGGCTCACGATCGCCGCGATGGCCGCGCTCGGCCTCGGCGTCGACGTGCGCGCCGTCTCGCGCGTGGGGCGGCCGGTGGTGCTGACGGTGACGGGATCGCTCGCCGTGCTCGTGGTGCTGAGCGTGACGCTGATCCGCGTGCTCGCGATCCGGTGACGAACGGGGATTGACGGCGCGCCCGGCGCGGGACCAACTATACCGCGCGACGGTATATTCACCCGCTCCCGCGGACCCGTGGGCGACGCGCCGCTCTCCACGCCGGTGTTCCAGATCCTGCTGTCGCTCGCCGACGCGGATCTGCACGGCTACGCCATCATCCAGGACGTCGCCGCGCGCACGGATGGCGACGTGCGGCTCACCGCGAGCACGCTCTACGCCGCCGTGAAGCGGCTGCTCGACGCGGACTGGATCGAGGAGCTCGCGCCGCGCGAGCGGCCGCCGGACGACGACGCGCGGCGCCGCTACTACCGCCTCACGCCGTCGGGCCGCCGCGCGGTGCGCACGGAGGCGCGCCGCCTCGAGCGGCTCACCGCGATGGCGCGGGCGAAGCGCGTGCTGCCGCCGCTCCGGCCGGGGGACACGTGAGCGCGCGCGTGTATCGGGTGCTGCTCGCGCTGCTGCTGCCCGCGCGCTTCCGCCGCCGGTTCGGCGACGAGATGGCGCTCGTGTTCGCCGAGCTGTGCGCGGCGTCGCGCGGCCCGTTAGGCGGCCTGCGCGCGCTCGCCGCCGAGCTCCCGCCGCTGCTGTCGCTCGCGCTGCGCGAGCGCCGCGCCGAGTGGCGGTCCACCGACCGAGGAGACTCCACCATGACCGACCGCGCGCGGCAGGATCTCCGCTTCGCGTGGCGCGCGCTGCGCCGGAGCCCCGGCTTCGCGCTCGTCGCGGCGCTCACGCTGGCGTTGGGCGTCGGCGCGAACACGGCCATCTTCAGCGTCGTGCGCGGCGTGCTGCTCAAGCCGCTCGCGCTGCGCGCGCCGGAGCAGCTCGTGGACGTGGCCGAGTCGCGCGGCGGCCCGAACGACCTCGCGGAGACGACGCCGGGCAGCTTCGCGGACTGGCGACGGCAGGCCGCGTCGCTGCGCCTCGCCGGCTACTCGACCGCCGACGCCACGCTCACGGGGCTCGGCGACGCCGAGCGGCTGCCGGGTGCGATCACGGTGGGCGGGCTGTTCGAGCTGCTGGGCGTCCCGGCGCTCGTCGGCCGCGCGCTCACCGAGGCGGACGACGCACCCGGCGCGGCGCCGGTCGTCGTGCTGAGCCACGCCGAGTGGCAGCGGCTGTTCGGCGGCGACCGCGCCGCGATGGGCCGCGCGCTCGTGCTCGACGGCACCGCGTACACGATCGTGGGCGTGATGCCGCCGAGCTTCCGCTTCCCGAGCGGCGGCACGGCGTACTGGATGCCGGCGCGCTTCTCGGCGGAGATGCGCGCGAACCGCGATCAGTACTTCGTCGCCGTGGTCGGTCGCCTCCGACCGGGCGCGACGCTGGAGACGGCGCGCGCGGAGCTGGCCACGATCGCCGCGCGGCAGCGGCGCGCGTGGCCGCAGTACGACGCGGACCTGCGCATCGTCGCGCGGCCGCTGCTCGACACCGTCGTCGCCGGAGCGCGCACGCGGCTGCTCGTGCTCATGGCGTCGGTCGGCTGCGTGCTGCTCATCACGTGCGCGAACCTCGGCAACCTGCTGCTCGCGCGCGCCACCGCGCGGCGCCGCGAGTTCGCCGTGCGGCGCGCGGTCGGCGCGGGGACGAGGCGACTCGTCCGGCAGCTGTTCACCGAGAGCCTGCTGCTCGCGCTCGTCGGCGGCGCGCTCGGCGCGGTCGTGGGGCGCGCGTTCCTCGCGCTGCTGCTCGCCGCGCGCGCGACGACGCACCTGCCGCGGGCCGACGAGATCCGGCTCGATCTGCCGGTGCTGGCGTTCACGTTGGGCGTGTCGGCGCTCGCCGGGCTGTGCTTCGGCTCCGTGCCCGCGTGGCAGCTCGCGCGTACGCGCTCGCTGGAAGCGCTGCGCCAGGGCACGCGCGGGAGCGCGGGACGCGAGTGGACGCGGCGCGCGCTCGTCGTCTCGGAGCTCGCGCTCGCGATGATGCTGCTCACCGGCGCGGGGCTGCTGCTCCGCTCCTTCGCGCAGCTGCAGCGCGTGGACCCCGGCTTCGCGGCGACGCGGCTGCTCACGTTCGACGCGGCGCGCGGCGACGTGCGCGCGGACAACGCGGCGTTCTTCGCGGCGGCGCTCGAGCGCGTGCGCGCGCTCCCCGGCGTGCGCGCGGCGGCGCTCGTGAGCCAGCTTCCGGTGACGGGCCGCGGCATCGGCGCGTGGTTCAACCGCCTGGACCGGCCGACGCCTCCCGGCCGCAAGCCGGAGGGCGAGGCGTACCGCGTGGTGTCGCCGGAGTACTTCACGACGATCGGGCTGCCGCTGCGGCGCGGTCGTTCGTTAGGCACGAGCGACACGCGCGACCGGCCCGCGGTGGTGATCAACGAGGCGCTGGCGCGGAAGTACTACCCGGGCGAGGACCCCATCGGCAAGGAGATCTACCTCGGCGCGCCGGACAACCGGCTGTTCGACCGCGCGCCGATCGTCGGCGTGGTGGGCGACACGCACGACGCGGGGCTCGGCGCGGCGCCGCTCCCCACGGTCTACATCCCGCACGCGGTGATGCGTGCGTGGCCGTCGTTCTCGTTCGTGGTGCGCACCGCGGGCGCCCCGGAGACGGCCGCGTCGGCGGCGCGCGCGGCGATCCGCGCGCTGGATCCGTCGGTGCCGGTGCGCGACGTGCGCGCGATCGACGACGTGCTGTCCGAATCGGTCGCGCCGGCACGGTGGTCGATGATGCTGATGACCGTGTTCGCGGCGGTCGCGCTGACGGTGGCGGCGCTCGGCGTGTTCGGCGTGCTGTCGTTCCTCGTCGCGCAGCGGCGCCGGGAGCTCGGCATCCGCATGGCGCTGGGCGCCGCGCCGCGTGCGCTCCGGCGCATGGTGCTCGGCCAGGGACTCGTGCTCGTGCTCGCGGGGCTCGGGCTCGGCGTGGTCGGCGCGCTCGCGCTGTCGCGCTTCATGACGACGCTGCTCTACGGCGTGACGCCCACCGACGCCGCGACGTACGCCGGCGTCGCCGTGCTGCTCGTGCTCATCGCGGTCGTCGCGAGCTGGCTCCCCGCGCGCCACGCCACGCACGTCGACCCGATCGTGGTGCTGCGCTCGGACTGACATCGCCCCTTGTGTGCGGCTCACGTTCCGGCGAAATAGCGCGAGCCCCGCCGAGACGTGACGATGACGACGAGCTCCCGAGATACACCTGTCGAGCGGGCCGCACCGCTCGCGGAGCGCCTGCTCGCGCCGCTCGCACGCTTCGCCGGAAGTGCGTCGGGAGGCGGCGTCGTGCTGCTCGCCGTGACGGCGGTCGCGCTCGCATGGGCCAACTCGCCGTGGGCCGGCGCGTACCACCACCTGTGGGAGACACCGATCGCGCTGACGCTCGGCACGCACACGTTCCGCGCGACGCTGCACTATCTGATCAACGACGGCCTGATGGCCGTGTTCTTCTTCGTCGTCGGCCTCGAGATCAAGCGCGAGGTGCTCGCCGGCGAGCTCGCGACGCTGCGCACCGCGGCGCTGCCGATGATCGCGGCACTCGGCGGCATGGTGGTGCCGGCGGCGCTGTACACGCTCGTCGCGCACGGGACGCCGGCCGCGGCGGGCTGGGGGGTGCCGATGGCCACCGACATCGCCTTCGCGCTCGGCGCGCTCGCGCTGATCGGGCGCGGGCTGCCGACCGGCCTGCGCGTGTTCCTCGCGGCGCTCGCCGTCGTCGACGACCTCGGCGCGGTGCTCGTGATCGCCGTCTTCTACTCCGGCGGCGTCTCGTGGGGCGCGCTCGCCAGCGCGGCGGCGATCCTCGTGGCGGCGCTCGCCTGCAACCGCGCCGGCGTGCGACGGCCGTGGGCGTACGGTGCGCTCGGCATCACGCTCTGGTGCGCCATGATCGCCTCGGGCGTGCACGCGACGATCGCCGGCGTGCTGCTCGCGCTCACGATCCCGGCGCGCACGCGCGTCGACGAGCCGGTGTTCCTCGCCGGCGCGCGCCGCGCCCTCGACGACTTCGACGCGGCGGCGATGGTCACGGCGGCGGATCCCGACACGACGGTGCTCTCCAACACCGCGCACCACGCTGCGATCGAGGAGCTGGAGACGCTGTGCGACCACGCGCAGCCGCCGCTCGTCCGCATCGAGCACGCGCTGCACGGCCCGGTCACGTTCGGCGTGATGCCGATCTTCGCGCTCTCCAACGCCGGCGTGTCGCTGGACGCCGCGGCGCTCGGCGCCGCCGTCGCGAGCCCCGCGGCCATCGGTGCGGCGCTCGGCCTCGTCGTCGGCAAGCCGTTAGGCATCACGCTCTTCTCGTGGCTCGCCGTGCGGGCCCGGGTCGCGGCGCTGCCGGCGGGGGTGACGTGGGGCGCGCTCACGGGCGTCGGCTTCCTCGGCGGGATCGGCTTCACGATGGCGCTGTTCATCGCCGCGCTGGCGTTCCCCGACTCGCCGCTGCTCGAAGCGGCGAAGACGGGCGTGCTCGTCGCCTCGCTCGGCGCCGGGGTGACCGGCGTGGTGCTGCTCCGCCGACGGAGCGGCGTCGGGGCATGAGCGGCGAGCCGCACCTCGGCGTCACGCTCGTCCTGCTGTTCGTCGTCGCGACCATCGTCGCGCTCGTCGCGCGACGCGTGCGCGTGCCGTACACCGTGGCGCTTGTCATCGCCGGGCTCGGGCTCGGCGCCACGCACGTCATCGAGGCGCCGCCGCTGACGAAGGAGCTGCTGTTCACGCTGTTCCTTCCCGGGCTGCTGTTCGAGGCCGCGTTCCACCTCGAGTGGCGCGAGTTCTGGCACGACCGCGTGACGCTCGTGGCGCTCGCCGTGCCCGGCGTCGTCGCCGCGATGGCGGTCATCGGCGTCGCGCTCGTGCCGACGATGCGCCTGCTCGGCGTCGACGGCGGGACGACCGCGGCGCTCGGCACGCACGCCGTGCTGCTGTTCGCGGCGCTCATCTCGGCCACCGACCCCGTCGCCGTCGTCGCGCTGTTCCGCGCGCTTGCCGCGCCGCGCCGGCTCACCGTGGTCGTGGAGGGGGAGAGCCTGCTGAACGACGGCACGGCGATCATCTTCTTCACGCTCGCGTTAGGCGCGCTCGCCGGACCGGTGTCGTTAGGCGGGCTCGCGCTCGACTTCCTCTACGTCGTCGGCGTCGGCGTCGTGGTCGGCGGGGCGACCGGCGTGGCCGGGGCGGAGCTGATCCGGCGCGTCGACGAGCCGATGCTCGAGATCATGGTGACGACGATCGTCGCCTACGGCTCGTTCATCGCCGCCGACGAGCTGCGCGCGTCGGGCGTCATCGCCACGGTCACCGCCGGCATGCTGGGCGGCAGCCGCGTGGGGCGGCGCGGCCTCTCGGCGCCGGCGCGCGTCGCCGTCGTCACGTTCTGGGAGTACGTCGCGTTCGCGCTGAACTCCGTCGTCTTCCTGCTCATCGGACTCGTCGTACGCGTGCCCGCGCTGCTCGCGTCGTGGCGCGCGATCGTCGCCGCGTATCTCGTCGTCACGGCGAGCCGCGGCATCGTCACGTGGGCGCTCGCGCGGCTCCTGCCGAAGCGCCTCGAGCTGCCGAGCGGCTGGACGCCGCTGCTCGCGTGGGGCGGGCTGCGCGGCGCGCTGTCGATGGTGCTCGCGCTCGCGATCCCGGAGCTCGTCGGCGCGCGCGACACGCTCGTCACCATCACGTTCGGCGTCGTCATCCTGTCGATCCTGCTGCAGGGCGCCACGATCGGCCCGGCGCTGCGATGGCTCGGCGTAGCCCGCGAGTCGTCGCACGACTCGCCGTACGCCGTCACGCGCGGCGCGCTCATCGCCGCCCACGCCGCGCTGCAGGAGCTCGAGCGCACCACCGGGGGCGGCCACGACGGCGATGCGACCGCCGCCGAGCATCACGCGCTCGCCGAGGAAGCGATCGGCCACGTGCGGCGCGCGGAGGGAGAGCTCGCCGCGGCGCTCGATCGCGCGCCGACGCGTGGCGTGCCGCACACTCGCGACGACGGTTGACCCGCGGTCGTGGCGCCGGTGGTCTAGTTGGTGCTACCGCCGGCACGACCGACAGGCGGTGCCGCATGCGCAAGGCAGACCAGGAATCGACCGCGTCACCGGCGTCCGCGCCGGGCCAGGCACCCGCCGCCGCGGCGGGTCAGACGGACGATGTGGAGCGGCCGCGCGCGCTGCCCACGTCCGCGGAGCCCATCGGAGAGCCGTCGGCCGGCACCGTCCCGCCCGTGACGCCCGCCGAGGCGCTGCGCGTGATCGCCGACGCGAGCGCCGCGCTCGCCGACTCGCTCGAGCTCGACGACGTCCTCGCCGCCGTCGGCCGGCTCGCCGTCCCGCGCTTCGCCGACGTGTGCGTGCTCGACCTCGCGGCCGGCAGCGCCGGCGAGCCCGCGCGCCGCGCCGTCATGGCGAGCGCGTTCGACGCCGAGCGGGAGGCGATGGTGCGCGACTACCTCGCGCGTCATCCGGCCGGTGAGCTCGACCCGGAGCGTGCGCGCCGCCTCGCCGACGGCGAGCCGGTGCTGCTGCGCGACCTGGACGACGCGCACTATCGAATCACGGCGCGCACGCCCGAGCAGCTCGCGCTGCTGCGCCGCTTCCACCCGCGCGACGTGGTGGTGGCGCCGCTCCGCGCGAGCGGACGCGCGATCGGCGCGATGAGCCTCACCAGCACCACGCCGCACGCGCCGTCGGCGGCGGAGGTGGCGCTCGTGCAGGAGCTCGCGCACCGCGTCGCGCAGGCGGTGCTGAACGCGCAGCTGTACGCGGCGGCGCGTCGCAGCGAGACGCGGCTCGCCCTCGCGCTCGAGGGCGCGGCGCAGGGGTTCTGGGACTGGGATCTCGCGGCCGGCCGCCTGTGGGTCGATCGGCAGCTGTGCGCGATGCTCGGACGCAAGCCGGAGGAGTTCCGCGAGGATCCCGAGGCGTGGACGCGCTTCATGCACCCCGACGACCTGCCACGTGCGCGCGCCGCGCTGCTCGATCATCTCGCCGCGCGCACGCCGGCGTTCGAGTCGGAGCACCGGATGCTGCACGCCGACGGGAGCTGGCGGTGGATCCTCGCGCGCGGCCGGGTGATGGAGCGCGACGGCGCGGGCGCACCGCTGCGTCTCACCGGCACGCACACCGACGTCACCGCGCGCCGACAGGCGGCCGAGTCGCGCGAGATCCTCGCCCGCACCGTGGAGGCGAGCGCCGACGTCGTGAAGATCTTCGACCCCGACGGCCGCGTGCGCTACGTGAACCCCGCCGGCCTGCGCCTGCTCGGCGCGGCGAGCCTCGACGCGGTGCGCGGGCTCGCGGCGGAGGAGCTGGTGGTGCCGGAGGACCGCGCGCGCGTGGAACAGGCGCGTCGCGACCTGCTGGAGGGGCCGGGCACGTGGCGCGGCGACTATCGGCTCCGCCCGTTCGACGGCCGGCCGCCGGTGCACATCGACGCGTTCGGGTTCACGGTGCGCGATCCGGACACCGGCGAGGTGGCGGCGGTGGCGTGCGTCGCCCGCGACCTCACCGAGCACGACGCCGCGGCCCGCGAGCGCGAGCGGCTCGCCGAGCAGGCGCGCCACGCGCAGCGCATCGAGAGCCTCGGCGTGCTCGCCGGCGGCGTGGCGCACGACTTCAACAACCTGCTCACCGTCATCCTCAGCACGCTCGATCTCGTGCGCGCCGACCTCCCGCGGTCGCACCGCGTGCAGGCCGACATCGACGTGATGCGCACGGCGGCGATGCGCGCGAGCCAGCTCACGCGGCAGCTCCTCGCGTTCAGCCGGCGGCAGGTGATGGAGTCGAAGCTGCTCGACCTCAACGCGGTGGTGACGGAGTCCGAGCGGCTGCTGCGCCGTCTCGTCGGCGAGCGGATCGCGCTCGACGTCTCGCTCGCGCCGCAGCCGCTGCACGTGCGCGCCGACCCCGTGCAGCTCGAGCAGGTGCTCGTGAACCTCGTGGTGAACGCGCGCGATGCGGTGGCCGAGCGCCCCGACCGCGCCGACGGCTCGGTGACGGTGGAGACGGCGATGACGACGCTCGCCCCCGACGCCGCCGCGCGGCTCGGCCTCCCGGTCGGGCGCTACGCGTGCCTCACCGTGCGCGACACCGGCGTGGGGATGGACGAGGCGACGCGGCAGCACGCGTTCGAGCCGTTCTTCACGACGAAACCGTTAGGCCGGGGGACGGGGCTCGGGCTCGCGATGGTGTACGGCATCGTCACGCAGTCCGGCGGGACGGTGCGCGTGGAGAGCGCGCCCGGGCGCGGGAGCACGTTCCGCGCGCTGCTGCCGTGGGCCGACGAGATCGTGGAGCGCGCGCCGACGACGGAGAGCGCCGCGGCGCCGCGCGGGCGCGAGACCGTGCTGCTCGTGGAGGACGAGGCCGCGGTGCGCGGCATCGCGCGCCGCATCCTGGAGCGCGCCGGCTACACCGTGTACGAGGCGCGCCACGGCGCCGACGCGCTGCTCGTGTGGCGCGAGCAGGGCGGCGCGCGCGGCAAGATCGACGTGCTGCTCACCGACATCCGCATGCCGGAGCTCGACGGGCGCGAGCTCGCCGCCGCGCTGCGTCGCGAGCGGCCCGGGCTCCCGGTGGTGTACGTCTCCGGCTACGCGGAGCCCGAGCCGTCGCGCGACACGCGCGACGCGCGCGACGCGCGGCCGGCGCGCGATGGTGAGCGGTTCGTGGCGAAGCCGTTCGTCGCGCCGGATCTGCAGCGCGCGCTGCGGCAGGTGCTCGACGCGGCGGAGAACGCGGCCTGACGGCGGCCGCGCCGCGTCACGCGACTTCGGAGCGCGGCCGCCGAGCCTCGACGACGTAGCTCGCGCGGACGAGCCGGGCCAGCGCGGAGCGCACGGCATCGGTGCGCTCCGTGTCCCACCCCTGCGCCAGCCCGACCGATCGCACGAGCGCGCCCGCGACCTGCCGGGTGTCGGCGAGCGTGAGTCCCGCGCCGACCGCCGCGCGCACGTACCCCGTCAACGCGGACCGCATCAGCTCCGTGTTGGGCTGGCGCGCAGCGGCAAGGTGGGCGGCGAGCCGCTCGAGCGCGGCGTGGAGCGCCTCGGGCGTCGGTGGATCGGTCGGCTGGAGCGGTGCGTCGGGCATCGAGTCGGACATCGTGCGGCGGGGAGAGCGTCACCCCCGAGTATCGGCCGCGATCGCACCGGCTGGACCGGCCCGGCGTGACGTTCTCGTGGAGTGCGGGGGCTGCCGCCTAACGGCCGCCGGCGAACGGCCGCCGCCGAGCGCCGGTGGGCGGATCTCAAGATCGCGGGAAGACGCGACGAGACTGTCGGCTGTCACCCACTCCTCAATGCCCTCGATGGCCGCTCACGAGCTTCTCCACGCGCTGACCGAGACCCTGGCGGCGTTCGCCGATCCGATGGCGACGCAGCCGGACCGCGTCGCCGCCCTGCGCGCCGCCGCGCGGGCCGCCCGGCACGGCAGCCTCGAGATCAGCGACGGCGGCGGCCAGGTGACGGTGGACGGTCAGCTCGCGCCCGCCCTCGCGCTCGGCGAGGACGCGGTGATGCGCGCGATGCGGGCGCACGGGATCCGGCGGCTCGTCGTGCGGCGCCATGCCGGCGCGCGCGACATCGCGCAGCTCGCGGGACTGCTCGCGCGCCAGCCGTCGGGGAGCGCCGCGGAGAGCGGCGTCGCGCTCGTGCGCGAGCTGGACGAGCTGCGGCTGTGGAGCGTGCGCCTCGTGCCCACCGAGGACGCCAGCGACGCGCCGCTCCCCGACGCGGTGGAGGCGGCGCTGAAGCGGCTCGTCGGCGTGAACGGCGCGGCCGTGTCGGACGCGGTGCAGGCGCTCGTGAGCGCGCTCACCGACGCGGTGAAGCGCGACCCGGCGCAGCGCGCGCGCACCGTCGCGCACGCGATCGCCCGCGCGCTCGTCGACGCACCCGAGGTGGCGCGCGAGGCGGTGCGCGAGGCGCTGCGCGCACAGGCGGCGACGGTGCCGATCCTCGTCGCGCTCGCGGACGCCGTGGTGGCGACGGACGAGCGCACGCGGCAGGACGCGCGCACCGTGTTCGAGGCGGCCGGTCCGGCCGGGCCGCAGGGGCTCGTCGCGCTGCTCGCGTCGGCGAGCACGATCCGGCAGCGCCGGCGGTGCTTCGACGCACTGATCGCGGTCGGCGGCGCGGTGCCGGCGCTCACCGCCGCGCTGTTCGACGCGCAGTGGTACGTCGTGCGGAACGCGGCGCAGCTCCTCGGCGAGCTGCGGGCGGAGGAGGCGTGCGGGGCGCTGGAGCGTACGCTGCACCACGCGGACACGCGGGTGCAGGTGGCCGCCGCGGCGGCGCTGGAGCAGATCGACACCGTCACGGCGCGCGCCGCGCTGCAGACGATGGCCGCCGACCAGTCGCCCGAGGTGCGACGCATCGCGGCGCGCGCGTTCGGCGGCGATACCGACGGCGCGGGCGGCCCGATCGCGCCGGGCGCCCAGCCGGTGCAGCGGCTCATCGCCGCGCTCGACCGCGAGACGGACCCGGAGACGTTCCTGGAGCAGATCCGCGCCCTCGGCGCCGTCGGGACGCCGGACGCGATCCAGCGGCTGCTGCGTCTCGTGAGCGGCTCGGCCCACCCGCCGCAGCCGCTGGCGGCGCGCCTCGCCGCCCTCGACGCGCTCGTGCACGCGCGCGGCTCGGCGGCGGTGCCGATGCTCCGCGAGCTGCGGCAGGACCGCGACCCCGCGATGCGCGCCGCGGCGCGCCGCTGGGTGTCGTCGGTCGCTGCCTGACGGAGAGGGCAAGAGGGCAGGAGGGCAAGAGGGCAGGAGGGCGAGAGGGCGGGAGGGGCCTGATGTTTGCGGGCAGCCTCCTTCCCTCCTGACCTCCCGCCCTCCTGCCGTCCCGCTCGTAGATGTCCGATCTGGGCCTCCCGGCCGAGCTGCTCGAGCTGCTCTGCCGGCAGGTGGATCCCCTGGCCGAAGTCGAGGTGCTCCTTCTGCTGCATCGCACGCCGGAGCGTGCGTGGCGGGCGGAGGCGGCCGCGGCCGAGCTGCGCGTCGACGCGCGAACGACGGCGCGTCATCTTGCGGCGCTCGTGGCGGGGCGGCTGCTGCAGTCGGAGGACGACCCGCCGGCGTACCGCTACGCGCCGGCCTCGCCGTCGCTGCACGCGGCGGTGGAGCAGCTGCGCGTGCTGTACGACACGCGTCCCGTGTCGCTCGTGCGTCTGCTGTACGAGGGGCCGTCGCGGGCGGTTCGCTCGTTCGCCGACGCGTTCCGGATCCGGAGGGCGGAGTGAGGTCCGAGCCGTGATGGCCCTCGTCGTCTACCTGCTCTGCGCCCTCACGAGCGCGGCGTGCGCGGTGCTCCTGTGGCGCGGCTACCGGCGGTCGCGGGCGCGGCTGCTGCTCTGGAGCTCGCTGTGCTTCTGGGGCTTCTGCCTGAACAACGTGCTGCTCATCGTCGACGTGCGGACGCCGGACGTGGATCTCTCGCTCTGGCGCTCGGTGCCGGCGGCGGCCGGGCTGGCGCTGCTGCTCTACGGCCTGGTGTGGGACGCCGATGCCTGACGAGCGCGCGGTGATCCTGCTCGCGGGGGCGATGGTGACGGCGTACGCGACGGCCGCGCTGTTCTTCGTGCGCTTCTGGCGGCAGTCCCGCGACCGTCTGTTCGCGCTGTTCGCGGCGGCGTTCGTGCTGCTGGGGGCGCAGCGGCTGGCGCTCGCGCTGCTGCCGGAGGGGCCGACGTCGGTGGTGTGGCCGTACGTGGTGCGGCTCGCGGCGTTCCTGCTGATCCTGGCCGCGGTGGTGGATAAGAATCGGCGGTGAGGCGGGATGATCCACTGCGGGACGATCCACTGCGGGACGACTGACGGCGGGACGACTGACGGCGGGACGCTAGACTGCGGGACGATCCACCGCGGGACGATCGACGGCGGGACGATCGACCGCGGGTACCCCAGCGGCGCGTACCTAGTCCCTAGGGGGGCTCCCCCCCTTCGCCCAAGGTGCTAGGCGCCGGACGCGCCGCCGTACCATTCCGACGCCGACCCGATCCCTGAGAACGCGATGGGATCCCGCCGTCGATCGTCCCGCCGTCAGTCGTCCCGCCGTCGATCGTCCCGCCGTCGATCGTCCCGCCGTCAGTCGTCCCGCCGTCAGTCATCCCGCCGTCAGTCGTCCCGCCGTTTAGATCCCGATCCGTGCCCCCCTCCCGCCCCCCGCCGCCCTCATGGCGCCCGGCGTCAGCCGCGCGCTCGCCGACTACCGCGCCGTCCGCGTCGCCGAGGTCCGCTACGAGCTGCGCCTCGACGTCAGCGCCACCGGCGACGCCGCCCGCGCGTCGAACGGCGCGCCGCGCGCCGCGCCCGACACGGTGCGCGGCCACGTCGTCGTCCGATTCCGCCGCGCCGCGCCGGGCGACGTCATCCTCGACTTCCGCGGCCCGCGGCTCGCGAACGTGCGCGCCGACGGCGTCGCGTTAGGCACCGGCGCGTACACCGCGAACGGCGCGCACGTGCGCGTCCCCGAGCGTGCGCTGCGCTCGGCCGTCGGCGGCGAGAGCGTCCTCGAGTTCGACTTCTCGGCGCTCGCCGCACCGGCGGGGGCGAGCGTCATCCGCGTGCACGACGCGGCCGACCGGAGCGACTACCTGTACACGCTCCTCGTCCCCGCCGACGCGAACCAGCTCTTTCCCTGCTTCGACCAGCCCGACCTGAAGGCGCGCACGACGCTCACGCTCGTCGTGCCGCGCGGCTGGAGCGCGGTGTCGAACGGCACGCTCGCCGACAGCGCGGCCGACGAGCGCACGACGACGTTCCGCTTCGCCGAGTCGCGGCCGATCAGCACGTACCTCATCGGGTTCGCCGCCGGACCGTGGGCGCGCGTCGAGCGCACCGCGGAGGGGCGCCCGGTGACGCTCTACGTGCGCCGCTCGCGCCTCCAGGAGCTCGGCGCCGACGCCGACAGCATCATCGCCGCGAACGCGCGCGCCGCGCGGTGGCTCGAGACGTGGTTCGGCGTGCCGTTCCCGTTCCCGAAGCTCGACGTCGTGCTCGCGCCGGCGTTCCCGTTCGGGGGCATGGAGCACCCGGGGGCGATCTTCTACAACGAGAACTCGTTCATCTACCGCGAGCGTCCCACCCGCCCGCAGCTGTTGGGCAGGGCGTCGACGATCTATCACGAGGTCGCGCACCAGTGGTTCGGCGACCTCGTGACGATGCGCTGGTTCGACGACCTGTGGCTCAAGGAGGGGTTCGCGACGTACATGGCGGCGAAGGTGCAGGCCGGGCTCGACCCCGCGTCCGACGCGTGGAAGACGTTCTACCTGCGCAACAAGCCGATCGCGTACAACGTCGATCGCACGTTGGGCACCGTGCCCGTGTGGCAGGCGCTCGACAACCTCGACCAGGCGAAGAGCGCGTACGGCCCGATCGTCTACAACAAGGCGCCGGGGGTGCTGAAGCAGCTCGACGCGCTCGTCGGCGACACCGCGTTCCGGCGCGGATTGCACGACTTCCTCTCGGCGCACGCGTACGCGAACGCGACGTGGCGCGACCTGCTCGCGTCGGTCGGCACCGCGGCCGGTCGATCGTTAGGCACGTGGGGCGAGGCGTACTTCCTTCGCCCGGGGATGCCGGTCGTGACGCAGACGCGCGGCACCGACGGCGTGACGCTCGCGCAGCGCGCGTCGCAGCCGTCGCTCTCCGGCGCCGCGCCGTGGCCGATCAAGACGGAGGTGCTGTTCGCCGGCGGCGGGCGCGAGGTGCGCGTGCCGGTGGAGCTGCGCGCGGCGACGACGCGCGTGCCGACCCCCGCGGCGGTGCCGCGCCCCGACGTCGTCTTCGCGAACGCCGGTGACCTCGCGTACGCGGGCGTGGTGCTCGACTCGGCCAGCGCGCGGTGGGCGTTATCGTTTGCGGGGACCGTCGGCGATCCGCTGCTCCGCGCGATGCTGTGGGGCACGCTGTGGGACGAGGTGCGCGACGCGCGGCTCGACCCCGCGCGCTTCGTGGAGTCCGTCGTCGCGGCGCTGCCCGACGAGCGCGACGAGGAGATCGTGCCGTTCCTGCTCGGCCGCCTGACGCGCGCCGTGAACGCGTACCTCGCGCCGGCGCGCCGCGACCGGCTGCTGCCCGCCGTCGAGCGCGCGCTCCGCGCGGGGGCCGACGACGGCGCCCGCAGCTACGGCGTGCGCAAGGCGCATCTCGACGCGCTCGTCGCCGTCGCCGGCACCCCCGCGGCGCTCGCCGCGCTCGACTCGCTGCTCGACCGGCCGGAGGCCGCCGGCGCGCCGCTCCGCGCGCCGACGCGGTGGGCGATCGTGACGCGGCTCGTGGCCGCGAACGCGTCGGACGCCGAGCGACGGCTGGCCGAGGAGACGGCGCGCGACACGACGGACCCCGGACGCCGGTCGGCGTTCGTCGCCGGCGCGGCGCACCCCACCGCGGCGGCGCGGCGCGCGTACTTCTCCCGCTACCTCGACGATCCGTCGCTGAACGAGGAGTGGGCGACGGGGAGCCTCGGCGCGTTCGACGATCCGCGCGCCGCGGCGCTGTCGCAGCCGTACCTGCGCGCCGCGCTCGACACGCTGCCGTGGCTGCAGCGCAACCGGCGCATCTTCTACGTCAACACGTGGACCGACGCGTTCCTGTCGGGGCAGACGAGCGCCGAGTCGTTAGGCATCGTGCGCGCGTTCCTCGCGGCGCGGCGCGACCTGCCGGCGGACCTGCGCCGGAAGGTGCTACAGGGGGCGGACGAGCTGGAGCGGACCGTCGCGATCCGGCGGCGGTGGGGAAGCATGAGTCGTTAGGCATCCGATTCGGAGGAGACATGCGAACGCTCGTCGCCGCACTCGCCGCCGTGCTCCTGTCCTCGGCCGCCCGCGCGCAGCCCCGCGAGCGGCCCAACATCCTGTTCATCATGACCGACGACCACGCGGCGCACGCCATCGGCGCCTACGGGTCCAAGGTCAACGAGACCCCGAACCTCGACCGGATCGCGCGCGAGGGGGCGCTGCTCACGAGCGTCTTCGCGACGAACTCCATCTGCACGCCGAGCCGCGCCGCGATCCTCACCGGGCAGTACTCGCACCTGAACGGCGTCACCGTGTTCAACCGCTTCGACAGCGGGCGCATGACGGTCGCGCGGCTGCTGCAGGCGGCCGGCTACTACACGGGGATGATCGGCAAGTGGCACCTCGGCAGCGACCCCGTGGGCTTCGACCGGTGGGAGATCCTCCCCGGGCAGGGCGCGTACTTCGACCCCGTGTTCTACAGCGCGACCGCGGAGACGACGTACACCGGGCGGTACGCGACCGACGTCATCACCGAGCGCGCGCTCGATTTCCTCGCGCACCGGCCGCGTGGGAAGCCGTTCTTCCTCATGATGCACCACAAGGCGCCGCACCGGCCGTGGGAGCCCGAGGCGTCGCACGCGGCGCACTTCGCCGACCGGCACATCCCCGAGCCGGTGACGTTCTGGGACGGCTATCAGACGCGCACCGACGCGCTGCACGAGAACCGGCAGCGTGTGGCCACGGACCTGACCAACCGCGACCTGAAGCGCGCCCCACCGCCCGGCCTGACGGATTCGGCGCGCGCCGCGTGGTGGGCCGCGCGGCCCGACACCGTCGTCGTCACCCGCGACGGCCGCGCCGTCACGCTCACCGGCGACGCGCTCACGCGGTGGAAGTACCAGCGCTACATGCAGGACTATCTCGCCACCGTCGAGTCGGTGGACGAGAGCGTGGGACGCGTGCTCGCGTACCTCGACCGCGCCGGCCTCGCGCGCAACACGCTCGTCATCTACACGAGCGACCAGGGCTTCTTCCTCGGCGACCACGGGCTGTTCGACAAGCGGTTCATGTACGAGGAGTCGATCCGCATGCCGTTCCTCGTGCGCTGGCCGGCGGGCGGCATCCGCGCCGGCACGCGCAGCGACGCCATGGCGCTGAACGTCGACTTCGCGCCGACGTTCCTCGACGCGGCGGGGCTCCCGCCGTCGCCCGACATGCAGGGGCGGTCGCTGCTCCCCGTACTGCGCGGCCGGCCGCCGCGCGACTGGCGCACGTCGATGTACTACCGCTACTACCACGACCCGGGCGACCACAACACCCGCGCGCACTACGGCG
The DNA here is from genome assembly GCF_000522985.1 of Gemmatirosa kalamazoonensis. Classification (NCBI taxonomy): domain Bacteria; kingdom Pseudomonadati; phylum Gemmatimonadota; class Gemmatimonadia; order Gemmatimonadales; family Gemmatimonadaceae; genus Gemmatirosa; species Gemmatirosa kalamazoonensis. Next base: position 1,108,405 of record NZ_CP007128.1, read on the forward strand.
TGCGCACGGCGACGCACAAGCTGATCTACTTCTGGAAGAAGGATCAGTGGGAGCTGTTCGACCTCGTGCACGACCCGTACGAGCTGCACAATCTGTACGGCGAGCCCGGACAGGAGGCGCTCACCGCGTCGCTGAAGGCGGAGCTGGCGCGGCTCAAGCGCGCCGTGCGCGACGACGACCAGCTCGCGGACGTGCAGCTGCCTAACGGCGTCGACGGCTCGGTCGCGAAGCTGCGTGGGAAATGAATGCGACCTTCCGTTTGGACGGGATGCACAGGATGGACAGGATGACAACCACCAAAGCCACTATTGTCGTTCGTTCTCATCCTGTCGGTCCTGTGCATCCTGTCCGAAGGAACGGCACGAGCAGGATCCTGTCCGCCGCGCTGGCGCTCTGCGCCGCCGAACTCGCGCCTGCGCAGCCGTCGTCCACGACGGGTGCCACGACGGAGGTCACCGTCCCCAGCACGACGTACCCGCGCGGCCGTCACGCGTGGGTGTACACGCCCGCCGGCTATCCGGCGTCCTGTCGCGGCGCGTGCGATCTGATCGTCGCGTTCGACGGTGCGATGTACCTCGGCGCGATGCCGCTGCCGGCGATCCTCGACTCGCTCGTCGCCGCGGGACGCACGCCGCCGACGGTGGCGGTGCTGTTCGACAACGGCGCGCCGCCCGGCCGCATCGCCGATCTCGCGAACTCGCGCCGCTTCGCCGCGTTCGTGGCCGAGGAGCTGGTGCCGTGGACGCGCGCGCACTACGCGGTGACGCGCGCCGCCGATCGCACGATCGTCGCCGGCAGCAGCGCGGGCGGGCTCGCCGCGGCATACGTCGCGCTCGCGTATCCCGCGGTGTTCGGCAACGTGCTGTCGCAGAGCGGCGCGTTCTGGCGCGGCGACGAGGGCTCGAACGCTCCGCCGTACGAGTCGCTCACGCGGCGCTACGCCGAGTCGCCGAAGGCGGACGTGCGCTTCTTCCTCGACGTCGGATCCGAGGAGACGGTCGGTGCCATGGGCGGCGCGGCGCCCGCGTTGCTCGACGCGAACCGCCGTCTGCGCGCGGTGCTCGAGCGGAAGGGATACGCGGTCGCGTACCACGAGGTCCCCGGCGGCACGCACTCGCCCGAGTCGTGGCGCGCGCGGCTGCCGGTGGGGATCGTGACGCTCGCGCCGGCGTCGGGCCGATGACCGACGACAGCTGGTTCGCGAGCCTCGTCTGCCCGGTGTCGTTCGAGCGGGCGAGACGGGACGTCGTGCGGCTGACCGCGTTCTTCGTGGCGCTGCTCGCGGCGGCCTATCTGGTCACGCGGGCGAGCTGGATCCCCGTCGTCCTTCTCGTCGACTTCCTCGCGCGCGGCTCCGGCCGGCGCGCGTGGAGTCCCCTCGGCCGCACCGCGCAGTGGCTCGCGACGCGGTCGCGCCGGCCGCCGGTGCTCATCGACCTCGCGCCGAAGCAGTTCGCCGCGCGCGTCGGTGCCGTGCTCACGCTCGGGATGGTCGCGACGCACTGGGTCTGGCCGCTCGTCGCGGTCGGACTGGCGGGCGTGTTGTGCGTGTTCGCGCTGCTGGAGAGCGTGGGCAACGTCTGCGTGGGGTGTCTCCTCTACACCCACCTCATGGTGCCGCTGGTGCGACGTCGCCCGCCGACGGCCTAGGGTGTAGCTTCGGGCCGTCTCGCTCCCCATCACCGGACGTCATGCGACCCAGAGAGCTCACCGCGCGCGGCCTGATACTCGGCGCGCTCATCACGACCGTCTTCACCGCGGCGAACGTGTACCTCGGCCTGAAGGTCGGGCTCACGTTCGCGTCGTCGATCCCGGCGGCGGTGATGTCGATGGCGATCCTGAGCGCCGTCAAGGACTCGTCGATCCTCGAGAACAACATCGTGCAGACCGTCGCCTCGGCGGCCGGCACGCTCTCGGCCATCATCTTCGTGCTGCCGGGGCTCGTGATCGTCGGCTGGTGGACGCAGTTCCCGTTCTGGCAGTCGTTCCTCATCTGCCTGAGCGGCGGCGTGCTCGGCGTGCTGTTCACGATCCCGCTGCGGCGGGCGCTCGTCACGACGTCGGACCTCCCGTATCCCGAGGGCGTCGCGGCGGCGGAGGTGCTGAAGGTCGGATCCGGCACGCGCGGCGAGACGAAGGACGACACCGGCGAGGCACGCGAGGGACTGGTCGCCGTCATCCTCGGGTCCGTCGCGTCGTCGGGGCTCGCGGTGCTCACCGGCACGCGCGTGCTCGCGGGAGAGCTGAACGGCTTCTTCCGACTCGGCGCGACCGCATCGACGGGCTACAACATCGCGTGGTCGCTCGCGCTGCTCGGCGCGGGCCACCTCGTCGGGCTCTCGGTCGGCATGGCGATGCTCGTCGGGCAGATCATCTCGTGGGTGATCGCGGTGCCGGTGCTCACGTCGATGCACGCGCCCGAGGCCGGGCAGTCGCTCGCCGCGTACACGACGGCGATCTGGCGGACGCAGGTGCGGTTCATCGGCGCCGGCACCATCGCCGTCGCCGCGATCTACACGCTCGGCCGCCTCGCGCGGCCCGTCGTCGGTGGGCTCGTGAGCACGCTGCGCGCGTCGCGCGCGACGGAGACCGGCGACGACAGCGACCGCGACCTCTCGCCGCCGTGGATCCTCGCGCTCACCGCGGGGTGTCTCGTGGTCGCCGCGTACCTCGCGTACACGTTCGTGCGCGCGACCGTGCTCGCGCCGAGCGCGGTACCGCTGACGCTCATCGCGGTGCCGTTCGTGCTCGTCGCCGGCTTCCTCATCGCCGGCGTGTGCGGCTACATGGCGGGGCTCATCGGCGCGTCGAACAGCCCGATCTCCGGCGTCGGCATCCTCTCGATCGTACTGTGCGCGTCGGTGCTCGTGCTCGCGGTCACGCCGACGGACACGACGCGGCTGCCGCTCGTCGCGTTCGCGCTGTTCGTGACGGCGATCGTGTTCGCGTGCGCGACGATCTCGAACGACAACCTGCAGGACCTGAAGACGGGGCAGCTCGTCGGCGCGTCGCCGATGCGGCAGCAGATCGCGCTCATCGTCGGCGTCGCGGCCGGCGCGGCGGTGATCCCGTCGGTGCTCAACCTGCTCGCGAAGGCGTACGGCTTCGCCGGCGCGGCGAACGTCGGCGTCGTCGCGCCGAACCCGCTCCCGGCGCCGCAGGCGACGCTCATCTCCGCGCTCGCGCAGGGCGTCATCGGCGGGCACCTCGAGTGGACGATGATCGGCATCGGCGCGCTCGTCGGCGTGGCGCTCATCGCGATCGACGCCGCGTTGGGGGCCGCCGGCAAGCTGCGCATCCCGCCGCTCGCCGTCGGCATCGGCATCTATCTCCCGATGTCGGCGACGTTCGCGGTCATCATCGGCGCCGTGCTCGCCCACTGGTACGACGGCCGCGTGCGCTCGGCGCCGAACCCGGAGCGCGCCGAGCGGTTAGGCACCCTCGTCGCGTCGGGGCTCATCGTCGGCGAGAGCCTGTGGGGCGTGATCAACGCGGGCCTCATCGTCGGCCTGTCGAAGGACGCGCCGATCGGGATCGTGCCCGAGGACTTCGCGCTGGCCCCGTGGCTCGGCGCGTTGGGCTTCGTGGGCGCGGTCGTGTGGCTGTACGGGTGGATGCTCCGTCGCGCGCGCGCGGCCTGACGCCCCCCCCCGCGACGCCGCCCCGCACCATGAACCCGACCCGACTCGAGGCGTTCAGCGACGGCGTGCTCGCCATCATCATCACGATCATGGTGCTGGAGCTGCGCCCCCCGCACGCCGCCGAGTGGAGCGCGCTGCGGCCGCTGTGGCCGGTGTTCCTGAGCTACGTGCTGAGCTTCGTGAACCTCGGGATCTACTGGAACAACCACCACCACATGCTCCACGTGACCCGTCACATCGACGGGGCGATCCTCTGGGCGAACCTTCACCTGCTGTTCTGGCTGTCGCTCGTCCCGTTCACGACGGCGTGGATGGGCGAGAACCACTTCGCGGCGGTGCCGACGGCGGTCTACGGCGCGGTGCTGCTGCTCGCGGCGGTCGCGTACTTCGTGCTGCAGCGCACGATCATCCGGAGCCAGGGCCCGCACTCGGTGCTCGCCGCGGCGGTCGGTCGCGATCGCAAGGGCAAGGTGTCGCCGGTGCTCTACGCCGCGGCGATCCCGTCGGCGTTCGTCGACCCGCGGATCTCCGGCGCGCTGTACGCGATCGTCGCGCTCATGTGGCTCCTGCCGGATCAGCGCATCGAGCGCGTCGTGGCGGCGCGGGGCGCGGCGGATCATCCGGCGCCGTAGGCGGCAGTGCCGATGGGGTGGGAAGCGAATGTGTGGAACGCGGTGTATCGTGAGGTTCCGCGTTAGGCCGTGGTTCAGCGTACGCAGTCCAATGAGCGTTCGGCAGACCAGGAGAACTCCATGCCACGTCTCTGGAAGAAGGGCCGCGGGAAGCTCGGCGTCCTCGCGCCGCTGCACGGCGCGTGGGTCGCTGAGGCGGAGTCACCGCGTGGGCCACTGCGCTGCTATCGACAGCTCGCTCCGGTACTGGGCGGCAAATACTTGCAGCTCGATGTCCGCTGGGAGTTCGGGTCCGCGACCGCGGGCGCGGCATACGAGGAGCGCGCGCTGATCGGCGAGGGCGCCGACGGGGCCGTGGGTTTCTGGTCGTTTACGTCGGACGGCAAGCGCTCGGAGGGGACGCTCGCCGACGTCACGGACCTGCACGCGGAAGCCGTGGGCTTCGAAGCCGACATGCCTGCGGGGCGGGCGCGGATGGCCTACTGGCCCGCGGAGGACGGCGGGTTCCACTGGGTGGTGGAGGCCAAGACGAAGGCGGGCTGGCGTCGATTCACCGAACACCACTACCGTGCGGCCCCGGTGAGCTCTGGCGTTAGGCGGTCCTCCGAACGGCACGATGGCAACGTCGCCGCTGAATCTCTCGCACCGCTCACGACACCATGACCGCACCACCCATTTCCATTCGTCAGGTGGAGCTGGCGGCGATCTCCGGGATGCGCGAAGCGTATCGCGCGGAGCAGGACTGCCAGGTCGTCCACGATTCGATTCACACTCGTCGCGGCTGGACACGCGAGTTCGCAATCGCCGAGGGCGATCGCGTGGTGGCGTACGCCTCGCTTGCCGTCGATGGGCCATGGCGCGATGAGCCAACCCTCTATGAGCTCTACGTCGTGCCTGACCGGCGGTCACGAGCGTTCGCGATCTTCGAGGCGTTTCTCGAGGCGACCAAGCCGCGGCGGTTCGAAGTCCAGTCGAACGACCTGCTCCTGACGACGCTTGCAGTCACCTTCGCCCGAGAGCTCGCAACCGAGAAGGTGGTTTTTCGCGACGATGAGACGACGTCACACACGATCCCGGGCGCCACGCTGCGATGCCTCACACCTGCAGCGGAAATCCAGGAGGCGATGAGCGAGCGTGCCGGCGGCGGTGAGTGGGCGCTCGAAGTGGCTGGAATCGCCGTCGGAAAGGGTGGACTCCTCTTTCACTACAACCCGCCGTACGCCGACATCTATATGGAGGTCGACGAGCCGCATCGGCGCCGGGGCTACGGCGGCTATCTCGTCCAAGAGCTGAAACGCCTGTGTCGCGAGCTCGGTGCGGTGCCCGGAGCGAGGTGCGATCCGACGAACGCCGCGTCACGGCGAACGCTTCAGCGCGCTGGGCTCGTCCCATACGCGCACATCCTGATCGGGTCGTTTCATCAGGATCGCTAGCCGCTGCCGCCGCCGCGGAGCCGCGCGACACGACGCTAGCGAACATCACCACGAGCCCGCAATGACGATAAGCCGCGTCAGCCAGATCGTGTTGGCGGTCAGCTTGGTGCTGTTCCCACTCTCGATCCTGACCTACTGGCTGCTTTATCCGGCCTATGGTCTGCTCGATTCCGTGGCGACGCTCCGCGCGATCGACGGACACGCCGCGCGTACCGCGACGGCGGACGTCTTCGTTTTCACCGGCGCGTTTCTCGCGGCTCCGGCGACGCTCGCCCTGATGCGCGTCCTCAACGCACGGTCTCCGAGACTCGCCGCGATCGGCGGCGCGCTGCACTTGATCGGTTGGATCGCGATCATCGGGGTCGTGATGGGAGACGTCATTGCCGTGCAGATGGTCAACGGCGGCACTCCGTCGCCCGACATCGTGCAACTGTATCGACACATCATGAGCAGTCCGCCAGTGATCGCGCTCAACATCATCGCGACGCTTCACGTGATCGGAGGGACGGTACTCGGCGTCGCGCTTTGGCGGACGCGCGTCGTGCCATCGTGGGCCGCCGTCGCGGCGACGTTTGCCCAGCCGACCCACCTCGTCTCGAATGTCGCGGGCATCCTCTGGATCGACGCGATGACGTGGATCGCGTTGGCGGCGGCGTTCGCGTTCGTCGCCACGGTGGTGCTTCGGCCTTTCGGGGACGCCGCGGGATCGACGCCTCCTCGCGCGGCGCCTAACGTTGCATGAACCTGACAGGCGGGTCTCGGTAGCGGCGCGGCTGCGCCCTCGCCGCATTTTATTGTGTTCGCCTGCAGGTCATGCTCGGCGTTAGGCCGCCATCCACATCGTCGAACGCATGCCGGATACTCCGATCCTCCGTCACTTCTGGCTCGTCGTGCTGGCCGTGATGCTCGTGAACCTCGTGATCTGGCGGCAGCGCCTGAAGGCGGTCGTGGCGACGGGGCAAGCGACCCGCGAGGAGGCGCGCGAATTTCTGAGGGGCGTGGCGATCGTCGTCGCGGTGTTCTCGCTGGCGGGGGAAGGCATCGTCCTGGCGCCCGGGTGGCCGAACCCCCTGTGCTTCTATTCGGAGCCGTGGTCGGCACCCGGCGCGTTGGCCATGTGGGCGCTCACCGCGCTCGCCTGGGGCGGGTTGCTGGCATGGGTATGGCTCGGCGCCGGGGCAGAACGGCTCGCACGCCTCGGCGCCGTGCTGGTGGCCAAGCCGATGCCGGGGCGTACGTACTCGGCGCGCCAGGTGCGGCTGTACGTCACCGGGATGATCGCCGTCATCGCGATCGGACTCGCGATCGAGTTCACGGTCATGCCGAAACTTCCGCGCTGCGTCAGCACCCACGGCCTGACGACTGGTTGAAGCTGCTTCTTTCATGACACCTACCCACATGCTCGGTCTCGTCGCTGCGTGGGCCGCGGAACGGCTCGGCGCGGCGAACTACGATCCGCTCCATAACGCCTGAGCGCCGACGCCTGACGGACATGACTCTGAAGCGGATGGACAACGTGGGCATCGTCGTCGAATCCCTCGATGCCGCGATCTCGTTCTTCTCCGAGCTCGGCCTGAGGCTCGAGGGCCGAGCCATGATCGAAGGCGAGTGGGCCGGGCGCGTCACCGGACTCGGGTCCCAGCGCGTCGAGATCGCGATGCTGGTCACCCCGGACGGCCACGGTCGGCTCGAGCTCTCGCGATTCCTCGCCCCACCCGTCGTCGCGGATCACCGCGGCGCGCCGGTGAACGCGCTCGGCTACCTGCGCGTCATGTTCACCGTCGACGACATCGACGACACGCTCGCCCGGCTCCGCACGCGCGGCGCGCAGCTCGTCGGCGACGTCGTTCAGTACGAGCAGGCGTACCGGCTCTGCTACATTCGCGGACCCGAAGGAATTCTCATCGGGCTCGCGGAGGAGCTCGGCCACGGCGCGCCGGCACCACGAAGCTGAGGCTCCAGCAGATGCGAGACCGCAGAGCGTTTCTGACGTTCCCGGCGCTCGTGGCGCTCCTGGCGCTCGCCGCCGGCGGGTGCGCCGCGGGCGCTCGCACCCGCGCGCCCGCGTCTCGGCCGGCCCTCGGCCCGGGGACGGAGTCGATCGTGGCGGCGCCCGGCGGACCGGTCGGGCTCTGCGAGCCGCGCGACGGACCGACGCGGGTCTGCGGGTGGGCGCCGGCCGCGCAGGTGGAGCGCTGGCTCGGCGAGGTCGACCGGCTGATGCGCGAGCCGGCGCGATTGCAGGCGCGCAGCACGCGGGACCTTCGCCTCTCGGACTCGGTGACGGTGCACGTCACGCGGAACGGCGCCGGCGCCGAGCGGCCCTACCAGCTCGTCTTCGCCGACGGCCGGCGGCATCTCGCGCGCGGCGCGCCGCTCACGACCGACGCCGGCGCCGACTTCCTCGTCCGGCTGCGCGACGCCGTCGCGCGCGCCCGCAGCCACTGAGGCCGGCCGCCGGATGCCTAACGAATCCGCCGCCGCCTGACGATGCGTGCCCGGCTACCGCGCCGGATGCTCGTGGAGGAGCATCCACGACGTGCCGAACCGGTCCCGGAGCTGGGCGAAGCGCGACGCGAAGAACGTCGTCTCCAGCTTCATGAAGATCTGCCCGCCGTCGGCGAGCAGGGCGTAGACGCGCTCCGCCTCCGCCGCCGTGTCCAGCGTGAGCGTCACGTACGCGCTCCGCATCGGCTCGGCCCCCGGGATGTCGGCGCCCATCAGCACCGCGTTGCCCAGCTCGAGCCGGGCGTGCAGTACCTTGTCCCGCCACGCCTCCGGAAGTCGCCCGCTCATCGGACCGTTCGCGTGCGTCGTCAGCCCCGTCACCTTGCCGCCGAGGTGCTGCTCGTAGAATCGGAACGCGTCCTCGCAGGTCCCGTCGTAGTTCACGTAGATATCGGTTCTCATCGCATCCTCGTGGGAGTGGCCTGGCCGTCGGATCTCGGGGGGGGCGCCGCTGCGGCCCCCCATGTCACGTCGAACGACAGCCGCCGAAATCGACACACCTGGATGATCGCGCCGGCGCGGCCCATTCTCACGTGCCCATGACCACTTCACGCGTCGACGACATGGAGCGTGTCCTCGTCGGCTCGGCCGACCCCGAGATCGTCGCGCTCGAGACGCGTCTCCGCGCCGCGCAGCTCGACGCCGACGTCGCCGCGCTCGACCTGCTGATCGCCGAGGAGCTGCTGTTCACGGGGCCCGACGGACAGTTAGGCACCAAGGCGCAGGACCTCGCGGCGCACGGCTCCGGCGTCGTGCGCTTCCGCGCGCACGAGCCCGAGGAGCTCCGCATCCGCCGCGTCGGCGCCGACGTCGCCGTGGTCGCGCTCCGTGCGCGGCTCGCGGTGGAGGTGGCCGGCGCGCTCGTGCGCGGCACGTATCGCTACACGCGCGTCTGGGCGCGCGAGGCGGGTGGGCCGTGGCGCGTCGTCGGCGGCCACGTGAGCGAGGTGCCGGCCACGTGAGCGCGCGCCGTGCCTTCATCCTCGCCGTTCTCTGCGCGGCGTGCGGCGGCGACCGGCGCCCGCGCGCCACGGACTCGGCACGCCCGACGCCCGCCACGCGCGTGGTCCCGACGTCGGGCGCCGCGCCGGCGCCGTTAGGCGAGGGCGACTTCGCCGTCGGGGAGCTGCACGAAGGGCTCGACACCGCCGCGGTGCGCCGGCTGCTCGGCGCCCCCGACTCGGTGAAGGTCGAGGACAACCCGTACGATCCCGGCGGCAAGCTCCGTACGTGGCGCTACCGCGACGTCGCCATCGAGCTCGCGGACGAGACGGTGTACGGCATCGCGCTCGACGGGCCCGGCGTCGCCACCGCGCGCGGGCTGCGCGTCGGTGATCCCGCGGACCGCGTGCGTGCGCTCTACGGCGCCGCGGCGGCGGACGGCGACGACTGGGAGTACACGGATCCCGCGAACCCCGGCATGCACGTGGTCCGCGTGACCGTGAAGAACGGTCGCGTCGCCGCGATCTACGTCGGCTCCATCCTGGACTGAGGGTGCGCGACGCCGACCTGCCCCCGCCACGCGTCGCCGTCGCGGCCGACGTCCCCGCGCTCCGTGCGCTCATCGACGACTCGGCGCGCGGCCTGAGCGTCGGGTTCTACACGCCCGCGGAGATCGACGCCGCCGCGACGTACGTGTTCGGGGTCGACACGCAGCTCGTCGCCGACGGCACGTACTTCGTCGTCGACGCGCCCGATGGACCCGCGGCGGCGGGTGGCTGGAGCGCGCGGCGCACGCTCTACGGCGGCGACCAGATGAAGGCGGCCGAGGACCCGCGGCTCGATCCGGCGACCGAGCCGGCCCGGATCCGCGCGTTCTTCGTGCACCCCCGGTGGGCGCGCCGCGGCCTCGCGCGCGCGATCTACGCCGCGTGCGCCGAGGCCGCGTGGGCGGCGGGCTTCCGCGCGTTCGAGCTCATGGCCACGTTGCCAGGCGAGCCGTTCTACCGCGCGCTCGGCTTCGAGGTGGTCGAGCGCGTGACCACCCCACTCCCCGGCGGCGTCGACGTGCCGTTCGCGCGCATGCGGCGGCCGATCGACCCGCCGGACGATTCACCGTGAGCCCGCCATGTCACTCCCCCCACCCGACCCGCGATCGCTCGAGGGAACGCTCCGCACGTGGGCGCTCGCCTACCCCACCGCCACGGAGGATTTCCCGTGGGGGGAGCGCGCCATCAAGGTCGGCGGCAAGGCGTTCCTGTTCCTCCGCGGCGCCGGCCCGACGGTGAGCTTCTCCGTGAAGCTCCCGCACTCCGCGGCCGAGGCGCTCGAGCTGCCGTACGTGGAGCCCACCGGGTACGGGCTCGGGCGGCACGGCTGGGTGACGGCCACCGTCGACGCGGGGCGCGACGCGCCGCTGGACACGTTCCGCGCGTGGATCGACGAGAGCTTCCGCGCCGTCGCGCCGAAGCGGGTCATCGCCTCGCTGCCGCCGGCGTCTCGTTAGGCACGGCGTTGGCCGCGCATCTCCTCCTCGTCCGCCACGGCCGCTCGGCGCACGTGCACGGCGGAGCGCTGCTCGACCGGGAGGGGATGGAGCGATGGCGCACCGCGTACGACGCGGCGGGGATCGCCGACGCGCCGCCGGCCGCGCTCGTGCACGAGGCGGCGCTCGCCGACCGCATCGTGGCGAGCGACATGCCGCGCGCCGTGGCGTCGGCCGAGCGGCTGGCGGGCGGCCGCGCGGTGACGGCGTCGCCGCTGCTCCGCGAGGTGCCGCTGCCGATCCCGACGTGGCTCCCCGGGCGGGCGCCGCTCGTGGTGTGGGGCGCGCTCATCTCGCTGCGCTGGGGGATCGACATCGCGCGCGGCCGCGACGCGCTGCCCGAGTGGCTCGAGCAGGCGCGCGCCGCGGCCGCGTGGTGCGACGACGCGTGCGGCGCCGACGGCACGGTGGTCGTGGTCACGCACGGCGTCTTTCGCCGGCTGCTGGCGCGCCGGCTCGCCGCCACCGGGTGGCGCGCGGCGCCGGGGCGGCGGAGCTACGCGCCGTGGAGCGTCTGGCGCCTATCGCGCCCGAGTGCGGCCTAGTGCGCGCCCGCCAGCTCGTCGACCTCCGCCCCGCAGATCTCGAGGATCACGCGGTGGAACCGCTCCTCCCTCTCGCCGAGCCACGGCTGGAGCTGGAGCTGCCGGGCGTGCGCGATGGTCTGCGCCGCGCGCCGGAAGAAGTGGCGGTACCGCGGATCGTTCCAGATGTGGGCGGTGGTCGGCATGACGGGAGCCGCTGGGGGTAGGCGGTGCGGCTCGCGAACACGAGGTCCGCGAACGGTTCGGCGGGGCCTCGGTAGCACCATATGTGCCGGCGCCCCGTGGCGCTGTGGCGAGCGACACGGCAACCCCGAGGTGGCGTACGTCCCGCACATTCCTGTCGGCCGAGTGGCGGCAGCTCGTCATGCTCGACTACGACGTCGATCCGGGGATCCTGCGGCCGCTGGTCCCGGCGGGCGTCGCGCTCGACCTGCTGGACGGGCGCGCGCTCGTCACCGTCGTCGGCTTCCGCTTCCTGCGCACCCGCGTGCTCGGCGTCCCGATCCCGCTGCACCGCGACTTCGACGAGGTGAACCTGCGGTTCTACGTGCGGCGCGAGCTGGCGGGGGGCGAGGTGCGCCACGGCGTCACGTTCGTGCGCGAGCTCGTCCCCCGGCTCGCGATCGCGCTCGTCGCGCGGGCTTTGTTCAACGAGCCCTATCGCGCGGTGCCGATGCGCAGCTCGACGACCGGCCGACTGTCGTACGAGTGGCGCAGCGATGGCCTCTGGCAGTCGGTGTCGGCGACGCCGAGTGGCGAGCCGGCGGAGCCGCCGGCGGGGTCGCAGGCGGCGTTCGTCACGCGGCGTCACTGGGGGTACACCCGCCAGCGCGACGGCCGCACGATCGAGTACGAGGTGCGGCACCCGGTCTGGCGGGTGTGGCGCGCCGAGGCGCCGCGGCTCTCGGCCGACGTCGCCGGGCTGTGGGGCGAGGCGTTCGTGGCGCCGCTCGCCGGCGCGCCGTCGGGGGCATCGATCGCCGACGGGTCGGCGGTGACCGTGTCGGCGCCGCGGTGGATCCGGTAGCGCTAGGCAGGCGGCCCGAACCACGTGGTCAGCGCGTCGACGAGCCCCGCCGCGGTCCGGTCTCCGACCCACGCCACGTGTCCGTCGGGCCGCACGAGCACGGCCGCGGGCGCCGGGACCGTCCCGATCGCGGGCAGCTCCCAGGGGCCGGCGTACGTGCCCCGGATCGACCGGACGCGATCCGCCCACGGTGCGATGTCCAGGCCGTCGGCATCGCCGAGGTCGAGCAGCACCGGCCGGGCATCGTGCAGGAGGGTGAAGACCCGCTGTGGCCCATCGGCGGTCGTCAGGTCGAGGTCGGGCATCCGGCGGCCGAGCAGGGGATGGCCGTCGCCGAGGTCGTAGTGAATGTCGAGCCCGGACATCCGCGCGCCGAGTCGTCTGCGCGGCTCGTCCATCGCGAGGAGCTCGGCCACGACGTCGCGCAGCGCCTCGGTGCGGTCGTCCGGACGGAGCAGCGCGACCTGCGCCATGGTGTGGCGCAGCACCCGCGCGGCGACGGGGTGTCGCTCCGCGTGGTAGGTGTCGAGGAGGCTCTCCGGCGACGTCTTCCGGACGACCTGGGCGAGCTTCCATCCCAGGTTCACCGCGTCCTGCACGCCGGTGTTGAGCCCCTGCCCGCCGATCGGGGAGTGCACGTGCGCGGCGTCGCCGGCGAGCAGCACGCGCCGGTCGCGGTAGGTCGCGGCCTGCCGGGCCATGTCGGTGAACCTGGAGAGCCAGGTCAGGCTGTGGACCCCGAAGTCGGTCCCGCACGCGGCGACGAGCGCCTCGCTGAGATCGCGCAGCGTCGGCTCACCGGCCGCCCCGACGCGCGGCTCGGGGACCATGACCCGGATCGGTCCCTCGTCCTTGAACACCACCTGGCCGTCACGGATCTCGTAGTGCTCCCGGCCGAACGCATGGGTGCCGAGCGCGGAGCGGTGGATGCCGAGCGGGGGCGTCTCGGTCATCTCGACCGCGGCGATCAGGCTGCTCTGCGTCGCGTCCCAGCCGGGGAAGTCGATGCCGGCCGTCTTGCGGACCACGCTGCGTCCCCCGTCGCACCCGACGAGGTACTCCGCCCGCAGCGCGGTGCCGTCGGACAGCTCGACGGTCACGCCGCCGTCGTCCTGGGTGAAGCCGGTGACGTCGCGCTCGCGATGGAACGGCACGCCCAGCTCGGCGACCCAGCCGGCCAGGATGCGCTCGATGTGGTTCTGCCACAGACCGAGGCCATAGGGGTGCCGCGTGGGGAAGTCGCTGATGTCCAGGCGGATCTGCGCGAACCCGCCGACCTGGGCCACCTGTCCCTCCGAGAGGAACCGGTCGGCGATCCCACGCATGTCGAGGATCTCGATCGTGCGGGACTGCAGGCCGCCCGCGCGCGAGCCGGCGAGACCCTGGTTGGCGCGGCGCTCGACGATGCCGACGTCGATCCCCGCCACCGCCAGCTCGCCCGCCAGCATCAGCCCCGTCGGACCACCGCCGGCGATCACCACTGCATGCTCGGTCATCACGTCGCTCCTCCGATGTCCGTGGCTCTCACGTCGGCCGGACCGTCCGACCGAGGCCGGCGACTCTACGGGGGCCCCCCGGGCTTGCCGCAAGCCCCGGGGCGGGCTATAAGCTGGACGTGGCGAGGAGGCGCTGCCCTCCTGCCGCTCCGCTGCGCGGTGGACGAACCCGCGCCCGACACGGCCCCGGAGTGAGCGATCCTCCGCGCGTGAGCCCGTGAAACGCTCCGCCCTCCCCTGCCCCCGGTCCATGCGCCCGACCGCATCGCTCGCCTCGCTCGTCCTGCTGCTGTCGACGTCCCTCGCTGCACAGCCGGCGCGCCGCGCCCCCACCGTCGACGACCTGCTCGGCATGTCGACGCTCGCCGGCGCGGCGATCTCGCCGGACGGCAAATGGGTCGCGTATGGCGTGACGACCGCCGACACGAAGCAGAACGCGTACGTCACGCGGCTGTGGGTGGCCGACGTCGCGACCGGCGCGCGCCGGCAGCTCACGAGCGGCGACCGGAGCGTCGGCGCGTACCGCTGGTCGCCCGACTCGCGGTGGATCGGCTTCACGAGCGATCGCGTGGGCGGCCGGTCGCAGCTGTTCGCGATCCACCCCGACGGCGGCGAGGCGGTGCAGCTCACCGACGCGGAGGCGGGCGTGCAGGGGTACGCGTGGTCGCCCGACGGCCGCACGGTCGCGTTCACGAGTGCGCCACCGCCGGACACGGTGAAGGCGCGGCGCGAGCGCTACGGCGATTACGAGGTGGTGCGCACCGAGTACGCGTACGCGCACCTCTTCACGGCCGACGTCGACAGCGCGATGGCGGGCCTCGCCGCCCCGCGAAAGGGACGGCAGCGCACGCGCGGCACGACGATGAGCGTGCAGGGCTTCGAGTGGTCGCCCGACGGCACGCGCATCGCCTTCGCGGCGACGACGAACCCCGATCTCGTGCAGGGCGCGACCGCCGACATCTACGTGCTGTCGCTCGGCGACGACCGGGTGCGCCGAGTCGTGTCGCAGCCGGGGCCCGACGGCGACCCGCACTGGTCGCCCGACGGCCGCTCGCTCGTGATCACCTCGGCGATGGGCCAGGACCGCTACTTCGCGCGCCTCTCGCGCCTCGCCGTGGTGCCGGCCGACGCGGAGGGCGCGACGCCGCGATCGATCACCGACGGGGTCGACGAGGACGCGGCGTTCGTCGCGTGGCGGCCGGAGGGGATCTACTTCGCGGCGTCGGAGCGCACGGCGTCGCACCTGTTCCGCGTCGACCCGGCCACCGCGCGCGTGACGCGCGTCTCCGCGCCTAACGATTTCATGGGCGGCGCATGGACGGTGTCGGCGACCGGGCGCGCGGCGACGATCGTCTCCTCGCCGACGGCGCTCCCGGAAGTGGCGGTGGTGGATCTCGCCGGGCGCGGGCCGTTCGCGCCGCGCACGCTGACGGCGATGAGCGACCAGGTGCGCGGCCTCGCGTTGGGCACGCGCGAGCTGATCACGTGGAAGAGCCAGGACGGCGCGACGATCGAGGGCGTGCTCGTGAAGCCGGCGGGGTGGGCGCCTAACGAGAAGCGTCCGCTGCTCGTCGTCATCCACGGCGGCCCGACGGGGATCGACCGGCCGACGCTCATGGACACCCGCAACTATCCGGTCGACGTGTTCGCGGCGCGCGGCGCGCTCGTGCTGAAGGTGAACTACCGCGGCTCGTCGGGCTACGGCGCGGCGTTCCGCCGGCTGAACGAGCGCAACCTCGGCGTCGGCGACGCGTGGGACGTGCTGAGCGGCGTCGACACGCTGATCGCGCGCGGGTGGGTCGACTCCACGCGCATGGGCGCCATGGGCTGGAGCCAGGGCGGCTACATCTCGGCGTTCCTCACCACGACGACGACGCGCTTCAAGGCGATCAGCGTCGGCGCGGGGATCAGCGACTGGGCGACGTACTACTACAACACCGACATCACGCCGTTCACGATCAACTACCTCGGCGCCGACCCGGTGGCCGACGCGGAGATCTACCGCAAGACGTCGCCGATCTCGTACGCGATGGGCGCGAAGACGCCGACGCTCATCCAGCACGGCGAGCTCGATCGCCGCGTGCCGATCGCGAACGCGTACGAGCTGCGCCAGGCGCTCGTCGACCGCGGCGTGCCGGTGGAGATGGTCGTGTACAAGGGGTTCGGCCACGGCGTCACGAAGCCGCGCGAGCAGCGAGCGGTGATGGAGCACAATCTCGCGTGGTTCGGGCACTGGGTGTTCGGCGATTCGGCGAGCGACGTGCGCGCCGTGCTCACGAGCGGCGGTCAGGGAGCCCAATCCGACGCGACGCGGCAGCCGTAGCGACGGGCACCCGACACGAGCGACCGTGTCGTCTGCGGAATGGGTGTGACGTCGAAGGTCATCGTCATCACCGGCGCGAGCGGTGGCATCGGGGCGGCGGTCGCGCGGCGGTTGGGCGCGGACGGGCACCGGCTCGTGCTCGGCGCGCGTCGGGTGGCGGAGCTCGAACGCGTGGCGGCGGAGGCGCGCTCGCGCGGGGCGCCCGACGCGCGCGCCGTGGCGACCGATGTCACGCGCCGCGACGACGTCCTGCGGCTGCGCGACGCGGCGCTCGACGCGTTCGGCGGGTTCGACGTGTGGATCAACAACGCGGGGCGCGGCATCACGCGTCTGGTGCTCGACCTCACCGACGCGGACGTCGACGACATGATCGCGGTGAACGTGAAGTCGGCGCTGTACGGCATGCAGGCCGCGGTGCCGCACTTCGTCGAGCGCGGCGCCGGTCATCTGATCAACGTGTCGTCCACGCTCGGCCGCGTGCCGATCTCGCCGTTCCGCTCCGCGTACAGCGCGGCGAAGGCGGCGCTCGCGTCGCTGACGACGAGCCTCCGCCTGGATCTCGCCGAGCGTCACCCCGGCGTCCACGTGTCGCTCGTGCTCCCCGGCGTGGTGACGACGGACTTCGCGCAGAACGTGCGCGGCACGCCGATCGCGCCGGTGACCGGCGGCGTGCGCGCGCAGACGGCGGAGGAGGTGGCGGAGGTGTTCGCGGATCTCGTCGCGCACCCCGCGGCCGAGCGGTACACGAATCCGCGCTCGGTGGAGGCGGCGCGGGAGTATTACGCCCAGTTGTACGGCGGGGAGTGAAACGGCGGGATGTCTGAGGGCGGGACGATCGACTGCGGGACGCCGTACTGCGGGACGCCGTACTGCGGGACGACATACCGCGGGATCGCTCGCGCGGGATCGTAGTTACCAGGGGGGCTCCCCCCCCTTCGCCCAAGGTTGCCAGGCGACGATCGAGTCGCGGTACCAATCCGACGCGCACCGGATCCGAGGAACGCGGCGCGATCCGCGAATCCGCTGATCCGCGACCCAGAACCCCCGGAGGGTGGCCCTCCGGAGAGAAATGCGCCCGCGCGCCGAACCTGCGTCTGTCGCGATCCCGCCGGTCGACGGTCCCCCGTCAGCCGTCCCGCCGTTTCGGTCCGGCCACGTACATGACTCCTGCCACCACCAGCGTCCCGAACCCCACGCCGCACACCCCTGCCCACCCCCACCCCGCCCACGCCACCGCGCCCGCCACCGAGCCGAGCGCCCCGCCCACGAAGTACGTCACCATGAACACCGTGTTCAGCCGCGAGTGCAGCGGCGCCGGCAGCGCGTAGATCCGCGACTGGTTCGACACCTGCGCCGCCTGCGTCCCCGCATCGAGCAGCACGACGCCGGCGGCGATCCCCCACAGCGTGTCGCCGGCGAGGAGGAACAGCACCCACGCCACCGCGTTCACCGCGATCGCCGCCCCCACCGCGCGCCGTGGCGTGCCGCGGTCGGCGAAGCGCCCGGCGATCGGCGCCGCGAGCGCGCCGGTGATGCCTAACAGCCCGAACGCGCCCGCGACCGCCGATCCGTAGTGGAGCGGCGGCGTGTCGAGACGGAACGCGAGCGTCGTCCAGAACGCGCTGAACGCGGCGAAGAACAGCGCGCCGAGCGACGCCGCGTCGCGCAGCACCGGCTGCTCGCGCGCGAGCGTGACGAGCGAGCGGAGGAGCGCGCCGTACGACGTCGGCGCGTCGGCGTCGCGTGCCGCGGCCGGAGGCGTGCGCGGGAGCCAGCGCGCGAGGGCGAGCGCGAGCGCCAGCATCAGCGCCGCCGCGACGAGGAACATCGCGCGCCAGCCGACGAGTCGCCCCACCGCGCCGGAGACGACGCGCGCCGCGAGGATGCCGACGAGGATCCCCGACACGACGCGTCCCACGACGCGGCCGCGCGCCGCCGGTGGCGCGAGTCCCGCCGCGAGCGGCACGAGGATCTGCGGCACCACCGTCGTCGCACCGATCAGCGCACCGCTCGCCGCGAGCAGCGGCAGCGTCGGCGCCGCGCTCGCCGCGACGAGTGCGACCGTGACGGCGGCGAGCAGCGCGAGCACGAGCCGCCGGCGCTCCACGAGGTCGCCGAGCGGCACGAACAGCAGCAGCCCCACCGCGTAGCCGACCTGGGTCGACGTCGCCACCGCGCTCACGCGCGCGGCCGAAACGCCGAACGTGCGCGCGATGTCGGGCAGCAGCGGCTGGTTGTAGTACAGGTTCGCGACCGAGAGTCCCGCGGCGAGCGCGAGCAGCCATAGAAACGCGCCCGTGAGGCGCGGCGCGTTAGGCATCCGCGGATGAGGTCGCGTACGGTCGATGTTGACAGGTTGTCACGGGACTCCGAGTCTGGACGCATCGCGACACGGGTCGCGACCCGCTCCGGAGGGCGGGCCCATGAGCCATGCCACGCCTGCCGCGGATCGCGGCCTGCCGATGACCGACGGGTACCGCCCGCCACCGGGATGGGAGGCGGCGGCGAGCCTGCAGGAGGAGCTGTTCCTGCGGCGCGTCGTGGAGGTGCTCGACCGCCGCCTCGAGGAGATGGAGGCGCGCACGCGCGCCGAATCGATCGCGTTGCGCCAGGAGACCGAGCAGCGCATCGACGCGTGGAAGTCGCGCTGGCGGCGGCGGCTCGGCGGCGGGCTCGCGTTCATCGGCGCGGTGAACCTCGCCGGCGCGTGGAAGGCGTACACGTACGTCACGACGCAGGGTGCCGCGCTGCGCGCCGAGGCCGCGCGCGTCCACCTGCTCAGCGACTCGGTGGCCGCGTTCCAGGCGAGCGCGAAGCACGACGTCGAGGACATCCAGTCGCACCTGCGCGAGGCGGCGGAGCAGGCCGAGGGCGCGCGCCGCGAGCGCCAGGACCAGGAGCGCGCGACGATCGACATGATGAACGGCCTCTCGTCGGCGTATCGCGACATGGTCTCGTCGTCGCAGGCCGGCGTGCAGAGCGCGCTGAACCGCACCGCCGACCTCACGCGCTCCGTCGACACGCTGAGTCACCACCTCGGCGACACGCGCGTCGCGTCGGGCCACGTGCTCGACTCCATGCGGACGTTAGGCAACAGCATCGCCGCGAACGTCGACAGCCTGCGCGGGCAAGTGCAGGGCGTGTGGAACGTGGTGCTGCGGCAGCAGCCCGGCGTGTGGCAGCGCATCGGCCTGAGCGGGCTCGAAGCGAACGTCCGCGTGATCCACCGCGGCGGCAAGCGCGTCTCGATGCAGATCCGCGAGCCTAACGTCTCCGCGTCGAGCATCTGGGAGACGACGGAGCTGTCGTACGCCGGCCCCGACTCGGTGCGCTGGAAGTGCTTCTGGGGAAAACGCCACCGCTACGCGCTCGGCATCCTGTGGGGGATCAAGCAG
Source organism: Gemmatirosa kalamazoonensis (assembly GCF_000522985.1). Classification (NCBI taxonomy): domain Bacteria; kingdom Pseudomonadati; phylum Gemmatimonadota; class Gemmatimonadia; order Gemmatimonadales; family Gemmatimonadaceae; genus Gemmatirosa; species Gemmatirosa kalamazoonensis. The sequence goes on from NZ_CP007128.1 coordinate 1,127,890, forward strand.
CACCAGTCGATCGTGTTCTGGAAGCCGAACCCGTATCCGGACCTCGTGCAGGTGCAGCTCGCCGTGGCCGACGGCGAGCCGCCGCCGGGCGCGGAGGCGCCGCACTGCCCCCGGTGAGCGCGTCACCCGTCACGCGTCACACGCTGTCGCAGCCAGTCGAAGATCCGCCGCTCCCACGGCTCCGCGTCGCGCACGAGATCTTCCGGGTGCCACTGCACGCCTAACGCGGGCCACGCCGGGTCGTGCGACTCCACCGCTTCCACCACACCGTCGTCGCACCACGCGGCGGCGGTGAGCGGCGGTGCGACGCGCGCGATCGCCTGGTGGTGGTAGGAGTTCACGTCGAGCGACGTCGCGTCGAGCACCCGCGCGAGCGCGCTCGCCGGCGCGACGGTGATCGGGTGGACGCGGGCGCGGCGGTCGGCCATGCGGTCGTGCCGCGCGCCGCACGCCGCGTCGTCGCCGAGGTGCTGCGCGAGCGTGCCGCCCAACGCGACGTTGAGGAGCTGCGCGCCGCGGCAGATCGCGAGCGTCGGCACGCGGCGTCGCTGCGCGGCGCGGGCGAGCGCCACCTCCCACCGGTCGCGCCGCTCGGCGAACGGCCCCGCGGCCGCGTGCGGCGTCTCGCCGTAGTGCGCGGGGTCGATGTCCTCGCCGCCGGAGAGCAGCAGCGCGTCCACCGCGTCGAGCGCCGCGTCCGCCTGGGCCGGGTCCGACGGCGGGAGGAGCACCGGGAGCATCCCGGCGGCGCGCAGCGCGTCGAGGTACGCCGCGTCGACGACCGCGGCATCGATCGGCGCGGGGCCGCCATCGTTCACGCGGGTCACCGTCGCGGTGACGCCGACGATGGGCGGGCGCGTGGGGCGGCGAGTGGAGGCGGTCATGTCGCGGAATCCTAACGACGATCGACCGCGGGATCGCGCTGCGGCGAGCGGCGGCGCGGCGCGCGTTCGGCGCGCGGGCGCGTGGCTCCCCGAGGGGCCACCCTCCTGGAGGCTTGGATCGCGGATCAGCGGATGCGCGAATCCGCCGATCCGCTTACCAAACGCGAGGAGCCTTCCCTCGGGAGGCGTCGTGAGCCGGCGCCGCGATGCATCCAGTGGGATCCGGTCCGCGTCGGATCGGTACCGTGGCGTGCAGCGCGTGTAGCACCTTGGGCGAAGGGGGGGGAGCCCCCCTAGGACCTAGGGACCGCGCCCGACCTCGATCGTCCCGCCGTCAGGTGTCCCGCCGTCGCTCACAAGTGTTTGAGGAACCGTTCCGGCGCCTCCAGAAACGCCCGCGTCAACGTCACGTGCGGCAGCTCGGCGTAGGGCACCTCGCGCACCGGCGGGTCGTCGAACGCGTAGATGCGCGCGCCGGGATAGGCGAGCAGGATCGGTGAGTGGGTGGCGATCACGCACTGCGCGCCGTGGCGCACCGCGCGGTCGACGATGGCGAGGAGCGCGAGCTGGCGGCGCGGGGAGAGCGGCGCTTCCGGCTCGTCGAGCAGGTACAGGCCGTCGTGCATGCGCGTCGCGAAGAGGTCGAGGAAGCTCTCCCCGTGCGACCGCGCGTCGACGCGCGGGAGCAGACGCGCCGCGGCCTCGGCGTCGGCGTCCGGCTCGTCGGCGCTCCACGCGTCGCGATCGCCGGGCGCACGGGCGCGGCGCTCCCGCTCCTCGCGCGCCACGCGCGCCGTCGTCAGCGCCCGGCGCCGCAGGTGGCCGAAGAAGTCCTCGGCCCGGAGGAAGAAGCCGCGCCGCGTACGCACCGACCAGGCGAGGCGCAGCACGGCGGCGAGCGCGCGCGGGCCGGCGAGCGTCGCGTCGTCGACCGCGTCGGCGGCGCCCAACGTCGGCAGCTCCGCGGCGACCGCGATCGCCTCGAGCAGCGTCGACTTGCCCGACCCGTTCTCGCCGACGAAGCAGACGACCGGCGCGTCGAGGTCGAGCGCGTCGAGCGCGCGGACGGCGGGCACGTCGAACGGGTAGACGCCCGACGCGCGCGCGGCGTCCGCGGTCGGCTTCCACGAGAGGCGCAGGAGGTGGGGCGCGCGCGGCACGCCCGCAAGCTCGCGCCGCGCCGCGCGCCGCGGCAGCCCCCGCGGCACTCGGGCGCCGCCTAACGACCGCCCAACGGCTCCCCGTGCGGCGGCGTTCATGCCGCAGTTGGGCCGACCGCGTGCCGCCGTTGGGCACCCGTTGGGCACCCGTTGGGCACCCGTAGGGCACCTGTTAGGCCCCCCCGTTGCAAATTGGACGCATTCGAGTACGTTTTCCGGCACGGAAGCGACGACGCGCCCTACACACAGGAGACCGACCCATGCCCACCGCCGAGCGCTACTCTCGTTACCGGGAAGACCAGACCACGATCTGGGTGAGCAAGACCGCCGCGGACTTCCTGTCCCGTGAGCGCAACTCCCCCGGCGAGGGCGCCGCGGCCGTGCTCGACCGCGTGCTGAACGAGTACCGCAAGCTGCGCCGCGCGGGCGGTGGCGGTGCGACCGGTGGTGCCGCGAGCGGCGGCGCCACGAAGGCTGCGTCGAAGGGTGGCGCCACGAAGGGCGCGGCGAAGTCCGGCGGCGCCGGCACGCGCGGCACGCGTTCGGCCTCGCGCGGCGCGTCGAAGGGCGGCGCGAAGACCGGGCGCCGGGCCTAACGGACCCGCAGCGCATCGCGCGACGACGCCCCCCGCGACGGTCACACGGCCGCCGCGGGGGGCGTCGTCGCGTTCGCGCGTCCCCGGACGGAGCGCTCATGTCCGACTTCGATCTGCACGCCGCCGCCGCGCGCGCGCGCTGGCCGAGCGCGGGTTCGCCGTCGCGCCGAGCGACGCCGCCCTGCGCGAGGTCGCCGCGACGCCGCCGGCGCCTGCCGCGCCGCCTCCTGCGGTCCGCGATCTGCGCGAGCTGCCGTGGTCGTCGATCGACAACGCGGAGTCGAAAGACCTCGACCAGGTGGAGTGGGCCGAGCGCGCCGACGACGGCGCGGTGCGCGTGCTCGTCGGCATCGCCGACGTCGACGCGCTCGTGCCGCGCGGGTCCGCCGTCGACGCCGACGCGGCGCACAACGCGACGTCGGTGTACGCCGGCGCCGACGTGTTCCCGATGCTCCCGCTCGCGCTCTCCGCCGACCGCACCTCGCTGCTCGAGGGCGAGGACCGGCTCGCGATCGTCGTGGAGCTGCGCGTCGCCGCCGACGGCACCGTCGAGCGTGCCGACGTCTATCGCGCGCTCCTGCGCAACCGCGCGAAGCTCGCCTACGATGACGTCGGCGCGTGGCTGGAGCGCGGCGGCGCGCCGCCCGAGAGTGTGGCGCGCGTCCCCGAGCTCTCCGCGCAGATCCTCCTGCAGTACGACGCCGCGCGACGGCTGCAGGCGGAGCGCGACCGCGCCGGCGCGCTCGACTTCGAGACGATCGAGGCGCGCCCCGTCACGAAGGGCGGCGCCGTCGTCGGCCTCGCCGTCGTGCACAAGAACGCCGCGCGCGAGCTGATCGAGGACTTCATGATCGCCGCGAACGTCGCCATCGCGCGCTTCCTCGAAGCGCACGGCTCGTCCGGCATTCGCCGCGTCGTGCGCGAGCCGGAGCGGTGGGCGCGCATCGTCGAGATCGCGCGTCGGTACGGCGACGCGCTCCCCGACGCGCCCGACTCGCGCGCGCTCGCCGCGTTCCTGGCGCGCCGCCGCGCCGCCGATCCGCTGCGCTTCCCCGACCTCTCGCTGTCGATCGTGAAGCTGATGGGTCCCGGCGAGTACGCGCTCGACCGCCCCGGCCACGACCCCGGCGGCCACTTCGGCCTCGCCGCCGAGGACTACTCGCACGCGACGGCGCCGAACCGCCGCTACGCGGATCTCGTCACGCAGCGCCTCGTGAAGGCGGTGCTCGCCGGCGCGCCGCAGCCCTACACCGACGACGAGCTCGGGTCACTCGCCGCGCACTGCACCGAGCGCGAGGACGCCGCCCGCGCCGTCGAGCGCACGGTGCGCAAGACGGCCGCCGCGCTGCTGCTCGCGTCGCGCATCGGCGACACGTTCGACGCGATCGTCACCGGCGCCGCGCGCAAGGGCACGTTCGTGCGTCTCCTCGATCCGCCGGCCGAGGGACGCGTCGTGCGCGGCGAGGCCGGGATGGACGTCGGCGAACGCGTGCGCGTGCGGCTGCTCTCCGTCGATCCCGAGCGCGGGTACGTCGACTTCGAGGGTACCGAGGGATAGCCCGGTCTATTGTCGCCATTCGAGTTTTAACCGCGGAGGACGCAGAGTGCCGCAGAGGACTGCGCACACAAAGGCAGTGCTCTGCGCCCTCTGCGTCCTCCCGCGGTTCAATGTCTCTGGTCGCGCGTCACGCCTCACCCGTGAGCGCCTGCCGCCATTTCGCGACGAGCTCCGGCCTGGCCACGGGCGGACGGTAGTCGAGCCGCTCGAGCGTGCGCACGAGGAGGTCCGCGATGAGCCAGTCCCGCGCGCGCTTGTCGTCCGCCGGCACGACGTACCACGGCGCCCACGTGGTGCTCGTCTGCGCGAGCGCGTCCCGGTACGCGGCGGTGTACTCGCTCCACAGCGCGCGGTCGTCGAGGTCGCCCTCGCGGAACTTCCAGTTCTTCGACGGGTCGTCCACGCGCTCGAGCAGTCGCTGCCGCTGTTCCTCGCGCGAGATGTGGAGGCACAGCTTCACCTGCACGACGCCCTCGTCGGCGAGCAGCTGCTCGAACGCGTTGATGTGGGCGTAGCGTCGTCGCCACGTCGACTCGGGGACGAGCCCGCGCACGCGCGCGACGAGCACGTCCTCGTAGTGCGAGCGGTTGAAGATCCCGACGATGCCGTGCGGCGGCACCACCGCGTGCACGCGCCAGAGGAAATCGTGGCGCCGGTCGAGCGGCGTCGGCGCCTCGAAGCGCGCGACCTGCGACCCTTGCGGGTTGAGCGCGGAGAACACGCGCCGGATGACGCCGTCCTTGCCGGACGCGTCGCGTCCCTGGAGCACGACCATGAGCGCGCGACGCCCGTCGGCGTAGAGCGATGCCTGCAGCTCGCCGAGCCGGTCGAGCAGCTCGTGCGTCGCGTCGCGCAGGTCGTCGCGGTCGGGCGCCCAACGCGGCGGCGCGGCGTCACGGTCGTCGAGGTCGGGACGCTCGCCGAGGGGAACGGGTGCGAGGTGCTTGGTCATCGCGAAGGCCGTGACGGTGAGACGTGGCGCGTTCGAATGGTACCGCGGCGCCGAGTGGACGGATCTATTATGGGCGTGGGGGGGGGAGCCCCCCGGGACCTAGGTACCACGCGTCACACGTCACGCGCCACGCGTCACCGTGCTCCGGCATGCCGCACTTCACCTACGTGCTCGCCCTGCTGTTCACCGAGGACCGCCGCCGCGTGGTGCTCATGCACAAGACACGCCCGGCGTGGCAGGCCGGCCGCGTGAATGCACTCGGCGGCAAGCTGCTGCCCGGCGAGAGCGCGCTCGACGCGGCGCGGCGCGAGGTGCGCGAGGAGGCCGGGGTCGACGTCGCGACGTGGGAGGAGTTCCTCGTCTGGGACGACCCCGTCTACCGCATGCACGCCGTGCGCGCGTTCGACGCGGCCGCCCATGGCGCGCGCACCGCCGAGGACCAGGCGGTGTTCCTCGCCGACGCCGCGGCGCTGCCGCCCAACGTGATCGACAACCTGCGCTGGCTCGTCCCGCTCGCGCTCGACCGCGACGTCGCCGCGCCGGTCGCCGTCCGCAGCGCGGCGCCCGAGGGCTCGGGGCTCACCGAGCCGCCGCCTAACGGTTGAGCGTCGCGGCCGTCTTCTTCGACGTCGGCGAGACGCTCGTCGACGAGTCGCGTCTCTGGCGGCTGTGGGCCGACTGGCTCGGCGTGCCGCGTGACGCGTTCCTCGACGCGCTCTACGCGGTGATCGCGCGCGGCGAGCACCACCGCCGCGTGTTCGACGTCGTGCGCCCCGATCTCGCGCCGTTCGACGTCGACGCGGCCCGCCGCGTGCGCGCCGCCGCGGGGTGGCCCGAGGACCGGTTCACCGCCGACGACGTCTACCCCGACGCGGTCCCCAGCCTGCGCGCGCTCGCCGAGCGCGGGTACGTCGTCGGCATCGCGGGCAACCAGCCGGCGTGGACCGAGGCGATGCTGCGCGGGCTCGACGCGCGCATCGACGTCGTCGCGTCCAGCGAGCGGTGGGGCGTCGAGAAGCCGTCGCCCGCGTTCTTCGCGCATCTCGCCGGCTCGGTCGCCCTCCCGCCGTCGGCGATCGTCTACGTCGGCGACCGTCTCGACAACGACGTGCTCCCCGCGCTCGACGCCGGCATGGCGGGCATCCTGCTGCGCCGCGGGCCGTGGGGCACCGCGCACGCGCTCCACCCCGACGCCGCGCGCGCCACCGCAATCATCGACGGGCTCGCCGAGCTGCCTAACCTCGTTGGGCGCCTCTAGAGAATTCCCCTGCCGAACGCGGAGGCGAGCAGGTCCACCGCGAGCTCCGCGGTGTGGTTGTGCCGGTCCAGGATGGGATTGATCTCCACGAGGTCCATCCCGACCAGCGCGCCGGTGTCGCTGATCATCTCCATCGCGAGGTGCGCCTCGCGCATCGTCGCGCCGCCGCGCACCGGCGTGCCGACCCCCGGTGCCTCCGCCGGATCGACCCAGTCCGCGTCGCACGACACGTGGATCCCGCCCGTGCCGCGCGAGGCGATCTCGATCGCGTCGCTCATCACGGCGCGCAGCCCGCGCTCGTCGATGTCGCGCATCGTGAACGCGGCGATCCCCGCCTGCCGGATGAACGCCTTCTCGGGCGGGTCGAGGTCGCGCAGGCCGACGAACGCGAGGTTCTCCGCGCGCACGGCCGGGTACACGCTCGACACGTGCGACAGGCGCGGGTCGCCGCTGCCTAACAGGTGCGCCACCGGCATGCCGTGCACGTTGCCGCTGTGGCTCGTCTCCGGCGTGTGCAGGTCGCCGTGCGCGTCGAGCCAGATGAGGCCGAGCCGCTGCCCGCGTTCCCCGAGCGCCGTCGCCACGCCGGCGACGGATCCCGCGCCTAACGAATGGTCGCCGCCGAGGACGAGCGGCACCGCGCCGAGGCGGACCGTCGTCGCGGTGAGCGCGGCCAGCTCCTCGCAGACGAGCGCGATCGACGGCAGGAAGTCACGGCCCGTGCCCCCTTCGCCGGCCGGCCCGAGCGTCGTGCGGTCGGGGACGCGCACGTTGCCACAGTCCTCGACGGTGTAGCCGAGCTGCGCGAGCCGGTCGGCGAGCCCGGCGAGCCGCAGCGCCGACGGCCCCATGTCGACCCCGCGGCGGCTCGCCCCGAGGTCCATCGGGACGCCGATGATGCGCACCGCATCGACCTTGCGGGGCACGACGGCGGCGGGCGACGGGGCGGTGGCGGGCATGGCGACGGGCATGGTGACGGGCGGCGTGGTGGTCGACATCGGAGTGCGGCGGCGCGGTGCGGGTGAGCGCGGCACGAGCGGGAGCGAGAGGATCGTGCCGCGCGGCGTCCAGCGACAAGCCCACCGAGTGCGCAGGATGTCCTAGCGTTCTGGCGATCTGCCAGCGACGATTGGCGATATGTCAGACCGCCGGCCGCCCACCCCGCCCTCGCTCGACGCCGTCGACCACCGGCTCATCGCCCTGCTGCGCGACAACGCCCGCACCTCGGTGGCCCGGCTCGCCGAGGCCCTCGGCGTGTCGCGCGGCACGGTGCAGAACCGCGTCGACCGACTCGTCGCCGGCGGCGTGCTGCTCGGCTTCACGGTGCGCACCGCCCCGGAGGCCGCCGCGCACCGGGTGCGCGCGGTGACGATGATCGCCGTCGAGGGGGAGCGCTCCGAGGCGATCCTCCACACCCTGCGCGGCTTCCCCGAGGTCCGCGCGCTCCACACGACGAACGGGCGCTGGGACATCGTGGCCGAGCTGGGCACCGACACGCTCGCGTCGTTCGACGAGGTGCTGCGCCGCATCCGGCTCATCAAAGGGGTCGCGAGCTCGGAAACGAGTCTGCTGCTGTCGACGCACAAGCTGTGACGTCTCACAGAGGACTGCCTCTTCGAACAGCAACAGATCTGGGGATGAAAGGATCCTGAGGGGTCCTGGGATCCTTTCATCCCCAGGTATTTGCTGTTGGTGTTCTCCGCGTCCTCCGCGCCTCCGCGTGAGACCGGCCTAACGCTGCTTTCTGGCCACGAACGTCCCGTCGTACCGCGACGTCCCGAGCTGCACCCACGCGGTGCCCGCCACGCTGTCGCCGGCGAACGGCCCGTCGAAGTGCAGCGTCCGGCCGCCGCCGAACGTGCTGAAGCCGAACGTCACCGAGTTCTCGACCACGAACAGCGTCGTGAACGACGTGAAGCTCTCCGACGGGTCGCAGCGGCCGGGCGCGGTGCACAGCACGTCGGTGAGCCGCACGTCGGGGAAGCCGATGTGCGCCGGGTCGGTCGCCACGACCGTGTCGCCGACGACGAGCGTTCCCGTCAACGTCGCCTCCGACGGCTCCGTCGTCGACGAGCGCCGGACGTCCGGCACGAACGTCGGGAACGTCGCCCGCAGCGCGTACGTGCCGACCATCTTGTGCGTGACGTGTGCCGGGCCCGCGGGCGCGTCCGCGTCGCCACCGCACGCGCCTAACGCGAGGGACGCCGCGAGACCGAGCCGCACCGTCCTACGCACCGCCCGCCCGCCGTCGCGCGGTCGACGTCGGCCGGCGACACCCCGATGCGAGCCGGCGCGCCGCATCCGCCTCCGGGTACAGCGAGCGCGCGGCGAGCGCCGCCTCGCATCGACGCCGTCCGCTCGCGATCTCCGCCTGCCGCACCCGCACGCGGTAGCTCCCCGGGTCGAGCCGCGCCGCCATCGCGATCGCGCTCGCGTTCCCCGTGCTGAACAGCCCCATCGCGATCGTCTGGCCGAGGCTGCGCACCGCACTCGCGATCAGCAGCAGCGCGAGCGCCAGCGCGCCTAACCGCCGCAGCCCGCGCGGCGGCCGCAGCACGCGTCCCGCCATCGTCGGCGACCCCGATCGCTCGGCGAGCGCGCCGAACGCGGTCCACGCCACGAACGCCGGCGCGGCGAGCAGGATCACCGCGTCGAACGTCCCCACGACCACCGTCGCGAGCAGCGTCGCGCCGAGCACGCCGCCGGCAAGCGCTTCCTCCGCCTGACGCGCGCGCCACGCCGCGGCGTGCGCCCACACGGCGAGGCCGAGCAGCACGCCGCCTAACGCGAGCAGCGCCGCCGGTCCGCGCTCGCTCAGCACCGCCACCCAGTCGCTGCTCGGCCACGGGTTCGCCGTCATGTTGCCGTCGACGAGCGACGGGTCGCCGTCGGGCGCGTAGCGCGGGTAGCGCACCGACCAGTTCCCCGTGCCGACGCCGAGCAGCGGGTGCGCCGCGGTCATCTTCACGGAGTTCGTGTACTGCTTGAGCCGTCCCTTCCCGCTGCCGCTGCGGTAGTCGACGACGCCGCGCACCGACTCGAGGTACGGGTTGTCGCTGTTCGTCTTCCAGTTCAGCGTGTTGGGCACGGTGAGCGCGCCCGCGGCGCCGACGCCGATCGCCGCGGCCAGCATCGCCGCGCGCATCACGCCCGGCCGCGCACCCGGAAGCTTGCCCGCGCGCCACAGCCCGATCGCGAGCGGCGGGATCGACGCGGCGGTGGCGAGGTACGCGCCGCGGCTGCGCGACAACACGAGCGCCGCCGTCGTCGCCGCGAGCCCGAGCGCCGCGCCGAGCGCGCCCGGCACGCCGCGCGCGCGCAGCACCGTGTACACGAGCAGCGGCCCGCCGATGGCCGAGAGGTGCGCGACGAAGTTGCGGTTGCCGAACGTGCCGCCCGGCGCGCGGTTCAGGCTGAAGAAGTCGGTGCGCACGCCGTACGCCTGCAAGAGCGACGTCGCCGCCGCGATCGCGCACGCAGCGCCCGCGATCGCTACCACTTGATCGCCGATGCCGCGCGTCGCGAGGTGGCGCGCCGACCAGAACAGCGCCGCGCCGGCGAGCGAGATCGACAGCGCGCGCGCCGCGAGCCACGGGTTCGGCGCCGCGAAGCACGACGCGAGCGACAGCGCGAGGAACAGCACGAGCGCGAGGTCCACCCAGGTGAGCCCCTGCGACACCGGGCGCGCGCTCAGGAACGGCTCCCCGCCGCCGATCGGGCGCGCCCCAGCCACCGACGCCGGCAGCGGTCGGCGCCCGATGCACAGCGCCGCGCAGAGCGCCGCGCACAGGTGCACGACGAGCTCCTTCGGCAGGAAGAAGCGGTCGAGCTCGAAGATCTTGTACGACGTGACGGCGAGCGGAACGGCGACCGCCCCGACCTGGAGCGTGCGGAGCGCGAGCCGATCCGAGCTGGTGATGGCTGGAGCGAGGCCGGAAGACGTCACGTGCGCGGCGCGAGTGAGACGGATGGGGCCGGTCAGGGCCGGGGCCGTCTAATCTTAGCGCCCGTCGCTGGCGCGGGGTGCGTGCCACGGCGCCACGGCCGCGCACGGCGGATCTGACCGCTTAGTCAGAGAGGGCCGCGAATCGGCCGCTCGAATGCGACATGCGTCACACGATGACGGCTACCTTCAAAGACGTGACGACGACGACGGGCCGCGACGCTGGCCGACGTCGAGCAAGGATGGCGGGATACGATCCGGTGCGCTCACCCGGAAACGTTCCGACCGTCGACCACATCAGTGCGCTCATCCGTCGAGCGCCCCGCTGCCACTCGCGCCCCCGCTGTGGTGCGAGCCCGCCATACGCGCCCACCCGCGCCGACTTGGAGGTTGTACCCCATGGCCAAGAAGCCGTCGCTCATCGGTCAGCTCACGCTCGGCATCGCCTCGGTCGCGGCGATCGTCGTCGCGGCGAGCCAGGTGAAGCCGGTGTTCGTCGCGCAGGCGCCGGTGGTCCAGCGCCTCGTGGCCGCGTCGTGGCGCGATTCGGCCGCGGCCCGCGCCCCGTGGGCGCTCGCCGACGGTGACTCGGCGGTGGCGACGGTGCAGTTCGAGCGCGACCGCAAGGCGTTCGCGAACGACCTCGTCGCCACGGGACGCATCGACAGCACGCGGGCGAACGACATCGCGACGTACGCGGTTCGCGAGGCGTACAAGAAGCACCTGCCGCCGGCGCTCGTCTTCGGCGTGCTGCTCACCGAGAACTCGACGTTCAAGTCGAAGGCGAAGTCGAACGTCGGCGCGGTGGGGCTGATGCAGGTCTACCCGAAGGTGTGGGTGCCGACGCTCGGCAAGATCTTCGGCAAGAACCTGCGCGACGACGAGACGAACCTGCGCTACGGCGTCCACATTCTCAGCCACTACGTGTACACGGCCGCGAAGAAGGCCGACGACGCGACGCAGAACCCGACCGACGTGGTGCGCACGGGGCTCCTGCGCTACAACGGCTGCGTGCACGGCACGAACACGCCGAACTGCAAGACGTACCCGGACAAGGTGCTGGCGGCGGTGGAGCAGTACGCGGTGGCGCAGTGCGGCACGGACGTGAACGGCTGCATCGCGCAGCCGATGCGCCTGCGCCTCGACGAGACGCAGAAGGACCAGGCTGGACTCTGACCGCGCTGATCACGACGCGGGCGATACGGCGCTGACGGTGAGGCGCGATGAGGCGCAAACGACGCTCACACCGCTCGACTGCGCAGCACGGCGCAGTGCCGCGGTCTGAGCGTCGTTTGCGCCTCATCGCGCCGTATCGACCGCGCAGTATCGCCCGCGTCGTGATCAGCGCCGTTCAGCGGAGCGCCTAACGCTGAGAATCCGATCGCATCCTCGCCCACGCTCGGCGTATGGGCCCGCGGTCCAGCGCGTGCCGCTCGAGCCAGACCACGGCGTGCTCCGCCGCGGCGCCGAGCGCGCCCGGCTCCTCGAACGTGTGGCCGGCGCCTGGCACCACCGTCAGGCAGCTCCCCCGCGGCAGCGCGGGAAGCGCGTCGCCGTTGCACCGCAGCGTGGGCTCGTCCGCACCGCCGACGAGGAGCAGCGTCGGAGCGCACACGCGCCACAGCGCCTCGCCGGCGAGATCGACGCGGCCACCGCGCGAGACGACCGCCGACACGCACGCCGTCCGCTCGGTCGCCGCGACGAGCGCCGCCGCCGCGCCCGTGCTCGCGCCGACGAGCGCGACGCGGTGCGCGCCGGGCAGCCCCTCGTGCGCCGCCCAGTCGCACACGGCCACGAGCCGGCGCGCGAGCCGTGCGACGTCGAACCGCTCCGCCGCGGTCGCCGCGTCGGCCGCCTGCTCCTCCGCGGTGAGCAGGTCCACGCGCGCCGTGGCGAAGCCGGCGAGGCGCAGCCGCCCGGCGACGTACCGGTTGCGGTAGCTCCCGCGGCTGCTCCCGCCGCCGTGTGCGAGCACGACGAGCCCGCGCGCTCCGGCCGGCGCCTCGACGTCCGCCTCGATCGCGCCGCCGTCGACCGCGATGCGCGTGGCGCCCGATGCGCCGGACGGCGCGACGACGGACGCGCCGTCCGGCACCCGACCGAGCAGCGCGAGCACCTCGGCGTCGCTCACGTCGGGGAACGCGTCGTACCAGTCGGACACGGCGCGGAACGCCTCCACACGGTGGACGGCCACGAGGTCGTCCACCTCGGTCGCCAGGGCGCGCGCGCGCGTGGCGTCCGCCGCCGGCACCGCCGCGACGAGGCGCGCCGGCGTCGCCGCGCGGAGCGCGCGCACCGCGGCGCGCAGCGTCGACCCGGTCGCGAGCCCGTCGTCCACCAGGACCACCGTGCGCCCGCGCACGTCGGGCGCCGCGTGGCCACCGCGGTACAGCCGTGCGCGGCGCGCGAGCTCCGCGCGCTCGCGCGCCGCCACGCACGCCACGACGTGCGTCGGCACGCCGATGAACCACGCGACGTCGTCGCACACCGGGCGCCACGTGTCCCCCTCCGCGATCGCGCCTAACGCGACCTCCTCGATCCCCGGCACGCCGAGCTTCCGCGCGACCGCCACGTCGAGCGGCACGCCGAGCGCATCGGCCACGACGCGCGCCACGGGCACGCCGCCGCGCGCCATCCCGAGCACGAGCACGTCGTCGCGGCCGGCGTACGCGCCGAGCGACTCGGCGAGCGCACGTCCGGCGTGCGTCCGATCGCGGAACACCGGCACGTGGCCTCAGTTGATGGCGATCTTGCCCGGCGCGGTCCCGCCGCTCCCTCCGGTGGCGCCCTGGAGCTGCGCCTTCGCGCTCGCGCCGCCGTCGGGCGGTGCGGTGGGGGTGGAGCAGGCGGCCGCGGCGATCAGCGAGAGGAGTAGCAGAGCGAGGCGTCGCATGAGAGTCTCCGGGCGAGTCGTGGTCGAAGGCGTGGCGTGGTGCGCCATTCGAGCAGACGTATTTCCGCGCCGGATCACGACACGCGGCTCACCCGCCCGCCGCGAACCCCCTGCCTAACGCCATCACCGTCTTCCCGTGCAGCGGCGAGTTCTCGTGTCCGACGAGCAGCCGGGTGATCGCCGCCGCCTCGGTGAGCTCCAGGCGCGGCGCGGTGACGCCGGCGGGGAGGTCGAACGTGAACGTCGACTCGTGCGACTCGCCCGGCCGGAGCGGGGCGCTCAGCGCGGTGCCGCCGCGCGTTCCGGGATTCCACGCGTGCCCCGCGGCGTCGACGACGCGGACGCGACGCGCGTTCGGGTAGATCGGGTCGTCGCCGCGCCACGGCGCGACGCTGTGCTCGTCGAAGTGGGTGCGCACCGTGACCGTGTAGCGATCGCCCGCCGCCGTCGGCGTCACGCGCACGCGCGTCACCGTGTAGGCGAGGTGGCAGTCGACCTCGCAGAACACCTTCGGCTCGCCCGGGCCGAGCACGCGGTCGCGTCCCGCGGCGCCGAGCGCGACGAGCGCCGCGGCGTAGGCGCCGATGACGGCGACGGTGCCGCCGGCGGCGAGCGCGACGTGGCGCCGGCGGTCGACGAGCGCGAACGCGACGGCGGCCAGCATGCCGATGCCGACCAGCGCCACCGTCCCGAGGAACGTCAGGACCTGGAGCTGGGCCTGGAGCTGGAGGGGGAGCGTCATCGGCGGCGCCTCAGGCGGAGATGCGGCCGAAGCGGCGGTCGCGGCGGCGGAAGTCGGCGATCGCGGCGGCGAGGTCGCGCGCCGTGACGTCGGGCCACAGCCGTTCGGTGAACCACAGCTCGGCGTACGCGGACTCCCAGAGCAGGAAGTCGCTCAGCCGCTGCTCCCCGCCGGTGCGGACGAGGAGGTCGACGTCGGGCCACGAGGCGAGCGTGCCGTCGAGGGCCGCGCGCTGGATCTCGTGGCGTGCGGAGTAGTCGATGGCGAGACGCAGCGCGAGCGCGGTGCCGCCCGCGGTGCTCGACTCGGCCCGCTCGATCGCGGCGACGAGCGGCGCGGGCAGCCGGTCGCGCCGGCCGATGACGGTGAGGCGTACGCCGCGCTCGGCGAGCGTGCGGCACTCGCGCTCGAGGTACTCGGCGAACAGGCGCAGGAGCGCGGTGACCTCGGCGGCCGGGCGCTGGAGGTTGTCGCTGGACAGCGCGTAGAGCGTGAGCATGGAGACGCCGAGCGACGGCGCGGCTTCGACGATGCGGCGGACGGCGCGGGCGCCGGCGCGATGGCCGGCGGGCCGGGGGAGCGCGCGCCGGGTGGCCCACCGCCCGTTGCCGTCCATGATGACGCCCACATGGAACGAAGTACTCTGTCCTACAAAGTCAGCAGCCACGAAAAGTCTCCGATGGTCTGTCGGGTCTGCGCTACCGACCGCGGGCGGCGCGGATCAGCGCCTCCATGTGGTCCAGGTAGCGGTCGAGGGCGAGCCGCCCGTCGGGCGTGATGCGGTACTCCGTACGCGGGACGCGTCCGTCGAACGACTTCGTGCACGCGACGTAGCCGGCCTCCTCGAGCTTCCGGGCATGCACGCTGACGTTGCCGTCCGTCGCGCCGAGGAGCGCCTTGAGGTCGGTGAACGTCGCGCTTGGCCGCGCGGCGAGCGCGCTCAGGATGCCGAGTCGCACGCGCTCGTGGACGAGCCGGTCGAGCTCCGCCGGCGCGGCCGCGGCGCCGGACGTCGCGGACGGCGGCGCGGCGTGGGCGCCGGTGGTGATCGGCGGCAGCGGCGACGGCGCAGCGTAGCGGCCGGCCGCGGCGGACAGGTCCGCGCGGCGCACGCGCGGGGTCGGCTCGGGCGTGTCGGACGTCGGCCGGCGCTTGGGTGCGGGCATGGTCAGCCTCCGTAGCGTCGGGCGATGAGCAGCCCGAAGACGATGTGCAGCACGCCGAAGCCGCCCACGAGGCACCATTCCGCCCACGCCTGCGGCGCCGCCGCCGCGACGACGCCGAGGGCCATGAACGCGAGCCCCATGAGCGGGACCGGACGCACCGAGAACGCGCCGCCGCAGACGACCCCGGCCCCGTACATCAGGAGCCAGACGGCCGGCAGCGCGGCGCCAGCATGTAGACGAAACAGCAGTGCGGTGAGCACCGCGCCGGCGACGACGGGCGGCGCGAACGCGAGCGCGAAGCGCCGCCCCGGCCCGGTGTCGAGGGCCCCGGTCGCGGTCCCGGCCTTCCGGATGGTCGCCACGGCGCCGATCGCGACGGCGATCACCGCCTCGGCCGTCCACACGGCGAGCCAGCGCGCCTCGCTCGGCTGACGGGCGGCGATGGCGCCGGCGCCGACCGCGCTGACCCCCATCGCGACCCCGCCCCAGCCCGGGACGGCGGTGAACTCCCCCGCGCGCGCCATGACGTCGCGGATGTACCGGATCTGCTCGGCGGCCCGGTCGTGCAGCACGACGGGCGGCTCCGGACGGCGCGCGGGCTCGGGACGGGGGGACATGGGAGAGACGATAGTGGAAGGGCCAGGACGCGTCAAGCACTTTACGTTGCAAAGTGAACGGCTCGGCCGCAGCGACCGCGATCGGCGGGGCGTATCCTGGATCGGACCGCCGTTCCCCGTACCGGCATCACCTCCCGGAGCACCATGTCACACCCCGCTCGCCGGGCGCTCGCCGCGCTCGCCCTCCTCGCCGCCGCCGCCGCCCGCCCGGCCGAGGCCCAGCGCGCCCTCGGCATCGACACCACGAACTTCGACCGCGCGGTCCGCCCGCAGGACGACTTCTTCCGCTTCGTGAACGGCCGCTGGCTCGCGCGCACGGAGATCCCGGCCGACGCCTCGAGCTGGGGCGCGTTCAACGAGCTGTCCGAGGCGAGCCGCAACGCGCTCCACCGCATCCTCGACGAGGCGGCCTCCGACCGCCCCGCCGCGACGGTCGTCTCCAACACGCCGAGCGCCGCGCGCGCCACGCCGGGCGAGCGCAAGAAGGTCGGCGATCTGTACGCGAGCTTCCTCGACACCGCCCGCATCGAGGCGCGGGGCATCGCGCCGCTCGCCCCCGAGCTCCGCCGGATCGCCGCGCTGCAGACCGCCGGCCAGCTGCCGGGCACGCTCGCGCATCTCGCGCGCGTCGGCGTCGGCGGCCCGCTGAGCGTCGGCGTCGGCACGGACCAGAAGAACTCGCGCGAGAACGTGCTGCAGGTGAGTCAGTCCGGCCTCGGCCTCCCCGACCGCGACTACTACCTGTCGAGCGACGCGAAGCTCGCCGCGACGCGCAAGGCGTACGAGGCGTACGTCGCGCGGCTGCTCTCCCTCGCCGGCCAGCCCGACCCCGCCGGCGCCGCGGCGCGCGTGCTCGCGCTCGAGACGGCGATCGCCGAGAAGCACTGGGACCGCGCGAAGAACCGCGACCGCAACGCGACGTACAACCGCATGACCGTCGCCGAGCTGGCCGCGCTCGCGCCGCACCTCGACGTCGCCGCGTACCTGAAGGCGGCGGGGCTCGCGAAGGCCACCGACGTGATCGTGCGGCAGCCCGACTACGTGAAGTCGCTCGACGCGATCGTCGCCGGCACGCCGGCGTCGACGTGGCGCGAGTATCTCGCGTTCCACCTCGTCGACAACTACGCGTCGGTGCTGCCTGACGCGTTCCAGCAGGCGCGGTTCGACTTCCGCGGCCGCACGCTGAACGGCCAGCAGGAGCCGCCCGCGCGGTGGAAGCGCGCCGTCGACGGCACGCAGGGGATCCTCGGCGAGGCCGCGGGGAAGCTCTACGTCGAGTCGTACTTCCAGCCCGCGGCGAAGGCGCGCATGGACGAGATGGTGCGCAACCTCCGCAAGGCGTACGAGATCGGCATCGACTCGCTCGAGTGGATGAGCCCCGAGACGAAGGCGGCGGCGAAGGCGAAGCTCGCGAAGTTCACGGTGAAGATCGCGTACCCCGACCACTGGCGCGACTACTCGGGGCTCGACGTGCGGCGCGACGACGCGTTCGGCAACGTGATGCGCGCGCAGGCGTTCGAGTACGACGAGATGACGTCGCGCCTCGGCAAGCCGGTCGACAAGACGCGCTGGGGGATGACGCCGCAGACGGTGAACGCGTACTACAACGCGACGAACAACGAGATCGTCTTCCCGGCCGCGATCCTGCAGCCGCCGTTCTTCGACGTGAACGCCGACGACGCGGTGAACTACGGCGCGATCGGCGCCGTGATCGGCCACGAGATCGGCCACGGCTTCGACGACCAGGGTCGCAAGTCCGACGGCGACGGCAACCTCCGCGACTGGTGGACGTCGGCCGATGCGCAGGCGTTCGAGGCGCGCGCGTCGAAGCTCGGCGCGCAGTACGAGGCGATCTACCCGCTCGAGGGGCTGCACATCAACGGCCGCCTCACGATGGGCGAGAACATCGGCGACCTGTCGGGGCTCGCGCAGGCCTACCGCGCGTACCGGATCTCGCTCGGCGGCAAGGAGCCCCCGGTGATCGGCGGCTTCACGGGCGAGCAGCGCTTCTTCCTCGGCTTCGCGCAGATCTGGCGCACGAAGTTCCGCGAGGAGGCACTGCGCCAGCGGCTGCTCTCCGACCCGCACTCGCCGGGGATGCAGCGCGCGTTCGTGCCGCTCGTGAACAACGACGCGTTCCTGAAGGCGTTCGACGTGAAGCCGGGGGACCAGATGTGGCGCGATCCGGCGGAGCGGGTGAAGATCTGGTAAGGGCGCTCATCTTTCTAACCGCAGAGGACGCAGAGGACGCAGAGGAGAACCAATTCTTGTTGGTCTCCTCTGCGTCCTCTGCGTCCTCCGCGGTTCATGCTCTTCTCTTTCCCGATGACCGCTCACCTGATCCGCGTCCCGTACGACTCGGGACATCGCGGTGCGCGCATGGGCGCGGGGCCGGACGTGCTCGGTCCTGCGCTCGCCGCGTCGTTAGGCGCTTCCGACGAGACGATCACACTGCCGGAGGGTTTCCGCACCGAGGCGACGGCGGGGTTCGCGCTCGCGCGCGCGCTCTCGACGCGGGTGCGCGACGCGCGCGACGCGGGGCGGCGCCCGATCGTGCTCGCCGGCAACTGCCTGTCGTCGTTAGGCACGGCGAGCGGCGTGGGTGGTGACGACCTCGCCGTGGTGTGGCTCGACGCGCACGGCGACCTCGAGACGCCGGAGACGACGACGAGCGGCTTCGTCGACGGCATGGCGCTCGCCGCGCTGCTCGGCCGCTGCTGGCGGTCGATGACGGCATCGGTGCAGGGCTTCCGGCGGGTGCCCGGGTCGCGCGTGGTGCTCGTCGGCGCACGCGACCTCAGCGACGCCGAGCGCGCGCTCATCGCCGATGCGGGCGTGAGGTGGGTGCGGGCGGATGCGTTGGGCGCGCTCGACCCGGCGCTCGACGCGGTCGTCGCCGACGGCGCACGACGCGTCTACCTGCACGTGGACCTCGACGTGCACGATCCGGCCGCGCTGCCGGTGAACTCGTACCCCGCTCCCGGCGGACTCTCCGCGGCGGAGGTGCGCGACGTGGTGCGCCGCGTCGGCGCGCGGCTCGAGATCGCCGCCGCGGCGATGACGGCGTACGATCCGTCGTGCGATCCGCGCGGGCTGGTGGTCGACGCGGCCCGCGCGCTCGCGCCGCTGCTCGCCGGATCCGCCTGACGCGGCTCAACGCGCGGCGGACCGCTCGGCGAGCAGCGCCTCGAGCCGTGCGCGGCGCTCGCGGCTGAGCGGCACGCGCGCGCCCGACGCGAGCTCCACGCTGTGCTCGTACTTCGACACCGAGTGGACCGCGCGCACGCGGTCGAGCCGCACGATGGCCGAGCGGTGCGTGCGGAAGAAGCGGCCATCGAGGCGCGCCTCGAGCACGTGCATGCGCTCGCGCAGCAGCCGCCCGCGGCCGCCGTCGGTCGTGCCGTGCAGGCGCACGTAGTAGGTCTCCGCCTCGATCCACTCCACGTCGTCGAGCGGCACGAGCGTGGTGCGGTTGCGGTCGCGCACGAGAAGCGCCTCCGGGTGCGGGAGCGTCGCGCGCAGCGCCTCGGCCTCGCGCACGCGCTGCGCGGCACGCTCCACGGCGAGCCGCAGCCGACCGCGGTCGAGCGGCTTCAGAACGTAGTCGAGCGCGTGCGCCTCGAACGCACGGAGCGCGTGCGCGTCGTACGCGGTGACGAAGACCACGGCCGGCGGCGTCTCCTCCGGCGCGAGTCGCTCGAGCAGCGCGAACCCGTCGATCTCCGGCATCTCGACGTCGACGAACAGCAGGTCGGGACGTACACGGCGGATCGCGTCGTGCGCGGCGAGCGCGTCGCCGCACTCGGCCACGACCGTCACGCCGCCCAACGCCGCGAGCTCGGCGCGCAGCCCCTCGCGCGCGAGCGGCTCGTCGTCGACCACGAGGGCGCGGAGATCGCTCACGCGGCCTCGGCGCGCCGCAGTGGAAGCCGCAGCTCGGCGACCGCGCCGCCGTCGGGCCCTGCACGGAGGTCGAGCGACGCAGCCGTGCCGTACAGCGCGGCGAGCCGCGCGCGCGTGTTCGCGAGGCCGACGCCGCCGTCGGCCGGAGCGGCGCGCGGGCCGGGGCCGTCGTCGGTGACGGTGACGCGCAGGCTCCCGGACTCGCACCACGCGCGCAGCCGCACCACGCCGGCGCCGATGCGGCCGGCGACGCCGTGCTTCAAGGCGTTCTCGACGAGTGGCTGCAGGACGAGCCGCGGCACGAGCGCGTCGCGCGCCTCGGGCGATGCGTCGATCGTCGGCTGGAGCCGGTCGGGGAAGCGCACGCGCTCGACGTCGAGGTAGCGCGCCACGAACGCGAGCTCGTCGTCGAGGCGGACCGCGTCGCCGGCCGCGAGCACGTAGCGCAGCAGCTCCGCGAGGTCGCCGAGCACGCGCGCGGTGGCCGGCGCGTCGCCGCGTCGCGCGAGCACGAGCGCCGTGTTCAGGGCGTTGAACAGGAAGTGCGGCCGGAGCTGCGCGGTGAGCGCGGCGAGCCGCCCCTCCGTCGCGGCGGCGGTGAGCGCCGCCGTGCGCCGTGCGCTCTCGGTGGCGAGCCGCTCGGCGTCGGACGCGCGGGCGATCGCGGCGACGAGCACGCCGGCGAGCGCGTCGAGCGGCAGGTACGCGGCGAATGCCCACACCGCGGCGGCCACGAACGACGCCGGGCCTAACGGCACGAACAGCGCGCGGGTAAGGGCGACGAGTGCGAGCCCGTGCACGCCCGCGACGCCGACGACGAGCGCGGCGTCGCGCGCGACCGCCGCCGCCGACAGCGGCCGTTCCGCGTCGCCGGCGCGTGCGCGGCGCACCACCCACGGCGCCGCACCGGCCCATGCGACGAGAGTGGCGAGCTGCCACCAGAGCGCGACCCACCACGCCACCGGCTGCGCGCGCGCCGCGAGCGTGGCCCACACCGGTGCGAGCCCGGCCGCGGCGCACGCGGTGAGCGCGGCGCCTAACAGCACGCGGCTCCCCGGCGTGCCCGCGCGCGGCAACGCGTCGCCGACGCGCCCGACGACCGCCGCGGTGGCGCGCCCCGCGTACGCCGCGACGAGCGCCGGCACGAGCGCGACGAGCATCCCCGCCGATGGCGCGTCGGCGTGCATGACGGCGAGCGCGCCGAAGTGCGCCGCGAACAGCCCCGCCACCGCGGCGATCGCCGCCGCCCACCCCGGTGCGCCGGCGAACGCGCCCGCGAACGCGCCGAGCATGACGACGAGCGCCGGTCCCTGGACCTCGTCGGCGCCGAGGTCGAGCACGCCGGCGGCGAGCCCACCGCCGAGGGCGAGGGCGAGCGGAAGGAGCGGCAGGCGACGCGTGGTGGGCACGGCGGCAATGTGCGTGTCCACGGCACTCGGCGCGACGACCGGGCGCGTCCGTGCAACGGCCGGCGCCGGTGGTGCAACGAGCGGTGCCGGGCTAGGTTGCGAGTTGGTAGCGAGCCGAGAATTAGCGGCCGCGCCGTGAGCCGCACCCGTAGGTCCGAGCAGGTCGTCATGCAGTTGTCCCGCGGCGCGTACGGCGCCGTCCATCCCGCCCCGCGCGCCGAGCCGCCGCGGGGCGTCGTGCCCAACGGGCTTCAGGTCGAGAGCTGGCGCCTGCTGTGGGAGGAGCACGCCGCCGACCCCGACGCGCAGGCGGCGCTCGGCGCGTGGGAGCGCGCGCGCGCGATCACGCGCTGCCCGAGGCGCGGGCGCTCGTGGAGCGGTTCGTGGCCGGCGCGATCGACCTCGCGACGTTCCGCCAGGAGCTCGACCGGCGCGCGAAGTCGGAGTGGCGCGCGCTCGCGCTGCGCGGGCCGGCGGGCGCGATGGTGCTGAACCAGCTCGCGAAGCACGCCGACGCCGACTCGCTCGCCGCCGCGCTGCGCGCCGTGCTCCCCGCCCCGCCCGACGCGCCGACGGCGTTGGAGCGGCTGCGCGCGTGGGTGCGCGCCGCGACGGCGCTCGTGTCCGACGCGCCTAACGCGGCGCCCGGCCGGCTCGTCGCGTTCGCGGCCGCGTGCTGGCACGTGCAGGCGCCGGAGCGGTGGCCCGCGTACCACCCGTCGGCGCGCGCGGCGCTCGCCGCCGAGGAAGGACTGTTCGCGCCGACCGGCGACGCCCCGTCGGACTATCTGGCATTCCGGCACGCGTTCCTCGCGCTCGCCGCGGCGGTCGGCATCGGCGACGCGCAGCTCGAGCGGCTGTGTCGCGCGCACGCCGGGCGCGTGGCCGACGATCCCGACTTCGACGAGACGCTCGACGAGCCCACGTCCGTGCGTCGCCGCGCGCCGCGTGTGACGCGCGTGCCACGGGTGACGCGCGCGGCGCGCGTGGCCGAGCGCCCGCCGGCGTACGCGCCGGCGGCGGAGCCGGCGACGGTCGCGGGGCCGGCGGACCGACCGGCGGTGCCGGGACACACGCAGGTGCAGTGGCTGCTCGCGCGACTCGGCCGCGCGCTCGGCTGTCGCGTGTGGATCGCGGCGAACGACCACGCGCGGACGTGGGAAGGCGAAGCGTTAGGCACCCTGTCGCTGCCGCGGCTGCCGCGGCTCGGGCTCGACGACGAGAGCGAGCGGCTGGTGCGGCTGATCGACGTGGTGTGGATCAGCGGCCGGCACCGCGTGGCGGCGGCGTTCGAGGTGGAGCGCACGACGTCGGTGCACTCGGGGATCCTGCGCATGGCGGACCTCGCGGCGCTCGCGCCGAACCTGAGCTTCCCGATGTACGTCGTGGCGCCGCGCGACCGGCTGCCGAAGGTGCGGCGCGAGCTGGCGCGGCCGTCGCTGCAGGCGTTAGGCCTCGGCCGGCGGTGCGGCTTCTTCTCGGCGGAGTCGCTCGTCGCGTCGGCGGACGCGATCGCGCGGTTCGGCGGCGGGCCGGCGGCGATCGAGCGGCTGGCCGAGCGGGTGAGCGAGCCGGCGTAAGCGCGTATTGCCCTCCGCGGCCGCCGGCGGTATGCTTCCACTCACCAGATGACTGGAGCGGCCGTGAAGCGCGCACCGCCGGAGATGCTGCAGGGCACCGTCGACGTCCTCATCCTCCGCGCGCTCGCGTGGGAGCCGATGCACGGCTACGCCATCGCCCGCTGGCTCGACGCGCGCAGCGACGGCGTCCTCGGCGTCGACGGCGCCGCGCTCTATCAGGCGCTCCATCGCCTCGAGCACCGCAAGTGGGTCGCGGCGTCGTGGGGGCTCTCGGAGAACAACCGCCGAGCGAAGTTCTACGCGCTCACCCCCGGCGGCCGCGCGCGCCTGCGCAGCGAGTCCGCGACGTGGGCGCGGTACGCGGAGGCCGTCTTCAAGGTGCTCAGCCCGGGCTGACGGAGGCCACATGCCGGTGCGCGGTCGGCGGTTCCGTTTTCGCTTCCCGTGGCGCTCGCGCGGCGAGATCGCGCGCGACGTCGACGCGGAGCTCGCGTTCCATCTCGACATGCGGGCGCGCGACCTCGTCGCGGCCGGCCTCGCGCCCGACGAGGCGCGGCGCCAGGCCTGCGCGGAGTTCGGCGACCTCGCGTTCACACGCGACTACTGCCGCGATCTCGACGAGCGAGGCGAGCGCGTCGCCCGATGGACCGACCGCGTGGCGGAGTGGCGGCAGGACGCGCGCTACGCGTGGCGCGGCGTGCGCCGCAGTCCCGCGTTCGCCGCCGTGTCGCTCGTCACGCTGCTGCTCGCGCTCGGCGCGAACACGGCGATCTTCGGCGTCACGCGCGCCGTGCTGCTCGCGCCGCTGCCGTACCGCGCGCCGGCGTCGCTCGTGGCGGTGTACGAGCGCGCGCCCGACGAGCCGGCGGGACGCATGCCGCTGTCGGTGCCGGATCTGCTCGACTACCGGGCCGCGCAGCGTACGCTCGCCGGCCTCGCCGCGTACACCGGCCGGACGGTGACGTGGCGTCCGCGGAGCGGCGATCCCGAGCTGTTCGATGCGCTCTCGGTGACGGCGAACACGTTCGCGATACTCGGCGCGCGGCCGCTGCTCGGTCGCGTGTTCGCGCCGGGCGACGACGCGGCGGGCGCGCCGCCGCGCGTCGTGCTGTCCTACGCGCTCTGGCGACGGGCGTTCGGCGCCGACGCCGCGGTCGTCGGCTCGACGATCACGCTGAACGACCTGCCCTACACCATCGTCGGCGTGATGCCGCGCGGCTTCACGTTAGGCGGCTACGAGTCGGTGTGGACGCCGCTCGACCTCGCGCGCGACGCCGCGAACGCCGCGGTGACGCGCAAGCAGCACTATCTGCGCACGATCGCGCGGCTCGCGCCCGGGGTCACGCGCGCCGCCGCCGAGGCGGATCTGCGCGCCGAGTCGCGCCGCCTCGGCGCGCAGTACCCCGACGCGAACGGCGGCCGCCTCGCGCGGCTCGTACCGCTGCACGACGACCTTTCCGGCGACCTCCGCCCCGCGGTGCTGCTGCTCCAGGGCGCCGCGGCGCTGGTGCTGCTCATCGCCTGCGTGAACCTGGCGAACGTGACGCTGTCGCGCGCCGTCGCGCGGCGGCGGGAGCTGGCCCTGCGCGCCGCGTTAGGCGCGGGCCGAGGGCGCATCGTGCGACAGCTCCTCACGGAGAGCGTGCTGCTGGCGCTCGCGGGCGGCGCGTTGGGCAGCGGCACCGCGGTCGTCGCGACGCGCGCCCTGCTCGCGCTCAACCCCGACGCCCTTCCCGCGCTGTTCGACGTGCGCGTCGACGCGCGGGTGCTGCTGTTCGGCCTCGTGCTCTCCGCGCTCACCGGGATCCTGTTCGGCCTCCTCCCCGCGCTCGGCGCGGCGCGCGCCGGACCGCACGCGGCGCTGAAGGACGGCGGCCGCGCCGGCGTCGGGCGCGGCGGCGAGCGGGCGCGCCGGGGGCTGGTCGTGGCGCAGGTGGCGCTCGCCGTCGTGCTGCTCGTCGGCGCCGGGCTGCTGCTCCGCAGCTTCGCCGAGCTGACGCGCGTGCGACTCGGGTTCGACCCGGCGCACGTGCTCACGGCGGAGGTACGCGTGAGCGGCGAGCGGTACGACGATTCGTCGCGCGTGAACCGCTTCTACGACGCGGTGCTCGACGAGGTCCGGCGCGCGCCCGGCGTCGTCGCCGCGGGCGCGGCGAGCACGCTGCCGACCGAGGGGAAGATCTTCAGCTCGCTCGTCGTCGAGGGCGCGCCGACGGAGCGCCCGGGAGACGTGGGCTTCACGCTCGTGCGCGGCGACTACTTCCGCGCGTTAGGCATCCCACTGCTCGCCGGCCGCGGCATCGACGCGCGCGACGGCGTGGGCGCGCCGGCCATCGTGGTCGTGAACGCGGCGGCCGCGCGCGCGTTCTTCCCCGGCGGCGACGCCGTCGGGCGGCACGTCCGGCTCGGCCCCGACCCGCACACGCCGTGGGCGACGGTGGTCGGCGTGGTCGGCGACGTGCGCGACCAGCGTGTCGACGTGCCGCCCGGGCCGGCGGTGTACATGAGCCACGCGCAGAACACGTGGATGCGATCGCTCGCGCTCACCGTGCGCACGGCCGGCGACCCGCGCGCGTCCGAGCGCCTCGTGCGCCGCGCGGTGCGCGACGCGGACCCGCAGCTCGCCGTGCGCGACGTGCGCCCGATGGAGGACGTGCTCGGCGCGAGCCTCGCCGCGCGGCGCCTCGCGCTCGGCCTCGTGGCATCGTTCGCAGCCGTCGCGCTGACGCTCGCGGCGGTGGGGATCTACGGCGTGCTCGCGTTCTCGGTCACGAGCCGCACGCGCGAGTTCGGCGTGCGGCTGACGCTCGGCGCGCGGCGGCGGAGCGTGATGCTGCTCGTCGTGCGGCAGGGGCTGGGGTGGTCGCTGCTCGGCCTCGCGCTCGGCGCGTTCGGCGCCGCGTTAGGCGGGCGGCTGCTCGACGGCGTATTGTACGGCGTGGGGCACGGGGATCTCGCGACGTTCGCGGCGGCGGGGGCGGGGCTGGTGGTCGTGGTGCTGGTGTCGTGCGCGGTGCCGGCGGTGCGGGCGATGCGGGTGGATCCGATCGAGAGCGTGCGGGCGGAGTGAGAGGCGGTTGCACGGCGGGACGATCGACGGCGGGACGCTGAACGGCGGGACGCTGAACAGCGGGACGCTGAACGGCGGGACGCTGAACGGCGGGACGCTGAACGGCGGGATGGATACGGCGGGACGATCGACCGCGGGACGGTCGACGGCGGGCGCGGTACCTAGGTCCCAGGGGGGCTCCCCCCCCTTCGCCCAAGGTGCTATGCGCGCAACGCGCGGCGGTACCAATCGAACGCGGACCGGATCCCACCATCGCAGCGCCGTCTCACGGCTCCGGCCCAGAGAAGCCCTTCGTGTTCGGTAACCGATCGACGGATTCGCGAATCGTTCGATCCGCGACCCAAACTCTGGGACGGTCGCCCCTCGAGGAGCCAGCCGCCCGCGCGCCGAAGACCCGCCCCGCCGTAGACGTCCCGCAGTACCTTCCGCGCATGCCCAGCCCCTTCACCCCGCTCCCCCTCGAGCGCGCCGGCGCCCGCGCCGCCGTCCTCCCATACGGCGCCCACGTCACCGCGTGGTCCACGGCCGACGGCGAGCAGCTCTACCTGAGCCCGCGTACCGCGTACGAGGAGGGAAGCGCGATCCGCGGCGGCGTGCCCGTGGTCTTCCCGCAGTTCTCCGATCGCGGCCCGCTGCCGAAGCACGGCTTCGCGCGCACCCGCGCGTGGGACGTCCTCGCGCACGCGGCGGACGCCGTGACGCTCGCCCTGCGCGACGACGCTGCGACGCGGGCGCTGTGGCCGCACCCGTTCCGGGCCGAGCTGCGCGTGGTGCTCTCGGACGACACGCTCGCCGTCACGCTCGCCGTCGAGAACCCCGGCGCCGACGCGATCGCGTTCACCGCGGCGCTCCACACGTACCTCCGTGTCGCCGACGTCGCCGACGTCGCGGTGGAGGGGCTCCGCGGCGTGCGCTACCAGGACAACACCGCGCGCGGCGCGGAGCGGCTGGACGACGCGGACGCGGTGCGGTTCGACGGCGAGGTGGACCGCGTCTACCTCGACGTGCCTAACGAGGTGACGGTGCGCGAGCCGGGGCGTGCGCGCGTCGTGCGGGCCGAGGGGTTCCGCGACGTCGTCGTGTGGAACCCCGGCGCCGAGCGGGCGCGCGGGATCGCCGACCTCGAGCCCGACGGGTGGCGCCGTTTCGTGTGCGTCGAGGCGGGCGCCGTCGTGCAGCCCGTGACGCTCGACGCCGGCGCGCGCTGGACCGGCACGCAGCGCATTGCCGTCGCGCCGGCGCGCTGACAGGTTCCCGCCCATGCCATTCCGCCCCTACATCCTCGCCGAAGCGCCGTGGAAGTTCGTCTCCGGCGCCGCGTACGACGTCGCCGTGCTGCCGTGGGGCGCCACGGAGGCGCACAACTTCCACCTCCCGTACGGCACCGACGTCATCGAGTCCGATTACATCGCCGCCGAGTCGGCGCGCGTCGCGTGGGAGCGTGGCGCGAAGGTCGTCGTGCTCCCGACCGTGCCGTTCGGCGTCAACACGACGCAGCTCGACATCCCGTTCTGCATCAACATGAACCCGTCGACGCAGGCCGCGCTGCTGCGCGACGTCGTGTCGGCGCTCGAGGGACAGGGCGTGCGGCGGCTCGTGCTGCTGAACAGCCACGGGGGCAACGACTTCAAGCAGATCATCCGCGAGCTGCAGCCGACGACGCGCGTCATGCTCGTGCAGATCAACTGGTGGACGGTGCTCGACCAGAAGCAGTACTTCGAGGACCTCGGCGACCACGCGGGCGAGCTCGAGACGAGCGTCATGCAGCACCTCGTCCCGGACCTCGTGCTTCCGTTAGGCGACGCGGGATCGGGGCGCGAGCGCAAGCCGAAGATCGCCGGGCTGCGCGAGCGGTGGGCGTGGACGCCGCGTCGGTGGACGCAGGTGACCGCGGACACCGGCATCGGCGACCCGAAGGCGGCGACGCCGGAGAAGGGCGCGCGCTTCTTCCGCGACGTCACCGAGCGGATCGGCGGCTTCCTCGTCGACCTCGCAGCGGCGAACCCGGACGACCTCTACGAGTGACCGGGGCGGGCGCGGCCTAACGCCGCATCCACGCGCGCACGATACACGCGCGCCGAATCGGCCTCGCCCGCGGCGGCGTACGCGCGGGCGAGCGCGTCCTGCAGCTCGGTGCGCGTGACGTAGAGGTTGGAGCCCTCCATGCCGCCGCGCAGCGCGGCGCGGAGCACCGGCACGGCGTCGCGCGCGCGGTGCTCGGCCACCAGCACGCGCGCCAGCTCGAGGTTCACGCGCGTGAACCCGTTGTTCGGCGAGTGGATCGCGGCGCGCAGCGCTCCCTCGGCGGCGGTGTAGTCGTGCCGCGCCGCGTAGGACAGCCCGCGCACGTACGACGCGAGCCGGCGGTCGCGGCCGAACGCGCTCGCGCGGCCCGCGGCCGCCACGCGGTCGGCGAGGCCGCCGAACGGCGTGGTGTCGCCGGCCGCGGCGTACGCGGTCGCCGCGAGCGCGAGCCCCCACGCGCGGCGCCGCGCGATCACGCCCGGGAGGGCGAGCGGCGGATCGGCCGGGAACCCGAGGGGCGCTGCGGCGACCGCCTCGAACGCCGACGCCGCGTCGCGCGCGCGTCCCAGCTGGAGCAGGATCGCCGCGCGCAGCAGGCGCGCCGGCGACGCGCCGTCGACCGCGTGACCGCCCGAGCGCCGCGCCGAGTCGTCGAGGGCGACGACGCGATCGGCGGCGCCTAACGCGGCCGCGGCGCGTCCCTGGTGCCGCAGGCTGATCGCGAGCCACCAGAGCGCCTCGACGCGCGCGGCGAGCTCGCCGTCCGCAGCGCGGTCGGTGAGCAGGCGATCGGCCGTCGCGAAGTCGCCGGTGCGGATGGCGAGCCGCGCGCGGTACGTCGCGTCGGCGAGGTCGCGCCCCGCACGACGCGACGCCTCGCGCCGCGCCGCGAGCGCGTCGGCGATCCGGTCCTCGAGCTCGTACACGTCCGACAGCGTGCGCCACGCCTCCGCGTTCGCCGGCTGGCGCCGCGTCCAGTCGCGCGCCTCGCGCTCGGCGAGGTCGAGCGAATCGCCCTCGACGTACGCGCCGACGAGCGTGCCGAGCGCGGCGCAGGCGCGGCACGGCAGCCGCTGCCGCGCGGTGTCGTTAGGCGCCGCGTCGAGCGTCGACGCGTCGCGGGCCATGACGTTGCGCAGGTGTGGGATGGCGCGCCCGCGATCCCCCGCCCACACGAGCGCCTGCCCGAGCCACAGCTCGCCGTCGGGCTCGAGCGGGTAGCGCGTGGCGAGCGACTCGGCGGTCGCCACCGCGCGCGGGTCGTTCGTCGCGGCGGCCCACGTCGTCGCCGCGAACAGCCGCTCGCGCTCGGGACCGCGGCGCGACAGTCGGAGCGCCTGCGCCATGAGCGGCAGCGCCACCGCGTCGCCGACGAGCCCCTGCGCCGTCACGCCCGCGTAGTACGCCGCCATCGCGAACGTGGAGTCGTCGGCGAGCGCGGCGCGGAACAGCCGCAGCGCCGCCGGGGTGTCGCCCTGGTTCAGCGCGCGGAGCCCCTCGTCGTAGAAGCGCCGCGCGACGAGCGACGTACTCGTCACCTCGGCGAGCGGCCGCTGCGGCGCGGTCTGTCCGACGAGCGCCGCCACCCATCCCGTCGTCGAGTCGGCGAGCGCGAAGACGTCCGCCGCCGCCAGCACCCGCGCGCCGCGGATGATGCCGCCCGCGGGGTCGACGAGCCGGACGTCGAGACGTAGAGGGTGGCCCGACCCGCCGGAGAGGATCCCCTCGACGACGTCGGTCGCGCCGGCGCGCCGCGCGACGTCGGAGACGCGCACCGTGTCGCCGCGGGCGTCGCGCGCCGTCAGCTCGTCGACGCGCTCGGCGCTCACCACCCCGATCCCCTGCAGCCGCGCGAGATCGGTCGACAGCAGCTCGCGCACGAGGCGCGGCGACAGCGACGTGTCGCGCGCCTGGATGCGAAGGGTGCCGACCGCGAGCACCGCGGGCGTGCGGGCGTGCGCGCGCGTCACGAGCGCCGCGCCGGCCGCGACGAGGGCGCCGACGGCCACGAGCGCCGTCGCGGCGACGGCCGCGGCGCGCCGCGACCGGCTCCGGTACCTAGGTCCTGGGGGGGCTCCCCCCCCTTCGCCCAGGATCACGTCGCCGGACGTCACCGGCGGTACCGAGCCGACGCGCGCCGGCTCCTCCGAACGCACCGCGGTCGCGCCCCCGACCGCGACCTCGCGTCGCACCCGGTCGGCCAGCGCCTGCGTCTCCGCCGATGGCTCCGCCTCCAGCTCCGCCGCCATCCGCGCCGCGAACGACTCGTACGCCCGGAGCGCGCCCGCGCGGTCGCCCGTCGCGTGGAGCAGCATCATGAGCCGACGGAACGCGCGCTCGTCGAGCGGCGCCAGTCGCACGGTGTCGCGCGCCGAGTGCAGCGCCAGCGGCAGGTTGCCGACGCGCTCCGCGTCGTCGGTGAGCGCGTGGGCGCAGCCGAGCGCCATGCCGTGCAGCCGCGCGCGCTCACCGTCCACCCACCGCTCGAGCTCCGGGGCGACGCCCGCGACGTGGAAGCCGTCGAGCAGCGCACCGCCGTAGAGGCCGAGCGCGTCCTCGTACCGCCGCTCGGACACCGCGCGCTCGAACTCCGCCGCGTCGCACCACACCTGCCCCGCGCCCACGCCGATCGCGTCGTTGCCGCGCCGCGCGATCACGTCGGACCCCAGCGCCTGCCGGATCCCGTGCACCGCCTGGCGCAGCGAGTGGCGCGCCGCGTCGTCCGCCGACTCCGGCCAGAACAGCGCGAGCAGCGAGTCGCGGCGCGTCAGCCGGTCGGGCCCCTTGAGGACGAGATACGCGAACAGGGCGAGCCGCTTCGGCTGCACGAGCAGCACGCGCGCCTCGTCGCCGGCGGCGTCGCGCACGTCGATGGCGCCCAACAGGCGGCAGCGGACGACGAACGACGGCGGGCTCGGGCCCCGCGACGGCGCGCTCGAGGTGTCAACTCGCAAATGACGGCGGCGTGTCGGGCGGCGTGACGGGCGCGGACCACCATGGGGCCGCAGCACCGGACCAATACGCACCGCGGCGACGAGAACCGCCAGGGCGGCAGCCTGCCCTGCGGCCGCGGTCCATCACTCGGGGGAGACACGGATGACGAAGAAGCAACTGCTGCTGGCCGTCGGCGCCCTGCTGCTCGGCGCCCTGCCGCCGAACGCGGCGAGCGCGCAGACCATCGGGTTCGACGACCTGGTTCCCACCCAGTTCGCGGCGATACCGAACGGATATCACGGCTTCGACTGGCTGAACGTGTACGTGCTTGACACGACGAACGACCCGTTCGGCGCGGTGGCGGCGGCGTCGATGCCGAACGTCGGCTTCCCCGGCAACGGTGCGCCGAGCGGCTTCGCCCTCGCGTCGCCGGGCACGTTCACCCTCGGCTCCATCGCCTTCATCGCGTGGGCGCCGTTCCCGGGCGTCCCACCCGCGGGGAGCACGACGGTCACCGGCTACAACGGCGCCGCGCAGCTCTTCCAGATGGACGTGCCGCTCGGCGCCAGCTACGCGACGACGGTGTTCAACTGGACCGGCATCGACCGCGTGACGTTCGACCAACACGGCGCGGGCTGGTACGTGGCGGACGACGTCGTGATCGGACGGGTCGGCGGCCCGCCGCCCGGACCGGGCACCACCGCGCCGGAGCCGGCGAGCGTCGCGCTGTTAGGCACCGGGCTCGCCGCGCTCGGCGCGTGGGGCCGCCGGAGTCGGGTCCATGCGTAGCCCGCGGCGGAGCCGGCTCGCGCTGCTGTGCGGCCTGGTCGTCGCCGCCCCTCCGGCGGCGGCGCAGATCGTCGGCGTCCCGACGCGGAGCGGGATCACCGGCACCACCATCGATTGGGCCACCCTCGGCCCGGATGGCACCGTGGTCCCGAGCGGCACGACGCTCGGCGTCGGCGGCGTGCAGGTCACGATGACGACGTCCGGCGGGGGACCGATGTCGCGCGAGGACCAGGCGCCGTGCGGGCAGGACATGCTCGACTTCTTTCCGTGCGAGCACCTGCTGTCGACGAACCTCGTGCCGCTCACCGGGTTGGCGCCGCTGACGTTCACGTTCAGCCAGCCGATCGCCGCGTTCGGGCTGAACCTGTCGACGCACGGGCTGGGCGCGTTCGCCGCGTTCCTCGACGCGTACCGCGGCGGCACGTTCGTCGGCAGCACGTTCCTGTCGCCCCCGGGGTTCTCGCACGCGTCGAGCGACGGCAGCGCGCCGTTCATCGGCCTGCTCTCGCTCGGCGCGGCCACCGACTTCGACTCGCTCGTGCTGGACCAGACGGGCGCGCCGCCGGCCGGCTGGTTCGCGGTGAACGGGCCCGTGTTCGCCGTGCGCGCGGCGCCGACCGCCGTGCCGGAGCCCGGGAGCCTAACGCTGTTAGGCATCGGGCTCGCGGCGCTCGCCGCGCGCGCCACCGCGGCCAGGCGTCCGGCTCCCGACGCGGCCGGGTAACTCGTGCACTTGGCTTCTCGCGCGCAGCGGAGCTGGGCGACGTCGCGCTGCTCACGGGTCCGGCGCGTTCGATCCGCCCGGCGCGCCGCGGGCCCGGGGCATGAGGTGGTCCAGTACCGCTGCGACGACGGCGCGCACGTAGGGCTCGTCGATCGGTGTGCCGAGCCACAGGTACCGGTAGAACAGCGGCCCGGCGAGCAGCTCGAGCGCGAGCGTGACGTCGGCGTCGGCGCGCAGCGCGCCGCGGGCGATGCCTCGGCGCAGGACGGCGGCCATCGCGGCGCTCCAGGCCGCGGCCAGCCCCCGCGGACGGCTTCGGCGACGCGCGGGCTGCGCGCGATGGCCGCGACGAGCGCCGGGAGCAGCGACACCGTACCGGGGGCCGCGTACATCCCGCGCGTGACGGTCATGAGCGCGAGGACGTCCCCCTCGACGCTCCCTGTGTCGGGGAGCGGGATGGCGAGCACGAGCCGCTCGATCGCCTCGGCGGCGAGGAGCTCCTTCGTGGGCCACCGCCGGTAGATGGTGGTCTTGGCGACGCCGGCGCGTTCGGCGATCGCTTCGATGGCCAGCATGTCGTAGCCGGACTCCCGGATGAGCGCGACCGCGGCGGCGAGGATGGCCTCGTGGACCGTCGCGCTGCGGGGGCGGCCGCGCGGCCGGCCGTGTGGGCGGGCCGCTGGGCCCCGTACCTCTGGCGGCTCCTGGTCTTCGCGCCGGTGTCGGGGTGCCATGGGGCGGAACTGAATGGGTCGCCGCGGCGGCGACAAGACGAGGTCGCCCAGCCGGACCGGCAGCGACGCGACGCTTGTTATTTTCGATACGATAGCGTAGTGTAATTTCCGCTGCACGGCCACGCCACGGTCCGACGACCTCGTCCCGCTGACGCCTAACGCCGCTGTCGGGCTGCCGGGATCCCGGCGGCGGCCAGGAGGTTCCATGAGGCCGACATTGCTGCCGCTCGCAATGCTCACGCTCGCCGCGGCGCATCACGCCGCCCCGCCCGAGGTGGTGCCTAACGACAACCGCGTCGCCGCCGGGCATCTCGCGCACGGCGTGCTCACCCTCGAGCTCGAGGCGCGCGAGGCGACCTGGTATCCCGAGACGGACGCCGGTCCGGGGTTGCCGGTGTACGCGTTCGCCGAGGCGGGCAGGCCGCCGAGCATCCCGGGGCCGCTGATCCGCGTGCCGGCCGGCACGGAGCTGCACGTCACCGTGCGCAACACGCTGCCGAAGCGGCTCCGGCTCGCCGGGCTGCAGGAGCACCAGAGCGAGTCGCTCGACTCGGTCGACATCGCGCCGGGCGCGACGCAGGCGTTCCGCTTCCGCGTCGACGCGCCGGGGACGTACCTGTACGGCGGAAAGACCGAGGTCCTGCCGAGAGGGCGCCACGCGCCGCTCGTCGGTGCGTTCATCGTCGACCCCGCGGGGGCCACGCCGCCGAAGCACGAGCGCGTGCTCGTGATCAACTTCTTCTCCGACACCGTCGCCGCGTTAGGCGTCAAGTCCGAGGCGGCCGACCGTGTCCTCCGCCGCGAGCTGGCTCCGCCGGAGCGGTGGATCCTGTTCACCGTCAACGGCCTGTCGTGGCCGTACACCGAGCGACTGTCGTACGCGGTGGGCGACACGGTCCGCTGGCGCATCGTCAACGGCACGCCGGCGCCGCACCCGATGCACCTGCACGGGTTCTACTTCGACGTCGACAGCAAGAGCGACGGGCCGCGCGACACGATCTACGCGCCCGGCGAGCGGCGGAAGGCGGTCACGGAGGTGATCGAGCACCAGACGACGATGACGGTGACGTGGACGCCGACGCGGCCCGGCAACTGGCTCTTCCACTGTCACCTCGTGCAGCACTTCGACGGCGCGCTGCGGCTCGGCCACGCGGCGGACGACGGCGCGACGCACGCCAGCCACGCCGAGTCCGAGATGGCCGGCCTGGTCATGGGAATCCACGTCGCGCCGCCCGACGGACGCGTGCGCGTCGTGTCGCGCACGCCGGAGCCCGCGCCGCGCCGCAAGCTGCGCCTCTACGTCACCGAGCGCGCGCACGTCTACGGCGATCAGCCCGGCTACAGCTACGTGCTGCAGGAGGGCCCCACACCGCCGGCGCCCGATTCGATCCGCACCGTCAGCTCGACGCTCGTCCTCCGTCGGCACGAGCCGACCGAGATCACGGTCGTCAACCGCTCGCACGCGATGGCGGGCATCCACTGGCACGGGCTCGAGATCGAGAGCTACTACGACGGCGTCGTCGGCTGGAGCGGGTGGCAGCAGCGCGTCGCGCCGGCGATCGCGCCGAACGACTCGTTCGTCGTCCGCGTCACGCCGCCGCGGGCCGGCACGTTCATGTACCACACGCACATGAGCGAGGCGGGACAGCTCACGTCGGGCCAGTCCGGCGCACTGCTCGTCACGCCGGAGCGCGCGCGCCTGGACACGACCGACCGCGTCTTCCTCATGACCTACGGCGGGCCGAACGCCGATTCGCCGGCGACGGTGAATGGTCTGGAGACGCCGCCGCCCGTGGAGCTGCGCGCCGGTGTGGCGTACCGCTTCCGGTTCATCAACATCTCGCCGATCGAGTACCGCCTCGTGCAGCTCCTCCGCGACAGCACGGTGCAGACGTGGCGCGCGGTCGCGAAGGACGGCGCCGACCTCCCGCCGCAGCAGGCGGCCGTCCGGCGCGCGGTGCTCAGCTTCCGCCCGGGGGAGACGTACGACTTCGAGGTGCGGCGCGACCGCCCCGACTCGCTCACGCTCGTGATCACCGCGCCGCGCACGCTCTCGGTGCCGCTCGAGACCGTGCGGCGCGGCGTGACCGCCGCGACGATCCCGCTCCAGGTCACGCGCATCCCGGTCGTCGTGCGTTAGGCACCCTCATGCCCGGAGGATTGATGTCCGCACCGACGGCACACCGCCGCGCGCTGCTCGCGCTCGCGCTCGTCGCCTGCGGGCGCGCGCCGAGCGCCATGCCGAACGAGGGGGCGAGCGTGAGCCCGGCGCGGAGCGGCCCGTTCGGCACCCCGCTCGTCCTCGCCGTCGACGAGGGCGAGCGCCGCGTCCGGCGCGCCGCGACGGCGGGCGGCGCGCCGTTCATCATCAAGGTCGACCGGCGGAACGGCGGCGCGCCGAACTTCATGATGGGCTACGAGGAGATCCGCCCGGGCGCCTCGATCTCGCCGCACGTCCACCCGGACGCGGACGAGATCATCTTCGTGCACAAGGGCGCCGGCGCAGCCGACGCCGGCGATCACACGGGCACGATCGGGCCCGGCTCGACGATCTACATCCCGCGCCGCACGCGCATCACGCTGCGCAACACCGGCGGCGAGCCGCTCGCGATCGCCTTCTTCTTCGATCACCCCGGGTTCGAGGAGTATCTGCGCGACACGTCCACGCCGGAGCGGCAGCCGGCGTCGCCGCTCTCGCCGGCGGAGCTCGCGGCGATCCGCGTCAGGCACCATGCGCACGTCGTGTACGAGCGGCCGTAGCGCGGTGGCACACGTCCAACGATACCGCCCATGACGCACAGGACATGGGCCGCGAGGCTCGCTCTTCTCGCTGCCCTCTGCGCGGCCGGTGCGCGCGCCGCGGCGCAGGCGCGCGTGACGCTCACCTACCTCGGCACCGCCGGCTGGGAGATCAGCGACGGCCGGATCGTCGTCCTCGTCGACCCGTACCTCTCGCGGCTGCGCAGCGTCGCGCCGAACGACGACACGCTGCCGGGCGACTCGCGGCGGTTCTTCGCGCGTGAGGACACGGCACGGTCCGACACGGCCGTCATCGACGCGCACGTCCGGCGCGCCGATTTCATCCTCGTCACGCACTCGCACGTCGACCACGTGCTCGACGTGCCGTACATCGCGCGCCGGACCGGCGCGACGATCATCGGGACGGAGACCACGCGCAGCATCGCGCGCGCGTACGGCGTGCCGGGGCGCCAGATCCTCGCCGTGCGCGGCGGCGAGGACTACCAGCTCGGCGCGCTGTCCGTGCGCGTGATCCCGAGCCTGCACGGCGTGCTCCGCAACGCGCCGTACGTCCGACCGAACCTCGACGGGCCGCCGCCCACGCCGATCGGGAGCGACGCCCGGGCGCCGCTCCGCGTCGCCGACTTCCGCGCCGACGGCGGCACGCTCGCGTTTCTGATCCGGCTCGGCGGCCGCGAGATCCTCGCGTTCGGCTCGATGAACTACGTGGAGCGCGAGGTCGACGGCCTCCGCCCCGACGTCGCGCTCGTCGGCGCGATGCCGGAGCGCGCCGCCATTCACGACTACACGCCGCGGCTGCTGCGCGCGCTCGGCCACCCGCCGCTCGTGCTGCCGACGCACTGGGACGCGTTCAACGTCCCGTACGACGCGAGTCAGGCGTCCGCCGTGGCGCGCGTGCAGTCGTTCGTCGCCGAGGTGCGGGCCGCATCGCCGCGCACGCGGGTGATCGTGCCGACGTACTTCGTGCCGATCGCTTTGCCGCCCGACTGATCACGGCACCATCGCGCGCGGGCCCGCGGGCCGCGCCTAACGGAGGAGGACCGACATGCCAGGGCTGGACGCCGTACGCAGCAAGCAGTCGCCGACGAAGCTGTATCGCGGCATCGACATGTACAATCCGTCGAACCTCTCGGCACCGCTCCGCGGGAAGGTCACCGGGAAGCTGGAGTACGTCACCGAGCGCGAGGGCGGCACACCGGCGTTCGTCGGCCGCTACATCAAGAACCCCGCGAGCGCCGCGCAGGTGACCGACAAGGAGATCGAGTTCATTCGCGGGCAGGGCTGCAGCCTGCTGCCGATCTACTGCCCGACGCAGGCACACACGGGCATGAAGGGGCCGGACGGCCAGAAGTGGGGACGCGAGGCCGCGAAGAACGCCGTCGGCCTCGCGCGCGGGCTGCACATCCCCGACGACGTGTTCGTCTACGCCAACATCGAGCCGCACTGGGTCCTCACGCCCGACTGGGTGGTGGGCTGGTGCGAGGGCTACGACGCGCTGACGCGCCAGGGCTTCGGGGGACTGTACTGCGGCCAGCTCCACATCGCCCCCGGCGGACCGATCGTGCAGGCGATGAAGACGCTCGGCGGGCGCGCGCCGGCGGTGTGGCTCACCCGCGCCATGGGCGACGGGCGGGACCCCGGCCTGCTCCCGGCGGCCGCGCAGGAGATCGGCGACGTCGACATCTGGCAGTACGCCGTCGGGGTCGTCGGGCAGGGGCTCGACTCGCGGGCCTGGGGCTACGACCGCGACCTCGCGAGCAGCTACGCGTTCGACCACATGTGGGCGCCCGACTGACAGGCTAGCGAGCGGCGTGGGACGGATGGCATATACCGGCAGCACGCACCATCCGCCCTCCGTCCCACGCCATCGATGACCGAGATCCTCACCGAGCCGCTGGCCGAACAGGTCGCGCTCGACGCGCTGTGGATGCCGTTCACGGCGAACCGCGCGTTCAAGCAGGCGCCGCGGCTGCTCGCCGCCGCGAAGGACATGCACTACACCACCGACGACGGCCGCCGGATCCTCGACGGCACGGCGGGGCTGTGGTGCGTGAACGCGGGCCACTGCCGCGAGCCGATCGTGCACGCGATCGCCGCCGAGGCCGGACGGCTCGACTACGCCCCCGCGTTCCAGATGGGGCACCCGCTCCAGTTCCGGCTGGCCGAGCGCCTAACGGAGATCACGCCGGCGGGGCTCGACCGCGTGTTCTTCACGAACTCCGGCTCCGAGGCCGTCGACACCGCGCTGAAGATCGCGCTCGCCTACCACCGCGCGCGCGGCGAGCCCGATCGCGCGCGCTTCGTGGGGCGCGCGCGCGGCTACCACGGCGTCGGCTTCGGCGGCATCTCCGTCGGCGGCATCGAGACGAACCGCCGCGCGTTCGCCGCGCAGCTCCTGCCGCAAGTGGACCACCTGCCGCACACGCACGACCTCGCGCGCAACGCGTTCTCGCGCGGCCAGCCCACCCACGGCGCCGAGCTGGCGGAGGAGCTCGAGCGCGTGGTGCACGAGCGCGGCGCGGAGACGATCGCCGCGGTGATCGTCGAGCCGATGGCGGGGTCCACCGGCGTGCTGCTCCCGCCGGCGGGCTACCTCGAGCGGCTGCGCGCGATCTGCGACCAGCACGACATCCTCCTCATCTTCGACGAGGTGATCACGGGCTTCGGTCGACTCGGGGCGCCGTTCGCCGCGCAGCGGTTCGGCGTCACGCCCGACGTGCTCACGGTGGCGAAGGGGATCACGAACGGCGCGGTGCCGATGGGCGCCGCCGTCGTGAAGCGCGAGATCCACGACGCGATCATGGACGCCGCGCAGCAGGCGGGCGGCGGCATCGAGCTGTTCCACGGCTACACGTACTCCGGTCATCCGCTCGCCTGCGCCGCGGGGCTGGCGACGCTGGAGCTGTACGAGCGCGAGGATCTGTTCGCGCGCGCCGCGTCGCTCGAGGGCGCGTGGTCCGACGCGGTGCACGCGCTGCGCGGGCTGCCGCACGTCATCGACCTGCGCGCGATGGGCCTCGTCGCCGGCATCGAGCTCGACCCGCGCGACGGCAAGCCGGGCGCGCGCGCGTTCGACGTGTTCATGGAGTGCTTCCGCCGCGGCCTGCTGATCCGCGTGACGGGCGACATCATCGCGCTGTCGCCGCCGCTCATCGTCGAGCGCGGGCAGATCGACGAGATCTTCTCGACGCTGTCCGACGCGCTCGAGAAGGTCTCCTGAGCGCCTCTGCAACGGCCGAGGTGGCGTGTGCGTCGTTTCGTTAGGCACTCTCTCTTTCTCGCCATGAGCGTGAGCGCGGTGGGCGCGCAGGAGCGGGCGCGCGAGCTCGGGCTGAGCGCGGCGATCGGCGGCACGCCGGGCGCGCTCGACGCGATCACCGACGTCGCCGGCGTCGAGGTCGGGCACACGACGCTCATCGCCGGCGATGGAAAGCTCGTCGTCGGCACGGGGCCCGTGCGCACCGGCGTCACCGTCATCCACCCGCGCGGCCGGGCGAGCGCGGATCCGGTGTTCGGCGCGTGGTTCACGCTGAACGGCAACGGCGAGATGACCGGCACGACGTGGCTCCAGGAGAGCGGCTTCCTCGAGGGTCCGATCGCGATCACCAACACGCACAGCGTCGGCGTCGTGCGCGACGCGATCCTGCGCTGGCGCGTGGGGAAGCCGGGCATGCAGCCGTGGGGCCTCCCCGTGGTGGCCGAGACGTGGGACGGCCGGCTGAACGACATCAACGGCTTCCACGTCACCGCCGCGCACACGATCGCGGCGCTCGATGGGGCGCGCGGCGGTCCCGTCGCCGAGGGGAACGTCGGTGGCGGCACGGGGATGGTCTGCCACGGCTTCAAGGGCGGCATCGGCACCGCGTCGCGGAAGCTCGACACCGCCGCCGGCGGCTACACGGTCGGCGTCCTGGTGCAGTGCAACTACGGCGCGCGGCGCGAGCTGCGCATCGCCGGCGTGCCGGTGGGCGAGGAGATCCCCGACCTGCTCCCCGGCCGGCCTAACGGCACCGATGCCGACGACGCCGGCGCCGGCTCCATCATCGTCGTCGTCGCCACCGATGCGCCGCTGCTCCCGCACCAGCTCAAGCGCGTCGCCACGCGCGTGTCGTTAGGCGTCGGCCGCACGGGCGGGCGCGGCGAGAACTCCTCGGGCGACATCTTCGTCGCGTTCTCCACCGCGAACCCCAACTCGGCCGGCGATGCCGATGTGGCGCGCGTCGAGATGCTGCCGAACGCGCGCATGAACGCGATCTTCGGCGCCACCGTGCAGGCGACCGAGGAGGCGATCCTGAACGCGCTGCTCGCGGCGAGGACGATGACCGGCGCCGACGACGTCACGGTGCACGCGCTGCCCCACGATCGATTGATGGCGGCGATGCGGAAGTACGGGCGAGTGCGTTAGGCTCTCGCGCCGGCGCGGACCCCGGGCGCGTCACGGCTCCGGACTCTTGCCGGCCTGCCACGTGATCCCGGTGCACGGGGGAAGATCCAGCGTCCCGACCGCGTAGCCCGACATGACGATGCGTCCCGTGACGGAGACGCCGTCCGCGCCGCGGTAGGAGAACGCGCCGTCGCGCACCGCCGGCGGCGTCGCGAACCTCAACGTCGCGCGGTCGACGCAGGAGACGCTGACGAGCGCGTCGTGCTCGATCCTGAACGTCACCACGAGCTCCTCCTGCCAGTCGGCGAAGCCCCCCCACGTCCCGTTGAAGTCGAACGACGTGGGCGGCACGTACGTGTACGCCGCGACCAGCGTGTCGGCACCGCCGCCCGGCTCCGTCACCACCAGGTCGACCACGCCGGCGGCGTGGGCCGGGGTCGTGATGTACGCCGCGGTGCCGCTCGGCACCCCGAGATCGTACCGCACGCCGACCACGCGGACGCCCCCCAGTGTCACGCTCGCGCCGGGCGGGATCTCGGTGCCGCGAATCGTTGCGTACGCCCCGCCGCCCGTCGAGCCCAGGTTCGGCGAGATCGAGGTGAGCTTGGGGGGCGGCGTGTACGCCCGCGGCGCCGACGGCCACGAGGTCGGGTACGATTCTCCGCAGCCCGCCGCGGCCAGGAAGAGTGCCGGCAGAGCCGATCGCGTCAGGCGTGGTCGCATGTCATGGCTCCTCTCGACGTCGTGGCGTTAGGCAGGAAGCGATCGGGTCACCGGCGTCCGTTCACGAGCGCGCTGACCGACCGGGCGTGCTCCGCGCAGGGGCCGCCTGACGCCGCCTCGTTCGCGCCGGTCGCGTGCAGCCCCCACCACACCGTGCTGTCCGGCGGCGGCAGGAAGGCGCTGCGCCATCCCGTCACCCGCGCGAGGTCGGGGACCGCCAGCGTCACGCTCGGCCCGCCGAGCCAGGCCGACGACGCGGTCACGATGGTGTACCCGCGGCCGCCGCCCATCCACAGCTCCACCACGCCGTTGCGGTACTCCGGCGGAAGCGTGAACGCCACCTGGATGCGCTTGTGTCCGCCCGCCGGCGCCGTGGCGGTGATCGTTGGAAGCGCGGCGGGAAGCGCGACGACGCGATCGGTGAGCGTGTGAAACGACTCGTACGCGTAGCGGGCGAACGTCCCCTCGACCCCGGAGACGCCGACCTGATGGAAGTCGGTCTCCCGCTGCCGCGCGGCGGGAATGCCGCGCATCGTGACGGCCGCGCTGCTCTGGAGCTGGTCGTACAGGTCGTAGAGCGCGCACGCCGCGCCCGTGCGGTACGACATGCCGTGGCCGACCTGATCGAACGGGCGCACACCGGTGATCGTCAGCGCGGCCGTCGCGGGCGCGAACGCGTCCGCACCGGTGAAGTCGATCGTGCCTAACGATCCGCGGTCCGGGAGATCCTGATCGCGCCGGATCAGCGCGCGCTCGGTGGGGCCGAAGCCCGACGGGTCGGAGCGGTACGCGATGAGATCGCGACCGCCCGCCGCGATGCCGGTCAGCGTGAAGGGATTCGTCTCGATCGGGCCCCACCCTTCTCGGCCCGGGTTCGGTCCGCCGAGGCCGACGTAGACGACGTCGGAGGTGCCCACAGGGGAAGGCGCGAGCGTGCCGGAGATCGACTTCAGCCCGGTCGGCGTCGGTGCGCACCGCACGTGCGCCGCGCGCGTGAGCTCGGCGCGTGTCGCGAGCTGCACGATGGCGCCGCCCGACTTGGCCGCCACGAACGCGTAGCCGCCTCGGTCGGCCGTGACGTCGAATCGATAGACGCCGGCCGAGTCGAGGATCGGCGTCCACGCGCCGTCGCCGTCCTGATGGGCGAACCAGATCGGCCGGTCGTCGGCCGCGCAGGTCGCGAAGTCGACGGCGACGTTGCCGGTGACGCCGCGCGCGACGGTGACCGTGAGCGTCGTGTCACTCGCGCCGCCCCGCACCACGGGCGGGGTCGCCGCCGCCGGGAGCGTGACGGAGGCGGCGTCGGTGCACCCGAGCACGAACATGACGAGCGCGAAGCGGATGAGGGTTCGCATGGCGCCGCCTAACGCTGCACGAGCCCGAAGAGCGCGACGCGGTACTCCTTTGTCGCGGCGTCCCAGCCGACCGTGTACGTCGTCGCCTGATAGCCGCGTACCGAGTACTGCGCGGGGAGCTTGATGGGCTTCACGACCGCCGTCGGCTTCGTCTCGAGGTACGACTTCGCGATCATCGGCTCGACGAACGAGACGGCGCCGTCGTACGAGCCGTAGATGAGCGTCGACGTGAACGGCTGCCCGTTGAACTCGGGCCCCGACGGATCGCGCCAGTGCTGGCCCATGCGCGCGCTGGC
This sequence comes from Gemmatirosa kalamazoonensis, assembly GCF_000522985.1. Taxonomy (NCBI): domain Bacteria; kingdom Pseudomonadati; phylum Gemmatimonadota; class Gemmatimonadia; order Gemmatimonadales; family Gemmatimonadaceae; genus Gemmatirosa; species Gemmatirosa kalamazoonensis. Next base: position 1,170,345 of record NZ_CP007128.1, read on the forward strand.
CATGCCGAGGATGTACCCGGCCGGGATGAACTCGGCCGCGGGGAGCCGCGCGATCTTCGCGGCGACCTGCGGATCCGTGAGGACGATGGCCTCCCGCTCCGCCGGCGCGATCGTGTAGAAGTGGAAGTCGAAGTGCGGCACGGCGTACGCCGGCGGCATGTGGCCCGACGGCTCCCAGTTGATCACGGCGTGCGTGTACGGCGTGGCGGACGCCTGCGCCGGGAGCACGAAGACGTACTCCGTCGACGCGTTAGGCAGGCCGGCGAGCGCCCCCTCGGCCAGCGCCACGCCGAGCTCAGTGGGCGCGCCGGCGTGGTCGAGCGTGATGTAGGCGCGGCCGCTGCCGCCGGCCATCTGCGTGACCGGACCGAAGAACGTGCCGGCCTTGTAGGGCGCCGTCGAGGGCGTCGAGTCGGAGCAGGCGAAGGCGACGGCGCCGGCGGTGCAGAGAAAGGCGGCCGTCAAGCAGTGAGCGCGGGCGCGCGGTGCGCGCCTCATGGGAGTACAGTCGGCGCGCGCGCAAGGATTCCGGTTTCGCATGGGAGCGCGCCTCAACGCAGCCGGATCGCCGAGCGGCTCGTGCCCATCACGCGCAGCACGTTCTCCGCGACCTGCCGTCCGAGGGCCTGGCCCGCCGCACAGTCGAAGCGGTAGTGCAGCCCGGCGTACATCCGCGACAGCCCTGCCTCCTCCACCATCGCCGTTAGGCGCGCGCTCTGTGTCGGGAACTCGCTCGCGAGCACCGTCGCGTATGACGCGGTGAAGCACGAGTGGCCGCTCGGGTACGACGGATGGTTGGGCAGCCCGATCGGGAGCTTGATCAGCGAATCGGCCTGCGACGGCCGGATGAAGTAGTACGCGAGCTTCGCGTCGAAGCACGCGTTCGCGACGTCGAACGCGGCCATGTTCGCGAGCGCGAGGATGCGCGCAGCGTCGCGATCGGAGCGGTGGTCGTCGACGATCATGCCGGCGGCCACGCCGTTCATGTAAGCGCCGGTCCTCGGCGCCCAGTCCTGCGCGATCGTGAGCTGCGCGGGTGTGAGGCTGTCGGACAACGCGCGGATCTCCGCGAGCGCGGCGTTGAACGTCGCGGAGCCGAACGCCGGCGGCGCGGCCGGACGGAACTCATCGCCCGACGTGAGCGCGAACGTCCGCGCGCCGATGAAGCCGCGCAGCGAGTTCACGCCCGTCCACGTGCCCGGACCACCCGGATTCGCCGGCCGCGTCGTGAGGTCCGTCTTGTCGGTCGCCGCCTCCGCGAGGACGGCGGCGCCGGTCGCGCGCCCGATCGCCTCGCCGGCGGAAAGGTCCCGGGTGCCTTCGGGCCACGGCGTCGAGGCCTTCTGCGCCCGCAGCTTTTCGTCGAGCAGCGCCGAGTCCAGCGGGAAGAAGCTCTTCAGCACGACGAGCGATGCGCCGGCCGCCGCGGCGGCCGCGGAGGCGGCGGGGCCACTGCCCTGCTTCGCGTCTTCGGCGGCGACGATCGCGTTGTACTGCGCGACGGAGAGATACGTGAGAATGCGGATCTGCGTCGTCGGCGAGGCGACGGCGCGCGACGTGATGAGGTCGCGCGCCGTCGCGTTCCACGAGAGACTCGGCCCCGCCGCGGCGGACAGCTCGGGGTCGGGCGTCGGCGTCGACGTCGGGTCGCCGCACGCGGTCAGCGCGAGCGCCAGGAAGGGGAGAAGCAACGGCATGCGCGCGCTGTCTTTCACGGTGGTCCGCATCGGTGCGCCAGTGGCGTGGGTGAGGCAGCGCGGCCACGCGTGTGTTGCCTACCGCACACATCGCCCGTACCTTGGGCCGCACGGCGTCTCGACGCCGCACGAGCTGACGCGGGGGATCCGCGCGAAAGACGCCATGTCGATGTCGGCGTGGTGGCTCGCGACTCTGGTCGCCCCGCGCGCATGCCCGAGCAACACGAGCAGGAGATCACGGAGGCGCTGGCCGCGCTGAGCCGCGGCGCCCCGGAGGCGATGGACCGCCTCATGCCCCTGGTCTACCGCGAGCTCAAGCGCATCGCGCATCGACAGCTCGGCGCCGAATCGCGCGGCCACACGCTGTCGACGACGGCCGTGGTGCACGAGGCCTACCTGCGACTCGCCGAGCAGACGCACGTCGAGTGGGCGAGCCCCGGCCAGTTCTTCGCGCTCGCGGCGCGCGCGATGCGCCGCGTGCTGATCGACTACGCCAGGCAGCATCGGGCCGCGCGCCGCGGCGGACCGGACCGCACCGTGGTGCCGCTCGACCTGCTCGAGCACGGCGACTCGGCGGCGATCTCGATCGACGACCGCGCCGACTCGCTGCTCGCGCTCGACGAGGCGCTCGAGGGGCTTCGCCGGATGGACGAGCGGCTGGCCCGCGTCGTGGAGTGCCGCTTCTTCGCCGGCCTAACGGAAGTGGAGACGTCGGAGGCGCTCGGCGTGTCGCAGCGGACCGTATCTCGCGACTGGCAGATGGCGCGCGCGTGGCTGCACGAGGCGTTGCGCCGTGAAACCGCCTAACGCACCGCGCGGAGACGCCGCGCCGCTGTCGCCCGAGCGGTGGGCGCGCGTGCGCGCGCTCGTCGAGGAGGCGCTCGCGCTGCCGTCCGACGCGCGGCCCGCGTTTCTCGATGCGTCGTGCGGAGGCGACGACGCGTTGCGCGATCTCGTCGCGCGCCTAACGGTGTCGGGCGAGCGCACGGGCGCGAGCTGGGCGTTCCTGGCGCGGCCGGCCGGCGAGCTCGCCGCCCCGCTGCTCGCCGACGCCGACCTGTCCGACGACCGGTACGCGTTAGGCGCGGGTCTCCCGCTCCGGCGCGCGCGCGCCGAGTCGAACGACCTGCTCGCCCGCCTGCGCCCCGCCATCGGCGAGCGCTACCGCGTCGAGCGGGAGCTGGCCGAGGGGGGCATGGCCACCGTCTACCTCGCGCACGACGTCAAGCACGAGCGACGCGTTGCCATCAAGGTGCTCCACCCCGAGCTCTCCGCCGTGTTGGGCGCCGAGCGGTTCCTCGCCGAGATCCGGACGACGGCGGCGCTGCAGCACCCGAACATCCTGCCGCTGTTCGACTCGGGAGAGGCGGTGGACCCACACGGGGTCCGCCTACTCTTCTACGTGATGCCGGTCGTCGAGGGGGAGACGCTGCGCGCGCGGATCCAGCGCGAGCAGCAGCTCCCGGTGGACGACGCGGTGCGCATCGTGACCGAGGTGGCGCTCGCGCTCGACTACGCGCACCGCCGCGGCGTCGTCCACCGCGACGTCAAACCCGAGAACATCCTGCTGCACGAGGGGCGGCCGCTCGTCGCCGACTTCGGCATCGCGCTCGCCGTCGAGGTCGCGCAGGCCGCCGGCGCCGAGCGCATCACGCGGCCCGGCAGCTCGTTAGGCACCCCGCCGTACATGAGCCCCGAGCAGGCCGCGGGCGCCGCCGCGCTCGACGGACGGAGCGACGTCTACTCGCTGGCGTGCGTGCTCTACGAGCTGCTGGTGGGCGACCCGCCGTTCACCGGCCGCACCGCGCAGGTGGTGATCGCGAGAGTGCTCGCGGAGCCCGCGCCCCATGTGCGCACGGTGCGCCCGAGCGTCCCGCCGCACGTCGATGCGGCGCTCGCCCGCGCGCTGTCGAAGCTCCCCGCCGACCGTCACGCGACGGCGCACGAGTTCGCCGACGCGCTCGGCCGCGAGTCGCTCACGCACGCGCCAGCGGCGGCGCGGTGGCGCACCGCGCGCGTCGCGTTAGGCGCCGTCGCCGCGGCCGCGCTCACGACGGCCGCGTGGACCGCGCTGCGCCCACCCGCCGCGCCCGCGGAGGTCATGCGCAGCTCGTACCCCGGTCTCGTCGACCAGACGATCTTCGGCGACGTCACCATCACGCCGAACGGCCGCGCGCTGGTGTACACCGGCACCGTCGAGACGGACCGGCCGCTCATGCTGCAGCCGCTCGACCAGTCGGCGCCCCGCGCGCTCCCGGGCACCGCCGGCGCGAGCGCCCCGTTCGTCGCCCCCGACGGCCGGCGCCTCTCGTTCATGCTGATCTCCCGCGCGCGCCGGATGGTGTCCATCACGACCGCCGCCGGCGACGGGAGGCGCGCGAGGCGCGCGAGCCGCGCGTGGCGCTACGGCAACGGCGGGTGGGACGGCGACAGCGCCATCGTCACGGAAGACCAGACGTCGCGCGGGCTGGCGCGGCAGGCGCCTAACGGAGCCGCCGTCGGCACGCTGCTCACGCGGCCGGACTCCGCGCGCGGCGAGTCGAGGCACGAGTCGCCGCTCGTCCTTCCGGTCGGGCATGCGGTGGTCTTCACCATCGGCCTGCACGGGGGCCGGGGGCGCATCGTCGGTCCGCTCGCCATCGCGTCGCTCGCGCGCGGCCCGTCCGCGCGTGGCCCGTCCGAGCGCGCGACGTCGGTCTCGCCGCACGTGTGGCTCGGGGTGACCGCCCGCCACGCGATCGCGTTCGTCGACGGGTGGCTGCTCTACTCGAGCGCCGACGGCCTGGCCATCATGGCGGTGCGGCTCGATGTGAGGCATCAGCGGATCGTCGGACAGCCGGTCCGCGTGCTGGAGGAAAGTGCGGGGAGCGTGGAGACGGGCGCGCTCGCCGATGACGGCACCCTGCTCTACGTGCGAAAGCCGCGGACCAACTCGCTCGTGCTCGTGGACTCCGCCGGCGCCGTGCACGCGCTGCTCCCGGGCACCCGCGGCTCGTTCATGTATCCGCGCTTCTCGCCCGACGGCAAGCGCGTCGCGGTGCAGGCGGTCACCGGCGACGGCGGCAACGACGTGTGGGTCTACGACGTCGCGACGCAGACCCCGGCACAGCTCACGACCACGGGGCGCGCGCTCCATCCGACCTGGACCCCGGACGGACGGCGCATCGTCTTCATGGTGCCATTGCGTGGGCTCATGTCGCAGCGGGTCGACGGCAGCGCCGCGGCAACGCCGATCGTGGGGACGCAGGGTGCGTTCGGGCCGAGCGTGGCACCCGACGGCAAGACCGTCGTGTACCATAAGAACCACTCGTCGCCCGACGGTGTGAGCGTCTGGTTCGCGTCCATGAACGGCGCCGGTCCGCCTCGCGGCCTGCGGGAGGATCGGTTCATCGAGTACATGCCCGCGCTGTCGCCCGACGGACACTGGCTGGCCGACGTGTCGGACGCGACGGGGGAGAAGGAAGTGTACGTGCGGCCGGTCCCGGGCCCCGGAGCTGCCGTGCGGATCTCCGACGGCGGCGGCAGCGAGCCCGCCTGGTCGCCCGACGGGCACCGGGTCTACTACCGCAACAAGGGCGCGTTCATGGCGGTGGACATCACGACGCCGGCGCTCGCGGTCACGTCGCGCCGCCGGCTCTTCAAGGATTCCTTCGACGGCGCGATGCCGCACCGCAACTACGACGTCGCGCCCGACGGCTCGGGCTTCCTCATGATCACCGGCGGAAGCTCGGAGGCGGTGCTCGTCGTCAACTGGCTGAGCCGACTCCGGGAGCAGCTCGCCCGCGAACGTTAGGCCCGCGTTAGGCACGTCGACGCAGACGCCCGCCGCGGCAGCACGGTACGGCCGATCTCCAGGAGGCGACCGTGTGGACGCAATCGGCACGCGTTAGGCATCCGGCACTTCCGGCGCGCGCGGCACTCGCCGCGCTCGCGCTCGCCGCGCGTGCGGCGGCCGCGCAGACCGGCACCGTAGTCGGGCGCGTGACCGACGCGGCCACAGGGGCGCCGGTGGCCGCGGCCCAGGTGACCCTCACCGGCACGCAGCGTGTCACGTCGGTGGACGCCGACGGACGCTTCCGCCTGACGAACGTCCCCGCCGGTGCCGGCGAGCTGCGCGCACGCGCCCTCGGCCACACGCCGGCGTCGGCCGCGTTCTCGCTGGTGCCTAACGGTATCGACACGGTCGCGCTGTCGATGGCCGCGAGCGGTGTCGAGCTCGACGCGGTCGTCGTCACCGGCTCGCTCGGCGACACGCGCCGGCGCGCGGTGGGCCACTCGGTCGCCGTGGTCGACGCGCGCGCGATCGTGGGCGCGTCCGCGGTCGCCAACCTCACCGAGGTGCTCCAGGCGAAGGCCCCCGGGCTCACGGTGTTCCCGCCTTCCGGCACGGTGGGCACCGCGGCCGCGTTCCGTCTGCGCGGTGCCGGCTCCCTGAGCGCCTCCAACAACCCGACGATCTACGTCGACGGTGTGCGCGTGAGCACGCGCGACCAGGGCAACTACGACGTCTTCGGGCAGGCCACGACGGCGCTCGACGCCATCAACCCCGCGGACATCGCGTCCGTCGAGGTGATCAAGGGACCGGCGGCGTCCACGCTCTACGGCGCCGAAGCGGCGGCCGGGGTGATCCAGATCTTCACGCAGCGCGGGCGCCCCGGCCGCGTCGCGTGGGAGGCGCGCGTCGACGTCGGGCGGTCCGACTGGGACACGCGCCTGCGACCGGTGAACTTCGCGATCGCGACCGCCGAGCGCCTCGCCGACACGGTGACCTGGCCCGGCTTCGAGGGCAAGGCGCTCGGCGACGTCATCTCGTTCCGCCCCCTCAGCGACGGCCGCGCGCTGCGCACCGGGGGGCTCTCCAAGGTGTTGCTCTCCGCGAGCGGCGGCGCGGACCGGTACACGTTCTACGTCTCGGCCGGCACGTCGAGCGAGGACGGCGTGTTCCACAACAACGCCGCCGAGCGCCGCTCCCTCCGCAGCAACGTCACGCTCGCGCCGTCGCGCGCGATGACCTTCACGACCGACGTCGCGCTCGCCAAGGCTCACATCCGGCTGCCGCTCAACGACGACGCCGGGCCGTTAGGCCTGATCTTCAGCAGCTACCTCGCGGCGCCGGGCCGGGCGTACACGTTCCCCGGCGGACGCGACTACTCGTCGATCACGCCGGAGGTGGCCGACGTCTACGACAACCAGACGTGGGCCGACCGGCTCACGGTCGCGTCGACGATGGACTACGCGCCGACGTCCTGGCTCGCGAACGTGATCCGGGTGGGGCTCGACGCCAACGTGGGGCGCGCGGAGCTCTACTTCGCGCCCGACCCGCTCGGCCGGCGCCCTTTCGTGGCCCGCGGGAGCCTCGGCCTCGACAACACGAAGGGGCTCATCGCCGAGGGCCGCCCCGAGAGCCAGGACGTCACGCTGAGCTACGACGCGACCGCGACGCGACGGTGGTCCCGCGCGCTCGTCTCGCACACGTCGTTAGGCATGCAGTACCTGGCGGACGTGTTCCGGCGGACCGACGCGATCGGCACCGACGTCGGCAGCGGCGCGCTGCGGTCGGTCGCCGCGGCCGCGGTCACGCACGGCACCGCGTCGTCGTCCGAGCAGAAGTCGCTGGGCGTGTACGCGCAGCAGCAGCTCTCGCTCGCCGACCGACTCTTCGTCACCCTCGCCGCGCGCGTGGACAACAACTCCGCGTTCGGCTCCCGGCTGAAGGCGGTGGTCTACCCGAAGGCGTCCGTCTCGTACGTGGTCTCCGACGCGCGGCACGTCACGGTGCCCGGCGTCGACGCGCTGCGGCTGCGGGCGGCGTGGGGCCAGGCCGGCAACGCCCCACGTCCGTTCGACGCGGAGCGCTCCTACACCGCGTCGGTGGTCACCTTCGCGAACGGCACGCAGTCCGCGCTGCACTACGCGTCGACCGGTAACCCGAACCTCCGCCCGGAGCGGGGATCCGAGATCGAGGTCGGCTTCGAGAGTGCGCTCCTCGGCGACCGCGTGGACGTGGACGTGAGCTACTACGACAAGACCACGCGTGACGCGCTCATCGGCGTGCCCGTTCCGCCGTCCACCGGATTCGCGGACCAGTTGCTCACCAACCTCGGCGAGATCTCGAACCGCGGGGTCGAGGTGCTCGTGCGCGCCGTTCCCGTGCGGCGGAAGTCGCTGACCGTCGACGCGGCGCTCTCGCTGGCGACCAACCGCAACCGGCTGGTCTCGTTCGGCGACGGCCGCGCGCCGGTCGTCTTCGGCTTCAACGCGCCGTCGCAGCGCTACCAGGAGGGCTTCCCGCTCGGCGCGATGTGGGCGCAGCGGGTGCGGTACAACGCGGACGGCACGCTGCTCAAGGTCGGCGGCCGGCCGGTGCTCGACACGGCGAGCGTGTACATGGGACCGTCCGCGCCCACGCGCGATCTGTCGCTCACCGGCGGGGCGCTGTTGTTAGGCAGGCTGCGCGTGCGCGCGCTCGCCGACTACAAGGGCGGCCACTATCAGTTCAACGTGAAGGACAGCCGGCGCGACCGCGACGGCGTGTCGTGGGAGACGGTGAACCCCGCGGCGGACCCCGACGAGGTCCTCGCCCGCCAGTTCCAGTTCCAGACGTTCCTCCACATCCAGCGGGCCGACTTCGTCAAGCTGCGTGACGTGTCGATCGGCTACGACGTGCCGCTCGGCGGCGTGCACGGCGCGGCGCGGCGCGCGACGCTCACGCTCGCGGGCCACAACCTGAAGATCTGGACCCGGTACGGCGGCGCCGACCCCGAGGTGAACTACAGCGGCGCGGCCCGGTTCAACCGCGACGACGCGTGGGTCGTGCCGCAGACGCGCCGGTACTCCGCGACCGTCGCGGTCGCGTTCTGATGGCCGCCCGATCCGCCCGGACGGCGCGCGGCGCGATCGCGCTGGGCCTAACGGTGTTAGGTCTGACCGCGTGCGACGACGTGCTCAAGGTGAGCGACCCGGGTTCGGTCCACGAGCCGCAGCTCTCCGACCCCGCGCTCGTACCGTTCATCGTCAACGGCGTGGTCGGCGAGTTCCAGTTCGCGTACGGGAGCTACGCGCTCTGGTCGGGGGTGCTCGCCGACGAGCTGTTCACGGACCACCCCAACCAGAGCTACCGCGATCTCTCGCTGCACAGCTTCGACGACGGCAACGCCGCCGACTCGCTCGTCTACGCGAGCCTGCAGCGGGCCCGCCAGTCCGCCGACGATGCCGTCGACCGGCTGCGCACGTTCCTCGGCCCGCGCGCCGCATCGAGCCTCGACGTCGCGCGCGCGCTCGTCTACGGCGGCTACGCGTTCACGCTGCTGGGCGAGGGATTCTGCGAGGCCCCGGTCCGCCTGAGCGCTCCACTGCCGTCCGACGAGCTGCTCGCGCGGGCCGTCGCGCGCTTCGACGAGGGGATCGCGGTCGCGACGGCCGCCGCGACGGCGCCTAACGCCGCGGACGCGCACGATCTGATCTCCCTGGCTCGCGTCGGCGCCGCGCGCGCGTCGCTCAAGCGGGGCGACCTCGCCAGGGCCCGCGCGTACGCCGTGCTCGTCACCGACGCCGCGTACGAGCGCTGGGCCTACTACTCCGCGAACTCCGCGCGCGAGAACAACGCGGTGCAGATGGGGGTGCGGGCGGGGCAGCCCTACATCGGCATGTCGCCGGCGTTCCAGAACCTCGGCGACGTGCGCGTCCCGCAGCCGACGGCGCCGCGCCCGTCCCTGCGGTCGAACCCGATCCTGCCGCCGCTCAAGCCCGCGATGTACAGCGGCTGGAGCGCGACGGCGCCGGCACCGATCGACGTCGCGACGCACATCCGATTCGCGAGTGGCCTCGAGGCGCGCTACATCGCCGTGGAGGCGGACGGCCCGGGCCCCGCGATGCTGGCATTCGTCAACGCCCGGCGCGCCGTCGCCGGCAAGCTGCCGGTGAACTCCGATGGATCGGCGCTGCTCGCGGAGTTCCGCGTGCAGCGCGCGCTCGACTTCTACCTGACGGGCCAGCGGCTCGGCGACTTGCGGCGGTACGCGAGGGCGGGCACGGATCTGTTCCCCACCGGCAAGTTCCCGACGTCCCCCGATCGCTACGGGGCCATGCACTGCTTCGTCGTGCCGCGGACGGAGAAAGCGGGCAATCCGAGCTACTGATGGGCTCTCGCGCCGGCGCGGCGCTCCGTGTACATCACGGCTCACCACGGGAGCTTCGCAGAACGAGGAGTCATGAGACACCACGTCATGCTTCGCAGCCTTCTCCTTCCTCTCGCCGTAGCGCTCATGTCCAGCGCCGCCGGAGCGCAGAACCCCGAGATCGTCGTCCGCGCCGGCCGCCTCCTCGACGGCGGCGGCGGATCCCAGACGAACGTCGACGTCACCGTGCGCGACGGAAAGATCGCGAGCATCCGACCCGCGTCCGGCGCGCTGCCGCCTAACGGCATCGATCTGAGCCGACGCACGCTGCTCCCCGGCCTGATCGACACGCACGTGCACCTCGGCTGGTATCTGAACGACAAGGACCGCCTGCACACCGACGACGACGGCGATCCGCCGGGGAAGCAGGCGCTCGCCCACGCCGGCAACGCGTGGGCGACGCTGCGCGCGGGCTTCACCACGGTGCAGAGCGTCGGGGAGCCGGACAACAAGCCGCTCCGCGACGCCATCGCGGCCGGCCGCATCCCGGGGCCGCGCGTCCTCACGTCGTTAGGCTCGCTGAACGAGCGTACGCGCGGCGGATCGCCCGACTCGCTGCGCGCCGCGGTGCGGCGCTTCAAGGACCAGGGCGCGGACCTCATCAAGGTCTTCGCGAGCAAGAGCATCCGCGACGGCGGCGAGGCGACGATGACCGACGAGCAGCTCGCCGCCGCGTGCGGCGAGGCGAAGGCGGTGGGCCTCCGCACGCTCGTCCACGCCCACTCCGCCGAGTCGATCAAGCGCGCGGTGCGCGCCGGCTGCACGCAGATCGAGCACGGCGTGTTCGTCGACGCCGAGGCGCTGAAGATGATGGCCGACCGCGGCGTGTGGTTCGACCCGCAGTGTGGGCTCGTCTTCCACAACTACCTCGACAACCGCGCGAAGTTCGAGGGGATCGGCAACTACAACGCGGCCGGCTTCGCGGCCATGGAGCAGGCGATCCCGCTCGCCGAGCAGGGGATCCGCAACGCGCTCGCGACGCCCGGTCTCAAGCTCGTCTTCGGCACCGACGCGGTGGCCGGCGCGCACGGCCGCAACGCCGAGGAGCTGATCTGCCGCGTGCGTCGCGCCGGTCAGTCGCCGATGGACGCGATTGCCAGCGCCACCTCGCGCGCCGCCGAGTCGCTCGGCCTCGGCACGCTGCTGGGGCGCGTCGCCGCGGGCTACGCCGCCGACCTCGTCGCCACCGACGGCGACCCGTCGCACGACATCGAGGCGCTGCGTCGCGTGCGGTTCGTCATGCGCGCGGGGAAGATCTACGTGAACGAATAGGGCAGGAGGGCAGGAGGGCAGGAGGGCAGGAGACCTTTTGGCCCTCCTGCCCTCGCGCGTTTCGCGCGCGCCCTCCTGCCCTCCTGCCCTATCGGATCAGCGCCTCGATCCCCACCGTGCGCCGGCTGCCGTCCGGCGCGGTCACGGAGCGGCGCTTCACGGTGATGCTGCCGCCGTCGGCGAAGACGCGCAGCGAGAGCTCCACGTCGGCCGCCGACGCGGGCTCGTCGACGCGGCGGACCAGACGCAGCGCCGTCGACCCGACCGGCGCGGGGTCGCGTCGGCTCGACGGGAGCGGACGGGAGTACGGGGTCGTGCCGCCTTGGATCGGTCGCACGCGCGCGGCGGATGGTGAGGAGCATGAGGGACGGCGTGCTCCGCGGTGTGGCACGAAGCGCGCCCGATGCCGCGCGCCGCGCCAGCCGCAGCGCGTAGACGGCGCGTAGAGGGCGCGGCGCGACGCACGCCCCGCACCGAGACGCTCCGGTGCCGCGACCGCGCCGCAGCGGCGTGGCGTGCGCGCCACACGTGGACGGGCCGTGGACGCGGTGCGACACTCCGCCCGTGTGGCCGGTGCCGCCCCACGCTCCCACGCAGTAAATCTGTCCGAGCCCGTCCCGCCGACGATTCTCGTCCCCCCCCACGCCGCCCGCCTTCCGGATGCCCTCCCGCCGCTTCGTCGCACCGCTGTCGGCCGCGCTGCTCGCGGCGGGCGCGGCGCGTGCGCAGCCCGCGGCTGCGCAGCCCGCGGCGCCGGGCGGGGACGACGCAGCGGTGATCGCGCGGCTGCGCGACGCCGGCGCGGCCGGGTCGCAGGTGCTGCGCACGGCGACGATCCTCTCCGACGTGTTCGGCCCGCGGCTCGCCGGATCCCCGAACTACCGCGCGGCGGCCGAGTGGGCGCGCAGGGAGCTCGCGAGCTACGGCCTCGCCGCGCATCTCGAGGCGTGGGGCACGCGCGCGGGACGCTCGTGGGCGCCGACGCATCACTCGGTGGAGCTGGTCGCGCCGTACTACGCGCGACTCGTCGCGTACCCCAAGGCGTGGAGCCCGCCCACCGCGGGCATCGTGCGCGGCACCCCGGTGCTCGTCACCGACGTGCGCGCGGACACCGACGTGGCGCGCTACGGCGACCGGCTGCGCGGCAGGATTGTGCTGTTAGGCGCGCCGCCCGGCCCGGACACGAGCGCGCTCCGGCCGCTCGCCCACCGGTGGGACGCGCGCGAGCTCGACTCCCTCGCGCGGCTCTCCGACCCCGGCTCGCCACGCGACTACTGGGAGGACGCGGGCGGGTACGCCGAGGGAGTCCGGCGGCGGAACGCCGTCTCCATCGCGTTAGGCCGCGCCGGCGTCGCCGCCGTGCTGGAGCCGAGCGCGAGCCCGTATGCGGTGCTCGTCGGCTCGTTCCAGGCATACGACAGCGACGTCTCCGGCGCGCCGCCGTCGTTCCGCGTCGCGCGCGGCGACTACACGCGCGTCGTCAACCTGCTGCGCCTCGCCGCCGCCGCGGGCCAGCCGGCACCGGTGGTCGCGCTCGACCTCGCGACGGCGTCGGTCGCGCCGCGCACGCGCGCCGATTCCACCGGCTACGACGTCATCGCCGAGCTGCCGGGGAGCGACCCGGCGACGAGCGGCGAGGTGGTGATGGTCGGCGCCCACTTCGACTCGTGGACCGCGGGCACCGGCGCGACCGACAACGCCGCCGGTGCCGCGGTCGCGATGGAGGCGCTGCGGCTGCTGCACGTCGCCGGCGCGCGGCCGCGACGCACGATCCGCGTCGCGCTGTGGGACGGCGAGGAGCACGAGGACTACTTCGGATCGCTCGGCTACGTGCGGCGCCACTTCGGCGACCCGGAGACGATGCAGCTCCGCCCCGAGCACGGATCCATCTCCGCGTACTTCAACTTCGACCACGGCACGGGACGGGTGCGCGGCGTGCGGCTGCAGGGGAACGCCGCCGCGCGCCCGTTCCTCGAGCGCATGCTCGCGCCGCTCGCCGACCTCGGCGCGACGACGGTGACGCTCGCGAACGCGGGGAGCACCGACCACATGCCGTTCGCGGCGGTCGGCGTCCCCGCGTTCACGTTCGTGCAGGACCCGCTGCACTACGAGGCGCTGACGCACCACACGAACGCCGACGTCGCCGCGAACCTGCTCCCCGCGGACCTGCAGCAGGCCGCGCTCGTGACCGCCGCGGTCCTGTATCAGACCGCGAACCTGCCGGGGAAGCTGCCGCGCCTCCCGCTTCCGCCGCCGCACGCGCCTAACGCTTCCCGATGACGATTCCGATCGAGCCCGCGCGATGGGACGACGCGCCGGCGATCGCCGCGCTGAACAACCTCTTCGCGCCCGACGGCCTCACGCTGTCGCGCACGCCCACGTTCGTGGCGGAGCGGATCGACGGCTATCGGGTGGCGCGCGACGAGAGCGGCATCGTCGCCTGCGTGGCGGTCGACGACTACTCGCCGTCGCTCGGTGAGCTCATCTCGCTCGCCGTCGCGCCGGAAGCGCAGGGGCGCGGGCTCGGGCGACGGCTCGTCACCGAGGCGGAACGCGTGGCGCGGCAGCGCGGCTACGGCGAGCTGTTCGCCGTGTCGCTCGCCGACGGGCTGTTCCTCGGGCTCGGCTGGGAGGAGACGAGCATCGTGTGCTACCCCGAGAAGCAGGCGCGCTACCGCCTCGTGTCGCGCTCCGAGCTCGCCATCGGGCGGAAGTTCTGCTTCGCGGTGAGGCCGTGACGACTACCAGGGCAGGAGGGCAGGAGCGCAGGAGGGCAGGAGCCGCCCCTCTCCTGCCCTCCTGCGCTCCTGCTCTCGTGCCCTCGGGGGTCTCGTGATCGCCGTCGTCACCGGCTCGTCGGGCTTCATCGGCTCGCGGCTCGTCGATGCGCTCGTGTGGCGCGGATGGACCGTGCGGCGGCTCGCGCGCGCCGGCACGCGGCTCGCCGCGGCGCCGGGCCCCGAGCCGCCGCCGCCGCCCGGACAGCCGGCGCCGTTAGGCAGGCGCGAGACCCACGTCGTGGACTACGCGCGGCCGGAGACGCTCGAGACGTCGCCGGCGTTCGACGGCGCGGACGTCGTGTTCCACCTCGCGGCGGTGACGAAGGCGCGCGGCGACGACGCGTTCCGCGCCGCGAACGTCGCGCCCACACGCGCGCTGCTCGACGCGCTCGCGGCGCGCGCGGCACGCGGGCTGCCGCCGCCGCGCCGCTTCCTGTTCGTCTCCTCGCAGGCCGCGGCGGGCCCCGCGCTCACCCCCGAGCGACCCGTCACCGAGGACGATCCGCCGCAGCCGTTCGAGCCGTACGGCAAGAGCAAGCTCGAGGCGGAACGCGTCGTGCGCGAGCAGCGCGCGGTGCCGTGGACGATCGTTAGGCCGAGCGCGGTGTACGGGCCCGGCGACACCGACTTCCTCGCGCTGTTCCGTCAGGCGGCGCACGGGGTCGGCGTGTACCCCGGCTCGCGCGAGGCGCGGCTGTCGATCGTGTACGTGGACGACCTCGTCGACGCGGTGCTGCGCGCGGGCACGATGCCGGCGGCGGCGGGACACGTCTACTTCGTCGAGTCGGAAGCGGTGTCGTGGCGCGACGTGTACAAGGCCGCCGCGTCGGCCGCGCACTTCTCGCTGCGCTTCGAGCTCGACGTGCCGACGTGGGTGCTCGGCGTCGCCGGACGCGCGGGCGACGTCGCGTCGCGGCTGTTGCGGCGGCCCACGCTCGTCAGCTCGCAGAAGGTGACGCTCGGCAAGCCGCGATGGTGGCTGTGCGACGGCACGCGCGCGCGCGAGGAGCTCGGCGTGGTCGCACGCGTGTCGCTCGCCGACGGCGCGAAGCGAACGATGCGCTGGTACCGCTCGCAGGGGTGGATCTGACGAGCGTGCGACCGCTCCTGCCCGGGCCGTCGCCGTGCTAGCTTCCTGCACGCCGCACGCGCCACCAGCTTCGTCGTCGCCATGTCGAACAGTCCGGACACGACCGCGTACACGCGCGCCAGCACGGGCGTCGCGGGCCTCGACGAGATCCTCGGCGGTGGGCTTCCGGTCGATCACCTCTATCTGCTCGACGGCGAGCCGGGCACCGGCAAGACGACGCTCGCGCTCCAGTTCCTCCTCGCCGGCGCCGCGCGCGGCGCGCGTGGGCTCTACGTCACGCTCTCGGAGAGCCGCGCCGAGCTCCTCGGGGTCGCGTCGTCGCACGGATGGTCGCTGGAGCACGTCGACGTGTTCGAGCTCGCGAGCGAGACGGGCGTCGGGATGGAGGAGAGCTACACCATCTTCCACCCCGCCGAGGTCGAGCTCCAGCAGACCATCGACGCGGTGCTCGCCGCCGTGGAGCGACACGACCCGTCGCTCGTCGTGTTCGACTCGCTGTCGGAGATGCGGCTCCTCGCGCGCGACCCGCTGCGCTTCCGCCGTCAGATCCTCACGCTGAAGCAGTTCTTCGCCGGGCGGCGGTGCACCGTGCTGCTGCTCGACGACAAGACGGCGCCCGAGGGCGACCTGCAGCTCCACAGCCTCGCGCACGGCGTCATCGTGCTCGAGCACATCGCGCTGGAGTACGGCGCCGAGCGGCGACGGCTGCAGGTCACGAAGCTGCGCGGGCTCCGCTTCCGCGGCGGCTATCACGACTTCCGCATCCGGACCGGCGGCATCGCGGTGTACCCGCGCATCCATCAGGTGCCGCCGAGCGACCGGTTGAACGGCGACCTGTTAGGCAGCGGCTCTCCGGAGCTCGACACGCTACTCGGCGGCGGCATCCAGAGCGGCACGAGCCTGCTCGTCACCGGGCCGGCGGGCACCGGCAAGTCGGTGCTCGTGACGCAGTACGCGTGCGCCGCCGTGGAGCGCGGGGAGCACGTGCGCTTCTTCATGTTCGACGAGCGGCTCAGCACCTTCCGCCTCCGCAGCGAGGGGCTCGGCATGAACCTCCGCGAGCCGATCGACGACGGGCGGCTGTGCCTCCAGCAGGTCGAGCCGACCGAGCTGTCCCCCGGCGAGTTCGCGAACCAGGTCGTGCGGGCGGTCGAGGAGGACGGCGTGCGCATGATCGTCATCGACTCGATCAACGGCTACCTGCAGTCGATGCCCGAGGAGCGCCTGCTGCCGATCCAGGTGCACGAGCTGCTGAGTTATCTCGCGAACGCCGGTGTCACCACGCTGCTCACGCTCGTGCAGCACGGCATCTTCGGCAGCCCGGTCGACGAGGCGGCCGAGGTGAGCTACCTCGCCGACGCCGTGATTCTCCTCCGCTACTTCGAGGTGCACGGCGCGGTGAAGCAGGCGGTCTCGGTGGTGAAGAAGCGCACCGGCGATCACGAACGGACCATTCGAGAGTGTCGCGTGGAGCGTAACGGGCTGCGCGTGGGCGAGCCGCTGCGCGAGTTCCAGGGCGTGCTCACCGGCGTGCCGCACTACACGGGCACGATGGAGCCGCTGCTGCGCGACGCCGACGGAAGCCGGACGCGTCCACAGCCGTGACGACGGCGGTGAGCGCCGCAGGGGTGGCCGGCGCCGCATCCGTGGAGCGCGTGGAGCGCGTGGAGCGCGTGGAGCGCGTCGAGCGCGTGGGGCGGGTGGCGATCCTCGCGCCGACGGGGCGCGACGCGCGCATGGCCGCGTCCGTGCTCGAGCGCGTGGGGTTGGAGCCGCTCGTCTGCGCCGACGTGCCGGCGGTGCGGGCCGCGCTCGCCGCGCTCGACGAGCCGCTCGGCGTGCTGCTCGTCGCCGAGGAGGCGCTGTACGCCGCGCCGCGCGCGGAGCTGCTCGCGGCGCTCGACGCGCAGCCGTCGTGGTCCGACGTACCGATCGTCGTGCTCACCGGCGAGGAGGCGCTCGCGCGCGCCGTCCCGCGCGGCCTCGCGCCCCTCGTCGCGCGCGGCAACGTCACGCTGCTCGAGCGTCCGGTACGCGTGGCGACGCTCGTCACGACGCTGCGCGCCGCGCTCCACGCCCGCCGCCGGCAGCTCGACCTGCGCGACCATCTCGAGCAGCGGCGGCGCGCCGAGCAGACGCTCCGCGAGAGCGAGTCGCGGCTGCGCGACGCCGTGTCGTCGGCGCCGTACCCGCTCATGCTGCACGCGGAGGACGGCGAGATCCTGCAGCTCAGTCGCGCGTGGACCGCGACGACCGGCTACGCCGCGGAGGAGCTGCGCACGACGCAGGAGTGGCGGCTGCGCGCCCACGTCGGCGACGCGCCCGCGTTCGGCGACGACGCACCGGGGACGGCGCGCGCCGCGGGCGAGTGGCTGGTGCGCACCGCGGACGGCGTGGAGCGCACGTGGGACGTGCACACCGTGGCGCTCGCGCCGCTCCCCGACGGGCGTCGGCTGCGCCTCACCGCGGCCGCCGACGTCACCGCGTACCGCGAGCTCGTGGAGCGCGAGCGCGACGCGCGCGAGCAGGCCGAGGCGGCGAACCGCGCGAAGAGCGAGTTCCTCGCGATGATGAGCCACGAGCTGCGCACGCCGCTGAACGCGATCGCCGGTTACGCGCAGCTCCTCACGCTCGGCGTGCGCGGGCCGGTGACCGAGGCGCAGCGGCAGGATCTCGAGCGCATCGACCGCAGCCAGCGGCACCTGCTGTCGCTCATCAACGACATCCTCAACTTCGCGAAGATCGAGGCCGGGCACGTGGCGCTCGAGGTGCGCGACGTGCCCGTGCGCGACGTGCTGCGCGGCGTCGAGCCGCTCGTCGCGCCGCAGCTGCGCGCGAAGTCGCTGCGCTTCGTGGACGGCGTGGCGGGGTGCGAGCTGGTGCTGCGCGCGGATCCGGAGAAGACGCAGCAGATCCTGCTGAACCTCATCTCGAACGCGATCAAGTTCACCGAGCCGGGCGGGGCGATCACGATCGAGTGCACGGCCGACGGCGACGCCGCGCACGTGGCGGTGAGGGACACGGGGAGCGGCATCCCGGCGGACAAGCTGGCGGCGATCTTCGAGCCGTTCGTGCAGGTCGAGCGGCACTTCGCGTCGGCGCACGAGGGCACCGGACTCGGGCTGGCGATCAGCCGCGATCTCGCGCGGCGGATGGGCGGCGAGCTCACCGCGCGCAGCACGCTGGGCGAGGGGGCGGTGTTCACGCTGACGCTGCCGTTGGCGCCGTCGGCGCCGCCATCAGCGGGGCCGCTGGAGCACGCCTAACGATTTCGTGTCGTGGCATCGCGCGTGCAGCCCTTGATTTCGACGCTCGCTCCGGCGATCGTCCTCGCTGCCCGCCCTGCTCGACGACCGAGACGCCGGAGTCTCCGCATGCGCCCACGTCGCCTTCGCAAGACGGTGAAGCAGACGATTCTGCGCCGCCGTAGCGCGTTCTACACGCTCGTGCAGGCGCACGAGCCGGCCGAGGACGACCTCGTCGATCCGTTCTCGGACCGACACGACGAGACGCTGGCCGCGCTGCTGCGCCCGCACGCCGGGCGCCGGTGGCTCGACCCGGACCAGCTCGAGCTCTGGGCGGGGTGAGCCGTTAGACCCGGCTCGGCACAGCGCGATGTGGCACGCCCCGGGATCCGCGAGGGTCCCGGGGCGTGATGGTGAGGGGAGAGGGCACCGCCTTCGTCGAACCACCGGGTGCGGGTTCTCCGTCAATGGCTGCACGCGCCGCGCGCACGAAGGCAAGGCGGCGCGTGCCGCACGATGAGTGCCGCGCCGCGCGGCCGCGCCCCGAATGCCGTTCGGTGGCCGGGCTCAGCTGGAGCGCTTGCGCGTCGACTTGCGGCCGCTCGACTTGCGTGCGGTCGACTTCCGCGCCGTCGACTTCCGCGCCGTCGACTTCCGCGACGAGGAGCGCTTGCTCGACGACTTCTTCGCCGTCGAGCGCTTCGACGTGGAGCGCTTCGACGTCGACTTCTTGCTCGACGCGCGCTTCGTGCTCCGCTTGCGCGGCACCTTCGCGCCCTTCTCGCGCGCCTCGGAGAGGCCGATCGCGATCGCCTGCTTGCGGCTCGTGACCTTGCCGCCGTGCCCCGACTTGCCGCGCTTCAGCGTGCCTTTCTTGCGCCGGTGCATCGCGCTCTTCACCGACTTGCCGGCCGACTTGCCGTACTTGCGACCCCCGCTCTTCTTCGCCGCCATGTCGCCTCCTCGTGAAGGGAGAATTGACGCATGTCGCGCCGAATTCCCAAGCGGCGGCAAGTCTGATACCAACTCGACATTAATTCTCGGGCGTCAGCGCCCGATCCAGTAATTCACCTTCACCTGGAACACGTTCGTCGGCCGCTCGCGGAACAGCGCCGAGCGCTCGCGCCCGAAGTCGAAGTCGCCGAACGCCGCGGATCCCTCGCGCGACTGCGTCCACACGGCGAACAGCGTCGCGCCGGGACGATACTCCCACCGCAGCACCGCGGTGCCGCGCAGCGACCGGAAATTGAAGTCGGGGTTCCCGAACGCGAACGGCTGCGCCGGACCCGCGCCGTCGGGATCCACGCGGTAGCTCGACACCTGCCCGTCGCTCGTGCGCTGCGCGTCGATCGTGCCGAGCCCCTTGCCCTACGCCGCCATGTCGATCGACCGCGGACGCACGAACTCCTGGAACTTGTCGTACCGGCCGCTCGACAGGAACGGCTGGGCGTAGAGCTCCAGCGTGAGCGTCGGCGTGAACGTCGTGTTGAGTCGCGTCTCGAGCGCCACCGTGCGCTGCTCGATGCGCCCGAACACGTAGCGCGCCCCCGCGAAAGCCGTCGCCGTCGGGTCGCTCACCGCCGTCACGTACTGCTGCACCGTGCGGTCGAACGAGTAGCTCGGCGAGAGCCGCAGCAGCATGCGCGGGCTCGGGCGCACGCTCACGCCCGACGACACGCTCCAGCTGCGCCCCTCGTTGTCGGTCGAGCGGCCGACGTTCCCGCTCGCGTCCACCGCGACCGGCTTCCGCGAGTCGCTGCTCGCGTTCAGCGTGTAGAAGTCGTACCCCGAGCGCACCACCGTGGGGCCGCCGCGCATCAGCCGGTCGTCGAGCACGTGCGGGTGATGAATGACGAACCCGGAGACGTTGTAGTAGTTCGACAGCGTCACCTGCCCGAAGATCTGCCCCTGCAGGTCGGTGCGGTCGCCGTCGTAGTTGTACTGCTGCTGACCGCCGATCACGGCGAACGCGTTGCGGTACCACGCCGTCGGCTTCGTCCACTGCCGCACGAGGTTCGCGTTCATCCACCCGTAGTCGGCGCGGCTCTGGAACGCGATGTCGTTCACCTCGAACCCCGGGCTGCGCCAGTTCTGGCCGAGCTCCCACATCCAGTCGCCGCTCTCCTTCGCGAGGTGCGCGTAGAGGCCGTAGCCCTGCAGGCTCGTGCGCCGCGGGTCGTACGCCGCGTCGAACAGCCCGTCGCCCGTCGCCGTGCGCCCGGGGCGCTGGAAGTAGTGCGCGCTCGACTGCTGCGTGCGGCGCATCGCCGCGGTGTCGCCCGCGACGTTCGACACGACGCCGACGACGTCGAGCGCGTACGTGCGCTGGCGCCAGTAGTGCGCGAGGTCGACGCCGACCGCCTCGGCGTCGCTCCGCAGCCGCGAGCGCATCACCGTGTCGGCGCCGAGCGCGCGGCTCGTGAGCGTCGCGATGCCGCCGATGCGCGTGTTGCCGCCGCGCAGGTCCTTCCGCAGCCGCCCCATGAAGTAGTTCGTGAGCGGCTCGACGGCGGCGTCGCGCGTCGTCAGCGCCACCGGCAGCGTGTTGCCCGGCGCGGCCGCCGGCACGTAGCGCGCCGTCTCCCGGTCGGTGAGCGCGTCGAGCACGCCCACCGTCCACCCGGTCTTCGTGCGGCCGGTGATCTTCGCCGCGCCGAGGATCGTCGTCGCGTCGGGCGCGTCCATCCAGTCGGCGACGTTGCCGACGACGCCCGAGAGCTGCGGCGAGCGGCCGATGCGGCGCGAGTAGAACACGTCGAGGCTCGACACGTTGCTGCAGAAGAAGCACTTGAACGTGCCGAAGCTGAACGCGCTCGCGTTCGCGACGAAGAACGGCCGCTTCTCGCGGAAGAACGTCTCGAACGCCGACAGGTTCACGACCGCGGGGTCGACCTCCACCTGCCCGAAGTCGGGGTTGATCGTCGCGTCGAGCGTGAGGTTCGACGTCAGGTTCACCTTCGCGTCGGCGCCGATGCGCGTGGTGTTCGTGCTGCGGTGGTGGAACGGGTCACCGATGGCGACGGGTGCGAACCGCTGGCCGGTGACGACGTACGGCAGGAACTCCATCTGCCGCGGCTGCGACGCGACGGCGAGTCCCTGCAGCGTGCCGAAGTAGGGCGGACCGCCGGCCTCGTTCAGCCGCCAGAACGCCCACATGTCCTGCTCGTTGCGGCGCGAGATCGTGCGCCACACCTGCAGCCCCCACGCCTGCACACTGTCGCGCGAGAAGCGGAGCTGCGACAGCGGGATGCGGAACTCCGCCGTCCAGCCTAACGAGTCGACGTGCGCCGCCCCTTCCCACACGGGGTCGAACGACTCGTCGCCGTTCAGGTGGTCGCCCTTCACGCCTAACGGATTCAGCTCGAACCAGACGCGCGTGTTCTTGTCGCGGAACGGGTCGAGCACGACGGCGATCTTGTCGCTCGGCGCGTTGCCGTCCATGAGCTGGTCGCGCCGCGCGAGCAGCGACCGCACGCCCGCGGCGCCGCGCGCGTCGTACATCCGCGCGCCGATGTAGAGCGCCGATGCGTCGTAGAGGAATCGCAGCTCGGTGCGCTCGCTCGGCGCCTTGCCCTCGTCGGGCTGCTGCTGGAGGAAGCCGGTGATCGGCCGCGCCGCCGCCCACGCCGCGTCGTCGAGCCGCCCGTCGATCGAGACCGACCCCGTGCGCGCCGCGGCGTCGGCCACCGGCCGGGGATCGCTCGCCGAGGGCATCGTCCCGCCCGGGGTCCCGCCCGACCCGGGCTCCCGGGTCTGGCCCCGCGCCGCGGCCTGCGCGATGAGGAACGACGGGGTCGCCGCGAGCGCGACGACGAGCGGGCGGACGCGCGCGAGGGCGCGCCCGCGGCGGAAGCGGGGGGAGTGCGTCATGGCGAGACCCGGGTGGTCGACGGAACTGCGACAGCGCGGCCCTGCGAATCGTTGGCCGTCGCGCCGGGTCGTACGCCGGTTCTGACGAGAGGTTTACCGGGTCGTCACGCGGTACGGACGTGTCGACCCGCCGGCCGAGAAAAAGGATCCGGCGCGCGTCGGTTTGGTACCGTCCGCGCGCCGCAGCCGAGCGATCCTGGGCGAAGGGGGGGGAGCCCCCCCTGGGACCTAGGTCCGCGCCCGCCGCATCGGCACCCGCGTCTCCACCCACGTCAGCATGCGCATCGGTAGGTGCCGGAACAGCGACACCATCGCGCGATACCGGAGGTCGGGCACCACCACCACCGGCCCGCCGCGGTCGAGCGCGCGCAGCGACGCGGCCACGACGTCGTCGGCCGACAGCCACGCCCAGTCGGGGATGCCCGTCCCGCCGGCGCCCATGCGCTGGTGGAACTCCGTGCGCGTGAAGCCCGGGCAGAGCGCCTGCACCCGCACCCCGGTGCCCGCCACCTCCGCCGCGAGCCCCTCGGACAGCACACGGAGGAACGCCTTCGCCGCCGAGTAGGTGACCGTGCCCGGCACCGTCACGAAGGACGCCACCGACGCGACGTTGACGATCGCGCCGCGCCGCCGCGCGACCATGCCCGGCAGCACCGCCTGCACCAGCCGCAGCGGCGCGAGACAGTGCACGCGCACCATCCGCTGCTGCGCCGCGGGGTCGGTGCGGGCGAGCGTCCCCGTCGTCCCGAACCCCGCGTTGTTCACCAGCACGTCGACCGCTTCGGTGCCTAACGACTCGGCCAGCGCGCCGGTCGCCGCCTCGTCCGACAGGTCCGCCGCGTGCACCCGTGCCGCCACGCCGTGCCGCGCGCGCAGCTCGCCGGCGGTCGCCTCGAGCCGCGCCACGTCGCGCGCCACGAGCAGCAGGTCGTGTCCGCGCTCGGCGAGCCGGTCGCAGAAGACGCGGCCGATGCCGGCGGTGGCGCCGGTCACGACGGCGAGAGGGCGCGTCACGCGCCGCTCAACGCCCGTAGCGTGCGGTCAGCGTCGCCTTCGCGAGCTGGTTCGCGTGCAGGTTGAATCCCACCATCGCCGCGGTCGCGTTCGCGGGCACGTCGATCTTGTCGGTCTTCAGCGCGTAGACCGTGAACACGTAGCGGTGCGGCCGGTCCCCCGGCGGCGGGCACGGGCCGCCGTAGCCCTTCGTGCCGAAGTCCGTGTTCCCCTGCGTGCCGACGTTCGTCGCGCCCGCGGCGAGCGACGTGACGTTCGCCGGGATGTTGTAGAGCACCCAGTGCCACCATCCGCTGCCCGTCGGCGCGTCGGGGTCGTACACCGTGACGGCGAAACTCTTCGTCCCCGCCGGCGCGCCGCTCCATCGCAGCGCGGGCGACACGTTCTGGCCGCCGCACCCCATGGCGTTCAGCACGTGGCGCGCCGGGATCGTCGCGCCGGACTTGACGTCCGGGCTGGTGAGCGCGAGATGGCCCTGCGCGTGCGCGGGCGTGGCGAGCAACACGACGGCGGCGAGCGAGACGAGTCTGCGCATGTCGAAGCTCCTCGTTGTCTTGGGGATCGCGTCCGCTGGAAACTTAGCGGGTCGCATCACCCCATCCCGAGCGCCCGCAGGTATCGCCCCGGATCGCCGAGGAAGTCGCGCGTGAGCCACACGTGCTCCAGCGTCTCGTACGCCACGCGCTCCGGCGGCGCCGTGTCGAACGTGTAGAGTCGCGCGCCGGGTAGCGCGAGCAGGATCGGCGAGTGTGTCGCGATCACGAACTGCGCGCCCTGCCCCACCATGTCGATGAGCATCGCGAGCAGCGCGAGCTGGCTCTGCGGCGACAGCGCGGCCTCCGGCTCGTCGAGCAGGTAGAGGCCCTCCGGCACGAGCCGGTCGCCGAACACGCGGAGGAACGCTTGCCCGTGCGAGTTGGCGTCGAGATCCACGCCGTAGCGCCGCTCCATGTCGGCGAGCGAGGCGCGCAGCGGCCCCTGCGCCCTGCCTAACGCGTCCGGCGCCCGTCGGGCTGCGGCGTACTCGCGCGCCGTCTCGTCGAGCTGCCGCAGCATGTCGGCGCGCTCGCGCGCGAGCCGCTTCGCGAAGCCGAAGAAGTCCTCCGCCCGTAGGAAGAAGCCGCGCGGCGTGCGGTGCGTCCACGACAGCGTGAGCGCCGCGGCGAGCGCGCCCGCCGCCTCGAGCGACGGGTCGCGCGCGAGATCATCGGTCCCGATCGCGGGCAGCCCCGCCGCCACCGCGATCCCCTCGAGCAGCGTCGATTTCCCGGATCCGTTGTCGCCGACGAAGCACGTCACCGGCGCGTCGAGCGCGAGCGTCGTCATCGCGTGCACCGCCGGCACGGTGAACGGGTATGCGCGCTCGGCCCCGGCGGGCACGCGGAGCCGCAGCTCGGCGAGGTGGATCATGCCCGAAAGCTATCCCACGCTCCGACCCGCGCTGCGGCCCGCGCTCCCGAGAGCGATCAGTGCCGGTCGCTCCGCAGCTCGCGCCGGTCGCGCCGCACCTCGCGGCGGTCGCGCACGACCTCCCGCGCGTCGCCGCGCAGCTCGCGGCGGTCGGCGTGCACCTCGGCGACGTCACCCGCGCGACGGTCCGCGCGCAGATCGCGGCGGTCGGTGCGGATCTCGCGCCGGTCGTCGACCAGATCGCGGCGGTCGCGCCGCAGGTCGCGCGCGTCGGTGCGGATCTCGTGGCGCGAGACGGGCTGCGCGTGTGCCGCGCTCGCCGCCGCGGTGAGGCCGATCGTCGTCGCCGCGATCCATGCGGCCGTTCTGCTGCGCGTCATGTGTGCCTCCTGGTCTGCGTCTCGTGCGTCGGTCGTCCTGCGTCGTACTCGGGAGGACGCGGCCCGCATGGCGGCGTTAAGCGTCCGCTCCGCGACTGGTCCGGTGCTGGCGCGACGCGACGGCGTGCGATATCCGTCCATCATGCCACGTCAACTCGTCTCCTCCGGCACACCTTGGGAGCCCGTCGTGGGCTACTCGCGCGCGGTGCGCGCGGGCCGGCACGTGTTCGTCTCCGGCACGACCGCCACCGGCGACGACGGCGCGATCGTCGGCCGCGGCGACGCCTACGCGCAGGCCCGCCAGGCCATCGCGAACCTCGAGCGCGCGCTCGCGAAGGCCGGCGCGTCGCTCGCCGACGTCGTGCGCACGCGCATGTTCGTCACCGACATCTCGCGCTGGCAGGAGTACGCGCGCGCGCACGGCGAGGCGTTCGGCGACGTGCGTCCGGCGACGGCGATGGTGGAGGTCAGGCGGCTCATCGACCCCGAGATGCTGTTCGAGATCGAGGCCGACGCGCTGCTCGACGACGCCTGACGCCGCCCGACGCGGCCTAACGAGCGTACAGCGCCGAGTAGAACGCGCGGTTGCGGCTCACGATGCGCACGTAGTCGCGCGTCTCGTCGTACGGGATCCGCTCCACGAACAGCTCCGGGTCCGCGGTCCCCGCGCGGCGGCGCCACCGCGCGACGGGCGTGCCGCCGGCGTTGTACGCGGCGAGCGCGTACGCGACGTCGGGGTACGCGGCGAGCGACGACGCGAGATGCCGCGTGCCGAGGGCCACGCTCACGTCGGGCTGCCGCAGCAGCGCCGGCGCCCACGGCACGCCGGCGCGCGCCGTGCCTAACGCATCCCACAGCGATCGCCCGACGGGCGGCATGATCTGCATGAGCCCCACCGCGCCCACGGCCGACGTCGCGCCCGGCGTGAAGCTCGACTCCTGACGGATCACCGCCGCGACGAGCGCCGGGTCCATGTCGCGCGCGCGCGCCGACTCGCGCACGAGCGGCTGCCACGGCCACGGGTACAGCGCGCGATAGGCCGATGCCGACGCCGGGGCGCCCCGCTCCATCGCGCGGCGCGTGAGCCGCATCCCGCTCGATGTCGCGCCCGCGTCGCTCAGCGCGCGCGCGGCGGCGAGCAGTCGCGCTGCCGACGTGTCCGCCCACCGCGCGAGGCCGTCGCGCTCCCACCCCAGCTCCGGGTCGAAGCCGATGCGCTGGAGCAGCGCCAGCCGCCTGACGGTCGCGCCCACCTCCTCGGGCGGCGCGCCGGCCGCGTCGCTGCCCTCGGGTGCCCACGGCGGGCGGCCGAGTCGGCGGGCGGCGAGCATCGCGTAGTACGACGCGGGAACGCGCGCCGCCGCCTCGCGCCACCGCGCGCGCGCACCCGCCGAGTCCCCGACGCCGCGGCGGCGCGCCCGGCCCAGTACGTCGCCGCGAGCGTCTCCTCGCTCGGCGTCGTGTCGGCGCCGGCGCGCGGCGTGACACGCGTCGCGCGCAGTGCGTCGAGCTCGCGCAGCGCGGTCGCGGCGTCGCCGCCGGCGAGCGCGATGATCGCCGCGTCGAATCGCGCGCGCGGTGCGCGCACGCTCCCCGGGTGCTCGCGCGCGAGCCGCAGGAGCACGGCACGCGCATCCGCGTCGCGGCCCTCGTCCACCGCGAGGTCGGCGAGCAGGTAGAGCGCGCTCGCCGCCGCCTCGGTGTCGCCGGAGAACGTGCGCGCCACCTCCTCGAGCGCGGCACGCGCGCCGGTCCCGCGGGCCCGCAGCGACAGCCGCGCGCGCTGGTACGCCGCGTCGCCGGCGAGCGGGCCGCCCGCGGCGCGCACGCGCGCGAGCTCGGCCATCGCGTCGGCCGTGCGGCCCGCGCGGGCGAGCAGCGTCGCGTACGTGTAGCGGTCGCGCGTCGTGCCCTGCCCCGCCGCGAGCGCGCGCGCGTAACCCGTCACCGCGCGCGCCGCGGGCCCCGACGCCGCCGCGCTGCGCGCCACCGCGAGCTCCTCCGCCGGCGTGAGGCGGCCGAACGCCGCGTCGAGCAGCTCCACCGCGTCGCGCGCCTCGGTCGTGCCGCTCCGCGCGGCGACGAGCCGCACGAGCGAGTCGCGCAGCGGCGCGCGGCGCGGGTCGTTAGGCGCGAGCGCCGCGAGGCGGAGCGACAGCGCCTTCGCCGGCCGTCCCGCGGCGGCCCACGCCGCCGCGGCGCCTAACGTGTCGGCGGCGCGCTCGCGCGCCGTGGCCTCCGACGCGGGGGCGCGGTCGCGCGCGGCAGCGAGCGACAGCCGCGCGTAGGCGCGCGCACGCTCGGCGGAGTCGCGCGTCAGCTCGGCGCCGCGCAGCGCGAGCCAGTCGGCGATCTGCGGCAGCAGCGACGCGGCGGCGGCGTACGCGGCGCGCGCGCTGTCGGCGAGCGCGCGGGAACGGTCGGCCGGTGCGTTCGGGCCGGCTCGCTCGTCCTCGGCGACGCCGGCGAGTCGGTCGAGCGCGCGGGCGACGAGCGCGAGGCGCACGCCGCGCTCCGTCGCGTCGCCCGCGCGGGCCGCCGCGCGCCGTGCCGCGTCGAGCGCATCGCGGGCGAGCGACTCGCGCGACGCCGCCGGCGCGCCGACGCCGCGCGCGAGTGCCGCGCGCGCGACGAGCAGCGGCCCGAACCCGCGCAGCGCCGAATCGGGAACTTCCGCGGCGAGCTTCGCCGTCGTCGTCCACTCCTCGCGCTCCGCCGCCGCGGCCGCGGCGAGCAGGAGGATCGTCGGCGTGCGGCGCGCGGGGTCGGCGAGCGCCGGCGCGAGGGCAGCGGTCGCGCGCCATCCGGCGTCCATCGCGAGCGCGTCGCGCGCGCTCCGCGCCGCGGCGTCGATATCGGCCGGGAGCGTCGCGATGATCGCCTCCGCGTCGCTGCGCGGCGGCGTGTCGTGCGCGTTCGGCGTGGCCGCGACGTCGCCGTCGTCGGCGTGGGTGTTCGTGGCGTCGCACGCGAGCAGCGCGACGAGCGCGAGCAGGGCGAGCGGCGCCACGCGCGCGCGTGTGGTCGTGGCGCGGCGGGCGTCGGTCGAGCGGTGTGTCATCGCCCGTCCGACGTTTCAAGGGCGGGACCAGCCGCGCGCACGTTACGCGAAACGGCGAGCCACCACGCAACGTCGGGCTCGCCGTGTCGATCGAGGGTGACGATTCCGTCAGCCTTCGGGAAGCACTTCGCGCGAGAACACGACGGTGAGTCGCTGGCCGTCCTGCGCCATCATTGCGGGTTCCCATCCGCCCCGGCTCCGCTCGTTCAGCAGATCGGTCAGGGCATCTTCGTCGTCGCGCAGATGGCGCGAGAGGCGTATCACGACGGCCTGGTATTCTTTCACGCGAGTGCCGACGGAAATTTGGGACGCAATAGACCTATGTCCGACAAGAGCTTAGAGCACCATGCATGCCAACACAAGGGGCCGCCAATGTCACGATCGCACGCGCGCGCGCAGGTGAGCGCGATACGCGCGCGTGTCGCGCGCGTATCGCGCGTGCTGTGACGAGAACGTGAGCGTCGTCACGCGCGCGGGTATTCAACATGCACTCATGAGATGCCCCGCCTCTCGATTCACCATAGCGGGAATGGGCTTCACCCTCGGTAGATGACGTCACTGCTTCGGTTCACGGATGCACGCGGAATAGAGTGGGAGGTGTGGGAGGTCGGTGCGCGTCCCCAGCCGGTCGATCGCGCGCCGGGGCCCCGATGCCGCGCTGGCTCTGCTTCGAGTCGGCGACGGAGCGCCGGCGGCTCGCGCAGTACCCGGAGCGCTGGCACGTCATGACGCCGCAGGAGCTCGATACGCTCTGCCAGTCGGCGCGGCCCGCGCGGCCCAGCCCCACCGACCACAAGGCCGTACCCGCCGAGCCCCGACGCTCCGAGCGTCGCTGACCGCCGCGGCGCTCAGAGGGCCGCGGTGGCGCGGTCGCCGGGCGTGTCGTTAGGCGGGATCGGCGGCAGGGGCGCGGCGGCGCGGGGTGCGGAGGCGCGGGGTCCGGCGGCGCGGGGTGCCGTCGCGACGGCGCGCTGCAGGATGGCGGCGATCGCCGAGTCCTCCAGCTCCTCCCAGCCGTCCGGGACGGGCCCCCAGCGTCGGCGTTCGCCGGTGGCCGACTCGAACGCGAGCCATCCGCTCGCGAAATCCGGGGGCAGCGGGAGCCGCTCGCGCCCCGTGGCAGGATCCACGAGGCGATGGCGCTCGAGCCACACCGGGAGCACCGCCCAGACCTGCCAGACGACGCCGTAGTCGTCGCTGATGCTGCGTAGCACGTCGGTTCGCCCCATCGCGCGCCGGGAACTCGGCGCACGACCGAAGCTCGCAAGCATCAGGCCGCGTTGTGACGCGGATCACGCTCTTTCGGGTGGTCGGCTTTCCCCGTGATGGGGGTCACCGCGGCCCGACTCT
Source organism: Gemmatirosa kalamazoonensis (assembly GCF_000522985.1). Lineage (NCBI taxonomy): Bacteria > Pseudomonadati > Gemmatimonadota > Gemmatimonadia > Gemmatimonadales > Gemmatimonadaceae > Gemmatirosa > Gemmatirosa kalamazoonensis. The sequence continues at coordinate 1,199,691 of NZ_CP007128.1, forward strand.
CGCTAGGCCAGCCGCTCTGACCCTTCACCGGACTTCATGCTCGCCGCCCACGACGACTCCGGCGGCTCGCCCTCGGGCGGGCTGCCGTCGCACGATCCGGTGTACTTCCAGGCGCCGGACTACACCCACTGGACCGTGCACGAGGTCCACGATCCGGTGACGCCAGGGGGCCGTGCGCTGCTGTTCGTCTCCTCGGCGGGCTTCCGCCGCGTGCGCAGCTTTCCCACCGATTGGCGCCGGCTCTCTCCCGCCGACCTCTGGAAGCTCTCCTGGCAGCGGTGAACGCGCGGTGAACGCGCGGTGAAACGCGCGGTGAGCCGCTGATCGCTGTCCGACGACGGCGCCACGTCGATGAGGCGCCCCGCAGATCCGTTAGGCGGCGCCGTCGCCCGAGTCGTTGGAGTCCCATCATGCCGCGCATGCCGCGCATGCCGCGCACGCCGCGCGACCGTCGGTCCGTCACTGCCCGCGATCTCGTCGCGCTCGTCCTCGCCGCGCTGTGGTGCGCCGCGGAGATCGCCCACGCCTACGCCGCCTACGTCAGGAGCGGATAGATTGTCGCCATGACCACGCCCCCCGACGCGGCCGAGCGCTTTCCGTCGCTCGTCGTCATCCGTCACCCGCTCGTGCAGCACAAGCTCACGATCCTGCGCGACCGCCGGACGCAGACGAAGATCTTCAAGGAGCTCGTCGACGAGATCGCGATGCTGATGGCGTACGAGGCGACGGCGGATCTGCCGCTCGACAACCTCGCGGTCGACACGCCGCTCGAGCAGACGATGGGGAAGCAGGTGAGCGGCAAGAAGCTCACGCTCGTGCCGATCCTGCGTGCGGGGCTCGGCATGGTGGAGGGGATCCTACGCCTCGTCCCGTCGGCGCGCGTGGGGCACATCGGGCTGTACCGCGACCACGACACGCTCGAGCCGGTGGACTACTACTTCAAGGTTCCGAGCGACGCGGCCGAGCGGGATTTCTTCGTCCTCGACCCGATGCTCGCCACGGGAGGGAGCGCGGTCTCCGCGGTGGCGTCGCTGAAGCGCGCCGGCGCGACGCGCATCCGGTTCCTCTGCCTCGTCGCCGCCCCCGAGGGCGTCCGCCGCCTGAGCGCGGCCCACCCCGACGTCACGATCTACTGCGCGTCGCTCGACCGGGAGCTGAACGCGCAGGGCTACATCCTCCCGGGGCTGGGGGATGCGGGGGACCGATTGTTCGGAACGCGCTAGTCTCTACGCTCTGCGCTCCACGCTCGCTCGGCCGAACGACGGAGCGAGCGTGGAGCGTGGAGCCTAGAGCGTGGCAGGGAGGTCGGTGGTCAGCCGAACCACTCCCGCGGGCAGTCGCGCTGCTGCCGGGCGGCGTCGAGCACCCACTGCTGGGTCGCCTGCTCGACGATCTCGGCCGGCACCTTGTCGAACCAGTCGCGCGCCGACTTCGCGTCGCCCACGCGCCGCCACAGCTCGCCGACGAGGTAGGTCAGCACCGCGCGCTCCTCGCGCGCCACGCCGTCCCAGCTCTCCAGCGCCTTCTCGAACGCCCACGCCGCCTTGCGACGGAAGAAGCGCTCCGCCTCGATGTCGCCCTCGTCGACGCAGCACCACGCGGCGCGCAGCAGCAGATCGGCGACGTGGCGCGGCTCGAGGCCCTGCCACTCGGCCACCTTCGCGGCCGCCTCGTACTTCTCCGACCCGGTGATCGGCGCCTTCCCGATCACGGGCGCGAGCTCGCTCCACACGTGCTCGCGCAGGATCGGCGTCACCTCGGCTTCCTCGGTGAAGTCCCGCTCGGCGCCGGTGTAGCCGCACCGGTTGCACGTGTGCACGAGATAGGGCAGCGGCTGCGTGCCGGCGGCGCGCTCATGGAAATCGGTGCGCTTGCCGCCGAAGGAGTTCGTCGAAACCACAGCCTGCGAGCGGAAGCGCGTCTCGCACACCGGGCACTGGAGTTCGATCTGTTGCAGCGTAGTCATCGGTCCTGCTCCTTGCTTCCTTCGACTCGGGGTTCGACGCTAAGTGCGGTGTCGGCTTGGTGTTGTCGGCGATCGTCGGGGCTTGCGTGCCCTCCGCATTAAGGAACTTCCATGCCACACCCCGTCCGCGTCGGCCTTGTACGCCCTTTGGACCCGGACTATCTTCTCGCGTCCTGTCCGCCCGCCGCCCGTTGAGGCGTCACTGGCCGTAATCCCAATCACGAGCGGTTGGTGCTTCGCGCATTGCACATGCAGTTCTCGGTGCGCGTGCACGGCGCGAAACGCGCCGAACGCTTCGCTCGCGACGGTCGCCTCCGGTCGTAGATGCTCCGCAACCTGTTGCCCGACTTCCTCGCCGTGCTCGACAGCGAGGACCGCGTCGCGGCCTATCGACGCTACTTCGAAGCGCACCGGCCGCTGCTCGCCGCGTACTGGGACAACTACGTCGTCGACCCCGACGGCGCGCACTTCGAGGAGGTCGTGCGCGCGACCGTGGGCGCCGACCGTGACGATCTGCGCGCGATGCTCGAGCGCACCGACGTCCTCCGCCTCGCCGCCGACGCGCACGACCGCACCGCCGCGATCCTCCAGAGCGACGCCGAGGTGGACGTCGTCGTGATGGTCGGCGTCGGCGCGGCGAACGCGGGAGAGCTCGTCGTCGACGGGCGCGGTACCGCCTTCGTCTGCCTCGAGCACTTCACGAGCGTCGCGAACCCGAGCACGCAGGGCCTCGGCCTGGAGCCCGATCTCATCCCGCTGTGGATCGCGCACGAGATCACGCACGCCGTGCGCTACACGTCGCCGACGAGCCGCAGCGCGATGCGCTCGCTCGTCGCCGAGGCCGGGGGCTACTACTCGTACTGGGAGACGGGACGGCGTATTCCCCTGCGTGAGCACCTCGTGAACGAGGGCCTCGCCGTCGAGATCTCGCGGCTCGTGAGCCCGGGGCACGCCGCGTGGGAGTACTTCGGCTACGGCCGCCGGCAGTACGCGCGCGTGCGCGAGCTCGAGCCGGCCATCGCGCGCGCCGTCGCCGCCGACATCGACAGCGCGGGGCTCGGCCTGCGCCTGCGGTGGCTCTCGGGCGGCATGAGCGACGAGGCGCGGATGGCGGAGCGCCACATCCTGCCGGAGCGCAGCGGCTACTACGTCGGCTCGCGGCTCGTCGAGCCGGCCCTCGCCGCGCGCGGCGCCGCGTGGGCGGTGCGCGCGTCGGCCGAGGAGCTCTCCGCCACGGGGCGGCCCACCGCGGTGGCGACCGCCTAACGGCTGGTGAGGCGGCGCTGATGAATCGGCGCTGGTGAGGCGGCTCTGATACGCCGGCGCTGACACCACGCGTGATCAGCGCCGCCGTTCCAGCGCCGAGGTATCGGCGCCGAAGCATCAGCGCCGCCCCATCGATCACTTCCCGACGCAGAACGTCGAGAACAGGCGCCCGAGCACGTCCTCGACGTCCACGGCGCCGATGATCTCCTCGAGCGCGCCCACCGCCGCGCGGAGGTGCACCGCGGCCACCGGCGCCGGCAGCGCGTCGGCCTCCCACGCCTCGACGAAGCGCGCGAGCTCGTCGTGCGCCTGCGCCAGCGCCGCACGGTGCCGCGCGCGCGTCACCAGCGGCGTGTCCGCGGCCGGCACCCCGCCGTGGCGCGCCGCCACCGCGCCGACCGCCGCCGCCACCAGCGCGCGCAGCCCGCGCCCGGTCACCGCGCTCACGGCGATCGGCGGCGCGTCGGAATGGTTAGGCACCGTGGCCGGCGCGGCGCCATCGTGATCTCGGGGGGGGGCCCCAGCGCCCCACCGCCGCGCGCGTCACGCGAATCGCGCGAATCGCGCTTCGTCCACACCCGCACCACCGGCGCGTCGGTCAGCTCGCCCACCCGCGCCGCGGTGCGCGCGACGTCCTCCGACGTCTCGCCGCACGCGAGCACCACGTGCGCGCGCCGCACCCACCGCTCCGACAGCTCGATCCCCGCGCGTTCCACGACGTCGCTCGCCTCGCGCAGCCCGGCGGTGTCGACGAGCCGCAAAGGCCACGACCCGGACACGGCACCCGCTTCCGCAGTCTCGAGCTGCACGTCGATCAATACCTCCAGCGCGTCGCGTGTGGTTCCCGGCACGTCGGTGACGATCGCCCGCGCCTCGCCGGCGAGCGCGTTGAACAGCGACGACTTCCCGGCGTTCGGGGGACCCGCGATGACGACGAGCGCACCGTCGCGCACGATGTCGCCGGCGCTCGACGTGGCGAGCAGCGCGTCCACCGCGGCGAGGGCATCGCGCGCCGCGCCGCGCACGCGCGCGCGCGGCACCGGGCCGTCGTCCTCCTCGGGGAAGTCGATGTCGTACGCGATGAGCGCTTCGACGTCCAGCACCCGCTCGCGCAGCTCGGCGACGCGGCGCGACAGCCCGCCGTCGAGCTGCGCGAGCGCGGCGCGGCGCATGGCCTGCGTGCGCGCGTCGATGAGGTCCGCGACGGCCTCGGCCTGCGCGAGATCGAGCTTGCCGGCGAGCACCGCGCGACGCGTGAACTCCCCGGGCAGCGCCTCGCGCGCCCCCGCCGCGACGAGCGCCGCGAGCACCGCCGTCGGCGCCGTCGCGCCCCCATGCGTCGACAGCTCCACGACGTCCTCGCCCGTGTACGAGCGCGGCGCCGGGAAGGCGGTCACGAGCGGGCGCTCCACGAGCTCCCCCGTGTGCGGATCGCGCGCCTTGCACAGCGTCGCCGTGCGCGGCGCGAGCGGCCACGGCGCGAGCACCCGCGCGGCGACGTCGAACGCGTTAGGCCCGCTCAAGCGCACGAGCGCGATCGCGCCGCGCCCCGGTGCGGTGGAGATCGCGGCGATCGTGTCGTCGGAGCCGGGGACGAGCGACGCGGACATGGGAAGAACGTAAATGCGTGATGCGTATTGCGTAGCCGAGTCCTGTTTTCTGTGGACAGGACTCAGCTACGCGATGCGCATTACGCATTCGCCGTTTCCACGTCGAGCGACTGCCCCGGCTCGATGATGCGCACGTCCTTCGCGCGCGCGTGGTTAGGCAGGTGCGCGCGCAGCCGCTCGATCGCGTCGTGCGCGCCGGAGGTGAAGTGGTTGAACGTCCCCCAGTGGTACGGCACGAGCAGACGCGCCTGGAGTCGCTCGAACAGCTCCAGCGCGTCCTCGTACGTGAGGTGGCCGGCGCGGAACGATTTGCGCTTCCACTCCGGCGGGTGGCCGATCGGCAGCAGCGCGACGTCGAGCGGGCGGTTTCCCCCAGCGGCCGCGCGCACGCGCTCGGCCAGGTGGTGCGTCGTCTCGGTGAGCGCGGTGTCGCCGGCGAAGAACACCGTCCCCTCGTCCGACTCGAGCAGGTACATGTTCGCCTCGTCGCGCCACCGGTCGAAGCCGTAGCGCGCCGCCGCGTGCGTCGCCGCGGCGGCGTGGAGCTTCACGGCGGCGGCGATCGGCACCGTCGCCCCCGCCTCGACGCCGCGCGCCTGCTCGAATCCCTTCGCCACGAGCCACCGCGCGATCGCCGGCGGCGCCCATATGGGCACCTCCTGCGGCAGCGCACGGAGCGAGTCGAACGACAGGTGGTCGACGTGTGCATGCGTGACGAGCACGCCGTCGAGCCGCGGCAGGTCGGCGAGCGCGATCCCGGGCGGCGCCACGCGGCGCAGCCGCCAGCCGATCGCGAAGCGGCCGAGCGCCGCGTCGAAGTTCGGGTCGGTGAGCAGCGTGGCGCCGCCAAGCTGCAGGAGAAGCGTCGCGTGGCCGATGTAAGTGATGCGCATCGTCGATCGGGCTCGGGGTTTCGCCCCGCTTCTGCGCATCGCATGCCTGATTGCCTTATCTGCCGAGGCTGCCTAGCCTGAGGGCCCGGCACCGGCGGCGGCGATGCGGCCGCGGCGGTGCCGCGCATCTCAGATGATGGACGGAAACCGCATGAACAATCGATCGATCGCCGCCGCGTGCCTCGCGCTCGCCGCCTCGGGCACCAGCGTCGCCGCCCAGACCGCGCCCGCCCCGCGCGGCCCCACCCGGATCGGGGTGCTGGCGGGTGTGAACATCGCCACCATCCACGGCAGCGACGACGAAGGGGTGAGCAGCCACGTCGGGTTCGTCGGCGGTGCGTACGTCTCGCTCGGCCTCACCCCGGTGCTGTCGCTGCGACCGGAGCTGCTCTACTCGCAGAAGGGCGCCGAGACCAGGCTCTCGGAGGAGGGCGTCACGGCCGAGGCCAAGGTGAAGCTGGCGTACGTCGAGCTGCCGGTGCTGCTCGTCGCCGACCTGCCGGTGTCGGGGAACATCAAGCCGCAGCTCTACGCCGGCCCGTCGTTCGCGTTCAGGGCGAGCTGCACCGTCGAGGCGTCGGCGGAGGGGTTCAGCTTCAGCGGCAGCTGCGACGACACGGCCGACGGTGCCTCGAACGTGAAGTCGTTCGACCTCGGCGCCATGGTGGGCGGCGCGCTCAAGTTCGACCTGAAGAACGGCGGCGCGTTCGCCGTCGGCGCGCGCTACACGCTCGGCCTCACCGACATCGGCGAGGGCGCGGACGCGAAGAACCGCGCGCTCGGGATCGTGGCGAGCTACGAGTTCGCACTGAGATAGCGTGGAGCGTGGAGCGTGGAGCGTGGAGAGGGCCCCCGGTGTACGCGACCGAGGGCCCTCTCCACGCTCCACGCTCCACGCTATCTCCTCATCGGCGACCCGGCCCGCACCGGCGTCCCCTGCACCACGGGCTTCCCCTGCGCCTTCTGCCGCTCGCGGGCGAGGAGCCACTGCTGCGGCAGCATGATGAGGTTCTGCGTGAGGTAGTACAGGTTCAGGCCCGACGCGACGTTGATGAAGAAGAACAGGAACATCGCCGGCATCGCGTACGTCAGCATCTGCGCCTGCGGGTTCGGCGGCGCGCCGCGCATGCCGATCCACGACATCAGGAACTGCGTCACCGCGACGAGGATCGGCAGGACGTAGTACGGATCCTTCAGCGAGATGTCGTGCAGCCAGAGGAACGGCACGCCGCGGAACTCGATCGTGTTCTGGAACACGAAGAACAGCGCGAAGAAGATCGGCAGCGGGATCAGCATCGGCAGACAGCCGGAGAGCGCGCTGAACGGGCTCATGCCGTGCGCCGCGTACACCTTCATCATCTCCTGCTGCAGCTTCTGCGGGTCGCTCTTGTAGCGCTCCTGCACCGCCTGCAGCTCCGGCTGCACGCGCTGCATCTTCAGCTGCGAGCGCATCGCCCCCTGCTGCAGCGGCCACAGGATGAGTCGCACGGTGACGCCGAACAGGATGAGCACCCAGCCGTAGCTCAGCTTGAACGAGTCGTGCATCCACAGCAGCGCGCGGATGACGAGCGTCGCGAACGGCTGCACGATCCCCTGCGTCCAGCCGCCGTAGGGGTTCGCGTTCTCGAAGTCGCGCCCCATCGCGTGCAGGTGCCGCCACTCCTGCGGGCCGGCGTACAGGTCGAACGCGAAGCCGCCGTTGTCGAGCTGCTGCACGAGCGTCGCCGCGGCGCGCGTGGCGAGCTTCGTCGTGCGCACGCCGCCGGTGAGGTCGAGCTCCGTGAACTGTCCGCGCGTCCCGGCCCCGTTCGGCGCGAGCGCGCCGACGAGGAAGTACTTGCTCTTCGCGACCGCCCACGTGAGCGGACCGGCGACGATCTGCCGCTCGCCCGGATCGATGCGCGAGAACGCGACGCTCTTCGCGTCCTTCGTCGCCGGCTTGTAGGCGTAGGCGAGATGCGTGAAGTGCTCGAGCGTGTCGGGCTCGGTGATGCGGAGCGTCGACGGCAGATCGGTCAGCAGGTAGGCGGGACCGGTCACGCCCTGCACCGTGCCGCGCACGTGCGCCACGAAGCTGTCGGGCACGAACGAGTACACGATCGACACCGCCACCGGCGCGCCGGCGCGCGTCGTCGTCGTGCCGTCGAGCTGCACGGCGGTGGCCGACGGGCGCGAGACGCGGAACGGGACGCGCGACAGCGGCAGCGTGTCGCCGGGCACGACCAGCCGGTACGAGAGGATCGGCTCCCCCGTCGGCGTGAGCTGCACGGGCGCGCCCCCGCCGAGCCGCGCCGGCGCCAGGCTGTTGTAGCCGAGCATCCGCGCCGTCGTGAGCGACGCGCCGACCGAGCTGACGTCGTACGCCGCGCTCGTGCCGGAGACGGTGATCGTCTCGGCCGGCGGGAGCGGCTCGGCCGTCCCGGCGGGGCTCGGCGTGGTCGTGCCGGCGGGCGCAGCGACGGTGGGGCTCGCGGTGGCGGCGGCAGCGGTGGGGGCCGTCGTCGCAGCGGGTCCGCCGGCCGGCGCGCCGGCCGGGGTGCGGGCGGTAACCGGGACGGGCGCACGGCGCTGCGGGAAGAGGAACTGCGTGAGCAGCACCACGATCACGACGAGCGCGAGGGCGAGCGCCAACCGTCTATTGTTTTCCATGAACCGGTGAAGCGGTGGACTTCGTAGCGAACCGCCCGGCTGCGCGCTCGCGTGGTGCGAGCGGCTCGCCGGGCGGCGTCACGGGACCGGGTCGAAGCCGCCCGGCCGGAAGGGGTGGCAGCGTCCGATCCGGCGCACTGCCAGCCAGCTGCCGCGCAGCGCGCCGTGCTTCTGGAGCGCCTCGATCGCGTACGCGGAGCACGAAGGATAATAGCGGCACTGACCGCCGAGCAGCGGCGACAGGGCCACCTGATAGCCGCGGACGAACAGGATCAGAAGCTTCGACATCGGGCTGTCACTTACGCGGCCGACCCGCCGGCAGGATTCAGCAGCCGCCCGATGTCGCGCGCCGCGCGCTCGATCTGCCGCGCCAGGGCGTCGAACGAGTCGCCGTACGCCTCGACGCGGGCGCGGATGACGACGTCGCTCGGCGGGAGCGTCGGGAGCAGCCGGGTGCGGACGAGCTCGCGCAGGCGGCGCTTGAGGCGGTTCCGGTCCACGGCGGTGTGCTTGTGGCGGGGAACGATGATCCCCACCCGCGGGACGGCCGCCGCGCGCACGCGGACGTCGAGGTGGTCGAGGCGGACGCGCTTCCCCCGCTGCCGCACGGCGTCGAAGTCGGCCGGGCGGGTGAGGCGCCGCTCGCGCGGAAACGCGAACGGCCGGCGAGCGGCCGGCGTGATGCCGAGCGGCTCGCCGGCCGATGGCGGTGCGCCGACTCCCGGGAGGGGCGCCGGCACGGAGCCCGAAGGCTCGTCAGGCGCCGGCGGCGTACTTCGACGGCAGCTGAACGGTCAGGCGCTTCCGCCCCTTCTTGCGGCGGCGGCTGAGGACTTCACGCCCCCACTTGTCGGCCATCCGGGTGCGGAAGCCGTGCGTCCGGATACGACGCTTGTTGCGGGGACGATACGTGGGCTTGCCCATGGGAAAACGCTCCGGCAGGTACTGGTCGAACTTTACGGCGCAGACCGCTAAACGTAGTCGGGGGTTGGAGTTGCGTCAACCGGTGGAGCAGCGGTCGGCGAGCGCGCGGGGGGGAACATCGCACGGGTTCGTGACTCCGGGCAAGTTTCCCACAGGATCGGGGTACTTGTCCACGGATCGGGCGCGATCGCGTTGACTTTTCCACATGGGCGGGGCTACGTTCGCGGCCCCTTTCCCGTCTGCCTCACCCGTTCCGCCCGCATGTCGCTGTCGGCCGCCGAAGTCTGGGAGCGCCTGCTCCTCCGCGCCCGCGCAGAGCTCCCCGAGTCCACGTACCGGACCTGGCTCGAGCCGACGGAAGCACTCGCGCTGGACGGGGACACGATCGTGATCGGCGCGCCGGACCAGTTCGCGGCCGACTGGAACGAGTCGAAGCACGCGGCGCTCCTCGCCTCGTTCGGCCCGGTCGCCCTCGGCCATCCCGTGGCGGTGACGTTCAAGGTGCACGAGGACCGGAAGAAGCGGGCGCAGATGGATTTCCTCGTCGAGCCGCCGCCGGCGCCAGCGCGGGACTCGGGACTCGGGACTCGGGACTCGGGTGCCGGACGAGTCGCGAGTCCCGAGTCCCGAGTCCCGACCCAGCAGCGCGTCGTGTCGGCGCCCCTGAATCCGCGCTACACGTTCGACCACTTCGTGATCGGCAAGTCGAACGACGTCGCGGCGGCGGCGGCGTTAGGCGCGGCGCAGGCGCCGGGGAAGGTCTACAACCCGCTGTTCATCTACGGCGACACGGGGCTCGGCAAGACGCACCTCATCCAGGCCGTCGCGCACGCGCTGCTCGAGCGCAACCCGCACACCCGGGTCACCTACGTGAACACCGAGCAGTTCACGAACGAGTTCGTCGCTGCGATCCAGGGACGCACGACGCTCGACTTCCGCCGCCGCTACCGCGAGACCGACCTGCTGCTCGTCGACGACGTGCAGTTCCTGCGCGGCAAGGAGACGACGCAGGAGGAGTTCTTCCACACGTTCAACGCGATCTACGAGGCCGGGCGGCAGATCTGTCTCACGAGCGACCGCCCGCCGAAGGAGATCCCGGGGCTCGAGGGGCGCCTCGTGTCGCGCTTCGAGTGGGGGATGGTGACGAACGTCGACCTTCCGGAGTTCGAGCACCGCGTCGCGATCCTGCGGAAGAAGGCGGAGCTGGACCACCTGGAGAGCTCCATCCCCGACGAGGTGATCGAGTTCATCGCCGAGCACGTGACGTCGAGCGTGCGCGAGCTGGAGGGGTCGATCATCAAGCTGCTGGCGTTCGCGAGCCTGAAGCACAAGGACATCACGATCGAGCTCGCGCGCGAGGCGCTGCGCGACAAGATCCGCTCGGAGGACGCGATCGGGATCGGGACTCGGGACTCGGGACTCGGGACTCGGGGGGGACTCGGGAGTCGGGTGTACACGGCGTCGCCGACGACGAAGTTCGCGCAGCACGCCGCGCTGTCGGTGATGACGATCCAGCAGATGGTGGCCGCGGAGTGGGGCGTGACGCCGGAGGGGCTGCAGTCGAAGACGCGCACGAAGACGCTGACGACGCCGCGGCAGGTGGCGATGCTGCTGTGCCGCGAGCTGCTCGGCCTCCAGCTCGTGGAGATCGGCAACGCGTTCGGCGGGCGCGACCACTCGACGGTGATCCACTCGCTGGAGCGCGCGGCGGAGATGATCGGCGAGGACGAGCGGTTCCGGGCGCGTGTGGAGAAGGTCCGCGGGATGTTGGAAACGCTGCGCACCTGACGGTCGTTCTCCACAGCACTCCGCGGATCTCCACGCGCGGCCGATCGGTGGGGGCGTCGGCGCCCGGGTTTCTCCCCGCGGCGGCGGTTCTCCACGCCGGAGTCCACACCGGTTCCCACGGCGGAAGTCGGTACGCCGACGGGAGTTCCGGGATCTGTCGACGAGTCCACAGACTCTACTGCTGTTGCTGGTCTTTCTATATCAAGAACAGCATTACAGCAGAACGACGTTGTCGACAGGATGAACGGGACGGACAGGATGGAAAGACGACGAAGCGCACTCTGTTGTTGGGGTCCATCCTGGCCGTCCGGCTCATCCTGTCCAAACCGCCCCGGCGGCGCTTAGTATTCGCCCCGGACGACCCCGGTCCTCCCCAGAAACCCGTCCTGTCCCAGTCTCGATGCGCTTCACGATCTCACGGGAGAAGTTGCAGGAAGGCCTCGGCGCCGTCGCGGCGAGCATCCCGGCCAAGACGACGCTCCCGGTGCTCTCCAACATCCTCCTCGAGACCACCGAGCGGGGGATCCGCCTGTCCGGGACGGACCTCGACATCGCCGTGAGCACGGAGGTGGCGGCCGACGTGGAGACGGCGGGCGCGATCACGATCCCGGCGAAGAAGCTGAGCGAGATCGCGCGCGAGCTGCCGCCGTCGCCGGTGAAGGTGGCGGCCGCCGGCGAGCAGCGGGTGACGCTCGAGTGCGGCCGGTCGCGGTTCAAGCTGTTAGGCCTGCCGAAGGACGAGTTTCCGGCGTTCCCCGGCGTGAAGTTCGATCAGAGCTGGCGGGTGAAGAGCGGCGAGCTGCAGCAGCTCATCACGCACACGGCGTTCGCGGTGAGCACGGAGGAGAGCCGCCCGATCCTGAACGGCGTGCTCTGGGAGCTGCGCCCGGATCGCATGCGCATGGTGGCGACGAACGGGCACCGGCTGGCGAAGATGGAGGTGCCGATCGCGTCGGCCGGCGCGCCGAGCGGCGATCTCATCGTGCCGCCGAAGGCGCTGGAGCAGATCCGCCGGCTCTTCCCCGCCGACGAGGACCTCGAGATCGCGCGCGGCGACAACCACCTCGGCTTCCGCTCGCCGCTGACGAGCGTGTTCACGCGCCTGATCGAGGGGCCGTATCCCCCGTACGAGCAGGTGATCCCGAAGGACAACGACAAGGTCGCCGTCGCGGACAAGGGATCGCTGACGTCGGCGCTGAAGCGCATGTCGGTGATCGCCTCGGACCAGACGCACCGCATCCGGCTGTCGTTCAACGCGGGGATGCTGAAGTTCTCGGTGCAGACGCCGGACCTCGGCGAGGCGCAGGACGAGCTGCCGATCCGCTACGATGGCGATCCGCTCGACATCGGGTTCAACGCGGCGTACCTGCTCGAGATCCTGCGCTACATGCCGTCGGAGGAAGTGAAGCTGACGTTCAAGGCGCCGGAGCGCGCGGCCACGGTGGAGCCGGAGGGGTGGGACAATCCGGCGAAGTATCTGTGCCTCGTGATGCCGCTGCGCCTGATGGACTGACGGTGCCCGCGCGTTAGGCGCGCGGTGAGCGCCACCTCCGCACCGGAGCCGCCCGCGATTCTGGTCGTCACCGGCGCGTCGGGTGCGGGCAAGTCGACGCTGGTCCGCGGCCTCGCCGCGCTCGGGCTGCGGGGGGTGGGCTGCTACGAGCTCGACACGATGGGCATCCCGTCCGAGGCGGAGATCGCTGCACGCTTCGGCGGCGGCGAGGGATTCCAGGCGTGGGCGCTCGACACGTGGATCGAGCGCCTCGCGCGCAACGACGACCGCGTCGCGGTGGCGGTGCTCGACGGGTCGGTGCGCCCGCGGGCGGCGCGGGACACGCTCGCGCGGCACGGGATCGTACGCGGGGCGGTGGTGCTCGTCGACTGCGCGTACGCCGAGCGTAACGCGCGCCTGCGGGGATCGCGCGGGCAGCCGGAGCTCGCCACGGCGCAGATGGACGCGTGGGCAGCGTACCTGCGCGGCCAGGCCGACGCGCTGGACGTGCCGGTGCTGGACACGACGGCCACGGAGCCCGCCGTCGGTGTCGCGGCGCTCGAAGGGCACGTCGCTCGTCTGCGCGACGCCGGCTGAGGAGTCGTTAGGCACTCACCTGCCGAGGTGCGATGCTTCACTCGAGAGCAGCCAGCAACTGGGTGGACCGCGGCGCGCCGCCGACGCCCGGCAGCGCTCGACGACGAGGTAGCCTTCTTCCGGGTGCGGATGCCGCGGTCGCTGCTGCTCGCCAAGGCGCTGGAGCATCACGCGCATCACCGGGGCAGGTGGCCGTCCACCTGCGATTGGCCGGCATCACGCCGCCTAGCCAGCGGCTGTTCTGAGGGTCGCACACATGTCCGCCTCCGACGCGAGCGGTCGAATCGGTCGACGGGAGTTCCTGACACGCTCGGCGTTAGGCGCCGCGGCGCTCGCGCTGCCGCGCGCGCCCGCTGCCGCGATGTTCGTATCGCTCCCGCCGTGGGCAGTGGCCCGCGGCGTCGTGTGGCCCGAGCAGGCCCGGCTCGCGGCGCGCGTCGGATACGCAGGCATCGACTGGGCGTTCGGACCGGCGAAGACCGCCGGCGTCGAGGCCACGCGGGCGCTGCTGGCCGAGCTGGCGATCGTGCCCACCATCACCAACCTGCCGATGCAGGGCACGCTCGGCCCCGACGAGGCGGCGTTCGCGGCGCAGCTACCGACGCTGGACCAGGACGCGGCGTTCTGCCGCGCGATCGGGTGCAGTCGCTTTCAGCTCGTGCTGGGCGCCACGACGCCTAACGGACAGCCGAAGGCCGAGCACTGGGCGCGCGTGCGGCGCCGCCTGTCGGCGGTGGCCGCGGTGCTCGCGCCGCACGACGTGCGGCTGGGCCTCGAGTTCCTCGGACCGCGCGTGTTCCGCCGGCGCCGCGAAGGTACGCCGCCCGACGCCCCGCCGCCGGTGCCCTTCGTGTGGACGCTGCCCGAGACGCTCGCGCTCTGCGAGGCGTCGGGGCCCAACGTCGGCGTGACGCTCGACGCGTGGCACTGGCATCACGCGGGCGGCACGACGACTGACATCCGCGCGGCGAGCGCGTCGCGCATCGTCCATGTCCACGTTTCGGATGCCCGAGCGATGCCGCCCGACGACGTGCGCGACGACATGCGGCTGCTCCCGGGCGAGGGCGTGATCGATCTGGTCGGTTTCTTCCAGGCGCTCGCGGCGATCGGGTATCGGGGCGGCGTGGCGCCCGAGACGATCGGCCCGCGCATTCCCGATGGGATGTCGCCCGAGGACAGCGCCCGCCTGGCCCTCGAGGCCACCATGGCGGTCCTGAGGAGGGCGGGCGTGACATGAGCACCGTTCGCGTTGCGCTCGCCAACATCCACCCCGCGACCACCCGCGACGAATCGGTCACCCTGGCGCGCGCGGCCATCGAGCGCGCCTCTGCCGCGCGGGCCGACATCGTCTGCTTCCCGGAGTGCTACGTGCCCGGCTACCGCACACCCGGTAGCACGCTCCCGCCGCCCGACGAGGCGTTCCTCGCGCGCGCGTGGTCGAGCATCGCGGAGTCGGCCGCCGCCGCGAACGTGGCGGTGGTGTTAGGCACCGAGCGGCTCGTCGACGGCGCGCCTCGTATCACGGCGCTCGTCGTCGACCGGGACGGCACGCTCCTCGGCTTCCAGGACAAGGTGCAGCTCGACCCGTCGGAGGAGAGCCTCTTCTCGCCGGGGAGCGAGCGGCGGTGCTTCACGATCGGCGTGCTGACGTTCGGCATCGCGATCTGCCACGAAGGGTGGCGCTACCCGGAGACGGTACGCTGGGCGGCGCGGCGCGGTGCGCAGGTGGTGTTCCACCCGCACTTCCACGAGGCGGAGCCGGGCAGCTTCCGTCCGACGTCGTTCGACGACCCGCGCAACACGTTCCACGAGAAGGCGATGCTCTGCCGCGCGGCGGAGAACGGCTGCTGGTTCGCCAGCGTGAACGTCGCGAGCGATGGATCGCCGACGACGTCGGCGATCGTCAGACCGGACGGGACGCTGCTGGCGTGGCAGCCGTACGGCACGGACGGGCTGCTCGTGGCGGACCTCGACCTCGACGCGGCGACGGGGCTGCTCGCGTCGCGCTGTCGTTCGGCGTGACCGCTCGGCCGTTAGGACACGGCGCGCTCGTGGGTCGATCGACCCGGTCGCGCGGCGTGCGCGCGTCGCATCGTTCGGCGCTCCTCATCGATCCGAGTCCACCGAGCGACCCATGTCCCGCTACACCTACCCGCACACGATCGACAACGGCGCCGGCGAGCGCCTGACGTTCCTCCGCCGAGTGCCCGGCGCCCGCGGCGACCGCCTGGAGGTGGAGAACGTGGTCACGCCCGGCGTCGGCCCGATCATGCACGTGCACCATCGTCAGGTCGAGGCGCTCACCGTCGTCGAGGGACGGATCGGGTACCAGCGGCTCGGCGGCCCGGAGGAGTTCGCGGGGCCGGGCGAGGAGGTCGTCTTCGAGGCCGGCGACGCGCACCGCTTCTGGAACGCCGGCGAGCGCGACCTGCGGTGCGTGGGATACGTCGAGCCGGCCGACAACGTGGAGTACTTCCTGTCCGCGATCTTCGCGTCGCAGAAGCGCACGGGGAGCCTGCGCCCGCATCCGCTCGACGCGGCGTTCCTGGCGCGGCGCTATCGCAGCGAGTTCGCGATGGTCGAGGTTCCCGCGCTCGTGCAGCGCCTCGTCTTCCCCGTGCTCGTCGTCGTGGGACGTGTGCTCGGTCGGTACGCGAAGTACGCGGACGCGCCGGAGCCGGTGGGCGGGTGAGGCGCGCGGCCGTGCGCCCGTCGTCCGTTGACGGCGGAGCGCGGCACTCGTAGCGTCGTCGTCGACTCGCGCGGGTCGACGACATGCTCCAGGGATCGACGCCGGACTTCTGGCAGGTGTGGCAGTGGCGCGTCGCGGTGCTGGCCGGGCTCACGACGGCGGCACTCGGCGTGTGGGGCGCGTTCGCGTCGCTGCGGCAGCGTCGGATCGAGCATCGCTGGAAGCAGGCGGAGCTCGGCAAGACGATCCTCGGCGAGCTGTTCGCCGGCGCGTTCGCGGGGGCTTGCCGGACGAGTGGCCGACGCGTTCCGTTAGGCGACGCCGCACGGCGACGGCTCACCCGAGGGATGGCATGGCCGACGACGCGATCGATCTCTACACGCGGCTGCTCGACGCGTGGAACCGCCGCGACGCCCGCGCGTTCGGCGCGCTGTTCGTCGACGACGGCCGCTCGATCGGCTTCGACGGCTCGCTCATGGAAGGGCGGGCCGCAATCACGGATACGCTCGCCGGCATCTTCGCGGACCACCCGACAGCGACGTACGTGGCACGCGTGCGCGCGGTGACCTCGATCGACGCGCACACGGTGCTGCTGCACGCGGTGGTGGGCATGGTGCCGCGCGGCGGCACCGCGCTGAACCCGGCGGTGCACGCGGTGCAGACGGTCGTCATCACGACACGCGACGGCACGCCGCGGCTCGTGCAGCTGCAGAACACGCCCGCCGCGTACCACGGCCGACCCGAGGCGAGCGAGGCGCTCACGCGCGAGCTGGACGAGGTGCGGCGCTCGGGATCGATCGTGGTCGGCCCCTGAACCACTGGAGGACCCGCATGCGCGACATCCGCGTGGCGACGGTGCAGTTCCAGCACGCACCGGGCGACAAGGCGTACAACATGGGGCGCGTCCGGCACTACGTCGCGGAGGCCGCGCGGTCGGGCGTCGAGATCATCGCGTTCCCGGAGATGTGCCTCACGGGCTACTGGCACGTGCGCAAGCTCTCGCGCGAGGACTTCGAGGCGCTCGCCGAGCCGGTGCCCGACGGACCGAGCGCGCGGGAGCTGCTGGAGCTGTCGCGCGAGCATGGTCTGACGATCGGCGCGGGACTGCTGGAGAGCGACGGCGGCAAGGTGTACAACAGCTACGTCGTCGCGATGCCCGACGGCGGGCACGCGGTACACCGCAAGCTGCACGTGTTCGAGCACACGCACATCTCGGCCGGCGACCACTACACGGTGTTCGACACGCCGCACGGCTGCCGCCTGGGGGTGCTGATCTGCTACGACAACAACATCGTGGAGAACGCGCGCGCGACCGCGCTGCTCGGCGCGGAGATCCTGCTCGCGCCGCACCAGACGGGCGGTTGCAACTCGGTGAGCCCGCGCGGCATGAAGCCGGTGGACGCGGCGATCTGGGCGCGCCGCGCGGAAGATCCCGCGGCGTGCGAGGCGGAGCTGTGCGGACCGAAGGGGCGCGGGTGGCTCATGCGGTGGCTGCCGAGCCGCGCGCACGACAACGGGATGTTCCTGCTGTTCGCGAACGGCGTGGGGCCCGACGACGACGAGATCCGTACGGGCAACGCGATGATCCTCGACCCGTACGGTGAGATCGTCGTGGAGTCGCGCGCGCTCGGCGACGACATGGTGATCGCCGACCTCGACGCGTCGCTGCTGCCGACGTCGTCGGGCCGCCGCTGGATGCGCGCGCGGCGGCCGGAGCTCTACGAGTTGCTCACGCGCTCCACGGGGCAGGAGATGGAGACGCGGCGGGTGCGGTTCGGGGAGTGAGGTGCGCCGTGGACGGCTCCACGTACGTGGAGCCGTGACAGGCGCACGTCAAGCGATCGGTGTCCACGACACCACGCGATACCCCGGCGCCCGCTCGGGGCCCGCACGCCTGACGGATCCAGCTCGCCCGTCCCACGACAGCGTCACCTCGGTGAGCCCCGCCGGGTGTGCGCCGTCGTCCTCGTAGAGCGTGCACGTCGCGCGAGCGGCGCCGAACGCGAGCACGGTGAGCTCGCCGCTCCGCGGGTCGTCGGTGTGGAGCGTGGGCTGCGCGAGCGGGAGCAGGGCGCCGGCGCGCACGAACAGCGGCACGCGCTCGAGCGGCGGCGCGACGTCGATGCGGCGGCCGCCGGCGATGCGTTCGTGGGTCCAGTAGTCGTACCAGTCGCCCGCCGGCAGGTACACGGTGCGCGTCGACTCGCCGGCGACGACGGGCGCGGCGAGCAGCGCGTCGCCGATCAGGTACGCATCGTCGACGGGCCACGCGTGCACGTCGTCGGGGTGATCGAGCACGAGCGGGCGGAACGGCGGCAGCCCCTCGCGGCGGTAGCGCACGAACGCGGCGTGCAGGTACGGCACGAGCCGCATGCGCAGCTCGAGCGCCGCGCGGCACGTCGCCTCCACCGCCTCCCACCCCTCGGCGAAGCGCCCCGCGTTGTTCGCCTCGCGGTCCACCTGCTTCCACGGCGGGTTCCTGATGTACCACGCATTCACGAGCGCCATCGGCGACAGCACGGCGGCCTGCAGCCGGCGCACGAGCTCCTCGGGCGTGCGCGCGTCGCGCACCTCGGGGGTCCACAGCAGCCCCGTGAGGCCGGCCTTCGCGACGGCGCGCACGAACGTGGCGTGGTCGTACAGGTCGCTGTACAGCACGTACGGGTACGGCGCGGCGAGCGCGCCGCTGTTGCGCGCGAGCCCGTAGGTGCGCATGCCGCGCCGCTCGAAGATCGACTGCACGGTGTCCTGGTAGCGCAGGCCGAACAGCGCGTGCATCTGCTCGCCGTCGGCACCCGACGGGAAGCGCGCGAGCTCGGGAAACGACCAGTTGCGCGTGAAGTCGGAGTTGTCGCACTCGTCGAGCTTGTAGCCCGACACGCCTAACGCTATGTGCTCGCGCTCGTGGAAGTCGGCGAAGACGCGGCGGGCCTCCGCGTCGAGGAAGTCGGGGACGAGGCCGTCCCACACGAGATAGTCGCCGGCGTGCGGCGTCGTCGCGGCGTGAATCGGCGACGAGGGGTGCACGAACGCGTGCTCCCAGAGGTTCACGCGATAGTGCGAGCGCGCGAGACCGGCGAGCATCGCTCGCGGATCCGGAAACCGATCGCTCCACGCGTAGCTGCACGAGTACGCGTGCGTCTGCCAGCCGGGCTCGAGGCCGAGCACGTCGCACGGCATCGCGCGCTCGCGGAACTCGGCGGCGAGCCGCTCCACGTCGCGCTGGGCGAAGTCGCGCTCGCACCGGTACCACACGCCGAGCCCCCACCGCGGCGGGAGCGCGCCGCCGCCAGCGAACAGGTTGTAGCGCTGCACGGCGAGTCGCATGGTCGGTCCGCCGAACAGGTACACGTCGACGCCCGCGGCGCGTGGGATCTCGACGATCACCTCGCTCGGATCCTGGAAGCGGTAGCGCGCGTAGGCCGACGGGAGCGCGTCGGCGGTGAGGTCGGTACCCGCGTCGCCGGTCGGCGGGTCGCCCTTCCGCCGCTTGTTGCCCGCGTAGACGGTCGCGTAGCGCGCCGTGTCGAGCAGCACGCCGTAGCCGCGCGTGGTGACGTAGAACGGCACCGGCGCGTGCGAGTCGCCGGAGTCGACGACGGGGTCGGCGTTCACGCGCAGCATCTTCTTCAGCCCGCGCTGGATGAACGACTGGAACTGCAGGCCGAGCCCGTACACCAATTCGTTAGGCGCGAGCGGGAGGCGCACGACGTAGCCGCGCGGCGTCGCCTCGCCCACCGCGGTCACGGGCGGCGCGCCGGCGGCGGGCAGTGTGCCTAACGCGCCGGCCGCGGGCGGGACGCGCCGTGTCGAGACGGGCGTGATCCGCTCCGGCGTGCCGAGCGTGAGCCGCCAGACGCCGGGGTGGACGAGCTCGGGCGCGGCCGCCGTCGCGCTCGTGACGCGCGGCACATGCGTGGCGTGCGGCAGGCCCGGGAGCGCGACGGAGCCGGCGGCGAGGGAGAGGAAGCGGCGGCGTTCCATGGGGCGCGAAGCTACGGGCCCGTCGCGGGGCGGGCCACTCGCCGCCGGGGCGCCGTCCGCCCATATTCGCGGTAGTCCCCCGCGTTCTCTCTCCCGCCTCGCGAGACCGCCATGCCGAAGTTCGTCCTGCTCGTCTACACCGACAGCGCGCTCATGGGCGCGCTTCCCGAAGGTCAGTTCGACTCCATGATGCGCGACTGTCTCGCGCACGCCGACGATCTGACGCAGGACGGCACGCTGCTCGGGTTCCAGCAGCTCGAGGGGCCGGAGACGGCGCGCTCGGTGCGCATCCGCAACGGCCGCGTGAGCGCGCTCGACGGCCCGTTCGCCGAGGCGAAGGAGGTGCTCGGCGGCTTCAACCTCATCGAGGCGGAGGACATCGACGAGGCGGTGCGGCTCGCGGCGGAGATCCCGTGGGCGCGCACGGGGTGCATCGAGGTGCGCCCGGTGCGCGACATCGCGGTCGTGCGGCGCCAGGTCGGCGCGCCCGAGGCCCCGGAGGCGCTGCCGAGATGACGGCGATCACGCGCCCGACGAAGTTCTGCTACGCGTGCGGCGCCGTGATCGACGCCGCGGCCGTCGCCTGCCCGACGTGCGGCGCGAAGCAGCCGAGCACCACCGCGCTCGCGGTGCGCTCGGAGAAGCGCATCCTGCCGGCGGCGCTGCTCTGCTTCTTCCTCGGCGTGTTCGGTGCCCACCGGTTCTACGTCGGCAAGGTGGGCACCGGGATCCTTCAGCTCTGCACGCTCGGCGGGTTCGGGATCTGGTGGCTGGTGGACATGATCATGATCGTGGTCGGGAGCTTCAAGGACGCCGACGGGGAGAAGATCACGGCGTGGACGTGAGTGGCTGCGTGGCTGCGTGGCTGCGTGAGCCGTTAGGCAGCCACGCAGCCACGCAGCGACGCAGCCAGCCTCACCGTAGCGCCTCGACGGGATCCACCCGCGTCGCCCGCCGCACGGGCACGAGCAGCGCCGCCGCGCCGCACGCGAGCAGCACGAGCGTCGCGCCGACGAGCGTCACCGGGTCGAACGGCTGCACGCCGAACAGCAGCTCGCGGAGGAACCGCGAGATCGCGAGCACGCCGAGCGTGCCGCCGGCGAGGCCGAGCGCCATCCAGATGCCGCCCTGACGCAGCACCAAGCCGGCGATGCGGCCGCGGCTGGAGCCTAACGCGACGCGCACGCCGAACTCGCGCTCGCGTGCCGCCGTCATCGCCGCGAACATCGCGTACACGCCGACCGACGCGAGCACGAGCGCGAGGGCGCCGAACGCGCTCATGAGCACCACCGGCAGCCGGCGCGCGGTGAGGCGGTCGGAGAGGAACGCGGTGAGCGCGGCCGCGTCGCGCGACGGGACGCCGGGGTCGAGCGCGGCGAGCTCGCGCTGGAACGGCCGCACGAGCGCGGTCGGGTCGCCGCTCGTGCGGATCACGACGAAGCGCGTCGGCCGGATGTCGACGTGCGACGACAGATATGCCATCGGCTCGGCGTCGGCGCGCGCGGGGTCGTTGCGCACGTCGCCCACGATGCCGACGACGGTGTACGGGATCGAGTTCGGGTTCGGGCCCATGCGGAGCTGGCCGCCCAACGCGTTGCCGTTAGGCCAGAACTTCCTCGCCATCGCCTCGCTGACGACCATCACCGCGGGCGACTCGGGGCGGTCCTGCGGGCCGAACGTGCGCCCCTTCCGGAGCGGGATGCCGAGCGTCTTGAAGTAGTCGTCCGACGCGTTCGCGTAGAGCACGAACGGGATCTGGTCGTCCGGCGGCGGCGGCGCGCCGAGCACGCGGATGCCGTTGTGCTGCGGGATGTTCGTCGGCAGCGCGCTCACGTCGCCGACCGCGGTCACGCCGGGGAGCCCGCGCAGCCGCTCCTCGAGCTGGTCGAAGAAGCGCGCCGCCGACTCGGGCGTGCGATAGGCGGCCGCCGGGAGCTGCACCGCCACCGTGAGCACGCCCTCCGGGCGGAAGCCGAGCGGCGTCGACGTCATGGCGAGGAGGCTGCGCGTGAGGAGCCCGGCGCCCGTGAGCAGACTCACGCACAGCGCGATCTGGCCGGCGACGAGCAGCCCGCGCAGCCGACGCGAGCGCGCGCTCTCGCTCGTGCCGCGCGTCTCGTCGCGCAGCGTGCTCTGGGCGTTCGCGCGGCGCACCGACAGCGCCGGCGCGAGGCCGAACGCGAGCCCCGTCACGAGCGCGAGCAGCGACGTGAAGACGAGCGCGCCCGGGTCGAGCGAGAGGTCCGCGTACGGCGGCAGCGCCTGCGCGGCGATTCCGCGGAGCAGCGCGAGCCCGGCCACGGCGAGCAGCACGCCGGCCGCGCCGCCGGCGAGCGAGAGCAGCACGCTCTCGGTCAGCAGCTGTCGGATGATGCGCGCGCGCCCCGCGCCCAACGCGGTGCGGACCGCGAACTCCTTGCGGCGCGAGATCGTACGCGAGAGCAGCGCGCCCGCCAGGTTCGCGCAGGTGATCAGGAGCACGAGCCCCGCGCTCGCCATGAGCACGAGCAGCGGCGTGCGCGTGTCGCCGACCATCGCGTCGCGCACCGAGACCGTCCTCATCTCCACGCTCGCGTTGTGCTGCGGGTACTCGCGCGCGAGCTGGTCGGCGATCGCGCTCATGTCGCGCTGGGCCGCGTCGACGGTCACGCCGGGCTTGAGGCGCCCCACGAGCCCGAGCCAGCTCGACCCGCGCGCACCGATCGGGTCGCGCAGGTACGGGCGCAGATCGAGCGGGTAATAGAAGTCGGCCTCGGCGTCGGTGCCGGCCGCGGGCCCAACGAACGTGCGCGGCAGCACGCCGACGACGGTACGCGTGATCCCGTTGACGCGCACCTCGCGTCCGACGACCTGCGGATCGCCACCCAGCAGCCGCTGCCAGCCGCGATGCGACAGCATCACCATGCGCACCGTGTCGGCCTTGTCGTCGTCGCGCAGCGCGCGTCCCATCGCGGGCTGCACGCCGAGCACGCGGAAGAACTCCGGCTCGACCCACTCCACCTGCACCACGCTCGGCTGGTCGCCGGCGCGGCCGGAGGAGAACACGCCCTCGCGCGGCCCGTTCATGAACGCGGCGAGCTGCGCGAACGACCGCTGCCGCTGCTCGATGTCGACGACGTTGCCGGGCGCGAGCGCGCCGCGCTCGATGGAGCCGTCGCGGAAGCGCGTGTAGACGCGCGCGACGCGGTCGGCGTCGCGATAGGGCAGCGCGTCGAGCAGCACCGACTTCACGACGCCGAACACGGCGGCGTTCGCGCCGATGCCCAACGCCAGCGTGACGATGGCGAGCAGCGAGAACAGCGGCGCGCGCAGCGCCGAACGCACGCCGTAGCGCAGGTCCTGCTGCAGGTCGCCGAGCCACTCCACGCGCGCGGCGCTCGCCGCGCGCTGCTGATCCTCTGCCGTCATGGCCTTGCTCCAGTGGTTGGTGTCTCCGAACCGACGCTGGGCCTCGGCGCGGGCCGCGTCGGGGGTGAGTCCGCGCTCGACGAGCTCCGCGGCGCGCATCTCGAGATGGAACGCCACCTCCGCGCTCACCTCCTGCTCGATCGACGGACGGCGCCGCGCGAGCCGGAACGCGCGCCGGATGCCGTGGGGCAGTGTCGGACTCACTGTCGAGGTGTCTCGAGGTGTCTCCATGTGGCGGTGCATTCTCACGCGGAGGCGCGGAGAACGCGCTGCCTCTTCGAACAGCAAGAGATCCGGGGATGAAAGGATCCTCAGGGATCCTGGGATCCTTTCATCTCCAGGTATTTGCTGTTGATGTTCTCTGCGGTCCCCCGCGTCCTCTGCGGTTCATATGTCTTCTCGGCGTGAGAACGAAGCGGCCTAACGGAGCGCGCTGATCGGATCCGCCCGCGTCGCGCGCCGCACCGGCACGAGCAGCGCCGCGGCGCCGCAGGCGAGCAGCACGAGCGCCGCACCGGCGAGCGTCGCGGGGTCGAACGGGCTCACGCCGTAGAGCAGCTGGCGCACGGCGCGCGACACGGCCACGACACCGACCGCGCCGCCGGCGAGGCCGAGCACCATCCACACGCCGCCCTGACGGAGCACGAGCGTCGCGATGCGCGCGCGGCTGGAGCCCAGCGCGACGCGCACGCCGAACTCCTTCTCGCGCGCCGCCGTCATCGCGGCGAACATCGCGTACACGCCGACCGACGCGAGCAGCAGCGCCAGCGCGCCGAACGCGGTGATGAGCACCACCGGCAGCCGCTTGCCGGAGAGCGAGTCGGCGAGCCGCGTGCGCAGCGTGATGGGATCGTGCAGCGGGAGCCGGGGGTCGATGTCGGCGAGCGCGCGCCGGGCGGGCGTCAGCAGCGCGAGCGGGTCGCCGGCGGTGCGCATCAGGAACACGGGGCCGTTCCACGGCATCTGGCGGACGCTCATGTACAGGATCCCCTCGGGCTCCGGCTGCGCGGGGTCGTTGCGCACGTCGCCGACGACGCCCACCACCGTGCCGCGCGGCGCGTCCGGCTCGGGGCCGAGTCGCACGCTCGCGCCGGCGGCGCCTCCGTTAGGCCAGTACTGCCGCGCGATGCGCTCGCTGACGATGATCGAGATCGTCGCCCCGTCGGGGCGGTCCTCCGGCCCGAACGTGCGCCCCGCGATCAGCGGCACGCGCAGGGTGCGGAAGTAGTCGTCGGAGACCTCGGAGAGCAGGAACACGGACTGCTCGTTCGCGGGGCGCACGCCGTCCACCCAGATCCCCGTGCGCCCCTGGATGCCGGTCGGCACCTGCCCCGACGCCGCCGCCGCGACGACGCCGGGGAGCGCCCGCAGCCGCTCCTCGTACTGCTGGAAGAACCGCGCACGCGCATCGAGCGACGCGAAGCCGGCGCGCGGGAGCTGCACCGCCACCGCGAGCACGCGGTCGGGGTCGAGGCCCAACGGTCGGGTCGTGATCGCCCACAGCGTGCGGGCGAGCAGCCCGGCGCCAGTGAGCAGGCTGACGCAGAGCGCGATCTGCCCCGCGACGAGCAGCCCACGCAGCGTGCGCGTGCGCCGGCTCTCGGACGTGCCGCGCGTCTCGTCGCGCAGCGTGCCCTGCACGTTCGACCGCCCCGCGGCGACCGCCGGCGCGATGCCGAACGCGAGCCCCACGGCGACGGCGACGGCGGCCGTCACCATCACCGCGCCCGGATCGAGCGACAGCTCGGCGTACGCGGGGAGCACGTGCGGCGCGATGCGGCGCAGCAGCGCGAGCCCGGCCGACGCGAGCGCGAGTCCCGCGGCGCCGCCGGCGAGCGAGAGCAGGGTGCTCTCGGTGAACAGCTGCCTGACGAGCCGTCCACGGCCCGCGCCCAACGCGGTGCGGACGGCGAACTCCTTGCGGCGCGAGATCGTACGCGAGAGGAGCGCGCCGGCGAGGTTCGCGCAGGTGATGAGGAGCACGAGGCCGGCGCTCGCCATGAGCACGAGCAGCGGCGTGCGCGTGTCGCCGACCATGTCGTCGCGCAGCGGCGTGGACCACACGGCGACCTTCGAGTGGAACTGCGGGTACTCGCGTGCGAGCGCGGCGCCGATCGCCGCGACGTCGCGGTTCGCCGCGTCCGCGGTGACGCCCGGCTTCAGGCGTCCCACCAGACCGTGGTTCATGCGGCGGCGCGCGTCCATCGGCGTGCGCATGTACGCGTCGAGCCGCATCGGGAAGTAGACGTCCGCCTCCGCCACCGGCCCGACGAAGCCGCGCGGGAGCACGCCGACGACGGTGCGCGGGATGCCGTTGATGCGCACCGGCCGCTCGAGGATGCGCGGGTCGCCGCCGAACAGCCGCTGCCACGCCGCGTGCGTGAGCACGACGTTGAACGCGGTGTCCGGGGCGGCGTCCTCGTCGCGCAGCACGCGGCCGCGCGCGACGTTCACGCCGAGCGTCGGGAACAGCGCGGGCTCGGTGTAGTTCATCTTCATCACGACGGGCCCCGTCTCTCCCTCGAGGATCACGTCGCGCGTCTGCGACTCGAACGACGCGACGCGGGAGAACGACCGCTGTCGCTCGCGGAGGTCGGTGATCTCGCCCGCGCTGATCGGCGCGTGGTCCATCGAGCCGTCGAGCATCCGGGCGTAGACGCGCACCAGGCGGCCGGCGTCGGCGTACGGGAGCGCGTCGAGCAGCACCGACTTCAGCACGCCGAACACCGCCGCGTTGGCCCCGATGCCCAGCGCGAGCGTCACGACGGCGAGGAGGGAGAACAGCGGCGTGCGGCGCAGCGCGCGCACGCCGTACCGCAGATCCTGCCGGAGGTCGGTGAGCCATTCCGTGCGCCCGCGCTCCGCCACGCGCTCCCGATCGACCGCGCTCATCGCCACGCTCCAGTGATGGGTGTCGCCGAACCGGCGCCGCGCCTCGGCGAGCGCGTCGTCGGGGGTGAGGCCGCGCGCCGCGAGCTCCGCGGCGCGCATCTCGAGGTGGAACGCCACCTCGTCGTCGATCTCCTGCTCGATGGGCGGCCGCCGCCGAGCGAGGCGGAAGGCGCGCCGGACCCCGTGCGGGAGGGGCATGGCGGCGCTCCTTAGGCGAGGCGCAGGGCGGCGAACACCGCTTCGGCGTAGCGCGTCCAGGTCGCGGTCTGCTGGACGAGCTGCTGCCGGCCGGCGGGGGAGAGCGTGTAGTACTTGGCGCGGCGGTTCGTCTCGGAGACGCCCCACTCGCTCGCCAGCCAGGCGCGCTTCTCGAGGCGGTGGAGGGCGTGATAGAGCGCCCCCTCCTCGACCTGGAGGGTGCCGCCGGTGACGTCCTCGATCCATCGCGCGACGGCGTAGCCGTGGCGGGGTCCCCAGGTGAGGGCCTTGAGGATCAGCACGTCGAGCGTGCCGCGGAGGAGGTCGAGGCTGTCGTCGGTGGTCATGCGGGCGGCGCCGGTCATGGTTACCCCTGAGGTTCTCATACCTGATGTTTTCAGGGGTCCATGCTGTGGGACACGCGAACGAGGGTCAAGGGTTTCTTCGACAACTGTCGCGCGGGCTGGGCCGTAGGAAGAAGCATGAGCCGCTTTCGACTCCTCGCGCCGATGGTCGGTACGTCCCTCCTGGTCGGCGCCTGCGGCGGGACCGACGTCGAGCCGCCGACGCCCGCCGCCGTCGTCGCCGGCACCTCGCAATCGGTCAGCGCACGAGTCGGCGATTCTGTCGCCGTGGTGGTGCGCGTCGTCGGCACCGACGGGCGCGGCCTGCCGGGTCAGACGGTCGCGTTCGCGCCGAGTGCCGGCACCGTGACTGCGCCGACGGCGCTCACCGACGGCGGCGGCGAGGGCCGCACGACGTGGATCGTCGGCAGCGCCACGGGCACCCAGACGCTCACCGCGACCGCCGGCTCGCTGCCCCCGCTCACCATCAGCGCCACGGTCGGCGCGGGACGCCCGGAGCGGCTCGAGGTCGCCGCCGGCGACGCCCAGAGCGCGGTCGCCGGCACGGCGGTGGCCGTCCGGCCGGCGGTGCGGGTCCGCGACGTCGGCGGCAACGGGGTGCCCGGGGTCCGCGTCGCGTTCGTGGTCGAGAGCGGCGGCGGGCGGCTCTCCGGCGACACCGCGACGACCGACGCGACCGGCCTCGCGACGGCCGGGAGCTGGCAGCTCGGCGCCACCATCGGGACGAACCTGCTACGCGCGCAGGTCGTCGGCGCATCACTGTCGGCGCAGCTCTCGGCCACCGGTCTGGCGGGGGCGCCGGCGGTCGTGGACGCGCTGTTCTCCTTCCCGGACAGCGCGGTCGTCGGCTCGACGGTCGGCCAACCGTCGGTGCCGTCGGTGCGGGTGCGGGACGCGAACGGGAACCCGGTCGCCGGCGTGCCCGTGGCGTTCCTCGTCACGGCCGGGCACGGGACGGTGGTGCCGCTGAGCGCCGTCGGCGGCGCCGACCCGGTCACCGACGCGCAGGGGCGCGCCTCCGTCGCGTCGTTCACCCTGGACACGGTGGCCGGGCCGAACACGGTGACGGCGGTGGTCGGCGAGAAGCGTCTCGCGTTCACCGTCGTCGGCCGAGCGGACGTGTTCGCACGCCTCCAGCTCGCGGGTGGAGACGAGCAGCACGCCGCGCCTCACTCGACACTCGCGCTCGGGCTGAGTGTTCGGGCGGTCGATCGCTACGGCAATGGGGTAGCCGCCGTGCCGATCGACTTCGTCCCGCTGCAGAAGGAGGTCACGGTCGACCACCCACGACAGGTGACGGATCCCGACGGAATCGCGACGTCGGGGCGCGTGGATATCGGGGCCACCTCCGGCTGGAAGATCGTCGCCGCCATGCGGTCGAGCGCATCGCAACAGCAGGTGTGGTTCAACATTCGGGTGGCCCCGGGGCCGCCGGCCGCCATCGGGTGGGACTGGCTCACGGTCTACTACGGGCTTCCCTCGGTGCAGTCGGGGTACCGATCGCGCCCGTTCGACGTGAGCGTACGGGACGCCTACGGCACACCGATACCGAACGCCACGATCAGCTTCGCCGTGTCGCCGGCCGCGGCCGGCGTGGTCTCGACGCCGAGCCGCGTCCCCGGTACCGCCGTCACCTCGCTGACGACCGGCGCGACCGGCGTGGTGACCGTGGTGCTGGACAGCTACGACTTCGTGGGGGTCGCGAAGATCACGGCCACCGCGCCGGGCGTCCCGGCGAACGAGTTTCCGATCGTGGTCACCCCATAGACGAGGGTCGTGGCCGTCGGCACGATCCCGGCAGTCACGTGGTGGGTGCATCGTCGGGAGGGATCCATGTCGACTTCCAGACTGGTCGCGGCCGCGCTGCTCGCGCTGCTCGCGCTGCTCGCGCTGACGGTCGCGGGGTGTGACGACGGCACGTTCGCCGGCAGCCTCGGGCCGACCGGCGCGACGCTCGTCTCGGTCGGCGACCGCGGAGGAGGAACGTTCGCCGGCTCGACGACGACCGGCACCAGCGCCGCGGCGCTCGTCGGCCGGTGGACGCACGTCGAGGCGAGCGGCCCCGGTGGCGGTGGGCTGCTCACGCGCATCGAGTGGACGTTCGGGTCGGACGGCTCGGCATCCCGTGTCGTGACGACGCTCACGCCACTCGGCCAGGCGGTCGCGGTGGACCGCGCGGGCGGGCGCTGGACCGGCGGCGGTGGGATCGTGTCGATCACGCTCGCCGCCGCGCCATCGACGCCGTCGGTGACGCTGCGCGCGCGCTTCGCCGTGGAGACGGGGCTCACCGGCACGACGCTGGTGCTCGACGGGCTCCGCTACCAGCGCTCGGACGGGGTCTGAGCGTCGCCGGAAGGCGTTGACGGCGGGCGTAGGTTGTCGGCATGACCGAGCCCTCGCCGCTCTCCGCCTGGGAGAGCTTCTACCTGCTGATCGGCACCGCCGCGGCGGCGCTCACCGGCCTGCAGTTCGTGGTGATCGCGTTCATCGGCCAGGAGCAGGCCGAGGACGCGGTCGGGCTGCGCGAGGAGACGCTGGCGGCGTTCGGCACGCCGACGGTGGTGCACTTCGGCTCCGCGCTGCTGCTCTCCGCGCTGCTCAGCGCTCCGTGGCCGTCGCTCGAGGCGGCCGGTCTCACGGTGGCGCTGACCGGCGTCGCGGGGCTCGCATACGCGGCGATTGTGGTGGCGCGCACGCGGCGGCAGCGGGGCTATCAGCCGGTGCTCGAGGACTGGATATGGCACGCGATCCTGCCGGTGATCGCGTACCTCATGGCCGCCGTGGCGGGCCTGTTCACGGTGCGCCACCACCCCGACGCGGGGATGTTCTCGCTCGCCGCGGGGACGCTGCTGCTGCTGTTCATCGGCATCCACAACGCCTGGGACACGGCGTCGTACGTCGCGGTGCGGCGCACGCGCGAGCGCCAGCCGCAGCCCACGCCCGCGGAGAGCGATGCGCCAGCTGCCTAACACGATCGCGGCGGCGTCGCTCGCACTCTCGCTCGCGACACCGGGGAGCGCGCAGCTCACGATCCGCGCGACGGTGCCGCCGGACACGCCTAACGACGGCACGGTGCACGTCGCGGGGACGTTCAACCGGTGGGATCCGGGCGCGTCGCGTTGGGCGCTCGCGCGCGGCGCCGACGGCGTGTGGACGATCACGCTCCCCGACTCGGTGCGCGGCCCGCTGGAGCTCAAGCTCACGCGTGGCTCGTGGGCCACGGTGGAGACGACGTCGTCGGGCGCGGACGTGCCCAACCGCACGATAACGGTGCCGCCGTCGGGCGCGGCGACGCTCGACGTGACGGTGTCGGGATGGCGCGACCGCTCCGCGCGCGCCACGTCCGCGCCGCCGCGGTCGACGGCGTCACCGAACGTGCGCGTGGTGCGCGACTCGTTCCTCATCCCGCAGCTGGGGCGCGCGCGGCGCGTGTGGATCTACCTGCCGCCCGGCTACGCGACGTCGACGCGACGCTACCCGGTGCTGTACCTGCACGACGGGCAGAACGTGTTCGACGCGGCGACGAGCTTCGCCGGCGAGTGGGGCGTCGACGAGTCGCTCGACAGCCTGACGGCGTCTGGCGATCCGGGCGCGATCGTCGTCGCGGTGGACAACGGCGGCACGCACCGCATGGACGAGTACGACCCGTGGCGCAGCACCGACCGGTCGTTGGGCGGCGGCGAGGGGGACGCGTACGTGGAGTTCCTCGCGCGCACGCTGAAGCCGTGGGTCGACGCGCACTACCGCACACGCCCCGACGCCGCGCACACGGGCGTGATGGGCTCGAGCATGGGCGGGCTGATCTCGCTCTACGCAGCGCTGAAGTACCCGAACGTGTTCGGCCGCGCGGGAGTGTTCTCGTGCGCGTGCTGGGTGGCGGGCACGAGGATCCTGTCGTACGCCCGCGCGCACGCCGGCCCACACGCCGGCGCGCGCGGTGCGGTGCCGCGCCTCTACTTCGTCGTCGGCGCGCGCGAGACGCCGTCGGGCGGACCGGCGGCCGACCAGCGTCTCATGGTGGATACGCTGCTCGCCGCGGGCTTCCCGTCGACCGCGGTGCGGTCGATCGTCGCGGAGGACGGCAAGCACGCGGAGTGGTTCTGGCGGCGCGAGTTCCCCGCCGCGTACCGCTGGCTGTTCGGGCGCGACTCGCTGCCCGGCGCGCGCCCGCTCGACTCCACGCTCACGCGCCGGACGCCGAACTGCGCCGCGTGCGCGGACTGGAACGTGCCGCAGCGGCCGTTCCGCATCCTCGGCAACGCGTGGTGGGTGGGGACGCACGGCCTCGGCGCGATCCTGCTCACGTCGCCCGGCGGCCACGTGCTGATCGACGCCGCGCTGCCCGAGTCCGCGCCGCAAATCGCCGCGAACGTGCGCGCGCTCGGCTTCCGGCTCGAGGACGTGAAGCTGATCGTGAACTCCCACGCGCACTTCGATCACGCGGGCGGCATCGAGGCGCTACGCCGCGCGTCGGGCGCGCGGGTGGCGGCGAGCCCGCCGAGCGCGCGGTGGCTCGCCGCCGGCGGCATCGCGCGCGACGACCCGCAGGCGGGGATCGTGGCGTCGTACCCGAAAGTGCCTAACGCGCGCGTGCTCGCCGACGGCGAGACGGTGCGCGTGGCGGGCGTATCGCTCACGGCGCGCTTCACGCCGGGCCACACGCCGGGCGGGACGACGTGGACGTGGCGGTCGTGCGAGGGGGACCGCTGCCTGGATCTCGTCTACGCCGACAGCCAGACGCCGGTATCGGCGGACGGCTTCGCGTTCGCGGAGAACACGACGTACCCGAACGCGGTGCGCGACTTCGAGCGCGGCTTCGCGGTGCTGGAGGGCCTCTCGTGCGACGTGCTCCTCACGCCGCACCCGGGCGCGTCCCAGCTCTGGGAGCGCGTCGCGGCGCGCGACTCGGGGAACGCGGACGCGCTCGTGGACCGCGAGGCGTGCCGACGGTACGCCGCGACGGGACGGGCGGCGCTGGCGCGTCGGCTCGCGACCGAGAGGGCGGGTCGTTAGGCGGGAGCGCACGGCTGCTCACGCGGAGGCGCGGAGCACGCGGAGAACCGTTTCTTGTATTGAACCACAGAGGACGCAGAGGACGCAGAGGGGAACCAATTCTTGTTGGTTTCCTCTGCGTCCTCTGCGTCCTCTGTGGTTAACACACACAGCCGAGGCATTTCTCCGCGTTCTCCGCGCCTCCGCGTGCGACGTCACGCGCCGGGGACGCTCGCCCGCGCCATGTCGCACTCCTCGCACTCGCCTAACGGGTGCAGGAACAGCAGCGGCTCGCGGGCGAGTCGTTCGCGGGCGACGGCGACGACGTCGCGCGAGCGGACGAGGCGCGCATGCGCGGAGCCGACGGGTCCCTCGCGCTGCAGGCCGCGCGCGCGGAGCCAGTCGTCGGCGAGCGCGAACCGCGCGCAGCAGTGGTCGTTCTCGTCGTAGGCGAGGCGCGTGGGCGCGCCGTCGGGGCCGCGCACGGTGACGTGCTTGCGCGTGCGGTACGGCACGCCGGCGAGCAGCTCGGCGAGGTGCAGCGTGGTGTCCGCGTCGTGGCCGACGCCGAGCAGCAGCACGAGGCCATCGACGTCGTGCACGCGTCCGACGGGGCTCTCGGCGCGATGCGGCGGCAGCGGCAGCGGGTCGGCGGTGATCTCCGCGGCCGCGGGGCCGAGCGCGGCGAACGCGGCGGCGTGCGCGCTCCGTCGCACGCCGGGAAGCCGTCGGAACTGCTCGGCCACGACGCCGAGGTCCGCCGCGGCCGGCGTGCGCTCGGGATCGAACGGCTGCTCGTCGTCGTCGCCCCATGACGGCATGACGAGCGTGCCGGTGGGACCGACCGCGTCGCGCAGCGCGTCGATCAGCCCAGCGGGCCCACCGTCGACGGGACGCACCGCGCGGAACGACGTGTGGACGAGCAGCACGTCGCCATCGCGCACGCCGAGCGCGCGAAGCTGCGCGACGAGCGTGGCGCGGCTGGCGCCCGGGCGCGCGGCGGATTCATGTTCGGTATCCGTCATCCCTCCAAGATGTCACCCGTCGAGCCGGAGACCATGGAGCGCGCGCCCGAGCGCCGCACGCGTGTGGGCGTGGGCGTGCTGATCTGCCGCGGCGGCCACGTGCTGCTCGGCCTCCGCCGCGGCAGCCACGGCGCGGGCACGTGGGCGCCGCCGGGCGGGCATCTGGAGTTCGGCGAGAGCGCGGAGTCGTGCGCGCGCCGCGAGGCGGCGGAGGAGACCGGGCTGCGCTTGGGCGCGGTGGAGCGGGGCCCGTACACGGTCGACACGTTCGCGGCGGAGGGCAAGCACTACGTCACGCTGTTCGCCGTGTCGCGCGACGCGTCGGGGGAGCCGCGCGTGCTGGAGCCGGAGAAGTGCGAGCGCTGGGAGTGGCACGCGTGGGAGACGCTCCCCGAGCCGCTGTTCGCGCCGCTCGCGTCGCTGCGCGCGACGGGGTTCGCGCCGTGAGGCCGGCGCGGCGGAGATGCCTAACGATGCTGGCGGGCGCGGCGTGCGCGTGGGCAGGCATGGGCGCGTGCGTGGGCGCGGAGCGCGGCGCGGCGGCCCGCGTGCCGGTCCGGCCCGACTCGGCCAGTGCGGCGTGGGACTCGCTGCTCGCGCTCGACGGGCCGCCGCACGCGATCTTCGGGTGCCTAACGGGGGACAGCGCGGTCTACGGCGACGTGCGGCCTGACCCGGAGACGGGGGACACGATCGGCGTGTGGCTCACGTTCTACCGTGCGGGCGGCGGCGTGGACGGCATGCGCGTGCTCGGCGGCATCGACCGCGCGGACACGGCGACGTTCCTGCGCGTGCAGCTGTCGGGCGGCGACTCGCTCGCGTTCGACGTGCCGGCGGTGCCGCTCGATCGGTTCCGTGAGGGGATCGACACGGCGCGGTTCATCGGCCGCGTGGCGTGCGACCGGTTATGGGGACGGCAGCGCGAGCACCGCGACCAGCCGTCGCGCACGGTGGTGTACCGCCGCGTGGTGCAACCGGTGACGGACGAGCCGGTGCCGTAGCGAGGCGGGCGGCGAGTACGACTGGGGATCCGACGGCAATGAAGAGGATCTCGAGATCTGTTCGATCGCTCCTGGTTCCCCAGGGTACTCGCCTGATCTACCTCGTGTTCGGGCGCCACACGGTGGATGCGTGGCGTACGTCGGGCGGCGGCTGCTCGCGTCGGCGGACCGGTTCGTGCGCGACGGCGCGGCGTGACGAGCGGCCTCCGGCGCCGAGGTCGCGGGCGGCGAGGCCGTGGCTGGCTTGGGCTGGACGACCACTCTCGTCGAGAGACAACATGAAGCGCCTCGCGAAGCTCGGCCTAGGCTTTCTGCTCGCGACATCCCCACTCGTCGCCCAGCAGGGCGAGCACGCGCCGCACTCGCGCCTGCTCGACACGCTCCCCCTCCCCGTCCGCTACGTCCGCGCGTTCGGCCAGCGCCTGGCGTACTACGAGACCGGACCCGCGAGCGCGCCCGTCCTCGTGCTCGTGCCGAACCTCGCGTGGGACGCGCACATGTTCGCGCAGAACGTGCCCGCGCTCGCGCGCCGCTACCACGTGATCGCCGTCGACCCGTTAGGCCTCGGCCGGTCGGACAAGCCGCTCGTCGACTACAAGATGGACACGTGGACCGACGGCTTCGCGGAGCTGCTGCGCGCGAAGGGGATCCGGAGCGCGACGTTCGTCGGCGCGGTGATGGGCGGCGCGCTCGCCGTGCAGATGGCGCTCGATCACCCCGACATGGTCGAGGCGATCGTCGTCGCGGCGTCGAACAGCGGGCCGGGCGCGCACGAGGGGGGCGCGCGCACGCCGCCGGCGGGGCCGAGCCTCGCCGGCGTGCGCGCGGGCCTGCTCGAGGCCTTCCACGATTCCGCGCTCGTCACGCCGGAGGTCGTGCGCGCGCGGCTCGCGTACCGGCTCGGCGCAGGCGACGGCTACACCATCCAGCGCCACCTCGCCGACCACCGCGCACCCTACACGCTCGAGGAGCTCGCGCGCGTGCGCGTGCCGGCGCTGTTCGTGTGGTGCCGCGAGGATCGCACGACGCCGCTGCGGTGGGGTGAGGACTACGCGCGGGCGCTGCCTAACGGGAAGCTCGCCGCGCTCGACGGCTGCGGACATCTGCCGAACATGGAGCGCCCGGAGGCGTTCGACGCCGCGGTGCTCGCGTTCCTCGACGCGAACCACCGGTGACGGCGACCGTCGGATACGTGACGAGGGGGCCCCGACTCGGAGCCCCCTGGTCGCACGACGAGCGGCGTGATGCCGCGACTCAGCCGTTCGCCTGCGCGCGCGTGCGACGCACGACGCCACCGATGACGAGGAGGCCGGTGCCCATGAGCGCGAGCGAGGCCGGCTCGGGCGTCGACGTCACGTCGGCGCGGAAGGCATAGTTCTGGATGGCGGGGTCCAGGTTCCGCACCGCGCCGTAGCAGTCCTGATGGTCGCACACATACGCCGAGTAGGACGGCCACGCATCATATCCGCCATCCGCGCGGGAGCTCTGGAAGAAGTCCTGGTCGGCCGGGGTGTAGAGGTACTGCGCGTCGCCGTAGCCATCCAGGTACGCCTTGAAGTTGATCGTCGTCGGGTCGTTGCCGAGCGTGGAGATGGCGTAGTCCGTCGGCGAGCCGCCGAACAGGTATGCGGCGGTCATGCGGCCGGACATCGCCTGCGGGTTCGTGCTCCAGATCGGACCGTCGCCGACGAACCAGCTGCCGACGAACGTGTACGTGGTGACGGGCGCCGCATGCGCGGACGCGACGGGGGTCGACAGGGCGACCGCGAAGACGGCAGCAGCGACGACGCGAGCGAGGCGGGACATGGAGGGGCGGCGAGGTTGGGTGAGTGTATGACGGAAGCGCAGGCATTGTGCGACAGCCGCGCGGACGACACAACGGCGCACGTGCGCGACGCATTCGTGGCGTCGGCACCACACCCGGGTCGGTCGAGCGTCGCGTTAGGCGGCGCATCACGTCAGGGGTCCATTACATGAACGTCCTGCTGTTCGGCGCCACCGGCATGGTCGGTCAGGGCGTGCTGCGCGAGTGCCTGCTCGCGCCCGACGTCGCGCGCGTCGTCACCGTCGGCCGGAGCGCGACGGGGCAGTCGCACCCGAAGCTGCGCGAGATCGTCGCCACGGATCTGTACGACCTCGCGCCGCTGGAGTCGGAGCTCGTCGGCTTCGACGCGTGCTTCTTCTGCCTCGGCGTGTCGTCGGCGGGGATGTCCGAGGAGCGCTACACGCGCGTGACGTACGATCTCACGCTCGCCGTCGCGACGACGCTCGCGCGGCTGAACCCGGGGATGACGTTCGTGTACGTGACGGGCGCCGGCACCGACTCGACGGAGCGCGGGCGCACGATGTGGGCGCGCGTGAAGGGGCGCACGGAGAACGCGCTGCTGCGGCTTCCGCTGAAGACGTTCCTGTTCCGGCCGGGGATGATCCAGCCGCTGCACGGCATCCGCTCGAAGACGCGGCTCTACCGCGCCGGCTACGCGGTGCTCGCGCCGTTCACGCCGCTGCTGAAGCGGCGCTTCCCGAACGCGGTGACGACGACGGAGCAGGTGGGACGCGCGATGCTCGCCGTGGCGCGTCGGGGCCATCCGACGCCGGTGCTGGAGATGGCGGACATCAACGCGCTGTGAGGTGCCGTGCGCGGCGCTCGCCCGCGCGCGGTGCTGGCCGACCCCGGCGACGGCGTGCTACTCTATCCGCATCGGCCCGTCCGCACGGGGCCCATCAACCGGATCGCGCGAGGTCGTCCATGAGTGATCCAACCCAACCGCCCACGCGCTACGTGGCGCTCGTCGGCGCGCTCGCCGGCGAGCGTCGAGTCGCCCAGACCGCGGGCTTCCCTCTCGACCCGTCGAAGATGCTGCCCGTTCCCGACGTGGTGCTCGTCGTCGCCGACACGACGCCGCGGACCGGGCCAGGGGGTGGGGGCGGCGGCGCGATGCTGTTCCGCTACACGGCGCACGGCGAGCTCGCCGGCGACACCTGGCACAGCTCCCTCGCCGACGCGCGCGCGCAGGCGGCCTACGAGTACGGCGACGCGCTCGTGCCGTGGATCGAGGTGCCCGAGGAGATCGGCGACGCGCACGCGTTCGCGGTGCGGTACGCGTTCGAGCAGCTGAACAGCCGGGGAGACTGGTGACTGATGCTGCGTAGCTGCATGGCTGCGTGGCTGCGTCCTGTTCACAGGGACGGCACGCAGCCACGCAGCCACGCAGCCGTCGTACTCAGTCTCTCTCCGGTCCCGGCTCCAGCTCCGCGCCGCCGCTGCCGGCCGCGCCGAACTTCGGGCTCGTGATCTTGCCGGTGGTCGTGTGCGGCGGGTTCGCCTCGCCGTTCTCGGTGCCGCGCTCGTCGATCGACGCCGCGTCGGTCTCGTCGGTCGTCCGGGGCGGGCGCCGGGAGTGTGCATCGTTCCGGTCCATGAGTCCTCCGAGTCGCTGACCGAGACGTCGTCGAGGCAGGGCTCGTGCCGTCCCCCGCTCTCACCCTCCGCTTTACCGCTCATGGCGATCGCCGACCTGCTGCTCCCGGAGTTCGACGAGGAGATGGCCACCACCCGCCGCGTGCTCGAGCGCGTCCCCGACGGGGACGGCGTCGGCGAGTGGCGCCCGCACCCGAAGTCGTTCCCGCTCGCCCACCTCGCGCAGCTCTGCGCGATGATGCCGAGCTGGGTGTCGATGATGATGCGCGAGACCGAGGTCGACATCGCGCCGAAGGACCGTCCGCCCGGCTCGGGCTACACCATCGAGACGACGCCGACGCTGCTCGCGCTGTTCGACCGCAACGTGGCCGAGGCGCGCGCGGCGCTCGCGGCGTGCACGGACGAGGCGTTCGCCGTCGAGTGGACGATGAAGGCGGCGGGCAACGTCGTCGACCGGAAGAGCCGCTACCTCATGCTCCGCACGGGCGTGCTGAACCACCTCGTGCACCACCGTGCGCAGCTCGGCGTGTACCTCCGGCTGCGCGACGTGCCGGTGCCGTCGATGTACGGGCCGACGGCGGACACGAAGATCGGGGCCGCGTGAACCGCGGCGTCAGCGTCGCCCGGGGGTGCCTAACGCTTTCTTCGCGGTGTCCGTGGCGACCGTCGCCGGCGGCGGGAGCTCGAACTCCTTCTCGGGGATGCGGAAGCCCTTCGCGACCGCGGGATCGCCCTCGGTGCCGAGGGCGCGCTGCGCGACGTACTCGCCGATCACGGGGCCGAACTTGAACCCTTCCGCGTTGCCGCCGCCGGCGATCCACACGTTCGTCATGTCGGGGTGCCGGTCGACGACGAAGTTGCGGCTCGAGCTGAGCTCGTAGTGGCAGGCGTGCGTCTGCAGCAGCGGCGCGTCGGCGAGCAGCGGGAAGCGGTGCGCGACGAAGCGGCGCGTGGGCTCGATGCGCGCCGCGTCGGCCCACCGGTCGCTCGTGTCGGGGTCGAGCTGGCGCGGCGGCGTGGGCGTGTTGCTCGCGCCGGCCCCTCCGGTGCGCGGCCGCGGGCCCGGCGCGCGCTCGCCGCCGCGCACGCGGAAGCCGCGGCTGTCCACCGGCAGCGAGGCCCATCCGGTGACGCCCGGGAAGTTGAAGCTCGGCAGGTTCGGGTAGGTGAACCGGTGGTCGCCGGCCGGCGTGCCGAAGTAGCACACGTAGCCGAGCGGCGTGCGCATGCGGTTCGCGAACAGCGTCGGGAACGTCTTGCCGAGCCACGGCCCCGGCGCGAACACGAACGTGTCGGCGCGCAGCGTCTCGCCGGTGTCGAGCGCGACGTCCGTTAGGCGGCCGTTCGCCACGCGCCCCGGCCGCGCGCGCCCGATCGCGATCCGCGCGCCGAGTCGCTCGGCCACCGCGGCGACCGTCTGCACGGAGCGGCGCGCGCGCACCACGCCGGCGTCGGGCTCGTACAGCACCGCGGTGATGTCGTCCATCGAGATCACCGGGAAGTCGCGCCGCACGGCCTCGGGGTCGAGGATCTCGTACGGCACCGCGTGCCGCTCCCACCAGTGGCGCGTGCGATTGAGGAACGGCTCCCAGTCGGGACGCAGGATGAGATCGCCCGTCGTGTGGAACAGGTTGAGCCGCAGGTCCTTGCCCCACTCCGCGTCGAACGCCTTCCACCGCGCGATGGCCTCGCGGGCCCACAGCATCCACATCTCGCCCGTGTCGCGGTCGCCGTACGACGAGCGCACGCCGCGCGACTCGTCGCCGGAGGTGGAGCGCGCGTTGCCGGGGCCGTACGCGTCGACGAGCGTGACCTTCGCGCCCATGCGGCACAGGTGCAGCGCGGTGAAGCTTCCCCAGATGCCGCCGCCGATGACGACGACGTCGGACGACGAGCCGCCGACTAACGGGCGGCGGCGGTGCGCGAGCCCGGGCACGGGCGCCGCTTCGGCGGTGTCGCACGCGCCGAGCAGCGCGATCGTCGCGCCGGCGCCGGCGGCCTTCAGGAAGTCGCGCCGCGTGGGAGTCGAGACGTCGGGATCGTCCGCCATGACCGTTTGGGTGGGGTGCGCGGCAATACTGCCGGCCGGTCCACGGGAAGGCAAACCCGTCGCCGCGCCCTTTCGCGCCGCGCGGCAGGACGACACGATCATGGAACCGTCGATGCGTCGATCCGCTACCCCACACGAGGAGCTCTCATGAACGAGGCGCCGTGACACGGGTGACCGAAGCCACGAAGCGTTCCCTGCTCGCGCTCGTGCCGCTCGTCCTGATCGCCGCGTGCCGCCGCGACACGCCCGACGTGCGCGAGCCGTTAGGCGCGCGGGTGGCGGGGCTCGCGCACCCGGTGCTCTCGACGCACGGCGCCCGCGCGGTGCCCGCCTCCACGACGTCGCTGCCGCCGGCGAGCTACTCGGCCGACCAGGCGGCGCGCGGGGCGCAGGTCTACAAGGCGACGTGCGCGCGCTGCCACCCGCCGGGGCAGCTCGACGGCGACGCGTTCGCGGTGGCGTGGAACGAGGCGCGCGTGTCCACGCTCTACACCACCCTTCGCAACACCATGCCGCAGGACAAGCCCGGAAGCCTCAGCGACTCACAGTACGTGGACGTGATCGCGTACCTCCTGCAGCGGAGTCGCGTGCCGGCGGGCGCGGCCCCGCTGGCGCCGGACAGCGTGGCGCTCCGTGGGCTGCGGATCGCCGTGACGCCGAGGACGCCATGAGGATCGCGCGTCGGATCGCACGCGGAGCCGCCGAGAGCTTCGGTCTCATGCGGAGCCGCGGAGCGCGCGGAGAACGGCGAGCGTCGTCGGTGTGCTCCGCGTTCTCCGCAGCTCCGCGTGCGGCCGTCCTGTCGCTGGCGACGGTCGCCTCGTTGGGCGCGCAGCCGGGCGTGGCGCCGACGAACGACCTGCCGAACCCCTACCGCACCGTGGAGGGGTGGGCGCGGATGCCGGCCGGGCGGACGTGGGGGTCGACGAGCGCCGTGGACATCGACCGCGACGGACGGAGCGTGTGGGTCGCGGAACGGTGCGGCGCGAACAGCTGCGCGGGGTCGGCGCTGCCGTCGGTGCTGCTGTTCGATTCCACGGGGACGCTCGTGCGCGCGTTCGGCGCGGGACTGCTCGTCGCGCCGCACGGCATCCACGTCGACCGCGACGGCAACGTGTGGGTGACCGACTGCGCGTGCACGGGCGGCCGCAACGCGCCGGTGACGCCGGTGACGAAGGACTCCGCGGCGCCGCCGCGCGGCCACCAGGTCTTCGAGTTCGCGCCCGACGGCCGGCTGCTCCGCACGTTAGGCGCCGCCGGCGGCGCGCGGGCGCCGGGGTACTTCTGGCAGCCGAACGACGTGCTCGTGGCGCCCGACGGCTCCGTGTTCGTGTCGGAGGGGCATTCGTCGCAGCCCGGATCCGTCGCCCGGGTGCTGAAGTTCGACCGCGCCGGCACGCTGGTGAAGACGTGGGGCACGTTCGGCAAGGCGTCTAACGAGATGGACCAGCCGCACGCGCTGGCGATGGACTCGCGCGGGCGGCTGTTCGTCGGCGACCGCGGCAACGACCGCATCCTGATCTTCGACCAGGACGGCGCGCTGCTCGACACGTGGTATCAGTTCGGGCGGCCGAGCGGGATCTGGATCGACGCGCGCGACACGATCTACGTCGCGGACTCCGAGTCGGGCTCGGTGGCGCCGGCGCACGGCGCGTGGAAGCGCGGCATCCGCATCGGGTCGGCGCGCACGGGCGCGGTGACGGCGCTCATCCCCGACCCCGCGACGAACCCCCCGAGCACGAGCGCGGCGGAGGGCGTGGCGGTGGACGCGCGCGGCGTGATCTACGGCGCGGAAGTGGGGCCGCGCGCGCT
The DNA here is from genome assembly GCF_000522985.1 of Gemmatirosa kalamazoonensis. Taxonomy (NCBI): domain Bacteria; kingdom Pseudomonadati; phylum Gemmatimonadota; class Gemmatimonadia; order Gemmatimonadales; family Gemmatimonadaceae; genus Gemmatirosa; species Gemmatirosa kalamazoonensis. The sequence continues at coordinate 1,240,716 of NZ_CP007128.1, forward strand.
GAAGCGGTACGAGCGGATCCCGTGACGGGACGCGCCGCACGAGGTGCCTAACGATGCGCGTTTCGCAAGGCAGAGTACGGCGAATCGTGCGACGTTTGTACGAACGACGTCCGTCACTCGGCACTTGACGCACGCGCGGCGCGACCGTTATCGTCGCGGAGACAACCGAACACCCGTGGTCATTTGCCGCCTATTGCAGCCACGTTAAAGAACTGCTAAAACGCGATCAGCCCGGCGGCCACCGCCGGGCTTTTTTGTCCTCCGCGACCACCATTTCGCGCCTTACCACATGCACGCTCGCACGCTCACGACCCGGAAGCGGAACGAATGCGCATGCGCGTGCGAATGCGGGTGCGAATGCGCGCGCGCGCGCGCGGACGGCCGGGGACGACGCGTCGATGTCGATGACGCGATTCGCCACAGACGCGATCCCTTCCCCGGCCGCTCGCCCAGAGCGGCCGTTCTGTTTTCTCACGGAGGCGTCCCATGACCATGCACGACGCCGACACCCTGCGACACCTGCATCCCGCGGCGATCCTCGCGTGGGCGGTCGAGACGTTCCGCGGCCGCGTGGCGATGACGATCAGCTTCGGCGGACCCGGTGTCGTGCTCGCGCACCTGCTGAGCCGCATCGACCAGACCGTGCCAGTGATCTTCCTCGACACCGGCCTGCTGTTCGAGGAGACGTACGCGTTCCGGCAGCGGTTCGCCGAACGCTACGGGCTGCACGTGGTCGACGTGCGACCCGCGGAAGATCCGGGGCCGCTGTACGAGACGGACCCCGACCGCTGCTGCACGATCCGCAAGGTCGATCCGATGGCGCGCGCGCTCGGCGACTACGATGCGTGGGTGAGCGCGATCCGACGCGACCAGGGCGAGTCGCGCCGCGACGTGGAGGTCGTCGAGCAGCACGAGGTCGACGGGCGCCCGCTGCTCAAGGTGCACCCGCTCGCGCACTGGGACCGCGCGACGGTGTGGCGCTACATCGTCGAGCACGAGATCCCGTACCACCCGCTGCTCGACCGCGGCTACACGAGCCTCGGCTGCTGGCCGTGCACGCGGCGCACGCACGCCGGCGAGGGCGAGCGCGCGGGGCGCTGGAGCGGCCGGGCGAAGACGGAGTGTGGGCTGCACACGTTCACGGCGCGCGCGTCTGCGCCAGCCACCACGAGCCTAACGGAGGCCAGGCCATGACCGACGTCACGGACGATACCGCGACCGACGACCGGAAGGAGACCGCGGCACAGCGCGTCGAGCGCATCAAGCGCGAGAAGGCGCCGTGGTCGATCATGGACGACATCCGCCGCTACGCACGGGAGGGCTTCGCGTCGATCCCGGTCGAGGACCTCGGCGTGCGCTTCCGCGCGTGGGGGCTGTACACGCAGGGCGACGGGCGGGGCACGCGCGGCGAGGAGCAGCCGTTCTTCATGATGCGCGTGCGCACGCCGAACGGGCTGCTCACGTCGGCGATGGTGCGCACGATCGCCGACCTCGCCGACCGCTACGCGCGCGGCGCCATCGACATCACGAACCGGCAGAACTTCCAGCTCCACTGGCTGCGCATCGAGGACATCCCGACCGTGTGGGATGCGTTGTCGAGCGTCGGGTGGACGAGCCAGGGCGCGTGCGGCGACAACACGCGCACCGTCACCGGCTGCCCGCTCGCCGGCGTGGACCACGAGGAGCTGATCGACGCCTCGCCGATCGCGCTCGCGGTGGACCGCTTCCTCAACGGCAACGCGGACTACGCGAACCTGCCGCGCAAGTTCAAGATCACGATCACCGGCTGCGCGCACTGGTGCACGTATCCCGAGATCAACGACGTCGGCGCGACGGCCGTGCGGCGGGCCGACGGCGTGGTGGGCTTCCACGTGCGCGTCGGCGGTGGGCTCTCCACGCGTCCGCATCTCGCTGTGAAGCTTCCCGCGTTCGTGCTGGCGGAGCAGCTGCCGGAGGTCGTGAACGCGATCGTCGGCATCTTCCGGGACTCCGACGAGCTGCGGCAGAACCGCGCGAAGGCGCGGATGAAGTTCCTGTTCATCAACCACGGCTGGACCGCGGACAGCTTCCTGGCCGAGATCGAGCGGCGCGTCGGCTACTCGCTCGCGCCGGCGGTCGAGGAGCACCCGCCGGAGGGACGCTACCGCGACCACCTCGGCGTGCAGCCGCAGAAGCAGCCGGGGCTCCACTACGCGGCGTTCTCGGTGCTCTCGGGGCGCATCGATCCCGAGCGGCTGCGCGCGGTGGCACGGCTCGCCGACACGTACGGCGACGGCTCGCTGCGGCTCACCGCGACGCAGAACGTCGTGGTGCCGAACATCCCCGCCGAGCGCCTGACGGCGTTCGAGGCGGAGGCGGCGGTGGTGGGCGCGCTGCGGTCGTCGCCGTTCCAGCGCGGCACGGTGTCGTGCACGGGCTCGGAGTTCTGCAAGCTCGCGATCGTGGAGACGAAACAGTTCAGCATCCGACTCGCGGAGGCGCTCGAAGCGCGGCTCCCCGGCTTCTCGGAGTCGATCAAGCTGCACGTCACCGGCTGCCCGAACGCGTGCGGCCAGCACTGGATCGCCGACGTGGGGCTGCAGGGCGTGTTGCTGAACCAGGGCGGCGAGCAGGTGGAGGGGTTCGATGTGTTCGTGGGCGGTGGCCTCGGCGCGCACAGCGCGACGGCGCACCGCGTCGGCTTCCGCGCCTCGGCGGACGCGCTTCCCGATGCGCTGGAGCGGCTGTTCTCCGTCTACGACGCGGAGCGCGACGGCGACGAGTCGTTCCGCGAGTGGACGTCGCGCGTGGGCGACGCGGCGGTGAAGGCGGCGCTCGCGGGCGTGCCGGCCGCGCCGAGCCTGCCTAACGCGAAGGCCGTGGCGGTGCCGGCATGAGCGCCACGCCTCGCTACTATCCGGTGATGCTCGACCTCACCGGGCGGCTCGCCGTCGTGGTGGGCGGCGGCGCCGTGGCGGCGCAGAAGGCGCGCGAGCTGGCGGAGGCGGGCGCGCGCGTGCGCGTCGTCGCGCCGGAGGTCGGTCCGGCGATGGCGGAGCTGTCGGGCGTGGTGACGCTCGAGCGGCGCGCGTACCGCGAGGGCGATCTCGCGGGCGCCGCGATCGCGGTGGCGGCGACGGACGATCGCGCGGTGAACCACGCGGTGTGGGAGGAGGCCGAGGCGGCGCACGTGCTGCTGAACGCGGTGGACGACGTGGCGCACTGCCACTTCATCGCGCCGTCGGTGCACCGCGAGGGCGACATCACGGTGACCGTGTCGACGGCGGGCCACTGCCCGACGCTCGCCGTGCGGCTGCGCGAGCGCATCGCGCGCGTGGTGCGCCGCGAGCACGGCGAGTTCGCGCGGCTCGCCGGTGCGCTGCGCACCGACATCGCGCGGCGCGTGCCCGACTTCGCGGCCCGGCGCGCGCTCTGGTACCGCATCGTCGACTCGGACGCGATCGACGCGGTGCGGCGCGGGGAGACGGACGAGGCGCTGCTGATCATCGAGCGCCTCGTGCGGGAGGCCGAGCGTGGAGCGTGGAGCGTGGAGCGTGGAGCGCCCTTCGCTGCCACGCTCCACGCTCCACGCTCCACGCTCGGCGTGGTCCATCTGGTCGGCGCCGGCCCGGGCGACGCGGAGCTCATCACGATGCGCGGCCTGCGGCTGCTCCGCTCGGCCGACGTCGTCGTGTACGACCAGCTCGTCGGCGCCGAGCTGCTGACGTACGCGCGGCCCGACGCGCGGCTCGTCTGCGTGGGGAAGCACGGGCACGGCGCGTTCACGCCGCAGCAGGACATCGACGCGCTGCTGATCGCGGAGGCGCGCGCGGGGCGGCGCGTGGTGCGGCTCAAGGGGGGCGATCCGTTCGTGTTCGGGCGCGGCGGGGAGGAGATGGCGGCGCTGCGCGCGGCGGGGGTGCGGTGCGAGGTGGTGCCGGGGGTGTCGTCCGCGGTCGCGGCGCCGGCCGCGGCGGGGATCCCGCTCACGCATCGCGCGCTCGCGTCGGGATTCGCGGTGGTGACGGGCCACGAGTGCGGCGAGGGCACGCGACTCGACTGGAGCGCGCTCGCGCGCGTGCCGACGCTCGTCGTGCTCATGGGGCTGCGCGCGCTGCCTAACATCGTTGGGCGCCTCGCGGCTCACGGCCTGGACCTGGACACGCCTGCGGCGGTCGTGTCGCGCGGCACGCTCCCCGATCAGCGCGTGGTGACCGGGACGCTGGCGACGATCGCCGATCTCGCCGCGGCGGCGGATCTCGCGCAGCCGGCGACGCTCGTGATCGGCGAGGTCGTCCGGCTGCGCGACGCGGGCCGCCTAACGACCGGGCAGCGCGAGCGCGACGAGGGAAGTGTTCGCGCCGGCGCCGGTGGCGAACACGATGTACTGCTTCCCCTGGTGTAGGAACGTCATCGGCACGGCGGTGGTGCGCGACGGGATCGTGACGGCGCCGACTTGCTTGCCGGTGGCCTTGTCGACCGCGTAGAGCTGCGGCGGGCCCGGAGGCGCGAAGGAGCGGCCGGTGCCGTAGATGACGAGCGTCTTCGTCGTGATCACCTGCGGCTGGCCGCGCCCGCCCGTCGACGGCGGGAGCTGCACGCCGGCGAACAGCGGGTCGGTGGTGGTGACCGGGAGCAGCTTGCCGCCGCTCGGGATCCACCACGCCTTGTCGCCGGAGTTCATGTCGTACGCCGTGACGCCGCCTAACGGCTTCGGCTTCAGGATCGACACGCCGCCGATCATCGTGCCGCTCGAGCGCCCCTCGAAGCCGCCGATCGGCCCCTTCGGCGGCGTGTAGCCCGGCGGCGCGGGGAGCGCGCCGAGCAGGCCGCAGCTGTCGTGCACGGAGCTGTAGCGGAACTCGGAGCACGGATCCTTCTGCACCTGGATGGTGCTCAACCCACTCTGCGCACCGACGTAGAGCATCCCCGTCTCCGGGTCGGCCGCGGCGCCGCCGTCGATGTTCACCCCGCCCGACGCGCCCGGCGCGTACCACGAGCAGCGGTAGCCGCTCTTCCCCGTGCCGTCAGCCAGCGACGCGGGGATGAAGTACGGTCCCATGCGGCAGCGCTGCGCGAGCTTCAGCGCGGAGTCGCGGATCGCCGGCGTGTAGTCGATGAGGTCCGCCTCCACGAGCCCCTGCTGCGCGTACGGCGCGGGCTTCGACGGGATCGGCTGCGTCGGCGACGTCTCCTCGCCCGGGATCTCGCTCTGCAGCACCGGCGTCTCCACGATCGGCCAGATCGGCTCGCCGGTGGCGCGGTCGAACGTGTAGACCCACCCCTGCTTCGTCGTCTGCGCGACGACGCGGCGCCGCGCGCCGTTCACCGTCACGTCGAGCACGTTCGGCGACATCGGCGTGTCGTAGTCCCAGATGTCGTGGTGCACCATCTGGAAGTGCCACTTCCGCTGCCCGGTCTTCACGTCGATGGCGACGAGCGAGTTGCCGAACAGGTTGTCGCCCGGTCGGTGTCCCCCGTACTCGTCCATGAGCGGCATGCCGACGGGGATGTAGACGAGGCCGAGCTCCGGATCGGCGGCATACGTCGCCCACGGGTCGTTCTTGCCGACGCCGTCGGTGCCCAACTTCGTGCCCTTCTTCCACGACGCCGCGCCGAACTCCCCCGCCTGCGGCACGAGGTCGAACTTCCACAGCTGCTTCCCGGTGCGCACGTCGAAGCCGCGCACGACGCCGGGGAGGTTGTGGGCGCGGATGGGGTAGTAGCCGTGGATCGACGAGTTGCCGACGACGAAGACGTCGCCCACGACGATCCCCGGCGAAGAGCTCGCGATCTGGCCCAACGCGGGGTCGATGCCGACGGTGCCGTCGGCGCCGGTGCGCGTGCGCGCGTTCCACCGCTCGCCGGGGCGCGCTCGGCGCGCGGGCGCGGCGTCGGAGACGATCAGCTCACCGGTGTCGTCGACGGCGAGCGGCACGAGCGGGAGGCCGAGCCCCTCCATGAGATCGACGACGCCACCCTTGCCGAACTTCGGGTCGGGGACGCCGGTGCGCGCGTCGAGCGACGCGAGGTGATAGCCGGGGGTGACGACGAGGACGCGCTCGTTAGGCCCATCGGTCCAGTACGCGAGCCCGCGCCCGGCGAACCGGCGCGGCGCCTTCTGCCAGCGGATGCCCTCGTCCATCCCCCACTTCCATAGCGTCTTCCCCGTCGCCGGGTCGACGGCGAACGCCATGCGCCGATTGGTGGCGACGGTGAACAGGCGCCCGTTCGCGTAGAGCGGCGTGGTGCGGTAGTACTCGTCCTCGCCGTACGGGCCGGCGTTCCACTGCCACGCGACCTTGAGCGAGTCGAAGTTCGCGGCGGTGATCTGGTCGAGCGGCGAGTAGCGCGTGCTCCACGCGTCGGCGGCCCAGTAGCGCCACTCGCCCGGCGGATTGCCGCGAGCGGGCTGCTGCGCTGCGGCGACGCTCGGCGCGGCGACGAGCAGGAACGTCAGGGCGAGACGTCGGAGCATCGATGCGGTCCTCGTCGGGATTCTCTTCGTGGCGTCTCACGACTCCGCGTCGGAGACGGCTCCTCGCGTGGAGCGCGGATTGCGCGGATCGCGCGGATTCACGCCGATCCGCGTGATCCGCGTGATCCGCGTGATCCGCGTTCCTCACGAAGACGGTGGCTTCTTCGCGGGGCCGCGCGCCGGCGCACCGACCTCGATGCGGACGTCTTTCACCGCGTCGGCATCCGGCGGCAGCTCGCTCTCCCCAGCGGGGAGCTTGTTCATCTTGAGGAGATAGGCCACGACGTCCGCGTACTGCTGCGGATCCAGTCCCCCGGGATCGTTCTTCGGCATCTTCGTGCTCACGAAGCCGAGCAGGTCGCCGACCGTCTTGCCCTTCCACCACGTGGCGAACGTGACACCGGTGTGTGACGCGGGGGTGTGACATGACTTGCACGACATCACGTACACGTCCGCACCGCGCTTCGCCTGCACCTCCGTGTAGACCGCGGAGCGTGTCGTGCGTGCCGCGGGCGTGTCCTTGGCAACGGCTTGCGCCGAGAGGCGAGATGCGAGGACGAGAAGGAGCATGAACCGCAGCGGACGCAGAGGACGCAGAGGAGAACCAATTCGTCGCTGGTTTCCTCTGCGTCCTCTGCGGTTCAAATGTGCTTCACTCATCGCGCCTCCACCTCGCGCCCGCCGCGCGAGAGCCGCTCGGCCAGCGCCGACATCGCCCACAGCATCAGCACGACGACGAGCAGCAGCGCCGCGACGCGCATGGTGCCGGCGACGAACGCGCGGTCGAGCGCGGGCCAGGTGAATCGGTACTCGCGGAGCGCGCTCCACCGGTCGAGCATCCAGTGCCACGCCGTATGTCCGACGAGCGCGGAGCCGAGGATCACGCCCCCGCGGCGCGGCACTCGGCGGAAGAGGAGCGCGAGCAGCGGCACGGCGACGGCGATCGCGGCGAGCTGGCCGAGCTCCACGCCGGCGTTGAACGCGAGCAGCGCCGTCGGCAGGTGCGAGCCGGCGAACTGCATCGACTCGCGGAGCGCGAACGAGAACGCGAAGCCGTGCACGAGCCCGAAGCCGAACGCCACCGCCCACCGCCGATCGAGCCGGGTGCCCAACGCGTTCTCGCACGCCATGTACACGATCGACGCCGCGACGAGCAGCTCGACGAGCCGCGGGAACCAGAGCGCATCCGGCGCGAGCCCGAGCGCGCTCGCCGCGAGCGTCACCGAGTGCGCCGCGGTGAACGCCGTCACCACGCCGACGAGCGGCCGGATCCGTCCGAGCGGGAGCACGAGGCAGAGCACGAACAGCAGGTGATCGACGCCGCCGAGGATGTGCCTAACGCCGAGCGACAGGAAGGAGAGCGCGGCCTGGTGCCAGCGAGGATCGAGGCGCACGAGCCCCGGGTCGCCGCTCCACGTGAACGCGCGCTCGGCGCCGTCGGGCGGCAGGAACCGCAGCGCCGTCGTCGTGTGCAGGCCGAGGTGCGCGAGCGCCGGGCGGAGCGACAGGCGCGCATGGTCCGACGGCACGTCGTACTCGATCGCGACGTCGAGCATCGCCTGGCGCCACGGAAGCGCGGTCGCCGATGCCAGCGGTGGGCCGATCGTCTCCGCGAGCGCGGTCTCGAACCGCTCGAAGCTCCGGTCCGACGGCAGCGACGCGCGCGCCGCGGTGACGCGCGGCATGAGCCTAACGTCGTCCGCGCGCAGCTCCAGCCCGCCGGCGACCCACAGCTCGGCCGCGTCGCGCAGCGCGCGATCGAGCTCCGGGCGCGCGAGGTCGAGGTACACGCCGTCGCGCAGCGGGAGCCGCACGTCACGCATCGCCTCCAGCGGCACGCGCACGACGACGCGCAGCAGCCGACCCTGCGGCTTCACGAACGCGAGGATCGCCACGCGCGCCGGGATCTCGTGCGCGAGCGCCCGGCCCGCGGCCACCGCGAGCGCGAGGCCGAGCAGGAGGAGGCGTACTGGACGACGTCGAGAAATGCGGGATAAGATCATGGTCCGTCGGTCCGCGAACTTACAGCGCGCGCACCGCGCAGCAACCTCGCCCCGCCCCGCCCCGCAGGAGGAGCTCGATGCGGCGACGTACCCGGTTCTTCGGCGGCACCGTGATCGTGCTCGTCGGCGTGCTCGCGCTCGGCCAGGGCGTGCTCGCGTCCACGCGCGCGGACACCGTGACGGCGCCGCGCTTCGAGGTCGATCCACTGTGGCCGAAGCCCCTGCCCAACCACTGGGTGCTCGGCTCCGTGATCGGCGTCGGCGTGGACTCCAAGGACCACGTGTTCATCATCCACCGCGGCGACTCGACGCTGAACCAGCGCACCGAGGTGGGCGCCGACGCCACGCCGCCGATCGGCGAGTGCTGCCGCGCCGCGCCGCCGATCCTCGAGTTCGACCCCGAGGGCAATCTCGTGAAGGCGTGGGGCGGCCCGGGGGAGGGATACGTGTGGCCGGTGTCGAACCACGGCATCTCGCTCGACGACAAGGACAACGTGTGGATCGGCGGCAACGGCGTCGGCGACTCGCACATCCTCAAGTTCACGCACGACGGCAAGCTGCTCCTGCAGATCGGCGAGCCGCGCCAGGCCGTGAACTCGAACGCCACCGACCACTTCGGCCGCGTGGCGAAGATCACGTTCGACGCGAAGGCGAACGAGGCGTACGTGGCCGACGGCTACGGCAACAAGCGCGTCGCGGTGCTCGACATGACGACGGGGAAGATCAAGCGCTTCTGGGGCGCCTACGGCCACGTGCCGAACGACTCGAACCTCGGCCGCTACAGCCCGAGCGCGCCGCTCGCGCAGCAGTTCCGCAACCCCGTGCACTGCGCCGAGCCGACGACCGATGGGCTGGTGTACGTGTGCGACCGGCCGAACGACCGCATCCAGGTCTTCCGCAAGGACGGCTCGTTCGTGAAGGAGGTGCGCGTCGCGCCGAACACGTTAGGCGACGGCTCGGTGTGGGACATCGCGTTCTCGCGCGACCCGCAGCAGAAGTACCTGTTCCTCGCCGACGGCAAGAACGAGCGCGTCTACGTTATGGACCGGCAGTCGCTCGCCATCCTCACGCAGTTCGGCGACGGCGGCCGTCAGCCGGGACAGTGGTTCGCCGTGCACAGCATCGCCACCGACTCGAAGGGCAACCTGTACACGACGGAGACGTACGAGGGCAAGCGCGTGCAGAAGTTCGTGTACCGCGGGCTGGGACAGGTGGAACGGATCCAGGGAGTCGCATGGCCGCGGGCGAGGTGAGGACGCATCATCTTCGTGGCGTTACCATGCTTTGCATGACAGCTCGCACCCAGGCCTCGTACCATGCAAATCGATGGTAACGCAATGGAAATGATGCGTCCTGAAACCGAAGAGCTGCTGTCCCTGCTCGACCGCGAGCGCGACGCGTTCCTCGCCCAGGTGGCCCGCGTCCCCGCGGCGCGACTTGGCGAGCGCCCTTCACCCGACGCGTGGTCGGTGGCCGAGGTGGTCGAGCACGTGGCGCGCATCGACCGCGGCGTGGGAAAGATCGTCGCGCTGCGCAGCGCCGAGCCGCTGACCGCGACGGCGGAGGAGCTGGCGGCGGCGCGACTCACGCCGGAGCGCATCGCGTTCCTGCGCGACCGCACGCAGCGCGTGGAGGCGCCCGAGCGCGTGCGGCCGAAGGGAACGCTGACGCCCGACGATGCGCTCGCGCAGCTCGCTTCCGCGCGCGAGGAGATGAAGCACGCGTATCGCACCGCCGACCCCGCGGTGCTCGACGGCGCGATCTGGCCGCACCCGATCATCGGTCCGGTGACGCTGCGCGGCTGGTTCGAGCTCACCGCGCACCACGACGCGCGGCACGCGGGCCAGATCGCGGAGATCGCCGACGCGTTCGGGCCGGCCTGACACATCTTTCCGCTCGACAGGATGAACACGACGGACAGGATGAGAACCGCCAACGTTGCCGGTGTCGTTCGTCGTCGTCGCGTCGGCCCTGGTCATCCCGTCAAGGTCGAGGGACGGGAGCGGCATCCGATCGGCGTGTACCGCGCGACACTCGCGTCGTTAGGCTGCCGGCCGTGACCGCCCCGACGCCCCCCGCGCCTCCGGGCCGCACCTCGCGCGAGCGCTACCACCGCTTCGTCGACGACTACCGGCACCGCCGCCTCGACGCGCTGGTCGACGCGGCCGAGGGGCGCCGGCTGCTCGGCGAGGAGCGGGCGAAGGCGAACGGCAAGGGAACGGCGCGGCGCGACCGGATGCGCGAGTACGTGCGGTGGCTGCGCCCGCACCGGTGGGCCGTCGCGGCGTTCTTCGCGCTCGCGCTCACGCGCGCCGGGCTCGAGATGATCGAGCCGCTGTTCATGCGTTTCATCGTGGACCGCGTGCTGCTGAACCGCGCGCTCGATGCCGCGGCGCGGCTGTCGCGGCTGAATGCCGTGGGGCTCACGTTCCTCACGGTGATCGTCACGTCGAACCTGATCAACGCGTTCAAGGACAACCGCCAGCGGCGGCTGAACGCGCGCGTGATGCTGACGCTGCGGCGCGCGCTGTTCCAGCGGTTCCTGCATCTGCCGCTGTCGACGCTCTACGACATGAAGACGGGCGGCATCCTGTCGCGGCTGTCGGGCGACGTGGACACGACGAGCGGGCTGCTCCAGCTCGCGATCGTGTCGCCGTCGCTGTCGGTGATCCGGCTCGTCGTCGCCATCGTGGTGCTGCTGTCGATCAACTGGCGGCTCGCGCTCACGGCGCTCGCGATCATCCCGGGCGTGATGGTGATCAGCTTCGTGTCGTCGAAGCGCGTGCGCCCGATCTATCGCTCCATCCGCAAGGACGCCGAGCGCATCGACGGGCGCGTCGGCGAGACGTTCTCCGGCATCCGCGTCGTGCGCGCGTTCCGGCAGGAGATGCACGAGCTGCTCGACTACATGCGCGGCCGGCACACCGTGCTGCGCAAGGAGATGTTCGCGCAGCGGCGCGAGATGGTGCTGTGGACGTCGTGGGGCGTGCTGTTGGGCATCGTGAACGTCGTCATCGTGTGGTACGGCGGCTACCTGAACCTCCGCGGCCGCGCGTCGATCGGCGACATCATGGCGTTCCAGTGGTACACGTTCCTGCTTCTCGGCCCGGTGTGGCAGATCGTCAACTCGTTCTCCGAGCTCCAGCGCTCGCTCGCCGCGATGGAGCGCGTATTCGAGGTGCTCGGCATGCCGGAGGACAAGCCGGATCGGCCCGACGCGGTGGACGCGCCGCGCGTGGTGCGCGAGATCCGCTTCGAGCACGTGCAGTTCGAGTACCGCGAGGGGCGGCCGGTGGTGCGCGACTTCGACGTGACGGTGCCGGGCGGCTCGGTGGTGGCGCTCGTCGGCCGCAGCGGCGCCGGCAAGACGACGGTGACGGACCTCGTGGCGCGGTTCCACGACCCGACGCGCGGCCGCATCGTGCTGAACGGGATCGACCTGCGCGATCTCCGGCTGCACACGTACCGCGACCTGCTCGCCATCGTGCAGCAGGACGTCTTCCTGTTCGACGGCTCGGTGCGCGACAACATCGCGTACGGGCGCCTCGACGCCACGGATGCCGACGTCCTCGACGCCGCGCGCCGCGCGAACGCGCACGAGTTCATCGAGCGGCTGCCGGACGGCTACGAGACGTTCATCGGCGAGCGCGGGGTGAAGCTCTCCGGCGGCCAGCAGCAGCGGCTCGCGATCGCCCGCGCGCTGCTCGCGCGGCCGCAGATCCTGATCCTCGACGAGGCGACGAGCAACCTCGATACGGAGAGCGAGCAGCTCATCCAGGCGTCGATGGCGACGCTGCTCGCCGGCCGCACCACGTTCGTGATCGCGCACCGCCTCTCCACGATCCGGCGCGCGGACCTCATCCTGCTGCTCGAGGACGGCGCGGTGGTCGAGCGCGGCACGCACGACGAGCTGATGGCCGCGCGCGGCACGTACTACGACATGGTCGCGCGGCAGATGGCCGTCGCGGGACACGAAGGAGAGGAGGCGCTGCGTTGACGACATCGAACCGCAGCGGACGCAGAGGACGCAGACGACACCAACGAGAGTGGTTCTCCTCTGCGTCCTCTGCGTCCTCTGCGGTTCAATCCAAAGAGCCGTGACCGAGACGCCCCTCGAGCTCCGCTACCATCGCGCCCTCGACGCGCTCGTCGCGCAGGTGCGCGAGGATCGCTCGGTGGTCGCGGCGATCCTCGGCGGCAGCCTGTCGCACGACACGGTCTGGGAGCGCTCCGACATCGACCTGGTGCTGGTGACGCAGGACGAGCGGAAGAGCGGGCCGGGGAGCTACACGCTCAGCGCCGACGGCGTGCACGTGCACGCGTGGCTGATCCAGCGGGCCGAGCTCCGGCGCATCGTCGACGGCGCGCTGCACAACTCGTTCATCCACGCGTTCCTCGCGAAGGGCCGCCTGCTCTACTCGCACGACGACACGCTGGCCGAGCTGATGGCGCGCGTACGCGACGTCGGCGAGCGCGACACGGAGCTGCAGCTCTTCCAGGCCGGGATCGAGGCGCTCGGCCCGCTCGACAAGGCGCACAAGTGGATGATCACGCGCGGCGACCTGCATTACACCGCGCTCTGGATCCTGTACGCCGCGACGCCCATCGCGCGCCTCGAGATCGTCGGCCGCCGGCTCATCGCCGACCGCGAGGTGATCCCGCAGGCCGCGAAGCTCGACCCCGCGCTGTTCGACACGATCTACACCGGCCTGCTCGATCGCCCGAAGACGCGCGACGCGGTGCAGGCGGCGCTCGACGCGGCGTCCGGCTATGTGCGCACGCGCGCGCCGCGGCTGTTCGCGCCGATCGTGGCGCACCTGCGCGACGTGCGCGAGGCACGCTCCGCCACCGAGATCGACGACCACTTCCGCCGGCACGTCGGCGTCGAGGGCGTGTCGCTCGCCTGCGAGTACCTCGCGCACGAGGGCCTCATCGGCCGCGCGTCGACGCCCGTCAAGCTCACGAAGCGGAGCAACGTGGAGGTGCAGGAGCTCGCGTTCTACGCGCTCGGCGCATGAATCAGGGCACGCGAAGAGCACCCGAGGAATCGCTGGGCCTCGTGTGATCTCCGCGTCCTCCGCGGCTCCGCGTGAGACGGCTCGGTCCCCAAGTTGTCCGTGTCCCTCGAATGGGCCGCCCACTGCACGCCGGTCGCCGCTCCCTGCGGCCGACGTTGCCCGGCGCGGCAGCCAGTGCTACCGTGGCTGTCCCACCCGCGCCGAGCCACCGTGAAACGCAACGGCAAGCGCCCCGCGCCTCGCACCGCGATCTCCGTGCAGGGCGCGCGCGTGCACAATCTGAAGAACGTCTCCGTCGAGATCCCGCGCGACCGGCTCGTCGTCGTCACCGGTCTCTCCGGATCCGGCAAGTCGAGCCTCGCGTTCGACACCATCTACGCCGAGGGACAGCGGCGGTACATGGAGTCGCTGTCGTCGTTCGCGAAGCGGTTCGTCGCGCAGGTCGCGAAGCCCGACGTCGACTTCGTGTTCGGGCTCTCGCCGGTCATCTCCATCGAGCAGAAGACCACCGGGAGCAACCCGCGGTCCACCGTCGGCACGATGACCGACGTCGCGAGCTATCTCAACCTGCTGTTCGCGACCGTCGGCGAGCCGCACTGCCCGCGCACGGGCGAGCCCGCGCCGAGTCGCAGCACGAGCCAGATCGTGGAGTCGATCCTGTCGCTCCCCGACGGCACGGAGGTGGAGCTGCGCGCGCCGGTGTTCCGCGTCTACGGCGAGGACCTCGACGTCGTGCTCACCGAGGTGCGCAAGAAGGGCTGCCGTCGCCTCATCGTCGACGGCGTGTCGGTGGACCTCGCGGAGAAGATGGAGCTCGACGAGAGCGCGGTGCGGCACATGGACGCGGTGGTGGATCGCGTCGTCGTCGCGAAGCGCCACGAGAAGTCGATCAAGGCCGCCGTCGCCGCGGCGCTGCTCGTCGGCGACGGGCTGCTCTCGGTGCACGTCGTGAAGGGCGCCGCGGCGGCGCAGACGAAGCGCTTTCACGAGGCGTTCAGCCGCAGGCACCACTTCGCGTACGGCGACATCGGCCCCGAGTGGTTCCAGTTCAACAACCCCGAGGCCGCGTGCCGCACCTGCGGGGGCCTCGGCGTCGACAAGCTCACGCACCCCGAGCTGCTCGTTCCCGATCCCACGCGGTCCATCCGCGGCGGCTGCTTCGTGAAGGAGGCGTTCCGCTACAACCCCGACACGTGGGACGGGCGCCTCATGTACAGCATGGCGCTCGCACTGGGCTTCTCGCTCGACACGCCGTGGGCGGCGCTGCCGGAATCCGTTAGGCAGGCGATCCTCTACGGCGTCGGCGTCGACAAGATCGCCGTGCGCACGCCCCCCGACGCGAAGACCAAGCGCGAGGAGCACGAGGGCCGCGAGGTCGGCTTCCACGGCATCGCGCGCCGCATCGAGCGGCACTACCGGCGCTATCGCCAGCGCGGCGAGGGGAGCGCGGGCATGGAAGCGTGGCTCGACCGCGTGATGGTGGAGCACACCTGCCCCGACTGTCAGGGCGCCCGGCTGCGCGCCACGCGGCTGCTGTGGACCGTCGGCGGCCGCACGCTGCACGACGTGAACCGCATGCACTTCGACGAGCTGCACGCGTTCCTCGGCGACGTGAAGCCGAGCGGCCGCGGGGCCGACGCGGGGCGGCAGGTGCTGAAGGAGATCCGCGCGCGGCTCGACGTGCTGCGCGGCATCGGGCTGGACTACCTCAGCTTCGATCGCCGCGCGGGCACGCTGTCGGGCGGCGAGTCGCAGCGCATCCGCCTGTCGACGCAGATCGGCTCGGGGCTCATGGGCATGCTCTACGTGCTCGACGAGCCGAGCATCGGGCTGCACCCGAAGGACAACGTGAAGATGATCGCGACGCTGGAGAGCCTGCGCGACATCGGCAACACCGTCATCGTCGTCGAGCACGACGAGGACACCATCCGCGCCGCCGACCACGTCGTGGAGATGGGGCCCGGCCCCGGCGTGCACGGCGGCACCGTCGTCGTGCAGGGGACGATCGACGACGTGCTCGCGTGCGACGCGTCGCCGACCGGACAGTTCCTCTCGGGGCGCCGCGCCATCGCGACGCCGAAGAAGCGGCGGCGCGGGAACGGCTACGCGCTCGTCGTGCGCGGCGCGCGCGAGAACAACCTGAAGGCGATCGACGTCGTGTTTCCGTTAGGCACGCTCACCGCCATCACCGGCGCGAGCGGATCCGGCAAGAGCACGCTCGTGAGCGACGTGCTGTACAAGGCGCTGTGGAAGCGGCTCGTCGACACGCGCACGCTTCCCGGCGCGCACGACGCGGTGGAGGGGATGGAGCGCGTGCACAAGGTCGTCAGCATCGACCAGTCGCCGATCGGCCGCAATTCGCGGTCGAACCCGGCGACGTACGTCGGGTTCTACGACGCCATCCGCGACCTGTTCACCGCCGCGCCGCTCGCCGTGGAGCGCGGCTACAAGCCGGGGCGCTTCAGCTTCAACGTGAAGGGCGGCCGCTGCGAGGAATGCCAGGGCGAGGGCGTCATCACCACGCAGCTCTACTTCATGCCCGACGTGGAGGTCACGTGCGGCGCGTGCAAGGGCGCGCGGTTCAACGCCGAGACGCTCGAGGTCACGCTCCGCGGCAAGACGATCGACGACGTGCTGAACATGTCGGTCGAGGAGGGGGCGCGCTTCTTCGAGGACGACCCCGCGGTGGGCCGCAAGATCGACGTGCTCGTGGACCTCGGGCTCGGCTACCTCACGTTAGGCCAGTCGGCCACCACGCTCTCCGGCGGCGAGGCGCAGCGCGTGAAGATCGCCACGGAGCTCAGCCGGCTGCAGCGCGCGAAGCACACCGTCTACATCCTCGACGAGCCGACGACCGGGCTGCACCTGGCCGACGTGGAGCGGCTGCTCGAGTCGCTGAACCGCCTCGTCGACGTCGGCCACACCGTGCTGCTCATCGAGCACCACCTCGACGTCATCAAGACCGCGGACCACGTCATCGACCTCGGCCCCGAGGGGGGGCACGCCGGCGGGGAGGTGGTCGTGACGGGGACGCCCGAGCAGGTGGCGGCGTGCCGGGCGTCGCACACCGGGCGGTTCCTCCGGGCGCATCTGCGATAGGGACCGCTCTGGCGCGGAATTACGCCCGGGTATAATATGGCTCCCTCCTCACCCCGGCGATCAATGGCGAACCTCACCTCCGGCCCGGTCACGCGGCATCTGCTGAAGACCACGAGCTTCATGCTCGTCACGATGGTCTTCCAGACGCTGTACTTCCTCGTCGACCTGTACTGGGTCGGCCGGCTCGGCACCGACGCCGTCGCGGCGGTCGGCATCGCGGGGAACCTGAACTTCGTGGTGCTCGCGCTGACGCAGATGCTCGGCGTCGGCACGACGACGCTCGTCTCCCACGCCGCCGGCCGGGGCGACCACGAGCACGCGCTGCTCGCGTTCAACCAGTCGCAGGTGCTCGCGATGCTGACCGGGCTCGGCGTGCTCGTCGCCGGCCTCGCCGGGCGCGGGGTATACGCGGCGTCGATGGGCGCCGATGCGCGCACCGCGGCCCTCGCCGCCGACTACCTGCTCTGGTTCGTGCCCGCGCTCGCGCTGCAGTTCGGGATCGTCGCGATGGGCGCGGCGCTGCGCGGTATGGGGAACTTCCGCCCCGGCATGATCGTCGGCACGACGACCGTCATCGTGAACACGGTGCTCGCGCCGTTCCTCATCTTCGGCTGGGGGACGGGGCATCCGTTAGGCGTCGCCGGCGCCGCGCTGTCGACGCTGATCGCGCTCGCCGTGGGCGTGGCGTGGCTCACGACGTACTTCCTGCCGAAGGACGCGCCGCTGCGCTTCGTGGTCGCCGACTGGCGGCCGCGGCTCGACCTGTGGAAGCGCATCGTCGCGATCGGGCTGCCGGCGGGCGTCGAGTTCGCGCTCATGGCGGCGTACATGATGATCGTCTACGTCATCTCGCGGCCGTTCGGCGCGGCGGCACAGGCGGGGTTCGGCATCGGCCAGCGCGTGGTGCAGTCGGGCTTCATGCCGGTCGTCGCGTTGGGCTTCTCGGTCGCGCCGGTGGCGGGACAGAACTTCGGCGCGCGCCTCGCCGGCCGGGTGCGCGAGACGTTCCGCGACGCCGCGTGGATGGCCGGCGGCGTGATGCTCGCGTTCGCGCTGCTGTGCAAGGCGGCGCCGGCGGCGCTCGTCGGGATCTTCTCGCACGACGCGGCGACGATCGCCGTCGGCGTGGAGTATCTGCGCATCGTGTCGTGGAACTTCGTCGCGTCGGGCGTGGTGTTCGTGACCTCGAGCATGTTCCAGGCGATGGGCAACACCGTGCCGTCGCTCGCCACGTCGGGGTTGCGCCTGCTCCTCAGCGCGCTGCCGGCGCTCGCGCTGTCACGCGCGCCCGGCTTCCAGCTGTCGTGGGTGTGGTACCTGTCGGTGCTCTCGGTGTGGGTGCAGCTCGGCGTGGCGCTCCTGCTGCTGCGGCGCGAGTATCGGCTGCGGCTCGCGTTCCCCGCGGCGCCGAGCGCGGAGGCCGCATCGGCGGGCGTGGCCGCGCCGGCGCACGCGCTCGCGGGCGCCGAGGCGCGGAGCACGGCGTGAGACGCATGCGGATGGCGCGCCGGCCGCGTCCGCATCAGCTTTCCCGACGACCCAGGCGAGCCAGGAGGTCGCCCCATGCACAAGAAGTCGCCCCGCGGGATCCCGGACTTCTCCCGCCACAAGCCCACCCCGCGCGACGCCCGCGCGAACGAGCCGACGCCCGACGAGCGGCAGGCGCCCCCCCCCACACCGCGCGCCACCGTGAAGCCACACGCGACGAACGCGAAGTCGGGACGCCGCGGACAGTAACGGACAGGGCAAGAGGGCAGAGAGGGCACGAGGGCAGGAGAGCCTAACGGTTCTCCTGCCCTCGTGCGCTCCTGCCCTCCTGCCCTCTCACTTATGCACGGCGGGCGTCATGGAGAAGTTCGTCACGACGGCCTCGGTGTTGTGGCCGAAGCGGATGCCGTACGCGCCGTCGGTCGACTTCAGCTTGCCGGCGCCCACCAGGTCGGACTTGTTGTAGCTGCCGACGACGGTGCCGTTGATCGAGCAGTCCACCTTGTCGCCGCGCACCGACACGGCGATCTCCTGCGTCACCGGCTCGCCCTGCCCGGCCGCCTTGTGCACCGCGTCGTTCGCCTCGCCGCGGCCGTTCAGCTGGAACGGCGCCGGGCCGAAGCCGCGCGCGATGAACCGCCCGCTCCCGTACGCGGCGCAGTAGAACAGCGACTGGTTGTCGGTCCCCATGTCGTTGCCGCCGATGACGATGCCGTACGGGTGCGGATGGCTGTTCAGGTTCATGTACTTCGGCTCCGTGAACGTCGCCCGCACCGTGTAGTCGCCCTTCGCCGGGGCGCCGGACTTCCAGTAGGTGATCGCCGGGCCGGTCGTCACGTGAAAGCCGTTCCCCTCGGCGGCGAACTTCGCGCTGTTCACCGTCTGCCCGGACGACGCCTCGTTCGCGTCGACCTTCCCATTCCATCCCGACACCGAGATGCCGCCGCCGGCGACGCTCTTCGAGGCGTCCTGCGCCCGGGCCTCGGCGGCGGTGACGAGCATGACGGCGGTGAGCGCGAGCACGGAACCGTTGACGCGACGCATGGTCTCTCCTCGGATGAAAGGGTGACAGGCGACTACGATACGCGCCGTGTGCGCCGTCCCGCTACCGCCCGACGGGGCCGTGCATCACAGCCGCGCGGCCTGGCGACCGCGAATCCCGGCGTCCAGTTTGCGCCGCATGCCTCTCGCCCGGCGCCCCCTGACGGCCTGTGCCATCCTGATCGCCGCGTGCACGCAGGGCTGCGCCGCGCGCCCGCCCGCCCCGGCGCCGCTCCCCGTCGGCGTGGAGGCCGTCTCGCTGCTCGGCGACACGTTGCGCGCCCTGCCGCTCGCCGCCGACGTGCGCGCGCGCTACGAGCGGCAGCTCGCCGAGGCGCGTCTCGCCTACGAGCACACGCCGCGCGACGCGGACTCGGTCATCTGGCTCGGCCGCCGGCTCGCCTACCTCGGGCGCTTCCGGGAGGCGATCGACGTCTACACGCGCGGCATCGCCCGCCACCCGTCGGACGCGCGGCTCTACCGCCACCGCGGGCACCGCTACATCAGCGTGCGCGAGTTCGACCACGCCGTCGCCGATCTCGTGCGCGCCTCGGACCTCGCGTTCGGCACCGCCGACCAGGTGGAGCCCGACGGCCAGCCGAACGCGCAGAACCGGCCGATCGGCACGCTGCACTCGAACATCGCCTATCACCTCGGCCTCGCGTACTACCTGCAGGGCGACTTCGCACACGCGGCCGCGGTGTTCGACCGCGAGGTCGACGCCGCGCGCAACGACGACCGCCGCGTCTCCGCGCTGCACTGGCTGTACATGAGCCTTCGCCGGCAGGGGCGCGACGCCGAGGCGGAGGAGGCGATCGTGCCGGTGAAGCGCGAGATGCAGGTGATCGAGAACGGCACCTACCACCGGCTGCTGCTGATGTACAAGGGGATCCTGCCCCCCGACTCGCTGCTCACGAGCGGGCCTAACGGGGAGATGTCCGTCACCGACGCGACGGCCGCGTACGGCGTGGCGAACTGGCACCTGTACAACGGCCGCCGCGCGGAGGCGGAGCGGATCTTCCGCCGCATCGTCGCCGGCGGGCAGTGGGGCGCGTTCGGCTACATCGCCGCCGAGGCGGAGCTGGCCAGGCGTCGGTGATCGTCGCTTCTTCGTCGCACGCGGAGCCGCGGAGGACTGCGTCTTTGCCTCTTCGAATCGAACCGCAGAGGGCCGCGGAGAACATCGACTTCTCTTGACCACAGAGGACACAGAGGACACGGAGGAGAACCCTTTCAAAAGGGTGGGTTTCCTCTGTGCCCTCCGTGTCCTCCGTGGTTCAACACGAAGAGGCAGTCCTCTGCGGCCCTCTGCGGCCCTCCGCGGTTCAATGCTGTTCTCCGCGTGCCTCGCCCGCGTGAGACGTCCAGGCAATCGAGACCTTCAAGGAGCTTCACCGGTGTTCTCCCTGCATCCGCGCCTCGTGGCGCTCGCCCTTCTCGCGCCCGCGGCGCTCGCCGCGCAGGTGCCCGGCACGTTAGGCGCCCGCCCGCGCGACGCGGCGCGCGGCGTCACCGCCGGCGCGTACGACTCGTCGGCGTTCCGCGCGCTCCAGTGGCGGCTGATCGGCCCGTTCCGCGGCGGACGCGCGAACGCCGTCGCCGGCGTGCCGTCGCAGCCGCTCGTCTACTACGCGGGCTACACCGGCGGCGGCGTGTGGAAGACGGAGAACGCCGGCCACACGTGGCGACCCGTCTCCGACAGCGCGTTCCGCGTCGGCTCCATCGGCGCCATCGCCGTCGCCGAGTCGGATCCGAACGTCGTGTACGTCGGCACGGGCGAGCACGCGGTGCGGGGGCAGTCCTCGTCGTACGGCGACGGCGTCTACAAGTCCACCGACGCCGGCCGCACGTGGACGCGCGTCGGCCTCGACGCGACGCGGCAGATCTCCGCCGTGCGCGTGCATCCGCAGAACCCCGACGTCGTCTACGTCGCCGCGCAGGGCGACCGGTGGAAGCCCACGACGGACCGCGGCGTCTACCGCTCCACCGACGGTGGCCGGACGTGGACGCAGGTTCTCAAGGGGCCTAACGGCACCACCGGGCCGAGCGACCTGTCGATGGATCCGTCGAACCCGCGCATCCTGTACGCCGCGATGTGGGACCACCAGCGGCTGCCGTGGCAGGTGCGGAGCGGCGGCCCCGGGAGCGGCATCTGGAAGTCGACCGACGGCGGCGACACGTGGACGCGCCTGAGCGAGGGGCTGCCGAAGGTGATGGGAAAGATCGGCGTCGCGGTGTCGCCGGCGAGCCCCGACCGCGTCTACGCCATCGTGGAGGCCGACAAGGGCGGGCTCTATCGCTCCGACGACGCCGGCAAGACGTGGCGGCGGCTGAGCGAGGACCGGCTGATCCAGACGCGCGCGTGGTACTACATGAACGTGACGGCGGATCCGCAGAACGCCGACGTCGTGTACGTCATGAACGCGCCGATCGTGAAGTCGATCGACGGCGGACGCACGTTCCAGACGCTGCCGGCGACGCACGGCGACAACCACCAGCTCTGGATCAACCCGCGCGACGCCCGCTTTCTCGTCAACGCGAACGACGGCGGCGTGTCGGTGTCGCTCGACGGCGGCAGGAGCTGGAGCACGCAGGACAACCAGCCCACCGCGCAGTTCTACCACGTCATCAGCGACGACGAGTATCCGTACCGCCTCTACAGCGGGCAGCAGGACAACACGTCGGTGATGATCCGCACGCGCAGCGACGGCCCCGAGATCGGGGAGCGCGACTGGGACATCGGCCCCGGCTGCGAGAGCGCGAACATCGGCGTGAACCGCGCCGACCCGCGCTACGTCTACGGCGGCTGCTACCAGGGCATCTTCGAGGAGCTCGACACGCGCACGGATCTCACGCGCTCCATCATGCCGTGGCCCGCGCTGAACCTCACCGAGCCGACGAACGAGACGCGCTACCGCTTCAACTGGACCGCGCCGACGCTCGTCTCCGAGCACGACCCGAACGTCATCTACTTCGGCGGCAACGTGCTGTTCCGCACGACCGATCGCGGCCGGACGTGGGCACCCGCCTCACCCGATCTCACGCGCAACGACAAGGCGACGCAGGGACTCGGCGGCGTGCCGTTCACGAACGAGGGCGCCGGCGGCGAGGTGTACGGCACGATCGTGACCATCGAGGAGTCGCCGCTCGACCGCAACACGCTGTACGTCGGCACCGACGACGGCCTCGTGCAGCGCACGCGCGACGGGGGGCGCACGTGGACGAACGTGACGCCTAACGGCGTGGGCGTCGGGCTGGCGAACGAGATCGAGGCCTCGCCGCTCGACTCGGGCACCGTGTACCTCGCGTTCCGCATGGACCGCCACGGCGACTACGCGCCCTACGCGTTCAAGTCCTCCGACTACGGCCGCACGTGGACGCGCATCACGAACGGGCTGCGCGACGGCGAGCCGGTGCGCGTCGTGCGCGAGGACCGGCAGCGGCGCGGGCTCCTGTTCGCCGGCACCGAGACCGGCGCGTACGTGTCGTTCGACGGCGGCGCACACTGGCAGTCGCTGCAGCGCAACCTCCCCGCGGTGCCCGTCACCGACCTCGAGATCCGGCACGGCGATCTCTACGCGTCGACCGAGGGCCGCGCGTTCTGGGCGCTCGACGACCTCTCCGCGCTGCGACAGATGAACGACACGGTGGCGCGCGACTCGGTGCACCTGTTCGCGCCGCGGCGCGCGTTCCTCGCCGGCGGCCCCGCCGCGCCGACCACCACCGGCGGCCGCAACCCTCCGCCGGGCGCGAACGTCTACATCCTGCTCGCGAAGGCGCCCGACTCGTCGCAGACGGTGAAGCTCGAGGCGCTCGATTCCGCGGGCCGCGTGCTGCGCACCTACACGCGTCGGCCGAGCGGCGCGCCGGCGGCGTCGGCGCCTGACGCCGCGCCTAACGCCGGCCCGAACGCGGCGTCGCGGACGGCGCTCGACCTCAAGGCCGGGCTCAACGCGTTCCAGTGGGACCTGCGCGCCGACCCGCCGACGACGCTCCCCGGTAACATCAACGTCTGGGGCGGCACGACCACCGGCTATCGCGTGGCGCCCGGTCGCTATCAGATCCGCCTGACGGTGGGGAGCGTCGTCCAGACGCAGCCGCTCGAGGTGCGGCAGGACCCGCGCCTGCAGACGACCCCCGCCGAGGTCGCGGCGCGCGACTCGATCATGCGGGCGCTGAACGCGCGCGTCGGCGAGATCCACGACGCGTTGATCCGGCTGCGCGACGTGAAGGAGCAGGTCTCGCGCTTCGTCGACCGCGCGAAGGACGCGCCGAACGCCACCGCCATCCAGGCGAAGGGCAAGGCGATCGCCGCGACGATCGACTCGCTCGAGCCGAAGCTCTCCACGAAGGCCGCGAACGGGCAGGACGTCATCAACTACCGCAACGGCATCAACGCGCAGTACGCGTTCCTGCTCGGCAACGTGGAGCAGAACGACGTCGTGACGCAGCCGTCGCGCGAGCGGTTCGCGGAGCTCGAGCGGCTGTGGACCGCGCTCCGCGGCCAGGCCGACGCGGTGGTGCAGAGCGAGGTCGCGGCGTTCAACAAGCTGCTGCAGGACGGCGGCGTCGGCGGCGTCATCGTGCCGACCCCGAAGCCGAAGGTGGCGATGTGACGATGGGCTCTTCGTGTGAACCACAGAGGACGCAGCGGGCGCAGAGGAGAACCACTCTTGTTGGTTTCCTCTGCGTCCTCTGCGTCCTCTGTGGTTCGAACCCACAGCGCACCTTCGCTCAGCCTTCACCGCTCGACCACGCCCACGCGCACAACGACTACGAGCACGCGCGCCCGCTGCTGGGCGCCCTGGAGCTCGGCTACGGCAGCGTGGAGGCCGACGTGTGGCTCGTGAACGGCGCGCTGCTCGTCGCCCACGCCCGTGACAGCGTGCGCACCGACCGCACGCTCGAAGCGGTCTACCTCGAGCCGCTGCGCGCGTGGGTGGCCGCGCATGACGGAAGCGTGTACGCGGGGCGCCCGCCGCTCACGCTCCTCGTCGACGTGAAGTCGAACGCCGACTCCGCGTACGTCGTGCTGGATTCGGTGCTGCGCCGGTATGACGATCTGTTCACGTCGTGGCACGGCGACTCGGTGACCGAGCGCCCCGTGGTCGCCGTGATCTCCGGCGAGCGGCCGCTGGTCACGCTCCCGGCGAGCCGCGACCGGTGGGCCGCGCTCGACGGCCGCCTAACGGACCTCGGCGCGGCGCACGGCACCCCGGCCGCGGCGATGCCGCTCGTGAGCGACGACTGGAAGCACGTCACGAAGTGGCGCGGCGACGGCCCCGCGCCGGCGTCGGTGCGCCGCACCGTCGCGCGGCTCGTAACGCGCACGCACGCCGAAGGGCGGCGGCTCCGCTTCTGGGGCACGCCCGATCGCGTCGTCGTGTGGCGGCTGCTTCGTGACGCGGGCGTGGACTTCATCGGTGCCGACGATCTCAACGCGCTGCACGACTTTCTCGTAGGTCGTGACGGACGACGACCGTGAGTCGTCGGTCCCCGTTGGGAGCCGGGCCCGCGAGGGCCGGCCGACGGCCACCGAAGCCTCGTTTGCCGAAGCCGCATGATGATGCATCGCTCCGCGCGCCTCTCGCTCGTCGCGCTCCTCCTCGCCGTCGGCTGCGACCGGCAGGCGCCGCTCGACCCCGCGCCCGCGCCGTCGCGCCCGAGCGCCGATCTGCTCGGCACCGTCACCGGGGTGCTGACGCCGGTGGTGCAGCCGCTCCGACTGCTCGTCTGCACCGACGCTCCCGCGCTGTCCGCGACGGCGACCATCGGCCCCGACGGCGGCACGCTCGCGGCGGGCGGCTTCCGCGTCGACTTCCCGGCCGGCGCCGTCGCGAGCCCGCAGACGTTCACGCTCAGCGTGCCGGCGGGGCGCAACGTCGAGATCGACGTGCACGCGGCGGGCTACGAGCACTTCTGGTTCGCCACGCCGGTCACCGTCACGCTCGACGCGTCGCGCTGCGGGGTGCTGCCTTCGGGCCTGCAGGTGTGGAACGTGGACGAGGCGACGAAGGCGCCGATCGAGGCGATGGGCGGCGTGGTCGACGCGCTCACCGGCACGGTGCGGTTCCAGACGCCGCACTTCTCCGGCTACACGATCGCCTGGTGACGGCATGTCGATGACGACCGCGCCGAGTCCCGTGTACGCCCCGTCGCTCGAGGAGATCTGCGCGCGCGACGTGCACGAGGCGCTCGCGTGCGGTCGTCGGTTCGAGTCCGGGGGCGACGTGGCGCGCGCGCTCCGCGCGTACGGTGTCGCGCTGTCGCTCGCCGACACGCCGGCCCTGCGCGCCGAGGCGGTGCGCCGGGTCGGCGACGCGCACCGCGCGCGCGAGGCGTGGGACGACGCGCGCGCCGCGTACGACGAGAGCCTCGCCATCGCCCGCGCGCACGCGCTCGCCGAGCTCGAGGCCGAAGCGCTGAACGCCGCCGCGACGGTGGCCATCCTGCGCGGCGATGCGTTAGGCGCCGAGCCGCTGTTCCGTCGGGCGCTCGCGTGCCGGCCGGGGCCGCGTGTGCGTGGGCTCGCGCTCACGAACCTCGGTCTCTGCGCCGCGCGCGTGGGCGACCACGCGCGCGCGGTGGAGCTGTTCGCGGCGTCGCTCGACTGCTACCGCGAGGCGGGGTACGAGCGCGGCGTGCTCATGGCGATCAACAACGTCGCCGCGGCGCACATCGAGACGGGCGAGCCGGAGGCGGCGCTGCCGCTGCTGCGCGAGGCCGCGCACATCGCGCGCGACCTCGTCGAGCTCGACCTGCTCCTGCTCACCGCGCGCAACGAGGCCGAGGCGTGCCTCAAGCTCGGCCGGCTCGACGAGGCGGAGTCGCGCATCGGCATCGCGCTCGGCCACTTCTCCAGCGCCGGCGCGGAGAGTCGCCGCGCCGAGTGTCTCGTGATCCTCGGCGACGTGCTCCGCGCGCATCGCATGCCGCAGCAGGACGACGCGGCGACGCGCTGCTACGAGCGCGCCGCCGAGATCGCGGAATCGGCCGGCGCGGCCCACGTCGCCGCTCGCGCGCGAGCATCGTTGGGCGCGGCGGCCTAACGGCTGCACGCCGGCCCCGGGCCGAGCAGCGCGGCGTGCGGGCTCGCCGTGGTCATGCCGGTGAGGCGCACGTACACCGCGCCGCAGTTGTTCGACTCGTTCGCCTCGAGGATCGTGTCGTCCGGATCGGCCACCGTCTCCAGCACGTACAGCCCGTCCGCGAGCCCGTACACGTCGAGATACTGGTCCGGCAGGAACCAGTCGTAGACGTCGGCCCACCCCGCCGAGAGCCCCTGCAGCAGATAGCCGCCCGGCGTCGGCTCCAGGCACGCCGGCGCGCTGTAGGTGCGCGGCGCGTCCCCCTTCTCGCCCCACGCGTCGATCTCGATGTCGACGATGCAGAAGCTCACCTTGCGGCCCGTCGACGCCGGCGCGCCGATCGTTCCCACGCGGTGGCGCCGCGCGCGCAGCGGCGTCGTGCCGATCTTCTTCCCCGACGCGTCCGTGGCGAACAGCCGCGACAGCGCGAAGCCCGTGTAGTGGAAGTGCTGGTGCGTCGGATGGAACTCCCACGTGCCACCGGCGCGCGACGTCACGCTGCCGTCGCTGTGATACACGCGCTGCTCGATCGGCCCCGTCGGCTGCGACATCGGGTCGGCGGGCAGCAGGAAGCGGAACTCCAGCGGCCCCTCGCCCGCGTTCGCGAGCACCTGGTCGAAGCGCATGCACAGCCGCGCGCCCTCTTCCGCGATCTCGCTCGGGAAGCAGCTCGTCGTCGGCACGCCCGCCTCGAAGAAGATCGCCGGGGGCACGTCGAACGTGACGTTGCGCTGCGCGCGCGCCTGCAGATCGGGGAGCAGCGCGCGCGTCGGCTGCGGCTTCGGCGCGTACTCCACCTCGGCCAGCGCCTCGTACGGGATCTCCGGCGCGAGCGGGGTGCCGAACTGCGCGGCCATGTCGAAGTCGTACGCGACGTACACGCGGTACGCGCCGTTCGCCGGCGCGGGGAGCAGCACCGACTGCGCCGTGGCGATGATCCCTTCCGACGCGGCGACGCGCGCGCTGCCGCGGTAGACGTAGAGCTTCAGGTTGTTCCCGAAGCCGCTCCACCGCACGGCGATCTCCACGCCGCCCGGCTTGTTGCTCCACGCGCCGCTCGGCAGGTCGATCGCGAGGTCGAACCGATCGCACCAGACCGCGGCACATTCGGGGACCTCGCCGTTAGGCACCCCGTCCCGGAGCGCGGTGCCGGACCACGGCACCGGCTGGGCGGTGTTCTTCAGCGTCGCGGCCCCCGGCGCGGCCGCCAGCGAGGGCTCTCGCGGTGCGAGGGTGCTCGGCGCGTCGGGCACGCAGCCGGCGAGGGAGACGGCGAGGAGGGCGAGTCGGAAGGGACGCACGAGGATCTCCGCGAAAGGGACATCCTATAGGCGCAATCCGCCGCCCGATCCCGACACTCTCGAGGGCCGTGTGAATGAACCGCAGAGGACGCTCTGCGTCCTCTGCGGTTCAATGGTGTTCTCCGCGGCTTCGCGTGCGATCACCGAGCGCCGGCCCGCCGGTACACGCGCACCCAGTCCACCTCGAACCGCGCCGGGAATCTGGTGGCCGAGGGATCGCCGCCCTGCGTACCGCCGACCGCGAGGTTGAGGATCAGGTGCTGCGGCCGGCGGAGCGGGTTCACGCCGGTGCCGTCGCGGTTCGTCGTCGCGGCCAGGTCGGTGACGTTCAGCGTGCGGCCGTCGACCGAGAGGCGGATCGCGCGCTCGTCCCAGTCCATGCGCCAGACGTGGAAGTCGCGCGCCCATCGCGCGCCGCCTAACGAGTCGAGCGGGAGGCGCGAGTCGTCCCATGCCGCGGCGCCGTTCGAGTCGGCCCACGCCACGTTCGCGAGCAGCATGTTGCGGTAGTACTCCATGACGTCGATCTCGCCGCTCGCCGGCCACCGGCCGCTGTCGCCCACCGTCCAGAACGCGGGCCACATCCCGGGGCGCACGTCGATGCGCCCGCGCATCTCGAAGCGGCCGTAGCGCCACGAGCGGAGCCCGCGCGTCGTCACGCTCGCCGACGTGACGCGGATCGAGTCGCGGCCGCGACGCCAGTCGGTGCTCCCCGACACGTACGTCGGGTTCGGCCGCACCTCGCGCCGGGCCTCGATCACCAGCAGGCCTCCGCGCACGACCGCGTTCTCCGGCTGGTACCACTGCAGCTCGCGGTTCCGCACGAAGCCGCGCTCGTACGTCCAGCTCCGCGGATCCGGCGCGCCGTCGCGATCGAACTCGTCGGACCACACGAGCTCCCACCCCGGCTCCGGCGTGGCGTTAGGCGCTCGGCGGGCGCAGGAGACGCAGATCGCGAGGAGGGGGAGCAGGAGTCGGCGCATGGGCGATGTGAGACCACTCAGGAAAGGGTCGTCGTCAGCACCGTGCGAATCTCCTCTGCCCGCGGCGCGAACAGCGAGAGCTGGTCGGGATCCGCGAACACGACGTCGAAGTCCTCCGGCGCGAGCCCGCGCGCCAGCCGTGCCGCGTAGGTGTCGAGCAGCACGCGCGCGTAGTGCTCCACGTCGTAGTCGCGCGGGTCGGCGGCGTCGGCGCCACCGGCCTCGTCGCGCTCCGGCACCACGCCCGCGCCACCGCCCTGCGTGCGGTACACGCGCACGCGCTCGCCCACGCTCCAGTCCGAGCGGCCGCTCGCGAGCAGCGCCTCGTACGCGAGCTCGCGCCGCGACCCGCGCGACGCCGCGTACTGCGCCGGCGTCTTCGTCAGCCGCACGCGCGACGACACGTCGTGCGTCGGGATCGCCCGCGCGCGCAGCCGACCCAACGTGTCGAGGTACGCGTCGCGCACCCCCGCCACGTCGCCGGCGAGCAGCCGCTCGAGCGCGCGGCGCAGGAACGCGTCGCCGTACGGCTCCGCGCGGCTCGACCGGAACGCCACGCCGCGCAGCAGCAGCCGCCCGTCGTAGGTCAGCAGGGCGTAGTTCTTCGGCTCGTGCGACAGCATCGCCGCGTACCGTCCCTCGAACTCCAGCTTCACGAGCGGTGGCAGCAGCGCCGCGACCTCGGCCACCACGCGCCGTTCGTCGGCCTCGCTCCACGCGTCGGGGACGGCGAAGTACACGCCGTCGGTGTCCGCCTCGAGCAGCGTGACGCCGCGCGCCGCGAGCTCGCGGCACATCAGCCCGAGCGTCTCGCGGCCGCGGCGCGTCACCTCGTTCGCCGCGTGCACGTCGGCGAAACGCGTCAGCTCCCCGCCCGCGGCGAGATAGCCGTAGGCCGAGTTCACGACGATCTTCATCGCCGCCGACACCGCCTCCTGCGTGTGCCGCTCCGCCGATCCGGCCGGCGCGGCGCGCGCCGCGTCCTTCGCCTCCAGTCGCTGCGCCACGAGCCGGTCGACGATCGCGAGCAGCGCGCCGAGGTGGTCGCGCGCCGGCCCGATGCGGAAGGCGCGCATGAGCGACGGATACAGGCTCGCCACGTCCGCCTTCACGACGTGCCGCGCGACGCCGGTCGCGAACAGGTGCAGCGCGGCGCCGCTGTGCGGCGTCCCGTCGCCCGCCTCGTACGCCGGCAGCGCGGCACCCGCGCGCAGGTACGCGCGCACGAGCAGCGGGTCGATCACGCCCGTCGCCGCGCCGGCGTCGGCGAGCCGCTCGTAGCGGCGCGGCGCCATCCGGGCGAGCGCGAACGCGGCGCCGCCCAACACCCGCGCCAGCCCCGCGACTTCCTCCACGTCCGCGGTCGCGTAGCGGCGCACGCGCGCCGGGTCGGTGCGATACACGACGTGGATCTGGTCGCCGCGGATCAGCTCCCGCTCCGGCCCCGCGAGCCCGAAGTGGCGCGCCACCGCCTTCAGGCCGTGCCCCGGCAGCTCGCGCGCCCCGTGGTCGTAGCGGATCGTCGCGTCGAGCGTATCGATCAGCTCCCGCCCGGGCGCCACGTATCGGATGCGGTAATCGGGACTCGAGACTCGGGACTCGGGACTCGTGGGCTGCGGACTCCCGAGTCCCGAGTCCCGAGTCCCGAGTCCCGATGCTCGCACCCCGCGCCGTGCGCCGCGCTGCCGGAGCGGCCCGCCGACGCGGCCTAACGCGAGCGGCACGCCGAGCACCTGCGCGCGCCGCGCGACGAACGGGAGGTCGAAGCCGTGCAGGTTGTGGTTCTCGATCACGTCGGGGTCGGCCTCGGCGATCGTCGCGGCGAGTCGGCGAATGAGGTCCGCCTCCGCCGCGTCGCCGGTGCCGCGCGCCTCGATCGTGCCCACGCGTCCGTCGGGATGCCGCACGGCGACGAGGAAGATGCGGTCGCGCGCCGGGTCGAGCCCCGTCGTCTCGAGGTCGAACTGCAGCCGCCGCAGGTCGTCGAACGCGAGCCCGCGGAAGTACGTGCGCCCCGTCGCGACCAGGTACTGCTCGTCGGGCGGCAGCGAGAGCACGTGCGCATCGCCGAGGTCGCGGATCTGCCTAACGTTCTCGCCGAGCCGCCGCGACGCGCCGGCGAGCAGCGCGCGCGTGAGCGCGTTCCCGTCGTCGGCCGAGACGAGAAAGCGCAGCGCCCCCGGCCCGTCGAGCTCCCGCCACGCGAGCCCCGGCACCGCGGCGCCGCGCAGGTCGTCGAGCCGGTCGAGCAGCAGCCACGGACGGAACCGCTCGTCGTCGCGCTCGAGCACCTTCGTCTCCGGGTCCCGCCGCCACACGATCGCGCGTCCGTCCGCCTCCGCCCACACGGACACGATCCCCGGTGTCGGATCCCACCCCCACAGCCACTCGTCCTCGTTGGGCGCGGTCATGCGGGCCGGTCCGGGGATGCCTCACGCGGAGGCGGGGAGAACGCGGAGAACACCAAGAATAATTGGTCGTTCTCCGCGTTCTCCGCGCCTCCGCGCGCGACGTCAGGCCCCCGGCAGCGCCCGCAGCTCCGGCGTGGAAGGCAGCACGTGCACGTCCGCCGCCGGCAGCGCCGCCGCCTGGCTGGCGCGCGGCAGCTCCATGTGGTCGAGCTGCCCCGCCTTCAGCAGCGCGCGCTGACGCTCCAGCTCCAGCGACAGCGCCCGGTTCTCGATGCACATGCGGCGGTTCTCCTGCCGCAGCCGCTCGAGGCGCATGCGCTCCTCCGCCTCGCGCGTCGGCTCGCACGAC
Organism: Gemmatirosa kalamazoonensis; assembly: GCF_000522985.1. Lineage (NCBI taxonomy): Bacteria > Pseudomonadati > Gemmatimonadota > Gemmatimonadia > Gemmatimonadales > Gemmatimonadaceae > Gemmatirosa > Gemmatirosa kalamazoonensis. The sequence goes on from NZ_CP007128.1 coordinate 1,271,954, forward strand.
GAGCAGTGCGCGAGCTCCGTCTCGTACAGCAGCCCGTCGGTGGGGATCGTCACGAGATGGTGATCGGTCTTCTGCTCCCCCGGCAGCGGCGCGTCGCCAAGCGACTGCTGCAGCCGCTTCCGGATCTCGTCGTTCACGCCCGCGACGTCGTTCACCGCGCGGAACGGCCCCTGGTTCCCGGCCCGCCACTCCACCGAGATCACGTGCGTCGTCACGTCGTACAGCTCGTTCACCCGGCGGATGTAGTACGTCACCGCGTAGCAGTGGTTGTCGTTGCGGAACGAGCGCTGTGTCGTGCTCACATGCTCCGCGTCCTCGAACGTGCTCACCACCACGCCGCGCTCCGCCTCCAGCGACTGCGACGCCGTGATGGCGAACTGCGTGAACTGCTCCGACACGCTGCTCACCGAGCCGCCGGTGGCGAGCGTCGTCTCCGACACGTCGGACTTGTCGATGGAGCCCGACGGCGCGCCGAAGAAGCCCGCCAGCCCGCCGCCCACCGAGAGCGAGCTGTCCGTCTCGCTCCGGGCCTTCGTGAGGAAGTCCGTGTACGACGACGCGCTCGTCGCGCGCCGCGACTGCGACAGCGCGCTCACCGTCTGCCGGAACGACGCGTGCACCGACAGTTGCTCGGTGTGCGACTTCACGCGGCGGTAGCGGTCGAACGTGTACAGCCGCACCTGCTCGCCGGGGAGCAGCGTCTGCGTGTAGAGCAGCGGCCCCTGCTGCCGGCCGAGCAGCCGCAGGCAGTGTTCGTAGGTGACGCGGATCTGGATGCGCCCCTCGTCGAACACGCGCGACTCGTAGAACATCATGCAGCGCTCGCGCGAGAGCCACGGGATCGGCTCGGGACCGCGGCACTCCTCGGGCGTCGGCTCGATGCACTCGCCGCCGCACCCCGAGCACTCGCGCTCCGCGGCGGCCCTGCCTAACGCGCATGCCGCGAGCAGCGCCCGCTCCACGTTGATGCGCCCGTAGCCCACCTCGGCGTTCCAGGTGCCGCTCGGCTTCGTGCCCACGTTCGCGTACGCGTACGTCGCCGGCGAGATCTTGTCGCACGTGCTCTCGATGAGCTGGCGCGTCTCGACGTTCGTGAGGTTCGGCCGCAGGCTCACGAGCAGCCCGGCGAGCCCCGCGACGTGCGGCGTGGCGGACGAGGTGCCGTTGAAGAAGTCGTAGTAGTCGCCCCCCGCGTAGCCGGCGGCGCCGAACCGGTCGGTGGTCGGGATCTCGAGGCACGGCGCGACGACGTCGATGTCCGGGCCGTAGCTCGCGCCCCACCACGCCTCGCTCGAGCTGTCGCCGATCCGCTTGCGCTCGTCGCTCCGGTTGCTGCCGCCGGCGCCGATCGTGCGCGCGTCGCTCCCTGGGAAGCGCGACACCGGGCCGTTCTCGTTCCCCGTCGCGGCGACGAGCACGAGCCCCTTGTCGTGCGCGTACTGCAGCGCGTCCTGGATGATCGCGAAGTCCCACATCATCCACGACGCGTACACGCCGAAGCTCATGCTCACCACGCGCGCGCCGTGGTCGGCGGCGAAGTACAGGCCCTCCACGATGTCGGCGTCGGCCCACGTCGCGGTGGCGATCGCCATCGTGCGCACGCCGCCGGCGACGCCGGCCACGCCGAGCGCGTTGTCGAGCCGCGCGCCGATGATTCCCGCGCACGCGGTGCCGTGGTTCCCCGTCGGGCCGCCGTTAGGCGTGTCGGTCGACGCGTTCCACGACTGCGGGTGCACGTCGAGGTCGGGGTGCGCGAGCTCGATCCCCTCGTCGAGCACCGCGACGGTGACGCTCGGCGACCCGCGCGCGATCTGCCAGCCGCGGGGCGCGTTGATGCGCTGCAGCCCCCACTGGATCGCGAACTCCGGGTCGCTCGGCGTCAGCTCCGACGTCGGCGGGCGGCAGCGTCCCGCGTCGGGACGATACGGGCCGTGCAGCGGATCGGTCGTCGGCGTCGGTGCCGTGACCACGTGACATTCCGGCGACAGGTACGGGATGTTCTCGAACCGCACGTCGCCCGGCGCGACGCCTGCGCCGATCTCGCGCGCGGCGCCGATCGCGCCGTCGACGCGCAGCGTGACGTAGCCGCGCAGCCGGTCGGGCGCCACGTCGAGCGGCGTCGACGCGCCGAGCTTCGCGACCCCGCCGGCCGCGTCGACCGCGCCGCGCTTCACGTAGATGCGCGTCGGGTTCACGGCGAACAGCGCGGGCACCTCGCGCGTCGCGGCGTCGGCACGCCAGGCCGGGCTCACCCACTCCACGAGCGGGCTCGCGTTCAGACGCTGCAGCTGTGCGCCGTCGAGCGCGCCGCCGTCGGCACCCTGCACCCACGACAGCGCGTCGGTGCGGTTCACGTGCAGCAGCGGACGCCGCTCTCCATCGGTCCCCGCGCCGGCGCTCGCGTGCGTTAGGCCCAGCTCGCGGAGCAGCGCGTCCTTCGTCTCCGCGTCGACGCCGGGCCGCCACTGCACCGCGGCACGTGTCGGGTCGCCCACGCACCGGCCGAACGCCGGGTGCCAGAGCTCGTTAGGCACGACGGGCGTCGGCTCGCTTTGCGTTGCCATGCTGCCTCCCCCGGCCGGTCTCCCGGCCACGACCACAGGTAATGCCCGGCGGACGATCGTCGTCGGCGCTCCGCCGGACGGATCGAACACGACATCGGCATCGAGTCGCGTTGGCCGGGGCTCCGCGTCGTTAGGCGGGAGGGGGTGGGCCCCGGCGGCGTGGCTAACATGCGCCGCCCCGGAGAACGTGGCAACGTTCCCCGGGGCGGCGGAGTCTTCCGTATGTGATTTTGCGTTACTTGCTGCTGCGATCGCCGCGGTCGCCCTGTCCCTTCTTCGACTCGGTCTTCGCGTGACGCTTGCGGTCCTGCGACAGCGAGCGGCCCACGTCGTCCTGCGAATCGGTGAAGCGTCCCTGCTCGTCGCGACGCACGTACCGCTTGTCGCCCTCGTGCGGCTCGATCAGCTCGCGCTCTCGTGCCATGGATCTGCCTCCTGCGGCTCGGGAAATCGACTTCGACCGAGAAAAAGGCAGAGCGCGTGCCGGCAGGCTCAGGCCATGTGGAATTCCTGCGCGAACGCGACGTCGAACGAGAACGTCTTCGCCCGGCTCCGCGTCTCCATCGCGTCGGCCACGCGGCGCAGCCGGTCGGGGATGCCGAGGATCTTCTCCTGCGCTCGCTTGCCCATCTCGTCGAGCCCGTCCAGCGCCTCGATCGCCCAGAACTTGATCTGCTCCTCGACGATCTTCAGGTAGTCGCGCGGCCCGTAGATCTCGGCGCGCCGGATCACGTCCGCCATCTCGCGGAAGTGCGGCATCGTGTAACCCGGCATGTCGATCGACGGCATGATCTCCGCCGCCGACGCGAGCCCGCGGTTCGGGTCGCGCGCCAGCACTTCCTTGAAGATCGTGCGGTAGAACGCGTAGTGCCGCGCCTCCTCCTTCGCCACGTTCGCGAGCACGGTGCCGATCGTCGGCTCGTACTCCCCGGCGAGCTTGCCGGTGTTCGCGTGGCTCACCTGCGTCGCGCGTTCCTGCAGCGACGTGTACACGAACACGCGGTACGGGTCCTTGTCCCACTCGGGATTGAACCCGGCCTTGAGATACTCGAACTGCATGCGCTCGAGCACCGGGTTGTCGAGGATGCGGCTCTCGCGCGCGTAGTCGTGCAGCACCGCGCCGTGCCGGTCCTCCTCGGCGGTCCACAGGTTCGTCCACCGCGACCAGAACGTGTCCCCGCCGAGGTACACGGCGAGCAGCCGGTGGAAGTGCGGCAGCCCTTCCTCGGTGAGGAGGTTCACCGCGAGCGCGATGCGCGCGGGGAGGCCGATGCCCCGCGCGCGCTCGCGCAGCGCGCGGGCGTGCGCGTCGGGGTCGGTGTCGGGAGCGGGAGCGAGCAGCTCGCTCGGGAACCAGAGGATGCGCTTCGCCTCGTGCACGTCCATCAGGGCGTGGACGACCTCTTCGAGGTCGGCGAGCACTTCCACCTTCGCCAACGTCTCCGCGGCGGGTTGGGCTATCGTGGTCATGCGGGGAATGTGCGCGGGCGGCGGTCGCGAAGCAAAGCGAAATGGAGCCGGCGACGATGAAAAGAGCGTGCCCGGCCGTGGCCGCGGGGGCCTGTGAAGCGCAGATTGTCGCGCATGCCGTCCCGTCCCGCGCCGTTCATCGTCCGCGACGCGCGCGCCGACGAGCGCGATGCGGTGCGCGAGCTCACGCTCCGCGCGTACGGCGAGTACGCCACGGTGATGGCGCCCGCGTCGTGGGCGGGCCTCGACGGCGCCGTGCGCTCGGCGCTCGCGTTCGACGGGCCGGTGGATCGCATCGTCGCGGTGCGCGACGAGTCGTTGCTCGGCAGCGTGCACCTGTTCCCGCCGGCGACCGACGCGTATGGCCACCTCGCGGCGCGCGCGCCGTGGCCCGAGCTGCGGCTGCTCGCCGTCGCGCCGGAGGGGCGCGGGCAGGGCGTCGGCCGCGCGCTCGTGGAGGAGTGCGCGCGTCGCGCCCGCGCGAGCGGCGCGGCGGCGCTCGGCCTCCACACGTCGGAGAGCATGCGCGTCGCGATGTCGCTCTACGAGCGCATGGGGTTCGAGCGCGCGCCCGACGCCGACTTCCAGCCGCCGGGGGCCGAGCTGGTCCGGGGCTACCGACTGCGCCTGGGCTGAGGGGCGACGTGACGAACGGCGATTGACGCCTCGGCCGTTGGATGAAACTTTCAAGGGAAAGCTTCAGCCCATGCCGATGAGCGATTCGCTCGCCCCCATGAAGGGCACCCTCGACGTCCTCGTCCTGAAGACCCTCTCGTGGGGGCCGATGCATGGCGTCGAGATCGTCACCTGGCTCGAGGACCGCTCCGGCGGCTCCCTCGCCGTCGAGGACAGCGCCATCTACCACGCGCTGCACCGCATGCAGGAGCGTGGCCTCGTGCGGGCCGACTGGGGGCTCACCGAGAACAATCGGCGGGCCCGCTACTACGAGATCACCGCCGCCGGCCGCGACTGGCTCCAGGAACAGTCCACCCAGTTCCTGCGCTACGCCGAGACCGTCGCCGCGGTGCTCCGCATCGCCGACCGCTGATGTCGCCGCGCCGCTTCCGTCGTCTCTTCCGTCTCCCGCGCACCGGCGCCCGCCGCGCCCGCGACGAGATGGACGAGGAGATCCGCTTCCACCTCGAGGCTCGCGCCGCGCGCCTGGCCGAGCGTGGGTTCTCCCCGGAAGCCGCGACCGCCGAGGCACGCCGCCGCTTCGCCGGCGACGCCGCGGCGCGCGACGACGGCGAGCTGCTCGCGCGGCGCCGCGCGCTCGCCGACTCCGCCGTCCGCCGGGAGGACCGCATGCATCGCCACGACCTGCTCGAGACGCTGTCGCGCGACCTCCGCCAGGCGCTCCGGGGACTGCGCCGCGCTCCCGGCTTCACGCTCGCCGTCGCCGTCACGCTCGCGTTGGGCATCGGCGCCAACACCGCGGTGTTCAGCGTCGTGCGCGCGGTGCTCCTCCGGCCGCTCCCGTACGCCGATCCCGCGCATCTCGTCGTCGTCTGGAATCACTGGCCCGAGTCGCCGCGCACCTGGCTGTCGCAGCCCGAGGCGTACGACTACGCCGCGCACCGCACCACGTTCGAGCGCTTCGCCGCGTTCTCCGACAACGCGATGAACGTCACCGGCGGGTGCGCGCCGGAAGTCGTCGGCTGCGAGGCGGAGCGCGTGCGCGTCGGCGTCGCCGAGGCGTCGCTGCTCGACGTGCTCGGCGTGCGCCCGCTGCTCGGCCGCAACTTTACGCGCGACGAGGACGTGCCTAACGGAGCGCGCGTCGCGCTGCTGCACGAGGACTTCTGGCGCCGCCGCTACGGCGCCGACCCGCGCATCGTCGGCCGCACCATCCGGCTCGATGCCACGCCGGTCACCGTGGTCGGCGTGCTGCCGAGCGCGTTCCGGCTGCCGCTGGAGTTCGCCGGTGACCACGCGCAGCTCCTCCTCCCGCTGCGACTGGGTCCGCCCGACGAGAACGAGCGCGGCGCCCATCGCCTGAACGCGGTGGCGAAGCTGCCGCCCGGCCTCACGCCCGCCGCCGCGCAGCGGCGCGTCGACGCGTTCATGGCCGACCTGCGGCGCGAGCACGAGCACGACTACGGCCCGAACTTCGGCGTCACGCTCGTGCCGGTGGCCGAGCAGGTGCGCGGCGACGTGCGGCCGCTGCTCCTCGTGCTGGTCGGCGCGGTGAGCTTCGTGCTGCTCGTCGGCTGCGCGAACGTGGCGAACCTGCTCGTCGCGCGCGCGGAGCGGCGCGGCCGCGAGGTCGCGGTGCGCCGGGCGTTGGGCGCCGGCCGCGGACGGCTCGCCGCGCAGGTGCTCATGGAGAGCGTCGTCCTCGCGCTCGGCGGCGGCGCGCTCGGCCTGCTGCTCGCCGCATGGGCCACGCGCGCGCTCGCCGCAGCGCCCCTGCCGCAGCTCCCGCGACTCGATCGCGTCGCGGTGGACGGGCCGGTGCTCGCGTACACGCTCGCCGTGTCGCTCGTCACCGGGCTGCTGTTCGGCCTCGCGCCGGTCGCGCGGCTCGGCGCGCCTAACGATCCGCTGCGCCAGGGGCGCGGCACGACCGTGGGTCGGCCGCGCGCGCGGCTGCGTCAGCTCCTCGTCGCCGGGCAGCTCGCGCTCGCGGCCGTGTCGCTCACCGGCGCCGCGCTCATGACGCGGAGCTTCGCGCGGCTAACCGCCGTCTCACCAGGGTTCGCGCCGGAGCACGTGCTCACGCTCCGTCTGTCGCCGCCGGCGGCGAAGTACGGCAGCAGCTCGGCGGTGCGCGCGTTCTACGCCGCGCTGCTCGAGCGCGTCCGCGCGCTGCCCGGCGTGCGCTCGGCGGGCGCCGTCTCCGCGCTTCCGTTCGACGGCTCCATCGGCGACTGGGGGTTCTCGATCGAGGGCGTCGCGCGCCCGCGATCCCACCGCCAGCCCGGCCCCGCCGCCGACTTCCAGGCGGCGACGCCCGGCTACATCGAGGCGATGCGCATCCCGCTCCTCCGCGGCCGCACGCTCACCGACGCCGACCGGCTCGGCGCACCAGCGGTCGTCGTGGCGAGCGAGTCGATGGCCCGCCGCTGGTTCCCCGGCGGCGACGCGCTCGGTCGGCGCATCCAGCTGCTCGGCGGCGCCGACTCCGTGTGGCGCACGGTCGTCGGCATCGTCGGCGACGTGCGCCACGGCGGGCTCGCCGAGCCCGCGCACGCGACCATGTACGTGCCGCATGCGCAGGCGATCGCGTCGCTCCCCGATTCCATCGGCGCGGTGCCGCGGTCGCTCAGCGTGGTGATCCGCGCGGTGGGCGACGAGGAGTCGTTAGGCAGCGCGGTGCGGGCGCTCGTGCGCCGGCTCGATCCCGACGTGCCGGCGGCGCGTGTGCGACCGCTCGCCGCGGTGGTGAGCGATTCGCTCGCGACGTCGCGGCTCGCGACGCTGCTGCTGCTCGCGTTCGGCGCGCTCGCGCTCGTGCTGTGCGCGGTCGGCGTCTACGGCGTGATGTCGTACGTCGTCGCGCAGCGCGTGAACGAGATCGGCATCCGCATCGCGCTCGGCGCACCCCGCGGCGCCGTGATGCGGCGCGTGATGTGGCAGGGGATGCGCCCCGTGCTCGTCGGCCTCGCCGCCGGCGCCGCGCTCGCGTGGGCCGGCACGCGTCTCATGCGCGGCGTCCTGTTCCAGGTGAGCGCGACCGACCCCGCCTCCTACGCCGCTGCGCTGCTCGCCCTCGTCGCCGTCGCCGCGCTGGCCAACTGGCGCCCCGCCCGCCGCGCCGCCAAGGTCGATCCGATCGTCGCGCTGCGCGCGGAGTGAAGGCTGCGTCGCTGCGTGGCTGCGTGACGGCACGTCACGGAGCCACGCAGCCACGCAGCAGCCGTCACGCCGGCGGCGCCATCGGCTGCGCTTCGGCGGGCGACGACCGGGGGGCGGTGCGCGTCTCGGCGCCGCGGTCGTTGAACGCGAGCGCGAAGAACACGAGCACGAACGCCGCGAACGCCGCCGGGAGCCACCAGAAGCTCTGCCACCGGTCGAGCGTGAGCGCCGTCGCGCCGGCGAGGAAGCGGTTGTACACCTGCCCCGCCACGTACGCGCCGATCAGCATCCCCACGCCGTACGTCACGAACACGAAGAAGCCCTGCGCCTGTCCGCGGATCGCCGCCGTGGACTTCTTGTCGACGTAGATCTGCCCCGTCACGAAGAAGAAGTCGTAGCAGACGCCGTGCAGCAGGATGCCCAACGCGATCATCCAGAACACCGCGTTCGGCGCCGCCGCGGCGAACAGCGCGTAGCGCGCCACCCACGCGGCCATGCCGGCGACCAGCATCCACTTCACGCCGAGTCGGGCGAACATGAACGGCATCGCGAGCATGAACAGCATCTCGGACATCTGCCCGAGCGTCTGCGTCGCCGCGATGTTCTGCACCTTCGCCGCCTGCAGGAACAGCTGCGTGAAGTTGTAGTAGACCGCGAGCGGGATGCAGATCAGGAACGCGCTGATGATGAACACGTAGAACGGCCGGCTGCCGAGCTGCGCGAACGCGTCGAGCCCGACCACGCTCCGCGCCGACACCGCCTGGCCGCGCGCCGGCGCCGGCGTCTTCGGCAGCGTGAAGCAGTACACGCCGAGCAGCAGGCTCGCGATCGCGGCGGCGCGCAGCGGCATCGGCGTCTGCTCCGGCTGCGTCGTCGTGAAGCGGCCGAGCACGAAGCTGATGAACAGCCCCGCCACGATCCACCCGATCGTCCCCCACACCCGGATGCGCGGGAACTGCTTCTCCTGATCCTGGATGTTGTGGAACGCGAGCGAGCTCGAAAGCCCGAGCGTCGGCATGTAGCACAGGTTGTAGAGCAGCAGCGCGAGCACGAACGCCGTCGGGTTGCCGGTGAGCCCCGGCACCGCGAGCAGCACCAGGCCGCCGACGAGGTGCAGCACGCCGAGCACCTTCTGCGTCTCGAAGAACCGGTCGGCGACGAGGCCGACGAAGAACGGCGCCGCGACCGCCGCGACGGGGTTCACGGTGAACGGCCAGAACGTCTGCGTCTCCATCCCGTGGTTCGCCATGTACACGGCGATCGTCGTGTACCAGGCGCCCCAGATGAAGAACTGGAGGAACATCATCACGCTCAGGCGGAACCCGATTCCCCCACCGGAGCGGTCGGACGTGTGCGTGGCGGCGTGGGTCATGGCAGCTCTCGGATGCGGGCGTTGCGGATCGTGAGCGATCCCGTGTGGTCTCCCTGGATCCCGATGTGGCCGCGCTTTGCGCGACCGTAGCCGGGCCACTCGGCGAACTTGCTCGCCTTCACCTTCGCTTCCCAGTCCGGGCTCCACAGGTCGTACTCCACCACCTTCTGGCCGTTGAGCCAGTGCTCGACGTGCGCGCCGCGCGCCACGATGCGCGTATGGTTCCACTCGCCCGCCGGCTTCACGACGCCGGCCGGCGGCGCGTACAGCCCGTAGTCGGAGCCCGCCGACGTCAGGCGGTTCTTCCCGTCGGGGTGGCGTGCGTCGTCGAGCAGCTGATACTCGGGGCCCGTCCAGTAGACCTTGTCCCCCTGCTCCGTCGCGTGGTAGAAGATCCCCGCGTTGCCGCCGGGCGACAGCTTCCAGTCCAGCTCCAGATCGAAGTCGCCGTACTCGTCGCGCGTCACGAGATCCTCGGTGCCCTTCGTCTTGCCGAACGTCGTCGCGTTCATCTGCGTCCACTCGGCGGGCACCGACTCCTCCTTGTAGCCGCGCCACGCCTGCAGCGACGACAGCGACTTCCAGCCGCCGCCCCCGCCGTCCTTCGACACGGGCTGCGCGCCGGCCTGCGCGGCGCCTAACAGCAGCGCGTTGGCGAGCAACGCGGCGGCGATGAGGACGCGGCGCCTCATACGGCCCACCCGCTGCGGTACTGCCGCGTGAGCCACTGGTTCGCGTCGTTCGCGTTCGTCACGCGCATGTTCGCTCCGTCGTAGAGGATCTTCTTTCCCTGCCCCGATCGCAGCGCGACGATGCCCAACAGCATCGTCTCGGTGAGCTTCGCCGCGTACTCGAACGGCGAGCTCGCCTTCGTCTGCCCCTTGCACGCCTGCGCGAAGTTCACCTCGTGCGGCACCTCGATGCGCGGCACCGACTTCGCGACCTTCTCCGCCGCCGCGGCGGTGGAGGCCGGATAGACCTTCGGGTTGTTGCCGTACGTCTCGTAGGTGAGGATCCCCTTCGTGCCCACGAAGTAGCCGCCGCCGCCGTCACCGCCCTGCAGCGACAGGTCGTCCGGGAGGAACGGGGGACGCGGCGGCAGCATCCCGCTGTCGTACCAGAACAGCTTCACCGGCGGCATCGCGCCGCGGCGCGCGAACTCGTACTCGGTCGTCATCGCGAGCGGATAGCTCGCCGGGTTGCTCGCCGGGCCGCCCCACATCGTGCTCGAGCTGGAGATGGCCGTCGGGAAGTCGAGGTCGAGCGCCCAGAACGGCTGGTCGATGAGGTGCGCGCCCATGTCGCCGATCGCGCTCACGCCGAAGTCCACCCAGCCGCGCCACGAGAACGGGTGGTAGACCGGGTGGTACGGGATGTCGGGCGCCGGGCCTAACCACAGGTCCCAGTGCAGCCCGGGCGGCGGCGTCTGCACGTCCTTCGCCATCTCGTTGATGATCGCCTGCTCCACCGTGCGCACGTTCCACCGCCGCGGCACGCCGTCCACGTTCGCCTGCTCGCGCACCTGGCTCGCCGCCATCTGCGCGCTCGGCCCCGACGCGCCGGGACGCGGGATGCCCTGCGCCCAGTAGCGCACCGGGCGGTCGGTCCACACGTGCACCTCGCGGATCGGGCCGAGCACGCCGCTCTGCACGATCTCGCGGATGCGGCGCGTGCCGTCCATCGAGTGCCCCTGGTTCCCCATCTGCGTCACGAGCTTCGGGTTGTCGCGCGCCAGCTTGGCGAGCGTCCGCGCCTCGTGCACCGAGTAGGTGAGCGGCTTCTGCACGTACACGTGCTTCCCCGCCTGCATCGCCGCGCTCGCGATGACCGCATGCAGGTGGTCGGGCGTCGCCACGACCACGGCGTCGATGTCCTTCTGCTTGTCGAGCATCTCGCGGAAGTCGGCGTACTTCGCGGCCTTCGTGTACGCCGCCTGCAGCTTCTGCCCCTCGTCGTAGGAGCGTTGGTTGTTCTGCTCCTGCTGCGCGCGCCACGCGGTGACCTGATCGGGGTTCATCCCCGCCGGCGGGTTCCCCACCGTGCGCTGGCGCGTGCGGCCGCCGAGCGAGCGCTCCACGTACGGGAAGTCGACGTCGCAGACCGCGACCGTGTTCTCGTTCAGGAACTGCGTCCAGTTGCTCATGCCCATGCCGCCGACGCCGCAGAACGCGACGTTCAGCGTGTCGCTCGGCGCCTGGTACCCGGGGCCGCCCAGGACGTGGCGCGGGACGATCATCGCCCCGAACGCGAGGGTGCCGGTCGTGCCGACGAAGTCGCGGCGGCTGACTGGTTGGTCCGACATCGTTAGGCCATCTCCTGTGACGTCTTGTGTGGGTGCCACGTGCCCTGCGCGACGGCAGGAACGAATCGGTCGATCCCTTCTGGCGGGAACGGGAGCGTGCGCCCCTGCTCCGCGCTCTGATACGCGGTCATGAGAATCTTCACCACCTCCAGCCCGTCGGCGGCAGTGAGCCGCAGCGCCTCCTTGCCGAGGAACGCGCGCGCGAAATGCCGGTTCTCCCCCTCGTAGCCGTACACCGACGTCTCGTCCGGCACGACGGGCATCTGCCCCACCTCGGCGTTCTGCTTCTCGACGAGATCCTCGCCCTCCTTCCCCTGCACGGCGCGGCTGAAGAACAGCTTGAGCCCCGAGTCGAGCGAGTTCCAGCTCATCGAGTACTCGGGGCCCAACAGCTCTGCCGACAGCCGCAGCCCCGCACCGACGAAGCTCCACGACGTCGTCGCTTCGCCGATCACGATGTGGCCGTCGTCCGTCTCGAACTCGATCGTCGCGCTCGCGAAGTCCTCCGCCGGCCGGCGGCGGTAGTCGACCTCCGCGCCGAATCGCTCGGTGAGCTGCCGCGCGTACTCGGGGCGCGACCACTTCAGGCTCGCGATGTGCGCGCTCACCCGCACCGGCCGCACCGTCGACAGCGGCGCGCCCGGCTTCGTGAGCAGGTGCCGGACGACGAGCGCCGAGTGGCACAGCATGTCGTTCAGCACACCGCCGCCCTGCAGCTCGCCGCGCCAGAACCACGGGGCATGCGGCCCGCTGTGCTCCTCGGCGGCGCGTGCCAGATACGGCCGACCGGCGACCGACGCGCCGCGGTTCCAGAGCAGCGCGCGCCCCACCGTCACGTGCGGCCCGAACAGCTGGTCCTCGAGATAACCCGACGCGAGCCCCGCTTCGTCGAGCAGCGCGACGACGCGTTGGGCTTCCGCGACGTTGCGCGCGAGCGGCTTCTCGATCGCGACGCCCTTCAGCGTGCCGCGCCCGCTCGTCACCGCGGCGCAGATCTCCTCGACGTTCCGCACCCGTGCGTGGTTCGCGCCGCACAGCCAGATCGCGTCGATCGCCGGGTCGGCGACCATGTCCGCGATGGAGCCGTACGCACGCGCGTCGCCGACGTCGATCTCGCGCGCGTACGCGGCGAGCGACTCCGCGCGCTCCCGGTTGGGGCTCCAGACGCCGCGCACGTCCGCCTCGCGCACGGCACGGAACGACTGCACGTGGAAGCGCGCGATGAAGCCGCTGCCGACGAAGCCGATGCCCAAACGATCAGTCATGCACGGTCACTCGTGGAGGCTGGTCGAGCTCACGCGGAGACGCGGAGTACGCGGAGAACTGCAACGGATCTTTGTCGGTCTCCGCGTTCTCCGCGTCTCCGCGTGAGACGCTTTCGATGTGCGCGGCCGCACGCCGCCGCGCTCGCACGTACAACGTCGCGCCTAACAGATTCGCTGCCATCACCAGTCCGCCGATCTTGAGCGCGAACGCGAGGCGGCTCTCCACCGCCACGATCGGCACGACGGAGAGCACCACGTACAGCGCGCTCGTCGCGAACCCCGCGAGCGCCGCCGCGCGCAGCCACCACGGCGCGCGCCCCGCGGCGCGCAGCCCGACGAGCGGCACCGCGAACAGCACGAGGTACGTGAGCCCGTAGAAGATCCCGGCCGCGTTGTCGAGGAGCTGGAAGGCCTCCTGCTCGCCGACGCCCGCCATCCCCGCCGCGCAGAACACGAGCGCGCAGGCGCCGACGAACAGGATCGAGTTCACCGGCGTGCGGAAGCGCGGGTGCAGCCGCGCGAACCATCCCGGCATGAGATCGTCCCACCCCGTCACCATCGGCATCCGCGTCGTCGCCGTGAACAGCACGCTGGAGTTCGCGATCGTGCGCGCCGTGACGGCGAACACCGCGAACGGGATCACGACGCCGAGCGCGCCGCCGAGCGCGCCGAACCCCGCGCGGAACGCCTGCGGGATCGGCCCCACGAGGTCGATGCGGTCGATCGGCACGAGCGCGAGCACGGAGCTCGTGCCGAGCATGAACATGAGCGCGATCACGGGCACGGCGACGATCACCGACCGCGCGATCGTGCGCTCGGCGTCGCGCGCCTCGCCGGCGAGCACCGCGGCGTACTCGAAGCCGCTCAACCCGCCGACGGCGAGCTTGCTGAACACGTTCAGGTTGAACAGCGTGAGCGCCGGCGCGGTCATCCCGAACGGGTGGTAGCTGCGCAGCGTGCCGCGGGCCAGTCCGATGAACGGCAGCGCGACGAGCAGCGCGAACGCGCCCAGCAGCAGCACGCTGCCCACGTTGTGCACCCACTTCGACAGCGACAGCCCGCGGATCGACACGAGCACGAGCGCCGCGAGCAGGACCCCGCTCACCGCGCCCATGAACGCGCGGTTGCCGGAGAGCCACGCCGCGGTGGGGCCTGCTGCATAGATCGCCGCGTTCGCGACCTGGATGCCGAACGCGCCGAGCAGGACGATCGCGTAGATCCACAGGTTCCACGCGACGAGGAACGCGACGGCGCCGCCGAGTCCGAGCTTGGCCCACTGGTAGAGGCCTCCCTCGAGCGGGAAGCGGCGGCTGAGGTGGACCACGACCGCGGCCTGCGGCAGATAGAACAGGGCCATCGCCGCGAGCCAGAACGCGATCTGCGCGGTGCCTAACTTCGCCGCCGTCCCCACCCAGCTCAGACCCACGACGTACAGGATCTGCGTGAGCACGAGGTCCGTGAGCCCGAGCTCCTTCCGGAGCGCGGCGCTGTGGCGTTCGACGCCCCGGACCTCGGTCGCGGTCACCTCGTGCTCCGGCCTAACGCGGTCCCTCGCTCACCTGCACCTGCGACGGGATGCGCGTGTTCATGAGATCGTGGCTCACGCCGAGCTTCTGCATCGCGGCCGTCGGGCAGCCGCTCCAGTTCGGGTTGAACGTGTTGCCGATGTACTGCACGTCCTTCCACCCGACGGGGCTCGAGAAGAAGCCCCCCGCCACGAGGTCGCGGAAGCGCGTGAAGAACGCCGTCCCGGCGCGGAACTCCGGCGTCGTCTTGTCGGGGTACGCGATGTCGTCGAGGATCGCATGGCGCTGCGCCGGCTTCGCCGCCGCGTAGCCGACGCCGAAGCGCCGCTTCGATTCCGTGTCGATCCACCGCAGCCCGCCGTGCATCTGCACGCGCGTCGCGTCGTCGGTCTCCGGCACCGACATGTGGAAGTCGATGAAGTCGATGACGCCCGCCTCGGTCGCGCTCCCGGACTTCGCGTCGCGCGGGATGATGTCGTCGGCGAGCACGCTCGCCGTGCGGAGCTCGCGCGCGTTGAAGAACTTGCGCTGCCGCTGGTTCTTCGGCGGCTGCGGGTTCGTGTTCTGCGCCGGCGGCTGCGGCGTGACGTGCGGCGTGCTCGGCTGCTGGCCGCCGGTGGCAGGCTGCTGCGCGCCGAGCGCCGCGGCGGCCGGGGTCAGCGCGAGAACCTTGAGGACCCGGCGGCGAGAGACGTTAGGCGACCCCTCTGCGCTCTGCGCTCCACGCTCTTCGCTCATAAGGCCCCCGCCTTCCGCTGCGCGGTGATGTAGTCCGCCGTGCGCCACGCGAGCGCGAGGATCGTCCACGTGGGGTTCTTGTCCGCCTGCGACACGAACGGCGCGCCGTCGGTCACGAACAGGTTCTTCACGTCGTGCGCCTGGCAGTTCGCGTTCAGCACGCTCGTCTTCGCGTCGGCGCCCATGCGCAGTCCGCCCAGCTCGTGGATGATGCGGCCGCCCGGCGCGAGGCCGAAGTCCTGCTCCTTCGTCGGCATGTTGGAGGACACCGTGCCCCCCATCGCCTCGATGAGCGACCGGAACGTCTGCTGCATGTGCCGCGACTGGTTGCGCTCGTAGTCGCTCCACTGCCAGTGGAAGCGCAGCACCGGGATCCCGAACTGGTCCACGACCGTCGGGTCGATCTCCGCGTAGCAGTTGTCGTTCGGGATCATCTCGCCGCGGCCGCTGAAGCCGATCGTCGCGCCGTAGTACTTGCGGTAGTCGTCCTTCAGCTTCGCCCCGTAGCCGCCCGCGTTCGGGTAGCGATGGATGCCGCCCATGAAGCCGTAACCCGGCGGGTGCAGCCCGCCGCCGACCTCGATGTGGTAGCCGCGCGGGAAGTCGAGCTTCTTGTTGTCGAGCCACCACGGCATGTACACGTGCATGCCGCCGACGCCGTCCTCGTTGTGCGGCACGTGGTCGACCATCGCCGGGATGAACCCGGACACGTCGGTGCCCGTCGTGTCGGTGATGTACTTGCCCGCCGTGCCGCTGGAGTTCGCGATCCCCTGCGGGAAGAGCGTCGACTTCGAGTTGAGCACCAGCCGCGCCGACTCCAGCGCGCTCGCCGCGAGCACCACGACGTTCGCCTCGACGTGCTTGTCCTCGCCGGTGTTCTTGTCGATGTACGCGATGCCGGTCGCCTTGCCGTCCTTGCCGATCGTGACCTCGCGCGCCATCGCGTTCGTGATGAGCGTGAGCTTCCCCGTGGCGAGCGCCGGCGCGATGAGCACGTCGGGGCTGGAGAAGTTCGCCTTCACCGCGCAGCCGCGGTTGCACTGGCCGCAGTAGTGGCACGCCTGCCGGCCCGGGAGCGGCCGCGTGATGATCGACAGCCGCGACGGGATGCAGGTGATGTTCAGCTTGTCCGACGCCTGCTTCACGAGCAGCTCGTAGCACCTCGGCTTCGGTGCCGGGTGGAACTTGCCGTCCGGTTCGTTCGGCAGGTTCTCCTTGCTCCCGAACACGCCGATCAGATCGTCGATCCGGTCGTAGTACGGCGCCACGTCCTCGTACGCGATCGGCCAGTCGTCGCCGAGTCCGTCGTGGCTCTTGCCCTTGAAGTCGCGCGGCCCGAAGCGGAGCGAGATGCGCCCCCAGTGGTTCGTGCGGCCGCCTAACATGCGCCCGCGCCACCAGTCGAAGCGCGTGCCCGGAGCGCGCGTGTACGGCTCGCCGTCGATCTCCCACCCGCCGTCGCACGCGTCGTACTCGCCGAACGGCCGCGTGTGCGTGGCGCGTCCGCGGTACGCCGTGGCGTAGCTCGGGAAGAGCATCTGCGACTTCTTCGAGGCGTACCACTCGGGTCCCGCCTCGAGCATCACCACCCGCGCTCCCGCCTTCGTCAGCGCGTACGCGGCCATCCCGCCGCCCGCGCCGGAGCCGACGATCACGACGTCGTATGCCACCGAGAGATCTCCGTGGAGAAGAGAGTTTCGTGAAGGCTGCGTGGCTGCGTCGCTGCGTGACGGCCTAACGCAGCACGCAGCCACGCAGCCACGCAGCTACTTCAGCGATGCCAGATAGGCGTAGGAGTTCCGGATCGACGCCATCGGATCCGGCGACTCGTCGCGCTCGACGAACACGTGCTCCACGCCCGCCGTCGCGCGCTGCGCGAGCACCGCGGGCCAGTCGATCGTGCCGCTGCCCACGTCGGCGAACGCGCGCTGCGGCGCCGGCGTCGCGTCCTTCAGGTGCAGCATCTTGAATCGCCCCGGATGACGCGCGAGCAGCGACACCGCGTCCGCGCCCGCCTTCGTCACCCAGTACACGTCCATCTCGAAGTCCACCCGCGTCGGATCCGTCTCGCGCAGCAGGATCTCCAGCGGCATCACGCCTTCCACCTGCGCGATCTCGAAATCGTGGTTGTGATACGCGAACCGCAGCCCGCTCGCGTGCGCCTGCTCCGCGCCGCGCGCCAGCGTCGCCGCGAGCCGCTGCCACCCGGCCACGCTCGTCGGCCGCTGCTCCGGCGCGAGCCACGGGATCGTCACCCACTGGTGTCCCACCGCGTTCGCGTCGTCGAGCGCCTTCTGCCAGTTGCCGACGAGCAGCTCGTACGGCGTGTGCGCGGACGGCGACGTGAGGCCCACGCGCGCGAGCAGCGCGCGCACCTCCGCCGGCGTCCGCCCGAAGTAGCCCGCGAACTCCACCTCGCGGTACCCGATCGCCGCCACCTGCTGCAGCGTGCCGGGCATGTCCTTCTCCATCAGCGTGCGCACCGTGTACAGCTGCAGCCCCACGGGACCGATGCGCGGCAGGGGGCGACGCTCGACGGCGGTGCGCGGACGCTTGGCGCACGCCGCGGCAAGCGTGCCGACGGCGGCGGCGAGGAACGAGCGACGATGCATGGCGGGGGGACGGAGGATGCGACCGGGAACCTGTCCCGGGGACCCGCTGCCCACAAGATCGCTCGAACGCTGTATTTTTCGCTCGTGAGCAGCACCCTGCATGATCACCCGCACGACCACGCGCACGACCACGCGCTCGGCCACGGTCACCACCATGGCCATGGCGGTCATGGGCACGCGCATGGCCCGGCGGACTACGGGCGCGCGTTCGCCATCGGCACCGCGCTGAACGTCGCCTTCGTCGTCGTCGAGGCGGGGTTCGGCCTGCGCGTGCACTCCATGGCGCTGCTCGCCGACGCGGGGCACAACCTGAGCGACGTCCTCGGCCTCGTGCTCGCGTGGGCCGGCACGGTGCTCGCCCGCCGCATTCCCACTCGGCGGCGCACCTACGGGCTGCGCAGCACCACCATCCTCGCCGCGCTCGCGAACGCCGTCTTCCTCCTCGTCGCCGTCGGCGGCGTCGCCTGGGAGGCCGTGCACCGGTTCGCGAACCCCGAGCCGGTCGTCGGCGGCGTCGTCGCGCTCGTCGCGCTCGTCGGCCTCGTCGTGAACGGCGCGACGGCGCTGCTGTTCATGTCCGGCCGCTCGCACGACCTCAACGTCCGCGGCGCGTTCCTGCACATGGCCGCCGACGCCGCCGTCTCCGCGGGCGTCGTCGTCGCGGGGCTCGTCATCGGCGCCACCGGCTGGCTGTGGCTCGATCCCGCCCTGAGCCTCGCGATCGTCGTCGTCATCGCCATCGGGACGTGGGGGCTGCTGCGCGACTCGCTCGATCTCGCGCTGCACGCCGTGCCGTCGCACATCGACCCCCAGGCGGTGGGCGCCTACCTCGAGGCGCTCCCTGGCGTGAGCGCCGTCCACGACCTCCACATCTGGGGGATGAGCACCACCGACGTCGCGCTCACTGCGCACCTGGTGCGGCCCGTCCCGGAGGGTGAGGAGGAGGACGACGACGCGTTCCTGCTGCGCGCCAGCCGCGAGCTCCGCACCCGCTTCGGCATCGCCCACCCCACCCTGCAGATCGAGCGCGGCCGCGGGCCCCACTCCTGCGACCTCCTCCCCTGCGTGGGCGTGTGAGACGCATCGGTCCCTCGCGTTCCCATCGACTTCCGTCGAGCGCCGTGTGGAGATGACGGAAACGCCATGGACATGACGCGTCCTGCGGGGTACGACGCGAAGACCCGCTTGAGACATCGATCGTGAACTTCCCGAGCTTCGGCTTCGGATCCCCGTGGGTGCTGCTCCTCCTGCTCGCCCTCCCCCTGTGGTGGGTGGCGCGCCGCCGGCGTCCTCCGTCGGCGATCGTCTTCTCGCGCGCCGGGACGCTGGCCGAGAGCCCGCGCCGCGGACAGTGGGTGCCGCGGCTGCTGTTCCTCGTCCGCAACCTCGCGATCGCCGGGCTCGTGATCGCCCTCGCCCGCCCCCGCTCGGGCGGCCGCACCGAGGAGTCGCTCAGCGACGGCATCGACATCGTGATCGCGTTCGACCTGTCGAGCTCCATGCTCGCGGAGGACTTCCAGCCCGAGAACCGGCTCGAGGTCGCGCGCGCCAAGATCAAGCAGTTCATCACGATGCGGAAGAACGACCGCATCGGCGTGGTGGCCTTCAGCGGCGAGGCGCTCACCCAGGTGCCGCTCACCACCGACTATCCGGTGGTGCTCGCGGCGGTCGACAACCTCCAGCCGGGGCAGCTCGAGGACGGCACGGCGATCGGCACCGCGATCGCCACCGCCGCGAACCGGCTCCGCTCCGCCCCCGGCCGGTCGCGCGTCATCGTGCTCCTCACCGATGGCGTGAACAACCGCGGCGCGATCGACCCGCGCACGGCGGCGCAGGCGGCCGGGCAGTTCCGCATCAAGGTCTACACGATCGGCGTCGGCTCGCGCGGGCTCGCGCCGGTGCCGGTGGGGCGCGGGCTGTTCGGCCTCCGGTACGAGAACCGCCCGGTGGAGATCGACGACAGCCTGCTCACCGACGTCGCCCGCATGACCGGGGGCCGATACTTCCGCGCGACGAACGCCCAGGCGCTCGACGAGATCACCCGCGAGATCGACCGCCTCGAGCGCACCCCCGCCCGCACCCACACGTACACGCGCTATACGGAGCTCTTCCGGTGGCCGCTGGGCGCCGCCGTCCTGGCGCTGTTCATGGAGCTGGGACTCCTCGCCTGGCGCGCGCCGCTGCTCTGACGTTTCGCCGTTTTTTGGGCCGCCGTCACCAGATCGCTGCGAAAAGGCTAAATCCTCGCACGGGTTTCGCTTAAGCGCGGGGCATGTCTCCGTCCCGCCCTCCGCAGCGCGCGACCGACTCGCAGAGCGACTCCCCCGTGGGGCGGCCTGCGGCGCGCGAGTCGGTCGGGCGGGTCGTCGGGCACGTCGGCGCGGGACAGGAGGATCGGCGGCGGCACCCCCGCCTCCCCGCCGATGCCGCCGAGGCGACGCCGATCTCGCCGGCCGAGCTCTGGGACGCGCTCGACGCGGTCTCCGAGCCCCTGTTCGTCGTCGACCGCCACTGGCGGCTCCGCTACCTGAACGGCGCCGCAGCCCGTCTCCTGTCGACCGACCGCGACTCGGCCGTCGGCGAGGTGATCTGGCGCGTCGACCGGCGGCTCACGAGCGACGTCTTTCACGACCCGCTGGTCGCTGCCATGCGCGAGCGGCGCGCCATGCACGCCGAGGGCTTCGTTCGCGAGACCTCGAGCTGGATCGTCGTCAGCGCGTATCCGACGACCGACGGCCTGCTCGTGCTGCAGCATGTCGCCGACACCTCGCCGACAGACGACGAGCAGCGTCACCTGCTCGAAGCCGAGCGCGCCGCGCGTGAGGAAGCCGAGCGGCTCGCCGCCGAGCTGCAGACCGCCCGGGAGGCCGCGGAGGGCGACCGTCGCGCGGCCGAGCAGGCGCGTGTCGACGCCGAGGCCGCGGCCCGCGCGAAGAGCGACTTCCTGGCGACGATGAGCCACGAGCTTCGCACGCCCATCAACGCCATCACGGGCTACACGCAGCTCCTCGAGCTCGGCGTCGCCGGGCCCGTCACGGACGCGCAGCGGGGCTACCTGAATCGTCTCCACGCGAGCGGCCGCCACCTGCTCGGCCTCGTCGACGACGTGCTCGACCTCGCGAACATCGAGCGCGGGCGCATGAGCATCACGCGCGAGCGGCTGACCACGGGCGTCGTCGTCGGCGCGGCGCTCGCGCTCATCACGCCGGAGGCGGCGGCCCGCTCCATCCGGCTGTACGACGAGCGCGAGGGCGACGTCGGGCTCCCGTTCGTCGGCGACGAGCACCGTGTTCGACAGATCCTGATCAACCTCCTGTCGAACGCGGTGAAGTTCACGCCGCCCGGCGGCACCGTGGCCGTCGGCTGCGACCACGTGGTCCATCGTCCCGGCAGCGAGCGCCCCGGCCCCGATGGCGAGTGGGTCTGCATCTCCGTGCGCGACACCGGCATCGGCATCGCGAAGGAGCAGCAGCGCGCCATCTTCGAGCCGTTCATGCAGGCGGACAGCAGCCGCACGCGGTCCGCCGGAGGTACCGGGCTCGGGCTCGCGCTGAGTCGGCGTCTCGCCCGGCTCATGGGGGGCGACCTCACCGTCGAGAGCCGGCTCGGCAAGGGCTCCACGTTCACGCTGCTCCTGCCGGTCGCCCCGGCGGCGGCGGAGAGCGGCGACGGGGCGGTCGCTGGCCCCGCGACCATCGCGCCTCCGCAGCGCGCCTGGACGGAGCCGACGCCCGCGGAGCTCGCGGCCCGGGTGCGCGAGCAGCTCGAGCAGGTCATCGCCGAGTTCGTGTCGCGGGTGCGCGCCGATCCGGCGTTCGGCGTCGGGCGCGCGCTGTCCCGGGCCCACCTCGAGAACCACACCCTCAGCCTGCTCGGCGCCGTGCTGCAGTCGCTCCGGGTGATCGAGGAGAGCGGGGGCCTGGAGGGCGACCTGCTGCGCGATGGGAGCGCGATCCAGGAGCACATCGCCTTCCAGCACGGCGAGCAGCGGTTCCGGCTCGGCTGGACGGCGTCCGTGCTGTCGCACGAGTACGCGATCCTGCGCGACGTCGTGCGCGCGGCGGTGGAGCGCGTCCCCGGGCAGCAGCAGGATCGGAGCGACCGCGCGATCGAGGTGCTCGACCGGCTGCTCACGCGCGCCGAGGAAGTGAGCCTGCGCGGCCACGAGCACGCGCGTCGGTTCGGCCGCGGCTAGTCGCCCGCTCGGGACGAGAGGATGGCGGCGCTCGCCCAGTCGCTGGCCCTGGCGTGGGCGTCGGGGATCAGCGTCTACGCCACGGTCGCGCTGCTCGGCATCGCGGGACGGCTCGGCTGGGTGGGGCCGCTCCCGTCGTCGCTGGACGGGGTCACGGACCTGTGGGTGATCGCGCTCGCCGGAGTACTTTACGTTTTCGAGTTCTCTGCGACGTTGATACCCGGCATCGCGTCGGCGTGGGAGACCTTCCACAGTGCCATCCGCCCCGTCGCCGGCGCGGCGATCGCCGTCGCCACCGTCTGGCACGCCGATCACCGCGTGGTCCTCTCCGCCGCCCTGCTCGGCGGCACCCTCGCCCTCGGCACCCACGCCACGAAGCTCGGGCTCCGCTACGCCATCGACACCAGCCCCGAGCCGGTCACGAACGGCATCGCGAACGTCGCCGAGCTCGGCGTCGTCGCCACGGTGGCGCTCCTGGTCTGGCACCACCCCTACGTGGCGCTCACGGTCGCGCTCGCGCTGCTCCTGCTCGGCGCGCTCGCCCTCCGCGCGCTGTGGCGCCTCCTGAAGGCGACCTTTCGACGGCGACCCTGATCCGGCGACGTGACGACGGCGACCTCGGGGCCACGACCGGTCGCGTCATCGAAAGCTCGCCGTCTTCAGGGTCTCCGCCGCACCTCGGTGTGGATCTGCTGCGCGAACGCCCGCGCCCCGTCGGGCAGCGTCACCGTGACCGTCGCCCGCATGTCCCCGTCGATGCGCGTGAGCCGGCCGAGCGTGGCGTCGAGCTCGATCGCCGCCGTTCCCTCCCCCGTTCCCGTGACCGACACGCTCCGGCCGCCGGCGATCGCCTGCCCGCGCATCCGCAGCGTCGTCTCGCGCCGCACCTGCACCCGGGCCCCGTCGATCGCCGTGATCTCGTAGCGCGCGACCGTCGTGACCGTCGTCGGCACGGGTCCCCGGCAGGTCACCACCGTAGCGCTATCACGCCACTTCGCTGATACCGCGACGATCGCCGGCACGTACAGCGCCGCCTCGCGCGCCGCCGCGATCCCCGCCGCCTGCGCCGTCCCGGCCGGTCCGACGCATCCGAACACCGCGCCCTGCGCGTCGAGTCGAGGACCGCGCCCGTCGATCCACCCCTGGAAGCGGACCGGCTCGGCGGGAGGCGGCGTCGCCCCGCCGATGCGCGACGAGGCATCCATCGACAGCGCGTCGACCTGGCCGCGGACCGCGACCGGACCGCGCGCGGACGGCGTGAGCTCGTACGTCACCTGCGCCGTCACCGTCGCCCGCTCGCGCCCGCGCTCGGCGTCCGGGCCCGCGGTCATCTCCACCGACGACTCGCTGCGCACGTCGTAGCTCGCCGACCCGCCGAGGTACGCGAACCGGGTCGCGGCCGGCGCTGCCGTCGGGGTCGGAGCCGCCGGCTCGGGCGTCGGGGCCGGCGTGGGAGTCGGCCGCGTCGGGCGGGCACGCGGCCCACACGCCGCCAGCGCGCCGGCGATCACGAGCGACCGGCCGGGACGCAGGGGCATGGAGGAAGGAAAGGGGTGCGATCACCGGCCTGTAAGCCGGGTCCTGTCGGCCCCCGACGCGGCGAGCCGCGACGGAGACCGGACGGTCATTTCTCTCGGGATCCGGTCGCCCGGACCCTCCAGCAGCCTACCCGCGGCTGTGCCGATGGCGCTCCCGGCTTTCACCGGAATGACACACCGGCTGACGAGACGGGCCGTCTCTCGCCGCCTATTTGGCCTTGCTCCGGCTGGGGTTTACCCTGCCACGCCCGTTACCGGGCGCGCGGTGGGCTCTTAACCCGCCTTTTCAACCTTGCCTGATCCCCTCGGTCTTCTGAGGGGCCATCGGCGGTGTGTTTTCTGTGGCACTGTCCGTCGCACCCCCGAAGAGGTGCGCCCAGGCGTTACCTGGCAGCCTGCCCTGTGGAGCCCGGACTTTCCTCGAGCGTCGCCGCTCGCGACCGTCCGGCCGATGACCGCACCCCCGAAATCTAATCGTCACACGCGCGTCTTTGGGCCCCACCGGACGGTGGCGCGCACTGGCGGGACAGCACGCTGAGACCCCCGCGCCACGGGCCGACAAAACGCACGGCAGCCTCGCACGACGCGACGCGCTCCCCGGAAATGCGCGGCGCTGTCGCGAGCCGGGCACGACGGCGGAGTGACACCCGCCCCTAGCGTGACCCCTCCGTCGGTCACCCTCGGCTCCCCGCTCCACCGGAGGACGCGCCATGTCCCCGTCGCTCGCCGCGCCGCCCGCCGCGCCCGCCCGCTACTCGCGTCCCCACCGCCGGACCGGCGCCCTCCCCGTCGCCACGCTGCTCACACCCGACGAGCGCCTCCGCGTCGACGCCGCCGGCCAGGGACTCTACGCCACGCTCCACCGGGAGACGCTCGACGACCTGCTGCGCGAGCTCCGCGCCCGGCCCGTCTCCGCGGTGATCCTCTCCACCGCGACGCTCGCCCACTGCGGCGGTCGTGAGGCTGCCCGCGTGGCGGAGCTCGTGCGCGGCTTCCCGCAGGTCCCCACCGTCGCCCTCGTCTCCGAGGTGGACGGCACGACGCCCCAGACGGTGCTCGCCCTCGGCGGGAGCGGCGTGCGACGGCTCGTCGACACCCGCCGCCCGGACGGGTGGACCGCGCTCCGCGACGCGCTCGCCGCCGACGAGCCGATCGACCTCCGCCAGCACGTCGTCGCGACGCTCGCCGCGGACCTCGTCGGCGCGCCCGACGGATGCCTCCGGTTCTTCGCCGCGCTCTTCGCCGCGCCGCCGGAGGTGACCACCGTGCGCGGGCTCGCGACGCTCATCGGCGTCCTCCCGACGACCCTCATGAGCCGCTTCTTCCGGACGCGGCTCCCGGCGCCGAAACGCTACCTCGCGCTCGCCCGGCTCGTGCGCGCCGCCCGCATGCTCGAGAACCCCGGCTGCACGCTCACCGCGGCGGCGCACTTCCTCGAGTACTCCAGCGCCCAGAGCTTCGGCCGCCACGTGCGGAAGGTGCTCGGCCTCACCCCGCGCGAGCTGCGGCGGCACTGGGGCGGCGTCGCCCTGT
This sequence comes from Gemmatirosa kalamazoonensis, assembly GCF_000522985.1. Lineage (NCBI taxonomy): Bacteria > Pseudomonadati > Gemmatimonadota > Gemmatimonadia > Gemmatimonadales > Gemmatimonadaceae > Gemmatirosa > Gemmatirosa kalamazoonensis. Next base: position 1,296,867 of record NZ_CP007128.1, read on the forward strand.
TCGACCGGTTCCGCGCGGAGCTCGTGCTACCCTACCGGGACGCGCTCCGGCGCTTCTCCCCCTACGGTCGATGAGCGGCGCACCCGCGCCCGCTCCACGACCACGGCCGGCTCACCCGTCTCCTGGCTCTCGAGCAGCGTGCGCTGGCGGTGGACGGCCGTGATGATGTCGCGCACGTGCACGCCGATCGCGTCGAGCGACCGCTGCGTGGCGAACGTCGCCGTGGATACGTCGCGCACCGCGGTGCCGTGCGACTGCGCCGCGCTCGCCGTCTCCTCGGTCACGCGGCGCAGCCGCTCCACGCCGGCCAGCACGAGCCCGATCGCCGCCGTGGCCTCGGTGGCGATCCCACCGACGTCGCGCACCGCCTGCTCCCCAGCCACCAGCGCCCGCGCGGCGCCGTCGATGTCGTCCCGCAGGCGCGCGACTGTCGTCGTGGCGGCACGAGCGGCCCGGCTGCTCTCCTCGGCCAGCTTCCGGATCTCCTCGGCCACCACGGCGAACCCTCGCCCTTCCTCGGCCGCCCGTGCCGCCTCGATCGATGCGTTCAGCGCCAGCCGGTTCGTCTGCCGCGCGATCCGCGACACGGTCGCCACGAGCATCCCGACGTGGTCCGACGCCTCCGCGAGCTCGCGCACCGCGGCGGCCGAGGCGAACACCTGATCGCCGACGGTCACGAGCGTCTCTGCCGCTCGGCTGACGGCCTGCTGTCCCGCTGCTGCGGACTCGGCGAGCCGCACCGCCTCCTCCGCCATCGCGCCGGCGCGGTCCATCACGCGGCCGGCTTCGCCCTCGGTGGCCGCCAACCGCGCCCCGTCGGCAGTGGTCGAGCGGCGGCGCTCCTCGAGCTCCGCGCCGAGCGCGTGGGCGGCGCGAAGGATCTCGCCGCCGAGCACCGCGGCGCCCGTCGTCGTCGCGCGCGCGGTCTCGCCCGAGCGCTCGGTCCGCGCCGCTGCGTCGTGCAGCGACGTCGCCGCCGTCTCGTGGGCGCGCCGGGCACCCGCCGCGGCCTGCTCCAGGCGCGCGAGCGTCGTCCCGCGCTCCGGCGTCGCGTCCGCGATCGCCGCCAGCGAGTCGGTCACCCGGTCGATGCGCTGCGCGCGCCGGCCCGCCGCCGCGGCGCGCCAGAGCATGGCGACGGCGATCGCCGCCGCGGTCGCGATCGTCGTTCCGAGCGACGCCGCCGTCCCCGCGAGCCGCCCGTGCCCCCAGGCCGCGGCCACGTAGCCGAGCGATGCGGCGACCGTCGACAGGATGGCGCGCCGGGCGTGGCCGCGGCGTGCGTCCAGCGCGTCGGGCTGCAGGAAGTACAGGGGCGCGAGCGCCGGCGCCCCGAACGCAAGCACGGCGAGGCTCACGAGCGCCCCGTCGCACACCACCCCGATCTCCCGATGCCATCCGGCGCGTGCCCCGCTCGACCGGCGCGCGACCGCCGTCAGCCGGCCGCCGAGGATCGCCACGCCGAGCGCCGCGACGCCGATCGCGACGAGGGCGCTCGACGACGGCGATACCCATCCGCGCGCATCGGCCAGGGGCGCGGCGAGCAGCGCGACGGCGAGAACGAGCGCTCCGCCGAGCCGCGCGGAGGCTGGCCCGTGTCTGGCATTCCGGGTGTTGGTCATCGTCTCGAAAGCGTTTCCACCGCCCCCTCCGTTCTGGGAGCCGGCTCATCGTCTGCCCGTGATCACGTTCGCGGAGTCCGTCGCGGCGGTCCTTCGACCGCGGATCCCCGAGCTCGCGCAGCACTGGACCACCCGCGCCCGCGCCGCGGCGCCGCGCGCCTCCGTCGCACCGGACGGCTCGGCGGAGCGCGTGGTGCGCGCCGTGGTCGGCTGTCTCGACAGGGACGCGCGGTGCCACGGCGAGGTAATGCGCGTCGCCTGGGAGATGGGCGCGGCCGCCCACGACGCGGGACTCTCGGCGCAGCACGTCCTGCGCGACGCCGACCTCCTGCTCGCCGTGCTGCTCACCGCCGTCGAGGAGGCGTCGCGCGCCGGCGAGCTCGCGTCGCCCGGCGAGACCGCGGTCGCCGACTCCTTCGACGTCGCGCGCCGCCTGCAGCGCGCGGTGGGGCTGCACGCGCAGGCGGCGGCGACGAGCTACCTGCACGCGCTCGTCGGCGCGCTGCGCGCGAGCTGGCGGCTGCTGCGGCACGATCTGCGCAACCCGCTCGGCACCATCCGGAGCGCGCTCTCGCTCATGGAGGACACGTCGCTCCCCGAGGCGGCGCGCACCGGACCGCGCATCCGCGCCATGCTCGCGCGCAACGCGGTGGCGCTGGAGGGCCTCATCGCGTCGCGGCTCGACGACCGGCTCGCCGAGTCGCTCGTCGCCGCGCCGCAGCGGGTGTCGCTGCGCGATGTCGCGCTCGCGGTGCGGCGGTCGCTGCGCGACGCCGCGCGTCAGGCGAAGTGCGAGATCGTGGTCGACGACGATCTGCCCGCGGCGCGGCTCGACGCGGCCGCGCTCGAGCTCACGCTCGGCACCGTGCTGCTCGCGGCGCTGTCGCACGCGCGCCCCGGCGACGTGCTGCGCGTGGAGTCGGCGCCACGCGGTGCGGTCGACGCCACGCGCGCGGTGTTGCGCGTGGTGCGCGAGCGCGCGGGCGACGGCGCCGACGCCTGGGATCCCGACGGTCTCGCGCTGTCGGTGGAGCTGGCCGGGGAGTACGGCGGGCGCGTCGCGGCACATCCGCGCGCGCTGGAGCTGGAGCTGCCGCTGCTCGCCGAGCCCGATGACATCGGCGTCGTGCGCGCGGCGACGGTGCCCGCGTCAGCCCGGCAGCAGCGCGACGACGTCGCTCGCGCGGACTAACGCGATCACGGGCACGCCGTCCTGCTCGATCGCCTCGCGCCCGCCTTCCTCGCGGTCCACCACGGCGAGCACGCCCACCACCTCGCCGCCCGCGCCGCGCACCGCCTCGATCGCGCGGCGCGCGGACCCGCCCGTCGTGATCACGTCCTCGATCACGGCGACGCGGTCGCCCGCCTGGAACGGCCCTTCGATGAGCCGTCCGGTGCCGTGCGTCTTCGCCTCCTTGCGCACGGTGAACGCGCGCAGCGGACGGTCGGCGAGCGCGCTCGCGTAGGCGATCGCGTACGACACCGGATCGGCGCCGAGCGTGAGGCCGCCGACGGCATTCACGTCCCATCCCGCGCGATCGAACGCGGCGAGGGCGGTGGGGCCGATGAGCGCGAGTCCATCGGGGCTCATTGTGGTGAGTCGCGCGTCGATGTATAAGCTCGACGTCCGCCCCGAGCTCAGCGTGAATTGCCCGCGTCGCGCGGACCGCTCGGCGAGCATGCGGACGAGCGTGGAATCGGCGGAAGCGGGAGGGGACGCGTGCGAATCGGCCATGCGTGCGGGCGCTCGGGGGTGAGGTGACGCGGAGCTTACCGGGGCCGCGCACGTCGAGCAACCGCGCGATGTCGGACACCGCGGAGTGGCGGCGCCAGATCGACGACCGGAGCGAGGCGCCGCTCAGCGCGGGCTCGCGCGTCGCGACCGCGGCGCTCGCCGTCGCGTTCGTCGTCGTGATCGTGGTGCTGCTGAGCGCCGATCGCGCGATCGTCACCGCGAGCCCGGTCGTCGGCGCGATCGTGCCCGGCGTGAAGGACACGGTGCTGCGCGCGGGCATGTGGACGATCGGGCTCACCGCGCTCGGCGCGCTCGTCATCGGGCTCACGCACGAGCGGCGTCTCACGCGCCGAGTGGCGGAGCGCTCGGCGGAGCTCGAGCGGCTCTCGGCGGAGCTCATTCGCGTGAACCGCGCGAAGAGCGAGTTCCTCGCGAACGTGTCGCACGAGCTGCGGACGCCGTTGAACGCGATCGTCGGCTTCGTCGATCTGCTGCAGGACGGCGTGTACGGCGAGCTCGCGCCGCGGCAGGCGGGTCCGGTGCAGCGCATCGCCGCGTCGGCGGCGCACCTGCGCACGCTCGTCGACCAGATCCTGGATCTCGCGAAGATCGCCGCCGGGCGCCTGGAGGTGCATCCGGAGCCGGTGGAGCTGAGCCCCTTCGTGCTCGACGTGGCGACGGAGGTCGAGCCGCTCATCACCGAGCGCGGGCTCGCGCTCACGCTCGCCGTGCCTAACACCATGCCGCGCCCGCGCACGGATCCGTCGCATCTGCGGCAGATTCTCGTGAACCTGCTCGGCAACGCGGTGAAGTTCACGCCGGAGGGACGCATCACGGTGCGCGCGACGTTCGTCGACCGCGACGCGCCGGACTCCGATCCGCGCGGTGAGCGTCCGGGCTCGCCGCGGCCGCGCGGCGGTGGAGGCCGCGCCGCGCCGTCGCGCCGCTGGCTCGCCGAGCGCGCCCCGGAGACGGGCGGGGGCCGCTACTGGATCGCGCTGCAGGTCATCGATACCGGCGTCGGCATCGCGCCCGGGGACCAGGAGCGCATCTTCGACGAGTTCGAGCAGGTGGGTCCGCGCGCCGGCGACTCCGCGCAGCGCGGCACGGGGCTCGGGCTCGCGATCTCGCGGCGTCTCGCGCGGCTGCTCGGCGGCGACCTCACGCTCGACAGCGCGCTCGGGGAGGGAACGACGTTCGTCGTCTGGCTCCCGATCGATGCCGCTGACGTGCCGACGGCCTGATGCGGCGCTGATCGTTCGGCGCTAGTGAAGCGGCGCTGAAAAAGCGGCCCTGATACCGCGCGTTGTCAGCGCCGAAGTATCGGAGCCGCCGTATCAGCGCCGCCTCACCAGCGCCGAAGCATCAGGATCTCTTGAAGATCCCCTTGATCTTCCCGAGCAGCCCCGGCCCCGACCCGTCGACCGCGGGTTCGGCGAGCAGCGCGGCGCGCAGCTCGCGCGCGAACGTGCGCACGTCCACGTAGCGGTCCTTCGGGTTCTTCGACAGCCCGCGCATGATGACGGCCTCGATCGCCGGCGCGAACACGAGCCCCTCCTTCGCCTTGTTCAGCGGCTGCGGCGGCTGCGAGAGGAGCTGCGTGAACATCTCGCGTGGCGACTTGCCGCTGAACGGGAGACAGCCGGAGAGCAGGAAGTACGCGATGGTCGCGAGCGAGTACTGGTCGGCCGCGGTGGAGACGAGCTCGCCGGACAGCGCTTCGGGCGCGACGTACATCAGCGTGCCGACGAAGAAGCCGGCGCGCGTGAGGCGCTCGTCGGGGTTCTGCTCGGCGTCGAGCGCGATGCCGAAGTCGAGCAGCTTCACCGTGTGCGTCACCGGATCGTACATCACGTTCTCCGGCTTCAGGTCGCGGTGCACGATCCCCACGTCGTGCGCCGCCTGCACGGCATCGGCGATCTGGCCGACGATGTCCGCGACCTCGGCCGGCGGGAGCGGGCAGTTGCGCTTCGCGTAGCGCTCGAGGATCTCGCCGTTCGCCCACTCCGTGGCGAGGAAGTGCAGCCCGGGCTCGGCCTCGCCGATCTCGATCGTGCGCACCACGTTGGGATGCGTCACGCGGCCCCCGAACTGGGCCTCGCGCACGAAGCGCGCGACGGCGGTGCGGTCCTGGCGGAGCTTCTCGCGCAGGATCTTCACCGCGACGGTCCCGTGCGTCGGGTGGTCGGCGCGATACACGGCCGACGTTCCTCCCTCGCCGACCAGGCTGCGCAGTTCGTAGCCGGCGACCGTCGTGCCGACTAAAGTCTCTCGGGACACGCGGCCGAACCTAACTCGCGTCGCTGGGGCTGGCAAGCGACGCAGAGAGGGCGCGACGGCCCGTTCGCGGGGTACGATTGTCGCCACACGCAGAGCATCGCGCGTGTGCGCGAAACCGGTCAGGAGCATCAGGATGGGGTTCGTTCGGAACGGAGCGTATGGGACGCGCGTGATGCTGCTCGCGACGGTGGCGACGACGACCGCGTGCGCGCGGCGTCCCGACGTCGCGCCGGCCGGCTCGGCGCGCGGCGATCAGGGGGGAATGCTCGCGCGTCGCGCGCCGGGTGGTCCCGACCTCGCCGCCGCGTACCAGCAGATGGGTCTCGTCGTGGCGCGCGGCGACGCGCCGTTCGTCGCATCGGTCGCGCACTTCGCCACGGCGTCGCGCGACTCGACGCTGCTGCTGCTCTCGCTCTCGCTCGCCAACCGCGCGCTGACGTTCGAGCGGGAAGGGGACCGCTACCGCGCCGCCTACGAGGTGCGCGCCGAGCTGCGACTCGGCGACAGCGTGGTGCGTCGGATCTCGGCGGACGAGGTCGTGCGGGTAGCGACGTTCAAGGAGACCGCGCGCGGCGACGAGAGCGTCGTGTTCGCGCACTACTTCGCGGCCGCGCCCGCCGCGTACACGCTGCGCATCGCCGTGCGCGACGCGGCGAGCGGCCGCAGCGCGGCGTCGGAGACGCCGCTCGTCGTGCCGCGCATGGGGCAGGGCGCCGAGGTGCGGATGTCGACGCCGGTGGTGGCGTACGCGAGCGCCGGACGCGCGCGGCTCGACACGCTGCCCGACGTCACGCCGCGGCCGCGCGCGACCGCCACGTTCGGCCAGGACTCCGTCGTCGCGCTGTACGTCGAGTCGTACGCCGATGCGACGACGCCGCGGCTGCCGCTGCGCGTCGTGGCGCGCGGCGAGCGCGGTGCCGCGGTGTGGAGCGATACGGCGTCGGTCGCGCGACGCGGCGCGTTGTACGCGGGTGAGCTGCGGCTTCCCGTGCCGCGGCTCGGCGTCGGCATCGTCACCGTCGACGTCACGCACGGCGCGGACTCGGCGCGCGCCGCGCTGTTCGTTGGGCTCGGCGAGGATCTGCCGGCGGCGACGTTCGAGGACGTGCTCGCGTACCTGCGCTACTACGCGTCGCCGGAGCGGCTGCGCGCGCTGCGCGACGCGTCGCCCGAGCTGCGTCCCGCGGTGTGGGCCGCGTTCCTGCGCGAGAGCGATCCGGTGAGCGCGACCCCCGAGCACGAGGGGCTGCGCGAGTACTTCGCGCGCGTGCGCGCGGCGAACGCGCGCTTCGGCGAGGAGTCCACGCCCGGATGGATGACGGACCGCGGCATGACGTACATCGTGTTAGGCGAGCCCGATCAGATCGCCGATCCCGCGGAGCAGGATCCGAACGCGAAGGGGCGCACGCAGGTGTGGGAGTATCGCACGGAGAAGCTGCAGCTCACGTTCACGGATCGCGGGGGCTTCGGTCGCTGGCGCCTCACGTCGCCGAGTGCGGCGCAGGTGCAGGCGGTGATGCGGCGCAAGCTCGTGCCGTAGCGCCATGACGTCCGGCCCGATGGCGCCCAACGTCGTTGGGCCGTTGCGCGTGGAGCTCGCGCGCAAGGCGATCCACGTCGCGTCGGCGACGATCCCGATCGCGTACGCCGCAGGGCTGTCGCGCGCTCGCGTGCTCCTCGTGCTCGCCGGGCTCGGCGCGGTGGCCATCGTCGTGGAGCTCGCGCGCAGCCGCTCGTCGCGCGTGCGCGCGCTGTTCGTCGGCGCGGTCGGCGCGCTGCTGCGCGAGCACGAGCATCGTACATGGTCGGGTGCGAGCTGGCTGCTTGCCGCGTACGCGCTGTCGGTGCTGCTGTTCCCGCGCGCGATGGCCGTGGCCGCGATGCTCGCCGCGGGCCTCGGCGATGCGGCGGCAGCGGTGGTGGGACGCAGCGTAGCGGTGGCGCGCGCGCGACGTGGCGCCGGCGCCACGGTGCTTCGAGGCAAGACGTTCGCGGGAAGCGCGGCGTGCGCGGTGGTGACGTTCGCCGCGGCACTGCTCGTCGCATCGCTGTCGCCGCTCGCGGCGGCGGCCGCGGCGCTCTCGGCGAGCGTGGCGGAACGGTGGGACGCACGGTGGCATCGCATCGGCGCGATCGACGACAACGTGCGCGTCGCGTTGGCCGCGGGTGCGGCGGCGTGGCTCGTGAGCGTCCTAACGCGATCGAGTTAGCACGCCGTCACGACGTTCGCGTGCGCGCGTTTCCGTGCGTGAGCGACGCGTGTGCGCCCTCATAATGCGTCGTGCGGGCCTTGACAAGGTTTAGGGGTGATCCTATATAGGCCCGCGCAAGCCGTCCGGCTTGTCCGGCACGCGCGGCAACCGCAGTGCAGGCCCGAATACGCTTCATGTGGCAGGAGACAGTCTGTATGGCCAGAGGGAAGGTCAAGTGGTTCAATGACGCCAAGGGCTATGGCTTCATTGAGCAGGAGGGGGGGGAGGACGTGTTCGTCCACTTCTCCGCCATCGCGATGGAGGGTTTCAAGACCCTCACCGAAGGTCAGCTCGTCGAGTTCGAGATCAAGAGCGGCGACAAGGGGCTTCACGCGGCGAACGTCGTCCGCATCTGAGCTCGGCGCCTCATCGGCCATCCGAACTGTCTCCGCCTGTCGGGAGTCCTCCCGACAGGCGGTCGACGTTTTGTAGGTTGCGAGGTCGCGGGGGCGCGTGCATGCGGGGGATGCCGCATGAATCGGCCGTCCCGAATCCACATGTTTTGTCCGCCGACCTCGCTCGACCATGCCTGACGCCACGCCCGCGGCCACGCCGCCCGTCGCTCCGCCGCCGCGCCTCTTTCTCGTCGACGGCTACGCGCTGATCTACCGCGCGTTCTTCGCGCTCATCTCGCGGCCGCTCCGCACGAGCCGCGGCGAGAACACCTCCGCGGCGTGGGGCATCGTCAACTTCCTCAACCGGCTGATCACCACCCACAAGCCCGAGTACCTCGGCTGGGTGCACGACAGCGGCTTGAGCTTCCGGCACGAGCAGTACCCCGCGTACAAGGCGACGCGCGAGAAGCTCACCGAGGAGCTGCAGGACGACTTCGACCGCGGCATGGAGCGCATCTGCCAGCTCCTCGAGGCGTATCGCATCCCGATCATCTCCATGGCCGGCTACGAGGCCGACGACGTCATCGGATCGCTCGCGAAGAAGGGGACGAATGCGGGGCTGCAGGTCGTCGTCGTGAGCGGCGACAAGGACTTCCACCAGCTCGTTAGGCCGGGCGTCTGGCTGCTGAACCCGGGACGCGGCGGCCCCGCCGCGGTCGACGAGCAGTGGGTCTCCGTGGAGAACGGATCCGAACGGTTAGGCGTCCCCCCCGAGCGCACGACCGACTACCTCGCGCTCGTCGGCGACTCGAGCGACAACGTCCCCGGCGTGAAGGGCATCGGCGACAAGGGCGCGCAGGAGCTCATCGCGGAGTTCGGCGACCTCGAGACGATCCTCGCGAACGTCGACAAGATCACGAAGAAGCGTCCGCGCGAGGCGCTGCAGGCCGGCGCCGACAGCGCGCGGCTGTCGAAGGAGCTCGTCACCATCCTGTGCGACCTCGACGTGCCGTTCGACCTCGAGAAGTTCCGCATCGAGGAGCCGGACCGCGAGGCGCTGAAGCCGTTGTACGCGGAGCTCGAGTTCACCGCGCTGCTGAAGGACGTCGTCGCGAGCGCCGCGCCGGCCGAGAAGGCGAAGGAGGCGGTGACGTACGAGACCGTCGACACGGTGCAGGCGATGAAGCGACTCGTCGCGCGCGCGCGCAAGGCGCGCACGATCGCCGTCGACACGGAGACCGTCGTCGACCCGAGCTCGCCGACGAAGATCGACCCGCTCCGCTCCACACTCGTGAGCCTCTCCATCGCGCTCGCGCCGGGCGAGGCGTACTACCTGCCGCTCGCCCACCGCATGTGGGAGCCGCCGCAGGCGGAGCTCGCGTTAGGCATCCCCGACGCACCGGGCGACCGCTCGCCCACCGACGCGCCGGAGGACCGCGGCCTGTTCAGCGGCGGCGACGAGCCGGGGGGCGAGCCGATCGTCGCCGCGCCGAAGAAGAAGAAGGCGGCCGCGAAGAAGGCGGCGTCGGCTCCCGAGCCCGCCGGCATCGGCGGCCGCATGATCGCCGAGCGCGGGGCCCAGCCGCCGAAGAACCTCCCGCCGCTGCTGAGCGACGAGATGCGCCCGCTCGTCGAGCTGCTCGAGGACGAGAGCGTCTCGAAGACGCTGCAGAACGCGAAGTACGACGTGCTCGCGCTGCGACGCGCCGGCGTGACGCTGCGCGGCGTCGACTTCGACACGATGCTCGCGAGCTACGTGCTCGATCCCGGACGCCGCTCGCACGGCATGGACGTGCTGGCCGCGGAGTTCCTCGACTACACGATGATCGCGTACGAGGATCTCACCGGCAAAGGGAAGGGGCAGCTCGCGTTCGACGTCGTGCCGGTGGAGGCGGCGCGCGACTACTCGTGCGAGGACGCCGACATCACGCTCCGGCTGCGCGAGATCTTCGAGCCGCAGCTCGAGTCGCAGGGGCTGACGACCCTGTTCCGCGAGGTCGAGATGCCGCTCGTCTGCGTGCTCGCCGAGATGGAGTGGACCGGCATCGCGATCGACGTCGAGCACTTCAAGTCGCTCAAGGAGCGCTTCCAGGCCGAGCGCGAGCGCGTGGAGAAGGAGATCTACGTCGAGGCGGGCGAGGAGTTCAACATCAACTCGAACCCGCAGCTCCGCGTGCTGCTGTTCGAGAAGCTCGGCCTCCCGGTGAAGAAGCGCACGCCGACCGGTCCGTCCACGGACGCGAGCGTGCTCACCGAGCTCGCCGACGAGGGACACGTGATCCCGCAGCTCCTCATGGAGTACCGCGAGATCTTCAAGCTCGAGGGCACGTACATCGACACGCTGCCCGCGCTCGTGCACCCGGAGACGGGACGCATCCACACGACGTACAGCCAGGCCGTCGCCGCGACGGGTCGGCTCTCGTCGAACGATCCGAACTTGCAGAACATCCCGATCCGGAAGGAGCTGGGCCGGGACATCCGCCGTGGCTTCGTCCCCCGCAAGGGATGGAAGCTGATGGCCGCCGACTACTCGCAGATCGAGCTGCGCCTGCTCGCGCACTTCTCCGGCGATCCGGCGTTCGTGCAGGCGTTCAACTCCGGCGGCGACATCCATCGCCAGACGGCGGCCATCATCTTCGGCGTGCCGCTCGACGACGTCACGAAGGAGATGCGCGGCCGCGCGAAGACGATCAACTTCGCGACGATCTACGGCCAGGGCGCGCACGCGCTGTCGCGCCAGCTCAAGATCGCCAACGCCGAAGCGCGCGAGTTCATCGCCACGTACTTCGAGCGCTTCCGCGGCGTGAGAGAGTACCTGGAAGGACAGGTCGAGTTCGCGCGCGAGCACGGCTACGTGGAGACGCTGTTCAAGCGCCGGCGCTACATCCCGGAGCTGAAGGAGAAGAACTTCAACATCCGCGCGTTCGGCGAGCGCGTGGCGCAGAACGCGCCCATCCAGGGCTCGGCGGCGGACCTCATCAAGGTCGCGATGATCCGCATCGACCGCGCGCTGCGCGAGCGGGGGCTGAGCACGAAGATGCTGCTCCAGGTGCACGACGAGCTCGTGTTCGAGGTGCCCGTGCCGGAGCTCGCGGACGTCACGGCGCTGGTGCGCGCGGAGATGGAGGGAGCGGCCTCGCTCTCGGTGCCCCTGCTCGTGGAAGTCGGGGTCGGGGACAACTGGCTCGAGGCGAAGTGAGGGCTACCCCGCACGCCGTGGTATCCTCTTCGCATCGTCACGGTCGCAGTCGCCGGTTCGCCGTCGAACGGCCTCGCATCACGCCACGATCCTCGCAATTCGCCTCCCTCTCCTCCATGCGCGACCCCCGACGCGGATTCACGCTCGTCGAGCTGCTCGTCGTCATCGTCATCATCGGCGTGCTCGCCGCGATCGCGATCCCGCGGTTCGCGAACACCACGGCGAAGGCCGACGTGGCCGCGGTGAAGAGCGACCTGCGCAACCTCGCCACGGCGCAGGAAGGCTACTTCTACGACCACGCGACGTACGCGCCGAGCCTCGCGCTGCTCAACGTGTCGACGTCGCCCGGCGTCACGATGACGATCGTGGAGTCGACGCCGAACGGCTGGTCGGCGACGGCGGTGCATCCCGCGGCGGTGCCGGTGACGTGCGCGATCTTCTACGGCGCCGCGACGCCGGTCGCGCCGGCCACGATCGCCGGGCAGGTCGCCTGCCGGTGACCGCGTCCGCGCCCCGGGCCGCCGTGCCGTGGCGGGAGTTCCGCAGCCGTCGCGAGGGGATGATCCACGCGATGGACGGCGGGCTGTGGCTGCACCGCCACGTGTGGCGCGGCACGCCGATGGCCCATCTCGTCTCCACCGACCGCTCGGCGCTGCTCGCCTACGGCGCGGCGCACGGCCTGCCCGCGGCGCGGCTGCAGTACAAGCCGCTGAAGGACCCGCGCACCGGCGAGCGGCGTCCGGCGTGGCACTGGGATCTCGTCGGCCGCTTCCTGCCGTCGAACGGCGGAGCGTAGAGCGAGGAGCGTGGACGCCGTTAGGCCGCTCCGCGCTCCACGCTCCTCGCTCTCCGCTCGGCTTCGAGCGCGTACGCCTGCCCGGCCTCGACGTCCACGCGCGAGAGCAGCAGCGTGCCGACGATGAAGAACACGATCACCGACAGGATCCCCTGGCGGCTCGTGCCGCCGAACTGCACGACGAGCGCGAACAGCAGCGGCCCGAAGAGGCCGGAGAACTTCTCGAACACGCCGTAGAAGCCGAAGAACTCCCCCGACCGGTGCGGCGGCACCATCGCCGCGAACAGCGAGCGGCTGAGCGCCTGCGTCCCGCCCTGCACGAGCCCCACGAGCAGCGCGAGCACGAGGAAGTGCGTCGCCGTGCGCATGTAGTAGCCGAGCACCGCGATCACCACGTACACCAGCAGCCCGCCGATCACCGCGCGCTTCGCGCCGATGCGTCCCGCGAGCGCGCCGAACGCGAACGAGCACGGGATCCCGACGAACTGCACGACGAGGATCGCGGTGATGAGCGCGCTCTGGCCGATGCCGATCTCGGTCCCGTACGCCGTCGCCATCTTGATGATCGTCGAGATGCCGTCGTTGTAGATCATGAACGCGAGCAGCATCAGCGCGGCCTGCCGGAACCCGCGCAGCTCGTGCAGCGTGTGCCCGAGCCGCACGAACGGCGCGACCCACACGCCGCCCCCCTCGCCCGGCTCGCGCGTCGGCGGCGGCTCGGGGACCACGCGCAGCACGGGGATGCTGAACGCGAGCCACCACACCGCGACGCTCGCCAGCGCGAGGCGCGTCGGCAGCGTCGCCTGCTCCGGCGTGAGACCCGGGCCGCTCGGCAATCCGAACCACCCGGGCTGCGTGATCCACAGCAGCTGCGCGGCGAGCAGCACGCCGCCGCCGACGTAGCCCAGCGCGTAGCCGGCGGTCGACAGGCGGTCGATCTCGTCGTCGCGCGCGATGTGCGGCAGCAGCGCGCCGTAGAACGCCATGCTCCCCTGCGCGCCGACCATCGACATGGCGTACAGCACGCTCGCGAGCGCGACGTCGCCGCGCTCGATGAAGAACATTCCCGCGCACGCCGCCGCGCCTAACAGCGCGAACGCGGCGAGCAGCTTCTTCTTCGCCGCCGAGTGGTCGGCCATCGCGCCGAGCACCGGCGAGAGCAGCGTGACGACGACGAGCGCCGCGGTGTTCGCGAGCGCGAGCTGCTGCGACCCGCGATCGGCGCCGATGCCCGCGCTCGCGACCTTCACGAAGTAGATCGGGAACACCGCCGCCATGATCGTCGTCTGCATCGACGACACGGCCCAGTCGTACGACGCCCATGCGCGCTGCTCGCGCGTGCGCAGGCCGACGCGCTCGAGGAGGGAAGGCATGGCCGCCAATGTACTGCCGCTACGTGCCGCGAGTCACCGTGCGATCGACGCCGCGTTCCGCTCGTCGTAGCCCGTCGACGTGCGGCGCACGACGCCCGTGCCGTCGGCGCGCACGGTGTAGAGCTGCCAGTCGCCCGCGCGGTTGCCGATGATCTCGTGGTGCGACACGTACGCGACGAGCGCGCCGTCGGGCGACCACGTGGGCGAGCGCTGGTCGAACGGCGGCTCCTCCTCGCGCATCAGCGCGCGCGCGTCGCCACCGTCGGCGTCCACGAGCCACAGATCGCCCATGCTCGCGCCGCCGGTGCGCACGAACGCGATCGTGCGTCCGTCGGGGCTCCACGCCGGCTCGTCGTCGAACCGCGAATCGTCGCTCGGCGTGAGCGCACGCACGTCGGTGCCGTCGTGTCGTTGTCCGACGGCGACGCCACGAGCCGGAGACCGCTGCCGTCGCGGTCCATGACCATGATGTCGCTGTTGCCGCCATTGTGCGCGACGAACGCGATGCGGCGTCCGTCCGGTGACACGGCCATGTCGCTCGTGCCATCGAAGCCCGCGCCGACGAGCGCCGTCGACTCGTCGAGGGCGAGCGCGGGCGCGTCGAGGTCCACGCGCGCGACCACCGCGGCGGGAGCCACGGACGCGCCGTCGGCCGGCGGCACGTCACTCGGATGCGCGTCGGGGGCCGTCGCGTCGCCGCATGCGATGAGCGTGGTGGCGACGGTACCGAGCAGCGCCGTCCTGGCGGCGGACGTCGCCCGGGGTGACCGATCGCGTGACGTGGCTGCTAGCCGCCGCATCCGGCGCCCCTCAGATTTCCCGCGATGCGTACGATCGAGAGGCGGTATGCCGCGGTGATCGCGACGATGTGCATCGTCGGGGGATGTCGCCGCGACAAGCCGGCGCCCGCCGGCGACAGCGTCGTGGTCTCGCCGCCGACGGCTGCACCGGACACTCCGGCGTCGGCGGCGCCCGCGGTGTCCGGGTGGGATCGGGCGGCGGGCGTCGCGCTGCTCGTGCACGGCGACGGAGGCGAGTCCCTCGTCGTCGTCCCCGGCGAGGGCGGCGGGGCCGAGACCGGCACCGACCGCACCGCGGGCGAGGCGGCGGCCGTGCTGCCGGCGGAGGTGACGCTGTTCTCCCGCGCCGGCGCGGCGGGGAGCGCGAAGGCGCTGCCGACCGAGGGTGCCGCACCGACCGGGTGCGCGTGGCCGATCGCGCGCCTCGGCCCCGCCTCGGGCGCCGACGCGGTCCCGTCGTGGACGGTGGGGTTCGTCGGCGGGTCGCCGACGCCGATCGCGCTCGACTCGATCGAGGTCGCGACCGACTCGGCGACGCTGGCCGCGACCGTGACGCGGCTGGCCACCACGCTCGGCGACGACACGGTGCGCGCGCTCCGCGGCGTACCGTTCTCCGTGCGGTCGGCGCGGCGGTTCACGTTCGGCGACAGCGCCCGCGGCGTCCGCGACGGCGTGGTGGCGGTCATCACGCGCGCGCTGAACCAGGAGGCGGCGCCGCTCGCCGAGCGGGTGCTGCTCGTCGCCGAGCGGCCGCACGCGGCGACGGGTGCGCCGCCGGCGCCGTGGATGGTGACGTACCACGAGCGCGTCGCGGGGCGCGAGGACGACGTGCCGGCGACCGACGTGCTGGCCGCCGTCACGCTCGGCGCCGCGCCGGCGAGTCGCGTGACGCTCGTGCTCGCGCGCGCGCTCGCCGACGGCACCCGCTACACGCTGCTCGAGCGCACCGGCGCCGGGTGGCGCGTGCGGTGGACGAGCGCGACGCGCGGATGCTGAGTCGACCCGTTAGGCGCGTGGCGCTCGCGGCGGCGTGCGCGGCGATCGGTGCCTGCGTCCCGCCGCCGCCCGCGTCGGCACCGGCGCCGACGACGGCGCCGGCCGCGAACCCCACCGTGCCCCCGGCCGCGCCGGCGGTACCGGCGTCGCCGCCCGCGGCGGCGCCCGCGCCCGTCGTCACGCCGCCCGACGAGGCGCCGCTCGCGTCGGACGCGGCCGCGGACTCGCTGCTCGTCGACGTGGCGCGGCTCGACACGACGGTGCAGGTGGATCTGCGCTACGCGACGCGGTTCAACTTCACGGGTGCCGTGCTCCCCGGGTACGAGGCGCCGCGCGCGCTGCTCCGCCGCGAGGCCGCCGCGGCGCTCGCGCGCGTGCAGGAGCGGCTGCGCGGCGAGGGGCTCGGCGTGAAGATCTTCGACGCGTACCGACCGGTGCGCGCGACCGACGCGATGGTCGAGTGGACGCGCCGGGTGCGCCGCGAGGATCTGCTGAAGGACGGCTACGTCGCGGAGCGCAGTCGGCACAACCTGGGGCTCGCGGTGGACCTCACGCTCGTGGCGCTGGCGACGGGCCGCGAGCTGCGGATGGGCAGCGCGTTCGACACGTTCGCCGAGTCGGCGCGCACCGCGAACGCGACCGGCGTGGCGGCGGAGAACCGCCTACGGTTGAAGCGCGCGATGGAGGCCGAGGGGTTCACGAGCCTGCCGGAGGAGTGGTGGCACTTCAGCTATCGGGTGCCAGACCCCATGCGGTTCGACCTCGTGATCCGATAGTGGCGCGCGTCGATCGTTAGGCGCGATGCCGCGCTTCCTGACCGACGTGATGCTGGAGCGGCTCGCGCGCTGGCTGCGCGTGCTCGACGTCGACGTGGAGTCGGCCGGCGCGAGGGCGCCGGATCGCGACCTGGTGCGCCGCGCGGCGGCGGAGCGCCGCGTGCTGCTCACGCGCGACCGCCGGCTGCCGGGGGAGCACCGCGCCGCGCCCGGAGAGCATCTGGTGGTGCGGAGCGCGGCGCCGCTCGCGCATCTCGCGGAAGTCGTGCAGCGCTTCGGCATTCGCGCGCCGGCGGAGCTGTTCACCCGCTGTCTACTGTGCAACGTCCCGCTCGAGCCGGGTCCCGGTGTGGGCGTGGCGCAGCCGGCGCGCCGCTGTCCTCGGTGCGGGCGCCTCTACTGGGAGGGATCGCACACGCGGCGGATGCGTGCCGCGCTCGCGCGTGTGCTCGGCGACACGCCCGGGGCTTGATTCGGGGCGGCGGCACTAGCACGCTTCTCGCCCTGGCTCGACCCCGCAGTTCACCCGTTCGACCCGCTCGCACCCCGATGTCCGCCGTCTTCGTCGCCTGCTTCGTCGCGGGTCTCGTGCTCGCCGTCTACGTCATGCTGCACGGCGTGGAGCGGCGCGCGACGCCGAGCGCGCTGCCGCCACACGAGGCGCGCGGGGGCTACGATCCGAGCACGGAGCCGTCGGCGACGCTGAACGCCCAGAACGCGGCCGCGTTCATCGTCGCGTTCGGCGCCTGCGGCTACCTCCTGGCGCGCTTCACGACGCTCGGCGCGGCGGCGGTCGTCGCCATCGCGGTCGCCGCGGGGGCGCTGTTCGCGATCGGGTCGGCGTCGCTGCTCGCCGCGTGGGTGCTGCCGGGAGCGCGGAGCGACGCGGTGGACGAGCGCTATCTCCTCCAGGGCCATCCGGCGCGCGTGACCCGGCCGATCGACGCGGACGGGGGCGGGGGCGACGGCGAGATCGCCTACGAGGTGGACGGCCGGCGGTTCAGCGTGGCCGCGCGGAGCTGGGACGGCGCGTCGATCGACGCCGGGACCGACGTGGCGATCGAGCGGGTGGAGGACGGCGTCGCGTACGTGGAGCGCTGGGCGCAGGTGGAGGCGCGTCTGTGAGGCGGATGTGATCCGGCTCGCAGTCGGATCGTGACGGCGGACGGCGGGCGGGGGTCGGTTCTCGAAGTCGGAAGCGGGGGTGCGTATGTCGGACGCGGCCATCTTCGTGCTCGTGCTCGGAGGACTCTTCGTCCTCCGCTTCGTCCTCGCGACGGTGTTCTTCTTCTGCATCCTCCCCGAGGGCGACCGCTGCATCAACTGCGATGCGCCGACGCTGCGCGTGCAGCGCGTGTTCTGGCACCGGTTCGTTCCCTGGCTGCGTCCGAGCTGGTGCTACCACTGTGGCTGGCACGGGCTGCTGCGCACTGGTCCGCTCACGCCGGTGGACACGGCGGTCAAGCCACCCCCGCCGCCGGTGAAGGCGAAGCAGCAGCCGTGAGCCGCCGCGCTCAGCGCGCGACGGCGTAGAGGCGCAGCCACTCCGGCCAGTTGCCGCTCAGCTCGAAGAAATCGTCGAAGTAGCCGAGGCCCAGCCCTTCGAGCTCGGCGAGGAGGTCGTCGAGCGCGGCGTCGCCGACGAGCGGCCCGACCGCGACCAGCTGTCCCTCGACGCGGAACTCGTCGGCCGTGAGGTTGAGCCGCTCGTCGAGCCGCTGGCGCGTGAGGCCGACGCGCTCGAACGCGTCGCGGCGGATGAGCAGTGTGGGGCTGCCGGCGGGGATGTCGAGGGGCATGACGGCTCGTGCGCTCGTGAGTCGGAACGGCGTTGCGTGCGTCGGAATGATGACGGAAGCCGCCGCCCACCGCACCATCCCTCGTCAGGGGGCTCCGTGCTCGAACGCCGTTCGCCCCGCCGTGGTGACGCCGTCCGGCGCGACGACGTCCCACGACGGCCAGCAGGTGCGGCCGAGCCGGCGCGGGTCCGCGGCGTCCAGGAAGGCGGCGACGAGCCGCGGCGCGCACCCGGCGAGCTCCGCGTGGCCGCCGCGCGGCTGCACGAGGTGCACGCTGTTAGGCAGCAGGCGACGCGCGCGCTCCGCCCACTCGGGCGGCGCGATCGGGTCCACCTCGCCGGAGAGCAGCAGCGCCGGCGTCGCGAGCGCGCTCGCGCCGCCTAACGGATCGCGCGGGCCGACGGGCCACGCCGCGCACGCGGCGAGCAGCTCGCGCGCGACCGGAAGGCCGAGCAGCGCGCCGGCCGCGGCGCGCGCGGTGTCGGCGCGCGCGAGGCGCGGCGCGTCCTCGGCGCACAGCACCGACAGCATCATCCCCTCGCTGCGGCGGCGGCGCGCGCGGCTCTCGTGAAGCGCGGCCTCCGCGAACGGCGTGAGCGCGCCTAACGCGGCGGCGTGCACGAGGCGCGCGGTCTCGCGGTCGTCGCCGGGCGAGTACAGCATGGACCACAGTCGCTCGGCGAAGCCGCGCGCGGAGATCCGCACCCGCTCCGTGGACAGACGGCGCCCGTTCCACAGCTCGACGACGGCCGGCGCCTCGCGCAGCCGCACCATCACGCGCGCGACGTCGCCCTCGGGATTCGGCACGTCGCGGCGACACGCGGCGTCGGCGGCGCAGTCGGCGGCGAGGTAGTCGAGCGCGCGTTCGCCCGCGCGGCCGGCGGCGAGCGGGATCGGCTCGTCGGGTGCCACGACGCCCTGCAGCACGACGCGTCGCACGTGCGACGGGTGGCGACGGAGGTACACGAGCGCCGCGCGCGTACCGTACGAGACGCCGAACAGGTCGAGCCGCTCCGCACCGAGCGCCGCGCGGAGGTCGTCGAGATCGTCGGCCGCGGCGTCGGTGCCGTACTCCGACAGGTCGGCGCGGCGCGCGAGTCGCGCCGCGCAGCGCCGCACGGCGCCTAACGGGAACATGGGATCGAGGTACGGCTGCAGTCGGCCGCCATCGTCGTACAGATCGCAGGCGAGCGGGTTCGATCGCCCCGTGCCGCGCTGGTCGACGAGGACCACGTCGCGCGTGCGTCGAGCCTCCGCGAACACGGCGTCGGCGTATCGCGGCTGCTCCGCCGCGCCGATCCCCGGCCCGCCGTGCAGCAGCACGAGCGGCTCGCGT
The DNA here is from genome assembly GCF_000522985.1 of Gemmatirosa kalamazoonensis. NCBI lineage: Bacteria > Pseudomonadati > Gemmatimonadota > Gemmatimonadia > Gemmatimonadales > Gemmatimonadaceae > Gemmatirosa > Gemmatirosa kalamazoonensis. Next base: position 1,316,166 of record NZ_CP007128.1, read on the forward strand.
GCGGCGGGCCGCGTGCGCGCCGGCAGGACGACCACGCGGAGGCCGAGCGTGCGCCTAACGGTTCCCGCGGAGTGCGCGCCGACGCGCCGCTCGGGGACGCGGAACGTGCCGCAGCGCGCCGGCTCGAACAGCGAGACGAGGAAGCACGGATGCAGCCGCAGCCGCTCGGCGGGTGGCGCGTCGACGGAGGGCGCGGGATTACACGCCGCGAGGCAGGCGGCGACGAGGACGGCGAGGCTCGTCGTGCGTCGGGTCGCGGGCGCGGCGGTCATGCGCGTGATCGGCGGCGTCGGGGATCCATGGCGCGTCGCGGCGATGCGGTGTGTCGCGCACCGGCTCATATCCCCAATCGGGGGGCGCCGTTCCAGAACGATGTTCGGCATCGGCCGGCACGCGCCGTTAGCTTCCAACGCATGTCGTGGCTGGAAGCGGAGTTCGACGTCATCGTCGTGGGCGGCGGACACGCCGGCACGGAGGCCGCCGTGGCGGCGGCGCGGCTCGGCGCGCGCGTCGCGCTCGTCACGAGCGCGCTCGAGACCATCGGTCAGATGTCGTGCAACCCTGCGATCGGCGGGGTGGCGAAGGGCACGGTCGTGCGCGAGGTCGATGCGCTGGGCGGCATCATGGGACGCGCGACCGACCGGGCGACGCTGCAGTTCCGCATGCTGAACCGGAGCAAGGGGCCCGCGGTGTGGGCCCCGCGCGCGCAGTGCGACCGGGGGCTGTATCGCCGGGCCGTGCGGACCCTGCTCGAGCGACACGCGAACCTCCTGACGATCCAGGGAACCGTGGCGCGCCTGATCATGGACGACGGCCGCGCCGCGGGGGTCGAGACGCTGGAGGGGCGCCGGTTCGGCGCCCGCGCCGTGGTGATCACGACCGGCACGTTCCTGCGCGGCCGCATCCACATCGGCACCACGACCCAGATCGGAGGCGGTCGCGCCGGCGAGGCGCCGACGACCCATCTCGCCGAGCAACTCGAGGCGGCCGGCCTCACCGTCGCGCGCTTCAAGACCGGAACGCCTCCCCGGATCGACGGCCGTAGTGTCGATTTTACCCGGGTGGAAAAGCAGGAGAGCGAGCTCGGGGCGTTCGCCTACCGGTGGTCGCACTTCGAGGATCCGGGGCTCGAGCCGCTGACGCAGCTCCCGTGCTTCATCACCCATCTCGAGGACGCGGGGAAGGAGATCATCGCGACCCACATCGGCGAGTCGGCGATGTACGGGGGCGCGATCGCGTCGCGTGGGCCGCGCTACTGCCCGTCGGTCGAGGACAAGATCGTGAAGTTCCCCGAGGCGGCGCGCCACCAGCTGTTCCTCGAGCCCGAGGGGCTGGAGACGACGGAGATGTACGTGAACGGCCTCTCCACGTCGCTGCCGGCGGAGGTGCAGCTGCGGACGCTGCGCACGGTCCGTGGGCTGGAGCAGGTGCGGATGACGCGCGCCGGGTACGCGATCGAGTACGACTACTATCCGCCGACGCAGCTCGGCCTGACGTTCCAGGTGCGCGCGGTGCCGGGTCTGTACTTCGCCGGGCAGATCAACGGCACGACGGGGTACGAGGAGGCGGCCGGGCAGGGGGTGCTCGCGGGACTGAACGCGGGGCTCGCGGCGCTCGGTCGGGGCGAGCCGCTGGTCCTCGGTCGGGAGACCTCGTACCTGGGCGTGCTGGCCGACGACATCGTCACGCGCGGCGTCGACGAGCCGTACCGGCTGTTCACGTCGCGCTCCGAGTTCCGGCTCACGGTGCGTCAGGACAACGCGCTGCGGCGGCTGGCGCCGGTGGCCGAGCGGCTCGGTCTGTACGACGCGCCGGAGCGGGCGGCGGTGGCGCGCCGGATGGAGCGCGAGGACGCGCTCACCGAGACCGCGCGCCGCACGACCATCCGTCCGGAGCAGGCGGCGGCGCTCGTGGAGCGAAGCGGTACGGCCCCGCTCTCGCATGCCCTGAAGGTCGCGGAGCTCGTGCGCCGGCCGGGGATCGGTCTGGCCGAGCTCCTGGCCGCGGCGGGCGCTCCGATCGACGAGGGCGGTGAGGCCCTCGTGACCGCGGAGCTCGAGCTGAAGTATGCCGGGTACTACGTGCGCGAGCGTCGGGCTGCGGAGAAGCTGCAGCGCATGGGCGGCTTCGCGCTCGCGGCGGAGCTGCCCTACGAGACGATGCGGTCGCTCACGATCGAGGCGCGCCAGAAGCTGTCCGCGCAGCGACCGATGACGCTCGCGCAGGCGGCGCGCATCCCGGGCGTGACGCCCGCAGACCTCCAGAACCTCGTCATCGAGGTGGAGCGCTGGCGGCGCGCCTCGGGTCCGCGGGGGCTCGTCGGGCAGCAGGGGTGACGGACGCCGGCGCGGCCCGGGCCGTCGCCGATGTGCAAGTCGCCGCCCCGACGACGTCTCCCTGGAGGAGGCGTGCGACGATGGCCGCCTCCCCTTCACACAACCTCGGAGCATCCATGCGTCTTCTCTCGTCCATGCTGATCCTCGCTGTGGCCACGCACGCGCTCGGGGCGCAGCAGCCCGCCGCGCCGACGCTGCAGCGCGTTCCAGAGATCGCGGTGAGCGCCGTCGGGGAGACGGAGGTCACACCCGATCGCGCCCGCGTGTCGATCGGCGTCCAGACCCAGGCCCCCACGGCCGCCGACGCGGCGAGCCGGAACGCGACGCTGCAGCAGGCGGTGATCAACGCCATCATGGCGCTCGGGATCCCTGCAGAGCGCATCTCGACCCAGGGGTACAACGTCTACCCGGAGCAGACCTACGACAACACGACCCGGCGAAGCCGGATCACGGGCTACAACGTCCAGAACACGGTGGTGGTCGACGTCTGGAAGGTGGAGCAGGTCGGCGCCGTGCTCGATGCCGCGCTCTCGAAGGGGGCGAACCTGGTGTCGTCGCTCGCGTTCTACTCGTCGCAGGAGGACGTCGCGCGCCGGCGCGCGCTCCAGAACGCGGTCGCGCGCGCCCGCGCCGACGCCGAGGCGATGGCGGCGGCGGCCGGCGGGCGACTCGGCGAGCTGCTCGAGCTCACCTCGGGGATCTCGTACGCGCCGCCGCCGCGCCCGATGATGGAGATGGCGCGCGCGGCCGCGGCGCCGGCGGCGACGCCGATCAGTGAGGGAACCCAGACGCTGAACGCGCAGGTGAGCGCGCGCTGGCGGTTCGTGCCGGGTACCTGAAGCCGGCGCGTCCGTATCCGGACGTGACCGTAAGCGCACGGCGGGCGGGACGTTTCACGTGAAACGCTCCGCCCGCCGCTTTTCCATGGTAGAGCCCGATGCGTTCGAAACGTTCCACGTGAAACATTCGGGCCCACACGGCCGGTCGCGGCGCCACTATCTTCCATCGCGCCGAGCGCCAATGGGCCCAGATCTCCGAAACACTGCCGTGGAACGCCGTACCATCCCGACCGGACCTCTCGCGTGACTCGCGTCCTCGCCATCGCCAATCAGAAAGGGGGCGTCGGGAAGACGACGTCAGCCGTCAATCTCGCGGCGAGCCTCGCCGTGGCGGAGCAGCGCACCCTCCTCGTCGACGCCGACCCTCAGGGGAACGCGACGAGTGGCATCGGAATCGCCCGCGACGACGTCGGCACCACGCTGTACGACGTGCTCCTCGGCGAGACGTCGCTCGACGACGCGATGCACCGTGGGGTGCAGTTCCGGCACCTGGATGTGGTCCCGGCGACCCCTGACCTGGCCGGCGCCGAGGTGGAGCTCGTGGATCGTGAGCGCCGGGTGGAGGCCATGCGCGATGCGATCGGCACCGTGCGCGACCGATACGACTACGTGCTGATCGACTGTCCGCCGTCGCTCGGCCTGATCACGGTGAACATGCTCGCCGCGGCCGACGCGCTGCTCATCCCGCTCCAGTGCGAGTACTACGCGTTGGAGGGGCTCTCCCAGCTGCTGAACACCGTGCACCTCGTGCAGCAGGGGGTGAACCCGCGGCTCGGGATCGCCGGCGTGCTGCTCACCATGTACGACGCGCGGCTCAACCTCTCGCGTCAGGTCGCGGCCGACGCGCGCGAGTACTTCGGCGCGAAGGTGTTCGGCACCATCGTGCCGAGGAACGTGCGGCTCGCGGAGGCGCCGAGCTTCGGGAAGCCGATCATCCTGTACGACGTGGCGTCGGTCGGCGCGCAGGCGTACATGGCCGTCGCCCGCGAGCTCATGGAGCGCACGCGCCAGGAGGCCGCCGAGCCGGCCGGAGCGGCCGCGTCGTGAGCACCGTGTCGAGACCGTTCGCCCGCTCGGGATTCCTGATCGCAATGCTCGCCGGCGCGGCCCTCGGGACCGTCGTCGCTCGCGGTGCCGAATCGGCGGTCGGCGGAGCAGACCCGGAGTTCGTTGGGGTACTCGGTGCCGCGTTCGGGGGGATACTCGGTCGGTCGATCTGGATGCGCGTTCGTCGAGCGCGCGAGGATCACCGTCCGATCGCGCCACCGATCCTGCTGCTCGTTGCCCGCGTGGCGCTCTGCGTCGTCTGCGCGCTCGCGCTGCTCGGGCCCGCCGAGAGCGGTCCGTTCGGCCGAATGGCGTTCGGAGGTCGCGCGACTGTCGCGGTGGTGGCGCTGATTGCATTCACGGCGCTCGGTGTGGTCGAGTACCGCTGGCTGAGCGCGACCCGGAGGACCAGCCATGTCGACTGACAAGCCGCGGCGGCTGGGACGCGGGCTCGAGGCACTCCTCGCCACCAAACGCGGAGGGGAGGAGCCAAAGGCGGTCGAAGCGCCGAGCGCGCTGCGGACGGTGCCGATCGGGCAGATCCGGCCGAATCCATATCAGCCGCGGCAGGAGTTCCGACCCGAGGAGCTGGCGGACCTCGAGTCGAGCCTGCGCGCGAACGGGCTGCTGCAGCCGATCACCGTGCGTCCGACGGGCGGCGGCGGCTACGAGCTGATCGCCGGCGAGCGCCGCTACCGCGCCGCGACCCGTCTCGGCTGGACGGAGATCCCCGCGATCGTGAAAGAGATCGACGACCAGACGCTGCTGACCCTGGCGCTCGTCGAGAACCTGCAGCGCGCCGACCTGAACCCGATCGAGGAAGCGGAGGGCTACCAGCGGCTGATCGCCGAGTTCGGACTGACGCAGCAGCAGGTGGCGGAGGTCGTCGGCAAGGACCGCACGACGATCACCAACATGCTCCGGCTGCTCGGCCTCCCGGCCAGCGTCCGGCGCATGGTGCAGGAAGGGAAGCTCACCCACGGCCACGCCCGCGCGCTCCTCGGGCTGTCGAACGAGCGCGCGATGACCGACCTCGCCCGCGACGCGGCGACGAACGGCCTCTCGGTGCGGGACGTGGAGCGGCGCGTGCGCGAATCGTCGGAGCGCAGCGTGCGGCCGGAACGAGCGCGCCGCGCCGACGGCGGCGGCGAGCCGGCGGAGTCGCCGTTCCGGACGGCGGAAGTGCGGCGCATCGAGGACCACCTGCGTCGGCAGCTGCAGACCGACGTGAAGGTGGAGCTCAGCGACCGCGATCGCGGCGAGATCCGGCTCGCGTTCTACAACGCCGACGACTTCGACCGGCTGCTGGACACCCTCGGCATCCGGTTGGACTGACCGGCCGAGAAGTTTTCCACATCACTCAAGACTATACTTGGCAAGCGCTTACGTGGATTTCCCCAGAGTCTCGCGCCGGTTCTCCACAGTTGTCCACATGGCGGTGTGGGCGAGTGTCGCGGCGTGCGGTCGCGGGGAGCGGTCTTCGAGCGGCGGGACGGCGGCGGCGGACAGCGGCAGCTCGGCGTTCCGGGTCGCGCTGCTGACGCCCGGGCCGATCACCGACCAGTCGTGGAACGCGGGGGCGTACAATGGGCTGAAAGCGATCCGCGACTCGCTCGGCGCGCGGATCAGCCACATCCAGACGAAGACGCCGGCGGAGTTCGAGGAGAACTTCCGGCAGTACGGGGCGCAGGGCTACCAGCTCGTCATCGGCCACGGCTTCGAGTTCCAGGAGGCCGCGCTGCGTGTGGCGCCGTCGTACCCGAAGACGGTGTACGTGACGACGTCGGGGAACTCGACGGCCGCGAACGTGGCCGGGCTGACGTTCGGGTTCGAGGACGCGAGCTATCTCGCCGGGCTCGTGGCCGGCGCGATGACGAAGTCGAACACGATCGGCATGATCGGCGGCACCGAGCTCCCGCCGGTGAAGGCCAGCTTCGCGGCGTTCACGGCGGCGGCGAAGACGGTGAACCCGAAGGTCGCGGTGCTGTCGTCGTTCATCGGCAACTGGGACGACGTGAGCGCGGGGAAGGAGCAGGCGCTCGCGCAGATCGGGCGCGGCGCGGACGTGATCTTTCAGAACGCGGACGCCGCGGGGCTCGGAGTGTTCCAGGCGGCGAAGGAGCGCGCCGGCGGGGGCGTCTACGTCGTCGGGTCGAACTCGAACCAGAACGCGGTGGCGCCCGACGTCACGTTAGGCAGCGTGGTGATCGACCTGCCGCACGCGCTGCTGCTCGTGGCGCGGGAGGTGAAGGACGGCTCGTTCCGCCCACGCGTCATCACGTTAGGCATGCGCGAGGACGTCGTGACGTGGGTGCCGAACCCCACCCTCGCGTCGCGCGTGCCCGCGGCGGTGCAGGCGAGAGTCGACTCCGTGCGCCGCCTCATGATGTCGGGCGCGTTCAGCGCGGAGGGCAAGTGAGTCCGGTCGACGCCTCGCTGCGAGACGTCGTGGACGCGCTCGACGCGGAGCTGCGCACGCGCGACGTGCCGGACTACGGCGGCGCGGTGAACGGCCTGCAGCTCGCGAACGCGGGCGTCGTGCGCCGAGTGGCGACGGCGGTGGACTTCTCTCGCGCGGCGGCCGAGGGCGCGGCGGCGGCGGGCGCGGATCTGCTCGTCGTGCACCACGGGATGTTCTGGGGCGGCGCGCAGCCGATCGTGGGGCCGGCGTACGAGCGGCTCCGCACCCTGCTCGCGCGGGACGTCGCGGTATACGCGTCGCACCTGCCGCTCGACATGCATCCCACACTCGGCAACAACGCGCTGCTCGCGCGGGAGCTCGGCCTCGTGCCCGACGGCGGGTTCGCGCGGTACAAGACGATCGACGTCGGCGTGAGTGGGGAGGCGGACATGGAGACGGCGGAGATCGCGGCACGAGCGTCGGCGTTCGCGGCCCGGTGGGGCGGCGCGCTGCGCCACACGCCGATCGCGCCGGGGCGCAGGACCCGGCGATGGGGGATCTGCACCGGCGCCGGCGCGTCGAGCGACACGCTACGCGAGGCCGGCGAGCGCGGGCTCGACACGCTCGTCGTCGGCGAGGGGCCGCACCACACCGCGGTGGACGCGGCGGAGCGCGACGTGACGGTGATCTACGCGGGGCACTACGCGACGGAGACGCTCGGCGTGCGCGCGGTCGGTGCGTGGCTCGAGTCGCGGTTCGGGCTCCCGTGGACGTTCGTCGGCGAGCCCACGGGACTGTGAGCGTGCGCCGCGGCTCGCTCGCGTTAGGCGCCGCGCTGGCACTGCTGCCCGGCGCGCTGAGCGCGCAGAGTGGCGTGCCGTCGATCGGCGCGGGCCGCGTGGCGGCGCAGGTGGCCGCCGGGACGGTCGCGCTGCCGGTGGGCTACGTGGGCGGAGGGCTCGCCACGCGGCAGGTCGCGCGCTGGCTCGGCGCGTCCGACGACGCCGCGTCGCGCGCGGCGGACGTGGGGGCATACGTGGGAACGGCGTTAGGCACGGCGGGCGCCGTGAGCCTCGTCGGCGCGCGCGGGCCGGGCGTCGGCTCGTACCCGGCCGCCGTGGGTGGCGCGGTGCTCGGCGGCGCGGCGAGCATGCTCGTGGCGCGGGCCGTGCGACGCCCGAACGACGCGCCGGCCAAGGCGTGTCACGTCGGCTGCGTGCTGGCGAGCGCGCTGATCGTCGCGCTGCCCAGCGTCGGCGCGACGGCCGCGTACGACGCGAGCCGGCGCGCGAAACGTTAGGCAGCACTGGAGGTGGCGACGTGAGTCGGTCGTGGCGACGCGCGGGCACCGCGCTGGCGTTCGCGTTAGGCGCTCCGGCGTGGGCGCGCGCCCAGGACACGACGACCGCGGTCGCGGCGACCGCGGTCGCCGCGACGGACTGCGTGCGACTGCGCGTGGCGACGCGCGACACGCGCGGGCGGGCCATCCAGTGCGAGGCCCGCGTGTCGGCGTGGCAGGCGGACACGCTGGTGCTCGCGAACACGAGCCGGTGGGCCGGGTGCCCGTCGCTCGTGTATCCGCCGGGCAGCGTGACGTCGCTCGAGGTGGCGCACGGGTCGCGCGGCTCGCGCGCCGTACACACCGTCGTCGGCCTGCTCGTCGGCGCCGCGGCGGGGGGCACGGTCGGACGGCTGTTCGCGGGCGCGGCCACCGACTGCGTCAATTCGTCGTGCGACGACGGCGGGCTCGCGGAGTTCGTCTTCACGTTCGCCGGCATCGCGCTGGGCGGCGGGATAGGCGGCGTCGCCGGCCTGGTGCTGCCCGCGGGACCGAGGTGGGTGACGGTGCCGACGGGCGGACCGGTGCGGGTGGCCGGGCTTCAGCTGCAGCCGGCGCTCCGCGTGCGCACCGGCGGCCAGTAGCGCGACGGTCGTGCGACCGATGATGTAAGGTTCGCGCGACGGGAGGTGTTTGGGGCACGACATCCCTGGACGCGTTCATGCTTCCTCCGTCGCCGGCCGCTCCGATCGTGCTCGACCTGACCACACGTGCGCGGACCGGGGACCCGGACGCGCTCGGAGAGCTCTACGCGCGACACGCGCGCGCCCTGCTCGCGCTCGCGCGCCGGCTGCTCGGCTCCACGGCGGACGCCGAGGACGTGGTGCACGACGTCTTCCTCGGCCTCCCCGAGGCGCTGCGCCGCTACGAGGAGCGCGGCAGTCTGGAGTCGTGGCTCAAGCGCGTGACCGCGCGGATGGCGCTGAACCGGCTGCGGTCGCGCCGCCGAGCGCGCGAGGTGACGCTGACGCCCCCGCCGTCCGTGCATGACGCGACCGGCGCGCTCGACACGCTCGACGCGATCGACGCGCTGGCGCTGCAGGGCGCGATCGACGCGCTGCCGGACGCGCTGCGCGCGGTGCTCGTGCTGAAGGAGATCGAGGGCTACTCGCACGCCGAGGTCGCGGCGCTGCTCGACATCACGCGCGGCGCGTCGGAGGTGCGGCTGCACCGCGCCGTGGCGGCGCTGCGCCAAGCGCTCGGCGCCGGAACCCCGTGAGGCTCGCCATGCTGGCCACGCTTCGTTCGATCGTCACCCGACACCCGAGCCCGCGCGCGCTCGAGCGATACGCCGAGCCGGATCCGAGCGAGGCGATGGAGGACGCGCGGGCCCACCGCGCCCACGTCGCCGCGCATCTGGTGCGGTGTGCCGAGTGCCGCGCGACGGTCGCGTTCCGGCGTGGGCTGCGCGACGCGCTGCGCCGGCTGCCGGAGCCCGAGCCGTCTCCCGAGCTGCTCGCGCGCGTGCTCGCCGACCGCGCGCGGGGCGACCGCGCGATCCTGCCGAACGCGTGGCCGGAGCCGCGCCGGCGTGGGATGCCCCGCGCCGCGGTCCTCGCCGCGGCCGCCGCGGCCGCCGTCGCCGTGACGTGGTGGCCGACGCACCGGCGCGCCGAGCACCGCGATGCGGACCAGTGGCTCGGCGCGGGCAGCGGCGGGATGTTCGTCGGCGTCGCGGACGCGCAGGTGCGGCCGCCGCGCGTGGCGCTCCCGCCGGCGACGCCGACCCATGCGGTGCGGCTCCGTCCGCGCACGCTCGTCTTCGCGATCGACTGGATGGAGCTGAGCGGCCGCCGCACGACCGGGCGCGCGGTGCTGCGCGTGGACACCGCGCGCGTAGCCGGTGTGCCGGCGTGGCGCGCGGTGTGGCGGCACGAGGAGTTCGCGGACGATCCGGACGGCCCGCCGACGAAGGTGGAGACGGACACGGCGTGGGCGGCGCGCGACGACCTGCGCCCGCTCGCGCGCGTGGAGCGGTTGGCGCCGTACAATGCGAACTACCCGAAGCTCGGCATGACGCAGCGGTTCGTCGGCGACAGCCTGCTAGGGCGGATGGACGGCGAGGACAACGACGGGCGCCGGGTGAGCCGCCCGATCGCGCGACGGCTGCCCGACGACGCGCGGCCGGTGCTGACCGATCCGTTCACACCGGTGTTCCTCGGCGCGGTGGAGCTGTCGCGCGGGTGGACGGGACGCGTGACGTCGACCGGGTGGGCGGTGCGCGCCGACGACGTGCTGTATCCGATCGAGCTGCGCGTGGTGGCCGAGGAGCGCGTCACGGTCCCCGCCGGCACGTTCGACTGCTGGCGACTGGTGGTCACGACGGGCAACCGCCTGATCGACTACTGGGTGCGGAAGCGCGACGGCGTCGGCGTGCGGTCGCGGGACGTGACGCCGCGGTCGCAGCGCGGCGTGCGCGGCGTGCGGGAGATGGTGCTCGTGCGCGAGTGATATCTTCCCGGCACCTTCATCACCGGGAACCGAGCATGCCCGAGCCGTCGTTCGAGCTGTGGATCGAGGCCGAGGAGTGGCCCGAGGGAGAGTGGGAGCCGTCGGACGCGGTGACGGACGTCGTCGTCACGTTAGGCGACGGCAGTCGGTGGATCGCGACGTTCTGCGCGTTCGCGCACGTGGAGTCGCTGCGCCGCAACTGCGCCGAGTCGGGGGAGAACCTCGGCGGGCGGTACCTGTGGGCATCGGACCTCGTGCTCGCCGACGACACGTCGCGCGCGACGATCGCCGCCGTCGTCGCCGACATCGTGGCGGCGGGGGATCTGCCGAGCGCGTTCTCCGAGCTCGTGGACGGGAACGGCGCATCCGGCGACATGCCTAACGGCGGGTGACCTCGGCGACGGGCCGCACGGCGCTCGAGCTGCGCGGCGTGACGAAGCGGTTCGGCACGGCGACGGCGCTCGACGGCGCGTCGCTCGTCGTGCGTGCGGGCACGCTGCACGCCGTGCTCGGCGAGAACGGCGCCGGCAAGACGACGCTCATGCGCGTCGCGTTCGGGATGCTGCGTCCGGACGCGGGGGAGATCCTCGTCGAGGGCACGCCGCGCCGCCTCACGTCGCCCGCCGACGCGATCGCGGCCGGCGTCGGCATGGTGCATCAGCACTTCACGATCGTGCCCGCGATGACGGTGGCCGAGAACGTCGCACTCGGCGGGCGCGGGCGATACGACGCGGCCGCCGCGGCGGCCCGCGTGCGCGCGGTGGCGGAACGCACGGGGCTCGCGCTCGATCCCGCGGCGGTCGCCGGATCGTTAGGCGTGGCGGCGCAGCAGCGGCTGGAGATCGTGAAGGCGCTCGCCCGCGACGCGCGCACCCTGATCCTCGACGAGCCGACGGCGGTGCTCACGCCCGCCGAGTCGCGCGAGCTGCTCGGCTGGCTGCGCACGTTCGTGGACGACGGCCACACGGTGGTGCTCGTGACGCACCGTCTGCGCGACGCGCTCGCGTTCGCGGACGACGTGACGGTGCTGCGCCGCGGCCGCACGGCCGGCGCGTTAGGCACCGCCGACGCCACGGAAGCGCGCCTGGCCGAGCTCGTGCTCGGCGAGCCCCCGCCGCCGCCCGCGCCGCGCGGCGCGGCGGCGCCCGGCGCGGTGGTGGCGCGCGCGGTGGGGCTCCGGGTGGTGGACGCGCGCGGCGTGGAGCGGGTTCGCGGCGCGACGCTCGAGGTGCGCGCCGGCGAGATCCTCGGCCTCGCGGCGGTGGAGGGGGCGGGGCAGCACGAGCTACTGCGCGCACTCGCCGGGCGGACCGCTGCCTCGGCGGGGACGCTGGAGCGTCCGGAGCGAGCCGGCTTCATCCCCGAGGACCGGCATCGTGACGCGTTGCTGCTCGACGCGTCGCTCACGGAGAACGTGGCGCTGCACGGCGCCGGCGCGCGACGCGGCCTGGTGCCGTGGCGCGCGCTCGGCCGGCGTACGGCCGATCTGCTGGCCCGGTTCGACGTCCGCGCGCCCGGCCCCCGGGCGTCGGCGCGCTCACTGTCGGGCGGCAATCAGCAGAAGCTCGTCGTGGCGCGCGAGCTCGCCGCGGACGCGACGCCGCCGCCGCTGCTCGTGGCCGAGAACCCCACGCGAGGGCTCGACGTGCGGGCGACGGCGGCGGTGCACGAGCGGCTCCGCGCGGCGCGCGATGCGGGCGCGGCCGTGGTGGTTCACTCGACGGATCTGGACGAGGTGCTCGCGCTGGCCGATCGTGTCGTGGCGATGTACGGTGGCCGCGTGACCGACGTGCCCGCGGATCGTGAGGCGGTAGGCCGCGCGATGCTGGGACTCGACGCCGATCCGCAACTCGACCGAGCGGACCGGGTATAGCCCCGTACGAAACCCGCGACGCGCGGGAAGAGTCGAACGCAGGTGACGAGGCGCACCGTGGAGCAGGCTGGCGACACGATGGGACGGCGCACGACCGGGCGGCGGGTGCGGAAGCTCCCGCGCGCGGTCGCGCGATGGCTGTCGGCGCACCGTCCGCTCATCGGCGCCGGGATGGCGATCCTGCTCGGCGGGCTCGCCGCGACGGCGGGCTACTCCCGCGACCGGCGCGGCGGGGTGGCGGCGAACGACCGGAGCGCGATGGCGCGGGCCACCGCCGCCGCGGACTCGCTCGAGCGGCTGGCCTGGCTCGACGAGCTGTCCCACACCACTACGCCGTCGCTCGATGATGACGGGGTACTGGCGCTCGGCTACCTCGCACGGGCGGCGCTCGGCACGGGCAGCCCATTCCGGCTCGCGGAGTTCGCGCTGCGCGACCCGCGGCTCCCGGCGGCGCTCGGCCGCACGGTGGCGTGGGCGGTGCTCGCGCGCACGGCCCAGGACAGCGGGCTGGTCTACGCGACCGACGCGACGGCGTTCCGGGCAGCGACGGGGATCGGGCCGATTCCGGTGTCGCGCCACCGCGCACTCATCGACAGCGTGGTGTTCGGCGAGGACGACGCGCGGACGGGCGAGGCCGCGGTGCGGATCGGCTACTCGCTGGCCGTGGCGGAGGGCACGCTCTCGGGATCGGCGGCGACCGTGGCGACGCGCGTGGCGGCGCAGGTGCGCGACCGGCGGCTGGCGCGCGAGGACGCGCTCCGCCTGCTCCGCGCTTCCGCGGCCGACCACGAGGACACGCCCGACGCGCTCGCTCTCCTCGTGCGGTGGCGGGCCGATCGGCGGTTCGCGGTCGAGGCGCCGCTGCTGAGCGCCGCGCTGCGTCCGGACGAAGCGGCCGCGGTGCGCGCCGGCGTCGCGCTGCGCGACGAGCTGCGCCGAGAGACCGACGCCGCCGAGCGCGTCGTCCCCGACTCCAGTGGCGTTGGACGCGAGTCGACGACGATCGCGGAGTCGGCACCCACGCTCCTGCCGCCGCGCACCGCGCGCCGGCTCGCGGAGCTGCCGAGCGTACGTGGCGGTCCGCCGGAGGCGCCGGTGGCGGTGGCCGCGGCGGCGTATCGGCGGCAGCTCGAGCGCGACGCGACTCGCCGCGTGGCGGACGGCGACTCGGTGGCGGCGCGGGGGGCCGCGCTGGCGGGGGTGCGGCGGCGGTTCGCGGATCGCGTGCGCTCGGAGGAGACGCTGGTGGCCGAGCTCGGGCTCGCCGCCCAGACGCCGGTGGGCACGCCCCCCGACGTCGCCGGGGTCGCGCTGGCCGCCGCAGTGTCGATGCGCCCGTTCGCCCAGGACACGCTGCTTCCGATCGCCGATCCGCGCGGGACGAACGCGGCGACGGCGACGCCGGAGGCGCTCGTGGCGCGGTTCGGGCTGCGCACGGTGACGTTCGACGCGTCGGTGCCGGCGGCGTGGCGGCCGTATCATCTCGCCCAGCTCGCGGCGGCGCTCGAGGACCTGCGCACAGTTCTGCCGTGGGCGGAGTTCGACGGGCTGGCGGTGCGGGTGGGCGAGAGCGCGAAGCGGGACAGCGCGCTCGCGCTCCACGACCCGTCGTCGCGCACGCTGTACCTGCCGGCGGCGAGCGGCGCGGGAACGATCGCGCACGAGCTCGCGCACGACCTCGACTGGCAGACGGCGCGAACGCGACTCGCGGTGCGTGGCACGTACAGCACCGACCGGCTGGTGCGCACCCAGGGCAATGGCGGCACCCTGGCGGTGGCGGTGCGCGGGCTCACGGCAGCGCGCCCGCGCAACGCGCCGGCGGGGAGCGGCGGAAGCCCGGAGCGCCCGGCGGAGCTGTTCGCCCGCGGCGTGGACTGGTACGTGGCGACGGCGCTCGCCGCGGCGGGCCGCTCGAACGGCGCCCTGTCGGCGGTGCAGGACGAGGCGCTGGCGGGGTACGCCGGCGTGGTGCCGCCGGAGGCGGGCGACGGCGTGGCCGACGCGCTCGTGCGGCTGCTCGGCGACATGACGGTCGTGCCGCCGGTGTCGCGCGACCGGTTCCTCGCGCGCTGGGGAATGACGGGCGCGCCGTCGGCGCTGTCGCTCGTGCGCTCGACCTGGAGCACGATGCCGTGGTGGGGGACGGAGCGCGCGATCCGCTCGTTCGGGCTCACGATGCCGCTGTCGTGCGTGACGGAGCCGGCCGCGAAGGCGACGGCGGGGACGTGGCGGTCGGCGCTGCTGGGCGCGGCGGCGGAGTCGCGCGCCCGCGGGATGCTGCGCTCGCGCGGCCGCCAGTGGGCGGCGCCGGCGCGGTGGTCGTGGGAGGCGCGCTCCACGCTCGGCGGTCCGTGGAACCCCGCGCTCGGCGACAGCGCGGTGGCACGGACGCGCGACGCGCTGCTGCGAGCGATCGTGTGGGACGACGCGGCCCGTCACCCGCTGGTGGACGGCGACGTCGCCGTGCTCGGCGACGAAGCGCTCCGCGCGTGCCGGTGATCCCACGCTCCGACGACTAGCTTACTCGCCCCGTGCCGCCCACCACGCCGCCCACTTCCGCGCCCACGCCGCGCGGCCGGTCCCGCCGCCGGCTGCTGCTGACGCTGGGCGCGATCAGCGTCGGCTGGAAGGTGCTGGTGCTGACGCTCGGCGCGGCGGTGCCGCGGTGGATCATCGACGACGGCGTGGGCGCGCTGCCGAGCGACCTGCGGCCGTACGCGCGCAACGCGAAGGTGAGCGCGTCGCGGCTGTGGAACGGCCCGATCGAGCGGCACGGCGTGGTGCGCACGCTGCGCGTGGTGAGCGTGCGCCGCGTGCCCGACTCGCATCCGACGAGCGCCGCGGCGCGCCGGTGCGGCGGGCTGGAGGCGCGGGTGCGGGCGTACACGTACTTCGGCGTGCCGTACTCGGAGGCGCGGCTGGTGTGCGACAGCGGCGTGGTGGAGTACCGCGTGTTCCGCTCGCGCGGCGCGGGCGCGGGCGCCGGCGCGGCCTCGGTGGCGCCGGCGGTGGATCTGCGCGGGAGCGACTGACGCCGACGCGCGACGCGGTGCTCGACCCCGCGCCTGCCAGGGCGCCCGACGCCATGTCCAACGCGCTCCGGCGCGCGGCGTTCGCTCTCGCGGCCGCGCTCACCGCGGCGGGCGTGCTCGCTCTCCTGCTGGCCGCCGGCGGCTACGACGCGCGCGCCGCGTTCGACGCGCTGTGGCGTGGCTCGTTAGGCACGTCGTACGCGATCGTCTCGGCGACGCTCGTGCGCGCGACGCCGCTCGTGCTGTCGGGACTCGCGGTCGCGGTCGCGTTCGGGGCCGGCGTGTTGAACATCGGCGCCGAGGGGCAGCTGCTGGCCGGCGGGACGGCGGCCGCCGCGGTGGGGGTGCGGTGGGCGGCCTCGTTAGGCGGCCTGGCCGTGCCGACGGAGCTGCTCGCGGGCGCGGCGGCCGGCGCGGCGTGGGCGGGGATCGCCGCCGTGCTGCGCCGACGCTTCGGCGTGCTCGAGGTGATCAGCACGCTCATGCTGAACTTCGTCGCGCTGAACGCGGTGGGGTGGCTCGTGCGCGGTCCGCTGCAGGAGCCGACGCGCATCTACCCGCAGTCGTCGTCGCTCGCGTCGGGGGCACGGCTGCCGCTGCTCGTGCAGGGGTCGCGACTGCACGTCGGGTTCGCGCTCGCGCTCGCGTGCGCGGTGGCGCTGTGGTGGATGCTGCGCACGACGGCGGCGGGGTTCCGGCTGCGCGCGGTGGGGCTCAACCCGTTCGCCGCGGCGACGAGCGGCGGCGTGCGCGTGGGACGCGTGGAGGCGGGCGCGTTCCTCGTCAGCGGCGCGCTGGCGGGGCTCGCCGGCGCGGTGGAGGTGACGGGGGTGACCTACGCGCTGTACGAGAGCCTGTCGCCGGGCTACGGCTACACGGCGATCGCGGTGGCGCTGCTCGCGCGGCTGCATCCGTTAGGCGTGGTGGGGACCGGGATCCTGTTCGGTGCGCTGGAGGCGGGCGCCGCGGCGATGCAGCGCGACGCGGGTGTGCCGTCGGTGCTCGCGTCGGTGGTGGAGGCGGCGATGATCCTGCTCGCGCTGCTCGCGACGTCGCGGGCCACGGGGCGGAGGGACTGACGCGGTGCCCGACTCGGCCCTCGGCGGCTTCCTCGAGGCGACCGTGCGCACCGCGACGCCGCTCGCGTACGCCGCGTTAGGCGAGGCGGTGGTGGAGCGCGCGGGGCTCATCAACATCGGCGTGGAGGGCGCGATCATCGCCGGGGCGTTGGCGGCGCTCGTCGGCGCCGGCGCGGCGGGGACGCTGGCAGGGTTCGCGGCCGCGGCGCTCGCCGGCGCCGCGATCGCCGCGGTGTTCGCCGTGTTCGCCGTGGCGCGCGGCAGCGACCAGATCATCACCGGCACCGCGGTGACGCTGTTGGGACTCGGCCTGACGGGCGCCCTGTATCGCATGCTGTACGGCGACGTCGGCGCGGCGCTGTCGACGCCGACCACGCCGCCGCGCGCGGTGCCGGGGCTCGCCGCGCTGCCGGTGGTGGGACGCGCGTTGTTCGCGCAGCCGCCCGCGACGTACGCGCTGTACGCGCTCGTGCCCGCGGTGTGGTGGTGGATGTACCGCACGCACGCGGGACTCGCGCTGCGCGCCGTGGGCGAGCGACCGGAGGCGGCGGAGGCGGCGGGGATCCGGGTGCGGCGCGTGCGATTCGGCGCCGTGCTGTTCGGCGGCGCGATGGGCGGCGTGGCCGGCGCGACGCTCGTGCTCGCGCAGGCGGGAACGTTCGCGGAAGGGATGAGCGCGGGGCGCGGCTTCATCGCGGTGGCGATCGTGGTGCTGGGGCGATGGCATCCGTTAGGCGTCGCCGCGGGTGCGCTGCTGTTCGGTGCGGCGAGCGCGCTCCAGTACCTGTTCCAGGCGATGGGCTGGGCGCTGCCGTATCAGCTCTTCCTCGCGCTGCCGTACGCGCTCACGCTCGTGGTGCTCGCGACGGCGGGCGCGCGTCGCGGTGCCGGGGCCGCGCCGGCCGCGCTCGGGCAGATCGCGCGAGAGGGGTGAGAGACGGGCGTCTCGCGCGGAGGCGCGGAGAACGCGGAGAACTGCCCTGGCTGCGTGAGTGAGCCGCAGCGGACGCAGAGGGCCGCAGCGCACACCGATGGGGCGAGGTGGCAGGCGAGTACTCCGGGGATCCAAGTGCGATTGCAAAGATCTCGAGATCCTCTTCATCGCCGTCGGATCCGCAGTCGTACTCGCCCAGCACCCCGAACCTGTGGTTCGATCGAAGAGGACGGTCCTCTGCGGCCCTCTGCGTCCGCCGCGGTTCGATTCCGGTACGTCACACGCGGCATTGCCGAGTGCAGCGGTGCTCGTAGGTTGGGATCACTCATGCCACGGACAGTCCTCTCCTTCACGCGCCGGGCGCGCTTCTCGGTGGGCGCGATCGCGTTCACGATCGCGCACGTCGTGCGCGCGCAGACGGTCGCCGTGACGGGCACGGTGTACGACAGCGTGAGCGGCGCGCCGCTCGCCGGGGCGCTCGTGCAGCTCGCCGCCGAGCGCGATCCGACGCGCGTGCTCAGCGCGGAAGCGGACTCGCTCGGACGCTACCGCATCACGGGCGTGAGCCCGGGACGGTATCTCGCGGGGTTCGTGCATCCCGCGCTCGACCTGCTCGGCCTCGACCCGTCGATGCACGTCGTGGACATCCCGGCGGACACGGCGCGGCGGCTCGACCTCGCGATTCCCGGCGGCACGCGGCTGCGCGCGGCGATCTGCGGGAGCACGGCGCGCGCCGACGACAGCACGGGCGCCATCGTGGGCCAGGTGCGCGACGCGGAGACCGACGCGCCGCTCGACTCGGCGCGCGTCGTCGTGACGTGGCAGGAGCTCGCGCTCGGCGACGGCGCGCGCGTGCATCTCGAGCGGCGTCGCATCCCCGCCGCCGTGCGGCCCGGCGGCTACTACGCGATCTGCGGGGTGCCGGCGGACGACCCGATCGTCGGCGGCGCGGAGGCGCCGGGGCGACGCGCAGGGCTGGTGGAGCTGCGCGTACCGGCGGGGCGCGTGCTGCGTCGCGATTTCCGGCTCGCCGATTCCGCCGCCGCGACGGTCGCCGCGGCGCCTAACGATTCGGCGCCGGATCCGGGCGCCGAGCGGCTGCGCGGGCACGCGACGCTGCGCGGCGTCGTGCGGCGCCCCGATGGCCGTCCGGCGTCGGGCGCGCGGGTGCTGCTGCTCGGCACCGACCGGCGCGCCGATGCGGGCGACGACGGCCGCTTCGTGCTCGAAGGGCTGCCGTCGGGGACATTCTCGGTCGAGGCGCGCGCGTTAGGCTTCGACGCGCGGCGCGTGCCGGTGGAGCTGTCGAGCCGACGCGCGAGCGACGCGGAGATCGTGCTCGGCAGCCGCGTCACGACGCTCGAGACGGTGCGCGTGATGGGCGCGCCCACGCGCTCGTCGCGCGCGCGCGCCTGGCGTTCTTCGAGCGACAGCGGCGGAGCGCCGCGGGGCACTTCCTGTCCGCGGACGACATGGCGAAGTCGGCCCCGGTGGACGCGACCGACGCGCTGCGTCGCATGCCGGGTGTGGAGATCCTGCCGCGCCGTTATGGCGCGATCAACGCCATGAGCGGCTCGAAGCGGCTGTTCATCCACGGCGGCATGGGCGGCACGCTGTGCAAGCCGGACGTCTACATCGACGGGATGCTCGTCATGGACGCCGCCGAGGACCTCGACGCGCTCGTACGCCCGGAGGAGGTGCTCGGCTTCGAGCTGTATCGCAACGGCACCGGCGTGCCGGCGGAGTTCACGACGACCCGCGCGAGAGACTGCGGCGTGCTGCTCGTGTGGACGAAGCGCTGACGCCCGCGGCACGCCGCGTCCTCCTGATCCACGGCGCGCTCGGCGCCGCCGAGCAGCTCGCGCCGCTGGCGGAGCGGTTGGAGGCGCGAGGCGCGCGCGTATCGGTCGTGGAGCTCGAAGGCCACGGGCGCACCGCACCGCGCGACCGGTCATTCGCGATGGCGCACTTCGCGGAGAACGTGATCGACGCGCTCGACGCGCTGGGCACGGGGCCGGGGACGCTGTTCGGCTACAGCATGGGCGGCTACGTGGCGCTGCTCGTCGCCGCGGCATACCCCGACCGCGTGGCGCGCGTCGTGACGTTAGGCACGAAGTTCCGCTGGGACGCGGAGACCGCCGCCCGTGAGGCCCGGCGTCTCGACCCCGCGACGATCCGCGCGAAGGTGCCGCGCTTCGCCGGCGCGCTCGCGGCACGACACGCCGGCGCCGGCGGATGGGAAGCGGTGCTCGCGCGCACCGCGACGCTGCTGACCGCGCTCGGCGACGACGCGCCGCTCACCGACGGCGTGTTGGGCGGGCTGCGCTGCCCGGTGCGCGTGATGGTGGGCGACCGCGACGCGACGGTGACCGTGGAGGAGACGGCGGGCGCGTGGCGCGCGCTGGTGCACGGCGAGCTCGCGGTGCTGCCTGCCACGCCGCATCCGATCGAGCAGGTGGACACGGCCCTGCTCGCGGAGCTGGTGCTCGGGGGGCTTGTCGGTATCTAACCGCAGAGGACGCAGAGGGCCGCGGAGAACATTGATAGGGCGAGGGGATAGACGAGTGCCCTGGGGATCCAAGTGCGATTGAAAAGATCTCGAGATCCTCCTCATCGCCGTTGGATCCCCAGAGTACTCGCCTGTCACCTCGAACCTGTCGAAGAGAACGTCAACTGCGATTGACCACAGAAGACACGGAGGACACGGAGGAGAACCATTTCACTTGTAGGTTTCCTCCGTGTCCTCCGTGTCCTCTGTGGTTCAAATCAAGAAGGGCAGGAAGAGGCAGTCCTCTGCGGCCCTCCGCGTCCTCTGCGGTTCAAAGGTGTTCAAAGGCGTTCAAAGGCGTTCAAAGGCGTTCTCCGAGAAACTCGAACGTGCGCCGCTCCGCGTAGTACTCGACGCGCCACGGCGCGCGGCCGCCGACGAAACCGACGTGGCCACCGTGCGCGGTGAACTCGACGTACAGCGCGGGGTTGTCGGCGGCGGCGGCGCGCACCTCGTCGAGCACCGCGGCGGGGAGGAACGGATCGTCGGCGGCGCTCAGGAGCAGCGTCGGCACGTGCACACCGGCGAGGAAGCCGAGCGCGCTCGATCGCGCGTAGTAGTCGGCGGCGTCGCGGAAGCCGTGCACCGGCGCGGTGACGACGTCGTCGAAGTCCCAGATGGAGCGCGCGCGTCGGAGCGTCGCGTCGTCGGCGAGGTCCGGGAAGCGCTCGCGCTTCGCGACCACCTTGCCGCGCAGCGAGCGGAGGAAGTTGCGCTCGTAGACGCGCGCGAACCCGCGGCCGATGTGCCGGGCGCCGCGCGCGAGGTCGTACGGCACCGACACCGCGATCGCCGCGAACACCGCGCCGGGCACCTCGGGCCCGCGCTCGCCGAGGTACTTCAGTAGCACGTTGCCGCCGAGGGACACGCCGCAGATGCCTAACGGCCGCGCCGGCGTCTCGCGTGCGAGCCGGTCGACGACGAACGCGACGTCCGACGTCTCGCCGGAGTGGTAGAAGCGGCGCGTGCGGTTCATCTCGGGCCCGCACGTACGATGGAGCAGGAGGTCCATCGCCCACCCGCGGCGCCGCGCCTCGCCGAAGAGGCCCTGCGCGTAGTGCGAGCGCTCGCCTCCCTCGAGGCCGTGCAGCAACAGCAGGCGCGGGCGGTCGGGCGCGGCGGCGTCGAGGCGCACGAGGTCCACGAAGTCGCCGTCGGGCGTGTCCCACCGCTCGAGACGCGTCGGCACCGGGCGCGCACGGCGGACGAACTTCCCCCACATCGTCTGCACGTGGGGGTTGCGGGCCCACCACGGGGCGCGGAACGGGTGCGGGGCGTGCGCCATGCCCACAGTATACTGCGCCATGCCCTCGCCCTCGCTCGGCTCATACCTGCTGATACCGCTCGTAGTGACGCTGGCCGAGACGCTCGTCGTGCTCGGCGTGCTGCACGGCGCGGTGGGACGCGCGATGCGCGCGCGCGGCGACGCGACCTGGCGGCTGCGCGATACGGCGCTCGTGAGCCCGCTGCTGCTCGTCGGGCTCTTTCTCTGCTTCGCGTCGCTGAACCACGGGATGCTGCGCTACGCGCTCGACGTGGAGCGCGGGCACGGCGGGGGGACGCATCTCGCCGGCGCCGTCGTCGTCGCGGCGGTGGGGCTGGTGGCGGCGTGGTTCGGCGCGCGGGCGGTGGGCAAGCTGTACTGAGATGAGCGCCGGCCGGTACGCGGTCTGCGCACCGCGCGGAACGTGCGCGCGGTCCGCTGGTATCTCTATGCGCATGCGGCGGCCCCCCCCGCGCCATTCACTCGTCTTCGACCGCTCACGTTGCGGAGGTCGTATGCTGCGTCCATCGCGCTCCCGTCGTCTCGTTCCCGTGCTGGCGCTGTGTGTCGCCGGCGCCTGTGGGCCTCTGCATCGCGGCGGCCCGGAGCCCGCGTACGTGATCTTCACGAACCAGTCGCTCGACCAGGCCGACGTCTACGCCGTGTCGAGCAGCGGCGCGCAGACGCGCATCGGCACGGTGATGCCGGGGCGCACGGACACGCTGCACGTGCGGCAGGGCGCGGTGGGGGGCGACAACCAGGCGAACATCGTGGCGCGGATCCTGGCGCGGTCGCGCACGCCGAGCAGCGGGCTGGTGACGCTCTCGCCGGGGGATCGGGTGCAGGTGACGCTGTCGTCGGACGAGCGGATCCTGTCGGTGCTGCCGGCGCGGGAGCCGTGAGCGGGGAGGTGCCTAACGCGATCGCGATGCGTTAGGCACCCGGCAGGAGGCCGACCGGTGCGGCTCGTCACGGGCGCCCTTGCGGGTTGAACGATCGTTCAACACCTTGGCGCCGTGCCCGACACGCGCGACCGCATCCTCGCCGCCGCCAGAGTCCTTTTCGCCACAAAGGGCTTTGGCTCGACGAGCGTCGCCGACATCCTCCACTCGGCCGACGTCAACGCGGGGAGCCTGTACCACTTCTTCCCCGGCAAGCAGGACGTCCTCCTCGCCGTGCTCGACGCCTACCACGCCGGCATCGGGCCGATGCTGCTGGACCCGGCGTGGACCGGCGTCGACGACCCGATCGACCGCGTCTTCGCGCTCCTCGCGCGCTACCGCGGCGCGCTCGTCGCCACCGACTGCAGCTACGGCTGCCCGATCGGGAGCCTCGCGCTCGAGATCCACGAGCCCGACCCGCCGGTGCGCGAGCGGCTCGCGGCGAACTTCGACGCGTGGGTCGCGGCCGTCGAGCGGTGCTTCGTCGACGCCGGCGATCGGCTTCCCGCGGACGTCGACCGCCGCGCGCTCGCCGTCTTCGCGCTCACGACCATGGAAGGCGGGGTGATGCTCGCCCGCACACACCGCTCGGCGGCGCCGTTCGACGACGCGGTCCGCATGCTCCGCGACCACGTCGCACGACTCGAAGCCGCGGTCTGATCCCCTCCCGCTGCTCCTCCCTCCAGCCCCCACCGCCATGAACACGCGCGCCCTCGCCATCGCCTCCACGGTCGGCACCGTCCTGCAGGTCGCCATGGTCGTCGCCGGACACTCGAGCCCCGCGGTCAAGGCGCTGTTCGCGGTCGGCGGGATGGGCCTCTCGCTCGTCGCCGGCGTGCTGTACGCGCGGCTCGCGCCGGGGGCCACACGCGGCGACGCGGCGGTCGGTGGACTGCTCGCCGGGGCGATCTGCGCGTTCCTCGGCATCCTCGTCTCGCACCTGCTCGGCGACGTGCCGACGTCGCTGCTCGCGCTCGGCACCGTGAGCTCCGCGGTCACCGGCGCGATCGGTGGACTCCTCGGCATGCTCGGGCGGCCGAAGCTCGCGACGGCGCGCTGAACGGCCTCTCACGGGAGGCGCGGAGAACGCGGAGTGGCGCCTCCGCTGTGTGAATGAACCGCAGAGGACGCAGAGGGCCGCAGAGAACACCAACAGCAAATACCTGGGGATGAAAGGATCCCAGGATCCATCAGGATCCTTTCATCCCCAGATCTTTTGCTGTTCGAAGAGGCAGTCCTCTGTGGCCCTCTGCGGTTCGATGGTATTCACCGCGTGGTCCGCGCGAGAGCCGAACGGCACGGCGGTATGCCTCCTGCCGCTCGGCGAAGACGATGATCTCGCAGAGCGCCACGCCCAAGGACACGCCGCTCCCCACGGCGTCGCTGGCCGATACGCTCGGCGTGCTCGCGGACGTGGTGCTGCCGACGCTGGCGAAGGGGGTCATCATCAGGCGGCCGAGGGCCATCGCGATCGCGGAGCGGCTCGACCTCGACCGGCGGGCGGTGCGGCGGCTGCAGCGGCTGCGCGACCGGTACGGCGCCGGGCCGGTGCTGCTGCGGCTGCCGGGGCGCGTGCAGGCGGTGGTGCTCGCGCCGGAGCACGTGCGGCGCGTGCTCGCCGCGACGCCGGAGCCGTTCGCCGCGGCGAGCAGCGAGAAGCGCGCGGCGCTGTCGCACTTCGAGCCGCACGGCGTGCTGATCTCGCACGGCGCCGAGCGCGTCGAGCGGCGGCGGTTCAACGACACCGTGCTGGAGAGCGAGCGGCCGCGCCACGCGCTCGCGGAGGGGTTCGTCGGCGTCGTGCGCGAGGAGATGGGGCGGCTGCTGGAGACCGTCGGGCGCGACGGAACGCTCGACTGGGCGGGCTTCGCGGCCGCCTGGTTCCGCGTCGTGCGCCGAGTGACGCTCGGCGACGGAGCGCGCGACGACGAGGAGCTGACCGACCTGCTGGCGGATCTGCGCGGCGACGCGAACTGGGGGCCGCTGCGGCCGAAGCGGCGCCCGCTGCGCGACCGGTTCCTGGCGCGGCTCGCGGCGCACGTGGCGCGGGCCGAGCCGGGGAGCCTGGCGAGCGTCGCAGCGCGGGTGCCGACACTGCCGGGGACCGACCCGGCGGGGCAGGTGCCGCAGTGGCTGTTCGCGTTCGACGCCGCGGGGATGGCGACGTTCCGCGCGCTGGCGCTGCTCGCGACGCATCCCGCCCACGAGGCGCGGGCCCGCGAGGAGCTCGGTGGCGCGGCGTCGGCGGGCGCGCCAGAGCTGCCGTATCTGCGGGCGTGCGTGCTGGAGTCGGTGCGGCTATGGCCGACGACGCCGATGGTGCTGCGTCAGAGCACGGGCCCGACGACGTGGGAGGGCGGAGCGATGCCGGCGGGGGCCGGGGTGCTGATCTTCACGCCGTTCTTCCATCGGGACGACGCGCGGCTGCCGTTCGCCGACCGGCTCGCGCCCGAGGTCTGGCTCGGCGACGGTCCGGCGCCCGCGGAGTGGCCGCTGATCCCGTTCAGCGGCGGGCCGGGGATCTGTCCGGGGCGTCAAGTGGTGCTGCTGCTGGCGAGCGCGGCCCTCGCGGTGCTGCTGGCGGGTCGCCGACTGGCGGTGCGGCCGCCGGTGCGGCTGAACGCGGGTCGGCCGCTGCCAGCAACGCTGAGCCCGTTTCGGCTGCGGTTCTCGGTCGTCGAATAGCGGCGGGCGGGGGGCGCGAGGGGGCCGGTGTGGCATGATTGCCCCTATTGACAATATCAATCACGTCGGGCAGACTGCCGTTCGCTCGTCGACCCGGGCGGACCCGCGGATTCGCACTTCGTACAGTCATTGTACAAATCGCCGAGCGCTCGCCGCACCACCCGCCGCACGACCCGCCGCACGATCGGAAGTCCACCAGCGCAGCCGACGTGAGCATCGACCCCGGAGCCTCGACCCCGCTCTACCAGCAGGTCGCCGCCGACATCCGCCGGCAGATCGTCTCCGGCGCGATCCCGGTCGGCACCCAGCTCCAGCCCCACCGCGAGCTGGCCGCCACGTACGGCGTCTCGGTCATCACGATCAACAAGGCGCTCTCCGGGCTCGTGGCCGAGGGCGTCCTGCACAGCCGGGTCGGACGGGGGACGTTCGTCGCGGTGCGCCCCGCGCCCACCGATCTCCCGGGGGCCCCCGCGCCGAAGAACGGCACCGCGGGCGCCGGCCGGATGCTCGGCTTCGTGCTTCGCGACCTCAGCTCGCCGTTCTTCTCTCTCGTCGCCCACGCCGCGCAGCAGCGCGCCGACGCCGTCGGCTACGGGCTGCTGCTCGCGTCCAGCTCGAACCGGCTCGACCGCGAGGAGGAGCAGATCCGCCGCCTCCTCGGGCTCGGCGTGCAGGGGCTCATCGTCGTCTCCATGAGCCGCACGTACCGTCTCAGCGACACGCTGCGGTCGCTGCACGACGCCGACTTCCCCTACGTCATGGTGTCGTACACCGAGGGGGAGGACGTGCCGTTCGTCGGCACCGACTACGCGCGCGTCGGGCGGCTCGCCGCCGAGCACCTGTACGCGTTAGGCAGGCGCCGCATCGGGTACATCTGCGACAAGTTCGGCAGCGCGGCGGGCGAGCTGCGCGGCCGCGGCTACCGCGAGGTGCTGCAGGAGCGCGGGCTCTCGGTCGACCCGGCCTTCCAGTACCAGTACCCGCTCGAAGGGGAGTGGAACGACTACGAGTCGGGGTACGCGATCGGCGAGCACGTCGCGCGCCTGACGCGCCGCCCCGACGCGATGTTCGCGTTCAACGACCTCGGCGCGCTCGGCTTCGAGGACGCACTGCTCGACCACGGCGTCCGCGTGCCCGACGACATCGCGCTCGTGGGGCTCGACGACATCGAGCTCGCCGGGCGCGCGCGCGTGCCGCTGACGACGGTGCGTCAGCCCGCGGACCGCATCGGCGCGCTGGCCGTGGACACGCTGCTCGCCCGCCTCGCCGGCCAGCGTCCGCCGGCGCACCAGCTGCTCGACCCGGAGCTCGTCGTGCGCCGCTCGTGCGGCGCGTCGCCGAGCGCCGCGGATCCCAATCCCGACGCGGGGGGCGCGCGCGCCGAAGCCCGGCGCGCGCTCGCCGCTCAGCGACGATCGTGACCCGCCCAACACCGTTAGGCCCCTTGTCTTCCAACCGCACTACCCGTCCTTCCCGGAGAGTCCAGATGAAGTGGGCGAAAGGCCTCGGCTTGGCCGCCTCGCTGTTCATCCCCGTCGCCACGCTCACGCGGCCCGTGGCCGTGTACGGGCAGGGCGCGCAGCAGCCGGCCCAGCCGGCCACGGGGCGCGTCACCGGCACCGTCGTCGACGCCGCGACGGGGACTCCGGTTCCCGGCGTGAACGTCCTCGTCGTCGGCACACAGAACGGCGCGTCGACCGACGCCGCCGGCCGGTTCACGGTGCGTGGGCTGCCCAACAGCGGCACCGTGCAGCTCCGCGCGCAGCGCATCGGCTTCGCGCCGGCGACGCAGACGGTGACGATCGCGAACGGCGCGGCGACGGCGAGCTTCCAGCTCACCGCGCAGGCCGTGCAGCTCAGCGAGGTCGTGAGCATCGGCTACGGCACGCAGAATCGCCGCGACGTGGCCGGCGCCGTCTCGACGGTGACGACCGAGGCGCTCGAGAAGGCGCCGGTGGCGTCGATCGATCAGGTGCTGCAGGGCACCGCGCCCGGCGTGCAGGTGACGACGGCGTCGAACGAGCCCGGTGGGGCGATGACGATCCGCATCCGCGGCATGTCGTCGATCACCGGCAGCGGCGAGCCGCTGTACGTCATCGACGGCTTCCCGATCGAGAACGACATCGAGGGATCGAGCCCGGGCAACGGCGGGCGCACGCGCACCACGCCGCCGAACCCGCTCTCCACGCTCAACCCGAGCGACATCGAGTCGATCTCGATCCTGAAGGACGCGTCGAGCACCGCGATCTACGGCGCGCGCGGCGCGAACGGCGTCGTGATCATCACGACGAAGCAGGGGAAGGGGCTCAAGCCGCAGTTCACGCTCGACTACTACACGGGCGCGTCGACGATCTCGAAGAAGTACGACCTGCTCGACGCGGCCGGCTACATGGACTACGCCAACGCGTTCGGCCAGGCGTCGAGCCAGGCCTTCACGCCGTTCCCCGACTCCGTGAAGACGCGGCTCCTCGCCAGCGGGATCAACACCGACTGGCAGGACCAGATCTTCCGCACGGGCGCGATGCGCAACTTCCAGCTCGGCGTGCGCGGCGCGACGCAGGGGACGAACATCACGCGCTACAACGTCTCGGGCGGCTACTTCGACCAGGACGGCATCGTGCTCGGCTCGGGGCTGCGGCGGCTCTCGTCGCGCCTGAACATCGACCAGGCGATCGGGTCGCGCGTGCAGCTCGGCGGCTCGTTCACGGCGAGCCAGACGCGCAGCAAGGCGACGCCGACGAGCGGTCAGCAGAACGCGAACGCCGGCGCGGTGTCGGGCGCGCTGCAGTACGTGCCGATCCTGCCGGTGTACCGCGCGGACGGGACGTACTCGTACATCAACACCGATCTCAACGCGTACAACGCGCTGCTCGACGCGCCGCAGACGCCGAACCCGGTGTCGCTCGCGCGCGAGGTGAAGGACTCGCTCAGCGACTCGCGGCTGCTCGGCAACCTGTTCGGCCAGGCGAAGCTGCTGAAGGATCTCACGCTGCGCGTGAGCCTCGGCGCCGACTACGCGGACCGCTGGCGCAACACGTACTACCCGCGCACGACGCTGCGCGGCCAGCAGGCGAACGGCGAGGCGCTGCGCGGCACGAGCACGACGTCGTCGTGGGTGAACGAGAACACGCTCACCTACCAGAAGGAGATGGGCGTGCACGACCTCACGGTGCTCGGCGGCTACAGCCGTCAGAAGACCGACGTCGACCGCTCGAACATGTCGAACTCGAACTTCGCGAACGACATCACGAGCTACTTCGACATCGGCGCGGGCACGCGCGAGGGCGGCCCGGGCGTGGGGAGCGCGCACACGACGCAGACGCTCGAGTCGTGGCTGAGCCGCGTGAACTACACGCTGATGGACCGCTACCTGTTCACGTTCACGTACCGCGCGGACGGCTCGAGCCGCTTCGCGGCGAACAAGAAGTGGGGCGGCTTCCCGTCGGCGGCGATCGGCTGGCGCGTGTCGGACGAGCCGTTCATGAAGCACGTGAGCGCGGTGGACGAGCTGAAGCTCCGCGTGTCGTACGGTCTCGCGGGCAACCCGTCGATCCGCCCGTACAACTCGCTCGCGCGCCTGGACAACCAGGGCTACAGCTTCGGCGGCACGCCGACGTCGGGCTACTTCCCGTCGAGCATCGCGAACCCGGACCTCACCTGGGAGACGACGCGGCAGACGGACGTCGGCCTCGACCTCGGGCTGTTCAACCGCGTGTCGGTGACCGCGGACTACTACGCGAAGCGCACGAGCAACCTGCTGCTGTTCATCAACCTGCCGTTCGAGACGGGCTTCGAGCAGGCGCTCGCGAACCGCGGCGTGGTGGACAACAAGGGCTTCGAGCTCGGGCTCGACCTGCACCTCGTCGACGCGGGCAAGAAGAAGGGCGGCTTCGACTGGCGCGCGAACTTCAACTACGCGACGAACAAGAACCGCGTGGTGGACCTCGGCGGCGCGGCGCGCATCGACGCGGATCTCATCACGACGGACTACAACCTGCCGGGCACGTTCATCGAGGTCGGCAAGCCGATCGGCCGGTTCTACGGCTTCAAGAGCCTCGGCGTGATCAAG
The DNA here is from genome assembly GCF_000522985.1 of Gemmatirosa kalamazoonensis. Taxonomy (NCBI): domain Bacteria; kingdom Pseudomonadati; phylum Gemmatimonadota; class Gemmatimonadia; order Gemmatimonadales; family Gemmatimonadaceae; genus Gemmatirosa; species Gemmatirosa kalamazoonensis. Next base: position 1,345,004 of record NZ_CP007128.1, read on the forward strand.
GACTCGGCGCAGGCGAACACGATCTACTGGAAGAACTTCAACAACGCGAAGTTCCAGCCGGGGAGCATGCTGATCGCGGATCTCGACGGCGACAGCGTGATCACGCTGAACGACCGCACGGACATCGGCGATCCGACGCCGAAGTTCACGCTGGGCCTGACGAACACGTTCGCGTTCCGGGGCTTCCAGCTCACCGGGCTGCTCCAGGGCTCGTACGGCGGCAAGGTGCTGAACGTGAACCGCATCCGCACCGAGAGCTCGCCGCGCGTCAACATCCTCGCCGACCGCTACTACGACGCGTGGACGCCGACGCACACCGACGCGAAGTACCCGAAGATCGGTGAGAACCCGAACCAGGTCGGCACGAACAACTTCACCGACAACCTGCTCGAGGACGGCTCGTTCCTGCGTCTGCGCACGCTGACGCTCTCGTACGGGCTGCCGAGCCGTCTGCTGCGCCGCGGCAACCTGTCGGGCGCGAGCGTCTACGTGACGGGCACGAACCTGTTCACGATCACGGACTACTCGGGCTTCGACCCCGACGTGAGCGGCCAGTCGGTCGGCGCGACGAACCGCGGCATCGACATCGGCGCGTATCCGCTCGCGCGCACGGTGACGTTCGGCCTCACGCTCAACTACTGACCACGGCGATGTACACGCGCATCAAGATTTCGACGGCCGCGAAGGCCGTCGCGACTGCCGTCCTCGCGGTGAGCGCGGTGGCGTGCAAGGACGACTTCCTCACCGAGAAGCCGGTCGACTTCGTGTCGCCGGTGAACTTCTACCAGAACGCCGGCGACGCGATCGCCGCGGTGAACGCCGCCTACGCGACGTTCGTCACGGTGCCGGACGCGGGCAACGACTCGTACGTCGGCCGCAACTTCGTGATGCTCACGGAGTATCCGACCGAGGTGACGACGAGCCGCCTCAGCGCCTCGAACGAGCGCTCGATGATCGGCAACTTCCACCCGCAGTTCACGTCGACGCACCCGTACCTCGAGGGCGTGTGGCAGGCGGCGTACTCGGGGATCAACCGCGCGAACTCGGTGATCGACCACGTGCCGGCGATCACGATGGACGAGACGCGCAAGGCGCAGATCGTCGGCGAGGCGAAGTTCCTGCGCGCGCTGCACTACTACTGGCTCGCGGGGCTGTTCGGCGGCGTGCCGCTGAAGCTCACGGAGACGGTCGGCATCGACGGCGACGTGCTCGCGCGCGCCACGGTGGCGGAGACGTACGCGCAGATCGCGAAGGACCTCACCGAGGCGGCGGCGGCGCTGCCGGCGAGCTGGCCGGCGTCGGACTTCGGCCGCGCGACGAAGGGTGCCGCGCTCACGCTGCTCGGCAAGGCGTACCTGCAGAGCGCGGGGCAGTTCGGCATCACGGCGAACTACCAGAAGGCGCTCGACACGTTCAAGCAGGTCCAGACGATGGGCTACACGCTGGACCCGAACTACGCGAGCCTGTTCGACGGCAGCAACGAGCGCTCGTCGGAGATCATCTGGTCGATCCAGAACGTGCGCGTGAGCGGCTACGGCGGGCGGCTGACGCAGTGGTTCGTGCCGGTGACGACGCCGGCGCTCTACTCGAGCGTGCAGAACCAGTTCCAGGCGGAGCGGCCGTTCTACGACTCGTACAACGCGGCCGACATCCGCAAGGCCGGCACGTGGATGACGAGCTTCACGAAGCCGAACGGTCAGACGGTGACGTGGTCCTACGCGACGACGAACATCACGACGGCGGCGAACTACGGCTCCACGGGCCCGACGCCGCGCAAGTACGTGGACCTCGGCGCGCCGTCGGGCGGCGCGGAGGCGCCGGACTACGTGGTGCTGCGCTACGCGGACGTGCTGCTCTCGGCGGCCGAGGCGGCGAACGAGGTGAGCGGGCCGAACGCCGAGGCGTACGGCTACGTGAACCAGGTGCGCGCCCGCGCGAAGGTGCCGAACCTCACGGCCGGTCTCTCGAAGCAGGCGTTCAAGGACTCGCTGTACGTGGAGCGGCGCTACGAGCTGGCGCTGGAGTTCCACGGCGTGTTCGACATGCGCCGCGACTGGGCGTTCGCGAAGGGCCGCGTGGAGGCGAACCTCCGCCAGGCGTCGACGCTGAACAAGTCGCCGTTCACGAGCTCCGTGGAGAAGCCCGCCACGAGCACGTCGCTCACCGTCGACGACAAGTGGCAGCTGTACCCGATCCCGGCGCGGGCGTGCGAGCTGAACTCGGCGCTCACGCAGAACCCCGGATGGGCGGACGGGATCTGCAAGTGACCTTCCCGTCTCACGCGGAGGCGCGGAGCGCGCGGAGAACTGCACGATGTTCCGGCGGGTCTCCGCGTCCTCCGCGTCTCCGCGTGCGACTCCACACAGCATGAAGACCACTCTCACGCTTCTCGCCGTCTGCTCCGCGGCGCTGGTCGGGCGGCGGGCGCACGCGCAGGTCACGTACGACCCGGCCTCGCTCGCGACGGCGAAGGCGCGCGTGCAGGCCGGCGACGCGGTGCTGCGGCCGGCGTACGACAAGCTGCTCGCCGACGCGGCGAAGGCGCTCGCCGCGAAGCCGGCGGTCGTCACCGACAAGCACACGCTGCTGCCGCCGAGCGGCGACGTGCACGACTACTACTCGCTGTCGCCGTACTGGTGGCCCGATCCGAGCAAGCCGGACGGGCTGCCGTACATCCGACGCGACGGGGAGACGAACCCGGAGAGCAAGCGCGATCTCGACCAGCCGCGCGTGGCGCAGATGGGCGGCAACGCGATGACGCTCGCGCTCGCGTGGTACTTCACCGGCGACGAGACGTACGCCGCCGGCGCGGCGCGGCAGCTCCGCGCGTGGTTCCTCGACCCGGCAACGCGCATGACGCCGCACCTCCGCTACGCGCAGGCGGTGCGCGGGAACCCGGAGGAGCGCGGCAGCGGCATCATCGACACGCGCTGGTTCGTGGAGGCGACCGACGCGGCGCGGCTGCTCGACGGCTCCAAGAGCTGGAGCGCCGCGGACGCGCGCGGGATGCGCGACTGGATGCGGCAGTACGTGACGTGGCTGTGGACGAGCCCGAACGGGAAGCACGAGCACGCGGCGAAGAACAACCACGGCTCGTGGTACGCCGCGCAGGTCGCGTCGCTCGCGCTGTTCGTGGGCGACGCTGCCGACAGCGCGATCGCGCGGCAGCTCGTGACGGAGGCCAAGCCGCGCATCGGCTGGCAGATCACGCCGCAGGGCGAGCAGCCGACGGAGCTGGAGCGGACGCGGAGCTTCCACTACAGCGGCTTCAACGTGGAGGCGCTGTCGCGGCTCGCGACGGTCGGCCGGTCGTTAGGCACGGACCTGTGGCGCTACCAGGCGCCGGAGGGCGGGAGCCTGAAGCGCGCGATCGACCGTCTCGCGCAGTACGCGCCGGACCCGAAGTCGTGGCCGGGACAGCAGATCGACGACGTGGACCAGGACCTCCTGCTCGTCTCGTTCCGCCGCGCGAACGCGATGCTCGGCGCGCCGGTGTACGCTGCGACGATCCGCGCGCTCCCGGCGGATCTCGTGAAGACCGACCGCAGCGCGCTGCTCTGGCCCGACGCGAGCAACACCGTGCGCAAGGACGGCCGCTGAGAACCGCAGAGTAGTCCTCTGCGTCCTCTGCGTCCTCTGCGGTCGATGCCGTTCACGAGCATGAACCGCAGAGGACGCAGAGGACGCAGAGGAAACCCTTCCTTGGTGTCATCTCAATGAAGTTCGTACGTCGTCTCGCGCTGCTCGGCGTCCTCTGTGGTGCGGCCTCCTTGGCCGGCGCGCAGCCGCACCCGAGCATCTTCATCACGAAGCAGGAAGCCGCGGCCATCCGCGCGGCGGAGGGGAAGTACCCGCTGCTCGACCGGTCGCTGCGCGAGGCGCGGGCGACGATGGATTCGGCGTTCGCGAAGCCGATCGACGTGCCGCCGCCGGGCGAGGCGGGGGGCTACGAGCACGAGCGGCACAAGCAGAACTACCGGGAGATGCAGACGGCCGGTCTGCTCTACCAGATCACGGGCGACGTCCGCTATGCGCGCTTCGTGCGCGACATGCTCGAGAAGTACGCGGTGCTGTACCCGACGCTCGGCGCGCACCCGCTGAACAAGAACCAGAGCGCGGGGAAGCTGTTCCACCAGGCGCTGAACGAGGCGAACTGGCTCGTCGCGACGACGATCGCGTACGACTGCGTGTACGACTTCCTGTCGCCGGCGGAGCGCGCGCGGTTCGAGACGAACGTGTTCCGGCCGATGGCGAGCTGGCTGTCGCGCGAGCACCCGCACGAGTTCGACCGCATCCACAACCACGGCACGTGGGCGACGGCGTCGGTCGGGATGCTCGGCCTCGTGATCGGCGACACGACGTACGTGAACGACGCGCTGAAGGGGACGACGCGCGACGGGAGCGGCGGCTTCGTGCGGCAGCTCGACCTGCTGTTCTCGCCCGACGGCTACTACATGGAGGGGCCGTACTACATCCGGTACGCGCTCATGCCGTTCTACTACTTCGCCGAGGCGGTGCAGCGGCGGCAGCCGTCGGCGCGGCTGTACGCGTACCGCGACAGCATCCTGAAGAAGGGGCTCTACTCCGCGGTCCAGACGGCGTACCCGAACGGCGTGTTCGCGCCGATCAACGACGCGTCGCGCACGATGTCGATCGCATCGCCCGAGGTCGTGCTCGCGGTGGACCTCGCGTACGACCGGTACGGGCCCAACGCCAACCTGCTCGGCGCGGCGGCGATCCAGAACGACGTGATCCTGAACGGCGCGGGGCTGAAGGTGGCACGCGACCTCGCCGCGCGCACCGCGACGCCGAAGATGAGCTTCGGATCGGTGGAGTTCACCGACGGACCGGACGGGAAGCGCGGCGGTCTCGGGATCCTGCGCAGCGGCGCAGGGCAGCACGCAACCATGCTGCTCATGAAGTACGGCGTGCACGGGCAGGGGCACGGGCACTTCGACAAGCTGCACTTCACGTTCTTCGACGACGGGCGCGAGGTGGTGCCGGACTACGGCTTCGCGCGGTGGATCAACATCGAGCCGAAGCTCGGCGGCCGGTACCTGCCGGAGAACGACACGTACGCGATGCAGACGATCGCGCACAACACCGTCACGGTCGACCAGCGCACGCAGAACGACGCGAACGAGGACAAGGACGAAGCGGTGTGGCCGGAGCGCCACTTCTTCGACGCGTCGAACCCCGCCGTGCAGGCGATGAGCGCGCGCACCGACAAGCACTACGCCGGCGTGGCCGAGCAGCGCACGATGCTGCTCGTGCGCGACGCGCGGCTGCCGTACCCGGTCGTGGTGGACCTCTTCCGCCTGACGAGCGCCGCGCCGCACAGCTACGACTACCCGCTACACTTCCGCGGGCAGCTCATCGCGACGAACACGACGTACGCGCGCGCCGCGTCGCTGGAGCCGCTCGGCGCGAAGTTCGGCTACGAGCACCTGTGGAACGAGGCGTCGGCGCGCACGGACAGCACGGTGCGCATGACGTGGCTGGACGGCAACCGCTACTACTCGATCACCACCGCGGGCGCGCCGGGCACGGACGTGATCTTCGCGCGCACGGGCGCGAGCGACCCGAACTTCAACCTCATCGTCGAGCCGCTGATGATCGTGCGCCGCCGGGCGAGCGACATGCTGTTCGCGTCGGTGATCGAGCCGCACGGCTACTTCAGCGAGCTGGAAGAGCGCTCGACGAACGCGCGCGGCACGATCGAGTCCGTTCGCGTGCTCGGCAGCTCGGCCGAGGGGAGCGTGGTGGAAGTGGCGGGGAAGAACGGGCTGCGGTGGACGGTGATGGTCACGAACGGGCCGGCGTCGGCGACGGCGCGGCACGCGCTCACGTTCGGCGGGCAGACGTACAGCTGGACCGGCAACTACGCGGTGCAGGGCGTGCAGCGGTGAGAGCGAATCGCGTGAACTTCAAAGCAGACCAACGGAACTCGAGATGAACGCGGATCTGAGCGGCAAGGTGGCGATCGTGACCGGCGGCGCGCGCGACATCGGCGCGGCGGTCGTGCGGGCGCTGGCGAAGAGCGGCGCGTCGGTGGTGGTGAACTACCAGGCGAGCGGCGACCGCGCGACGGCGCTCGTGGCCGAGGTGACGGCGGCGGGCGGCAAGGCCGTGGCGGTGCAGGCGGACGTCACGAAGGAGGCGGACGTGCGCCGGCTCGTCGAGGAGACGACGGCGGCGTTCGGCGGCCGCATCGACATCCTCGTGAACAACGCCGGCGGCATCGTGAAGCGCACGAAGCTCGAGGACATGACCGGCGCGTTCTGGGACGCGGTGTTCGCGCTGAACACGAAGAGCACGTTCCTCGTGACGCAGGCCGTGGTGCCGCACATGCGCGAGGGCGGCGCGATCGTGAACATGGCGTCGCTCGCGGCGCGCGACGGCGGCGGCGGCGGCGCGCTCGCGTACTCGTCGTCGAAGGGCGCCGTGCTGACGATGACGCGCGGCCTCGCGAAGGAGCTCGCGCCGAAGAAGATCCGCGTCAACTGCGTATCGCCGGGGATGATCGACACGACGTTCCACGACCTGCACACGCCGCAGGCGGCGCGCGAGGCGACGGCGGCGAAGACGCTCGTCGGCCGGCAGGGCACGCCGGAGGACGTCGCGAACGCGGTGCTGTTCCTCGCCTCCGACATGTCGGCGTACCTCAGCGGCGAGTCGGTCGAGATCAACGGCGGGCTGTACTTCGTATGACGCGGACCACGGAGACGGGCGCCTTCGTGCGGAGCGCGGAGACGGCGTGGCAGCAGATGGCGCCGGGCGTGCAGCGGCAGATCCTCGGCTACGGGCCGGATCTCATGATGGTGCGCGTGGAGTTCGAGGCCGGCGCGATCGGCGCGGTGCACCATCACCCGCACCGGCAGGTGACGTACGTCGCCGCCGGCGCGTTCGAGGTGACGGTGGGCGACGAGTCCGAGACGTTGGGCGCGGGCGACTGCTTCTTCGCGCGGGCGGACGTGCCGCACGGCGTGCGCGCGCTCGAGGCGGGGACGCTCGTGGACGTGTTCACGCCGGCGCGCGCGGACTTCCTCGCATGAGTAAGCGGGATCGAGTCGGGACTCGGGACTCGGGACTCGGGACTCGGGAACTGCTCCCCCCCCGAGTCCCGAGTCCCGAGTCCCGAGTCCCGATTCGCGGCCTGCGATGGTGGATCATCGGCATGATCTGCCTGGTGACCATCATCAACTACATCGATCGGCAGACGCTGAGCGTGCTCGCGCCGACCATCCGCGAGCAGTTCGGGATGTCGAACGCGTCGTACTCGCGCGTCGTGACGACGTTCCTCCTCGGCTACACGATCTCGCAGGCGCTCTCGGGCAAGGTGCTCGACCGGATCGGCACGCGCGCGGGGTTCCTGCTGTTCGTCAGCGTGTGGACGGTCGCGTCGATGCTGCACGCGGCGGCGCGGAACGTGGCGCAGCTCTCGGCGTTCCGCTTCGTGCTCGGCATCGGCGAGGCCGGGAACTGGCCGGGCGCGGCGAAGGCGGTGGCGGAGTGGTTCCCGATCCGCGAGCGCGCGTTCGCGATGTCGATCTTCAACGGCGGCTCGACGATCGGCGCCGTGGTGGCGCCGCCGGTGATCGCGTACGTCGCGCTGCACTACGGGTGGCGCTACGCGTTCTTCATCGGCGGGTCGCTGTCGCTCGTGCTGATGACGCTGTGGTTCTTCTTCTTCCGCACGCCGAGCGAGCACCCGCGGCTGTCGGCGCAGGAGCGCGCGTACATCGCCGCCGGCCAGGTGGAGAGCGGCGACGCGCCGACGGGCGCGCGGCGGCCGTGGCTGTCGCTGTTCCGCCACCGGCAGGTGTGGGCGGTCATCGCGGCGCGCTTCTTCACCGACCCGATCTGGTGGTTCCTGATCTCGTGGCTGCCGAACTACCTGAAGTCGGAGCGCGGGTTCGGGCTGGCGCAGATCGGGCTCCTGGCATGGATCCCGTTCCTGTTCGCCGACGTCGGCAACCTGTCGGGGGGCGCGGCGTCGAGCCTGCTGATCCGCCGCGGGTGGAGCGTGGACGCGGCGCGGAAGGCGGTGCTGCTCCCGAGCGCGCTGCTGATCCCGTTAGGCGTGGTGACGATCCTCTACACGCACACCGACGCGATGGCGATCGCCGGGATCAGCCTCGTGGCGTTCGCGTTCCAGAGCTGGATCGTGAACATCCACACGATCCCGTCGGACACGTTCCCGAAGCAGGACGTCGGCTCCGTGTTCGGCATCGGCGGCACGGCGGCGGGGATCGCGAGCATGCTCTTCACGCTGCTCGTCGGCTGGGTGGTGGATCGGTTCTCGTACGGGCCGGTGTACGTGATGGTCGGGGCGATGGCGCCGCTGGCGGCGGTGCTGTTTCTTCTCATCATGCGGCGGATCGAGCGGGTGCGGGAACACGCGATCTGACGGTCTCGGCGCGGCGCGCCGGTTCTGGGCTCCGCGAGGAACGGCCCTCCTCTAGCTTTGGACGCGGATCGCGCGTCCACACCCACCGGGAGTCATCTCCGGTCAGGAGTCCCGGGATGCCACACCACACCGCACCAGGATCGCTCGCATGCAGATGACCTTCCGGTGGTACGGCCCCACCGACCCCGTCCGACTCGACTACGTGCGGCAGATCCCGGGGGTGCGCGGGATCGTGAGCGCGCTGTACGACGTGCCGGTGGGGGAGACGTGGCCGGCGGAGTCGCTCGCGCATCTCGCCGACACGATCGACGCCGCGGGGATGCGGCTCGCCGTCGTGGAGAGCATCCCGGTGCACGAAGACATCAAGCTCGGGCGGCCGACGCGCGACCGGCTGATCGACAACTACTGCGCGAGCGTGCGGCACATGGGCGAGATCGGCGTCCCCGTGCTGTGCTACAACTTCATGCCGATCTTCGACTGGACGCGCACCGACCTCGCGATGCGCCTCCCCGACGGCTCGACGTGCCTGTCGTACGACGACGCCGAGCTGTCGCGCATCGATCTGAGCCGCGGCACCGGCGACCTCCCGGGCTGGGCCACCGCGTACTCCGCCGAGCAGCTCGCGGCGCTGCTCGACGCGTACAAGCGCGTGGACGCCGAGCGGCTGTGGGAGCACCTCGCGTACTTCCTGGAGCGCGTGGTGCCGGTGGCGGCGGAGTCGAACGTGAAGATGGCGATCCATCCCGACGATCCACCGTGGTCGATCTTCGGCCTGCCGCGCATCGTGAAGAACGCGGCGGCGCTCGACCGCCTCGTGTCGATCGTCGACTCGCCGGCGAACGGCGTCACGTTCTGCACCGGATCGCTCGGCGCCGACCCGGCGAACGACCTGCCGACGATGGTGCGATCGTTAGGCAGCCGAGGGAAGATCAACTTCATGCACTGCCGCAACGTGCTCGTGACGGGGACGCGCCAGTTCCACGAGAGCCCGCACCCCACCGAGTTCGGCTCGGTGGACATGCGCGGCGTGCTGCAGGCGCTGCGCGAGACCGGCTACACGGGCCCGATGCGTCCCGACCACGGCCGCATGATCTGGGGCGAAGTGGGGCGTCCGGGGTACGGACTCCACGACCGCGCGCTCGGCGCGATGTACCTCCAGGGCCTATGGGAAGGGCTACAACAATGAGTGAACCGCAGAGGACGCAGAGGAACGCAGAGCAAACCCGGATCGCGCGAGAAGTGCAGTCCTCTGCGCTCTCTGCGTCCTCCGCGGTTCGATTCGCCGTGGCGCTGCTGCTGCTCGGCGCGGCGGCCGTGCCGGCGCTTCCCGCGGCGGCGCGCGCGCAGTTCGTCGGGCTCGCGCCGCGGCTGCGCGACAGCGACGACCCGCGGGTGTTCCTGCTGCGCGGCGAGAACCTCGTCGACGCGCGATCGCGGGCGCGGAACGGCGACAAGCGGCTCAAGGCGGCGTACAATGCGCTCGAGCTGCAGGCGCGCGGGCTGCTGCGTGCCGGCCCGTGGTCGGTGATGGACAAGAAGCGCACGGCGCCGAGCGGCGACAAGCACGACTACGTGAGCCTCGCGCCGTACTGGTGGCCCGACTCGACGAAGCCGAACGGCCTGCCGTACGTGCAGCGCGACGGCCTCGTGAACCCGGAGAGCCGCGCGGACACCGATCACGACGCGTTCGGCAAGATGGTCGACGCGGTGGAGACGCTCGCCCTCGCGTCGTGGTTCACCGGCAACGCCGGATACGCCGACCGCGCCGCCGTGCTGCTGCGCACGTGGTTCCTCGACCGGCGCACGCGGATGAACCCGAACCTGAACTACGCGCAGGGCATCCCGGGCATCGTGGAGGGACGCGGCATCGGCATCATCGACACGCACGACCTGCCGCGCGTGCTCGACGCGATCGGTCTGATCGAGACGACGACGAACTCGTGGACGGAGCAGGACCAGCGCGGCATGGTGGCGTGGAGCCGCGAGTTCCTGCAGTGGCTGCAGACGAGCAAGAACGGCACCGACGAGCGCGACGCGAAGAACAACCACGGCACGTGGTACGACGCGCAGCTCACCGCGGTCGCGCTGTTCGTGGGCGACACGGCGCTCGCGCAGCGCACGATCGCGAAGAGCGCCGCGCAGCGCTTCGCCGAGCAGGTGCTGCCGAGCGGCGAGCACCCGCAGGAGAGCGCGCGCACGCGGCCGCTGCACTACACGCTGTTCAACCTCGAGCCGTTCGAGCGGCTGGCGGAAGCGGGGCGCCACGTGGGCGTGGACCTGTGGCGGTGGCAGGCGCCGAGCGGCGCGTCGCTGCTGCAGTCGACGCGGTGGGTCGCGCAGTTCGCGGACACGGCGGTGAAGATGCCGAAGGCCGACGTCACCCCGGTGGATCCGAGCGAGTTCCTGCTCCCGCTGCGCCGCGCCGTGCAGGTGTTCGGCGACCCGGTCATCGCCGCGGCGATCGGCAAGCTGCCGAAGGACGTGGTGGAGACGGACCGGTCGAGGCTCCTGTATCCCGATGTGCCGTGAGGCGGCTGCGTGGATGCGTGGCTGCGTGCTGCGTGACGATCCTCGGTGCTGCCTGCCATCACGCGCCTAACGCAGCATCGGTCCCCGTGCCGATCGCGTCGTCCACCGCGCTCGACTCGGTGGCGTCGCGGGCGATCCGGTACGCGGAGACGAAGCTCGCGGCGGCGGCGGACTCGCTCGACATGAGCAAGGGGTTCCCACGCCACACGGTCGGCCGCGACGGGGCGTGGGTGCAGATGCCGGTGACGCAGTGGACGAGCGGGTTCTTTCCGGGCGCGCTCTGGTACGCGTACGAGCTCTCCGGTGATCCGGCGTTCCGCGCGCGGGCCGAGCGGTGGACGGCCGGCGTGGAGTCGGCGAAGACCCGCACCAACACGCACGACATCGGCTTCCTGCTCTTCCCGAGCTTCGGCAACGGCTACCGCCTCACCGGCAACCCGCACTACCGCGACGTCATCCTCGAGGGCACGCGCAACGTCACGACGCGGTTCAATCCCACCGTCGGCGCGATCAAGAGCTGGGACGTCGACAACCCGAGCGACCCGCGCAGCGCGTGGCCCGGCCGCTATCCGGTCATCATCGACAACCTGATGAACCTGGAGATGCTGTTCTGGGCCGGGAAGCAGCCGGGCGGCGATCCGCGCTGGGCGGACATCGCGACGCGCCACGCCGAGACGTCGATGCGCGCGCACGTGCGCGACGACGCCAGCACCGCGCACGTCACGCTGTTCGATCCGCGGACGGGGAAGTTCCTCGGCCGCGTGACGTGGCAGGGCGACGCCGACACGTCGGCGTGGGCGCGCGGCCAGGCGTGGGCGATCTACGGCTTCACCGCCTCGTACCGCGCGACGAGGAAGCCCGAGTTCCTCGCCACCGCGCGCCGGGTCGCGGACTGGTACCTCGCGCGGCTGCCCGACGACTACGTGCCGTACTGGGACTTCCGCGCGCCGGGGCTGCCGAACGAGGAGCGCGACGCCTCCGCCGCGGCGGTCGCGTGCTCGGCGCTGTTCGAGCTCGCCGACCTCGCGCACGAGCCCCGCTACCGCGCGGCGGCCGAGAAGACGTTAGGCTCGCTCGCCACGCGCTACCTCACCGCGGGGACGGGGAACGCGGCGATCCTCGCGCACTCGGTGGGGTCGAAGCCGGGGAAGAGCGAGGTGGACGTGGGGATGATCTACGCGGACTACTACTTCCTCGAGGCGCTCGTCAGGTACGAGCGATCGCGCACGGGCGGGCGATGATCGCGCCGCTCTGGCCTCCACGTACGAGTGTGCGTTGGACTGAAGAAGGACTGAAGGAGGACTGAAGAAGGAGAACACCAACAAGAAGTGTTGGTCCTTCTTCAGTCCTCCTTCAGTCCTTCTTCAGTCCTATGGAAACTCGTACGTGGAGTCGTGCAGGCCGCGACTCACTCCATGATCGCGTGCCCGCCGCCGGCGCCCCGCGTCTGCCGCACGAGCAGCAGCAGCGGAATGAGCACGAGGATGATGAGCGCGCTCAGGACGTAGATCTCGCCGTACGCGATCACGCTCGCCTGGCCCGTGACCTGGCGGTCGAGCAGGGCCAGGGCGCGCTTCTGCGCCGTCCAGAGATCGGCGCCGCGGGCCATCATGCCACGCGTCAGCATCTCCACCCGCGCGGCCGTCGCGGGATCGTAGAGCGACACGTGCTCGGCGAGCGTGGCGCGGTTCTGGGCGGTGAAGCGGATGACGAGCGTCGAGATGCCCGCGATGCCGAACGAGCCGCCGAGCTGGCGGAAGAAGTTGTAGAGCCCCGCGCCCTGTGGCAGCTCCTGCGGCGACAGCTCGGCCAGCGTGATCGTCGTCAGCGGCACGAACATGAGGCCGAGCCCCACGCCGCGGAGGATGAGCGGCCAGAAGAAGTCGTGCGCGCCGCTCTCGCCGGTGATCTTCGAGAGCTTCCACGCCGCGAGCGCGAAGATGAGCGCCCCCGCCGTGATGAGGATGCGCGGGTCGACGCGGTTCGTGAGGCGTCCCACGATCGCCATCGACAGCGCGGTCGCGAGCGCGCCGGGGAGCAGCACGATCCCCGTCTGCTCCGCCGTCATGCGCAGGTTCCCCTGCAGGAAGACCGGCAGCGTGAACGCCATCGCGTAGAGCCCGATCCCCATCACCACGCCGAGCACCGTGCCGACCCACATCTGGCGGTGCCGGAGCACGCGGAAGTCGATCGCCGGATGGTCGGTCGTGAGCTCGCGCCACAGCAGCGCCGCGCCGCCGACCACGCCGATCACGGCGAGCGACGTGATGAGCCGCGACGCGAACCAGTCCTCCCGCTCGCCGTGCTCCAGCACGTACTGCAGCGAGCCGACGCTCGCGATGAGGAGCGCGATGCCGATGTAGTCGATCGCTTTCGGCCGCTGCTGGTGCGCCGGGTCGTGCACGTACGTCGCGATCATGATCGCGGCGAGCGCGCCGACCGGAATGTTGATGTAGAAGATCCACGGCCAGCCGTAGTTGTCGGTGAGCCAGCCACCGAGCGTGGGGCCGATCGTCGGGCCCACCATGACGCCGAGGCCGAACAGCGCCATCGCCATCCCCGCTTCCTCGGGCGGGAACGCCTCGAACAGCACGGCCTGCGACACCGTCATGAGCGCGCCGCCGCCGATCCCCTGCACGATGCGCCAGAAGATGAGCGCGCCCAACGAGCCCGACGCGCCGCACAGGAAGCTCGCGATCGTGAACGTGACGATCGACCCGACGAAGTAGCGCTTGCGCCCGAGCAGGTCGCCGAGGAAGCCGGTGAGCGGGATGACGATCACGCTCGCCAGGATGTAGCCCGTCGACACCCACGCGATCTCGTCGAGCGAGGCGCCGAGGTTCCCCATCATGTCGGGGAGCGCGACGTTCACGATGGAGCTGTCGATGACCTGCATGAGCGCCGCGAGCACGACGGCGAACGCGATGAGGTACTTGTGCTCCTCGCCGCGGCGGGCGTGCGGCGCCGCCGCGATGGGCGCGACGACCGCGGTGACGTCTTCCTCCGCCGGCAGCTCCTGAACGCGGACCGCCTCAGCCACGCGGCGCCGCCGCGAGCCCGCGGGTGATGATGCTGGGATGGATCGGGGCCATGGGACGCGGATCTCGAACTAGACGGAATCGTCTAGTTGCGATCCTGAAACTAGACGTTGTATTCTAGTTGTCAACGTGACTCCCGTTCCCCGCCAACGGCCCGCGCGGCCGCCGCTCCAGGAGCGCGGTCAGCGCCGCGTCGACGCCATCCTCGATGCCGCCGCCACGATCGTGGCCGAGCGCGGCGTCGCCGGCCTCACCGTGCACGGCGTCGCGCGGCGCGCCCGCACGGCGATCGGGTCCATGTACCACTTCTTCCCCGACCTCGAGGCCGTGCTCGGCGCGCTCGCCGACCGGCACGCGCGCACGCTGCGCGGCGAGCTCGAGGCGCTGAGCGCCGCGCCGGTCGACTGGGCCGCGCTGCCGCTCGACGTCGCGGTGGACGGCTTCCTCGATCCGCTGCTCACGTACATCGAGCGGCACCCCGACGTGCTCCACGTGCTGCGCCGCCCCGGCCGCGGCGCGCGGCGCCATCCCGAGCTCGAGGCACTCCTGCTGCAGACGGCCGAGCGCATCGTGCGCGCGCGCACCCCCGAGGCGTCGCCCGCGGCCCGCGCCGCGCGCGCCGCAACGATGCTCGCCGTGGTCGACGGCGTGCTCACGCGCACCGAGCGCGTCGCCAGCCCGCCCGCGTCGACCATGATGCGCGAGCTGAAACGGGCGATCGTGGGGTACCTCGGCTCGTACGAGGCGATCTGAGGGACAAGGCGAGAGCACGGCCATGGGGATCCGACGGCGATCGACGCGATCTCCTCCGTCGATCGGGAAAGGCGTCTCGAGCCGACCGCCTTCTGCCTACCCGAAGATCCTTTCCATCGCCGTCGGATCCCCAGTGGTCGTTACACACCTCGGCCCTTACATCGCCTACGTGAACGTCCACGACGCGGTCGCGCTCATCGCCCCGGCGATTCACATGCCGGGCGGCACGTGGGCGGACCTCGGCGCCGGCGGCGGCACGTTCACCCGCGCGCTCGTGCGACTGCTCGGCCCCGGCACGACCGTGCACGCGGTCGATCGCGACGCGGGCGCGATGGCCGCGCTCCGCGTGCCCGGAATCTCCACGCACGTCGCCGACTTCGCCGACGAGGAGGCGTGGCGCGCGCTCGCACTGCCGCCGCTCGACGGGATCCTGCTCGCGAACGCGCTGCACTTCGTGCGCGACCAGCGCGCGCTGCTCGCGCGCGTCGCCGCCGCCCTCGCGCCTAACGGTCGGCTCGTCGTCGTGGAGTACGAGGGGCGCGCGCCGAGCCGGTGGGTGCCGTATCCGGTGGGGATGGAGCGCCTCGGGGAGCTCGTGTCGGGCGCGCTGACGGCTCCCGTGCGCGTCGGCGCCCGACGCTCGGCGTACGGCGGCTCGATGTACGCCGCGTGGGCCGAGCCGGTGCCGCGCGAGGGCGGTTGACGCGGCCGCGGCGCGGTGACTAAATGGGGCGCTCACGAATGCGCCACCGCTCCACACGTGCCTGTCTCGGAGGTCACGACCATGCCCGCGCCTCTCCAGTTCATGCAGAAGCGCTTCCAGCTCCGCGATCACCACCCGCCGACCGGGCTCGGCGCGTTCGACCTCGACTTCAATCCGGCGACCGGACGGTTGACGACGACGGTGCGGTACGCGCTCGAGTTCATCGACACGGCGAACTACACCTGGGCGGCCGGCGCGAAGACCTCCTTCAAGTCCGAGTTCAGCCAGCGCGTGGCGGATTTCTGGAACGGCCAGTTCGCGATCGCGTGCACAGTGCCGGGGTGGGACAACGTGAGCGTGACCCCCGTCTTCGCGTTCACCGAGGACGCCGGGCATCCGCACTTCCGGATCAAGTGCATGCCGACGCGCGGCGCGTCGAACACCGCCGTCCGGCCCGACGGCACCGCGAAGTTCGGCATGGAGGCGACGAGCCTCACCGCGAACGCGGACATGCAGCGCAACAGCGTCAAGCGCGACCTCAAGGTGCCGACCATCATCCCCGGCGGCGTGCCGAGCACCGGCCCCGGTCAGGGGGCGCAGTTCACGATGACGTCGCTGGAGATCCTCAAGCGGCTGGCCGAGAACGCGATCACCGCGTTCGGCGCGAAGGCGAAGAACGTGCGCGTGGACGTCACGGGCTTCGGCTCGGACGACGCGAAGAAGAACGCCGAACGCGTGCGCGACACGCTCGAGCGGTTCGGCCTCAAGTGCGACTGGTCGCTCCACTCGAAGTCGAAGGCGCCGACCGGCGTCGCCGCGCTGATGGGCGTCATCGTCGCGTTCAACGAGAAGGACGTCGACAAGTACGCGAGCGTCGGCGCGCTGGCCGACCCGAAGATGAGCCAGGCGACCATCGTGCACGAGTTCGGGCACATGCTCGGCCTCCCCGACGAGTACAACGCGCTCTGCTCCAGCTCCGCCGCGGAGCTCGTCGGCCTGGGGCGCATGGGGCACGGCGTCGAGCCGATGATCCGCCTCGACGACATGAGCGTCTCCGCGAAGGAGGCCGCGAAGTCGGATGCGATCGAGCGCAACCAGCAGGCGTTCGTGCAGCTGTGCGGCCAGGCGAACGTACCGGTGCCGCCGTTCGGGCGGGCGAACGACAGCGTGATGTCCTGCGGCAGCCGGTTCCTGCCGTGTCACTGCGTCACCGTGTGGGACGCGCTCTGTCAGGCGACGCAGGCCGACGTGCCGCGCACGGGGTGGCAGCTGCGGCTCGCGTGACGGTCGTCGGTCGTCGCGCAACGCTGGGGTGACCGCCCGCGTAGCCGAACACCACCACCAACGCCCCGATGACCGACCGTCGCGACTTCCTGAAGACCCTCGGCGCCGCCGCGCTCACGGCCGGCGTCGCGCCGCGCCTGCTCGCCGAGCCGCCGCGCACCGCGCCGTACACCGACCCCGCCGTCGAGGAGCTCGCGCTGTACGCGCTGCAGGCGGCGAAGGACGCCGGCGCGAGCTACGCCGACGTGCGCTTCGGCCGCTACCGCCGTCAGTCGGTGAGCACGCGCGAGCGACAGGTCACCGGCGTGAGCGACTCCGAGTCGTTCGGCTGCGGCATCCGCACGCTCGTCGACGGCGCGTGGGGGTTCGCCTCCACCGCGGACGTGTCGAAGGAGAGCCTGCGGAAGACCGCCGCCGAATCGGTGACGACGGCGCGCGCGGCGAAGCGCGTGCAGCGGCGCCCCGTCGTGCTCGCGCCGGTGACGCCGGCGAAGGGCGCGTGGAAGACGCCGGTGAAGGTGGACCCGATCGACGTGCCGATCGAGGACAAGGTCGCGCTGCTGCTCGCCGCGAACGAGGCGGCGCTGAAGGTGAAGGGCGTCCGCTTCGCGAGCACCAGCGTGAGCGCGCTGCGCGAGGAGAAGACGCTCGCCACCACCGACGGCACGCTCGTCACGCAGACGTTCTACCGCGTCGCGCCGACGTTCACGGCGACGGCGATCGGCAGCGGCGGCTTCGAGACGTACAACGAGGAGCTCGCGCCGCGCGGCAGCGGCTGGGAGTACGTGACGTCGCTCGACATGGCGAACGCGGCGGAGCGGTGGGCGGCGCGCGCGGCGGAGAAGCTCACCGCGCGGTCGCTCGAGCCGGGGCGCTACGACGTCGTGCTCGACCCGCGCAACCTGTGGCTCACGATCCACGAGAGCGTCGGCCACGCGCTCGAGCTGGACCGCGCGCTCGGCTACGAGGCGAACTACGCGGGCACGAGCTTCGTCGCGCCGCCGGAGAAGGTGTTAGGCAAGCTGCGCTTCGGGTCGGAGCTCATGACCATCCGCGCCGACCGCACCCAGGAGGGCGCGCTCGCCCGCGTGATGTGGGACGACGAGGGCGTGCCCGCCGAGGAGTGGACGCTGATCGACAAGGGGATCGTGAAGGATTACCAGACGACGCGCGAGCAGGCGGCGTGGATCTCCGCGCTCACCGGCGTGAAGCGGTCGCACGGGTGCGCGTTCGCGCAGTCGTGGAGCGACGTGCCGTTCCAGCGCATGCCGAACGTGTCGCTGCTGCCCAACACGAAGGACGTCTCGCTCGACGACATCGTGTCGGCGACCGACCGCGGCGTGATGTTCACGAACCGCGCGACGTACTCCATCGACCACCAGCGCTACAACTTCCAGTTCGGCGGCCAGGCGGCGTGGGAGATCCGCGGCGGCAAGGTGGTGGGCATGGTGAAGGACTGCGCCTACCAGGCCACGACGACGACGTTCTGGAACGCGCTCGACATGCTCGGCGGCCGGTCGACGTACTTCCTCGGCGGCACGTTCAACGACGGGAAGGGCGAGCCGGGACAGTCGAACCAGGTGAGCCACGGCTGCCCGGCGGCCCGCTTCAAGAACATCAACGTCATCGCCACGGGAGGTGCGGCATGAGCATGCGGCCCTACCGCCTGCTCGCCGCGGATCCGCGCGATGACGCCGAGGCGCTGACCAAGAAGGTGCTCGGCTTCGCGACCGCGGACGAGACGCGCGTCGTGCTGCGACATGGCTGGACCGGGCAGACGCGGTTCGCCGCCGGCGAGATCACGACCTCGGGGAGCGGCGACGACCGCACCGTGACGGTGGTGAGCACGTTCGGCAAACGCCGCGCGTCGTCCACCACGAACGTGCTCGACGACGCGAGCCTCAAGCGCACCGTGGAGCTCGCGGAGCGGCTCGCGAAGCTGTCGCCCGAGGATCCGGAGCTGATGCCGGAGCTCGGCCCGCAGCAGTACCGCGCGATCCAGGCGTTCGATGCGCGCACCGCGTCGCTCGACGCCGCGGCGCGCGCCGACGCGGTGGCGGCCGCGGTGAACGCGGCCCGCCGGTCGGGCCCGGACCTGTTCGTCGCCGGCTACCTCGAGGCGAACGCGATGCGCGCGAGCGCGATCGCGACGTCCCGCGGGCTGTTCGCGTTCCACCAGAGCACCGACGTCAACCTGTCGAACACCGTGCGCACGCCCGACGGCACCGGCTCCGGCTGGGCGTCGGGTGGCGGCCGCGGGTGGGCCGACGTGGATCCCGCGGCGTTAGGCGCGCGCGCCGCGCAGAAGGCGGTCGCGTCGCGCAACCCGGTGGCCATCGAGCCGGGGCGGTACACGGTGATCCTCGAGCCGCAGGCGGTGGGCGACCTCGTGCCGCTGCTGTTAGGCCTGTTCAACGCGCGCACCGCCGAGGAGGGACGGAGCCCGTTCTCCAGGCGCGGTGCCGAGCCGGGCGCGACCCGACTCGGCGAGCAGATCGCGGACCCGCGCGTGACGCTCTTCTCCGACCCCACGGATCCCGAGCTGCTGGGCGCCCCGTTCGACGCCGAGGGGCTGCCGTTAGGCCGCCGCGTGTGGATCGAGAACGGCAAGCTCGCGACGCTCGCCTACTCGCGCTTCTGGGCGCAGAAGCGCGGGCTGCCGGAGAGCGCCGCGGGCGGCGGCGGAGGCGGCTTCGGCGGCGGAGGCGGTGGGGGCGGTGGGGGCGGCGCGGGGCTCAAGATGCTCGGCGGCACGAAGTCGCTCGACGAGATCATCGCCGGCACCGACCGTGCGGTGCTCGTGACGCACAACTTCTACATCCGCCCGCTCGACGCGCGCACGGCGAGCTACACGGGCATCACCCGCGACGGCACGTTCCTCGTGGAGAACGGCAAGATCACGCGCAGCATCAAGAACTTCCGCTGGAACGAGAGCCCGCTGCTGATGCTCAACCGCGTGCTGGAGATCGGGCGCGCGGAGCGGATCGGCCCGGGGCAGGTGATGCCGTCGCTCAAGGTCGCGGACTTCAACTTCGCGTCGATCTCGGAGGCCGTGTGACGTGGTGGTCGCCGCGGCGCTGGGGCGCGCCGCAGCTGCTCGCCGCGTGGGTGGCGTACTGGGTGCTGCTCGCCGCGGTCGCGTTCGCACGGCCGGCGCTCGTCATGTACCGCATCCGCGACCTGCCAGAGGGGAGCTCGAAGGCGCAGGTGTCGCTCGGCGACCAGGGGTTCGTCGCGCACATCGTGTCGCAGGGGCGCACGCTCATCGACTGGCGCGCATCGGGGACGACGGTGCTCCTGTGGCTCGTCGTGCCGCCGCTGCTGATCTTCATCGCGTGGCTCGTGATGCGTCCACGTCCCGGGCAGGCGCGGCCCGGGGAGCTCGGCGCCGGCGACCCGCTCGCCGGGTACGAGGCGGCGCGGCGCGAGCGGGCGCGGGAAGAGCGACGTTAGGCCGGTGCGCTTCGAACCGAACCGGAGAACAATCGACAGGTTCGAGATGACAGGCGAGTGCTCTGGGGATCCAACGGCGATGAAGAGGATCTCGAGATCTCTTCAATCGCACTTGGATCCCCAGGGCACTCGTCTATTCCCTCGCCCCATCGATGTTCTCCGCGGCCCTCCGCGTCCTCTGCGGTTCATTCACACCGCAAAGCGGTTCAGGCGTGAGACGAACCGACCGCATCGTGCGTTCCTGAGCATCCCGCTCAGGAGACCGGTTCATGCGTTCGCTCGTCGCTCTGTCGTTGGGCGCCGCCGTCGTCGCCGGTGGCGCGCTGCTCGCGCCCACCCCGCTCGCCGCACGCGCCCTGTCGTTCGCGGAGAACCTGCCGCTCATCGGCACGGGCGGCGGGCACTCGTTCACGCGGAACTGCCCTGCGGGCTCGGTGCTCACCGGCGTGCGGTGGCGCACCGGCGCGGTCGTCGACGGCATCGGCATCCAGTGCTCGACGGTGCGCAGCGACGGCACGCTGGGGCCGCGGACCGACGTCGGCTCGATGGCGGGAGGGAACGGCGGCACCGCGGGGAGAGACGACTGCCACGGCGGAGTCGTCGCCGGACAGAACGGCGCCACGGCGGGCGTGAGCCTCGGCTCGCTGTTCTTCCGCTGCTTCCAGTGGAGCCCCGCCGCACGCGCCTACACCGGCGCCGTCAACTACACGATCAACGTGCGCATCGGCCTGCTCATCTCCGCGTCCGAGTCGCAGTGCCACGACGGCGACAAGCCGGCCGTGGGCCTCTACGGACGCCACGGATCGTTCATCGACGCCGTGGGCGTCATCTGCGGCAAGCCGTGAGCGACGCGCCGTTAGGCGCCTCCCTCACGGCTCGTCGCACACCAGGCCCAACGCGTCGACGAACGCGGCGGCGCGGCCGCGGATGCCGCTCGCGGGCTGGCGGCTCGACTCGCATTGCTCGCGCCCTTCCCCGGTGTGCGGGGTGAGCACCGCGCCGACGTAGAGGCCCGTGCCCGTGCTGGCCGTCAGCGTGAACTTGCGGAGGCTCGCGCTCCACGGCGCGCACTCCAGCGCCATGTAGCTGACGTACGAGCCGTAGGACAGGTCTGCCAGGACGATGACCTTGCCGGCCGGGCACGAGACGGTCCCCGTCGTGCCGCCGGTGCCGCCGCTGATGGTGCCCACCGTCGACTCCGGGCCTAACGACCCGTCCGCGTTCACCGGGCGGCACAGGATGCCGACGGCGTCGACCACGAGGCCGGTGCGGTAGCGCAGCCCCGTGAGCACGTGCCGCGCGCCGCAGTCGTGCGAGAAGCTGGTGCCGCCCGCGCCGCCGTACACGGGCAGGAGCTGCGGCGGGTCGTCGGCCCGCAGCAGCGCGAGCGGCAGCACGGCGAGCGTCAGGGCGTGGAATGTGGCGCGCATGGTCGCGGTCCTCACGGCTCGTCGCACACGACGCCGAGCGCGTCGACGAACGCGCCGGAGCGCCCACGGATGCCGGAGGCGGGCTGGCTCTTCGCCTCGCAGAACTCCATGTCGGCG
Source organism: Gemmatirosa kalamazoonensis (assembly GCF_000522985.1). Classification (NCBI taxonomy): domain Bacteria; kingdom Pseudomonadati; phylum Gemmatimonadota; class Gemmatimonadia; order Gemmatimonadales; family Gemmatimonadaceae; genus Gemmatirosa; species Gemmatirosa kalamazoonensis. The sequence goes on from NZ_CP007128.1 coordinate 1,366,721, forward strand.
CGCGAGTAGGGGATGCTGAGCGTTCCCATGTCGAAGCCCTGCTGATCCGCGTTCGTGAACTTCCGCGTCGTCGCGTCCCACGGGTTGCAGTAGCCGCGCAGCTGGATGGCGTACGAGCCCCAGTACATGTGCAGCCCCACGATCACCGTTCCCTGGCGGCAGCTCTTGAACTCCGTCGTGCCCCCGCTGCCGCCGGTGATCGTCCCGACGGTGGTCTCGGGACCGAGCGTGCCGTTCGCGAGCACGGGGCGGCACGAGATGCCGATGGCGTCGATGACGAGCCCCGAGCGGTAGCGGAACCCGGTGAGCACACGTCCGGCGCCGCAGTCGCGGCTGAACGAGCTGCCACCGGTGCCGCCCATCACCGGCAGATTCTGCGGCGGCAGGTCGGCGGCGCGCATCGCGACGAGCAGAACAAGGGGAGCAAATCGCGCGGCGAGGGTACGCATCAGTGTGACTCCGGTGTGGTGAGAGTGAGGGCGCGCCACCCGCTGCGCGCCACCTCGCGGCCTAACGCATCCTCGGCGCGCACCCGCCAGCGGAGCGCGCCCGTGCCCGCGCGCTCGACGAGCACCGGCGGCGCGCGGTACGCGGCGACGTCGCCGGCGACGAGCGCCTCGAACACCGCCGTGCCGTCGGCGCGCTCGACCTCCAGGCGGTAGCGGCGCGCGAGCGGCACGGGCGTCCACGCGAACGCCGGCAGCGTGCCCGCCTGCGCCGCCGCGCCGAGCGCGGGTTGGAGCAGCAGGAGCGCACGGCCGCCCGCATCGCTCGCCGCCACGGCGCCGCTGCCCACGACGTAGCGCAGCGTCGGCAGCGCGAACCCCGCGACGGCGCCGCTCGTCACGACGCCGCTGCCGGCGCGTACCGCGGCGAGATCCGAGCGCGCATCCGGGTCGGCGGACGCCTCGACGCGGAACAGCACGAGGTACGTGCCGTCGGCATCGCGCGGCAGCGATGCGGGGTCGGGACCGGGCACGCGCACGCGACCGTTAGGCGGCAGGAACACGTCGAACCGCGCGAGCGGCGCCCACCGCCGCTGCGTGCCGCGCTGCTCGAGCGGAAGCGACGCCTCCGGCAGCAGGTCCGACTCCGACGGCGGGTCGTCGCCCGGCCGCACGACCTCCCACCGTCCCTGCAGCCGTCCGGTGCCGGTGTACAGCACGTCGGCGAAGAGCGGCGGCGCGCTGCCGTCGGGCCCACCCGCCACCGCGACGACGGGCGCGTCGCTGTCGAACGCGAGGCGCACGTCGGTGAGCGCGAGCGGCACGCCGGCGCCGCCGGCGGTGAGACGGCACGTCACGGCGACGAATACGTCGGGGCCGCCGCGGCGATCCACGAAGCGGCGCACGTAGAAGAACGCCGCCGGCCGCCCCGCCTGTGCGGCCTGCCACGCGCGCCGCGCCACCGACGGCGGGATCGTCATCACGTCCGTCAGGGCACCGGTGCCGCTCGTGCGCGCGAGATCGAACCGCAGCGGCAGCTGGCCGAACAGCGTCGACGGATCGCAGCGCAGCCCGACGTCCGGACGCGCGTCGATCAGCTCCCCGCACCAGAACGCCTCCGCCGGCACCTGGTCCGCGGACAGCCCACCGAACGTGAGGAACACCGTCGTCGCCCCCTGGCTCGCGACGTTCACGCCGGTGGGGCTGACGGCGATCTGCGCGTGCGCCGGGGACAGGACGCACAGCAGCGACAGGAGGAACGCGATGGACAGGATCTTCTGCTCGGTGGTTCGACAGGATGGACAGGATGAACAGGATGAGAACAACACCAACGGCGCTTTCCTCGGTGTTGGTCTCATCCTGTCCATCCTGTCCATCCTGTCCAAACCGAAGAGCGACAGCTCCTGTCCATCGCGTCGCATGGTCATCTCTCCCGTGTCATCCTGTCAGAACACCCGCAGCGACAGCCCGCCGCTCACCGTCCACTGTCGCACCGACGGCTGCAGCGACTCGGCGAGGCGGAGCGCGGCGCCGCTCCGCGCGTAGCGCACGAACGCGCGCACCTGCGACGCGCCGTCGCGCCGCGCGTACACGTCGAAGCCCTGGGACAGCTCGAGGCGCGCGTCCGTGTTGCGGCCGCGCCGCGAGGCGGTCGGATCGTCGCTCGACGCGAGGCCGAACGTGCCGTTGAGCGACGTGTGGCCTAACGGCCGCCAGTCGCCCTGCAGCGCGACGCGCCGATCGCGCGCGCGGCGGCCCGTCGAGGCGTCGCGCACGAGGTTCGTCGCGAGGTCGAGGCCGAGCGTGAGACGCGGCGACGCGGTGAGGCCCACCGTCGCCCCGCGCACCGTCGTCACGACGTCGGCGCGCTCGCGGTCCGGCTGGCGGTTGTCGATCGACGAGCGGTCGGCGCGGAGCGTGAGCGTGCCGGCGCCGCGCTGCCACGCCGCGGCGACCGTCACGGCGCGCGTGCGCTGGTCGGGCACCTGGAACGCGCCGCGGAAGCCGCCGTCCGGCGGGATGCCGTCGCCCGCCTGCCGCAGCGACTGCACCGCCGCGGTGAGCGTCGGCCACCACCAGCCGTTCGCCGCGCGCACGAGCCGCGCGACGGGAAGCGACGCGTTCACGTTGCGCGTCCGCGTGCGCGTCGTGAGCAGCGACGGCACGCGATCGAGGTTGTCGCGCGCGCGGTCGGCGGTCGCCTGGATCTGCAGCGCGTCGACGGCGCCCGTGAGCTCCAGCGCGTCGATCGCGCGGTCGGCGTGGAGCTGCGCGGCGACGCTCCGGTACTGCGGGTCCACGCGCTCGTGCCGCGCGGCGAGCGACAGCGTGGTGGGGATGCCTAACAGCTTGCCGCCGCGCAGCGCCTCGACGCGCAGCTCGCCGAAGCGCGCGTCGCGCGTCTCCGGCCGCACCGGCACGAGCGCGATCGAGTCGGCGCCGAGCGTCGGGTCGTGCGGGTTCGCGAAGCGGCTGCGCGTGAGCCCCGCCGCGAGGTGCACGCGTCCCGTGGGGTCGGCGGCGGAGATCTGCGCGCTCGCCCCGCGGCTCTGCTCGCGGTCGGTCACGCTCCCCTGCAGGAAGCCCGGCTTCGGCTGCAGCGAGCCGTCGAGCGCGGCGAGCTCCAGGCGCAGCAGGCCGGGTCGCTTCAGCGCCTCGACGCCGACCGACGCGGTGACGACGCGGTGCGACGGCCGCGCCATGCCTAACGGATCGTCCCACCCCACGAGCTCCGAGCCGGCCACGCCGGCGAGGCCGAGCTGCACGCGGCCGCGCGACAGGTCGAGCGACAGGCCGCGACTGCGGAACTGGTTCACGAGCTGCCGCGCCGAGCCGACGGCGAGGTGCCCGGCGTGGAACGTCGTACCGCCGCGGGCGAGCCGCACGTCGTACGACGCGAGGTCGAGCATCGGCGCGCGCGGGCCGAGCTGCGCGGCCCGCAGCCGCGACTGGTCGCGCGACGCGCCGACGAGCAGCGCCTGGATCCCCGCTTCCGCGCCGCCGCGGCGCAGCGTCCCCTCGACGCCGCCGTTCAGGGACACGTCCTGGTACATGCCGGCGCGGGTCGTCGGTGGCGTGTCGGGCGGGAGATGCGCGTCGAGCTGCCCGTCGCTCTGGACGTCGAGCTTCGGACGCACGGCGAGCGTCTCGAACCCGGCGCGGTCCAGCAGCTTGAGAGGGAAGCGCCCGAGCTCCACCCACGCGGCGCGGGCGTCGCGCGGCGCGAGGTACGCGCGCACCTCGACGTCGCCGGCCGGGAGCCGCTCGCCGCGCAGCGGCAGTCGCACCCGCGTGCCGACCGTCTCGAGCAGCGCCGAGAGATCGGCGCGTCCGACGACGACGACGAGGCGGCCGTCGTCGGCGCGGAGCGGGCGGCTCAGGGCGAGCGCGAGCGTCGCGTCGCGCGGCTGGAAGCGAGCGACGTCCCATCCCGCGGTGAGCGCCGGCGCGGAGTCGGCGCCGTCGGCGCCCGTCTGCGCGCCGAGCACGCGGATGCCGAGCATGGTCGCGCACGCGCACGCACTCGCGAGCGCACGCGGGAGGCGCGGGGAAGGGTGGCGTCGCGTCACCGCGTCAGAACGCATGGCGGCGGGCCCGGTTCTCACTCGGCCCGCCACGCTTGGCAGTCCGCGGCTGGGGCGTACATTCGACCACAGATTCCGACGTCCAGCGCGGAGCCCCGACGACGGAGCCCCGATGATCGTCGCACTGCTCGTCGCACTGCACGCGTGGGCGGGACAGCCGCCCCGAGTCGCGCTCTCGGCCGAGGCCGCGGAAGCGCTCGTGCGGCGCGCGCAGGCGGCGGTGGAGTCGGGGGGGCGGCGCGACTCTTCGGAGCGCGCGGCGTGGACGCGGCGCCGGCAGGCCGACGCGGGCGACGTCGCCCCGCGGCTCGCGCTCGCGACGATGGACCGCCTCACGTACCGCGACGCCGACGCCGAGCGCGCGTACGAGGCGCTCGCGCGCGACGCCGGCGCGGGCGCCACCGCCGGCGCGTACGCGCTGCTCGGCCTCGGCACGCTGCGCGCGCAGCAGGCGCGGCTCACCGACGCCGAGCCGCTGCTGCGGCGCGCGGCGGCCGCGCTGAAGGGGGCGGGCGCGCGGGCGGGCGAGGCGCAGGCGCTCGTCGCGTTAGGCGCGGTGACGAGCCGCACGGCGGGCGTGGACTCCGCGCTCCGCGTGTACGACGCCGCGCTGCGCGCCGTGCCGGCGGGGGACGCGTGGCTGCGCGCGCTCGCCGAGTGCAACGTGCTCGTGGCGCGCGTGCGGAAGGCCGATCCCGCGGTGGCGCGGCTCGCGCGCCCGACCGCCGACGCCGCGCGACGCGGCGCGAACCCGCGCGCCGCCGCGGCGTGCCTGACGGCGCTGGCGCAGGACTACGAGCGGCGCACGCTGATCGACTCCGCGCTCGCGACGTTCGACGAGGTGGCGGCGCTGCAGCGCGCGTCGCGCAACCTCGGCGGGCTCGCCATCGCGCGGCAGTGGCAGGGGTACGTGCTGTACTCGTTGAAGGGGGACCTCGGCGCAGGGCGCGCGGCGCTCACCGAGGCGCTCGCGTTAGGCGCGCGCGCGGGGACGGCGGCGGCCGCGTCGTGGGCGTCCATGGGGCTCGCCGAGCTGGCGACGACGCTCGGCGACCTCGGCGCGGCGGGGGTCTACGCGCGCACCGCGTCGGACCTCTTCGCGCGCACGGGCGACCGCTGGGGCGCCGTGCAGGCGCGCATGCACCAGGGAGACCTCGCGCTGCTCGCCCGGGCGACGACGGCGGCGCGCGCGGCGTACGAGCAGGTCGCGCGCGACGCGCCCGCGGTGTCGGCATCGCTCGCCGTGCACGCGCACGGGCGGCTCGCGTACGTCGGGCTGTTCGAGGGGGACACGGCGGAGGCGGGACGGCAGCTCGACGAGGCGCGGCGGCTGGCGGGCGCGCTCGGCATGACGGCGTGGCGGGAGGAGGACACGTACGGCCGCGCGTTGCTCGCGCTGCAGGCGGGGCGGCTCGTGGAAGCGCAGGCGCGGCTCCGCGCGATGGACACGATCCTGCCGCCGGCCGCGCTCCCCGAGCGCTCCGACGTGCTCACGCGCCTCGCCGAGGTGCGCGCGAAGGCGGGCGACATCGACGGCGCGGTCACCGCGCTCGTCTCGTCGGAGTCGGTGCTCGAGCGGTGGCGCGCGTCGCTTCCCGCGCGCGATCTGCGCGCCGCGGTGGTGCAGGTGCACAAGCTCGACTGGGACCGCGACCTCGGTTTCGCGACGGCGGTGAACGCGATCGCGCGCGGTGGTCGCGTGGAGGCGGCGTTCCGCGTGTCGGAGTGGCGGCGCGCGCGCGTGCTGCTCGAGGAGCTCGCGCGGCGCGCGTCGCTGTCGTCGCGCGGCGACGGCGGCGTCGACGCGCCCGCGGTGCGCACGGAGGCGGAGGTGCGGCGCGTGCTCCCCGAATCGACGGCGGTGCTCGTGTTCCTCACCGGGAGCGGCAACGAGCCGACGACGGTGTTCGTGCTCGCGCGCGACGGCGTCGTGGCGGCCGACGCGGACGCGGTCGACGACCATCTCGCGGAGCTGGACCGCTTCGCGGGGCTTGTCGCGGCGGGGGACGACCCCACGGAGCTCGGGCGGCGGCTCGGCGCGGCGTTCCTCGACCGCGCGCTGGCGCGGGTGCCCAACGACGTTAGGCACCTCGTGCTCGTGCCCGACGGGCCGCTGCACCGCGCGCCGTTCGACCTCCTGCGCGGGCGCGACGGCCGCGCGCTCGTCGACCGGTACGACGTCACGCTCGCGCCGTCGGCGTCGGTGGCGGCGACGTGGTGGACGCACGCACCGCGCACGCCGCTGCCGCGGCTCGTCGCGTTCGGCGATCCGGTGGGCGTGCGGCTCGACCGCGCCACCGGCGTCGCCGCGGCGGCCGACTCGACGCCCCCGCGGCTGCCGGCGGCGGCGGAGGAGGCGCGGCGCATCGGGCGCTTCGCGCCGTCGGCGGAGGTGCTCGTCGGCGCGGAGGCAAGCGAGGCGCGGCTGCGGCACACCGCGCTCGCCGACGTCGGCGTGCTGCACTTCGCGACGCACGCGCAGATGGACGAGTGGTCGCTGCTGCGGAGCGCGCTGCTGCTCGCGCCGGGCGGCGGCGACGACGGGCGCGTGGGCGTGGACGAGCTGGTCGGGATGCGCGTGGGCGCGAGCCTCGTCGTGCTGTCGGCGTGCCGCTCGGGGGCGGCGCGGTGCTCGCCGGCGAGGGGCTGCGCGGGCTCACCGCGCCGTTCCTGGAGGCGGGAGCCGCGTCCGTGGTGGCGACGCTGTGGCAGATCGGCGACCGCGCGGCGGCGCCGTTCGTGGAGCGCTTCTACCGGGAGCTGGCGCGCGGCGCGCGGGTGGACGACGCGCTGCACCGCGCGAAGGTCGCCGCGCGCGCCGACGGCACGTCGCCGGCCGTGTGGGCGGCGTTCACGCTCACCGGCGACGGCCGCTCGCGCACCGCGCTGCGCGAGCCGGGGCCCGACGTCGCCGTGGCGGGCGCGCTGCTCGCGCCGCTCGCGTTAGGCGCCGTGATCGTGCGGCTCGTCTACCGCTCGCGCACGCGGAGCCGGCGGAACGGCGAGCGGCGCTGAGTACCGTCGGCCATCTCCGCGGCGACCCACCAGCGATGCTCGACGGCGGGCGCGAGCCGCACGTCGACGGGGAGCGTGACGGTCGTGTCGGCGACGCGCGTGGTGAAGACCGGCGTGCCGGCGGCGGTGAGGATCTCCACCGCGTAGCGCTGCGCGCCGGGGACGGCGTGCCAGCGGAACGTGCGACTCGCCGCGGCGGTCGCGTCGACCGGCGGGTCGATGAGCACGGCCCCCTGCGCGACCTCGCGCACGACGTCGGGTCCGGCGTCGCGGCCGCCGTTGCCCAGCATCGTGCGCGCCGCGGGGAGCGCGACGACGGCGAGCACCGCCGCCGCGGCGAGCGAGGCGGCGGCGTAGGTCGTCCACCACCGCGCGGTGAACGTCGTGGTAGTGGTGGCCGGTCGGTTCGCGGCGACCGCGCGCAGCAGCTCGAACTCGCGCGCGCTCGCCTCGTCGGCCATCACGGCGTCGAGCGTCGCGAGCCGCTCCGACTCGGCGCCGCGTCCCTCGACGAGCGCGAGGATGTGGTCGAGCGGGACGGCGGGCGCCGCGTGCGTCGTGCGTCTCGCTCGCAGGAGCGCGTCGTACTCGCGTCGCAGGCGATCGTCGGTGAAGTCGTGAGTCATGGATGGATCCCCCGCGCGAGGAGGCGCCGCCGCAGATCGTCGAGCCCGCGGTACAGCAGGTTGCGGGTCTTCGCCTCGCTCCAGCCGAGCAGCGCGGCGACCTCCTCGCGGTCGTAGCCCTTGAGGTACATGCGCACCACCGCCCGCCGGTTCGGCACGAGCTCGAGGAGACACGCCTCGACGGCCCGCGCGACCTCGCCGGCGACGAGCGCGTCGTCGCCCGATTGGTCGGTGGACAACGCGAGCCGCAGCGACGTGGTGGTCGCGTCGTCGTCGATCCGCTCCTCGCGGCGCGCTCGGCGGCGGCGGAGCAGGTCGATCGCCGCCGATGCGGCGGCGCGATAGACGTACGACGGCGTCAGCGTCTCGAGCTTCCCGATCGCGGCGCCGGCGCGCCAGAGACGGATACGCACCTCCTGCAGCACCTCGTCGAGGTCGTCCCCGCTCAACCCGTGCGCCGAACCCGCCCGCCGCGCGACCTCACCGAAGCGCGCGAGCACGCGCTCGATGGCGGTCGACGCCGTCCCCGCGTCGTCGGGCCCCGGCAGCGCATAGGCCCCGGTGCCGAGTCGCGTCGTCATGGCCACGCTCTCGTTCGGTGAGAAGGCATCGCGTGTCCCTGCGTTCTCCACGTGGTCGACGCCGTCAACCGTACCCCCCGCATTCCCGGACGGCCAGTCCATGGAACGCACGGCCCGCACGTTCCTTCTCACCCCCCTGTGCCTCGCCGCGGTGCGCGCGCAGGCGCCCGCCGAGCTGGCGGTGCGCGAGGTGGTACCGGTGCGTGCCGGCGCGCCGGCGCGGCTCTGTCCCGGCGACAACGCGCTGCGCGTGACGCTCGCCTGGAGCGGCGCGGCGCCCCCGCCGCGTGCCGCGATCGCGACGCTCCGTCTCGCGCTCGTGCTGCCGGGCGGCCCGCCGGCGGGGACGCTGATCGCCGAGGGGAGCGCGCCGATGCCGGCGACCGGCGCGACGACGACGTTCACGTTCCTGCACGTGGAGGTCGCGGAGCGGCTGCGCGGGCGGGGGGCGCAGCTGGTGGTGCGGGTGACGAACGGGGTGGGCGGGGTGGAGCGGGAGCGCGGGGTGTCGGTGGACGCGGTGGCGGACTGGGGGTGCCGGAGGGACTGAAAGGGCGCGACGCGCTTACGAGTGACGGCGGGACGATCTACGGCGGGACGCCTGACGGCGGGACGCCTGACGGCGGGACGCCTGACGGCGGGACGCCTGACGGCGGGACGCCTGACGGCGGGACGCCTGACGGCGGGACGCCTGACGGCGGGACGCCTGACGGCGGGACGCCTGACGGCGGGACGCCTGACGGCGGGACGCCTGACGGCGGGACGCCTGACGGCGGGACGCCTGACGGCGGGACGCCTGACGGCGGGACGCCTGACGGCGGGACGCCTGACGGCGGGACGCCTGACGGCGGGACGCCTGACGGCGGGACGCCTGACGGCGGGACGCCTGACGGCGGGACGCCTGACGGCGGGACGCCTGACGGCGGGACGCCTGACGGCGGGACGCCTGACGGCGGGACGCCTGACGGCGGGACGCCTGACGGCGGGACGCCTGACGGCGGGACGATCGACTGCGGACGCGGTACCTAGGTCCCAGGGGGCTCCCCCCCCCTTCGCCCAAGGTGCTACACGCGCAACCGACCGCCGTACCAATCCGACGCGCATCGGATCCCTCCGAACGCGCCCCGATCCCGCCGTAGATCGTCCCGCCGTAGGTCGTCCCGCCGTAGATCGTCCCGCCGTAGATCGTCCCGCAGTACATCGTCCCGCAGTACATCGCCCCGCCGTCCCAGCACTGGTGCGAAACTTGGATCTTCGCGCCGCATGGCCCCGCACGAGAGCCGTTCCACGCCCATTTCCGAGCCCGACGACGACGAGCGCGAGCGGCACGACGAGCGCCGGGCGGCGAACCGGCGGGACATCGACCGCCGGGTCACCGCCGTCATCGAGGGGATGTCCGACGCGTTCCTCGCCCTCGACGCCGAGTGGCGCATCACGTACGCGAACCGCGAGGTCGCGCGGCTGAACGGCGTCACCTCCGCGCAGCTCGTCGGCCGCGTGCACTGGGACGTGTGGCCCGAGACCGTCGGCAGCGAGGTGGAGCGGCAGTACCGACGCGTCGTCGCCGAGCGCGTGCCCGTGCAGTTCGAGCACTACTACGAGGACGCGGACGTCTGGCACGACATCCGGGCGTACCCCGCCGACGACGGCGGGCTCGCGGTGTTCTACCGCGACGTCTCGGCGCAGAAGCGCCTCGAGGGCGAGCGCGTCGAGCGCGTGCGCGAGGTCGCCGACGCGCACGAGCGCGCGCTCGCGGCGGAGGTGCAGTTCCGACTCCTCGTCGAGCGCGTGCGCGACTACGCGGTGTTCCTGCTCGACCCCGACGGCATCGTCACGCAGTGGGGGCAGGGCGCCGAGCGCATCACGGGATGGACGGCGGGCCAGGCGATCGGCGAGCACCTGCGCTTCCTGTACCCGGACGGGGGCTCGGCGGAGGACGGCACCCCCGCGGAGCACCTCGCGCACGCCGCCGCGCACGGCGAGTACATCGGCGAGGGGATGCGCGTTAGGCGCGGAGGGGCCGCGTTCCCGGCGCGCGTGGTGCTCACCGCGCTGCGCCGCGGCGGCCAGCTCGTCGGCTTCTCGAACATCGCGCAGGACCTCACCGGGGAGCGCGAGCGCGAGGCCGCGCTGTCGCACGCGATGGCCGCGGCCGAGGCGGCGAACACCGCGAAGTCGCAGTTCCTCGCGAACACGAGCCACGAGATCCGCACGCCGCTGAACGCGGTGATCGGCTACGCGGAGCTGCTCGCGTTAGGCATGGGCGGCGCGCTGACCGACCAGGCGCGCCGCTACGTCGAGCGCATCCAGGCGACGAGCCGCCACCTGCTCGGCATCGTGAACGACGTGCTCGATCTGGCGAAGATCGAGGCCGGGCAGATGCACACCGCGCGCGAGCCGGGGCTCGTCGCGCCCGCCATCGCCGCGGCGCTGCAGATCGTCGAGGAGCAGGCGCGCGCGCGCGCGGTCGCGGTGACCAACGCGTGCGGCCGCGAGCCTCGCGCGTTCTTCGGCGACAACGAGCGCGTGCGGCAGATCCTCGTCAACCTGCTGTCGAACGCGGTGCGCTTCACCGAAGCCGGTGGACGCGTGACCGTGACGTGCGGCTCGGGCCCGCGCCCCGGCGCACGGACGCCTGCCGTGCCGGAGCCGGCGACGGGATGGACGTTCATCAAGGTCGAGGACACCGGCATCGGCATCGCGAGTGAGCAGCTCGACAAGGTGTGGGAGGCGTTCGAGCAGGCGGACGCGAGCCGCACGCGCAAGTTCGGCGGGTCGGGGCTCGGCCTCACCATCAGCCGGCACCTCGCGCGGCTCATGGGCGGCGAGATCACCGTGCGCAGCGAGCCGGGACTCGGCTCGTCGTTCGTGCTCTGGCTCCCGGCCGCGGATCCGGCGGAGGTCGGGCCGGGCGGGAGCACGGCACCGGAGCCCGTGCCCAGCGTCGCGGTCGCGGAGACGGACCCGATGGCGGCGCTCAGCGACGTCACGCCGACGGACGCGGCGGGGCTCGCCCACATCTCCGAGGCGCTCGTGTCGGAGACGGAGCGCATCCTCGCCACCTACGCCGCGCGCCTTCGCGCCGATCTCGGGACGCCGCACGCGCACGGCCAGGCCGACGCGCAGCTCGAGGACCACGGCTCGACGTTCCTCGTCGACGTCGCGCAGTGCCTGCTGGTCATCGGGCAGGACGGGCCGGAGGCGGCGGAGATGTTGCGCGACGGGTCGGCGATCCAGCACCTCATCGCCGCCCGCCACGGCGCGCAGCGCGCGCGGCTCGGCTGGCAGGAGTCGGAGATGCGGCGCGAGTACGCGATCCTGCGCGAGGAGATCCACGCCGCCGTGCGCCGCTCCCGACGCGCCGAGGCGACGGCCGAGGAGCGCGCGATCGAGGTGATCAACCACATGCTCGCGCGGGCGGAGGAGGAGAGCATCACCATCCTGCGAGTGACGACGGCCGGCTGACCGCTTCCAACGACGCTGGTGACGGCGCCGTGCTGCGCAGTCGTGCGCTGTGCGCGCTGCTTGCGGTGCATGGCGCAGCATCGTCAGCGCAGTATCGCCCGCGCCGTGAAGAGCGCGCCGTTAGAATCCCTCCATGGGTCGCCCCCTCTACAAGAACCTGACGGCGCAGGTCCTCACCGCCATCGCGCTCGGCGCACTGCTCGGCGCGCTCGCCCCGGACGCGGGAAAGGCGATGAAGCCGGTGGGCGATACCTTCGTGAACCTCGTGAAGATGATCATCACGCCGATCATCTTCCTCACGATCGTGCTCGGCATCGCCGGCATGCGCGACCTCAAGGCGGTGGGACGCGTCGGCGGCAAGGCGCTGCTCTACTTCGAGATCGTGACGACGTTCGCGATCGCGATCGGGCTCGTCGTCGTGAACGTCACGCGCCCCGGCGCCGGCATCGACGCGACCGCGCTCGCGAAGGGCGACATCTCGAAGTACGCGACGGCGGGGAAGGAGATGTCGTTCGTCGACTTCGTGACGCACGTCGTGCCGTCGAGCGTCGTCGGCGCGTTCGCGAACGGCGACGTGCTGCAGGTCGTGTTCTTCGCCGTGCTGTTCGGCGCCGCGCTCGCCGGCATCGGCGAAGCGGGCGCGCCGATGCTCACGGGGCTGGAGCGGCTGTCGCGCGTGTTCTTCCGCATCACGGCGATCATCATGAAGGTCGCCCCGATCGGCGCGTTCGGCGCGATGGCGTACACGATCGGCAACTTCGGCCTGCGCGCGCTGCTGCCGTTAGGCCGCCTCATGCTCGACGTGTACGTGACGATGGCGCTGTTCGTCTTCGTCGTGCTGAACCTGATCGCGCGCGCGTCGGGGTTCAGCCTGCGGAAGCTGCTCGCCTACATCAAGGAGGAGATCCTCCTCGTGCTGGGCACCTCGTCGAGCGAGGCCGCGCTGCCGAGCCTCATCGCGAAGCTCGAAGCGTACGGCTGCTCGCGGTCGGTCGTGGGGCTCGTCGTGCCGACCGGCTACTCGTTCAACCTCGACGGCACCTCGATCTACCTCGCGATGGCGACGCTGTTCATCGCGCAGGCGATGCGCGTGGACCTGTCGCTCGGCCAGCAGCTCTCGGTGCTCGCCGTGCTCATGGTGACGTCGAAGGGCGCCGCCGGCGTCACCGGCTCGGGGTTCATCGTGCTCGCGAGCACGCTCTCCGCCATGCGCGTCGTGCCGGTCGAGGGGATCGCGCTCGTCCTCGGCGTCGACCGCTTCATGAGCGAGGCGCGCGCGATCACGAACCTCATCGGCAACGCCGTCGCCACCGTCGTCATCTCGCGCCACGAGCGGGCGTTCGACGACGCGAAGCGCCTCGTCGCCGAGTCGCCGGCGCACGAGGACACGATGGAAGCGCTGGACGAGGCGGCGCACGCTGAAGTCTGACACGGCGGGTCTGATGCCGCGGTTCGGAACCTCCCGCCGTACCAGAACCGCCCCATCAGAACCGCCGTTCCAGAACCGCCGTATCAGAACCGCCGCACCATGATCTTCACCATCGACGACCTGTACGCGATCGCCGCCGAGCGCCTGCCGAAGATGGCGTTCGACTACTACGACAGCGGCGCGGACGGGGAGCACACGCTCCGCGACAACCAGGACGCGTGGCGGCGCATCCGGCTCCGGCCGAAGTGCCTCGTCGACGTGTCGTCGTGCGACCTCGCGACGACCGTGTTAGGCACCCCGGTGTCGATGCCGCTGCTCGTCGCGCCGACCGCGTTCCAGAAGCTCGCGCACCCCGATGGCGAGTGCGCCACGGCGCGCGCGGCCGCGGCGGCGGGGACGATCATGACGTTGAGCACGCTGTCGACGTGCCTCATGGAGGACGTCGCGCGCGAGAACGGTGACGGCGGCCGGTGGTTCCAGCTCTACGTGTACCGCGATCGCGGCATCACGCGCGCGTTCCTCGAGCGCGCGGAGGCCGCCGGGTACTCGGCCATCGCGCTCACCGTCGACGCGCCGTACTTCGGGCGGCGGCTGCGCGACGTCCGCAACGGCTTCGCGCTCCCCGACGGGATGACCGTCGCGAACCTCACGGCGGGGATGGGCACCGTCGGCGCGGTCGACGGCAACTCGGGGCTCTCCGCGTACATCGCATCGATGCTCGACCAGCGCATCACCTGGCGCGACGTGGAGTGGCTCCGCGCGTCGACGCGCCTGCCGATCGTCGTGAAGGGCGTGGTGCGCGGCGACGACGCGGCGCGCGCGGTCGACCACGGCGCCTCGGCCGTGATCGTCTCCAACCATGGCGGCCGCCAGCTCGACACCACGATCGCCACCGCCGACGCGCTCCCCGCGGTCGTCGACGCGGTCGCTGGGCGGGGCGAGGTCTACGTCGACGGCGGCATCCGGCGCGGCACCGACGTGCTGAAGGCGCTCGCGTTGGGCGCCCGCGCGGTGCTCGTCGGGCGGCCGGTGCTGTGGGGGCTCGCCGCCGACGGCGAGGCGGGCGTCTCCACCGCGCTCCGCATCCTGCGCGACGAGCTCGCGCTCGCGCTGGCGCTCGCGGGGTGCGGCGGCGTGGGCGACGTGGCGCGGGATCTCGTGGTGTGACGCGCCCGTCACGACTCCACGGACTTGGTTTTCAATTCAGGGAATTCCTTGAACTCACGAAGTTCCTCGAATTGAAAACGCCGTAGCGGAGCCATGCCGGGCGCGCCGTACTGGGCACATCGAACGCTTCGGGGGGCTCACCCGTAAGCAGGGTGCCGGCGGGACGGGTCCGAGAGGATCCCCGTCCCGCCGGCGTGTCTTTGTCCGCCCCTGCCCTACGGAGGTCCGATGTCTCGCCCGCGCGCTCGCGCGCTCCTGCCCCTCGCCGTCGTCGCGGCCGGCGCCGCCGTGGCGGCGCCGCCGCTCGCCACGCCCGCCGCCGCGCAGCCGGCCACGACGCCCGCGTCGACCGGCCGCATCAGCGGCACCGTCACCGATTCCGCCACCGGCCGGCCGCTCGCCGCCGCTCAGGTCAGCGTCTCCGGCACGCGCTTCGGCGCCGCCACCGACGACGCCGGCCGCTACACCATCAACGGCGTTCCCGCCGGCACGCACATCCTCGAGGTGCGGCGGCTCGGCTACCGCCCGGCGACGACCGCGGCCGTGCGCGTGAGCGCCGGCGCCGTCGCCACGCTCGACGTGCGGCTCGGCGCCGTCACGCTGAACCTGCAGGCCGTCGTCGTCACCGGCCTCGTCGACCCGACCAGCGGCACCCGCGTGCCGTTCACCGTCGGCCGCGTCGACGCCGAGAATGCGCCCGTGCCGGCGTCGAACGCGGTGGAGACCATCCAGGGCAAGATCGCCGGCGTCACGATCGTGCCGAGCGGCCAGCCGGGGAGCGGCACGAACATCCTCCTCCGCTCGCCGACGAGCATCAACAAGTCCACGAGCCCGCTCATCGTCGTCGACGGCGTGATCCTGAGCCAGTCGTTCGACGGCTCGACGGCGGACCTCGAGTCGATGGACATCGAGAGCATGGAGGTCGTGAAGGGCGCCGCGGCCGCATCGCTGTACGGCTCGCGCGCGTCGAGCGGTGTGATCCAGATCCGCACGCGCCGCGGCTCCAACCTCGCGAACGGCGCCACGCGCATCACCGTGCGCTCCGAGTTCGGCTCGAACGAGCTCGGTGGCAAGATGCACTGGGCGCAGGACCACTACTACCTGACGAACGCGCAGGGGCAGTACGTCGACGCCGCCGGCAACGTCACCGACCGCGCGCACCGCGTCGCGCGCCCCGTGTACCAGCGCTTCCAGGACGTCGCGTACGCGGACCCGGTGTTCGACCAGGTGAACCGCTTCTTCCACCCGGGCAACACGTACCGCAACTCCGTCAACCTCGCGCAGAACACGGGGAAGACGAACTGGTTCCTCTCGTTCGTGAACTCGCGCGAGGGGGGCGTGGTGCTGAACAGCGGGCAGTACGCGCAGAACGACATCCGCCTCAACCTCGACCACCGGCCGCTCGACAACCTGCGGCTGTCGGTGAGCGGCTATCACAGCCGGTCGAACCGCGCGGATCTCTACGGCGACACGTTCTTCGATCTCATCAACCAGGCGCCCGACGTCGACCTGCGCACGCCCGATCCGGACGGCACGCCGTACCTGTTCCAGGGCGATCCAACGGAGGGGCGCGAGGAGAACCCGCTGTACGTGCTCGCCACCGAGCAGCGCCGCCGCAAGCGCGCGCGCACGCAGGGGAGCATCGAGGCGCACTACTCGCCGTTGGGCTTCCTCACGGTCGACGGCAACGTGAGCTACGACCGCTCCGACCGGCTCAACACGTTCTTCCTCGACCAGGGCGTGAAGACCGAGGGGTTCGCGAGCGGCGGCCCGGGTGAGATCACGCAGACGAACGGCACGACCGACGCGCTGAACGCGGCGGTGAGCGCGAACCTGCTGCACAAGTTCGGCGCGCTCACGCTGCGCAGCACGCTGCGCGCGCTCATGGAGCGCGAGAACAACAACGTGCTCACGGCGAACGGCACCAACCTCGCCGTCCCCGGCGTGAAGAGCCTCGAGAACGCGACGCAGCGCTTCTTCCCGACGGCGACGGTGGAGGAGATCCGCTCGAACGGCTACTTCGGGACGTTAGGCGCGGACCTCAAGGGGCGCTACATCTTCGACGGCCTCGTGCGCCGCGACGGCTCGTCGCTGTTCGGCCCCGAGGAGCGGTGGAACACGTACTACCGCGCCAGCGCCGCGTGGCGGCTGGCCGAGGAGAAGTGGTTCCCGATCAAGGGGTTCAGCGAGTTCAAGCTGCGCGCCTCGCAGGGCACCGCGGGCGGACGCCCCGACTTCGAGGACCAGTTCGAGACGCTCGAGTTCACGACCGGCGGCGGTCTGCGCAAGGTCACGTTAGGCAACAAGTTCCTGAAGCCGGAGCTGGCGCGGGAGACGGAGATCGGGCTCGACGCGATCTGGAAGGAGCGCTACTCGCTCCAGCTCTCGTACGCGAAGAACCACGTCACCGACCAGCTGCTGCAGGTGCCGCTCGCCGGCTTCTACGGCTACACCACGCAGTGGCGCAACGCCGGCACGGTGGACGGCAACACGATCGAGGGCACGATCGAGGCGCAGATCTTCCGCGGCAAGAACCTGAACTGGCGCCTGGGCCTCGTCGCCGACCGGTCGCGCAACGAGATCACGCAGCTCGACGTGCCGTGCTACACGACGCAGACGATCGCGTACCGGTGCGCAGGCACGACGTTGGGCAGCATGTACGGCTTCCGCTTCATCAAGGGCGCGGGCGAGCTGCCGGCCGACGCCGCGTCGCGCGCGACGGAGTTCCAGCGCAACGACGAGGGGCTGCTCGTGTGGGTCGGCCCGGGCAACCAGTTCACCGAGGGTGAGTCGAAGAAGCTGTGGGGCACGTCGACGACGATCGGCACGAGCAACTACGGCTGGGGCATGCCGATCACGGCGAAGGACGCGGCCGGGAACGCGGCGCTCGTCCAGATCGGCGACGGCACGCCGCGCTTCCACTGGGGCGTGTCGAACAACGTCGGCTGGCGCGACTTCACGTTCTTCGGGCTCGTCGACGTCCAGGCCGGCGGGAACGTCTACAACCAGACGAACCAGCGCATGTACCAGTACGGCCGCAGCGCCGACGTGGACCAGACGGGCAAGCCGCAGGATCTGAAGAAGCCCATCGACTACTACGTCGCGCTGTACGCGGCGAACGCGCCGACGGACTACTTCGTGGAGAACGGCGGGTTCGTGAAGCTGCGCGAGCTGTCGGTGCGCTACAAGCTGCCGCGCAACGTGATGGGCGCGCTGTCGCGCGTCGGCGCGCGCGGCGCGTCGCTGTCGCTCATCGGGCGCAACCTGCTCACGTTCACCGACTACAAGGGCTACGACCCCGAGGTGAGCGCGTCGAACCGCCCGACCGTCATCAAGCTCGACTCGTTCGGCTACCCCCGCTACCGCACCATTACCGGCTCCGTGCAGGTGGAGTTCTGATGCGTCATACATCCATTGTCGTTCGAGACACCGAGCATGGAGCGTGGAGCGGGCAGCGTGGAGCGCACTTCGCTCGCCACGCTCTCCGCTCCACGCTCTGCGCTCTCCTGCTCGCGGGCTGCCAGGACCTCGCGGTGACGAACCCGAACGAGCCCGATCGCGCGCGCGCGACGCAGCAGCCGACGTCGGCCGAGTCGTTCGTGGCGAGCGCGTTCCGCACGTGGTGGCCGGTGGCCGGCCACGACGACTATCCGGCGTGGGCGCTGTCCACCGTCGCGCACGAGATCACGTCGGGCTTCGCCGACTTCGGCCAGCTCGAGCCGTCGGCCGAGCCGCGCTCGGCGTGGAACAACAGCCCGGCGAACTCGCGCAACCAGGTGAACCAGGATCCCTGGTACGGGCTCTATCGCACCATCTCGTCGGTGAACGACGCGCTCATCTCGATCGACTCGGGGCTCGTCATCGGCGACGCGGCGCGCACGACGCGCACGCAGGCCGTGGGCAAGTTCATCCAGGGGATCTCGCACGGCTACCTCGGGCTGTACTACGACAAGGCGTTCATCGTCGACGAGAAGCTCGCGCTCGACACGATCACCAAGCCGCAGTTCCATCCGTACCCCGAGGTGATCAAGGCCGCCGTGTCGGAGCTCGACCAGTCGATCGCCGACGCGAACAAGGCGCCGTCGTTCACGCTGCCGGTCGACGCGTGGCTGTTCCAGGCGATGACGAAGGACCAGTTCGTGCGCCTCGCGAACTCGTTCGCCGCGCGCCTCCTCGCCTACTCGCCGCGCTCGCGCGACGAGCGCGCGAAGGTGGACTGGAACGAGGTGATCCGCCGCATCGACGCCGGCATCCAGACGGACTTCGCGCCGGTCGCGCAGACGGACATCCTGTGGGACGACTGGAAGCGACTCGTGGCGCGCGTGCGCAGCGGCCCGCCGAGCGACTACGGGCGCCCGAGCTACTGGCTGTTGGGCCCCGCCGACTCGACGAACGGCTTCATCAACTGGATGAACACGCCGCTCGAGAGCCGGCAACCGTTCCAGATCCGCACGAAGGACCGCCGCATCCAGGGCGCCGGCGGGCCGGCGACGCCGGGCAAGTACGTCGGCTACCAGCAGGCGACGATCTTCGCCGCGAGCCGCGGCACGTACCGCTACTCGTACTACTACTTCCTGCGCTGGGGCACGGGAAACTCGTGGCAGTCGGGCCCGCAGCCGGCGATGACGACGACGGAGATGGACCTGCTGAAGGCGGAGGCGCTCATCCGACTCGGCCGCGCCGCCGAGGCGGTGCCGCTCATCAACAAGACCCGCGTCGCGAACGGCCAGCTCCCGCCGGTGACGGTGGACGGGCCGCCTAACGAGCCGGGATGCGTGCCGCGCAAGCTGAACGGCGGGTGCGGCTCGCTGTGGGACGCGCTGCGCTACGAGAAGGGGATCGAGCTCGTGGGCATGAGCGGCGTGACGGCGTTCTTCGACGCGCGCGGCTGGCAGACGCTGGCCGAGAACAGCTTCACGCAGCTGCCGGTGCCCGGCCGCGAGTTAGGCACCCTGCAGCTCGACCTGTACACGTTCGGTGGCCCCGGCGGCCAGTCCATCGCGCCGGCGCCGGATCCGGAGAAGTGCCCGGTGACGGGGCTCGCGCGGTGCCCGTGACGTCCGGCTGGACGTCCGGCTGATCGATTGAACCGCAGAGGACGCAGAGGGCGCAGAGGAGACCCACAGAAAGTGGTTTCCTCTGCGCCCTCTGCGTCCTCTGCGGTTCAAATTCAGTAGCCCCGCACCTCGCCGTCGCGCCGCGGATCCGCCGCGCCCACCCAGCGCCCGCCGACACGCTCGATGACGTGCACGCCGCCGAAGCCCATGTCCATCGGCGACATGATCGTCTCGAAGCCCATGCGGCGCGCCGCGTCGAGCACCGGCTCGGCGAAGCCCATCTCGACGCGGAGCTGCGCGTTCGACGACGGGATCACGCGCGGCACGCGCAGCGCGGCGAGCGGGTCGAGGCCGTAGTCGAGCGTGTAGACGATCGTCTCCACGACCGCCGGCGGGATCGCCGCCGAGCCGGGCGAGCCCACGACCTCGCGCACGCGGCCGTGCTCCAGCACCACCGTCGGCGCGATCGTCGACGACGGCACGCGCCACGGCCCGATCGCGTTCGCGCTCGTCTCGCTCCGCGCGAAGTTCAGCATCGCGGAGTTGAAGAACGCCCCCGCCGCCCACGTGCCGGTGCCGAACGCGAGGCCGTTCGTGTTCGTCACCGACACCGCGTTGCCGTCGGCGTCGACGATCGAGAGGTGGGTCGTCTCGGACGATTCGGAACTCGGGACTCGGGACTCGGGACTCGGGGGGGACGAGTTCCGAGTCCCGAGTCCCGAGTCCCGAACGGCGGCGACCCGCGCGGGGCCGACGGGCTGGTATTCCGCGCACCCGCTCTCCGGCGCGGCGGCGCGGTCCTCCGCCCACGGGTCGCCGGCGGCGAGGCGCGCGCGCGGCGTCGTGTCGGCGGCGACGGCGGCACGCTCCGCCGCGTACGCCTTGCTCGTGAGCCCCGCCTGCGGCACCGCCGCCTTGTCCGGATCGCCCACGTACGCGTCACGGTCCGTCACCGCGGCGCGCATCGCGCCGGCGAGCGCGCGGAACGCGGCGACGTCGCGGTGCGGCGCGCCCAACGTCGTTAGGCGCACCGGCTCCAGCAGGTTGAGCGTCTCCAGCACCTGCATGCCGCCCTGCGGCGCCGGCGCGGAGAGCACCACGCGCCCGCGGTACGTCGTGCACAGCGGCCGCTTCCAGCGCGGCGCGTAGCGCGCGAAGTCGTCGAGCGTCGCCGGGTTGCCGCCCGCGTTCAGCGTCGAGACGATCTCCGCCGCCACGGGCCCGGTGTAGAAGCCGTCGCGCCCCTGGTCCGCGATGCGGCGCAGCGTCGCCGCGAGCTCCGACTGCACCACGCGGTCGCCGACGCGCACCATGTGGCCGCCGGGGAAGAAGATGCGCGCCACCGGCGCGGGGCCGAGCACCTTCGTCGAGTCCGACTGCAGCTCGCGGATGAGGATCGAGTTCGCGATGAAGCCGTCGGCGGCGAGGCGGATCGCCGGGCCGAGCACGGTCGCGCGCGGCAGCTTGCCGTACTTCTCGTGCGCCGCGAGCAGCCCCGCGACCGCCCCGGGGATCGCCACGCCGCGCGCCGCCGCGATGCGCCCCGTGCCGCGCGACCGGAGCGCGGTGTCGGGGCTCGCGCCGGCCGTGCCGTAGAAGTCGACGTAGTCCGCGCGGTGCGCCTGCTGGTTCCAGATCATCATCCCGCCGCCGGCGCCGATGCCGCTCATCGACGGCTCGACGACGCCGATCGCGAACGTCGCGGCGACCGCGGCGTCGACGGCGTTGCCGCCCTGGCGGAGCATCTCGACGCCCGCCTCCGCGGCGTACGCGCTGCCCGCGGCGACCATGCCGCGCTCGGCGACGGCGCGCTTGCCGAGGTCGGGGACGGCGATGGGCGAGGGCCTCGGGGTGGTGCAGGCGGCGAGGGCGAGCGCGCCGAGGGGGAGGGAGCGGGCGAGGGACATGTCGCAGCGGGCGAGCGTTGGGCGAGGCGTGCTACGTTTCCGGGGTCGTACCCACCGGAATACGTGGGGCCGCGCCCGGACGTTCGCCCACCGCCGACATGGAAGTCCAGATCTTCGGCACGAAGAAAGACGCCGACACCCGCAAGGCGCTGCGCTTCTTCGCCGAGCGCCGCGTGAAGACCCACTTCGTCGACCTGAACGAGCGCGCCGCGAGCCTCGGAGAGCTGAAGCGCTTCGCCCAGAAGTTCGGCGCGCAGGCGCTCGTCGACCGCGAGGGGAAGCGCTTCGCCGAGATGGGGCTCCGCACCGCGCTCTACGGCGACGAGCGCTGGCTGCAGATCCTCGCCGACGAGCCGCTGCTGCTGAAGACGCCGCTCGTGCGCTTCCAGCACAAGCTCACGTTAGGCGCGAACGAGGCGGAGTGGAAAGCGTGGGTGGGGAAATGAAGCGGCTCCCGTCGACAGCGTTGGTCGCGGCCGGCGCGTACTCCAGGAGTAGCTACGGCTTCACGTGAAGAGGACCCGGAGCCGTGACGAACGACGAGCCAGCCCCGCCACGCTTCCCCAAGAGTCTCATGCGCCGTTCCCTCGCGTCAGTCGCGCTGCTTCTCGCCGCCCCCCTGGGCGCGCAGTCATCGCCCCTCACGCCGCACCAGCAGCTCGCGCGCTCGGTCTACGAGGAGCTCGTCGAGATCAACACCGTCGACTCCGTCGGCAACGTGACGACCGCGGCGCGCGCGATGGCGAAGCGGTTCCGCGACGCGGGCTTCCCGGCGAGCGACGTGCAGGTGCTCGTGCCGCCGAATCATCCCGACAAGGGGAACCTCGTCGTGCGCTACCACGGGCGCGCGCCTAACGGATCGAAGCCGATCCTGCTCCTCGCGCATCTCGACGTCGTCGCCGCGAACCGCGCCGACTGGCCGCGCGACCCGTTCACGCTGCACGAGGAGAACGGCTACTTCCTCGGCCGCGGCACGAGCGACGACAAGGCGATGGCGGCGATCTTCGTCGCGAACATGCTCGACTGGAAGAAGGAAGGCTGGGTGCCGGAGCGCGACGTCGTGCTCGCGCTCACCGCGGACGAGGAAGGAGGTCCGGCGAACGGCGCCGAGTGGCTGGCCACGGAGCACAAGCCGCTCATCGACGCCGCGTACGCGATCAACGAGGGCGGCGGCGGCACGCTGACGCCCGACGGCAAGCCGCTCTTCCACTCGATCCAGGCGACCGAGAAGGTCTACACCGACTACACGTTCACCGTCACCAATCCCGGCGGCCACTCGAGCGTCCCGCGCCCCGACAACGCGATCTACCAGCTGGCCGAGGCGCTCGGCCGCGTGCAGCACTACACGTTTCCCGTCGCGCTGAACCCGATCACGCGCGGCTTCTTCGAGCAGACGGCGAAGGTCGAGACGCGCCCGGAGATGGCCGCCGCGATGCGCGCGCTCGCCGCGAACCCGGCCGACGCCACCGCCGCCGCGACGCTGTCGAAGGACGACCGCTACGCGTCGATGCTGCGCACGTCGTGCGTCGCGACGCGGCTCGCCGGCGGGCACGCGAACAACGCGCTGCCGCAGCGCGCGACGGCGAACGTGAACTGCCGCATCGCGCCGACGTCGACGTCGCTCGAGACGCTCGCCGCGCTGCAGCGCGCGGTGGGTGACACCGGCGTGAAGATCGAGATCGTCGGCGCCCCGCGCGTCGGGGCGACGCCGAGCGCGATCGACCCCGGGCTGTTGGGCGCGGTCACGTCGCTCACGAAGCAGACGTGGGGCGACATCCCCGTGATCCCGACGATGTCCACCGGCGCGACCGACGGCCGTCCGCTGCGCGCCGCCGGCATCCCGACGTACGGCGTGAGCGGGCTGTTCTCCGTGCCGGGCGAGGGCAACGCGCACGGCCGCGACGAGAAGCTGCGCGTGAAGTCGTTCTACGACGGGCTGTCGTTCCTCGACCAGCTCGTGAGGCGCGTCGCCGGATCGCCCAAGGCGTGATCGGGCACGGAGTACACCTTTGAACGGCAGAGGACGCAGACGGCCGCAGAGGACTGTCCTCTTTGATAGAACCACAGGTTCGAGGTGACAGGCGAGTACTCCGGGGATCCAACGGCGATGAAGAGGATCTCGAGATCCTTTCGCACGTGGATCCCCAGGTACTCGTCTATCCCTCGCCCTATCGATGTTCTCTGCGGCCCCCGCGTCCTCCACGGCTCCGCGTGAGACCCGGCCAGTCTCAGAACGCCAGCCGGACACCCGCGTTGACGGTGCGCCCCTCGAGCAGGCTCCAGACGTCGGTCGTCCAGCGACCGCCGCGGCCGCGTGTCGGACGCAGGAGCGGATCGACGCGCGTCTGACGCACGTCGCCGAGGTTCTCGAGGTTCACGAACACGCGCGCCACACCCGCCCTCGTCTCGAACGCGCGCTCGGCGAGCAGGCCCACCACCGCGTACGGGCGGCTGCGCGTGCGGAACGGGTCGTCGTCGAGTGACTGACGGCCGGTGTAGTACAGCTCCACGCCGACGCGGCTCTTCGCTTCCTGCTCGACGCTCGCCACGAGCCCCGCGGCGTGGCGCGGTGTGAGCGGCACCTCGCGCCGCCGCAGGCATCCGGCGACCGACACCACGTCGGGGTCGCATTCGGTGGCGCGCAGATACGCGTAGGTCGCCGTCACGCGCAGCGACCTCTCGGGCGCGCCCAGCTCGCGCACGAGGCGCGCGAGCAGCTCGCCGCCCCACGTGTGCGTGGACGCGGGCGCGTTCACGAGCGCGATCGGCCGCGGGTCGCCGACGGTGGCGACGGCCAGCTCGCGCGTCTGGAGTGCGTGGCTCACGCGCGATCCGAACGCCGTCGCGTCCAGCTCCAGGCGGCCTAACGGCGTGACGATCGGGCCGCCGACGTCGAGCGACGCGCTGCGTGCGCGCTCGGCGACGAGACCCCTGAGCGGGACGAGCGGCGTCAGGCCCACCGCCTCCGTCTCCTCGGTGAACGGCGTCGGCGCGAACGCGCCCGTGCCGCCGGAGAGCCGCGTCGTCCATCCGGCGAGCGCGGCATCGGCCGCGGGACGGCGCGCGAGCAGCGACACGCGCGGGCTCACGAACGTGCCGTACGCGCTGTGCGCGTCGACGCGCGCGCTCGTCGAGAGCGACAGCCACGGCGCGGGGTCCACGTCCGCCTGCGCGAACGCGGCGGGCACGTCGTACGCGTAGTCGAACCCCGCGACGTCGGCCGCGTGGTACGCGTCGCGCTGGAACGCGGCGCCGACCACCCACGTCGCGCGCCCGCGCGGCACGGCGAGCGCCGCCTCGCCGAACGCGGTGCGGTGGCGGTCGTGCTCGCGCACGTCGCCGAAGCGGTGGCCGTGCCGCTGCTCCATCGCCGAGCCGCGCACGGTGACGATCGCGCCGCGCAGCGCGCCGGAGTCGGGCAGCACCCAGCGCGCGAGCCCGCCGACGTCGGCGCGACGGGTGCGCAGCGCCTCGACGTACGGGGTGCCCGCGGGCACGACGCGTCCGTCCATCGTCCCGCCGCGCCGGTCCTCCATCGTGACGCCGGCCGTGAGGAACGCCGAGCGGTGCGCGCCGTCGAGATACAGCCGCGGACGCACGACGGCGCGCTCGTACCCCGGCATGTCGGTCCAGCCGTCGCCATCGAGATCGTTCTGGCGCTGGCCGTGCGCGCCGGCGAGCAGCGTGTACCCCCAGCCCGTCGCCCGCGCACCGCCGAAGAACACCGCGTCCGTGCCGCCGCGCGACGTCCCGTTCACGAGCACCGTGCGTGTGCTGTCGGGGCGACGCGACACGAGGTCGATCACGCCGCCTAACGCGGCGCTGCCGTACAGCGCCGACGCGGTGCCCTTGATGACCTCCACGCGCTGGAGATCCACGGGCGGGATCTGCAGCAGCCCGAGCCCGCCCGACTGCCCGCCGTAGAGCGGCAGCCCGTCGGCGAGGAGCAGCGTGTAGCGTCCGCGCAGCCCCTGCACGCGCACGTTCGCGCCGCCGAGCGCGGGGTTCGTCGACTGCACGCGCAGGCCGCTCGTCTCGTTCAGCATCATGGCGATGTCGCCCGGCGTCATGCTCACCTTCTCCGCCACCTCCTCCTCGTCGATGACCTCGACGCGGAGCGGCGTGTCCTCGACGCGGCGCTCGGCGCGCGTGGCCGTCACCACCAGCGCCTCGACCTCGGCCGACTGGTCGGCGAGTCGCACCGTGACGAGCGTGTCCTGTCCCGCGCGCAGCACGAGCCGCGTGGTGTCGGGGCGGAAGCCGAGCCGCGCGGTGACCACGACGTGCGCGCCGGCGACGAGCCGCAGCGTCGCGCTCCCCGACGCGTCCGTCGACGCGCCGACGCGGCCGCTGCGCACGAGCGCTCCCTCGACCGGCAGCGAGTCGTGCGTGACGCCGACGCGCAGCGTGGCGAGCGAGTCGGGCGACTGCGCGGCGGCGCGCGCGGCGGCCGAGTGCAGCGTGACGATGGCGAGAGCGGCGACGTGACGGAGCGTGAACATCGTGCGTTGAATAAACCACACAGCCGCTCGGGACGCGCTACCCCAGCTCGAACGCCCCCGCCGTCTGCGCGCGGTATCGCCGACTCCACAGCAGCGCCGAGCCGTCGCCGAGCACGATGCGATAGTCGCCGTGCGACCACGGCTGCAGCTCGCGGATCGCGTCGAGCCGCACGACGTCGGAGCGGTTCACGCGCAGGAACGTCGCCGGATCGAGCCGCTCCGCCAGCGCGCCGATCGTGCCGCGCACGCGGAACGCGCCGCGCGCCGTGTGCAGCACGACGTAGTTGCGCTCCGCGCGCGCGAGCGCGATCGCGTCCACCGGCAGCAGATGGGCGCCGCGGTCGTCGTGCACGAGGATGCGCCGCAGGTAGCGGCCCGCCGTCGCGGCGACGAGCGAGGCGAGCGCCGACGGGGCGGCCCGGCGCGTGCGCGCGCGCTCCACCGCCTCGCGCAGCCGCGCCGGCGCGACGGGCTTCAGCAGGTAGTCGAGCGCGCGCACCTCGAACGCGCGCAGCGCGTGCTCGTCGTACGCGGTGACGAACACCGTGGCCGGCATGTGGTCGACGCCGACCGCGCCGACGACCTCGAAGCCGTCCATGATCGGCATGCGCACGTCGAGCAGCACGAGGTCGGGCGCGAGCGCGTCGATCCGCTCGGCCGCCTCGCGTCCGTCCGCCGCCTCGCCGACGACCGCGACGTCGCCCATCGCGCCGAGCAGCCGCACGAGCCGCCGCCGCGCCGGCGCCTCGTCGTCCGCGACGAGCACCCGGAGCGTCACGCGAGCGCCTCCGCGCGCAGGTCGTTAGGCACCGCGGCGCGCGCGGGAATGCGGATCACGACCTCCCAACCGTCGTGCGTGGGGCCGGCACGCATCGATCCGTCGTCGCCGTACAGGAGCTGCAGCCGGCGGGCGGTGGCGGAGAGGCCGGTGCCGCCGTCGGGCGTCGGGACTCGGGACTCGGGACTCGGCACTCGTGAGGGCGTCGAGTCCCGAGTCCCGAGTCCCGAGTCCCGAACCGTGAGCACGAGCGTCGCCCCCTCGCGCCGCAATGCCACCGCCACGCGCCCGCGCCCGATGCGCGACACGCCGCCATGGCGCACCGCGTTCTCCACGAGCGGCTGCAGCACCATCGACGGCACGAGCAGGTCGCCGACGTCGTCGGGCGCGTCGACGGTGACGTCGAGCCGGTCGCCGAAGCGGGCGCGCATCAGCTCGAGGTACTGCGCGAGGATCGCCAGCTCGTCGCGCGCCGGCACCTCGTGGGTGTGCGTCGTGCGCAGCGACGTGCGGAGCAGATCCGACAGGCGACCCAGCAGCGCGTCCGCGGCGTCGACGTCGTCGTACATCGTCGACGAGATGGTGTTCAGCGCGTTGAACAGGAAGTGCGGCTGGAGCTGCAGGCGCAGGTTGCTCAGCTCCGCGCGCAGCAGGCTGCGCTCGAGCGACGCCGCGCGCCGCTCGCGGTCGCGCTCCGCGAGCACGCTCTCCGCCAGCGCGAGCAGCGCGACCGCCGCGACGAACACCAGCACGTCGTTCGCGCCCTCGTATGCGTAGCGCGCCGCGGAGAACGCGTACTCGTACCCGGTCAGCCCGAGCAGCGGGGCGAGCGCGGCGCGCACCGCGATCATGAGCGTCGTGTGCACCGCGGA
This sequence comes from Gemmatirosa kalamazoonensis, assembly GCF_000522985.1. Classification (NCBI taxonomy): domain Bacteria; kingdom Pseudomonadati; phylum Gemmatimonadota; class Gemmatimonadia; order Gemmatimonadales; family Gemmatimonadaceae; genus Gemmatirosa; species Gemmatirosa kalamazoonensis. Next base: position 1,394,150 of record NZ_CP007128.1, read on the forward strand.
GAGCAGCACGAACCCCGCGAGGTACACGGCGAGCGTGCCGCGTCGCAGCGGACGCGCGAGCGGCCAGCGATGCGCGAGCCACGCCATCGCGGCGAGCGGGATCGCGGCGAGCAGCCCGCCCGTGACCTCGTTGAACAGCCGCTCGGCCACGTGCCCCGCGCGCCCGTCGGCGAGGTCGAGAAAGAGGAAGTACGTCAGCCGCACCACGAACACGCCGACGACGCCGAGCGCGACGCCGCGGCGCAGGGCGCGGGTGCTCAGCAGGCTGCGGGATCCGGCGGCGCTCATGCCCGGGAGTGTATCACGCGCGCGCCGCGTCGTGAGGGGCGCGGGACGAGCGGGACCAGCGCGGGACGAGCGGCACCGCGTTAGGCGGCGTGCGGCGGCGGCAGCACGAACGTGCGGCGCGCGACGTCGCTCTCCAGCAGCTCGGCCGGATACCACCGCGCGAGGCACCGCCGGTCGAGCAGCTCCGGCGCGGCGGCGGCGAACGCCGCCCACGTCGCCGCGCCGGTGCACACGCGGCGCTCGGCCACCAGCGCCAGGAACGCGACCGTGATCGTCGCGTGGTACCGCTCCGGCACGCCCGCGCGCGCGGCCATGCGCCGCAGCCCCGCCGCGTAGCGGGCGAGCGCCTCGTCGAACGGGTGGCGGGCGAGCATCTCGTACGCGAGGCGCACGTGCGCCGCGTGCGGGAACGTCGCCGGGTCGCGCAGCCCCGCCTCGAACGCCGCGAGCTCCGCGTCCACCGCGTCGGCGTCAGACATCGGGCGCCTCGCGCAGCTGGTGGCTGTCCGCGGCGGTCAGCGTGAGCCCGTAGACGGTCTTGAGCCGCTCGATCTGCTCCAGCGTGGCCGGCCCGAACGGCGCCTGCCCCTCGAACGCGTGCAGCACGATCCCCTCGAGCAGGTCGCCGAGCGACAGATCGAGGTATTCGGCCAGCCCCTTGAGGACCTTCAGGGTGCGCTTCTCGAGGCGCACCCCCGTCTGGACCCGCTCCACGTCGACGGCCATAATGGTACAATGGTACCACGGTAACATTCCCGTCAAGCGGCGCGCACATTTGCCACGCGCGTCGACCGCGCCCCATCTTGGCCGCACGATGAGCGAGCGGACCATGCCGGACGACCGCGGCCACGACGAGCTCGATCGGTTGATGCCCGCGGCCTACGACGAGCTGCGTCGCATCGCGCGCCGCGAGCTGCGTCGCCGCCCGGACGACACGCTCCGCACCACCGCGCTCGTTCACGAGGCGTACCTCAAGCTCGCCGACGCCGACGGCGCGGTGTGGCGCGATCGCCCGCACTTCCTCGCCATCGCGTCCGTCGCGATGCGCCGCATCCTCGTCGACCAGGCGCGCGAACGGTGCGCGGTGAAGCGCGGCGGCGGCCGCCGCGCCGTCACCCTCGACGACGACGGCATCGCGGTCGACGAGCAGGCGGAGTCGCTGCTCGCGCTCGACGAGGCGCTCACCCGGCTCGCCGCGACCGAGCCGCGCCTGGCGCACGTCGTCGAGTGTCGCTTCTTCGGCGGCCTCTCGGAGGAGGAGACCGCGGCGTCGCTCGGCGTCACCGCCCGCACCGTGCGCCGCGACTGGGTGAAGGCGCGCGGCCTCCTGCACCGCGCGCTGCGCGGCTGACCGCCACACCATCCGCGCGTGGCGCGCACCATCCCGCCCGAGCGCTGGCGCGCGCTGGAGCCGCTGCTCGACGGCGCGCTCACGCTCGCGCCGGAGCAGCGCGCCGCGTATCTCGATCGCGCGTGCGGCGCCGACGCGGCGCTGCGCGCGGAGCTCGAAGGGCTCGTCCGCGACTGCGAGGCCGGCGAGTCCCTGCTCACGCGCCCCGCCGCCGCGTACACGCCGCTGCCCGAGCCGTCCGTGCCGCCGCTGCTCGCGGATCGCTACCGCGTGCGCCGCGAGCTGGGGCGCGGCGGCATGGCCGCGGTCTACCTGGCCGACGACGAGAAGCACGGCCGTCCGGTCGCCGTGAAGGTGCTGTCCGCCGACATCTCGCACGCCATCGGCGCGGAGCGCTTCCGCCGCGAGATCGACGTCGCCGCGCGGCTGTCGCACCCGCACATCCTCCCGCTGCACGACTCCGGCGAGGACGCCGGATCGCTGTACTACGTCATGCCGTTCGTCGCCGGCGAGTCGCTGCGCGACCGGCTGCGCCGCGACGAGCGGCTTCCCGTCGTCGACGCGGTGCGCATCGCGCGCGAGGTCGCGCTCGCGCTCGACTACGCGCACCGCGAGGGCGTCGTACACCGCGACGTGAAGCCGGAGAACGTGCTGCTGCAGGACGGGCACGCCGTGGTCGCGGACTTCGGCATCGCGCACGCCGTCGCGCGCGGCGTCGGCGACCGCGTGACGGCGACGGGGCTCGTCCTCGGCACGCCGGCCTACATGAGCCCCGAGCAGGCCACCGCCGCGCACGACCTCGACGGCCGGAGCGACGTGTACTCGCTCGGCTGCGTGCTCTACGAGCTGCTCACCGGCCGCGCGCCGTTCGTCGGCGCGACCGCGCAGACCGTGATCGCGCGCCGCCTCACCGCGCCGCCCCCGGACCCGCGCGCGCTCCGCGCCGACGTGCCCGCGGCGCTGGCATCGGTGGTCACCCGCGCCATGGCCACAGACCCCGGCGACCGGTTCGCCACCGCCGCCGAGATGGCCGCCGCGCTCGACGGCGCGTCGCGCGGCATCTCGGCGGCCCGCGCGCGGCCGCGCGTGAACGGGCGCCTAACGACGTTGGGCGTCGGTGTCGTCGCGGTGGCCGCGGTCGCCGCGGGCGTCGCGGCCCTCGCCGCGTTGGGCCGGCGCGCGTCGTCGCCCGCGCTCGACGCGAACGTCCTCGCCGTCGCGCCGTTCGACGTGCTCGACCCGTCGCTCGCGCTGTGGAAGGAGGGCATGGTCGACGTGCTGTCGCGCACGCTCGACGGCGCCGGGCCGCTGCGCGCCGTCGCGCCCAGCACCGTCGTCCGGCGCTGGCACGGGCGTGCGGACGCGGCGTCGGCGCGCGCGCTCGGCGCGAGCACGGGCGCGGCGCTCGTGGTCTACGGCGGCATCGAGCGCGCCGGCGACTCGGCGCGCGCCACGATCACCGTCTACGACGCCGCGGCCGGGCGATCGTTGGGCGAGGCGGAGCGCGTCGACGTCGCGTCGCGCATGGACCGCCTCGCCGACTCCATCGCCGTCGCCGTGCTCCGCGAGCTGGGCCGGTCGCGTCCCGTCGGCGCGACGCGGCTCGAGGCGATGCGCGCACGGTCGCTGCCGGCGCTGCGCGCGTTCCTCGTCGCGGAGCAGTTCTATCGGCGGGCGCTGTGGGACTCGGCCCGCGTGCACTACGAGCAGGCGATCGAGCTCGACTCGTCGTTGGGCATCGCCTACACGCGGCTCGCCGAGTCGGTGTTCCGGGAACAGGGACCGGACGTGCACGAGAAGGTGGCCGCGCTCACGCGGCTCGCCCTCGCCCACCGCCGCGGCCTCCCGCCGCGCGACAGCCTCTTTCTCACGCTCGATTCGCAGTACCTGTCGGCCGTGCACCCCGCGACACCCAGCGCGCTCGTGGACGCGGCCCGCCCGCTCGTCGCGACGGCGGCGGAGCTGGTGCGCCGCTATCCGAGCGACCCCGAGGCGTGGCGCTACGACGGCGACGTGTGGCGCGACGTCGCCGGCGCGGTCGAGCTGAAGGCGGATCGTTCGATCCTCGCGCTCTACGACCAGGCCATCGCCGCGGACTCCTCGTTCGAGCCGGCCTACGAATCCGCGATCGATCTCTCGGGCGTGGTCGACGGCGCGCCGTCCACGCGTCGGTATCTGCGCGCGCTCACGGCGCGCGGCGCGACCGGCGACCTGGCGCAGTTCACGCGCCTCGTGACCGCGCTGCTCGACCGACCGCTTTCGACCGCCGAGGCGCGGCGCCTCGTCGACTCGCTGCCGCCTGCGGTCGTCCTGCGCGCGATGCTCGTGTTCCACACCACGCCCGACCAGACCGAGACCGCGGTGCAGCTCGGACGCGCGCTGCTCGAGCGGCACGCGACGACGCTCGACGCGGAGGATCTGTTCGGCGCGCGCATCTTCCTTCTCAGAGCGCTGCTGTTCCGCGGTCACCTGCGCGAGTCCGCGAAGCTGCTGCACGATCTGCCGTTCCTCGACCGTCCCGACTACGCCGAGCTGGCGACGTACGGCGTGGTGAACGCCGACTCGGCCGACGGCCGGTTCCGCACGTGGGTGCGACGCGGCGAGGTGCTCAGCGGCCTGTCGATGCTCGCGTTCTGGACGCAGCGCCGCGACGCGGCCGCGCTCGGCGCATACGCCGCGGCCGCCGATTCGGTCGGCCGCGCCGACCGGAGCCCGGTGCTGCGCCGACTCGCGACGTACACCGGGGCGGCGGCCCGTGCGTACGCGTCGCTCGCGCGCGGTGACAGCGCCGACGCGCTCCGCCGTTTCCGCGCGCTCGCCGACTCGACGTGTCCGACGTGCGACTGGGCGGGGATGCAGCGCGCGCGCCTCCTGCTCGCGGCCGGGCGCGACCGCGAGGCGGCCGATCTGATGGCCACCGCGTACGGCCACGCGCGGCTCCCGGTCACGACGAACACGCGCGACGTGCTGTGGGTCCTGCTGCGGGCGCGCGCCGCCGAGCGCCTGGGTCGCGCGCGCGAGGCAACCGACGACTACGCGTTCGTCGCCACCGCGTGGCGCACGGCCGATCCCGAGCTCGCGCCGTACGCGGCCGAGTCGCGCGCCGCGCTCGCGCGCCTGACGCCGGAGCGGCCCGCCGGCAGCGTGGTGCCGGCCCGGCCGCCGGGTCGTTAGGCAGGCGTGCGATGCCGCGCCGCATCCCGCTCGAGCGCTGGCGGGCGCTGGAGCCGCTCCTCGACGGCGCGCTGACGCTCGCGCCGGAGCAGCGCGCCGCCTATCTCGACCGCGCGTGCGGCGACGATCCGGTGCTGCGCGCCGAGATCGACTCGCTGCTGGGCGACTGCGAGGCCGCCGAGCGGCTGCTGACGCGTCCCGCCCTCGCGTACGTGCTGCCTGCCGAGCCGGCGGTGCCCGAGACGTTAGGCGGCCGCTACCGGGTGCGCCACGAGATCGGCCGAGGCGGCATGGCCACGGTCTACCTGGCCGACGACGAGAAGCACGGCCGCCCCGTCGCCGTGAAGGTGCTGCACGCCGCGTTCGCGCACGCCGTGGCCGCGGGGCGCTTCCGCCGGGAGATCGAGCTCGCGGCGCGGCTGTCGCACCCGCACATCCTCCCGCTGCACGACTCCGGCGAGGCGTCGGGGCTGCTGTACTACGTGATGCCGTACGTCGCGGGCGAGACGCTGCGACATCGGCTGCGTCGCGACGAGCGGCTTCCGGTCGTCGACGCGGTGCGCATCGCGCGCGAGATCGCGCTCGCGCTCGACTATGCGCACCGTGAGGGCGTCGTACACCGCGACGTGAAACCGGAGAACGTGCTGCTCGCCGACGGTCAGGCGGTCGTCGCCGACTTCGGGATCGCGCACGCGCTGTCCCGCACCGCGCTCGACACGCGCGCGGCCACGGGCCCCGTGATCGGGACGCCGGCGTACATGAGCCCCGAGCAGGCGCTCGGTCGGCGCGACCTGGACGGGCGGAGCGACGTCTACGCGCTCGGCTGCGTGCTGCACGAGATGCTGACGGGCGCGCTCCCGACACGCGCGGCAGGCTCGCCGGGGCCCCGCGTGCCCGCCGCGCTCGCATCGCTGGTCGCGCGCGCGACGGCCGACGATCCCGCCGACCGGTTCGCGACGGCCGGCGCGATGGCGGACGCGCTCGACGCGTCGCGGGCGACGGCGGCCGACGCCCCGGTCCGCGGCAGTCGGCGGCGCCGGGTGGGCGCGTGGATCGCGGCGGGAGCGACCGTGGCCGCGGCGGTCGCGGCCGTCCTCGCGTTAGGCAGTCGCGCCGCCCCCGTCGCGCTCGACGCCGACGTCATCGCCGTTGCGCCGTTCGACGTGCTCGACCCGTCGCTCGCGCTGTGGAAGGAAGGCATGGTCGACGTGCTGTCGCGCACGCTCGACGGCGCTGGCCCACTGCGCGCCGCCGCACCGACGACGGTAGTGCGCCGCTGGGCCGGGCGGGGCGATGCCGCGTCGGCGCGCGCGCTCGCGACGCGCACCGGGGCGGGGCTCGTCGTCTACGGCGGCGTCGTTCGCGCCGGCGACTCGGCGCGGGCCAGGGTGACCATCTACGACGCGCGCGCCGGCCGAGCGTTAGGCGAGGCCGAGCGCGTCGACGTCGCGGCGCGCATGGACCGCCTCGCCGACTCCCTCGCCGTCGCGATCCTCACGGAGCTCGGGCGCACGCGGCCGATCGCCGCGACGCGGCACACCGCCATCCGCGCGGCGTCGCTCCCGGCGCTGCGTGCGTTCCTGCAGGGCGAGCAGTTCCTGCGCCGCACGGCGTGGGACTCGGCGCGTGCGGCCTACGGGCGGGCGGTGGCGCTCGACTCCACGTTCGCGCTCGCCTACCTGCGCCTCGCGCGCGCCGACGAGTGGCTCGAGCGCACCGACCCGTCGATCGGCGACGCGCCGGTGACGTACCTGCGCCGCGCCCAGGCGTACGCCGCGCAGCTCGCGCCGCGCGACAGCGCGCAGCTCGACGTCGCGCTGCGCGAGCGCGCGGCGATGGCCGCTCCGACACGAGCGCGGTGGTATGGGGTCGTGGCACCGTACGTCGCCGCCGCCGACTCGCTCGTGCAGCGTTACCCGGACGACCCCGACGCGTGGATGGCGCGGGCCGAGGCCTGGTACCACGACGGGATGTGGGCGATGCCGAAGAGCGACCGCGAGGTCCAGCGCATGTTCGACCGCGTGATCGCGCTCGACTCGTCGTTCGCGCCGGCCTACGTCCACACGATCGCTCTCGCCGCGGCCGACGGCGCGCGGGCCGCGCGCCCGTACATGCGAGCGTATCTCGCACAGACGCACGGCGGCGGTGACGTGGCCGACGTCTCGCGCCTGACGCTCGCGCTGCTCGACGACCCGCGGCCGAGCGACCGCGTGCTGCATGCCCTCACCGACGCGCTCCCGGTACGCACCGTCATGTTCGGCGTGCAGCTGTTCAGCCGCACGCTCGATTCCGCGGAGACGGCCGTGCGGCTCGGGCGCCTGGTGCGCGCCCGCGTCGAGGCCGACGCGGGCGTGAAGCTCGACGTCGCCATGCGACGCACGCTCACGTACCCGCTCATGGTACGTGGCCACCTGCGCGAGGCGCTGCGCGCCGCGGAGCCACGCGACGAGCTGCGGGCGCCGTTCACCGAGCTGGCGGTGTTGGGCATCGTGCCGCTGGACACCGCGCGATCCACGTTCGCGCGGTGGCTGGCGCGGCGCGAGCTCACGGGCCACGGCAGCGAGATGCTGACGTTCTGGGCGGCGCGCGGCGAGCTGGCGTCGCTCGAGGCGTTCGCCACGGCGGCGGACTCGATGGCGCGCGCCGCCGGCTCGGAGCCGGAGCGCGCGGCCGCCCGCTCGCGGGCCGCGGCTGCGTCGGCGCTCCGATCGCTCGCCCGCGGCGACAGCGCCGACGCGCTGCGGCGCCTGCTCGCGCTCGACGACGCCCGCTGCCGCTGCGCGCTCGCCGCGGTCGCGCGTGCGGAGCTCCTCCTGGCGACGGGGCGCGCCGCCGAGGCGGCGCGGCGCCTCGACGAGCCGTTGGGCGTCGCGCTCGCGACCCGCGGCTTCGCCGACGTCTACTGGATGCTGCTGCGTGCGCGCGCCGCCGAGCGGTTGGGCCGCCGAAGCGCGGCGGCCGACGCGTACGCGTCCGTCGCGGCCGCGTGGCGAAACGCGGACCCCGAGCTCGCTCCGTACGCCGCGGAAGCGCGCGCCGCGCTCGCCCGACTCGGCGCGGAGCACACGGGCATCCCCGTGGCGCGTTAGGCGCCGGAGGGGCGGCGAGTCCGGACGCCGGTCCCGCCCCAGTCCCGCTCGTCCCCGGTTCGTCGATCCGGCGGGCCGCGCGCGCCAGCTTGCCGCGTGACCCCCGCCCACACGCTCATGCGCGCACCCTCGCTCTATCTCGCCCTCCTGCTGCCGTGCGCGGCCGCCGCCGCGCAGGACTGGCCCGTCTACGGCGGCGATCCGGGCGGCGCCCGCTACTCGCCGCTCGCGCAGATCGACCGCGCGAACGTCTCGCGTCTCGCCGTCGCGTGGCGCTTCCGCACCGGCGAGGCCGACGTCCCGCTGCGTCCGGGGCGGCGCATCTCGCTCGAGGCGACGCCGCTCGTCGTGCGCGGCACCATGTTCGTCTCCACGCCGTTAGGCAAGGTGTTCGCGCTCGACGCCGCCACGGGGCGCGAGCGGTGGCGCTTCGATGCGGCCGTCGATCCCGCGACGGGGTTCGGCGACTTCACGAGCCGCGGCGTGTCGTACTGGGTCGACGCGCGCGCCGCGCGCGCCGCGGACGGCACCGAATGCGCCGCGCGCGTCGTCGTCGCGACGATCGACGGTCGGCTCATCGCGCTCGATGCGTCGCACGGCACGCCGTGCGCCGGCTTCGGCGCGCACGGCACCGTGGATCTGCGCCGCGGCCTGCGCAACGCGCCGGGCGAGTTCGCCGAATACGAGGTGACGTCGCCACCGGCGGTCGTCGGCGACGTGCTCGTCGTCGGGTCGGCGGTGGCGGACAACGGGCGCGTCGACATGGCGAGCGGCGAGGTGCGCGGCTACGACGCGCGCACCGGTGCCCTGCGCTGGACGTTCGATCCCGTGCCGCAGGACCCGCGCGACGCGGCGTACGCGACGTGGGAAGGGCCCGGCGCGCACCGCACGGGTGCGGCGAACGCGTGGAGCGTCCTCGTCGCCGACACCGCGCGCGGACTCGTGTTCGTGCCCACGTCGAGCCCGAGCCCCGACTACTACGGCGGCGCGCGACTCGGCGACGACCGCCACGCGAACTCGCTCGTCGCGCTGCGCGCGGCCACGGGCGCCGTCGCGTGGGCGTTCCAGACGGTGCACCACGACCTGTGGGACTACGACAACGCCTCTCCGCCGGCGCTCGCCACCGTACGCGGCGTGCCTGCGGTGCTGCAGGCGACGAAGACCGGCATGCTGTTCGTGCTCGACCGCGTGACGGGCAAGCCGCTCGTTCCCGTCGAGGAGCGCGCGGTGCCGACGAGCACGGTGCCCGGCGAGCGTGCGTCGCCGACGCAGCCGTTCGGCATCGTGCTCAGCCCGCACGCGGCGCGCGCGGCCGACGCGTTCGGCGCCGACGACGCGGACCGCGCGTGGTGCCGCGCGACGATGGCCGCGCTCCGCAACGAGGGCATCTTCACGCCGCCGAGCCGCGAAGGGACGCTCGTGGTGCCGTCGAACATCGGCGGCGCGCACTGGGGCGGCGTCGCGGTCGACGCGGGCCGCGGTCTTGCCGTCGTGCCGGTGAACACGGTCGCCGCCGTGGTGCAGCTCATCCCGCGCGACTCGGTCGGCGCGCACGAGGACGGCTGGGAGTACGCGGCGATGCGCGGCACGCCGTACGTCATGCGGCGCCGCATCCTGCTCTCACCGAAGCGTGTGCCGTGCACGCCGCCGCCGTTCGGGGAGCTCGTCGCGGTGGACCTCGCCGCGGGCCGCGTGGCGTGGCGCGTGCCGTTAGGCACTCCGGGCCCGCTCGCCCCCGCCGGCATGGACTCGACGATGCTCCGCTCGCTGGGCTCCCCGAACCTCGGCGGCCCGATCGTCACCGCGGGCGGGCTCGCGTTCGTCGGCGCGGCGCTCGACCGCATGCTGCGCGCGTTCGACGTCGAGACGGGACGCGAGCTGTGGCGGGCACCGCTGCCCGCCGCCGGCAAGGCCACGCCGATGACGTACGCGGTGGGCGGTCGGCAGTTCGTCGCGATCGCGGCGGGCGGGGACAACGAGGTGTTCGGGCGCGGCGACGAGATCGTGGTGTTCGCGCTGCCGCAGCGGTGAGATGCAGCTCGTTCGGTTCACGCGGGGACGGCATTGAACCGCAGAGGGCCGCCGAGAACGACAACGGCCTTCTTACCACAGAGGACACGGAGGACACGGAGGAAACGAACAAGACGTGGTTCTCCTCCGTGTCCTCCGTGTCCTCCGTGGTTCAACACGAAGAGGCAGTCCTCTGCGGCCCTCCGCGACCCTCTGCGGCTCAAATGTCGTCCCATGGGACCCACGACTCGACGCGCGGCCTAACCGAATCGCTCCATCCCGAACCCCAGAGCCCACGACGGTAGCGCCCCATCGAGCACGAGCGCGGTGATCGCCTCCGCGGTGACGGGCGTGAGCAGGATCCCGTTGCGCCCGTGCCCCGTCGCGACGACGATGCGCTCGGTGAGCCTGCCTAACAGCGGCGCCCCGTCGAGCGTCATCGGCCGCACGCCGGCCCACGCGTCGTCGAGTGGGGCGTCGTCGAGCGTGGGCACGGCGCGGCGTGCGCCATCCAGCAGCAAACGCACACTCCCCGCCGTGACCGTCGTGTCGAACCCGCGCGCCTCCGACGTCGCGCCGACGAGCAGCCGGCCGGGACGCGGCACGAGATAGACGTCGCGGGTGAACACGACGTGGCGCAGCGGCGTCACGCCCGGCGTCGGACGGAGCGCGACCATCTGCCCCTTGAGCGGCGCGATGGGAATCGACGGCGCGCCCGGCACGCTGCCCGACCACGCGCCCGCCGCGAGCACGACGACGTCCGCGTCGACGCGTTCGACGTCCACCTCCGTGTGCTCGCGCACCGCCCCGCCGGCGCGCCGCACGGCCTCGGCGAGCGCCGCGACGAGCCGGCGCGCATCGACCTGGCGGTCGTTCGGGCAGAGCCGGGCGGCGACGACGGTGCCCGCGAGTGCGGGCTCCAGACGCGCCACCACGTCGCGCGCGAGCCACCGCTGCGCGTCGTCGCCCGCCGCGCGCCACGCCTCGTACGCGGTGCCTAACCGCTCGGCTTCCGCGGCGTCGAGCGCGACGACGAGCGTCCCCTCGGAGCGCGGCACGACGTCGATGCCCGCGGCATCCGTGAGCTCGCGCGCGAACGCGTCCCATCGCCCGAGCGCGCGCCGGCACAGCGCGTCGAGCGGCGTCCCCGCGGGGCCGCCGTGCCCCGCCGTCGCCGCGAGCAGCCCCGCCGACGCCCAGGAGGCGCCGCGGCCCAACGGCCCGCGGTCGTAGACCGTGACGCGGGCGCCGCGCTGGAGGAGCCGCCACGCGATCGAGAGCCCGATCGCGCCGGCGCCGACGATCGCGACCCGACGTGGAGACACTGTCATGCGCGCAATCTGCGCGGGCCATTGTGTCCGCGGCACCGGCGTGGCGCCGCGCACGACTCCACGTACGTGTCTCTGGAGGACTGAAGAAGGACTGAAGAGGGACTGTCCTCCTTCAGTCCTGCCGAAACTCGTACGTGGAGTCGTGCCCGTGCACACCGAGCCGCCGCTCCACGCCGACCGCGTCGAGGAACGTCGCGTCGTGCGACACCACGACGAGCGCGCCGTCGTACGCGGCGAGCATCTCCTCCACCGCGCGCAGCGAGTCGAGGTCGAGATGGTTCGTCGGCTCGTCGACGAGCAGCAGCTGCGGCGGACGCGCGGCGTGCAGGGCGATGGCGAGCGCGGCGCGCACGCGCTCGCCGCCGCTCAGCGCGCGCACCGGCGTGAGCGCCGCGTCGCCGCGGAACAGGTGCCGTGCGAGCGCGTGCCGACTCGCCTCCTCCTCGAGCTCGGGGTTCGCCTCGCGCATCGCGTCGAGCACGGTGAGCTCGGTCGGCAGTCGCGACCCCGCATGCTGGTCCACGTACGCCACGCGGTCGCGCTCGACGCCGAGCCGCACGGTGCCGGCGTCCGGCGCGAGCTCGCCGGCGAGCAGGCGCAGCAGCGTCGTCTTCCCGCTTCCGTTAGGCCCGACGATCGCGAGGCGCTCCGGCCCCACCACGGCGAGCGACACGCCGTCGAGCAGCGGCCGGCCGGCTCCTGGATGCGCGTAGCGCAGCGCGGTCGCCTCGACGACGAGCTTGCCGTCACGCAAGCCCGCGGGCGGCAGGCCGAGCGCCAGGCGCTCCCGGATCTCCACGCGGGTTCGCGCCCGCTCCACGCGCTCGCGCGCCTCGGCGATCGCGCGCTCGCCCGCCGCGTCGAGCCGCCCCGAGGTGCGCTCGCTCGTCTCGCGACGGATGCCGAGCATCACCTTCGGCATGTTCGCCGTCGCCGCGTCCTTGCGCCCACGGCTCGCGCGCCGCTGCTGCCGCTCCCGCGTCTCGCGCGCGGTGCGCTCGGCCCCCCGCAGCGAGCGGCGGGCGTCGGAGAGCGCGCGCTCGGCGGCGGCGGCTTCCGCGGCGCGCTGCGCGTCGTAGAGCGCCCACCCGCCGCCGTAGACGCGGGCGCCTAACGGTCCGAGCTCCACGATCCGGTCGACCCGCTCGAGCAGCGCGCGGTCGTGCGTGACCACGACGAGGCCCCCGCTCCACGAGTCCACGAACGCGTACAGCGCGTCGCGGCTCGGTGCGTCGAGGTCGTTCGTCGGCTCGTCGAGCGCGAGCAGCTCGGCGCCGGCCAGCAGCAGCGCGGCGAACGCGAGGCGCGTCGTCTCGCCGCCGCTCAGCGTCGCCACGGCGCGCCGCGCGTCGAGGCGCGCGAGCCCGAACCGGTCGAGCGCGGCCGCGATCTCGTCGTGCAGCGTCCACCGTCCGCCGACGTGGTCGAGGTCCGCCGCCGTTCCCTCGCCGGCGAGCACGCGGTCGAGCGCGTCGAGCACGTCGGCGACGCCGAGCGCGTGTGCGACCGTCGCATCCGCGGGGAGCGCGCGTCCCGGGTGCTGCGGCAGGTACCCCACGCGCGCGCGACGCTCGACGTGCCCGCGCGTCGGACGCAGCTCGCCGACGAGCAGCCGCAGCAGCGTGCTCTTGCCGACGCCGTTCGCGCCGACGAGCCCCGTGCGCTCGCGTCCGAAACCGAGCGTCACGCCGTCGAACAGCGTGCGGCCATCGGGGAGCGTGTAGGCGAGATCTTCGGCGGAGAGCAGGGTGGTGGAGGAAGGCACGGGAAGGTGCGCTGGTTCAGGACTCCACGTACGTGTTTCTGGAGGACTGAAGAAGGACTGAAGGAGGACTGAAGAAGGAGAACAACGAAAACTGGTGTCGGTCCTTCTTCAGTCTCTCTTCAGTCCTTCTTCAGTCCTACGAGAGCTCGTACGTGGAGTCCCGGACAGCATCTCCGGCAACCGCGTCATGTCGTCGAACGTCGTAGCGCCCAGCTCGGCCAGCGTGCCTGGATCCGTGCGCGCCGCGAAGCCGAGCACCGTCATCCCGGCCGCGACGGCCGCCCGCACGCCGAGCGGCGAGTCCTCGATCACGACGCATCGTGACGGATCGGCGCCCATCGCGCGCGCGGCGTGGAGGAACAGATCCGGGTGGGGCTTGCCGCGCGCAACGTCCTGCGCGCTGAAGATGCGCCCGTCGAATCGCGGCAGCAGGCCGGTGAGGCCGAGCGACAGGCGGATCTTCCGATGCTCGCCGCTCGACGCGACGCACGTCGGCAGCGACGCGTCCGCGATCGCGTCGAGCGCCGCCTCGATCCCCGGCACGGCGTGCAGCTCCGCGCGGAACGCGTCGGCCGTGCGATTGCGGAACGCGTCCACGAAACCGTCGGGCACCGGCCGCCCGAGCCGCTCGCCGACGATCGCCATGCACGACGCCATCGACCGCCCGACGTAGTCGCGCATCGTCTCCTCGAGCGTCGTCGCGAGCCCGAGCTCGTTCAGCAGATCGGTGAAGACACGGTTCGCGATCGGCTCGCTGTCCACGAGCACGCCGTCGCAGTCGAAGATGACGAGGTCCCAGCGCATGACGACAAGGTATCGGGACTCGGGACTCGGGACTCGGGACTCGTGGGGGAGCAGTTCCCGAGTCCCGAGTCCCGAGTCCCGAGTCCCGATAGATTCTCGGGCATGACCCAGCTCGCCATCTCCAACGTGGCCGTCGAATTCGGGGCGACCACGCTGTTCCAGGACATCACGTTCACCATCGGCGCCGGCGACCGGTGGGGCGTCATCGGGCGCAACGGCACCGGCAAGACGACCCTGTTCAAGCTCCTCACGGGCGAGCTCCAGCCGTCGCGCGGCCAGATCGCCCGGCAGCCCGGCGTGCGCGTCACGCTGCTCGAGCAGCACCGCGACTTCGGCGGCGCGACGACGGTGTGGGAGGCGGTGGCCGGCGCGTTCGGGCCGCTGCTCGCGCTCGAGCGCTCGCTCGCCCAGCAGGCCGACGCGCTCGCGCACACCCACGACGACTCGGCGATGGAGCGCTACGGGCGCGATCTCGAGCGGTTCGAGCGCGAGGGCGGCTACACCTACGCCGCGCGCGTCGATGCGGTGCTCGACGGGCTCGGCTTCGATCCCGACGGCGCGCGCACGCGGCTCCTCGCCACGCTCTCCGGCGGCGAGCGCGGGCGGGTGGGGCTCGCGCGCCAGCTCGTGCTCCCCGGCGAGGTGCTGCTGCTCGACGAGCCGACGAACCACCTCGACCTCGAGACCACGCGCTGGCTCGAGGGATGGCTGCAGGGCACCGACCGCACCGTGGTCCTCGTCAGCCACGACCGCGCGTTCCTCGCCGCCGTCGTCGACCACGTGCTGCACTTCGAGGGCGGCTCGGCGACGCCGTACGTCGGCGGTTACGAGGCGTTCGTGCAGCAGCGCGAGGAGCGGCGTCTCGCGCAGCAGCGCCAGTTCGACAAGCAGTCGAAGGTCGTCGCCGCCGAGGAGGATTACATCCGACGCAACATCGCCGGGCAGAACTCCAAGCAGGCGAAGGGGCGCCGCAAGCGCCTCGCGCGCATGGCACGCCTCTCCGCGCCGATCGGCGACGAGGCCGTGATGGCGCTGCGCCTCGAGATCGCCGACCGCGGCGGCGACCAGGTCATCGTTGCCGAGAAGGCAAGCGTGGGAGTGCCCTCCACGCTCCACGCACCACGCTCCACGCTCGCTCGGCCCGAGCGTGGAGCGTGGAGCGTGGAGGGATCTCGGATCCTCATCGAGGACTTCAGCGTCCGCCTAACGCGCGGCGAGGTGGTCGGCTTCATCGGGCCGAACGGGGCGGGGAAGTCCACGCTGCTGAAGGTCATCGTCGGCGAGACCGGGCCGCTCGCCGGGCAGCTCCGCGTCGGCGACTCGATCCGAGTCGCGTACTACAGCCAGAACATGGCGCAGCTCCCGCTCGACCGCACGTTGTACGAGGTCATCTCCGACCTCCGTCCGCTCTGGGAGCGTCGCCTCGTGCAGGGGCACCTCGGCCGCTTCGGCTTCTCGGGCGACGAGGTGCAGCGGCGCGTCGGCACGCTCTCCGGCGGCGAGCGGGCGCGCGTCGCGCTCGCCGCGATGATGCTCACGCGCGCGAACTTCCTCGTCCTCGACGAGCCGACGAACCACCTCGACGTGGAGAGCATCGAGGCGCTCGAGGACGCGCTCGACGACTACGAGGGGACGGTGCTGCTCGTGAGCCACGACCGCGCGCTGCTCCGCGCGCTCGCGACGCAGGTGTGGGTGCTGCACGACCGTCATGTCACGGTGTTCGACGGCTCGTTCGAGGAGTGGGAGACGGCGTCGAAGGAGCGCGAGCACGCCGCCGCCGTGCATGCCGCCGAGGAGGAGGCGCTCCGCCGCGTGAAGGAGCGCGAGCGGATGGAGCGCACGCGTCGCGAGGCCGAGGCGCAGGCCGTGGCGCCGAACGACAGGCGCGGCGTCGAGCGCGACCAGCGCCGCGCGGCGCGCGACGCGCAGAAGCGCGTGGAGCAGAGCGAGCGCCGCATCGCCGAGCTGGAAGCCAAGGTCGCCGCGCTCACCACGGCGCTCGACGATCCCGCGCTCTACGGCACCCCCGACGGCGTGCGGAAGGCGGCGGATCTCGGGAAGTCGCTCGACACCGCGAAGGCGGCGCTCGACGCGGCACTGGAAGAGTGGACCGCGGCGACCGAAGCGGTGGAGTCGAGCTCCGTCTGATGCGCGCCACGTACCGTCGCCTCGTCGTCGCGCTCGCCGCCGGCGCGGCGTGCGGTGCCTGCCGCACCGCGCACTCCGCGCCCGCGGTCCCCGTGCGCGAGGTCGTCTCCGGCTGCGCCGGCGGCATCACCGGCGGCGGCGGCGGCGCGGCGCTGCTGCCTAACGGCACGCTCTACCGGTGGACCCGCGACCGCGCCGGCGCGGACGATCGGCGCACGCTCGTCCGCACCGACACCGCGCTCGCCGCCGACGTCTTCGGCCGGCTCGCTTCGATGCGCTTCCTCGGGATCACGCATCACGAGCCGGGCAACATGACGTGCTTCGTGCGCGCGCGGACCGACTCCGGCGCGCACGAGGTCTCCTGGCCGTCGAGCGACACCCGCGCGCCGCGCGCCGTGCGCGATCTGTTCCAGCGGCTCCAGACGGCGGCCGGCGGCGCCTAACGGCCGAGCGAGACGATGCGCATCGGATGCTCCGGTGGAGGGTCCCGTGAGGAGCTCAGTCGCAGGTCGGCTTCGTCCACAGCGCGGCGCGCGGGCCGCCCTGCAGGCCGAGTGGGAAGTAGTGCCCGACGATCGCGCCGCAGCGGTTCACCTTCACCGCGACGCGGCCGAGCGTCGTGGGCGGGAGCGGCGTCTCGGTCACCGCGCCGGGCGCGATGGTGTACGCGGCCGCAGGCAGCGACACGTACCAGCCGACGACGCGGCCGTAGTCGCTGATGCCGTACGCCGGGTGCGGCAGCACGCGCCCCGACGTGAGCGACGACACGAAGCCGCGCTGCGCGCCGTTCTGCGTGAAGAGGCCGACGATCGCGCCGCCCGCGTTGATGCCCGTCGCCTTCGAGTCGGTGCTCCCCGGCGGCAGGTTGAACGTGGTGGGCGCCCCACGCCACACGATCGCCGTCGTCGTGCTCCCGCTTCCGAGCAGGCCGTAGCCGACGACCGTGTGGAAGTACACGTCGAGCGCCTCGCCGTGGACGCCGCCGAGCGGCCACGCGAAGGCGGTCTCCGTGGGCCAGATGACCGCATCGCGGCCGCAGCTGCCCACGATCTCGCCGAGGTAGTCGATCGCGTCCGCGCGCGAGCTGCCGGCGCAGAATTCCGGCTCGGAGAGCGCGCGTGGCGCGAGCCCGGGATGCCGGATCCACGCCGTCGTGTGGCCGTTGCGACGCGTGCTGTATCCCACCACGACGCCGGCGTCGTTGATGCCGGTCGCGACGGTGCCCGTGTCGCCGGCGAGCGGCGGGAGGTCCTCGAACGTGCCGTCCGTGTGTCGCACGAAGCCGTGCTGACCAGCTGCAGTCGCGTAGGCCCCCACCACGAGGCCTGCCGTGTTGATGTCGGTCGCCGTGCTCGCGATGCGCCGCGAGATGTCGGTGAGCACGTAGCCGACGTAGCTCGGCGGCGCCGGCACGTCGACCGCCGACGCCGAAAGCGCCGTCGTGTCGGGGCGCGTCGGGGCCGTTAGGCGCTCCGCCGGCCGCCCGGGCACCGCCGTCACGCGGTCGGGGTCGCCACACGCGGCGATCAGCACCACCACGATGATCGTGCACGGCAGCGTCAGGGACGTGCGTCGCATCGGTTCCTCCGCGGCGATTGCTCCGTTTTCCGGCCGGCCCTACCTTCGGCCTCGTGGTGGAGGACGCGACGTCCACTCGCGGATCCGGACATGACCATCGTGGAGCAGTTGACGCCGGTGCTGTACGACGAGCTGCGGCGGGTCGCGCACCGTCAGCTCCGGCGCGAGCGCGCCGGCCACACGCTCGGCACCACCGCGCTCGTCCACGAGGCGTACCTCAAGCTCGCCGACCAGACGCGCGCGTCGTTCGCCGACCGCGCGCACTTCCTCGCCACCGCCGCCGTCGCGATGCGCCGCGTGCTCGTGGACCACGCGCGCGGCCGCGCGCGCGAGAAGCGCGGCGGCGCGCGCCTTCCCGTCACCCTCGACGAGGAGATCGCGTTAGGCACCGGCGCGGTCGGCTCCTGCGACGCGCTGCTCGAGCTCGACGACGCGCTCGCGCGGCTGGGTGACGTCGAGCCGCGGCTCGCGCGCGTCGTCGAGTGCCGCTTCTTCGGCGGTCTCACCGACGCCGAGACCGCCGTCGCGCTCGGCGTCACGGAGCGCACCGTGAGGCGTGACTGGGTGAAGGCGAGGGGCTGGCTGTACCAGGCGCTGCACTCGTAACGGACGAGAGGAGGCCACCGTGCAGTCCATCAGCCGAGGCCAGTGGCAGCGCGTCGAGCGCGTCGTCGACTCCGCGCTCGGGCTGCCGACGGCCGAGCGCACCGCGTATCTCGACGCCGCGTGCGACGAGCCGTGGCTGCGCGCCGCGGCCGACGAGTGGCTGCGCGCGTGCGACGACGCCGAGCACTTCCTCCACACGCCGCTCGGCGACGCCGGCGCGTTGCTGGACGCGGCACCGCACGATGCCGAGGCGCTCGCGCCCGGCACGCGCATCGGGCCGTTCGCCGTCGTGCGCGAGCTCGGGCGCGGCGGCATGGGCACTGTGTACCTCGCCGAGCGCGCCGACGGACAGTTCGAGCAGACCGTCGCGCTGAAGCTGATCCGCCGCGGCATGGACACGCCCGAGGCGCGCCGTCGCTTCCTCACCGAGCGGCAGATCCTCGCGCGGCTCAACCACCCGCACATCGCCGGGCTCGTCGACGGCGGCGTGAGCGACGACGGGCGGCTGTGGTTCGCGATGGAGTACGTCGACGGCACGCCGATCACGCGTCACGCCGACGACCGCGCGCTGGGCATCGACGCGCGGCTGCGGCTGTTCCGCGACGCGGCCGACGCCGTCGGGCACGCGCACCGGAGTCTCGTCGTGCACCGCGACCTGAAGCCGTCGAACGTGCTCGTGACGGCCGACGGCGTCGTGAAGCTGCTCGACTTCGGCATCGCGCGGCTGTTAGGCGGCGACGTCGCGCCCGCCGACGAGCCGGTCACCCGCACCGGCGTGCGCCTGCTCACGCCGGAGTACGCGGCGCCCGAGCAGGTGCGCGGCGAGGGCGTCACCACCGTCACCGACGTCTACGCCCTGGGCGCGCTGCTCTACGAGCTGCTCACCGGGCGCCGCGCGCAGCCGCTCGACCGGCTCACGCCCGGCGAGATGGAGCGCGTCGTGTGCGAGGTGGATCCGCCGCCGCCCAGCCGCGTGGCGCCGGAGCTCGTGCGTGCGCGGCTCCGGGGCGACCTCGACGCGATCGTGCTGCGCGCGATGCACAAGGATCCCGCGCGGCGCTACGCGTCGGCCGACGCGCTCGTCGAGGATCTGCGCCGCTTCGCCGTCGGGCTCCCGGTGCAGGCGCGCCGCGACTCGGTGGGCTACCGCGCCGGCAAGTTCGTTAGGCGGCACCGCGTGGCCGTCGCCATGGGGGCGTTCGCCGGGCTCGCGCTGGTGGGCGGGCTCGCCGCCACGCTGTGGGAGGCGCGCGCGGCGCGGCGCGAGGCGGCCACGGCGAACGCGGTGACCGGCTTCGTCGTCGGGCTGTTCGAGCAGTCCGACCCGCACGCGGCGCGCGGGCGCGACGTGACGGTGAAGGACCTCGTCGCGCGCGGCCGCCAGCGCCTCGACACGGCGCTCGTCGCGGAGCCCGAGGTGCGCGGCCGGCTGCTCGACGTGCTCGGCACGATTCACGTCAACCTCCTGCAGTTCGCGACCGCCGATACGCTGCTCGGACAGTCCGCCGCGCTCGCCCGCCGCCTGTACGGCCCACGGCACCCCGCGGTCGCGAAGCGGCTCACCGACTGGGCACGAGCGCTCGCGAGCGCGCAGCAGCCGGCGCGTGCGGACTCCGTGCTGCGTGAGGCGTTGACGATCGACCGCGCCACGCTCGCGCCCGACGACCCGGAGATCGCGCGCACGCTGTCGATCCGCGGCGAGCTCGCGTTCGACGGCGGACGCTTCGCGCCAGCCGAGTCGCTCTACCGCGCGGCGCTGCACATCGACTCGACGCGCCTGGGCCGCGGCGACCTGCGTCTCGCGGACGATCTCGACGGCGCGGGTATGGCGGCGAAGGAGGGCGGCGCGTACGACCGTGCCGAAGCGAGCTACGAGCAGGCGCTCGCCATCCGCCGCGCGACGCTCGGCCCCGACGACCCGAAGACGCTCGCCACCCTCAGCCTCGTCCTGCAGGTGAAGGAGGCGCGCGGCGAGTACCGGAGCGCCGAACGGGTCGCGCGCGACCTGCTCGCGCGCAGCCGCCGCGTGTACCCGCCCGCGCACACGCAGGTCGTGAGCGCGATGAACGGCCTCACCGTGCAGCTCCGTCACCTCGGCAAGCTCGCGGAGGCGGAGTCGATCAACGCGCAGGCGATCGCGCTCTACCGCACGCGCTTCCCCCCCGACCATCCGTGGATGATCGCGCCGCTCAACGTCCGCGCGACGCTGCAGCTCGAGCGCGGAAACTTCGCCGCCGCCGAATCGGGCTTCCGGCAGGTCGGCGCGATCGCCGCGAAGAGCTTCGGGCCGACCGACGTGTACACGCTGCACTCGTTGGTCAATCGCGCCGCGGCGGTACGGCTGGAAGGACGACTCGCCGACGCCGAGCTGCTCGCGCGCCGGGCAGTCGCGGAGATGCGTGCGGCGTTCGGTGAGCGAAGCCTGGAGACGGCGAGCGCGGAGAGCGTGCTCGGCGACGTGCTGCGCGACGCGGCACGCCCCGCCGCCGCCGACTCGGCGTACCGCGCGATGCTGACCGTGCGTCGCGCGCTCCTCGGTCCGCGCGCGCCCGCCACGTCGGATGCCGCGCTCTCCCTCGCCGACGTTCTCGTGGACGAGGGACGACCGGCGGACGCCGCGGCGCTCGCGCGCGAGGCGCGCGCGGCTTACGCGCCCCGCGACGTGCCGGACGACACCACGCTTCGCCGCGCCGCTCGCGTGCTCGGTGCGGCGCTCGCCGCGTCCGGCAATCGGACGGAGGCCGAGCCGCTGCTCGTGGAGGCCGAGCGCGCGTGGGCGACCGACACGAACACGAGCTGGCGCACGCACCGCTCGCGCGACGAGGCGGCGCGCCGGCTCGCCGCGTTCCGCGCGAAGCGTTAGGCGGTCAGACCGACGCCGCGGGGATCACCGGCTCCACGAGCCCGTACAGCTCCGCGAAGCCGTCCGCCGAGAGATGGTCGCGCATCCACAGCGCGAGCAGGCCGAGCGCGAGGCAGGTGATCGACGCGCCGGGCCCGCCGGGCTGCGTCGCCGCCACGTCCCACAGCGTCTCGAGGCGGCTCCCGATCTCGCGCACCTCGCCCGTCGCGCCGCGCAGCGCGGGACGGGGAAAGCGCGGGCGTCCGCCGCCGAGCACGGCGCGCGCGAGGTCGCCGATCCCCATGCTCACGAAGCCGACGACGCGCAGCACGTCCTCCGCGGCCGGGATCCGGCTGGCGAACGCGGCGAGCCGACGCGACCGCTCCCACCACGCGAGCGGGTCCGACGCCTCGAATCGCTGCCCGATCGCGTCGAGCTCCCCCCACTGCCGTGGCGAGAGGGCGGCGACACGGGCGAGGAACCGGTCGGCGCGCGCCTCGCGGGCCGATGTCGGCGACTGGACGGCGGCGGTGACGGGAAGGGTGGTCATCCTCCCACGACGAGCGCGGGCGGCGCCGTGTTTCCGGTCAGGGGACCTTCCGCGGCGGCTGCGTGTGGTCCGTGTTCGGATCGGGCAGCGTGTCCGACGTGACCTCCGCACAGACGCCGCCGCGGTCGCCGACCGTCACGCCCGCGCCCGACGGCGGCGCCACGCGCCCGTTGCACCCGCCGGTGCCGTTCCGACCGGCGGTCACGGCCGGCCGGCCGCGCGACCGGGTGGCGCGGTCGGTCCCCGGGATCTGGCGGAGGCGCGGAATGCCGCACGCGCCGACCAGCAGCAGGGCGGCGGCGAGGCCGAGTGGGCGGAGGCGGACGGCGTGCGTCACGGTGTCGCTCCGTGCGAGAGGGTGCGCATCAAGTATTCGGAAGCCATACGTCTCGCGCCAGAGTCCGCGCGCCGGGTCATCGGAGCCGCCGCTCGTAGCACGTGAACGTCCACCCCGAGTGCGCGCGCTCCCCGTGCGCGACATATCCGCGCCTCTCGTAGAAACGCCGCAGCGCGCCGTTCTCGCACAGCACGTCGCACCGCACCGCGCGCGCGCCGAGCGCCGCGGCCCGCTCGTCGATCGCCGAGAGGCACCACGCGCCGAGTCCCGCCCCCTGCCGTGCGGGGTCGACGGCGAGCCGGTTCAGGTACACTGCCGGCAGCGCGGGATCGGGCCACGGGGACGGGTCGTACGGCCGCGGCGGCGACGTCGCGAGCGTGTACGTCGCGACCGGCACGTCGTCCTCGCGCACCAGCCACAGCTCGCGCTCCGCCGCGTCGCGCCGCACGCGCTCGATCGGGTATGGCGGGATCCAGTTGCGGAACCCGTCGGCGGCGAGCCGCGCGCCGGCGGCGGCGAGCAGGCGGGCGACGTCGTCGGCGTCGTGCATCCCGGCGCGTTCGGCGCGCAGTCTCGACGCATCGACCGTCACGGCAGCGCCGCCGCCACGGCCTCCTCCGCCTGCTCGAGGTGGCGGTGCTGGTGCGCCGGCAGCGTGACGAGGCAGGCGTACAGGTTGTAGCGCACGCGCGCGTCGAACGGCGACGTGACGCGGATGCGCTGCAGCGGCGCGCCGTCGGCGTGCCGCACGAGCGCGATCTGCTCGGCCTGCAGCGCGTCGAAGTCGGCGAGCAGCGTCGCGCGCGGGAGGTCGCCGTCGGGCACGAACGCCGCCGCGGTGCGCACGCGGCCGAAGCGGCGGCGCGCGATGCGCGGCATCGGCCCGGACATCGTCGAGATGAGCCACCCCACCGGGTCGCGTCGATAGCGCGCCGGCGCCGTCTCGCTCGACGCGCGCCGCTCGGCCAGCGCGCCGCGTACGAGCGGGACGTACGCGCGCGACGTGAGGTTGAGGTGCGCGACGCATTCCGCGGCCGACCACGCGTCGGCGTGCGGGCGCGCGGCCCACGCGTCGTCGTCCGTCCGGTCGGCGAGGCGGTGCAGCCGCTCCTGCGCGCGCTCGAACTCGTCGACGATCGCGACGAGCTGCGGGTGCATTTTCTTTCAGTGCTCCGGCGTCGTCGGCGAGGCGGGCGCGGGGGGCGACGGATCCGGGGTTCCGGGGTGCAGCGGCTCCCACGACGGCGGGTCGCTCGCCGGGAAGCTCTCCTCCACCGCCTCGTCGACGGCGCGCTCGACCTGGTCGCCGCGGCGCGGCGCCGGCGGTGCGTCGTTCTCGCGGCGCGGCGCGTCGGAAGGATGGGTCATGGTCGGGATCCGGTGAGGGAATGGAATGAGCGCGGGTGCGTTGGAATGATACCGCGGCTGTTCGCGTGCATGGCACCTTGGGCGAAGGGGGGGAGCCCCCCTGGATACTAGGTACCGCGCTCGCGGAGCCACCGGCCGATCGCGTCGACGACGTGCGCGCGCTCCGCGGCGTCGAGCTCGCGGCCGCGCGGGATGCCGTGCCACTTCTCGAGGCACCCGCGGCAGCACGTCGCCGTCGCGTGCTGCGCCACGAACACCGGATGCCCGCGATACGGCGTCTGCTTCCCGTCGTTCCGCGGCTCGGCGGGCGCGAGCCGCTTCGCCACGAAGTCGCGGGCGTGGTCGAGCACCACGTCGAGCCCGCGCGTGCGCAGATACTCGCGGTCGGCGGCGCCGAGTCGGAAGCTGCGGCGGAACGACGAGCCGGCGAGCGCCCGGAACAGGTCGTCGAGGTCGCGCACGGTGCCTAACGCGTGACGGATGCGGCGATCGCGCGCGCGATCTTCGCGCCCCCGCGCACCGAGGGCTCGATCGGGTTCGCGTAGTCGGCCGCCTCGGTGCACACGTGGCGCAGCTCGATCACCGGCGCGCCG
The DNA here is from genome assembly GCF_000522985.1 of Gemmatirosa kalamazoonensis. Taxonomy (NCBI): domain Bacteria; kingdom Pseudomonadati; phylum Gemmatimonadota; class Gemmatimonadia; order Gemmatimonadales; family Gemmatimonadaceae; genus Gemmatirosa; species Gemmatirosa kalamazoonensis. The sequence goes on from NZ_CP007128.1 coordinate 1,417,984, forward strand.
CGCTCGCGCGCCACGCGCTGCACGGCGTCGTCGAACACGGCGAGCGCGGTCTTCGCGAGGCGGTGGACGGGCGGCCCGAGGTTGCCCTCGTAGATCGTGCAGACCGTCGTCGGCAGCCCGCGCGCGAGCACGGCGTCGAGCATGCGCCGGTAGCGCGTCTCGAACGCCTCCGCCGCGTCGGCCAGCCAGCCGAGCACCTGGGCGCTGCCGCGCGCCGGTCGGTCGAGCAGGTCGGTGTGCGCGAGCGCATCGTTGCCGCCGGCGCTCACGACGAGGTGCGTCGCGTCGCCGGGCACCCGCCGCAGCTGACCCGCGACGTGGTCGAGCACCGCGCCGTCCACCGCCGCGAGCGTCGCCGTCCACCCGGCCGCGAGCGCCGCGCGGAGCTGCGTGACGACGTCGGGGCCCGGACGCACGTACACGGCGTTGTCGAACACGGAATCGCCCAAGAGAACGACGTGGCCCATCGCCTCAAGCTCGCCGCTGCACCGTCGCCGTCACAAGGTCCGCCAGCATGCCGTACGCGGTCGTCGTCGGGTCGGGGTCGTGCGACGTCACGGTGAGCCCGCCGGGGAAGACCTCGGCGTCGTAGTGCATCACCAGCGTCGCGCCGCGCACGACGCCGAGCGGGTCGCTGGCGCCTAACGGCGTGGGGGCGACGCCGGCGCGCAGTCGTCCCGCGTCGTCGCGCGCGACCTCGCCGACCAGGCGCAGCGGCCGTCCCTCGTCGCGCGCACGGCGCACGTCGCGCGGATCGAGCGCGCCGATGCCCTCGCGCGCGACGTCGCTCGGGCGCAGGTCGCCGCCCATCAGCACGTTCGCCACCGCGCACAGCTTCACCGCCGAGTCCCACCCGTCCACGTCGTAGCGCGGGTCCGACTCGGCGATGCCTAACGCCTGCGCGCGCGCCACGCCCTCGGCCACCGACAGCCCGTCCTCCACCGCCTCGAGCACGACGGTCGCCGTCGACGTGAACACGCCGCGCACGCCGCGCAGCCCGGCGAGCGGCAGGCAGTCGCGCACGAGCGAGAAGACCGGCGCGCCGTCCATCACCGCGGCCTCGAACAGGTAGCGGCGGCCGGCCGCGCGCGCGAGCGCGTCGAGCTCGCGCCACCCGTGCACCACCGGTCCCTTGTTCGCCGAGACCGCGTGCGCCCCGGCGCGCAGCGACGCGCGCAGGTAGGCGAGCGCCGGCTGCCCGGCGTGCGGGTCGAGCGCGATCGCCTCGAGCACCACGTCGGGCCGCGCCGCGTGCAGCCACGCGTCCACGTCGCCGAGGTCCGCACCGTGCGGCGCGTCCGGGTCCAGCCCGCCCGGGTCTGCCCGCCAGCCCATGCGCCGCGATGCGACGCCCGTGACGACCCACTCGATCCCGTAGTCGCGCGCGAGCGCCTCGCGGCGGCGCAGCAGCAGCGCGTGCAGCGCGCGGTTGACGGCGCCGAATCCGAGGAACGCGAGGCGGGTGGGAGGCATCGGCCGTCTCGTGTCGTTTTCGCCGTTCTCGATCGCCTAACGGGACACGTCGAACGTCAGCTCCAGCGTGTCCCCCTCGGGCACCGCATCCCACCGCGCGAACAGCTCCCGCCTCCGCTCGCGGATGCGCGCGAGCTGCTCGTCGGTGATCGGGGGCCCCACGACGAACGGACCGTGCTGCGACGCGTGCAGCGCGATCTTGTCGTTCAGATCGGCGGCGGTCCACTCGACGCCGCTCGCGCGCTCGGCGTCGAGGAATCCGACGATGAGCTCCGACGGGTCGGTGTCGGCGGGCATGGGGCCGCGCGGCCACGGCGTCCCGAAGTCGGAGAGATCCCATCCCTCGGCGACGAGCCCGTAGAAGCCGCGCCCGTGGCCGAGGACCGTCTCCACCGCGTAGTGCGTGAGATCGTGCCGCGGGAAGAAGCGCGCCTGCGCGCCCTGCTGCCGCTGCCACGTCGCGGTGCCGTCGGCACGCGTGCAGGTGAGCGCCGCGGATCCGTCGCGGTGCTTCTTCATGCGAATGGTGAGCGTCACGCGTCACCCATCACGCCGTCGCGCGACTGGCCCACCGCGAGCACCGCGCCCGTCGGGTCGACGAACCCGCCGACGCGGCCGACGCCCGGGACCTCGCGGCACGGGAACGACGGCGAGGCGCCTAACGCGATCGCCCGCGCCACCGTCGCGTCGACGTCGTCCACCGCGACGTACACCCGCCAGTGCGGGCGCGACGAGGCGCCCGGGGGCGCGTGGAGCATGCCCGCGGTCGGCGTGCCGCGGCGGAGGAACAGCCAGTAGACCGACCCGTCGAGGAACGCCGCCTCCTGCACGCGCCAGCCGAACACCGCGCGGTAGAACGCGGCCGCGCGGATCGGGTCGGGGGACGCGAGCTCGTGCCACCACGCCGTGCCCGGCGGCGGCGGCACGTCCGCCGCGACCCCGGGGCGCTCCGGCAGGGAGATCGGCGCGAGCACGGCGCCGAACGGGTCCTCGATCATCGCGAACCGGCCGACGTTCGGGATATCGGTCGGCGGGATGCACGTCTTCCCCCCCGCCGCCGCGGCCCGCGCGCACGTCCCGTCGACGTCGTCCACGCACACGTACGAGACCCAGTGCGCCGGCACCCCGAACCGCGGGTCGAGCGGCACCACGCCCCCGAACGGGTGCGCGCCGGCCTGGATGTACGTGTAGCTCCCGGCCGACCCGACGTGGCGCGCCTCCGTCGTCCACCCGAACAGCGCCTCGTAGAACGCGACCGAGCGGGCCGGCTCGGCGCTCATCAGGTCGTGCCACACGAAGGGGCCGCTCGCCGGGAGATCGGCGGACGCGTCGAAGAGCGCCGGCTCGTCCGTCTGAACTCTCGCGGGGTCGGGCGCGGTCATCGGCGGTGGCGCGGGTGAGGGTCGAGCCGACGGACGCGTGCAGGCGCTCCACGATGCAGCCGGGCGGTCGGTTGTCAACCTGGAACGGCCCAGTCCGTCGACCCGACGGTCAAGTTCTGCGGCGGGCAGCCGAGACTCCCGCGGGCGGATGCCGCGATCCGCGCGCTCCCCCGGAACCCGCTCCTGGCCCCCGACATGTCTCTCCGCCGACTCGCCGCCGCCGCCCTGCTCGCCGTCGCGTCCCCGCTCGCGGCCGGCGCCCAGGCGACGCTCACGTTCCCGTCGAGCCTCGCCAACCCGATCGCCGGCGGCTACTACGTGGGCCCCTACGCGCCGGCGACGTTCGTCAGCGCGGTCGGGCAGGCGCGGACGCTGTCGGTGCTGTGCCTCGACTTCCTGAACGAGGTCTACCTCGGCGACCAGTACCAGGTGAACGTCACGAGCCTCGGCGGCGGCGCGTCGAACCCGGTCGGCGACACCCGCCACCCGGGCGCGGTCGGCACCTATCGCAAGGCGGCGTGGCTCGGCTCCCTGTTCTCGTCGACGCCGACGACCGGGTGGGGCTCGGTGCAGTACGCGATGTGGAACCTGTTCACCCCGACCGAGGCGCCGGACGACGCCGACTCGCCCGGCTACCTCGCGCTCGCCGACCTCGCCGAGTCGCACGACTACGGCGCGTTCGACTACCAGGGGCGCCACTACGACGCGGTGGACATGTCGCGCTACTGGGTGCTCACCGACGTGAACGCGGAAGGGCGCGCGCTCGGCGGCAAGCAGGAGTTCATCGCCACGTCCGACATCGCGCTCGGTCCGACGAACACGGTGCCGGAGCCGGGGACGCTCGCGCTCATCCTCACCGGCGCGGCGGCGATCGGCGTCCTCGCGTGGCGCCGCGCCCGCGCCTGACCGCGCGCGTCAGGCGGTCTTCGCCGCGCATTCGGCGGCGCGGCCGAGCAGCAGGGCGCGCTCGCGGGCGTTCTTCGTGAGCGACGCGGCGCGCTCGAGCTCCGCGCGCGCCTCGTCGTGGCGGCCGAGCTTCATGAGGAAGTCGCCGCGCACGCTCGGCAGCAGGTGGTAGCTCGCGAGCGCGCCGTCGGCGACGAGCGCGTCGACGATCGCGAGCCCGGCCGCCGGTCCCGCCGCCATCGACACCGCGACGGCGCGATTCAGCTCCACGATCGGCGACGGCGTCACGTCGCCGAGCGCGTCGTACAGCCGCGCGATGCGCGCCCAGTCGGTGTCCGACGCGACGCGCGCGCGGGCGTGGCACGCGGCGATCGCCGCCTGCAGCGTGTAGGCGCCTAACGGCTCGCCGCGCGCCGCGGCGCATGCCTCGGCGCGAGCGAGCGCCGTGAGGCCGCGCCGGATCAGCAGCCGGTCCCAGCGCGCGCGGTCCTGGTCGAGCAGCAGCACCGGCTCCCCCGACGGCCCCACGCGCGCGCGCAGCCGCGACGCCTGGATCTCCATCAGCGCGACGAGGCCGTGCACCTCCGGCTCTTCCGGCGTGAGCCCGGCGAGCACGCGCCCGAGCCGCAGCGCGTCCTCGCACAGCTGCGGCCGCACCCAGTCGTCGCCCGCGGTGGCCGAGTAGCCCTCGTTGAACACGAGGTAGATCACCTGCAGCACGGACGCGAGCCGCGCGTGGAACTCCTCGCCGCGCGGCACCTCGAACGGCACGCGCTTGTCGGCGAGCGTCTTCTTCGCGCGCACGATGCGCTGCGCCACGGTGGGCTCCGGCACGAGGAACGCGCGCGCGATCTCCTCGGTCGTGAGCCCGCCTAACAGACGCAGCGTGAGCGCGACGCGCGCCTCCGTCGACAGCACCGGGTGGCACGCGACGAAGATGAGCCGCAGCAGGTCGTCCCCCACGTGATCGTCGAGCGCGGCGTCGAGCTCCGGCACGGCCGCCTCCTGTCTCGCCTCGAGCTCCGGCGCGAGCTCCGCGTGCTTGCGGTCGAGCAGCTTGTCGCGGCGCAGGAGGTCGATGGCCCGCCGCTTCGCGGTGGCCATGAGCCACGCGCCCGGGTTCGTCGGGATGCCCGTCTCGGGCCACTTCTCCAGCGCCGCGACCAGCGCGTCCTGCGCGAGATCCTCGGCCACGCCCACGTCGCGCACCATGCGCGCGAGTCCCGCGATGAGCTTCGCCGACTCGATGCGCCAGACGGCGTCGATGGTTCGGTGGATGTCGGCGACGGTCACGTCGAGAAATCAGCGCGACCGCGTCGCCGACGGCAAGATCGGCGCGCCTGCTGGACTCCACGTACGAGATCTGATCGGACTGAAGAAGGACTGAAGGACGACTGAAGAGGGACCAACACAAAACGTGTTGTGGGTCCTTCTTCAGTCGCTCTTCAGTCCTCCTTCAGTCCTCCACGGAATTCGTACGTGGAGTCCAGGACCGGCGCGACGCGAGCACCGCGCGCACTCGCGCGTCGCGCAGCCACAGCCCGCCCCACAGCAGCGCCGCGACGTACGTGGGGAACAGCACGTGGCTGAACAGCGGGTTCTCCACGCGCACGTGCGTCGCGATCGCGCCGCCGAGGTAGCCGGTAAGCAGCACCGCGCCGATCACCGACGTGCGCGGCACCAGGTAGACGGCGAGACACGCGAGCTCCAGCACGCCCACCGTCGTCGCGAGGTGCACCGGCCAGCCGAGCTGCGCGAACGACTGCACCACCGGCGCGATCACGACCAGCTTGATGACCGCGTCGAACGCGAGGAACGACACCGCGAGCGCGCTCAGCACGCGTCCCACCCACCGCCGGCTCGCGGTGGCCGCGCCGGCCGCGCCGGCCGCGTGGAGGCCGATGGACGTCATGGTCGGATCTCCGATGAAGGCGTTAGGCGGGCTGCGCCGCGTCGGATGCGGGCATCTCGTAGAGCTGCCGCAGCTCGCACTCCCCGTCGCCGGCCACGGACAGGAAGCGCCGGCACAGCTCCACCGCTTCCTCCTTGCTGCCCGCCCGGATGAGCGCGAAGCCGCCGACGACTTCCTTCGCCTCGGTGAACGGGCCGTCGCTCACCGTCACCCGGCCGTTCGTCTTCCGCACGCGCGCGCCTAACGCGCTCGGCAGGCATCCCTCGGTGCCGAGCAGCCAGCCCGACTTGAACCCCTCCTCGATGAGGGCGCCCATCGTCGCCATCTCCTCGGCCGTGGGCGGCGTGTTGCGCTCGGCGTGCTTGTAGATCGACAGGAATCGCATGGCGTGGGTCCTCGCGGTCAGCGGTTCGTGGGCTGCTGCGACTCGATCTGCGCGCGGAGCCGCTCTTCCTGCTCGCGCAGCTCGGGCGTGAATTCGGCGCCGAAGTCCTCGGCCTCGAACACGGGGCGGATCTCGAGCTCCGCCTCGGTCCCCGGCATCGGGTTCGGGCAGCGCTTCGCCCACTCGATCGCCTCCGCCATCGACCGCACCTGCCACAGCCAGAAGCCGGCGACGAGCTCCTTCGTCTCGGCGAACGGCCCGTCGATCACCGTGCGCTCGCCGCTGGTGAAGCGTACGCGGGCGCCCTTGCTGCTCGGCTGCAGTCCCTCGCCGGCGAGCATGACGCCGGCCTTCACGAGCTCCTCGTTGTACTGGCCCATCGCCGCGAGCAGCTCGGTGCTCGGCATGTTGCCGGCCTCGCTGTCGGCCGACGCCTTCACAATGACCATGACGCGCATCGTTCGGTCCTCGGATCGGGGTGGTTCGTCGTGGCTTCCACTGACACGACGAACGGGGGACGGCGGGATCGACACGGGAGGGCGAATTCTACGGCGGGACGATCTCACGGCGGGACGACTGACGGCGGGACGGACAACGGCGGGACGTTCGACGGCGGGATCTGGATGCGTTCAGAGGGATCCGGTCGGCGTCGGATTGGTACCGCGGCCGTTCACGCGCATAGCACCTTGGGCGAAGGGGGGGGAGCCCCCCTGGCACCTAGGTACGGGCCGGTCATCCCGCCGTGGATCGTCCCGCCGTGGATCGTCCCGCCGTGGATCGTCCCGCCGTGGATCGTCCCGCCGTGGATCGTCCCGCCGTCAGTCGTCCCGCCCTAGACGTCCCGCCGTGAGATCGTCAGTCCGGCGTCCAGCGCGGCACCCCCGTGAACAGCCCGTCCACCACGCCCACCCGGTGCGCGAGCCACACGCCGAACGCCACGCTCACCGCGCCCGAGGCCATGCGCAGCCCGCGCTGCAGCCCGTGGATGCGCGGCGCCGCGAGCACCGCCGGCGCTGCGACGAGCAGCGTCACGAGCGCCATGCCCACCACCGTCCCCGCGCCGAACACGAGCAGGTAGACCACCGCCCACCGCGGGTCGTCGATGAGGGGCAGCACGAGCAGCGTCGCGCCCGCGGAGCCGGCGAGGCCGTGCACCACGCCGACGAGCAGCGGCCGCAGCTCCGTGAGCCGTCCCGGCGTCGGCCGCACGTCGAGCAGGTTCATCGCGCCGAGCAGCACGAGCATCGCCGCGACTGCCAGCTCCAGCGAGAGGCCGAGCCGCGGTGTCAGCGCGAGGCGGAACAGGATGATCGCGCCCCCCACGCCGAGGAGCGTGACCGTGTGGCCGAGCCCCCACAGCACGCCGATCCCGCACGCCCGTCGCACCGAGCGCTCGCGGCTCACGATCGTCGTCACCGCCACGACGTGGTCCGGATCGGTCGCGTGGCGCATGCCGAGCAGGAGACTCGTGACGAACGCGGCGAGCAGCGTGAACGCGGGCATCGGGGCAGGGTGCGCGGCGCGGGCGAAGGGCCGCGGAATATACGCGGGCGCCGCCGACCGGCCTTCACGAACGCGTGGCTCCGGCGTCATCCACGATACCGGGGCGGCTCGCGTCGGGGCCCGCGTGCCGCGCGGTGTTCACATCGTTGGAGCTACATCACAGGAGCACGACATGTCACGCACGACGCTCGCTCTCGCACTCGCCGGTCTCCTCGCGGCGGCGCCCACGCTCGACGCGCAGCCGCCCGCCGGTTCACCACCGGCCACGCAGCCGCCCGCCCGCCAACGGCGCCCGATGCCGCGCCGCCTCGACCGGGCCGCGGATCGGCCGGGCTTCGGCGGCCCCGGCGGCCGTGGCGCCCGTGGCGGGATGATGGGCTTCCCGATGGGGGGCGCCTCGTCGCTCGCCGAGCGGCTGCTCGGCCAGACGGGCGAGCTGCGGCTCACCGACCAGCAGGTGGTGCGGCTCGCCGCGATCGCCCGTCGCGCCGACGACCGCCGCCGCGCCCTGCGCACGCGGATGGACTCGCTCCGCACCACGCTCCGCGCCGACACGACGGCCCGCCGACGCGGCTTCCGGCCCGGTGGCCCGGGTTTCCCTGGCGCAGCCGGCGGCCCACTCGCCGCCGACCTGCAGCGCATGCGCGACCAGGCCCGCGCCGATCTGCGCGACGCGCTGTCCGTCCTCACGCCCGACCAGCAGGCGCAAGCCTGGGAGATGCGGTCGCTGCGGCGGTAGAACGCGAGGAGCGAGGGCAGGAGGGCAGGAGGGCAGGAGGGCAGGAGAACCGTTAGGCTCTCCTGCCCTCCTGCCCTCTTGCCCTCTTACTTCTTCAGCGTCTTCTCCTTGATGTCCTTCGCCTTCGTGAGGTGCTGCTGAACCTTGCCGGTCGCCTTCTCGAGCGCGGCGCGGAGGTCGGCGTTGGTCGTGTTCTTCGCCGCGTCCTGCAGCTTGTCGAGCACCTTCTGGTGACCGTCGATCTCGTGCTCGATGAAGTCCTCGTCCCAGTCGGCGCCGGCGGCCTTGTCGGTGAGGTCCTTCATGTGGTCGCGCGCATCGTTCAGCAGGTCGTGCGCGGCGCCGGTCGCCGTGTCGGCGGTCGCGTTCAGCTTGCCGGCGAGCGCCTGACCGTCCTTCAGCATCGCCTCGTGGTCGGCGACGAGCTGACGCGCGAACGCCTTCACGGTGGGGTTCGTCGCCTTCTTCTCGGCCAGGCGCGCCTCGGCGATCTCGCTCGAGTTCGCGGCCGTCGTGTAGCCGAAGATCGACGGCTCGGTCCAGCCGCCGGTCGCCGCCGCCGAGTCCGTCCGGGCCACGGTACCGGCCGCCGAATCGCTGCGAACCGCCGCGGCCGAGTCCGCGCGGGCCTGTGCGCTATCCGCCGCGCGGTCGCCCTTCGCGCAGGCGAGCCCGACGAGCAGTAGCGCCGTCGTGGAGAGGCGGGGGATCCGCCCTATCATCGAGTTCCGATCGTGCATCTCGTCCTCCTGTGAGGGGGTGTTGCATCGTCGCGCGGGGCGCAATCGCCATGCCCTCTGCTGTGACGCTTCGCACAGAGACGCTTGCACATCCGACGGCGCTCGGGGCGGCGCCGGCGATGCGGCGCTGACGATGCTGCGCCGTGAAGCGCAAACGGCGTCTCACCCCGCGGTACGGCGCCGTACTGCGCGGTTCAGCGATGTGAGCGTCGCTAGCGCGGCATCGCGCCGTACCGCCAGCGCCGTATCGCCCGCGCCGCGCGCGGCGCCGTTACACGCCTCAGAATTCCCCGATCATCCCGATCTCGGTCTCCAGCCGCTGCCCGAACTTCTCCTCGACCGCTCGCTGGGCGATCGCGATCAGCTCGCGCACATCGGTCGCCGTGGCCGTGCCGGCGCGGTTCACGATGATGTTCGCGTGCATCGGCGAGATCTGGGCGCCGCCGTGGCGGAAGCCCTTCAGGCCGGCCTGGTCGATGAGCCGCCCGGCGCCGACGCCCTCGATCTTCTTGAAGATCGATCCCGCGCTCGGGTGGACCTGCAGCCATGGATGCCGCGCGCCGCGCCACGACAGGTTCTCGTGGAGGATGCGGTTCATCCGGTCGGGGTCGCCCCGCTCGAGGCGGAACGTCGCGGTCAGCACGATGTCGCGCCGGTGATGGAACACGGTGTCGTCGTAGCCGAACTGCACGTAGTCCGCGTCGACCGTCTTCCGCTCGTTCTCCTCGCTGAGGATGTCGCACCGCTCGAACACCTCGGCGATGAACATCGTCCGCTCGCGCTCGGGCGCCGGCGACAGGAAGTGCAGGTTCTGCCAGACCGCCCCGCCAACGGTGCTCGGGATCCCGATGTAATGTTCGAGCCCGCTCCACCCGCGCTCGACCGCCTCGAGGATGAGGTCCTGCATGACGGCGCCGCTCTCCGTCCAGAGCTCGCACGTGGTCTTCGCGGCATCGGGAAGGAAGCGGTGGCGGCGGGCGACGTTGTGGATGACGAGGCCGCGGTACCCCTTGTCGCCGACCAGGATGTTGGCGCCGAGTCCGAGGACGAAGTACGGGACCTGCAATGCCCGGGCGGCGAGGACCGCGTCCGCCAGCTCGTCGGCGGTGGTGACGTCGACGAACGCGTCCGCCGGACCCCCGATCCTGAAGGTGGTGTATTGCGCGAGCGGCTCGGCTCGGCGGATGCGTCCGCCGAGGGCGGGCCCGAGGCGTACGACCAGCTCGTCGATCGTGTGTGTCGCTACTGTAGTGGCCATATGGTCGGCGTAAGGAAATCGGCGGCCGGTCCCTTTCAAAGTCCGATCCACACGTCATGAGGAAGTCAGTCATCCGCCGGCTCGCCGTCGCGCGGCTCGCCGCCGCGGCCCTCACGCTGCTCGCCGCGCCGGCGTTCGCGCAGACGCGCGCGGAGCTCGAGAAAGTGATCCGTCGGCAGGTGCTGCCCAACGGGCTCGAGGTCATCGTCGTCGAGAACCACGGCGTGCCGATCGCCACCGTGGAGATCGACGTGAAGAACGGCGCGTTCACCCAGTCGCCGGACTACGCGGGGCTCGCGCACATGTACGAGCACATGTTCTTCAAGGCGAGCAAGGACTACCCCGACCCCGAGCAGTTCACCCAGCGCGCCACGGAGCTCGGCGCGCAGTTCAACGGGTCGACCAAGGAAGAGGTGGTGAACTACTACCTCACGCTCCCCGCCGACTCGGCGAAGGCCGGCATGCGCTTTCTCGCGTCGTCGCTGCGCGCACCGCTCTTCCGCGACGACGAGCTGGCGGCGGAGAAGGAAGTCGTGCTCGGCGAGTACGACCGCAACGAGGCGGGGCCGGGGTTCGCCTTCTCGCAGAAGATGACCGAGCTGCTCTACCCGGGGCAGTTCAGCCGCAAGAACACCATCGGCGACCGCGAGGTGCTGCGCACCGTGACGCCGGCGAAGATGCGCGAGATCCAGACGCGCTACTACCTGCCGAACAACTCCGCGCTCGTCGTGACCGGCGACGTCACGCCCGACTCGGTGTTCGCGTGGGCGCGGGCGTTCTACGGCGACTGGGAGAAGGGCCCCGATCCGTTCGTGGCGAACCCGATTCCGCCGATCCCCGCGATCCCGCAGAGCCAGGGCGTCATCAGCGAAGCGCCGGTGAGCGCGGTGACGGTGCTGATCCAGTGGCAGGGGCCGAGCGTGCGGAAGGATCCGGCGAGCACGTATGCGGCCGACGTGTTCAGCGACGCGTTGAACAGCGAGGACTCGCGCTTCCAGAAGCGGCTCGTCGACAGTGGGCTGTGGCAGGGCGTCGTCGTGAACTACTACACGCTCGACCAGAACGGTCCCATCTCGATCAGCGGCCAGACGAGCCCCGACAAGCTGCGCCGCGCGCTCGCCGCGCTCTACGACGAGATCGCGAAGACGGACGACCCCGGATACTTCTCGGCCGATGAGCTGAAGCGCGTGAAGGCGCAGCGCGCGGTGGAGAGCGCGTTCGGCGCGGAGCGCACGAGCGGGCTGACGCACACCGTCGGCTTCTGGTGGGCGGTGGCGGATCTCGACTACTTCATGGGGTACGTGGACAACATGGCGATGCAGACGCCGGAGGATCTGCGCCGGTACGCGGCGCGCTACATCGTCGGCAAGCCGCGCATCGCCGGCGTGCTCCTGTCGCCGCAGGCGCGCGCGTCGTTAGGCCTGAAGGAGACGGACCTCGTGGGGCCGGCCTCCACGTCGAGGACGACGCCGTGACGCGCCATCTACTCGCCGCCCTCATCGCGCTGACGGGCTCCGTCGCGCACGCGCAGCGAGCGTGGAGCGTGGAGCGTGGAGCGTGGCAGGTTCGCGAAAGCGCTCCACGCTCCACGCTCCACGCTCCACGCTCGGCCGTCGCGGCCGATACGAGCACGCAGTCGTTCGACGTCGGCGGCGTGAACGTCATCCTCCGCCGCGTCACGGCGAACGACGTCGTCGCGGCGAACCTCTATCTGTTAGGCGGCACGCGGCTCGTCGGGTTCGACAAGGCGGGGATCGAGCCGTTCCTGCTGCTGGCGAGCGAGCGCGGGACGACGGGCTATCCGCGCGACCTGCTGCGCCGCCGCATGGCGGAGCTCGGGACGCAGGTGGGGCCCTCGGCGGACCAGGACTGGACCACGTTCGCGCTCCGCGCCACGGGCGAGACGTTCGATTCCACGTGGGCGATCTTCGCCGACCGCGTCATGCGCCCGACGCTCGACTCGGGCGAGGTGGAGCTCGTGCGGTCGCAGCTGCTGAACGGCGTTAGGCAGCGCCGCGACGACCCCGACGCGCTGCTCGAGTACCTCGCCGACTCGGTCGCGTACGCCGGCCACCCGTACGGCGTGGAGCCGAACGGCACCGAGCAGTCCATCGCGCGCATCACGCTCGCCGACCTGCGCCAGTTCCAGCGCGAGCGCATGGTGACGTCGCGCATGCTGCTCGTCGTCGTCGGCAACGTCAGTCGGCCGCAGGTGGAGCGGCTCGTCGGCGCGACGCTCGCGAAGCTGCCGCGCGGCGACTTCCGGTGGGCGCCGCCGCCGCCGCCCGCGGCGTTCACGCCGACGCTCGTCACCGAGACGCGCTCGCTGCCGACGAACTACATCCTCGGCTACTACGCCGGGCCGCCGGCCACGGGACGCGACTACCACGCGCTGCGCATCGCGACGGCGGTGCTCACCGGTCGGTTGTTCAGCGAGATCCGCGCGAAGCGCAACCTCACCTACGCCGTGGACGCGCCGTTCATCGACCGCGCGCAGACGGCGGGCGGGCTCTACGTCACGACGGTGGATCCGAACACGACGCTGCGCGTGATGCGCCAGCAGATCGCGGAGCTGCAGAACGGCTGGGTCACGCCGCGCGGGCTCGAGCAGGTCGTGCAGCAGTTCATCACCGAGTACTTCCTGAAGAACGAGACGAACGCCGACCAGGCGAACCAGCTCGCGCGCGCCCAGCTCTACCAGGGCGACTGGCGCCACGCCGTGCAGTTCGCCGACGAGCTGCGCCAGGTCACCCCCGACGACGTGCGCCGAGTGCTGCGCACGTACATCAAGAACGTGCGGTTCGTGTACGTGGGGGATCCCAGCAAGCTGGATCGCAGCGTCGTCGCGGGCTTCTGAGTCGGGGTCGTCTTCTGCTCGGCCCGCCGGCGGGTAGATTCGTGCCCGCCGCCGGGCGGCCGCCCCACGGAGGGACGGGGCGCCCGCGGACGACGACCCACGCGGAGCTCCGACCGTGTCCATCGACAAGAAGTGGCAGGCCACCGTCGACGGCGGCATCACCGACGCCGCGTGGGACGAGTACGACCAGACCATCCAGAGCGCGGTCGCCACGTACAACCAGAAGTTCGCCGGCACGGCCCAGTTCCAGGCGGTCGACTGGCGGTGGGTCAAGGCCATGCTCTGGACCGAGAGCGGCGGCCCGACGAACGAGTCGTGGAAGACCCGCCCACTGCAGATCGGCAACGCCGGCGACCCTGCGTTCCGGGTGCTGCAGACCGGCGCCGAAGGGTCGACGGAGGTCATGGAGGCCGATCTGTTCCAGGCCCTGAAGGCCGGGCGGATCAACGAGCCCGCGATCAACGTCCGCGCGGCCGTCGCGTACCTCTTCACCCGCCTCGCCAAGTTCGCCGAGCAGTCCGTGCTCGATCCCACCGACAAGACGGTGCGCGAGTACACCGTCGCCCCCGGCGACACGCTGTGGTCGATCGCGCGCCGGCTGGGCACGACCCAGGAGGAGCTGCAGGACAGCAACCCGGCGGCGCGCGGCGGCATCAAGCCCAAGCAGGTGCTCAAGTACCGCAAGGCGGCCAAGAAGCTCGTGATCGTCGGCTGGCGCCCCGCGACCGCGGGAGAGATCGCGGCGCGCTACAACGGCGGCGGCGACGCCGCGTACGCCGAGAAGCTGACGTACGTCAAGGACGAGCTCTTCCCCAAGCTGGTGCGCAAGAACGCCGCGGTCGTACCGTGATGCCGTTAGGCAGCGGGCGGCGCCTCGCGGCCGTGCTCGTCGCCGCGTCCGCGGCGTGCGCCGCGTGCACCGGCGGCTCGAGGACGCCGGCCGGCGCCGGCGAGCCCGGAGCGGGCGACCGGGCAGCGCTGCACGACGCGCTGCGCGCGGCGGGCGTGCTCGACTCCGCGCGGCAGCTCGTGCATCTCACCCACGTCTGCGACCTCGTGATCGGCGGCGCACGCTACCCGGTCGCCGACGTGATGGAGCTCGTGCGCGGCGCCACGACGCCGCGCGGCGTCAACCGGATCGTGGTGCTCGACGGCGCGCGGCGACCGGTACGGACCGTCGCGTACACGACGGAGCGACCGCTGTACTGCGTCGGCGACCGGCTCGTGGTGTACGGCGACCTCGCCGTCGACGGGGTCGAGCCGTCGGGCAACGTGCTCCGGTTCGCCGACGCGGGGCGGTCGGTCACCGTCGAGCACGTGGATCCGAACGCGCTGCCGGGCTCCGCGTTCTGACCGTCCGGACCAGGCGCGACCTCCGGCGGCCCCGCGACGCGAGCGCACGCGTCCTGCACTAAGGCACCCTCCCAAACGACGTACACGCGGAGGCTGCATGCGCTCTCGACAGAATACAGTCCCTCATCCGGTGCCGGGCGACGCGGCGGGGCGGGCGACGCGCCGGGCGCCGGCCCGCGGTCGCGGCGGACGCCGACGGACCCGGGCGGTCGATCTCGTCCCGCACCCGCCGCTGCTGCACGGCTCGCCGGAGGCGCTCTACCGGGCCGAGAAGGCACGCCGCGCGCACGCCCCCGACGACGCGGTCATGATCGAGGCGAAGCGCCTTTACGACGAGGCCATCGCCGAGACGGGGAAGAAGCGCGCCGGCATGCGGAGCGCCGTCGTCCCACCGTCGCAGCGCCGCGGCGCCACGGCCGCCGAACCGGCCGGCGAGGGCTGACCGGAGCGCGGGCAGCACCGACGACGTCGTCGGTGCTGCCGTCAGCGCTGCCGTCAGCGCTGCCGCTGCGCGAGCACGGCGCGCACGTCGTCGAGCGACAGGCCGAGCGCGCGCAACGCGACGAGCGTGTGGTACACGAGGTCGGCGGCCTCCTCCGCCGCGCGCGGCGCGTCGCCGTCGGCGCAGGCCACCACCAGCTCGGCCGCCTCCTCGCCCACCTTCTTGAGGCGGAGGTTCCGGTCCGCGAGCAGCCGCTGCGTGTAGCTGGGCCGCTCCGCGTCCGAATGGTTAGGCGCCCCGGTCGACTCGGCGGAACCATGGGCGAAGGGGGGGGAGCCCCCCCTGGTACCTGATCCCGCGCGCGCCGCGATCGTCGCGTCGAGCGCGCCGAGGACGTCGGCGCCGAGCGCCGGATCGCCGAAGCACGACGTCGTGCCCGTGTGGCACGCCGGCCCGGCGGGCGCCACGCGCGCGAGCACCGCGTCGCCATCGCAGTCCGCGGCGAGCGACACCACGCGCTGCACGTTGCCGCTCGTCGCGCCCTTGTGCCATAGCCCGCGCGAGCGCGAGCGGTAGTGCATCTCGCCCGTCGCGAGCGTGCGATCGAGGGCCTCGCGGTCGGCGTGCGCCACCATCAGCACGACGCCGGTGCGTGCGTCCTGCGTCACGACGGTCACCACGCCGCCGCCTTTCTCGAAGTTCAGCGAGTCGATGTCCAGCATGCGGCCAATCTAGACGCTCGCCGATCGAACCGCAGAGGACGCGGAGGAGTGCCTCTTCGTGTTGAACCACGGAGGACACAGAGGACACGGAGGAAACCAACAAGAAGCGGTTCTCCTCTGTGTCCTCCGTGCCCTCTGTGGTTCAAGAAGCGAGGCACTTCCTCGGCACCCACCGCCGCTCGACCATGGAGTCAATTCCCGCGCAGCACGCTCGCCGGCGCCACGCGGCCGGCTCGCCGCGCCGGGATCCAGCTCGCCAGCACGCTCACCGCGGCGAGGAAGCCGACGATCGCCGCGTACGTCGCCGGATCGTGCGGCGTGACGGCATACAGGTACGGCGCGAGCAGTCGGCTCGCCGCCAGCGCCCCCGCCGTGCCGACGGCGACGCCCACCACGACGCCGCGCAGCGTGCCGTTCACCACGAGCGCGACGACCGAGCGCGCCGGTGCGCCGACGGCGAGGCGGATCCCTACCTCGCGCGTGCGGCGATTCACCGCGCGCGCGGCCACGCCGTACGTGCCCACGGCCGAGAGCACGAGCGCCATCGCGCCGAACAGCACCACGAGCGCGGTGCGGAATCGCTCCTCGGCGAACGAGCGGCGCACGCGCGCCTCCATCGACTCCGCGTCGCCGACGAGGAACGCCGGGTCCACCTCGCGCACCGCGGCGCGCACGGCCGCGGCCACCGACGCCGGGTCGCCGCGCGTGCGCAGCACGAGATCGGGCACGTCGATGTCCTGCGCGAGCGGCACGTAGATCGACGGCCGTGCCTCGCCGGCGAGCGTGCTCACCTTCACGTCGGCCACCACGCCGACGATCGTGCGCCACGCGCCCTGCCATTTCACCTGCTTGCCCAACGCGCTCTCCGTCGGGAAGTCGCGGCGCGCGGCCGACTCGCTGATCACCGCGACGAGCGGCGCGCCCACGCGGTCGGCGTCGCCGAGCGAGCGGCCGGTGAGCACCGGGATGCCCAACGTCGCGAAGTAGTTCGGCGTCACCGTGCGCTGCTCCAGCTCGTGCTTGTGCGCCCCGCGCTCGGCGTCGCTCTCGCCCGGCAGCAGGACGGGACTGCTGCTCGACCGGCCCGAGAACGGGGGCGACGTCGCCATCGACACGGCGGTCACGCCCGGGATCGCGCGCACGCGCGGCACCACGCGCGCCTGGAACGCGCGCAGCCGGAGCGAGTCCTCCCAGTACTTGCCGCGCATCATCACCGGAACGGTCAGCACGCCTTCCGCGCGGAATCCCGGGTCGACGCTCGACAGCGCCTGCAGCGAGCGTGACAGCAGCCCCGCGCCGACGAGCAGCACCATCGACAGCGCGAGCTCCGCGGCGATGAGCACGCGCTGCAGCCGCCCGCGCCCGTCGGCCACGTGCCCGGCGCGCAGCAGCGCCGCCGGCCCCGCGTCGGCGAGCGTGAGCGCCGGCACGATGCCGAACAGCAGCGCCGCCGCCGCCGCGGCGAGGAACGAGACGCCCAACACCCGCGCGTCCACGTGCACGGCGCCGAGCCCCGGGATGCGCGGCGGCGCGAGCGCGACGATCACTCTCGTGCCCCAGAGCGCGAGCAGCGCGCCGAGCGCCGCGCCCCCGGCCGAGAGCAGCGCGCTCTCCGTGAGCAGCTGTCTGACGAGCCGTGCGCGGCTCGCGCCGAGCGCCGTGCGGGCGCTCATCTCCGCGCCGCGGCTCGCCGCCTCGCCGAGCAGCAGCGTCGCGACGTTCACGCACGCAACGAGCAGCAGCAGCCCGACGGCGCCTAACAGGAGCAGCAGCGGCGCCCGCACCGCGCGCGTCTCGTCGCGCACGAAGTCGGTCACGCGCGCCCCGCGGTGCGCCTCGGGGTCGCCGGCGCCTAACAGCCGCTCCGCCTCGAGCGCCGCCTGCGCTTCCGTGACGCCCGGGCGCAGCCGGCCGAGGGCGAAGAAGCTGTGGTTGTGCTTCCCGACGTCGCCCAGCTGCTGGCCGGCCGGAATCCAGAACGGCGCGCCCGGCTTGCCGCGCGCGAGCGTGGTCCCCGGCGGCAGCACGCCGACGATCTCGTAGGGCCCGTCGTCGAACTGGAGCGCGCGCCCGATCACGTCGCGGCGCCCGCCGAAGCGCGCCTGCCACGCGTCGTAGCTCAGCATCGCGACGTGCGGCCCGTTCGGCACGTCCTCGCCCGGCAGGAACGTGCGGCCGAGCACCGGCCGCACGCCGAGCAGCTCGAAGAGACCCGGGCTCACGCGCGTCCCCACGATCTCTTCGAAGCCGCTCGTCGTGGTGAGCACGCGCCGGAACCCCGACCACGCGCCCACCGCGGTGAACGACGTCTGTTGTGCGCGCCACGCGATGAAGTCGGTGTAGTCGAGCGTCATCTGGTCCCATGACGCGGCCAGCAGCATGCTCGTCTTCCGCGTCGCGTCGGTCTGCCAGACGGAGAGGATGCGCCCACCGTCGCGGTACGGCAGCGACCGGAAGAGCACCGCGTCGACCACGCCGTAGATCGCCGTGGCGGCGCCGATGGCGAGCGCGATGGTCGCGAGCGCGACGGCCGTGAACGTGCGCCGGCGGCGGAGCGACCGCACGGCGAAGCGGAGATCGGCGAGGAGCGTGCGCATGGGGCAGGGGATGAGGTCCGCCGTTCGACAGTGTGCGCAGGCGTATCGTTGCGTCGGCGCGCCGGTCTATGCGCCGAGCCGCGCGCGCACCTCCGCCGCCAGCGCCGCGTTCGTGGCGATCGCGCTCCTGCCGAACGCCGTGCGCCGCCCCTCCCAGTCGGTGAACGCGCCCCCCGCTTCCTCCACGATCGGAAGGAAGCACGCCGTGTCCCAGTCGCCGACGACCGCGTCGAGCATCGCCTCGGCGCGACCCGTGGCGACGAGCAGGTAGCCGTAGCAGTCGCCCCACGAGCGCGCGAGCCCGGCGGCGTCGGACAGGCGGCGCCACGCGTCGCGGCGGTCGGGGCGGTGCGTGAACTTCTCGTCCGTCGTCAGCACCGTCGCCGTGCCTAACGACGCGACGTCCGACACGCGGCACCGGGCGCCGTTCCACCAGCAGCCCGCGCCCGGCGCCGCGGCCACCAGCTCGCGCACCGCGGGGAAGTATGCGGCGCCGGCGAGCACGTCGTCCCCCGCCGCGACGGCGACGAGCGTCCCCCACAGCGGCACGCCGCGCACGAACGTCTTCGTGCCGTCGATCGGATCGATCACCCACCGGCGCGCCGCATCCGCCCGCGTGATCCCTTCCTCCTCGCCGAGTATCCCGTCGTCCGGAAAGCGCTCGGCGAGCCACGCGCGCGCCGCCGCCTCCGCCGCGCGGTCGGCGATCGTCACCGGCGAGCCGTCGCCCTTCGTCTCCACGCGCAGCGCGGAGCGGAAGTGGCGCAGCGCCACGTCGCCGGCGACGCGCGCGACGTCGGCCGCCGCGTACATCAACGACTCGGAGGGGAAGTCACGCATGGGAGAGTGAGCGTGGAGCGTGGAGCGGGGAGCGTGGAGCGTGGAGCGCGCGACGGTGCTCCACGCTCTACGCTCCCCGCTCCACGCTCGCCATGCGAACCGGAAGGCCCGCATCGCGCATCGTGTCCTTCAGCGCCGCCACGGTCGTCAGCCCGTCGTGCAGGATGCCGGCGACGAGCGCCGCGTCGGCGTGGCCGTCGACGATCGCGTCGCGTACGTGCGTCGCGTCGCCGGCGCCGCCGGACGCGATCACCGGCACGTCCACCGCGTCGGCGACGGCGCGCGTGAGCGGGAGGTCGTAGCCCGTGCGCGCGCCGTCGCGGTCGATGCTCGTGAGCAGGATCTCGCCGGCGCCGCGGCGCACGCACTCCGCCGCCCAGCTCACGGCCTCGAGCTCCGTCGGCTGCCGGCCGCCCTTCACGTACACGCGGAACATGCGCGCCGCGTCGTCCCACTTCGCGTCGATGCTCGCCACGACGCACTGCGCGCCGAACCGGTCGGCGCTCTCGGTGAGCACGGCCGGGCGATCCACCGCGGCGGAGTTGATGCTCACCTTGTCCGCGCCCGCCCGCAGCGCGCGCGCGACGTCGTCCGCCGAGCGCACGCCGCCGCCGATGGTGAGCGGCACGAACAGCCGCTCCGCCGTGCGCCGCGCGACGTCGAGCAGCGTGGCGCGCTCCTCGGCGCTCGCCGAGATGTCGAGGAACGTGACCTCGTCGGCGCCCTCGGCCTCGTAGCGCGCCGCGAGCTCCACCGGATCACCGACGTCGCGCAGGTTCACGAACTGCGTGCCCTTCACGACGCGCCCGCCCTTCACGTCGAGGCAGACGATGAGCCGCCGGGTCAGCATGAGCGTGGAGCGTGGAGCGGGGAGCGTGGAGAGGAGTCATGCATCGGCGGAGTGCTCCACGCTCTGCGCTCCACGCTCCACGCTCTGCCTGAGTGACACCGAGCCCTTGGTGGAGAACACCGCCCCGCTCTCCACGAGCGCGTCACGGAGCGCGAGGCCCAACGCCTTGAACGCCGCCTCGACAATGTGGTGACGGTCCCTGCCGCGCAGCACGCGCACGTGCAGCGTCGCGCGCGCGTTGTCGGCGAACGACCGCATCCAGTGGTCGTACAGCCCGCTGGGCAGCGGCCCCTCGTACCACGGGCGACCGCCGATGTCGATCGACACGTGCACGAGCGCGTCGTCCATCGGGATCGTGCGGTCGCCGTAGCGCGCCGCCGTCGCCGGCGCGAACTCGGCCAGCGCGGCGCCGAACGCGATGCCGACGTCCTCGATGAGGTGGTGCCTGAGATCCCCGCGCGCCCGCACCGTGAGGTCCACGCCCGCATAGCGCGCCAGCGTCACGAGCATGTGGTCGAGGAACGGCACGCTCGTGTCCACCGTCGCGGCGCCGGTGCCGCGCGTCAGCTCGACGCGGATCTGTGTCTCGCGCGTCTCGCGCACGATCGTCGTCATGTCGTCACTCGTCGTTGTATTCGTCGAGCACCGCGCGGGGATCGATCGCGCCCGTGTACAGTGCCATGCCCACCACCGCGCCCCACACGCCGCGGTCGTCGAGCGCGCGCAGGTCGTTCATCGAGCCCACGCCCCCGGACGCGATCACCGGCACGTCCGACGCGTCCACCACGTCCTCCATGAGCGGCAGGTCGGTGCCCAACATCTGCCCCTCGCGGTGCACCGCGGTGACGAGCAGCCCGGCGAGCGGCACGCCGTGCAGCTCCTCGACGAGGTCGATCACGTTGCGCGGCAGCGTGTGCTGCCAGCCGCGCGTCACCACGCGCCGCTCGCGCACGTCGGCCGCGAGAACGATCTGTCCCGGGTAGCGCGCCGCGAGCTCGCCGAGCCAGTCGGGGTCCTCCACGCCGCGCGTCCCGACCACCACCGCGGTCGCGCCGTAGCCGAGGATGCGGTCCACCGCGTCCTCGTCGCGCACGCCGCCGCCGACCTGCACCTCGTCGACGCCGCCGTGCCGCAGGATCTCCTCCACGACCGACGCGTTGGAGCCGCGTCCCGTGGCCGCGTCGAGATCCACGACGTGCAGGCGATGGAAGCCCAGCCGCGACCACTCGCGCGCCACCGCGAGCGGATCGTCGAGTCGCACGCGCTCGTCCGCGTACTCGCCGCCCACGAGCTGCACGCACGC
Organism: Gemmatirosa kalamazoonensis; assembly: GCF_000522985.1. Taxonomy (NCBI): domain Bacteria; kingdom Pseudomonadati; phylum Gemmatimonadota; class Gemmatimonadia; order Gemmatimonadales; family Gemmatimonadaceae; genus Gemmatirosa; species Gemmatirosa kalamazoonensis. The sequence goes on from NZ_CP007128.1 coordinate 1,439,246, forward strand.
ACCGTCGCGCAGGTCGACCGCCGGGATGACTAACATGCTCAATCGGGACTCGGGACTCGGGACTCGGGACTCGAGCGCGACGACGAGTCCCGAGTCCCGAGTCCCGAGTCCCGAACGCTCTCCACGAACGCCTTCACGAACGCCAGTCCCGGCGCGCTGCTCTTCTCCGGGTGGAACTGCACGCCGACCACGTTGCCTTGCCTGACCGCGGCGGGGAAGCGGTCGCCCTCGTGCTCGCTCCACGCCGTCACCGGCGCGTCGTCGTCCGGGCGACACACGAAGCTGTTCGCGTAGTACGCCACGCCGAGCCCCGACGCCGCGAACAGCGGGTCGCGCGCGTCGTCGATCGCGTTCCACCCGATCTGCGGCACGCGCGCCGCGTCGAGTCGCGTCACGCGGCCGGGGATGACGCCGAGCCCCGCGCCGGGGCCCTCGTCGCTCGCGTCGAACAGCAGCTGCATCCCGAGGCAGATGCCGAGCGCGGGCAGGCCGGCGCCTAACGCGTCGCGCACCGCGTCGCGTCCCGGCGCCAGCCGCTGCGCCGCGGCCTGGAACGCGCCGACGCCCGGCAGGATCAGCGCATCGGTGTTCTCGACGGCGCGCGCCGCGTCGGTCTCCACGCGCACCTCGGCGCCCGCTGCCTCGAGCGCCTTCGCGAGCGAGTGCAGGTTGCCGGCGCCGTAGTCGAAGAGCGTCACGCGCGTCGTCATGGCGCCTCCCGAAGCGCATCGGCCAGCGCGTCGAGCAGCGCACGCTGCACCGGCTCCGGCCCGACCGCGAGGCGCAGCGCGTCGCCGCCGCTCGCCGCGAGCGCGGGCACCACGCGCGGCAGCCCGCGGAACACCCGCGCGCCGACACCGCGCGCGCGCAGCCGCGCCGCGACCGCCGCGGCGTCGCGCACCGGCACGAACGTGAAGTTCGCGACCGACGGCGACGGCGACAGCCCCAACGCGCGGAGCCCCGCCTGCAGTCGCTCGCGCTGCGCCACCGCCTCCGCGGCGCGCGCGCGCGCACCCACGGCAGCCCGGCGTCCAGCGCGGCGAGCGCCGCCTTCTCCGCGGGGTACGTCACCTTGAACGGGCCGCGCGCCTTCTCCACCTCGCGCACGACCGCCGCGTCGCCCACGCCGTAGCCGACGCGCAATCCAGCGAGCCCGAACGCCTTGCTCATCGTGCGCAGCACGAGCACCCGCTCCCACCCCGGCGCTTCGGGCGTGAACACCTCGGCGCGCGCGGCCGGATCGGCGAGCACGAACTCGGCGTACGCCTCGTCGAGGATGACGAGGCCGCGCGCACGCTCCACCACGCGCCGCACCGCGTCGCGCGCGACCGGCGTCGCGGTCGGGTTGTTCGGCGAGCAGAGGTAGATGATGCACGCGTCGGTCGCGAGCAGCGCGTCGGCGTCCACCGCGTAGTCGTCGCCGGCGAGCGGCACGCCCACCGGCGTGAGGCCGTTCGCGCGGGCGTACACCGGCACCATCGAGAACGTCGGCGCGGCATGCGCGAGCACGCCGTTCGGCTGCGCGAACGCGCGCACCGCGCAATCGAGCACGTCGTCCGACCCGCACCCGGTGACGATCTCCTCGGGACGCACGCCCGCATACTCCGCGAGCGGCGCCTTCAGCTCGGCGTTGTACAGGGCGGGGTAGTGCGCCACCGTCGCGGTGAGCGCGGCCGCGCGCAGCGCGTCGAGCGCCGCCGGTGGCGCGCCCCACAGGTTCACCGTGTCGCTCACGTCGACGGCGCACGGCGACGTGCCGGGCGCGTAGAGAGGGATCTGCTCGTAGCCGGGGCGTGTCGGTAACCCACCCTGAGCGTGGAGCGTGGAGCGTGGAGCGTCGAGTGTCGCCTTGTCCATCATGAATTGTCCTCCACGCTCTCCGCTCCTCGCTCCACGCTCGGCTCGGCGTTCCGGATGCGTTTGGCCGCGGAGTTGAGGGCGTGCCGCTTCATGTGCGCGTGCTTCGGTTTGAGCCACGCCCGCGCCGCGGCGGCGTGTCCCGGCAGGCCTTCGGCGTCGGCGAGGCGGCCCACGTCGTACGCGAGCCGGTCGGCGGCGCGCGGCGACACGCGCTGGTACGTCGTCCACCGCACGAAGTCCAGCGTCGACAGCCCCGAGTACGAGCGCGCGAGCCCGCCCGTCGGCAGCACGTGGTTCGCGCCCGTCATGTAATCGCCGTACGCCACCGAGCTCGTCTCGCCGAGGAACACCGTACCCGCGTTGCGGAGCCGGGCGAGCACCATCGAGATCTCCGGCTCGCCGATGGTGAGCAGCAGATGCTCGGGCGCGTACTCGTTCGCGAACGCCACCGCCTCGTCGTACGTCTGCGCCACGAGCACGCCCCCCTGGCCGGCGAGCGCGCGCTCCACGATCGCGCGGCGCTCCGCGTCGGGCACCTGCTCGGTCAGCGCGGCGGTCACCTGCTCGGCGGTCTCGTCGCCGATCGCGACGCACACGACGGCGGTCATCGGGTCGTGCTCCGCCTGGGCGATCATCTCGCGCGCGACGAGCGCCGGGTCGGCGGTGTGGTCGGCGAGGACGAGCAGCTCGCTGGGGCCCGCGGGCGAGTCGATCGCGCACACGCCGGCCACCTGCAGCTTCGCCTCGGCGACGTACGCGTTCCCCGGCCCCACGATGCGATCGACGCGCGGCACCGTCGCCGTGCCGTAGGCCATCGCCGCGATCGCGCCCGCGCCGCCTAACGCGAACACCCGATCCACCTCGGCCAGCGCGGCGGCGGCGAGCACCACGCTCGACGGCAGCCCGTCCTCGCTCGGCGGCGAGCAGAGGACGATCTGCTCGACGCCCGCGACGCGCGCCGGCACCACGCCCATGAACACGGAGCTCGGATACGCCGCGCGTCCGCCCGGCGCGTACACGCCGACCCGCTTCAGCGGATCCGGGCGGCGTCCGACGACGATGCCGCGCTCCGGCTCGACCTCGGTCGCCTTCGGCCGGAACGCGGCGTGGACCGTCGAGATGTTGCGGATCGTGCGCTCCATGGCGCGCCGCAGCCCGGCGTCCATCCCTTCCAGCGCGGCGCGCCACTCCTCGCGCGGCACCTCGATCGAGGGCAGCGTCGCGCGGTCGAGCTCCCGCGCGAGCGCGACGAGCGCCGCGTCGCCGTCGCGCCGCACGCGCTGCACGATCTCCGCCGTGCGCGCGCGCACCGCGTCGTCGCTCGACGTGCTGCGGTCCGTGAGCCGGCGGCGATCCTCGGCGCCTAACGAATCGACGCGGCCCGTGAAGCGCAGTCGGGACTCGGGACTCGGGACTCGGGACTCGGGGGAGCCGTCGGAAGACAGCGGCACGCCCGACTCCGCGTCGGCCGCGTGCAGGTCGGCGTCGACGCCGGCGGACACGAACCTCGCGTCGTCATCCCGAGTCCCGAGTCCCGAGTCCCGAGTCCCGGACGTCGTGTCGCGCTCTCTCATGGCATCAGCCTCTCGATGCGCGTCACCAAGATCCCCTCGCCGCCGAGGGCCTTCAGTTGGGCGATGGTGCGGTAGATCGTCGCCGCGGCGACCACCGCGTGCACCGCCACGTGCGTGCCGCCGTTCATGATGTCGATCACGGTGGGGCCCGAGATGCCGGGGAGCACCTCCTTCACGCGGTCGAGCGCCGCGCGCGGCACGTTCGCCATCACGTACCGGCGGTCGCGCGCGCGGAGCACCGACGCGAGCGCCGCGACCAGCTCGTCGAGCGCGCGCGCCTTGTCGCTCGCCGTCTCGCCCGCGGCGGGCATCGTGCCCGGCGTCGCGATGAGCCGCGCGCTCGACTCGAGCACCGTCGCGACCTCGCGCAGCCCGTTCACCTTCAGCGTCGAGCCGGTCGACGTGAGGTCGACGATGACGTCGGCGATGCCGAGGTGCGGGGCGATCTCCACCGCGCCGGAGATCGGTACGACCGTCGCCTCGCGTCCGAGCGACGCGAAGAAGCGCGTCGTCACGCGCGGGAACACCGTCGCCACGCGCACCGCCCGCCCGTCGTGCACGCCGAGGTCGTCGGCCGTGTGCACCGCACTGTCCTCGCGCGCCGCGACGACGATGCGGCAGCGGCCGAAGCCGAGGTCGAGCAGCGCGTCGAGCGGCCGCTCGCTCTCGCACACGAGGTCCCACCCCGTGACGCCGGCGTCCGCCGCGCCGTCGGCGACGAACTCGGGGATGTCGGCGGCGCGCACGAAGATGGCCTCGAACTCGCCGCCGAGCGACGCGGTGAGCGCGCGGTCGCCGCGGACGCGTACCTCGAGCCCGGCGTCGTTGAACAGCTCGCGGGCGTCGTCGGCGAGGCGCCCTTTGTTAGGCAGTGCGATGCGTAGCATGGATCACGAAAAACGAAAAAGCCCGCCGATGGAGATCGGCGGGCCGCTGCGAACGAGCTCGGACGCTCGGGTGACTCGTCGTCGGTCACCCACGCGCACGCGCGTCGCCGCGGCCCGCCGGGCCGTGACGATGATGCACGTGATGATGGTGGTGCGCGCGGACGATCGACATGGCTCGCAACATAAGCGCGGGCTCGGCCTTGCGGAAGAGCGGTCGCTCTTGTGAGACTGCCGCGCTCGTTCGAGCACATCATCTCATCTCGAGTCTCTCTACCGTCCCATGAACAAGTCGGAGCTCATCCAGTACGTCGCCGACGAGGCCGAGCTGTCGCGCGTGAAGGCCGCCTCGATCGTGAACCTCCTGTTCGATCCCACGAGCGGCGTCATCGCGAAGAGCATCAAGAAGGGCGAGGTCGTCACGCTCACCGGCTTCGGCACGTTCGAGCAGCGCAAGCGCGGCGCGCGGACGTTCCGCAACCCCCAGACCGGCGCCCCCGTGAAGGCGAAGGCGAGCAAGGTGCCCGCGTTCCGGGCCGGCGCGACGCTGAAGGGGACCGTCAAGGGCGGCAAGTGAGCGCGCGCTGGCACGCTGCGTGAACTGCCCCCGATTGCTTTGGCGTCCCCGAGCCGATTAGGATTCCCCCCTGCTGGGGACGCCCAGCGACCTGAGGGCCTGCACGGTGTGGGTCCGGAAGAGTACGGCTTAGGAGGCCTCTCGATGCGTTTCTACGCGTATGCGTTTGCTGCCAGCGCCCTCGTGCTCGGGGCGTGCGGCGGTGGTGACAACAAGGCCGCGGACACGTCCGCCGCGGCGGCTCCGGCGGCGACGCCCGACACGACGGCGGCTGCGACCGCCGCGCCCGCGACGTCCACGACGGCGGCTGGCACGGCCACGGCGGCGCCCATCACGGGCAACACCGTCGAGGTGAAGATGATCGGCGACGCGCAGGGGTATCGCTTCGACCCCGCGAACGTCACGATCAAGAAGGGCGACGGCGTGAAGTTCACGATGGTCTCGGGCGGCCCGCACAACGTCGCCTTCGACCCCGCGGGCATCCCCGCCGGCGCCGACGCGCAGCTCGACGCCAACATGTCCGACAAGATGGCCGAGCTGTCGAGCAACATGAAGACGAACCCCGGTGATGCGATCACCGTCTCGTTCGCGAACGTCCCGGCGGGCACGTACAACTATCACTGCACGCCGCACCTCGCGATGGGGATGAAGGGCACGATCACGGTCCAGTAAGACCGCCGGACCACGATCGATCGCACGACTGCACGAACGCCGAGCGCCGGAGCCCACGCGGGTTCCGGCGCTCTCGTCGTCTCCGTCCACGCCGCGCCCGCCTGTGCTGCATGCTCCGCCTCGGACTCTGCTGCCTCTTCGTCGATGCGCCGATCCAGTTCCGCACGGCGACGCACAAGCACGTCGCCACGCTCGGCCCCGACGGCGGGCGCGCGTACCTGTCCGGCGCGGCGCGCGCGAATGCGGACGCGCTGCGGCGCGCCGTGGAGCGGTGCCACGCCCTCGGCATCGGCGCGTTCCGCATCACGAGCGGCATCCTGCCGCTCGCCACGCATCCGATCTCCGGCTACACCGTCGCGTCGCTCGACGACGGCGCGACGATCGGCCGCGCGTTCGAGACCGTTAGGCCGCTCGCCCGCGCGCTCGACGTGCGCCTGAGCTTCCACCCCGACCAGTTCGTCGTGCTGAACTCGGAGCGCGAGAGCGTGCGCGACGCGTCGGCGCGCGAGCTGGAGTTCCAGTGCGAGGTCGCGGAGGTCGTCGGCGCGGATACGGTCACGCTCCACGCGGGCGGCGGTGCCGGCGGCAAGCCCGCCGCGCTCGACCGCCTCACGCGCACGATCGACACGCTGTCCGACCGCGCCCGCGCGCGCCTCGCGCTCGAGAACGACGACCGGATCTTCACGGTCGAGGACCTGCTGCCGATATGCGTGCGTACCGGGGTTCCGCTCGTCTACGACGCGCACCACCACCGCTGCAACCCCGACGCGCTCACCGTCGACGAGGCCACGGACCGCGCCGCCGCGACGTGGGCGGTGCGCGACGCCGCGCTCGGCCCGCACGCGCACGAGCCATGGTTCCACATCTCGTCGCCGCGCGACGGCTGGGGCGCGCCGAACCCGCGCCCGCACGCGGACTACATCGACCCGGCGGACGTGCCGGACGCGTGGCGGGACCTGACCCTCACGGTCGACGTGGAGGCGAAGGCGAAGGAGCGGGCGGTGCTGGATCTTATGGAACGGCTGCGGCGCTGATGCGGCGGCGCTGATACGGCGGCGCTGGGACCGCGGCGCTGATACCCCGCGTTACCAGCGCCGCCGTATCATCGCCGCCGCATCAGCGCCGAGGTATCAGCGCCGCCGCATCAGGTGCGAGCGGAACGAACTTCGCTATACCTTCCCCCCGATGTCCGCCCCCACGTACCCGACGCCGGTCCGCCACACCGGCTCGTTCCGCGTCCCGCGCGAGGAGCTTGGGAGCGGCGCGTCGCGCACGCAGCTCAGCGCGATGTGGGCCGCCGCCCGCGCCCGCAACGCGCTCCGACGCCGCTGGCCACTCACGTCCGCGTGCGCGGCCGCGCTCGTGCTCTCGCTCGTCACCATCACGTTGCTTCCGCGGCAGGCCGCGCGGCTCGCGAACCTCGCGCTGCCGCGCCCCGGCGAGAAGGTCGACACGCTCGCCCTCGCGGCCGACGCCGCGGCGGCGCGGGCGGCGTTCACGACCGCCGACTCCGCGCTCCAGGCGAAGCGCGGCGCCGCGGCCCGCGCGCGCGCCGCGGAGATCGCCGCGATCCAGGCCCGGCGCGCCGCCGAAGCGCTCGCCGCCGGCGGCGTCGCGCGGCGCGACTCGCTGTCCGCCGCCGTGGCCGACCTCGACCGGCTCGTGGCGCGTGCCCAGACGTCGCCGCTTCCCACGTCGTATCGCGCGCTCGCCGAGGCGCCGGGTGTGCGCGAGGATCCGCGCACGCGCGTCCTCGTCGACTCGCTCGACGACATCGAGCGCGAGCGCGAGGCGTTCGGCGTCGTGAGCGGCGTCGACCCGGTGTACGTACAGCTCACGAACGCGATCAACCGCTTCGGCCGCGGCATCATGGCGATCGCCGACGCGCGCCGCACCGCGCTCCACGACCAGCTCGCGGCGCTCGGCGATCCGTCCGCCGCGCCGACACCGACGCAGGTGCTGCCGTCGGAGGCGCTCCCGGCCGATTCCGCCGCGCTCGCGGCGCGGGCGCCCGTCGCGATCGACACGGCAGCGGAGATCGCCGCCACGCAGGCGACACAGCTCCGTCGCGACTCCGTGGAGGCGAAGCTCACCGCGGCCCGCGCGAAGAACCTCGCCGTCGACCGACGCGTCGAGGCGGCACGCGCGCGCGCGAACGTCGACGCGCCGCCGTCGGCGATGCTCGTCGCCGCGTTCGCGCTCGCCCTCGTCATCGGCTTCGCGGTGATGCTCGGCGCCGAGGTGAAGCGGCCGCGCGTCGCCGATGCGCGCGAGGCGGAGCGCGTCTCGCGCACGCGGGTGCTCGCCGTCGTGCGCCCGGAGTCGTCGATCTCCGACCGCGCGCGCCGGGCCGCCGACGTCGAGATCGGGGGGCTCATCGACTCGTCGATCGAGAGCTACCGCATGCTGTACCTCAGCCTCGCGGCGACCGGCGCGGCGATCCCCGTCGTCGCGGTCACCGGCGACGATCCCGCGATCGCCGCGACCGTCGCCGCGAACGTCGCCGCCGTCGCCGCGGAGGACGGCCGCAGCACGCTCGTCGTCGACGAGGACATGGGGCGCGGGCTGCTCTCCACCGCGTTGGGCGTGCGCAATCGGACGGGGCTCTCCGACCTCGCGCGCTCGAACCTCCCGCTCGCCGAGGCGATCGTGCCGGTGACGGTGGGGCGCGGCCTCACCATCGACGTCGTCCCCGCCGGCGTCGCGCCGCCGCCGCCGCACGTGGCCGCGACGACCGCGAGCACGCCGGTGCCCGTCGTCAGCTCGGTGCTCGACGCGCTGCGGCTCGACCTCGGCCGCCTCACGCGCCGCTACGACTTCGCCGTGTTGGGCATGCCGCCGAGCGAGGCCGAGGCCGACGCGCGCGGCTTCCGCATCGCCCCCGACGTCGTCGTGTGCGCGCGCGCGGGCCACACGCCGCTCGCCGGCCTCGCGCGCGAGGTCGAGCGGCTGCAGCAGGCCGGCGCGCGCGTGCGCGGCCTCGTGCTGTGGGACGACGAGCGGCCGTCGCTCGACGAGTAGGGCAACTACGACGGCGCGGGCGATACGGCGCTGACGATACGGCGCGATGGTGCGCTCGCATCGCGAGCACCGCCTAACCACGCAGCACGGCGCCGGTCAGCGCCGTTGAATCAGCCCCCGGCGAGCGCGCGGACGGCTTCGAGCGTGTCGATCTCGTCCACCGGCTTGTCGTCGCGGATGCGCACGATGCGCGGGAAGCGCAACGCGTAGCCGGCCTTGTGCCGCGTCGACGGCTGCACGATGTCGAACGTCACCTCGAGCACGACCTCGGGCCGCACGAGGTGGAAGCGACCGAACTTCTGCACCGTCAGCGCGTGCAGCCGCTCGCTCAGCGACGCGATCTCCACGTCGGTCAGCCCGCCGTACGCCTTGCCGACGTTGAGCAGCGTCGGGTCCGTCTCCGATGCGCGCACCGCGAACGTGTAGTCCGAGAGGACCTTCGCGCGCCGTCCGTGGCCGCGCTCCGCGCCGGTGATCACCACGTCCAACGTCGCGAGCGCCTTCTTCAGCTTCACCCACAGCTTGCCGCGCCGCCCCGGCGTGTACGGCGACGCGAGCGACTTCGCGATGATCCCCTCGTTCCCCGCGGCGCGCGCACCCGCGAACGCGGCCTCCAGCGCATCGGCCGTCGACACGAGCGCGTTGGGCGCCAGCCGCGCGTGCGGTCCGGGCCAGTCGAGCGACGCGAGCCGCTCGCGCCGCCGCGCGTACGGCTCGTCGATGACGAGCGCGCCGTCCCACGCGAGCGCGTCGTACGCCACGAATTGCACGGGCACCTCGGCCAGCACCGCGTCGTCCGGCGCCTTGCGCCCGAGCCGCCGCTGCAGCGCCTTGAACGGCAGCGCGCGCGCCGGATCCGCCGGGTCGTACGCCAGGAGCTCGCCGTCGAGAATCAGACCGCCGTCCTCCACGCTCCACGCTCCACGCTCCACGCTCGCTCCGTCGGACGAGGCGGCGAGCGTGGAGCGTGGAGCGTGGAGCGCCGAGAGAGCCGCCACGACCTCCGGGTAGCCGCGCGTGATGTCGTCGAGCGTGCGCGAGTAGAGCGCGACGCGCACGGAGCCCTCCGGCCCGGGGCCGATGTGCGCCTGGCAGCGGATGCCGTCGTACTTGTCCTCCACCGCGAACGGCGTCGGCAGCGCGTCCGTGATCTCCTCCGCGGTCGCGAGCGGCGAGGCGAGCATGAAGCCTAACGGATGGAACAGCGACAGCCGCGCGTCGGCCAGCCGTCCCTCGCGCGCGAGCACCGCCACCTCGCCGACGTCGCCCCGCAGCAGGTTCGCGTGGCGCACGAGCTCCAGCGGCTGCCCGAACGCGGCGGCGACGGCCTCCTCCACCTGCGCCTCCTTCAGCCCGATCCGCAGCTCGCCGCTGCCTAACAGCAGCTTCACGGCGTACTGCGCCTCCGCGCCGCCGAGCGACGCGAGCAGCTCGCGCACGAGCGCGCGCTTCGCCGTGCTCCCCGACGTCGCCGCGATGCGCGCGAACTCGTCGGCCACCCACGTCAGCGACACGCCGCTCGAGGGCTGGTCGGCGAACAGCTCGCGCGCGAGGTCGCCGAGCTCCCCGGCGTCGACCGCGCGCGCGTGCAGCGCGTCGGCGTCGAGCCCGGAGAGCGCGACGAGGGCATCGAACACCGCGCGGCCGCCCACCTGCGTCGTGCGCATGTCGTGGCGCGGGAACACGAGCCCCGACAGGAACCGCGCCGCGACGGCGAGCGCGTCGCCATCGAGCGTCGCGAGGTACGCGGCGAGCGCCGCGCGCTTCTCGAGCCGCTTCGTCGTCGCCCGCACCGCATCGGCAGCGGCGGTCCACGCGTGAAACCCGTCCGGCTGCACTGGCACCTCGCGCTCGGTGGTCACGAGCCGGCGCGCGCGGGGCGCGCCGCGATCGCCGCGCTGCCGCACGCCTCGTCGAGGAGCCGACGCGGCGCGGGGTCCGCGGACGCCCACGCGGCACGCGCGAAGCTGCACGCGGACTCCGCCTCGGTCGTCGCACCGGCGAGTCGGGCGACCCGCGCGCGCTCGATCGCGAACACGACCTCCATCGGCGTGAGGAACGCCGCCAGCGGCTCGCGCAGCACCGGGAGCGCGTCGCGCGCCCGTCCCGCGGCGGCGAGCAGCCGCGCCCGCGTCAGCCGGTCGAGGTAGCAGGTCGCGCAGAGCGTGTCCGGCAGCATCGTGAGCTCGCGGAGCGCCAGCGCGCTGTCGCCGCGGGCGAGCGACCGGTGTGCGCGCGCCGCGGGCTCGTCGTACGCGGCGAGCGCCGACCCACGGGCCGCCCGCTCGAACGCGTCGATCGACGCCGTGTCGGCGTTCGCCGACCACCACGCCAGCGCGTGCCGAGCCAGGTCGGGGCGACTCCGCGTCCACGCCGCGAAGCGCGCCCGCGCTGCGGTCGACGGCACGGCGCCGAGGTACGCGAGCTCCGCGAAGATCAGGGCGTCCCGGGGGCCGAGCGTGGTCACCGCCTCGGCGAGGTGCCCGCGAAACGCGAGCTGTTCGGCGAGTCGCTGACGCATGAACCGCACGTCCGCGAACAGCGGATAGTCGCTCGGACGCCCGGCCGCGAGCAGGCGCCCCACGCGCGTCGCGGTCTCCGCCGGATCCGGCCACCGGCGCAGCGTGGTCCGGGCCGAGACGAGCGCGTCGGTCGCGGCGGTATCGAGCAGCCGGGTCGTCTCCTCGGCCGCCGCGGCCTGCGGGTCGAGCAGGCGGATGACGAGCCGGACCCCCCGGTGCGCCGCCTCCATGGGGTTGAGCGCGAGGTAGCGCGTCGCGTAGCCCTCCGCGCTGTCGGGCCCGTGCAGGTTCAGCGCGAGCTCCACCGGATGGATGTACGCGGGCGCGAAGGCCGAGTCGAGCAGGATCGCGCGGTCGAAGTGGGACAGCACCCGCTGCTCGGGCTGCCCGACCTCCGGACCGAAGCCGAAGTGGTAGCCGGCCTCGCCGAGCTGGAACCACGCCTCCGGGTCGCCGGGATAGCGCGCCACCGCCGAGTCGAGCGTCGCGAACAGCCGCCGCGTCGCGCGCCACGCCGTGAGCGCGTCGGCGGTCGAGGTGGCCGCCGCGCTCAGGGAGTCGGCGAGCACCAGCAGGCTGTCGTGCGGGCTCAGCCCGTGGTTCAACGCCCCGGCGCGGAGCAGATACTGCGCGGACGCGGGATCGGTGCTCACCCGCTGCCAGGCGAGCACCTGTCCCAGACGGCGCAGCGGCAGCGCGAACGTGGAGTCGGCGGCGACCGCGGCCTCGTAGTGCACCCGGGCCGAATCCCATCGCGTCCGACGGAAGTGCTGCTCGCCGAGCAGAAAGGCCTTCAGCGCATCGAGCGAGCGGAACTGCCCGAGCGACCCCTCACGCGCGGCGGCGAGCGCCACGCGGGTGGAGAGCACGCGCAGCACCGCGACCGTGAGCGAGTCCGTCAGCCGGTCCATCCGCGTGATCGCGTCCCGGCGGGTGACCTCGGCCACGACGCGCGAGCGGCTCACGTCGAGCACCACCGCGCGCACGCGCACCGAGTCGGCGCCCGAGCGGATGAGATCTCCGAACACGGCGAAACCCGCTCCGGTGGCGCGGCCGAGCGCGGTGACCGATGCGCGCTCCGGTCGGTCCGGGAGCCGTCCGATCGCGACCGATGGCGACACGGTGCGCAGCGGCCCGGCACCGTCGAGGTTGCGCGACAGGACGTCGACCATCCCCTCGCGCCAGTAGCCGAGGTGGGGGTCGAGCACCTGGAACGGCGCCACCACCACCGTGGCCTGATCGACCGGACCGCCGAGCGACGGGGCGATGAGACGAGCCGCGGAGCTTCCGGTCAACGCCAGCGCCACCGCGCCCACGACCGCCGCCGGCACGAGCAGCCTCCGCCGGGCGGATGTCGCGGAGCCGATCGGAGCTGGCAGGGAAGCGTCGACCGACACAGGCGGCAGCGCCGGAACTGGGGGCGCGGCCGTCGTGGCTCGCGGCGGGGTCTCGCGCCGCGCCGGCGTCGTCTCTCCCTCGCGCTGTCGGAGCCGTTCGGCGAGCGCGGCGACGGCGGGGTCGGGCGAGATGTCCAGCTCCTGGCGCATCAACGCGTCGTGCACCCGAGCGTGCTGCAAGGCGGCCGGGATGTCGCCGGCGCTCGCCAGGGTGCGCATGAGCCCGAGCGCCGCCCGCGCGCCGAGCGGGTCGAGCACCGACAGCCGGCGCCACCAGCCGGCGGCGACCTCGCAGTCGCCGCGCGCCTCGGCCTCGGTCGCCAGGACGTCCAGCGTGTCGAGGACGCGGCGCCGGATCCGGGCGCGTTCCTCCTCCACCCATCGCTCGAACTGTGGCGCGCCGCTCAGCGCGAAGCCATCGAGGAACGGGCCGCGGTAGAGCGTGACGGCGTGCTCGGGGCGGTGGCCGTGCACCGCCGCCCGGAACTCCGCCAGGTCGCTCGAGATCGCCGTCGGGTTGAGTCGCAGGTCGATCGAGCCGAGCGTCGGCTCCTCCACGCGGACGTCGCGGCGCAGACGAAACAGCGCCTGCCGGAGCGAGTTGCGCCCCTGCTCCTCGCCGGCGTCCGGCCAGAAGAGCGTCACGAGCCGGTCTCGCGAGATCCCATCCTCCCCGGCGGCGGCGAGAACGGCCAGGAGGGCGAGCACGCGGCGCTGCATGCCGGCGTGCACCGGCACGCCGTCTCGGTCGAGCGAGAGGCCCCCGAGGGTGCGTAAGCGCAGCATGGAGCGGCAGTTAACGCGATGGTAACAGAGCTCTAACGCCGGGCGGCTACTGTGTCGGCCGCCGTCCTGGGGCGCAAGCGACGCTCCAGCAAGCGCGCGGCCACTCGGCCGTAGCCGACGGCTCCGGATTCCCGCCGCGGCCCCACCTGCCGGACCAGCCGGCGCCGCGGCCCCGTCTCACGTGCTCGTCTGGAGAGCCCCTCATGCAGCACCGCCGTCTCGTCGTGTCGGCCGCGTTCCTCGCGGTCGGCGTCCTCGGCGCCCTCGCCGCCTGCGACTCCAAGAAGGACGCCGCAGCGCCGACCGCGCCCGTCTCCACCCCCGCGCTCTCGGCCAGTCCGAACGTCGCCACCGCGATCGGCGAGCGCGTCGCGTCGGTCTGCCGCGGCTACCAGCGCGAGCAGGCCCGCGTCGCCGCCGAGCTGGCGAAGGCGCCGAAGGACGCCGAGCTGTCGCGCCAGGCGACGGCGATCGCGTCGATGATTCGCACCACCTGCGAGTGAGAGGGCCGCGTCGCATGCGCTTCTCTCTTAGCCGCCTGCTCTCGGTCCTGACCGCCGTCGTCGTGTACGGCGCGCCGGTCGCCGGCCAGCAGGTCGAGCCGCCGCAGCCCGCGCAGCCCGCGTCCCCCGCGCTGCCGGCCCCGTCGCAGGCACCCGATACGTCGCACCTCCCGCCCCCGCCGCACGACGGTCGTCCCAAGGGTCCGCCTCCGGCGGACTCCGTGCGACTAGCTGCCGGGACGTCCACTCCGAGCTCGCCCATCGAGACCGCGCCGGCAGCGAGCACGGGCAAGGCGCTCGTCTACTGCCCCCCGTCGGACGCCACGGGGTGCGGCGCGATCGTCGCCGCGCTGAGCGGCACCTTCCCCGTCGGCGTGGAGCGCGGATACGACGGCAGCGCCGGCACCGTCGATCTCGCGTCCGCGGATCTGTCGCGGTACGCGCTCTTCGTGATCCCGTCGCTCGCCGATGGCGGCGCCGCTCGGCCGTACGACCTCCTGCGCTCGACCGCCATCGCCGCCCGGCTGAAGGACGGTGTGACCGGGCGCGTCGCCGTCTGGTCCGGCACGCCCGACCTCGGCGCCAGCGACCGGCCGTCCAAGGACCGGCTCCTCGTCGGCCTCGCCCGGTGGGCGGCGGCGACGTTCGAGACGCGCGGCACGACCGGACTCGTCGCGCTGCAGGATCTTTCCGACGACGCCACCACGCGCTACGGCTGGCTCGCCGGCATCTCGGCCGCGGTGGTCGGCGCCGACGCGGCGCTCGCGTCGCACGCGAGCGTGACCGGCCTGACGGCGGCCGGCGAGGCCGTCGTCGGGTCGGGCGCCCCGACGCTCGCGTACGACAACATGGCCAGCTACGGCCTCACGTTAGGCGCCGGCGCACCGGCGGGTGAGGAGGTCGCCGCCCGCGGCGCCGACGGCTCGAAGGCGGTGCTCGTAACGTACGTGCCCGCGGCGGTCGCCGGCGTGTCGGCGTCGCGCGCGATCGGCGCGTTCGGAGCGGCCAATCTGCTGGCGGGCGTCGGGACGACCACGTACAGCTACGCGCAGTACGTGACGTACGGGCGCGGCACGTATCAGCTCTACGCCTACGCCTTCACCGGCACGATCAATACCGGCTCCAACTACGTGACCTGCGGCAGCATGGCGTTCACGGACGCCGCCAGCGGCGCCGCAGTCGCCACCGGCACCGCGCTCTACGCGTCGAGCGGCAGTCCGTGGTTCTACGCGCCGTCGCAGGCGCCGTACATCTCGTCCACGCTCTATCCGCTCGGCACGTACACGCTGCGTGCGGCGTTCCAGCCGGCCGCGGTCGGCTGCGACTACCAGGCGAGCAGCACGACGATGTCCCTGATCGTCAGGCGCGGCGCGCGCTGGCAGTCGCAGCAGATCGACGGCGCCCCGACCACGTCGACCTACGTGACCGCCGGGGCGACGCACACGGTGAGCGCCGTCGCGCTCGACGAGCTCGCGAACGCGCCGATGGCGAGCAGCCCGACGCTGGTGTACGTGTACGAGGAGGTGCCGAACGGCTCGTGCTGGAACGGCTACTACTACTACACGTGCACCACCTGGCAGTACGTCGGCCAGACCACCGTCAACACCGACGCGACGGGGAAGCTCACCTACTCGTACGCGATCCCGGCGAACACGACGCACACGTACATCTTCGAGGCGCGTACCCGCGACGACGACACCTACGCGGGCGAGTGGACCTACTTCTATCTGTACCCACGCACCGCCACGACGGCGAGCATCGGTGCGAACCCGGCGAACGGCTCGGCGTTCGGCCAGACGGTCGCGTTCTCGACCACGGTGACCGGCGCCGGCGGCACGCCGACCGGCACCGTCTACCTCAAGGTGGACAACAGCTACGTGGTGGCGCAGCCGCTCGTGAACGGCAGCGCGACGCTGTCCTACGCCGGCATGTCCAGCGGCGTGCACACCGTCAGCATCTACTACCTGGGCGACGCCACCTACGCGCAGACCGGCACCGCGGGCAGCACGTCGCAGAGCATCACGTACACCGTCGGCAAGGCCACGCCGATCGTGACGTGGAGCGCGCCCGCCGCGATCACCTACGGCACCGCGCTCTCCGGCACGCAGCTGAACGCGACCGCGTCGGTCCCCGGCACGTTCACGTACAGCCCCGCCGCCGGCACCACGCTCGGCGTCGGCGAGGACCAGCCGCTCACCGTCACGTTCACGCCGACGAACACCACGAGCTACGAGACGGTCACGAAGACCGTCACCATCGACGTGGCGCAGGCGACGCAGACCATCACGTTCGCCGGCGCGCCCGCGAGTGCGGTGTACGGCGCCACGTTCGACGTCACCGCGTCGGCGTCGTCGCAGCTGCCGGTGGCCGTGCAGGCGAGCGGCGCGTGCACCGCGAGCGGCCCCACGGTGACCATGAGCGCCGGCACCGGCACGTGTACGCTCACCGCGACGCAGGCCGGCAACGCGAGCTACGCCGCCGCGGCGCCCGTCACGCTCACCACGACGGCCGCGCGCAAGACGACCGCGATCACGCTCGACGCGTCCGCCGCGACCTACGACGGTGCCGCGCACGCCGCGACGGCCTCGACGCCGGAGCTCGGGGCGGCCGGCATCGCGATCACCTACGACGGCGCGGCCGCCGCGCCGACGGCCGCCGGCAGCTACGCCGTGGTGGCCACGCTCACCGACGCGAACTACCAGGCGCCCAACGCGACCGGCACGCTCGTCATCGGCAAGGCGACGGCGACGCTGACGCTCGGCGCGCTGAGCGCGACGTACGACGGCGCGGCGAAGGCGGCCGCCGTCACGACCTCGCCGGCCGGGCTCACCGGCGTCGCCGTCACGTACGACGGGGCTTCGGCGGCACCCTCGGGCGCGGGGAGCTACGCCGTCGTCGCGACGCTCGCGAACCCGAACTACCAGGCGACGAACGCCACCGGCACGCTGGAGATCGGGAAGGCATCGTCGACCGTCACCGTGACGTGCAGCCCGGCGTCGGTCGGCTACGACGGTACCCCGAAGACGCCGTGCACCGCGTCGGTCGCGGGCGCGGGCGGCCTGAGCCAGTCGCTCACGCCGACGTACGCGGCCAACACGAACGTCGGCACGGCGACGGCGACCGGCACGTTCGCGGGTGAAGCGAACCACCTCGGCAGCACGAGCACCGCGACGTTCACCATCACGAAGGCGACGCCGGCGATCGCCTGGAACGCGCCGGCGGCGATCACGTATGGCGCGGCGTTAGGCGCCGCGCAGCTGAACGCCACGGCGAGCGTGCCGGGTTCGTTCGTGTACTCGCCGGCGGCGGGCGCGCTGCCTAACGCGGGCGACGCGCAGTCGCTGTCGGTCACGTTCACGCCGACCGACGCCGCGAACTACACCACCGCCACGGCGACGGTCACGATCGACGTGCGCAAGGCGCCGTCCGTGGCGACCGTGACCTGCCCGGCGTCGGTGACCTACGACGGCACCGCGCGCACGCCCTGCTCGGCGACCGTCACCGGTGCCGGCAACTTCTCGGCGACGCCCGCCCCGACGTACGCGAACAACACGAACGCCGGGACGGCCACGGCGAGCGTGAGCTACGCCGGCGACGCGAACCACGAGGCGAGCTCCGGCAGCGCTACGTTCGCGATCGAGAAGGCCGCGTCCGCGGTCGTGGTGAGTTGCCCGGCGACCGCGGTGTTCACCGGGGCCGCGCTGGCGCCGTGCACCGCGGCGGCGAACGGGGTCGGTGGTCTCGCCGCGTCGCTCGCGCCGACGTACGCCGCGAACACGAACGTCGGCACCGCCACCGCGAGCGCGGCATTCGCGGGCGACGCCAACCACGTCGGCAGCAGCGGCAGCGCGACGTTCGGCATCACGAAGGCGCCGGCTGCGGTCACGGTCTCGTGCCCGACCGCGCCGCTCACGTACGATGGCAGCGCGCAGACGCCGTGCACCGCGAACGTCGCCGGCGCCGGTGGCCTGAGCCGGTCGCTCACGCCCGCCTACTCGGGCAACACGAACGTCGGCGCCGCGACGGCGACCGCCGCCTTCGACGGCGACGCGAACCACGACGCTGCCACCGGGAGCGCCACGTTCTCGATCGCCAAGGCGCCCGCCGCGGTGACCGTGACGTGCGCGTCGGCGACGCAGACCTACGACGGCACACCGAAGACGCCGTGCGCCGCGACGGTCACTGGCGCGGGCGGGCTGAGCGCGGCCGTGACCCCCGTGACCTACACCGCCAACACGAACGCCGGCACGGCGAGCGCCGGTGCCGCCTTCGCCGGTGACGCGAACCACGATCCGGCGAGCGGCAGCGCGACGTTCACGATCGGCAAGGCCGCGTCGAGCGTGGCCGTGAGCTGCCCCGCGTCGGTCGTCTACACCGGCGGTGCGCTCGCGCCGTGCACGGCGGCGGTGAGCGGACCGGGCACCGTCACGGGCGCGGCGGCGCTCACGTACGCCGCGAACACGAACGCGGGGTCGGCGTCGGTGAGCGCGAGCTATCCGGGTGACGCGAACCACGACGGCAGCGCGGGCACCGGCGGGTTCACCATCGCGAAGGCCCCGTCCACGGTGACCGTCACCTGCACGCCGGCCACGCTCACGTTCGACGGCACGGCGCGGACGCCGTGCGCCGCGCGCGCCACCGGTGCGGGCGGGCTCGACGTCGCCGTGTCGCCGCTGACGTACGCGAACAACACGAACGTCGGCGCGGCGAAGGCGAGCGCCGCGTTCGCGGGCGACGCGAACCACGATGGGAGCGCGGGCGCGGGCGGCTTCGCCATCACCGCCGCGGCCACCACCGCGTCGCTCACCGTCTCGCCGAGCTCCCAGCAGTACAGCGACCAGGTGACGCTGACGGCGAAGCTCTCGCCGGCCGCGCTCGGAACCGTCGCGCCGGCCACCGGCGTGACGTTCAAGATCGCCGGGCAGACCGTCGGCACCGCGACGCTCGCGCCCGCGGCGGGCGGGCTGGTGGGCACGCTCGTCGTCACGTTAGGCACGTCGCTTCCGCCCGGCGTGAAGGCGGTGACCGCCGACTTCACCGGCGTGAATGCGAACTTCACCGTGAACTCGGCTTCCACGTCGTTCACCGTCGCGCCGGAGGACGCCCGCGTCACGTACACGGGCGCCACCTACGCGTCCACGGCCGGCGTGAACAGCACGACTGCCGCGGTGACGCTCAGCGCGACCATCATGGACGCCACCGCCGCCGCCGGCGACCCGGCGTACGACGCGAGCGCCGGCGACGTGCGCAACGCGAGCGTGCGCTTCGTCGATCGCGCGAGCGGCGCGACGCTGTGCTCGGCCCCCGTGGGACTCGTGTCGTCCGCGGACACCAAGACCGGCACCGTGTCGTGCAACTGGTCGGCGAGCCTCGGCAGCCAGGAGAGTGCCACCTGGACCGTCGGCGTCGTCGTCGATGGCTTCTACGCGCGCAACAGCGCGGACGACAACACCGTGGTGACCGTCGCTCTGCCGATCGGCGGCATGATCAGCGGCGGCGGCTTCCTCGTGAACTCGGCGTCGGGCGGCCAGTACGCCGGACAGGCCGGGCTGAAGACGAACTACGGGTTCAACGTGAAGTACAACAAGCAGCTCACGAACCTGCAGGGGAGCCTCAACGTCATCGTCCGCAACGGCGGTCGCACGTACCAGATCAAGGCCAACTCGATGACGTCGCTCGCGACGGACGCGGTGAACACGCCGTACACGGCGCAGTTCGCGGCCAAGGCGAGCATCCAGGACATCACCGATCCGACCAACGTGATCGCCGTGGACGGCAACGCCACCCTCCAGGTGACGCTCACCGACCGCGGGTCGCCCGGTTCGAATGACTCGCTCGGCATCGCCGTGTTCAACAAGAGCGGCGGGCTGTGGTTCGCGAGCAACTGGAACGGCACGAAGACCGTCGAGCAGACGATCGGCGGCGGCGACGTGGTCGTGCGGTAGGGCGACCGTCGACCGACGTACGGACGGCCGCGGGGGCATTGCCTCCGCGGCCGTTCGCGTTAGGCGGCCGGGCGCGCGCCGTCTCCGGCGAATGTGACGCGCGATGCCGGCCGACGGGTCATGCAAGAATCACCCTTTTCCCGGTGCGCTTATGAGACCATGCCTCGTCCGATCCGCGATCGTCCCGCTCGTCCTCGCCCCGTTCGCCGCCGGCGCCCAGCTCGTGACGCCGAAGACGGTGCCGGTCCGCCAGGGCGAGCAGTTCGAGATCTTCCCGGCCGCTCGCGCCGGCATGGCCGGCGTCCGCCTCGCGCTCGACGACACGCTCGCCGACCCGTTCGCGAACCCCGCGCGGGCGACGTGGGTCGGCGCGCCCGTCATCTTCGGCGCGCCGTTCTTCCACTCGCTGTCGCGCGGTGGCGGCGGACGCACGATGCCGCTCGGCGCCGCCGGGGCTCGGGGCCACTGGGGCGCCGCGGGGGCGGTCGCGTTCCAGCAGCTCGACCGCGCCGGCCCGACGTGGAACCTGCCGACGAGCGAGCGTACGGCGATCAACCGCTACGCCGCCGGTGCGCTCGCGCGGCGCGCCGGGGCGTGGTCGTTCGGCGGCGGCGCGTTCGCCGCGAGCCTCGGCGCGGTCGACGGCGTGGACCAGCTCTACGCCGGCAGCGACCGCATCGAGCAGGACGGCAGCCTGCTCGACGTCCGGCTCGGCGCCACGCGGCAGTGGCAGGACGGGCGCGCGCTCGACCTCGTGCTCGTCCACAACCGCACGGACGTCACGCACGACGTGCACTACACGACGTTCACGTGGAACGCCGCGACGCGCACGCAGGACCGCGCCGAGCGCGGGGAGCACAACGTCGACCGCACCCACATCTGGGGCGCGCACGGGCGCTTCGTGCAGCCGTTCGGCGTCGACGGGTGGCGCGTCGGCACGCAGCTCACGGTGAACCGGCTGTCGCACCCGAAGATCCCGAACTACACCGTCATGAACATCCCGCGCGATCCCGGGACCACCTACGCCGGGGACGTGGGGCTCGGGCTCGCGCGCCTCGTCGGGCGGTCGTCGTTCGGGGTCGACGTCGTGTACGAGCCGATGACGAGCGCGACGTGGGCGACGGCGGCGCACGACACGACGGGCGGCGCCGGACGGCCGATCGTGCGGACCGGCGAGCGGACCGTCGACAACCGGTTCCGCTTCGGCAACACGCACCTGCGGCTCGGCGTGGGACGCGCCGCGGCGCCGCGCGACAGCGGCTCGTCGTTCGGCTACGAGCTCGGGCTCGGCCTGTACGCCATCGACTACGTGCTGCGGCAGACCGACCACGTGCGCGGCACGTTCCGCCGGCAGCACGAGCAGTGGGTCGAGTGGACGCCGACGTTCGCGCTCCAGTGGCGTCGCCGCGAGTTCGACCTGCGCTACTCGTTCCGCGTCACCTGTCAGGGAGCGGGGGACTGCCTGCCGCTGCCGCAGGGCGACGACGTCACCGTCGCCGCGCCGAGCACCGGCGGCGTCATCGTCGCGCCGAGCGCCCCGCTGCGGTTCGATGGCGGGCGCGCGTCGGTGCACCAGTTCGCGATCGTGGTCCCGATCCGTTAGGCGGCGCCGTTAGGCGGCGCCGTTAGGCGGCGTGGGAGACGGCCCGCCGGTCAGTCGCGCCGGCGGGTCGCCACGAGCCCGAGGCCGAGCGCCGCGCTCGCGAGCAGCGCCAGCGGTACGGGCTCCGGCGTGACGACGGCGAGGGCGTTCGTGCCCATGCGCACGTTGTCGAGATCCACGTGGCCGCCCGACGACTTCCAGTCGGCGTCGACGTGGATGAACGCGAGGTGCGACAGCACCTGCATGAACAGCGCGTGCGACACCGGCGCGCCCGCGCTGCCGTCGAACCGCGCCATCTCCCAGCCGTCCTCGGAGAGCGGGACGACGTACGTGTCCCACCACGTCTCCGGCGCGTCGAAGCGGTACTGCAGGCGCGTCGTGCCGTCGGAGATGAGGAGCGTGGGGTGGAGCACGTCGTTCGCGTCGGACACGCGCAGGTCGAGCGACAGGCTGCCGCCGTAGTAGCTCGACTTGTCGCCGAGGTACTCCTCCGGCGCCCAGTACGCGTTCCAGCCGTATGCGTCGGACGTCTGCACGAACCCGTCCGAGAGGAACGTCGCGGCGCGGTTGCCGCCGCCCGTCCCGTACAGCTCACCGATGCGCCACCCGTCGCTGCCGTTGTTGAACGAGCTCGACTGCGCCGAAGCGACGCTCGTCAGGAGACTGCCGAGGACTGCGACCGCCAAGGTTCGCTTCTGCATCGAGCCTCCACCGCGCGGAGGGGTGTGAAGGAACGGCCGGTGCCACGTCGGGCCTGCAAGGTAGCGCGGCCGAGTACGTCGCACGAAAACGTTTCGCGACCGCGGCGTGACTCGTGTCACACGCGCGCACCCGCGTACGCACGAACGCAGGCGCCGACGAGCCGGGCCGTGGCTTCAGAGCGCGAGGCCGAGCTGTCCCTCGTCCGGCTCCGTCGTCGGCGCGAGCTCGTCCGTCTGCGGATGATCGGCGAGGTGCTCGGCGTCGATGCCTAACGATCGCAGGTGCTCGGCGAACTTGTGCAAGCCGTGCACCGTGTAGACCTTCCGCGCCCCGCTCTCCGTCGCCGTCCGTACCAGCTCGTCGAAGTCCGCGTGATCGGAGAGCGGCAGCACGAGGTCGAGGTCCTTGTAGATGTTCCACGCCCCCGGATGCAGCGCCCATCCGGTGAGCAGGCACGTGCGCTTCGCCGGGAGCTTCTGCACCATCGGCGCCTTGCGCGTGTTCGGCGTCGTCAGCAGCACGCGGCGCGCGTTAGGCACCTGGAGCTCGGCGCGTCGATAGCGCGACCACGAGCCCGGGCCCGGGAACGGGTGGCCGAGCGCGACGTGCAGGTCGCACAGGTTCGCGATCGCGCCGTGCACGGCGACGTCGTAGCCCGCGCGCACGAGGTGCCACAGCGCCTCCTGTCCCTTGCCCAACGCGTACGCGAGCACCACCGGCACCGCCCCCTCCGCGAACGCCGCGTCGACGAACGCGTACAGCCGCGCGATCAGCTCCTCGTCGGGCGGGAACCGGTAGCGTGGCTCGCCGAACGTGCACTCCATCACCAGCTCGTCGACGCGCGGGATCTCGGCCGGCGGCGAGAACGGGTTCGCGCGGAGCTTGAAGTCCCCCGTGTACGCCGCGCGGCCCTCCGCCGACTCGCTCACGATCATCGCGCTGCCGAGCGCGTGCCCCGCCGGCGTCAGCGTCACCCGCGCCTCGCCGATGCCTAACGACTCGCCGTACGGGAGCCGCACCGCCTCGCGCGCCCCGCGCCGCGCCTCGTGCAGCGCCGCCGTCTCCGGCGTGCACAGGATGCGCTCGGCCGCGGTGCAGTGATCGCTGTGCGCGTGCGACACGAATACCGTACCCGGCGCCGTGCGCGCATCGAGGTGCAGGCCGGCCGCGGGCAGGTACAGGCCGTGAGGGGTCCGGGTGACGAGCATGAAGCCGGGTGCGGCGGAAGCGAGAACGGCGGCGGATGATGCGGGCCGTCCACTCCGCAGGTTCGAGTCCGCCGTAGCCGCGTCCGCCCGTTAGAATGTCCCCGACATGTGGTCCGACACCTTCCTCTCGCTCGAGCGCGCGCACTTCTATCGCATCGTCGTGTGGGGCGCGGCGTGCGTCGTCGTCGGCACGGCGCTGCTCGCGCTCGCCGTCGCGCGGCGGCAGCGGGTGCCGCTCGTGCGCCACTTCGCACTCCAGACCGCCGGCTGGGGCGCCGTCGACGTCGCGCTCGCCCTGCTCGCGCTTCGGCAGCTCCGTCTCCCCGACTATGCCGCGGCGACGCGATTCGACCGCTTCGTCTGGTGGTCGCTCGGCATCGACCTCGGCGGCGTGGCGGTCGGCGCGACGCTCGCCCTCGCCGGCTGGCTCCTCGGCCGGCGGCTCGGCGCCGTGGGTGCGGGGCTCGGCGTCGCGGTCCAGGGGCTCGCGCTCGCGGCGATCGACCTCGTGGTGATCGGGCAGATCGGCGCGAGCGTGTGAGGGTATACTGCGGGCGGCACGGCGGGACGATCTCGTGCGGGACGATCGACGGCGGGACGTCTACGGCGGGACGATCGACGGCGGGACGTCTACGGCGGGACGTCTACGGCGGGACGTCTACGGCGGGACGTCTACGGCGGGACGACTTGCTGCGGGACGACTTGCTGCGGGACGATCGACGGCGGGACGATCGACGGCGGGACGATCGACGGCGGGACGATCGACGGCGGGAACACCGGCGGCGCGTACCTAGGTCCCAGGGGGGGCTCCCCCCCTTCGCCCAAGGTGCCATGCGCGGCTTGCGCACGAGTACCAATCCGACGCGGACCGGATCCCGCTGAACGCATCACCATGCCGCCGTTCGACGTCCCGCCGTAGACGTCCCGCCGTAGACGTCCCGCCGTCGATCGTCCCGCCGTAGACGTCCCGCCGTCGATCGTCCCGCAGCAAGTCGTCCCGCCGTTCCCCTCCTCCCTCTCATGGCCGAACAGACCCTCGACCTCCGCCACCTCCCGAAGCCGGCCGCCTACGACGAGCTGGCCGAGCAGATCGACGCCGTCCTCGCCGGGGTCGACGATCCCATCGCCGCCATGGCCACCGTGAGCTGCCTCGTGCACCACGCGTTCGGCCACCTGTGGACCGGCTTCTATCGCGTGGTGGAGCCCGACCGGCTGCTCCGGGTCGGCCCGTACCAGGGGACGCTCGGCTGCCTCGACATCGCGTTCGGCCGGGGCGTCTGCGGCACCGCGGCGGCGGAGCGGCGCACCGTCGTCGTCGAGGACGTGAACGAGTTTCCCGGCCACATCACCTGCGACGCCCGGTCGCGCAGCGAGATCGTGGTCCCCGTCGTCGACCGGAGCGGGACGCTCGTCGCGGTCTTCGACGTCGACTCCGAGTACCCCGGCGCGTTCGACGACGACGACCGCGCGGGGCTGGAGCGGCTGCTCGGCTGGTTCGCGCGGTGACGGCTCCCGGGCGCGGGCCAGTCCCCCGGCGTACACGGAAACGTCGGGAACGGCCGGAAACTACGGATGGCCGTGGGGGTCTGATTACGCGACTCTGTCCCCGTCCGCCGTTTCTCGTAGTTTCCGCTCTTTCGGTGCACCCATGACGACCGGATACTCGGACCGCATCAACCACGCGCTCGCGTTCGCGGCGAAGCACCACGACCAGGAGGTCCGCAAGGGGACCCGCCTGCCGTACTTCACCGCGCCCGCGAACGCCGCCGTCATCCTGACCCGCTATGGGCAGGACGACGTGACCGTGGTCGCCGCGATCCTGCACGAGGCGGTGGAGGACTACCTCCGCGATGGTCTGAGCGAGGACGCCGTCCGGCACCGCCTCGAGGACAAGTTCGGCCCCGACGTCCTGACCGCGGCGCTTGGCGCGGTGCGCCGCCGCTTGGACGATGATGGCGTCGAGCTGTCGCATGAGGAGCAGAAGCTCGACCACCTCGACCGACTCGCTTCCGCGTCCGATCGGAGCCGCTGGGTGCTCGCCGCGCACCAGGTGCACGAGGGGAGCACGCTGCTCACCGACCTCCGGCGCACCGCGTTCCCCGACGCCGTCTGGCACCGCTTCGCCGAGGGGCGGGAGACCAAGGTGCGCTGGTACCGGCAGGTGAGCGACCGGCTCGAGGCGGCCGGCTTCACCGGCGCCATCGCCGCCGAGCTCCGCTCCGTCGCCGACGCCCTCGAGCCGTTCGCCGTCGACGGCGTCCGCGCCGTGCGCTGACCCGACGGCTCGACCCGACTCGTCCGCGGCGCCCGCCAGCTCTCCTGGCGGGCGCCGTTGCGCATCCGGCGGCTCCGCAGTCCTCCGAGTGCGCTCCCGACTTGTAAACCATTCGTTTACATGTTCGTGCCGGGTGGTTTGATTGTCAGGTCTCCCAACAACCCGTCGGACGAGCCCGTAAACCGGCGAGTCCCCGAGTCCCGGGCGTCGGAGTCACGGCGCCCCAACCCGCCGCCGTCGCCGTTCCCTTCCGTGACGGCGGGTGTTCATCCCGTCAGAGGTTTGCCAACGTCCATGAGAGGTTCCATTCTCCGGCGCCCGCTGCTCCGTAGCGGGTTCGCCGCCGTCCTGCTCGTCGGAGGTGCCGGCGTCGCCGGTGCCCAGCAGGCGACCATCAGCGGCCAGGTGACTGCCGCCGGCACCGCCCAGCCCCTCCCCGACAGCCGCGTCTACGTCGTCGGCACCACGCTGATCGCGACGACGAACGCCGAGGGCCGCTACTCGATCCGCGGCGTCCCCGCGGGCCAGGCCCAGGTCCGCGTCATCCGCGTCGGCTACACGGAGCAGAAGAAGCCCGTCGCCGTGTCCGCCGGCCAGTCGCTGACCGTCGACTTCTCGCTGTCGCCCTCCGTCGTGCAGCTGTCGGAGATCGTCACCACCGCCACCGGCCCGCAGCGCCGCGTGGAGCTCGGCAACTCGGTCGCCTCGCTGCCGAACGTCGGCGAGCACGTCGCCGAGGTCCCGACGCACAACGTGAGCGACCTGCTCGTCGGCAAGGTGGCCGGCGTGAACGTCCTCCCCGGCTCGATGACCGGCACGGCGGGCACGATCCGCCTCCGCGGGCTCAACTCGATCTCGCTGAGCAACGCGCCGATCTGGATCGTCGACGGCGTGCGCTTCAACGCGGGCTCGGTGGGTGTGCCGACGGGCGGCCAGCGCACGACGCTCCTCTCGAGCCTCGCGCCGGACGACATCGACAACATCGAGATCGTGAAGGGCCCGTCGGCGGCCACGCTGTACGGCACGGACGCGGTGAACGGCGTCATCATCGTCACCACCAAGAAGGGCCGCGCCGGCGGCGCGCAGTGGAACTGGTTCGGCGAGACGGGCGCCATCAAGGACAAGGCGGACTACCCGCTCTCGTACATGATCTGGGGCCACTCGCCCACCGCGACCACGGTGCAGCGCCGCTGCGAGCTCACGCAGATCTCGGCGAAGACCTGCATCCAGGACAGCATCACGACGTTCAACCCGCTGAACGTCGCGGCGTACTCGCCGATCCAGACCGGCAACCGCAAGCAGTTCGGCGGCCAGGTGAGCGGCGGCACGGAGAAGGTCCGCTACTTCTCGAGCGGCGGCTGGGAGGTGGAGGAGGGCCCGGTGCGCCTCCCCGACTCGGAGCTCGCGCGCCTGCAGTCCGCGAACACGCCGATCCGCGAGGAGTGGAAGAAGCCCGAGATGCTCGGCCGCACGAACGTCCGCGGCAACATCAACGCGGCGGTGAACGACAAGTTCGACCTCAGCGTGCAGTCGTCGTACATCAAGACGAACCAGCGGCTCACGCAGACGGACAACAACTCCTGGTCGATCTTCTACCAGGCGGCGATGAACCCCGGCTTCAACGGCGCGGGGCCGAGCCGTACGAACAAGGACGCGCTGGGCCGTGACCTGAACGGCAACGCGAGCTACGTCTACGGCGACATCTTCCAGGACGTCGTCGTCGAGGACATCCAGCGCATGCTGGGCAGCGTGAACGGCAACTACCGCCCGTTCTCGTGGCTGCAGGCCGATGGGAACATCGGCGTGGACCTCTCCGACCGCCGCGACGGCGAGGTGTGCCGCTTCAACGAGTGCCCGCCGTCGGGCACCACGCGCCTCGGCTACGCCACGAGCCAGCACTCGAACGACCGCAACCTCTCGGCGAAGCTCGCCGCCACGGCGACGTGGTCGGCGCGCGACTGGGCCAACCTGAAGACGACGGTCGGCGCGGACTACACGAACATCGAGGGCGAGAACACGAACAGCTCCAGCCAGCAGCTGCCGCCGGGCGCGCAGACGGTCGGCGCGGGCGCGGTGCAGTTCGGCGGCAACGGGCTGCCGTCCGCCACGAAGACGCTCGGCTACTACGTGCAGGAGCAGATCTCGCTGCGCGACCGCATGTTCGTCACGCTCGCCGCGCGCTCCGACAAGAACAGCGCGTTCGGCGTGAACTACAAGAACGCGATCTACCCGAAGGCGCAGCTCGCGTGGGTCATCTCCGACGAGCCGTTCTTCCCGCACTACTCGTGGCTGAACAGCCTCCGGCTGCGCAGCGCGTACGGCAAGGCGGGGCAGAACCCCGGCGCCACGGCGGCGCTGTACACGTACTCGTCGCGCGTCGTGAACGTCGTCTCCTCGTCGAACGGCCAGTCGGGCACCGACACGCCGGGCCTCCGCGCCGCGGCCGTCGGTAACCCGAACCTCCGGCCGGAGTCGGCGACCGAGGTCGAGGCGGGCTTCGAGAGCCAGCTCTTCAACCGCGTCAGCGTCGACTTCACGTACTACACGCGCCGCTCGCAGGACGCGCTCATCTCGCGGCCGATCGCGTCGTCGTCGGGTGCCTCGACGCTGAGCGTGCTGCAGAACCTCGGCTCCATCGGCAATCAGGGGCTCGAGCTCTCGGTGAACGCGACGCTCGCCAGCACGCGCAACTTCGGCTGGGACCTCGGCGTCATCGGCGCGCACAACACGAACAAGATCCGCACGCTCGGCACCGAGAACGGCGTCCCCGTGCCGGACATCGGCACGGGCACGCAGCGCAACGCGGTCGGCTACCCGATCAACGCGTGGTTCGTGCGCGACCGGAAGTGGTCGGACGCGAACGGCGACAACATCCTCACGGTCGACGAGATCTCGGTCGACACGGCGTACCACTTCCTCGGCGCCTCGCAGCCGACGTACACCGCGTCGCTGACGAACGGCTTCGACTTCCTGAACAGGAAGCTGCGCGTCCGCGCGATGTTCGACTACAAGGGCGGCTTCTACGTCTTCAACGACAACGCCCAGTTCCTCTGCGCGAACAACGCGGCCGTGGCGGCGCGCTCGAACCCGAACGCCCCGCTCCGCGATCAGGCGGACTGCCTCGCGCAGCGCGTCACGGTGCCGACCACGTCGTCGGGCTACATCGAGAACGGCGCGTTCATCCGCTTCCGCGAGCTCTCGGCCACGATCGGGGTGCCGAACCGCTACCTCCGCCTCGTGCACGCGAGCAACGCGAACCTGAGCCTCGGCGCGCGCAACCTCGCCGTGTTCACGAAGTACCGCGGCCAGGATCCGGAAGCCAACTACTCGACGGGTGACGTGCAGACCGGCTTCATGGCCTCGGCGCCGCGCTCGTACTACACCGCCCGCCTCAACCTGTACTTCTGATGTCGCGCGATAGACTCACCACGAAGACGCTGCTGGCGCTCGGCGCCGCGGCGGGCCTCGCCGGCTGCGGCGTGCAGGACCAGCTGCTCGAGCCGCAGCAGCCCGGCCTCATCACGCCGGAGGCCGTGCAGGCCGCCGGCGCCACCGGCGCCCAGGCGCTCTACGTCGGCGCGTTAGGCGCCCTCCAGAGCTGGACCGGCGGCGGCGGCAACGGCAACAGCCAGAACCTCTGGATCTACTCGGACCTCGTGACCGACGTGTGGAAGGTGACCGACACCTTCACGCAGCGGATCGACATGGACCGGCGCCAGATCGCCAACCTCGACGCCGAGGTCACCGGCGCCTACAACGTCGCGCAGCAGTCGCGCGGCCGGTTCCGCGAGGCGCTCAACTCGCTGAAGGCGCTCATCCCGAACGAGCCGGAGAAGCAGGGCGAGATGTACTTCGCCATGGGCCTCGAGGAGCTCACGGTCTCCGAGGACTTCTGCAACGGCATCCCGTTCGGTGAGGTCGTCAACGGCGTCATCACCTACACGAAGCCGATCACGAACGCGGAGGGCTTCCAGCTCGCCATCGCGCACCTCGACTCGGCGATCGCGCTCGCGTCGGGCACGAACGCGCTGTCGGTGAAGGTGCGCACCGCCGCCACGATCGCGAAGGCGCGCGCGCAGGTGGACCTCGCCCAGTTCTCGGCCGCCGCGCAGACGGTCGCGAACGTCCCGACGAGCTACCAGTACACGCTCACGTTCTCCCAGACCACCCAGAGCAACACGATCTGGACGGTCAACGCGTCGAACCCGTCGTCCGCCCGCGTCGCGGTCGGCGACAGCGTGACGCTCGCCAACGGCGTCGAGGTCCGCATCCGCAACGCGATCCCGTTCGGCTCCGCGAAGGACCCGCGCGTGCCGACCACGGGCTCGTACAAGGACAACACGCGGACCGGCTTCGACGGCCAGACGCCGTGGGTCGGACAGCTCATCTGGTCGACGCGCGAGGCGCCGGTCGTGCTCGCGTCGGGCATCGACGCGCGTCTGATCGAGGCCGAGGCGAAGCTGAACAACAACGACATCACCGGGATGATGACGACGCTGAACGCGCTGCGCACCAGCGCGCAGACGCTCGGCGCGTTCTCCGTCCCCGTGATGGCGCCGCTCGCGACGCCCGCCAGCAAGGAGGCCGCGATCGACCTGCTGTTCCGCGAGAAGGCGTTCTGGCAGTTCGGCCGCGGCATGCGCCTCGGCGATCTCCGTCGTCTCATCCGGCAGTACGGCCGCACCGAGGACAGCACGTTCCCCGAGGACGGCTTCCACAAGACGCCGTTCAAGTTCGGCGACGACGTGAACCTCCCGGTGCCGGACGCCGAGAAGACGAACCCGAACTTCAAGGGCTGCATCGACCGGAAGGCCTAACGGCCGAGGGCAGGAGGGCAAGAGGGCAGGAGGGCAGGAGACCTTATGGCGCTCCTGCCCTCCTGCCCTCTTGCCCTCCTGCCCTCCTGCCCTCCTGCCCTGGGTCTTCCGACCCTTGCAACCCTCGTGGGCCGGACGCTATCAAAGCGGCGACCATCACGAGAGGGCTTGGGTCATGCTCGACGATCTCCGACTCGCCGTGCGCGCGCTCGCGAAGGCGCCGGCGTTCGCGCTCGCCGCGGTGCTGTGCATCGCGCTCGGCATCGGCGCGAACACCGCGATCTTCAGCGTCGTCGACGCGGTGCTCCTGCGGCCGCTGCCGGTGCGCGATCTCGACCGCATGGTCGTGATCCGCGAGGACCTGCCGAAGCTCGACCTGCTCGACGCGGAGCTGGACCCGCCGAGCACCCTGGAGCTCGCGACGCGCGGCGACCTGTTCGAGCGCGCGGCCGGCGTGGCCGAGACGCGCGTGAACCTCACGACCGACGCCGCGGAGCCGGCGCGCGTCGGCGCGGCGCGCACGCTCGGCGACTACTTCCAGCTCCTCGACGCGCATCCCGTCGTCGGGCGGCTGTACGCGGCCGACCAGTCGCGCGACGGGCGCCACCGCGTCGTCGTGCTGTCGTACGGGTTCTGGCGCGACCGGTTCGGCGGCGACCGCGCAATCGTCGGCCGCACGCTCCATCTCAGCGGCACGCCGTACGAGGTGATCGGCGTCGCCGGCCCCGAGCTGCGCTACCCGCGCGCGGCCGAGGTGTGGATGCCGTATCCGGTGGACTCCACGACGCAGTCCCAGCACGGCGTGCTGGTGATGAAGGTCGTCGCGAAGCGGCGCGCCGACGTCTCCGCGGAGCGGCTGCGCGACGCGCTCGCGCGACAGGGGCGCGCGTGGGGCGAGGCGCTGGCCGGCAACGGCGGCGGGAACGACTTCGCCCGGTCGCTCGTCATCCGTCCCGTGCCGCTCACCGCGTTCCTCGCCGGCGAGCTGCGGCCGATCGTGCTCCTGCTCGCCGGCGCCGTCGGGCTCGTGCTGCTCATTGCGTGCGCGAACGTCGCGTGCCTGCAGCTCGTGCGCGCGACCGGCCGCGTGCGCGAGCTCGCGGTGCGCGCCGCGTTGGGCGCCGGCTCGGCGCGCCTCGTGCGCCCGCTCGTCGCGGAGAGCGCCGCCGTCGCCGCGATCGGTGGCGCGCTCGGCGCGGCCGGTGGCGCGGTCGCCGTCGCGGCGCTCGCGCGCTGGGGACCGGCGCAGTACCCGATGCTCCGCGACGCGCGCCTCGACCCGCTCGTGCTGCTGTTCGCGTTCGCGCTCGCCGCCGCGTCGGCGCTGCTGTTCGGTGTCGCGCCCGCCGTGCGCGCATCGCGCGTGGACCCGCAGGACGCGCTCCGCGCCTCGGCGCGCGGCACGTCCGCTGGAGCGGAGCGGCACCGCTTCCTGCAGGGCGCGGTGGTCATGCAGGTCGCGCTCGCGCTCGCGCTGCTGCTCTCGTCGGGGCTGATGATCCGCAGCCTGTCCCGTCTCATCGCCACCGATCCCGGATTCCGCGCCGAGCGCGTGCTGACCGCGCAGGTGGCGCTGCCGCCGCGCGTCTACCAGCAGGCGGCGGTCGCGCCGTTCGTCGACCGCCTGCTCGAGCGGCTGCGCGCGGTGCCGGGCGTGCAGGCGGTGGGCATCGCCGCGTCGCTGCCGTTCGTCGGCAGCGGCACCGCGAGCAGCTCGCCGTTCGAGGTCGTCGGCCGCGCGCCGGACGCGAGCGGCGAGAAGCCGCACGCGAACTTCAACATGGTGAGCGACGACTACTTCCGCGCGATGGGGATGACGCTGAAGGCCGGCCGCGCGTTCGCCGCCACCGACGCCAAGGGCGCGCCGCCGGTCGTGGTCGTCGACGAGCAGCTCGCGCGGCAGTTCTTCCCCGGTGAGAGCGCGATCGGCAAGCACCTGCGCCAGCTCGGCGGCGTCGGCGACGGGGACCTCACGATCGTCGGCGTCGTCGGCGACGTGACGCCGAAGGAGCTCGGCCAGGAGCGGCACGCGACGATCTACTACACGTACCGCCAGACGATGACGCCGTCGTTCGGCGTGGCGGTGCGCGGCGTGCTGCCGCCGGCGTCGTTCGCCGGTGCGCTGCGCGCGATCGTCGCGGAGCAGGACCGCCAGGTGCCGGTGTACGACGTGCGCCCGATGCGCGAGCGCGTCGACGAGTCGTTAGGCGCTCGGCGGCTCGCGGTGTGGGTGCTCGGCGCGTTCGCGGCGCTCGCGCTCACGCTCGCGCTGCTCGGCATCACGGGAGTGCTCAGCTACACCGTGAGCCAGCGCGCGCACGAGCTGGGAATCCGTCTCGCCATCGGCGCGCAGCGCGGCGACATCGTGCGCCTCGTCGTGCGGCAGGGCGCGACGCTCACGCTCGCCGGCCTCGGCGCGGGGCTCGCGCTGTTCCTCGCCGGCGGACGACTGCTCGCCGCCGCGCTGTACGGCGTGGGGCCGCACGACCCGGCGACGATCGTCGCGTCGGCGACGCTGTTAGGCACCGTCGCGCTGGTCGCGAGCTGGCTGCCGGCGCGGCGTGCCGCCCGCGCGGATGCGACGTCCGTGCTTCGTCAATCGTGACGGGCCGTGTCCGGGAGCGGACACCGTTGTCCGCGGCCGGACACCGCGCGCCGCGCCGCGTCGCGCGCGCGGGTGCCTAACTGCTTGCGGCGCGGCGACTAACGCCACGTCGGCGGGCGGCAGGCGACTTGCCATCGGCGGTCGCGGCGGGCGCTGCTCCGCGCGCCCGCGCCGTCCACCCGAGCGACTCCCGCCGATGCACGCACTCCGCCTCCCCGCCGCCGCCCTGCTGCTCGTCCCCGTCGCCGCCCGCGCGCAGCGCGCGGCCCCGGACTCGCTTCCGTTCAGCCCTGGCCAGTGGGGCATCGAGGCCGGTGTCGGCGGCGGCGGGAGCGTCGGCGCGCTGAAGTTCCTCTCGCGCGCGACCGCGCTCGCCGCGAACCTCGCCGTCAACTACAACACGCGCACGACCGACCCGCAGCTCGCGAGCGTGCCCGTCAGCGAGTTCTCGAACACGTTCGTCACCGCCACCCTCGGCGTCCGGCATTACTCGCCCGTGGCCCGCAGCATCGGCGCGCTGTTCACGGTGGGCGCGGCGCTCAGCCGGCAGTCCAGCCACGCGAACCCCGGCGACATCCGCGGCCACGAGACCGACGTCGGCGCGTTCGGTGAGGTCGGCCTGAGCTACTTCGTGCTGCCCCGGCTCACGCTGAACGGAACCTACGGCCTCACGGTGCAGCACCAGGACGGCGCGCAGCTGCAGAATCTGCTCAACTCGCAGGTCAGCACCGTGAAGACGCACGGCTGGCTGGTGCAGACCACCGGCGTGCGGGCGACGGTCGGCATCTTCTTCTGATCGGGACAGGCCGCGTGCGGGGACGCGCGGATCTCGCGCGCCCCCGCACCGTGGCGTATGCTCCCGGACGCGTACGGCACTCGTCGCCCATCCGACTCCGGTGCAGCCAGCCTTTCGGTCCTTCCGTCTTCACGTGGCGCTGCTGTCGTTCGCGCTGCTCGCGGTGCTCGGCGCCGCTCCAGCCGCGCAGGCCGCGCCGTCACGACTCGCGGTGACCGTCACGGTGACCGGCGCCGGCGCAGGGACGGGCACGATCGCCAGCAACCCGTCCGGCATCGACTGCCGCATCTCGGCCGGCACCGCGACCGGCACGTGCTCGGCGAGCTTCGCCGAAGGGACGGTGGTGACGCTCATCCCCACCGGCTCCGCATCCGGCAGCTTCACCGGATGGAGCGGCGGCTGCTCGGGCAACGCGAACTGCACGCTGACGCTCCCCACGACACCGGGGTCGGTGAGCGTCGTCGCGACGTTCGCCGCGAGCACGAACGCGGCGGTCGCGGTCGCCGGCGCGGGCACGGGCAGCGGTCGCGTGACGAGCGTGCCCGCCGGCATCGACTGCACCGTGACGAACGGCGTCGCGAGCGGCGCCTGCAACATCCTGTTCCCGTTAGGCGGGCCGGTGACGCTCACCGCCGCGGCGGCGTCGGGCAGCGCGTTCGGCGGCTGGGCGGGCGCGTGCAGCGGCGCGGCGACGTGTCAGATCCAGCTCACCGCGAACGCGAGCGTCACCGCGACGTTCAACCGCGCGACCGGCGGCACGACGTCGACGCTCACCGTCACCGGCGCGGGTACCGGCTCCGGAACCGTGGCGAGCGTCCCGTCGGGGATCTCGTGCACGATCGCGGCGGGGGTCGCGAGCGGTACCTGCTCGGCGAGCTTCGCCGCGGGCAGCGTCGTGACGCTCGTGCCGACGGGATCGGCGAGCGGCAGCTTCACCGGCTGGAGCGGCGCGTGCGTCGGCACCGCGAACTGCGTGGTGACGATGCCCGCCGCGGGCGGCACCGCGACGGTGTCGGCCACGTTCGTTCTGAGCACGAACGCGGCGATCGTCGTCGCCGGCGCCGGCAACGGCGGCGGGCGTGTGACGAGCGCGCCGGCGGGGATCGACTGCGGCGTGACCAACGGCGCGGCGAGCGGCGCGTGCAACATCCTGTTCCCGTTAGGCGCCACGGTCACGCTCACGGCGACGGCGCAGCCGGGAAGCGGGTTCGCCGGGTGGAGCGGCGCGTGCACCGGCACGGCGCCGTGTCAGATCCGGCTCGCCGCGGCGGCGAACGTGACCGCGACGTTCGCCGTGCTGCCCAACGTCACCGCCGCGGTGAACGATCTGTTCGACGGCCGCTCGCTCACCGCCGCGGAGCGCTCGGTGCTCGATGCGCTCGGCAACGCCGACGGCACGTTCAACCTCGGCGACGTGCTGTCGCTGCTCGACCGCACGGGGCAGCGGCTCAGCGTGCGCACGCTGGAGCGATTGCTCGCGCTGCCACCATCGCCGCCGAGCGCGCGGAGGACGCCGTGAGGACGCGACGCATCTCCGCGCGCGGCGCGCTCGGCGCCGCGTTAGGCACCCTGCTCGGCGGCTGCGGCGGGGGCGGCGGCGGCATCGCGCCGGTCACGCCGCCGCCCCCGCCGGTGACGTTCGCGCTCTCGGTGACGGGATCCGACGTCGGCAGCGGACGCGTGACGTCCGCCGACGGGAAGATCGACTGCCGACTCGGCGCCGGCGGCGGCGGCACGTGCTCGGCCTCGTTCAACTCCGGCGCGAGCGTCTCGCTCACCGCGACGCCGTCGGGCACCGACCAGTTCGCGGGCTGGACGTCGGGGCCGTGCACCGGCACGACGAATCCGTGCACCGTCGTCGTGTCCACGAACGTCGCGCTCGCCGCCGGCTTCCGCCCCGCGGTGAAGCAGGTGACGCTCTCGCTGCAGACGCCGAACGCCGACGACGGCGCGGTGCTGCTCACGCTCACCGGCCCGAGCCTGCTCGCCATCCGGCCGAGCGCGGGGCTCGAGATCAAGGAGGTGCGCGACACCGTGGCCGGCGCGCCGCGCTCGCGCATGCTCCTCCGCGGCGCGCTCGCCAGCGGCGTGGTCGCCCAGCTCGACATCGCCGGCAGCGCGACGCCGGCCCAG
Organism: Gemmatirosa kalamazoonensis; assembly: GCF_000522985.1. Taxonomy (NCBI): domain Bacteria; kingdom Pseudomonadati; phylum Gemmatimonadota; class Gemmatimonadia; order Gemmatimonadales; family Gemmatimonadaceae; genus Gemmatirosa; species Gemmatirosa kalamazoonensis. The sequence goes on from NZ_CP007128.1 coordinate 1,475,126, forward strand.
TACACGGCGCAGATCCAGCAGGTCGCCGCCCGCGCGAGCGGCCGCTACGCGCAGCGCACCAGCCTCGCCGGGTACGCGCTCACGGTGCAGTGACGGGAGGACTGGCTCTTCGTATCGAACCGCCGAGGGCCGCCGAGGGCCGCAGAGAACGGCAACTGCTTTCTCAACCACAGAGGACGCGGAGGACACAGAGGAGAACCCTTCAAGAGAAGTTGGTTTTCTCTGTGTCCTCCTGTCCTCTGTGGTTCGATGCCAAAGGCCTCCGCGGCCCTCGGCGGCCCTCTGCGGTTCACTCACATGGCCAGGACCCGTGTCGAGCGACGAGTAAACGCCGGAGCCGCTCGCGGCATCTACATGGTGGGCGCCCGCACCGACTCATGTCCCGACCGTCCGCCACTACCGCCGTCGTGTCGATCCAGCCCGCCGCTGCGCTCCATGCGGCGGCGGGCGCGTCCGAGAGCGCGCTGGTGGCCCGGGCCTCCGGCGGCGACGGCGACGCGTTCGCGACGCTCGTCGCGCGGCTGCTGCCGCTGGTGTATCGCTGGGCGCTCGTCCTCGCCGACGACGTGGACGACGCGGACGACATCACCCAGGACGCGTTCGTGCAGATGCATCTCCGGCTCGCGCAGTTCCGCGGCGAGGCACCGCTCGAGGCGTGGCTGTACGGCATCGTGCGACGCGCGGCGGGGCAGCGGCGGCGCAGGGCGCGGCGGCGCGCCCGCCTGGCCGCGCTGCCGCGCGCGCTGCCGGAGCGCGACGTCTACGTCACCGACCCCGGTGCGCGCGTCGACCGGCAGCAGCTCCTGATGAAGGTGCGCGCGTTCTTCGCCGCGCTGCCCGCTCGTCAGCGCGAGATCGTCGACCTCGTCGACCTCCAGGGCTACGACCCGATCGAGGTCGCGCTCATGACGGGGATCAAGCCGGCGACGGTGCGCGCCAACCTGTTCAAGGCGCGCGCGGCGGTGCGTGCGCATCTCATCGCCCGGCACCCGGGCGTCGCGGAGGTGGAACGATGATGGCCATGACGTGCGACCAGTGCCGCGAGATCATCGCGGTCGCCGACCTCACCGACTGGGGCGACATGGACGCCGTGGCGGCGCACTGCCGCACGTGCGAGACGTGCGCCGGCGTCGTGACCGAGGTGCGCGACTCGGCGCGCCGCGTGGCCGATCTGCTCGACGGGATCGGGCCCGGCATGCCCGCGGCGCTCGTCGCGCGCCGCGCGGCCGCGCAGGCGGCGCTCGAGCGGCAGCAGCGTCGGCGCCGGCGCGCGTTCCTCTATCCGACCGCGGCCGCGATGGTGGCCGCGGCGGGGTTCGCGGTCTTCGTGAGCCGGAGCGGAATGCGGCACTACCCCGAGCTGCATCTCCCGCTCCGCTGCCTCGGTCCCGAGCAGGCGACCACGCTCGTCATGCCGATCGTGGGCCGGGAGGGGACCGTCGCCGTCAAGGGGATGGGCCCGCACATGCTGACGATCAGCGGCCCGCGCGAGATGCTGCAGCGCGCGGAGCACGCGGTGGCGCAGTACGACAACGAGGGCTCGCTGCTGCCGGGGGAGAGCTGCCTGCTGCCGGCCGGCCCGCCCAACGTGGGCATGGCCGCGACCATGCCGCCCGACGTGGAGACGCAGCAGGCGTTCGACGAGATGATCAGGGAGCAGGCGCGGCTCGAGGCCGAGCAGGCGCGGCGCACCGCCGAGGAGATGCGGCGCGCCGCCGAGGAGCAGCGCCACGCCGCCGAGGAGGCGCGCCGCGCGATGCGGGAGGACGCGCGCGCCGCGGCCCGAAAGCCGTAGGAGAGGCTCCTCGGAGGGAGTCCTGAGACGGCGTTAGGCGCCCGCCGGCTCCAACGCCGGGTACGTGCGCGCGACGTAGTCCTCGAGGATGACGAGGAACTCCTCGACGATGCGGTCGCCCTTGAGCGTCGTCATGAGCTTCCCGTCCACGTAGACGGGCGCCTTCGGCTCCTCGAACGTGCCGGGGAGCGAGATGCCGAGGTTCGCGTGCTTGCTCTCGCCGGGGCCGTTCACGACGCAGCCCATCACCGCGACCGTCATCTCCTCGACGCCCGGGTGCCGCGAGCGCCACACCGGCATCTGCTCGCGGATGTAGCCGGTGATGTCCTCCGCCATGCGCTGGAAGAACGTCGACGTCGTGCGGCCGCAGCCGGGGCACGACGTCACCTGCGGCGCGAACGAGCGCATGCCCAACGACTGCAGGATCTGCTGCGCGACGAGCACCTCCTCCGTGCGGTCGCCGCCCGGGCGCGGCGTGAGCGACACGCGGATCGTGTCGCCGATCCCCTCGGCGAGCAGGATCGCGAGGCCGGCGGTGCTCGCCACGACGCCCTTCGTGCCGAGCCCCGCTTCCGTTAGGCCGAGGTGCAGCGGGTAGTCGCAGCGCGCGGCGAGGCGGCGGTAGACGGTCACGAGATCCGCCACCTGCGACACCTTGGCCGAGATGAGGATGCGGTCATGGCCGAGCCCCGTCTCCTCGGCCAGCGCGGCGGAGCGGAGCGCGCTCTCCAGCATCGCGTCGACGTAGACGTCCTTGAAATCGCGCGGGCTCTCGCTCGCCGCGTTCGCGTCCATCATCGACGTCAGCAGATCCTGGTCGAGCGAGCCCCAGTTCACGCCGATGCGGACCGGCTTGTCGTGCTCGATCGCGACGCGCACGATCGTCGTGAAGTTCGCGTCGCGATGCCGCGAGCCGACGTTGCCGGGGTTGATGCGGTACTTGTCGAGCGTCCGCGCGCAGTCGGGGTACTTCGTGAGCAGCAGGTGCCCGTTGTAGTGGAAGTCGCCGACGAGCGGGACGTCGAGCCCCATGTCGTCGAGGCGCGCACGGATCTCGGGGACGGCCGCCGCCGCGTCGTCGTTGTTCACCGTGATGCGCACGAGCTGCGACCCCGCCCGGGACAGCGCCGCCACCTGCTCGGCGGTGCTCGCCGGGTCGGCGGTGTCGGTGTTCGTCATGGACTGCACGACCACCGGGTGCGACGACCCGACGGGGACGTCGCGGACGCGGGCGGTGACGGTGGGGCGGCGGGAACCGAACGGAGAAGGCATCTTCAATGCTGAGGGTGCTGCCGAAAGCTAATGGTGCCGTGACCCTGCTCCGAGTGAAACCCCATGACCGAGCCCGAGATCACCGAACCCATCGCCCGGCCGGACGTCCGCCCGGAGAAGAAGCGCGGCTTCGCCCGCCGTCACTGGAAGGGGCTGCTGCTGTCGCTGATCGTGCTCGTCCCTGCCGCGGTGATGGCGGTGTGGCTCACCGCGACGCTCGCCTACAGCTACTCGTCCGGCGAGCGCACGGGCTACAACCAGAAGCTCTCGAAGAAGGGGTGGCTGTGTAAGACGTGGGAGGGCGAGCTGGCGCAGAGCAACGTGCCCGGCCAGGCGCCGCAGCTCTTCATGTACTCGGTGCGCAGCGACTCCGTGGCGCAGGCGATCGAGGCCGCGGCGGGGGAGCGGGTGACGCTGCAGTACGAGCAGCACAAGGGCGTGCCGACGAAGTGCTTCGGCGAGACCGAGTACTACGTCACGGGCGTGCGGAAGGCGGGCTCCTGAGCGGGAACGTGTCCTGCGGTGGGGTCGGCGCGTCCGACCACCCACTCTCCACTCGCAAGGAGCTCGTCGTGCACGCTCTCACTCTCCGCACGTTCCGCGTCGCCGTGGCGCTCGCCGGCGTCACGCTCGCGTCGTCCACGCTCGCCGCGCAGGCCGCGCCCGCGTCGTCGCGTCCCACGTTCGGGATCTCGGGGGGCATCGCGCTCCCCCTCGGCGACTTCGGGGACGGCTTCAACAGCGGCTACGACATCGCCGCGCACGTCGGGTTCCGCCCGTCGGGGCAGGCCTTCGGGGTGCGCGCCGAGGGCGCGTTCAACCGCTTCGGCGCGAAGGGCGGCGGCAGCGCCGACGTGCACGCGAACATCTTCGGCGTGACCGGAAACCTGATCATCGGCACACCGGCGACGCCGGGGTCGATCCGCCCGTACTTCATCGGTGGCGCGGGGATCTACAACGTGAAGGCCGAGGCCAAGGTTGCGAACAGCACGGTCTCGTCGTCCGACACGAAGTTCGGCCTCAACGTGGGCGCGGGGCTCGACCTGCCACTGAGCGGGATCGCCGCGTTCGCCGAGGCGCGCTACCACATCGTGTTCACCGACGGCGGCAACACCGCGTTCGTGCCGATCGTCGTCGGCGTCCGGTTCTAAAACGGGGCCGTTGTCCCGTCTCCACACCATCCGTATATTCCCGCGTCCTTCCGGAGGGTCGGCGGGATGATCCATCGCGGGGGATCCAGGTCCCGCGTAGCGTTTGTCGGGGTACGGCGTGTTCCGCTCCCCTGCACAAAGCGACAACCACGAGGAGTAGGACATGCGTACGACCGGCAAAGTGAAGTGGTTCAACGACGCGAAGGGCTTCGGCTTCATCACGCCCGACAACGGCACGAAGGACTGCTTCGTCCACTACAGCGCCATCCAGGGCCAGGGCTTCAAGAGCCTCGCCGAGGGTGACTCGGTGGAGTTCGACATCGTGCAGGGCCAGAAGGGTCCGGCGGCGGAGAACGTGACGCGCGCTGGCGCCCGCTAAACGGGTTCCGGCACGAACGGAGCGGGGCGGCCGAGCGATCGGTCGCCCCGCTCTGCCTTTCTGGGATGATTACATCGGCCAGGCTGGTCCACGACCTGCCATGACGAGCCGCATGCGATTCGTCCTCGTCACGAAGTGGTTCACGGGCCTCGGCTTCGCGCTGCGGCTGCGGGAGGAAGGGCACGACGTCGTCGTCGCCGTCGTCGGCATCGACGACCAGCGCAAGCTCGCGAGCTACGATCTCGTCGGCCGCGGGATGATCGATCGGCGACCGCTCGCCGACGTGATGGCCGACCGCGCGGCGCTGCGCGACGCGTGCTGGATCTGGGACGAGAACCATTCCGTCGAGGAGAACGAGACGCTGCGGCGCGAGGGGTTCCGCGTGTTCGGCGGCGGCACGTACGCGAACACGATGGAGCACGACCGCGCCGAGTGTCTGCGGTTCGTCGGCGCGCACGGGCTCGAGGCCCCGCCGTCGCATCGGTTCGACTCGCCCGGCGACGCGCGCGCGTTCGTGGAAGCGCACCCGCACACCGCGTACGTGTTCAAGCCCGACGAGGGGGAGAACTTCGAGACGTGGCTGCCCGAGTCGGAGAAGGCGGCCGACGCGAACCTCGAGCTGCGCGCGCATCTCGCGTCGCTGCGCGCGACCACGCCGTTCATCCTGCAGGAGCGCAAGGACGGCGTGGAGACGAACGTCGAGGTGTGGTTCGTCGACGGGGAGCCGAGGTTCGCGTTCATGTGCCTGGAGAGCAAGCGGAAGCTCACCGGCGACCTCGGGGATCTCGTGGGCTGCGCGTTCGACTTCACGTTCCGCATCCCGGTGGACAGCCGCGCGGTGCGCGAGACGGTGGGGCGCATGTTCGACACGTACCGCGAGATGCGCTACACCGGCTTCGGCGACGCGAACTTCATCGCCGCGCGCGACGGCGTGTGGTTCTTCGAGAAGTGCGAGCGGTTCGGCTACAACGCGCACCCGAACCTGCTCTGGAACCTGAACCTCGATCCGTTAGGCACCACCCTCGCGTCGCTCGTCGACGGCACGTTCGCGCCGCGCTTCTCGCCGGGGTTCGGCGCGTCGGTGTCGCTGTACATGGACCATCCGCGCCCCGGCAAGGCGATCGGCATCCCGCCCGGCGGGGAGTCGCAGCTGTATCTCTACGACGTCTACCGCGAGAACGACCTGCTGCTCACCGCCGGCTACGCGGACAACGTGGCGATCGCGATGGGCTTCGGCTACACGATCCCGACCGCGTGGGAGGCGTGCCTCGCGAACGCGCGCCGCGTGACGTTCCCGGGCCGCGCGTTCCGCATCGACGGCGCGGGCACCGACTTCCCCACGTCGCCGATCCGGCGCTACGAGGCGCTCGTCGCGATGGGGTACGTGTGACCCTGTCGGGGCCGCGGCAACGCGGTAACATCAGCGCCACGGCATCACACTGAGGCCTCGCTGCGACAAGCCAACACGATCCGACGTGTCTGACGGCCTCCTCCTGATCCTCGCGCACCCCGACGACGAGTCGTTCATGATCGCCGGCACGGCGCGGCTGCTCGCCGACCGCGGCGTGCGCGTGGCGCTCGTGTGCGCGACGCGCGGGGAGCTCGGCTCGGTGGGCGATCCGCCGCTCGCCACGCGCGACGCGCTGCCGGCGCTCCGCGAGCGCGAGCTGCGCGCGGCGTGCGCGATACTCGGCGTCGCCCACGTGGAGCTGCTCGACTACCACGACCAGAAGCTCGCCGCGGCGCCCATCGACACGATCCGCCTCGCGCTCGTGCGCGCGATCCGTCGCGAGCGGCCGCGCGTCGTCGTCACGTTCGATCCGCACGGCGTCACCGGACACACCGACCACGTCGCGATCTCGGGCTTCACGCTCGACGCGGTGACCGCCGCCGCCGACGACCGGTGGTTCCCCGACGCGGGCCCCGCGCACCGGGTGGCGCGCGTCGTGTGGCCGGCCCCCGTGGTGCCGTGGGAGGAGTGGCGTCCCGAGGTGATCGGGACGCTCCCCGGCGTCGACTTCATGGTCGACGTGTCGCGCGCGCGTGAGGCGAAGGCCGCCGCGCTCCGCGCCCACCGCACCCAGCACCTCAGCGTCGATCGGCACTGGTTCGCCCACGCCGAGTCCGACGCGATCCTCTCGACGGAGACGTTCCGGCTGGCGTGGGGCCAGGCGCCGACCGTCAGGCCGGCGCCGGATCTGCTCGACGGGCTCTGACCGCCGCGCCTAACGCACCACCAGGATCGCCGTGTAATCCGACTCGACGGGCTCGGGCCGATCGGCGCCGATCACCTTGAACGGCGACAGCCCGACGAGGCGGAACTCCGCGCCGCCGACCGTCGTGCCCACGAGGCCGATCTTCGCGCTCGTGTGCAGCGTCACGTCGCTCGTCTGCGCGCCACTCTCGAACCGCAGCGCGACCGCGGCGTCGCCCTCCCAGATGCACAGCGCGTTGATGGGGCACCGGCTGTCGTTCAGCACGTGCTGCAGCGTCACGCGCACGCCGTGCGTGTCCACCGTCTTGCCGAACGCGACGCGCACCGTGTCGTAGCGTGCGGCCGGGTTGCACGCCGTCACGGCCGTCCGCTCGACGAACCGCACCGGCTTGTTGTCGCGCCGCGGCAGCTGCACGACGTCGAACGGCCGCGTGAGCACGCCGAGCGTGACGCAGTCCGACGCCGGCGAGGTCTCGACGACCTGCACGTCGAGATGGTCGGCCCACTCCGTGACGCTCTCGATCTTGATGCCGTAGCCGCTCGACGGGCGCACCGGCGTCGCGACGGCGATCACCATGTCGCGCGTGAAGTCCACCGCGGGCGGCGCGCCTCCCGCGTTCGGGTCGGGCGCGAGCGACGCCCAGAACTTGGACCACGTCGCCGCGTCGGCGATCACCTGCCGCTGCCGCGCCGTGTCGCCCGGCTGCCGGCCGGCGCCCTGGCCGGTCGACACGTCGAAGTGGCCGACGATGAGCGCCTGCCCCCCCGCCTGCGGCGTCGGCTCCGTGGACACCGCGTCGTCGCCGCACGCGGCGAGCGCGGTGAGCGATGCGAGCGCGAGCGCGGCCGCCACGCCGCGCGCGTATGACGTCATCCGTGCCATCTGTTCCTCTCTCGGTCGATCGGTCGAGCTCTCGTGGACTGCGGCGCGCCTCCGTGCGCGCTCGAGGGGCATTACCGAGCGTGCCCCGCGTCGGTCACGCCTCGCGCGTCGTGCGTCACGGCACGACGAGCAAGCCGCTCCGCTCGCCGAAGTCGTCCTCCACGCTCGGAAGGTTCGCCGGCGGACGCCACGCGCCGCCATCCAATCGAATCGTTAGGCGCACGGTGCTGGGCTCCGCGCTCAGCGCGATCTCCCACAGATCGCCGACGCGCGCGAGATCGGCGGCGCGCCAGCCGGTGAAGTCGCCGCGCACCTCCACGCGCGATGCGCCGGGCGCACGCACGCGCAGCACGCGCCGCGCGCCGCGCACGACCACCTCGGCCGCCGGCGTCGCACCGCCGAGGCTCGACCCGCGCGGCGCGCGCGCCGGGGCGCCGCCGAGTCGCCAGCGGAGCCCCACCGCGGCCACGCGGCGCGCCGGAAAGCCCCGCAGCGGATCCGCCGCGAGATCGCCGGCCGACGCGGTGAGCGCGGCGCGCGGCAGCACCCACCACGCTCCGGTCACGTACACGGAGTGGAGCGTCTCGCTGTCCTGGCGCGGCGCGCGGCGCAGCACGGCGGTGCCGCCGAGCTCCACCACCGGCGCGCGCCACTCCGCGGCCGCGGTCGCGTCGAGCGCGACGAACGGGTGCGACGGCTCGCGCGGCAGCGTCGTGACGACGACCCCCTGGTCGTCGACCAGCACGACCGTCGTGTCGAGCCGGGTGCGGAGCGCCGCGAGCGTGATCGATGCCCGCAGCCGGTCGTGCCGAAGCCACCCGCCCGTCTCCACGCTCCCCACTGGCGCGACGTCGCCGCGACGCCGGCCGAGCACCCCGCCACTCGCGCCGAGCCACAGGCCGCCCGCGCCGAGGGCCAGGTGCCGTCGCGCGAGCGCGACCCCGCTCGCCCCTGCCGGCTCGCCGTTGAACTGGAGCGCCGACGCCGTCGCGCCGAGCTCCCACGCCCCGCGCGTCGCGACCGACGACAGCCACGACGCCGCGAGGTCCCCCTGCGCCGACCACCGATCGCTCCCGCCGAGCGTCGCCCCGGCCGCGGCGCGCAGCGCGGTGCGCGCGCCGTCCAGCCGCAGCTCGCCGGCCAGCGTGGGCGCCGTCACCGTGGGCTCCGCCGGCTGCCGCAGCGTCGCCGCGCCGACGTCGACCGTGCCCTGGCCATGGAACGCCGACTGGCCCCACCCCGCGCGCGCTCCGAGCGGAGCGGCGAGGAGGCAGAGCCATCGAGCGGCGTGGAGGCGATTGGAGGGGCGTGTCGGTCGTCGTCTTCGGCGGTGCACGCCCTCAACTTAGGGCTTGGACGTGGGGACTGCGGTACGGCCGATCGGCGCCGGGGCCGGCGGCGGGAGCGCGGCGATCACGGCGCGGAAGCGGAGGTCGAGCGCGGTCGACGGCGGGACGCCGGCGGCGAGATCGTCCTGCACCTCGCGCTGCATCGACAGCAGCTGCGCGTGGCTCGCGCCGCGCTGGACGAGCGTCGCCACCGCCTGCGCGGCGCGCGCCGCCGGGACCCCGCGCACCGTGAGCTGCGCGAGCACGCCGAGCGCCACGGTGATCGAGCGGCTCGGCGCGGCGAGGCGCACGACGCGGATCGCGTCGGCGGTGACGCCGGCGGCGAGCGCCCCCGCTGCGGCGTCCAGCTCGGCCGGCGAGGCGGTGGGAGCGAGCGCGTCGCGCGCGACGAGCAGCCGCCCCACCATCGCCCGCACGGCGGCCTCGATGCGCTCGCCGGGCGCGCCCTTCTGCACCCCCTCCAGCGCCTTCGTCACGAGCGGCTCGCGCGGCAGCCCGCGCCCCTCGGCCTCCACGATGATGGCCCCGACGGCGGCGCGCGCGTCGGCGTCGGGGATCGCGGACAGCCGTGCGTCCTGCGCGCGGAGCGGGGCGACCCAGCCGCCCAGCGCGAGAGCCGACGCGACGACGGCCGCGGCGAGCGTGCGGCGCACCGTCACGGCTGCCCCACGACGATGACCGAGTGGTCGCGTCCGTAGTCGGGGTCGCGCACGACGAGCGCGCTCGGGTCGGTCACCCACACGCTGTCGTCGACGACGAACGCGTACGCGTGGCGTCCGGGCGCGAGCGTGACCGTCGTCGTCCACGTGCCGTCGGCGGCGCGGCGCATCGGCACCGCGGCCGGGCTCCACTCGTCGAAATCGCCGACGAGCGAGACTCGGCGCGCGCCCGGACGACGCAGCGCGAACGCCACCGCCACCGGCGTGTCGTCGCTCCGCCCCGCCGTCGCGAGCCGCAGGTTCCCCGTCGCGGCTGCCGGCGTCGTGGGAGGCAGCGCCGCCGTATCCGTCGTCGCGGTGCTCGCCGTCGCCGTCGTCGTGCCGGACGCGGCCTCGCGCCGCCCGAACCACACGCCGCCGCCGGCCAGTCCCACGGCGAGCGCGAGCCCCGCCGCGCGGGCGAGCCACGTCCGCTGCCGGGCGCGCGTCTGGCGGCGGGCGAGCGCGGCGGAGACCACGCGGTCGACCGCCCGCGGGTCGGCGGGCGGGAGGCGGCGGAGCGCGTCGGTCACGCGCTCGAGCCCCGTGCCGTCGTCGAACGAGGAGGGCCCGGTCATGCGAGCGCTCCGAGCTGGGCGCGGAGCGCGTCGCACGCGCGCTTCACGCGCATCTTGAGCGCCGAGAGGCCGGCGCCGGTCACGGTCATCATCGCTTCGTAGTCCATCCCTTCGACGTGTCGCAGCAGGAACGCCTCGCGCTGCTCGCGGGGCAGAGTGTCGAGCGCTCGGCGGATCTCCTCGCTCCATTCCGCGTCGCCGGTGGTGTCGCGCATCGGCGTGCGCTCGATCGGCGCCTCGACGCGCAGGCGGCGCCACCACCGGCCGCGCCCGTGCGCGGTGCGGCAGCAGTTCGCGAGGATGCGGAACAGCCACGGCTCGAACGGCGCCGACGCGTCGAACCGGTCGAGCGCACCGTGCGCCCGCACGAGCGCGTCCTGCACCGCCTCCTCCGCGTCCTCCTTGCCGAGCCCCATGTTCGCCGCGAAGCGGAGCATGCGCGGGTAGTAGCGCTCGACGAGCAACCGGAACGCGATCGGGTCGCCGTCGCGCGACAGCGCGACGAGCTCGCCCGCCGGCGTCGCGCTGCCGGCGTGCAGCCGGTCGGCGCCGCGGACGACACGGAGCGAGGCGCTGCCAGGGGGCATCGCGTCGCTCACGGGACGGGGAAGGTGATCGCGTGCATGGTCGTGCAACATTACTCGCGAGGAGACGCGAGGGTCACACGGCTATGAGGGACGAGGCGAGTACTCGTGGGGATCCCAGAGCGATCGAAACGATCTACGATGGGCGCACGTCCGCCGGCTCGAGCCCATCCGAAGATCCGCAAGATCGCCGTCGGATCCCCAGGAGTACTCGCCTTCGACCTCGCGCCCTCACCGGATCGCCGCCCGGATCGCCCGTCCCGGCAGCGCCCCCGCCTGCGGCTTCCCGTCGCGCACCACCGGCACGCCGCGCACGAGCACGAACGGGATCCCCGCCGGCGCGAGCGTCGGCTCGCGGTACGTGGCGCGGTCGATCACGCGCGCGGGGTCGAACAGCGTGAGATCCGCGTCGGCGCCGACGCGCACGCGTCCCTTGTCGCGCATCGCCGGCACGCGCCGCTCGAGCCGTCGCGCGGGGGCCAGCGTCATGCGGCGCAGCGCGTCCATGAGCCCGAGGTCGCGCGTGTCGCGGACGTAGTGGCCGAGGACGCGCGCGAACGTGCCGACGACGCGCGGGTGGCCGAACGGACCATCGAGGATGCCGTCGCTCGCGAACATCGGCAGCGAGTCGCGCACGGCGGCGCGCACCCACGCCTCGGCCCTGGCCTCGTCCGGCGCGTGGTGGACGACGAACCCTTTCTGCGCGCGGTAGCGGGCGAACGACTCGCGCGTGAGCCGCTCGCCGGTCGGCGGCCACTCGAGCTGCGCGAACCACGCGTCGGGGCGCTTCTCCCAGCCGTCGAGCGCGGCGCCCTCGATCTCCTGGATGCTCGCGGTGAACGGATACATCTCGGTCGTCACGTCGACCCCGCGCGCCCGCGCCGCGGTGAGGATGCCGAGGTAGAGCGGCGTGAGCTCGTGCACGCTCGCGCTCAGGTGCACGACCTGCAGCGGTGCGCCGGTCACCAGTGCGTCGGTCACGACCTCCTGCACGTCGCGCAGGTCGTCGTCGCTCTCGACGTCGCGCAGATGCACGTGACACGACGCGTGGTACCGCGCGGCGACGCGGAACTCGTCGAGGATCTCGCGCGGCGACGCGCCCGGCGTGTACGCGATCGGGAAGCCGACGGCGACCGCGCCGCGCCGCAGCCCGCGCTCGACGCCGGCGATGATGGCCGAGTACTCGTCGGGCGTGGGGGCGCGCGTCGCGGCGTCGCCCACCGGCTCCGTGCGGCCGACGGTGTCGTGCATGACGATCATGCGCACGTGCCCCTCGCCGATCGCGACGCCGTAGTTGATCGCCGCCCGGCCGGCGCGCTCGTCGTACCACGCGTCGACGTCGCCGGTGCCGTCCTCCAGCTCGAACGCGCTCGTGACGCCGCCGGTGGCCTCGACGGCGTACGCCTCCGGCGTCTGCGCGTGCTGGTGCAGGTCGATGAACCCCGGCGCGACGACGAGCCCCGCGGCATCGATCGTGTCGCGGGCGCGCGGCGCGCCGCCCAACGCGCGTATCACCCCGCCGGCGATCGCCACGGCGCGCACCGCGTCGAGCCCGGACTCCGGATCCATCACGCGGCCGTGGAGGATCACGAGGTCGTATGTCCGCTCGCGTGCCGGGGCCGCGGTGCCGAGAGCAAGTGCGGCGAGCGACGTCAGGCGGACGGCGAGGCGCATGTGTGTCCCGGGTGCGCTCGGCGAATGGGTCGAGCGTTGGAATGGTACCGCTGGCCGGCGCGCGCGATAGCACCTTGGGCGAAGGGGGGGGAGCCCCGCTGGGACCTAGGGACGCGCAGTGAAGCCCGCAGTGAATCGTCCCGCCATAGATCGTCCCGCCGTAGATCGTCCCGCCGTCGATCGTCCCGCCGTCGATCGTCCCGCCGTTCCACGACTTCCTACATCTCCGCGCCGACGGCGATTACCCGCTGCCACCCGCGCGGCCGGTCCCGATGTGCGTCGAGCGCGCGCGACGCGCCGACGAACAGCGCGCCGCCGAAGAAGCGCATGCCGAGGTCCATCGTCGTGCGCACCCCATCGCTCGGCCGCGACAGGGCGCCGGCGTCGTCCCGCGGGCCGAGTCGCTCGATCGCGCGCCGCGCGCCGGCCGTCGATGCCGCGACGGCACCCGCCTCGAGTCCCGCCGAGAGCCCCGGCGACACGCCCGGCAGCACGACCGGGCCGAGGTGCAGCGGCCGGTGCCACCACGGGCTGCCGTACTGCAGCACGCCGCGCACGACGCCCGCGCGGTCGCCGGCGAACGTCTTGTAGTCGTACGCCTGCAGGCTCATGTCGCCGCCGACCTCGAACAGCTGCTGCGGCGGTGGCTCGCCGGCGACCACCACGCCTCCCTCGCCGCGGCCGATGAGCGTGAGCGTGCTGCCGCGCAAGGCGCGGCCCCACGGCGCGTCGAGCTCCGCGCGTCCCACCACGCGCAGCTCCGCGCGCTGGTAGGTGAGCCCACCGTCGCCGCGCTCGTACGACAGCCGCGCGCCGACCCCCGGGCGCACGAACTCCGCCGACACGTCGGGGTGCAGGTCGAGCGTGAGCGCCGTGCGCGCGTAGTTCCCCGCGTCGACGCCGCGATTGGGGCGGAACGGCGCGGACGCGGCGACGATCCCCTGCCGCACGTGCGTCGCCGCGCCACGGTCGCTCGCCGCGCCGACCTCGAGCCGCGCGACCGCGGCGCGCCCGGCGAACGTGCGCCGCACGAACGCCGTCGCCGTGCGCCGGTCCACGTAGTCGTAGAGATCCTCGGAGCCGAGCAGCGCGCCGGCGCTCGATCCGGAGTCGAGCGGGTTGCGGAAGTCGTTCGTGATGTCGAGCGAGCGGGCGACGCGCAGGCCTAACGCCCACCGGCCGCCGCTCGTGTCGGGCGCCGTGCCGCGTCGGAGGCCGAGCTCGCGCTCGAGCTCCACGCGGCCGCGCGCGGTGCTCTCCGCCCACGCCCACCCGCCGACGGCGCGCAGCGTGAGCCCCGGCGCCGCGTCGCGGAAGCGCACCCGCACGCCGCTGCCGGTGAACAGCCCCTGCACGCGGTCGAAGCGCAGCAGGTCGGAGCCGCGCGCGACGTACGGCTCCACGCGCGGCGGCCCCACGCGGCGCCACGCGTCGGGCGCCACGTCGTCGAAGTCGTCGGCGTGCGTGGCGCCGGTGAGCGTGCCGAGCGCCTCGCGCCATCGGTCGAACCGGTCGAGCGTGTCGCCCTTCGCGCGCGTCAGCCGCCACCAGCGCGCCGGCCGCGCCGTGTCCGCGTCGGCGATGGCGTTAGGCGCGGTGCGCGGGAGCGTCGTGTCGTTCACCGTCACGTCGCGCAGCCGCGACACGATGCGCAGCACCGCGCGCGACTCGCCGAGCGCGGGGATCAGGATCTGGAACTCGAGCCGCTGATACGTCGGGAGCCAGTACCGGCCGTCACGCTCCGCCGTCTCGTACTCGATGAACGCGTAGCCCTGCATCGCGGCGTGGCGCAGCCGGCCGCCGATCCCCTTCGGCGCCGCCTCGTCGGCCGCGAGGTACTGGCCGCGCATCCGCACGACGACGTGGCGCACCGCATCGAGCTCCACGTCGCCGAGGAACAGGCTCCCGTTAGGCGGCGGCGCGGCGCGCGGCTCCACGTGCACGCGCACGATCGGCACGGCGCGCGTGCCGTCCGCACCGTCGGGGACGCGCAGCGTGACGACGGTGTCGCCGCCGGAGAAGCGGTACCATCGCTCACGGTCGCCGGCGAGCGGATGCACGGCGAAGCTCGGCGAGCGGCGCGGGCGCGGTGCGCGGCGGCGCACCGAGTCGGCGGGCGGGCGCGGTGGGAACAGTCGCTCGCCGTACAGCACCGGCACCACCCACCCGCTCGGCAGCAGCGCGAACGCGGACGTCGTCGGCACCGCCTGGCGCGCGCGGTAGCCGACGACGTGCTGGTCGTAGAAGCCGGTGCGCGTCCAGCGCAGCGTGGAGGCCACCTGCTCCATGGAGATCACGGCCTCCACGCCGTCGTCCGTGCGCAGCGCGACCGCCATCTCCGACTCCACCGCCGCGCGATAGGAGCCGAGCGACGCCGGCACGCGGTTGTCGCGGGCGGCCGCGGCGACGAGCGCCCGGAGCGCCTCGCTCGCGTACGTCGCCGTGTCCCGCTGCGCGCCCGCGCCTAACGGAAATCCCAGCAGCGCGGCGCCGAGCGCCGTGAGCGTCAGACGGCGTTCACGACGCGCCACACCGCCTCTGTCCCGCCCGACGCGACGAGCTGCCGCGCGAGGTCCGACGGGCTCGGGCGGCAGGGTCCCCACTGGAAGTGCGGCAGATCCGGCTTCGTCCAGTCGCCTCCCCACTTGCACCCCTCTCGCTTGAACGACTCGGCCACACCCTCGAACCACGCGCGCGGACGGTCCCACCCGTGGTTGCGCGACACGACGTCGACGGCGAGACCGTACCCGTGCCAGCTGAAGAGGTTCGTCGGCGCGTTCGTCACCGTGTCCTCCGGCGGCACCACCGTGCGGCCGCGCGCGTAGTACGCCGCCTGCAGCTCGGGGGACCGGTACGCCTCGTACACGATGGCGTCGAAGCCGCGCGCGTTCGCGTCGGCGATCGCGCGCTCCACCGCTTCCCGGAACTTCGGCGCGAGCAGCGCGAGATCGCTGCTCGCGACGAGGCTCGGGTGCGTGGCGCCCGCGCTCACAGGATCCCCTCGTGCGGGTCGTTCCCCGACGCCCACTCGTGCGACTCGAACGAGACGGCCGGCGCCGGCGCGCCGCCCGGTGGCCGCGCGTTCACGATCGACGTCGGTGTGCCGACGGGGATCGCCGCGCTCGCGGGCAGCTCCACCGGCGGCGCCTGCGGCGCTGCGGCCGGCATCGTCGGCACGGCGATCAGCCGCGGTACCTTGTCCTGCCGGTCCTCCGAGCCTTCCTCGCCGCTCTTCTCGTGCGGCTTCACCGTGGTGCGGATCACCATGATCTTGTTCAGCACGTCGAACCAGAACGGCGCGCCGAGCGTGATGGCGAACGCGGTGAGCAGCCAGCCGGCGGCCATGCCTAACGGCCGGTTGAAGCGATCCGACGACGACACCGTCACCGGCCAGCCGAGCGGCAGCTCGAGGTTCGCGATCTCGCGCACCGCGGCGTCGAGCGCGGAGTCGCGCTGCGTCGCGAGCGGGCCGCTCGCGCGCGTCATCGCGGCTGCCACGACGTCGCGCCGCGTGTCGCCGTTCCGGTAGAGCTGCTCGGCGATGACGAGCGTGTTCGCGTTCACGAGCGCGGTGATGCCGAGCGAGACGAAGAACAGGATGACTTGCGTCTCGCGCTTGTACCATCCGGAGACGCGGTCCATGCCGCTGTCGAACCACGCCTCGAGGTTGCGCCGTGCCTGCTCCAGGCTTCCGTCCGCGGTGTCGATCGCGTGGATGATCGCGCGCCGCACCGGCGTCGGCACGCCGGCCATGACCTGCACCGACTTGCGCACGTCCTGGATCGACGGTGCGGCGTCGAGCGTCTCCAGCACGCTGTCACCGTGCGCGGCGATGTCGAGCAGCGCCGACGCGAAGCTCCGCGCGGGGATGTACGACGGGAGGTTCGGCTGCCAGGCCTGCGTCATGCGCTTCGTCACGCGCTCCATCGCCGGCGGCGAGGGCGCGTAGTCGCCCCGGTACAGCCCGAAGATCAGCGGGTGCTCGAACAGACGCTTCGCGAAACCGTGGCCGTCGGGGTCGTGGAGCATCTCGCGGATGCCGCGCTCGAGCTGCACGGCGCGCGACTTCAGGAACGACTCGGCCCCCTCGCGCACCGACGACGCGATGAGGGCGAGCACGAGGTACACGAGCACCAGCCCGATGGCGACCTCGAGGATCTGCGATCCGAACATCTTCCGCTCTCCGTGAAGAGTGGCGCGGCGTGCGACGGGCTAGCGTAGGGCGCGCGCATGGGGCCCGCAAGATCGCGGGCGTGCGTCACATGCCGCGCATCGCATCCCTGGACAGCGCGCACGGCGGGGCGCAACGTGGACGTCTCACCCACCGGAGCCGCTCATGTCCACGCGCACGCTCGCCCTCGCGCTGCTCGCCGCCGCCGCCCTCCCGCTGGTCCAGGACGCCGCCGCCCAGGGGACGCCCGCCGCGGCGACGGCGCCCGTCTCGGCCGCGTTCAAGGCGAGCACGAAGCAGTTCGCGAAGAACCTCACCGCCGCCGCCGAGGCGATGCCGGCGGACAAGTACGGGTTCAAGCCGACGCCGGCGCAGATGAGCTTCGGCGACGTCGTCGTGCACCTCATCCAGGGGAACGACTACCTCTGCGGCGCGATCTCCGGCACGCCGGCGCCGCAGCGCTCGAAGGTCGCCGCGACCGACGCGAAGGACGCGCTCGTCGCGCGGCTGAAGGAGACGTTCGCGTTCTGCGACGACGCGCTCGCGAGCCTCGACGACACGAAGCTCGCCGAGCAGGTGCCGTTCTTCGGCGGCCCGCGCACGCGCGCCGACGTCATGAACCTCACGACGGGCGACTTCGCCGATCACTACAGCCAGGTCGCGATCTACATGCGCCTGAACGGGCTGCTGCCGCCGACCGCGAAGAAGCAGTGACGCGTCAGCCGCTCATCGCGTCCAGCACGTCCATGCTCGCCACCGCGTAGCGCGCGCGTCCGGTTCGCCGGACGGCGCCCGCCGCGCACAGGGTGCCTAACGCGCGCACCACCACCTCGCGCGCCGTGCCCAGCTCCTCGGCGAGCGCGGCCTGCGACATGCCCAACGTGAAGTCGCGGCCGCGGGCGTGGCGGGCGCGCGCGAGCACCACCGCGGCGACGCGCGACGGCACCGTGTGCTCCTGCACGTCGTCGAGCCGCGCGAGCAGCGACCGCGCACGCTCGGCCAGCCGCCGCAGCGCGAACCGCGCGACCTCGGGGCGCTCGGCCAGCAGCCGGTCGAGCGCCGCCGCGCCGATCCGCGCGCAGCGCGTCGGCTCCGTCGCGGTCGCCGTCGCCGGATACGCGCCGCCGCCGAAGACGGGGATCTCGCCGAGCACCCCACCCGGTCCCTCGGCATGCAGGAGGCGGCTGCGGCCGTCGGCGGCCACCCGCGCGACGCGCACGCGCCCCGCGAGCACGAGATACAGCGCGTCGGCCGCGTCGCCCGCGCGATAGAGCACCGCGCGCGTCGCGTAGCGCCGCTCCACCGCGATCCGCGCGAGGTGCTCCAGCGCGTCGTCGGAGAGCGGGCGCAGCGCAGGGATGCGCTCTCGAAGGATGCTCGGGTCGATCATGACTCCACGTACGTGTTTCTGGGGGACTGAAGAAGGACTGAAGGAGGACTGAAGAAGGACCAAAACACACCGTCTTTGTTGTTGTCCTTCTTAAGTCCTTCTTCAGTCCTCCTTCAGTCCTGCACGAACTCGTACGTGGAGCCACGCCGGGCGCGATGGAACCCAGGTTCCAGCGGAGCCACCGCGCGGTCGACATCGTGTCGGTGGACACTCACCCCGGCATCCCATGCGCACCACGCTCGCCCTCCTGCTCCTCGTCGCCGCGCCGCTCCACGCCCAGCACCATCACGCCGACACCGCGTTCGCGTCCATGCAGGCGCGCGGCAAGACGGCGATGGGCGTCGACCAGTACGCGTCGTCGCACCGCTTCGACACGCTCGCCGACGGCGGCCGCATCGCGCTCGTGAGTGGCCGCGACGACTCCGCCGCCGTCGCCGCCATCCGCACGCACTTCCGCACCATCGCGGCCGCGTTCGCCCGCGGCGACTTCGCGACGCCCGGCTTCGTGCACGACGGCCCGGTGCCCGGCACGCGCGTGATGGCCGAGAAGCGCTCGGCGATCACGTACGAGGCGCGCGACCTGCCCCGCGGCGGCGAGCTGCGGATCCGCACCGGGGATCCGGAGGCGCGGAAGGCGATCGCCGAGTTCCTCGCGTTCCAGCGCAGGGAGCACCGGAGTGGGGGACGGCGGGATGACTGACGGCGGGACGACTGACGGCGGGACGACTGACGGCGGGATGCCTGACGGCGGGATGCCTGACGGCGGGACGCTGAACGGCGGGATCCGGATGCGTTCAGCGGGATCCGTTGGGCGTCGGATTGGTACAGTCGCGCGTTCAGCGGCATAGCACCTTGGGCGAAGGGGGGGAGCCCCCCTGGGACCTAGGTACCGCGCCCGCCGTCGGACGTCCCGCGGTTGATCGTCCCGCAGTAGATCGTCCCGCAGTAGATCGTCCCGCAGTCAGTCCTCCCGCCGTCCGCAGTCACTTCCGTTCCACGATGTCGAAGACGAACCCGTACGGATCGCGGAAGTACACCAGCCCCGGGTGCCCCTCGACCGGCACCGTCTCGCACCCCGCCCGCTCGAGGTGCGCCCGCGCCGCCGCGTAGTCGGCGACGTCGAACGACGGGATGTAGCCGAGCGGCGCGCCGGGGTCGCGGTTCACGTACAGCCGCAGCTGCCCCGTGTCGAGGTCGAGCTGGTCGGGCGAGCGGGAGACGACGCGGCACGCCAGCACGCCGACGTAGAACGCCTCCGCGCGCTCCAGGTCCGGGACGTGGATCGCGACCTCGCGGTTCGAGCGGAACGTGGGGCCGTCCGTCATGTCACGCGCGCTGGTACTTCCAGTGGCGCGACTTCCCCTCCGCGAGCTGGGCGAGCGTCTGCTCCAGCCGCTTCTGCCGCGTGGCGTCGGTCTTCGCCTCCGTGATCCACTCCACGTACTCGCGGCGGTGGCTCGGGCTGAACGCGTCGAACGCGGCGCGCGCCTTCGCGTGCTTGCGCTGCGTCAGCGCCGCCGCGAGGTCGTCGGGCACCGCCAGCTCCGCCTTCGCCTTCTTCGGCCGCTCCACCTTCACGCCCTCGGCGTTCAGGGCCGCGGCCTTCTTCACGTATCTGAGGAGCGTGCGCTTCGGCGGCAGGTCGGCGACCGCGGCGAAGCGCGACGGGCCCTTCGGGTCATCGCCCTCCGCGTCGCCGAACGGGTCGTCGCCCACGACCAGCTTCCCTTTCCAGAAGCCGAACCGGCAGTGCTCCTTGAACGCGGCCATCATGCACAGTGGGCCGCCGGCATAGTCGAAGAACGGGGAGCTCCACTTCATCGTCTCCACGACGTCGGGACACCCCTCGTGGACGACGGCGCGGATGTGCGTCAGGATCGGCCGCGCGAACTCGGGCGCCTTCGCGATGTACGCATCGATCCGGGGATCCTTCTGGCCCATGGGCGGGGAGGGACGGGGGTGGAGCGAGGGGAGCGGCAATATGCGGCTGCGGGGCGGACCGTGCACGGATGGGTCGGCCTTCACCGATTCGTAACCCGTCCGTCATCGTTTCGGCCTGTTCAGGTGTCAAACGGCGCAGCATCGTAGCCGGGCCCCCCCTACCGTCTGCTGCCCATGCCTCGTCTCAGCCCGAAGCTCGTCGGCGGCGCCGCCCTTGGCGCCGTGGCGCTGTCCCTCGTCGCCTGGCGCTTCGCCGGGTCGTCGCCGACCGCCGCCGATCCGCTCGTCGCCCGCGTGAAGGCCGGCGACTTCCACGTCACCGTGACCACCACCGGGGAGCTGCGCGCGATCCACTCGGTGCAGGTCCAGGGGCCCGGCAACCTGCCGCAGGCGCAGATCTACCAGCCGATCAAGATCGCGACGCTCGTCCCCGAGGGGACCGTCGTGAAGGCGGGCGACGTCGTCGCGGAGCTCGACCGCGGCGCGGCGGCCGGGAAGCTGAGCGAGATCACGCTCAACGTGCAGAAGGCCGACGCGCAGTACACCCAGGCGCAGCTCGACTCCACGCTGAACCTGTCGAAGGCGCGCGAGGAGATGCGCACGCTGGAGTACGCGATGGAGGAGAAGCGGCTCGCGAAGGAGCAGGCGCAGTACGAGGCGCCGAGCATCCGGCGGCAGGCCGACATCGACATGGAGAAGGCGACGCGCGCCCTCGCCCAGGCCAAGCGCGACTACGAGACGAAGACGCAGCAGGCGAAGGCGAAGATGTCGGAGGTCGGCGCGGAGCTCGAGCGCCAGAAGAACAACCTCAAGATCATCCAGGACGTCGTCGGCGCGTTCACGATCAAGGCGCCGGCCCCCGGCATGGTGATCTACGCGAAGGAGTGGAACGGCCGGAAGAAGACCGTCGGCTCGCAGGTGTCGCCGTGGGAGCCCACCGTGGCGACGCTCCCCGACCTCACGAGCATGGAGTCGATCACCTACGTGAACGAGATCGACGTCCGCAAGCTGGCCGTCGGCCAGCCCGTCCGGCTCTCGCTCGACTCCGACCCGTCGAAGGTGCTCACCGGCAAGGTGACCGCGGTGGCGAACGTCGGTGAGCAGCGCCCGAACACGGACGCGAAGGTGTTCGAGGTGAAGGTGCAGGTGATGCAGTCCGACACCACGCTGCGCCCCGGCATGACGACGTCGAACGCGGTGGAGACGGCGGTCGTGAAGAACGCGCGCTTCATCCCGCTCGAGGCGCTCGTCGCGGAGGGCGGCCGCACGTTCGTGTACAAGCGCGACGGCAGCCGCGTCGTGAAGCAGGAGATCGAGACGGGCCTCATGAACGACAACGAGGTGATCGTGACGCGCGGCCTCGGGGCGAACGAGGAGGTGCTGCTCGCGGCGCCCGCCGACGCCGCGACGCTCGCCGTGGTCGCGCTCCCCGGCGGCGCGAAGACGCCGGCGCCCGGGAAGCCGGGCGACACCGCCGCGCACGCGACGGTGCCCGCGGTGCCTAACGCCAAGCGCTGAGGCGCCCGTGGCGACCCTCAGCAGCCCCGTCGGCGCGACGTACGCACCGCCGGCGGGCGGACGGCCCCCGTACGCGCCGCCCGGCATGGGCAACCGCGCGTCGCGCGCGGCGATGCTGCGCCTCGCCGTGTTCGGCTTGCGGGCCGCGGTCGAAGCCGTGGGCCACAACACGCTGCGCGCCGCGCTCACCTCGTTGGGCATCCTGTTCGGCGTCGCGTCCGTCATCGCGATGCTCGCCATCGGCAAGGGGGCGGAGCAGGAGGTGCTCGCGCAGATGAAGCTCCTCGGCTCCAACAACGTGCTCGTCACGCCGATCGTGGAGCAGAAGCAGGAGAAGGCCGAGGACAAGATGGAGAAGGAGACGAAGCGCTTCTCGCCCGGGCTCACGGAGCTCGACGCGCGCGCGCGATCGCGGCGGTCATCCCGCACGTGCAGTCGGTGAGCGCGGAGCTCGCGCTGAACTCGATGGCCACGCGCGAGGGGCACCGCCGCTCGGTGAAGCTCGTCGGCGTGGACACGACGTACTTCGACGCGTTCAACCTGCAGATCGCCGAGGGCACGCGCTTCGGCACGCTGCACGTCACGCGCGGGCTGCCGGTGGCGATCATCGGCAGCGCGCTCCGGGCGCGGTTCTTCACGAGCGAGCCGCCGATCGGCCGCCGCATCAAGGTCGGCGACGTGTGGCTCACCGTGGTCGGCGTGCTCGCGCCGCGTCCGTCGTCCCAGTCGACGGCGGAGAAGCTCGGCATCCGCGACGCGAACATGGACGTCTACGTGCCCCTCTCCACCGCGCTCGTGCGCTACCGCAACCGCGCGCAGATCACGTCGCGCGACGTGGAGAAGGCGGCGCAGGAGTTCAGCGACGACAACAACAACCAGGCCGACGCCGAGGACCCGCAGCGGCGCGCCGAGCGGCTCAACCCGAACCAGCTCGACCGACTCGTGATCCGCGTCGAGGACGCCCGCTACGTGGCGCAGGTGGCCGACGTCGTGCGGCGGCTCATGGCGCGGCGACACAACGCGGTGGTCGACTACGAGGTGACCGTCCCCGAGCTGCTGCTGAAGCAGGAGCAGCGCACGAAGGCGATCTTCAACATCGTGCTCGGCGCCATCGCGTCGATCTCGCTGCTCGTCGGCGGCATCGGGATCATGAACATCATGCTCGCGTCGGTGCTCGAGCGCATCCGCGAGATCGGGGTGCGCCGCGCGATGGGCGCCACGCGCCGCGACGTGCTCGCGCAGTTCCTCGCCGAGGCGGTGCTCATCAGCACCGCGGGCGGCGTCGCCGGCATCCTCGTCGGCGTGGGGCTCAGCGTCGCGATCGAGCACGTCGCCGACATCCGCACGATCGTCTCGGCGGTGTCCGTGACCGTGGCCTTCGGCGTCTCGCTCGCCGTGGGACTCGGCTTCGGCATCGTCCCCGCCTGGCGTGCCGCGCGCCAGGACCCCGTCGTCTGCCTCCGCTACGAATGATGCACCCCGCGAAGTCCCTCGTCCTCCTCGCGTTAGGCGCCTCGCCGGCGCTCGCGCAGCCGGCGCCTAACGGCGCGCCGCTCACGCTCGAGCAGGCCGTGCAGCGCGCCGCCGAGAACGGCCCCGCCGGGCGCGCCGCGCTGCAGGCGGTGCGTGCCGCGCGCTGGCGCGACAAGGCGTTCGACGCGCGGCTCATGCCGCAGCTCAGCCTCGACGCCGTGGCGCCGAACCTCAACCGCGCGATCGTCCCCGTCGTGCAGCCGGACGGGAAGACGCTCTACCTCGCGCAGCGGCAGATGGAGTCGAGCTTCTCGGTCACGGCGCGTCAGCCGCTGCCGTTCTCCGGCGGCTCGCTGTTCGTGTCGACGGGGCTCAGCCGGCTCGACGTCTACGGCGACAAGGGCGCGACGCGGCTGTACCAGTCGTCGCCCGTCATCATCGGCATCACGCAGGGGATCTTCCGGCCGAACCGGCTGGCGTGGGACTCGCGCGAGCAGTCGCTCAACAGCGACGCCGCCGAGCGCCGCTGGCTCGAGGCGCGCGAGGACGTCTCGACGCAGGCGGTGGCCGCGTTCTTCGACGTCTACTCGGCGCAGGTCACCGAGGAGAACGCGGCGACGAACGTGGCCGTGAACGACTCGCTGTACACGCTGTCGAAGGGCCGCCTCGAGGTCGGCAAGATCGGCGAGAACGACCTGCTGCAGAGCGAGCTCGCGCTGCTCCGCGCCCGCGCCTCGCTCGACGCGGCGAAGCTCGCGACCCAGCGCGCGCGGGCGGCGCTCGCCGTGACGCTGGGCATCGCGCCCGACGCGTTAGGCCCCATCGCGCCGCCGGCGCAGTTCCCCGAGTTCACCGCCGACCCGGACAAGGCGGCGGCCGAGGCGCTGCGCAACCGGAGCTCGATGGTGGACCTCGAGCTGCAGGACGTGCAGGCGAGCCGCCGGGTGCGCGAGGCGCAGCTGAACAACCGCTTCGGCGCGACGGTGACGGCGACCGCGGGGCTCAACCAGACCGCGCCGTCGTTCGGCACGGCGTACAACTCGCTGCTCGACCAGCAGCGGGTGAGCGTGAACGTGCAGATGCCGATCG
Organism: Gemmatirosa kalamazoonensis; assembly: GCF_000522985.1. Lineage (NCBI taxonomy): Bacteria > Pseudomonadati > Gemmatimonadota > Gemmatimonadia > Gemmatimonadales > Gemmatimonadaceae > Gemmatirosa > Gemmatirosa kalamazoonensis. The sequence continues at coordinate 1,499,286 of NZ_CP007128.1, forward strand.
TGCAGTGGCGCGCCGGCCACGCCGAGGTGGAGGCGGCGCGTGCCGATCGCGAGCGCACCGAGTTCGTGGCGAAGAACCAGCGCGCGACGCTGGAGCAGGACGCCCGCTTCGCCGCGCTCGAGATCCCGCTCGACCGCCGGCAGCTCGACCTCGCGATCAAGGCCGACTCGGTCGGCGCGAAGCGGTTCGAGATCGCGAAGAACCGCTACGTGATCGGCAAGATCGGCATCGACAACCTGTACATCGCCCAGAGCGAGAAGGACGCCGCGCGGCAGTCGCTCGTGCAGGCGATGCGCTCGTACTGGCTGGGGTACTACCGGCTGCGGCGATTGACGCTGTACGACTTCGCGGCGAACAAGCCGCTCACGGCCGAGCCCTGAAGCATTGAACCGCAGAGGACGCAGAGGGCGCAGAGGACTGCCTAACGGCTCCTCTGCGCCCTCTGCGTCCTCTGCGGTTGAGATCTACTAGACGCTCGCCGTTCGCTCCGCGCGGACGTACGTGAGCCAGTTGTGCGTGTCCTCGCCCGCGCCCTTCACGATGTCGAGGAAGCGGCGCTGGATCTGCTGGGTGATGGGGCCCGGCTTGCCCGCGCCGACCGCGATGCGGTCCACCGAGCGCACCGGCGTCACCTCGCTCGCCGTGCCGGTGAGGAACACCTCGTCGGCCGTGTACAGCGCCTCGCGCGGCACGTGCTGCTCGCGCACCGGCAGGCCGAGGTCGCGCGCGATCGTGATGATGCTGTCGCGCGTGATGCCGTGCAGCAGCGTGCCGTCGATCGGCGCCGTGTACAGCGTGCCGCCGCTCACGAGGAACACGTTCTGCCCCGAGCCCTCGCTGATCATCCCCTCGGTCGTGAGCGCGATCGCCTCGTGGAAGCCGTTCGTCAGCGCCTCCATCTTGATGAGCTGACCGCTGAGGTAGTTCCCCGCCACCTTCGCCATCGACGGGATGGTGTTCGGTGCCACGCGGTTCCACGTCGAGACGCACGCGTCCACGCCGTTCTCCAGCGCGCCCTCGCCGAGGTACGCGCCCCACGGCCAGCAGGGGAGGTAGACCTCCACCGGGCTGTCGAACGGCACCATGCCCGTCGCGCCGTAGCCGCGCAGCACCATCGGCCGCAGGTAGCACGCGTCGAGGCCGTTCTTCTCCACCAGCTCGCAGCACGCGGCGACGAGGTCGTCGACCGTGTACTTCACCTCCATCCGGTAGATCTTGCACGAGTTGACCATCCGCTTGAGATGGTCCTCCAGCCGGAAGATGGCCGGCCCGCGCGGCGTGCTGTAGCAGCGGATCCCCTCGAATACCGAGGAGCCGAACTGCATCGAGTGGGAGAGCAGATGGACCTGCGCGTCGTTCCAGGGAATGAACTCCCCGTCGCGCCAGATCCAGTCGGTCGCGGTGATCTTCGCCATGAAATGAGGCTGGTGATGCGGCGCTGGTGGGGCGGCGCTGGTGAGGCGGCTCTGAACGGGCGGCGCTGGAACGGCGGCGTCGGCCAGTCGGAAGATACCTGGCCTCCCTCGCACCGTCGACGCCGTATCAGCGCTGCGGTTCCGGCACCGCCGTCCCAGCGCCGCCCGTTCAGCGCCGCAGTATCAGACGTTGAGGACCACGTTCTCCGACAGCTCGTTCGCGCTCGCGGTGGGCTGCGGCTGCTCGTGCGCGGGGTGCAGCGCCTGGCGGGCCGCCTCGAGCTGGGCGCGCACCGCCTCGGGGCCGGTGCCGCCGACCGCCTCGCGGTGCTGCACCGAGCTGACCGGCGACAGCGCGTCCATCACGTCGTCGCCGAACAGCGGGTGCGCCGCCTTGTACGCGTCGAGCGGCAGCTCCGTCATCTCGATGCCGCGCTCCTCGGCCTGCCGCACGAGCGACCCCACCGCGCCGTGCGACTCGCGGAACGTGGCGCCCTTGCGCACGAGGTAGTCGGCGAGGTCGGTCGCCATCATCGTGCTCGACAGCGCCGCCTGCATGCGCTTCTCCTGCAGCGTGAGCTCGGCCAGCGTGCCGGCCACCGCGGGCAGCACGAGCAGCGCCGCGTCCACGGCGTCGAACAGCGCGCGCTTGTCGTCCTGCAGGTCCTTGTTGTAGCCGCTCGGCAGCCCCTTCAGCGCGCCTAACAGCGACACCAGATCGCCGAGGAAGCGCGCCGCCGACCCGCGCGCGAGCTCCAGCGCGTCCGGGTTGCGCTTCTGCGGCATCATGCTGGAGCCGGTCGTGAAGCCGTCGCCGAACTTCACGAACCCGAACTCGCTCGACCCGTACAGGATGAGATCCTCGGCGAGCCGCGACAGATGCGCGCCCATGAGCGAGATCGCGAACAGCAGCTCGGCGATGAAGTCGCGGTCGCCCACCGCGTCCATGCTGTTGCGGATGACGCCCTGGAAGCCGAGCGACTCCTTCAGCAGCACGCGCGACACCGGGAACGCCGAGCCGGCGACGGCGCCGCTGCCTAACGGCAGCTCGTTCGCGCCGCGCGCCGCGGCGGCGATGCGCGCGCGGTCGCGGTCCAGCGGCCAGAAGTGCGACAGCAGCCAGTGCGCGGCGGACACCGGCTGCGCGCGCTGCATGTGCGTGTACGCGGGCATCAGCACGTCCTGGGCGCGCTCCGCCTGCGCGATGATCACGCCCTGCAGCTCGCGCACGGCGGCATCGAGGCGCACGCACGCGTCCATCGTCCACAGGCGCGTGGCGGTCGCCACCTGATCGTTGCGGCTTCGCCCCGTGTGCAGCTTGGACGCGACCGTGCCGACCGCCTCGTGCAGCAGGCGGTCGATCATGGTGTGGATGTCCTCGTCGGCGGCCGTGGGCTGCGTGCCGCCCTTCAGCCGCTCGGCGACGACGTCGAGGCCGCGCTCGATCTCACGGCTCTCCTCGAGCGTGAGCACGCCCGCGTTCCACAGCGCGACGGCCCAGGCCTTCGACAGCTGGACGTCGAACGGCCACAGGCGGAAGTCGACGCCGATGGAGCGGTTGATCGCCTCGAGAATGGGCGAGGGGCCGCCGGCGAAGCGGCCCCCCCAGAGCTTGTGCGGCGCACCGGCCGCCTCGCCGGCGCCCTCGGAGATGAGAGCGCCCGTGTCGTCGTCGCGGACGACGCGCGGCTTCAGCGGGTTCACGCGCGCACCGGCGCGTTCGCCTTGGCGACGGCCGCCGCCTCCGCCTCGGCGGCGAGCTCCTGGTCCTTGATCGCGCGCACGCGCTGCGACAGCCCGTACAGGCGGATGTAGCCCGCGGCGTCGCTCTGCTCGTACACGTCATCCTCGCCGAACGTGACGAACCGCTCGTCGTACAGCGCGTGGATCGACTCGCGCCCGACGACGTTCGCCGACCCCTTGAACAGGCGCATCGTGACCGTGCCCGTGATGCGCTCCTGCGTGACGTTCACGAACGCGTCGTACGCCTCGCGCTCCGTCGTCCACCAGCGGCCCTCGTACACGAGGTCCGCGTAGCGCGGCGCGATGACGTCCTTCGCGGCGAGCGTGCGGCGGTCGAGCACCATCTGCTCGAGCTCCGAGTGCGCGGCGTAGAGGATCGTGCCGCCCGGCGTCTCGTACACGCCGCGCGACTTCATGCCGATCATGCGGTCCTCGACGATGTCGCTGCGGCCGACGCCGTGCTTCGCGCCGAGCGCGTTGATCTTCGTGAGCAGCTCGACCGGGCCGAGCGTCTCGCCGTTGATCGCGACCGGCGTGCCCTTCTCGAACGTGATGACGACGTCCTCGGCCGCGTTAGGCGCGGTCGTCGGATCGGTCGTGAGCTGGAACATGTCCTCGAGCGGCGCGTTCGCCGGGCTCTCGAGCACGCCCCCCTCGTGCGACAGGTGCCAGATGTTGCGGTCGCGCGAGTAGATCTTCGTGATCGTCGCGGCGACCGGCACGCCCTTCTTCGCCGCGTACTCGAGCGCGTCCTCGCGGCTGCGGATGTCCCACTCGCGCCACGGCGCGATGACCGGGAGGTCGGGCGCGAACGTCATGTAGGTGAGCTCGAAGCGCACCTGGTCGTTCCCCTTGCCGGTGCACCCATGGGCGAGCGCGTCGGCGCCCACCATGCGCGCGATCTCCACCTGCCGCTTCGCGATGAGCGGCCGGGCCATGGAGGTGCCGAGGAGGTACTTCCGGTTGTAGATCGCGCCGGCGCGGAGCGTCGGGAAGATGAAGTCGCGGACGAACTCCTCGCGGAGGTCCTCGACGTAGCACTCGTCGGCACCGGAAGCGATCGCCTTCTGCTTGATCCCCTCGAGCTCGTCCCCCTGCCCGATCTCGGCCGCCACGCAGACCACGCGCGCGCCGGGATAGTGCTCCTTGAGCCAGGGCACGATGATCGACGTGTCGAGCCCACCGGAGTAGGCGAGCGCGATCGTCTTGGGGGCGGGACGGTTCTTCGGGGTCATGGCGGCTCCGGTTGAATATGCAACGATGCTGCATAATTAACCGGATTTCGGCGCCGAAGTCAATGCCCGGCAACGGCTTTGGCTCTCACGCGGAGACGCGGAGCACGCGGAGCACATCAAAAGCAAAGGCAGTTCTCCGCGTGCTCCGCGTCTCCGCGTGAGACGACTCAGGCCGCCGCCTCCGCTGTCTCGCCCTTCGGCTGCAGCGCCCGCGCGAGCCCGCGCAGCATCCGGCCGATGTCGGCGGCGCTCGCGAGGAGCGGCGCGCTGTCGGTGCCGGAGAGCGCGGTCAGCCGGTCGGCGAGGTGCAGGAGGCACTCGAGGCGCGCCACCTGCCCGTGCGCCGCGGACAGCTGCGCCACGTACTCGGCACGGACGTAGAGCGAGTTCCCCGCGGCGATGTGCGCCGGGATCGACAGCGCGGTGCGCCACAGCTCCTCGGCCAGCACGTCGTCCGCCATGACGTGCGAGACGTGGTAGACCGCGGCGCCGAGGTCCATGGCGCGCTGCCAGACCTTGAGGCCGCGGTAGCCCGCGAACGGCGGCGCCGGCGGCGGCTCGACGGCCGTCGGGACGGGCTCCGCGACGACCGCGGGGGTGGGCGTGGGGGTCGACGGGGCGGTGCGGCGGGTCGGACGGGTGGCGCGGGCGGGCATGGTCGGGCTCCTGAAGGGTGTGCGCCCAGGATGCCCGCCCCGCGTCACGCGACCGTACCGCGCGAACGCACGAGGTGACAAAAATGCGAGGGCAGGAGGGCAGGAGGGCAGGAGGGCACGAGAGGCGAAAGCTCCTGCCCTCCCGCCCTCCTGCCCTCCTGCCCTCCTGCCCTAGGTCTCCTCGGCCACCTTCCGGATCTTCCGGATGAGCTGCTCGCGCGCCTGTGCCGACCGGCAGACGATGAGGATCGTGTCGTCGCCGGCGATGGTGCCGAGGACGTCGGGCCATCGCGCGGCGTCGAACGCGGCGGCGATCGGCTGGGCGCCGCCGGGGACGGTGTGGAGCACGATCAGCTCCCCGACGCCGTCGATGCGGGCGAACAGCTGCGGCAGCAGCGCCTCCAGCGCCACGCGCCCCCGCTCGCTCGCCTCGGCGTCGGTCGACGCGACGTACCGCATGCCGTCGGCGGTCGGGACGCGGGCGAGCCGGAGCTCGTGCAGGTCGCGCGACAGTGTCGACTGAGTGACGTCCCATCCTCGCTCGGCGAGGCGTTGCCGCAGCTCCTCCTGCGAGCCGACGACGGTCGCGGCGACGATCTCGCGGATGGTCCGGTGGCGGTCGCGCTTGTTCATGGGCTCAACGATAACGCATCCCGCCAACCCCGCCGATTCCCTCAACCCTTGATGGTATCAACGCCTGAGGGTATGATGCCGCCATGACCGACGACGCGGCGATCGACATCCTGCTCGGCACGCTCGACGTGCTCGTGCTGAAGACCCTCTCGTGGGGGCCGAGCCACGGCTACGGGATCGCGCGGTGGATCCGCGAGTCCTCGGGCAACACGTTCCGCATCCTCGACGGCGCGCTGTACACCGCGCTCCACCGCCTCGAGGAGCGCGGCGCGATCGAGGCCGAGTGGGGGCACACCGAGCAGGGGAAGCGGGCGAAGTTCTATCGGCTCACGACCGCCGGCCGGCGCGAGCTGCGCGTCCAGGCCGAACAGTGGGAGCGCTACGCCGCCGGCATGACCGGCGTGCTGACCACCGCGCCGCGTCCCGCCTGACCGCGAGATCGCCATGCCCGACGTTCCGAAGTGGCGCCACTTCCTGCGCTTCTGGCGCGCCGACGTCGATGCCGACATCGACGACGAGCTGCGCTTTCACTTCGAGCAGCGCATCGAGGATCTGCGCGCGCGGGGCCACTCCGCACAGGACGCGACGCGGATCGCTCACGAGGAGTTCGGCGACGAGGCGGCGACCCGCCGAGGGCTGCGCGAGATCGGCGAGCGCGTGGAGCGGCGGCGCGAGCGGATGCGGTGGTGGCGGCAGCTGCTGGCCGACCTGCGCTACGTGCTGCGCGGCCTGCGCCGCACGCCGACGTTCACCGCCGGCGTGGTGCTCACGCTCGCCATCGGCATCGGCGCGGCGGCGTCGATGTACGGCACGATGCGCCGGCTGCTGCTCGAGCCGCCGCCGCACGTCGCGGCAGCGGATCGCGTGGCGCGACCCTACTTCCACTACGAGCGCGCGGGCGACTCCGCCCGCACGTTCGACCAGCTCTCCTACCCGTTCTACGAGCGTGTGCGAACGGAGGCGCGCACGCTCGCCGGCGTCGCCGCGTACTCGCCGGGGAACTCGCTCACGGTGGGCGTCGGAGCGGACGCCCGGATGGTCCACGCGACGTTCGTCTCGGCCGGGTTCTGGCGAACGCTCGGCACCCGCCCCGCGCTCGGCCGCTTCATCGCCGACGACGAGGCGCACCCGGCGACCGGCGCACGCGTGGTCGTGCTGGGCCACGCGTTCTGGCAGCGGCGCTTCGGCGGTGATCCGGCGGTGGTCGGCACCACGCTCCACGTGAAGGGACTCCCGTATCGCGTCGTCGGCGTCGCGCCGCGCGGGTTCCGTGGCGTGGATCTCACCGACACGGACGTGTGGCTCCCGCTGTTCACCGAGGCGGACGGGCAGGGGCGGCCGGCGACGTGGCACACGTTCGCGAGCTCGTCGAACCTGAAGTTCGTCGTGCGTCCGCGCCCCGACGTCCCGCCGGCGCGCGTGGCCGCGGAGCTGTCGCGCCTCCAAAAACTCCTCGTGGAAGAGGAGGATCGGACGTTCCCGTCGCAGTACCGCAGCCACTTCCGGACGCACGTGTCGCTCGGCCCGCTCACCGGTGCCGCCGGCTTCGACGGGCGCCGCATCCCGGAGGCGACCGTGGCCGCGTGGCTCGTCGGCGTGGCGGGGGTGCTGCTGGCGATCGCGTGCGCGAACGTGGCCAGCCTGCTTCTGCTGCGCGCCCTGCGCCGTCGCCGCGAGATCGCGGTGCGGCTCGCGCTCGGCATGAGCCGGCGCCGACTCGCCGCGCTCCTGTTCGTGGAGAGCGCTGCGCTGGCCCTGTCGGGCGGCGTCGCTGCGGCGATGGTGATCGCGGTCGGCGGCGCGTGGGTGCGTCGCGTGCTGCTGCCCGGGATGATCGCGGAGAGCGCGGGGGTGGACTGGCATACGGTCGCGCTGTTCGCGGGGACGGTGGTCGCGGCGGCCGTGCTGACCGGTCTCGTTCCCGTGCTGCAGACCCGGCGCGACGTGGCGGCGGGACTGCGCGACGGCGCGCAGCACGGGGCGACGCGGCGATCGTCACTGTACCGGGGGCTGCTGGTGTCGCAGAGCGCGCTCTCCGCCGTGCTGCTGGTGGGCGCCGGGCTGTTCGTGCGCAGCCTGCACCGCGTGACGACGATGGACCTCGGGCTCGATCCGGACCACTCGTTCGTCGTCCGGATCGACTTCACCGGAACCGGCCGGCCGGGACCGGACGTGATGGCGTTCCACGAGCGGGCGCTGGAGCGGCTGCGCGCGGTGCCCGGCGTGCGGAGCGCGAGCGTGTCGGTCAGCGCGCCGCTCCGCACGGCGCAGGGAGGGAGCTTCCGTCTGCAGCCCGCCGGCGAGGTGCTGAGCACGTCGAAGGGGGTGCCGTTCGTCAACTACGTCTCGGACGGCTTCTTCGACGCGAGCGGGATGCGCATCGCGAGCGGCCGAGGGTTCCTGCCGGCCGATCGCGGCGGGGCGCCGGTGGTGGTGGTGAACGAAGCGCTCGCGCGCGTGGCGTGGCCGGGGCGCTCGCCGCTCGGGGAGTGCGTGTATCCGACGTGGGCGCCGGACGCGTGCGCCCGGGTGGTCGGCGTGGTGCGGAACGCCCACACGTTCCAGATCCGCGAGGACCAGCGGCTGTGGCTCTATGTGCCGCTCGACCCGACCGACGTGGGCGACCGCGTGCTGCTCGTGCGCGCCGCGCCGGGGGCGCGCGGGATGGAGCGCACCGTCGAGCGGGTGCTGCGGGAGCTCGACCCGGGGCTGCCGTACGTGGACGTGCACCGGCTGGGCGACGCGCTCGACCCACAGATCCGGCCGTGGCGGATCGGGGCGGCGGTGTTCACGGCGTTCGGCGCGCTCGCCGCGCTGCTCGCCGCGCTCGGGCTGTACGCGGCGGTGGCGTACGCGGTGGCGCAGCGCACGCGCGAGATCGGGGTGCGCATCGCGCTCGGCGCGGCGCGTCCGGCCGTGGCGCGGCTCGTCGTCGGGGACGGGCTTCGCATCGCGGCCGTCGGCGTGGGCATGGGGCTCGTCCTCGCGCTCGTCGGCGCCCGCTGGGTGGCCGACCTGTTGTTCGACACGTCGCCACGCGAGCCCACGGTGATCGCGGCGGTGGCCGTCTCGCTGCTCGGCGTGGCGGCGGCGGCGAGCCTGGTGCCGGCGCGTCGAGCGACGCGCGTGAACCCGACCGAGGCGCTGCGCGCGGACTGACTCCGGCGCGGGGCGAGGTAAACATCGGGCGCCCAAGCGGTTGACGCGGGGTGGCTGCAAGATTATGCATTCACCATGCATAAGATCCCGGTCGGCGTGTTGGGCGCGAGTGGCTACGCGGGGCGTGAGCTCTGCGGCCTCGTGGCCGGCCATCCGCAGCTCTCGCTCCGGTTCGCGAGCGCCGACTCCCGGCGTGGCGAGACCGCGCGCGTGCGCGCCGCGGGCACCGGCGCGCCGATCGACGTCACGTTCGTCGCCCCCGACGACGCCCGCCTGGACGAGGCGGCGCTCGTCTTCAGCGCGCTGCCGCACGGCGCGTCGGCCACCTGGTCGGCCCGCGCCCGCGCCGCCGGCGCGAAGGTGGTCGATCTGTCGTCGGATCTGCGGCCCGGGCACATCAAGCCGGAGGTTCTCTCCGCGCTCCACGCTCCACGCTCCACGCTCGCCATGTCGGGCGGCGGAGCGAGCGTGGAGCGTGGAACGGAGAGCGTGGAGGTACCCTACGGGTTGCCGGAGCTGTTCCGCGACGATGTCAGGGGCGCCGACGTGGTCGCGAACCCGGGCTGTTATCCGACGTCGGTCCTCCTCGGTCTCGCGCCGCTGGCCGAGCGTGGGCTGCTGCCGGAGGGCGCGGTCGTGAGCGTCGCCGCGGCGAGCGGCGTGTCGGGGGCCGGCAACTCGCCGAAGGCCGACATGCTGTTCGGCGAGGTGACGGAGGATTTCCGCGCGTACGGCGCCGGCAACGTGCATCGCCACCTGCCCGAGATGCGCGCGACGATGGAGCGGCTCGGCGCCGACGTGGACCTCGTGTTCACGCCGCACCTGCTCCCCGTGCACCGCGGCATCCTGGCGACGATGACCGTGCCCGTGACGGAGCTGCCTGACGACGTGGCCGGGCTCTGGCGCGAGCGCTACGCGGGCGAGCCGTTCGTGGAGATCGTCGACGGGAACGTGTCGCCGGCGCTGCGCGACGTGACGCGGCGCAACGTCGTGCGCATCGCCGCGATGCCGCTCCAGGGGATGCGGCGTCCGACGCTGCTCGTGCTCTCGGCGATCGACAATCTCGTGAAGGGCGCCGCGGGACAGGCGCTGCAGAACGCGAACCTCATGCTCGGCCTCGACGAGGCCGCGGGGCTGCCGCGGTGAGCGCGCCTAACGCGACCATCGTCGTCAAGCTGGGCGGCCGCACGCAGGGCGCGGTCGAGCTGCCCGATGCCGTCGCCGCGGTGTGGCGCGCGACGGGCGGTCGGCTCGTGGTCGTGCACGGCGGCGGCGACGTCGTGAGCGAGCTGCAGCGCGCGCGCGGCCTCGCGCCGGTGTTCGTCGGCGGCCGTCGAGTCACGAGCGAGGCGGACATCCAGATCATTCGCATGGGCCTCTCCGGCCTCGCGAACAAGCAGCTCGTGTCCGACTTCCGCGCGGCCGGCGTGCCCGCGCTCGGCCTGTCGGGCGAGGACGGCGCGCTGCTGCAGGCGGCGCCGACGTCGAACCCGGCGCTGGGCCTCGTGGGCGAGCCGGCGCGCGTGGACGCGGCGCTGCTCGAGCTGCTGCTCGGCGCGGGCCACTGCCCGGTGATCAGCCCCGTCTCGGCGAGCACGGAGCGCGCGGGTGTCGCGCTCAACGTGAACGGCGACGACGCCGCGGCGGCGATCGCGATCGCGCTCGGCGCGGCGGAGCTGTTCTTCATGGCCGACGTGCCGGGCGTGCTGCGCGACGGCGCACTGGTGCGCGAGCTGGACCTCGCCGCCGCCGCGTCGCTCGTCGCCGACGGCACCGCGGCGGGCGGAATGGCGGCGAAGCTCGAGGCCGCGCGCCACGCGCTGCTCGCCGGCGTCGACCACGTCCGCATCGGCGACCTCGCCGCGTTAGGCGACGCGTCGGCCGGCACGACGATCGTCCGGGCAGGCACGCGAGCCACATCGTCGGCCTGACGCTCGGCGATTTCTCGCGCGGGGACGCGGAGGACGCTTTTCGAATTGAACCGCAGAGGGTCGCAGAGAGCCGCAGAGAACGGCAACTGCTTTTCTTACCACAGCGGACACGGAGGACACAGAGGAAACCAAACAAGAGTGGCTCTCCTCCGTGTCCTCCGTGTCCTCTGTGGTTCAATTCAAAGAGGCAGTCCTCTGCGGCCCTCTGCGGCCTCTGCGGTCCATTCACACAGCCAAGGAAGTCCTCCGCGTCTCCGCGCGAGATACGAACGGCCCCATTCCACACAGCGACACGAGTCTCTCCCATGGCCACTCTCGTCTCCCCCACGACCGCCGCCGGATCCGCCGACGCGCTGTTAGGCACGTACAAGCGCGCGCCGATGGAGCTCGTGCGCGGCGAGGGCGTCACGCTGTGGGACGCCGAGGGGAACGCGTACCTCGACTTCACGAGCGGCATCGCCGTGAACGCGCTGGGCTACGGCGACGCGGGGCTCGTGCGCGCCATCCAGGAGGGCGCGGCGTCGGGGATCGTGCACGCGTCGAACCTGTTCCGCACCGCGCCCGGCGAGCAGCTCGCGGCGTGGCTCGTGGAGCGCTCGTTCGCGAGCAAGGCGTTCTTCTGCAACTCGGGCGCGGAGGCGAACGAGGGCGCGTTCAAGTTCGCGCGCCGGTGGGCGCGCGCGATCGCCGCGCCGCCGGGCGACGAGCTGGGCGTGTTCGGCGCGTGCGCGAAGCACGAGATCGTGAGCCTGCGCGGCGCGTTCCACGGGCGCACGCTGGGCGTGCTCGCGGCCACCGACCGTCCCGCGTACCGCGCCCCGTTCCGCCCGCTCGCCGGCGGCGTGACGATCGCCGAGCGCGACATCCGTGAGCTCGACGTGGTGCTCGACGGCGAGCGCGTGGCGGCCGTGATCGTGGAGCCGATCCAGGGCGAGGGCGGCGTGCGCGTCGTCGCTCCGGGGCTCCTGAAGGAGCTGCGGGCGATGACGACGGAGCGCCGCATCGCGCTCGTGTTCGACGAGATCCAGTGCGGCCTCGGTCGGCTCGGGACGCTGTTCGCGTACGAGACGACCGGCGTGGAGCCGGACATGGTGACGCTCGCGAAGCCGCTCGCCGGCGGATTGCCGATGGGCGCGATCCTCGTGAACGCGGAGATCGCGGCCGCGATCAAGCCGGGCGACCACGGCACGACGTTCGGCGGCGGGCCGCTCGTGGCGCACGTGGCGAACTACGTGCTCTCGCGCCTCGGCGACCCGGCGCTGCTCGCGCACGTGCGCGAGACGGGCGCCTGGTTCGGCGAGCAGCTGCGCGCGCTCGGCGAGCGCACGGGGAAGATCCGCGCGGTGCGCGGCGCGGGGCTCATGTGGGGCGTCGACACGCACGAGAGCGCGGGCGCGATCGTGGAGCGCGCGCGCCAGGCCGGGCTGCTCGTGCTGACGGCGGGCGAGTACACGCTGCGCATCCTGCCGCCGCTCGTCATCTCGCGCGAGGATCTCGCGCGCGGCCTCTCCGTCCTCGAGGGCGTGCTGACGTCCGGAGCGCCGCCGAAGTGACGCCGTCGCGCGATGTCCTCACGGGTGCCGTCGCCGTGCGGCGGGCCGTGCCTAACGACGTGCCGGGGATCGCCGCGCTCGTCGCGGAGTGGGCGGAAGAGGAGATCCTGCTTCCGCGCACCGCGGCCGACGTGGCGCGCGCGGTGGACGACTACGTGGTCGCGGTGGACGCGCGCGGCCGCGTGCTCGCGTGCGGCGCGCTGCGGGAGTACTCGCCGTCGCTGGCCGAGCTGGTGTCGCTCGCCGTGGCGCGCGACGCGCACGGCCGCGGGCTCGGCCGGCTCGTGGTGGCGGCCGTGGAGCGGCTCGCGCTCGCGCGCGGGCACGCGAGCCTGTTCGCGCACACCGTGAGCTCGGAGTTCTTCGAGGCGGTCGGGTACGATCGCGCCGATCGGTCGCTGTACCCGGAGAAGACGGGGCGATCGCACACGGTCTGCATGCACCGTTCGCTTCTCGTGGAGGTGGAGGGTCTCGCGGTCGCGGCATGACTCCACGTACGAGTGTTCGTTGGACTGAAGAAGGACTGAAGGAGGACTGAAGAAGGACCAACACAACGTCTTTGTTGTTGTCCTTCTTCAGTCCTCCTTCAGTCCTCACTTCAGTCCTACTGAAACGCGTACGTGGAGTCCCGTCAGGCGCGCATGATGAACGCCGCTGCCTCCGCGGCGATCGCGGACGGCACCATGTGCGGCCCGTCGAACTCGCGGTAGGTGACCGCGTAGCCGTCGGCGCGCAGCGACGGCACGAAGCGGCGGCTGCACGAGTCGATCGGGAGCACCCCGTCGCGCGTGCCGTGCGACACGAAGATCGACGGCTTGCCGCGGCGGGCGGCCGGCGAAAGGATGCACGGCGAGAACGCGACCAGCCGGGTGAACAGGTCGCCGTTCGTGAGGCCTAACGACAGCGCGTAGCTCGCGCCGTCGGAGAAGCCGGTGAGCGCGATGCGCGCCGGGTCGACGTTCGCGTCGCGGAAGACGCGCGCGAGCGCCTTGTCCATGTTCGCGACGTCGGGGCCATACGTGCCCCGGATGAAGTCCCACGTCGACCCCACCGACTGCGGCGCGACGACGATGAGCCCGACCGCGTCGGCCTGCGCCATGAGCGGCGTGATGCCGGTGCGCGCGCTCTGTCCCGCGCCATGCAGCGCGACGGCGAGCGGCGCTGGTCGGTCCGGCGTGTAGCCGGTCGGGACGTAGAGCAGCACCTCCTGCGAGGTGTCGACGTCGAGCGGCTCGAGGCCGGGCGTGAGCGGCCCGCGTGCGCCGGTGGCGGCGCCGGGGCGCGAGACGAGGTGCGCGGCGGGCGAGTCGCCGCTCGACGTCTTCGGCTCGAACAGTCGGCACGCGCCGAGCGACGTGCCGGCGAGCGACGCCGCGCCGAGGGCGCCGAATCGCACGAAGTCGCGGCGGGTGCACGTGGAGGACCGATGCATGGCGCCAAGATGCGAGCGTCGGCGGCGCGGCCGACAGCGTCGTCGCCTCGTGCCCGTCACCGCGACGCCGCGCCTCGTCACTTGCGCGGTCCGGGGCCGGGCACTATCCCCTTCGGGGCGTCCCGAACACCGTTCACCCGAGCGTGATGCGAGCGTGATGCACGTCCGCCGCGAGACCGACCTCCGCACCGCCGTCCTCGATGCCGCGCGCCAGCTCCTCGTTCGCGAGGGCTACCGCGACCTCAGCATGCGCGACGTCGCGAACGCGGTCGGGTGCTCGGTGAGCAGCATCTACCTCTACTTCGCGGGCAAGGACGAGCTGGTCCACACGCTCATGGACGAGGGCTTCGAGCGGTGGTACCGGCGCATGACCGACATCGCCGACGCCGACGGCACGCCGCGCGACAAGCTCGAGGCGATCTGCCGCGCCTACGTGGAGTTCGGGCTCGCGAACCGCGAGTTCTACGAGATCATGTACATGTTCCACTCGGACCGCATGGCGCGGTACCCGAAGGAGCTGTTCCGCCGAGCGCGGCGCAACTTCGATCTCATCGCGGATCTCGTGACCGCGTACGTGCCCGAGAGCGTCGCGGCCCCCGACGACGCGCGCATCGCCGCGACGGCGCTGTGGGCGACGCTGCACGGCGTGGTGTCGACGATCATCGCCGACCGCCTCGACCGCCGCATCGATCAGCAGCGGTACGTGGACGGGGCGATCCGGTTCGCGTTGGCGGGGGTGCGCGTGACCCGCGACGCGTGATGCGGTGAACCACATCGAACCGCAGAGGACTGCCTCTTCGACAGCAAGAGATCTGGGGATGAAAGGATCCTCAGGATCCTGGGATCCTTTCATCCCCCAGGTATTTGCTGTTGATGTTCTCTGCGGCCCTCTGCGGTTCAAAATCAGACGGCGTTAGGCAGTGCCAGCGTGAACGTGGAGCCGCCGCCCAGCGCGCTCTGGACCGTGAGGTCGCCGCCCATGCCGCGCGCCCACGAGCGGCTGATCGCGAGGCCGAGCCCCGTCCCTTCCACCTGACGGCGCTCGCCCGATTCGGCCTGCACGAACGGCTCGAAGATGCGCTCGCGCTCGCTCGCGCCGATGCCGATGCCGGTGTCCGTCACGCGCACGAGCACCCGTCCCGCGCCGTCGCGCTCCGCCTCGATCGCCACGCGGCCGCCGGCGGGTGTGAACTTCACCGCGTTCGTGAGCAGGTTGATGAGGATCTGCTGCACCTTGTCGCGGTCGCCGCGCGCGCGCGCAGGTCAGGGGGCGTCGAGACCGCGAACGTCTGCGTCTTCGCGGCGATCTGCGGCTCGAGTAGCGGCGTCACGCTCGCGACGACGTCGGCGACGGACATCGGCTCGATCGTGTACTCGACGCGTCCCGACTCGACGCGCGCGAGGTTCAGCACCTCGTTGATGAGCCGCAGCAGGTGCTGCTGCGCGCGGGCGATGCGGCCGAGCGCGTCGCGTTGCGCGTCGGTGAGGGCGCCGTGGATGCCGAGCTCCAGGATCTGACAGTAGCCGCCGATCGCGTTCAGCGGCGTGCGCAGCTCGTGGCTCATCGTCGCGAGGAACTGGCTCTTCGCGCGGTTCGCCTGCTCCGCGTCGTCGCGCGCCTGCTCCAGCTCCGCCGCCTGCTCCTGGAGCTGCTGATGCTGCAGCTCGAGCTCCACCGCCTGCTCCTCGAGCAGCGCGTTCGCGGCCTCCGCGGCGCGGCGCGCGCGCAGCAGCTCGTCCTCGTACTTCCGGCGCTCGCGCACCTCGAGCAGCACGCAGTCGCACACCACCGCGCCCGGCCCGCCGGCGGAGCCGGCCTCGCCACGCTCGCGGCGCGCGGCGTTCACGAGCGCGCCCACCTCGCCGCCGTCCTTGCGCCGCAGCAGCAGGAAGATCTCCTGCGCCGCGCCGTGCAGGCGGAGCAGCGGGAAGAGGTGCGTCTGGAAGAAGATCCGCCCCGCGACGGTGAGCAGGGTCTCCACGTGGCGCCCCTCGACCTCGCCCTCCGCGTAGCCGAGCAGCGCGCGGAGCGTCGCGTTCGTCTCGCGGACCGTGCCGTCGTCGGCGAACGACACGAAGCCGCACGGGAGGGTGTCGAGCAGCGGGTCCACGAGCCGTGCCTAACGCACCGCCGCCGGTTCGGCCGCGAGGTACTCCTCGATGAGCGCGATCGTCTCGTCGGGCGCGCTCATGTGCGGGCAGTGCCCGGTGGCGTGCATCACGCGCACCGTGCTGCCCGGCAGCTCGCGCCGCAGGTACTCGCCCACGGCGAGCGGCGCGATGATGTCGTCGGAGCACTGGAGGACGAGCGACGGCACGCGCACGCGCGCGAGGTCGGCGCGGTTGTCGGCGAAGAACGTCGCCTCGGCGAAGCGGCGCGCGATCACCGGGTCGGTGGAGCAGAAGCTCTCGGTGAGCTCCTGGCCGAGCTCCGGTTGATCGGGGTTCTTCATGATCGCCGGCGCGAGGAAGTTCGCCCAGCCGATGTAGTTCTTGTCCATCGTCTCGAGCAGCCCCTCGATGTCGGAGCGCTCGAAGCCGCCGACGTAGTCGGCCGACGCGTCGTCGATGTAGCGCGGCGACGGGCCGATGAGCACGAGACGCGCGAAGCGGTCCGGCTCGCGGTTCGCGGCGAGCACGCCGACCATCGCGCTCACCGAGTGGCCGACGAAGATGACGTCGCGCAGATCGAGCGCGTGCACGACGTCGAGCACGTCGTCGGCGTAGCCGTCGAGCGACGCATACCGCCGCGCGTCGTAGGCCGAGAGGTCCGACTTGCCCGAGCCGACGTAGTCGAACAGGACGATGCGGTAGTCATTCTCGAACGCGGGCGTGACGAACCGCCACATGTTCTGGTCGCAGCCGAAGCCGTGCGCGAACAGCATCGGCTGCGTACCACGTCCGAACACCTTCACGTTGTTGCGGGCGACGACGTCGGTAGCCATACGAAAGTGTGACGTGAGGGGTGGCTCGAAAGGTACACGGGGCGCGCCGGCTCTGGCGCGGTCCGACCGGCGGATCGTACCTTGGCGTTCCGGGCCCACGGGCCCGTCCCCGAGTACCTCCCCCCGCAGCCTGCCGCATGGTCCCGCCCGCCCACGCGCGTGCCCGCTGGACGCCGCGCATGCCGTCGCTCGCGATCGCCGCCCTCGCGATCCTCCCCGCCGTCCACGCCCACGCGCAGTCGCTCACCGACGGGTTCTTCGTGCAGCCGCGCGAGCTGCGGCTCGGCGTGGACTACGCCACCGACCGGTGGGATCGGTACTGGGAGGGATCCCTCAAGCGCGACAACGAGAACATCGGCACGCTCACGACGCAGCGCGTCGGCTGGAGCGCCGCGTACGGCGTGAGCCGCCGACTGAGCGTGTTCGCGTCGCTGCCGTACGTGCACACGACGGCGAGCGAGGGGGTGCTGAGCCCGATGCACGGGTTCCAGGACCTCACCGCGGCGGCGAAGGTGCGGCTGCTGCGCGCGACGCTCGCCGGCCGCGCGACGCTGATCGCCTCCGCGATCGCCGGCGGGAGCGTGCCGACGAGCGACTACACGCCCGACTTCCTGCCGCTGTCGATCGGGCTCGGGAGCCGGGCCGCGTTCGTGCGCGGCGTGGTGCAGGTGCACGACCGCGCGGGCTGGTTCGCGAACGCGTCGTCAGGCCATGTGTGGCGCTCCACGGTGCACCTGAACCGGCCCGCGTACTACACCGACGGACAGCTCGTCCTCAGCGACGAGGTGGCGATGCCCGACGTCGCCGACTACGGCGCGGAGACGGGCTACCAGCGCGGGCGCTGGTGCGTGCCGGTCGGGCTCGCGGTGCAGCGCACGCTCGGCGGCGGCGACATCCGCCGGCAGGACATGCCGTTCGTGTCGAACCGCATGAACTTCACGAAGGTGCACGCCGAGGCGATGTACACGCTGCCGGCGCCGTCCGCCGTCACGTTGGGCATCGGTGCCGCGCGCGTGCTCGACGGCCGCAACGTCGGCCAGTCCACGATGCTCATGGGCGGGGTGACGTATGCGTTCGGGCGCTGAGACGCGCCGCCGCGCGGCGGCGGCGATCCTGTTAGGCACCGTGTGGCTCGCGCTGAGCTGCGACCGCACGGTGACGCTCACCGAGGTGCTGCCGACGCTGCGGCCGGCGAACGTCGATGCCGACGCGGGCACGTGGCGCATGCTCGTGCTGAACGGCCCCGACCAGGTGGCCGTCGCCGCGCCCGCCGCCGCGACGAGCGACGCGTACCGCACGGAGGTCGAGGCGGTGAAGGCGGCCCAGTCGCACCTCACCGCGGCGCAGCGCGCGGGGATCGACTACTGGGCCGGCGGCGGCGTGCTGCGGTGGAACCAGATCCAGCGCGAGCTCGTGGCCCGCTACAACCTGCCGCCCGCGCCGCGCGACGACGGCACGTATCCGGCGCCCGACGCGGAGAACCCGTTCGGCGACCCGGCGTTCCCGTTCGCGAACCCGCCGTACGCCGCGCGCGCCTACAGCTACGTGGCGGTGGCGCAGTACGAGGCGCTGAAGGCCGCGTGGTACTGGAAGTACCGCTACAACCGCCCGTCGCCGGCCAAGGCCGACGCGAGCGTTCGGGCACTGCTGCCGGCGACGGACCTGCCCGCGTATCCCTCGGAGGACGCGGTGCTCTCCGGCGTGACGGCGGAGATGCTCAAGCTGCTCTTCCCGGCCGCGCTCGAGGAGATCACGAAGAAGGCGGCCGAGGAGCGCGAGGCGGCGATCGACGCGGGACGCGCCACGGCGAGCGACGTCGCGGCGGGGCTCGCGTTAGGCAAGGCGATCGCCGCGCTCGTGGTCGCGCGTGCGGGCGCCGACGGCACGCGCAACGCCGTGGGCACGCCCGCGCAGTGGAAGGCGCTGTTCGACTCGACGACGGCCAAGGGCGAGGTCGCGTGGGTGAGCCAGGAAGCGCCGGCGCGTCCGCCGATGCTGCCGAACTTCGGGCAGGTCCGCACGTGGGTCGCGAGCCCCGCCGTGCTCGCGGCGATCGCGCCGCCGCCGTCGACGTCGTCGGCGAAGTTCAAGGCGGACCTCGCCGAGGTGAAGGACGTCGTGACGCACCTGACGAGCGCGCAGCTCGCGATCGCGCAGAAGTGGAACGACGGCGCCGGCACCTACACGCCGCCCGGGCACTGGAACGCGATCGCGACGTCGTACGTGGCGAAGGCGAACATGAGCGAGGTGCGCGCGGCGCGCACGTTCGCGCTGCTGAACGTCGCGATGCACGACGCGGGCGTCGCGTGCTGGCAGACGAAGTACCGCTACTTCAACCCGCGCCCGACGCAGATGGACCCGGCGATCAAGACGGTGATCGGGCTGCCGAACTTCCCCGCGTACCCGTCGGGCCACTCCACGTTCTCCGCCGCGGCGGCGACGGTGCTGGGCTACGTGTTCCCGGAGGGCGCGTCGAGCTTCCTGCAGATGGCCGACGAGGCAGGGATCTCGCGGTTGTACGGCGGCATCCACTACCGGAGCGACATCGACAACGGCAAGGTGCACGGGATGAACGTCGGCGCGGACGTGGTGACGTTCGCGCGGGGCGACGGGGCGCGCTGACGGGAGAGGGCAGGAGGGCAGGAGGGCAGGAGGGCAGGAGGGCAGGAGGGCAGGAGGGCGGGAGGGCAGGAGACCTTGTGGCTATCCTGCCCTCGCGCGTTTCGCGCGCGCCCTCCTGCCCTCCTGCCCTCGCTCTCACACGGCGTCGGAGATGCTCGAGAAGTTGAAGTCGCGCACGCGGATCGGCGGCATGACGACGGCGAGCCCGGGGCCGCCGCCCTCGCTCGCGCTCACGCGGATCGGCCGGCCTAACGCCTCGAGGTTGTTCAGCATGAACACCGGCGACTCGTTGAAGCGCAGGTTCTTCACCGCCTTCGTGATCTTGCCGTTCTCGATGAGGAACGTGCCGTCGCGCGTGAGGCCGGTGTAGAGCACCGTGCGCGGGTCCACGGCGCGGATGTACCAGAAGCGCGTGACGAGCAGCCCGCGCTGCGTCTCGGCGATGAGATCCTCGAGCGACTTGTCGGCGCCCGACATCTTCAGGCCACCGGGGACGCCGCCGCCGAAACCACCGCCGCCGCCCCCGCCGAACCCGCCACCGCCGCCGCTGGCGTTGGGCTCGTGCCCCGTCTTCTGCGCCCAGTAGCGGTCGTAGGCGAGGTTCTTCACGACGCCGTTCTCGATCCACACGACGCGCTTGCCGGGGAGTCCCTCGAGCGTGAACGGCGCGGTCGCGGTGTCGTCGTCCATCGGGTCGGAGACGATCGTCACGCGCTCGTCCATGACCTTCATGCCGATCTTGTTGCCGCCGCCGGGCTTCGTGAAGAAGGAGCGGCCCTCGTCGGCGCTGCGCGCGTTCGCCGCACCCAACAGGAGCTGCACGAGGTTGCCGACCGCGGTCGGCTCGAGGATCGTCGTGTAGCGACCGGGCTCGATGGCGACCGGGTTCACCGACGCGCGGCACTTCTGCATCGCGGTGCGCCCCATCGCGGCGGCGTCGAGCTTCGACACGTCCCAGTGCGCGCCGCCGCCCCAGCCGGAGCCGGTGCCGTCCGCGGTGCGCACCGTCGTCGTCAGCACGCTCTCCGTCTGCCGCGCGTAGGCGAACAGCCCTTTCGAGTTCGCGACGGCCACCGAGCCCGCCTGCCCCTCGAGGTAGCCGGTGCTCATGAGCCCCGCCGCCTTCGCGGGGCCGGTGACGCGGTCGATCGTCGTGGCGCGCGCCGCGGGCTCCATGCTCGCCGTCGCGTCGCTCCACCCGCGCGACTCGGCGAACTGCTGCGGGCCGAGCTCCGGCATCGCCTCGGGGTCCTCGGGCATGAGGCGCGCGAGGCGCTCGGCGCTCCCCACGGCGCGGCGGAGCGAGTCGTCGTCGAGACCGTTCGACGTGGCGGTCGCGCTGCGCTTGCCGACGGCGCTCCGCACCTGCACGGTGACGTCGTAGCGGTCGCCGCTCGTCGTGATCTGGTTGTTCGCGAAGCGGGTGCCCATGCGCGCGCCGCTCTGGATGACGACGCGCGTCTCGTCCGCAGTCGCGAAGCCGAGCACCTTCCTCGCGAGCGCCTCGGCGTCGGCGCGGGAGAGATAGCGCGGAGCGTTAGGCTGGTCGAACAACGAACGCGGGCCCGTCACGCGGTCCTCCCGGTGTTGATGATGTTCACGTTGCGGAACCGCGCCGGCACGCATCCGTGCGTCACCGCGTTCGCCTGCACCGGCTGCCCCTTCGCGTCGCCGAACGCGCCGCCGAGGAAGTAGCTCGACTTGCCGCCGATCATGTCCATCGACTTCCAGAACTCCGGCGTGCGGAACTGGTACACGACGTCCTTCAGCATGCCGACGATCTTGCCGCCCTTGATCTCGTAGAACAGCTGCCCGCCGAACTGCCCGTTGTAGCGCTGCTGGTCGATGGAGAACGAGCCGTCGCCCTTGATCGCGATGCCGCGGTCGGTCGCCGCGATGAGATCCTCGAAGCTCTGCTCCTTCGCGCCGGGGAGCAGCGACACGTTCGGCATGCGCGAGAACTGCACGTCGCCCCAGCTCTGCGCGTACGAGCAGCCGTGCGAGCGCACCGGCTTGCCCTGCTTCTTGTACCACCAGTCGAGGTACGGCGCCTGGTCGCGCGTGGTGGCGTGGTAGTCGACGACGATGCCGTTGCGGATGATCATGAACGTGTCGGGCACGACGCCCTCGTCGTCCCAGCCGCACGCGCTGAGCGACCCGACCTGCGAGCGGTCGCCCTGGATGTTCAGCAGGTCGGAGCCGTAGCGCAGCGTGCCGAGCACCTTCTCCGGCGGCATGACGAAGCTCGTGCCGGCGTAGTTCGCCTCGTAGCCCATCGCGCGATCGAGCTCCGTGGGGTGCGCGATGGTCTCGTGGATGGTGAGCCAGAGATTCGTCGGATGCAGCACGAGGTCGTAGCGTCCCACCTCGACGGGCTTCGCGGAGAGCTTCTCCACCGCCTCCTGCGCCCACCGCGGCGCGTTCTCGACGAGCTTCGCGTCGAGCACGTGCTCGTAGCCGAGCCCGCGCGGCATGACGTCGGTGGACTCGCGCGTCTGGAAGTCCTTGAAGTCGCTCGACACCGCCGTCACCGTCATGCTCGGCTGCGCGCGGTAGATCGTCTGCTGCGTGACGGTGCCGTCGCTCGACGCGAACGTCTTGTCCTCGCGCAGGAAGAACATGCTCGACTGAACGAAGCGCGCGCCCTGGACCTTCAACGCGGCCTCGTTCGCGGCGAGCAGCAGCGCGACCTTCTCCTCGATGGGCACCGTGAACGGGTCGACCCGGATGGGGCTCTTCCACGTGCCGCCCGGCGTCGGATCCTTCGGCGCGAGCGTGACGGGACGCAGCTGCGACGCGCGGTTCGCCCGCGCCTGCGCGATCGCCTGTCGCGCAACGCGCACGACCTCGTCGGCGGTGACGTCGCGGCTCGCGGCGAAGCCCCACGCGCCGTCGACGAGCACGCGCACGCCGAAGCCCGACGTCTCGTTGTCGACCGCGCCCTGCACGCGTCGCTCGCGCGTGAACACGTTCTGCGTCTGGTTGCGGCTGACGCGGCAGTCGGCGTAGCTGGCGCCGGCGGCCTTCGCCGCCTCGACGGCGCGCTGGGCCAGCGCGACGGCGTCGTCGGGAGGCGGGAACGCGGGCGCGGCGTAGGCCTGCGCGGCGAGCGCGCGCTGCGGGGCGAGGGCCGAGAGCGCGGCGGCGGCGGCGGCGGTGCCCTGGAGGAACTCGCGGCGGTTGAGCGGCATCCGAGGGGCGATGGTTCGGGTGGCGTGCTGCTACGGCGCTTACGCGGCCGGCCTGCCGGGCGTTGTCGGCGAACGGCGCGTTCACGCGAGGGCAACGACCAATGGGGATGAAAGGATCGAACGGATCTTCGCGATCCGTTCATCCCCGGTGGCAGTTGCCCTCGCCTCGTGCCTCATCGCCCATCCGCATTTTGACCCATGCCGTGACGACGGAGCTCCCGTAGTCTGCCCGCGCGAACCGAGCCACCGTCATCCCAGCACCGGAGTCATACGATGCCCGGCACGTTCACCATCGTCACCAAGAAGACCGGAGAGGGCGGCGTGAAGCACGGCACCGAGGTGAAGCGCGTGCAGCAGCTGCTCTACCTCGCCGGCTACAAGGGCGTCATCCCCGACGGTGGGTGGGGAAAGAAGACCACCGAGGCGTGGCAGCAGTATCAGGCGGACTACGGCTTCTTCCCGACGCGCCCGTTCGTGCAGGGCCACGACCCCGAAGGCAAGCTGCTCCCGCTCGCCGAAGCGGCGGGCGTGCTCGTGCCGCTCCCGGGCGGCGCCAACGGCGCGTCGGGCGTGCGCGCGTTCTTCGATACCGCGCAGTCGACGAAGCTCCCGTACGGCTGGTCCGACCACGGCAACGGCTCCATGCTGACGTGGGGCCTCGCGCTGAACGGCGACGTGAGCTGGGCGATCTGCACGAAGCCCGGCGGGTCGATGACGGCGCTGTTCGACATGAAGGTGCCGGTGTCGAGCAACTGCACGTCGCTCGCGAACGTGCTGCTCTCCATCTGGCACGCGGGCAACCTGCACAACGCGCAGTACGACGCGAGCCAGGCCTCGGGCGGCGCCGACGACGCGAAGGTGCTCGGCCGCCGCTACGGCTACGCGGCGCTCAAGGGCTCGCCGAAGCGGCCGGCCGGCGTGTCGACGCGCGCGGGGCTGTACACGACGGTGGAGGAGATCCAGGCGGACACGAAGCCGGGGCAGCTGTACCACTTCGCGTTCTGCGACAAGACCGGCTTCATCACGCACGACACGCTGCTGCTGGACGGCGAGATCTACGAGTGCACGTACACGAAGTCGCCGGCGTGCCACCGGTCGGATCTCGAGTCGCGATGGAAGCAGGCGCGGAGCATCGGGAAGTACGCGATCGTGTACGGGCCGGCGTGACGAGGCGTTAGGCCGCGGCGCAGCGCCTAACGACCGAGTGCCGGGGCCGCCTCGTCGCCGACCCCCTGGCCGCCCGCTCGCGGACGCCGCACCTTGCCCCGTCCGCCCCACCCGCGCCGTCCGTGCAAGTCACGATCGACTGGATCCACCTCGCCGAGCTCGCGGGCGCCGTGCAGGGCCTCCTGCTGGCCGTGGCGCTCGCCGCCCACCGCACCAACCGCACGGCGAACCGCCTGCTCGCGGCGCTCATGGCGGCGTTCACGGTGTCGCTGCTCTCGGAGGTGTACTACGCGGCCGGGTTGGTCCGGAGCGCGCCGCACTTCTTCGGCATCTCCTATCCGCTGCCGTGGACGTTCGGGCCGCTGGTGTACCTGTACGCGGTGGCGGCGAGCGACCGGCGGTGGCGCTTCGGGGCGCGCGGCGCGCTGCACCTCGCGCCGGCCGTCGGCGTCGTGCTCCTCACGCTCCCCATCTATCTGAAGAGCGGACCCGAGAAGATCGCGCTGTTCGACCGGATGACGGCCGGCGACGTGCCGACGGTCCTGAGGCTCCTCGACCCGACCAAGTACGTGTCGGGAATCGCGTACTCCGCGGCGACGGTGATGTACCTGCGCGCGCACCGCCGCCGGGTGCAGGACAGCTACTCGAACACCGAGCGGGTCAACCTCCGGTGGCTGCAGTCGCTGGCGGCCGTCGCCGCGGCCATCTGGCTGCTCGCGGTCGTCTCGGCGAACGCCGGCCTGGTCCCGCCGTCGATCGAGCGCTCCAGCGACAACCTCGTCTCCCTCGCCGTCGCCGCGTTCGTCTACGCGATCGGCTACAAGGGACTCCGCCAGCCGGAGGTCTTCCGGTACGACCGGCCGGAGCCAGCGCCAGCGCCGGTCCCCGACGCGCCGCCCGACGCGCCGCCCGTGCCGCCGACCGAGCCGGCCGCGAGCGTCGCCCAGCCCGCCGACCGCACCGACGCCCGCTACGAGCGCTCGGGCCTCGGCGAGTTCGAGACGCGGCGACTGAAGGCGGCGCTCCTGTCGCTGATGGACACGGAGCACCCGTACCGCGACCCGGAGCTCACCCTCCCCGCGCTGGCCGAGCGGCTGAAGTCCACGCCGCACAAGCTGTCCGAGGTGCTGAACCGCGAGATCTCGCAGACGTTCTACGACTTCGTGAACGCCTACCGGGTCGACGAGGTCCGCGCGCGGCTCGCCGACCCCGCCACGAAGCACCTGAACATCCTCGCCCTCGGCCTCGACGCCGGGTTCGCGTCCAAGTCGACGTTCAACCAGGCGTTCAAGAAGCTCACCGGGCAGACGCCGTCCGCCTACCGCAAGGTGCTGGAGGCGCGTCCTTCGCTCCGCTCGGGCTGACCGTCACCCCCAGCGCGGCGAAGTGGTCCGATCCGATCGGCCCGGACGACCCGGACGGCCCGCGGGCCGAGCTTCACCCCCGTCGCAGTCACTCGACTCACCCACGGGGGTTACCCATATGAAGCGCCATCACCTCATCGCACGCGCGGCGGTCATCTCCATCGCGTTCGCCGTCGTCCACACCCCGGCCGCCGCGCAGGAGCAGCTCCACGGCAGCGGCCACGACGACGGCCGGCCCCACCTGCACGGCAACGGGAGGTGGAAGGAGTGCTCGATCCAGCTGGACCCGTCGCTCACCCAGGGCGCGTGGCGCCAGTTCACGAAGGAAGCCGGGCTGGTCGCCTACTTCCGGCCGCTCGCCGACGCCGAGCCACTCGGCAGGGGACGGTTCGAGGTCTCGGCGGTGCAGTGGGACACCGGGATCGACGACGCGGACGACGCCTGGAACGACACGTTCGTGCACCCGGACTCGACGCACTACCTCACCGAGGGGAAAGGGCTGAAGTTCCCCGGCCTCATGGGCCGCGTCGGGGTGTCGGCGAACACGGACGTCGGCGTGTACTTCACGAAGAACCCGAACGCGAACTACGGCTTCTACGGCGCTCAGGTGCAGCGCCGCCTCCTCGGAGGGGCCGACCGGCGCTGGGCCGCCTCCGCGCGGGGGAGCTTCGTGTCGCTGTACGGGCCGGCCGACGCGAACCTCACGGTGTACGGGATGGACCTGGTCGCGAGCCGGAAGCTCACGCTGACGCGATGGGTCGCGGTCTCGCCGTACGTCGGCGTCTCCGGCTACGTGTCGACGTCGCACGAGAAGTCGGCGGTCGTGGCGCTGTCGGACGAGCACGTGGGCGGCGGCCAGGCGATGGCGGGCGCGGTGCTGCAGCTGTCGAAGGCGCGGATCGCGGCGGAGTACAACGCGGCGACGGTGCGGACCATCTCGCTCAAGGTGGCCATCGGGCGGTAGCCGCGCGGGCAGACCTCACCCTCGCTGCCGCGTGTAGTGCAGTCCCACGACCCCGCTCGGATACGGCCTCGCCGACACCAGCCCGAACGTCGCGTGCACGCCCTCCGGCAGCAGACGCTTGCCGCCGCCGAGCATGAGCGGGTACAGGAGCAGGTGCAGCTCGTCGACGAGATCGTGCGCGAGCAGCGCGTGGACGAGCTGACTGCTCCCGTCGGTGAGGATGTTCTTTCCCGGCTCCGCCTTCAACGCGCGCACCGCGTCCATCGGGTCGTCGCGGATGATCGTCGTGTTGCGCCACGTCGGCTGCTGCAGCGTGCGCGACACGACGTACTTCCGCGGCGCGTTCATCATGTCGCCGAACGGGTCGCCGGCGGGCATCGGCTCGAACGCGGCGGCGTGCGTCTCGTACGTGCGGCGGCCGAGCAGCAGGGCGTCGCAGTCGGCCATGAGCGCGCCGAAGCTCCGGCCGATGTCGTCGTGCCAGTACGGCCACGTCCAGCCGCCGTGCTCGAACCCGCCGTCGCGATCCTCGTCCTTCCCGCCTGGCGCCTGCATCACGCCGTCCAGCGACACGAACTCCGACACGATGAGCTTGCGCATGCGGTCTCTCCGGTGATGGTCGTGCGTCGTCGGGGCTCCCCTCCGTCCACACGACGAACGAGCGGACTCTGGTTCGACACGCGCCGCGACGACAAGATATCCCGGTGACCAACGCACCCCGCCGGTTCACCGGCACGCTCACCGAGTCCGGCAGCCGCGCGTTCGTCGAGCTCCCGTTCGACCCCGACGACGCGTGGGGCCCGAAGGACCGGCACTACGTCGCCGGCCACGTCGGCGGCCGTCGCTTCCGCGGCGTGCTCGATCGCACCGCGCTCGGCTTCGTGCTGCCGTTAGGCCCGGCGTGGCGCCGCGACAACGGCATCGTGCCCGGCGCGACGATCGACGTCGAGCTCGTGCCGGAGGGGCCGCTCGTGGAATCGCTCGACGCCGACATCGCGACGGCGCTCGACGCGGCGCCGAAGGCGGGGTCGCTGTTCCGCTCCATCGCGCCGTTCTACCGCAAGAACTTCGTGCGGTGGATCACGAGCGCGAAGCGTCCCGAGACGCGCTCCGCGCGCATCGCGGAGATGGTGAACCTGCTCGCCACGGGGAAGATCGAGCGATGAGCCGACCGACGACCGGAGCGATTGCCATGGAGAAGCCGCCCCGCGACACGCGCGCGCCGCTGGCCACGTACCTCGCCCTCACGTTCGGCCTCAGCGCCGTCTTCTGGTGGCTCATCATCGCCGCCGGATCGTTAGGCGCCCAGGGCGGGCTGTACGTCCTCGCGCTCATGTGGTGCCCGGGCGTGAGCGCGCTCGTCACGCGGCTCGCGTTCCAGCGCGACGTGCGCGGCGAGGGCTGGGGATGGGGCGGCACGCGGTGGAACGTGCTGGCGTACCTGCTGCCGCTGGCGTACGCGGGCGTCGCGTACGGCCTCGTGTGGCTCACGGGGCAGGGCGCGGTCGACCTCACGCGGTTCAAGACCCCGGTCGTGCTGTTCGTCGTCGTCGGCTCGCTGCAGAGCCTCCTCTCGGCCACGGGCGAGGAGCTCGGGTGGCGCGGGTTCCTGGTGCCGACGCTCGCGCGCACGCAGACGTTCGGGCGCACGGCGGTCGTGAGCGGCGCGATCTGGGCGGCGTGGCACATGCCGCTCATCTTCTTCGCCGACTACAACGGCGGCACGCCCACGTGGTACTCGGCGCTCTGGTTCGCGGTGATGGTCGTGTCGCTCGGCGTGCCGTTCGCGTGGCTGCGGCTGCGCTCGGGGAGCGTGTGGCCGGCGGCGATCCTGCACGCGTCGCACAACCTGTTCGTGCAGGGCTTCTTCGACCGCGTGACGGTGGACACCGGACACACGCGGTGGCTCACGACGGAGTTCGGGGCGGCGCTCGCGCTCGCGGTGGTGGCGACGTCGTGGATCTTCTGGCGCGCGCGCGACGCGCTCCCCGGACACGACACGGTGCGCGCGGTGCGCGCGGCCGAGCCGCGGCGCGTGGAGCCGGTGCCGTCGGCGTGAGCAGCGACGTGAGCAGCGACGTGAGCAGCGACGTGAGCACCGGCGTGCCGCGCGCCCGTCTTCGAGCGGCCATCGCCGCCGCGGCGCTCGTCGCGTCGCCGCTGGCCGCGCAGACCGCGCGCACCGCACACGCCGCGCGCACCGCGCCCGTGATCGACATGCACATGCACGCGCGTACGGCGGCGCACTACGGCGCGAGGGGGATGCCGCTCTGCGCGCCGGTCGAGCGCATGCCGTGGTGCGGCGGCCCTGCGAAGCCGAACACCGGATCGCCCGCGTTCCGCGCCCTTCTGGCGGACGCCCAGAAAGCCGTCATCGCGCAGACGCCGCCGTGGGCGGCGGCGATCGACTCCCTCATGGCGGGCGAGCTCGCCCGCGCGCGCGCGCCGGGGGCGCAGATCGCCGTCGTGGAGCGCGGACGCCTCGCGTACGCGAAGGGCTACGGCGTCGCCGACGTCGAGACGGGGCGGCCCGTCACCGATCGCACGCTGTTCCTCACCGGCTCGGTGACGAAGCTCGTCACCGCGACGCTGCTCGCGCAGCTCGCGGCGTCGGGCGTCGTCGACCTGCACGCGCCGGTGTCGCGCTACGTCCCGGAGCTGGCGGGGCGGCGCACCGGGGCGGTGACCACGCACCACCTCCTCACGCACTCGTCCGGCTGGAGCGACGCCGGCACCCCGTTCGGCCGCCTCGACGAGACGGCGTTAGGCGACGTGTTCCGCGCCGTCGGTGACACGATCGTGGCGACCGACCCGGGACGGGTGGCGTCGTACTGCAACCCCTGCTTCTCGATGGCCGGCTACGTGGCCGAGCGCGCCACCGGGCGGCGGTACGCGGATCTCGTCGACAGCGCGGTGCTGCGGCCGTTAGGCATGCGCCGCGCGACGGTGCGGCCGACGCTGGCGATGACCTACGACTTCGCGCTCGGCCACGCGGGCGCACCCGCGGATCCGCCGCGCGTGCAGCGCCCCATGCCCGCGAACGCCGCGGACGCGCCGAGCGGGTTCCTGTACGCGAGCGCGCCGGAGCTGTCGCGGCTCGCCGCGGCGCTCATGGGCGGCGGCATGCTCGACGGGCAGCGCGTGCTCGCCGCCGACGCGGTGCGCGCCATGACGACCGCGTACGTGCCGATCCCCGGCGAGCGCGCCGAGGCGCACGGCTACGGCCTGGACGTCGACACCGTCGGCGGGCGCGCGGTGTGGCGGAAGAGCGGCACCGTGGCGGGATTCCGCGCGCTGGTCACGATGTGGCCGCGCGAGCAGCTCGCGATCGTGGTCCTGACGAACCGCGCGACCGACCTGCCGATGCACGCGACGCCGCTCGCCGCGCGCCTCATCGCCGGCATCTCCGAGCCGCCGACGATCGTCTACCGTGGCGAGCGCGACGCCACGCCGGCCGAGCGCGCGGAGCTGGCGGGCACCTACGGCATCGGCCGCCAGCCGATCGTGATCGCGGACAGCGGCGGCGCGCTCGTCGTGCGGCTGCCGAACGGCGAGACGGGCCTCGGCCGGCTCACGCGCGACGGCGCGCGGCTGGTGCTGCCCGCGCCCACGGACTCCGCGCTGCACCCGTACGTCATCGTGCGCGACGCGGCGGGACGGGTACGGTACCTGTTCCGCGACAACGGGCGCGCGTACACGAAGCGGCCGTGAGGTCCGGCGATGCCTCGCAGGACTCCACGTACGAGTCTCTGAAGGACTGAAGCAGGACTGAAGAGAGACTGAAGAAGGACCAACCACAAAAAAAGTGTTGTTGGTCCTTCTTCAGTCCTCCTTCAGTCCTGCTTCAGTCCCCCACGAACTCGTACGTGGAGCCTAGCGCGCGCGACTACTGCGGGAAGATGACCGGGAACACCACGTTCGTCGTGAAGATGCATCGGTCGTTGTGCCCGCACTCCGGCACGATGATCGCCTGGTGCTTCGCGCCGAGCGTCTCGGTCACGTACTTGTAGAACGCCTCGCCGCGCGCGCGCCGGGTCGGCCCCTGCGCCATCGCGTTCGGCGACGAATCGAAGCCGCCTAACGGGAGGACGTCGACCTGGCCCAGCAGATAGGTCGTGGGGCGCTCGACGAGCTGCTTCACGAGCTGCGCGTCGCTCATGCCCGCCGCGTAGCCCGTGCGGTTCTCGAGCCCCGACGGCCACCGGTTGAAGTTCGGCGCCTTCGCCGCGTCGAACGGGCCGAACGTGAAGCTCGCGTGCACCTTCTCGCCCTCCGGGCCTAACGCTTCCTTCGCTCCCGCGGCGTTCTCCGGATCGGCGTCGCCGCTCGCCAGCGGCCGCACCGCCGCCGGCCACGCGTAGCTCGACGGGTTCGCGACGACGTAGCTGATGGAGACGCCGGGGGTGCCATGCACCTTGTTCGTCATCTCGTAGCGCGTCGCCACCTGGCCGCCCGCCGAGTGCCCGGCGACGACGATCCGCCGCAGGTTCGGGAACGTCTTCTTGTCGGCGAGCGTGCGGACGATCTCGTCGAGGAAGTCGAACGAGGAGATCGCGGGGTTCGTCGGCGACATGCCGCCCGACCGCCAGTTCTCGCCGCGCTCCGGCCACATGACCTCGTTCGCCTGCGCCTTGTCGGTCCCCGCGATGAAGTGCGGCGCGATGATGATCGTGTTCTCCAGCGCGCCGGCGAGGAACCCCGCGGCGGTCGACGTCTCGAAGTAGTGATCGGCGTTGCGTCCCGCGCCGTGGACCATGATCAGCGCGCGGGTGATGGCCGTGTTGCGCGCGGTCAACGGGTACGTCGCGTACACCATCGACCGCGCGGGGCCGCCGCCGTAGGTGATCCAGCGCTCGCACGGCGTGGTGGGCGTGGTGCACGGGCGGGCCTGGGCCCGAACCGTGGCGGGGAGGAGCAGGACGGCGAGCAGCAGGGGAATCCGCATGAGCGAGACGGCGGGATGAGAGAAGGGTCGCGGCGGTCCGGCCGCGCACTGACTACGAGCGCGCGCGGCGGTGCGTTGGGTCCGGACTTCGCCGACGCACGCCGCTTTCCCCAATACCGGACTCGACAGTATAGTTGATGCAGGGCGCGGACATGCGCGGCGATGCGGCCGCCGGCGCGCCCCGCGTTTCCCTCCCTCCCGAGCCATGCCAATGCGTCACGCGCCGATCGGCGCGGCGATGCTGCTGTCGTTAGGCGGCTGCAGCTGGTCGACCACGACCCACGACGATGCGATCCCCTGCGACGCGCCCGTCCAGGTCACCGTCGTCCCCGGATCACCGCAGCGGATCTCCTGGGCGCCGGCATGCGGCTTCAAGGACCTCACCATCGTGGATGCCGCCCCGAGCCCGTCGACGCCGCCGGCGCAGTGGCAGATCAGTGCGAACTCGCGGCTCATCGTTCCCGGCATCGAGTATGGCGTCGTGCCGCGCGGCGTGACCGGCGTGTATCCGCCGGCGCCGCTCGCGTCGGGGCGGACGTACCAGCTCGAGCTCACCCCGATCCGTGCGGGCGCGCCGCCGACGAGGGTCACGTGGACACCGTGACGCGCCGGCGCTCCACGCGGCGGCGCGCCGCGACCTCGATCCTCGCCGTGGTGGTCGCGGGGAGCGCCGCGTGCGGCGGGCGATGGCGCGCGGGCGAGCCGACGAACGATCTTCGCCCCGCGCTGGCCGCGAGCCGCCGAGCGATCGCCGCGGCTCGGTCGCGACTCGACACCGTGCTGGCGGACGCCGATCGCGCCGCCGCGGCGTCGCTGCTCGCCGACTCGGTCGAGATGCGCGTCGACGGGCGCGCCGGCGAGGCCACGGTGATCGCGCGCGGCCGCGAGGCGCTGCTCGCGCGGCTCGCCGCGTTCGCCGGACCCGGCGACGTCGTCCTGCTGCCGCGGCAGACCGAGCACTGCATCGGCGCCGGCTACGAGACCGGTGTCTACACGCGGTACCAGGCCGACCCGACGGGCGCGCGGACCGCGACGTCCGGCGGCTACGCGATCGCGTGGCAGGTGCGTGACGGCCGCGCCGCCGTACGCGCCCTCGTCGTCCGCGACGTGCGGGAGTTCGAGCACGCGCCGCGCGGCGTGGCGTGCATGGACGCGGCGGCGGTCGAGCGACGGGCGAGCCGCACCGGCATCGCCATCGCGTCGGTCTACTCGAACTGGCCCGCGGCGGGCACGCTCGATCGCGCGGCCGCGCGCGCCGGGTGGGGCACGCCGGCGAAGAACGGCCAGACGGCGGCGCCACCGTGCGCCGAGGGGAGCGCACCGTGGTCGCCGATCGCCGATCAGGTGCGCTTGCAGCTCTCGCTGCACCGGCGGTTCGGCACGCTGTTAGGCGCGGAGCTCGTGTCGGTGCCGACCGAGGTGACGCGCTGCTACCGCTCGCTCAACCCGCGCACGCAGACGGTCGTCTCGCAGACCGTGGCGCTCTCCGACCACGACGCGTTCGTCAACCTGCACGCAGGCGGGGCGCGCGTCGGCGCGGGGCTCGCGTACACGCGGGTCCGCACCCGGTCGATGGAGGACAGCGTCGGCGCGTCGGCATGGAAGCGCGCCGACGTGCGCACGACGGGTGGTACGCTCGGCGTCGCCGGGCAGGCGGCGTACACGTTCGGCGTGGGGACGCACCTGTATGGGGAGCTCGGTGGGCGCGTGCGGTTCGCGCCGGCCATGACCCCGGACCGGCTGCTCAACTTCGTCCCGGCGTCGATCCCCACGTGGGGGTACGCGCTGAGCCTCGCGGCGGGCGTCGCGTTCTGAGGCCACGCTACGCGTAGCGGTGGCGCGAGCGTGTCGCGCGATACTATCCATGGTGTCGACCACGCCCGCCCGTGCCTAACGTCGAACCGATCGCGTACTACGAGGAGGTCGCCCGCGCGCGCGGGGCCGAGGCCGCGCGCGCCGACCGCGCGGCCCGCGTCGCGTCGTGGCTGCGCCTCGCGCTCGCCGCCGCCACCGTCGGGGCGCTACTGCGCGGGGCTCCGTGGCCCGGGCTCGTCGCCGCGGCGGGCTTCGTCGCCGTCGCGTGGTGGCACCGGCGCACCGTGGAGCGCGCCGACGTGGCGCGCCGGCGTGCGGCCGCGGCGCGGGGCGGGCGCGCGCGCGCCGCGCGGCACTGGGCGGAGATGCCGGCCGTGCGCGCCGTCGCCCCCGCCGACGGGTGGCCGGCCGCGCTCGCGCGCGACCTCGACGTCACCTCGGGTCGGTGCCTAACGCGGCTCGTCGACGTCGTCCACCCCGCGGTCGGAGGACGCCGCCTGCTCGACTGGCTGCTCGGCGACCCGCCGGCGGTGGAGACGATCCGCGACCGGCAGGCGTCGGTCGCCGCGCTGCGCGAGCGCCCGGCGCTGCTCGTGGAGATCGTGGCCGACGCGCGCCACGGCGACGCGCCGGCGACGGCGGGCGGGCTCGCCGCGGTGCGCGCGTGGTGCGAGGCGGGCGAGTCGCGCGTGGCGTGGCTGCCCCGCGCGCTCTCCGTCGCCTGCGTGCTCGCGGCGGTCGTCGCGTTCGTGCTCGGCGGCGCGAGCGCGGTCGAGCGCGTCGCGGCGCCGCTGCTCGTCGTGCAGCTCGCGCTGGCCGCCGCGGCGCGACGCCGACTGCAGCGCGAGCTGCCACGCGTCGACGCGGCGCTGCCGCAGATCGCGGGCGTGGTGCGCGTGCTCGCCTCGCTCCATCGCGCCACGGACGTCGCGGGACGCCTCGGCGGGATCCAGCGCCGGCTGCGCGCGGAGCACGCGGTGTCGTCGCTCGCCGCGCTCGCGCGGCTGCTGGCGTGGAACGAGACGCGCCGCTCGCCGATGGCGCACTGGGCGCTGAACGCGGCCGGCGGCTTCGACGTGCATCTCGCGCACGCGTTCTCCCGCTGGCGGCGCGACGCCGGCCCGCGCGCGGCGGCGTGGCTCGATCTCGCCGCGGACGCCGAGGCGCTCGTCGCGCTCGCGACGCTCGCGTTCGAGAACCCGCGCTGGACGATGCCCGCGGTGCGCAACGAGCCCGCGCCGCCGCTCGACGCACGCGGCCTCGCGCACCCGCTGCTCGCCGCCGACGTCGCGGTGCCTAACGACGCGGCCCTCGCCGCGCCAGGCGACGTGGCGGTCGTGAGCGGCGCGAACATGGCCGGCAAGACGACGTTCCTGCGCGCGATCGGGCTCAACGTGCTGCTCGCGCAGGCGGGCGGCCCGGTGTGCGCGGACGACATGGTGGTGCGGCGGTCGCGCGTACGCTCGAGCGTGCGCGTCGACGACGACCTCGGTCGCGGCGCGTCGCTGTTCCTCGCCGAGGCGACGCGCTTGCGCGACGTGATCCGCGACGCGGAGGACGGCGGCGCGCCGGTGCTGTTCCTGTTCGACGAGATCCTGCACGGCACGAACGCCGCGGACCGTCTCGCCGCCACGCGCGTGGTGCTGCGCCGCCTCGCGCGCGCCGGCGCCGCCGGCGTGGTGACGACGCACGACCCCGCGGTCGGCGAGGTGGGCGACGGCGCGGGGGCAGAGCTGAACGCGCCGCGGCAGCTGCACTTCGCGGGGAGCGTCCGGCGCGATGCGGGCGGCGGGCTCGCGCTCGTGTTCGACTATCGCGTGCGCGAGGGGCCGGCGCGCGAGGCGAACGCGCGGCAGGTGCTGGAGATGCTCGGCATCGCCTAACGGTTGCCGTACGGCCGCGGCGGCAGCGTGCGCAGGAACTGGTAGACGGCGCGCAGCTCCACCGTGTCCATCTGCGCGATGATCTTCAGCGGCATCAGCTTGCCGTCGATGCGCGACCCGTCGGGGCGGGTACCCGTGGTGAGCGCGTGCACGAACTCCGCCTCCGACCACCGGCCGGGATTGCCGGCGGGCGTGATGTTCGCCGCCGGCCCCCAGTCGGGGGGCGCACCGGGGATCTTGCCGCCGGAGTAGCCGGGCCCATGGCACCCGGTGCACATCGCCGCGACGTAGCGTCCGTACTCGGCGGTCGGCGCGACGTCGACGTGCGGCACGTGCGACGCCGCGTGGTCGATCTGCTCGGCCGCGAGCAGCTTCACCTGCCCGCCGAGGTACAGCGCGCGGATGAGCGGCCCGGCGCGCGGTGGCGTGCGCTCGGTGCCGACCGCCGGGACGCTCCGCGCATACGCGACGATCGCGGCGAGGTCCTCGTCGGACATGCCCGTCATCTCCTGCGACGGCATGACGAGCAAGGCGGACCCGTCGGCGCGCAGCCCGTGCCGCACGGCGAGCTCCCAGTCGCGATCGCCTAACGCCGCACCGCGCCCGCCGCGCGTGAGGTTCGCGCCGGTGAGCCGCCCGATCATCGGGTCGTCGATGATGGTGCGCCCGGCGAGGTTCTCGCCGTGGCAGTCCATGCACCCGCGCGTCGTCACGAGATGCTTCCCGCGCGCGACGGCCGCGGCGTCGTCGCGCGCGGCGAACGCGTGGTCGGGCGTCGCGAAGCGCGCGCGGAGCCGCCGCTCGCTCAACCCGTAGACGACGCCCACGCCGGTGAGCACGAGCACGACGACGACGGCGAGCACGCGCAGCGTCCAGCGTGCGATGGTGCGGGCGGTCGAGGCAGACATGGGTGGAGCTCCGGTCGGGATTCGTCCGGAAGCTCGCGGCGCTCAGTCGCGCCGGCCTGGGTCGGATGACCCGGGAGCATGATGACGGCGGCGTGACGGGGGGACGACATCTCACGCGGAGCCGCGGAGGACGCGGAGAACACCACCTGTTGTTGGTTTCCTCCGCGTTCTCCGCGGCTCCGCGTGAGAGCATCCACCACGGCCGCCATGCGCCTGCTCGACGAAGTCACTGCCACCATCATCGGCACGTCTCTCCGGATCCACCGCGACGTCGGGCCGGGCCTCCTCGAGTCGGTGTACGAGGCGATCCTCGGGCGGGCTCTCACGCGACACGGGAGCGCCTGACGACCGTGCACGGCAAGCAGGTGCTCACCTACCTGCGGCTCATGCACCTGCCGGTCGGCCTCCTGCTCAACTTCGGCGCGGGCACCATGAAGGAAGGGCTGCGTCGGATCGTCAACGACCTGCCGCCGGAGGAATCGCCCGCCCTCCGGGTCAATCGCGGCGGCTGACGGCATGTCACGCGGAGCCGCGGAGGACGCGGAGAAACCCCAAGGCAGTGGTGTTCTCCGCGTCCTCCGCGGCTCCGCGTGAGATCCACGCAGCGTCCGACACGCCGCGGACGCCGCGCGGTCGGACGAGCGACCTCACTCCGCGCGCAGCGCCGCGTTCGGGTCCGCCCGCGCGGCGCGGCGCGCCGGGAGCGCGCTCGCGAGCGCCGCGACCGCGACGAGTGTGGCGCCGACCCCGAGATATGCGCGCGGGTCGGTGGCCGAGGTGCGAAAGAGCAGCGGCTGGATCCACGGCGCGGCGACGAGCGCCGCGATGGACCCGAGCCCCGCGCCCGCGAGCGCGAACGCGACGCCCTCGCCGACGACGAGCCGCGCGACGGCGCGCGCGCTCGCGCCGAGCGCGACTCGCACGCTCAGCTCGTGCGACCGCTGCGCGACGTCGTACGCGACGACGCCGTACAGCCCCACCGCCGCGACGGCGAGCGCGAGCAGCCCGAACGCGGCGAACATCGTCGCGCCGAGCTCCCACGAGCGGCGCTGCGCGCTCACGAGATCGGCGAGCGGCTCCACGGTGACATATCCCTGCCCGGGCATCGCGCGCGTGAGCGCTCGGCGCACGTCCTCGGCCATCGCGGCGGCGTGCGCACCGGCGACGCGCACGACCATGCGGTTGCCGCCCGCCGGGTCGCGCTGGTCGAGCGGCAGGTAGTAGACGAACCGCTCCGCGCTCGTGAGGTCGCGCTCCGCGGCGTCCTCGGCGACGCCGACGACCGTCGCGCACGGCACGGTGTCGGCGCCGACGCGCAGGCAGCGGCCTAACGGATCGCGGCCGGGCCACAGCGCGCGCGCCATCGAGCGGCTCACGATGGCCACCGGCGGCGCGCCCTCGCGGTCGGCGTCGGTGAACGCGCGGCCGCGCACGACGCGCGTGCCCATCGCCGCGAAGAAGTCCGGCGTCGCGAGCTGGAAGTCGAACCGCCCGAGTCGCGCCACCGAGTCGACGCCGGGAACGAACAGCGGCTGCGCGTTCGCGCCGAACGGAGCGCTGTTCACGCGCGCGGCGTACCGCACGCCGGGGATCGTCTGCGCCGTGGCGAGCAGCCGGCGGCGGAACGCGACGCGCGCCGCGCTGTCGAGCTTCGTCCCGCGGTAGTCGGGCAGCACCATGAGGACGCGATCCGCGTCGTAGCCGAGCGGCAGCGCGCGAACGGCGTCGAGGCTGCGCACGAACAGCGCGGCCCCGACGAGCAGCGCTGCCGACAGGGCGCCCTGCGCCACGAGCAGCCCGTCCCGAGCGCGCGACCGGCGCGCCGCGCCCGCGCGCCCGCGCAGGCGATGCGCGAGGTCGCCGCGGGTGCCTAACAGCGCGGGCCCCACCGCGGCGAGCAGCGCGGCGGCGAGCGCGCACGCGGCCGCTGCGGCGAGCGTGCGCACGTCGGTGGCCGCGTCGAGCGGCTCGTCGCCGGGCACGAGCAGCCGGAGCGCGCCCGCCGCCGATTGCGCGACGAGCACGCCGACCACCGCGCCGAGCGCGGCGAGCAGCAGCGCCTCGGCCAGCGCCTGCGATGCGAGCCGCCGCCGGCTCACCCCGAGCGCGAGGCGCACCGCCGTCTCGCGGCCGCGACGGAGCGCGCGGGCGAGCAGCAGGTTCGTCACGTTCGCCGCGGCGATCAGCAGCACGACGAGCGCGACGCCGCTCACCCACAGCAGCGTGCGCGCCTCGAGCCCCGCATCGGGGCCGGCGGCGATGCGCAGCGCACCCGCCACCGCGCGCGGCCGCGACAGCGACGGCGGCGCCGTGCCGGGGTCGAGCTCGCGCTGCGCGACGCGGCTCCGCACGTGCGCCGCGCTCAGGTCCGCCGACGCCGCGGCGACCGACACGCCCGGCTTCCGCCGCACGACGATGCTCGTCCAGTCCCAGTTGTAGAGGCGCCAGTAGCTGTCGACCTTGTTCTCGCCGGCGGCGAGCGGGAACGTGGTGATGGGGATGAACGCCGCCGGCGCGCGCTCCGACGCGACGCCCACGAACCGCGGCGGCGCCACGCCGACGATCGTCGCGCGCACGGTGCCCACCTGCAGCGGTCGGCCGATCACGTCCGCGCCGCCGAACGCCTCGCGCCAGTAGCGATACGACAGCACGACGACCGCCGCGCCGCGCGGCACGGTGTCCTCCGACGCGCCGAAGAACCGGCCGAGCACGGGCCGCGCGTCGAACATCGCGAACAGCGACGCGCTCACCCCGGCCACCTCGCGCTCGCGCGCGTCCTCGCCGGTGCCTAACGCGAGCGGCCGCTGCGCGACGGCGGCCGTCTGCGCGAACGACGTCGTCCAGCGGCGCAGGTCGAGCCAGCGCGTGTACGGCACCTCGCGCTTCGTCACCGTGCGGCCGTCGACGGTCGTCTGCAGGTACACGCGGTGCACCGTGCCGGCGTCGCGCAGGTACGGGAACGGCCGGAACATGAGCCGATCGACGACGCCGAACATCGCCGCGTTCGCCCCGACGCCGAGTCCGAGCGTGAGCGCGACGGCCGTGGTGAACCCCGGGGCGCGCCGCAGCGCGCGCGCGGCGTGCCGCAGGTCCTGCCACAGCGCCTGGATCGAGTCGAGCATGTTCCCTCGCGGTTGTCGGACGAGGAATGGACAGCGCGCCGGTCCCGAGGGATTGTACGCCGCGCGGTGACTGCCGCACCGGTGGAGCAGGTAATGCCCGGAACGACTCCGTCACCCGGGAGCGGAACGATGCGAGCATGCCTTCCCCTCGTCGCCACGGCGCTCCTCGGCTGCCGCGACGCCACGAGCCCGCGCGACGAGATCGCGCTGCACCGCGCCCGATGGACCGCGCACGCCGTCACGTCGTACCGGTACGACTACGAGCTGACGGGGTTCTTCATCAGGTACGCCGGCATCCCGGTGCGCGTCCAGGTGCGCGACGGCGTGGTGCAGGCCGCGACCGACGCGTCGACCGGGCAGCCGCTCGACGCGCCGCTGACGCAGTGGCCGACCGTGGACCAGCTGTTCGACGACGCCGCGCGGTCCGCGAGCGCCGGCACGCTGCGCGCGGTGCGCTTCGATCCGACGTTCGACTATCCCACCGAGATCGACATCGACGGCCCGCCCGACGCGAGCGGGGCGATGCACGCGAGCGGGCTGGTGCCGGTGCGCTGAGTTCCGCGGTGTGTGAACCGCAGAGGACGCACAGCGCCGCAGAGGACTGCCTCTTCTTTTTGAACCACAGAGGACACAGAGGACACGGAGGAGAACCCTTCAAGAGAAGTTGGTTTTCTCTGTGTCCTCCGTGTCCTCTGTGATAAGAAAGCAGTTGACGAGGCAAGCACGGCAGGGATGCCCGTCCCCGGTACCACCCCCATATTGCCGCATCCCACCCGTCACCCTCCGGAGCCTCGATGCGCCGTTCGATCGT
Source organism: Gemmatirosa kalamazoonensis (assembly GCF_000522985.1). Lineage (NCBI taxonomy): Bacteria > Pseudomonadati > Gemmatimonadota > Gemmatimonadia > Gemmatimonadales > Gemmatimonadaceae > Gemmatirosa > Gemmatirosa kalamazoonensis. Next base: position 1,538,780 of record NZ_CP007128.1, read on the forward strand.
CGGTCTGCTCGCTCTCACGCTCGCCACGTCCGCGTCCGCGCAGCCGCCTGCCGGCCAACCGCCGGCTGGCCAACCGCCTGCCGGCAATCGCGGCCCCGGCGGTCGGCGCGGCACGCCGATCAAGCCCGGCGAGCAGTGCCCGCCCGGGACGACCGAGATCCGGCCGAACAACTGCATGGCCCCCGAGGCCGCGCCGCCGAGCATCCTCGACTACCGGCCGCGCTCCACGCTCGTCACCGCGGCGCACCTGGTGCCGCGCGCGAAGTATCCGGCGATCGACTTCCACGGCCACCCGCAGGGACTGTTAGGCAGCGCGGACGGCGTCGCGCAGCTCGTGGCCTCGCTCGACAGCCTGAACGTGCGCATGATGGTCGCCGCCGACAACATGAGCGGCGATCGGCTCACGCGCGCGCTCGCCGCGATCGCCGCGTCGCCGCACAAGGATCGCGTGCGCGTGCTCGCCGGCATCGACTTCCGCAACGTCGGACCGGGGTGGGCGGACCGGGCGATCAAGCAGCTCGAGGCCGACGTCGCCGCCGGCGCGGTCGGCGTCGGCGAGATCTCGAAGTCGTTCGGCCTCTCCATCCGCAAGCCCGACGGATCGCGTCTCAAGATCGACGACCCCGAGCTCGACCCGATCTGGGACGCGTGCGCGCGGCTCGGCCTCCCCGTCTTCATCCACACGGCCGATCCGGAGGAGTTCTTCCAGCCGATCGACTACACGAACGAGCGGTGGCTCGAGCTGTCGCTGTTCCCGGAGCGACGCTACCCGCAGGACCGCTTCCCGAGCTTCGAGCAGCTCATGACGGAGCGCGACAACCTGTTCCGTCGCCACCCGAAGACGACGTTCGTCGCCGCGCACATGGGCTGGCACGCGAACGACCTGCCGCGGCTCGCGAAGATGCTCGACGCGATGCCTAACGTCTACACCGAGGTCGGCGCCGTGCTGTACGACATCGGCCGCCAGCCGCGCGCCGCGCACGACTTCTTCGTCAAGTACCAGGACCGCATCCTGTTCGGCAAGGACTCGTTCCAGCCGGAGGAGTACCCGTACTACTGGCGCGTCTTCGAGACCCGCGACGACTACTTCGACTACTACCGGCCGTACCACGCGTTCTGGAAGCTCTACGGCATCGACCTCCCCGACGCCGTGCTGAGGAAGGTCTACTTCGCGAACGCGCTGCGCATCACGCGTCGGCTGCCGCAGACCGGATGGCCGAAGTAGCCGTCGCCGCGCCGGCACCCGTCGTCGACGCGGGCGCGCTCGGCTGGTGGCGCGCCGGCGACCGCGCCGCGCGCCGGGCGCTCGTCGCGGCGTCGTTGGGCTGGGCGCTCGACGCGTTCGACGTCATGCTGTTCTCGCTCACGCTCGCCGCGGTCATCGCGGAGCTCGGGCTCACGAAGGCGCAGGCCGGCGCGTTGGGCTCCATCACGCTGCTCGGCGGCGCGGCCGGGGGCCTCGTCTTCGGCCACGTCGCCGACCGCTGGGGGCGCACCCGCGCGCTCATGGCGAGCGTGCTGCTCTACTCCGTGTTCACCGCGGCGTGCGGCCTCTCCACCACGCTCTGGCAGTTCGCGCTCTTTCGCGTGCTGCTGGGACTCGGCATGGGCGGCGAGTGGGCGAGCGGCGCGGCGCTCGTCGCCGAGACGTGGCCGGCGCGGCACCGCGGTCGCGCGTTAGGCATGATGCAGAGCTCGTGGGCCATCGGCTTCGCCGCCGCGGCGGTCGTCGTGGGGCTCGTGCTGCCGCGGTGGGGGTGGCGCACGGTGTACTTCGTCGGCGTCGCGCCCGCGCTGCTCACGCTCTGGGTGCGGCGCAACGTCGAGGAGCCCGCGGTGTGGCGCGCGCGGCGCGACGCGCCCGTCGGCGCCGTGCGGCCGCGCTTCGCCGACATGTTCCGCGGCCCCATGCGCCGCCTGACGGCCGCGGTCACGTTCATGAACGCGTGCGCGCTGTTCGGCTGGTGGGGGCTCAACTCGTGGATCCCCGCCTACCTGTCGCTCCCGACGGCGCAGGGCGGCGTGGGGCTCGGCACGCGCACCATGTCGTGGTTCGTCGTCGCCATGCAGGTCGGCATGTGGCTCGGCTACGTGTCGTTCGGCTACGTCTCCGACGCCGTCGGGCGCAAGCGCGTCTACGTCACCTACCTGCTCGCGGCGAGCGTGCTGCTGCCGCTCTACGGCGCCGTCGCGAGCCCGCCGGCGCTCCTGTTGTTAGGCCCGCTCGTCGCGTTCTTCGGCACGGGCTACTACAGCGGCTTCGGCGCCGTCACGGCGGAGATCTACCCGACCGCGATCCGCGCCACGGCGCAGGGGTTCACGTACAACCTCGGGCGCGTCGCGAGCGCGGCGGCGCCGTTCACCGTCGGCACGCTCGCCGCGTCGCGCGGCTTCGGCACGGCGTTCGCCGTCGCCGGGGCGGCGTTCCTGCTCGGCGCGGTCGCGTGGGTGTGGATCCCGGAGACGCAGGGGCGCGAGCTCGCCTAACGAACGAACGCGATGCGGGCCCCGTCCGGCGACCACGCGGGGCTCGAGCCATCCCGGATGAGCAGCCGCGCGCTGCCCCCCGCCGCCGGCATGCTCCAGATCTCGTGGCCCCCGGACGGCACGGGGATGGTGAACGCGAGCGTGGCGCCGTCGGGGGACCAGGCGGGGGCGTCGACGTATCCGACGCCGGCGGGATCGGCGAACCGGACGTCGGCCGCGCCGCCCCGCAGGTCGTGCACGGTGAGGCCCGCCCCGCCTTCCCAGTTCGAGTAGGCGAGACGCGTCCCGTCCGGCGACCACGCGGGCTTGCTCGGGCCGCCCGTCTCGGCGCGCGCGACGACGGCGACGCGCAGGTCCGATCCGTCGGCGTTCACGACGAGGATCTCGAGCGACGACCCGTGGTCCACGTCGAACAGCATGACCGCGATCCGCTGGCCGTCGGGCGACCACACCGGCGTACCGACGGCCGTGCTCACGGCGCGGTACCGCTCCGCCGCGAACCCGTGGCGGACGATCGTCGTGACGCTCGAGCCGTCGGCGCGCAGCACGGTGATGCCCTCGGGGCCGGTCACCGCGATGCGGCTGCCGTCGGGCGACCACGAGGGCTGATAGCCGTCGCCGAGTCGGCGCTCGCCGCCGCCGTCGGCATCGATGACGTAGACCGAGCCGTAGGCGCCTGCGCCGCGGTGGAACGCGAGCCGGCGGCCGTCCGGCGCCCACGCCGGGTCGTAGCCGCGCGTGAGCAGCGTGGGCGCTCCGCCGTCCGCGCTCGCGAGATAGATCGCCGCATCGGCCGTCGTCGCGGCGGGCGGTGGCGCTGGCACCGTCGGCGCGACGCCTTCCGAGGGCGTCCGTGGCGCGGCCGCGTCGCGGCACGCGGTGGCGAGCGAGACGAGTGCCGTCAGCGCGAGGATGCGGTGTCCGACGATGGGCATGGTCCTTTCCTTCGATCAACGCACGTGGATCGGCATCGACGCGAGCGGCACGCCGGTCCCCGTCGTGACGAGGACGCGCAGGTCGCCCGGCTCGTTAGGCACCAGCTCGAAGTCGTACGACTCGCCGTTCCCGATCTGCTGTACGGCGGGACGCACCGTGGCCTGGTCCGGCGGCAGGTCGCGCCCGTCCTTCGCCACCGCGCGCCACGTCACTGCTGCGGTGTCGCGCAGCACTCGCGCGATCATGCTCGGCCGGTACGGGTGGATGTTGATGACGCGCACCCGGTAGCGTTCGCCGACGCGCAGCTCTCGCGCGGAGGGCGCGAGGCTGCCGTTCAGCAGCACCCGGTCGCGGTCCGCGTCGCGGCGCGGCACGGTGATGAGCACCATCACGTCGTGCGCGGCGTCGTAGGCCGCCGGATCGTCGACGACGAGCAGCGCACCGGAGAGGCCGGCCTGCTGCTGCCGCACCTCGTCGGCGTGCGGGTGATACATGAACGTCCCCGCGCGCGGCGGCGTGAAGCGCGCCTCGAACGAGTCGCTCGGCGCGATCGCCGCCGCGATGTGCCCCGGCGTGCCGGAGAAGTCGGCCACGCCGTCGTAGTAGCTCTCCAGCTCGATGCCGTGCCAGTGCACCGCCGTCGGCTCGCGGAGCCGGTTCACGACCGTGATGCTCACCGGCTCGCCACGCTTCAACAGGATCGTCGGGCCGGGCAGCAGCGGACCGCCGTTAGGCACCGTGCGCGCACCCTCCTCCAGCACGTAGCCGTATGCCGGCTCCGCGTCCGTGCCGCCGGAGTCGGTGCGCGCCACGAGCCGCAGCCGTCGCCGCGGCGACGCCTCGGCCGATGCCGCCACCGCGACGACGGGCCGCGGGCGGACCGCGATCCCCATCACCAGCCCGCCCATCATGTCGCGCGTGTGGTCGTGCGTGTGCACCGCCTGCTCCGGCGGCAGCGGCGTGCCGTCGAGCGGCCGGTTGCGCAGCACGTGGAAGTTGTCGTGGCAGTGGAACAGCCAGTTCCCCGCGCGCTCCGGCACCCAGCGCATGGTGAACGTGCGCCCGGGCGGCAGCCGCTCGGTCACGGCGAGGTGCGGCGAGCCCGCGGCGTCGTAGGTGCTGTCGCGCGTGCCGTCGCCGCGGCTCTCGACGTCGAAGTAGAAGCCGTGGAGGTGCATCGGATGCACCGCGGCGGACAGGTTCACGAGCCGGAAGCGCACCGTGTCGCCCTCGGTGTACGCGAGCCGCTCGGTGTTCGGCCACGACCGGCCGTTGATCGCGAAGCGCAGCACGTCGGACCGTCCGGTGATGCCCGCCGCGTCCGCGTCCTGCTGCCACAGCGTGATGACGAGCACGCGGTCGGCCGCCGGCGCGGTCCCGCGCGGGTCGACGACGAACGCGCCGCCGAGCTGCGAGTCGGCGCCCGATCGGCCGCCGATCGTGGGCGAGCTCGTCGCGGCCCAGTAGCGATACGTCCCCGGTGCGCCCGCGACGAACCGCGCCTCGCGCGTCTCGCCGGGGCCGACCCGCATCGTGTCCGCCGGGCCTAACGGCACGCCGCGCGTCGACAGGCCGTGCACGACGATGGCCGCGTCGAGCGCGTTGTGCACGAGCGCGCGGATCTCCGTCCCCTCCGGCACGCGCAGCAGCGGTCCCGGCACGCTGGCCGGCTTTCCCGCCTCGGCGAACACCCGCACGGCGATCCCCGGCGCGTCGTCGCCGTCGGGGCGCCACTCGATCGCGCGCGCCTCCAGGTTGACCGTCAGCACGCCCGAGCGCAGCGTGCCCGCGCTCGCGCGGTTGTCGTTCGGCGTCGCGCGCTCGGTCGGCGCGGCGGGGCGGAGGAGCGCGAGCGCGAGCAGCGCGGGGAACAGGCGCGGCATGGCAACCGGTCCGTGTGGAGGGCGCTCCATTATGGGGCCCGCGGGCGATCGTCGCGAGCGGCCCGGGCCGCGGTGTAAGTTCTCCGGCCTCACCGAGTGGAGCCGCCGATGACGACGCTCATCCAGCCCGACGCGCTGAAGGGGCCGGAGCCGTGGCCCTGGTCGCCCGGCGCGGGCGTCGACGTGTGGGCGATGTTCGTCGCCTGCATGCGCGGCGATCTCGACGCCGTACGCGCGCTGGTCGCGAGGGACCCGTCGCTCGTCCGCGCGCACTACGAGTACCGCACGCCGCTGTCGTTCGCCGTGCGCGAGAACCGCCTCGAGGTCGCGGCGTATCTCCTCGACCACGGTGCGAATCAGATCCTGCTCGGCGACGCGCTGGAGATGGCGCGCGACCGCGGCTACACGGAGATGGCCGCGCTGCTCGAGCGCGATCTGGCGCGGCACGGCGCCGATGCGAGGGGCGAGGCCGTCGCGGCCGCGATCCGGGCGTACGACCGGGCGGAGGTGCGACGGCTCCTCGACGCGTCGCCGGAGCTGCTGCACGCCGGTGATGGACGCGGCAACCAGCCGATCCACTGGGCGGTGATGACGCGCCAGCTCGACCTGATCGACGAGCTGCTCGCGCGCGGCGCCGACGTCGACGCGGCACGCACGGACCACGCGCGGCCGATCCAGCTCACGAACGGCGACTACTTCCATCGTGGGTGGCGCGACGTGCCGGATCACGTCACCACGACGCCCGACGACGTCTATCGCCATCTCGTCGCCCGCGGCGCGACGGTCGACATCGGCATGGCCGCGGCGAAGGGCGATCTCGCACGCGTTCGTGCGCTCGTCGACGCCGACCCGAAGATCGTGAGCCGCGTGGACGCGTACTGGTCCGGCTACTCCGGCGCGGGCGCGCCGCTCACGAACGCGGCGGCCGGTGGGCATCTGGAGATCGTGAAGCTGCTCCTCGCGCACGGCGCGGATCCGAATCTCCCCGAGGAAGGGATCGCGCCCAACGGGCACGCGTTGTACGCCGCCGTGTTCAACGGCCACCACGAGATCGCGACGCTGCTGCTGGAGCACGGCGCGAACCCCGACGCCCCGGTCGAGAGCTCGGCCGACGCGGTGTGGATCGCCATCCGCGCCGGCGATCTCCGGATGCTGGAGCTGCTCGCGTCGCACGGCGCGACGTGGGAGATCCCGTTCGAGGTGCGCGAGCATCGCACGCTGACGTACGAGCAGATCGTCGCCACCGGCATCCGCCGCTCGATGTCGGTGCTCGCGATGTACGACGACGTCGATGCGGCGGCGGCGCTCATCGACCGCGACCCGTCGCTCGCCGACGACCCCGATGCACTGAGGGAGGCCGCATCGCACGCGCACGAGGCGTTCGTGCGGCTGCTGTTGGGCCATCGTCCCGACCTCGCGACGCGTGTCACGGTGTCGCGGCCGCGCGCGATGGCCGAGCTGCTGTTCGCGCACGGCATGGACCCGAACCGACCGAACTGGCTCCGCCGGAGGCCGCTGCACGACTTCGCGGACCACGGCGACGTCGAGAGCGCCGCGCTGTTCCTCGACCACGGCGCCGACATTCACGCGCGCGACGCGGAGTGGCGCTCCACGCCGCTCGCCTGGGCGGCGCGGAGCGGCCAGGCGCGCATGGCCGAGCTCCTGCTCCGGCGCGGCGCGCGGCTCGAGCTCCCCGACGACCCGCCGTGGGCGACGCCGCTCGCCTGGGCGACGCGCCGCGGGCACGACGACGTCGTGCGCTTGCTGCGCGACGTCGCCGCGGGCCGCCCGCTCCCCGCACGCGACCTCGCGTTCTACGAGGCGCAGGCGCGCGATCTCGTCGCCGCGTATCACAGCGCGGACGGCGCGCCGCTCGACACGATGATCGACCTGTTCCAGGGGCGCCGCCCGCTGCTCTGGGACCGGCCGCCGCTCGCCGAGCGCACCGCGCGCGTGCGACGCTTCGTGCGCCGCCGGCTGGGCGACGACCCCGCCGCCGCGCCGCTCGACACGTTGACGCTCGACGACGCGCGGCGCCTCGTGGCCGCGGTGCACGGCTTCGCGGGCTGGCACGCCCTCGCGGCGAGCGTGAGCCCGTGAGCCCAGGGGCCGATGCGCCGAAGCCGCGCCCGTACTGGCTGCTCATCGCGGCCGCGTGCGTCGTGCCCGCGGTGCTCGACGCGCTCCAGACGTGGGCCAAGCAGCGCTTCGACGCGCGCCCCGGCGTCGATTGGGGCGACGTCGTGTTCCAGGGCGCGGAGTGGCTGTTCCTCGGCGCGCTCACGCCGATCACGTACGTGCTCGCGCGCCGCTTCCCGCTGCGCCGCGACCGGATCGGACGCGCCGTCGCCGCGCACGCCGCCGGAGCGGCCGCGCTCTGCGTGGGCTGGGCGTCGTTAGGCGTGCTGCTCGGCGCGGCGATCCATCACTACCCGGCGGACCCGCGGGACATGCGCGGCGCGTACGCGAGCTGGGTGCTCACGAGCGTGCCGTGGTCGGTGTTCATGTACTTCACGGTGCTCGGCTGCGTCTACGCGTTCACGTATTTCGTGGAGGCGCGCGAGCGCGAGGCGCAGCGCGCGCGGCTCGCCCAGCAGCTCGCCGAGGCGCGGCTCGGCGCGCTGCGCATGCAGCTCAACCCGCACTTCCTGTTCAACAGCCTGAACGCGATCCAGGTGCTCGTGCGCGACCACGACACCCAGGCCGCGTCGCGCATGCTCGAGCTGCTCGGCGGCGTGCTGCGCCAGGTGCTGCACGGCGAGCCACGCCAGCAGGTGCCGCTCGACGAGGAGCTGCGCTTCCTCCAGCGCTATCTCGCGATCGAGCAGGTGCGCTTCTCCGATCGGCTGCGGGTGCAGTGGGCCGTCGACGACGCGGCGCGCGACGCGCTCGTGCCCGAGTTCGTGCTGCAGCCGCTCGTCGAGAACGCCGTGCGACACGGCGTGGCCGGGCGCGCCGACGCGGGCACCATCGAGATCTCCGCGCACGTCGAGGGCGACACGCTGCTGCTGGGCGTCCGCGACGACGGGCCGGGCTACGACGCCGCGACCGCCGGCGCCGGCGTCGGTCTCGCGAACGTGCGCGCGCGGCTGGAGACGATGTTCGGCGACGCGGCGCGGTTGGAGATCGGGCGTGCGGCGAGCGGCGGCACGCTGGCGACGATTCGCCTGCCGCTCGCGAGGTCGCAGGCATGAGACGAGTACCCATGGGGATCCCGAGATCGAGAGGATCGCAGGATCCCCTGCTGTACTCGCCTCCAATCTCGCACCTATCGAACCGCACGTGATCCGCACGGTCATCGCCGACGACGAGCCGCTCGCGCGCCGCGGCGTGCGCCAGCTCCTCGCGCCGCACCGCGACGTGACGGTGGTGGCCGAAGCGCGCAACGGCGAGGAGGCCCTGCGCGTGCTGCGCGCGTGCCGCCCCGACCTCGTGTTCCTCGACGTGCAGATGCCGGAGCTCGACGGCTTCGGCGTGCTGCGCGAGCTCGGTCCGGGCTTCGTGCCGGCGGTCGTGTTCCTCACCGCGTACGACACGTTCGCCGTGCGCGCGTTCGACGCCCGCGCGCTCGACTATCTCGTGAAGCCCGTGGAGGAGGCGCGGTTCCTCGACGCGATGGAGCGCGCACGCGAGCGGCTGCGCGGTGCGGCGCCCACGCCGCGGCGGCTGCTCGTCCCCGTCGCCGGCGGCGAGCTGCTGCTCGATCTCGACGAGATCGACTGGATCGAGGCCGACGACTACTACGCCGCGGTGCACGCGCGCGGCCGCCGTCACCTGCTGCGCGAGTCGCTCGCCTCGCTCGCCGAGCGGCTCGACGCGTCGCGCTTCGTCCGCGCGCACCGCTCGGCCATCGTCAACATCGACCGCGTGCGTGAGCTGCGCGCCGAGTCGTCGGGCGAGACGGTGCTCGTGCTGCGCGACGGCACGCGCGTGCCGGTGAGCCGCCGGCGGCGCGAGGTCGTGGTCGACGCGATCCGACGATCGTCGGGCTGACCGCTCGCTGCACGCCGAGCGCCGCTCGCGGACACGGGTCTGGCCGAGGGACGGACGGGGCGCATCATCCCACGCGGAAACGCGACGAACGGCGTCTCACGCGGAGCCGCGGAGATCGCGGAGAAAACCAACACGAGTGTGTTGCAGTTCTCCGCGTTCTCCGCGCCTCCGTGTGAGCCCACCGAGCAAAGAGGAGAAGCCATGGCGACCGCACTCGGATCCCGTCCGGCGACCTACGACCCGCACGTCGAGCCCGTCCCCGCCGCGACGCGGCGCGAGCGCGTCATGTCGATCGACGTCGTGCGCGGCGTGGCCATGATCCTCATGGCGATCGACCACGTGCGCGTCTACTCCGGCCTCCCCGCGGGCGGGCCCACACCGGGGATCTTCTTCACGCGCTGGATCACGCACTTCGTCGCGCCGGCGTTCGTGTTCCTCGCCGGCACGTCGGCGTACCTGCACGGCGAGAAGCTCGCGAGCAAGGGCGCGCTGTCGCGCTTCCTGCTCACGCGCGGCGCGTGGCTCGTGCTCCTCGAGCTCACCGTCATCCGCCTCGCGTGGACGTTCAACGCCGACTGGTCGCACTACATGCTGGCCGGCGTGATCTGGATGCTCGGCTGGTGCATGATCCTCATGGCGGCGTGCGTGCACCTGCCGCTGCGCGCGAACGCGGCGATCGGCGTCGGCATCATCGCGCTGCACAACCTCCTCGGCCCGGCGATCGGACGGGTATCCGGCCCGCTCGCGCCGATCGTGTACGAGGGCGGCCCGGTGCGGGGAACCCCGCTGCTCGTGCTGTTCGTCATCGTGCCCTGGATCGGCGTCATGATGGCGGGCTACGCGTTCGGCGCGGTGACGCGGCTGCCGTCGGAGCGGCGCCGCGCGATCTGTCTCCGACTCGGCCTCGCGCTCACGGCGGCGTTCCTGGCGCTGCGCGCGCTCGACGTCTACGGCGACCCGCGGCCGTGGCACGGCAGCCGCATGCCGGCGGCGCTCGCGTTCCTCGCCACCAGCAAGTATCCCGCGTCGCTGCTCTTCCTGCTCATGACGTTGGGCCCGATCCTCGTCGGCGTCGGCCTCGCCGAGCGCGCGCGCGGACGCGTCGCCGACGTCGTCGCGACGTTCGGTCGTGTGCCGCTGTTCTACTACCTGCTGCACATCCCGCTCATCCACGTCGCCGCGTGCATTGTGTCGCTCGTCCGCGAGGGGCGCGTCGACCCGTGGCTCTTCACGAACCATCCCATGGCGCCCGGCCAGCAGCCGGCCGGCTACACGTGGCCGCTGCCACTGCTCTATCTCGTGTTCGCGCTCTGCGTGACGGCGCTGTACTTCCCGTGTCGCTGGTTCGCTCGCGTGCGCGCGGAGCGGCGGTCGCCGTGGCTCAGCTACCTGTGACCGATTGCGGGTGACGGGACGCGGCGGTAGCGTCGGCCGATGCGCCACCGCCTCGTCCTCGCCCTGCTGTTGCCGGCCGCCGTCGCCGCGCAGCCCGTCGACGCGCGCGTCGACTCCATCTTCGCGTTCGCCACGCCGTCGACCCCCGGCTGCGCCGTCGCCGCGGCGCGCAGCGGCGAGGTGCTGTTCGCGCGCGGCTACGGCACCGCGGACCTCGAGCACGACGTGCCGATCACGCGATCGACGCCGTTCTATCTCGCGTCGGTGTCGAAGCAGTTCACCGCGGCGGCGATCGACCTGCTCGTGCTCGACGGCAAGCTGTCGCTCGACGACGACGTCAGGAAGTATGTCCCCGAGCTGCCGAGCTACGGCGCGCCGATCACGCTCCGCCATCTCATGACGCACACCAGCGGGCTGCGCGACTACCTCGCGCTGTTCTCGCTGCGCGGCCTCGACGACCACCCGATCACGATCGCCGAGTTCCTGGAGACCGTCGCGAAGCAGCGCGCGCTGAACTTCCCCACCGGCGAGCAGTACTCGTACAGCAACACCGGCTACGTCCTGCTGTCGATCGTCGTCCAGCGCGTGTCGGGGAAGTCGCTGCGCGATTTCGCGCGCGAGCGCATCTTCGGGCCGTTAGGCATGACGTCCACGCAGTTCCGCGACCGGCACGATCAGCTCGTGAAGGACCGCGCGCTCGCCTACGCGCGTGCGGCGGGCGGCGGCTACCGGCTCGCCGTGCCGTACTTCGACGTCGTCGGCGACGGCGGCCTATTCTCCACGGTCGAGGACCTGGCGCGGTGGGAGGGGAACTTCTGGGACCCGCGCGTGGGCGGCGCCGAGTGGCTCACGCTCGAGGCGATGCGCGGCCGGCTGCGCGACGGCACCACCATCGCGTACGGCGCGGGGCTGCAGCACGGCGTCTATCGCGGCGAGCCGATCGTGGAGCACGGCGGCTCGTTGGGCGGCTACAACACGCACCTGCTGCGCATGCCGGCGCGACGGTTCTCCGTCGCCGTGCTGTGCAACGACAACGCGAAGTCGGCCAGCGTGCTCGCGCGTCAGGTCGCCGACGTGTTCCTCCCCGACCTCGTCGCCGCCGACCGGCCCGCCGTCGCGGCGGCTCCCACCGTCGTCGCCCCGGCGAGCGCGGAGTCGGTCGATCGCTACGCGGGCGCGTTCTTCAACGACCGCACGATGACCGTCAGATCGATCTCGGCGCGCGGCGGAAAGTTGTACTACCTGCGCGGGCCCACCGACTCGGTGGAGCTGGCGCCGCTGGGCGCCGGCCGGTTCCAGCTCACCGGCACGCCGTCGGCCGTGGCGCTCTCGCGCGCCGCCGACACGCTGCGCCTGGAGATTCCCGGCGCGCCGCCGAGCGCGTACGGCCGCGTCGCCCCCGTGCGCACGCGCGACTGGCGCAAGTACACCGGCACGTACGCGAGCGACGAGCTGGGCGTCACCTGGCGCGTCGACCCCCCGGGCGGCGCCGACTCCGCGATCGTGCTGCGCTCCGCCCTCGGCGACTCCGCCCGCGCGGTCCCCGCGTTCGACGACGCGTTCCGCGCGGGCGGGCTGTTCCTCCGCTTCGCCCGCGACCGGCATGGCCGGGTCACGGACATGCTCGTGAGCGCGGGCGAGCGCGCGCGGAACGTGCGCTTCGTCAGACGTTAGGCACGCCGGCCGCAGAGAACACCGATGGGGCGAGGTGACAGGCGAGTACCCTGGGGATCCAAGTGCGATTGAAAAGATCTCGAGATCCTCTACATCGCCCTTGGATCCCCAGAGTACTCGCCTGTCACCTCGAACCTGTCGAAGAGAACGTCAACTTCAATTCAAAGAGGCAGTCCTCTGCGGCCCTCTGCGTCCTCTGCGGTTCAATTCGAGCGGAGCACTACGAATGCTCTACTCCGTACGCAGCGCGGCGTTGGGATCGGCGCGCGAGGCGCGGAGCGCCGGCGACGCGCTCGCCGCGACGGCGACGAGCAGCAGCGCCGCGCCGACCGCCAGGTATACCGACGGATCCGTCGCCGACTGCTCGAACAGCAGCGGCTGCAGCCGGCGCGCGGCGAGCAGCGCCGCGCCGGCGCCCAACGCGATGCCGGCGAGCGCGAAGTACACGCCGCGCGCCACGACGAGCCGCACCACGTCGCGCGCGCGGGCGCCGAGCGCGACCCGCACGCTCAGCTCGTGGGCGCGCTGCGCGACGTCGTAGGCGATCACACTGTAGAGGCCCACCGCCGCGATCACGAGCGCGAGCGCGCCGAACGCCACGAACATCGTCGCGCCGAGCCGCCACGATTGCTTGCGCTCGCCCACGGCGTCCGAGAACGGCGTGACCGTCACGTACGACGCGCCCGGCATCTCGCGCTGCAGCCGCGCCCGCAGCGTCTCGCGCATCCGCGCCGCGTCCGCACGCACGCGCACGAACAGCCCCCCGGTCTGCGGCGCGAACTGCGCCGCCGGCACGTAGTAGTAGTGGAAGTCCGGCTCGGCCCCGAGCTCGTCGGCCTTGATGTTCTCCGCCACGCCGACCACCTGCGTGCACGGTGCCGTGTCCGCACGCAGCCGCACGCAGCGGCCTAACGGATCCTTCCCCGGCCACAGCACGCGCGCCATCGACTCGCTCACCACCATCACGCGCGGCGCGCCGTCCCGGTCGCCGGGCTCGATCGCGCGGCCGCGGATCACGCGCGTGCCCACCGTCGCGAAGTGCTCCGGCCCCACCGCGTTGTAGTAGAACTGCCCGAGCCGCGCCACCGAGTCGATCCCCTCGACGTACAGCGACTGGTTGCGGTAGTCCCAGAACGGCACCGAGATCCGCAGGCTCGCCGACTGCACGCCGGGCGTCGCCTTCGCCGCGTCGAGCAGCCGGCCGCGCAGCGCCACCATGCGCGCGCTGTCGAGCTTGAGCCCGCGCATGCTGAGGTCCACCAGCAGCACCGGGTCCACGTCGTAGCCGAGTCGCACCTGCTGCACGTGGCGAAGGCTGCGCACGAACAGCCCCGCGCCGACGAGCAACGACACGCACAGCGCGCCCTGCACCACCAGCAGCACCGATCGCAGGCGCGACTCGCGCCGCGCGATCCCGCCGCGCGCGCCCGCGCGGATATCCGACGTGAGCCGCACGCGCCCGGCCTGCACCATCGGCGCGAGCCCCATGAGCGCGCCGGTGGCGAGCGCTGCCCCCGCGGCGAACCACACCGTGCGCGGATCGTGCATCCCCGCCGGCGCCTCGCTCTTCTCGAGGAGCAGGGCGCGCAGCACCGCCCCGCCCCAGTGCGCCACCGCGAGCCCCACCGCGCCGCCCAGCACCGCGAGCAGCATCGACTCCGTCCACAGCTGCGCGAGCAGGCGGCGGCGCGTGACGCCGAGCGCGAGCCGCAGCGCGATCTCGCGGCGGCGGCGCAGCGCGCGGGCCAGCAGCAGGTTCGCGACGTTCGCGCACGCGATGAGCAGCACGACGCCCGACACCCCCGCCACCCACGTCGCCACCTTCGACTCGGGCGACGCGTTGGGCCCGCGCGAGAACAGGATCGATCCCACCTCGCCGCGCGGGCGCAGCTCGCTCAGCGGCGGTGACCCCGGCTGTTGCTCGCGGGCCGCCTCGAAGCTGCGTCGCAGCGCGCTGGTGAGGTCCGCGTTCGCCGCGGCCGTCGACACGCCTTGCTTGCGCCGCGCCAGCGTCGACATCCACCCCCAGCCGTAGGAAGTCCACCAGCTCGCCGTCAGCCGCGGCCCCTCGGAGGCGGCGTACGCGGCGAGCGGCACGAACGCGGCCGGCGGCTGGTCGGGCCACAGTCCCACGAAGCCACGCGGCGCGACGCCGATCACCGTGTAGGTCGTCGATCCGATCGGCAGCGTGGTGCCCAACACGTCGCGGCGGCCGCCGTAGCGTGTCTGCCAGAACGCGTAGCTCAGCACGACCACCGGCGCGCCGGAAGGCGGGCGGTCCTCGGCCTCCGTGTAGTAGCGCCCCAACGTCGGCGCCGCATCGAAGAAGCCGAAGAAGCTCGGACTCACCACACCCACCTGCATTTGGCGCGTCGCGTCGCCGGTGCCGATCGGCATCTCGCGCAGCGCGTAGCCGGCCACGCTGGCGAACGAGTGCGTGTACGTCGCGACGTCGCGGTAGCGCGCGTACTGCGAGCCGCCGCCTGGTGTCTCCTCGCCGCGCCGTGTGACGTAGACGTAGACGCGGTGCGCGGTCGCCGGGTCGCGCAGCAGTGGGGGCGGCCGGAAGAGCAGCCGGTCGACCACGCCGAACATGGCGACGTTCGCGCCGAGGCCGAGGCCGAGCGTGACGACCACGGCGAGCGTGAAGCCGGGCGAGCGCGCGAGCCCGCGCAGCGCGTAGCGGACATCGTGCAGCACGCGGTCGAGCGCGGGAAGCGACCACCGCTCGCGCGCCGCGGCCTTCGCGCGCAGCGTGCTGCCCAACGCTCGGCGCGCGGCCCACGCCGCCTCGTCCGCGCTCGCCCCCGCGGCGCGCGCATCGCGCTCGAGCTGCGCGCGGTGAAACGCCAGCTCCTCGTCGAGCTCCGCGTCCAGCGCGTCGCGCCGCAGCCAGTCGCGGCCCCGCGTCAGCCATTCGCGCATCGTGCGCCTCGAGGGTGTCAGGTGGATCCCAGGACCTGCTGGATCGCGGCGATCAGCTCCGCGAACCCCGCCTCCTGCTCGCCGAGCTGCTTGCGGCCGGCGCGCGTGATCGTGTAGTAGCGCGCGCGCTGGTTGTTCGGCGTCTGCCCCCACGCTGCGGTGATCCATCCCTTCTGCCGCATGCGCTGCAGGGCGGGGTAGAGCGACCCCTCCTCGACGCGGATCACGTCGTCGGAGCGGCGCTGGAGCTCCTGCGCGATGCCGTAGCCGTGCATCGCCTGCACGGTGAGCGTCTTCAGGATGAGCATGTCGAGCGTGCCGGGGAGCAGCTCGCGCTTCGGTGTGGTCATAGATGGCCTATGGGATAGACAATCTATGGCCTCGGAGCGTTTGCACCGCAAGCGACGGTGTGATGAACCGCAGAGGACGCAGAGGGCCGCAGAGGACATCATGCGCAGTCCTCTGCGGCCTTCTGCGTCCTCTGCGGTTCGAACGAACGGCTACACCGCGTCCGACAGCGACGTGAAGTTGAAGTCGCGCGCCTTCACCGGCGGCACCACGATCGCCGGCCCCGGGCTCCCGTCCTCGCTCGCGCTCACCCGCACCGGCCGGCCCATCGCCTCGAGGTTGTTCAGCAGGAAGATCGGCGACTCGTTGTAGCGCAGGTTCTTCACCGCCTTCGTGATCTTGCCGTTCTCGATGAGGAACGTGCCGTCGCGCGTCAGCCCCGTGTACAGGATCGTGCGCGGATCCACCGGGCGGATGTACCAGAAGCGCGTGACGAGCAGCCCGCGCTCCGTCGAGGCGATGAGATCCTCGAGCGACGCGTCGCCGCCCGACATGCGGAGCCCCGCGCCGAAGCCGCCGCCCGTCGGCGCGTGTCCCGTCTTCTGCGCCCAGTAGCGGTCGTACGCGAGGTTCTTCACGACGCCGTTCTCGATCCACGTGATCGCCTGCGTCGGCAGCCCGTCGCCGGCGAACGGCGTGCCCGGCGCCGCAGGATCGTACGGGTCGGAGACGATCGTGACGCGCTCGTCGACCACCTTCTGCCCGATCTTGTTGCCGCCGCCGGGCTTCGACATGAACGAGCGTCCCTCGTCGGCGGCGCGCGCGCTCAGCGCACCGGCGATGAGCTGCACCAGGTTGCCGACCGCCGTCGGCTCCAGCACTACCGTGTAGCGTCCGGGCTCGATCGCCACCGGGTTCACCGAGCGGCGCGCCTTGTCGATCGCCGTGCGGCCTAACGCGGCGGGGTCGAGCCGCGTGAAGTCGTTCGCCTGGCCCCCCGCCCACCCCGAGCCGGTGCCGTCGGCCGTGCGCACGGTCGTCGTCATCGCGACGCGCGTCTGTCGCGCATACGCGAACAGCCCCTTCGAGTTCGCGAGCGCGGTCGCGCCGGCGTTCGTCTCCAGAAAGCCCGTCGCGGTGAGCCCCGCCGCCCGCGCCGGCTCCGTCACCGCGCGCACCGCGGCCGCGCGGGCCGCGGGGTCGAGGCCCGCCGTCGAATCCACCCAGCCCGGCGTGTCGCGGTACTCCTGCGGGCCCAACAGCGGCACGTACTCCGGGTCCTCCGGCGCGAGCCGCGCGAGCGCCTCGGCGCGCTCCACGACCGCCTTCAGCGACGCGTCGTCGAACGCGTTGGTCACCGCCGCGGCGGAGCGGCGCCCGAACGACGAGCGCACGCTCACGTTCGCGTCGAACGCGTCGCCCGACGTCGAGATCTGGTTCACGGCGAAGCGCGTGTTGCCGCGCGTGCCGCTGCCGACGCTGACGCTCGTCTCGTCGGCCGTGGCGAACGACAGCAGCTTCTTCGCGATCGCCTCGCACTCGTCGCGCGAGAGCACGCGGGGCGCCGCCGCCGCCGTGAGGAGCGACTTCGGCCCGCTCATGCCTTCCTCCCCGTGTTGATGACGTTGACGTTGCGGAAGCGCGCCGGCACGCACCCGTGGCTCACCGCGTTCACCTGCGCCGGCTGTCCCTTCCCGTCGTTGTTCGCGCCGCCGAGGAAGTAGCTCGCCTTGCCGCCGATCATGTCCATGCCGCCCCAGAACTCCGGCGTACGGAACTGGTACGCCACGTCCTTCAGCATGCCGACGATCTTGCCGCCGCGGATCTCGTAGAACGCCTGTCCCGAGAACTGCCCGTTGTAGCGCTGCTGGTCGATCGAGAACGACCCGTCGCCGACGATCGCGATGCCGCGGTCCGTCGCCGCGATGAGGTCCTCGTACGACTGCTCCTTGTCGCCCGGCAGGAGGCTGACGTTAGGCATGCGCTGGAACTGCACGTCGCTCCACGACTGCGCGTACGAGTTCCCGTGCGAGCGCACCGCCTTCCCCTGCTTCTTGTACCACCAGTCGAGGTACGGTGCCTGCTCGCGCGTCGTCTGATAGTCCACGACGACGCCGTTCCTGATGATCGTGTACGTCTCCGGCTTCACGCCCTCGTCGTCCCACCCGCACGCGGCGAGCGACCCGACCTGCGAGCGGTCGGCCTGGATGTTCATGAGCGACGAGCCGTACTTCATCGTGCCCAGCACCTTCTCCGGCGGCGCGACGAAGCTCGTCCCCGCGTAGTTCGCCTCGTAGCCGAGCGCGCGGTCCAGCTCCGTCGGGTGCGCGACGCTCTCGTGGATCGTGAGCCACAGGTTCGACGGGTGCAGCACGAGGTCGTAGCGCCCGACGTCCACCGGCTTCGCCTTCAGCTTCTCCTGCGCCTCCGCCGCGTAGCGCCCGGCGGCCGCGACGAGGTCGCTGTCGGTGACGTACTCGTAGCCGAGCCCCCGCGGCGCGATCTCCGCCGAGTTGCGCGACTGGAAGTCGGAGTTGTCCGACGAGACAGCGGTGACGTTGATGTTCGGCGACGCGCGGAAGAGCGTCTGCACGGTGAACGTGCCGTCGGTCGACGCGAACGTCTTCTCCTCGCGCAGGAAGCTGAGCGCCGAGCTGACGAACCGCGCGCCCGCCTTCAGCGCCGCCTCGTTCGCGGCGAGCAGCAGCGCGACCTTGTCGGCGACCGGCACGGTGAACGGGTCGACCTTGATCGGGCTCGCCCACTCGCCGTTAGGCGTCGGCGTCACCGGGGCGAGCGTCACCGGGCGCACGAGCGCCGAGCGGTTCGCCTTCGCCTGCGCCGCCGCCTGTCGCGCCGCGGCCGTCACGCCGTCCGCCGTCAGCTCGCGCGTCGCCGCGAACCCCCATGCGCCGCCGACGAGCGTGCGCACGCCCACGCCCACGGTCTCCGAGTCGGCCATGCCCTGCACGCGCCGCTCGCGGGTGGCGACGAACTGCGACCGGTACCGTCCGACGCGCACGTCGGCGTAGTCCGCGCCCGCGGCCCGCGCGGCGTCGAGCGCCTTCATGGCGAGCTCGCGGATCGCGGGGTCGCCCGGGGCAGTCGGCGGAGCGCTCGGAGCCGCGGCGGTGACTTCGCGCGCGCCGAGCGCGGTGGCCGCCGCAACGGCGGCGGAAGATTTCAGGAAGTCGCGACGATGGAGAGACACGAGGACGAAGGGGAAGGGTTGACGGGCGCCGGGACGGCGCCGGCGATACGGCGCTCACGATGAGGCGCGATGATGCGCGAACGACGTCTCACATCGCGGCACGGCGCCGTACTGCGTGGTTCAGCGATTTGAGCGTCGTTTGCGCAACATCGCGCAGCACCGGCAGCGCCGTATCGCAGCCGCCGGCATCGGCGCCGCAACGAGATCAGCGGCCGAACACGTAGTACAACACGAGTCCAGCGCCGACGAGCAGCACGATCACGATGAGCCCACTCTGCCGCCCCGCCGCCGTCGGTGTGCCGCGGCCGCGCATCGTCGTCGCCAGCACCACCACGAGGAGGAGCGCGACAAGCCCGAGGATGATGGGAATCGTCATGGACGTATGTTAGGAGCCGTGACCGTGCCGCGTCGACCGCCGCTCCGGATCCTCGCCGCCCTCGTGCCGCTCCACAACGCCGAGGAGGCGCTGACGTTCGGGCACTACCTGCCCGCGGTGCGCGCGCGGGTGCCGCCGGTGCTCGCCCCGCTCGCCGCGTCGATCACCGAGCGGCAGCTGCTCGTCGCGCTCGGCGCGGCGACGGTCGTGCCGGTCGCCGTCGTGCTGTGGGCGGAGCGGCGGCCCCGATCGGGCGGCGCGCGGTGGCTCGCCCTGCTCGTCGCGGCGGTGCTGCTCGTGAACGTCGCGTCGCACGTCGCCGCCGCGGTGGTCGTGCTCCGCGGCTACTCTCCCGGTCTGGTGACGGCGCTCGCCCTCAACCTGCCCGGATGCGCGTGGCTGCTGTGGCGCGCCGCGCGCGAGCGGTGGGTGAGCCCCGGCGCGTTCGCCGCGCTCCTCCCGGCGGCGTTCGTCGTCCACGGGCCGCTGCTCCTCGGCCTCATCGCCCTCGCCGGCCGCTGAACGCGAGACCCCGGCGGCGCGTATCCTTGTGCACGGCTCGCCGCCGTCCCCCCCTTCCGTGCCCACAGGAGATCCGCGCGCATGTCCCCGCGTCGCTTCCACGCAAGTTCGGTCGCCCTCCTCGCCCTCGTGGCCACCGGCGCTGGCGCGCAGGACCGGCTGCCGTCCATGCCCGGCTACGACCGCTACCAGCAGATGCTCCCGTCCTACCAGGGCGCCGTGCGCCTCGGGAGCGTCCTCGGCGGCTTCGGCTTCGGGCGCGCTGCGGGCGGACGGGGCGTCGTCCCACCGAGCGGGGTCACCTGGTCGGCCGACGGGCGCTTCCTCGACTACGCCGCGAGCGGCACGCGCTACCGCCTCGACCTCGCGTCGAAGACGAGGAGCACCCTCGCCGGCGACGCCGCGGCCACGCCGGCCGGCCCCCCGCCGTTCCTCGGTCGCGGGGGCGGGGAGCCGATGCGCGGCTGCGGCGGCGCGATGCTCCCGCCGCCCGAGCGGGGGCGCCAGCGCCCGGTCGCCGCCTCGCCGGACGGCAAGCTCCTCGCCCACTACCGCGACCGCAACGTCTACGTCTGCGACGCGGCCGGCGCGAACGAGGTCGCGGTCACGACCGACGGCAGCGAGAAGACGCGCACCAAGTACGGCACCGCGTCGTGGGTCTACGGCGAGGAGCTCGGCCAGACCACGGCGATGTGGTGGAGCCCGTCGGGCGACCGGCTCGCGTACTTCCGGTTCGACGAGAGCCAGGTCCCCGACTTCTACATCACGCAGAACGAGACGAAGCTCCAGACGACGCTCGACGTCGAGGCGTACCCGAAGCCCGGCGTGCCGAACCCCGTCGTCGAGCTGTACGTGTACGACGTCGCCACGAAGCAGAGCCGCAAGATCGACGTGCGCGACGGCAAGCCGTTCACGAACGACGTCGTCGGCCACTACGTGTACGACGTGCGCTGGGCGCCTAACGGAAAGGATCTGCTCATCCACCGCACGAACCGCCGCCAGAACGTTCTCGAGCTCGCGGCCTGCTCCGCGGCGACCGGCGCGTGCCGCGCGATCATCCACGAGGAGTGGCCCACCGGGTGGCTCGAGAACCATCCCACGATGCGCTTCCTCGCCGACAGCAACCGGTTCATCTGGGAGTCGGAGCGCACCGGCTTCAAGAACTACTATCTGTACGATCTCGACGGCCGCCTGCTGAAGACGCTCACGCGCAACCCGTTCGAGGCCGCGGGCATCGTGCGCGTCGACGAGCGCGCGAACGCGCTCTGGTACCTCGCGCGCGACGGCGACAACTACCTGAAGACGCAGCTCCATCGCGTGAGGCTCGACGGCACCGGCGACCGCCGCCTCACCGATGCTGCCTTCGCGCACCAGGTCGACGTGTCGCCCGACGGCAGGTTCTTCGTCGACGTCGCGCAGACGCACGACCGGGCGCCGGTGTCGCGCCTCGTCGATGCCGCGTCCGGGAAGGCCGTCGCCGAGCTGGCGACGAGCGACGTATCGCAGATGGAGCAGCGCGGCATCCGCAAGGCGGAGCTGTACAGCTACCTCGCCGCCGACGGCAAGACGACGCTCTACGGCGAGATCTGGTTCCCGTCGAACTTCGATCCGTCGAAGCAGTACCCGGTGCTCACCGCGGTCTACGGCGGCCCGGAGTCGGGGAGCAACGTGCCCACCGAGACGTTCAGCGCCGGCAACCCGCTCACCGAGTACGGCTTCATCGTCGTCTCGCTGTCGTCGCGCGCCGCACCGGGGCTCGGCCGCCGCGCGCTCGACGCGATCTACATGAAGCTCGGCCAGACCGAGATCGACGACATGGCCGAGGGGATCAAGGCGCTCTACGGCCGCCCGTACGTCGACCGCAACCGCGTCGGCATCTACGGCACGTCGTACGGCGGCTACTCGGCGGTGATGTCGATCCTCCGCCACCCCGACGTGTTCGCCGTCGCCTCGTCGGAGTCGCCGCCGACCGACTGGCGCAACTACGACACGATCTACACCGAGCGGTACATGTGGATCCCGCAGGAGAACGCCGAGGGCTACGACAAGGGCGCGGCGATGACGTACGTGAAGAACCTGCGCGGTCGGCTCATGCTCTACTTCGGCACGCTCGACAACAACGTCCACACGAACAACACCATGCAGCTCGTGCGCGCGCTGCAGGCCGCCGGCAAGAGCTTCGAGCTGCAGGCCGGGCCGGACCTCGGCCACAGCAGCCTGAACGCGAACCGCCGCATGGAGTTCCTCGTCGAGAACCTGATCCAGCGCCCCGAGCGCATCCGCCAGGGCTACGATCGGGCGACGCCGTAGTCGTTAGGCATCTCCCGTGGCGCCGAACGTCGTCGTGCTCATGGGTCCGGCCGGCGCCGGCAAGACGACCGTGGGCGAGCGGCTGGCCGAGTCGTTGGGCTGGCCGTTCGCCGACGCCGACGCGTTCCATCCCGCGTCGAACGTCGAGAAGATGCGGCGGGGCGAGGGGCTCACCGACGCCGACCGCGCGCCGTGGCTCGCCGCGCTGCGCGAGGCCGTGCGCGCCACGCTCGCCCGCGGCGACCATCTCGTGCTCGCCTGCTCGGCGCTGCGCCGCAGCTACCGCGAGGCGCTCGTGCCGCCCGACGCGCCGAGCGGCGCCGTGCGCTTCGCGTATCTGCACGTGAGCCGCGCCGAGCTCGCGCGGCGGCTCGCCACGCGCGTCGGCCACTACGCGCCCCCATCGCTGCTCGACAGCCAGCTCGCGACGCTCGAGGAGCCGGCGCCGGAGGAGGGGATCGCCTGGATCGACGGCGAGCGTCCGGTGCCCGACGTCGTGGCCGCGCTGGTCGCCCTCTTGCGCGGATGATACGCTTGTATCATCGTGGGGGCCCCGCACCCGCGCTCGATGCCGCCCACGCAAGCGCACACGCTCGTCCTCACGCGCGCCGACGTCGTCGCCCTGCTCGACCTCGACGCGTGCATCGACGCCGTCGAGGACGCGTTCCGCGCCCACGCCGCGGGTTACGTGCTGCCGGCCGGTGTGCTCGGGACGCGCGCCGCCGAGGGCGGCTTCCACGTGAAGGTCGCCGGGCTGCGGCGCGGGCGGCCGTACTACGCCGCGAAGGTGAACGCGAACTTCCCCGGCAACGCGGGCCGCGGGCTCCCCACCATCCAGGGCGTCGTCGCGCTGCACGATGCCGCCGACGGCTCGCTGCTCGCGCTGCTCGACTCCGGCGCGCTCACGGCGCTCCGCACCGCCGCCGCGACCGCCGTCGCCGCGCGGCACCTCGCCCGTGTCGACGCGCGCACCGTGACGGTCGTCGGCTGCGGCGTGCAGGGGCGCGCACAGCTCCGCGCGCTCGCCCGGGTGCGGCCGCTCGCGCGCGCGTACGCGTGCGACCACGATGCGGCCGCGGCGCGCGCGTTCGCCGACGAGCTGTCGCGCGCGCTCGCGATCCCCGTGGAGGTGGCCGCCGACCACCGCGCCGCGGCGTCGGCGAGCGACGTCGTCGTCACGTGCACCACCGCGCGCGGCGCGCTGCTCGACGCGGGCGACGTGCGCGCCGGTGCGTTCGTCGCCGCCGTCGGCGCCGACGCGGAGGACAAGCAGGAGCTCACGCCCGCGCTGCTCGCGTCGAGCGCCGTCGTCGTCGACGTGCTCGCGCAGTGCGCCGCGATCGGCGACCTGCACCACGCGCTCGACGCCGGTGCGATGCGGCGCGACGACGTGCGCGGCGAGCTCGCCGACGTGGTGAGCGGCCGCCGGCCCGGCCGCCTGCGCGACGACGAGGTCGTGGTGTTCGACAGCACCGGCACCGCGCTCGAGGACGTCGCCGCCGCGGCCGTGATCTACGAGCGGGCGTGCGCGCTCGGCCGCGGCGTCGCGCTCGTGTTAGGCACCTGAGGCCCACCCATCGGAGGTCGCGCCATGCAGTGGATCACGCGCCAGCACCCGAAGATCGACCGCGTCGCCTGCCCGTGGCTCGTCGCGCGCTTCATCGACGCGGAAGCCGAGTTCCTGTTCGTGCCGCCGGACGACGTCGCGTCCGAGGCGGCGCGCACGGGCGCGGTCCCGTTCGACGTCGACGGCGTGGAGCTGTCGCACGACGGCCCGCGCTGCAGCTTCGACGCGTTCCTCGCGAAGTACGCCGTCGACGATCCCGCGCTCGACACGATCGCGACCATCGTGCGCGGCGCCGACACCGCGCGGCTCGACCTCGCGCCGCAGGCGGCCGGGCTGCTCGCGATCTCGCTCGGCCTGTCGCGCCTCTTCCGCGACGACCACGAGATGCTCCGCCACGGCTTCGTGCTGTACGACGCGCTCTATGCCTGGTGCCGCGAGGCGCGCGACGAGACGCACACGTGGAACCCGCAGCGCACGGCGGCCGCGTGAACCCGGTGAACCGCGTCGTCCACGGGTGAAAACGCCGACGGCGGCTCGATCCCGAGCCGCCGTCGCGTGCGCTGCCTAACGTCGTTGGGCGCTCGTCACGGCACCCGCGGGTGCGCGGTGCGCTCGCCGCCCGAGCTGCTCGAGCCGGTCGAGCTGGACGGCGTCGACGACGATCCCGACGAGCTGCCCGACGAGCTGCTCGACCCGGCGTTCGTGTACCCGCTGCCGCGCGACACCGACGGCTC
Organism: Gemmatirosa kalamazoonensis; assembly: GCF_000522985.1. Lineage (NCBI taxonomy): Bacteria > Pseudomonadati > Gemmatimonadota > Gemmatimonadia > Gemmatimonadales > Gemmatimonadaceae > Gemmatirosa > Gemmatirosa kalamazoonensis. The sequence goes on from NZ_CP007128.1 coordinate 1,563,081, forward strand.
CGAGCGGTTCTCCGTGTAGCCCTGGCCGCGCACGACGCGCGGGTTCGTGCTCGGAGTCGCCGGCGTGTCGCCGTTGCGGACGATGATGATCGGGCCGCTGTAGCCGTAGCCGTAGCCGCCGTACGGGTACCCGTACGGGCTGCCGTAGCCGTACCGGTAGCCATACGGCGAGTAGTACGACCCGTACGCGCCCCAGCCGAACGGCGAGTAGCCGTACGGGTCGATGTACACCGGGATCGTCCGGCCGCTCACGACGTTCCCCTGCGACGCGTTCGACGGGCGGAGCAGGTCGGCGTCACGCGAGCCGCGGTTGATCGCGAACGTCTTCGGGAACGTGAGCGCCACCATGAGGTCCGTCACGCTCCCCGGCACGCCCGCGTCGGCGAGCGACACGAGGTCCTTCGCGTCGAGCGCGAAGCCCTGGCCGCGCTCGAGCAGCCACGCCTCGACGACCGGCGTCTGCGCGTGCTTCACCGCGTCGGTGACGTCCTCGGGGCCGATCGGGCCCGCCGCCGCGCCGCGCGCGGTGCTCACCGCCAGCGCGGCGCCGGAGATCCGGCTCGTCACCTCGGCCGGCAGGCCCGCGAGGTCGGTCACCGGGCGATAGCGCGTGACGTGCACGCCGCTGTTCTTCCCCGTCGTCACGCCCTGCACGTCGAGCCACTCGCCGCTCGGCGCGAACGCGAGGATGCCGCTCGTCGAGCGCTTCACGCCGTCGCAGGTGAGGTCGGCCTTCAGGTACACGCGCAGGCCGTCCGCCGACCACTCGGCGCTCTCGACCCCGGTGCATCCCTCGCGGCCGATCTCGTGCTTCGCACCCGTCGCGTCGACGTGCGTGCGCTCGGCCACCTTGCCGTTCACGACGTTCATGACGTCGACCTCGGACGGGCCGCCGCTCGGCACGACGCAGACGCGCATCGCCTTCGCGTCGTCCGTCGTCGTGATGGCGTTGTCCGGCGACACCGGCTGCCAGCAGCCGACGAACGCCCGCCAGCGCGTGTCGGTCTGGGCGCCGCTCTGGGCCCCGGCCGTGGTCGACGCGAGGGCGCCGACGACGAGCGTCGCCGCGAGCGTGTACGTGATCCGTGCTCTCATGGTCTGCTCCTCGGTCAGAATCGGACGGTCAGGCCGGCCGTCGCTGCGAGCCCCGACAGATCGATGCGCTGGAAGCCCGCATAATCCGAGCTGAGCCCCGCGCGCCCCCACGTATACCGCGTCTCCGCCGTGAGCGCGAGTCGCGGATTCAGCGTGTAATCCAAGCCCCCGAATGCGTGCGCCTCACCCGTCCAGTTCGACGACTCGAACGTCGCCGTGAAGATCCGCGTGTTCGGCGTGTTGAAGTCGACGAAGTCGCCCTGCTGCTGGAAGCGGTACCAGATGAACCCGCCGCCGCCGCCGAGGTACGGCGAGAGACGGCTCGGCACCCAGGCGAACTTCCCGATCGACCGGCCGCGCGGCGTCAGGTACAGCTTGAGGCTCCCCGTGATCGGCACGCGCTGGAACGTCGTCGTCTGCTCGATCTCCGCGTTCTGGTTGCTGCCGACCGTCTCGGTGAAGTCGCGGTAGTGCGACCGCGTCCGGTTGCCCGCGTACGAGCTGCCGAGCACGAAGTCGAGCCGGTCGGAGATCCGGACGCCGATGTCCGCCGCCAGCGACGGCGCGCTGAAATCGCCCTTCGACAGGGTGAGCTTCCCGATCGTGGAGGGGTCGGTGAAGATGTCGCTGCCCGCCGTGGCGTGGTCGTACCCCGCCCGGATGGACAGCGACCCGACCGGTGTGCCGAGCAGGAACCCCTTGCCAGGCCCCCCGCCCTGAGCGAGCGCCGCCGCGGCCGGTGCGGCGAGACACGCGACGAGCGAGAGCGCCGAGAGCGACGTGCGACTGCCGAAACGGTGACGCGACATGGGACTTCCCCGGCACATGTGATCGGCCAAGCGGGCCGGCGACCTGCGCGACGAGAACGGCGTGGCCTCCTCCACGATCTGGCGAGACGCTCGAGTGCGCAACGCCAAGAGGGTGCCACCGGCGGGGGTCACCCGCCGCGTGCGCAAGCTCCACATCTACTACGCTTTACCTGCCACGGACGTTCATTCGCCCGAGGGCGGCGTCCCTCCGCGGCGACAGCGGTGTCACCACCGGGCGACAGTGGGTCCGGTCCCGCGCCACGCGTCAGGCGCGCGCTCGCTCGGGCGACGCGGTTCGTCACATAGCGGTCGCGGTCGGCGCGTGATCTGCACTCGGGAGCCACGTCCTCAATGCAGGAGGACGTATGCACGTCGCGTTCGAACGGTCGCGGGTCTCGCACCGGACGCTGACGGTGCTGGCGCTCGCCGGTTGGGTCCTCACCACGACGCCGCCACTCCGCGCGCAACGCGGAGACACCCTGTCGCGCGGCCCGGTCCAGCGTGCCGCGGTCATCTTCACGCGGATCGACTCCGCCGTCCGCGCCGCCGGCGTCCGCCTCGACTCCGTGGCGCCGCTCCGCTCGGAGCAGGGGTGCCGGATGGTGCGCGGGGCGGTGCTCGGCATGGCCGCGTACCAGGGGTACCGTGCCGGCAGCCTCACGCACGTGACGGTGCGGAGCTGGCACGGCCCGCCGGCGATCGTCTTCGGCGCGGAGGCGGTCGGCGCCGCCACGGCGGTGGCGTGGGCGATGTTCGAGCCGCTGCCTCGGCCGATCCCGCTCTGCCCGGCGGAGATGCGCACGATCTCCGGCCGCTCCCCGAACGGCACCATCGGCTGTCGGGCGTCGCAGATCACCGCGGGGATGCTCGGCATGTCGAGCGGCTCGGTCGCCGCCGCCGTCGTCGCGCCGACGGTGACGGTGTTCGAGTTCCTCGGCGGCCGCACGAAGGCGCACCGACGGCGCGACCGGAAGATGATCGTGATCGGGCTCCCGCTCGCCGGCGCGACGGCCGGCGCGTTCGACGCGCACCGCCGAACGCCCTGTCGGTCGAGGTAGCGCGCCGATATGTTCGGCGCCCGGCAGCGTACTGAGCCGCGACGACGCGGCGACCGTACGAGCACCGGCGTCCGCTTCACGGGTGCGACGTGCGTCCTCCCCGAATCCACGACGGCCTCGCGCGGGCCGTCGCGCTGCTGCTCGTTTCCGCGTGCGCATCGACGACACTCAGGGCGCAGCAGCCCGACAGCGCGCAACGCGGTCCCATCGCGCACCCGACGGGGGCCCTCGTCGCCGGCGATTCGTCGGCCGCCGTCGTGTCCCAGGAGGCATTCCGGCTCAACGCCGGCTGCCAGCTCTCGCGGGCCGCGGTGCTCGGGATCGGGGGCTACATGGGCTACGTGATGGGTGACCTGGCGGCGCTGTCGATGACACCGGGCCACCTGCCGTCACGCGACACGTTCCTCGGCGTCGGCGTCGTCGGAGCGGTCGTCGGGGTCGTCTCGTACGCGGACGTTCCACTCGCGCACAGGCTGCCGTTCTGCCCGAGAGCGATGCGCACCGTTTCCGGGCGATCGTCGCTCGGCGCCGTGTCGTGTCGCGCGGCGCGGGTCGTGAACGGCATGCTCGGCTTCTCGAGCGGGAGCCTGGTCGCCTTCCTCGTGAACTTACCCGGGGAGCTCGGCGACGGCCTGCACGGCGACACGCGCGCGCATCACAAGGCCAGGGCGATGGCGTCGGTGACGCTGCCCGTCGCCGGTGCCGTCGCCGGTGTGCTCATGGCGGGCGAGCAGCCGGTCTGTCGCGCGAGGCGGGCCGCGCGCTGACGACGGCGGCTATCGTTCCGCCATGCCCGTCGTCGTCGAAGCCTGCATCGATTCCGTCGCCTCCGCCGTGGCGGCCGAGCGTGGCGGCGCCGCGCGCGTGGAGCTGTGCGACGCGCTGCACGACGCCGGCACGACGCCGAGCGCGGGGATGATCGCGGCGGTGAAGGAGCGCGTGCGCGTTCCCGTGTTCGTCATCGTCCGACCGCGCGGTGGCGGCTTCGTCTACTCCGCCGAGGAGCTGGACGTCATGCGCCGCGACGTGATCGCCGCCCGGCGGCTCGGCGCCGACGGCGTGGTGATCGGCGCGCTGCGGCCCGACGGCACGGTGGACGACGCGGCGACGCGCGCGCTCGTCGACGCCGCCGAGGGACTGCCGGTGACGTTCCACCGCGCGTTCGATCTCGTGGCCGACCGCGACGCCGCGCTCGACGCGCTCGTCGCCTGCGGCGTGTCGCGCGTGCTGACGTCCGGCGGCGCGCCGTCGGCGATCGAGGGCGCCGACGCGATCGCCGCGCTCGTGCGGCGTGCCGCGGACCGTCTCACCGTGCTGGCCGGCGGCGGCATACGCGAGGCGCACGTGGCCGAGCTGGTGCGCCGCACCGGCGTGCGCGAGGTGCACGTGCGCGGCAGTCGACTGACGCGCACCGAGATGACGTCCGCGAACGGCGCCATCCGCCTGCGCAAGCCGCTGCCCGACGACGAAGGCGCGTGGGAGGAGACGGACGAGGCGCGCATCCGCGAGCTCGTGCACCGGGCGAACGCGGAGCCGGGCGGGTGACGATATGGGACGGGCTGTACGTGGCTCACGCGGAGGCGCGGAGAACGCGGAGAGCTGTTTCTTGTATCGAACCGCAGAGGACGCAGAGGACGCAGAGGACAACCAATTCTTGTTGGTTTCCTCTGCGTCCTCTGCGTCCTCTGCGGTCAACGCACACAGCCAAGGCAGTTCTCCGCGTTCTCCGCGTCTCCGCGTCCGACGCCGTCGTCGCGCTCGCGGCGCTACTCACCGCCTGCGACCGACCGTCGGGGCACGCCGCGCGCGCAACCCGCTCGGTCGCCGACAGTGTGCGTGGCGACAGCGCGGCGCTCGCGAGCCTGCCGCCGGCGTTGGCCGAGGCGTTCGCGGTGCGCGCGGTGCTGACGCGCGAGGCGCTGCGCGACACCGATGTCGCGTCGTGCGAGCCGCTGCTGCGGCGCGACACGAGCGCCGTGCGACGGCGGCTGCGCGCGCGGCTCGCCGACGGCTCGCGCACGGTGCTGTTCGTGCGTGCCGCGCGCGACACGATCCGGCGCGTGGAGCTGGTGCGGCGCGCGCGCGGCGGCGGGCAGCGCGGGTTCATCTGGGATGCGTCGACCGACGCGGCCGAGTCGGTAGAGTGGCGCGTCGGTGTCACTCGGCCGGAGGTGACGACGCTGCCGCGCGGCGGACCGGTGCCGCGGGCGCTGCGGGCGCTCGGGCGGCAGCTGCTCGCGCTGCCGTGTGACGGGCGCTGACGCGTTCGCGGGATCCGTCGCGCGCTCGCATGGTACCGGAGCGAGATTCCGGCGGTGCAATACTGGGCGAAGGGGGGGGAGCCCCCCCGGGACCTAGGTACCGCGAACCGACCCCGCGAGATGCCTGACGCCATCCGTGCCGCGCGGCTCGCCGCGCTCGTCCCCGCCGTCACGCTGAGCGCCGTGACGAACGCCGCCGCCCAGCCCGCGCTCGCGGCCGAGCTGCGGCCGTTCGTGAGCGTCGACGCACCGGTCGTCGCACTCACCCACGCGCGCGTGATCGACGGCACCGGCGCGCCGCCGCGCGCGGACCAGACGATCGTCATCGAGGGCGGCGCCATCCGCGCGGTGGGCGACGCCGCGTCGGTCGTGGTGCCGGCCGGCGCGCGCACGATCGATCTCGCGGGACGCACGGTGCTGCCGGGGCTCGTGATGGTGCACGAGCACATGTTCTACCCGTCGGGCGGCGGCACCGTGTACAACGAGCAGGCGTTCAGCTTCCCGCGCCTCTACCTCGCCGGCGGCGTCACCACCGCGCGCACGGCGGGGAACATGGTGGGCTACGCGGACCTCGAGCTGAAGAGCGCGATCGACGAGGGGCGGGCGTTAGGCCCGGCGCTCGACGTCACCGCGCCGTACCTCGAGGGGCCGGGGCTGCCGATCTACCAGGTGCACGCGCTCACCGGTCCCGACGACGCGCGGCAGATGGTCGCGCACTGGGCCGACCGCGGCGCGACGTCGTTCAAGGCGTACATGCACATCACGCGGGCCGAGCTGAAGGTCGCGGCCGACGAGGCGCACCGGCGCGGGCTCAAGATCACCGGCCACCTCTGCTCGGTGACGTTCCGCGAGGCCGCGGCGTTAGGCATCGACAACCTGGAGCACGGGGTCGTCGTGGCGAGCGACTTCGCCGCCGGCAAGACGCCCGACGCGTGCCCCGCGAACCAGCAGGCGTCGGTCGCCGCGGCGCCGGACGACTCGATCGTCGCCCTCGCGCGCGACCTCGCGACGCGGAAGGTCGCGCTCACCTCGACGCTCACCGTGTTCGAGACGTTCGCGCCGAACCGGCCGCCCGCGCCTAACGGTGCGCTGGACGCGATGCTCCCCGAGGCGCGCGAGCAGTACCTCCGCCGGCGCCTCGCGATCGCGTCGCAGCCGGCGTCGCCGTGGACGATGCTGCTCGCGAAGGAGATGCGCTTCGAGCGCGAGTTCCTGCGCGCCGGCGGGCTGCTCCTCGCGGGCACCGATCCCACCGGCTACGGCGGCGTCGTCGCGGGCTACTCGAACGCGCGCGAGCTCGAGCTGCTCGTCGAGGCGGGTCTGACGCCGCTCGAGGCGATCACGGTCGGCACGCTGCACGGCGCGCGCTACCTCGGCCGCGCGGACCGCGTCGGCTCGATCGCCGTCGGCAAGCGCGCGGATCTCGTCGTCGTGCGCGGCGATCCGTCGGCGCGCATCGCCGACGTGGAGAACGTGGAGACGGTGTTCAAGGACGGCGTCGGCTACGACTCGGCGAAGCTGTTCGCGTCGGTCAAGGGGCAGGTGGGGCTGCACTGATGACGCGCCCGTCTCGTTCGACCTCGGCACGAGCACGGTCTCCCGGTACGCTGCGGGCCGGCGGCGTGGTCGTGGCGCCACCGGCCGTGACGCTCCAGGCGCTCGTCGCCGAGGTGCGCGCGCTCGCCGATCCGGCGCGGGCGGAGGGCGCGGCGCGCTTCTTCCGCGTCGGTCCGGGCCAGTATGGGGAAGGGGACCGGTTCCTCGGCCTCACGGTGCCGCAGGTGCGCCGGCTCGCGCGCTCGCATCGCACGCTCCCGTTCCACGACGTCGTCGCGCTGCTGCGGTCCGAGTGGCACGAGGAGCGGCTGCTCGCGATCCTGCTGCTCGTCGACGCGCACGACGGCGCGGACGCCGAGCTGCGGCGCCGGATCCTCGACGTCTACCTGTCGCCCGACACGCGCGTCGACAACTGGGATCTCGTGGACGCGTCGGCGGCGCGCATCGTCGGCCCACACGTGTCGTCAGACGACGTCTCGCTGCTCGACCGACTGGCGAGCGCGCCGTCGCTGTGGCACCGGCGCATCGCGATGATCGCGACGCTCCACCACATCCGGCTCGGCGAGATGCGTCCCGCGCTGCACATCGCCGAGCGGCTGCTCGACGACGGGCACGATCTCATTCACAAGGCGGTCGGATGGATGCTGCGCGAGACGTGGCACCGCGACGCCGCGGCGGCCGAGGGATTCATGCGTCGGCACTACGCGCGGCTGCCGCGCACGACGCTGCGCTACGCGATCGAGCGGTTTCCCGAGCCGCGTCGTCGACGCTGGCTCACTGGCGACCTGGCGTGACGGGCTGGCGTGCGGCGCGCGAGGCAGCGAGGTTCGTCGCCATGCGATCCGTCCGACATCTCTCCTCGCTCGCGCTCGGGCTCGCGCTCGCCGCTCCGGTGCGCGCGCAGCAGCCGGTGTTCGGGCTGCACGTCGCCGGTCCCGTGCGCGCGTCGGCGTCGGTGGGCGTGTGGCTCGGCGAGGATCCGCGCCACGACGCGGCGAGCGGCGCGGTGCTGCTCGTCGAGCCGGGGCTGCGCGGCGGCCGCGCGTCGGTGGGCTACGCGTACGCGCTGCGCGGCGGGTTCGGATCGTTCGTGACGGCGCGAGCGAGCGCGCTGCGCACCTGGCGCATGGTGGGCCCGCCGCGCACGTACGCCGGGGCCGAGGTGCAGGTGCTGCCGCTCCTCGCGGTGGGGCCGCGGCTCGGTGCGTTCGTGCCGACGAGCGGCGCGCGGCGCGTGCTCTGGATCCTCGACGTCGGACTCGGGCTCTGAGCGCGCGCGGTACCTAGTATCCAGGGGGGCTCCCCCCCCTTCGCCCAAGGTTCCACTCGGCGGCGCGCACCGCGGTATCAGAACGACGCGTGCCGTCGCATTCCGACGCACCAGCCCATCGCCGATGTCGCGCCGCCTCGCACCGCTCCTCGCCCTCGCCGTCACGGTCGTCATCCCCTCGTACGCGGGGATCGCCGCGCAGCCCGTGACGAAGGACGCCACGGCCGCCGCCCCCACGGTGGTCGTCCTCGTGCGCCACGCCGAGAAGGCCGCCGAGCCGGCGACGGATCCCGCGCTCACGCCGGCGGGCGAGGCACGCGCGCAGGCGCTCGCCGCAGCGCTCGCCGACGCGCACGTCGACGCGGTGCTCAGCACGCCGTACGCGCGCACGCGCGCCACCGCGGCGCCGCTCGCCGCGCGCGCCGGGCTCACGCCGGAGATCGTCCCCATCGGCGCCGGCGGCGCGCCGGAGCACGCGGCGGCCGTCGCGGCGGCGATCCGCGGCAAGCACCGCGGCCACACGGTGCTCGTCGTGGAGCACAGCAACACGATCCCGGCGGTGATCCGCGCGCTCGGCGGTCCGGCGATGAAGGATCTGTGCGACGCGCAGTACGCGTCGCTGTTCGTGCTCGTGCTGCCTAACGACGGCGGCGCGGCGCGGCTGGTGCGCTCGACGTACGGCGCGGCCGACCCGCCGGGCGCGGACGCGTGCGCGGCGTCGGGGATGCGGTAGCACGGCGAGGGCAGGAGGGCAGGAGGGCGCGCGCGAAACGCGCGAGGGCAGGAGAGCCTAACGACTCTCCTGCCCTCCTGCCCTCCTGCCCTCCTGCCCTCCTGCCCTAGGGCTTCAGCTCCGGCGCGTATGCCTCCCGCAGCCCCGCCACGTACCGGTCGAACAGCGCCGCCATCGTCTTCTGCTCGGTCTGCACCGTCGCGCGGAACGACGCGTTCGTGAGGAAGTCGAACAGCACCGCCGCCTCGACCTTCGCGTCCATGAGGAACGCGGTGTGTCCCATCGCGGTGAAGTTGTCGGCGGTCATCTCGTAGGTGTGGTTCGCGTGCTCCGAGCTCGCCACGCGCACGCCCACGCCCGGGATCTCGCGCGACACCCACCCCGATTCTTCGTAGCCCGACGGCCGCTCCGCTTCGTCGACGAGCTTCGGCGCGCCGAGCTTGCGCGCGTACGCGAACTGCAGCTCCTCGAGCGAGCCTAACGAGATCCCGTCGCGGTACTCGCCGACGTGCTCGATCTCGACCTCCACACCCATCGCGAGCGCCGCGCCGCGCGCCGCGTTCGCCATCATCGAGTCGATGTGCGCGAGGTAGATCTCGTCGGGGTAGCGGATGTAGTACTCCACCCGCGCGCGGTCGGGCACGACGTTGGGCGCCGCGCCGCCCTCGGGGATGATCCCCTGGATCGACGCTTCGGGGCGGAAGCTCGGACGCAGCCGGTCGACCGCGGTGTAGAACATCACCGCCGCCTCGAGCGCGTTGCGCCCGTTCCAGGAGCTCATCTGGTGCGACGGGCGTCCTTTGAAGACGTACTTCACCGAGTTGATGTTCAGGCAGCACACGCCGAACCCCGCGCGCGCGCGCGTCGTGCGCGTCGTCGAGTGGCTGCGCACGAGGATGTCGGCGCCCTTGAACACGCCGGCGCGCCACATGATCGTCTTCGCCGGCGGGTCCACCTCCTCGCCCGGCGTGCCGTAGATCGCGATGCGGCCGGGGACGCGCTTCTCGGTCATGTAGTCCTTCAGCGCGAGCGCCGCGGCGATCGCCACCGGCGACTGCGCGTTGTGCTGGTCGCCGTGAAAGTCGCCCTGCGTGCCGCGCAGCGCGTCGTACTCGCCGATGAGGCCCAACGTCGGCCCGTTGGTGCCGGCCGGCGAGTCCCACCGCGCGACGAACGCGGTGTGCAGCCCCGCCACGCCGGTGTCGACGCGGAAGCCGGCCGCGCGCAGCACCTTCGTGAGCGTGTCGACGGCGAGCACCTCCTTGAAGCCGACCTCGGGGTGGCGGCCGATCCAGTCGCTGAGCCCCTGCATGCCGCCGGTCCAGTACGACTCCACGCGCGCGAGCACGCGGTCGCGGTCGGCGTCGGCGCGCTCGGCCATCCGGCGCGCGAGCGGCGCGGGCGCGATGCGCGCCTGCAGCGCGTCGATCTCGGTGAGCACCTGCGCGGCGGCGGCGCGCTCCGTGGGCGTGGACTGTGCGCCGAGCGACGAGAGAACGGGCGACGCGACGAGCGACGACGCGGCGAGCGACAGCACGACGAGCGCGGGCGAGGGACGCATCGGAGTGCGGAGCATGAGCGGGTGAACGGTACGACCGCGTACCCAGGTCCGTACCTAGGTCCTGGGGGGCTCCCCCCCCACGCCCATCATAGCACCACGTTCGACCGGTCGCCGTACCATGCGAACGCGACGCAGCCCCCCGTGACGCATCGCACCGTGACGCGCACGTACGCTTCACTTCGCCGGCACGTCCCGATACCGTCCGGGTACCTCAGAGGAGGACCGTCCAGGAGCCGGTCCGCAGCGACGTACGGAGCAGTGACATGGATGGTCCGACCGACATCGAGGGAATGCTGGAGCCGGTCGACGCGTCGACGCGCGTCGCGGCCGGCGCGCTGCATCCGGCGCCGCCCGACCTCACGTTCCGTCTCATGGCCGAAGCGATGCCGCACCTCGTGTGGTCGGCGCGGCCGGACGGGACCGTGGACTACTTCAACGAGCGCTGGTACGCGTTCACCGGCAGCGCGCGTCCGGACGACGACGGCAACGGCGCGTCGCCGCGTGGAAGCTGGCTCGACGGGCTGCACCCCGACGACGTCGACGCCGCCGCGGCCGCGTGGCGGCGCGTACTGCACACCGGCGAGACGCTCGACGCGCGCTTTCGCCTGAAGGAAGCGGGCGACGCGTACCGGTGGTTCCTCGGCCGCGCGGCACCGCTGCGCGACGCGGCCGGCGCGGTGGTCCGATGGCTGGGCACGTGCACCGACGTCGACGATGCGACGCGCAACGAGGAGGCGATGGCGATCCTCGCGCGCGCCGGCGAGCTGCTCGGCGGCGCGCTCGCCGTGGAGCCCGCGCTCGCCGCCGCGGCGCGCGCGGCCGTGCCCACGCTCGCCGACTGGTGCGCGGTGGATCTCGCCGAGCGGCGCCCCGACGGATCGTTAGGCACGCACCGCGTCGCCGTCGAGCACCGCGACCCGGAGAAGGTCGCGCTCGCGCTGCGGCTCGCCGAGCGGTACCCGGACGCGAGCGACGCGCCGCACGGTGTGCCGCACGTGCTGCGCACCGGCCGTCCCGATCTCGTGCGCGAGATCCCGGCCGCGTTGCTCGAGGCCTCGGCGCGCGACGCCGAACACCTCGCGGCACTGAAGACGCTGGGCCTCTGCTCGTACATCGTCGTGCCGATCCTGGAGGCGGTCGCGCAGCTCGAGCTGCCCCACGGCGCGCCGCGCCCGGCGACGGATGCGGCGCCGTCGGTCCTCGGTGCGATCACCTTCGTGTCCGCGGAGAGCGAGCGCCGCTACACGGAGCGGGACGTCGAGGTCGCGTCCGAGCTCGCGCGCCGTGCCGCGCTCGCGCTCGAGCGCGCGCGGTTGTACGAGCACGCGCTGCGCGACCGCGAGCAGCTCGCCGAGCAGGCCGAGGAGCTGTCGGTGCAGAACGAGCGCCTGCAGGAGCAGGCCGCGGAGCTCGAGATGCAGGCCGCGCAGCTGCAGGAGCAGGCGACGGAGCTCGAGATCACGCACGAACAGCTCCAGCAGCAGGCCGCGGAGCTCGAGGTCTCGCAGGAGCAGCTGCAGGAGCAGGCGGCGGAGATGGAGGTCGCGAACGAGCAGCTCCAGGAGACGGCGGAGGAGCTGTCGCGCCGCGTGATGGAGCTCGAAGCGGCGAAGCGCGAGGTCGAGCACACGGCCGCCGAGCGCCAGCGGCTCATCACGGATCTCGAGCACGCGCGCGCGGACGCGGACGCCGCGCGCGAGCGGGCCGAGGAGGCGAACCGCGCGAAGAGCGAGTTCCTCGCGTCGATGAGCCACGAGCTGCGCACGCCGCTGAACGCGATCGGCGGCTACGCGGAGCTCATGGAGCTCGGCCTGCGCGGGTCGGTGACCGAGCAGCAGCGCGAGGACCTCGCGCGCATCCGACGCAGCCAGCGGCACCTGCTCACGCTCATCAACGACATCCTGAACTTCGCGCGCATCGAGGGCGGGCGCGTGGAGTACGATCTACGCGTGATCCGCCTCGCCGGCCTCGTGGCCGACGTGGTGCCGATGATCGAGCCCCAGGTCGTCGCGCAGCAGCTCACGTTCGACGTGCGCCTGCCGGGCGGCCCGGGAAGCGACGTGTCGGTGCGCGCGGACGCCGAGCGCGTGCGGCAGATCCTGCTCAACCTGCTGTCGAACGCCGTGAAGTTCACGCCGGCCGGCGGCCGCGTGGGCGTCGAGGTGGTGAACGATGATGCGCGCCCCGACGTGGTGCTGATCCGCGTCTCGGACACCGGCATCGGCATCCCGGCGGACAAGCAGGAGGCGGTGTTCGACGCGTTCGTGCAGGTGCACGCCGGGCTCACGCGCCGGCACGAGGGCACGGGCCTCGGCCTCGCCATCAGCCGCGACCTCGCGCGCGGCATGGGCGGCGACCTCACGGTGGAGAGCGAGGTCGGCAAGGGGAGCACGTTCACGCTGACCCTGCCGAGAGCGCGTGACGAGTGACGGGTGACGCGCGCCGTTAGGCAGATGCGTCACGCGTCGCGCGTCACTGATCGTTCATCCCGAACTCGAAGCTCGCGACGAGCATGATCGTCGAGTGCCGCGCGCTGGAGCCGGGCGAGACCTTCGTCAGCCCCATGCCGTAGCGCAGGTCGAGCTGGATCTGGCGCTCGCCGAAGGCCACCGAGCCGCCGCCGCCGCCCATCAGGCCGAGCGACAGCGGGTTCACCTCCTGGAACGGTCCGGCGATCTGCTTGCCCGATCCGTCGCACACGCCGCTCGTGGTCGCGCGCGGACCGGCGAGCTCCACGTCGCACCGCACCCGCGTGGCGAACGACGGGCCCGCGAAGACGTGGGCGAGCACCCGTCGGCCGGTGGGGATGTGCAGGCGCACCATCACGGGCACCTCGAGGTAGTCGACCTGCACCGACTCGCTTCCCACGCCGCCCGTCGTCGGCATGGCGAACGTGAACCCTTTCCTCACGAAGAGCAGCTCCGACTGCAGCGACACGCGCTGCGTCCCCCACACGCGCAGCGATCCGCCGACCACGGGGCCCGTGGTGCCCGACTGGATCGCCTCCGCGCCGCCGATGGGACGCGAGTAGCTCGCGCCGGCGAGGAGGCCGAGGCTCACCTGCGCCTGCGCCGCGCGCGCGAGCGCGAGCGAGGCGCCGATCGCGACGAGCGTCCGCGTCATCGCAGCGCCTCCACCGCGCGGCCGAGCGCCGCCGTCGCCGCGTCGATGCGGCCGGCCAGGTCGGCGATCTCGCGCTCCAGCAGTGTGCGGTCGCCGGCGCGCGCGGCCTCGCTCACCGACGGCAGCGGGATGTTCGCGTAGCCGTTGTCCTCGTCCGACGCGTACACGAGGTTGCGGAACCACGGCCGCGTGCGAAGCCCTTCGGGGCGGGTGAGCGCGCGCTCCACCTGCTTCAGCGCCTCGTTCGCCGCGGCGAGCGACTGGCGCGTCGGCGCGTTAGGCGTGGCGAGACGCGCGTCGCGCGCGGCGGCGAAGTCGGCGGCCGCGCGCTCCATGCGGTCGAGCGCGGCCGACACCGGCGCGAGGCTCGGCTGCGCGCCGCCGGGCGTCCCCGTCCACCCGCGCGTGGCGAGCGAGCGCACGATCGGGCCGACGTAGCGTCGCAGGGTGCGCGCGTACTCCACGTAGTCGTACGGGAGCACGTCGGCGTCGGCGAGACGCAGCACCATGCCGGCGGCGACGCGCGCCGCGGCCGCGTGGTACGCGTACGTGGGATCGCCGAACTTCGTCATCCACGCGTACGAGTCGTACTGCGAGTGATACACGCCGCCCGCGCCGCCGAACCCCCACTCCGCGATGGGAATGCCGAGGTGGTTGTAGAAGCCGGCGAAGTCGCTGCCGCCGCCGGGATCGCCCATGTTCGGCGTCGCCGTGTCCACGACGCCCGCGCGGCGGCGCCACACGTCGTACACGCTCCCGCGGCCGCTCGGATCCGGCACCGTCGACGCGACGTCGCGCAGCACCGCGCGCAGCGACGGCGAGCCGCCGCCGCCGAACGCCGGCCCCTGCGCGGCGACGTCCTGGTTGAGGTAGGCCACGGCGTGGCGCGCGAGGCGCAGCGAGTCGTCCTCGACGTACTCCGTGGATCCGACCAGCCCCCACTCCTCCGCGTCCCACGTCGCGAACACGATGGTGCGTCTCGGGCGGTGGCCGGCCTTCAGCTGCTCCGCGACCGCGCGCGCCGCCTCGAGCACGCTCACCGTGCCGCTCACGTTGTCGGCGGCGCCGGGGCCCCAGCCGTCGCGGTGTCCGCCGATGATCACCAGCTCGTCGGGCAGCTCGGCGCCGCGCACGACACCGAAGGTGTCCCAGATCGTCTTGTACGCCGCGGTCGCCGAGTCGTCGCGCACCTGCACGCGCGCGCGCACCGGACCGGGGCCGACGTGGTAGCGGAACGGCAGCCCGCCCTGCCACGACGCGGGTATCGCCGCGCCGCCTAACGGCTCGAGCAGACGCGCCGCGTTGCCGTACGAGATGGGCACGACCGGGATGTGCGGCACGCCCATGCGGTCGGCGGAGACGCACGGCGCGTTCGGCAGGCTCGGATAGCCCGGCGTGCACGGATCGCCGTCGCCGTTGAACACGGAGCCGCGCTGCACGCCGTTCGCGTTGCGCATGGGTCCCGCGGGATACACGTCGCCGCGCACGTAGCCGTCGTCGGCGGGATCGCTGTAGATGAGGAGCGCGACCGCGCCGCGCTTCTCCGCCTCGCGCGCCTTGATGCCGCGAAACGACCGCCCGTAGCGCGCGAGCACCACCTTGCCGCGCACCGACACGCCGACCGAGTCGAGCTGCGCGTAGTCCTCGATGAGACCGTAGTTGACGTACACCACGTCGCCGGTCGCGTCGCCGGCCGCGCTCGACCCGTTCACGGTGGGGTACTGCGGCAGGTACGACGTGGAGTCGCCCGGCACCGGCGGCTCGGCGAGCGCGAGCTCCTCCGATCGACCGTCGGGCGTTAGGCGCCACACGTGCACCGCGGTCGCGTGCGGCATCCACACGCGGTACGCGCGCACCTCGGTCTCGAGGCCGAGCTTCTTCATCTCGGCGATCACGTAGTCGCGCGTGCGCGCCTGCGCCGGCGTGCCGGCGACGTGCGTCTCCGCGGAGAGCGCGCGCGAGTGCGCGCGGGCGCGCGCCGGATCGGGACGCGCGATGGCGGCGGCTTCGGCGGCCGACTCCCGCGCCGCGTTCGCCGGCGTGAAGCCGACGAGCGGGCGCGCGTCCTTCGTGACGGGCTGCTGGGCGGCGAGCGCGAGCGGCGCGAGCGAGGCGAGAGCGAGACGGCGGAGCGACACGTCGGTGGGGACGAGGGTCGGTGCGGGCGGGGCGCGCGGCACAGCTTAGCGTCGCTCCCGGCGGGACGCGACCCTCGGTGTGGGGCTCACGACTCCACGTACGAGTCTGTATAGGACTGAAGAAGGACTGAAGAGGGACTGAAGAAGGAAACTCCAACAAGAAGTGTTGGTCCTTCTTCAGTCCTGCTTCAGTCCCACGTGCACTCGTACGTGGAGTCGTGAGGGGCGCTCCCGCATCGCGTGCCCGCCGCATATCGTGCACGACCGGCCACACTTCACCTCAACGCGATCGCCCCGATGACCGCACCCGCCACCGCCCCGTCGCTGCAGCAGCTCGGGCTCGGCGACTTCGACGCCGAGATGCAGTCCACGCGCCGCATCCTCGAGCGCGTGCCGGACGAGCACTGGAACTGGAAGCCGCATGCGAAGAGCGCCTCGCTCGGCGACCTCGCGTCGCACGTCGCGATGGTGATCGGGCTGCAGAACGCGGTCGTGCGCCGCGACGAGTTGGACATCCTGGCGCGCGACGGCGCCCCACCGGCGAAGGTGACGAGCCGCGCCGAGCTGCTCGAGCGGTTCGACGCCACGGTGGCGAGCGTGCGCGAGTCGATCGCGGCGGTGGCCGACGAGGCGGCGTGGCAGCGGCAGTGGACGTTCCGGCGCGGCGACCACGTGATCTTCGCGATGCCGCGCGTCGCGGCGTTCCGCACGCTCGGCATCAACCACCTCGTGCACCACCGCGGGCAGCTCAGCGTTTACCTCCGGCTGCTCGACGTGCCCGTGCCGGGGATGTACGGCCCGTCGGCGGACGAGCGCATGTGATCCGCGGCGCGGCGCATGACGCCGGCGAGCAGCCCGTACGCTTGCGCCCACGCGGCGGCGCCGGCACGAGCTGCTCGGGGGTGTCGAGCACGCTCACCGTCCACGCGAGCGCATCGGCCAGCTCTCCTGCAGGAGACGACGTTCGTCGGGTGTCACGCCCGGCCTCAGGCGACGCGGGCCGAGCGCCCGACCGACGGCGACCGCTGGCTACGGGCGAGCAGCGCGACGCAGTGCTGCCACGCCACGCGGACCGGCGGCGTCCAGAGGGCGGGGCCGAGCGACTGCTCCACCGCCCACAGCAGCGCGGCACCGACCACGCCGCCGTCGTCGAGGTCGCCGTCGCCGTGCAGCCGCGCGACGATCCCGTCCAGCCGGTCGAGGTGCATCACCGCCACCCCGATCGTGTGGAGCAGCGTGCGCCCCTGCGCCGACGGATCCTCGCCGATGACGAGCAGCCGCAGCGACGGATCGAGCAGGTAGAGCCGGTCGAAGAAGTGGGCGAGCAATCGCTCCGGGTCGGCCGACGCGGCGGCCCACGTCGCCCGGGCGAGGTGGCGCTCCGAGGAGTGCATCATCGTATGGTCCTCAATCAGGCGATCAGGCGGCCGCCGCGTAGGCGGCGCGTCGCATCAC
Source organism: Gemmatirosa kalamazoonensis (assembly GCF_000522985.1). Classification (NCBI taxonomy): domain Bacteria; kingdom Pseudomonadati; phylum Gemmatimonadota; class Gemmatimonadia; order Gemmatimonadales; family Gemmatimonadaceae; genus Gemmatirosa; species Gemmatirosa kalamazoonensis. The sequence goes on from NZ_CP007128.1 coordinate 1,580,141, forward strand.
GTTGGTAATTGTGAGATACGTCTCCGTCCACGCCGCGCGGACATCGGCGGTGAACGCGCTGCCGAACGTCGAGGCGAGGGTATCGAGCAGCGCGCGGCCGACGACGTCGTAGTGGTGGTCGCTCACGCCGTAGGCGACGTGGCGCCTGCCGAGCGCGTCCAGCGCCGGGGTCAGCGTTTCCAGCCGGTCGATGGCGCCGACGGCGACCCCGAGCGTCTGCATCAGCTTCGCGACCTGCGCGTCGAGGTCGGACGGGAAGATCGGGCGCAGCGAGGGGTCGAGCTCGAACAGCCGCTCGTAGAAGTGGAGTCCGATCGACAGGGCGTGCGGCTTGGCGAGGGACCAGGTGGACCGCACGATCGAGACGTAGTCGGGTCGCATGGGGTGATCCTGGGAGGCAGGCGCGGAGCGCCGGTCGGGGGCGCGGGTCGACGGCCAGCGGCGGCCGGTGCGACGCCGGACAGCCTATGCGGCGCCCCCACCGCGTTATCACCCCGTTATCACCCGCGGCCTGGCGGACCCGATCGGCCGGTCGTGACGGTGTCCGCGGGCTCCGCCTCCCCACGTTCGGCGGCCTTGCCGTGCGCCGGGACGGGCGAGCGATCGCCGGCGCCGCCTCGCAGCCACGCAGCCCTACCTCACATCGCCTTCACCGGCCACGTGTTGTTCGACCGATCGATGTCGACCAGCCGCTGATCGGGATCGAGCTCGATCTTCGCGAGCTTCTTCGACGCCGGGAACGCGTAGCGTCGGATGTAGTGCGACGTGTTCGTGCTCCACACCTCGGCCGGATAGTCGAAGTCCTCCTTCGAGCCGTCGGCGAACGTGAAGCGGGCGTGGATCGGGAGCACGCCGCGGGCGGCGTTGCCGTACATCACCGCGACGCGCAGCGTGTCGCCCTGCATCTGCGTGGCGACGGTGTCGATCTTCTGGTCGAAGTGCGGGTTCTCGAGGAACCACTCGCGCCAGAACCAGTCGAGCCGCTTGCCGCTCGCGTTCTCCATCGTGCGGAAGAAGTCCGCCGGGCTCGGGTGCTTGAACGCCCACGCCGCGGTGTACGCGCGGAACGCGTCGTCGAACGCGTCGGGGCCGAGGATCTCCTCGCGCAGCAGGTGCAGGCCGACCGCGGTCTTCACGTACGCGTTCTCGCCGAGCAGCGCCGGGTTGATGCGGTCGGGGTTGATCTCCAGCGGCTGGTCGACGTCGTTCTGCATGTACTGCTCGACGAGGCGCATGTTCTCGAGGGCGCGCGCGTTCGCCGTCCCCTTCTCCGGGAAGCGGCGCCCCTCGGAGTAGTAGTTGATGAACGTGTTGAAGCCCTCGTCCTGCCACATGTGCGCGCGCTCGTTCGAGCCGACGATCATCGGGTACCACATGTGCCCGATCTCGTGCGTGATCACGTTGTACAGGTCGTACTTGTCCTCGCTCTTGTTCTCCATCGCGAGCATCGGGTACTCCATGCCGCTGATCGGCCCCTCGACCGCGCTGATGTGCGGCCACGGGTACGGGAACCAGCGCTCGGAGTACTCCTGGATCGACATGCGCGACATGTCGGCGGCGTCCTTCCACGTCTCGATCGCGCTCGGCCGGTAGTAGCCCATGGCGAGGATGCCCTTGTAGCTCGACGCGTCCCACATGTAGTCGGGGCTCGCCGCCCACACCGCGTCGCGCACGTTCTTCGCCGCGAAGCGCCACGTCAGCGTGCCGGTCTTTCGCGGGCGCGCGGAGCCGTTCTTCAGCTCCGCCTCGGTGACGATGTGCACCGGCGTGTCGCTCTTCGACGCCTGCGCGAGCCGCTGCACCTGCGTCGGCGTCAGCACCTCGCTCGCGTTCTGCAGCGCGCCCGTCGCGGCGACGATGTAGCCGGCGGGCACGGTGACGCTGAGGTTGTAGTCGCCGTACTCGAGGTAGAACTCGCCCTGCCCGAGGTACGGCTCGGTGTTCCAGCCGCGCAGGTCGTCGTAGACGCAGACGCGCGGGTACCACTGCGCGAGCTCGTACAGCGCGCCGTCGCGGCCCATGCGGTCGGCGCCGTGCTCGGGGATGTTGAAGTGCCACGCGACGTCGAACGTCGCCGTGGCACCGGGCGCGAGCGGCTGCGCGAGGTCGACCTTCATGATCGTCCCCTCGACGCGCGTCTTCAGCGCACTGTGCTTGCCGCCGACGACCTGGTCGAAGCGATCGAGCACGTCGCCGCCCTCGAAGTTGCGCGCGCCGAAGCGCGACTCCGCGGCGAAGACGAGCGAGTTCAGCGAGTTGCCACGGAAGGCGTTCTGCTCGACCTGGAACCACACGAACGTGAGCGTGTCCGGCGAGTTGTTCGTGTAGCGCAGCGTCATGGTGCCGGCGAGTGACTTCGCGGCGGTGTCGAGCGTGCCGTGCAGGTCGTAGTCGGCGCGGTTCTGCCAGTAGCGCGGCCCGGGGCGGCCGGCGCCGCTGCGGTACAGGGTGCTCGACGTGTAGTCGAGCGGCGCGAAGATCGACGTGTCGCCGACGCCGCGCGCGTGGGCCTCGCGCTGGGCGGGCGTCTGCGGCGGCCGCTGCTGCTGGGCGCGCGCCGACGTGGGCGCGCCGAGCGCGGCGACGCCGAGCAGCGCGGTGAGCTGACGGATCGTGGGTCGCATGTCGTGCGGTACGGTTGTGAACACGGACGAGCGCCGCCGGTCAGCCGCGCCCCCTTGCATGCAATACACCCGGGTGCGCTCGGGGAGCCCTCCACGCGTCGGAATGTGATGGCACGCGTCCGAATGGTACTGCGGCGCGGTCGCGGCGTAGCACCTTGGGCGCAGGGGGGGGACCCCCCTGGGACCTAGGTCCCGCGCCCGGACGAGTCCTTTCAAAACGCTTACCACCTCCGTCGCTCCGCGCCCTCGCCGAGGGTGGGACGCGGTGCAGGATTCTCGTCGGCCTCACGCGGAGCCGTGGGCGCGAGGCCTCTTGAAGTGAACCACAGAGGGCCGCAGAGGGCCGCGGAGGACTGCCCTTCTGAATTGAACCACAGAGGACACGGAGGACACGGAGGACACCAACTTCTTGAAGACGTTCTCCTCTGTGTCCTCTGTGTCCTCTGTGGTAAGACGCGGTTGAAGTTGCCGTCCTCTGCGGCCCTCTGCGGCCCTCTGCGGTTCACCGGCCAGCGACACGCCGCGCCTCCGCACCATCCACGTACGCGCCTCTCCCGACGGACCCGATGCGAAGAACCGCTCTCGCCGCCGCGCTCGCCATGCTCGCGACCGCCGCGCTCCCCGCGCAGCCGGCCGCGCCCGACGATGTCCTCGCGCACGTCCCCGCGCCGGCGTACGCCGCGATCGTCGACGTCACCGTCGTGCCGATGGATCGCGAGCGGATCCTCGAGCACCAGACGGTCGTCGTGCGCGACAGCCGCATCGTCGCGTTAGGCGCGGCGCGCGGCACGCCGGTGCCGGCCGGCGCCGCGCGCATCGACGGGCGCGGGAAGTTCGTCGCGCCGGCGCTCGTCGACATGCACGCGCACCTCTCGGCCGGCGACGAGTCGCTCGGCACCGCGGCCGGGCGCCAGCTCGCGCTCTACCTCGCGAACGGCTTCGCCACGGTGCGCGGCCTCTCCGCGCCGACGCCGATCCTGCCGGCCCAGCTCCGGCTGCGCGACCGCGTGGCGCGCGGCGAGGTGCTCGGTCCCACGCTGTACGTCGCCGGGCCCTCGCTGAACGGGGGGAGCGTGACGTCGCCGGCGGCGGGGGTGCGCATGGTCGACGACGCGAAGCGCGCCGGCTTCGACCTGCTGAAGACGCACGGCGGGCTGTCCGCCGAGGCGTACGACAGCGTGGCGGCGGCGGCGAAGCGCGACGGGCTCGCGCTCGTCGGCCACGTGACGCCGGAGTACGGCCTCGCGCGCGCGTACGCCGCGGGGCAGCAGATCGAGCATCTCGACGGCTGGATCGCCGCCATCGTCGCCGACGGCGTGGCGGTGCCGCCGGGGCAGCTCGTGCTCGACCCCGCGGTGCTCGCGCGTGTCGACGCGCGGAAGCTCGACTCGGTGGTGCGCGAAACCGTTAGGCGCGGGATTTGGAACGGCCCCACGCTCGCGCTGTTCGAGACGCTGGCGTCGGACGAGACACCCGAGCAGCTCGCGCAACGCCCCGGCCTGCGCTATCTGCCGGCGGCCGAGGTGGCGCGGTGGGCGCCGGCGAAGGCGCAGATCCTCGCCGCACCGGCCGAGGGGCGCGCCGCGTTCGTGACGCTGCGACGGCGCATCGTGCGCGCGCTGCACGACGCCGGGGCCAAGCTGCTCGTCGGGTCCGACTCGCCGCAGCTGTACATGGCGCCGGGCGACGCCGCGCTGCGCGAGATCGATGCGTTCGTCGCCGCGGGGCTCACGCCGTACGCCGCGCTCGAGGCGGCGACGCGCAACCCGGCCGAGTGGTTAGGCCGCACCGACGCCGGGACGGTCGCGGCCGGGAAGCGCGCCGATCTCGTGCTGCTGGACGCGAACCCGCTCGTCGACACGGCGAACCTGCGCAAGGTGGCCGGCCTGTTCGTCGGTGGACGGTGGCTCGACGCGTCCACGCTCGCCGCGCTGCGCGCGGGGGTGCTGGCGCGGGTGCAGGGGTGAGCGCGCGCCGTCGTCGCCCGTCGTTAGCTTCCGGACGACACCGTCCGCCGCGCATGCCGAGAGCCGCCACGCTCAGCCTCCTCTGCTGCCTCCCCGGCGCGCTGCATGGCCAGCGCGTGACGAAGGCGGCGCCGACCGACACCGGTCCGACGACGGCCGCGATCACGCCGGCGGATCTGCGCCGCCGGCTGTACGTCTTCGCCGCCGACTCCATGATGGGGCGCGCCGCGGGCACGGCGGACAACCTCCGCGCCACGGCGTACATCGAGCGCGAGCTGCGCCGCCTCGGCCTCGTGCCCGGCGGCGACGGCGGCTCGTTCTTCCAGCAGGTGCCGCTCGTGCGCCGTGGCGTCGGGCAGGACGCCGCGCTGACGATCGACGGCGTCGACGGCGCGCGATTCGTCGCCGGACGCGACTTTCTCGTGCGCGACCCCGGCGCCGCCCAGCGGTCGGTCGACGGCGCGGCGACGGTGTACGGCGGCACGTGGGGCGACTCGTCGACGTACGTCGCGCCCGCCGCCGCGAACGGAAAGCTCGTCGTCGTGGACGTGCGGCGCGGGTGGGAGGCCGACCGCGCGCATCTCCTGAAGCGCTATCGAGGCGCGGCCGGGATCGCCGTCGCGTCGTACGACTCCATGCCGCCCGACGTGCGCGGCGCGCTGTCCGACACGCCGGTGTCGCTCGCCGACGGCGAGGCGCCGGTCGTCACCACGGGCGCGACGCCGGCGCCCGTGTTCCTGTACGTGACGCGGGCGCTCCGTGCCGCGCTGTTAGGCGCGCCGGGGCGCACGGTGCGCGGCGACGTCGCGTTCGGCGACCAGCCGGCGCCGGCGCGGAACGTCGTCGCGATCCTGCCGGGGAGCGACCCCGCGATGCGCGGTCAGTACGTCGCGCTCGGGGCGCACAACGATCACGTCGGCTACACGCGCAACCCGGTGGACCACGACTCGATGCGCGCCGTGCTCACCGTCGCGCGGCCGCTCGGCGCCGACAGCCCCGAGCGGCCGCTCACCGCGGCGCAGCAGCGGCGCGTGCGCGCGCTCACCGACAGCCTGCACCGCGCCCACGGCGGCGCGCGCCCCGACTCGATCTACAACGGCGCCGACGACGACGGCTCCGGCTCGATGGCGCTGCTCGAGATCGCGGAGCAGCTCGCGTCGCTGCCGACGGCGCCGAAGCGGTCGATCGTGTTCGTGTGGCACACCGGCGAGGAGCTGGGCCTGTATGGCTCGCAGTGGTTCACCGACCATCCGACGGTGCCGCGCGACTCGATCGTCGCGCAGCTCAACATGGACATGATCGGGCGCGGCAGCGCGTCCGACGTCACGGGCGGCGGGCCGGCGTACCTGCAGCTCATCGGCTCGCGCCGGCTCTCCACGGAGCTCGGCGACCTGATCGAGCGCGTCAATCGCGAGACGGACGCCGGCTTCCGGTTCGACTACGCGTACGACGCGAACGGACATCCGGAGCAGTACTACTGCCGCAGCGACCACTACGAGTACGCGCGCTACGGCATCCCGATCACGTTCTTCTCCACCGGCGGCCACCGCGACTACCACGAGGTGACCGACGAGCCGCAATACATCGACTACGACCATTACGCGCGCGTGACGACGCTCGTGCGCGACGTCGCGGTGCGCATCGCGAACCTCGACCACCGGCTCGTCGTCGACCGGGCGAAGCCGGATCCGCACGGGGAGTGCAGGCAGTGACGATTGACTGCGGGACGCTGCACGGCGGGACGCTGCACGGCGGGACGACTAACGGCGGGACGCCGCACGGCGGGACGCTGAACGGCGGGATGGATACGGCGGGACGATCGACCGCGGGACGGTCGACGGCGGGCGCGGTACCTAGGTCCCAGGGGGGCTCCCCCCCCTTCGCCCAAGGTGCTACGCGCCGCTCGAGCGGCCGTACCAATCCGACGCCGGCTGGATCCCTCCGAACGCATCCCGATCCGCCCCGTGTCCATCCCGCCGTCAGTCGTCCCGCGGTCAGTCGTCCCGCGGTCAGTCGTCCCGCCGTCAGGCGTCCCGCCGTTAGTCGTCCCGCCGTGCAGCGTCCCGCCGTTAGTCATCAGTTCGTCGGACCACCCGTATGAGGATCTTGCTGGTCGAGGACAACGACGATCTGGCGTTCGGCCTCCGCCGCACGCTCGAGGGGGAAGGCTACGACGTCGCCGTCGCCGCCGACGGGCCGTCGGGGATCCGCGCGGCGCTCGACGCGCGCCCCGACCTCGTCATCCTCGACGTGATGCTGCCGGGCGTCGACGGCTTCGGCGTGCTGCGCGCGCTGCGCGAGCGCGGGATGACGGCGCCTGTGCTCATGCTCACCGCGCGCGGCGACGAGACCGACAAGGTGCACGGCTTCGGGCTCGGCGCCGACGACTACGTCACGAAGCCGTTCGGGCTCTCGGAGCTCGTGGCGCGCGTCGGCGCGCTGCTGCGGCGGGCGCGCCCGGCCGAGCCACCGAACGCGCCGAACGCCGACGGCGCCGACGAGACGCTCGGCTTCGACGACGTCGTCATCGACCCGCGCTCGCGCGTCGTGACGCGGGGCGGGGAGCGGGTCGCCCTCACGCCGAAGGAGTTCGACCTGCTGCTCACGTTCGTGCGCCGACCGGGCGAGGTGCTGTCGCGCGTGTCGCTGCTGCGCGACGTGTGGGGGCACGCCGCCGACGTGCTCACGCGCACCGTCGACATCCACGTCGCGGAGCTGCGGCGTAAGCTGGAGCGCGTGCCGGCGCACCCGCGGCACCTGGTGACGGTGTGGAAGGCGGGGTACCGCTTCGACCCGTGAGCGACGCGTGAGACGCCCATGACGTGGCGCATCGGGCGCCGCGCGGCGCTCGGCGCGCTGCTGTTCGCCGCCGTGCTCGCCGCCGCGATCACGGCGCGCGTGCTGTGGGTGCGGCGCGCGCTCGTCGACGAGACGGCCGCGCAGCTCCCGCGCACGCTCGACGTGACGCGACCCGCGCTCGACCTGTGGCGCGACGCGTACGTGGCGCAGGCGGCGCTCGCGGCGCGCGTCGCCGCGCTGGAGCCGGCGACACGGATCGGCGCGGTGCTCGGCGCCATCGACACGCGCGGCCCGATCGTCGGCGCGTGGGCCTACGATTCGGCGGGCCAGGTCATCGCCGGCGGCGCGGGCGCACCGCCGCCGCGGCGCGCGGCCGGTGCGACGCGCGTGGAGACCGGCGTCGACGCGGGCGGCGTGCACGCCGACGTCGTCGCGCCGATCGCGGCACCGGCGGGCGCGCGCGAGGGGGCGTCGTTAGGCACCGTGGTCCTGCGGCTGCGGCTCACCGACACGACGTTTGCGATGCTGAACCCCACCCGCGCGGGCACGAACGGCGGCCGCACGACGCTGCTCGCGCGGCTCGGCGACTCGGCGGTCGTCGTGTCGACGTCCGTCAGCGGCGACGAGCCGACGCCGCGCCGCGCGTTCGCGCTCGGCGAGCTGCCGCCGCATGTGCGTGCCGCGCTCGGCGGCGCAGCGGCGCACGGCGCGGGACGCGGCCTGTACGCGCCGAGCGTCGCGTACGCTGCCGCGCCGGTGCCGACGCTCGGCTGGGCGCTCGTGCGGGAGCTGCGTACCGACGCGCTGTTCGCGCGCGTGCGTCCGGCGATCGCGGTCGAGGAGGTGATCCTGGCGACGATCGCGACGCTCGCCGCGCTCACCATCGTGTTCCTCGTGCGCGCGGCGCGCGCCCGTCGCGAGACGGCGCTCGCGCAGCTGCGCGGGGACTTCGTCTCCGCCGTGTCGCACGAGCTGCGGACGCCGCTCGCGCAGATCCGCATGTTCGCCGAGCTGCTGCGCAAGGGATCGCTGCGGGAGCCGGCGGAGGCGGACCGCGCGTTAGGCATCATCGAGAAGGAGGCGGGGCGGCTCACGATCCTCGTCGACAACATCCTGAGCTACACGAGCCTGCGCCGCCGCCAGCGGTTCGTGACGCCGCTCGCCGCCGACGTCGCCGCCGAGGCGCGGCAGGTGATCGAGTCGTTCGCGCCGCTCGCCGCCGAGCGCGGCGCGCGCGTGGTGGCGTCGCTCGAGGACGGGACGCGCGCGCGCATCGACGCGCAGGCGCTGCGGCAGGTGCTGCTCAACTTCCTCGAGAACGCGGTGAAGTACGGCCCCAAGGGGCAGACGGTGACCGTCGGCGCGCGGCACGTGGCGGCGCCGAACGGCGGCGCGCGCGTGCGGCTGTGGGTCGACGATCAGGGCGCCGGCGTCCCGGAGGCGGAGCGCGCCGCGGTGTGGGACGCGTTCTACCGCACCGAGCGCGCGCAGCGCTCGGGCGCCGGCGGGTCGGGGCTCGGGCTGGCGGTCGTGCGCGACCTCATGGCGCAGTACGGCGGCGCGGCGACGGTGGAGGACGCGCCGGGGGGCGGAGCGCGGTTCGTGGTGGAGCTACCGGGGCTGCGCGTGTCGTGAGCCGAGGCGCGCGACGGTCCGCGCGACGAGCCCCGCGAGCTCCGCGCCGATGTCGTCCGGCGTCCGCTCGCGGGCGAGCATCTCGCACAACGCCACGAGATCGACCACGCGCGACAGCGCCCGCCAGTCGTCGGGCAGCTCGCCGCCGTGCGCGACGTACGCGCGCGAGAAGTGCGGCTCCGCCGTCGCGGCGTCGTCGCGCTCGTAGCGGAGGAAGTTCGCGATGTCCATGAGCGGAGTGCCGGCGACCGCGAACTCCCAGTCGAGCACTGCCGCGACGCGCCAGCCCCCGCGCGACTCGGCCACGACGACGTTCAGCGTGCGGAAGTCGCCGTGCGCGAGGCGCCGCTCGGTGCCCAACGTCGTTAGGCGGTCGCGCCACGCCCACATCAGCGCGTGCACGCCGTCGCGCAGCGCGCCGTCCACCCGGCGCACGAGATGCGGCGAGTCGAGGCACGCGTCGACGAAGCGTGGCATGGCGTCCGGGCCGTGGAGCAGCGGCGCGCCGACGACGAGGCCGTCGGGCCCCGCGTCGAGCCAGCCGCCGCGTGGGAACGCGTGCCGGCCGATCGCCCCGAGCACGGCCCCCACCGACGCCGACGCGGTGGCGAGCGCCGCGCGGTCGCCCGTGTGCTTCAGCGCGCGGAACGTGATCCCGTCGACCCACCGCAGCACCGCGAACGGCCCGACGCCGTCCGCGCCGTCGGGCGCCGCGTCGAGCACCTCGGGCACCGGCACGGTGTCGCGCACGCGCGAGAGCAGCGCGATCTCCTTGGCGCACGCCGCGGGGTCGCGCGCGTAGCGGCGCAGCACGACGTCGAGCGGGGGGTCGAGCCGCACGCGGAGGGTCACGTTGCTCAACCCGCCCGTGAGCGGCTCGACCGCGACGACGCGCCGGCCGGGGACCGCGCGCGAGACGAGCCGCGCGATCTCGTCGGGCGTCACGCGTCGCGGTTCAGCGCCGCCGGCGCCGGGCCAGCCGCGCGCGGGCGGCGTCGTCGAGCGGGAGGACGCCCGGCTCGGGCGGAGCGTTAGGCGCCGCCGGCACGGCGGCGGGCTCCGGGTCCTCGCTGCGGAAGGCGAGCGGCATCGGCGGCTGGCGGCCGCTCGCGAGCCACGCGGCGAGCGCGGGCGGCGCGTCGACGACGACGATCTCCACCCCCGCCGCGGCGGCCGCGCGGCGCAGCGCCCAGAGCGTGGCGAGGCCGGTCTCGTCCATCACCGCGCAGCCGCGGGCGTCGAGCACCAGACGCGGGTCGGTCGCGTGGCGCGCGAAGCTCGTCGCCGACGGGAGCACCGAGCGGGCGCGCGCGTCGAACGGCCCCCGCGTCGCGGCCGTCAGCGTGTGCGGCAGCTCGACGAGCACGTCGCCCGGACGGGCGACGTACGGCAGCGGGAAATGGATATCGGTGGACATCGCGGCACGTCCTCGGCGTCGCGTGATCGCGTATCGTACCGCCGAACACGCGTCCCCGCGATGGAGGTCTGGCCGGCGCGCCGAATCAAGGCGTGCTCGGCCGCGCCAGGCCCGCAGGCGGACCCACGGGATCGGCCTCCCGAACGGATGGCGGCACCAGCCTTGCCTTTTCCGAGGCGGTCTCGACGTGGAGGACAGGATGCAGATGCAGCGGATGCAGCACATAGACAGGATCGCGCGACGGGGGACCGCCCTCCTCGCGCTGGCGCTCGTGGCGACGACGAGCGCGTGCTCGAACGCCGGGAACATCGGCGAGATCCTCGGCAGCGTGCTCGGGCAGCAGGGCGGGCAGGCGGCCAACCAGGTGAGCGGCACGGTGCGTGGCGTGGACACGCGCAACCAGCAGATCGGCCTGCAGCTCTCGAACGGCCAGACGGTGGGGCTGCAGTACGACAACAACACCCAGGTCGTCTACCAGAACCAGCGCTACGGCGTCACGTCGCTCGACGCCGGCGACCAGGTCACGGCGCGCATCCAGCAGAACGGGAACGCGTACTACACGGACCTCGTGCAGGTCGACGCCGCGGTGCAGGGGTCGGGGAACACGTCGTCGTCGAACGCGAACGTCCAGTCGCTCAGCGGCACGGTGCGCCAGATCGACCAGGCGAACGGGCTGTTCACGATCAACACGAGCAACTACGGCACGCTCACCGTGTCGCTGCCGTACAACGTCAGCCGCGCGGACCAGAACAAGTTCGTGAGCCTCCGCTCGGGCGACGCCGTTAGGCTGTACGGCGTGTTCCTGAACAACTCCCGAGTCGAGTTGCGCCAGTTCTACTGATTCGACGGCGCTGATGACGGCGCCGGCGAAGCGGCGCTGACGATAGGGCGCGATGAGGCGCACGAATCGCAAACACCGCTGAACCGCGCAGTACGGCGCAGTTCAGCGGTGTTTGCGTCGTTCGCGCACCATCGCGCCGTACGGTCAGCGCCGTACCGCCGGCGCACTTGCCGTTCGCAGTTCGCCGGCGCATGCTCGGGTCCGACCGCCACCCCGAGGATTTTCGTGCGTCACGCTCCCCTCCTGCTCGCGCTCATGGCCCTCTCCACCGCCGGCGCGCAGGCGCCGTTAGGCCTCTTCGACGGCCACGGCGACGTCGGCACCGTGCGCACGCCGGGCACCGTGCGGTACGACCCGAGGACCGAGGAGTACGTGATCTCGGGCTCGGGGCAGAACATGTGGGCGGGGCGCGACGACTTCCACTTCGTGTGGAAGCGCATGACGGGGAACTTCATCCTCACGACCCGCGCGCGCTTCGTCGGCCGCGGCGTCGAGGCGCACCGCAAGATCGGATGGACGATCCGCCCGACGCTCGACGCCGACGGGCCCCACGTCACCGCCGCGCTGCACGGCAACGGGCTCGTGTCGTTACAGACGCGGCGCACGCGCGGCGCGACCACCGAGCAGGTCGTGTCGCCCGACAGCCTGTCCGATCCCTCCGACGCCGTCGTACAGCTCGAGCGGCGCGACGGCGTGTATCTCATGTCGGTCGCGCGGTGGGGGGACACGCTCGTCACGACTCGGCTCGCCGACGTGTCGCTGCCCGACTCCGTGTACGTCGGCCTGTACGTGTGCGCGCACAACGACACCGTCGTCGAGCGGGCGCGCTTCTCGAACGTGCGCATCACGGTGCCGGCGTGGGCCGAGCTGCGGACGTATCGCGACTTCCTCGGCAGCCGCCTCGAGATCCTCGACGTCGGGTCGGGGAACGCGACGGTCATCCACACGTACGCGGGATCGTTCCAGGCGCCGAACTGGACGCACGACGGCAAGGCGCTCGTCTACGCGCAGGATGGGAAGCTCTATCGCTTCGACCTCGCGTCGCGCGCGCCGAGGGAGATCAACACCGCGTTCGCGAACAAGAACAACAACGACCACGTGCTGTCGTTCGACGGGAAGCTGATGGGGATCAGCGACCAGAGTGCGCCCCCCGGGCAGTCGCTCGTCTACGTGGTGCCCGCGACGGGCGGCACGCCGCGGCGCGTGACGGAGCGCGGGCCGTCGTACTTCCACGGCTTCTCGCCGGACGGCAAGTGGATGGCGTTCACCGGACAGCGTGACGGCGTGTTCGACGTGTACAAGATCCCGACCGCCGGCGGCGCGGAGATCCGCCTGACGACCGCCGAGGGGCTCGACGACGGACCGGAGTACTCGCCCGACGGCCGGTACATCTACTTCAACTCGTCGCGCACGGGCCGCATGCAGATCTGGCGCATGAAGCCGGACGGCAGCGAGCAGACGCAGATCACCGACGACGGCTTCAACAACTGGTTCCCGCACGTGTCGCCGGACGGGAAGTGGATCGTGTACATCGCGTTCCCGCCGCCGCCGGAGGTGTCGGCGACCGACCATCCGTTCTACAAGCACGTCACGCTGCGGCTGATGCCGATCGCGGGCGGCAGGGCGCGCGTCATCGCGTACCTGTACGGCGGCCAGGGGACGATCAACGTCCCGTCGTGGTCGCCCGACGGGAAGCGGCTCGCGTTCGTCAGCAACACGAAGATGTGATGTGAAGCATTCAACCTTCGCGGCTCGTAGGGTGTCCCAGACGAGACCTCGCGGAGGGACGCCATGCTCGTCGGGATGGCAGTACTGCTGCTCGCGCTCCAGGCTCAGCCACCGGTCGTGACGCCACCGACGGACTCGACGGCCGTGGCGGTCCGCGCCGCGGCGCCGCCGGAGATCGACGGCCGCGACGATGACCCGGTGTGGCGCGCGGCGCCGCCGATCACGGGCTTCCGCGAGTGGCGCCCGACGGAGGACAAGGCGCCGCGCTTCCGGACGGAGGCGAAGATCGCGTACGACGCCGCGAACCTGTACGTGCTCGTGCGGGCGTTCGACCCGCACCCGGACAGCATCATCAAGATCCTCGAGCGGCGCGACACGTTCACGGCGTCGGACATGGTGTGGCTGTTCGTCGACTCGTACCACGACCGCCGCACCGGCTACGAGTTCGGCGTCAACGCCGCGGGCGTGAAGATGGACCAGGCGATCTACGACGACGGCCGTGAGGACGGCGCGTGGGACGCGGTGTGGGACGTCGCGACGCGCGTCGACTCGTCGGGCTGGGTGGCGGAGTACCGCATCCCGCTGTCGCAGCTCCGCTACAGCACCCAGCGCACGCACACGTTCGGCATCACGATCGACCGCGACATCTACCGCTACGCCGAGCGCGTGTCGTGGCCGGTGATCCGGCAGTCGCGGACGGGGTTCGTGTCGCAGTTCGGCACGGTCACGGGGCTCGACGACCTCGAGGCACCGCGTCGGCTGGAGGCGACGCCGTACGTGGTCACGCGCCAGGCGCCGCGCATCGTCGCGAACCGGTACGCGAGCCGCGCGAACGCGGACGTCGGCGGGGACTTCAAGTACCGCGTCGCGTCGAACCTCACGCTCGACGGGACGATCAACCCGGACTTCGGCCAGGTGGAGGCCGACCCCGCGGTGCTGAACCTCTCGGCGTACGAGTCGTTCTTCGACGAGCGTCGCCCGTTCTTCGTGGCGGGGCGCGGTCTGTTCCGCTTCGACGTGAACTGCAGCGCGGTGAACTGCAGCAGCGAGGGGCTCTACTACAGCCGGCGCATCGGCCGCACGCCGCAGCTCGCGGGCGTCTACGGCGACACGGTGCCGCAGCAGCCGACGACGATCCTCGGCGCGGCGAAGCTGCTCGGCCGGTTCCCGCGCGGGCTCACGATCGGCGTGCTCGACGCGGTGACCCAGCGCGCGTCGAGCCCCGGCGACACGACCTACGAGCCGCGGACCAACTTCACCGTGGCGCGCGTGCAGCAGGACCTGCGGCACGGCGCGTCGGCGTTAGGCGCGATCGTCACCGCCGTGAACCGCGGCGCCGACCGGTGGGTGTCGCCGTACCTCGCGTCGGGCGCGTACGCCGTGGCGGTGGACGGGCGGCACCGGTTCCTGCGCGACCAGTACGAGGTGGGCGGGTCGCTCGACCGGAGCGAGGTGCGCGGAAGCCGGACCGCCGTGGCGTCGCTGCAGACGAGCGCCGTGCACTATTACCAGCGCCCCGACGCCGACCTGCCGCTCGACACGACACGCACGTCGCTCGGCGGCGATGCGGAGGAGGTGCGGTTCGGCAAGGTGGGTGGGCAGCATCTCATGTTCGAGACATCGTACCAGCGGCGCTCGCCGGGGTTCGAGGTGAACGACCTCGGATACCTGCGCCGCGCCGACCAGGCATCGTGGAACAACTGGGTCGGCTACTTCGACCGGCACCAGCGCAGGCTGTACAACAGCCTCCAGTGGAACAACAACTGGTGGCAGTACTGGACGGCGGCGGGGCTGCCGCTCGAGGCGGCGTACAACACGAACTTTCACGTCACGTTCCGCAACAACTGGGGCTGGCACATGGGCGGCACGGTGGGCCAGCTCGGCGCCACGTACGACGACCGCGCGGCGCGCGGCGGGCCGGCGGTGCGGCAGGACGCGTACCTCGCTCCGTGGCTGTTCATGAACGGCGACGACCGCAAGTCGGTGGTGCCGTCGATGAGCGTGAACTACTTCCGCGGCAGCGGCGGGCGCCACACGTCGTGGAACCTGAGCCCGCAGCTGAACTACAAGATGCTCGGGCGGTTCAGCGCGGCGCTCTCGTTAGGCTACTCGCGCAACGTCGACGACGCGCAATGGTTCGGCAACTTCACCGACAGCGCGGGCGTCGCGCACTACACGTTCGCGCACCTCGACCAGACGACGCGCTCGGCCACGGTACGGCTGAACTACACGTTCGCGCCCAGCGTGTCGCTGCAGGTGTACGCGCAGCCGTTCATCTCGAAGGGGACGTACACCGACGTGCGGCAGCTCTCGGCCACGCCGCGCGCGGCATCGTACGCGTCGCGGTTCGCGCCGTACGGCGATGCGTCGGTCACCGCGGACCCGGGCGGGTTCGACTTCAAGCAGCTGCAGTCGAACGTGGTGTTCCGGTGGGAGTACCGGCCCGGGTCGACGCTGTTCGCGGTGTGGAACCAGGGGCGCCAGGGAAACACGCCGATGGACGGAAACGGGCCGGCCGACGCGGGCGGCGATCTGCGGGACCTGTTCCGGCTGCGGCCGGCGAACGTGTTCCTCGTGAAGGTGTCGTACTATCTCACGCGGTGAGGTGCGCTTCTCATGGCTCCACGTACGTGTCGTTGTAGGACTAAAGAAGGACTGAAGGAGGACTGAAGAAGGACCGACAACGCTTTCTGTGTTTGGTCCTTCTTCAGTCTCTCTTCAGTCCTTCTTCAGTCCTCGAGAAACTCGTACGTGGAGCCCTGCACGGGCGGGTCACCGCAAGTCCGCGTAGTACCGCATGGAGCCGCCCGACGACCGGAAGCCGCTCTCGCGGAGCACGGCCGCCCAGCGCGACGCGGACGCGCTCTCGCCATCGACGGTCTCCACGACGACGTCGTGCCGCCGCCCGCGCTCGTTCGGCCGCGCCAACCGCGCGAGCAGCACCCGAATCGCCACGCGGACGTCGTCCTCCGACGCGTCGTCGCGCACGCGGAGCCGAGCACCGCGCCCCTCCGCGGTCACGACGATGCGGCCGCCGATGGTGACGAGCAGCGCGCCCGCGCCGCGCGGCCGCGCGAGCGGGTCGACGGCGACGTCGGGGCCCAGTGGGAGCGCGTACACGTTCGACGGGTCGGAGACGGAGAGCACCACCGGGTCGCTCGCCGGTGCGGTCGGTGTGTTCGGCTCGCGCAGCAGCTCCACCGCGTCGGGCAGGGCGAACTGCGCGCCGGCGAGCCCGGCGACGAAGTAGCCGCGCCGCACCTCGCCGCGGAACTCGAGCCGCTTCAGCTCGTGGTACACGTCCCGCCACGACACCGCCGGCCGCTCGCGCCGCCACCAGTCGCGGCTCACGACGCCGTAGCGCGCGAGCCACTGCCGCGCCACGAGCTCGGCACCCGAGGGACCGTCCTCCGTCTCGATGCCTAACGTGCCGGCGGTGTGCACGAGCGACCAGCGGCCGCCCCACCGCGCCGCCGCGTCGGGGCGGTCGGGGCGCTTCCACTTCGCGAGCGACCGCGGGCTCACGCGGCGCTGCACGACGGGGCGCGACCGCGTGAAGTCGGCGGGGAGCCACCGCGTGGGGTCCGGCTCGTCCGTGCGCCGCACGGGGAACACCGGCCGCCACCCCAGCACGTCGCGCAGCGCGTCGATCGTGTCGTTCGTCACGAGCCCCGCCGCCACGAGCTCGCGCAGCGCATCGCGCACGCGCTGCGGGCCGAGCCCCGACGCGGCCGCGAGGTCGAGCGTGAACGACGCACCCTCCGCCTTCAGCGCGTCGCGCACGCGCCGGGCCGCGTCGCTGAGCCGCGCGTCGTCGATCGGCGGCGCGAGCCAGAGGCGCCCCGTGCCGCGCTCGAAGAAGCGGAGTCGTCCCACCGACTGCCCGGGCGTCGTATCCGATGCCGGCGGCTCGGCGGCCCACGCCAGCCGACCGCTCGCGGCGAGCATGCCTAACGCGGTCGGATCGTACGGCGTCACGCGCGCCGGCAGGTAGTCGCGCTCCCACGCCACGGCGGGGCGGCCGAGCCCGTAGAGCTGCGCGAGCGCGCGCGACGCGGCGTCGGCGCCGGTGAGCCGCGCCTCGGGCGCGACGTGCTGCCACCGCTGGAGGAACCACGCGAAGTCGACGACGGAGACCGCCTCGATCTGCTTGCGCGCCAGCGCGAGCTCGCGGCGCCGCGCCTGCTCCAGCAGCCGACGCGAGCACCAGCGCGCGGCCGCGCGATCGCTACCGAAGGAGCCGCGCACGAGGATGCCCGCGCGCTCCATGTCCTCGAGGCGGCGCAGCACCCACGGCGCAGCGAAGTCGTACCGCGCGCGCACGCCGTCGACGCTCACCGGGCCGGCGAGCGCGACGAAGCGCGACAGGATCTCGCGCCGCGCGGCCTTCGGCTCGAGCACCGCCGCGCGCAACGGTTCGGGGACACGATCGGCGCCGCCCAAGGTCCCCGCCCCGAACGCGGCGGCATATCGCGCATACGAGTCGACGAGGACGAAGCGCCGAGTCGACAGGAACGAGTCATCCTGTCCATCCTGTTCATCCTGTCGAAGATCTTGGACAGGATGAACAGGAGGGACGGGATGCCTGTCCGTCTTGTCCGTCTTGTTCCCCGTCTCTCGTGTCGCTCCTGTCGGGATGTTCACGGGGATCAGGCGGCCGCTTCCTGTCAGCGCTTCCAGCGGGTCGCCGCGCGTCCACTCGGTCGGCGGCGCGACGCGCGCGCGCAGCTCGTCCTCCGTCAGATCGCCGGCGCGGTCGACGAGCACCGCCAGCTCGTCGGCGTCGCGCGCCTGGCGGCCCGGCGCCGTGCCGCGCCGCCGAGCGAGCACCTCGTCGAGCACCGCGAGCGTCGCCTCGTCGGCGCCCTTGCCGCCCATCAGCTCGTCGAGCAGCGCGCGGTCGAGCGACAGCAATGCCGCGCGAGCCTCGGCGCGCGGCGTGTCGTCGCCGTACATCCAGTCGATCACGAACCCGAACTGCAGCGACGCGGCGAACGGCGACGGGCCCTCCGTCTTCACGACGCGGATCGAGACGTCGCCCGCAGCCAGCCGGCCCAGCACGTCGCGCAGCCCCTCCATGTCGAACGCGTCCTGCAGCACGTCGCGGTACGTCTCCACCACGACGGGGAACGACGGGTGCTCGCGCACCGACTGCAGCAGGTCCGCCGCCTTCAGCCGCTGCAGCCAGAGCGGCATGCGGCGGCGCGGGTTGCCGCGCGGCAGCAGCAGCGCGCGCGCGGCGTTCATGCGGAAGCGCGCGCCGAACAGCGACGACTGCCCGACCTCCTCGAGCACGAGCCGCCCCGCCTCCTCGATGCCTAACGATCGGATGATGTCGACCGGCGGCTCCGCGCCGAGGTCGGGGAGCCGCAGCATCAGCCCGTCGTCGGTCGTCTGCACCTGCACCTCGACGCCGAGCCGCTCGCGCGCGCGGCGGGCGAGCGCCATGCCCCACGGCGCGTTCACGCGGCCCCCGAACGGCGCGTGCAGCACGAGGCGCACGCTCCCGACCTCGTCGCGGAAGTGCTCGAGCACGAGCCGCCGCTCGTCAGGCACGATGCCGGTGATCGCGCGCTGGCTCTGCACGTACTCGGCGAGCGACACGATCGTCGGCCGGTCGGCGCGATAGACGCGCTGCAGCGTCTCGATGGCGTCGAGCGTCGTCGCCTCGTCGAGCGCGCGGCGGAGCGAGCCGACGCGCACCGCGAGATGGAGCGAGCGCGCCATGAACTCGCCGTGCCAGAACGGCATCCGCGCCGGCGCGCCGGGCGCCGGTGTCACCACTACGCGGTCGTGCTCGATCGACTTGATGCGCCACGTCGAGCTGCCCAGCTGGAACGCGTCGCCGACGCGCGACTCGTGCACGAACTCCTCGTCGAGCTCCCCGAGGCGCGTCTTGTCGGGGAGGTTCACCGTGTACAGCCCGCGGTCGGGGATCGTGCCGCCGGAGATCGTCGCCACCATCCGTGCGCCGCGCGCCGGCGACAGCACGTCGCTCACGCGGTCCCAGTGCACGCGCGCGTCGAGCTCCGCGGTCACGTCGCTCGGATACTTGCCGGCGAGCATGCCCAGCGTCTCGTCGAACGCGGCGCGCGTCAGCGCGTGGTACGGGTAGGCGCGCCGCACGAAGTCGTAGAGCCCCGTCGCCGTCCATTCCGGTTCGTCGGACGCGACCATCGCGACGATGAGCTGCGCGAGCACGTCGAGCGGGTTCTGCACGACGCGCGTCGGCTCCACGTCGCCGTCCTGCATCGCGGCGATGATCGCCAGCTCCTCGAGCGCGTCGTCGCGGAACGTGGGGACGAACGTGCCGCGGCTCACCGCGCCTAACGTATGGCCGGCGCGCCCCACGCGCTGCAGCGCGTTCGAGACGCGCTTCGGGCTCTGGAGCTGGATCACGAGGTCCACCGAGCCGATGTCGATGCCGAGCTCCAGCGAGCTGGTGGCGACGAGCGCGCGCAGCTCCCCCGCCTTGAGCCGTCCCTCGAGCAGGAAGCGCCGCTCGCGCGACAGCGACCCGTGGTACGGCAGCGCGACCTCCTCCCCGGCGAGCTGGTTCACGCGCGCCGCCATGCGCTCGGCCTGCCCGCGGTTGTTCACGAACACGAGCGTCGTGCGCGCGCCCCGGATGCGGTCGAGCACGAGCTGCGCGGTCTTCGGCCAGATCGTCCCCTCGACGTGCGCGAGATCCTCGACCGGCGAGACGACCTCGGTCTCCATGCGCTTCACGAGACCGCAGTCGACGATGTGGACAGGACGGAAGCGGACGTCGGGACTCGGGACTCGGGACTCGGGACTCGGGGCCCCTTCCGACCCGAGTCGCGAGTCCCGAGTCCCGAGTCCCGAGTCACGGACATCACATCCGCCGAGGAACCGTGCAATCTCCTCCAGCGGCTTCTGCGTGGCCGAGAGCCCGATGCGCTGCGGCGCGTCCGGCGCGAGCGCGCCTAACCGCTCCAGCGTGAGCGCGAGGTGCGCGCCGCGCTTCGTGCCGGCCACGGCGTGGATCTCGTCGAGGATCACCGCGCGCAGGTGCGTGAACATCGTCCGGCCGCGCGCGCTCGTGAGCAGGATGTGCAGCGACTCCGGCGTCGTGATGAGGACGTGCGGGTTCTTGCGCAGCATCCGCGCGCGCTCGCTCTGCGGTGTGTCGCCGGTGCGCACCGCGACACGGATCTCGGGGAACGGCGCGGCGGCCTCCCAGAACCGGTCCTTCAGCTGCTGCAGCGGCGTCTCGAGGTTGCGCTGCACGTCGTTGTTCAGCGCCTTCAGCGGCGACACGTACAGCAGGTGCACCGCGTTCGGCAGCGGTCCCCGCTCGCCCTCGACGACGAGCTGGTTCAGCTCCCACAGGAACGCCGTCAGCGTCTTGCCCGTGCCGGTCGGCGCGAGGATGAGCGTGTCGTGCCCCTCGGCGATCGCGGGCCAGCCGGCGCGCTGCGGGGCGCTCGGCTCGCCCAGCGTCTCGGCGAACCACCGGGCGACGAGGGGATGGAAGAGGGCGAGCGGGTCGTCGGCCATGCCGCGAAATCTACGCGCCGACTATCATCCGGACGCAGCGACCGACCCGACCCGAATGACCACCTCTCAGGATCTCGCCAAGCAGGACGCCGCGCGCCGCGCCGTCGACCTCGTGCGCTCCGGCATGGTGCTGGGCCTCGGCACCGGCTCCACCGCGAAGCTCGCCGTCGACGAGATCGGCCGCCGCCTCGCGGCCGGCGACCTGCACGACATCGTCGGCGTGCCGACGTCGGAGGCGACCGAGCGACAGGCCGCCGCGTTAGGCATCCCGCTCTCCACGCTCGATCGCCACCCGCGCGTCGAGCTCACGATCGACGGCGCCGACGAGGTGGACCCGCACGGACGCCTCATCAAGGGCGGCGGCGGCGCGCTGCTCCGCGAGAAGATCGTCGCCACCGCGTCGCGCCGCCTCGCCATCGTCGTCGACGCGTCCAAGCTCGTCGAGCGGCTCGGCGCGACGTTCCCGGTGCCGATCGAGGTCACGCCGTTCGGCTGGACGACGCACCTCGACCCGATCCGCGCGCTCGGCGGCGAGCCGGTGCTCCGCGCGCGCGACGGCACGCCGTATCGCACCGACGGCGGGAACCTCATCCTCGACGTCACGTTCGCCGGCGGTCTCGCCGACCCCGAAGGCGTCGCGGCGGCGATCCGCGCGCGCCCCGGCGTCGTCGAGACGGGGCTGTTCCTCGGGTTCTCGCCCGAGGTGATCGTCGGCCACGCGCGGTGATCGCGGGCGTCGACGCTCAGTCGGGAACCCAGATCCGGTCCGCCGCCACCACCTCGCAGTCCCGCGGCAGCGCGAGCGCGTCGGGGCTCTCCGTGAAGAAGAAGAGTCCCTTGTAGCTCGTGAGATACCGGTGGCGCTTCCGGAGCAGCCCACCGTACGCCGACACGACGAGGCGCGTCTCGCTCCGCGCGAGCAGTCGGAGAAAGTCGGCCGGCTCGATGCGGACGATGGCGCCCGATGCCTTCGTCGCGCGCATGACGGCGGCGGCAGCGGCTGCTCCGGCGCTGGCTCCCATGGTGCCCTCCAGTCGGGACGGGTGCGGCAAGATGTCGGATCGTCCGCGGCGCCGCCAGCACGCGCGGGCCGTGGCGTTCCACGCGTCTCGCCGGCAGCTTGGTAGCGTCCCCAGGCGGAGGTCATGGTGAACGACGGCATCGGCAGGCGTGAGTTCGTCACGTTAGGCAGCCTCGCGCTCGCCGCGCACCTGCTGCGCGCCGACGAGCGCAGCCTGCTCTACGTCGCGGTGCCCGGCATACGCAACTACACCGAGTGGGGCGGCGTCGGCCTCCTCGTCTACGACATCGCCGACGGCTTCCGGCTGCTGCGCCGCATCCCCGCGCCGATCCTCGGCAAGGGCGGCAGCGTGGAGAACGTGAAGGGGATCTGCGCGAGCGCGGCGGCGGGGCGCGTGTACGTGAGCACCATCACGCGCCTGCTCGCGTACGACCTCCGCACCGACCGGCTGCTCTGGAACCGCGAGTACGAGCGCGGCTGCGACCGCATGGCGATCACGCCCGACGGATCCGCGATCTGGCTCCCGTCGCTCGAGGGTCCGTTCTGGAGCGTGCTCGACGCGGTGACCGGCGACGTGCTCGCGCGCATCGACACGAACTCCGGCGCGCACAACACGATCTGCGGCGCGGCCGGCGCGCGCGCGTACCTCGCGGGGCTCGGCTCCACGTCGCTGCGCGTCGCCGACACGCGCACGCGCGCCGTCGTGTCGCAGGTCGGTCCGTTCGGCGGCGTG
Organism: Gemmatirosa kalamazoonensis; assembly: GCF_000522985.1. NCBI lineage: Bacteria > Pseudomonadati > Gemmatimonadota > Gemmatimonadia > Gemmatimonadales > Gemmatimonadaceae > Gemmatirosa > Gemmatirosa kalamazoonensis. Next base: position 1,602,427 of record NZ_CP007128.1, read on the forward strand.
ATCCGGCCGTTCACCGTCGACGGCGCGGAGCGGCGCTGCTACGTCAACGTGAACGACCTGCTCGGCTTCGAGATCGGCGACCTCGAGACGGGCAAGGTGCTGCACCGCGTGGAGGTGCCGGGGTTCGCGAAGGGGCCGGTGAAGCGCCACGGCTGCCCGAGCCATGGCGTGGGCCTCACGCCCGACGAGCGCGAGATCTGGCTGTGCGACGGCGCGAACAGCCGCGTGCACGTGTTCGACGCCACCGTTTCGCCGCCGCGGCTCGTGCAGAGCATCGTGGTCCGTGACCAGCCGGGGTGGATCACGTTCACGCTCGACGGCCGGCTCGCGCTCGCGTCCACCGGCGAGATCGTCGACACGCGCACGAAGCGCATCGTCCACGCGCTCTCCGACGAGCAGGGCCTCCCCGTCGCGAGCGAGAAGGTCGTCGAGGTCGTGTTCCGCGGCCGCGATCCGGTGCGCACCGGCGACCAGTTCGGGGTGGGACGCCGGGGGTGAGTCGCCCCGCGGCCGGCTGTCATATGGAATCGTCGCTCGCGCCACTCATTCTCGACCCGTCCGCCGAGCGACGCGCATGGACACCGCGGACATCCGATGTGCGCTCGAGCGGTACCACGCCGCGTGCTTCGCCTGGGCGCTCGCGTGCTGCGGGAGAGACCGCGCGGAGGCCGAGGACGTGCTGCAGGCGACTTACCTCAAGATCCTCGACGGCCGGGCGCGGTTCGACGGCCGCTCGCACCCGAAGACGTGGCTGTTCGGCGTCGTCCGCCGCACGGCCGCCGAGGAGCGGCGCCGCCGGCTCCTGTGGCTCCGCGTTAGGCACCCGGCGCTCGTCGAGTCGGCCGCGCCCGATCCGTCGGACGCCGATGCCGACGCGCGGGCGCGCGCGGAGCTCCTCGCCGCGCTCGGCGCGCTCGCGCCTCGGCAGCGGGAGGTGCTGCACCTCGTGTTCTACGAGGAGCTGACGATCGAGGAAGCGGCGGCGGTGATGCGCGTGTCGGTCGGCACGGCGCGCACGCACTACGAGCGCGGCAAGGCGCGGCTCCGCGCGCGCCTGGGGTCCGCCCGATGACGCGCCCCGACGACGACGACCTGCGCGCGCGGTTCGCCACGCTGCGGCGCGCGGAGCTCGGCGCCGCTCCGCCGCTCGATGCGCTGCTCGTGCGCCCACGGGTGCGGCGCCGCCTCGCGACGCGGGCCGCGCTCGCCGCCGCCGCCGTGCTGCTCGTCGCGCTGCTCGGCATCCGGCTGGCCGCGCGGCGAACGGAGGACGTTAGGCGGCCACCGCCGTCGATCGTCGCGTGGCGCTCGCCCACCGCGTCGCTGCTGCGCACGCCGGGCGAGGAGCTGCTCCGCACCGTGCCGACGCTGCGCTCCTCGCTGCTGCGCGCGGCGCCGCTCGACTCGCTCGTGACCCATGGACCCGGAGCCTGACCATGCGACTCGTCCTCCTGATCGGCGCGCTCGCGCTGAGCGCCACGACCACGCTCGCCGCCCAGCCGACGGCGGGCCCACCCGGCCGGCCGCAGCCGCCCGACCCGCTCGGAGAGAGCTTCTTCCCGCCGGAGCTCATCATGTCGCACCAGGCGGAGCTCGCGCTGCAGGAGACCCAGCGCGCGACGATCATGACGGAGCTGCAGCAGGCGCAGGCGAAGTTCGTCGAGCTGCAGTGGCGCATGAGCGCGGAGGCCGAGCGCCTCGCGAAGCTGCTGCAGCCGACGACGGTGAACGAGGCGCAGGCGCTGGAGCAGATCGACCGCACGCTCGCCGTGGAGCGCGAGATCAAGCGCGCGCAGGTCGCGCTCCTCATCCGCATCAAGAACGTGCTCACGACGCAGCAGCAGGCGAAGCTCGCGGCGCTCCGGCGTGGAGGCTAGGACGGCTCGTTATGATGCGTCATGCATAGACGCGACTTCACCCGCTCGCTCCTCGCCGTCGCCCTGGTCCCGCGCGTCGCCCCTCGCGCCTCACGCGCCGCACCGAGGGTGAACGGCACGCGCCTGAACGCGCACCTCGCCGAGCTCTCCGCGTTCGGCCGCAACCCGCAGGGCGGTGTGAGCCGTGTGGCGTACAGCGAGGCGGATCGGCAGGGGCGCGAGTACGTGACGCGGCTCATGCGCGACGCGGGGCTCGACGTGCGCGTCGACGCCGCGGCGAACATCTTCGGCCGGCGCGCGGGACGCGACCCGTCGCTCCGGCCGATCCTCATCGGATCGCACGTCGACTCCGTGCCCGAGGGCGGCAACTACGACGGCGACGTCGGGTCGCTCGGCGCGATCGAGGTCGCGCAGACGCTCGCCGAGTCGCGCACCACGCTGCGCCATCCGCTCGACGTCGTGATCTGGTCGAACGAGGAGGGTGGCCTGTACGGCTCGCGCGCCGCGCTCGGCGAGCTGCAGCCGCGCGAGCTCGCGCTCACGAGCAACAGCGGCAAGACGGTCGGCGACGGGATCCGCTTCCTCGGCGGCAACCCCGACGACCTCGCGAGCGCGCGCATCGCGAAGGGCGCGTATGCGGCATACGTCGAGCTGCACATCGAGCAGGGCGGAACGCTCGACCGCGAGCACGTCGACATCGGCGTCGTCGAGGGGATCGTCGGCATCGATCAGTGGGAGGTGACGGTCGAGGGGTTCGCGAACCACGCGGGCACCACGCCGATGGACCAGCGGCGCGACGCGCTGCTCGCCGCGGCGCGGTTCGTGGAGGCGGTGAACCGCGTGGTGCGCAGCGTCCCCGGGCGGCAGGTCGGGACGGTGGGGCGCATGCAGGCCTTTCCCGGCGCGCCCAACGTCATCCCCGGCAAGGTGGTCCTCTCGCTCGAGCTGCGCGACCTCGACGCCGCGAAGATCCGCGCGCTCTACACGCGCATCCACGACGAGGCCGACGCGATCGCGCGCGACGCCGACGTGACCTTCACGTTCCGTCCGACGGTGGAGAACGTCCCCGCACCCACCGACCCGCGCGTCCGCGCGATCATCGCCGACGCCGCGAAGGCGTTAGGCCTCTCCACGAGATCGCTCCCGAGCGGCGCCGGGCACGACGCGCAGGACCTCGCCCGCATCGCGCCCACGGGGATGATCTTCATCCCGAGCGTGGGCGGCATCAGCCACGCGCCGAAGGAGTTCTCGCGCCCGAAGGACGTCGAGAACGGCGCGAACGTGCTGCTGGAGACGGTGCTGCGGATCGACGCTCTTTGAGTTGAACCGCAGCGGACGCAGACGGCCGCAGCGAACATCGATGGGGCGAGGTGGCAGGCGAGTACCCCGGGCATCCAAGTGCGATTGAAAGGATCTCGAGATCCTCTTCATCGCCGGTGGATCCCGAGTCGTACTCGCCCAGCGCCTCGAACCCGTGCTTCGATCGAAGAGGACAGCCCTCTGCGGCGCGCTGCGTCCTCCTGCGGTTCATTCACTCAGCGGGCCATGCCTAACGCGCCGCCGTCGCGCCGATCTCGGCGACGACGCGCTCCGCGGATTCCAGCGCTCCCTCCATCCACCCCGGCTGCGACGACGCGTGCTCGCCGGCGAAGTGCACGCGCCCCTCGGCGCTCGCGATGAATGGCACCAGCGTCGACATCTGGCCCGGCCGGAACCACGCGTACGCGCCGCGCGACCACTCGTCCTCGTCCCAGCACTTCGACGTGCCGCCCTCGTACTGCTCGGCGACGCGCGGGAACAGCGTCGCCATGCCGGCGAGCGCCGCGGCCTGCCGCTCGCGCTCGCCGAGCGTCATGGTGCGCCGCGCGTTCGCGCCCGTCTGGTACGACTCCAGGATGCCGCGCGTGCCGCGCTGGTTGATCGTGCGCTCGTAGACGCCCATCACCGGCAGGTCGGTCGACGCGTTCCCCGACAGGCCGTCGTCCTGCCAGAAGCGCGTCCACGTCTGCACGTACGTGCGCGCCACCGACGTGTACTCCAGGCGGCTCACGGCGCCGCGCTTCGCGGCGGAGAACGCGGGGCTCACCTGCATGCGCCGCAGCACCGAGAAGGGGATCGCGCACACCAGCCGGTCGGCGGCGAACGTGCGCGGCGTCGCGTTGGGCCCACCGGCCGGCGTCGCGATCGCACGCACCTCGCGCTCGTCCTGCTCGATGCGCACCACCGGCGTGCCGTAGTGCACGCGGTCGGCGAGCTTCGCGGCGAGCGCCCGCGGGAGCGTGTCGGTGCCGCCGCGGATCGTGAACGACTGCTTGCGCAGCGTGCGGTGCGCGGCCTCGCGCAGCAGGTCGAGCGCGGACACGGCGTCGGGGCCGTCGCCGAGCCCACTCGGCAGCCCGACGCCGATGATCGTCAGCGCGGCCGGCGACGCGCCCTGCGTGCGCAGCAGCTCGTTGAACGTGACGCCGTCGTAGCGGCCGATGACGTCGCGCACGGTGCCGCGCGTCTCCGCATCGAGCACCGCCTGTACGTGCGGCGCGACGTAGCGGTCCCACAGCAGCCGGCTGTCGAGCGGGCGCTCCGCCTCCGTGAGCCCCGCGGGCCACGTCACGCGCTCGCCCGGCACGACCTCGATGCGCGCGCCGAGGACGTGCAGCAGCGCGTGGCCGCGCGGCGGCGCGATCGGGTCGAGCTCGAGGCCGAGCAGCCTCGCGTAGCGCAGCGCGCGCGCGTGCGAGTCGAACAGCTGCATCGCCCCCGCCTCGGCGTACAGCCCGTCGGCGAACGGCTCGCGCAGCGTGAGCACGCGGCCGCCCGGTCGCGTGCGCGCTTCCAGCACCGTGACGTCGTGGCCGGCCGCGAGCAGCTCGTACGCCGCCGCGAGCCCCGCCATGCCCGCGCCGACGACGACGATCTTCTGCGGCGCGGCGCGCCACCGTAGGCCGAGCGCGGCCGCGCCGAACGCGGCGCGCTGGAGGAACGCGCGGCGGGAGATGTCGTCGGTCATGTGGCCGCTCTTCGAAGGGCGCTCGTCCACGGACGACGTGGGCCGGAACCTACCCCAGCGTCAGCTGCCTAACAGCTCCTGATAGAACCGCACCGTCTGCTCCGCGATCGCCCGCCAGCTGAACTCCGCGAGCACGCGCTCGCGCGCCGCGCGTCCCATCCGCTCGCGACGCGCGGGATCGTCGATCAGCTCGTTCACCGCGTCGGCGAGCGCCTGCGAGAATGCCGCAGGGTCCTTCGGCTCCGCGGAGCCGTCGCCCTCCGCGTCGAGCGGCACGAGCAGCCCCGTCTCCCCCGGCACGACGATCTCCGGGATGCCGCCGACGGCCGACGCGACGACCGGCGTCTCGCACGCCATCGCCTCGAGGTTGATGATGCCGAACGGCTCGTACACCGACGGGCACACGAACACCGCGGCGTGCGCGTAGAGCGCGATGACGTCCTGCTTCGGCAGCATCTCCGGGATCCACACCACCGGCGTCGTCGTCGCGTGGCGGGTCTCGTCGACGAGCGCCGTCATCTCGGCGCCGATCTGCGGCGTGTCGGGCGCGCCGGCGCACAGCACGACCTGCACGCCGGGATGCAGCTTCGGGATCGCGCGCACGAGATGCAGGATCCCCTTCTGCCGCGTGATGCGCCCGACGAACAGCACGATCGGCACGTCGGGGTCGACGCCGAGTCGGCGGAGCGTTGCCGGGTCGGTGCGCGGCGCGTACTCGTCGGGGTCGATGCCGTTGTGGATGACGCGCACCTTGTCCGGCGCGACGCCGTAGAGCTCCTGCACGTCGCGCTTCATCGACTGGCTCACCGCGACGACTCCGTCGGCGTTGCCGTACGCCGTCTGCTCGATCCACACCGTGGCGTTGTAGCCGGTGCCGAGCTGCTCCACCTTCCACGGCCGGTGCGGCTCGAGCGAGTGGGTGGTGAGCACGAGCTTCGCGCCGGTGAGCGGCCGCGCGAGGCAGCCGGCGAGCTGCGCGTACCACGTGTGGCAGTGCACGATGTCGGGCGCCTTCACCGCGCCGACCATGGCGAGGTCGCGCAGCAGCGCGTCGAGCAGCCGCGCGTGCCGCGGGTCCTGCACCGGGAGGCTCGCCGTCGGTGCGACGCCGGTGACGTGCAGGTTGCCGCGCTCCTCGCGCTGCGTGCCGAACGACAGCACCTGCACGTCGTGCGCGCCGCCGTCGACGCGCGCCAGCTCGCGCGCCATGTACTCCACGTGCACGCCGGCGCCGCCGTACACGTTGGGCGGGTACTCGTTGGTGAAGAGGGCGATCCGCATGCGTGAGGGAGGGCTGCGTGGCTGCGTGGCTGCGTGGTTGCGTGGCTGCGTAACGGCCCGAGCGCATACGCAGCCACGCAGCCACGCAGCGGTCGTTAGATGATGGTCCCGTCCGCGATCGTCGCGTTCTTCAGGATGACGACGATGCCGTCGCGGATGTAGAAGCCGGGGCCCTCGCCTTCCTGGACGCCGCGCGTGTTCGTGATGACGCAGTTGCGGCCGATCGAGACGTTCTTGTCGACGATCGCGTTCTCGATGCGCGAGCCCTCGCCCACGCCGGGGTACGACGGCGCGTCCTGCACGCGTCCCGTCGCCTCCGGTCCCGCCCACCCGTAGTAGTCCGCGCCCATGAAGATCACGCGGTGCAGCTTCGTTTGGTGCGCGAGGTAGGAGCGGATGCCGACGACCGAGTTGGAGACGTCGGCGTCGATGATCACCGATCCCTCGCCGATGATGCTGTCGGAGACGCGCGACCGGGTGAGCTTCGCCGGCGGCAGCATGCGCGCGTTCGTGTACAGCGGCATGCGCGCGTCGTACAGGTTGAACTCGGGGTGCGGCTGGCCGAGCATGATGTGCGTCTCGAAGAACGAGCGCACCGTCCCGATGTCGTTCCAGTAGCCGGTGAACGGGTACGCCACGACGCGCCGCTCGGTGATCGCGCCGGGGATGATCTCCTTGCCGAAGTCGTGCTGGTCGGGGTGCGCGTCGAGCGCGTTGCGCAGCACGTCCGAGCCGAACACGTAGATGCCCATCGACGCGAGGTAGCGGCGGCCCGCGCGCTCCATGTCCGGCGGCACCGGGCTGTCCTTCCCGCCGATCTGCGACAGCGGCGGCTTCTCGTAGAACTCCGTGATGCGCCCCTCGCCGTCGGTCTTCAGGATGCCGAAGCCCGGCACTTCCTCGGCCGTCACCGGCGTCGCGGCGATCGTGATGTCGGCCCCCGTCTGCTTGTGGTGGTCGAGCATCACCTGATAGTCCATCGTGTACAGCTGATCGCCGGACAGGATGATGACGTGGTCGTGCGGGTAGCCGACGATGTGCAGCAGCGACTGGCGCACGGCGTCGGCCGTGCCCTGGAACCACTTCTCCGACGACGGCGTCTGCTCGGCGGCGAGGATCGTCACGAACCCGCCACGGAACCGGTCGAACACGTACGACCGTGCGATGTGGTTGTTGAGGCTCGCCGAATTGAACTGCGTGAGGACGAAGATCCGGTCGAGCCCCGAGTTGATGCAGTTGGAGATCGGCACGTCGATCAGCCGGTACTTGCCGGCGAGGGGGACGGCCGGTTTCGCGCGGTGGCGCGTGAGCGGAAACAGCCGCGTGCCGGCACCGCCGCCGAGGATGAGCGCGATCACCCGGTTCATCGATCGATCTGGGTAGAGAGTTCGAGCCGCAGGAGAGGGTTGGCCCCAGCCGCATATTCCGCTCCATCGCCCCGAGCGCTAGAGGCCCGGGCCCTACTCGTACCGCAGCGCCTCGATCGGATCCAGCCGGGCCGCCCGTCGCGCCGGCAGGAGCCCGAACACCAGCCCGATCCCCACCGACACGCCGACCGCCAGCAGCGTGAGGTTCACCGGGGGTGATGCCTGGATCTTCATGGCCGAATTGGCGACGCGTCCCACGAGCAGCCCCACCACGATCCCGATCGCGCCGCCGATCCCGGTGAGCGTCGACGCCTCGGTGAGGAACTGCAGCATGATGTCGCCGCGCGTCGCGCCGCACGCCTTGCGGATGCCGATCTCGCGCGTGCGGTCGGTGACGCTGATCATCATCACCGCCATCACGCCGATGCCGCCCACCATGAGCCCCACGCTCGACAGCACGATCATCACGAGGAAGAACACGCCGGTGATCTTGTTGAACGTGTCGAGGATCTGCTCCTGGGTGATGAAGTCGAACGTGCTCCTGTCCGCCGGGTGCAGCCGCCGCAGCTCGCGCAGCGCCACCGTCACCGCGCCCTGCGCGTCGGCCACGGTCACGCCGGGCCGGGGCTTCACGGGGATGAACAGCGCGTTCGTCTTGTCGATCGCGAACTGGCGGTCGAGCATGCGGTACGACACGATCGCGTGCACCTTCTGGCCCGGCGGCTCGAAGATGTTCTTCGCCGCCTGGTAGACGCCGATGACGCGCGCCGAGCGGCCGCCGACGCGCACCCACTTGTCGATCGGCTGCACGGCGCCGAACAGCTTCGCCGCCGCGTCGGCGTCGAGCACGACGACCCCCTCGCCGCTCCGCAGCTCGGCCGCCGTGAACCAGCGCCCGCTCGTCAGCTCGCCGCCGTAGATCTCGGGGTAGCCGTCGTCGGCGCCCATGACGACGCCGACGTTCGTGCGCACGCCGGCGTACTCGACGCGGTTCAGGATCTGCCCCCAGATGGCCGCGTAGCGGATCTCGGGGAGCGCGGCGATGCGCTGGGCCTCCTCCTCGCGCAGGTCGGGGCGGATGCGCACCCACGCCGGCAGGTTGTCGGGGTTGAGCGGCGTCTGCGAGAACACCTTCATGACGTAGAACGTCGTCGGCCCCGCGATCTCGATCGTGTGCACGATCTGCTGCTGCACGCCGCGCACGATCGCCGCCATCGCCATCACCGTCGACACGCCGATGACGACGCCGAGCACCGTGAGCGCGCTCCGCCCCTTCGCCTGCCGCATCGACTCGACCGCGGCGGCGACGTTCTCGCCTAACGACTGCAAACGGGTGAGGGATGAGGGCATGGTGTAGTGGCTGCGTAGCTGCGTGGCTGCGTAGCTGCGTGGGCGTCAGGTAGTTACGCAGCCACGCAGCCACGCAGCATTCATTCGGCCCGCATGGCTCGGATCGGATCCAGCCGCGCCGCCCGCATCGCCGGGTAGACGCCGAACAGCACGCCGACGACCGCGCCGAGGGCGAGCGCGAGCACCACGGACCACGTCGTCACGCGCGCCGGCAGCGGCGAGGCGAGCGCGACGAGCAGCGCGAGCCCCCATCCGCTGCCGGCGCCGATCGCGCCGCCGAGCGTGGCGAGCGTCGTCGACTCGGCGAGGAACTGCCGCGCGATGTCGCGCCGCGTCGCGCCTAACGACTTGCGGATCCCGATCTCGTGCGTGCGCTCGCGCACCGTCATCAGCATGATGTTCATGATCACGATGCCGCCGACGACGATGCCGATCGCGACCATCGCCGGGATCACCGAGAACAGAACCCGCGTGAGCTGCTTCCAGAAGTCGACGAGCGCGTCTGCCGTCTCCACGGAGAAGTCGTCGTCCACGGTCGGCCGCAGGTGGTGGGCGAGGCGCATCGCCTCGCGCGCCCGCGCCATGCCGTCGGCCACCTCGTCGGCGGTGCGCATCTTCACCGCCACGCTCGTCGTCTGGCGGCGGCCGTAGAGCGTCTCGAACGTCGTGATCGGCATCATCACGAAGCCGTCGAACGACTGGCCCAGGACCCGCCCTTTCGGCGCGATGACGCCGACGACGGTGAACTGCGCGCCGCGGATGCGTACCTGCCGGCCGACCGGGTCGATGCCCTCGAACAGCTTGTCGGCGACGTCGGCCCCGATCACGATCAGCGGCCGGCGCCCGCGCACGTCCGGCTCCGCCAGCGCCTCGCCGCGCGCGAAGCGGTAGTCCTGCACCACCTGGTACTCGGGCGTGACGCCGAAGATCAGCACGTCGCCGAGCGTGCGGTCGCCCCACACGACGTCGCTCTGCGGCGTCGGCCAGCCGGACGTGACGCCGACCGCCTCGGCCGTCGGCAGCGCCGCGCGCACGATCTCGGCGTCGCCGCGCGAGATCTTCGGCCGCCGCTGGATGCGCCGCCACGCCTCGTCCTCGATCAGCGCGAAGTTGATCGGCGTGCGCCGCACCTGGAACGCGTTGGAGCCCACCATCGCGTCGGCGATGTTCTCCTTCACGTACGCATTCATCCCCTGGATCACGGCGAGCACCGCGACGAGGAACCCCACGCTCACGATGATGCCGAGGAGCGTGAAGAACGAGCGGAGCTTGTTGGCGCGGATCTGTACGAGCGCCGTGAGGAGGACGTCGACGAGGCGCATGTCGGGACTCGGGACTCGGGACTCGGGACTCGGAGCCAGGCCCCGGACGGCGGGAGCGTCCTTCCCCAACTTCGCACCCGGGCCGACGATGGAGCAAATCGCCCCGAGTCCCGAGTCCCGAGTCCCGAGTCCCGAGTCCCGAATCCCGAGTCCCGAGTCCCGAGTCCCGAGTCCCGACGACCGAACGCTTTCCCCCGACCCGGCATCTAACCAGCCGAAGTGACCCAACCCGCCCTCGTCCTCCTCGCCAACGACCCCCCCCCGGTGCCCGAACCCGACCTCATCGCTCGGGTTCGCGCCGGAGACCGACTCGCCGCGCGCGCGCTGTACGACGCGCACGTCGGGCGCGTGCTCCGGCTCGCCCACCGGATCACCGGCGATGCGCACCTCGCTCGCGAGGTCACGCAGGACGCGTTCGTGAAGGCGCTCTCCCGGCTCGACCAGTTCCGCGGCGACTCGGCGTTCTCCACCTGGCTGCACCGCATCACCGTCACCGTGGCGCTGAACGCGATGAAGAAGGTGAAGCGGCAGCGCGGCCGGGAGGCGCCGATCGAGGACGCGGAGGTGCTGTCCGGCGAGGGAGAGGGCGGGGTGGATCCGGTGGTCCGGGAGCGGCTGCACCGGGCGATCGACGCGCTCCCCGAGATCTACCGCACGACGCTCATCATGCACGAGCTGGAAGGCTACTCGCACATCGAGATCGCGGAGGCGCTCGGCGTCGCCGTCGGCACCTGCAAGAGCCGGCTGTTCATCGCCCGGGCCCAACTGCGCGCCGCGCTGCGCGATCTGGAAGGAGAGATACACGGATGACCGACGACCAGCTGGACGCGCTGCTGAAGGACGCGGCGCAGACGTACCACCGCCCGCCCGACCTCCCGGAGACCGAGTCGCTGTGGGCGGCGATCGACGGGGCGCTCCCCACCGGCCCGGTCGGGATGGAGCGTCCGCGCCTCACCGTGGTGCGCGCCGAGCCGCGGCGCCGCTCGTGGCTCGCGAACCCGTGGCTGCGCACCGCCGCGGTGCTGCTGTTCGGCGTCGCGATCGGTCGCCTCTCGGCGCGCGCTGGAGGCTTCGGCGGGCCGGCCGCCGTGCCGAGCGTGGCGAGCGTGTCGACCGGCGAGCGCGACGCCGCGGCCGCGGCGGACCGCACCGACGCCGACCGCGTGGCGACGACCGAGTACCTCGGCCGCACCGAGGCGCTGCTCGCCGCGCTCCCCGCCGAGCTGCACGCGCGCCGCGCCGACCCCGCGTACCACTCGCAGGCCGACGCGCTGCTCCTGCAGACGCGGCTCCTGCTCGACTCGCCCGCCGCCTCCGACCCCGCGCTCCGCTCGCTGTTCGACGATCTCGAGGTCGTGCTCGCGCAGGTCGTGCGCCTGCGCGCCGACCGCGACCCGACGCGCGTCGAGCTGCTGCAGCAGTCGCTCGAGCAGCGCGACGTCCTCCCCCGCCTGCGCGACGCCGTCGCCGACAACGCCGCCGACTGAGACCCCTTCCCATGAACCTCCGCACCCTCGCCGGCGGCCTCGCGCTGCCGTTAGGCGCCCTCGCCGCGCAGTCCCCCGACATGGTCGACAAGATCGCGCCGCGCACAATCGAGTCGACGTGGTCGAACCCGAAGTTCACGGTCGCCGCGCCCCCCCCGTCGGCCGACAAGTTCGTGTGGAGCACGGACGTCGACCCGATGATGAAGGGCATGCGCTGGTACCAGGGCGACGCCGCCGATTCGGCGTACCGGGCCGCGTACGCGCTGTTCTCGCGCCAGGAGTACCGCACCGCCGCCGACCGGTTCGCCGAGGTGCGCACGAAGTACCCGACCACGCGCTACTTCTGTGACGCCGCGTACTACGAGGCGTTCGCGCGCTACCGCCTGGGCACCCCGAACGACCTGCGCACCGCGTACCGCGTGCTCGACGGCATGGGCAGCCGCTGCGCCGACGCGTCGCGCTCCGAGGACGTCCCCGAGCTCGCGGCGCGCGTCGACGGCGTGCTCGCGCGGCTCGGCGACGGCGACGCCACCGAGCGCGTGCGGCGCGCGGCGAGCCAGGGACGCCGCGTCTGCGACCGCGAGGAGCGCAACGTGAAGATCCAGGCGCTGTCCGCGCTCGCGCAGATGGATCCCGAGGGCGCGAAAGCGATCCTCGCGAAGGTGCTCGACAACCGCGACGAGTGCTACGCGCCGGTGCGGCGCGAGGCGCTCGGCCTCGTCGCCCGCACGTCCGACGCGAGCGCGGTGGCGCTGCTCGCCCGCGCCGCGCGCAGCGACCCGGACTTCGACACGCAGGCCGCCGCGGTCGACGCGCTCACGCGCATCGCGAACGACGCCGCGTACTCGGCGATCGAGGATCTGCTCCGTACGTCGACCGACGAGCGGCTGCAGACGGCCGCCGCCCGCGCCATGACGCGCAGCGACAGCCCGCGCGCGCAGGCCTCGGTGCGCGCGCTCGCCGAGCGCAAGGACGTCAGCGAGCGGCTCCGCATCTCCGTCATCAACTCGCTCGCCCAGCAGGGGATGAACGGCGGCGGCACGCCGCTGCCCACCGAGTACTGGCGCTCGCTCTACGGCAAGGTGGAGAGCGACGAGCTGCGGCGCGCGGTGGTGAACGCGGTGAACCGCAACAGCGACGACGGGATGCAGTTCCTGCTCGGCATCGCGCGCGGCGCGAACGAGCCGCCGTCGGTGCGCGAGCTCGCGCTCGCCCGCGTGCGGCAGCTCGCGCCGGTGGCCGACCTGTACAAGCTGTTCGAGGCCGCCGACTCGCGCGGCATCCGGCAGTCGATCGTCGCCGGGCTCGGGTCGCGCAAGGAGCCCGAGGCGACGGACCGGCTGATCGACATCGCGAAGCGCGGCACCGATCCCGAGGTGCGCGCCTCCGCGATCCGCTACCTGGGCCAGCCGGCCCGCCGCGACGACCCGAAAGTTCGCAAGGCGCTTGCCGACATCCTCGGAGGTGAGTCGTGAAGCGCGTCGCTCTCGCCGTCCTGTTGGGCGCCGTGCCGTTAGGCGCCGTGCCGTTAGGCACCGTGCCGTTAGGCGCCCAGCCGCTGGCCGCCCGCGTCGACGCGGCCGCGCCCGGTGCCGTGCAGTTCAACTTCGCCGCGCGCCCCGGCGTCTGCGGCAACGGCCGGTCGTACATCCAGACCTCGCCGGGGAGCTTCAACGGCACGTTCACCACGTCGATCGACGAGACGCTGCGCATCGAGCCGTGCACGCCGGGCCCCGTGCGCGTGCTGCTCGACCGCGCCGACCGCCAGGTGATCGCGGTGCAGACGTACGTCGGCCCGGTTCCCGAGACGGTCGGCGTCACGGACCTCGGCGCCGTGCCGGCACAGCAGGCGGCGGACTACCTGCTCGGCCTCGCCGCGAAGGCCGACGGGCGCGTCGGGCGCGACGCGATCTTCCCCGCCACGCTCGCCGACAGCGCGACGACCATCGAGCCGCTCATCGCGATCGCGCGCAACACGGCGCTGCCGCGCGACACGCGCACCCGCGCGCTGTCGTCGGCGGGACGCGGCGGCGAACGGCTGGCGACGATCCCGCCGCGCGTCGTGGACGCGATCGTCGCCGTGGCGCGCGACGAGTCGGACAACATCGAGGTGCGGCGCTCGGCGGTGCGCGCGTTAGGCGGCCTGCCGCACGGCGCCGGCGTCCCCGCGCTCGTCACGCTCGCCGGGCAGAACGCGAGCGCGTGGCTCGCGAAGGAAGGGATGTCGGCGCTCGCCGGCTCCGGCGACCCGCGCGCCCGCGAGTACCTGCGCGCCGCCGTGCGGCGCGACGATCTCACCGACGAGGCGCTCGCCGTCGCCGTGCGCGCTCTCGGGCAGCAGTACGCCACGCCGGCGGACGCGGCGCTCCTGCGCTCCGTGTATCCCAAGCTGCGCTCCGAGCGCACGCGCGACGCCGCGTTCGCCGCGATCGCCGAGGTGGGCGGTGCCGACAACGTGCGCTGGCTGCTCGACCTCGCGCGCAACGAGAGCGAGCTGTCCGCGCAGCGGCGCAAGGCGCTCGAGGCCGCGGTGCGCGCCGGCGCGCCGGTGGGCGACCTCGTGAAGCTTTACGACGCGGTGAGCGACAACGGCCTGAAGGAATCGCTCGTCTCGGCGTTCGCGCGCAGCGGCGAGCGGCCCGCGATGGACAAGCTCATCGCGATCGTCACCGGCGAGACGAACGTCAACGTGCGCCGCCGCGCGATCTCGGCGCTCGCGAACTCCGACGATCCGCGCGCGAAGGAAGCGCTGAAGGACATCGTCGTGCGCTGACGCGCGTCGCACGGCTCTTGCCCCGGAGACGGCATCAACCCCGTCTCCGAGGCAGTGGTCGATGCAGGCGAGATTCGGCGGCGTGAGCCGCATGCTGGTGCTGACGGCCGTGACGTGGATCACCGGCTGCGAGGTGCGGACCGTGCCCGCCGCGGACTCCACCGCGGCCGCGCGCCACACCGACACCGTCGCCGGCACCGTGACCACGATCCCCGGGACGCAGCGCGTCGTCGGCGCCCCCGACTCCGGCGCCTCGGATTCCGCCGCATCCGCCGCCGCGCCCGCCCCCCCCGTCACGCCGGGCGAAGCGACGGACTCCGCACCGCCGGTCATCCCGAGTGAAGCGAGGGACGCTCCCGCCGTATCGGACTCGGTCATGCACCTGGAGGTCGACGTCGCCGCGCGCCGGCTGCACGTCTTCCAGGGTGAGCGCGAGACCGCGACGTACCCGGTCGCCGTCGGGTCGACGCAGTGGCCCACGGAGCGCGGCACGTGGACGATCAAGCAGGTGATCATCAACCCCGCCTGGGTCCCGCCCGACCAGTCGTGGGCCGACGAGAGCGAGCCGAAGGCTCCTGGCGCGCCGGACAATCCGTTAGGCCGCGCGCAGCTCGTCTACGACCCGCCGCGCACCATCCACGGTACCGACAAGCCGAAGTCGATCGGCACGGCGACGTCGCACGGGTCGATCCGCATGACGAACGCGTCGATCGTGCGTCTCGCGAAGGCCGTCCTCGCCGCGTCCGGCTCGACCAGGGACGCCGCGTGGGTCGACCGCGCGCTGGCGAACCCGCACACGCGCCAGGCCGTCGACCTGCCGCACCCGGTGCCGATCGTCGTGCGGTGAGCCTCGTCAGGAGGTCGGCGGTCCGAGCAGCCACGGGAGCGACGCGACGACGAGCGCCGTGAGCAGCAGCACGCCGACGACGACGATCACCCACCACCCGCGCGCCTCCGCGTCCAGCTCCGCCGACCGCGCGTCGCCTGGCACGTAGCGCACGCGCACCGTCTGGCCGATGCTGTACGGGTTCGGGCGGTTGTACGTCGACGACGCGACGCGCACGGGCTGGCCGTCGTGCGTGATGAACTCGACGACGGGGGCGAACAGCGGGCCGCCCAGGTTCGTGCTCGTCGACGTCTTCGTCTTGAAGCCGACGATGCGCCCGTCCACCACCACGCCGCGGCGCACGAACGCGAGCCGGCGCGCGAACAGCCACCGCTCGACGCTCAGCAGGTACAGCCCCATGAGGCCGAACGCCGCCGAGAAGCCGAGCCGCGCGGCGAGCAGCGCCAGCCCGGTGAGTCGGATCGCGCCCGACACGTCAGGGCGACTGGGGCCGTGCGCGCATCGTCGTCACCACGCCCCGCTCCTCGCTGAGTGAACGGCTACGGTAACCTCGCGGATGGGGACCCGCCACCACGGGTGCGCGGAGCGCTGCTCCTGTGTGAACGAACCGCGGAGGACGCAGAGGACGCAGAGCCTTTCATCTGAACCACAGAGGACACGGAGGACACGGAGGAGATCCCTTCAGTTGGGGTCCTCTGTGTCCTCTGTGCCCTCTGTGGTTCGAACCAGATAGAGGCAGTCCTCTGCGGCCCTCCGCGTCCTCTGCGGTTCAACGACACGGCAAAGCGGTTCTCCGTGCACCCCGCGCCTCGCGACGGGGCTCGCCTTGCGACTCCCCAGGGCGAGTCGTAGGGTCAGCGCACACGCTCGCGCGACCGCACTCGGCACCGGAGAGTTCCAGCGATGGCGTACGTTCGCCGCTTCACGCTCGCGCTGCTCGGTGCGGCGCTCCCCGGCTGCGCGACGAGCCGGGCCCACCCGACGAGCGCTCCGTCGAACGTCGCGACGGCGAAGCCGCGCGTCGTCGTGACCACCGATCCGGAGCTCGACGACTCGAACTCGCTGCTCCGGTACCTGCTCTACAGCACCGACTTCCGGACCGAGGGACTCGTCTACGCCAGCAGCCAGTTCCACTGGAAGGGCGACGGCACGGGAAAGAAATGGTTCGTCCCCAATCGTGAGTACACGCGGTTCGGGTTGAACCTGTGTCCCTGCGAGTCGTGGCGGTGGGCGCCCGGCGAGCGATTCATCGACGACGCCGTCGACGTCTACGAGCGTGTGTATCCGAACCTGCGCGTCCACCGCGCGGACTATCCCACGCCGGCCACGCTGCGCTCGAAGGTCCGATGGGGGAACGTGGAGTTCGACGGCGACATCTCGAAGGACACGCCGGGCTCCGATCTCATCCGCGACCTCCTGCTCGACGACGATCCCGAGCCGGTCTACCTGCTGGCGTGGGGCGGTGCGAGCACCATCGCGCGCGCGCTGAAGTCGATCCAGGAGCGCACCGAGGGCACCGCCGCGTGGGACGCGGTCCGCGCGAAGGTCTCGCGCAAGGCGATCCTCTCGCTGTCCGGCGACCAGGACGACACGTACGCCACCTACATCCACCCCAACTGGCCCGACATCCGGTCGCTCGCCGCCGGCCAGGGCGGCGTCAACGTCGCGTACGGCGCGTTCGTGTTCGCGTCCGCGGAGAACGCGCCGTACTTCAGCGTCGAGTGGACGCGCGCGAACGTCTCGAGCCGCGGGCCGTTAGGCGCGCACTACCGCGTGTGGGGCGACGGCAAGCAGATGGTGCCGGGCGACCGCTTCGACTACTTCGGCATCTCCGGCCAGACCGCCGCCGAGCTGCGCGCGAAAGGCTACGTCGTGTGGCTGCCGCCGCGGCCGAAGGGCGAGTTCCTCGGCGAGGGCGACACGTTCACGTTCTTCAACCTCGTCGCCAACGGGCTCGACGCGTACCACGACGACACGCCCGGCGGGTGGGCGGGGCACGTCACCGTGAACCCGGCGTCGCGGAGCGCGGCGCCGCGCGCGCCGGGCGGCGCCGCGACGTCGATCGACAGCTTCATGCGCAGCCTCGAAGGAATCGGGCCGGAGGGTCCGGCGACGCGTCCACCGTCGCCGCAGCCGAACTTCACGCCCGCCGCGCAGAACGACTTCGCCGCGCGCGTGCAGTGGTCGGTGACGCCGCGGTACGCGGACGCGAACCACGAGCCGACGGTGACGCTGCAAGGAAGCGCGCACGTCTCCGCGCGCCCCGGCGAGACGGTGCGCCTCGCGGCCACGGTGTCGGACCCCGATCGCAACGCGGTCGCCGTGCGGTGGTGGCGATGGAAGGACGTCGACACCTACCCCGGCGACGCGAGCCCCGCGGAGCCCACCGCGCCCGTCACGCATCTCCGGGTGCCCGACGACGCGCTGCCGGGCCAGACGATCCAGCTCGTGCTCCAGGCGACCGACGACGGGACGCCCCCGCTGACGAGCTATCGGCGGGTCGTCGTGACGGTGACGCGCTGAGCCGCGAACAAGCCGGCCGCCGCGCTCACCACCGTCGCGCGAGTCCCGCGACGCCCAACGCGAGTGCCAGCGCGAGGTAGCCGAGCACGAGCCCCGGCCGCTTCAGCTTGCACCGCGTTTCCGTGAGCCCCGCGCGGATCGCGCGCCGGTACGCCCACAGTCCGAGGGCGCTCATCGCGATCACCACGGCCGGTGGGCCTAACGCCCACGCGAGCAGCGCCACGGTCGTCATGACGCAGAAGCGCACCGGATCCGGCACCCCCGCCGGCCGCGGCGCGCTCACGACTCCTCACCGAGGAGAGCTCCTCGAGCGTCGGTACCCAAACCACTCGGAGTCGTACGATGTGATGAGCCGTACGCCGCCACGGCCCGTGCCCGCTCCGAGAGCTTCTGCGCGCCGAGCGCCGGCCATGCCTGCACCGCGCAGAACGGCGCGCATTGATGCACGGGACTCGGGACAGTCGGGACAGTCGGGACTCGGGACGCGGGACTCGGGGGGGACGAGTCCCGAGTCCCGAGTCCCGAGTCCCGACTGTCCCGACTGTCCCGACGTGCACGCAGCACTGCAGCAGCCGCTCCTCGAGCATCGTGTGCACGTCCATGAACGGCTTCACGGTGATCCGCTTCACCCGCTCGCTCACGAGTCGGCGGAACGCCGCGCGGCGGCCGAGCAGCGACTCGCCGGCGAGGCGCAGGAGCGTGCTGAGCCCCAGATCGCAGCTCTCGCAGACGTCGCGGAAGAGCTGCGCGACCGTGGGATGCGTGAGGGAGCTCTGCTCGCTCAGCAGGTTGAGCAGCGAGTGCTGCAGCAGCGCGCGCAGATCCGCGGACAGCTCCGGGTCGTTGATGCGGTTCGCGACGAGTCCGAGGTGCTGCTTCAGGCGGTCGTGGCCGATCATGCCGACGAGCGACTTCCACGCGCCGCCGTCGGTGCGGATCATGTAGCCCACGCTGCAGCAGTGCGGGTGCGAGCACGGCAGCGCGGTGAGGTCGCGCCACGTCACCATGCCGCCGGTCTGCGGACCCAGTCGGCGCAGCACGCCGCCGTGCGTCAGCCGCCGCGTCGGGTCGATCGGCGTCGAGCGGCCGGAGCCGAACTGCGGCTGGATCGAGACGCCGCCGACGAACGGCGTGTCGAGCGCCAGCGCGATGACGCTGCCGATCTCGTCGTCGTTCACGCCCGACGCGGCGGTCATCGTCAGCGTCGTGAACACGCCCGCATCGCTCAACCGGCGCACCGCGTCTGCCTTGATGCGGCGCAGATCCGCGCCGCGATGCGCGAGGTGCGTCTCGCGCCGGAACCCGTCGTGCTGCAGGTAGACCTCGACGCGCGTGTTGTGCCGCTCGAGCAGCCGCAGCGTCGCGTCGCTCGTGGCGATCTTCACGCCGTTCGTGTTGAGGAGGATCCGCACCACGTCGCGCTCGACGAGCGCGTCGAGCAGGCGAGCGAGCTCGGGGTGCAGCGTCGGTTCGCCGCCCGAGAGCATGAGGACGTCGATGCGCCCGTTCTCGCGCGCGAGCCGCTGGTCGACGTTGTCGAGCACCTCCGCCACGGGCACGAAGCCGTGCGTGTGCGGCGACGAGCCGGCGAAGCAGGTGGGGCAGGTGAGGTTGCACGTCGCCGCGACGTCCTCCAGCAGGATGCACGTGTGCTGCGTCTGCATCTCGCCGAGCCCGCGCAGGTACGCCGACGGCACCGGGTCGAAGTTCCCCGCCACGTCCGGCGTGTGCGTCTTCGTCGGCGCCGTCCACTGCTCGAGGTACGCGAGGATCTCGGGGTCCTCGTCGTAGAGCGTGGTGATCCGGCCGTGGCGCGCGCACCCGCGCTCGAGCCACACGCGTCCGTCGCGCTCCGCGAGGTAGCCGCCGAGCCGCGGCACCTCGGCGAGCGGCCGCCCGGGCTCCTCGGCGTGACACTGCGGGCAGAACGCGGCGACGTAGCGGAGGATGCGATCGCCCCTCAATCCCATGCCGGGCATGGATGGTCTCCTTGATTACGGCGCGGGCGATACGCGCGGACGATACGGCGCGACGCGGCGCGAGCACCGTTTCACACCGCTCGACGGCGCAGCACGGCGCCGTTCAGCGGTGTGAGACGTCGTTCGCGCATCATCGCGCCGTATCGTCCGCGCCGTATCGCCCGCGTCGGTCACGGCGCCGTTTCAGTGAAAGTTCGTGCCCGAGATGGCGACGATGCAGCCGCCGAAGATCACCGCCGCCACCGTGAAGCCGATCGCGAGCCGCGCCATGACCGCGCGCTGCCGTGCGTCGCCGCCGCGCACGAGCGCGACGACGGCGACGACCGCCGCGATCAGCAGCGCGGCGCCGAAGGGCACGTTCGACGCGAACGCCGAGCCGAGGACCGCGAACGCGACCCAGAACAGCAGGAACCCGCCGCAGCCTAACGCGACGCTCCGCCCGCCGCTGATCGGCGGTGCCGGGGACGCGGCGGGCGGCACCGGCGGCACCGGCGGCACCGGCGGCACCGGCGGTGGGAGCGGATCTTCGGGCGTCGTCATGCGGTCACCGGGAGCGCGCGCCGGCGCGCGAAGTAGGCGGCGAGCAGTGCCCCGCTCGGGATCAGGAAGAGCTGCGAGCGCGTGAGTCCGAGCCACACCACCTCGTTGCCGCGCACGAACTCCACGCCGAAGCGGAACACGGCATAGGCGAGCAGATACTGCTTGAACAGATCCCCCTCCACGTGCGGCCGCGGACGGAGCCACCACCACAGCGCCGCGAACGCCGCGAGGTGGAACAGGATCTCGTACGCGAACGACGGGTGCAGCGCGCTGCCGACGCACCACGCCGGGCACCCCGCGATCGCCGCCGCCTCGCCGGGCGTTAGGCGCATGCCCCACGGCAGCGTCGTCGGCGTCCCTGGCGGCTCGGTCAGCAGGCACCCCACGCGTCCGACCGCCATCCCGAGCGCCACCGCGGGCGCGAACAGATCGCCCGTGCGCCGCCGGTAGCCGACGACGCCCTTCGTGAGCACCGCGCCGACGTACGCGCCGGCGAGCCCGCCGAGAACGCTGCGCCCACCGCGCACGAGGATCCCCACCGCCGACGCGTCGCCCGTCGCCGCGACGTAGCGCCACACCGTGGCGAGCTTCGCGCCCACGGCCCCTCCGGCGAGCGTGCCGACGACGATCCACAGCACGCGCTCGTCCCCCCACGCGCCGAGGCGCCGCGCCTCGTGGCGGAACACGAGCGCGGCGACGACCACGCCGAGGAGGACGAGCGTGTCGTGCGTGGGCACGGTGACGGCGCCGAACTGGATCAGGATGGGCCGCATGCGCGTCGAGTCGAGGTGCGCGGTTCTTGCCGCAGCGACGCGCTAGGGTAACGTCCGTCCGCGGGCGTCGCGAGGCCGACGTCCGCCGCCCGGAGGCGTGCATGCCGGTACGCATCGAGCACGACGGGGATCTCGCCCACGCGGAACGGCGACGCGTCGTGCCGCTCGTCGTCTCCGCGTTCATCGCGGCGGGGCTCTCGTGCAGCGGCAACTGCCCGCCGGTCACCGAGGTGCCACGGGTGCTCGCCCCGCGCTACCGGCTGGTACAGAGCGCGACCGGTCAGCTGCCGCCGGTGGTGCTCTCCGACGACGGGCAGCGGCGCGTGCGCCTGCTCGGAGACACGCTCGTCTTCACGCCGAGCGGATCGGCGGCGCTGCCGAGAGGCACGTACGTTGAGATCCTCGTGCTCGGCGTGCGCGACGGGACCGCCGACGAGGTCGCGACGCGCACCGTGTCGGGAGCGCGCGCCTACACGCTCGTGTCCTCCGACAGCCTCTATGCGCTGTCCGAGTTCCCCGGCATTCCCCCGGGCGCGCCGCGCACCGTGAACTTCGTTCTCAGGGCGGCGGGCAGCATGGCCGTCATCGCCGGCGTCGGGATATACACAGCGCCCTGAACGCGCGGGCGGTCAGGCCTCGAGCGCGTGGATCGCCCGCTCGATCTCCTCGCGCAGCGCCGCCTCGCGGTCCGCGTCGTCCGGCAGCCGCTCCGCCAGCGCCGTGAACTGCCGCAGCATCTCGTCCTCCACGATGCGGCGCGTCGGCGAATGCACGCCGAGGTGCTGGAGCCCGATGCGGGCGAGGTCGCGGAGCAGCTTGCGCGTGTCGGCGTGCAGCCCGGCGAGCGTGCTCGGACTCGGCGCCGCGGGGGCGTCGTTAGGCAGGGCGCGTCGCGGTGCGTGCGCCGCGGCGGCCGGCGCGAGCTCCACGACGAACGAGCCCGCCGTGTGCTCGCGGTACGTGGCGACGACGTGCCGCCGCCGGAGCGACGCGAGCAGCTCGGAGACGCCCGCGCGCACCACCGAGACGCGGTCCGCGCTCGCGTTGCCGCGCCCGGTGATGACGAGCACCTCGGCGCCCGTCTGCAGCGTCGCCTGCCGCTCGCGCAGCCACGCCTCCGTGCGCGCGACCGCCTCGCCGCGCGTCGGCAGATGCGCGCGCAGGTTCAGCGTGCGGCCGTCGCCGAACGCGAGCTCGTCGAACGCCCGCTCGACGCCGACGCGCCGCGCGCCGCCCTCCTTCCGCGCGCGGCTCACCGGGTCACTTCAGCGCCGCCCTCAGCACCACGCCGTCGATCGGCTCGGTGGGCGGCACACCGAGCACCGCGGCGAGCGTCGGTGCGATGTCCACCGTGCGCACGAACGCACCGTATTTCCCCGGCTTGAACGGCGGGCCGTAGAAGATCAGCGACACGCGCGTGTCGTAGTCGTGCGGCGAGCCGTGCGTCGCGTACTGCGTCTGCGCGTAGTACACGTACGGCTCCAGCGTCACGTACGCGACCGCATCGAGGTCGTCGGGCGTCATGTGCAGCCAGCGGCGCGCGTACTTGTCGCGCGACGCGAGCGACGCGAGCTCCTCGCGGCGGTAGACCCGCATGACGCCCTTCACCTTCGACAGGTCGGCGACGAGCGCGCGCACCACCGAGTCGGCGTTCACGCCGGCGCGCGTCACTGCCGGCTTGTCGAGCAGCACGACGCCGCTCTCGAAGTCGAACGCGTCGCGCGGCACGTGGCGGTCGTCGAGCGCCTGCTTCACGCGCTGCAGCACCGGCGCCACGTCGGCGCGCCCCTGCGACGGGTTCGCCGCGAAGTGCAGCTCCGGGTACGGCGCCATGCCGTGGTCCGCCGTCAGCGCGATGATCACGCGCGACGAGTCGCGGAGCTTGTACAGCGAGTCGAGGAACGCGCCGAGCGCGCGGTCGAGGCGCAGGATGTGGTCGTGCATCTCGCGCGAGTCCATCCCGTAGCGATGCCCCACCGCGTCCGTGGTGGAGAGCGACACCGCGAGCACGTCGGGCGCCGGGCCGGTGCCTAACTTCAGCTGCTGCAGCCCCTCGAGTGCGAGGTCGAGCGTGAGCTGGTCCATCCACGGATAGTTCGTCAGCTCACCCGCCTCGGCGGCCGAATCCGTCGGGAACACGTGCGGGAACGTGTACGCCTTGCCGCCGTTCTCGAGCGCCACGCTGTCCGGTTCCCCGTACTGGCTCGCCGGCAGCAGCAGGTCCCACGTCTGTCCGGCGAACCGCTTCAGCGGGCCGCCGCCGCGTGCGTTGAACTGCCGCACCCACGTCGGCAGCGTGTCCGCGTAGTACGTGCTCGTCGTGAACGTGCCGTTGCCGCCGTACCAGAGCACCGTCTGGTGCGCGCGCCCCATCGGCAGGATCGCGCCGCGGTCCTTGCGCGACACGCTGAGCGCGCGCGTGCGCGGGTCGGCGGTGCGCATCCAGTCGGTGAGCACGGTGCCGCGGAATCGGAACGGCGACACCGGATCCGCCTTCGGCGCGCCGATGACCGGCGCCTGCGGGTCCTGCACGCCGGCGTTGTTGCGCACGATGCCGGTGTGCGACGGGAAGCGGCCGCTCATCACGCTCGCGTGTCCCGGCGCGGTCTCGGTCGTGCCGTGGTCCTGGTTCGCGTCGGTGAACACCGCGCCGCCGTCCCACAGCCGCTTCAGGCCGCCCGTGAGCTGCGACCCGAAGCGCGTGAAGTAGACCGGCGTCCCCTGGTCGATCGTGAAGAAGACGACGAGCGTGGGCCGTTGCGTGGGCCGTTGGGCGCCGAGCGGTGCGGCGCCGAGCGCGACGCCGAGCGCCGCCGCGAGGAGTCGATGTCTCATGCCGAATTGTACAACGAGGGCAGGAGGGCAGGAGGGCAAGAGCGCACGAGGGCAGGAGCGGTTCTGAGGCTCCTGCCCTCGTGCGCTCCTGCCCTCCTGCCCTCGCGCGCTCAGCGCGCGGCGGGCACCACCCAGACGCCGTTCTCCGTCGGCGAGAGCGTCGCCTTCAGCGCGTCGCCGGGCATCACGGCCACCGGGCCGCTGCCGGTCGAGAAGCGGCGCGCGAACGGCACCGCGACGATGTTGATGAGACCCGAGCTGGAGACCACGTTGCGCGGCACGACGAGTCGCGCCGTCGAGCCCGCGTTCACCTGGCCGAGCCGCACCGCCACACCGTTCTGCGGCACCGCGTATACCGTGGCCATGTCCCAGGCCTGGTTGTCGAACTGGATCGTGACCGGCGCGTCGCGGTTCGCGACTGCCGCCGAGTCCGTCGTGGCCCGCTCCGCGGGCGTCGCCGGATGATGCGTGGCCATGCCGAGGGCCAGCGCGAGTGGAATCATGAGAAACGGGAGCATCGCTGCCTCTCCTTTCGGTTGCTTCGTGGTGATACACCAGGGGAGACGCCGCGATCGGCCGATCGTTAGCACCGGTAAGTAATCCGCCACCCGCACCGCCCGAGCCATGGCCCTCGACCTCGCCGCCCGCCGCCGCGCCCGCACGTGGATCGCGCTCCTCGCGGCCGTCATGTTCCTCGTCGCCGCGCTCGTGCCGAAGCTCCAGGGGCAGGGCATCAACCGCACGATGCTGTACCTCGCGATCCTCTTCCTCGCCATCTCGCGCGTCTGGCGGCGCCGCGATCGGTGAGGCGACGACGGCGGGCTCGGATTCACGGTGCGGTTCCTGCGCGACGTGCGGGCGTGACTCCGGAGCGTCTCCAATCCGCGCTCGGCGACGCGTACCGCGTGCAGCGCGCGCTCGCCGGCAGCGCGCGCGATGCGGCGGCGCACGCGTTTCTCGCCCGCGACGCCGCGTTAGGCACTCCCGTCGTCGTGCGCACGCTTCCCGCGCACATCGTCGCGGACCTCAGCGCGGAGCGCTTCGCGCGGGAGGTCGTCGCCGCGCGCCGGCTGCGCCACCCGAACGTCGCGCCGGTGCTCGATGCCGGTGTGGTGCCCGATGCGGGCGCGTCGCACCACGGTGTGCCGTACTGGATCGTGCCGTTCGTCGACGGCGCGTCGGCGCGCGAGCGGCTGCGCGCCGCGCCGGGCGGCGTGCCGCTCGACGAGGCCGTGCCGATCCTCCGCGACGTCGCCCGCGCGCTCGACCACGCGCACGACACGGGCATCGTGCACCGCGACCTGAAGCCGGAGCACGTGCTGCTCTCCGCGGGCGGCGCGGTGGTGATCGACTTCGGCGTCGCGAAGGCCGTCGACCACGCGACGCGCGACGGCGCGCCTCCCGACGCGCTCGTCGCGGCGTGCGACACGGCCCTCACGCGCGTCGCCCACGCCGTCGGCACGCCCGGCTACATGGCCCCCGAGCAGGCCGCCGCCGACCCGTCGCTCGACCATCGGGTGGACCTGTACGCGTGGGGCGTGCTCGCCCACGAGCTGCTGACCGGCGCGCGACCCGCCGGCGCCGCTTCCATCGCCGACGCCCCGCCCGCGCTCTCCGCCCTCGTCGCGCGGTGCCTCGAGCGTCTCCCCGCCCGCCGCCCGCCGTCCGCCCGCGCCCTGCTCGACGCGCTCGCGTAGGTTGCAGGCATGCCGAAGTCTCACCCCGCCACGCTCTGGTTCGTCCGCCACGGCGAGAGCATCGCCAATCAGGTCCGCACCGAGGCGTTCGGGCGCGACGTGCACGAGGTCGACCTCACCCACCGCGACGTCGACGTCCCGCTGAGCGCGCGCGGCGAGCGGCAGGCGAGCGCGCTCGGACGGTGGTTCGCCGAGCTCCCGGCGTCGGAGCGTCCGACCGTCGTCGTCGCGTCCCCGTACGTGCGCGCCGCCGCCACGGCCGAGCGCATCGCGGCGGCCGGCGGCGCCCCGTCGGACATCACGTTCGACGAGCGGGTGCGCGAGAAGGAGCTCGGCCTGTTCTACCGGCTCACCCGCGCCGGCATCGAGGCGCGCTACCCCGACCAGTGGGCGCTCCGCGTCCAGCTCGGCCGCTTCTGGTTCCGTCCCCCGGGCGGGGAGAGCTGGGCCGACGTCGCGCTCCGGCTCCGCGGTGCGCTCCACGACATCTGCCGCGACCACGCCGGCGAGCGTGTGCTCGTCGTCTGCCACCAGGTCGTCGTCCTGTGCGCCCGCTACGTGATCGAGCGCATGACCGAGCGCGACATCGTGCACGTCGCGCGCACGCACGACGTCGCGAACTGCTCGGTGACGTCGTACCGCGGCACGCCCGACGGGCTGCGGCTCGACCGGTTCAACTTCACCGTGCCGCTCGAGGTCGAGGGCGCCCCGGTGACCGCGGAGCCGAACGTGTCCGCACGCGTCGGGTAGCCGTGCATGACTCCACGTACGTTGTTCGGTGGGACTGAAGGAGGATTGAAGGAGGACTGAAGAAGGACAAGCACAACGCCGTTGTTGTTGTCCTCCTTCAGTCCTTCTTCAGTCCTTCTTCAGTCATAGTGAAACTCGTACGTGGAGCCCTGAAGAGCACACCATGACCACGCCTCGCCTCCGATCGCGTCTCTCGCCTGCCGGCGCCGCCCTCCTGGCGGCGATCGTCGGCGTCGGCGCGTGGCTCGGGGCCCGCACGCCCGGCGCCGCCGCCGACCGCGCCGCCGACGCCGCGGCGGCCCGCGCGGCGACGCTCGCCGGCGGCGCGGAGGCGGGCCTCGTCGCGTTCCGCGCCCGCACGCTCGACGGCACGGTGCTCCCGCTCGCGAAGGTGGCCGAGCCGACGGTCGTCATGGTGAGCTCGGAGACGTGCCAGTACTGCAAGGCCGCGCTCCGCGAGATGGGCCGCGTCGCCGCCGGCCGGCCGCTGCACGGCCTGCGGCTCGTCACGCTGGAGGGCGCCGCGGCCGGCGTGCCCATGGTCCAGGCCGCGAACGTCGACGGCGCCACGCTCGCCGGCCCGGTGTCGCCGTCGGCCGAGTCGATGCTCGCCCTCCAGATCCGCGGCACGCCGACGTTCGTCGCGCTGGATGCCAGGGGACGGGTCACGGGGACGCTCGTCGGCTACCCGGGAGCCGAGGCGTTTCGAGGGTGGGTCGGGGTGATGCTCGGCGAGCGGGGGAGGCCGGAATGAGAAGCGCCGATTACGGCGCGGGCGGTGAAGCGCTTCACCGCCGGCGCCCTATCGCCCGCGCCGTAAGCAGCGCCGTGCACGACAGGAATAACCGCCCCGGTAGTCCCGTCCGAGAGTCATGATCCCCGCCTCCGACCAGGACCTCGAGCAGGTCCAAGCCCAGTTCCAGGCGCTCGTCATGCCGCACCTGGACCGGCTCCTCGGCTTCGCGTCGCGCCGCACGCGCTCCGTCGCCGAGGCCGAGGACGCGGTGCAGGAGGCCTGCGTGCGCGCGTGGCTCGGATTCGCGGGGCTCCGCGACCCGGCGAAGGTGCGGCCGTGGCTCTACTGCATCCTGCGCGCGGTGCTCGCCGACAACTGCGAGCGCGACGGCCGGCGGCAGCGGCTCGTGTCCATCACGCGGCTCGAGGACGAGCACGAGGCCCTCGTCGGCGGCGACGACGACGCGGTGCTGGTGGAGGTGGAGGGGCGGCTCACGGGCGAGGTGATCCGGGCGGCGCTCGCCGACATCCCGGAAGATTTCGCCACCGCCGTCGAGATGCACGACATCGACGGCTTCAAGTACCAGGAGATCGCCGACATCCTCGGGATCCCGATCGGCACCGTGATGAGCCGCATCTCGCGCGGCCGCCGGCTGCTCGCCGGCGCCGTGGCCTCGAATCAGCGGGCATGGCTCAGGGACGACGGGAAGGGTGAGCGGCAGGCCGAAGCCCGGCGCGCGGCCCGCGCCGGCGGATTCGATGGTGGGGTGACTTCATGAGCGAGCAGCAGGGTCAGCGGGCCTGGCGGTGGAACGACCCGGCGCAGGAGGCGGAGCGCCGGGCGCAGCACGAGCTGCTCATCGACCTCCTCGGGGCCTACGTCGACGAGGAGCTGCCGCCGGAGACCGCCTCGCAGCTCGACGCCCACCTCGTGGGCTGCGCGCGCTGCCGGCGCGAGGTCCAGCTCCAGCTCGCGGTGCGCGACTCGCTCGGCACCACGCCGGTCGCCCCGGCGCGCCCGGCGCTCCGCGATCGCATCCTCGCCGCGACCACGGCGCTCCCGCAGCCGACCGTGGCGCCGCCGGCGCCGATCGACTTCCACGTCGAGGACGCCGCCGTCCCCCGCCGCTCGACGGGCCGCCGGCTCGCGCTGTGGCTCGTCGCCGCGATCGTGCTGCTCGGGGCCGTCCTCGCGTGGCGCGCGCTCGGCGGCCCCGGGGGGAGCCGCGTGACGCTGCTCGCCACGCCGACGACGAGCGTCCCGCTCCTCGCCTCGGCGGCGGCCGACTTCCGCCGCGTGGCGTCGGCCGACCTCCCGGGGCCGGCCCGCGACCTGGAAGCGGTGCGCGCGGCGGTCGGCGTGCCGATCGAGCCGATCACGCGACCGGGCGTCCGGCTGATCGGGGCGTGGACCACGACGCTCGCCGGAGAGCCGGCGGCGGTGCTCGCGTATCGTTGGGACGATCGGCTGGTCGTGCAGTACATTGTGCCGGAGCAGCTGTTCTTCCGGCATCCCGCGGTGCGCGCGGCCGTCGCCTCACATCGGCGGCTCGGCGCAGTCGACGGCACCGTCGGCCTCGTCGCCTGGCCGCTCGCGGCCGCGGGGTCGGTGCTCGTGGGAGAGGGTTCGCCGGAGCGGCTGTCGGGAGCGCTGGCGCGGTGAGTGCGCGCTGAGCGGCTCCGCCCGCTCGCCCCTCATCCCCCGCCGTGCCCTCCCCCCGCTCTTCGCTCGCGGCGCTGCGCCGCCTTGGCGCGCACGTGCTCCTGGCCGTCCCCGCGGCGCTCGGAGCGCAGACGCGGCCCGACTCGGCGCCGCCGCGCGCCGACAGCACGCGGGTCTCGGTGGACTCCCTCGCCGCGCGGCTGGAGCGGGCCGAGGCGGCGATCGCGCTCCTGCGCCAGCAGCTCGCCACCGAGTCGGAGAGCGCGGTGCGCACCCGCAGCCGGGTCGCGCTCGACCTCTCGGCGCGCGTGCTGACGAACATCGCCCTCACCCGAGGACCGACGAACGACCCCGGCGTGCCGCAGATCGCGATCGCGAACGCCGACTACGGCCAGGTGCTCGGCATCTCGCTCCGCCAGACGCGGGTCGGCGCCGCCGTCACCGTGCGTGACGTGCTCGGCGGAACGTTCGACGGCGACGCGGACCTCGACTTCTTCGGCGGCGGCCGCGACGCGAACGGCAACCGTCCGCTCTTTCCCGAGCCGCGCTTCCGCACGGTGCGCGGCACGCTCCGGTGGGCGCGCACGTCGGTCATGGTGGGCGCCGAGACGCCGCTCATCTCCGACCTCGATCCGCTCAGCCTCGCGGCGATCGGCATCACCGAGTTCTCCGCGGCGGGTGACCTCTGGAACTGGCTGCCGCAGGTGCGCGTCACGCGCGCGCTGGGCGGCAAGACGCTGCGATGGGCGGTGACGGGGGCGGTGCTGGAGCCGTTCACGAGCGCGCTCTACGACCCCGTCCGGCCAGGGGGCGGCGACGCCGGCGAGCGCTCGGGGAAGCCGTACCTCGAGTCGCGACTGCGCGTCCGGTGGGGCCCCGAGGATCCCGACGCGCCGATGAGCGACGTGCGCGACGCGGTGACGGGCGAGGGTCCGAGCGAGATCGGCATCGGCGTGCACCGCGGGTGGGTGGAGGTCGACGACGACCACCAGTTCACGAGCGGCGCCGTGTCGCTCGACGCGCGCATCGTGCTCGCGCCGCACGTGGAGCTGCGCGGTGAGGCGTACCGCGGCCGGCTGCTGCTGGGCCTCGGCGGCGGCGCGATCGGGCAGAACTTCGGGCGTCCGCCGGCCGGGGCGCCCGCCGGCACGGTGGGCACGCCGCTGCACGACGTCGCCGGCTGGGCGCAGCTCAACGTGCGTCCCACCGAGCAGTGGCTCGCGGGCGTGGGGTGTGGCATCGACCGCGTGCGCGACGAGGACCGGCCGGACCGCCGGCAGAACACCGTGTGTGCGGCGCATCTGCGCTGGACCCCGGTGCAGCCGGTGCTGCTCGGCCTGGAGTACCGCAGGCATCAGACGCTTTACTCGACGGGGTTGTACCATGCGCATCACATCAACCTGGCGCTCGGCTTCGAGATCTGAGCGTGGAGCGTGGAGCATGGCGGGTGGAGCGCGGATGGCTCTACGCTCCACGCTCCACGCTCTGCGGTCGGCCTTCGTGTTCGGCATCGTCGCGTCGGCCGCGCACGCCCAGGACGGCATCGTCGCGGGCACGCTGCATGTCGTCGACCGGCCGGGGGAGGCGACGCACGACCTCGGCGACGCGGTCGTATGGCTCGAGGCGCCGCGACGCGTCGCGTTCCCGGCGTCGTCGAGCGCGGCGCTCGCGTCGGGCACGATCGTGAT
Organism: Gemmatirosa kalamazoonensis; assembly: GCF_000522985.1. Taxonomy (NCBI): domain Bacteria; kingdom Pseudomonadati; phylum Gemmatimonadota; class Gemmatimonadia; order Gemmatimonadales; family Gemmatimonadaceae; genus Gemmatirosa; species Gemmatirosa kalamazoonensis. Next base: position 1,632,921 of record NZ_CP007128.1, read on the forward strand.
GCGCGGCCGCGAGTTCATCCCGCACGTGCGCGTGGTGCGCGCCGGCGGCTCGGTGGCGTTCCCGAACGACGACCCGTACAGCCACAACGTCTTCTCGAACACGACGTTCGGCGGCTTCGACCTCGGGCTGTACCGCAGCGGTACGTCGCGCTCGGCGCCGTTCGAGCGGCCCGGCGTGTACCCGATCTACTGCAACATCCACCACCGTATGGTGAGCTTCGTCGTCGCCGTGCCGACGCCGTGGGCGACCACGCCGGACGACGCCGGCCACTTCGCGCTGCGCGACGTGCCGCCCGGCACGTACGTGCTGCACGCGTGGCACGAGCGCACCGGCGAGGTGCACCAGGGCATCGAGGTCCGCGCCGACGCGCCCGTCGCCGTGCAGCTCACGCTCGACGCGCGTGCCTACATCGCCGCGCCGCACCTCAACAAGTTCGGGCTTCCGTACACGGCCACGCGCGCCGACCGATACTGAGCGGATGCTGCGTGGCTGCGTGGCTGCGTGGCTGCGTAACGGCACGTCCACGCAGCCACGCAGCCACGCAGCCACGCAGCCACGCAGCACGCAGCCACTTCGCCTTGCGCCTAACACCGCCTTTCAGGGGCCTCGCCGGCCGGGTCTTCGTCGGTACCGCGCTGATCGCGCTCGCCGTCCTCGTCGCATCGCTCGGCGCGACGACGGCGACGATGCGGCGCGCCGACGAGCGCGCGGCGCGGCGGCGGCTGGAGCAGGACGCGGAGTTCGTCGCGCACCTGCTCGCGGGGCGCGAGCGCAGCCTCGCCGGCGGCGCGCGCGTGTTCGCGCAGGGGCCGTACTTCCGCGGCCTCGTCGCGTCGCAGCGCCCGCTGCACGACGAGCTGCTCGACCAGGCGATGGAGGCCGAGGACCTGCTCGACGCGAGCTGGGTCTTCATCACCGACGCGCGCGGCCGCCTGCTCGCGAAGAGCGACGAGCCGGGCGCCGCCGGGACCGACATGGGCGGCGTCGCGCTCATCGCCGGCGCGCTGCGCGGGCAGGTGATGTCGGGGTTCGGCGTGTCGCGCGACTCGCTGCTGTTCCAGGTCATCGCGATGCCGATCGCGGTGCCTAACGGGACGCCGGTCGGCGTGCTCGTCGCGACGAACGTCATCGGCGAGGAGGTCGTGCGCGACGTGCGCGCGACGACGGGGAGCGACGTCCTGTTCTACGCGCTCGGCGTCGACGGCCGCCCGCACATCGCCGCATCGTCGGTCGCTCGCACGACGGCGCTCGACAGCGCGCTCGGCGCGCTCTCCGCCGGGCGGCGCCCGGGCGGCGGGCTGCTGCGCGTCGGCGCCGAGGACTTCCACGTGCAGGGCGCGCGCGCGACGACGGCCGGCGGCGAGGCGGTCGGCGGGTGGACGGTGCTGCGCGCGCACGGCGCCGAAGCGTCCGAGGTCGCCGGCATGCGCGCGACGGTCGCCGCGGTCGCCGTCGTCGGGCTCGCGCTCGCGCTGCTCGCGGCGTGGCTCGCGGCGCGCCAGGTCACGCGCCCCATCCGCGCCCTCGCCACGCTCGCGCACCGCGCCGTGGAGGGCGACTACGATCCGACGCGCGATGGCGTCGAGGCGGTCGTCGGCGCCGCGGACCTCGACGGCGAGGCGAGCGACGAGATCGCCGCCCTCGGCGCCGCGTTCCGCGCGATGATCGCCGAGCTGCGCGACCGCGAGGCGCTCACCGCGCTCGGTGCGCGCGTGCCTAACGAGCCCGCCGCCGCATCCGCCGCCGTCGCCGCCCCGACCGACGCGAGGGGCGCGTCCGCCGTCTCCGGTGTCCGCGTCCTCCGGCTTGCCTCGCCCGCGCGGCCCGCGCGCCTCGCCGAGCGGTACGAGCTGCAGGCGGTCGTCGGCGCGGGTGGCACCGGCATCGTCTACAAGGCGCTCGACGACGCGCTCGGCGAGATCGTCGCCGTGAAGATGCTGCGCCCCGAGCTGCTCGCCGCCGACCCGCTCGCGCGTGAGCGGCTCACGCACGAGATCCGGCTCGCGCGCCGCATCTCGCACCGCCACGTCGTGCGCATCCACGACATCGCGGAGAACGACGGCGTGCCGTTCCTCACGATGGAGTTCGTCGATGGCCCGTCGCTCGACGCGCTGCTGCACGCGCGTGGCGCGCTCGAGCCGCGCGCGGTGCTCGCCGTCGCGAAGCAGCTCGTGCGCGCGCTCGACGTCGCGCACACGCAGGGCGTCGTGCACGGCGACCTGAAGCCCGCCAACCTGCTCGTCGCGCCGGGCGGCGTCGTGAAGGTCACCGACTTCGGCGTCGCGCGGCTCGTGCGCGGGCCCGTGGGCCCCGACGCGGCGCGCATCGCCGGCGCGGTCGTCGGCACGCCGGAGTACATGGCGCCCGAGCTGCTGTTGGGCAGCGCACCGGACGTGCGCGCCGACATCTACGCGGCGGGCGTCGTGCTGCACGAGTGCCTCACGGGCGAGACGCCGTTCAACGCGGACACGCCGGTGGCGTTCTTCGCGCACAAGCTCGACGAGACGCCCGCGCGCGGCACGCCGATCCCGCAGGGGCCCACGCTCGCCGCGCCGCGCGGCATCGCCGCCGCCCTCGGCGCGCTCGTCGCGCAGATGACCGCCGCCGACCCGGCCGGGCGCCCCGCGTCGGCGCGCGCCGTGTACGCCATGCTGCTGCGGATCGGTTAGGCGCCTTGCGCCGTTCGGGGCACGGTCCTAGCGTGGCCGAGCCTTTCCCCCCGCTGCCATGTCTGTCGACGTCGCCGTTCCCGCCGTCTCGTACGCGCCCCCCGCTCCCCTCCCCGCTGCCGTGCCGGCGCCTGCGGCGCCGTGCTGCCTGAACTGCGGGACCGCGCTCGCCGGCCGCTACTGCGCCGACTACGGCCAGCGCGCCGTCACCGAGCGGCTCACCGTGGCGAGCCTCGCCGCGGACTTCGCGGGGCAGTTCCTCGCCCTCGACCGTGGGCTCTGGTTCACCGGGCTCGCCGTGCTGCGCAGCCCGGGCGGCGTCGCGCGCGAGTGGCTGGACGGGCGCCGACGGCGGTACGTCGGCCCGATCGGCTTCCTGTCGTTCGCCGCGGCGCTGCTGCTGCTCGCGCTGCAGGCGATCAACTTCGCCGACATCGACCGCATCCGCACGTCCGCGCGCGCGGCGACGGCCGGACCGCACCCGCTGTTCACGCCGCGTCAGGCCGAGGCGTACGCGCAGCTCATGCACGACATGGCGCAGCAGGAGCTGCTCCTGTCGGTGCTCATCGCGATCCCGTTCGCGCTCGTCGCGCGGCGCCTCTTTCGACGCGCCGGCGTGAACCTCGCCGAGATGGGCGTCGTGTCGCTGTTCGCGTTCGCCGACGCGTGCCTGCTCTACCTGCCGATCGTGCCGCTCGTCTGGTTCCTCGGCCCCGCCTCGCCGGTGGCCGCCACGCTGCGCAGCTTCGGCACGTTCACGGTCTACGCGCTCGCCACGGTGCACGCGGGGCTCGGCTTCTTCGGCCGCCGCACGGGCAACGCGGTGCGCATGCTCGTCGCGCTCGGCATCGCGTTCGGGATCTTCTTCGCCGTCTACGGGGTCGCGGCGATCGCCTACATCGAGCTCACGGTGCCGCGTTAGGCGGGCCCTCGGCTTCCTGCGTGCAGAACGATCGAAGTCAGGCACGTGCCGAGCACGAATCCTCCGGCGCCTCGTTGCCCCACTGCGTCCATCCCGCGCGGTGGTGGCGCGCGAACAGCTCGAGGTACGGGCCCCCGCTGCACCGCTCCACGATCTCGTACTGCTCGTCGGGCTTGCGCGAGTGCTCGCGCTTCTGCGAGACGATGATGTTCGTCTGCCGTCGTCCCGCGTCGCGCGTGCGCAGCGTGCCCCGCACCCCGAACAGCAGCAGCTCGGTGACGTTGCGGAAGTAGAACCCCACGCCGCGTCCGTCGGGGCCGCCGTCCTTCCGCGTCTTGTACCACACGAGGTTCGTCTTGTACGCGAACCCCCACGCGCGCATCACCGCGAGTCCCTCGACGATGAGCGCGTTGGGCACCCACAGGTACAGGTGCGCGCGCGGCTGCGCGACGCGGGCGACGGGGAGCGCGAGGATCTCGTCGAGATCCATGGTGCCGTAGCGCGACAGCCGACGGTGCTCGGGCGCCATCTTGCCCGTGCGGTTCGCGAAGCGCCACGGCGGATCGGCGAGCACGGTGGTGAAGCGGTGCTCGCCGAGCGCGAGCAGCTCGGCGGCGGGATCCGGCGCGGGGGGCACGGGCATGCGGCATTCTCTCGTGCCGGCGCACGGCGCGCAACGGGCATGCGCGACGGCCGCGCGCGACGGGCGCGCGCGACGGGCGCGCGCGACGGGCGGCCCGCTCGGTCCGGAGACCTCGCGCGCACGCCCGCCGGCGGTCGCCCCCTGCGGCGACTCAGAGCCCTTCCTTGAACAGCAGCTTGTTAGGCGTCCCCGCGATGTTGTTCTGGATCGCGTTCAGCACCGCGCGCGTGAGGATCCACGTGCGCGCCGCCGTCGCCGTCCCCTGCGGGTTCAGGCTGAAGAACAGCGCCGCCACGCCCGCGACGTGCGGCGAGGCCATCGACGTGCCGCTCAACACCTTCGTGCCGTTGACCGGATAGTCCGACGTGATGCCGGCGCCCGGCGCGTAGATGTGCACGCACGGCCCCCAGTTGGAGAACGCGGCCCGCGCGTCGTCGCGGTCCGACGCCGCCACCGTCGTGGCGCCCGGCGCGCTCGCCGGCGACACGTTGCACGCGTTCATGCGATCGTTGCCGGCCGCGACCGCGGTGAACACGCCCGACTTCACGAGGTTCGTCGTCGCGCGGTTCACCGCCGCGGAGAAGCGACCGCCGAGCGACATGTTCGCCACCGCGGGCGACTGGTGGTTCGCCGTCACCCAGTTGATGCCGGCGACGATGCCCGCGTACGTGCCGCGTCCGGTGCAGCTCAGGACGCGCACCGCGCGCAGGCGCACCTGCTTCGCCACGCCGTAGGTCGTGCCGCCGACGGTCCCGGCGACGTGCGTGCCGTGGCCGTTGCAGTCCTGGCCGTTGCCGCCGAACGCGTCGAACACCGCGGTCGCGCGTCCGCCGAAGTCGGGATGCGCGGTCTGGATCCCGCTGTCGATGATGTACGCGTACACGCCCGCGCCCTGGCCGTTGCCGTGGTAGTGGTACAGCGCGTCGAGCGGCAGGAACCGGTCGTCGATGCGGTCGAGCCCCCACGTCGCGCCGTTCTGCACGTCGGACGCGATCACCTCCTGGTCCTGCTCCACGAAGTCGACGATCGGGTCGTGCGCGATCGCGTCCGCCGCGGCGGCGGTCATGTGCGCGGAGAAGCCGCGCAGCGCGTGCTCGTACACGAAGCCGAGCGTCGCGCCCTGCGCGGCGGTGAGCCGCGTGGCGATCGCGCGCACGTCGGACGGTGCGACGTCGTCCTTCAGCACCACGAGGTACTCGTCGGGAATCGGCTGGCTCGTCGGGTCCGGCGCCAGCGCGGTCGACGCGTTGGGCGCGGGTGTCGGGCGCGCGCCGGGCGCGCTCGGCGGGTCGGCGCAGGCGAGGATGGCGGCGAGCGCGGTGAGCGCGGTGAGCGCGTGAGGGGCGCTGAGGCGAGGCATGGGCACGCTCCGGCAGCGGGGGTGAGCGGCCGAGCGCGCGAGCGTCGAGCGGAGGGCCGCTGCGAACGAAAGGCGGCGGCGAGCGGAATCGTCATCCGCCCGCCGCCGCCTAACGATCGACCCGCCTAACGCGCGTGATGCCTAACGGCGTCGCCGCACCGCCACGCCGGCCAGCGCCAGGAGTCCCGACGCGACCAGCAGCACGCTCCGCGGCTCCGGCACCGCCGCGAGATCGAGCGTGATCGCGGCCGACGGCACCGTGCTGCCGCACGTCGGGAACGACGGGTCGCCCGACTCGCACGTGAAGCTCAGCTCCGCGAACGTCGCCCCCGGCACCAGCGTCGTGGAGTACGTCACCGTGCTGCGCGACGCGTCGATCACCACCGGATGCACGAGGTCGAAGACGAACACGAAGAAGTTCGTCTCGCGCCCCGGCCGCACCGGCAGCCCGCTCACGTTGCGGTAGTCCATCGTCACCGCGAGCCCGTCGTCGGTCACGGTGAGCGCCCACCCCGGGTTCGGCGTCCCCGGCACGTCGGGCAGCGACGTGAAGATCGGCAGCGGCTGCACGCCCGCGCCCGGCGTCGCCGGCGGCTCGCTGCCTCCGACCGCGAACGGACCGAGCAGCCCGCTCAGCGCCGCGTTGAACACGAACCCGGGTCCGCTGAAGTCGTAGTCCAGCGTCATCCCGATGTGCGTCACGTCGCCCTTCGGGTCGGCGCGGATCACCGTGCGGTAGCAGCTGTACAGCGTGCCGCCGAGCGGGTCGCACACGTCGTAGAGGAACTTCCCCGAGTTCGTCGGGACCCCGAAGCCGCCGCCGACGATCGCGTGCGCCGTGCGTGGGATCGAGGCGCCGCCGGCGGCGGCGGCGAGCAGCAGCGTCGTGCCGAGCGTGAGGCGCGGACGAGTCATGGCCGCCTCCCATGGATGGGGCCGGGGCGCCCAATGTTCCGCTCCCCGTCGTGCAGGTCAATGCCCGCGCGCTTGCACTCCGTGACGGCCGCGCCATCATTGGCCACGCGCGATGACGAATCGGCGCCTCACCGTCTTTCCGGGACTGTGAGCCTCCCATCCATGGAGCACCTGCCGCCCGACGGCGCGATCGAGGAGAGCGCGCGACCGACCTGGCCGCGCCTCGCCGGTCCCGAGCGCCCTGCGCCCGCCGCCGACCCGGTCGCCGACGCGGTCGCCGACGCGGTCGCCGACGCGGACGCCGCGCGCCACGTGCGCGGGCGGCCGCTCGGCGAGCTGCTCCTGCTGATGCAGTCGACGCGCGCGGCGATGCGCGAGGCGGCGTGGGCGGAGTGCTACCGGCGCTATCACGAGGTCGTGTGGACGCGCGTGTTCTACGTCATCCGCTCCATCTCGTGGCTCCCCGAGCCGCGCGAGGTGGCGGCCGACGTGGCGAGCGACGTGTTCGTCGGCCTGCCCGACGCGGCGCGGCACTACCGCGAGCAGGGGCGCGCCGAGTGGTGGCTGAAGCAGGTCGCGGTGCGCACGGCGCTGCGACGCAAGGCCGCGCTCACCGGGCGATGGGCGTCCGACGCCGCCGGCCGCCGCTCCGTGTCGCTCGACGACGCGGCCGACGAGGTCGTGCAGGAGCTGGACGCCGTGGAGCCCGAGGAGCTGATGGAGCTCGAGCGCCGCCTGGAGCTCCTGCGCGCCAGCCCCGAGCCGACGAAGCGCCGGTGGGCGGAGTTCATCGCGCTGTACGTGGACGGCTGCAGCTTCCAGGAGATCGGCGCGCGGCTCGGCCTCTCCGACGGCACCGTCCGCAACTGGCTGTGCCAGATCCGGAAGTTCCTCGCCCAGCCGCTGACCGCGGAGTGATGCAGATGCCCGACCGGCTCCCCCCGTCCACCGGCGATTCGCACCCGATGCCCGACGACGAGACGCCGACCCGCGTCGATGCCGCGCTGTCGCTCGCGAGCCGGCCGCCCGCGGATCTGCTGGCGCGCATCCAGGCGCGTCGACGGGCCGGCGACCAGGTGGAACTGCCCGTCGTCGACGACGAGACCGAGACGCCGGCCGATGCGCACCTGCGCGCGGCGCTCAGCCTCATGAGCCGCCCGCCGGACGACGTGCTCGGGCGCGCCGCCGCGCGCCGTGCCGCGGGCGAGCGCGTGCTGCTGCCCACGGTGCCCGCGCCGCGCCGCCGCTGGCGCTGGATCGCCGGCCCGCTCGGCGTCGCCGCGGTCGCGCTGCTCACGGTACGCGTCGCCCGCGACCCCGCCATCGACCGGTCCGCCGCGCAGCAGCGTCGGGCCGACGTGGCGTCCCCGAGCCTCCCGCCGTCAGGCATCCCGAAGTCGAACGTCCCGCCGTCGATCGTCCCGCCGTCCGTCGTCCCGCCGTCGATCGTCCCGCCGTCCGTCGTCCCGCGTCCGGCCCGCTCCCGCGCCGTCACGCTGCCCGTCGACTCGGCCGCCGCCGACTCGTCCACCGTCGCCGTCGCGCTCGACTCGACGGAGACGCAGCTCGTCGACTCCATCGCGCGCGCGCTGCGGGGCGACGATGCGCTGCGCGTCGAGATCCGATACACGGATCCATCGTTCCGTCGCACGTCGTCGTCGTGGAGGCTGCTGCAGCTCGCGAAGGACCGCCTGCTCGCGGCCGGTGTGGCCGAGGAGCGCATCCGTGCCGTGCGCGTGCCGGCGACGCGCGGCCCGATCGAGGTGGTGACCCGCACGCGTTAGGCAGCCGGCGGAGGACACCCCCAATGTCAGCCCTCGCGACGTTCGTCCTGCTCGGCGGCGCGCTCTCCCTCCGCGCGCCTAACGTTGCGCCTGACGTCGCGCAGCCCGCGCCCGAGGGCGCGGAGACGCTCGCCGCGCGCGCCGACAGCGCCGCGCGGCGCCAGACCGAAGCCGGGCTGCGCGACGCGATCGCGCTCTGGGACCGCGCGGCGGCGCTGTATCTCGTCGCCGGTCGGCGCGCCGACGAAGGACAGATGCTCCACAACGTGGGGCGCACCCTCGGCAACCTGGGGCGCCCCGACTCCGCGCTGCTCTACTTCCAGCGGGCGCTCGACGCGCGCCGCGCGGCGGGCGACCGGCGCGGCGAGGGCGCGACGTTGGGCGCGCTCGGCACCGCGTACCAGCGCCTCCGCCGCGCCGACTCGGCGCTGAGCTACTACCGGCAGGCGCTCGTCGTCCAGCGCGAGACGCGCGACCGTCCGGCGGAGGCCACGACGCTCGCCAACGTCGGCCGGCTGTACGAAGGGCTCGCGCTCCCCGACTCCGCGCTCCGCTACTACCGGCAGGCGCTCCCGATCCAGCGCGAGGCCGGCAACAAGCAGGGCGAGGGACGCACGCTCATCAACCTCGGCACGGTCTACCGCGTGCTCGGAAGACTCGACTCCGCGGTGAGCTACTACCGCCGCGCGCTTCCCATCGCGCGCGAGGCGCGCGATCGGCCCGCCGAAGGCTCGGCGCTCGCGAACGTCGGCGCGTTCTGGGCCGACGCGGGACGCCCCGACTCGGCGCTCGCGTACTACCGCGCGGCGCTTCCCATCACGCAGCAGGTGGGCGATCGCTCGGCGGAGGGCGCCACGCTCGCGAACGTGGGGCGCTCGTTCCAGGACCTCGCGCGCCCGGACTCCGCGCTGAGCTACTACCGGCTCGCGCTCGCGCTGCAGCACGACGTCGGCGACGCGACGGGCGAGGGAACGACGCTGAACAACGTCGGCGCGATCTACGCGGACCTCGACCAGGGCGACTCGGCGCTGGGCTATTACGGGCGGGCGCTCGCCGTTAGGCGCGCGGCCGGCGACCGGCGCGGCGAGGGGCGCACGCTCACGAACGTCGGTCGGCTGTACGTCGAGCGCCGCGCCGCCGAGCAGCGCGACCCCGCGCGCGGCGTCGCGTACCTCGACTCCGCCGCCGCGGTGTACGCCGGGATCCGCCGCCACGCCGGCGCCGACGCGAACGCCATCAGCTTCGCCGAGGACAACCGCGAGCTGTTCACGGTGTGGACCATGGCGTGGCTCGCGCGCGGTGCCGAGCTGGGAGCCGCGGCGAGCGCGCGCGGCGCGCTGGCCGTCGCCGAGCGCGGGCGGGCGCAGGCGCTGCTCGACCTGCGGCGCGGCGCACGGCGCGACGACGCCATGCCTAACGCCGGCGCCGACCTCGTCGCGGAGACGGACTCGCTCGTCGCGCCCCTGCGCCGCGCGGGCACGGCGGCGCTGAGCTACCTCGTCACCCGCGACACGCTCGTCCGGTGGCTCGTGCTTCCTGACGGCGCGGTGGAGGTGAGCCGCGTGGCGGTCGCGCGCGACTCGCTGGAGGCGCTCGTCGCGCGGTGGCGCGACGACGTGGAGCACGCACGGCGGCGCGACCCGGCCACCGCGGCGCGGCTCGCCGGGCTGCTGCTGCCCGAATCGTTGGGCGCGCGGCTCGCGGCGGGGCGCGATCTCGTGATCGTGCCCAACGGCGCGCTCGCCGTGCTGCCGTTCGGTGCGCTCCCGGCGGGCGACGCACCGTTGGGTGCCCGCTGGGCGGTGCACTACGCGCCCTCGCTCGCGACGCTGGTGCCGACGCCCCGCGCCGAGCGCGACGCGGATCGGCCCGTGGTGCGCGCGGTCTCCCGCGAGCGGACGCGGGCGCCGATCGCCGACGCGCTCGTGGTCGGCAACCCCACCATGCCGCCGATCCCGGGTGGGCGGCTGGAGCCGCTCCCCGCGGCCGCGCGCGAGGCGCGGTGGCTCGGCACGTACCTCGGCGTCCAGCCGCTCACCGGGTCTGCCGCGACCGAGTCCGCGGTGCTCGCCCGGCTGCCGGGCGCGGCGCTCGTCCACTTCGCGACGCACGGGTACGCGTTCACGGCGGACGGGCGCGTCCGCGACTCGTTCGTCGCGCTGGCCCCCGACTCGGCGAACGACGGGCTGCTCACCGTCGGCGAGGTGCTCGACGATCCGGCGCTCACGCTCTCGGCCGACCTGGTCGTGCTGTCGGCCTGCGAGACCGGGCTCGGCAACCTGACGCAGGCCGAGGGGACCGTGGGGCTCGCGCGGGCGTTCCTCGCGAAGGGCGCGCGCAGCGTCCTCGTGAGCCTGTGGAGCGTGTCCGACGAGGCGACCGAGCTCCTCATGCGACGCTTCTACGGCCACTGGCTCGGCGACGCGGACGGGCCGAGCAAGGCGGAGGCGCTGCGTCGGGCGCAGGGGGACGTGCGGCGGACGCCGGGGTTCGCGCACCCCCGCTACTGGGCGGCGTTCCAGCTCGTCGGCGGCGGGAACTGAGTCGTCTGTGTCGTACCACAGACCAGTGTCTTTACGGAGGGACAGAGCCGCCGCCCGATCGCCGGCGGCATTTCATAACTCGTTCAACGGCAATGACTTTCGTGGACGTTCACGGGATGCGACAGTGGCGGCAAACATGCGTTGTGACCTCCTGGCGCCGCGGGCTCGGACCACGCGGCGTGTCACCGGAGCAGCCCAGGAGGCGATGATGGCGAGACGCTTTGTCGACGCACGTGGCACGGAATGGGAGGTCTGGGAGGTCGGGGTGCGGCGGACGCTGGCGGATGCCCCACCGAAGACGCGGTCGACCGAGGCACCGTGGCTGTGCTTCGAGTCGGCGACCCAGCGCCGGCGGCTGGCGCCGTATCCCGCGCGGTGGCACGCGATGAGCCCGCAGGAGCTCGACGAGCTGTGCGCCGTGGCGCGGCCGGAGCCCGTCATGCGCTCGCGCACGCCGGCGCCCGCGCGGGCCGACGCCCGGCAGCCGCGGGGCTGAACCCAAGTTCCGTTCGCGGTTATACTTAAGCCCGACGGCGGGCGGGTCTGGCGCGGGTCGCCGACCCGCCCGCCGCGCGTCTGCCCCCAGCATCCGCATGACCGCACCCACCGAGCTTCTCGCCCCTGCCGTCCTCGCCGAGCGCGTGGGGACCGAAGGCGCCCGTCGCCGCACGTTCGCCATCATCTCGCACCCGGACGCGGGAAAGACGACGCTGACGGAGAAGCTCCTGCTGTACGGCGGCGCCATCCACCTCGCGGGCAGCGTGAAGGCGCGGCGCGCGGCGCGGCACGCGACGTCGGACTGGATGAAGCTCGAGCAGGAGCGCGGCATCTCGGTGACGAGCTCCGTGCTGCAGTTCGACTACGAGGGGTTCAAGGTGAACCTGCTCGACACGCCGGGGCACGCCGACTTCTCCGAGGACACGTACCGCACGCTCATCGCCGCCGACAGCGCGGTGATGCTGCTCGACAACCGGCGCGGCGTCGAGGAGCGCACGCGCCAGCTGTTCGAGGTGTGTCACAAGCGGCGCACGCCGATTTTCACGTTCGTCAACAAGTGCGACCGGCCGGGGATGGATCCGCTGCAGCTCCTCGACGACGTGGAGCGCGACCTCGGGATCTCGTTGTGGCCGGTGACGTGGCCGATCTTCGACATGGACCGCTTCGTCGGCGTGTACGATCGGCTCACGAAGCACGTGCTGCTGTTCGAGCGCGGCGAGCATCATGGCGCGGAGGAGGTCGCGACGATCGAAGGCGGGCTCGACTCGCCGGAGATCCTGTCGCACGCGAGCGAGGGCGCGCTCGCCCACCTGCGCGAGGAGCTCGAGCTCCTCGACGTGGGACTCGGCGACTTCGACCGCGACGCGTTCGTGGCGGGGCAGCTCTCGCCGACGTTCTTCGGCTCCGCGCTCACGAACTTCGGCGTCGAGCCGTTCCTGCGCGAGTTCGTGCAGCTCGCGCCGGCGCCCGCGCCGCGTCCGGCGACCGACGACCTGGTGGAGCCTAACGATCCGCGGTTCACCGGCTTCGTGTTCAAGATCCAGGCGAACATGGACCCGAAGCACCGCGACCGCATGGCGTTCGTGCGCGTGTGCAGCGGGCGCTACGCCGCGGGCATGGAGGTGAAGCTCGTGCGCACGGGGAAGACGCTGCGCCTCGCTGCGCCGCAGAGCGTCATGGCGCGCGAGCGCTCGGCCGTCGACGAGGCGTTCCCGGGCGACGTCGTCGGGATCGTCGACAAGGGCACGCTGCGCATCGGCGACACGCTGGCCGAGGAGCGCGACGTGGTGTTCGGCGACATCCCGCGCTTCCCGCCGGAGCACTTCTCGCGCGTGCTCGCGACCGACCCGATGCGCCGCAAGCAGCTCGACACGGGGCTCAAGCAGCTCTCCGAGGAGGGCGCGGCCCAGGTGTTCTTCACGGAGCCCGACGCGAAGCTCGGCAGCGGTCCGTCGCCGATCGTCGGCGCGGTGGGACAGCTCCAGTTCGACGTGATGCTCTTCCGGCTGGAGAGCGAGTACGGCGCGCCGGCGAAGCTGGAATCGTTAGGCTACGGCCACCCGCGGTGGGTGGTGGGGCCGAAGGCCGACATCGAGCGCGTGGGCTCGGGGCACGGCCGGCTGCTCGTCTACGACGTGAAGGGCAACCCGCTCATCCTGTTCGCGGATCGGTGGGCGATGCGGTCGACGCTGGATCGCGAGACGGCGATCGAGTTCCGCGACAGCGCCCCGTGAGAGCGTAGAGCGCAGAGCGCAGAGTGACATCCACTCTCTGCGCTCTGCGCTCTACGCTCTGCGCTCTACGCTGACCTGATCAGCGCTTCCGCCGCAGCCACGCGCCGACGCCGACGATCGCTACCCCGCCGGCGACGAGGCCGAGCGTCATCGGTTCGGGCGTGGTGGTGACCGGCGGCAGCCGGCCGGCGGCGTGGGCGGCACCTGCGGACAGCAACATCAAGGCGACGAGCTGCAGCGAGCGCTTCATGGCCATCTCCCTGGAGCGGGTTGGGCTCGGCCGCGGAAGTGCGGCTGGCGCCAAGATGCGATTCGCCGAGCCCGACCGCAATTCGCCCGTCCACGCCCGCCGGCGTCCGGTCACCGGTCGCCGATCGTCGGGTTCCGGTCGAAGAACCCGACCGGGACCAGTCGGAAGCCGGCCGCCTGCACGGGCATGATCGGCCAGTCCTCCGGGCGCGGGTTGTGGGTGACGCCCAGGGTGTACCAGAGCACCACGTCGGTGCCGTCGATCGGGCGGTCGGCCGCGGTCCACCGCGCGAGCCCGTCCCCGCCTGGCGACTGGTAGGGGTAGTCGCCCGCCGCGTACCGTTCGTCGTCGCGGAACGGCGTCGCCCACACCGCCGCGTCGAGGAAGCCGGCGCGCCGCCGCACCCACGACCCCGGCCGCGCGAACGGCTCCGCGCTCGCCTCCGGCTCCAGCAGGTAGCCGGTCGGCCGGCCGAGCGCGTTGCGCGCCGCGGGGTTCAGCACGATCCACCGGCGGGCCGACGCGAGGTCGAGCGGCCGGCGCGCCGCGCGCTCGGTGGCGAGCGTGCGCTCGTGCGCCGCGAAGCCGCCGCCGTACGGGTTCGCGGGCCCCGCGTCGAGCGCGCGCGTCTCGATCTCGTCCACCCGGTTCGGTGACGCCCCGTCGACGTCGAGGTCGAGCCGGTAGCTGAAGAAGTGCTGGTGGTGCACCGCCGCGACCCCGCCCGTCACCGGGTGCGCGAGCGAGTCGTGCGCGCCGGCCGTTGCGTTAGGCACGCCGCGCGCCGCCATCGCGCCGGTGAGCAGCACGCGGTGCGCGATGGTGCCGTCCTCGCGCAGCGTCCACTCGAAGCCGTAGTCGTAGTTGCCGAGGTTGCACAGCGCGAAGACCACGAGCTCGCGCGCGCGTCGGCCCGTGCCGGCGTGCGTCCACGCGAGCCCGCCGTCGCGCTCGTAGACCGCGATGGCGCGCGGGCGGCGGTGCGGCACGCCGTGCACGTCGGCCAGTACGGCGTCGACGAACGTCGCCCCCGCCGGCGCGTCGACGCCGGGGCGCAGCGCCGCGACGCCGACGCCCATGCCGATCTCCCCGGCGTCGAAGCTGTTGCGGAAGTACCAGCCGGGGCCCGGATCGCCGTACGGCACGACCATCTCGGAGAGCGACGCGCGGTGCAGCACGCTGCGCACGCGCGCGCCGTCGTCGAAGCCGACCGCGTACAGCACGAGCCCCTCGCGCGGACGCATCGCGACGCGCAGTCGCCACCGGCGCCACCGCACGAGCGACCCGTCCACTCGAACCGCCGCCGCGGAGGCGCCGCCGCCGGTGACCGATGGCGCGTCGGTCGTGGGCGGCGGAAGCGGGCGCCACGCGGCGTCCTCGTTCGCCGCATCGGGCGGTGGGTAGGCGGCGGCCGCGTCCTCCACGCGCACCAGGCGCCGCGTGAGATCCACGACGACGCCGACACCGTCGATCGGACGTGCCATGTCGTTAGGCCGGCGCGCGCGCACGTACGTGTCGACGCGCACCACGCGCGCGGTGGCCGGCGCGTCGCTGCCGAAGTAGCCGGCGCTCCACGGCGCGACCTCGACGGTCGACAGATCGCGCACCCCGCGGCGTGCGACCGCGGCGCGCCACGCGGCGGAGGCTCGCACGAGCGAGTCGGCGAGCGCGGCGTCGGACGGATCGAGCGGCGGCTGCGCGCCCGGCACGAGGCGCCACGACGCGAGGCGGCGCGCCGCGAGATCCACGACCGCCTCCGCGGTCTCGTTGCGTCGCGCGTCGTAGACGACGGCGAACGCCTCGCGCCGCGTCGGGCGCCCCGCGACGACGTCGGCTTTCGGCGGCTCGTGCACGTCGAGCAGCGACACGCGCCGCGGGCCGCCGAGCCGGCCCGCGGCGAGGAGCACCTCGCGCGCGACGTCCATCTCGCGCGCGTCGAGCGGGTCGAGCGGGTGCGTGACGGCGACGGGCTCGTGGCCACGACAGCCGAGCACCAGCACGCTCCACGCGGCCGCGCACGCGAGCCGCACGCCTCGCGCCCGCGCGCTCACCGACGCTCCACGCGCGCCGGGCCGATGGACCCGAGGTGCGCCTGCCGCGGCCCGCCGGGGTGCGCGGAATCGCCCACCGGTGCCTAACGCCGCGTTCACGGGCGCGGAGTCGGTGATCTTCATCGACAGGACCATGTGCGCTTCGTCTTCGACGGGACGAACAGGACGGAGAGGATGCGAACCGACGACACGTGGACTGCCCATCGTCGTCGGTTCCCATCCTGTCCGTCCCGTCATCCTGTCAAAGAATGAGCGAGGACCGCATCCTGTCCATCGCGTCCACGCTCACCGCAGCGCGACCCATCCCGGCAGCGGATCCTGCCCCACGAACGTCTCGCCGTCGCACGCGAGCGGTGCCGCGTCGCGTTGGGCACGCGTGAGCACCAGCGAGTCGCGCGGCGCCCCGCGCGCCACGAGCGGCGCGCGCAGCGAATCGGGGAGCGCGTCGACGTAGCTCACGAGCGCGCGCTTCTGGCCCGGGAGCGTCACCCACACGGCCACGTCGGACGTCGTCTGCGTGCCGACGTGCGTGCCGATCGGCTCTCCCGCGGTGAGCGAGTCGCCGACCGCGATCGGTCGCGCCGTCGCGACGTGGAACAGCACGACCCCGAACGCCGGCCACGCGCTCGGCCGGATCTGGATCTGGGTGCCCGCCCACTCCTCGATGATGCGAGTGACGCGTCCGGTCACCGGCGAGACGATCCGCACGCTCGCCCAGTCGGTGCCCGCCGGTCGGAAATAGTGCTTCATGCTGCGACACCGCTCCACGTCGTCCGAGTAGTCGTGGCCGATGCCGGAGCGGAAGCGCGAGATCGCCGCGATGCGCGCCAGGTCGATGTAGTGCGCCTGGATCACGGGCGGCACGCCGAGCATGCTCACGTCCCACGACGTGTCGATGCGCGTCGGTGCGGGCGGCGTCGGCGTGGTCGGTGCCGCCGGTGCCGTCGGCGTCGAGGGCGCGGTGGACGGCGCGGCGCCCCCGCACGAGAGCAGCAGCGCGGCGGCGACGGCGTGCGCGAGTGGGTGGGGCCGCGGGCGGGTCATGCCGCGGAGTTTCGGCAGAACCGCCGGCGGGCTGGAGCAACGGGCGGCCATGCCGGGAGCGTACGCTCGGCGATCGGGGCGCGACAAGGATCCTCCGACGACACTTTGGCCCGTCCCCGGCGTAGCATTGGGATCGTGACGACGCACAACGGGTCGAATCCACGCGGCACCGCGCCGCCGGGCACTTCCCTGGTGCCGGTCCGCACGCCGGAACGCGACGGGATGCCCGTGCTCCCGCTCGCGGCGCCGGCGACGGTCGTCCATCCGGTCATGGTCTGGTGGCGCACGGTCGTCGTCGCCGCGCGCGCGCTGCCGCTCGTGCTCTCGTTCGTGCGGGACCACCGCAGCCGCATCGTGCGCGGCGATCGGGTGCCGCGCAGCCCCGCGTTCCACGCGCGGCGCGCGGCGCGCCTCGTGGAGACGTTAGGCCGGCTCGGACCGACGTTCGTGAAGCTCGCGCAGCTGCTCGGCGCGCGCGCGGACCTCGTGCCGGAGCCGTACCTCGCGGCGCTCGGCACGCTCTCCGACCAGGCCCCGCTCGTGCCGCTCGCCGCCGTGCGGCGCACGATCGCGCGCGAGTACGGCACCCCCGCGGACGAGATCTTCGAGTGGTTCGATCCGGCGCCGCTCGCCGCCGCGTCGCTCGGCCAGGTGCACCGTGCGCGCTGGCGCGGCCACGAGGTCGCGGTGAAGGTGCTGCGCCCCGGCGTCGAGCGCCTCGTCGCCGCCGACGTGCGGGCGGCGGAGCGGCTGCTCGCGCTCGCCGAGCGGTGGTTCCCGAACCCGCATCTGCGCGGCGTGCGCAACGCGGTGCGCGAGTTCGGCGTGCGCGTGTGGGAGGAGCTCGACTTCCGCCACGAGGCCGCGAACGCCGCCGCGATGCGCGCGAACTTCGCCGGCCGCGCGGGCGTCGCCGTGCCCCGCGTCGAGCCCTCGCTCGTGCGACGTCGCGTGCTCGTCATGGAGTACATGCCCGGCACGCGCATCGATCGGCTGCAGCATCTCGTCGCGTCGGGACGGCTCGACGCCGAGGAGCTCGTTAGGCGCGTGATCGAGCTGTACATGCGCATGATGCTGATCGACGGCTTCTTCCACGCCGATCCGCACCCGGGGAACCTGTACTACCAGGAGCCGCCGGAGGGGGCGACGGGGTTCGGGACGATCGTCGTCCTCGACTTCGGCATGGTGGTGCCGGTGTCGCGCGAGCTGCGCCGCCGCCTCGCGCGCGCCGCGTTCGCCGGCATCCGGCGCGACGCCGACGGACTGGTCGACGGGTTCTACGCGCTCGGCGTCGCCGACCCGCGCGCCGACCGGGCGACGATGCGCGCGCTCGTCGACGCGCTGCTCGACGTCGCGTACACGAAGGGGACGACCGCGCGCGACCGGATCGAGCTGCTCGCCGACCGCGTCATGTCGACGCTCTACGACTTCCCCGTCACGCTGCCGGGTGACCTCGTGTACTTCGCGCGCACGGCCGCGCTGATCGAGGGACTCGGCGCGCGCTACGACACGCGGTTCAACGGCGTCACGTTCGCATCGCCCGTCGCGCTCCGGCTGCGGCGCGAGATCAGCGCCGCGCTGCGCGAGCCGGGCGAATCGGAGCTGGCGTGGCTCGGCGGCGAGTTCGACGTCGTGGGCGCGGTGCTCACCTCGGCGCTCGGCGGCGCGATGGGGGGCGCCGTCGGGGACGTGATCGGCGAGATCGCGGGCGCGGTGTACGCGGCGGGGCGGGAGATCGTCGACCTCATCGCCGGGATCGTGGGGCCGCTCGTCGCGCCGCGGCGGAACGGCGATGGGGCGGAGCGGTGACGCTTACGAATTCCTTGCGTGTGACGCAGAAACTGGTTCCGTCCACCGGCGTCCTGTAGACTGCGGCAGCGCGGCCGCGCCGCCGTTCGACCCACGCCACTTCCACCGAGTCTCATGAAGCTGCTCAAGCGCACCCTCGCCGCCTTCGCGGTCGTCACTCTCACCGCCGGCGCCGCGGCGGCGCAGACCACCGCCCCCGACTTCAGCGGGCAGTGGGAGCTGAACACGGCGAAGAGCGACCTCGGCCCGATGGCCGGCATGCTCACCAAGATCACGCTCACGGTCGATCACAAGGCGCCGGCGCTGAAGTACACGCAGGCGGTCAGCACGTCGCAGGGCGATCAGACCATGTCGCAGTCGGTCACGCTCGACGGCAAGGAGGTCAGCGAGACGGCGCCCACGGGCCAGACCGTCCTGCGCACGGCGAAGATGGACGGCGGCGCGGTGCTCATCGTCGCGAAGCTGCAGGGCACCGACCAGAGCCAGCAGAGCCGCTGGACGCTCGCGCCCGACGGCAAGTCGCTGACGATCGATCAGCAGATCGCGTCGCCGGCGGGCGCGCTGACGCTGAAGCTGGTCTTCGACAAGAAATGATGCGGGACTGGGGACTCGGGACTCGGGACTCGTTCCCCCCCGAGTTCCGAGTCCCGAGTCCCCAGTCCCGAGTGTTATCGCCGCCTCCGTCCCTCGTGCACGACGCGGGCGCTGCGGATCCAGTCGAGCTTCGGGTAGTTGCGCTGCAGATAGCGGTCGCCCTCGGCGGCCATGCGGTCCTGGTCCGGGCCCTTCCCCTTGGGAGGGCCCTCGCCGTATCCGGCGTAGAGCGAGTCCACCACGCGCATGCCGCCGTCCATCACGCGGCCTAACGGCGCGAAGCCGAGCTTGTCGAGGCGCGTGTTGTTCGACGAGTAGTTGACGAAGAGCTGCGTCGTGCGCGTGTTCGGACCCGCGGTGGCGAACGTCACCATGCCGCGCGTGTTGCTCTGTCGCACCGGGTCGTCGGGGATCGTGCGCACGTCCCAGAGCTTCGCGACGCGTGGGTCGCCGCTCTCGCCGAACTGCGCGACGAAGCCGGGGAGCACGCGGAAGAAGCGCACGCCGTCGTAGTAGCGGTTGCGCACGAGGTAGTACACGCGGTCGGCGCCGTGCGGGGCCCACGCGCGGATGAACTGCACGTCGAACGGTCCGCGCGTCGTCGTGAAGCGCACCACGAACGTGTCGGGCGCCGCGAGCCGTTCGGCGCGCGCGTTCGGCTTCAGCAGGGGCGACGTGCCGGCGCACGCCGCGGCGAACGCGAGCGCGGCCGCCGCCGCGACGCGTGTGAGAAGGGCCGGGGGTCGCATGCGGGGGAATCTAAGAGGCGGCGCTGGTGGGGCGGCGCTGATACGGCGTGACTGAGACCGCGGCGCTGATGCCCCGTGTTCTCGGAGCCGCCGTTCCAGCGCCGCCCCGTCAGCGCCGCCCCATCAGCGCCGCCTGACCAGTCACAGCATCAGAATCCCCAGGCGTGCCGCGGTCACCACCGCTTCCGCGCGCGTGCCCGCGCCGAGCTTCTCGAAGATCGACGCGACGTGCGCCTTCACGGTGTGCTCGCTGATGCGGAGCCGCGGCGCGATCGCCTTGTTCGCGAGCCCCTGGGCGAGCAGTGCGAGCACCTCCCGCTCGCGCGGCGTGAGCGTCACGGCCGGCGCGGACGCGACGGCGCCCACCGGCTCGGGCGCCATGCCGGCGAGCAGCTCGTCGGCGACGTCCGCCGGGAGGGCGAGCAGCCCCGCCGCGACCGCCTCCACCGCGGCGATGATCTCGTCGGCGCCGGCCTCGCGCGGGAGCACGCCGCGCACGCCGGCGCGGATCGCCCGCACGACGGCGCGCGGGTCCGCGAGGTCGGCGAGGAGCACGACGGCCGGGCGCCCCGCCCCCGACCGTCCCTCCCGCCACCGCCCGCGCGCGCTGCCGTCGACGCCCTCGTCGGCGAGACGCGGTGGCTCCCCGTCGGCCACGAGCACCACGACGTCGGGGGCCAGCGGCGCCACGAGCTCGGCCAGCGACGGCGCGTCGTCGTCGCCGTCGCGCCGCTCGGACACCGTGCCGACGACGACCAGCGACGGCGCCGCGCCGAGCAGCGACTCGAGGCCGGCGCGCAGCACCGGCGACGCGGCGACGACGGCGACCCTCGTCACCGGCGCCTAGGTACCAGGGGGGGCTCCCCCCCTTCGCCCATGGTTCCACCGCGCGACCGGCGGCGCCGAACCGATCCATCGCCGCCGGTACCACGCGAACGCGGGTCACGCCGCGCGGCGCTCCGCGCCGACCGCGGCGCCGAGCGTCACCTCCAGGCTGAGCCGCGCGCCGCCCCGCCCGACGTCGAGGCGCAGCGTCCCGCCGGGCCCCGCGTCGTGGAGCAGGGCGAGCAGGTCGTCGGGGCTCCGGAACGGCCGTCCCGCGTGGCCGAGCAGCACGTCACCCTGGACCAGCCCTGCGCGCGCCGCCGTGCCGCCCGCGGACGTCTCCATCACGAGGAGCCCGAGCCGCTCGTCCCGCTCGCCGCGCGCCCCCACGCGCACGGTGACCTCGCGCAGCGTCGCGCCGAGCCTCGGCCGCGGCTCCGCGGCGAGCAGGAGATGCCGCACCTCGGTGGCCGAGATCGCGACGCCGAGGCCGCCGGCGATCATCGCGTTCACCCCGAGCACGCGTCCGCGCACGTCGGCGAGCGGGCCGCCCGAGTTGCCCGGGGCGAGCCGGATGTCCGTGTGGATGAGCGCCGGCGTGGTCGCTCGCTCCCCCTGCCACGACGCCTTGCCGACAGTATGCACGACGCCGAGCGCCAGTGAGTGCGGGACACCGAGGGGGTGGCCGAGTGCGACCACCAGCTCGCCCGGTCGGAGCCGATCCGGGTCGCCGATCGTGGCCGTGTGGCGGGCGCCGAGCTCCCCGGGGTCGACGCGGAGGACCGCGAGATCGCGTCGGGGGTCGCGGGCGACGAGCGTGGCCGGGACCGCGGCGCGGTCGGGCAGCTCGACCGACAGGGTCGTCTCGGTCGCGACGTGGGCGTTCGTCACGACGAGCCCCGGCTCCCAGACGATGCCGGAGCCCTGCGCGTCGGGCGACCGGGAGCGCCGGGGATGGCCGCCGCGCACGACGACGGTGACGTCGCGCAGGGCTGCTCCGATGGTGGCGAGATCCTGCTGGATCTCTGCCGTCGAGAGGATCGACATGGGATCAGCGGCTCGGGTGCTCGCCGACGGTGATGGAGAGCGTGGCGGGGGTGCCGGCGCGGAGGACCGTGGCCTCGATCGAGCGGCCGATCGTGTCCGGTCCGAGGGCGGCGAGGACGTCGCGCGGGTCGGCCGTCGGCTGGCCGTCGAGCACGACGAGCACGTCGCCGAGGAGCATGCCGGCGCGGTCGGCGGGCGCGTTCGGCTCCACGGCGACGACCATGAGACCCCACTCCGGCGCGCGGTCGCCGGCGCCCCGGAGGTGCCCACGCATCGCCTCGGTGAGCTTCACCGGCTGGGTGCCGATGCCGAGGTACCCGGGTCGGATGCGGCCGCCGGCGAGGAGCTGGTCGGCGACGCGGTCCACGGTCGACGCCGGGATGGCGACCGCCGCCGCGCGCGCGAGGCCGGAGGTGCCGAGGCCGAGGACGCGTCCCGCGGCGTCGACGAGCGGGCCGCCGGAGAAGCCGTCGTAGATCGCGAGATCCAGCCGCACGAACTGGTCGACTCGGCCGCCGCGCCAGGTGCGCCACTCCGGGCCGACCGCGGAGACGATCCCCAGGCTCGCCGTGACCGACGGACCGGGGCGGCCGAGCGCGAGCACGAGCTGGCCGACGCGGAGCGGGGTGCGGGCGACGGTGGCCGCCTCGCCCGCGCCGTCGGGAAGCTTCAACACGCAGACGTCGGTCGTGGGATCTCGGCCGGCGACTGTGGCGCGGGCGTCGGTGCCGTCGGGGAGCGTCACGCGGACGTCGTCGTCCTTGTGCACCGTGTGGTCGGCGGCGACGACGAGGCCGGGCCGCCAGAGCACCCCGCTCGACGGGATGCGGCGGCGGGCGTGGATCGCGACGACGCTGCGGCCCGCGCGCTCGACGGCGCCGGCGAGGTCGTTGGAGAGTGCTTCGAGCGTCGAGGACATGCGGTTGGTCCGGTGTGAGAGCCGGACGCACGTTCGCCGTGTGACGCGCGGGTCACCATCGCCCGAACAGGCGATGCGTGGGTCGGGTGTTCGGGTGGTAATATCTTCCGACGGGATTCCCCGCGCTCCACGCTCCACGCTCCACGCTCGCTCGACCGGACGGCGGAGGAAGCGGGGAGCGTGGAGCGTGGAGAGCAGAGGAGGCTCGAGTGATCGGACGGGGGAACGGAAACCTGAGTGGCAAGGCCGAGCGGCCCGGGCGCGCGGTGTCGCGGGCGTCGTCGAGCGACGACCTGAAGACCGGCCTGCCTAACGCGAAGAAGAAGGTGGACACGAAGGCCGCGTGGCGCGAGGCGCGGAAGCTGATGATGCAGCACCGCCGGTCGCTGTCGATCGGCCTCGTGCTCATGCTCGTCAGCCGGCTCGCCGGGCTGCTGCTCCCCGCGTCGACGAAGTGGCTCATCGACGACGTGATCGGGAAGAACCGCCACGACCTGCTGTGGCCGATCGCGTTCGCGGTCGCCGGCGCGACGGTCGTGCAGGCGATCACTGGCTTCGCGCTGTCGCAGGTCATCAGCGTCGCCGCGCAGAAGGCGATCAGCGACATGCGCCGCCGCGTGCTGAACAAGGTCACGCGGCTTCCCGTGCGCTTCTTCGACGAGCACCAGACGGGCGTGCTCATCTCGCGCGTGATGAGCGACGCCGAGGGGATCCGGAACCTCGTCGGCACCGGCGTCGTGCAGCTCGTCGGCGGCGTGTTCACCGCCGTGGTCGCGTTGGGCGTGCTGTTCTACCTGAACTGGGTGATGACGTGCGCCATCCTCGTCCTCCTCGTGGCGTTCGGCGGGGGGATGACGACGGCGTTCAAGAAGCTGCGGCCGATCTTCCGCGAGCGCGGGAAGATCAACGCCGAGATCACCGGGCGGCTGAACGAGACGCTGAACGGGATCCGCGTGGTGAAGGCGTACGGCACCGAGCGGCGCGAGCAAGTGGTGTTCGCGAAGGGCGTGCACCGCCTCTTCCGCAACATCGCGAGCTCGATCACGGGCGTGTCGGCGACGACGTCGGGATCGACGGTGGTGGTGGGGCTGGTCGGCTTCGTGATCTTCGCCATCGGCGGCCCCGCGGTGGTCCGCGGCGACATGACGTTGGGCCAGCTCATGTCGTACACGGCGTTCGTCGGCATCCTGTCCGCGCCGGTGGTGAGCATCGCGTCGATCGGCACGCAGATCTCCGAGGCGATCGCGGGGCTCGACCGCATCCGCGAGATCCTCGAGCTGCCGACGGAGATCGACGAGGACGCGCGGCGCGACAGGCTGCCGGTGATCCGCGGCGACATCCGGTTCGACCACGTGAGCTTCGAGTACAACCCGGGGCAGCCGGTGCTGAAGGACGTCACGTTCGACGCGGCGAGCGGATCCACCACGGCGCTGGTCGGGTCGAGCGGGTCGGGCAAGAGCACGCTCGTGTCGCTCGTGATGGCGTTCAACCGGCCGACGGTGGGACGCGTGCTCGTCGACGGCCGCGACCTCGACGACGTGCGCCTCGTCGACTATCGCTCGCACCTCGGCGTGGTGCTGCAGGACAACTTCCTGTTCGACGGCACGGTGGCGGAGAACATCGCGTTCTCGCGGCCGAGCGCACCGCGCGAGGAGATCGAGCACGTCGCGCGGCTCGCGAACTGCGACGAGTTCGTGCGCGGCTTCCCGAAGGGGTACGACACGGTGGTTGGCGAGCGCGGCGTGCGGCTCTCCGGCGGCCAGCGGCAGCGCATCGCGATCGCGCGCGCGCTGCTCGCCGATCCACGCATCCTGATCCTCGACGAGGCGACGTCGAGCCTCGACTCGGAGAGCGAGTCGCTGATCCAGGAAGCGTTAGGCCGGCTGCGCGGCGGGCGCACGACGTTCGTCATCGCGCACCGCCTCTCCACGATCCGCAGCGCCGACCAGATCCTGGTCCTCGAGCATGGCGAGATCGTGGAGCGCGGCTCGCACGCCGAGCTGATGGCGCTCGGCGGCCGCTATCGCACGCTGCACGACCGGCAGTACCAGTGGGAGCAGAACCGGTTCATCAACCCCGGCGAGGAGCTCACCGCGGCCGAGGACGTCGAGACGGCGAAGGCCTGAGTGAAGGACTGAAGGAGGACTGAAGAGGGACCAACGACAACGTCTTTGTTGTTGTCCTGCTTCAGTCCTCCGTCAGTCCATCTTGGTCCGACGAACACGCGTACGTGGAGGCCTACCGGCTGCCGATGTGGAACGTCGTGCCGTCGGGATCCTTGAACAGCAGCGACGATCCCCACTCCGCCTTCTTCGGTGGGCCGAGCACCTCGACGCCGGCGTCGACGAGCTGCTGGTACGTCGCGTCGACGTCGTCGCTCCAGAAGCTCATCGGCGCGAACTGGCCGATCAGCGCCTCGGAGCCGTTCGTGGTGAACAGCACGAGCCGCGTGTCGGCGCCCGGGATGCGCAGCTCGATCCAGCGCTGCTTGTCGTCGAACTGCTGATCCGTGGCGACCGTGAGGCCGAGCTTCTCCGTCCAGAACGCGAGCGCGCGGTCCTGATCGCGCGTGGGGATGCTGACGAACTTGATTCCGCGCACGGCGGCGGTGTCGGTGTGGGGCATGCGACTCTCGGGATGGGTGGGTGGCGGCGCGCAATCTTGGCGGTCTCGCGAACGCGGTCCAGTCGCGAAGCCCCTGCCATGGCATTGTGTGCCATGGCACCGGTTGCCATAGTCGGGGATGCCACGCCCAGCGGATCCGATCGCCGTCGACCCGTACGTGGTCGACACGCTGCTCCCCGACCTCGTCGGCCACGACCGGCGACCGTCGGCGTTCCTCGTCTACCTCGTGCTGTGGCGCCGCACCGAGGGCGGGCGGGCCGCCGCGGCGCTCAGCCTGCGCGAGCTCGCCGAGGCGACGGGACTCTCGAAGCGGGCGGTACAGACGGCGGTGAACTCGCTGCTGCGACGGAAGCTCGTCGGGCTCCAGCGCGAGACGCCGACGGCGATTCCCCGCTATGCGGTGCTGAAGCCGTGGGCGCGGCGGGGAGGGTGAGGCCGAAAACCCGCTATTGCTAATTTTCTAGCACGATGCTAGAAGTTTAGCACACCAGTCTCCGAGAGCCCGCGCGATGCCCGAGCAGCCGATCGACCGCCATCTCAGCCGCCGCGAGCGGCAGATCATGGACGTGCTCTTCCAGATGGAGGAGGCGACTGCCGCCGAGGTCCAGGAGCGGCTGCCGGAGGCGCCGAGCTACTCGGCCGTCCGCGCGATGCTGCGCATCCTCGAGGACAAGGGGCACGTGCGGCATCACGAGGACGGGCCGCGCTACGTGTACCGCCCGGTCGTCGCGCGCGACACCGCGCAGAAGACGGCCATCTCGCACATGCTGCGGACGTTCTTCGACGGATCGGTCGAGGCGGCGATGACCGCGCTGCTCGACGCGACCGACCGCCGCCTGTCGCGCGACGAGGTCGACCGCCTCTCGTCGCTCATCGAGGAGCGTCGCCGGGAGGGCCGCTGACCATGACGCCCCTTCTCGCCGATCTCCTGTCGCGCGGCGGCGATCTCGCCGCCCGCGCCCTCCCCCTGGTCGCCGGCAGCGCGATCAAGGGGACGATCATCCTCGCCGCGGCGGCCGGCGCGACGACGCTGATGCGCCGCGCCGCCGCCGCGACTCGGCACCTCGTGTGGAGCACCGCGGTCGTGGGCGTGCTCGTGCTGCCGCTGCTGGAGCTCGTGGCGCCGCGCTGGAGCCTCCCGATCGCGCCCGCGTCGTTCGCCCCGGCGTCGCTCGCCGGACCGGTCGCCGGACCGGTCGCCGGGCCGATCGCCGGGCCGATCGCCGGGCCGATCGCCGGGCCGATCGCCGGACCGGTGGAGGTCGCCCCCGCGCCCGCCGTCGCCGTCCCCGCCGAGGTCGTGGTCGCCCCGCCGGTCGCCGTGCCGATCTCCACGGTCACGCCGAGCGAATGGGGAGCGCCCGCTTCTTCCGGTCCGTCCGTGCTCGGCTGGCTGGCGATCGTGTGGGCCGCCGGCGCGGTCGTCGTCCTGCTGCGACTCACGCTCGGCACGTTCGGCCTCGCCCGGCTCGTGCGCCGCGCCGCGCCGGCGGACGATGCCGCGTGGGTGATGCTCCTCCAGCGGCTCGCCCGCCAGCTCGGCATCCGCCGCCCCGTCACGCTGCTCGTCGGACGCACGGGCACGGTGCCGGTGACGTGGGGCGTCGTCTACCCGCTCGTGCTCCTGCCGGCCGACGCCGACGCGTGGACCGAGGAGCGCCGCCGCGCGGTGCTGCTCCACGAGCTCGCGCACGTCGAGCGGTTCGACGCGCTCACCCACGTGCTGTCGCAGCTCGCGCTCGCCGTGTTCTGGTTCCATCCGCTCGTCGTGCTCGCGGCGCGCCGGCTGCGCGCGGAGCGTGAGCGCGCGTGCGACGATCTCGTGCTCGCGGTCGGCACGAGGCCCACGGCGTACGCGGGCGACCTGCTGGAGCTCGTGCAGACGCTGGGCGAGGCGAGCCCCGCCGCCGCGGCGCTCGCGATGGCGCGCCGATCGGAGTTCGAGGGACGACTGCTCGCGATCCTCGACCCGGCGCTGCCGCGCATCCGCACGACGCGCCGCGCCGCCGCGGTGGCGTGCGCGGTCGCCGCCGTCGCGCTCGTGCCGCTCGCCGGTGCGCGCGCCACCGCGGCCGCGACGCCCGCTCGCCAGGCCGCGCACGCGCCCCGCCCGGCGGGCGAGTCCGCGCTGCCGTCGTACATCGTCGAGCACGGGCCGACGCAGGCGCACGCGCCAGCGGCGCCGGTCCGCGGCACGCCGTCGACGCTCGCCGCGCTCGGCATGGCGCGCGCACAGCTCTCCGGCAAGGTCACCGCGCTCGCCGGCTGCCGGCCGCGCGCGGGACAGCACGTCGTGTCCGTCCACGACGACGGCGCGCACTCGTCGACGACGATCGTCAACGGCGAGCGGTGCCTCGAGGTGCAGCTCACCGGCAAGGTCGACTTCTCGGACGACGACACCGACGTGGAGCGCCTGTCGTCCGGCGGCATGATGGAGATCGCCGAGACCCGTGGCGGCACCACGCGCGCGGTGCTGCTGCGCGAGCGCGGCGGGCAGCTCGAGCGGTCGTACACCGTGAACGGCGCGGCGCTCGACCCCGTGGAAGGGGAACAGTGGCTGCGCGGCATCATCCCCGTGCTCGCCCGCGAGAGCACGATCGGCGTGCAGGGACGCGTGGCGCGCATCCGCCGGCAGCGCGGCGTCGCCGGCGTGCTCGACGACCTGCGCCAGATCGCGAGCGACGGCGTGAAGCGCGCGTGGTTCACGGCGCTGCTGCAGGACGGGCAGCCGTCGGTCGACGAGCTGCGGCAGATGGCGCTCGCGACGCGCTCCATCGCCTCCGACGGCGACAAGGCGGCGTCGCTGAAGGCGATCGCCGACCGCGCGAACGGCGATCCCGCCGTGGCGATGGCGATCGTCGCCGCCGCGCACACGATCGCCTCCGACGGCGACCGCCGCGCCGTGCTCACGCGCGTCGCCGGCGCGCCCGCGACGGGCGAGGTGCTCGGCCAGGCGACCCAGGCGGCGAAGGAGATGGCGTCCGACGGCGACAAGTCGGCGGTGCTCCGGCTGATCATCTCGCGCGCGACGGACCTGCCGGAGGTGCGCAATGCCGTGATCGACGCCTCGACGACGCTCGCGAGCGACGGCGACCGCTCCGGCGTGCTCGTCGCCGTGCTCGGCGCGCCGACCGACGAGGCGACGCTCGTCAACGTGCTCCGTTCGGCGCACGCCATCGCGTCGGACGGCGATCGGCGCATCGTGCTCACCGCGGCGCTCACGCGCACGACGCTCGCGACGACGCGCGCGCGCGAGGCGTTCTTCACGACGGCCGACAACATCGCGTCGGACGGGGACCACGCCGAGGTGCTGCTCGCCGCGCTGCGCCGCCCCGACCTGTCGCCGGCCGCGCTCCCCGACCTGCTGCGCTCGGCCTCGCACATCGCGTCCGACGGCGACAAGGCGCGCGTGCTGAGCGCCGTCGCCGCGCGGCCGCGCGCGCTCGAGGATGCGGGCACGCGCACCGCGTTCTTCGCCGCGCTGAAGACGGTGTCGTCGGGCGAGGAGTACCGGCGCGTGATGGAGCTCGTCACGCGTTAGTCGATCGTTAGGCGCTCGTCAGGCTCACGGCGCGTCCCTCGCGCCGTCGGCTTTCCCCCGAAGTGCTAAGAACTTAGCAGAGGATCCGCCCATGATGCCCGTCCCGCTCCTCGCGCTCGCGACGATGTTAGGCACCGCGGAGCCGCTCGCGCAGCCGCCCGCGGTGTGCAGCCAGGTGCTCGGCCACATGACGAACAGCGACGGCGCGCGGACGACGATGGTGGTGAGCGACCGCGAGCACTGCCTCGAGGTGCGCCTGACGGGACGCGTCACGTTCGACGACGCGGACGCCGACGTGAAGACGATGGATCCCGGGAGCACGCTCGTCGCGACCGAGTCGCGCGGCGGCGGTACGCGCGCCCTCACGCTCGTCGAGCGCAGCGGCGCGATCGACCGCGCGTACCGCGTGAACGGCGAGGTGCGGCCGGTGGCCGAGAGCACGGCGTGGTTCCGCGGCGTGGTGCTCGACCTCGTGCGCGAGGCGGGCTACGGCGCGCCGGAGCGCGTGGCGCGCATCCGCCGGCAGGGCGGCGTGGGCGCGGTGCTCGACGAGGTGCGACGGATCCACTCCGACCACGTGCGGCAGATCTACCTCGAGACGGTGCTCGCCTCGAGCGGCCTGACCGTCGACGAGGTGCGCCGCGTGACGCGCGCCGCGAGCGACGATCTGTCGTCGGACCACGCGAAGGGGATGGTGCTGCGCGCCGCGGTCGACCTGCGCGGCGACGACCGCGAGGTGGCCGACGCCGCGGTGCGCGGCGCGGGGACGATCGGCTCCGACCACGAGCGCGCCGAGCTGCTGCGCCGGGTGCTGGAGCGCGTCTGCTCCGACGACGCGGTGGTCGCGCGCGCGCTCGACGCCGCGGCGGAGATGGGATCCGACCACGAGCGCGCGAACGTGCTGGCGACGGCGCTCGACCGCGCCGAGCCGACGGCGCCGACGGTGCGCGCGTCGTTCTTCCGCACGGTGGACGGTGTGGGCTCGGACCACGAGCGGCGGCGCGTGCTGGAGTCGCTCGCCGGCCGCGACTCGTTAGGCACCGCGACCGCGCACGCGCTGCTCGCCTCGGCGGCGCGGATCGGCTCCGACCACGAGAAGGCCGCGGTGCTGCTCGCGCTCGCGTGGCACCCCGATCGGCTCCGCGACCCCGGCGTGCGCGCCGCGTTCGACGCCGCGCTGAAGTCGATCGGCTCGGACGCCGAGTACCGCCGCGTCGCCGGCGCGCTCGCGCGGTGAGCCGATGCTCGGCGTCCTCACGCGGCGGCGCGGAGAACGCGGAGAAAGCCAGCACATCGTCCTGCAGTTCTCCGCGTTCTCCGCGTCTTCGCGTAAGATCCATCCCCGACCCAACGAGGCTGTCGTCGTGTCCATTGATGCTAAGAAACTAGCATTCGCCGGATCCATCCTGCTCACGACGCTCGGCCGCGGCGGGGCGGCGGGCGCGCAGGTCGGCGACTCGGCGAGGGAAGCGGCGCCGGTGCGGTCGCCGGCGCGGGCGGTGCGGGCGGAGCGGGCGGAGCGGGCGCCGGTGATCGACGGCGACGACCGCGACGCGGTGTGGCGCGCGGCGATGCCGTTAGGCGCGTTCCGCGTGTTCGACCCCACCGAGGACGGCGAGCCGACGCTGCGCACCGAGGCGCGCCTCGCGTTCGACGCGCGGCACGTCTACGTGTTCGTGCGCGCGTTCGACCCGCACCCCGACAGCATCGTGTCGCGTCTCTCGCGCCGCGACGTGCGCACGCCGAGCGACCAGATCAAGGTGATGCTCGACAGCTACCACGACCGGCGCACCGCGTACGAGTTCGCCGTCAACCCCGCCGGCGTGAAGCGCGACTACTACGCGTACGACGACGGTGTGGAGGACGTGACGTGGGACGCCGTGTGGGACGTCGCGACGCGCGTCGACTCGTTGGGCTGGACGGCGGAGTTCCGCATCCCGCTGTCGCAGCTCCGATTCCCGCGCGCCGGCGCCCACACGTTCGGCGTCATGGTCACGCGCGACGTCGCGCGCACGAACGAGCGATACAGCTGGCCCGTGTACCGCCGCTCGCGCCCGGGCCTCCCGTCGCAGTTCGCGGACGTCGCCGGCTTCGAGGGGCTCGGCGCGTCGGGGCGGCTGGAGGCGATGCCGCACGTCGTGGCGACGAACCGCAGCGCCACCCGCCCCGACGGCTTCGCGCGCACGCAGCGTCAGGAC
This sequence comes from Gemmatirosa kalamazoonensis, assembly GCF_000522985.1. Classification (NCBI taxonomy): domain Bacteria; kingdom Pseudomonadati; phylum Gemmatimonadota; class Gemmatimonadia; order Gemmatimonadales; family Gemmatimonadaceae; genus Gemmatirosa; species Gemmatirosa kalamazoonensis. Next base: position 1,663,641 of record NZ_CP007128.1, read on the forward strand.
CTCGGCGCCGATCTCAAGGTGGGGCTCGGGTCGAACCTCACGCTCGACGCGACGGTGAACCCCGACTTCGGCCAGGTGGAGGCCGACCCGGCGACGGTGAACCTCACCGCGTTCGAGACGTTCTTCGACGAGCGGCGCCCGTTCTTCCAGGAAGGAACGGGGATCTTCTCGTTCGGCGCCGACGCCACGCGGCTGTTCTACTCGCGCCGCATCGGACGCGCGCCGCAGCTCGCCGCCCTCGCGCCGACCGACGCCGACGTCCCGGGCGCGACGACGATCCTCGGCGCGGGGAAGCTCACCGGCCGCGTCGGCAACGGCCTGTCGGTCGGTGCGTTAGGCGCGGCGACGGGACGGGAGCGCGCCGGCGGCGCGACCGTGGAGCCGGCCGCCGCGTACAGCGCGGCGCGCGTGCAGCAGGACCTGCGCGGCGGCGAGAGCGGCATCGGCGCGATGTTCACCGGCGTGCGCCGGTCGCTCGACGCCGCGGACGCGCCGTACCTGCGCGACGAGGCGTACGCCGGCGGCGTCGACCTGCGGCACCGCTTCGCCGGCCCGTTCGGCGGACGCTACCGGCTCGCCGCGTCGCTCGCCGGCAGCGTCGTGCGCGGCTCCGCGCAGTCGATCGCGCGCACCCAGCGCTCGGCGGTGCACTACTACCAGCGGCCCGACGCGGGCCTCACCTACGACTCCACGCGCACGGCGCTCGGCGGCACCGCGCTCGATCTCTCGGCGTCGGAGGTCGCGGGGACGTGGCGGTTCGACGCGTCGTACTCGCGGCTCTCGGCCGGCTTCGAGACGAACGATCTCGGGTTCCTGTCGCGCGCCGACATGCAGACCGCGTCCGCCGGCGTGCGCGCGGTGTCGTCGCGACCGCGCGCGTTCTGGCGCAACGCGAACGCGTCGTTCGACGTCGTGACGCAGTACACGGCGCGCGGCACGCCGATCGCCAGCACGGTGGAGCTCGCGGGCTACGCCCAGTTCGCGAGCGGCGCGTATCTCAGCGCCGATCTGTGGACGGACAACGCGGGCGCCGTGTACTGCGATCGCTGCGCGCGCGGTGGCCCCGCGCTGCGGCTCTCCCCGGCGACGTCGCTGCTCATCAACGTCTCGCGCGACGACCGCAAGCGCGTGGTGCCGTACTTCGCCGCGATCTACACCGTCGGCGACGGCGGCCGCTCGACGCTCTGGCGCGTGCGCCCGCTCGTCACGCTGCGGCCGGCGAGCAACGTGAACGCGCAGATCGGCGCGCGCTATCAGCGCAACCGCGACGCGACGCAGTGGTACGCGAACGTCACGTCGGGCGGCACGCCGCGCTGGCTGTTCGCGCGGCTCGACCAGCACCTCCTCAGCTTCCTCGGCACGCTCGACGTGACCGCGACACCGACGCTGTCGCTGCAGCTCTACGCGGAGCCGTTCGTGAGCGCCGGAAAGTACGACGACGTGCGCACCCTCGCCGACCCGCGGGCGCGCCGCTACGACGACCGCTTCACGCCGTTCCCGAGGACGACGGAGGGCTTCAACTCCAAGCAGTTCAACTCCACCGCCGTGCTGCGCTGGGAGTACCGCCCGGGCTCCACGCTGTTCGTCGTCTGGTCGCAGGGCCGCGAGCAGCTCGACCGCGACCCCGGCTCGTTCGAGGCCGCGCGTGACTACCGCAACCTGTTCGGGGCTCGGCCGGACAACACGCTCGCGGTGAAGCTGGCGTACTGGATCGGGCGGTAGGGCGCTCGGCCGCTCCAGTCCGCAGATTGCGCAGATCGCGCAGATTGTTCTTCTGCGTGATCCGCGCAATCTGCGGATTGTCGTTTCATCGAGCCCGCGCCCGATGCTCATCCTCCTCTCGAACTCCCGCGATCCGCAGGGTCGCTATCTCCATCACTGTCGCGACGTACTGGCCGAGCTGCTGAAGGGGGTGAAGCGCGTCACGTTCGTGCCGTACGCGAGCGTCGTCGCGCCGTGGGACGACTACATGGCGAAGCTGCGCGACGCGCTCGCGCCGATCGGCGTCGGCGTCGACGGCGTGCACCGCGCCGAGTACGCGGCGCAGGCGATCCGCGATGCGGAGGCGATCGCGGTCGGGGGCGGGAACACGTTCCACCTGCTCCAGCACCTGCAGGAGTCGGGGGCGCTCGACGCGCTGCGCGAGCGAGCGCTCGCCGGCGTGCCGTACTTCGGGTGGAGCGCCGGCGCGGTCATCGCCGGGCCCACCATCCGCACGACGAACGACATGCCGATCGTCGAGCCGCCTAACGGCCTCGGCGCGCTCGGGCTCGTGCCGTTCCAGATCAACGCGCACTTCACCGACCTGCACCCGCGCGGCTTCCAGGGGGAGACGCGCCGCGAGCGGCTCGCCGAGTTCCTCGTGGCGAATCCGACGCTCGCGGTCGTCGGCCTGCCCGAGGGGGACTGGCTCCGCGTCGACGGCGACGCCGTGACGCTCGAGGGGCCGCACGAGGCCGTGCTGTTCCGCGACGGCGAGCCGGCGGCCGCGCTGCCGAGCGGCGTGCGCGTGGACCGCGTGCTCGCGGGCACCGTGGCGACGACGCCCTCGGTGCCGCGCCCGCGCGGGCTGCTCGCGCGGCTGCGCGGTGCCTAACGCTCGGCGAGCCGCCGGACGGCCGACCGGTGCACCGCCGGCGTCTCCGCGGCGGCGTCGACGTCGAAGCAGAGATCGTGGATGATGCCGTCGCGCAGGCCGTAGATCCACGCGTGCACCGAAAGCTCCTGCCCGCGCTCCCACGCGTCCCGCACGACCGTCGTCTCGCACACGTTGTACGCCTGCTCCAGCACGTTCAGCTCGCACAGCCGGTCGTGGCGCGCGTCGTCCGGCGTGGCGTCGACGAGCGCGCGGTGCTTCTGGTGCACGTCCTGGATGTGGCGGAGCCAGTTCTCGATGAGGCCGAGCTTCGTCGACTCGAGCGCGGCCCGCACGCCGCCGCAGCCGTAGTGGCCGACGACCATGATGTGCCGGACCTTCAGCACGTCGACGGCGAACTGCAGCACGGAGAGACAGTTGAGGTCCGTGTGCACGACGACGTTCGCGACGTTGCGGTGCACGAACAGCTCGCCGGGGAGCAGGTCGACGATCTCGTTCGCCGGCACGCGGCTGTCGGAGCAGCCGATCCACAGGTAGCGCGGCGCCTGCTGCGCGGCGAGGCGCGCGAAGAACTCGGGGTCGCGCGCGGTGACGCGGGCGGCCCAGGCGCGGTTGTTGTCGAACAGGTCGGTCGGGACTGGCATCGGGCTCGATGAGGCGGTTCCGACGGGGTGCCGGTGCGGCGGTTCCGATACGGCGGTTCCGATACGGCGGTTCTGGTGCAGCGGGAGGGGCCGGTGCACCGGGGCGAACCGGCGGGGGCCGATGAAGCGGGGCCGTGATGGCGACACTGTGTGCTGCCGACCACGCAGCATCGGCCCCGCAGCATGGCACCCGCACCTCGGCCCGCAGCACCGACCCCTCCCGCTGCATCGGAACCGTATCAGGGGAACCGCCCCATCGGAACCGCCCCATCGGAACCGCCCCACCGAGATGCAGGGTGCGACTAGATTTCCGGCCCCGTCCGGGGTGCCCGGGAAAGGGAATCCACGCCGAACCGCATTCCAGATGCACGTCCAGTACGTCGCCGTCTGCGACCACGTCCTCGTCGGGGCCGACGGCAAGCCGTCGCTCATCGGGGTCTTCAGCGACATCCAGGCGCCGCAGGTGCCCGTCACGCTCCCGCGGCTCGCGTTCGCGGCGCGTCTCCTGTTCACCGCCGACGAGGCGGGGAAGACTTACAAGATCGAGGTCGTCATCACCGATCCGAAGGGCAACGAGATCGCGCGGCCGGGCGGCGAGATCAGCGTCCCGCAGGCGCCGATCGGCATCGACTCGCTCGCCGCCGACCTGCCGATGCTGTTCGACATGTTCGGCCTCCCCGACTACGGCCGCTACACGTTCATGCTCACCGTCGACGGCAAGCCGACCGCGGGCGTGCAGGTCGCGGTGCGGCAGGCGCCCGCCATTCAGTGAGTCGCTGCGTGGCTGGGTAGCTGCGTAGCTGCGTGGCTGCGTGGCTGCGTGGCTGCGTAGCGTCGGCGTGTTCACGCAGCCACGCAGCCACGCAGCAGCCGTTAGGCCGGCCGCCAGCCGCGCCGCAGCCGTTCCACCTCGCGCTCCGCCGCGCGCCTAACGGCGTCCGCCACCACGGGGCCGGGAAGGCCCACCAGCGCGGCGGGGTGCAGCGCGCGCCGCTCGCCGTCTGGGACGAGACGCTCCACGCGCGACCAGTCGCGCGGCGTCACGTGCGACAGCGGGATCAGCTCGTCGGCGCGCTCGCGGAGCCGGCGGAGCGCGCGCAGCGCGGCACCGACGCGCGCCGTCCACCCGGTGTCGCGCGCCGCCGCCGCCGGCTCCGCGGTCGCCGCCGCGCCGACGATCACCTCGCCGGTGGGACGCACGGCGTAGCGCAGCGTCCCGTCGCCGGGCGCCTCGTCGTACAGCGCCCACGCGTCGGGGTCCTCGAGATCCTCGGCCACGAAGATCGTGCGGCCGGTGAGCAGCGCGTGGTCGCGCATCGCCTCCAGCTCCACCGCGGGGATCGTCGATGCGTCGTGCACGAGCGCCGACGGCGCGCCGGCCGAGCGACGTCCCGCGGGACCGAGCCGCACCGCGCCGCCGCGCTCCACGCTGAAGGCGAGCGTCGCCGGATCGTCCGGACGCTCGGTCGCGAGCCGCCGGCCGCCCCCGGGCGGCTCCACGACGCCGAATACCGTGCGCCCCAGCCGGCGCGCGATCGCGCGCGCCACCGCCAGCTCGCTCTCGGGGATCTCGTCGTTAGGCACTCGGCAACGGCATGGGGAAGCGCGGTCGACGCCCGCAAGTTAGGATCGGGACGCGGGCCTGTCACCCGCCGTCACCTCCACCGCCGCACGCATGCGTCGCGCATCACACCTCGCGCTCGTCGCGCTCGCCGCGCTCACCGGTCGTGCAGCAGCGGCGCAGTCGCTGCCGCTCGCCGTCGGCGCGGGCGTCGATACCGTCGCGCGCGCGAGCCACGATGTGTTCGCGCGCTGGCGCAACTACCTGCGCGACCACGCCGACACGGCGCGCGCGAACGCGTACTGGACGGCCGACGAGCGCGCGCGCTGGCCCGCTCCGGACCTCGCGACGCCGTGGGTGGCGCCGGCGGGGAGCGCGTGGCCCGACCGCCTCGCCGCGACGATCGTCGACCTCGGGCCCGAGGTGCCCGGTGACACGACGACGTACGTCGTGCGCACGCTGTTCACGCGCGACGCGGTGCCCGTGGCGCTCGTGCGCGTGTACGCGGTGCGCGACGGCGCGCGGTGGGCGCTCGCGAACGCGCTGCCGCGTCTCACGCGCGACTGGACGCGTGTGGACGTCGGACAGGTGACGTTCGTCCATCCATCGTCGCACCGCTACGACTCCGCCGCCGCGCGCCGCGCCGCGCGCTTCGTGGACTCCGCGGCGGCGGCGACCGGCGCGCGCCCCACGAGACACGTGGAGGTCTACTTCGCGCCGTCGCCGCGCGAGATGGCGCGCGTGCTCGGCGCCGAGCTCGCGGTGCTGACGAACACCGGCCGCGTGTATCCCGAGAACGCGCTCGTCGTCGCGGGCTCGCCGACGGCGAGCGAGTGGAACCCGCACGATCTCGCGCACGTGGTGCTCGGCGCCGTCGCCGGACCGACGGGGCGGTGGTGGAGCGAGGGTGCCGCGACGTGGCTCGGCGGCCGGAGCGGCAAGGACTTCGCGCGCCTCGTGCGCGAGCTCGACGCGGATCTCGCGCGCAACCCCGCTCGCACGCTGGACAGCCTCGTCGCGCCGCACGCGTGGCGCGACAGCGCGTCGGCGACCGGCGCCGCGGTGCTCGTGCGGCTCGCGTTCGAGCGTGGCGGCCTCGATGCCGTGCGCGCGCTCGTCGCGACGCCGGCCGACTCGCCCGCGGACGTGCGACGGGCCGCCGCCCAGGTGTTGGGCGTGCGGCCCGACGACGTCGAACTGCTGTGGAGACGTGCGGTGCGCCGACTTACTTCTTCGGCGTGAGCGTCATCGTCTTGCCCTCCCACCCGAACTGCACGTTCGCGGCCTTCTCGAGCGCGGCGATCGCCTCGCGCGACGACTCGAGCGACGCCGTCATCGTGACCGGGCGCGCGAGGATCGACTGATCGGGCGTCTTGAACTCGAGGCCGTACCACCGCACGAGCTGCGGCAGCACCGCGCTGAGCTGGCGGTTGTTCACGACGAACTTCTTATCCGCCCACCCGAACGCCTCGCTCAGATCGGCGGCCGACGGCGTGGAGACCTGCCCGTCCTTCGTGACGGCGACGGCCTGGCCCGCGGCCGCGGTCTGGGTGGCGCCGGTGGAGAGCGACTTCACGTCCACGCTGCCCGAGCGCACGCGCACCGTGGTCGCCTGATCGCCGGGGTAGCTGCGCACGTCGAAGCTCGACGCGGCGGTGGCGGCGATCGACGCGTCACCGGCGCGCACGATGAGCGGGTGCTGCGGGCTCTCGGCGGCCACGGCGTCGAACGACGCGGAGCCGTCGAGGCGGACGGCGCGCATGCGCGGCCCGAAGTTGGGTGGGATGCGGATCTTCGTGTCGGCCCCGATGGTGACCTTGCTGCCGTCGTTCAGCGTCGTGCGCCCGCTCTGCGCGGCGAGCGTGCTGACGTTGCGGCCGTCGGGCGAGGCGAGCGCGCTCGTCACCGCCTGGTCGGCGCTCGCGCGGTCCATCCAGCGGAACGCGCCGAAGATGGCGACGGCGAGGATGACGGCGATGGCCGTCGGGAGCTGCCACGCGGGACGCTTCGCGAGCGCGGCGACGTGCGTCGCGGCGTCGTGGCGGAGCACGTCGTGCAGCTCGTCCTGCACCCTCGCGGACGGCGCATGGGTCGCGTGCAGCGCGGTGCTGACGTGCTGCCACGCATCGTCGAGCGTCACCGGCGCGGCGCTGCTGTGGGTGGTCGCGTGGTGCCCGTTGTTCGCGCCCCCCCCGAACCGGTGGGCGGCCGCACGGCGGCTCCGCTCGCGCGCGGCACCGGTCTTCACGGCGTCGAACAGGAACTCCTCGAGCGCTTCGGGCGTATCGATCGCCCCGCGCTCGCCCCACACTCGCACGAACGCGCCCTCGACGACCTTCGGCGCCGCGGCCCCGTCCTCGCCGAGCGCCGCGCTGGCCTGCTCCGTGAGAGGCTCGTAGCGCGCGCGGAAGACCTGTTCGAGTGCCCGCTCGTCGCCGAGTCGGAATCCGGTGAGCACGTCACGATCGATCGGCTGCATACCGGGCATGAGCACCTCCTGGAGGGTAAACGGACGGCGTGCCTCCTCGCACCACGTTGCATCGCGTTTCGCCAGACGCAAGAAGCCCGAACGCGAAAAATTTCATCAACTCTTAATCGACGACCTGCCGAGCCCGCATATTCGGCGCCGCGCCACCGCCTCTGTTCGCTTCACTGATGCCGAATCACCGTCCCAAACCGCGCCGCGTCCCGCCCGTCAGCCTCGCCCGCGCCCTCTCGAAGCTCGGCGTCTGCTCGCGCAGCGAGGGCGAGGCGCTCGTCACGGCGGGCCGCGTGCGGGTCGACGGCGTGGTGCGACGGGAGCCGTCGTTCCGGGTCGACCCGGGCCGCGCGGCGATCGAGGTGGACGGCCGCCCGGTCGGCGGGCGCCGCACGGTGTACCTCGCGCTGAACAAGCCGCGCGGCCTCGTCACGACGCGACACGACCCGCAGGGGCGCCCGACCGTCTACGACTGCCTCGACGACCCCGCGCTCCCGTTCCTCGCGCCGGTCGGGCGGCTCGATCGCGCGAGCGAGGGGCTGCTGCTGTTCACGAACGACACCCGCTGGGCGGCGCGGCTGCTCGACCCGGCGTCCCACGTCGACAAGGTCTACCACGTGCAGATCGACCGCCTGCCCGACGACGCGCTGCTCCGGTGCCTAACGGACGGCGTCGACGACGCGGGCGAGCGGCTGGCGGCGAAGGACGCCCAGGTGCTGCGCGCCGGCACGCGCACCGGCTGGCTCGTCGTGACGCTCGACGAGGGGCGCAACCGCCACATTCGACGACTGCTCGCCGTGCTCGGCGTCGAGGTCCGTCGGCTCGTGCGCGTGTCGATCGGGCCGCTCACCCTCGGATCGTTAGGCAAGGGTGCGTGGCGGCGGCTCACGGCGCAGGAGGTGGATGCGCTCGAGGGCCGGTAGCGCGGCTTCCGGCTTCAGAGCGGCTTCGCCAGCAGCACCGTCAGGTTCTCTCCGTCCTCCTCCTCGACCGAGACCAGCTCCAGCGCGGTGTCGCCCCACCCGGTGTCCGTGGCGAACAGGAACGCCGCGTAGTCGAGGACGTCGTCGCGCGGGCCGCTGAGGCGCGTGTAGTCGAGGAAGCGCAGGCGCGACGGGGGCGAGGAGACGGCGATGTGCGCGACGGCGCCCGGGCGCGGGCTGCGGTGGCGGATCTGCTCGCCCAGGCCGTGGCGCGTGCGAGGCGCTTCGGGTGCGGCGGTGAAGTGTGCGTCCAGCATGGTGCGCTCCGCGTGCGGTGTGACGAACCGACGATGTCCCACGCAGCGACGACGACGCGATCGACGGCCCGGCCGTGCCTAACGGCGTCTCAGGGCTCGGAGTACAGCGACCGTGACAGCAGCAGCGTCAACTCGCCGTCGGCATCCCGCTCCACGGCGTCGAGATCGAGCCGGGCCGCGCCCGTGTTCGTGTCGGTCGCGAACAGGTACGCGGTGTAGTCCAACACGTCGTCGCGCGGGCCGGCGATGCGCGTGTACGCGAGGTACGCGCTGCGCGCGTGCGGCGCGCTCACCTGCACCCGGGCGACGGCGTCCGCGCGAGGCGTACGCTCGGCGATCAGCGCACGCACCGTCTCGATCGGCGGCGTGACAGGATGCACGGTGGGACGACGGTGCGGCATCGGCGAAACGGGGACAGGCGCGAAGGACCTGGACTTCTCGGGCGTGGCGCGGGGAAGCGAAAGTTACCCAACCACCTTCGCCGCGTGCATGCCCCCGTCTCAATCGCCGACGCTCGCGCTCACCCTCGTGGCCGTCCCGCTCGCCGTCTGCCGCTTGCCGGCGGACGCACCGGTGCCGTCGTGGGCGCTCGGGCCGCCGTTCTCCTCCGTGACCCGCACCCCGGACGAGCTCTCCGTCGTGTGCGCCGCGGACGGCGTCCCCGCCGGCGCGCTCACCTCGCGCCCGTGGCGCGCGCTCCGCGTCGACGGCCCGCTCGACCTCGCCCTCGTCGGCGTGCTGGCCGCGCTCGCCGCGCCGCTGGCCGAGGCGGGGGTGAGCGTGTTTCCGATCGCGACGTACGACACCGACTGGATCCTCGTGCGCGAGGCCGATGCGGACCGGGCGTGCGCGGCGCTCGAGCGGGCCGGACACGTCGTGCGCCGAGGCTGACCGCGGGCTATATCCTGGGCCATGATTCCCGCCCTCCTCGCCGCCCCTGGCGCCGGCACCGCCGCGCCCATCCGCCGCTTCCACACGACCGTGCGCGTGCGCGCCGAGGCGAGCGGCGGCGCGGCGTCCGTGCTCGAGCACACGCTGCAGCCGGGATGCGTGGCGATGCCGGTGCACCGGCACCCCGGCGCGACCGAGGTGCTGCACGTGCTCGACGGCGCGCTCGTGCTGTGGCTCGACGGCGCGGAGCTGGACGCCCCCGCGGGGGCCAGCGTCGTCATCCCGGCCGGAGCGGCGCACACGTTCTGGGTGAGCCCGGACGCGCCGAGCGCGGCGCGCGCGCTCGCGGTGTTCGCGCCGGGTGGCATGGAGCGCTACTTCGAGGCGGTGGCGGCGCACGTTCCGCCGCCGGGCGCCGGCCGCGGCCCCGACATGGCCGGGGTGCTGGACGCGTCGGTGCGGCATGGCGTGGAGGTGGACATGGGGAGCCTGTACGAGCTGATCGGCCGGCACGGGCTCGCGCTCGCCTGACCCCACGCCAGGTGCCTGACGCTCCGCCTCCGGCGCTGCGGCGCGCGATCGGTCTGCCGCGCGCGACGGCGATGGTTGTCGGGATCATCGTCGGCGCGTCGATCTTCGTGCAGCCGTCGGTGGTCACGGCGCGCATGCCGACGGCGGGGGGCGCGCTGCTCGTGTGGTGCGTGGCGGGGGCGCTCACGCTCCTCGGCTCGCTCGTCACCGCGGAGCTCGCGTCGGCGTGGCCGCGCTCGGGCGGCGTGTACGTGTTCCTGCGCGACGGCTACTCGCCCGCGCTCGGCTTCCTGTGGGGGTGGGCGATGTTCTGGAGCATGCACTCCGGCATCGTCGCCGCCATCGCGGTGGTCGCCGCGCGGTACGTCGGCACGTGGATCCCGCTCGGCGACGCCGGCACGCGCGCCGTCGCGATCGCGGCGATCGGCGCGCTCACCGGCGTGAACGTGCTCGGCGTGCGCCAGGGGAGCGCGGTGCAGGCCGCGCTCACGTGCGTGAAGGTGCTCGCGGTGGTGCTGATCGTCGCGGTGGGATTCATCGCGCACCCGCGCGCCGCGCCGGCGAACGCGCCTGACGGATCGGCGACGCCGTCGGCGTTCGTCGCCGCGCTCGTGGCGGGGCTGTTCGCGTACGGCGGGTGGCACATGGTGTCGTACGCGGCGGAGGAGACGGTGGACGCGGCCCGCACGATACCGCGGGCGCTGCTCGTGGGCACGGTCGCCGTGACGGCGCTCTACGTCGGCGTGAACGCGGCGTACCTGCGCGTGCTGCCGCTCGGCACGCTGCGCGGCTCGACGCGCGTCGTCGCCGACTTCGCCGACGCGACGCTCGGCGGCGCGGGCGCGCAGATCATGGCGGCGCTCGTCGTGCTCTCCGCGCTCGGCGCGATGAACGGCGTGATCCTCGCCGGGCCGCGCGTCTACCTCGCGATGGCGCGCGACGGGCTGCTGTTCCGCCGGCTCGGCACGGTGCACGCGCGGTTCCGCACGCCGCACGTCGCGCTCGTGGCGCAGGCGGTGTGGTCGTCGGTGCTCGTGGCGACGGGGAGCTACCGCGCGCTGTTCACGCGCGTCGTCTACACCGAGTGGATCTTCTTCGGGCTCATGGCCGCGTCGCTCCTCTGGCTCCGCCGGCGGCCGGACTACCGACCGGTGTTCCGGGCGTGGGGCGGCGCGGCGACGCCGGTCGTGTTCGCGGCGGCGAGCCTCGTGATCGTCGCGATGCAGCTGGTCGATCAGCCGCGCGACGGCGCGATCGGACTGCTGCTGGTGCTCGTCGGGTTGCCGGTGTACTGGATCCGGGGACGCGCGCCGTCTCACGACTCCTCTACCGAGACGTCACCTCGAGCAGTCCTCGTCGATGAGGGACCGTGAGCCGGCGCGCCTGACACGAACAGGAGATCGTGAGTGAGAATCGTCGACGTCCACAACCACTTCTATCCCCCCGCCTACGTCGACGCGCTGCGCAAGGGCGAGAGCGCGATCACGGTGCGCGTGGACGCCGCCGGCAACCCCGAGGTGCACTACCCGGGCGACTACAACGTGCTCGTTCCCGGCCACCGCGACATCGACCACCGCGCCGAGGTGCTCGAGCGCGACGGGGTCACGACGCAGGTGATCAGCCTCACGACGCCGGGCACGCACGTGGAGACGCCGGCCCGCGCGGCGCGCTACGCGAGCCTGGTGAACGACGCGTTCGCCGGCATCGTGCGCGACCACGGCGGTCGTTTCGCCGCATATGCGACGCTGCCGCTGAACGATCCCGCGGCGAGCGTGGCGGAGCTGCGGCGCGCCGTGGAGCAGCTCGGGTTCCGGGGCGCGATGCTCTTCAGCAACGTCAACGGCGTGGCGCTCGCCGACGCGCGCTACTGGCCGCTGTACGAGGCGGCGGAATCGTTAGGCGCGGTGCTGCACATCCATCCGACGAACCCGATCAGCGTGGAGGCGATGCGCGAGTACTGGCTCATGCCGCTCGTCGGGTTCCTGTTCGACACCACGGTGGCGGCGGCGCACCTCGTGTTCGCCGGTGTGCCGGAGCGGTTCCCGCGTCTGCGCTGGGTGCTGTCGCACCTCGGCGGCGCGATCCCGTACCTCGCCGAGCGGCTGGACCGGGGCTTCCACGCGTTTCCCGCCTGCCGCGCGCACATCTCGCGGCCGCCGAGCGAGTACCTGAAGACGTGGTACTACGACACGGTGAACTTCGACCGCGACGCGCTGGAGCTGGCGGTGAAGTTCGCCGGGGCCGACCACGTGCTGGCGGGGAGCGACTATCCGCACCAGATCGGGAGCATCCCGGCGATGAAGGAAGCCCTCTCGTCGCTACGCGTGTCGGACGAGGAGCGGGCCGCCATCTTCGGCGGGAACGCCGCGCGGCTGCTCGGGCTCGAGGCTTGAGGGATACGGTGCCATCGTGTCTCACGCGGAGACGCGGAGGACGCGGAGGAAACCATGTCGGTGGTGTTCTCCGCGTTCTCCGCGGCTCCGCGTGAGACTCACAACGCAACGGACGCACTCATGATGCGACTCGCGATCGTGCCGCTCGGTGCGGCGCTCGTGCTCGCGGCGGGCCACGCACGGCCGTCGGATGGATGTCGGGCCGCGCTCGCGTCGGTGGAGCGGCGATGGGGCGGGACCGGCGAGTGGCGGCGGCTCGCGCCGTATCCGGTCGCGCGCGAGGCGTCGCCGACGGACTCGGTGGGCGTGTGGCTCGAGCGGTGGACGCTCGACGACGGCCGCGTGGAGCTGCGGCGGGTGAGCGCGCGCGAGACGCGGGTCGCCGACGTGACCGGCGAGGGATGCGTGATGCGCACGACGGCGCACGCGCGCACGTACGACGCGGCGGCGATGGCCGGCGCGTTCACCGACGACTCGCTGCGCGCGACGATGCGTGTGCACCGGCGCGGAATGGTCTACGTGTGGTCGCCTGGGATGCCGCTCTCCGTACGCGGGCTGGCCGAGGCGCGCGCTGCGGCGTCGGCGCTCGGCGTGGGCTTCACCGCGGTCGTCGCGGACGCGCGCCCCGGCGAGCTGGAGATCGTGCGCCACGATCCCGTGGACGCGCGCACCATGGACGCGCTGGAGCTCGTGTACCGCGACGCGACGATCCACTACCCGACGGCGCTCCTCTACGCCGACGGCAAGCCGTTAGGCACCGCGATCCCCGGCTACAAGTCGCGCGACACGTACGAGGCGCTCGCGCGCGGGCGGTTCGCCGGCGTCGCGCACGCACCGCCGCCGCCGGGTCCCACGCCCGCGCTGTGGCTCGACCGCAAGGCGCAGGTGACGACGCTCGCGACGGTGCCGACGGTGCGGCACGTGGGGTTCTTCTTCAAGCCCGTGCCGGGGACGGATCTCATCTCGTACACCGCGCCGTTGCCGGGCGCGATGGGCGGCGGCGGCGAGTCGTACATCTTCGACCTGAAGACCCGCGAGGAGCGGCGGATTCCGGGGAACGTCGATCCGGTGCCGACGCCCGACGGACGGTTCATCACGCGGCCGGGGCTCGTGTTCCATCCGGTGCCCGCGCTCGCGGCCGGCGACGAGACGCCACTGTTCGTCGATCCCGAGCTGCCCGACGAGTACCAGTCGATCAGCATCCTCGCGCAGTCGAAGCGCGCGCTCCGCTACCGCGTGGTCACGGGCTGGCGCGTCGGGCTCCGCCTGCGCGATTACGACGTGTCGTTAGGCCGCACCGGCGCTCCCGAGGCGGTGCGCCCGGCGAGCCCGGCGACGGTGCCGTGCCCCGAGCGGCAGTTCACGCTGCCGATCAGCGCGCGCGGCAGCCGCGAGGTGGGCGTGTACGACCTGCATGCCGGAACGAACCGCATCGTCGTCGTCTCCGACGACGGCCGGTGCACCGACGTGCTGGACCTCGGCTTCGCGTCGGGCAAGCTCGCGTTCAGCCACGACGGCGGGACGATCGCGTTCGCGACGTCGCGCGTGGACGTGGATGCGGAGGGTGCGCTGCTGAAGCCGAGCGAGATGTTCTACAAGGACGCGCTGCTGCTGTACCGCAAGACGGGGCGGCTGGTGAGCCTCTCGGCCAACCGGCCGCTGCGCGCGATGACGTTTCCCGAGTTCCTGCCGGACGGGCGGTCGATCCTGCTGGACCAGGCGGGGGGGCTGCGGACGGAGGAGGTGATACGGATCGTGAAGGTGCGGTGAGCGATCTACGGCGGGATGACGTACGGCGGGATGAATTAGCTGCGGGACGATCGACGGCGGGACGATCCACGGCGGGACGATCCACTGCGGGACGATCCACTGCGGGACGATCCACGGCGGGATTGAACGGCGCGTACCTAGGTGCCAGGGGGGCTCCCCCCCCTTCGCCCAAGGTGCTATGCGCGCGAACGGCCGCCATACCAATTGAACGCGGACCGGATCCCTCCGAACGCACCGCCATCCCGCCCTCGAACGTCCCGCAGTGAATCATCCCGCCGTCAGGCGTCCCGCCGTCAGGCGTCCCGCCGTCAGGCGTCCCGCCGTCAGGCGTCCCGCCGTCAGGCGTCCCGCCGTCAGGCGTCCCGCCGTCAGGCGTCCCGCCGTTCACCGCATCCCGTGCATCCTCCGCAGCGTCCCCATCACGTCCGCCCCCGCGTACCGCACCACCGCGACGAGCACCACGACCAGCACGAGCACGACCACGACGCGAGCGACCGAGCGGTTCATGTGAGCGATCCCTGGAAGAAGAATCGTTAGGCGGCGGCGAGCAGCGCGCGCGGCGGCAGCGTGGCGGCACGCCACGCGGGCAGCGCGCTCGCGAGCAGCGCCACCACCGCGGTGACCGCGGCGAGCGCCGGTACCGAGCCCGCGCTGAGATGCAGGTCGAGCGGCGTGCCGAGCATCGTGCGGCCGAACGCGCGCGCGAGCAGCGCCGCCGCCGGCACCGACAGCACGACGCCGCACGCCCACCCCACGAGCGCCACCCACGCTCCCTCGGCGACGACGAGCACCACGAGGTGCGCGCGCGACGCGCCGAGGGCGCGCAGCACGCCGAGCTCGCGGGAGCGCTCGAGCACTCCGACGCTGAGCAGCGTGCCGAGTCCCAGCCCGCCGACGACGATGCAGGCGCCGGAGAGCGCGACGAGGAAGCGCGTGATGACGAGCACGTGGTCCACGCGGTGCCGCTCGGTGTCGCGCAGGCTCACGATGCCGCGCGCCACGATCCCGCGTGCGTCGAGCGTGCGGCCGATCGCGGCCATCAGCGCGCGCACGGCGGCGCTGTCGTGTCGAGCGGCGACGACGCGCACGATCGTCGTGCGTGCCGCTCCCGCCGTCGCGGCATCGAGCGCGGCGCGCGGCGCGTAGAGCGTGGCGCCGGCCATCACCTCGCGCACCTCGCCGACGAGCCGCCACCGCGTGGAGTCGCCGCCGATGCGCAGGCCGATCGAGTCGCCGACCGTGTAGCCGGGATGGTCGTGCAGCCACGCATGGTTCGCGACGACGTCGCGTCCGTCGGCGTCGGAGAGCCAGCGGCCGCCCTGTACGACGAGCGACGTCGGCGTGCGGCCCATCGCCGCCTGCACGGTGAACGCGTTGGGCTGTGCGTCGCGCGCGTCGGCGGCGAGCGCGCGCACGCGCGGCACCGCGTCCGCCGACGCCACGCCCGGGAGCGCGTGCACGAGCGCGGCGATCTCCTCCGGTGACCGCGCCTCGCTCACCGCGAACGCGACGTCGTAGCCGAGCGACGCGACGGTGACGGCGACCGTGCCCTGGAACGAGCGGCCGAGGTCGAGCGCGGCGAGACACATCGCGGCGCCGAGGGCCACCGTGCCGGCGACGAGCGCGAAGCGGCCGCGCACCCGCATCGCGTTCGCCACGCCCAACGCCACGAGCCGCGGCCCGCCGGCGCGCGTGGGCGTGCCGGGCGTGACACGAGCGATCGCGACGTCGCTCAGCGCCTCGCGCGTGGTGATCGACGCCGCGCGCACGATCGGCACGACGGACACGAGCAGCGGCAGCGCGACGCCCGCGAGCACGAGCGCGGCGAGCAGCGGCGCGGGCACGCGGGCGTCGGTCACGTCGAAGTTCAGCATCTCCGCGATGAACCGCGCGTACGCCCGCCCCGCCGTCACCCCCAACGGCAGCGCGACCGACTCGGCGCAGCCGGCGAGGACGAGGATCCAGAGCGCGTACATCCCGGCGATCGCGCGGCGGCTCGCGCCGACGGCCTTCATGGCGCCGATCTGCGGACGATGCTGGACGAGCATCGCGCCGAGCAGCACCACGACGAGCGCGCCGGCGAGGAGCAGCGCGACCGCGGCGAACGCCTGCTGGATGCCGAGCAGCGCGTCCATCTGCCCCTGGTGCGGGTGTGCTCCGGGCGTCGGGATCTGCACGTCGCGCACGCGGACGCCGCGCTCGGCGAGCAGTGCCGCGATGCGGGTTGCGACGTCGCGGATGCGCGACGGATCCGCGGGCCGGTCGGCGACGATGCGCAACTCGTTCAGGCCCGTCGTGTCGGCGAGGCGCGCCATCGTCCCGGCGTCGACGTAGCCGTACACGACGCCTTCCTGCCACGCCGGCGCCTGGCTGAAGTCGTGCACCGTGCCGGCGACGGCGAGCGGCACCGGCGCGCGCGTGCCGACGCGTACCACCAGCGGCGCCCCGGTGCCTAACGCGGCCACGCGCACCGCGGCGCGCTCGAGCAGCACCGCGCCGGGCGGTGGCGGCCACGCGCCGGTCTGCGCGCGCACGCGGTTCACGCGCTGGCGGCGCCAGTCGGCCGCGGCGTAGAGCAGCACGGTGCGCGGATCGCCGTCGGCGCCGGTGCGCGCGACGAGGGTGCGCCCCGCGTCGGCGAGCGCGACGCCGGGCACTCGGCGCACGGCGGCGAGCAGCGACGTGTCGAACGACGCCGTGCGCAGGATCGCCGACGCGGGCGTGATCGCCGCGAAGCCGCGGCGCATCTCGCGAGCGAGGATCGCGTTCGTCGCCGCGACGCAGACGACGGCCGCGAGCCCCGTCGTCATCGCGAGCACGACGAGCCCGGCGCGGCCGCGTGCCGCCCACAGATCCGCCACGGTCTTGCGGGCGACGCGCATCAGGACGCGTGGAGGACGTTGGGCACCGTGTCGCGCGCCACGCGGCCGTCGTCGAGCGTGACCGTGCGGCCGAGTCGCGACGCGATCGCCGCGTCGTGCGTGACGACGAGCAGCGTGCGGCCGCCGGCGACCTGCTCCAGCAGCAGCGCCACGATCGCGTCGCTCGTGCGCGAGTCCAGGTTGCCCGTCGGCTCGTCGGCGACGAGGAGCGAGGGGTCGTTCGCGAGCGCGCGGGCGACGGCCGCGCGCTGCTGCTCGCCGCCGGACAGCGCGCCGGGCGGCTTCGCGGCGTGGTCGGCGAGCCCCACGCGGTCGAGCAGGTGCAGCGCACGCGTACGCCGCTCGCGCGCCGGGATCACGCCCACGAAGTCCATCGCGAGCAGCACGTTGTCCGCCACGCTCAGCGTCGGCAGCAGGTGGAACTGCTGGAACACGATGCCGACGTGTCGCCCGCGCCACGCGGTCAGCGCTCCCTCGGACATCGCGTGCAGCGCCGCGCCGCCGACGTCGATCGTGCCGGTGGTGGGGCGGTCGATGCCGGTGAGGAGGTTGAGCAGCGTGCTCTTGCCGCTGCCGGAGCGTCCGACCACGGCGACCGATTCGCCGCGCCGCACGTCGAGGTGCACGCCGCGCAGCGCGGCGAAGCGCCGACCGCCCGCGTCGTAGTCGCGCGAGACGTCGCGCAGGCGCACGAGCGGGCCCGGAGTCGTCGTGGAGATGGTCACACGACGAGTCTACGGCGCCTCGTCGGCGCGAATGTCAGAGGACGATAAGAACCGCGGGGTGCGGCGAAGCGCTCACCGCACCGTGCGCGCGAGCCACGCCAGCGCCATCACGAGCACGACGAACGTCGCCAGCACCCGCCGGTCGCCGGGCCCGGCCTCGCGCTGCATCGCGCGCCACACCGCCACGCCGCCGACGAGGAACAGGATGCGCTGCTCCGTCCACAGCAGCGCGATCGCGATCGCCGCGACGACGATCCACCGCTCCGAGCGCGACAGCGCGTGGAACCCGCGCGACCCGTCGAGCTGCCAGAACGGGATCAGGTTGAACAGGTTCAGGAACCCCGTGAGCTGCGCGATCGCGAGCCACACCGGCGTGTGCGTGGTGCCGTACACCGCGAGCGCCGCGAGCCCCGCGCCGAGCCCCCAGACCGGGCCGGCGAGGCCGATCTGCGCGTCCTGCACCGGGTCGTCCACGCGCTGCTTCAGCAGCACCAGCGCGCCGACGCCGGGGATGAACAGCGGCGCGCCGGCCGCGATGCCGAGCCGCCGCAGCATCGCGACGTGCCCCATCTCGTGGATGTAGATCGAGACGACGAGGCCCAATGCCAGCGGCCACCCGTAGAGCGACCAGTACAGCGCGAAGAAGCCGAACATCGACAGGAACGTGCTCGCCTTCGTGAGGCCGAGCAGCAGGAACTTCAGCTTCCCGAGCAGCAGCAGGACGAGCGCGAGGAGGCCGCCCGCGCCGCGGCGCCACCACGGCGTCTCGTCCGCGCGCGGCGTCGGCGCGTCGGGGCTCGCGTCGGGGCTCGCGTCGAGGCTCGCGACGCGGGCGCGCACGAGCGCGTGCTGCCGCGAGTCCTCGGGCAGCAGCCGCAGCGCCGCCTCCCATCGCGCGCGCGCCGTCGTGACGTCGCCCGCCGCCGTCGCCGCGTCCGCCTCCTCGGCCAGACGCTGCAGGCGCGGGCCGTGCACGAGCGCGTCGCACGCCGGGCACGCGAGCGCGTGCGGTGCGAGCTCGGTGCCGCAGCTCGCGCAGCGGTCAGCCGGCACCGACGCGGTACGGTCCGGTGACGACGACGCGCGGGGCGCCCGTCATGTGCCACGCCTGCCGCAGTCCGAAGAAGATGATCGCCCCGCTCAGGAGCCCCGATGGCAGCGAGCCGACGACGGCGATGACCGGCAGCGCGAACGCGAACGCGAACACCACGACGAGCGCCTTGGCCAGCGACGGCGCATGCGACGGCGTACGCGACGGTGCATGCACCGGCGTACGCGAATCCGTGCTGGCCGAATCGTTAGGCGCCCGGCGCGCCGAGTCGGCGGCCGCGCTCGTGGCGCTCTGCGAGCCCTTGAACGCGAGCGGCGTGTACGCGAGCCCGACGGCGCAGTAGGTCAGCACCGCGGCGAGGATCTGGAAGCCGCGCGCGCCGCGTCCGCCCGTCGCCTTCCGCACCGCCCAGCCGACCATGTAGCCGATGAGGATCGCGACGATGCCGATCTCGAAGTCGGTGATGGCGACGACGGCGTAGTAGACGACCGCGCCGGCGATCGCCGCGCCGAGGCCGTACAGCACCGCGCGGCCCCACGTGCCCGCACCGCGCGCCGGCACCGCCGCCGCCTCCACCAGACGCCGGCAGTCGGCGCATACGCTCTTGCCGTTCAGGTGCCAGTACTCGGTCTCGATCGCGCGGCCGCACCCCGCGCACGCGACGGTCGGTTGGGCCGCCGTCGTGTCGGGGCCGGGCGCGTCGCGCACCACGCGGTCGAACCGCAGGTCGTCCGACGGGGAAGGGCCAGGAGACTCGGAGGTCATGTCACAGGACGACGGCCGGCCAGCGCCGGGGGTCACGAGCGCGTATAGGGAAAGTCCCATTTTCCTCTACGGAGTCAGGATGCACAGCGCACGCTACGTCCCGCTATCCCTGCTGCTCGTCGCGCCGCTCGCCGCGCACGGCCAGGGGCCGACGAACCGCTTCGGCAACCCCGCGCACGTCGCGCCGGCCCCCACCACGCCGGCGATCACGGTCCGCGACCTCCAGGTCCGGCTCTACCAGTTCGCCGACGACTCGATGCAGGGCCGCCAGGTCGGGCGGGTCGGCAACAAGAAGGGCACCGACTACATCGCCGCGGAGGTGAAGCGGCTCGGCCTCGTGCCGGCGGGCGACAACGGCACGTACTTCCAGGTGCTGCCGTACCACCTGCACACGTTCACGGACCACTCGCGCCTCACCGTCGACGGGAACCCGATGACGTGGCTCGCCGACTGGGTCGCGATCCCCGGCGCGCGCGCGCCGCGCGCGGTGAGCGCGGTGCCGGTGGTCTTCGGCGGCACGGCCGGCGATACGACGACGCAGATCTCTGCCGCGCAGGCGGCGGGCAAGTTCGTCGTGCTGCTCGCCGCGAAGCCGACGCCGCAGCCGGCGTTCGCGGGACGCGGCGGGTTCGGCGCGGCGCCTAACCGATTCGCCGATGCGGCCGCCGTCGCGACGGTCGATCTCGACGCCGTGCCGGCCGCGCAGCGCGCGGCGCTCGCCACGCCGCAGGTCGCGTCGTCGAACGCGGTCGGCGGACGGGGTGGACGCGGCGGCGTGGCGGCCGCGCCGACCGACTCGGTGACGCTCCTCAAGCAGCAGATCGCGCAGCTCTCGCCCGCCGCCACCGTGCGCCTCACGCGCGCCGCGGCAGCGCGGCTGTTCCGCGGACGCGAGGTGTCGTCGCTCTCGGCGGGCGACGCCGGCGGCACGGTGACGGCATCGCTCGACTTCCTCGAGCTCCCGACCGACTGGGCGCGCAACGTCGTGGCGATCATCCCCGGCAGCGACCCGGCGCTCCGCCACGAGTACGTCGCGATCGGCGCGCACAACGACCACATCGGCATCTCGACGCCGGTCGACAAGGACTCGCTGAAGGCGTTCAACGACGCGCGCAACCGCATGCTGATCGCGAACGACATGATCGCGCTGAAGCAGGAGCAGCTCGCGTCGATCCGCGTCAACATGGACAGCATCCGCCGGCTCTACCCGAAGGCGCGGCTCGACTCGATCAACAACGGCGCCGACGACGACGGCTCGGGGTCGATGGGCGTGCTGGAGATCGCGGAGGCGATCCAGGCGATGCCGGTGAAGCCGAAGCGCTCGGTGCTGTTCGTGTGGCACACCGGCGAGGAGGGCGGCCTCGTGGGCTCGCGCTTCTTCACCACGAACCCGACGGTGCCGATGGACTCCGTCGTCGCGCAGATCAACATCGACATGATCGGCCGCGGCCGCGCCGAGGATCTCCCCGGCGGTGGTCCCGACTACCTCGGCGTCGTCGGCTCCTTCTTCGACTCGAAGGACCTCGGGGAGACGGTGGCGCGCGTGAACAAGAAGCAGGGGCGCCCGCTGCAGCTCGACTACAAGTACGACACGACGCTGACGTGGTCGGGGTACAACAACATCTACGGGCGCTCGGACCACTACAACTACGCGCTGCAGGGCGTGCCGATCGCGTTCTTCTTCACGGGTCTGCACGGCGACTACCACCAGCGCACCGACGAGCCGGAGTGGATCGACTATCCGCACTACCAGCGGATCGCGAGCTACATCAAGGACATCGTCGTCGACGTGGGGAACGGGCCGCGTCCGCGGATGAACGGCTCGAAGCCGGCGAAGCCGGTCGCCGCGATGCAGTGACGGCCGCTGCGTGGCTGCGTGGCTGCGTGAGAGGTGACGCAGCCACGCACCCACGCAGCCACGCGTGGTGACGAACGCCCATTGACGCCCGCGGCCGCACCCCTATATATGGCACTGACACATATAGGGAGCCGCCATGTCCGACGCGCGCGAATGGGGCCGGGTCGTCCGCGACCGGCTGTCCGTGGAGGACGCCGACGTCGTCGAGGAGCTCGCGCAGCACGCCGAGGCGCGATTCGCCGAGCTGCGCCTGCGCGGGCTGTCCGACGACGAGGCACGCCGACGCGTCCTCGAGGAGATGCCCGACGCCGCGCTCCTGGGACGCGCCCGGCGGCCGCGCCGAGAGCCGGTGCCGTTAGGCCGCGCCGACGGCGCACGGCTCGCCGGCGTGTGGCGCGACCTCGCCCTCGCCGCGCGCGCGCTCCGCTCGCGCCCGGTGTTCGCGCTCGCCGCGCTGCTCACGCTCGGCCTCGGCGTCGGCGCCGCCACCGCGGTCTTCAGCCTCGTCGACGGCGTGGTGTTGCGGCCGCTCCCGTACGCGCACCCCGACCGGCTCGTCATGCTGTTCGAGGGGAACACCGCGAAAGGGCTCGCGCGCCAGCCGCTCTCGCCGGTGAACCTCATGGACTACCGCGCGCTCGGCCGCGACTTCGACGACGTCGCGGCGTGGTGGCGCCCGGAGGTCGATCTCGTCGACGACGTCGGAGAGCCGATCCGCGTCCCGACCGTGGAGGCGAGCGAGAACCTGTTCCGCGTGCTCGGCGTCGCGCCGCAGATCGGCCGCGCGTTCCCGATCACGCCGCGCCTCTACGGCACGGAGGCGGAGGCCGTCATCAGCGACCGGCTGTGGCGCACGCGCTTCGGCGCCGCGCCGTCGACCGTCGGTCGCACGGTGCGCCTCAACGGCGCGGTGTTCACCGTCGTCGGCGTCATGCCGCCCGGCTTCCAGTTCCCGGGCGAGACCGACGTCTGGCAGCGGCTGCAGTGGGACATGACGCAGCACAGCCGCGGCGCGCACTTCATGGGCGCCGTCGCGCGCCTCGCGCCGGGGGTCGCCCCCGAGCGCGCGACCCGCGACCTCGCTGCGTTAGGCGCGCGACTCGGCGCGGAGCACACCGCGACGAACGCCGGCTGGGCGGCCGAGGCGGTGCCGCTGCGCGACGACGTGGCCGGCGTGTTCCGACCGGGGCTCCTCGCGCTGTTCGGTGCCTCGGGCCTGCTCCTGCTCGTCGCGTGCATCAACGTCGCGAACCTGCTGCTCGCCCGCGCCACGACGCGCCGTGCGGAGACGGCGGTCCGCACCGCGCTCGGCGCCACGCGCGCGCGCCTCGTGCGCCAGCTCCTGGCCGAGAGCCTCGTGCTCGGCACGGCAGGCACCGCGCTCGGGCTGCTCGTGGCGTGGGCGGCGGTGCGCGGCTTCCTCGCCTGGACGCCGGTCGACGTGCCGCGTGCGGCGGAGGTGGGGATGCATGCACCGGTGCTCGCGTTCGCCGCCGTGCTCGCGCTCGCGACCACGCTCGCGTTCGGGCTCGCCCCGGCGCTCGCGGCGACGCGCGACTCGCTCCAGTCGACGCTGCGCGATCACGGACGCGGGATGTCCGGCGGACGCGTCGCGCGCCGCCAGCGCAGCGCGCTCGTCGTCGCCGAGGTCGCGTTCGCCGTCGCGCTGCTGTGCGGTGCCGGACTCCTCGTGCGCACCGTGTCGACGCTGCTCCGCCAGCACACCGGCGTCGCGGCCCCCGAGAGCGCCGTGGCGGTCGACGTGCAGCTCCCCGACGCGCGCTATCAGGACTGGACGCGCGTCGCGAGCTTCTACGCGTCGCTCATGACCGGCGTGCGCACGCATGCCGGCGTCACGGCCGCGGGCGCGACGAACTTCCTCCCGCTCGACGCCGGCTGGCGCATCCCGTTCCGCATCGTCGACGCGCCGAGTGACGACCCGCAGGGCGAGCGCACGACGCAGTACGTGTCGGTCGACGAGGGCTACTTCCACGCGCTCGGCGTGCGGCTCCTGCGAGGACGCACGTTCGAGGCGCGCGACGACGCCGACGCGCCGGGCGTGGTCGTCATCAACGAGACGATGGCGCGCCGGTTCTGGCCCGACGAGAACCCGGTCGGTCGCCGCGTCGCGCTCACGTCGCGCAACATCGGGCCGCTTGGCCACCGCATCCGCGAGTCGGCGGAGGCGGAGATCGTCGGCGTCGTGTCGGACGTCAAGAACACCGCGCTCACCGAAGCGCCCGAGCCGGCGATGTACTCGTCGGCGCGTCAGTTCCCGTTCCGCAAGCTGTACGTCGTGCTGCGCGGCGCCGGCGGCTCGGCGACGCTCGCCGCGGTCGTGCGCGACGAGGTGCGCCGCCTCGACCCGTCGCTCACGCTGGGCCGCGCGCGGAGCCTCGACCGCGTGCTCGCCGCGTCGGTGGATCCGCCGCGGCTCGTCATGCTGCTGATGGTCGCGTTCGCCGCGGTCGCGCTGTTGCTCGCCGCGGTCGGCATCTACGGCATCCTGTCGTACACCGTGCAGCGCCGGCGCCGCGAGTTCGGCGTCCGCCTCGCGTTAGGCGCCCGTCCCTCCGACGTGCTGCGCCCGGTGGTGCGCGAAGCGCTCGGCCTCGCGCTCGGCGGCGCGGCGATCGGCGTCGCGCTCGCGGTGGCCGGCGGCCGCTTCCTCGCCGGACTGCTCTACGGCGTGACGCCGGCCGACCCGCTGACGATGCTCGCCGTGGTGAGCGTGGTGCTCGCGGTGACGCTCGCGTCGTCGGTACTTCCGGGCCGCCGCGCGGCGCGCACGGACCCCGGTCGGACGCTGCGCGACGACTGAGGGAACCGGGTGCGCTTCGAACGGCGCGGGCGATGCTGCGCTGACGGTGAGGCGCGATGCTGCGCTCGCACCGTCTCGCACCGCTGAACCACGCAGTACGGCGCGGTGCCGCGGTGTGAGACGTCGTTCGCGCATCACGGCGCTTCACCGTCAGCGCCGTATCGCAGCCGCCGTCACCGGCGCCGTCAATCCGCGAGCCGGTACCCCGCGCCGCGCACCGTGACGACGTAATCCGCCCCGCCCAACCGCTGCCGCAGCGCGGCGAGGTGCGTCTCCACGGTGCGCGACTCGGCGCCCGGCGCGTAGCCCCACACCTCGCGCAGCAGCTCGGCGCGCGACACGACGCGGCCGCGGTGGCGCACGAGTGCGGCCAGCAGGTCGAACTCCTTCGGACGCAGCACGAGCTCCTCGTCGCCGCGCTTCACCGTGCGTGCGGCGAGGTCGATCGCGAGGTCACCGACACGCGCGGCGTTGGGCGTCGCCGCAGTGCCGGCGCGGCGGAGCAGGGCGCGCACGCGCGCGAGCAGCTCGCGCAGCCCCACCGGCTTCACGACGTAGTCGTCGGCGCCGAGCCCGAAGCCTCGCAGCTTCTCCTCCTCGGTGCCGAGCGCGGTCAGCAGGAGCACCGGTGCAGCGATCCCCTCGTCGCGCAGCCGCTGCAGCACGGTGAAGCCCCCCATCGCCGGCAGCATGAGGTCGAGCAGCACGAGATCGAATGCGCCGGCCCGCGCCGCCGCGAGCCCGTCCGCCCCGTTCGCGGCGACGGTCACCGCGTATCCCTCGTGCTCGAGGTTCGTCCGCAGCGTCGCCGCGTAGTCGCGATTGTCCTCGACGATCAGGATGTTAGGCATGGCCATTCGGTCTCACGCGGAGCCGCGGAGGACGCGGAGAAGTACCCTCTCGTTCTTGAACCGCAGAGGACACAGAGGAGAACCCCTTCAAGAAAGTTGGTGTTCTCTGTGCCCTCCGTGTCCTCTGTGGTTCAAATCAAAGAGGCAGTCCTCTGCGGCCCTCCGCGTCCTCTGCGGTTCAAAGGTGCTCCGCACGTCCCCCTCGTGAGCTCATGCCGGCAGCTCGATCACGGCGCGTGTGCCGCCCCCGGGAGCGTCGTCGAGCCACACGCGGCCGCCGTGCGACTGGGCGATGTTGCGGACGACCGCGAGACCGAGGCCCGTGCCGGCGCGCTCCGAGGCGCGGTCGCGCGACAGGCGCTCGTACGGCTCGAACACGCGCATGCGCTCCGCGCGCGGCACGCCCGCGCCGGCGTCGTCGACGTGGAATCGCACGCGGTCGCCGTCGGCCGATGCGCCGAGCGTCACCGGTCCCGCGCCGCCGTACTTCAGCGCGTTGTCGACGAGGTTCACGAGCGCCTGGCGGAGCAGGTCGCGGTCGCCGTGCGCGGCCAGCGACGCGTCGGCGTCCACGACGAGCGTGCGTCCCGCGTCGTCGGCGGCGAGTCGCACGTCCTCGGCGACGTCGTCGAGCAGCGCGCGCACGGGCACCGTGACACGTCGCGGCCGCAGCCCCACGGCGCCGGCGCGCGAGAACAGCAGCACGTTCTCCACCAGCGCGAGCAGGCGGCGCCCCTCGCGCACCACCGAGCTCGCGAGGCGTCCACGCTCGGCCGCGTCGCGCGCACGATCCATCGCGAGCGTCTCGCCGGCGAGCAGGATCTGCGCGAGCGGCATGCGCAGGTCGTGCGACACGCCGGCGACGAAGTCGGCGCGCTCGCGCTCGAGCGCCGTCTCGCGCCGCGACGCGCTCACCGCGAGCACGATGACGACGACCGTGCCGAGCTGCAGCGCGCCGAGCTGCCAGAGCTGCGCGACGGGCACGGGCGGCCCGAGCGGCACCGCGACCTGACCGGCGTGCAGCGCCACCGCGATCGTGAGCGCGTCGAGCGCGCCGCGTGGGTGCACGGTGGCGCGGATGCCGCGCGTGGCGTCGATCGCGCCGAACAGCCGCGCGCCGCCGGCGCCCGTCACGGCGAGCGACGACGAGTCGAGCGTGGCGAGCGCCGACGCGGGATCGACGAGCAGCGGGCGCAGGACGTCGTGCCCGAACAGCAGCGCCGTGGTGCGCCGCGCGTCGGCCACGAGCCCCACGACGCCGCGCGCCGCGTCGGGCGCTTCGTGCCAGATGAGGGTCACGAGCACATCGTCGCCGAGCCGCGGGTCGGACACGAGGTGCACGGTGGGCCCGAGCGGCTCGCGCGCGCGGTGTGCCTCGGCCCGCGCGAGCTCGACGAGCACCGCCGGCGGCGCCACGGGGCCGGCGAGCGTCGCCGCGTCGAGCGCGCCGGTGGCGGCGTCGAGGCGGAAGAACGCGCTGGCCGGCAGCACCGCGCGGCACCGGCACCGCTCGCCCTCGCGCTGCGCGCGCGCCAGCATGCCGACCGCGGTCGCGTTAGGCACCGCGCTCGTCGCCGCCGGCGCGAGCATCTCGGCGGCGAGCGCGGTGAGCCGCGCCGAGGCGCGCGCGGCGGTCTGGTCGGCGACGGCGAGCATCACGGCGCGCGCCGCCGCGCGGTTGCGCGTCCGGTCGTGGACGACCGCCATCGACGCGGCGAGCATCGCGGCGCCGAGCAGCGCGGCGGCCACCCACAGCACCGACGATGCGCGAGAGGAGGACGGCATGACGTCCTCGGCTCAGCCCTCGCGCCTCGCCACGACGCAGATGTGCCGCGACCCCGCCGCGCCGAACGGTCGGCCGAGCGCGCAGAGCGCCCGTGCGACCGTGCGGCTCCCGCGCAGCGCGCGCGCCCCGCGCGTGTGCCGCACCGCCTTCAGCCACCCCTCGAACTGGTAGCACGGCCGGTCGTGGAAGTGGCGCACCGACACGACGCGCAGCGGGCTCGCCTCGATCATCCCCACGAACTCGTGGAAGCGGGACGGGCGCATGTGCTCCGTGAGCACCGCGTGCCCGCCCGGTACGAGCGCGTCGTGGATCTCGCACAGCGTCGTCGCGCACTCCGCGGGGCCGAGCTGCCAGCTGTACAACCCGTCCGACGCGACGATCGCGTCGAACGCCGCGGGCGCGAACGGCAGCTCGGTCGCGCTGCCGCACGCGTACGCCGGCCCGGGGAGCAGCGTGCGCGCGCGCCGCACCGCGGTCGGCGAGAGATCGATCGCGTGCAGCTCCGTGGGCAGCTCGGCGAGTCGTCGGGTGAGCTGCCCGAGGCTGCAGCCGAGGTCCAGCGTGCGTCGCGGCGCGAGCTCGGCGACGATGCGCGCGACGCGCTCGTGGCGCAGCGTCTCCACCCCGCGCTCGCTGAACGACCACGGCTCGTCCTCCGCCCGGTACAGACCCTCGAAGTGGCGCAGCGCGTCGTGCGTCACGCGCCCCGCCACCGCAGCCGGAGGATGTCCCACGCGAGCCGCGCCACCGTGGTGCTGCGCCACACGCCGATGCGGCGCAGCGCGAACGGCGGCGTGTCGTCGAAGTTCACGCGCCGGCGCACGATCGTCGCCGCCTCGTAGCCCGCGTCCTCGGCCAGGCGCTGCACCGTCTCGTCGTGCGCGCCCCACGGGTACGCGACCGCGCGCACCGGCGCGCCGAGGAGCTGGGCGAGCGCGTCGCGCGACTCGGCGAGCTCGCGGAGCGCGCACGCCGGCGCGAGCGCGGTGAGCCGCGCGTGCGTCGCGGTGTGCGACTGGAAGTCGATGCCGGCGCGCTGCATCTCGCGCACGTGGCACGTGCCCATGAGCGGCGTCTGCGGCTCGTCGGGATCCCACACGTTGGTGCCCCCGAGGAGCGACGAGACGAGGAAGATCGTCGCGCCGGCGCCGAACTCCCGGAGGATCGGGAACGCGGTCGCGTAGTTGTCGAGGTACCCGTCGTCGAACGTCACGACGACGGCGCGCGGCGGCAGCGCCCCCTCGCCGCGGCGGTACGCGAGGTAGGTCGACAGCGGCACGAGGGTGCAGTCGAGCGCGCGCAGCATCGCGAGCTGCTCGGCGAATCGCTGCGGCGCGACCGTGATCTCGGGGTGCCGCGATCCCGCCGGGCACTCCGACACACGGTGATACATCAGCATCGGGACCGGAGGCACGGCGTCGCGCGCTCGGCGGCGGGGCGGGAAGAGGGGGACTTCGGCAGCGTCGACTGCGCCGACTACGAGGAGCCTAGCGCAGCTCGTCCATGTATGCATCGAGCGCCGTGCGCCCGGGGCACAGCGACTCGAACGGCAGGGTGGCGAGCGGCGCCTCCACCGTGCCCTGCACCTCGTGCAGCGAGGAGCCGTTCGGGTCGACGAACAGGAGGCCCGTCGCGATCTCGTTGCGCTCGCGCAGGGCGCGCACGTGCGCGTAGGCGGCCGCGCGGTCGGTCGGGTCGTAGCCGGCGTCGACGGCCCGGAAGCGCAGCACGGTGCCGTCGTGCATCGGCACGTCGAGCGCCGCGCCGGCGTCGCCCTCGGCGGCGATCTCGCGGCGCAGCGGCACGAGGTCGATCTCGGTGACGTCGGTCGCGTGCTCGCGCGTGAACCGGTAGCTCTTCGTCGAGCCCTCGTGGTCGTTGAAGCTCACGCACGGCGAGATCACGTCGACGAGCGCGAAGCCGTCGTGCACGAGGGCCGCCTTGAGGATCGGCACGAGCTGCTTCTTGTCGCCGGAGAACGACCGCGCGACGAACGTGGCGCCGAGGGTGAGCGCGAGCAGCACCGGGTCGATCGGCGGCTGCACGTTCTTCTGCCCGCGCTTGGACGTCGAGCCGACGTCCGCGGAGGCCGAGAACTGCCCCTTCGTGAGGCCGTAGACGCCGTTGTTCTCCAGCACGTAGGTGAGGCGCACGTTGCGGCCGACGGCGTGGCAGAGCTGCCCGAGCCCGATCGACAGCGAGTCGCCGTCGCCGGAGACGCCGACGCACACCAGGTGGCGGTTCGCGGCCTGCGCGCCCGTGGCCACCGACGGCATGCGCCCGTGCACCGAGTTGAAGCCGTGCGCCTGCCGCACGAAGTACGCGGTGGTCTTCGACGAGCAGCCGATGCCGGAGAGCTTCGCCAGCGTGTGCGGCGCGATGTCGAGCTCGAAGCACGCCTGCACGATCGCCGCCGTCACGGAGTCGTGCCCGCACCCCGCGCACAGCGTGGACATCGCCCCTTCGTAGTCGCGCTTCGTGAGGCCGAGCGCATTGGTCGGCAGCGCGCGGTGTCGGACGGGGGGCTTCGCGATGCTCGTCATACGACGGTTGGGACTCGGGGGGCGGGACTCGGGACTCGGGACTCGGGACTCGCAGCCAGCGGGCTTCCGAGTCCCGAGTCCCGAGTCCCGAGTCCCGACAACACGGCATCCACGACCACGCGCGCGGTGAGCGGCAGTCCGCCGTAGTCGAGCACCGCGGTCATGCGGTCGCGCGCCACGCCGGTCTCGATCGCGAGCAGCGATCGGAGCTGCGCGTCGCGGTTCTGCTCCACGACGAACAGCCGCGGATGCGACTCCAGGAACTCGCGCACGCTCGCCGCGAACGGGAACGCCCGCACGCGCAGGTAGTCCACCGCCACGCCGAGCGCGCGCAGCGTCGCCGTCGCCTCGCGCACCGCACCGTCGCACCCGCCGAGCGACACGACGCCGACCGCCGGCTCGCCGTCGGAGCCGTTAGGCACCGCGTCGATCACCGGCTGCGGGGCGGTGTCGGCGGCGCCGGCGATCTTGCGCGCGAGCCGGTCCACCACCTCGCGGTACTCCGCGGAGTCCTCGGTGTACGCGGCGTTCGCGTCGTGTCCGGAGCCGCGCGTGAAGTACGCGCCGCGCGGGTCGACGCCGGGCAGCGTGCGCGCGGCGATGCCGTCGCCGTCGACGTCGCGGTAGCGCGCGAACTTCGCGATGCGGTCCAGCTCCGCCTTGCCGAGCACCTTGCCGCGGTCGGGGCGGTATGCGTCGTCCCACGTGAACCGTCGGCACATCCAGTCGTTCATGCCGATGTCGAGATCGCTCGCCACGAACACCGGCGTCTGGTACCGCTCCGCGAGGTCGAACGCGGCGGCGGCCATCGTGAAGCATTCCTCGGGGCTCGCCGGGAACAGCACGATGTGCTTCGTGTCGCCGTGCGACGCGTAGGCCAGCGAGAAGAGGTCCGCCTGCTGCGTGCGCGTCGGCATCCCCGTGCTGGGGCCCGCGCGCTGCACGTCGAAGAACACGCCGGGGATCTCCGCGTAGTACGCGAGGCCGATGAACTCCTGCATGAGCGAGATGCCGGGGCCCGCCGTGCACGTGAACGCGCGTGCGCCCGCCCATCCCGCGCCGACGACCATCCCCGCCGCGGATAGCTCGTCCTCCGCCTGCAGGATGCAGTAGCGCTTCTGCTTCGTCGCCGGGTCCACGCGCCACCGCGCGCAGAACTCGGTGAACGCCTCCATGAGCGACGTGCTCGGCGTGATGGGGTACCACGCGCCGACCGTCGCGCCGGCGTAGAGCGCGCCCAGCCCCGCGGCGGTGTTCCCATCCAGCAGCACGTGGTCGCGCGTGGCGTCCATCGGCTCCAGGTGGAACGGCAGCGGGCACCCGTACTGCGTGCGCGCGTACTCCGCGCCGAGCGCGAGCGCCTTCGCGTTCGCGTCGAGCAGCTTCGGCTTCTTGCCGTAGCGCTCCTTCACGAGCGCGTCGAGCACCGCGGTGTCGATGTCGAGCAGCGCCGACAGCGCGCCGGCGTAGGCGATGTTGCGGAGCAGCGTGCGCTCGCGGTCGCCCGTGAACGCCTCGGTGCACAGCGCGCCGAACGGGACGCCGAGCACGTGGACGTCGTCGCGCGCGAGCGCCGCGTCGAGCGGCCACGACGAGTCGTAGAGCAGGTAGCCGCCGGTGCGCACCGCCGCGACGTCCTTCGCGTACGTCGCCGGGTTCAGCGCGACGACGAGGTCGACGTCCGACGGCCGCGCGATCCAGCCGTCGCCGCTCACCCGGATCTCGTACCACGTCGGCAGCCCCTGGATGTTCGACGGGAACAGGTTCTTCCCCGACACCGGGATGCCCATGCGGAAGATGGCCTGCATGAGCAGGCCGTTCGCGCTCGCCGAGCCCGTGCCGTTGACCGTGCCGATCCTGAACGCGAAATCGTTGATGCCGCTCATCGCGCCACCTGCAGCGTGCGCGGCGCCGCGTACATCGGCAGCGCGCGGTGGTCGGTCGCCGGCCGGCCGGCGTACGGCAGCTGTAGCTCGAACGTGCGCATGTCCCACGCCGCCGTCGGGCACCGCTCGGCGCACAGGCCGCAGTGCACGCACACGTCCTCGTCCTTCACCATCACGCGCGCCGTCTGCGGCAGCGCGTCGGACACGTAGAGCGGCTGCGTCGGGTTCACCGGCGGGGCGACGAGGCTCGCGAGCAGCGTCGCGGGGTCCTCCGCGTTAGGCACGATGGACAGGCAGCTCACCGGGCACACGTCCACGCACGCGTCGCACTCGATGCACGTGCTCGACGTGAAGTGCGTCTCGATGTCGCAGTTGAGGCACCGCTCCACCTCGGTCGCCGCCTGCTCGGGCGTGAAGCCCAGCTCCACCTCCATCGACAGGCGGCTGAACCGCTCCTCGAGGTCCGCGTGCGTCATCTTCTGGCGCGTCGCGGCGTTGTAGTCGTTGCTGTACGCCCACGCGTGCATCCCGACCTTGGCGCTGACGAGCGTCATCCCCTCCGGCGGGCGCTCGTCGACGGAGACGCCGCGGCAGTGGTTGTGGATGCTGATCGCCGCCTGGTGCCCGTGCGCGACGGCCCAGATGATGTTCTGCGGTCCCCACGCCGCGTCGCCGCCGAAGAACACCCCGGGACGCGTGCTCTGGAACGTCACCTTGTCGACCACCGGCATCCCGTCGGCGAACGCGACGCCGGCGTCGCGCTCGATCCACGGGAACGCGTTCTCCTGGCCGATCGCGAGGATCACGTCGTCGCACGGCAGCACGACCGTTCCGTTGGGCGCCTCGAACTCCAGGCCGACCAGCCGCCCGCCGTCGATGACGAAGCGCTTCGGCGAGTGGTTCTCGACGATGTGCACCCCTTCCTCCTCGGCGTCCTCCAGCTCCCACGGCGACGCCTTGAAGTACTGGCGCGACCGGCGCGCGATCACCGAGATGTCCTTGCCGCCCAGCCGCCGCGCCGTGCGGCAGCAGTCCATGGCCGTGTTGCCGACGCCGATGATGAGCACGCGCTCGCCGATGCGGTCGACGTGCCCGAAGTGCACGTTCGCGAGCCACTCGATGCCGATGTGGACGTTCGCCGGCGCGTCGTGGCGGCCGGGCAGCTCGAGCTCCTTCCCCTTCGGCGCGCCGGAGCCGACGAACACCGCGTCCCAGCCCTCGTCGAGCAGCGCCGTGAGGCTCGTGACCGGCGTCCCGTAGCGCACCTCGACGCCCATGTCGATGATCGACTGCGTCTCCTCGTCGAGCACCTCGGCGGGGAGGCGGAACGACGGGATGTTGATCCGCATGAGTCCACCCGCGCGGTCGTGCTGCTCGAAGATCGTGCACTGGTAGCCGAGCGGCACGAGGTCGTTCGCGACCGTGAGCGACGCCGGGCCCGCGCCGACGAGCGCGACGCGCTTGCCGTTCTTCACGTCGGGCGCCGTCGGCAGGAAGTCGCGCACGTCGTCGCGCAGGTCGGCCGCGACGCGCTTCAGGCGGCAGATCGCGACCGGCTTGCCGTCCACCCGCCCGCGCCGGCACGCCGGCTCGCACGGCCGGTCGCAGGTGCGCCCCAGGATGCCCGGGAAGACGTTCGACTCGCGGTTGACGAGGTACGCCTCGGTGTACCGCCCCTGGCCGATGAGCCGCAGGTACTTCGGCACGTCCGTGTGGGCGGGGCACGCCCACTGACAGTCCACCACGCGGTGGTAGTACTCGGGGCGCGTTACGTCGGTGGGCTTCACGGGAACCGTGTCTCCGGGGGGCGGGTGGCCCGATTGTGCCGACGGTGCACGACCACCGCAAGGCGCGAAACCGGCCGCGCGGCGCCGTGTACGAATCGCGGCATGCCTCGTACCGCACTCGCCGCCGGCCTCGCCGCCGCCGCCCTCGTCACGACCGCGCAGCACGCCGGCGCTCAGCACGCCGAGCGTCTGCGCGTCGGCGCCCGTCCGCCCGGTCCGGCCGTCGACAGCCAGCCGCCGCATCGCGCCCCGCCGCCCGGCGCCGCGGTGCTCCGCACCGGTGGCGCGATCCTCGGCTGGGCCGGCGGCGCGTACACCGGGGCGTACGTCGGCTACGGCTTCCGGAAGCACACCGGCGGCGACTTCGAAGGCTTCGGCGAGGCGCTTCTCGGCGCGATGGCGGGCGGAGTGGTCGGCGCGGCGGCGGGTGCCGCGCTCCCCGAGCTCGGGAGCCGCTGCGAGACTGGACGGCGGTTCGGCCGTGCGATCGGCGGCGCGGCGCTCGGCGGGGCGGCCGGGCTCGTCGGCCTCGGCTTCGGGGGGTGGCCCGCGCTGCTCACCGTTCCCATCGGCTCCGTCGTTGGGGCGACGGCCGGGGCGCACGGCTGCCGGCCAGCCGGCTCGTGACCTGCAAGCGACCCGGCGTGCTCCGCGCCAGCCGACTCGCCGCCGTCGCCGTCGTCCTCGCACCCTCCGTCGCCGCGGCCCAGCGTGGCGACGCGCTCCGAGTGGGAGCCGAGGCCCACCTGTCGCAGCCACGCCCGCCGCCGATGGGCGGCGGTTCCGCGGTTCCGTCGGGGCGCGTCATCGGCGCGATGGTCGGCTACGCGATCGGCGCGTACGTGGGCGTCGCGGCCGGCGAGGGGTTGAGTCGGCCGAGCCGCGGGGGCGAGCACCACGCGGCCGGCCTGGTCGGCGCGGGTATCGGCGGGATGATCGGCGCTGCCTACGGCGCGGCCGTCCCCCGCCTGGAGAGCAAGTGCGGACGCACCCGCCGCTTCCGTCACGCGCTCGCCGTCTCGGCCATCGGGACGGGTGTGGGACTCCTGGGCCTCCTGCCGAAGGAGAACTGGATCGCGCTGCTCACCGTGCCCGCCGGCTCGATCGTCGGCGCCACCGTGGGCGCGCAGGACTGCCCGTAGCCGGACGCGTTACGTGGCTCGCAGGATGCTTTAGAGCCCTGCCGTCCACCGGCCCGGCAGCAGCGGGCCGCCGTCGCAGCCGAAGCAGGTGCCCCATGTCGCACTCCGCAGCGTCGAACGATCGTGAGCGCCGCGCCCACCGCGCGGCGTGGGGGCTCCTCCTCGCGTTCGGCGCCGCGTGCGGCGGCGACGGCGGGGCCCGGGCGACGGGGCCGAGCAGCAGCACCAGCCCGGCGCTCGCCGCGGCGGCGGTGAGCGTGGTGAGCGGCAGCGGCCAGACCGCGGCGGCGGGTGCCGCGCTCCCCGCGCCGCTCGTCGTGAAGGTCACGACCGCCAACGGCAGCGCGGTCCCCGGCGCGACCGTCGTCTTCCAGGTCACCTCCGGCACCGGCACCGTGTCGCCGTCGAGCGCCGTCACCGACGCGAGCGGCCAGGCGAGCACCCAGCTCACGCTCGGCGCGAACGCCGGCGCGGTGCAGGTCACGGCCACGGTGCAGGGGACGACGATCAGCACGACGCTCTCAGCCAGCGGGTCGACCGTCATGCCGCCCACCGTCACGTGCGCTCCGGCGGGCGCGCAGTCGCTCGCGCCGGGCCAGGCGACGACCGTCTCGGGCAGCTCGGTGTGCGTGGCCGGCGCGGCAGGGTCGGAGTTCGTGCTCGAGCCGTTCAACACCGCGTCCGATCCGGGCGCGCGCGCGGCGGTCACCGTGCAGGCCAGCGGCGTCGATCCGGTGACGGGCGTGCTCGCGAGCCGCGCGCCGGTGCCGGGCGTCTCGTCGGACGTCGTGCCCGACGTGGTCGGCGCCCCCGCGTTCCGCGACGCGTTCGAGGCGCGACTCCGCCTGCGGCGCATCGCCGAGCTGACGCCGATGATCTCCGCCGCGCGCGGCTGGTACGCGGCGCGCACGAGCTCCACGCTCCGGCGCTCGGTGATCCCGGGGAACGTGAGCGTGGGCACCGTCGTGCGGCTGAACGCGAACAGCGACCTGCCGTGCTCCAACCCCGACTACCGCGGCGGCGTCGTGGTGGCGGTGAGCGGCAGGGCGATCGTCGTCGCCGACACGCTGAACCCCACGGGCGGCTTCACCACGGCCGACTACCAGTCGATCGCCACCACGTTCGACACGCTCGTCGACGCGATCGACACGCGCAACTTCGGCCAGCCGACCGACATCGACGGCAACGGGCACGTCATCATGTTCTTCACGAGCGCCGTGAACGCGCTCACGCCGCGCAACTCCGACGCGTACGTCGGCGGCTTCTTCGACTCGCGCGACCTGTTCCCGACGCGTGCCACGCGCGACCTGCCGGCGTGCGCGACGAGCAACGTCGGCGAGATGTTCTACCTGCTCGTCCCCGACCCGACGGGGATGGTGAACGGCAACCGCTTCACGAAATCGTTCATCACGCGCGTCACCATCGCCACCGTCGCGCACGAGTACCAGCACCTCATCAACTCGTCGCGGCGGCTCTACGTGAACACGCAGTCGGTCGGGTTCGAGGAGCCGTGGCTCGACGAGGGGCTGGCGCACATCGCGGAGGAGCTGCTGTTCTACGCGCGCGCGGGACTCGGCCCCGGCCGCGACATCGACGCGCCGACGCTGCGCTCGTCGACGACCATCACGAACGCGTTCGGCGACGACGGCATCGAGAACTTCGACCGGTTCGGGCTGTACCTGCAGAACACCGTGCGCAACTCGCCGTACGCCGACAACGACTCGCTCGAGACGCGCGGCGCGGCCTGGTCGTTCCTCCGCTACGCCGCCGACCGCGTGCAGCCGGCGGCGCAGGAGACGCTCTGGCAGAAGATCGTGAACTCGAACGCCGTCGGCCTCACGAACCTCCGGCAGTCGCTCGGCACCGATCCGGCCGCGCTGTTCCGCGACTGGGGCGTCATGCTCGCGCTCGACGACGTGCCGGGCGCGGACGCGCGCTACCAGATGCAGAGCTGGAACCTGCGCTCGGTGTTCGCCATGCCGAACGTGGACGGCTCGTACCCGCTGCGCACCACGCCCGTGGCCAGCGGCACGCCGATCGCGCTGGGCCTCCCCGGCGGCACGGGGGCGTACCTCCGCTTCACCGTGGGTGCCGGGAAGGCCGGCGCGCTGTCGTGGAACGCGCTGCCGCAGGACGTGCTCGTGACCCTGGTGCGACTTCGTTAGGCGGTACGGCGCGGTCGATACGGCGCGATGCTGCGCTAGCGACGCTCACATCGCGGCACCACGCGGCACGGCGCCGTGTCGCGATGTGAGACGTCGCTTGCGCCTCATCGCGCTTCACCGTCAGCGCCGTATCGCCGCCGCCGTCAACTGCGCAGTATGCGCCTCTCGACGGCGGCGAATCCCTCACGCACGCTGGTATACCGCGGCGCCCACCCGGCCGCCGCTCGCAGCTTGCGGTTCGACATCCGCTGCGACCGCGACAGCAGCTCGAGCGTGCTCCCGCCGAGTCGGGTGAGCCAGCGCGGGAGCGGGCGCGGGGGCGGGGCGCCTAACGCGGCGGCGAGCGCCGTGCCCCACGCGCCGCGCGTCAGCGGCTCGTCGTCGGTGACGTTGTAGATCCCGGCGGGCACGCCGAGCGCGGCGACCGCCGCCGTCGCCGCGTCGTCGTGCGACACCGACGACACGAATGCGCTCGCGTCGCCGGGCAGCGCGAGCCACCCCCGGCGCGCGATCGGCATCGCGTCGTGCAGGAACGTCGAGTCGGGGCCGTAGAACAGCGCGAAGCGCAGCACCACGCCGGTCCCGCCGCGTTCGGTGAACCGCGCCTCCGAGCGCTCCGCGTCGAGCACCGATTCGTTGTACGGTGCGGGCCGCACGGGCCACGACTCGTCGATCCACGCGTCGCCACCGTCCTCGTAGATCGGCGCGAACGACTCCTGCACGAGTCGCGGCACGCCCGCCGCGAGCATCGCGTCGACGAGCGCCGCGGAGCCGTCGCGCCGCACGCGATCGTTCTCGCGCCACGCGCTGGGGAGCAGCATGCGGTTCGTCGAGCGCGGCATGTGCGTCGCGAGGTTCAGCACCGCGTCGTGCCCGTGCAGCGCGCGCCGCAGCGCGGCCGCGTCGAGCAGATCCACGTCCACCGCGGCGGCGCCCTGGCGCTCGAGCGCCGAACGCTTCTCCGGCGAGCGTCCCACCGCGGTGACCGCGTGGCCGGCGGCGACGAGCAGCGGCACCACGCGCCGCCCGACCACGCCCGTCGCGCCGGTCACGAAGATGCGCGTACCGCTCACGCGTGCGCCGCGACGCGCTCGCGCGGCTGGTACGTGCCCGGCTCCGCGCGGAAGCTCACCGCGAGCCGGTTCCATCCGTTGATGGCGACGATCGCCATCGTGAGCGCGACGATCTCCTCCTCGGAGAAGTGCGCGCGCACCTCGTCGTACGCCTCGTCGGGCACGCCCGTGACGGCGAGCGCGGTGACCGACTCCGTCCACGCCAGCGCGGCCCGCTCGCGCGGCGTGAAGAACGGCGTCTCGCGCCACACCGGCACCGCGTACAGCCGCTGCTCGGTCTCGCCGGCGAGCCGCGCGTCCTTCGTGTGCATGTCGACGCAGTACGAGCAGCCGTTCATGTACGATGCGCGCAGCTTCACCAGCTCCACCAGCTCCGGCTCCAGCCCCGACCGCCGCACGTACGACTCCAGCCCCGACATCGCGCGCACCGCCTCGGGTGCCACGCGCGCATGATCGATTCGTCTCGTCATCTCTCGCTCCGTTGGACGTTCACCCCGAAAGACGGGGACGGGCGCGGCGTGTGACAGCTTCTCTCACGCGGAGGCGCGGAGAACGCGGAGAAGGCCAACTCGCTGTGTTGTTGTTCTCCGCGTTCTCCGCGCCTCCGCGTGAGCCCGTCGAGCCCCTTGTCACATCCCCGGCCGGGTCGCGTCTTTTCAGGCATGGAGCAGCTCCAGCACTCGACCGACGATCTCGAGCACTACCGCCCGCGCCTCTTCGGCGTCGCCTATCGCATGCTCGGCGACGCGGCCGAGGCCGAGGACATCGTGCAGGAAGCGTATCTGCGGTGGCAGCAGGCCGACCGCACCGACGTGCGCGCACCGGAAGGCTGGCTCGTCGCCGTCGTCACGCGGCTCGCCATCGACCGGCTGCGGCGGCTCGAGACCGAGCGGCGCGCGTACGCCGGTCCGTGGCTCCCCGAGCCGATCGCGACCGAGCGCGTCGCCGACAACGAGGAGCTCGCGTCGGACCTGTCGCTCGCGCTGCTCGTGCTGCTCGAGCGGCTCGGCGCGGAGGAGCGCGCGGCGTTCCTGCTCCGCGAGGTGTTCGAGGCCGACTACGACGAGATCGCGCGCGTGCTCGAGGCGAGCGTCCCCGCGGTGCGGCAGATGGTGCACCGCGCCCGTGAGCGGGTGCGCGGCGGCCGCTCGCGCTTCGCCGCGCCGCCCGACGCACGCGAGCGACTGTTAGGCCGCTTCCTCGCCGCGCTCGAGGCCGAGGACCGCGACGCGCTGCTCGCCGTGTTCGCGCCCGACGCGACGTTCACGAGCGACGGCGGCGGCCGCGTCCCCGCCGCGCGCAACGTCCTCCGCGGCCCCGACCGCATCACGCGCTTCCTGCTCGGCATCCAGCGGAAGTACCGCCTCCCGATCACGCACGAGGTGCGCTCGCTCAACGGCGAGCCCGCCATCGCGAGCTACGCGTTCGGCCACCTCTACTGCGTCACCGCCATCGACATGGACGGTGATCGGATCTCGGCCGTCTACCGCGTATTGAATCCGGAGAAGCTGCGGTACGTGGAGTGAGGCTGGCTGCGTGGCTGCGTGGCTGCGTGGCGGTGCCGTTACGCAGCCACGCAGCGACGCAGCCGCGCAGCTCACCGCCGGGCCGGCTCGAAGCCGTCGCACCCGCTGATCGGCGTCACCACGAGGTGCAGCGAGGCGTGGCGGGGGTGGCCGCACTCGTCCGTGAGCGTCTCCGGCGCCTGGCGGCGCTGGCGGATCTGCGTGAGCTGGCCGTCGCCCTGGTGGTGCTCGCCGAAGTGGGCGCAGAGCCCGCACTGTCCATCATGTACCGATTGCATGCACACCTCCGCTGATCGTCGGGTCGGTCGCCGCGCGGTCGAGCGCGCCGGCTGCACCGCCGGAGAGTGCAACATCCGGGCACCGCGCGCCGTCGTGCACGGAACCCGCGGGGCGCATTGCGACGCTCCGCACCGCCCCACACGTTACTCTGCAGCCCGCTGCGTGCCGCGCGGGCCGCACTCTCTCGCCGCCGGAGTCGTCGCGATGCGCCCGTCCCCGATGTTCCGCTGGTCCCGCCGAATCACCCTCGCGCTCGCCCTCGCCGCGCCCGCCGTGCTCGCCGGGCAGCCCGTGACGAAGGCGCAGCCCGCCGACAGCGGGCGCGTGCGGACCGTCGCCGTGCTGTACTTCGACAACAACTCCGGCCGCACCGACTACGACCCGCTCGGCCGCGGCATCTCCGCCATGCTCATCACGGATCTCTCGGCCGTGCCGCAGATCCGCCTCGTCGAGCGCGAGCGCCTCCAGAACGTGCTCGCCGAGCAGCAGCTCCAGCAGCTCTCCATGTTCGATCCGGCGACCGCGGTGCGGGCCGGCAAGCTGCTCGGCGCCGAATACCTGCTCACCGGCGCGTTCTCCGCCGTCGACCCGCAGATGCGCATCGACACGCGCGTCATCCGCGTCGAGACCGGCGAGATCGTGCGCACGGCGAAGGTGCAGGGCAACGCGGACGACTTCTTCAAGCTGCAGCAGAAGCTCGCCCACGAGCTCGTGAGCGCGCTCCCCATCGCCCTGTCGCCGGCCTCGCTCGACTCGCTGCAGAAGCAGCAGCAGCGCAACCGCATCGACGACGCGCGCGTCATCGTCGACTTCGCGGCGGGGCTCGTGCGCCTCGACAACCGCGACTACGTCGGCGCGGTCGAGAAGCTCGCTCCCGCGCTCACGCGCTCCCACGACGCGCTCGTCGTGCAGCTCGCGTACGACGAGGCCAAGAAGCGCGCGAGCGCCTCGGCGAAGCAGTCGGCGAAGGACAAGGTGAGGTCCGGTCTCCGCGGTCTGCTGAAGCGGCCCTGAGCGCGCGCTGGGATGCGGCGCGCGTCGCCGTCGCGACCGTCTTCCTGATCGACGGGCTCACGTTCGGCGTCTGGGTCGCGCACCTGCCGCTCGTGAAGAGCGGGCTGCGCCTCTCCGATCTCGCGTTCTCCGCCGCGCTCGCGGGGCTCGTCGCCGGCGCGTTCGTCGCGCAGCCGATGGCCGGCGCGCTCGCCACGCGCTTCGGCAGCCGCCGCATGACGCGCGTCGCGTCGGTCGCCGCGTGCCTCACGCTCGCGCTCCCCGCGCTCGCGCCGTCGCTCGCCGCGCTCGTCGCCGCGACCGCGCTGCTCGGCTTCACGCGGGGCGCCACCGAGGTGCCGATGAACGCGCAGGCGACGCTGTACGAGCTGCGCGTCGGCGCGCCGCGCATGTCGACGTTCCACGCGTGCTTCAGCCTCGGCGGCTTCGCCGGGGCGGGCATCGCCGCGCTGCTCCTGCGCGCGGGCTCCCCCGCGGCCGCCACGCTCGCCGGCGTCGGCGCGGGGTGCGCGGTCGTCTCGGCGCTCGTCAGCCGCCATCTCCTGCGCGACACGCCACACCCCGACGCGCCGGACGATCATGCGCACCTCTCGCTCGGGACGCTGCTGCGCGACGGGGCGCTCGTGGCCCTCGGCGCGCTCGCGTTCTGCGGCATGTTCGGGGAGGGCGCGATGGCCGACTGGAGCGCGCTCCTGCTCGAGCGCACCACCGGCGCCGC
The DNA here is from genome assembly GCF_000522985.1 of Gemmatirosa kalamazoonensis. Lineage (NCBI taxonomy): Bacteria > Pseudomonadati > Gemmatimonadota > Gemmatimonadia > Gemmatimonadales > Gemmatimonadaceae > Gemmatirosa > Gemmatirosa kalamazoonensis. The sequence goes on from NZ_CP007128.1 coordinate 1,704,618, forward strand.
GCCGGCCGCCGCGGCGCTCGGCTACGCGGCGTTCTCGGTCGCGATGACGCTCGGCCGCGCGACCGGCGACGCGGTGATCGCCGCGGTCGGTCGCGCGCGGACGCTGCGCGCGAGCGGCGTGCTCGCCGCCGCGGGACTCACGCTCGCCCTCGTCGCCCCGTACGCCGCCGCGGTCGCCGGCTGCGCGATCGTGGGGCTCGGCTACGCGAACCTCGTCCCGATCCTGTTCAGCGCGAGCGGCCGACGCGCCGGCCACGCCGGCATCGCCGCCGTGTCGACGGTGGGCTACGCCGGATTCGTCGTCGGCCCACCGGTCATCGGCGGCCTGTCACAGCTGCTCGGCAGCCTGCCGATCGCGCTCGTGGTGGTGGCGCTGTTCGCGCTGGCGATCGCCGCGGGGGCCGGCGTCGTGTCGCGCGAGACGTGATCAGGGCGTGCTCATCACGACTCCACGTACGTGGAGTCTTCCAGGCGCGATGACGCTCCATGTGACGACGGCCGTCAGGCCGCCACCCGCGCCGGCGGCCGGCGTGCGGCGCCGTTCACGGCAGCGTCGCCATCACCGTCGGCGGGACGATCTTCTTGCCCAACGCGTCCAGGACCTCGCGCGTGTCCTTCGGCAGCACGTCGGTCGACAGGATCGCATCGGCCACGCGACGGGCGTCCTCGATGGCGAGCGCGGTGCCCGCGTCGGGCTCCGTCCCCGCGAACCGGAAGCTCCGCGCGAAGAACTTCGCCGACGCGCCGATGTCCTCGCCGACCGTGCGGCGGGCGATATCCTTCGGCACCTTCAGCCCCCACGCAGCCTGCCGCCAGTGATGCTCGGCGAGCAGCCGGTCGGTCTGCGCGAACGCGCTGTCGAGCGTCGGGAGCGCGACGTCGGCCTTCGCCCGCAGGCGCGCGACGAGCTTGTCGAGCAGGCTCTCGGCGTCCATGAGCCGCAGGCCGACGTTCTCGTCGCGGCTCCGCCCCATCTCCTGGCGGACGTAGGCGGACGCGAGACTCAGCGTGTAGGCGGCGTGCCCGGCGTCGTGATCGACGACGAGACGACGGACGGCGGGGAAGTCCGCCGAGTAGGTGGGCTGCGCGCGCGTCGGAGCGGCGGCGGCGAGCAGCGCGACATAGGAAAAGGCGACCGACGCCAGTCTCCGGGTCCGCATGGAAGTCCTCCTCGGAATCGGCCCGACGCATGGGCGCCGCGGCCGTCGCGCCGGCGGCGTCGCGCCGAGCTTCGGGAAGAGGATGCGGCGCCCGAGTCGGCACGTCAGTCGGACGACAGGCGACACCGCGTCGGGGGACTCGCGGACGCCCCAGTACCTGGGCCCCTGCGCCCGCGGTACCTTGCCGCCGCGCCGTGTACCCCGCGGCGTCGGTCCTCCCGCTTCCCGTTCGCCCACGCGATGCGCGCTTCCCACCTCCGACTACTCGCGGCGCTCGGCCCGCTGCTCGTCGCGGCCCCCGCCGCCGCCCAGGTCGACACGGCGCTGCTCGCGCCGCTCCGCTGGCGCATGATCGGGCCGTTCCGCGGGGGACGTACGAAGGCGTCCGCCGGCGTACCGAGTCGCCCGGGGACGTTCTATGCCGGTGTCGTGAACGGCGGCGTGTGGAAGACCGACGACTACGGGCGCACGTGGAGCCCGATATTCGACCAGGCGCCTAACGGTTCCGTCGGCGCCATCGCCGTGTCGCCGTCGAACCCCGACGTGATCTACGTCGGCAGCGGCGAGGGATTGCAGCGTCCCGATCTCGCCGCCGGCGACGGCGTCTACAAGTCCACCGACGCGGGCCGCACGTGGACGCACCTCGGCCTGCGCGACGCGCAGCAGATCCCGCAGATCGTCGTCGATCCGCGAGATCCCGACCGGCTGTTCGTCGCCGCGATGGGGCACCCGTACGGGCCTAACGCCGAGCGCGGGCTGTTCCGCTCCACCGACGGCGGGCGGACGTATCAGAAAGTCCTCTATCGCGACGAGAACACCGGCGTCGTCGACGTCGTGCTCGACCCGCGCGACCCGAGCACCGTGTACGCGGTGACGTGGGAGTCGCGCCAGGCGCCGTGGGAGAACGGTGTGTTCAACGGGCCGGGGAGCGGGCTGTGGAAGTCCACCGACGGCGGCGACCACTGGACGCAGCTGACCAGCGGCCTGCCCAACTACGTCGACGACGGGCTCGGACGCATCGGCATCACCGTGGCGCCTAACGACCCGCGGCGCCTGTTCGCGACGGTGGAGTCGCGTCGCCGGGGCGGGCTCTATCGCTCCGACGACGCCGGCGCGACATGGACGCTGGTGAACTCCGACCCGCGCGTCACCGAGCGTGGCAGCGACTTCGCCGAGGTGAAGGTCGATCCGACGAACCACGACGTCGTGTACACGGCGAGCGTCGTCGCATGGAAGTCGGTCGACGGCGGCCGCACGTTCGCTCCACTCAAGGGCGCGCCCGGCGGCGACGACTACCACCGCTTCTGGATCCACCCGACGGCGCCCGACGTCATGCTCCTCGCCGGCGACCAGGGCGCCGTGATCACGGTGAACGGCGGGCGCACGTGGAGCTCGTGGTACAACCAGCCGACGGCGCAGATGTACCACGTCTCCGCCGACAACGCGTTCCCGTACCGCGTCTGCAGCGGCCAGCAGGAGAGCGGCTCGGCGTGCGTGGCGAGCCGCAGCAACGACGGCGCGATCACGTTCCGCGACTGGCATCCGGTAGGCGCGGAGGAGTACGGCTACGTCGTCGCCGACCCGAAGAACCCGGACATCGTCTACGGCGGCAAGCTGTCGCGCTACGACCGGCGCACCGGCCAGACGCAGCAGATCTCGCCCTGCCCCGTGCGCGCCGGCGACTACTGTCGCGCGGTGCGCACGATGCCCGTGGCGTTCTCGCCGGCCGACTCCACGACGCTCTACTACGCGACGAACGTCGTGTGGAAGACGCTCGACGGCGGCAGGAGCTGGACGCGCATCAGCCCCGATCTCACGCGTCGCGACTCGGTCGTGCCGCCCAACGTCGGCAGCTACGCCGCGCTGCCGCAGGCGCGCGCGCGACACCCCGGCGTCGTGTACGCGCTCGCCCCGTCGCCGCGCTCGACGAGCGTGCTGTGGGCCGGCACCGACGACGGCCTGATCCAGCTCACGCGCGACGGCGGCCGCACCTGGACGAACGTCACGCCGCCGCAGCTCGTGCCGTGGGCGAAGGTGTCGATCCTCGACGCGTCGCACTTCGACGCGAACGTCGCCTACGCCGCCATCAACACGTTCCGACTCGACGACCTGCGGCCGCACATCCTCCGCACCCGCGACGGCGGCCGCACGTGGACCGAGATCCACGACGGCATCCCCGACGGCGGCGCGGTGAACGTGGTGCGCGAGGATCCCGGGCGGCGCGGACTCCTGTATGCCGGCACCGAGCAAGCGGTCTACGTCTCGTTCGACGACGGCGACCACTGGCAGTCGCTGCGGCGCGATATGCCGGCGACGTCGGTGCGCGACCTCGTGATCAAGGACGACGACCTCGTGATCGGCACCCACGGCCGCGGCTTCTGGATCATGGACGACATGACGCCGCTGCGGCAGATCGCGCCTAACGGAGCACGCCCCGCCGCTACGCTGCTGCGGCCGGCCCGCGCCACGCGCGTGCGCTGGAACACGTGGCCCGACACGCCGCTCCCGATCGACGAGCCGCAGGCCGAGAATCCCCCCGATGGCGCGCCGATCGACTACTGGCTCCCCGACGACGCGTCCCGGGTGTCGCTGGAGATCGTCGACGCCGCGGGCACCGTCGTGCGGCGCGTCGCGAGCGACGACGCGCCGGAGCCGCTCGTCGAGGGGCGCAACATCCCCGACTGGTGGATCCGGCCGTCGCAGCCGCTGCCTAACGGCGCCGGGATGCACCGCTGGGTGTGGGACCTCCACGAGACGACGCCCGACGCGCCGCGCTTCGAGTACCCGATCTCCGCCGTGCTCCGCAACACGCCGCGCGAGCCGCGCGGGCCGTGGGCGATGCCCGGCCGGTACACCGTGCGGCTCACCGTCGCGCGCGGCGACTCGGCGCGCGTCTTCACGCAGCCGCTCGACGTCCGCATGGATCCACGCGTCGCCACGCCGAGCGCGGCGCTCGCCGCGCGGCACGCGCTCGCCCGCCGGCTCGCCGACGGGATGCACCGCGCCGCCGTCGCGCGCCGCGCGGCCGGAAGCGCGGCGACCCGCGCCGACTCGCTCGCACGCGCGGCCGACGACCTGCTCGCGCTGTACGAGATCGTGCAGGGCGCCGACGTCGCGCCCGCGTCGCAGACCGCTGCCGCGATCGACGCGCGCCTCCGCGCGCTCGACGTGATGCTCGGGCGTCCCACCTCGGGAGGTGCTCGATGACCGCGCCGAAGCTCGAGGTGTGGCAGCGCGGGCCGGTGGCCGGCGTGCCGGCGCTGCTGCAGCCGGCGGCGCACGCGATGCTGCAGGCGCGCGAGGAGCTCGAGGCGATCGCGCGCGGGCTCACCACGGAGCAGCTGTGGGCGCGTCCGGCCGGCGTCGCGGCGGTGGGGTTCCACGTCGCGCACGTGGCGGGCGTGCTCGACCGGCTGCTCACGTACGCGCGCGGCGAGTCGCTGTCGCGCGAGCAGCGCGTGGCGTTAGGCGCCGAGCCCGAGCCCGGTGACCCGCCGCGCGACGCTGCGGCGCTGCTCGACGCGCTCGCGCGCGCCGTCGACCGCGCGCTCGATCAGCTGCGCGCGACCGATCCGGCGACGCTCGTCGAGCCGCGCGAGCTCGGCCGGCTGAAGATCCCGACCACCGTGGGAGGACTCCTCTTCCACGCGGCGGAGCACGCGCAGCGGCACGTCGGTCAGGCGCTCGTCACGGCGCGCGTGGCGAGCGGCGGGGCGTAGCGCGCGCGCCACGTCGACGGCACGCGACCGGCATCGTAGGTTGGGGCCATGCCGACCCCCGAGCCGCTGTCCCCGCACCAGGTCGACGCGCTGCTGCGCCCCGACCCACGCTCCACCGCCGCCGACATGCTGGTGCTCCGCGACGCGCTCCTGCGACTCGGCGACGCCTGGGAGCAGCTCGCGGAGGCAGCCGGCGCGCTGCATCAGGTGGCCGACGAGATCGCGCGGGCGCGCCGACCGGAGCGCGCCGACTGAGGGCTAGTCTTCCGTGTTCAGCCGCCGCACGCCCTGACCGATGATCAGGAGCGCCGAGAGCGGGACGAGCAGGTGGAAGAGCCCGTGCATGCCGAGGACGATGAAGCCGAAGGCCCAGGCGATCAGCAGGATCGCGCCAAGAAGACCGGGGAGCCCGAGGGTCTGTCGCGTCAGCATGGTGCACGCCTCCGTGGATGTATCCTCATCATCCCTCCGGTCACCGGCGGCCGCAAGAGCGGGTGGCCCGGCGCTCGCATCCCGGGGACTCCACGCATCAGCCGCGCGACCATGAGCGCCACCTTCGAGGAGCATTCCGACCGGCACGTCTGGACGCTGCACGATCACCGGGTGACGCAGCTCGTCGTCGAGCTGGGCGCGGCGCGGCTGGTGACGTGGACGCTGCACGCCTCGCTCGACGTCCGGCTCGGCGTGCCGTTCGTGGTGCGGCAGGCCGACGGCGACGACCGCCCGGCCGATCCCGACGAGCCGGAGCAGCTCGCTCCGCTGCTCACGCTCGTCGGGCGGTGGCTCGAGACGCTCACCGCGACCGCCGACGGGGCGCTCGTCCTCGCGTTCAGCGACGGCACCGAGCTGCGCATCGCGGCCGACCCACGCTACGAGGCGTGGCAGGTGCAGGGCGGCGGCGCGCTCGAGGGGCTGGCGTACGTGGGGCGGCCGGGCGGCGGCACGCCCTGGTGATAGGGCGTTACGGCGTATCTAGCGGGACGATGCGCACCGTGTTCGCCGAGTCGAGCACCGCGACGCGGCGAGCCTGGTTCGCGGCGATCGGGATCGCGATGTGGGCGAGCGTGTTCGACGCCGTCACGCTGGTCGCGCCGGCGGGGGTGACGTAGACCTCCCACGTCCCGGGTGGTGCCTGGATGTACGACGTGCTCGCGCCGTACGGGTGCGGGAACATGAACGTCACCGGCGTCGGGAAATCGGCCTGCTTGCGCCACACGTAGATCGCCGGCGCCTTCGCCGCGAGGTGCACGGCCTGGAGCTTCGCCGTTCCCGGCGCCGGGATCGCGCCGGTGTCGGCGAGGGCGACCGCGGAGACCGAGCCGGTCGTCGTGCCGAGGGCCGCGACGAGCAGCGGCGCCGCGGTCGACGCCTCGAGCTGCGTCGTGGCGGCAGTGCCGCCGCCGATCGGGCGCAGCTCGAGGCGTCGCGATCCCGGCGCCAGCGGGAGCACCGGCGAGATCGTCGCCGGCTCGAGCCGGCCGAGCAGCGCCATCCCGTCCGCCCAGACCTCGACGGGCGTGGTGGCGCCGTTCACGACGCGCAGCTCCGCGTGCCCCGGTCCGGCCGCCGACGGCGCGTCGGAGCATCCGACGGCCGCGGCGACGAGAAGCAGCGCGAGTGCGGCGGAGCGGTGCGCGTCGGTCATCGGTCAGGACCCCTTGCGAGCCTTGCGGCTCACGAGCTTCTGCAGTGACTTGCCCGTGCGGTGCGCCTGGGCCTCGGTCTGGCTGCCAGCCTTATGGGCCGCATCGCGCACATTGTTCCCCGTGCGGTGCGTCTCGCTGCGCACGTTCTTGCCGACCTGCTCCGGCGTCAGCGGCTTGTCGCTGTCCACCGACGGCTTCGGCAGCGGCTGGGCGCCCGAGGTGAGCGGCGCGTCGCCGTTGAACTTGTTGTAGTCGCCGGTGCGCGCGTCGCGGCTGACGAGGCGCGCGGCCGACTTGCCGGTGCGCTGCGCCTGCTTCTCCGTCTGGTTGCCGGCCTTCCGGACCGCGTCCTGGGTGCGCGCGCCGGCGCGATGCACCTCGCTGCGGATGTTCTTGCCGACCTGCTTCAGCGTGACCGGCTTGTCCGGCTTGTCCTGCGCCCCGGCGGTCGCCGCGACGGCGGCGAAGGCGGAGGCGGTGGCGAGAATTCGAAGGCAACGAAGCATCGGGTGACTCCCGGTTCTCTATGTTTGGGTGCCGAGCGCCCGGCGGCGGCTGAGCCGCGGCGGCTCCGGTGGGTCTCGAGTAGGCAAGACCCGGGCACAAGCGACCATCCGTTTGCCCCTTTTCCCCCTCTACGCGTCCCATTTCTTCGCCGATGTCCGCGCCCCGTTTCCGCGTGGCCGAGCCCGCCGACGCGGAGCAGCTCATCGGGCTCATGGTCAGAACGTTCCGCGAGACGTACAGCTCCGACCACTTCGGCATCTGCCGGCCGGCCGACGTCGAGGAATACATCGCCGAGTACTTCGGTCCGGAGGTTCAGCAGGCCGAGCTCGCCGACCCGGCGATGCGGACCATCCTCGCCGACTGCGACGGTGAGCTGGCCGGGTACGGGCAGCTGCGGCTCGGGTCGGCGTCGCCGGCCGCGCCGGGTCCGCGGCCGTGCGAGGTCGCGCGCTTCTACGTGGACCGGCCGTGGCAGGGGCGCGGGCTCGCCGCGCAGCTCATGCGCGAGTGCATCCGCGCCGCGGGCGACGCCGACCCCCTGTGGCTCGGCGTGTACGAGCACAACCGTCGGGCGCGGGCGTTCTACGCGAAGTGCGGCTTCGTGCCCGTCGGGCGCTCGACGTTCCGGATGGGCGGCGACGTGCAGGACGATTGCATCCTGGCCCTTCAACCGAATCGACCGTGACCATGGACCGTCGCGCCTTCGTCGCCGCAGTGGCGATATCGGGACTCGGGACTCGGGACTCGGGACTCGCGCCCCCCGAGTCCCGAGTCCCGAGTCCCGAGTCCCGAGTCCCCGGTCCCGAGCTCGAAGAAGCGACGCTCGACGACCTGCAGGGGATGATGGCGTCGGGCCGCCACACGTCGCGCTCCATCACGCAGCTCTACCTCGACCGCATCGCGACGCTCGACCGCGCCGACGGCGATCGGCCCGGCGTGAACTCGGTGATCGAGCTCAATCCCGATGCGCTGCAGATCGCCGACGCGATGGACGCCGAGCGGAAGGCGGGGCGCGTGCGCGGGCCGCTGCACGGCGTGCCGGTGCTCGTGAAGGACAACATCGACACCGCGGACCGCATGGAGACGACGGCGGGGTCGCTCGCCCTCGTCGGCGCGGCGAAGCCGAAGGACGCGTTCGTCGCGGAGCGGCTGCGCGCGGCGGGCGCGGTATTGCTCGGCAAGACGAACCTCAGCGAGTGGGCGAACTTCCGATCCACGCACTCGGTGAGCGGGTGGAGCGGCCGCGGCGGACAGACGCGCAACCCGTACGCGCTCGACCGCAACCCGTGCGGCTCGAGCTCCGGCTCGGGCGCGGCCGCATCGGCGAGCTTCTGCGCCGTCGCCGTCGGCACGGAGACCGACGGCTCGGTGGTGTGTCCGTCGTCGACGAACGGGCTCGTGGGGATCAAGCCGACGTTGGGCCTCGTGAGCCGCGCCGGCATCGTGCCCATCGCGCACAGCCAGGACACCGCCGGGCCGATGACGCGCACCGTGCGCGACGCGGCGATCCTGCTCGGCGTGCTCGCGGGCGCGGACCCGCGCGATCCGCTCACCGCGTCGTCGCGCGGGCACGCGGAGCGCGACTACACGCGCCATCTCGACGCGAACGGGCTGAAGGGCGCGCGCATCGGCGTGTCGCGCAAGTCGATGGGCTTCAGCCGCGACGTCGACCGGCTCGTGGAGGACGCGCTCGACGTGATGAAGCGCGCCGGCGCGACGATCGTGGATCCGGCGAACCTCCCGACCGACGGGCAGTTCGACGCGGCGGAGGGGGAGGTGCTGCGCTACGAGTTCAAGGCGGACCTGAACGCGTACCTCGCCGCGCGCGGCGTTAGGCTCGACGGCGCGCCGGCGACGCTGCAGTCGCTGATCGACTGGAACGCGCGGCACGCCGACCGCGAGATGCCGTACTTCGGCCAGGAGCTGTTCGAGCAGTCGCAGGCAAAGGGGCCGCTGACGACGCCGGCGTACCGGAGCGCGCTCGCGAAGAGCAAACGGCTGGCGGGAACCGAGGGGATCGATGCGGCGTTACGGGCGCACCGACTCGACGCGCTCGTCGCGCCGACGGGACAGCCGGCGTGGACGATCGACCTGCTGAACGGCGATCACTTCACCGGGGGCTACTCGTCGGCGTCGGCGGTGGCGGGGTACGCACACGTCACGGTGCCCGCGGGCATGGTGCACGGGCTGCCGGTGGGGCTATCGTTCTTCGCGGGTGCGTGGAGCGAGCCCACGCTGCTGCGGCTGGCGTACGCGTTCGAGCAGGCCACGAAGCACCGCCGGGCGCCGAGGTTTCTGGCGTCGGCGAATCTCGCCGAATGACGGATACGTAATGTGCGGTGGGTCGCCGGAGGTTGGCTACCGGGTGTGAATGATGCAGATTTCCGGCGCGGAACGAATGCGGTGTCGTGGGGTCCCACGAAACGTGTGTCGGGATGCCCGCACGACGGATGGGTTGGGTCCCTCGGATTTGTCGCGAGTCTCAACAAATCGAGGGTGGGGGGCGTAAGTGCTGGAACATGCGTCGCTCGTCCGTTGTGACGGGACCGACATGGGACAGCGGATCGCGGGTTGTTGTGCACGGATCGTCGCTGTACGCTGACTGCGAGGCAGTGTCTGGATCTGCCGGGCGAGAGCACGCAACCCACTCGGCCTTCTTCCCACGAGTGACCACGTGATTCGGGACGTTTCTCTCCCGCCGCTGATGGCATCCCCTCGCGCGACACGTCGCAGCTGGGCCACCTGGCAGCGTCGGACGATCGAAGCGGTCGTCGCGCTCCTGGCCTTCGCGATCTGGGGCCGGCTCGCGTACGTGGGCGGCTTCCGCCTGCTGGCCCGGTACTGGGGTTGGCACCTTGGCGGCTCGCTGCTCCTCGACGTGCTGAGCTTCTGCATCGGCGTGTCCGGCAGCATCGCCGGGATCGCCGCGGTCTGGGCGCTGGTCATGCGCGCACTCGGCCGCACCCCGACGTCCATCGTCGGTGCCCCGGACGACACGGCGGACGACTACCCGCAGCGCGAACGGTCGGGCGAGTACGTCGGGCGGTACTGACCGGGACAGGGCAAGAGGGCAGGAGGGCACGAAACGAGGGCAGGAGAGCCATCAGGCCTCCTGCCCTCGTTTCGTGCGTGCCCTCCTGCCCTCCTGCCCTCCTGCCCTCTTGCCCTGCCGTTAGGTTCCCCGCATGTCGTCCGTCTCGATCCGCGGCGCGCACGATCCGTATGCGGCGCTGCGCATCCCGAACTTCCGGTGGTACACGCTCGGCGCGCTGGCGCTGACGCTCTCGGGGCAGGTGCAGGAGCTCGTCGTCTCCTGGCAGGTCTACGACGTCACGCACGATCCGCTCTCGCTCGGCCTGATCGGGCTGGCCGAGGCGCTGCCGTTCATCGCGGTGGCGCTCGTCGCCGGGCACGTCGCCGACCACATCGACCGCCGGCGGCTCGCGCTCCTCTCGACCGCGGTGCTGCTCGGGTGCGCGGTGGCGCTGCTGGCGCTCGCGTTGTTCCCACTGCCGCCGCGCACGTTCGTGCGGCTGGTCTACGCGATCATCTTCGTCTCCGGCATCGGGCGCTCGTTCCTGCAGCCGGCGCGCGTGGCATTGAGCTCGGAGCTCGTGCCGCGCGAGACGCTGCCGAACGCGGTGACGTGGCGCAGCGTGACGTGGCAGATCGCCGCCGTCGGGGGGCCGGCGTTAGGCGGGCTGCTGTACGGCTTCGCCGGTGCGACGCCGGCATACGTCATCTGCGTCGTGCTGATGGTGCTCGCGTGCGGCGCGTTCTGGCTCATGCGCCACCGCTCGCCGGCGCGCGAGCATGCGGCGGTGCCGATCGCCGAGAGCCTGGGCGTCGGGCTCCGCTTCCTGAAGGCGCAGCCGGTGATACTCGGCGCGATGACGCTCGACCTGTTCTCGGTGCTGTTCGGCGGCGCGACCGCGCTGCTCCCAGTGTTCGCCGATCAGATCCTCCACGTCGGACCGAAGGGCTTGGGCGTGCTGCGCGCGGCGCCCGCGGCGGGAGCGGTGCTCATGTCGCTCGCCCTCGCGCACCGGCCGCCGTTCCGACGCGCCGGTCGCGCGCTGCTCGTCGCCGTCGCGCTGTTCGGGTGCTCGATGGTCGGGTTCGGGCTGTCGCGCAGCTTCGCGCTGTCGGTCGCGCTGCTGTTCTTCAGCGGCATCGTGGACATGGTGAGCGTCGTCATCCGCTCGACACTGCTGCAGGTCTTCACGCCCGAGCAGCTGCTCGGCCGCGTGTCGTCGGTGAACCAGATCTTCATCGGCTCGTCGAACGAGATCGGCGCCTTCGAGAGCGGCGTGGCGGCGAAGCTGCTCGGCGCCGCGCCGTCGGTGGTGTTCGGCGGCGCCGCGACGCTCGTCGTCGTCGCCGCGATCGGGTGGGGCGTACCGACACTGCGGCGGCTGCGCGGGATCGAGCCCCCCCCGACCGCGGCGGCGACCGCTTAACGTTAGGAATCCGTCACACTCCCGAGACCTCTCCATGCCTTCCCCGCGTCTCCTCCCCGGCCGACGTCTCGCGATGGGACTCGCCTTCGCGGCGGTCGCCTCCGGCGCCTGCGCCCGCGCCCGTCCGACCCCGGCGCCCGCCGAGGTCCGCATCACATCGGGCGAGCAGCTGCTCGGCGCGATGCACGACCGCTACGCCGGCAAGTGGTATCGCACGATGACGTTCCGGCAGACGACCACGCAGGTGCCGCCCCAGGGAGGCGCGGAGCGGAAGAGCACGTGGTACGAGACGATGATGCTGCCCGGACGGCTGCGCATCGACACGGATCTCGAGCGCGGCGGCGGGACGCTGTACGCGAACGACAGCACGTATCTCATCCTGAACAACGCGCTGCGCCGGAGCTTCGCCGGTCGCAACCCACTGCTCGTGCTCGGCTTCGACGTCTACGGGCAGCCGGCGACGCGCACGGCGGCGATCCTCAAGGATCTCGGCTTCCCGATGTCGCCGGTGCGCGACGGGGTGTGGGAGGGGCGGCCCGTGTGGATCGTCGGCGGCAGCGGCGCGACGGACCTGCACTCGCCGCAGATCTGGGTGGACAAGGAGCGCCTCGTGTTCGTGCGGCTGCTGCAGCCGTTCGTGGGCGACACGACGAAGACGAGCGACATCCGCTTCACCGACTACCGCCCGGCGGGGAACGGCTGGGTGGCGGCGCGCGTGGAGGCGTACGTCGGAGACCAGCGCACGCTCGTCGAGGAGTACAGCGACATCCGCGTCGATCCGCCGGTGAGCGAGACGATGTTCGACCCGCGGAAGTGGAACGCGGCGCCGCACTGGGCGAAGAGCAAGTAGCTGCGTCGCCGCGTCGCTGCGTCGCTGCGTAACGGCCCACGCAGCCACGCAGCTATGCGGTCTTCTCCTCGTCGTCGTCGTCCGGCGCGGCGTCGTGCTCGAGGAGATAGAGCGCCCGCACGGCGTCCTCGTGGCGGACGGCGAGGCGGACGCCGCGGAGCCAGCTGAGGGCGACCTGCATCCCGCCGGCGTCGTCGCGCAACAGCATCGACGGGATCTCGTGCGCGTCGAGGACGGCCTGCGCGACGTGCGCCTCGTACTCGTTCGCGAAGCTGGCGATCACGACGGGCGCAGACATCTCGGGGCGTCGTCCGGTTGCGGAAAGGGCATCGTGCGGCTCGATCGGATGCTACTGCCTGTCCACACGGCGTGCCACGCTGCGGGGCGTCATGGCCGCCGAGCGGGCGCGGACTCGTCGGCGCTCTCGATGCCGACGAGCGTGCGGCCGGTGCGGCTGCGGGCCCGCACGGCGTAGAGCAACTGGGCGTAGGCCACGTCTTCTGCCGTCGCGCGCGTCGTGGAGGCGTCGCCGACGGGGTGCATGACGGACGGCAGCCCGTACGGCGCGTGGCCGACGCCGAGCGCGTGGAGCAGCTCGTGGGTCACCACGCCGGGGTCGGCGAGCAGCGCGCGCGTGCGCATGGCGACCACGGCGTCGTAGAGATCGCCGTCGCCGTTCCAGCCGGCGGTCGTGAGCCCTTCGGCGCGGATGCGCGGGTCGAGCGTGACGACGATCCCCGCGAAGTCGGCGTCGCCGGCGGGGACGGTGGCGGGAACGAACACCGACATCCCGAGGTCGCGCTGGAGCTGCTCGGCGGCGCGCCAGAACGCCACCGAATCGGCGCGGGCGATCGGTCCCCCGCGCGCATCGTGGTCGAACGCGAGCTTCAGCGGCAGACGCTCGGCCGCCCACCCGACCGCCTCGCCGGCGTCCGGCGCGCCGCCGCGGCCGACGCGCGCGAGGTGCCAGAGCCGCAGCGCGTCGCGGAGACGGGAGCTGGCGATCGATGGCCGGATGGGGACCGTGGTTCCCGCATAGGTGCCGGCGGCAATGCGCCACCGTGTCGGCAGCAGCACGACGTCGACGTCGGCGAGCCGGTCGAGCGGGGTGTCGTCGAGCGCGGCGGCGTGGATGGCCGGGTCGTCGGGGACGACGCGGACGGTGGCGGCGCCGTCGAGCGGCCGGTCGGGACGGAGTACGAACCAGCCACCCGGCCCGGTCCACGCGCTGTCGGTCCAGCGTCCGACGCGCGCCACGACGCGCGCGCGAACGGGCGAATCGTCGGCCGCGACGACCCGGCCGCGGATGGCGGGCCGCACGACGAGTGGGGTGACGGTCTCACCGACCCGGCGCCAGGCGACGATGGAGGCGGTACCCGGCGCCCGCGGCGTGACGGTGCCGGCGGCCACCGTCGCGACCGACGGCTCCATCGACGTCCAGCGAAGGTCGCGCGCGATGGACGGCGGGGTGCCGTCGGGAACGGGCGGGGCGTCGAGCCGCAGCGTGTCCCCGAGCCAGATCGTGATGGCGGGGGCGGTCGTGCTGGTGAACGGGATGACGCGCGTCGGCCAGTCGGCGGGGTCGCCGTAGGCGCTGTCCGCCGTCGTCGGGATCCGGTCGGCGCTCGAATGGTACGGGGGCGAGGAATCGCGCGTAGCACCATGGGCGAAGGGGGGGGAGCCCCCCCTAGTACCTAGACGCAGCGAGTCGCGCCGCATCGCGACGGTCATCGTCTCGGGGGCCGACCGTTCGCCGACGACGGAGCGCCGGAGGGCGCCGAGCGCCCGCCCGAGTGCCGTCGTGTCGCCCGGCGCGGGGCGCGACGGTGCGCATGCCGCGAGCGCGATCGACGCGGCGAGAAAGCGCATGCAGGGCGGCCGGCGGCACGGTCGAGACGACATGGCTGGTGTGCTACCCTGCGTCCGGCGCGGCGTTGCGGCCAGCGTCGTGGCCGCGGGACGCGTACTCGGAGTGCCACACGCGCGTCGTTCGTCGCGTCGCGGCCCCGACCCGAACAGGAGATCTCCGTGCACGCTCACATCGCTCGCCTGCCGCGCCGCGCGGGCCGGACCGCGGCGCTCGCGGGATCGCTCGCCGCACTCGCGTGGACGGGTGCACCGCTCCGTGCCCAGGCGCCCGTCACGAAGGACGCGCCGGCCGCGCGCGTCGAGCGCGTCGATTCGGCGGCCGTGGCGCGCATCGAGGACGAGGGGTTCAACCGGTCGCAGGTGATGGACGTGGCGAGCTGGCTGACCGACGTCTACGGCCCCCGGCTGACCGGCGGGCCGACGATCCGACAGGCGGCCGACTGGGCGATGAAGACCATGACCGGCTGGGGGCTGTCGAACGTGCACCTCGAGCCGTGGGGGCCGTTCGGGCGCGGCTGGTCGAACGAGCGGTTCTCGCTGCAGGTGCTCGAGCCGCAGAAGTGGGAGGCGATCGCGTACCCGAGCGCGTGGACGCCCGGAACGAGCGGCGCGGTGACCGGGCAGGCGATCCTCGTGCAGGCGGACAGCGAGGCGGACCTCGCGAAGTATCGCGGGCAGCTGCGCGGGAAGTTCGTCCTGGTCGGGGCGCCGCGCGACGTGCCGGCGCGGTTCACGCCGCAGGGGTCGCGTCGCACCGACGCGGATCTCGCGGAGATGGCCGCAGCGCCGATGCCGCAGCCCAGCGCCCAGCGGCGCGGCGCGTTCGATCCATCGCAGATGACTCCCGAGCAGCGCCTGCGCTTCCAGCGGCAGCAGCTCGTGCCGCGGCTGATCCGCGCGGCGGCCGAGGAGGGGGCCGCGGCGGTGCTGCTGCAGGGGCAGGGGGACGACGGCACGGTGTTCGTGTCGAGCACCGGCGGGTCGCGCGACACGGCGCCCAACGCGCCGCTCGTGCCGACGGCGGTGCTCGCCGCGGAGCACTACGGCCGCATCGCGCGGACGCTGGCGAAGGGCGTACCGGTGACGCTCGAGCTGAACGCGCAGAACCGGTGGTACGACGCCGACCGCAACGCGTTCAACGTGGTGGCCGAGATCCCGGGTACCGACCGTCGTCTGAAGGACGAGGTGGTGATGGTGGGCGCGCACTTCGACTCGTGGCACGCCGGCACGGGCGCGACGGACAACGCGGCGGGGAGCGCGATCATGATGGAGGCGCTGCGCATCCTGAAGGCGTCGGGCGTGCCGCTGCGTCGCACGGTGCGCATCGGCCTGTGGACGGGCGAGGAGGAGGGACTGTTAGGCTCCCGCGCCTACGTCCGGCAGCACTTCGGCGACACGGCGACGCACTCGCCGGAGCACGCGAAGTTCGACGTGTACTTCAACGTCGACAACGGCACGGGCAAGATCCGCGGCGTGTACCTGCAGGGGAACGACGCGATCGCGCCGCTGTTCGACGCGTGGATGTCGCCGTTCAAGAGCCGCGGCATGAAGACGCTGACGCTCGCGAACACGGGCGGCACCGATCACCTCTCGTTCGACGCGGTGGGGCTGCCGGGCTTCCAGTTCATCCAGGACGAGGTGGAGTACGGCACGCGCACGCACCACTCGAACATGGATCTCTACGAGCGGCTGCAGCCGGACGACATGAAGTGGAACGCGGTGGTGGTCGCGTCGTTCGTCATGCAGGCGGCGAACCGGGACGCGCAGGTGCCGAGGAAGGGCTCCACGCCGGCGCGCTCGAACCAGTGATCGCTGCGTGGCTGCGTGGCTGCGTGGCTGCGTGGCTGCGTGGCTGCGTGGCTGCGTGGCTGCGTAACGGCAGGCACGCAGCCACGCAGCCACGCAGCCACGCCGCGTCACTTCTTCACCACGAACGGCACCGACAGCTGCTTGTCCCCCCACAGCATGCGGATCGTGCCGCCGTCAGGCGTGGGGTCGATCGCGAACGTGAACTGCTCGACGGGCGACGCGAGCGGGGCGGCGGTGAGCGGGATGCGGACGAGGTCCTGGTCGGCCTTGTACTCGGTGCCCCACTGGCCCGTCTGCTTGTTGACGACGAGCTGGTAGCCGTCGGGCGCGGCATACGTCCACAGCGTGTACTTCCCCGCGGGCACCGTCGCGCCGCCGATCATGAGGTCGGCCGACGTGGAGAGCTGCGTCGCCGCGTTCGCGCCGGTGCGCCACACGGCGTTGTACGGCACGAGCAGCCCGCCCCACACCGTGCGGCCGCGCACCGAGGGGCGGCCGTAGTCGATCCAGAGCTGCGCGCCGGCCGCGGCGGCGCGCACGGTGTCGCGCGGCGACGTCTGGCCCATGTTGCCGCGCGCGGCGAACGCGGTCGCGAGTGTCGGAACGTCGACCGTCGCGACGCGCTCGACGACGATCTTGTTCGTCGACGCGGTGCCGTCGACGGCGAGCAGTCGGCCGGCCGCGTCGGTGGTCATGACGATCGGGTCGCCGAAGTAGTCGAGCGTCGCGCGGTTGCCGGCGATCGTGACCTTCAGCGGGTTCACGCCCTGCGCGCCGGCGGAGTACTGCGAGAGCGATCCGCTCGGCGCGCGCGACGCGCGGAGCTGCATCAGCGCGAGCTCCTGCATCGCGTACGAGTTCGCGAGCCCCGGCACGGTCCCCGCCGGCACGCGCGCGGCGAGGCGCACGGTGGTGTCGGCGGCGGTGAGGATCTCGCTGTACGCGGAGTCGCCGCGGAACGAGATCGTCGCCGACTTCGCGGTGTTAGGCACCAGCGAGCCGTCGGGGCGGCGCGACGCGAACTGCGCGCGCGTCACACGTCCCGCGGGGTCGAGCTCGACGACGTAGTGCGTGACGCGCACGGTGGGCGCGCGGTTCACGACGTCGCCTTCGACGCGGTTGCCGATGCGCGCGTAGCGCTCGACGGCGACGGTGTCGGATCCGAGGCGCACGACGAACGCGCCGCCGGCGGCGGAAGCGTCCTTGGAGACGCGCTGCTGCGCGGCGAGCGGCCCGGCGACGAGTGCGAGGGCGGGGAGGAGAGCGAGTCGCATGGATGGGAGTCCGGGTGACGCGTCGGAATGGTCCGGCGCGCGCTCGAATGGTACCGCGCGGGCGACCCACGCGCGGTACCCTGGGCGAAGGGGGGGAGCCCCCCTGGGAACTACGATCCCGCGCGCGCGCCGGCCACGCGCACCCGCTGCGGCGGGTGCTTCCGGAACCAGCTCGCGACGAGGTAGAACTCCTCGAGGTCGTGCGTCGGGATGTCCGCGCCGCTCGGATCGGGGCCCTCGTACACCCGCTGCACGAGCGCCGCGAGCTCGCGCTCCTCGGTCGACGTCGTCGGCGCCGGCCGCTCGGCGCGCACGGTGCCGCGCCGGACGAGATAGAGCCGCTCGGAGCCGTCGTGACCGCGCGCGCGGTGCACGAACGACAACCGGTCGGCGCCGGCGTGGAAGCGCGCGAGCCGCTCGGCAAGCCACTCCAGCGCCTCGAGCTTCGTCTTCAGCGAGCCCGCGCGCTCGAAGTGCCACGCTTCCGCCGCGGCGAGCATGGCGCCGCGCAGCGTCTCGATCGGGCGGCGGGTGCGGCCGGCGAGGAAGTCGCGCGCCTCCTGCACGCGCTCCGCGTACGCCGCGGCCAGCGGCGCACCGACGCAGGGGCCCAGGCAGCCTCCGAGCTCGTAGCGGAGACATCCCGGCGAGCGGGGACTAGGTACCAGGGGGGCTCCCCCCCCTTCGCCCAAGGTTCCACCCGCCGCGGTCATCGTCGGTACCGGAACGACGCGCGCCGTACCCCTCCGACGCTTCGCCGGCGCGTCCGCGAACGCGAGCCCGCCGGTCGACAGGTCGCAGTCCCGGATGCCCGTCGCCTCGGCCAGCGCGCGCATCGCGTCGCCGAGCATCGAGAGCCGCCGGAACGGGCCGTAGAGCACCGCGGCCTCGGGGTCGTCGGAGCGGAGCACGAGCCGCAGCCCCGGCACGGGGCCCGACGTCAGACCGAGCCACCCCCGGCGGATCTCGTCCACGTTCATCGCGATGTTGAACCGCGGCCGGTGCTGCTTGATGAGCCGCAGCTCGCGGAGGAGCGCCGCGAACTCGTCGTGGCAGTACTCCCACTCGATCGCGTGCGCCATGCGGACGATGCGCGACTGCCGGTCGCGGCGCCGCCGCTTGCGCGCACTCTGGAAGTAGCTCAGCAGCCGCGTGCGCAGACGGCTCGACTTCCCGACGTAGAGCACGAGCCCCGTGGCGCCGAGCATCCGGTACACGCCGGGCCGATTCTCCGCTTCGGCGGCGACCCGCGCGCGCAGCTGGCGACGGACGGCGACCGGCGCGGGGCCGTAGGCGACGTGTCGCAGGTCGTCGGACGCGACGGGCGCGCGGAGCTGCGGCGGGCGGGAGCGGCGGGGGGAGGGGGACATCGACCGAAGAATACCCAAACACCGTGAACGTGCCCACGGGCCGGTGCGCGTTCGCACGGTCTTTCACTCGGCGCCGAGGCGGCGTATGCTCGGCGCATGGCCTACCCCGTCCGGCACGACGAGCCGCGCGACGACGAGGACGAGCGCCGCTCCCCACGTCTCATGACGATGGAGGAGTACTGGGTGTTCGAGCACGGGAGCCCGATCCGGCACGAGTTCGTGGCCGGTGAGGCGTTCGCGATGGTCGGCGAGTCGAAGCGTCACAGCCGGGTCGCCGGGAACATCCTCGCGCGCTGCCTGGAAGCGTCGCGAGAGGGGCCGTGCCGCGCGTTCATGAGCGGCATCAAGCTGCGGCTGCGCGACCGCGTCTACTATCCCGATGTCATGGTCGCCTGCGGACCGGAGCTGGACGACGAGTACTGCGAGGAGGCGCCCTGTCTGCTCGTCGAGGTGCTCTCCCGCTCCACGCGGCGCACCGATCAGCGCGAGAAGCTCGCGGCGTACACGACGATCCCCTCGTTAGGCACGTATCTCCTCGTCGAGCAGCGGCGCCGGCTCGTCGACCACTACCGCCGCGACGCGGCCGGGCACTGGCAGCGCGACACACTCGTCGACGAGGGCGCGATCGCGCTGTCGTGTCCCGCGATCACGCTGACGCTCGACGAGATCTACGAGGGCGTGACGCTGCCGCCGCCCGACGAGGCGCTGCGCGTCCGCGAAGAGGTGCCGGCCCAGTACCGTTAGGCGTCAGGCGAGCCGCACGGCGTCGCGCCCCGACTCCTTGGCCTGATAGAGCGCGCTGTCCGAGCGCCGCAGCAGCACGTCGGCGTCCTCGCCGTCGTCGGGGAAGAGGCTCACGCCGATGCTCACGGTGACGCGCACTTCGCGGTCCTCGAGCACGACCGGCGCGCGCGCCGCCTCCAGCAGCTTCTCGCCGACCGCGGCGACGTCGGTGCCGCTGCGCAGGTCGGGCGTGAGGACCACGAACTCGTCGCCGCCGAGCCGCGCGACGGTGTCCGCCTCGCGCAGCTGCGCGGTGAGGCGCGCGCCGACCTGCTGCAGCAGCCGGTCGCCCGCGGCGTGGCCGAACGTGTCGTTGATCGACTTGAAATGATCGACGTCGAGGAAGAACACGGCGAACGGCTGGCGCGTGCGCTTCGCGTGGGCGACGAGGAACTTGAGCCGGTCCATCAGCAGCAGCCGGTTCGGCAGCCCGGTGAGCGCGTCGTGATACGCCATGTGCTCGGCGCGGTGCGCCGCCTCCAGCGTGCGGCGCTGCTCGCCCTCGAGCAGCCAGATCACGAGGCCCAAGCCGAGCGCGAAGTTCAGCAGCAGCTGCGCCTCGGCCACCGGCAGCACCACCGGCGGCACGTCGATGGGCGGCGGCGCCGCGAGCTGCTCGGCGAGGGCGACGAGGGCCAGCGCGCCGAGCGCGACGAACGCCGCGGCGACGAGCCGCTGGCCGAGCGCGGGCGGATCGTGCAGGGTCGTCCACCGCGGGTCGGCGCCGCGGCGGTAGCGGCGCAGCGTGCGCGTCCACAGGTCGACGCCGGCGGCGAGCTGTCCGACGCCGGTGAGCACCGCCATCACACCGACGCGAGCGACGAAGCGCCCGAACGTGGCGCCCGGCGTAGTCGCGAACGGCGCCGCGGTGACGACGGCCATCCCCGCCGCGGCGTACACGATCCACCGCTCCGGCCGGTCGGGCACATCGCGGTGCTCGGCGATCGCGAACGCGCCGAGGACGAGCCACGCCACCCGCAGGTACTCGCAAAGCAGCGTGAAGACGGCGATCGCGGTGAGCGCGAACCCGGTCGGCGGGGCGTGGCCCTCGAGGAGACCGAACCCCACGACGCCCACGAGCTGGCCCGCCATCGCCACCCAGCCGTACGTCCAGTACGCGAGCACCGGATACCCGAACCGGCGCTGGAATACCCACAGCACGCCCGCCGTGAGGAGGGCCTGCGCGAGCTGCAGGGCGAGCATGGACGAGACGACCGACCCGATCGACGCGAGCGCCATCGAGAGACCGTGAGCGTTCGGGGGCCCGCGCCCCGCCCTGCGGCGCGGAGAGACACAGCGACTGCTGCGAGAGCAACCGCGGTTTGCGCGGGCCGCGCCGCCCGAGCGTCGGCGGTAAGCTCTACCGCCGTGACCGCTTTGGCTAGGACGACCGCACGCGCGCCCAGGATACGTTCCCGGGGTGAACCGCGCACACCAGCGTCATCTAGCGTGCAGCAGTTCCGCGGCGTAGTCGATTCCGCGGGCGGTCCGGGACCCGTGCCACGACAGCAGCTCCCCATCCACGAGGCGGAACCGGTCGCGGGGGAGGGCGGTGGCGGCCGCGAGCTCGTCGACGTGCCGGTCGTCGAACGGGAACGGCTCCGAGGCGAGAAGCACGAGCGCCGGGTCCGCGGCCGCGAGCTCGGCGGGCTCGATCTCCGGGTAGCGGGGCGTGCGGGTGGCGAAGACGTTCTCCCCGCCGGCCGCATCGAGCAGCGCGCTGACGAACGTGTCGCCGCCGACCGTCATCCACGGATTCCGCCAGATGAGATACGCCCAACGCACGGAGGGCCGGTCGGCACGCTCGGCGCGCACGCGCGCGAGCCGCGTCTCGATGTCGGCGGCGATGCGCTCGCCGGCGTCGCGCGCGTCGAGCGCAGCGGCGATGGAGCGGACCATCACGGCGGTGTCCGGCACGGTCTTCGGAAACGACACGTGGCACGCGACGCCGGCGGCGCGCAGCGCCTCGGCGTCCTCGCGGCGGTTCTCCTCCTCGTTCAGAAGCACGAGGTCGGGGCCGAGCGCGACGACGCGATCGATCTTGGGGTTCTTCGTGCCGCCCACCGACGGCACCGCGGCGACCGCGTCCGCCGGGTGCACGCAGAACTTCGTGCGCCCGACGAGCGTGTCGCCGCGGCCGAGGTCGAAGACGAGCTCCGTGAGGCTGGGGCAGAGGGAGACGACGCGCATGCTGGAAGCTAGCGCAGAGCGTGGAGCGCAGAGCGCAGAGTGAGCGACCGGTCTCTGCGCTCTGCGCTCTGCGCTAGCTCATCGCCGTGCGCGCTTGGTGCTGCCCCTCTTCGCGGTCGCCTTCTTCGCGCCGCCGCGCTTCGACGCGCCGCCCTTCTTCGCCGCGCCGCGCTTGACGGCGCCCTTCTTCGCGCCGCCCTTGCGCGCGCCGCCCTTCTTCGCGCCGCCGCGCGAGGCGCTTTTCGCGGCGGCCGCTTCGGCGTTCGCGCGCGCGGTCTCGAGCGCCATCGCGGCGTTGCTCTCGATGAACGACGCCATCGCGAGCTCCTGGTCGAGATTGCGCTGCAGCAGGTCGATGACCTCCGGGATGCCGAGGTTGCGCGCGATGGCGATGGCCGAGCGGTAGGCGGCGATCTCGTAGTGCTCGACGCGCAGGCCGGCACCGAGGTCGAACGCTTCCATGATCGGCTTCGACGGCTCCTCCTCGGACTTGAACTCGTCGTGCTCCTGGATGATGCCGAGGATGCCGGGGCACCGCTGCGCCTGCGCGCGCTCGCCTAACGCCGCGAACGCGAGCTCGAGGTTGCCGACCTGCTGCTGCGTCTCCTCGTAGTGCTGCTCGAGGCGCGCGCGCATCTCGGCGCCGGACACCTCGCGGATCATCTTCGGCAGCGCCTTCAGAATGGTGCGCTCGGCGAACAGGATGTCACCGAGATCGTGGATCAACAGCTCCGGCAGGCTCTGTACGGACATGCAAACGCTCCGGTCATGGGGTCGCCCGTGGGTGGGCAGGGAGTGTGCCGCGCGACGCGCACGTTCTTCGGCGACGGCGTCACGCACGCGGGCGACGGCGACGTTCCGTGGTCGTCGACCCGCCGCCTAGCGGGCGCGGCGGGGCGCCGTACATTCGCGCGACCGCACCGACCGGGGAGGAGCACATGCGCGGCCTGATGATGGACGACTACCAGCTGACGATCGACGCCATCGCGCGCCGCGCCGAGACGCTGTTCGGCCGGCGCGCGATCGTCAGTCGGCGGTGCGACCGGCAGGTGGAGCGGTCGACGTACGCCGAGGTGCTGACGCGCGGTCGGCGGCTCGCCGCCGCGCTCCATGCACTCGGCGTGCGACGCGGCGACCGCGTGGCGACGCTGTGCTGGAACCACCGCCGCCACTACGAGGCGTACCTCGCCGTGCCGCGCATGGGCGCCGTGCTGCACACGCTCAACCTGCGGCTGCACGCGGACGAGCTGGCGTACATCGTGAACCACGCCGACGACCGCGTGGTGATCGTGGACGCGTCGCTGCTGCCGCTGTGGCACCGCGTGGCGCCGCAGGTGCGCGTGCAGCACGTGATCGTCGTGCAGGAGGATGGGCCCAACGGCTCTCCGCTCCCGGAGGGCGCGCACGACTACGACACGCTGCTCGACGCGGCCCCGGATTCGTTCGCGTTCCCCGCGCTCGACGAGCAC
This sequence comes from Gemmatirosa kalamazoonensis, assembly GCF_000522985.1. Classification (NCBI taxonomy): domain Bacteria; kingdom Pseudomonadati; phylum Gemmatimonadota; class Gemmatimonadia; order Gemmatimonadales; family Gemmatimonadaceae; genus Gemmatirosa; species Gemmatirosa kalamazoonensis. Next base: position 1,727,724 of record NZ_CP007128.1, read on the forward strand.
GACGCGGCGGCGATGTGCTACACGTCGGGGACGACGGGCCGGCCGAAGGCGGTGCTGTACTCGCATCGCGCGCTCGTGCTGCACACGATGGCGGGCGCGATGGGCGACGGCTTCGGGTGCCGCGAGTCGGACGTGATCCTGCCGGTGGTGCCGATGTTCCACGCGAACGCGTGGGGGTTCCCGTACACGGCGGCGCTGACGGGCGCGTCGCTCGTCTTCCCGGGCCCGCATCTCGATCCGGCGAGCCTGCTCGAGCTGATGGTGACCGAGCGGGTGACGTGGGCCGCGGGCGTGCCGACGATCTGGCTCGGCCTCCTCGCGGCGCTCGACGCGGCGCCGGGGCGCTACGACCTCTCGGCGCTGCGCGGTCTCATCGTGGGCGGCGCGGCGCCGCCGCCGGCGATGATCAACGGCTTCGCCCAGCGGCACGGCATCGACATGTGCCACGGCTGGGGGATGACCGAGCTGTCGCCGGTGGGGAGCATCGCCGCGGTGCCGCACACGCTGCACGACGCGCCGCGCGAGGCGCAGCTGGCCTACCGCGCGAAGCAGGGGCGCCCGATCCCGTTCGTCGAGATCCGCGCGCGCGGCGAGGACGGGCTCGTGCCGTGGGACGGCAGCACGTTAGGCGAGCTGGAGGTGCGCGGCCCGTGGGTCGCGGCGTCGTACTACGAGAGCGACGAGGGCGCGTCGCGCTTCACCGACGACGGCTGGTTCCGCACGGGCGACGTGGTCGCGATCTGGCCCGACGGCACGATCGAGGTCGCGGACCGGTCGAAGGATCTCATCAAGAGCGGCGGCGAGTGGATCAGCTCCGTCGCGCTCGAGAACGCGCTCATGGGGCATCCCGCGGTGGCGGAGGCGGCGGTGATCGCCGTACCCGACCCGCGGTGGCAGGAGCGCCCTCTCGCGGCCGTGGTGCTGAAGCCCGGCGCGACGGCGACACCCGACGAGCTGCGCGCGCATCTCGCGCCGCAGTTCGCGTCGTGGTGGCTGCCGGAGCGGTTCGAGTTCGTCGACGCGATCCCGCGCACGTCGGTCGGGAAGTTCCTGAAGTCCGCCCTGCGCGAACGGTTCGCCGATTCCGCCGTGCCGGCCGCCGCCCATGTCTGAGCTGTTAGGCACCCGTCCCGCCGCGTCGTACGGCATGTCGGCCGACGGCGCGGCGGAGGTCGGCGCGTACGTGGCGGTGGTCGCCGTGCACGGTGTCGCCGACCAGAAGCCGTTCGAGTCGGTGGAGGCGATCGCGTCGATGCTCGCGCACGCGGCGCCGGACGCGGCGGACGGCTACGGCCCGTTCGTCGCCGAGTCGGTGCGCGTCGCGCTGCAGCCGGCGGGCGCGCCGCCGGGAAGCGCGACGCCGAAGGCGCACCGCTCGCGACTGGCGCGCGCGCTCGACGAGCGGTCGTCGTACGTCAGCGCGGCGCGCAAGCACCGCATCCGGCCGCGCGACGACACCGACGGGGACGACGTCGACGGACACACGGGGCGGTTCTCGAACGCGTTCATGGCGTCGCAGCTCGAGGCGTACGAGCCGCGCGATTCGGTCCACGAGACGCGCCGGCTCGTCGCGCGCCGCCGCACGCCGGGCGCGCCGCCGGTGGGGGTGCACGTCTACGAGTCGTACTGGGCCGACCTGTCGCGGCTGCAGTCGGGGGTGCTGCAGACGATCGGCGCGCTCTACCAGCTGCTGTTCCACCTCGGGCACCTCGGGCAGCAGGTGCTCGACTTTACGTACCTCGAGAACGGCGGTGGGACGTGGCGGTGGAGCAGCCGCGCGTACACGGCGGCCGTGCGGCTGCTCTCGCTGCCGATCGCGCTGCTCAACCTCGTGGCGCTCGTCGCGGTGCTCGCGGTCGTGCCGCGCGCGCTGATCCCCACGGCGCTGGACGACGTGCTGCTCGCTGCCGCCGCGGGGCTGGTGGGGACGGCGGGGGCCGCGTACGCGCTCTGGCGCGTCGCCCGCGCGCGGAACGCCGCGCGCCTCGAGTGGCGCGCGCCGTCGCAGCGGGCGTGGGTGATCGCGCCGCCGGTCGGCTGCGCGATCGCGGTGGCGGCGGAGCTGGCGCTCGCCGCCACGCCGTTAGGCGACGACGGCGCGCTCGCCATCGTGTGGTGGCTCGCCTGCGCGGTGCCGTTCCTGGCGCTCGTCGCGGGCTACGAGCGCGTCCGTCCGGGCGCGAAGCTCGTCGGCGCCGCGGCGTACGGCGTGGCGTTCGCCGCGTTCGTCGCGTTCCTGGGGACGTTCGCCGCGCACGCACCGACGCGCGCCCACGCGGTGGAGTACGCGGCCCTCTGGACGACGCGGCTCACGTTCGCCACGCTCGGCGCGTCGCTCGTCGTGACCGGTCTGGGCGCGATCGTGTCGGCCGCCGCGGCGTGGGTCGGCGTGCGGCTCCTGCCGCGCAGGACGCCGGCCGAGCGTGCGCGGCGGGCCCGCGCGGCGGACGCGTGCGCCACCGCGCGCCTAACGCTGTCGATCCCGTTCATCGGCTTCCTCTCGGTGACGATGGTGCTCTGGAGCGGCGTGTTCGAGGTGCTGAACCGCGCCGATACGCTGTACCGCGGCGTCGACATGCGCGTGGTGGAGACCGCCACGGGGGCGCGGCCGTTCGTCGACTGGCTCGCCGCGCCGCCGCACGTGGTGATCGCGCTCATGGACCAGACGACATGGCGCGACGCCGGCGCCGTCAGGCGGCTGCTGCGCGACGAGGCGAGCGCGGACGAACGGGCGCGCTACGACACAGGCCGCGACGTGGCGCTCACGTACCTCCACGGGCTGCTGTTCACGCAGGCCGGCGTGGGCTTCGTCGCGATGCTCGGCGTGTCGGCGGCGTGCCTCGTGTTCTACCTCACGGTCGCGGCACCGTCGCTCGCGTCGGAGGTGGCGCAGCCCCGCGACGCGCCATTCGACGCGATGAGCGACGCCGACCGCACGCGCGCGAACGCGACGTCGCGCACGTACGGCGCGTGGCTCGATCGCGGACGGGCGTGCATCGGCGCACTTTCGTGGGGGCTGTGGGGCGGCGCGTTCGGCGTGCCGACCGCGGTGCTGGCGCTGCTCCTCGCCGAGGTGTACGGCGCCAAGCCGGCGGACGCGGTCCGCTTCCTCGATCTCGTGGGCCCCGGCACGCGCTCGGTGCTCGACTCGGCGGGCGCGCTGTTCGTCGGCGGCGGCGTGGCGGGGATCGCGGTGGTGATGTTCAGCAACGTGTTCTCGGACCTCACGGCGACGCTCGACGTGCTGCTCGACGTCGACAACTACATGCGCACGTCGCCGCGCGACCGCACGCCGCGGGCGCGCATCGCCGAGCGGTACGCGTCGCTGCTGCGACACCTCGCGGACTGGCGCGACGCGGCGGGCCGCGGGTACTCGCACGTCGTGATCGTGTCGCACTCGCTCGGCACGGTGATCACGGCCGACCTGCTGCGCTACCTGCGGGAGAGCGACGACCGCGTGACGCCGTCGCCGCTCGATCGGCTCGGGCTCACGCGCGACTCGGCGGACGACGCGACGGAAGACGTGGCGGTGCACCTCGTGACGATGGGGAGCCCGCTGCGCCAGCTCTTCGGCCGGCACTTCCCGCACCTCTACGGCTGGACGCGTCCCGACGACTCGGCGCTCGCGTCGGACCGTCCGTCGGCGGCGCCGCTCGGCGTGGCGACGTGGGTGAACGCGTACCGCTCGGGGGACTACGTGGGGCGCAACCTGTGGCTGGGGCGCGCGGACCTCGCGGTGTACGACCGCACCGGCGGCCCCGCTGCGCTCGACGCCGAGGGGCGCGCGGACTGGTGCATCGGCGCCGGCGCGCACACGCACTACTGGGACGACACCGCTCCGGACGTAGCCGCCTACCTCGACGCGGTGGTCGTCACGGCGGCAGCGGGTATGCGCGGTTAGCTTTGGCGAGATTTCATCGGAGGACGGAGAGGATGCCGGCGAAGCGCGGGGACACGGTGCGCGTGCACTACACGGGCACGCTGAAGGACGGCACGCAGTTCGACTCGTCGCGCGGCCGCGAGCCGCTCGAGTTCACGTTAGGCGGGGGGCACGTGATCGCCGGCTTCGACGCCGCGGTCACCGGGATGGAGGTGGGCGAGACGCGCACGGTGACGATCCCCTCGTCCGACGCGTACGGCGACCGGAACGACGCGATGCTGCTGCGCATCCCGCGCGCGCAGGTGCCGCCGAACGTGAGCCCGCACGTGGGCCAGCAGCTCCAGGTGGGACGCGGCGGCGAGGCGGTGAACGTCACGGTGCGCGAGGTGACCCCGGAGCACGTAGTGCTCGACGCGAACCACCCGCTGGCCGGGGAGGACCTCACGTTCGCGCTGGAGCTCGTCGGTTGCGAGCCGGCGGCGTGAGCGCGCGCGGGTCGGACGGGGAGCGGTGGGTCGTGACCTCGTTAGGCCCGTCGGTCGCGTCGGTCGAGGTCGACGGCGACGCGATCGAGAAGGTGCCGCGGTGGCTGATCCCGGTCGACGCGCACGAGGGGGACGTGCTCGCGGTGGAGCGGTCGCGCGGGCCGGACCGCGTGTCCATCGTCGTGAAGACCGACCCCGCAGCCACCCGCGAGGCGCTCGCCGCCTCGGAGAAGCAGATGCGCGACGCGCCGGTCGACAAGAAGGGCGGCGACGTGAAGCTGTGACGGGGCGTGCCGTTCAGGGCTCCACGTACGTGTGTTCGTGGGACTGAAGAAGGACTGAAGGGGGACTGAAGAAGGACCAAACACAAAGAGTGTTGGTGGTCCTTCTTCAGTCCTCCTTCAGTCCTTCTTCAGTCCTGCAAGAACTCGTACGTGGAGTCATGGACGCCGCCGCCGTCGCGGCCGCTGAGCGTTAGGCGCCTCGTCGCCGGTCATGGAGCGGCACTCCCCGCTCGTCGACGCGCGGTCCGACTGGCCGTCGAGGCTCTCGCCGGGGTGCTCGGGCGTCACGGTGAACGCGCCGCCCGCGGCGGGCACGCGCACGGTGATGGTGCCGTTGCGATCGGTGCGGTACCAGGGCACGCCGGCGGCGCGGTAGGCGGCCTTCGCCTGCTCGTGCATGTGCCCGTAGTCGTTCTCCGCGCCCACCGACACGAGCACGCGGCGCGGATGCACCTCGGCCAGGTAGTGCGCGGTGACGCCGTTGCAGCTGCCGTGGTGGTCGGCCTTCAGCACGTCCGCGCGCATGCCGGGCTGCGTGGGATAGCCGACCTGGTCGAACCACGCGAGCTCCTCGCGCTCGGCGTCGCCGGCGAGCCACATCGTGAACCGCGACGAGTCGGCGGCGACGATCTTCACCGCGGTGGAGCGATCGTTCGGGTCCTTCGACGACGGGTCGGGGCGCACGACCTCGAGACGCGCGCCCCCCCGCATGGTGATCGTGCACACCGGCCGCCCATCGCCGCACGGGTCGTCGCTGTCGCGGTAGGTCAGCTCGCCGCGGCGCGCGCGGGCGATGATGGAGTCGCGCAGCGTGGCGAGCGTGCGGTTCGTCGACGCGTCGCGGTTCTCGAACACGTAGCGGACCTTCAGCCGCCGCCTGGACGCGAACAGCTCGCGCAGCCCCATGTAGTGATCGGCGTGCGCGTGCGACAGGACGACGACGTCGATCGTCGTGTCGTGGCCGAGGCCGAGCGCGTCCAGGCGCGCGCCGAGCGCGTTCTGGTCCGGACCACCGTCGACGAGGGCGACGCTGCCGCCGTTCGTGATCAGCGTGGCGTCGCCCTGACCGACGTCGAGCATGCGGATCACGAGGTCGCCCGGCGCGGTCGGGCCGCCTAACGACGTGCCGCCGCCGGGGCCGGTCGTCACGACCGCGGTGCGATGCGACGCGCGGCGGGCGAGCACGACGCCGACGATGACCACGGCGGCGAGCACCGCGGCGATGACGAGTGGGGAGCGTCGCACCGCGTCAGCTCCCGAGCGACTCGAGGAGCGCCGAGAGGTCGGCGGGCAGCGTGCCCCAGTCGGGGGCGCCGTCGGCGGCGCGCGCGACGTGCGCCGCCGCGGGCGCCTGGTCCGTCGTGGCGGAGAGGACGTCGAGCGCGCGGCGCGTGGCGCGGTGCCGGAAGAAGGTGGTGTCACGCCGCGCCGCGGCCTCGCGCGCGGTGGCGAGCCACGCGCCGAGCCACGCGTCGTCCGCGCCGACGACCGACGCGCCGGTCTCCCACCCGTCGCGCAGCAGCGCGTCCAGCGAATCGGCCGGCGCGGCGGGCCGCGCGGCGATGGCGCGGTAGATCTGGGCGGCGGGCGCGGCACCCGAGACGTCGTCGAGCAGCGCCGCGGCCCGGCGCGCGAGCGACGCGGCCGACGTGTCGCGCGTGCGTGCCGCGAGCTGCAGCGCCGCGGCGAGCGCGCCGAAGCGCACCGCACGCGCGCGCGGCGCGAGCGCGGGACCGGCGCCGCGCGTGGCCGACCATGTCGGCTCGCCGGCCGACGGCCGCGCGTCGCCGAGCGCCGCGACGAGCGCCGCGGGGTCGTCGGCGCGGCCGGCGCGCGCGTACAGCGACAGCCCGACCGCGGCGACGAGGACCGCGGCGGCGAGCGCGCCCCACCACGGCGTGCGCCTAACGCGTGCCGAACCGATGTCGCGCACGTCGCCGGTCGCGCGATCCGCGCCGGGCGGCGCGGAGGCGTCGATGGCGGTCGTCGGGTCGCGGACCGTCGGCGGGGGCTCGGGCGGCATCGTGCCGAGCGTGTCGAGGTCGGTCTGCTTCACCACGCCCGACTGCTCGAGGTCGCGCAGCACGGCCGCCACGTCGCCGAGCGCGTCGCGCGCGTCGTCGGACTCGGCGAGCTCCGCGAGCAGCGCCTCGCGCTCGCGGACGTTCAGTCGGCCGTCGAGAAATGCCGCGAGCCGCTCGGCGTCGACCGGTTCACTCATGGATGCCGACCTCCCGACCGATCGGACGAGGACGTGGACGAGCCACTCCCCTCGGTCTCCGGGCTCGAGTCGCATGAACGCTTAGAGGGCCACGACCCGAGCGAGTTCCCGCGACCCGCGTCCGTCTCCGGCGCGTCGGCGGGGAGCGAGCCGCCGAGCAGGTCGCGCACCTGCTCGCGCGTGATGCCGGCCGTGGTCAGGTGGTGCGCCAGCGTCGCCAGCGCGCGGTCCTTCATGCGGTACAACGGCTTCTGCGGCACGTCGAGCGCACGCGCCACGTCGGCGAGACTGCGTCCTTCGAGAAAGTGCATGCGGATGACGACCTGCTCCAGCGGCTCGAGCCGGCGGATCGCCTCGTACATCGCCTCGTACGCCGTGCGCCGCTCGGCGAGGCTCTCCGCCGAGTCGACCCGGTCGTCGGCGACGGTCGACGCGGGGAGGCCGTCGAGCGACACGTCGCGCTCGTCGCCGCGACGCGGTCGTGCGCGCGCGGGCAAGCGCGCGAGCAGCACGGCGAGGTCGTGGTCGGAGGCCTCGGTCTCGCCGCGGGTGCGCAGCAGCTCCGCGGCTTCCTCGAGCCGCAGTCCGTCACGGTAGACGAGCGTCTCGAGGCGCACGGCGAGCGGTCCGTTGTGCTGCGCCGCGGCGGAGGGACGCCAGCGTCCCCACTGCTTGACGCGGAACTCGCGGCCGAGCGTCGTGACGACGGTCGTGAGGTACGTCGTGAGCCGGCTCTCGCCGCGCCACTTGCGGAGGATGCGGTAGTCGCCCTCCCAGAGGCGCTCCTTCGCCCACGATGCGAACTCCTCGGCGTCACCGTCGCGCATCCCGAGCACGCGGGCGACGGCGTCGAGCGCGCGCTCGAGGAACGGCAAGTGGGAGAGGAACAGCGCCTCGTAGTCGTCGCGCTCCGTCATTGCGCAGGGAAGGTACGCCGTGGGGACGCAAACGGATACGGCGGTGGGAAAGGCGGGGCTCGCGTCCTTCCAACGAAGAGTCCCGCGCCGTTCGACCTCCCGCCCCGCGAGCCATGTCCGCAATCCTCTCGCCCGAACGCCCTGCCGCGCGCCACCGACCGACGCGCCCCGATCACTCCGTGAAGCAGGTGCGCGACACGCTGCCGCACGACGCGCGCGAGCGCTCGGCGGCGGCCGGCGTCGCGTGCTTCGTGGTGAGCGCGCTCGGGTGGATGGCGACGGCGGCGTGGATGGCGCTCGCGCCGACGTGGTGGATGCGCGTCCTGCTCGCGGTGGCGAACGGACTCGCCGCGGGGGTGCTGTTCGTCGTCGGCCACGACGCGTGCCACGGCAGCCTCACGCCTAACGCGCGGCTCAACGCGTGGCTCGGCCGCGCGGCGTTCCTGCCGAGCCTCCACCCGTTCGTGGCGTGGGCGCACTCGCACAACGCGCTGCACCACGGCTGGACGAACCTGCGCGGCAAGGACCCGGTGTACGCGCCGCTCACGCTGGAGGAGTACCGCGCGCTGGGCCCGTGGCGCCGCACGCTGGAGCGCGCGTACCGGTCGTGGTACGGCGTGGGACTGCTGTACGTCCTCGAGATCTGGTGGCCGCTGGAGATGCGGCCGAGCGCCGAGCACCGCGCGCACATCGACCGCCGCGGCTCGTTCGCGGCCGACCGCGCGCTCGTGCTGGCGTTCGTGGCGCTGCACGCGGCGGCGCTCGCGGCGCTCGCGCGGTGGGGCGGCGCGCCGCTCGGCGCGGCGTGCGGCATCGCGGTGCTCGGCCTCGTGGTGCCGTTCGCCGCGTTCGCGTGGCTCATGGGGTTCGCGACGTTCCAGCACCACACGCACCCGCGCGTGCTGTGGTACGACGACGAGCGCGAATGGAGCTACTTCCGGTCGCAGGTGCAGGGCACGGTGCACGTGGAGTTCCCGGCGTGGGCCGACGCGCTGCTGCACCACATCATGGACCACACCGCGCACCACGTCGACACGCGGGTGCCGCTGTACCGGTTGAAGGACGCGCAGCGCGCGGTGGAGGCGGCGTTCGGCGAGGCGAACGTGATCACGGAGCGGTTCACGCTCGCCGGCACGCGGCGGACGTTCCGCACGTGCCAGCTGTACGACTACCGCGCGCACCGCTGGCTGACGTTCGACGGTGTGCCGACGACAGCCGAGCGACGGCTGGACGAGGAGGCGCGCGCGTCGGCCTAACGATGGCCGAGTGAGAAAACCGGCGCACGCGTCCCACCAATCTCGTGACGCCGCGCGGCGTCGCCGCGTGGCGACGCCGCGCCCGACCCCGCCCGATCAGCCCCCGGAGACCCGCCATGACCGCTCCACAGATGCGCCGCGCGCCCGCGGTGTTCCCCTACGTGCCGCCGACCGGCGCGACGACCGCCGAGACGCGCACCGTGTTAGGCACGCTGGCCGAAGCCGAGCGTCTGCTCGACGACACGCACGACCGGCTGCTCGACGGCGCGCTGGTCCACGGGATCGACGCGCTCGCCGGCGGCCTGCGTCGGGTGTACGACACGCTGCCGACGGAGACGTGGCGCGCGTTCGCCGAGGACGTGTGCCTGGGTCACCCGCTCGCGGGCGTCATGCACCAGGATCCGTTCCTGTGGCGCGCGTTCGAGAAGCCGCGCGGCTATCCGGGCGACGCGGGGATGCTCGACCTGATCTACGGCGCGGTGCCGCTGCCCGAGGGGACGACGCCGCTCGGCGCCGCGCTCAACGCCGTGACGATGCGGTCGCCGTCGGCGACGAGCGTGCGCGAGCGGTGCGACCTCCTCGTCGACGCGATCGACGAGGCGGCGGCGCGGGCCGGGGGGCGCGGCGCGCGCGTGCTGTCGGTGGCGTGCGGCCACCTGCGCGAGGCCCAGCGCGCGTCCGCGGTGCTCGGCGGCGGCGTCGCCTCGTTCCACGCGCTCGACCAGGACCCGATCTCGATCGGGCTGCTGCAGCGCGAGCACGCCGCGTTAGGCGTGACGCCGGTGCTCGGCTCGGTGCGCGACGTGCTGACGCGGCGCGTGGCGTACACGGGGCTCACGCTCGCGTACGCGGCGGGGCTCTACGACTACCTGCCGACGCCGGTCGCGGCGAGCCTCACCGCGCGGCTGTTCGAGATGCTCGCGCCGGGCGGCCGGCTGCTCGTGGCGAACTTCTGCCCCGAGCTGCGCGACATCGGCGTGATGGAGTCGTACATGGCGTGGCGCCTGATCTACCGCGACGAAGCGGAGATGGGCGAGATCGCGGCGGCGGTGCCGGGCGCGGAGATCGCGCGGCAGCGCACGTTCCGTGACGGCGGGGGGAACGTGGTGTACCTGGAGATCGAGAAGGCGTGAGTGATCGCTGCGTGGGTGCGTGGCTGCGTGACGGCCTAACGCAGCCACGCACCCACGCAGTGGTCGCTCACGCTTTCCGTGCGAGGGACGCGGCGGTCTCGACCAGCTTGTCCACCGTGATGCCGAGCTCCTTGTACACGGTCTGGTAGGGCGCCGAGGCGCCGAAGCGGGTGAGGCCGAGGACCACGCCGTCGTCGCCGATCCACCGGTACCACGCCATCGGGTGCGCGGCCTCGATGGCGACGCGCGGCACGCCGGCCGGCAGCACCTCGGCGATGTACGCGGCGCCCTGGCGGCCGAAGACCTCGAGCGACGGCGCGCTCACGGCGCGGGCGCGGATCCCCTGGGCGGCGAGCTTCTCGCGCGCCTCGAGGACGAGCGCGACCTCCGAGCCGCTCGAGATCAGCACGACCTCGGGCGCCCCTCCTTCGCTGTCACCGAGCACGTAGGCGCCGCGGTCGAGCCCCGCGGCGCTCGCGTACTTCGCGCGGTCGATGAAGCCGAGCTTCTGACGCGTCAGCACGAGCGCGACCGGGCCGTCCGTGTGCTTCAGCGCGAAGCGCCACGCCTCCGCCGTCTCGTTCGCGTCGGCGGGCCGGATGACGGTCATGTTCGGGATCGAGCGGAGCGACACGAGCTGCTCGATCGGCTGGTGCGTGGGCCCGTCCTCGCCGAGCCCGATGGAGTCGTGCGTGTAGACGTAGACGAGGTGCCGGTGCATGAACGCGGCGAGGCGCACCGACGGCTTCATGTAGTCGGAGAAGATGAGGAACGTCGCGCCGTACGGGATGATCCCGCCGTGCAGCGCCATGCCGTTCATGATGCCGCCCATGCCGTGCTCGCGGATGCCCCAGTGGAAGTTCCGCCCCGCGTGGTCGTTAGGCCCGAACGCGCCGGAGCCCTTCAGCAGCGTGTTCGTCGACGGCGCGAGGTCGGCGCTGCCGCCGATCAGCTCCGGGACCTTCGCGGCGATCGCGTTCAGCACGATGCCGCTCGCGGCGCGGCTGGCGACGTTGCCGTTCTCCGCGGTGAAGCTCGGGATCGCGTCCTGCCAGCCGGCGGGGAGCTCGCCGCGCCAGCGCCGGTCGAACTCCGCGATGAGATCCGGATGCGCGGCGGCGTACGCGTTGCGCTTCCGCTCCCACTCCGCCTGCAGCTCGGCGCCGCGCGGGATCGCCTTGCGCCACTCGGCGAGCGCCTCGTCGGGAACGAAGAACGGCTCCGTCGACGGCCAGCCGAGGTTCTGCTTCGTGAGCTTGACCTCCTCCTCGCCGAGCGCCTCGCCGTGCGCCTTCGCCGTGCCGGCCTTGTGCGGGCTGCCGTAGCCGATGACGGTCTTGCACACGATCATCGACGGGCGGTCGGGCTCTCCCTTCGCCGCGTGGATCGCGCGGTCGACGGCGTCGAGGTCGTTCACGTCGTCGATGTGCTGCACGTGCCAGCCGTACGCCTCGAAGCGCTTGCCGGCGTCGTCGCTGTACGCGAGGTCGGTCGAGCCGTCGATCGTGATCTTGTTGTCGTCGTAGAAGCCGATGAGCTTCCCGAGCCGGTTGTGCCCCGCGAACGACGACGCCTCGTGGGAGATCCCCTCCATGAGATCGCCGTCGCTGCAGATGAAGTACGTGTGGTGGTCGACGAGCCGCGCGTCGTCGCGGTTGAACACGGCGGCGAGATGCGCCTCCGCGACCGCGAAGCCGACCGCGTTCGCGACGCCCTGGCCTAACGGACCCGTCGTCGTCTCGACGCCCGGCGTGTAGGAGTACTCGGGATGGCCCGGCGTCTTGCTCTCCCACTGCCGGAACTGCTTCAGGTCGTCGAGCGTGAGGTCGTAGCCGCTGAGATAGAGCAGCGAGTAGAGCAGCATCGACGCATGGCCGCACGACAGCACGAAGCGGTCGCGGTCGGGCCATCCCGGATCGACCGGGTTGTGCCGCAGGTGGCGCGTCCACAGCACGTAGGCGAGCGGCGCGAGGGCCATCGGCGTGCCGGGGTGCCCCGACTCGGCCTTCTGCACGGCATCCATCGCGAGCGTGCGGATGGTGTTGATGCAGAGCTGCTCGAGCGCGGCGTCGGTCGTCGGCGTCTGGGGCGTGGTGGCGGTGGCCACGGGCGTATCGGGTTCGGGGATCTCCCACGGGGAGCGCGACGCCCCGCGCGGCGCGGGGGCGGAACGGTCCAAAGTTAATGCGCCCGGCGCGGGGGTCGTGAGAATCGGCGGGCCCCCGGCGCGTTTCTCGGACGCCCTCTTCTCGCGGCCTCAACCTGGAGCGCCCCGTGCCCCGCACCCGAGGGCGCATCTGGTGACCCCTCGAACCCGGAGCGCACGATGACACGACTCACGATCCCACTCGCGGCGCTGCTGCTCGCCACCGGCACGACCGTCGGCGCGCAGCCGGTGCAGAAGGCGCAGCCGCCGGTCGGCCCGACGTTCCGGGTGCTCTCCACGCAGGCCACCACGCAGGAGTCGCCTGCCGTGCAGGGCATCCTCGCGCGGGTGCGCGCGCGCTTCACGAGCGACGCCGCGTTCTCGCGGCGCGTCAACGACGCGATCGCGCGTCGCGATTTCGCCGGCGCGCGCAAGCTCGTCGCCACCGTCGCGCAGCTGCCCGACACGCAGATCGTCATCGGCGTGCCGACGCGGTCCGGGGCGCGTCGCGAGAGGCGAGGGCTCGTGCGCTTCGCCTCGTACGAGCACGCCGCGGCCGCGGCGTTCAACCCGTTCTACATCCTGATCACGACGGAGAACCACGCGATCTGCTTCGGGCTCTCGGCCACGTGCATCGACGCGATTCGGAAGGCCGGCTACGAGCCGAACGTGTGACCGCTCGACCACCACTCCACCCGGAGGCATCCATGCTGGCTCGAATTCGAGGGTCACTCTGTGCCGCGCTGCTCGGCGCGGCCGGCGCGCTCGGCGCGCAGCCCGTGCCGAAGGCGCCACCCGCGGCACCGAGCTTCCAGGTGCTGCATTCGTTCGCCACGCCGTCGGAGAGCCCGCAGGTGCAGGCAGTGATCGCGCGGCTCCGCACGGAGTTCACGGCCGACGCCGCGTTCACGAAGCGGCTCGACGCCGCGCTCACGCGCCGCGACTTCGCGAGCGCCGCGTCGATCGTGGGAGCGGCCACCCAACTGCAGGGCGTGCAGGTCGTCGTCGCGGCTCTCGCGCGCACGGGCGCGCGGGTCGAGCGGCGCGGCCACCGTGCGGGAATCGCACGCTTCGCGTCGTACACGCCGAGCGAAGCGTGGCGGTTCAATCCGTTCTGGCTGATCGTCGGCAGCGGGAAGCATGTGTACTGCATCGGCATCGGGTCGAACGGAAAGAAGGAATGCCACGACGCGCTGATCCAGGCCGGCTACACGCCGCTGACGTGAGGGGCGCCCGGCGAGCCATCGCGTGACAGCCGGGGCGCGGTGCCGCCAACTAGATTTCGACTCGGATTCCCGACTCCGAGGCCCCGATGACTCTAGTTGACGCGCTCCCGACCGCTCCCCGTCTCTCCCGCGTCGCCGACCGATTGTACGGCTCGCAGATCCTCGGCATCGCCGCCGAGATCCGCGCCATGGTCGCGGCGGGAGCGTCGGTCTGCAATCTCACCGTCGGCGACTTCGCGCCGGCCGAGTTCCGCATCCCGAAGGGGCTCGAGCGGCGCATCACGGACGCGCTGGCGCGCGGCGAGACGAACTACCCGCCGTCGAACGGGATGCCGGCGCTGCGCGAGGCGGTGTCCACGCTCTACCGCGAGCGCCTGGGCCTCGCGGTGGACCCGGCGAGCGTGGTCGTGTGCGGCGGGTCGCGGCCGGCGATCTACGCGGCGTACCGCTGCGTGGTCGATCCGGGCGACAAGGTGGTGTATCCGACGCCGTCGTGGAACAACGACGCGTACGTGATCCTCGCCGACGCCGACGGCGAGGTGGTGGACTGCGACGCGTCGACGGCCTTCCTGCCGACGCGCGCCACGCTGGAGCGCGCGGTACGCGGCGCGCGACTGCTCGCGCTCAACTCGCCGCTCAATCCCGCGGGCACGGCGTTCGACGCGGAATCGTTAGGCGACATCTGCGACCTGGTGCTGGAGGAGAACGCGCGGCGCGCCGCGTCGGGGGAACGGCCGCTGTACGTGATGTACGACCAGGTGTACTGGATGCTGACGTTCGGCGGGCTCCGGCACGTGAGCCCGGTGGGACTGCGGCCGGAGATGGCGCGCTACACGATCTTCGTCGACGGCGTGTCGAAGGCGCTCGCGGCGACGGGGCTGCGCGTGGGCTGGGTGGTGCCGCCGGCGGACCTCGCCGGGAAGTTCTCCGACTTCCTCGGCCACGTCGGCGCGTGGGCGCCGCGGGCGGAGCAGGTGGCGGTGGCCGACTTCCTCCGCGCGCCGGCGGAGCTCGACGCGTTCGCGGCCGAGATCCGCGCCGGCGTGGAGGCGCGGCTCGACGCGCTGCACGACGGGCTCGCCGCGTTAGGCGCGCGCGGGCTGCCGGTGGAGGCGAGCCGGCCGATGGGGGCGATCTACCTGAGCGCGCGCTTCATGCTCAACGGCCGCCGCACCCCGGAGGGCGCGACGCTCGGGTCGAACGAGGACATCCGCCGCTATCTGTTAGGCGCGGCGGGGCTCGCGCTCGTGCCGTTCCAGGCGTTCGGCGTCGCGCGCGACGACGGGTGGTTCCGGCTGTCGGTGGGCGCCGTGTCGTTAGGCGAGATCGCGGCCGTGCTGCCGAGGCTCGAAACGGCGATTCGCGCGATAGGCTGACGGCGGCTCGAGGCGAGTACTTCCGGGGATCCGGAGGCGATGTCGAAGATCTCGAGATCCGTTCGAATCGCCTCTGGATCCCCATTCGTCCTCGTCTCGCACCGCCGTCACTCATCGGCGTGTCAGAACGTCAGCCCGAACGCCACCGGGAACGACTGGATGGACTTCGTGTCCACGAACCCCTTGCCCCGCGTGTAGACGTTCTGCAGGCGCGTCTCCACGAACCCGTCGATGGGGCCGAGCTTGAACGCGATCCCCGCGCCGCCGTCGACGCCGAAGTTCGTGCTGGTGAGCGTCTTGTCGAGCGCCGCGGCGGTCGTGCCGCCGGTGGCGACGCTCGTCGCCGAGGCCTGCAGCGCGTCGCGCACGTTGAACGCGCCGACGCCGGCGAGCACGTACGGGCGCACGGGCCCGTGCAGCAGGTTGAGGCGCATGCCGGCGACGCCGTCGAGCAGCGTGCGCGCGCCGTCGAGCGCGCCGACGCTCGACGCGGTGGTGCCCGTGGTGCCCGTGGTCGGCTTCGCGAACTGCATGTGCGCGTAGTCGACGTTCAGGCGCAGCGCCGGCAGGCCGCCGGGGAGCTTGAGCAGCGCGAACGCCTGCCCGTGCAGGCCGGTCTCGAGCGCGCGCGCCGTGTTGCCGGTGCGCGGGATCACGACGCCGCCGGCGATGCCGAGGCGGAGCGGACGCTCGCTCGCGGGCGAGCGCATGGGCGACTGCGCGGCGGCGCGCGCGACGGGAACGGCGGCGACGAGCGTGAGGGCGGCGAGACGGAAGCGCGTGGACATCGGGAGGATTCTCCGGAAGGATTCGTGGGTGGAAGTCCGACTAACGGGCCTAACGATCGGCGGGTTTCGTGGCGCGGACGCCACGGCGGAGGAGCCCCGTGAGCCCGCCGAACGCCGCGAGGCCGCCGCCGAGCAGCGGGAGCGTCGCGGGCTCCGGCGTGGTGGTCGTGGGGACGATGCGCGTGATCATCCCCGGCGCGTCGCTCAGGAAGCCGCCGGGCTGGCTGATGTACTCGATCCCCGGGGCGAGCTGCAGCCCGACGTGCAGCGTGTGCGAGAAGTCCTCGATCGACTGACCCGTCACCCCCACGCCCGACGCGGAGACGCCCATCGAGACGTCCATCGTGTGGACGCAGACCGACGGGCCGGCGGCGAACGCGGGGTCGCACCAGAGCGGGACCGTCATGAGCTGCCCGACGCGCAGGCCGAGGTTGAACATCATCGGCGTCGGGCCGTTCGAGTCGAGGTAGACAGTGAGTCCGCCGCTCGTGTTGCCGGTCGCGAAGCCGTCGACCATGAACGTCGCGAAGCTGTACGAGCCGGTGGGCGCGTAGTTGTAGAACGGCACGCCCACCCGGTAGCCGACGGTCGCGCGGGCATAGCCGTTCGGCCCCTCGGCGGCGGCGACGGCACCGGCCAGCCCGGTCGTCATGTCGGCGTAGCCCGCGGCGCTCATCGTCGACGCGGTCCAGCAGGTGGCCCCGGACGGGATGCAGCCGCCGGGGATGTCGAGGCTCGCCGACTCGACCGCCTGGGTCGTCGCGGTCCACGGGTCGTTCTGGATGAAATCGGGTCCGGTGTAGATCTGGGTGTAGGCGGTGAAGGGTGGGATGCGGCGGATCTGCGCCGCGGCGGGACGCGGGGCGGCGAGAGCGACGACGGCGACGACGGCGGCGGCGGATCGGGCGAGGCGCATGGCGGTCACGGAGGTGGGGTGGGGCTTGGCAGCGTGCGGTCGAGGCTGCACCGTTCGCGGTGCGGCATGCGATGCCCGCCACCCTACGCCGCCACCTCACCGCCACCTCGACCGACCTCAACACGTTGTCGCAGCAGGGTTTCCGCCTCGTCACGCTGGGCCGGCTGGCGCTCCTCGACCCGGCCGGAGCCGAGGAGCCGACGCTGTCGCGGCGGCGGCGAAAGCTCGCCCTCCTCGCGTTCCTGGCGACGGCCGGCCGGCCGGTCCCGCGCGAGCGGCTGGTGGAGATGTTCTGGGGCGACGCCGACGAGGAGCGGGCGCGCCACTCGCTCTACGACGCGCTCTCCCACTTCCGCCGGGTGCTCGGCCGCGACGCGGTGACGGCGCGGCAGGAGGAGGTCGCGCTGAGCACGGACGCCGTGCTGGCCGTCGATTGCGTGGAGCTCGCGCAGGAGGCCCGGTGGGGGCATCACGTCGCGGCGGCGCGGCTGTACGCGGGACCGTTCCTCGCCGGCGTGTCGGTGCCGGGCTCCGTGGCGTTCGACCGGTGGCGCGATGGTGAGGAGGAGCGGCTCGCGGCGCTGTTCGTGCGCAGCTCGAGCGCGGCGTGCGCGGAGCTCGGCCGGCGCGGCGAGTGGACGGAGTGCGCCGCCGTCGCCCGGCGGTGGGTCGACGCGGACCCGCTCGACGAGGCGGCCGTCGCGGCGCTCATCCGCGCCCTCGACGCCGGCGGCACCGCGGCCGGACGCCGCGCGGCGCTCGTGGCCTACGAGCAGCTCGCCGAGTCGCTGCGCGCCTCGCTCGACGTGGACCCGGGGGACGAGGTGCAGCGGTTGGCGGCCGGCGTGCGTGAGCGGCTCGCCACGGGGACGCCGGCGGTGCTGTCCGACGTGGAGCGGGAGGCCGCGCCGCCGGTGGCCGCGCCGCCGGTCGCCGCGCCGGTGTGGACCACGCCGCCGATCGGGGACACGGCGGAGTTCGCGCTGGAGCCGCTGGGCGCGATCGATGGGACGGACGATGCGGGCGGAGTCGACGCGAGCGGTCGATCGACTCCGACCCCGCCGCTCCCGCCGCGCGGACCCGCACGCGCGCGTCGCAGGCTGGGCCAGGCGCTGACCGGCATGGCGATCGTGGCGCTGGCGGGGGCCGCGTGGAATGTCGGTGACAGCTGGGCGGCGCGGCGGCGGGCGGCCGCGTCGACCGACGGGGGCGGCGCCGCGGCGGCGGCGCGGCCGGTCGTCGCGCTCGTCGTCGACGCCGAGGGCGACGCGGCGGCCGACTCGTCGCTCCGCTGGGCGGCCGACGCGCTGCTGCGCTCCGTGGACGACGAGCTGTCGCGCGCGACCGACCTCACGGTGCTGCCGCCGGAGCGGGCGCGCGGGGTGTGGCCCTCTTCCGACTCGACCGCGGAGACCGCCGCGGCGCTCGGCGCGCGGCTCGGCGCGACGCTCGTGGCGCGGGGCATCCTGCGCCGCGAGCCGGACGGGATGGTGCTCGCGCTGCGCGTGCACGACGTGGGCGCGGGCGGGCGCGTGAGCGTGTCGACGGTGATCGTCGACTCGACCAGCTTCGGGCTCGCCGATCGCACGGCGGCGCGCATCCTCGCCGCGGCGGGCGCCCGCGGGCCGGGGCTGCACTTCGCCGAGCTGGAGACGGCGAGCGCGGAAGCGTACGAGCACTACGTGCGCGCGGCGACGCTGAAGGCGGCGCTGCAGGACGGCTGGGTGCAGGAGCTCGACCGTGCGATCGCGATCGACTCGAACTTCGTGAGCGCGCTGTTCGACCGGTACCTCGCCGCGTATCTGCAGACGGACCCCGCGACCGCGGCGCGGCTGCACGACCGGATGCTGCGCGTGCTCGACCGCGCGAGCGAGCGCGATCGCCGCATGGTGCTCGCATTCGATGCACACATGGGCGCGCGCCCCGCGGTGAGCGAGGCGCAGTTCCGCGCGGCGGTCGACGCGTACCCCGACGATCCGCGGAGCTACACGCTGCTCGCGCGCGCGCTGTCGGAGCACGGGAAGTTCGACGAGGCGGAGCGCGTGCTGCGGCGCGTCATCGCGATGGCCGGCGCGGAGCCTCCCGGCGCGCCGTGCCTGTCGTGCGAGAGCTATCTGCAGCTGCGCGAGACGCAGCTCGCGGCGGGCGACGCCGCGGGGGCGGCGGCGACGGCAGCGGAGCTCGCGGCGCGCCACCCGACGATGGCGTCGGCGTGGGAGTCGCTCGCCGACGCGTACACGCGCGCCGGCCGCGCCGACGACGCGCTCGAGGCGTGGCGCCACACGCTCGCGATGAAGGGCGATACGGTGTTCGCCCGCGCGATGACGGTGCGCACGCTCCTCGTCGCTCGGCGATTCGACGACGCGGACACCGTGGTGCGCGCGCTGCTCGCGGCGACGCCGGGCCGCGCCGAGCCGTACGACGTGCGCGCGCTGCTGGAGCGCGAGCGCGGGCAGTTCCGCGCGTCGCTGCGGTCGGTGGACGAGGCGGTGGCGCGCGCGCACGGCACCATCGGCGTGATGGAGCTCGGCGCGTACGCGCGGCTGCACGACGCGGCGGGGCTCGCGCGGCTTCAGCGCCGCCTGACACCTCCGATGCCGCCCGCATTGGTGATGCGTCCGCTGGTGGGCCCGGAAGCGCGGGCGTGGGCGTGGTGGCTCGCGCTCGACGCCGACGCGCGCGCCGAGTCGGGCGACACGGTGGGGCTGCGCGCGGTGGCCGACTCGCTGGAGCGGGTGGGACGGCTGTCGTACTACGCGCGCGACTGGGGGCTGCACGACCACGTGCGTGGGCTCCTCGCCGAGCGCGCGGGACGCTGGGACGAGGCGGCGCGCGACTTCGAGCGCGCGATGTACGGCCGCGCGGGATGGACGCGCACGAATGCGGAGCTCGCACGCGCCTACCTCGCGTTAGGCAGGCCGGCCGACGCGCTGCGCGTGCTGCGCTGGGCCTGTGCCGCGCCGCTCGACGCGATGGGGCGCTACGAGACGCGCACGGAGCTGGACCTGCTCATGGCGCGCGCGTTCGCCGCGGCGGGCACGCGCGACAGCGCGCGAACGTACGCCGGCTACGTGCGGGCGGCGTGGGCGCACGCGGATCCGGAGATTCGAGCGCGGCTCGCGGAGCTGCCCGCGGAACCGTAGAGGGCGGGCGCCGTGTGTCGGACGGCGCTCGACAGCGCGGGTGACACTGCGCGATACTGCGCGGGCGATACGGCGCCGATGCTTCGCGACGTTGCGCGAACGACGCGCACCCCGCTGGAGCACGCGGTACGGCGCCGTCGAGCGGTGTTCGCGTCGCTGGCGCCCCACCGCGCCGTATCGTAAGCGCAGTATCGCCCGCGCCGTCAGCGGCGCCGTGTCAACCGCAAACCTCACCGTCGTTCCCGTGCGCTTCGTTCTGTCGTTCGCCTCCCTGCTGTTCGCCGCCGAGCTGGACGCCCAGGGGGCCGCTCGCCCGTCGCTCGCCGAGCCCTCGCTCTCGCCGGACGGGCGCGAGGTCGTGTTCACCTCCGGCGGCGACGTGTGGAGCGCGCCCGCCGACGGCGGCGAGGCACGGCTGCTCGTCGCCGATCCGGCGCTGGAGAGCCGGCCGCTGTTCTCGCCCGACGGGCGGCGCGTCGCGTTCGTCTCCGCGCGCACCGGCAACGGTGACGTGTACGTGCTCGACCTCGCGAGCGGCGCCGTGCGGCGCGTGACGTTCGACGACGCGGCGGAGACGCTCGATGCGTGGAGCCGCGACGGGCGGTGGCTGTACGTCTCGTCGTCGTCGCGCGACATCGCGGGGATGAACGACGTGTATCGCGTGAGCCCCGAGGGCGGCACGCCGATGCCGGTCGCGGCGGACCGCTACGCGAGCGAGTACTGGGCGGCGCCGTCGCCGAACGGGCAGGCGCTCGCGATCACGGCGCGCGGCACGGTGAGCGGGCAGTGGTGGCGCCACGGCCGCAGCCATCTCGACGAGAGCGAGATCTGGCTCGTCTCGGATCTCGACGCAAAGGCGCCGACGTACACCCAGGTGACGACCGGCGGCGCGAAGAGCGCGTGGGCGATGTGGGCGCCGGACGCGCGCACGCTGTACTTCATGAGCGACCGCGACGGCGCCGAGAACCTGTGGGCGCAGCCGATGGACGGGCTGCGGCCTAACGGCGCGCCGCGCAAGCTCACCGCGTTCCGCGACGGCCGCGTGCTGTGGCCGAGCGCGAGCGCCGACCGGCGGACGATCGTGTTCGAGCGCGACTTCGGCGTGTGGCGCTACGACGTCGCCGGCAACGCCGCGCGCGCGGTGCCGATCACGCTGCGCGGCGCGCCGGCGGGCGGCGCGACGGAGCACGTGGCGCAGAGCGGCGGCGTGCAGGAGCTCGCGCTGTCGCCGGACGGCAGGAAGGTCGCGTTCACCGTGCGCGGCGAGGTGTTCGCCGCCGCCGCTCGGCCGGACGCGCAGGCGGGCGGCCCGGAGGCGGCGTTCCGCGTCACGAACAGCGCGGCCCTCGAGGAGGAGCTCGCGTGGAGCCCCGACAGCCGGCAGCTCGTGTACGCGTCGGACCGCGACGGCCGCTGGCGGCTGTGGCTCTACGACTTCGCGACTCGGCAGGAGCGCGCGCTGACGGCGGGCGCGGCCGGTCCGCTCGCGGGCGACGTGTCGCCGCGCTGGTCGCCGGACGGGAAGGAGATCGCGTTCACGCGCGGCGGCCGCGAGCTGCGCGCGGTGGACGTCGCGAGCGGGCGCGAGCGGCTCGTCGCCGCGGGCGCGTTCGAGCGGCCGCCGTTCACCGGCGCCGGCGACGTACGATGGAGCCCCGACGGCCGCTGGCTCGCGTTCGCGCAGCCCGCCGGCGCGAAGGGGTTCACGAACGTGTACGTCGTGGAGTCGCAGGGTGGGACGCCGCGTCCCGTGAGCTTCGTCGCGAACGCGAACACCGGCGAGGTGGCGTGGGGCGCCGATGGCTCGTACCTGCTCTTCCTCACGAGCCAGCGCACGGAGGCGACGCAGGTCGCGCGCGTGGACCTCGTGCCGCGCACGCCGCGCTTCCGCGAGGACCGGTTCCGCGACCTGTTCTCGAACCCGGCGCCGCCTAACAGAACGCGGGACACCGTGAGCGCGGAGCGCAGAGTGCAGAGCGCGGAGCGGGCGGTCGCCGCGGACACCCTCTGCGCTCCGCGCTCCGCGCTCTGCGCTGATTCGTCGCGTCGCGCCACGCGCATCGTGTTCGAGGACATCCGCCGCCGGCTCTCGCTGCTTCCGGTGGGGCTCGACGTGAACGCGATCGCGCTGAGCCCCGACGGGAAGCAGCTCGCGATCACCGCCGCCGTCGCCGGGCAGCCGAACGTGTACGTCTATCCGGTCGACGACCTCGCGACCGACGCCGTCGCGCGCCAGCTCACGACGAGCGGCGGGTTCAAGGCCGACGTGCAGTGGGCGCCCGACGGCAAGGAGCTGTTCTACCGCGAGAGCGGCCGCATCATGGCCGTGAACGTCGACACGCGCGTCGCGCGCCCGGTCGCCGCGACGGCCGAGATGGACGTCGACTTCGCGCAGGAGAAGGGCGAGCTGTTCGCCGAGGCATGGAGCTACCTGCGCGACCAGTTCTACGACGAGACGTATCACGGCGCCGACTGGAACGCGGTGCGCGAGCGGTGGGCGCCCCAGGTGGCCGGCGCGCACACGCTGCCCGAGCTGCGCCGACTGCTCAACCTCATGGTCGGGGAGCTGAACGCGTCGCACCTCGGCGTGAACCCCGGGGCGGGACAGTCGCAGCCGCCGAACACGGGGCGGCTGGGATTGCGCTTCGACCGCATCGCCTCGGAGCGCGACGGCGTGCCGCGCGTGGCCGAAGTGCTGCCGTTAGGCCCGGCGGCAATCGCCGGCGTGCGCGTGGGCGACGCGATCGCGTCGGTGGACGGGCGCGCGGTCACGCGCGACACGAACCTGGACGACCTCCTCGCGTTCAAGATCGATCGCCGCGTGACGCTCGGCCTCGTCGGCGCCGACGGCACGCGACGCGACGTCGCGCTGCGCCCCGTGAACCTGAACACGGAGAAGGGGCTGCTCTATCGCGCGTGGGTGGAGTCGCGACGCGCCTACGTCGACAAGGCGAGCGGCGGAAAGCTCGGCTACGTGCACATGCTCGACATGAGCGCCGAGTCGCTCGCGCAGCTCTACCTCGACCTCGACGTGGAGAACCAGTCGAAGCAGGGCGTGGTGGTCGACGTGCGGAACAACAACGGCGGCTTCGTGAACGCGTACGCGCTCGACGTGTTCGGCCGCCGTCCGTACCTCACGATGCAGACGCGCGGCTTCGGCCCGCAGCCGGCGCGCGCGAACCTCGGTCAGCGCGCGCTCGAGCTGCCGACGGTGCTCGTGACGAACCAGCACTCGCTCTCCGACGCCGAGGACTTCACCGAGGGCTGGCGCACGCTCGGCCTCGGCCCCGTGGTGGGCGAGCCGACGGCGGGGTGGATCATCTTCACGTGGAACCAGACGCTGATGGACGGCACCGTGCTCCGGCTGCCGCGCGCGCGCATCACGGACCACGAGGGGAAGGACATGGAGCTGCACCCGCGGCCGGTGGACGTGCTGGTGGTGCGCCCGGTGGGGGAGAGCTATGCGGGGAAGGACTCGCAGCTGGACGCGGCGGTGGCGGAGCTGATGAAGAAGATCAGGTGACGGCGGGACGAGGACGCAAAGGGCCGCAGAGCCTTTCATTTGAACCACAGAGGACACGGAGGACACAGAGGAGAACCAGTTCAATTGGTTTCCTCCGTGTCCTCCGTGTCCTCTGTGGTTCAATACAAGAAGAGCAGCACGAGGCAGTCCTCTGCGGCCCTCCGCGTCCTCTGCGGTTCGATGGTGTTCTCCGCGTGCTCCACGTCTCCGGTCGTCCGCAGATCGCGCAGATTATACCGACTGACTCTCCGCGCCTTCTGCGGCATCTGCGGACTACCTCATGACGACGACCTCCGTTCCACTCGCGCTCCTCGGCCTCGGCCACATGGGGCTCGCGCTCGCGAATCGGCTGCTCGACGCGGGCTACTCGCTGCACGTGTACAACCGCACCGCCGAGAAGGCGCGCCCGCTGGCCGAACGCGGAGCGCGCGTGGCGGAGCGGCCGGGCGATGCGGTGACGCGCGGCGGCATCGCGATCACGATGGTGAGCGACGACGCGGCGCTCGACGGCCTGACGCTCGGCCCCGACGGCATCGCGGACGCGCTCGGCGACGGCGTGCACCTCTCGATGAGCACCGTCGGACCGGCGACGGCGCGGCTGCTCGCGGTGGAGCAGGCGCGACGGGGCGGCGCGTACGTGTCGGCTCCCGTGTTCGGGCGTCCAGACGTCGCGGCGCAGGGGAAGCTGTGGGGCGTCATGTCGGGCGCCGCGGCGGCGCGCGCCCGCGTGGCGCCGCTGCTGGATGTCCTGACGCGTGGCCGCACCGACCTCGGCGACGACCCCGCCGCGGCGAGCGTGGTGAAGCTCGGTGGCAACCTGCTCATCCTCGCCGCGAACGCGGCGCTCACCGACGCGCTGTCGCTCGCCGCCGCCTACGACATCGACCCGGCAACGCTCGCGGCGCTGTACGGCGACACGCTGTTCGCGAGCCCCATGATCAAGAACTACGCGACGGGCGTCGCGCGCGCGCTGTCGTCGCACGCGCCTAACGATCCGGGCTTCAGCGTGCGGCTCGCGCGCAAGGACGTCACGCTCGCCGCGGAGGCCGCGCGGGCCGCGGGCGCGTCGCTGCGAGTCGCCGAGACCGTGCGCGCCGGGCTCGACGACGCGACGGCCGCGGGACTCGGCGACGCCGACGTGACGTCGCTGCCGCTGGCGTAATTGAACCGCAGAGGACGCAGAGGGTCGCAGAGGACTGCACATGATGTCCTCTGCGACCCTCTGCGTCCTCTGCGGTTCAATCGTACAGTGCAGCGGTACGCGTCTAACTCCGCTTGCGCCGCAGCGGCCCGACGTCGATGAGCACCGCGAGCACGATCCCCGCGATCTGCCAGGGCCCCCACACGCCGCCGTAGAAGTGCTGGACCGCGGCGTAGCAGAGCAGCGTCGTCGGCAGGAACAGGAACGCGAGGATGCCGAGCACCGGCGGCTGCACGATGTGCGCGAACCAGTCCGTGAGCAGGAACAGCAGGACGCAGACCAGCCGCGGGACGGCGAGCGCGAGGACGACGAGAAGACAGGGCATGGCGGCGCGGGGCGCGAGAGAGACGCTTGTCCGTACGCGCGCCCCGGGCCGCGGGTTCCATCGTCAGCGGAGCCGGGCGTTGTGGCGACGCGCCGCGAACGGCGCGTCGACCACCGAGCAGACCCACGTGACGACGTAGGTACCGAGACCGCCGATGAGCAGCACGGGTGCCGTCTTGGAGTCGCCGTCGCTGATCCCATTCGCGAGCCCGAGGAAGCCCACCGCGCCGCCGGCGATCGCGATGATCGTCATCTCCCTACCTCGGCGCCTGTCGCCCACGTACATCTGCCCGGCTCCGGGCAGCAGCATGCTCAGGCCCGTGGCAACGACCGGTGACTTCGCACGCAGCCCGCTCGGCGGCACGCGCGGGGCAAGACTCGTCGCGGCGGTCTGGGCGGCAGCTGGAGCAGCGGCGATGGCGACGGCGAGAATCGTTAGGCGTGCGCGCATGGGGCACCTCGCGGTAGCGTGGTCGAAGTGAGCGTAGCCTTCCAGTCGCCCGTCGATCAGGGCAGCGGGATCCCGAAGCCGTACCGGTCGTTCAGCGCGTGCGCCGCGGCCTCCGCGAGCACCGCCGAGCCGGCGGCCGACGGGTGGAAGCCGTCGAGGCTCACGAGCGGGCCGTAGGGCTCCGCCGTCGTCAGCAGCGCCACCGCGTCGAACGGCGGCTTCACCACCGCGCGCTCGTACAGCGCCGAGAGCGCGAAGTGCGCCCAGCCGCGGCGCTCCGCCTCGCGCCGGATGACGGCGTTCATCGACGCGAGCTGCGCGTTCAACGCCGCGACGTCCGTCGGGTCGAGCACGTAGTCCTGGATGCCGGTCGACGACGGCGCGTTCGCGCAGCTCAACGTCGCCGGACCGAGGCCCTGCTGCGCGCGTTGGGCACCGGCGGCCGCCGCGACGGGCACGCGCACGGCGACGAACAGCACGTTCTCGCTCTCCTGGCAGTCCGACGACACGCTCACGTTGAGCGGCGCGAACGTCGCGCGCGCGTTCCACAGCTCCGCGCCGGTGCGGAAGCTCGGGAAGCTGCGCGCGTCGTCGATGAGCTCCACGAGCAGCGCGTGCTTCGTCGTCTTCTCCACGCTGTCGAGCACCGCGAGGTACTGCGGCTCCCAAATGGAAACGGGCACGACGCTGACGCCGGGCAGGTAGACGCCGTTGCGCGCGCCGAGCAGCTCGTTCGCGCCCAGCTCCACGGAGACGATCTTCGGGTTCTGCGCCATCATCGCCGTCACCTGCGACATGCCCGGCGGCAGGACGCGCGCGTACAGCGGCGCGTACGCGGGGTCGGGGTTCTCCGGCGTGGCGGTGAGCGCGTGGATCGTGCGCGCCGCGTTGATGGCGACGTTGCCGGCGGGGAGCGTGACGCCCGGCACGTTAGGCGCGCAGATGCGCGACAGGAACGGAGCGGCCGCCGGCTCGCCGCTCACGCGGAGCCCGCCGGCGAGCGGCGCGGCGAGTGGCGCGCCGCATCCCGGCGCGTCGATGGACGGCACGCTCAGCTCGCGGCCCGCGAGACGCGCGAGCTGCGCGGGCCAGCTCGTGCTCTGGGATTGCGCGGTGACGCCGTCGGAGCGCCAGCCCATGCTCACGCTCGTGCCGATGGCGACGTACCGCTGGAACACGCCGCGGCCCTCGGAGACGAGGTCCGGCTTCACGGCGGTGGCCGGGAGATGCGGCGCGGACGGCGCGTCCGTGCAGGCACCCGCGACGGCGGTGGCGGCGATCAGGGACAGGTGGATCGGACGCATGGTGAGCCTCCTGGAGGTGACGGTGACGGCTCTTGCCGGTGGTGGTCGCCGGTCGTAGCGTCAGCCTCTCGCGGCTCTGTCACGTCGCTTTCACACCAGCGTCAAATCGCGATCGATGCTGCGGTTGCGCACGTTCGGCGGCCTCGCGCTGCTCGATGACGGCCACCCGGTGAGCGGTCCGATGACGCAGCGCCGACGCCTCGCGCTCCTCGCCGTGCTCGCGGCGGCCGGGGACCGCGCGGTGAGCCGCGACAAGCTCGTGGGGTGGCTGTGGCCCGAGAGCGAGGAGGCGAAGGCGCGCCACGCGCTGTCGCAGTGGCTCTTCCTGCTCCGCAAGGATCTGCCGCCGAACGCGCTCCCCGGCACCGACGAGCTGCGCCTCGACCCGGCCATCCTGCCGAGCGACGTGGCGACGTTCCGCCAGGCGCTCGCCCGCGGCGACCTCGAGGCGGCGGTCGCTGTGTACGACGGGCCGTTCCTCGACGGCTTCCACCTGACCGGGGCGGGGGAGTTCGAGCGGTGGTCCGACGAGCAGCGGCGCGAGCTGGCGTCGCACTGGCGCGTCGCCGCCGAGCAGGTGGCGCGCACGCGGCTCGCCGCCGGCGACGCCGCGGGAGCCGTCGCCGTCTGGCGCCGGCTCGCGGCGGACGATCCGACGAACGCGCGTGTGGCGCGCGGGCTCATGGAGGCGCTCGACCGCGCCGGCGACCGCTCCGGCGCGCTGGCTCATGCGCGGGTGCACGCGGCGGTGCTGCGCGAGCAGCTGGACCTGCCCGCGGACGCGGACGTGGAAGCGCTCGCCGAGCGGCTGCGGCGCTCGGCCGCGCGACCCGCACCCGCCGCGAGCGCCTCCCCGACACCCGTGCCGGAGCGCGCGCCGGAGCCCGCGCCGGAGCCCGCGCCGCCCGAGCCCATCGCGCCTCCGGTGTCCGCGCCACCGCACAGGCGTCGGCGGCTCGTTCGGCTCGCGTGGGTCGCCACGGCGGCGGCGACGATCCTGCTCGTCGGCGGCGCGACGTGGGCGGCGGTGCTCGTGCCGGAGCCGCAGCGCGTGACGGCGATGACGCTCCTCACCCGTGCCCCGGTCACGCTCGACCCGCGCCGCGTCGTCGTCGCGCCGCTCGACGACCAGACGCGCGACCCGCGGCTCGCCGACTTCGGGGAGCTCGCCGCCGAATGGACGACGGCCGCGCTCTCGGGCATCGGCGAGTACGAGGTCGTGGACGCGCGCTCGGCGCTCGTCACGGCGCGCGTCGTCGACAAGTTCCCGCGGCTGCTGCGCACCGGCGACCGCGCGGTGGCGCTCGCGCGCGAGATCGGCGCGGGCATGGTCGTGCGGGGCGGCTACTACCGCGACCACGACTCGCTGCGCGTGTACGTGCAGCTCACGGACGCGGCGACGGGGCGCGTCGTCCGATCGTTGGGCGTGTCGAGCGGCAGCGCGAGCGAGCCGGAGGCGCTCGTCGTCCCCGTGAGCCGGCGCGCGGCGGCGCTGTTCGCGTCGGCGGTGGACACGTCGGCGGTGGCGATCGGGATCCGCCTCGCGCCGCCGCCGTCGTACGACGCGTACCGCGAGACGCTCGCCGCGTGGGGCCGCTACTACCAGTCCGATCTGCGGCAGGCGCTCGTCCACGCCACGCGCGCCGCGCGGCTCGACTCGACGTACGTGCTGCCGCGCGTGATGGCCGCGTACTTCCACACCGAGCTACGCGGGTGGGCGACCGCCGACTCGCTGCTGCGCGCGGCCGAGTCCGTGCCGACGCCGCCATCGCGGCTGGAGCGCGCGTCGCTGGAGATGGTGCGTGCCGACGTGCGCGGCGATCTGGAGGCGGAGCTGCGCGCGGCGCAGGAGCTGTCGAGCGCCTCGCCGGGGTCGGCCGAGATGGTGGTGCACGTCGCGCACATCGCGGTGTTCGCCAACCGCCCGCGCCTCGCGCTCGCCACGCTCGACCGGCTCGATCCCACGCGCGGCGTGCTGCTGTCCATCCCGTTCTACTGGAACTGGAAGACGGCGGCGCTCCACGAGCTCGGCGACCACCGTCGCGAGCTCGACGCGGCGCACCGCGGCCACCACCAGCACCCGTTCCGCAACGCGGCCGCGTTCAACGTCGTGCGCGCGGTCGCGGCGAGCGGTGCGCCCGACGCGGCGCGCGAGATCCACTCGCTGGCGCTGCACGCGCGCACCGAGCGGTGGGACGGCGCGGCGGTGCGTCGGCGGATGCTGGTGGAAGGCAGCCGCGAGCTGCGCGCGCACGGCCGGCCCGGCGACGGGGCGCCGCTGCTCGACTCCGCGCTCGCCGAGTTCGATGCGATCGCCCGCCGCGCGGGGCGCGACACGTCGCTCGCGCTGCTCGAGGCCCGCGCGGTGCTGCTCGCCGAAGGGGGGCGCCTGACGGAGGCCCGCGCCGCGGCCGAGCGACTGCTCGCGCGCGACCCGCGTCGCGTCACCGGGCTCGGCGTGTTAGGCACCGTCGCGGCGCGCGGCGGCGACCTCGCGGCGGCACGACGCGCGGACAGCCTGCTCGCCGCGCTCCCCACGCCGTACCTGCTCGGCCGGCACACACTGTGGCGCGCGCGGATCGCGGCGCTGTCGGGCGACGGCGGCCGCGCGGTGGCGCTGCTCGAGCAGGCGCTCGACGAGGGCTACCCGATGGTGCAGGGGATCGCCGTGATGCCCGGCGACGCGTCGGAGTTCGACTACGCGGAGACGCTCGTGCACGCGGACCCCGCGTTCGACGCGCTGCGCGCGGACCCCGCGTTCCAGCGGCTGCTCGCGCCGAAGGGGTGACGCGCGATCACCGCGCGGCGACGATCCGCCGCGCGTCGACTCGTGTCCCGCCCCCGCTTTCGCCCGGGGTGCTACGTCTTCGAAGCAGACGGGTATCATTCGAACGCAGCACCCCGCAGTTCGACCGCAAGGCTCGGGTATCTCCCCACCGCGGTCGCCGCGAGACTGAGGGCACCGGAGCACGCGACCCGCTCCGGCGTCCACGTCCCGGAGACCCAGCCATGTCCCACGCCGCGCCGATGGCCCTGCTTCCCACGACCACCCGCGTTCCCGACACCGACGCCGAATGGCGCGCGGTCGAGGCGCGCGACGCGTCGTGGGACGGCCATCTCGTGTATGCCGTCGTCACCACCGGCGTCTACTGCCGCCCCTCGTGCCCGTCGCGTCGGCCGCGTCGGGAGAACGTGCGCTTCTTCGCCGCGCCGGCCGACGCGGAGCGCGCCGGCTTCCGCGCCTGCCGCCGCTGCCACCCGAACGGGGTGACGAACGCGGAGGCGTGCGTCGCCGCCGTGCGCGATCTGCTCGACGCGCACGTCGCGTCCGGCGGCGAGCGCCCGACGCTCGACCGACTGGCCGAGGCGGTCGGCATGAGCCCGTTCCACCTCCAGCGCTCGTTCAAGGCGCGGCTCGGCGTGTCGCCGGCGGAGTACGTTCGCGTGCGGCGCGCGGAGCGATTCAAGGCGGAGCTGCGCGGCGGCGAGACGGTGAGCCGCGCGACGTACGGCGCGGGCTACGGCTCGAGCAGTCGCGCGTACGCCGACGCGTCGGCGCAGCTCGGGATGACGCCGGCGAGCTACCGACGCGGCGGCCGCGGCATGACGATCCGCTTCGCCGTGGTGCCGTGCGCGCTGGGCACGGTGCTCGTCGCGGGCACCGAGCGCGGTCTCTGCGCGGTGTCGCTCGGCGACGACGGCGCGGCGCTCGAGCGCGAGCTGCGCGCGGAGTATCCCGCGGCGACGATCGAGCCCGCCGGACCGTTAGGCGGCGGCGACCCGCTCGCCGCGTGGGTGGACGCGGTGGTCGCGTACCTCGACGCGCGCGGCGCGCCGCCGGCGGCGCCCGTGGACGTCCCTGCGACGCCGTTCCAGCGCCGCGTGTGGGACGCGCTCCGCACGATCCCCGCCGGCGAGACACGCTCGTACGGCGAGGTGGCGGCGGCGTTGGGCGCCCCGCGCGCGGCGCGGGCGGTCGCCGCCGCGTGCGCGAGCAACCGGGTGGCGCTCGTCATCCCGTGTCACCGCGTGGTGCGCGAGGGCGGCGCGCTCGCCGGCTACCGGTGGGGCACCGAGCGCAAGCAGCGGCTGCTCGACGCGGAGCGCGCGGCGCGTTAGGCGCCGTTTGAACCACAGAGGACACGGAGGACACAGAGAAGAACCACTCTTGGTTTCCTCCGTGTCCTCTGTGGTTCGATCCAAAGAGGCCGTCCTCCGCGGCCCTCTGCGGCCCTCTGCGGCTCGAAGAACGCGACCGACCCCGACCCCACCGTGACCGCAACGTCTCGGCCCCTGCACCTCGCCGCGCCGGACGGCTTCGACTTCCGCTGGATCACCGGCTTCCTCGCGCCGCGTGCGGTGCCGTCGATCGAGCGCGTCACGGACCACGCGTACGTGCGCGTGGTGCGGCTGCCGGTGCACGGGCCGGTGCGCGTCACCGTGCGCGCGAACGGCGCGGCCCTCCGCGCGGCGTCGGACCCCGCGCTGGCGCCCGCCGTGCTCCGCGGCATCGTCACCCGCATGCTGGACCTCGGCGAGGACGTCACGCGCTTCCGCGCCCACGTGGCGAGGGACCGCGCGTTAGGCCCGATCGTCGCGCGACACACCGCCGTGCGGCTGCCGCAGCTGCTCGACCCGTTCGAGGGGCTCGTGCGCGGGCTGCTCGGGCAGCAGGTGAGCGTGCGTGCGGCGAGCACCATCGCCGATCGGCTCGTCCGGCTGCTCGGCGAGCCGTTGGGCGGCGACGAGCCGTCGGTGGCGTTCCCGAGCGCCGACGCGGTCGCCGACGCGTCGGTCGACACGCTGCGATCGTTAGGCGTCCCGCGCACGCGCGCCGCCGCACTGCGCGCGTGCGCGGCGGCGGTGCGCGACGGACGGCTGCGCTGGGACGCCGTGCGCGCGATGCCGGCCGACGAGGCGCAGCGCGCGCTCGACGACCTCCCGGGCGTGGGGCCGTGGACCGCGTCGTACGTGCGCATGCGCGCGCTCGGCGACCGCGACGCGTTCCCGGCGGCGGACCTCGGCGTCGTGAAGGCGCTCGCGCGGCTCGGCGTCGCGCCCGCCGACGCGGAGCGCGCGGCCGAGCGGTGGCGGCCGTGGCGCGCGTACGCGACGGTGTTCCTGTGGACCTCCCTCTCCGACCCGGTGTGACATGACGACGGACACGACCTCCATCGCGGCGCGCGTCGCGGCGCTCGACTGGTCCGCCCTCGCGCGCGATCTCGACGCGCGCGGCTGGGCTGAGACGCCGCCGCTGCTGTCGGCCGCCGAGTGCGACCGGCTCGCCGCGCTGTTCGACGACGACGCACGGTTCCGCGCGCGCGTCGACATGGCTCGTCATCGCTTCGGCGAGGGACGCTACAAGTACTTCGCCGAGCCGCTGCCGGCCGAGGTAGCTGCGCTGCGGCAGGCGCTCTATCCACCGCTCGCCGCGGTCGCGAACCGGTGGGCCGCGCTGTTAGGCGGCGAGGCCGACTTCCCCGACACGCTCGACGCGTTCCGTGCCCGGTGCGCCGCGGCGGGGCAGACGCGGCCGACGCCGCTCCTGCTCCGCTACGAGGCCGGCGGCTACAACTGCCTGCATCAGGACCTGTATGGCGCGGTGGCGTTCCCGTTCCAGGCGATGGCGATGCTGCGCGAGCCGGAGCGCGACTTCACCGGCGGCGAGTTCCTGCTCGTCGAGCAGCGGCCGCGCGCGCAGTCGGCGGGGACGGCGCTGCGGCCGGCGCGCGGCGCGATCGTGCTGTTCACGACGCGCACGCGTCCGGTGGCCGGCGCGCGCGGGCACTACCGCGTACAGATGCGGCACGGCGTGAGCCCGGTGCGGAGCGGGCGGCGGGAGACGCTGGGGGTGATCTTTCACGACGCGGCGTAGGGCTGATGGAAACGGCGGGACGATCGACGGCGGGACGTCGAACGGCGGGACGTCTTACCGCGGGACGTCGAACGGCGGGACGTCTTACCGCGGGACGGATACGGCGGGATGGCGTGCGTTCGGAGGGATCCGGTCGGCGTCGGAATGGTACCGACGTCGATCGAGCGCGGCCGAACTATGGGCGAAGGGGGGGGAGCCCCCCCTGGTAACTACGATCCGGGCGCCCGCTCCCGCCGTTCGTCGTCCCGCCGTATATCGTCCCGCCGTATATCGTCCCGCTGTAGGCCGTCCCGCCGTCGTTCGTCCCGCCGTACCATCTCCGTCATGCTCCGTCCCCTCGCCGCCGCCCTGCTCCTCGTCGTCGCACCGTTAGGCGCGCAGCCGAGGCTCTCGGCGGACCAGCAGCTCGCGCGCGACGTCCTGCGCGAGCTCGTCGAGATCAACACCGCCGACTCCGTGGGCAGCGTGACCGCCGCCGCCGAGGCCATGGCGCGCCGGTTCCGCGATGCCGGCTTCCCGGCCGAGGACGTGCGCCTCCTCGTCCCCGACGGGCAGCCGACGAAGGGGAACCTCGTCGTGCGCTACCGCACGCGGGTGCCTAACGGCGAGCGGCCCGTCCTGCTCGTCGCGCACCTCGACGTCGTCGCCGCGAACCGCGCCGACTGGGCGTCCGACCCGTTCGTGCTGCGCGAGGAGAACGGCTTCTTCGTCGCGCGCGGCGTGGCGGACGACAAGGGCCACGCCGCGCTGTTCGTCGCCACGCTGCTGAAATGGAAGCGCGACGGGTGGGCGCCACGGCGCGACGTCATCCTCGCGCTCACCGCCGACGAGGAAGGCGGCGGCTCGAACGGCGTGCAGTGGCTGCTCGCGAACCACCGCGAGCTCGTCGACGCGGCGTACGCGCTGAACGAGGGCGCGTTCGGCGCGCTCGCCGGCGACCGCCCGCTGTACCTCGGCTTCCAGGCCACCGAGAAGCGCTCGGCGAACTTCACGCTCACCGTGACGAACCCGGGTGGCCACTCCAGCATCCCACGCCCCGACAACGCCATCTATCAGCTCGCGCACGCGCTCGAGCGGATCGAGTCGTACACGTTTCCCGTCGCGCTGAACGACGTGTCGCGCGCGTACTTCACGCAGACCGCGCGCGTGGTCCCGCCCGACGTCGCCGCGGCCATGCGTGCGATCGTCGCGAACCCGTCCGATGCCGCGGCCGCCGCGCGACTGTCGCGCGACCCGACGTGGGCGTCGATGCTGCGCACGACGTGCGTCGCGACGCGCCTCGCCGGCGGGCACGCGAACAACGCGCTGCCGCAGCGCGCCACGGCGACCGTGAACTGCCGCATCGTGCCGACGTCGAGCGCGGCGGAGGCGCGCGAGGCGCTCGTGCGCGTGATCGCCGACACCGGCGTGCGCGTGTCGCCCGTCGGCGCGGGCGCGACGTGGGCGATGACGGTGGATCCGATCGACCCGCAGCTGCTCGCCGCGACGACGGCGACGACGCGCGCGCTGTGGGGCGACGTCCCGATCATCCCGCTCATGTCGACGTGGACCACCGACGGCCGCCTCCTGCGCGACGCGGGGATCCCGACCTACGGCGTGAACGGGCTGTTCACCGTGCCGGGCGAGGAGCGGATGCACGGCCTCGACGAGAAGCTGCGCGTGCGCTCGTTCTACGACGGGCTCGCGTTCACCGACCGGCTGTTGCGGCAGATCGCCGGCGCGCCGGGAGCCTGACGTGGCTCGGCCAGGTCGTAATCTGCGGCTGCTGCTGTCGGCCCTGGCGCTGACCGCGACGCCCGCGCACTCCCAGGCCCGCGTCGTGATCGACGTCGCGCGACGCGAGGGGCCCGTGAGCCCGTTGCTGTTCGGGCAGTTCCTCGAGTTCATGTACGAGGGCATCAAGGGCGGGCTGCACGCGGAGCTGCTGCGCGGGCGCGGGTTCGAGGAGGCGCCCGACGCGATCGGGCTGCCGCGCCCGTGGGAGCGCTACCCGGACGACCGCAACGACGACTACGCGCTCGACTTCCGGTGGGACGACTCGGTGGCGTTCGCCGTGCGCGCCGACTCGCTCACGGGCACCGGGCCATCGCACGCGCTGCGCGTCGACGCCGGCGACGGCGTCATCGCGCGCCACGGCATCTACCAGCCGCGCGTGCCGGTGCGCGGCGGCGTCCCGTACACCGCGCAGATCTGGCTCCGCGCCGCCGACTACACGGGCCCGGTCGTCCTCGCGCTCGAGGAGGACGCGAGCGGCGGACGCGTGTACGCCGAGTGGCGCGTCGACGTCGCGCCGGGCGCGTGGCGCCGCTACGCCGTCGTGCTGCACCCGATGCGGAGCGATCCGCTCGCCCGATTCGTCGTGCTCTTTCCCGGGCGCGGTCGCGTGTGGCTCGACCAGGCGTCGCTCATGCCCGCGGACACCGCGCCCGGCGGCGTCCGGCGCGACGTGTACGAGCGCGTGCGCGCGCTGCGCCCCGCGTTCATCCGCTGGCCGGGCGGCAACGTGGCGCAGGACTACCACTGGCGGTGGGGCGTCGGCCCGCGCGACGAGCGGCCGACGTGGGTCAACCTGTCGTGGAAGCGCGAGCCCGAGCCATCGGACTTCGGCACCGACGAGTTCATCGCGTTCGCGCGATCGTTAGGCGCGGAGCCGTCGCTCACGGTCAACGTGGACGGGCGCGGCGCGACGCCGGAGGAGGCCGCGGCGTGGGTGGAGTACTGCAACGGCCCCGCGACGTCGCGGTGGGGCGCCGTGCGCGCGGCGAACGGCCATCCCGCGCCGTACGGCGTCACGCTGTGGGAGGTCGGCAACGAGATCTGGGGCGACTGGGTCCGCGGCCATACGGACGCCGCCACCTACGCGGGCAACTTCCGCCGCTACCGCGACGCGATGCGCGCCGTCGACTCCACCATCCGCTTCATCGCCGTCGGCGACAACGACATGGCGTGGAACCGCATCGTGCTGCGCGCGGTCGGGCTGTACGTCGACTACCTCGCGATCCACCACTACTACGGCTTCGACTCCACGCAGCGCGACCTGCGCCACCTCATGGCGCGGCCGTTGGGCTACGAGCGCTTCTACGCCGACGTCGCGCGGCTCATCCGCGACGAGGTGCCCGGCCACGCGGTCGCGCTCACGATCGACGAGTGGGGGCTCGCGCTCCCCGAGGCGCGGCAGCACGGCATGGACGCGGCGCTCTACGGCGCGCGGCTCATGAACGTGTTCGAGCGCACGCCGGTCGTCGCCATGAGCGCGGTATCGGACCTCGTGAACGGCTGGCCCGGCGGCATCGTCCAGGCGAGCCGCCACGCGCTGTTCGTCACGCCGCTCTACCATGCGAACCGGCTCTACGCGACGCACCTCGGCCGCGAGCGCGTCGGCGTCGCGCTCACGGGCGCGCCGACGTTCGGCGTGGACTCGTCGGGCGCGCCGACGCCGGCCCTCGACGTCGTCGCCACGCGCGCCGACAGCCTGTTGTACGTCATGCTCGTGAACACCGACCCCGCGCGCGACGTGCGCGTGCGCGTCGAGGTACGGGGCGGCAGCGTGCAGAGCGACGCGACGTGGGAGCTGCTCGCGGAGCCCGACGGACGTCGCGGGTCCAACGGCTTCGCGACGCCCGACGCGATCGCCCCGCGCCGCCGGCCGCTGCGCGCCGGGAGCGCGTTCGTCGTCGACGTCCCGGCGCGCTCGGTGTCGGCCTTGACGCTGCGCGTGCGCGGCGGCTGACGGCGCTCAAGTTCGCCGGCGTCCTTGCCGACACTCTCCCGGGACCCACACCGGGGGAGACGGCATGATCGCAGGGATCTCCAGCTCGTTCGGCGGCGTCTCGGCCGCCGCGGCGCGGTTCGACGTCGCGGCCAGCCGAGTCTCGGCCGCCACCGAGACGCTGGCCAATCCGGACACGATGGACGTCGGCGGCACGAGCGCGCTGAGCGACGCGATGGTGCAGATGGCCGTCGCCCGCTTCGCGTTCCTCGCGTCGATCCACGTCGCGCTCACGACGAGCGACATGGTGAGCCAGGCGCTGCAGCTCGGCGGCTACCGCCCCAGCGGCACCAGCTGACGGGCGCTGCGCCCGATCCATGCAAGGGCTCGCGGGCCTCACCCGTCTGGAGCCCCGCATGAGCGTGCCCGTCCCCGTGCCGTCGCCCGATCCGCTGCCGCTCCCCGACCCGCAGCCGACCCCGGACCGGGAGCCGTGGCCGCCGGCGCCCACCCCGCCCGAGGACGAGCCGCCGACGAAGAAGCTGCCGATCCAGTAGCCGCCGCGGCTCAGTGCGGCGTGATGACCCGCTCGCTGCGGGGCGCCGGCACCGCGGCGGGGACGCGCTCGGCGAGCAGCTTCGCCATGTAGCGGTCCGCCTCGCCGATCCGCTCCAGCTCCACGGCCGAGGCGTCCACCGTCCGCTCGAGCTGTGCCATCCGGTCACGCAGCTCCTCCAGCGTGGCGACCAGCCGCGACTCGTCGATCGGCGGCGGCTGGCGACGCGTCTCCATCCACCGCTGGAACGCGCGGCCGAGATGGCTCGTGACGAGCAGCGCGATCCCGCTCACGGTGGTGACGGTGATGATCTGGATGATGTCGTTGCCGCTCATGTCGACCTCGGTGCCTGGGTCCGTCGTCGCCTACGAGGCGGTCCGCGAGGTGGTTTCCGATGCGGGGCATCCGGTCCGCGACGCGCGGCGTAGAATCGGCGAACCCGCCGACCGCCCATGCGACGCTACGACATCGCCCGCCACATCGCGCGCCTCGACCCCGAGCGCGACCACGTCGAGATCGTGCACTACCTCGTCGGGTGGGAGTTCCCGTGGGACTGGGTGCGCGCGCTCGAGATGGCGCTCTATCGCACGTTCTGCAATCCCCGCACGTCGCGGCTGCTCGACCACACGCGCGAGTTCCACGACCGCCCGCAGCGTCGCTACGACGACACCGCGCTGCTCATGGCGGAGATCATGGAGTGGGGCTACGACAGCGACCGCGGGCGCGAGGCGCTGCGGCGGACGAACCGGTTCCACCGCCACTACGACATCGCGAACGAGGACTTCCTCTACGTCCTCACGACGTTCCACCTCGAACCGATCCGGTGGATGGATCGTTACGGGTGGCGGCGGCTCACCGCGCACGAGAAGCGCGCGAGCTACCACTTCTGGCGCGAGGTCGGGCGCCGCATGAACATCCGCGACATCCCGCCGACGCCGGAAGCGTTCGAGCGGTGGAGCGTGGCGTTCGAGCGCACGCACTTCGCGTTCGACGAGGCGAACCGCCGCATCGCGACGTCGACGCGCGAGCTGTTCGCCGGCTGGTTCCCGCGTCCGCTGCGCCCGCTCGTGCGCGTCGGCATCCACGCCCTGCTCGACGACACGATGCTGGCGTCGTTCGGCTTCCGCGCCGCGCCGCGCCCCGTGCGGTCGCTCGTCGCCGGCGCGCTGCGTATGCGCGGCTGGGCGCTCCGCTTCTTCCCGCCGCGCCGCCGCAAGGGCTTCATCACCGGCACGCCGCAGCGCTCGTGGCCCGACGGTTACGAGCTGACCGACCTTGGCCCGCCGCCGCTGCTGCACGCGCGCGAGGGGGCGGCGCGTTAGGCGCCCGCCGCCTCTACGGAGACCGGGTCAGGCAGTACGTGATGTAGTCGGTGCCGGCCGGCGTGCCGCCGAGCTGGCGCACGAGCGTCGCGACCTGGCCGCGGTGGTACGTGCCGTGGTTCACGACGTGGCGCAGCACCTCGACGAGCGGCGAGGCGCCCTCGACGCCGCTGCGGAAGCGGAACGCGAGCGGCGCGGCGAGCGCGCCCTCGGTGAGCGCGTCGAGATAACGCCGCTGCTCGCCCCACGTCGCGTCCCACCGCGCGCGCAGCGACGCGAGGTCCGCGCAGTCGGAGAAGTCGGTGACGCGCCCCGCGACCTCACCGTGCCAGCGCGCGAGCCACGTGATCTCCGCGCCGAGCATGTGCTCCAGCGTCGCGCGCAGCGACGGGAACGAGCCGCCTAACGGGCGCGCGTACTGCTCCGGCGTGAGCGCCGCGACCGCATCCAGCGTGCGCTCGTTCGCCCAACGGTTGAACGCGAACAGCGTGCGGACGTCGTCGAGGGCGCTCATGGCCAGAGTATAGCCTCCGCCTCGCGCGCCAGCATCGCCGCATGCTCCACGTGCCGCCCCGACCGCTCCAGCACCTCGCGCCCCGGCACGCCCGGCCACGTCGGCGCGGGCGCGTCCAGCGTCTTCACGCGCGCGGCGTCGACCACGAACACCACCCGCCCCACGCCCGCCCACGCGATCGCCGCCGCGCACATCGCGCAGGGCTCGGCGCTCGTGTACATCGTGGCCGCGGCCAGCTCCGGCGCTCCCGCCACGGCGCCGAGCGCGCGCAGCGCGACGATCTCCGCGTGCGCCGTGACGTCCGCCGTCGTGCGCACGAGGTTCCCGCCCTCCGCGAGCAGCCGCCCGTCGGCGGCGACGACGCGCGCGCCGAACGGGTCGTCGCCGCGCTGCCGCGCCTCGAGCGCGAGCGCCACCGTGGCGCGCAGCTCCGTCAGGTCGACGTCGGTCAGCACGCGGTGCCTAACGCGGCGGCGGGACGACCACGTCGTCCCGTGCGTCCGCGGCCGTCGTTCGACGCCATCACCCCCGCGGCGCCGTCCGCGCTCGTGTGCCGGCCGAGCGAGCGGCGGCGGCGCGCCGTCGTGGCCACGAGACCGATCGTGTGCGGGTCGTCCATGACGACGCCCACCTCGAGCGTCCCGCCGACCGCCGGGTCGAGCGTGCTCCCGACGCGGTGCCGTGGCGCGCTGAACTCGGGGGCGGCGAGACGGGTGCGGCGAGACGGCATGCGACGGCGGCCGGAAGTGGAGCGGGGCCGTGAATCTAGCCCGCCGCCGCCTCTCCAGCACCTCGTCGTGGACGGCGAGACTGGCGGCGAGCCACGGCGCCGGGCGGTGGCACACTGGTACCGCTCCGGGACGCGCCCTATCCTCAGGGTCTCCCGCCTCAATCGTTCCAGTCCCAGCCGCTCGCACCCGCCGTGTCTCGCCGCCTCCGTCTCGCCGCCGGCGCCCTCGCCGCGCTCCCGCTCAGCCTCGCGACCGCCCTCCACGCCCAGGGCGCCCAGGGCGCCCAGGGCGCCCAGGGCGACGCCGACGTCGCGCGCCGCGTGGCGGCCGTCATGCCGAAGGTCGTCGCGTGGCGGCGCGACTTCCACGAGCATCCGGAGCTGTCGAACCAGGAGGTGCGCACGTCGGGGATCGTCGCGCAGCACCTGAAGGCGCTGGGCCTCGAGGTGCGCACCGGCGTCGGGGGCACGGGCGTCGTGGGGCTGCTGCGCGGCGGGCGCCCCGGCAAGGTGGTCGCGCTGCGCGCCGACATGGACGCGCTCCCCGTCGAGGAGCTCGTCGACCTGCCGTTCAAGTCGAAGGTGCGCGCGACGTACAACGGCCAGGACGTCGGCGTCATGCACGCGTGCGGCCACGACATGCACGTCGCCATGCTGATGGGCGCCGCGGAGGTGCTCGCGGGGATGAAGGCGCAGATCCCCGGCACCGTGATGTTCGTCTTCCAGCCCGACGAGGAAGGGGAGGCGGGCAAGCCGCAGGGCGCGAAGGCGATGCTCGACGACGGCCTGTTCGCCGGCACGAAGCCGGACGCGATCTTCGGCCTGCACGTCGGCATCACGCCGGCCGACGCGGGGCAGCTCACGACGCGGCCTAACGGCTTCATGGCGGCGTCGGACTTCTTCCGCATCGTCGTGCACGGCCGGCAGACGCACGGCGCGACGCCGTGGGACGGCGTGGACCCGGTGGTCGCCGCGGCGGCGATCGTGAACGGGCTGCAGACGATCGTGAGCCGTCAGGCGAAGCTCGTGCTCGCGCCCGCGGTCGTCACCGTCGGCGCGCTGAACGCGGGCGTGCGCAACAACATCATCCCCGACAGTGCGGTGATGATCGGCACCGTGCGCACGTTCGATCCCGGCATGCGCGACGACATCGGCAAGCGCCTCGAGCGCACGGCGAAGCTGATCGCCGAGAGCCAGGGCGCCACCGCGGACGTGACGATCCAGCGCATGACGCCCGTGACGGCGAACGATGCCGCGCTCACGGGGCGGATGTTAGGCACCCTGCGCCGCGTGGCCGGCGCGTCGAACGTGATCGAGGGGCAGCCGGTGACCGGTGCCGAGGACTTCGGCTTCTACGCCGAGCAGGTGCCCGCGATGTTCGTGTTCCTCGGCGTGCGTCCGAAGGGGAGCCCGCTCTCGGCGTTCGTGTCGAACCACTCGCCGAAGTTCTTCGCCGACGAATCCGCGCTGCCGACCGGGGTGCGCACGCTCGTCGCGCTGGCGACGGACTACCTGGCACCTGCGACGCCGTGATCGCTGCGTGGCTGCGTAGCTGCGTGGCTGCGTAACGGCACTTACGCAGCTACGCAGCTACGCAGCTACGCAGCCACGCAGCGCTCTATCGCTGTGCCGCCGCGTACACCACGTGCGACACCACCCGCATCGCGTCCGTCGCGAGCGTCCATGCGCGGTCGAGGGCGTCGGCCTGAGGTTGGGCGCGCGAGCCGCGGGCCGGGCGCGGGGCCTCGCTCGCGCGCCCGGGTGTGGGGACGGGCACGCTCACCGTCCAGATGCCGCATGCGAGTCGTGTGAGACGCACCGGTGCGTGGCCGAGCGCCGCGGCGTCGCGGGCGCGGAGCGCGCGGCGATAGGCGGCCGCGTACACGCCGTGCGCATCCCACGCCGCGAGCAGCGTCTCACGCAGGTCCGCCGACGCGCCGCGCGTCCCGAGCACGAGCGCGTCGAACGAGACCGCGGCCCCCGGCACCGTGCGGCGCCGCTCCGGGTACGCGGCGGCGAGCAGCCGTCCCGCGCCGAGGTACGTGCGCTGCACCGCGGAGAGCAGCGCGTCGAGCTCCACGAAGAGCGCGGTCTGGCCGGCGAGCGTCGTCAGCTCGCGCGTGCCGAACAGCGCCGCCGTGCGCCGCGCCGCCGCGGCCGCCGCCGCGTACGACTCCGCCGCGCGCGCCGCGTGATGCTCCATCGCGTCGAGCAGGAAGCGAAGGCGCTGGGCGCGCGTGCCGAGCCCCGGGTCGTCGAACAGCCGCTCGAGCGGCGCGCGCCAGCCGAGCGCTCCGGCCGCCGACACGAGGTGCGTGGTGCCCGCGGCGGCGACGAGCAGCCGCGGCGCGAGACCGTGCGTCGCGGCGACCGCCACCGGATCCACGTCGCCCTCGAGCCCCTCGCGCGCATGCTCCTCGGCCGTCGGCCCGGACGCCGCGCGCGCCGCGTCCACCGGGCGCAGTCCGAGCGCGGCGAGCGTCGCGTCGGCCGGCGTTGGGCCGCGTGGGCGCGCAGGGATCACGCTCCATCCGTCGTCCGGAATGCGCCACGCGTCGACACCGCGGGAGAACACGACACGCTGGATCGGCGCGTCGATCTCCACGAGCAGACGTTCGAGTAGTGGATAGGAGGGCTGCTGGGCGGGCACGGCGGAACGGTGGGGAATCCGCGAGGTGGGCGCCCACAGTATAGTACCGACGCTACAAAACAACCGTGTAGGACTTTCGCCACACGTTTTGCCACACCGTCACCTCCGCACCGTCGCCCCGCGCCTCGCATGCATCACGTGTCGCCCGCAGAAGAAGTCCGCGCGCCGTCCGCGCCGCCGCCACCGCGCGAGCATCCGCTCGCGTGGGTCGGCCCGTTCGCGGTGTTCATGGCGTGGCTCGCCGTGGATCGTCTGCTGCCGCTCGCGAATCCGACGAAGGAGGTCGTGCGCGACGTCGTGCTGGTCGCGGCGATCGTCGGCTTCTCGCGCCGCGTGCTGCCGACGCGCGCGCCGTACTGGCTCGCGAGCATCGGCGTGGGACTCGCCGTGTTCGCGCTGTGGGTGCTGCCCGACGTGCTGGTGCCGCAGTGGCGCTCGCACTGGCTGCTGCAGAACGCGATCACCGGTCGCATCACCACGTCCATCCCACCGACGGAGCTCACGCCGCTCATGCTCGTGCTGCGCACGACGCGCGCGGCGCTGCTCGTGCCGGTGAT
Organism: Gemmatirosa kalamazoonensis; assembly: GCF_000522985.1. Lineage (NCBI taxonomy): Bacteria > Pseudomonadati > Gemmatimonadota > Gemmatimonadia > Gemmatimonadales > Gemmatimonadaceae > Gemmatirosa > Gemmatirosa kalamazoonensis. The sequence goes on from NZ_CP007128.1 coordinate 1,770,211, forward strand.
CGAGGAGCTGTTCTGGCGCGGATGGCTCCCACGCTGGCTGCAGGACACGCGCACGGAGCGCGTGCCGATGGGCCGCTACACGCCGTTCGCGTTCTGGGCGACCGCGGCGCTGTTCGCCGCGGAGCACGGCCCGTTCTGGGAGGTGGGGCTCGTCGCCGGCGTCGTGTACAACTGGTGGATGCGGCGCACGCGATCGTTAGGCGATCTCGTGCTCGCGCACGCCGTCACCAATCTCGTCCTCTCGCTGTACGTCGTCGCGAGTCGCGATTGGCGGTTCTGGATGTGACCTGGCGGCTGGCGGCTCGCGGCATCACGGCCGCCGCAGCGGCGTCAGCACGATCTTCCGGAACTCCACCTCCGCGCCCTCCGACTGCAGCGCGATCTGCCCGTGGTCGGCCGTCGCGTCGGTGCCGTGGTTCACGAGGTCCCCGTTCACCCACACCGTGATCTCGCGGCCGACCGCCTCGATCACCATGCGGTTCCAGGCGCCTAACGGTTTCTCGGAGCCGTCGGTGAGGTTCACGATGCGGCGCGCCTTGCCCTCCGTGATCCCCCACGTCTCCGGCGGGCCGCGCCGCTGCACCATGTCGGGGACGCGGATGTCCTCCACGATGCACCAGAAGTCGCCCGCGTTCCCGCTCTCCATCTGCACCTCGATCGACTTCGGGAACATGCCGTAGAGCGCGCGCGGCGTGGACGCGTGCACGAGCACTCCGGCGTTCCCCGGCGCGCCGGGGAAGCGGTACTCCACCTCCAGCCGGTAGTCGCGGTACACCGCGTCGGTGATGAGGTGTCCGCGCGGCTCGCCGAGCGTGACGAGGTTGCCGTCGCGCACGAGGAACGGGCTGCGGAGGCGCGGGCTCGTGTCGGCCGCCGGGACGTCGACGTGCCAGCCGGTGAGCGTGCGGCCGTCGAACAGGCTGCGCGCGGGCGACAGCCGCGCGGTGTGCGACGCGCACGCCGAGGTGCCTAACAGGACGACGAGGAGACGTGCGCGCCGCAGGTGTCTCATGGGACGGGAGTCGGGTCGCCGGCCGCGAGTCGATGCAGCGCGTCGCCGGATACGCGCTGCACCGTCCACTGGTCCATCGGCACCGCGCCGATCGAGCGGTAGAAGCGGATCGCGGGCTCGTTCCAGTCGAGCACCCACCACTCCAGCCGCCCGCACTCGCGCGCCACGGCGAGCCGCGCGAGGTGCTCGAGCAGCGCGTGTCCCACGCCGCGGCCGCGGTGGTCGGGAAGCACGAACAGATCCTCGAGGTACAGCCCGCGCTGTGCGAGGAACGTGGAGTAGTTGTGGAAGAACAGCGCGAACCCCGCCGGCTCGCCGTCGACTTCGGCGATCACGACCTCGGCATCGGGGCGCGGGCCGAACAGCGAGGCGCGGATCTTCTCCTCCGTCGCCTCGCACTCGTGCAGCAGCCGCTCGTATTCGGCGAGCCCGCGGATGAAGCGCACGATGAGCGGCACGTCCGCTTCCGTCGCAGGACGGATGCGCGGCGCAGCGCTCGCGGCGCGCACCGGACTACGGCGCCGCGCTGGTGGGGAGCTGCAGCGGCTGGCCGGCGACGAGCCGCTTGGACTGCGCGTCGGGCACGAGGTTCATCGCCGCGAGCGCGTGCCCGCCGAGGATCGTCGGGTCGCCCTGCTCGGCGAAGATGACCGTGTCGACCGTCTGCGCGCCCTCGGTGGTGAAGAACGCGTAGCCGGCGAGCCGCGAGACGCGCTCGCCGTCCGGCGTGGTGAACCAGATCGGCTGACGGCGCATGATGCCGAGGTCCTCGAGCGCGGCGGCCGGGACCCACGAGTAGCGCCCCTCCGGATCGACCAGGGCGCGCAGCAGCTTCGCCTCGCTCGCGTTCGGCTGCGCGCGCACTTCGATGTTCACGAAGAACTGTCCCGCCGCGGCGCGCGTGCGCCGCCCTTCCACGAACTCTGCTCGCTTCGTCATCACTCGATCGCTCGTCGGTGTCGCCGCGCCCTCGCGCGCGTGCCGGTGGAATCTGCCCCGCCGCCGCGACGGATGCGAGCGAGCGGGGCTTTCGACCGGGGACGAGCGCCCTCGCGGCGGCGTCACGGCCCGTACACGGCGACGTACCGCGCCCTTCACGGCGGTCGCGATACGGCGCGGACGGTACGGCGCGATGAAGCGCTAGCGGCGCCTCACGACGCTCGAACCGCGCGGTACGGCGCCGTCGAGCGACGTGAGCGCTTCGTGCGCTTCACGGCGCGTCATCGCCCGCGCAGCATCGCCGGCGCAGTACACGGCGCCGTCGGTCACCACCCCATCCGCTCTCTCAACCCCAGGATGTGCGCCGTGTGGTGCCTCCCGTGCCACGCGTACAGGCCTAACGCCGCGCGCAGCGGCACGCGCCCCGTCTCGGGATGATCGTACGCGCGCCGCTCGAAGTCCTCGACCGGGATCGCGCGCAGCACCGTCACCCAGCGCACGTGCAGCGCGTCGAGCAGGGCGAGCGACGGGGCGATCGGGAGGCGCGAGTCGCGGAGCTCGGCCCACTGCGCCTCCTCGTACGGCTTGATGCGCGGCTCGTCCTCGGTGAGCGCGAGCTTGAAGCGCACGTACGCGTTCAGGTGGCTGTCGGGGACGTGGTGCGCGACCTGGCGCACGGTCCACCCGCCGTCGCGGTACGGCGTGTCGAGCTGCGCGTCGGTGAGCCCCTCCAGCGCGGCGCGGAGCTCGCGCGGGGCGCGCTCGATCTCGTCGATGAGCCGCGCGTACGTCGCGGCGGTCGCCGTCGCCGCGTCGGGGGGCGTGAACCTGCCGATCGGGTAGCGCAGGTCGGTGGTCATGGGCGTCGCGTCGGAATCGTTAGGCGCGCGTCGCTTCGGTACCGCACCGCGCGCGGTCGCAGCGAACCTTGGGCGAAGGGGGGGGAGCCCCCCTGGTACCTAGGTGCCGCGACCGCCGGCGGCTATCACCTTCCTGCCGTCGCCGCCTCCAGCGCGTCGCGCCGCGCGGCGGTCGCCATCGTCGTCGCCGACGGCAGCCGGATCACGAACCGCGCCCCGCCCCCTCCGCCCGGCGCGTCCCCCGCCTCCACCGCGCCGCCCAGCACGTCGGTCACGATCGTCCGCACCACGGCGAGGCCGAGCCCCGTGCCGCCCCGCGCCGCGCGCGACGTCACGTACGGCTCGAACAGCCGCTCGCGCACCGCCGCGGGCAGCCCGGGCCCGTTGTCCGACACGACCAGCTCGACCGCGCCGCCGACCGGCGCGACGGTGATCGTCACGCGTGGCGCCGGATGGCCCTCGAGTGCCTGCGCGGCGTTCGTCACGACGTTCAGCACGATCTGGTGCACGTGCACCGGCTCGGCCAGCACCACGCACGACGGGTCGAGCGCGAGCGACAGGCTGATGCCGCGCGGCATCGACGGCCGCAGCAGCTCCACCACCTCCTCGACGATCGCCGCCGGCGCCACCGGCACGCGCTCCGCCGCCGCCGTCCGCTCGCCGCGCAGGTAGCGGCGCATGAGCGTCACCAGCTCCGACGCCCGGACGCTCCCCGAGTGGATGTGCCCGAAGTGCGTCCGCACCTCCGGCACCCGTGCCCGGTCGGCGCCGAGCTCCGCGTGCATCACGAGGCGGTTCAGCACGTTCATGAGGTCGTGCGCGACGCCGCTCGACAGCAGCGCGGCCGATTCCAGCTGGTTGTACCGCGCGGCATCGGGTCCCGCCTCGGCCAGCGACACGAGCAGCTGCGCGCCGTCGCCGATGCGCGCGCCGACGAGGCGCAGCCGTCGATCGGAGAGCGGCCAGTCGAGCGTCGCCGACTGCGACGGCGAGGCCGCCACGCGCGCGCGCAGCGCCTCGACCGCCGCCGCCACCTCCGGACGCCACGGCGGCAGCACGTCGGCCGAGTGGTCGCCCGGCGCGAGCAGCGAGGCGAGGGCCGGCGGTACGCAGATCGGCGTGCACGGCCCGCCGTCGATCGGCCGCACGACGACGAGCTGGCCGGCCGCCTCGGCCACCGCGCGCGCCGTGCGCGCCTGGCGCGCGCCCCACCGCGCGGCGGCCGTCGCCGCCACGCCGACGAGCGCGCCCCCCACGAAGACGACCGCCGTCAGTGCGTGCGGGGCGTACGGCAGGGGAGCGATCGGCGCCAGCACGGTCACGCCGCCCCCATCGACGGCGCCGCGAGGCGCACCGCCCGCGGCTCCGGGTCGCGCACGAGCATCCCCCGCGCGATCACCACGTACGACACGCAGTAGAGCAGCATGATCCCGTTGCTCACGGCGATCGCCGCCGCCCAGTGGCGCGCCACCAGCGTCTCCACGAGCGGCACGCGGATCATGTTCGTCGCGAAGTACGTCACCTGGCCGACGAGGATCCAGAACCAGTCGTGCCGCGCGATCGACGCCGGGGCGCGGCGCACCTGTGCGGCGAGCGCCCACAGGCTCAGCGCCGCCAGCAGCGCGGACATCAGCGGGTCCATCACCACGACGAACTCGCGGCCGGTGCCGAGCGCGGCGAGCAGCGCCGCGGTGATCGCGAGCCACGCCGCGACGAACGCCCACCGCCACCGCGCCGCGTCCCGACCGATCCACGTGAGCAGCGGCGGCGCGAGCAGCAGCGGCATCACCCCGAACGCGAACGGGAAGAGCGGGAAGCTCCGGGGGAGCCAGTGATAGAAGTACGCGACGAAGTTCGCGAGGCCCACGAGCGCGGTCACCAGCCAGCACGTCGCGACCTGTCCCGCCGGGTCTCCGAGGAAGGACCGCCGTGCCCATCCCGCGGCGGCCGGTGGGGCGAACGCGGCGACGGTCGCGAGCGTCGGAGCGAGAAAGGCGGGCGAGAGCGGCGATGACGGCATGCGGCTGACCTGCGGTGCTGCGGTGGGGCGGGCCCGGTGGACGAGGACCCGCCCCCGCGCCTCAGGCGAGCGGACTGTCCTCGTCGCAGTAGGGAGGGCACAGAAACGGCTCCTGCGCCAGCGCTCCCTGCGTCATGTCGGCCCCCTGCTCATCCACGCCGACCATGACGACGGTCAGGCGGCCATCCGGATGTCGGGCGGGATAGATCCGTATGGCGGCGCAACCGGGTTGACCCAAGATGCGCTCGTAGGCGTGCCGGTGGAAGGTCATCACCGGCCATCGTTTCGGCTTCTCCTCGCCCTCGTGGCGCTTGCGGATGTCGATGGCGTCCTCGAGCGAGATCGCGTGGTCCGACGGGGGGATCGGTCTGGGCATCGGTGGCTGCGTCAGGTGCGGGCGCGGCGGCGGCGTCGCGGCTTCGCGGCCGGCGCGCGGTGTCGCTATTGTCGAGTCGGCCTCGGACAACCGCAAGGATCCCCCCGCAACTCCGCATGTCGCATCCCGCGCCCACCCCGCCGCCCCGCCCGACCCGGGCCGAGCTGCTCGCCGCCGTGAACCGGACGGTGGACGACGTCATCGCGCCCGGGCTCGCGGTGCTGTTCTGCGGCATCAACCCCGGGCTCTACACCGCCGCGACGGGGCACCACTTCGCGCGCCCCGGCAACCGGTTCTGGCCCGCGCTCCACGCCGGCGGCTTCACCGACCGCGTGCTGCAGCCGTGGGAGGAGCGGCTCCTCCTGCCGTCGGGCTACGGGATCACGAACGTGGTGGAGCGCACGACGGCGACTGCCGCGGAGCTGGCGCCCGAGGAGCTCGCGGCTGGCGGCAGGGTGCTCGTGGCGAAGGTGCAGCGCTACCGCCCGCGGGTGCTCGCGGTCCTCGGCGTCACCGCCTACCGCGCCGCGTTCGACCGGCCGCGCGCGACGCTCGGCCTGCAGCCGGAGCGCATCGGCGACACGGCGCTCTGGGTGTTGCCGAACCCGAGCGGGTTGAACGCGCATTTCCAGCTCGACGCGCTGGCGGAGCTGTTCCGGGCGCTGCACCGTTACGTCCACGCAGGCACACCCTGAACTCGAGGCGGCCTCCCATGTGGAACGACTTCAAGGCGTTCGTGATGCGCGGCAACGTGATGGACCTCGCCGTCGGCGTCATCATCGGCGCCGCGTTCGGCGCCATCGTCAAATCGCTCGTCGACGACATCATCATGCCACCGATCGGCCTCATGACCGGTGGGCTCGACTTCAGCAATCAGTTCGTCCTCCTGAAGGCGGGCGCGAAGGCGCCGCCGCCGTACGCCACCCCCGCCGCGGCCCACGACGCGGGGGCGGTGACGCTGAACTACGGCGCGTTCCTGAACAACGTGCTCACGTTCCTCATCGTCGCCCTGGCGATCTTCATGATCGTGCGGCTCGTGAATCGCCTCTACCAGCAGCCGGCCCCGCCGACGCCCGACTCGAAGCCGTGCCCCTACTGCACGATGACCGTGTCGCTGCAGGCGAGCCGCTGCCCCCACTGCACCTCGGAGCTGACGAAGGCGCTGCCGGCCTGACGGCCGTTCCCCGCCGGGCTTCAAGATTCCGTTAAAGTCCCGCGCCCACCGTGCCGATACCAGCGTATGCGGCACTGTGGGCGCGTGGTGCGTCCGCCGGTGCCAGGGCACGTCCTTTCTTTACCTGCACCCACACGGGACGCACATGCTCAATCGACGGATCGCCTCATTCGCCACCCTTGCCCTGTCGCTCGTCGCGGCGGTCACGCTCTCCGCGTGCGCCGACGGCCCCGCGGCACCGGCCAACGGCCTCGCCGCCCAGTCCGCGCAGCTCGACCGCGGCGGCGTGCCCGCGCACAACTCGCCGAGCACGGTGCCGAGCAGCCTGCTGCGCAGCACGCCGCTCGCGCGCGACATCACCGCCTTCGCCGTCATCGGCCCCGCGGGCGGTGAGCTCCAGATCCCCGAAGCGGGGATGAAGCTGGAGGTGCCCGCCGGTGCGGTGCAGGCGCCGACGGTGTTCCGGGCGACGGCGCTCGCCGGCAGCGCGATCGCGTACGACTTCGGTCCGTCCGGGAGCTTCCCCGTGGCGCTGACCGTCAAGCAGGACCTGAAGGGGACGAACTTCGACAAGCAGCCCGTCGACGCCCTCATCGCCGCCTACGTGCCGGACATCAGCACGGTGAACCGCGCGACGGGAACGGCGAAGGGCAGCGAGCCGCGAGAGACGACCCCGGATCGTGGGAGCCCGTCGAAGCTCAAGTTCACGGTGACCCACTTCTCCGGCTACATGGTCTCGACCGGCCGCAGCTTCGGCTGGTGACCACGCCACTCGACATCGACGACACGTCCTCATCAACCTGCACCTGACGAATCAGCTCATGCGAATCCGAACCTTCAGTCTCAACGCCCTCTCCGCCGTCGCGCTGCTGAGTCTCGCCGCGGCGTGCGCCGATGGGCCCACGTCCGCCAGCAGCACGCCCCGTCCGAGCGCGCCGCGGCTCGCCAGCGGCGTCTCCGTCCAGATCGGCGACACGACGCTCACGACGTTCACGATCGATCCGCTGAAGAGCGACACGTACGTCGAGGCCGGCGTCTTCAAGCTGAAGATGACCGCCGGCTCGATCTGTGATCCCGCGGTCTCGACCTACGGCCCGACCGAGTGGGACCAGCCGTGCACCACGCTCGTCGCGCCGATCGCGATCACGGCGAAGTCGTGGACGACGGCGAGCGGCAAGTCGATCGTGCAGTTCTCGCCGGACCTGCGCTTCGCGCCGGACAAGATCAACACGCTGTACCTGTGGAAGGGCAGCTTCACCTCGGCGACGGCGGCCGTGGCGTGGTGCCCGACGGGCTCCGACAAGTGCTACGACGAGGCGTCCGCAGACCCGTCGGTGGCGGCGACGCTCGGCACGAACGGCTTCCTGTCGCGCCGCGTGAAGCACTTCAGCGGCTACACGTCGACGTGGGGCTTCGACGGCGACGGCTCGACCTCGTACGGGCAGTAAGCCGGCACGCGCCACGAAAGGGGGGGGGCGCCAGCGCGATGCGCTGGCGCCCCCTCTTTTTTCGCGCCGCCCCTCAAGTTCGCCGCCGGCGGTGCCGATACCTGCGAATGCGGCACCGCGGCCAGTCGCGCCACGGTGCCGGGGAACCTCACTCGTTACCTGCACCCCGAAGGACCCGCATGTCGACTTCGCGCAACACCTCCTACCGGGCTCGTCGTCGGTTCGCCGCGGCCGGCTCGCTGTGCCTGACCCTCCTCACCGCCGGCGTGCTCGCGGCGTGTGCCGACGGTCCGTCGGCCCCGGCGACGCGGTCCGCGCCGCAGGCCGCGCAGCTCGCGAAGAGCGGCGCCAACACCGAGTCGACCGCGCTGGTCGGCGTGGTCCGCGACGAGCCGCTCGCGCAGGACATCACCGTGCAGGAGACGATCGGCCCCGAGGGTGGGGTGCTGCAGATCAAGGAAGCGGGATTGAAGCTCGAAGTCCCGGCGGGCGCCGTGTCGGCGCCGACCGTGTTCACCGCGACCGCGCTGGCGGGCAGCGCGCTGGCCTACGACTTCGGCCCCTCGGGCACGTTCCCCGTGGCGCTGACGGTGAAGCAGGACCTGAAGGGGACGAGCTGGAACAAGCACGCCGCGAGCGAGATCGCCGCCGCGTACGTGCGCGACCTGTCGTCCATCGATCGAGCGAACGGCTCTGCGGCCGGCGACGAGATGCGTCCGACGGACGTCGACGTGAGGGGCTCCAAGCTCACGTTCACCGTGACGCACTTCTCCGGCTACATGGTCTCGACCGGCCGCTGCTTCGGCTGGGGCGGCTGGTAATCACCGCCGCCGTCTTCGATCCGACTTCATTCACCTGCACCTACTTCATCGTCTCATGCGAAAGCTGACCAGCACGTTCACCGCACTCTCCGCCGTCGCCCTGACCGTCCTCGCCGCAGCCTGCGCCGACGGCCCGACGTCCGCGTCGAGCACGCCCCGTCCGAGCGCGCCGCGGCTCGCCAGCGGCGTCTCCGTCCAGATCGGCGACACGACGCTCACGACGTTCACGATCGATCCGCTGAAGAGCGACACGTACGTCGAGGCCGGCGTCTTCAAGCTGAAGATGACCGCCGGCTCGATCTGTGATCCCGCGGTCTCGACCTACGGCCCGACCGAGTGGGACCAGCCGTGCACCACGCTCGTCGCGCCGATCGCGATCACGGCGAAGTCGTGGACGACGGCGAGCGGCAAGTCGATCGTGCAGTTCTCGCCGGACCTGCGCTTCGCGCCGGACAAGATCAACACGCTGTACCTGTGGAAGGGCAGCTTCACCTCGGCGACGGCGGCCGTGGCGTGGTGCCCGACGGGCTCCGACAAGTGCTACGACGAGGCGTCCGCGGACCCGTCGGTGGCGGCGACGCTCGGCACGAACGGCTTCCTGTCGCGCCGCGTGAAGCACTTCAGCGGCTACACGTCGACGTGGGGCTTCGACGGCGACAGCACGACCTCGTACGGCTACTGATCGCCGCGTGACCGGAGGGGAGGGCGCCATGACGGATCCGTGGCGTTCTCCCCGCTCGCGCGTCTACTCACGGCAATGATCTCGCGCCGGGCCACTCGAGCCCCGGCGTGAGCCCGGCTTCCCGCTGCGTTTCTGGCCCGTGTCTCCATCTCCTCTGTCCTCGAGCGCGCTCCGGCGATCGAACCTGGTCCTCCATTCGGTGGACCAGGGGAAGTCGTTCGACCAGCTCGTGGAGGAAGGGCAGGCGGCCGAGCGGCGTGGCCAGCGCGCGCAGGCGCGCGAGCGCTACGAGCTGGCGCTGCACCACCTGGGCACGGAGGCCGACGGCCACCGGGCCTCCGCGGTGCTCCGCTGGATCGCGCGCACCTACCAGGTCGACGCCGACATGGACTCGGCGCTCGACTGCATCGCCGCCGCCATCGCCGTCGCCGAGGCGTGGGGCGACGAGGCGGCCGCGGGGCACGCGATCAACATCGAGGCCGTCGTCCGCTGGCAGCAGGGCGACCTCGACGAGGCGGAGCGGCTCTACCTCGTCGCGCGCGCGCGCGCGCTGCGCGCGGCCGACGCGAAGCTCGCCGCCATGACGGCGCAGAACCTCGGCGTCATCGCGAACATCCGCGGCGACTTCGACGAGGCGCGCAAGCGGTACGAGGCGAGCCTCAACGAGTACCGCGCGCTCGGCCTCACGAAGGACGTCTGCGTCGCGCTGAACAACCTCGGCCTCCTCCACACGCACCAGCGCCAGTGGGACGCCGCCGAGCGCGCGTTCAGCGAGGCGGTGCAGATCACCGATCTGATCGGCGACTACTCGGCGCGCATCTCGCTCGACGTGAACCTCGCCGAGATGTGGGTGGGGCGCGGCGAGTACGCGCGCGCGCAGCAGTCGGTGCGCCACGCGATGGAGTTCGCGTCGCGCACCGGCGACAGCGCGTCGATCGGCCAGGCCACCAAGCTGTTAGGCATCATCGCCCGCGACACGGGCGACCTGGTGGATGCCGACGAGCAGTTCCGCCGCGCCGCGGAGATCGCGGTCGCGCGGCAGGACCTGCTGCTCGAGGCCGAGGTGGCGCGCGAGGAGGCGGATCTCGCGCGGCGGCAGGGGCGCAGCCGTCAGGTGCTGCAGCACCTCAACCGCGCGCACAAGCTGTTCACGCAGCTCAGCGCCCGCCGCGATCTCGCCGACATCGACCGCCGCACCGGCCGGCTCGAGGACGAGTTCCTCCAGGTCGCGCGGCGCTGGGGTGAGTCGATCGAAGCGAAGGACCGGTACACGCAGGGTCACTGCAAGCGCGTCGCCGACCTCTCCTGCGCCATCGCGGCGGAGGCGGGGTTCGACGAGCGCTCGCTGTTCTGGTTCCGCATCGGCGCGCTGCTGCACGACGTCGGCAAGCTCGTGATCCCGGAAGAGGTGCTGAACAAGCCGGGCAAGCTCTCCGACGAGGAGTGGGCGCTCATGCGCTCCCACACCACGGCGGGCGCCGAGATGCTGGCGGACATCGAGTTCCCGTGGGACGTGCGGCCGATCGTGCTGTCGCACCACGAGCGGTGGGACGGCAAGGGCTATCCGCACGGGCTGAAGGGCGACGGCATCCCGCTCGTCGCGCGCATCCTGTGCGTGGCCGACGTGTACGACGCGCTGACGTCGATGCGCTCGTACAAGCGCGCGCTGTCGCACGACGAGGCGATGGACGTCATGCGCCAGGACGTCGGGACGATGTTCGACCCGGCGGTGTTCACCTGGTTCGAGCGCGTGGCGCAGGGGTGGCCCGAGCGCACGCGCGTCGCGTCGTCGTCCGACGACGCCGAGGTGCCGCGCGAGCCCGATTCGGTGGCCGGCCCCGCCGCCATCGACACGGACGACCTCACGCGCATGCCGCTGCGCCGCGCGTTCCGGGAGACGGCGGAGCGCGTGCTCGAGGCGCGGCGCACGACGGAGCGTGCGGTGTCGCTGCTCGTCATCGACATCGACCACTTCAAGCTCGTGAACGACACGTTCGGCCACCTGCAGGGCGACGACCTGCTGCGCATGGTGGCCGACGTGATCCGCGTGCAGACGGGGCCGAGCGACTTCGTGGCGCGGTACGCGGGCGACGAGTTCGTCGCGCTGCTGCCGGGCACGAAGATCGAGGACGCGATCGTCGTCGGCGAGCGGCTGCGCGCGAGCGTGGAGCAGATGCGCTGCCCGCGGCGCGACGGCACCGACGAGCCGGTGCGCGTCACGCTGTCGATCGGCGCCGCGACGGCGCCGCTGCACGGCGACACGCTCGACGCGCTGTTCGCCGCCGCCGACGGCGCGCTGTACTCGTCGAAGCGGCGCGGCCGCAACGCGGTCAGCGCCGCGAGCGGCTCGGGCAGCGCGCGCGACGCGACGCTGCTGCTCGACACGTTCGTCGGCCGTGCCGGCGAGCGTCAGCGCCTCACGCGCATGCTGGACGCGAGCGCGCGCGGCGTGCCCGGCGCGGTGGCCGTCGTCGGCGAGGCCGGCGTCGGCAAGTCGACGCTGCTGCGCCAGCTCGCGCCCGAAGTCGGCGTGCGCGCCGGCTCGCTGCTCGTCGGCCGCTGTCTCGAGGCGGACGTGCGGCCGCCGTACGGCCCGTGGGCCGATGTCGTCGCCGCGATCCACGCGACGGGGCTGGTGCCGCCGCGCACGTGGCAGGAGCTGGGGCGCCTCGTCCCCGCGCTGGGCGACCCGACCGCGCCGGCCGGCGCGCCGTCGCCGAACGCGAAGTACGCGCTGCTGCACGAGCTCGAGGAGTTCCTCACCGCGGCCGCCGCGGCGCGCCCGCTCGTCGTCATCCTCGACGACGTGCAGTGGGCGGACGCGGAGACGTGGGACGCGCTGGAGTTCCTCGTGCCGCGGCTCGACCACCAGCGGCTGCTCGTCTGCCTCACCATCCGCTCGGAGGATCTGCCGGGCGAGGGCGAGCAGCGGCGCATGCGGCTGTCGCGCCACGAGTGCTACGCGGAGATTGCGTTAGGCCGGCTGTCGCGGGAGGAGCTCGAGCAGTGGCTGCGCGCGGTGCTCGGCGGCCAGGCGCCGGAGGCGGCGCTCGTCGAGCACCTCGCGGCGCACACCGAGGGCAATCCGCTGTTCGCCGTGCAGACGCTGCGCATGCTGGCCGAGGACGGCGGGCTGCGCTTCGACGACGGTGCATGGCGCTACACGCCGGCGCCCGACGGCGCGCTCCCGACCGCGGTGCGCGACCTGCTCGCGCGCCGCATCGGCCGGCTCACGGACGCGACGCGCGAGATCCTCACCGTCGCCGCGGTGTTCGGCGCGCGCTTCGACGCGGATCTCCTCGTCGGCGCGAGCGGGCGCGACGAGAACGTCGTCTTCGACGCGATCGAGGAGGGCGTCGCCGCGACGGTGCTCACGCCCGTCGACGGGCGCGGCCCGAGCGCGTACGGGTTCACGCACGGGCTGCTCGCCGACGTGCTGCGGCGCGCGGGGAGCCCGCTGCGGCTGCGGCGCGTGCACGAGCGCGTGGCGCGCATCCTCGAGACGCACACGCCGGAGGCGGTGGCGGAGATCGCCGCGCACTTCGACCGCGCCGGCTGCAGCGCGGACGCGCTGCGCCACGCGCTGAAGGCCGGCGAGCGGGCGGAGGCGGTGTACGCGTACGACGCGGCGACGGCGTGCTACGAGATGGCGTATCGCCACGCGCGGTCGCTCGCCGAGCACGCGGACGTGCAGTGGCGCCTCGCCGGTCTCGACGAGATCACGGGCCGCATCGCCGAGGCGGAGGAGAAGTGCAACCTCGTGCTGTCGTCGTACGCGGCGGGCGCGAGCGAGCTCGGTCTGCTGAGCGCCGCGAAGCGCATGCGCGAGCGACTGCGCATGGCGCGCGGCGCGCCGTTCACCGACGTGCTGCGCACGTGCACGATGCTGCTCGACGCGGCGCGCACCTCGGGCGACCGCAGCGAGGCGGTGCCGCTGCTGCTCATGATCGCGCAGCTGCACGGCCGGCTCGGCGACGGCGCGGCGGCGGTGCGTGGCGCGCACGAGGCGATCGCCGAGGCGGAGCGCAGCGGCGAGCCGCGGCTCGTGGCGGAGGCGCACATGCGACTCGGCTCCGCGCTGCTGCTCGCGTCGCCGGCCGACGCGATCCCGCACTACACGATCGCGCTCGACGGGTTCACGCACGTCGAGGATCGGCGCAGCCAGGGCGGCTGTCACATCAACATCGGCGTGGCGCACGATCGCTCCGGCGACCACTCGGCGGCCGAGCTGTCGTACGCGACCGCGCTCGACGTCGGCCGCGAGGTGAAGGCCGCGGATCTCACCGCGCTCGCGTCGACGAACCTCGGCGTGCTGCTGATGAAGACGGGCCGTTTCGCCGAGGCGAAGGCGCGCTACGAGGAGGCGCTGCGGCTGTACACGTCGACGAACAACGAGCCGTACCGCCTGACGACGCTCTACAACCTCGCGCACCTCGCGCGCGAGCGCGGCGACGCCGCCGGCGCGACGGAGCTCTACGGCGCGGCGAAGGCGCTCGCCGAGCGGCTCGGCCAGCTCGACGTGCACGTCGGCGCGATCTGCGGCGTGGGGCTCGCGGAGCTCGCGCTCGGCCAGAACGCCGCGGCCGGCGCGCACTTCGCGGAAGCGTCGGAGCTGCTCGCGGGGCGCGAGGACGCGTGGTTCCAGTGCCGCGAGGTGCTCGAGGCGTTAGGCATCCGCCTGGAGCTCGTGCGCGGCCGGCGCGCGGTGGCGGTGGAGCGGCTGTGCACCGCGCTCGGCGAGGCGGAGCGGCACGACCAGTACGCCGCGGTGTGGCTCGCGGCCGAGTGCGCGGCGGGGCTGCGCGAGGAGCGCGACGGCGTGCAGCAGCTGCTGCAGAAGCACGCCGCGCAGGCGCGCAAGCGCGGGTACGCGCCGCTGCTGCGGCGGCTGGAAGCGGCCTCGAAGCCGGCCTGACACAGGGCAGGAGGGCAGGAGCGCAGGAGGGCAGGAGGGCAGGAGCCGCGATAGCTCCTGCCCTCCTGCGCTCCTGCCCTCCTGCCCTAGTCGTCGGGCCGGCGGAAGTGCGCGCTGTCGAGCAACGCGCGCACCGAGTCGCGGCGGACCGAGTCGGCGCGCTGGCGGGCGCGCTGCTCGCCGGCGTGGGCGAGGCGGGCGCGCGTGTCGGCGTCGACGATCGAGTCGCGCTTGCGCTCCGCCGGGCTCTTGCCGCCGAACGGGATGCTCAGGAGCGTGAAGCGCAGCCCCGGCGGGCCGCCGGCGGTGCGGGCCTCCTGACGGCGCTGCGCGTCGTCGCTGCGCGCCTTCGCGTCCCGCGCGTCCGCGGCGGCGGCGGCCATGGCGGTGGCCATGCTGTTGGCGAGCGTGCGGAGCAGGGAGTCCTTCTGCGCGCGGCTGAGCGGCGGCGGCGCGGGCAGCTCCGCGCCGATGCGCAGCGGCGACGGCGACGCGGTCGGACCGCGCGCGGGCGCGGCGGCCGCGGCCCCGGCCTGACCGGCGCCGCGACGGCCGGCGACGCCCGTATCGCCCGGCGCCGCCGGCGCGGGGAACGGCGCGACCTGCGGCGCGGTGACGGTCGGCGCGACGACCTGCGTCCCGCCCGCCGGCGCGGCGGTGGGCGCGGCCGGCCGGGCGTCGGCGCGTCCCGGCGCGGTCGGCGCGACGGGCGTGCGGGGCACCGCCGGCGTGGCCGGCCGCACCGGCACCGGCGGCGCGACGTACGTGACGCGCTCTTCCTGCGGCTTCGTCACGTCACGATCCCACCAGCGATGCGACACGGACGTGCCCGCGAGGAACGCCGCGGCCAGCATCGCGCCCGTCGCAGCGACCGCGAGCGCGAAGCTCGGGCCGTGGGGGCCGTGCGTGGAGCGGATGGAGTACGAGCGGGTCAGGTCCATGCGATGTTCACGTGGACCCTCTTGGACACCGGCCGGTCATCGAAGGTGCCCTGACGGCTGGTGAGGCGGCGCTGATACGGCGGCGCTATTACCGCGGCGCTGGACCCTCGGCGCGGATACCACGCGTTCGCAGCGCCGCCGTATCAGCGCCGCCTCACCAGCGCCGCCACTTCAGCGCCGCGTCATCGATTCCAGCGGACGATCCGCCCCCGGGGCCCCACCGCCCAGCCGTCGCCGCTGCGGGCGAAGCTCACGGCGTTCAGCTCCGTCGTGTCCACGCGCGTCCACGTCGCGCCGTCGTCGAGCGATACGGTCGTGCCGGCGCCGCCCACGGCGACCACGGCGCTCGGACGGCCGCCGACGTACGCGAGCCCCGACCAGAAGCCGGTCGCGGCGGGGGACGGCGGGGCGGGCGTCCAGGTCGCGCCGCCGTCGGTGGAGCGGAGCACGTGCTGCGCGGGGTCGTGCGGCTTCGTGTAGTCGCCGCCGACGGCGACCCCGGTGCGGGCATCGCGGAACGCGACGGCGAACAGCCCCGACGACGCGCCGCGCACGCCTAACGGCGCGTCGACCGCGGCCCACGTGCGGCCCCCGTCCGTGGTGCGGTACACGCGTGCGCCGCCGGGGCCGCCGGTCACGAACCACGCCGCGCCGCGCGGACCCGCGGTGAGCGCCGCGCCGCCGGCGGCGTACGCGCCCTCGCCCTCCCGCGCCGCCGGGACCTCGACGGCGCGGCGCCACGTCCGGCCCCCGTCGTCGGTCGCCACGACGTGCATCCGGCCGCCGACCGGGTCGCTCAGCGCGAGGGCGTGCGCGGCGTCCCCCGCCCAGAGCGCGAGCGCGTCGAAGAACGCGCCCCTCGTCGTGTCGGCAAGGACGAGCGTCCACGTCGCGCCGCCGTCGGTCGTGCGATAGATGCGCGCCTGCCCCGCCGCGCCGTCGCCGGCGCTCGCGACGAACGCGGTGCGCTCGTCGGTCGCGCGGATGGAGCGGAAGTCGAGCGAGTCCGCGCCGGGGACCGGACGCCGCTCCCACGTCGCGCCGCCGTCGAGCGTGCGCAGCACCGTGTTGCGCGCCCCGCTCGCCCATGCCACGCGCGCGCTCACCGCGCTCACGCCGCGCAGCGACGTGGTCACGCCGCTCGACTGCTCGTCCCAGCCCGCGGCCGGGGAGAGCGGCGCGTTCACGCGCGTGCAGGCGGCGAGGAGGACGAGCGCGGCGAGCGGGCGGGCGGTGTTAGGCATGATGGAAAGTACTCGAAGGGCGGATGGTTCACGGTGGGCGCATGCCGTCGCGCGCGGCTATCTTCCGTCGAGCCTCCTCCCTCGTCAACGATGCCACGTCTGCGCACCGTCACGCTGCTCGCCACGCTCGTCGCGGCCCCACTCCACTCGCAGCCCGTGCGGAAGGACGCGGCGTCCGACGGGGTCGTGCCGGGGATCGAGGTACTCCTCCGCGACTCGCTGCACCTCGTGCGCGGCAAGCGCGTGGGGCTCGTCACGAACCACTCGGGGCGCGACCGGAGCGGCACGAGCACGATCGACCGGCTCGCCCACACGCCCGGCGTGACGCTCACCGCGCTGTTCGCGCTGGAGCACGGCATCCGCGGCGCGATCGAGGCCGGCGGGAACGTGTCGTCGACGCGCGACTCGGCCACCGGCGTCCCGATCTACTCGCTGTACGGCGCGTCGCACGTGCCGACGGCGGAGATGCTGCGCGACGTCGACGTCATCCTGTACGACATCCAGGACGTCGGCGCGCGCGTCTACACGTACCAGTGGGGGATGGCGATCGCCGCCGACTCGGCCGACAAGCCGTTCATCGTGCTCGACCGGCCCGACCCGGTGCGCGCCGATCTGGTGCAGGGCGGCGTGCTCGATCCGAAGTTCCGCTCGTACGTCGGCGCGTATCCGGTGGCGCTGCGCTACGGGCTCACGCCCGGGGAGCTTCTCCGCTATCTGAACGGCACGGGGCAGATCCACGCCGACGTGAAGGTGGTGCCGATGGCCGGCTACCGTCGCGCGATGTGGTACGACGACACGAAGCTCGCGTGGGTGAACCCGTCGCCGAACCTGCGCGACCTCGACGCGACGATCGTGTACACGGGCACGGTGTTCTTCGAGGGGACGAACGTGAGCGAGGGGCGCGGCACCGACCAGCCGTTCCGCCTCGTCGGCGCGTCGTGGCTCACGGACGCCGGTGCGATCGCCGCGGAGCTGAACGCGATGCGGATCCCGGGCGTGCGCTTCGACTCGGTGTCGCGCACCATGGAGCCCGGCTTCAAGTTCCCCGGCCAGACGATCCCGATGCTCCACGTCTCGGTGACCGATCGCGACCGCGTGAACGCGCCCGAGGTCGGGCTGCGCATGCTTCGCGCGATCTACGCGCGCCACAAGCCCGACTTCCAGTGGCGCCCGTCGATCGACCGCCTCGCCGGCGGCACGCGCGTGCGCGAGGCCGTGGAGAACGACACAGTGGACGCGCTGCTCGCCGCGTGGGCCGCCGAGTCGCGCCGCTTCCAGGACGAGACCCGCAGATACTGGATCTACAAGTAGACCTCACGCGGAGGCGCGGAGCACGCGGAGAACGCCAACGTGCTCGGTAGCTCTCCGCGTCCTCCGCGCCTCCGCGTGAGACACACCCAGCAGCAGAGTCCCCATGCATCGAGCGACCCTTCTTCTGACACTCCTCGTCGCCGCGCCGCCGGCGTGGAAGACCGTCGGCCACACCGGCGACGGCAACCCGGTGCAGGTCGACCCGAAGAGCGTGAAGCGCAAGGGCACCACCGTCGACGCGACGGTGCGCGTGCCGTTCCTGAAGCCGAAGAAGATGGCGGGCGGGAACGTCACGAGCTCGATCACGAAGGTCACGTTCGACTGCGCGAAGGAGACCGTCGCGATCAAGGAGTACACGTACTACTTCGACGAGAAGACGCGAAAGATCTTCCAGCACCAGGTCGCGCAGACGCCCGGCTTCGCGCCCGTCATGGGCGGGTCGATGACGAAGGTGGCGTACGACGAGCTGTGCAAGAGGTAGGGCAGGAGGGCGGGAGGGCAGGAGGGCAGGAGGGCAGGCGGGCCTAACGACTTTCCTGCCCTCCTGCCCTCCTGCCCTCCTGCCCTCCTGCCCTCCTGCCCTCCTGCCCTCCTGCCCTCTCACTTCGGCGCGAGCACCGTCCGCGACTCCGCCGCGCGCTCCACGGCGCCGCTCGTGTACGGCACGTGGAAGTAGTGCCCCACGGCCCACGCGCCGAACAGGTCGCGATAGTGCGGGTCGCGCGGGTCGCCGCTCTGGCCGGGGGTGTTCGTGCCTAACGACGCGTCCCAGTCGGCGAGATCGGCGACGAGGCGGAAGCTCGCGCCGTGCGTCTGGTTGTCGGTGTTGCCGGTCGCGTTCACGGTGCTCGCGTAGCCGCCGCGCGGCGCCGGGCCGACGTCGAGCGCGCCGCGCGACTCCTCGTCCAGCGCGCCGCTCAGCGGGTGCCGGATGAGCGCGTGATGGTACGCGGGCTGGCCGTAGCGCCACCGCTGCGGGTCGGGGCCCAGTCGCGTACGCAGGTCGCCTAACGCGGCCGTCAGCGCGGCGGCGAGCAGCGAGTCGCGCGCCGCCGTCAGGCCGGCACCGCCGCCGAACACGCCGGTCGGCGCCGACGCGGGGCGCGTGAGCCACCCGACGGCGCGCGAGACCGGCACGGCGCGCAGATACGAGCGCGCCGCCGCCGGCACCGCGCGCTCGTGCAGCCGACGCAGGAGCTGCCGCTCCCACGCCACGTACACCGCCGCGGGAACGCTCGACGCCGCGAGCACGCGGTCCCATGCGAGCAGCGTGTCGCGCGCCCACCGCGCCGTGGGATCGGACGGGGCGAGCGCGCGCAGTAGCGGCACCAGCGCGCGCGCCGGCAGCGCGAGCTCGTCGTGCTGCAGCGCGGCCATCGCGACCGCGGTCGCGTGGCGCGTCGTGTCCAGCACCTCGCGCACGCGGTCCACGCGCCACGGGTCGGCCCATCCGCCGCGCCCCACGGCGTCGACGCGGGCATAGCCGGCCGGGACGTTGTTCTCGTTCGCCGTCGCGACGAAGCCGTTAGGCGGGTTCACGACGTGCGGCAGCTCCGCGATCGGCAGGAAGCCGCTCCACTCGTAGCGGCCATCACCGGGCACGGGCACGAGGCCCGTCCAGCCGTGCCGCACCGGCGCGATGCCGGCCGCCTGCCATGCGATCGTGCCGCCGGTGTCGGCCCAGATGAGGTTCTCCGCCGGCATGAGGTGCCGCACCGCGCCGGCGTGGAACTCGGCCCACGTCCGCGCCTGATCGAGGCGCAGGCTCGCGAGGTACGGCGCGGTGCCCGGCTCGAGCCACGCGGCGCGCAGCGCGTACGCGAGATGCCGCGCCGGATCCTCCATGACGACGGGCCCGTGGCGCGTGAAGCGCAGCACGACGACCTGCGGCGCCGCGCCGCGCACGCGGATCGTGTCGCGGATCTCGCGCATCCGCTCCCACCCGGTGCGGTAGCGGTAGCGCCGCGCATCGGTCGGGTCGGTGCGGTAGACGTACACGTCCTCCATGTCGAGCCCGAAGATCGTGAGCCCCCACGCGCCCGCTCGGTTGTGGCCCACCGACACGCCGGGCAGCGCCGGCTCGCCCGCGCCCACGACGTCCCACCCGGGCGCGGTGAGGTGCACCCAGTAGCGGAGCGACGGCACCTGGATCGTGCGGTGCGGATCGTTCGCGAGCAGCGGCTTGCCGCTCGCCGTGCGCGTCCCCGCCACGACCCAGTTGTTCGACCCGTCGCGCTGCTCGTCGGGCACCGGGGCCGCGGCCACCAGCTCCCCGGCGACGAACGACACCGGCGCGCGCCACAGCCGGTACGGCGCGAGCACGGAATCGGAGAGCGCGTCGACGTCGATGGCGCTGTCGGGCGCGAGCACCACCGGGTCGGGCTCGAACGTGCCGACCGCGCGCACGGCGTCGACGCCCATCGCGCGCACGGCGCGCGCGAGGTCGATCTCCTGCTCCGCGTTCGACGCGAGCGCGTTGTGGCGCGACACGACGACGGCGCTCGTCCACCGCCCGGGGCGCACGCCGAGTCGGCGCAGCTCCGGCGGGAGGAGCGACGGGTCGCGCTCGACCTGCGCGACGCGCGCGTTCACCCCGTCGACGAACGCCTGCACGATCGCCGCACCGTGCGGGTGGTAGCTCGCGAGCTCGCGCGTCATGTCGCCGCGGAACGCGAACAGCCGCGCCGCGCGGTCGCGCGCCGCCCACCGCGGGCCGAGCGCCTCGGCCATCGTTCCCGTCGCCTGCCGGCGCCACAGCTCCAGCTGGAACAGCCGGTCGCGCGCCGCGTTCCATCCCTGCGCGAAGAACAGGTCGTGCTCGTCGCGCGCGCGGATGTGTGCGATGCCGCTCGAGTCGCGCAGGATCTCGACGGGGAAGTGCAGGCCGGGGGCGCGCAGCGAGTCCCCGGGCGACGCGAGCACGCTGGCGAGGAAGGCGAACGGGAGGATGTTAGGCATGATGGGAGCTGCTGCAAAGACAATTGAACCGCAGAGGACGCAGAGGGCCGCAGAGGACTGCCCTCTTGAATTGAACCACGGAGGACACGGAGGACACGGAGGACGACCTTTTCAAGAGAATTGGTTTCCTCTGTGTCCTCTGTGCCCTCTGTGGTTCAAAGGAAAAGGCTCTGCGGCCCTCTGCGTCCTCCGCGGTTCAAACCAACGGCACCGTCAGAACTCCGCCCGCACCCCGACCTGCGTCTGACGCGCCGCGAACGCCGACGTCGGCAGCAGGTAGTTCGTGATGGGCCGCCCGGCCGCGTCGAGCTGCCGCGTGCCGAAGCCGGAGACGTTGTCCGTGTTGAACAGGTTGAACACCTCCACGGAGAGGCTCAGCTTGCGCGGCCCCTGCGCGAACAGCGGGCGGGCGAGGCGCACGTCCACCGTACGGTACCAGTTCTTCCACCGGTTCGGCAGCGCGACGGTGCGCGCGCCGCCGTTCGGGAAGTCGTCGAAGAACACGTTGTCGCTGTTGAGATCCCGGCCGTCGGTCACGGCGATGGGGCGCGGGCTCGCCAGCGTCGTGATCGTCGACAGCGTGAAGCCGAACGGGATCTTCCCCGTCTCGCTCAGCACGATGCGGTGCCGCTCGTCCCCCGACGTCGGCTGCATGGTGTAGCTCGCCACGAACGGGAACGCGCTCGCGATGTTGCCGTCGAACGTCGCCTTGTACCAGCCGAGCGTGTACGCGAGGTTCACGCGCATGGCGCCGCTCTGGTACGTCGTCTGGCTCAGGATCCCGCGGAACGTCGCCTTGCCGAAGTCGTCCCACAGCGAGATGTCGCCGTAGCGCGGCGTGAGCTGTCGGGCGCGCGTCTGCGTGTTGAAGTAGTTCGGGTTCACGCGCACGTAGATGTCGCTCATCCGCTGGTCGATGTAGTCGACGTTCACGCCCAGCGTGCGCGTGAACTGCCGGCCCACGCCGAGCGACCACTGCACGTTCTTCGGCGTGTTCATCTTGTCCTTCGCGAGCACGAGCCCCGGCGTCACCGCCACGGTGCCCGAGACGACGCGCTGCCGCAGCACGTTGAAGTCGGTGGTGCCCGGGTTCGTGAAGTTGTACTGGCGCCACGCCGCGTTGAGCCGCTCGCCGAAGCCGATCATGCTCGTCGCGCGGTCGTAGATGATGCCGAACCCGCCGCGCAGGAACGTGGTGTTGTCGCGCAGTGGGTCCCACGAGAACGACACGCGCGGCCCGACGTTGTTCAGATCGTTCTTCCGGTCGCCGCGGTTCACGAACCGCCCGTAGCCCGCGCTCGTGAGCGCCGTCACGAGCGCCGCGTCGCTCGCCCACGGCACGGTGAAGTCGTTGTTCAGCGTGTTCAGCTCCGCGTCCCAGCGCACGCCCGCGTTCAACGCGAGGTTCGACACCGGCCGCCATTCGTCGTTCACGTACAGGCCGAGGATGGTGCCGGAGAGCGCGGCCTTCGCGTCGGCGGTGGAGCTCGGGTCGAAGAAGCCGACGCCGACGGTGGCCGAGTTGGGCAGCGTGCTGGTGTCGGTGGGGAAGCTGAACGAGCCGTACTGGTTCTGCGGCAGGAACTCGCTCGCGTTCACGCGCGACGCCTCGACGCCGGTCTTCAGCAGGTGGTCGCCGAGCGTGAGCTGCATGCGGTCGACGAGGCGCCAGTGCGTCTCGCGCAGCACGAGCGGGAAGCCGCCGGTGCCGATCGTGACGCTCGGATACACGCGCACGGGCCCGTCGAGCAGGGGCTGCTCGTTGTGGTACCAGCTCACGAGCTGCACGCTCGCCTCGTTCACCATGCGGCTCGTCGGCAGCCACTTGTCGCGGATCTGCGCGACGTTCACGAAGTACTTCTGGCTGATCCCCGCATCGCGGGCCGCCGTGGCGCCGAAGTTTCCCTCGCCCTGCAGCCACCGCGTCGACCACGTGCCGTCGACGGTGTGCTTGTCCGACGGCACCCACGTGATGCGCGCGACGCCCGCGTGGTTCTTGTTCGGCGCGAGGAACGAGCCGCGGTAGCGGTCCCACACCGTCGGCGCGATCGCGGGGCGCCCCGGCACGACGTCGAGGTAGAAGTTCGTGTTCGTGAGCTCGTAGCTCGCCGCGAGGAACAGCTTGTCCTTCCGCAGCGGCCCGCTCACGTTGAGCCCCGCCTGCTGGCGCCCGAAGTTGGGCACCGGCACCGCGGCCTCGCGCTGGATGAACGTGCGCCCGACCGCGTTCTTGTTCTGGAAGAAGCCGAACGCGGATCCCTTCCAGTCGTTCGTCCCGCGGCGCGTCACGGCGCTGATGACGTACGATCCGGCGTGCGAGTACTCGGCGTCGTACGGGTTGAGGAACACGCGGAACTCCTCGAGCCCTTCCTGCGGCACCGGGCTGCCCGTCTGGCCGAGTCCCACGATGTTGCCGTTGAACATCGACTTCATCTCGACGCCGTCGAGATACAGGTTGATGTAGCGGAGGTCGGGCGCCGCGCCCGCCGACGGCAGCGTGCGACCCTGCTGCGGCGCGTAGGATTTGATCCCCGGTGCGATCGACGCGAGGTTGAGGATGCCGCGCTGGTTCAGCGGAAGGTTCTCGATCTCCTCGCGCACGACGGGCGCCGAGATGGAGAGCCGCTGGACCTCCACCTGCTTCACCGTGGTGCCGACGACGGTGACGCTCTGCAGCTCGCGCGTCGCCTGCTCGAGCGCGAAGTTCACCTGCGCGCGCTGCCCGATGATGAGCTGCACCTTCTCCATCGTCGGTCGATAGCCGATCGCGCGCACCGTCACGCCGTAGCGGCCGGGCGAGAGGCCGAGCACGCGGTACGTGCCCGCGGCGTTCGTCATCGCGCGCCGCGACTCCGGCGTGTCGAGGTTCTCGGCGAGGACGGCGGCGTTCGCGAGCGGCTGTCCCTTCTCGCCGACGACCGTGCCCTCGAGCGTGATGGTGACTTGCGCGGCCGCCGGGCGCGCGGGAACGATCGCGGCGGCGAGGCCGGCCAGCAGGCCGGCGGCGCGAAGGAATGCGTGACGCATGACGACTCCGTCGCCAAGGGGGGTGTGGTGCGGAATATCGTGCCCCGCAGCGCGAGGCATGGCAAGGGCGCGTGACCGAGCGCGGGGACGACCCGTCTTCCTGTCATGTCGCACCGCATCCCCGCTGTCGTCGTACTCGCGTTCGCGTTCCTCCTCGCCGGTTGTCGCGCCGCCGATCCGACGCGACCCGCATCGCGCACGGTCACCGTCGCAGCATCGGGGAGGGGCGCCGGCTTCGTGTCGTCGCAGCCGATCGGCATCGCGTGCCGCGTCGAGCGCGGCGTGCTCACCGGCGCGTGCAGCGCGCGCTTCGACGCCGACGTCGCCGTGACGCTGCACGCGGCCGCCGACAGCCTGAGCGAGTTCGCCGGCTGGCAGGGCGCGTGCGCGGGCACGAGCGACTGCGCGCTCGGCGCGTCGCGCATGGACTCGGTGACGGCCGTGCTGCGGGGGCCGCGCATCGCGGTCGTCGCGACGGAACTCACGACGGTGCTCTGGGGGCAGGGCGGACACGGCAGCGGCACGGTGACCATCGCGCCGGGCGACGTGCGCTGTGCGATCGTCGACAACGCGATCGCCGGGCCGTGTGAGACGGAGACGTTTCCCGGCGAGCCGGTGACCGTCGTCGTGGAGCACGCGCCCGACGAGGCGGGCGTCGTCGCGTCGACGAACGGCCGGGCGTGGGGGCAGCTGTGCACGTTCAGCACGGGCACGCCGCTCTTCCTGCAGTTCATCTGCAGCGGCGCGCTGACGCAGTCGCGCGCGGAGCTGAAGGTCGCGCTGTACCGCACGATCCTGAACGCGTCGCTCGCCGCGAGCACGTCCACGGGTCGGGGGTGGGTGCGCTCCGACGTCGGCGGCATCGCGTGCCGCGTCGCGCCCGAAGGGCTGTCCGGCACGTGCGGCGCCGACATCGCGCCCGGCACCGCGGTCACGCTCACGTACGAGCCCGATCCCGGGACCGTCTTCCTGAACTGGGGTGGCGACTGCGGCACCACGCTGCGCGTCCCGGTGTGCCGGCTCACCATGGACCGGTCGCGCCGGTCGTTCACCGTGCAGACGACCGGGCACTGACGGCGCGTTAGGCACGGGGCTAAGCTCCCGGGCATGCGCTTCCCGGTCCTCGCGCTCACGCTCGGCGCGCTCGGCTTCCTCGCGTTCGGCGTCACCGTGCTGGCCGCGCCCGGCCTGCTCGCGGTGATCGACGTCACGGCGGCGACCGCCACGGCGCGGAGCGACGTGCGCGCGGTCTACGGCGGCATGGAGCTCGGCGTCGGTGTGTTCCTCGTGCTCTGCGCGCGACGCGCCGAGTGGCGCCGCGCGGGACTCGCGGCGCAGGCGCTCGCCATGGGCGGCGTGGTGACGGGCCGTGTCGTCAGCCTCGCCGTGGACGGCGTGCCGCGCCCGATCGCGCTCGGGTTCTGGGCGGTGGAGCTCGCGGGTGCGCTGCTCGCGATCGTCGCGCTCCACGCGATGCGGAGCGAGCGCCCGCGCTAAACGTGTGTCCATGCGCGACGCGCTTTGCGCGACGCGCTTTGCGCGCGCGTCGTTCGCGCACTACCGTTGCGCGCATGCGACACCTCCCGCTCCTCGCCGCGGCGCTCGTCGCGAGCTCGCTGCGCGCGCAGGACTCGGCCCGCGTCGACACGCTCGCGCCGGGGGTGGTGCACCGGCATCTGTGGCGCACCGCGTTCGGCGCGGCGACGGGGCCGTGGGAGCTGCACGTCGTGGAGGTCGATCTCCGTCGTCCGGACCTGTCGATCGAGGCCGCGCACGCGACGGGGCGGCTCGTCGGGCGACGCCGCACGAGCGACATCGCGCGTGCGCTCGACTCCGCGTGGTGTGGTTCGGGGCGCCGCGTCCTCGCCGCGGTGAACGGCGACCTGTTCGACCTGAAGACGGGGGAGAACGAGGGGAATCAGGTCGTCGCCGGCACGGTGCTGAAGGCGATGCCCACGACCGACTCGCCGTTCGACAAGGTGGACAACGCGCACGTGCAGTTCGCCGTCGACACGCACGGGCGACCGCTGCTCGAGCGGTTCGCGTTCGACGGCCGCCTCGTCGCCGACGAGAGCGTGCTGCGGCTCGACGGCGTGAACGCGCGGCGTGGCGGCGCGGCCGTGCTCTACACGCGCGCCGCGGGTGCGACGACACCGCGCGACTCGGCGGCCGACGCGGCGCGCGGGGCGCGGCACGAGGCGGCGTACACGATCGCCATGCGCCGCGGCGACACGCTGACGCTGCGTCGCGTGGCGGCGGCGCGCGCCGGAGGCGGAACCTCCATCCCGCCTAACGGCGTCGTGCTCTCCGTCGCCGACTCGGCGGAGGCGGCGCGCGCCGTCCGTGCGCGCGAGCTCACGGCGGTGCTCGGCTTCAAACCCGACCGCGGGCCGCTGCGCACGCTCGTCGGCGGGTGGGGGCGGCTCGTCGCCGATGGAGCGCCGGTCGCCGCGCGCGCCGACACGGCGGAGTCCATCCTCGAGCGGTTCTCGCACAACCGCCACCCGCGCACGGTCGTCGGCTTCTCGCGCGACTCGACGACGCTGTTCCTCGTCACGGTGGACGGCCGGCGCGCGACGAGCGTGGGCATGACGCTCGCCGAGCTGGCCGACGCGGTCCGCGCGCTCGGTGCGTGGAACGCGATGAACCTCGACGGCGGCGGCTCGGCGGCGATGATCGTTCGCCGGCGACTCGTCAACGTCCCGTCCGACAGCGCCGGCGAGCGCACCGTCGGCAACGCGCTCCTCGTCGTGCGCCGCGAACGGCGCGCCGACTGCCCCCGTTAGGCACCCCCCCTTCGCGCCCGCGCATGCCCGACCAACTGCTGGTCCTCCTGCACGGCGTCGGCCCCCATCCGACGGGATGGTCCGCCGACGCCGTCGCCACGCTCGACGCGGCGGCCGCGAAGTTCGACGCATTCCGCGACGGCCCGCCGTTCAGCGCGCGGCTCAAGATCGAGGAGATCACGTACACGGACTGCTTCGACGACGTCGTGAACGCGTGGCAGCAGGACTCGGCGCAGCTCGCGGCGTGGGCGCGCGCGAGCGGCCGGCCGCTGCCGGGGATCGTGCGCTGGCTCGACGCGCCGCTCCCGCCGAGCGAGGCGGCGGCGAAGGCGTTCTTCTGGTCGACGGCGCTGCACGCGCTGCTCTACCGCGGCTTCGCGCTCGTGCGCGACCGCGTGCGCGAGCGCGTGATGTCGCGCCTCGTGCACGTGCTGCGCGACGCGGGGCCGCAGGGCGCGAACGTCACCATCGTCGCGCACAGCCTCGGCACGGCGGTCCTGCACGACGTGCTGCACCTGCTCGGCACCGGGCAGACGCCGCCCGCGGTCGGCGACGCGAGCATGCTCTCGCCCGACAACTGGACGGCGTCGAGCATCTTCATGGTCGCCGACGCGTGCCTGCTCGGTCCGGCGTTCGCGCACGACATCGACTACCTCGACTCGCCGTGCCGGCCCGTGGGTGGCGGGCGCCCGGGGTACTGCCAGCGGTTCTTCGAGGTGTGGCACGCCGTCGACCCGGTCGCCGTCACGAAGCCGTTCCGCCCCGACGGGTGGGGGAAGGGATACCGCACGATCGGGCCGTTAGGCCACTTCCGGCAGGCGAACGTGCACGCGTTCGCGCATTACCTCGAGCATCCCGCCGTGCACGTGCCGATCGTCAACCAGGCGCTCGGCGGGCCGATGATCGACGCCGCGGAGTCGGCCGCGGCGCGCGGCGCGTTCGCCGACGTCACGTCGCCCGAGTGCGCGGCGCAGATCGCGCAGATCCGGTCGAAGGCGCTCTCGTTCGCCGGCGCCGGCGACGATCTGGAGCGATTCGTCCCGCGGCTGTCGGAGTTCCTCGCGCTCGCGCGCAGCGCGGGCGAGACGTGCCTCGGCCTTTCCGGAGGGATCCCGTGACGCGGCGCGTCATCGTCTGTCTCGCGATCGCGCTGCTCGCGCGGTCGGCCGTCGCGCAGCGCGGCATCGGCGCCGACTGCACGCCGGCGCTCGTCACCGGCGACACGGCCGTCGCGTGGCGCGCGCTCCGCCCCGACAGCGTGCGTGCGCGTCTCGCGCCGTTCGTCGACTCGCTGCGTTGGTCGCGGGCGGCGGCCGAGCTGGTCACGGTGTTCGCCACGCCGCCGGCCAACCTCGACGCGCTCCCGACCGCCGACCGACGCACGATCGCGCTGCAGCTCGACTCGCTCGCCGACGAGCTGCGCGCGATCGAGGCCGACCCGACGCGGCTCGCGCGCGGGCTCGTCGCGCAGCGGTTCACGCTCGCGTTCGACGACGACCCGGCGCCGCGCTACACGCTGTTCGACGGCCGCGTCGCGTCGCCCGTGGTGCTCACCGACGCGACGCCGTCGGCCGCGCGGCGTACCGTGTGCCGTCTCGCGTACGCCGCGGCGGACCTCGTCGGCGCCGCGCGCGAGCCGGGGCTCGCGCGCCTCGCCGCCGCGTTCGCGCGCGTGGACTCGAGCTGGGACAACTTCATGCGACGCGGCTACTCCATGCTGCCGCTCGAGCTGTGGGTCAACGGCAAGCTCCCGCGTCCCACGCTGCAGCCGCCACCGGTGCAGCTCGTCCTCGGCCACGTGAGCGCCGGCGAGCAGATGTCGGGGCCGACGTGGAACCGTCTCCGTCGCGACGACGTGCTCGCCGTCGAGCCGTTAGGCATCCTGCGCTACGGCGGCAACCACGCATGGTACGCCGGCGCGTCGTCGGTGGTGACGTTCCCGCGCACCGGCGGCGTCGGCGTCGGCGTGATGCTGCACGCGAGCCGCTTCGGGCGCGCCGCGTGGATCCTCACCCCGCGCGACAGCACCGGACGCCGCCGCTCCGGCGTGCTGCTCACGCTCGACCTCTACGGCCGGCTCGTCGGCGTGGCCGAGCAGTGGAAGGCGTTCAAGGCCGACGCCGAGCGCACGTGCCGCGCGAACGCGCAGGCGTGCATCGCGGCGGTGGTGCCGCGGTGACGGCATTCGAACCGCAGAGGGCCGCAGAGGGCCGCAGAGAACGGCAACTGCTTTCTTAACCACAGAGGACACGGAGGACACAGAGGAAACCAACAAGAAGTGGTTCTCCTCCGTGTCCTCCGTGTCCTCTGTGGTTCAACTCAAGAGGGCAGTCCTCTGCGGCCCTCTGCGGCCCTCTGCGGTTCCATTCACACAGCGGAAGCAGCTCTCCGCACCGTCACGGCGCCGGCACGAACACCGTGACCGGGATGCGCGACTTCAACCCCGGCGCGACCACCGCCGTCGCGACGATCGTGGTGCCGCCGGCCGCGATGCCGCGCACCACGCCCGACGGCGACACCTCGGCCACCGCGGTGTTCTCGGAGCTGTAGCGCACCGCGCGCGACGTCCCCGGCGGCGCGGTGTCCGCGAGCTGCACGGTCGCGCTCACGCGCGCCGAGTCGCCGATCAGCACCGCGACCGAGCCGGGGGAGGTCGTCAGCGCGACGGCGAGCGCGGATGCGCGCGTCACCGTCACGCGCGCCGTCGCGCGCACGCGGCGGTCGGCGCGCGCCGCCGCGACGATCGTCGTCGTGCCCGGTCCGGTCGCGGTCACGAGACCGAGCAGCGAGTCCACCGTCGCGACCGCGGTGTCCGACGTCGTGAAGCGGGCGTCGGTGCTGACGCCCGTGCGCGCCGACGACACGAGCGCGTGCACCGGCGCGGAGGTGCCGTTGACGAGCGTCAGCGTCTCGGGGGCGAGCGTGACGCGCAGCGTGCCGTCCGGCGGCGGATCCACGACGACGGGCACCACGACGCGCGTCGTGCCACGCTCCACCGCGATGCCGCCGCGTCCCGCGGCCTCGCAGACGAGCGTCGCCGCGCCGCGGTCGCGGCGCACGCTCGCCAGCCATGCGGGATCCCCCTCGACCGTGAACGTCGCCGCCGTCGGTCGGCCGGCTTCGGTGGCCCGCAGCTCCACGCGATCGCCGGCCACGCACGTCACCGCCGCCGGGTCGACGCGCAGCGCACCCGCGTCCGCGGTCGTGCCATCGCGGCACGCGATCGCGGCGAGAGCGGCGGCGAGGAGCGGGGGGCGCATCGGCATCAAGATAGGTGCAAAGAATTCTTGATTGGCGCCGTCGAGCCTGCCGAGGCATTCATCTTCGCGTAGGATCGGCGCGGCTCTCCCGGGACGCGTCCGACGTCGAGGCGCCCGACGCGGCCGTGACCCGCGTTCGGGCGTTTCGTCGTTCTCAACTCGCCCCGGCGATGATCTCCAGCGCGAGCGCGTCGTCCGACGCGGGAAGTCGGAGCGTGAACACGCTGCCGCCCTCCGCCGGTGTGTAGGTGACCGTGCCGCGCTGTGCCTCGGCGAGCGCGCGTGCGACGGCGAGGCCGAGCCCCGTGCCGCCGACGTCGGGGGCCGCCCCCGGGGCGCGGTGGAACGGCACGAACACCCGCTCGCGCTCCTCGGCCGGGATGCCGGGCCCACGGTCGGCGACGGTGAAGACGAGCGCCCCGCCGTCGCGCACCACCTCGAGGCGGATCGGCTCCGTCGCGGGCGAGTACTTCGCCGCGTTCTCGATCAGGTTGCCGAGGATGCGCAGCGTCGCCACGAAGTCGAAGTGGCCGACGAGCGCGCCCCCCGCGTCGTCCAGCCGCGTCTCCACCGCGCGCCCGCGCAGCGCGCCCGCGGCGTGACGCAGCGTCGCGCCGACGACGTCTTCCGCGGTGTTCAGCTCCGGCGCGAGTGGCAGCGCGCCGGCCCGCGCGCGCGACAGGTCGAGCAGGTCGGTGACCATGCGCGTCAGGCGGTCCGCCTGCTCCTCGATGACGAGCGCGCTCGCGTCGCCGTCGCGCGCGCGCTCGTGGGCGAGCGCCTTGATCGTGGTCAGCGGCGTGCGCAGGTCGTGCGAGACGGTGGCGAACAGGAAGTCGCGCGCGCGCTCGGCCTCGCGCTCCAGCTCCGCGCGCCGCACGTCGGCGGCGAGCCGCGCGCGCTCGACGCCTAACGCGGCGTAGTGTGCGAGCGCCTGCAGGAACGTGCGCTCCGACTCGTCGAGCGCGAGCGGGCGCGAGCGCCGCAGCCGCAGCGCGCCGACCGCGCGGTCGTGGGCGCTCAGCGGCACGAGCGCGTCGGTCGGCGCGGCCGCGAGGATCTCATCGAACGCGCGCGCGCGCTCGTCGGCCCCCTGCCGGGCCGCCGTCGACGCGCTCTCGCGCAGCCGCGCGAGCAGCGCCGGGTCCACGGCCGTCGATTCCGCGGCCGGTGCCGGCGGGCTCGCGGCGACGCGCCGCGCCGCGCCGTCGGCCGCCACGTCCCACAGCTCGCACCAGTCGAGATGCAGCGTGGTCGCGACGACGTCCGCGACGGCCTGCAGCGCCTGCACCGACGTCCCCGCGGCGAGCGTCTCCGCGCCGAGGTCGGCGAGCCGCTGCACCTCCGCGGCGCGCCGCTGCGCCGCGGCGGTCTGCCGCTGCGCGCGGGCGAGCAGCCGCGACGCGACGTCGGCGGTGACGACGAACGTCACGAGCACGAGCCAGTCGGCCGGGTCGTGCACCGCGATGTCGAAGTACGGGAACTGGAAGAAGTAGTTGATGATGAGGAAGCCGCCGAGCGCGATCGCGAGGCCGAGCGCGCGTCCGCCCAGCACGCTGCCGAACAGCACCACCATGAGCAGCGTGAGCGCGACCGGTGCCTGCCGCTGGTTCAGCAGCGCGCGGTTCGCGATGAACAGCGCGCTGATGGCGAAGAGCAGCCCGAACGAGACCACCCACGCGCGCACGCCGCTGACGTGCAGCAGGCGGCGCGGCATCACCCCGAGAGCTCGAGCCGGTAGCCGACGCCGGGCTCGGTCACGATGTACACGGGGAGCGACGGGTTCGGCTCCACCTTGCGACGCAGGTTGGTGACGTGGACGCGCAGGTACTGCGCGGCGTTGCCGTACTCGCGCCGCCACACCGCGTCGAACAGCTGCTGATGCGTGAGCGTGCGCCCCGGCTCCGCGGCGAGCGCGCGCAGCAGCCCCCACTCGATCGGCGTGAGGTGCACCGGCATCCCCGCGCGCGTCGCGACGCGGTTCACGACGTCGAGCTCCAGGTCGCCGAGCCGGAGCGCGCGCGGCGCGGCCGGCGTGTCGGCGCGTTGGGCACGCCGCAGGTGCGCGCGCACGCGGGCCGCGAGCTCCGCCGGCCCGAACGGCTTCGTGAGATAGTCGTCGGCGCCGGCGTCGAGCAGCCGCACCTTCTCCTCCTCCGAGTGCCGCGCCGACACGACGACGATCGGCACGTGCGACGTCGACCGCACCGCGCGGCACACCTCGTCCCCCTGCACGTCGGGGAGACCGAGGTCGAGGACCACAAGGTCGGGGCTCTCGCCGGCGGCGAGCGCGATCCCCTGCTCGCCGGTCGACGCCTCGATCACGCGCGCGCCGAGCTCCTCGAGCACGCGGCGGAGCGCGCCGCGGATCTCGTCCTGGTCCTCGACGACGAGGACGGTGGGCGGTGCGGTGTTCGGCGCGGTCACGCGACGCGGTCGGGCGGCTCGCGTCCGTCGAAGAACGCGACGAGGTTCGCGAGCGCGCGCTCGCCCATGGCGCGCCGCGTCTCGCGCGTGGCGCTGCCGAGGTGGGGCAGCAGGACGACGTTCTCCATGCCTGACAGCTCCGGGTGGATGCGGGGCTCGCCCTCGTAGACGTCGAGCCCCGCGCCGGCGATGGTGCCGGCGCGCAGCGCCGCGACGAGCGCCGCCTCGTCCACGAGATCGCCGCGGCTCGTGTTCACGAGGATCGCGTGCGGGCGCATGTGGGCGAGCGCGTCGGCGTCGACGAGATGGCGCGTCTCCGGCGTCGCGGGCACATGTATGGAGACGACGTCGCTCTCGGCGAGCAACGCCTCCAGCGACGGCGACGGCGTCGCGCCGACCTCGATCGCGTCCGGGCGCACGGTGCGGCTCAGGTAGCGCACGCGCATGCCGAGCCCGAAGTGCGCCCGCCGCGCCATCGCCCGTCCGATGCGCCCGAAGCCGACGATGCCGAGCGTCTTGCCGGAGAGCGACATGCCTAACAGCTGCGTCGGCGTCCACCCCGTCCACGCGCCGGCGCGCACGCACCGCTCTCCCTCGCCGAGCCGGCGGGCGGTCATGAGCATGAGGGCGAGCGCGACGTCGGCCGTGTCGTCGGTCAGCACGCCGGGCGTGTTCGTCACCACGAGCCCGCGCTCGCGCGCCGCGCCGACGTCGATGTGGTTGTAGCCGACGCCGAAGTTCACGAGGATGCGCGCCCGCAGCGGCGCGGCGCCGCGCAGCACCGCGCCGTCGAGGCGGTCGGTCACGGTGCAGAGCAGCGCGTCGGCGCCGGCGAGCGCGTCGGCGAGCGCGCGCGCGTCGAGCGGCGCGTCGGTCTCGTTCAGCACGACGTCGAAGTGCGCGGCGAGCTGCCGCTCGACGACCTCGGGGAGCCGACGCGTGACGTGCACGAGGGGGCGCATGCCGGAAGCCTAAACGACCTGCGCCGGCCCGGCCACGCGGGCGACGCTCCCCTCGGCGGCGATGCCTAACGCCTCCCACGCCGCGCGCATCGCGTCGGCCACGGCGGGGACGCGGTCGACGGGGGCGAGCGCGAGCACCGTGGAGCCCGATCCGCTCAGCGTCGCGCCGAACGCGCCCGCCTCGCGCGCGGCCGCCACGACCTCGTCGTAGCCGCGCACGAGCGCGCGGCGATACGGAACGTGCAGCACGTCGTCGAGCGCGTAGGCGAGCAGCGCGGGGTCCCCCATCGCGAGGCCGCGTACGAGCGCCGCCGCCTTCCCCGCCGCGACGACGGCGTCGCGGTGCGGCACGTCGGCCGGGAGCGCGGCGCGCATGTCGCGCGTCGCCGTCTCGAAGTCGGGAATGGCGAGCGCGATGCCGAGCGCCGGGTGCATCTCGAGCGGAATGAGCGAGTAGCCGGCGCCCGGATCCGGCACGGCGAGCACCGCGCCGCCGAGCACGATCGGCGCCGCGTTGTCCGGATGTCCCTCGAGCGCCGCGACGAGCCCCACGACGTTCGCGGCGGCGAGCGACAGGCCTAACGCCGCATCCGCGAGCAGCGCGCCGGCGACGAGCGCCGCCGCCGACGAGCCGAGCCCGCGCGCGACGGGGATCGCCGAGTGCACCTCGAACGCCAGACCCTGGGGTGGCTGCGCGCCGGCCATCGCACACGCCAGCCGGAAGCCGGTGAGCAGGTGGTCACGCTCCGGGTCGACGCGGAGCGCCGCGCCCGTCCCCGCATGCGCGATGGTGATGGTGCTCCCGTCGGTCACGCGCACCGACGCGTCGAGCCAGCGGTCGAGCGCCACGCCCACGCAGTCGAACCCCGCGCCGAGGTTGCTCGTGGAGCAGGGGACCCGCACCCGCGCGTCGCTCATCGACCCACGGCGTCCACGACGCGCGCGATCGCGTCGAGCGACGCGTCCACCTCCACCGGCGCGTTCGCGAGCGGCCGCGTGCTTCCGGGCGCGTGGTAGTCGACGAGGGCGCCGGGATCCTTCAGCACGTGGCCGGTGAGCAGCGCGACGACGCGCGCGTCGGGCGCGATGACGCCCTCGGCCACCATGCGCCGCACGCCCGCGACGCTCGCCGCGCTCGCCGGCTCGCATCCCACGCCCGCCGCGTCGATCGCCGCCTTCGCCTCGAGGATGTCCGCGTCGCTCACGTCGGTCACGATGCCGTCGGTCTCCTCGATGACGCGTCGCGCGCGGTCCCAGCTCGCCGGGTCGCCGATCTTGATCGCCGTCGCCACCGTCTCCGCCTTCACGCGCCGCCGCTCGGCGAACCCCTCGCGGAAGCCGCGCGCGAACGGTGCCGCGCCGGCGGCCTGCACGGCGAGCAGCCGCGGCACGCGGTCGACGACGCCCAACGCCTTCGCCGCGCGCAGCGCCGCGCCGAACGCCGACGTGTTGCCGAGGTTCCCCGCCGGGAGCGCGATCCAGTCCGGCGGGTTCCACGCGAGCTGCTGCAGGATCTCCAGCACGCAGCTCTGCTGCCCGGCGATGCGGAACGGGTTCACCGAGTTCACGAGATAGATCCCGAGCCGTTCGGCGCCGTCGCGCACGAGGCGCAGGCAGTCGTCGAAGTCGCCGCGCACGAGCAGCGTGCGCGCGCCGTAGCCGAGCGTCTGCGCGAGCTTGCCGAGCGCCACCTGCGCCGCGGGAACGAAGACGAGCGCGGGGATGCCGGCGAGCGACGCGTACATCGCGAGCGACGCGGACGTGTTGCCGGTCGACGCGCACGCCACCGCGCGCGCGCCGATGCGCCGCGCCTGCGTGAGGGCGACCGTCATGCCGCGGTCCTTGAACGAGCCGCTGGGATTGTGCCCGTCGTGCTTCAGCAGCAGCGACGACGCGCCCGCCCACTGCGCGACCGACTCGCGCCGGAACAGCGGCGTGTTGCCTTCCGGCTGGCTGACGATCGCGTCGTCGCCGACGTCGGGCAGCACGATCTCACGGAACCGCCACACGCCGCTCGCCCGCGCCGCGGTGCCGCCGCCGGCGACGTACGCGGGGCGCGCATCGTCGAGCCGCGCGTCGAACAGCCGGCGCAGATCCGCGCCGCGCACGGCGGGCGCGTCGTGCCGCAGCGAGAGCAGGCCGCCGCAGCTCGGGCAGGCGAGTCGCGGATCCAGCTCGCCTAACGTCGTGCCGCAGGCGTCGCAGACTTGGACGGTCGTCATTTCACTCTTGGTGGCTCACGCGGAGGCGCGGAGAACGCGGAGCCCCGGCTCTCGAAGACACGACAACGAACACTGGGAATCCAGCGGCGATGGAAGGGATCGCGCGATCCCTGCAATCGCCCGTGGATCCCCAGTGGTCGTTGCAACGCAGGCGGTCCTCCGCGTCCTCCGCGGCTCCGCGTGAGACGAACGGCCCGTTCATCGCGCGGCGGCCAGCGCGAGCACGTCGTTCAGCACGCCCGCCGCGGTGACCGCGGGACCCGCGCCGGGCCCGGTGATGACGAGCGGCCGCTCGTGGTAGCGCTTCGTCGTGAACACGAACTGGTTGTCCGTCCCCGCGAGCCCCGCGAGCGGACTCGCCGCGTCGATCTCGGCGATGCCGACGCGCGCCGACTGCGGCGTCACCGACGCGTGGTAGCGCAGCACCGTGCCGCGCTCGCGCGCCGATTCCACGCGGCGCGCCCACGGCTCGTCGAGCTCCTCGAGGCGCGCGAGGAAGTCGTCGAGCGCGACGTCGCGCAGCCCCGCCGGCACGAGCGACTCCACCGGCAGGTCGGCGAGCGCGCCGCGCCAGCCGACGAGACGCGCGAGGATCACCGCCTTGCGCGCGACATCCTGGCCCGAGAGGTCGTCGCGCGGGTCGGGCTCGGTGTACCCGCGCGCCATCGCGTCGCGCAGCGCCTCGGAGAAGCGACGCCCCGCGCGCAGCTCGGCGAACAGGAACCCGAGCGTCCCCGACGGACAGCCGTCGATGCGCACGATCGTGTCGCCGCTCTCGGCGAGCTTGCGGATCGTGTCGATGACGGGAAGCCCGGCGCCGACCGTCGCCTCGTGTCTGACGCGTCGGCCTAACGCCGCGGCCTCCGCGAGGATCCCCTCGTTCGACACGTCGGGCGCTTCGGCGATCGGGCGCTTGTTCGCGAGCACGAGGTCCATGCCGTGCCGCGCGGCGGCGGCGAGCAGCGCGCTCGTGTCGCCGGCGGTGACGTCGACGAGGATCGGGCGCGAGAGCGCGTGCGCGGCGACGCGCTCCACCGCCTCCGCCGGGCCCGCACGCGAACCCTTCGGCGCGTCGGCGAGCGCGCCGCCCTTCGCCTTGTGCGCGGCGAGCCGCTGCAGCCGCCGCGGCGAGAAGCCGTCGGGGTCGAACACGAAGCCCGTCCGGTCGAGCACCGCGACGACGCGCACCGGTGCGCCGTCGTTGGGCTCCGGCTGCCGCGCGATCTGCGCCGCGAGCTCGCGTCCCACGCGGCCGAAGCCTAACAGAATGACGTCGGCGTGCGCCGGCGTCGCGGCGCGCCCCCCGCCGATGCGATCGAGGCGGAACGCGTCGTGCGCGGCGCGCTGCGCGGCCGGCGCGTCCTCGGCGGCCACGACGACGCTGATGTTGAGCTCCGACGAGCCCTGCGCGATCGCGATCACGTTCACGCCCGCCTCCGCCAGCGCGCCGAACAAGCGCGCGGCGATGCCCGGCGTGCCCGCCATGCCGCTGCCGACCACCGCCACCGTCGCCACCGACGGCGCGAGGTCGAGCGACTCGATCTCGCCGCGCGCCAGCTCCAGCGCGAACGTCTCGCGCAGCGCGGCGAGCGCGACGTGCGCCGTCGCCGACGGGATGCCAAGGCAGATCGACTGCTCCGACGACGCCTGCGAGATGAGCGAGACCGACACGCCGGTGCGCTCGAGCGCCGCGAACGCGCGCGCCGCGATGCCCGGCACGCCGGCCATGCCGGTGCCGCGCACCGTGACGAGCGCCTGCGCGGGGAGCGCGGAGACCGCCTTCACCGGATGCTCGCGCCCCGCGCGCGGCCCGCGCCGCTCCGGCCCGACGACGATGCGCGTCCCCTCGCCCGCCGGATCGTCGAACGGCCGCAGCCAGAGCTGCGTGCCGCCGGCAGCGGCGCCGCCGTTAGGCGCGGCGGGCATCGCGAGCGGGATCAGCGCGCGCGGGTGCAGCACCTTCGCGCCGTGGTAGGCGAGCTCGCCGGCCTCGCGCGCGTGCAGCGCGGGGATCACGCGCGCACCGGGCACGACGCGCGGATCGGCGGTCAGCAGCCCCGGCACATCCTTCCACAGGATCACCTCGCGCGCGCCGAGCGCGCGGCCGAGCGTCGTCGCCGTGAGATCGGAGCCGCCGCGGCCGAGCGTGACGAGCGCCGGCGCGTGGTGTGTCGGATCGGCCGGATCGTCCGGCGCCGAGCCGATGAAGCCGGGGAGCACTGGGACGACGCCGGCGCGGACGAGCGGCAGCAGCACGCGGCGCGCGGCCTCGGTCGTGCGCGCGAGGTCGGGGAACGCGTTACCCGCGCGCCCGTCGGTCGCGATGACGTCCACCGCGTCGACGTACTTCGCGCGCACGCCCGCCTCGGCGAGCGCGGCGACCATGCACCAGGCGGCGAGCCGCTCGCCGCGCGACACGACGACGTCGGTGATCGCGGGCGAGAGCTGGCGCAGCGCGGTGAGCCCGACGACGACGCGCGACAGCTCGTCGAACGCCTCCTCCACCGTGTGCTCGAGCGCCTCGTCGCCGAACGCGCGCGCGACCTCGTGGTGGCGCAGCGAGAGCGCGGTGGCGCCGCGGCTCGCTCCCTCGCCGTCCCCGGCGGCGGCGCGCCGCGCGACGTCCAGCAGCGCGTCGGTCGCGCCGCGGAGCGCGGAGACGACGACCACGGGTGTGCCGCCCCCCGCGGACATGACGACGCGCGCGGCGCGCCGCACGGCCTCGGCGTCGGCGAGGATGGAGCCGCCGACCTTGTGGACGACGAGGGACATCGGCCTGTCCTGACGGGGAGGGACACGAAGCGCGGCCACCCGGGTTCGGGAGGTCGCGCGAGTCCGATGGATGCCAGGACCGGGAGCCGCCGTCAAGTGAGAGGGCAGGAGGGCAGGAGCGCGGGAGGGCAGGAGAATCCGAAGATCTCCTGCCCTCCTGCGCTCCTGCCCTCCTGCCCTGTCTTACTCCCTCGGTTTCCCGCCTTCGCCCCCGTACCCGCCCTTGTGCTCGTGCGTGCGGTCGAGCGGCTCGGAGCCGCTGCGGTCCGTGCCCTGTCCGCTCGCCGGGCGCGCGTCGGCGTTCTCGGCCTGCTGCGCGCCGCCCCCGCTGGTGCCGTGCTGCGCGTGGACGCCGGCCGCGGCCTCCGCGCCCGCGCCGAGGCTCTGCGTACCGGCGCCGGACTGCTCGCCGCCGGACTTCCCGTCGTCGCTCGCCATCGGCCCTCTCAGAGGTCGTAGATCTCGCGCTCGTCGCCGGACTCCGGGTCCGGATTGACGTCGCCGCGACTCGCGTCGGCGCGACTCGCGTCGGCGCGGGTCGCGTCGCGCACGTCGCGCTGGCCGCGTCCCTCGCCTTCCATGATGGAGCCCTCGAGGCCGTCGGCGACGGCCTCGTCGTTCGTGCCCGGCTGACCGGGCTGCTGGCCGGGATTCGCGTCGCGCGGCGCCTCGCGCGCGCCGTCGGGGCGTCCGACCCGCGTTCCCATGTCGTCGCCGAACCCGTGACGGGGATCCTCGCCGCGGTTGCCGGTCTCCGTGTATTTGCGATCGCCCATGCGCGCCTCCTGGTGTGCGGGGGGAGGGGGCAACGGGCATGCCAGGGAGGGCGCGGCGTGTGTCGCGCGCGCACCATTGCCGGACTTCGTACACGCTCTGCACATTCTCCCCATGTCTCAGACCCCCCACCTCCAGTCGCTCGACGACCCCGATACCCTCCGCGAGCTCACCCGCTACCTGCGCGAGGGCCTGTACGTGACCGACGCCGACGGGCGCCTGCTCGACGCGAGTCCGGCCTTCCTCGAGATCGTCGGAGCGGCCACGGTGGGCGACGTCGCCGGACGCGTGTTCGACGAATTCCTCGCCGACCCGGGGCGACGCCGCGCGGCGATCGGGGCCATCGACGCCACGGTGCGCGAGCTCGAGCTCACGCTGCTGCGCGCCGACGGCGAGCAGCGCACCGTGCTCGACACCGTCTTCCAGCGGCGCGACGACGCGGGACGCGTGTTCCTGCACGGCATCCTGCTCGACGTCACGCCGCATCGCGCGCTCGAGGCACGGCTGCGCGAGAGCGCCACGCGCGATGCGCTCACCGGCGCGTTCAACCGCCGCCAGCTCGACGCCATCGGGCGCGAGATGGAGCCCGACGCGGGCGGCGGATGGGGATGCCTGTACGTCGACGTCGAGGCGTTCGGCGCCTACAACGTGCGCTACGGCCAGGAGGCCGGCGACGCGGTCCTCGTGCGCATGGCGCGCTTCCTCATGCGCCACGTGCGCGCCGACGAGCCCGTGGTGCGACTCGGCAACGACGAGTTCGTGGTGATCCTCCGCGGCGCCACCGACCAGCGCACCGAGCGCGTCGCGCGCCGCCTGCAGCTCACCGCGCTCCGCACCGCGCCCACCGCGTTCTCGTTAGGCTGGGCGGTGCGCGACGGCGACGAGGGGATCGACACGCTCGTCGACCGCGCGGCCCGCCGGCGCGTGCCGGTGCGCGTCGTGGAGCGCATGCGCGACGCGCGCGGCGCGGAGATCGAGGAGCTGGCGAACGTTTGACGGCTGATGAGGCGGCGCTGAAGAATCGGCGCTGAAACGGCGGCTCTGATGTGGCGGTGCTGATACCGCGCGCGTTCAGCGCCGCCGTACCGGAGCCGCCGCAACAGCCCCGCCCCATCGGCGCCGCGTCTTCACCCATCTGCTCATGCGTCTCCTCATCCTCGGCGCGAGCGGCGGCTGCGGCCGGTGGCTCACGCGGCTCGCGGCCGAGCGGCATCGCGTCACCGCGCTCGTGCGCCCCGGCGCCGAGGTCGCGCCGCTGCCTGACGTCGACGTGCGACGCGGCGACGTCGTCGATCCCGCGGTGCTCGACGACGTGCTCCCCGGCCACGACGCGGTGCTGTCGTGCCTCGGCCTGGGCGCCGCTCCGCTCGCCAGCGGACCTCACGACGCGCGTCACGCGCGCGCTCGTGCCGGCGATGGCGCGCCACGGCGTGCGCCGGCTCGTCGCCGTGAGCGCGGGTGGCGTGGGGGAGAGCCTCGATCGCTGCTCGTGGGCCGTGCGGCGCATGGTCGCGACGGCGAACCTCGGCGTCGCGTACCGCGACCTCGCGGCGATGGAGGCCACGCTCGCTGCGAGCGACCTCGATTGGTGCGTCGTGCGCCCCGTCACGCTCGTCGACGGCGAGCCGACCGGACGCGCGCGGCCGGTCGAGCGCTACGGCCTGTTCTCCGTCGTGCGCCGCGCCGACGTCGCCGCGTTCATGCTCGCCGCGGCGGAGTCGCCGT
Organism: Gemmatirosa kalamazoonensis; assembly: GCF_000522985.1. Classification (NCBI taxonomy): domain Bacteria; kingdom Pseudomonadati; phylum Gemmatimonadota; class Gemmatimonadia; order Gemmatimonadales; family Gemmatimonadaceae; genus Gemmatirosa; species Gemmatirosa kalamazoonensis. Next base: position 1,810,867 of record NZ_CP007128.1, read on the forward strand.
CGTTAGGCAGCCGAGCCGTGATGGTCGGCAGCGGCTGACTCGAGCGACATCGAACGGCATTGAACCGCGGAGGACGCAGAGGGCCGCAGGGGACTGCCTCTTCGAATTGAACCACAGGTTCGAGGTGACAGGCGAGTACAACTGGGGATCGAACGGCGATGAAAAGGATCTCGAGATCTTTTCGATCGCACTTGGATCCCCAGGGTACTCGCCTGTCACCTCGCTGCGGTTCGATCACGCCCGACGCGGCACGGCTCGAGCAGCGCCGCAGCGCGCTGAGCCGCGGCGCCGTTCACCCGCTCAGCGCTCCCCGCGATACACGCATCCGGTCGTACACGTCTCCCGCACGACGATCGCCGACAGCCCCGGCAGCCAGGGCAGCAGGCGGTCCCAGATCCACCGCGCGAGGACCTCGCTCGTCGGGTTCTCGAGCCCCGCGATCTCGTTCAGGTAGCGGTGGTCGAGCGCCTCGTCGAGCGGCTGCCAGGCCGTCTTCAGGTCGCCGAAGTCCATCACCCACCCCTCCGGCTCCCGCACGGCCCCGGCGACGTGCACCTCGACCCGGAACGAGTGCCCGTGCAGCCGCGCGCACTTGTGCCCCGGCGGCACGTTCGGCAGCCGGTGCGCGGCCTCGAACGTGAATTCCTTCCAGATCTCCATGGGTGAGAAGCTAGGGCAGGAGGGCAGGAGCGCAGGAGGGCAGGAGATCTTCGGATTCTCCTGCCCTCTCGCCCTCCTGCCCTGTCGGTGAGGCGCCACACTTGGCCCGACCGCGTCCGCGCCTTAGAATGGTCCCCGGCGCGGCGATTTCCCCGATTTGACGGACCGCGCCGCCGGGGGACGTGCTCCCCCGTCCGGATTCCGTCTAAGTCGCGGCACCCTGCGGCCCGCGACCCACCGTCGCGGGCCGCTCGTCGTTCGAGCGGCGCGTGGCGTCACCACAGCGCCCATCTCTCGATGTCTGCCACCGCCCGTCCCGACCAGCAGTACGACGTCGCGCTCGACGCCCTCCCGGCCACCTACATCTTCTCGTCGGAGAGCGTGACCGAGGGGCACCCGGACAAGGTCTGCGACTTCATCGCCGACTCGATCCTCGACGCGCACCTCGCGCAGGATCCCCGCGCCCGCGTGGCGTGCGAGGTGCTCGTGAAGGATGGCAACGTCGTCCTCGCCGGCGAGATCACCTCCGAGGCGAAGGACGTCGACTACGAGGCGATCGTCCGCCGCGCGATCGAGGAGATCGGCTACGTCGACGCGAACGAGGCGTTCCACGCCGCCGGCGTGAAGGTCACCGTGCTGCTCTCGCAGCAGTCGGGTCACATCGCGCAGGGCGTGGACACGGGCGGCGCCGGCGACCAGGGGATCATGTTCGGCTACGCGACCGACGAGACCGAGGAGCTCATGCCGCTCCCGATCCTGCTCTCGCACCGCCTGTCGCGGCTCATCGCCGAGGACCGCAAGGCCGGCCGCAAGGCGTGGCTGCGTCCCGACGCGAAGACGCAGGTGTCGGTGGAGTACGAGGGGAACACGCCCGTCGCCGTGCGCACGGTGCTCGTCTCCACGCAGCACGCCGAGGACGTGTCGCAGGAGGAGATCAAGGCGTACGTGGCGACCGACCTCGTGCCGCGTGCGTTAGGCACCTGGTATCGCGACGACATCGAGATCCTCGTCAACCCGACGGGCATCTTCGCGATCGGCGGCCCGTCGGCCGACGCCGGCGTGACCGGCCGCAAGATCATCGTCGACACGTACGGCGGCGCGGGCCGTCACGGCGGCGGCGCGTTCAGCGGCAAGGATCCGTCGAAGGTCGACCGCTCGGGCGCGTACTTCGGCCGCTTCGTCGCGCGGCAGCTCGTGAAGGCGGGGCTGGCGCGCAAGGCGGAGGTGCAGGTCGCGTACGCGATCGGCCGCGCCGAGCCGGTGTCGGTGCGCGTGGACACGTTCGGGACCGGCGACGCGCGCGCCGCCGAGGCGTACGTGCGCCAGAACTTCGACTTCCGGCCTAACGCGATCATCGAGCGCCTGGGCCTGCGCCGGCCGATCTACCGCACGACGACGAACTACGGTCACTTCGGCCGCACCGGGCTGCCCTGGGAGGCCTGATCGTTTCGAGGGCAGGAGGGCAGGAGGGCAGGAGGGCAGGAGAGCTTCGGACTCTCCTGCCCTCCTGCCCTCTTGCCCTCCTGCCCTTTTGCCCTCTTGCCCTCTCCGGTGACTGCGGTCACGCGATTCTTCCGGCGTTGGCGCCGCATCTGCGGGCCCTCGCGGCACGCGCGGCCGCCCTCGTGGGCGGCGCGGGTGGCGCCGTGTCGCTCGGGCCGCGCGGTGTACTCACGCCGTATGTGGAGGAATCGCATGATCAAGGTCGCCTTCGCCGCCGCGCTGCTGCTCGCGCCGGCTCTCGCGAGTGCGCAGACGCCCGCGCCCGCTCCGACGCCCGCGCCGGCCGCGTCTCCCGCGCCGAAGAAGTCCATCATCCCGCCCGCCATCACCACGCCGGCCGCGCCGGCGACGGCCGCGCCGGCCGCGACGTCCACGAGCACCGGCGAGGTCGTGCCGGCGAAGCCGGCCGCGAAGCCCGACTCGGCGGCGGCCGACTCCACGGCGAAGGCCGCCGCGCCTAACGCCGCGACGCCTAACGCGCCTAACGCGCCGACCGCGGACGCGAAGCCGACCGATGCGAAGCCGGCGGACGCCAAGCCCGCCGACGCGAAGCCGGCGGCGAAGCCCGACTCGGTCGCGCCGAAGAAGCCCTGAGCTCGCGCCGGCTTCGGCCGGCGGCACGCGACGGCGGCGGCCCAATCCGGGCTGTCGCCGTCGCGGCGCGTCAGTGACCCACGGTGATCGACTTCGCCGCCCGCTCGCGTACGGAGACGCGGATCGGCGACTGCCACCGCCTCCTCGCGGCACCCCCGGGCCCGCGCGATCCTCCCGCCGCCACGCACCGGACGGAACGGCTCCGTTCCGCCGCCCGCGTCGACTGGGCCCTTCTCCCTGCCGCAGCCACCTACCCGAGGCCGGTCACCATGAAGAGACTCACCGCGCTCGTCGCCCTCCCCGTCGCCGTCGTCGCCGCCGTCGTCGCTGCCTGCACCGATCCCGCCGCCCCCGACGCGTCGTCCCGCCCGGCGCCCACCGATCCGCAGCTCGCCGCGGCCCCGACGCTCCCGCCCACCATGGGCCCGTCGACCCAGCCGATGTACATCGCCGACGAGTACATCGTCGTGTTGAAGGACGAGGTGAGCGACGTCGGTGGCGAGGCCGCACGGCTCGCCGCCGCGCACGGCGCCACCACGCACGAGACCTACGACGCCGTCCTCCACGGCTTCTCCGCGCACATGAACGCCGCCGCGGCGAGCGCGATCGCGCGCAACCCGAACGTCGCGTACGTCGAGCAGGACCAGGTCATGACCGCCGACGCCACGCAGTCCCCGACGCCGTCGTGGGGCCTCGACCGCATCGACCAGCACCCGCTGCCGCTGTCGAACTCGTACACGTACAACACGACGGCGAGCAACGTCTACGCGTACATCATCGATACCGGGATCCAGACGAGCCATCCGGACTTCGGCGGACGTGCCGCCGCCGTCTACGATGCGTTCGGCGGCAACGGCCAGGACTGCAACGGCCACGGCACGCACGTCGCCGGTACGGTCGGGGGCCGGACGTACGGCGTCGCGAAGCTCGTGCACCTGCGCGCGCTGCGCGTGCTGAACTGCAACGGCAGCGGCTCGGTCGCGGGGATCATCAGCGCGCTGAACTGGCTCGCGACGCACCACGTGAATCCCGCCGTCGCCAACATGTCGCTCGGCGGCGGCTTCTCGTCGTCGCTGAACACGGCGTCGACGAACCTCGTGAACTCGGGCGTCTACCTCGCCGTCGCGGCGGGGAACAGCAACGCGAACGCGTGCAACTACTCGCCCGCGAGCGCCGCCGGCGTGCTCACCGTCGCCGCGTCGACCAAGACCGACGCGAAGGCGTCGTACTCGAACTACGGGAGCTGCGTCGAGATCTACGCCCCGGGCTCGAGCATCACGTCGGACTGGCTGGGCGGCGGCATCAACACCATCAGCGGCACGTCGATGGCCACGCCGCACGCGACCGGCGTCGCGGCGCTCTACAAGGCGACCTTCGGCAACGCGGCCGCGGCGACGATCACGAGCTGGATCGTCAACAACGCCACCGCGAACGTCATCATCGGCAACCCGGTCGGGACGCCGAACCGCCTGCTCTATAAGGCGGCCCTCTGATGCTTCGGCGCTGATGCGGCGGCGCTGATACGGCGGCTCTGATGCCGCGCGCGTTCAGCGCCGCAGTGTCCGAGCCGCCCCATCAGCGCCACGGGTTTCAGCGCCGCAGTTCACGCACGCCGCACGGCGCGCACCCCGCGCCGCACCCACTCCTCCAGCTGCGGGTCGTCGGCGACCGCGTCGGCGGGGACGACGACCCAGGTGCTCATCGGGCGCTCGCCGTCGGGGGCGAACGGCGTGGTGCCGGGCTCACGCAGCGCGTCGGCGTACTCGTTAGGCGGCGCCTTCACGAGCAGACCGTCGCCCCACACGATCACTCCCGTCGACTTGCCGAGCATGAAGCCGCGGCCGCCGAAGACGTTCTTCTGCCGCGCGTGCGCGAGGCCGAGCGACGCGAACGTCGCGGCGACGCGCTCGGCGAGACCGGGATCGTAGGCCATTGCGAGAGGATCAGCAGCAGGAGAACACGGTGACGAACCGACGCTCGGCGCGGCTCCACGCGACGGCGTAGGTCGCCTCGCCACCGGCATAGTAGCGGTACGCCGTCGCGCCGCGCAGCTCGGCCGCGAGCGCGCGCACCCGCGCGGAGTCGGCGACCGGCGCCGGCGATTCGCGCGCCGCGATGGGCAGCGTGTCACCCGGCGCGAGCCCGCGCCGCCGGCGCTCCTCGGCGACCTGCACGTCGAACGCGATCGCTTCGCGCAACATGGCGTCAGGTGCGGGCGCGCCGCCGAGCAGTGCGCGCACCGGCACGAACGCCGAGTCGCCCAGCAGCCGCGCGAGGTGCGCCGCCGCGCGCCGGCGCGTCGAGTCGCGCGACACCGGGCCGTCGTCGTAGCGGCCGTACAGCGCGGTCGACCAGTCGGCGCGGTGGTACACGCTGTCGTTGCGCACGATGCGCAGCGCGACGCGCAGCGAGTCGGGCGCCGGGCCGCGCGCGTCGATCTCGATGCGGAACGGCCGTCCGTCGCCGGCGAAGTCGTGCGACCGCGAGCCGACGAAGCAAAGCGAGTCGCCGCCGGCCGGCGTCGCGCACGGACCGAGCGTGGCCGGTCGATCGGGCGCCGGCGCGGCGGTGGTGTCGTGCCGCGCCGGCGTGCCGCGATCGGAGGCGCCGCCGCACGCGTCGAGCGCGACGAGCGCGAGCAGCAGCAAAGGAAGTCGAGCCATGCGCATGGGCGGGAGACGGTGATCCGTCGACGACAGGCACACCGCGCGCCGCGACGCCGCGACTAGATTCCGCGCATGACGCGAGTGCGCATGTTCCGTCAGACCGACCTCGGCACCGAGTGCGACGCGTGCGGGGTGCGGATCGATCTCGTGAGCGGCGGCGTGTGCGAGCGCTGCCAGCGCATCCTCTGCGCGCGCCATCTGCACGGATCGTGGCTGCGTCGTCTGCGCCACGAGCTCGGAGGCGCGGCGATCTGCGTGCGCTGTCGGGACAAGGGCGCGTCGTGAACGGCACTTGAACCGCAGAGGACGCAGAGGGCCGCAGAGGACTGCCTCTTCGAACGGCAAGAGATCTGGGGATGAGAGGATCCTTAGGGATCCTGGGATCCTTTCATCCCCAGGTATTTGCTGTCGATGTTCTCTGCGGCCCTCTGCGTCCTCCGCGGTTCGATCCGACAGGCACCAGCCCGCGCTCACGCCGGCACTCGGTGCTCCCCCGTCGCGACGATCTCGTGCCGGCGGCCGTGCTTGCGCTCGTGACGGTCGCGCAGCGCGCGCAGCACGGTGCGGCCCGCGGCGAGCGCACCGAGCGGCAGGTACGCGTAGAACGTGTAGAAGCGCCACCAGATGAGCGACGCGCCGAAGATCCGACCCGGGATCGCGTGACGCAGCGTCGCGCCGAACGCCGCTTCCACGACGCCGCCGCCGCCGGGCGCCGGCGCGACGCCCGCGCCGTACTGCAGCGCGAGCGGCCACACGACGAGCGGCGCGAGCGACGCGAGCGTGAGTGGCATGTCGGTGTGCGCGCCGAAGACGAGCCCCGGCAGCACGCACATGCGCGCGACGACGTGCAGCACCGACATCACGAGCGCGGCGGTCATCGCGCCGAGTCGCGCGCGCCGCACCGCATCGACGCTTCCGCGCAGCTGACGCAATGACCGCTGCACGCCGCGCCATCGGCCCGCGTGCAGCCCGATGGAGGCGGCCCACGGCGGCGGCGGGCCGTGCGCGTTGCGGCGCGAGAGCGCGAGCCCGAGCGCGCCGACGCCGATGACGAGCGCCGAGTAGCCGCCCACGAGCGCCAGCAGGCCGGCGAGCGCGGTACCCATGCCGCGGAACGTGAGCGCGAGCGCGATCGCCACGATCCCGAGCGAGAACATCTCGAGCAGGATCTCGGTGAACAGGATCAGCAGCCGGCCGAGCGGGTCGACGCGCGACTCCGCGAGCACGAGGTAGCGCGCCGGCTCGGCCCCCGAGCGCGACGGCGTGATCGAGGCCGCGAAGTCGCCGCCGAGCGACACGCGCACCGCGGCGCCGAAGCGGAGCGGGATGCGCAGCGCGTGCGCGCTGAGCTGGATCTTCCACGACCGGAACAGCACCTCGGCGACGAGCGCGCCGGCGCCGAGCAGGTGCGCGAGCGGCGGGAGCGTGACGGTGGCCCCTTCCTCGGGCCACGTTCTCCAGACGATGAACGCCGACGCTCCGAGGGCGGCGGCGAAGGAGATCAGTGTGATGAACCAGCGGGTGCGCGACACCGGGGGGAACCTAATCGCTGCGTGGCTACGCGGCTGCGTGGCGCGTCGGAGGCCCACGCAGCCGCGCAGCCACGCAGCTACTCGCTCCCGTCCAGCAGCGCCTCCAGCCGCCCCACCAGCTCCGCCTGCGCAGGGTTGAGCTTCGCGCGCGCGGTGTCGGGGTCGAACCACGCGCAGCGATCCACCTCGGGGAACGTGAGGAATCGCCCCGAGCCGCGCGGGTGCTCGGTGCGCATCACGTTGCTCGTCACCGTCGCCGGGTCGGCGTCGCCCTCCCACGCCCAGGCGTGGATCCGCTTGCCCGCCTTCTGCCGCACCTCGCCTAACGGAAGGAACGGCGGTACCGGGCGCACGCCGGTCTCCTCCTCGAACTCGCGGCACGCCGCGGCGAGCAGCTCCTCACCCGTGTCCACGCCGCCCTTCGGGATCGTCCACGCCCCGTCGTCGCGGTCGCGCCAGAACGGCCCGCCGGGATGCGCGAGGAACAGCTCGAGCCGGCCGTGAAGGCGGCGAAACAGCAGCAGACCTGCGCTGATCGTGGTGCGGGACACGCGGGGCTCGATGGGGCGGTTCCGGTACGGCGGCTCTGGTACGGCGGCTCTGGTACGGCGGCTCTGATACGACGGTTCCGGGACGGCGGGAAGGGGTGCGTCACCCCGCCTCACCGGAGCTGCCGCCTCACCGGAACCGCCGTACCAGAACCGTAGCGTCGGAACCGCCGTATCAGAACCGCCCCACCGTCAATGCGACCACGCGGTCGGGGTCCGGTCCCACCGGTGCGACCGCAGCGCGTCGCGCACTCCGTTAGGCAGCCCGCGGCCGTCGCTCGCCGCGATGTTCGCGCGCACGTGGCGCGGGTTGCTCATGCCGGGGATGATGGTCGCGACGCGCGGCTCGGAGAGGATGAACCGCAGCGCCATCTCCGGCATCGTCATCCCCTTCGGCACGAGCGGGCGCAGCGCCTCCACGCGGTCCACCGTCGGGTGGAGGTTCTCGGGGACGAAGTACAGGTTGCGCCAGTCGCCTTCGGGCCACCGCGACTCCTTCGTCAGCGTGCCGGTGAGCGACCCCTCGTCGAACGGCACGCGCGCGATCACCGCGACGTCGAGCTCCGCGCACAGCGGGAACAGCTCGTCCTCCGGCGCCTGGTCGAAGACGTTGTAGATCACCTGCACCGCGTCGACGAGCCCCGTGCGCAGCGTCTCGACGACGTTCGTCGGCTCCCACCGGTTCACGCTCACGCCGACGCCGCCGATCAGCCGCTCGCGCTTCAGGTCGTCCATCGCGCGCTGCCACCGATCATCGCGCGCCCACGCGTCGTCCCACACGTGGAACTGGAGCAGATCGACGCGTGGCAGGCCGAGGTTCTCGAGCGTCTTCTCGGCGTACGCGCGGATGTGGTCGGGCGGGAACACGTCGTCGAGCGGCACGCCGGGCCGCGCGGGCCACTGCTCGTTCTTCGGCGGGATCTTGCTCGCCGTGTAGAGCTGCTTGCCGGGGTGCCGCCTAACGAGCCGGCCGAGCAGCCGCTCGCTGCGGCCGGCCGCGTACGCCCACGCCGTGTCGAAGAAGTTGCAGCCGAGCCGCACGGCCTCGTCCAGCGCGTCCGACGCCCGCGTGTCGTCGGCCCCGCTCCAGGCCACCATCCCCCACATCCCGCAGCCGACCTCCGAGACGTCCCACCCGAGCCGGCCGAAGCGGCGGTAGTGCATCGGATCGCTCCATCAAAGGGAGCGTGCAAGCTAGCGGAGCTACCGCACGCGCCGCATGCGGAAGACCGACGTCATGCCGTTCGCCAGGTTCCGGTAGGTGCCGTCCAGCATGTCGCGCTCGGCATCGTAGCTGAGCACGAGGCTCTGCCCCTCGAGCGGCCACGAGAGCTGCTCGTTCCCCACGACCCGCGCGGCCGTGATGCGGAGCGCGAGCTCACCGCTCGGCGTGAGCTCGCCGACGACGCGCTCCTCGAGCTGGCCGCCGAGGCGGAAGGAGAGCGTCATCCGGCCCGTCGCGCCGCTCCCGGTGCGCGCCACCCGCAGCTCGGCCGCGGAGAGGAGCAGGTCCTCGTCGGCGTTGGCCCAGGTGCCCATCATGCGGTCGAGCATCGCGCTCTCGCGATCCAGCCCGCTGTCCTCCTCGGCCGGCTCGGAGACCGGCGCGGGGGTCGGCGTGGCGGCGGGCCGACGGGGCGCCGCCGAGTCGGGGGCCGGGCTCACGGGCGCCGGGCGGGTGTCGTCGTCGGACACCGTGCTCGCGCCGGCGTTCGTCCAGCCGACGGTCATGAGCGCGATGCCGGTGATGGCGAGGACCACCTGGCGGAATCCCGACTTCAGGAGCGGGAACTCGATGCTGAACGCCTTGAGCCCGCCGCCGATGATCGCGGCGATGAGGCACGCGAGTCCGGCTTTCGCGAATAGATCGGCCATGGTCCTGGCCCTCCGTTCCCACCGTCTCGCCGCCGATGCCGGCGGCCGCGTCTGCCTAACGGATCGCGCCTCGTCGGCTACTGCGACCGGGAGCGTTCGTGTTCCGCTCACGGTGAGATACGCCAGGGCGGTGTGATTTCGATCACGCGCGGCGGCGCATGGCCGGGCGGCGACGCACCGCGACGCCGACCACGGCCAGCCCCGTCGCCAGCAGCGCGACGGTCGACGGCTCGGGGACCGGCGAGGCCGGGAGGTTGACGGCGGCCCGCGATCCGAACGTGACGTCGTCGATGTCGAAGCCGAACGGCTCGCTGCCCGTGATGTAGAAGGCGAGCCCCGAGATGACGTTGTTGCCGCTCGCGTCGGCGAGCCCGAAGAACTCGAGGCCCGTCTGCGAGTTCGCCAGCGTGCCGAGCGGGTTGCCGTTCGCGTCGTACGCGGTGATCGACGTCCCGCCGACCGCGTTGAAGTAGCCGCCCTGGAGCCCCACGGCCGCCACGGGGTGGCTGAACAGCATGACGATCGGCCCGTTGTACTGCGGGCTGCCGCTCAGGACCGGCGCCGACGGCACGTCCGGGTCGCCAGAGATGTACGTGATCGTCGCCGTGTTCAGCGAGAGCGGTCCGCTGGGGTTGCCGGCGAGGGTCCGCACGGGACTTCCGACGACGCTCTGACCGGTGAACGCGCCGGCGAAGCTGACGGTGACGTTCCCGATCCCCGGCACCCCGGTGAAGTCGTACACCGGGTTGACGTCGGAGATGTGACGGCCGGCCTCGTCGAACGTGATGGCGGTGGCGAGCGGCGTGAACGCGCCGGGCCCGAGCTTCACGAGCTGGGCGTGAGCGTTAGGCACCACGACGGCGGCGGCGATCGCGAGGAGGATGTGGCGGGTGTGCGGCAGCATCGGGCTGCCCTCCGGGTGAGAAGGGACATGAGGGAGGCGGGCGACTCGGCGCGAGTCGCTCGTGACACGAGGCGCCGTCGCGATCGTTCTCACCCCCGAGCGGCGCCGACAGGCTCGGCGGTGAACACCGGCATGGCCTCCGGGCGGCCTGACGGTCCGCGACGTGCGTCCGACGCGGGGCTCGACCCCGAACGCCGCGAGCCCCTGTCCGACATGCCCGAGCCCACGCCCGACGCGCTGCACCCCGACCCGGCCGCGCACGGTTATCCGCGCCCGCAACTCGCCCGCTCCGATTGGTGGTCCTTGAACGGCCGCTGGGAGTTCGCCCTCGACCCCGACGCGGCGTGGGGCGCGCCGGAGCAGGTCACCTTCGACCGCGAGATCGTCGTCCCGTTCGCCCCCGAGACGCCGGCGAGCGGCGTCGGCTTCACCGGCTTCTTCGTCGCCTGCTGGTACCGGCGCACGTTCGAGGCGCCACGCCTCGCCGCCGGCGAGCGGCTGCACCTGCACTTCGGCGCGCTCGACTACATCGCCACGGTGTGGGTGAACGGCGTGCTCGTCGCGCGGCACGAGGGGGGCTACTCGCCGTTCCACGCCGACATCACCGACGCGCTGCGCGACGGCCCGCAGGTCGTCGTCGTGCGGGCGGAGGACGACCCGCACGACCTCGCGAAGCCGCGCGGCAAGCAGGACTGGCAGCTCGAGCCGCACTCCATCTGGTACCCGCGGACGTCGGGCATCTGGCAGACGGTGTGGCTGGAGAAGGTCCCGGCGACGCACATCGCCGACCTGCGGTGGTCGTCGAGCCTCGAGCACTGGGAGATCGGGCTCGATCTGCTCGTCGCCGGCGAGCGGCGCGACGGCCTGCGGGTGAAGGTGCGACTCACCGCGAACGGCCGCGTCATCGCCGACGACACGTACGAGCTCCTCGGCGGCGAGGTGCACCGCCGCATCGCGCTCTCCGACCCGGGGATCGACGACTACCGCAACGAGCTGCTGTGGAGCCCCGACCGTCCCACGCTGATCGACGCCGAGCTGCAGCTGTGGGGCGGGCGCGGCGAGCGGCTCGATCTCGTGGAGAGCTACTGCGCCATACGCCAGGTGGGCGTGCAGGGCGACCGCTTCCTGCTGAACGCGCGGCCGTACTACCTGCGCCTCGTGCTCGACCAGGGCTACTGGCGCGAGACGGGCCTGACGGCGCCGAGCGACGCGGCGCTGCGACGCGACGTCGTGCTCGCGAAGTCGCTCGGCTTCAACGGCGTGCGCAAGCACCAGAAGATCGAGGACCCGCGCTTCCTGTACTGGGCGGACAAGCTCGGGCTCCTCGTGTGGGAGGAGATGCCGAGCGCGTACCGCTTCACGCGTCGCTCGATCGAGCGGCTCACGCGGCAGTGGATGGAGGCGATGTCGCGCGACACGAGCCACCCGTGCATCGTCGCGTGGGTGCCGTTCAACGAGAGCTGGGGCGTGCCGGATCTGCCGACGATGCCGGAGCAGCGGCACTGGGTGGCGTCGCTGTACCATCTCACGAACACGCTCGACACGTCGCGGCCCGTGGTCGGCAACGACGGCTGGGAGAGCGTGGCGACGGACATCATGGCGATCCACGACTACGACCACCGTCCCGACCGGATCGCGAAGCGCTACCACTCGGACGAGGACCTGCCGCGCATCCTGGAGCGCGAGCGGCCGGGCGGCCGGCGGCTCGTCGTCGAGGGCCACACGGAGCACACGAGCATCCCGGTGATGCTCACGGAGTTCGGTGGCATCGCGTACCACCCGGATCCCGACCGCACGTGGGGCTACTCGCGCACCGAGACGACCGAGGAGCTCGAGCAGCGCTACCGCGCCTTGCTCGACGTGGTGAATCGCGTGGGGCTGTTCGCGGGCTTCTGCTACACGCAGTTCACCGACACGTACCAGGAGGCGAACGGCCTGCTCACGATGGACCGGCAGCCGAAGCTGCCGCTCGACGTGGTGTGGCACGCGACGCGCGGCGAATGAGGTGGCTGGCACGGCTCCACGTACGAGTTCTCGGGGGACTGAAGAAGGACTGAAGAGGGACTGAAGGAGGACCAACCACAACGTCTTTGTCGTTGGTCCTTCTTCAGTCCTCCTTCAGTCCTTCTTCAGTCCGACCACCACACGTACGTGGAGTCCAGCCGGCCACACCGGTCGCGACGGCACGGATCTCTCGGATACCGCTCGCATGCGAGTGCCTCCTCCCCTCGGAGCGGCGGCCGCGCTCCTCGCGGCGTGCGGCGGCTCCGATCCGAAGCAGACGCTCCAGAAGATCGATTCCGCCGCGGCGACGACGGCGCTCGTGTCGAGCGCGCTCGAGGCGCGCCACGTCTCGCAGCGGTACGCGCGCGCCACGCTGCGCGTGCTGCGCGACGAGATGAAGAAGGACGCCGCCGACGCGAAGTCGCCGGCCACGGTCCGCGCGCACGCCGACTCGGTGCGGCGCATCATCGACCTCGCGCTCGCCGCGACGGAGTCGCGATGAAGCGACTGATGGAGGTCGCCCTCGGCATGGTCACCGGCATCGGGGGCTTCCTCGAGGCCGGGTCGATCGCCACCGCGGCGCAGGCGGGCGCGGACTTCGGCTACACGCTGCTGTGGGCCGTCGCGCTCGGAACGCTCTCGCTCATCGTCCTGCTCGAGATGTCGGGACGGCTCGCGCTCGTGAGCCAGCGCCCGCTCGCCGACGCGATCCGCGAGCGGTTCGGCATCAACTACTTCATCGTACCGCTCGTCATCGGGCTCGCGGTGAGCCTGCTCGTGCTCGCGTCGGAGCTCGGCGGCGTCGCGCTCGCGGTGGAGATGGTCACCGGGATCCCGTTCCGCTGGTGGGCGCTGCCGGTGGCGCTCGTCGGCTGGGCGCTGCTGTGGAAGGGAACGTTCGGGAAGCTGGAGAAGGGGACGGCGCTCCTCGGCCTCGTGTCGATCGCCATCGCGGTCGCGGCGAAAAAGCTGCACCCCGACTGGGGCGCCGTGGGCGCCGGGCTCGTGCCGACGGCGCCGCGCCACGAGCGCGCGCACTACTGGTTCCTCGCCGTCAGCATCGTCGGCGCGTCGATCAGCCCCTACCTCTACTACTTCTACTCGGCGGGGGTGATCGAGGAGAAGTGGGATCTCAGCTTCCTGAACACGAACCGCATCACGGCCGCGTTAGGCAACACGCTCGGCGGCGCGCTCGCCGGGGCGGTGCTCGTCGTCGCGGTGCTCGTGTTCAGCCCGCGCGGGATCCACGTCGACGCGATCCAGCAGCTCGGTGTCATGCTCACGCCGGCGCTCGGGCGCGTGGGGTTCGTGTGCATGGTCGGCGCGATCGGCGTGAACTGCTTCGGCGCGACCGTGGAGATCGCGCTCGCCTGCGCCTACCTGCTCGCGCAGGCGCTCGGCTGGGAGTGGTCGGAGGACGCGAAGCCGCGCGAGCACGCGCGCTTCAGCGTCACGTACACGGTCGCCATCGTGCTCGCCGCGGTGCCGATCGCGCTCGGCGTCGACGTGCTGAAGCTCACGAACTTCTCGATGGCGCTCACCGCGGCGAGCCTGCCGGTGACGGTGCTGCCGCTGCTCGTGCTCATGAACGACCCGCGGCTCCTCCACAAGCACCGCAACGGCTGGCTCGGCAACCTCGCGATCGGCGCGATCGCCGTGATGTCGCTCGTGCTGCTCGTGGTGACGATCCCGCTCCAGATCCTCGGCGGAGGCTGACGTGCTGCTCGTGCACGACCTGCTCGACAAGCTGCTGCGCGACAAGCACCGCCAGCCCATCGGGCGCGTGGACGGCGTCGCGCTCGAGCTGCGTGACGGCGAGCCGCCGCGCGTCACGGACGTGGTGCTGGGCGGCACGGTGCTCGCCTCGCGCCTCGGCGGGTGGGCGGCGCGGCTCGCGGCGGCGCTGCACCGGCGTGTCCGCGGCGGCGAGCCGACGCCGACGCGCATCGCCGTCGCGCAGCTCTCGCGCGACGGCGAGAGCTGGAAGGTGGACGACATCGACGGCCGTGACACGCCGGCACTCGCGTGGGAGCTGTGGCTGCGCACGCACGTCGTGGCGCGCGCGCCGCTCAAGGGTGGGGGCGAGTGATGGCGCGCGAGATCGCCCTCGAGCACCTGTTAGGCACCCGGGTCCACGACGCCGCCGGCGAGTCGCTCGGCCGGCTGCACGAGGTCGTGGCGGAGCACGAGGGCGACGCGCTCGTCGTGCGCGCGTTCCTCGTCGGCCATCACGCGTTCGCGGAGCGGTTCGGCGGCGGGCCGCTCGTGCGCGCGCTCGCGAGGCTGCTGTCCGGCGGGCGCGGCGTGGAGGAGACGATCGTGCCGTGGGACGCGATGGATCTCTCCGATCCCGCGCGGCCGCGGTGCACGCTCCGCCGCGACGAGGTGCGGCGGCTCACGGCGGAGCGCGAACGCAGCGCGGGAGGCGTTCCGACGGGGCGTTAGGCCCCGGTCACTGCGATCGCGGCTGGCTCGACGGCGGCACCATGCCCTTCATGCGCATGTACGTCACGATGTTGCCGTAGTGCTCCGCGTTGTGCGTCGCGTTCTCGGCGAGGAAGGTCAGCTTCGTGCCGGCGTCGCCCATGGAGCTCGCGCGCCCGGCCGCCTGGGCGTCGGTGAGCGCGTAGGCGCGCTCGCAGTACGTGGTGGACGCCTTCAGCGCCTGGACGAGCGCGGCCTTCGTCGTCGCGCTCTTCTCGATCGCGTCCTCGCGCGGCTCGGGGTCGCCGAGCGCGGCGGCGCAGAAGACGCGCTGCGCGCCGGCGACGTGGCCGATCATCTGACCGAACGTGCGCACGGTGGCAATGGGACGGTACGCGTAGTCGGCCTCCGGCATCTGCTCGGCGGCGCGCGTGATGTAGGTGGTCATCTGCCGCCAGGCCTCGCGGGCCGCGGTCACGCCGGGGCTGGCTTGGGCGGCGGCGAGGGAGGGGAGGGCGAGGACGACGGCGGCGACGATGCGCGTCATGGGGCGGGGCTCGGGGAAGGGGATCGTGCGTATATGAGGCTGGGTTGGGGGCGCGTCAACGGCGGAACTGCGGTTCTGAAGCCGCGGTTTCGGAACTGCGGTTCCGGTGGGGCGGGAGGGGCGGGTACGGCGGGGTCGATACAGCGGGGTCGATACGCCGGGGCGGTGCGGCGGGTCAGCTGTTAGGCGGCGGCTTGAGGGAACGAATCAGCGCGTTCAGAAGGACGCCGACGTGGCGCGCGCGGGTGTGCATCTGGGCGACGTCCGCCGCAGTCGCGAGGTCGGTGTCGCGAAGCGCTTCGACGTCACTCTCCACTTCCTGCAGCGAGGCGCGCGAGTCGTACAGCAGGCGCACGTAGTCTCGCCGCGACGACTTGCCGTTGCCCTCGGCGATGTTCGCATGCACCGACCGGGCGGCCCTCCGCATCTGGTCGGCGAGGTCAGCGTGGGTGGGCGGGAACGCGCGGACGACGCGGTTGACGTCGCGGGCGAGCATCTGCGCCTCCTGCCACACGCGCAGATCGCGGAACGAGTCCCCTTCTGCCATGCAGCCAACCTAGGATCACCCGAGCGCGGATACCGCGCTCCGGGAACGCACCCGGGTCCTCCGCAACGCAGCGCCGGTCGGCGTCATGGCCCCGTCCATCGGCACCGCAGCACAGCCCCGCCGTACCCGCCCCTCCCGCCCCACCGGAACCGCAGTTCCGAAACCGCGGCTTCAGAACCGCAGTTCAGTGCTGCGCCGCGATCGTCTCCAACTCCTCCCACCGCGCCAGCGCGTCCGCCAGCTCCCCGTCGATCGCGTCGAGCCGCGCCTTCGCCGACGCGACCGCGCCGCCGTCGCGCAGGAACGCGGGGTCGGCCATCGAGGCATACAGCGTGTCGCGCTCCCGCTCCAGCGCGTCGATCCGTTCGGGCAGCGCCGCCAGCTCGTGCGTCTCCTTGAACGTGAGCTTGCGCTTGCGGTCGCGCTCCCGCGGCGGCGGCGGCGCGGGTGGGGCGGGGCGCTTCGGCGCGGCGTTAGGCACCGCGGTCGGCGCGCGCTGCCGCACCCAGTCGGTGTAGCCGCCGACGTACTCGCCGACGACGCCGCCCCCCTCCAGCACGAGCGTGCTCGTGACGACGTCGTCGAGGAACTCGCGGTCGTGGCTCACGAGCAGGAGCGTGCCACCGAACTCCTGGAGGCGCTCCTCGAGCAGGTCGAGCGTCTCGAGATCGAGGTCGTTCGTCGGCTCGTCCATCACCAGCAGGTTGAACGGGCGCGTGAACAGCCGCGCGAGCATGAGCCGGTTGCGCTCCCCGCCGGAGAGCGCGCGGACCGGCGTGCGCGCGCGCTCGGGGGAGAACAGGAAGTCCTGCAGGTACGACAGCACGTGCTTCCGCGCGCCGCCAAGGGTGATCCAGTCGGCGCCGTCGGCGATCGTGTCGAACACCGCGCGCTCGGCGTCGAGCTGCTCGCGGAGCTGGTCGAAGTACGCGACTTCCAGGCCCGTGCCGAGCCGGATCGTGCCGGCATCGGGCGGGAGCTCGCCGAGGAGGAGGCGCAGCAGCGTCGTCTTGCCGGAGCCGTTAGGCCCGATGATCCCCACGCGGTCGCCGCGCAGGATCGTCGTGGTGAGGTCGCGCACGATCGGCCGTGCGCCGCGCGCGAAGCTGACGCCCTTCGCCTCGATGACGAGCTTCCCGGAGCGCTCCGCCTCCAGCGTCTGGAGCCGCACGCTCCCCTCGCGGTCGCGGCGCGCCGCGCGGTCGGCGCGGAGCTGGTCGAGCAGCCGGGCACGCCCCTCGTTCAGCGTGCGGCGCGCGGTGATCGACGAGCGGAGACGTACGGCCTCGCGCGCGATGCGCTTGTCCAGCTCCTCGTTCGCCCGCGTCTCGCTCTCGAGCGCGGCCGCCTTGCGATCGAGGTACGTGTCGTAGTCGCCGGCCCAGCTCACGAGCTGCCCGCGGTCGAGCTCCACGACGCGCGTCGCGAGGCGGCGGAGGAACGCGCGGTCGTGCGTCACGAACAGCAGCGTGAGCCCGCGCTCGACGAGGAACCGCTCCATCCACTCGATCGCGTCGACGTCGAGGTGGTTCGTCGGCTCGTCGAGCAGCAGCACGTCGGGCTCGCTGACGAGCGCGCGCGCGAGCAGCGTCTGCCGCTTGCGTCCGCCCGACGCGCTCGCGAACGGCAGGTCGGCGTCGAGACCCAGGTGCTCGATCACCGTCTCGACCCGCGTCTGGATCTGCCACGCGTTCGCCGCGTCGAGCTGATGGTGCAGCCGATCCATCTCCCGCAGCGCCGCGTCGCGCGCCGATTCGGCCGACGCCACCGCGACCGCGTGGCTCGCCTCGTGGTAGCGCGCGAGCAGCCGGCCGACGTCGCCGAGCCCGGACGCGACGACGTCGTAGATCGTGCCGCCGACGTCGTGCGGCACGTCCTGCTCGAGCCGTGCGACCGTCGCGCCGCTCTGCCGCACGACCTCCCCTTCGTCCGGCGGCTGCGTGCCGTCGAGGATCTTCATCAGCGTGCTCTTGCCGGCCCCGTTGCGTCCGAGCAGGCACACGCGCTCGCCGCGCTCGACCGCGAGGTTCGCGTGATCCAGCAGCGGCGGGCCGCCGAACGCAATGGAGACGTCTTTCAGGCCTAACAGTGCCATGGTGCTCGGGCGAGGCGATGATCCGCGGATTGCGCAGATCACGCAGAGCCGTTTGCAGGGGCTCTGCGCAATCTGCGTAATCTGCGGATGATATCGCCTACGGCCTCGCCCCCGTCACCCGCCACACGGTGTTCCCGACGTCGTCCGCCACGAGCAGCGCGCCCCGGCCGTCGATCGCCACGCCGACGGGGCGGCCACGCGCCTTGCCGTCGGCGCCGACGAAGCCGGTGAGGATCTCCACCGGATCGCCCGCCGGCATCCCGTCGGCGAAGCGGACGAAGATCACGCGGTAGCCGGCGAGCGGCTTGCGGTTCCACGAGCCGTGCTGGCCGACGAACATGCCGCCGCGGTAGCGCTCGGGCAGCGTCGTGCCGCGCGACGACGCGAGGCCGAGCGATCCGGTGTGCGCGCCGAGCCCATAGTCGGGAACGAGCGCGCGGGCCACGAGGTCGGGGCGGGGCCGGCGCACGCGCGTGTCGACGTGCTGTCCCCAGTAGCTGTACGGCCAGCCGTAGAAGCCACCGTCCTTCACCGCCGTCATGTAGTCGGGCACGAGGTCGCTGCCTAACTCGTCGCGCTCGTTCACCGCGGCCCACAGCGCGCCGCGGTCCGGATCCCACGCGAGCCCCACCGGGTTGCGCAGCCCCGACGCGAGCACGCGGTGCGCTCCGGTGCGCGGGTCGATCTCCCACACCGCGGCGCGATCCGTCTCCTTGTCGATCCCGTTCTCCGCGACGTTGCTGTTCGAGCCGACGCCGACGTAGAGGCGCGATCCGTCGGGGCTCGCGAGCAGACTCTTCGTCCAGTGGTGGTTCAGCTTCCCGCCGGGGAGCACGGTCACGGTTTCCGGCCGCGCCGCGATGCGCGTCTCACCCGCGGCGTACGGCACGCGCACGAGCGCGTCGCTGTTCGCCACGTAGAGCCGGTCGCCGATGAGCGCCATGCCGAACGGCGAGTACAGGCTGTCGAGCAGCACCGAACGGGTTTCCGCGACGCCGTCGCCGTCCGCGTCGCGCAGCAGCGTGATGCGGTTCGCGCTCGGTACCGCGGACCCGGCCTTCTTCTGGAACCGCTTGAAGAACCACCCCTTCAGCCCCCTGTTGTCGTCGGGGCGCTTCGGGCCGTTCGTCTCCGCCACGAGCACGTCGCCGTTCGGCAGCACGTACAGCCAGCGCGGGTGATCGAGGCCCGTCGCGAACGGCGCGACGGCGAGCCCGTCACCCGCAGTGGGACGCTCGCCGGCCGCCCATCCCCTCGCCGGCGCGATCTTCACGACGGGGATGAGCGACGTCTCCGGCGGCGGCAGCGCGGGACGCGGGCCGATGCCCTCGGCGAGCGGAAGCCGGGCGGCCGATCCGCAGCCGGTGGTGCCTAACGCGGCGGCGACGACGATCCTTCGAAGCAAACTGGAGCGCATGTGCGTGTCCTGCGGTGTGCGTCGCGCTCTCAGACGGCACGCGTCGGGCCGCTATTCCTCAGGGCGCCGTCTCACGACTCCTCACCTAGGAAAAGCTCCTCGTGTTTGGATAGCGGATCAACGGATTCGCGAATCCGTCGATCCGCGCACCGAACCTCGAGAAGTCTTCTCTGACACGGAGACCCGAGACGGCGCGTCAACGCCTTGTCAATCGCAGCTCCCCGATGCGCGACACCGTGGCGACCATCACCCCGCCGGGCTCGAAGCGAATGCCCATCGTTCCGGCGCGGTAGCCGCTGCCGCGCACGACGAGCGGCGTCGCGCGGACGCGCGGGAGCTGCAGCGCGAGGCTGCCGTCGGGCGCGCGCACGATGCGCCACGTCGCGTCGAGGTCGTCGCTGTAGTACGTGCCGACGAGCGTCGTGTCGGTCGCCGGGCGCGCCGGCTCGTCGCTCGCCGTGCTCGATGCGCGCACCGACGTCGTCGCGGCCGCCGGCGCGGTCATGCGGTCGCCGAGGTAGACCTCCGCCACGCGGTGCGCGAGCGGGCCGGGGTCGATCGTGCCGAGGTTGCACGTCACGAACACGCTGAAGTGCGCGTCGGGGAAGCGGAGCACGTACGCCTTGTAGCCCATGAGCGAGCCGCCGTGCTCCGTGGTGCGCAGCCCGCGGTACGTGCGCTCCTCGTTGCCGAACGCGTACGGCAGCGTGTCACCGGTCGTCAGCACGCCGCGCGTGTGGATGAGCCGCCGCAGCGCGTCGCCGCCCACCTGGTGCGTGTAGTAGTTCTCGTCCCACTTCAGCAGATCGCCGAGCGTCGTGTACAGCCCACCGGCGCCGGTCTTGTCGAAGTTCTGCAGGTACGAGATCCGGTAGGCACCGGCGCCGTCGCGCTCGTAGCTCATCGCGCGCCACTTCATCGGGTGTCCCGGGTCGTCGTGGAAGTGCGTGTGCGTCATGCCCAACGGCGCGAAGATGCGCGCGTCGGCGAACTCGCGCAGCGACTGCCCGGTGACGCGCTTCACGATCTGGGCGAGCAGGTAGTAGCCGGAGTTGCTGTACGAGTACGCGCTGCCGGGCGCGAAGCCGAGCCCCTTCTGGCGGAAGATGAGGTCGAGCGCCGCGGAATCGGGGAAGACGTCCTCCATGCGGTCGCCGCGCAGGCTCATGAGCGCGTACACGTCGCGCACGCCGCTCGTATGGTGGATGAGATTGCGCACCGTGACCGGGGTGCCGTAGTCGCGCATCTCGGGGAGGAACTTCCGCACGTCGTCGTCGAGCGACAGCTTGCCGTCGAGCGCGAGCAGCGCGATGGCGGCGGCGGTGAACTGCTTCGAGTCGGAGCCGACGTAGTACACGATGTCCGGCCCGTTAGGCACGTCATAGTCGAGGTTCGCCATGCCGTAGCCGCGCTCGTACACGAAGCGGCCGTTGCGTGCGGCGCCGACCGCGCACCCCGGCGAGTCCCCGCGGTCCCACTCGGCGAAGATGGGATCCACGGCGGGGTTGGGCGGCATCTGCGCGGCAGCGGTCGCGGCGGACGTGGCGCAGGCGATGACAAGAGCGGCGGCAGCGAGCGGGCGCATCGTCGGTCTCCACGGGAACGGTCGAACGGCTCGTGAGCCAACATGAGACGCGTCGCGGCTGGACGGCAGGGCCGGCGGCCGTATCTTCGCGCTCACTCCAACCCCACCCACCATGGCCCGCGCGACTCCCGCCGTCTCCGCCGCCGACGTGCAGCTCGCCGACGTCGCGACCAGGCTCGGCACCACCGTCCGTCAGCTGCGCAACACGAAGGTGAAGGCGATCAGCGACGCGCAGCGCGCGAGGCTGCTCGGCGTCAGCGCCGGGACGCTCACCGCGGTTCGCACGCCGATCGTGCTGAGCCCCGCGAAGCCGATCAAGGGAACGGACCAGTACATCCTGATCTTCTCCTCGATCATGGTGGACCCGACGTGGCCGACGGGCGTCGGGCAGGCGCTGTTCAGCTCCGGCTACCCCGGCGTCGTCGATCAGGGCGTCCAGGTGGCGTTCCCGCGCGTGAAGAAGGGGAAGAATCACCTCGTCGAGTTCTACGTGTCGCTGAACTCGAACGTCGCGTACAAGTTCCGCGTGTTCACGTTTCCGCTCGGCGACTTCCAGGACGTCACGATCCAGGGACCGAAGCCGAACACGATCATCACCGCGATCGCGCCGCCGGTGGATCAGATCTCCGGCGCGCTCCAACTCGGCGCGTCGATCCAGCAGCGCAACTCGGTGCAGGACGACGCCGGGTGGAGCTTCCAGTCGGTGCAGGTGAACGTCGTGGGCTGATTCGGCTCACGCGGAGCCGCGGAGGACGCGGCGAACTGCCTCCGCTGTGTGAATGAACCGCAGAGGACGCAGAGGGCCGCAGAGAACACCATCTCTCTTCTTTTCACCACAGAGGACACAGAGGACACGGAGGAGAACCACTTTTGTTGGTTTCCTCCGTGTCCTCCGTGTCCTCTGTGGTTCAACTCAACAGGGCAGTCCTCTGCAGCCCTCTGCGGCCCTCTGCGGTTCGATTCGAAGAGGCCGTCACGCGAAGAGCCGCACTGCGACCGGCACCGGCGCGGCGACGGCGTCGTCGACCGTGAGCCGCACGCGCTGCACCCGCGCCGGCGCGAACCGGTCGAGCTTCGCGTACCCGATCGTCGTGCCGCGCGACAGCTCGCGCCACGCGCCGCCCTCGTCCGCGCCGGAGAGCGTGTAGCGCGCCACGCGCTGTCCCTGCTCGATCGATTCGCCGAGCCGCGCGATCGATACCGTCGCGGCGCGGCGCAGGTCGAGCTGCACCTCGGCCGACCGCGGACCCGTGGCGCGCCATGTCGACCGTGCACCCGCGGCGAGGTCCTCGGCGAACAGCGCGTCACGTCGCACGCGGAACTCCGTCAGGCGCGCGACGTCGGTCGGGTGCAGCACGCCGTCGCGCGTCGGCGGCACGTTCAGCAGCAGCTTGCCGTTGCGTCCCACCGACGTGGCGTAGAGGCCCAACAGATTCTCGACGTCGCGCACGCGCGCGTCCTCGGCCGGATGGTTGAACCAGCCGGGGCGGATCGAGACGTCCACCTCCGCGGGACGCCAGACCGGGCCTGCTGGGTCGCCGTGCTGCAGCGCGGCGATGATGCCGGGGCCGTCGGCGCCGGGGTAGGGGACCACGGCGGGATCCACGGTCGACCAGTTCGGGTCGCCCGCGGTGCCGCGCTCGTTGCCGCACCAGCGCACGTCGGGGCCCGCGTCGGAGAAGATCACGGCCTGGGGCTGCAGGCGCTTCACGAGTCCCCAGAAGCGAGGCCAGTCGTAGACCTGCTTCTTCCCGTTAGGCCCCTCGCCGTTCGCGCCGTCGAACCAGACCTCGGAGACGGGGCCGTAGCGCGTGAGCAGCTCGGTGAGCTGGTCGCAGTACAGGTCGTTGTAGCGCGGCGAGTCGCCGTACGCGGGGTTGTTGCGGTCCCACGGCGAGAGATAGAGCCCGGCACGCAGCCCCTCGGCGCGGCACGCGTCGGTGAACTCGCGCACCACGTCGCCCGCGCCGCCGCGCCACGGGCTCCGCGCCACGGTGTGCTGCGTCGTGGCGCTCGGCCACAGGCAGAAGCCGTCGTGGTGCTTCGCGGTGAGGATCATCGCGCGGAAGCCCGCGTCGCGCGCGGCGCGCGCCCACGCGCGGGCGTCGAGCCGCGACGGGGCGAAGATCGCCGGGTCCTCCGTGCCGTCGCCCCACTCGCGGTCGGTGAACGTGTTCACGCCGAAGTGGAGGAACATCGCCAGCTCGTCGCGCTGCCACGCGAGCTGCGCGGGCGACGGCGTCGGACGTCCGGCCGCGTCGGTCGGGCGCGGCCGCGCGCAACCCGCGGCGAGCGACGCGGCAGTGGCCCGCACGAAGTCGCGGCGATTCACGGTTCCCCCCCGTGCTCGAGGATCGCCCAGCGGCGCCGGAGGTGGCGCGGCAGCGCGTACCAGAAGGTGCCTAACGCCGCGCACAGCGCCGTGGCGAGCGCCGCCGCCCACCCGCTCGCGCCGAGGATCACGCGCGCCACGAGGTACACGTCGAGGCAGATGCCGAGGGCGAGCGGCGCGAGGCTGAGGAGCAGCATCCGCGACGCCACGCGCAGGAAGCGGCCGGACACCGTGCGCGGCTCCGCCTGCCGGTGCAGCGCCGCCGGCGCCATGACGAGCGCCATCGCGACCACGACGAGCGCGAGCGCGCCGAGGTGCAGCCGCTGCTCACCCGCGGAGAGATGGCGATCGAAGCCCTGGCTGAAGACGGCGACGAGCTGGAAGCCGAACACCGCCTGCACGCCGGGCACGATCGTGCGGCACTCCTCGAGCAGGTGCGACGCCGCCGTGTCGAGCGACAGCCGCTCGACGTCGAGGCCGGGCGCGCGACCGGTCACGGCGTGGGCCGCGCCCACGGGGCGGGCGACGCGAGCACCGGCGCCACGTTCACGAGCGTGGCGCGCGGCCACATCGACGGCACGCCGCGCACGAACGTCACCACGCCGTCGATCGGCGCGCGCACCTCGCCGGTGGGCCGCCCGTGGTAGTCCGTCGTGCGGCCGACGACGTCGCCCTTCCGCACGCGCGTGTCGCGCGCCACGGCCGCGAAGAACATCCCGCCCGAGTCGGCCGCGAGGCGCGCGCTCGCGTTGCCGCCGAGCCACACCGGATGCGCGACGGGACGCACCGCGCGCGGCAGCATGCCTAACGCGCCGAGCACGTTCAGCGATCCGTCCACGAGCGCCGCGAGGTCGGCCGGCGCCACGACGCCCGAGCGTCCCGCTTCGGCGACGAGCACCGTCTTCCCCTTCGTGAGCGCGTAGCCGGACAGCGACCGGCCGGCGGTGGGCGACGCGGGGTCGACGTCGGTGACGATGACGTGGTCGAGCCCGAACGCGAGCGCGAGCGCGCGACCCGCCGAGTCCTGCGCCGCGTTCCCGCCGCGGAACCAGTAGCTGTACGGGCGGAGATCCTCGTCGAGATCCCCGCCGTGCAGGTCCACGACGACGTCGGCCGGATCGACGACGGCGCGCGCGACCGCGGCGAGCGCGCGCTGCGTCTGCGTGCCCGCCGTGTCGCCGGGGTAGTTGCCGTTCATGCTCTTGCGGTCGACCGGATTGAGGTGCGGCGTCATCCCCTCGATCGACGCGACGTTGATGAGCGGCACGACGACGACCGTGCCGGCGAGCCGCGCCGCGTCGATGCGCGGCGCCAGGCGCTGCATGGCGACGATCGACGTGTACTCGGTGCCATGGCTGCCGGCGACGAACGCGACGACCCTGCCCGGGTGCGCGCCGTGCACGACGACGACGGGAATCCGAAGCCCCGAGTCGGGGCCCGGCGGCACGACGAGGGTGCCGTAGGCGATCGCGCCGCGCGCGGCGGTCGCCGTGCCGACGGTGAACGTGTCCTGCGCGGCAGCGGTCGACGCCGCCAGGGCGACGAGGGCGGCGGTGGAGAGGAGGCGGAGCATCGCGCGCGACCGGGAAGCGTGGGCGTGGAGTGGCATCGTCCGTCGATTCTACGCCGGGACCACGGCGGCGCGAGCGGCGGGCGCGATCAGAAGCTCGCCCAGGCCTCCGCGACGAGCCGCAGCACCGACTGCTGCGCGAAGCGGCGCTTGTACTCGTCCATCACGCGCGTCACGCGCGACTCCACGTCGGGGGTCACGAGGTGCACGAGCTCCACGACGAAGCTCCGCTCGCGCACCGTCGCGCCGCTCGGGTCGCGCCACTGTCCCGCAGCGTCCCAGATCGTCGCGCCCTCGGGGAAGTTCGTCGTGATCACCTCGTGCACGAATCGGGTCCACGCCGAGTCGCTCACCGTCGCCGTGTCGCCGATGTTGCGGCCGAAGTACAACCGCTCGACGTGCGCGCGCTTGAGCCCCGCGGGGCGCGTGTGGCCCGCGCACGCGGTGAGCGACAGGATGACGATGCCGATCGCCCACGCGCGTCGCACGCGGACAGGAGGAACGGAATACCTGTGCTCGTCGTCTCCGACAGGAGGAACAGGACGGACAGGATGAAGACCAACACCAACGACAGTGCCTTTGGTGTCGGTGCTCATCCTGTCCGTCCTGTTCATCCTGTCCAAAACGCAGCAGAGCTCCTGTCAGACCGCCGGCGCCCAACCGGGCGCGTACTCGCGCGACCAGCGGGTCATCGCGTCGTCGTCGCCGAGGATGCGTCCCGTGTTCGGGTCGATGCGCAGCTTGCGGCCGGTCTGCTGCGCGATGGTTCCGAGGTGGCAGAGCAGTCCCGTCTTCGCACCGTCGGCGATCGGCGCGTTGAGCTTCGCGCCGGTGCGGATCGCGTCGAGGAAGTTGCGCATGTGCACCCGCGTGAGCGCGTCGTCGCCGGTGACGTTCAGCGCGTCGCCCTTCGGTCCCGCGGACGACTGCCGCAGCACCTTGTCCTTCGGATCGGCGAACACGTAGCCGTCCTGGTCGATCACGAGGCTGCCCGCGGTGCCGAGGATCGCGGTGCCGCGCGCGCGGCCGTACATCGGCAGCCCGTTGCAGCTCTGCCCGTGCCAGACGATCGACCTGCCCCCCGCGAACTCGTACGTCGCCTCCTGCGTGTCGGGGAACTCCCAGTCGTCGTCGAAGTGCCAGCGCGTGCCGCTCGACACCACCGACGTCGGATAGTCGACGCCGAGCAGCCAGCGCGCGACGTCCATCTCGTGCGTGCCGTTGTTGCAGATCTCGCCCGTGCCCCAGCGCGTGAACCAGTGCCAGTTGTAGTGCACGACGTTGTCGCGGTACGCCGTGCGCGGCGCGGGGCCCTGCCACAGCTCCCAGTTCAGCCCCGACGGCGGCGCCGCCACCTTGCCCTTGCCGATGCCGCCGCGCGTGTTCGCGTACCAGGTGCGCGCGAGGTACGGCATGCCGATCAATCCGTCGCGCAGCGCGGCCAGCGCGTCGAAGAAGTGCGGGCCGGAGCGGCGCTGGGTGCCTAACTGCACGAGCGACTTCGTGCGCGCGGCGGCGGCGATCAGCAGCTCGTCCTCGCGCGGATCGTGGCCGCTCGGCTTCTCCACGTACACGTGCTTGCCCGCATCGAGCGCGAGGAGCGTCATCGGCGCGTGCCAGTGGTCGGGCGCGGCGATGGAGATCGCGTCGACGCGCCGGTCGTCGAGCACGCGCCGGAAGTCGCCCACGACCTTCGGCGGCGTCGCCTGGGCCTTCGCCGCGGCGAGCCCCTTCGCGACGACGCCCGCGTCGACGTCGCACACGTAGGCGACCTCGGAGTTCGGGAGCGTGGAGAAGTTCTGCGCGTGCACGGTGCCGCGGCCGTTCACGCCGATCACCGCGACGACGACCTTCTCGCCGGGGGAGCCGCCTAACAGCAGGCCGGGGGCGCCCATCGCGCCGAGCGCGCCGAGCCCCGCGGCGGCCGTCGTCCGGACGAAGTCGCGTCGATCGATCGCACTCCCGCTGCCATTCGCGTCCACGGGCTCCTCGCTGGTTTCGCCGGGGGCGAATGTACGACGCACGCGGGCCCCCCGCACCCGGCTCGGCGACGTGGCGAGTGCGCCACACCCCCGCCGTCCGCGTTGCCAAGACTGCCCGGGGGCGGCATACTGCCTCCGCCGCACCCGTACCTGCCGCCGCGGCCGAGCGCCGCGCCGAGCCCGCGCCGCCGTGCGCTCACCGGCCGCGCCCCCTCTCTTCCGCGATGACCCACGTCCCGACCGTCGGCGCCGATGCCGCGCGCCCGGCCACCGCGATCCGGAGCGTCCAGCGCGCGCGGTCCGTCAGCCCGAAGGAGTGACCGTGTCGAGCACCGAGACCGTCGAGTCGAGCGCGCCGGACGGGCGCACCCTGCACGGGCACGTCGGGCGCGTCGTGGACGCGTACGGGCTGTCGCCGCTGCAGCAGGGGATGCTGTACCACTGGCTGCGGGCACCGGAGGCGGGGGTCGACCTCGAGCAGATCGGCTGCACGCTGCACGGCGTGGACGTGGCGCGGTTCCTCCGCGCGTGGGAGCGGGTCACGGCGCGCCACGCCGCGCTCCGCACGCGCTTCCGCTGGGAGGACGTCGACGCCCCGCGGCAGGAGGTCGTCGACGGCGTCGACGGCGTGGACGGCGTCGACGCGGCGCCGCTCGCCGTGCACGTGGAGGACGTGCGCGCGCTCGACGCCGCCGCGCAGCGCCGGCGCGTGGCGGCGTACCTCGCGGCCGACCGCCGCGCGGGCTTCCGGCTCGACGCGCTGCCGCTGTTCCGGCTCGCGCTCTTCCGCAGCGCGGCCGATCGGCACGAGTTCGTGTGGAGCTTCCCGCACATCATCCTCGACGGGCGCAGCTTCATCATCGTGCTGCGCGAGGTCCTCGCGACCTACCACGCGCTGGAAGCCGGCGAGGAGCCCGCGCCGCCCACAGCACCCGCGCCGCCCGCGCCGCCCGCGCCGCCCGCGCCGCGCGCATACCGCGAGTTCATCGACTGGCTCGACCGGCAGGACCCCGCGCCGGCGGCCGCGTACTGGGCGGAGGCGCTGCGCGGCTATGCGGAGCCGGTCTTCCCCGACCTCCCGGCGCCGGCGCCCGACCCCGACGCCGAGGCGCCGGCGTACACCGACCGCGCGCTCGCGCTGTCGGTCGAGGATACGGACGCGCTGAAGGCGTTCGCCGCGCGGCACGAGCTGACGCTGAACACGCTGGTGCAGGGCGCGTGGGCGCTGCTGCTGGCGCGCTACACGGGGGCCGAGGACGTCGTCTTCGGCGCGACGCGCGCCTGCCGCCGCACGCCGCTCGACGGCGACCCGGCGGTGCGCGACATGGTGGGGCTGTTCATCAACACGCTGCCCGTGCGCGTGCGCATCCCCGCCGAGCAGCCCGTGGTCGCGTGGCTGCGCGGCATCCGGGCGTCGCAGGTGGCGGTGCGCGTGGCGGAGCACACGCCGCTCCCCGCGGTGCAGGCGGCGAGCGCGGTGCCGAGCAGCACGCCGCTGTTCGACACGATCCTGGTCTACGAGAACGAGCGGCAGACGACGAGCTTCGAGCGGCTGGACCCGGCGCGGTGCCGGGGCTTCTACTTCCGCGAGCAGACGACGTTCCCGCTCAGCGTGCGCGGCTACGGGGAGGCGGCGCTGCTGCTGCGGATCGAGTACTACCGGGCGCGGTTCGCCGACGCGGCGATCGAGCGGATGCTCGGCCACCTCGCGACGCTGCTGCGCGAGATGGTGGCGAAGGGCGACCGGCCGCTCGCCGAGCTGGAGATGATGACGCCCGCCGAGCGCGAGGAGCTCGTCGTCGCGTGGAATCGCACGGACGTCGCGGCGCCCGCGGCGGCGCCGGTGCTCGCCGAGCGGCTCGCGGCGCAGGCCGCGCGCACGCCGGACGCCGTGGCGCTCGTCGCCGGCGACCGCACCATGACGTACGCGGAGCTCGACGCGCGCGCCGCGACGCTCGCCCGCGCCCTCGCCGCGCGCGGCGTGAGGCGGGGCGTGATGGTGGGCGTGTGCATGGAGCGCTCGATCGATCTCATGGTGGCGTTCCTCGGCGTGCTGAAGTCGGGCGGCGCGTACGTCCCGCTCGACCCCGAGTATCCCGCCGAGCGCCTCGCGTTCATGATCGAGGACTCGGCGTGCCCCGTGCTGCTCGCGCAGGCGCGCGTCGCCGACGACACGCTCGCCGCGCTGCCTAACGGTACCGGCGCCGCCGCCGTGCTGTGCGTCGACCGCGACTGGGACGCGATCGTGGCCGAGGCCGAGCGCGCGCCGGCGCCCACGCCGCCGGGGCCCGACGACCTGGCGTACATGATCTACACGTCGGGATCCACCGGCCGGCCGAAGGGGGCGATGAACCGCAATCGCGGTGTCGTCAACTTCCTCGACTGGATGCAGCGCGAGTACGCGCTCTCGGCCGACGACGCGGTGATCCAGAAGACGCCGGTGAGCTTCGACCTGTCGGTGCCGGAGCTGTACGTGCCGCTCTTGGCTGGCGCGCGGCTGGTGCTCGCGGAGCCTGGCGGGCACAAGGATCCGTCGTACCTCGCGCGGCTGATCGGCGAGCAGCGCGTCACGGTGATGTACATCGTGCCCTCGATGCTGCGCGCGTTCCTGGAGAGCGACGCGGCGGCGGCGGCGACGTCGCTGCGCAACGTGACGTGCTCCGGCGAGGCGCTGCCGTACGATCTGCAGGAGCGGTTCTTCGCGCAGCACCCGCACGCGCACCTCTACAACCTGTACGGCCCCACGGAGTGCGCGGTGGAGGCGACGTACTGGGACTGCGTGCGCGCCGATCCGCGGCGCATGGTGCCGGTCGGCCGCCCGCTCGCGAACACGCGCATCTACGTGCTCGACGCGCGGATGCGGCCGGTGCCGATCGGCGTGCCGGGGGAGCTGTACATCGGCGGCGTGCAGGTCGGCGCCGGGTATCACAACCGGCCGGAGCTGACGGCGGAGCGGTTCGTGCACGACCCCTTCGCGTCTTCCACGCTCCACGCTCCACGCTCCACGCTCGCTTCCGCGTCCATCGGAGCGAGCGTGGAGCGTGGAGCGTCGAGCGTGGAGGGCCCGCGACTGTATCGCACCGGCGACCGCGCCCGCTGGCTCGCCGACGGGACGATCGACTACCTCGGGCGGCTCGACTTCCAGGTGAAGCTGCGCGGGTTCCGCATCGAGCTCGGCGAGATCGAGGCGGCGCTCATGGCGAGCGGACGGGTGCGCGACGGCGCGGTGATGCTGCGCACCGATCCGGGCGTCGACCCGCGGCTCGTGGCGTACTACGTCCCCGTCGAGGGCGACGCGCCGACGGCCGCGGAGCTGCGTGCGCACCTCGAGCGGTCGCTGCCGGCGTACATGGTGCCGCCGGTGTTCGTCGCGCTCGACGCGCTGCCGCTCACGCCGTCGGGGAAGCTCGATCGCAAGGCGCTCCCCGCGCCGCGGCGCGAGGCGTCGCGCGGCGGACCGGTGGCCCCGCGCGACGAGACCGAGGCGCGCGTGCTCGCGATCTGGAAGGACGTGTTGGGCGCGCGCGACATCGGCGTGACCGACCACTTCAACGAGGTGGGCGGCCACTCGCTCGCCGCGCTCAAGGTCTTCACGCGCATCGGCAAGGAGTTCGGTCGGCCGATCCAGCTGGCGGCGATGCTGACCCACGACACGGTGGCGCAGCACGCGGCGCTGCTGCGCGAGTCGGCGCGAGTCGACGCGTGGCAGTGCATCGTCTCGTTCAACACGCCCGGCACCGGTGTGCCGATCTTCTGCGCGCACCCGCACTCCGGGCACGCGCTGTTCTACCAGTACTTCGCGAAGCTCGTCGGCGACCGCCACCCGGTGTACGGGATCCAGGCGTTAGGCAACTGGGGCGACCAGGAAGTGCAGGAGAGCGTCGACGAGATGATCGACTACTACGTCGACGAGATCCGGAAGGTGCGACCCCACGGCCCGTACATCTTCTTCGGCGTGTCGCTCGGCGGTGTCATCGCGCTCGAGATCGCGCAGCGCATGCTGGCGCTCGGCGAGGAGGTGCGCATGCTCGCGATGTACGACACCTACGGACCGGGCTACCCGAACTACACGCGGTACGGGCGCGTCGTGAGCTTCCTCCTCGAGCACGGCGGCATCCAGCTGACCCGGCTGCGCCGCATGCTTGTCGTGGACCCGCCGGCGCCGGGGCAGGAGCGGACGCGCTTCCGCGCGGCCCGCGTCCTCCTGTGGAAGATCCGCGACACGGCGCACTTCTGGTACCTCAACACGCGCCGCAATTACCTGTACTGGCGGTGGGAGCACCGCAGCCCGCCGCGCGACTTCAAGATGCCCGTGAACCTCACGCGGTTCCGGCTCGCCACGCGGCGCATCTTCCGCGACTACGCGCCGCGCTTCTATCCCGGAAAGCTCACGTACTTCCGCGCGGCGATCCGTCCCGCGGGCATCGTCGAGGATGCGGCGAACGGGTGGGGCGGGATGGCCGCGGCGCTGGAGGTGATCGACGTGCCCGGAGGGCACACGTCGGGGCTCAAGCCGCCGCTCGTGACCGGCACCGCGCGGGAGTTCCTCGCGGCGCTCGCGCGGGACGAGGCGCGGCGGGCGAGAGACGACGCGGCGTGACGTTCGAGCCGGCGGCGGGGCATCGGCGTTCGCGTGGGCGCGCGTCGTGAGCACGACGATCCCCACACCGGCCGACGTCGTCGTGCTCCACGACGACACCGCGCTCGCCCGCGCGACCATGCGGCGCGTCAGCATGCGGATCCTGCCGTTCCTGCTCGTGCTGTTCGTCTGCAACTACGTCGACCGCGCGAACATCGGCATCGCGGCGCTGCAGATGAACGGCGACCTCGGGCTCAGCGCGAGCGCGTACGGCTTCGGCGCGGGGATCTTCTTCGTCGGCTACGCGCTGTTCGAGGTGCCGAGCAACCTCGCGCTCGCGCGATTCGGCGCGCGCCGGTGGATCGCGCGCATCGTCATCACGTGGGGGCTCGTCGCGGCGGCGCTCGCGTTCGTGCGCACGGGGACGCAGTTCGCCGCGCTCCGCTTCCTGCTCGGCGCCGCCGAGGCGGGGTTCTTCCCGGGGATCATCTACTACCTGAGCCTGTGGTACCCGGCGTCGCTGCGCGCGCGGTCGTACTCGCGCTTCATCGTCGCCGTGCCGATCGCCGCGCTCGTCGGCAACCCGTTAGGCGGCTGGCTGCTCGGCTTCGATCGCGTGCTGGGGCTGCGCGGGTGGCAGTGGCTCTTCCTGCTCGAGGGGATCGCGTCGGTGGGACTCGGCCTCGCCACGCTGCGCCTCCTCACCGACCGGCCCGCGGACGCGCGGTGGCTCTCCGCCGGGCAGCGCGACTGGCTCGCGGCGCGCATCCGGCGCGACGAGGACGCGAGCGCCGCGCCGCGCGGCACCGAGCACGGCGCCCCGCTCCGCGCGCTCGCGCAGCCGACGGTGCTGCTCGCGGCGGTGATGTACTTCCTCCCCGCGGTCGGGTTCTGGGGCTACCTGTACTGGTCGCCGCTCGTCGTGCGCGACGCGCTGCACGCCAGCCCGGTCGCGACGGGGCTCATCACCGGCGCGATGGGGTGTGCGGCGGCGCTCGCGATCCTCGCCGTCGGCGCGAGCTCCGATCGCACCGGCGACCGCTGGCGGCACATGATCGGGTCGCTGAGCGTGATGGGGCTCGGCTACCTCGGCGCCGCGCTGCTGCCGTGGCCCGCGGCGCGCGTGGCGTCGCTCGCGCTCGTGCTGATCGGCGACCAGACGTTCGTCGTCGTGTTCTGGTGCCTGCCGAGCACGATCCTGCGCGGCAGCGCGGCCGCGGCGGCGATCGCGTTCATCAACTCGTTCGGCAACCTCGGCGGGCTCGTCGGGCCCTACCTCATCGGCCGGTTCAAGGACGCGACGGGCGGCACGACCGCGGCGTTCCTCCTCCTGGCGGTCCCGTCGCTCGTCGCGGCGGCGCTGTGCCTCGTGCTGCGGCGGCGGTTCAGGACGTCGGCCGCCGAGCGTTAGGCCCCTCCACCTCGGCCAGCCAACCGCGGCGGAGCTGCGCCGCCGGCACGCTGCTCAGGTACGGCTTGATGTCGACGACCGGCGTGCCGTCGAGCATGTCCACGCCGCGCACGCGGAGCCGGTCGCCGTCGCGGCCGAGCAGCTCGACGACCGTGAGGCCTAACGGATTCGGTCGCCGCGGAGAGCGGGTCGCGAACACACCATGCTCGCGGTCGTCCACCGGCGGCCGCCCGACGAGGTCGTAGCCCTCGGCACGGTGGAAGATCCAGAGCACGTAGAGGTGGGAGAAGCCCTCGATGTCCAGGAGGCCCGCCGCGAACTCCGGCAGGATCTCCAGCACACCCACCGCGTCGTGCTTCGCGCCGGGGCCCTTGGGGATCTGCGACGTGTCCGTGTAGGGGCTGCGGACCGTGCCGATCGGCCGAAGCGCGACCGGATCCACCTCAGGCCTCCGCGCCGGCGGGCCGCCCGGCCTCGCGCGCGACGACGCGCTCGAGCATCTCGATCTTCTGCCAGATCTTTCCCGAGAGACCGGTGACGAGCGTCTCGATCTCGTTCACCGCGCCCAACACGACCGGGTCCGTGAAGTGCTGCACGAACAGCGCGGCGAGCTTGCTCGTGAGCGACAGCAGCTCGCTGCAGTAGTCGAGGTAGCGTCCGAGCTCCGGCGGCGTCATGGTGCGCACCGGCGACGCGGCGGTGTCCTCGCGCGCCACCCCCACCTCCTCCGCGAGCGCGACGAGCTCCGCGCTCACCTCACCGAGCTCGGAGTCCGGGAAGCGCTCGGCGACGCGGTCGCGGAGCCGTCGCAGCGTGGCGTCGATCTCGGACGCATCGAGCTGGCGGTAGCGCCCGGGCTGCGTGGTCACGTCGACAGGACCTGTCGCTGTTCTGCTTCGACAGGATGAACGGAATGAACAGGATGAACACCAACAAGAGTCGCGGAGTCGGCTTTCATCCTGTTCATTCTGTTCATCCTGTCAAAACCTCAGAGGTGTCGTTCGTTCCTGTCAGCGCGGATCCAGCTTCCGCCCCGCGTTCAGGTTGTCCCAGTGCAGCATCGCGTTCAGCACGAGCGGGTAGCTGCCGATCGTCTCGCCGCGGTAGACGGGGTTGTTCGCGAACAGCACCACGTGCCCCTTCCGCACCGGCACGTCGACGACCGCCGGCCGCTGCGCGATGTCGCTGCCGCCGTCGAGCAGGCCGGAGGCGAGCAGGTCGCGCTGCTCGCTGAAGCGGAGCGCGACGCGCGGGCGCTGGTCGGGCGGGATGAGGTACGTCGGGTTGCGGAGCATGTCGCCCGTCACCGTGCCGCCCTGCCACGGCTCCGTACGCTCCGGCGTCGGCGCCGCGTTGCGCGCGTCGAGCGTCGGACGCCCCTGCGGCACGTCCGGATCGTCGGCGGTGCCGCGGCCCGTCTCGCGCTGGCCACCCAGCCCCGCGAACCGGCCGCCGCGTCCACCGCGCCCGTTCGACACCGTGAAGCTCTCGCCGGCGTCGCTGTACACCGCCAGGCCGTCGGCGACGCCGTACGTGATCGGGCTCGCGTCGTCGACGAGCCGCGTGCGCAGCAGGCTGCCCGTGACCGTGCCGCGACGCGGGTGGTTCATCGTCACGCCCTGCGCGAGGCCGTACTGCGTCGCGAAGTCGGCCGTGTTCACCGACGTCACGAGCACGCCGCCGTTCTGCACGAACGTCTGCAGGTTCGCCATCCCCTGCCAGCCGAGCCCCGGGCGGATGTCGTCGGTCTGCGCGAACGCGGTGAGGTTCGGCGTCTCCGGCGTGACCTTCCACGGCATCGGGTTGCGCCACATCGGGAGCCCGTCGATGATCTGCTGCCCGCTGCCGCCGGCCGGCGGGAACAGGATCACGTCGTACTTCGCGGCGAGGTTCGGCGTCTTCGCGATCTCCTGCGTCGAGATGTAGTCGTACGGGATCTCGTGCGCGTCGAACGCCTGCCGCCACCACCCTTCGGTCTGCGTCGAGATCCACGTGTGCAGGATCGCCACGCGCGCCGCGCGCACCGCGTGCGTCTTGACGTCGGGCGCGGAGGCGAGCGCCGTGCCGCGGAGGCCTAACGTCTGCAGCGCGCGGTCGAGATCCGCGCCCGCCACGTTGCGCACCAGGAACGCCCCGCGCGCGAACCGCTTGCCGCCGCTCTCGAACGGCTCCTCGGCCGCCTGGATGTCAGCGCCCTTGAGCTTGTAGCGCAGTGTCGCGAGCGCGACGTCGCCGTTCGCGTCGATCGCCACCACGGGGCCGGCGCCCGTCACGCCACCCGTCGCGCGCACCGTGTCGGTCACCGGCGTCGCCGGCACGTCGAGCACCCTGGGATCGGTCACCCGCACCGTTGCGACGGCGAACCCCTCCGGGAACGTCCACCCGGTGTCGTCGTACGGCGTCTTCTGCGGGTCGTTCGGGCTCCAGTACTGGTAGTCGAGCAGCGCGTCGGCGATGCGGCTGTACGGCTGGTCCATCCGAATGATGTAGCTCCCCGCGGGAAACTCACGCGTCTCCGTCGATCGAGCGAGCGCGGAGCGTGGAGCGGAGAGCGCGGAGCGACCGCTGTCGCTCCCAGCTCCCCGCTCCACGCTCCCCGCTCCGCGTGCGGCACGCCTTGTCGGTACGGCCACAGTGAACGGCGCCGTCGCGCGCGTGATCTCGACGTGCTGCTTCTGCATCACGCGAAGGAGCTCGGCCTGCGCGCCGGGGCGCCGCTCGTCGGCCGGCAGGACGTACGCCGCTGGCCCCTCGGTGCGCGCCTTCGCGATCGAGCGCTTGCTCTTCTCCCAGAAGTTCTGCAGGAACTGCTGCCGATTGTTCGCGAAGTAGGAGAGCGAGACGAGGAGGCCGGTCTGCTCGTAGTTGTTGTTGTTGCGGAGCGACCACATGACGTGCGGCAGCGGCGGGTTCTGGCGGAACCACGTGCGCGCCGTCTCGTCGGGCGACAGCGTGCGCTCCACCGTCTCCGCGGTGCCGCCGTTGCCGAACGTCTCGTACAGGCGGCTGATGCCGTTGTGCGTCGCCGCCATGAACATGAGGTAGCCCGGCGACCACGTGTCGAAGTTGCCGTGCGTGTAGACGCCGGGCATGCCGAGCCGGGTCATCTCCTGCACGTTGTTCCAGCCGAGCATCTGCCACTCGTTCGTGAGCAGCGGGTCGAGCCACGCGTTGTACGGGCCGTCGCCGACGGTGTTGTCGTAGAGGAACGAGCCCGACTCGTGGAGGTCGTGCAGCACCTGCGCCTTCCACCCGACGAACGTGTTCATCACGTTCTGCGACAGCTTGAGCGTCATCGCCATCGCGTCGCGGTTGTTGTCGTGCGCGACGTAGTGGCCCCAGTACAGCAGGTTCGGCCACGTATCGTTCGGGTGGGCCATGTGCCAGCGGAACAGGTCCACCATGCGGTCGCGCCCGTCCACCTCGACGATCGGCGTGATGAGCGTGACGACGTGGTCGCGGATGTTCTTCACGTACGGGCTCTCGTCCACGGCGAGCCGGTACGCGAGCTCCATGAGCGCGGTCGGCGCGCCGCTCTCGGTGGAGTGGATGGTGCCGGTGACGTAGTACACCGGCGCCACGTCGCTCACGATCCGCTCGGCGCGCGCGCGTCGTCCATGCCTAACGTGCGCGGGTCGGCGAGCTGTGCGAGCTTGGCGCGGTTCTCGTCGAGCTTCGCCATCAGCTCCTCGGAGGCGACGGCGACGGCGATCATCTCGCGCCCCTCCTCGGTGGTGCCGATGGAGAACACCTTCACGCGCGGGCTCTTGCTCGCCAGCAGCCGCATGTACGCGTACACCTCCTTCGAGTACGGGAGGTTGTTGCGCGCGCCGGCGATGTCGCCGAGGACCGCCATCGGCGTCGGCACCGTTGGCGACGCGGGGAGGTAGTCGACGAGCGGCGAGAGGAAGAACGACTCGGTCGTGTACTCGCGGATCTTCCGCGTGTAGAGCGTGTCGATCGGCTGGTCCGCGGCGCGGCCCGGCTTCGTCGGCGACGTGCTGACGGTGGTCGCGAGCGGGACGTCGCGCCGCTCGGCGGCGGACGACGGGCCCTGTGCCGCGAGGGACAGGGGCAGGGCGAGCAGGAGGCCGAGCGGGGCGGCGGTGCGCGGCATGGATGGGGACGGGAAGGGGGAGACGGAGGCGTCCGAAAGGTACAACGCGGGCCGCGCGGGTTCCGCTGGGCGCTCGTCGCCCGGGGCCCGCCGGTTGCACTGTCCCGGCCCGCCCCAGCGCCTAACCACACTCCGGAGGTCCACCATCCTCGCTGCCTACGTCGGATACGCCGCCGGCTTCCTGACCGTCGCGTCGTACGTGCCACAGGTCGTCCGTACGTGGAGGACGAAGGAGACGAAGGACCTCTCGTACGGCATGTTCGGATTGCTCGTGACCGCGGCCGCGCTGTGGATCACCTACGGCGCGCTCTCGTCGCAGTGGCCCGTGA
The DNA here is from genome assembly GCF_000522985.1 of Gemmatirosa kalamazoonensis. Classification (NCBI taxonomy): domain Bacteria; kingdom Pseudomonadati; phylum Gemmatimonadota; class Gemmatimonadia; order Gemmatimonadales; family Gemmatimonadaceae; genus Gemmatirosa; species Gemmatirosa kalamazoonensis. The sequence continues at coordinate 1,848,088 of NZ_CP007128.1, forward strand.
TCGCGACGAACGTGGGGTGCGGGGTCCTCAACGTCGCGATCCTCGCGGCCAAGATCCGCTTCCGCTGACGACTGCCTAACGCCACCATGCCGCTCAGCACCGCCGCGCTCTCCGACATCGAATACCTCCCGCCGCGCATCTCGCGCGCGCTGCTCGGCGCGCTCGGCGCGGGCCTCGCGACGGTGGCAGCGACCGGCGCGCTCACCGTGCTGCGTGGCGACGACGGCCGCGCGCTCGACGTGCCGCTCGGCCGACGCCTGCGTGGCGGGCGCCCGCGCGGACGCCCGTCGCCGGTGGAGCGGCTGCTCGACGCGCTCGCGGGCCGCGAGGAGAGCCTCGCCGTGGCCGCCGCCGTCGCGCTCCTCCTCGGGCGTCGGCACGGCGCCGCGGCGCTCGCGCTCGTCGCGAGCACGTTCGGCGTGCACGCGGCGCACCGCGCGCTCCGTCTCGCCGTCGACCGCCCACGGCCGCTCCTCGCGCGGCTCGCCGGCAAGCGCACGCCGAGCTTCCCGAGCGGCCACGCCGCGCGCGCCGCGGCGCTGTTCGGCACACTCGCCCACGTCGCGGCGCGCGATCGGGTCGCGCCGGGCGCGGTGACGTATCCGGTCGCGATCGGGCTCGCCGCCGCGGCGGGGCTCGCCCGCGTGAAGCGGGGGCGGCACTGGACGACGGACGTGGTGGGCGGGCTCGGGCTCGGCGTGGCCGCGGCGGCGGCCGGGGCGATCTGGTACGACGAGCGGCGGAAGGGCTGACGGCGGGACGATGCCTAAAACCTGACGGCGGGACGATCGAGGGCGGGACGATCGACGGCGGGACGATCATCTGCGGGACGATCTACGGCGGGACGACCCACGGCGGGACGATCTACGGCGGGAACCCGGCGCGTTCAGAGGGACCCGGTCGGCGTCGGATTGGTACCGCCGCTTGTTCGGCGAATAGCACCTTGGGCGAAGGGGGGGAGCCCCCCTAGGACCTAGGGACCGCGCCCGCGGTTGATCGTCCCACGGTGGATCGTCCCACGGTGGATCGTCCCACGGTTGAACGTCCCGCGGTTGATCGTCCCGCAGATGATCGTCCCGCCGTCGGTCGTCCCGCCGTCGATCGTCCCGCCGTCAGGTATTAGGCATCGTCCCGCCGTCAGCTGTTAGGCATCCTTCCGCTGTTCCTCGCCCAGACTCTGCCGCAGCCCCTCCACCGCGCGCGCCAGCTCCTGCAGCGATGCCAGCATCGCCCGCGCTTCCTCCGGCACCGCCTCGCCCGCCGCCTCCGCGGCCGCGATGTGCGCTGCCAGACGCGCCGCCTGCGCGTCGAACGCGTCGAGATCCGGTTGCTCGCTCATCGCGCGCAATATGAGCGCGACGCCGGGCCTACGCGACGACCGCCCGCTGGCCGAGGAACGTGCCGTAGCGCCGCACCGCCGCCTCCACCGCGCCGCGCTCCGCGTCCGTGAGCGGCGCGAGCAGGTCCAGCGCGACGACGACCGCCGATCGGCCGAGCGTGCGCGTCCACCCGCCGACGATCTCCCCGCCGATCTCCACCACGTGCCGCATCACCGAGGTCGTCGCCGCCGCGCGCGCGACGGACGCGACGCGGTCCAGCGCCGCGCTGCGGTCGCGGAAGCCGACGAAGAGCTCGTCGTAGTTCGGGAGCAGGTGCGCCGTGGGGCGTCGCGTCGCGCGCGTCATCGGCGCGTCCGACATCCAGTGCGTGCGGCCGTCGATGAGCTCTGCCGCGAGACCGGCCGCGCCGGCCCCCCGCCGCGCGTCGGCGATCGTTAGGCCCGACCACCACGCGAAGTCGTGCGCCGTCGCCGGCCCGCGCGCACCGAAGTACAGCGTCGCGAGCCGCGCGAGCGCCTCATCGCGGTCGAGTGCCCGCGCCGCGCCCGGAGCGCGCGTGTCGAGCAGCGCGTAGGTGAACTGCTTGCCGCGCCGCGCGCCGCTGCAGATCACGGCGTTCAGCTCCGCGTGCATCAGCAGGTGTGCCATGCGCTGGCCCGCCGGATCGATCCGCGCGCGCCGCAGCGCGGCCGCGAGCTCGGTGCGCGTGCGGTGTGCCCCGTCCGCGAGCGCGCGTCCGAGCACCGCGTCCGCTCGGCGGCGCGTCGCGTCGTCGAGCTCCAGCTCGCGGTACCGTCCCGCATTCGCCTGGTGCACGCGCGGTCCCGTGAGCGCGAGCATCCATCGGATGTCGGTCGGCGCCACGAAGTGCCACGTGGGTCGCAGCACGTGCGTGCGGAGGATCGCGCCGTCGGCGAACGCGCGCTCCACGTCCGCGTCGGTCGCGCCCGTCGTGCGCTGGCCGAGCGCCCACTTCGCCGCGGGGTAGTCCTGCGCCTGCACCGCGCCTAACGCGGCGACGACGGCTGCGGGGTCGGCGAGGCGCGGCCGCGCGAGGTGCTGTGCGGCGAGCCGGCGCCGTGCGACGTCGTCGGCGGTCACGCGCGCCCCACGAACTGCATCATGTCCATCGCGAAGTGCACCTGCCAGAACCACCACACATCGGCCGAGCGCTGGAGCACCGACACCACGCCGACGCCGAGCGCCGCGTCGAGCGCGAGCCGCGCGACCTCCGAGGCCGCCGCGCCCGTGGCGAGCAGCGTCGGCACGTGCCCCGCCGCGAACAGCACCGCGACGAGGGCGACCGTCGTGCGCAGGCCGAGCGCGGCGCGCAGTCGCACGAACAGGATCGCGATCGACACGTCCTCGAGCAGCACCTGCGCGAGGATCGCGAGGTTCGCCGGCCGGTAGACGCGCGACACCACCGCGCCCCACGCGCCGCCGATCGGTCGCGCGGTCGTGAACGCCGCGATCGCGAGCAGGGCGAGCACCAGTCCGACCGCGGTGCGCGCCGGGATCCGATCGTCCGCAGCCACGCCGTGGCGAGCGGCTGGCGCCGCGCGGCGAGCAGCGCCAGCATCGGCGAGAAGATCGCGAGCTGGTTCAGCGACTCGCCGAGTGGCGCGAGCGCGCCGGACGCGCGGAGGCGCACGCCACGCACGTAGAGCTGCCCGATCGCGACGACGGCGACCGCCGCCGCGAGCGCCCACGCCGCCTCGCGCCACGGATGCGCGAACGTCGCGGCGCGCCGCGGCCAGAGCGCGGGCGCTGCGCGCTGCGCCGCGAGCCAGACGACGAGCGCCGTCGCGTAGCCGCCGAGCAGGGCGCCGTAGTGCGAGGTCAAATGAGCGTGTACTCCATCTCGTACGCGTGCCGCCCCGGCTCGACGATGATCGTCATGCTGCCCGCGATCCCCGTGAGCTCGCCCGTCCCGGAGTCGGGCACCACCCGCACCGTGAGCTGCGGCGCGCCGCGCGTCATCGTGCCCGAGTGCTGCAGCACGAACGACCCGCGCCGTCCGTGCAGCGTGCCCGTCACGCGCTCGATCGCGACGTAGCCGGCGGAGCCCTGCACCCGCGTCCCCGCGCTCAGCATCTCGCCCTTGCTCGTCGCCTCCAGGTCGCCGCGGAACTGCTTGTCGATCGACAGTCGGGCGAGCGTCGAGCCCTGCGGCTCCTCGTCGCTCGACTGTGGCGTGAGCTTCACCTCGAACGTTCCCGTCGCGCGTGTCGTCACGATCCTCTCCGGAAGGGTGCGCATCTGTGGTAGGCCGGAACGTACGCGGCCGGAGCCGCGTCGCCACGGCGGCTTGCGACCCACAGCCGCCGCGCGCATCGTGTCTCGCTCGCCGCGACCACACGACCGTCACACGGAGGTGCTCCATGCCCGTCTACGCTGCCGAACGCGACCTGCCCGCGATCACGATGGACCAGCTGGCGGGCGCGCAGCGCGCCGCGATCGAGACGAGCGAGCGATCGACCGCGGAGGGGCGGCCGGTGCGCTACATCCGCTCCATGTACATCCCGAGCGAGGCGCACGTCACGTGTCTGTTCGAGGCGTCGAACGCCGAGGCGGTGCGCGACGTGAACGAGCGCGCGGGGATCCCATTCACGCGCATCGTCGAGGCGATGGATCTCACGCCCTGAGCGCGTCCCGCAGCGCGTCCGCGTCGAGCACGGGCAGGGGCACCGGCTCCGACGGTTCGGCCACGCGCGGCGCGAGCGCCCGCTCGAACCACGCCACGTCGTGCCACGCGCCGCGCTTGTAGCCCACGCCGCGGTACACGCCGACCGGCGTGAATCCCACCGCGCGGTGCAGCGCCACGCTCGCGTCGTTAGGCAGCGTGACGCCCGCGTACGCGTTGCGGAACCCCTGCCGCATGAGCACCGCGAGCAGCGACGCGTACAGCGCGCGCCCGATCCCCACGCGCCGCGCGTCCGCATGCACGTACGCGGACACGTCCACCGACCACCGGTACGCCGCCCGCTCGCGGTGCGCGCTCGCGTACGCGTAGCCCGCGATCGCGCCGCCGCGCTCGCACACGAGCCACGGCGTGCGCGCGAGCGTCCGCGCGATCCGCCGCGCCATCTCCGCGCCATCCGGCGGCTCGACCTCGAACGAGATGGACGAGTCGGTCACCGCCGGGCGATAGATCGCGGCGATCTGTGCGGCGTCGGATTGCACGGCTAGCCGGATCGTCGGCACGACGAGCGCGGGCGCGTTTCTTTCCTCGGTCGACGGCATGGCTCAGCGGATTGTACAGTCGGTCCGGTCCGAGCGCGCCCTCCCCGATGCCGGACGCCGCCTCACCCTCGCCTTCGGCCTCGAGCGGCGCGACGAGCGCGTGCCCGCGATCCTGTCGCTTCCCGCGGCGAGCGCCGAGCGGCGCGCGCCGGGCGTGCTCCTCCTCCACGGCTACTCGTCGCACAAGGAGCAGATGGCCGACTCCATCGGCCGCGTGCTGCTCCGCCACGGGATCGCCTCGCTCGCCATCGACCTGCCGCTGCACGGCGAGCGGCGCGGCGGCATGGAGATGCAGGCCATGCGCAACCCGATGGCGCTCGCCTCGGCATGGCGCAGCGCGCAGGCCGACGCCCGCCTCGCCCTCGGCTACCTCGGCGCGCGGCCGGAGATCGACGCCGGCTGCCTCGCGATCGTCGGCTACTCGATGGGATCGTTCCTCGGCGTGCTCGTCGCCGCGGCGGAGTCGAAGGTGCGCGCGCTGGTGCTCGCCGCCGGCGGCGATCTCCCCGACGGCACGCCGTTCGAGAAGCTCGTGCGCACGCTCGCCGACCCGCTGCGCGCCGTGCGCAAGCTGGACGGCCGGCCGCTGCTCATGGTCCACGGAAAGCGCGACCGCACCGTCACTCCTGCCCAGGCCCAGCGCCTGTTCGACGCCGCTGCCGAGCCGAAGACGCTCCGCTGGTGGGACGCCGGCCACTACCTCCCCGACGCCGCCATCGACGACGCGGCCGAGTGGCTGCGCACCGCGCTCGGCGTCGAGCGGCGCGTGGCCTGACGACGATGAACCGCAGAGGGCGGCGGAGAACATCAACGGCAAAGCACCGGGGATGAACGGATCGTTGGATCCTGAGGATCCTTTCATCTCCAGATCTTTGCTGTTCGAAGGGGCAGCCCTCTCCGGCCCTCTGCGTCCTCTGCGGTTCATTGTTTCGAGAAGGCCCGCATCGCATGCAGCACCGCGACCGCGGATCTCGACGTATCAGTACCCCATGTCGAATCCGTCCGCTCCCACGATCCACGAGCCGACCGACGCCCTGCTCGTCGAGCGTGCGCGCGCCGGCGACGACGCGGCGTTCGGCACCCTCGTGCGCCGGCACGAGCGCGCGGCGCGCGCCGTCGCCCGGTCGCTCGTCGGCGACGCGCACGACGCCGAGGAGGCGACGCAGGACGCCCTCGTGCGCGCCCACCGGAACCTCGACCTGCTCGCCGATCCCGCGCGCTTCGGCGCGTGGCTGTCGCGGATCGTGTTCGGCGTCGCCGTCGACCGGCTGCGCGCGGCGCGCCTGGAAAGGCGGCTGGTCGTGCCGGACGCGCCGCTCGACGCCGTACCCGACCTCGCGCCGGGGCCGCACGAGCGGCTCGAGCGCGACGACCTCGCGGCCCGTGTGCTCGCCGCGGTGCATGCGCTTCCCGCGCGCTACCGCGTGCCGCTCTCGCTCTACCACCTCGACGGCGTCAGCCTCGCGCGGGTCGCCGATTCGTTAGGCATGCCGGCCGGTACCGCGCGCTCGCTCGTCGCGCGCGCGCGCGAGCGGCTGCGCGCCACCCTCGCCCCGCTCACCGCGACCGACGACCCGTTCGCCGAGCGCCCCGCGCCGCGCTTCCTCCACGTCCTGAACGGCGACTCCGTGCGCATGACGCTCGAGGAGTCCGACGTTCCCGGCACGCTCGCGGTGTGGGCCCACGTGCTGCACGACGGGCCCGTGCCGCCGTTCGACGTCGGTGAGGCGCGGTGGCGGGAGATCCGCGTCGACTTCCACGCGGCCGGCGAGAACGGCATCACCCGCGACGAGGCGCTCGGCATGGGCGAGCGGTGGGACGCCGCGCTCGCGACGGCGCCGGAGTACGACGAGACCGTGATCTGGCTGGAGCACGACCTGTTCGACCAGCTGCTGCTGATCCGTCACCTCGCGTGGTTCTACGAGCGGCCGGCCGACGCGCCGCCGGTGGACCTGCAGCTCATCTGCATCGGCGCGTGGCCGGGGATGCCGGACTTCAAAGGGCTCGGCGAGCTCGGACCGGCGGAGCTGGCGTCGCTGTTAGGCACCCGGCAGCCCGTCACGCAGCGCCAGCTCGCGCTCGGCCGCCGCGCGTGGCGCGCGTTCACGGGCGCCGACCCGCGCGCCGTCGAGCGCTTCGTCGACGAGGAGAACACGTCGTCGCTCCCGTTCCTCGCCGCCGCGCTGCGCCGCAACCTCGCGGAGCTCCCGAGCACGCGCGACGGGCTCGCGCGCACCGACCGCCAGATCCTCGCGCTGCTCGACGCCGGCGTCACGTCGTTGGGCCCGCTGTTCCGGCGGTTGCACGCGATAGAGACGAACTTCTACATCGGCGACTGGTCGTTCCTCGATCGGCTGCGCGCGCTCGCCGCCGAGCCGCATCCGCTGATCCGGCTGACGTTAGGCACGCCGCGCTGGTTCGACGGCGGCACCGCGGAGCTCACCGACGACGGACGTGCGGTGCTCGCGGGTCGCGTCGACGCGGTCGCGCTGCACGGGATCGACGTGTGGTGGGGCGGCGTGCATCTCGTTGGGCACGACGTGGCGTGGCGGTGGGATCCGCAGTCGGGGCGGGTGATCGCCTCGGGTTGACCAATTTGACCAAACCCGGCCGCCCCTCCAGATTGTCGCGGGAGGAGGCGCGCCATGAAGAAGCGCAGGCCAGCGGCCACGAAGCACGCCGCGAGCGCGAAGTCGCGCCCGTCGCGCGTGAGCGAGCCGCACACGGTCAATCTCTACGAGGCCAAGACCCGCCTGTCGGAGCTCGTCGACCGCGCGGCGGACGGGGAGGAGATCGTCATCGCCAAGGCGGGGACTCCGATGGCGCGACTGGTGCCGATGCCGCCGGCGCCGCCGAAGCGCACGCCCGGACTCTTGAAGGAGCAGATCTGGGTCGCCGACGACTTCGACGACCCGCTGCCTCCGGACATCCAGAAGTTCTTCGACGACCCGGTGATCTTCCCGCCCGACGTCGACGAGGAGATGCCGCCGTGACGGCCACCGCGGAGCGGCTGCTGCTCGACAGCCACGTATTCCTCTGGTGGTCGATGGGAGATGAGCGCGTCCGCTCCGGCACGCGTCGCGCCATCCTCGACGCCCCCGAGGTCTACGTCAGCATGGCGTCGCTGTGGGAGCTGGCGATCAAGGCGTCGATCGGGAAGCTCCGCGTCGGCGTGTCGCTGCGATACGCAGTCACGGTGAACCACTTCACGGTGCTGCCGGTCTCGCTCGACCACGTCGAGCGCGTCGCGAACCTCCCGCACCACCACCGCGATCCGTTCGACCGCATGCTCGCCGCGCAGGCGCTGCACGAGGGGCTCACGCTCGTGACGCACGACCGGTCGTTCGCGCCCTACGCGCTGCCGGTGCGGTGGACCTGAGTTGAACCGCAGAGGACGCAGAGGGCCGCGGAGGACTGCCTCTTCGAACGGCAAAAAGATCTGGGGATGAAAGGATCCTCGGGGATCCTGGGATCCTTTCATCCCCAGGTATTTGCTGTTGATGTTCTCTGCGGCCCTCCGCGTGCTCTGCGGTCGACTCGCACAGCCAAGCAGTCCTCCCGCCGGCCGTGCCACGCGAATAGACTCTCCGGCGCGAAACGCATCGCGTCGTCCGTCCTCAGGAGATGTCCGCGTGTCCAGCTTCCTCCCCCCAGCCCCGTGGCGCCGCCGTCTGCGCTCGGCGCTCTCCTTCGCGCTCCTCGCCCTGCCGTCGATCGCCCCGGCGCAGGCGCGCTACGACTCCACGCTCTGGGCCGGCCTGAAGTGGCGTGAGATCGGGCCGTACCGCGGTGGGCGCTCCGTCGCCGTCGCCGGCAGCGCCGCGCGCCCCTACGAGTACTACATGGGCACCACCGGCGGCGGCGTGTTCAAGACCACCGACGGCGGCATCACGTGGAGCCCGATCACCGACAAATACTTCGGCGGCCCGATCGGCTACATCGGCGTCGCCGAGTCGAATCCCGACATCGTCTACGTCGGCACCGGCGAGTACCCGATCCGCGGCAACGTCTCGCACGGCGAGGGCGTGTGGAAGTCCACCGACGCCGGCAAGACGTGGACGTTCATGGGGCTGAAGGAGACGCGACAGATCTCGCGCGTCCGCGTGCACCCGACGAACCCCGACATCGTGTGGGTCGCCGCGCAGGGCGCGTTCTGGGGGCCGAACCCCGAGCGCGGCGTCTTCAAGAGCACCGACGGCGGCAAGTCGTGGCGGCGCACGCTGTTCCGCAACGACTCCACCGGCGCGAGCGAACTCGTCGTCGATCCGACGAACCCGAACGTGCTCTACGCCGCGCTCTGGCAGGCGTACCGCAACTCGTGGACGATGAGCTCCGGCGGCAGAGGGAGCGGCATCTTCAAGTCCGTCGACGGCGGTGAGACGTGGACGGAGCTCACCGGCACCACCGGGCTCCCGCGCGGGCCGTGGGGCAACATCGGCCTAACGGTCTCGCCCGCGAACCCGCAGCGCGTGTGGGCGCAGATCGAGGCCGACTCGGGCGGCCTGTTTCGCTCCGACGACGGCGGCGGCACGTGGACGAAGATGAACGAGGACCGGCGCATGCGGCAGCGCGCCTGGTACTACTCGCGCATCTTCGCCGACCCGAAGGACGCGAACACCATGTACGCGCTGAACACGGGCTTCTACCGCTCGACCGACGGCGGCAAGACGTTCCGCGCCATCCCGGTGCCGCACGGCGACAACCACGATCTGTGGATCGCGTCGAACGACCCGAAGCGCATGATCGAGGCGAACGACGGCGGCTCGAACGTGTCGTTCAACGGCGGGCAGAGCTGGAGCGAGCAGGACTTCGCGACGGCGCAGTTCTACCACGTCACGACGACGAACGAGTTCCCGTACCGCATCTGCGGCGCGCAGCAGGACAACTCCACGCTGTGCGGGCCGAGCCGGTGGCCGGGCGGCATCGACATCTCCATGTGGAAGGACGCCGGCGGCGGCGAGAGCGGCTACATCGCCGTGGATCCGCTGAACCCCGACATCGCGTTCGCCGGCAGCTACGGCGGCCTGCTCACGCGCAAGAACATGCGCACCGAGCAGGAGACGCAGGTCAATCCGTGGCCCGACAACCCGATGGGCCATTCCGCGGAGGACCTGCTGCACCGCTTCCAGTGGACGTACCCGATCGTCTACTCGCCGCACGACCCGACGGTGATCTACGCCGGCGGCGAGCGCGTCTTCCGGACGACGAACAACGGGCAGAGCTGGGACATCATCAGCCCTGACCTCACGCGCCACGACCCGAAGACGATGGGCCCCTCCGGCGGCCCGATCACGAAGGACCAGACGGGCGTCGAGACGTACGCGACGATCTTCACCATCGCCGAGTCGCCGAAGCTGAAGGGCGTGATCTGGACCGGGTCGGACGACGGCTACATCTACGTCACGCGCGACAACGGCGGCACGTGGACGAACGTCACGCCGAAGGACATCGGCGACTTCACGCGCATCTCGCTCGTCGAGGCGTCGCCGCACGATCCGGCCGTCGCGTACGTCGCGGCGAACCGGTACGGGCTCGGCGACCTGCGGCCGATCCTCTACAAGACCGCCGACTACGGGAAGACGTGGACGCGCATCGTCGACGGCATCCCGCCGGAGGAGTTCACGCGCGCCATCCGCGAGGATCCAGTTAGGCGCGGGCTGCTCTACGCCGCCACCGAGCGCGGCGTGTGGGTGTCGTTCGACGACGGCGGGCACTGGCAGTCGCTGCGGCTCAACCTCCCGCCCGTGCCGGTGCACGATCTCATGATCAAGGAGGGCGACCTCATCGCCGCGACGCACGGCCGCTCGTTCTGGATCATCGACGACCTCTCCGCGCTGCGGCAGCTCACGCCGCAGGTGGCGACGGCGGCGACGCACCTGTACAAGCCGCGCGACACGTACCGCGTGAGCTGGGGCGGGGGCGGGGCCGGCGGCGACCGCGGCGCGCACCCGAGCGGCGCCAACCCGCCTAACGGTGCGATCGTCTACTACAAGCTGGCGCGGGCGAACCAGGACGTGACGCTCGACTTCCTCGACGCGAAGGGCGCCGTGATCAAGAGCTTCACGTCGCGGCTCGACAGCGCGGGGCTGGCCGACTCCGTGCGCGCCGACAGCACGCGCCGCGCGCGCGCCGACTCCGTGCGCCGCGCCGGCGGCGTCCCGGCGACGCCGAACCCCGAGGCCGCCGGCGGCATGAGCGGCGAGGGGCAGCAGGTGGACTTCGAGGAGCTGCAGCGCCGCGGGCCGCGCGCGCCGCGGGTGCCTAACAAGGCGGGGCTCAACCAGTTCGCGTGGGACCTCCGGTATCCCGATGCGGCGCGGTTCGAGAACCTCATCATGTGGGCGGGCGGCACCACCGGCCCGATCGTGCCGCCGGGGACGTACGCGGTGCGGATGAAGGTCGGCGACGGCCCGGCGCAGACGCAGACGTTCGCCGTGAAGGCCGATCCGCGCTCGAAGGCCACCGCCGCCGACTACGCCGCGCAGTCGACGCTCGCGCTGAAGATCCGCGACCGGCTCAGCGACGCGAACAATGCGGTGCGCACCATCCGCAACGTGAAGGCGCAGCTCGCCGACCGCGCGACGCGCGTGCCGGCGTCCGACCGCACGAACTTCACGTCGCTCTCCTCCGCGCTCGCGAACCCGCTCTCGGCCACCGAGGAGGAGATCTACCAGGTCCGGAATCAGAGCTCGCAGGACCCGCTCAACTTCCCGATCCGGCTGAACAACCGCATCGCCGCGCTCATGGGCGTCGTGCAGAGCGCCGACGGCCGGCCCACGCGCCAGAGCTACGTCGTGCTCGACACGCTCTCGCGTCTGCTCGACGTGCAGCTCGGCGCGCTGCGCAACACGCTGTCGACCAAGCTGCCGCCGGTGAACGCCGAGCTGCGTCGGTTAGGCCTGCCGGAGATCGTGCCGTCGACGACCGAGCTGAAGGCGCCCGCCGCCCCGCGCGTCTCGATGGACGACTGAGAGGGCAGGAGGGCAGGAGGGCACGAAACGAGGGCAGGAGAGCCATCAGGCTCCTGCCCTCGCGCGTTTCGCGCGTGCCCTCCTGCCCTGCTGCCCTCCTGCCCTCAGCCGTTGTTCACCCAGGGATCGTGCTGCATCCAGTCCGCGTTCGGCGCGAACAGGAACACCAGCGCGCCGTTCGCGAGCTTCGGCAGCAGCTCCTTCGCGCGCGCCTGATCCACCGCGGGGCACCCCTCGCTGCGGCCGGCGCGCGTCGCCGTCACGTACGGGGCGCCGTGCGCCACGACACCGCGGGCGCGGGCGTTGTCGTTGAAGCCCTCCGAGACGCCCTTGAGGCGCAGGCCGATCGACGAGTACGTGCCGCCGCCCGCGTGGCCGACGAAGCCGTACAGCTCCTGCGCCACGTACAGGCCCAACGACGTCGTCGCCGCGCCGAAGCCGTTCGAGAAGCGCGTCGGCACGCCGTTCGACGCGCCCGACGAGCCGCGGCCATGCGCCACCATGAACGGGCCGTCGACGACCGCGAGCCTCTCCATGTCGAACACGTAACCGCGCGGCGTCGTGTTCGAGAGCCCGTAGTCCACGAAGTAGAGCAGCGGCTTCTTCACCGCGTCGGGGTGCGCCGCCTTGAACGCGAAATAGCTGCGGAACGCGTCCTCGAGCGCCTGCGGGTGGCTGAGCCCGCGCACCGTCGCGCCGAGCACGTCGACCGCGTTCTTCGTCTCCGCGCCGACCGCGCTCGACGGGTCGCTCGTGAGCGCGGCGACCGCGGCCGGGGCCGCCCCGCCGACGAGCTCGACCGCCTTCGTCAGCACCGGGCCGTTCTGCTGCGGCGTCGGCAGATAGCGCGCGCCGACGGTGAGCGCGGCGGTCGCGGCCAGCAGCGCGTGCTTGACGATCGTCCGGGAGGAGGGTCGGCGCATGGGCATCTCGAGGCGGGAGTCTTCGGGGAGGTCGAACACCTCGAAATCTAGGGCGTTCCCGCCGCGATAACGCCTTGCCGGATGCCGTCTTACGACGCTTCCTGACCGGTGCGTCAGTCCTCTCTGTGAATTGACCGCGGAGGACGCAGAGGGCCGCAGAGGACTGCCAAGACAAGTGCAGTCCTCTGCGGCCCTCTGCGTCCTCGGCGGTTCAACTCACAGAGCAGTGCTTACCGCAGCCCGCTCAGCAGCCAGTGGATGATGAAGTTCACCGCCCAGCCACACAGAGCGACGAGCACGGCCTTGCCGGTGTCGATGTCCAGCGCCTGACGGATCGCGATGATCCCGGCGACGAGGATCCAGATCCCGACGATCGGCCACACGAGCAGCCCGAGCCCCGGGATGATGCCGAGCACGAACAGCACGCCCGGGGAGCGGGCGAAGCCGAGCGTGCGGGCGAGCTCGCCCCAGGTGGCGGTCCCGCCGAAGAAGCGCGTCCCGATCCAGTAGGTGATCGCCGCCCACGACGCCCAGCCGAGCAGCTCGCTGACCACGGAGCCGATGATGTGCCCGGGTCCGAACCGCCAGGCCCCGATCCCGGCCGCGATGGCCGCGATCACCACGACGATGGCCGCTTGCCCGGTGGCGTTGACGTCCGCTTCCACCTCCTCGTAGGTGGCGACGTCGAGCGCGGCGGCCCCGCGCATCCGGTCGACGATCGAGCGACTCGATCCGAATTCGGCCATGCTTGCCTCTGTATCTAGGGTCCGAAGAGTGGGAGTCGGAGACACTACGCGGGTCGGCGGAAAGTGTGTCGCAGATCGCCAAAGTGGAACGGCCTCGGCCGGGTTTCTGGCATGGCGTAGGCATTGGAAGGAGGCATGTCACCCATGGACTCCGATCGCACCCTCCGGGATCTGCTGCGCTCCGACGGACGACTGTCGTTCGAGCACGCATCCCGGCTGCTCGCCGGCCTCGCCCGATCGCTCGAGCCGCTCCACTCGACCGGACAGGCACACGGCGCCATCACGCCACAATCCGTCTTCATCGACGCCAGCGGCGCGGCGCACCTCGGCCCGCCGGCGGCCGACACGACCGCCGCGGCGCTCCTCCCGCCGGCGTACCTCGCTCCCGAGCGGATCGACGGCGACCCCGCCGACCCGCGCAGCGACGTCTACACGCTGGGTCTGCTTGGCTGGGAGATGCTCACCGGCCACACGCCGTGGGCGGGGGAGAGCCTGAGCGACGTCGTGCTCCATCAGCAGGAGCGCGAGCTGCCGCCGCTCGCCGGCATCCGCGACGGGCTGCCCGACACGCTCCGCGTCGCCATCGAGGGCGCGCTCCGCAAGGCGCCCGACGAGCGGTGGCAGACCGCGACGCAGATGCTCGCCGCGCTCGACGGGACGGTCACCGAGACGCCCGGGCGGCAGGCGGCGGCGTCGACGGCGGCGGGCGCCGCGAGTGCGGACGCGTCCACGAGCGCGGCGGCAGCGGCAGCGGCTGCCGCGGCCGCCGCGGCAGCGCATCGGGCCGCCGCGGAGCCGACCGTCGGCACCGCGCGCCCGGTGGAGCTCGGCCCGATCTCGGCGCGCCGCGAGCCGGCGGTGCCGGTGCTCCCGGTGTGGTCCGAGCGCCCGCGGAAGTGGGGGCGCGGCAAGACGATGGCGCTCGTGATGCTCATCCTCGCCGTGCTCGTGGCCGGCGGCGCCGCGCTCACCGCGCTCACCGGCCGCAAGGACCGACGGGTCGCGACCGGTCCGTGGCTCGACTCGCTGACGACCACCACGTCGGCGGGCGACGTGACCACCGACACCACGATGTCGAGCGCGGCCGTCCGGTCGAACCCGGTCCCGCCGCCGATCCCGACGACGCCGGCGACCGGCTACGGCTACTACACGCCGCTGCCAGCCACGCCGATGCCGGCACCGGCGCCCGAGCCGACGACGTCGACGATGCCCACGACGCCGGCCGCCACGACGGCCCCCGCGCCGTCGCCCGCGTACCCGCCGTCGGACGCCGAGATGCAGTCGGCGCGCGCCGCCGCGGCCGCGGAGTCGGCTCGCATCCGCCAGGCGGCCGAGCGCGCGCGCGTCCTCGCCGACGACTCGGCCCGCGCGGCACGCGACAGCGCCGCGGCGCCGCGCCCCGCGGCCGCGCCGACCGTGCCGAGCCTGCCCACGCCGTCGGCTCCGGCGCGCGACTCGGCGCGTCCGAGCTCGACGTCGGACACGACGCGGAAGGCGGCGAAGCCGAAGCCGGACAGCACGGCGAAGCCCGACACGATCCCGGCCCTTCGCTGACGCCCGCCGCAGCGTTCCACGGGATGCGGTCACCGCTTAAGGTGATCGCATCCCGTTCGTCGTTCCGCCCGACGGCTCGCTCCGAGCGCCTCTCATGGACCACTCCCCCGGCTTCCTGCGCCTCGTCGACGAGGCGCGCGCACGCGTGCACGAGATCGCCGTGACCGACGTGCCGCGCCGCGTGTCGGCGGGCGCGCGCTTCTTCGACGTGCGCGAGGACCGCGAGTGGGACGCGTCGCACCCGGCCGGGGCCGAGCACCTCGGCAAGGGCGTCATCGAGCGCGACATCGAGCGGCTCGTTCCCGACACCGGCGCCGAGCTGCTGCTCATGTGCGGTGGCGGCTACCGTTCCGCCCTCGCCGCCGACGCCTTGCAGCGGATGGGATACACGAACGTGCACTCCGTCGCCGGCGGGTGGCGCGCGTGGCAGGCGGCGGAACTTCCGGTGGTGCGCGGCTGATGAGGCGGCGCTGATGGTCCGGCGCTGAAACGGCGGCGCTGGTAACGCGACGTATCAGCGCCGCAGTGTCAGCGCCGGACCATCAGCGCGCCTCATCAGCGCCGAATCTTGTCCAGCGTGATGGGAAGGTCCCGAACCCGCACGCCCGTCGCGTGGTGCACGGCGTTCGCGATCGCCGCCGCCACGCCGGTGATGCCGATCTCGCCGGCGCCCTTCGCGCCGATCGCGCTCACGTGCGGGTCGTTCTCGTCGACGAAGATCGTGTCGATCGTGCCGATGTCGGCGTTCACGGGCACGTGGTACTCGGCGAGGTCCGCGTTCAGGTAGCGCCCCGTGCGCGGATCGACGAGCGTCTCCTCGAGCAGCGCCATGCCGACGCCCCACACCACGCCGCCCACGATCTGGCTGCGCGCCGTCTGCGGGTTCACGATGCGTCCCACACCGTGCGCGGTGACGACGCGCGGCACGCGGATGGTGCCGAGGTCCTCGTCCACGTGCACCTCGGCGAACACGGCACCGAACGAGTGCATCGCGTACTGCTGCGCCTCCGGGCCCGCCCGCGTGCTCGTGGTCACCTCGACGACGCGGCCGCTCTGCCGCGCCATGAGCGCCTCGTAGCTCTCGCCGCGCGAGGCGTCCGACGCGAGCGAGAGTCGTCCGTCGCGCGCGACGACGTCGCCCTCCGCTGCACCACTCAGCGGCGACGCGGGGTCCGTGACCGCGAGCTGCACGAGCCGGCGGCGGAGCGCGGAGGCCGCGTCGTGCACCGCGGTGCCGGTCGACGCCATCGTCACCGAGCCGGTCGACGCCGGGTTCTCCGGCATGTCCGTCTCGCCGAGCTCGAAGCGGACCCGATCGGGGGCGATGCCTAACGCGTCGGCCGCCACCTGCGTCATCGACGTGTACGTGCCGCAGCCGATCTCCTGCGTCCCCGCGCGCACCCACGCGCGGCCGTCGGGGAGCATGCGCGCCGTGCACGACGCCGGGTTGCGGCGCGCCGGATACGTCGCCGTCGCCATGCCCCAGCCGACGAGCGCGCGGCCGTCGCGCATCGATCGCGGCGCGGCGGTCCGCTTCGACCACCCGAAGCGCTCCGCCGCGGCGCGGTAGCACTCGCGGAGCGACTTGCTCGACCACGGGTGCCCCGTCTCGGGGTCCGTGTCGGCATGGTTGCGGAGCCGCAGCTCGATCGGGTCCATCTCGAGCGCGATCGCCAGCTCGTCCATCGCGCTCTCCAGCGCGAACGTGCCGGTGGACTCGCCGGGCGCGCGCTGGAACGTGGGGCTGCCGACGTTGAGCCGCACGACGTCGTACACCGCCTCGAGGTTCGGGCACGCGTAGAGGATCTTCGTCTGGTTCAGCGCGGGCTCGATCCAGTCCTCGAGCGTCGACGTGTTCGACGTGCTCGTGTGGCGGATCGCGGTGAGCGCGCCGGAGCGGTCGGCGCCCAACGTCACCCGCTGCACCGTGCGTGGCCGTCCACCGACGGGGCCGAACATCTGCCGGCGCGTCAGCACGAGCTTCACCGGCCGTCCCGTCTCGCGCGCGGCCATCGCGGCGAGGCTCTGGTGCGACCACGGCCCGCCCTTGCTCCCGAAGCCGCCGCCGGTGAAGTGCGACACGACGCGCACCTTCTCGCGCGGCACGCCGAAGTGCTGCGCCACCGTGTTGCGCACGCTCGTGATCCCCTGCGTGGAGTCGTAGAGCGTGAGCGCGTCGCCCTCCCACACCGCGACGGTGTTGTGCGGCTCCATCGGGTTGTGGTTCTCGAGCGGCGTCGTGTAGGTGTGCTCGACGTGCACCACCGCATCGGCGAGCCCGCGTGCCACGTCGCCGCGATGCGTCGCGCGCTCGCCGCCTAACGGGTGCACCTTCTCGGGCGGGTTCTTCGGCGCCGACGCCATGTCGAGCACGGGGCGCTCCGCGGCGTAGCGCACGGTCACCAGATGCGTGGCGGCGAGCGCCTGCTCGAACGTCTCCGCGACTACGACGCCGATCGGCTGGCCGTTGTAGCGCACGTGCTCGTCCTGCAGCAGCGTCGGCACGCGCATCACGGCGCCGCGCGCCGCGGGACCCTGCGCACCGGTGCCGGTGGGCGCCGGCGCGGGCGGCGCGGGCGGCTCCTGCGGCCCGGGGCGCGGCGCGCCGGGCAGCCGCGGCGCGTTGAACGGCGTGAGCACCTTCAGCACGCCCGGCGCGCGCTCGGCGGCGCTCGTGTCCATCGCCTGGATGCGTGCGCGCGCGACGGTGCTCGTGATCAGCACCGCGTGCGCCACGCCCGCGACCGGCATCTCCGCGGCGTAGCGCGCCGCGCCGGTCACCTTCAGTCGCCCGTCGACGCGCTCGAGCGGCCGGCCGACGGCGTCGTCGCGCGTCGTCATGCCGTCACCTCCGTCAGCGCGCGCACGAGGGTGCGCTTCGCGAGGTCGATCTTGAACGCGTTGTCGCCGTGCGGCACGGCGCCGCGCAGCGCCGCCTCCGCCGCGGCGCGGAACGTGGCCTCCGTCGGCGGCCGTCCGACGAGCGCGCGCTCCGCCTCGCGCGAGCGCCACGGCTTCGTGCCCACGCCGCCGAGCGCGACGCGCGCGTCGCGGATCGTGCCGTTCCGCACGTCCACCGCGACCGCCGCGGCCGCGAGGGCGAACGCGTAGCTTGCGCGGTCACGCACCTTGAGGTAGAGCGAGCGGCGCGCGAACGGCAGCGGCGGCAGGTCGATCGCCGTGATCAGCTCGCCCGGTCGCAGCACGGTCTCGCGCTCCGGGTGCGCGCCGGGCAGCACGTGGAGCTCGGTGAACGGGATCGTGCGCGTCGCCTCGCCGCGCACCCGCACGGTCGCGTCGAGCGCCGCGAGCGCGACGGCGAAGTCGGACGGATGCGTGGCGATGCAGTGCGCGCTGCCGCCGAGCACCGCATGCATGCGGTTCGGGCCGTGGAGCGCCGAGCAGCCGGTGCCCGGCTCCCGCTTGTTGCATGGCGACGCGGTGTCGCGGAAGTACCAGCATCGCGTGCGCTGCAGCACGTTGCCGCCGAGCGTGGCCATGTTGCGGAGCTGGCCGGAGGCGGCGAGGAGCAGCGACTGGCTCACCATCGGATAGCGCTCGCGCACGCGCGGGTCCCACGCCGTGTCGCTCATCGGCGCGAGCGCGCCGAGCCGCAGCCCGCCGTTAGGCAGCTCGGCGATCGCGGCGAGCGCCGCGTCGGCGGCCGGCAGCGCCGTGATGTCGACGACGCGCTCCGGCGTCTCGACGTGGAGCTTCATGAGGTCGACGAGCGTCGTGCCGCCGGCGATGAACCGGGTGCGCGGCTCGCGACCGGCTCGCACGGCCTCGTCGACGTTCGTCGCTCTGGCGTACTCGAACGGGATCATGGGGACCGCTCACTGGCTGCGTGAAGGTCGTAATCTGCGGCTCAATGTTGTCCAGCCGCGGCCGAGCTCCGCCGCGCTTCCTGCACGGCGGCGAGGATGCCCGGGTACGCGCCGCAGCGACAGAGGTTGCCGCTCATCGCCTCGCGCACGTCGTCGTCGGCGGGGCCCCACGGCTCGCGCAGCATCGCCGCGGCGGACATGATCTGTCCCGGCGTGCAGTAGCCGCACTGGAAGCCGTCGTGCGCGATGAACGCGCGCTGCATGGGATGCAGGTCGCCGTCCGCCGTCGCGGCGAGCCCCTCGATCGTCGTGATCGCCTTCCCCTGCGCCATGACGGCGAGCGTGAGGCACGACAGCACGCGGCGTCCGTCGACGTGCACGGTGCACGCGCCGCACTGGCCGTGGTCGCACCCCTTCTTGCTGCCGGTGAGCCCCGCGTGCTCGCGCAGCGCGTCGAGCAGCGTGACGCGCGGCTCGAGCTCGAGCGACAGCGCACGACCGTTCACGCGCAGCGCCACCGGCATCGTGCCGGGCGCGCGCACCGGCGCCGCCTCGGCCGCGCGCGCGTCGCGCAGCAGCAGGAGCGCCGCGCTCGCGGCGAGCGCCGTGGCCACGAAGTCGCGCCGGGAGACGCCGCCGCGCTCGACGCTCGGCGGCGACAGGGCGGCGAGGGCGCGTGCGACGTCGCCCGGGGACGGGAGCGTGTCGGCGTCGTGTCGCCAGCGGACGTCGCCCGCCGAGTCGAGCACGACCACTGCGGTCCCGCTCGTGACGCCGAAGCGATGCGCGAGCGCGCCGTCGTCCGCGAGCACCGGCAGCGCGACGGCGCCGTCGCCGAACGACAGCTCGCGCCACGGTCCCTCGCCGGCGATGCCGAGCAGCCGCGCGCCGGCCGGGCCCGCGACCTCGGCGACGAGCCGGTTGTACGTGTCGACGAGCGTCGTGCGCGCCGGATCCCAGCCTGGCGGGCAGAACACGATGACGACCGGGTGCCCACGGAGCTCGGCCAGCGGGTCGCGCCCGAGCGGAGGAGAGAGCAGCGGCATGCGTCGCGCCTCGGAGACGTTCGGCAGACGTGAAGACGGGTGAACGTGAGGCTGCAAGTCCGGTGCTTGGCGCCGGCAGGGCACGCCGCTGGCAACGTGTGGCGAGCGGATGCGATCTTCCGTGCGGGCGCTCGCCGCCCGCCTCCCGAGCCGTTCGTCATGACCATCGCACGTCTTACCGCGCGCCGCGTCGGCCGTGTGCCGCGCCGTCTGCTCCTGCTCGCCGCGGCGGCCGCCTGCCGGACGGTGTCGCTCCCTGCGGTGGTGCAGGGGACCGGGGTGCCGCACGTCGATCCGCCGCCCACCGGTCGTGCGCACATCATCGGCGTGGTGGCCGACTCGGCGACCGGGTATCCCGTGGTGGGGGCCGCGGTGTACTTCACGCGCGACTCGGTGCTGGGCACCGGGCCGGCGCGGCCGCGCACCGACATGCCGCGCGCCACCACCGACCGCAGCGGCGGCTTCGCGCTGCGCGACGTCGCGCCCGGCGAGTACACGCTCGCGTTCTCCGACCTCGACCACTTCCCGCTGCGCGAGGTGGTGATCGTCCGCGCCGACCAGGTGCGCTCGGTGGTGCTGCGCCCGCGGCGGCGGGACACGCCGTGAGCGCCGACGGCGGCACGACGAGCGGCGCCTCGGTCCTCACGCCGGACGTGGATCCGACGGCGCGCGCCTCGCCGGTGGACGAGGTGGCGCCGCGCCCCGACCTGTCGCGTACCGGTCGCGCCTTGACGAGCGCGCGCAGCCGCTCCACCGGGATCACGATCCTCACCGTGCTGGCGGTGCTGTACACGCTCTACTTCGCGCGCGACTTCCTGCTCCCCATCACCGTCGCGCTGCTGCTCGACTTCCTGCTGAGCCCCGTGGTGCGCGCGCTCGCTCGGCTGCGCATCCCGGTGCCGTTAGGCGCCGCGGTCGTCGTGCTGTCGCTCGTCGGCGCGGTGGGGTTCGGCGTGTATCAGCTGTCCGACCCGGTGCAGCGGTGGGCGACGAAGGCGCCGTCGACGCTCGCGAGCGCGCAGGCGAAGGTGCGCAAGCTCACGCGTCCGGTGCAGCAGGTGACGCGCACCGCGGAGCAGGTGGAGCGCGCGACCGCCGTGGCGCCGCCGACCGGCGCGCGCGAGGTGGTGGTGAAGGGGCCGAGCGTCGTGTCGCGCGTGTTCGGCACGACGCAGAAGCTGCTCGCCGGGCTGCTCGAGGTGATCTTCCTGCTCTACTTCCTGCTCGCCGCGGGAGACCTGTTCCTCCAGAAGCTCGTGAAGGTCATACCGCGTGAGGAGTCGAAGCGCGACGTGGTGACCGTAGCGCGCGCGATCGAGTCGTCGATCTCGACGTACCTGCTCACGCAGACGCTGATCAACCTGATGGAGGGGCTGGTCGTCGCCGGCACGATGTACCTGCTCGACATGCCGAACGCGCTGCTGTGGGGCACGCTCGTCATGGTGCTGGAGTTCGTGCCGTACCTCGGCGCGACGGTGATGACGCTCGTGCTGCTGCTCGCCGCGCTCACGACGTTCGACAACGTGGGGCACGCGCTGCTCGTGCCGGGCGCGTTCCTGACGATCAACCTGCTGCAGGCGAACGCGGTGACGCCGATGCTGCTCGGGCACCGGTTGACGCTGAACCCGGTGGCGATCTTCGTCGGGCTCGCATTCTGGTGGTTCATGTGGGGCGTGCCGGGCGCGTTCATCGCGGTGCCGGTGCTCGCTGCGCTGAAGACGATCTGCGACCACGCCGCGCCGCTCGCCGCCGTCGGCGAGTTCCTCGGGAGGCGCGACGAGACCGAGCGGCGCTGGGTCGCGCGCGGGTGAGACTCGCCGCGAGGACGCTGCTCGTCGCGCTGAGCGCGGCGCTGCTGCTCGCCGCCCAGCCGCCGTTCGACGCGCAGGTGGCGGAGAAGCGGCAGACCGACGCGCTGTTCGTCGCCGCGCTCGGCCGGGAGATGCTCGTGCGCAAGGTCGCGTACGCGGGCGCGGACGACCTCACGATCCCGGCGTACCTGTTCGCGCCGCGCGACACGACGCATCCGCGGCCGACGATCGTGTTCGTGCATGGCGGCGTGCACGGCGACTTCAACGCGGTGCATCTCGAGCAGGTGCGCGCGCTCGTCCGCCGCGGCTGGGTGGTGATCGCGCCCGAGTACCGCGGGAGCACGGGATACGGCCCGCGCTTCTATGCCGCGATCGACTACGGCGGGCGCGAGGTGGACGACGTGGTGCTCGCGCGCGACTGGCTCGCGCGCTTCGCGCCGTGGGCGGATCTCGACCGCGCGGTGATCATGGGCTACAGCCACGGCGGCTACATCGCGCTGCTCGCCGTGCTGCGTCACCCGGGGCTGTTCCGCGCCGCCGTCGCGCACGTGCCCGTCGCCGACCTGCCGACGCGCATGCGCACGCACCCCGACTGGTACCAGGCGATCTTCGCCGCGCAGCCGGCCTACGGTGCCACGCTCGCCGCGAACCCGCGGCCGTACGTGGAGCGGTCGCCGTCGGCGCACGCCCGCGAGCTCGCCACGCCGGTGCTGTCGCACGTCGCCGACAACGACGAGGACGTGCTGATCGCCGAGAACCACATCCTGCGCGACTCGATGGTGGCGGCGGGGAAGGTGCGGAGCGGCCTCTATCGCTACCGCGAGTTCCACGCTCCGCCCGGCGGGCACTCGTTCGGCGTGCTGCTCGAGACGCCGGCGGGGCGGGAGAGCTGGACGGAGACGATGCGGTTTCTGGAGAGGTATCTCGGGGAGGGCGAGCGGTGATCCGCGCCCGGGGCGCGACTGCTCGGCGTGCGGCACGTCGGATCCTCGCGTGCCTAACGGCGAGCGCCTGGGGGTGTACCCGTCCCGTCCCCCAGCGCCCTCCCGACTCGACCATCACTATCCGCGCGGCCACGCTGCTCGACGGTCGCGGCGGCGCGGCGCACGACGTCGTGGTGACGGTGGAGGGCGGGCGCATCGCGCGCGTCGACACGGGCGTGCGCACGCGCGGTCCGGTGACGTACGACCTCGGCGCCCGCACGCTGCTCCCGGGGCTCATCGATGCGCACGTGCACCTCGGCTGGTACTTCAATCGCCGCGGCGTGCTGCACGCCCCGGACGACGGCGATACGCCGACCGACTCGTACCGCGCGATCGCGGCCAATGCGCGCGCGATGCTCGACGCCGGGTTCACGACCGTGCAGAGCGTCGGCGGCCCCGAGGACGGGCCGGTGCGCGACTCGATCGAGGCACGGCGCATCGCGGGACCGCGCGTGCTCACGTCGCTGCAGCCGATCGTCGACCCGTCGCCGCCGCCGGAGACGATGCGCGCCATCGTGCGCGCGCGCGTCGCCCAGGGCGCGAACCTCGTCAAGCTCTTCGCGTCGGAGGGCCTCGGCGGCGGCGGTGGACAGACGCTGAGCGACGCGCAGCTCGCGGCGATCTGCGGCGAGGCGCGGTCATTGGGCCGTCGCACCGTGGTGCACGCGATCAGCGCGGTGAGCGTGCGCGCGGCGACGCTCGCCGGCTGCACCGAGATCGAGCACGGGCTGCTCGCCACCGACGACGAGCTGCGGCTCATGGCGGAGCGGGGCACGTGGTTCGGGCCGCAGGTGTGCCTGGTGTTCCAGAACTACCTGGATCACCGCACGACCTACGCGCGCTCCGGGTTCTCTCCCGACGCGTTCGATGTGCTCGCGCGGGCGCTGCCGACGGCGCGCGAGACGTTCCGCCGCGCGATCCACACGCCGGGCCTGCGCGTGATCTTCTCGACCGACGCCGTGGCCGGCGCACACGGGCACAACGCGGACGAGCTGGTGTGCCGGGTGCGCGCCGGTCAGGGGCCGATGGAGGCGATCGTCTCCGCGGCGTCGCTCGCCGCGAGCGCGTTAGGCATCGCCGACCGCGCCGGGGCCGTGGCGTCGGGGCTCGACGCGGACCTCGTCGCCGTCGACGGGGATCCGCTCGCCGACGTCACGGCGCTGCAGCGGGTGGTGTTCGTGATGCGCGGAGGGACCGTCTACAGACGACCGTGACGTCCGCTGCGCCGCGCACGCCGGGTCCACGCGATCGGGACGAGACCGGCAGCCAGGAGGAGAAGCGTCGCCGGCTCGGGCACGGGCGCGAACGCGAGGTCGCCCGGGCCGCCGACGCCGGCGTTCTGTCCGAGGGTGCCGAGCAGCGTGGCGCTCGTCAGGTCGACGCGGTAGATGTTCCCTTCCGGACCGCTCGACGCGAAGATCGCTCCGTCGAAGCGAACGGCGAGCCCTCCCAGCCCGTCCTCGCCGATGCCGAGTGGGGCACCCCGTGTGAGGATCGCCGCCGTCGCCGGGTTCACGATGTCGAGCCGCGCGTCCACCGGCATACCGGTCGTCGGGTCGATGACGAGCTCCGTCAGGTACAGCGTGCCGTCCGGCGCGAACGCGATGGCCTGCGCGCCGATCGGGAAGGCCGGTCCCCCCGGCACGAAGAACGTGCCGACGAGCGATGCCGCGCCGCTCAGCGGATCGATCGTGTACAGCTTCGACACCGGCGGCGCGGTCGGGCTGACGACGATGTTGGTGCCGAAGAGCGTGCCGGTGCCCGGCTGGACCGCGAGGTCGGTGATCGCGATGCCCTGCCCGCCGAACCTCACCGGCACCGGTGTCCCGATCAGCGCGCCGGTGGTCGGGTCGCGCTGGCCCAACGCCGACACCGGCGCGCCGCCGAACACGTTGCCGGTGATGATCGTGTCCCACAGCGTGCCGTCGAGGCCGAACGCGAGGCCGGTGTTGCCGGGATTGCGCGGCGGAATGACGGGGAGCAGCGTCTCGGTGCCGTTCGTCTGGTCGACGATCACCAGCCCGCCGGGATTGGCCGTCGATCCACGGCCGATCGCACCGTACAGACGCTGCGCGCGCGCGGCGCCGGGCGAGGCGCCGATCATGACGCCTAACAGCGTGACTGCGAGAAGCGGTCGTCTCATCGTCGATCCCCCAGGGTTACGAAGGGAGTGGGCCCGCGGCCACGTCCGCGGCGCGACAATGCCTAACGACAGCCGCTGCTCCGACCACGACACCGGAGACGCTCGACCCGCCGCGGCCGAGCCGCGGCGGGCTACCACATTAGGCGCGCTCGCTCAGCCCTGCAACTGCCGCGCGAACGTCGCGGCGTCGAAGTAGGTCCGCATCGCGGCGATGCGCCCGTCGCGCAGCTGGATCACGTCGCAGAACGGCACGTTCACCGGCCGTCCCGTCGCGGCGATGTCGCCGACCGGCGTCCGCAGCGTGCCGCTGTGCGTGCCGATGCCGTGGAACTCGCAGACGACGATGTCGCCGCCCTGGGCGAGCGTGTCGATCTCGATGTGGCCGTCGCTGAACGCGTCGACCCAGCCGCGCATGAACTGCTCGACGCCCGCCGCTCCGCGCACGGTCTCGCCGGTCGGCATGATCGTGAGCGTCGCGTCGTCGGGGACGAGGCGCTGGAGCGCGCCGAAGTCGCGCCGGTTGAACACGGTGTATAGCTCGCTCACGGTCGCGTCGACGTCGGCGGTGGCGTACAGGGCGGACGGGGCCTGCGTCGCGGTGCTGGACATGGAATGCCTCCCTTCGTGGACCGGGGCCGGCCGGCAGCCGGTGCCGGCGGGCGCGCTCTGCACGCGCGAGGGGAGTACGCCGACGCGGTGCGAACGGATTGCGTCGCACGCGGCGCGGCGCGCGGCGCGCGTCACGCGTCACGCGTCGGTCGTCGCTCGCTTCTCCAGCCACAGCGTGAACGCGGCGCCACCCGCCGGTCCGTCGCTCACCGTGAGCTCGCCGCCCAACGCGCGCGCCACGCGCCGCGCCGACGCGAGCCCGATCCCCGCGCCCGGCGCGACCGCGTGCGTGCCGGGCAGCCGCATCGCTTCCTCGAACACCGCCTCGCGGTGCTCCGGCGGGATCCCCGGGCCGGTGTCGCGCACCTCGACCGCGACGCGCGTCGCCTCGGCGCGGAGCACGCGCACCTCCACCGCGCCGCCCCGCGGCGTGTACTTGATCGCGTTCGACAGCAGGTTCGTGAGCACCTGTCGGACGCGCCCGGGATCGGTCGACAGCTCGAGCCACTTCCGCTCGACGTCGGTCCCGTCGTCGACGACCACGGAGAGCGCGAGGCCGGCGCGCGCCGCCGCCGCGGCGTGGTCGTCCACCACCTCGCGCACGAGGACGTCGAGCGCCACGGGCACGCCGCGTACGGGGAGGTGTCCGGCGTCGGCGCGCGCGAGGTCGAGCAGGTCGCCCGTGGACTGCAGCGCGCTGCGCACCAGCCGATCGGCGCGCGCGATCGCCTCGCGCTGCGGCTCGCCGAGCCGGCCGTACACCTCGGTGCCTAACAGCAGCTGCAGGTACGCCGACGCCGCGCCGAGCGGGTTGCGCAGGTCGTGCGACACGCCGCGGAACAGCGCCTCGCGGCTGCGCGACGCGGCGGCGAGCCGCTCGCGCCGCTCCTCGGCCACGTACGCGAGCGACGCCATGCGCCAGCTCGTCCACGCGAGCAGCGCGACCCCGATGACGGCCATCGGCACGAGCGCGGCGGCCATGCGCACGTCGAGCTGGATCGCGCTCCGCAGGTCGCGCCGCCGTCCGTCGGCGAACCGCTGCAGGTCGGTCTCGAGCCGCTGCGCCGCGTCGAGCGCCGCGAGGCCGAGCGGATCGTCGGTCGTCGGCGGCGGTTGCGTCGACGACGGGCCGTGCCACCGCCGCACCGCCGCGGTCACGCGCGAGAGGTCGCCGGCGCTCGTCGCGTCGATCCGCGCCACGAGCGTGGCGAGCGACGCGAGATCGGTTCCTTCGGCGGCGACCGCGTCGCGGTAGCGCCCGAGCGCAGGGCCGTCGCCGCCGCGGCTCCAGTCGGTCGCGGCATAGAGCTCGGCGGCGAGCGTCGCCTGCAGGTCGTTCACGCGCACGAGCGCCGGCTCGGCGCCCTCGCTGAGCGGGGCGCGGAGCTGACGTGCGCGCGCGCTCGTGACGAGCGGCGCGACGGCGAGCGCGCCAAGCACGATCATCACGGCCACGAACGGCCCCCAGACGCCGATGCTCGGCCGGGCGAGCGGTCGTGTGCGTGTAGTCACGGGAAGTACACGTCCCGGACGCGGCACGCGCTTATGCGGCCCCGGCCGTATCGGCGCTGTATCTTTGGCGCATGGACCCGCACGAGGCACCTCCCTGGCTGCTGGGCCGCTGGCGGCTGCTGCGGGCGGAGGCCGCGCTCGACTTCGCGCCGGGCGTGCGCATGGAGTTCCGGCCCGGCGGGCGCCTGCTCTACACGATCGTGGTCGAGGGGCACGAGCACGTGGTGCGGCTCATCTATCGCGTGGATGGCGACGTGCTCCGCACCGATAACCCCGAGCACCCGCACGCCGTGGCGACGCACTTCGCGCTCGGCGAGGGTGGGGTGCTGGTGTTCGACTTCTCCGGGGCGAGAGCGTGGTTCGTCCGGGAGACCTAGCGCCTGCGCACGGCGGTTCCGACATGACCTTCTTCCAGCCTCCACCGTCGTTAGGCAACACGTTCACGGGCGACGCCGCGCTGCGGTCGCAGCTGCGCCGCCTGCTGCCCGCGGACGTGCACGAGCGCGTCGAGCCGGATCTGGAGCGCTTCGGCGCCCGCGCGGCCGGCGACCTCCTCGCGCTCGCCGACGCCGCCGAGGCCGAGCCGCCGCGCCACGTGCCCTACGACGCGTGGGGCCGGCGCGTCGACCGCATCGAGACGAGCGAGGCGTGGCGCGCGCTCGATCGCGTGTCCGCGGAGGAGGGGCTCGTCGCCATCGCGTACGAGCGCGCGTTAGGCAGCTGGTCGCGCGTCCACCAGCTCGCGAAGCTGTACCTGTTCCACCCGTCGAGCGCGACGTACTCGTGCCCGCTCGCGATGACCGACGGCGCCGCGCGCTGTCTCGCGCGTCACGGCGCGCACGACGCCGAGCTGGCCGACTCGTATGCGCACCTGACGTCGCGCGACCCCGCACGGTTCTGGACGTCGGGACAGTGGATGACCGAGCGCACTGGCGGCTCCGACGTCTCGCGCACGAGCACCGTCGCCGTGTCGCTCGACGACGGCACGTGGCGGCTGCACGGCGTGAAGTGGTTCACGTCGGCGACGACGGCGCAGATGGCGCTCGCGTTGGGCCGCACCGACGCGGGGCTCAGCCTGTTCCAGGTACGGCTCCGCGACGCCGACGGCGCGTTGCGCGGCATCCGCGTCGAGCGGCTGAAGGAGAAGCTGGGCACCCGCGCGCTCCCCACCGCGGAGCTCACGCTCGACGGCGCGCCCGCGCGGCTCGTCGGCGAGATCGGGCGCGGCGTGCGCACCGTGGCCGAGATGCTGAACGTCACGCGCGTGTACAACGCGGTGTGCGCCGCGGCCGGCATGCGCCGTGGGCTGATGCTCGCGCGCGACTATGCGACGCGGCGCGAGGCGTTCGGGCGCCCGCTGATCGACCAGCCGCTGCACGCCGCGACGCTCGCCGATCTCGAGCTGGAGGCCCGCGGCGCGCTCGCGCTCGTGCTGCACGTCGCGGCGCTGCTCGGCCGCGAGGAGTGCGGCGACGCGACCGGCGACGAGCGTGCGGTGCTGCGCCTGCTGACGCCCGTCGCGAAGCTGCTCACGGGCAGGCAGGCCGTCGCCGCCGCGAGCGAGACGCTGGAGGCGTTCGGCGGCGCCGGCTACGTCGAGGATACCGGCCTGCCGCGGCTGCTGCGCGACGCGCAGGTGCTCGCGATCTGGGAGGGAACGACGAACGTGCTGAGCCTCGACGTGCTGCGGGCGATCGAGCGCGACGGGTCGCTCGCCGCGCTGCTCGCCGACGCGACGCGCCGTGTGCAGGCCGCTCCCGATGCGCTGTCCGACGCGGCGACATCCGTGGGCGCGGCCGTCGACGCGCTCGCCGCTGCCCGGCCCGCGGACCGCGACGACGCCGAGCGTGGGGCGCGTGCGTTCGCGATGTCGCTCGGCCGAACGGTGATCGGCGCGCTGCTCCTCGAGCACGCGACGTGGGCGACGCGCGTCGGCGACGTCGACGCCGCGGCCGCGACCGCTGCCGCGCGCCGATGGTGCGCGCGCGACCTCGCGCCGCGGCCGCACGCGACCGATCACGATATCGTCGCGTTGTTGCGCGAATGCGATGTGACCCATTGACAGCACGACGAGTCTCTCGTACTGTGCTGCCCCGCGCGCCGCGAAGCGCGCACGTCAGAGTCCTCAATGTCCGATCGATGCGCCTGATCTCCACCTACACCTCCGACTTCGCCGTCCGGCTCGCCGAGCCGGCGCAGAAGGCGTGCGCGTGGGGGATGGACGTCGTCACGTGCGTCATGATCGATCGCACAGGGACTCTGGAGACATAGGCGCCGACAACCGCGCCCTTCTCCGCGAGACGAGTCGCCCCACCTGTGCCGATCCGGGCCAGGTGGGGCGACTCGTTTTCCTCAACGACAAGGGAGCGGTCATATGTCTTCCGCGACGTTCGACGCGTTCGAGCAGTTCCCCGCGCTGGCGCCCACGACGTTCTTCCACCGCGACGCGCGTCTGGCGGAGCGCGGCGAGCGCGCGCCACCGAAGCCTCCACCCGAGCCTCCGGGGCCCCCGGCGTCGGAGCGGCCGCCACTGCGCCTCGCGCCCGAGTCGGAGCCTAACGAGCCTAACGAGCCGGAGGAGCCCGGCTTCTGGTCGAGCGTGCGCGACGCCCTGCGCGGCGCGCCGCACGACTACACGCAGGGCTCCATCGGCCGCGCGATCCTGCTGCTCGCGGTGCCGATGGTGCTCGAGATGGCCATGGAGAGCATCTTCGCCGTGTGCGACGTGTTCTTCGTCGGCCGTCTCGGCTCCGACGCGGTCGCGACCGTGGGGCTCACGGAGTCGCTGCTCACAATCGTCTACGCGCTCGCCATGGGACTCGCCATCGGTGCGACGGCGGTCGTGGCGCGGCGCATCGGCGAGAAGGATCCGGAGCGCGCGGCGGGCAGCGCGGTGCAGGCGATCATCCTCGCGCTCGCCGTGTCCATCGTGCTCGGCACGGCGGGCGTGCTGCTCGCGCCGCGGCTGCTCGCGCTCATGGGCGCGACGCCGGGGATTCTCGCGATCGGCACGTCGTACGCGCGCGTGATGCTCGGTGGCGAGGTGTCGGTGATCACGCTGTTCGTCGTCAATGCCATCTTCCGCGGCGCGGGCGACGCGGCGATCGCCATGCGCGTGCTGTGGCTCGCGAACGCGATCAACATCGGGCTCGGACCGTGCCTCATCTTCGGGCTCGGACCGTTCCCCGCGCTCGGCGTGACGGGCGCGGCGATCGCGACGACGGTCGGTCGCGGCACGGGCGCGCTGTTCGCCCTCTGGCGCCTCACGCGCCCCGACAGCCGCGTCGCGGTGTCGCGGCGGCACCTCCGGCTCGACCTCGCGGTGATGCGGCAGATCGCGACGATCGCGCGCTCCGGCGTGTACCAGTCGCTGATCGGCACGGCGAGCTGGATCGGGCTCGTGCGCATCGTATCGACGTTCGGCAGCATGGCGCTCGCGGGGTACACGATCGGCATCCGCGTCGTGCTGTTCGCGCTGCTGCCGTCGTGGGGGCTGTCGAACGCCGCGGCGACGATGGTCGGCCAGGCGCTCGGCGCGCGCGATCCCGAGCGCGCGGAGCGGGCGGTGTGGCGCACGGGCTTCTACAACCTCGCGTTCCTCGGCGCGGTCGGCGTGCTGTTCGTCGTCGCGGCCCCGTGGATCGTGGCGCTGTTCACGCACGAGCCGGAGACGCTGCGCTACGGCGCGTCGTGTCTGCGGATCGTGGCGAGCGGATTCCTGTTCTACGCGTTCGGCATGGTGCTCGTCGCCGCGTTCAACGGCGCCGGCGACACGCGCACGCCGACGCTGCTCAACCTCGCGATCTTCTGGGCGTTCGAGATCCCGCTGGCCTGGGTGCTCGCGAAGCCGTTAGGCCTCGGCCCCACGGGCGTGTACGTGTCGATCGCGGTCGCGTTCTCGGTGATGGCCGTCGTCTCGGCGGTGCTCTTCAAGCGGGGCGGGTGGAAACTGAAGACGGTGTAACTTGATGAAGCGGCGCTGATGCTTCGGCGCCGGTGAGGCGGCGCTGTACCCGCGGCGCTGATCCCACGCTTTACCCGCGCCGCGGTTCGAGCGCCGAAGTAACAGCGCCGAAGTGCGAGCGCCGCTTCATCGGCACTACCGCACCCCACTGTCCCGCAGCCTGATGATCTCGGAGACGGTGCGCGCGTCGTAGTTCCGCCGCGCCGTCTCCGCGAACGCGGGCGTCACGCCGTGGTCGCGCAGGCGGATGAGATCCTCGATGCCCAGGCCGCCCAGTCCCGCGCGCCGCATGCCGTCCACGAAGTTCACCGTCACGCCGTGGTCGCGCGCGCGTCGCAGATCCTCGGTCGACAGCCGCGGGAGCCCGAGCGCCGACAGCTCGCGCGCGAACGACGCGCTCACGCCGTGGTCGCGCAGCGTGCGCAGCTCGTCCGCATCGAGCGACCGGTAGCCGGCGTCCCTCAGCTCCCGCACGTAGCCAGGCGTCACGCCGTGGTCGCGCAGCGTCACGAGCGCGTCCGCCGTGCCGACGCGGTAGCCGAGGGCGTCGAGCTCGCGCACGTAGTCGAGCGTCACGCCGTGCGTCCCCATGCGCACGAGATCCTCCACCGCCGGCCGCGTGTAGCGCTCCGTCCGCAGCTCGTCGAGGAATGCCGTGCCGATGTCGTAGAGCGCGAGCTGGAACTGCTCCGACTCGTCGGGCCGCTCGTAGCCGCGCGTGCGCATCGCGTCGACGAAGCGCGCGTCGGGCGCGAAGGCGTAGCGCCCCACCACGTGCCGGTCGACCACGCGTCCGGTGAACTCGATCGCGCCCGCGTCGCGCACGAGGCGGAAGCGCACCGGCTCCCCGTCGGCGGAGAGCCGCCGCAGGTCGAAGCCCTGCAGCGCGCTCGCCGGGACGTCGAACGACGACGAGCCGCGCCGCCAGTCGTCGGTGTCGCTCAGCATGAGGTGCACGCGCTGCTCGTCCGCGTACGGCGGCGAGAGCTCGAAGTGGCCCGTCGGGCTGCGCTGGGCGGGCGACGGCCGCGCCGCGGCGAGTGCGGCGAGGAACGCGAGGAGGAGAGGGCGAAGGCGCATCGCGGATCCGGTGGTGAGGCGGGGATCATGTCCGGTGCAGTATGGACAGTCGCGCGCGCGGGATCGTTTGTCGACGGCGTCGATGCCGGTTGACGCCCGCCGCGACCGCGGAAAGCTTGCGCGCATGCGCTCCCACCTCATGCCGGCGACGCACGCGGCGCTCGCGACGGTCGTCGCCCTCGTCGGCGCGCGTGCCCTCACCGCCCAGCCGATGTCCTCCACTCCCGTCGCGCCAGGCCGCGCGCGTGCCCGCGACCTCGGCGTCGCGCCGGGCGTGTTCGCGCCCGGCCGTTGGAACGCCATCACCGACGTCGACGGCGTGCGCGTCGGCCACGCGACGGTGACCGAAGGCGACAGCGTGCGCACGGGCGTCACCGCGATCCTGCCGCCGGGCGACGACTGGTTTCGCGACCGCGTGCCCGCGGCCATCGTCGTCGGCAACGGCTTCGGCAAGCTGTTAGGCAGCACGCAGGTCAACGAGCTCGGCGAGCTCGAGACGCCCGTGCTCCTCACCTGCACGCTGTGCGTCTGGCGCGCCGCCGACGCGCTCGTGGACTGGCTGCTCGCCCGCCCCGGCATGGACCGCGTGCGCTCGATCAACCCCGTCGTCGCCGAGACGAACGACGGGACGCTGAACGCCGCGATCCGCTCGCGGCCCGTCCGCCCCGAGCATGTGCGCGCCGCGCTCGACGCGGCGGCGAGCGGCGCGGTGGCGGAGGGCACGGTCGGCGCCGGCGCGGGGACGATCGCGTTCGGCTGGAAGGGCGGCATCGGCACCTCATCGCGCAAGCTGCCCGCGTCGTTAGGCGGCTGGACCGTGGGCGTGCTGGTGCAGAGCAACTTCGGCGGCGTGCTGCAGGTCGCCGGCGCGCCGGTGGGGAAGGAGCTCGGCCGCCATCCGTTCGTGCGCGCCCTCGGCGACACCACGCGCGGCGGCGACGACGCGGGCGCGGACGGCTCGATCGTCATGGTCGTCGCGACGGACGCGCCGATCGGCGACCGCAACCTCAGGCGGCTCGCGTCGCGCGCGCTGCTCGGACTCGGCCGCACGGGCTCGTACGCGTCGAACGGCTCCGGCGACTACGTGATCGCGTTCTCCACCTCGCCGAAGGTGCGCCGCAACACCTCCGCTCCGCGCGTCGCCGCCGAGGAACTGCCCAACGACGGCCCCGACCTCTCTGCCGTGTTCGCCGCCGCCGCCGAGGCGACCGAGGAGGCGATCTACGACTCGATCTTCGCGGCAACCACCGTCACGTCGCGCGGCGGCACCGTCGAGGCGATCCCGCTCGATCGGGTGCGCGCCGTGCTGATGCGCCACGGCATCGCGCCGCGTTGACGTGTTCCGTTGACGTCTCGCATCGCCGCCGAGCCTTGCCAGCCCCGTGACGCCGGTGCAATGTGGCGCGGCGCAGCGCCGGTGCTCGCGCGTCATCGACCGTTAGGCTGCATCCCCGCGCCGGCCCGCACGATACGCTGCAAGAGCGGTCGTGACGTGGGTTCGTCCCCTTCCAGGAGCGGTCATGCGTCGTGCACTCCCGCCGGTCCTCGCCCTCGCTCTCGTCCTCGCTCGGCCGTCGTCGGCCCAGACGCTCAGTCAGGACATCCAGAGCCTGTTCAAGTTCGGCACCTGCGCCCAGCCGCTGTGCCTCTCGCTCAGCGGGCCGTCCAACATCCACGTCGGCCACTACATCGGCTCCTCGGTCGCGGCGAACGGCGACCTGCTCGGCTTCCTGAACGGCGCCATCGGTGCCACGCTCGGCAGCATCCCGATCAGCGCCAGCACGAGCGGCGCGACGTTCCGGTTCGTCAACGGCGCCCCGGTCAGCACCGCGACATCGGCCGGGCCGATCTTCGCCGAGCGCGCCCAGACGCTCGGACGAGGCGGGCTCCTCCTCGGCGTGAACACCACGCGCATCGGCTTCAACCGGCTGCGCGGGACGAGCCTGAAAGGGATGAGCTTCAACTTCAAGCACGCCGACGCCGGCCAGCCCGGGCTCGGCGACTTCGCGTCGGAGTACGATTACATCAACGTGAAGCCGGCGCTCACGCTCAACCTGCAGTCGACGGCGGTGTTCGCGACCTACGGCGTGAGCGACCGGTTCGACATCGGCGTCGCGGTGCCGGTCGTCTACTCGTCGCTGCGCGGCACGAGCAACGCGACCATCCTGAACTGGGCCGGCGCCCCGACCGGGCTGCACTATTTCGGCACCGATCCGGCGAACCCCCAGTTCACCGCCACCACGTCGGTGAACGGGACGCACACCGGCATCGGCGACGTCGCCCTGCGCGCGAAGGCGAACGTCGTGGAGGGCGACAAGGTCGGCTTCTCGATCATGGGCGACGGCCGCCTGCCGACCGGCGACGCGGACAACTTCACCGGCACCGGTCACCTCGCCATCCGCGCGCTCGGCATCCTCTCGGCGCGGATGGGGAACTTCTCCCCGCACGTGAACGGCGGCTACGCGTTCCGGAGTGGCGACACGCAGACCGACGCGGTGCTGCTGACGGCGGGCTTCGATCAGCTCGTGGCGCCGAAGGCCACGATCGCCGTCGATCTCATCTCGGAGCTCGAGGTCGGCAGCAGCCCGCTCACGCTCCCCGAGACCATCACGTTCGCCGGCAGCAAGCCAGGCACGCTCGCCGCGACCAACATCCCCGAGCGGACCGACAACGTCGTGAACGTCTCCGCCGGCGCGAAGTTCCAGCTCGGCCCCGCCATGCTCGTGGTGAACGGCATCCTGCCGCTCGGCAACGGCGGCATGCAGGCGCGCAGCGGCATCTTCACGTTAGGCCTCGAGCGCACGTTCCACTGACCGACGCGTCGTGACGCGCGGCCCGCCGCGCGTCACCCGTTGCACCCCGGGCTGCTGGTGCTGCCGGTCTGCTCGAGCGAGACGATGTGCCACGTGGCGCCCGCGCGGGCGAGACGCAGGCGCAGCTGCGTGACCTGCGTGCACGGCCGCCGGTTCGCGGGGTTCGGGAAGCTCACGGCCAGCGACAGCGTCGCGCCGCCGCCGTCGCCAGCGCCCGTCGGGGTGAGCTCGATGTCGGACGTCTGCGCGTCGATGTCGCGCACGGCGGAGAACAGCGCGCTCCAGTTGCGCTGCACGCTCGCCGACATGGCCGGGAACGCGCGCTGCATGTCGCTCACGCTGCGCGCGCGGATGCCGGCGGCGTAGGCGGCGATCGCGCGCTGCATCCCCGCGCGCGCCTCGGCGGCCGCGTTGGGCGACTCGCCCGCCGGTGGCGCCGCCGCCGAGGCCGCGGGCGCGGTGGGTGTTCCGGGGGGTGACCCGGCCGGCGTCGTACCCGCGTCGCGCGGCGGGTTCGCGGCCGCCTGCTGCGGGGTGGGAGCCGGCGCCGTCTCGACGGGCCGCGTCGGCGACGACTTGCTGGCGGTCGACGTGGCAGACGGAGCCGGCCGCGTCGGCGTGCGGGACGGCGTGCTCGTGGTCGGTCGGGGGCGCTGCGTCGCCGCTGCCGGCGGCAGGGCGGGAGTCTGCGGCGCGGGCGTCGGCGCGGGGGGGGCGCGACGACGGGCGCTGATTGCTGCGGCGTCGGCGCGCTGTCGGGGACCACGGGAGTGGCCGGCGTCTTCGCCGTCTGCGCCGTCGGCGCGGGTCGCTCCGCCGGCGTGGGGGCGGATCGCCGCGTGGTGGCAAACCAGGCGACGACGAGCAGCAGCACGGTCGCCGCCGCGGCGGGGACGAGAACGCGACGGCCGCTCGGCCTCGTGTCGCGTACGGCGTGAATCTCGTCGGACGCCGAGTAGGCCGGTGCCTCCGCGACCACCGGCGACGGCGCGGCCGGCGGCGAGTCGACCGGCGCGACGACCGATGGCGGCTCGATCGCCGGCTCCGGGATCGGGGCCGCGATCGGCGTCGGGTCGGACCGCGGCGTGAGCTCGCTCGTCGTCAGCGCCGGCTCGGCCAGCGCCGGTTCGGCCAGCGCCGGTTCGGCCAGCGCTGGCTCGGCCAGCGCCGGCTCGGCCGGTGGCGGCTCGGCCGGTGGCGGCTCGAACGACGACACCGGCGTCGGCTCCGGCCGGAACAGCTCCGTGATCGAGGCGGTGATGACGGCCAGATCCGCGCTCTCGCGCTGCGCCTCGCACTCCGCCGTCACCGAGGCCGTGCCGGCCGCGCGGGCCACCGCGATGCCCGTCGCCGAGACCTCCAGCACCGACGGATCGGCACTCGTCCACCGCACCGGGCGGTCGAGCGGCTCGCCTCGGCGACCGCGCGCGACGGCTCGCAGCTGGACCTGCTCTCCCACCAGCAGGGCCGTCGCCGGCACGTCCAGCTCCAGGCCGGCCACCGCCGGGCGCCGGACGTGCACCGGCATCGACGCGCCCTGCCCGTCCACCGCCGCGGAGATGGTCGCGTGGCCGACGCCGACCGCCTCGACCCGGCCGTGGTCGTCCACCGTCGCGACGCGCGGGTCGCTCGACCGCCACCGGATGGGCGCGTCGCCGACGGGCCGCCCTCTGCGGTCCAGGGCGCGCGCGCTCCACGCCGTCCGGTCGCCGAGCTCCGGATCCGATTCGGACGCCGTGATCTCGAGCGCCGCCACCGTGGCGCGGATGACCGCCAACGGCAGCTCGCTCGACAGGTCGTCCACGCTGACGCGCAGACTCGCCGTGCCGACCGCGAGCGGCTCGACGTCGCCCCCGTCCGCGACGCGCACGACGGCGGGATCGGTCGACTCGAGCGTCACCGGGACGTCGAGCGTGGCGCCGCGGCGATCGCGCACCGTGACGACGGGCCGCCAGCTCTCGCCGACACGCATCGGGCTCGGCGGCGGCTCGGTGTCGATCGTGGCGGGCCGCGCGGGCGCGACGTCGAGCGTCGCCTCGCCCAGCACCTCGCCGGCCAGGGCGCGCACGGTCACCGTGCCCGGCGCGCGGAGCGCGAGCCGCCCCGACTCGTCGACCGACGCGACGTCGACCGGATCTGACTCCCACCGCACCGTCACCTCGGGCATCGACGTGCCGTCGGTGGCAGCGACGGCGGCGGTAGCCTGGAGCGCGTCGCCGACCTCCCAGTCTCCCTCGGGGAGCGTCACGCGCACGGCGCCCGGCACCGGCGGGGGAGGCGGCGGGGGAGGGGTGGGCGCCACCAGCGGAGCGGCGCCGGCCATCTCGCCCAGCGTCTCGCGCAACGGGTCGTCCTCGGCCAGCGGGCCGCCGCCGAGCGCGGCGACGGCCTGGCCGATGGTCGGCCAGCGGTCCGCGGGATCCTTCGCCAGCATGCGCGCGACGGCCCGCGCGACCTCGGGGGGGCAGTCGGGCGCGAGGTCCTCGATCGGCGCGGGCTGCCGCCCGATGTGCGCCTGGAGCACCGAGAGGCCCGGCCCGCTGAACGGCGGACTGCCGGTGAGCATCTCGTACGCGACGATCCCGAGCGCGTACTGATCCGACGCCGCCGACACGGGCAGCCCGGCGCACTGCTCGGGGCTCATGTACGTCGGCGTCCCGATGAGCACCCCGGTCTGCGTGTGCGCGCTCGACTCGGCGACCTTCGCGATGCCGAAGTCGGTGACGATCGCGTCGCCGTTCTTGTCGATGAGGATGTTCGCCGGCTTGATGTCGCGGTGCACGACGCCGTTCCGGTGCGCGTACGAGAGCGCGCTGCCCACCTGGAACAGGATCGACCGGACGACGGCGAGCGGCAGTCGGCGCTGGTCCGCGACGATGCGGTCGAGCGCGCGACCGTCGACGAACTTCATCACGAAGAAGTGCAGGTCGTCGATGTCCCGCACCGAATGCACGGTGACGATGTTCGCGTGCGACAGGTTCGCGACCGTCACGGCTTCCTGGCGGAACCGCTCGACCATGCTGTGCCCGGTGAGCAGCGACGGCGACATCACCTTCAGCGCGACGCGGCGGTTGAGGCGCAGCTCGCGCGCGAGGTACACCGCGGCCATCCCGCCGCGTCCGATCTCGCGCTCGATGACGAACTCGCCGCGCAGCACCGCCTGCAGATGCTGGGCGACGTGCCGCCAGCTCGTCATCAGCATCAGGTCGCCGCGCTGGCCCGGCGTGTCGCCGGCCGGCGTGCTGCCACCCGGCGTGTCGGCGCCGAGGGCCGGGTCGGCGGAGCCCTCCGGCGGCGTGCCCTGACCCGTGAGAACCGGCATCGGCGTGCCGCACTGCGTGCAGAATCGGCTCTCCGCGGGCACGGACGAGCCGCACGACGCGCACTCCAGCGGCGCCGCCATGCCGCACGTGCTGCAGAAGCGCTGGCCGGGCGCGATCGTCGAACCACAGCGCGTGCATCCTACCGCCGTAGGCATGCCTGAGGTCTCGGGTTCTGATGGACCTCGGGGGCGACTCCAGGGCCCCGCTCGAGCTCCGAAGGGCCGCGCGCCGCGGACCCGTGGGCTACGGGCGCGGCGTCGCGGTTCCCGTGGGATGCTTGCACCCGGGACCCCCAAACGGCAAGTGCCGCGGGCGCCGGTCCGACTCGTCGCCGGACCGTGCGCCTGATACCCGCCTCAGCTCCGCATGATCGTCCGCGCCGGATCGACGCGGGTCGCCCGCCGCGCCGGCAGGAGCGTCGCCGCGAGGCCCGCCACGCAGAGCACCGCCGCCGCGCCGGCGAGCGCGGTCGGGTCGCTCAGGCTCACGCCGACCACCGCCGTGCGCAGCAGCCGCATGGCGGCGAACGCGAGCGCCAGGCCGACGACGATGCCGAGCAGGATCGGGCGCGCGCCCTGGAACGTGAGCAGCCGCAGCACGTCGCCGGGCGACGCGCCGAGCGCCATGCGCACCCCGATCTCCGTCGTGCGCTGGGTGACGAAGTAGCCCACCACGCCGTAGATGCCGACCATCGCGAGCACGAGCCCCGCGCCGCCGAGCAGGCCTAACAGCAGCGTGTTGAACCGCGCCTCCGCCGTCGACCCGTGCAGCAGCTCGCGCATCGGACGCACCTGGAACACCGGCACGCTGGGGTCGACGTTGCGCACCGCGGTGCGGATCGCGGCTCCGACGGCGGCGACGTGCTGGTCGTCGTCGCCCGTGGCGCGCGCCACGACCGTCATCGTGCGGCGCGTCCAGTTCCACGCGTCGGGCGGCATCTGCGCGATCGGTAGGTAGAACTCGGGCTGCACGTCGGCCGCCGGTCCGTCGGCGCGCACGTCGGCGACCACGCCCACCACCGTCTTGAAGCGCGGATCCTTCTCGTCCCCTTCGCAGCACCGGATGCGCTTGCCGATCGGATCCTGGTTCGGCCAGGCGCGCTTCGCGAGCGTCTCGCTCACGATCATCACGCGCTGCGCGCCGTCGACGTCGGCCGACGTGAAGTCGCGCCCCTTCAGCAGCGGGATGCGCATCGTCGCGAGGTAGCCGGGCACCGTGTAGCGCGACGACGACTGGATGATGTTCTCCGTCTCCAGCGTCTTCCCCTCGGGCACCAGGCCGTTCGACCCGCCGCCGCCGGCGAGCGGCGCGCGCGACACGATCGACGCCGCCTTCACGCCCGGCAGCGCGGCGAGGCGCTCGTTGATCGCCTGGTACGTCTGCTGGATGCGGACCGGATCCTTGTACTGCAGCTCCGGCAGCGCGACGCGCGCGGTGATGATGCCCGTCGGGTCGAAGCCCGGCTGCACGTGCTGCAGGTAGACGGCGCTGCGCACGAGCAGCCCCGCGCCGGCGA
Organism: Gemmatirosa kalamazoonensis; assembly: GCF_000522985.1. Taxonomy (NCBI): domain Bacteria; kingdom Pseudomonadati; phylum Gemmatimonadota; class Gemmatimonadia; order Gemmatimonadales; family Gemmatimonadaceae; genus Gemmatirosa; species Gemmatirosa kalamazoonensis. The sequence continues at coordinate 1,887,492 of NZ_CP007128.1, forward strand.
GCAGCGTGCACGCGAGCGCGACCTCGGCCACCACGAGCGCCTGCCGCACGTGGTCCTTCACCGTGCCCGCGCCGCGCCCACCCTCGCGCAGCGTCGACTGCACGTCCTGCTTCGACGCGCGCACCGACGGCACGAGGCCGAACACCACGCTGCTCGCGAGCGCCGTCAGCATGGCGAACGACAGCACCGCGAGGTCCACGCGCGTCTCGCCGAGCCGCGGAATGCCCTCGGGCGCCGCGGCGAGCAGCACGCGGATGCCGCCGTACGCGAGTGCGAGCCCGACGAGCGCGCTCGCCACGCCGAGCACCACGCTCTCGGTGAGCAGCTGCCGCACGATGCGCGCGCGCCGGGCGCCTAACGCCGCGCGCACGGCCAGCTCCTTCGCGCGCGCCGCGCCGCGGGCGAGCAGCAGGTTGGCCACGTTGCCGCACGCGATGAGCAGCACGAACCCCACCGCGCCTAACGTGACGAACAGCCGATCGCGGTAGTCGCCGATGATGACCTCCGACAGCGTGCGCACGCCCACCGTGCGCTCGCCGTTCGCGTTCGGGTAGCGCTCGTTGAGGTCCTTCTGGATCGCGGTGAGCTCCGCCTGCGCGCGCGAGATCGTGACGCCGGGCTTCACGAGCCCCATCACGAGGTTGTGGTGCTCGTCGTGCTGCGCCTTGCGCTCCGCCGTGAACGCCTGCGGCACCCACAGCTGCTCGCCCGACGCCGTCGGATCGAACGACGCGGGCATGACGCCGATGATGGTGTACTTGCGCCCGTTCAGCTCCACTTCCTTGCCGACGACGCCCGCGTCGGCGCCGAAGCGCGTGCGCCACAGCGCGTCCGACAGCACGACGACGGCGTCGTTCCCCGGCTCGTCCTCCTCGGGGCGGAACGTGCGGCCCAACGCGGGGCGCACGCCGAACACGTCGAAAAAGTCCTTCGTGACCTTCGTGCCGGTGAGCCGGTCGGCCGAGTTGCGGTCGGCGAGCGTGAAGCCCATGAACTGCTGCGCGGCGAGCTTCTCGAACGACTTCTGCCGCGCGTACCAGTCGACGAAGTTGCCGTCGGAGACGCTCCCCTGGTTCTGCTGCCAGTTCTCGGTCAGGAACATCACCCGCTCGGGGTGCGCGAACGGGAACGGCCGCAGCACCACGCTCCGCACGGCGCTGAAGATCGCCGTCGTCGCGCCGATGCCCAACGCGAGCGTGAGCACGGCGATCGCCGTGAACGCCGGGGTGCGGAGCAGCTGGCGGATGGCGTACGTGACGTCCTGGCGCATCTCGCCGAACCACTCGCGGCGGTCGCGCTCGCGGTCGCGCGCGTCGCCCAGCTCCACGCACTCCTCGGAGACCGCGCGCAGGTCGCCGAACGCGCGCAGCGCCTCGGCCCGCGCGGCCTCGGGCGAGCGGCCCTCGGCGATCAGCTCGCGGGTGCGCATCTCGACGTGAAAGGCCAGCTCCTCGGACACGTCCTGCGCGGCGGGGCGCCGCAGGATGGGCGCGGCGCGGCGGACGGGCTTGTCGGCGGACATCGGCGGCTCCGGGGGGCGGGGTCAGTTGGCGAGCAGGATCGGCGAGACCGCGGCGACGAAGCGCTGGAACCCCTCGACCTCGTCGGCGAGCTGCCGCCGTCCGGCCGGGGTCAGCACGTAGAACCGGGCCCGTCGCTCGAGCTCCGTGATGCCCCATTCGGCGGCGATCCATCCCTCGCGCTCGAGCCGGTAGAGCGCCGGGTACAGCGACCCCTCCTCGACGACGATCGCATCGCCGCTCGTCTCGCGCAGCCAGCGGCTGATCGCGTAGCCGTGGCGCGGCCCCCAGGTGAGGGTCTTCAGGATGAGCGCGTCGAGCGTGCCGTGCAGGCGGTCGCGTTTCGGGGGCATACCTAGAGGGCTGAGGGTCCGTAGTCGGTACGGGCACTCAGACAGCTAGGTTTCGAAAACCGTTTGCTCCCTGGAAGCGGTTCTGGAACGGCGGTTCCGGAACGGCGGTTCTGATGAAGCGGGAGGGGCTGATGCGGGCGGGGCGGAGACGGCGGGGCGGACACCGCGGGGCCGGAAAGGCGACCGGCTCGTCCTCTTTCCCCGTCGCACCAGCCCCGCCGCACCAGCCCCGCCGTACCCGCCCCGCCGTGTCAGCCCCTCCCGCCGCCCCAGAACCGCCGTGGGGGAACCGCCGTTCCAGAACCGCGGTTCGGAATCGCGGTGTCAGACCTGCGCCGGCATCCCCATCGCGTGGTACCCCTTGTCCACGTACACCGTGGACCCGGTGATCCCGCTCGCCAGGTCCGAGGCGAGGAACGCCGCCGCCGTGGCGATCTCCGTGGGCTGAACCGGCTCGGGGAGCGGGGTGTTCTGGGCGCAGTAGTCGACCATGCGCTCGATGATCCCGATCGCGCTCGCCGCGCGGCTGGCGAGCGGTCCGGCGGAGATGGTGTTCACGCGCACGCCGAACTTGCGCCCCGCCTCGAACGCGAGCAGCCGCGTGTCGCTCTCCAGCGCCGCCTTCGCCGAGGACATCCCGCCCCCGTAGCCGGGGATCACCCGCTCGCTCGCCATGTACGTGAGCGAGCAGAACGACCCGCGCGGGCGCATGAGCGGGCCGAGTCGCTGCACCATCGCGACGAGCGAGTACGCGCTCACGCTCACCGCCGCGAGGTAGCCGGCGCGGCTCGTCTCGAGGAGCGGCTTCTTCACCTCGGGGCCGTTCGCGAGCGAGTGCACCACGATGTCGAGCGGCCGCTCGCCGAAGTCGGCGACGAGCCGCTCCGCCATCCCGACGATGGAGAAGTCGCCGGTCTCGGTGTAACGCTTGTTCGACCGGATGTCCTCGGGCGCCTCGGCCAGCGTGTCGAACGCCGCATCCAATGGATAGATGCGCTCGAACTCGAGCATCCCGCCGCTCGCGAGCCGGCGCGAGTCGTCCATCTTCCCGCGCTCGAGCAGGTTCAGGAAGATCTTCAGCGCCGGCGGCCACGTCGCGACCGACACCGTGGCCCCCGCCTCGGCGAGCGCCTTCGCGATCGCGAACCCGTACCCTGCATCGTCCGCCACGCCGGCGACGAGCGCGCGCTTGCCACTGAGATCGATGTTGAGCATGGCCGGAAACCTAAAGGGCAGGAGGGCAGGAGCGCAGGAGGGCACGAGAGCGACTGGCTCTCGTGCCCTCCTGCGCTCCTGCCCTCCTGCCCTTACTTCACCGTGCCCCTGATCTCCGGCTTCAGCGTGAGCCCGTTCTTCATGTTCGGCCCCTTCATCTGGAAGGAGCTGCCGAGGTCGAAGTCGACGAGCAGCGTCTGCGTGGAGTCCTTGCCGACGGTGAGCGGGCGGTTCAACTGGATCTTGATGCCGGACCGATCGGCGCTCGGGAATTTAATCCCCGGATTCGACGTCGACGTGAGCACGGTGCCGTCCTTCAGCGTCACGCTCGACTGCTTCGCGTCGAGGATGAGGCGGAAGCTGCGCCAGGTTCCGGCGGTGAGCGCCTTCTCGCCGAGCGTCGCGGCCTTGCCGTCGCGCAGCGCGAGCAGGTCGATCTTCGCGTTCGGCTCGGCGAGCGTCTTCCAGCCACCGTGGTCGTCGCTTCCCTCGTCCTTCACGTCGTCGGTGTGCGAGTCGGCATCGGCCGAATCGGCGTCCGCCTGCTTGCCGTCGATGCGGACGATGAACAGGTCGGCACTCTTCAATGAATCGACCGGGAACGGTGCGTCGGTGAGCTGCACGACGACCCGGCCGCTGCTGGCGCCGAGCGCGCTCGTGGTGAGCGCGTCGTCGGCGCACGAGGTGGAGACGACGGCGACGGTGGCGACCACGGTCGTGGCCAGGCAACGACGGAGCATCTGCGTCATGGACATCCTCTGCGTGAGTGGAGGGATGAGACTCCCACGGCTGTGGACGCTTGCCCCCACATCGACGTCCCAGGCTGCCGGTGACCTGGGTCACCCGGACGCCACTTTCGGGGAACTGACGGGTGCCTCAGGGTTAATACCCAGGCTCCCCGGACCGCCGCCTTTCGCGAGTCCCCCGGATGCTCGATACTCAACATTGTCGCCGCCGAGGGGCCCCTGCCTCTCGGGTGTTGACGCATCTAGACGGCATCCAGACGGTCGCCCTCGCCCATCCATGCGCATCCGCCCGCTCCTCTCCTTCCGTACGGGTCCCGCAGTCTCCGTCTCCCTCGTCGCTGCTGCCATGCTGGCCGCATGCGGTGGTGGAGGTGACGGGACGACCGCGACCAAGGCCCCCGAGCTCGCGAGCATCGCCATCGTGCAGCGGCTCGACACGCTGTCCGAGCTCGAGTCGCGGACGCTGACCCTGTCCGGGCTCGACACGAAGGGCCAGCCCATGACCGTCAAGAGCGCCACCTGGACGTCGAGCGACACGACCGTCGCGGTCGTGTCCACGGCCGGCGAGGTCACCGGCGTGCGCCCCGGCAGCGCGACGATCACCGCGGCGAGCGGCGCGGCGTCGGCCTCGCTGCCGATCCGCATCGTCTCCGTGCCGGTGCGCGACGTCAGCGTCCGCCTCGTCGGCGGCGTGGCCAGCGACACGCTCGTCGTCGGCACGTCGGCGCAGCTCGTCGCGGAAGCGCGCGACATCGCCGGCCGCGTGCTGCTCGGCCGGCAGGTCTCCGTGTCGCTGGCCGACCCGACGAAGGCGACGCTCGACGCGGGCAAGCTCTCCGGGCTCGCCGTGGGACTCGTCGACGTCGTGGCGAAGAGCGACTCGATCCAGCGCCGCCGCACGATCGTGGTGCGGCCGACGTTCGCGGCGAAGATCGCGCTCCGTCTGCTCGACCCGAAGAAGCTCGGCGACACGACGTGGGCGGGGCTGAAGGACAGCGCGCTCGTGACGTTCACCGACTCGGCGGGGCAGGCGCTCGCGTCGTCGCCGTTCCGCCCGATCTCGTACTCGAGCGACAACCCGGCCGTCGTGCAGGTGGACCCGTACGGCAAGGTGCAGTTCCTCGGCGCCGGCACGGCGACCATCCGGGCGAGCGGCGAGCGGCTCGTCGCGGCGAAGCAGATCGTCGCGGTGCGCGCGCCGGTCACCGCGGTCATCGCAGCGCCGGACACGGTGCGCGTGCTGCCGGGCGAGACGAGCACGCTGCGCCCGATCCTCGTCGACGGCGGCGGGCTCCGCACGACGTCGCTCGCCGGGCACACGCTCAGCTACACGTCGCTTGCGCCGTCGGTCGCGACGGTGAACGCGAACGGCGAGGTGAAGGGCGTGTCGGTCGGCGCGGCGCAGGTGCAGATCACGTCCGACCGCGGCAAGGCCCTAGTGCCGGTGAAGGTGCTCGGCGCGCCGAAGAACGGGGCGTTCCACATCACCATCAAGTACCTCGGCCCCACGCCGGCGCAGGAGGTCCAGGACGCGTTCGCGGCGGCGAAGGCGCGGTGGGAGCGGATCATCCGCGAGTCCACGGACACGCTCGTGTTCTCGTGGCGCGACGGCGACTGCGACGACGACGTGAAGGCGCACACCGACACGATCCCCGACGTGATGATCCTCGCGCGGATCGACTCCATCGACGGGCCGTCGAACATCCTCGGCCAGGCCGGCCCGTGCCTCCTGAAGGTGATGGACAACGGGCGGCGCATGTCGTCGGTCGGCGTGATGCAGTTCGACAGCTCGGACATGCGGCTGATGATCACGCAGAACAAGCTCGTGAACGTGATCACCCACGAGATGGGGCACGTGCTCGGCTTCGGGACGCTGTGGGCGTCGCGGTACAACAACGGGGTCGCGCTGTCGCAGTCGGGCTTCACGTACTCCGGCGCGGGCGCCGTGAGCGCGTCGGCGGGGATGGGCTTCACGAACTTCACGATCGGCGCGACCGGCGACCCGACGCTCGACCGCGCGCTGCTCGAGGACACCGGCGGCCCCGGCACCGCGGGAAGCCACTGGCGACGGTCGGTCTACGGCAACGAGTTGATGAACGGCTTCGCCGGCTCCGGCGCGCAGCCGCTGTCGCTGCTCACGCTGATGGCGATCTCGGACCTCGGCTATGAGGTGAACACGGGTGCCGCGGAGCCGTGGGGATCGTTCATCATCTCGACGAACGTGACGACCGCGTCGTCGGCGCTGGCGAACGTGTTAGGCTACGGGTCCATCCGGCTCGAGGAGCGGCAGTTCGTTCCGGAGCTCGAGGTGAGCCGGCGCGGCACGTCGCGGCGGCAGCTCAGCGCCTCCGGCTCGCAGCGGATGCAGTGACGTACGCGCCGCGGTCTTCGCGGCAGACGGCGTGAACATTGCGGCGACCGTGACCCAGAGAGAGGGTCACGGTCGCCGTTCTTCTTCACGACGCACGGAGCGCATCATGCAACGCACCAGAGTCGTCGCGACGCTGCTCGGTCTCGCGTTCGCCGTTCTGCCGCTCGCGTACGTTGGCGCACAGACGTCCACGGGCACGGTCCGCGGCTACGTGCGCACCGCCGCCGGCGCGCCGGTGCCCGAGGTACAGGTCACGGCGCGACAGGTGGAGACGAACCAGCTCCGCGGCACGCTCACCAACGCCGCCGGCGCGTACACCCTTGGCGGGTTGCGCCCCGGCGCCTACGAGCTCACCGCGCGCCGCGTCGGCTACACGCCGCAGGTGCGCGCCGTGCGCGTGCTCGTTGGCCAGACGCAGGACATCGACCTCGCGCTCGGCGAGGTGGCGACGCAGCTCACCGCCGTGCAGGTGACGGCCACCGCGCCCGCCGCCGAGCGGAAGACGTCCGAGGTCGCGACGAACGTGACGCAGCAGCAGATCAACGATCTGCCGACGCCCAGCCGCAACTTCCTCGACCTCGCCGCGCTCGCGCCCGGCGTCACGGTCGCCCCCGACCGCGTGGACGGCGCGGGCAAGACGTTCCAGGCGGGCGCGCTGCCCGCGCAGAACATCAACGTCTTCATCGACGGCGCGAGCTACAAGAACGACATCATCAACGGCGGCGTCGCGGGACAGGATGCGAGCCGGGGCAATCCGTTCCCGCGCAACGCGGTGCAGGAGTTCCGCATCACGACGGCGAACTTCAAGGCGGAGTACCAGAAGGCGTCGAGCGCGATCATCACCGCGGTCACGAAGAGCGGCACGAACACGTGGAGCGGGAACGCGTTCGTGAACGTGCAGAACCAGAGCTTCGTGGCGCTCGACACGTTCTCTCGCGCCGCCCGCGCGACGGCGCAGAAGGCGGGGACGTACACGCGGCCCGACTACTCGCGCTACTTGCTCGGGCTGAGCGCGGGCGGGCCGATCGTCGAGGACAAGCTGTTCTTCTTCGGCTCGTACGAGGGGAACATCCAGAACCGGCAGGGGCGATTCCGCGCGCAGGGGAACGCCGCGCAGCTGCCGGCGAGCGTGACCGCGCTGAACGGACAGACCAACACGTCGCCGTTCCGCTCCCACCTCGGCTTCGCGAAGCTCACCTACAGCCCGTCGCAGCAGCAGCAGTGGGAGTTCACCGGCGATCTGCGCGCCGAGACGGACAAGCGTCGATTCGGCGGGCAGTTCGGTGAGGTGCAGCGCGCCTACTCGGCGGGGGAGAACTTCAAGAACACCGTCGCCACCGGGCGGGTGAAGCAGTCGCTCTACGGCTCCGAGCACGTGAACGAGGCGCAGCTCAGCTACCAGCTGTACCGCTACAACCCCGACCCGCTCGACTTCACCACCGTCGGTCTGGCGTACGACGGCGGCAACCGGCTCGGCGGGGCCGACACGCGGCAGGATCTGCGGCAGGGGCGCCTCTCGCTGCGCGACGACTTCACGTACACGGGCTTCAAGTCCGGCGGCTCGCACGCGTTCAAGTTCGGCGGGAACGTCGATCGGGTGACGTACGACATCAACAAGCAGCTGAACGAGAACCCCGTGTTCACGTTCAGCGCGTCGAACAACAACGCATTCCCGGTGCGTGCGCTGATCGGCGCGGGCGACCCGCGGCTGAAGACGAACAACGCGCAGCTCGGCCTCTACGCGCAGGACGACTGGTCGCCGACGCCGCGACTCACGCTCAACGTCGGCGTGCGCTGGGACTACGAGACGAAGATGTTCAACACCGACTACGTCACGCCGCAGCCGGTGCGCGACTCGCTGTTCGCCTACCGCGACTCGCTGCCGCTGAAGTTCGACGTGTCGCGCTACGTGACTGGCGGCAGCGACCGGAAGAACTTCTACGGCGCCGTGCAGCCGCGCTTCGGCCTCTCGTATGCCGTCGACAAGAGCCAGCGCACGATCCTGTTCGGCGGCGTCGGCGTGTTCTACGACCGGCAGACGTTCAACTCGCTGATCGACGAGACGTTCACCCGGCAGCACCCCAATTACGAGTTCCAGTTCGCGGCGACGGCGAACCCCGCGCAGCACGTGCTGGCGTGGGACCAGAAGTACTTCAGCCGCGCCGGGTTGCTCTCCGCGCTGCAGAGCGGCAACGCGCCCCCCACCGAGGTGTTCCTCCTCCCCAACGACCTCAAGCCGCCGCGCTCCAACCAGTTCAACGTGGGCGTGCGGCACGACTTCGGGAGCGTGAACGCGGCGCTGACGTACACCGGCACGCGCAGCTACAACGGGCTGTCGTTCGAGTGGGCCAACTTCGGGTTGAACCCCGACGGGGGCTGCTGCACCAACAAGAACATCCCGGCGTACCGCAACGTGCTCGTGGCCAACAACACCGTGCACTCGTGGTACAACGCGCTGTTCGTGCAGGTGGACCGTCCGTACCGTCGCATCGAGCGGGGGTACGGGTGGGGCGCCGGTCTCGCGTACACGCTGGCGAAGGCGGAGAGCGAGGGAGTGGACCTGTTCAGCTTCCCGCGGCTGTCGGCGTTCGGCTTCGGGCGCCACGAGATCCCGGGCAGCGAGCGGCACCACGTCGTGATGAACGGCCTCGTCGACGTGCCGTGGGCGTGGGGGATCCAGGCGAGCACGCTCATCACGCTCGGCAGCGGCGGTCGGTTCGCGGCGCAGGACTTCTCGGGGCCGCAGCCGGTGTTCAATCGCGGTGGTGCGGAGCCGGAGAAGTTCGGCTTCCTCATCCCGAACGCGTTCGCCTACCGCAACGTCGACCTCCGCCTGCGCAAGGACCTGATCAGCCGTGGCCAGCGCGTGGGGATCACGGCGGATCTGTTCAACGCGTTCAACTACGACAATTTCGGCTGCTTCAACGACACGGCGTTCACGAACGACAACGGCGCGCGGAAGGCGAATCCGGACTTCGGTAAGCCCGGCTGCGTGATCGCCGACGGCCGCCGGCTGCAGCTGGGCGCCCAGGTCGACTTCTGATGCGCGGCCACGGGCCGAGGTGGCGTGCGGCGCCGCGCCTCGCGCTCGTCGCCGTCGCCCTCGCTGGATGCGCGCCGACGGTTCCGCCGACGGCGGCGCCACCGTCGGCGACATCGTCGGCACCCGCGTACGTGCCTAACGCGACCGAGTCGTCGTTCCTCGACACGCTGTCGCGGCGGACGTTCGACTGGTTCTGGGAGACGACGAACCCGCGCAACGGGCTCACCCCGGATCGCTGGCCGACGAAGTCGTTCTCCAGCGTCGCCGCGGTGGGGTTCGCGCTCACCGCGTACACCATCGGCGTGGAGCGCGGGTGGGTGACGCGCGAGGCGGCCCGCGACCGCGCGCTCACCACGCTGCGATTCTTCTGGACCGCGCCGCAGGGGGACGCGCCGACGGGTGTCACGGGATACCGCGGCTTCTTCTACCACTTCCTCGACATGGAGACCGGCCTGCGCTTCCAGCGCGTCGAGCTCTCCACGATCGACACGGCGCTGCTGCTCGGCGGCGTCCTCGTGTGCCGCGAATACTTCGACCGCGGCGACGCGGCCGAGTCGGAGGTGCGCGCGCTCGCGGACTCGATCTACCAGCGCGTGGACTGGCGGTGGGCGGAGAACGGGCGCCCGCTCGTGAGCATGGGGTGGCATCCGGAGCCGGGGCTCGGCGATCACGACGCGCAGGGCTTCATCCGGACGAACTGGTTCGGCTACACGGAGGCGATGCTGCTCTACGCACTCGCGTTCGGCTCGCCGACGCATCCCGTGGATCCGAGCGCGTGGACCGCGTGGACCGCGACGTACAGGTGGGACACGTTCCACGGCCAGGAGTTCGTGCAGTTCGCGCCGCTGTTCGGCCACCAGTACTCGCAGCTGTTCATCGATTTCCGCGGCATCCGCGACGCGTACATGCGCGGCAAGGGCATCGACTACTTCGAGAACTCGCGGCGCGCGGCACTGTCGCAGCGTGCCTACGCGATCGCGAACCCGAACGGCTGGCGCGACTACTCGGCCGACGTGTGGGGGCTCACGGCGAGCGACGGGCCACTCGACTCGACGTTCATGCTCGACGGCCGCACGCGCACGTTCCACACGTACTGGGCGCGCGGCGCGGGCGCCGACGAGATCAACGACGACGGCACGATCGCGCCGACGGCGATCGGCGGCGCGGTGCCGTTCGCGCCGGAGGTCACCATCCCGTCGCTGCTCGCGATGCGCCGCCGCTACGGCGACGACGTGTTCGGCCGCTATGGCTTCGTCGACGCGTTCAACCCGACGCTGCGCGAGCCGGGGCCGCGCTTCACGCAGGGGCGGCTCGTACCCGGCAAGGGGTGGGTCGACGTCGACCACCTCGGCATCGACCAGGGGCCGATCCTCGCGATGGTGGAGAACTGGCGCTCCGATTTCGTGTGGCGGCTGATGCGGAAGGACCCGTACATCGTGCGCGGGCTCTGTCGGGCGGGATTCACCGGCGGCTGGCTGGCGGGCCGGTGTTGAGCGCGCTCGACATGGCTCCACGTACGAGTTTCCATAGGACTGAAGAAGGACTGAAGGAGGACAGTCCCTCTTCAGTCCTCCTTCAGTCCTGCAAGGACACGTACGTGGAGCCGCGCCCGCCACGTCGACACTCGCCAAAGGACCACTCCCGTGCCCAGGATCAAAACCTTCCTCGCACTCGCCTGCCTAACGACGACCCTGGGTGCGCAGCCGACCGACCGAGCGTCGCGCATCGCCGACAGCGTCCTGAAGCTCATGACGCTCGACGAGAAGATCGGCCAGCTCGTGCAGGCGCCGGGGCAGTGGAACCAGACCGGCCCCGCGGCGCCCGCCGGCGGCGAGCAGGGGATCCGCGAGGGGAAGATCGGCTCGTTCCTCAGCCTGTGGGGCGCGGCGGAGACGCGGAAGCTGCAGCGCATCGCGGTGAACGAGTCGCGGCTGCACGTGCCGCTGCTGTTCGCGATGGACGTCATCCATGGGTGGCGCACGATCTTTCCCGTGCCGTTGGGCGAGGCGGCGACGTGGGATCCGACGGCGGTGGAGCGCTCGGCGCGCGTCGCCGCCGTGGAGGCATCGGCGTTCGGCATCCACTGGACGTTCGCGCCGATGGTGGACATCGCGCGCGACGCGCGGTGGGGGCGCATCGTCGAGGGGTCGGGGGAGGATCCGTTCCTCGGCTCGGTGATGGCGGCGGCGCGCGTGCGCGGCTTCCAGAACGGGCCGCCCAACACGACGCTCCTGGCGACGGTGAAGCACTTCGCGGCGTACGGCGCGGCGGAGGGCGGGCGCGACTACGACACCGCGGAGCTGTCCGAGCGCACGCTGTGGGAGACGTACCTCCCGCCATACGAGGCCGCAGTGCGGGCCGGCGCGGCGACGATCATGTCGTCGTTCAACGACATCGGCGGCACACCCGCGCACGCGAGTCGCTGGCTGCTGAGCGAGGTGCTGCGCGGGCAGTGGGGGTTCCGGGGGCTCGTGGTGAGCGACTGGGCGGGCATCGAGCAGCTCATGCCGCACGGCGTCGCGGCCACGAAGGCGGAGGCGGCCACGCGCGCGATGAACGCCGGCGTCGACGTCGACATGTCCGACTACGTCTACCAGACGGATCTCGCGGCGGCGGTGCGCGCCGGCACCGTGCCGATGGCCGCGGTCGACTCGGCCGCGCACCGCGTGCTGCGCGCGAAGGCCGCGTTCGGGCTGTTCGCCGACCCGTACAAGCACAGCGACACGACGCGCGAGCGCACGGCGATACTCACCGCCGAGAACCGCCGCGCGGCGCGCGAGGTGGGGCGCGAGGCGATCGTGCTCCTGAAGAACGACCGCGACGCGCTGCCGCTCGCGAAGCGCGGCACGGTCGCCGTCATCGGGCCGCTGGCCGACGACCGCAACGCGCCGTTAGGCTCATGGAACGGCGCGGGCCGGGCCGAGGACGTCGTGACGCCGCTCGCCGCGATCCGTGAGGTGGTGGGCGCGTCGCGCGTGACGTACGTGCGCGGCGTGCCGGTCGACACGCCGAACACGGATGGGATCACGGCGGCGGTTCGCGCCGCGCGTGCCGCGGACGCGGTGGTCCTCGTGCTCGGCGAGCGCGCGGACATGACCGGCGAGGCGTCGGTGCGGTCGTCGATCGAGCTGCCGGGCGAGCAGCTCCTGCTCGCGAAGGCGGTCGTGCGCGCGGCGCGCGGCACGCGCAAGCCGGTGGTCGCGGTGCTCATGAATGGCCGTCCGCTCGCCGTGCCGTGGCTCGCCGACAGCGTGCCCGCGCTCGTGGAGTCGTGGTTCCTCGGCGTGGAGCACGGCCACGCGCTCGCCGACGTGCTGTTCGGCGACTACAACCCGGCGGGGCGACTGCCGAGCACCTTCCCGCGCGCCACGGGGCAGCTCCCGATGTACTACGACCACAAGAACACCGGGCGGCCGCCGGAGGAGAGCAACCACTACACGTCGAAGTACCTCGACATCCCGTGGACGCCGCAGTTCGTGTTCGGGCACGGGTTGAGCTACACGACGTTCCGCTACAGCGTGCCGCGCCTCTCGGCGACCAGCGTGCGCGCGGGCGACAGCGTCGTCGTGGAGGTCGACGTGACGAACACCGGCCGCCGCGCCGGTGACGAGGTCGCACAGCTGTACCTGCGCGACGACGTCGCGACCACGGCGCGCCCGGTGCGCGAGCTGCGCGGCTTCCGGCGGCTCACGATCCAGCCGGGCGAGACACGGCACCTGCGCTTCGTGCTGAACCGCGAGGCCATGGCGATGCTCGACGTGGATCTGCGACGCGTCGTCGAGCCGGGGACGTTCACCGTGTGGGTGGGCGGGAGCTCGGCGGCGACGAACGAGGCGCGCTTCACGCTCACCGGCGACGTGGTGTTCCTCGCGCCGGCGCCGCCGCGGTACCACTGAGCGTGTCGCTGGCGGGTGGGGCGGAGCCGAGCGTATGCTAGGGGCATCCACCGCGAAGGGACGAGACCCGATGGAGAGCCCGGAAGAGCGGTACTACACGCCGGAGGAATACCTGGCGCTGGAGGACGCGGCGCTGGAGAAGCACGAGTACTTCGACGGGCGCATCTACGCGATGACGGGCTCGAGCCTGAATCACGCGCAGATCACGATGAACGTCCACGTCCTGCTGGCGAACCAGCTCCGCGGCCGTTCGTGCCGCGTCTTCAACATGGACGTGAAGGTGCTCGTGTCGGAGACCGGGTTGTTCACGTATCCCGATGCCTCGGCGCTCTGCGGCGAGCCCCGGTTCAAGGACGCCAAGTCGGCGATCCTGCTGAACCCGTCCACGATCGTGGAGGTCCTCTCGTCGTCGACGGAGCGTTACGACCGCGGACGGAAGTTCGAGCATTACGCGCGCATCCGCTCGATGCGCGAGTACGTGCTGATCGCGCAGGACTATCGACACGTCGAACGGTTCAGGCGCGCCGACGCGAGCACGGAATGGGGGTACCTCGCCGTCGACGATCTCCAGGCGTCGGTCGAGCTGCCGTCCATCGGTTGCACGCTCGCGGTGCGTGACGTGTACGAGCACGTCGACGTGCCGCCGCGTCCGCCCCTGCGCGCGCTGTACGAGATCCCTCCCGACTACGCCACATGCGACTGACCGCTCTCCTCCTTCTCGCGTCCGCGCCCGCGCTCGCGCAGCCCCGTCCCCCGCGCACCCCCGGCGACACGCTGAAGTCCCCCGTCGTCGGCGAGAACGGCGTCGTCACGTTCCAGCTCTACGCGCCGAAGGCGACGGAGGTCTCGCTGCGCACCGAGGGCCCGGCGCCGTTCGCGAACCAGAAGCTCGTGAGGAACGAGCAGGGCGTGTGGAGCGCGACCGACACCGTGCCGGCGGATCTCTACATCTACTGGTACGACGTCGACGGCGTGCCGGTCGCCGACCCGCGCAACAACGCCACGCGCCTCAACCTGAGCACCGTGCGCAGCCTGCTCGAGGTGCCGGGCGCGGCGAGCGACTTCTTCGCCGAGCGCGACGTGCCGCACGGGCAGGTGGCGACCGTGTGGTACCGGTCGACCGTGTTGGGCATGCCGCGGCGCATGCAGATCTACACGCCGCCGGGCTACGCGACGAGCGGTGCGCGGTACCCGGTGTTCTACCTGCTGCACGGCGCGGGCGACGACGACCGGTCGTGGCTCATGGCGGGGCGCGCGAACTTCATCCTCGACAACCTCATCGCGGCGGGGAAGGCGAAGCCGATGATCGTCGTGATGCCGAACGGCAGCGTGTCGCGCGCGCCGGGCACCCGCGATCCGTACCCCGAGTCGTTCGCGCAGGAGATCGTGCCGTACGTCGAGCGGAACTTCCGCGTGCTGCCGGGGCGCGACGCCCGCGCCATCGCCGGACTGTCGATGGGCGGCGGCCACACGCTCGCCATCGCGCTGCCGAACCTCGACAGGTACGCGTACGTCGGCGTGTTCAGCTCCGGCTTCCTCGGCCCGGGCGGCGCCGATTCCGTGGCGAAGGCGTACCAGGGCGCGATGAGCGACCCGCGCATCAACCGTCTCAAGCTGCTCTGGCTCGCGACGGGGAAGGAGGACTTCATCCTGCCGACGACGAAGGCGACGCTCGCCGCGTTCGATCGCAACCACGTGCGCTACACGTACAAGGAGAGCGAGGGCGGGCACACGTGGCCCAACTGGCGCGCCTACCTGTACGAGTTCGCGCCGCAGCTCTTCCGCTGAGGATCCGGACATGCAACGGTGGACGACGTTAGGCAGCCTGCTGCTGGTCGCGGCGTGCGCGGGGCGCAATGGGGCGACGGCGACGGACCGCAGCGAGATGCGGCTCACCGGGCGCAGCGTGTCGTGGCTCACGCCGCCGTCGCGCGACTTCGCGCTCGACGTCGACTTCAAGGTCGACGCGCCGGCCACCAGTGCGGGCGTGCTGCTGCGCGCCGACAGCGCACGCCCCGACGCCGGCTATCGCGTGCCGATCCGCGACGCGCCGCCGGGTGGACCGTACGAGCGCTTCCAGCGCATGACCGGCGCGATCGACGGCGTCGCCGCGCCCACGCATCTCGCCACGCGGCCGGCCGGCGAGTGGAACCACTATCGCATCGAGGTCGCCGGACAGCGCTACCGCGTCTTCCTGAACGGGGAGCTGGTGAACGACTACTTCGGCACGCGCGCGCGCGCGGGGCTCGTGGGGCTGCAGGGCTCCGACACGACGCCCGCCGTGACGTATCGGAATGCGCGCCTGACGTCGCTCGCTGCCGGGCCCGAGACGTTAGGCGACGCGTTCACGGTGCCTGGTTCGGCGAAGCCGGTGCGCGTGCTCGTCGTCACCGCGACGCACGGCTTCCGGCACACCGAGGCGATCGACGCGTCCCGCGAGGTGCTGCCGGAGCTCGCGCGCACGACGGAGTTCCGTTTCGACTTCTCCGACACCGCCGGCGCGATCACCGCCGCGAACCTCGCGCGCTACGACATCCTGTTCCTCGACAACGCGACGCTCCGCGCGGCGCCCGCCGACACGACCGCGGCGGCGCTCGCGGCGGTGCGCGCGAAGGGCGTGAAGGATCCGCTTTCGGCCGACCAGATGGCGGCGCTCGACGCGTTCGTGCGCGGGGGCAAGGGACTCGTCCTCGTGCACTCCGCGCTCGATGCGGGCTACGGCTCGGCGACGTACCGCGAGCTGGTGGGCGGCGGGCTGTTCGAGATGCACCCCTGGGTGGAGCCCGTGCACGTCGTGGTCGAGGACCGCGCGAACGGGGCGACGCGCCACTTCGCCGACCCGCTCTGGATCCGCGACGAGATCTACGTCCTCGACACGAGCCCGCGCGCCACGAGCCACGTGCTGTTGTCGCTCGACAAGGCGTCGGCCGGCGAGGCCAACATGGCGCGGATCACGCCGACGTCCGCCGCGGCGCGCGCCGACCACCCCACGTCGTGGGTGCGACGGCACGGCCAGGGGCGCGTGTTCGCGACGGTGCACGGCCACTTCGGCGACGTGTGGCACCGCCCCGATTTCCTGCAGCACCTGCTGCAAGGGCTGCGCATCGCGGCGGGGACAGTGCCGGCGGACTTCACGCCGGGGCGGTCCATGTAAGAGCTCGAACCGCAGAGGACGCAGAGGACGCAGAGGAGAACAACAACAATTCTTTCTTGTTGGTTTTCCTCTGCGTCCTCTGCGTCCTCTGCGGTTCAGTGCTTCAGCCCCGATCGCTCCGCCAGCACCTCGGCGCACGCGTCGAGGCAGCGCTGGACGCCGTCGACGGTGTGGTCGCCCATGTGGCCGACGCGGAACGTGCGTCCCTTGAGCGGGCCGTAGCCGCCGCCGACGGTGAAGCCGCGCGCCTTCGCGCCCTTCACGACGTCGTCGCCGGTGATGCCGTCGGGCAGCGTGACCGCGCTCACGGTGGGCGAGCGCTCGCCTTCCGGCGCGAGGATGCCGACGCCCGGCAGGCGCTCGCCGAGCGACGCCGCCCAGCGGTGGGTCGCCTCGGCCATCGCGCGGTGGCGCGCCCACCGCGCCGCGATCGTCTCCTCGCGCACGCGCGCGAGCTGCGCGTCGAGCGCGTAGAGCAGCGGCAGCGCGGGTGTGTTCGGCGTCTGGTTCTTCTTCGCGAACTCCTCGAACTCCGCGAGGTCGAAGTACATGCCGCGGCCGCGCGCGTGCGCCGCATGGCCGATGAACTCCGCCGACGCGACGCCGAACGCGAGGCCCGGCGGGAGCGCGAGCGCCTTCTGCGAGCCGGTGAGCGCGAAGCCGAGTCCCCACTCGTCCACGCGCAGCTCCGCGCCGGCGGCGCCCGTGACGCTGTCGACGAGGCACTGCGCACCGTGCTGGGTCGCGGCGGCCGCGACGGCGCGTATGTCGGTGAGCGCGCCGGTGGACGACTCGGAGTGGACCACCGTGACGGCGGCGTAGCGGCGCCTGCCTAACGCTCGGGCCACGTCGTCGGGATCGGCGCCGCGCCCCAGCGGCACCTCGAGCACGTCCACGTCGCGCTCGCAGTTGCGGCCGATGTGCGCGAACCGCTCGCCGAACGCACCGCCGACGACGGCGAGGATCGGTCCGTCCGGGGCGCAGCGCACGGCGCCCTCCATGAACCCCGTCGCCGACGAGGTGCTCACGAACACCGGCCGCTCCGTGAGGAACACGGCGCGCAGTCCGTCCTGGATGCGCGCGAACATCCCCTCGAAGACCTTGCTGCGGTGGGAGATCATCGGCCGCGTCATCGCGGCGAGCACCTCGGGGCGCACCTCCGTCGGGCCGGGGAGGAAGAACGTGCCCGGCGCGGGAAAGTCCATCGGCGGCGGCGCGGTCATGCGAGGACGGTCTCCAGGAGCTGGTCGAAGGACGCGATCTCGAGGTCGGCGCCGCGCACCACCGGCTCGCGCCGCACGACGCCGGTGAACGCGGCGAACGCGTCGACGGCCGGGCGCATGGCGAGATCGGTGGCGCCGTCGCCGACGGCGAGCGCGGGGCGGGGGAGCCCGCCGTCGGTGAGGAGCGCGGTCGCGACGTCGCGCTTGCCGGACTGCGTGGCGAGCGGCGAGCCGGCGTCGAAGGCGAAGTACTGGCCGCCCATGTCGACGACGACGTCCACGGCGTGCACGTCCTGCGGCGCGAGACCCAAGCTACGCGCGAGCGGGATGATCGACTGTCGAATTCCACCGCTCACGAGCGCGACGCGCACGCCGGCGGCGCGCAGCCGCGCGATCGCGTCCGCCGCACCGGGGACGACGGCGCCCACGTACGCGTCGGCCAGCGCCGCGAGCTCCGCGCGTCCCGGACGCACGAGCGCGAGCCGCTCGCCGTAGACGCTCTCCAGCGCGATCTCCCCCTGCATCGCGCGATCGGTGAGCGCGGCGACGCGCGCCACGACGTCCGGACCGCGCTGGGCGGCGAGCCAGTCGATGCCCTCGAGCGCGGCGAGCGTCGAGTCGACGTCGAGGATGATCGTGCGGTAGCGCGGCGTCACGGCGCGAAGACGTTGCCGGGCGACAGGATGCCTAACGGATCGAGCTCGCGCTTCACGGCGCGCATCACTGCGAGCTGCGTGTCGCCGAGCTGCATGGCGAGCCACTGTCGCTTCACCTTGCCGATCCCGTGCTCGGCGGACACCGTGCCGCCCATCGTCACGACGTGGCGGAGCGTCGCCTCCACCGCGTGCTCCATGCGCACCAGCTCCTCGGCGTCGCGCGCGTGGTAGTGCTGGTGCGGGTGGCCGTTGCCGGCGTGGCCGAACGTGGCGGCGATCTCCACGCCGTGCGCCGCCGCGATCTCGTCGCTGGCGACGAGCGCCTCGTGCAGCCGCGGATACGGCACCGCCCAGTCGGTGGAGACCTTGCGGCCGCCCGCGGCGCGGTACTTCACGGCGCGCTCGTTCAGCGTGGCCGGCACCGCGTGGCGCATGCGGCGCGCCTCGCGCAGGTTCTGCTCGCCCTCGAACACCTGGATGTCGTCGCCGAGCGCGCCGTGTCCCTCGGCGAGCGCGAGCCACGCGTCGAGATCCACCGCGCCGTCGTCGAACGCTTCCTCCTCCACGTACGCGTACGCCGAGGCGTCCTGCGCCCACGTGCCGCCGACGAACTCGCGCGCGATCCGGAACGCCTTCGCGTCGAGATACTCGAGGCACCGCGGCTGCACGCCGGCGTCGCCGTGGTCGCGCGCCGCGCGCGCCGCGGCGATGAACGCGAGCGCGTCCTTCGCGGTGCGGAACGGCACGCCGAGCCCGGTGACCGTCGTCGGCAGCGGGAGCAGGCGCAGCTCGGCGGCGAGCACGACGCCCAGCGTGCCCTCGCTGCCGACGAACCAGTCCACCGGGTCCTGCACGAACGGCGGGCCGGCGGTGTTCTTCTCGAGCGCGGGGCGCCGCACCTCGATCACGCGCCCGTCGGCCAGCGCGACGGTGAGCGCCGCGACGTGCGGCCGCGTGGCGCCGTACTTCAACGACCGCGCGCCCGAGGAGTTACACACGATCGCGCCGCCCACGCTCGACTCCTCCTCGCTCGTCGGGTCGGGCGCGAGGAGCAGCCCGTGCGCCGCGGCGGCGCGCTTCACGTCGCCGAGCAGCGCGCCGGGCTCCGCGCGCACGACGCGCGCCGTCGGGTCGACGTCGAGCACACGGTCGAGCGCGCGCAGCGAGAGCACGAGGCCGCGATCGGTGATCGACCCGCCGACGTAGCTCGTCTGCGCGCCCGCGGGCGTCACTGGCGTGCGCGTGCTCGACGCGTCCTTCAGGATCTCCACGACCTCCGCGGCGGACGTCGGGCGCGCGACCGCCTCGGGGACGAGGTAGAGCCCGGAGGCGTCGGCGGCGAACGCGGTGCGGACGTCGAGGTCGGTCGTGACGAGACGATCCGTGTCAGGCATCGGCGCGTCGACAGGATGAACGGGGCTGTGCGTTTTCTTCGACAGGATGAACAGGACGGACAGGATGACAACCAACACGAGAGAACTTGTTGTTGGTGTTCATCCTGTCCGTCCTGTGCATCCCGTCGAAAGAAGAGGCTGACGTTCCTGTCGATCCTCTCGTCCATCCTGTCACCGGCGTCACGCTTCCCGGAACTGCACCACCGACGCGCTCTGCACGTCCGGCAGATCGCAGAGCCGCTGTCGCACGCCGGCGTCCACGCGTCCGTCGACCGAGACGACGGCGAGCGCCTCGCCCCCCTGCGCCAGCCGCGCCTGGTGGTACTCGGCGATGTTCACGCCCGCGTCGCCGAGCAGCGTGCCGACGCGGCCGATGACGCCGGGGACGTCGCGGTTCGTGAGCACGATCAGCGTCTGGCGCGGGTTCACGTCGACGCGGAACCCGCCGATGCGCGTGAGCCGCGGCGCGCCTTCGGCCGACGTGATCCCCGCGACCGCCAGCTCCTGCATCGCGCCGCGCAGCGACACCTCGACGCCTAACGGCGGCAGCGCCGCGCTCTCGCCGACGACCAGCTCCAGGCCGCGCGCCTCGGCCAGCGCGCGCGCGTTGATCATGTTGAGCCGCTCCGCCTCCGCCGTCCCTTCGATCGCGCCTAACGCCGCGGCGCTGAGCAGCGCCTGTTGCCCGCCGGCGAGCGACGCGCCGCAGCGGAGCGTGAGGCGCTGCGGCGCGCGCATCCCCATGTCGGCGAGCAGCGCGCGCGCCACCGCCGCGGCGCGCCGCGTGACGAGCATCGCCGGCTGCAGCTCGCGCCACTGCCCGTCCACCGCCGCGACGTTCATCGACCGACCGAGCTCGTTGCTGAGCAACGCGTCGCGCACCGCCGCGCACGCGTCCACCGCGACGTTGCGCTGCGCCTCCGCCGTCGACGCCCCGATGTGCGGCGTGAGGATGACGTTGGGCAGCTTGCGCAGCGCGCTGTCGGCGGCGAGCGGCTCGGCCACGTACACGTCGAGCGCGGCGCCCTTCACGTGGCCGCTCTCCAGCGCCGCGGCGAGCGCCCCGTCGTCGACGATGCCGCCGCGCGCGAGGTTCGCCACGATGCCGCCCGGGCGCAGCCGCGCGAGCTCGCGCCGGCCGATGAGTCCGGTCGTCTCGTCGGTGAGCGGCGTGTGCACGGTGACGATGTCCGCCTCGTCGAGCAGCGCGTCGAGCGTCGCGGCGCGGTGCACACGCAGCGTGGTGAATCGTGCGTCGGCGACGTACGGGTCGAACGCGTGCACCTGCATCCCGAACGCGTGTGCCCGCGCCGCCACCTCGCTCCCGATGCGTCCGAGCCCGACGATGCCGATCGTCTTGCCGAGCAGCTCGGTGCCGAGCAGCGACGAGCGGTCCCACCGGCCGGCGCGCATCGACTCCACGGCGCGCGGCAGGTGGCGGATGAGCGAGATGAGCACGCCGAACACGAGCTCCGCCACCGCGATCGTGTTCCCCGCCGGGGCGTTGATGACGGCGATGCCGAGCTCGGTGGCCACGTCCATCGCCACGTTGTCGACGCCGACGCCGGCCCGCCCCACCACACGGAGCCGTTTCGCTCGCCGGAGCAGCTCGGCCGAGATCTTCGTGGCGCTCCGTCCCACGATGGCGTCGTAGTCGCCGATGCGCTCGAGCAGCTCCTCCTTCGGGAGCGTCGGCACCTCGTCGACGCTGAGCTGGGGTTCGGCCTCGAGGAGCGCGACGCCGTCGCGGTCGACGTCGTCGGTGACGAGCACGCGGAAGGGCATTGCGGGGGGCGCGGGTGACCGGAGAAGGGACCCGGGAAGGATATGCGGGGTGGGGGGGTGGGGCCAATCGGGACGCCTCGCGGCGGGACGCCTCACGGCGGGACGCCTCACGGCGGGGACCGGCAGCGTCGCGTGGGATCCGCGGTGCGTCGGATCGGTACCGCTGCCTGGTCGCGAGCGTGGGACTATGGGCGAAGGGGGGGAGCCCCCCCTGGTAACTACGATCCCGCCCCCGCCGTAGACGTCCCGCCGTAGACGTCCCGCCGTAGATGTCCCGCCGTCTAACGTCCCGCGGTCTAACGTCCCGCGGTCTAACGTCCCGCCGTCGATCGTCCCGCGGTGAGGCGTCCCGCCGTATTATCGCGCCCCCCCTCCACCCGCCGCACGTAATCCGCGTCCGCGTGCGCCCAGTCCTCCGTCACGATCCGCCGGTGCGCCGCCGCGCTGTCCGCGTTCCCCGCCGCCGACCACGCCCGCGCGAGCAGCGCGTGCACCTCCGTGCGCGACACGTACACGTTGGAGTTGTCCACCGGGCCGTGGAACAGCGGCCGCAGCGCGCGCACCGCGTCGAGCGGGCGGCCGAGGCGCAGCAGGGCGCGCGCGAGCGCGTAGTTCGTGCGCGAGTAGCCCAGGTTCGGCGACCGCATCGCCGCCCGCAGCTCGGCCACCGCGCCCGCGTCGTCGCCGCGCGCCGCGAGCAGCAGTCCACGTACGTGGTGGTGCATGCGCTGGTCACGGCCGAGTAGACTCTGCCGCCCCCACGCCGCCACCGAGTCGACCAGCCGCGCGAGGCCCGCGGTGTCGCCCGCCTCGGCGAGCGCGTCGGCGGCGTGCGCGAGCATCCACGCTCGGTTGCGCGCGTACTCCGACGCCGCGCCGGCCGGCCCCGCGACGTGCCCCACAGAGTCGAACAGGGCCGCGCTCTCGCGATACCGCCCGGCGTCGAGCAGCAGCTGCGCCTCGAGCAGCGCCTCGCCCGGCACGCCCGCGTTAGGCACCGGTGCCGTCGCGCGCAGTCGTCGGGCGGTGCGCAGCGCGTCGGCCACGCGCCCCTGCTGTCGCTGCGAGATCGCGAGCCACCACAGCGCCGACGCCACCTGCTGACCGTTGCCGGCCTGCAGCTCCTGCTCGAGCAGCGCGTCGGCGCGCGTGTACTGGCGCAGCCGCAGCCAGTGATCGGCGAGGAAGTCCGCCTCCTCCATCGCGCTCGGCGGATCCAGCGTGGCGCCCGTGCGCCGCGCCTCGAGCGCGCCCTCGCTCTGACCTTCCGCGTCGAGGATCAGCGAGAGGTGTCGCCACGCGCGCGCCGACCGGGGGTCGAGCCGGATCCAGCGCCGCACCGCCCGCTCGGCGGCGTCGAGCGAGTCCATCACGAGGTGCGTGTTCGCGATCTCGAGGATCGCCTCGCACGCGACGCAGCCGGGATGCTCCGTGTCGCCCACGTGCGCGGAATCCATCGCTACCGCGCGCTCCAGGTGGGGAAGCGCCGCCGCGTACTCGTCGCGCGTGCGGAGCGCGAGCCCCATGAAAAAGTGCCCCTCCACCTCGTCCGGGTAGCGCGTGAGCAGCGACTCGGCGAACGCGTACAGCGTGGGCGACGCCGTCCACCGCGCCCAGCTCGCGCGAATGACGAGCCGCTCGCGCTCGCTCGCGTGCTCGGCAAGACGGTTCGCGCGGGCGATCAGCGCTGCACGCTGGGCGGGCGGGTCGCGAGAGAGCAACGCCGCGTACCACGCCGCCATGGCGAACGTGGAATCCTCGCGCACGGCGGCGGCGAGCAAGTGCGCGGCACCCGGCAAGTCGCCATCGTGATAGCCGCGCTTCACTCCCTCCGCGTAGAGCCGGTACGCCACGACGGAGCGTGTCGTCGCGTCGGCCACCGAGCCGATGCTCGCCGCGCGCCCGTACGCGCCGACGATGCGCGCGGTACCGCTGTCGACGAGCGCGAACGGGTCGTGCCCCGTGACGCTGCCCGCCGCGACGATGCGGCCGCTCGCGAGATCGACGCGCCGCAGGTCGAGGCGGAGCGTGCCGCCGGTCGATGCGGTGAGCGTGCCCTCCACGAGCTCCGTCGCGCCGGCCCGCCGCGCCGCGTCCGACAGCGCGGCCGGACTCGTCGCGCCGCCGTCGAGCAGCGCGTACATGCGCGCGGGGCTGATGACGCGCAGCCCGGGCGCGCGCGCGAGGTTCGTGGCGAGCATGTCGGCGAGCGGCGCCGCGGTGGCGGTCGTCGCCGAGTCGCCGCGGAACGCCGTCACACGGCCGACCGCGAGCACCGGCGGCGCGCTGCCCGCCGAGTGCAGAAGCACTCGCGTCCCCGCCGCGATCGTGCCGAGCAGCGCGACGCCGACCGCCGCGATCGTCCGCCACCGGCGGTGACCCGCGAAGCCCGGCGCCACGAGTGCCACGCGCGGCGCGGTCGGCGCCGACCCGTTAGGCACCGCTACCGTCTCCGGCACCGGCAGATCGCGCCGCGGCTCCGCGGCCGACGCGCGCAGCCGCGTCTCGAGCGCGAGCACGCGCGGGTCGGGCGGGAGGTCGAGCTCCTGCGCGAGCAGCGTCGCGTGCACGCGCGCGTGGCGCAGCGCCGCGCCGACGTCGCCTGCGGCGGCGAGCGATTCCATGAGCCCCAGCGCGGCGCGCGCGCTCAGCGGATCTTGCGCGGCGAGCGCACGCCACCAGCGCACCGCGCCCGCCGCGTCGCCGCGCTGGGTGGCCTCGGCGGCGAGCCGGTCGAGCGCCTCGGCGTGCACGCGAGCCAGCGCGCGCCGCTCGTCGTCCAGCCAGCGCTCGAACTCCGGGACGCCGGGGACGCGGAAGCCGTCGAGCAGAGGGCCGCTGTAGAGCTCCGCCGCGCGCTCCGGTCGTCCCGCGGCGAGCGCCGCACGTAGCTCCGCCACGTCGCTCGTCACGCGCTCGGCGTCGAGCCGCAGCACCTGCTGTCCGACGAGGATCGACTCGTCGCCGAGGTCGCGGCGCAGCGCGTAGAGCGCCTGCTTCAGCGCGGCGCGGCCGTGCTCCTCGTCGGCGTCGGGCCAGAACAGCGCGACGAGCCGCTCGCGGCGGATGCCCGCGTCGCCCGCACAGGCGATGACGGCGAGCAGGGCGAGCCGCCGCGGTTGGGCGGCGGCCCCCGTCGCCGGCCGGCCGTCCACGTGAACGGCGGCGCCGCCGAGGAGCTGGATGCGGACCACGCGGCCAACATGCAGTCGGCCGGAAAACGCGGCAATCGCGCCGGTGACCGACGGGTGACCGCGCGGTGACCGCCCAACGCGAGCGTGCGGCGTTCGCCGACGCCACACGATTCCCGGAGGTCCCATGCGTTCGACCGTGCCACGTTTCGCCGTAGCCGCCGTCGTCGTCGCCCTGTCCGCGCCGCGCGCCGCCCACGCGCAGAACCTGCTCTACAACCCCGGCTTCGAGATCGGGAACCTCGATGGGTGGACGAGCCCGACCAACCACATGCCGCCGCGCTCGTTCACGCCGTTCGCGCACAGTGGGCTCTACGCGGCCGAGATGCCGTCGGTGTACCCGTTCAACTATCCGGGGCCGCCGAACTACCAGCAGTTCGGGCAGACGATCGCGACGACGGTCGGCCAGAGCTACGACGTGTCGTTCTGGGCCATGAACTTCGGCCCGAACGGCCCGATCCCGAACAACCCGAACGGCCTGCGCATCCTTTTCGGCGGCACCACGCTGTTCGATCAGCAGCTCACGAACAGCACCTGGCAGCTGTTCACCGTGCACGGCACCGCGACGTCGACGAGCACCTGGTTCGAGATCGACGGGTTCAGCCCCATCGGCTCGAACTTCATCGACGACCTGAGCGTCGCCGCGGCCGGACCCGGTGCCGGCCCGCCGACCACCACCCCCGAGCCGGCGACGCTCGCGCTGCTCGCCACGGGGCTCCTCGCGCTCGGCGCGAGGGCGGTCGCGAGGCGTTAGGCGCCCGCACGACCGGCGGCATCCCGGGGTGCGCCACGCGACGCTCCCGGGGTGCCGCGCTGGACGGGCGTCGACGCGCCGGGTTACCTTCGGCACCTCGCAGGTCACCCCTCCCGGCGCCGATCCCCCCCGATGGCCAGTGCCGTTCTGCTCGAGCGGCTCCAGCGCGCGCTCGAACCCGCGTACGCCATCGAGCGTGAGCTGGGCGGCGGCGGCATGTCGCGCGTCTTCCTCGCCGAGGAGCGCGCGTTAGGCCGTCGGGTCGTGGTGAAGGTGCTCGCCCCGGAGCTGGCCGAGGAGATGACCGCCGAGCGGTTCGCGCGTGAGATCCGGGTCGCCGCCTCGCTGCAGCAGGCGAACATCGTCCCGCTGCTCACGACCGGCGGCGCCGACGGGCTCACGTACTACACCATGCCGTACGTCGAGGGACGTACGCTGCGCGACCGCCTCGGTGGCGTCGGGCTGCCGCTCGGCGAGGCGGTGAACATCGCCCGCGACGTCGCCCGCGCGCTCGCGTTCGCACACCGGCACGGGGTGGTGCACCGCGACATCAAGCCGGAGAACATCCTCATCTCCGGCGGCACCGCGGTCGTCACCGACTTCGGCATCGCGAAGGCCGTCGACCGCGCGCGGACGAACGCGTTCGGGTCGAGCTCCACGCTCACCCGCGACGGCACGTCGGTGGGAACGCCGGCCTACATGAGCCCCGAGCAGTGCGCGGGCGATCCGGCGGTCGACCACCGGTCGGACATCTACGCGTGGGGCGTGTTCACCTACGAGATGCTGGCCGGGCGCCACCCGTTCGCCGAACGGCGCACGATGCACGAGCTGATTCGCGCACACCTCGTGGAGCCGCCGCCGCCGCTGCTCGACCTGCGCCCCGACCTGCCGCCGTCGCTCGCCGGTCTCGTCGAGCGATGCCTGGAGAAGTCGCCCGAGCAGCGTCCGCTGGCCGCGGACGACCTCGTGCAGGCGCTCGACGTCCTGTCGATCACCGGCACGATGACGTCGGCGGAGTTCCAGCTGCCGGGCGTCGACGTGGAGGCGCCGTCGGTCGCGGTGCTGCCGTTCGCGAACATGAGCCCGAACCGCGAGGACGAGTTCTTCGCCGACGGGATCAGCGAGGAGATCATGAGCGCGCTCGCGCGCGTGCGCGGCCTCCGGGTGGCCGCGCGCACGTCGTGCTTCGCGTTCAAGGGACGCATGGTGGACCTGCGCGTGATGGCCGAGCAGCTCGGCGTGCGCACGGTGCTGGAGGGGAGCGTGCGCCGCGCCGGCCCGCGCGTGCGCGTGTCGACGCAGCTCGTGAGCGCGACCGACGGGCTGCACCTGTGGAGCGAGCGCTACGACCGGGAGATCGTCGACATCTTCGCGGTCCAGGACGAGATCGCGCGCGCCATCGCCGACACGTTAGGCACCCGGCTCCGCGGCGCGTCGCTGCCCATGGTGCGCGTGACGGGCGGCCGACCCGCCGGCCCGGCGAGCGTGGAGGCGTACGAGGAGTACCTGCGCGGCCGGCTGCACCTCGACCAGCGGAGCACGAACCTCGGCGCGTCGATCGCGAGCTTCGAGCGCGCGGCGGCGCTCGACCCGGGGCTGTCGGTCGCGCACGCGGGGCTCGCGCACGTCTACACGTGGCTCGGGCTGTGGTACATCGCGCCCGCGACGATCGCGTTCGCGAAGGTGCGCGAGGCGGCCGACCGCGCGCTCTCGCTCGACCACAAGGACGCCGTCGCGCTCGCGGCGCGCGCGATCATGGCGCTCTGGTACGAGTGGGACTGGGCGGCGGCGGAGCGGGTCGCGCAGCAGGCGATCGACGCCGCCCCGGGGCTGCCCTTGGGCTACTCGGTGATGACGTACGTACGCGTCGCCGGCGGACAGCACGAGGCGGCGATCGACACGGCCGCACGCTCCGCGTCGCTCGACCCGCTGTCGAACGCGGCGAAGACGGACCTCGGCGACGCGCTCCGCTACGCGGGACGGCACGCGGAGGCGCTCGAGGTGCTGCTCCCCGTGGTGCGGCGCGAGCCGGGGCACATCCTCGCGAACCTGTGGGTCGCCTACCAGCTCGACGCGCTGGGCGACGCCGCGTCGGCGGTGCCGCACGCCGAGCGCGCGGCGGCGGCCGCGTCGGGCAGTCCCGCGCCCACCGCGGCGCTCGCGCGCATCCTCGCGCGCGCGGGGCGCGAGGCCGAGGCGCGCGCGATCCGCGACGGGCTCGCCGCGCGCGGCGCCAGCGAGTACATCGCCGAGTACCTGCTCGCCATCGCGTCGGTGGAGCTCGACGATCACGAGACGACGCTCGCGCGGTTGGAGCGCTCGGTGGCGGCCCGCGATCCGCACATGATGCTCATGCACCGCGAGTACTACTGGGACGCGCTGCGCGGTCATCCGCGGTTCGAGGCGCTCGTGCGCACGGTTGGCGTTAGGCGGGAGACCTGAAGCCGGGCCGTCGGCCCACGGAGACCACATGCCGGTGCGCAACCTCGTGTTCCAGGGCGGCGGCGTCAAAGGGATCGCCTATGTCGGCGTGCTCGGCGCGCTCGAGGAGGCCGGCGCGCTGGCGACCGTGACCCGCGTCGCCGGCACGTCCGCCGGCGCGATCACCGCGGCGCTCGTCGCGTGCGGCGCCACCGCCGCGGATCTCTCCGACGCGCTCACCCACACGTCGTTCAGTTCGTTCTGCGATGGGCACGGCGGGATCCTCGGCGACGCCGACCGGCTGCTCCAGAGCGGCTTCGGCATCCACCCGGGCGAGACGATCGAGACGTGGCTCCAGCAGCAGATCGGCGCCGTCACGGGGCGACTGTTAGGCACGCCGCGTCCCGACCTCACGCTCGGCGCGCTGCACGCGCTCGTCGGCGACCACGGCGCGCCGTTCCGCGAGCTGTACGTCATCTCCACCGACCTGTGCGGCCAGCGCGCGCGCGTCCTCTCGGCGGCGACGACGCCCGACCTCCCGGTGTGGCGCGCCGTGCGCATGTCGATGAGCATCCCGATCTTCTTCGCGGCGGTGGAGCAGGACGGGACGTGGTGGGCCGACGGCGCGGTGTCGTGGAACTACCCGATCGACCTGTTCGACGGCGTGCGCCGCCAACCCGTGGACAGCGCGCAGCTGCCGGCCGCGACCGACGACGGCGAGACGATCGGCTTCTGCATGGGCACGCAGACCGAGGTCGCCGCGCTCCGCTCGGGGTGGCAGCTCCCGCCGGTGCAGGTGCAGGACTTCGCGTCGTACATGTCGTCGCTCGTGAGCTTCCTGCTGAACGAGTCGACGCTGCTGCACCTCGACGCGAGCGACCTCGCGCGCAGCGTGTTCATCGACGTCGCCGGCGTGCGCACCACGCAGTTCGACCTCACGCCGGAGCAGGCGGCGACGCTCGTCGCGAACGGGCGCAGCGCGACGACGGCGTTCCTCGCCGCGCGCGCGGCGAGCACGGCGAGCACGGCGAGCACGGCGAGCACGGCGAGCCCCGGTGTGCCCGGGGGAGACCTCCCGTCCGCGCCCGCCACGCCACCGGCGACGACGCCCGCGTAGCCAGCGCGTCGCTGCTGGTTGCCCGGCTGGAGGCACAGCCGTATTGTTGCGCGCCCGCAACACCCCTTCGCGCGCTCGCCTTCTGGAGGCCCCCGCATGCACTCCGCGCCCGCCACGAAGTTCGACTTCGAGGACAGCTACGCCGTCGGGCCGTCCGCGCCGGCGCCCGAGGCGGCGGCGCCGGCCGTCTACGATTTCGGCGAGCACTCGCTGGCCGTCGACGGCCAGGTGCAGCGGGGGCTGAACCTGTTCCTGCCGCTGAAGAGCCCCGCGCAGATGCCGGCGCTGTTCGCCGCGCTCGCCGCGCACGCGCCGACGACGCAGAAGGCGCTGCGCGAGCTGCACTACGTGCACTTCGCCCGCTTCGTCCCGACGCCCGACGGCTCCGCGCTCATCGTCGTGACGGAGTACGACGGCGACCTGCGGTCGTACGTGATGGACTTCGTCGCCGTGCTCGGCGACATCTTCACCGCGATCCTCGAGTTCGTGAAGGGCGCGCCGCCGCTCCCCGTGCAGCGGTACCCCGAGGAGTTCTGGGCCTTCGTGCAGCGGAACAACATCGACGTGCCCGTCTGGAGCGCCTACCCGCACATGACGGTCATCGACATCCTGCGCGCGCGCCGTGCGCGGTAGGCATACGTTAGGCATGCGTTAGGCATCCCCGGCCGAGGAGCGCGATACGTGACCACCCCCGACGACGCGGCCGCGAAGGCCGCCGTGACCCCGTCCGACCTGTCGGACATCCAGGGCAACGTGCTGCGCGGCGTGCGCGCCGGCCTCGCCCGCCACTACGTGCTGACCATCGGCGATCCGGCGCAGGCGTCGCGCGCGATCCTCAGCCTCACGCCCGACGCCGACGACGCGGACGGCGACGGCGTGGACGACGACGGCCTGCGCGTGTCCACCGCGCGGGAGTGGAACGAGCGGCCGAAGTACTTCATGAACGTCGGCCTCACGCACGCCGGGCTCACCGCCCTCGGCCTGCCGCCGGGCGTGCTCGCCGCGTTCCCCGAGGCGTTCCGCGGCGGCCCGCTGCGCGTGAACGCGAACTCCGGCATCCCCGTGCCGATCGAGCTCGGCGACGTGCGTCCGGCCCTCACGGATCCGAAGCACACGACGCTCGACGAGACCGATCCCGGTCACCCCAAGACATGGGCGTTCGGCGGCACCGCTACCGCGCCGGTGCACGTCGTCGTCTCCATCTACTGCGATCCCGACGACGCGCGCGGCACGCTCGACGAGTACGACGCGAAGCTGCGCGCGCTGTTCGCCGCGCACGCGCTCACCGTGGCGTCGACGCACGACGCGGCGGGGCTTCCGGGCGGCACCGTGCACTTCGGCTACCGCGACGGCATCGCGCAGCCGCGCGTCGCCGGGATGCCGGGGCGCGTGCGGCGCGACATGCAGCCGACGTCGACGCCGGGCGAGTTCCTGCTCGGCAAGGGCTACGTCAACCAGTACGGCGGCAACTTCCTCCTCGGCCTACCCGAGGAGCTGGGCGCGAACGGCACGTACGGCGCGCTGCGCATGGTGAAGCAGGACGTGCGCGCGTTCGAGGACTTCATCGAGCTCGCGGGCCAGCGCGCGAACATGAGCAAGGAGCTCGTCGCCGCGAAGCTCATGGGCCGCTGGCGCAACGGCAAGCCGCTCGCCCTCGCGCCAGAGGACGAGAGCACCCCCGTGAGCGAGGCCGAGATCAATCGGTTCGACTACGCGCCCACCGCGCACCACCCGAACAGCTACGACGACGCCGACGGGCTGCGCTGCCCGATCGGCTCGCACGCGCGGCGCATGAACCCCCGCGGCGCGCTCGTCATGGGCAAGCCGCACGCGCGTCGCATCATCCGGCGCGGCATGCCGTACGGCCCGGCGTTCGATCCGTCCGCGCCGGACGACGGCGTGGAGCGCGGGCTCGTGGGCTACTTCGTCTGCGGCGACATCGAGGCGCAGTTCGAGTTCCTGCAGGCCACGTGGGGCAATCGCGACTTCTCGACGAGCTGCATCCGCGGCACCGTGGACCCGATCGTCGGCACGCCGGCGCCGTACGGCGGCAGCTTCACCATCCGCACCGACGACGGACGCGATCCGATCTCGTTGGGCGGGCTGCCGCGGTGGGTCACCACGCGCGGGGCGGCGTACTGCTTCCTCCCCGGCATCGGCGGGCTGCGCTGGCTCGGCGAGCGGCGCTGGGAGCAGGCGGCGCAGCCGATGGGCTACCCGTCGCCGACGGCCGCGTTGACGCAGCCGACGACGTGACGGCGCCCTCCGCCGGCGCGGCGTCGTTAGGCGCCGCGCCGCTCGGTCCCACGCTCGAGCCAGCGTTGGTCGCCTGGTTCGGCGCCACGTCGTTCCCCGACGGCGGGGACGATGCCGCGCCGCTCGGGCAGGCGGCGTTCGAGGCCACGTACGCGCGCCTGCTCGCCGCGGCGCGCGCGCCGGGGCTGCTCCCGCCGCTGTTCGCGCTCGAGGCGCCGCTCGCTGCGATCCGTCCCGACGCGCCCGTGCCGGTCGCCGTGGCCGACGTGCCGGTGTCGATCGCCGACGCGGACGAGGCGCGCGCCGCCGCGGCGCGCGCGTTCGACGGCGCGCCGGCCACGGCGGCCGACGTCGCGACCGCGCTCGCGCCCAACGCCCACTCGAGTCGCGCGTTTCTCGCCGCCGCGCTGCTGCACGAGCAGTGGGGGCGCGACGCCGCCGTCTATCGCGGGCGCGACGTCACCTATGTGCTCGACGAGCGCTTCTGGGTCGCGCTCCCCGGTATGCCGCGCCCCGACGCGATCGAGCTGGACCCCGGCGACGGCGCGGGCGCGCGTGCCGTCTCGTTAGGCGGCACGGTGGCGGCAACGTACGCCGAGGGGGTGACCACGGCGACGGTCACGCTGCGCGCGCGCTATGGCGCCGAGTCCCGCACCGCACGCTTCACGCTCCCGGTCGGCGGCCCGCCCGCCGCTCCCGTGCCCGACGAGACGTGGCCGCTCTCGGCCGAGGTGCCTAACGAGGCACCGGTGACGGGCACGGCGAGCGTGTGGCACGGTGCGGGCAACGCGCGTGTCACCTACCCGATCGTCGTCGGCGAAGGGTTCCCGGGCGGCTACGCGCCGGACTACATGTACGACATGCTGAACCAGGCGGGGCTCGCCGACGCGCTGCGCGCGCGCGGCTGGGACCTCGTCGTGGTGCACTACGCCTCGGGCACCGATCCGATCCAGCGCAGCGCGCGCGTCGTGACGGCGTGCGTGGGCGAGCTGCACCGCCGCGGCGCGCCGCCGCAGCTCGTCGGCGGCGTGAGCATGGGCGGGCTCGTGTCGCGCTACGCGCTGCTCCGCATGGACGCCGATGGCGTCGCGCACGGCGCGCACACGTTCCTCACCGTCGACTCGCCGCACCGCGGCGCGTACACCGCGGCCGGCGACCAGTGGCTCGCGCTGCGGCTCGCGCCCGTGTCGCCGCTCGCCGCGACGCTCGCCGGTGCGCTCGCCACGTCGGCCAACCAGCAGTTCGTCATGCGCGTCGTCGACGGCGACCGCGTCGGGCCGAGCGCGCTCCGCGCCGCGCTGCTCGCCGAGCTGCAGGCGCTCGGCGACTGGCCGCGTGGCGTCAGGCGGCTCGCCGTGTCGAGCGGCAGCGGCGCCGGCGTCGTCGATCGCGCGACGGCGAGCGGTCCCGCGCTCACGCTCGACGGCGCGCCGTTCGCCGAGCTGCGGTTGTACCTGGAGCCCGCGGCCGGCGAGCACGCGGTCGTCGCCGCGGGACGGTGCGCCGTCGCCGCGCCCGGGGTCCCCGATACGCTCACCGTCACGAGCGACGAACGGTGGGCCGACGTCCCCGGCGGCACGAACGACTACACCGCGATCGCCGCCGGCATCGCCCGCGCGCTGGGCAGCGGCGACGTCACGTGCGACGCGCCGATCTGCTGCTCCGTGCCCACGGTGAGCGCGCTCGCGCTCGACCAGGACCCGCGCGCACCGGTGCCGCCGCCATCCAGCGGCGCATCGCCGTTCCACGACTACGCGTGCGCGGAGCGCGACGAGCACCACTGCGTCATCACGCCGTCCGTGGCGGCGTGGATCCTCGATCGACTCGGCTCGCCGCACGACGTCAGGCCCACCCCCGAGAGAGAGGCCGCCATGGCCACGACCGTCCGTCCCGCCGTCACCTACGCGCCGCCCGCCGCGCCGTCCCCGACGACCTTCGACCCGTCGACGGTGAACGTGCACGATCCCGCATACCTCGCGAACCCGTACCCGACCTACGCGCGGCTGCGGGCGGGCGCGCCGGTCGCGGCGCTCGCGCCGTATCCCGGCGTGTGGGTGACGCGCTACGACGACGTGAAGGCGGCGCTCCTCGACCAGGACACGTTCCGCAAGGCGCCCGTCTCCGCGGCGCCGGGCGCGATGCCCGCCGGCGTGTTCTCGGCCGACCCGCCGTTCCACGACGCGATCCGCGGCGTCGTCGAGCCGCCGATGCGGCGCGCGTTCGCCCGCGCCGCGGCGGCGGCGAACGGCATCGTCGACGAGATCCTCGCCGGCATCCGCGCGAGCGGCACGCGGCGGCTCGATCTCATGATGGACTACGCGCTGCTCGTGCCGTCGGGCACCCTGTTCACGCTTCTCGGCCTGCCGCAGTCGGACTGGCCGATGCTGCGCAGCATGGTGACGGCGATCGCCGGGGCGAACGACATCACGCAGTCGGTCGGCGTGCGGACGATGGGCGGCATGAGCGCCATGGCGCTTTCCGGCTACTGCCAGGGCGTGCTGCGCGTCGCCGCCGGCGCGCCCCCCGAGCTGTGGGTGCTGCGCCAGATGCTCGATGCGGCGACGGCCGCAGGGCTCGATGCCGCCGACGTGCAGACGTCGGTCGTCAACTTCATCGTCGCCGGCTACCTGTCGACGACGTTCCTCATCGGCACGGCGGTCGTGAACCTGCTCGCGAACCCCGAGCAGCTCGCCGCGCTGCGCGCCGATCCATCGCGCATCGACAACGCGGTGCAGGAGTTGATGCGCTACGACGCGCCGGCGCAGCTCGTCGACCGCGTGACGTCGCGCGACGTCACCATCGCCGGCACCACCGTACCCGCCGGCACGGTCGTGAAGCTCGTCCTCGGCTCGGCCAACCGCGACGAGACGAAGTTCCCCGACCCAGACCGCCTCGACATCGGGCGGCCCGACCTGCGCGAGACCGCGATCCCGTTCGGCGCCGGCATCCACACGTGCATCGGCGCGCCACTCGTCGGCATCGTCGCGCCGATCGCGATCGGGCGGCTCGTGGGCGAGCTGCCTAACGTGAGGGTGGACGGGCTCGTGACCTGGCAGACCGACCCGTACCTGCGCGCGCCGGCGAACGTGCCGCTGGCGATCTAAGGGCCGCCTCACGCGGAGGCGCGGAGAACGCGGAGAACACCGACTGCTCTTGGTGTGCTCCGCGTTCTCCGCGTCTCCGCGTGAGATGCGTACGCCGGTCTTTGTCAGAACCCTGACAGAAGCCGCACCGCTGCGGCGCTCCGTGGTTTCGCGCGTGTGGTCCCGCGCCTAGCGTCCGTCGCCATGAAGCGACCGACCGTCCCCCGCGTGCACTCGGTCGACGTGCTGCGCGGCGTCGTCATGGTGCTCATGGCGCTCGACCACGTGCGCGACTACTTCGGCGACGCCGCCGCGAGCCCGACGAACCTCGCGACCGCCACGCTGCCGCTGTTCTACACGCGGTGGGTGACGCACATCTGCGCGCCGACGTTCTTCCTGCTCACGGGCACGAGCGCGTATCTCTCGGCGCGCCGGCGCGGCACCACGGGGTTGGCGCGCCACCTCGTGACGCGCGGCCTCTGGCTCATCGTGCTCGACCTCGTGATCCTGCGCTGCCTCGGCTGGCAGTTCAACGTCGACTTCCGCGTCACGCTGCTGCTCGTGCTGTGGGCGCTCGGCTGGTCGATGATCACGCTCGCGGCGTTCGTGCGGCGGCCGGCGCTCGCCGGGATCTTCGGCGTCGTCGTCATCGCCGGCCACAACCTGCTCGACCGCGTCGATCCGGCGTCGCTCGGCGCGGCGGCGCCGCTGTGGCTCGTGCTGCATCGCCCCGGCCTGCTCGCCGGACCGCCGCACTTCGTGCTCGTCGCGTATCCGCTCGTGCCGTGGGTCGGCGTCACGGCCGCGGGCTACGCGCTCGGGCAGATCTTCGACTGGGACGCGGCGCGGCGGCGCGCGTTCCTCCTGCGCAGCGGCATCGGCCTAACGATCGCGTTCCTCGCGCTGCGCGCGTCGAACGTCTATGGCGATCCCGCGCCGTGGTCGGCGCAGCGCTCGGCGGCGTACACGGTCGCGTCGTTCCTGAACGTCACGAAGTACCCACCGTCGCTGCTCTTCCTGCTCATGACGATCGGCGTGGCGTTGCTCGTGTTGCGCGCGGTGGACGCACGCGTGCCGCGCTGGCTGCGACCGGCCGAAGTGGTGGGGCGCGTGCCGATGTTCTACTTCGCGATGCACGTGGTGCTGATCCACCTGCTCGTGGTGCTCGCGCTCGCGGTGCGCTACGGCGCGGTGCACTGGGCGTTCGAGTCGCCGACGCCGGACCGGTTCCCGTTCACGCAGCCGCCCGGGTGGCCGATCGCGCTTCCCGGCGTGTACGCGGTGTGGGCGCTCGTGGTGGTCGCGCTGTGGCCGCTGTGCCGGTGGTACGCTGCGCTGCGCGAGCGCCGACGCGGCTGGTGGACGGGCTATGTGTGATGTGCCCTCCACCGAGCCGCGTCATGCTCCGCGCGACGTGCGTCTCAGGGCAGTCCGATGCTGTACACGTCGAGGACCGCCCCCGCGGTCGTCGACCCGCCGACGACCAGCAACCGGTGACGCGGCGGGTCGTAGAACAGGCCACCCGACCACCGCGCCGACGGCGCCGCGCCCCGCGCGGTCACGGGACGCCACCCGCTCAGCGGTGTTGCGAGATCGAGTCGTTCGAGGACATTGCGTGCCGAGGAGAGATCGGGATGCACCTCCCACACGCTGCCGTTCCTGTTAGGTGGGAGCGGGGCGAGCCCGCCGAACCGGTAGACTGCGTTCGCCTCGGGGACCACGTCGAGCGCGGCGCCGATGAAGGTCGCCTCGCGAGTCGGGTCGTTCGGCAGCACCTGTGTCCACGCGTTCGTCGCGAAGTCCAGACGCCATAGGTCGTTAGGCGTCAGCGCGCCGTCGAACTGGCTACCGGTCGGATAGCCTTGACCGCCCCCGAGAAATAGGGCCCCACCCGTCTCGTCGATCCCCGCCGCGTCCCCGAACCGCGGCATCGGGCGGAGGGAACTCTGCGCGAGCTGGATCCATGTCGCATTGGAGCGGTCGTACGACCAGAGATCATTGTGCCACGTGAAGAAGCCATAGCCGCCGAAGAAGGCGAGCCGCTGAACACCGGGGTGCCAGAACGCCACAGGACCGTTGTACGCGGAGGCCCAGGGCCAAGGCGAGAGCCGGTGCCACGTCCCGCCCGTCTCCGGCAGCGCCCATACGGGTCCGAGACCCTCCTCGAACGTCAGCAGTTCGTGGCGCGTCGGGTCGTGGACGAGCTGCCGTGTCTGTAAGCCATCGGGCAGCCCATCGGCCGGAATCGCCCTCCAGGCGTCCGTCGTCAGGTCGAATCGCCACACCGTGAACGGACTCGTCTCGTACGGGATGGAGTACAAGGCGAAGACCGCGTTGTCCTCGCCGACGTATACCGCAGACACCCGCTGCCCACCGCTGGCCGGACTCGCCGCACGCATAGCCCACGTCGACGTTGTCTTCGCGATCCAGAACTTGATCGGCACGGTGCTGCCATTCTGAAACGTGGCCACACCGGCGCCCCCCGTCGCCTTCGCGCTTCCATCGATTAGTCGCACGTCGATGGAGCCGATCTCGCCTCGCGCCGCCGTCCGCACGCGGATCCGGTAAGCCGGATCCGTGCTGAGGGTGCAGGGGCCCTGCACGCATTGCTTCGTCTTCCAGTTCGCGATGTACTGCTGGCTCGCGGCGTCGAGACGCACGTCACGCTCGCCGCTGCCGAACGTGAAGCTTGCCACGACGGTGCCGCAGCCTCCGTCGGTGCCGGCGACGCAGACGTCCACCGTAGGGCGGGCGTCGGAATCGAGCGTTGACGGAGCCGTGGCGGCCGGGGAGATCGGCGGCAGGAAGGCGAATGCGCTACTCGACGCCGTGGCCGTCGAGTGACGGGGTCCGGTCTCGGGAAACGCGTGTGGCCGGGTAGGCGCGGTCGGATCCGCGCACGCGACGGTCAGAGCAATCAGCATCGGCCAGCGAACGGCCGCGCCGCTAGAGCGTGCTCGCAGCATCTGGCTCCTCCACGGTGAGGGACGGGGATGGAGCCGCGTCGACGACCCAGCGCCCGGGTGGGCCAGGCGACGGTCGGCGACACGACTGCCGTCACCATCGCGGTCGTGTGTGAATCCACCGTCAATCCCCTCTGCGGCATCGGGTTGCAGATGCGGCGGGGCCGTGATCGCGCCCTGGACGGCTGCTGGGCCCTTGCGTAACGTCGCCACGTGCCCCTCCGCCAAGGGGATGCTCCCTCCCACTCCCCGTAGTCCCGCCGTCCCGCTGCCCGCGTGTTTCTCCGCCTGTTCGGCCCACCCGCGCTCCATGCCTCGAGCGATCCGCAGTCGCCCATCCTCCTCTCTCCGGGGAAGCCTGCGGCGGTTCTCGCATATCTCGCGTGCACGGCCTCACATCGCGCGTCACGCGACGAGTTGCTCGACCTTCTCTGGTCTCACGTCGAGCCTGATCGCGCCCGGCAGTCGCTGCGACAGGCGCTGACACATCTCCGACGCATCCTCGGGCCGGGCGCCATCGAGACGGCGGCTGACTTCGTTCTGCTGCGTGCCGCGCTCGCCAGCGACGCGGCGCTCTTCGACGCCGCATTCATGGCGGGCAATGCCGCCGAGGCGCTCCGTTGGGCAGCCGCGCCATTCCTGTCCGAGTTCGCGACGCCTGGCGGCGCCACGTTCGAGCAGTGGGGGGCGAGCCTGCGCGTGCGCTACGACGTCGCGGTCGTACGAGCGCGCGAGTTGGTGGCGCGCGAACACCTCGATGCGGGCCGCTTTCAGGAAGCGCGTGACGTTGCGCGCCTCGCCATCACCACCGCCCCGGATCGAGAGTCACCGTGGCGCCTGCTGCTCGAAGTGCTCCTCTCGGCTGGCGACCGACTGAACGCATCGCTCGAAGCCGCGGCCCTCGAGCGGTGGCTCGCCGACGAGGAACGCGAGCCCGCGCCCACGACCCGTCGCCTGCTCCGTCGGGTGTGGAGCGAGTGGAACGATGGTTTGTCGGACGCGGCGGGCCCCATGCCCGATGGTGGTGGAGCGGCATTTCTCGCTCCAGAGCTTGTCGGCCGTGAACGTGAGTTCGCGCGACTACTCGGCGCGTGGACCGAGGCCCGCCGCCGCGGCCTCGTGCGCGTTCACGTCACGGGCCCTCCGGGGATCGGCAAGAGCCGTCTCCTCGCCGAGGTGCGCCAGCGGTGGCGCGCCGTCGGCGTCACGGCGCTGCTTGTCCGCTGTCATCCCGGCTCCCGTCGGATCCCGGGCGTGCTGTTGTCCGACGTCGTGACGGCGCTCGCTCACCTCCCGGGATCGCTCGGCGTGTCGCCCGCGTGCGCCGCGTCCCTGGTGGAGCTCGCGCCGGCGCTCGCCGAGACGTATCGCGGGGCACCCAGAGGGGACGGCGGCTCCGCGACCGGCGCGTTAGGCGCCGACGCCGAGCGGCGATGGCTCCAGGCACTCGAGCAACTCGTGCGGGCGGTGACGGAGGAGCGCCCCATCGCGCTCGTGCTCGACGACGTCCACTGGGCGGACGACGTCTCGTCGCGCGTGATACTCGGCTCCCTCGAGCGGCTCGCCGCGTGTCGTGTGCTGCTGGCCACCACGGCGCGGGACGGGACGGCGGCCGCGTGGGCGCCTTCGGATCTCGATGGCGAGCGTGCCGTCGAGAACGCGGCCGAAGGCGTGGACGCCCCGGCCGTGCACAACGTGCCGCTCGCTCCGTTAGGCATCGCGGACGTCGACGCGCTTGTGCGGAGCATCGGTGCGCTACCCGTCGCCGGGTGGCCGGAGGTGCTGCTCCCGTCGCTCGCCTCGTCCACACGCGGTGTACCGCTGGTTCTGCTCGAGCTCCTGGCGTTGCTGGTCGAGCGGGAGCTGCTCGCGTTGACGGACGAGGGATGGCGGCTCGGTCGAGCCTCGCGGCCGCTCGAATCGGCGTGCGCGCTACTGGAGGCGCACGCGGGACCTGGTGCGCGCGTGGCCGGCCTCGACTCCAGCGCGCTGCGTGTGCTGGCCGCTCTCGCTGTCGTCGGGGCACCGCTCGACGCGGAGACCGTCGGAGCGGGCGTCGGTTGTGACGCCGGGACGGCGGAGGCGAGGCTCGTCGCGCTCGCACGGCGCGGGCTCGTGCGCCTAACGGACGACGGTCATTGGGAACCGGCGCACGACGAGATCCGGGACGCGGTGCTCGCGCGACTGCCGGACGACGAGGTCCGCCCGATGGCCC
Source organism: Gemmatirosa kalamazoonensis (assembly GCF_000522985.1). Lineage (NCBI taxonomy): Bacteria > Pseudomonadati > Gemmatimonadota > Gemmatimonadia > Gemmatimonadales > Gemmatimonadaceae > Gemmatirosa > Gemmatirosa kalamazoonensis. The sequence continues at coordinate 1,926,848 of NZ_CP007128.1, forward strand.
GGTCGCTCGGTATGCACTACGCGGCGTGCGCGGCGGCGGCCGGTGACGCGGCGACGCCGCTCGCGCGGGCTGCGGCCGCGTTCGTGCTCGCCGGCGCGGACGAGCCGCTGGCGAGGGTGTTCATGCGCTGGCTCCTGCTGTGCCGCCGGCAGGGCGACCGCCGGCCGGACGCGGATCTCGCGCGCGAGCTACTCGGCGACGCGGCGTCCGCGCAGCGCGTGAACACGCTGCTCGCTGCCCGGCCGATCGCGGACCGCTTCGGCCTCCGGTCCCGGCGCGCGGCGGCGGGCATGCTCGCCGCCATGCTGGTCGTCGCCGTGGGCGTCGCAGCGGGCCAGCTCGTCGCCGTGCGCGCGGCCGACGCCCAGGCACGTCGGGCGCGCAAGCCTACGCGCCTCGCGTTGATCGCCCAACCGTTCACGTGGAAGGTCGGCTTCCCCATGACGCCGGTGCCGATCGCGGAGGTACAGGACGCATCCGGGGAACCGGTCCTGACGGCCGGAGACTCCGTGCGTGTGGACGTGACCGGCGCGCAAGCGATCGTCGCGGGGAACACGGCGCCGGTGGTGCGTGGACGGGGCACGTTCGATCGTGCCGTGCTTGCGCAGCTCGGTGCCGGCCAGATGTCGCTCCGATTCACCTATCCCGGCGTACCGCCGCTGGTGGTGCCCATCGTGAGCGGAGGGACCGAATACTCCGTTCTCAGCCTGACTCTCGTCGGTGCCAGCGTGAACGGTCAGGTCCTCACGCCGCGCCAGCGTGTAGCCCGAGTGCAGGCCGGCGACTCCATCGCCCTCGTGCTCGACCTCCGCTACACCAGTCCGTTCCCCGCGGCGAACGTCGTGATGGGCGCCGCGCCGTCGTGGGGCGACCCGGCGAAGAGCTTCGTGCGGCTCGCTTCGTTGGTCACGCCGGCGCGCGCCTTCGCGCTCCACACGCAGACGACCCTACATGCGCCTAACGAAACGGGGCGTTACCACGTGGTGGTGGCGTTCGGGGCCGAGGAGAACGTGGCGTACTTGCTCTCGGGGACGAACTGGACCGTCGGCCGCGCCATCTGGCACGACGGCAATGACGTCGCCGACTGGAACGAGACCCAGCGCGACGAGGCGGACCGGAGCGGCTCGGCGCCCGCCATCATGCTCGAGCGTCGCGGCGGACCGATCGCGACGGGTGTCGCAGTGCCCATCCGGTCGCGCGACATGCTTCGGCATCGGATCCGCGTCCCTGCCACGACGCTGACGATCGACGTGCTACCGCGTCGTTGAGCCCTTAGTTGCCCGGGGGTCGCCTGAGTCGAGCGCACTCCCTCAGGGCCGCCGCGACTTCCGCCGGATGCGCCGCATCGTGATCACGTACAGCGGCAGCGACCCGACGAGGACCACCAGATAGATCAGGGCTTCCTCGATCAGTGTGGCCAGCAGTCGCATCGTCGCGATCCGGGAGTCATGTACGGGGGAAGCCCCGGTATTCTGTCGACGTGCTGCGCCGAGCGCAACCGCGGACGTGCGGTTACTGGTGCTTCGTTACAGGGAGCCCGGACGTGACCCACGCGCTCCACCACAGGTCGCGCAGCATCGTCGCGCCCGCGGCGAGCCGCTCGGCGGCGAACTGCGCGTGCGCGGGGTCCGCGTTCGTCGGGGTGAACGGCGACGCCTTCTCGAGGTCGTAGAGGCGCGTGAGCTCGGCAGCCGTCAGGCCGAGGTACGCGCGCACGGCGGGGCGCACGTCCTCGATCACCTGGGGCGTGCGCGCCACGAGGGGCGTCACCGCGGCGGGGGTGATCCGCGCCTGCACGAACGCGCTCTCGAACCGCGAGTGGAACGTGCGGTCGGTCGTGTAGCCGTTCGGGTTGTCGCCCGTCCAGCCGTTGAACTGCTTGCTGACGTGCGTCGGGTTCGACCCGTCCGCGACGTAGTGGCCGAGGATGCCGGCGTCGTCGATGATGCGCGCCTCGATCCACCGCCTCGTCGAGTCGGGCGCGACGCGCCAGCGGCGGAAGTCGGACCGGAGCTGCTGGGTGAGCTCGAGGATGCGGAACGGCAGCACCCCCACCACGGCCGGGTCGAGGCCGAGCGCCCGGACCGAGTCGGCGAACGCGAAGCGCGACGGCGCGGCGAGCGCGCTCGCCAGCCGGTCGGCGGGAAGCATGTCCGCGTCGATGAAGTGCTCCGGCGCGGTCGCTCCGTCGAGCGCGGGATCGAGCTCCCGCTCGGCGCGCTCGCGCCACCGGTCGGGCTCGGAGTTCAGGTACGCGAGCTGGGCCGCCGCGTCGCGGAAGAACGCGGGCATCTCCCGCGGGAGCGCGGCCGCCGCGACGCCGCCGATCAGCCGGTGACCGTAGTCGCCCCACGCGTCGCCGGTCGTGGGCCGGAGCAGGAGCAGCCCGCCGGCGAGCGCGGCGACGAGCAGGGCAGGCAGGCGATGTCTGGACACGCCGGACGATAACGACCAGGGCAGGAGGGCAGGAGGGCAGGAGGGCAGGAGGGCGGGAGGGCAGGAGACCGTGAGACTCTCCTGCCCTCCCGCCCTCCTGCCCTCCTGCCCTCTCCTCAGTCCTGGTCCGTCGGCCGATCCGGGTCTGCGAGCCGCGAGTCGTTGCGGCCAGTCACCGAGCCGCGGGCCGACTCCTCGGGGCTGCCGCCCTGCACCTGCTGCGGACCGCCCTGGTTGTGGCGGGCGCTGACGTCGTCGTTGCCGTGGCGCGGTGCGCGCCCGCCCTTCTTCGAGTTCGTGTTGCCGCTGCTGCCGCTCATGCCGTCGCTCCTTGGGCTGCGTGGACCGACCGGGCGGGGCAGAGGGTGTGCCAGGGACGGCGTGCGGCCGCGTTTCGAGACTTGCCGCATTCGCTCGGAGCGCGCAGCATGGCGGCACCCGAACACCACGAGGACGCATGCCCCGCGTCGCCCGCCTGCCGTTCGCCGCGCTCGTCGTCGCACTGCTCGCGCGCCCGCTCCATGCGCAGTCGCACCACGACGCCGAGCGCCTCGGCACCGTGCACCTCGCGACGTCGTGCCGTCCGGAGGTCGCGCCGCGGTTCGACCGCGCGGTGGCGCTGCTGCACTCGTTCGAGTTCGGCGCCGCGATCCGCGGCTTCGAGGACGTGCTCGCCGGCGACTCGACGTGTGCGATGGCGTACTGGGGGATCGCGCTCGCGCGGTGGACGAACCCCGTGGCCCCCGGCGAGCGCCCCACGGCGGCGCTCGTGCTGGGACGACGCGCCGCCGACGCCGCGGCGCGCCTCGCACCGCGCGCGACGCCGCGCGAGCAGGGCTACGCCGCCGCCGTCGCGGCGCTGTACGCGGACTACGAGCACGTCGACCAGCAGACACGCGTCCGCGCGTACGAGCGGGCGATGGCCGACCTCGTGGCGCGCGAGCCCGCCGACACCGAGGCGAGGATCTTCCACGCCATCGCGCTCGTCGCCGCGGCGCCGCCGACCGACAAGTCGTACGCCGACTTGCGGCGCGCGGGCGCGGAGCTCGAGGCGCTGTGGGCGAGGCAGCCCGACCACCCCGGGCTCGCGCACTACATCATCCACAGCTACGACGTTCCCGCGCTCGCCCCGCGCGCCGCGGCGGCGGCGCGGCGCTACGCCGCGATCGCGCCCTCCGCCGCGCATGCGCTGCACATGCCGTCGCACACGTTCACGCGCGTCGGCCAGTGGCAGGCGTCGGTCGACGCGAACCGCCGCTCCGCCGAGGCCGCGCTGCGTGACGCGTCGATCGCCGAGGTGCTGCACGCGTCGGATTACCAGGTGTACGCGTACCTGCAGATGCGGCGCGACTCCGCCGCGCGCGCGGTGCTGGCCACGCTCCCCGCGCTCGCCGCGCGCTTCGATCCCACCGCCGTGACCGGCGCCGCGCCCGGCTCGGCGGGCGTGTTCGCGCTCGCCGCGATGCCGGCGCGCTACGCGCTGGAGCGCGGCGCGTGGGCGGAGGCGGCGGTGCTGGAGCCCGTGGCGAGCGCGTTCCCGTATGCCGAGGCGATGACGTACTTCGCCCGCGCGTTGGGCGCGGCGCACATCGGCGACACTGCACGGGCGCGCGTCGCGGGCGAGTGGCTCGCGGCGATCCGCGACCGGCTCGCGGCGCGCGGCGAGCCGTACTGGGCGGAGCAGGTCGCGATCCAGACGTTAGGCGCCGACGCCTGGCTCGCGTTCGCCCGCGGGCGCCGCGACGACGCGCTCGCGCTCATGCGCGAGGCCGCGACGCGCGAGGACGCCACGGAGAAGAGCGCCGTCACGCCCGGCCCGCTCGCCCCCGCGCGCGAGCTGCTCGGCGACCTGTTCGCGGCACTCGGCCGACCGCGCGAGGCGCTGGCCGAGTACCGCGCTACACTGGTGAGGGAGCCTAACCGATACCGCGCGCTCGACGGCGCCCGCCGCGCCGCGCTCGCGGCCGGCGACCGCGCGGCGGCGGCGCGCTACGCCTCGCAGATCCGGACGCTCATGGGCCGTTGAGGTCGCGCGGAGGCGTAGGAGAGCCTTCTGCTGTGTATTCGAACCGCAGAGGACGCGGACGGCCGCAGAGGACTGCAATTGTTGTCCTCTGCGGCCCTCCGCGTCCTCTGCGGTTCAATGTCGTTCTCCGCAGCTCCGCGTGAGCCGGATGTGCCTAACGCGTCGCCGCCTTCGTCACCGGGATCCCGCTCCCGCCGATCGGCTTCAGCGCGTTCCACAGCAGCGGGAACGTCGCCATCGTCTGCCCGCGATACTGCGGACGGAAGCCGAACAGCACCACGTGCCCCTTGCCCTGGCGCACATCCACCAGCGCCGCCTTGCCGTTCAGCTTCGAGCCGCCCAGCAGCCAGCCGGAGAGCAGCGGATCGCCCTGCGCCGGGTAGCGCGCGACGACCGTCGCGCGCGACGGATCGGTGACCTCGAACGCCGGCCCGCTCTCGAACCACGCCATCGGCTGCGGCGCCGTCATCCCCGCCGCGAGCGGGTGCGCGCTGTCCAGCTCCACGCGGAAGATGGAGCCCGGCGCGTAGAAGTCCGTGCTGCGCAGCCCGTCGAGCACGTTCTTCACCGGCAGCTCCAGCGCCTCGATCGCGTAGTCGCTCGCGTCGTTGAACGCGACGAGCGTCCCGCCCGCGTCGACGAACGACTTCAGCGCCGCCGCGCCCTCCTTGCCGACGCCGCCCTTCAGCGAGTCGGGGTACTGGTTCATCGGGCCGTTCGCGATCTGCCGCGCGTTCTGCTCGGGAAGGATGATCGCGTCGAACTTCGCGTTCAGGCTCCCGCCGCGCAGGTCCTTCGCGTGCACCACCGTGAACGGGATGCGGTACTGGTCGAGCAGCCACCGCGTCCATCCCTCGTCCATCGACGGCGAGTAGTTCGCGAACACCGCGATGCGGCGGGCCTTGTTGTCCGTCAGGCCGCGCGCCACCCACGGCGTCGCGTTCTGCGTGGTGAGCAGCGCGGTCGGCGCCGTCACGGAGTCCTTCACGAACGCGACGTCGAAGCCCATGAGCAGCGGCAGCGTGTGCGCCGTCACGTCGTACGGCCGCTTCGGCGGGCCGCCCGGGTACTCGCGCAGGTTCGGGTAGTGCTGCGGCTCGAGCAGCGTCTTCGCGAACGCGCCGTACGGCTGCGCGGTGTAGATCACGAGACTCCCCGCGGGGAAGCTCCGGCCGCCCGCGCTGAACGCGGCCGGCGCGCGGCGCACCTCCACCTGGCCGCGCTGGAGGATGCGCACCGCGGCGTTCACCGCCGTGTCGCGCACCGGCTGCGCGGGGATCACGATCGTGGCCGGCCAGTCCGTGCGGCCCGCCGCCGTGTTGCCCGCGACGGCGTTCTTCTGCACCTGCACGTAGCTCGCGAGCCACTCGTCGCGGTCGCCCGCGGCCTCGGCCAGCAGCGCCATCGACGCCGCGGTCTGGTAGCGCACGATGTCGCCGACCGTCCAGTGGCCGCCTGGCCACTTCGTGAGGAAGTCGACGCCGGTCTCCTTCGGGTCGACGTTGTAGCCGGGACGCAGCGACTCGAACGGCACGTCGATCGGCGACGCGAGCGCGGCACTCGCCGTCTCGGTGAGGATGCGGATCGCGCCGTGGTAGTGCTGGTACGCGCGCGCCGGCGTCCACGCGTCGTAGCTCGTGTTGTTCGCGACGCCGACGAAGCCCTGCGCCGTCAGCCGCCACGTCATCGCCTTGCCCATCTGCGCCACGCCGGCCATGAGGATCGGGTCGATGTTCGGCTCGATCGGGTCCATGTACGGCGGGATGAAGATGCGCGTCCCGTTCGCGCCCTGCTGGTGGATGTCGTTCACGATCTGCGGATGCCACTGGTTGTACAGCGAGTCGATCACCATCCGCGTCTCGGCCTGCGTGAACGCGTACCAGTCGCGGTTGTCGTCGTGGCCCGTGTAGTAGTGGTAGAGCTGCGGCGGCTGCGTGCCCTCCCACGCGGTGCCTAACGAGCTGCGGTACCAGTCGCCGACGATGTCCACGCCGTCGGGGTTCAGGCTCGGCACGAGGATGGTCAGCGCGTTGCGCCGGATCGCGCGCGCCTCCTCGTCCTCGCCGCCGACGAGCCGCTCGGCCAGCTTCATCGGCGTCAGGTTGCCGCCGACCTCCGTCGAGTGGATGCCGCTCGTCACGAGCACGACGACCTTGTCGTCCGCCGCCGCGCGCCGGATCTCGTCGGCCGAGTGGAAGCGCGGGTCGGAGAGCGTGCGCTGCAGCTCCTGGTAGCGCGGCAGGTTCGCGATCGTCGCCGAGTCGCCGATGAACGCGGCGAGGAACGGCCGGCCGAGCGTCGTCTTGCCGAGCGTCTTCACGGTGATGCGCGGCGACGCGGCGTCGAGCGCCTGGAAGTACGCGACGACCTGCTTCCACTCGGGGAGCTTGCGGTCGGTGCCGGGATCCCAGCCGATCACGCTGGCCGGCGTCGGGATCTGGGCCGCGAGGGCGGTGGGGAGCGCCGCGAGGGCGGCGAGCAGTCGGAGGTTCATGGGCGGGACTCGGGACTCGAGACTCGGGACTCGGGACTCGGCTGTCCAACTCTACGCCTGCCCCGGCCGAGCGTTGAGTTGGAGTCCCGAGTCCCGAGTCCCGAGTCCCGAGTCCCGAGTCCCGAGTCCCGATCCCTCACCCGGACAGCGGCAGCCTGAGCGCCCGCGTCTTCGTCAGCCCCTCCCAGTGGTACTCCGCGATCTCGGCGCGGATCTGCTCGATGCGGTCCGTGATCGCCTTCGGCGCCGGCGTGCCCGGCGCGTGCACCTCGCCGAGCACGACGAACGAGCGGAGCAGCGTCTCGTACGCGCCGGGCGCGTAGTCGGCCTGCACGGCGAGCTTCGCGCCGTCGTAGTCGCACAGGTTCTCCTTCGTCTCGCCGTAGCTCGCGCCGAACTCCTGCCACCGCCACTGCGACGGGTCGGTGACGGCGCGCCCCTTCGTGCGCACGAGCGAGTCGATGCGTCCCGAGACCTGGTCGTCGTCGATGTGCTCGATCTCGTGCGCGACGATCGCCGCCAGCTCGTCCTCCGTCGTCATGTACGAGAGGATGCCGCCCCAGATCACGATGTGTCCCCCCGGCAGCGCGAAGCCGCTGTGGATCCCGGGGTGCGGGTCGTAGTGGATCGTCCACGGCAGCCGACGGCGCGTATGCCGCCCGAGCGAGTCGGCGACCGACTGGATGTACGCCTCGATGCGCCGGTCCTGGTCGTCCCGCGGCACGAGCCCACGCTCGGCCGCGAACTTGTCCGCGAGCGCCGCGCCGAGGGCGATCTCCTGCGCGTCGGTCGCCGCGTGGTGCGGCTGGGCGCCGACCGGCACGGTGATCAGGAGGGCGACCGCGGTCACGACCTTCGTGATCTGCATTGCGATGAGAGGACGGGTCGCGGGAGACGGTGCGAGGCGAGTACCGAATGGGGATCCACGAGCGATTGAAAAAGGATCTCGAGATCCGTTCCATCGCCGTTGGATCCCCATTCAGTACTCGCCTCGTCCCTCCGCGCCGCTCAGCCGTCCCGTCCCCGTCGCCGCCCGATCGCCGCCATCGCTCCGAGACCGCCAGCGAGCAGCGCGAGACTCGCCGGCTCCGGCACGGCGTTCAGCTGCGGTCCGGCGACCGTGCCCGTGGCGTCGAACGCGACGGTCCCCGCGGCGAGGTTCTGCGTGCCGCGCGTCGTGCCGGTCCCGGTGGCTTCGGTGAACATGCCGGTGCCGCCGCCGATGACGATCGTCGACGAGCCCGAGAAGACCTGGGGCGCGGTCATCACGAACGATCCCGCGCTCGTGCCGAACAGGGTGTTGCCGCCGCCGAAGTCCAGCGTGAAGACGCCGCCCGTGAAGTCGAACGTGCCGAGGTTGACGCACGCCGCCTGCGTCCCCGTCGCCGCGCCGAACGGCGAGAACAGACCCGAGAAGGTCGCGTTCACGTCGACCTGGTTCGGGCCGCAGCTGCCGGGCGTCGCCGTGACGACGGTGCCGGTGAAGCTCCCCGTGAACGCGATCGGGGGCTTCGCGTGCGCCGGCACGGTGGCGAGCGCCGTGGAGAGAGCGGCCGCCAGGAATGGGAGTCGGGTCCGTCGCATCGCATCCTCCGAGCGTGTGGAGAGGACTACGGACTGCGGGGCGGGATGCCGGCCTGAAGGGAGCGCGGGCGGGCCCAATGTACGTGTCCGCCGCCGACAACGCCCGCCCCGGGCGAGCGCGTATACTCGGTCGGCGCCCCGAGCGCCCCGTTTCCACAGGCCGCCCATCCCCCCAATGCTCCAGGCCCGATCCTGCCGCGCCCTCGGCGCCGCCCTGCTCCTCGTCGCGGCGCCGCTCGCGACGCCGCTCGCGGCGACCGCGCAGCCGAGCGCCGCACGCCACATCACCACGCCGAAGGAAGCGTTCGGCTTCAACGTCGGCGACGACTATCGCCTCGCGACCTACACCCAGTTCGAGAAGTACTGGCGCACCATCGCCGCGCAGTCCGACCGCGCGAAGCTCGTCGAGATCGGCAAGACCGAGGAAGGGCGGCCGCAGCTCATGATGATCGTCTCGAGCCCGGCGAACCTCGCGCGCCTCGACCGCTACAAGGAGATCTCGCGCCGCCTCGCGTTAGGCCTGGCGCGCGACTCGAGCGAGGCCCGCGCGCTCGCCCGCGAGGGGAAGGCCGTCGTGTGGATCGACGGCGGCCTCCACGCCACCGAGGTCCTCGGCGCGCACCAGCTCATCGAGACCTCGTACCATCTCCTGTCGCGCACCGACCCGGAGACCATGCGGTTCCTGAACGACTGCATCATCCTCCTCGTCCACGTGAACCCGGACGGGATGGAGCTCGTCTCCAACTGGTACATGAAGGACGCCGACTCCACGAAGCGCGGCATGAACATCCCGCGCCTCTACGAGAAGTACGCGGGGCACGACGACAACCGCGACTTCTACATGGCGAACCTCAAGGAGACGCAGAACGACAACAAGGTGATGTACTGGGAGTGGTTCCCGCAGATCGTCTACAACCACCACCAGACGGGCCCCGTCGGCACGGTGATGTTCGCGCCGCCGTTCCGCGACCCGTTCAACTACAACTACGATCCGCTCGTCGTCATGGAGCTCGACCAGGTCGGCTCCGCGATGCACTCGCGCTTCGAGGCCGAGGGCAAGCCGGGCGTCACGATGCGCTCGGGGTCGACGTATTCCACGTGGTGGAACGGCGGGCTCCGCACCATGCCGTACTTCCACAACATGGTCGGCCTCCTCACCGAGACGATCGGCAACCCCACGCCGCAGACGATCCCGTTCGTGCCCGAGCAGCAGCTGCCGCGCGCCGATCTGCCGTACCCGATCGCGCCGCAGGCGTGGCACTTCCGCCAGTCGATCGACTACTCGATCACGGCGAACCGCGCGGTGCTCGATCTCGCCAGCCGCCAGAAGGAGAACTTCCTGTTCAACATCTGGCGCATGGCGCGCAACTCCATCGAGCGCGGCAGCCGGGACACGTGGACGACGACGCCGAGCGAGCTCGATTCGGTGAAGCAGATCGCGGCCGCGAACGCGCCGCCGCGGCAGGGTGGTCCGGTGGGCGACGCGTTGGGCGGCGGCCGTCCGGTGCCGACGGAGCTGTTCACGAAGTTCCTCCGTGACCCGGCGAAGCGCGATCCGCGCGGCTACGTCATCCCGAGCGACCAGCCCGACTTCCCGACGGCGGTGCGGTTCGTGAACGCGCTGCGCTACGGCGGCGTCACGGTGCTGCAGGCCACCGCGCCGTTCACCGTGAACGGCAAGCAGTACCCGGCGAACAGCTTCGTCGTGAAGGCCGCGCAGCCGTTCCGGCCGCACGTGCTCGACATGTTCGAGCCGCAGGACCACCCGAACGACTTCGCGTACCCGGGCGGCCCGCCGAAGCGCCCGTACGACAACGCCGGCTACACGCTCGCCTACCAGATGGGCGTGCAGTTCGACCGCATCCTCGACGGCTTCGACGTGCCGAACGCGGTCGAGGTGAAGGGGCTCGCCACCGTGCCGGCCGCGCGCGTCGCCGCGGCGCCCAACGCGTCGGGCTTCCTCGTGAGCCACGCGATGAACAACGCGTTCATCGCCGTGAACAAGGCGCTGAAGGCCGGCGCCGACGTCTACATGCTCCGCTCGCCGCTCTCGGCGAACGGCAAGACGTATCCCGCCGGCACGTTCTGGATCGCGTCGGCGAACGGCACGCCCGCGATGCTGCAGGAGCTCGCCCGCTCGCAGGGCGTCGCGTTCGACGCCGCGGCCGCGCGCCCGGCCGCCGATGCGCAGAAGCTCACGCCGAAGCGCATCGCGCTGTTCGACCAGTACGGCGGCTCCATGCCCTCCGGCTGGACGCGCTACCTGTTCGAGCAGTACGACTTTCCGTTCCAGCTCGTCTACCCGAAGGACCTCGACGCCGGCAACCTCGCGGCGAAGTACGATGTGATCGTCTTCCCGTCGGGCACCGTGCCCGGCGTCGGCGGCGGGCGCGGAGGACGCGGCGGCGGCGGCTTCGGCGGCGAGTCGGACACGACGACCATCCCCGCCGAGTTCCGCGCGCGGCTCGGCCGCGTCACGCCGGAGAGGACCGTGCCGCAGATCAGGAAGTTCCTCGAGGACGGCGGCACCGTCGTCGCCGTCGGCACCTCGACGGCGTTAGGCTACCACCTCGGCCTGCCGCTCGAGAACGCGCTCGTCGAGTCGATGGCGAACGGCACGCGCGAGCTGCCGGCGGAGAAGTTCTACATCCCGGGCTCCATCCTCCGCGCCGCGGTCGACACCACCCGCCCGGTGTCGTACGGCATCGGCACGGGCGGCGAGGTGGACGTGTTCTACGACAACAGCCCCGCGTTCCGCCTGAAGTCCGACGCCGCCGCGCAGGGCGTGCGGCCGCTCGCGTGGTTCGCCTCCGCGTCGCCGCTGCGCAGCGGCTGGGCGTGGGGCCAGAGCTACCTGAACGGCGCCGTCGCCGCGGCGGAGGCGAAGGTGGGGAAGGGGACGCTGTATCTGTTCGCCCCCGAGATCACGTTCCGCGCCCAGCCGTACGGCACGTTCAAGTGGCTGTTCAACGGCATCTACACGCCGACGGCGCCTAACGCCGCGATGTAACAGCGAGGGCAGGAGGGCAGGAGGGCACGAGGGCAGGAGAGTCGTTAGGCTCTCCTGCCCTCTCGCCCTCTTGCCCTCCTGCCCTCAGCCGTCGTAGATGGCGCGCAGGATCTCCCGCGCGACGCCGGGCCGGTAGTGCGACTGCTCGTAGTAGTTGTGCACGTCGCGCGTGATCGGGTTCGCGCCGGAGAAGTCGAACACGTTGGCGGGACCGAAGATCGTGCGGAGCGCCGAGAGGTCGGCCGGGTTCAGCGGCACCTCGTCGTAGAGCGCGCTGATGACGATGCGGTAGTCGGCGTGCTGGCGGGCGAGCACGCGCGCGATGTCGAGCAGCATGCGCCGCTGCACCGGCCCGATCACCGGCGGCGCGGGATGTGGAGCGGTCGGCGGGCGCGGGTGCTCGTGCGCGAGCTCCACGAAGTACGCGTCGCCCCGGTCGCGGATCGCGCGGTCCATCGACAGCTGATATCGCTCGTTCGACCGCGCGTCGAAGCCCACGTCGCCCGGGCTGATGTAGCCCGTCATGTAGTGGCGGAACGTGTGGAACAGCCGGTAGTCGGCGTAGGCGAGCAGGAACTTCGGCGTCGCGAACGCGTGCAGGAACGCGCCATGAAACGCGAGCGCACTCTCGCCGCTCGTGCGCGGGTCCTTCATGTACAGGTGGCCCGGCTGGTCCGCGACCGTCGCGAGCATTCCCGTATCGGCGACGATCAGCACATGCCGCAGGCGCGCGCCGTGGCGATCGAGCCACCGCAGCTTCGTCTGCACGCCGTACAGCGACTCGCCGAAGGCGTTGAAGTGGAAGATCCGCGTGGAATGGATGTGCGGCGCCCAGTCGGAGGCGTGGTACACGTCCGAGCGAGAGCTGCCGAAGATGAACGCGTCGAGCGAGTCGCGGCGCGGGTGACGGAGGTACCGCTCCGTGGACACGAAGTCGCGGTTGTACTGCACGCCGTGCGTGCAGCAGTAGTCGCCGTGCCGCCACACCACGCCGAACGGGTCCAGGGCGCCGTACGCCGCGAGCCACAGCAGGCCCGGGATCGCGAGGATCGCCAGGCGGCCGGTGAGCCGTCGGAGCGCGTGCGGTGTCGACGTCACGTCAGAACTGGAAGTAGATGAACTGCGGTGCATCGGGGCGTGCCGCGAGCATGCAGCCGTAGACCAGCCCGTAGTACACGGCGTAGCGGAGCACCGCCGGCAGCCGCTGCACGCCCGCCGTCGCGGGCACGCCCTCGGCCGACTCCAGCGCCTCGGCCGGCTCGCCGGCGCGCGCGAGCGCGCGCTCGGCCGCCACGGCGCCGGCGATCATCACCGCACACGCCGCCCACGCCCGCCACATCGCGCGGTCGGCGCCCGCGCTCGGCCCGATCGCGTGCGACAGGACGTACCTCGCCTGCTCGAACGTCGTGGCGCGGAAGAACACCCACGCGATCGTCACGAGCGCGAACGTGGTCAGCGTGGCGCCGACGCGGACGACGCCGCGGTCGCGGTCGAGCCCGAGCCGCCGCAGCGCCGCGCTCCGCAGCGGACGCGTCGCATCGCCGACCACGAGGTACGTGCCGTGGAGCAGTCCCCACACGACGTACGTCCAGCTCGCGCCGTGCCACAGGCCGCTGATCGCGAACACCGTCAGCAGGTTCGCGTAGTGCCTGACGGTCGTCGTGCGGCTCCCACCGAGCGGGATGTAGACGTAGTCCTTGAACCAGGTCGACAGCGAGACGTGCCACCGGCGCCAGAACTCGCCCACCGAACGCGCGAAGTACGGCGTGCGGAAGTTCTCCATCAGCCGGAACCCCATCACCTGCGCGCTGCCGATCGCGATGTCGGAGTAGCCGGCGAAGTCCCAGTAGATCTGGAACGCGAAGAACACCGTCGCGATGAGCAGCGGCGGACCGCCGAACGCGTGCGGGTGCTCGTACACGCGGTTCACCTGCGCGGCGAGCGTGTCCGCGAGCACCACCTTCTTGAACATGCCGACCGCCATGCGCAGCAGCCCGTCGCGTACGCGCGCGTACTCGAAGCCGTGCGGCTCGCGGAACTGGTGCAGCAGGTTCTGCGGCCGCTCGATGGGGCCCGCGACGAGCTGCGGGTAGAACATCACGTACAGCGCGTACGTGAGCAGGCTCCGCTCCGCGCGCTGCGTGCCGCGGTACACCTCGATCGTGTAGCTCATCGCCTGGAACGTGTGGAACGAGAGCCCGATCGGGAGCAGCATGCGCAGCGCCGGGAACACCGGCGCGAGTCCGAGCGCATGGCCTAACGACGTGAGGTTCGCGGCGAGGAAGCCGTAATACTTGAAGACCGCGAGCACGCCGACGTTCGCGACGATGCTGGCGCCGAGCGCCCACCGGCGCGCACGCCCCGCCGCCCGCTCGATCGCGATCCCGGCGACGTAGTCCACGACGATCGTGAACGCGAGGATCGCGATGTACGCCGGCACGAACGCCATGTAGAACACGCAGCTCGCCGCGAGCAGCAGCGGCGCGCGCCAGCGGTGCGGCAGCGCGAAGTACAGCCCCGTCACGACGGGGAAGAACAGCAGGAAGGCCAGGGAGTTGAACAGCATCGCGCGGCCCGGCGGGAAGGCGGCCGGAGGGGGGAAGCGAGCGCGGCATTGGGAGGGACGCCCCGTAGCTCGCAACCGACGATGCGACGGAAGGGACCGGCGGTCAATGGGGCATTAACCGGCGTTAACGAGAAAGCCCGGCGCGCAAACGTGTGCGCACCGGGCTCTCGACTGGGGCGGGTGGATTCGAACCACCGATCTTCCGATTAACAGTCGGACGCTTTGCCAGCTCAGCTACGCCCCATCGGCAGGGGAGAGGACGACCTCCCTCGGCACATGGTAATGGGTGTGGCGCCCGTCCAACAACCCGAAGGTCGCCCCGCGCCGGCCCGGCCTGGCCGTCGACGGTGCCGCCGTCTATCCTCGCCGGACTCGCTCCGGCTCCCCTCCCGCACCCGCCCGATGCGCTCAATCCGCGCCGCGCGCCTCCCGCTCGCGCTGCTGCTCGCCCTCGCCGCCTGCGCCCCCCGCGCCACGCGCTCGTCCGACGGCGCGCCGTACGATCTCGTCATCACGGGCGGCCGCCTCGTCGACGGCACCGGCAACCCGTGGCAGTACGGCGACGTCGGCGTCCGCGGCGACCGCATCGTGCGCGTCGCCCCCGCCGGCGCGCTCGCCGCCGCGCCCACGCGCACCCGCGTCGACGCGCGCGGCCTCGTCGTCGCGCCGGGGTTCATCGACGTCCAGAGCCACTCGTGGGACGCGCTGCTGTGGCGCGACGGCCGGGTCGTCGGCAAGGTCGCCCAGGGCGTCACGACGGAGATCCTCGGCGAGGCGACGACGCCGGCGCCGGTGAACGACGCCGTCCAGAAGCTCATCGAGGATGGCACCACGACGCCCACCGAGCACGCGCTCCACGAGCGCTTCCGCGGTGCGCGCGGCTTTGGCGCGTGGCTCGACGCGATGGACCGCCACCCGAAGTCCGTCAACGTCGGCTCGTACCTCGGCGCCGCCACCGTGCGCGCGTACGCGAAGGGACAGGCGATCGGTCCCGCGTCGCCCGCGGAGCTCGACACCATGCGCCGCGTCGTCGCCGACGCGATGAAGGATGGCGCGTTCGGCGTGTCGAGTGCGCTGATCTACCCGCCGGGATCCTACGCCACGACCGCGGAGCTGATCGCCGAGGCGCAGGCGATGGCGCCGTACCACGGCACCTACATCACCCACATGCGCAGCGAGGAGGACTCGCTGTTCGAGGCGATGGACGAGGCGTTTCGCATCGGGCGCGAGGGCGGCGTGCCGGTGATCGTCTATCACCTCAAGGCGGCCGGCTTCCGCAACTGGTGGAAGGCGCCCGGCATGGTCGCGAAGATCGACTCCGTTAGGCGCGCGGGTGGGGACGTCACCGCGTCGATGTACCCGTACCCCGCATCGTCCAACAACCTCGCGTCGTGCTTCCCGCCGTGGGCGAGCGAGAACGGGCGCCTGCTCGACAACCTGAAGGATCCCGCCACCCGCGCGCGCATCGTGCGCGAGATGACCGACACCACGAGGGGCTCGCTCGAGCTCTGCCAGTTCGCGCCCGGCGCGGTGATGGCGATCGGCTTCACGCGCCCCGAGTACCAGAGGCTGAACGGGCTGCGCCTCCCCGAGATCGCGCAGGCGTTAGGCACGTCGTGGGCCGACGCCGTCGTCGACCTCACCATCGCGGAGCGGAACCGGCTGTCGAAGATCACGTTCGGCATGGACGAGAAGAACGTCGCCATGCAGCTCCGCCGGCCGTGGGTCATGATCGGCAGCGACGCGGGCGGCTTCGATCCCGACAGCGCGAGGGGGCTCACGCACCCGCGCGCCTACGGCACCTTCGCCCGCGTGCTCGGCAAGTACGTGCGCGAGGACTCCGTGCTGTCGCTCGAGGACGCCGTGCGGCGCATGACGTCGCTCACGGCCGGCCGCCTCGGCCTGCGCGACCGCGGGCTGCTGCGCGAGGGGTTCTACGCCGACGTGGTCGTGTTCGACCCGGCCATCGTCGCGGACCGGGCGACGTACACGCAGCCGCACCAGCTCGCGGTCGGTGTGCGCGACGTGTTCGTGAACGGTGTCGGCGTGTGGCGCGACGGCCGCCACACCGGGGCGACCCCGGGCCGAGCGGTGCGCGGGCCCGGATGGACCGGGCGCTAGACGCCTAGCACGGCTCGAGCAGCGTGCGCGCCGCGAACCGCACCGTGCCGGCGGGGCGCGGCACGCGCACGACGTCCACCGGCGCGGTGATGACCTGCGCCGTGAAGCACTCCGGCGCCGGACCAGCCACGGTGTAGGTCACGTCGAGCCCACCGTCGGCGGCCGCTCTCACCGCGTCGACCGTGACGCGCCAGCCGCCGGACGGCCGCTCGCCGGCGGCGACGACGAGCACGACGTCACGCGAGAAGTCCACCGCGGGCCGGTGCGGCGCGGGGACCGTCGCCGCGGTCAGCCGCTCCCACGTCCCTTCCCACGACGCGGCGTCGCGCACCACGAGCTCCGCCGGCTCGGTCAGATCGCTCGACGCGGCGCGGAACAGTCGATCGATGGGGAGCATGAACGGAAGGTGAGGGGCGTGGCGTCGACGCGACAGCATTGACGGGATATCGCGCGGATGTAACAGTAGCGTCGCGGCAGAGGCTGCCTCGCCGCACCCGTGGCGCACATCCGACGCTCCCACCGATTCGCGCCACCGCCCGCCGAGGCCAACCCCTCCCGGCCTCGACCCCCTCCGTTCTCGTCCCCCAGCCCCCGCCCGGAGGTTTCATGCGCACACGCCTGTCCCGCCGTCTCTCGTTCGTTCTCGGGGTGCTCGCCGTCGCGCCGGGAGCCGCTCGGGCGCAGACCCCGACCACCGCGACCGCCGACCTGATGCCGGAGCGGACGATCGTCGTCGGCCGGGCGACCGGCACGACCGGGGGGGCGGTGTCCGCCGACATCTTCGGGCCGACGAGCTACGCCGCCAACTACGGCGCCGTACGCGAGGGGGTCGACCTGAGCGGTGTCGCGCTGCTGCAGATGTTCAGCCCCACGAACACGTTCCTCGGCAGCTGCACCGGCTCCCTGCTCTGGGGGCGTCACGACATCCTCACCGCGGCCCACTGCGTCTCGCCGACGATCCTCGGCGCGCCGCTCGGCCACGTGCAGGTGCTCTTCATCGGGCCGGGCAACACGTTCCAGTCGATCAACACGTCGCAGGCGGTCATCGCGTCGGGGTACGATCCGACGTTCGTGAACAACGACCACGACCTCGCGATGCTCCGGCTGCCCACCGCGGCGCCGTCGTTCGCCGCGGGGTACTCGCTGTTCTACGGCGATCCGCTGTTCCAGCGCACCCTGTTCGCCGGCTTCGGCCTCTGCGGCAACGGCCTGACGGGCGACTCGTTCAGCTGCGGCGGCAACCGCCTCGCCGGGGTGAACCAGTTCGACGCGTACAGCTATCGCTGCCTCGACGCGAACGGCAAGGAGACGTGCATCGGCCTCACCACGGCGCCGACGCCGGTGCTCGTCACCGACTTCGACAACGGCACGGCCGGCAAGAACACGCTGTGCCTCATCCTCGGCGCCTGCGATCCGGGCCTCGATCGTGAGGTCACGACCGGCCGCGGCGATTCCGGAAGCGGCAACTTCATCGACGGCCAGCTCGCCGCCGTGACGTCGTGGGGCGCCGGCAGCTCGAAGTTCGGCGCGATCGGGGGCTACGTGAGCCTGGTCGACAC
The DNA here is from genome assembly GCF_000522985.1 of Gemmatirosa kalamazoonensis. NCBI lineage: Bacteria > Pseudomonadati > Gemmatimonadota > Gemmatimonadia > Gemmatimonadales > Gemmatimonadaceae > Gemmatirosa > Gemmatirosa kalamazoonensis. The sequence continues at coordinate 1,944,644 of NZ_CP007128.1, forward strand.
GCAGAACCGCGCGTTCATCACGTCGAACGCCGTCCCCGAGCCGTCGACGTACGTGCTGCTCGGCACCGGCCTCGTCGCGCTCGGCGTCGTCGCCCGCCGTCGCCGGCGCGCCTGAGTCGATCGCGTTAGGCAGCGCGCGGACGCCGCCGACGGGACGCGTCCCGTCGGCGGCGTCTCGCGTTTCGGTAGGCAGGCGCGGACGCGTGGGCTCGACCTTGCATCGACCGGCGGCGTATGCCTCGCCCCGCGCCCAGCCGCCGCACGCTCGCCGCTCTCGCGCTGCTCGCCGCGTCGAGCGCGTCCCCGCTCGCCGCGCAGTCGTCGACGGCCACCTCGCCCCCACCGATGCTCGGCGGCACCGACGCCGCGATCGCCGGCGGCTTCGCGCTCGGCACGCTCGGCGCCTTCGCGCTCGACCGGACGCTGGCCGAGCGACTGCAGCGGCCCGGGGTGCGCAGGAGCCGCGCGCTGTCGCGCACCGCGACGGTGTTCCGGCTCGCCGCACAGCCCGGGGTCCTCGTGGGCCTCCCCGTCGTGTACCTGGTCGGTCGCGCGACGAAGCAGGATGGCATGGCCGACGTCGGGCTGCACGGGACCGAGGCCGTCGCCGTCGCGCTCGTGAGCACCACGATCGTGAAGGCGATCGTCGGTCGCGCGCGCCCGGCCGTCGACGTGCACGACCCGTCGAACGTGGCGCTCCTGCGTGGCATCACCCGCGGCGGCGAGTTCCAGTCGTTCCCGTCGGGTCACGCAACGACCGCGTTCGCCGCCGCGGCCGCGCTCACGGCGGAGACCGTGCGCCGCCGCCCGGACGCGCGGTGGCTCGTCGGCGTGCCCGCGTACGGCGCGGCGTCGCTCGTCGGCTGGTCGCGCATGTTCGACAACCGGCACTGGGCGAGTGACGTCGTCGCCGGCGCCGGGTTCGGCACGCTCGCCGGTGTCGCCGTCGTGCGCTACCAGCACACCCGCCCGCGCAACCGTCTGGACCGCTGGTTCCTCGGCGCATCGATCGACGGGCGCGGCGCCGTGCCGATGGCATTCGTGCGTTAGGCACGTTCCGTTTTCCTTGGGAGAAAGAGAGCCGCTCTCTCATCGCGGTACCGGACGTGGGCCCGACCAGCGATATTGCATCTGGGAGCGGCGCACCTCCTGCGTCAGCCCGTCTCACGGCCTCGACAGCGCTGTCGGGGCCGTGACGCTTTTTCCAATGGCACGCCATCATGTCCGCACCGACTTCCCCCGAACTCCTCGACACCGTACCGCCCGACGACGGCGGCTTCGCGGCGCTCGGCCTGCGCCCCGAGCTGCTCACCGCGGTCACCGCGCTCGGCTACGAGGAGCCCACGCCCATCCAGCGCGCGGCGATCCCCGTGCTGCTCGAGGGGCGCGACGTCCTCGGGCTCGCCGCGACCGGCACGGGCAAGACGGCCGCGTTCGCGCTGCCGCTGCTCGACCGCGTCGCGGGCGCGCGGAACCGCGACGGGTCGCCGGCCGCGCTCGTCCTCGTGCCGACGCGCGAGCTCGCGATGCAGGTGGCGGAAGCGGTGCACAAGTACGGCCGACCGTTAGGCATCCAGGTCGTGCCCATCTACGGCGGCGCGCCGATGGGACGGCAGCTCTCCGCGCTCGAGCGCGGCGTCGACGTCGTCGTCGCCACACCGGGGCGCGCGCTCGACCACCTCGGGCGCGGCACGCTGCGGCTCGACTCGGTGCGCGTCGTGGTGCTCGACGAGGCCGACGAGATGCTCGACATGGGGTTCGAGGACGAGCTGCGCGCGATCCTCGAGGCGACGCCGACCGAGCGGCAGACCGCGCTGTTCTCGGCCACCATGGCGCCGCAGGTCGCGCGCATCGCCGGCGCGCATCTGCGCGATCCCGCGCGCGTCGAGATCGCGCGCGAGCCGATGGCCGCCGGCACCGTGCCGCGCGTTAGGCAGACGGCGTACGTCGTGCCGCGCGCGCACAAGCTCGCGACGCTCGGCCGCGTGCTCGACATCGAGGCGCCGACGAGCGCGATCGTGTTCTGCCGCACGCGCACGGAAGTCGACGAGCTCACCGAGACGCTTGCCGGCCGCGGCTGGAGCGCCGAAGCGCTGCACGGCGGCATGGGGCAGGAGGCGCGCGATCGCGTCATGCGGCGCTTCCGCGGCGGCCAGCTCGAGCTGCTCGTCGCCACCGACGTCGCCGCGCGCGGCCTCGACGTCGAGCACGTGTCGCACGTCGTGAACTACGACGTGCCGAGCGCGCCCGAGGCGTACGTGCACCGCATCGGCCGCACCGGGCGGGCGGGCCGCGAGGGCGCGGCGGTGACCATCGCCGAGCCGCGCGAGCATCGGCTGCTGCGCAACATCGAGCGGCTGACCGGACAGAAGATCGAGTTCGCCGTCGTGCCCACGGTCGCCGACCTGCGCGCGCGCCGCCTCGATCTCACGCGCGCGGCGGTGCAGGACGCGCTCGTGGAGGCACAGACGAACGCGGCGCGGCTCGACCGCTTCCGCATCGTCGTGGAGACGCTCGCGAACGAGTTCGATCTCATGGACGTCGCCGCCGCGGCGGTGAGCGTCGCGCACGAGGCGACCGCCGGCGACGCCGAGGAGGACGACGTCGAGATCCCGACGGTGACCGTGGGCGAGTACCGCGGTGGCTCGCGCACGGCGGGACGCTTCGGCCGCTTCGAGCGGAACGAGCGCCCGCGCCGCGAGAGCTGGCGCGACGAGGGGGGCCGCGAAGGCGCGCGCGAGAGTGCGCGCGAGGGCGGGCGCGAGGGCGGCCGCGAGGGCGGCCGCGAGGGGGCCCCCCCCGACAGCAACGTCGCGCCGGCCCGTCGAGCGAGCGGTACCCCGACGACGCGGGGCGGGACGCGCGAACGCGTCGCGACCGCGGCACCGGCGACACGACGCGCATCTACGTCGGCGCCGGGCGGAAGGCGGGGATCCGCCCGGCGGATCTCGTCGGCGCGATCGCGAACGAGGCGGGGCTGCACGCGCGCGCCATCGGGGCCATCGAGATCGCCGACCGGTTCTCGCTCGTCGAGGTCCCCGAATCGGCGGTGGAGGCGGTGATCGACGCGCTGCGCGGCACGACGGTGAAGGGCAAGCGCGTCGTCGTGCGCCGCGACCGCGCGTGACGCGCGCCTGACGGCGACGTGCCCGGCGCGAACGGCATCTTCGTCCTCAGCGAGATCGGCGGTCCGTTGGGCGAGCGGATCCGCGACGTGCAGCGGCGGTTCGACCCGAAGCTCGCGCGGGAGACGCCGCCGCACGTCACGCTCGTCGGCTCGTCGGGCGTCGGGCCGATCGTGCCGTCGACGCCCGTGGAGCGCATCCGAGACGCGCTGAAGCCGATCGCGGACACGACGCCCGCGCTGGAGCTGCCGTTCGAGCGGCCGCACCGGTTCATGCAGACCAACATCGTGGTGCTGCCGCTCGACCCGCACGGCCCACTGCGCCGGCTGCACGATCGCATCGCGCGCAGCGGGCTGCCGTTCGCGCGCGCGAAGTTCACGTTCACGCCGCACGCGACGCTCAGCTTCTATCCCACGCTGTCACGCGATGCGTTCCGCGAGCTGCTCGGCATGCGCTTCGACGAGCCGGTGCGGCTGGATCGCATGACCGTGTATCACACGCGCGACCCGCAGCCGGCGGTGAAGCTGCTGGAGCTGCCGTTCGAGGGAGCGTAGAGCGTGGAGCGTGGAGCGTGGAGCGCCGCAGTCCCTCCAGGCTCCACGCTCCACGCTCCACGCTCGCCATCACGGCGTAAGTCGCACGCCCGCGCGCACGAGCACTCCGTCCTCCCCGTTCCGCAGGACGTCGCGCGCCGAGGATTCGCGGGCGCCGTAGTCGAGGCGCGACCAGAGCGCGCCGAGGTCGAGGGCGAGCGACCGGGCGAGCCACACCTGCAGCCCGCCGCCCGCCGCGTACGTGGTGCCGGTGAGCGGCGTCGCGGTGCTCGACAGCGTCGTCGGCGACGACACCTTCGTGCGGCCGATGCGTCCCGCGAGGTACGGCGTGAAGTTGCCCGCCCCGAGGTCCAGCGTCACGCGCGGCTCGAGGTAGTAGCCCGAGTAGATCGCGTGGTCCGTGGACCCCGCGAGATCGTGCTCCGTGCGCTGGTAGCCGGCGCCGACGCCGAGCGCGCTGACGCCGATGCTCGCGTGGACGTCGAAGCCGTAGCCGTCGCCGATCCGCGGGTCGGAGGCTCGCGCGCGGACGGACGAGTACACGCCGTCGCCGCCGATGGCGACGAACGGGGAGCTGCGCCGCTCCCACGGCTGCGGCGGATGCCGCTGGGCCTGGGCGCGGGGCGCCAGGAGCGGGAGCGTGGCGAGGGCGCCGATCGCGATGGACGCGACGCGGCCACCGGCGAGGTGGGGGCGAGGAGACATGGGAAGCCCGGTGTGGGTCACGGCACGCCGCCCGACCTTCGCCGGACGCGGCACCGACTGCCGAGGCAACCGCCGGGCCCTCCGACGACACGCCGTAAGTCGCGTCGCCGGAAGGGCTTCACATGTTCACGCCGGGGTGCGTGTCACCCCGCTGGGACGGCGGGCGTCGCGCGACGGCGACGCCCGCCGAGGCGCTCAGGCCGCGGCCTGCGGGCGGATGCGGGCGTAGGCCGTCGTCGCCTGCCTCAGCAGCAGGAGCGCCGACGCCTCGAGGTCGTAATCCACCGTGAGCTCGGCCAACCGCTCGGTGCTGTGCTTCCCGTCGCCCAGGTCGCGCACGGCGCGGCTCGCGATGCGCTGCCGGCGCGCGTACTCGCGGCTCGCCATCCAGAGCTGGTTCGCGGCCTGCCAGCAGCCGCTGTCCCGCTCGGCACAAATACGAGTGGCGGCTGCCTCGTAGGCCGCCGCCATGTCCGCCAACGCCTGGTCGGTCACCGTGACCAGCGCCTGCGCCGCCCGCTGCTCGGCGCCCATCGCGCGATCGCGCACGAAGCGCGACAGGCGCTCGTGCTGCCGGCAGCACTCCATCGCCGCACGGTAGAGGGCATCGGCGCGCTGATAGAACGTCGCGACGTCCCGTGGAGCGGGGGTCTTCCGATCGCGGGTGACCTGGATCGTGCCGTTCGTGCGGAAAGGATTCAGCTTCGGCATGGGACCACGGTGCGGCGGGGCGGACGAGCGGTGGGATGGAGCGAAGGCGGGAACAGCGAGCTCCGGGAGGCCGTCCGCGTGAGACGTTCGTCACAGAGTATAGGCAACAAGGAGCGGAATACCTAGTCTTGACTCCGTAGTTGTCCCTACACAGACCCGCCTCTCCGCCCGACACCATCACGCATGACCATCCCTCTCCGGGTCGATACGGAGCCGAACGGCGTTCGCACGATCACCCTCGATCGGCCCGACCGGCTGAACGCCGTGAACCCCGCGCTCGCCGACGCGCTCCCGCTCGCCCTCGACGACGCGGCGGCCGACGACGCGGTCCGCGTGGTCGTCGTCACCGGGGCCGGCCGCGGCTTCTGCGCGGGGCTCGATCTGCGTGACCCTGCCATGGGCAGCGACCGGTCGCTCCCCGAACGGCTCGACCCGCTGCACTGGGTCGGCCGGTGGGTGCTCGCGGTGCGCGGCTGCGAGAAGCCGGTGATCGCCGCCGTGAACGGCCCCGCGGTCGGTGCCGGCTTCGGCCTCGCGCTCGCCTGCGACCTGCGGCTCGTCGCCGCGGGCGCGACGATGGCCGCCGGCTACGTGCGGCGCGGCCTCAGCCCGGACGCCGGCGTGTCGTACTTCCTGCCGCGCCACGTCGGCTCGGCGCGCGCGGCGGACATCCTGTTCACCGGCCGCGACGTGAGCGCCGACGAGGCCGAGCGCATCGGGCTCGCGCTCGTGATACCCGCCGAGCGGTTCGCCGAGGACGTCGCCGCGTATGCCGCCCGGGTCGCCGCCGCGTCGCCGGTCGCGCTCGCGCTCACCAAGCGCCTGCTCACCGGGAGTCCCGACACGCCGCTCGCCGCGCACCTGCGCGACGAGGTCGCGCACATCAAGACGTGCCTGGCGACTCCCGAGGTGCAGCGCGCCATGGCGGAGTTCCGCGCCAGGGGCTGACGCCGTGGGTGCTAGTGGCGGGACCAGATCAGCACGATGCTGCAGCTGGTCAGCCGGCCGCTCGCGTACTGCGGCGGGGCGTAGGCCGGGTCGGCGTAGACCTCGATCCCCGCCACCTGCTGGGGGTCGACGAAGTCGTCGATCCGGTCGCCGGGCGGGACCGGCATCCCGTCCAGGAACAGGAGCGCCTGGCAGGTGCCGCTGCCGAGCTTCCCGCGGCCGAGGATCATGTTGCCGAGGTGCCCGTCGGGCGTGATCTGCAGCCCCGGTACGTCGCGCAGCGCGGCGGAGAGCACCGTCGGTTTCGCGCGATCGAGGTCCGCGGCGGTCAGGAACCGGCCGAAGGCATTGTGGCGCTGGCGGTCGAGGAACTCGGTGAGCAGCGGCGACTGCCGGGACGGGGTGCCGAAGACCGTCACCGGGCCGAGGGCCACCGCCGTCCGCTCCATGCGCACGTCCACGCTGCCGGTGCGGTCGGTGGAGAGATCGACGGCCACGCGGCGCGCCGCGAACCCGATCGCCCGCAGCTCGAGCGTGCGCGTGCCCGCGGGCAGCCCGCCGAGCGTGAACGCCCCGTTCGCGTCGACGGTGGCCGACGCCGCCGCGCCCCAGACGAAGGCCCGGGCCCCGCGCACGGGGCGGCCGTCCGAATCGCGCACGGTCCCGGTGAGACGCGCGGTACCGCGCGCCGCGGACGCCGTGTCGCCGAGGAGGAGGTCGCGCACGACGAATCCCCGCGGGGGCAGCTCCAGCGCGACCTCGCCGCTCGCGCGACCCGGGACCGCCGCGGACGCGACGAGCTCCTCGCCGGACGGGACGCCGCACAGCACGAAGCTGCCGCCCCGACCGGTGGTGATCGGTACGCGGCGGTGCTCCGTGCGCAGCCCGCGGGCACCGACCGACACCTCCGACCAGGTGAGGACGACCGTGGCGTTCGGCACGGGCGCTCCGTCGACCGCGTCGCGCACGCGGCCGGCGAGCAGGCCGGACGAGTCGGTCGACGCCTGCGGGCTCCCGCACACGACCGGCCGCACGCGCGCGAGGTCCGGCACGCCGAGATCGACGCGGACCGCGCCGTCCCCGGCCCCGAGGTCGACGACCCGCGGCGTGGCCTCGACCCGCAACAGGTCGAGCAGCGGGTGAAAGAAGCCGACGAGGTAGCGGCCAGGCCCGAGCGAGTCGATCCGGAACGCGCCGGCGGCGTCTGCGGCCACCGTCCGGCCCCCGTCCAGGTCGTCCGCGCGCACGATCTGGACGTAGGCCCGTGCGAGCGGTCCGTGGCCGAGCGAGTCGTACACCACGCCGTACACCGCGCCGAGCGCGGGCTGCTGCGCGCCGGCGTCGCGGGCTGCGAGCGCGGCGACGGCGAGGGAGGCGGCGACCACGGCGTCACGCCGAGCGCGCATCGGGCAGGGCTCCAGGATCGGGGGCGGCGGGGCGGCGAAGGTAGACCGCGACCCGAAACCCCGCCAGTCAGATCTCCGGTCGACGCGGCGAGCGCCCCGCGAGTCCGTCCGGCAGCTGGTCGAGCAGTGGATTGAGCTCCGTCGCGCGGTCGAGCGTCGTCACGAACGTGAGCCCGGGGCGCGACACGACGAGCATTCCCGACACGCCGTACAGCACCACCGTGCCGCCGTCGGCGTGGACGACGCACGACGACGAGTCGACGACGTGCGCGGCGCCCCATACGCCGTTCCCCGTGTCGTCCAGCTCCCGCACGCGCCGCAGCGCGGCCCACGTCCCGACGTCGTCCCATCCGAACTCGCCGGGGAGCACGACGACGTTCTCGCTCCGCTCGAGCAGGCCGCGCTCGATCGACACGCTCTGGATGAGCCCAGCGAAGCGATCGAGCTTGCCGGCGGCGAGCGCGGCGAGCCCCGGCTGCAGCTCCGTGGTCCGCTCGGCGAGCGCGTCGAGCATCGTCCCCGCCTGCGCGACGAGGATCCCGGTGTGCCAGAACGCGCGCTCCGCGATGAGCTCCTCGGCCAGGATCGGGCCCGGCTTCTCGACGAAGCGGCGCACGTGGAACGGCGCCGTGCGCCGCGCGTCGTCGCCCTCGAGCGGCGCCGCGGGCATGAGGTAGCCGAACCCCGACTCGGGGCGCGTCGGCTCGGCGCCTAACGCGACGATCGACGCGTCGCGCGCGGCGATCGCGGCGGCGCGCTTCAGCAGTCGGCGCAGCTCGTCGGGGTACGCCACCGCGAGGTCGGCGTGCAGCGCGACGAACAACGTGCGTGGGCCGACGCGGCGCGCGATCTCCTGCGCGCCCCACGCGATCGCCGCGGCGGTGCCCATCGGGCGCGGCTCGACGAGCATGTTCGCGTCGGGCACCTCGGGGATCGCCGCGTGCAGCGCATCGGCGATGTCGGCGCTCGTGAGCACGAGCACGCGGTCCGCCGGCACCGTGGGCGCGAGCCGCGCGATCGTGTCGGCGATGAGCGGGCGCTCGCCGACGAGCGCGAGCAGCTGCTTCGGGCGCTCCGGCGTGGAGAGCGGCCAGAAGCGCGAGCCGATGCCGCCGGCGAGCACGATGGCCCACAGCGTTAGGCCGGTCTGCAGCGCGTCTTCCGGCTCCGGCTGCTCGCTCGGCAGCGTGCCCACCGCGTCCGACTCTGCCTCGACCGACTCGGGGATCCCACCGAACGGCGGAATAGAACCGGGGATCGGTGGGACCATGGCGAGGGTAGGAAATTGGCCTGGGACGAACCGCCCGCTTTTCGGGATCGGCGGCTGAAGAATACCCTGGCGCGTCGTATGCCGCACCTGCACCATCAGGCATGGTACGGCTTCCCTGGAGGCACCTTATGCGCTTCCAACCACTTCGCTCGCCCCTCGGTCGTCCCACCCTGAGTGCGGCGGCACTGTTCCTCGTCGGCACGGTTCCGGCGCGGGCGCAGACACCGGCGGCGACCGTCGCGTCCACCGCCTCCACCGACTCGCTCGTTCCCGTCGAGGGGCGCGTGCGCGGACCCGACGGACTTGCCATCGCGAGCGCCGAGGTCACCATCACGCCGAGGCCGAACGGCGCCGCCGTGACGCTCGCGCGTCGGCTGTACAGCGACGACTCGGGCACGTTCAAGTTCCCGCCGCTCCCGCGCGGACCCGCCACGCTCTCGGTGCGCCGCATCGGCTTCAAGCCCGTCACCGTGGAGACCGAGCTGCCGGTCTCGATGCCGCTGTCGGTGCGGCTCGAGACGACGTCGCAGACGCTGTCGGCGGTCGTCATCCAGGACAGGCGTCGACACTACGAGGGGCCGCTCGCCGACTTCAACCGCCGCCGCGACTTCGGCATGGGCCGCTTCCTCACCGCCGGGCAGATCGACGCGCGCAACGCGATCCGGACGACGGATCTGCTGCGCGGCGTCCCCGGCGTGCAGGTGTTCAACGGCCTGCGCGGCACGTCGCTGCGCCTGCGCGGGAGCCGCTGCGACCCGCTCGTGTGGATCGACGGCACGCCGGCGCTCGCCGGCTACTTCGACATCGACGCGTTCGCGCCGAACTCGCTCGGCGGCATCGAGATCTACAACGGCGTGAGCGAGGTGCCGGTGGAGCTGCGCGGCCCGCGCGGCGAGGAGCGATGCGGCGTCGTCGCCGTGTGGTCGCGTCTCCCGGAGCGTCGGCCCAAACAGAGCAAGCGCAAGCCGATGACCGCCGAGGAGATCAACGCGCTGCTCGCGTCGGCGACCGTGTACACCGCGGAGCAGGTGGACCGACCGGTGGTGGTCGACTCGCAGGTGCCGGTCGAGGCGTACTACCCGGACTCGCTGAAGCAGAGCAAGCTGTCGGGCGTCGCGGTCGTCGAGTTCGTGGTCGACACCGAGGGGCGCGTGGAGACGGAGACCATCAACGTCGTGCAGGCGTCGCACCCCGGCTTCGCGCGCGCCGCCCGCGAGGCGGTGTTCTCGGCGCGCTTCATTCCCGCCCTGCTTCGCGGCCGCGCGGTGCGGCAGATCGTGCAGCTGCCGATCCAGTTCCAGTCGACGGCGGCCGGGAAGCGTTAGGCGTCAGGCGTTAGGCATCAGGCGCGGCGGCGGCGCCGCACGACGGCGGCGCCGAGGCCAAGCGCGCCGAGCGCGACGAGCGACAGCGACGACGGCTCCGGCGTCACCGTGCCGGTGAACTGCACGTCGTACGTCGCCCCCGGCTGGCCGAAGCCGGCCGTCGCGTCGGTGTGGAACGAGAGCGTCTGCGTGAACGCGCCGCGCGCGACGCCGGTGATCGCGACGTCGAACGGCTCCAGCCCGCCCTCGCCGAGCACCGTGCCCGCGGGCAGCCCGAGGATCGTGGTGAGCACCTGCGGCGCGGGCGACGCCGTCACGCCGAGCAGCGAGAGCTGCGTGAGCTCGAGCACCTGGGGCGCCGAGGGCATGCCGCCGTAGATGCTCTGCAGCGCGGTCGACGTGTTCGCGATCCACCAGTGCAGCGTGAACGTCGAGCCTTGCGCCAGCAGCCCGAGGTCGATCGTGGACCCCGGCGTGAACGACGACGCGAACTCCGGCTCGACCGAGCCCGGGACCGGCGTGCCGGCGCCGCCGATGAAGCGGCAGGCGGGCGCCTGGCCGTACGACGTCGTCTGCGCGGCGCAGAGCGTCTGGTGCGTCGCCATCGTCGTCGGCACGAAGTAGCCCGGAGCGGCTGGCACCTCGGCGATCGGACGCTCGCCGGACGAGTAGAAGCCCAGCTCCGCGGGGAAGCGCACCGTGCTGCCGGGGAGCGGCACGAAGAAGCCGGCGCGGGCCGGCGTCGGCTTCACGGCGCCGGCGGCCGGCACGTAGGTGCCCGGCGGGGCGATGGTGGGTGACGTCGCCCCTTTCGTGAGGACGTAGTAGCCGGCCGGCGCCGGCGTACACGGCTGCCGCCCCGTCGGGCTCCAGGTGCCGGGGGCGCAGAGCGGCTGCGCGTGCAGCGTGGTCGGAGCGGAGAACGCCAGCGCCACGGATGCGCCGAGCAGGCACGTCGTGAGAGCGGAGCGAAGAGTCGACATGGGTGTCGCGAGAGAGTCGGTATCCATCGGTGTGCGCTGAGGATACCCGGCGCTCTGGCAAGCCCGACAACAAAGAACTCCTTGTAAGGCGGTCTACAAAGAAAGCTTGGTGGTTCGACGGGTGATGCGCCGCGCGCGTCCGCCGCGTGGCACATCCGTTGCCCGCAAGCACGGCGGAGCCAAACCACCACGTCGGTGTGGACGGCATCCCGCGCTCTACAGCCGGAGTGGGCGATGTTGGAGGAGCAGTACCAGCGAAGTGACGGTCGCGCCGCCGATGGCGCGACGGGGGACCCCGCGGCGGACACGCCGCCGGCCGCGCCGCGGGTCGAGGGCGTGCCGAGCGAGCAGCTGTGGCGAGCGGCCATCCTTGCCGCGCGGCAGGCGGCGCTCGCTGCGGCGGAGCTCCGGCGTGCGCTGGCCGAATCGGCGGCCGCGGCGCCTCACGTCGCGGTGGCCCCGTCGGTGGACGAGGTGGCCGGCGCGACGGTGCTGAGCTGACCGCGTCAGAGCGCCTTTCTGATCGCCGCCTCGAGATTCTGCTCGCTGCCCTGGCCGGTGTAGACGACCTTTCCGGCGCGGTCGAGGACGAGGATGTAGGAGGTCGCCGGCACGTCGTAGGCGCCCGTCGCGGCGCCCTTCGTATCGAAGACGAACGTCCCCGGCAGCGCGTGCTTCGCGACGTACGCCCTCACCCGCTCGGGCGACTGGTTCACGGATACCGCCACTCCGACGATGCGCAGCCGGCCCGCGTACTTCCGGGCCACGGCCTGCATCTGCGGCTCGAGCGCGCGGCAGTTCGGGCACCACGTCGCCCAGAACTCGATGAGCACCGGCCCCTGGCCGATGAACTGGGAGAGGTTCGCGGGCTTGCCGTCGAGCGTCTGGACGGCGGCCGGCGGGGCCTGGGTGCCGATCTCGAGGCCGATGTCCTGCGCCCGAGCGGCGACCGGAGCGGCGAGCAGGAGGGAGACGGCGGCGAGAAGGAGTCGTCGCATCGGGAAACGGTGGGAACGGAGTCGCGGGATCAGAGCCAGACCGTGCCGGCCTGGATGAAGTAGTACTCCGCAGCACCGATCATGGCGACGGCGAACACCCGCTTCACCCACACCATCCACATCCCGGCCCGCGGCAGCCGCGCCACCGCGCCGCTGGAGACGCCGACCGCGACGAGCAGCGTGCACATGCCGAGCGAGAAGACGAACAGGTAGAGGAACCCGATCCCCGCGCTGCGCGTCGAGGCGACCCAGGTGAGCACGGCGGCCATGACCGGGGCGGAGCAGGGGGCGGCGACGAGCCCCGACATGGCGCCCATGACGAACGCGCCGACGAAGCGTCCGCCGGCGCCGGCGGTCGCCGCGCGGTTCATGAGCCACGCCGGCACCCGCACCGGGAGCACGTCGAGCATCGCGAGCGCGGCGAGGAGCAGCAGGTTGCCCATCGCGAGCAGCGCCCACCGGTTCGTGCTGATGGCGCCGAACAGCGACCCGGTCATCCCGGCGAACAGCCCGAGCGCGGAGTACACGAGGGCGACGCCGAGCACGTACACGAGCGTGAGCGCGACCGGCCGCCAGCGCGTGCCGCGCACGCCGACCGCCGCGTCGCCGCCGGCCACCGACTGCCCGCCGACGATCGCCGCGGTGATCGGGATCATCGGGTAGACGCACGGCGTGAGGCTCGTCAGCACGCCCGCGCCGAACAGCACGGGGATCGCGGCGACGGGGTTCGCCGACAGTTGCGCGGCCAGTCCGGGTTCCATGTGTGCATTCTAAGCACGCGAGACGCCGTCGAGATGGGTCATTCGACGGTCGTACGACGTGGCGGGCGCGCGGCCGCGGCGGCGCGTGGCGACGTCGGCGCGAAGCTCCGCGTCGAGCGCGGGGTTGAAGTTCACCGTGTAGCCGCGCAGCACCTGCAGCTCGCTCCACGACAGCCCCTCGCTCGCCCGCACGAGCCGCTCGAGCGACGCGCCGTCGTGGTCGAAGCGCGCCTGTTTCGCCGGGTCGAGCGCCGGGCGCACGGCCTCGTACAGCCAGTGCAGCGGCGGCTCCTCGGGGAGCGCGGGGCCGAGCGGCGGCCCGTGCGCGTCGAGGTGGTCGAGCATCGCGTACACCGCGTACGGCCACTGCGCGCAGAGCGTGAGCCAGCGCACCGTCGCCGCCGGGTCGTCGAGGATGGCGCGGCTGCCGCCCAACGTCGCGAGCGAGCGGACGAGCGCGTACACGTTGACGAGCCGCTTCACGTGCCGCGGGTTGCGGCGCATGCACGTGGCGACGTCCTCGAACGCGCGCAGCTCGGCGTGCGTGAACGACAGCGGGTCGAGCGGTGCGGACGACGGCGACACGGACGACGGCGACACGGCGGACGGCGACCCTGCGGACGGCGACCCTGCGGACGGCGATACGGCGGGCGGCGACGCGTTAGGCGGGTCGGCCGACGGCAGCGTGCCGCTCGTGGCTTCGTACCCTGGCTGCTCGGGCGGGTCGCCGAGCTGCTTGCCGAGGAAGCGCTTCAACTCGTCGCTCGTCGGCTCCGGGATGCGGAACGGGATCTGGACGATCTTGTCGAGGTACTCGTAGCCGGTGATCCCCGCGGGGCCCAGCAGCTCCTCGTAGTGCTGCTCCACCGCGGCCGTGATGACGCGCGCGTCGATGCCGAGGCAGACGACGAAGCTCCGCCGGTCGAGGAGCTGGTTGATCGCCTGCAGCACCTCGACGGCCTTGTCCGGCTCGCAGCGATCGAGGTCGTCGATCGTGATGAGGACGCGGCTTCCCTCGCCGCGGAGCTGCTCGTCCACGAGGTCGAGATCCGCGCGCACGGCGCGCACGAAGTCGCTCTCGCCGCCGTAGCCCGGGCCGTCGTCGAGGAGCGCGGTGACCCAGCCGCCTAACGGGGTGATCACCGACGAGCGGAGGAGCATCACCGCGGCGGTGACGGCGCCGACGATCGCGGGGACGGAGAACTTGTCGTCGCTCGTGTCGACGCCGAAGACGCGCCGCGCGAACGTCTGCGCCTGCTCCGGCTTGAGATGCGCGAACCCCCACCAGAGGCCCGCGCCGACGCCGATCCAGGCGAGCAGCGTCTTCCAGTCGCCACGCAGCTTGCGCAGGAAGTTGCGGCGCAGCTTGCGCCACGCCGTCCGCGCCCAGCGGACAGGCCGGCGGTGCCAGCGCACGTCACGCGTCACGCCGTCGAGCACGCGCCTCACGAGGCGCGGCCAGATGTGCTCCGCGGCGTTGTACTCCCACGCGTTGAACGCGATGCAGTAGACGTGGGCGCGCTGCCGCGTCGACGCCGTGACGCCCGGGCTTGGCCGGTGCGCGGCGCCGCGGCGCTCGACCTCGTCGATGAGATGGCGGAGGAGGAACGACTTCCCGGCGCCCCACGCGCCGAAGATGCCGATCGTGAGCGGCGGCCGCGTATCCGGGGAGTCGATGAGGTCCGCGAACGCGCGCACGTAGTGCGTGAAGTTGAGCCGGTCCTCGCCCTCGGCGCGGTCGTTCGCGGCGCCGCCGCCGGTGCCGATGCGGGGCGGCTCGGGCGCCGGCTGCTGCACGGGTACGGCGCCCACCAGGTCCTCGAGCTCCGCGAGCTGGCGGCGGGCCTCGTCGTCGGACAGCTCGTCGTCGCGCGCACCCTGCTCGATCGTCTCGTGCAGCACCGCCGCGGCGACCGGCCGCACGTCGTCGAACAGCGCGACCACCGGCGACGACCGGACGGCGAAGAAGCCCGCGAGCAGGTGGCGCAGATGCGTGGGGCGCGCGCCGTCCGCCGTCGCGCCGGCGAGGAGCGCCGCCGCCGTCACCGCCGCCACGACCTCCGGTGTCAGCGGCGGCAGCGTGTCGCTCCGCGACACGAACGCCGCGCCGTCGCGCACGAAGTACGGGAGGCGGTCGGCCGCCGGTGCGTCGAAGCCCGCCTCGCGCAGCCGCGCCGTGAGGCGCTCGGCGTCGAGCCCCGCGCGGTCGAACGTGGAGCGCCCGGACGTGGCGTTCGGCGTGCGGAGGCCGAGGACGAGGTGCTCCATCGCGACCGCGTCGCGCCCGTGGACCCGCCGGATCGCGTCGGCGACGCCGAACGCGAGGCGCGCGGTGTCGGTGAGCGAGCGGGCGACGCTCTCGAGCTCCGGGTGCGGCGGCGCGTCCGTGCTCGACGCGCTCGACGCGCTCGACGCGCTCGACTGCACGAGCGGCTCACGCTCGTCCACCGGCTTCGTGGCCATGCATCGTCTCCGCGGTCGGCGTGAGAACCTCGACGCTCGCCTCCATCGTACCGCTGGTCCAGGGGCGCGCCAGCCTTGCGGCCTACACCAGCGCGGCGCACGTCGCGCGAGCGTTCCCACGCTTGATGGGAGCGGCACGGGCGGCCACTCGCTGTTCGCGAACTTCGCGACGAGCACGTTCACGTTCGACGCGACGGCGCTCGGCGGGCTGCCGACGTCGGCCGGCATCGTGTGGACCGACGTGGCGGCCGTGCTCCGGCCCCTCGTCCCTTTTAGCTTTCGGGGATACGCACGACGAACCATCCCAGACGACAGCGACCGTGGCACCACAGTTCATCTACGTCATGAAGGGCCTGCGCAAGGTGATCCCGCCGAACCGGATCATCCTCGACGACATCTGGCTCTCGTTCTATCCCGGCGCGAAGATCGGCGTCCTCGGGCCTAACGGGGCCGGCAAGTCGTCGCTGCTGCGCATCATGGCCGGCGTCGACCAGGACTTCCAGGGCGAGGCGTGGCCGCACAAGGGGACGAAGATCGGCTTCCTGCCGCAGGAGCCGCAGCTCGACCCGACGAAGACCGTGCGTGAGAACGTCGAGGAGGCGCTGAAGGAGCAGCGCGGGAAGCTCACGCGCTTCAACGAGATCAGCGCCGCGTTCGCCGACCCCGACGCGGACTTCGACAAGCTGCTCGAGGAGCAGGCGCGCGTGCAGGAGTACATCGACACGCACGACCTGTGGAACCTCGACAACAAGATCGAGATCGCGATGGACGCGCTGCGCCTGCCGCCCGGCGACGCCGACGTCACGAAGCTTTCGGGCGGCGAGAAGCGACGCGTCGCGCTGTGCAAGGTGCTGCTCGAGGAGCCGGACATGCTGCTGCTCGACGAGCCGACGAACCATCTCGACGCGGAGTCGGTGGCGTGGCTCGAGAAGCATCTCGAGACGTTCCCCGGCACCGTCGTCGCGATCACGCACGACCGCTACTTCCTCGACAACGTCGCGAAGTGGATCCTCGAGCTCGATCGCGGGCGCGGCGTGCCGTACGAGGGGAACTACAGCGGGTGGCTCGAGCAGAAGCGGCAGCGTCTCGCGCAGGAGGAGAAGTCGGCCTCCGCGCGGCAGCGCACGCTGGAGCGCGAGCTGGAGTGGGTGCGCATGTCGCCGCGCGCGCGGCAGTCGAAGAGCAAGGCGCGCCTGCAGGCGTACGAGCAGCTCGCGAGCGAGGCGCAGCAGGAGAAGGTGGTGCAGAACGAGATCGTCATCCCGCCGGCGCCGCGACTCGGCAACGAGGTCGTCGTCGTGCGCGACCTGCGCAAGGGCTTCGGCGACCGGCTGCTCATCGACGACCTGTCGTTCTCGCTGCCCCGCGCGGGCATCGTCGGGATCATCGGGCCTAACGGCGCCGGCAAGACGACGTTCTTCAAGATGATCGCCGGCCAGGAGACGCCGGACGACGGCGACGTGAAGATCGGCGAGACGGTGGTGATGGGCTACGTCGACCAGAACCGCACGCTGAACCCGACGAACACGGTGTGGCAGGAGGTCTCGGGCGGGTCGGACACGATCATGGTCGGCAAGCGCGAGATGAACACGCGCGCGTACCTCTCGAGCTTCAACTTCAAGGGCACCGACCAGCAGAAGAAGGTCGGCGATCTCTCCGGCGGTGAGCGCAATCGGCTGCACCTCGCGAAGACGCTGATGACGGGGTCGAACCTCCTCCTGCTGGACGAGCCGACGAACGATCTCGACGTCGACACGCTGCGTGCCTTGGAGGAGGCGCTGCTGGACTTCTCGGGGTGCGCCGTCGTGATCTCGCACGATCGGTGGTTCCTGGACCGCGTGGCGACGCACATCCTCGCGTTCGAGGGGAACAGCGAGGTGGTGTGGCACGAGGGGAACTACCAGTCGTACATCGAGGACCTGCGCAAGCGCAAAGGCCCCGACGCCGATCAGCCGCACCGGATCGCGTACAAGAAGCTCGTGCGGGCGTAGGTAGGCATTCGCTTCGTGCGCACAGTCAGCCTCCCGGGGTCGGCAAACCCCTTGCGGTCTTATGGGTGGGGCAGTATTTCTGCACCCATAAGACCACAAGGGGTGCGCGGTGGACGGGACTGTGACCGAGCTCCGGAAGGGGGCGCTCGACGTGCTGATCCTCAAGACCGTCTCGTGGGGACCCGCCCACGGGTACGCGATCTCGCGCTGGATCCGTGAGACCACCGGCGGCACGCTGATCGTCGAGGAGGGGGCGCTCTACCCCGCGCTGCACCGCCTCGAGCAGAAGGGGTGGATCGAGTCCGAGTGGCGGCTCTCGGAGACCAACCGGCGCGTGAAATCGTACCGTATCACGCCGGCGGGCATGCGGCAGCTACATGCCGAGGCGTCGAGTTGGACGCGGTTCGCCGCCGCGATGGCGCAGGTCCTCGACGGCACCCGTGCCCCGGTGTGGGCGGCCGAGTCATGAGCCGCCTGCCGATGTGGCGCCGCTACCGTCGGCTGTTCGGCTCCGACGTCCGCGCCGATGTCGACGACGAGCTCCGCTACCACCTCGACATGCGCGCCCAAGAGCTGATCGACCGCGGCACGCCACCGGAGTCGGCGCGCGCCGAAGCGCTGCGCGCGTTCGGCGACCTCCAGGCGGTCTCCGCCGAGTGCGTGACCCTCGGTGAGGCACACGACCGCGAGCGCGACCGCCGCGAGTGGCTGGGCGAGCTGCGGCAGGACGTGACGTACGCCGTCCGGCAGCTCCTGCGCGAGCCGGCGTTCACGGCGATCGCCGTGCTGACGCTCGCGTTAGGCATCGGCGCCACGACGGCGATCTTCAGCGCGGTGCGCAGCGTCGTGCTGCGGCCGTTCCCGTTCGCGCACCCGGAGCGCGTGATGATGGTCTCCGAGCTGTGGCCCGGGAACAACGGCTCCGTGTCCGACGGCAACTTCGTCGACTGGCGCGCGCGGCAGACGACGTTCGAGAAGCTCTCGGCCGAGCAGTTCGCCGAATTCACGCTCGCCGACCGGAGCTCCGCCGACCGTCTCTCGGGCGGCAAGGTGACGAAGGACTTCTTCGCCGTGTTCGGCGTCGGGCCGGCGTTAGGCCGCACGTTCCGCCCGGAGGAGGACGAACCCGGGAACGACGGCGTCGTCGTACTCTCCGACGCGTTGTGGCGTACCCGGTTCGGCGCGGCAGCTGGCGTCGTCGGCCGCGAGGTGCAGCTCAACGGGCGACCGTACACCGTGATCGGCGTCATGCCCTCGGCGTTCGACCCGACCACCACGGGCGAGCAGCTGTGGGTGCCGCAGGCGTTCACCCCGGAGCGCGAGGCGAATCACGACCAGCACCACAACATCGTCGTCGGACGGCTGAAGCCAGGCGTGCCGGCGTCCCGCGCGCAGGCGGAGCTCACGGCGATCCAGAAGGAGCTCGACGCCCGCTACCCGAACGCGAACTTCGACGGCACGGTCGGCGTACGCCCGTTCGACGAGGCCGTCATCGGCGACTACCGCGAGCGGCTGTTCGTGACGCTGGGCGCCGTCGCGTTCGTGCTGCTCATCGCGTGCGGGAACGTCGCGAACCTGCTCCTCGCGCGCGGCGCGTCACGTGCCAAGGAGCTGGCCGTGCGCGCCGCGTTGGGCGCGCGGCGCGGGCGCATCGTCCGGCAGCTGCTCACGGAGAGCGTCGTGCTCGGCCTCGCCGCCGCGGTCGCGGGGCTCGGGCTGGCGTACGCGGGGATCGAGGTGCTCGTCGCCGCGGCGCCGGAAGGCATCCCGCGACTCAACGAGACGCGCGTCGACGTGGTGGTGCTCACGTTCACCGTCGCCGTCGCCCTCGCGAGCAGCGTGGTGTTCGGGCTCGTGCCGTCGCTGCGCGCATCGAAGCAGGACGTGCAGTCGACGCTGCGCGAGGGCGGACGCGGGTCGGGCGCCGTGAAGGACCGCGTCAGGCAGGCGCTCGTGGCGGCCGAGGTGGCGCTCGCGTGCACGCTGCTCGCCGGCGCGGGGCTGCTCGTGCGCAGCGCCATCTACCTGCAGCAGGTGAAGCCCGGCTTCGACCCGGCCGGCGTGGTCACGGCGCGTGTGACGCTGCCGGAGGTGCAGTACAAGGATCCGGCGCGCGCGCTGCAGGCGTTCCACGCCGTCGCCGAGCGGCTCGCCGCGCTCCCGGGTGTGAAGCTGGCGTCGCTCGGCTCCACCGCGCCGCTCGTCGGCGGGGACTTCACCAACGGCATCGTGCCGGAGGGGCAGCCGGCGGATCAGGAGCACCTCGTGCAAGCCGCCTCGCGCTTCGTGATGCCGGGCTACCTCGCGACGATGCGCATTCCGCTCGTGCGCGGCCGCGACTTCACCACGGCCGACGTCGCGGGCGCGCAGCGCGTGGCGATCGTGAGCGAGGCGCTCGCGAAGCGCGCCTGGCCGAACCAGGACCCGATCGGCAGGCGATTCGGATGCTGCGACGGCGCCCCGGGCGATCCGCGCTGGAAGACGGTGGTCGGCGTCGTCGGCGACGTGCACGCGGACGGGCCGGCCGCGGAGGTGCAGCCGGAGTTCTACATCCCGCTCGACCAGATGCCCGCGGCGGCGTGGGACTGGACGCGGCGGACGGTGACCGTCGTGGCGCGCGCATACGGCGAGGACAGGGCGCGCGTGGCGGGCGTTGCGGCGGCGATCCGCGCCGCGGTGCGTAGCGTGGACCCCGCGATCCCGGTCTACCGCGTTCGCCCGATGCGCGAGTTGATTCGCGGCTCGACGGCGGAGGCGCGGTTCAACACGCTGCTGTTGGGCCTCCTCGCTACCGCGGGGCTCGTGCTCGCGATGGTCGGGATCTACGGGGTGGTGGGCTACTTCGTCGCGCAGCGTGCGACGGAGATGGGCCTGCGCATGGCGTTAGGCGCGTCGCCGGCGGACGTGCTGCGGCTGCTGACGCTGCAGGGCGCGCGGCCGATCCTGGTGGGCGTCGGCGTCGGCGCGGCGATGGCGGTCGTCGCGACGCGGTTGCTGCGCACCGCGGTCGTCGGCGTGCGACCGAGCGACCCCGTGTCGCTCGCCGCCGCAGCAGCGGTGCTGTGCGTGGCCGGGCTCGCGGCGACGCTCGTGCCGGCGCGGCGGGCGACGCGGAGAGATCCGGCGCAGACACTCATGAGAAGCTGAGGGAGGCGGACGAGAGTAGCCGGAAGCATGGCTGCATGCTTAGCCATGAGCAGCTACGGTGGATCGGGGTCAAACGCCGCCTGACACGAGACGTCGGGTGTGACCGGATCCGACAACACGGTCTCGCGAGCAGCGCCTTGTCCCACGAGGCTTTCTCTGCCGGTCGGGCCACAACGAAAGGGACCGGACGAGCGCGCGAGCAGTCGACACCTGGTGCCGTGAGCGCGTGCACGCGCACGCTGCCGGCCGCCTAACGATCGCCTAACGCCAGCCTAACGCCCGCCTAACTCTTCCCGCCGGGTGCTCGGTGGCGGGCGGCGTGGTCATCGTGCTCATCGCCTGGTGGGTCGCTTCGCGCGGCGCAGGTGCTCGACGAACGCGCGGAGCGCGGGCGAGGCGTGCCGGCGCTGCGGATAGTACAGATAAAAACCGGGGAACGGCGTCGAGAACTCCTCGAGCACCGCGACCAGCTCGCCCCGCGCCATCGGCTCGCGCGACCGGCTCTCGTCGGCCAGGGTGAGTCCTGCCCCCGCTATGGCAAGGCGCACGTTGAGCGCCGGGTCGGTCGTCAGCACGCGTGCCGGCACCGCCACCGAGAAGTCGCGTCCGGTCTCGGGGTCGGTGAACTCCCAGCGGTACGGTGGCGCCGCGACGGTGGCGCCGCGGCGGTCGGGTGCCAGTTGATGCACGCGTGCTCCGCGAGGTCGCGCGGGTGCCTCGGCGACGGGTGCTTCGAGAAGTACGACGGCGCGCCGACCACGACGAGCCGCAGGTCGCCCGACACCGGCACGGCGATCATGTCCCTGTCGATCACCTCGCCGAGCCGGACGCCGGCGTCGTAGCCCTCGGCCACGATGTCGCGCGGCTCGTCGCTCAGCACGATGTCGAGCTGAACGTGTGGATGCGCGTCGAGGAACCCCGCGAGCAGCGCGCCGCTCAGAAAGCTCTCGGCCACGGGCGTCATCAGCAGGCGCACGACGCCTCGCGGCTCGGCGCTCAGCTCTCCGACGCTGGCGACCGCCGTCCGCACGTCCTCGAGCGCAGGCCGCACGGCGGCGTAGAGCCGCTCGCCCGCCTCGGTCAGGCGCACGCTCCGCGTCGTGCGCCGCACGAGCGAGACGCCCACGCGCTCCTCGAGCCGACGGATCGCCTGGCTCACGGCGGACCCCGTGACACCGAGCCGTTCGGCCGCGGCCCGGAAGCCCCTCGCCTCCGCGACGGCGACGAAGGTGGCCATGCCCTCCAGTTCATCGCTCATTGGGAAGTTCGACTACACAGGTCGCGAAGCATCGTCAAGTAGATCAGGCCACCGGAGGGTCGTTGATTGGATGGCACGCCGTGTACGACGCGCGGCAGCGACCCTCGGAGGAGTCATGCAGTACCGCACGCTCGGCAGTCTGGAGGTTTCCGCGCTGGGCTACGGCGCGATGGGGCTGACCGGCATGTACGGCCAGCCGACCGCGCGCCCAGAGGCGATCCGGCTGATCCGCGCCGCCTTCGAGCGGGGCGTCACCTTCTTCGACACCGCCGAGGCGTACGGCCCGTTCACGAACGAGGAGCTCGTCGGCGAGGCGCTGGCGCCGATGCGCGACCAGGTCGTCATCGCGACGAAGTTCGGCTGGGACATCGACCCCGAGACCGGGCAGCGCCGCGGTGGCCTGAACAGCCGGCCCGATCACATCCGCCGGGTCGTCGACGCGATGCTCGGCCGCCTGACGACTGGCTCCATCGACCTCCTCTACCAGCACCGCGTCGACCCCGACGTGCCCATCGAGGACGTGGCGGGCGCGGTGAAGGAGCTGATCGCCGAGGGGAAGGTGCGGCACTTCGGCCTCTCTGAGGCGGCCGCGGCCACGATCCGGCGCGCACACGCGGTGCAGCCCGTCGCCGCAGTGCAGAGCGAATACTCGCTCTGGACGCGCGACGTCGAGGAGAACGGTGTGCTGGCGACCTGCGAGGCGCTCGGCATCGGCTTCGTGCCGTGGAGTCCGTTAGGCGCCGGCTTCCTCACGGGGAAGATCGACACGACGACCGCGTTCGAGCCGGGCGACTTCCGCACCGCCTCGCCGCGCTTCACGCCCGAGGCCCGCGCCGCGAACCTCGCGCTGGTCGATCTGCTCCGGCACGTCGGTGCCCGGAAGGCCGCGACGCCCGCGCAGCTCGCCCTCGCGTGGCTGCTCGCGCGGAAGCCGTGGGTCGTGCCGATCCCCGGCACGACCAAGCTGCACCGCCTGGAAGAGAACCTCGGCGCGGCCGACGTCGCGCTCACGGCGGACGACCTGCGCGAGATCGACGAGGCGCTCGCCGCCATCCCCGTCGCGGGCGCCCGGCTTCCCGAGGCGGTCCTCCGGTTCTCCGACCGTTAGGCACGCGCGATACACGACGTTCTGAAAAACGTCCGGGATCTCTCGGGATCTTCAACGGCGTGACAGTCATGCCGAGGCGTTCGCTCGGCACCAGCGTACGTCTACGGCCCCGCGACCGACCGCACGCAGGCGGTCGCGCTGATTCACGCCGCGGTCGACCGCGGCGTGACGTTCGTCGACACCGCGGAGGTCTACGGCCCGTTCGTGAACGAGGAGGGCGTGGGCGAGGCGCTCGCGCCGGTCCGTGACCGTGTGGTCGTCGCCACGAAGTTCGGCTTCGACGTCGACCTGGCGACGAGGCGTCGCCGAAGTCCGCGCGAAGGGACCCGACTAGGCGCCGCGCGGAAGGCGCAGCGTGAACGTCGAACCTGCGCCTAACGCGCTCTCGAGGGTGAGATCGCCGCCCATCGCGCGCGCCAGCTCGCGGCTGATCGCGAGGCCCAGTCCCACACCCTGGCGCTGCTCCTCGGCGCTCCGGCCCGCCTGGACGAAGGGCTCGAACACCGCCGCCAGCTTCTCGGCCGGGATGCCGCGTCCCGTATCGCGCACGGCGATGCGCACCGTGTGCTCGTCGGCCTGCCATTCGACCGTGATCGCGCCGGTCGTCGTGAACTTCACCGCGTTGGTCAGCAGGTTCGTCAGGATCTGCGTCAACCGCTCCGGATCGGCGCGAACCCGTATCTCGTCTGCACCGAGGCGTGCGTGCAACGAGAGCCCTTTGCCCGCCGCCTGCGGCTCGACCATCGAGACGGCACCCGAGACGACCTCGTTCACCGCGACGTCCGCGATCCGGAGATGGATGCGGCCGGCTTCGACCTTCGCGAAGCCGAGGATGTCGTTGATGAGCGAGAGCAGGTGGTCGCTGGCCTTCCGGATGCGCTCCATCGCCCCGCGCTCCGCGTCGTTGACCGGACCGTACACACCCTCGGCGGTCAGGTCGGCGTAGCCGCCGATGGCGTTCAGCGGCGTACGCAGATCGTGCGACATCGCCGCGAGGAAGTCGCTCTTCGCCCTGTTCGCCCGCTCGGCTTCCACGCGCGCGGCGGCGATCTCCTGGCGCGCACGGACCTGGCCGGTCACGTCGACCGCGTGCACGAGAACGCCGAACGTGGTCCCGCCCGCGTCCTCGAGTGGTTGATACACGAAATCGACGAAGACCTCCTCCGGCACGCCATCGCCGCGCTTGTCGAGCCGAACGACGCGCTCGCGCTCCGAGTGGACCGTGCCCGACCGGAAGACGTCGTCGAGCAGCTCGAAGAATCCCTGACCGAGCAATTCCGGGAGCGCGTCGCGAACCGGTGCGCCGATCACATCGCGGCCACCGATCAGCTCCTGGTAGCGCGGATTCGCGACCGTGAACACGTGCGCCGGCCCCTCCAGCACGGCGATCGCCGCCGGTGCCTGCATGAACACCTCGTAGAGCCGCTGGCGCTCGAACTGCGCGGCGGCCAACGCGCGGTCGCGGGCCTGCTCGACCTCGCGAAGCTCGTTGATGTCCGTGTTCGTGCCGAACCACCGCACGATCCTCGCGTTCGCGTCGCGGATGGGCTGCGCGCGCGAGAGGAACCAGCGATACCGGCCGTCGCGACCGCGGAGCGGGAACGTGTCCTCCCACGGCTCGCCGGTGTCGAAGGAGCGGCGGATGCGCTCGACGACGCGCTCCACGTGCTCGGGGTGCTGCAGCGCCGTCCAGCCCCAGCCCCGCACGTCCTCCAGCGTCGTGCCGGTGTACTCGTACCACCGCTCGTTGTACCAGTAGATCGCGCCGTCGGCGTCCGCCATCCACGCGAGCTGCGGGATGCTCTCGGCGAGCGCGCGGAACTGCGCGTCGCGCACGCGGCGATCGGTGACGTCGACGCAGGCGCCGATGAGGAACCGCGGCCGCCCGTCGTCTCCGAGGACGACCTTCCCCTTGTCGACGGCCCAGCGCAGGGAGCCGTCGGGCCACACCGTGCGGAACTCTTCGTCGAACTCGCCGCCGTCGCGCGCGCAGCGCTGCGCGGCGGCGATCACCCGATCGCGATCGTCGGCGTGGATGTGCGAGACGAACAACTCGAACGACCCCGATGCCTCGGCGGGATCGACGCCGAAGAGGCGAAAGAGCCCCTCGTCGCAGTCAACCGCGTTGGTGCGCATGTCCCACTCCCACGTGCTCGTGGACGAGGCGTCGAGGGCGGCACGCAGACGTGCGTGGCTGGAGCGAAGCTCCGTCTCGCGCTGGCGCAGCGCCGCCGCGAGCTGCTCGGCGGACTCCGTGCGCGCGCGAAGCGCCCTCGCCACGCGCGCCCGCGTGATGATGTTGGCCGAGAGCAGCGTGGCCGTCTCGGTGAGCGCGACGTCGGCCGCGGTGGGCTCGCGCGGCTCGTCGTAGTACATCGCGAACGTTCCGAGGATGCGTCCCTCGGCGTCGAAGATCGGCGTCGACCAGCATGCGGCGAGGCCGAACGGCTCGGCGACCGCTCGATAGTCGGCCCACAACGGGTCGGTCGCGATGTCGCGCACGATGACGCGCGCGCGCCGATACGCCGCGGTCCCGCACGATCCGGCCGCAGGGCCGATGCGCTCGCCGTCGATCGCCCGGCAGTACGCCTCGGGCAGATTGGGCGCGGCGCCGTTGCGAAGCGTCACGCCGTCGTCGTCCAGCAGCAGCACCGACCCTCGCATGCCCGGCGCGACCCGCTCCATGAGCGTGACGAGCGCATTCAGCGAGGCGCGCATCCAGGCGGTGATTGCGTCGTCCTGGCCATGGCCGTCGAACCGACGGATCGTCTCGGTGTCCACGGGACCCACCTCCACGAAAGGCCGCGCGTCCGCATCGGCGCCGAGGCGACCGTCGCGCGGCATCGCTACCCCGATGATCTTCCATCGAATCGGGGAGGGCAAGAGCGAACGCGTCGATGGGGCGGCACGCGGCGGCGACCGCCGCACTCACCGGTGCCTAACGATCGGCCACTCCGGCCGGCGCATCGTCTTCGCCGGGAACGGCTTCCGCCCGCTGCGCGAGCCACATCGACGCGCCGGCCGCGATGCCGCCGAACAGCGGCGCCACGATGAGGTCGGAGAGGACGTCCGCGAGCGGCGGGAACCCCAGGTTCGTGATCGCGAAGAACGCGACCATGAACAGCTCGGCCACGATCGCACCGCCGAGCCCGAAGCGAACCGGGTGGATCTCCGACAAGCGTCGACCGCGATAGAACAGGCTGATGAACGCGGCGAACACGCCGCCCGCGATGCCGCCGACGACGCCGACGCGAATCGCCATGCCGATCGCGTCGAGCACCCCGATCGTCGCCGGAACGACGACGCCGATCGTGCGGAGCGCGATGATCGTGACGAGGGCGAGCGCGAACCAGGCGATGCCCCACAGCACGCCGTTCCTCGCCACGCCGGTCAGGAGCCGGCGGGCGCTCCCGGCGCTCATGCGCACTTCGGCACCGCGAGGCGCGTGATCTCGGGGAGATGCGCGCGCACCGCGGCACGCCCCTGCAGCGCGCCCGCGTTCCACGACCGCCAGTCGCGCTCCTCGGTCGACCGTGTGCCCCAGCGCGCGAGGAGGCGATGCGCCGCCTCGCAGCGTGCGCGGGTGAAGTCGGCGGCGCGCGTCGCGGCCGGAGGCGGCGCGAGCACCGCCGCCACGGCCGACTCGGCGGCGACGCCGCCGAGCTCCGCGAGGTGCCGGACGTCGAGCGAGAGCGCCGCAGTGTCGCGCGCGGCGCGGTCCACGTTCCAGCGCGCGACCAGCGCGTCCACCGGCACGACGTGCAGCGCGAGCAGCACCGCCACGCCGCTCCACATCGCCCCCGCGACGAACGGGCGCGCGCGGCCACGAAGCACCGTCACCGCGAGCCACGCGAGCACGCCGGCGAGCCACGCGAGGAAGACGACCGGATACACGCGGTCGGTCGTCAGGCCGAACAGCCGGACGTAGAGCGCGAGTCGCGCGACCGCCGAGACGAGCATCAGCGCGAGCATCGCGAGCAGCGCGAGCGACAGCCGCGTGTGGCGCCGCTCCGCCTCGCGGTCGTCGACGGCGAGCGCGGCGCGCGTCGCGAGAAGGAGCGGCACGACGAGCATCGTGACGGCGATCATCTCGAAGAAGCCGCGCCGCGCGTACTCCGCGGCCGTCAGTCCCGTGCGCTCACGCAGGAAGCGCTCGCCGCCCACGAGCCAGCCGAGCTGCGAGGCCAGGTACGCGCCGAACACCAGCGTGACCGCGCCGAGCACCGCGAGCACGTCGCGCGAGCGCAGCGCGATCGGCGACGACATGAGCGTGGGCCGCGGCGCGTCGTCGAGCGCCGCGCGCATCCATCCCGCCGCCATCCAGGAGAACACCCCGACCACGAGCAGGTGCGACACGACCTGGCCGAGGTCCACGGAGGGGAGCGACACGAAGCTGGCGAACAATGGGTCGCCCGCTACGAGCAGCGCGCCGAACGCGAGCAGCGGCACGCCCGCGAGCAGCGCGACGCGCACGGCCTCGCGTCCGCGGGCCGACGCCGGCGTGCCGTGCCCCACGACGCGGCCGAGCGCGGCCGCGATCGGCGCGAGGCCGGCGACGACGTGTCCGACGACGCGGGCGAGATCCGCGAGCAGCTCGCGGAGCAGGCGCGCGGTGAGCGGCCGCGGCGCGGCGATCAGCGCGGCCGCGACGGCGAGCGCGCCGACGGTCGTCCAGAAGTCGACGAACTGCAGGATCTCGGCGTCGCGCCACGCGGCGCCGCCGGCGACGAGCACGGCGACCGCGAGCCACGCCGTCGCCGCCGGCGGAAGCGTGCGATCGGTGCGGACGACGAGCGCGGCCCCGAGCAGCGCGGCGTTGAGCACCCAGAGCGCGGCGCCGACGGTGCTCGGGCCGTCGCGCAGGAGGAGGTCGGCGGCGACGCCGACGGCGACGGCGTGGCCGGCGAGCATCACGGCGACCCGGTCGGCCCGCCCGGCACTGCGCCCCTCCAGGCCGTCCGGCGTGACGAGCGAAGGCGTGGTCATGTAGAGTACTTTACATCGAAAAGCAGACCGCGCAAGCTGCCGGGCGCCGTCCGTCACCCGGTCGCTCGAAGGTGGTCGGCCGGCCGAAGCGCGTCGTGAGGTTGCTGAAGACCGCGCCCGTGTGCCGGCGACGCTCGCGCATCAGCGGATCGACGCCGTGAGGCCGCGCGCCATCGCGAGCGCCGCGACCGCGCGCGCGATGCCGAGCGACGCGTCCTTGTCGAAGCGGTAGTGAATGCCCGCGTACAGGCGCGACTCGGCCGCCTCGTCGGCCATCGCGGCGAGCCGCGCGGCGTCGGCCGGGAAGAGCGCGGCCAGCACGTACGCCGAGGTGCCCGAGACGCAGCCGTGGTTCGACGGATAGGATGGGTGGTTCGGTCGCCCGATCGGCGTGGTGATCGCCGGGTCCGCGCGATATGGTCGGATGAACCAGTACGTGTACTTCGCGTCGTAGCACGCGATGTTCGCGTCCATCGCGGCCATGTGCACGAGCGCGAGCGCGCGTGCGGCCTGCGCCTCGCCGAGCTGGTAGTGCGCGATCAGCTTCGATGCCTCGGTGTTCCAGAAGCCCGCGACCAAGCTGCCGTCCGTCAGCGCCCAGAACTGCGCGATCCGCAGCTGCTCGTCGGTGCGGTGGTCGGAGAAGCGTCGCACCTCCTCGAGCGCCGCGACGTAGCGCGGCGTACCGAACGCGGGCGGTGGACCGGGACGGAACTGATCCCCCGACGTCATGAAGAACGGTCGCATCCGGCCGAGCATCGGGAGCTGCGGCGGCCGCGGTGGATCGAAGTCGCTCGACCAGTAGCCCGGACCGTTAGGCACGGCGCCGGTCCACGCCAGGTCGAAGCCGTCGACGCGCGCGAGCGCGACGATCGCGGCGCCGACCGTGCGGCCTAACGCCTCGCCGGCGGCGAACGCGCTCTGCGCCGCCGGCGTGCCGGTCGCCTCGCTCTCCTGCTGCCGCAGCTGCGCCGCGAACGTGGCGGTGTCGCCGGGGAACAGGGCGCTCAGCACGGTGGCCGAGGCGGCCCCCACCGCGCCCTGCGGCGACGCGGGCGCGGAGCGGCCACGCGCGTCGTCGGCGGCGGCCACCGCGCGGTACTGCGCGAGCGACAGATACGCGAACGCGCGGAGCACGGCGACCGGGTTGGGCTTCGTCGCGGTCGGCTGCGCGGCGACGAAGTCGCGCGCGATCGCGCTCCACCTGAGGCTCGCGGTCGCGTCGCCACGCGGCGCGGCCGCGCCGAGCGCCGACTCGGCCGCTCGAGCGGAGTCGGGATCGCTCACCCGTTCCGTGCACCCGTTCAGCACCACGACGGCGATGGCTGCACACACCGCGGCGGCGCGCGACGACCTGGACGTGACGCTCATCGTGCCTCCTCATGGCTCCGGGACGAAGGGATCGCAGTTCGCACTTCCTCATCCCCGCCATCGAAAAGCGCGGTCGAGACCCGACACGAGCGATGCGCGCGCTGTCCAAGTCGGGCCGGCGGTCCTATGCTAGGGCGTCTCAGCGAGAAGGCCGGACATGGCCGTCATCGATCGTGAGCGCTGGCGGAAGCTGCTGCCGCTGCTCGACCAGGCGCTCGAGCTCGCGGGCGACGAGCGAGCCGCGTGGCTCGGCGAGCTCCGCGCGCGGTCGCCCGAGCTGGCCGCCGAGCTGACGACGCTGCTCGCGAGCGAGGCGGCGGCCGACCGGCAGGGCTTCCTCGACCGCGCGCTCGAGACCGACCTGCCTAACGCGACGCGCGCCGGGGCCGAGCTGCGCGCGTATCTCCAGGCGGCGCTCGGCGAGGCGTACACGATCGAGCGCGAGCTCGGCGGCGGCGGCATGGGCCACGTCTTCGTCGCGCGCGAGAACGCCCTCGGCCGCACCGTCGTCGTGAAGGTCGTGCTCCCGCTGCTCGCCGCCGGCATCCGGGCCGAGCGCTTCGCGCGCGAGGTACGCGTGCTCGCGGCGCTCCAGCACCCGAACGTCGTGCCGCTGTTCACGGCGGGCGAGGCGGGCGGGCTGCCGTACTACGTCATGCCGTACGTGCGGGGCGAGTCGCTGCGCGCCCGCCTAACGCGCGACGGACGGCTGCCGCGCGTCGAGGCGCTCTCCGTGCTGCGCGACGTGGCGCGGGCCCTCGCGTTCGCGCACGAGCAGGGCGTCGTGCACCGCGACGTGAAGCCCGAGAACGTGCTGCTCGCCGGCGACGCGGCGGTCGTGACCGACTTCGGCATCGCGAAGGCCATCACGTCGTCGGCAGTGATCGCGTCGCCCGCCCCGCACGAGCCGACGCTCAGCGCGGTCGGCTCGACGATCGGCACGCCGGCCTACATGGCGCCCGAGCAGGCGGCCGGCGACCCGAGCGTGGATCACCGCGCCGACCTGTACGCGTGGGGCGTGCTCGCCTACGAGCTGCTCGCCGGCGTGCACCCGTTCGCGCACGCGGCGTCGTCGCACGCGCTGCTGGCCGCGCACCTGAGCGAGACGCCGGCGCCGCTCTCGCGGCACGCGCCCGATCTCTCGCCGACGCTCGCCGCGCTCGTCGCGCGCTGCCTGGAGAAGGATCGCGCACGGCGCCCACACTCGGCGCGCGAGATCCTCGACACGTTCGCGACGGTCGCCACGCCGCCCGACCGAAGCATCGCCGCGCGATGGCGGGGACGACGGCGTCTCGTACCCGCAGCGCTGGCGAGTGCCGGCCTGCTCGCGCTCGTCGGCTACGCCGTGGCGCCGCGCATCCATCGGCCGTCGGCCGCGTCGCCACCACCGACGCCACCGGCGACGGCGCCGTCGCTCGCCGTCCTGCCGTTCGAGGCCGTCGGCGGCGACACGGCGAACGCGTACTTCGGGGACGGCATCGCCGACGAGATCTCCACGGCGCTGAGCAAGGTCGGCGGGCTGCGCGTCGCCTCGCGCACGTCGGCCGCGGCGTTCCGCGCGAGCCACGACGTGGACGTACGGGAGCTCGGCCGGCGGCTCGGCGTGAGCACGGTGATCGAGGGGCGCGTCAGGCGGGCGGGGGACCGCATG
Source organism: Gemmatirosa kalamazoonensis (assembly GCF_000522985.1). Classification (NCBI taxonomy): domain Bacteria; kingdom Pseudomonadati; phylum Gemmatimonadota; class Gemmatimonadia; order Gemmatimonadales; family Gemmatimonadaceae; genus Gemmatirosa; species Gemmatirosa kalamazoonensis. Next base: position 1,975,405 of record NZ_CP007128.1, read on the forward strand.
CGCCTAACGGTGCAGCTCACGAGCGTCAGCGACGGCCTGGCGCTCTGGAGCGACGAGTACGAGCGACGCGTGACGGACGTCTTCCAGGTGCAGGACGACATCGCGCGCGCGATCGTCGCCGCGCTGCGCACTCGACTCCCCGGGATCGCGAGACTGCAATCGGGTCGCCCGGTGTCCGCGGCGGGCACGACGAACGCGGACGCGTACGACCTCTACCTGCGCGGCACCTACCTGCTGGAGCGCCGCGGCGGTGGCGTGGCGAGAGCGGTGGAGTACTTCACGCGCGCCATCGCCGAGGACAGCACCTTCGCGCGTGCCTGGGCGGGGCTCGCGTACGCGCTCGAGCTCATGCCGACGTTCGGCCCCATGCCGCCGCGCGCGGTCGATCCCCGGGCGACCGCGGCCGCGCACCGCGCGCTCGCCCTCGACTCCACGCTCGCCGAGGCGTACACCGCGCTCGCGCTGATGCACATGCACACCTTCCGCTGGCGGGAGGCGGACGAGGCGTTCCGCCGCGCGGTCGCCGTCGACCCCGGGTTCGCGCCGGCCTGGTTCCAGTACGGGTACTTCCTCATGCGCATCGGCCGCGTGGCCGACGCGGAGGAGCCGTATCGGCGCGGCAGGGACGTCGACCCGCTCTCGGGAACGGGCTCGACGAACCTGGCGTACTGTCTCTCGCTGCTGGGCCGATACGACGAGTCGCTCGCCGAGAGCCGGCGCGCGTACGAGCTCGACTCGTCGCTCGCCGTGGTGCACTCGATGCTCGCCGTCGCCGTGCTGCACGACGGTCGCCCGGACGAGGCGCGCGCCCTCGCCCGCGCCAAGCTCCCGATGCCCTCCAACGGCATCGCCGCGTACGTGCTCGGCGCCACCGGCGACCGCCCGAGGGCGGCGGCCATCGTCCGGGAGCTGGAGTCGCGCCCGTCGGGCGAATGGCTGGTCGCGAGGACGCTCGCGTTCGCCTACCTCGGGCTCGGCGACACGGCGCGGGTGCTGTCCGCGCTGGAGGCCTCGGTGCGCGTCGGCGAGCTGCCGGCCCTCACCCTCGTGGACCCGGCGTTCGACCCGGTGCGGCGGAGCGCTCGCTTCGCCGCGGTCGTGCGGGGCTACGGGTTGGACGAGCGCGCCTTCACCTCGCCGATCGACAGGCGTCCGCGCTAGGGCTCCGGCGGAGCGTCCTGCAGCAGCGTCTCGTGCAGGAGCAGACGCGCCTCGCGCCAGTGGCGCTGGACGGTGCGATCCGAGACCCCGCGGAGCTCCGCGATCTCGGCGAACGAGAAGCCGCAGAAGAAGTGCAGGTCCACCAGCTCGGCGAGCGCCGGTTGGAGCTCGGCCAGCTCGTCCAGCGCCGCGCCGAGTCGCTCCAGCTCCGCGGTCTCCGGCGCCGCGTCGGCCGGCGGCTCCTCGTCGGCGAGCGTGATCTCGAACTGGCGGCCCCGCTTCAGGGCGCGGCGGCGTCGCACGTAATCGATCACCAGCCCGCGCATCGCGCGCGAGGCGTAGGCCAGGAAGCGCGACCGGTCGGCGAAGCCGACGTGCCCGCGGCCCGCGATGTTGAGGTAGGCCTCGTGCAGGAGCGTCGTCGTGCCGAGCGTGAGCGCCGATCCGCCGCGCCGCAGGTTGTGCTCGGCGAGCCGACGCAGCTCCTGATACAGGAGCGCGAACAGTCGGTCGGTCGCCTCGCGGTCGGACTGGTCGGCGCGTCGGATGAGCGCCTCGAGGTCGGGCTCCACGAGTCCCAGGGTCAGTCGCCGGCCATGGCGGGCGCCAGCACCGGTGCGTCGACGGTGGCGCGAGGCAGCGTGAGCGTGAAGCACGACCCGCGTCCGATGCGGCTCGCCACCGCGAGATCGCCGCCCATGCCGCGCGCGAGATCGCGGCTGATCGCGAGCCCCAGCCCGACGCCCTCGCGCACGTTCGTGAGCGACCGATCGAGCTGCACGAACGGCTCGAAGATCTGCGCCTGCTTCTCGTCGGGGATGCCGACGCCGGTGTCGCGCACGCTGATCTCGATCCTCGCGTCGTCCAGCGCCCGCGCGCCGATCACGACGGACCCGCCGGCCGGCGTGTACCGGATCGCGTTCGACAGCAGGTTGAGCAGGATCTGCCGGAGCTTCTCGCCGTCCGCCATCGCGGCGAGGCCCGTGGTGCAGGGCACGTACTCCATCACGAGCCCGCTCGCCGACGCCTGCGGCCCGACGAGCGCGTCGAGCCCCGCGAGCACCGCATCGATCGCCACCGGCGCGAGCTGGTACGAGACGTCGCCGCGCTCGATGCGGCTCAGGTCGAGGATCGCGCTCACGAGCCCGAGCAGATGCTGCTGGCTCACCCGGATCCGGTCGAGGTCGCGCCGCTGGTCGTCGGTGACGGGCCCGTGGATGCCGAGCTCCATGAGCTCCGCGTAGCCGCCGATCGCGTTCAGCGGGGTGCGGAGCTCGTGGCTCATCGTCGCCAGGAATGCCGACTTCGCGCGGCTCGCCGTCTCGGCCACCTCGCGCGCGGTCAGCAGCTCCGTGTTGGACCGGGCCAGGGCGACGTTGGCCGCGCTGGCCTCCGCCGACTCCCGCTCGAGTGCGGCGCGCATGGCCGAGATCTCCTCCGCCATGTGGTTGAAGCTCGTCGCCAGCCGCGCGATCTCGTCGTCGCCCGACGCCCGTGCGCGGGCCTCGTAGTCGCCGCGGGCGAGCGACTCGGCCGCCGCCGTGAGCGACGCGATGGGCCGGGTGATGCGCCGGCTGATCCCCCACGTGATCACGGCACCGAGGGCGAGGAGCGCGAGACTGACGCCGGCGAGCGTGAGGACGATCGCGCGCGGCCGTGCGAGAACGCGCCGCTGCGCCAGCTCGAACACGATGACGAGCGGGGTCGCCGTGACGCCCGCTTCGGCGGTGAGGACCGGACCGACGTCCGGGCGGGTGAGCGCGACGCCGCGCGCGGTCGACTCGCGCCGCGGGGCCGTCGCCGGGTCGCCCGCCAGCGTCGACCAGAAGCCGCCATCGCGGTTCCGGTAGTACGCCGTCACCGAGTCGCCGGCGAGCTCGCGGATCGTCTGGTTGATGCGGCCGGCGGCGGCGATGCGCCGCTGCTGGACGAGGTAGCCCAGCGGGACGCCCTTCTCGAGCACCGGCGCCACCACCCAGTAGTGCACGCGCCCATGCGAGGCATAGAGCGCCCCGAGGAGCAGCGAGTCCCGGCGGACCGTCTTGCCGAGGACCGCGTCGAGCCCCTCGTGGGGGACCGGGATCGCGCGCGCGTCGGCCGAGTCGACGAAGTCGCCCTCGACGGCTCGCTGGCGAACCATGGCGCGCAGGTCGGTGCCGACGAAGGCGACGCGCTGGCCGTGGGCGGTCCACAGCTCCACCGGCATCCCCGAGTCCGCGGGCGAGACCAGTCGCTGCAGCGCCGCGAGGACCTCCGAGTCGGCCCCCGCGGTGTCGGTCGCCGTGGGCCGCACGGCGCGCTCGCGAAGCGCGCGCCGGACCGCGCTGTCCGCCGCGACGTCGCGGTACCGCGCGCGCCCCAGCCGGATGCTGGTCTCGGCGACGGTGGCGATCTCCCTGGAGGCACGCCGCAGTCGCTCGGCGGCGACCGAGGTGGCCGAGCGGGCGAGCGTGGCGTACGTGACCCCGAGGGCGGCGGCCAGCACGAGCGCCAGCACGCCGGACATCAGCACGGGCAGCCGCCACTCGAGGGAGCGGGAGCGGCGCGGCGGCGACGGTGCGCGGGGTGGGGACGCGGAGGCGGGACTCACGGGGCAGCGGAGAGGCGAGGCAGAACGCAACCTGGCGGCGTCCTGTGCACTGGACAAGCGTGCGCGCCTCCCGGGCGCCGCCTCAGCGCCCGCGCTGCGCGTCCGCCGGCGCGTCGCGCACGGCGACGACGTTGTCCGCGCCGTCGCGGTCGATCAGCTTGTGGAACGGATCGATGCCGGCGCGGGTCGGCTGCCGCGGCACGATCACGCGGATCGTCTGCCTGCCGCCGTGGATGCGGTGGCGCTTGAGGTAGAGCGGCGCGCCGCTGCCCGCGTCGGCGGCGAAGACGCCGATCTCCACGACGTCGTCCATCGGCGTCTCGGTCTCGTGGCCGACGCTGTCGGCGCGCAGCTTCCTCGCCGTCACGTCGAGCGTCACCTCGTAGGCGCCCGTGCCCGTCGGCCGCACGGACGCACGCTGCGTCTTCACGTCCCACAGCGTCACCGTCTCGAACAGATCGGTGAGCAGGTACCGCAGCGAGTCGGGCGTCACGGCGCGGAGCTCGGCGAGCAGGTCGCGCGACGTCGGGTAGGGCGGCCCGGCATCGCGGTGCTGCTCGAGGAAGCGTCGCAGCACGCCGTTCACGGTCGCCTCGCCGAGGTGGTCGCGCAGCGTGTACATGGCGACCGCGCCCTTGCCGTACGCGATGTGCGGATGGTCCTCGACGTCGAGCAGCGGAACGTCGCGCGAGAACTCGGCCCGCCGCTGGAGATAGCGGTCCAGCTGATAGGCGTAGACCTGGCGCGCGGCGTCCGGTCCGAACGTCCCCTCGGTCACGAGCATCGCGCTGTAGTTCGCGAGCGTCTCGGAGAGGAACGCGCGGCCGCGCACGTTCGCGCCTCGCAGCTGGCCGCCCCACCACTGGTGCGCGACCTCGTGCGCGGTGCCGAAGAACGCCTGGTCGAACTGCCCCTGCCTGGCGCGCGTGATGAAGAAGTCCTCGGCGAACAGCACCGCGCCCGGAAACGCGCGGCCGCCGCGCAGGCTGTACGGCGGGATCTCGACGATGCGCAGATCCGGGAACCGATACGGCCCGAACGTGGTCGTGTAGTAGTCGAGCGACGCCTTCATGCCGTGGACGATCGGGTCGAGGCTCGCGCCGTGCGCCGGGTGATGGAGGATCTGCAGCGCGACATCGTGCCACCGGTCGTCGCGCACGGCGTAGCGCGCGGAGAACACGGACGTGGCGAACCGCGTGGGCACGTCGGTGCCGTAATGGAAGTAGCGCCGGGCGCCCTGCTTCCAGCTCCTGCGCAGCACGCCCGGCACGACCGCGATCTGGTCCGCGGCGGTGCTCACGACCGTCTCGACGCGCACGCGCGGATCCTCGTTGCGCACGTCGTCGTCGTCGGCCGTCGCTCCGACGTCGTCGGGATTCGGCATGACCGCGCGCCGCTGGAGACCGAACCGCTTCCGCGCCGCGCCGTCGGACAGCTCGAACCGCGGCTGATAGCCGACGAACGGCAGCCACCGGCGATCGAAGTACGTGCCGTTGTCGACCACCGACGTCGCGATGTCCCGGCTCCGGAAGCCGCGCGGCCGATACGCCACGTCGAACGTGAGGCGCAGCGAGTCGCCGGGCGCGAGCGCACGCTGCAGCGCGAGGATCCGGTAGCCGTGCGCGTCGTCCACGAGCGCCGTCGTCGACGCGCGATCGAGCGACATCGACCGCGCGTCGATGTCCGGATCGAGGACGACGTGCACGGAGTCGATCGCGGCGCCGGTGCGGTTCACCAGGCGATACGAGCCGCGCGCGTCGACGGCCGGCGCATGCGGGTACACGTCGAGGCGCAGATCGACCGCGGCGATGCTCGGCTGCGGCGCGTCCGCGAACCGCCCGTACAGCCGCTCGTACTCGGCCTGCGGCCGTCCCGTGTCGGCCGCGGCGGAGTTCGCGTTCAGCACGTGCGTGTCGTAGAACACGAAGCCGCCTAACGCGACGATCAGCGCCGCCGCCACCCCGGCCGCGCGGGCCGTCGCGCCGCGGAGCCGCGCACGCGCGAGCGCGAAGCGATGCCCCACGCCGGGCTCGCGGCCGCGCACCCAGAACAGCACCGCGACGACGCCGAGCAGCAGCGCCCACGCGGCCCAGTACAGCTTGAACCACGTCCACGGACGGAGGAACGGGCCGAAGCCGTTCATGTCCGTGTACGTCCAGCGCGGGCCGCTGTCGAAGACCGCGAGATACGACCATCCGAGCGGACCGGCGGCGAGGCCGAGCACGCACCCGACCAGCGCGACGATGTGCCCGACGTACTTCTGATTCACGAGCACGTGCACCGTCATCGCGAGCGCGGCGAGCAGCACGTCGTGCACGAGGTTGAGGCCGAACAGCACGCGGACGTACAGTCCGAGCTCGAACCGGTAGTAGCCCTGCAGCGCCTGGAGCAGGATGCCGCCGACCATGAACGCGGCGTGGAATGCCACGATGATCGCGACGAGCGCCAGGAAGCGGCCGCCCAGCGCGTTGCCGGTCGGCACCGGCATGGCATCCGCGATCTCGGCCGCGCCGACCTCGCGGTTCTTCCATACCAGCTCGCCCGCGTAGAGCGCGATGACGAGCCACGGGATGATGATGCTTCGCTCCGACAGGACCTTGGCCACCACGAGGTGCGTGACCGGCCACGTGGACGTGTCGAACACGGTGTCGCCCACGTTCCAGCCCCACAGCAGCACGAGGCCGATGGCCGCGATGAACGCCACGGGGAACGCGCGTCCCGACATCACCTCGGTCAGCGACTGACGCGCGACGGCGAGCATCTGGCGCACGCGCGTCCACGACCCGAACACGCCCGCGATGCGCGGAACCGTCAGCGGCGACTGCCGCTCCGACGGCGCGACCGGCGGCGCGTCCACGATCGCTCGCCGCGCGCGCCCGCGGCCCTCGCCGCCGGCGTGCGCGAAGCGGAACCGCCGGTGCAGCACGGCGAGCACGCCCGACGCGATCGCGAGCCAGAGCACGCGGTTCCACAGCATCATCGGCGGGAAGCCGACGAGCCGCGCGTTGCGCTCGGCGGGCGTCCAGTACCGCGTCAGCGCGAGCAGCGCGTTGATGCCGAGAGGATCGCACAGCGTCGACAGCATCGGGCTCTCGATGCCGTTCCAGTAGTTCGCGGCGACGATGTACCCGATGAAGAAGCCCGCCGCGCCGAGGTACACCGGGATCGCCTGCCGCGTGAGCGTGCCGATCGCGAACAGGATCGCGCCGACCAGCACGAGGTTCGGCAGCAGGAACAGCAGCAGCGGCTGCACGTACGCGGCGAGGCGGAGCGGGCCTAACGCATCCGGCTCGAAGTGGCGCACCATCGTGGCGGCCGCGTTCCCGAGCGGGATCGCGACGACGACGATGGCGTTCACCGCCAGCGTCGCGAGGTACCGGCCGCCGAGGTACTCGGCCTTCCGGAGCCGTGTCGTGTAGAGCAGCGGATCCATGCCGTCGGCGACGTCGCGGATGGCCGCGTCGCCGAACAGCGCCGCCGAGACGAGCAGCCCGAACAGGCCACCGAACAGCACGACGCCGTGGGCGATCCGTGGCGCCGCGTTCACGTGCACCGCGTCGCCGCCCCCCGACTCGGCGGCGGCGCCGAGGCTCACGAACCCCATGAACAGCAGGAACGCCGCGTAGATCCACGTCGAGGGACTGCGAAGGCGGTACGCGAGCTCGTAGCGAAAGACCGTGCGCAGCCTCACGACCGGACCTCGGCGCCGGCGCCGTGGTGGCGCGCCATGACGCTGAAGTACACGTCCTTCAGATCCGGCTCGACCGGATCGAACTCCGGGCCGGGCGACGACTCGGCGTAGACGTGCGCGATCGTGCGGCCGGCGAGCAGCTTCGTGGAGATCACCGACAGCTCCTGCTCGAGCGCCGGCAGCTCGTCGCGGCCGACGGAGCGCCGCCAGATGCGGCCTCGCAGGTCGTCGATCGCGCGCGCCGGCTCCGCCTCGAGCAGGATCTCGCCGCGGTCGATGATCGCGACGCGGTTGCACAGCTCCTCGACGTCCTCGACGATGTGCGTCGACAGGATCACGACGCTTCCCTCGCCGATCTCGCTCAACAGGTTCAGGAAGCGGACGCGCTCTTCCGGGTCGAGTCCCGCCGTCGGCTCGTCGACGATGATCAGCCTCGGGCTGCCGAGCAGCGCGACGGCGACGCCGAGCCGCTGTCGCATGCCGCCGGAGAACGTGCCGACGCGCCGAGCCCGCACGTCCCAGAGATTCGTGCGCCGGAGCAGCGACTCCACGACGCCGCGCCGGACGCGCGGCTCGACGAGCCCCTTCAGCACGGCGAAGTGGTCGAGCAGCCGCTCCGCGCTCACCCGCGGGTGGAAGCCGAACGACTGCGGCAGGTAGCCGAGCGTCTCGCGCACGCGGTCCTTGTCGCGGATCACGTCGATGTCGCCCAACGCGATGGCCCCCGTGTCCGGCTCCTGCAGCGTGGCGAGGATGCGCATCAGCGTCGACTTGCCGGCGCCGTTGCGGCCGAGCAGCCCGAACATCCCCGGGGACACGTCGAGCGAGACGGCCTTCAACGCGTGCGTGCCGTTGGGATAGGTCTTGGACAGGTCGCGGATGGAGAGCTGCATGGGTCCGGGCGCGGGGAGGGCGGCAAAGGGCTTTGCAACGTAAAGTCAGGGCATCGGCCGGGCAAGCGGGCGACCGCCGCCCTCTTGTGGGACGCGTGACCGTCCCGCATTCGATGAGCATGGAGCTCATGCAGGCACCGCCCGCGACGCGCGAGCGCGTCCACGCCACGCCCGTCTACACGCCCGTCGTCACGCCGCCGCCGTCCCGGCGCGTGGTGTCGCTCGACGCGTTCCGCGGCTTCACGATGCTGTTCATGGCGTCGGAGATCCTGCGCATCCCCGCGGTGACGGAGAAGCTCCCCGGCGCCGGCGCGCACCTCGTCGGCCGCCTGCTCGACCACGTGGAGTGGACCGGCTTCGTGCCGTGGGACCTGATCCAGCCGGCGTTCATGTTCATGGTGGGCGTCGCGCTCCCGTTCTCGGTGGCGAGCCGGCGCGCGAAGGGCGAGCCGTTCGGGGCCCAGCTCCGGCACGCCGTGAGGCGCGCGGTGATCCTGATCGCGTTGGGCATCTTCCTCCGCTCGCAGACGCGCCCGCAGACGTACTTCACGTTCGAGGACGTGCTGACGCAGATCGGCCTCGGCTACGTCGCGCTGTTCCTCCTCGCGTACGCGCGACCGCGCACGCAGTGGGCGACGGCGGCGGCCATCCTCGTCGCGTACTGGGCGGCGTTCGCGCTCTACCCGACGCCGCCGGCGGGATTCGACACCGCCACCCTGGGCGTGCCGGCGGACTGGCCGCACCACCTCACGGGGTTCGCCGCGCACTGGGACAAGAACACGAACCTCGCCAACCGCGTGGACCAGTGGTTCCTGAACCTGTTCCCGCGCGAGCGGCCGTTCCTGTTCAACCGCGGCGGCTACACGACGCTGAACTTCGTCCCGTCACTCGCCACGATGATCTTCGGCCTGCTCGCGGGCGGGCTGCTGCGCCGCTCCGAGCCGGCGCACTCGAAGGCGCGCCGGCTCGTCGGCTACGGCCTCGCGGGCATCGCGTTGGGCGCCGCGCTTCACGCGCTCGGCGTCTGTCCGCTCGTGAAGCGCATCTGGACGCCGTCGTGGGCGGTGTTCAGCGCCGGCTGGTCCGCGGTCTTCCTGGCGGCATGGTACTACGTCGTCGACGTGCGCGGCCACACCCGCTGGACGTTCCCGCTCGTCGTCGTGGGCACGAATTCCATCGCGATGTACGTGCTCGTGCACGTCGGCGAGAAGTACACGGCGGAGGCGCTGCGCATCCACCTCGGCACGGCGATCTTCGACGCGCTCGGCGCGCCGTACCGGCCGATCCTCGTCGGCGCGGCCACGCTCGCGGTGTTCTGGCTCGTGCTGTTCTGGATGTACCGGCGCCGGATCTTCATCCGCATCTGAGCGCCGACGTGCGCCGCGGCCGCCTAACGCTGCTCCGTCTCGCCGCCGCGTGCGCCGCGGCGTGCGCCCCGCGGGCGGCGCCGGAGCGCGCCGTGCCGCCCGCCGACGTCCGCGCGCTCCCGAAGGTCGACGTGCACGCGCACTACCGCACCGACCACCCGGACCTCGTGCCCGCGCTCCAGGCGTGGAACGCGCGGGCGGTGCTCGTGAACGTCACCGGCGGCGAGCCGCGCGAGATCGCGCACAAGTGGGCCGACTTCCAGGCGCTGCGCGGCGCGCACCCGGATCGCTTCTTCGTCGTCGCGACGTTCGATCCGTTCCGCATCGACGAGCCGGACTTCGCGGCGAACGTCGTCGCGCAGCTCCGCGCCGACATCGCCGCCGGCGCGAAGGGCGTGAAGGTGTGGAAGGACATCGGCATGGAGGTGAAGGACGCATCGGCGCGCTACGTGCAGATCGACGACCCCCGATTCCAGCCGATCTGGGACTTCCTCGCCGCGCGACGCATCCCGGTGATGGCGCACATCGCCGAACCGCTCGCCGCGTGGCAGCCGCTGACCGAATCGAGCCCGCACTTCTGGTACTACAGTCACAACCCGCAGTATCACGCGTATGCGCACCCGGAGATCCCGCGGCACGAAGCGATCATCGCGGCGCGCGATCGATGGCTGGCGCGCAACCCGACGTTGACCGTGGTCGCGATGCACCTGGCGAGTCTGGAGTACGACGTGGACGAAGTCGCGCGGCGGCTGGACGCGTACCCGAACCTCTACGTCGAGACGGCGGCGCGCATCAACGATCTCGCGATGCAGCCGAGCGAGAAGGTGCGCGCGTTCATGATCCGCTATCAGGACCGCGTGATGTGGGGCACCGACTTCGGCGAGGGCTCGGTGAGCCGCGCCGGGCTCGAGACGGCGTTCGATCAGCACTGGCGCTACTACGCGAGCGCCGACACCGTGACGCTCGGGAGTCGACAGAGCTGGCATCGCACGGTGCGCGGGCTCGCGCTGCCGCGTGTGGTGCTCGAGAAGTTCGCGCACCGGAACGCCGAGCGCGTGCTCGCGCTCCCCGCGGCCGGAGCGCGTCCATGACGGGCGCGCTCCGAGTCGTCCCGCCGCTGCTCGCCGTCGCGCTCGCGCTGCCGCCGCGCGCGGTCGCGCAGTCCGCCTCGCCGGCGCGTCCCGCGCTCGGTGCGCTGCTCGGCGGCGCGGCCGGGGTGCTCGTCGGCGGCACCGCCGGCGCGTTCGTCGGCGGCAACCGGTGCGGCGAGCCCGCGAACTCCGACACGTGCATGCTGATCGAGGGGATCGCGACGGGCGCCGCCATCGGCTACACGTTGGGCATCCCCGTCGGCGCGCACCTGCTGAACCGCCGCCGCGGCGACCTGCGTATGTCGCTCGCCGCGAGCGCGGCGCTCGCCGCGGCCGGCTACGGCGTGCTGCGCGCCAGCGGCGTGCGCTGGAACGGCGGCACCACCCCGCGCCAGCGCCGGGTCGCCGCCGTGGTGGTGGTCTCGGTGCCGGTGCTGCAGTACCTCGCCACCACCGCGATCGAGACGGCGACCGGACGCCGTTAGGCGCACCCGTCCGGGACTCCACGTACGTGTTTCCAGAGGACTGAAGAGGGACTGAAGGAGGACTGAAGAAGGAGAACACCAGCAGAGTTGTTAGTCCTTCTTCAGTCCTCCTTCAGTCCCTCTTCAGTCCTACAAGACGACGTACGTGGAGTCGTGAGCGGCGCTCACGGCTTCACGGCTTCGGCGCGATGCGCCACAGCTCCCCGTTGTCCGCGTCGGTCACGACGTAGAGCGCGCCGTCGGGCCCCTGCTTCACGTCGCGGATGCGCTGGTTGCGGTCGGTGAGCAGCGCCTCCTCACCGACGACGCGGTCGTTCGCGAGCACGAGCCGCGTGAGCCGCATGCCGGCGAGGCCGCCGACGAACAGGTTCCCCTTCCACGCCGGGAACAGGTTCCCCGTGTACACCTGCGCGCCCGACGGCGCGATGTTCGGATCCCAGAAGTACACCGGCTGCTCGAGCCCCGCGGCCGCCGTCCCCTGGTTCGGGATCGGCTGGCCGGAGTACTCGATGCCGTACGCGATGAGCGGCCAGCCGTAGTTCTTCCCCTTCTGGATCAGGTTCACCTCGTCGCCGCCGCGCGTGCCGTGCTCGATCTCCCACAGCTTGCCGTCCGGCCCGAACGTGAGCGCCTGCACGTTGCGGTGGCCGAGCGACCAGATCTCGGGAAGCGCGCCCTGTCGGCCGACGAACGGGTTGTCGCGCGGTGCCGAGCCGTCGGGCGCGATGCGGATCACCTTGCCGAGGTGCGCGTCGAGCTGCTGCGCCCAGTGGCGCATCGGCATGTCGGAGCGCTCGCCGAAGCTCGCGTACAGCATCCCGTCGGGCCCGAACGCGATGCGCGACCCGAAGTGCATCGTGCCGTCGTACGTCGGCTGCACGCGGAAGATCACGCGCAGGTCGTCGAGCCGACGGCGGTCGGGAGAGAGCACGGCGCGGGCGATGCTCGTGCCGTTGCCGTCGCCGCGCGGCTCCGAGAAGCTGAAGAAGATCGTGCGGTCGGTGGCGAAGCTCGGGCTCAGCGCGACGTCGAGCAGCCCGCCCTGGCCACGCGCGTCCACGCCGGGCAGTCCGGCGATCGGTGGGTTCAGCTTCCCGTCGGCGTTCACGATGCGGAGGCGCCCCGGCTTCTCCGTCACGAGGAACGTCCCGTCCGGCAGCGGCTCCACCGACCACGGCTTCTCGAGGCGCCGCGCGACGACGGTGACGTCGTAGGCGACGTTCGACGTGGCGGCGCACGCGCGGTACTGCGCGGCGAACGCCGGCTGCTGCCCGCTCGCGTTCGCGGCGCGCGTCTCGAGTGGCGTGCAGTCCTTGCTGACCGGCTGGGCGACGAGCGGCGAAGCCGCGGCGGCGGCGAGGAGAACGGCGGTGCGGAGGTGTCGCATGAAGTCGCTCGCGGTCGGAGGGCGTGTGGTGTCTCGCATCATCCTAACGGGCCGCAGGCCGCTCGCGCAGTCGCGCATAGGCGAACAGCGGGTGCGCCGATGCGCGGCCGCGCACGAGCGCCGCGGCGTGCTCGCCGAGCGCGGGGCCCATCTTGAAGCCGTGCCCCGAGCCGCCGCCTAACAGCCACACGTTCTCCAGCTCGGGGTGGCGGTCGGCGAGGAAGTGGCCGTCGCTCGACGCCTCGTACTGGCACACCCGCGATTCCACGAGCGGCGCGCCGGCGAGCGCCGGGAACCGCGCGGCGAGCGCCGCACGCGCCCGCGCGAGCCCGTCGGCGCTCGGCGCGCGCTCCATGGTCGTCGGGTCGATCTCGTCGCCGGCGGTGTCGTCCGCGATCTTGAGCCCGCGCCGATCGTGCGACGCCACGCCGTAGATCAACCGCTCGCCGAGGTGCACCCACACCGGCAGCGCGCCCGCGTCGTAGCGCGCGTCGCCCGCGGGGGTGCCGAAGAAGAACGACTCCTGCCGCGTGGCGACGATTCGCCGCCCGACGACGTCGGGGAAGACCTGGCCCATCCACGGTCCGCACGCGAACACGAAGCGGTCGGCGGCGAGCGTGCCGCCGTCGCCGAGCGTCACGTTAGGCAGCCGTCCATGGGTGGCCGCGCCGGGGCGTGCCCACCCCTGGCGATACGCGCCGCCCTCGCGTACGAACGTCTCGCGTACCAGCTCGCACGCCACCCGTGCGGCGAGGAATCCCGCCGCCGGCTCGTGGAACACGGTGCGCGCGTCGCCGAACGCCATCTGCGGCCACCGGCGCGCCGCCTCGCCCGGCGACAGCTCCTCCACGGAAAGCCCCACGGCGCGCATCGGCTCGATCGAGCGGCGCACGTAGGCGTCGTCCGACGCGCACAGCCACAAGGCGCCGGTGCGGTGCAGCACTCGTCGCCCCCACGCCCGCTCCGCGTCGCGCCACAGCACGAGCGCGCGCGCCGCCATGGCGCTGTACGCCGCCTGGCCGTTGTACACCGCGCGGATCACGCGCGTCTCGCCGCCGGACGACGCGCGCGCGTTGCCGGCGCCCCACGCGTCGACGAGCGTCACGCGCAGCCCCGCGCGGCGGAGCGCGAGCGCCGTCCATCCACCGAACGCGCCCGCGCCCACCACCACGACGTGCTCGGCGGCGCTCGCGCGGGCCAGCGGCACGGCCGCCAGCGCCCCGACGAACGCGCGCCGAGTGAGGTCGTCGCTCAGCGCCGGAAGCCTAACGAGACGCCGACCGTGCGCGCCTGGTTCGTGAGATAGCCGACGCGCGCCCGCGTGCCCCGCTCCCGGTCGAGCGCGAGCAGCGCGCGCGTGTCGCCGACGTTGTTGACGTACACGGCGAGATCCCACGCCGGCCGCGTGAGCCCCGCGCGCAGGTTGACGAGCGTATACGCCGGGAGCAGCGGGTCGAAGCGGAACGTCGACTGCGTGAGCGGGCCGCCGATCGTGTTCTTGCCGAACGAGTTCAGGTCCACCGCGCCGAACCCCGCCGCGAGGTCGTCGATCTGCGTGTAGCGCGAGCCGACGTGCTGCACCGATCCGGTGACGAATCCCTGCGACGCCAGCATCGGGCGTCGCAGCGTCAGCGCCGCCGCGCCCTGCACGCGCGGCACGCTCGGCAGCCGGTTGCCGCTGGAGATGCCGGACACCACGGCCACCGCTCCCTGCGCGTTGGTCGACGTCAGCGTGGAGCGGAGCTTGGAGTCGTTGAACGTGCCGGAGAGCGACAGCGCCACGTGCTCGTTGGGCACCGCGTCCAGCTCCACCTCGGCGCCGCGGCTCACCGCCTTCGGCACGTTGAACACGAGCCGCGACGAGCACGAGCCGGCGGTCACCGTGAGCTGCAGGTCGGTGATGTCCATCGTGTACGCGGAGACGTTCAGCGACACCTTGCCGTCGGCGAGCCGCGACTTCGCGCCGACCTCGTAGTTCCACGCCTTCTCGTCCTGCCACGAGTTGCGGCCGCTGAACGTGGCGAGGTCCGTCTGCGTGCACAGCGGCACGTTCAGTGGGTCGTTGATCCCGCCGAGCCGGAATCCCTTCGCCACCTGCGCGTTCAGCGTGAGCGCGTCGCTCGCCTTGAAGCTCGCGATCACGCGCGGCGCGACGCCGTTCGCCTTCGTCGTGCCGGGGTTCGACACGAGCGTCTTGCCGTTGTCGTCGTTGCCGAAGATGCCGTCGAAGAACTGCGTGCGGTCCTCGTCGAAGCGATACCAGCGCACGCCGCCCGTCACGTCCAGGCGATCGGTCGCGCGGAGCGTCGCCTCGCCGAACGCCGCCGTCTGGTTCATGTCGTACGACAGATCGGAGTAGAACAGCTCGTCGGTGCGCGCGCGCGCAGTCCCTTCGACGGCACGCCGGAGAGCGCGGTGAACCCGTTCACGATGAGGCTCTGCCCGTACTTGCGCTTGTTGCCGGCGTAGAACCCGCCGAGCAGCCAGCGCACGCGGTCCGTGCCGCCCGCGAGCCGCACCTCCTGCGTGAACACGTGCACCGTCGTCTTGTCGTCGAGCGGCGCGTTCAGCGTGTAGACCGCGGCCGGCAGCCCGATGCTCCCGCCGGTGATGCTCGACGTCAGCGCGCCGGCGTCGCGCACGACGAGGATGTCGCGGTACGTCCAGCTCGTGACCGATGTGAGCCGCGTGCCGCCGACGTCGTACGACGCGTTCAGGTCGCCGAGCGTGAACTTGTCGGTGAACGGCTCGGGGATCTGCGTGAACTGCTGCCGCGCGCCGAGCGTGACCGAGGGGCGCGTCGTGGTATACGGGTTCGCCAGGATGTTGAACGCGTCGATCCGGTTCCACCCGTTCATCTTCACGTCCTGATACACGATGCGCGGCACGAGCGTGAGATGCTCCACCGGGTCGAGCCGCAGCGCCGCGCGCACGCCCGCGCGTCGTCCGTCGTTCACGGCTTTCTGCACGGCGTTGCCCGGCTGCACGGCCTGCATGAAGCCGGGGAGCTGATTGAAGTAGCCAGCCACGCGCGCGGCCGCGCGGTCGCCGAGCGGCGTGTTGCCACCGAGCTTCACGGTCGCGCCGCCGTTGCCGCCGTCCGCGTAGTTCGCGCCCACCTCGCCGAACGCGCTGCGCAGACCGAGCTCCGGCTGATTCGTGATGTAGCGTACGGTGCCCGACAGCGAGCCCGCGCCGAACAACGTCCCCTGCGGCCCGCGCAGCACCTCGACGCGCGACACGTCGAACAGGTCGAGGTCCGGCGTGAACAGCGACAGCGAGATGGGCACCTCGTCGAGATACGCGCCCACCTCCTCCTTCACGCCGGGCTGGTCGCGCGCGATCTGTCCGGCCGACGCGCCGCGGATCGCGACCTGCGACTGTCCGGGCCCGAGGTTCTGCACGCTGAACCCCGCGACGTTCGCCGCGATCGCCTCGATGTTCTCCGCGCCGCGCTCGCGCAGCACGCTCGCCGTCGGCGCGGCGATGGAGAACGGCACGTCGGCGAGCTGCTGCTCGCGCAGCGTCGCCGTGACGATGACCTCGTGCAGCGGCAGCACGTCGAGCGCGAAGTCGACCGGCGCGTCGCTCGGCACGCGCACCTCCGCCCGACTTCCGCGTCGATAGCCGATGAGCGACGCGGTCACGGTGTAGACGCCGGGCGCGAGGCCGGACACGCTGTACGTGCCGGTCGCGGTCGTGGTGCCCGTGCGGGTCGCGCCGGTGGCGGTGTTGCTCGCCGCGACCACCACCGATGCGAGTGGCGCGCCACGCGAGTCGTGCACGGTGCCGGTGATGCGGCTCGTCGGCGACTGCGCGTGGGATCTGTCTGCTGCTGCGACGGCGACCGCTGCCACGAGGATCCAGCGCCATCTGCGAGTCCAGGGCATGGGAGACCTCCTTGCCGGGATCGTGGGCTCGTGCCGCGTGCCGATGCGCAGCTACTACAGCATGCCGTGGCGAGTTGTCAATCGTGCGGTGGTGACGCGCTCATCAGCTCGCGGTGGATCCGGCGCTCGAACCGGTCGTGATGCGGCGCTCGCGCGTTAGGCGCCGGTCGCGGTGACGCGCGTCGCGGTTTCGGCGGCGCATGGCGCTGCGCTTGCACGAGAGCGCCGCGTCGCACTTCGGAGGGAGCGATGGCGGAGGTGCTCGTGCAGTTCCAGACCGTGATCACGGCCCCCGACGGCCGGCGCTTCGTGCCGAGCGCCTGCGGCCGGGAGGACGGTCACGTCTGGGTGGGATGGCTCGAGTTCGCGCCGGCGGACGGCGGCGACGACGCGCTGCGCACCGGCCGCGAGACCGTGCAGCCGAACCGTGACCACCTGATGTACTGGGCGCAGGGGCTGACGCAGGTCTTCCTGGAGGGCGCGCTGTCGCGCGCCCTGGGCGGCTCGGTGCGCGTCGAGCGCGAGGTCCCCGTGCGCCCCCGTTTCGAGGGGCCCGCCCCGTCGGCGATCCCCGAGCCGCTGCCGGCGGCCGCGCGCCTGCGTCCGCGGCCGGTGCTCGACCCGTTCGCGACGTTCGTGCAGGGACGGGACGTGCTCCTCAGCGAGCTCGGTGCGCTCGACACCGAGCGGCTGCGCGACATCGCGCTCGCCTATGGCTTCGCCGAGGACGGGTCGGCCGAAGCCGCCGGGCGGGAGGAGCTCGTGTCGTCGATCATGCGCGGGGTGCAGCGGCCGGCCGCGGGCTCGGAGCTCGACGCGCGTTGACCTGAGCGCGGCGGCGAAGGTCGTCGCAACCCGGCGCGGTCCGCCTGCGTAGGACCGCCATGCCTCAGGACCGCGCCGACTTCCGTCCCGACCTCGAAGGGCTCCGCGGGCTCGCGATCCTCCTCGTCGTGTTGTTCCACGCCGAGGTCGCGGGACTCGCTGGTGGCTTCGTCGGGGTGGACGTCTTCTTCGTCCTCTCCGGCTTCTTCATCACCGGGCTGCTCGTCCGCGAGTACGCGAACGAGGGCACGGTGGACGTTCCCGCATTCTACGGCCGGCGCGCGCTGCGGCTGCTGCCGCCGCTGTTCCTCGTGCTGCTCGCCACACTCGCCGCGGTGATGTGGCTGTGGGCGCCGATCGACCGGGCCGAGATCGCGTCGAGCGCTCGCGCGGTCGCCCTGTCGTGGGGGAACGTCGCGTTCGCGAGCAACGCGGTGGACTACTTCGGCTCGCGCGAGAACCCGCTGCTCCACACCTGGTCGCTGGGCGTGGAGGAGCAGTTCTACCTCGTGTGGGCGCCGCTCGTGCTCGTGGTGGCGCTGCTCGCCGAGCGGCGCCGCGCGGCGGTCGGCGGCGAGCGCGACGCCGGACTGGCGAAGGGGCTGCTCGCCGGCTTCGCGGTCCTCGGCGTGGCGTCGCTCGCCGGCTGCATCTGGCTCACGCGCACCGCGCAGCCGTGGGCGTTCTTCGGCACGGCGACGCGGCTGTGGGAGTTCGCGCTCGGCGGCGCGCTCGCGGTCACGATCGACCGACGGGCCGGCGCGCACGCGTTCGGCACCGTGCTGCAGGTCGCGGGTCTCGTCGCGATCGGCGTCGCGGTGGCGACGTACGACCGCATCACGCCCTATCCGGGCACCGCGGCGCTGCTGCCGGCGCTCGGGGCGGTGGCGCTCGTGCTCGGCGGCCGCGTCGCGCCGGAGAGCGTCGTCTCGCGCGCGCTCGGGGCGAGGGGGCTGCGCTGGCTCGGGCGGCTCTCGTACGCCTGGTACCTCTGGCACTGGCCCCTCGTCGGGCTCGGCGCGGTGTTGCACCCCGACCTCGGGGTCGGCGGACGGCTGGCCTGGTCGGCGGCGGCGCTCGGGCTGGCGTGGGTGACGTACACGTTCGTCGAGCGGTCGGCGCGTGACGGGCAGCTCGCGCGCATCCCCACGCACTGGCTGCCGGGTGCCGCGCTCGCCGCGAGCGTCGGCGCGGCGCTCGTCGCGCACGGCGCGACCCGGGTGGCCGAGCGCCAGGCGAGCCGTCCGGATCAGCGGGCGTTCGCGGCGGCGCGCGACGACCGCATGCGCCACGAGTGCTGGGCGAGCGCGGACCGGGCGGCGGTCGGTCCGTGCGTGTTCGGCGACACGAGCTCGCGGACCACGGTGGTGCTGTTCGGCGACTCGCACGCCGAGCACTGGCTCGGCGCGCTCGACCGGGTGGGGCGCGAGCGCGGGTGGCGGATCGCGCTCATGGTGATGGGTGGGTGCCCGGTGGCGGACATGCCGGAGCAGGGCGGCACGCGCGCCAAGCGCTCGTCGGCGTGCGCGCGACACCGCGAGGCGACCATCCAGCGCATCATCGCGATGCGGCCGACCGCGGCGGTGCTGTCGAGCTGGGACCATTACGTCCCGATGAAGGGGCGACCCACGCCGTGGCAGGTGTCGTCGGACGTGTGGGAGCAGGGGCTGCGGCGCACGTACACGCGGCTGGCCGGTGCGGGGATCCCGATCGCGGTGGTGCGAGGGACGCCCCGCACCTGGTTCGACGTGCCGGCGTGTCTGTCGCGGCGAGCGGCGAGCCTGCCGTTCGCGGGGGAGTGCACGTACGATCGCGCCGCGTCGCTGTCCGAGGTGGCGGCGTCGGCGCAGACGGCGGCGGCGCGCGGGCTCCGCGTGCGGATCGTGGACATGAACGACCAGATCTGCGCGACCCCGCGCTGCGGCGTCGTGCGGAACGGCGCGATCGTGTTCACCGACGACAACCATCTGACGGCGAGCTTCAGCCGGTCGGTGGCGCCGGTGTTCGGCGCGCGGCTGGCGGCGGCGCTCGGAGAGCTCGGCGCGCGCCTGCCCTGAGGTCATCCGGTCATCGGCACACCGTGCCGCGAAACGCGTCGCCCCCGTGTCCAGCCGTGAGGACGCGGGGGCGATTCGTATCGCTGTGCCACAATCAGCGCAACACGCGCGCCGGTTGACGACGGGATGTACACGCGGATAACGTGGCGCACCGGATGTGGACCGGGACTGTGACCCCCGTCCGCTCATCCGGGTCTCCCACACCGAAGCCGGCCCGAGCGCCGGTCCTACCACGACACGACGTACACGTCGGCAGCGCGCCGCGCCGAGCAGATGCTCGGGACGCGTAGCAGCGCGCCGGCGCGCAGTTAGACGCGGAAAACCGTTCGCGTACGGCAGCCGCCGTGCGCGGTCGCGCATTGCGAGACGTCGTACCAGGCGTACAATTGGCGCCGGACTGTCCAGGCTGCCTCGACCATATCGAGGGCCGGACAACGCCGACGCGTGCCGTCGTTTCCACGTGCCTTCGCCCCGAAGTCGGCCTGCGCTCGAGGCGAGCCTCTCTCCCCCTCCTACCACCTCGGACACCCCGAAGTTTCACAAGGTTGCAGGTCCGTCCCGTCGCAAGGCTCGCAGTCGCCCGTGAACTCCTCACCCCCAGGGGCAGTGACATGAGGTTTCTCCGTACCCACTCCACCTTCTGGTTGGCCGGCGTGCTCGTGGCGCTCGGTTCGGCCGGAAGGGCAGCCGCGCAGGCGCCGGCCACGATCAACGGCCGCGTCACGTCGGATGCCGGCGTGCCGTTGCCCGGCGCGAACGTGATCATCACGGAGCTGAACATCTCCGTGGGCACGAACGCGCAAGGCGGCTTTACCATCCAGATCCCCGGTGCCCGCGTGAACGGGCAGACGGTCCAGCTCCGCGTGCGCTCGGTCGGCTTCCAACCGACGAGTCGCCCCGTCGTGGTGCGGAGCGGAACGCAGACGATGAACTTCGAGCTGAAGACCGACGTGCTCCGGCTCTCCGAGGTCGTCGTGACGGGCGTGGCGGAGGGGACGGAGCGCGCGAAAGTGCCGTTCTCGGTCGGCCGCGTCACCGCGGCCGACCTGCCGGTCCCGGCGCTCGATCCGATGAAGGCGCTCGCCGGCAAGGTGGCCGGCCTGCGCGTCGCGAACACCGGCAGCGGCCGCCCGGGCACCGAGCCCGAGATCCAGCTGCGCGGCCCGACGTCGATCAACGCGACCGGCCGCTCGAACGGCCCGCTCATCATCGTCGACGGCGCGATCATGAACGTGGGCAGCCTCTCGGAGCTCGGCGGGCTCGACATCGAGTCGGTCGAGGTCGTGAAGGGCGCCGCCGGCGCGTCGCTGTACGGCACGCGCGCGGCGAACGGCGTCATCACGATCACGACGAAGCGCGGCTCGAGCGCCGGCCAGGGCATCCGGTTCGGCGTGCGGAGCGAGTACGGCTTCAGCGACCTGAACAGCATCAGCTACGGGATGCCGCTGAACCACCAGCTCCAGCTCGACGAGACGGGCACCCGCTTCTGCGTCGCCGGCTCGCAGAACGTCGCGCCCTGCTCGCGCACGGTCGACTGGATGAAGGAGATCATGCGCATCAACAACGTGAACGCGGACACCACGCGGACCCCGGTCTCGCTCCAGTGGAACGCGCTCACGGTCGGCGGCGGCGAGCTGACGAACGTCTTCCAGTCGCAGATCTGGCCGGGCCGCTACTTCAACCCGCTCGCCCAGGCGCTGCAGCGCAACCCGATCACGCTGAACCAGGTGGACGCGACCGGGACGCTCGGGGCGGTCCGCTTCTACGTCAGCGGCTCGTATCAGGACGAGAAGGGCGCCATCCGCGGGCTCGACGGGGCGCAGCAGCGCCGCGCGCGCGTGAACGTCGACTACGACATCCGCCCCGACCTCAACGTCTCGGTCAGCACGCTGTACGACAACGGCGCGACCGACAACCGGAACGGCGGCGCCGACGGCGGCTCGATCTTCGGGCAGATCCTGCGCGGCATCGCGATCGGCACGGACATGCAGGCGCGCGACACGCTCGGCCGCCTGCTCGTGCGCTCGGGCGGCGCGAACCTCCGCAGCCCGACGGGGAACGGCGGCGCGACGGTGCTCTACGACACCGAGAACCGCATCTCCGACCAGACGTCCGACCGCTACCTCGGCTCCATCACGTCGCGCTACACGCCGGCGGAGTGGGTCACCGTCGAGGGCACGTACGCGTACGACAGCCGCTCGCGCGTGCAGCGCGCGTATCGCATCAAGGGCTATCGCACGACGAGCATCTCGGCGGCGAACAACGCCGGTAACCTGAGCTTCGACAACCGCTACGACCGCTCCATGAACGGCTCGCTCACCGCCACGCTGCGCAAGCAGCTGCGGAGCGATCTGTTCGGGAAGCTGACGTTCCGCGGCCTGTTCGACGACTACCTGCTGCGCACTAACGGCCTCTCGGCCGAGCAGTTCGTGGTGAGCGGCATCTACCGCGCGGACAACGCGACGGCGAACAAGGACATCAACTCCAGCCGCGAGCAGGTGAAGAACGTCGGCTGGGTGACCGGCGCGTCGCTCGACTTCAAGGACCGCTACACCGTCGACGGCTACTTCCGCTACGACGGCAGCTCGCTGTTCGGCTCGGGCAACCGGTGGGCGCCGTACGGCCGCATCTCCGGCGTGTGGCAGTTCTCGAAGGAGCCGTTCTGGCACATCGGGCTCATCGACGATGCCCGCGTCCGCGCGTCGTACGGCACGGCCGGCACGCCGCCGCGCTTCTCGGCGCAGTACGAGACGTACAACATCGCGGCGACGGGCCCGTCGCTCGGCCAGGCCGGCAACTCGAAGCTCCGCCCCGAAGTGACGGCGGAGACGGAGGTCGGTCTCGATTTCACGCTGCTGCACAAGGTCGGCCTCGAGCTCACGCACGCGCGCGGCACGACGAAGAACCAGATCCTGCCGGTGAACGCGCCCGCGGCGCTCGGCTTCGCGACGCAGTGGCAGAACGCGGGCACGCTGCAGAACATCACGTGGGAGCTGGTGGCGAACCTCCCGGTGATCCAGAAGAAGGAGTTCAACTGGTCGATGCGCGGCTCGTGGGATCGCACGCGCACGTACATCACCGAGCTGTTCGTGCCCGACTTCGTGATGGACGCCGGCACGTCGCAGGGCACGGCGAGCCTGTTCCACGTCACGGCGAACCGCGCCAAGAGCAACGGCTTCCCGCAGAACCGCCTCGGCAACATCTGGGGGCGCAAGTTCTATCGCACGTGCGGCGACCTGCCGCAGTCCGTGCAGGGGCAGTGCGGCGACGGCAAGCCGTTCCAGCGCAACGACCAGGGCTACATCGTGTGGGTCGGCCAGGGCAACACGTGGCGCGACGGCATCACGAAGAACCTGTGGTCGACGTACCTGCCGAAGGACCAGTCGCCGTGGAACTGGCCGCTGTACTTCGGACACCCGATCGTCGATCGCCCGCTGAAGGGTGAGCCGAACGAGGGCGTCGGCATCAACCAGGTGATCGGCAACGCGCTGCCGGACTTCCGCCTCCAGTTCTCGAACACGGTGCAGTGGAAGCGGCTCACGCTCTATGGTCTCGTCGACGGCACGTTCGGCCACGACGTGAACAACCAGGGCGAGGCGTGGGGGCTGCTCGACCTCAGCTCCTCGGAGTTCGACCAGGCGAACAAGACGGTCGAGACGGCGAAGCCGGTGGGCTACAGCTGGCGCGCGGGCTACACCGACGGCGCCGGCACGGGCGGGTTCTACGACCAGCTCGGGCCCAACAACTACAACGTGGAGGACGCGTCGTTCGCGAAGCTCCGCGAGGTGAGCCTCACGTATCACCTCGGCAAGGTGCGCGGCGTGGGTGACTGGACGTTCGGCGTGATCGGTCGAAACCTGCTCACGCTCACCGGCTACTCCGGGCTCGACCCGGAGGTCGGCGCGACGTCCGCCAACAACGGTGGCAGCGGGACGAACGGATCGGGCTCGGGCCTGATCAACCAGGTCGACGCGTTCAACTTCCCGACGCTCCGCTCGTTCACGTTCACCGTCTCGACGCGCTTCTAGGAGCTGACCGATCATGATGCGGAGCTTTATCCGGTACGGCGCGCTCGCCGCCGGGTTCTTGGGGGCGGTGGTCGCGTGCGACCTCGAGGTGGTCAACCCCAACAACCCGGAGACGACGCGCGTGCTCGCCAACGGGCCCGACCTCGAGGCGTTCCTCGGCGGGTACTACAAGCGATGGCACGGCGGGTTGTACGGCACGACGACGAACATCTGGGGCATGCTGCAGGTGCAGGCGCTCGAGAACTACTCGAGCCTCGCGAACAACTGCATGAACCAGCGCGCGGCCATCCCGCGCGGCTCGAACGACAACTCGATCGGCAACCAGTGCGAGGCCGAGCAGAAGGCGGTGTACAACCGCATGCAGGAGGTGACGCGCGTGGCGTCGAGCGTCCTCGCGACGCTCGACACCGCGACGCTCGGCTCGCAGGCGCAGGACAACCGCGCGAAGTCGTTCGCGGAATTCCTGCGCGGCCTCTCGCTCGGGTACGCGGCGCTGTTCTACGACTCGGCGGCCGTCGTCGGGGCGAAGACGGGCCCCGCGGATCCGGGCCCGCTCATGGGGTACGTCGAAGTCATGGACTCGGCGAAGGCGGCGTTCCAGCACGCGATCGATCTCGCGAGCGCGCAGGCCACCGGCGGCAACGGCTTCCCGCTGCCGGCGACGTGGATCCCCTCGACGACGACGTTCACGGCGCCCGAGTTCGTGCGGCTGATCCGCAGCTATCGCGCGCGCTTCACGGCTGGCAACGCGCGCACGCCGGCGGAGCGCGCGGCGGTGAACTGGGACAACGTGATCGCCGACGCGACGAACGGCATCACGGCGGACCACGACAACATCACCGACGCGACGAACGGCCCGTTCCAGACGTGGCTGAGCCAGTCGTACGCGTACGGCACGTGGCACCAGATGGTGCCGTTCATCATCGGCATGGGCGACGTGTCGGGCTCGTACGCGACGTGGATCGCGACGCCGCTCGATCAGCGTCCGGCCGGCTTCTTCATGGTGACGCCCGACCTGCGGTGGCCGCAGGGCACGACGCGTGCGGAGCAGCAGGCGGACTTCGCGATCACGTCGTGCCAGGGCGCGTCGCAGGTGTGCAAGCGCTACTTCGTGAACCGGCCTAACGGCGGCGACCCCTCGGGCGGCTTGAGCTGGGGGCAGTCGAACTACGACCACGTGCGCTTCATCTCGTGGCGCACGAAGGGCGACGGCGGCACGGCGCGCACGGGCAAGCTGCCGTTCATGGTGAAGGCCGAGATGGATCTGCTCGCGGCCGAGGGCTACATCCGGAAGGGGAACTTCGCGGCGGCGGCACCGCTCATCAACGCGACGCGCGTGAAGAACGGTCTCCCCGCGCTGACGGCGCTCGACAACACGACGGCGGTGCCGGGCGGGGCCAACTGCGTGCCGAAGGTGCCCGTCGGTCCGAACTACACCACGATCGCCTGCGGCAACATGCTGGAGGCGATGAAGTGGGAGAAGCGCATGGAGACCGCATTCACGCACATCGGCGCGTGGTTCCTCGACTCGCGCGGATGGGGCGACCTGCCGGCGGGGACGCCGGTGGACTGGGCGGTGCCCTATCAGGATCTCCAGGTGCGCGGCAAGGCGATCTACAGCAAGGGCGGCGGTTCGCTCCCGGGGTCCGCGGCGAAGGGTACGTACGGCTGGTAACGCGTGCGCATCACTCGGCAGCTCGCCGGACTCGCCGGCGCGCTCCTCGTCACCGGCTGCTACGCGCTGCAGCCGGTGACGGGAACGGCGCCGGTCGAAGGGACGCGAATGGCGTTCGACGTGACGGACGCGGGGCGGGTCGCCCTCGGCGGGTCGATGGGTCCATCCATCGCGCGCATCGAGGGGCGACTGCTCCGCCGGGAGGGCGACGAGTTCGTCGTCGGCGTGACGGGGGTGACGTACATCTCCGGCAACACGCAGACGTGGTCGGGGGAGAGCGTGCGGCTCAAGCCCGGCTACGTCGGCACCGTGTACCAGCGCCGCCTCGCGAAGGGGCGCACGGTCGCGGCGGCCGCTCTCGGCGTCGGCGCGCTCGCGTACATCGTCACACGCTCCGTCAACCCCGGCGGTGACCCGGACGAGGGTCACACGCCTCCTGACACCAGCGGCACCACCTACCGCGGCCGACGGCCCTAGCTCGCCGCTCCCGCATCAGCCTTCCTCTCGAGACATCACATGCGACGCATCATCCACCTCTCGACGCTCTGCCTTGCCGCGGGCGCGCTGAGCGCGCTGAGCGCGTGCAAGCCCGACGAGGTCGTGGAGACCACGACGCCGCCGACGGCCGGCGTCCGGTTCATCAACGCCGTCCCCGACACCGGCGGGTCGGCCGGCCTCGACTTCCGCTTCGTCGACCTCGTCGAGAACAGCTCGCACTTCAAGATCCCGTTCCGGAACAACATCGTCACCACGAACGGGATCCCCGGCTCGACGCTCATCGAGTACAAGAACACGCAGGCCGGCCAGCGGCACCTGCGCATCTTCCTCAGCGACACGCTGCAGGCGGTCGCGCAGACGGTGCTGAAGGACACGACCATCACGATCGAGGCCGGGAAGCGCTACACCGCCATCCTCTGGGGGAACGCGCGCTCGGGTCAGTCGCCGGCGATGCGCTTCACCTTCGTCGAGGACGCGCCGGCGGATCCGGCGAGCAACGTCGCGCTGCGCGTCATCAACACGACCGGAACGCCGGTCGACGTGCGCGAGTACCTGTCGACCGGCACGCTGCCGGCGGCGGCGACGTGGACGAGCGTGCCCGCGCTCGGCATGTCGAACTACGTGACCTCGGCGCCGGGCACGATCCGGTTCAACGTGCAGCCCGCGGGCGGCGGCTCGACGCTGTTCGCCGAGGCGTCGGCGCTGCTCGGCGCCGCGGGCACGGTGGATCTCGAGGCGATCCCGGGCACGACGATCCCCGGGTCGGCCGTCTCGGCGATCATCTGGCCGCGGTCGGTGGCGGGGAGCAAGGCGGCGCAGTTCAGCACCCCGGCCATCTCGTTCACGTGGGACCGCCGGCCGCCGCGCACCTGCGCGCTGTGCTGACGCGGAGCGCGTGACGCGAAGCGGTACCGTCGTGCGAGGGCCCGATCGGGATGCGTTCCGGCGGGCCCTCGCGTGCCTTCGTCCACAGTGCGACCACAGCCCGAGGGTTCGACGATGAGAGCTCGACACGGCCTCCTCGCGCTCGCGGTGATCGGCCTCTGTCTCGCCATGACGCCGCGGTCCTCAGCGGCGCAGGAGAAGAAGCGGAAGCCGCAGCGCGACCTCGTGACGCGCGACGAGATCATGGAATCGGCGCAGCGCGACGACGATCTGTTCAACGCGCTGCGCAGCCTGCGTCCGCGCTTCCTCGAGCGGCCGACGGGGATCCGCACGCTCGGCAACTCGACGCAGCCGCCGACGCTCGTGGTGCTCGACGGCAAGCCGATGGGCGACCTCGAGACGCTGCGCTCCGTCATCGCGTCGACGGTGGACGAGGTACGGTACATGGAGCCGTCGCGCGCGGGCACCGAGTTCGGGAACATCGGCGCCGGCGGCGCGGTGGTGGTGAAGCTCTACAAGGCGCCGAAGGTCACGAAGGCCCTTCCCGCCGATACGTCGCACGACACGTCGCACCCCGATACACCGCAGCCGTGACCACGTCGCGATCCGCCGCGATCCTCTCGCCCGTCGTCGACTTCCTGTTCGTGGGAGGGTTGTCGCTGATCGTGTTCGTGCCGCTGCTGCTCAGCGGCCGCACGGACCTCGTGCTGATCGGCGCCGGAGCGCAGGCATGGCTCGGGGCGCTCATCAACATGCCGCACTTCATGGCCTCGTACCGGATCGTCTACCGCAGCCGCGAGATGATCCTGAAGCACCGCTGGGCGTCGATCTACATGCCGGCCATCCTGCTCGCGTACGCGGCGGTGGCCGTGTGGTCCGCGCAATACACGAACGCGCTCGTCGTCGTCTACGTCGCCGCGGCGAGCGCGTATCTGGCGTGGCACTACACGGGGCAGGTGTGGGGGATGATGGCGTCGTACGCGTACCTCGGCGGCCTGCGCTTCGAGGAGCGCGAGCGTCGACTGGTGCGCACGAGCCTCCGCATCCTGCTGGCGTGGCACCTCACGTGGTTCCTGTACACGCAGCTGCGCGACCCGTCGCGGCTGCGGCCCGCGTACCTCTTGGTGAGCGCCGGCACGCTGGTCGCCTTCGCGTTAGGCGCGGTGGGGCTGTGGCAGATGCGGCGGCGCACGGGCAAGCTGCCGCCGGCGCGCGCGCTCGTGGCGTGGCTCGCGATCTTCGTGTGGTACGCGGTGATGGCGCGCGACCCGAAGGCGATCTTCTGGATCCAGATCGCGCACGCGCTGCAGTACCTCGCGTTCCCGATCCGCGTGGAGATGAACCGCACCACCGCGTCGACGGCCCGATCGGTGGGGCGGTTCGCGACGCACATGGCGGCGTACGGCGTGGGGCTGCTCGCGGTGAGCCTGCTCATCGCGCGGGTGGTGCCGGGACAGGCGATGGGGATCGTGGGCAACATGTTCGGCGAGCAGCCGGGACGCGTGGCGCCGATCCTCATCCTCATGTTCATCAACATCCACCACTACTTCACCGACGGGGTGATCTGGAAGATCGGCAACCCCGAGGTGCGCAGGGATCTGTTCGCGCACATGCCGGCGCCCTCACCGACCGCGCCGGCGCCGAGGCCCGTGGCGACGGCCCCGTCGCTCGGGCAGGCGACCGCACGTTCCCGACGCGCTTCGGCGCGCCACTGACGGACCCTCTCTCCCTCCCCGTCATGCGAGCTCTCCTCCCGCTCGTCGCTCTCGTCGTCGCGGCCTGCGCCTCGTCGGGCGGTGCGCCGACCGGCCGCGCCACCGAGACCGTGCGCATCGACGGCGTCGGCACGCTGAACATGGCCGGCGCGTCGACCACCGCGTCGGTGACGTCGCTCGCGTATCCGATCGACCAGGCGTGGGCCGCGCTGCGCACGGTGTACGACTCGCTCGCGATCCCGGTGACGACGCAGGACCCGGCCACGCACACGATCGCGAACGACGGGTTCAAGATCCGCAACCGCCTCGGCAAGACGGCGCTGAGCCGCTACGTCGAGTGCGGCAACACGCAGATGGGGCCGAGCGCGGACAGCTACGAGGTGTACCTGTCGGTCACGACGCACCTCAAGCCGGCCGACGCGGGGAACACGTCGGTGGAGTCGACGGTGGAAGCGACGGCGCGTCCGGTGCAGTTCGCGCAGGCGCCCTCGCGCTGCACGTCGAAGGGGGAGCTGGAGACGCGCATCGCGACGCAGCTGCGCACCGCGCTCGCCCAGCCGAAGCGTTAGGCACCCTCGCCGAGGTCGCGCGCCACGCGATCGACGGCCGCGTTCCAGTCGCCGCGCGCGCCGTCGTGCGCGGCGCCCTCGCGCACGAGGCGCATCGACGGGTAGAGCGGCGTGGTGTCGCCGTCGAGGCGCCAGCGCCAGTTGAACGTCGGTCCGAGCAGCAGCCACACCGGCACGCCGAGCGCGCCCGCGAGGTGCGCGGGCGCCGAGTCGGTGGTGACGAGCAGGTCGAGGTGGCGCAGCAGCCGCGCCGTGTCGCCGAGCGACTGCAGCGTCGGTCCCGCGTCGACGACGCGGCGCGTGACGGGCGTGGCGCCGAGGTCGCGCGCGCGCGGATGCGACGACGGCAGCAGCCCGACCCACTGCACGCCGGGCGTCGCGGCGACGAGCCGCTTCAGCGCGCCGTACGGCAGGCCGCGCGTGCCCTCGAGCACGAAGTCGGGGTTGCCGGCCCATACGATGCCGACGCGCTTTCCCTCGAGCCCATCGAGCAGCGCCGGCGCGTCGAGCCGCGGCGGGTCGAGATACGGCGCCGCGGGCCAGCGCTCGACGGGGAGCCCGGAGTCGTGCAGCCACGGCCCGATGACGAGTCGGAAGTCGGCCGCGCCGAGGTCGTGGCGACGCGGCACGGGACGCGGGAGGAACGCGTCGGCGAGCCGGCAGGCGGCGACGAGGTCGTGCAGCCGCTCGTCGCAGCCGACGATCACGCGCGCGCCGGCGTCGCGCACGGCACGGGCGAAGCGCAGCGCCTGGATCTGATCGCCGAGCCCCTCGAGGAGCTGGAGGACGATCGTGCGTCCGGCGAGCGGCTCGCCGGCCCACGCGCGGCATCCCGGGAACGCGGCCGCGAGCTCGGCGTGCAGCGCGGCGTAGCGCGACAGCACGTGCGCCGACGACGGGCCGTAGCGCCGCGCGACGGCGCGCCAGCTGGCGAGCGATCGCCCCACCTCCTCGGACTCGGCGAGGAACGTCGCGCCGTCCGCGGCGGCGTCGGCGTCGCGGCCGAGCAGCGTGCGGACGATCGCGCGCAGCCCGTGCCCGCCTAACGCGACCGGCGCCGACGCGAGCTCCTCGGCGCGGGCGCGCGCCTCGTCGACCGCGCCGCCGGCGATCAGCAGCATGACCTCGGACGCCGCGATCGCGTCGTAACCGAGCAGCGCGGTGGAGCGCCGCGTGAACGCGAGCGCGCGCGCGTAGTCGCCGCGGCGCGTGAGCGCGAGGAGCATCGCCTGCACGGCCTCCGACGCGCCCTCGTCGCCCCGTGGCGCGCGCTCGGCGAGCGCGAGGACCTCGCGCTCCAGTCGATCGAGCGCGCGCGCGTCGCCGCGCCGCGCGGCGTCGAGCACGGCGCCGACGAGCGCGTCGGGCGAGGGCGCCGTCGGCGCGGGGGGACGAAGCCTCACCGGAAGTAGAACCGCGTCCAGACGGCGATGGCGCCGCAGGTGCGAGCGTCCGCGTTCGCGCGCGTGAACTCGACCGGCACGCCGAACGCGCGCGGGTACACCTCGACGAACGCGACCTCGCCCGGCCGCAGCATGCCGAGGTGCTCGGAGTCCGTGGGCGCGTCGTCGATCCAGATCGCGGGGACGCAGCGTCCACCGGTGAGGGAGCGCATCGACAGCACGAACCGGTTCGCGGTCGTGCCGCGCGCCGGCTCGACGTACGTGCCGGGGAAGTCGCCGAGCACGCGGGCCATCGTGCCGTGCGAGCCGATCTCGGTGGAGTCGCGGAAGTAGCCGCCGCCGAGCCTGCGCCGCTCCTCGAGCCGCTCGACGCGCCGCCGCACGGTGGGCGAGCCGATGACGCGCACGACCTCGAGCGTCGTGAGGCGGTGCATGCGCACGAGCACCGACGCGCTCTCCCCATCGGCGACGTCGACGACCGCCGTGACGGGAGACATGCCGATCGCGAGGACCTCGACCTGGCGCGTGCCGGTCGGCACGCCGCGGATGGTGAACCGCCCGGCGCTGTCGGTGCGGGCTTCCTCGGTCGCCTCGTTCGTCGCGACGCGCGCCCCGAGCACCGGGACGCCCGCGGAATCGGTGACGACGCCGCTGATCTCGCCGCGCGCGGTGCCGGCGACGCCGGTGAGCGGCGACACGCGCAGGTCGCGGCGCAGCACGCGCGGATGATCGGGCGGCAGATCGATGACGCCGCTCGACGCGGAGTCGGTGATGGCCTGGATGCGCAGCGCGACGTCGGTAGGCACGCCGCACACGCGATAGCCACCGGTCGCGTTCGAGCGCGTGGTGCCGCGCCACTCGCGCTGCTGCAGCTTGCGGCGTCCCACCACGCCGAGCTGCAGCCAGTTCAGGTCGACCGTCGCGTTCGCGACCGTGGCGCCGCGCGCGTCGGCGACGCTGCCGTACACGAACCCGCTGTCGTTCGGCGGCGTGGCGGTGCCGCACACGCCTCGCCAGAGCGTGGCGAACGACGGCGACGCGAGCGTGAACTCGGCCGCGCTCTCGGTCACGACGGCGGGCGCGGAGAGGCCGAAGATGCCGACCGCGTCGAGCGCGGCGTGCTGCAGGGTGAGCGTGTAGCGGCCCGGCGCGACACTGTCGAAGCGGAAGCGGCCGCGCGCGTCGGTGATGGTGCTGCGGTCGCCGTCGAGCGCGACGAACGCCTCGACGAGCGGCACGCCGCGAATGCTGTCGAACGCGACGCCGCGCACCGTCACCACGGTCTGCGCGCCGAGCGCCGAGCCGAGCGAGAGGTACAGCACCGTGCCGAGCAGGAAGCGCATCAGCGAGCGGGTTCGAGGGTGAGGAAGATGCGGCGGTCGGTCGTGCCGTTAGGCGCGAACGGGAGGCGCGCGTCGATCGCGCGGAAGCCCGGGAAGCGCACGAGCACGCGATGCTCCCCCGCCGGCACGTCCGTCATGCGGAACGCGCCCCGCTCGTCGGTCGACACGCGGCGCGCGATCTCCGGCATCGCGACCTCGGCGCCGGCGATCGGCCGCAGCGTGGCGTCGTCGAGCACCACGCCGCGGAACATCGCGCCGCGGTCGGCGCGCCGGTCGAGCACGAGCCGCGCGCGCGCGACGCGATCGCCGACGCCGATGGTGACCGGAACGGGGTCGGCGCCGAGATCGCCGCCCGCGGCGCGCAGCACGAGCGGCGTCGCGCGCGGGAGGCCGCAGAGTCGGAACGTGCCCTGCGCGTCGGACGGCGCCTCGCGCCACCGCACGCGCGCGGCGCTGTCCTCCGCCGCACGCTCGGTCCACTCCGCGATGACGCGCACGCCGCGCGGGACCGCCGTGTCGCCGGCGGCGGCGACGGTGCCGAAGACCACGCCGTCCGACGGCCGCAGCGTCGTCGCGCCGCACAGCATGGCGAGCACGCGCACGGGGCTCGCGACGCGCACGCGCACCGGCGGCGCGCCCTCGGCCAGCGTGACGGTGACGCGCTGCGCGGCGACGAGCGAGTCGAGGGCCGGCGTGTGGACCTCCACCGTGTACTCGCCGGGGATCACGCCCTCGACACGGAAGCGGCCCGCGGTGTCCGTGCGCGCCTCGTGTCGCGTGCCGAGCAGCGCGACGCGCGCGTCGGCGATCGGCGCGTTCGTCGCCGAGTCGAGCACGGAGCCGACGACGACGAGCGGCGTACTCGCCCACACCGTGTCGCGGCCGAGCGTCGCGAGCGCGAGCTCGCCGCCGGCGACGCGGATGGCGGCGACGCGCGGCTGCGCCGCACCGCGCATCGAGTACGGCAGCGCGGGCTCGAGCTCCGGCATCGCGATGCTCCACCGCGACACGGCCCAGGCGCCGTCCTTCATGCGCACGAACTGGATGGCGCCGCCGGCGCGATCGCGCTGCACCTCGGAGACGTTCACGTAGCCGAACTCGAGGTCGCGGAGCTCCGACGTCTTGCGGTCGAGCCAGATCGTGCCGCGGATGTCGGCCTTGCGACGCGCCGGCACCGGCTCGAACGCGATGCCGATGCGCGACGGATCGCGCGACCGCGCGAGGCGGAAGCAATGATCGGTGAGGAACGTGGCGGAGAGCAGCGCCTCGAGCCCCGGCGCGTGGTACGTGGTCGAGCCATCGGCGTCGGACACGACGAAGCCGAGCCGGTGGAGCGAGTCGGCGGAGAGCTCCTTCCACGGCTGCACGACGTAGCCGAACCTCGCGGCGAGCGACTGGTCGCGCATGCGGCGCCCGTCGGGGTCGAGCACGCGGTCGTACGTGATGATCGTGGCGCCGAGCGAGCGTGTGGCGGCGGTGAGCTGGGTCGCGGTGAGCGCGCCGCGCGCCTGCTCCCAGAGCGCGAACGTCGCCGTCGCCGTGTCGGAGCCGACGCGGCACGCCGCGCGGTCGGCGACGCGCACCGTGTCGAGCGCGAGCGCGACGCCGGTGAGGACGAGCCGCCGGGTCAGCTCCTCGCCGGCGGCGAGCGTCACGGGCGCCGAGGTGACGGGGCGGAAGCCGATGCGCAGCGTGTGCACGCGGTACGTGCCTGGCCCCGGCGCGAGCAGCCGGTAGGCGCCGCGCTCGTCGCTGAGTGCGCGCGCCGCGACGGCGGACGACGCGTCGAGCAGCGTGACGACGACGCCGGGCACCGCGCGGTCGCCGACGTCGAGCACCGTGCCGCGCACCACCTGCGCCCGCGCCGCGGCGGGGAGGAGGAGGAGCGCGGCGGCGGCGAGCGAGCGGCGGCGGGGGGAGCGCGGCATCGGCATGCGGCGGTGACAGCGGGGCGGTCGGCGAGGGTCCAAATTGCAGCCGGTCCAGCGGCCGCGCCACGCGGGCGGTGGCCCCCTCTCGGCCCGCGAAACGGTGGGCTCGGGCGTAAGCTGTGTGGCCGCTCCCGCGTAGCGCACGGCTTCGGCGAGTGTCGGACGCGGATCGCGCGGATCGCGCGGATTCTTTGATAGGCGGTCGGGGCGAGGGGCGAGCCTCGGCGCGATCCGCGAAATCCGCGGAATCCGCGAAATCCGCGATTCAAATCTCTTGGAGGTCTGCTTGAAGAGGAGCACGTCCCGCATCGCCAGCGCCGTCCTCGCGACGGTCGTCGTCGCCTCGTGTCATCGCGACTCGGCGCCGAGGCCGTGGCACCAGATGCAGGGATACCGGTGGCGCGAGCTGGTGGTGGACGACGGGGGGAAGCCGGGGTTCACCGAGATGAGCGCGCGCGAGACGGGGATCCGATTCGAGAACGACGTGCCCGACTCGGTGCTGTTAGGCAACCGCATGCTCGCGCAGGGCGGCGGCGTCGCGCTCGGCGACGTGGACGGCGACGGGCGGCCGGACGTGTTCCTCGCGCGCAGCTCGGGGTGCTCCGCGCTGTACCGCAACCTCGGCGACTGGAAGTTCGACGACGTCACGCAGCGCGCGGGCGTGGGCGCGTGCGGGCGCCACGCGAGCGGCGCGGCGTTCGCCGACATCGACGGCGACGGGGACCTCGACCTCGTGCTGCTCGCGACGACGGGGCCCAACGCGATCTTCGTGAACGACGGGCGCGGGCACTTCACCGAGCACCGCGACCTCGGGCTCGATCCCGCGGGCAAGGGCGGCACGACGGTGGCGCTGGCCGACGTCGACGGCGATGGGCGGCTCGACATGTACGTGGCGAACTACAAGCCGTACAGCCCCGTCGACACCCTCGCGCCGCAGGAGCGCGCGCCGAGCCAGCTCGTGCACCAGGTGGGGCCGAACGCGTACGCGGTGGTGCCGGAGCGACAGAAGGACTTCAAGCTCGTGATGCGCCCGGACATGGGCGGCATGAACGTCACGATGCGCGGGGAGCCGGACGATCTGTACCTCAATCGCGGCGGCCGGTTCGAGCGCGTGCCGTTAGGCGGCGGCGACGAGTCCTTCGGGCTGAGCGCGAAGCTCGTGGATCTCACCGGCGACGGCGCGCCGGAGCTGTACGTCGCGAACGACTTCGAGGACACCGACCAGCTCTGGATCAACGACGGCCACGGCAACTTCCATCTCGCCGACTGGACCGCGCAGCGGCAGACGAGCAACTCCGCGATGGGCGTGGACGTCGCGGACGTGAACGGCGACGGGCTGCCGGATCTGTTCGAGACGGACATGCTGAGCGACGACACGCGCCGGCTGAAGACGCAGATGCCGGCGCACACCGCGCTGCCGAAGCGCGTGGGCGACGTCACGACGCAGCTCCAGCAGCAGCGCAACACGCTGTTCGTGAACCGCGGGGACGGCACGTTCGCCGAGGTCGCGGCACTCGCCGGCGTGCAGGCGACGGGGTGGTCGTGGGGGACGATGTTCCTCGACGTCGATCTCGACGGGCGGCCGGACCTGCTGGTGGCGAACGGCCACCTGTGGGACATCATGGACGCCGACGTGCAGGAGCGGCTGCAGAACCGCGTGTCCGGCGTCACGTGGCAGCGCGAGCGGTGGGAGTTCCCGAAGCTCGCGCTGCACAACGTCGCGTTCCGCAATCGCGGCGATCTGACGTTCGAGAACGCGAGCGTGGCGTGGCACTTCGGCACGGAGGCGGACGTGTCGCACGCGCTCGCGGCGGCCGACCTGGACGGCGACGGGGATCTCGACGTGGTGGTGAACCGTCTGCGCGCGCCGGCGCTCGTGCTGCGCAGCGACGCCGCGGCCCCGCGCATCGCGGTGCGCCTGCGCGGCACGGCGCCGAACACGCAGGCGGTCGGCGCGCGGATCACGCTGCGCGGCGGCGCGGTGCCGCTGCAGACGCGCGAGGTGCAGGCGGGCGGCCTCTATCTGTCGCACAGCGACTACGAGGCGTCGTTCGCGATGGGGACGTCGCAGCGCGCGACGCTGGAGATCGTGTGGCGCGACGGGCGCCGCACGCGGGTGGAGAACGTGGCGCCGAACAGGCTCTACGAAGTGGACGAAGCGAGCGTGGAGCGTGGAGCGGGGAGCGTGGAGCGTTCGGACGACTCCACGCTCCACGCTCCACGCTCCACGCTCGCTCCGCTCTTCGAAGACGGCAGCGCGCAGCTCGGAGGACACGTGCACACGGAGAACACGTTCGACGACTGGGAGCGACAGTTCCTGCTGCCCAACGCGCTGTCGCAGCTCGGGCCGGGGGTGGCGTGGTTCGACGTCGACCGCGATGGGGACGAGGATCTCGTGGTGGGCGCGGGGAAGGGTGGGGCGATCGCGGTGTTCCGCAACGACGGCGGGCGGCTCGTGCCAATGCGCGCCGGCGCGCCGACGTCGTCGGATCTCACCACGGTGCTCGGCGTCGCGGACGCGAGCGGGACGCGGATCCTGGCCGGCGTGGCGAGCTGGGAGGGGGGGACGCCGCCGTCGGTCGTGAGCGTGGGAGCGCGCGGCGGGACGCCGCAGACGGTGGTGCCGCCACTGCCGTCGTCGACGGGGCCGATCGCGTTAGGCGACTACGACGGCGACGGGGACCTCGACCTGTTCGTCGGCGGGCGCGCGGTGCCGGGGGCGTATCCGGCGCCGGCGTCGTCGTCGCTCTGGCGCAACGAGGGCGGGCGGTTCGTGCTCGATACGCTGCGCAGCGCGCCGCTCGACCACATCGGCCTCGTCTCCGCCGCATCGTTCGCCGACGTGGACGGCGACGGCGACGCGGACCTCCTGCTGGCGCGCGAGTGGGGCTCGATCGAGCTGCTGCTGAACCAGGGCGGCCGCTTCTTCACCGCCGCCGCGTGGGGGCTGGAGCGGTGGCCAAGCCGGTGGAACGGGCTCGCGACCGGAGACCTCGACGGCGACGGGCGGCTCGACATCGTGGCGACGAGCTGGGGGCGCAACACGATGACGCCCGCCGACCGCGCGCGGCCGCTCGTGATGCTGCACGGGCCGTTCGGGTCGGGCGGCGAGGAGGAGATGCTCGTGGCGCGCGACGATCCGCGCCTCCACGGGCTCGCGCCGCTGAACGGCTACGCGCGGCTGCGCGTCGCGCTCCCCGACCTCGGGCGCCGGTTAGGCACCTTCGCCGCATACGCCGACGCGACGGTGGACAGCGTGCTCGGCGGGGGCCCGCGTGCCGCGCGCGTGCACCGCGACACGGTCGTGACGCTCGATCACATGGCGTTCCTGAATCGGGGCGACCACTTCGAGCCGATGGCGCTGCCGACGGAGGCGCAGATGGCGCCGGCGTTCTACGCGGGGATCGCGGACTTCGACGGCGATGGCAAGGAGGACGTGTTCCTGAGCCAGAACTTCTACCCGACCGCCGTCGGCCTGCCGCGCTACGACGCGGGACGCGGGCTGCTGCTGCTCGGCGACGGCAAGGGCGGGCTCGCGGCCGTGCCCGGCTCGCGCTCGGGGATCCGCATCTACGGCGACCAGCGCGGCGCGGCGTACGCCGACTACGACCGCGACGGTCGACTCGACCTCGTGGTGTCGCAGAACGGCGCGGCGACGGTGCTGCTGCACAACCGCGGCGCGCGCCCCGGGCTCCGCGTGATCCTGCGCGGCCCGGCGACGAACCCCGACGGCGTCGGCGCGCAGATCCGTGTCGTGTACGGCGAGCGCATGGGACCCGTACGCGAGGTGCAGGCGGGCTCCGGCTACTGGTCGCAGAACGGCGCGGCGCAGGTGTTCGGGCTCGACGGCACGCCGACGGCCGTGCAGGTCCGGTGGCCGGGCGGCGTGAACGTGCGGGTGCCGGTGCCTAACGGAGCGCGCGAGGTCGTCGTGCGGCGCGAACCGTGACGCTCAGTGCCGAGCGACCCCGCGCACGCGCGACTCCGGCGCGACGACGCCCGCGATGAGCAGTCCCGCGGCGAGCGCCACCGCGGTCATCGTCATGCTGAACGCGGTCTGCAGCCCGACGACGGCCTCGCGGTCCATGAGCGACAGCAGGCTGCGGAAGCCGATGCTGCCGGGGACGAGGAGCAGGATGCCGGGCACCAGCACCACCGCGGCCGGCCGCTGGCGCCACCGCTCGTAGCCCGCGCTCGCGAGCGTGACGGCGAACGAGCCGGCGAACGCGCCGAGCTCCGCGCCCAGCGCGGAAGCGCCGAGTCGGCCGGCGACGTAGCCTAACGCGCTCGCGGCGACGATCCACGGCAGATCGCGCGGCTCCGCGCGGAGAATCACGGTGAAGCACATCGGCGCGAGCACCAGCGCGACGAGGTTCGCCCACGCCGGAAAGTGCCACGGATCGACGGCCGCCGGGACGCCGAACGCCGCGCCGCCGATCGCGTTGCCGAGCGCGACGCCGAACACGATCGAGAGGAACGTGATGAACGCGCCGCTCAGCCGCGCCGTGCCCGACGCGAGGTGCCGCGTCGCGAGCTCGCTCATGGCGGTGGTGAGCGTGAGGCCGGGCATGAGCACGATGAGCCCGGAGATCGTCGCCACGAGCACGGAGAGCGGCCCGACGAGATGCGCGAGCCCGATCGCGGCGAGGCTCACGAGGAACGACGCGAGCGGCTCGAAGACGCGCCCGACGCGCGGGTGCGACTGCGCGACGAGCGAGAAGACGCCGAGCCCGAGGCCGAGGATCGACGCGACGAGGATCTCGTGCGCGCCGCCGCCGAGGAACTGGCACGACGCGCCGGACACGACGCCGAACGCCAGCGTCGTGAGCACGGGGCCGTAGAGCGGTCGCGCGGCGACGATGCGGGCGATCGCCGCGCTGCCGTCGGCCGGCGCGACGCGGCCGCGCGCGACGTCCACCGACACACGCTCGAGCTCCGCGAGCTTCGCGAGGCTCACCTCGCCCGGCTCCACGCGCACGAGGAACGTGCGCTGCCGCCTGTCGTCGCCGAACGACGCCATGATCGACGTCGGCGTGGAGAAGAACTGGTGGCCCTTCAGGCCGAGGCGGTCGGAGGTGACGCCGAGGATGTCCTCCATCCGGCCGGCGGAGTAGCCGTGCGCGTGCAGTGCGCGCGCGAGCCCGAGCACGAACGCCACCGCGGCGGGATCGGGCTCGCTGCGGCGGCGTTCGATGAACGGGTACGACGTGGACTGGACGGGTTCCGTCACGGGGGCTCGCGGCTCAGCGGCGAAAGCTAAGCGAGCCCCCGTCGCCGCACGCGGCGCCGTGGCGTCAGAAGTTCACCCGCATCCCCGCGCTCCACGACGGGTTGTGCCGCGTACCGTCGATGAACGTCACGATGTCGCGCACGTCGGCCTGGAAGCCGAGCGCCGGCAGGATGGCGAGCCGCGCGCCGACGCCGGGGGAGAGCGTGAAGGCGCTCTGCGAGTCCCTGAACAGCGGCGACGGCGCGCGGAACTGCGCGTTCGCGACGTGCGTCGACAGCACGCCAAGCCCGAGCGACGCGAACGGGTCCAGGCGCGCGCCGAGCGGCGTCGCGAACGGCCGCACGTCGGCGGCGAGGCCCAGGTGATACGTGGTCGCGTCGAGGTTCCGCGCGAGCGCGCGCTTGGGCGTGTAGCTCGCGAACAGGCCGAGGTCGACGTGCGAGACCCGCGAGGCGGCGTCGAACAGCGTCGGGCCGCGCCACATGACGCGCGCGCCGACGCCGGGGGCGTCCATGCGCCCGTCGTCGCCGGCGAAGTGGATCCGCGTGTACAGCGCGTCGACCGACGGGCGCACGAACGCGGCGTCGGACGAGTCGTCCTGACCGGCCAGCCGCGAGACGGGCACGGCACCGAGCATCACGCCCAGCGCCGCCAGCCGAACGATGCGAGTGTTGCGCATGGTTCCTCCTGGTGATGCGACGTGGTGAAAGGTGAGCGGTCCACGGCGAGGCATCGCGCGTGCCCGCCGAGTCGGTCAAGATGACGGACGGCGTCGGTCGGGGTGGCGGGGGGCTGTCAGGGTGACAAAGGGGCCCGCCGTCAGAAGATCACGGCGTCACCGCCGCCCCCCACGTCTTCCCCATCCCCGCGAGCAGCGCCGCGTACGTCTCGATGCCGTCCCACAGGTTCTTCAGCTTCAGGTTCTCGTCCGCGGCGTGCTGGTTGTCGTCGAAGTTCGCGATCGGCAGCGAGATCATCGGGACCTTCAGCACCTGCTCGAACAGGTACGCGGGGCCGCTGCCGCCGGTGGTGGGGATGACGAGCGGCGGCTCGGCGGCGCCGTCGCGCAGGGCGGCGATCACCGCGCGGCCGAACGGGCCGTCCATCGGGGCGCGGCTCGCCGGATAGCCGCTCCCCCATTGCACGCGCACGACCTTGGGATGCGCGAGGCGCACGGCGGTCGTCGCGCTGTCGTGCGTCACGAACCACCCCTGACGCGCGAGATGCGCCTCGAACAGCCGCTGCACGCGCTCCGGCGTCTGGTTAGGCACCAGCCGCAGGTCGAACGACGCGTACGCCTCGGTGGCGATGGTGTTCGACCCCGTCTCGCGCACGCCGCCGACGCGGATGCCGCGCAGGTTGAGCGCCGGCAGCATGAGCCGCTCGGCCAGCGGCGCGCCGTTCGCCTCGGTGCGGCCGAGGCCTAACGCTCGGCGCAGCGTGTCGTCGTACGCGGGGAGCGCGGCGATCGCGCGGCGCTCGGCGGGCGTGATCGGGCGCACGTCGTCGTAGTAGCCGGCGATCTTGATGCGGCCGTCGTCGTCGCGCATGCTCGCGATGAGGTTCGCGAGCATGACGCCGGGGTTCGGCGCCCAGTTGCCGTAGTGGCCGCTGTGCAGCGCGCGCGTGGGGCCGTAGACGGTGAGCTCCGCCTCCGTGACGCCGCGCTGCCCGAACACCACCTGCTGACGGCCGCTCTGATGCACCGGCCCGTCGCAGAACAGCCAGCCGTCGCCGGTGAGCTGCGACCGGTACGTCTCGAGGATCTGCCGCAGGTGCGCGGAGCCGGCCTCCTCCTCGCCCTCGAAGAAGACCTTGAGGTTCACCGATGGCGCGGTGCCCGCGGCGCGCATCGCGTCGACGGCGGCGAGCATCGCCATGATCGACGCCTTGTCGTCGCCGGCCGAGCGGGCGTAGAGACGCGCCTGCGGATCGGCGTGCTGCCCATCGTTAGGCAGCGCGATGACCTTGCCGCCGTCCTTCGGCTCGCGGTCGCGGAGCACCGGCTGCCACGGCGGCGACGTCCACTGCTTCGGGTCGAGCGGCTGGCCGTCGTAGTGCGCGTAGAGCACGAGCGTGCGCGTGGCGCCGGGGCTCGGCAGCTCGCCGTACACCGCGGGCGGGCCGCCGGGGACGGTGAGCAGCCTCGTGTTCGTGAACCCGCGCTTACCGAGCATCGCGAGCAGGAAGTCGGCGTTGCGCCGGATGTCGGCCGAGTCGCGCGCGACGTTGGGGAGCGCGAGCAGGTCCGAGAACTCGCGAAGGATCGTGCCCTCGTGCGCGTCGCGATACGTCTCGGCAGCGGCGCGGGCCCGGGCGCCGGGCGTCTGGGCCGCGGCGATCCGTGCGACGGTGAGCGCGGCGAGGAGTGCGAGTGGTCGGAGGCGCATACGGCGATTGTTCGGAGCGGGTCGGGGCGGTGCGTGTCTCCCGCACAGACTATCACCGCGGCGCGCACTCTGCACATGGTGGCGCGCCATGCAGAGCCCGACCATCTCCCTGAACGACGGCCGCGCGATCCCGCAGCTCGGACTCGGCGTGTGGCAGATCCCGAACGACGAGACGACGGCCGTGGTGCGCGCCGCGCTCGACGTCGGCTACCGCTCCATCGACACTGCGGCGCTGTACCACAACGAGGAGGGCGTCGGACGCGCGGTGCGCGAGGGCGGCGTGCCGCGCGACGAGCTGTTCGTGACGACGAAGCTGTGGCAGGACCGGCACGACGACGCCGAGCGCGCGTTCGACGAGAGCCTGCGGCGGCTCGGGCTCGACTACGTGGACCTGTATCTCATCCACTGGCCCGCGCCGGGGCAGAACCGGTACGTCGAGGCGTGGCGCTCGCTCGTGCGGCTGCGCGAGAGCGGGCGCGCGCGCTCGGTCGGCGTGTCGAACTTCAACGTCGACCATCTGGAGCGCATCATCGACGCGACGGGCGTCGTGCCGGCGGTGAACCAGGTGGAGCTGCACCCGCGCTTCCAGCAGCGCGCGCTGCGTGCGTTCCACGAGCAGCGCGGCATCGCCACCGAGTCGTGGAGCCCGTTAGGCCAGGGCGGGGTGCTGCGCGACCCGACCGTCGGTGAGATCGCGCGCAGGCACGGCCGCACGCCGGCGCAGGTCGTGATCCGCTGGCACCTCGACTCGGGGCTCGTCGTGATCCCGAAGAGCGTGCATGCGAAGCGGCTGCGCGAGAACTTCGCGTCGCTCGACTTCCGGCTCGGCGAAGACGACATGCGGCGCATCGAGGGGCTCGACCGACGGGACGGGCGGATGGGGCTGGATCCGGCCACGTTCGGGTGACGCATCATTTCCATCGCGTTACCATCATTTCCATCGAGCGCTGGATGGGACTGATGGTAACGCCATGGAGATGATGCGTTTCATGCCGTTCGCCTAGTCCCCGTGACCAGCGTGACGACCATCCCCACGATCACCACGACGACCGCGCCGATGACGTTGTGCCAGAGGAAGCTGACCTTCGGCGCGCCGAAGTTCACCGCGGCGACGGCGCTCATGCCAGCGATGAGTCCCACGAACGCGCCCGCCGCCGACGCCTGACGGATCATGGCGAGCAGGAAGACGCCGAGGATGGAGCCGTAGAAGAACGAGCCGAAGCGGTTCACGACCTCGATGAGCGAGCCTAACGTCGCCGCGAACGTCGCGACGCCGCAGGCGAACAGCCCCCAGAACGCCGTCGCGGCCTTCGATACGTTCAGGAAGTGCGCGTCCGGCGCCTCCGGGCGCACCCAGCGGCGGTAGAAGTCGATCACCGTCGCGGTGGCGAGCGAGTTCAGCTCCGCGGCGATCGCCGACATCGCCGCCGCCATCACGCCGGCGATGAACAGCCCCGCGAGGCCCAGCGGCAGCTGCTCGAGCACGAAGCGCGGGATGATGTAGTTCACGTCCTTGGACGGCTCGTGCACCGTGCTGTCGACGAGCGCGAGCGCCTGCGCGCGCACCGACGCGACCGCGGAGTCCTGCATGCGGAACGCCGCTACCGCCGCCGCGTTCGCGGCCCGGTCGCCCGCGTCGTCGGCACGCGCGAGCGCGTCGGCGGCGGCTCGGCGCGCCCCGAGCGCGGCATCGTAGCGCGCCTGCAGCGCGCCGTACGCCGCGGGCGCGGCCTGCTGCGCGCGGTGCGCGTGCGCGGGATTGAACAGCATCGGCGACGGCTCGAACTGATAGAACACGAACACCAGCACGCCGATGAGCAGGATCATCGCCTGCAGCGGGATCTTCCAGTACGCGCTGATGAGGAGCGAGTTGCGCGCCTCGCCGACCGAGCGCGCCGTGAGGTAGCGCTGCACCTGGCTCTGGTCGGTGCCGAAGTACGACAGCATGAGGAACGTGCCGCCGATGATCCCCGACCAGAACGTGTACGTGTTCGTGAGGCTGGGCGTGAAGTCGAACGCCTGCAGTCGTCCCGCCGCACCGGCGATGTGCAGCGCGGCGCTCGGCGAGACGGGGATGCGGACGAGCAGCGTCGTGACCACCGCGACGATCGCCACGGTGACGAGCGCCATCTGCTTCACGTCGGCCCACGTCACCGCCTGCACGCCGCCGAGCACCGTGTAGAGCACCGTCGGCACGCCCATGAACGCCACGCACCAGCCGAGCGGCCAGCCGAACACGGCGGAGAACACCACCGCGGGCGCGGCGAGGATCGTCCCGCACGACATGCCGCGCGACAGCAGGAACAGGAACGCGGTGAGCGCGCGCGTCTTCGCGTCGAAGCGCCGCTCGAGGTACTCGTACGCCGTGTACACCTTCGCGCCGTGCAGGAACGGCACGAGCGTGACGCCGAGGATCACCATCGCGACCGGCAGCCCGAAGTAGAACTGCACGAAGCGCATGCCGTCGACCGCGCCCTGTCCGGTCGTGCCGATCATCGTGATGGCGGAGAGCTGCGTCGCCATGACGGAGAGGCCGACCGCCCACCACGGGAGGCTGCGGCTCGCGAGCAGATATCCCTCGAGGTGCTTCGTGCCGCGCGCGCGGCGCAGCCCGTCGATCGCGACGTACGCGAGCCAGCCGATCACGACCGCCCAGTTCAAAGGGTGCATGACGCGCGGCTCACGGGGTGTAGCGCTGCTGGAGCAGCCAGAGGAGGACGAGCGCGACGACCTGCACGGTCATCACGCGCACGAGGTTCTGGCGGAACCGGGCGCGGGCACCCGGATCCGGAGTGGGATCGGTCATGCCGTCAATGTACGCGCGGTACGCTCACCGCCGCCGGGCTTCCCGCGCGCGCAGCCGCGCCAGCCGGTCGCGCACCTCGCGCACCTTCGGCTGGAGCTCGGGGTCGGCATCCTTCCAGAGCGTGACGAACCGCTCGTAGGCGGCGATCGCCTTCGGGACGTCGCCGGTCGCCTCCGCCAGCTCGCCGATACGCTTCCAGCTTCCGGCGGCGAACAGGTTGAAGCCCGCGGCCGTGACGTGGCTCACCTCGATGAACCGCTCGTAGCTCGCGAGCGCCGAGTCGGGCCGTCCGGCGAGGTCGTACGCGTAGGCGAGCAGCGCGTGCGGGTTCTGCCCGAACCCGAACGGCGCGCCGCCGCGGCACGCGGCGCCGCACGGCGAGGCCGCCGCGGCGGCGAGGGCGGGAATGGCCTCGCGCGCCCGGCCCGCGCCTAACGCGACGACCGCGCGCACCATCGCGCGGTCGCGTACGATCGCCGCGTCGGTCGCGCCGGCCCAGCGCCGTTCGGCCGCGGCGAGGAACGTCGCGGCGCGGTCGGCTCGGCCGGTGGCCGCGTACGCCCAGGCGAGCGCCGGGTACGGACGGTTCGCCTCGGGGAGACTGTCGAGCGGGTTCACGACGAGCGCGGAGTCGAGGAGGCGGGCCGCGCCGGCGCGGTCGCCGAGCACCCAGGCGCGCGCGGCGCCGAGGCGGGCCGCCTGCAC
Source organism: Gemmatirosa kalamazoonensis (assembly GCF_000522985.1). Taxonomy (NCBI): domain Bacteria; kingdom Pseudomonadati; phylum Gemmatimonadota; class Gemmatimonadia; order Gemmatimonadales; family Gemmatimonadaceae; genus Gemmatirosa; species Gemmatirosa kalamazoonensis. The sequence goes on from NZ_CP007128.1 coordinate 2,020,020, forward strand.
GATCGCCGCGAGTGGGCGCACGTTGCGCGCGCGCGTCGACGCGAGGCCGAGCCCCCGCTCGAACTCGCGCACGTGCCCCAGCGCGAGCTCGTACTCGGCCGCCGTCGACCCCGCGCACGACTCGCGGTCGCGCGGCTCGGTGATGCGCGCCGCGCACTGCGCGCGCGCGGCGTCGGAGGCGCCGGCATAGTCGCCGCGCAGATACGCGAGGGAGACGCGGACGGGGGCCGAGACCGCCGGGTCGGGGAAGCGCGCGATGATCACGCGGTAGATCGAGTCGACCGCCGACGGCGCCCGGCGCTCCGCGATCATCACGTTCGCCAGGTTGCCGTACGCGACGAGGCTCGGCGTGCTCCCCTGCAGCTCGATCGCGCGACGCAGGAGCGAGTCGGCCCGCCGCAGGTCGCCGACGTTCGCGGCGGCCATCGCGACCGACTGCACCGCGTACCAGTCGTGCGGCCGCAGGGCGAGCCCCTCCTCGGCGGCGCGGAGCACCCTGGCGGCGTCGCGGACGCGGGGCGGGCCGCCCCCGTAGTAGTACTGCTCCACGAGCAGTCGTTCCGCCTCCGGGAGCCGGTCGCGCCGGGCGAACGCCTGCGACACCGCCCACTCGGCCTGCGCGACGTCGCTGTTGACCGACGTGATGTAGGCGCCGAGCCGCGCGTACGCCGAGACGAACCCCGTGTCCAGGGCGATCGCCTCGCGCAGCAGGGTGACGGCGCGTCCGGTCTGATTGCGGCCGCGCTCGCGGATCGCCTCGGTGTACTTGCGCAGCGCCGGCAGCGACGTCGTCGTCGCCTGCTCCAGCGGCTGGCTCTCGCGCACCGCCTTCAGCGACTCGCCCATGCGCCCGCGCAGGCGGCGCGTCATGCGGCCGAGCGTCGGGATCAGCTGCGCGGCGTCGCTCGCCGTCTCGTGGTAGGCGGCGAGCTCGCGGCCGCTGTCGGCGCTGACGAGGCGCAGCGTGAGCAGGTAGGTCGTGCCGAGCTGCTTCGCCGCGCCGTCGACGATCGCGCCGAAGCCCTCGCGCTGCGCCAGCTCGCGCGCGAGCGCGAGGTCGACGCGCGTGCCCGGCGGGCGCTGCATGCGGCGCAGCGCGTCGGCCAGCTCGTCGGGGCCGAGCAGCCTCACGGCGTTCGACTGCTCGAGGTCCGACCGCACCGCCTCGGCGAGCACCGGGCCTAACGACGTGTCTCCCACGGCGGTGAAGTCGGTGACGACGATCGGGGCGCGGGCCTCGATCGCGCCCGCGGCGAGCAGCGAACGCGCGGGCCCCACGCCCATCGCGCGGAGCGCCATGACGCCGCCGACCACCGCGGCGAACACGCCGAGCAGCGACGCGCTCCACCGCGCCGTGCGCCGCCAGCTCACGTGCGGCCCCGCGCGAACGGCGATGGCCGCGAGCGTCGACGGCGTCGAGACGGGCGCGCGGCGCGCGGCGTGCTGCACGTACGCCGTCGCGAGGAGCGCCGGGAGGCCGAGCGCGGCGAGCAGCAGCGCGCCGGGGAAGACCCAGTCCGGCACGCCGGTGGTGGCGACAACGGTCCGGGCGAGCGCCGCGACGACGACGAACGCCGCGGCGTAGACGGCGAGCGCGCGCCGGAGCGCCGTGCCTAACGGCATCGGGTCCGATGCGGCTCCGCCCGGCGTGACGCGGTCGAGCGCGCGGAGCACGTCGGCCGCGGACTGCGGGCGCGCCGCCGCGTCCTTCGCGAGCAGTCGCGCGACGAGGTCGGCGAGCGCCGGCGGGGTGTCCGGGCGCGGACCGCGCACGTCGGGCGCCGGCTCGGTCAGGTGGGCCGCGAGCGCGCGGCGCGGCGGTCGATCGCCGAACGGCGGTCGGCCGGCGAGCAGCTCGAACGCCACGCAGCCGAGCGCGTAGAGGTCCGCGCGGTGGTCCACGTCGGGATCGCCCGCGGCCTGCTCCGGCGCCATGTACGCCGGGGTGCCCAACGCGACGCCGAGCTGCGTGAGCGCGTCGGATCTCGACGACGGCTGCGCGGCGCCGTTGCCTGCCGCCGCGGAGAGCGCCTTCGCGATGCCGAAGTCGGTGACGACCGCGGCGCCGCCGGAGAGCAGCACGTTGTCCGGCTTGACGTCGCGGTGCACGACGCCGCGCTCGTGCGCGTAGGCGAGCGCCTTCGCCACGTCGCGCAGCACGGCGACCGCGTCGTCCACCGGCAGGCGCCCCTCGCGGACGAGGCGATGGCGGAGGCTCTCCCCCTCGACGAACGGCATCGTGAAGTAGGGGAGTCCCTCGGCGGTCGCGCCGGCGGTGAGGACCGCGACCACGTGCGGGTGCTGCAGCCGCGCGGCCGTGCGGATCTCTCGCTCGAACCGCTCGACCGACAGCGCGCCCGACAGCGCGGCCGACAGCTCCGGCGAGAGCACCTTCACGACCACGCGGCGACCGAGCGTGTCGTCGTGGGCCACGAACACGCGCGACATCCCGCCGCCGCCGAGCTCTCGCTCGATGAGGAACCCGGTGCCTAACGACGACTGCAACGCCTGCCGCAGCGCGTCGGTCATGCGCCGCCGGGGCGGTCGGTGCTCAGCCGGCGGTGGACGCTGGGGTGGCCCATGCGACCACGATACGGCGGCGCGGCGGGGCCGGGAAGGCCCGTGCGCGGCGCCGCCGCCGCGGTGCGCCGCCCGCCTAACGATCCGCCGAGCCGGGCTCCGTCTGCTTGCGGTGCATCTCCGCCGTCACCGTCTCCGGCAGCACCTGCGCGAGCGTGCTCTGCACCTTGTTCTTCGCGCCGACGACGACGTGGTCCTTGCCCTTCATGAGCGCGTCGAACGCGGCGCGCGCGACGGTGGCCGGGTCCGACTTGCTCCCCGTAGCGGCCTTCGTGTCCATCATGTGCGCGCGCTCGAAGAAGTTCGTGTCGGTCGGCCCGGGCTGCAGCGCGGTGATGACCACGTTCGTGTCCTTCACCTCGTTGCGCAGCGCCTCGGCGAACGACTGCACGAACGCCTTCGAGGCCCCGTACACGGCGAGGAACGGCGCCGGCATCTCGGCAGCGATGGACGACGTGAACAGGATGCGGCCCTCGCCGCGCGCGACCATGTCCTTCACCATGTACTTCGCGAGCCGCACGACCGAGACGACGTTGAGGTCGATGAGCCGGAGCTCCTCGGCGAGGTCATTGTCGACGAACGCGCCGCCGACGCCGACGCCGGCGTTGATCGCGAGCGCATCGACGGCGCCGATCTGCCGCACGCGGTCGTAGAGGCGGTCCACGCCGTAGGCGGTGGCGAGGTCGGCGCGCACCGCGTCGACGCGGGCGCCGGTCGCGCGCAGCTCCACCGCCGCGCCGGTGATCCCGTCGTCCTCGGCGCAGATGACGAGATCGTACCCATGCTCGGCGAAGACCCGCGCGAGCTCGAGGCCGATGCCGCTGGAGGCGCCGGTGACGACGGCGAGAGGATGCGGGCCGGTCTGTTGCTGTGCCATGTGTGAGTCGCGTGCACGGGTGCCTGGATGCGCGGAGCGGGCCGCGGGTCGGGGCGACTCCAGGGGCAAGACCGGCGCCCGCACGCCCGCGACGCGGGGAAATCCAGCTGCGGCGCCTAGGTACCAGGGGGGGCTCCCCCCCCTTCGCCCAAGGTGCTATACGCCGATGGCGCCGCGGTACCATTCCGACGCACCGAGGATCCTACGAACGCACCGACTCCCATGCCCGCCATCCCGCGCCTCACCGTCCGGTCCCTCCTCGTCCTGTCGCTCACCGCCGCCGGGGCCGCCGCGCAGCCGCCGGCCGTCGACAGCGTGCACGCCATCACCCGCCCGCGCGAGCCGCTGCCGAGCGAGGGCGCGAGCGCGGGGGTCACGCGCTTCTCCTTCATCGTCTACGGAGACACGCGCGGCCGCCGCGACGGCGCCGACGTGCAGTACGAGCACTCGCTCGTGGTCGAGTCGATGCTGCGGACCATCGACCGGATGCGCGCCGGCCCCGATCCGGTGCGCTTCATCCTGCAGAGCGGCGACGCGGTCGTGAACGGCCGCGATCCGGCGCAGTGGAACGTGAGCTTCGTCGGTCTCATCAACCGGCTCACGACGCAGGGCGGCGTACCGTACTTCCTCGCGCCGGGCAACCACGACGTGACGTCGGCCGCCGACCTCGCGAACCCCGGACGACAGGCGGGGCTCGCGAACTACCTGCGCGCGATGTCGCAGCTCATCCCGCCCGACGGCGCGACGCGCCGCCTAACGGGATACCCCGCGTACGCGTTCGGCTACGGCAACACGTTCGTGCTCGCGTTCGACTCGAACATCGCCGACGATTCGACGCAGCTCGCGTGGGTGCGCTCGCAGCTCGTGGGCCTCGACCGCCGGCGCTACCGGCACGTCGTCGCGTTCTTCCATCACCCGGCGTTCTCGTCGGGCCCGCACGGCGGCGCGACGGTGGAGCGTCCGACGGCGGCGCTCCGCGCGAAGTACATGCCGCTGTTCCGGAAGTACGACGTGCAGCTCCTCGTGACGGGACACGAGCACCTGTTCGAGCATTGGGTGGAGCGCTACCGCGACTCCACCGGCCGCGCGCGGCGCATCGACCAGCTCGTGAGCGGCGGCGGGGGCGCACCGCTCTACGGCTATCAGGGCGAGCCGGACCTGCGCGCGTACGTCGCCGCGGCGGCCGCCGACTCGGTGCGGGTCGAGCACCTCGCGCGCCCGGGACTGGACCCGGGCGACAACGCGTACCACTACATCGTCGTGCACGTGGACGGCGAGCGGCTGTGGCTCGACGTGATCGGCGTGGACTGGGGCAGCAACTTCCGCCCGTACCGCAGCGCGCGGCAGACGTTAGGCGATGTGCCTTGAAGGCGGTGAGGCGGCGCTGATGGGGCGGCGCTGATGCGTTGCCGCTGAAACGGCGGCGCTGATACCGCGCGTTATCAGCGCCGCCGTTTCAGCGCCGTCCCACCAGCGCCGCCGCTTCAGCGCCGCTGCCTCGAAGGTCGAACGCCGTGCCGAGCGCGAGGCACAGCAGGGCGCCGACGAAGGCGGCGACGCCGGTCCAGCCCCACGTGGACCAGCACAGACCGCCCACCCAGCCGGCGATGCTCGCGCCGGCGTAGTAGAAGAAGAGGTACAGCGACGACGCCTGTGCCTTCGCGCCGCGCGCCTGCAGCCCCACCCAGCTGCTCGCCGTCGAGTGCGCGCCGAAGAAGCCGAACGTGAGCACCACCACGCCCGCGATCACCGCGGCGAGCGGGCGGGCCGCCGTGAGCGCGACGCCGCCTAACATGAGCGCGATGCTCGAGCGCAGCGCGGCCGGCCGGCCGAGTCGTCCGGCCATGGCGCCCACCCACGTCGAGCTGCCGATGCCGACGAGGTAGACGAGGAAGATCGCGCCGACGGCGCTCTGTCGCAGCGCGTACGGCGGCGCGAGCAGCCGGAACGCGAGGTAGTTGTACGACGTGACGAAGCTCCCCATGAGCAGGAACGCCTCGGCGAACAGCCGCACGAGCCGCGCGTCGCGCAGGTGGTCGCCGTACGCCGCGAGCATCGAGCGCAGCACGGCCGGCCGCGCGACGAAGTGGCGCGACGGTGGGAGGCTGCGCGCGAACACGATCGCGGCGACGACGCCGAGCACGCCGACCGCGGCGACCGCCTCGCGCCACGTCGCGACGTCGGCGAGCGCCGACGTGAGCAGTCGCCCCGACATGCCGCCGAGCGCGGAGCCGCCGATGTAGAGGCCCATCGCGAGCCCGATCGAGCCCGGATCGATCTCCTCGCCGAGGTACGCCATGGCCAGCGCCGGGAGCCCGGCGAACGCGAGCCCCTCCACGGCGCGCAGCGCGAGCAGCGCGTGCCAGCTCGGCACCACGGCGGTGAGCAGCGTGAGAAGCGCCGCGGCCATGAGCGCTCCCGCCATGATCGGCTTGCGTCCCCACGACTCGGCGAGCGCGCCGACGACGAGCAGCGCGGCGGCGAGCACGCCGGTCGTGACGGAGAGCGCGAGCGCGCTCGTCGCGGCGCTCACGCGGAACGTGCGGGCGAGCTCCGGCATGAGCGGCTGCACGCAGTACACGAGCGCGAACGTCGAGAACCCGGCGGCGAACATGGCCAGGTTCGTGCGGCGGAAGGCGGGCGTCCCACGGACGATGCGCGCCTCGGTGCTCGTCGACATCCGCGTAATCTGCTCGACCAACACGCTCGGAGGAGACATGGCGTACAAGACCGGAGAGATCCGCATTCCCGATCCACCGCGCGGCGGCGCGTCGCTCACCGTGACGAGCGAGACGTTCCGCGACGGGGAGACGATCCCGCGGGAGTGCGCGTTCGACGGGTGCGGCGGCGACAACCGATCGCCGCAGCTCGCGTGGAGCGGCGCGCCGGCGGAGACGAAGAGCTTCGCCGTGACGTGCTTCGATCCCGACGCGCCGACCGGCTCCGGCTTCTGGCACTGGCTGCTGTTCAACGTCCCCGCGTCGGTGACGAGCGTGCCGGCGGGCGAGCCCTCGCCGTCGGGGAGCACGAGCGGCCGCAACGACTACGGCAAGAGCGGCTACGGCGGTCCGTGTCCGCCGCCGGGCGACGGGCCGCACCGCTACGTCTTCACCGTCTACGCGCTCGACGTGCCGGCGATCGAGGGGATCGACGCGAACGTGGGCGGCGCGGCGCTCGTGTTCAACATGCGCGGCCACGTGCTCGCCCAGGGGACGCTCACGGGGCGCTACGGCCGGTGACGGCCACTCGAGGCTCACGCGGAGCCGCGCAGGACACGGAGCAGAGCAGTCCCTCCGCGTCCTCCGCGGCTCCGCGTGAGAGCGCCGCGCCCGTGCTCGCCGTCGAAGCGTTGTGCAAGACGTACCACCGCACGGCCGCCGTGGACCACGTCTCGTTCGTCGTGCGGCACGGCGAGATCGTCGCGCTGCTCGGGCCCAACGGGGCGGGGAAGACGACGACGATCAACATGGTGCTCGGCGTGCTGGAGCCGACGTCGGGCACCGTGCGCGTGGAGGGGATCGACCTCGCGCGGCAGCACTCGCGCGCGCTGGAGCGCACGAACTTCGCCGCGGTCTACGCGCCGCTGCCCGGCAACCTCACCGTGCGGCAGAACCTGCGCGTGTTCGGCCTGATCTACGGCGTGGCGTCGTTAGGCCGGCGGATCGCCGAGCTGCTCGACGAGTTCGACCTCGTGCGCTTCGCCGACACGCGCTGCGGCGTGCTGTCGTCCGGCGAGCAGACGCGGGTCGCGCTCGCGAAGGCGATGCTGAACCGCCCGCGCCTCCTGCTGCTCGACGAGCCCACCGCGTCGCTCGACCCGGCGACGGCGCGCGACATCCGCGCGCGCATCCGCGACTTCACGCGCCGCGACGGCGGCGGCGTGCTGTGGACGTCGCACAACATGTACGAGGTCGAGGAGGTCTGCGACCGCGTGCTGTTCCTGTCGAAGGGGAAGATCCTGCTCGAGGGGGACCCGCGCACGCTGCCGGCGGAGCACGGGCGCGCGTCGCTCGAGGAGCTGTTCATCGCCGTGGCGCGCGAGCCGCTGTCGCTGGAGGTGGCGTGATGCGCCTCTCGCGCGCCGCGGCGATCGTGCTGCGGCAGCTCTACCTGTACCGCGGCAGCCCGTCGCGCGTGATCCCGCTGTTCGCGTGGGCGACGCTCGACATCGTGCTCTGGGGCTTCATCACGCGCTACCTGGACGTCGTGGCGCCGAACGGCCCGGCGTTCGTGCCGATGCTGCTCGGCGCGGTGCTGCTGTGGGACTTCCTCACGCGCGCGATGCAGGGCGTGACGACGACGTTCCTCGAGGACGTGTGGTCGCGCAACTTCCTGAACGTGTTCGCGACGCCGCTGTCGATCGGCGAGTACGTGGGGGGACTCGTGCTCACGAGCGTCCTCACGAGCGCGATCGGGCTCGTCGTGATGCTCGTCGTGGCGTGGGCCGCGTTCGGGATGTCGCTCGCGCGCTACGGCGTGCTCGCGGTGCCGTTCGTGCTCGTGCTGTTCGTGTTCGGCATCGCGCTCGGCGTGCTGGGGGCGGCGATCGTGCTGCGGCTCGGGCCGTCGGCCGAGTGGTTCGTGTGGCCGATCCCGGCGATCGTGTCGCCGTTCGTGGGCGTGTTCTATCCGCTCGCCACGCTTCCCGCGTGGATGCAGGCGGTGGGCCGGGCGCTGCCGGCGTCGTACGTGTTCGAGGGGATGCGCTCGCTGCTCGCGGGGCGGCCGCCGAGCGCGCTCACGTTAGGCACCGGTGCCGCGCTCGCGCTGCTCGACCTCGTGCTCGCGTGGCTGTTCTTCGCGTGGGTCCACCGGCTCGCCGTGCGGACGGGACTCATCGCGCGGTACTCGGCGGAGAGCGTGTCGTAGGTGCGTGGCTGCGTGGCTGCGTAACCGCTCACGCAGCCACGCAGCCACGCAGCTACGCCGTCACGGCAGCGTGAGATACTGCCCGAGGAACCCCCGCGCCTCCGGCGTGTCCAGCCGCCAGTCCCACGTCGTCGCGCGGCAGTTGTAGTCGCCGGTCGTGACCGTGGCGAGGATCATGTTCGGGTTGCCGTCGAGGAACTTCGGGCCGCCGGAGTCGCCGTAGCAGTCGCCGCCGAGTCCCGTGGCGTTGGAGTTCATGAGGAGGCCGAGCCATGTCGGCTGCAGCCCCATGAACTCCGACTTCGACGACTTGCGCACGCCGTCGTACGGGAAGCCGGGGATGCCGGTGAGCGTCGCGGTGACGCCGTAGCCGACGTTCACGAACAGCGTCTTCGACAGCGCGCCCTGCGCCGCCAGCTGATCGAGGTAGCCCGCGGGCGGGAGCTGCAGCGGCGTGAGCCCCTTCGTGGATCCGGCGGGCAGGAAGACGAGCGCGAGGTCGTGCAGGTTCGCCTGATCGTGGCCGTACAGCGGATCGCGCACGTAGCTCGTGGCGGCGATCACCTTGATGCCCTTCGCGTAGAGATCCGGCGCGAACGAGACGTAGAACTGCGAGCCGGGCGGCGTGTACGACGTGACCACGCAGTGCGCGGCGGTGAGGAACACCGTGGGCGTGATGAGGCTGCCCGTGCAGAACTCGTCGTCGCCGTTCAGCTTCCCGTTACCGTCGATGTCGAACAGGAGCGCGCCGACGCTGGCGTAGGAGCCGCTGCCGGTGGGCGTGCCGTTCACGATGCGCTGGCCGCCGCGCGGCGCGAGCGATCGGGCGGCGGTGGGAGCGTCGGCGCACGCCGCGAGCGCGACGGACGCGGCGGAGAGGAGGGCGAGCGATCGGGCCAACGGCATCGGAGGAACCTCGGAACGCGGTGAGCGGCTCGACGCGGGGGATGTGCCGAACCGGACGGCGAGCATACGGCTCGGCGCGCCGCCGCGGAAGGACGGCCCGAGCCTAACAGTCCCGAGACGCGAACCGCCCCCGCGCCGTGCTCGACGCGGGGGCGGTTCGTCGTTCACTCGATAGAATTCACCCGATCGGCCAGCGGCTCTCACGCTCCGCGGCGGTCATGTGACCGCCGTCGGCAAGCCGCGAGCTCGAGCGACGGTCGTCCTTGGGCCAGCTCTCCTTCCGGCTCGGAGCGAGACGATCGAGCCGGTGGTCGAGAGCGCGCTCTCGGTCGTGATGGTCGAGCTCGGGATCACGGTCCATCGGTCCAGTCCTCCGGGGACACTAAGGGGGGTATGGACCACGTTCACGCAGCATGCCATGTGCCCGCGGGCGGCGCTCGCGTCCGGTACGCGACGTGCGCGGACGAGCCGACATGACGACCTCGAAGTCGCCGGCCGCACCCCGGGCCGCGCGACATGCCTCGCAGCCGCCGACCGCTCCAGCCCGTCGCGCCGCGCCGCGCCGCGGCGCCCGGGCGGTGTACACCGCGCTGCTCACTGCGCTCGATGCGGTGCTCGAGGAAGGGGTGCCGCGCGCCAGCCTCGTGCGCGCGGGCCTCACCACCGCGCAGGCCGACGAGTGGCAGCGCGGGTTCGTGCTGGCCGAGGAGCTCGTGCGGGATCTGCACGCGCCGCACCTGCGGCCGGGGACGCGGCTGCGCAGCACGCGGCTCCGCACGCGCCTCGTGGTGGTCGCCGCGTCGCTCGGCGCGCTCGCGCGGCAGGCGGGGCTCGACGGCGTGGGACATCCGGGGTTCGCGCAGCTGCGCGACGCGCTCGACGCGGCCTACGCGTGGGCGGGCGCCGCCCACGACGAGGCGCTGCGGCGGGCGCTCTCCGCGTCCGCGTCGGAGTCGGCGGCCTAGCCGGGCCGGTGGTCGCGGCGCAGAATCGTCGCCGTGACCAGACCCCCGCTCCTCCACCGATTCGTTAGGCACGCGGCGGCGCTGTCGCTGCTGGCAGCGGCGCGCGCCGGCGCGCAGCCGTACGACGTCGTGCTCGCCGCGCACGACCTCATGATCCCGACGCGCGACGGCGCGCGCATGGCGACCGACGTGTACCGCCCCGCGCACGGCGGCGTGGCGGTGGACGAGCGGCTGCCGGTGCTGCTGAACCGCACGCCGTACGACAAGGGCACGCTCGCCGACGACGCGCGCTACTTCGCGCGCCACGGCTACGTCGTCGCCGTGCAGGACGTGCGCGGCCGGTACCGCAGCGAGGGAAAGTTCTCGAAGGTGCAGCCGGCCGACGCGACCGACGGCTACGACACCATCGAGTGGCTCGCGCGGCAGCCGTGGTCGAACGGCTCGGTGGGCACGTGGGGGACGTCGTTCGCCGCGCACACGCAGGCCGGCGCCGCGCAGCTCCACCCGCCGGCCCTGAAGACGATGGTCGTCAACATGGGCGGCCTGTCGAACGGCTGGGACCATGGGGTCCGCTATCGCGGCGCGTACGAGATGGGACGGCAGATCACGTGGGCGTGGAGCCAGCTCGCCGCCGACGCGCCGAACGCCGCCGTGAAGAAGCTGCTCGAGCGCGAGAAGGTGGAGGACTGGTACGCCGTGCAGCCGATGCGGCGCGGCCTCAACGCGCTCTCCGTCGCGCCGGAGTACGAGGGGTGGTACCTCGACTTCTTCGAGCACGCCGACTACGACGCGTTCTGGAAGGACCCGATGGTGAACTGGTCGGAGCACTACGCCGAGACCTCCGACGTGCCGATGCTGCAGGTCGGCGGCTGGTACGACATCTTCCTCGCCGGCACGTTCGAGAACTTCCTCGGTCTGTCGAAGGCGAAGAAGTCGCCGCAGCGCGTGCTGGTCGGCCCGTGGACGCACCACGGCAACACGCGGCCGTACGCCGGCGACGTGTCGTTCGGCCCGGCCGCTGCCATCACGGACTTCGACGGCGACTTCCACCTGCGCTGGTTCGACCACTGGCTGAAGGGCGTGCCTAACGGCGTGGAGCGCGAGGCGCCGGTGCGCCTGTTCGTCATGGGCACGGGCGACGGGCACAAGGACGCCGACGGGCGGCTGTTCCACGGCGGCTACTGGCGCGACGCGACCGCGTGGCCGATCCCGGGGACGCGGCTCGTGCCGTACTACTTCCACGCCGACGGCTCGCTCTCCACGGCGCGGCCGCGCGAGGCGCGCGCGTTCACGACGTACACCTACGACCCGCGCCACCCGGTGCCGACGATCGGCGGCGGGGTGTCAGCGCGCCTGAAGGACGGCGGCTACGACCAGCGCGAGGATCCTCGCTTCCCGCCGTCGACGGCGCCCTGGCGCCCGCTGAATTCGCGCGCGGACGTCGTCGTGTTCCAGACCGAGCCGCTCGCCGAGGACGTGACGGTGATCGGCCCGATCACGGTGACGCTGTACGCGTCGACGAACGCGACGGACACCGACTTCACGGCGAAGCTGGTGGACGTGTACCCGCCGAGCGACGACTGGCCGGGCGGGTTCGATCTCAACCTCACGGACGCGATCATGCGCGGCCGCTACCGCGCGACGCGCGACCACGCGGTGCTGCTCGTGCCGGGCACCGTGTATCCGTTCACGATCGCGCCGTTCCCGACGGCGAACGTGTTCAAGAAGGGACACCGCATCCGCATCGACGTCTCGAGCTCCAACTTCCCGCGCTTCGACGCGAACCCGAACACCGGCGAGCCGTTAGGCCGGAGCCGCCGCGTGCAGTCGGCGGACAACACGATCTGGCACGACGCGGCGCGGCCGTCGCACGTCGTGCTCCCGCTCGCGCCGGCGCGGCCGTGACGACGCCCGCACGGTGGGCGATCGTGCTGGTGCCCGGAATCGCTCTGTGGTTTCTGCCCATGCTCGGCCTGACGGATCCGCAGCGGCACCTGCTCGCGATCTTCGTGGCGACGATCGTGGCGCTCGTGGCGCACCCGGTGCCGATGGGCGTGAGCGCGATCGCCGCGATGACGCTGCTCGCGCTGACGCGCACGCTGCCGCCGGCGCGGGTGCTCGCCGGGTTCTCGAACCTCACGGTGTGGCTCGTGTTCGCCGCGTTCCTGTTCGCGCGCGCGCGGTCACGATCACGCGCTTCGGGCAGCGCGTGGCGTACTACTTCATCCACCGCTTCGGCCGCAGCCCGCTCACGCTCGGCTACTCGCTCGCCGCGGCGGATGTGGTGCTCGCGCCGTTCGTGCCGTCCGACACGGCGCGCGGGGGCGGCATCATGTTCCCGGTGACGCGGAGCGTGGCGCAGGCGGCAGGGTCGGAGCCGGGCCCGACGGCGGATCGACTCGGCGCGTTCCTCGTGCTCGTGAGCTTCCACGCGACGTACACCGCGTCGGGGATGTTCCTCACCGGCATGGCGGCGAACCCGCTCATCGCCGAGTTCGCGGCGAAGGGCGCGCACGTGGAGCTGACGTGGGGGCGCTGGCTCGCGGGCTCGATCGTGCCGGGGCTGCTCACGCTCACGCTCGTGCCTCGGCTCATCCGCCGCGTCGTGACGCCGACGATCGCCGACATCGGGCTGGTGCGCGCGCACGCGCGCGACGAGCTCGCGGCGCTCGGCCCCGTGCGCGGCGCGGAGCGGTGGCTCGTGATCGTGATGCTCGGCGTGATGACCGGCTGGGTCACGTCGCCACTGCACGGGCTGCACAACACCGTGGTCGCGCTCACCGGCGTCTGCGTGCTGCTCCTCGCCGGTGTCCTGACGTGGGACGACCTGCTCTCGGAGCGGCGCGCGTGGGACGCGCTGATCTGGTTCGCGCCGCTGCTCATGATGGCCGACGCGCTGAACGAGGCCGGCGTGATCAAGGTGCTGTCGGCGGCGTTCTTCGCGGGGCTCGCCGGCTGGCCGTGGCTCGCGGCGTTCCCGCTGCTCGCCGTGGCATACCTGTACCTGCACTACGGCTTCGCGAGCATGACCGCGCACGTGACGGCGCTCTACCCGAGCTTCATCGCCGCCGCGGTGCTCGTCGGCGCTCCGCCACTCGTCGCCGCGCTCGTGCTGGCGTACTTCTCCAACCTCGACGCCTGCCTAACGCACTACGGCACCGGCTCGGCGCCGGTGTTCTTCGGCGCCGGGTACCTGTCGCAGGGGACGTGGTGGAAGGTGGGGTTCCTGGTGTCGGTGCTGAACCTCGGGATCTGGCTCGGGGTCGGGATGGCGTGGTGGAAGGTGCTCGGGTGGTGGTGAAGAGCCGCCGTTCCAGCGCCGCTTCACCAGCGCCCACGCATCAGCGCCGCTTCATCGGAACTCCGCCAGACACGCTCCCGCTCCCCCCTGCAGCCCCTGGCGGAAGTTGCCCACGCGCTGCTCCTCGGTCCCATGGCCCATCGCGGCCGCGCGCACGAGGATCACGCGATCGACGCGGTCGTCGCCGGTGAGCTGCGGTGTGGGATCGCCGGCCGAGGCCATGCCGTAGAAGGCCTCGTCCACGTCGCCCCGCTCGAGCAGGCCGCGCTGGTCGGCCGAGCGCGCGAACGCGCCGGCGAGACAGTCGGCGACCGCCTCGTTGCGGTACGACGTGCGCCACATGTGGCCGAGCTGCATCGCGACCGCGTGCCCCATCTCGTGCGCGATGACGCCGACCGCGGCCATGTCGCCGTCGGTGCCGAGGCGCTGCGCAGCGGCCTTCGCCTGCGACGCGACGAAGACGTCATCGTAGTACACGGTGTTGTCGCGAATGCAGTAGCCCGCGTTGCCGCCGCGCATCACGCCGCACGCCGTGCGCACGGCGCCGCGGTAGCGCACGAGGTCCGGCTGCGCGAAGCGGGCACCGATGTCGGCGAACGCGCTGCCCCACGTCGTCACGAGATCGCCGAACGCCGCGCTCACCTTCGCGTTCGACGCCGCGACGTCGGCGGCGGTGATGCCGGTGGCGTCGCGGGGGGCCGGGGCGACCGGCGCGGCCTGGGTCAGCGCCGGCACGAGCAGGGCGCCGAGCGTGAGCGCCCAACGCTGGAAATCGAGTCGGGTCATGGTCGTCTCCTCCGCTCATTGGTACCCCCTCCGCGCCGCCGGGTTTCCGGACAGATTACCGCGCGTGACGCAGACCCCCTGGACGGTCATCGCGACGATCGCCTACGCGCTCGAGTGGCTGATCATCGTCGCCGCGCTGTTCGTCGTGCCGCGCAACCGGCGGCCCGGCTCCGCGACCGCGTGGCTGATGCTCGTGCTGCTCGTGCCGTACGTCGGGCTCGTGCTGTTCTGGCTCATCGGCAGCCCGAAGCTCTCGCGGCGCCGGCGCGCGCAGCAGCGCACCATCGACGGCGTGATCGCGCGCGAGATGGCGCGCCGCGACGAGACCGCGGAGCGGATCTTCGATCCCCCGGTGTCCGCGCGCCACGAGCCGATCGTGCGTCTGGCCGAGCGGTTAGGCGGGCTCCCCGCGTGCGCCGGCAACACGGTGACGCTGCTCCCGGACTACGGCGGCGCGCTCGCGCAGATGGTCGCCGCGATCGACTCGGCGCGGCGCTTCGTGCACGTCGAGTTCTACATCATGACGCTCGACGCGACGACCGAGCCGTTCGTCGCCGCGCTCGAGCGGGCGCACCGGCGCGGAGTCGCGGTGCGCGTGCTGTTCGACCACGTCGGCGCGCGGAAGTGGCCGGGGCATCGCGCGCTGCGGCGGCGGCTCACCGCGTCGGGGATCGCGTGGCACCTCATGCTGCCGCTGCGCCCGTTCAGCAACGAGTGGAACCGCCCCGACCTGCGCAACCACCGCAAGATCCTCGTCGTCGACGGCGCCATGGGCTTCACGGGCTCGATGAACGTCATCGACGAGAGCTACCTCGTGCGGCGCAACCGGCGGCTCGGCGTGCGCTACGTGGAGCTCGTGGCGTTCGTGAGCGGGCCGGTGGTGCTCGAGCTGAACGCCGCGTTCGTCGCCGACTGGTTCGCCGAGACGGGCGTGATGCTCGACCCCGACGGCGATCCGGACGCGGACGTGACGCCGCCGATGACGGGGCGCGCGCTCTGCCAGGTGCTGCCGAGCGGCTCGGCCTACGAGACGTTCAACAACCTGCGCGTGTTCGTCGCGCTGATCCACGCCGCGCGCCGCCGCGTGACGATCGCGTGCCCGTACTTCGTCCCCGACGAGTCGCTCATGATGGCGATCACCACCGCCGCCCAGCGCGGCGTGGACGTGACGCTGTTCTCGTCCGAGGTCGCCGACCAGTTCTTCGTGCATCACGCGAAGCTTTCGTTCTACGAGGAGCTGCTCGTCGCGGGCGTGAAGGTCTACCAGTACCGCGCGCCGAAGCTCCTCCATGCGAAGCACATCGGCATCGACGACGACATCGCGGTGATCGGCTCCAGCAACCTCGACATGCGCTCGCTCACGCTGAACCTCGAGGTGACGCTGCTCTGCTACGACGCCGAGGTGGTGGAGGGGCTGCGCCGCGTCGAGGAGTCGTACCTGCGGGAGAGCACACGCGTGGAGCTCAACACGTGGCGCCGCCGCCCGCTCGCCGCGCAGCTGTTCGACAACCTGGCGCGCCTCACGGCGTCCCTGCAGTGAGGGCAGGAGGGCAGGAGGGCAGGAGGGCACGAGAGGCGAAAGCTCCTGCCCTCCTGCCCTCCTGCCCTCCTGCCCTAGTCCTGCTGCCGCCGGTCCACGCCGCTTCGCCGCTCGTGCCCGTGCCGGCGCGTGCTGTGGCTGCGGCGGTCGGTGGTCGTGCCGTCGTCGAGGACGGAGCGGCGCAGGTGCACGGTGAACGTCGAGCCGCTGCCTAACGCGCTCTCGACGGTGATGTCGCCGCCCATGCCGCGCGCGAGGTCGCGGCTGATCGCGAGGCCGAGCCCCGAGCCCTGATGCTCGCGCGTGAGCGACGCGTTCACCTGCACGAACGGGTCGAAGATCGCCTCGAGCCGGTCGCGCGGCACCCCGACGCCGGTGTCGCGCACCGTGATCGTCGCCCGGTCGGGCGCGCCGTCGCTCGGGCCGAGGCGTAGCGCGACGCTCCCGCCCTCGGGCGTGAACTTCGCCGCGTTCGTGAGCAGGTTGAGGAGCACCTGCACGAGCTTCTCGCGGTCGCCCCACACGAGCAGTGGCGGCGATCCGTCGTCTTCCGGGAGCTGCACGTCGAACGCGAGCCGCTTCGCGGCGAGCTGCGGCTCCACCATCGGCTGGACGTCGAGCAGCACATCGGAGACGCGGAGCGGCGTGAGCTGGTACTCGACGCGCCCCGACTCCAGCCGCGTGAAGTTCAGCACGTCGTTGATGAGCCCCAGCAGGTGCCGCTGTGCGCGGCCGACGCGGGCGAGCGCGTCGTGCTGCGCGGTCGTGACGGGACCGTGGAGTCCCATCTCGATGAGCTGCAGGTGGCCGGCGATCGCGTTCAGTGGCGTGCGCAGCTCATGGCTCATGCGGGCGAGGAACTCGCTCTTCGCGCGGCTCGCCTCGAACGCCGCCTCGCGCGCCGCGCGGGCCTCGTCGAACAGCCGCGCGCGCTCCAGCGACACCGCGCACTGGTTCACCACCGCGCGCAGGAACGCGAGCTCCGAGTCGCGGAACACGCGCGGGTGCGGGAAGCGGAACGCGATCGCGCCGAACCGCCGTCCCTCCGCCTCGAGCGCGAACGTCGCCAGCGCGCGCGCGCCGAGCGCCTGCCACACGTGCGCGACGTGCGGGTAGCGTGCCGCCATCTCGTCGGGCGAGGCGAGCGTGACCGGCCCGCCGTCGCGCATGGCGTCGGCCGCGGGCACGTGCATCGTGAGCGGCACGCGCCGCCAGTCCGCGGACTCGGCGCCCGTGCCCTCCTCGCCGACGAGCTCCAGCGCCTCGGCGTCCTCGCTCAGCAGCATGACGATCGCCGACCGCGCACCGACCACGGGCACCGCGTGCTCCGCCACCGCGCGCACGACGTCCCCGGCGCCTAACGCGCGGGCGAGCGCCTCGGAGATCGCGAGGAGCCCGCGCATCTTCTCCACCGCCACGTGCCGTGCCGTCACGTCCTCCACCGTGCCGACGGTCTGCACCGGCGTCCCCGCGGCGTCGCAGACGACGGCGGAGCGCCCGTGCAGCCAGCGGACGCGCCCGTCGGGGAGCAGCGCGCGGAACTCGTGCTCGTACTCGCGGCGCGCCGCGTTCGCCGCGGTCCATCCGCGCAGCAGGGTCGGCACGTCGTCCGGGTGCACGAAGCGGAGCCACCGCCGTCCGCGCAGGTCGTCCTCGCCGAGCCCCGCGATCGCCTGCAGGCGCGGGTTCACGTATGTGACGGTTCCGTTCAGATCGGCGTGAAAGATCCCGACCGGCGAGGCGCGGCTCACCGCGTCGAACCGGTCGCGCGCGGTCGCGCCGGCGTCGCTCCCGGATGGGTCGGGGTCCGGCGTGTCGAGCGGCGCGGTGGGCGGGGCGGGCATGGGCGTTGGGCTGGTCAAGTTCTTTGCCAGCGAACGGAGAGGGCAGGAGGGCAGGAGGGCAGAAGGGCAGGAGAGCTTCGGACTCTCCTGCCCTCGCGCGATTCGCGCGCGCCCTCCTGCCCTCCTGCCCTCGTCCTACGCCGCGCGCTTGGAGTACTGTCGCACCGCGATCGTCACCATCGCCGCCGCGTAGACAGCGAGCGCGCCGAGCGGCTCCAGGATCGCGCCGAGCCCGGCGCCCTTCACGAGCACGGCGCGCGAGATCGACACGAAGTGCCGCACCGGGTTGAGCAGCGACACGATCTGCACCCACCGCGGCATGCTGTCGATCGGGGTGAACAGGCCGCTCATGAGCAGGTAGACCATGAGCACGAAGAACGTCACGAACATCGCCTGCTGCTGGGTCTCGACGAGCGTCGAGATCCAGAGCCCGATCGCCAGCGCGACGACGAGATACACGCACGCCGCGCCGAACAGCAGCAGCAGGCTGCCGCGTATCGGCACGCCGAAGGCGAGCCGCCCGACCGCGAGGCCCAACGACAGGTCGAGCAGCGCGAGCGCCCACAGCGGCAGCAGCTTGCCCGCCACGAACTCGGCCCGCGTGATCGGCGTCGCGTTGAGCTGCTCCAGCGTGCCCGCCTCCTTCTCCCGCGCGATGTTCTGCGCGGCGAGCAGCGTCGCGATCATCGTGACGAGCGCGACGAGGATGCCCGGCACCATGTAGTGCCGGTAGTCGAGCGTCGGGTTGTACCACGCGCGCTGCCGCAGCTCGAGCCGGCCGGCGCCGCGCGCGGGGCCCGCGGGGATCGGCCGACGCGCCGCGTCGAGCTCCGCGGCGTACGCCTCCACGATCTGCGCCGCGTACGTCTGCACGATCCCCGCGGCCGATCCCTTCTCGGCGTTCATCTCCAGACCCACCGCGGCGCTGCGCTCGCGCACGAGCGTCTCCTCGAAGCCGCGCGGCACCGTCACCACCGCCGTCGCGCGTCCGGCGAGCAGCGCACGCTCCGCGGAGTCCGGCGACGCCGACGCGCCGACGACGTGGAACAGCCCGGACGCCGTCAGCCGCGTGACGAGCCCGCGCGACACCGACGTGTGGTCGTGGTCCACGACGTACGTCGGCGTCGCCCGCACCGCGAACGTCGCGACGTTCGACAGCACGAGGAGCTGCACGAGCGGCATGACGAGGATCTGCGCCACGGTCGCGCGGTCGCGCACGATGTGCAGGACTTCCGCGCGGGCGAGGAACAGGGCTCGGCGAAGGGAGCGGCGCACGTCAACCCTCCAGCCGTACGCGGAACGATCGCGCGCTCGCGGCCAGCAGCACCACCGCCATCCCGAGCAGGACGAGCGTCTCGCGCCACAGGTACCCGAGCCCGACACCCTTCAGCATGATGCCGCGCGCCACCAGCACGAACCACTTCGCGGGCACGATGTTCGTCACGATCTGCAGCGCGCGCGGCATGCTCTCGATCGGGAAGACGAAGCCGGAGAGCATCATCGTCGGCAGCATCGTCCCGACGAGCGCGATCATCATCGCCACACGCTGCGACGAGGTGCGCGCCGAGACGAGGATCCCGAGCGCGAGCGACACGAGGATGAACAGCAGCCCCTCCGCGAGCAGCAGCGCGACGGAGCCGCGCACCGGCACGTGGAAGACGAGCCGTGCCTCCAGCAGCACGAGCAGCACGCTCGCGAACCCGATCGCCAGATACGGCGCGACCTTGCCGACGACGATCTGCCACGGCCGCAGCGGCGACACGAGCAGCGCCTCCATCGTGCCCGACTCCTTCTCGCGCGTCAGCGACAGCGCGGTCATGAGCGCCGACGTGATCGTGAGCACCATCGCCATGAGCCCGGGCACGAACAGGTTCGCGCTCTCGCGCGTCGGGTTGAAGCGCATGCGCACCTCGGGCACGATACGCAGCGGCGCGGGCCCGGCTCCCGCGGACGGTCGCGTCGACATCGCGCCGCGCAGCACCGCGACGACGTAGCCGAGCCGCGCGCTGCCGCCGTTCGGCTCCGCGGCATCGGCGACGACGAGCACGCGCGCCGCCAGCCCGCGCGCCTGGCGCTCGGCCAGCCTCGGCTCGAACGACACGACCACCTGCGCCGCGCCGCGCTGGAACAGCGAGTCGATCCCGTCGTCGTCGAGCGCGCCGAACGTGCGCACCACGCGCAGCGACGGCGTTCCCTGCAGCTCGCTGCGCAGCGCCAGCGTCGCCACGTCCGGCGCCGGGTCGACGACGGCGAGCCGCACGTCGTTCACGTCGGTGCGGATCGAGTAGCCGAACAGGATCACCTGCACGACCGGCAGCAGCACGAGCACCGCGAGCGTGCGCCGGTCGCGCAGCACGTGGTACACCTCCTTGCGGAGCAGGCCGGTGAGCGCGGTCATGCGCAGACAGGATCCAAGGACACGATGGGCAGGACGCGGGTGCCGTCCTTTCGGACAGGATGAACAGGACGGACAGGATGACCTTCAGGCCCGACAACACCAGAAATGTTGCTGGTGTCGCTGCTTATCCTGTCCATGCTGCTCATCCTGTCAAAACGAACGGCCGCCGTCATCCAGTTCATCCTGTCGCCTCCGCGGGGCGCGCCAGCCGCACGAACAGCTCGTCCACCGACTCCACGCCGAACTCCCGCTTGAGGTCCGCCGGCGCGCCGCACGCCTCGATGCGCCCCGCGACCATGATCGAGATCCGATCGCAGTACTCCGCCTCGTCCATGTAGTGCGTGGTGACGAACACCGTCGTCCCCGCGTGCGCCGCCTCGTAGATCATCTCCCAGAACTGCCGCCGCACGATCGGGTCGACGCCGCTCGTGGGCTCGTCGAGGAAGACGACGCGTGGCCGGTGCAGCAGCGCCACGGAGAACGCGAGCTTCTGCTTCCAGCCGAGCGGGATGTCGCGCACGCGGGCGCGCCGGTGTGCGGTGAGGCCGAGCCGCTCGAGCATCGCCGCGGCACGGTCGCGGATCTCGGCGTCGGTGAGGTCGTAGATGCCGCCGTAGAGCTGCACGTTCTCGCCGACGGTGAGGTCGTCGTACAGCGAGAAGCGCTGGCTCATGTAGCCGATGGCGCGCTTGATCGCCTCGCTCTCGGTGTACACGTCGAACCCGGCCACGCGCGCCTCGCCGCCGCTTGGCGCGAGCAGTCCGGTGAGCATGCGGATCGCGGTCGTCTTGCCGGCCCCGTTCGCACCGAGGAAGCCGAACACCTCGCCGGGCCACACGTCGAACGTGATGTGATCCACCGCCGTGAACGCGCCGAACGTCCGCGTGAGACCGCGTGCCTCGATCGCCGGGGCCGTCATGCCGCCGCCTCCTCGGTCATGCGCGCGATGAACGCGTCCTCGATCGTCGGCGCTGTCGCCTCGACGCGCGCGTCGGCGATGCCGCGCGCCCGCAGGAACTCGGCGAGCTCCCGCGCCAGCGGCTCCCGCGCCGCGTCGCGCCGCGCGTCGGCCACGTGCAGCGTCTCGCCGAACGGATACACCGCCTGCGCGTGCGGGTAGGCACGCGCCGCGGCGAGCGCGGCGAAGCGGTCGGCCGCGCGCACGGCGAGCAGCGGCCGGTCGTACGCCGCCGTCACGGCGGCGGGGGTGTCCACGGCGAGCAGCACGCCGCGCTGCACGAGCGCCACGCGGTCGCAGCGGTCCGCCTCGTCCATGTAGGGCGTCGACACGACGATCGTGAGCCCCGTCGCCTTCAGCGTGCCTAACAGATCCCACAGCTCGCGCCGCGACACCGCGTCCACGCCCGTCGTCGGCTCGTCGAGGAAGAGGATGCGCGGACGGTGCACGAGCGCGCAGCAGAGCGCGAGCTTCTGCTTCATGCCGCCGGAGAGCGCGGCGGCGCGACGGTCGCGGAACGGGGCGAGCTGGTCGTAGATGGGGGCGATCCCCTCGCGCTCCGCTTCCATCGTCGTGCCGAACACCGACGCGAAGAAGCGCACGTTCTCGTCGACGCTGAGGTCGGGGTAGAGCGAGAAGCGCCCGGGCATGTATCCCACCTCGCGCCGCAGCGTCCACAGCTCCCGCACGACGTCGCGGCCGAGCACGCGCGCCGCGCCGTCGTCGGGGACGAGCAGCGTCGCCAGGATGCGGAACAGCGTCGTCTTGCCGGCGCCGTCGGGACCGATGAAGCCGAACAGCTCCCCCTCGGCGACGGTGAAGCTCATCGCGTTCACCGCCACGGTGTCGCCGAAGCGCTTCGTCACCCGCTCGGCCTCGACGGCGGCGCTCATCGCGCGGCGGTCGCGAGCGGCACGAAGCGCACGTCGGCGGGCATCCCGATCTTCAGCGCGCCGTCGGCGTTCGGCACGCGGATCTTCACGGCGTACACGAGGCTCGTACGCTCGTCGCGCGTCTGGATCGGCGTCGGCGTGAACTCGGCCTCCGACGCGACCCACGACACGGTGCCGCTCAGCGCTCGACGCGCGCCGCCGGCCGCGTCCACGGTCACCGTCGCGCTGCGGCCGAGTCGCACCTGCGCGAGCTGCGACTCGGCGACGTAGGCGCGCAGCTCCATCGTGTCGAGGCTCGCGACGCGGTACAGCGGCTGGCCCGGCTGCACCACCTCGCCGGCCTTCGCGTACGTGGCGAGCACGGTGCCGTTCACCGGGTTGGCGACGCGACTGCGGCGGATCTGGTCGCGCAGCATCGCCGCGCGCGCGTCGGTCGACGCGACGTCCTGGCCGGCGGTGGTGTGCTGCGACCGCGCGGCGGCGATCTGCTCGCCGAGCACGCGGTAGTCGCGCTCCGTCTGGTCGAGCTGCTGCGCGGTGGCCGCCTGCTGATCGTAGAGCCGGCGCGTCCGCTCGTAGGCGCGTCGCGCGATCTCGCGCTGCACCTGCAGCACCCCGATCTGCTTCGTGACCTCGCTCGTGCGCGCCTCGCCGCCGGCACGCTGGGCGGCGATCTGTCGGAGCTGCAGCACGAGCGGCGTCGTGTCGACCACGGCCGCGGTCGCGCCGGCGGGGAGTCGGTCGCCTTCCACCGGCGCGAACGCGATGAGCCGCCCGCCGACTTCCGCGCCGACGACGACGGCGGGGGCCTCCATGGTGCCGTAGGCGTCGGGCTGGTCCTTCGGGGCGCAGGCGGCCACGCTCACGAGCGCGATCCTGAGGAGTACCCCCGCTGCGTGGCTGCGTAGCTGCGTGGCTGCGTCGCGCGCGCTCACGCAGCCACGCAGCCACGCAGCGGTGTAGTCGGCGTTAGGCATCAGGGGATCTCCAACCCGAGTGTCGTGAGGAAGCGCGCCCGTGCCGCGGCCAGCGCGACGCGGTGCTCGTCGCGCGCGAGCCGGGCGGCGAGCAGCTCCGCCTCGCGGCTCGCGTACTCCGCGGCCGTCACCACCCCCTCGCCGAGCCGAGCGCGCGTCTCGCGCTCGACGCCCTCGCGCAGCGCGACGATGCCGTCGTCGAGCGCCATGGTGGCGGCGACCCGGTCGATCGTCGCGAGGTCGCCCTCCACGGCGCGGCGCAGCTGACGCGTGAGCGCGGCCTCGTTCGCGTCGACCACCTCGCGCTGGAGCGTGATCGCCTCGCGCTCGCGCGCCGCCGTGCCCCACGTCCATGGCGTCCACCGGAGCTGCACGCCGCCGAGCCAGTACGTGTCGAACGCGGTGGCGAGCGGATTGAGCCCCGGACGGCCGTAGCCGGCGCGCGCGAACGCCGAGATCTGCGGCCGCTCGCGCGCCGTCTGCAGCTCCGCCTGTCGCGCGAGCCGCTCGCGCGTCGCCTCGAGCTGCGCGTACTCGGGTCGCGCGCGCACCGAGTCGAGCGACGCACGCGCCCGCGCCGCCGCCGCGGCGAGGTCGGGGAGGGCGAGCGGCGCATTCGTGTCGGGCGCTGCGTCGGTGAGCTCGGCCAGCCGGGCGAGCGCGGCGCGCCGGTCGGCATCGGCCTGCAGGAGATCCTGCCGCCGCTGCAGCAGCGTGGCCGCGATCGACGCCGTGTCGCTCGGCAGCGCCGCGCCGCCGCGCACGCGGACGACTGCGTCGCGCAGCCGCGCCTCCAGCTCGACGAGCGTCGCGGCGAGCGTCGCATGGCGGGCGTCGAGGGCGGCCGCGGCGAAGAACGACTCCACCACCTCCTGCCGCAGCGCGAACAGCGACGCCCGCACGCCGGCCTGCGTCTCCGCGAGCTGCGCGCGCTCCGCGCCACGCCGCGCGGCGCGCGTGGGATCGAGGAGCGAGAGCTGGGCCTCCGCGTGCGCGTCATACGTGTCGTGCGGCGGCGACGGAACGCGGACGTTCGGCAGCGCGAGTGGCACGCGCGGCACGTCGGACTGGTACTGCGCCTGCCCGGCGGCGGCGAGCTGCGGCAGCCGCTCCGCGTCGAGGTTGCGCAGCCGCAGCGCCGACTGCTCCGCCGCGATGTCGATCTGCCGCCGCCGCGGGTCGGCGGCGAGGGCGGCCCGCATCACGACCGGAAGGCGAAGCGTGTCCGCCGGCTGGGCGGCGAGGGGAGCGCCTAACGACAGGCAAAACAATGAAACCGCAGAGGACGCAGAGAACGCAGAGGAGAACCAATCCCGTTGGTGTCCTCTGCGTCCTGTGCGTCCTCCGCGGTTCAGCGAAGGCCGTCTCATGGCCGCAGCGCGTCGAGGAAGAAGGCGGGGAGCGCGGTCTTGCGCTCCTCGATCAGGCGCCGGAACCCCGCGGCGTCGAGCTGCAGCGCGGCGCACAGCAGCGGCCGCGCCGCGAACGGGAAGATGCACAGCGAGATCAGGTTCACCACGAACTGCTCGGCCGCGATCGGACGCAGCGTGCGCGCGGCCACCCGCGCGTCGATCTGCTTCTGCAGCGTCGCGCGGACCTTCGGCACGACGCCGCCGAGCTCCAGCCCGGTGAGCGACTTCACGAGCTGCGGCACGCGGTCCGGGTGCTGGTTCATCTCGGCGATGAGGTACGCCGGCACGTACGGGTTCTTCGCGAGCGCGTCGAGCTCGAACGCGACGAACCGGCGGACCTTCTCCTCGATCTCCATGTCGGAGCCGAGCAGCGCGATGAGCGGCGGGAAGAGGCCGCGCATGATGCGCGCGAACACCGCCTCGGCCAGGCGGTCCTTGGAGCGGAAGTAGTAGTGGAGCAGCGCCTTGTTGACCCCGGCCTCGTCGGCGATCTCCTGCGTGCGCGCGCCGGCGGTGCCGCGGCGGAGGAACACCGCGTGGGCCGCATCGAGGATGCGCTGCTCGGTGTCGCGGTCGCGCGGGTTAGCCACCTGGTTTGACTATCTGGTTAACTCCAACATGCGACGCGCCCGCCGGCCGCGCAAGGGCGGATCCGACGGGCGGCCCTTACCGCTGGCGGCTAGCGACTCACTGCCGCGCGACGAGCGACGTGAGACCCACGAGATACTCCCGCACCTGCGGGTCGTACGTCACGCGATACGCGGTCGGATAGTCGCCCGGCTGCGCGTACCGCTGCGGCACCGAGATCGACGCCACGTCGTCCGGGTGCGTCAGCAGGTACTCGCGCGTCACCATCGGCTCGAGGAACGTGAATGCGCCGTTCCACGAGCCGTAGATGAACGTCTTCGTGAACGGGTGATACGCCTCGGGATGGCCGAGCATCCCCTGCAGCTCCGGCGAGCGCGTGTCGAACCAGTGCACGCCCATCATCGGCACCGCCTGCTCGGCCGGCACGCCCGGCACCACGTAGAACGGCGGCACGACGTCGCCGGTGGGCAGGTCGTTCGCCTTCGCCGCGAACTGCGGATCGCTCGGCAGGATCGCGTCGCGCGCCGCCTGCGGTACGGTGTAGAAATGGAAGTCGAAGTGCGGCACCGTGTACACGCCCGGCGGCGGATGCCCCTGCGGGTTCCAGTCGACCTCCGCGAACTGGTACGGCGCCGGTGCGTGCTCGGGCAGCGGGAGCAGCACCATCTGCATCGCGCCGTCGCTCGGCAGCCCATCGAGCGCGTCGGCGCTCAGCGCGACCCCGATCTCGAACGGCGCGTTGCCGTTCTGCGCGTCGAGCGCCACGTAGGTGCGCACCGTGCCGTGGCCGAGCGGCTGCGGCGCGCCGAGCTGCACGTGCACGCCGGGCCGGGCGTACCCCGCGCGGTCGAGCGTGGAGTCCGCCGCGCGGTACGGATCGGGCGCCGTCGCCGAGTCGGACGAGCACGCGGCGGCGAGCGCGAGGAGCGCGGCCGCTGCCGTTAGGCATGGGAGGCGGGACGTGGCGCGCATCACCTCACCTCCAGCTCGTGCATCATCCCGTGCGCCACGTGCGGCTTGCCGTCGGCCGCGTCGGGCACGAAGCAGAGCAGGGCGTACCGCCCCGGCGTCAGCGCCAGCGTGAGCTCGTTCTCGCCGTGCGCCGCGAGCGGGCTCACGCCGCCCACGAAGTGCGCCGGCGGCGGGCCCGCCATCTTCTCGGCCCACTTCGCCACGTCGCCGGCCGTCTTCCCCGGCAGCAGCCGGGCAATCGCCAGCTCGTGCGCCTGCGTGCCGGCGTTGCGCACCAGTACGCGCTCCACGCCGGCCCTCGGCGCGCGCGACGTGCGGAAGCCGTAGTCGTACAGCGTCACCGTGTCCGCCGGCGCCGCGGCGCGCGCCACTGCCGTCGCGGCCGGCGTGACGACGAGGTCGTGGTACATCCCCTTCATCGCGTGCGGCACGCCGTCAGGGCCGGGGATCACGCACACCGCCGCGTAGCGCCCCGCGTCCAGCCGTACCGTCGTCTCGAGCGACGTACCGCCGGGATCGACCGCGTTAGGCCCGCCGGCCGCCGCGGCCCACGACGGCGGCGGTCCGCCCTGCTTCAGCGCATGCACGTAGTCCGCGGCCGAGTGGCCGGGCGCGAGGCGGACGAGCATGAGGTGATGCGCCTCGCGGCCGCGGTTCACCAGGCGAAACGTCGTCGGGCCCGCCGGCAGCGTCGCGGGCATCGAGAAGCCATAGTCGGTCGCCTCCACGTTCACGGTCGGCGGCGCGTGCGTCGGCCGGCGGACGGCGCCGGGTGCGAGCAGCGCCGCACCCGCGAGCGTGGCGACGAGCTGGAACGACCACATCGAGTATGCCTCCTGCGCAGGACGTTAAGACACCGGGCCCGCCCGACCACTTGTGCGTCGCGTGCACGGTGATCAGGGTGCGATGAGGGGCGCGGTCCCGGCGCGAGCTCCTCACCGCGCACGATCGCCGACCGCGTCCCGCCCCGCCGTCCCCAGTTCTGGGGACCGGCCGCGAACGGGAGACGTCCATGGAAGCCGTCTATCGAAGCGTGCGACGCGCGTGCTACGCCGGGTTCGACTCGGTGACGCTGCGTCGCGAGGTCGCCGCGCGCGTCGCGCCGGCCGTGCCGTACGACAAGTACGCGTTCAGCACGTGCGACCCGGACACGGGCCTGATGACGCACACCGTCGCCGACGGCGTGACCAGCGACCTGGCGCGGGCATACGTCGAGCGGCTGTACCCGTACCACTGTGCGTGCCTAACGATGGACGTGCCGCGCACCGGTGTCGCCGTGTTCTCGATGCTCGACCTGTCGCCTCCGACGCGCGACGTGCTCGCGGCGCACGGCTTCGACGAGCAGCTCCAGGTGTCGCTCACCGCCGAGGGACGACTGGTGGGCACCTGGTGCATGATGCGCGCGGACGACGCCCCGCCGCCGCGCGACGCCGAGCGCGCCCTGCTACGTCGCCTGATCCCACACGTCACCCGCGGCCTGCAGGCGGCCGCGCGCGTGGACCATGGCCTCGCCGCGGCGCGGGGCGGGGCAATCGACGACGCGGACCACGCGCCCGGCATCCTCGTGCTCGACGCGCGCGACCGGCCCACCACGCGCACGCCACTCGCCGCGGCGTGGCTCGACGATCTCGCGGACGTCGGCCTCGACATGCCGGACGGGCTGCCGCTCGCCGTCCACGCGCTCGTCGTGCGGCTGCGCGCCGTGCGCGCGGACGTGGCGGCCGACGCGCACGTGCGGTTGCGCGGGCGGTCCGGCCGGTGGTACGTGCTGCGTGCGTCGCTCGCCGAGCCGGACGCGTACGGCGAGTGCGCGATCGTCGTCGTCGTGCGGCCGGCCGTGCCGCGCGAGGTGGCGACGCTGCTCACCCGGCTCTACGGCCTCTCGACCCGCGAGCGCGAGATCGCCGCGGCGGTCGCGCGCGGGGAGTCGACGAAGGAGATCGCCGCCGCGTTGGGCCTCTCGCCGCACACGGTGCTCGAGCACATCGACCGGGCGTGCGGCAAGATCGGCGTGCACGGGCGCAAGGCGCTGATCGCGAAGCTGTTCTTCGACGGGTACCACCCACTGCTGGGGCAGTCGGCCTGACGAGCGTCAGTCCGGCCCGTGCCGCATCGCCGTGACCGGCGACACCCGCGCCGCGTGCAGTGCCGGCAGCAGCGCGGCCGCCGCCGCGACCGCGAGCAGCAGCGCGCCGACGGTCACGAACGACACCGCGTCCGCCGCGCCGACGCCGAACAGCAGCGCCGTCATCGACCGCGCGAGCACGAGCGCCGCCGCGGTGCCGAGCGCGACGCCCAACGCCGCGCGCGCCACCGCCCGCCGTACCACGTCGAGCAGCACCGCCGACCGACGCGCGCCGAGCGCGAAGCGGATGCCCAGCTCGGCCCGTCGGTCCGCGACGTCCGACGACAGCACGCCGAAGATCCCGACCGCCGCGAGCAGCAGCGCCAGCGTCGCGAACGCGCCGAGCAGCAGCGTCGTGAAGCGGTCGCGCGCCACCGCGTCGTCCACGAGCTCGTCGAGCGTGCGCGCCGCGTACAGCGGCAGCGTCGGGTCCAGCGCGGCGAGCGTCGCGCGCAGCGAGGCGAGCGCGGTCGCCGGCGCACCGTCCACGCGCACCACGAGGTCGCGCGTGCCGTCGGGGAACCGCTCCGCCGAGAGATACGCCGTCGGACGGGGCGAGGCGTGCGGATCCATGAGGCGCACGTCGCCCACGACGCCGACCACCTCGGCCTCGATGCCGTCGAACATCGCCAGACGCACGCGCCGGCCGACCGCACGCGCGCCGGGCCACAGCGTCCGTGTCAGCGCCTCGTTCACGACCACGCGCGGCACGCCGTCCGGGCGCTCACGCGCGTCGAACGGCACGCCGCCGACGACCGGGATGCGCAGCGCGGCGAAGTACTCGCGGTCCACGAACCGCACGTCGGCGACGGGCGCGTCCGGCGACCTGGGACGCGCGGCATCGGACACCGTCGTCGCGGGACCGAGGCCGCCTAACGGCCGCGTGTTCGTCAGCCCCGCCGCCCGCACGCCCGGGAGCGCGCGCACCCGCCCGAGCAGCTCGGCGTAGAACGCGCGCTGCCGCGCCGGCGACGCGTACCGCTCGCCGCTCAGCGCGACGCGCGCGGTGACGACGTGCTCGGCGCGGAACCCGAGGTCCACGTGCCGCAGGGCGACGAAGCTGCGCGTCATCAGCGCCGCGAGCGCGGCGAGCACGAGGCCGAGCGCCACCTCCGTCACCACGAGCGGTCCGGCGCTGCGCCGGCGGCGCGCCGTCGTGCGCTCGCGCATCGACGACGCGATGTGTGTCGCCGTGCCGCCCGCCGAGCCGCCGAGCGCGCCAACGCACCCGAACACGAGCGTCGCCGCGACGGCCGCCGCGAGCCCGAACAGCAGCACCGGCGCGTCGACGCGGATGTCGGCCGCGCGGGGCAGGTCGGGCGGCAGGAGTCGCACCAGCAGCCGCACGCCGGCGAGCGCGACGCCGACGCCGGCCACCGCGCCCGCGGCCCCGAGCAGCATGCTCTGCGTGAGGAGCTGCCGCATCAGCCGCGCGCGCGACGCGCCCAACGCGCGCCGCATCGCGAGCTCGTGGCGGTGCCGCCGCATGCGCGCGAGCGTGAGCATCGCCACGTTCGTCACCGCCATCGCCGCGAGCAGCGCCACGGTGCCGAGCAGCACGACGAGCGCCGTGCGCACGTCGCCCGTCATCTGCTCGGCCAGCGGCACCACCGTCGCCGTCCAGCCGCGGTCGTCGGGCTCCTCGCGCGCGAGCCGCGCGCTCACCGCCGCCATCTCCGTCGCCGCCTGCGCCGCGGTGACGGCCGGCCGCAATCGCCCGAGCACGAGCAGGAACCGGCCCCACGAGCGCTGCTGCGGCGTCGGCACCAGCGGCACCCAGAACGCCTGCTCCTGCAGCCACCCCACACGCGGGGGCTGGAAGCCGGGCGGCATCACGCCGGCGATCGTGTAATCGCGGTCCTCGATCCGCACGGCGTGGCCGATGATGCCGCGGTCGCCGCCGAAGCGCGTGCGCCAGAGCGCGTCGCTGAGCACGATCACGTCGCTCGCGCCCGCGGCGACGTCGCGGGGCCCGAACACGCGTCCCACCGCCGGCGTCGCGCCGAGCAGCGCGAAGTACTCCGCCGACACCTCCGCGCCGAGCACGTGCTCCGCGGCGCCGCCGTCGTACGCCGGGAGCGTGACCGGCTTCGGCACGAGCGCCGCGAGGGCCTCGAACGAGCGTGACCGGACGCGCCACGCCTCGAAGTTCCTCACCGAGACGACGTTCGTGCCGCCGCGGCGCGCCGCGTCGCGCTCCCACACCATCACCAGCTGCGCGGGGTGGCGGTACGGCAGGGGGCGCAGCAGCACGCCGTACACGACGCTGAAGATCGCGGTGGCCGCGCCGATGCCTAACGCGAACGTGAGCGCGGTCGCCGTCGTGAGCAGCGGGGCGCGGCGCAGCACGCGCGTCGCCCACCGCGCGTCGACGAGCGCGCTCTCGAGGAGCCGCAGCCCGCGCGCGGCGCGCGCCTCCTCCTTGAACCGCTCCACGCGCCCGAAGTCGCGCAGCGCCGCGGCGCGCGCCGCA
This sequence comes from Gemmatirosa kalamazoonensis, assembly GCF_000522985.1. Lineage (NCBI taxonomy): Bacteria > Pseudomonadati > Gemmatimonadota > Gemmatimonadia > Gemmatimonadales > Gemmatimonadaceae > Gemmatirosa > Gemmatirosa kalamazoonensis. The sequence goes on from NZ_CP007128.1 coordinate 2,050,484, forward strand.
TCGGGCGACAGTCCCTGCCTGACGCGTTCGGCCGTCTCGCACTCGATGTGGTGGCGCATCTCGTCGTCAATGCGCCGCTCGAACGCCTCGCGCGCGAGCACCACGCGCGCTCGGCGCATCCACCGCCGCAGCCACTGCATGCGAGCCTCCGCGCTCCAGCGCGTCTCAGGTGGTGCCGAGCACGTTCTCCACGGCGCCGGAGAACAGCCGCCACGCCGCGACCTCCTGCGTGAGCTGGCGCCGGCCGGCGGCCGTCAGGCGGTACAGCTTGATGCGCCGTCCCTCGGGCGAGGTGCCGTCGTCCCCGGTGATCCACCCGCGGTCCTCGAGGCGGTACAGGGCGGGGTAGAGCGATCCCTGATTCACGCGCAGCACGTCGCGCGACATCTCCTGGATGCGCTTCGACACCGCCCATCCGTGGAGCGCGCCGAGGGCGAGCGCGCGGAGGATGAGCAGGTCGAGCGTGCCGTGCAGCAGGTCGGGCTTCGCGGTGGGCATGGGCCTCATACCTTGTCATTCGACAATAGAGTGCCGGCGGCTGTTGTCGATTGTCAAGGTATCCCGTGACGAGCGGTGGCCGCGCCCACCCGGACTCCACGTACGTGTTGTCGTAGGACTGAAGAAGGACTGAAGAGGGACTGAAGAAGGAGAACACCAACAAGAAGTGTTGGTCCTTCTTCAGTCCTCCTTTAGTCCTTCTTCAGTCCTACCAGACCACGTACGTGGAGCCCTGCCGCCCCGCGACGCGCTCAGTGCCGCTGGCCCACCACCGCCGCGTCGAGCTTCCAGAGCTGCACGCGTCCGAGCGTCGAGAGCGGGATCGCGAGCCGCCAGCGCCGCGTGTCGACGCCGATGTCCGCCGGCTCGGGCACCTCGCGCACGAGCTGCCGGTCGTCGCGCCCGCGCAGCACGTGCACGCTGGAGTCCTTCCAGCTCGTGTACAGGATCGCGCCCCCCGGCATCGCCTCGACGCCGTCGAAGTTGCCGAGCACCGAGCTGTGGATCACCTGCCGCGTCGCGCCGGTGCGCGGCATCGTCGCCACCTCGCCAACGAACGGGTCGAACGACACCGTCACCCACCGGCCGGCCGAGGAGTCCCACGTCACGCCGTTAGGCTGGCGCAGGCGCAGGTCGTTCGCCACCTCCGTGATCGCGCCCCCCGGCCCGACGTCGAAGATGCGGTCGGGGCCCGTGTGGATGACGCCCATCAAGGTCATCTCGATCCCCGTGTCGCTCACCCGCAGGTGCCCGTCCGGCCCCACCGCGATGTCGTTCAGCAGCACCGCGTGCACCGGCGCGAAGTCGACCGTCGCGATCGGCCGACCGGTGTGGCGGTCGAAGCCGCGCAGCACGTCGATGTCGCACGCCCACAGCGTGTCGCCGTGGATCGCCATCCCCTTCGGCGCGTTCAGCGTCACGCCATCCTTGCCGCCGACCGCGAACAGCGCCGCCCCGTACGGGCTCTCCGCCGCGACGCGCGTGATGTACCCGTTGCCATCCTTGTCCGACCCGTTGCCGGTCATGTTCGACACGAAGTACACGTCCTGCTCCGCGTCGTAGCGCACCGACTCCGGATCCTGGAACCCGGTGAGGTTCGCCACGAAGCTCGCCTCGGACGACGAGATGCCGACCACCACCGAGTCCGCACCGGTCGCCACGGTGTCCGCGTACGCGTCGCGCACCGGCGACTGGCGCGCGTTGCACGCCACGAGCACCAGAAGGCCGAGCGTGGAGCGGAGAGCGTGGAGCGTGGCAGCGGAGGCGCTCCACGCTCCACGCTCCACGCTCGACGCTCGCTGTGAGCGACGAAGGCGCATCATCGGAGCGTGTAGAGGTAGGCGGCGATGTGCCGCACGTCCGAGTCGGTCACGCCGGTGTTCGGCATCGCCGTCAGCGAGTCCACGCCCTTCGGGTTCATGATCCACTTCATCATGTTCTCCGGCGTGTTCGGCAGCACGCCGCCGATGTAGCTGCGGCTCGCGATCCCCGAGAGCGGCGGGCCCACCAGCCCGTCCGCGCCGGCCACGCCGGGAATCGTGTGGCACGCCTGGCACCCGTACTTCCGCATCAGCGGCGGTCCGTACGACGGGTCGCCGCCGGTCAGCGCCGCCGCCTCGCGCCGCGCTTCGGCGTTAGGCAGCTCGCAGGCCGCGAGCAGCAGGGCCGACGCAGCCACGCAGCCACGCAATACGCAGCGCACAGTCATTGGCACGGGTTGATGAAGAACGCCGCGAGCCACTGCCAGAGCAGGATCAGCGTGAGCAGCGCGGCGACGCCGAGCCCCGTGAGGCCGAGGAAGCGGGCGCGCGGGAGTGGGCCGCCCGTCTCCGTCGTCGCGTGGCGGCCGGTGTCGTCCCACACGCGCCACGCCACCCACGCGCCGTACGCCGCCGCGAGCACCGACGCGATGCCGACGACGTGCAGCCACACGTCCGCGTGGTAGCGGCACGCGCGCGGCACGAGCACGTACGCGCCCTGCAGGTGCGCGAAGAACACCGCCGGCGCGAGCAGCAGCCCCACCGCCTGCGCGGCGGTCGACGGCGCCTCGCGCGACTCGCGCGGGTGCGCGAGCCGCCCTTCCGCTCCGCTCGGGGTCCGCAGGTCGGGGCTCACGACATCACCCACGGGCCGAGGTAGTTCAGCACGTAGCACGGGATCCACGACAGCACGAGGAAGTACCAGTAGAACCCCACGTCCGCCGCGTCCGAGCAGTGCTTCTTCTCCACCGTCGAGAACCAGAAGATCCCGGCCATGCCGACGATCTCGATCAGCTCCACCGCGATCAGCGTCCCGTGCGAGCCGACCACGAGCCACTGCGCCGACGCGTACGCGTTCATGCTCCATTTCGCATGCAGCGCGCGCAGCTCGAGCCACCGCAGCCCGGCGAACGCGACGATGAACGCCGACGCGATCGCCAGATACATGCGCGTCGCGTCGAGGTCGAACGCGCGCGCCGCGCGCTGTAGCCGCCGGATCACCGGCAGGCTCACGAGCATGAGCACGAGCTGCACGCTCGGCCACAGCAGCGTCGGGCGCTCCGTGCCGGCGGGCGGCCATTCGTTGAAGTTCTTCCACAGGTAGAGGTACACCATCAGGCACAGCGCCAGCGTGAACCCCTCGATCACGACGAAGCCGAGCGTCCCCCACCACATGATGTCGCGCGACCCGAACGCGAGGTCCGGCAGGTCGGCGACGTCGAGGAACGGCCGCGTGCGGGGCACCAGCACGCGCTCCTCCGGCGGCAGCGGCGCGGTCTCGCTCATCGCGTCCCTCCCTCCGTCCGCAGCCCCTCCGTCCGCAGCGCCACGGGCGTCACGGCCGGCGCGTTAGGCTCGGCGACGACGGTGCGCCGGTGCTTCTTCGACTCCAGCTCGTCCTCCGGCTTCGTGCCGCGCGGCCACGCCCAGCCGGCGAACGCCGCCATGCACCACGCGAACCCGACGCCGTACATGTAGAACCGGAAGATGGCGCCGATGAACGTCACGCCGATCCCTACCGCCATGACGAGCGGCCAGATCGACTCCTCGGGGAGCTCGTGCCGGCTCTCCGGCACCGCGTCGAGCGCGCTCGTCACGAGGAACTCGCGCCGGTCGGTGCGCAGCCCCGTCACTACCGGCAGCTCCGCGTGCGTCTCGGCCGACCACAGCGGCGTGCGGCTCTCCACGGCCGGCAGGCGCGTGAAGTTCCACGGCGGCGGCGGCGACTCGGTCGCCCACTCGAGCGACGCCGCGCCCCACGGGTTCGCCCCCGCGATCGCGCCGCCGCGGACGCTCTTCAGCACGTTCACGAGGAACACGATCACGCTCGCCGCGATGATCCACGACCCCACCGTGGCGAGCATGTTGAGATCGCCCCACCCCGTCTCCGGCAGGTACGTGTAGACGCGGCGCGGCATCCCGTCGAGCCCCAGCAGGTGCATCGGGAAGAACGTCACGTTCACGCCGATGAAGAACAGCCAGAACTGCCACTTCCCGAGCCGCTCGTCCATCAGCCGGCCGAACATCTTCGGGAACCAGTAGTAGAACGCGCCGAACAGCGGGAACAGCACGCCGCCGATGATGACGTAGTGGAAGTGCGCGACGACGAAGTACGTGTCGTGCACCTGCAGGTCGAACGGCACCGAGGCGACCATCACGCCCGTCAGCCCGCCGATCGTGAACACGACGATGAAGCCGAGCGCGAACATCATCGCCGTCGTGAATCGCGGCCGCCCCGACCAGATCGTCGCGATCCAGCAGAAGATCTGCACCCCGCTCGGCACCGCGATCAGCACGCTCGCCGCGGTGAAGAACGTCTGCCCGAGCTGCGGGATCGACGTCGCGAACATGTGGTGCACCCACAGCCCGAACGCGACGAAGCCGGTGAGGAACAGCGACAGCACCATCACCGGGTAGCCGAAGATCTTCCGCCCCGTGAACGTCTCCACGATCGACGAGACGAACCCGAGCCCCGGGATGAACATGATGTAGACCTCGGGGTGGGCGAAGAACCAGAACATGTGCTGCCAGAGCAGCGGGTCGCCCCCCTCGGCGTGGTTGAAGAACTGCGTCGCCACCAGCCGGTCCATCGCCAGCATCAGCGTGCTCGCGATCGCCACGCTCGGCATCGCGAACACGATCATGAACGAGATGACGAGCGCCGACCACACGTAGAGTGGGATGCGGTTCAGCGACATCCCCGGCGCGCGCAGCTTGAACACGGTGACGATGACCTCGACCGCCGCGACGAGCCCCGCGATCTCGGTGAACGTCACCATCTGCGCCCACACGTCGACGCGGTGCCCCGGCGACTGCTGCGGCCCGGACAGCGGCGTGTACATGAACCACCCCGCGTCGGGCCCCATGTTCAGGTAGAACGACGCGAACAGGAGCAGCCCGCCGATGAGGAACGTGTAGTAGCCGAACTGGTTCAGCCGCGGATACGCGAGGTCGCGCGTGCCGACCATGAGCGGCACGAGGTAGAGCGCCATCGCCGTCATGATCGGCACGGCGAACAGGAACATCATCGCCGAGCCGTGGACCGTGAAGACCTGGTTGTACGTGTCGGGGCCTAACAGATGGTTCTCCGGCCGCGACAGCTGCAGCCGCATCAGCGCCGCGTTCACGCCGGCGAGCAGGAACCACAGCAGGCACGTCGCGACGTAGCGCTTCGCGATCGACTTGTGGTCGACGGCCGTGAGCCACCCCCAGAGGCCGGGGCGCGGCCGCCACGTGATCGCGAGCTCGGCCCGCTCCTCGGCCTCGTCGCGCCCGCGTCGTTCCGGAAGGTCGGGAATTGCGACGGTCGTCATCGGAGCGACTGGAGATAGGTCAACAGCGCCTCGAGATCCGAGGGCGAGAGCTGGTTCGGCGGCATGTTCGCCCCCGGCTTGATCCGCTGCGGGTCGACGATCCACCCCGCGAGGTTGCCGCGCGTGTTGCGCAGCGTTCCCGCGGCGATCGTGCGGCGGCTCGCGAGGTGCGTGAGGTCCGGGCCGGCGTGCGACCCGGCGGGCGTCCCCTCGATGTTGTGGCACAGCGCGCAGGAGCTCTTCATGAACACCTGCTGGCCGCGCACCGCTGCCGGGTCGCTCGGCGGCGGCGCCTGCGACATCGCCGCCTGCGCCCACGCCGCGTACTGCGCCGGCGGCTCGGCGACGACGAACAGCGCCATCTTCGCGTGCTGGTAGCCGCAGAACTCCGCGCACTGCCCGCGGTACACGCCCGGCGTGTCGGCCTGGAACCACAGCGACGTCGTGCGCCCGGGGATGAGATCCCGCTTGCCCGACAGGTTCGGCACCCAGAACGAGTGGATCACGTCCGACGCGTTCAGCACGAACACCACCGGCCGTCCCACCGGGATGTGAATCTCGTTCGCCGTCGTGAACCGGCCGCGCGGCGACGGGTCGGCGTACGTCACCTCCCACCACCACTGGTGTCCGGTCACCTCGATCGTCAGCGCGTTGCGGCTCGGGGCGCGGGTGGTCGTGCGCCCCACCGACAGGTCATAGACGAGGAACGTCATCAGGATGGCGACCGTCGCCACCGTGGCGATGGTCACGCCGCGCGTCATCCCGCGCTCGTCCACGAGGTCCGGCGGCAGTCCGGCACGCCGCCGCCGTGCGCCGGCCCACGCCGCCCACAGCGTCGCGAGGACCGTGAGCACGAACACCACCGTCGCGACGATCAGGGCGAACCGCCACAGGTCGTGCACGCGCGCCGACTGCGGCCCCTTCGGCTCGAGCACCGACTGGTACGTCGCGCCGCGGCACGCGCCTAACAGCAGGGCAGGAGGGCACGAGCGCAGCAGGGCACGAGCAGACCCTCTCCTCTCCTCGTGCGCTCCTGCCCTCCTACCCTGGGAGGTTCCGCTCATGGCCGGGCCGGCTTCGTGGTTCCGGGCGTGGTGCTCGCGGCCGCCGGTGCCATCGGCTTCGACGCCTGCGGCGACGTCGTCGGCATCTCGGCGCCGCTCCCCGGCGTCGACATCTTCGGCGTCTCCGCGTGCTGCAGCGACTGCGAGCCCGGCGTGTTCATCAGGTGGTCCTGCCGCGCGCTGCGCGACCACGACGGCGTGAGCCCGGAGAGCGACCGCACGTACGCGACGATCATCCAGATCTGCGGCGTCGGGATGCGCCCGCCCCACGACGGCATCCCGTTAGGCCGCCCCTCGGCGATCGTCTGGTAGATCTGCTCCGGCGCGCTGCCGTAGATCCACTGGTCGTCGGTGAGCGCCGGCCCCATGCCGCCGCCGCCGTTCGCATGGCAGCCGGCGCAGTTGTACCAGCCGAACAGCCGCTGCCCCTGCGTCACCGCGTACGCGTTCTCCTGATAGATGTTGCCGAGGTGCGCCGAGTCGAGGACGGGGCCCGGCTGCAGCGTGCTCACGCGCACGAGACCCGCCGGCTGCGCGCTCGGCGGCGACTCGCGGAAGCGGCGCACCTCGCGGTCGCAGGCGGTGCCTAACAGGAGGGCAAGAGCGCAGGAGGGCAGGAGGGCACGAGCGATTCTCCTGCCCTCGTGCCCTCGTGCCCTCCTGCCCTCACGGAAGGCTGAACACATAGAGCGTCCCTCCCTTGGTCGTCTTCTGCGGCAGGTCGGCCATCGCGGCCACGAAGCCCAGCGCCGCCGTCGAGTCCCGCGCGTCGAGTCCCCCGGCGACGATCGCGCCCGACCACCCGCCGACGCCGGCGACGACGGCGACGTACTGCTTGCCGTCCGGTCCGCGGTACGCGACCGGCTGGCCGATGATCCCCGAGCTCACCTTGAACTGCCAGAGCTGCTGGCCGTTGCGCGCGTCCACCGCCTTGAACCACCCGTCCATCGTGCCGTAGAACACGACGTCGCCCGCGGTGACCAGCGTGCCGCTCCACACCGGGAAGCTCTCGGTGATCTTCCACGCCGGGCGCATGTTCACCGGGTCCCACGCCGTCAGCTCGCCGCGGTGGTTCGCCGGATCGCCGGGCCCCGCCTTCATCTTCACGTTCATGCCGACGTACGGCGTCCCGGCGATGTAGTTCGCCTCGAGCCCCTCGGCGTCGTAGCAGAGGTTCTGGTGCGGGATGTAGGCGAGCCCCGTGCGCGGCGAGAACGACGACGGCTGCCAGTCCTTGCCGCCCGGCGGCGCGGGGCACATGTCGCGCGTCACCTTGCCGATCCCCGCGTCCATCCCCTCGATGTACTGCAGCCGCCCCGACTTCAGGTCGACGCCCTTCGTCGTCGTGATGTGCACGAACGGCTCGGCGGAGAGCACCTCGCCCGTCAGCCGGTCCATGAGATAGACGTAGCCGTTGCGATCCGGGTGCAGCAGCGCGTGCCTAACGGTCCCCTTCCACGGCACGTCGATGAGCAGGCTCTCGTTCACGCCGTCGTAGTCGTGCAGGTCGTGGGGGCTCATCTGATACGCCCACACCGCCTCGCCCGTGTCCGGGTCGCGCGCGAAGATCGTCGACGTCCACTTGTTGTCGCCCGGCCGCTGCCCCGGGTTCCACGGGCCCGGGTTCGCCGCGCCGTAGTACACGAGGTTCGCCGCCGGGTCGTACGTCAGCCAGCCCCACACGCTGCCGCCGCCGATCTTCCACGTCGTCCCCGGCCACGTCGACACGCCGAGGTCCTTGCCCTTGTGATCGGCGTAGAACGGCTTGAAGCGCGGCCCGATCAGCACGTCCGCGTCGGGCCCCGTCGTGTACGCGGTCCACAGCACCTTGCCGCTCCCCGCGTCGAGCGCCTTGAGCCACCCACGCACGCCCATCTCGCCGCCCGAGTTGCCGACGAGGACTTTCCCCTTCACGACGAGCGGCGCCATCGTCATGGTCTCGCCCATGTTGATGTCGCCGACGCGCGTCTTCCACACTTCCTTGCCCGTGTTCGCGTCGACCGCCACGACGTGGTTGTCGAGCGTGTTGTAGTAGATGCGGCCGTTGTCGTACGCCGGGCCGCGGTTCACCACGTCGCAGCACGCCACGCCCTGCGCCGCGCTCTCCGGCTTCGGCTCGTACTGCCACTTCACCGGCGCGCCCGGCTGCGTGAGGTCGAGCGCGTACAGGATGTTCGGGAACGGCGTCACCAGGTACATCGTGTTGTTCACGATGAGCGGCGCCTCCTCGTGGCCGCGCAGCACGCTCGTCGAGAACGTCCACGCGGGCCGCAGCTGCTTCACGTTCGTCGTGTTGATCTGATCGAGCCCGCTGAAGCGGATGCCGTCGTACGTCTTCGACGGCCGCGTCCACTGGCCGTCGTCGGCTTCGAGCGTGACGCTCGCGCGCGGGCCGCTCGCCGGCGGCAGTGCGGGGACCTTCGCCTCCCGCGTCGTGAGCGCGCGTTCCCGCTCGCGCGTGCAGGCGGCCGGGATCACACTGACTAGTGTGATCCCAATCATAAGGCGACGAAGCGTGCGTGCGTGTCGGAGCGCAGCGCGCCTCTGGAGACGTTCCATGCGGAGTTCCTCGTGATGACGTTCCACACGCGGCGACTCCCGAGAGTCCCGTGCCACCCCGCCCACGAGTCCGCGTGCCGACCCGCTACTGCATCACTGCATCGGGCCCGATGCAATAGCAGGAACCGTTCCGGTCAGCACTAATGCGCGACGACTCGCGCACCCGCGAATCCGGTGGAACGCCTCTTTCGCTCCGCGCGCATCCCTGTGCATCCCTCATCACCGAGACGCTCACGATGAAGAAGCCCATCACTCCGCTCGCGCACGGCGTGATCGACTACACCACCTCCGCCGCCGTCGCCGCCGCGCCGCTCGCGCTCGGCTTTCCAGCGCCCGCGCGTCGCCTGTTCGGTACGCTGGCGGGCACATACACCGCCGTCGCCGCGCTCACCGACTGGTCCGGCGATCGCTGAGACGACGAGCGTGAGCGCAGCCTGCGCGCCGCGGCCCGCAGCATGCCGAGCAGCGGCGCGACACCGCCAAGCGAGGACGACGTGGCCGGGAAGAACGAGGAGTCCCAACAGTCGGGAGCGTCGGAAGACGACGAGCAGCAGTCGGAGGCGATGGAGCGGCAGTCGGCGAGCCCCGACGTGGTCTACGAGGCCATCCGGCTCGAGGGGGAGGAGGAGCTCCAGCGGCCCTCGGCGGCGCTGTTCTGGTCGGGGCTCGCCGCCGGGCTCGCGATGGGCTTCTCGTTCCTCGCCCAGGCGTTGCTCCAGGCGGCCATCCCGCCCGCCCCGTGGCGCCACGCCGTCGCGGTGCTCGGCTACACCGTCGGCTTCATCTTCGTCGTCATGGGGCGGCAGCAGCTGTTCACCGAGAACACGCTGACCCCCGTGCTGCCGCTGCTGCGCGACGTCACGAAGCTGCCTAACGTGCTCCGCCTGTGGGGCATCGTGCTCGTCGCGAACCTGCTCGGCGGCGCGCTGTTCGCCTGGGTGCTCGGCCACACGGAGCTCGTCGGCGCGGACGTCCACGCGGAGCTCCGCGCCATGGCGCACGAGGTCGTCGCGCCGCGCGCCGCCGTCATCTTTCTCCGCGCGATCTACGCCGGGTGGCTCGTCGCGCTCATGGTCTGGCTGCTTCCCGGCGCCGAGTCGGCGCGCCTCGCGGCGATCGTCGTGCCGACCTATCTCATCGCGCTCGCGCACTTCGCGCACAGCATCGCCGGCTCGGTCGACGTGTTTTACCTCGTGCTCGGCGCGCAGGCGTCGTGGGGCGACTATATACATTTCTTTGTGCCGACACTGCTGGGCAACGTGCTCGGCGGCGTTACTCTGGTGGCTCTACTGAACCACGGGCAGGTGAAGGCGGGCGAGGGCGGGGGCGGGTGACGGGCCGGCGGGTCGGGAGCCGCTGGTTCGCGCCGGGGTGTCGGGTGTCGTCGATGCGGCGTACGTTAGGTCCGCGCGCGGCGGTCGGCAGTCGACGTCGATGGTCCATCGCCGCACACCGACCGTATCTCCCGACCGTCTGTCATGCGTGACCCCTCCGGGCGTCCGCGCGGCCGTGCCGCCGCCTCCGCGGCGACGCTGGACGCGCTCCGCCGCATCGTCCGTGCGCTCCGCCTCGCGAACAGCGGAGTCGAGAAGAGCACCGGGCTGAGCGCCGCACAGCTCTTCGTTCTCGAGCAGGTGGCCGCGGCGCCCGGCGCTTCGCTCAGCGAGCTCGCCCAGCGCACGCTCACCGACCGTACCTCGGTCGCCGCGGTCGTGGACCGGCTCGCCTCGCGCGGCCTCGTCGAGCGCCGCCGCTCCGACGTCGACCGCCGCCGGGTCGAGATCCTGCCGACCGAGAGCGGGCGGGGGACGCTCGAGCACGCCCCGCATCCGCCCACGCGCCGCGTGCTGATGGCGCTCGAGACGCTCGACGACCGGCAGCTCCAGCGCCTCGCCGTGAGCCTCACGCGGCTCGTCCGGTCGATGGGCCTGTCGGACGAGCCGTCGGTGATGCTGTTCGAGGAGGACGGGGCGTCCCACGACGCGACCCACGCGGACGCCGAGGGCGCCGCCGACTGACGCGGCTCTCCCGCCCTCTCAGCCGATCGTGAGCGTGCCCGTCGTCGCGTCGTAGGTCGCCGGATACGAGCGCATGTTCGTCGTGCGCTCGCCGCCCGTCCACGTGCCCGAGGCGGTGAACCGCGCGCCGTGCTTCGAGCACAGGAAGCCGGTGCCGTTCTGGTTGATGCTGCCCCCCTCGTGCGGGCAGACGAGCGACAGCGCCGCGAACGACGACGTGCCGGTGCGCACGATGGCCAGCCGCGTGCCGCTCAGCGACACCACCGCGATGCCGCCCGTGCTCGCGAGCGCCGGGTAGCTCGCGACGTCGATCGACGAGTTCACGCTCGCCGGCGCCGTGAGCGTGTCGCCCGCCGCGCCGCACGCCGCGAGCGCCGCCGCCGCGGCGGCGAGCAGCGACTGCGAGAGGAACGTGCGGCGATCGAGGGCGCCGACGGCGCCGGCCGCGCTGGCGAGGGGGCAGGCGGCGGCGCAGCGGTCGGCGTCGGGCGAGGCGGCGTGATGCGGCATGGAGAGCACGTCGTGTGAGGAAGGTCGCGAGTGGGGCGCTGTCGTAACGACACGTCAACCGGCCGAGACCCTCACGTTAGGCGCGCTTGACGCCGCGGGGGTTCCCGTACATGCTGCCGGCGCGACCCGGCGGCACGCGCCGGGCGCCTAACGGTTCTGGGCGGGGGGCGCCATGCGCATCGCGGTGATCGGAGCGGGGAACGTCGGCGGCACGCTGGGACGACGGTGGGCGCAGCGCGGGCACGAGGTGGCGTTCGGCGTGCGCGATCCGTCGCGCGGCGCGGACGCGGTGAAGGGCGGCGATGCGCTCCCGGCCGGCGCGTCGGTCGTCACGCCCGAGGAGGCGGCGCGCGGCGCCGACGTCGTGGTGCTCGCCACGCCGTGGGATGCCGTGCCCGACGCGCTGCGCGAGCTCGGCCCCGCGCTCGACGGCGTGGTGCTCGTCGACGCCACGAACCCGCTCGGCCCGGGGCTCACGCTCGACGTCGGGCCCGCGTGCGAGTCGGGCGCGGAGCGCGTGCAGGCGCTCGCCCCGCGCGCGCGCGTCGTGAAGGCGTTCAACACGACGGGCTTCAGCAACATGGCCGACCCGGTGTACGGCGGCGAGCCGACGGTGATGTTCTACGCCGGCGACGACCCCGAGGCGAAGTCCGCCGTGCGCCTGCTCGTCGCCGCGCTCGGCTTCGACGCCGTGGACGCCGGCCCGCTCGCGCGCAGCCGCGAGCTGGAGCACCTCGCCATGCTCTGGATCTCGCTCGCGTTCGGCGGCCTCGGACGCGACATCGCGTTCCGGCTCGTGCGGCGGTGATCGGGACTCGGGACTCGGGACTCGGGACTCGGGACTCGGTGCCTAACGAGTCCCGAGTCCCGAGTCCCGAGTCCCGAGTCCCGAGTCCCGAGTCCCGTCAGAACCTCGCCCGCACGCCTAACGACAAAGTCCGCCCCGGCAGCACGGTCGCGTCGTCCGGCTCGCCGCGCTGGCGGTCGAGCAGGTTGTCGCCGGCGAGGACGATGCCGAAGCCGGCCACGACGTCGCGAGCGACGCTCGCGCGCAGGTGCGTGACGCCGTCGTACGTGCGCCAGTACGCGCGCAGCGGCGCGCCCACCAGCTCGCGCGCCTCGTGTGCGTTGCTCGTGTACGCCTGCGCGAGCCGCAGCCGGTCGTAGTTCGTCCAGTCGAACGCGCGCGACGCGCCGAGCGTCGCCGCCCACCGCGGCGCGCTCCACGACGCGTCGACGCCGAGCGTGCGCGCCGGCACCTCGAGCATGCGGTCGCCGGGGCGCAGGTCGCCCGTGTAGCCGAGCGCGAGCTGCCGCACGCGGCTGTCGACGCGCGTGAACGTCCCCGCGAGGCCGAGCGGCCCCGCGCGCCACGTCGCCTCGAGCTCCACGCCGCGGTTCGTGATCACGCCGACGTTCTGCAGCGCGTACGTGATGCGCCGCGCGCCGGCCGGACCGCCGCGTGGGGGCAGCGTGTCCGCTCCCGGCGCGATGATCGACACCTGCTGGATGAGCCCCGACGCGCGCTGGTCGAACGCCGTCGCGTGGACGCCGAACGCCCGGCCGACGTACAGGTCGACACCCCCCTCGACGCCGCGCTGCTCCTCCGGCGCGAGGTCGGGCACGCGCGCCCCGAAGCCGCCGCCGTGCCACGTCGTGAAGCGCGTCGTCGTGCGCGCGGGGCGCAGCCCGCGGCCGTACGCGGTGCGCAGCTTCACCGTCACGTCGCCGCGCTGGCCGACGACCGTGGCGCCGAACATCGGCAGCGCGGCGTAGCGGCTCGCCTCCGCGTAGCCGCCGTTGCGTTCCCCGCGCAGCCCCGCCGTCACGTACGCCACCTCGCGCCATCCCGCGGTGGCCTGCGCGGAGAGCCCCGCCGTCTGCAGCCACGTCGAGTGGCCCATCGTGACGTCGTTAGGCACCTGGCCCGCCGCACCCGGTCCCCGCGGCACGTCGGGCGACGCCGTCGCGGCGGTTCCGTCGCGCAGCACGGCCCAGTCGCCGGCGAGCGTCACCGAGCCGCCGAGCCCGCGCTCCTCGCCCCACCGCGCCACGCTGCTCGCGCGCAGCGTCCCGCGGTCCGCGCCGCCGCGCGCCGCGAGCAGCGCCGAATCCACCGACGACGGGACCGCGACCGGATCGACGGCGAGCCCGGTGAGCCGGTAGCCGTTCACCCCCGCCTGCACCACGTGCGTCCACCGCTCGCCCGCCGCGTGCGTCGCCGTGCCGCCTAACGTGTACTGCCACACCGACTGCCGCGGCGCGTCGGTCGCGGGGACCTGGCGACCGGCAGTCCCGCCGCCGGTCGTCCCGCCGCCCGGACGCGTCGGCAGCGCCGCGGCGACGAGGGGGCTCGGTGCCGTGTTCGCGGACGCGCCGTCGGCGTACGCGGTGGCGCTCAGCGCCCACGCCGAGCCGACGCGTCGCGCGTAGGCGTTGCCGAACAGGTGCCGCGCACCGGCGCCGGGGACGTACGCGCCGATCGAGCTGCCGGAGAGCGACACCCCGCGCGAGCGCGCACCCGATCCCTCGCGCAGCGCGGCGCCATGATCCTGCACGAGCGCCGGATGCTCGGCGAACGCGCTGCCCGCCGCGCCGACGCCGCTGCGCACCTCGAGCTGCCGTCCGCCGTCGGCCGCGCCGTCGTGCCGCGTGACCACGTTGATCACGCCGCTGATCGCGTCCGCGCCGTAGAACGCCGCGCCCTGCGGCCCGCGGATCACCTCCACGCGCTCGACGCTCTCCGGCGACAGCGCGGTCACGAGCAGCGGGTTCGCCGCCTCGATGCCGTCGATGTAGATCTTCGGCGCCGTCAGGCCGAACGAGCTCGCGCCGCGGATGCTGCCGTAGCGCGCGAGCAGCGACGACGGCGACTGTGTCCACACCCAGATGCCTGGCACGGTGCCGTCGATGCCGTGCGCGAGCGTCGACATGCCGATGCCCGGCGCGCCCGTCGATGCGCGCACGACGTCGAGCGCGAACGGCAGCGCGCGCTGCGACGCGCCGGCCGCGCTCCCCGTGACGACGACCTGATCGAGCACCGCCATGCGCGCCACCGCCATCGGCGCGGACGGCGAGGCGTTAGGCACCTCGTCGGACGCCGCGGCGGCTGCCGGCACGCGCGCCGGCGCGAGCACGACCTGCTCCACGCCGACCACCACGGGCTGCACCTCCGCGCCGCGCAGCACCGCCTCCAGTGCCGCGCCGAGCGGCGTCGCGTCGCACGCCACGCTCACGCTGCGGTCGAGCGGCAGCGTCTCCGCGCTGTACGACAGCCGCACCCGCGCCGCCGCGGCGAGCCGGTCGAGCGCGGTGCGCAGCGCCACGTCGCGCAGGTGCAGCGACACCGGCCGGTCGAGCGGCGTGGGCCACGCGCGCCCGCCGACCTCGCCCGCCGCCGCGACGGTGCGGGGCTGCGCCCACGCGGGAACGGCGACCGCGAGCCCGGCGACCGTGAGCGTGGCGACCTGGAAGACGGCGACCACGTGACGGCGACCGATCGAGTGTGCACGGTCGCCCTTCGCACGGTCGCCGTCGCACGGTCGCCGTCTCAAGGTCGCCGTCTCAGGGTCGCACGAACGCCGTATCGCCGCGTCGCTCGATCGACGCGCCTAACGCGAGCGCCACCACCCGCAGCACCTCGTCCGCCGGCTCGCCGTGGAACGCCGCCGTGAGGTGCCGTTCGGCGAGCGACGCGGCGAGCGACGGGTCGGCCGGCCGCAGCTCCACGCCGTACCACCGCCGCAGCTCCGCCGCCACCTCGGGGAACGGCGTGTCCCGGAACGCGAGCTGCCCGCGCGTCCACGACAGGTCCTGCTCCGTCACGACGTCGGTCGCGACGACGGGCGAGCGTCCCGGCACCACCACGCCGCGCGCGTGCGCCCGCACCAGCACGCCCGCCGTGTCGGCCGTCGCCGCGCGCAGCATCACCACGCCGTCCGTGACGGCCACCGTCACGCGCCCGTCGCTGCCGTCGCGCACCACGAACGCCGTGCCGACGTCGTGCACGCTCGCCGCGCCGGTGCGCACCACGAACGGCGCCCGCGCGTCGTGCCTGACGGTGAAGTAGGCCTCGCCGCGCAGCCGCACCTCGCGCCGCGCCGCGCCGAAATCGCTCGCCACGTCGAGCGTGCTCCCGGGGCCGAGCAGCACGCGGCTGCCGTCGGGGAGGCGCAGCGAGTCGCGCACGCCCACCGCGGTGGCGAACGTGCGCCCGGCGACGTCCTCGGTCGCCGCGCGCCCGCGCAGCGCGCGCCACCCCGCCACGCCGCCTGCCACGAGCAGCAGCGCCGCCGCGGCGCGCGCCGCGACCGGCCACGCCCGCGGTCGCGGGCGGAGCGGGAACACGTCCGCCGGCGTGCGCGTGGCCTCCTCGGCGCGGCGCGCCTTCACCCGGCGGAGCGCGGCCTCGACGTCGAGATCCGGCGGTGCCGCGAACGCGAGCCGGTCGAGCGTGCGGTCGAGCGCGTCGACCGCGGCCGCGTCGTCGGGGTGCTCGCCGCGCCAGGTCCGCGCCGTCGACGCCGATGCCGGGTCCGCCTCGCCGGCGAGGTCGCGGGCGATCGCCTCCCATCCCGGATCGCCCGGCTCGTTCGACTCGTCGGGCGGGAGGTCGGCGCCTGGCTGATGATCCATGACCCTTGTTGACACCCTGGTTGCCGGCTACCCCTACGGCGGCCGGCGGGCTGCGCGAGCAGACTGGCGCAACGGTTCGGCGCGGTCAAGCGTGTGCGGACGTGCGCCAGCGTGCGCGGCACGTCCTCCGCGTCTCCTCGCACCCCTCGTTCCGCATTCCGCCCGACCACCGCGCACCCACGTGACGGACGACCGAGCGACCGCCACCCGCGGCGAGGCCGAGCGCGCGCTGTTCGCCCGACTGGCCACCGGCGACGAGGAGGCGTTCGACGCGATCTTCCGCGCCTGGTATCCGCCGCTCGTGCGCATCGCCGAAGGCATCGTCCGCGAGCGCGCCGTGGCCGAGGAGGTCGTGCAGGACGTGCTGCTCGAGGTGTGGCGCCGCCGCGAGTCGCTCGGCAAGGAGGAGAGCCCGCGCGCGTATCTCATCCGCGCCGCGCGCAATCGGGCGCTGAACCACGTCCGCCACCTCCGCGTCCAGCAGAAGAGCGCGCCCTACATCGGCGGCCGCGATGCCGACGCGCCCGAAGGCATGTCCCGCCTCGTGGAGGCCGAACTGGACTCGGCGGTGCGCGACGCCGTCGCCGGACTGCCGCCACGCTGTCGCGAAGTGTTCGAGCTCAGTCGCGTGCACGGCCTGTCGTACGCCGAGATCGCGCGGTCGCTCGAGATCTCGGTGAAGACCGTCGAGGCGCAGATGGGCAAGGCGCTGCGGGTGCTGCGGGAACGGCTCGCCCCGTGGCTGCCGGGGGGCGACCGGGCCAGCGCACGCGACGGCTGACGCGGACGTAGGGGTGATCGCATGGCTCCGTGTCCTCTCGCTGTGGACCGGCGCGGGCCCGAGCGAAGTCGGGCGCCGGCCGGGTCGGCTCAACCCCGGAGACGAAACCAGCCCATGAACCGCACCACTTCGCGCGCCGTGGCCGGCGCCCTCGTGCTCGCCGCCGCGGCGTGCGGCGAGTCGGCCACCTCGCCCAGCGCGAGCACCAGCGACTTTCTCGCGAACGCCCTGACGACGCTCTCGCCGGGCATGGATCAGCTCTCCACCAGCTTCGCGTCCGGCGCGACGCAGGCGGCGTGGATCCCCGGCCCGGGTGGCCCGGGGCGCAACGCCCTCGGCATCGGCAGCCTGCTCGGCGGCGGCCTCGGCGCCGATTACGTCGGCGAGGTGTTCTTCGCGTTCGGCGGCGGACCCGGCCACGGGCCGCACGGCGGGCCGTTCGGCGTCGCGGCGACGTGCACCGGCGGCACCTACAGCGCGACGACCGGCGTCGTCACCTGCCCGAGCGAGACGCGCAACGGCCTCACGATCGCGCGCACGATCCAGTTCAAGAACGCCGCCGGCTCGCCGCAGGCGGCGTACGACACCGCGACGACGAACTCCATCTCGGAGCACCGCACGGTGACCGGGACGACGACGTTCACCGCCGACTCCGGGCGCGGTCGCGACGGGCACGGACACGGCGGCCCGGGCTTCTTCGGTCTCGGCCGCGGGCCCGACTCCTCGCGCGTGACCATCACGAGCGCGTCGACGACGGTGAACGAGTCGAGTGACCGCGTGGTGTCCGGCCTCGCGACGGGCAGCACGCAGCGCACCGTGAACGCGACCGCCGCGGGTCGCGAGTCGACGACGGGCCAGAGCTCGGCCGGCGCGTTCACGTCGACGCGCGCCACCGGCGACACGACGCGCGGGCTCGTCATCCCCGTCGCGACGTCGACGAACACGCGTCCGTATCCGACGGCGGGCACGGTGATCCGCGCCATGTCGGCGACGGTGACGTTCACCGGCCAGGCCGCGCAGTCGACGACGCGCCGCGAGGTGATCACGTACGACGGCTCGGCGACGGCGAAGCTCACGATCACACAGGACGGCACGACGAAGAACTGCACGATCGCGCTGCCGCGCGGCCGCCCGTCGTGCAGCTGACGTGCAGTTGATGCGCTGCTGACGCGCATCGAGTCGCAGCACCGCACGTCGAGATCCGCTCGCGACGCGCGCCACCCGATGTCCTGGGCGGCGCGCGTTGCGCGTTTCAGCCGACGGGAGCGCAGAGGCCCGACGATCGGGACCGCGCCCCGCGCGGCTCGCGGCGACCGTCCGCCCGCGCAACGTGCTCTCGACCTGCGAGGTTCTCCGATGCGCCGCTCACGCACGATCATGCTCTCCGTCATCCTGCTCGCCGCCCAGGCGTGCGCCGATCACCCCGACACGACGGGGCCGGGCGCACGCACGCCCGCGGCCGCGAGTCTCGCAGCGGCGAAGGTGAAGCAGCAGCCGATCCAGATGTTCGACCGGTGCGACGCGCTGACGTTCAACACGCTCGGCGCCGGCACCTGCATTCGCCCCGAGCGCGGGGTGACGCTCCCCGACTTCATCGCCGAGATCCAGCGGACGGGCGCCGCGCAGGCGTGGCGCTTCGAGCCGGGCGAGGTGACGATCCCGCTCGGCACGACGCTGCTCGCCGTGAACCGCGGCGGCGAGGTGCACACGTTCACCGAGGTGGCACACTTCGGCGGCGGCCGCCTGCAGCTGCTGAACGACCTGTCCGGCAACCCGATTCCCGCGCCGGAGTGTCTCGCGCTGCCGGCGAGCGCGGACGTGCGGCCGGGCGGCAGCTTCCCCGATACGCCGGACGAGGTGGGGACGGAGCTGTATCAGTGCTGCATCCACCCGTGGATGCGCACCACCGTGCACATTCGCCCGCGCTCGTGAGCGCGCGCCCGTGAGCGCGGCACACCGTTAGGCACGCGCGCGTCTGGTGATGCCGGGCGCGCGCGATAAGTTCCGCCGCGATGCTCGCTCTCGGACTCGCCCTCGCGGCGCTCATCGGCCTGTCGCTCGGCCTCCTCGGCGGCGGCGGGTCGATCCTCACGGTCCCGGTGTTCGTCTACGTCCTCGGCTACGCGGCGAAGCCGGCGATCGCGATGAGCCTTCCGGTCGTCGGCACGACGAGCCTCGTCGGCGCCGTGCGCCACTGGCGCGAGGGGAACGTGAACCTGCGCGTCGCGCTGCTGTTCGGCGTGGTGGCGATGCTCGGCTCGTTCACCGGTGCGCGATTCGCCGCGCGCGTGCGGGGACCGCTCCAGCTGCTGCTGCTCGGCGCCGTGATGCTCGCCGCGGCGGCGTCGATGCTGCGCCGTCCGCGCGCGCTGCGCGACGCCGAAGCGGTCGACGCCGTGGATGGATCGGCGCACGTGCGTCCGCTCGTCTACGCCGTGGGGCTCGGCGTCGGCTTCCTCACGGGGCTCGTCGGCATCGGCGGCGGATTCCTCATCGTCCCCGCGCTCGTCGTGCTCGCGCACGTGCCGATGAAGCAGGCCGTGGGCACGTCGCTCGTCGTCATCGCCATGAACTCCGCGTCGGGCTACGCGGGCTACGCGGGGCGCGTGCACGTCCCATGGCCGCTCGTCGCCGCGTTCACCGCCGTGGCGATCGTCGGCATCGTGATCGGCACGCGCCTCGTGCGCCACATCCCCGCGCTCACGCTGCGCCGCGCGTTCGGCGTGTTTCTCGTGCTCCTCGGCGCGCTCGTCGTGTGGCAGAACCGCGGCGCGTTCGGGGGCTGACTTGGCGCACGCGGAGACGCGGAGAACGCGGAGAACACCTTTCGACCGCAGAGGGCCGCAGAGGGCCGCAGAGGACTCCCTCTTTGAATTGAACCACAGAGGACACTGAGGACACGGAGGAAAACCCTTCAAGAAAGGTGGTTTCTCTGCGTCCTCTGTGTCCTCTGTGGTAAGAAAGCAGTTGAAGCAGTTGCCGTTCTCTGCGGCCCTCTGCGGCCCTCTGCGGTTCGTTCACACCGCCAAGGCAGTTCCCCGGCGTTCTCCGCGGCTCCGCGTGAGACCGATCAGCCGACCTGCAGGTACGAGATCCCTCGCTCCTGCATGTGCCCGATGGCGATGTAGAGATCCGGCACGAGCACCACGTCCGGCAGCAGCCCGCCCGCGAGGTCCTGGCGGATCGCGGGCTCGGCGCCGAGTCCCGCGGCGGCGAGTCGGCGCGACGTGTTGATGATCGTGTTGTTGCACGCGAGGAACAGCACGCCGCGCTTCTGCAGCGCTTCGACCGTCTGTGCCGCGGTCACCGGCATGCGCGCGCCGCCGTTCGCCGCGGTGAACAGGTTGCGCGTCGAGGCGCTCTGGCTCTGCGGGTCGGCGATCGTGTACTGCTCGCCGAGCCGGTACTTCGACCACATCGCGTCGGAGAGCACGAGCGGCAGCGACGTGCCGTGGAAGCCGAGCACGAGGTTCACGTCGTGCGGCGACGCCGCGTAGTCGCGCTCGTACGCGTCGAGGAAGTTCGCCGCCTGCATCAGCGCGCGCCCGTTGTTGTGCGACGGGATGTCGAACACCGTGCGGTGCTTCGCCGTCAGTCCGCGCAGCCACGCCTCGTCGGCCATGGCGCGCGGCTGCGCACCGGCCGGGCGCGCGGCGAGCGCCGCGGCCGCGAGCGTGAGTCGTCCGAGAAAGCCACGGCGCGGAATTCCTTCGTCGACGTGTCGCATGTCTCCTCCCGGCCTGGGTCGCGTCGAAGAGACATTCTCCGGGGAGCGACGGCAAGCCCGCTCGCCGGCGCGCGTTCCCCCGTGTACTTTCGCCGCATGCCGCGCCACCTCGTCGCCGCGCTCGTCGTCGCGTCGCTCGCCGCCTGTCGGGCAGGCGAGCCCGGCGACGCGCCCGCGGCGAAGGGCGGCGCCGACCGGCCGGCCGCGACCGAGGTGCGGGCGGCGTCGTTCGATCCGGCGGCGTGGCGCGCCCCCGCCGACTCCGAGATCCCGACCGACTCGCTCGGCGCGTCGATCCGGCGCGGGCTCGCGCTGCTGCAGCACACGCCGGACAGCCTGCCGCACTACGCGCCGGGACGCATCGCGTGCCGCAACTGTCACCTGGACGGCGGACGGAACGTCGACGCGGCACCGCTCGCCGGCTCGCACGCGCGCTTCCCGAAGTACATGGAGCGCACCGGGGCGACGATCACGCTCGCCGACCGCGTGAACTACTGCTTCACGCGGTCGCTCGCCGGGCGGCGGCTGCCGGTGGAGAGCCGCGAGATGAGCGACATCCTCGCGTACCTCGCGTTCATCTCGCGCGGCGTGCCGGTCGGCGCGAAGCTGCCCGGCGCCGGCGGCCTGGTGGCGATGAAGGACACGCTCGTCGGCGACACGCTGCGCGGCGCGTCCGTCTTCCGCGGCAAGTGCGCCGCGTGCCACGGCGCCGACGGGGCGGGCAACCCCGCGATCCCGCCCGGCGTGCCGGCGCTGTGGGGCGCCAAGTCGTACAGCGTCGGGGCGTCGATGGCGCGCGAGGAGCGCGCGGCGACGTTCATCTGGCACAACATGCCGTTCGGCGCGGGCAAGACGCTCACGCCCCAGGAAGCGTTCGACGTGGCGGCGTACGTGAACGCGCACGCGCGCCCCGACTCGCCGGGGAAGGAGCTCGACTGGCCCGCCGGCGGCGCGCCTAACGACGTGCCGTACGACACGAAGTCGGGCCACAAGGCCCACCGTCCCCCGCCCGTCCTGCCGCGCACGAACGCCGACGGCGCCATCGTGCCCCGTCCGCCGCGCGCGGCGACGCTCTGACCCCCCTCCGCACAGTCTCCGATGCCTGACCAGGACGGATCCCCTCCGCCCCTCTCCCGACGCGCGCTCCTCGGCGGCGCCGCCGCCGCCGCCGGCGGCGCGGTGCTCGGCGCATGGACGCAGCCGCCTAACGCGCCTAACGCAGCCACCGCGCAGCCCAACGCGAAGGCCGGCGCGGTGTCGGAGGCGGCGCGCGCCGCGCAGCCGAGCGAGCCGGCGCCGAACGCCGGGCCGCCCGGACCGCCGCAGGCGCCGCCCGATCCCACGAAGGTGCCCGGCCCGCCGTCGGAGGCGCTGGGACCGCGCTCGCCGTTCGAGACGCCCGCGCTCGCGCCGACCGGCGTGACGACCGGCGCGGCGAACACGCCGCTGCAGGCGCTCGCCGGCACCATCACGCCGTCGGACCTCCACTTCCAGCGCCACCACGCCGGCGTCGCCATCATCGACCCGGCGCGATGGGAGCTGCTCGTGCACGGCCTCGTCGACCGCCCGACCATGTTCACGCTCGCGGACCTCAAGCGCCTGCCGAGCGTGACGCGCACCTGCTTCGTGGAGTGCTCGGGGAACGGCCGCGCCGCGTACCGCACGCCGAAGCGCGAGATGACGCCGCAGGACGTCGACGGCATGTCGAGCAACAGCGAGTGGACGGGCGTCCCGGCGTCGGTGCTGCTGCGCGAGGTGGGCGTGCAGCGCGGGGCGTCGTGGGTGCTCGCCGAGGGCGGCGACGCGTCCATGCTCACGCGCTCGGTGCCGATGGCGAAGCTGCTCGACGACGCGATCGTCGCCTACGCGCAGAACGGCGAAGCGCTGCGCGCGGCGAACGGCTACCCGGTGCGGCTCCTGCTCCCGGGGTTCGAGGGCAACATGTGCATCAAGTGGCTGCGGCGCCTCGAGGTGAAGACGGTGCCGAGCATGACGCGCAACGAGACCGCGAAGTACACCGACCCGCTGCCTAACGGCACGTCGCGGCAGTTCAGCTTCGAGATGGACGCGAAGTCGATCATCACGTCGCCGGCGTATCCCGAGCGGCTCGCGGGCCCCGGCTGGTGGCAGATCACGGGGCTCGCCTGGTCGGGGCGCGGACGCATCACGCGGGTCGAGGTGAGCACCGACGGCGGCCGCTCGTGGGCCGCCGCCGAGCTGCAGGGGCCCGTGCTGCCGAAGGCGTACACGCGCTTCAGCCACATGTGGCGATGGGACGGGCGCGCCACGCGCCTCATGAGCCGCGCCGTCGACGAGACGGGCTACACGCAGCCCACGCTCGCCGAGTTCCGGCGCGTGCGCGGGCCCGGCACCGACTACCACTACAACCACATCCGGGCGTGGGACGTGACGGCCGACGGACACGTGTTCTACGGGGTGAGCTGATGCGCGCCCGCATCGTTAGGCACCTCGCCGCGCTCGCGGCGGTCGCACC
The DNA here is from genome assembly GCF_000522985.1 of Gemmatirosa kalamazoonensis. Classification (NCBI taxonomy): domain Bacteria; kingdom Pseudomonadati; phylum Gemmatimonadota; class Gemmatimonadia; order Gemmatimonadales; family Gemmatimonadaceae; genus Gemmatirosa; species Gemmatirosa kalamazoonensis. The sequence continues at coordinate 2,073,562 of NZ_CP007128.1, forward strand.
GGTGGCGTGCGCGCGCGACGCCTCGCCCGCGGCCGAGCGCTACGGCGTGGGACGCGCGGCGACGGCGCAGGAAGTCGCCGCGTGGGACATCGACGTCGACACCACGGGCCACGGGCTGCCCGCGGGGCGCGGCACCGCGGCCGAGGGCGCGCAGGTGTACGCGGCGAAGTGCGCGAGCTGCCACGGCGCGAAGGGCGAGGGGCAGGGCGCCTTCCCGAAGCTCGTGCAGCCGGCGGCGCTCGACCCGGTGACGCGCGACTCGTTCCCGTTCGATCGCGACTTCAAGATCGCGAAGACGGTGGGCAACTACTGGCCGTACGCGACGACGCTCTACGACTACGTGCGCCACGCGATGCCGTACACGCAGCCCGGATCGCTGACCCCCGACGAGACGTACGCCGTGGTCGCGTATCTCCTGGCGGAGAACCACGTGATCCCCGGCGACGCCGTGATGGACGCGCGCTCGCTGCCCCGCGTGGTGATGCCCGCGCGCCGACACTTCGTCCCCGACGACCGGAAGGGGGCGACGGTGCGCTGACCGACGGCCGCGCGACGCGTCACCGGCGCGACGCTTGCGCAACGGGCGAGCGGCGTCGTGGTTCGCGGAGCAGTCGTCGGAGGTCGGCGAGATGGCGCGGAACGGTGGTCTGCCCGGCCACGTGGAGCGTGCGTCCGGCTCGGTGGTGCGGGTGCTCCGGTCTCCCGCGCTCGGAGCGCGCGCGCGGGCCCTCGTCGTGCCGCGCGCGGCGCCCTCGCCGCCGCGGCGGCGTCGGCTCGCGCCGTGGCTGTGGGTGCTCGTGACGCCGCTGGTCGTGCTGCTTCCCGCCGCCTCGTCCGACGAGGACGTGCCCTCGGGGCAGGTAGCCGGGGCCCCGATCGCCGTAGCGTCGGGGGGCGAGGTCGCGCTGGACGCGGTGGCGCTGGACGCGGTGGCGGCGAACCGCTTCGCCGACTGGGAGGCACGGCAGCGCGACGGCGCGGTCGATGGGCTGGCGCGGCGCGAGTCGGTGGCCGAGGGGATCCGCCTGCTCGCCGCGGCGCTCGAGGAGGCGACCGCGGGGCGGGGCGAGCGGTTGCGGGAGACGCTCGATCTCATGCGGTGGCACGGCGAGCAGCTCCTCGTCCCGGCCGGCGACGCCGCGACGGCCGACTACGCCGATGCCGGGCACGCGCACGCCGCGTTTGCCCACGCCGCGCGCCTGCTCGCCGCGGTTCCCGACGGGCCCGGAGGCGTCGCGGGGGAGCTCGGTCGGTCGGCGGACGCGGTCGGGCCGCTGCCCCTCGGTCAGCAGGCCGGCGCCGTGCGCGCGTTCTTCCACCGCGCGGCGACGGTGCTCGCGGCATCGCAGGCGCCGTGACGCGACCGCCGGGATAGCGAGCGCGAGGGTGTACGGCGATTTCTGCCGTACGTGCACGGAACGGATGTCACGATCGCGTAATGGCCCATCTTGGAGCGTTCCACGATTCAGACGTTCTGCGTTTCGGGCACACGGAAGATTGACGGACCCGGTGCGGCGGCGTACATTCGCGAAGCAGCCGGCATTCGGTCCGCCGCGTCACCACGGCTCCCCGACCATGCTCCGCACCCGTCGCTTCGTAAATCAGCCGCTTCCGACCCGTGCCTCCCTTCTCGGAGTCGCGCGTGACCGGACGCGGATGCGAATGCGCTGAGTGAGACACCGCTCTGCAATCGCGCCCCCGCTCCGGTCCGGATGCGGGGGCGTCGTCGTGTGGGGTGTCGGAGGTTCGGGGGGCTCGCGCAGGAGGGAGGAAACGCTGATGGGGAGTTCCGAGAGTCCGAGGCACGTCCGCCGTGAGACGGAGGAGCGCTGAATGCGGAAGATCAACACTCGCAACTTCCACCGGGCCAGCCGCTCGACCTCGCGCGAGGTCAACCGCCAGATCGTGCTGAACCTGATCCGCGAGCAGCAGCCGATCTCGCGGGCGGATCTCGCGCGGCGCATGGAGGTCGCGCGTTCCGCGCTGACGCTCATCGTACGCGAGCTCGTCGCGTCGGGCTCGATCTACGAGAGCGTGGACGACTCGGGCACGCACGGGCTCGGGCGACGCCCGACGCTCCTGCGCGTGCGCACGAACGCGCAGCTCGCCATCGCGGTCGACGTCCGCTCGACGGACACGACGATCGCGCTCGCCGACTTCTCCGGGCAGGTGCTCGCGCGCGACACGTTCGCGACGCCCGACACCCCCGAGGCGCTCATCGACGAGCTGGCCGAGCGCATCCCGGTGCTGCACCCGCCGCCGGCCGGCGGCCTCGGCGCCGGCCACGGCGAGCGGCGCGGCGTGGCGATCGTCGTGCCGGGGATGGTCGACGGACGCACCGGCCGCGTGCTGTACGCGCCGCGGCTGCGCTGGCGTGACGTGGATCTCTGCGCGCCGCTCTCCCGACGGCTCGGATTGCCGGTGTACCTCGAGAACGCCCCGATCGCGTGCGCGCTGGCGCGACTCTGGCTCGCACCGGAGGAGACGGCAGCCGTGCGCAACTTCGCGTATGTCAGCATCTCCGAGGGGGTCGGCGTGGGGCTCGTGGCGAACGGGGAGGCATTGCGGGGCGAGGCGCACACCGCCGGCGAGTTCGGTCACGTGCTGCTCGATCCACACGGCCCGACGTGCGTGTGCGGCAAGCGCGGGTGCTGGGAGTCGTTCACGTGCAACGCGATGACGGTGGAGCGGTACGTGGAGCGCGTGATGCACCGACGGGCCCGCCGCGCCGCCGGCGAGCGGTGGAGCGACGCGACGCTGAGCGCCGATGCGTACGCCCGCCCCACGACGGTCGAGGAGATCGTCGGGCGCGCGGGGCGTGGGGAGGAGGAGGCGATCTGGGCGCTGGCCGAGACCGGCTGGTACATCGGGCGCGGGCTCGCGTCCGTCGTGAGCGCGTTCAACCCGGGGCGCATCTACGTCGGCGGCGAGATCACGGCGGGCTGGGCCTTCATCGAGGGCCCGCTGCGCCAGGCGCTGACCGAGGGGACGCTCACCGAGGCGGCGCGCCTCACGCCGGTCCTGCCGGACCGCCGCCCGGCCGAATACCGACTGTTGGGCGCGGTCGCCCTGGTCGCGGCGCCGACGTTCGCCGCACCGCCCGTCGCCTGAGCTCGAGCCTCATTCCCGGAGTAGAGATGTCCGCACGAAATCCGACCGTCCCCGACGCCGCCGTGCTCGCGTTCCTCGACGGATGGCGCGAGCTGCAGCACGGCGACATCACCGCGGGCGGCTCCCTCGTCGTGCGCTACGAGCCGTCGCGCTTCCGGGCGTCGGCGAAGGAGATCGTCGGCTACGCGCGCTTCCTTCCCGGTGGCCAGATCCGGCACGCGACACTGCGCGAGCGGCGGGCGCCGCGCACCACGGCGGTCGCCGCCGAGATCGCGGTGCCGCCGGAGACGGATCAGGTGGAGCTGTGGTTCCAGTGCGTCGACGCGGACGGCGAGACGGTCTGGGACAGTCGGTTCGGCGAGAACTACCGCTTCGAGGTCGTGCGTCCGCGGCCGCGTCCGACGGACTCGCTGCACGCGCGCGCCGGCGCGACGGTCGACGCGGCGCTCATCACGGTGGCCGAGGACGCGGCGGTGAAGGAGAACGCGTTCGAGAGCCGTCCCGGCTACCCGTCGAACTCGACGAGCCTGCAGACGAGCCTCCACGTCGCGGCGCGCGTGCGTCGTCCGGTGGACCCGGACGGCGTGTGGGTGGACGTGCACTTCTTCGACGCCCAGGCGACGCTGATCCACGGCGACACGCTGCCGCTGCGCCGCGCCGGCCCGTCGGACGCGGATCACGACCTCTTCGTGCTCGACGGGGTGCTCTACCAGGGCTCCGTCGCCACGCCCGGCTCGGTGACGCCGCGCCCCGACGTGCGCAGCGTGCAGTATCGGCTCTACTGCCAGGTCGGCGACCGCATCGTCACCGACGGCGTGCTGCATCGGTGCTTCCTGGCGACCGACGCAGTCAGCGGCTGATCGGATCTCACGCGGAGGTCGGCGAGGACTGCGGCTCGGCCGCTTCGAATTGAACCGCAGAGGACGCGGAGGGCCGCAGAGGACTGCCTCTTCCTGCCTTTCTTGATATTGAACCACAGAGGACACGGAGGACACAGAGGAAACCAACAATCGAAGTGGTTCTCCTCCGTGTCCTCCGTGTCCTCTGTGGTTCAAATCAAGAGGGCAGTCCTCTGCGGCCCTCTGCGTCCTCTGCGGTTCATTCACACAGCCAAGGCAGTTCTCCGCGTGCTCCGCGTGAGACACTACCGCAACATCGCCCGCACCGCCGCGTAGTCGATCTTCGCGTTGTGCCGACGGTCGGTCGGCATGGTGTCGACGCTCGCGACGTCGTCGAGGTGGGCCCAGGAGAGGGCGCCCAACAGCGTCGGCACGTCGACGTCGGCGCCACGCTCGACGACGAGGACGCGGCGACCGTGGTGCGCGACGACGGCGACGCGGCGCGGGCCGAGCATCGCGCGGGCGGCCGCTTCGGCGGCGAACGGGTACAGCGTGCCGCGCGCGTCGACGATCGCGGCGGCCGCGCGGCCGAGGAGCCACAGGCGTCCGCGCTCGTCGAGATAGCCGGCGTCGCCGGTGCGATGCCACACGACGTCGTCGACGCGCACCTTCGTCTCGGCGTCGCCGATGCCGCGCAGGTAGCCGCGCACGACGTGCGCGCCGGCGACGACGATCTCGCCCGGCTCGCCGGGCGCGCACCGCAGCGCCTCCAGCTCCGCGGCGCCTAACGGTCCGAGCGGCGCGTCCGGACGCGCGTGTATGATGCGCAGCGACACGCACGCGTCGGGCGTCCCGGCGAGCAGCCCGCGGCCGGCGCGCGTCGCCGCGTGATCGTCGGGCGACAGCTCGTCGTCGCGCACGTGGGCGATCGGCTCGGCCTCCGTGGAGCCGTACACGGCGACGATCCGCGCGTCGCGGGCGGCGCGCTTCACGCGCGCCACGAGGTCCGGAAACACCGGCCCACCGCCGGTGACGACCGACGCCAACCGAGCGAGCGCCCCGTCGGTGGACGCGTCGACGAGACGCTCGAGGAACGCGGGCGACGCGGTCACGCGGCCCACGTCGTGCTCGGCGAGCTGCGCGAGCACCGGTGCCGGGTCGATCGCGCCGGGACGTCGCAGGTCGGCGTCGGGGAGCACGGTCGTGGCGCCGGCCGCGAGGTTCACGAGCACCACGATCGGCAGGCTCACGAGCTCGCGCTCCCCCGCGCGCGCGGCGAGCGGCCGCAGCGCGTCGAGCTGCGCGCGCAGGATGCCGTGCGTGCGCACCGCGGCCTTCGGCGTGCCGGTGCTGCCGCTCGTGAACGTGAGCAGCGCGGGCGCGTCGGCGTCGCACGGATGCAGCGGCGCGTCGGCGCCGCCTAACGGGAGGCGTGCGGCGCTTGGCACCCACCCCCGCGTGACGAGCTTCACGGGAATGCGCCGTATCGCGCGGCTGACGAGCCGCAGCAGGTGCGCCTTGCGGCTCGCGACGAGCGCGGCGGGCGGCCACATCGCGCACGCCGCGTCGAGCACCCCGCGGCCGGCCGACGGCTCGACGAACATCGCCACCGCGCCGACGCGGAAGACCGCAGCGAGCGCCGCGTACAGCTCCACGCTCGGCGGCGCGAAGAACAGCACCGCGTCGCCGGCGCGCACGCCGCGCGCGACGAGCAGCGCCGCCGTCGCGCGCGCCGCGGCGTCGAGCGCGGCGAACGTCGTCGCGCGCGTGCGCCCGCCTACGCGTTCGACGAGCGCCGGCGCGTCGGGGCGCTCGGCCACCGGTCCGGCGAGCAGCTCGGCGACGTTCACCGCGGCACGCCAGCGCGCGCGCTCGCGAGCGCGCGCGCGAACAGCGTGTAGCGGCGCATGGTGGCGCCGGTGCGCGCGCTCACCGACTGCGACGCGGCGTTCGTCTCGTGCATCAGCGCGTGGATGGCCCGTGTGAAGCCCAGCGCGGCGGCCGTGCGATGCGTGCGGTGCACCATCCATCCACCGAGCCCGCCGTAGCGCTCGCGCTCCGGCAGCACGGCGACGGTCTTCACGATGACGGTGCGCGGCGGCTCGCCGCGCGCCACCTCGAGCGCGTCGGGGATGCTGAACGCGAAGCCGACCGCGCGTTCCTCGTGCTCGGCGAGGAGCGCCAGCTCGGGGCGCACCAGCCGGCGCACCGCCTGGTACTGCGCGGCGAACTCGCGCTCGGCGATCGGCGTGTACAGCAGGTTCGCGCGGAAGCTCACCGCGGCGACGGAGTAGATCGCCCGCAGCTCGTCGTCGAACCGTGCGAGGTCGACCGGCCTGACGGTCACGCCCGACGCCGTCAGACGCTCGGCCGCCGCCTCGGCGCGCGGGTCGGGGCGCGTGAGGTCGGTGGCGAGCGCGGAGGTGTACTGCGCGAGCGGCGCGAACCCGGCCGCCTCGAACCACGCGGGCCACGCGTCGGGGTTCGTGGGCTCGAGGAAGAACGGCGGCTCGTCGCCGCGCTCGGTGACGAGGCGATAGCGCCGCCAGGTGTTGCCGTCCATCGGACCGACGGCGAGCGTGCAGCCGCGCGCCGCGAGCGCGTCGCACGCGGCATCGAGCAGCAGCCGCGCGGCTTCCGCGTCCGCCGCGCCGAAGTGGCCGATGGCGCCGACGCGGTGCGCCTCGTACGGCGGCGCGTCGGTCCACCAGAGCGAGCAGCGCGCGCGGAGCGCGGCACCCGCACGCACGACGAGGCTCGCATCGGGCGCCTGGCGCGCGATGTCGTCGACGTCAGGCGCGGGCCACTCCGGCGGCGCGGGCTCGGCGGCGAGCTCGCTCGGGTCCAACCGCATGATCGAGAACGGTCGCGTCATCGGTGCGCCCGTGCGTCGTTCCCCATTGAAACGCGAAGGACGTGGCGTCGTGCACCGTGCGTCATCGCCCCAGCTCCGTCATGACCAGGCCGAACGCCGACGCACCGAGTCCGAGCAGCGCCTGGCGGGCCCACGGATACTCGTGGTTCTTGCGCCCCTGCAGGTCGGGCACCGCGAGCGTGAACGCGATCGCGCCCGCGACGAGCGCCGCGTAGCCGGCGACCGCGTCGAACAGCACCGAGTGCGCGGGCCCGGTCACGACGACGTACGGCGTGAGCACGACGGCCCACGCGACCGTGGCGGTGGCGAGCACGACGCGCCACCGCGACGCGCTGCGGCGGAAGTCGCGCCACCAGGTGACGCCGATGAAGCAGAGGTTCGCGGCGAAGACGAGCGTGTACGGGAAGTAGAAGTCGGGGCGCCGCAGCACGACGGCGAGCAGCAGCCAGAGCATGCCGCACGACGTCACCGAGAACAGCGCGATGATGTCGTGTGGCCGCTCGCGGATCTGATGGTGGCGCGGCCACGCGATGGTGTACGCGACGAGCAGCACCGACGGCGGCACGAGCCAGCGCCATCCGCCGACCGACCACGCGACGTATCCCACGAGCACGCCGGCGAGCATCGCCGAATCGGTGAGCGTGCGGCGGCGGCGGAGCCCGAGCACGAGCACGAGCAGCGCGACCGTCACGGCGAACCGACGCGCGAGCGCCGCCGCGTCGAGCGCGATCGATGCGCGCAGCAGCAGGAAGCCGCCGAACGGGATGAACAGGTTGTCGAGCCCGCGCCACGCGACCGCCTCGAGCAGCATCACGAGCACGCCGAACGTGAGGCCGATGAACACCGACTCCGCGCGGCCGACGGTCGTGAAGAGCAACAGCGGGAGATGCGTGGCGAGGAACGCGACGAGGAAGAACGCGATCGATCCCTCGGCGCTCTTGCCGCCGTCGGCACCCTCGAAGCGGTGCTGGCCGTAGCGCACGCCGACGAGCGCCGCCACCGCGTCGGCGAACGCGAGGGTGAGGATCGGCACCGTGTACAGGATCCGGTCGCCGCGCGCGAGCACGAACAGCCCCGTCGCCGCGACGGGGAAGTACAGGTCGCCGAGCGACGCGCGGTCGACGCCGTGCACCACGCCACCGACCTGCGTGCGGAGCGCGGGCACGTAGCGCAGCGCGAGCAGCGTGCACACGGCGACCGCGCCGAGCAGCAGCACCGGCCACACGTCGCTGAACAGCCAGGGGAAGGAGAGCGTCGCGAGCCCGAGGCCGACGTGCGCCGTCTTGCGCATGACCTCCGGGTGCGGCGCCCAGCGCGCGCGCACGGCGCGCAGCACCACGAGCATCGCGACGAGCGCGACGACGAGGATGCCGACGCCGATCCACGGCGCGGGCGCCGCGATCACGCGACGACCTCCTCGAGCACGAAGTCGCCGTAGAAGAACGTCTTGTCGGCGTCGTGCAGCCGGCGCGCGTCGGGGAGCGCTCGGAGCCGGCGCGGCAGGTACTCGGCGCCGTGGCGCGGCACGAGCAGGTTCCAGTACGCGAGGCGCGCCCCGGGGGTCGCCGCGTCGCACAGCCGCTCGAGGAGCGCGGTGGCGTTCGGCACCGACACGTACTCGAAGATGTTGCTCAGGTTCGCGCGGTCGAAGCCGTCGATGACGCCGCGGTCGGCGAGCGTCTCGAGCGGCTCGCAGTGCCACTCCAACCGGTCGAGATGGTCGCGAATGGCGTCGAAATGCTCCGCGCGCAGCGCGTGCGGAAGCGCCGCGCGGTGCTCGCCGGTGAGGATCCACGCGACGTACGGGTTCTCCGACGGGTCGAGGTCGACGAGCGCGTGGCGCACGCGGTCTCGCAGGTGCTCGGCGGGGCTGCGCTCGGCGTAGCGGAAGAAGCTCGGGTCGCGGCCGAGTCGCCCGAGCACCGTCTCGGAGAAGAACATCCGGAAGAGCAGCCGCCAGCGCCACGTGTCCCAGCGGTCGTCGTGGAACGCGCGGCGCGCGGCAGGGTCGCGGGGAGCGAGCGCCGCCTCCACCGTCGCGCGGCGATGCACGAGCGGGAGCACGCGCTCGCGGAAGATGCGGAAGTAGTTCTCGAACTTCCCCGCGGCGCCGATGCCGCGCGCCACGGCGTCGGCGCGCGAATCCCAGAAGCGGCGGGCGTCGGGTGACAGCGCCGCGCGACAGCGGGCGTACAGCGTGCCGCGCCCGACGCTCGGCCGCGACCCGACGAGCTCCAGCAGCTCGGCGTGCGACAGCGTGCGATAGGCGGCGACGCGCAGCTCGAGCGCGGCCAGCTGGGCCGGGTTGAGGTCCACCGCCACGACGCGCGCGGGGCGCTGGGCGAGCAGCGAGAGCGTGTTGTCGCCGGCCGACGCGATCGACAGCACCGTGTCGCCCGGCCTAACGGCGAGCCCCTCGACCAGGATGTCGGCGTCCTCCCACACCTGCGCGTAGCGGAGGATGGACGTGAAGTCGGCGTGCGCCGCGGCCTCGCTGCGGAGGGCGTCGGTGGTCACAGGCGGCGCACCTCGCCCGTACGGCCGTCGAGCTCCACCTCGTCGCCGGTGCGCAGCCACGTCGTGAGCCCGTCGATCGCGATGACGGCGGGGAGGCCCAGCTCGCGCGCCACGATCGCGGAGTGCGAGAGCAGGCTGCCGCGCTCGACGAGCAGCGCGCTCGCGGCGGGGAAGAGCATCACCCATCCCGGGTCGGTGCGCTCGGCGACGAGGATCTCGCCGGGCTCCATGACCGCCTCGCGCGGGTCGCGCACGACGCGCACGCGGCCGCGCACGACGCCCGGGTGGCAGCCGGTGCCGCGCCGTTCGTCGCCGCCTAACGATGCCGGCGGCGTGGGATCGGCGCGCCGCGCGAGGAAGTCGTGGCCGACGTGCACCGGACCGCGCGTGTCGAAGCGGCCGGCCGGTGCGGGCATGGCGCGCCAGCGCGCGAACTCCGCAGCGCGGGCGGCGACGATCGGGCGCAGGTCGGCGCTCGCCGTCGTCGCGCCGGGCCAGCCGAGCGCCTCGTCCACGGTGAGCCAGAAGACGTCGCGCGGCTCGTCGAGCACGCCGAGCGCGGCGTAGCGCTTTCCCAGCTCGACGAAGATGCGCCTGACGCGGCCGAACACGCGCGTGCGCTCGAAGCGCAGGTTCTCGCGGTCACGCACGCGGCGGCGCGCGCGACGCAGCACCCAGCGAAAGATCGCCCGCCTGACCGGATGGCCGCGCAGCGCGTCGTCGGCGCGGGCCTCGGCGGCCGCGCGCACGTCGACACGCGGCGCGCGGTCGGAGGGGTGCGCGCCGCGCGCGCGGGCGAGGCGGCCGACGGAGCGCACGAGCAGCAGCGGGTCGTCGCCGAGCGTCTCGGTCTCCAGCTTCAGCTCCTCGAGGCAACGGTCGCCGAACGTCGCGAGGTAGTCGTCGAGCTCCGCGGCGAGCACGGGATGCGCGGCGACGGCGGCACGCGCGGCGTCGGGGGCCGCGTCGCAGAGCGCGGCGACGACCGCGGGGTCGCTCGCGGCGATGGCGGCCATGCGCTCGATGCGACGCGCCGGCTCGGCGCTGACGATCGCTCCCTCGCCGGCGACGAGATCGTTCTGCAGGGTCTCGTCGGCGTCGCCGCACCAGCGCGCGGCCAGCCTGCGCAGCACGCCGTAGAAGATCATCGCGAAGAAGTCGTTCACGAGCGGCGTGTCCCACCGCGCGAGCAGCCGGCGCTCCAGGTCGCGATAGTGCGCCACCAGCTCGTCGGGCCGCATGGCCGCGAGGTCGACGCCGCCGAGCGCATCGTCGAGACGCGACCGGAACGACGCGACGTCGCGGTCGAGCCGAGCATGCGCGCGCACGAGCCCCCACACGGTGCCTAACAGCGCGACGGCGTCGGCGAGGCGCTCGCGCGTCGTGGCGGCGGGCACGCGGTCCGCCACCTCGGCCGGCAGCCCCTCCTTCACGCCCATCATCTGCTCCATGAACGGGCGGTTGAGCCGGTAGCCGGGGAGGAGCGCGAGGATGCGGTACCAGCTCACGAGGTTGTAGTAGACGCGTCCGCGCACGAGCCCGAGCATCGCGCGCAGCGCATCCGCCTCGGCGTCGATGCGCCGCTCGGGGACGCCGACGATGCGGCAGAACTGGCGATAGACGGCCTCGTACACGTAGCGCGCGAACGAGTACGTGAGCGGCGTGGTGACGCCGCCGTAGCTCTCGGCGATGTTGCTGTCGTCCCACACGGCGAGCGCGCCGTCGGGGTCGGGGAGCGCGGCGAGCGACGTGACGGGGCGCGACTGGAGCAGCCACAGCGTGCCGCTCTCGATCGCCCACTCGACGTCCTGCGGTCGGCCGAAGTGGCGCTCGGCCGCGCGCGCGAGGTCGGCGACGCGCCGCACGGTGTCGTCGTCGAGCGCGGGCCGGTCGCCGACGATCGCGCGGTGGACGACGGCGCCGGCGCGGTCGACGTGCCAGAGATCCGCGTCGGCCTCGCCGCTCACGAGCCGGTCGCCGAGCCCGCGCACCGCGCTCACGACGCAGACCGCGCGCCGACCGGACACCGGGTCGGCGCTGAACGCGACGCCGGCGGCGTCGGCGTTCACCATGCGCTGCACGAGCGCGGCCGGGAGCGTGCCGTGCGCGAGGCCGTGCTGCGCGCGGTAGGCGGTGACGCGCTCGGCGCGCGCGGCACGCCACACGTCGCGCACGCGCTCGGGCACGTCGACCGGCGACACGTTCAGGTAGGACTCGAACTGACCCGCGAAGGAGTGCGCGGCGCCGTCCTCCTCGACGGCGGAGGAGCGGACGGCCAACAACTGGCTGCCCGGCGCGAGCGCGCGCACCGCGGCGCACAGCTCGTCGCGGAGCGCCTCGGGGAGTGGGGCGTCGGGGTCGGTGCCGTCGGGGGCGCGGAGCGCGAACCAGGGTGGCACGGGGAGCCCCGCCGCGGCGAGCGCGGCGAGCGACGCGGCCTTGCCTCCGATCTCGGCCGCCGAGCCCGCCCGCGCGATCGCGCCCGTCATCGCCGCGCGACGAACGGGACGACGCCGACGCCGAGGTAGAGCGCGATCGTCCAGACCCCGGCGAGCGTCTCCAGCCGGCGTCCCGCGCCCGGCGAAGGGACCGACACGAGGCGCGCACCCAGCACGACCGCGACGACGGCGAGGGTGCCTAACAGCCCCGCGACGAGCCACGCCGCGCCGACGTGCGCCGCGGCGACGGTGGCGAACGTGGCCGTCGCCGCGAGCACGCCGAGCCATGCAGCGACGGCGCGTCGCACGCCCCAGACGGCGGTGTACGTACGCACGCCGCGCTCCTCGTCGTGCGGCGCGCGGAGCTTGCGGCCGATCTCGACGACCATGCCGTTGCCGAAGCTCGCGGCGAGAAACCACGCGATGCCGGCGCCGACGTCGCGTCCCGCGCCGGCGGCGAGCCAGTCGCACGACGTCGCGTACAGGTCGATGAGCGGGATGACGAGCATGTGCGTCCACAGCACCGTCACCGGCCGGTCGGCGAGCCACGCGTGGAGCCAGAACTCCTTCGTCATGAGCGCGACGAACGCCCACGCCAGCGCGAGCGGCAGCAGGAGGCGCGGCGAGAGCCAGAGCGCCAGCCCGAGCTGCACGAGCGCGGCGAGCAGCCCGAGCCCGCGCAGCTCGCGCAGCGTGACGAGGCGGCGCGGCACGGGGCGGTACGGCCGGTGGCGCGCGTCGTCGCGGAAGTCCTTCAGCTCGTCCGAGACGCGGAGCTGGAAGAAGAACAGGAAGCAGCTCGCGAACGCCACGACGAAAGACGCGGTGGCGGCCGACGGCGGAGTGCCGTGCGCGCGCGCGCGGAGCAGCGCGGAGTAGCACACCGCCCCAGCGGAGAACGCGAGGATGAGCGCTCCGTGGGCGAGCACCGGGAACCGCTCGCGCTGGTAGACGACCCAGCGGGCGAGTCCCTGCGGCGCACGCCCCTCGGTGGGGTCGGCGGTGGGGGTCTGGGCGGCCATCGGTCTCTCCACGAAACCGATGCGCCCGCCTCCGCGCTACCCCCGGGGCGTGGCCCCGGGGGACCGTCCGACCGCCTAACGCGTCGGCTGCGTCGGCGCCGGCACGACGTTCACGGTGCCGACCATGCCCGCGTGCAGCGTGCACACGTAGGCGAACGTGCCGGGCGACGCGAACGTGCGCGACGCGGTGTTGCTCGTCGTCGTCGGGACGTTCTGCGGGGCGCCGGCGGTCTGGACGAACGTCACGTTGTGCGGGCGGGTGCCGAACGTCCAGGTGACCGTGCCGCCCTGCAGCACGTTGAGGATCTGCGGCGTGAACGAGTTCGCGGTGGAGGAGGCGGTGACGGCGCCGGTGCTCGGCGCGCCCGGCTCCAGGGGCTCGGGCTTCTCGCTGAAGCACGCCGTGGCGACGAGCGCGACTGCTGTGAGGAGAGGGATTCGGCGCATGCGGGCTCGCCTCGAAGGGATTCGCTGGATGGGCATGGACGCGGGTGACGGCTCGGAATCACGGGTACTGACGGCGCGACGCGCAGCGCTATTCCGACGGGAATACGTCCCCCGCTCGGTCGGTCCTCGGTGCGATGACCGCGACCCCGCGCCACCATCTCACCTCCGCACTCATGCCGCGCTTCACCGCCCCGCGTCGGATCTCGGCGCTGCTCCTCGCCCTTCCGCTCGCCGCCGGCGCGCAGGACCCGCAAGGCTCCGTGCTGCGACGGACGCCGAACATGGTCACGAACTGGGTGAACGACCCGTGGACGATCCAGTTCAACTTCATCCACCGGTTCACGGAGAGCGGACCGCCGCAGCATCAGATCTCGAACACGCCGACGTTCTTCGTCGCGGCGGGGATGCCGGCGCGCACGTCGCTGGGCTTCGCGTACTCGACGAGCTCCGAGGTGGTCGCCCTGCGGCCTAACGAGTGGGAGTTCTTCTTGCGCAACATGCCGTTCCGGCCCGGCAACAAGGTGGCGGACGTCACGCTGCACCTCGGCCACAACGTGGGCGCGGCGAGCACGGACGGGGAGCTGGGGATCGCGCGCAGCTTCGGCGCGCTGCGGCTGCTCGGCGCGGCGCGCGGGTTCAGCAACGCGTTCGGCGAGGGCGACGCGCGGCTCGGCTACGGCGGGGGCGTGAACCTGAAGCTGATGAAGTGGCTCGCCGCGGCGGGCGACGTGAACTCCATGCACCAGCGCCGCACCGGCGAGCGGATCGGGTGGAGCGGGGGGCTGATGTTCGGCATCCCGACGACGCCGCACTCGCTGTCGATCTACGCGACGAACACGGTGACGGCCACGCTGGAAGGGCTCTCGCTCGGCACGCGGCACACGCGGTGGGGCTTCGAGTACACGGTGCCGATCACGCTCGCGCGCTACATCCCGGCGCTGCGCCCGAAGTCGGCGCCGGTGGTGGCCGCCGCGAGCGACTCGACCCCGCCGGCGGCCGCGGTGGCCGCGACGCCCGAGCCGGCGCCGGTGCCCGTCACGCCGACGCCGACGCCGACCGAGCCCGCCGCGCCGACGCCGACCGCGCCGATCCCGGTGACGAAGGACGCGCCGGCGACGCCGACCCCGACGCCGATGCCGACGGCGACGGCGACCCCCGCACCCGCGGCGGCGGCCCCGACGCCGACCGCGCCGCGCACGACGCCGAGGCCGACGAGCGCGGCCGCGCCGGCGCGGCGGGATACGGTGCGCGCGACGATGCGGCAGCTGGAGTTCGCGCCGACGCGGATCGAGGTGGCAGCCGGGACGACGGTGATCTGGACGAACAACGCGCCGCTGCAGCACTCCATCGTGGCGGACAACGGCAGCTTCGACTCGGGGCTGATCGACCCGGGCAAGCGGTACGCGCGCACGTTCACGAAGCCGGGGACGTACACGTTCCACTGCACGCCGCACCCGTTCATGAAGGGCGTCGTCGTCGTGAGGTAGCGCGCCTAACGCGCGGCGTAGCGGATCCCCCGACGCCGCGTGCGCGCGTCCCCGACACCCGGCGGTCGCGCCGCGCGCCATCGTGGGGCGCGCGATTCCGGGAGGATCTCATGCAGACGGCGAGGTCGGCGCGGCGCCCGAGGTTCCGCGAGCTCACGCCGGTGGAGATGCGGGCGCTGCTGGGCGAGCAGCGCGTGGGGCGACTCGCGTTCGCGTGGCGCGGCCACGTGGACGTGCGGCCGATCCACTACGTGTTCGACGGCGCGGCGATCTACCTGCGAACGGCGCCGGGCACGAAGCTGCTCGCGCTCCGTCACAGCCCGTGGGTGGCGTTCGAGGTGGACGACGTGCGCGACACGTACGACTGGCGGAGCGTGGTGGTGCACGGCACGGTGTACGCGGTGCGCGCGCGCGGCACGGCGGCGCAGCGCGCGCTGCGCCGTCGCGCCGTCGATCTGCTGCGCGCGATCGAGCCGGATGCCCTCACGGCGGACGACCCGGTGCGCGGGCGCGACGTGGTGCTGCGGCTCGACATCGACCGGATGACGGGACGCATCGCCGCCGTCGGATAGCGCGCGGGCAGCGCGGCGGCCGATTCGTCCCCCGTGCCGCGCGGCTCGCGGCGGCGGGGGCACGCCCCGTCAAGCGCCGAAACTTTCGACGCGGGCGAGCGTGTCTCAGGGGTACGGACACGCCACGCCGACGCCCCCATGCCGCACACGTCGCCCCTCGCCCGACCGGAGCCCACCCGGCCGGATCTCGCCGCGCTCGCCCCGATGGGCGCCGTGGTGCCTAACGAGTCGCCGGCCGCGCCGCTGCGCGTGCTCGTCGCCGACGACGAGCCGCTGGCGCGAGCGCGCATGCGGACGCTGCTCCTGCGCCACGCCGGCGTCGCTCCGCTGGCCGAGTGCGCCTCCGGCGCGGACACCGTGGAGGCGGTGCGGCGGCTGCGTCCCGACCTCCTGCTGCTCGACCTGCATCTCCCCGACCTCGACGGGCTGCAGGTCGTGCGCTCGGTCGGCGTGGGCGTGCTTCCCGCGCTCGTGCTGGTGACGGCGCACCACGAGCACGCGCTCGCGGCGTTCGAGCACGACGCGCTGGACTACCTGCTGAAGCCGGTGAGCGACGAGCGCTTCCGGCAGATGCTGGAGCGCGTGCGCGCGCGGCTCGCCCCACGCGGCGACGCGGCGGCGCCGCCGTCGTTAGGCGCCGGTTGGCCCGGCGCCGAGCCGGCGGCGCCGGAGAACGGCACGGGCCGAGCGCCGTTCCTGAAGCAGATCCTCGTGCGCTCGCTGCAGAAGATCGAGATCGTGGACGTGGCGCAGGTCGACTGGCTGCAGTCGGACGGCGACTACGTGCGCGTATGGACGGGGAAGGTGTCGCGGCTGCACCGCGCGACGCTGGCCGAGCTGGAGCAGCAGCTCGACCCGACGGCGTTCGTGCGCATCCACCGGTCGACGATCGTGCGGACGAGCCGCATCCGGGAGCTGGAGCCGTACTTCCACGGCGAGTACGTCGTGGTGCTGCACGACGGCACGCGGCTCAAGCTGAGCCGCACGTACCGGGCGCGGCTCGAGGCGGCGCTGGGGCAGGGGCTGTGAGGCGGGCACGGCTCCACGTACGTGTGTTCGTAGGACTGAAGAAGGACTGAAGGAGGACTGAAGAAGGACCAACCACAACGTCTTCGTTGTTGGTCCTTCTTCAGTCCCTCTTCAGTCCTTCTTCAGTCCCACGCGATCTCGTACGTGGAGTCCCGCGCGGGCGGATGGCGCCAGCGTGACGTTACGCGGCGCGGCGGGGCCGCGGTGGGACGGAGCGACGAGACGGCCGCGCGAGTCGGCGAGACGGCCGAAACGCGCGATGAGCCGGCGCCGCCCGTCGACGGAACGCGGCGCGACTCGCCGACGTGTCGTCGGCGGCCCGGCGCGACTTGGCCCGCCCCGCCGCCGTTCTGCCCTCGACGCGTACCGTTCGCCCCGCGGCGGCGTGCATTCGTCACCTGGCGCGACGCGTGATCATCCGCGTTAGGCGCGCACGCCGTTAGGCGCCGCCCGGTGACGCCGCCGTACCGTGGGGATGTCCAACGCGATCGGACGCGCCACTCGTCACGCGTCACGCGTCGTTCGCACTCCCACTGCAGGAGGCATCATGACCGCGCTCTTCCGAGGGCTGCTCGCGTGCGCCGCCGTCGCGCTCGCGACGTCCGCGCTCGCGACGCCCGCGCCGGCGCAGCCGCCGGCCACGTCGTCCACGCAGCCTGCACCGTCCGGCACCGGCGTCATCACCGGACGCGTGCTGGACCGCGGCTCGCAGCAGCCGCTCGCCGGCGCGCAGGTGGTGCTCATCGGCACGACGCGCGGAACGCTCACGAACGACCAGGGCGTGTACCGCATCGCCGGCGTCCCCGCGGGCGCGCACCCGCTGCGGGCGCTGCGCATCGGCTACGCCGCGACGTCGCAGATCGTGAGCGTGACCGCGGGGCAGACGACGACGGCGGACTTCGGGCTGAACGCGACCGCCGTGACGCTCGACGTCGTGAGCGTGACGGCGACGGGCAACACCATCCGCCAGCGCGAGACCGGCAACACCGTCGCCACCATCGCACCGACGACGAGCGAGCTCGCCGCCGCCGGCAACATCACCGACGTGTTGAACTCGCGCGCGCCGAGCGTCTACGTGCAGCAGGCGTCGGGGAGCACCGGCACGGGGTCGCGCATCCGCATCCGCGGCGCGAACTCGATCTCGCTCAGCAACGAGCCGCTGCTCATCATCGACGGCGTGCGGGCGAACAACGACGTCGGCGACCGGCAGGTTCCGGGCGGCGGCCCGGCGACGAACGTCAGCACGGCGGGTCAGGTCGTGTCGCGGCTGAACGACCTCAACCCCGAGGACATCGAGTCGATCGACGTGAT
Source organism: Gemmatirosa kalamazoonensis (assembly GCF_000522985.1). Taxonomy (NCBI): domain Bacteria; kingdom Pseudomonadati; phylum Gemmatimonadota; class Gemmatimonadia; order Gemmatimonadales; family Gemmatimonadaceae; genus Gemmatirosa; species Gemmatirosa kalamazoonensis. The sequence goes on from NZ_CP007128.1 coordinate 2,091,210, forward strand.
CCGCGGCCCCGCCGGCGTGGCGCTGTACGGCACCGCAGCGGCGAACGGCGTGATCCAGGTGACGACGAAGCGCGGCCGCGCCGGGCGCACGGTGTGGAGCGCGTTCGGCGAGACGGGGTCGCTGAAGCAGACGACGGACTTCCCGTCGAACTACGGCGCGCTCGGCACGTTCGCGTCGAACGGACGCCGCGGGCCGTGCACGATCGACTCGCGCACGCGCGGGCTGTGCACGGTCGACCACATCGTGTCGCTCAACCCGCTGCGCGACAACAGCCCGTTCCGCACGGGCGAGCGGTTCAGCGGCGGGGGCAGCGTGTCGGGCGGCACGGAGCGCACGACGTTCTACGTCTCCGGCGACGTGCAACGCGAGGCGGGCGTGCAGCAGACCAACAACGACCGCCGCACCGATTTTCGCGCGAACGTGCGCGCCGACCTGCGCGACAACTGGAACGTGCAGGTGAACACCGGCTACGTCGGCGACCGACTGCAGCTGCCGGTGAACGACAACAGCGTGCTCGGGCTGCTGTCGGTGGCGCTGCTCGGCCGGCCGCTGTCGCGCGACTCGCTCAGCGGCGGGTTCTTCTCCGGCTTCACGCCCGACATCCTCGAGAACCTCAGCATCCGGCAGCGCACCGACCGCTTTCTCACGTCGGTGACGACGAACGCGCAGCTGCTGCCCTGGCTCGGCGCCGCGGGCGTGCTGGGGCTCGACTACTTCAATCAGGTCAGCTACCAGGCGATCCAGCCGAACCGCGTCGGCTTCGGCGACCTGCCGCAGGGGAGCGCCGACTCCGACCCGATGCAGAACTACAACTACACGGCGCAGGGGTCGCTGAACGCCACGTTCCATCCCAGCGCGTCGCTGACGTCGACGTCGCAGGTCGGTGGGCAGTACTCGCGCGTGACGTTCCACGGGACGAACGCGTTCGGCGCCGTGCTCACGCCGGGCACGAGCTCCCTCTCCGGCACGAGCGCGCGGTTCGCGGTGAGCGAGTTCAACACCGACAACGTGCTGCTCGGCGCGTTCGTGCAGCAGCAGCTCGCGTGGCGCGACCGGCTGTTCGTCACCGGCGCGGTCCGCGGCGACCGGAACAGCGCGTTCGGCCAGAACCTCGGCTTCGTGTGGTACCCGAGCGTGAACGCGTCGTGGGTCCTCAGCGACGAGCCGTTCTTCCCGCGCGTGCCCGGCCTCAGCTCGGCGCGGGTGCGCGCGGCGTACGGCCGCTCGGGGCAGAAGCCGGACTTCCGCAACGCGATCACGTACTACAGCCCGTACGCGGTGCGCGTGTCGGGGCAGGAGGTGGGCGCGATCTCGTTCGCGAACGGTGGGCTCGGTGACCCGGCGCTGAAGCCGGAGCGCACGGGCGAGACCGAGGCGGGCGCGGACCTCGGCTTCCTGAACGGCCGCGTGAGCGCGCAGCTCACCTACTACACGAAGCGGACGGACGACGCGCTCGTGCAGCTGCCGGTGGCGCCGTCGGTGGGGTCGGTGGCGCAGCGCTTCCAGAACCTCGGCTCGCTGCGCAACCGCGGGTTCGAGGTGCAGCTCTCGGGCAAGCTGCTCGACACGCGTCCGTTAGGCGTGGAGCTGACGGTGGGCGGCTCGACGAACGACAACGAGCTGCTGAACCTCGGCGCCGGCGTGTCGCCGATCACGTTCAACGCGGGCGCGGGCGCGGTGCAGCAGCACCGGCCGGGCTATCCCGCCGGCGGCTACTGGGCGGTGCCGTACACGTTCGCCGACGCGAACCACGACGGCATGATCGCGCGCTCCGAGGTCACGGCGGGCGACACGACCGTCTACCTCGGCAACCCGCTGCCGCGCCGCGAGTGGCAGCTCACGCCGGCGGTGACGCTGTTCCAGCGGCTGCGCGTGCAGGCGCTGGTGAGCCACCGCGCCGGCTACAAGGTCTACAACCTCACGGAGCGCTACCGCTGCGTGCTCGGGAACTGCCTCGCGATCGCCGACCCGACGGCGCCGCTCGCCGACCAGGCGCGCGCGATCGCGGCCGCGGTCTACGGCACCGACGCGGGGTTCGTCGAGGACGGCAGCTTCACGAAGCTGCGCGAGCTGACGTTCACGCTCTCCGCGTCGCCGCGCATCGCGCGGATGCTGCGCACGAGCGCCGCGAGCTTCACGGTGGCCGGCCGCAACCTGTGGCTCAGCTCCAAGTACACGGGCTTCGATCCGGAGATCACGTCGACGCCGGGATCGAACTTCACGTCGGCCGACTTCCTCACGGTGCCCCCGGTCCGCACGTGGACGGCGCGCCTGAACCTCACCTTCTGACCCTCGCACCATGCGCAACACCTATCGGGCGTTAGGCGCGGCCGCGCTGGCGCTGGGGACGGCGTGCAACACCGACTCGCTGCTGCGGGTGACGGACCAGGACGTGGTCCGCCCCACGGCGGTGAGCGACTCGACGAGCCTGCCCGTGTTCCTCGCCGGCGCGCAGAGCGACTTCCAGACCGCGTTCAGCGGCACGGGCCTCGGCAACGAGGGACAGGCGAACATCGCGGGGCTGTTCACGGACGAGTTCATCCAGACCGAATCGTTCGCGTCGCGCTTCGACGTCGACCGGCGCCAGGTGCAGTCGGAGAACGGCACGATGGCGGGGATCTTCCTCGACCTGTCGCGCGCCCGCGCGGCCGCCGAGCGCGCGTCGGCGCAGTACGTGAAGTTCAACCAGCCGAACGCGTCGGGGCGGATCGACGCGCTCACGCTGGCCGGCTTCTCGTACACGCTGTTCGGCGAGAACTACTGCTCCGGCGTGCCGTTCAGCACGCTCGACGAGAACAACCAGATCACGTACGGCCAGCCGCAGACGACGTCGCAGATGTTCGGCAGCGCGATCGCGAAGTTCGACTCGGCGCTCGCGATCCCGGGCATCTCGGCGGACCAGCGCGCGCTGGCGCAGGTCGGACGCGGGCGCGCGCTGCTCGACCTCGGGCGGTTCGACGACGCCGCGGCGGCGGTGGCGAGCGTGCCGATCGGGTTCCAGTGGATCATCGAGTCGTCGAGCAATTCGGCGCGCCAGTACAACGGCGTGTGGGAGCTGACGGCGAACGAGGGGCGGTGGGGCGTGGCCGACCGCGAGGGCGGCAACGGGCTCGATTTCGTGACCGCGGAGGATCCGCGCGTGCCGTTCGACGCCGGCGCGTTAGGCTTCGACAACGGCCCGTCGCCGCTGCAGCTGAAGTACCCCGATCGCTCGTCGCTGACCGTGCTCGCCGACGGCATCGAGGCGAAGCTCATCGTGGCCGAGGCGCAGCTCCGGCGCGGCGACCGCGCGGGGATGACGGCGACGCTGAACGCGCTCCGCGCGGATCCGACGGCGCGCGAGCAGCGGGTGCCGGCCGACCTGCCGACGGGGTTCGAGCAGGACTTCTCCGCGCTCGTGCCGCTCGCCGTGCCGGCGACGCAGGATGCCGCGCGCGACCTGCTGTTCCGCGAGCGGGCGTTCTGGCTGTTCGGCACGTCGCACCGCCTGGGCGACATGCGCCGCCTCGTGCGACAGTACGCGCGCCCCGCGTCGAGCGTGTTCCCGTCGGGCAACTACCTGTCGAACGGGCGCACCGGCACGTACGGCACCGACGTGAACCTCCCGATCCCGATCGACGAGGGGAACAACCCGAACACGCCGCGGACCGGGGAGCGGATCCCGAACAAGGGGTGCATCGACCGCAACGCGTGAGTGCTGCGTGGCTGCGTGGCTGCGTGGCTGCGTGGCTGCGTGGCTGCGTGGCTGCGTGAGTACGTCGGTGTCACGCAGCCACGCAGCCACTCAGGTGTCGTAGTCCCGCAGCCGCTTCGTCGCACCGGACGGACGTTCCGTCGCGCGGGCGGAGAGATCGGCGGCGCCGGGCCCTAGGGTGATGTCCAGAACACCGGCTCACCCCTCGACGGAGGTTCTTCCCGATGCGCCCGACGCTACAGTCCTTCGCCCGCGCCGTCCTCGCCACCTCGACGCTGTCCGCGCTCGCCGCGTGCGCGAGCGGGGGGCTCTCGTCGGGGGCGTTGTTCGAGCAGGGGACGACGCTGCCGAAGCTCGTGACGACGTCCCGCGACTCGTACGTCATCGCCGCCGCGTCGCTGCCGCGCGACCAGCGACTGACCGACGTCGTGTCGCAGCGGTGGCCGCAGATGGTGCGCGGCGAGCTGCCGCGGGGCGACTTCGGGCTCGTTCCGACGCAGTCGCTCGACCGCTTCGGCGTGTACGACTCGCGCGGCGCGTTCCTCGGCGGGCCCGATTACCTCGTGAGCGTGCGCGCCGACGACGTGATCGAGATACGGCGGCTGACCGCGGGCGAGGAGTCGGCGCTGCTCGGCCGGCGGCACCCGGCGGGGGCCATCATCCTCCAGTGGCGCTACAACGCTCGATAGTCGCGAGGGCGCGCAGCTCGTCGGTCATCGCGGCGAGCGCGCGCTCCTCGTCGGGGGTCAGCCGCGTGCGGCCGGAGGCGTCGAGCAGCATCCGCAGCAGGTCGGCGGTGCGCTCGGCGATCCGCTCGCCGCGCGGCGGGTCGGACACCACCACGCGCGCCGCGCGGTCGAGCAGCCAGAGGATGAACGGCGGGCGCACGTCGAGCGTGAGCGACTGCAGCCGAGTGCGCTCGATCTCCCGCTCCAGCCGCGCCGAGGCGAGCGCGCGCTCGCTGTACCACGCGCGCACGCCGCGCGCGTAGCCCCACGCGACGAGCGCGGCGACGAGCATCACGGCGACGACGATGCGGTCACCTCCGGGCGCGGCGCCCGCCACCCCCGTGACGGCCGGACGCAGCGCGAGCCGCGCGAGATCCTGCGCCGTCCACACCGCGCCGACGCCGATCACGGCGGGCCACAGCAGCGGCACGTTAGGCGCGGGGCGCTGCGGGGGCACCGGATGCTCGCCGGTGAGACCGGTGGGGTCGGGGGGGCCCGCGGGGTCGTCGAGCTCCGCGACCTCGCGCTCGGGCACGTCGTGCCACGGCAGCTCGATGGTGACCGTGGTGCGGCCCGTCGCGTCGGTGCCTAACGCGAGCCCGTAGCGCGCGCCGTAGAGCTGGGCGAGCCGCGCGCGCGTGTTCGGCAGCCCGATGCCGTGCCCGCCGGTCGACGTCATCGACGCGCCCATCGACACGTCGGGCGACGCCTGCTCCGCGGCGCCGTTCTCCACCGTCACACGCAGCGTCTCGCCGACGACCGCGACGTCGACGTGCACCCGGCCGCCGTGTCGCAGCCCGTGGCGCACGGCGTTCTCCACGAGCGGCTGCAGCAGGAGCGGCGGCAGCAGCGCGGACCACGCCGCGGGATCCACGCGCTGGGTGATGTCGAGCCGGTCGCCGAAGCGCAGCCGCTCGATCGCGACGTACGACGCGAGCGTCGCCAGCTCGTCGCGCACCGTCACCTCGGGCACGTCCGTGGCCACGGTGGCGGCGCGCAGTAGCTCGGCGAGGTGGCGCATCATGTTCGCCGACGTCGTCGGCGCGTCGCGCGCGAGCTGCGCGATGGCGTTCAGCGCGTTGAACAGGAAGTGCGGGCGAAGCTGCCGCTGCAGATAGTCGAGCCGAGCGCGCGCCAGCTCGGTCTCGAGCTGCAGCGCGCGGCGCGTGCGGCGTACGAGCTCGCGGTGCGTGGTGACGGCGCGAAGCAGCGCGAGCATGAGCGCGTACGTGCCGAGGTCGAGGTCCACCTCGGCGACGGCGAGCGGCCAGTACCGCGGCGCCGCGGGCAGCAGCGCGGCGAGCACGCCGCGCCGCACGATGGAGAGCACCAGCCACGCCGCGAGCGCGAGCGCGCCGTGGAGCAGCAGCGTGGGGCGCCACGGCAGACGGGCGCGTCGCACCGCGAGGTCCACGCGCGCGACGACGGGCGTGAGCGCGATCCACGCGAGCGCGAGGGCGAGCGCGGTCGGCAGCACCCAGCGCGCGGCCACCGGCGCCGGCGCGCGGTCGAGCGCGAGCCGCAGCCCGGCGAGCGCCGCACCGTACGCCACCCAGCCGGCGGCCCACAGCAGCGCGCGTCGTTGGGCGGCCGCCGGCCAGCGCGGCCAGCGCAGGGACGGGAAAGGGCTCATGCGCGGAACGATGGGACGAAGCGCGCGTAAGGGGGTGCGGTGCGGCGCACCGGACGGCCGCTTCGTCGCCCGACGGGTCGGATGGCGGATGCGGCCGCGGATTGTCGTATGAGCAGACGCCGTCGGAGAACGGCCCCGCGCCGGTCGCGGAGTGCCGCGTCGTCCCCTGCGATTCCCGGAGCCGCCCCATGCGTCGCCCTGTGTCGTCGCCCGTCGCCGTCGTCGCCGCCGTCGTCGCTGCCGCATGCACGCTCGCCGCCTGCGCCGAGCGTCCCACCGAGCCGGCCCGGACGCGCGCGCCGGGGGCCGCGTCGGCCAGCGTCGCGTCGGGCGGCGTGATGACGTCCGCCGAGAATGCGGTGGCGACGGCGGCGATCGTGCGGCAGCTCGCGGCGTCGCGCGGCATCGTGCCGCTGCGTCGTCCGGCGCCGGTGCGGCCCGCGCTCGTCGCGCTCGGCCGCGCGCTGCTGTTCGACCCGATCCTGAGCGGCAACCGCGACATCGCGTGCGCCACCTGCCACCTGCCGGGCTTCTCCACCGGCGACGGCCGCTCGCTGTCGATCGGTCAGGGCGGCTCGGGGTTCGGGCCGTCGCGGCTGCACCCCGCGGGGACGCTCATCCCGCGCAACGCGCCGCCGATGTTCGCCCTCGGCGCGATGAAGCACCTGTTCTGGGACGGCCGCGTGCAGCTCGGCCCCGACGGGCGCGTGCAGACGCCGGCCGGCGCGCAGGTCACGGCGGAGATGCAGCGCACGTTCGAGTTCGGCCCGATCTCCGCGTTAGGCATGTTCCCCGTCACGAGCCGGGCAGAGATGCGCGCCGGCCGCGAGAACGAGGTCGGCATGGTCGCCGACACCGACCTGCGCGGCATCTGGGCCGCGCTCATGCGGCGGCTCGGCGCGATCCCGCAGTACCGCGCGATGTTCGAGGCCGCGTACCCGGGCACGCGGTTCGACCAGATGACGTTCGCGCACGCGTCGAACGCGATCGGCGGCTTCATCGTGGACAAGCTGACGTTCACGAACACGCCGTGGGATCGCTTCCTCGCCGGCGACGACCGCGCGCTCACCACCGCGCAGCTCGACGGCGCGCAGACGTTCCTGTCGCTGAAGTGCTCCGTGTGCCACGACGGCGCGACGTTCAGCGACGACCAGTTCCACAACGTCGCGGTGGCGCAGATCGGCCCCGGCGAGGGGAACGGCGACGGGGGGCGCGACGACTTCGGGCGCATGAACGTGACGGGGCTCGCCGCCGACCGGTACCGCTTCCGCACGACGCCGCTGCGCAACGTGGAGCTCACCGCGCCGTACGGCCACGACGGCGCGGTCACGTCGCTGCGGGCGTTCGTCGCGCACTACAGCCAGTCGGACCTGAAGCTGCAGAGCTTCGACGGCGCGTCGCTCGACGCGGGGCTGCGCGGGTCGCTGCTGGCGACGGCGTCGCGCATCCTCGCGACGCGCGACACGCTGCTGAACGGCGTCGTGTTCGGCGACGACGTCGTGAACAAGCTGATGGCCTACATGTCCGCGCTGACCGACGACGCGGCGCGCAACCTCTCGTCGCTCACGCCGGAGCGCGTGCCGAGCGGATTGCGCGTGCCGCGGCCGTGATCAGTCCGGCGGAAGCAGCGCGCGGTACTTCGCGGCCTCGGCGTCGCGCTTCGCCGCGGTATAGAACCGCACGAGCGCGGCGAGGGCGTAGAGGCGCCACTGTCGGGTGATGACGTTGTCGACGCGGAAGCGCTCGTAGCCGGCGAGCAGCAGCGGCTCCGCCTCGGCGAGGCGTCCCTGCGCGCGCAGGGCGTCGCCGAGGTGGACGCGCGCGTTCGCGACCATGGCGCTCTTCTCGCCCAGCTGCGAGCGGAAGACGCGCAGCGCGTCGCGGCTCAGCGCCACCGCCTCGTCGGCCTGGTCGTTCTGGGTCAGCACGCTCGCGAGGTCGACGTCCAGCACGCCGACGTCGATCGCATCGGGCCCGAGGAACCGCCGGTTCATCTGCAGCGCCTCGCGCAGCACGGGCTCGGCCTCGCGATAGCGCTTCGCCCGCGCGAGCTCGACGCCCAGGTTGCGCAGCGCCACCGAGAGATCCGGATGTCCCTGCGGGTGCGCCGCGCGCAGGATGTCGACCGCCTCGCGGAGCAGCGCCTGGGCCTCGTCGTGGCGATCGTGCTCGCCTAACGACATGCCGAGCTCGATGAGGTTCGCGGTCACCGCCGGGTGCCGCTCACCGTAGAACGCGCGGGTGACGGCGAGCGCCTGGCGGTACAGCGGCTCGGCGCGCACGAAGTCGCCGCGGTAGTTCAACAGGTTCGCCGCGCCGGTCAGCCGCGCGGCGCGGGCCGGCGTGATCTCGCGCGGCTGACGCGCGATGAGCGACAGCCATCGATCGAACAGCGGCACCGCGGTGCGCGCGTCGCCCGCCTGGTGCAGGTCGACCGCGAGGTCGTAGAGCGCGTCGACCGTCTTCGGGTCCCGCTCGCCGCCGAGCGTGCGCCTGACGGCCAGCACCTCGCGGCGCAGCCGGATCGTCTCCGGCAGCTCCTGCTTGTTCTCGTACACGTCGGCGAGGTGCTCCAGGGAGTTCGCGACGTCCACGTGATTCTCGCCGTGGAGCCGGCGCCGGATCGCGAGCGCCTCGTCGAGCAGTGGACGCGCCTCGTCGTAGTCGCCGAGCTGCGTGTGGACGCGCCCGATCACGTCGAGCATCTGCGCGCGGAGCTCGGGCTGCCCGGAGAGCTCGCGGGCGCGCGCCAGGCCGCGACCGAGCAGCGCCCGCGCCGTCACGGTGTCGCCGAGCGCCTTGCCGCTCTCGCTCGCCTCGAACAGGCCGAGCATGAAGTCGGTGACCTGCTCCGCCTTGTGGGCGTTCACCGTGGCCTCGACGAGCGCGCGCTGGATCCGCGCGCGGCCGACGACGACGGTGCTCACGTACGCCGTCGCCAGCGCGCCGATCCCGAACGCGGCGGCGACGCCCCCGCGGTGCCGCACGCAGAACTTGCGCACGCGGTACCACGCGTCGTCGGGCCGCGCGAGCACGGGGCGTCCATCGCGCAGCCGCTGCAGGTCGTCGAGCAGCGCGGCGGCCGACGCATACCGGCGCTCCGGCTCCCTGCGCAGCGCCTTCAGCACGATGGCGTCGAGATCGCCGCGCAGCGCACGGCGCGCGTCGTCGGTCGCCGCCACCGCGGACGGCGGCGGCGGGTCGCCGCGCAGGATCGCGTCCTCCAGCGCGCGCTCGCCGCCCTCGCGGCCGACGCGCGCGCCGAACGGGAGCCGGCCGGCGAGCAGCTCGTAGAGCAGGGCGCCCAACTGATACACGTCGGTCAGCGTCGTCACCGGCTCGCCGCGGATCTGCTCGGGCGCCGCGTACTCCGGCGTCATCCATCGGTGTCCCGCGCGCGTGCTGGGCGGCGCGTAGGCGCCGACCACCGGCGTGGTGCCGTCCTGCAGCAGCTTCGCGAGCCCGAAGTCGAGCAGCTTCGGCGTGCCGTCGTCGGTGACGAGCACGTTCGACGGCTTCAGGTCGCGGTGCACGACCAGGCTGCGGTGCGCGTACTGCGTCGCCTCGACGACGGGGAGGAAGAGCCGCACGCGCTCGGCGACGGAGAGCGAGCGCGCCGCGCAGTAGCGATCGATGGGGACGCCGTCGACGTGCTCGAGGACGAGATACGGCTGGTCGTCGTCGGTCATGCCGCCGTCGAGCAGGCGCGCGACGTTCGGGTGGTTCAGCGTCGCGAGGATCTGGCGCTCGGCGCGGAACCGCTCGCGGTCGATGTCGGCGTCGAGGCCGGGGCGCAGCAGCTTCAACGCGACGCGCTGGTCGAACTGTCCATCGGCGCGCTCGGCCAGGAATACGCGCGACATGCCGCCGCGGCCGATCTCGCGCACGAGCCGGTACGCGCCGACGCGCCGCCCCTCCTGCGCGGGCGCCGCGTACGCCTCCGCGCGCCGCTCGGCCATCGCCGCCGCGGCCGCGCCGATCGGCGGCGCGTCGAGGAAGCGCCGCGCCGTGCCGAGTCGGTCGAGCAGCGACTCGACCTCGCGCCGCAGATCCGGATCGCCGGCGCAGGTCTGGTCGAGCAGCGCCGGCCACTGCGCGGGCTCGCGCGCGAGCGCCGCGTCGAGCACCTGCTCCACGCGCCGCCACCGGTCGAGCTGCGTCATGCGACGCCTCCGGATTCGTCGGCGTTAGGCGGCTCCGGCTCCCGATCCAGCTCGCGGAGGAGGAACAGCCGCGCCTTGAGCCAGTCGCGCTCGACGGTGCGGACCGACACGCCGAGCATGTGCGCGATCTCCTCCTCGGCCACGCCGGCGAAGAAGCGCAGCTCGACGACCTGTCGCAGCCGCGGGTTCATGGCGTCGAGCTGGTCGAGCGCCGTGTCGAGGTCGAGCAGCTCCTCGAGCTGCAGCTCGAGCGCCGCGTCGTCGTCGCGCAGCGTCACGGGCGCGTCCGGGCCGCCGCGCTTCAGCGAGCGGCGGCGGCGCGCGAAGTCCACGAGCACCTGGCGCATCGCGCGCGCCGCCGCGCCGAAGAAGTGCGCCCGCCCCTCCCACGACGTGTCGTCGCCGCGGCCGAGCTTCAGGTACGCCTCGTGGACCAGCTCCGTGGTGCGGAGCGTCGCGAACGCGTCCACCGCGTTGATCTGGCGGTGGGCCAGGCGCTTCAACTCGTCGTACAGCGCGACGAACAGCGTCTCCGTGGAATGCGGCGTGGAGTGCGGCGTGTCCACGGCGAGCTCACGGCATCGTGCGCACCGGGGGGAGCGGCTTGGAGCGGTCCTCGTACGGGCGCAGGTTCCACTCGAAGAACGTCCACGTGCGGTTCCACGAGTCGATCTGCTCCGGCGAGTCGACGCGCTCGAGCGTCTTCGGGTCCACGCGGCGGCTGAACGCGTGGCCGACGCTGCTGCCCCACGGTGCGGGGTTCACGTAGATCTTCGTCTCCGCGAGATCGGGCTTCAGCGCGCGGAGCGTGTACACCATCTGCTGATCCTCGACGAAGTTGACGTCCTCGTCGTTCGTCGCGACGTGCACGAGGATCGGCACCTTCAGGTTCTCGACGTGGAAGACGGGCGAGCGCTTGATGTACTCCTCGCGCTTCTCGAACGGCAGCCCGCCGATCCCCTCCTCCGCGGCGTAGTCGCGCTGGTAGCCGGGGCCCTTGTACGAGAGGCGGAAGACGAGATTGGTGACCGGCACGATCGCGGCGCCGGCCTTGAACGGGTGCTCGGTGCGATAGAGCGTGTGCGCGGTGATGAACCCGCCGTGGCTCCATCCCATGATGCCCAGCCGGTTCATGTCGACGTACGGCAGCGTCTTCAGGTAGTCGACCGCGGAGATGACGTCGTCGACCTCCTTGCCGCCGTAGTCGATCGCCTCGTAGTGGGCGGCGCCGTGGCCGGTGCTGCCGCGGTAGTCGGGCGTGACGACGACGTAGCCGCGCTGCACGGCCTCGCGCACGAACGGGAACATGCTCGTGCCCCAGTCGCCGTGCACGCCGCCGTGCACCCACACCATCGCCGCGTGGCCGCCGGTGCCGCGCTTGGCGAGCGGCGCGAACAGGTAGGCCGGGATCTCCATGCCGTCCGCGCGGCTCTTGTAGGTGATCTTGCGGAACTCCATCAGGCCGGCGCTGCGGGCGGCGTAGATGCTGTCGGTGGCGCGCTTCTGCGCGATCTGTCGGTCGTAGTCGGCCTTCGGCAGGTCCGCCGGGCGGTTGCTGACGTAGAGCAGCCGTACGCGCGCGGAGTCGAGCGGCACGTCGGCGCCGCGGCGCGGGGCGCTCGGCGCGGGGTTCTGCGCGGCGGCGGTGCTCGCGACGGCGACGAGCAGCGCGCCGACGAGGCGGGTGCGGTGACGGATGCAGTGAGCCATGGGCGGAGCGGGGAGCGGAAGACGGCGCGCGGGGGGGCGCCCGTCTCGGCCAACATACGGCTCGTGCCACCGTTCGGCAGGTCGTTGCCTTTCGGAGTCGAAACCGCAGAGGACGCAGAGGGCCGCAGAGGACTGCTTTTTCGACCACAGAGGGCACAGAGGACACGGAGGAAACCAACGAGCGTGGTACGCCTCCGTGTCCTCCGTGTCCTCTGTGGTTCGAATGAAAGGCTCTGCGACCCTCTGCGTCCTCTGCGTCCTCTGCGGTTCACATGCCCAGCCGCTCGTCACACCGCACGCTGCCGCCGCGCGCCGCGCGTGGCGTACGGGCCCGTGCGCGGGTCTCCCGTTTGACAAGCGTGGGACCGCCAGTAACGTAGCCCGCGACTCCGTCCACCCCCGCTCGAGACCATGCCCCCCGCTGGTCGCCTGCGTTCGCGCGCGTGCTGCGCGCTGCTCGTGTCGCTCGCCGTGTCGCTCGCCGCGTGCGGCGCCGATGGCGTCGCGCCGACGGGTCCGCACGGCACGGCCGGCGGCCCCGCACAGGTGCTGCTCACCGTCGCGCTGCCGGCGCTCGACACCGCGCGCGACGGCCGCTACGAGGCGTGGGTCGTGGATGCGGGCGAGACGCGGCGGTCGATCGGCCGCTTCGCGACGGGCGGGTCGTACACGCTCGCGAGCCCCGTCGCCGACCCGACCGCGATCGAGATCACGCTCGAGCGGCCGGACGACGCCGACGCGGTGCCGTCGGCGCAGCTGCTGCTCCGCGGCCGGGTACAACGCGGCCACGCCGACCTCGGGTACGCCGGCGCGGTGACGCAGAACGACCTCCCGCTGCGCCCGTCGCCCGGCCAGTTCACGATGTTCACGCCGAGCGACAACGACAGCCTCGGCTACCCGTCGAACGAGCAGTCGGGGGTGTGGCTGTTCAACATGGCGCCCGCGCAGACGGCGCAGCGCGACTACTACGTGCGCCTCACGCCGCTGCAGAGCGGATGGACGTACGAGGGGTGGATGGTGCGCGACCTCGACCGGCCTAACGCGATCTGGCTCTCGTACGGCAAGTTCGTCCCCGACTGGACGAGCGCCGTGAACCAGCCGGACGACACGGGGTGGGGACCGTTCTCCGGCGTGCTCGACTTCCGCCGCGCGCGGCTGGAGGACTTCCCCGGCGACGACTGGATCTCGAACCCGCTGCGCCTGCCGTGGCGCGCCGATCTCACGCTGCCGCTCGACCTGCGCGAGAAGGACGCGCAGGGGCGGATGCGGTGGTCGCACGTCATCACGATCGAGCCGGCGACGGACCGCGGCGAGCCGGTGACGACCGAGCGCCCGTTCGTGCTGCACCCGTACGTGGACGCGTTCGGCGACCTCGGGCCGGGCATCGCGCGCACGATCACGGCGCATCTCGAGACCATGCCGCGCGGCACCGCGGACGTGCGATGAGCCGGTCGCGCCGCGCGCGCCGCGCGCACCGAGCCGTTCGCGTCGTCGCCTGGGCGGCGCTCGTCGTCGTCGCGTGCCGCGACGCGCCGTCGGCGCCTAACGCGGCGCGGGCCGAGTCGGACGCGGGGCAGTGGCGCACGTGGGTGCTCGCCGACGGAAGCGCCCTCCGCCCCGCGGCGCCGCCCGCGCCCGGCTCCGCCGACGAGGCGCGCGAGCTGGAGGCGATCGTGCAGCGGCAGGCGCACCGCGCGGTGAGCGACGCCGCGCTGCGCCGGTGGAGCGGCCATCCCACCGCGCCGTGGGACTCGGTGGCGCTCGGCACGCTCGACTTCTACTTCCCGCTGCTCCCCGACGTGCGGCTCGCGACGCCGGTGCGCGCCGCGCGCGTGATGGCGCTGCTGCACGTCGCGGCGTACGACGCGCTCGTGGCGGCATGGGACGCGAAGTACGCGTATCGCCGCACCGCGCCGTCGGCGACCGACCGCCGAGTGCGTGCGCTCGTGCCCGCGGGCGACGTGCCGAGCTATCCGTCGGAGCACGCCGCGGTGGCGGAGGCGGCGGCCGCGGTGCTCGCGTATCTCTTCCCGGCGGAGGACACGCTCGCGTTCCACGCGCTCGCGCGCGAGGCCGGCGAGGCGCGCGTGGAGGCCGGCGCGGCGTACCCGAGCGACGTTGACGCGGGGGCCGCGATCGGTCGCGCGGTGGCGGCGCGCGTGATCGCGCGCGCCCGCGTCGACGGCGCCGCGGAACCGTGGACGGGCGCGATCCCCGCCGGCGACGGGCTGTGGCGTCCGACGCCGAACAAGTTCGTCGGCGTGCCGTTCGACGCCGGCGCCGGCGGGTGGCGCACGTGGGTGCTGCCTAACGGCGCCGCGTTCCGCCCGACGCCGCCGCCCGCGCCCGGCTCGCCGGGCTTCGCGCGCGACGTCGCCGAGCTGCGCGCGCTCTCGGTCGGGCGCACCGCGGCGCAGGCCGACGTGGCGCGGTACTGGGCCACCGACGCGCCGTCGGTGATCTGGGAGAAGTTCATGCTGCGCGAGCTCGCCGACCGCGGCATCGCCACCGTGCACGCCGCGCGCGCGCAGGCCGCGTCGAGCGTGGCGATGTACGACGCGTTCGTCGCCTGCTGGGACGCGAAGTTCCACTACTGGGTGGAGCGTCCCGTCACGGCGGATTCCACGCTGCGCACGGTGTTCCCGACGCCGCCGTTCCCGAGCTATCCGTCGGGGCACTCCACGATCTCGACCGCCGCCGCCGAGGTGTTCGCCGAGCTGTTTCCCGACGCGGCGCGGACGTACCGCGACAAGGCGACGGACGCGTCGCTGTCGCGCGTCTACGCGGCGGTGCACTACCGCTTCGACGTGGAGGCCGGGGACACGCTCGGTCTGGCGGTGGGGCGCGCCGTCGTGCAGCGGCTGAAGGACGATGGAGCGCGATGAGGGTGTTAGGCGAATACGCCTGGGGATCCAACGGCGATCTCCGTGGATCTCGGGATAGGCTCCAGCCTGGAGCCGCGAGCCTATCCCGAGATCCATGAAGATCGCCGTCGAGATCCCCCTGCAGGTTTTCCCTTAGACCTTGCAACTCGTCCCGATCGAATTCCACGGAGGTCGCGATGTCGGGTCCTCGAGTGTTCGTGTTCGTGTTCGCCACCCTCGCTCTCGCCGCTCCGCTGGGAGCGCAGCCGCCGACGGGCATCGTGCGCGGCCGCGTGACGCAGGTCGGCGGCATCCCGATGGACGCCGCGCAGGTCTCCATCGTGGGCACGACCCGCGGCGCGCGCACGAACGCGCAGGGCGTCTACCGCATCGTCGGCGTGCCGGCCGGCGCGCAGCAGGTGCGCGTGCAGCTCATCGGCTTCGCGGCGCAGACGCGCGCCGTCACGCTGCGCGGCGGCGACTCCGTGGTCGTCGACTTCGAGCTGCGCCCGGCGGCGGTGTCGCTCGACGCGCTCGTCGTCACCGGCACGGCGGTGGAGTCGCGCAAGAAGGAGGTCGGCAACTCCATGGCGGCGATCTCGGCGCGCGAGCTCGAGGTCGCGCCGGTGAAGAACACGCAGGACATCCTCGGCGCACGCGCGCCGGGCATCACGGTGCTGCAGAACTCCGGGCAGCCGGGAGCCGGCGGCACGATCCGCCTGCGCGGCACGAACTCCGTCACGCAGGGGAACAACCCGATCATCTACGTCGACGGCATCCGCATCTACAGCGACGCGGGGCCGATCTCCCCGGGCTCGCGGCAGGCGACCGCGTCGTACAACGACATCAAGCCCGAGGACATCGAGCGCATCGAGGTGGTGAAGGGCGCCGCGGCGACGACGCTCTACGGCACCGAGGCGGCGCCGGGCGTGATCCAGATCTTCACGAAGCGCGGCGCGGCCGGCACGCCGGAATGGTCGATCGAGGCGGGCGGCGGCGCGAACGCGATGGGGCACATCGGCTCGAGCGAGGATCCGACGGGCGTGTTCGTCAACAAGTGCCGCGGGCCGGACCTGCGCGACTCGCGCGACTCGCTGTGGGTCGATCCCACGTGCCCCGCGAGCGGGAGCTGGCTGCGCACCGGCGCGGTGGCGCAGGCGTCGGTCGCGGTGAAGGGCGGCGCACAGCAGATGTCGTACTACCTCTCGGGCACGTACGACGGCGAGCAGGGCGTCGTGCCCACCGGCTCGGCGAAGTCCGGCGGCGCGCGCGCCAACTTCCAGTTCTCGCCGCGGCCGAGCCTGACGTTCAACGTCAACACCGCCTACAACCGCAACGAGACGCGCTTCATCCCCGACGGCAACTTCGCGTGGGGCTTCATGCTCAACGTCGGCCGCGGGAGCTTCGGGAACTTCAAGGGCGGCAAGGGCGAGTGCGCCGGCATCACGACGACGTGCGTGACGAACAAGTACATCCTCGACCAGCAGGCGACGAACAGCGCCGACCACTTCATCACCGGCCTCACCGCGAACTGGAGCCCGCTGCAGGCGCTCACGAACCGCGTCGCGATCGGCTACGACTACAACAACGTCGACAGTCAGGACGTGATCCCGTTCGGCTACATCAACCTGCCGCTGGGACGCCTCGACAAGACGGACTGGAACCACACGAAGCTGTCGCTCGACTACGCGGGGACGTTCCAGCACACGCTGCTCGGCCTCGCCTCGACGTCGTCGTGGGGCGGCCAGATGTTCGACGACCGCGACAAGTTCATCGGCGAGACGGGAAACGACTTCTCCGGCCCCGGCGACCCGACGCTGGGCAGCGCCGCGCGCGTGACGTTAGGCCGCGTCGACCGCCCGCGCGTCGTGAACGCGGGGCTGTTCGTGCAGCAGATGTTCGGCTGGCGCGACCGGCTGTTCGTCACCGGCGGGCTGCGCATGGACGGCAACAGCGCGTTCGGATCGAACTTCGGGCTGCAGAGCTACCCGAAGGTGAGCGCCGCGTACGTGATCTCGGAGGAAGGCTTCTGGCCCAAGCAGCTCCTCTCGACGATGAAGCTGCGCGCCGCGCTGGGTGAGTCGGGCAAGGCGCCGGGCGCGTTCGACGCCGTGCGCACGTGGGATCCGATCGCCGGCGACGAGGGGAAGCCGGGCTTCACGCCGAACCAGATCGGCAACCCGAACCTCGGCCCCGAGCGCACGCGCGAGCTGGAGCTCGGCTTCGACGCGGGCGCGTTCGAGGATCGCGTGAGCCTGGAGCTGACGATGTTCCGCGCGAAGACGCTCGATGCGCTGATCGGCGTGACGTACCCGCCGACGCAGGGCTTCACGCGCACGCAGCTCGAGAACGTGGGCACGCTGCAGAACCGCGGCGTGGAGGTGCAGCTCTCGGGCGACATCCTGCGGCTCGACAAGCTGCAGTGGAGCGGCCGGGTGAGCTACACGGCGATGAACAGCAAGGCGATCGACCTCGGCGGCCGCATCATCTCCATGGGCTCGTCGGTGTACGTGCGCGAGGGGTACCCGGTGCCGTCGTACTTCGGGCGCAAGGTCACGAACCCCGACGCGATCGCCGAGCCGGTCGTGGAGCAGGACCAGTTCCTCGGTTCGGCGTATCCCAACCATCTGTTAGGCGTGAGCACCACGGTGCGGCTGTTCCGCAACCTCGCGCTCGACGTGCTCGGCGAGTACCAGGGCGGCGGGATGCTCGGCAACTTCGTCGGCTACCAGAACGAGAACCGCTCGGTATGGTACCCGTGCTACGGCACGCAGAAGGCGATCCGCGCGAACCAGCTCCAGGGCGTCACCGCGATGCAGCGCGCGAAGTGCGCGATCGACCCGACGAAGATCAACAGCGACTACTGGATCGAGCCCACCGACTTCTTCAAGATCCGCTCGGCCTCCGTCGCGTGGACGGTGCCGAAGCGGTTCGTGCCCGGCGCGGCGTCGGCGATGCTGATCCTCTCCGGCCGCAACCTGTGGAAGTCGACCGACTACGACGGGCTCGATCCCGAGCTGCGCGACGCGAGCGACCAGGGCGCGACGCTCGCTCGCCGCGAGTACTACCAGCTGCCGCCGAGCAAGCAGTTCCTGCTCTCCGCGCGCGTTCACTTCTGACCGACACGGAGACACGACCATGCGTCACTCCCGGATGGTTAGGCATGGCGCGCTCGCCGCGGCGATCGCGCTCGGCGCCTCGTGCCACGACTACCTCACCGTCACGAACCCCGGCCCCATCGCCGACGAGTCGCTGCAGACGCCGGACGCCGTCCCCGGCTTCGTCACGGGCATGTCGAGCGACCTGTCGAACGCGCTCGACGAGGTCGTGCGCATCTCGGGCATCGCGTCCGACGAGCTCGGACACGGCGGGAGCTACACGGGCGAGGGGCTCTGGTACCGCGGCATCATCAACCCCGAGGACATCAACGACCAGTGGGCGCTGATGCAGCGCGCGCGGTGGGTCGCGGAGCAGGGGATCACGCGCATGAAGGCGCTCCCCGGCTTCACGTACGACAACGACGCCGCGTCGGCGCGCGCGAACCTGCTCGCCGGCTTCGCCGACCGCCTGCTGGGCGAGAACGCCTGCAAGGCCGTCATCGACGGGGGCGCGGTGCAGTCCGACTCCGTGCACTTCCAGCGCGCGCTGGCCTACTTCACGGAGGCCATCCGCATCGCGCAGGCGCGCAACGTGGTGGACGTGCTGAACGCGGCGTACGGCGGCCGCGCGAGCGTGAAGGCGTCGCTCGGCGACTGGCCCGGCGCGGTCGCCGACGCGCAGCAGGTGCCGGCGGCGTTCGTGTACAACGCCGTGTACTCCACGAACTCCACGCGCGAGAACAACTCGCTCGTGCAGGAGACCTACGTGCGCCGCGAGTTCACCGTGTTCGGCACGCAGTGGGCGCAGGTGTTCAACGACCCGCGCGTGCCGTGGGACACGATCTACACGAGCGCCGCGAAGACGGCCGTGCAGAAGGGACAGGACGGCAAGACGAACTTCTTCCGGCAGCGGAAGTACACGGACCTCGGCGCCGACATCCCGCTCACGAAGGGGACCGAGATGCTGATGCTCCGCGCCGAGGCGGCGCTGCGCACCGGCGACATCGGCGGCGCGTTCGCGCTCATCAACCAGCAGCGCACGGTGTACCGGCTGCCCGCCCTGTCCCCGCCGCCGGCGGGCCTCGCGGCGGCGTGGCAGATCCTCGAGAAGGAGTACGGCGCGGTGGTGTGGCTCGAGGGGCGGCGGCTGTGGCAGCTCCGCCGCTGGCAGGCCGCGACCGACGCGTCGCACAACGGCTTCCTCGACGGCCGCGCGACGTGCATCCCGATCAGCCTCGCCGAGCGGCAGTCGAACCCGAACGCGTCGGGGGGCTGAGCACGTTAGGCGTCGTTCGCCGCGAGCGAAGTCGGAGCGGAGACGGCCGAGATCTCGGCGAGCGGGACCGACGCGAGGAACGGCGCGTAGAGCCGCGCGAGGTGGCGCGGCGGCAGCACGTCGGCGACGAGCAGCGCGAGCGCGGCCGACGCGACGAGGTACTCCGCGGTGACGGCCGAGCGCAGCGCGCCGAGCCCCGCCGCGCGCTGCCGCGCCCACTGCGGGCCGCACACGACCGCGTGGATGCGGTCCTGGAGCGTCCACGCCGCCTCGCCGCGCTCGGTGCGCACGAGTGCCGTGGCCGCCGCTTCCTCGGCCGCCGCCCAGTCCCGAGGCGCATGCTGCGACTCGCGCCACGAGACCACCGCGGCGTCCACGTCCGCCGGCGTCATCGCCGAGACGCGGTCGAGAAAGAGGTCGACGAATCGACCGTTGGGGCCGAGTGGGTGCGAGGCCACGGGAGTCGAGAGGCGTGAGAGGACGCGGGTCGCGAGCGGTGCGCGGAGACGCTCAGAGAGGAGACACCTCAACCGCCGCGCTCCCGCATCCCTCAACACACGTCGCGCCTCCGGCGGACGTTGCATGCGGCGAGCGGGGCCGCATGTGACCCGCGTCACGACGACACGCCGAGCCAGCGCTCGAGCGCCTCGCGCCGGGAGCGGCTCACCTTGAGCCGGCCGCCGCCCCTCAGCTGCAGCTCGTAGTCGCCGCCCGCGCCGCGGTGCAGCGCCTCCACGAGGTCGAGCCGCACGATCACCGAGCGGTGCACGCGCATGAAGCGGTCGGGATCGAGCCGCTCCTCGAGCGTCTGCATCGCCTCGCGGATGACGTGGCGGCGGTCGCCGACGTGGAGCTCCGCGTACGGCCCCGCGGCGGTGATGTAGTCGATCTCGCTCACCGGCACCGGACGCACCTTGCCGCGCACCTCGACGGCGATGCGCTCCAGCCAGCGGCGCGGCGCGGCGTTAGGCACCCCGGCCGGCGTGGCCGGCGCCGGCGTGCCCTGCAGCACGCCGAGGAGCTGCGCGCGCAGCCGGTCCATGCCCTCCAGCGCGAGGCGGCGGCGCGCGCGCCGGAACGCCTCCTCGAACCGCTCGTCGTCGAACGGCTTCACGAGATAGTCCACGGCCGCGACGTCGAACGCTTGCAGCGCGTACTGGTCGAACGCGGTGACGAAGATGGTCGCCGGCATGCGCTCCGCGCCGACCTCGCGCACGACCTCGATGCCAGTCTTGCCGGGCATCTGCACGTCGAGGAACACGAGGTCGGGCGAGAGGCGACGGATCGCGTCGACCGCCTCGACGCCGTTCTCCGCCGTGCCGACGAGCTCCACACCCGTCTCGTGCCTCAGCAGATCCTCGAGCCGCATGCGCGCGAGCGGCTCGTCGTCGACGACGAGCACGCGCACCGGCGGCAGCGCGGCCGCGCGGTCGTCAGACATGGACGCCTCCGAGGGCCGTGACGGTGCCGAGCGCGCGGGCGCGCGTGCGCAGCGGGAGCCGGATCTCGGCCACGGTGCCGCCGGTCGCGCCCGGCGCGAGCGTGAACGAGCCCGCGTCGCCGTAGAGCTGCCGCAGCCGCTCCACGGTGTTGCGCACGCCGACGCCGGTGCGCGCGGAGGGGGCCGCGGGGCCGGGCCCGTCGTCGCGGACGGTGAGCACGAGCGCGCCGCCGTCCGCCGCAGCGCCGATGCGCACGCTGCCCGGTCCCGTCGCGCGCTCCACGCCGTGCTTGATCGCGTTCTCCACGATGGGCTGCAGGATCATGGTCGGTACGAGGGCGTCGAGCACGTTCTCGTCGGCGTGTGTCTCCACGGTGAGGCGCCCCTGGAAGCGCACCTGCATGATCTCGACGTAGCGCGCGAGCAGCGCGAGCTCCTCGCGCAGCGGCGCCTCCGCCTCGTCGCCGCCCTCGAAGCTGTGGCGCAGCAGCTCGCTCAGGCGCGCGATCATGCGCCTAACGCCGCGCGGGTCGCGCTCGACGAGCGCGGAGACGGCGTTCAGCGTGTTGAACAGGAAGTGCGGATCGAGCTGCCGCCGCAGCGCATCGAGACGCGCCTCGGCGAGCTGCGCGTGCAGCTCCGCCTCGCGCCGCGCGGCTTCGTGGCGGCGCAGCGCGTACCGACGCGAGAACGCGCGCGCGATCCCCGCGGCGACGACGCCGAGGTAGAGCACGATCGCGTTCAGGATGCCGAACCAGATCGGCGGCCCGCCGCGCCCACGCCCGCCGCGCCCGCGCGTCAATCCGCGCATGGCGTCGAACGACGCGACGTCGCGCGGCGGCCGCGGCCCGCCCGGCGTGAGCGTCTGCCGCAGCCACGTGCCGAGCCACCCCACCGCGACGGCGACGACGACGCCGAGCACGAGGAACTGCACGATCTGCCGCGCACGGTCGCGGTCGGGATCGAACCGGTCCGCGAGCGCGAGGATGGGCGGCGTGAGCAGCGCCCAGCACAGCGCCTCCGCCAGCGCGACGCCGGCCGAGCCGATCATGAAGGTCGACCCGCGCTCCGGCAGGTCGAACAGCCGGCTCGCGATGGAGAGCACCGCGTACGCGCTCCACACGGCGGCGATGATCGCGAGCTCGCGGCGCGAGAGCGGAAAGCGCTCGGGGGCGCCGGGGTGGGCGAGCGGGTCGGAGTCGGCGGTCACGATGCACTCGATTCTGTCGCACGTCGCCGGCCCGCGGCTACCCCTCGTGGCACGGATCGCACGCGTGCGCGCACGAGATGCACCGGTGCGATGCGAACGGTAGCGCACGAGTCGTTTGAACCACAGAGGACACGGAGGACACGGAGGAGAACCACGTCACTTGTCGGCTTCCTCCGTGCCCTCCGTGTCCTCGAGCGCGTCGCCGGCCGCGGCGAGCGAGCCGCCGACCAGTGTGAGCGACGCCGCGTCGTCGAGCGTCGCGCCGTCCGACTCTGCGGCGGCGAGCCGCGCATCGGTCGCGGTCACGACGCCGGAGACGAGGATCGCCGGCGCGCGCGCGCCGGCCGTGCCGGTCGTGCCGCGCGCGCTCGTCGTCACCGAGCCGCCGCGATCGTGATGCGGCTCGCGCCCGCCGCCCGCACGCCGGCGTTCACGCCCTGGTCGTCCCTCGCGGCCGCGTCCACGCGTCGCCCGATGCCTTCGTGACGATCGGTGCGGTGAGCGCGAGCGTGCCGCCGCCACCGCGCGCCGACGGCGCTCTCGTCCTCGACGAACATGGATGGCGCGAGGTGACAGGCGAGGACCCTGGGGATCCACGTGCGATTGAAGAGATCTCGAGATCCTTTTCATCGCCGTTGGATCCCTAGGGTCCTCGCCCAGCACCTGGAACCGGCCGGAAGGAACGTGACCTGCTTTGCAGTCCTCAACCACAGAGGACACAGAGGACACGGAGGAACCCAACAAGAAGTGGTTCTCCTCCGTGTCCTCCGTGCCTCCGCGTGAGCCGCCGTTCGTGTCGCCGCAACCGCCGTTCGCAACACGTACGTGCAGATGGTGCACGCCAGCGGATCGTCTCGCCGCGCGCGGCGTACGACGATGCGAACCGGTCGTGCGACGCGTCATCTCCGACGCGCGACGACGGGACGACGTCCACGCGGAGTTTGCACCATGCGCAAGACGATCTCGATCGGCGCGCTCGCCCTGGCTCTCGTCGCCGCGGGCGTGAGCGCGCAGCCGCCGCGCGGCGACGCGGCGCCGCGCCGCGACACCGCCGACAGCACGTTCCGCGGCCGGCGCGGTCCCGGCGGCCCGGGCGGCCCGGAGCGGATGCTGCTGAAGGGCATCACGCTCACCGACGCGCAGCGGCAGCAGATCGCCGCGCTGCACGACAGGCAGCGCGCGGAGGCCGCGCGCGACGAGGGACGCAAGGCGTTCGACGAGGTGCGCGCGGCGCGTCAGCGCGGTGACACCGCGGCGGCGCGCGCGAAGATGGCCGAGCTGCGCACGCAGATGGACCGCCGACGCGAGCAGCAGGTCGCGTCGATCCGCTCGCTGCTCACCGCCGACCAGCGCACGCAGTTCGACGCGAACGTCGCGGAGATGGAGAAGCGCCAGGCGCAGCGCGGCGAGCGCGGCGAGCGCGGCGGCCGCTGAACACGCCTAACGGACACGCGTCGGGTGCCGCGGTAAGGGTGCGGCCCCCGACGCGTGTTCCATTGCGTGAAGGCCGCATCGCATGCCACACCATCGACCACCGGATCACCTCGATGTCGCGCACGTCTCTCGCCCGGCACGCGCTCGCCCTCTCGCTGCTCGCGGCGTGCGCCGGCGGCGACTCGGCGGTGACCTCCACGACGACGCCGACGCCGGGCGCGATCACCGTCGTCAGCGGCGGCGCACAGTCGGGCACCGTCGGCACCACGCTGTCCTCGTCGGTCGTCGTGCAGGTCGCGACGACCGCGGGCGCACCGGTGCAGGGTGCCACGGTGGCGTTCGTCGTCTCGTCAGGCGCCGCCACGCTCTCCGCGTCGAGCGCGGTCACCGACGCGAGCGGGCTCGCGAGCACGCAGGTCACGCTCGGCACCGCCGCCGGAAGCGTCGTCATCGGCGCGTCGGTGCAGGGAACGAGCATCGCCACGACGATCACCGAGACCGCGGTGGCGGCGGAGATCACGGCGCCGTGCACGCCCACGTCGCTCGCCGTCGGCGCGACGGCGGTGCAGAGCGGCTCGTCGGTGTGCCTCGACGGCGGCACGTCCGGGGCGGAGTACGCCGTCATCCCGTTCAACGGATCGAGCAGCAGCGCGACGCGCGCCACGTTCGTCGTGCAGGCGGCCGGCGTGCAGCCGGTGAGCACCGTGCTCGCGAGCTCGGCGCCGACCGGCGGCCTCGCGACGTTAGGCGCGTCGGCGTCGGTGAGCCCGCGCGCGCAGTTCGAGCGCCGGCTGCGGGCGACCGAGCGCGCGGCGCTGTCGCCGATGGTCGGCACGGCCCGCGCGTGGTACACGGCGCGGCGCGGCGGCACCACGGCGCGGCTCGACGTCATCCCGGCGAATCCCACGTTGGGCACGGTCGTCTCGCTGAACGCGAACGCCGACGACGCGTGCACGCGTCCGGAGATGCGCGGCGCGCGCGTGATGGCGGTCGGCAGCAAGGCGATCGTCGTCGCAGACACGCTGAACCCGTCCGGCGGCTTCACGCAGGCCGACTACGCCTCGATCGCCGCGACGTTCGACACGCTCGTCGACGCGGTCGACACGAAGAACTTCGGCCAGCCCACCGACATCGACGGCAACGGCCACGTCATCCTGTTCTTCACGAGCGCCGTGAACGCGCTCACGCCGCGCAACGCCGACTACTACATCGGCGGCTTCTTCTACAGCCGGGACCTGTTCCCCACCACGGCGACGAACGGCCTCGAGGCGTGCGCGTCGAGCAACGTCGGCGAGATGTTCTACCTCGTCGTGCCGGATCCGTCGGGCGCGATCAACGGCAACGCGTTCTCGAAGTCGTTCGTCACGAGCGCCACGATCGCGACCACGGCGCACGAGTACCAGCATCTCATCAACTCCTCGCGCCGCCTGTACGTGAACACCGCCGCCACCGACTTCGAGGAGACGTGGCTCGATGAGGGGCTCGCGCACGTCGCCGAGGAGCTCGTGTTCTACGCGCGGTCGGGGCTCGCGCCGCTGAAGAACCTCGACGCGGCGACGCTGCGCGCGAACGCGATCTTCCGCGCGGCGTTCAACGACGAGGGGATCGACAACTTCGGGCGCCTGTCGTCGTACCTCGAGGATCCGTCGAGCAACTCGCCCTACGCCGACGACGACTCGCTCGCCACGCGCGGCGCGACGTGGAGCTTCCTGCGGTGGGCCGTCGATCACCAGGCGGCCGCGCAGGACGTGGTGTGGCAGCGGCTCGTGAACTCCACGACGACGGGGCTCGCGAACCTGCGCCAGGTCTTCGGCAGCGATCTCGCGCCGCTGTTCCGCGACTGGGCGACGTCGCTGCTGCTCGACGACGTGGCCGGCGTCGCGACGCAGTGGCAGGAGCCGAGCTGGAACGAGCGCTCCATCCTCGACGCGATCACGTCGACGAGCACCTACCCGCTCGCCACGCGCGCGCTGTCGAGCGGCGCGCCGACGACGCTGTCGGTGCGCGGCGGAAGCGCGGCCTACCTGCGCTTCACGGTGGCCGCGGGGCAGACGGGCACGGTGAGCTGGACGACGACCGGCGCGTCGGGCGCCGTCACCGTCGCGCGGCTGCGCTGAACGCGCCGCGCGGCCCGAGGTCGAGCAGCGCCCGCGCCGCGAGCGTGAGCTTGCGGCGCGGGCGCACCCACGCGCGTCGGCCGAAGACGTCGTAGTCGGCGCGCCGGATCTCGTCGTGGATGCCCAGGTAGACGCGCGCCGCCACCGCGGTGGCGCGGCGGAACCCCGGCGGCAGCACCGGCAACGCCTCCCGCGCGTCGTCGTACGCCGCCTCCGCTTCCGCCATCAACGACTCGGCCAGGGCGCGCCACCCGTCGTCGTGCGGCACGCCGCCGAGCCCCCACGCCGAGAGGTGGAACGACGACACGCCGTGCACGGCCATCAGATCGGCGGGGAGGTACACGCGGCCGTGCCACAGGTCGTCGCCCACGTCGCGCAGGATGTTCGTGAGCTGCATCGCGTGCCCGAGCCGCGCGGCCCGCGACAGCGCGAACGCGCCGCGCACGCCGAACAGCTCGGAGAGCCAGAGCCCCACCGTCGACGCGACGCGGAACGTGTACACGCGCAGCGCGTCGAGCGTGGGGTAGCGCACGCGGCGCAGATCCATGCGCACGCCCTCGATCAGCTCCTCGGCGTGGCGCAAGGGCACGTCGTGTCGCCGCAGATCGCCCACGACGCGCTCGAGCAGCGGCACACCGGACACGCCGCCGGCGTGCTCGAGGCGCAGCAGGGAGAGCCACGCGTCGAGACGCGCTTCCGTGCGCCGCGCGTCGTCGGCGTCGCCGACGTCCACCAGGTCGTCGGTGAAGCGGCAGAACGCGTACACGGCGGCGATGCGGTCGCGGTCCGCGGCGTCCAGGCAGCGCGCGGCGAACCGGAACGAGCGGCCATGGCGCGCCATGTACGCGAGCCAGCCGTCGCGTGGCGGATCGACGAGCGCGCGGAGCTCGGCGACGTCGGCGTGGTGCGGCTCGATCCGCAGCAGCGACGTCACCGCAGGACGCTCTGCAGCAGCGCGCACCCCGAGAGCGCGCCGACGGTGACGAGGACGGCGCCCCAGTACCCGGCGGCCGCGGTCATGCCTAACGGGAGCGCGAGGTTCGTCGCGTAGAACGCGGCGACCCACCGGCGGTCGAGCCGCGCGGTCCACGCGCCGGCGCCGAGCCGCACGAGGATCGCCATCAGCGCGAGCCCCGTGACGAACCAGCCGACGAGGTTCGACCACGGCATGCCGTAGTACGGGCCGGTGCCGCCCCACAGCCAGTACGTCGTGACGCGGCTCATCGCGGGGTCGAGCGCGAGGTCCCACGACAGCAGCACGAGCGCGCCGAGGACGACCGTCGCCGCGGGATGCGCGCGCCGCGCGAGCGCGAGCGACGGCACGGCCATCGTGAACCAGCTCAGCGGGATGAGCACGGGCACGTGGCCGAACCACTTCGCGCCGAGGCCGTCGGTGTAGTGGTACGGGCCGAACGGCAGGCCGACCGTGGTGCCTAACAGCTCGCTCGCCAGGCTCGCCGCGTACACGGCGGCGAGGGCGGGGAGCCAGCGCGCGCCCGCGACGTGGACGAGCGCGACGGCGAGCGCGACGAACGCGAGCGCGACCTGCGTGCGCGCGAAGAACGTGAACGCGACCGCGTAGACCGGTCCCGCGCCGGGATAGCGCGCGAGCAGGTCGGGGTGACGTCCGAAGACGGCGAAGCCCGCGAGCGCGGCGGCGGTGAACCCGACGAGCGCGACGAGCGCGCCGAGCGCGATGCGCGCGCCGAGCGCCGCGCGCGCGGGACGCAGCGGAGTCTGACGCCACGGGGCCCTTTCCCATCCTGCCCCATCCACTTCCACCCGTGACGCCAGACTGCGCGTGCCTCCCCCCATCCTCCCCCCTGTCGTCCGCCCGGTCCCCTGACCGGTGCGAGGGGAAGGTTAACCGCCTGTCCATGCTCTGTCAAATTTATTCTGGTGCCGATATTTGACAGAAGTTGTACAACGGCCTATCCTCCTGCGCATGCCGACGCCGTCCGAGCCCGCCGACCACGCGGAGCCGCGCTACCCCATCCGCGTCGCCGCGCGACGGGCCGGGCTCACCACCGCCACCGTCCGCGCCTGGGAGCGCCGTTACCGCGCCGTCGCGCCGGCGCGCACCGAGACCGACCGCCGCCTCTACTCCGAGGCCGACATCGAGCGGCTCCGGCTCCTGCGCGCGCTCGCCGCGGCGGGACGGTCCCTGACCGATCTCTCGCGGGTGCCGACGACGCGCCTCCGCGCGCTCGTGGAGGGGCTCGCCGAGCCACGCGCGGCCCGCACGCCGCGAACGGCTCGCGCGGCGGCGGCGCGCGGCCGCGAGCCCGCGGTGCTCGGCGCGCTGCTCCGCGCGTGCGACGCCGCGGTGCGCGACATGGACGCGCCGAAGCTCCAGACGCTGCTCGGCCGCGCGCTCGTCGGCCTGCCGCCGCGGCCGTTCTTCGAGCGTGTCGTCGTGCCGCTGCTGCGCCGCGTCGGCCGGCTCTGGGAGCGCGGCGAGATCACGGTCGCGCACGAGCACGCGGCGGCCGTCGCCGTGCGGCAGGTGCTCGGCTGGATGCTCGAGACGTTCCGCGCCGCGAACGAGTCGCGCGGCGCCGCGTGGAGCGACACCGCGCCGGCGCTCGTCGCCGCCACGCCGCAGGGCGAGCGGCACGAGCTCGGCGCGCTCATGGTCGCCGTGCTCGCCGCGGCGGCCGGATGGCGCGTCTCCTACCTCGGCGCCGACCTTCCGGCGGCGGACATCGCGGCCGCGGCGCGCAAGGCGAGCGCGCGCGTCGTCGCGCTCAGCGTCGTGGTGCCCGGCGCCGGCGACGCGATCGAGCCCGAGCTGCGCGCCCTGCGCGCCGCGCTCGACGACGAGGTCGCGCTCCTCGTCGGCGGCGCGGAGGCGCCCGGGCACGCGGGGCTGCTCGCCGCGTTAGGCGCGGCGCGCGTCGAGCGCCTCCGCGGCGTCGGCCCGTGGCTCGCGGAGCACGCCGCGCGACCTTCGGCACGTTCGGCGTGACGCGGCGCGGCCGCGCGCGCTCCGTCGTCGTCGGCGCGGGACTCGGGGGCCTCGCCGCGGCGATCCGCCTGCGCGCGCGGGGCGACGACGTCGTGCTCGTCGAGGCGCTCGACCAGCCGGGCGGCCGGGCGCGCACGTTCCGCCGCGACGGCTACACGTTCGACGCCGGCCCCACCGTCATCACCGCGCCGTACCTGCTCGACGAGCTGTTCGCGCTCGCCGGCCGCGACCGCCGCGACTACGTGTCGCTCGTGCCGGTGGATCCGTTCTACCGCATCCTCTTTCACGACGGCGCGACGTTCGACTACCACGGCGACGAGGAGCGGCTGCTCGCCGAGATCGAGCGACTGAGCCCGCGCGACGTCGACGGCTACCGACGGCTCGCGCGCGTGGCCGAGCGCATCTTCGACGTCGGCTACACGCGGCTCGCCGATCAGCCGTTCGATCGGCTGTCGACCATGCTGCGCGTCGTTCCCGACATGGTGCGGCTGCGCAGCCATCGGTCCGTCTACGCACTCGTGGCCGAGCACGTGCGCGACGAGCGGCTCCGGCAGGCGCTCACGTTCGAGCCGCTGCTCGTCGGCGGGCACCCCTTTCGTGCCTCGTCGATCTACCTCCTGATCCACTGGCTCGAGCGGAAGTGGGGCGTCCACTTCGCGTTAGGCGGCACGGGCGCGATCGTCTCGGCGCTCGCGCGGCTGCTCGAAGAGATGGGCGGCGAGCTGCGGCTCTCGGCGCCCGTGGAGCGGATCCTCGTCGGCCGCGGCGGTGCCGTGGAGGGCGTGCGCCTCGCGTGCGGCGAGACGCTGCGTGCCGACCGGGTGGTGTGCAACGCGGATCCGACCACGGTGTACGCGCAGCTCGTCGACGCGCGTCACCGCCGCGTGCACGCCGATCGCCGCGTCGCGCGCGTGCGGCAGTCGATGGGGCTGTTCGTCGGCTACTTCGGCGTCGACCGCGCGTACCCGGCGCTCGCGCACCACACCATCGTGCTCGGGCCGCGGTATCGCGGGCTGCTCGACGACATCTTCGTGCGGCGCCGCCTCGCCGACGACTTCTCGCTCTACCTCCACGCACCCACGCGCACCGATCCGTCGCTCGCCCCGCCGGGACACGACGCGATGTACGTGCTCTCGCCGGTGCCGAACCTGAAGGCCGACGTCGACTGGACACGCGAGGGCGCGGCGTACTTCGACCGCGTGCTCGACGCGCTCGAGCGGCGCGTGCTGCCGGGCCTCGGCGGCGCGCTGACGACGCGCTTCCACATGACGCCGCTCGACTTCGCGCGCGACCTGCGATCGGCCGACGGCGCGGCGTTCGGCCCCGAGCCGCTGCTCACGCAGTCGGCGTGGTTCCGCTACCACAACCGGAGCCCCGACGTCGACGGGCTGTACTTCGTCGGCGCGGGGACGCATCCCGGCGCGGGCGTCCCCGGCGTGCTCTCCTCCGCGAAGGTGCTCGAGCGGATCCTGGATCGTTAGGCGGCGCGGATCGCGATGCCGAGCGCCCCCGCCGCGACGATCACGAGCGGCTCCGGCAGCCTGCGGAAGCGCAGCAGCAGCGCCAGCGTCGCCGCCGCGATGACCGCGGTGGGCGCGTCGACGATGGCGCGGCGGCCGAGCACCACCGCGGCGCCGGCGATGGCGCCGGTGGCCGCGGCCGTCACGCCGTCGACGAACGCGCGTGCCCGCGGGTCGCTCTTCCATCGCTCGTACCGCGGCGCGAGCAGCACGGTGATGAGGTACACCGGCGCGAACACGCCCGCCGCCGCGGCCGTCGCGCCGAGCGTGCCGGCGACGAGGTAGCCGATGAACGCGACCGTGATCACCACCGGCCCCGGCGTGATGAGCGCGACCGCGACCGCGTCGAGGAACTGGCGCTCGGTGAGCCAGTGGTGCTGCAGCACCACGCCGCCGTGCAGGAACGGCACGATCGCGAGGCCGCTGCCGAACACGAACAGCCCCGCCGACGCGAAGAACACGAACAGCGTGCCGACGAGCGACGCCGACGCGGTCGTGCCGAGCCCCGTCACGAGCCACGGCGGCACGAGCGCGAGCGCGCCCGCGCGTCCTCTCCAGCGCATCTGCGCGCCGAGCGACACGAGCCCGCAGCCGACGAACAGCCACAGCAGCTCGGACTCCGTCCACGCCGTGACGAGCGCGCTCGTCGCGCACAGCACACGGAGCAGCAGGCCGGGCCCCACGGTGGTGCGCACGAGCTTCACCACGCTGCGCGCGATGATCGCGATGACCGCCGCGCCGATGCCGTAGAACGCCCCCTGCAGCCACACCATCCCGCCGAAGCGCACGTAGAGCGCGGCGAGCGCGACGACCATGACGAACGACGGACCGACGAACGCGATGCCGGCAACCGTCGCGCCGCGCAGTCCCGCGCACAGCCACCCCAGGTAGATCGCGAGCTGCGCGGCGAGCGGCCCGGGCGCGAGCTGCGCGAACGCGAGGCCGTCCTTCAGCTCCTGGCGGCTCACCCATCCGTGCTCGTCGACGAACGCGCGCTCCATGTAGCCGACGAGCGCGATCGGCCCGCCGAAGCCGGCGGCGCCGAGGCGCAGGAAGTAGCGCGCGAGCGCGCGCAGCGACGGCCGCGTGGGGTCCGGCATGGCGGCCGAAGATACGATTGTATCACTCCATGCTCAAGCGCGCCGGCGCGCTCAGCGTGCGCAGGAACGCCTCGATCTGGCGGCGCTCGGTGGCCGAGAGCCGCAGCGGCTTGAGCTCGCTGTGCCCGGCCGGCGCGTGCGGCGCGCGGTCGTAGTGCGCGATCACCTCGGACAATGTCGCGAGCTGCCCCGCGTGCATGTACGGCGCGCGCTCGGCCACGCCGCGCAGCGACGGCGTCTTGTACGCGCGCACCAGCTGCTCGCCCTCGGTGACCGCGAACCGCAGCTCGGCGCAGTCGTCCACCTTCGCGTCGCTGTAGCGGCTCGTGCAGTTGAACTCTCCCGCCACCGCCTGCCGCACGCCGACGATGCGGCCGCTGTCGAACGGCAGCGCGACCTTCGGCAGCGGCACGCCGGTGTTGTGGAAGTGGTCGTCGGTGAAGCGTGGCCCGTTGTGACAGTTCACGCAGCTCGCCTGGCCGAGGAACAGCTCGAGCCCCGCCACCTCGTCGTCGCTCAGCGTCGATTGCGCGGGGTGCGGCCGCCCCGCGAGCTCGGCCTCGACGTACCGATCGAAGCGCGTCGGCGGGAGCTCCACGCGCCGCTCGAACGCCGCGATCGCCTTGCCGACGTTCGCGTACACGCGGCTGACGTCCTGCTGCCGTGCCGGCGCGAGGCGGCCCCACGCCGCGCGCCACGCCGTGTCGGCGACCGGGCCCGCGTGCGCCGGGACGTCGTCGAGGCGCGGCAGCGGCCCGAACACCGCCTCGTAGTCGCGACGGTAGTGATCGGCGACGACGTGGGCGTACTGCGCGCGGCTGCCGCCGTGCTCCACCGCGCTCTCCAGCGGGCCCAGCGCCTGCGCCCACTGGCTGTCGGCGCGGCCGTCCCAGAAGAACCACGCGCCGTGCGCGGTGCCGGCGACGGGCATCGTGCGCCGCGCCGTGGTGCCCATGCCGTGGCCGAGCGGCGTGCCGTCCTGGAAGTCCGTCGCGGGCACGTGGCAGGTGGCACACGACACCCTGCCGTTGCCGCTCAGCCGGGTGTCGAAGAAGAGCGCGCGGCCTAACGCCGCGGCGCGGGGGTCGTCGGCGTAGCGGTTCGACGGATCGGCCGGCAGCGGGCCGAGGCTGGCGAGCGACAGCGACCGGAGCAGCGTGCGCTGCTCGGCCGACCAGCCACGCCGCCGCGGCGCGGCCGACCGGGCGGCCGCCATGGCCGTGAGCGCGAGGAGCATCAGCGCCGTACCGAGCGCGCGACGTGACGGGCAGGTCATGGCGCGGTCCTCAGAGCTTGAGGTTGAACACCACGGAGTCCGTGCCCGCGTCGGCGTGCACGCGGAACGTGACGACCCACCAGCCGCCCATGTTGAACTTCATCCCCTCGACGACGTGGTCGCCGTGGCCTAACGCGCGGGTGACGCGCGGTTTCGTCGGCAGCCCGTGGCCGTGCTGCGGCATGCCGCCGTCGACGGTGATCGCGGCGCTGTCGACGGGTGCGCCGGCCACGGTCTCCACGTGCAGCGTCCAGCGCTGCAGCTTGCCCTGCGGGATGGTGTCGCCCTGGGGATGGATCGTGGCGCGATAGCGTCCGCCCTCGCTCGCGCGCGTACGCGAGTAGTCGAGATCCTTCGGCGGACGCGCGAACAGCATGCAGCCGGTGAGCAGCGCCGCGCCGATCGTGGCGAGGAGCGTCTGATGGATACGCATAGTCTCAGGGACGTGTAGGAAGTGTGGGCATCGTTAGGCGGTGCCATCGCTCGCTCGGCGACCACGCGGCGAGCAGCGCACCGGTCGCCGCGCCCCATGCCGCGCTCGTCGCGGCCATGCGTCCGGGGCTCGGGTCGCCCTCGCGGTGCCGGATGGCGGAGCCGATCGCGCTGACCGCGGCGCCCATGAGCGCCGGGACCACGGCGCCGCGCAGCGCGGCCTCCCAGCGTGGCGGGCGGCCGCGGCTCGTGAACGCGGCGCGGAGCGAGGCGACCGGCACGTGGAGCGGCGGCACGTCGTCGCGCACGGCGAGCAGCACGGTGTCCGCGCGCATTCCCGCCAGCGTGCCGACCACCGACTGCGCGCGCGTGCGGCCGAGGCGCGTGCGCTCGGTGGTGAGCAGATCGACGCGCACGCGGGCCCGCGGCGTCACCGAGTCGAGCGGCTGCGCGCCCACGCGCTCGGCGCCGGCGAGCAGCAGCAGGGTCGCGATCGCGCCGATCGATCGGCGGGCGGTGGTGTCGGTCATGGTCGCTCCCTCGCGTGGTGTGGATGGGCCGAGTGTACGGCGCCGTGGGCGCGGGCTATAGCACGACGAGGACGTCCTGGTACGATTCGCACCCGCTCTTGCGGCGGATCCCTGCCGCCGTAGTGTTTCCGCGTCCGCTCACACGAGAGGTGGCGCGATGGAGACGCCGGTCGCGCTCGCCCAGTTCGTCGGCCCCGCGATCTACGAGCACGTGCGTGGCGACGTCGCGATGCACGAGGGGACGTTCGCGGCGGGACTGGTCCTGCCCTGTCACGTGCACGACGCGCCGGTGATCAGCCTCGTGCTGGAGGGCGTCGGCGTCGAGGAGGTCGACGGCCGGACGCGCGCCGTCGCCGCGCAGCACCTGCTCCTCACGCCGTCGTACGCGCCGCACGGCTATCGCTTCGGGAGCGCGGGGCGCTGGTTCAACATCCAGCTGTCCGATCGGTGGCTCGCCCGCGTCGTCGACGGCGGGCCGCGGCTGCCCGTGACCGCGCAGGTCGTGCGCAGCCGCGCGGCGGCGGCGTGGGTGGCACGCGTGCGCGCGGAGGTGCGCGAGCGCGACGCGATCTCGACGCTCGCGATCGACGGCGCGCTCGTGCTCATGGTGGCGGACCTCGTCCGTCTCCGCGTCGACGGCGCGGTCACGCGGCCGCGGTGGCTGCACCGCGTGGAGGACGCCATCGAGGCGTCGGTCGCCGCGCCGCCGCCGGTGGACGAGCTGGCGGCGCTCGCGGGCGTGCATCCGACGCACCTGCTGCGCACGTTCCGTCGGCACCACGGCACGACGGTCGCCAACTACGTCAGGCAGCGGCGCATCGAGCGCGCGCGGGCGGCGGTCGCGAAGGGCGACCGGTCGCTGTCGATGATCGCGCTCGACGCGGGCTTCGCCGACCAGTCGCACTTCACGCGCGTGTTCCGGCAGGCGTTCGGCGAGACGCCCGGGCAGTACGCGCGCGCGCTCCGCGGCCGTTAGGCGGGCCTAACGAGCCACGGACGCCCTCGTCCCGCGCACCCGTGCGACCACCTCCCGCACGGCGCCGATCACGACGTCCGGACGATCGAACTGGACGTAGTGCGACGCGTCCCGCACCATCTCGTGCCGGCTCTCGCGCGACCACGTCGCCTCGTCGTCCTGCAGCGTCTTCCACGCCGCCTGCATTCGCGCGCCCTCTGCGCGCGTGACGCCCTCGGCGGCGAGCCGTTCGGCGCTCATCTCCGCCGCGGCGGTGAGCACGACGAGCGGCCGGTCGCCGAGCACCCGCGCGCGCGCCTCGGCGGCGAGCGTCGCGTCGATCGCGGCCGTCTCCGCGTGCAGCTCGTCGAGGGAGGTGGGCAGATAGGCGGACGCCGTCGCGACGGCGTCCGTCGGCCAGTCGGCCGGCGCGTCGCCGCCCGCGACCAGCCGCACGAGCCCCGTCCACGCGAGCGCCGATCCGAAGGCCACCATGCCGGTCGGCGGCTTCATGGACCGGCCGGTGATCTCGAAGTAGCGCGCGAACTGCGCCGGGTGCGACGCGTCCACGAGCACGAGGCCGGCGACCTCCGACGGATACGCGTGCGTGAAGAGCGTGACGTACGGTCCGCCTAACGAATGGCCGACGAGCACCCACGGCCCGCGCTCGCCCGCGGCGGCGAGCGCCGCGTGCAGGTCGCGCGGGATCCGCTCGGCGTCGAACGGCCCGGGGGCGGCGTCGCTCCAGAGAATGCCCGCGCGGCTGTACGCACACACGCGCGTGGTCCGGGCGATGGAGTCGTGGACCGTGGCCCAGGCGAGCGAGCCGAGATGGTCCAACCCCGATTCCAGCACGACCGTCGGCGAGCCCGCACCGCGGCAGTCGAGCTGCAGCCGCCGTCCGCCGATGTCGACGAGCCGGCCTCGCACGGGGTACGCGCGCGTCGCGCGATGGCGCAGCGCGGCCTCGTAGCTCGCGCCCGTGCCTAACGCGATCACGGTGAGGCCGGCCGCCGCGAGTGCGACGCGCCGCGTCCAGCGTTCGACGGCGCTCATCGTCCGGCCTCGGGAAGTGCGGAGAGCGTCGCCGGGAACGGCGTCCGCGCGGTGTGGGTTCGCGCGAGCCGCCACGCGAGATACGCTCCCGCGACCACGTCGTAGGACATACACCACGCCGGCCACCACGCGGGCACGCCGGGATTCGCGACCAGGTGACCGTGCACGAGATCCATCGCGCCGTGCGCGACGAGTCCGGCGACGACGAGCCAGAGGTTTCGCCGGAAGCCCACCGTCGCCACGACCGCGAAGACGCCGGTGATGAGCGACTCGATCACGATCGCTCCGGCCGAGCCGCCGAGGATGGCGAAGAGCACGTAGTACGACCCGAAGACGATGAGCAGCGTCGGGTAGAGCACGCGGTCGCGATCGAAGCGCATCGCCGTGGCGTAGACGCCGACGGCGAGGGCGAGGACGATTCCGAGGACGTAGGGCATGTGATCGCTCCGGGGTGGGTGGGATCAGCCGAGTCGCCGCGCGGCGCGCTCGACGAGGGTGCGCCGCTCGGTCAGCATTCGTTCGCTTGCCCGCGCGACGTCGGCCCGCACCGCCGTCGGCGCCGCGCGCGGCGACCCGCTGTCGAACGGCGGCGCGGGGTCGTACTCGAGCGCGAGCTGGATGCGCTGCGCCACCGGCGCGCCGAACAGCTCCGCCGCGAGCGCGAGCCCGAAGTCGATCCCCGCCGTCACGCCGGCGCCCGTGATCCGGTTGCGGTCGCGGACCACGCGCGCCTCCACCGCTTCGGCGCCGAGGAGCGACAGCAGGTCGAGCGAGAGCCAGTGCGTGGTCGCGCGGTAGCCGCGGAGCAGCCCCGCCGCGCCGAGCAGCAGCGCGCCGCTGCACACGGACGTGACGTAGCGGGCGCGTTCGCCCCGCGCGCGGAGAAACGCGAGCAGCGGCTCGTCGTCGAGGCGTGCGTTCACGCTCCAGCCGCCCGGCACGCACAGCACGTCGATCGGCGGCGCGTCGTCGAACGTCGCGTCGGGCACGATCGCCATCCCCCACTCGCTGCGCACGGGCGCGCGGCTCGCCGCCACGAGATGCACGCGCGTGTCCGGCAGCCGCGCGAGCACCTCGTACGGCCCGGTGAGGTCGAGCTGGGTCAGCCCGTCGAACAGCACGAACCCGACGGAGAGTGATGGTCGCATGGCCTCGGGGGCGGGGTGGGCGAACGTCTCATCGCGAAGATCGCCCGGGGTGCCGTCCGGCTCTTGCACCGAACACGCGTTCTGGAACGAATCGGCTGGCGCGTGCGCCTCGGGGCGTCGCATACTGGGGCGCCATGACCGCGCCGATCGGGATCGGACAGTTCGTCGGAGCACCGGTGCGCGCCCGCACGTTCGAGGGCGTCTCGCTGGCGGAGAACACGTACGCCGCCGGCCTGCGCGTCGCGGCGCACGCGCACGACGCGCCGCTGCTCAGCCTCGTGCTGCAGGGGAACGCGACGGAGGACGTCGGGAGCCGGACGCGCGAGCTGGGCGCCCAGAGCCTGCTCTACACGCCGTCGTTCGAGACGCACGCGCATCGCTTCCTCACGCCTGGGCGGTGGCTCAACGTGCAGTTCACCGCCGCGTGGTTCGCGCGCGTCGGCGCCGGCGAGCGCGCGCTCCCGAAGGCACCGCAGCTCGTGCGCGGCACGGCGGTGAACTGGGCGTCGCGCATCGGCGCCGAGCTGCGCGAGCCGGACGCGGTATCGCGCCTCGCCATCGAGGGCGCGCTGCTCCTGCTCGTCAGCGAGCTCTCCCGCCTCCCCGGGCTCGGCGAGCCGCGGCGTCCGCGCTGGCTCGGCGTCGTCGAGGACGCGATCGAGGCGTCGCTCACGGAGCCGCCGACGGTGGCCGACCTTGCCGCGCTCGCCGGCGTGCACGCGTCGCATCTGCTGCGCACGTTCCGCCGGCACCACGGCGCGACGGTCGCCAACTACGCGCGACAGCGGCGCATCGAGCAGGCCCGCGCAGCGATCGCGCAGGGCGACCGATCGCTCTCGGCCATCGCGCTCGCGGCCGGCTTCGCGGACCAGTCGCACTTCACGCGCGTGTTCCGTCGCGCGTTCGGCGAGACGCCGGGGGCGTATGCGAGGTCGCTGCGGGGGGATGCGTTGCTGCAGGATGCCTTGCTGCGGGACGACTGAGGGCGGGACGATCCACGGCGGGACGATCCACGGCGGGACGATCCACGGCGGGACGATCCACGGCGGGACGATCCACGGCGGGACGATCCACGGCGGGACGATCCACGGCGGGGACCGGCTGCGCCGTCTGGGATCCGCGGTGCGTCGGTTTGATACCGTCGCGCGATGCGGCGCGTGGAACTATGGGCGAAGGGGGGGGAGCCTCCCCTGGTAACTATAACTACGATCCCGCGCGAGCGATCCCGCGGTATATCGTCCCGCAGTAAGGCGTCCCGCAGTAAGGCGTCCCGCAGTAAGGCGTCCCGCAGTAAGCCGTCAGGCGTTGACACCCGCCTCCCGCAGCCGATCTTGCGCGGATGACGATCGCTCCCCCCGACGCGCGCGCGGCCGACGACGCGGCCCTCGACGACCACCGGCGCGACTACGAGAGCCTCGCCGAACGGCTCGATCGCCGCGGGCTGCGCGCCGACGACGTGGTGGACGCGGTGCGCCGGTTCGAGGTGGCGGTCCCCAGCTGGGCGTTAGGCACCGGCGGCACGCGCTTCGGCCGCTTTCCCGGGCCCGGCGAGCCGCGCACGCTCGACGAGAAGCTCGAGGACGCGGCCGTCGTCCATCGCCTCACCGGCGCCACGCCGCGCGTCTCGCTCCACCTGCCGTGGGACGATCCGCGCGACCCCGATGCGCTGAAGGCGCACGCCGCGCAGCTCGGGCTCGGCTTCGACGCAGTGAACTCCAACACGTTTCAGGACCAGCAGGGCCAGCGGCTCAGCTACAAGCTCGGCTCGTTCAGCCACCCCGACGCCGCGGTCCGCCGCCAGGCCGTCGACCACAACCTCCACGTCGTGGAGGTGGGCCGCGCGCTCGGCGCCGAGGCGATCACGATCTGGCTCGCCGACGGCTCGAACTATCCCGGGCAGATGTCGCTGCGACGCTCGTTCGATCGCGTGCTCGACTGCCTGCGCGAGGTGTACGCCGCGCTTCCCGCAGGCTGGCGGCTGTTCACCGAGCACAAGCCCTACGAGCCCGCGTTCTACGCGACGGTCGTGCAGGACTGGGGCTCCTCGCTGCTGCTCGCGCAATCGTTAGGCGACCGCGCACAGTGCCTCGTGGACCTCGGCCACCATCTGCCGAACACGAACATCGAGATGGTCGTCGCGCGGCTGCTTGGCGCGGGGAAGCTCGGTGGCTTCCACTTCAACGACTCGAAGTACGGCGACGACGACCTCACGGCCGGCTCCATCAAGCCGTACGCGCTGTTCCTCGTCTTCCACGAGCTGGTGCTGGCGGAGCGGGACCGGCTGCCGTCGTTCCGGCCGGCGTACATGATCGACCAGAGCCACAACCTCAAGGATCCGGTCGAGGATCTGCTGCAGACGGTCGATCAGCTCCAGCTCGCGTGCGCGAAGGCGTGGCTCGTCGACCACGACGCGCTCGCCGCGCACCAGGAGAGCGGGGACGTGCTCATGGCCGAGCGGACGCTGAAGGACGCGTTCGAGACCGACGCGCGCCCGCTCGTCGCCGAGGCGCGCCGGCGCGCCGGTGCCGCGCTCGATCCCGTGCGCGCGTTCCGCACTTCTGGCTATCGCGCGACGAAATCGGCGGAGCGCGTCGGCGGCATCGTAGAGGCGCGCGGGCTGTGAACCTTGCTTTGTTCATTGAACCGCAGCGGACGCAGAGGGCCGCAGAGGAAACCAACACCAATTGGTTCTCCTCTGCGGCCCTCTGCGTCCTCTGCGGTTCAAATGAAAGGCTCGGCGGCCCTCTGCGGCCTCTGCGGTTCCAACGCAGCGCACCGTGACTGAAGCCCCGTCGTACCTCGCGATCGACCTCGGCGCGTCCAGCGGCCGCGCCGTCGTCGGGACGCTGCGCGACGGCGTGATGGAGATGCGCGAGGTGCACCGGTTCCGCACGCCGCTCGTCGAGGCCGAGGGACACCTGTGGTGGGACGCCGAGGCGCTGTGGGGCGAGGTGCGACGCGGGCTCGCGCTCGCCCGCGAGGCATCGCCCGCGGTCCGCTCCGTCTC
Source organism: Gemmatirosa kalamazoonensis (assembly GCF_000522985.1). Lineage (NCBI taxonomy): Bacteria > Pseudomonadati > Gemmatimonadota > Gemmatimonadia > Gemmatimonadales > Gemmatimonadaceae > Gemmatirosa > Gemmatirosa kalamazoonensis. The sequence goes on from NZ_CP007128.1 coordinate 2,130,571, forward strand.
CGTCGACTCGTGGGCGGTGGACTACGTGCCGTTAGGCACCGATGGCGAGCCGCTGCGGCGGCCGTACTGCTACCGCGACCCGCGCACCCGCGGGCGGCTCGACGAAGCCGTGAAGCGTGCGGGCGGCGCCGACGCGCTGTACGAGCGCACCGGCATCCAGTTCCTCGAGCTGAACACGCTGCCGCAGATCGTCGCCGACCTGCTCGACGAGCCCGCGCTCGTCGCGCGCACCGCGAAGCGGCTGCTCATCGCCGAGTGGCTGCTCTACAAGCTGAGCGGCCGCATGGTGGCCGAGCGGACGAACGCGAGCACCACCCAGCTCCTCGACGCGCGCACCGGCCGGTGGGCCGAGGATCTCATCCGCGCCGTCGGCGACGACCCCGCGCGATGGCCCGACGTGGTGCCGCCGGGTACCGCGCTCGGCGAGGCGATCGACGCGATGGGCGTGCTCGTGATCGCGTCGTGCGCGCACGACACGGCCGCCGCGGTGGCCGCGGTGCCGGCGTCGCCCGCGCGGCAGTGGGCGTACGTCAGCTCCGGCACCTGGTCGCTCGTCGGCGCCGAGCTCGACGCGCCCATGCTCGCGCCCGAGGCGCGGCGCGCCGGCTTCACGAACGAGGCGGGCCTCGACGGCACCGTACGGTTTCTCAAGAATCGCACGGGCATGTGGGCGCTCGAGGAGTGCCTGCGCGCGTGGGAGGCGGAGGATGGCGCGCGGCCGGCGTACGACGCGCTCGTCGCCGCCGCGGCATCGTCGCCGTCCCACGTCACGCTCGATCTCAACGCGCCCGCGTTCGGCGAGCGCGGCGACATGCCGGCGCGCATCGCCGAGGCGTGCCGCGCGCAGGGACACGACGCGCCCGACACGCGCGGCGCGGTCGTGCGGCTGATCCTCGACAGCCTCGCCGCGAGCTACGCCGACACGCTCGCCGAGCTCGATGCGCTCACCGGGCGGCGCACGGACGACGTGCACGTCGTCGGTGGCGGCGCGCGCAACGCGCTGTTGAATCAGCTCACGGCCGACGCGTGCGGGCGCCGCGTGCTCGCCGGCCCCGAGGAGGCGACCGTGCTCGGCAACCTGCTCGTGCAGGCGCGCACGATGGGCGACCTCGCGCCGGGCAGCACCGTGCGCGACGCCGCGCGTCGCAGCGCCCGCCTCACCGAGTACACTCCACGCTCCAGTCCCGCATTGCGATGACGACGACCACGCTCGACGCCGCGACGGCCCCGCCTCCGGCCGACGACTACCTGCGCTCGCGGTGGGACGACGCGGTCGCGGCGCGGCTCGACCCGGTGGAGCGGCTGATCTATCGCTCCAACCTGCTCGGCGCCGACGCGCGCATCACGAACACCGGCGGCGGCAACACGTCGTCGAAGCTCACCGCCACCGACCCGCTCACCGGACAGCCGACGCGCGTGCTCTGGGTGAAGGGCTCCGGCGGCGACCTGCGCACCGCGACGAAGGCGAACTTCGCGTCGCTCTACCTCGACCAGGTGCTCGGCCTGCGCGGCGTCTACGAGCGGTTCCCGACGCGCGGCGCGAAGACGCCGGCCGAGGACGCGATGGTCGGCATGTACCCGCACACGACGTTCGACCGGAACCCCACCGCGTCGAGCATCGACACGCCGCTGCACGCGTTCATCCCGTACGCGCACGTCGACCACATGCACCCCGTCGCCGTGATCGCGCTCGCCACCGCGGCCGACGGGCCGGCGCTCACGCGCGAAGTGTACGGCGACGACGTCGTGTGGACCGAGTGGCAGCGCCCCGGCTTCGAGCTCGGGCTGGAGCTGGAGCGCGTGGTGCGCGAGCACCCGCACGCGAAGGGCGCGATCCTCGGCCAGCACGGGCTGATCAACTGGGCGAACGACGACCGCGAGTGCTACGAGCTCACGCTCGATCTCATCCGCCGCGCGCAGGCCTACCTGGACGCGCGCGGCGACGGCGCGCCGGCGTTCGGCGGCGCGCGCGCTCGATCGTTGGGCGACGCGGAGCGGCGACGCGTGCTCGTGGAGATCCTCCCCTGGCTGCGCGGCAAGGTGAGCGCCGACAAGCGCCAGATCGCGACCGTGGAGACGCGCGACGAGGTCGTGGAGTTCGTGAGCTCCGCCGACGCGCCGCGGCTCGCGGAGCTCGGCACGAGCTGCCCCGACCACTTCCTCCGCACGAAGATCAAGCCGCTCTACGTCGAGTGGGATCCCCAGACCGGCGACGTCGACGCGCTGAAGGCGAAGCTCGAGGCGGGGCTCGCCGCCTATCAGGCCGACTACGCCGACTATTACGGCGCGTGCCGACGCGACGACTCGCCGGCGATGCGCGCGTCGGCGCCGAGCGTGATCCTCGTGCCCGGCGTCGGCATGATCGCGTTCGGCAAGTCGAAGAGCGAGAGCCGCGTGACGGCGGAGTTCTACAACGCGGCCATCGGCGTCATGCGCGGCGCGGAGCGGGTGAGCCGCTATCGCGCGCTCGACCGGCAGGAGGCGTTCGACATCGAGTACTGGCTGCTGGAGGAGGCGAAGCTTCGCCGCATGCCGCCCGAGAAGGCGCTCGACCGCCAGGTCGTGGTCGTCGTCGGCGCGGCGAGCGGCATCGGGCGGGCGCTGCTCACGCGGCTCGTATCCGAGGGCGCGAGCGTCGCGGCCGTGGATCTGCACGCGAGCGGTGCCGAGGCCGCGGCGACGGCGGTGCAGCACAAGGTGGGCCTCGGCATCGGCGTCGCCGGTACGGGCATCTCCGGTGCCGGACAGGTCGTCGGGCTCGGCGCGGACATGACCGACCGGGAGGCCGTTAGGCGCGCGCTGGAGGAGGTCACGCTCGCCTACGGCGGCATCGACCACGTCGTCGTCACCGCGGGCTACTACCCGAGCCCCGACGCGCAGGGCCGCGTCGCCGACACCGAGTGGGCGCGCGCGTTCGCCATCAACGTCACCGGCCCGTTCCTCGTCGCCGACGAGGCGTGGCGGCTGTGGAAGGCGCAGGGGCTCGCGGGCAGCCTCGTGATCACGACGAGCGTGAACGGCGTGGTGCCGAAGGCGGGCTCGTTCGCGTACGACACGAGCAAGGCCGCGGCGAACCATCTCGTGCGCGAGCTCGCCGTCGCGTTCGCGCCGACGGTGCGCGTGAACGGCGTCGCGCCGGCGACGGTGATCGAGGGCTCGAGCATGTTCCCGCGCGACCGCGTGATCGCGTCGCTCGCGAAGTACAAGCTGCCGCACGACGACGCCGAGAGCACCGAGACGCTTCGCGACCGGCTCGCCGCGTTCTACGCCAAGCGCACGCTCACCGGTCAGGCGATCACGCTCGACAGCCAGGTGAGCGCGATCGTGGCGCTCGTCGGCGACACGTTCAGCCGCACGACGGGGCAGATCGTGAACGTCGACGGTGGGCTGGCCGAGGCGTTTCTCCGTTGACATGGGTCGAGCCGCAGGGGACGACCTCTTTGATCGAACCGCAGAGGACGCAGAGGACGCAGAGGAGAACAATGAGAGCGCTCTCCTCTGCGTCCTGTGCGTCCTCTGCGGTTCGATTACGTGACAGCAGGCGAGCAGAAGGAGCCATTCCGTGTCCCATTCCAGCACGCGCGACGCGATCCTGAGGGCCGTGCGTGCCGCGCGTCCCGCGGCGGTGCCGCTGCCCGATCACCCGGCATTCCCGATCCCGGACGGCGACCTCGGCGCGCGATTCGCCGACGCCGCGCGCGGTGCCGGCGCCCACGTCGTGGAGGGCGCGCGCGCCGACACGAACCGACTCGCGCGCGCGGTGTACCCGCAGGCAGGGAAGGTCGTATCCACACTCTCCGGCGTCCCCGGCTCGGAACCGCTGCCGGCTGATCCGCACGACCTCGCCGATACCGACCTGTTCGTGTGCGAGGGCGCGTTCGGCGTCGCGGAGAACGGGGCCGTGTGGCTCCCGGCGTCGCGGCTCGGCGGACATGCGCGCGCGGCGGCGTTCCTCGCCACCCGCGTCGCGATCGTGCTCGACCGGCGCGCCATCGTCGCCGACCTGCACGCGGCGTACGCGCGGCTCGATCTCACGGCCGAGCCGTTCGGCGCGTTCATCGCCGGCCCGTCGAAGACCGCCGACATCGAGCAGTCGCTCGTTGTCGGCGCGCACGGCCCGAAGAGCCTCACCGTCGTTCTCGTCACGGAGTCCTGATCGGTCGCATGCGGAAGATCGACACGCGCAACTTCCAGCTCGCCACCCGCGCCACGCCGCGCGAGGTGAACCGGCAGATCGTGCTCAACATCATCCGCGAGCACGAGCCGATCTCGCGCGCCGAGCTGGCGCGGCACATGGAGGTCGCGCGCAGCGCGCTCACGCTCATCGTGCGCGAGCTGATCGAGTCGGGCGACGTGGTCGAGACGACCGAGCGCGTCGCGGGTGACGTCGGCCCCGGGCGGCGTCCCACGCTGCTGCGCGTGCGCACGAGCGGCCGCCTCGCCGTCGCGGTCGACGTGCGGCCCGGCGGCACCACCGTCGCCATCGCCGACTTCGCGGGCGAGACGCTCGCGCGCGAAGTGATGGAGACGCCCACGACCCCCGACACGCTCGTCGCCGCGCTCGCCGACCGCATCGCCGCGATGCGCCGCGCACACGTCACCGACGCGGACTACCGCGGCGTCGGCGTCGTCGTGCCGGGCATGGTGGACCGTCGCACGGGACGCGTGCTGTACTCGCCGCTGCTCGGCTGGCGCAACGTCGACATCCGCGACGCGCTCGCGGCGCGCGTCGAGCTCCCGGTCGACATCGCGGCCACGCCGGCGGCGTGCGCGCTCGCGCGGCTGTGGCTCGCCCCCGAGGGACAGCAGGCGGTGCGCAACTTCGCGTACGTGCACGTCTCCGACGGCGTCGGCGCGGGGCTCGTCGTGAACGGCGAGGTGCTGCGCGGCGAGACGCACACCGCGGGCGAGTTCGGCCACAACTCGCTCGACCCGCACGGGCCGATCTGCTCGTGCGGGAAGCGCGGCTGCTGGGAGGCGTTCGCGTCGAACCGCGCCACCGTGCGCCGCTACGTCGACCGCATGCTGCAGGCGCACCGCGCGCCTGGCGAATCCTCAGGCACCACGCTCCCCGACACGCCGCCGACGATCGACGACGTGCTCGACGCCGCGCGCCGCGACGACGAGGCGGCGGTGTCGGCCATCCGCGAGACCGGCTGGTACATCGGCCGCGGGCTCGCCACCGTCGTCAACGCGTTCAACCCGGGACGCATCTACCTCGGCGGCGAGATCACCGGCGCGTGGTCGCTGCTCGAGCCGCCGATGCGCGAGGCGCTCGCCGAGGCGACGCTGAGCGACGCCGGCCGCACCACCCCCGTGCTCGCCGACCCGCGGCCCGCGGAGTACCGGCTGTTAGGCGCGGTCGCGCTCGTCGCCGTGCCGACGTTCGCCGCGCCGCGCGTCGCCTGAGTCGGCTCACGCGGAGCCGCGGAGGACGCGGAGGCCACCGTCCTCGGTTTCCTCCGCGTCCTCCGCGGCTCCGCGTGAGACTTCCCCAGGAATCTCCCCCGCCTTCAGCAGCGCGCGGCGGAACAGCACCGGGCCGAGCGTCTGGTTGATCGCGAGCACCGCGAGGAACAGCGTGCGCAGCTGCTCGCCGCGGCTCGGGTAGACGCTCGCCACCACCGAGACGAGCCCGATCGCCACACCGGCCTGCGACACGAGCCCCATCCACACGAGGTTCGCGTCGCGCGTCGGCACCGACGCCCACCGCGCGCCGACCCGCACGCCGCCCCACAGGCCGAGCGAGCGCACCAGCACCAGCGCGAGCACCAGCGGCCAGAACGCGATCACCGCCTGCGGCAGGATGCGCGCGCCGGCGATCGCGAAGAACACGACGAACACCGGCGAGGCCGCGCGCTCCATCGCCTTGCGCAGCGTCTCGCCCTGGCCGCCGCCGGCGTTCTCGGCGACGAAGCCCGCGGTGAGCAGCGTCAGCAGCCCCTCGACGTGCGCGAGCCGCGCGATCTCGGCCCCGAAGAACGCGACGACGATGGCGAAGATGAACAGCTCGCGGCGCACGAAGCGCAGATACAGCGCCACGCCGGCGCCGAGCAGCGCGCCCACGAGCACCGCGCCGCCCACCTCCCACACCACCGCGGAGAGCGGCGTCGCGGCACCACCCGCCGGCGGGACGAGCGCGCGCGCGAGCGCCAGCGCGCCGGTGAAGAACAGCACGACCGCCACGTCGGCGACGAGCACGATGCCTAACGTGGTGCGCGCCACCGGGCCGCGCGCGCCCGTCTCGGTGAGCAGCGCGAGCGTCACGGCCGGCGAGTGCACGATCGCCACCGCCGCGAACAGCACCGAGAACGCGATGGCCTCGCGCGCCGGCGCCGTCGCGAGGAACGGCAGGAAGCCGCGCAGCAGGTAGAGCACCGCGACGAGCCCCACGAACGTCAGCGACAGCTCCACCGAGAGCATCTTCAGCACGGCGATGCCGCGCGCGCGCACCTCCGCCCACTGCAGCTCCGCGCCGGCGAGGAACGCGATGAGCGCGATCGCCAGCGCGCTCACCGGCGCGAGCGCGTCGAGCACGTCGGCCGGCAGCGTGCCCAGCCCCGGAGGGCCGAACAGCATCCCCGCCGCGAGGTAGCCGACGATCTTCGGCAGCCGCAGCGCCTCCGCCACCTCGCCGATCGTGTACGCCGCGAGGATGAGGAAGCCGAACGTCACGAGCGCGAGCGCCTGCGACGTGGGCAGGCCGAGCGGCAGCACGAGCTGCAGCCCGCCGTAGAGCAGGGCCAGGATCACCAGCCGACGGACGGCGAGCGCCTCGCGCATCCGCCTAACGCGCCGGCTCGGCGACCGGGCCGATCGCCGCGCGCACGAGCCGCACGGCGGCGAACTCGGTGAGCAGCACCGACACCGCGGCCGTGGTGAACACCACGTTCGGCAGCGGCACGTCGCGGCGCAGCAGGTAGTCGAACGCGAGCGCGATGGCGAGCCCGCCCTGTCCGAGCAGCGCGCGTCCCCATCGGCCGCCGAGCGTCGGGAGCGCGTCGTTCCACCACGTCGCGGCGGCGGGGGCCCCTACCTTCATCGCCGTGCGCACGACGAGGAACGCCAGCACCGGCGCGAACCACGCCGCCTGCGTGCTCGCCTTCCACGACATCCCCGCGAAGATGAGCAGCACGTAGTACAGCGGCCGCTCGCCGGCGCGGAGTGCCGATGCGATCGCCACGCGGCTGCTCGACGTGTTCACGAGGATCGCCCCGACGATGATGCATGCGAGCAGCGGCGATAGCCGCAGGAACGTCGCCGCGCCGCTCGCCAGGATCACCGCGCCGGCGAGCGCCACGAACAGCCGGTCCGGCTCGCGCTCCCCACCGAGAAAGAGATGGAACAGCACTCCGCCACCGACGCCGATGCCCAACGTGATGGCCGCCCACTCCGTCGTCGTCGGCTGCCGCGACAGTCCAGCGACCGCCGGATGCGCGACGCACGCGATGAGCCCGATCGCGACGATCGCCACGAGCGCGTCGATGGCCACCGAGTGGCGGAGCTGCCGCAGCAGCCGCGCGCCGCCGCGTCCGAGGTCGCGCGCCGAGGCGCGCTCGTCGAGCATGCGCGCCGCGAGCTCCAGTCCCGCCGGCGTCGATGCGCACGCGATGGCCCCGAGCGCGACCGCCGGCACCACCGCCTGCGCGGACGTGAGCGCGAACAGCGGTCGCACGAGCACGAACGTCGCGCCGCTCACCGCCGCGAGCGTCGCGAGCGCCTCCGCGAACGCGAGGCGGAACGTGAGCCCCGGCACGCGCACGAGCGTCGGCAGGTGGAACTGCATCCCCACGAGCACGCCCATCCACCCCACCGCGAGCGCGGCCAGCGGCGCGAACCCCTTCACCACGTCCGCGGGGATCACGCCGCTCGCCTGCGGCCCGAGCAGCAGCCCGAGCACGAGATACTCCGCTCCCGACACGACGAGGAACCGCCGCGCCACCCAGTCGTACGCGACGTGCGTCGCGAGGTACGCGACGACGACCACGACGACGAGCAGCACCCCGGCGCTCACCGCGCCGCCTCCCGCCTAGCCCGCACTGCGGCCGACGAGCGCGGCGCCCCCGCCGCCTAACGCGAGCAGGAACTCGCGCGCCCACTGGAACACGTCGTGCCGCCGCACCGCGGAGCGGAGCCGGCGCATGCGCACGCGCCGCTCCGGCGCCGACATCGCGAGCGCCGCCGAGTACGACCGCGCGAGCCCGTCGACGTCGTCCGGATCGACGAGCAGCGCGGTGCGCAGCTCCGCCGCCGCGCCCGCGTGCTCGCTCAGCACGAGCACTCCGTCGCCGTCCACGCGGCTCGCCACGAACTCCTTCGCCACGAGGTTCATCCCGTCGCGCCGCGGCGTCACGAGCATCACGTCCGCCGCGCGGTAGAGCGCCGACAGCGTGACGTCGTCCACGCAGCCGTACCGGTACTCGATCGGCGTCCACTCGCGCGTGCCGAAGCGCGCGTTGATGCGCGCGACCGTCGACTCGACCTCGGCGCGCAGCGCCTGGTACGCCGGTACCGACTCGCGCGACGGCACCGCGAGCTGATGCAGCCTGACGCGACCCCGCAGCGACGGCTCGCGCTCGAGCAGCCGCGCGTACGCGTCGAGCCGCGCCGGGATCCCCTTCGTGTAGTCGAGCCGGTCGACGCCGAGCAGCAGCCGCTCGCCGTCGCGCCGCATGTGCGACGCCATCGCCGCCACGCGCGGCTCCGTCGCCCGCGCCTCGAACGCGGACACGTCGACGCTCATCGGGCACGCGCGCACGTGCACGCGCCGCGCTCCGTCCTCCACGTCGCTCGGCGACGTCGCGCGGCCGAGCAGCGCGCGCACCGCGTCGAGGAAGCGCGCCGCGTACGCCCGCGTGTGCACGCCGACGACGTCGGCACCGAGCAGGCCGTCGAGCAGCGCCGCGTGGTGGCGCACCGTGGCCAGCGCCTCGATCGACGGGAACGGCGTGTGGAGGAAGAAGCCGATGCGAAGCGACGGGCACCGCTCGCGCAGCAGCCGCGGGACCAGCATCAGATGGAAGTCATGGATCCACACGACCTCGTCGGGTCGCGCGCGCCGTGCCACGACGTCCGCGTACCGCTCGTTCACCGTGCGGTAGGCCTCCCAGTCCGACGGCTCTGCTGCGGGATGGTCCAGCATGTCGTGCAGCACCGGCCACAGCACGCCGTTCGAGTAGCGCTGGTAGAACGCGTCGATCTCGCGCGCGGCGAGCGGCACGCCGACCGCGCCGACGGCCGCGAGCCGCTGGTCGATGGCCCGGCGGATCGGCGTCGGCAGCTCGGCCGGCACCCCCGGCCAGCCGATCCACAGGCCGCCCGACCGCTCGTGGACTCCCCGCAGCCCGGTCGCCAGGCCGCCGTTGCTCGGCACGACGGTGACGCCGCCCGCGTCGACGCGGGTGGTCACCGGCAGCCGGTTCGAGACGATGAGCACGTTCACCCCACCTGCAGCAGGCTCGGGGTGCCCGTCGCGGGCGCGATCAGGTCCACCGGCACGGTCGGCTGCCCGAAGCGGCGGTACTCCGCCGCGACCTGGCGCACCAGCGTGCCGTAGCGCTCGAGAGCGACGAACAGCTCGTCGGCCTCCGCGGACAGGTCGCCGACGCCGTGGCTTCCCTGACAGTTCACGAGCGTGCAGTGGATGTGCGAGTTCAGCACGCGCGCCAGCTCCGTGGCGGCGGCGACCAGCGTGCGGTATCGCGCCGCCCGCTCGGACTCGGCGGCGCGCAGCGGCAGTCTCAGCAGAGCGACCTGGGCGAGCGTCGCCAGGTCGTCGTGGCGAATGGTGACGGAGTCGGCGGTGCTGACGAGATCCACGGGTCACCTCGGGGCGAGTGGTCGGCGCTGGGGGTATCTTTCTCCGGCGGGCGATTCTAGCGAGCACCCCTCAGGTGGCCCGCACCGAGACCTCAAACGAACCTCAGAAACCGACGGCCAGTGCAGTTAAGTGCTTAGGCTGCGCACGCTTGGTGGCGTTTTCGTGGTGGGCGCGGACGGCGAGCCGCTCACCGGCGCGGCCGGGCAGCGACGGAACCTCGCGTTCCTGTCGGTGCTCGCCGTGGCGGGCGACGACGGGCTCACCCGGGACAAGATCACCGGGCTGCTGTGGCCGGACGTCGACGCGGACCGGGCCCGGCATTCGCTGACCCAGGCGCTGTACGCCGCGCGCCGCGCGGTCGGCGTGGACGACCTGTTCGTCGTCGGCGGCGACATCCGCCTGAACCGGAGCCGCATCACGAGCGACGTGCAGGAGCTGGAGTCGGCGCTCGACGAGGGGGATCTGGAGCGCGCGGTCGGGCTGTACCGCGGGCCGTTCCTCGACGGCTTCTTCCTCCCGAGCGCACCCGAGTTCGAGCAGTGGTCGTCCGCCCAGCGCGCGCGGCTCGAGGATCGGATCACCGGCGCGCTCGAGCGGCTCGCCCAGAAGGCCGAGTCCGCCGAGGACTTTCGGGCGGCCGTCGAGTGGCGAAAGCAGCTCGCCGCCATCCGCCCGCTCGACTCGGCCACCGCGGTCGGGCTCATGACGGCGCTCGCGCGCTCCGGCGACCGGGCTCGCGCGATCCACCACGCGCGGCTGCACGAGGAGCTCCTGCGCGACCAGCTCGGTCTCGAGCCCGACCCGGTGGTCACCGCGCTGGCCGAGCGGCTGCGCGAGCCGGTGGTGTGGCAGGCGAGCGCGCTGGCGTGGGACTCCATCGACGGCGAGGCGCTCGACGTCGCCGAGCCGGAGCCGAGCGAGCCGCTCGCGCTCGAGGAGGAGGAGCCGGCGTCGCCGGGCACGGCGATCGTGCGCGGCTCGCCGGTCCGCGTCGTACCGGCCGAGCCCGCGCGAAATCGGGCGCACCGGTGGATGGCGTTCGCGGCGCTCGCGGTGATCCTGGTGATCGTGGCGGTCGCGCTGTCGGTCCGACGCCGCGGCCCGGCGGCCGACGTGGTGGTGGCGGTGCCGCTCCGCCAGAAGGTCGTCATCGCGCCGTTCCGCGTGTCCGGCGCGAGCGAGACGCTGTCGTATCTTCGCGAGGGGCTCGTGGAGCTGCTGTCCACGCGGCTCGCCGACGACAGCGCGGCCCGGTCGGTGGATGCGGGCGCGGTCCTGGGTGCCTGGCAGACCGCCGGCCTCGGGCGGAGCGGCGACGTCCCGCGCGACACGGTCGTGAAGCTCGCGTCGCGGCTCGGCGCGGAGCGGGTGGTGATCGGGAGCGTGGTCGGCACCCGCAACCACGTCGTGATCAGCGCGACCGTCGTCGGCGTCGCGACGGGCGCGGTGGTCGGGCAGGCGTCGGTCGAGGGGCCGGCGGACAGCGTGACGACGCTCGTCGACCGGCTCGCGGCGCGGCTGCTCGTGGAAGAGGCGGGGGAGGACGTGTCGGTGGCCGACCGGACCACCGCGTCGCTCCCGGCCCTGCGCGCGTTCCTCGCCGGTCAGGCGGCGTTCCGGCGCGCGGACTACGTCGCCGCGCGGCGGTCGTACGAGCGCGCGCTGCAGCGCGACTCCATGTTCGCGCTCGCCGCGCTGCAGCTCGTGCGCGCCGGCGACCGCCTGCAGAGCAGCGTGGAGCGGCGGCGGATGCTCGCCATCGCCTGGCAGGAGATGGGGGCGCTCGGCGAGCGCGATCGGACGCTGCTCGTGGCGCTGGTGGGGCCGCGCTACCCGGCGCCGTCGCCGTCGGCGGAGCAGGTCGCGGCGTGGGAGCGGGTGGTGAGCCTCACGCCGGACCGCGCCGACGCCTGGTACGAGCTCGGCGCGCGACTGTTCCGCGTCGGCGCCGTGGTGGGACTGCCCGACGCGCCCGCGCGCGCCATCGCGGCGCTGCAGCGGGCGCTCGCGATCGACTCCACGCACGCATCCGCGCGCACGCTGCTCGCGCAGCTCGCGGCGGGCGCGCCGCCGAACGTGGGGCCGCTGTCGCCGTTCGCGCGGTGGCTCGCCGCGGCGCAGCGCGCGGACTCGTCGGCACTGCGCCACCTGCGCGACACCATGCCGCGACTCGGCGGCGCTAACCTGCGCGCGATGGTCCAGGCGGCGCAGTTCGACGCGGTGGGGCTCGCGGACGCGCGACGCGCGCTGCAGCTCCTACAGTCACGCGCCGTCTCGCCGATCGAGCGGCTCGACGCGCTGGAGGCCGAGCACGCGCTGGCGCTGAACGAAGGGCGCCGGCGGGACGCGCTCGACGCCACGCGGCGGCTGCAGGAGCTGCAGCCCGGATCGCGGGCCGAGCTGCGGCTGCGCGTGCTCGACGCGCTGTACGGGGACGGCGACCCGGCGGCCGCGGAGCAGGCGGTCGCCGCGCTCGACGGCGTGGCGCCGCTCTCCGCGCAGCCCGGCGTGCGCGCCGCGCAGGTCGCCGACCGGTGCGTGCTCGCGCAGTGGCGGCTGTCGCGCCGCGACACGACGGGCGTGTCGGCGATGATCGGCGAGCTGCGCGCGGAGCCGGCGGTGCCGGGTATCCCGATCGCGACCACACCGGCGGTCTGCGCGACGCTGCTCGACGCCACGCTCGCCGTGGTGCGCGGCGGCTTCGACGCCCACGTCGCGCTCGCCGCGCTCGACTCGCTCGCGCTCACGCCGGAGGTGAGCGGCGACGCGAGCGCGTACGCGCCGATCCTGGTGGCGCGGCTGCACGAGCGGCTCGGCGACGTCGCGGGGGCGCTCGCGTCGGTGCAGCGGCGCGCGTACATGGCGGGGTGGCCGCGCTACCTCGCGACGGCCCTGCGCGAGGAGGGGCGGTACGCGGAGTCGCTCCGCGAGCCCGACGTGGCGCGGCGCGCGTACGAGCGGTTCCTCGCGCTGCGGGTCGCGCCGGACTCCTCGCTCGCGGGCGAGGTGGAGGCCGTCCGGCGCGCCGCCCAACGTCCCTAGATTGCGCTCGATGAAGGGGACACCCCACGTCGCCTGGCGCCGGGCGCTCACGGGCTGGGCGCGCTGGCTCGACCGGATCGAGCGGCTCGGCGGGAAGCTCGGGCTCTCCGAGAACGGCGTGCTGCTGGCGTTCGCCGTCGCGGTCGGCGTCTGCGGCGCGCTCGGCGTGGTGGCGTTCTACGAGGCGATCGACCTCGCGTACGCGGTGCTCGTGCGGTGGCCCGGGTCGTTCACGACCCGCGCGCACTTCCTGTTCTATCGACCGCTGCTCACTGGCGGCGCGCTGGCGCTCGCGTGGGCGGTGTGGCGGCGGCTGGGGCGCGGGAGCGACGGCGCGACCGTGCCCGACGTGCAGCTCGCCGTGGTGCGCCGCGGCGGGCGCGTGCCGTTAGGCACCACGGTGGGCCGCACGGTCGCCAGCGCGATCACGCTCGGCGGCGGCGGCTCGGCGGGGACGGAGGGCCCGGTCGTGGTGCTCGGCGCGGCCGCGGGGTCGACGCTCGGACGCGCGTTCCGCTTCGCCCGCGAGCGCACCGCGGTGCTCGTCGGCGCGGGCGCGGCATCGGCGATCGCGGCGGCCTTCAACGCGCCGCTCGCCGGCGCCTTCTTCGCGCTCGAGGAGATCCTCGGCGACTTCAAGGTCGCATCGTTCCCACCGGTCGTGATCGCGAGCGTGGTGGGCGCGGTGGTGTCGCGTGCGGTGTTCGGCAACCACCCCGCGTTCCCCATCCCGCGCGAGTACGGCTACACGTCGGTGCGCGAGGTGGTGCTGTTCTTTCCGCTGTTAGGCGCGGTGTGCGGCGCGGTGTCCGCGCTGTTCGTGCGCACGTACTTCGACCTCGGCGGGCGGCTCGGCGCGTGGCTCTCGCCGGCCCCGGACGCGCCGCGCGGCCGGCGGCGCATGGCGGCGCTCGTGCCGTGGCTCGCCGGCGCGTTCGTGGGACTCGTCGTGCACGTCTCGGCGGGGTTTCTCGTGGGCACGGGGCACCTCGCGATCCCACTCGCGGCGTTCGGGCGGCTCGCGTGGTGGGCGCTGTTCCTGCTCGCGTTAGGCAAGATCCTCGTCACGACGGTCACGCTGCACGGCGGCGGCTCGGGCGGGCTGTTCACGCCGTCGCTGTTCGTCGGCGCCGCGGCGGGGGGCGCGGTGGGCGTCGCGCTGCACGGCCTCTTCCCCGGGCTGCCGATCACACCGGAGGCGTACGCGATCGTCGGCATGGGCGCCGTCGTCGCCGGCGCGACGGGCGCGCCGATCACGGGGATCCTGCTCGTGTTCGAGATGACGAACGACTACGCGCTCGTCGTGCCGCTCATGATCGCCGTGGTGACGTCGCACGTGGTGTCGCGCAAGCTCGTGCGCGACAACCTGTACAGCGGATGGCTGCGGCGCCGCGGCGAGCACCTCGAGCACGGCACCGACCGCGACGTGCTCGCGGGCATGCTCGTCGCCGACGCGTGCGAGCGCGACGCAGTGGTGGTGCGCGAGGACGCGCCGGTGGCGCACCTGCTCGACCACCTCGGGCATCCCGACCAGAGCCTGTTCCCAGTGGTCGACGCCGCGGGGTCGTACGTCGGCGCGCTGGCGGCGGCGGAGCTGGGGCAGGTGGCGCGGGCGGGCCACGCGCTCGACGCGGTGCTCGTCGCCGCCGACGTCGCGCAGCCGTGGGAGGTCCTGGCGCCCGACGACTCGCTGCTCGACGCGGTGCGCCGCATGGGCGTGCGCGGCTCCGCGTCGCTCCCCGTCGTGGACCCCGCGACGGGGCGGCTCGTGGGCGTCGTGACGCGGAGCCGGATCCTCGGCCTGTACGAGCGCGCGGTGGCGGCCGAGCCGGAGCCCGGGCCGTGACCGTGGCGCGTGCCTAACGGCCGGCGAACGACACCGGGAGCCGCAGCAGCTCGCAGGCCGGCACGCCGTCCTGGCGGGCCGGCGAGAACCGCAGCCGCGGCAGCCGGCAAGAGAAATTTGCCCGGGTCATATTGCGCCGGGTATTGAACCCGGGTATAATTGGCGCGACCCCAGTCCCGCCGCCCATGACTCGCAAGGATCTCGTCCGCCGCTACAAGGAGACCCGCCGCCCAATGGGCGTGTACCGGGTCCGCAACCTCCGCGACGGCCGGTCGCTCGTCGGCCAGTCCGTGGACCTGCCGTCGGTGCTGAACCGTGAGCGCACCCAGCTCACGTTCGGCGGCCACCGCAACGAGGCGCTCCAGCGCGACTGGAACGCACTCGGCCCCGACGCGTTCGCGTTCGAGATCCTCGACACGCTGGAGGTGCCGGAGGGGAAGCCGGAGTACGATCCCGCCGACGACCTGCGCGTGCTGCTCGCGCTGTGGCTCGAGCGGCTGGAGCCGTACGACGAGCGCGGGTACATGCGGCGGCCGCGCGTGCCGGGCGAACGACGTTGAACCGCAGAGGACGCAGAGGAAACCGACAAGAATTGGTTCTCCTCTGCGTCCTCTGCGGTCGAAGAAGTCGACGTTCGCTGCCGCCTAACGACTCGCCGCCCGGAGCGCCCGCACCGCGGCCACGGCGTCGCTCACGAACGTCGTGGCGAGGCGGGCCTGGGCGTCGGGTGCGCTGGCGGCGACGATCTCGCTGCCGGTGAGCACGGCGCCGACCCATCCCTCGCGGTGCCAGTGTCCGGCGGCGAGCGCGGGGAGCGCGTCGGCGCGCGGGTAGGGGTAGGGGCCGACGTAGAGGTACGGCTCCGCGTACGAGTCGTCGCCCGGCGACAGGCCGACACCGGTGGTGTGCTTCGCGCCGCCCGCGTCGGCGCCCTCGTCGACCAGCGTGGCGATGTCGAAGTGGTGCGGCCAGCAGCGCACCGGCCCCGCTCCCGGCTCCGACGCGGCGAACGCGCGGAGCAGCGCGTCGGCGTTGCCGTACCACGCGGCGAGCTCGCGGAACGCGGCGCCGTCGCCGAGCCGCCACGGGTGCGACGCGTCGGGCGCGGTGCCGGGGATCTCGAAGTGGCGTCGCATGGTCACGCGTGCGCCGTCGCCGCCGGCGCGGGTGGTCCACGCCTGCAGCCAGGCGACCGCGTCGTCGCGTCCGTGCCCGTCGAGCGGGAAGCGGGCGAGCGGCGCGTCGTCGAGGTCGAGCACCGTGAGCGCGAGCGCCTCGACCTGCAGCGCGACGCGGAACGGCCGCGGCGCCGGGATCTCGCGCGCGACGAGCGCGCCGAGCGCCGCGCTCCACACGAAGCTGGTGTGCGAGTCGTCGGGCGCCGGCGGGAGCAGCGAGATGGCCGCCGCGTTCGCGACCTGCGCCGCGTGGTGGAGCTGGCCACGCGCATCGGCGAGCGCGGTGGGAGCGACCGCGCCGAGCGGCCGCCATGCGGTGATCCGCGCCTCGTGGAGCGTCGGGCCGGTCGTCGCCTGCCGGGACATCTCGCCTCCGGGGTTCAACGTCGCAGGTTCTCTCTCGCTGACTCGGGGAGATGAATGCACCGGCGTCGCGAACGGTTCCACGGCGCGGGAACCATCCACGCCACGGGTCGCTTCCAACCGGGCACACGCCGCACCGACGCCGCACCGAACCCACAGCGCCTGGAGACCCACCGTGCAGCACGCCGAACAGCAGCGCCTCGACGCGGACGCCCGCCGAGCGGAGAACTGGAAGCGGTGGGGTCCATATCTCGCGGAGCGGCAGTGGGGCACCGTGCGCGAGGACTACTCGGAGTACGGCAACTGCTGGGACTACTTCTCGCACGACCACGCGCGGAGCCGCGCGTACCGGTGGGGCGAGGACGGCCTGCTCGGCATCACCGACCGCGAGTGCCGGCTGTGCTTCGCGCTCGCGCTGTGGAACGGCCGCGATCCGATCCTGAAGGAGCGGCTGTTCGGCCTAACGGGTCCCGAGGGCAATCACGGCGAGGACGTGAAGGAGCACTACTTCTACCTCGACTCCACGCCGACGCACTCGTACATGAAGGCGCTGTACAAGTACCCGCAGGCGGAGTTCCCGTACGCGCGGCTCGTCGAGGAGAACCGCCGGCGCGGCAAGCTCGATCGCGAGCTGGAGCTCGCCGACACCGGCGTGTTCGACGACGGCCGCTACTTCGACGTGCTCGCGGAGTACGCGAAGGCGTCGCCCGACGACGTGCTGATCCGGATCTCGGTGACGAACCACGGCCCCGAGGCGGCGGAGCTGCACCTGCTGCCCACGCTGTGGTTCCGCAACACGTGGAGCTGGGGGCGCGCGTCCGGCGAGCGTCCGCGTCTGCGTCAGGCGGGAGATGCTCGCGTGGTGGCCGAGCACGGGACGTTAGGCCGCTTCGCGCTCGACGTGCAGGAGGCGCCGCACGCGCCTGCGCTGCTGTTCACGGAGAACGAGACGAACGCCGCGCGCCTGTACGGCGTGCCGAGCGCGAGCCCGCACGTGAAGGACGCGTTCCACGCGCGCGTGATCCACGGCGACGTCGATGCGGTGAGCGACGCGGGGGCCGGCACGAAGGCGGCCGCGTGGTACCGGCTCGTCGTCGCCGCCGGCGAGACGATCGTCGTGAAGCTGCGCCTCGCCCCCGAGGACGCGCCGCGCGCCGGATCGTTAGGCGCCGAGTTCGACGCCGTGTTCGAGCGGCGCGTGGCGGAGGCGGACGACTTCTACGGCGAGCGCGTTCCGGGCCCGCTGTCGGACGACGAGCGGCGTGTGGCGCGGCAGGCGTACGCCGGCCTGCTCTGGTCGAAGCAGTTCTACCACTACGCCGTGAACGAGTGGATCGAGGGCGACCCCGCGCATCCGGCGCCCCCGCCGCAGCGGCTCGGCGGGCGCAACGCGGAGTGGAAGCACCTGTACAACGCGGACATCATCTCGATGCCCGACAAGTGGGAGTATCCCTGGTACGCGGCGTGGGATCTCGCGTTCCACACGATCGCGCTCGCGCGCGTGGACCCCGAGTTCGCGAAGGGGCAGCTCGTGCTGCTACTGCGCGAGTGGTACATGCACCCGAACGGGCAGATCCCGGCGTACGAGTTCGCGTTCGGCGACGTGAACCCGCCGGTGCACGCGTGGGCCGCGTGGCGCGTGTACAAGATGACCGGCCGCCGCGGCACGCGCGATCGCGTGTTCCTCGCGCGCGTGTTCCAGAAGCTGCTGCTCAACTTCACGTGGTGGGTGAACCGCAAGGATCTCGAGGGGCACAACCTGTTCGCCGGCGGGTTCCTCGGCCTCGACAACATCGGCGTGTTCGACCGCTCGCAGCCGCTGCCGACGGGTGGGCACCTGGAGCAGGCCGACGGCACGGCGTGGATGGCGTTCTACTGCGCGACGATGCTGTCGATGGCGCTCGAGCTGGCGAGCGAGGATCCGGCGTACGAGGACGTGGCGTCGAAGTTCTTCGAGCACTTCGTGGCGATCACCGACGCGATGAACACGCTCGGCGGCGCGGGGCTGTGGGACGACGCCGACGGCTTCTACTACGACCAGCTGCACGTGAACGGGACGCGCGAGCCGCTGCGCGTGCGCTCGATGGTGGGGCTGGTGCCGCTGTTCGCGTGCGAGATCCTGGAGCAGGACGTCATCGACCGGCTGCCGGGGTTCGCGAAGCGCATGCGGTGGTTCCTCGAGAACCGCCCCGAGCTCGCGCGCTACGCGTCGTACATGACGGCCGCCGGCGAGGACGGCCACGCGCACCGGCTGCTCGCCATCCCGTCGCGCGAGCGGCTGGAGAGCGTGCTGCGCTATCTGCTCGACGAGAGCGAGTTCCTGTCGCCGTACGGCGTGCGCTCGCTGTCACGCGTGCACGCGGAGCGGCCGTACGTGTTCCATCACGGGGCGCAGCAGTTCCGCGTCGACTACGATCCGGGCGAGGGGACGAGCGGCCTGTTCGGCGGCAACTCCAACTGGCGCGGCCCGATCTGGTTTCCGATGAACTACCTGCTGATCGAGGCGCTGGAGCGGTACGCGCACTTCTACGGCGACGCGCTGCGCGCGGAGTGTCCCGCCGGCTCGGGGCGCATGCTGCCGCTCGACGACGTGGCGCGCGAGCTGTCCGCGCGGCTGGTGCGGCTGTTCGTGCGCGACGAGCACGGGCGGCGACCGGCGCACGCGGACGACCGTCTGCTCGCGCGCGACCCCGCATCGCAGGATCTCGTGCTGTTCCACGAGCACTTCCACGGCGACACCGGGCGCGGGCTCGGCGCGAGCCACCAGACGGGGTGGACCGCGCTCGTGGTGCGCTGCCTGGAGAACCTCGCGCACGGCCGCCGCGCGCCCACCGCGCACGGGCACGCGCACGAGCACACCGGCACGTGGGCGAGGGTCGGATGAATCCCGCCGCCGAGTGGCTGGAAGCGGACGGGCTGGGCGGGTTCGCGTCGGGGCGGGCGGACGGCGTGCGCACGCGGCGCTATCACGCGCTGCTGCTCGCCGCCGCGTCGCCGCCGACCGAGCGTGCGGTGCTCGTGAACGGGTTCGACGCGACCGTGCGCACGCCGGACGGCGAGTGGGCGATCTCGTCGCAGCGCTACACGCCGGACGTGACGGCACCCGACGGCGCGACGCACCTCGCGTCGTTCACGGTCGACCCGTGGCCGACGTGGACGTACCGGCTGCCTAACGGCATCGAGATCGTGCAGGAGCTGCTGGTGCTGCGCGGGGCGCCGGTCGTCGCGCTGTCCTGGAGGTTGTCGGGACTCGGGACTCGGGACTCGGGACTCGTGGTGCGGCCATTCCTGTCCGGGCGCGACACGCACGCGACGCATCACGCGAACGGCGCGTTCGACTTCACGCCGCGCGTGGAGGACGACCGCGTGCGGTGGCAGCCGTACGCGGACCGGCCGGCGGTCGTCGCGGCGTCGAACGGGCGCTACGCGCACGAGCCGGTGTGGTACCACAACTTCCAGTACGACGAGGAGCGCGCCCGCGGGCTCGATTTCGTGGAGGACCTCGCCGCGCCGGGCACGTTCACGTTCGATCTCTCGGCGGGACGCGCCGTGCTCGTGCTCGCGGCGGATCTGCCGGAAGCCGCGCCGTGGATCGCGCGCCCGGCCGACGCATGCTGGCGCGACGTGGAGCGCGCCGAGCGCGCGCGGCGGTCGTCGTTCCGCACGCCGCTGCACCGCGCGGCCGAGGACTACGTCGTGCGCCGCGGCGCTGGCAAGACGATCGTCGCCGGCTACCCGTGGTTCTCCGACTGGGGACGCGACACGTTCATCGCGATGCGCGGGCTGTGCATCGCCGGTGGGCGGCTCGACGACGCGCGCGACATCCTGCTGGAGTGGTCGCGGCACGTCAGCGAGGGGATGCTGCCGAACTACTTCCCCGAGGGTGGGCAGCCGGCGGAGTACAACGCGGTCGACGCCTCGCTCTGGTTCTGCGTGACGGTGCACGAGACGCTGCACGCGTCGGGCGCGGACCTCCCCGCGCTGCGCGACGCGGTGGAGGCGATCGTGTCGGGCTACGCGGCCGGCACGCGGTTCGGCATTCGCATGGACGACGACGGGCTGCTCGCCGCCGGCGTGCCCGGGGTCCAGCTCACGTGGATGGACGCGCGCGTCGACGGCCGCGAGATCACGCCGCGCATCGGCAAGCCGGTGGAGGTGCAGGCGCTGTGGATCAACGCGCTGCGCATCGCCGCCGCGCGCGAGCCGCGGTGGAACGACGTCGCCGACCGCGCCTCGGCCGCTTTCACGCGACGCTTCTGGAACGAGGCGCGCGGCTGCCTGTTCGACGTCGTCGACGTGGACCACGTGCCCGACACCGCCGACGCGTCGCTCCGCCCGAACCAGCTCCTCGCGGTCGGCGGGTTGCCGTGGGTGCTCGTCGACGGCGCGCGTGCGCGCCGCATCGTCGACGCGTGCGAGCGCGCGCTGTGGACTGTCGCCGGCCCGCGCTCGCTCGCACCCGGCGAGCCGGGATACATCGGCACGTACGGCGGCGACATGCGCAGGCGCGACGGCGCGTACCACCAGGGCACGGTATGGCCGTGGCTCGCCGGGCCGTTCGTGGACGCGTGGGTGCGCGTGCACTCCGACACGCCGGAAGCACGCGAGGAGGCGCGCACGCGGTTCCTCGAGCCGCTGGTCGCGCACTACGCGGCGACGACACCGGGCCACCTGGCCGAGATCGCCGACGCCGAGCCGCCGCATGCGCCGCGCGGCTGTCCGTTCCAGGCGTGGTCGGTGGGCGAGGCGCTGCGCCTGAGTCAGGAGCTGGCCTCGAACTTTTCGCCGAGTCGGTGCATCTCCATGGCATGCGAGCGAACCCCGAGCCGAGCGACGGCGACCTGGTGATCGCGGCGCGGGCCGGCGACGGTGCCGCGCTCGGCCTGCTGCTGGCGCGCCACCGCCCGCGCCTGCTCGCGTCCGCGCTGCGGCTGCTCGGCTACCGCGCGGACGCCGAGGACGCGGTGCAGGAGACGTTTCTCGCCGCGCTGCGGCATCTCGACGCGGTGCGCGAGCCGGCGGCGGTGGGCGCGTGGCTGCACACGGTGCTGCGCCGCGCGTGCCTGCAGCACCGGCGGCGCCCCGACGCGCTGCGGACCGACGCGCTCGTCGACGTCATCGACGTCGTCGACGCGAGCGCGGGGCCCGACGAGCGGCTCGAGCGCGCGGACCTGCGCGACTGGATCTGGGGCGCGCTGCAGCGGATCCCCGAGCCGCTGCGCGTCGCGGCGATGCTCCGCTACTTCGGCAGCTACGACTCCTACGACGAGCTGGCCGCGATCCTCGGCGTCCCCGTCGGGACGGTGCGGAGTCGCCTGTCGGAGGTGCGGCGCAAGCTGTCGGACGCGCTGCTCGCGGGACGGCTGGACGACGGCTCGCGGGCGCGGTGGCGCGCGCGGGAGCGGTGCTGGCTCGACGCGTTCGACGACATCGTCAGGCGCGGGGCGAGCGATCCGTTCGTGTCGCTGCTCGATCCGGAGCTGCTCGTCGCGTGGTCGAGCGGCGCGACGGCGCGCGGCCGCCACCACCTCGCGGCCGAGATCGAGAGCGACATCGCCGCCGGCGTGCGCCTGGTGGCCGAGCGCGCGCTGACGACCGACGGCGTGACCGTGGTGGAGGGGCGCTTCGTGAACCCGCCGGAAGATCCCACGCACTGCCCGCCGGGGATCGCGCTCGTGCTGTTCGGCGGGGGCGGCGACGACCGCGCGTCGCGCGTGCACCTCCATCTCGCCCCGCGCGCGCCGCGCCCCGACGACTGATCGAACTTTCCGTCCGTCTCGCGCCTCTCTCCCGTACACCCTCACGGAGGATGACGCGATGCCGATCGTGTTCGGAGAGATGGCGAGCAGCGTGGAGGAGATCGTCGACGCGTTCGAGCGGCACGGCGACTCCGTGCGCGGCACGTACCGCGCGCACTACACGTTCGACTCCACGACGCGCGATCCATACACGGCGCCGCGGCTCGAGCGCCCGGCGTCGCTGCGCGACAACCCGGCCGACACGCTCTTCCCGTGGGAGCAGATCTTCACGACGGCCGCGGCGTGCGCGGGCTCGGACTACCCGATGCTCGCCGCGCATCTCGGCATCCCGCTCGAGCGCGTCCACTTCGTCGTGGAAGGCGTGTTCGATCCGCGCCGCGAGTTCGACGGGCTCGCCGGGTTCGCCGCGCCGGCCGACGCGCGCCACTGCTATCCGGCGCTGCACGTGCGGGCGACGCTGACGTCGTCCGCGCCGCGCGCGGCGCTGGAGCGGCTGCACGCGCGCGTGCTGGCGCACAACATGGTGCTCGACGCGCTGCGCGGCATCCCGCTCACGAGCGAGCTGGTGACGGTGCCGGCCGGGGAACCCTCGGCGCGCCGCGCGACTTCCACCGTGGCAGGATGACCGCGCATCGCTCCCACTGGCCCGAGTACCTGCTCGAGGCGACGCTGCTCGGCTGCTTCATGGTGTCGGCGTGCGTCGTCGGCACCGTGCTGGGCCACCCGGCGTCGCCGCTGCACCGCGCGCTCGGCGGCGGATGGATGCCGCGCGCGCTGGGCGGCGCGCTCATGGGAGCGACACTGATCGCCATCGTGTACTCGCCGTGGGGCAAGCGGTCGGGCGCGCAGCTGAACCCCGCGCTCACGCTCACGTTCCTGCGGCTCGGCAAGATCGCGCCGCGCGACGCGGCGGCGTACGTCGCGGCGCAGTTCGCGGGCGGGCTCGCCGGCGTGCTCGCGGCGCGCGGGCTCGTCGGCATGGCGCTCGGCCACCCGGCGGTGCACTACGTCGTGACGCGTCCCGGTCCGCGCGGCGCGGCCGTCGCGTTCGCGGCGGAGGCGGCGATCGCGGGCGTGCTGATGACCGTGGTGCTGCACGCGACGGCGTCGCCGCGCTGGTCGCGTTTCACCGGCGTGTTCGCCGCGCTGCTCGTGGCGACGTACATCACGCTGGAGTCGCCGATCTCGGGGATGAGCATGAACCCCGCGCGCACGTTAGGCTCGGCCGTCGTGGCGGGGGACTGGACCGCGCTGTGGGTCTACTTCACCGCGCCGCTGCTCGGCATGCTCGCGGCGGCGCAGCTCTACGTCGCGCGGCGGGGAATGCGGGCGGTCGCCTGCCCGAAGATGGCGCACGCGGAGCCGTGCATCTTCTGCGAGCACGCCGCGCAGACGTCTCACGCGGAGCCGCGGAGGAGGCGGAGGACTGCCCTGGCTGTGTGAATGAACCGCAGAGAACGCGGAGGGCCGCAGAGAAAATCGATAAGGCGAGGGGATAGACGAGTACCCTGGGGATCCAAGTGCGATTGAAGAGATCTCGAGATCCTCTTCATCGCCGTTGGATTCCCAGAGTACTCGCCTGTCACCTCGAACCTGTCGAAGAGAACGTCAACTGCCATTGACCACGGAGGGCACAGAGGACACAGAGGAGAACCCTTCAAGAGAAGAAGTTGGTTTCCTCCGTGCCCTCTGTGCCCTCTGTGGTTCAATTCAAAGAGGCAGTCCTCTGCGTGAGACGAACGGGAACCATCCGGCAGGGCGTGCACTTACAGCCGGCCACGAACGACGCACTCCGCGTCGCGCTCTCTCAGCGCCGAGGCCGGCCATGCCGCACGACACCCACTACGACGTCATCATCATCGGCAGCGGCGCGGGCGGCGGCACGCTCGCGCGCCGGCTCGCGCCCTCCGGCAAGCGGATCCTGATCCTCGAGCGCGGCGACTACGTGCCGCGCGAGCCGGACAACTGGAGCACGCTCGCCGTCAACAAGAAGGGGAAGTACCAGACGCGCGAGGTGTGGCGCGACGCGGCGGGTGGGGAGCTGCACCCGCACACGAACTACTGCGTCGGCGGCAACACGAAGTTCTACGGCGCGGCGCTGTTCCGGCTGCGGCGCGAGGACTTCGGCGAGATCGCGCACCACGGCGGCGTGTCGCCCGCGTGGCCGATCTCGTACGACGAGCTGGAGCCGTACTACACCGAGGCGGAGCGCATCTACGAGGTGCGCGGCGAGCGCGGCGTCGACCCGACCGATCCGCCGGCGAGCGCGCCGTACGCCCACGCGCCGGTGAGCCACGAGCCGCGCATCCAGCAGCTGCATGACGACTGGGCCGCGCTCGGCCACAAGCCGTTCCACGTGCCGTTAGGCGTGCGGCTGAACGAGGCGAATCGTCGCACCAGCCTCTGCGTGCGCTGCGCGACGTGCGACGGCCACCCGTGTCTCGTGAACGCGAAGTCGGACGCGCAGGTGCTCGGCGTCGACGTGGCGCTCGAGCAGCCGAACGTCTCGCTGCTCACGAACGCGCTCGTGCGCCGGCTCGAGACGAGCGCGTCGGGGCGCGAGGTCACGGGCGTGATCGTGGAACGCGACGGCGCGACGGAGCGCTACTCGGCCGACGTGGTCGTCGTCGCGTGCGGCGCGATCAACTCCGCGGCGCTGCTGCTGCGGTCGGCGAGCGAGCGCCATCCGCACGGGCTCGCGAACGCCTCGGGCGTCGTGGGGCGGCATTACATGGGGCACATCAACTCGGTGCAGATGGCGGTGTCGCGCTGCCCCAATCCCACGGTCTTCCAGAAGACGCTCGCGCTGAACGACTTCTACTTCGGCACGCCGGAATGGGCGTACCCGATGGGGCACATCTCGTTCGTCGGGAAGCTCGACGCGGTGACGCTCTCCGCGGGCGCGCCGGCGATCGCGCCGGGGTTCACGCTGGAGCTCATGGCGTCGCACTCGCTCGACTTCTGGCTCACGTCGGAGGATCTGCCCCATCCGGACAACCGCGTCACGCTCGACCGCGACGGCAACGTCGTGCTGGCGTACCGGCCGAACAACGAGGAGGGGCACAAGCGGCTGATCCGCGAGCTGCACCGCCTCATGAACGGCCAGCGCGCGTGCCCCATCCACGGCAAGGACTGTCACGTGGGGCTGTTCGCGCGCAGCCTGTTCGTCGGCCAGCGCATCCCGCTCGCGGGCGTGGCGCACCAGAACGGCACGATCCGGTTCGGTACCGACCCGCGCACGTCCGCGCTCGACGTGCACTGCCGCGCGCACGACGTCGACAACCTGTACGTCGTCGACGCGAGCTTCTTCCCGTCGAGCGGCGCGGTGAATCCCGCGCTCACCGTGATGGCGAACGCGCTGCGCGTCGGCGACCACCTGCTGGACCGCATGGGCGCCGCGGCGGCCGTGAGCGCGTCGACGGCGCGCTACGCCGGCGCGGTGGGGGCGTGACGATGCGCCGCCTGCTCCTCGTCCTGCTCCTCGCGTCGGGCCCCGCGTCCGCGGCGTCGGCGCAGCCGCTCGCGGTGCCGGTCGTCGGGATGACGGTCTCCGACATGGAGCGCGCCGTCGCGTTCTACACGCGCGTGCTCTCGTTCCGGACGATCTCCGACGTGGAGGTCGCGGGCAGCGCCTACGAGCACCTGCAGGGGGTGTTCCCGGCGCGCGCGCGCGCGTGGTGCGGCTCCGGCTCGGCGACGAGGAGCTCGAGCTCACGGAGTACCTGACGCCGCGCGGGCAGCCCGTGCCGGCCGACTCGCGCAGCGAGGACCGCTGGTTCCAGCACGTCGCCGTGATCGTGCGCGACATGGACAGCGCGTACGCGGTGCTGCGCCGCTTCCACGTGGAGCACGCGTCGTCCGAGCCGCAGCGGCTGCCGGACTGGAACCCGAACGCGGGCGGCATCCGCGCGTTCTACTTCAAGGATCCCGACCGCCACACGCTGGAGATCCTCTGGTTCCCGCCGGGGAAGGGCGCCGCGAAGTGGCACCGCGCCGATGGCCCGCTGTTTCTCGGCATCGACCACACGGCGATCGTCTCCGGCGACACCGAGGCGAGCCTCGCGTTCTACCGCGACGTGCTGGGCCTGCGCGTCGCCGGCGAGAGCGAGAACTACGGTCCGGAGCAGGAGCGGCTGAACGCGGTGTTCGGCGCACACCTGCGCATCACGGCGCTGCGCGCGCCGCAGGGGCCGGGGATCGAGCTGCTGGAGTACCTCGCGCCGCGCGACGGCCGCCCGTATCCGCCCGACGCGCGCGCGAACGACCTGCTGCACTGGGAGACGACGATCGCGGCGCCCGACGCCGGGGCAGCCGAGCGCGCGCTGCGTGCCGCGCACGCGCCACTCGTGTCGTCGGGCGTGATCGCGCTCGACTCGCTGCCGCTCGGCTTCGCGCGCGCGCTGCTCGTGCGCGACCCCGACGGGCACGTCGTGCGGATCGCGCAGCCGCGCTGACCGGCGAAAGACGACGTCCTCACGCGGAGCCGCGCGGAGAACGGCATTGAACCGCAGAGGACGCAGAGGACGCAGAGGACAACCAAGTCTTGATGGTTTCCTCCGTGTCCTCCGTGTCCTCCGTGGTCGAGACCTGTTGAAGTCCTCTGCGGCCCTCCGCGTCCTCTGCGGTTCATTCACACAGCCAAGGCAGTTTCCCGAGACACTTCCATGCGAACCACACGACTACTACCGATTGCCGCGCTGCTCGCCGCTCCGTTAGGCGCGCAGCCCACGAGCTCCAAACCCTCGCTCACGCTCGACGGTGCGCGCCGCGTGATCGCGGCGGCCGAGCAGTACGCGCGACAGAACCACACCACCGGCGTGATCGCCGTGGTGGACGACGGCGGCAACCTGATGGCGGTCGAGCGGCTGGACGGCACGTTCGCCGCCGGCGCGAAGATCTCGATCGGCAAGGCGCGCACGGCGGTCCTGTTCAGGAAGCCGACGAAGTTCTTCGAGGACGTGGTGAAGAACGGCCGCACCGCGATGGTCGCGCTCGACGACTTCACGCCGCTCCAGGGCGGCGTGCCGATCGTCGTCGATGGACAGATCGTGGGCGGCGTGGGCGTGAGCGGCGCGGCGAGCGCGCAGCAGGACGAGGAGCTGGCGACCGCCGGCGCCGCCGCGTTGGGCCCGGCCGCCGCGGAGGGCGCCGCCACGGGCCCGGTCTCGTACTGGTCCAACGACCAGGTGACCGCGTCGTTCGCGAAGGGCGCCGTGCTGTTCGACGGTGCGGGCGGGCGCAGCTACATGGTGCACACGAGCCGACGCGAGGGACCCGGACAGGTCGAGGTGCACACGCAGGACACCGACATCATCTACGTCACCGGCGGCTCCGCGACGTTCGTCACCGGCGGCGCCGTCGTGGATGGCAAGAGCACCGTGCCCGGCGAGATCCGCGGCACCGGCGTCACCGGGGGCGAGACGCGCCGTCTCGCGGTGGGCGACGTCGTCATCGTGCCCAACGGCACGCCGCACTGGTTCCGCGAGGTGAACGCGCCGCTCACGTACTACGTCGTGAAGGTGCGCTAGCCATGCGACCGATCATCGGCGCGCTGCTGGCACTCGTCGCGCTTCGAGGTGCCGGCGCGCAGGAAACCGGGAGCGTGCCCGCGGGCCGCCCCGCCGCGATCGTGGATCTCGCGACGCCGGACGGCGCGCGGCTCGTGAGCGGCACGTGGCGCTACCACGACGCGGCGATCGTGCCGGTCGACCGCACGCACGACGTCGCGCCGCAGGCCGGGGCCGCCGACTTCGACGACGCGGCGTGGGAGACGATCGCGCCCGACGCGCTCGACGCGCGACGCGGCGGCGGCCGGCTGTCGTTCAGCTGGTACCGGCTGCGCTTCACGATCCCCGAGCGCGTCGGCTCGCTGGACCCCACCGGCGCGACCGTGGTGTTCGAGGTCGTCGTCGACGACTACTCCGAGGTGTGGGTCGACGGCCGGCTGCCGCAGGTGCTCGGCGCGAGCGGCGCCGGGCTCGCGCGCGGGTGGAACGCGCCGAACCGCGTGATCGTCGCCCGCGACGTGCGCCCCGGGCAGACGTTCCAGCTCGCGGTGTTCGGCGCGAACGCCCCGCTCTCGCAGCCGCCGGCGAACTTCGTCTGGATCCGCTCGGCCACGCTGGAGTTCCACTCCGACGCGTCGTTAGGCGTGCGCCGCGTGACGGGCGGCGAGGTGAAGCGGCTGCGTCCCGAGGTGGACGCGATCGTGCCGCGCGACGCGACGATCGAGCGCATCGCGACGGGCTTCCAGTTCACCGAGGGGCCGGTGTGGCACCCCGACGGCTACCTGCTGTTCAGTGACCCGAACGCGAACACCATCTACCGCTGGTCGCCCGACGGCCAGGTGTCGGTGTTCCGTCCGAAGAGCGGTTACGCGGGCGTCGACGTCGGCGAGTACGGTCAGCCCGGCTCGAACGGCCTCACGCTCGACGCCGAGGGACGGCTGACGATCGACGAGCACGGGCGGCGGCGTGTCGTGCGGCTCGAGCGCAGAGGACAGATCACGGTGCTCGCGGATCGCCACGACGGCCGGCGCCTGAACAGCCCGAACGATCTCGTCTACAAGTCGGACGGCGCGCTGTACTTCACCGATCCGCCGTTCGGCCTCCCGAAGTTCTTCGACGACCCACGCAAGGAGCTGCCGTACTCCGGCGTGTACCGCGTCGCGAACGGCGAGGTGCGGCTCGTGGCGCGCGACCTCACGGGGCCTAACGGCCTCGCGTTCTCGCCCGACGAGCGGTTCGTGTACGTCGACGACTGGGACGTCGCGCGGAAGGTCATCATGCGCTATCCGGTGCTCGCCGACGGCTCGCTCGGCGCCGGCGCGGTGTTCGCCGACGTCACGCGCAGCGATCCCGGTGAGCAGGCGTGGGACGGCCTCAAGGTCGACCGCGAGGGGCACGTGTACGCGGCGGGCCCCGGCGGGATCTGGATCTTCGCGCCCGACGGCACGCACCTCGGCACCATCAGCCCACCGGAGACGCCCGCGAACTTCGCGTGGGGCGACGCCGACGGCCGCACGCTCTACATCACCGCGCGCACGAGCCTCTATCGCATCCGCCTCAGCGTGCCCGGCGTCCGGCCATGGCCGGCGCCGAGTACGCAGACCGCCCTGACCGCCCAGACCACCAGGAGCAGGCCATGACCACGATCTCTCCCGGCACGACCGCCTACACGCCTCCAGTGCCCGGCGCGACGATGAAGGCGGTCGCCGTCGTGCCGGGAACGCCGGACAGCATCCACCTGCGCGACGTGCGCGTACCATCGCATCTCGACCTGCCGGACGGGGTGCTCGTGCGCGTGCTGCGCGTCGGCGTCGACGGCACGGACAAGGAGATCAACGCCGCGGAGTACGGCGCCGCGCCGCCCGGCGACGACCATCTCATCCTCGGCCACGAGAGCTTCGGCATCGTGACGGCGGTCGCGCCCGACGTGACCGGCATCCGCGTCGGCGACCACGTCGTCGCGTCCGTGCGGCGGCCGGGGTCGAGCGTGTACGACCAGGTCGGGCTGCAGGACATGACGACCGACGACACGTACTTCGAGCGCGGCATCAACCTGCGTCACGGCTTTCTCGCGGAGTACTTCGCCGAGAGCGCGCGGTATCTCGTGACGGTGCCGCGCGAGCTGCGCGAGGTGGGCGTGCTGCTGGAGCCGACGAGCGTGGCGGAGAAGGCGATCGCGCAGGCGTACGAGATCCAGCGTCGCCTGCGCGTGTGGCAGCCGCGGCGCGCGCTCGTCCTCGGCTCGGGCACGCTCGGCCTGCTCGCGTCGATGTTCCTGCGGCTGCGCGGGCTCGAGGTGGTGACGATGGGACGCACGGAGCGCCCGTACGTGAACGCGGATCTGCTCGACGCGATCGGCGCGACCTACCTGTCCACGGCGGCGACGAGCGTGCGCGAGGCGTCGCGGCTGCACGGGCCGTTCGATCTCATCATCGAGGGGACCGGCTACTCGCCGCTCGTGTTCGAGGCGATGGAGGCGCTCGGCAAGAACGGCGTGCTCGTGATGGTGAGCGTGACCGGCGGCGACCGCACGGTGACCGTGCCCGCGGACCGCATCAACCAGGGCTTCGTGCTCGGCAACAAGGTGGCCGTCGGCAGCGTGAACGCGAGCCGCGCGGACTTCGAGCGCGGCGTGCAGGATCTCGCCCTCGCGGAGGCGACGCATCCCGGCTGGCTCGCGCGGCTGCTCACGCATCCCGTGAAGGGGCTCGAGAGCTACCGGGCGCTGCTCGACACGCTCACGATGGGGAAGGACGCGATCAAGGTGTACTGCGAGGTCGCGCCGCTCGAGGGATAGATCGGCGTGGCTCGTCCGGGCGCCACGTACGTGTGTGCGTTGGACTGAAGGTGGACTGAAGAAGGACTGAAGAAGGAGAACACCAACAGAGTCGTTGGTCCTTCTTCAGTCCTCCTTCAGTCCTTCTTCAGTCCTACAGAAACACGTACGTGGAGCCCTGCCAGGGCGCGAAGGCAGAAGGAACTCTTCCCGCCGACCCGGCATTCCCGCCAAGCGTCACCCACACGGGAATGCCGCCATGCCTAACGAAGAGCCCACCGCGCCGCGTCCGCGTGCGCGCCTCACCGAAGCCGACGTGCACGTCGCCCTCGCCGCGCTCGGCCTCCTGCCGTACCTCGCGTGGGCCCGCCCCGATCTCATGCCGCCGCGCGAGGACCTCACGTCGCCGGAGCGGCTGTACGCGCTGCCGGGCATGGCGGTGGTCGCGTGAGCGCGAAGGCGACGCCGACGCGGATCGTCATCCTCGGCGCGGGGTTCGCGGGGCTCACCGCGGCGCGCGAGCTGGAGCGGCTGCTGCCGGACGACGCGCCGGTGCGGCTCACGATCGTGAACCGGGACAACTACTTCCTGTTCACGCCGATGCTCCATGAGGTCGCGGCGAGCGATCTCGACGTGACGACCATCGTGAGCCCGCTGCGCAAGCTGCTGCGCCGCACGAGCATCTTCTGCGGCACCGTGGAGGGGATCGACACCGAGGCGCGCACGGTCACCGTGTCGCACGCCGAGGGCGCGCACGCGCACACGCTGCCGTACGACCACCTCGTCGTCGCGCTCGGCGCGGTCACGAACTTCTTCGGCATCCCGGGTCTCGCCGACCGGGCCGTCACCATGAAGTCGCTCGGCGACGCGATCCATCTGCGCAACCGGCTCATCCAGCACCTCGAGGAGGCCGACTTCGAGTGCAACGCGTCGATCCGGCGGCCGCTGCTCACGTGCGTGGTGGCGGGCGGCGGCTTCGCCGGCGTCGAGACGGTCGCGGCCGCGAACGACTTCCTGCGCGAGGCGCTGCGCTTCTACCGCAACCTCGGGCCCGCCGACCTGCGCGTGCTGGTGGTGCATCCGGGCCCGTACCTGCTGCCGGAGCTCGGCGAGGCGCTTGTCCGGTACACGCAGGCGCGGCTCGCCGAGCGCGGCGTCGAGGTGGTGCTGAACGCGCGCGTGAAAGGACTCGACGGCGACGCGGTCGTGCTCAGCGACGGCCAGCGCGTCGACGCGCGCACGGTGGTGTGGACCGCCGGCAACGCCGCCAATCCCGCGCTCGCCGACGTGCCGTGCGCGATGGAGCGCGGGCGCATCGTCGTCGATCCGTTCCTGCGCGTGCCGCAACTCCCCGGCGTGTGGGCCCTCGGCGACTGCGCGCACATCGCCGACCCCGCGACGGGCAGCGCGTTCCCGCCCACCGCGCAGCACGCGCTGCGCGAGGGACGGTGCGTGGCGCGCAACATCGTCGCCGAGCTGCGTGGCGGGCGCATGACGCCGTTCACGTTCTCCACGATCGGGCTGCTCGCGACGATCGGACGGCGCACCGGCGTCGCGAACATCCTCGGCGTGAACTTCTCCGGCTTCGTGGCGTGGTGGCTGTGGCGCACGATCTACCTCGCCAAGCTGCCGCGGCTCGAGAAGAAGGTGCGCGTCGCGATCGACTGGACGCTCGACGTGCTGTTCTCGAAGGACCTCGTCCAGTTCAGCACGCGCACGTCGCCCTTCGCTCGGCACGAGCAGGTGCCTCGCTTTGCTCGGAACCATTTCGCGGCGGCGACACATCTAGCCGACACGAGTGACGCACTGCAATCCGCCCACACCTGAGGAGCCCGACCGATGCAACGTCGCACCGCACTGATCGCCGTGGCCGCCATCATCGCCGGCGGCGCCTGGTACGCGTTCCGCCCCGAGCGCCTGTTCGTGAACCAGACCGTGAACGAGACGCTCGCCGCCGCGGCGCCGAGCACCACGCCCGTGGCGCTGGAGACCGGCGCGTTCCACGGGGTGCACCACGAGACGAAGGGGCAGGCCACGGTGTACCGGCTGCCTAACGGCAAGCGCATCGTGCGCTTCACCGGCTTCGAGACGTCGAACGGCCCCGACGTGCAGATCTACCTCGTCGCTGCGCCGGACGCGTCGGACAACGCGACCGTGACGAAGGCCGGGTTCATCAGCCTCGGCGCGATGAAGGGCAACCGTGGCGATCAGAACTACGACGTGCCGGACTCCGTCGACCTCGCGAAGTACCGCGCGGTCACCGTCTGGTGCCGCCGCTTCAGCGTCAACTTCGCGACCGCGCCGCTCGCCGCGAGCTGAGCGCGTCCCAACACCACACACACGACCGACACACTCCGATGACTCGCTCCCGCTCCGCGGCGCTGCTCGCCGTCGCCGCGCTCACGCTTCCCGCCTCGCTCCGCGCGCAGTACGCGGCCGGCCGCGAGGTGCAGTTCACGATCCGCGTGGAGAACGTGTCCACGCCCGCCACGCTCAAGCTGTCGAACGGCAAGACCGCGCCAGCGCCCACCGCGCCGCTGCTGTGGACGATCACCGACGAGGGGAACCCGCTGTTCACGCCCGGTGCGGTGGACCGCGGCCAGGGGCTCGAGCGGCTCGCCGAGGACGGCAACCCCGGCGTGCTCGCGGACTACGTCACGGCGAACCTGAAGAGCGTGCTGCGCAACGGCGTGGCCGGCACGCCGGTCGGCGACGCGCACGCGGGTCCGATCACGCCGGGCAAGGCGTACGAGTTCACCGTCGCGGCGTCGCCCGGCCAGCGCCTGACGCTCGCGTTCATGTTCGGCCAGTCGAACGACCTGTTCTACGCGCCGGGCCCGAAGGCGATCGCGCTGTTCGACGCGAAGGGACAGCCGCGCGTCGCGGACGTCACGAGCGAGCTGCGGCTGTGGGACGCCGGCACGGAGGTGAACGAGGAGCCCGGGCTCGGCGCGAGCCAGGCGCCGCGCCAGCCCGCGCCGAACACGGGCGCCGCGGAGCGCAGGCCGGTGCAGCTCGTGCACGACCGCTTCACGTACCCCGCCACGCGCGACGTGGTGAAGGTCACCATCCGTCCGTCCACCGCGACGGCGGCGCGCTGAGCGCAGATGCGGACCGCGCCGGCGGGATCCGACGAGGCATCGCGGACCGGGAGCCCCCACTGGGGCCCGGCCCGCGTCGCCGAGGTGATGGACGCGCTGCGCCACCGGCAGCGCGAGGTGCCGGCGTGGGTGCTCGCCGAGGCCCGCGCCGACGGCGACGAGATCGTTAGGCACGCGTGCGCGGCGGTGGAGCGCGCGCTGATCACGAACCATCTGCCGGAGCTGCTGCGCGCCGACGTGCGTGTCGCCGTGCTCGTGGCGCCGGATGCGGCGAGCGCCGCCGAGCCGCTGCTCGACGCGCTCGGCGAGCTGGGGACCACGGTGCACGCCGTCGCCGGCGATCCCACGCTCGACCTCGGGCTGCCGTCGCTGCCGCATCCACGGCTGCACGTCTGCACGGGAAATGCGTTGGGCCGCTTTGGAACCGTGGGCGCGGTGCGGCTCCTGCGCGTGGTGCGCGCGACGATGACCGCCGCCGACCGCCTGCTGCTCGGTCTCGACCTGCGGCGCGACCGTGCGGTGCTGGAGGACGAGGGGCACGACGCCGCCGGTGCCCGCGCCGCGACGCACCTCGGCGTGCTGCGACTGCTGAACCGCGAGCTCGGCGCCGACTTCGACGCGCGGCAGTTCGCGTACACCGTGCGCTACGACGCCGATCTGCGGCGCGTCGACACGTCGCTCGTCGCGCGCCGCGCGCTGTTCGTGGAGACGGCGCGGCACGGCTCGATCGTGCTGCGGCAGGGCGAGTCGATCCGCACGGCGGTGGACTGCAAGTTCGATCGGGGCCGTGTCGACGCGATGTTGAGCGGGGTGGGCCTCCGCGCGACGTCGTGGTGGACCGACGCCGCGGAACGCTTCGCCCTGGTCGTCGCGGCGCCCGCCGCGTGATGGGCACGTACCATTGACAGCGCACGAGATCGCGTCATCGTGAGCCTCATGACCGAGTCGACCCACACATCGACCGCATCGCCCGTCGCGCCCGCCGAGGTGGGTGGGCTCGCGCCGGGCGGGTTCGAGCCGCTGCTGCTCGCGGTGCTCTCGCCCGCGTTCGGCTACGCACTGCGTCTCGCGCGCAACCGCGCCGACGCCGAGGACCTCGTGCAGGACGCGTCGCTGCTCGCGTTCCGCGCGGCGCACACGTTCGAGCCGGGAACCAACTTCAAGGCGTGGTTCTTCCAGATACTGACGCGCTGCTTCTACGCGCGACATCGACGGCAGCAGCGCCGCCCTACGACGGTGGACCTGGAGGACACGCCCGACCTGTATCTGTACTCGCGATCGGCAGCGGCCGGGCTGCCATGGGAGGGGGAGGATCCGGCCAGCCTGCTCATCGACCGACTCGGCTCCGAGCGCGTCGAGGCGGCGATCGAGCAGCTTCCCGAGGAGTACGGCACCGTGTGCGCGCTCTACTTCACCGAAGACTTCGCGTACCACGAGATCGCCGCCGTGCTCGGGATCCCGGTCGGCACCGTGCGGTCGAGACTACACCGAGGGCGGAAGATGCTCCAGAAAGTGCTCTGGCACGTTGCCGAGGAAGCGGGGATCGTGCGCGATCTCGCGCACCGGGAGGAGCGGCCATGAGCCACCTCACCCGCCTTACCTGCGAGGAGGCGTTCCGTCGCCTCGACGACTTCCTCGACCGCGAGCTGAGCGCCGCGGAGACGGAGCTGGTGCACGAGCATCTCGAGATCTGCGCCGGCTGCGCGCGCGAATTCCGCTTCGAGGCGAGCGTGCTGCGCGGCGTGCGCGCGAAGCTGCGCCAGATCGAGGTCACGCTACCAGCGGGGCTACGGGACCGGGTGCTGCGCGCGCTCGCGGCGGAGGGAGCGCGTTAGGCGGCGGGCCACGGTGCCTTTGATTTGAACCACAGAGGACACGGAGGACACGGAGGAGAACCCCTCAAGAAAGGTGGTTTCCTCTGTGTCCTCCGTGTCCTCTGTGGTTCAACTCGACAGGGCAGTCCTCTGCGGCCCTCTGCGGTTCAATCCGCACCGTAGCCGAGGTGCGCCAGCAGCTCCGCCGGCAGCGTCGCGCCGTGCACGCTCGACGGATCCGCGCCGGACGGGTCGCCGTAGCGCAGCGTGTCGAGCCCGCGCGCGGCGCCGAAGCCGGTGCATCGCGACAGCGCGGTGCGCGACCAGAGCGTGTCGGTGAAGTCCGCGCCGGCGACGCGTGCGCCGTTCAGCGCGGCGAGCGAGAGGTCGGCGTGCGCGAGGTCGGCGTTCTCCAGCACGGCGCCCGTGAGGTTCGCGCCGACGAGCGACGCGTAGCGCAGCGTGGCGCCCGCCAGGTTCGCGAACGCGAGCGTCGCGTACGACAGGTCGGCGCCCGTGAGGTCGGCGCCGCTGAGATCGCAGCGCGTGAGGTCCGCGCGGAACATCGTCGCGTCGTCGAAGCGGCACGCCGAGAGGTTCGAGTTCTTCAGCGTCGCGCGCGTGAGGTCCGCGGCGGCGAACGACGTGCGCTTCGGGCCCGGGCGCTTGCGGTTCACCGCCTGCAGCCGCGCGTCGCCGAGCAGCGTGCGCGAGAAGTCGGCTGCCTCGAGGTCGGCGAGCGTGATGTCCGCGCCGGTGAGCGCCGCGCCGGCGAGCACCGCGTCGCGCAGGTCGGAGAGACAGAGATCGCTGCCGCGGAGATCCGCGTCGCGCAGATCCGCCGCGCGCAGGTCGGCGTACGACAGCACCGCGCGCGGGAGCTCCGCGGCGGCGAGCGTGTCGCACGGCAGCTCGAGGATCGTGACGCCGGTGTCCCAGCGGTGAACGGAGAGCATGGCGTGCGAATCGAGCCACCGCGCGGCGTATGTCAATGCCGCGCGGCATCGACTCAGAACGCGACCATCCCGAACTCCGGCTCGACGCCGAGGTAGACCTGTCCCACCGTCTCGAGCCGCGCCTCGCCCACGAACCCGTGGTGGCGCACCGTCTGCGCGTCGCGGAAGTGCCGCTCGAGCGGGCTGCGCGCGTAGATCCCCCCGGTACCGCCGGCGCGGTGCATGAGGTCCGTCACCCGTGCCGCCGTGCGCACGGCGTGCGCGCTCGCGAGCATCAGGTCGGCGCGGTGCTCGAGCGTGTTCGCCTCTCCCGCGACCGTGCGCCGCCACGTCGCGCCGAGCGTGTCGTAGAACAGCAGGCGCGCCGCGCGGAGCCGCGCCTCGCCTTCCGCCACCGCGCTCTGCACCGCCGCGCGGTGGCGCAGCGTCTTCGTCGCGCCGAGCGGCGTCTTGCGCTCGGCGAGCTCGCGCAGCGCCGTGATCGCGCCGCGCCCGATCGACAGCGCCACGGGCGCGATCACCACGTCGACCGACGCGAGCGCCGGCATGCGGTACAGCGGACCGGCGAACGGCCCTGCGGGCTCGAACGTCGGAGCGATCAACGTGCTCCGCGCTGCGGGGACGAACACGCCGTCCGCCGCGACGTCGTTGCTGTCGGTGCCGCGCATGCCGAGCGAATGCCACGTGTCCACGATCTCGACCTCGCTCGTGCGCGCCACGAGCGCCACGATCGCGGGACCGAACGGCGTCATGCGCGGCTCGTCGCCGTCGAACACGATCCCCGTCATCATCACCCACGGCGCCTCGTGAATCGTGCTGGCGAGCGGCCCGCGTCCGGTGAGCCGGTAGCCGCCGGGCACGGCCTCCGCGCGGTGCGGCGGGCTGAACGACGCCGCCATGACGAGGTCCGGGCCGTCGGCGAACAGCTCCTGCGCGCCGGCCTCGGGGAAGCGCGACGCCCACCAGGCGCCCGTGTTGCCCGCCTGCAGCGCCCACCCCGCGGCGCTGTCGAAGCTCGCGATCGTCTCGGCGACGTGCGCGACCGTGACCGGGTCGGTCTCCAGGCCGCCTAACTCGCGCGGCGTGAACATCCGGAAGAGGCCCGCCGCCCGCAGGGCGTCGACCACCGGCCGCGCGAGCCGCCGCTCACGCTCGGCGGCGGCGGCGTGCTCACGCACGATCGGTCCCAGCGCGCGGGCCCGCGCGAGCAGCGTCTCGTCGACCGTGGCGCCGCGGTCGGCGCCGGCCTGCATCGTCGTCGTCATCTCGCACCTCCGAGGTAGATGCACCGCAGAAGGGCGAGCGTTCCGAAAAGGTTCCGATCGCGGCGTCAGTCGGCGACGGTCGCGCCGGCGCCCTCGAGCAGCGCGCGATACCACCGCACCGTGTCGTCGAGCCGCGCCTCGTGCCCCGCGCAGCCCCAGATCACGCTCAGCGTCCGCGTCGACCCGGCGTACGTCTTCGTGCGCTGCGCATCGCGCACCGCGTTCGCGCACGGCCCCTCGGCGTCGAACAGGCACACGAGTCCCGCGAGGTCGATCTCCTGCCCCGACGCGTTGAACACGTAGCGCGAGTCCTCTGGTGCGACGTCGATGCGGAACGGAGGCCACGCGCGGTCGAGGTCCACGACGCTGATCGGGAACCCGCTGTGCAGCGACACCGCGTTGCACGTGTCGACGGCGGCGTTGATCGAGCCGAGCGCGCCCTCGGACGCGGCGCGCACGAGGTACTCCGAGGCCGGCTTGCCGCGGCCCGTGGGCCTGTAGCCGCCGATGCGCAGCATGTCGCGCACGTCGGCGCGCACGCGCTCGTCGCGCGCGAGCGGGGCCGCGGCGTTCGCATCGAGCAGCGCGAGCACGTCGGGCGGCGTCGCGAGCTCGCCGAGCGGCGTGGGGAACGTGGTGACGAACCACGCCGCGCGGAGCAGCGGGTGCGGCGCGACGTCGACGGAGAGCGCGGGCATCGGCGAACGATAGCCCGGCGCGCACGCCGACGAGAGAGCTCAGTGTGCTCGAATCGGGGCGGGCGCGCACAGCAGCCGCCGCCTCCACCGTCGTCTGCGCGCGCTCCCGCATCGCCGCGTCCACCGGCGCTCGGCGGCAGGCGAGATACGCCGCCGTCTCCTCCGTCCGACGAAGTGGCGCGCGGCCGTCCGACCCGCGCGTCCGGACGCTATGATTTCTCTCGTAAACGCCGCGGCCGCGTAAGAAACGCGCCGGCGCGCGCACACCGAGGCCACCCGCGATGGCGTCCGCGACGCTCACGATGCTCGTCGTCGACGACGAGCCGCAGATCCGCCGGCTCCTGCGCAACGCGCTCACCGCGGGTCCGGTCGACGCATCCGCCGACGCCGAGCCGGCCGCGGAGGTGCGCGTCATCGAGGCCGGCACGGGTCAGGAGGGGATCGACCTCGCCGCGGCGGAGTCTCCCGCGCTCGTCGTGCTCGACCTCGGCCTCCCCGACATGCCGGGGATCGACGTGTGCCGCGAGATCCGCCGCTGGCTCGACGCCCCGATCGTCGTGCTCTCCGCGCGCCACACCGACACCGAGAAGGCGGCGCTGCTCGACGCCGGCGCGGACGACTACATCACGAAGCCGTTCAGCACCGTGGAGCTCCTCGCGCGGGTGCGCGTGCAGCTCCGCCGGGCGCGGGCGGGCAGCGCGTCGGCGTCCGCGACGGTGGTGACGTTCGGCGACTTCGCCGTCGACCTGCCGCGCCGACGGGTCGAGCGTGCCGGCGCGCCGCTGCATCTCACGCGCACCGAGTGGGCGCTGCTGCGCACGTTCGTGCTGCACCCGCGGCAGACGCTCACCCACGGGCAGCTCTTCCGCGAGGTGTGGGGCACGTCCGAGGGGGACCCGCAGCAGTACCTGCGCGTGTACGTGGGACACCTGCGCCGGAAGATCGAGGCGGATCCGGTGCGGCCGCGGTTCATCCAGACGGATCCCGGCGTGGGCTATCGCTTCGAGCCCGACGGCGCCACGCCGATCCGAGATGCCTAACGCGCTCCGGTGGGCGCCGTCGATCGACCGCCGACGGGCCGCCTAACGGGCCGCGATCACGGCCGGCGCCGTGCAGCGCGTCCCGATCGGCAGCGCGTACAGCGCGCGCAGCACCGCGCGGTCCTCGTCGCCGATGCGCTCCGCCGTGACGAGCGGCGCCATGACCGAGCCGGCCGACGCGTGGTGGCCGAGGCCGAGCGCGTGCCCCATCTCGTGCTGCGTCACCGCGCGCACGTCGCGCGGCGCGTAGGGCGCGCCGTCGGGCGTCGCGAGCGCGAGGACGACCGTGGCCGCCACGGCGCGCCCGTCGTCGTCGGAGACGAGCGTCGTGCGGCCGGCCGTGAGCGCCCCGAGCGCGCCGGCCGACGGGTCGTCGGGTGCGGTGCGCAGCGTCGGCGCCCACACCACTCGCACGTCGGCCCGCGTCGAGTCGCGGGCGACGGTCACCCGCAGCCCCGAGACGACGTCGCTCCACGCCGTCGCTCCAGCGGCGAGCGCCGCGCGCCACTCGCCAGCGTCGTGACCGGTGCTCCCCACGTCGAGCGGGCGGCGCTGCAGCCACACCGAGACCGTCCGCGCGGGCCACCGCACGGCGCCGCCGTGCACGAGGAGCGCACGCTCCAGGCTCGCGGCCACGCTTCCTCCGGCGACGCTCGCGGCGAGCCTCCCACACGCGAGCGCCGGCGTGGAGTCGACGTCCACGGCGGGCTGGGGGCGCTGCACGAGCAGCGCGGCGAGGAGAGGGAAGAACGGCATGGCGCTGCACCTGCGACCCGAGGACGAGACCTGTCCGTGACGCAGAAGATACGAAGCCGTGACAAGACGGACAATTCGGGCGGCGGCCCTGTTACATGGACGGGTGCTCGGCGCTCGGGAGCCCGGCTCCTCGAGACGCACTCCCCTCAGAGCTCTGGTGACGGATCAGCGGAAGCGCCGCCCTTCCGTTACAAGTCCGTTGCCGAACCGCAATCGCCCCGATACCGCGCCCGGCGAGATATCGGCCATGCGAATCCCCCATCCGCTCGTCCTCGCCGTGGCGCCCGCGTTCGCGCTGGCCGCGCCCGCCGTCTCGCAGCAACCCGCGCGCACCACCGGCAGGATCGTCGGCCGTGTGGTGGACGCGGCCAGCGGGGCGGGACTCGCCGACGTCGGCATCCAGGTCGTCGGCACCACGTTAGGCACCCTCACCGGCGTCGACGGCCGGTTCACCGTTCCGGCGGCGCCCGCCGGCAGCGTCACGCTGATGGCGCGCCGCATCGGCTATCAGGCGAAGACGGTCACCGGCATCGTCGTGCCCGCCGGCGGCTCGGTGGAGCAGAGCATCGCGTTAGGCGCCGCCACCGTGCAGCTCCAGGCCGTCTCCGTCACCGCGTCCGCCGAGCGTGGCACGGTGAGCGAGGCGCTCGACCGGCAGCGCACCGCGACCGGCATCGTGAACTCGGTCACCGCCGAGCAGATCGCGCGCAGCCCCGACCGCGATGCCGCGCAGGCCGTGCAGCGCGTGAGCGGCGTGACGGTCACCGACGGCAAGTACGTGCTCGTGCGCGGGCTCGGCGAGCGCTACACCACCGCGTCGCTGAACGGCGCGCGCATGCCGAGCCCGGAGCCCGAGCGCAAGGTCGTGCCGCTCGACCTGTTCCCGTCGGCGCTGCTCCAGAGCGTGACGACGAGCAAGACGTTCACCCCCGACCAGCCCGGCGACTTCACCGGCGCCTCGGTCGACATCGCGACGCGCGAGTTCCCGGCGAAGCGGCTCGTCACGCTCACCGCGACGACCGGCTACAACTCGATCGCCACGGGCCGCACGGTGCTCGGCGGCGCGCGGCTCGGCACCGAGTGGCTCGGCCTCGGCGGCAGCGGGCGCGCGCTGCCCGCCGGCGGCGATCTGGCGGTACGGGCCCTCGATCCGGCGCAGTCGCGCCGCTTCGTCGGGCAATTGCACAACAACTGGACGCCGTTCCAGTCCACCGCGCGGCCGAATGCCGGCCTCGGCGCGTCGATCGGCGGCCAGGCGCCGTTAGGCTTCCTGGGTGGCCGCTCCATCGGATACGTCGCGTCGCTGTCGTACGCGTACAACCAGGAGGTCCGGGCCGACGAGCTGCGGCAGCTCGTGGTCGGCGGCGGGCCGGCGCAGGTGCGCGCGTTCAACTCGCTCGCCGGCGAGACCGGACGCGAGAGCGTGCTGTGGGGCGGCATCGCGAACGTCAGCACGCTGCTCGGCACGCACACGCGCATCGCGCTGAACAACATGTACAACCGGTCGGCGGACAACGAGGCGCACCTCGACGAGGGCTTCGACGAGTCGCAGAGCGTCGATCCGACGGCGCACGCGAGCACCATCCGCCGCTCGTGGCTCGACTTCGTGCAGCGTACGGTGCGCTCCAACCAGCTCCGCGGCGAGCACACGATCGGCGCGCGGCAGAGCCTCGACTGGACGATCACGTCGTCCGGCGTGACGCGCGACCAGCCCGACCGCACCGACGTGTTCCTGCGCCGCGACACGCCGCGGGACGCCTACGTGCTGCCGCTCGGCGAGCCCCGCGCGGCGCGCCGGCTCTATGCCGCGCTGCGCGAGAACAGCGTGGCGCCACAGGCGAGCTACCGCGTGCAGCTCGGCAGCGACGTCCGCCCGTGGACGCTGAAGGTCGGCGGCGCCTACCGCGACACGCGGCGCACGGCGTCGAACGAGCCGTTCTTCTTCACGTCGCCGAGCGTCACCGAAGCGGAGCTGCGTCAGACGCCGGAGCAGCTCTTCCCCACGCTGACGGCCGAGAACCGCGTGATCGTCGACCGCGACCCGGCGTCGGGCGCGTACACCGCGAACGACCGCGTGGCCGCCGGCTACGGCATGGCGGAGATCCCGTTAGGCGACCATCTCCGCCTCGTCGGCGGCGCGCGCGTCGAGAGCTGGCGGCTCGCGCTGAACACGCGGCAGACCGTCGGCGATCGGTTCGACTCCACGTACACGAGCACCGACGTGCTCCCATCGCTCGCGCTGAACGTGAAGCTGACCGACGCACAGAACGTCCGGCTGTCGGCGTCGCGCACGCTGTCGCGCCCCGAGTACCGTGAGCTGTCGCCGCTGCAGGAGCGCGGGCCGATCGGGGACCTCGACTTCGTCGGCAACCCGTCGCTGCAGCGCGCGCTGATCGACAACGTCGACGCGCGGTGGGAGCTGTACCCGAACCCGGGCGAGATCCTCAGCCTCGCCGTGTTCGCGAAGCGGTTCGACCATCCGATCGAGCGCGTGCAGGTGTCGACGAACGGCGGCAACATCTACTCGTTCGTGAACGCGGACGCGGCGCACAACTACGGCGTGGAGCTCGAGGCGCGGAAGGGGCTCGGCTTCCTCGGTGCGCCCCTGCGGCCGTTCTCCGGCTTCGCGAACGTGACGCTGATGAAGAGCACCATCACGCCGGGCAACACCGACATCAGCGCGCTCACGAGCGCCGACCGGCCGATGGTGGGCCAGGCGCCGTACGTCGTGAACACCGGGCTGTCGTGGGCCACCGCCGGCGGCGGCACGAGCGCGACGCTGCTGTACAACGTCGTCGGCCGCGCGATCGCCGCGACGGGCACGAAGCCGACGCCCGATACCTACGTGCAGCCGCGCAACATGCTCGACCTCTCGCTCCAGTTCCCGCTCGCCGGCGGCGTCGCCGCGAAGCTGAACGGGCGCAACCTGCTCGACGCGCCGTACGAGGAGCGCGCCGGCGGCCTCACGCGCGTGCGCTACCGCACGGGACGCGTGCTCTCCATGGCGCTGACCTGGACGCCGTGACGGAGCTGTGACCTCGTCGTAACGGAACTGTGCGACCCCACGGACATCGTTCGTGGGGTCGTTCTCTTTGCTTCAACACACCTCGACACACCTCGCCAACATGGGTCTTCACCCCCGTCGGCTCCTCACGCTCGCCGTGATCACGGCGCTCGCGGCTTGCAGCAGCAACGACAACGGCGTCGTCGGCACGACGAACCCGCCAGTGGTCACGAAGCCGGATGCGCCTTCGAACCTCACCGCCGTCGCGCTCTCGCCGACGTCGATCCGCCTCACGTGGAGCGGTCCGACGACCGCGACCGGCTACGTCGTGCAGCGCGCCGCGGGCAGCGGCGCGTTCGCGACCATCGCGTCGAACGTCGGTACGACGACGTACACCGACACCGGCCTCACGCCGGCGACCCAGTACCGCTACCAGGTCGCCACGCTCCGCAACGCCGACACGAGCACGACGTGGGCGGCGGTGGCCATGGGCTCGGCGCAGAAGGCGACGGTGACGCTCGCCGGCAACCTCACCACGACGCGCACGCTCACGCCGGACACGAACTGGGTGCTGAGCGGCTTCTACAAGGTGCGCGCGGGCGGGCAGCTCGTCGTGAAGCCGGGCACCGTGATCGTCGGCGACACGCTCGTGCCGGGCTCCTCGCTCTGGATCCTGCAGGGCGGCAAGATCGACGCGCAGGGCACCGCCGCGCAGCCGATCGTGTTCACGTCGGAGCGGGCCGCCGGCACGCGCGCACCGGGCGACTGGGGCGGCGTCATCATCGTCG
Source organism: Gemmatirosa kalamazoonensis (assembly GCF_000522985.1). Lineage (NCBI taxonomy): Bacteria > Pseudomonadati > Gemmatimonadota > Gemmatimonadia > Gemmatimonadales > Gemmatimonadaceae > Gemmatirosa > Gemmatirosa kalamazoonensis. Next base: position 2,174,284 of record NZ_CP007128.1, read on the forward strand.
GCAAGGCGATCGCGAACCGCGGCTGCCCGAACGCCGCGAACCCCGCGTGCGTGAACGCGACCCTCACCGAGGGCCCGTCGGGCGGCCTGCAGAACACCGCCGAGAACTACGCCGGCGGTACGGACCCGAACGACAACAGCGGCACGCTGCGCTACGTGCGCATCGAGTTCGCCGGCTACGCGGTGGACGTGAATCAGGAGCTGAACGCGCTGTCGAGCTACGCGGTCGGCCGCGGCACGACGTACGAGTACCTCGAGGCGCTGTCGGGGCTCGACGACTCGTTCGAGTTCTTCGGCGGCTCGGTCGACGCGCGCTACCTCGTGTCGTACGAGGCGGGCGACGACCACTTCGACTGGACCGAGGGCTTCAACGGCCGCGTGCAGTTCATCATCGGACTGCAGACGTACAAGCCCACGCCGCGCGCCGGCGCCGGCTTCGCGTCGAGCGACCCGCGCGGCTTCGAGGGAGACGGCTGCGAGAACGACAAGCCGGGCTGCCCGGACTACAACACGAAGCCGTACTCGATGCCGGTGTTCGCGAACTTCACGCTCATCGGGTCGGGCCCCGACGTCTTCACCGGCATCTCGGCCGCGAACACGAGCGGCGCGACGATCCGCCGCGGCTCGGGCGGCTCGCTGTTCAACGGCGTGATCGCGCGCTGGCAGGGGATCGGGCTGAACGTCGTCGACGCGCAGACCGACCAGCGTCGGCAGGAAGACAGCCTGTTCGTGAGCAACAACGTGTTCGCGTCGAACGCCGGCGGGAACTTCAACGCCGCGGGCACCGGCTTCGGCCAGCTCACGAGCTTCCCGAACAACGACGACTCGCCGGCCGATCCGACGACGTTCTTCACCGCGCTCCCCGCGGCCGGCGCGACGCCGACGCTCGCTGGGCTCGACTGGACGCCGTCGGCGGCGTCGCCCCTGCGCAGCGGCGGTCTCACGACGCTGCCGCCTCGCGTCGCGGCGCGCGTGACGGGCTTCTTCGGCGGCGCGATGCCGGCCACGTCGTACCGCGGCGCGGCCGACCCGAGCGGCACGAAGTGGTGGGCCGGCTGGACGAGCTACGCGCGCAACTGATCGGATCCCGATCGCCGATGAAGCTCGCGTCTCGTGTCTCGTTCGTTCTCGCGCTGCTCGGTGCCTGTCGCGGCGCCGAGCGGCCGTCGGCCGCCGACAGTGCATATGCGCCGAGCGTGATGATCGCGCGCTTCCGGCAGCAGGTGCCGGAGCGGCCGACGCGGTTAGGCGACGGCGCCGCGGAGGGCGCGGACACGCTGCTCGCCCGGTGGGCGCGTGGCGTCGCGGCGCGCGACACGGCGGCGCTGCGGCCGCTCGCGCTCACCGTGAGCGAGTTCGCGTGGCTCTACTACGCCGACAGCCCGATGGCGCAGCCGCCGTACGAGCTCGATCCCGACGTCATGTGGACGCAGATCTCGTCGCAGAGCGCGCGCGGGCTCACGCGCGCGCTGCAGCGCTTCGGCGGCCGATCGTTAGGCGCCGTACGCTCGGCGTGCACGGCGCCGCGCGTCTCGCGTGCGCTGCGGCTCTACGACTGCACCGTCGCCGTGCCCGCGGCTGGCGGCGCGACGCTGCGGTTGTCGGTGGTGGAGCGCGACGGGCGGTTCAAGCTGGTCGGCTTCGGCACGAACCTCTGAGTCGATGACGGCCCGCGCGGCGCCGCACGCGCTCGTCGCCGCGCGCGAGACGGAGGTCGTCGCCGACCTCACGTACGGGCTCGCGCGCGCGGGCTTCACGGTGGCGAGCGCGCCGAGCGTCGCCGAGGCGTGGATCGCGGTGCACGAGCGGCCACCGGAGCTGCTCGTCGCGAGCGAGGCGCTCGCGCTGTCGCCGCGCGTGGGACTGCTGCCGCGCCTCCGCCGCGATCCCACGGTGCGGCACGTCGGCGTCATCATCGTCACCGATGGCCCGGCGCCCGCGGCGTGCGATGCCGTCGTCGCGCGCCCGTCGGACGCGCCGGCGATCGCCGCCGCCGCGGGGAGCGTGCTGCGACTCGTGCGCGAGCGTGCCGGCCGCGCGGGCGGCGACACCGCGTGTCCCATCGCGCTCGACGGGCTGCTGAACGAGGTGCGCGTGCGCGACGCGCGTCTCGCCCTGTCGCCGAGCGAGCTCGCGCTGCTGCGCCTCCTGCTCGCGCATCCACGCGGCGTCCCCGACGTGCGGCTGCGCCGCGTGCTCTGGGACGACGGGACGCGCGCGCACATCCGCGCCCTCGTTTCCGTCGCGCACCGCCTGCGGCGCAAGCTGCGCCCATTCGGCGTGACGCTGGGGCGATCGGCGGACGAAGCGGGGTACGCGCTACGCTGGTGATGGCGAGAGGGCACGTTACGCGGCCGTGACGCGCTCGTGACCGGTTCGCGCGGCGCGGCGGCGATCGGCGCGCCATGATGGGGCATGCGCATGCCGGTGTGGACGACGGCGATGCTGGTGTTGGCGGGGATGGGATGCGAGCGCGGTGCGGTGAACCCGTGCGACCGCCCGTTCCCCGACGTCGACCGGCTGATCGACGTATCGACGGCGGGGACCGGCGCGGCGTCGCTCGCGCGACTGCGCGTCGTGCAGCGCTACGCGCCGGGCATCGACGATGGGTGCGCGCAGGCGGTCCCGGTGCGCCTCTCGTTCGTCGGCAGCGGGCCGAGTGCGGTGTCGTTCACCTATCGCGTGACGTGGAGCGCGAGCGGCGGAAGCGGCGGCTGGTTCCGTGGCGGCGTCGTGACGCGGCTCGGTGTCGGCGCCGAGTTGGACGCGGGCATCGTGCGCGACGGCGCGCCCATCGGTGAGGGGACGATCGCCGTCGCGGTCACCGACATGCGCGCGCTCGACCGCTGAGCGGCGAGCGCCTCGCGACCGCGGACGCACTCCCGCCGTCGCGTCGATAACTTCCCGGCATGTCAGGGATCGCCAGTGAAGCGGCCGCACGGCGGTCGGGGACGGCGCGCGCGCGTCGGCGCGTCGTCGTGAGGCCGCGATGAGAATCGTGCGCACGGTCGCGGAGCTGCGTGCGCTGCTCGACGACGAGCGGCGCGCGGGCCGTACGGTCGGCCTCGTGCCGACGATGGGCTACTTCCACGAGGGCCACGCGTCGCTCATGCGCCGCGCGCGCGACGCGTGCGACGTCGTCGTGGTGTCGCTGTTCGTGAACCCCACGCAGTTCGACGATCCCGCGGACCTCGTGGCGTACCCGCGCGACGAGGCGCGCGACGCGAGCGTCGCCGCGGTTGCGGGCGTCGCGTACCTGTTCGCGCCGGAGCCCGCGGAGATCTACCCGCCGGGATTCGCCACGAGCGTCACCGTGGCGCGGGTCACCGAGCCGATGGAGGGCGCGCAGCGCGGACCGGGCCACTTCCGCGGCGTGGCGACGGTCGTCGCCAAGCTGTTCAACATCGTGCAGCCGCACGCGGCGTTCTTCGGGCAGAAGGACGCGCAGCAGGCGCTCGTCGTGCGGCGCATGGCGCGCGACCTGGACTTCCGGCTGCGCGTCGAGGTGTGCCCCACGGTGCGCGAGCCCGACGGCCTCGCGATGTCCAGCCGCAACGTGCGCCTCGACGCCGACGCGCGGCGACGCGCGGTGGCACTCGCGCGCGGGCTGGAGGCCGCGCGCTCACGCGTGCTCGACGGCGCCACGAACGCCGTCGATGTCGTCGCCACTGGGCGCGACGCGATGCGCGCGCTCGACGTCGAGCCCGAGTACTTCGAGGTCGTCTCCGCCGACACGCTCGAGCCGGTGGATCCGCTCGCCGGCGAGCTGCTCGTCGCCGTCGCCGCGCGCGTCGGGGGCGTGCGGCTCATCGACAACGTGCTCGTCGACGCGGGGGCGCGATGACGGCGCCGGTGACGACGGGCGATCTCGCGGCGATGAAGCGGCGCGGCGACCCGATCGTGATGGTGACCGCGTACGACCACGTCACGGCGCGCGTCGCGGAGTCGGCCGGCGTCGACGCAGTGCTGGTTGGCGACTCCGCGGCGATGACGGTCCTCGGCTACCCGTCCACGCGTGAGATCGGCGTCGACGAGCTGCTCGTGCTCACGCGCGCGGTGCGGCGCGGCCTCGTGCGGCCACTGCTCGTCGGCGATCTGCCGTACGCCAGCTACGAGGCGTCGGACGCGCAGGCGTTGGGCACCGCGCGGCGCTTCGTCGACGCCGGGTGCGCCGCGGTGAAGATGGAGGGCGCCGGCCCGATCGCCGACCGCGCGCGCGCGCTCGTGCGCGCCGGCATTCCCGTGATGGGCCACGTCGGGCTCACGCCGCAGGCGAGCGCGGGTCCCGAGGGCTACCGGGTGCGCGGCGCGACGGCCGACGAGGTGCTCGGCATCCGCCGCGACGTCGACGCGCTCGTCGACGCGGGGTGCTTCGCGATCGTGTTCGAGGCGATCCCCGCGGCGGTCGCGGCGCTGCTCGTGCCCGCGATCCCGGTCCCGGTGATCGGGATCGGCGCCGGGCCGGCGACCGACGGGCAGGTGCTCGTGTTCCACGACCTCGTGGGCCTCAGCGAGGGACGCGCGCCGCGGTTCGTGAAGCGCTACGCGGCGCTCGGCCCGCTCATGGTCGACGCGGTCGCGCGGTATGCGGCCGAGACGCGCGCGCGTGAGTTCCCCGCGCCGGAGCACACCTACCGCATCCCCGCGGCCGAGCTGGAGGCGGCGCGCGTCGCCATCGACGGCGCGGCGGCGACGTGAGCGGGACACGCGCGTTCTCTCGTATCGCGTCGGCGTTGCTCGTCGTCGCGTGCGCCGCCCCGCCGCGCACCGCGGCGCGCACCGCGCCGCCGTCGTCGACGCCCATCGTCATCGCGCACCGCGGCGCCAGCGGCCATCGCCCCGAGCACACGCTCGCCGCGTACGACCTCGCGATCGCGATGGGCGCCGACTTCGTGGAGCCCGATCTCGTGCGCACGAAGGACGGCGTGCTCGTCGCGCGCCACGAGAACGAGATCGGCGGCACCACCGACGTGGCGCGCCGCTTTCCGCAGCGGCGCACCACGAAGACCGTCGACGGCGCGACGGTCACCGGATGGTTCGCGGAGGACTTCACGCTGGCCGAGCTGAAGACGCTGCGCGCCACCGAGCGGCTGCCGTTCCGCTCGCACGCGTACGACGGCCAGGAGCCGGTGCCGACGTTCGACGAGGTGCTCGCGCTCGTCGAGCGCCGCGCGCGCGAGACGGGGCGGCGCATCGGCGTGTACCCCGAGACGAAGCACCCGAGCTACTTCCGCGCGCTCGGCCTGCCGCTCGAGGAGCCGCTCGTCGCGGCGCTCCGCGCGCACGGGCTCGATCGGCGCGACGCGCCGGTGTTCGTGCAGTCGTTCGAGGCAAGCAGCCTGCAGCGGCTCCGCGGCCTGACGCGCGTGCCGCTCGTGCAGCTCATGGACGCGACCGCCGCGTACGCCGCGATGACGACGCCGGCGGGGCTCGCCGCCGTCCGCCGCTACGCGGACGCGATCGGCGTGGAGAAGGGGATGGTGCAGCCGGTCGGCGCCGACGGATCGTTAGGCACGCCGACGTCGCTCGTGTCGGACGCGCACGCGGCGGGGCTCGCGGTGCACGTCTGGACGCTGCGCAGCGACTCCGCGTTCCTGCCGCGCGGCTATGCCGGCGACCCCGCGGCCGAGTGGCGCCGCCTCGCCGCGCTCGGCGTGGACGGCATCTTCGGCGACTATCCCGACGTCGGCGTGCGCGCGCTTCGTGAGAGGAAGCAACGTCCGGACCGTTAGGCACGGCGAATGCGGCGTTCGATCGGGCAGTCGACGATCGCCGCTACCGGAGGGTCCGTCATGCCGAGAGGAGACAAGAGCGCCTACACCGACAAGCAGAAGCGCCAGGCGCAGCACATCGAGGAAGGGTACGAGTCCCGCGGCGTCCCCGAGAGCGAGGCCGAGCGCCGCGCCTGGGCGACCGTGAACGCGGAGACGCACGGCGGCAAGAAGTCCGGCTCCGGCCGCGGCCGGTCGGAGAACCACGAGCCGTCGCGCAAGGGCGGCCGCATCGGCGGCCACAGCCAGTCCCACGAGGAGCGCAGCCGCGCCGCGAAGAAGGGCTGGGAGACGCGACGGCACGGGCACTGACGGGCTCCGTACGCCGCCGCACCGGGCAACGCGGTGGTGGAGGCTCTCATGCGAGTCACGAACGAGGCCCCCGTGACGCCGGCGAGCGTCGTGGGGGCCCACGCGCCTCAGGTCTCGCGGCCGGCGCTCGACGCCGACCTGCGGTCGCGCCTGCTGCTCCGGCTCGACGCCGCCACCGCACGGCCGTCCGCGGACGCGATGGCCGCGCTGCGCAGCGCGGTGACCGACGTCGTCGACCACCTGAAGGCCGACGGCGCGTCGGCCGAGGAGGTCGTCGCGGTCGTCGACGCGCTGCTGCGCGAGCGCGGCCTCGGCCCGCCGACGCCGGTGCTGCACGTCGAGGCCGGGCCGGCGCCGCAGGGCGGCGTCGTGCTCTACGTCCGCCTGCTCGAGTGGTGCGTGCGCGCCTACCAGTGCGACGACTGGTGGTAGCGGTGAGGACGGCGGCGCGCCGGGCCGCTCACTCCCGGCGCGCCACCACGCGCACCGCCGTGCCGTAGCACAGCACCTCCGACACGCCCGACATGATCTCGGTCGCGTCGTAGCGGAGGGCGAGCAGCGCGTTCGCGCCGAGCATCTGCGCGTGCTCGATCGCGAGCTCGAACGCGAGCCGCCGCGTCTGCTCGCACAGCTCGGTGAGCAGCGACACCTCGCCGCCGCGCATCTGCTGGAACACCGCGCCGAGCGTGCCGGCGAGGGAGCGCGACCGCACCGTGATGCCGCGCACGACGCCGAACGTCTCCACGACGTCGTAGCCGTCGAGCGCGTTCCCGGTCGTCGTGTGGAAGTCGGGCGTGCTCAGCGCCGCCCGGATGTGTGGAGGGACGTATGGCATGGGGAGATTGTACGGCCGGCGACCGCGGACGTCACGCGTCGCGCGTCACGCGTCACGCGTCACGCGCTCGGCAGCGTCAACGTGAACGTGCTCCCCGCGCCCACCGTGCTCGCCACGGTGAGGTCGCCGCCCATCGCGCGCGCGAGGTCCCGGCTGATCGCCAGGCCGAGGCCCGTGCCCTCCGTCGGCCGGCGCAGGTCGGCGCGCACCTGCACGAACGGCTCGATCGCGCCGCCGCCGCGGCCGGTGAACTTCACCGCGTTCGACAGCAGGTTCACGAGCGCCTGGCGCAGCTTCTCCACGTCGGCGCGCGCCGCGAGCCCCGGCGGACACGCGCCGACGGACGGCGTTAGGCCCTTGCGCGGATCGGCGCGAGCGTGAGGAAGCCATTCGGCGACGCTTCCTGCACCGTGCGGAACCGCTCCCGCTCCATCGCGTGCCGGTACTCGCGCTCGAACGTCGTGCCTAACGCGAGCGGGAACTCCTCCCACGCGTGGTCGTTCAGGTACGTGAAGCGCCACGCGCGGTCCAGCGCGAAGAACGCGTCGCTGATGCTCGCGAGGATCGCCTCCACGCGTGTCCGCGCGCGTTCGGCGTCCTCCACTTCGGTCCCGGACTCCCCCACTCCCTCCCCCCACCCGTGGTCCGGACCGTCAGCCTCTCGGCAGCGTCAGCGTGAACGTGGATCCCTCGCCGGGGGCGCTCATCGCGGTGAGCGATCCGCCCATGCCGCGCGCGAGGTCGCGGCTGATCGACAGCCCGAGCCCGACGCCCTGCTGGCTCCGCGGCGTGCGCTCGCGGTCGATCTGCACGAACGGATCGAAGATCCGCGCGAGGTGCTCGTCGGCGATCCCCCGGCCGGTGTCGCGCACGGCGATGCGCACGTTCCGCTCGTCGCCGTCGCACTCGACGCGGATCTCGCCCCCCGGCTCGGTGAACTTCACCGCGTTCGTGACGAGGTTCAGCAGCACCTGCCGCACCTTCTCCGCGTCGCACCGCGCGACGAGGTCGGTCACCGGGATGGTGTGCGAGTACGTCAGCGGCTTGCTGTCCACCTGCGGCCGCACGAGCTCCTCGAGGCTCTCGATGAGCGGCGCCACCGGCAGCGTGTCGACGTGGTACTCGACCTTCCCCGCCTCCAGCTTCGCGAAGTTCAGGATGTCGTTGATGAGGCCGAGCAGGTGCTGGCCGCTGCGCTTGATGCGCTCCAGGTCACCGCGCTGCGTCGGCGTCAGCTCGCCGCGCACGCCGTCGAGCAGCAGGTCGGCGTAGCCGGCGATCGCGTTCAGCGGGGTGCGCAGCTCGTGGCTCATCGCGGCGAGGAACTCGCTCTTCGCGCGGTTCGCCGCCTCCGCCTCGTCGCGCGCGGCTTCCAGCGCGGTCGCCTGCATCTCCAGCTCGACGGTGTTCTCCTGCAGCTGCTGGTTCGCGATCTCGAGCTCGGCCTGCTGCTCCTCGAGCAGGTGGTTCGCCTCACCGAGCGCGCGGCGATCGGCCTCGCTCGTCGCGAGCAGCGTCTCGCGCTCCAGCAGCGCGGCGGCGAGCGCCGCGGCGGTCTGGATGAGCGCGATGTCGCGCACGCCCGGCTGGCGCGGCACGTCGTAGTACATCGCGAACGTGCCGAGACAGGCGCCCGACGCGGCGAGGATCGGCGTCGACCAGCACGCCCGCAGCCCGTGCCGCAGCGCGAGGTCGCGGAACGGCACCCAGTACGGGTGCGTGGCGATGTCCGTGACGATGGTCGTCTCACGCGTGAACGCCGCCGTGCCGCACGAGCCGACGCCGGCGCCGATCTGCAGCCCGTCGATGGCCTGGCAGTACGGCGTGGGCAGGCTCGGCGCGGCGCCGTGGCGCAGCGTCACTCCGTCCTCGTCGAGCAGGAGGATGGAGCAGCGCATGGCGGGGCTCTGATGCTCGATCAGCCGGACGAGCGACTCGAGCATCCCGTTGAACGCGGGATGGATGGGCGGCTGGGTGGTGGACATGGGGATCTCGCCTGGTCGGGGGCGCGCTACGGCTTCGGGCAAGGAGTGCGCCCGGTCGGCACCCCTCCAACTAGCTTACCGGAAACGCCGGCTGCCGCGACCCGGGACCCCGACTGGATGGGAGAGAGGACCAACGTTCGCTGGGTCGTCGTCGCGGTGCTGTTCCTCGTCACGGCCATCAACTACGCCGACCGGGCGACCATCTCGCTCGCCGGTCCCGCCATCGCCCGCCAGCTGCGCCTCGACGCGGTCGCGATGGGCTACGTGTTCTCCGCGTTCGGGTGGGCGTACGTCCTCGCCCAGCTCCCTGGCGGCTGGCTGCTCGACCGCTACGGCTCCAAGCGCGTGTACGCGGCGAGCCTCACCCTCTGGTCGACGTTCACGCTGCTCACCGCCGGCGTCGGCGCGCTCGCGAGCCTCGGCGCCGTCGTCGCGCTGTTCGCGCTGCGGTTCCTCGTCGGCGCGGCGGAGGCGCCGTCGTTCCCGGCCAACAGCCGCATCGTCGCGGCGTGGTTCCCGGCGAGCGAGCGCGGCACCGCGTCGGCGATCTTCAACTCCGCGCAGTACGCGGCGACGGTCGTGTTCGCCCCGCTCATGGGATGGCTCATCGCGTCGTTCGGGTGGCCGTCGGTGTTCGTCGTCATGGGCGCGCTCGGTCTGTCGTTCGTCCTCGTCTGGAAGGCGCTGATCCACGACCCGAAAACGCACCCGCTCGCGAACGCCGCCGAGGTCGCGTACATCGAGGCGGGCGGGGGACTGGTGAGCATGGACCAGGCGCGGCGCGACGACGGCCCGGACCTCCGCTACGTCGGCCGGCTGCTGCGCAGCCGCATGCTCGTCGGCGTGTACGTCGCGCAGTACTGCATCAACACGCTCACCTACTTCTTCATCACGTGGTTTCCGGTGTACCTCGTGCGCGAGCGGCACATGACGATCCTGAAAGCGGGGTTCGTCGCCGCGATCCCCGCCGTGTGCGGCTTCGTCGGCGGCGTGCTGGGTGGCGTGTTCTCCGATGCGCTGCTGAAGCGCGGGCACTCGCTCAGCGTCGCGCGCAAGACGCCGATCGTCGCGGGCATGCTCCTCTCCATGACGATGGTGGCCTGCAACTACGTCTCGTCGCAGTCGGCGGTCATCTTCCTCATGGCGCTCGCGTTCTTCGGCAAGGGCGTCGGCGCGCTCGGCTGGGCGGTGAACGCCGACACCGCGCCGCGCCAGTTCGCGGGACTCAGCGGCGCGCTGTTCAACACGTGCGGCAACCTGTCGGGCATCACCACACCGATCGCCATCGGCTACATCGTGCAGGGCACCGGCTCGTTCGCGTGGGCGCTCGTCTACGTCGGCGCGCATGCGCTCGTCGCGATCGTCTGCTACCTCGGCGTGGTGGGCCGCATCCACCGGGTGACGCTCGCGTGAGCGCGCGCCACGATGCGCCGGTCGTCACGGCGATGCGCGTGATCCCCGTCGCGGGGCGCGACAGCATGCTGCTCAACCTCAGCGGCGCGCACGCCCCGTTCTTCACGCGCAACCTCGTCGTGCTCGAGGACAGCGCGGGGCGCACCGGCGTCGGCGAGGTGCCGGGCGGCGAGACGATCCGCGCCACGCTCGACGAGGCATGCACGCTCGTCGTCGGCCGGTCGCTCGGCGAGCGCGCCGGCGTGCTCGCGGCGATGCGCGCGCGCTTCGGCGACCGCGATCGCGCGGGACGCGGCGCACAGACGTTCGACCTCCGCACCACGATCCACGCCGTCACCGCGGTGGAGTGTGCGCTGCTCGACCTCCTCGGCCAGCACCTCGGCGTCCCCGTGGCCGCGCTGCTCGGCGACGGCGTGCAGCGCGAGCGCGTCGACGTGCTCGGCTACCTGTTCTTCGTCGGCGACCGCACGCGCACGGGGCTCGGCTACCGGGCGGCGCCTAACGACCGCGATCCCTGGCTCCGTCTGCGCGACGAGCCGGCGCTGACGCCGGTGGCCGTCGTGCGACTCGCCGAGGCGGCGCGCGAGCGATACGGCTTCCGCGACTTCAAGCTGAAGGGCGGCGTGCTCGCCGGCGACGCGGAGGCCGAGGCGGTCGTCGCGCTCGCCGAGCGCTTTCCCGACGCGCGGGTCACGCTCGACCCGAACGGCGCGTGGTCGCTCGACGAGGCGGTGCGTCTGTGCCGCGGACTGCGCGGGGTGCTCGCCTACGCCGAGGATCCGTGCGGCGCGGAGGGCGGCTACTCGGCGCGCGAGATCATGGCCGAGTTCCGACGCGCCACCGGGGTCCCGACGGCGACGAACATGGTGGCGACCGACTTCCGCCAGCTCGCGCACGCCATCCAGCTCCAGGCGGTGGACATCCCGCTCGCCGACGCGCACTTCTGGACGATGGCGGGCGCCGTGCGCGTCGCGCAGCTCTGCGACATGTTCGGCCTCACCTGGGGCTCGCACTCCAACAACCACTTCGACGTCTCGCTCGCGATGTACGTCCACGTCGCCGCCGCGGCACCGGGCCGCGTCACCGCGATCGACACGCACTGGATCTGGCAGGACGGCGAGCGGCTCACACGCGAGCCGCTCCGCATCGAGGGCGGCGCCGTCGCGCTGCCGAAGCGACCGGGCCTCGGCGTGGAGCTGGACATGGCGGCGGTGGAGCGCGCGCACGCGCTGTACGAGCGTGTGGGCGCCGGCGATCGCGACGACACGATCGCCATGCAGTCGCTGATCCCCGGCTGGACGTTCGACCCGCGCCGCCCGTGCCTCGTCCGCTGAGCCCATGAATCGACCCGCGCCCTACTCGGCGTTCCCGAACGCGTTCAAGCGCGACCTCCGCGCCGGCAAGCGGCTCATCGGCTGCTGGGTGTCGCTCACGAGTCCCGTGACCGCCGAGATCGTGGGGCTCGCCGGCTTCGACTGGCTGCTGCTCGACGGCGAGCACGCGCCTAACGATCTCGGCACGCTCGTGCTGCAGCTGATGGCGCTGAAGGACAGCCCGAGCGCGCCGTTCGTGCGACCGCAGTCGAACGACACGGTGCTCATCAAGCGGCTGCTCGACGCGGGGTTCTCCAACTTCCTGGTGCCGATGGTCGACAGCGCGGAGGAAGCGGCGCGCGCCGTGGCGGCCACGCGCTACCCGCCCGCCGGCGTGCGCGGCGTGTCGGTGTCCATGCGTGGCAACCGCTACGGCACGGTCGCGGACTACCAGAAGCTCGTGAACGACGAGATCGTCGTCGCGGTACAGATCGAGAGCCCGCACGCGGTCGACGACGTCGACGAGATCTGCGCGGTGGAGGGCGTGGACGCGGTGTTCATCGGCCCCTCCGACCTCGCCGCGAGCCTCGGCCGCCTCGGCGACGCGTCGCACCCCGAGGTGCAGGACGCGATGCGCCGCGTCATCGACCGCGCGCGTGCCGCGAACGTCGCCGTCGGCATCCTGGCGCCGGTGGAAGCCGATGCGCGCCGCTACATGGACATGGGCGTCACGATGGTCGCTGTCGGCAGCGACCAGGGGCTGTTCCGCGCGGCGACGCAGGCGCTGCGCGATAGGTTCAAGGACTAGGGGGTCCTCACGCGGAGGCGCGGAGAACACGGAGAAAACCAAAGGAAGAGTAGTTCTCCGCGTTCTCCGCGCCTCCGCGTGAGCCGCTTTCCACAGTGGACAGCATGACGAAAATCGGTTTCATCGGCCTCGGCATCATGGGAAAGCCCATGGCGGGTCATCTCATCGCGGCGGGACACGAGGTCCACCTGCACAGCCGCTCGGGCGTGCCGTCCGAGCTGACCGCGTCGGGCGGCCACGCGTGCGCGTCGACGAAGGAGGTCGCGCAGCGCGCCGACGTCGTCATCACGATGGTGCCCGACACGCCCGACGTCGCGAAGGCGCTGTTCGATCCGGACGGCGTCGCCGAGGGGCTCAGCACCGGCAAGGTCGTCGTCGACATGAGCTCCATCTCGCCGGTGGAGACGAAGCGGTTCGCCGAGCGCATCGCTGCGCTGGGCTGCGACTACGTCGACGCGCCCGTGTCCGGCGGCGAGGTCGGCGCGAAGGCCGCGAGCCTGACCATCATGGCCGGCGGCACGCAGGCCGCGTTCGATCGCGTCCGGCCGCTGTTCGAGCTGATGGGCAAGAACGTCACGCTCGTCGGCGACGTCGGCGCCGGACAGACGTGCAAGGTCGCGAACCAGATCATCGTCGCGCTCAACATCGAGGCCGTCGCCGAGGCGCTGCTGTTCGCGGCGAAGATGGGTGCCGATCCGTCGAAGGTGCGGCAGGCGCTCATGGGCGGCTTCGCGTCGTCGCGCGTGCTCGAGGTGCACGGCGCGCGCATGATCGCGCGCACGTTCGAGCCGGGCTTCCGCATCGCGCTCCACCAGAAGGACCTCGGCCTCGCGCTGTCGAGCGCGCGCGCCGTCGGCGTGTCGCTGCCGAACACCGCAACGGCGCAGGAGCTGTTCAACGCCTGCGCCGCGCAGGGCGGCGGCGGCTGGGACCACTCGGCCATGGTCCGCGCGCTCGAGCGGCTCGCGGACTTCGAGGTGGCGGCGCCGTGACGCGGCCGCTCGTCATCATGATGCACCCGGCCGACAACGTCGGTGTGGTGGTGCCCGACGGCGGCCTGCCCGCCGGCACGTCGTTAGGCGACGGGCTGGTGCTGCTGGACGACGTGCCGCAGGGGCACAAGGTCGCGCTGCGCGACATCGCCGCGGGCGAGGCGGTGCGCCGCTACGGCGTCGCCATCGGCTACGCGCGCGAGGACGTCGCCGCGGGACGGTGGGTGCACGAGCGGCTCATGTCGCTCCCCGACGCGCGCCCGCTCGACGACCTGCCGATGGCCACCGCCGCGCCGCCCGTCGGCGAGCCGCTCGACGGCTACACGTTCCAGGGGTACCGCAATCGCGACGGATCGGTCGGCACCCGCAACATTCTCGCGATCACCACCACCGTGCAGTGCGTGTCCGGCGTGGTCGACTTCGCGGTGGAGCGCATCAAGGCCGAGCTGCTGCCGCGCTATCCGAACGTCGACGACGTCGTCGCGCTGGAGCACGCGTACGGCTGCGGCGTCGCGATCGACGCGGCGAACGCCTCCATCCCCATCCGCACGCTGCGCAACATCAGCCTCAACCCGAACTTCGGCGACGAGGTGATGGTCGTGAGCCTCGGCTGCGAGAAGCTGCAGCCGGCGCGGCTCATGCCACGCGGCTCGCTTCCCGTCGTCGACGACGAGCCGGACACCGTCGTGCTCCAGGACGAGCGGCACGTCGGCTTCCTGTCGATGATCGATTCGATCGTCGCGACGGCCGAGCGGCATCTCGCACGGCTCGACGCCCGGCGGCGCGAGACGTGTCCCGCGTCCGCGCTCGTCGTCGGCATGCAGTGCGGCGGCAGCGACGCGTTCTCCGGCATCACCGCGAACCCCGCGCTCGGCCGCGCCGCCGACCTGCTCGTGCGCGCCGGCGCGACGGTGATGTTCTCCGAGACCACCGAGGTGCGCGACGGCGTCGCGCAGCTCACCGCGCGCGCCGCCACGCGCGACGTCGCCGACGCGATCGTGCGCGAGATGGCGTGGTACGACGACTACCTTCGCGCGGGCGGCGTCGATCGCAGCGCGAACACGACGCCCGGCAACAAGCAGGGCGGCCTGTCGAACATCGTCGAGAAGGCGATGGGGTCCATCGTGAAGTCCGGCACGTCGCCCATCGTCGGCGTGCTGTCGCCGGGCGAGCGGCTGCGCGATCGCGGCATCGGCCGAGGACTCGTCTACGCCGCGACGCCGGCGAGCGATTTCGTGTGTGGCACGCTGCAGCTCGCGGCGGGCATGAACGTGCACGTCTTCACCACTGGCCGCGGCACGCCGTACGGCCTCGCGGAGTGTCCCGTCATCAAGGTCGCGACGCGCTCCGACCTCGCGCGCCGCTGGCACGACCTCATGGACGTGAACGCCGGCCGCATCGCCGACGGCGACGCCGACATCGAGTCGCTGGGCTGGGAGATCTTCGAGACGATCCTCGAGGTCGCGAGCGGCCGGCGCACGTGGGCCGAGCGATGGGGGCTGCGCAACGCGCTCACGCTGTTCAATCCCGCGCCGGTGACTTGAAACGAATCGGGACTCGGGACTCGGGACTCGGGACTCGGGACTCGGGACTCGGGGGGGATGGCACTCGCTCCGCTCGTGCCTTCATGAGAGCGAGCGTAGCGAGCACACCGCCCCGAGTCCCGAGTCCCGAGTCCCCAGTCCCGACTAGGTCACCGGCGTCGGGTTGACGCTCTGGGTCGCGGCCGGGGCGACGCGCGGGCGCTGATGCCAGCGGCCCTGTGCGGGCGCGGCGCGGCGGGCGAGCAGGTCGTCGTAGTACGCCACGACGCGCGCCCGCACGCCGGCCGGGGTGTCGCTCGCCTCGGCACGGAACGGGGCGTGGCGCTCGTACTGCTCGGTGGACACTTCGAACCACCACCAGGCATCGCCGGCGCGGGTCCTCGAGTTCTCGATGCGGCACCGGAACGTGCGGCCGGCGTCGATGAAGCTGAACTCCTCTCCTCGGACGTCCATGCGATCTCCCTCCGTGCGCCGTCGGGCGCGTGTTGATGCGGGCGTCAGCTCTCGATCGGTCGCTCGGCGTCGGCGGGCTCCGCCGGCTGCTCCTGCAGCTCGTCGGTGTCGGCGGTGCGCTCCTGGCGACGGCGGAGCTTCTCCTCCTTGCGCACCTTGCGATCGAGCTCCTTCTGACGCTTCTCGAACTGGTAGTTCGGCTTTCTCGGCATGGCGGGGGCCTCGTGGCGGTGAGGCGGCAGGCGGGGGTGCCTAACGAACGGGAGCGGCCGGTCTGATGGCGATCAGACCGGCCGCGACGGCGACGGCGGGCGCCGCCGAGAGCTCGTCAGAGGCTGACGACGTTCTCCGCGGCCGGGCCCTTCTGGCCCTGCACGATGTCGAACTCGACGCGCTCACCCTCGGCGAGCGACTTGTAGCCCTGCTTCTGAATCGCGGAGTGGTGCACGAAGCAATCCTTCGAGCCGTTCTCGGGCGTGATGAAGCCGAAGCCCTTGCTGTCGTTGAACCACTTCACGGTTCCAGTCGTGCGCATGTGTACGTACTCCTGCTGGTGTTGTCGCGACGCCGCCATCCGCCCACCCGGGCAGAATGCAAAAGGGCCCCCGCGAGAGCGAGGGCCCCTGTCCATCGGCGGTGTATGCGCGCTGCGCATGTGTCGCTCCCGGAGGCTAATGCATCGACGTGCCCAGCGCAACGTGCGGGGCCGTTAGGCGGTCAGCGCAGGAGGCGCAGGCCGGCGCGATCCAGCGGCGCGGCCCCGCGCGCGACCCCGCGATCGATGCCGTCGAGCGTGCGGAACAGGACCTCGCGTGTGCGGCGGCTCTCGGGCTCGGCGAGGTAGGCGGCGAGCGCGGCCCGGCGACGCAGCGACGCGCGGCACGGTAGGGGCACGCCGGCGCACGATCCGCCGACGGGCGGCGGCTGATCGGGATGCCGCGTGGGGCGGTGCAGCGTGAGCCGCGGGCGCGGGACGCGGGGTGTCGCGCTCGGCGTCACCGGGTCCGGTCGGTGGGAGTCCGCCACGGTCATGGCGTCGTGCCGAGCCATCGTGCAGCGCGCATGGCGGCCTCCAATCCGGAGCCGACGCGGCCCTGGCTCACGAAAGCTGGACGGTACCGACAACGGTGTCAACCGCGCGCGTCCTAGACAACACCCGAGGCCAACGTTACCGTGGTGCAGCGACACGTGCGCTAGCGCACACACCGCGGACGGACAGGGGCCCTCGCTCTGCGTGGGCCCCTGTCGCGTTTCGACGTCGTACGGACACGCATCCCGCCGCGAGGCATCATGATCGAGATCACGCTGCAGGAGGGTGACCGGCTCGAATGGGCGCTGAAGAGCTTCAAGCGCAAGGTCATCCAGAGCGGGCTGTTCGCGGAGCTGCGCCGCCGACGCCACTACGTGAAACCGAGCGAGGCGCGAGCGCTCAAGGACGAACTCGCGCTGCGCCGCGCCCGCGCCGCCGCGCGTCGCGCGGCGCGTCTGCGTGGCCGTCGCGCCGCGAGTCGGAGCCCGCGGCACGACGCCCACTGACACACGGCGCCGTCCGGCGCCAGCACCCCACGCTCCGCACGGAGGCCGGCACGATGCGCACGAAAGGCACAGTGAAGTGGTTCAACGCCGACAAGGGCTTCGGCTTCATCACGCCCGAAGACGGAAGCAAGGACCTGTTCGTTCATCACTCCGCGATTCAGGGCACCGGCTTCAAGTCGCTCGACGAAGGCGAGAACGTGGAGTTCGACGTCGTGCAGGGGCAGAAGGGGCCGGCCGCGGAGAACGTGACGCGGCTGGGCGGCGGGCGGCCGAGTGGTGGGGGCGGCGGCGGAGGCCGCGGTGGCTACGGCGGGGGCGGCGGCGGTGGTGGGGGCTACGGTGGTGGCGGTGGCGGCGGCCGGCGGCGCGACCACTGAGCCGCCCGACGCGGGCCTAACGACGATTCTCGTGCACGGCCGGGCGCCATCGCCCGGCCGTGTTCGTTCGTGGTGGGGCTGGACCTTGCCGCCGCCGTCGTCTACGCTCCCGGGGCTCGCTCATCACTCGAGGATCGCGTGACCGACCCCGCCGCACCCGGAGATCCCAACGCGTCGTCGCCGGCCGACCGGTCGTTCGCGGCCGCGGTCGCGCACTCGCCGACGCTGCTCGCTGGCATCGTGCAGCTCGCCGCCGACGGCATCGTCTCGATCGACGACGAGGAGCGCATCCACCTCTTCAACGCCGGCGCGGAGGAGATCTTCGGCTACTCGGCCGACGAGGTGATCGGCCAGCGGCTCGAGCTGCTGCTCCCCGAGCGGTTCCGCGCGGTGCACAGCGCCGAGCACCTGCCGTACTTCACGCGCGCGCACGAGTCGGCGCGACGCATGGGCGCGCGCCGGGAGGTCTACGGCCGGCGCAAGAACGGCGACGAGTTTCCGGCCGAGGTGGCGATCTCGAAGGTCAGCGTCGACGGCCGCATCATGTACAACGCCGTCGTGCGCGACGTCACCGCGCGCAAGCACTACGAGGCGGAGCTGCGGGCGCGCGGCGAGGCGCTCGAGCGCTCGAACGCGGAGCTCGAGCAGTTCGCGTACGTCGCGAGCCACGATCTGCAGGAGCCGCTGCGCATGGTGGCGAGCTACACGCAGCTCCTCGCCAGGCGCTACGAGGGCAAGCTGGACGCGCAGGCCGACAAGTACATCCACTTCGCCGTCGACGGCGCGCAGCGCATGCAGACCCTGATCAACGACCTGCTCGCGCTCTCGCGCGTCGGCACCCAGGGGAAGCCGTTCCGGCCGGTGGACGTGAACGAGGTGGTGCGGCGCGCGCTGCGCTGGCTCGACGCGGCGATGGCCGACAGCGGCGGCACCGTCGACGTGGGTCCGCTCCCCACCGTGCTCGGCGACGCGGGCCAGCTCGAGCAGCTGTTCCAGAACCTGCTCGCGAACGCGCTGAAGTTCCGCCGCCCGGGCGTCGCGCCGCGCGCCACCGTCGTCGCCGAGCCCGATGGCGCGAGCTGGCGGTTCGCCGTGCGCGACAACGGCATCGGCTTCGAGCAGGAGTTCGCGGAGCAGATCTTCGTCGTGTTCCAGCGGCTCCACACGCGCGCGGAGTACGACGGCACGGGCGTGGGCCTCGCGATCTGCAAGAAGATCGTGGAGCGCCACGGCGGCCGGATCTGGGCCGAGAGCGCGCCGAACGAGGGAACGACCTTCTACTTCACGCTGCCCCGTTCATGATGAGCGACCCGATCGAGATCCTGCTCGTCGAGGACAATCCCGGCGACGTCGAGCTGACGCGCGAGGCGCTTCTCGACAGCAAGATGCACATGAACCTCAGCGTCGTGAGCGACGGCGTCGAGGCGCTCGCGTTCCTGCGGCGCGAGGGCAGCTACGCCGATGCGCCGCACCCCGACCTCATCCTGCTCGACCTCAATCTGCCGAAGAAGGACGGCCGCGCGGTGCTCGGCGAGATCAAGCAGGATCCGGTGCTGCGCCACATCCCGGTCGTCGTGCTCACGAGCTCTCGCGCCGAGCAGGACATCCTGAAAGCGTACGACCTGCACGCGAACTGCTACGTGACGAAGCCGGTCGACTTCGACCAGTTCATCACGATCGTGCGCTCCATCGAGCAGTTCTGGTTCACCGTCGTGCGCCTGCCGCGCGATCGATGAGCCCGGGCGGGGAGGGAAGGGACGCGCCGCTCACGATCCTCATGGTGGAGGACAACCCGGGCGACGCCGAGCTGCTGCGGCTCTCGCTCGAGGAGGGCGCCGGATCGAACGACGCGTCGGGCGCGGCGAACGCCGTGGTGCTGCACGCCGAGCGGGTGAGCGAGGCGCGCACGCTGCTCGCCTCGCATCCGGTGGACGTCGTGCTGCTCGACCTCTCGCTCCCCGACGCGCGCGGCCTCGACACCGTGGCGCGCGTGCGCGATGCCGCGCCGCACCTGCCGATCGTGGTGCTCACGGGACTCGACGACGAGGCGCTCGCCGTGCGCGCGGTGCAGGCCGGTGCGCAGGACTATCTCGTGAAGGGCGCCGTCACCGGGCGCGGGATGTGGCGCGCGGTGCGCCACGCGCGCGAGCGGCAGCGCCTGGTCGAGGCGGCGCGCCGCGCGACGCACGCGCGCGACGTGGTGCTCGGCGTCGTCGCCCACGACCTGCGCAATCCGTTAGGCGCGGTGAAGATGTGCGCCGCCGCGCTCGCGTCGCAGGAGTCGCCGGACGCGTCGCAGGTCGGCGAGCTGGCGGGCGTCATCCGCAGCTCCGTGGACCTCATGGAGCGCATCATCCGCGACCTGCTCGACGTCTCCGCGATCGAGGCCGGCCGGCTCGCCGTCGATCCGGAGCCGACGTCGGTGGCCGCGGTGCTCGCGCTCGCGCACGAGCTGGCCGAGCCGCTCGCCGCCGAGCGCGGGGTGACGCTCGCGCTGCGCTCGTCGGCCGGCGGGGTGAGCGTGAACGGCGACGGGGCGCGCCTCCAGCAGGCGTTGGGCAACCTGCTCGGCAACGCCGTCAAGTTCACGCCGCGCGGCGGGCGCGTGACGCTCGGCGCCGCGCGCACCGACGACGGGCGTGCGGTGCGCTTCGAGGTCGCCGACACCGGCCCGGGCATCCCGCCCGAGCACCTGCCGCACGTCTTCGACCGGTTCTGGCAGGCGCGCGAGACGCGGCGCGGCGGCGCGGGGCTCGGCCTGGCGATCGTGAAGGGGATCGCCGAGGCGCACGGCGGCGCCGCCGGCGTGGAGAGCGCGTCAGGCGCCGGCGCGCGCTTCTGGCTCACCGTGCCCGTCAGCGACTGACGGCAGCGCACCGAGCCGGTGTGTCAGCCGCGCGGCCGCCGTGGGGCAGGGCGCGGGGCAGGCGAGCACGGAGCAGCCGGGCAGCCGCGCGCTCGTGCCGCGGATCACGTCGGTCGCCACGCTGCCGACGAGCAGCCGCTCGACGAAGCCGGCGCCGCGCGTCCCCACCGCGACGAGGTCCGCGCCGACGTGCGCGGCGTAGTCGAGCAGCTCCGCCGCGGGGTCGCCGACGAGCGTCGCGGTGCCGACGCGCACGTCGGGGCGCGCCTCGCCGGCGCCGCACTCCTCGCAGCCCGTGGTGCCGTGCCGCAGCGCCGCGGCGAGCCGCTGGAGCCGGCCGTGCAGCCCCGGCGTGCCCGACGGCGACTCGACGACACCGGGCTCCCACAGCTCCACGCGCGGCTTCACGTGCACGAGCGACAGGATGCCGCCGGGCGCGAGCAGCCGCGCCGCGATCGCCGCTGCGCGCAGGCTCGCCGCGCCGAAGTCGAGCGCGACCACCGCGCGCCGGAACACGCCATCGGCCTCGGGGCCCACCGCGAGCACCGGCCGGTCGCCGCCGCGCAGCACGCGCAGCGACGTCTCGGTGCCGAGCAGCCGCTCGTACAGCCGGTGCCGGCCGATGTCGAGCACGACGAGCGACGCGCGCTCCTCGTCCGCCACCGCCGCGATGGCGTCGGCGGACGGCGCGCTCACGATGCGCGTGGGCCACGCCATCGCCCCGTCGCCGAGCTGGCAGGCGAGCCGCTCGGCGGTCAGCAGGGCCGGCGCGCCGTCGTCGCGGCCGTCGCTCGCCACGATGATGGGACGGGTCCGGAGCTCGGGGATGGTAAGCGTGGTGGGCATGGCGGCGACCTCGGACAGGGACGCCGTACGATGCCGCGGCGCGGTGGCGCGGGGTGTCGGGGGGATGCCCCCGGTGCGGTCGGGAGAGTGCCGCGCGCGGTCGGTCGGCCGACGGTAGGGGATCCCCCGACACGGCGACCGGCGGTCCCCGCACGAACGTTCCGCGCACTCCCCGACCGATCGCGTGAACCGGCGCCGGTATCCTGAGTCCGGACGCCAAACCGGCGCCGCTCACCCGCTCCGATCGCGACCATGTCGACCAACGCTCCCTCCGCCCCGACCCCTCTCTCGTCCCGCCGCGCGTTCCTGAAGAAGGGCGCCCTCGGCGCGCTCGCGGCGAGCGCCCTGAGCGCGTGCAAGGACGAGCCGAAGGTCGCGCAGGCCGCGCCGCCGACCCCGGCCCCGACGAATCACGACGGCATGGCGGGCATGGCTCCCGCCGCGCCCGCGCCGAACGCCCCGCCGGCCGCGGCGATGCTGAGCCTGGCCGAGAAGCGCCGCCGCGCGGACGAGATGGACGCCATGCACGAGAAGGGGATCAAGGCGTTCCCCGCGAAGACGCAGGGCAAGGGCAACCAGCTCATGAAGCCGCGCATGGACGGCGGCGTGAAGGTCTTCGAGCTGACCGCCAGCGTCATGAAGTGGGAGACCGCGCCCGGCCAGTGGGTCGAGGCGTGGGCGTACAACGAGCAGGTGCCCGGCCCGCAGATCCGCGTCCGCGAGGGCGACCGGGTCCGCCTCGTGCTGAAGAACGAGCTGCCGCAGTCCACCGCGCTGCACTTCCACGGCCTCGAGCTGCCGAACGACGTCGACGGCGTGCCGTTCATCACGCAGCCGCCGATCAAGCCCGGCGAGTCGTACACGTACGAGTTCGTGGTGCCTAACAGCGGCTCGCACATGTACCACTCGCACCACAACGCCGCCACCCAGGTGGGCAACGGCATGCTCGGCGCGTTCATCGTCGAGCCGAAGAATCCGCTGCCGATCGAGCGCGGGGTCGACGTGGACTACGTGATGATCTTGAACGATGGCGCCCACGGCTACACTCTCAACGGCAAGAGCTTCCCCGGTACGGAGCCGATCGTCGCGAAGCTCGGGCAGAAGCTCCGGCTGCGGTTCATGAACGAGGGGATGATGATCCACCCCATGCACCTGCACGGGATGCACATGACGGTCATCGCGAAGGACGGGTGGGAGCAGCCGGCGCCGTGGAAGTGCGACACGCTGAACGTCGCGCCCGGCGAGCGGTGGGACGTGATCGTGAGCTGCAACAACCCCGGCACGTGGGCGTTCCACTGCCACATCCTGCCGCACGCGGAGAGCGAGCACGGCATGTTCGGCATGGTCACCGCGCTCGTCGTCCAGAAGTGACGCCCATGGATGACGTCATCCGCGTGGTGCTCGCCGACGATCACGCCATCGTGCGCGCCGGGCTGAAGGCCGTGCTCAGCAGCGCGAAGGACATCCAGGTCGTCGGCGAGGCGTCCAACGGGCGCGAGGCGGTCGCCATGATCGAGCGGCTGAATCCCCACGTCGTCGTGATGGATCTCGACATGCCCGAGATGGGCGGCGCGGAGGCCACGAAGGAGGTGGCGGCGACGCACCCGTCGACGCGCGTGCTCGTGCTGACGATGCACGACGAGAACGAGTCGCTCGTGCCGCTGCTCGAGGCGGGGGCGAGCGGCTATCTCGTGAAGAGCGTCGCCGACCGCGAGCTCGTCGCCGCGGTGCGCGCGGTGGCCCACGGCGACACGTACGTGCAGCCGACCGCCGTGCGCGCGCTCGCGAAGGGCGTGCGCCGCCGCTCGGAGCACGCCGACGACCGCGAGCGCTTCGCGCAGCTCTCGG
Organism: Gemmatirosa kalamazoonensis; assembly: GCF_000522985.1. Lineage (NCBI taxonomy): Bacteria > Pseudomonadati > Gemmatimonadota > Gemmatimonadia > Gemmatimonadales > Gemmatimonadaceae > Gemmatirosa > Gemmatirosa kalamazoonensis. The sequence goes on from NZ_CP007128.1 coordinate 2,197,182, forward strand.
AGCGCGAGCGCGACGTGCTGCGGCTCGTCGCCCGCGGCTACAGCGCGCCGGAGATCGGCGAGCAGCTGTTCATCTCGCCGAAGACCGTGGACACCTACAAGCAGCGCATCGGCGAGAAGATGGGGCTCACGCACCGCTCCGAGTACGTGCAGCTCGCCCTGAAGCTCGGTCTGCTCACCGACTGAGGCCGCTCGCCGACGGGACGGCGCGCGCTCTGCGGGGAGGGGGAGGGATGACATCCCCCGTCTCCGGGGCTCAGCCCCCTCCCACGGGTGCGGCCGTCCTGCTCGTCGACGACCACCCCGAGAACCTCGTCGCCCTCGAAGCCGTCCTGGCCCCGCTCGCCGCGGAGACCGGGACCCGGCTGCTGCGGGCCGGCTCGGCCGACGAGGCGCTGCGGCACGTGCTGCACGAGGACGGCGCGATCGCGGTCGTGCTCCTCGACGTGATGATGCCGGGGACGGACGGCCTGGAGACGGCGCGCCTCATACGCGCCCGGCGGGTGACGGAGCACGTGCCGATCATCTTCGTCACGGCGCTCGACGCCGATCGACGGCGCGTCACGCTCGGCTACCAGTTCGGCGCCGTCGACTACCTCACGAAGCCGCTCGACCCGGAGGTCCTGCGGGGCAAGGTCCACGCGTTCCTGGAGATCCACCGCCGCCGGGGCGAGCAGATCCTCCACGAGCGCCGGCGCTACGCGGACGAGGTGCAGGCCATGCGCGAGGCGGCGCTGCGCGACGAGGCGTCGATCGTGCGCACCGTGCAGCGCATCGGGACGGCGCTCGCGTCGGAGCTCGACCTCGAGCGCATCGTGCAGCTCCTCACCGACGAGGCGACCGCGCTCACGGACGCACAGTTCGGCGCGTTCCTCCACGACGGTGGGGACGCGCCGGCCGTCGGCGACGCCGTCGTCCGTCGCGCCGACGTCACCGGCGACCCGCGGTACGCCGACGTGGGGGCGTTCTTCGAGGCGACGGGCGGACGGCCGCGGGTGCGGAGCTACCTCGCCGTGCCGGTCCGCTCGCGCACCGGCGAGGTGCTCGGCGCGCTGTCGTTCGGGCACGAGCAGCCGGGCGTGTTCACGGAGCGCGACGAACGTCTCGTCGTGGGCATCGCCGGATGGGCGGCCGTGGCCATGGACAACGCCCGGCTGTACGCCGCCGAGCGCACGGCGCGCGCGAGCGCCGAGGCGGCCGCGCGCACGAAGTCGGAGTTCCTGGCGACGATGAGCCACGAGTTCCGCACGCCGCTGAACGCGATACTCGGCTACGCGCAGCTCCTCGAGATGGGCGTCCTCGGCCCGGCGACGCCGGCGCAGCACGCGCACCTCGAGCGGCTCGAGGCGAGCGCCCGCCACCTCCTCGCGCTCGTCGACGACGTGCTCGACGTCGCGAAGGTGGACGCCGACCGGATGGCGATACGCCGCGACGAGCTGCTCACCGGTGTGGCCGCGGCGGCGGCCGTCATGCTCGTGCAGCCCCAGGCGACGGCGAAGGGCGTGCGGCTCATGGACCTCGGCGCCGGCGAGGCGGGGGTGCCGTACCTCGGCGACGAGCACCGCGTGCGGCAGGTGCTCGTGAACCTGATCTCGAACGCGGTGAAGTTCACGCCTCCCGGCGGCGAGGTGACCGTGGCGTGCGGAACGGCAGCGGAACCCGAGCCGAGCGTGCAGTCTGCGGGGGCGCCGGACGGATCGCGCGGCTGGGTCTACATCCGCGTCACGGACACCGGGTCGGGGATCGCGCCGGAGCTCCTCGAGCAGCTCTTCGAGCCGTTCGTCCAGGGCGACCCGGCGCTGACACGCGAGCATGGAGGGACCGGGCTCGGGCTCGCGATCAGCCGGCGACTCGCCCGGCTGATGGGTGGGGACGTGACCGCGGCCAACCAGCCGGATCGGGGCGCCGCCTTCACGCTCTGGCTTCCGAGCCCGGTGCCGCACACCGCCGCGGCCGAGGCTACGGTGGGCGCGGAGCGGGCCCACACGGGCTCGTCGTCGCGACAGACCCCGGCGCTCGGCAGAGCCGGCATCACCGAGGCCGCGCACGCACCGCTCGACGCGCCGGCGTACGCCGTGCTCCACGCGCTCAGTCTCCGCCTCGCCTCGGAGGCGGAGGCCATCGCCGAGCGTTACGTGGCCGCGCTGCGCTCGGACGGACGCTTCCCCGGCGCGCGTGAGCTGCCGGCGGTCCAGCTCCGCGACCACGCCACGCCGTTCGTCGGACTGATCGCCTCGCAGCTCATGATCATCGGCGAGACCCACGGCCGGGCGCCCGAGCTGCTGCGCGACGGCGCTCAGCTCCAGCGCATGATGGCCGAGCTGCATGGCACGCAGCGGTACCGGCTGGGATGGTCCGAGGCCGACCTCGAGCGCGAGACGCCGCTGTTCGTGGCCGAGGTCGAGCGCGCGCTGCACGCGGCGGCGGACACGCGCGGCGCCGGCGGCGGCACGGCGATCCCGGACGACGCGGTGCGGGGCGCGTTCCAGTACGCTTCCGCGGTGACGCGGCACATGTTCGGCCAGGCCACGTGGACCGCGCTCCGCGCCCACCGCGTCGCGCGAGCGACGGACGCGACCTGACGGGAGTCGCGCGCGTCACGAGGCGCGCGCCACCCGAGTCGTGGTGCCGCAGGCGGGCCCGTTCGCGTACGATACGAGCACGGCGGTCGTGCCGCCGCCGTGATCGAGGGCTCCCGACACACCCGCATCCCGGAGCGGTCACGATGCACACTGTCCTTCCCGGCGGTCGCCGGTCGTGGCTTCGTCTCGCCGCCGCGGCGACCGTGCTGTCGTCGCACACGTTCGCCGCCGGCGCGCAGACGCGCACCGGTGCGCCGGTCGTGCGCACGACGGGCGGCGCGGTGCAGGGCCTGGCGCTGTCGAGTGGCGTGCGCGCGTTCCGCGGCATTCCGTTCGCCGCGCCGCCGGTGCGCGAGCTGCGCTGGAAGCCGCCGCAGCCGGCCGCGACGTGGCAGGGAGTGCGGCTCGCCGATCGGTTCGCCGATCAGTGCATGCAGGCGCGGATCTACAGCGACATGATGTTCCGCAACGCCGGCGTGAGCGAGGACTGCCTGTACCTGAACGTGTGGGCGCCCGCCGACGCGCGGCCGAACGCCGCGTTGCCCGTGCTGGTCTACTTCTACGGCGGCGGCTTCCAGGCCGGCGACGGGTCGGAGCTCCGCTACGACGGCGAGAGCATGGCGAAGCGTGGCATCGTCGTCGTCACGATGAGCTACCGGCTCGGCGTGTTCGGGTTCTTCTCGCACCCGGAGCTCACTGCGGAGTCGCCGCAGCACGCGTCGGGCGACTACGGGCTGATGGACCAGACGGCGGCGCTGAGGTGGGTGCGCGACAATGTCGCACGGTTCGGCGGCGACCCGGCGAAGGTGACGATCGCCGGCGAGTCGGCGGGGTCGATGTCGGTCAGCGCGCAGATGGCCTCGCCGATGGCGAAAGGCCTCTTCGCGCGCGCCATCGGCGAGAGCGGCGCGGTGTTCTCGTCGTCGGGTCCGATGGCGACGCGGGCGCGGACCGAGGAGAACGGCGTGCGGTTCGCGCAGGCGGTGGGCGCGCCATCGCTCGCCGCGCTGCGCGCGCTGTCGGCGACCGAGCTGCTGGAGATGGCCGGGCGCCAAGGCATGCCGCGCTTCGGCGTGAACGTCGACGGGTACTTCTTCCCGCAGCCGCCGGCCGAGATCTACGCCGCCGGGAAGCAGGCCCGCGTGCCGCTGCTCGCGGGCTGGAACACGGAGGAATCATCGTGGCGCTCGCTGACCGCGCAGTCGCCGACGCCCGACTCGGCGCGCGCGGTGCTCGCGCGCGTGTTCGGCGAGCGTGCGGGCGATGCCGCGCAGGTCTATCCCGCGGGGAGCGCGGCCGAGGCGACGCAGTCGCTCGTCGACCTCGCGAGCGACCGGTTCATCGCGTACTCGACGTGGAAGTGGCTCGACACGCACGCGGCGACGAGCGCGCAGCCGGTGTACCGCTACTTGTACGCCCGCCCGCGCCCGGGCGCGCACGGCGCGGTGCACTCGGCCGAGATCGAGTACGCGTTAGGCAACCTCGCCACGAACCACGCCTACGCGTGGACGCCGGACGACGAGAAGGTCTCGGCGGCGATGCAGGCGTACTTCGCGAACTTCATCAAGACCGGCGATCCGAACGGCGCGGGCCTGCCGGCGTGGCCCGTCGGCACGGCCGGCCCGAACGGCGAGGTGCAGCGCCTGCGCATCGACGTCGAGCCGCACGCCGAAGCCGAGCCGCGCGCGCGCTACCGCTTCCTCGAGCGCGCGTTCACGAGCGCCCAACCGTGAGACCGATGCCTTCGACGACCCAGCCTGCCGCGGTGGACCGCCGCACGTTCCTGAAGGGCCTCACCGCCGTCGGTGGCGGCATCCTCGCCACCGCGTGCGCGGGACACGCCGCCGGCCCGTCGGCGAGCGGCGCCGCGGCGTCGCGCGCGAGCCTCGCGGCGTGGCGCGACCGGATCGGCCTCCAGCTCTTCACCGTGCGCGACCGGTTCATGACCGACTACCCGGGAACGCTGCGCGCCGTGGCCGCCGCGGGCTACAGGGAAGTCCAGACGACGCTGTCGTACGGCGGCTACTCGCTCGACCAGATCAAGCAGTTCCTCGACCAGGCCGGCCTCGTCGCGCCGGCGACGCACGTGAGCCCGCCGAACGGGCCGGAGTTCGAGCGCACGCTGGACGCCTACGCGCGGATCGGCCACCGGTACACGACGGTGAACACCGGCTCCGAGCGCGGCCCGCGGGGGGTGCCTAACGCGGCGCCGCAGCGGCAGACGCTCGACGCCGTGAAGCGCACCGCGGCGGCGTTGAACGAGGCCGGGCGCGTGACGCAGAAGCACGGGCTCAAGGTCATCGTCCACAACCACACCGTGGAGTTCGAGCCGCTCGCCGACGGCTCGCAGCGGCCGTACGACGTGCTGATGGCGGAGACCGATCCGAGCCTCGTGGCGCTGGAGCTCGACATCGGGTGGGCGACGGTGGCGGGAGCGAACGCGCTCGAGCTGTTCCGGCGCGCGCCGGGCCGCTTCGAGGTGTGGCACGTGAAGGACGTCGCCGGGCTCGCGTCGCTCGCCGGCAAGAGCGAGGCGGAGCGGCAGCGCGCCGCGAAGATCGTCCCGTTAGGCGAGGGCGAGATCGACTACCGCGCCATCTTCGCGCAGGCGGGGCTCGCGGGCATGAAGCACTTCTTCGTCGAGCAGGACAGCGCCCCCGACAGCGGCGACTCGCTCGCCGCCGCAGCCGCGAGCTACCGCAACCTGCGCGACCGCGTGCTCGCCTGACGGCGACGGCGGCGCGCACCTCCTCCTGCGCCGGGCGCAGCCCCGCGTAGAGCCGCTCGCCCGCCTCGAGCTTGCGCAGCGTCTGGCTCGGCGGCGAAGACGGCCATGGCGTTCAGGCCCTCGGCCATTGTGAAGCAACGCTTCAAGGGGCGTGCACCGCCGTCGAGTAGATCGGCGGAGCCGAGCGGCCTTGATTGCGTCGTGGGTCGACGGCCTTCGCGTCGATCCCACCACGAACGAGGAGACCGAACATGGACATCACGCGCGCGGGCTCGAAGCCCTCCGGCAAGGGGCCGTCCGACTGGTTCACCGGCACGGTGCGCCTCGACCCGCTGTTCAGCGCCCCCGCTCCGGCGCGCGCCGCCGGCGCGGCGGTGACGTTCGAGCCGGGCGCCCGCACTGCGTGGCACACCCACCCGCTCGGCCAGACGCTGATCGTGCTGTTCGGCCGCGGGCTCGTGCAGCGCGAGGGCGGGCCCGTGGAGGAGATCCGGCCAGGCGACGTCGTATGGTTCGCACCGAACGAGAAGCACTGGCACGGCGCGGCGCCCGACACGGCCATGCAGCACCTCGCCATCCAGGAAGCGCTCGACGGCAAGGCGGTGGAGTGGCTGGAGCACGTCACCGACGCGCAGTACCACGACGAGGAGTAGCGAGATGAAAGGAGCAGTCCTGTACGGCCCGGGCGACGTGCGCGTCGAGACGCGCGACGACCCGACGATCATCGAGCCGACCGATGCGATCCTCCGCCTCTCGGCCACCTGCATCTGCGGATCCGACCTGTGGCCCTACCGCGGCATCGACACGTCCGCGAAGCCGCAGCCGATGGGCCACGAGTACGTCGGCATCGTCGAGGAGGTCGGCCGCGACGTGCGGCACGTGAAGAAGGGCCAGTTCGTCGTCGGCTCGTTCTTCGCCTCCGACAACAGCTGCCCCATCTGCCACGCGGGCTACCAGAGCCGGTGCGTGGACGCGCGCCCGATCGGTGCGTTAGGCGCCCAGGCGCCGCTGCTGCGCGTGCCGCTCGCCGATGGAACGCTGGTGGCGACGCCCGAGCTGCCGTCCGACGCGATGGTGCCGAGCCTCCTCGCCGCGTCCGACGTGTTAGGCACCGGCTGGTTCGCGGCCGACGCGGCCGCGGTCGCGCCGGGCAAGACGGTCGCCGTCGTGGGCGACGGCGCGGTCGGATTGTTAGGCGTGCTGTCGGCGAAGCAGATGGGCGCCGAGCGCATCATCCTCATGAGCCGCCACGCGGACCGGCAGCGGCTCGGCCGCGAGTTCGGCGCGACGGACATCGTGACCGAGCGCGGCGACGAGGGCGTGGCACGCATCAAGGACATGACGGGCGGCCTCGGCGCGCACTCGGTGATCGAGGCGGTCGGCACGCAGGAGTCGATGATGCAGGCGATCCGCTCGACGCGCCCGGGTGGGCACGTCGGCTACGTCGGCGTCTCCCACGACGTCGCGCTCCCCGGGCGCGAGCTGTTCTTCGCGGAGGTCCACCTGATGGGCGGGCCCGCTCCCGTCCGGCGCTACCTTCCGCAGCTCATCGACCTGATCTGGAACGAGCGGATCGACCCGGGCAAGGTGTTCGATCAGACGCTGCCGCTCGAGCAGGCGGCCGAGGGCTACCGCGCGATGGACGAGCGTCGCGCGATCAAGACGCTGCTCACGACCTGAGGACCGACATGACGACGCGAACGACCGGCGCGCGCCCGCGGGTGATCTGCCACATGATGGCGTCGGTGGACGGGCGCATCGTCACCGACGGCTGGCCGCTCTCGGCGGAAGGGCGCCGGCAGTACGAGCAGGTGCACGCGACGTTCGAGCCGGACGCGTGGATCTGCGGGCGCGTGACGATGGAGCAGCACTTCGCGTCGGGCACGCGCGCCGACGCGGACGTCGCCGACACGTACGACGGTCCGGCGCGCGAGGACTTCGTGGCGCCGGGCGAGCACGACTCGTACGCCATCGCGGTCGATCCACGCGGAAAGCTCGTGTGGGAGTCGGGCGACATGGACGGGGATCACGTCGTCGCCGTGCTCAACGTGCGCGTGTCCGACGACTACCTGGCCACGCTCCGAGCGCGCGGCGTGTCGTACCTGCTCGCCGGCGACGACGACGTCGATCTGCCGCTCGCGCTGGAGAAGCTCGCCGCGCGGTTCGGCATCCGTATGCTGATGCTGGAGGGCGGCGGCGGCATCAACGGCAGCCTGCTGCGCGCGGGGCTCATCGACGAGATCAGCCTGCTCGTCGCGCCGGTCGCCGACGGGCGGGTCGGCACCGCGACGCTGTTCGACGTCGCGGGCGGCGACGATGCGCCGCATCGCCTCGCGCTCGAGAGCGTGGAGCGACGTCCCGACGACATGCTCTGGCTGCGCTACCGGTTAGGCACGCGGTGATGGGCGCGCGCCCCTTACTGGGGCGCGACACGGCGGCAGATTGATCTGCGGTCCCCGCCGTCGTCGATCAGCCACACCCCATCCATGCCCTCATCCTCGCCTCCCTGGCGGCGCGCGACGCTCGCCACGGTGTGCGTCGGCGTCGTCGGCGCCGTCGCGTGCAAGAAGCCGCCGCCGCCGCCGCCCCCGCCGCCGGAGGTGTCGGTCGTCACGGTGACGCCCGCGCCCGTGGAGGACGACGTCGTCTTCACGGGCCAGGTGCAGGCGTCGCGCACGGTGCAGGTGCGCGCCCAGGTGTCCGGGGTCATCGTGGCGCGCACGTTCGTCGAGGGCACCGCGGTGCACGCCGGCGACGCGCTGTATCGCATCGACCCGACCACGTCGCAGGCCGACGTGCGGAGCGCGCGGGCGCGGCTGGCCGAAGCACGCGCTCGCCTGCAGAACGCGACCACGACCGCCGAGCGGCTCCGCCCGCTGCTGGAGGGGAACGCGGTCGCGCGCCAGGAGGTCGACAACGCCGAGTCGCAGGTGGCGCAGGCGCGGGCCGCGGTGGAGGAGGCACAGGGCATCGTCGACGCCGCGCAGAAGGGGCTCGCCGAGACCGTCGTGCGGGCCGAGATCGGCGGGCGCGTCGGACGCGCGCTGCTCGACGTCGGCACGCGGGTCTCCGGCGTGGGCGACGTGCTGACGTCGATCGACGTGCTCGACCCGATCTACGTGAGCTTCCGTCCGTCGGCCGAGGAGCAGCTCCGCTGGCGGCGCCATCCGGCGATGTGGCGCGCGCTCGAGCCTAACGGCAGCGCGCGCGTGGAGGTGACGCTCGCCGACGGCACGGCGCTGCCGGCCGCGGGCCGCATCGGCTTCATCGACCCGGTCGTCGATCCGGCGACGGGGACGCAGGAGTTCCGCGCGCAGTTCGCGAACCCGGCGCGGCTGCTGCTCCCCGGGCAGTTCGCGCGCGTGCGCGTGCGCGGCCTCACGCGCGACAGCGCGATCGTGGTGCCGCAGCGCGCCGTGCTGCAGCAGCTCGGCCGCCAGTCGGTGTACGTCGTGGGCGCGGACGACAAGGTGGCGGCGCGCGACGTGAAGGCCGCGAGCTGGGCGGGGCAGGGATGGATCATCGAGGACGGGCTCAAGGCCGGCGAGCGCGTCGTCGTCGACGGCGTGCAGAAGGTGCAGCCGGGCGCGGCGGTGCGGCCCACGCCGCTCGCCGACAGCGCGCGCGTCGCCACGGGAGGCTCCCGATGAGCAACGCGGCCGAGCGTCCCGAGCGATCGGAGCACGAGTACCTGTTCGTGCGGCGTCCCGTGCTCGCCGCGGTGATCTCGATCGTCGTGACGCTGTTAGGCGCGCTCGCGATCGAGGCGCTGCCGGTGAACCGCTACCCGCAGATCACGCCGCCCTCGGTGCAGGTGTCGGCCGTGTATCCCGGCGCGAGCGCGACGGACGTCGCGTCCGCGGTCGCCGCGCCGATCGAGCAGCAGCTCGCGGGGCTCGACGGGCTGCTCTACTACAAGTCGTCGAACTCGAGCGACGGCGTGATGAACCTGCAGGTGTTCTTCGACATCTCGCGGGACCAGGACCTCGCCGCCGTCGACGTGCAGAACGCGATCTCGGTGGCCGCGCCGCAGCTGCCGGCCGCCGTGAGGCAGCTCGGCGTCACGGTGACGAAGGCGAACGCGGACATCCTGTTCGTCGCCGGGCTCACGTCGGACGATCCGCGCTACGACGCGGCGTACCTCACGAACTACGGCCGCCTGTACATCGAGAACGAGCTGAAGCGGCTCCCGGGCGTCGGCAACGTGAACTTCTTCAGCACGCTCGACTTCTCGATGCTCGTCAGCCTCGACCCCGAGCGGATGGCGCAGCTCGGGATCACCGTGGACGACGTGGCGGCGGCGGTGCAGGAGCAGAACGCGACGAAGCCCGGCGGACGGCTCGGCCGCCAGCCGGCGCCTAACGGCACGCAGCTCACGCTTCCGGTGACGACGAGCGGCCGCCTGACGACGCCCGCGGAGTTCGGCGCGATCATCGTGCGGGCGCGTCCCGACGGCTCGCTCGTGCACCTGCGCGACGTCGCCGACGTGCACCTCGGCGGCCGCGCGTACGACCTCCAGAGCCGCCTGAACGGCAAGGAGGCGGCGCTGTTCGCGATCTACGCGCGGCCCGGCGCGAACAACCTCGACGTGAAGCGCGAGGTGGTCGACCGGCTCGGCGAGCTGCAGCGCGCGTTCCCGGCCGGCGTGCGGTGGACGATCCCGTTCGACACCACGCCGTTCATCACCGAGTCGATCCGCGAGGTGGTGAAGACGCTGCTCGAGGCGATGGCGCTCGTCACGCTCGTCGTGTTCCTGTTCCTGCAGAGCTGGCGCGCGACGCTCATCCCGGTGCTCGCCGTGCCGGTGTCGATCATCGGCACGTTCCTCGGCCTGCGGTTCCTCGGCTTCACGATCAACACGCTGACGCTGTTCGGGATGGTGCTCGCCATCGGCATCGTCGTGGACGACGCGATCGTGGTGATCGAGAACGTCGAGCGCATCATGGCGCAGGACCACGTGCCGCCGCGCGAGGCCACCAACCGCGCGATGCGCCAGATCTACGGCGCGCTCGTCGCCATCGTGCTCGTGCTCTGCGCGGTGTTCGTGCCGGTGGCGTTCGTGCCCGGCATCACCGGCGCGATGTACAAGCAGTTCGCCGTGACCATCGCCATCTCGGTCGTGCTCTCCGGCATCGTCGCGCTCACGCTCACGCCGGCGCTGTGCGCGCTGCTGCTCCAGCACGCGCCGGAGGAGGAGGCGCACGGCCGCTTCTTCACGTGGTTCAACGACCGCTTCGCGTGGCTCACGCGCCGCTACACGACCGCCGCGGGGCGCGTCGTGAGCCACCAGCGCGCGTGGCTCGGCGCGTTCGCCGTGATCCTCGCGCTCATCGCGGTGCTCTATCGCACCGTGCCGGGCGGCTTCCTCCCGACCGAGGACAAGGGCACGTTCGCGCTCAGCGTGCAGCTCCCGGACGCGGCGTCGCTGCAGCGCACGGTGGCCACGGTGCGCCGCGTGGAAGGGATGCTGCGCGCGGATCCCGCCGTGGCGAACGTCGTCGCCATCGCCGGCCTCGATCTGCTCACGCGGTCGAATCAGTCGAACGCGTCGACGATCTTCGTGAGCCTGCGGCCGTGGGACGAGCGCCCGCGCGCGGACCAGAGCGTGGGCGCGGTGCTCGGACGGTTGAACGGCAAGCTGTTCGCGATGAAGGAGGCGGTCGCGTTCGGCTTCAACCTGCCCGAGATCCCGGGCCTGGGCACGTCGAGCGGCCTGGAGATGAACCTCCAGCAGCGCGCGGGCGGCGACATCCGCGACTTCGCCTCCGCCGTCCGCAGCTTCGTGCAGGACGCGAACGCCACGGCGGTGCAGGGCGCGAACGGATCCGTGCGCACCGACGTGCCGCAGGTGTTCGTGCGGGTGAACGAGGACGCGGCGCGCGCGCGCGGCGTGGGCACGGGGCAGATCTTCTCCACGCTGCAGGCGATGCTCTCCACGCTCTACATCAACGACTTCAACCTGTACGGCCGCCCGTACCGCGTGCAGGCCGAGGCGCAGGCGCCGTTCCGCCAGCGCCCCGACGACATCGGCCGCTTCTTCGTGCGCAGCGCGCGCGGCGAGATGGTGCCGCTCTCGGCGCTCGTGCAGACGGAGATGCGCGGCGCGCCGAGCGTGCTGACGCGGTTCAACGGGTTCCCGTCGGCGACCATCACCGGCACGCCGAAGCCGGGCGAGAGCTCCGGGCAGATGCTCGACGCGGTGGAGCGGCTGGTGAACGAGAAGTACGCCGCGCAGGGCGTGGGCTACGCGTACAGCGGCGAGTCGTACCAGGAGCGCGCGTCGTCGGGGCAGAGCGGGCTGGTGCTCGTGCTCGGGCTCGTGCTCGTGTTCCTCGTGCTCGCCGCGCAGTACGAGAGCTGGTCGGTGCCGTTCGCCGTGCTGCTCGGCGTGCCGTTCGGCATGCTCGGCGCGCTCGGCGCCGCGTGGCTGCACGGCATGCCGAACGACGTGTACTTCCAGGTGGGACTGTTCGCCGTCATCGGCCTCGCCGCGAAGAACGCGATCCTCATCGTGGAGTTCGCGAACTCGCTGCGCGCGCAGGGCCGCTCGGTGCGCGACGCGGCGGTGGAGGCGGCGCGCGAGCGCTTCCGCCCGATCCTCATGACGTCGTTCGCGTTCATCCTCGGCGTCGCCCCGCTCGTCGTCGCGTCGGGCGCCGGCGCGGCGAGCCGCCGATCGTTAGGCACCGGGGTGTTCTTCGGGATGCTCGCCGCCACGCTCGTCGGCGTGTTCTTCATCCCGCTCTTCTTCGCGGTGATCCGGGGGCTCGTCGAGCGGCGGCGGGCCCGGCCCGCGGAGTCGCTCACGCCGCTCCAGCCGGCCCAGGGGGACTGACCGATGCGCGCACTCGCCCGCGGAGCGACCCTCGTCGTCCTCGCCGCCTGCGCCGTCGGGCCCGGGCGCGTCGAGCCGCCGGTGCCGACGGTGGCGGCGCGCGCCGACGCCGCGACGCCGTCCGCGATGCGGCGCGTGCTCGACTCGCTCGCCCGCGCGCGGGCCGCGGACGCGCCGGCCGGCGCCGACACCACGCCGGTGCGCGTGACGCCGGCGACGGCGCCGCCGGCGTGGCTCGACGTGCTGCACGACCCCGCGCTCGTGCGGCTCGTGCGCGACGCGCTGGCCGGCAACCGCGACGTGCGCGTGGCCGAGGCCCGCGTGCGCGAGTTCCGCGCGCAGCGTGGCGTCGCGCGGGCCGCGCTCTTCCCGCAGCTCTCCGCGAACGCGGCGACGAGCACGAACCAGGCGGCGTTCGGCCCCGCCGTGGTGCCGTACAACGCCGTGCGCGCGACGGCCGACGTGCAGTGGGAGCTCGACTTCTGGGGGCGGCGGCGACGCGGCGTGCAGGCGGCGGGCTTCGACCTGCTCGGCAGCGAGGAGGGCGCGCGCGCCACCGCGCTCACGCTGGTGAGCGACGTCGCCGCCACCTACCTCGCGCTGCGCGCCGCGGACGCCGGCCTCGCGATCGCCGAGCAGACGCTGGAGTCGCGACGCAACACGCTCGCGCTCGCGCGGCGCCGGTTCGAGCAGGGCGTGATCTCGGAGCTCGACGTGCGGCAGTTCGAGGCCGGCGTCGCGGCGCCCGCCGTGCGCGTGGCCGACTTCGCGCGTCAGCGCGCCGAAGCGGAGCACCAGCTCTCGGCGCTGCTCGGTCGCGCACCGGGCCCGATCGAGCGCGGGTGCGAGCTCGACGAGATCGTGCGTGCCGCGGCGGTGCCGGACTCCATCCCCGGCGCGCTCATCGCCCGCCGCCCCGACGTGCTGCGCGCCCAGCGCGACGTGCAGGCGGCCGCCGCGCGCGCCGGCGCCGCCGCGGCGAGCCGGCTGCCGAACGTCGTCATCGGCGGGCAGTACGGCACGCAGCGCCCGTCGCTCGCCGGCGTGTTCGGCCCCAAGGGCGAGGTGTACGGCCTCTCGCTCGGCCTCTCCGTGCCGCTGCTCGACGCCGGCCGCGCGGCGAACGTGACGAATGCCGCGCGGGCCGAGGCGGAGGCCGCGCAGCGCAGCTACGAGCAGACGGTGCTCGTCGCGCTGCGCGAGGCGAGCGATGCCGTCGCCGGTCTGCGGCTGCTGCACGATCAGCTCGTCGCGCAGCAGACGCAGGCGCAGGCGCTGCGCGCGGCGCTCGCCATCGCGCAGCGCCGCTACGCGAGCGGCATCTCCAGCTACCTCGAGGTGCTCGACGCACAGCGCGGGCTGTTCGACGCGCAGCTCGGGCTCCTGCAGGTGCAGCGCGACTACCTCACCGCGACCGTCACGCTGTACCGCGCGCTCGGCGGCAGCTGGTCGGCGGAGTGAGCGCGGAACGAACGTCGCAGGAGCGACGACGGACACCCTCGCCCGGAGACATCTCCATGGTCAGCAGACGGAACTTCCTCGCGACCACCGGCGCCGCCGCCGCCGGTCTGGCCCTCGGCTGCCGCTCGGCCGGCACGGTGACGGCGCCGGTGCGGCGCGACCGCATCGGCGTGCAGCTCTACACGGTGCGCGACCAGATGGAGAAAGACTTCACCGGCACGCTCCAACGAGTGGCGCAGATCGGCTACAAGGAGGTGGAGTTCGCCGGCTACTTCAACCACTCGCCGGCCGACGTGCGCGCGCTGCTCGACCGGCTCGGCCTCACCGCGCCGAGCTCGCACATCGGGCTCGACCTGCTGCAGAAGGATCTCGCCGGGCAGATCCAGTCCGCGCGCACGATCGGCCACGAGTTCATCACCATCCCCGCGCTGATGGAAGCGTTCATGGGGAGGCCGATCGACGCGGACTTCTGGAAGCGCACCGCCGCGGAGTTCAACCGCATCGCGAAGGCGCTGCAGCCCGAGGGGATCGGCTTCGCGTACCACAACCACTCGTTCGAGTTCGAGAAGCTCGCCGACGGCCGCACGGGCTACGACGTGCTCCTCGCCGAGACCGATCCCGCGCTCGTGAAGTTCGAGCTCGACCTGTTCTGGGCGACGTTCGCGGGGCAGGACCCCGTGGCGATGTTCCACAGGAGCCCCGGGCGCTATGCGATGTGGCACGTGAAGGACATGCGCGGCGTCGACGAGGCCCGGCGCCAGGCGGCCACCGCGACGGGCAGCGCGATGCAGAAGATGCAGGGCGCGATGCCGCGGCTCGCCGCCGTCGGCACGGGCGAGATCGACTTCCGTCGCATCTTCGCCGAGGCGTCGACGGCGGGGCTCCGCCACTTCTTCGTCGAGAACGACGCGGCGCCGAACACCGCGTCGTCGCTCGGCGACATCGAGACGAGCTTCCAGAACCTGAAGCGGCTGCTCTCCTGATCCGCCGTCTACGGCACGACGGCGAAGTGCCCCATCATGCCGTTCGCGTGGTGCTCGACGATGTGGCAGTGGTACATCCACTCGCCGGGCCGGTCGTCGGGCACCCACGCGATGCGCACGGTGCTCTTCGGCGGCACGTTGACCGTGTCCTCCCACGACAGGAACGTCGGCGGCTCGCCGTTCACCGAGACCACCTGGAAGAAGAAGCCGTGCAGGTGGAACGGGTGATCCATCAGCGTGTCGTTCACGATGTCCCACACCTGCAGCTCGCCGACCCGCACCGGCTGGTCGCGGTGGTGCTGCTCCTGGTTCACGAGGAAGTCGACGCCGTGCCTGAAGCTCATGCGGGCGCCGAGGTGCACCTCGCGGTTGGGCGTGATGGAGCCCGTCACCAGCGGCTCGATGTCGCGCAGCTTCGATGGGATCTCCGCCACCGACGGCTTCGCCGCTCCGACGCGCACCGTCGCGAACGGCTCCGCCTTCCGCTGGCTGTTCGTGCTCTTGCGGTCGTACGCGAGCGATTCGATGCGCAGCGTCTCGCCCTCGGCGAACGGCCCGACGGCGAGCTCCACGCGGTCGGACGGCGCGAGGAGCACCTCGGTCATCGTGACGGGCGCGGCGAGCAGGCCGCCGTCGCTGCCGATGAGCGCGAACGGCCGGCCGCCTAACGAGAGCCGGACGTAGCGCGCGCTCGCCGCGTTCACGATGCGCCACCGCTCGATCTGTCCGGCCGCCATCGCGAGCACCGGCTCCTGCAGGCCGTTCACGAGCCGCGTGCTCCCCTGTCGCCCGTCGTGCTGCTCGATCCACCAGCCGGGCGGCTTGATCTGCCCCTTCCGGTCGAGCGCCACGTCGTCGAGCACGAGCACCCGCTCGGCGTCGACGCGCGGCTCGCCGGGGCCGCGGACGACGAGCGCGCCGTAGAGACCGCGCTCCATCTGCACGCGCTCGTTCGTGTGCGAGTGATACCAGAACGTGCCGGCGTCCGGCAGCATGAAGCGGTACGTGAACGTCTCGCCGGGCGCGACGGGGTGTTGCACCATGTCGGTGCCGTCCATCGGCGCGGGGAGCCGCAGGCCGTGCCAGTGAATGGTGGTCGGCTCGGCGAGCCGGTTCGTCAGCCGCACCTCGAGCACGTCGCCGACGTTCGCCTCGAGCACGGGGCCGGGCACCTGACCGTCGTAGCCCCACGCGCGCGCGGGGCGCCCGGCCACGAACTCCCAGTCGAACTCGGAGGCCTCGAGCGCCACCATCACCACGCGGCCACCCGGCGCCGGCTGCGCGGCGTCGTGCGCCATGGTGTACGCGCCGAGTGCATCGGCGGCGGGGGCGTGGTGCACGTGATGATGATGATGCGAGTGGTCGGACATGAGTTCCTCCGTGGCGGCCGAGTGTCGTGAGCGTACGCCCATGCTACGACCGGCCACGACGCCGATCTTGAACGAAACGGCTGCTTTGGTACGGTGATGCGATGATTCGCCTTCACTGAGATAGGTTGAGCCGATGCCGCACGAGACCGCGCTCATCGCCACCGTCGTCTGGTCGGCGAGCGCGCGCTCGCCGTGAGCCTCGCACGCTATGCGCTCCGCGGCGGACGCGTGACGCACTTCGGCACCACGACATGACCCCGCTTCTCCGAACGACGCTGCTCTACTCGCTCGTGCCGGTCGTCTTCACGGTGATCGGTGCGGCGCTCGGCGCGTACTGGCCGGTGATGGCGCGGCTCCGCGGCTACGTGCTCCATCTCGCGGCGGGCGTCGTGTTCGCTGTCGTCGCGGTGGAGCTGCTCCCGGAGATCCAGCGCCGCGCGCTCGTCGGCGACGTGGTGATCGGCTTCTCGCTGGGCATCGTCACGATGCTCGTCGTCGACCGGCTGCTCGATCGCATCCGCGGCGACGACGACGAGGACGACGACGAGGACGACGACGACGAGGACGGCCGTGAGCCCGCGCCTCCTGGCACGCCGCCGGTCGGCCTCAGTCTGCTCGTCGCGATCGGCATCGACTTCCTGCTCGACGGGCTGCTGCTGGGCGTCGGCTTCGCGGCTGGCGCCCGCATCGGCGTGCTGCTCGCGCTCGCGGAGGCGGCGGAGCAGCTCAGCGTCGGGCTCGCGCTCGCCGGGGAGCTCACGCGGTCGAACGTGCCGCGCGTGCGCGTGCTGCCGATCGTGTCCGCGCTCGGGCTGCTCGTCTTCGTCAGCGCGGTGCTCGGCGCCACCGTGCTGCGCGGGCTCACGGGCGGCGCGATGGAGATCGTGCTCTCGTTCGGCGTCGCGGCGCTGCTCTACCTCGTCACCGAGGAGCTGCTGCGCGAGGCGCACGAGGAGCGCGAGACGCCGCTCGGCACGGCGATGTTCTTCGTGGGCTTCCTGGCGTTCCTCGTGATCGGCATGGTGCTCGACTGAGCTAGACCCTGCGGGAGCGTGAGCGTGAACCGGCTCCCGTCGCCGGGCGTGCTCTCCGCGGCGAGGTCGCCGTCCATCCCCGCGGAGATCCCGGCTGATCGCGCATCTCGCTTCAGTCGGCCCTCGGCGTGTCGTGGGAAGGTGCCTCGCCCGAGCGCTCAGTGTCCATGCCGGTGGTGGATGTCCGGGTAGTGCGGATGCGTGTGCGCGAGCGGCGCGTGGTGGTGCGGATGCGTGTGCGGGACGGGGTCCGTCACCGGCGGGTCGCCCGGCGCGTGCTCATGGCGGTGGTGCTCGTCGTGCACGTGCGCGTGCTCGTGATCCATCGCCTCATGGACGTGCGGGTGCTCGTGTCGCTCGGTCACGTGCAGCCATACCCCGACCGCCATGCACGCCCCGCCTAACAGCAGCCCGGACGTCACCGGCTCGCGCCAGACGAGCAGCGACGCGACCGCACCGACGAACGGCGCCGTCGAGAAGTAGGCGCCCGTGCGCGCCGTGCCGAGCCCGCGCAGCGCGAGGACGAACAGCACGAGGCTCACGCCGTAGCTCAGAAAGCCCAGCACGAGCGCGCCGCCCACGACGGGCGCGTGGGGCAGCCGGGCGCCCAGCGCGAGCGCGATCACGAGGTTCACCGCGCCGGCGGTGAGCCCCTTGAGCATCGCGATCTGCACCGGGTCGCCCGCCGAGACCTTCTGCGTGAGGTTGTTGTCCACCGCCCAGCAGGCGCACGCGCCGACGACCGCGAGCGGCCCCGTTAGGCCGCCCAGCGTCGCGCGGCCCTGCCACGAGATGAGCGCGCCGCCCAGGACGATGGCGAGCATGCCGAGCGCGACCCGTCGGTCGACGTTCTCGCGGAACACGAACCAGGCGAGGAGCGCCGTGAGCACCCCCTCGAAGTTGAGCAGCAGCGACGCGCTCGACGCGGGCGTGCGCGCGAGCCCCACCATCAGCAGCACCGGCCCGGCGATGCCGCCCGCCGCGATCGCGCCCGCGAGCCAGGGCACGTCTCGGCGGCCGAGCGGCGCCTCCACGCGGCCGCGCCGCACGAGCCACAGGGCGAGCAGGCCGCTCCCCGAGCCGAGGTAGAGCAGACCCGCGAGCAGCTGCGGCGTCGTCGCGCGCAGCAGCGCCTTCGCCACGGGCGCGGACAGGCCGAACAGCACGGCCGCGACCAGCGCTCGGCCGATGTCGCGGTCGAGACGTCGTGGTGCACGCTCCGGAGCCGGTGGCGTCGGCGTCATCGTCGTCTCGCTACGGCGCCGGCTCGAGCACGCGCAGCACCGGGCGCCCGCCCACGTTCTCCAGCGGCACGTACACGCGGTGGGTTCGCGGGTCGACGCTCACCGTGTGCGCATGCGGCGCGCGCACGTCGCCTGACGGCCGGAGCACGGCGCCGTCGACCGCGAAGGCGCTCAGCACGCCGGACTCCGACGCGACGTAGAGTCGGCGCCACGCCGCGTCCCACGCGAGCACGTCCGGATCGTCGCCGACGCGGCGCGTCGAGAGCACGCGCATCGTGCGCAGATCCACGACCTGCAGCGCGCCGTTCCCCTCGCTGGAGACGAACGCCAGGCGCCCCGGCTCGTCGAGCGCGAAGCCGTGCGGATGGTCCGCGCCGGGCAGATCGTAGCGCGCGACCACGCGCTCCCGAACGGGGTCGATCGCGACGAGCTCGTTCCTCGTCTGCACGGCGACGAGGATGCAGTGCGACACTGAGTCGTAGTGGGTGTTGCCGGCCTCGCCGCCCAACGGGATCGTCGCGCGCTTCGCGTTCGTCCGCGCGTCGATCACCACGTCGGCCTGGCCCGCCTCGTCGGAGACGAACAGCCTGTGCTCGTCCGCCGCGTACGCGATGCCGTCCGGAAAGCGGATGCCGCCGATGCG
Source organism: Gemmatirosa kalamazoonensis (assembly GCF_000522985.1). NCBI lineage: Bacteria > Pseudomonadati > Gemmatimonadota > Gemmatimonadia > Gemmatimonadales > Gemmatimonadaceae > Gemmatirosa > Gemmatirosa kalamazoonensis. Next base: position 2,216,061 of record NZ_CP007128.1, read on the forward strand.
CGCGGTCACCGTGAGCGTGCGGTCGTCGACGGCCGCGACCTCGTGCCGGCCGGCGGCGGAGACGTAGACGGTGTGATGCGCCGGCACCGCCCACACGCCCGTCGCGCGGTCGACGCCCGACACTTCCCTCAGCACCTTCGACGCGTCGAGGTCGAACACGACGAGCCGGCCGGCGTTCATGTGGCTGATGTAGAGGCGCCGCGCCGCGTCGTCGACGCTCTGATAGTCGAACCGGTTGGCCGGACCTGGCAGCGGGATGTCGGCGACCGCGCGCAGCCCGTGCCTCGGCGCGTCCGGCGGAATCGGCGCGAGCGTCGCGCGCCAGGACGTGGGCGTCAGCGAGGTCGCGGTCGCCGCGCACGCGGGCGGCTGGGCGACTGTGAGGAGTGCGAGGAAGAGATGCATGGACGCCCTCAGTAGCGAAACGCGTACTGCGCCTTCACGAGCAGCTGGTTCGACGCGAACGCGAGCTCGCGCCGGAGCGTCAGCGGGTCGCGGGTGCGCAGGTTGTGATCGTACACCACGAACAGCTCGCCGAGCGGGCTGTACGTCCACCGGAGGCGGGTGTTGGTGCCGAACGCGCGCGACTCGGTGTCGTACTGCAGGAAGCTCGTGAGCTGCAGGTCGGGCGAGACGTTGAGCCGCACGCGCGTGCCCGCCACGTCCTGCGTGAAGCGGCCCTCGCGGAGCCGGCCCACGTCGTGCTCGCCCGTGAGCTCGACGATCACGAGCGGCGACGGCTTCCACGCGCCGGTCAGCTCGTACTGGTGCAGCGTGCCGTCGTAGAAGCGTCCGAACCACCACGTCGCCTGCGCGTTCAGCCGGCGCTTCGCCGCGAGCCCGCCCTCCAGCCGGAACCGCGGGAAGTGATACGTGCCCGCGGGGATCGTCACGCCGTCCGCCACGTCGAACGGCTCCGTGAGCCGCTCGCCCCTGGGCACGACGTTGAACTCGAACCGGTCGCCGCTCTCCAGGCGGCAGTTGATCGGCGCCATGAAGTACTCGTAGCTCTGCCACCCGCCGGTCAGCCCGGAGACGTAACTGAGCTCGTTCTCCCAGAAGCACTGCCGGATGTGGAGCGGCCCGATGGGGCGCCTCGGACGCGGTTGCCAGTTCGCGGCGAGCGACGCGACGTGCACGCCGGGGCGGGGCACGAACCCCAGCGACGGATCGAACCCGTCGCCGATTCGCTTGTAGCTCAGCGCCACGTCCCACAGGTCGTTCGGGTAGTCGACCTTGAAGCCCGCCGCGGTGCGATCGCCGCGCACGAGGTCCGCGCGTCCCGTCGCGAGACCCCACACGCCGACGAGGAAGTTTCGGTCCCCGTGGAAGCGCGACGTCGAGTACGTCAGGTCGGGGCCGACGAGCCAGCTCCCGCGACGGCCTAACGGATCGCCGACCGTCGCGATGAAGCCGGCGGACGACTCGCCAAGCACGTTCTGCTTCACGCGCACGACGCCCATCGCCGCCGCCGTCGGCAGCGTGTCGACCTGCCGCGTGCGCACCGCGAGCGCGCCGAAGTTCGTGCCGCCCGCGCGGCCGGTCACCTTCGCGCCGACGTCGATCGGCACCTGCTCGCCCGCGAGGAGCCCGATGCGACGGCTGAAGAACGGGATGACGTCTTCCTCCAGCCCCAGCCCGAAGTCGAAGATGTCGGCGCCCTCGAGGAAGAACGTGCGCTTCTCGGGGAAGAACAGCGGGAAGCGCGTGAGGTTGACCCGCCGCGCGTCGACCTCCGTCTCGGCGAAGTCGGTGTTCACCGTGAGCGAGGCGAGCGTGTTCGCCCCGAGGCGCTGCGTGGCGTCGAGGCTCGCGCGGCTGGAGCTGCGGAGCGGCGCGCGCGACGTATCGTGCGCGCCGCCGCCGGTCACCGAGGGGCGCACGCTGAGACCGACGCCGAGGTCGACGCGCGGCAGGTCGACGAGGCGGCCGGCGCGGCTCGTCTGCGTGACCTTGATGTCTCGCTCGGGGCTCGCCCAGCGGTCGGTCTCCTGCAGCCGCTGGATCCGCCGCTGCACGTTGAAGCCCCACTCGGTGCGCCCGGGACGGAAGAGGAGGCTCTTCAGCGGGATCAGGATCTCGGCCGACCACCCCTCCGGCGTGCGCGCGGTGGCGGCCTGCCACACGGCGTCCCAGTTCGCGTTCTCGCCGGCGCCCTGGTCGGTCACGAGCGCGTCGTAGCGCGCGCCGTTCGGGTTCACGCTGAACACGTAGCCGGAGCGGCCGTCGCGGTACGTGTCGAGCACGATCTTCACGTGGTCCTCGGCGTCGAGCGTCGCGTCGCGCTGACGGGCGTAGGCGACGATGCGCGCGGGCTCCGGATCGTCGGCGCGCACGCCGATCACCACGGCGTCGCGGGTGAACAGCACGCGCACCACCGTGCGCGCGGACGGCGCGCCGCCCTCCCGGGGCTCGACCTGCGTGAGACCGCCGATCGAATCGGCGACGCTCCACGCCGGTTCGGTGAGACGCCCGTCGACGCGCACGTCCCCCCGCGTCGTCGCCACGCGCAGCGCGGGCGCGGCACCGCGCGCGGCCTGGCCGGGCGCGGCACGCGGTGCGCACATCAGCGCGACGAGCGCCACGCGCATGGTGGTCCGCTCCAAGGGCGTCCGAAGCTCGGGGCGATACTGGCACGACACGCCGTCCATGATGCGCGACGACGCGACGGGGCGCGATCGTCCCGCGCGTGGCGGCACCCCGACGCGTGCGTGACGCCGTTCCCCGGATCAGAGCTCGACCTGCGCCCCGAGCTCCACGACGCGGTTGGGAGGCAGCCGGAAGAACGTCGTCGCCGGCCGGGCGTTCTGCGCCATGAGCGCGAACAGCTTCTCGCGCCAGACCGCCATCCCCGGCCGCTTCGTCGCGATGAGCGTCTCGCGGCCGAGGAAGAACGTCGTGTCCATCGGCTTGAACGAGAGACCGTCGCGCTCGATCGCCGCGAGCGCCGCCGGCACGTCGGCCTCCTCCATGAAGCCGTAGCGCAGCTTCACCTGCCAGAAGCCGTGGCCGAGGTCCTCGACCGTCACGCGCTCCTCGGGCGGCACCTGCGGGATCTCCTGCGTGACGACGGCGAGGAAGACGACACGCTCGTGAAGCACCTTGTTGTGCTTCAGGTTGTGCAGCAGCGCCGGCGGCGTCCCTTTCGTGTCGCCGAACATGAACACCGACGTGCCCTTCACGCGGTGCGGCGGATGCGCGGCGATGCTCTCGAGGAAGCCCGCGCGCGGCAGCACCATCTCGCGCATGCGCGTCGACAGCACCTGGCGGCCCTTCTTCCACGTCGTGAGCAGCGTGAACACGACGGCGCCGATGACGAGCGGGAACCAGCCGCCGTGCGGGATCTTCAGCACGTTCGCGCCGAAGAACGCGAGGTCGATCGTCAGGAACAGCGCGGTGAGCGCGCCCGCCTTGAGGTGTCCCCAGCCCCACCGCTCGTGGGCGACGAAGTGGAAGAGCAGCGTGGTGATGGCCATCGTCGTCGTCACCGCGACGCCGTACGCGGCGGCGAGGTTCGTCGAGTTCTTGAAGCCGACGACGAGACCGATGCACGCGATCATGAGCGCCCAGTTCACGCTCGGGATGTAGATCTGCCCGCGCTCGGTGGCGGACGTGTGGTCGATGCGCACGCGCGGGCTGTAGCCGAGCTGCACCGCCTGCAGGGTGAGCGAGAACGCGCCGGAGATGAGCGCCTGTGACGCGATCACCGTCGCCACGGTCGCGAGGATCACCGCCGGGAGCAGCGCCCACGCTGGCACCATGTGGAAGAACGGGTTGTCGATCGCTCGCGCGTTGGCGAGCAGCAGCGCGCCCTGCCCGAAGTAGTTGAGCAGCAGCGCGGGGAGCACGAGCCCGAACCAGGCCCACCGGATGGGCCGCGCACCGAAGTGCCCCATGTCGGCGTACAGCGCCTCGCCGCCGGTGACGACGAGGAACACGGAGCCGAGCACGACGTACCCCGTCCAGCCGTTGTCGACGAAGAAGCGTACGGCGTGCGTCGGCAGCACGGCGCCGAGCACGCCCGGCGCGCCGGCGACGTGCCAGACGCCTAACGCGGCGAGCGTGGCGAACCACACCACCATGATCGGCCCGAACACGCGCCCGACCTTGGCGGTGCCGTGGCTCTGCACGAAGAACAGCGCGGCGAGGATCGCGATCGTGATCGGCTCGACGTACGGCGCGAACCGCGGCGTCAGCACCTCGAGCCCCTCCACCGCGCTCAGCACCGAGATGGCCGGCGTGATCATCCCGTCGCCGTAGAGCAGCGACGTGCCGAACAGGCCGAGGATGATGAGCCCCCACCGCCCACGGCGCAGCGCGTGCGCCGGCGTGACGAGCGAGGTGAGCGCGAGGATCCCACCCTCGCCCCGGTTGTCGGCGCGGAGGATGAACACGAGGTACTTGACCGAGATCACCAGCACGAGCGACCACACGATCAGCGACAGCACGCCGAGCACGTTGTCCGGCGTGGGGCGAAGTCCGTGCTCGGGGAGGAACACCTCGCGCAGCGAGTAGAGGGGACTCGTGCCGATGTCGCCGTAGACGATGCCCAACGCGGCGAGCGCCAGCGTGAGCACGTAGCGTCGGTTCTGCGGGCTGCCCGCATGCGCGCCGTGCGCGCCGTGCGCGCCGTGGGCATCACCGTGCGTGTCTCCGATCGCGCGGGCGTGCGTGGCGGGGTGCGAGGTGGTCTCGAACGGGTTGGGCGCCTGCTCGACGCTCATGGCGTGGCGTACGGGTTCGGAGACCGGCGCATCGGGACGACGGCGACCGGCTTGGTGAGCGCGCCGTACGCGTCGGCCGTGAGCCACGGCCGCAACAGGTGGGCGAGCGCGGCCTGCGCCACGACCTCGTGTGCCGCCGTGAGGACCCGGTGCTCGCCGGGCGCCTGCGACGCGCGCCACGCGTGACGCGGAGTCGCGCCGCCCGCCATCGCCGCCGAGGTCTCGACCAGGTCGCGGACGAGCCACGCCGTGACGTGCAGTCCGCGAGCGGACACGAGGGCGGCGACGGACCGACCGGCGTCGCACGCGCGGGGCGCCTCGCCCGCGGCGCGGTCGATCGCGAGCCAGACGTCCCGGGGCCAGCGCTCCACCGTGGCGAGGAACGCGTCGCACCGGGCGACGTCGCACCCGTCCGCGGCGGCGAGCGCCCAGCGACTGTCACGGTCGACCGGACGCGGGCGCAGCCGCCGCCCCGAGCGGCGCTGCTCGACCTCGCGCCGCCCGCGCCGGCGTGGCGACGCCTCGCCGTGCGCAGGCCACGTCCACCGCTCACTCGCCGCGCCGGTGGCCACGCCAACGGCCGCGACCGCGGCGCCCCCGACGGCGACCCGGAGCGCGGGCAGCGAGAGGAGCAGGTAGGATGCTACTGCAGCCATGCTCTAACACTGTCCAGAGCACGCCGAGCCGCGCACAAACGCGGCATAAAAAAGCGGCCGCAGCCACGCGCACGAAGGACCCGTCGAAATGCCGCTCCGTCGTGCCGTCGCCGATTGTCAACGCGTCCTGCGCGCTCTACGGTAGATCGTCGGACGAACAGTTCGCGACAACTTCGAGTCCTCCGATCGACCTGCCATGTCGTCCTCGCTGCTCCCGACGCGGATGCCGGCGCTGCCGGCGTGATGCCACCGTGACGACGTGACATGCGCCGCGGCATGAGCGTGCCTAACGCCGCGCGATGGGCGGTGTGGCTCGGCGTCCTGGCCGGGATGACCGCGGGCATGCTGGCGGTGCGCGGCTACCTCGACAAGGCGCACGTCGCGCTCGTCTACCTGCTCGTGGTGCTCGGCGCGAGCGCCGACGTGGGGCGCCGCCTCGGGCTCGTGGTGGCGACGCTCGGCTTCCTGCTGTTCAACGCGCTGTTCCTGCCGCCGTACAACACGCTCGTCGTGGCGAACCCGCTCGACTGGATCGTCCTGTTCGCGTTCCTCGCGACGAGCATCGTCGCGGCGCAGCTCCTCGCGCGCGAGCGCGCGACGGCGGAGACGGCGACGGCGCGCGCCCGCGAGATCGACCGCCTCGCGGCACTGGGCGCCGAGACGCTCAGCGTGCCGCGCGCCGACGACGCGCTGCTCGCGATCGCCTCCGTGATCCGCAGCGCGCTCGGTGTCGACGAGTGCGAGGTTTACCAGCGCGGACTCGACGGCCGCGTGACCCCGGTCGCGCGGGCGGGTGACGTGCGCGACGGCGCCGACGCGAGCGCCCGGCCGGCGGGCGTCCCCGCCGTCGACGACGCGAGCCTCGTCGCGTTTCTCGTCGCGAATCGGGCGAGCGCGGTGGAGCTCGCGGACGGCGGCGTTCGGCTCGCCCATCCGCCGGACGACGCGCATCCGTCGGACGGCTCGGGCGTGCTGGGTGACGCGATCGGCGAGGCCGAGTGGCTCCCGGGCGTCGCGCACGTCGTCGACGGCGCGTCGTGGGCCGGGGCGCGCGCCCTGCTGCTCTCGCTCACCGCGCGCGGGCACACCGTGGGAGTCCTGCGGCTCGCGAGCCGCGCGGGGCTGCGCTTCACGCCGGAGCAGGCGCGGCTCCTCACCGCGCTCGCGTACTACGCCGCGCTCGGCGTCGAGCGTGTGCGACTGGTGGCGAGTGCCGAGCGGGCCGAGGCGGAGCGGCGCGCCGAGCAGCTCCGGAGCGCGCTGCTCATGGCCGTGTCGCACGACCTGCGCACGCCGCTCACGACGATCAAGGGGATCGCGCACGAGGTGGCCGACGGCGCCGATCCGATGCTCGCGCGACAGATCGAGCGCGAGGCCGACCACCTCAACGCGCTCGTCGGCGACCTGCTCGACCTGTCGCGCATCCAGGCGGGCGCGGTGGTGCCCAACGTGGAAGTGAACACGGTGGACGATCTGCTCGGCGCCGCGCTGCAGCGGGCGGCGGGCGCACTCCGCGAGCGCGACGTGCGCGTGGAACAGCCCGAGGACGCGCTGCTCGCCGGCCGGTTCGACCTCTCGCAGACGCTGCGCATCGTGGTGAACCTGCTCGAGAACGCGGCGAAGTACGCACCCCGCGACACCCCGATCGTCGTGCGCGCCGAGCGCGAGAGCGACCGGTTGCGCGTCACGGTGCTCGACCGCGGCCCGGGCGTGCCCGAGGGAGAGGGCGAGCGGATCTTCGAGCCGTTCTACCGCCCGCCGGGCACACCGCCCGATGTACGCGGCACGGGGCTCGGCCTCTCGATCGCGCGCGGGCTCGCCGAGGCACAAGGGGGCTCGCTGCGCTACGCCCCGCGCGACGACGGCGGCGCGGCGTTCGTGCTCGAGCTTCCAGCCGAAGTGCTCCCCGACGACGAGCAGGCCGGCGTCGAGGGCTGACGTGCATGTGATCGACCTCGCCTACGGCTGATGGTCCGCGCCGCGGCGCGGCTCTGTAGTTTCCGATCACACGCGCTCGGGCAGATCGCGCGTCATGACGATGTTGCGTGAGGCCTTCACCGCGAGGATCGAACGTGCAGATCGAGTTCGCCGGCGCCGCTCGGGAAGTGACCGGGTCCTGCCACATCGTCCGCGCCAACGGCAGGACCATCCTGCTCGACTGCGGCATGTTCCAGGGCCGCCGCAAGGAGGCCGACGAGAAGAACCGTCGCCTGCCGCTCCCCGTCGACGAGATCGACGCCGTGGTGCTGAGCCACGCGCACATCGACCATGCCGGGCGCCTGCCGTTCCTCGTGGCCGAGGGCTACGACAAGCGCATCTGGGCGACGGCCGCCACGCGCGACCTGTGCGCGTACATGCTGGCCGACAGCGCGCACATCCAGGAGAAGGACGCCGAGTTTCTCGTTAGGCACGGCAAGGATCCGGTGCCGCCGCTGTACGGCATGCGCGACGCCGTGCGCGTGCAGGAGCTCATGGTGGCCGTGCCGTATCATCAGGCGTGCGACGTCGCGCCGGGCATCCGCGCCACGTTCGTCGACGCCGGCCACATCCTCGGATCCGCGTCGGTGCTGCTCGACGTCACGAGCGATGGCGCGACGAAGCGGCTCGTGTTCTCGGGCGACGTGGGCCGCTCGGGGCTCGCCATCATCCGCGATCCGCAGCCGCCCGACGGCGCGCACGCGGTGATCATGGAGTCGACGTACGGCGACCGCGACCACCAGAGCGTGGACGGCGCGCGCGAGACGCTGGGCCGCGTGGTGCGCGAGACCGCGGCGCGCGGCGGGCGTGTGCTCGTGCCGTCGTTCGCGGTGGGACGCGCGCAGGAGCTGATCTACGACCTGCACCAGCTCGCGCGCGACCGCGCGATTCCCGAGATCCCGATCGTCGTCGACAGCCCGCTCGCCATCGACACGACGACCGTGTTCGAGATGCACCCCGAGGTGTTCGACCGCGGCGAGACGCTCGTGCGCGAAGCGCCGCGGCTGTTCCGATTCCCGCTGCTCCGCTACACGCACACCGTCGAGGAGTCGAAGGCGCTCGCGCGGCAGCCCGGGCCCATGGTGATCATCGCCGCGTCCGGCATGGTGGAGAGCGGCCGCATCCTGCACCATCTCGCGCAGGGCGCCGCCGATCCGCGCAACACGGTGCTCATCGTCGGCTTCCAGGCGGAGCACACGTTGGGGCGGCGCATCGTCGAGCGCCGCGAGACGCTGAAGATCTTCGGCGAGCTCGTGCCGCTGCGCGCGCGCGTCGAGGTGCTGAACGGCTACAGCGCGCACGCCGACCGCAACGAGCTGCGTGCGTGGCTCGACGCCGTGCGCGCGACGTCGCCCGCGCTGGGCCGCGTGTATCTCGTGCACGGCGAGCCGCCGGCGCAGGACGCGCTGGCCGCGTCGCTGCGCGCCGCGAGCTACGACGTGCGGGTGCCCGAGCCCGGGCAGCGGGAGGAGGTATGACGAGACGCTTCGTGAGCACGTTGGGCGTCGCGGCGCTCGCGGCGTGCGCGCACCACGTCGAGTCGAATGGACCACGCGACGTCGTGCGGGACGTCGTGCGGGTGCGCGAGGGCACACTGCGCGGCGTCGTCGACGGCGGCGTCGCGTCGTTCAAAGGCGTGCCGTTCGCCGCGCCGCCGTTGGGCGAGCTGCGATGGCACGCGCCGCGCCCGGCCGCGGCGTGGAGCGGCGTGCGCGCGGCGGACCGCTTCTCGCCGGCGTGCATGCAGCGCGCGCCCGCGGCGTTCGGGCCGTGGACGCTCGAGTTCCTGCTGCGCGGGCCGGTGAGCGAGGACTGCCTGTACCTCAACGTGTGGACCGCGGCACCGGCCGAGGGCGCGCCGCGCCCGGTACTCGTCTACGTCTACGGTGGCGGCTTCGCGAGCGGCTCGAGCGACGTGCCGGTGTACGACGGCGCGCGACTCGCCGCGAAGGGGCTCGTCGTCGTCACGATCAACTACCGCGTGGGCGCGCTCGGCTTCCTCGCGCATCCCGCGCTGTCGGCCGAGTCGCCGGACCATGCGTCGGGGAACTACGGCCTGCTCGACCAGATCGCCGCGCTGCAGTGGGTGCACGACAACGTCGCGGCGTTCGGCGGCGACCCGTCGCGCGTCACCGTGGCGGGGCAGTCCGCGGGCGCGATCTCGGTGTTCCTGCTCACCACGTCGCCACGCGCGCGGGGGCTCTTCCAGCGCGCGGTGATCGAGAGCGGGCCCGACGCGCTGGCGGCGATGGGGATGGCGACGACGCGCGCCGCGGCGCGCCCCCTCGCCGACGCCGAGCGCGCGGGCCTCGCGACGGCTCGGGCGTTAGGCACGCCGACGGTCGCCGAGCTGCGCGCGCTGCCCGCGGCCCAGCTCGTGTCGCCGCCCGGCGCCGGCCGCTTCGGCCCGGTCGTCGACGGTGCGGTGGTGCTCGACGCGCTCGCCCCCATCAACGACGTGCCGACGATCGCGGGCATGAACGCCGACGAGGGGAGCTCCGCGCCCGACTACGCCGCGGACACGGGGAAGGCGCGCGCGCGGGAGGTCGGCTTCGAGAGCCTGCGCCGCGTCCTCGCCGAGCGCTCGACGACGGCGCGCACACCGGCGTACGCGTACTACTTCGACCGCGTGATCCCGTGGCCGGAGCACCCGGAGTTCGGCGCGTTCCACACCTCGGAGGTGCCGTACGTGTTCGGGACGCTCGACGTGCTGCCGCGTCCGTGGACGGCGGAGGACCGGCGGCTCTCCGAGACGATGATGGCGTACTGGGTCAACTTCGCCGCGCGCGGCGATCCGAACGGCCCCGGGCTCCCCACGTGGCCCGCGTTCGCGCCCGACGGCGCGACGGTCCTGGAGCTCGGCCCGCGCACCGGGCCGATCGCCGCGGCGCCGCGGTGACGCGGGTTTGACATAGGGGGAGGGGGTATCTAGACTTCATACCCATGGAGGGTATCGAAGCCATGACCGCCACGCCTGTCGCGCCCCACGACGCCGCCGAGCGGATCGTCATCCCCGTCAGCGGGATGACGTGCGCCGCCTGCCAGGCGCGCGTGCAGCGCACTCTCGCGAAGACCCCCGGCGTCGTCGACGCCGCGGTGAACCTCATGATGGGCAACGCCACCGTGGCGTACGATCCGAGCGCGGTGTCGGCCGACGCGCTCGTCGAGACGATCCGCCGCACCGGCTACGGCGCCGAGCTGCCGCGCGCCGAGCGCAGCGCGGTGGAGGAGCAGGCCGCGCGCGACGAGGAGACCGCGGCGGAGTTCCGCGCGCTCCGCGCGAAGGCCATCGCGAGCGGCGTCGCGGGCGCGATCGCGATGCTCGTGTCGATGGCGTTCATGACGTCGTCGGTCGTCCGCTGGGCGCTGCTCGCGATCACCGCGATCGTGATGGCGGGACCGGGTCGGCACTTCTACGTGCGCGCCTGGGCCGCGCTCCGCCATCGCTCGGCCGACATGAACACGCTCGTCGCGCTCGGCACGGGGGCGGCGTTCCTGTACTCGGTGATCGCGACCGTGGTGCCGGGGCTGTTCGTGTCGCACGGCGTGGCAGCCGACGTCTACTACGAGGCGGTGATCATCATCATCGCGCTCGTGCTCACCGGCAACGCGTTCGAGGCGCGCGCGAAGCGCGACACCGCCGCCGCGCTGCGCGCGCTCGCCACGCTGCAGCCGCCGAGCGCGCGGATCGTGCGCGGCGACGCGGAGATCGACGTGCCGGTGGAGCGGGTGCGCGCGGGCGACGTCGTGCTCGTGCGCCCCGGCGAACGGCTGCCGGTCGACGGTGTGGTGGTGAGCGGCGCGAGCGCGGTGGACGAGTCGATGCTCACCGGCGAGTCGATGCCGGTGCCGAAGGCGGCCGGCGACCGCGTGATCGGCGGCACGCTGAACGCCACCGGCGCGTTCCGCTACCGCGCGACGACGTTGGGCGCCGACTCGGTGCTCGCGCGCATCGTGCAGCTCATGCGCGACGCGCAGGGCTCGCGCGCGCCGATCCAGGCGCTCGCCGATCGCATCAGCGCGATCTTCGTCCCGACCGTCGTGGCGATCTCGCTCGTCACCTTCGCCGCGTGGCTCGTCGCTCTCCACGCCGGCGGCGCCAGCTCGGCGGAAGCCGCGGTGCGCGCGTTCGCCGCCGCCGTCGCGGTGCTCATCATCGCGTGCCCGTGCGCGATGGGGCTTGCCGTGCCGACCGCCGTGATGGTCGCGACGGGGAAGGGCGCCGAGCTCGGAGTGCTCATCAAGGGCGGCGAGGCGCTGCAGCGCGCCGGCGACGTCACGACGGTGGTGCTCGACAAGACGGGCACGGTGACCGAGGGCGCGCCGACCGTCACCGACCTCGTGCCCGCGCCCGGCGAGACGCGTTCCGCCGACGAGCTGCTGGCGCTCGCCGCGTCGGTCGAGCGCGCGAGCGAGCACCCGCTCGCCGACGCCATCGTGCGGCGCGCGCGCGAGCGCGGCGTCGCCGTGGCCGAGGTGGAATCGTTCGCGTCGGCGACGGGGCGCGGCGCGACCGGGGTCGTGGACGGTACCGGCGTCGTCGTCGGCAACGCGGCGCTGATGGCCGAGTGGGCCGTGGACGTCGCGCCGTTAGGCGCCGACGCCGACCGCCTCGCCGCCGACGGCAGGACGCCGGTCTTCCTCGCCGTCGACGGCCGGCTGGCCGCGGTGCTCGCCGTCGCCGACCCGATCCGGCCGACGTCACGCGACGCCGTGGCGCGGCTGCGCGCGATGGGGCTCGACGTCGTGCTGCTCACCGGCGACACCGAGCGCACGGCCCGCGCCGTGGCGCGTGCGGCGGGGATCGAGCGCGTGGTCGCCGGCGTGCTCCCCGACGGCAAGGTGGCCGAGGTGCGGCGGCTGCAGGGCGAGGGACGCGTGGTGGCGATGGTGGGCGACGGCGTGAACGACGCGCCGGCGCTCGCCCAGGCCGACGTCGGCGTCGCCATCGGCACCGGCACCGACGTCGCCGTGGAGGCGGCCGACGTGGCGCTCATGCGCGCCGATCTGCACGGCGTGGTGCACGCCATCGCGCTGTCGCGCCGCACCATGCGCACGATGCGCCAGAACCTGTTCTGGGCGTTCGCGTACAACGTCGTCGGCATCCCGGTCGCCGCGGGCGTGCTCTATCCCGCGTTAGGCATCCTGCTCAGCCCCGTCATCGCGAGCGCGGCGATGGCGTTCAGCTCCGTGAGCGTCGTGAGCAACAGCCTGCGGCTCCGACGGGCGCGGATCGAGTGAAGCAAGACGCATCCTTTCCATGGCGTTCCCGTACATCTCCATGGCCTTTGGGTATGATGGCAACGCCATGGACATGATGCGTCCCGGCAGTCCCTCACACCCGACACCATGCCCACCCACACCACCGCCTGCGCCTGCGGCCTCCACGATGCCTCTCGCAAGGCGGTCGCCGTCGATCCCGACGCGAAGGAGCGCAACCTCAAGCGCCTGCGCCGCATCGAGGGACAGGTGCGCGGCCTCCACAAGATGATCGAGGAGGACCGCTACTGCGCCGACGTGCTGACGCAGATCTCCTCCGTGCACGAGGCGCTGCGCGCCGTCGGCCGGGAGCTGATGCGCAACCACCTGAAGCACTGCGCGACGTCCGCCATCCGCGCCGGCGACGCCGACGCCGAGTCGATGTACGACGAGCTGGTGGATCTCATGTACAAGCACTCGCGCTGACGCGGCTCGTCACGCGCTGACGTGGGTTCGGCACGCGACGCTGGCCCCGCGCGCGCGCGCGGCACACCGTCGCCGCATGCGACACATGCGACACATGCGACGCGTCTCCCGCCTCGCCGTGGTTCTCGCGCTCGGCGCGCACGTCGCCAGGGCGCAGAACGACTCCACCTGGCGCGACCACGATCGCGCCGCGCGCGACGCCCGCCTGCGCGGCGACTGGCGCGGCTCGCTCGCCCACCTCGAGCGCATGGACGCGCTGCTCGGCGGGCACCCGTCGGTGGTGCTCGCGATGGCGCGGGCGCAGGCGCGCGCGGGCGACACCGCCGCGTCGATCGCCACGCTCGACCGCCTCGCCGCGATGGGCATCGCGCACGACGTGGCGGCGGACACGCTGCTCGACGGCGTGCGCGCGCCGGCCGAGGGGCTCGACGTCGCGCGTCGGCTTCGCGAGAACGGCGCCGCCGTCGGCGCGCCGCGCGTGGTGGCGACGATGCCCGATCGCGACTTCGTGGCCGAGGGGATCGTGTGGGATCCGACCCGGCGGCAGCTCCTCGTGTCGAGCATCCGACATCGGCGCGTCGTTTCCGTGACGCTCGACGGCACCGTGACGCCGCTCGTCGATCTCGCGCGTGACGGCGCGTGGGCGGCGATGGGGATGGCCATCGATCCCGCGCGCGATCGGCTGTGGGTGGCGACGGAGTGGACGACGAACATGGCGGGCGGCTCTCGCGCCGACTCCGGCCGCAGCGCCGTGCTCCGCTACGCGCTGCGCCGCCCGAGTGCGCCGCGGCGACTGACGCTGCCGCCGGGCCGGCACGAGCCGGGCGACATCGCCGTCGCGTCGAACGGCGACCTGTTCGTCTCCGACGGCCGCGAGGGGATGATCTTCGTCGTGCGCGACGGGCGCGAGACGCTCGACACGCTCGTGCCGCCGGGCACGCTCGTCTCGCCGCAGGGCATCGCGCCCGACGCCGACGGCCGCCGGCTGTTCGTCGCCGACTACGTGCGCGGCATCGCCGTCGTCGACCGGGCGACCGGCGCCGTGTCGTGGCTGCCGCGCCCGCGCGACGTCGCGGTGAACGGGGTCGACGGGATGATCCTGCGCGGCGACGCGCTGCTCGGCGTGCAGAACGGGCTGAACCCGGACCGCATCGTGGCGCTCGACCTCGACGGCGCGCACGGCGCGATCACCGGCGTGCGCGTGCTCGCACGCGACAGCACGATGCTGCAGGACCCCACGCACCTCGCGCTCGTCGGCGACGATCTGTACTTCGTCGCGAACGGCGGCTACGACGCGTACGAGGCCGATGGCTCGCTGCGCGCGGGGGCCGTGCAGCGCGCGCCGGCCGTCGCGCGGCTCGCGCTCCGGCCGCCGCGGTAGCGCTAGGAGGACAGGAGGGCAGGCGGGCAGCGAGTATCTTGGTGAAGGGGACCCTCCCCCCTCGCGCCCTCCTGCCCTCCTGCCCTCCTGCCCTCCTGCCCTCGGTGTTCGTCCCGAAGCTCGTCACCACCCTGCGCGGCTACGACCGCGCGCAGCTCGTCCGCGACCTCACCGCGGGCGTGATCGTCGGCATCGTGGCGCTCCCGCTGTCGATCGCGTTCGCGATCGCGAGCGGCGTCACGCCCGACCGCGGCCTGTACACGGCGATCGTCGCCGGCTTCCTCATCTCCGCCCTCGGCGGCTCGCGCGTGCAGGTGGGCGGGCCGACGGGGGCGTTCGTCGTCATCGTCTACGGCATCGTGCAGCGGTACGGCGTCGGCGGCCTCACCGTCGCGACGCTGATGGCCGGCGTGATGCTCGTCGCGTTCGGCGTGGCGAAGCTCGGCGTCGCGATCCGGTTCATCCCGCGGCCGCTCGTCACCGGATTCACGTCGGGGATCGCGGTGATCATCGCCAGCGGCGAGATCAAGGACTTCCTCGGCCTGCGCATGGGCGCCGTCCCGGCGCCGTTCGTGGAGAAGCTCGCCGCGATCGGCGCGCACCTCGGCACGGTGAACGGGCGCGCGTTCGGCGTGGCGCTGCTCGCGCTCGCGATCCTGATCCTGTGGCCGCGCGTGAGCCACCGCGTGCCGGGACCGCTCGTCGCGCTGCTCGTGACGACGGCCGTCGTGCGCGGCTTCGGCCTCGACGTGGAGACGATCGGGAGCCGCTTCGGCGCGATCAGCGCGTCGCTGCCGCACCCCGTGATGCCGCACCTCACGTTCGCCGAGGCGGCGTCGCTCGTCGGGCCGGCGTTCACCATCGCGCTGCTGGGCGGCATCGAGTCGCTGCTCTCGGCCGTGGTCGCGGACGGCATGATCGGTGGGCAGCATCGCTCGAACATGGAGCTCGTCGCGCAGGGCGTGGCGAACGTCGCGTCCGCGCTGTTCGGCGGCATCCCCGCCACCGGCGCCATCGCGCGCACGGCGACGAACGTGAAGAACGGCGGCCGCACGCCGGTGGCCGGCATGGTGCACGCGGCCACGCTGCTGCTCATCACGCTGTTCTTCGGCCGTTGGGCGGGGCTCGTCCCGATGGCGACGCTCGCGTCGATCCTGCTCGTGGTGGCGTACCACATGAGCGAGTGGCGCGTGTTCCGCAACGAGCTCTCGTCGCCGCGGGGCGACGTCGCCGTGATGCTCGTGGCGTTCCTGCTCACGGTGCTCGTCGACCTCACCGTCGCGATCGAGGTCGGGATGGTGCTCGCCGCGTTCCTGTTCATGAAGCGCATGGCCGAGGTGACGCAGGTGCGCGCCGTGGCCGTCGCCGGCGGCCCGTCGGACGACCCCGATGCCGACGAGGCGCCCGATCCCGACGCCACGGGGCACTACCGCGTGCCGCGCGGCGTCGAGGTCTACGAGATCAACGGGCCGTTCTTCTTCGGCGCCGCGGCGGCGTTCAAGGACACGCTCGCGCGCGTCGCGGGGAAGCCGAAAGTGCTCGTGCTGCGCATGCGCCGCGTGCCGACGATCGACGCGACGGGACTGCACGCGCTCACCGACGTCGTGCACCGCAGTCGCCGCGACGGCTCGCTCGTGCTCCTGTCGGAGGTGCAGCCGCAGCCGCTCCAGGCGCTCCAGCGCTCCGTGGTGCTCGACGAGATCGGCGAGGAGCACCTCTGCCCGACGCTGAAGGACGCACTGACCGCGGCCGAGGAGCACATCGCGGCGCGCCGGCTGCTACACGGCACCGGGCGGCACGCGGCGGTGACGTGAGGCGCGTGCGGCTCACGCGGAGGCGCGGAGCACGCGGAGAACGGCCTCTTCGTATTGAACCGCAGAGGACGCAGAGGGCCGCAGAGGACTGCCTCTTTGAATCGAACCACGGAGGGCACGGAGGACACGGAGGAAACCAATTGGAGTGGTTCTCCTCTGTGTCCTCCGTGTCCTCTGTGGTTCGGAGAAGAGAGATGGTGTTCTCTGCGGCCCTCTGCGTCCTCTGCGGTTCATTCACACAGCCAAAGCAGTTCTCCGCGTGCTCCGCGCCTCCGCGTGAGAATCAGAATCGCCCCGCGTCCACGTCGTGAATGAACCGGATCACGCCGTCCATGTACGTGTGCTGGTCGTCGTACATGGCCATGTGGCTCCCGTTCGGGCAGTAGAGGTACCGCGCGTGCGGCATCGACTTCGCCATGCGCTCCATGAACGCCGGGTCCATCGTGTCGTACTTCGCGCCGATGACGAGCGTCGGCACGGTGATCTTCGGCAGGTCCGCGGTGCGGTCCCAGTGCTCGAGCTTCCCGCTCGCGCCCATTTCGCTCGGCCCCTGCATCGGGACGTACACGTCCTCGTTGATGTGGGCGAACGCGCGCTTGACGGGGTCGGGCCACGAGTCCGCCGGCATGCGCAGCAGGTGCTGCTCGTAGAAGTTCGGCGTGAGCAGCGCCATGTAGCGTGGGCTCTGGAAATCCTTCCGTGCCTCGATGGCCTGGATCTCGGCCAGCGCCTTCTGGTCCATCGCCGGCATGAGGACCTTGTGCGCGTACTCGTTGTACGCCGGGATGCTCGACATCATGTTCGAGATGACGAGCCCTTTCAGGTTCTGCTGGTACTTCAGCGCGTACTCCGTGGCGAGCAGCCCGCCCCACGACTGGCCCAGCAGGTAGAAGTTGGTGCGGTCGAGGCCTAACGCCTTCCGCACCTGCTCGACCTCCTCGACGTAGCGCGCCGTGTTCACGAGCGACGAGTCCTTCGGGTTGTCGCTGTAGAACGAGCCGAGCTGGTCGTAGTAGTAGTACTCGACGTTCGCGGCCGGGAAGTACGAGTCGAACGCCTCCATGTACTCGTGCGTCGCGCCCGGACCGCCGTGCAACAGCAGCACCTTCACGCGCGGGTTGTTGCCGATGCGCTTCGTCCAGACGTGGAACGTGCCTTTCGGCGTCGTGATCGGGATGAGGCGTACGCCGCCGGAGAGGACGTCGGTGCGGCCGGCGGTGTCGAAGTAGGCCGCGGTCGCGTTAGGCGGCGTGGCGCCCGCGCGCGCGCTGTCGCTCGGCGTGGACGAGCCGGCGCGGCACGCGGCCGCGACGACGAGGGGCAGGAGCGCGACGAGGAGGTGGCGGCGCATGTCGGCGTGGCTGGCGGTACCTAGTACCCAGGGGGGCTCCCCCCCACGCCCATCATAGCGCCGACCGCCGAGCGGGGAAGTGCCATTCGAGCGCACGGCCGGTACGTTTGGCCGCACCCTCAACCGCGGAGATCCGATGCGCCTCAAGGACAAGGTCGCGCTCATCACGGGTGCCAGCTCGGGCATCGGCGCCGGCGTGGCCGCGCGCTTCGCCGCCGAGGGCGCGTACGTCGCGCTGAACTTCCGGCCGGGGAGTGCGCCGGATCGCGAGGCCGCCGAGCGCGCGGTCGCCGGCTTCACGACGCGCGCCGTCGCGGTGGAGGGGGACGTCTCCGACCGCGCGCAGGTGGAGGCGATGGTCGACCGCGTGGTGCGCGAGCTGGGGCGCCTCGACGTCTGCGTGTGCAACGCCGGCATCGAGGTGCGGCGCGACTTCCTCGACACGACCGACGAGGAGTGGCATCGCGTCCTCGGCGTCAACCTCTTCGGCGCGTTCGCGGTGAGTCAGGCGGCGGCGCGCGTCATGGTGCGGCAGGGCGGCGGGGGGCGGCTGCTGTTCATGTCGTCGGTGCACGAGGACATCCCGTTCCCCGGGTACACGTCGTACTGCGCGAGCAAGGGCGCGGTGCGGATGCTGATGCGCAACCTGGCGATGGAGCTCGCGCCGCACCGCATCACCGTCAACAACATCGCCCCCGGGGCGATCGCGACGCCGATCAACCGCGCGGTGCTCGAGGATCCGGTGGCGTACGCCAACGCGGTGAGCGAGATCCCGCTGGGCCGCTTCGGCACGCCGGAGGACGTCGCCGCCGTCGCGACGTTCCTGGCGAGCGACGAGGCGGGCTACGTCACCGGCAGCACGTACTACGTGGACGGCGGGCTGACGCAGCAGGTGACCCTGTACTGAGGTCACGCGTCACGCGTCGCGCGCGGCGCCGTCGGCGAGCTCCCCCGCGAGGCGCGTCCATCGCGCGAGCGACGCCGCGCGCTGCGCCCGCCGTGCCGGGCCGCGTCCGGTCGGCAGCCCCGCGTCGATCGCCGCGGCGACGAGCGAGCAGATCGTCGGCCGCGAGAAATCGGCGTCGCGCATCGAGCGCACGAACGGCGCGATGGCGGCCTCGATCTCGCTCGCGTCGGCGCGCCGCGCGCTGTCGAGCAGCACCAGGCGCGCGGCGCGGATGGCGGCGAGGTGCCGGTGCTCCAGCGTGCGGTCCGCGGCGAGCGTCGCGGACGCGCGCCCGTTAGGCGCGTCGAGGCGGGAGTCCGACATCACGGAAGCGGCACGATGTGGTGGCGGGAGGGAGGCGGGTCCGGTCGCGGGTCCGGTGGCGGCTCCGACCCGGAGTCGCCGCGAGCCGCACCGGCATTCCCCGGCGGCGCCGCCATCCGACCGACACCGTCGGCCGGCCGCTCCCCTATGTCGCTCCCGATGCCTCAGCCGCCGACGGCGAGGCCGTAGACCAGCAGCGCGAGCACCACCGCCGTGAGCAGCACGTACACGCGATCGCGCTGCAGCAGGAACGCCACGAGCGTGAGGGCCACGCGCGCGATCGGCGTCGCCACGAGGAGCACGAGGCCGAGCTGCATGGTGGCGCGTCCGTCGAGCGACAGGGCGCCGCGCACCGCGCCGTGCACGCTCCCCAGCAGCGGCGTCGACTCGGGGTGAAAGACGCGGAAGCTCGCCGTCGTGGGATGGCGGCCCTGCGCGAGCGCGAGGGCGGCACCGGCGAGCACCACGATCGCCGCGGCCACGACGCCGACCTGCAGCACGCGCCCGACGACGACCTCCACCCGTCGATCGCTCGGCCCGCTCATGGCAACCCTCGCACGCCCGCGTACAGCATCTGCACCGCGAGGACGATCACGACGCCGTTGAAGAGCAGCCGCAGCGCCCGCGTGCGCGCGGCGCCGAGCAATCGCGCGCCGAGCATCGCGCCGGCGAGCACGCCGAGCATCACCGGCGCGGCGATCTCGGGGAGGATGTAGCCGCGGTGCAGGTAGACGCCGGCGCTCGCCGCCGCGGTGACGCCGATCATGAAGTTGCTCGTCGTCGTCGAGACCTTGAGCGGCAGCTTCATGTAGCGGTCCATGGCGAGCACCTTCAGCACGCCCGAACCGATGCCGAGGAGCGCGGAGAAGACGCCGGCGAGGAACATGAGCGAGAACCCGACCGGCACCGCCTGCACGCCGTACGCGCGCGGCCCGCTCGGCGTCGGGTACCACGACTCGAGGCGCAGGCGCCGCGCCCACGGGTGCGACGGCGCGTCGGTGTCGTGGCTCGCTGGCGCCTGCAGCGAGCGCCACGTCGTGAGCAGCAGCACGACGCCGAGCAGGATGGAGAGCGCGCTCGTCGGCACGAGCGGGGCGATCGCGGCGCCGCCGAGCGCACCGATCGTCGTCCCGACCTCGAGCAGGATGCCGACGCGCACGTTCGTCCACCCCTCGCGCACGTACGCCGCCGCGGCGCCCGACGACGTCGCGATGATCGACACGAGCGACGCGCCGATCGCGTAGCGCAGGTCGACGTGGAACAGCGTCGTGAGCATCGGCACGATGACGATGCCGCCGCCGATCCCGGTGAGCGCGCCGAGCAGCCCCGCGGCGAGCGAGCCGACGAACACGAGCAGCGCGAACAGAGGAGCGGACATCGAGCGGGGCGCGGGTGAGCGGGGAATCTACACGCGCTCCCCGCGCCGCATCGCTACGCGTCGTCGTGCGCGAACAGTTCCGCCGTGAAGGGCGCGAGCCGCACCGCGTCGCCGCGCGGGCCCTCGCGAACGCACGTCGCGCCCGCGCCGCCGTACGCGACGTCGTCGGTCGACAGGATGCCGCGCCACGCGCCCCGGATCTCCGGCAGCGGCACGACGCGCGGCTCGGCTCCGAGATTGAACACCGCGCAGCACGCGTCGCCGAACGTCACGCGCACCCATCCGCGGTCCGCGTCGCCGTCGACCCGCACGCGCGCGCCGTCGGGCCGCAGCGCCGGCTCGCGCGCCCGGATCGCGAGCAGGTCGCGGTAGAGGGCCTGGAGCTGCGCGTGCGGCGCGCGCCGGCGCACGCTCCGGTCGAGCGTGGAGCGGCGGAACGTGGCCTCGTCCACCGGATCCGGCACCTCGCCGCTCCACGCGAACTCGGCGAACTCGCGGCGGCGTCCCTCGCGCACGGCGTGCACGAGATCCGCATCGGAGTGGCTCACGAAGTACTGGAACGGCCGCGTCTCGCCGTACTCCTCGCCCATGAACAGCATCGGCACGTAGCCCGACAGCAGCACGATCGCGGCGGCGAGCTTCTGCTGCGCGAGCCCGACGAGCGTCGCGAGCCGGTCGCCGTGCGCGCGGTTGCCGATCTGGTCGTGGTTCTGACTGCACACGACGAACCGCTCGCGCGGGATCCCCTCCGCGCTCGCGCCGAACACGCGGTCGCGCGACGGCGCGTAGCGCCCATCGTACACGAACGGGGCGCGGAGCGCGGCGATCAGCGCCGCCACCGCTCGGCCGCGGCACTCGTCGATCGTCGTCTCCACCGTCTCCGCGTTGTCCGCGTGCGACGAACCGTAGCGGGCGAAGTCCGCGTAGTAGCCCGCCGACTCGCCGGTCAGCGCGACGTGGACGGCGTGGTGCAGATCGTCCGCCCACTGCGCGTCGAAGCCGAGGCCGTGCTCGGACGTGGGGCGCACGACGCGCGGGTCGCTGAGATCGCTCTCCGCGATGAGATGCACGCGGCGGCCTAACGATTCGGCGAGCGCGTGCACGCCGTCCGTGAGCTCCGCGAGCACGTGCCGCGCGCCGAAGTCGTAGATCCCGTGGATCGCGTCGAGTCGCAGCGCGTCGACGTGGAACTCCTCCACCCAGTAGCACGCGTTCTCGATCACGTGGCGGCGCACGCCGTCCGCGCCGGGGCCGTCGTAGTTCACCGCGCGTCCCCACGGCGTCTGGTAGCGGTCGGTGAAGTACGGGCCGAAGCGCTCGAGGTAGTTTCCCTCGGGGCCGACGTGGTTGTAGACGACGTCGAGCACCACGGCGATGCCGTGCGCGTGCGCGGCGTCGACGAGGCGGCGCAGCGCGTCGGGGCCGCCGTACGCGCGCGACGGCGCGTACAGGTGCACGCCGTCGTAGCCCCAGTTGCGGTCGCCCGGGAACTCCGCCACCGGCATGATCTCGATCGCCGTGACGCCCAACGCGCGCAGCTCGGCGAGGTGCGCGATCGCGGCGTCGAACGTGCCCGCGTCGGTGAACGTGCCGACGTGCAGCTCGTAGATGACGTAGTCCGCCGGCCGCGCGAGCCCCTGCCACGCCGCGTCGGTCCACCGGAACGCCGCGGGATCGACGACGCGCGACGGTCCGTGCACGCCGCGCGGCTGCCAGCGGCTCGCCGGATCGGGGAGCGCGTCGCCGCCGTCGAGCACGAGCGCGTAGTCGGCGCCGGCGCGCACGCCCGGCACGTCGATCGCGAACTCGCCGCGGTCCAGTGGCTCGAGCGGCACGTCGCGCAGCGCGTCCCCGCGCGTGTCGTAGAGCCGCAGCGCCACGTCGCGCGCGTGCGGCGCCCACACCGTGAAGCGCGTCCCGTCGGCGGTCGGCGTCGCACCGTGGGTCGGTCTGCGCCGTCCGTCGTGTCGGGCCGGGGTGGTCGTCGGAGTGGTCGCGCAGCGTGGCGCGGCGCGCTCAGGCGTGGAGGTGCTCGTCACGGGCGTGCGTCGGAGGTCGCGAATTAGTTGGGATCGCACGGTATCTGCAATCGGCCGGCCATCGGTCGACGGCGGAACACCTTGTGCACCACCACCGTACGCCGCCGTACCGACGTCGCACCGACGTCGTACCGACGTCGTACCGATCGGCGCTCTCCCACAGACTCATGACTCATCGTAACAGAATCCTCGCCGCGCTTCCGCCCGAGGAGCTGGCCGTGCTGGAGCCCGTGCTCGAGCGCGTGGACCTCGTCACGCGGCGAGTGCTCTGCGATTCCGGCAAGCCGATCCCAGCCGTCTGCTTTCCCGAAGACGCCGTCATCTCGTCGCTCAGCGTGATGGCGGACGGCTCCGCCATCGAGACGGCGACGATCGGCAACGAAGGGATGACCGGGCTCGCGCTGTTCCACGGCGTCGACCAGACGCCCGAGCAGTCGTTCGTGCAGGTGCCCGGCGTGGGGCATCTCATCGCGGCCGAGGCGTTCCGCGACGTGCTGCCGCGCTGTCCGACGCTCCGCGCCCAGCTGCACCTGTTCTCCCAGGCGCTGTACTCGCTCGTCGCCCAGTCGTCGGGGTGCAACCGCAAGCACGGCGTCGACCAGCGGTGCGCGCGCTGGCTGCTGCTCGTGCACGACCGCGTGGGGCGCGATCGGATCGAGCTCACGCAGCTCTTCCTGTCGCAGATGCTCGGCGTGCGCCGCGCGACGGTGACGGTGGCGGCGGGCGTGCTGCAGAAGGCGGGGGCGATCCGCTACAGCCGCGGCCGCATCACCGTCGTCGACCGCGCGCTGCTGGAGGCGGCGTCGTGCGAGTGCTACGCCGTCATCCGCAGCACGTTCGACCGACTGATGACCGGCCGCTCGACCCCGAGCCCGCTCGCCGCGCTGCGGCTGTCGGAAGACGGCATGACGCTCGTCGGCGACGGCGCGCCGCTGTCGCGGTCGGTGCGTTAGCCCGTCGGCCGGCGCGTTAGGCGGCCGTCAGGGGAGGAACGTCACGCCCCACGGCCGCCTGCCGGCGGGGACCGTGCGCACCACCTGCAGCGTCGTCGCGTCGATGAGCGAGATCGTGTCGGCGAGCCCGTTCGCCGTCGCGATCCACCGCCCGTCGCGGCTCACCGCGATCCCCCACGGCCGGCGTCCGACGGCCACGCGCCCCACGGGACGCAGCGTGCGCGCGTCGAGCACGCTCACCGCGTCGGCCGCGCCGTTCGCGACGTACACCCGGCGACCGTCGGGCGAGACCGCCACGCCGACCGGCTTGCCGGCGCCGTGCTCGAGCGGCACGGTGCGCGCGACGGTCTTCCGCCGCACGTCGATCTCGCTCAGCGTGCCGCCGATCTCCGCGCTGACGTAGGCGCGCGCGCCGTCGACGGAGAACGCCACGCCGCGCGGTCGTGGGTCGACGAGCACCGCGCCGGCCACCACGCGCGCACGGAGATCCACGATCGACACCGAGTTGCTCGTCTCCGCCGTGACGAGCGCCCACCGGCCGTCGGGGCTCACCGCGACGCCCTCGGGCTCGATCCCGACGACGAGCGTCGCGGCAACGCCGCCGCCGTCGAGCGCGACGACCGACGCGGCGCTCGCGTCCTCGTTCGACGCGACGAGCCATCGGTCGTCGGACGTCACCGCGAACTGCTCCGGATCGCTGCCCGCCGGCAGCCGCTCGACGATGCGCCGCGTCGCGACGTCGATCACGGCGATCGCGTCGGCGCTCGACTGCGCGTTCACCGCGTCGTCGCTGAGCGCGACGTACACGCGCTTCCCGTCGCGGCTCGCGTGGATGCCGCGCGCGCGCGCGTTCGTGGGAATCGTGGCGAGCGTCGCGCCGGTGCCCGCGTCGACGAGCCGCACCTCGTGCCCGACCTCGTCGCTCACCGCGATCACGGGCGCGCGCGTCGCCGTCTGCGCCGGCGCGCCGCGCGCCCCGCCCGCGAGCAGCGTCGCGGCCGCGCCGAAGATCGTTAGGCGCGTCACGCGCCGGCCCCGCACGCGTGCGGCTCGCGGCCGAGCGCGGCGAGCCGCGCGCGCGGGTCGCCGCCGCCGACGCGCGGCGCCGTCGCGACCACGGTGTCCGCGCCATCGTCTCCGGCGCGCACGAGATAGAGCGGCTGCACGAGCTGTCGGTCCTCGGCGCGCACGAACAGCGGCACGCCCTTGTGCGCGTCGAAGATGAAGTCCGCGCGCGCGAGTCGCTGCGCGATCGACTCCGCGGCGCCCGCGCGCAGCGCGGCCTCGACGACGAGCTTCACCCCCGCCCACGCGGCCCACGCGCGCTCGTCCATCGGGCGATGGACCGCGCCCCGGAAGCGGTCGCCGAGCTGCGCGCCGCCGTACGGCTCGAGCGACGCGTGCCAGCCGACGGCGCGCAGCGGCCTCGCGTCGTCGGCGAGTCGCGCCTCGATCGTCGTGCCGACGTGCAGCAGCGCGTCGTGCGCCGCGCCGTCGGTGCGGGTCTGTCCCACGAGGCCGACCACCGTCGCGCCCGCGGCGCCGAGCGCGCGCGCGCCGCGCACGGCGAGCAGCATCTGCGCGTCCGACGCGTCGGCCGTCGTGACGAGCCACCGGCGCGCGCGGAGCGCCTCGGGCGCGCCGGCGCCGAGCGCATCGACGCGCATCGCGTCCGACGGCGCGACGTGCACGATCGCGCGCGCGCACCCGTCGGCGCGCCGGGTCCACGCGTCGAGCCCGCACCACGCGTCGACGTACACCGCGCCGAGCGTGCGCGCGCGCGCCGCCACCGCGCGGCAGTCCGCCGCGTCGTCGCCGCCGAACAGCACGAGCGCCGTGTCGCGCGCCGCCGTGACCGCGGCGGCGTCCGCGGCGCGCTCGAGCGCGACCGCGACACCGAACGGCTGCGCCGAGCGCGTCGCCTCGTCGACGCCGAACGCGAGCGCGTCGGCGAGCGACGGATCGGGCGCGCCGACGAGCACGACACGCACACGCCGCGGCGCGAGGACGCGCGCGAACGGGATCGCGAGTGCGAGGCGCAGCAGTGCGCGGCGGTCGACGGGGCGATCGCCGAGGAAGGCACGGAAGTCGAGCATCACCGACGACGCGCGCAAGGATTGCGCCGGGCTCGACGTATCGGGAACGAAAGATGCGACATCTTAGCGGCGCCAGTCCCAGGGATCCCATGGTCACGCATCCGTCGCCCACTCGGCGCCGTCGCCGGCTCGTCGCCGTGCTCACGGTCGCCGCTGCACTCGTCGTCGCCGCGGTCCTCGTCGCGCGCGGCCGCGGCGCCGCCGCTGCCGCGCCGACCGCGTCCGCGGCGGACGGCGGCGCGGCCCTCTCGCCGCGCGACGCGGCGCAGGCGCCGTCCGGTCTCGCGCCCGCCGTGTGGGTCGCCGGCACCCCCGGTGCGCGCGTGCTGCGTGCGTGCGCCGACCCGAACAACCTGCCGTTCTCCGACAGCACCGGCGCGGGGTTCGAGAATCACATCGCGGAGCTGCTCGCGACCGAGCTGCACGCGCGGCTCGAGTACACCTGGTGGGCGCAGCGGCGCGGCTACGTGCGCAACACGCTCGCCGCCGGCGCCTGCGACGTGCTGCTCGGCATCCCGGCGAGCTTCGACCGCGCGCTGCGTACGCGGCCGTACTATCGCTCGACGTACGTGTTCGTCACGCAGCGCGGCGGCCCACACGTGCGGTCGTTCGACGACCCGGTGCTGAAGCGGCTGCGCATCGGCGTCAGCGTCGTCGGCGACGACTACGCGGCGACGCCGCCGGTGCACGCGCTGCTCGCGCGCGACGTGCCGCCGGACCACCTGCGCGGCTACACGGTGTATGGCGACTACCGCGAGCCGGCGCCGCCGGCGCGCGTGGTGGACGCGGTCGCGCGCGGTGACGTGGACGTCGCGATCGCGTGGGGACCGCTCGCCGGCTACTTCGCCGCGCGCGCGCCGCGGCCGCTCGCGGTCACGCCGGTGTCGCCGCAGATCGACCTGCCGTTCCTGCCGTTCGTGTTCGACATCGCGATGGGCGTGCGGCGCGGCGACACGGCGCTGCGCGACTCGCTCGACGCGATCCTCGTGCGGCGCAAGCCGACGATCGACAGCCTGCTCGCGTCGTACCACGTGCCACGGCTCGACGTGGCGGGGCCGTGACATGGGCTCGGCATTCGAACCGCAGAGGACGCAGAGGAAGCCGACAGCAGTTGGTTCTCCTCTGCGTCCTCTGCGTCCTCTGCGGTCGAATCGAACGGCACGGTTCGTACTCGTCTTGCTCCTGACGGCGCCGCGCGTTGCGCTCGCCCATCCCGGTCGGCCCCCGGAGCCGCACGATCTCGCCGGCGCATGGCTCACAGAGCCCGGCGCGGTCGTCGCCGTGCTGCTGCTCGGCCTCGCCTACGCGTGGGGCGTCGTCCGGCTGCGCCGGCGGGCGGGCCCCGACCGGGGCGTGACGCGCGGCGCCGTCGTCGCGTTCGCGCTCGGCTGGCTCGCGCTCGCCGGGGCGCTCGTGTCGCCGCTCCATCCGTTAGGCGCCGCGCTGTTCTCGGCGCACATGGCGCAGCACGAGCTGCTCATGGCCGTCGCCGCGCCGCTGCTCGTGCTCGGCCGGCCGCTCGTCGCGCTGGCGTGGGCGCTGCCGCGACGCACGCACCGCGGCGCGGCGCGGCTCGCCCGCACGGTGCGCCCGCTCCACGCGCTGGCCGAGCCGTGGACCGCGACCGCGATACACGGGGCCGCGGTGTGGATGTGGCACGCGCCGGCGCTGTACGGGCTCGCGCTGCGCAGCGAGGCGGCGCACGCGCTGCAGCACGCGAGCTTCCTCGGCACCGCGCTGCTCTTCTGGTGGGCCGTGCTCGGCGCGCGCGGACGCGACCGGCTCGCCACGCGGCTGCTCGTGCTGTTCCTCACCGCGCTGCACACCGGCGCGCTCGGCGCGCTGCTGACGTTCGCCGACCGGCCGCTCATCGCGGCGTACCTCACCACCACCGCGCCGTGGGGGTTCACGCCGCTCGAGGATCAGGAGCTCGCGGGGCTCATCATGTGGATCCCCGGCGGCGTCGCGTACCTCGCCGCGGGGCTGTGGATCCTCTCGGGCGTGCTGCGCGCCGATGCGCCCGTCGCGACGCCGTTAGGCGCTCAGGCGTCGAGCAGCGCGCGCGCGGCGCGGGCGAGCGCGTTGCCGTCGTAGGGCTTCTCGAGGAAGCGCGTTCCCGGCTCCGAGCGCTCGCGCTCCACTTCGACGTCGCCCGTGTAGCCGGAGATGTAGAGCACGCGCAGGGCGGGGAACCGCTCGCGCAGGCGAGCGGCGAGCGCGGAGCCGCGCATCACCGGCATGACGACGTCGGTCGCGAGCAAGTCCACGCGATCGAGCGTCGCCGCGGTCGCGAGCGCGGTCGGGCCGTCGGGCGCGTCGACGACGTGATACCCGGCGGCGACGAGCGCGCGCCGCGCGACCCGCCGCAGCGCCTCCTCGTCCTCCACGAGCAGCACGACCTCGCCACGTCCCGCCGAGGGGCCCGTCTCGTCCTGCGCCTCGGCCGGCGCGGCGGGAGCCGCGGTCGGCGGCGGCACCTGGATGGTGAACGTCGCGCCGCGGCCCGGCGCGCTCTCCACCATGATGCGCCCTCCCAGTCGCCCGACGACGCCGTACACCGTCGACAGGCCGAGCCCCGTCCCTTTCCCCGGCTCCTTCGTCGTGAAGAACGGCTCGAAGATGCGCGACTGCGTCTCCGCGCTCATGCCCACGCCCGAGTCGCGCACGCGCAGCGTCACGCCGCCATCGGCCGCGGCGAACGTCGCGATCTCGAGCCGCCCGCCGTCGGGCATCGCGTCGCGCGCGTTCACCACGAGGTTGAGCAGCACCTGCTCGAGCTGGCCGCGGTCGGCGACGATCGCCGGCAGCCCGTCGGCGAGCCGCGTCACGAGCTCGATGTTCTCGCCGAGCACGCGGCGCAGCAGCGACTCCGCGCCCTGCACCACGTCGTTGAGATCCAGCTCGCGCGGCGCGAACGGCTGCCGGCGGCTGAACGCGAGCAGCTGCCGCGTGAGCGCGCCGGCGCGCGCCACCGCGCCGCGGATCTCGTCGACGTCGGTGTGGCGCGCGTCGTCGGCGGCGATCGCCTGATCGAGGAACGCCGCGTTCGCGCCGATGACGGTGAGCAGGTTGTTGAAGTCGTGCGCGATGCCGCCGGCGAGCTGGCCTAACGCTTCCATCTTCTGCGCCTGCCGGTACTGCTCCTCCACGCGCACGCGCTCCGTGACGTCGCTCAGCACGACCACGAGATGGCGCAGCGCGCCGCTCGCCTCGCGGATCGGCGCGGTGCGGTACTCCAGCACGCGCCGCCCGCCGTCCGGCGCCGCGAAGTCGATGTGTCCGTTCGCCGGCTGCCCCGCGAGCAGCCGGGCCCGTGCCGCGCGCGACGCGCCGTCGCGCGCCTCGAAGCGCAGGACCGCGCGCAGCGGCAGCCCGACCAATGCCTCGACCGTGCGGCCCGTCAGGCGGCTGCACGCGGGATTTGCGAACAGCACGTGCGGTCCCTCGTCGTCGAACTCCGCGGTCGCGATGACGATCGACTCCGACGCGGCCTGCACGGCGTGGTCGAGCAGCGAGAGCCGCGCGGCGGCCTCGCGCGCCTCGGCGTAGAGCCGCTCGTTCTCCTCCGCCAGCGCCTGCGCCTCCTCCACCTGGTGCTCGAGCTCCAGCGACTGCGCGGCGAGCCGCTCGGCGCGCGCCGCCGCCTCGATCCGCTCGGTCCGGTCGCGCGTCACCTTCGCGAAGCCGACCAGCGCGCCGCGCTCGTCGCGGAGCGCGGTGATGACCACGTCCGCCCAGAAGCGCGAGCCGTCCTTCCGCACGCGCCACCCCTCGTGCTGGGCCGTGCCCGTCTCGGCGGCGACCGCCAGCAGCCGCTCGGGAAGGCCGGCGGCGACGTCCTCCGGCGTGTAGAAGCGCGAGAAATGCTGGCCGAGGATCTCCGCGTCGTCCCATCCCTTCATCCGGCGGGCGCCGGCCGTCCACGTCACGACGCGTCCGTCGCGGTCGAGGGCGAAGATCGCGTGGTCGGCGAGATGCTCCACGAGGAGCGCCTGCAGGTCCTGCCCGGCCAGGAGAGGGCGGCGGGGCGGCGGCATATTCATGCGGCAGCGGCGGGTGGCGACGGCCTGCGGGGTGAGGACTCGGCCCCGACCTCGGGGCTTCTTACCGGGCGCGACTGCGCTCCTGTCAGGGAAAAGACTATTCGGCGCCCCACCGGTTGCATAGACATTCGGTGCCCGCCGGGGACCGGCGGCGGCACAACGAGCGTATCGTGCGGGACGTTATTCACGGCGGGCGCGCCACCTCGGCGGCCCCGCCGCACACCCTTCCTGGACGATCGATGAGCCCTCTCCTCCGCCGCGCCCCCGCCCTCTGCGTCGCGCTGCTCGTACCGGCCGCGCCGCTCGTCGCGCAGGCCCCGGTCGCCGTGCGCGGCACGGTGACCACGGCGGAGCACCACACGCCGCTCGCGAGCGCGCGGGTCGCCGTCGAGTCGCCGGCGCGCGTCGCGGTCACCGACGCCGCCGGCGGCTACGTGCTGCGCGACCTGCCGACGGGCCGCTACGAGCTGCTCGTCACCGCGCTCGGCTACCGTCCGGTGCGGCGCACCATCCAGGTCGTGCGCGGTCAGCCGGCGACGCTCGACGTCGCGCTCGAGACGGGCTCGCTGCTGCTCTCCAGCGTCGTGACGACCGCGACGCGCACGCCGGTCGAGGCGAACCGTGTGGCGTCGACGGTGAACGTGCTCACGCCGGAGCAGATCCGCACGACGCCGGCGCGCGAGACGCAGGATCTGCTGCGCGAGATCCCCGGCGTGGAGCTGCCGCGCACGTCGAGCCTCGTCGGCGGCACGGCGCAGATCGTGTCGATCCGCGGCGTCGACGAAGGGCGCACGGCGGTGCTGTTCGACGGCATCCCGGTGAACGACGCGTGGGGCGAGTGGATCGACTGGGGGCGCGTGCCGATGCGGCTGCTCGACCGCGTCGAGGTCGTGGAGGGGGGCACGTCGAGCCTCTACGGCAACGGCGCGATGGGCGGCGTGATCTCGTTCTACTCGCGGCCGCTGTCGCCGGGCGCGGCGAGCGTGACGGTCGAGGGTGGGAGCCGCGACGCCCGGCACGTGTTCGCATCGGCCGGCATCCCGATCGCCGGCGCGCTCACCGCGAACGTGAGCGGCGACTACCAGAGCGGCGGCGGCTACCGGCTCATCGGCCCGGGGAGCACGACGGTCGTGACGAACGGCGTCGCGTCGCAGGTCCCGAGCACGTCGCCGGGCGCGATCGACCAGCGCTCGGAGATCGTGCAGCGCAACCTGCACGTGCGGCTCAACTACGCGCCGTCGGCGCGGCTCTCGGCGTTCGTCACCGGCCATGGGTACGGCGACAATCGCATCGCGGGCACGGCGCTGAACTACCAGACGCGCGACATGAAGGAGCTGAACGCGGGGCTCGACGTCGGCGCGTACGCGACGGGGCTGCTCACGGTGCGGGCGTGGGACGGCCGGCAGGACGAGCACCAGCGCTCGACCGCGCCGCGCGCGAACTCCGGCACGTGCGCGGTGCCGTCGTCGCTCCCGCGGCAGTGCGAGGACAGCAACGTCGTCGCCGACATCCCGAGCCACGACTGGGGCGCGTCGGCGATGTGGACGCGCACGAACCTGTTCGGCCTCGAGTCGTTCAGCGTCGGCGGCGACTACCGGCACTACAACGGCAACTTCGACGAGGTCGACTTCAACACCACGTGCCCCGGCGCGAGCTGCGGCCGCGTCACGCGCACGATCCTCTCCGGCGGCGACCAGAGCCTGAGCGGCGCGTTCGTGCAGGCGATCGCGGCGCCGGTAGCGACGTTGCGCGTGGAGCTCTCCGCGCGTGTCGACGGGTGGACGAACGACAACGGCCGCTCGGTCGACGCGGCGGCGGGCACCGTGTCGTACCCGAACCGCACGCGCGCCGCGTTCTCGCCGCGCGTCGGCGTGCGGTGGCAGGCGCTGCCCGCGCTGTCGCTCCATACCGCGGCCTACCGCGCGTTCCGCGCGCCGAACCTCGCGGAGCTCTACCGCAAGCAGATCTCGCCGACGCAGATCACGCTGCCGAACCCGGAGCTCGCGCCGGAGACGGCGTTGGGCCGCGAGGTCGGCCTCGACTGGCAGCCGGCGGCGTGGGTGCAGCTCAAGGGCACCGCGTACGTCGCCGACTACTACGACTTCAACGTACCGACGACGATCTCGACGAGCGGCGGCGTGACGACGCGGCAGCGGCTCAACGTCAACGCGGTCCGCAGCCGCGGCGCCGAGGCGTACCTCGCCGTGCGGCCGATCCAGGCGCTGTTCGTGAGCGGGAGCGCGAGCTACGACGACGCGCGCCAGCAGACGAACATCGCCGACCCGGATCACAAGCCGCACGTCAACCGCGTGCCCTCGCCGAAGCAGACCATCCGCGCGACGTACACGTCGCCGCTGCTCGGCGCATGGACCGGCATCTGGCGGCACGAGGGGAAGACGACGACGCTGCAGGGCGTGCCGCTCGAGCCGTTCTCGGTGCTCGACGCGAACGTGCAGCGCGAGATCGTGCGCGGCGTGACGGGCTTCGTGTCGGTCGAGAACATCACGGACGAGCAGTACCAGATCAACCTGTCGGGCGCGGGGACGGCGGCGCTGATCTCGTACGGGCTGCCGCGCACGGTGCGCGCCGGGGTGACGCTCGAGCGTCGCTGACCTGACGGCGTCCAACGGCGCCGCGCGCGGCGGTGGCGATACGGCGCGGACGGTACGGCGCGATGCTGCGCACGCACCGTTTCACACCGCTGAACCACGCAGCACGGCGCCGTGCCGCGGTGTGAGACGCCGTTCGCGCCCCATCGCGCCGTATCGTCGGCGCAGCATCGCCCGCGCCGTCATCGGCGCCGTCACGGACCCCGGACACTTCGGCAGGGGATCCGGGGTATACTCTGGCGGCCGGCCCGCGCTGGGCCGCAACGTTTCCCCGATGCCGCTCCCATTCGTTAGGCCGCTGGCCGCACTGCTGCTCGCCGCGCCCGTCGCGGCGCAGACCGCGCAGCCGGTGACGAAGGCGCAGCCGCGTCGTGGCCAGGGCGCGTGCCGCGTCGACTCCACCGCGGCGTGGTACCAGGACCAGCGCGCGCGCCTCGACGAGTCGAAGGGCGGCTGGAGCGACGACGCGCTGCGCGACGCGCTCGTGCGCGGCACGTCGCTCGACATCGAGGCGCCGCTCCCCGTGCAGCTCGGCTTCGAGCTCCACGGCGCGCCGCCGGCCGGACGCGGCGACAGCGCCACGGTCGAACGGCTCCGCGCGCTCGCCGCGCAGCGCGGCGCGCGGTGGCCCACGCGCAGCGTCGTCGGCCCCGCCGGCGTGCGCGCGGTGTGGCTCGTCGCCGCCGGCGATACCGCGCTCGCGCCGGTCGTGCTGCACCGCCTCGCGGACGCCGGCCCCGACGAGTCGCTCCCCGCCGACGTCGCGGTGCTGGAGGACCGCCTGCGCGTGCGCGCCGGTCGCAGGCAGCTCTACGGCTCGCAGATGCGCGTCGTGAACGGCCGCGTCACGCCGTACCCGATCGAAGACGCCGACCGCGTGGACCTGCGCCGCGAGAGCGCGGGGCTGCCGCCGCTCGCGCTCTCGCTCTGCCTCGCACGGCGAGGGCAGGAGGGCACGAGGGCGCGCGAAACGCGAGGGCAGGAGAGATTTCGGACTCTCCTGCCCTCGCGTTTCGCGCGCCCTCCTGCCCTCCTGCCCTGAGGTCTCAGATGCGCGTGTTGCTCGTCGAGGACGATCCGAAGATCGCGGCCGTGCTGCGCGCGGGGCTCGCGGAGCACGAGATCCAGGTCGTGCGCGCCGGCACGTATCGCGACGGGCTCGCGCGCGCGGTCGGCGGCGGCTTCGACCTCTGTCTGCTCGACGTCATGCTCCCCGGCGGCAGCGGGTTCGATCTGTGCCGCGAGCTGCGCGCGCGCGGCGTCGGGACGCCGATCCTCATGCTCACCGCGCGCGACACGGTCGACGATCGCGTCACGGGCCTCGACGTGGGCGCCGACGACTACCTCACGAAGCCGTTCGCGTTGCGCGAGCTGCTCGCCCGCATGCGCGCGCTCGCCCGGCGCGGCGCGCGTGGCGCGCGCGGCGCGTGGGAGACGGTGCGCGTGGCGGACCTCGAGGTGGACCTCGCCGCGCATCGCGTGCGACGCGCCGGCGCGCCGATCGAGCTGACGGCGAAGGAGTTCGCGCTGCTCGAGCTCTTCGTGCGCCACCGCGACCAGGTCGTCGACCGCGCGGCGATCACGGCGCAGGTGTGGGACGAGAACCACGACCCGTTCACGAACGTGCTCGAGGTGCTCGTGCGCCGCCTGCGCCGCAAGATCGACGACGACTACGAGCCGAAGCTGATTCACACGCTGCGCGGCGCGGGGTACCGGTTCGGTGTCTGACGACCGGCGAACCGCGCGCGGGCCGTTAGGCGCGCTGCGGCGACAGCTCATCGGCTGGTACGTCGCGACGTTCTGCGCCGTGCTCGCGCTGCTGCTCGGCGGCCTCTATCTCGCCATCCGGCACCAGTTCCGCACGGACCTCGACCGCTCGCTCGCGGACGCGACGGAGGAGCTCGAGCGCGCCGCGCGCATCCGTGAGATGGAGGCGAGCGCCACCGGCCACGTCGTCGACGCGGTCGACGAGCTGCACGTTCCCGACCGCGCGCTGTACCTGCTCGACGGCGCCGGCCGCCCGGTGAAGCCCGCGCGCGTCGACGCGTGGATCCGCGCCGCCGCCGAGCGCGCGGGCCATGGTCCGGTCGACGTCGACCACGAGACGGAAGGCGCGCACCCGCGCACGCTCCGGCTGCACGCCGAGCGGTTCGCGCTCGCGAGCGGCGCGCGCATGATCGCCGTCGCCGTCGCCGACCAGGTGGAGCTGGAGGATCGCTACGCGGAGCTCATCGCCGCGTTCGGCGGCGCGTCGCTGTTCGCCGTCGTGCTCGTGACCGGCGCGGTGTGGCTGCTGCTGCGGCAGTCCACCGCGCCGGTGGAGCGCAACATCGCGCACATGCGCCGCTTCATGGCCGACGCCGCGCACGAGCTGCGCACGCCGATCACCGTGCTGCGGAGCAGCGCCGAGGTCGCGCTGCAGCAGCCGCGCGACGCGGCCGCGTATGCCGCGGCGCTCGGCCGCATCGAGGAGGAAGGCCGTCGCATGGGGCGCATCGTCGAGGACCTGCTCACGCTCGCCCGCGCCGACGCCGGCGAGCGGCCGATCGCGCGCGCCCGCGTCTTCCTCGACGACGTGACGCTCGACGCGGTCGGTGCCGCGCGCGCGCTCGCCGCGTCGAAGGGCGTCGAGCTGTCGGTCGACGAGTTCGAGGAGGCTGCCGTCGACGGCGACGCCACGCTGCTGCGGCAGCTCGTGATGATCCTGCTCGACAACGCCGTGAAGTTCACGCCGCGGGGCGGCCACGTGCGCGTGCGCGTCGGCGACAGCGCGGGGCGCGCGACGCTCCTCGTCGCCGACGACGGCGTCGGCGTGCCGGTCGAGCAGCTGCCGCACGTGTTCGAGCGCTTCTGGCGCGGCGAGGCGTCGCGCGATCGCGGCGACGGAGCAGACGGCGCCGACGGCGCGGGGCTCGGCCTCGCGATCGCGCGCTGGATCACGACGGCGCACGGCGGCGACATCCGCCTCGAGCCCGCGCCCGCGGGCGGCACCGTGGTGCGCGTGACGCTCCCGCCGGCGAACGGCGCAGCGCCCGCCGTGTCATCCCCCTGACAGCTACGCGCCGTAGCGTTCGCCCGGCATCTCCCACCCGTACGCCCATGCATTCCACGACCGGCCTGGTGCTGGCCGCGTGCTGCTTGATCGCCTCGATCGCGCGCGCCGCGGCCGCGCAGGGGACACCGCCCACCACACCGACGTCGATCACGCGCACCGAGGCCGTCGCCGCGGCGCTCGCGCGCGGCGCGCGCCTGGGCGTCGCGCGCGCCGACACGTCGCTCGCGTACGCGGGGCTGCTCGTCGCGCGCGCCCGGCCGAACCCCGCGCTCGTCGCCGGCTACTCGAAGTCCGCGCCGCAGTACCACGTGGAGGCCGAGCTGCCGCTCGACCTGCCGGGCCTCCGCGCGGCGCGCATCCGCGCGGCGCAGGTGGGACGCGACGCCGCGCAGTACCGCTTCGCGTTCGCGCGCGCGGCGGTCGCCCTCGGCGCCGACACGACGTACACGCTGGCTCTCGCGGCGCGCGAGCGCCTCCGCCTCTCGCGCCGCAACGCGCAGGACGCCGACAGCCTGCGCGTGATCGCCGAGAAGCGTCGCGACGCCGGCGATGCGAGCGATCTCGACGTGGAGCTCGCGACGGTGAACGCCGGCCAGCAGGCGAACGCCGCCGCCGCCGACTCGCTCGCCTATGTCTCCGCGGTGCTCGACCTCCAGTCCGCGCTCGGCCTCGCCGCCGACGAGGCCACGCTCGCGCCGGCGGACTCGCTCGCCGCGCCGCCCGACGAGCCGGCGCCCGCTGGGGCGTCGTTAGGCATCGGGCCTGACGTCCCGGCCGGGCCCACGCTGCAGATCGCGGCGGCGCGCGCGTCGGTGGAGTCGGCGCGGCTCGGCGCGCTGGCCGAGCGGCGGTCGGTGTGGGCGGGACCCGCGATCACCGCCGGCTTCGAGACGCGCGACCCGAAGGGCGACGAGCCCGGCGTGCTGCCGACGGTCGGCGTGACCATCCCGCTCCCGCTGCTGAACCGCAACCGCGGCCCCATCGCGCAGGCGGACGCGGAGCACGAGCGCGCGCGCGCGGAGCTCGCGCTCGCCGAGGTCGAGAACCGCACCGAGATCGCGCGCGAGCGGCGCGAGCTCGCCGTCGCGCTCGAGAAGGTGCGCCGCGACCGGCAGCTCCTCGACGCCGCGGAGCGCATCGCGGCGAAGTCGCTCGTCGCCTACCGCGAGGGCGCCGCGGCGCTCCCCGGCGCGCTCGAGGCGCAGCGCAACGCGCGCGACGTGCTCGCGCAGTACGTCGCCGATCTCTCCGACGCCTGGATCGCCGCGTCGATCCTCCGCGCGCTCACGCTCACCCCCGACGCTTCCCGATGACGCGGCTGACGATGACGCGCCTCGCCCTCCTCGCCGTCGCGCTCGCGGCGGCCGCCTGCAAGCACGAGTCGGAGGCCGCGGAGGGCGAGTCGGCGGTGCCCGCCGTCGTCGGTGCGCGCACCGCCGTCGTCGCCGCGCAGCCGTTCACCGAGTCGGTGAGCGCGATCGGCACCGTCGTCGCGCAGGCGGGACACGTCGCGTCGCTCGGCGTGCCGACGCAGGGGCGGGTGACGCAGGTGCTCGTGACCCCGGGCCAGCGCGTCGCCGCGGGGCAGCCGCTCGTCGTGCTCGATCCGGAGACGTTCGCCGCGTCGTCGCGCAGCGCGGAGGCCGCGGTGTCGGCCGCCCAGCAGAACGCCGAGCGCACGCGCCGCCTGGTCGCCGAGGGGATCGTGCCGCGGAAGGAGGCCGAGCAGGCGGCGGCGGAGCTCGAGCGCGCGCGCGCTCGGATCTCGTCGGCGCGCGGCGGCAGGAGCAGCTCGCGACGGTGCGCTCCCCGATCGCCGGCGTCGTCACGAAGCTCGCCGCCACGCTCGGCGCCACCGTCGACCCGTCGCAGCCGCTCGTCGAGGTGGCCGACCCGTCGGCACTCGACGTCGTGCTCTACGCCACGCCGAGCGAGGCGGCGCGCGTCACGCCGGGCGCGAAGGTCGCGCTCGGCGCCGGACAGGGCGCGACCGCCGAGCCGTTAGGCATCGGCACCGTCGTCGACGTCGGCGCGGCGGTGGAGGAGGCGACGCGCAGCGTGGCGGTGCGCGTGCGCGTCCCCGCGGTGCGCCGCCCGCTCCGCATCGGCGAGACCGTGTCCGGCCGGATCGCCGTCGCCGTGAAGCCGCGCGCCGTGGTGGTGCCGATCGACGCGCTCGTGCCGGAGGGCGACGGCTACAAGGTGTTCGTCGTCGACGCGCGGAGCGTGGCGCACGCGCGGCCGGTCACCGTCGGCGCGCGCGCCGACTCGGTGGTCGAGGTCACCAGCGGGCTCGCGGCGGGCGAGCGCATCGTGACGTACGGCGCGTACGGCGTCGCCGACAGCGCGAAGGTCGTGTCGCCGGAGCAGGCGGGTGCGTCCACCGCGCGCGAGAAGCCGTGACGACGACGTCCTCGAGCGGACTGTTCGGGCTCCTCGCGGCGCAGCGCCGCTTCGTCTACCTCGTCGTCGCGCTGCTCAGCGCGGCCGGCGTGTGGGCCGCGTTCACGCTGCCGTCGGCGATCTATCCGGAGCTCAACTTCTCGCGCATCACCGTCGTGGTGCAGGGCTCCGCGCTCGGCGCGCGGCAGGTGCTGTTCTCGGTCACGCGCCCGATCGAGGAGGCGGTGAGCATCGTCCCCGGCGTCACGCGCGTGCAGTCGAAGTCCATCCGCGGCGGGGCGGAGATCAACGTCACGTTCGCCGAGCGCGCCGACATGCAGTACGCGCTGCAGCAGGTGCAGGCGCGCGTGAACCAGGTGCAGTCCGAGCTGCCGGCGGGCCTCGACATCCAGGTCGAGCGGCAGACGCCATCGCTCTTCCCGATCCTCTCGTACAACCTCGAGGGCGGCGACCCGGCGACGCTGTACGACATCGCGCAGTACCAGATCCGCCCCATCTTCGCGCGCGTGCCCGGCGTCGGCCGCGTCGACGTCCAGGCGAGCGACGTGCGCGAGATCGAGGTCGTCGCCGATCCCGCGCGCCTCGCCGCGCAGGGCATGACGTACGACGACCTGGCCGCCGCGATCCGGCAGGCGACCACGGTGAACGCGGTCGGCCGCATGCCGACGGGCTACAAGCAGTACCTCGTCG
Source organism: Gemmatirosa kalamazoonensis (assembly GCF_000522985.1). Taxonomy (NCBI): domain Bacteria; kingdom Pseudomonadati; phylum Gemmatimonadota; class Gemmatimonadia; order Gemmatimonadales; family Gemmatimonadaceae; genus Gemmatirosa; species Gemmatirosa kalamazoonensis. The sequence continues at coordinate 2,254,185 of NZ_CP007128.1, forward strand.
TCACGACCACCGAGGCGCAGTCGGCGGAGGACGTCGCGTCGATCGTCGTCGGCCGCGGGCTCCGCGTGCGCGACGTCGCGCGCGTGCTCCCCGGCACCGAGGACCACGTGCGCGTCATCGCCGGCGACGGCAGGCCGGCCGCACTGTTGAACGTGACGAGACAGATCGGCGGCAACACCCTCGCGATCTCCGACAGCGTCGCCGCGCTCGCCGCGGAGCTGAAGGCCGCGCTCCCGCCGGGCGTGCGGCTGAAGCCCGTGTACGACCAGGCCGCGCTCGTCCGCGACGCGGTGCGCTCGGTGCGCGACGCGATGCTCGTCGGCGCGGTGCTCGCCGTGCTCGTGCTGCTCGTGTTCCTGCGCCATGCGCGCATCACCGCGATCAGCGCGTCGGCCATCCCGCTGACGATGGCGATCACCGTCTTCGTCATGGCGCGCGTGGGGCAGACGTTCAACCTCATGACGCTCGGCGCGATGGCGATCGCCATCGGGCTCGTCATCGACGACGCGGTGGTCGTCACCGAGAACATCGTCCGCCACCTGCACCTCACACCGGACCGCGCGATCGCCGTGCGCCACGCGGTGCAGGAGCTGATCTGGCCCGTGACGACGTCGACGATCACCACCGTGGTCGTCTTCCTTCCGTTAGGCCTCCTCACCGGCGTCGAGGGACAGTTCTTCCGCGCGCTGTCGATCACGCTCACCATCGCGGTGCTCGTCTCGCTCGTGCTCGCGCTGACCGTCATCCCGCTCATGGCGGAGCAGTTCCTGACGACGAGCGACGAGCGTGGAGCGTGGAGCATGGACGGCTCCGAGGAGCCCTCCACGCTCCCCGCTCCACGCTACACGCTCGCTTCGCGCTACGAGAGCGCCCTCGCAGGGGCACTGCACCACACCCGCACGATGCTCGCCGCCGCCGTGGTGCTCGTCGCCGCGGGCGCCGCGGTGTACCACTTCGTCGGCACCGGGTTCCTCCCCGAGATGGACGAGGGCGCGTTCATCCTCGACTACGTCACGCCGGGCGGCACCGCGCTCGCCGAGACCGACCGGCAGCTCCACGTCGTCGAGCGCATCCTCGCGACGACGCCGGAGGTCGCGGGCACGTCGCGCCGCACGGGTGCGGAGCTCGGGCTGTTCGCCACCGAGCAGAACACCGGCGACATCGCGGTGCGTCTGCGCTCCCCGTCGCAGCGCGACCGCAGCGTGTTCGAGGTCATCGACGAGGTGCGCACGCGGGTGCAGGCGGCGGTGCCGCGCATGCGCGTCGAGTTCGTGCAGATCCTCTCCGACGTCATCAACGACCTCGCCGGCGCGGCGAGCCCCGTCGAGATCAAGCTGTTCGGATCCGACCTCGCCGCGCTCGAGGCGTACGGCCACGCGCTCGGTGAGAAGCTCGAGAAGGTCGAGGGGCTCGAGGACGTCTACAACGGCGTGAGCGAGCCGAGCGCCGAGATGCAGATGACGATCGACGCGGCGGAGGCGAACCGCGTCGGGCTCACGCCGGACCAGGTGAGCGCGCAGGTCGCCGGCGCGCTGCTCGGCGCCGAGGGCGGCGACGTGCGCCTCTCCGATCGCGCGATCGGCATCCGCGTGCGCGCGCCCGACTCGGTGCGCTTCGACCCCGCGCAGCTCGGCGCGATCCCGATCGTCTCGCCGGAGTCGCGCGCCACCACGCCGCTCGGCGCGCTCGCGAGCTTCCACCCGACGGAGACGCGGGCCGAGCTGCTGCGGGAGAACCAGCAGCAGATGATCGACGTCACCGCGGACATCAGCGGGCGCGCGCTCGGCCCCATCATGGACGACGTGAAGGCCGTGGTCGCCGCCACGCCGCCGCCGCGCGGCGTGCGCGTGGAGCTCGCCGGCCAGTACGCGAGCCAGCAGGCGGCGTTCCGCGCGCTGCTGCTCGTGCTCGCGATCGCCGCGCTCAGCGTCATCGCGGTGATGGTCGTGCAGTTCGAGTCGTTCGTCGAGCCGCTCGTCGTGCTGCTCGCCGCGCCGCTGTCGTTCGTCGGCGCGATGCTGGTGCTCCTCGTCACCCACACGCCGCTGAACGTGTCGAGCTTCATGGGGCTCATCCTGCTCGTGGGGCTCATCGTGAAGAACGGCATCATCCTGCTCGACTTCACGCGGCATCGCATGCGCACCGGCGGCCTCGCGCTCGAGCCGGCGATCCGCGAGGCGGCGCGCATCCGCCTGCGTCCGATCCTCATGACGACGCTGTGCACGCTGTTCGGCCTCCTGCCGCTGGCGCTGGGCCTTGGCGCCGGCTCCGAGCTGCAGCGGCCCCTCGCGCTCGCGGTCATCGGCGGCCTCGCGCTCTCCACGCCCATCACGCTGTTCGTCGTGCCGACGCTCCTCGTGGCGATTCGGGGACGGGAGTACACGCTGCAGGGCTGATCTCGCGCGGAGACGCGGAGCACGCGGAGAACACCGAGTGTTCCTGGAAGTTCTCCGCGCGCTCCGCGTCTCCGCGTGAGCCCGGACGGGTACAGCCGAGCCTCGGGCCCAAGTACCTTTCAAGCCGTCCGCCCGATCGAAGTACCCGAGGGTTCGTGGAATGCCGTTACGTGAGGAGTTCGTCTCGGCCGGCAACTGGCTCTTCCGCTGGCGGAGCTACTTGCCGGTCGTCCTGTTCGTTCCGGTCGTCGTCGTGACGTGGGCGCGCGCGCGCGCCGGCGAGGTGCCCGTGCCCGATCGCGGCTGGGACCTCTTCTGTCTGCTCGTGTCGATGGCGGGCGTCGCCGTGCGTGCGCTCGCCATCGGATCGGCGCCCGCCGGCACGTCGGGGCGCAACACCGCCGAGGGACAGATCGCCAGCACGGTGAACACGACCGGGATGTACTCGATCGTTAGGCACCCGCTGTACGTCGGCAACTTCCTGAACTGGCTCGGCGTCGCGCTGTTCCCGCGGTCGGCGTGGCTCGCGCTCGTGATCTCGCTCGCGTTCTGGCTGTACTACGAGCGCATCATGTTCGCCGAGGAGGAGTTCCTGCGCGGCAAGTTCGGCGACGTGTACGAGCGGTGGGCCGCCGAGACGCCCGCGTTCCTCCCCGACCCGCGCCGGTGGCGCGCGCCGACGCTGCCGTTCTCCGGTCGCAACGTGCTGAAGCGCGAGTACTCCGCCGTCTTCGGCGTCGTCGCGTGCCTCACCGCCCTCGACGTCGTTCGCGAGAGCGCCGCGCGCGGTGAGGCCGCGGTGGATCCGATGTGGGTCGGCATCTTCCTCGCCGGGCTGGTGCTCTATCTCCTCCTCCGCACGCTCAAGCGGCACTCGAGCGTGCTGCACGTGGAGGGGCGGTAGGCCGCTCGCGCCGGGCGTCGCTCCGGGAGCGTCACCACTCGTCGCCGTTCGGGGCCGGCTGGCCGGCGACGGCGGGGATGGCGATGGCGCGCCGTCACTTGACGGCTGCGCCGATGGATCGATACTAGCCGCACGGGTCCCACGACCACCCGAGCCCGGAGGGAATCACCCCGATCACCGTCGACTCACCCCGACCAGGAGCGCAGCCTAACGACCGCGTCTTCACGACTCCCACCTGTGAGGAAACCATGCAAGCGCAAATCATCACGTATCAGCTGGATGATATCTCGCAGGCGGAATATCTGAGAAAGATGGTCGAGCCGGACGCTCCCGTGCTGGCCAATGTGAATGGCCTCATTTCAAAGGTCTGGCTGGCGGACGAGGAAAGAAACGCGTTCGGGGGCTTCTACTTGTGGGAGAGCAAGGAAGCCATGGATGCCTTCATGCACTCGGACCTCGTGAAGGCCGTCGTAAGCAGACCGTTCGTCAAGAACGTTTCATCGGTGGACTACGAAGTGAACGAAACGGCATCGAGAATCACTCGTGGTCTGAAGTAGTCACGGCGGCTCGACGACGTCGCGCGCGAGACCGCGCGTCTCACGGCTCGATCACCAGCAACGTGAACGAGTCCGGCTTCATCGCCGGCCGCGCCCCCGCGACCGCCGGCTCGAAGTCCGCGGTCACCGTGTAGAGCACGTGCGTCGTCGCGTCGAGCGTCATCGTCCGCGCTCCGCTCTTCGTCGGCACGGTCTGCACCACGCGGAACGTGCTCGGCCCGCTCTCGCGCACCACTGTGATCGTGCCGTCCTCGCCGTTCGACGCGAACACGAGCCCGCGCTCGGCGTCGAACGCCGTCGCGTCCGGGCCGCCGCCGATCTTCACCGTCGCCACCACCTTCCGCGCGTCGGGGTCGGACACCGCCATCACGTCGTCGCACACCGAGAACAGCCGCCGGTGCTCGCGGTCGATCGCCAGCCCGCTCGGCTCCTCGCACGGCTTGATCGACCACCGCGCCGTCACCGCCATCGTGCGCGTGTCGATCGCCGCGATCTCGCCGCGGTCCTCGATGTTCACCCACAGCATCCCGCGCCCGTCGGTGACCGCGAACTCCGGCTTGCCGCCCAGTGGGATGCGCCCGAGCACCGAATCCGTCGCCGCGTCCACCACCACCGCGTCGCCGCTGCGGCCGTTGAACGCGAACACGCGCTTCGTCGCCGAGTCGTAGGTGATCGCGTCGGGGTTCACGCCGGGCTCGTGGATCCGCGCGAGCGGCACGAGCGTCGTGTAGTCGAAGACCGTGAGCGTGGAGTCGCGGCCGTTGCTCGTCCACCCGCGGCCGAGATCCGGCGCCAGCGCCACGCCGTGCACGCCCGGCGTGTCCGCGATGTCGCCCACCACCGAGTCGGTGCGCGTGTCCACCACCACGACGTGCGTGCCGTGCGTCACGAACACCCGATGCGACGCGGCGTCCGCGACCAGGTAGTCCCATCCGCCCGCGCCGCCGAGCCGCACGCGGTGCGTCACGTGATAGTTCGGCGCGTCCTTCGTCACGGGCTGGGCGTGCAGCGCGGCGGCGGACAGGAGGATGCAGAGAGGAACGAGACGTCGCATCGTGGCAGGGGAGAGAAGGGGAGTGTCCGTGTCAGGTCGTCGGCGTCGTCGGCGTCGCGCGGCGGTGGCTGGCGATGCCCGCGCCGGTGACACACACCGCGAGCCACGCCGCGCCCGCGAGGAACCCGCCGAGCACGTCGCTCGGGTAGTGCACGCCGAGGTACACGCGCGTCGCGCACACCATCGCCACGAGCAGCAGCGCCCCCGTGTACGCCGCGACGATCACCGCGGGCCGCGGCCGCAGCTGGTGCAGGACGTAGGCGAGCATCCCGAAGCCGATCGTCGCCGCCATCGCGTGGCCGCTCGGAAAGCTGTACGAGCTGAGATGCAGGTACCCCGCGCCGTACGTCGGCCGAGTGCGGTGCACGGCGCTCTTCACCACCGCGTTCAGGATCTCGCCGCCGATCGCCGCGGCGATCCACGTGTGCGCGAGCAGGCGGTGCTTCCGCCAGAGCAGCAGCATCGCGCACAGGCCGAGCACGATCATCCCCTCCGGCGAGGCCACGTTCGTGAGCAGGAGCGCGGCGCGCGTGAGGCCCGGCGTCATCGCCTCGTGGATCCGCGCGCTCGTCGCCTGGTCCCATCGCACGAGTCCCTGGTTCTCCAGGATCTCGCCGAGCAGCGCGCCGAACGCCCACAGCGCGAGCACGAGCGCGAGCAGCCCGAGCGTGAGGTGCAGCCCGAGGTACGACGTGCGATCGAGCCGCGCCGCCACGAAGCGACGCAGCGGGCCGCGCTGCGCGTTAGGCATCGGCGCCTGGGTCATCGCGTCGCGACACCGAGCGCGAGCCCGCGCGCCGACGGCACGACCGCGACGCGGCCGACCAGCCGCTCGAGCCGCGACCGGGGATGCGCTCGCGCATACGCCGACACCACGTCGCCGGCGAGCGTGCCGACGCCGGCGCCGACCGCGACGTCGCTCGCCCAGTGCTTGTCGTCGAACATGCGCGCGGCGCCCACGAGCGCCGCGCCGCCGAACAGCGCCGCGCCCGTCGCCGCCGCGGCGCGCGGATGCGATCGCCGCCACTGGCTCGCGCGCACGTCCGCGCTCACCGCCGACGCGAACGCGAACGCCGCCGTCGTGTGCCCCGACGGGAACGACGCGCGCCCCTCGCTCCTGCCGCGGCCGAGCGCGAAGTCGTCGTGGTCGCCCGGCTCCAGCAGCGGCCGCTGGCGCCCCGCGGCGATCTTCAGCAGCGCCGTGGCCGAGCCACCGAGCACGATCGCCTCCGTGGCGTGCAGCCCCGCCCGCGCGAGCGACGGGCGACGCGCCACCCACCCCGTGCCTAACATCACGACGCCGGCCGCGATGACGCCCGGGTCGCCGACCAGGTTGAAGCCGGCCGCCGCGTCGCGCGCGGCGAGGCTCCGCTGCACGCCCGGCGCGCGGAACGCGCGCTCGAGCCGACGGTCGAGCGGGTACAGCGCCGCGCCCGCCGCCACGAAGCCGGCGAACGTGCCGAGCGCGCGGCGCGACACGAGGGGCCCCGCGCTGCTGTCCGGCTGCTGCGCGACGGCGACGCTTGCGTGAAGGGCGAGCAGCGCGGGTGCGAGAACGGTCCAGCGGACCGGGCGTACGGAGCGCGACGTTGGCGATGACATGCGGTACGGAAGGCGGCCACGACCGAAGATGATCACCGGAAGCTGTCGACGGCATGACAGGCGGGTCCGTCTCGCGTGGACCCCGGTGCCGGAACGCACTCTGCACGTCCGGCGCCCATGACCACCGCCGCTCTCGACAGGCCCGCCGCCGTCGCCCCCGCCCGCGCGCGCCACCCCGTCGTCGTGTTCGCCGGGCTGATGCTCGTCATGCTCCTCTCGGCCCTCGACTCGACCATCGTCGCGACCGCGCTCCCGACCATCGTGTCGGAGCTCGGTGGCCTCGAGCGGCTCGCGTGGGTCGTGACGGCGTACCTGCTCGCCCAGACCGTCGTCACGCCGCTGTACGGCAAGCTCGGGGACCTGTACGGCCGCAAGCGCGTGCTGCAGGCCGCGATCGTCGTCTTTCTCGCTGGCTCGGTGCTGTGCGGCGCGAGCCGCAGCATGCTCCAGCTCATCCTGTTCCGCGCGATCCAGGGCATCGGCGGCGGAGGACTCGTCGTCGGCACGCAGGCGGCCATCGGCGACATCGTGCCGCCGCGCGAGCGTGGACGCTACCAGGGGATCTTCGGCGCCGTGTTCGGCGTGTCCAGCATCGCGGGGCCGCTGCTCGGCGGATTCTTCACGACGCACCTGTCGTGGCGCTGGATCTTCTACGTGAACCTCCCGCTCGGCGCCATCGCGGTCGTCGTGCTCGCGGCCACGCTCCCCTCGTCGACGAGCCGGGCGCGGCACGTCGTGGACTACCTCGGCGCCGGGCTGCTCGCCGCGGCGCTCGCCGGCGTCGTGCTGCTCACGGACCTCGGCGGCACGACGTACCCGTGGGGCTCCGCGCCGATCCTCGCGTTAGGCGCGGCGTCCGTGCTGTCCCTCGCCGCGTTCGTCCTCGTCGAGCGGCGGGCCGCGGAGCCGGTGCTGCCGCCGCGGCTGTTCCGCAACCGCGTGTTCGTCGTGAGCGGCGCCGTGGGGCTCATCGTCGGCTTCGCGATGTTCGGCTCCATCACGTACCTGCCGCTGTTCCTCCAGGTCGTGCGCGGCGCGAGCCCCACCGCGTCGGGGCTCGAGCTGCTGCCGATGATGGGCGGCATGCTGGTGACGTCGATCACCGCCGGACAGCTCATCAGCCGCAGCGGACGCTACAAGATCTTTCCCGTCGCCGGCACCGCCGTGATGACGCTCGGCCTCGCGCTGCTCTCGCGGCTGCGCGCCGACACGGGCGTCGGCACGGCGTCGCTGTACATGCTCGTGCTGGGCATGGGCATGGGGATGACGATGCAGGTGCTCGTGCTCGCGGTGCAGAACGCGGTGGAGTACGAGGACCTCGGCGTCGCCACGTCGGGCGCCACACTCTTCCGGTCGATCGGTGGCTCGGTCGGCACGGCGGTCCTCGGCGCGATCTTCGCCGGAAGGCTCGCTGCGACGCTCGCCCGCACCATGCCGCCGGGCGGGATGGGTGGCGGCGCACACGTGAGCCCGGAGTCGCTGCGCGCGCTTCCCGCGGCGCTCCGCGAGACGTACGTCACGGCGTTCACCGGCGCGTTGGGCACCGTGTTCGTCGTCGCGGCGGCGATCGGCGCGCTCGCGTTCGTGCTGAGCTGGGCGCTCGAGGAGAAGCCGCTGCGCGAGACCGTCGCCGCGAAGAGCACGGAGGTCGGCGAGGCGATCGCCATGCCGGCGGAGGACGACTCGCTCACCCAGGTCGCGCAGGGCCTCGCCGCGCTGTCGCGTCGCGACGTGCAGAAGCGGCTCCTCGAGCGCACCGCGGAGCGTGCCGGTGTCGACCTGCCGGCCGCCGAGTGCTGGCTGCTCGCGCGGCTCGACGAGAACCCCGCGCTCGACGTCGCCGCGTTAGGCAGGGCGCGCGGCATCCAGCCCGCGCGCCTCGCGACCGCGCTGCGCGTGCTGCTCAACCGCGGCCTCGTGACACGCGCGCCGCAGGGCGACGCCCACCCGCTCACTCCGTCCGGCGACGCGGTCCTCGAGCGCCTCGTCACCGCGCGTCTCGACTGGCTGCGCGACGCGCTCTCGGGCTGGGCGCCCGAGCGGCACGCGGAGCTGGCCGACCTGATGCGACGCCTGGCCGGCGAAGAGATGCGCATCTCGCCGGCGTGAGGGCCCATCCTGGACTCCACGTACGTGTCTCTGGAGGACTGAAGGAGGACTGAAGGAGGACTGAAGGAGGACTGAAGAGGGAACCCTTCAAGTGTCCTTCTTCAGTCCCCCTTCAGTCCTTCTTCAGTCCTACGAACTCTCGTACGTGGAGCCGTGCATCGGCGCGAAAGACGTCAGAGCGTCTTCAGGTACGCCACGAGGTCCTGCTTCTGCGCCGCGCTGAGGTGCAGCCCACGAACCGTGTCGTAGTGCTCGACCACGTCGGCGAGCGTCTTCGCGCTGCCGTCGTGGAAGTATGGCGCGTGCTGCCACAGCCCGCGGAGCGGTGTGGTGCGGTAGCGCTTCGTCGGCGTGCGCAGCGCGTACCGCGCGTCGACGCCGGTCTCGCTCGGCGCGTGCAGCACGCCGCTGTTGTTGTCGGTGAGCGTGGCGCCGACGTGGCAGCTCGCGCAGCTCGCGTTGAACACGACCTGCCCGCGCGCGGCGGCCGCGGCGTCGAACGAGCCCGCCGGTGCCGGCGGCACCTGGAGGCTGAACTGATAGGCGCGCAGCGCCGGCAGCTTCGACGTCACGAGATCCGGCGTCTGCACGATGTTGATGCCGAGCCGCGGATCGCTGAACGTGCCGTGCGCATGCATCTGCGTCACGGCGACGTATGCGTTCCAGTACGAGACGGGACCCTCGGCCGTGTACGTCTCGTTGCGCACCTGCGCGAGGCCGTACGCCGGCGGGATGACGAGCGGCGTGTTCTGCCCGTCGATGTTGAAGCGCGGGTCGTACATGCCCGGGCCCCACGAGTTGAACACCGCCTTCGCGCTCGCCGGCAGCACCGGCGACAGCGCCACGATCGCGCCCACGTTCAGATCGTGGTTCGGCCACCCGTCCTTGCGATGCCCGATCCCCTTCGCGAACGCGTCGTCGACCGTGGAGTGGCAGAGCGCGCAGGTGATGCCGAGGCGCGTGAGCGTGTCCCGCCCGCCGACCGACTGGACCGTCCCCTTCACGCCGACCACCGCGTCGAGCTTGAGCAGCGCGAGCGTCGTCGCCGGGCTCTTGAGGTCCACCTTGCCGGCCTGGATCGCCTGCACGAGGTCGGCCGGCAGGGCGTCCATGTCCACCTTGAGCCCCACGGCGAGCGCGGTCGTCGGGTCGACCGCCTGCTGCACCACGCGCTCGAGATGCAGCGTGTCGGTCCAGAACTGCTCGTCGCCGAACGTGTCCATGCGGAAGATCTGCTGTCCCTTCGCGATGTCCTCCGGTGTGGGTTCCGTTCCCGGCCCGCCCGTCGAGTCGCATCCGAGCGCGAGCGTGGCGAGAGCGAGGGTGATGATCGTACGGGTGCTGCCTGGCGTGCGCATCGCGGCCTCCCGGCGGAATAAGTCCAATAGTAGTTTGACTTATCGGCCGCTTTATTCCCGCGCGCGGGAACTCTCGACGCCCGCGCGGCACTCTGGTCCCGTCGGTACATCCGCCAGCGCGCGGTGTATCGTATCCCGATCGCCGTCCGACCTTCTTCGACGCGACCCGCCCCATGCGTACCTCGCTCCGCTCGCGCTCCCGCTCCGGCGCTCTCGCCGCCGTCGCCTCGGCCCTCGCGGCCATCGCCATCGTCTTCGCTACGCGCAGCACTCACGCGGCATCGCCCGATGCCGGCAGCAGTGCGCCACCATCGACCGAGCGTCGAACGGCGGTGTTCGCCGGCGGCTGCTTCTGGGGGATCGAGGCGGTCTTCGAGCACGTCCGCGGCGTGACCGACGCCGTGAGCGGCTACGCCGGCGGCAAGGTGAAGAACCCCGGCTACGAGGACGTGAGCTCCGGCGAGACCGGGCACGCCGAGTCGGTTCGCGTGACGTACGACCCGGCGCAGGTGAGCTACCACGAACTGCTGAAGGTGTTCTTCACCGTCGCGCACGATCCGACCCAGCTCAACCGCCAGGGCCCGGACGTCGGCACGCAGTACCGGTCGGCGATCTTCTACGGCGACGAGTCGCAGCGCCGCGAGGCGGCCGCGTTCATCGACTCGCTCACGAAGGTGCACGCCTACCGCGCCCCGATCGTCACCCAGGTCGTGCCGCTCGGCCCGTTCTACGCCGCGGAGGACTACCACCAGGACTTCGCCGAGCACCACCCGAGCTACCCGTACATCGTGATCCACGACCGCCCGAAGGTGGAGGCGCTGAAGCGCCAGCTGCCGGGTCTGTGGCAGGAGCGGCTCGCGGCCGCCCGCGTCGCCTCCCGCCAGTGAGCCGGCGCGCCGGATCGTAGTTCCCAGGGGGGGCTCCCCCCCCTTCGCCCAAGGTTGCACGCAGCCGATCGACCCGCCGCATCATCCCGACGCATCCCCCGTTCGTCCCAACGCGCCCCGCCGTGCTCTTGACGGCGGGGCGCGTTCTGCCACTGTATTGACATGTCAATGCACTGACAGGAGGCGTCATGTCGACCGCACCGCACGCGGACCTCGGGCCGCGCGAGCGACAGATCATGGAGATCGTGTACCGACGCGGGCAGGCCACCGCGGAGGAGGTCCGGGCCGAGCTCCCGGACGCGGTCAGCAACTCCGCCGTCCGCGGCATGCTCCGGCTCCTCGAGGAGAAGGGCCTGCTCCGCCACGAGCAGTGCGGCGTGCGCTACGTCTACCTGCCGACGCGCGACACCGAGCAGGTCCGCCGGTCCGCGCTCCGCAACGTCGTCGGCACGTTCTTCAACGACTCGGCCAGCGCCGCCGTCGCCGCGATGCTCGGCGTGTACGAGGATCGCCTCACCGACGACGAGCTCGAACGACTCTCCGCCATCATCGACGACGCGCGGCGGCGCGGAGGTGCGGCATGAGCACGCTCGCCATCGAGATCGTCGCCAAGGCAACGCTGCTCCTCGCGCTCGCCGGGTTGATCGCCGCTTCGCTGCGCTCCGCCACGGCGGCCACGCGCCACGCGCTGTGGGCCGTCGCGCTCGGCGCGCTGCTCGTGCTCCCGGCGACGATCGCGTTGGGCCCGCGCTGGCGCGTGCCCGTGCTCGCCGTGCGCGACACGTCGAGCGCCCACGGCACCGCGCGGCCGCCGCTCCCGCGCGCCGTCGTCGCGCCCCTGCCCGCGGCGCTCGTCGGTGACGACGCCGGACCACCCGCGCGCCTGAAGACGCGCGGCGCCGACTCGCCGAGTGCGCCGCAGCCGATCGATCTCGCGACGCTCGCCGCCGCGATCTGGGCTGCTGGTGCGGTCGCGCTCCTCCTTCGTCTCGTCGCCGGCCACGTCGCGTTGGGCCGTCTCGCGCGCCGCGCCGAGCGCATCGACGACGCGTGGGGAGAGCTGCTCGACGACGAGTGCGCGCGCGCCGGCGTGCGCGCGCCGGTGCGGCTGCTGCTGCACGAGGGCGCGGCGTCGCCCGCCACGTGGGGCGTGCGTGCGCCGGTGATCGTGCTTCCGGCCAGCGCCGCCGACTGGGCCGAGCCGCGTCGCCGTACAGCGCTGCGTCACGAGCTCGCGCACGTCGCGCGGCGCGACGCGCTCGTGCAGCTCGTCTCGAGCGCCGCATGCGCGCTGTACTGGTTCCATCCCGGCGCGTGGCTCGCCGCGCGCCGGCTCGTCGCGGAACGCGAGCGCGCGTGCGACGACCGCGTGCTCGCGTTGGGCAGCGCGCCGGCGGAGTACGCGTCGCAGCTGCTCGACATGGCGCGACTCGCGCGCGACTCCGGTCTCCCCGCGCTCGTCACCGTGTCGATGGCGCGGCGCTCGGAGCTCGAGGGGCGGCTGCTCGACGTGCTCGACCCGCGACGCGCGCGCGGCCGACCGTCGCGCGCCGCTGGCGCCGCCGGCGTGCTGCTCGCGTGCGCGCTCGTCGTCGGGCTCTCGGCGTTCCGCGCGGTGCCGCGCGCCGCGAGCCCGTCGACCGTCGTGCCGCGCACGCCCGTCGAGCCGCTGCGGGCCGCGCTCGTGCCCGACGTGGGCGCGCTCGCACCCGTCGTCCATACGCGCCAGCGCGACGACTCCACGTTCGAGCGTGCGCTACCCGCGTCGCGCGGCGGCACGCTCACGCTCGACCTGCGCACCGGCGGCGCGGTCGACATCACCGGCACCGACGACGACCGCGTGACGGTGCGCGGCACGCTCGCCGGCCGCGCGTGGCGCAGCACGCGCGTTTCGCTCGAGCCGTTGTTGGGCGGCGGCGTGCGGCTGCGCGCGGTGTACGACGGCACGGAGCGGATCCAGAGCTCGTCGCACCGCTTCGTCATCCGCGTGCCGCGGCGCTACGACGTGCAGCTGTCGTCGGCGGGCGGCTCCGTCACCGTGCGGGACCTCGAGGGCACGCTCACCGGATCGACGGGCGGCGGCGAGATCGAGATCCAGCGCGTGACCGGCCATGCGCAGCTCTCCACCGGCGGCGGCGACGTGCACGTGTCCGACGCGCGGTTGACCGGTCGCGTCGCCACCGGCGGCGGTGAGGTGCTCATCGAGCGCGTCGTCGGCGGCCTCACCGGACACTCCGGGACCGGCGACGTGACCTACGCGGGCCGCGGCACGAGCGTGTCCATCGAGCCGTCGTACGAAGACGTCGTGCGGTCGCGCTCCACGACGACGTACCTGGACGCGCGCCGCAAGCTCGCCGACGTCGACACGGTGCGCGGCGTGGAGGGCGGCGCGATCCGCCGTCGCAGCTCGGGCGGCGCGATCGCGATCGAGGAGGCGCCGCGCGGCGCCGTGCTGTACACCGGCGGCGGCTCGATCACGGTCGGGCGCTCGGCGGGGCTCGTGAGCGCCACGACGGGCGGCGGCGAGATCTCGTTAGGCCCGGTGGACGGCTCGGCCGAGGGGCACACGGGAGCCGGCGACGTCACGATCGTGGTCGTCGGCGACGGCGCGGCGCGGCACGACGTGTACGTCACCACCGGCTACGGTGCCGCCGACGTGTGGCTTCCCGCGGACATCTCCGCGCGCCTCGACCTCGAGACGGCTTACACGAACAACCTCGGACACGCCACGCACATCTACAGCGACTGGCCGATCGACCTGCGCGAGACCGCGGACTGGGACGCGCGCGAGGGGACGCCGCGCCGCTACGTCCGCGGCAGCGCGACGCTCGGCGACGGTCGCAGCGAGGTGCGCGTGCGCATCGTGAACGGCGACGTGCGCCTGCACCGCGGCTCGCCGCCCGGCCGCTGATCCGCGTGTTCCAACGAGACGAGGGTGGGCGGCCGATGCGTCGGCCGCCCACCCTCGCTCACGTGACGCGTCGATCGATCAGAGCAGCCCGGCGCGCCAGGCGAAGCTGTTGAACAGGTGGAGATACGCCTGGTCGAACGCCTTGCCCGAGTAGGGCCACCAGTTGCGGCTCGTCGGCGACGCCAGTCCGGCGATGATCGCGTCGGTGCGGCTGCGGTACGTCGCGCTGTTTCCGCTGATCCTCGCGTACCACGCGAAGGCCGGGAGAATCAGCGCGTTGAGTCCCGGCTGCGGGCTCGCCTTGGCCTGCGTGGTGCCTCCCTCGTCCGTGCCGCGCAGGCTGTGGTACTGGAAGCCCTGCGCCGGAGCGTCCCACTCGCGCGCCCACAGGTCGTCGATGCACTTCTTCACCGCCGGGGGGATGCGCGTGTCCGCCTTGATCTCGGTGTGGTAGCGGATCAGCGACTCGAGCAGCATGCCGACCATGTAGTTCGACTGGCCGCCCGAATCCGGGCTCCACGTGCCGTAGCTGTAGTAGCGGCCGCCGAACTGCCCGTTTGTCCGCTGCGTGGACAGTAGCGCGGTCACCCACGTGCCCAGTGTCGACTGCGTCAGGTACGAGGCGTAGTAGGTGTTAGGCGCGCCCATCGATTTGTAGTAGTTCGCAGCGTCGGCAGGTTGATTGATGATGCCGATCATCCACGCGTCCACCGCCGCCGTGAATGCCTTCGCCCGGAAGCGGTCGTCGCCGTACGTGCCACCCATGTAGGCTGCGTAGCCCGGGCGGACCATCCAGGCGAGCATCTCCGCCATCTTGCGCAGCTGGTAGCGGCTCATCTCGTCACCGGTCGCCCAGTAGTGTACGGCGACGCCCTCGGTCTGACTCCACCACGCTGTCGGCGCGCCATTCGGAATGACGTAGGTCTTCAAGTAATCCGCCGCGACTGCGGTCGCGTGGTACCAGTCGGTGGGATTGCCCGTGCGCTGCCACGCCTGATACAGGATGTAGGCCCGGTCGTACCCCGCCGTGCGGCTGCAGTCGAACTTGGGCCCGCACGACGTCCAGTCGGCCGCCTCGAGCCGCGTGTAATCACCCTCGAACTGCGTCATCACCGCCGTCGGCGCGGTCGTCTTCGCCGCGTACGTCACACCCGTCCATCGGGTGCTCACGAGGTAGGTCGGATCGTTCGGCAGCGCCGCGGCCGCGGGCACCGGCAGCGCCGGACGCGCCGCGAGGTCGGGCAGCGTGCGCGAGCCGCCGCCGATGACGAGCGACGCCGCGATCGGCGCCGTGCTCGGGATGTCGTAGTCGAACTGCACGAACACGGCGCGCAGCGAGCTGTCCGACCACTTGCCGGAGAGCGCGCGCACGTACACCGGCTGCTCCACGCTGCCCACCTTGACGTGGACCTGGCTCAGGTTCGCCGTCGTGAGATAGCCCTTCGCGAGCGGGATGCCGTTCGACACCATCACGACGCCCGCGCCGCCGTCGAAGCGCTGCACGGAGAGCGGGATCGTCCGCGTCGTGATCGTCGTCGTCGCGGCCTTCACCGTGATCGTCTTGCTCGTCCCGACGGTACCGGAGATCGTCGCCGTGACGTTCGCCGTGCCGGCGGCGAGCGCCTTCAGCGCGCCCGTCACCGAGTCGACGGACAGGATCGTGGGGCTCGTGCTCTTGAACGTCGTCGCCGGCGTCGGCGTGACGACGTTGCCGAGGGTGTCGCGCAGCGTCGCCGCGAGCTGCGCGGTCGCGCCGGCCGTCATGCTCCATGCGACCGTGTCCAGCGCACCCGAGGCGTACGTCACGCTCACCGACGCCGTGGTGGCCGACGAGTTGATGTCGTTCATGCGCGCGTTAGGCGCGCTGAACCGGCTGGTCTCCGGCGCGGTGGACGGCAGGGAATCGCACGCGGCAGCCAGGGCGGCGCACGCGAGCAGGGCGCCGGCGCGGGGCAGGCGGGGGGAGGGGTTGAACATCTTTCGCTGGGGATTGCTGGGAGGGGCGGCCGATCGCAGGGGGAGACGCCGAGGGCGTCGAGCTGGACGGGCGCGGGGGACGCGGCCGTGTGGTCCAGCGTGCGAGCGGTGCTGCGGGTGCCGGAGAGGCCGGCGAGGCGGGACAGCGTCGACTGAGTCACGACGACTGCACGCGAGATACGCGTGCGAGGCCCCGCAAGTCACCCACCCCCTGTGACGCGCGTTACAGCTGAGTCGAAAATGCGACCAATACGGCCGAGGCCGTTAGGCACCTGACGCGAGAGGCCCCCGCGGAGTGCTCCGCGGAGGCCTCGCCGTGCGTGACGAACGCGTTACTTCGCGGCGACCTTCGCCCAGGAATCGCGCAGTGTGACGGTTCTGTTGAACACGAGCCGCTCCGGCGTCGCGTCGACCGGATCGCTCACAAAGTAGCCCGTGCGCTCGAACTGGTAGCGTGTGCCGATCGGATCGCGCGCGACGCTCGGCTCCACCTTCGCGTGCGGCACCACGACGAGCGACTCGGGGTTCAGGAAGCGGAGGAAGTCGGCCGGCGTGTCGTCGTCCGACTCCATGACCGAGCCGTCACCGTGATCGGGGTTAGGCACCGTGAACAGCTTGTCATACAGCCGCACCTCGCAGTCCACCGCGTGCGCCGCCGACACCCAGTGGATGGTGCCCTGCACGCGTCGTCCGTCGGGCGCGTCGCCGCCGCGCGTCGCCGGATCGTACGTGCAGCGCAGCTCCACGATCTCGCCGGCGGCGTCCTTCACGACCTCCTGGCACGTGATGAGGTAGCCGTAGCGCAGCCGCACCTCGCGTCCCGGCGCGAGGCGGAAGAACTTCTTCGGCGGATCCTCCATGAAGTCGTCGCGCTCGATCCACAGCTCGCCCGAGAACGGCACCGTGCGTGAGCCCTCGAGCGGCACGTCGTGCGGGTAGTACGGCGCCTCCAGCTCGTCGACCTGCCCCGCCGGCCAGTTCGTCAGCACGACCTTCAACGGCTTCAGCACGCACATCACGCGCGGCACGCGCATGTTCAGGTCGTCGCGCACGTAGTGCTCGAACGTCGCCAGCTCGGTGCGCGCCGGCTTGCGTGCGACGCCCACCGCTTCGGCGAAGTTCCGCAGCGCCTCGGGCGTGACACCGCGGCGACGGATCCCCGAGATCGTCGGCATGCGCGGGTCGTCCCAGCCGCTCACGAGTCCCTCGTTCACGAGGCGGAGCAGCTTGCGCTTGCTGAGCAGCGTGTAGTCCAGCTCCAGCCGCGCGAACTCGATCTGCGTCGGCGGATGGTCGGTGAACCCACACTCCCGCACGAGCCAGTCGTAGATGTCGCGGTTGTCCTTGAACTCCAGCGTGCAGAGCGACCGCGTGATGCCCTCGATCGCGTCGGAGAGGCCGTGCGCGAAGTCGTACAGCGGGAACACGCACCACGCGTCGCCGCGCCGGTAGTGGTGCGCGTGGCGGATCCGCAGCAGCAGCGGATCGCGCATGATCATGTTCGGGTGCGCCATGTCGATCCTGGCGCGCAGCACGTGTGCCCCGTCGGGGAACTCGCCCGCCTTCATGCGGCGCAGCAGGTCGAGGTTCTCGTCCGGCGTGCGGTCGCGATACGGGCTGTTCGTGCCCGGCGTCGTCACGGTGCCACGGTTGGCGCGGATCTCCTCGTCGGTCTGCGAGTCGACGTACGCCTTCCCCTTCGTCACGAGCAGCTCGGCGAACTCGTACAGCTGCTCGAAGTAGTCGCTCGCGTAGTACACCGCGTCGGGCTCGTAGCCGAGCCACGCGATGTCGCGCCTCATCGCCTCGACGTACTTGATGTCCTCCGTGAACGGATTGGTGTCGTCGAAACGCAGGTTGCACCGCCCGCCGAACTCGCGCGCGAGCCCGAAGTTCAGCACGATCGACTTCACGTGCCCGATGTGCGGGAATCCGTTAGGCTCGGGCGGGAACCGGGTCGTCACGGGCCGGCCGAACCGGTTGGTCGCGACGTCTTCCTCGACGAGGTCGCGGATGAAGTTGGAGCGGGGGGTGGTATCGTTCGACACGGTCTTCTTGGGGCTGGCGTGGTCCCTCAAACCTAGCGGCGTTAGCTTCGCGCCATGAACCTCTCCAAGCTCCGCGAGTGGTGGTGGAACCGCGCGGGCCTCGACGGCTCGCTGCGCGAGCGGTCACCGGCGGAGGTCCTCGAGCGCGCGGGCTGGGCGCGTTCCGTCGGCGGCGTCGGTCCGTACCTCACGCTCTTCGCCCGCGCCGGCACCTCGCGCGCCGATGCCGAGGCGGCCGTCGCGGCGCAGCGGATCCACGAGCTGCCCGCGGCGCGCGGCTGCACGTACGTCGTACCCGCGCGCGACTTCGCGCTCGCGCTCCGCGTCGGCGCCGGCTTCGGCGACGCGGAGATGAAGACCGCCGCGAAGCTCGGCGTCACCGACGACGAGATCGACCGGTTGTGCGCGGCGGTCGTGCAGTCGCTCGCCAAGAGCGGCCCGCTCGACCCCGACGGCATCCGCGCCGCCACCGGCGACGCCTCCCGCAGCCTCGGCGAGGAGGGGAAGAAGAAGGGGCTCACCACCACGCTCCCCATCGCGCTCGGCCGGCTGCAGGCGCGCGGCGACATTCGCCGCGTGCCGGTGAACGGTCGGCTCGACCAGCAGCGCTACGCGTACGTCGCCTGGTCGCCGAACCCGCTCGCCGACGGCGACTCGGTCGAGGATCCGTTCGTGACGCTCGGCCGGCGCTTCTTCGCCTGGCACGGGCCGGCCACCGTGGCCGAGTTCCAGTGGTTCTCCGGGCTCGGCGTGAAGGCGACGAAGGCGGCCGTCGAGCCGCTCGGCCTGGTGCCGGCGGAGGAGGGGAGCGACCGCCTGCTGCTCCCGGAGGACGCCGACGCGTGGCGCCGGTTCGAGCCGGGCGGCGACAAGCGCTACGCCCTCGTCAGCTCGCTCGACCCGATCAGCGCGAACCGCCGCGACGTGCAGATGCTGCTCGACCCGTCCGACGTCGAGCGGTTCACCGCGTTCGTCGGCACCGATCGCGCGAACAGCGGGCTGATGGATCTGCCGAGCCACGCCATCCTCGAGCGCGGCCGTCTCGTCGGGCTCTGGGAGTACTCGCCCGACGAGGGCGCGATCGTGTGGGGCGCGTTCGACCGCCGCCGCGATCGGGCCCTCGACGCCGCGATCGAGGAGACGACCGCGTTCGTCCGCGACCAGCTCGGCGACGCGCGGTCGTTCAGCCTCGACAGCCCGAAGAGCCGCAGCCCGCGCATCGAGGCGCTGCGCGGGCTGGGCGGCTGATCAGGCGCGGCGCCGGCGCAGGGTGCCGATCGCGACCAGTCCGGCGGCCAGGAGCGTCCACGTCGCGGGCTCGGGGGTCGTCGTTGCCGGCGAGGCGAAGCTCTGCGTCCAGTCCGTGCCGGAGAGCGACGTCACCGAGAAGGCGACCGGGGCGCCCCCGAAGTTCACGCTCTGGATGCCGCCCCAGAAACCCGTGTTGAGGAAGTTCGCCGTCGCGTCGCCCGGGCCCACGAAGTCGAACGCCGCCTGCGCCGAGATCGTGAACTCGGCGTCGATCTGGGTCGGAACTCCGATCTGCACGGTCGCGAGGCCGAGGTACAGGCCGAGCGGGTCACCCGTGTACAGCACGGTGCCGCTGGCGTTGTTGAGTTGACCACCTCTCGACACCTGGAACGCGCCGCCGCCCATCACGGCCTGGAGCTGCCAGCTCGCGGCGCCGATGCCCGGTGGGAAGTTGATCTGCAGCAGCCCGTCCATGCCGACGAAGTAGGGCACCGTCACGATCGTCCCCGTCGGCAGGACGGGCGAGGTGAACGTCACCTGGTCGCGGAAGATTCCGCGCGCCACCGAGTTCGTGGACGCGAACGCGGAGGCGAACAGCTTCACTAGTCCAGGGCTGACGTCGGCGCTGGCATCGCCGGATGGCACCACCGGGCCGATCGGTCCCCCGGTCGCGCCGCCCCCGGCCAGGACGTGCCCGAACCCGTTCACGACCTGCTGGAACGGTCCCGAGCCGCCGGAGAAGTTCGGGGTGATGGCGACCTGCGCCGTGTTGAGGTTGGGCTGGCCGGTGAGGCGGGTGGGGCGTAACGCGAGCGCGCAGATCAGTGTCAGGAGGGCGACGGCAGCGCGACGGTATCTCGCGACCTCCTGCGGTCGCCCTGCGGCAGCAACGAATCGGCGCGAGGACGGCATTGGGTTTCTCCTCATGACGGCGTGTTTTGACGCTACAGCGCATCGCTGGGATCGCGGTCACGATGCGGCGCAGCGGTGAGGAAATCCCTAAGCCGCTCCAAATCCTTCATAAATCGGTGGCACCCGCTTCACAGTGCCGTGAAGCGGATGCCGGCGTACCGCGCGCAAAGGTCACGGCGACTCGATCAGCCGCGGCGCCGGCGCAGCGTACCCATTCCGACCAGCCCGGCAGCGAGGAGCGTCCACGTCGCCGGCTCGGGGACCGTGGCTCCGGGCCCGCCGCCCCGCACGACCGTGCCGTTCACGCCGTACGAGATGTCGTGGAAGATCGGGTCGAGGCTGCCGCCGACGTTGTTGTCGTCCGCTCCGATCAGCCAGAGCGCCGCCCCGTCGCCCACCGCATTGATCGCGTTCACGCCGGTCGTCGCGTACGGGCCGGCACTGAGGCCGCTCGTCGCGTTCGCGTAGTCGCCGTAGATCGACAGCCAGTACGTGCCCGGGCCGAGCGTGAACGGGGACACCGGGATCGTGTACGTGGAGCCGTTCAGCGAGAAGGCGCCCGAGCCGCTGTGGACCACCGTGCCGACGCTCGAGTTCAGCGCCATCCCCGTCCGGATCTCCCACGACAGCGTCGGCGGGAAGGGGAGCAGGTTGGTGTTGAGGTTCGCGAACACCGAGCTCACCTGCCACGTCTGTCCGACGACGTCGAAGTTGTCGAACACGAGCTGGTTCGGCGCGTTCGAGAGGAAGAGGTGGATCCCGCTCGAGAAGCTGTTGTTGGTGCTGGGATCGCCGCCGTAGTAGAGCGGCTGGCCGTGGAGTGGAGCGGCGAGCGCGGCGACGGAGACAGCGACGGGAACGAGGCGGCGCCAGGACGTCATGTCTTCCTCCCTTCTCGGATGAGCCAACGGGGCACGACGGGGGTCGACCGACGTTGGCGTGCGAGGGGCGGGAAGTCCTTAGGCCGTTCCGAAATCCTCGTAAACCTTCCAAACGACGCGCTCCCCGTCACCGCCCGCGATCCGGAATCGGGGAACTTTCTTCCTCGCGTGTGGAAGCATTCGGGCGCTCGCGGGGTATGACCGACGATCGGCATTCCCGCTGCGCCGGACGTTCTCGTGGCGCGCCGCCGTGCCGCACGTCCTTCCTACGCGCCCCCCGCGCGATTACGCCGGATCCTCCTCGGGCTCATGCAGGCATACCGACTTCGCCATCCCGTCATGCACCGTCTCGTCGGCGCGCTCGCGTTCAGCGCGGCCGCCGGCCTGGCCGCGCCCGCCGCGCAGGCGCAGGGCTACGCCGCGCAGCTGTCGTCGGCCGAGCGCGCGAAGATCGCGACGCGGCCGTTCGCGCCGGGCGAGGTGCTCACGTACAACGTCCACTTCGGCTCGCTGAAGGTCGGCACGGGGGCGATGGAGGTGCGCGCGATCGAGAACGTGCGCGGCCGGCCCGCCTACCACACGGTCTTCACGGCGAAGGGCGGCATCCCGCTCATCAAGGTCGACGACCGCTTCGAGAGCTGGTTCTCGACCGACGACCTCTCGTCGCTCCGGTTCTACCAGGACCTCGACGAGGGCTTCAAGGAGGCCGAGCGGCGCTACGACATCTTCCCCGAGCGCGCCGCGTTCGACGACCTCACGGACAACGACGGCGAGCAGAAGTCGGTGTCCAACCCGCTCGACGACGGGTCGTTCCTGTACTTCATCCGCACCGTCCCGCTGACGGTGGGGCAGACGTACACGTTCGAGCGCTACTTCAAGCCCGACCGCAACCCCGTCACGATCCGCGTCCTGCGTCGCGAGAAGGTCACCGTCCCCGCCGGCACGTTCGACGCCGTCGTCGTCCAGCCGACGATCAAGACGACGGGCATCTTCGGCGAGGGCGGCAAGGCGGAGATCTGGCTGTCCGACGACGACCGCCGCGTCGTGCTGCAGATGAAGTCGCAGCTGAAGTTCGGGTCCCTCAATCTGTACCTGACGTCGGCGAAGTCGGGCGCCTGAAGGGGAGGGCAGGAGGGCAGGAGGGCGCGCGCGAAACGCGCGAGGGCAGGAGAGTCCGACGCCCTCCTGCCCTCCTGCCCTCCTGCCCTCCTGCCCTCCTGCCCTCCTGCCCTCCTGCCCTCCTGCCCTCCTGCCCTCCTGCCCTCCTGCCCTCCTGCCCTCCTGCCCTCCTGCCCTCCTGCCCTCCTGCCCTCCTGCCCTCCTGCCCTCCTGCCCTCCTGCCCTCCTGCCCTCCTGCCCTCCTGCCCTCCTGCCCTCCTGCCCTCCTGCCCTCCTACTCGTAGCGCAGCGCGAGGATCGGGTCGAGGGACGCCGCGCGGCGCGCCGGCCACACGCCGAAGATGATCCCGACCGCGGCCGAGAACACGAACGCGACGACGATCGACGGGATCGACACCTGGGTGTTCCAGTCGAGCGCCGAGTGCAGGATCGCCGCCGTGCCCGTGCCGGCGAGGATGCCGATCACGCCGCCGAGCGCGCACAGCACCACCGCCTCGATGAGGAACTGCGCGAGGATCGTCTTGCGCGTCGCGCCGAGCGCCTTGCGCACGCCGACCTCGCGCGTGCGCTCGGTGACCGAGACGAGCATGATGTTCATGATCCCGATCCCGCCGACGAGCAGGCTGACGAGCGCCACGCCGGCCAGCAGGTAGGTGAACACCTGGGTCGTCTCGGCGGCGGTGTTCAGGAAGTCGGCCTGCGTGCGGATCTGGAAGTCGTTCGGCCGGCCGACGGCGAGGCGGTGCGAGCGGCGCATGATCTTCTCCGCCTCCGCCATCACCTCGTCGATCTTGTCCTCGCTCGGCGCGAGCAGGTTGATCGACCGCAGGTTCTCCGTGCCGAACAGCCGGAAGCGCGCCGTGCCTAACGGGATGACGATCTGGTCGTCGGGGTCATTGAAGCCCGTCGCGCCGCCCTTCGCGGCGAACACGCCGATGACGTCGAACGCCACGCCGTTGATCCGGATCTGCTGGCCGATGAGCCCCGCCGGCGCCGTGACGCCGAGGTTCGTCGCCGTCGTCGCGCCGATGACCGCCACGCGCTTGCGTCCGAGGTCGTCGTTCTCGGTGAACATGTGCCCGACGCCGATCGAGTAGCGCCGCACGTCGGGGTAGTTCGCCGTCGCGCCGATGATGTTCGTGTTGGTGTTGGCCGTGAGGTACTGCACCTGCTGGTTGCGCGACATCTCCGGCTCGACGGCCGTCCACGTCGTGCCGCGCGTGAGCAGCATCTCGTAGTCGTCGGTCTTCAGCTGGGCGCGGTCGGTCGACGACGCGATGCCGCCGGTGAACACCTGCCCCGGCACGACCGTCACGAGCGTCGTGCCGAGCGCCTGGATGCGCTCGTTCACGGCCGCCTTCGCGCCGTTGCCGAGCGCCAGCATCGCGATCACGGCGCCGACGCCGATGATGATGCCGAGCATCGTCAGCACCGACCGCATCTTGTTCACGCGCAGCGCCTCGAGCGCGACGCGCAGGATCTCCCCGAAGGGCATCGTTGGTCTCCCGTTCGCCGTTAGGCCTCAGCCGCCGCGCGGGCCGCCGCCACCGCCACCGCCGCCGCGCGGGCCGCCACCGCCGCCGCCCGGGCCGCCGCCCATGCCGGGGAGGCCGGAGTTGCTGCGCATCCGGTTCTGCATGTTCGTGCGGTTCTGCTGCTGCACGGCGCCGGAGACGAGCGCCACGCGCTCCCCCTCGCGCAGCCCCGACACGATCTCCACGACGTCGAAGTTGCTCAGGCCGAGCTGCACGAGGCGCGGCTCGTACGACGCCCCGTTCTGCACGAACACGATCCCGCGCGACTGCGCGGCGCGACCGCGGCCCATCCCGCCGCCGCCGAACCCGCCGGCCCCGCCAGCCCCGCCGAAGCCGCCGGCCCCGCCGGCGCCGCCCTGGCCACCGCCGTTGCCGCCGTTGCCGCCGTTGCCGCCGTTGCCGCCGCCCTGGCCGTTGCCACGGCAGCCGCGCGCCGCGCGCGGGTCCACGCCCATGCTGTCGTACAGCGCGCGCATCGTCTCACGCGCCGTCTGGAAGTCCACCGCGCCGGAGCGCATCTGCGACATGAGCGAGTCGAGGCGCGCGCGCTGCTTCGGGTGCGCGGCGAGCGCCTTGTTCACGGAGTCGCACGCCGCGGCCGACGGCGGCGGCCCGCCGAAGTTGCCCTGGCGCCCGGCGCCGCCCTGACCTGCGTTAGGCGCACCGCGGCCGGCCTGGCCGCTCTGGGCGTTCTGTGTGCCGCGCGACGCGCCGTCGCCCGCCACCGCGACGCCGGCACCGGTGTCGCCGCCGGCCGGGCCGCCGCGATTCTGCATCTGCCCCTGCATCGCCGCGCGCACTGTGTTCGTGTCGAGGCCGAGCGCCTGCGCGGCGGTCGTCGCCTCGCGCGCCGGACGCACCGCGTCCACCGGCACCGCGAGCACGTCCTGCCGGTTGTCGACGAGGATCGCGACGTCGCTGTTCATGCCCGGCATCAGCGCGCCGTCCATGTTGTCGATGCGGATCTTCACCGGGAACATCGTCACGCTCTGCTGCACCGTCGCGCGCGGCTCGATCTTCTCCACCACGCCGCGGAACTGCCGGTTCGGGTACGCATCGACCGTGATCGTCGCCGCCTGGCCGGGCTTCACCTTCCCGATGTCGCTCTCGTTCACGAGCGTCGAGTCGTACACCGAGCCGAGGTTCGCGAGCGTCATGAGGATCGTGCCGCCGCTCGGCGAGTTGGTCGACGACGCGATGACCTGCCCGGGCACCACGCTCGTCGCGATGATCGTCCCCGCCGACGGCGCGGTGATCGTCACGTCCTCGAGCGAGATCTGCGCGAGCTCGAGCTGCGTCTGCGCCGAGGCGACCTGCGACTGCGCGTTCGCGTAGGCGATGCGCGAGCTCTCGAGCTCCGGCGCCGTGATCACGCCCTGCTTCGCGAGCGACGAGTTGCGGTCGAACTGCGCCTTCGTGACCTGCACCGACGCGTGCGCCGCGTCGAGCGCGGCCTTCGCCTGGTTGTAGCGGTTCTGCGCGTCGCGCGGGTCGATGCGCACGAGCAGATCGCCCTGCTTCACCTGCGAGCCGGTCTGCACCGGCATCTGCACGATCTGCCCGGACGTCTTCGACCGGACGTCGACCGCGCCGATCGGCTGGATGACGCCCGTCGCCTCGACGTCGACGACGACGCTCTGGCGCTGCACGGGCACCGTCTGCACGGGCGCCGCCTCGGCCTTCTTGTCGCTGCACGCGGCGAGAGCGGCCAGCGTGCCGAGCGCGCCTAACGTGCAGACGAGGCGGGCCGCGGAGGGGGAGATTCGCATGACGTGATTCGACCCTGCTGGGGAGGAGGAAGGCATGAGGGTTACAGGTCGCGACCGACGAGCTGCTCGAGCTGCGCGCGCGCCGTCCGCGCCGAGAAGCGCGCCTGCACCAGCGCGAGCCGCGCGTTGTTGAGCTGCGTCTGCGACGTCAACACGTCGAGCAGCGTCGAGACCCCGAGCTGGTAGCGCTCCTGCTGCACGCGGAGATCCTCTTCCGCCGCCGCCACCGACTGCTGCTGCAGCACGATCTGCTGCTGCGCCGTGCGCAGCGCGGTGATCGCCTGGACGAGCGACTGCTGCGCCAGCAGCTGTTGGTCGCGGAGCGAGGCCTCGGCGTTCGACGCCGCGATCCCCGCGTTGATGATCGTGCGCTCGCGATTGAACTGGTTGTACAGCGGCAGCCCGACGTTCAGCCGGAAGTTGCCGCTCGTCGTGTAGTCCGAGCCGAACGGATCGAACGAGTTGTTCGACGAGCTGAGGTTGCGCCCGTAGCTCAGCGACACCGTCGGGTAGTACGCGCCGCGCGCCGAGCGGTACGAGAACCGCGCCGCCTCGAGGCTCGCCTGCGCCGAGCGGATGTTCGGGTTGTCCTGCGCGAGCGCCGCGAGCTGCGCGCTGTCGAGCGCGACGAACGCGGTGTCCGCGGTGAGCCCCGTCGGCGTCGCGCTCACCGGCACGTCGGAGCCGATCACGCGCGTGAGCGCCGCGTCGGCCGTCGCGCGATTGTTGCGCGCCTGCAGCAGCGCGAGCTGCGCCTGGCTCACCGCGATCACGCCGCGCAGCGAGTCGGAGCGCGTCGCCGTGAGCGCGTGCAGCTTCGCGATGGAGAGCGCGAGCTGCTGCTCCGCCTGCGCGAGCTGCGCCTGCGCCGCGACCTCGGACTCGCGCGCCGCGAGCGCCGCGTAGTACTGCTGCTTCACGCTGAACGCGAGGTTCGCGTTCGTCGCCGACACGCCGGTCTCCGCGGCGTTCTCCTGCGCCCGCGCGGCCTTCAGGTCGTTGATGCGGCGGAAGCCGTCGAACAGATCGAGGCTCGCCGACAGGCTCGTCGTCGACTGGTAGCGATTGCTCGACAGCTCGCCCGTCGTCGGGTTCACGCGCGTGGCGACGTTGTTCTGCCGCGTGAGCCCCGTGCTGAGGTTCACGTTCGGGATGAACGCGGCGCGCGCCGCGCGCACCGACGTCGCCCCGGCGCGCACCTGGCCCTGCGCCTGGATCGCCGACGGCGCGTTGCGCTGCGCCGTCGCGATCGCCTCGCTCAGGGTGATCGGCCGACCGGTCGCCGAGTCGGACATCGGCGCGGCGAGCGCGGGGATGCGCACCGGCGGCTGCTGCTGCGCGCGCGCCTCGGCGGCGACGAGCGCGGGCACGAGGGCGACGGCAAAGAGGAACACGTGTCGACCGCGACGTGCGGCCGGCAGGGAAGGCGTTGGCATGGAGGTCGAGACGGCGGTAGGAACCTGCGTTGGCTGCGATAGAAACGCGCCGCCGCGGGGTTTCGTTAAACCGGCGGACCCTCGCTCGCACCGACCGATGGAAACCTGGTCCATCCGCGCCCCTCGCCGCTCTCGCGCGACACGCCGCGCGGCCCGTCCCGTCTAGCGCGGACCGCTGCTCCCGGCGGCGTCCGGCGACCGCACGAGCCGCACCACGAGGTCCGCCGCGTCCGCGATCGACACGCGCCCCGTGTTGATCTGGAGGTCGTAGAGCAGGGGATTGCGCCACTCCGCGTCGTGATATCGGCGGATGTAGGCGTTCCGGTCCTCGTCCGCCTCGCGGATCCGCGTCGCGGCGGTGCGCGGGTCGCACCCCTGCCGCTCGCAGATGCGGGCGACCCGATCGGCCATCGGCGCCACGAGGCGCACGTGGAGCGTCCCCGGCCGGGCGGCGAACAGGCACTGCCCGCCGTGCCCGACCACGACCAGCGGCGGCGTGCGGGCCGCCTCCAGCATCTCGGCGCGCACGGCGTCGGCCACGGCGTCGGGGCTCATCACCGACGCCGTGTCGACGAACAGCGGCGCCTCGGGCGGGCAGACCAGCATCGCGGACGCGACGCGGGCGAGCAGCGTCGGCGCATGCTCGTCCATGCGTTCGACGGCTTCCGGGTCGAGCTCGAGCCGCGTCGCCACGCGCTCGGCGAGCTGCCGGTCCAGCACCGGCCACCCGAGCCGCTCGCCGAGCGCCTCGGCCAGCTCGCTCCCACCGGCGCCGAACTCGCGGGCGATCGTGATGAGGTCCGTGCCGTTGCCGCTCATGGCGCTCCCCCTTCCGGTCAGGGTGCCGTCGGCGTCGCCGTCGTCACGATGACGAACACGCTCTTCGTCGCCGTCTGCTGCGGCGTCGTAAACGTGAGGTCGAGCGAGGCCGTCCCCGCCGCCGCCGCGCGGACCGACACGCGCCCGCCGAGCGGCGCCACGCTCGTGATGGTCGCCACCGACGGGCGGCTGCTGGTCCACGTGACCGTGCGTCCGGTCGACAGCGCCGGCGTCGTCGTGACCGTCACGCTCGCGGTGTCGCCGACCCGCAACGACAGGGCCGTCGGCGAGACGGTGACCGTGGCGAGCGGCTCCGGCTCCTCGGTGGTCGTGTCGGAGCTCTTGCAGGAGCCCAGCGCGCACGCCGCCAGGGCGGGGAGCAGGCGCTGGATCGGTCGGACACGCAACATGGCGGCGGATCGCGGGGCGGGTGGTGCGTCGGTCGGTCCTGCGTCGAAGCTACGACGCGGGCCCCGCGACCGGAACGGCGGCGAGCGTGCCGGTCAGCGCGCGCCGGTCAGCGCGCGCCGGTCAGCGCGCGCCGCGGGCGATCACGCGCACCCGGTGCTCCACCCACTGCATCAGGTAAGGGAGAAACGGGTCGCCGGCGTGCGCGTGCTGCAGCTCGCGCGCGAGTCGGTCGAGCACGCCCTGCATCGTGCACGTGTCGATGCGCGCGCACGCCTGGGCGAAGTCGCGAAGCCGCATCTCCCCCGTGCGATCGTCGAGCCGCTCGACGTGGTGGAGCGGCGGCAGCCCACGCGCCCACACCGACCCGTCCTCGCACCACATCACGAGCAGCGGGCCGATCTCGCGGACGTCCGTGTACTGGCGGTCGGCGACGGGGAGCGTGCGCGTCGCGCCCGGGCGCGACGACGGCGGAGTGGCGAGGCGCGACATGGTGGTCGGGGGCATGGTCGGCAGCGTGCGCCGATGGCCGCGGCGTTCGCCGCGGCGGGGTGCACGTCGGATTGGAAGGGCGGGTCGCCGCGGTTTCGCGGCGGTGCGCGACGTCGGGGGCTCGCGTGACGACGCGAGACGATCGCGCAGGGAGGTGGGGGGACCCGAGCACGCCGGCGTCGACGTGGTCATCGAGCAGACTCGGGCATGCGAACGTTACCGCGCGCCAGAGAACGTGGCGAGGGTCACGTTCTCCGGCGGTGACGGACGCGCGCTAAGAAATCCTTGCGCGTCCCGCGCTACACGTACTGCTGGAAGAGCAGCATCGCCGCGAGCGTCAGCCCCGTGAGAAGCGCCACGCGCCGCCCGCGCTCCTGCTCGTACGCCTCCGGCAGCAGCTCCACGAGCACCATGAAGATCATCGCCCCCGCCGCGAACCCCAGCCCGTACGGCAGCGCGCTCGCCACCCGCTCCACGAACAGATAGGCCGGCACCGCCATCAGCGGCTGCGGCAGCGACGAGAACACGCTCCACGCGGCGCACGCGAGCAGCGACACGCCCTGGGGCCGCAGCACCGCGCTGATCGCCAGCCCCTCGGGCACGTTGTGCACCGCGATCGCCACGGTGATCGCCGTCGCGAGCGCCATCCCGCCGCCGAACGACACGCCGACCGCGGCGCCTTCGGCGAAGGAGTGCACCGTCATCACCACCACCATCAGGAGCATCCGCCGCGCGCCGGCGCCGCGGAACTGGCCGATCTCCGGCTCGTGGTCGCCGATGAGCCGCTGCGTCAGCACGATGAACCCGATGCCGACGTTCACCCCCACGAACGTCGCCCAGCCGTTGCGCTGCGCGCCCTCGGCCACGAGCCCCAGGCTCGCGCCGAGCATGAGCCCCGCGGCGATCGCGTTCGACGCCGCGACGACGCGCCGCGACAGGTCGCGCACGAACAGGAACGGCAGCGCGCCGAGCCCCGTCGCCAGCGCGGTGTAGAGCGCGTACACGAACACGCGCATCGTGTCGCTCATCGCGAGCGCCCGCCGAGCAGGGCCACGATCCCGGCGGCGACGCTCACCACCACCGCGATGCTCGTCCGTCCTGTGAGCCGGTAGCTCCCCGGCAGCAGCTCGGCCAGCACCAGGTACACGAGCGCGCCGGCCGCGACGCCGAGCGCCCACGGCTGCAGCACCGGCGCGGCATGCAGGACGAGCATCGTGAGTGCCGCCAGCAGCGGCTGGCCCGTGCGCGCGAGCATCGCCGCCTGCGCCACCGACCACGCGCTCCGTCCGTCGTACGCGACCGCGGAGCCGAGCACCGCGCCTTCGGACACGTTGTGCAGCGCGAACGTGAGCACGAGGAACAACCCGAACGCGGGGGCGAGCGCCGCCGCGGCGCCGATCGCGATCCCCTCCGCCGCGGAGTGCAGCGCGCTCGCGATCACGGCGCGCCGGGCGAGCGTCGTGCGCGCCCGCACGCCGAGGAAGTGGATCGCTCCGACGCCGAGCCCGGCGCCGAGCGTCCCGCCGAGCGGCACGAGCGCCGTCCCGGCCATGAGCACGGCGTAGGCGATGCCGAGCATGAGCCCCGCCGCCGACGCGTTCGCCCACGCGATCGCGCGCTCGGCGCCGCCCGCGCGGTCGTCGCGCCGACGCGCCGCCCCGATCCGCTCGGCGCCGAGGAACGCGCCGATGCCCGCCGGGAGCACGGCGGCGAGCGCGGCGAGCAGGACGATCTGGACGAGCGACACGGGAAACGAGATGCGGGCGGCGGATTCGGTTCGTGAGGGGCGGCGAAAGGTACGCGGGCCGCGTCGCGCCCGGTAACTTCCCGCGGTGTCCGCACTGCCCGCCGACCCGCCCTTCGAGATCCGCTCCTCCTCCATCCAGGGGCTCGGCGCGTTCGCCACGCGCTTCATTCCGGCGGGGACGCGCCTCGTCGAGTATGCGGGCCAGCGACTCACCCCCGCCGAGGCCGACGCCCGCTACCCCGACGTTCCCGGCGAGCGCCACCACACCTACCTGTTCGCGATCGACGACGACGTCGTGATCGACGCCGCGGTGGACGGCAACGAGGCGCGCTTCATCAACCACTCCTGCGACCCGAACTGCGACGCCGTCGTCGAGGACGGGCGCATCTGGATCGAGACGATCCGCGACGTGGAGCCCGGCGAGGAGCTGGCGTACGACTACGCGTACGTGCTCGAGGAGCGGCACACGCCCGCGGCGAAGCGCCGCTTTCCCTGCCACTGCGGCGCGGCGACGTGCCGGGGGACGATCCTAGCGAAGAAGCGTTAGGCACGCTCGCGCCGGGCACGGGCGCCCCGACGCATGCGCGTGACCCACACGAGAGCACACAGGCCCGTCATGGCGAGTGCCAGCGTGCTGGGCTCCGGCGCGATGCTGACGGGCGGAGCGCTGATGCGTGGATCGAATCGCACGTCGCTCGCGCGCCAGTCGAGGTCCACGAGGTGGAAGAGCATCCACGCCGGTTGCTTCTGCGTGCCGCAGACGATCATTCCGCCAGGCCACAGGGGGATTGTGTCGACCCGGACGTCGATCACGTTCCCGTTCTCGTCCGAGATCTCGGTCGGTACGTAGGTATTCCAGTCACCGCATCCGAGCAGCGGGCTCGCGGACGTGAAAAGGTCGAAGCCGCCGCCGAAATCGGAATCGACCATCCACTGCTGGAACGGCTCGCGTGGGTCCGACAGGTGGGCCGCCCCTTCCGGTCGGGCCCAGTCGCTCCATCCGGGTGGCGAGTCGAGCTCGTGGCCGCGGATGAACATCTGGACGTTCCACAGTATCACGCCCGGGTCCGGCCTCACGCGGACCCATCCTTCGGTGCCGTGCGTGATGATCCACACCGTGGCACATCCCATGTCGTACGGAAAGCACGGATGGAACGCGGCGGAGGATGGCGGCCCGACACGCGGTGCTGCGAGCGCTCGCGACGGGTGGGTGAGGACCACGGCACCGAGGAGCAGCCCCATCGCGCAACGGCGCCGGATCGATGCGTGACGGGACACGGCGGTGGCAGACCCAATCCACATGTGAGTCCTCCGTGGTTGCTCCATGACTGGCGTCTGATCCTGCGCGCTCAGGAGGTGTCGTGCGGGTCTCCGACAGCGAGAGCCGTTGCTCGAAAATGGCGACGCTCGAAGCCGCCGGGAACTCGGGCTGGCATCGGCCGCGCGAACGGTGAACATTCTGCGCTCGACTGGCGCACCCCCCCGCCAGCCCACGTCCCATGCCTGCCGCCGCCATTCCTGCCCTACCGTATCAGCCGGCCCGAAAGCGCTGCCCCGCCTGCGGAGCGACGTACGACGGCGCGATGCTGTTCTGTCCCACCGACGGCAAGGGTCTGGAGGGGATCGTCGCCGACGGCTCGCTCGCCGGCCGCATGATCGACGAGCGCTACCTCGTGAAGGACCGCATCGGCGAGGGGGGCATGGGCAGCGTGTGGCGCGCCGAGCAGGTGCGTGTCGGCCGGCCCGCGGCGCTGAAGATCATCCACCCCGACGCCTCCGACGACCCGCAGCTCGTCGCCCGCTTCCGGCGCGAGGCGCTCAGCGCCTGCCGCGTGAACCACCCGAACGTCGTCGCCACCTACGACTTCGGCGAGACGCCGGACGGCATGTTCTACATCGCGATGGAGCTCGTCGAGGGGAGCTCCCTCGCGTCGCTGCTCGCGCAGCAGGGCCCGCCGTCCCCCGAACGGGCCGGGCACATCGCCCGGCAGATCGGCGAGGCGCTGAGCGCGGCCGAGGACATG
Source organism: Gemmatirosa kalamazoonensis (assembly GCF_000522985.1). Taxonomy (NCBI): domain Bacteria; kingdom Pseudomonadati; phylum Gemmatimonadota; class Gemmatimonadia; order Gemmatimonadales; family Gemmatimonadaceae; genus Gemmatirosa; species Gemmatirosa kalamazoonensis. The sequence goes on from NZ_CP007128.1 coordinate 2,286,381, forward strand.
GGCGTCGTGCACCGCGACCTGAAGCCCGAGAACGTGATGCTCGCCCGTCGCAAGGACGGGAGCGACGTCGTGAAGGTCGTGGATTTCGGGATCGCGAAGGCGAACTGGCGGAAGGGGCAGACGGTGACGTCCACCGGGATCATCGTCGGCACGCCGGCCTACGTCAGCCCGGAGCAGCTCGTCGGCGACAAGGAGATCGACGGACGGAGCGACCAGTACGCGCTGGCGCTCATCATCTTCGAGATGCTCACCGGGAAGAAGGCCCATCCCGCGCGCACGTTCGGCGAGGCGATGCGCCGGCTCACCGAGCGGACGCCGCGGCTGCGCGAGGTCCGCCCCGACCGCGCCTGGCCCGCCGACCTCCAGGCGACGCTCGACCGCGCGCTGGACACGGAGCCGGATCGACGCTTCGCCAGCTCCGCGGAGCTCGGACACGTGGTGGCGGAGCAGATCGCGGCGTGGCGGGGCGTGCCGGTGGGACCGCGCTACACGCCGCTGTCCCCCGCCACCCCCGTGAGCCCGGCCCCCGTCGTACCGGCGCCCCCGCCCGCACCGTCGATCATCGCCGCTCCGCGCGACACGATGGGGTGGCTGGTCGTCGGACTGAGCGCGCTCGCCGTCGCGCTCGTCGGCGCGATCGGCGGGGCCCTGCTCGTGAAGCTGGCGCGTTAGGCGACGCGGCCCGTTAACGGCGGGGTGAGCCGTGCGTCAGTAGGCGGCACGCTCACCCCGCCGCCCATGTCGCCGAAGCCGCTCGCCTCGTCCCTCGTCCTCGCCCTCGTCGTCGCGGGCTGCTCCAGCGCGTCGGCGCCGACCGACGCTCCGTCCGTCGCCGTGGCGGCGTGCGCGTCCGCCGCCGACACCGCGAAGGTGCCGCTGAGCGACCTCGGTCGCGGCTGCTACCTCGGCTTCCAGGGTGGGCTGTACCCCGACGGGGCGAACGCTCCACCGGCGGCGCATCTGGCGGCCGGTCAGGCCGCCGCGGCGCGCATCCAGCCACTCGACCCCAACGGGCAGCCGAGCGCGAGCGGGAAGATCGTGCTGCTCTCGATCGGGATGTCGAACGCGACCCAGGAGTTCTGTTCCGACGGCAGGCTGCCGGGGTCGTGCGCGCCGTACAGCTTCATCGGCCAGGCGACGGCCGACCCGACGGTGAACCACACGACGCTGGCGCTCGTGAACGGCGCCTACGGCGGTCGCACCACCTCGATGTGGACGAGCCCCACCGCCCCGGACTACGACCGCATCCGCGACACCTGGCTGCGGCCGCTCGGATTGAGCGAGCGCCAGGTGCAGGCGGCGTGGGTCAAGCTGGCGAACGCCCAGCCGCGCGTGTCGCTCCCCGACACGGCCGCCGACGCCTACGCGATGGAGCGACAGCTCGGCGAGGTGATGCGCGCGCTCAAGGTGCGCTACCCGAACCTCCGCCAGGTCTTCCTCACGAGCCGCATCTATGCCGGGTACGCGACGTCGGCGCTGAACCCGGAGCCGTACGCGTACGAGACCGGCTTCGCCGTGAAGTGGCTGATCGGTGCGCAGATCGACCAGATGGCCGGCGGAGCCGCCGACCGTCGCGCGGGCTCGCTGCGGTACGACACGGGCGAGGCGCCGTGGATCGCGTGGGGTCCCTACCCGTGGGCTGCCGGCGCGCAGCCGCGCGCCGATGGCCTCTCCTGGGCCCCATCCGACTTCAACCCGTCGGACCGCACCCACCCGGCGCAGAGCGCGCGGCAGAAGGTGGGTGCGATGCTGCTGCAGTTCTTCGAGACGTCGCCGGCCACGCGCTGCTGGTTCCTCGCCCGGTGCTGACGGCGTCGGTTCGTCGCGTCAGCGGCGAGGCGTCGGCACCGACGGGGTGACCTGGCGCAGCAGCTCGCGCGCGTCGTCGCGCTCGGCGGGCGACAGCGGGTCGCTGCCCGTCGCCACGCGGTACGATGCCAGCACCTCGTCGCAGAGGTCGCGGAGGCGCAGGCGCGTGCGGCGGCTGCTGGAGTCGGGGCGGCTGGCGCGGCGGCGGTCGATCGAGATCGGATCCATGGTCGTCTTCGGCGTGTGCGGCTGAGGTCGTGAACGGCATCCCCTAATGCAGAGGTCGTGCCCGGTGCCGACCAGCCCGCTCCGGACGGCACGCCGCGGCACGGAGACTCATCAGTCGATGGCCCGCATTTCGCCTTGTGACGGGGCACACACACCCTCACACCGCGAGATGTCCTCCCAGATGCTGCAGCCGCCGATCCGCTCGTTCCGCCGCCTCGCGCTCGTCGCGACGGCGCCGCTCCTCGCCCTCGGAGCGTGCAAGGCGAGGGACACCCGGACCGCCTCGGGGGCGGTGGAGACGACGCAGTCGGGTGGCGAGGTCACCCGGTCGTGGAACCCGCCCGCCGTCACGGCGGTGCAGGGCGTTCCCGCGGCGACGCTCCGTTCGGCCATCCAGCAGCGGCTCGCCGGCGCGAAGCCGCAGGGCTTCAACGACGACCACTGGGCGCACGCGAAGAAGCTCTACAAGAGCTACGGGCAGAGCCCCCTCTGGATGAACGAGGACGGCCTCATCTCCCAGCGCGTGCAGGCGCTCACCACCGCCATGCTCGACGCCGACAGCAGCGACGCGCTCGACCTCAGCGAGTATCCGTTCGCCGAGCTGACGCAGGCGCTGCAGACGATGCGGTCGAACGGCGGCCACGGCTCGGCGGAGCAGCTGGCCGACGTCGACGTGCTCCTCACCGCGAGCTACGCCGCGCTCGGCGAGGATCTCATGGTGGGGCAGGTGAGCCCGTCGAGCGTGAACCAGAACTGGCACATCGACCCGCGCGACGAGGCGATGGACGGACTGCTCATGCGCGGCCTCGCGACGGACGCGCTCGACCAGTCCATCGGCGGGATGCGGCCGCAGGGCCCCGAGTACGAGGGGCTGCGGAAGGCGCTCTCGCAGTACCGGCAGATCGCGGCGCGCGGCGGCTGGGGCACGGTGCCCGCCGGCAAGGCGCTCAAGCCCGGCCAGCACGACGACCCCGCGCGGCTGCAGGCGCTGCGCGCTCGCCTGAGCGCGGAGGGCTACCAGGTGAGCACCGCCGCACCTGCCGCACCTGCCGCACCCACCTCCGCCCCACCCGATTCCGCCGGGACCCGGAGCACGGCGACGGGCGCGCCCGCCGCATCCGGGGTGTACGACCGCGAGCTTGCCGGCGCCGTGGCGCGGTTCCAGGCCGCGCACGCCATCGACGTCGACAGCATCCTCGGCACGGGTACGGTGGAGTCGATGAACAAGCCGGTCGACTACCGACTCGCGCAGATCGCCGCGAACATGGAGCGCATGCGCTGGATGCCGCGCTCGCTCGGCTCGCGCTACATCTACGTGAACGTCCCCGCGTTCCGACTCGAGGCCTACGACAGCAGCAAGAAGGTGCTCGAGATGAAGGTCGTCGTCGGGCAGAACTACGAGGACAAGACGACGCCCGCGTTCGCCGACTCCATGGAGATGGTCGTCTTCCGGCCGTACTGGAACATCACGCCGGACATCCAGGCGAAGGAGATCGAGCCGAAGATCGCCGCCGACCCGAGCTACATGGAGGAGAACCAGCTCGAGTACTTCAAGGACGGCGGCGAGACGCGCATCCGTCAGAGGCCCGGCGAGAAGAACTCGCTCGGCTACGTGAAGTTCCTGTTCCCGAACAGCTTCAACATCTATCTGCACGACACGCCGGCGAAGGATCTGTTCGACAAGGACGTGCGCGCGTTCAGCCACGGTTGCATCCGCGTGGAGAAGCCCGCGGAGCTGGCCGAGTGGGTGCTCGACTGGCCGGCCGAGAAGGTGGATGCGGCGATGCACTCCGGGCCGGACAACCGCACCGTGAAGCTGCCGCGCAAGATCCCGGTCTACATCACGTACTTCACCGCGTTCGCCACCGACGACGGGCTGCACTTCGGCAACGACCTGTACGACCGCGACGATGCGCTCGTGCAGCTCACGACGAAGACGGCCTCCACGAACGCGGCGGTGCGGCAGGCCGTGAGCGGGCTGCGGCAGGTCCTGTCGCGCTGAGCCGCGTTCGCCGTCACTGCGGCGGCATCCTTCCTGCCCGAGCGGGGCCCGACACGATCCGGGAGACTCCGATGCGCACGCATCTCTCGCACGCCGGCCGCGCGATGCTCGCCGCGGCCCTGCTCGCCGTCGCGGCCGCCTGCGGGCGGAGCGCGAACCAGTCGGCCGACTCGGCCGCGCCCGCCGACACGAACCGGCTCGCGCCATCGGTCGGCTCGCAGAAGCCGGTGATGGACAGCGCGGTCGCCGCCGGCAAGTCGACGATCGACAGCCTCAAGCAGGCCGGCGAGACGCCCGCGAGCGGGATCGCGAAGGGCATTCAGCCGGCCGCGCGCGCGTCGGCGAACGACAGCTCCCCGAAGGCGCACGAGCTCCACGCGAAGCCGACGAACGTGCCGTGACGTCGGAGGCGGCACCTGCGTCCCCTCGCGTGGTATAGTTCTCACGCGCGGCGGCACGGGTGCCGCCGCTTTCCCCGACCGTCGCATCATGCAGGGCACATCCGTCACGCACCGCGTTCTTCTCGCCGCCTCTCTCGCCGCGCTCGCCGCGTGCGCGTCCGAGACCACCAAGCAGGGCACCGCCGCGCCGCAGGTCGGCGCCACCGGCGGCGATAGCGCCGCGGTCGCGAGCACCGCGACGGCGAGCACCGCGACCGCGAGCGGCGGCGACGTCGCCGCGAGCGCGACGCCCGTCGATTCCGCCGCGGCGACCACGAGCCCGACCACCACGAGCCCGACCACGACGACGGGCGCCGACTCGGCGATCAAGGTCGTGCCGTTCGGCATCCCGGGCCGCAAGAAGGTCGACCTCAGCTCCGCCGCGTCGGCCGTCCGGCTCGGCCTCAGCAAGGAGCCGACGTGGCCGAAGGGGCCGACGCCGCTGCCCGGCGCGCTGCTCCCCGGCCATCGCATCGTCGCCTACTACGGCAACCCGCACTCGAAGAAGATGGGCGTCATCGGCGAGTATCCCGAGCAGCAGATGCTCTCGATGCTCGACCGCACGGTGGCCGAGTGGCGCGCCGCGGATCCGAGCGTGCAGACGATTCCGGCGATCCATCTCGTCGCCGTCGTCGCGCAGGGTGCGCCCGGCCCCGACGGCGGATGGCGTCGGCGCGAGTCGCCGGAGATGATCGAGCGCACGTACAACTGGGCGAAGAGCCGCAAGGGTCTGCTGTTCGTCGACATCCAGGGCGGCCACAGCACGCTGCAGGCGGAGCTGCCGCTGCTGCTGAAGTACCTCGAGCGCCCCGACGTGCACCTCGGCATCGACCCCGAGTTCTACATGCACCACGCGAAGGAGGGCGTCAGGCCCAGCGTGAAGGTGGGGCAGATGCTGGCGAGCGACGTGAACTACGTCATCCAGACGCTCGACAAGCTCGTCGCCGACAAGAAGCTGCCGCCGAAGATCCTCATCGTGCATCGCTTCCGTCGCGACATGGTGCCCGACGCGGAGAGCATCCGCCCGACGCCGCGCGTGCAGGTCGTGATGGACATGGACGGCTGGGGCCCGCCGTGGCTCAAGTACGATTCGTACCGCGACTACATCGTGACGCACCCGGTGCAGTTCACGGGGTTCAAGCTGTTCTACCACAACGACACGAAGGCGGGCGACGCGCTGCTGACGCCGAAGGAGGTCCTGCAGCTCCGGCCGCGACCGCTGTACATCCAGTACCAGTAATGATCGACGACGCCGGGAGTGGCCTAACGCCGTCCCGGATCGACGAAGCGATCGGGCGCACCCCCATGGTGCGCCTGTCTCGTATCGCCGACCCGACGATGGCGGAGGTGTGGGTGAAGGTGGAGGGGATGAACCCCGGCGGCTCGATCAAGGACCGCACCGCGTTAGGCATGATCCGCGACGCGGAGGCGCGCGGCGTCCTCCGGCCCGGCGGCACGATCGTCGAGCCGACGTCGGGCAACACGGGCATCGGCCTCGCGCAGGTGGCAAGCGCGCGCGGCTACCGGCTCATCCTCTGTCTCCCGGCGCAGATGAGCGAGGAGCGCAAGCGCACGCTGCGCGCGTACGGCGCGGAGCTCGTGCTCACCGATCCCGAGCGGCGCATGCTCGCCGCGATCGAGGAGGCGGAGCGCATCCGCGACACGACGGGCGCCTGGATGCCGAACCAGTTCACGAACCCCGCGAACCCGCGCATCCACTACGAGACCACGGGCCCCGAGCTGTGGGCGCAGATGGGCGAGCGCGTCGACGCGTTCGTCTACGGCTCCGGCACGGGCGGCACGATCAGCGGCGTCGGGCGCTTCCTGAAGGAGCGCAACCCCGACGTGCTCGTCGTCGCGGTGGAGCCGGCGCGCTCGCCGGTGCTCTCCGGCGGCGTGCGCGGGCAGCACCAGTTCCAGGGGATGGGCCCCGGCTTCGTCCCCGCGAACCTCGACCGCTCGGTGGTCGACCGCGTGGTGCAGGCGTGGGAGGAGGACGCGTTCCCGATCGCGCGGCGGCTCGCGCGCGAGGAAGGGTTGTTCGTCGGGATGTCGAGCGGCGCGATCGCCTGGGCGACGTTAGGCATCGCGCGCGAGCTCGGCCCGGGCAAGCGCGTGGCGATGATCGCGCCCGACTCGGGCGCGCGGTACCTGTCGACGACGCTGTTTCAGGAGGACACCGGCCCGGCGATCTGACGCCGCGCCCCGCGCAGGTCCATCTCAACGAGGAGTCGCACATGGTCACGCTGGCAGACGCGCGCCGCGTCATCGCGGCGGCGGAGCAGAAGGCGGGTGAGATCGGGCAGCCGATGAACATCGCGGTGGCCGACGCCGGCGGGAATCTCGTCGCGCACGTGCGCATGGACGGCGCGTGGATGGGCAGCGTCGACATCTCCATCAAGAAGGCGTGGACGTCGCGCGCGTTCGACATCGCGACGAAGGACCTCGCGCCGCTGTCGCAGCCGGGGAAGGACTTCTTCGGCATCCACGCCTCGAACGACGGCCGCGTGATGATCTTCGCCGGCGGCATCCCGCTGAAGCGCGACGGCCAGGTCGTCGGCGCGATCGGCGTCAGCGGCGGATCGGGCAAGCAGGATCACGAGGTGGCCGAGGCCGGGGCGAAGGCCTTCTGATTCTGGAACGGCGGCGCTGTCGCTGCGGCGCTGGTGAGGCGGCGCTGAACCTGCGGCGCTGGTAACGCGCGGTATCAGAGCCGCCGTTCCAGCGCCGAGGCATCAGCCCCGCCGCACCAGCGCCGGCTCACATGCCAGTGGGATACGTCTCCGCCACCTCGTCGTGTTGCAACCGGGCCGGCATGTGCAGCGGGTCGAGCCCGCGCGTCTCGTCGACGAACACGAACGCGTCGTAGCGGCGGGGCACGATCGTCGGCACGTAGTTGCCCCACCGCTCGCGCCGGGGATCGTAGACCACGCCGATCGCGCGATGGTCGATCGGCGACGACAACCCCGCGATCCCACCGTCGTCGGCGGCGTCGAACACGAGCAGCAGATCCTTGCCGTCGCCGCCGCGATGGAGCAGGTCTTCCCAGCTCCCCTCGCGCGCCTCGGGCACCTGCATGCGCCGCATCGGCTCGCCCCACTCGTCGCCGGCGATCACCGAACCGCGGTGCGTGCCGAACCCGACGAGCACCACGCCGTCGCGCTCGTCGGGCCGCTCGCCGTGCGCCTCGCGCACGAGCTGCCCCACGTTCACCATGCCGGCGCGGCGCATGTCGGTGTAGCGCGCGTCGCCGATGTGGGTGTTGTGCTCCCACACGATCGCCTTCGTGCGCCCGGCGCCTAACGCCTCGTCGTGGAACGCGACGAGGCGCTCCAGCGTCTCCACCATGTGGTGGTCGCGCACGTTCCACGACGTCGGCCCGCCGCGGATCATGGTGCGGTAGTACAGCTCGGCGTTCTTCGCGACGAGCGCGTTCTGCTCGGCGTCGAAGTACGCCTCGCGGCCGTCCTCCTTGTACTCGGGGGCGCGGGTGCGCAGCGCGCGGAGCATGAGCACCGCCTCGTCCTCGCACGACGTCGGCACGAGCGCCGTCGCGCGCGCGTACTCGTGCTCGTCGTCGTGGTACGGATCGAAGCACGCGTATGCGCGGCGCGCCGAGCGCGCCGCGGCGGGGTCCACGCGCTCCAGGTACTCCACCACGCCGCGCATCGAGTCCCACAGCGAGTACACGTCCATGCCGTAGAAGCCGACCTTCCGCTCGTCGGGGAAGCGCCGGTTGTGGTCGCGCATCCATTCCGCGAGCTCCGCCACCTCGCGGTTCGCCCACATCCACGTCGGCCACCGGTCGAACGCGTGCAGCACGTCGGTCGCGTGCGGCTCGTCGGAACGTCCCTTCACCCACCGGTTCACCCGGTAGCAGTCGGGCCAGTCGCCCTCCACCGCGACGAACGCGAACCCTTTCTCCTCGACGAGCCGCCGCGTGAGCCGCGTGCGCCACGTGTAGAACTCCGAGGTCCCGTGTGTCGCCTCGCCGAGCAGCACGAAGCGCGCGTCGCCGATGCGCTCGAGCAGCGGGTCGAGGCCCGCGTCCGACGCGAGCGGCCGCGCCATGCGCCGCACGCCGTCCACCAGCCGCCCGTCGTCGGCGCCCTCGAGACGATCACGCCAGCGGTGTTTCATGCGGGCGTCAGGCCGCACGGAGCAGGCCAGAGGGACTGCGACGGATTCAGTCCGTAGCGATCGCGTACGTGTCCGACGGGCTCGGCACCGCGGCGACGTTCACGTCGATCGGCAGCCGCACGCCGTTGTTGCTCTCCATGACGTCGAGCATCCCCTGCCACACGTCGGCGAACGTGTGCCCCACGTCGGTCGGCGCCTTGTCGCGCGAGAAGTTGTGGCCGCTCGCCACCCAGATCGTCGGCTCCTCCGTGTTGCGCGCGGAGGCGAAGACCTGCTGCAGATCGTCGTGCACGTCCTCGGCGTTGTGCGCGTGCACGTACACGCCCACGCGATACCGACCGTCGGCGAGGACCCGCTCGGCCCACGCGCGATAGTAGTCGCGCATCGCCTGCGGCATCTTCTCCATGCGCTCGACGTCGAGGAAGATGACCGTCCCCTTCGGGAAGCCGTCGGTGGCCGCCTTCGCCACGGCGTCGTCGCCGTCGATGCGGCCGCGCGCCGCGCTCACGAGGTCGGCGTTGCAGCTCGCCCCCGACTTCAGCGCCTTCTGCGCCGCCTTCGAGCTCGGTCGCGGCGTGCGACCCCACGTCTGCTGGCCGACGTAGATGACCGCCATGCCCCACTTCATGTCCACGAGGCGCTCGCGCTTGCCCGCCCACGAGTTGTCCTTGTGGCAGGGCGCGGGCAGGTAGTAGCCCACCCACTCGTACTTCCCGGACTCGCGCCAGGCGCGCATCGCCTTGTCGCCCGGGTAGACGTTCGTGTCGAAGCCCATGTGACGCCCGGTCGTCGACGCCGTCTTCGCCGCGACCTCGACCGGGATCTCGGCCACGCGCTCGGTGGCCGAGATCACCACCTCCGGCAGCACCTGCGGCTCGACCGTCCACATGTGTGGCACGGCCAGCGCGGCGGACACCGCCGCGAGCCCGGTCACGGCCGCGGAGTGCCGCCACTTCTCGCGCAGGGTCTGGAGGATGTGATTCATGTCACGGTGCATCGGCTCGATGAATCCTACGCCATCTGCTTCCCCACGATCCCGCCGCCCGGCGGTCTTCTCGGCCCGTCGCTGACTCGACGGTCAGCGCCCGCTCTACGGGCACGCGACGGGCCGTCGCGCCGTGCGTTTACGGGTTTCTCGTTAGGCGGGTGCGCGGCGCGCCCCACCACCGTGCGAGTCCGCCTCTTGCACTTCCGCCCGCTGGACTCCCACTCACCGGAGGCAGCGGATGCGTCTCGTCGGACGCTTCAGTACGGCATTCCTCGTCGGCGCCACGGCCGCGCTCGGCGCGTGCGCGCGGGGCGACACCAGGGCGGATTCGGCCGCGTCGGCGCCCGTCACCACCGACTCGAGCGCCGGCGCGGCCGTGCGCGACTCCGCGCAGACCGGCGCGAACGGGGCGAGCGCGAACCTCACGCCGGCCAACATGACGTCGCTCATCGGCCTCACGAACGCGAGCGAGATCGGCCAGGCGAAGATCGCCGAGGGCAAGGCGACGAACCGCGACGTGAAGGCGTTCGCGCGGCTCATGATCTCCGACCACGAGGCGATGCAGAAGTCGCTCGACTCGCTCGCGAAGGCGAAGAGCCTCACGCCCACCCCGCCGCAGCAGGCCGACCAGCTCCGCCAGAGCGACTCCCAGACGCTGGCCTCGCTGAACGCCGCCGCGCAGGGCCCGGCGTTCGACAAGGCGTACGTCGACGCGCAGGTCGCCGCGCACCAGAAGGCACTGAACGACCTCCAGACGATGGCCGGCGCCACGTCGGACCAGGACCTGCGCGCGCTCATCCAGCAGGCGATCCCGAAGGTGCAGGCGCACCTCGACAGGGCGCAGCAGCTCCAGTCGGCCGGCGCAGCCGGCAAGCCGTGAGGGCCCGCTGGACGGCGTTCGGCGCGGCGCTCTGCCTGCTCGCGCAGGCGTGCGGCGGCGACGCGAGCAGGGCGCGGTCGGACAGCGCCGCGGCGCGCGTCGCCGCGAGCCCCGCCGCCACGCCGCTCGCCGATACCCCCCGGGCCGCGCCGAGCGAAGCGGCGCTGGACTCGGCGCGGCGCAAGGCGCGGCACATCCACGGGCCGCTCGCCCGGCCCGCCGGGGAGCTGTCGGAGGAGTCGGTCGAGGGGATGGTCGATGCGATCAACGCGTCCGACGCCCAGCTCGCCGGCGCGGCGCTCGGCAAGGCCACTAACCCCGACGTGAAGCGGTTCGCCAGCGTGCTGGCGAGCGCCCACCGGCAGAAGGTGAGCGACAGCCCGCCGCTGAACGCCGGGTCCACCGGGCCGCTCGCCGCGCCGCTCCGCGCGCTGCAGGCCAGCGCCGCCGCGCGCCTGGACGCCCTTCCGGCGGGTGCGCCGTACGACCGCGCGTTCGTCGAGGCGCAGATCGCCGCGCACGAGCGGGCGCTGGCGCTGCTCGACAGCATCCGCCCCGTCGCGCGCAGCGGCGACCTCCCGGCCCTCGTCGCGAGCACGCGGAGCCAGGTGGTGCGCCACCTGGACGAGGCGCGGGCATTGCAGCGGCGGCTGCCCTGATCTCGACCGAACCTCAGCGAATCCGGACCGTGTCCACGACCTGCAGCCTTCTCTCGCTCGCCGCCGTCGTCGCCCTCGCCGCCTGTGGCGGGGCGAAGCAGCCCGACTACGCCAAGGATGGCGACACCGGCGCCGCCGCCCCGGCGACGCAGCAGACGCTCTCGCCGACGCCCACGATGGGCGACAGTGCCGCCGGGGTGAACCGCGGCACCGGCGGCGCCGTCCCGGCCGGCGACACGACGGCCGGCCACGCCGCCGCCAAGGGCGCGCCGCGCCCGTAGCCCCGCGAGAGCGGGGACAGCGTTTCGCCGGCGGGAGGCGTTTGTAGGGAGCGCGCGGGCGGCCCGGTCGGGTCGGCCGCGCCGTCGCGCCCCTCATCCTCACCCGCCCCATGTCCGCATCACTCCGCCCAGCACGGTGGCTGTTCTCGGCCACGCTCGTACTCGTCCCTCTGCCCGCCGCGTTCGCGCAGCCGGCCCAGGCGTCGAAGGCCGCGGCGTGGTCGCCGCGCGAGGCGCTGACCGCCGAGTCGTACGTCCGGCCGCCGGCCGAGATCGAGCGGCTCGTGACCGCGCCGCGTCAGAGCAACGTCACGCTGTCGGCCGCCGCGCTTGGCCCCGATCGGAAGTTCTTCCTCGTGCCGGTCGTCGCCGACCTGCCGACGGTGCAGGAGTTCGGCAAGCCGCACTACTACTTCGGCGGCCTGCAGGTCGACTTCAAGGCGAACCGCGCGCGCGTGCTCACCACCCGCGGCGCCGACGGTCTCGCGCTCGTCGACGCGACGAGCGGCCAGCGGCGCACGATCGACACGCCGAAGGGCGCGACGGTGAGCGGCGCGAAGTGGTCGCCCGACGGCAAGCGCGTCGCCTACCTCGCGAACTTCGACGACGCGTCGCGCATCTACGTCGCCGACGTCGCCACGGGACGCTCGCGGCAGCTCGCCGCGCAGCCCGTGCTCGCGACGCTCGTGACGGAGGTCGAGTGGACCGCCGACGGGACGCGGCTCGTCGCCGTGGTGCCCCCGGCGAACCGCCGCGCGGTGCCGCAGCGCCCCGCGGTCGAGACGGGGCCGCTCGTGCGCCTGACGGACGGCCACAAGGACAAGACGCGCACGTACGCGAGCCTGCTCCGCGATCCGTACGACATGGATCTCATGGAGTACTACGTCACGGGCCAGCTCGCGACGTTCGACGCGAACAGCGGCGCGATGAAGCGCGTCGGCCAGCCCGCGATGATCGCCGACGTCGACCCGTCGCCCGACGGCAAGTACTTCCGCGTCACGCTCATGCGGAAGCCGTTCTCGTACATCGTCCAGTACACGAGCTTCCCCCAGACGGAGCAGCTGTGGGACGCCGACGGCAAGACGGTCGCCGAGCTCGCGTCGCGGCCGCTGCGCGAGAACGACATCGGTGGCGGCGACGACGACGCGCCGGGCCCCGGCCGTGCCGGCGCCGACACGGCGAAGCGCGACTTCCAGTGGCTGCCCGACGGCTCGCTCGCGTTCCTGCAGCAGGAAGCGGCGCCTAACGGCTCGGCGCGCGCCGGCGGCGACAGCGCCGAGGTGCCTAACGGTCGCGGCGGCGCGCGGCGCAAGGACCGTCTCGTGGCGTGGGCCGCGCCGTTCGACGCGGGCAGCCGCAAGGTGCTGCTCGAGAGCGACGCGCGGATCGGCGGCGTGCTGTTCGCGCCGGACGCGAAGATGGCGTTCGTGGCCGAGAACACGAACGGCGTCGGTACCGTGTACGCGACGTACTTCAACGAGCCCGGCAAGCGCTACACGATCTGGCGCATGCGCGGTCTGACGGCGAGCGTCGGCACGGGGCGCGGCGGGTTCGGTGGCGGCGGTCGCGGCGGCAACGGTGCGGACTCGGTGTCGTTCTACCAGAACCCCGGCCAGCTCGTGACGGTGCCCGGCCGCACCGGAGCTCCCGCGGCGCTCGTGTCGCCCGACGGCCAGTCGGCGTACCTCACCGGCGTGCGCTACGACCGCAACTGGCAGCAGAACGCGCCGCGCGGCTTCGCCGACCGCGTCGAGATCCGGACGGGCAAGAAGACGCCGATCTTCCAGGGCGGCACCGACGCGTACGAGACGGTCGTCGCGCCGCTCGACGACGCGTTCGGCAAGTTCGTCGTCACGCGCGAGGGGCCGAAGACGGTGCCCGACGGCTACCTGCGCGACGCGGCGAGCGGTCAGCTCACGAAGCTCACGAGCAACAAGGATCTCACGCCGGAGTTCACGAACCTGCAGCGCCGCCGCGTGTGGGTCACGCGCGCCGACGGCTACCGCTTCGTGGTGAACGTCACGCTGCCCGAGAACTACCAGGCCGGCACGCGGCTCCCCGGCATGTTCTGGTTCTACCCGTACGAGTACACCGACTCGCTCGGCTATCAGCGCACGCTGCGCACGAACAACATCAACCAGTTCCCGACCGCCGGCCCGCGCACGATCGAGTATCTCGCGACGCAGGGCTACGCGGTGGCGAACTTCGACCCGCCGGTGTTCGGCACGGCGGGGCGGCTGAACGACAACTACATCAACGACCTGCAGGCGAACCTCATCGCCGTCATCGACGAGCTGGACCGCCAGGGCTTCATCGACCGCCAGCGGTTAGGCATCGGTGGCCACAGCTACGGCGCGTTCAGCACGCTCAACGCGCTCACGCACACGCCGTACTTCAAGGCGGGCATCGCCGGCGACGGCATGTACAACCGCAGCCTCACGCCGAACGGCTTCCAGAGCGAGCGGCGCGACTTCTGGGAGGCGCAGAAGACGTACCTCGAGATGTCGCCGTTCCTCTACGCCGACAAGCTCACGGGCGCGCTGCTCATGTACCACTCGCTCGAGGACCAGAACGTCGGCACGGATCCGATCAGCTCGATCCGCATGATGCACGCGCTGCAGGGGCTCGGTAAGACGGCGGCGCTGTACATGTACCCGTACGAGGACCACGGCCCGGCGACGAAGGAGACGCTGCTCGACCAGTGGGCGCGGTGGACCGCGTGGCTCGACACGTACGTGAAGAACGGCGAGAAGAAGCCGGTCGTTGCGAACGACACGAAGGCGATGCAGTAGGCGCGTCCCCGCGGCGGCGGTCACTTGAGCGTGATCGCCGCCGCGATCTTTGCCTGCGTCGTGCCGCAGCAGACGGAGTTCTCGCACGTGCCCCACGGGGCGGCGTACAGCAGCACCGGTTGCCAGCGGGACAGCGACTGCTTCCACGTGTACACGCCGTGGTTCGTCATCGTCACGCTGTCGATGAACTTACCGTTCCCCGACTTCACGCTCACGATCGCGCCGACCCAGCGCTGGCTGCGTCGCTCTACCCACCAGTAGACGGTGTCGTTCGGCTGCATGGCGAGGAACGTGTACGACGCGGTGCCGGAGGTGTTGATGAGACGCGCGATGACGCGACCTGCGCCGAGCGTCACGTCGGCGAGCTTGAACGCGCCGATCTGCGGCTCGATGCGCGCCTGCGGGCCGAGGCCCGTCGAGTCCACCATGAGGCGCTGCTCGTCGCCCGCGCCGTCCACCGTGTCGAACGCCAGGCTCCGTCCGTAGTTCGGCACGCTGTCGGCGAGCCATGCGTTGCGCGCGGCGTCCGTCGTCAGTAGCGCGTAGCCCGCGGCCCACGTCGGAGCCGGCGTCGGTGCCACCGGTACCGTGTCGACGAGTTGTGTGATCGTCACTGTCTGGCCGGATGACGGTACGCACCCGCTCGCGGCGGCGCCCGAGATCGCGAAGGTCGTGAACACCACGGCGGCGCGTGAGTGCGACGAGCGGATGGCGAGCATGGGCGGTGGTGGCAAGGGGTGGGGCTGCGGACTACGGAAGGGTGCGGCCACGTGAAAGCGCGCGTTGTCGCGCCACGACCGGGGCGAGCGCCGCATCGGCGTGTGACCAGAGCGAGACCACGGCGCGCGCCCATCGGGCGGCGGTGACCGTGTCGTGCGCCGCGGCGCCGAGCTCCGCGCGCAGCGCCATGGCCCGCGGCAGCATCGGCGTCAACATCGGCTCGTCGACCAACGGTGCCGTCAGGGCCGTGAGCGCACCGAGCACTTGGTCGAGATCGCGCGCGGCGCCGGCGGAGTCGCCCATCGCCACGAGCGCCGAGGCTTCCAGGAACACGCCGTCCATCGCGTCGTCCGTGGGACGCATGCGACCGCGTCGCATCGCGCGGCGCTCCGAGAGCAGCCGCCGCGCGGTGCCGATGTCGTGCAGCGCCAGCGCGCGCTGCATCCGTCGCGTGAGGTTCGTGCCGTCGCCGGGCGCTGCCACCGGACCGAGGCCGGTGGTCGGGAACGCGTTGCGCAACGGGATGGCGAGCAGCGCCTGCCGCAGCGCGATGCGCTCCTCCGCGACGCCCCAGCTCTCCACCCCGGCATCGATCTGTCGCACGAGCGAGAGGATGCTGTCGCTCGGCGCACCGACCGCCGAGTACATGAGCAGCGCCCGCGCCGGCTCGGCGAGCACCTCGGGGGGCGTGACGCGCCCACGGCCCGGCGCCACGAACGCGGACGTGTTAGGCGCCCGTCGGTACGCGGTCGCGGCGAGGGTCGCGCGCCCGGTGAGCCCGGCCAGCGCTGCGACGTACCGCGCGCTCTCCGCGTCGTCGGCCGGCGCGCGCAGCAGCGAGTCGGCGAGCGCGCCGGCCCGCTCGAAATCGCCGAGCTTCAGCGCGAGCTGCACCTCGAGCGCCCCCAGGCGCAGGCGCTCCGGCGCGCTCGTCGCCAGGCGTCGTGCGTCGCGCACCGCCGACAGCGCCGACGGGCCCGCGGAGGTGGAAAGCTGCCCCGTGCCCTCGTATGCGCGGGCGAGCGCCTCGTGCGCCGCCGCGCTCCGGGGCAGTGCGCTCACCCACTGCTGCGCGATCTCGCGAAGCCGTTCGCGGTTTCGTTGGAGCGCGGCCGGCGCGCTCGCCGGCAGTCCGCTGCGCTCCACCGCCGCGCGCGGTTGCGCCGCGAAGGCGAGGGTGTCGTGGTCGAGTGACGGATAGGCCGCGTATCGCTGGCCGTCTTCCAGCGTTCCCTCCCGGAAGACCGACGGGCGCGTGAGCAGCACGCGCTCCAGGCGGCCGAATGCGGCGCCGCGAAACGCGAGCTGCACCGCCGGCACCAGCTCGAGCGCGCGCCGGTACGCGTCGAGCGCGGCGCGGTAACTGCCACGGAATGCGTAGCTCGTGGGTGAGCGCGGCACCCGCACGACGAGCGTGTCGCGCGACAAGCACTCGCCGAGTCCGTACCACGCCGTGAAGTCCGTCGAGTCGGCGCGCACGAGCGCGTTGTACGCCTGGCACGCCTGGACGTAGCGCCCATCGGCGAGTGCCGAGAGGGCTCGCGCGAGCGACGCATCGCGCGGGGCGAGGCGCGACGCGAGCGCGGCGGCGCGCGCGGCAGCCGGCCGCACGCTGTCGGCTGGCTCGTCGCTCCACGTGCTCGTCTGCGCGAGCCAGTACTGGGCCTGCGCGTAGTCGGGGTCGAGCTCCGCCGCCGTACGGAACTCCCGCCGCGCGGCGGCGAGATCCCACACGGCGAGCGCGCGGTGCCCTCGGTCGTATGCCTCCCACGCCGGCAGCGAGCGCGTGCCGACGGCGCCCGCGGTGCCGAGCCGCGTCGCGCCGCTGCCGACGAGGAGCGAGTCGGCGAGCACGGCGAACTTGTCGCCGACGTCGCGAAGGTCGCGCGCGACGCTCACGTGGTGTCGGTGCAGCTCCACCGGTGCGCCGCGCCCCCGCACGCGGTACAGCGTGGCGGCCACGTACACGCTGTCCCCCATCCCGCGCACCTCGCCCCACGCCAGGCGACCCGCGCCGAGCGAGCGCGCGATGGACACCGCGTCGTCGAGCAGGAGCCGCGTCGCGCCGTGCCGGAGGCGCGCGTCGGATACGCGCTCGGGCGGCACGACGCGCACGCCGCGCCACCGCGCGAGCGCGTCGGCGAGCTGCAGCTCGCTCTGGTCGCCGGTCACGGGCTGCGGTGCCGCGCCGTCGGCGTTCGCGAACGGCAGCACCACGTACGTCTCGTCGTCGAGCGTCGCGTCGGCGCGCCCGATCCACGCCCGCACGCCGAGCCACGTCGCGATCCCCAGCGCGGCGACGGCCGCCCCCGCCGCGGTCCGCCGCCTCCACGACGCACCCGCACGCGGCGGCGCGACGTGGGCGGTGCACGACTCCAGCGCTGCCTTCAGCTCCGGCGCGCTCGCGAACCGCCGTGCCGGGTCGGGCGCCAGCGCACGCGCGAGCAGCGCCGCGAGCTCGCGGCGGAGTCGTCTCGGCCACGCGCCGCGCGCGCGCGCGAACGCCTCGCGCGACGCGGGCAGCGAGCCGCTGAGCATCTCGTGCAGCACGACGCCGAGCGCGTAGATGTCGGCGCGCGGGTCGACGTCGCGCGCGCCGCTGGCTTGCTCGGGCGCCATGTACGACGGCGTGCCGATCACGAAGTGCTCGCGCGTGGCGCCGGTCGTCGCCCCGCCGAGCGTGTCGCGACCCGTTAGGCGGGCGATGCCGAAATCGCACACCACCGCGTGCCACCCGGACACCGACTGGTCCTCGCGGCCGTGGTAGCCCGGCAGCAGCACGTTCTCCGGCTTCACGTCGCGGTGCACGATCCCTTCGGCGTGCGCGTACGCGAGCGCGTCGGCCACCTGCTCGGCGATGCGGAGCGCGTCGCGCACGGGCAGCGGGCCCTCCCGATCGAGCCGCTGGCGCAGCGACAGGCCGGGGACGAACGGCATCACGTAGTACAGCGACCCGGCCGCGGCCCCCGAGTCGAGCAGCGGGAGGATGTGCGGATGCTGGAGCCTCGCGAGCAGCGCGATCTCGCGGTGGAACCGGTCCGCGAGCACGCCGATGCCGAGCATCGGGTCGAGGAGCTTCACCGCGACCTGGCGGTCGTGCTTCCGGTCCCGTGCGAGGTAGACGACGGCCATCCCGCCGCGCGCGATCTCGCGCTCGACGGTGAAGCGGTCGCCGAGATCGGCGCCGAGTCGCTCCTGTAGCGTGCCCGTCGCCACGACGGACCCCCACGTCAGGTACCGCGCTAATGTACCAGTACGGGGCGGAAGCGCGAGCGCAGCGCGCTCGAGCGGTCAGGGCTGGACGCTGGCGGCCTCCCGGCGCGCGCCGCCGGCCGCCGCGATCCACGCCGGCAGCAGCAGCGTGCGGACGTCGTCCAGGTCGCGCTCCGCGCCACGCGTCGTCGCCTTGTACAGGCGTGCGGCGCGCGGGGCGTCGCCGAGCCGCAGCGCGGCGACCACGGCGCCGTCGAGGAGGAGCG
Source organism: Gemmatirosa kalamazoonensis (assembly GCF_000522985.1). Lineage (NCBI taxonomy): Bacteria > Pseudomonadati > Gemmatimonadota > Gemmatimonadia > Gemmatimonadales > Gemmatimonadaceae > Gemmatirosa > Gemmatirosa kalamazoonensis. The sequence continues at coordinate 2,304,799 of NZ_CP007128.1, forward strand.
ACGGCCGCACCCACAGCTCGCCCCGCGCGCGGGCGGCGACGAGCGAATCCGCGGCGTCGGCGGCCTCGCGCCAGTCCCACGCCGCGAGCCCGTGCGCGAAGTGCACGCTCGCCGCCGCTCCCGGCGGCGCGCCCGTGCGCGCGAGGTACGCGAACAGCCGCGCGTACACGGCCGTGTCGACGACGCCCGACGTGCCGCCGTGCAGATCGTCGAGCACGTCCAGCGCGTGCGCGACGAAGCGCGGCCAGTCGGCGGGGGGGCGGCCGCTGGCGAGCACGTTCTCGTAGGCCGCGCGACGGTACAACGCGTCACGAAGCGCCGCCGTGTCGCCGGCCGCGCCGACCGCCTGCGCCACGCCGTCGCCCGGCGTGCTCGCGCGCGCCCACGCCGTGCGCACCGCCGCGCCCAACGCGAGCGCGTTCGCGCGCGGCAGGTCGACGGGCGACTTCGGCGCCGCGCCGAACCCGACGCGCCAGCCGCGCATCGCGGCCACGGGGTCGAAGCGACCCACGGTGAGCTCGCGGAAGCCGGTCGCGCGCCGCCGCATGAACCGCGTCCGCTCGGCGCCGAGATCGAGCACCGGATGGAAGTCGGAGTTCACCGGCGCCCACTCGTCGAGCAGCGGCGCGAGCGCGGCGCGGTCCACGAGCCGCGCGGCGGCGAGCGTCGCGGAGTCGAGCGGCAGCGTGCGCCGCAGGTCGGCGGCGAGCCCGGGGAGTTGCACGACACCCCAGTCGGGCGTCGGGACGCGCGGCCCGTTCGTCGCGACGACGAAGATGTCCGCGTTCGACACGAGATAGACGTCGTACGCCGCGAAGTTGCGGTGCAGCGCGGCGAGCACGTCGAGCACGAGGCGGTCGTCGATCTCGTACAGGTGCAGCCACTGCCCGAACACGCCCCCCGGGGCGAGCCACCCGCGCACGCGCCGGTAGAAGTCGTCGGTGAACAGCCCCGAGACGCCGCTCACCCACGGGTTGGACGGCTCCGAGACGATGACGTCGAACGTGCGGCGCGAGGAGGCGAAGAACGACTTCGCGTCGTCGATCACGAACGTCGACCGCGGGTCGTCGAAGACGCGGCGGTTCGCCGGGTAGAACGCATGCGACGCACGGATCATCTCCGGCTCGATGTCGATCGTCGACAGCCGCTGGAGACGCGGGCTGGCGAGCAGCAGGTGCGACGTCATCCCCGAGCCCTCGCCGATGACGGCTGCCGTCCGCGCGTTAGGCGCGTGGGCGAGCGCGATGAGCGGCAGCAGCGCCTGCGTCACCTGGTCGCCGGTGAGCGGCCGCCGCGTGGTGTCGCGCGGGTCGGGACGGAGCCAGTCGCTCGTGAGCGACGCGTCGGGCTTGCCGTTCGTGGCGAGCGACAGCGTGCTCGACCCCCGCTGCCGGCGCACGCTCACCGTCGCGGTGCGCCCGTCGCGGTAGTAGACCATCTCCATGTCCTCCGGCCGCGAGACGCGCGCGTACCGGTACACGCCGCTCGTCAGCACCGCCGGGTGGAACGGCGTGCGCGCGGCGACGGTGAGCAGCATGAGGAGCGACACCGCGGCCACCGTCGCGACGACGGGGCGCTCGCCGCGCGCGTCGTCCGCCACGCGCAGCAGCAGGAAGAACCCGAGCGCGACGTCGACGAGCGCGCCGGCGACGAGCAGCCATTTGAGCCCGAGCACCGGCATGAGCACGAGGCCCGCGAGCGCCGCGCCGACGATGGAGCCGAGCGTGTTCACCGCGTACACGCGCCCGATCGCGTCCTCGCCGGCGCCGCGCACGAACAGCGTGCGCGTGATGAGCGGCAGCGTCGTGCCGGCGCAGAACGTCGCCGGCAGCATCACGGCGAGGCACAGCAGGTAGCGCGCGATGGAGAAAAGCTGGTAGCCGTGCGTCGTCGTGTCGAGCGCGTCGAGCAGCGTGACCATCCAGTCGAACGACCGCACGTAGACCGGCAGCGTGGCGATCGCGACGCTCCCCATGACCCACTGCAGGATGCCGAGCGTGCGCGCCGGATCCGTTAGGCGGTCGGCGCGCGCCCGGATCCACCACGCGCCGAGCGCGAGCCCGAGGATGAACACCGACAGCATGATCTCGAACGAGTGCGTCGCGCTGCCGACGACGAGCGCCAGCATGCGCAGCCACGCCACCTCGTAGACGAACGACGCGACCGCGGTGCCGAACGCCACGGCGAGCAGGGCGCGCGCGAGCGGGCGCGAGACGTCGCTGCGCGGCGTGTCGAGGCGCAGCGTGGTCTGCGTGCCGTCCGGCGACGCGGCCGCGGCGGGCGGCGACGACCACGCGATCGCCCACGCGCCGGCGGCGACGAGCGCGTTGACCGCCGCCGCGGCGAGCAGCGTGCCCGGAAGCCCCACTCTCGCGAGCAACCAGAAGCCGGCGACGAGCACGCCCGCCGCGGCACCGAGGCTGTTCGTGAAGTAGAGCAGCGACAGCGTGCGTCCCGGCGCGGCGGCCGCGCGCCGGATGGCGCCCGCGCTCATGAGCGGGAATGTCGCCCCGAGCAGCACCGACTGCGGCAGAATCAGGAGTGCCGCGATCAGCCACTTCGCCGCGATCACGGCCGCCCCGGCGGGCAGCGCGGGGAAGAGCGCGTGGTAGGCGGCATCCGTCACCGTCACGAACACCGGATGGAACAGTGCCCCGAGCACCCCCGCGCCGAGCTCCGCGAGCGCGTACACGCGCAGCGGGTCCGCCAGCCGCGCCGAGCGTCGTCCCGCCAGCCACGCACCGATCGACATCCCACCGAGGAAGATGACGAGGACGATGATCTGCGCGTACGCGCTGTGGCCGACGAACAGGCCGAGGTACCGGCTCCAGATGGACTCGTACATCAACCCGGCCGCGCCGGACGCCGTGAACAGGATGTACAGCAGCTGGAGCATGCGATCGTGATCGAGAGAGGAGCCGAAAAGTGCTAGGGAGTCCCCGTAGTTCGTTGGGACACAAACGAGACCGCGAAATCGCTTGATGCGGGCCCGTCTTGTGCTTTATATCACCGTGCGATCACGTCGAGGCTGGTACGAGCCCTGCGGTACAGATATTTGCCATGGGCTCGTGGTGGCCTTCCGGAGTCCGTAGTTGCGGCGGTCGACGTAGTAGTTAGCCAACCGTGACTTGCGGAACTGCCGCGGGGTCGTATCGTAGTCGCAGCATGCTATACCTCGCGCCGAGGTGAGGCAGCATGCGCGCGTTCGGTCATCTTCACGGGGGGTGCGGCATGAGAGGAAAGTTCTTCAGAGGAGCAGCCGTCGCGGTGACACTGGTCGTCAGCGCAACGACGGCATCGGCCCAGACCAGCCAGCTGAACATCTTCGGCAGCGCGCGGGTCTTCCAGCAGCTTCCGGGGGCGGCGAACAACCTGATCGTCGACTTCCTGCCGCCGACGCTCGGCGGCAACGGGTCGGTCTTCACGACGATCAACCCGGCGGACCAGACGGGTGTGTTCTCGTTCCTGGCGCCGCTCACGATGGGTCTGAACACGGACTTCGTTTTCGGCACGGGCCCGACGCCGCCGCCGACGACGCTGCCGTCGACGATCCTCACGATCGGCGGGTTCACCTTCACCGGCACCACGTTCGGTTCGGGTAACGTCCCGGGCACGCCGGTCATCCTGACGTACGACCCGACGGCGAACACGACGTCGGCCACGGTCAACGTGCTCGGCACGGTGACGGGGCCGGGGCTGGTCGGTGGCAAGTTCACGGGCTCGTACACGACGCAGTTCCCGGGCATCGATCCGGTGACGCTCCAGACGCAGATCGAGTCGGGCACGGTCCTGTCGAAGTCGATCTCGGCGACGTTCATCGTCTCCTCGGTTCCGGAGCCGGCGACGGTCGCCCTGATGGGCACGGGGCTCATCGCTCTGTTCGGCGCGGTTCGCCGCCGTCGCACGGAAGTCTGAGCTAGGCAGGCAGCACCCTCGCTGGGCCCCCTCGGCGGCTCCGGCGATGACCGGCAGTCAACGCGGTTAGAACAGAAGCGGCGGGCGCCCCGGGGCGCCCGCCGCTTCTCGTTTCTCCTCGCTCCGGTTCGTCAGGCCGCGACCTGGCGGGCTGCGGTCCCCGGCGGGGCGAGGCGCTCGCGGGCCTCCCGCACGGCGTCGGCGAGGAGCGCCGCGGCCTCGCGCGCCTGCTGCGGGGTGTGGTCCGACATGGCCTGCATGCGGAACCGCGCTGCCCGGACGCCCACGGCCGGGAACTCCACGAGGTTCGCGAACAGCCCGCGCTCCAGCACCCCGGCGCTCGCGACGCGGGCGAGCGACGTCTGCCCGATGAGCACCGGCACGACCGCCGACGGGTCGCCGAGGCAGGTGAGCCCCTGCTCGGCCAGCGCGCCGCGGAGCGTGTGCACGACGCTCATGAGCGAGGCGCGCCGAGCGTCGCCCTCCTCCGACCGCACGATCCGGAGCGCCTCGCGCACCGTCGCGATCTGGATGGGCGACATCGAGTTCGAGAACGTGTGCGGGCCGCCGTAGGCCTCGAGGTAGGCGCGCACGCCGGGGTGCCGCGTGGCGACGAAGCCGCCGTTGGAGGCGAACGTCTTCGAGAAGGCGCCCATCACGAGGTCGATCTCGCCGAGCATGCCCTCGCGGCCGATGTGCCCCGTGCCGCCCGGGCCGAGCGACCCGAAGTCGTGCGCGACGTCGACGAGGAGCGTCGCCTGGTACTCGTGACACACCGCCTGCATCGCGCGCAGGTCGGGCGAGTCGGAGTCCATCGAGAACAGCCCCTCGGTGACCACGAGGATGCCGTTGCTGGCGTCGCCCGCCCGGATGCCGGCGAGCGCGCGGCGCAGGGCGTCGACGTTGATGTGCTCGATGTGCGTGATGTTGCGAGTCGCCGCGTTCGCGCCGGTCTGCAACGAGTTGTGCGCGAGCCGGTCGAGGACGATGTGGTCGTCGGGACGCACGAGCGCCGTGACCGCGCCGAACGCCGCACCCCACCCAGACGAGAAGAGCACCACGTGCTCCGTGTTGAGCGTCTCGCCGATCTCCGTCTCGAGCGCGCGCGAGATGTCGGAGCGTCCCTGGAGCGCCGCGGAGCCGCCGCTGTGTACGCCGTAGCGGCGCAGCGCCTCCATCGCCGCCTCCTGCACCGACGGATGCGACGCGAGCGACAGATAGTCCTGCGTCGCGAAGTTCAGTCCATAGCGGATGGCCGACTGCGTCTCGGCCTCGGCGTGCGTCGTCGTACCCGGCGCGCTCGTGACAGCGCGTGCGTACGGCCACACATGCGCCTCGCGGCGCGCCATGATCCACGGAACGATCGGCGCCGTCCGCGCCAGGAGATCGGGGCCCGTCGGGCGCGCGAACTCGGCAAAGCTGCCGCGGAGTGGATCGACACTTCCATGTGCGACGCTCGCCGGATTCGGCGGTGCGACGACCGGCATCCCGGTCGCTCCAGTCGTACGTGGCAGCGGCGCGATGATGGGCGACACGGCTAGGCTCCTCCCGGGAGAGTCGTGACTCGGGCGCGAATGGTGAACGCGATGCGAGGCGCGCTAGTGCCTGCGGCTGCTACGTCAGACGCACCGCTGTACTTCACACGATCGGGGAGCGAGGCCGTCACGAACAGGCGATGGTCTCGCGTGAGCGGCGGGCCTCATCCATGACGTTCCACGAAGGAATCGCCGTGACGACGAGGAGGCTCGAGGATACAGGAATGGCCGGGGCAGTATATGGTATGCCGTCGGTGCTGTGAAGATTCCATCGGGACCGAAACGTCACGTGGATCACACAATGACGAAGATCGGCACTAGCGCAATAGCCGCTAGGGGTCATTCGACCCGTGGACTGTTGCATGTTTCCCACAGGTCGCGGCCCGGATGCATCGTCACGACAGGATCTCGTACGTCTGCATCATGAGCCGCTCGTACAGTCCCGACGGCAGCAGCTGACGCAGCGTGGGCGCCGCGCGCTGCAGCGCCTTGCCCACCGGATGCCGCAAACGGGGGGACGGATCGGCGATGATCCGCTCGAGCTCCCGCGCGATCGCCTCGGGTGGCTCGGCACCCTGCTCGTCGCGCTCCATCACCGCGAGCGCACGCTCGCCGCGCTCGTAGTACGGCGACTGTTGCGTGGACGCCACGGTCCGCACGCGGCTCGCCGTGAAGCCCGTGCGGAAGTCGCCCGGCTCCAGCAGTGCGACGCGCACCCCGAACGGCCGCACCTCCATGCGCAGCGCCTCGCTCATCGACTCGAGCGCCGCCTTGCTCGCGCTGTAGAACGCCTGGAACGGCACCGGCACGAGCCCCGCGATGGAGCTCACGTTCACGACGAGTCCCGCACGGCGCGCGCGCATGTGCGGCAGCACCGCGCGGCAGAGACGCAACGGACCGAACACGTTCGTCTCGAACTGCGCGCGCGCCTCCTCGACGGTCGTGTCCTCGACCGCGCCGGCGATGCCGTAGCCGGCGTTGTTCACGAGCACGTCGATGCGCGACTCCGCCGCGAGCACCTGCGCCACGCCGCGCGCCACGTCGTCGTCGCTCGTGACGTCCATCTCGAGCATCTCGACGCCGGCGGGCGCATCGGCCGGGCGCGCGCGGCGGCTGGTGCCGTACACGCGGAACCCGCGCGACACGAGGTGCAGGGCGCAGGCCTTCCCGATGCCCGACGAGGCACCGGTGATGAGCACGACCTGCGGCGATCCGTTAGGCGCTCGCGTCGCCATCAGAGGGCCCCCGCCTCGAGCATGTCGACGCGGTGCTGCAGCTCGCGCTCGAGCTGCTGCCGGCCGCGCTCGTACTGCGTCGGCCACCACTGCGCGTCCGTCCCCGAGCCCGCCGCGGCGTGCAGCGTCCAGTTCGGGTTGATGAGGTGCGGTCGGCCGAGCGCGCAGAGGTCGGCGCGGCCCGAGGCGATGATGGCGTTCACTTCGTCGGCGTCGGTGATGTTGCCGACGGCGATGGTGGGCACGCCGGCTTCGTTGCGGATGCGATCGCTGAACGGCGTCTGGAACATGCGGCCGTAGACGGGGCGTGCGTTAGGCGCGGTGTGTCCGGCGGAGACCTGCACGATGTCGACACCCGCGGCGCGGAACGCGCGCGCGATCTCGACCGCCTCGGCAGCGTCGACGCCGCCCTCCACCCAGTCGGTGGCGGAGATGCACACCGACATCGGACGCTCGTCGGGCCACGCGCCGCGCACGGCGCGGAACACCTCGAGCGGATAGCGCAGCCGGTTCTCGAGCGAGCCGCCGTACTCGTCGTCGCGGTGGTTCATGACCGGCGTGATGAACGCGGAGAGGAGAAGCCCCTGCGCGCACTGCAGCTCCACCATGTCGACGTTCGCGTCGGCGGCCATGCGCGTGGCGCGCACGAAGTCGTCGCGCACGCGGTCCATGTCGGCGCGCGTCATGGCCCGCGGCACCTGCATGCCCGGGCGGAACGGCACCGCCGACGGCGCGAGCGTCTCCCATCCGCCCTCGCCGATCGCCGCGTCGGGCTCCTCCCACGGCCGCTTCGTGGAGCCCTTCGGGCCGGCGTGCCCGAGCTGCAGGCAGATCTTCGCCGGCGTCCACTTGTGCACGACGTCGGTGACGCGCCGCCACGCGGCGATGTGCTCGTCGCGGTACATCCCGGCCGAGCCGAGCGAGAGCCGCGCATCGGGCGACACGGCGGCCATCTCGGTGATGAGCAGCCCGGCGCCGCCGAGCGCGCGCGCGCCGTAGTGCGCGACGTGGAAGTCGTTCGGCGTGCCGTCGTCCTCGGCGCTGTAGAGATCCATCGGCGCGACGACGACGCGGTTGACGAGCGTCATGTCGCGCAGGCGGAACGGCGTGAACATCGGTGGTGGCACCCGGGACTCGGGACTCGGGACTCGGGACTCGGCGTCCGCACCTGAGTCCCGAGTCCCGAGTCCCGAGTCCCGGGTCCCGCCCTCCGCCACGAACGACCGCTCCACACGCGCCAGGAACTCCCGGTCGCGTCGCCGCAGCGTCTCGTGCCCGACGCCCTGCGTGCGCGAGACGAGCGCGTACGCGAACTGTTCGGTGGGCAGGTTGATGTAGCGGCGGATGTTCTCGAACCACTCCATCGACGACGCGGTGGCGCTCTGCAGGCGCAGCGTCTCGGCCTTCCGCTCGGCGGCGTACGCGGCGAACGACGCCTCGTCAGGTCCACCCTCGGCGAGCGCGAGGGCGAGCGCGAGCCCGTCCTCCATGGCGAGCCGCGTCGACACGCCGGCGGAGAAGTGCGTCGTGTGCGCCGCCGCGCCGAGGAGCACGACACGCTCGTGATGCCAGCGGTCGTTCGAGACGCGCACGAAGCGGCGCCACGGGCTCTCGCTGGTGCCGAAGTCGGAGAGCAGCGGATGCTCGCCGAGCCACGGCGCGAACAGTCGCTCGCAGTAGCCGAGCGTGACCGCGGGGTCCTGCCAGTCGAAGCCCGCGTTGTTCCAGCTCTCGGGATCGCACTGCACGATGAACGTCGAGAGGCGGTCGTCCTGCGGGAACGCGTGCGCCTGGAAGATGCCGTGCTCGTTCTCGACGAACACGAACGTCGATGCGTCGAATCGCGCCGTCGTGGCGAAGCACGCGTTGTACGTCGGGCGCTCCTCGAGATGCGGGCGGAAGTGCTCGGCGTACTTGTCGCGCAGCGCGGAGTGCGGGCCGTCAGCGGCGACGACGACGTCGGCGTCGCCGAGCCCGTGCGCGGCGAGCGCGTCGTCGTCGCGGATGTCGACGCCGAATCGCAGGTCGGCGCCGAGGGCGTCGGCGCGCTCGGCCAGCACCGCGTTCAGCGTGCGGCGCGAGATCCCCGCGAAGCTGTGGCCGCCGGAGCGCATGGTGCGGCCGTGCACCTGCACCTCGAGGTCCGTCCACCGCTCGAAGTGCTGAGCGATGCGGTCGTACGTCGGCGGGTCTGCGGCACGGACCCGGGCGAGCGTCGGCTCGGCGAATGCGACCCCATCCACGGGGCCGGCCCCCGGCTCCTGGCGCTCGAGGACGACGACGTCACCGGCGGGGTCGACCAGCCGGAGGAGGACGGCGGCGTAGAGTCCAGCCGGTCCGCCCCCCACGATCACGACCTGCATTGTCCCTCCTCACTTACCGTCCGCCGGCGCCCATCGAACCACCGCATCGGCCGCCATCCGTCGCGCCCAGAGCCGGCATCCGATGACGATGACGAGGTGCACCGCTGGCGGCAAGTTCGAGGCCCGCTAGCTCATCGTCACGACCACCTTGCCGAACGTGGCATTGGACTCGAGACGCTCGTGCGCCCGCGGCAGCTCGTCGAGCGAGAACCGCGAGTCGACGACGGGGCGCACGGCACCGCTCGCGAGCGCGGGGCCCACCTCGGCGCCGAAGCGGCGCGTGACCGCGATCCGCTCCTCGATGGGCCGGGCGCGGAGCACGGTGCCGCGCAGCGTGATGCGTCCCTGCAGGAGACGCCGGTAATCGAGCTCGCCGCGCGCGCCGGCCATCGTGCCCACGAGCACGATGCGACCCAGCGTGGCCATGCTGCCTAACGTCGCGTCGAGGTACGGCCCGCCGACGAGGTCGAGCGCGACGTCGGCGCCGCGGCCGTCGGTGTGCTCGCGGACGAACGGCGCGAGCGTGGCGAGGTCGGTGCCTAACGCGAGCCCGGCGTCGAGGCCATGGTTGCGCGCGCGGTCGAGCTTCTGCGGCGTGCGGGCGGTTCCGAGGCAGCGCATCCCCCAGGCGCGGGAGAGCTGCGCGGCGGCGAGGCCGACCCCGCTGCCGACGGCGTGCACGAGCACCACCTCGCCCGGGCGCGCGTCGGCCTGGCGGAGCGCGTCGTGCGCGGTGATGAACGCCTCCGGCACCGCGCCGGCATCGGCCCACGCGAGCGCATCGGGGATGGGGGCGACGGCGCGCTCGTGGGTGACGAGCAGCTCGGCGTGGGCGCCGCCCCCGACGAGCCCCCACACGCGGTCCCCGACGCGCCACTCGCGCGCTCCGGGGCCGAGGGCGACGACCTCGCCGGCGAACTCGATGCCCGGGATGTCCACGGGCGCGCCGGCCGGCGGCGGGTAGGCGCCGCGGCGCTGAAGCAGGTCGGCGCGATTCAGCGCGGACGCGCGCACGCGCACGAGGATCTGCTCATGGCCAGGAACGGGATCGGGGCGGTCGTGGATCTCGAGCACGTCGGGGCCGCCGGGCTTCGTGATGACGGCTGCTTTCATGAGGGGGCGGGAGAGCGAGGTACGAGCCGAGCCCGCGCACCGGGCCGCTGCCGGAGCGTGATGCGCGACAGCGGCGCGACGTGCTGGTCGGGGAGCAGCTCCAGCCGCCACCGGCTCGCCAGCGTCGCGAGGACGAGCGTCGCTTCGGTCCACGCGAACTGCTCGCCGATGCAGATGCGCGAGCCGCCGCCGAACGGGAAGTACGCGAACTTCGGCCGGTCGGGCGCCGGCTCGCTCCACCGCTCGGGGCGGAACCGCTCGGGCTCCGGCCACCAGCGCGCGTCGTGATGCGTGAGCCACGGCGACGTGACGACGCCCCACCCGGGCTCGACGTCGACGCCGCCGAGCGTGCACCGCTCGACGCAGATGCGGCCGATGGCGTAGGCGGGCGGGTAGATGCGCATCGACTCGGCGAGCACGCTGCGCGTGTACGGGAGGCGCGGGAGATCGTCGAACGTGGGCGCGCGGGCGGCGGGGCCGGCGCCCAACATGGCGTCCAGCTCGGCGTGCAGGCACGCCTCCGCGTCCGGGTTGCGGCCGAGGAGGAGCCAGGTCCAGGCGAGCAGGTTCGCCGTCGTCTCGTGGCCGGCGAGGAACAGCGTCATCACCTCGTCGCGGAGCTGCTCGTCGGACATCGGCTCGCCGTCGGTCTCCTCGGGATCGGTGGCGACGAGGAGCATCGACAGCAGGTCGTCGCGGCGATCGGCGTCGGCCGCGGCGCGGCGCTCGGCGATGATGCCGTAGACGATCCGGTCGAGGCGATGGCGCGCCGAGACGAAGCCGCCGACGTGCGGCAGCGGGAGGCGAAGCGCCCAGCGCGCGAACGGGAGGAAGGCGAGCGGTGCGACGCGCATCGCGTCGCCGATCGCCCCGGCGACGTCGCGGGCGCGGTCGCCGACGTCGGTGCCGAACAGCGTCTCGCCGGCGATGCCGAGCGTGAGCGTGGTCATCTCGGCGGCGACGTCCACCTCGACGTCGGTGGGCGACCGGCGCTCCCAGCGGTCGCTCCACCGCTCGGCGGCGGCGCTCATGGCGCGGGCGTAGGCGGCGATGCGGTCGCGGTGGAACGCGGGGTTCGCGAGGCGGCGCTGGCGGCGGTGGAGGTCGCCCTCGCTGGTGAGGAGCCCGTCGCCGAGGAGCAGCCGGAGCGTGCGGTGGGCGTAGCCGCGGACGAAGCGCCTCTGCTGGGTGACGAGGACCTCGCGGGCGAGCTCGGGGTGGGCGACGACGACGAACGTGCGGCCGGCGGCGCGGAAGCGGACGACGTCGCCGTGGGCTCGGGCGAGGCGGGTGAAGAGGGCGAGCGGGCTGCGGGCGATGCCGACGGTGAACTCGCCGGGCCAGCGGGGTCGGGCGGTCGGGAGGGGAGGGCTGGCCGTCATGACGAGAATGTACGCCGGTGCGTCGGCGGGGTGCGAAACCGTGTCGGCGGGGGCCGCGTAGGGGAGAGCGCGGAGCTGGATGCAAGTACCTACTTGCTTGCGCGGATGGACCGGTGTACCGTTCGCGCTCCCGGTCTCCCGACGCCACCCGAACCTCCCATGCTCGACAATCGCGCCCGCATCCTCGACGCGGCCGCTCGCGTGTACGCCGAGTTCGGCTACCGCGGCGCCACCACGCGACGCATCGCCGTGGCCGCCGGCGTCAACGAGGTCACGCTGTTCCGCACGTTCGGCTCGAAGGCGGCGCTGATCGACGAGGCGGTGCGCTGCTGCGCCGCGTCCTCGGTCGCCAGCCGCTCCGCGCTTCCGGAGCTCCCGGTCGACCCCGAGCGCGAGCTCACCGAGTGGGCTGGCGCGCTCCTCCAGCACCTGCGCGAGACGCGCTCGCTCATGCGCAAGTCGATGAGCGAGGTGGAGGAGCGTCCGGACATGGCGCCATGCATGGCGGCCGGCGTCTCGCTCGCCGCCGACGAGCTGCGCACGTACATGCGCCGCCTCGGGGAGCTCGGCTTCGTCGACTGGCGTGCGCTCGGCACGGACGACGTGGACGCCGACGGGTCGGACGATGGGTCGGACGACCCGGGCCCGCGGTCCGCAGATCGTGCGAAGATGCAGCCCGCCGATGCCGCCGCCGCAGCCGTCGCCGTGGTCGAGCGCGTCGATTCCGTCCGCGCCGAGGACGCGTATGCCGCCGGCACGATGCTGATGGCTGCGCTGTTCTCCGACGCGATGGGTCGCGACCTGATGCCCGGCCTGTACCCCGAGCCGGCGGACCGGGCGCCGGCGCTCTACGTCCGTCTCTTCCTACGGGCCGTCCGCTGCTCGCGTACCCCGCGCCGCCGCGCCCGGCCCACGTCGTCCGCCCGCACCTCGAAGGTCCGGTCATGATCGCTCGCATCGCCGTCCCGCTCGCCGCGCTCGTCGCGGTGAGCGGCGCCCGGCTCGCCCTCGCGCAGCAGCCCGTGAGCGCGCCCGCCGTCACCCTCTCGCTCGACGACGCGTTCCGCGTCGCGGAGCGGGAGAGCGAGACGGTGCGCGTCGCCGAGGCCGGCGTGCTCCGCGCGCGCGGCCAGCAGTACCAGGCGCGCTCGCAGTACCTGCCGCAGATCAACGGCAGCGCGAACTACCAGAAGACGCTCCAGAGCCAGTTCCAGGCGATCACGAAGCAGTCGGCGCCGCCCCCGGACACCTCGTCGGGGCCGAAGCTCTCGTCGCTGTGCACGCCGGAGATCCCGGCCGGCGCGACGGCGGCCGAACGGCAGGCGGCGCTGCAGCTCGCGCAGACGTGTGGCTCGTCGGGCGCCGACCTGTCGGGCATCTCGCGCATCTTCGCGTCGCCGTACACGTTCACGTTAGGCCTCACGGGGAGCCAGACGCTGTTCGCCGGCGGGCGCATCGCCGCGGCGAACCAGATCGCGAACGCGTCGAAGCGCGTCGCCGACATCGGCGTCACGGCGGCGCGCGCGCAGCTGCGGCTCGACGTCGCGCAGGCGTACTACAACGCGGTGCTCGCCGACCGGCTCGTGACGATCAGCGAGTCGAGCTACGTGCAGGCCGAGCGCGCGTTCCGGCAGACGTCGCTCGGGCAGCAGGTCGGCAACGTCGCCGAGTTCGATCTGCTGCGCGCGCAGGTGACGCGCGACAATCAGCGTCCGGTGCTGATCCAGGCGCGGTCGCAGCGCGACGTCGCGTTCCTGCAGCTGCGGCAGATGCTGAATCTCCCGACGACGCAGCCGCTCGTGCTGACGACCGACCTGCCGCTGCCGCCGACGCCGCCGGCGGCGACGCTGCGCACGGTGACGCTGCCGGAGCCTAACGCCGCGAACGCGGCGCCCAACGCCGCCCGCGGCCGGGCGGGGCTCACGAACGCGGCGCAGGGCGAGGGCCTGCTGGCGGTGGATCCGCGCGAAGTGCTGGCGGAGGATCCGCGCGTCGCCTCGGCGATCGACTCGGTGCTCGGCGTCGCCGACACGAGCGCGCGCGAGCGCGCGCCGTCGCGGCAGGCGCGCGAGAACGTGACGGTGCAGCGCAACCTGCTGAAGCAGGCGCGCGCGCAGCGGCTGCCGCAGATCGCGCTGTCGAGCGCCTACCAGCGCATCTCGTATCCGTCGGGCGGGCTCGTGCCGCTGCCGTCGGGGCTGAACCAGTTCTACCCGAACTGGACGGCGGCCATCTCGGTGTCGCTGCCGATCTTCGCGGGCGGCCGCATTCGCGGCGACGAGCTCGTGGCGGAGGCGGGGCTGCGCGAGGCGGAGCAGTCGGCGAAGCAGACGGAGGAATTCGCGGCGCTCGACGCGCAGACGGCGATCGCGCAGCTCGCGCAGGCGGAGGCGACGTGGCTCGCGAGCGCGGGGACGGCGCAGCAGGCGTCGCGCGCGTACACGATCTCCGAGGTGCGCTACCGCGAGGGGATCTCGACGCTCGTGGAGCTGTCGGACTCGCGGCTGCTGCTGCAGCAGGCGCAGTGGAACGCGGTGACGGCCGCGCGCGACCTGCAGATCGCGCGGCTCAAGCTGTCGCTGTTGAAGGATCTCCCGCTGTCGGCGGCCGGCGGTTCGGCGGCGTCGCGCGGGAGCGCGGGTGGCAGCACTGGCGGGAGCGCCGCTGGCGGCGCGTCGAGCGCGGGCGCCGCGCAGGGCAGTTCCTCCACGACCACGCAGCAGTCCGCGGCGCGCGCCTCGGGCGGCTCACAGCAGGCCGGGCTACCCGGCGGGGGCATTCCATGATCAGCACGACCCGGTCCGGGCGCGGCGCCCGGCCGTCCACATACATCCTGACCGCGCTGGCCCTCACGTCGTTAGGCGCGCTCGCCGCGTGCTCGAAGAGCGGCGCGGCGCCCGACACCGCCGCCGCCGCCGCGGCCGCCGCGGCGATGACGGTGGGCTCCGAGAACATCGCGGTCGTGACGATGGACAGCATCCAGAGCGGCCCGGCGATCTCCGGCTCGCTGCAGCCGGAGCGCCAGGCGACGATCCGCGCCGAGGCGTCGGGCACGGTGACGCAGACGTTCGCCGAGGCGGGGCAGCGCGTTGGCGCCGGCGCCGTGCTCGCGCGCATCGAGACGACGGGGATCGCCGATCAGGCGATCGCCGCGCGGGCGAACGTGACGTCGGCGCGCGTGGCCTACGAGACCGCGCAGCGCAACGCGGAGCGCGCGAACCGGCTGCTCGCCGCCGGCGCGATCGCCGAGCGCGACGCGGAGACGGCGCGGTCGCAGGCACAGGCGGCGCAGGCGCAGCTCAGCGCGGCCGAAGCGCAGTCGGCGAACGCGCAGCGGCTGCTCGGCAACACTACGGTGCGCGCGCCGTTCGCCGGCATCGTCGGCGCGCGGTCGGTGAGCACGGGCGACGTGGTGAGCGTGGGCTCGGCGATGTTCACGGTGGTGGACCCGTCGAGCATGCAGCTCCAGGCGAGCGTGCCGGCCGACCAGCTCTCGCAGGTGCGCGTCGGCGCGCCGGTGCGCTTCACGGTGAGCGGCTACCCCGGTCGCGCGTTCAACGGGCGCATCACGCGGGTGGCGCCGGTCGCGGATCCGACCACGAAGCAGGTCCAGATCATCGCCAGCGTGCCGAACGCGGGGAACGCGCTCGTCGGCGGGCTGTTCGCCGAGGGGCGGGTGGCGAGCGAGGGGCGCACCGCGCTCGTCGCGCCGAACCTGGCGATCGACCAGCGGAGCACGACGCCGGCCGTGGTGCGCGTGAAGAACGGCAAGGTGGAGCGCGTGAACGTGGAGCTCGGGCTGCGCGACGACGCGCGCGAGCGCGTGGAGATCCGCGCCGGCGTGCAGGCGGGCGACACGCTGCTCATCGGTGCGGCGCAGGGGATCTCGGCGGGGACGCCGGTGCGGGTGGCCGCGCCGGTGGACGCGCCGCGCGTCACGCGTTAGGCGGAGGGCGCCATGTTCATCTCGGACTTCGCGATCAAGCGGCCGCTCGTCACGATCGTGGCGATGGTGGCGCTGGCGCTGTTCGGCCTCGTCGCGCTCATGAAGCTGAAGACCGACGAGTTCCCCGACGTCGCGCCGCCGTTCGTGCTCGTCGCGATCCCGTACCCCGGCGCCTCGCCGGACGGCGTCGCGAACGAGATCCTCGACCCGGTGGAGGAGCAGATCCAGGCCATCACCGGCGTGAAGCAGACGCAGGGCAAGGCGTACGACGGCTTCGGGCAGATCCTCGTCGAGTTCCAGTTCGGCAAGGACCTCAACGAGGCGACGCAGGAGATCCGCGACGCCATCTCGGGCGTGCGCGACGACCTGCCGGCCGAGATGAAGGAGCCGGTCATCAAGAAGATGAACGACACCGATCGCCCGATCGTGTCGCTCGCGCTCGCGTCGACGACGCAGACGCAGGCGGCGCTGTCGACGATCGCCGACCCGGGGATCACGCGCGAGCTGCGGTCGATCCCCGGCGTGGCCGAGGTGCAGGTGTTCGGCAAGGTGGAGCGCGAGATCAGCGTGCTGCTGAAGCCCGACGCGCTGCAGGCGAACGGCGTCAGCGTGTCGCAGGTGGTGCAGGCGCTCGAGCTGCAGAACATCGCCGCGCCGGTGGGCCGCGTGGAGGGCTCGCTCGACGAGCGGTCGATCCGCCTGAAGGGGCGCTTCGTCGATCCGTCGGAGTTCGCGAACCTCGTCGTCGCGACGCGCAACGGCACGCTCGTGCGACTCGGCCAGGTGGCCGACGTGAAGGACGGCACCGAGGAGCCGCGGTCGCTCGCGCTGTACGAGGGGCGCGAGTCGGTGGGGCTCGACATCAAGAAGTCGAAGGGGTACAGCACGACCGACGTGAGCGATCGGATCCGCGAGCGGGTGGCGGAGATCCAGAAGCGCCTGCCGCCGGGCACGAAGCTCGAGCTGATCAAGGACGCGGGCGTGCGCGTCGATCACGCGGTGAAGAACGTCGAGGAGGCGCTGCTGGAGGGCGCCGCGCTCACGGTGCTCGTGGTGTTCCTGTTCCTGAACTCCTGGCGGTCGACCGTCATCACGGGGCTCGCGCTCCCGGTGTCGGTGCTGGCGAGCTTCATCGCCGTGTGGGCGCTCGGGTTCAAGCTCGAGACGATGTCGCTGTTAGGCCTGTCGCTCGCGATCGGCATATTGATCGACGACGCGATCGTGGTGCGCGAGAACATCGTGCGCCACGTGGAGATGGGGAAAGACCACTATCGCGCCGCGCACGAGGGGACCGACGAGATCGGGCTCGCCGTCGCGGCGACGACGTTCTCCATCCTCGCGGTGTTCGTGCCAATCGGCTTCATGCCGGGGATGGGCGGCCAGTGGTTCAAGCCGTTCGCGCTGACGATCGCGTGCTCGGTGCTCGTGTCGCTGTTCGTGTCGTTCTCGCTCGACCCGATGCTCTCGGCGTACTGGGCGGATCCGCACGTGCCGGCGGAGCGCCGCGGCTGGCTCACGCGCAAGCTCGACGCGTTCAACGCGTGGTTCAACCGGCAGGCGGAGAACTACAAGAAGGTGATCGCGTGGGCGCTCGACCACCGCGCGGCGATGGTGGCGATGGCGATCGGGACGTTCTTCGCGTCGTTCACGATCCCGAGCCGCGGCCTGACGGGGCTGTTCGCGGCGCTCGCCGGCGTGGCGGTGATCGTGTTCGCGCTGACGCGCAAGCGGGCGCCGCGCGTGGTGCGGTGGGCGCTCGTGGCGGCGGGCGTGGCGGCGTTCGTGCTGCTGCCGCCGCTCATGCCGCCGCTGCGGAACGTGGGCGTCGGCTTCTTCCCGGAGGACGACCGCGCGGAGTTCACGATCGCGCTGGAGACGCCGCCGGGCTCGAACCTGGACTACACGCGCCTGAAGGCGGAGGAGCTCGCGCGGCTCGCGAAGTCGCACAAGGAAGTGCGCTACACGTACACGACGTTAGGCGGCGGGCTGTCGCAGGCCGTGGACGTGGGCAACATCTACGTGCGGCTCGTGCCGACGACGGAGCGCTCGATGACGGCCGAGCAGCTCGCGGCGGTGATGCGGCAGGAGACGAAGCACATCGCGGGCGCGACGATCTCGGTGTTCACGAGCGACTTCGGCGGCGGGCGCAAGCAGCTGCAGTACCAGCTCCGCGGCGCCGACGCGGCGACGCTGTCGCGCACCGCGGACCAGGTGATCGCCGTGGTGAAGGAGGTGCCGGGCGCGGTGGACGTGGGCCTTTCCACGAAGGGGCAGAAGCCCGAGCTGAACGTGGAGCTGAACCGCGGCGTCGCCGGCGCGCTCGGCGTCACGGTGGGGCAGATCGCGCAGTCGCTGCGGCCGGCGTTCGCCGGCATCAAGGCGGGCGACTGGCAGGATCCGTCGGGGCAGATGCGCGACGTGCAGGTGCGCCTCGTGCCCGAGAGCCGGCAGCGCGCGGCCGATCTGCGCCAGCTTCCGCTCGTCGTGCAGTCGCCGAGTGGAGCGCTGTCCACGGTGCCGTTAGGCCAGGTGGCGAACGTGACGCAGAGCGTCGGGCCGGCGATCATCGACCACCTCGACCGCGAGGTGGTGGTGAGCGTGGAGGCGAACACCGCGGGCCGCGCGAGCGGCGACGTGTCGGCGGACATCGAGCGGCGCATCGCGAAGATGCAGCTGCCGCCCGGCGTGCGCGTGTCGCTCGGCGGCGACGCGAAGAACCAGGACGAGGTGTTCGGGCAGATCTTCCTCGCGCTCGGCACGGCGGTGCTGCTGATGTACCTGATCCTCGTGCTGCAGTTCGGGAGCTTCCTCGACCCGATCGCGATCCTCGTGTCGCTGCCGCTGTCGCTCATCGGCGTGATGATCGCGCTGTCGGTCGGTGGGCAGACGATCAACATCATGAGCCTGATCGGGATCATCCTGCTCGCCGGCATCGTGGCGAAGAACGCGATCCTGCTCATCGACTTCGCGAAGTGGGCGCGCGAGGAGCGCGGGGTGTCGCTGCGCGACGCGCTGATCGAGGCGGGCGCGATCCGTCTGCGGCCGATCCTCATGACGACGTTCGCGCTCATCGCCGGCATGCTGCCGGTGGCGCTCGGCCGCGGCGAGGGGGCGCAGTTCCGCGCGCCGCTCGGCGTGGCGGTGATCGGCGGCACGCTGACGTCGACGCTGCTCACGCTGCTCGTGATCCCGACCGTGTACGAGATCCTGGACGGGCTGCGCAGCGGGCTCGCGCGCCGCTTCGGCATGCGGCCGAAGCAGCGGACGGCGGAGTTCAAGGTGCCCGAGGGCATCCGTCCGCCGGAGCACACGGTGCCTGGATTCGCGGCGGAGGCGCGGCCGATCGCGCACTGATCGCTCGGTCAGTCTGGCGAGCCGCCCTTCATTCTCACGCGGAGGCGCGGAGGACGCGGAGCGACGTCGCTTTGGTTCGAACCGCAGCGGGCCGCAGAGGGCCGCGGAGAACGGCACTGCTTTTCACCACAGAGGACACGGAGGACACGGAGGAAACCGCCTTTCTTGAAGGGTTCTCCTCCGTGTCCTCCGTGTCCTCTGTGGTTCAATACGAGGCGGCCCTCTGCGGCCCTCCGCGTTTCGATTCACGAGGCGATACTCGGCCTCCTCCGCGGCTCCGCGTGAGATCTGCTGGGGCGCAGGCGTCGCTGTAGATTGCACGGTCCGACGCCGACCTCCGGACCGCTTCGCCGAGGACCGCTCCCATTCTGCTGCCGACGCTCGATCCGCTGACGCCGCTGACGCCGCTCCAGGAGCTGTGGGCGTACGTGACGCTCGGCGCGTCGACCATCGTGACCGAGGAGCTGACGCCGATCGTCGGCGGGCTGGCGGCGTCGCAGGGGGAGCTCGGGCTCAAGCGCGTGATGATCTCCATCGCCCTCGGCGGGTGGATCGCGACGACGCTGCTCTATCTGCTCGGCGCGTGGCGCGGGCGCTGGGTGCGGCGTCGGTGGCCGAAGGTGGGGCGCTACATGAAGCGCGCGCTGCGCGCCGTGCGGCGCCGGCCGTGGCGGAGCGCGCTCGCGGTGCGCTTCGCGTTCGGCGCGCGGCTGCTGCTGCCGCTCGCGTGCGGCGCGGCGCACCTCCCGATGTGGCTCTACTTCATCGGGTCGGCGGTGAGCTCCATCGTGTGGGCGGTGCTGTTCACCGAGGTGGGCTACCTGTTCGGCGAGGCGGCGGTGACCGCGCTGCGCCGCATGGAGCACTACGACCAGTACGTCGCGGCGGTGCTGATCGGCATCGGCGTGGTGGCGCTGCTCATCTACCGGCAGCGGCGACAGCGGCGGCGGCAGCAGTCGCGGGCGACGGACCGCACCGCGGGGGCGCTGGGCTCGTGACAGTGTGACGCGGGTTACACCTGTGGCGCTCGCGCGTCATGGGGTCGGAATCCCCGTTTGCAGGTCGTCCGACGTCGTTTAGACTGTGAGCCATGTCACCCCTCCGCCGCGTCCTGTCGCACGGCGCCATCGCGCTTTCCGGCATCTGTCTGCTCGTCTCCGCGCGTGAGCTCGACGCGCAGTCGCTCCGCGGCTCGAAGGCCAAGGTCGATCGCGCGTACCAGTTCGCCCGCCGGCGCGGCATCGAGTTCACGACGTCGCGCTCGGAGATCAGCGACCGCGTGAAGGAAGGCGACTACGTGCGGCTGCGCGGCGGCTCGAACTACCGCCTGAAGGGCGTCGCGGTGCCGTACGTGCTGCCGGCGACGCGCGACTTCGTGGTGCGGCTGGCGGCGAGCTACCGGCAGGCGTGCCAGGCGCCGCTCGTCGTCACGAGCGCGATGCGCCCGACGGCGCTCCAGAAGCAGCTGCCGAACGGCGTCGCGAAGTCGGTGCATCCGACCGGCATGGCCGTGGACCTGCGCGCGCCGAGCGGCTCGTGCCGCCCGTGGCTGCGCAAGACGCTGCTCGCGGAGTCGAAGCGCGGCGCGGTGGACGCGACCGAGGAGCACCACCCGGCGCACTTCCACGTCATCGTGTTCCCGACGGCGAGCGCGAACTGAGCCTCTGAATCGATGGGAGGACGCGTGACGACGACGCGTCTCGATCGTCGTAGCCTGATGTCCTCCGCATTCCCGCGCCGCCGCGCCTCATCGGTCGTCGCGCTGGTCGTCGCGTGCGCCGCGCTGCTCGGCGCCTGCCACACCGACGGCCCGCCCGCCGTGGCGCGCGTCGTCGTGAGCGGCGTGGCCGACACGATCACCGTCGGCGACACGCGGTCGCTCGTCGCCGCGCTGAGCGATGCGAACGGCTCCCCGATCACCGGGCGCGGCGTGTCGTGGACGTCGTCGGACAACGCCGTGGCGACGGTGGACGGCGCCGGCGCGCTCACCGCGCTCGCCCCGGGACGGACGACCGTGACGGCGACGAGCGAGGGTCGCACGGGACAGCTCGTGGTGAACGTGCGCCGGCGTCCGGTGGCGAGCCTCGTCGCCGACCGGCTCGCCGATACGGTGTGGCTCGCGCGCACCCAGACACTCCGCGCGCAGCCGCGCGACGCGAACGGCACCGCGCTCTCCGATCGCGTGGTGACGTGGAGCTCGCCCGACAGCGCCGTGCTCTCGGTGGCGACGGCAACCGACGGCAGCGTCCTCCTGCGCGGCACGGCCCTCGGCTCGGCTCGGCTCGTGGCGCAGAGCGAAGGGGTCACGACGACGATCACGGTGGCGGTGGTGCCGGTGCCGGTCGCGAAGCTGACGCTCGCGGCGCCGGACACGGTGCTGGTCGGACGCACGGTGACGCTGCGCGCGAGCGCGATCGCGCCGGACGGGACGCCGCTCGCGTCGGCCGATCTCGCCGGGCGGAGCGTGACGTGGTCGACCGACCGCGCGGGCGTGATCTCGGTGGCCGGCCTGCCCGACGACGCGGGGCGCTCGCCGAGTGGGTACACGGCGACGGCGCGCGGGGTGGGGACGGGGAACGCGACCGTGTCGGTGCGGATCGACGGCGCGGAGGCGCGCTACACCATGATCGCGGCGCGGCTGCCGGTCGCCCGGCTGTCGTTCCCGTCGGCGACGATCGCGCTCGGCGTCGGCGACTCGCGGACGATCACGATGTCGGCGCTGGACCTCGACGGGAACGCGGTGTTCGGCGCGCCGATCGCGTACTCGCTCGGCGGCACCGCCGGCGCGGTGCGCGTGACGCCGGGGACCGCCGCCGACGGGTCGCCGACGCTCACGCTCGACGGGCTCGCGACGGGGACGGCGACGGTGAACGCCGAGGTGGACGGGCGCACCGCGCTGCTCGCGGTGACGGTGACGACCGCGGGCACGACGTTCCGCGCGTTCCCGACGACGATCACCGCCGCGCCGGGCGCGGTCGGCCGGCTGTCGGCGTCGCTCGTCGACGGGAGCGGGACGCCGGTGGTGACGGGGCCCGTGTCGTGGCGATCGACGAACGCCGCCGTGGTGACGGTGGACGCGAGCGGCCGCGCGACGATGGTCGCGCCGGGCACCGCCTCGCTCGTCGCGACGAGCGGCGGGAGCCTCACGGCGAGCGTCGCGGTGACGGTCGCGAAGGCGCCGGTCGGCTCGTACCACATCGAGATCGTGCCGGTGGGGGTCGTGTCGCAGGCGGTGATCGACGCCGCGACGCAGGCGGCGCATCGATGGGAGCGGGTGATCACGACGGCGCTGCCGGCGGAGATCGTGCAGATGAGCGCGAACGAGTGCGACGTCGGCACGTCGCAGATCCAGCGGCTCACCGATGGGCTGATCGTCTACCTCATGGTGCAGCCGATCGACGGCTCGCGCGGGACGCTCGCGTACGCGGGCCCGTGCGCGGTGCGCGAGGCGCGCTACGGCGGCCTGCCGATCGTGGGATCGATGACGGTGGACAAGGCCGACGTGTCGCTGCTCACCGGGTCCACGGGCGCGCTCGCGCTCGACGTGCTGACGCACGAGCTGGGACACGTGCTCGGCATCGGCACGATGTGGGACGCCGACGGGCCGATGGGCAACCTGATACGCGACCCGGCGGCCGACATCCGGTTCATCGGTGCGGCGGCGTCGGCGGCGACGGTACGGCTCGGGCTCACGACGGACGCGGCGGCGGGCGTGCCGGTGGAGGACGAGGGAGGGATGGGCACCGCGGGCGGCCACTGGCGCGAGCGCGTCTTCCTCGGCGAGCTGATGACGGGCTGGATCAACGACGCGCCGAACCCGCTCAGCGTGGTGACGGTGCAGGCGCTGCGCGACATCGGCTATCAGGTGACCGAGACGGGCGCGGACATCGTGTCGCCGTCGTCGATCGTCGGCGGGGCGGCGGCGTTCTCGCGCGTGCCGCTGCCGGGGGCGCTCACGGCGCCGCTGCAGATCGGCGAGCGGCTGCTGAAGCCGAGGTACGTGATCGGGAAGGGCGGCACGAGACGGTTGGGGCCCCAGGCTCGTCAGTAGGGCGTGACCTCGTCGCGGCGCCGCGCGCGCCGCGATCCCCGCCCGGGCCACGGCCCGCCCGCCCCGCCTGCCATGCTTTCCGCTCGTGCCGCGAGCGCCGTTCCGGCGCTCGCTCTCGTGTCGCTCGCCGCCTGCGTCGACGCGCCCACCACGCCCGCCGAGGCGGCCGCGGCCGACCGCATGCGCGCGACGCCTGACGGGCCGCACTTCGCGACGGGTGTGACGGGGCGCGACCTGCAGCTCGTGTTCGAGCAGCCGAGTACGGGCGACCACGCGTACTGGCGCGTGCGCAACGGCGCGATCGCGAGCACCGGGTCGTACGGCGTGGTGCCGACGTCGTGGTCGATCGTCGGCGTGGCGGACGGGTCGAACGACGGGATCGACGACATCTACTGGCAGCACACGCCGTCGAACGGCCTCGTCGCGTGGCGGATGGACGCGACCGACGCGTCGAGCGCGACGCTGACGCTGCCGTCGTCGGCGCCGTCGCCGTGGAAGGTGTTCGCGACGGCGGACTTCGATCACGACGGCTCGGCCGACCTGGTATGGCGCAACACGACGACCGGGGACCTCGTGCTGTGGCTCATGAACGGCACGGCGTTCGGGTCGTCGCTCTACCTCGCGAACGTGCCGACGGCGTGGCAGGTGGCGACGGCGGGTGACCTCGACGGCGACGGCAACGCCGACATCGTGTGGCAGAACACGTCGACCGGCGCGCGCGTGGCGTGGCGCATGACGGGCACGACGCACACGAGCACCGTGGACCTCGGCGTGGTGCCGCCCGGCTGGACGATCGCCGCGTTAGGCGACTACGACGACGACGGGCACGCCGACATCTTCTGGCAGGACCCGACCGCGGGGACGATCGTGGTGTGGCGGATGAACGGCGCGACGTACCTCGGCACCGTCGCGCCGGGGAGCCCGCCGGCGCCGTGGCTGCTGAAGGCGGTGCGCCGCTCCGGTACCGGCGCGGCGACCAACGTCGCGTTCCCGACGAGCATCACCGCGGCGCCGGGCGCGGTCGGCCGCCTAACGGTCGGCGCGTTCGACGGGAGCGGCGTGGTGCAGGCCGCGTCGAGCGTCACGTACCAGTCGACGAACGCCGGCGTCGTGACGGTGGACGCGAGCGGCCGAGTGACGATGGTGGCGCCGGGGACCGCGTCGGTGCTGGCGAGCGTCGCCGGCGGCGCGCCGACGAGCGTGAGCGTGACGGTGTCGGCGGCGCCGGCGAGCGCGTTCCAGATCGACGTGCAGCCGGTGGGGACGGTGCCGCCGGCGCTGCTCGCGGTGGCGCAGCAGGCGGTGCAGCGGTGGCAGCGCGTGATCACCGCCGCGCTCCCGACGCGTCAGCTCGATCTCAACGTCGGCGACTGCGACACGGGCACGCCGGCCGTGCACCAGTCGACGAACGGGATCGTCGTGTTCATCGCCACGCGCGCGATGGACGGGTTGAACAACACGCTCGCGTCGGCGGGGCCGTGCATGCTGCGCGACCTCGGCTCGGGCGGGCTGCCGCTCGCGGGGACGATGACGGTGGACGACGCCGACGTCGCGCAGATCACGGCGGCGGGCGGCTTCGGCGTGGACGTGCTCGCGCACGAGCTGGGGCACGTGTTGGGCATCGGCACGCTGTGGACGGCCGGCTACACGCCGGCGGGCAACCTGCTGCGCAGCGTGAACGGCGACGCGCGCTTCACCGGTGCGAACGCGTCGTCGGCGACGGCGCGCGTGGGGCTCACGCCGAACGCCGCCGACGGCGCGCAGGTGGAGACCGACGGCGGGCACTGGCGCGAGACGGTGTTCCGCGGCGAGCTGATGACGGGGTGGGTGGGCGCGACGCCGAACCCGCTCAGCGTGGTGAGCGTGCAGTCGCTGCGCGACCTCGGGTATCAGGTGACGGAGACGGGGGCGGACATCGTGTCGCCGGCCTCGGTGGTGGGTGGTGCGTCGCTCGCGATCCGTGAGCCGCGGACGCGGATCGGCGAGCGGGTGCTGCGGCCGCGGTTCGTCAGCGGGCCTAACGGACGACGCCCGTTAGGCGCGTCTGGGACACGGGAACGACAGTAGAGAGTGGCTGCGTGGCTGCGTGGCTGCGTAACGGCTGGTCACGCAGCACGCAGCCACGCAGCCACGCAGCTTCAACGCGTGCCGGTCGCCCGCGTTCCCGGCGCGCGGCCGATGGTCGACTCGAACAGCTCGAAGATCCGCCGGTACTCGTCGGTCCACGACGAGGGCCGCACGAACCCGTGGTCCTCGACCGGATACGAGGCGAGCGACCAGTCGGTCTTCCCGAGCTCGATGAGCCGCTGCTCGAGCCGCACGATGTCCTGGTAGTTCACGTTCACGTCGACCATGCCGTGCGCCATGAGCAGCGGGTCCTTCAGCCCCTGGGCGAAGTAGATCGGCGACGAGCGGCGGTAGGCGACGCTGTCCTTCTCCGGCGTGTTGAGGATCTGCGCCGTGTACGGGTGGTTGTAGTGCGCCCAGTCGGTCACGGAGCGGAGGGCGGCGCCGGCGCCGAACCAGTCGGGCTCCGTGAACAGCGCCATGAGCGTCATGAAGCCGCCGTAGCTGCCGCCGTAGATGCCGACGCGCTCCGGTGGCACGCCGAACGTGCGCTGGAGGTACTTCACGCCGTCGACCTGGTCCTGCAGGTCGCGGCCGCCCATGTGGCGGTAGATCGCGGTGCGCCAGTCGCGCCCGTACCCCGCGGAGCCGCGGTAGTCGATGTCGAGCACCACGAAGCCCTTCGACGCGAGGTAGTGGTTGAACATGTACTCGCGCGAGTAGCTCGACCAGTAATGGTGTACGTTGTGGAGGTAGCCCGCGCCGTGCACGAAGATGACCGCGGCGCCGTTCGGCTGCGCGTTCATCTGCTGCGGGCGGTAGATGCGCGCCGGCACCTGCACGCCGTCGCTCGCGGGCACCATGACGATCTCCGGGGCGAGCCACGGGAACGCGAGCCAGTCGGCGGTCGGCGACGTCGTGAGCTGCGCCGCGGCCGCTCCCGCCCTGTTAGGCAGCACGAACAGCTCCGGCGGGCGGTTCGCGCGCGAGTACACGTCGGCGAGCAGCGCACCGTCGGGCGACGGCGTGACGGTGTGGCTGCCGTCGCCGCGCGTGATGCGCGTGCGCGCGCCACCGCCGACGGGCATGGTGTAGAAGTCCTGGTCGAACGCCGACTGCTCGCTCGTGTGCAGCCAGAACTGCGTGCGGTCGGGGGACAGCTCCGCGCTCACGACCTCGAACTTCCCGGCGGTGAGCTGCTTCCGGTCAGTGCCGTCCGGCGCCGCGGAGTAGAGATGGGCGTAGCCGTCGGCCTCGCTCACCCACCAGGCGCGCGATCCGTTAGGCAGCCAGCCGCCGCACCCCGCGCACGGTCCGCCGACCCACGCCGAGTCGCGCAGGACGTCGATGGGACGCACGACGCCGGAGTCCGCGCCGACGGTGCTGATGACGCGCGTCTTGTAGTCGCGGCTCACCGCGTAGACGAGCGCCCGCGCGCCCGCGTCGTCCCATCCCATGACGAACGCGGTCGCGGGAGGATGCGTCGTGTCGCCGGGCACCACGCGAAGCCACTTCACGTCGCCGCGCGGCAGCGATACGAACGCGACGCGCCCTGCAGCCTGGTCGTCGCCGACCTTCGTCCGCGTGGACAGCTCCTCGGTGTAGCCGCTCAGCGTGACGTAGTTCGGCACCTGCACCTGCCGCGCGCGCGCGCGGCCGGCTGGAACGTCGTGATGAGCAGCGCGGTGCCGCTCGGCGCGACGCTCACCGACTGCACGCGCTCGCCCTGCAGGAGGAAGAGCGGCTTCGGCAGCCGCGCCTCGCGCGCCTTGCGCTCGGCGGCGGCGATGCTGTCGCGCGCGGCGCGGTCGCGCACCGCCTCGAACAGCTCGCGCTGCGTGGCCTCGAGCGCGCCGCGCTGTCCGGCCGCTCGTGCGCTGTCGACGGGCGCGGGCCCGGAGCGCACGTCGGTGAGCTGGCGAACGAGGCCGCCGTCGAGGTCGATCGAGAAGACGTTGTTGTCGCGCACGAAGAACACGCGCCGCGAGTCGGCGGAGAACTGCGGCGACGACTCGGCGGCGAGCGTCTCGGTCAGACGGCGGACCGACCCGGTGCGCGCGTCGAGCAGGAACAGATCACCGTCCGATGCGACGGCGCGCCAGCGACGATCCGGCGAGAGCGAGCCGCGCTCGAGCAGCGGACCGGCTGAATCCATCGCCGCGTCGCTCACGCGCTCGGGCGTCGCGCCAGCCTGCGCGCGCACGCGGTACGCCTTCGGCGTCTCGCGCCAGTCGGTGCCCGGCGGGTTCCACTGGAAGTAGATCCACTTCCCATCGGCGCTCCATCGCACGCGCTGCGGCTCGCGGCCGTAGAGCTCCGGACCGCGCATGATGTTGGCGATGGAGAAGTCGAACGGCCTGGGCTGGGCGGCGAGCGCCGCGGGGAGGAGGAGCGCGGCGAGCGTTAGGCGGAGGCGCATGAGGGGGCGGGTGCGGCGGGACGGCTGAGGGCGGGACGGTCGAGGGCGGGACGATCGACCGCGGGACGCGTACGGCGGGACGGGGTACGCGTCGAAAAGGTACGGCGGAAAGATCGACGGCGTGGAACCTTGGGCGAAGGGGGGGGAGCCCCCCTGGATACTAGGTACCGCGCGCGAGGCGTCGTCGATCGTCCCGCCGCACGGCGTCCCGCAGGCGAGCCGACCCGTCGCATCAGTCTGCCCCCCGCAGCAGCGCGACGAGCTCCCGCGCCGCCGCGTCCGGCGCGCCGGCGGCGTGCAGCGCCGCCGCGCGTCCACAGAGCGCGCCGAGCACGTTGCCGGTGCCGCTGTAGGCGCCGCACGCCCACACCCCTGGCCGGACCTCGGCGAGCACCGGCAGCCCCGTGTCCGAGTAGCCGACGAGCGCCGCCCACCGCCTGACGACCGGCGCGCGCACGCCGAGTCGGTCGCGCAGGAGCGTCTCGAGCGCGCGCTGCACCGGAGCGGTCGGCCGCGCGTCGTGCGTCCACTCCGCGTCGCCGCCCACGTCGCGCGCGCCGCCGAGCGCGATCGCGCCGTCGGCGAGCTGCTGCCAGTAGTCGTAACCCCACCGCGCGTACACCGGCCGCGGCACGTGCACCTCTGGCGCCGGCGCGGTGGCGAGCATCTGCAGCCGCGCGGTGCGCACGCGCGGCGCGAGCTCGGGCAGCAGCCGGTCGAGCGCCCCGTCGACGGCGACGACGACACCGCCGCAGCGCACCGTGCCACCGTCCGTGCGCACGACATCGCCCGCGATGTCGACCGCCCGGGTGCGCTCGAACAGCCGCGCGCCGTCGCCGAGCGCACGCGTGGCGAGCGCGCGCACGCGACGCAGCGGGTGCATGGCGCCGTCGGTGGGGACGAGGAGACCATGTCCCTCGGGGCCCTCGTACCACTCGACCGGGAGCGCGTCGGCGCGCATCGCCGCGAGCTGCGCGCGGCAGTCGTCCTCCTCCTCGGGTGACGCCGCGACGCGCAGCGATCCCACGAGGCGCACCGCCTCCGGTGTCTCCGCCGCGAGCCGCGCGACCTCGGCGATCGTCAGCTCGTACAGGCGTCGCGCGCGCGCGCGGCCGATCTTCGCGACGGCGTCGTGATGGAACTCGTACAGCCCGGCGAGCAGGAACCCACCGTTGCGCCCCGCGGCGCCGCACGCCACCTCGCCCGCATCGATCCCGACGACGCGCCGGCCCGCCGCGGTGAGCGCGCGCACCGCCGCGAGCCCCGAGCCCCCGAGCCCGACGACGCACACGTCGGCCTCGACCTCGCCGCCTAACGTCGGGAGATCGAGCCCGGGCGCGTCCTCCCACACGGCGGGCGTCGGGATCAGGCCGATGTCGGTCATCATGTCAGGTGGGGCGATTCGTGCTCACGCGGAGCCGCGGAGGACGCGGATAACAACATTGAACCGCAGAGGACGCAGAGGGCCGCAGAGGACTGTCCTCTTTGAATTGAACCACAGAGGGCACAGAGGACACGGAGGAGAACCACGTCAATGGGTTTCCTCTGTGTCCTCTGTGCCCTCTGTGGTCAAAAGCAGTTGATGTTCTCTTCTGCTTGCTCGAGGTGCTGGGCGAGTACCCTGGGGATCCAACGGCGATGAAGAGGATCTCGAGATCTTTTCGATCGCACTTGGATCCCCAGAGTACTCGATTGCCACCTCGCCCCATCGATGTGCTCCGCGTCTCCGCGCGCGACATGCAAGCTCACCGCTCGGGCAAGCTTCCGAGAAACGCCGCGAGCTGCGCGCCCCACACCGCAGCTACCGTGTGCGTGCCGTGTCCGCGCGTCTGCGCGCTCTCCGGGATCAGCACGTACCGCCCGTGCGGCACGCGCGGCATGAGCCGCTCCATGATGCCCAACGACGGCGGGTTCACCTCGTCGTCGGCGGAGTTGATCGCGAGCACCGGCGCCTGGATCGTCTCCAGCTTCGGCGACGGGTCGTAGTCGCGCGACGAGTCGAACTGGTAGAGGAAGTCGTTCGCGTCGGTCGCGCGCAGCTGGCGCTGCATGTACGCCGAGATCACGCTGTCCGCCGCGTCGCGCGTCGGGGCCTGCGCGTGCTGCTGGATGGGCGCGGTGCCCATGATCCACAGCATCTCGATCGCGCCGCGCAGCCCCTGTACGGGCGGCGTCGTGTAGTCGCCGTTCTGCCACGCCGGGTCGGCGCGGATGGCGTCCATCGCGAGACGGCGCATCATGCGGTTGCGTCCCGCGATCTGCGTCGGCGCGCAGGCGAGCGGCACGAGCCCGTCGACGAAATCCGGGTACGCCTCGCCCCACATCCACGCGTGCATGCACCCCATCGACGTGCCGAGCACCACGCGCAGGTGGTTCACGCCTAACGCCTGCGTCAGCAACAGGTGCTCGGCACGCACCATGTCCGTGTAGCCGTAGCGCGGGAAGCGCATGCGCAGCCCGTCGCTCGGCTTGCTGGAGCCGCCGTGGCCGATGTCGTCGGGCAGCACGACGTAGAACCGCGACGTGTCGAACGGCTGGCCCGGCGCGTACAGCGACACGAACTGCGGGCTCAGGAACTGACTTCCGGATCCGCCGGTGCCGTGCAGGACGAGCACCGCGTTGCGCACCACGCCGCGCGCGTCGCGCCGTGGGCGACCCAGCGTACGGAAATGCAGCCGCAGCTCGGGGAGCGTCTCGCCGCTCTCGAACCGGAAGTCGCGCGTGGTGAAGTCGCCCTGGGTGACCCCGGGCGAGGACTGCCGCGGTTGTGCCGTGGCGGGGACGGCGGCCGCGAGACCGACGAGGAGAAGAAGCCTGCGCATGGACGGGGTGGGGGACGGCCCGGTGTGCGTGTTGTACGACGCGGACGACGTGCGCCCGGCGCGGCACGTGCGTCAGGATGCGCGGTCGCGCGCTCGAATGGTACCGGCTCGCACGCGCGGCGGCACAACCCTGGGCGAAGGGGGGGGAGGCCCCCCTGGTAACTGCGATCCGGCCCGCCGGGTCGCCGGAGGGCGCACATGTCGCAGCTCTGGAACGACCCGCGCCAGGCGCTCCGCGCACTCGGGCGCGTGCCCGTCTTCACGCTCGCGGTGACGCTCACGCTCGGCCTGGGGATCGGGCTCGCGGCGGGTACCGCGGTGATCGCGCGCGCGGTGGCGTTCGCGGGCCTTCCGGTGCGCGACGCGGAGCGGGTCGTGGTGCTCTGGGGGAGCGACGCCGCGGGCACGTTGAGCCACCTGCCGCTCAGCCTCACCGACCTGCCGAGGTTCGCGGCCACCGTGCGCGGCCGGGCGGAGGTCGCGGGCGTCGACTACAACGGCGCGTGGCCATGGCCGTTCCGTGCGGTCGGCAGCGCCGACGCGCCGCTGCGGCTGCGCGGCAGCATCGCGAGCGGCAACCTGTTCCGCGTGCTGGGCGCGCGCCCGGTGCTCGGCCGCGCGCTGCGCCCGGAGGACGACGTGATCGGCGCGCCGCGTGTGATGGTGCTGAGTCACGCCGCGTGGCGCACCCAGTTCGGCGGCGATCCGCGCGTCATCGGCCGCACGCTGCACGCGGTGGTGTGGAACGCCGACTACACGATCGTCGGCGTCATGCCGCCGGGGCTCGACGAACCGCGCGGCGTGCAGTTCTGGACGGCGATGGCGCCGACCGCCGCGGTGAACGGCTCGCTCGAGAAGTCGCCGTTCGACGTCGACGTCGTCGCGCGGCTCGCGCCCGGCACGTCGCCCGAGCAGCTGCGCGACGCGCTCACGCGGTTCTATCACGGCAAGACCGGACGGGCCGCATCGCTGTTCGGGACCGCGCGCGCCTCGGTGCGCACGCTGCCGACGCTCGTCGCCGGCGACGCGCGCCCCGCGTTCACGGCGCTCGCGGCCGCGGCGGCGATCGTGCTGCTCGTGACGTGTGGCAACGTCGCGGGGCTCGTGCTCGTCCGCGCCGCGCGACGCCGGCGCGAGCTCGCCGTGCGCGCCGCGATCGGCGCCGGCCGCGCGCGGCTGATCGGACAGCTGCTCGCCGAGCACGCGCTGCTCGCCACGGCCGGCGGCGCGTTGGGCGCGATCGTCGCCGCCGGCGCGGTGCGGGCGTTCGTGGCGCTCGCGCCGGCCGAGCTGCCGCGCATCGCGGACGTCGGCGTGGACTGGTCGGTGCTCGTCGCCGCCGGCGCGGTCACCGCGGTCGTGGTGCTGCTCGTGGGCGTCGCGCCGGCGGTCGCTGCGTCGCGCGTCGCACCCGCGGACACGTTGGGCGGCGCGCGCGGCGCGGTGGGCCGACACGCGGACACGCGCGCGCGCCGCGCGCTCATCGGCACGCAGGTCACGCTCGCGCTCGTGGTGCTCGCGGGCGCGCTGCTCGTCGGCCGGAGCCTCGCGAACCTCGCCGCGCTCGATCTCGGCATCCCTGCCGCCGACCGTCTCGCGATCGTGCAATTGCTGCCGTCGGTCGGGGCGGGGGACTTCGACGGCGACGACGGCAACACGCGGTGGCTCGATGCGCTCGCCGCGGTGGCCGAGCGGCTTCGCGGCACGCCCGGTGTCGTCGCGGTCGCGCCGGTGGTCGCGCCGCCGTTCTCGGGCACGGGTGGATGGGACGGCCAGCTCGTGCCCGAGGGCGCCGCGCCTAACGATTCCGCGCGCGGCGTGTACCTCAACATGGAGTCGACGAGCGCCGACTACCTGAAGGTCACGGGCGTGCCGCTGCTGCGCGGCCGCTTCCTCACGGACGCCGATCGCGAGGGCGCGCCGAGCGTGATCGTGTTGAGCGCGCGCGGGGCGCGGCTGCTGTGGCCGAACGAGGACGCGGTCGGCAAGCGCGTGCACATGGGCGCCGGCGGGTCGCTGCTCACGGTCGTCGGCGTCGTCGGCGACACGCGCTACCGCGACTACTTCGATCCGCGGCCGTCGCTGTTCTTCCCGTACCGCCAGTTCGCGCAGCCGCCGAACTACCTCGCGGTGCGCACGGCGCTCGATCCGTCGCTCGCGCTCGGCGCGGTGCGGCGCGCGGCACGCGAGGTCTCGACGGCGATCCTCGTGAGCGAGACGGGGACGATGCGTCGCCTCGTCGCCGCACCCCTCGCGCGACCGCGACTGCTCACGGCGGTGCTCGCGTCGTACGCGCTCGTCACGGTGGTGCTCACGGTGGCCGGACTCTACGGCGTCGTCGCCGGCGCGGTCGCGCAGCGTCGCCGCGAGCTCGGCGTGCGCTCCGCGCTCGGCGCCACGCCGCGCGCGCTCGGGGCGCTGGTGCTCGGTGAGGGATTCCGCGTGGTGCTCGTCGGGGCGGCCGTGGGGCTGTTCGGCGCGGTCGCCGGCGGGCGGCTGCTCGCGGCGACGCTGCACGGCGTGTCGCCGGCGGACCCGCTCTCGTTAGGCGGCGCGGCCGTCGTGCTGCTCGGCGTCTGTCTCGCGGCGGCCGCCGTGCCGGCGTGGCGCGCGGCGCGCGCGGATCCGGCGGACGTGCTGCGGTCCGAATGAGCGCGGCGATGCCCACGCTCGCGCAGGACGCGCGGCTCGCGCTGCGCGGCTTCCGGCGCACGCCCGGCGTCTTCGTCACGGCGGTCGTCATTCTCGCGCTCGGCGTCGGCATGTCCGTCGCGATGTTCAGCGTGTTCCGCACGGTGCTCGTGCGCCGACTGCCCGTCGTCGACCAGGACCGCGTGGTGGTCATGTGGACGTACGTGGCGGACCCGCACACGGACGTGGTCACGGGCACCAAGGAGCTGTCGGTCGTGCGCCGCGAGTCGCGGACCATGCGGCGGATCGCCGCGATCGCGCACTGGCCGGCGACGCCCTCGCCGTTCGTCTACGGCGATCGGTCGGTCGAGCTGAGTCGCGGCATGGTGACGGGCAACTTCTTCGACGTGCTCGGCGCGCGCCCCGCGCTCGGCCGCCTGCTGCGGCCGAGCGACGACGAGGCCGACGCGTCGTCACCGGGCGACACGCGCGCGTCGCGGGCGATGGTGCTCGGGTATCGCGCGTGGCGCGAGAGGTTTGGCGGCGACTCGTCGGTGATCGGCCGTCACCTCGTCGAGCCGCTGCTCGGCACCGACTACACGATCGTCGGTGTCGCGCCGGCGGGACTCGCCTACCCGGCGGGCGTGGACTACTGGATCCCGATGTGGTCGGGGTGGCAGTCGAGCGTCTCCGCGTTCGCCGTCGCGCGGCTCGCGCCCGGCGCCACGGTCGCCGCCGCGCGCGACGAGTACCTCGCGATCGAGAAGCGCCTCACGCCGCAGCTCAACCTCCGCGGCGCGCATGCCGCGACGTTCGCCGACACGGTGCTCGGCAGCGCGCGCCCGGTGCTCCAGGTGCTCACCGCAGCGGTCGGGCTGCTGCTCGCCATCGCCTGCCTGAACGTCGGCAACCTGCTGCTGCTGCGGGCGGCGACGCGCGCACGCGAGCTGGTGGTCCGGCGCGCGTTAGGCGCGGGGTTCGGCGACCTCGCGCGGCCGCTCGTCGTCGAGGCGCTCGCGATCGCCGCGGCCGGGGGCGCGCTCGGGCTGCTCGTGGCGGCCACCGCGCTCCGCACGCTCGTCCGGTACGCGCCGGTCCAGCTCCCGCGCCTCGACGAGGTGCGGCTCGCGGGCGCGCCGGTGGGCGTCGCGACGGCGATCGCGACGCTCGCGGTGCTCGTGTTCGGCGTCGCGCCCGCGCTGCTCGTCGCGCGCGGGCACGTCGCGGCGCCGCTCCGCCTCGACGCGCGCGCCGGCCACGAGACGGCGCGGCGGCGCGCACTGCGCCACGCGCTCGTCGCGTCGCAGATGGCGCTCGCGATGGTGATGTCGGGCGGCGCCGCGCTGCTCGCGCGGAGCCTCGCGCGGCTCGAGTGGCAGGACACGGGCTTCGCGAGCGATCACCTCTCGGTGCTCTGGTACTCGTGGAACGCGCACAAGCAAGACTCGGTGCCCGAGCTGATCGCGCTGGGCGACCGCCTCGCGCGCCGCGTGCGCGCGATCCCCGGCGTCACGGCGGCGACACCGATCGTCGCGCCCCCGATGCTCGGCAACGGCGTGTGGCAGGTCCGCTTCGAGGTGGAGGGACAGGCGCCGGCCGCGGTGGCGGAGAACCCGCTGTTCCCCGTGGAGATGGGCGGGCCCGAGTTCTTCAGGACGTTCGGCGTGCGGCTCGTGCGCGGCCGGGCGTTCACGGCGCGCGACGACGCGGCGTCGCCGCTCGTCGTGATCGTGAGCGAGTCGGTCGCGCGCCGACTCTGGCCGGGGCGGGATCCGTTAGGCAAGCGGGTGCGCATCCCGGGCGCGAACGCCGGAGGCATCGCCGGCGGCGACGGGTGGCGGACGGTGGTCGGTGTCGCGCACGACACGCGGCTGCGCACGCTGCGCGAGGTCTCGCCGACCGTGTTCTTCCCGTCGCTCCAGGGCTACTGGCAGGGTTCGATCGCGATCCGCAGCGCCACGAGCCTGTCGGCCTTGGTGCCCGCGCTCCGCGCGGCCGGCCGCGAGGTCGACCCCGACGTCGAGCTGTGGAGCCGCCAGACGATGGACGAGATCCTCGCCGAGCCGCTCGCCGAGCCGCGGCTCGGTGCGCTGCTGACGTCGAGCTTCAGTGCCGTCGCGCTGCTGCTGTCGGGCGTCGGCCTGTTCGGCGCGATGGCGGCGCTCGTGCGCGATCGGACGCGGGAGTTCGGCATCCGCATGGCGTTGGGCGCCGCGCCGGGTCGCGTGCGCCTGGCGGTGCTGCGGCGGGCGGCGATCGTCGTGGGCTCGGGCGCGGCGGTCGGGCTCGCGATCACGCTTGTCGCGTCGCGCCTGCTCGCGGCGCTGCTCTTCGACGTGAGCGCGACGGATCCGCTCGCCCTCGGCGGCGCGTGCGGCGCGCTGCTCGCCGTCGCGCTCGTGGCCGCGCTCGTGCCCGCGCGCGCGGCGACGCGCGTCGATCCCGCGCGCACGCTGCGCGCGGACTGAACCCCTACCCGGAAGGCCAATCGTGTCGCACGTGCTGCAGGACGTCCGCCTCGCGCTCCGTGGCCTTCGCCGCGCGCCCGCGTTCACCGCCGCCGTCCTCGTCGTGCTCGCGTTGGGCATCGGCATGGCGAGCGCGATGGTCACCGTGTACGACGCGGTGCTGCGCCGGCCGCTCCCGGTGCGGGACCAGGACCGCCTCGTCGCGCCGCGCACGTACGACAAGGCCGGCGTCGAGCTCGCGCTGTGGCCCGAGGAGCTCGAGCAGCTCGGCCGCGACTCGCGCACCATGCGCGGCGTGGGCGGCTTCGCGCACTGGGGCTCCAACGAGACGCCGCTGCGCGACGGCGACCGCGCGCTGGTGCTCAACCGCAGCGTGGTCGCCGGCCCGTTCTTCGACGTCCTCGGCGCGCGCCCCACGCTCGGCCGCCTGCTGCGCCCCGAGGACCACGTGAAGGGTGCGCCGCCGGTCCTCGTGCTGAGCTACGCCGCATGGCGGCGCGATTTCGGCGGCGACCCGCGCGTCGTCGGCCGCAAGCTGCGCGAGCCGTACCAGCAGACGTGGTACACGATCGTCGGTGTCGCGCCGGCGGGGCTCGACTATCCGTTAGGCACCGACTACTGGATGCCGCTCGGTGGCTTCGCTCGCTCGCTGCTGAGCGTCGTCGCGCGCCTCGCGCCCGGCGCCACGCCGGCGGCGGCGCGCGCCGAGTACCTCGCGTTCTCGCGCCGGGTCGACGAGAAGCATCCGGTGCGCTTCGCCCCCGTGCGCGCCGAGGCGCCGCTGCTCGTGGATGCGATCGGCGGCGACGCGCGGCCGATGCTCGCGGCGCTCACCGCGGCCGTCGCGCTGCTGCTCGCGATCGCGTGCGTCAACGTCGGCAACCTGCTGCTCCTGCGCGCCACCGGCCGCGCGCGCGAGCTGGCGGTGCGGCGCGCGTTGGGCGCCGGCCCGGGCGCCGTCGCGCGCATGCTCGTCGTCGAGAGCGCGCTGCTGGGCGTCGTCGGCGGCGCGCTCGGCCTCGCGTGCGCCACGGTGCTCCTGCGCGCGCTCGTCGCGGTCGCGCCCGCGAAGCTGCCGCGCGTCGACGTCGTCTCGCTCGCCGGCGCGCCCGTGGCGATCGCCGCCGGCGTCACCGCGCTCGCCGTGCTGCTGTTCGGCGTCGCGCCCGCGCTCGTCGCCACGCGTGGCGCGCTCGCGGCCCTGCTCCGGCACGACGCGCGCTCGGGGCGCGAGTCGATCGGCCGGCGCCGCGTGCGACACGCGCTCGTCGCGGTACAGGTGGCGCTCGCGCTCGTCACGCTCGCCGGTGCCGGGCTCCTCGCGCGCAGCCTGCGTCGACTCGAGCGGCAGCCGTTAGGCTACACGCCCACGCACCTCGCGGTGCTCACGCTCGCCACCCCGGTGCCGCAGCCGGGGCCACCCAAGGTCACGCCCGGCGGCACCATCGTCGACTGGGTCACGCTCGGCGAGCAGCTCCTCGCGCGCCTCGAGGCGCTGCCGGGCGTCGTCGCCGCGACGCCGGTCGTCGTACCGCCGTTCGTGGGCACGAACGTGTTCAACGTTCGCCTCGCGCCCGCCGACGCGCCCGACCCGCTCGCGGTCTCGGCGATGATGTCGTGGGAGATCGGCGGTCCGCACTACTTCGCGACGTTGGGCACCCCGCTGATCCGCGGGCGTGGCTTCAGTGCGACCGACGTCGAGAACGCGCCGCCGGTGGCCGTGGTGAGCGAGTCGCTCGCGCGCCGCTTCTGGGGCGACGGCGACCCGATCGGCCGCCGCCTGCGCGCGCCCGGCGACACGAGCGCGGTGACTATCATCGGCGTCGCCGCCGACACGCGGCTGCGCAGCCTGCGCGACCCGGCAATGGTCATCTACTACCCGTGGCGGCAGGGCTACTGGCAAGGGCTGTTCGCCATCCGCACCGACCGCGACCTCGCGCTCGTGCTGCCGTCCGTTCGCCGCCTGCTGCACGACGTCGACCCACGGATCGACCTCTGGCGCGCGCAGACGATGGACGACTACCTCGCGGGTCCGCTGGCGCAGCCGCGTCTCAGCACGGTGCTGCTGTCCGGCTTCGGCGTCGTCGCCCTGCTGCTCGCCGCGATCGGCCTCTACGGCGTGATGGCGTCCGCGGTGCGCGAGCAGACGCGCGAGATCGGCGTGCGCATGACGCTCGGCGCCACGCCGTCGCGCGTGCGCGGCGACGTGCTGCGGCGCGCGCTCGCCGTGGCCGGCGTGGGGGCGGTCGCGGGGCTGGCCGGTGCGCTCGTCGGCACGCGGCTGCTCGCCTCGCAGCTCTACGAGGTGACCCCCACCGACCCGCTCGCGCTGTTAGGCGCGTGTGCGCTGCTGCTCGCGGTGGCGCTCGTCGCGGCGTTCGTGCCGGCCCGGAGCGCGACACGGGTGGATCCGGCGCGGGCGCTGCGAGCGGAGTAGTCGGGACTCGGGACTCGGGACTCGGGACTCGGGACTCGGGACTCGGGACTCGGGACTCGGGATTATTCGCGACGCGGGCCGAGGCGATCGTAGAGCTTCGTCAGCATCTGCCCGACGCGCTGGTTCAACACGAGCAGCTCGCGCAGATCGCCCTCGCCCAGGTAGCCGACCGAGATCGTCGTGAGCAGGTGGCCCTGCAGCTCGCGATTGGAAGACCTGGAGGTGCCGATGTATCGCCGATAGTTGGCGCGGGTCGGCGAAGCGTAGCCCTCCACGATGTTCGCGACGACGGAATTGGCAGCGCTCCGGATCTGAGCGGCAAGGCCGTACTGCTCCTCGTGAGGGAGTCGTCGGGCGACCACGAAGCTGACACGCTGCTGCTCCATGGCTCGCTGCCATACCTCGAGGTCGCGGAAATCGCCGAAGCCCATGAGACGGTCGGTGCGGGACGGTACTTGCACCGCACGCTACCGGACGCGCGGAGGGTCAATGCACCGTTCCGTTGCGGGATGGTCGAATTCAACGCCCGAGTCCCGAGTCCCGAGTCCCGAGTCCCGAGTCCCGAGTCCCGAGTCCCGAGTCCCGAAGTGCGTTCTCGCTCTCTTCTTCTCGTCCTCCTCGCGCTCGCCGCCTGCGCCCCCCGCGCCACGACCGCGCCCGGCGCGCCCACGTCCGGCGCCGCGACGTCCGGCGCGCCCACACCGCCGAGCGCCGAGATGCGCGGCGTGTGGATCGCGACCGTCTCGAACATCGACTGGCCGAGCGTCGCGTCGCGCGGCGACAGCGCGCGCCAGAAGACCGAGCTGCGCACGCTGCTCGACCGCGCGGCCGCCGACGGCATGAACGCGGTCATCCTGCAGGTGCGCTCCGGCGCCGATGCGCTGTACACCTCGCGACTGGAGCCGTGGGCCGGGCTGCTCACCGGTACGCCGGGCACTGACCCAGGATGGGATCCGCTCGCGTTCGCGATCGACGAGGCGCACGCGCGCGGCCTCGAGCTGCACGCGTGGTTCAACCCGTACCGCGCCGGCAGCGCGCGCGACTCGCTCGCGCTCCCCGCGAATCACGTCTTCCGCACGAACCGCGACCTCGTGCGGGTCTACGGCGGCGCGCTGTGGATGGATCCGGGCGACCCCGCCGTCCCCGAGCGCACGCTCGCCGCGATGACCGACGTCGTTAGGCGCTACGACGTGGACGGCGTGCACATCGACGACTTCTTCTACCCGTACCCGCAGTACGACTCGACGCGCAAGGCGATCGACTTTCCCGACAGCGCGACGTGGGCCGCGCACAACCCGCGCAACCTGTCGCGGGCCGACTGGCGCCGCGACAACGTGAACCGGTTCGTCGAGCGGATGTACGCCGAGGTGCACCGCGTGAAGCCGTGGGTGAAGGTCGGCATCTCGCCGTTCGGCATCTGGCGACCGGGCACGCCCGCGCAGATCAAGGGCCTCGACCCCGTGGAGTCGATCTACGCCGACTCACGCGTGTGGCTGCAGCGCGGGTGGCTCGACTACTTCGTGCCGCAGCTCTACTGGGCGATCGATCCGCCGGCGCAGAGCTTCACCGCGCTGCTCGACTGGTGGACGCAGCCCGAGCAGAATCCGTTAGGCCGTCCCGTGTGGCCGGGGCTCGCGTCGTACCGCGTCGACACGACCGCGCTCCGACCCGACTCCGCGACGCTGCCGCGCATCGCCGACTCGGCTACGTTCAGCTACCGGCCCGACGAGATCCTGCGTCAGGTGCGTGAGACGCGCGCACGTGCGTCACGCCACGCGAGCGGCGTCGTGTTCTACAACGGCTCGTCGGTGCTCGTGCGCGCGGGCGGGGCGATGGGGCAGCGCGTGCGCGACTCGCTGTTCACCGCGCCCGCGCTCGTGCCGCCCATGCCGTGGCTCGGCGGCGGTGCGCCCGGCCGGCCGACGGTCGCCACGATCGCCGACACGACGGTCGACGGCGCGGCCGCGGTCGTTGCCCGCGTCGCGCCCGCCGGCGGCGAGCCGTCGCGCTGGTGGGCGGTGTCGTGGCGCGTGAACGGTGCGTGGACGCCGGCCGAGCGGGCATGGGGCGGGGCGCGGTCGCTCGTTAGGCGGGGCGGGGCCGACGGGGTCGCGGTGTGGGGTGTGTCGCGCACCGGCGTGCTCGGGGAGGCGGCGCTCGTCGGACGTTGAGCCCGCGGCGGCGGCCATGGCACGGAGCTTTCCCGTGAGACGTGGGAACCGGTCGTCGTCGCCGCAGTCGGGAGTGGAGCCATGCGCCGTTCGCTGCTCGTCCTCGCCGTGACCCTCGCGCCGTCCGTCGCCGCCGCGCAGGCGTTCGGCTTCGAGGACGACTACGGTCCCAACGGGCTCTATGCCCCGTCGCTGACGGTCACCTCGGGGGCGCAGACGCTCACCGTCACGCCGGGGGCGCCTAACGGATTGGTGAACGTCGCCTTCCCGGGCATGGCGCTTCTTGGCACGCAGGCGGTCACCGGTCTCGTCCAGGGGGTCAGGCCGGGGCTGGCCTTCGTGCCGTTGGTCTTCACGTTCCTCCGGCCCGTCGGCAGCATCACGTTCGCGTTCGGCGACGCCGGGGGCGATGACGATACGCCGGCGCGGATCGCCGCGTTCGACCCGTCCGACGCGTCGCTCGGCGTCTGGGACACGCCGTATCCCAGGAGCTTCTGGCAGGGCAAGACGCTGTCGCTCACGTTCGCCGGCGCGGGCGCGAAGTACTTCGTCCTCTCCAGCCCGTCCCTCAACCCGAACAGCATCTACTGGGAGGTGCTCGACTCGGCGCCGGCCGTGACGACCCCCGAGCCTCCGCCGGCGGCGCTCGCCGCGGTCGGCCTG
This sequence comes from Gemmatirosa kalamazoonensis, assembly GCF_000522985.1. Taxonomy (NCBI): domain Bacteria; kingdom Pseudomonadati; phylum Gemmatimonadota; class Gemmatimonadia; order Gemmatimonadales; family Gemmatimonadaceae; genus Gemmatirosa; species Gemmatirosa kalamazoonensis. Next base: position 2,345,371 of record NZ_CP007128.1, read on the forward strand.
GTGGGCCTCGTCGCCGTGCGCCGAGCGCGGCGGGAGAGCCGCTAGCCCCGCCCCGCGATGGCGGGTGGCACGGTACGTGGATCTCTCGTACGCGTCCCGTCGCCGCCGCCGATGTCAGAAGCCCGACCGCAGTCGCTCGCCGAAGAGGTCGCGAACAGCCTCACGCATGGCGTGGGGCTCGTCGCGAGTGTCGCCGCGTTCCCAGCGCTGCTCGTCGCCGCGTCGGCCCGCGGCGATCCGCTGCACCGGCTCAGCGCCGTCGTGTTCGGCGCGACGCTCGTCCTCTGCTACCTCGCGTCGACGCTCTACCACGCGGTCACCGTTCCGCGCCTCAAGCACGCGCTCCGGGTGCTCGACCACGCGGCGATCTTCCTGTTCATCGCCGGCACGTGGACCCCGTTCGCGCTCGGCGCCCTGCGCGGTACGGTCGGCTGGACGCTGCTCGTCGTCGTCTGGAGCATCGCGCTCGTCGGCGTCGCGATGAAGCTCTGGGTCGGCTGCCGGCCGGAGTACGAGCGCGTGTCGCTGACGCTCTACCTCGGCATGGGCTGGATCGTGGTGTTCGCCATCCGGCCGATCGTCGCGGCGATCGGCGTCGTCGGCTTCGCGTGGCTCGCCGCGGGCGGGCTCGCGTACACGCTCGGCGTCGTGTTCTACGCGCGCGACTGCCGGTGGCGCTACGGGCACGCGGTGTGGCACCTGTGCGTCGCGGCGGGGAGCGCGTGCCACTTTGTCGCCGTGCTGCGACACGCGTGGCCGACGGGGTGAATCGGGCCGAGCGTCCCGCGGGTCGCTCGCTCTTCTGGCCTGCTTTCCGGAGACGACGTATCATCGGGTGCCCATGGCGCGCGTGTGCGCCATGGTGCGTGCGGCGCCGTCGGTCGACGGAGGACACCATGAGAGCGCATCGCGGAAGCGTGCATCGCCGACTCGCTCGTGCCGTGCCCCTGCTCCTGCTCGGCGCAGCCTTCGCCTGTCGCGGGACCCGCGAGCCGCGCGAGACGCTGCAGCCGTCCGATCCGCGGGCGCAGGCCGAGCGATTCATCGCCGCCGTGAACGCGCGGGACGTCGACGCGCTGCTCCAGCTCTCGGCGGACACGCTGCTCTTTCGCGAGCAGCAGTGGCGGACGGCCAGCGACGGCGTCGGCTTCACGCTCGGCCCGCCCCTCGACACCGTGGTCGCGGGCACCGAGGCACGCCGCCGGTTCTTCACCGACCTCGCCGGTCGCGTCCACGTGCGGCAGCCCACGGCGGTGGAGCACCCGCCGTCGAAGTCCGCGCTGTTCGCGCGCGAGCTGGCGAGCGCCGACCCCCGCTGGTCCGCGCTGACGCTCGTCGTCTTCCTGCGCGGCGAGGGCGACGTCGAGCACACGGCGATGACGGGGATGAATCCGCGAACACGCAAAGTGGCCGCGTTCTACGTCAACTGACAGCCATTCGTCGAGGAGGCCTCATGACCGCGCCGACCACGAGTCCTACGCCGTCACTCACCCCGACCGCCGCGGCGACGCCGGCGTTCGACCCGAAGGGCAAGAGCTTTCTCGATCGACTCGCCGCGTTCCAGGCCGACGCGCTCGCGACCTACGCCGTGACCGTGCACAAGGACTCCGGTCGCACAGCGGCGTGGCAGCAGAAGCACCACGTCGCCCACATGTTCGCGTACAACAAGTACACGTCCACGCAGCCGGCGAACGTCGACAAGGGCGAGCGCACGATCTCGTGGACCCACCTGCAGGACGCGTCCGTCGTGTGGGAAGGTGGGGTGCTGTGGTCGGACTTCCTGCGCACGAAGTCGAACGGCACTCCGGTGCGCGATCCCAAGGGCTGGAAGGCCGGTCAGGAGCCCGACAAGGCCAAGACGCTCGAGAACGTGAAGGCGCTGCTCGTCGCGGCGAAGATCGGCAACAGCGGCACCGCCATGGTGTCCTCCGGCATGTCGCCCTGCGGCGAGCCGTGCAAGTGTGGCGCGGGCCGCTCGAAGCACCTGGAGGAGGCCGCCGCGGATCTGAACAGCAGCGACCTCACCACGCTCACCGCCAAGCTCACGGCGGCGAAGGCCGGCGACATCGACGCCTACCTGGCGAAGTTCGGCCTGCATCGGCCGCTCGTGAACCACCCCGAGAGCCCCGAGGAGTGGCACGTCGAGGCCACCGACTGACCGCGTCCCTCGGATGCGTCAGGGCACGATGGCGGCCTTCGTCGTGTCCGCGCGCACCGTGGGATACTTGATGCCTAACTGCTCCAGGTACGTCCGGTACTTCGTCGGATCGTAGTACAGCTTCCGCATCTGATCCCGGTACCGCGCCATGACCTCGCGATTCAGCTCGATCGGCGGCTGGTCCGTGGCGCTGATGAACGGCTTGTACTTCACGTCCTTCGTCTGGACGTCCGTGAAGTAGTGCATCGCGTCGCTCACCAGCGTGCGCGACAGCAGCAGGTCGATCATCGTCATCGCCTGGACCTTCGCGCCTGCCGTCGTTCCCTTGTGCGCGATCGGCGTCGCCATCGCGATCGCGTTCGCCCAGTTGTGCCCCGGCAGCCCCGGGATGTTCGCCGGGTAGCGCAGCGTCACCGTGGGGACGTTCCACGCGACGTCGCCGATGTCGTCCGAGCCGCCGCCGGTACGCTGCCGCTCGTCGACGCCGCCGCCGAGTCCCTGCAGCCGCGTCGCGAGCCCCTCCGTGCGGACGCCGAGCTCCTTCTGGATGCCGCGGGCGAGCGCCTGGTCCTTCGCGTCCCACGTCGGCAGTCCGACCGTCGACATGTTCGACGCCATCGCCTCGGCGATCGGCTTGTTGAAGTGTCCCGACCAGCCGGAGCCGAGGATGCGGATCGTGTCGACCTTCGTGTCCGTCATGAGCGCCGCGCCCTGCGCCATCCGCTTCGCGGCCTCGAACATCTCCATCGTCGTCGGATAGTCGATGTTCCGGAAGTAGAACCAGATCGACGCCGTCGACGGGACCACGTTCGGTTGGTCGCCGCCGTCGCGGATGACGTAGTGCGACCGCTGCGCGATCCCCATGTGCTCGCGATGGAACTCCCACGCCTGCCCCATGAGCATCACCGCGTCCAGCGCGCTCCGTCCGCGCTGCGGGTTCCCCGCCGCGTGCGCGCTCGTGCCGCGGAACTTGAACTCCGCCGACAGCAGCGCGTTCTGCGCGCCCTGGCCGTACGACACGCCGAGGTTGTTGTCGACGTGCGAGAACAGCACCGCGTCGACGTCCTTGAAGATCCCGGCGCGCACGTAGAACGCCTTGCCCGCCATGAGCTCCTCGGCCACGCCGGGGAACAGCACGATCGTGCCGGGGATGTGGTCGCGCTCCATGATCTTCTTCACCGCGAGCGCCGCGGTCACGTTCAGCGGGTTGCCGCTGTTGTGTCCCTCGCCGTGCCCCGGCGCGCCCTCGATCATCGGGTCGCGGTAGCCCACGCCCGGCTTCTGCGACGCCTGCGGGATGCCGTCGATGTCGCTGCCTAACGCGATCACCGGCTTGCCCGATCCCCACCGCGCCACCCAGCCGGTCGGCATGCCGGCGACGTTCTCCTGCACGGTGAAGCCGTTCTTCCGCAGGATGCCGACGAGATACTTCGATGTCTCGGTCTCCTGCATCCCCAGCTCGCCGTAGCTGAAGATCTGGTCGACCATCTGCTGCGTGAACGTCGCCATCGAGTCCACGGCCTTCACCGCCTGCGCCTTCAGCGCGTCGCGGCGGGCCTGGTTCGTCGTGTCGACGCGCGTGTTCGGCACCGCGTTGCCGCGGCGGCCGCCGCCGGCGGTGGTGGAATCCTGGGCGGCGAGCGGCGTGGCGCCGACGGTGGCCGCGCCGAGTAGGGCGAGGGAGAGGCGTCGCATGGGATCGGGGAAGGGGCAGGAGCCGCCGGCATCGAGGCCTGGCCGGCGGGACGGGCCGAACCGAGAACGCACGGCGGCGGCCGGGCGCTGAACGGCGGCCGCGGCATGGGGTACGCACCGGCCTCCGGTGTTGCTCCGTGGCAGCCGTCGTCCGTCGCGCTCGTTCCCCACTGATGCCCCTCGCCCGCTCGGTCCTCGTCCTCGCCATCTCCGCGGCGCCGCTCGCGGCCCAGCACCCGGCGGGACACATGGGGCACGACGAGCCGGCGGCGCGCCGCGTCCATGGCGCGATCGGCGCGCAGGCCGTCGTCAGCGGCACCCGCCTCACGAACGCGCTCGACGGCCGCACACGCACCGAAGGGTACGTGTCGCAGCCCACCGTGATGGGCCACGCCGCCGTCGCCGGCGGACACGTCCAGCTCACCGGCACGCTCAACTTCGAGGGACTCACGCTCGCCCGCGGCGAGCTGCTCGGCGGTGTCTACGGCGAGGGCTACGTCGACCGGCGCCACCCGCACACGCTCGTGCACGAGGCGATGGTCGCGGTGCGCGGATCGCGCGGCGCCGTCGCCGCCTCGCTCGCCGCGGGGAAGGGGTTCGCCCCGTTCGGCACCGACGACCCGATGGTGCGCCCGTTCGAGCGCTACCCGGTGAACCATCACCTCGCGCAGATCCTCGAGCGCGCGGTCCTCGTCGGCGCCGTGCGCATGCCGCGCACGCTCGTCGAGGTCGCGACGTTCAACGGCGACGAGCCCACCGGTCCCTACGCCGCGCCCCGGTGGCGACGCTTCGGCGACTCGTGGTCGGCGCGCGTGTCGGTGCTGCCGTTAGGCGCCGCGGCCGCCGACGCGTGGAGCGCGACCGGGCTCGAGCTCTCGGCGAGCGCGGCGCGCGTGGCCTCGCCGGAGAACCGCGCCGGCGGCGGGCTCGATCAGCGGAAGTGGAGCGCCGCCGCGCGCTGGGCATCCGGCACGCCGTTAGGCGCCGCCGCCGTCGGCGCCGGACCGGGCACGTACGCGCTCGTCGAGTGGGCGCGCACGGACTGGATGCGCGGCGGCCGCGTGATCGACGTCGCCGGCTATCGCGACGGCAGCGTGCTCGCCGAGGCCGGTGCGCGGCGGTGGAACGTGGAGCTCGTGGCCCGCGCCGAGCGCACCGACCGCCTGGAGGAGGAGCGCAGCGTCGATCCGTTCCGCACCGTCCGCCCGGCGCCCGACGTCGCCACGCTCGGCGTCACGCACTGGACCACGTTCACGGTGGGCGCCGCGCGGCCCCTCGGGCGTGCCGCGCTCCGTGTCGCGCCGTTCGCCGAGCTCACCGCGCTCGCGCCGAGCCGCGTGGTCGCCGGCACCGCGTTCGATCCCGCGTCGTTCTACGGCGGCCGTCGGCTGTGGGCGCTCACCGGCGGGCTGCGGCTCGGCGCCGGCACGCCGCACGCGCGCATGGGACGCTACGGCGTGTCCGCGGCGGCGTCCGCGCATTAGACTCGTCCCGACCTCAACTGCACCCGTGTCGATGCCCCGACGCCTCGTCGCTCCGATCGCCCTCGCGCTCCTCGCCGCCTGCGGCAAGGACGGCCCACAGGGCACCACCGAGCCCATTGTCGCCGCGAACGCGGTGCACTGCGAGCCGTCGTCGGTCGCCGGCACCGGCGGCATGAACGCGCGCCTGCTGTGCCCCGTGACGTCGCGCAACACGGCGGAAGTGTCCCCGCTCGACGGGCCGCGCGGCAAGTTCGTCTACACGTCGTCGTGGAACCGCCGTACCGGCGCGACGTGCACCGCGAACAACTGCGGCAACGTGGTCTACGTCTGGTACCTCGGCGGCGCCACGCCGGCCATGGTCGACTCGGTCGTCGTCGAGTCGGTGGCCATGGTGAACACCACCGGCGACGTGCAGGTGAGCGACGACGGGTCGCTCCTCGTCGTCGCGACCGAGCCGTACGGCGAGATCGTCACCTACTCGCTCGCCGATCCCGCGCACCCGACGCTCCTCTCGCGCTACTCCACGCCGAACCTCGTGAACGGCGTGCACACCGCGGAGCTCGCGCGCATCAACGGCAAGAACTACGTGTACGCGTCGATCGATCCGCGCGGGGCGGCGCCCGCCCGCCTCACCATCGTCGACCTGTCCGACCCGCGAGCGCCGCGCGAGGTCTGGTCGCGTGTCATGGGCAACCCGTTCGTGCACGACGTGTGGATCTACAACGGCTACCTGCTCACCGCGCTCTGGCACGACGGCATGACCGTGTGGGACATCGGTGCGCGTGGGAAGGGAACGCCCGCCGCCCCCGACTCGGTATCGAACGTCCGCACGGTCGGCGGCTACGTGCACAACATCTGGTGGGGACGTGACGAGGGCACGGGGAGCACGCGCTACGCGTTCCTCGGCGAGGAAGGGCCGGCCGCCATCGGCGCCAGCTCGTCGGGCGACGTGCACGTCGTCGACATGAGCGACATCACGCGGCCGCGCGAGGTCGCGTACTACACGGTGATCGGCGCCGGCACGCACAACTTCTCCGTCGACACGAAGAACGGCATCCTGTACGCCGCGTACTACAACGCCGGCGTGCGCGCGCTCGACATCCGCGGCGACCTCGGGACGTGCACCGTGGCGCAGCAGGGCGGCGTCGGCCGCTGCGACCTCTCGAAGATGGGGCGCGAGATCGGGAAGGGGCTGGCCTCCGGCAGCCCGTCGGTGTTCGTGTGGGGCGTGGAGTACCTGAACGGATCGCTGTACGTCTCCGACATGCCCGGTGGACTGTGGGTGCTCAACCCGGCGACGCGGTAACTCCATCCCTCCGCGACACGCGCGCGCTGCTCGCGCGCGGCGTCGCCGCCGGCGTCATCACGCCGGCCCAGCGCGACGCGCTGCTCGCCCTCCCCGAGCCGACGCGCGACGACGCGCGCTCCACACTCGACGGCGTCACGATCGCGTACTGGCTCGGCGCCGCGCTCGTCGTGTTCGCGCTCGGCTGGTTCCTCGCCGACCGGTGGGAGCCGCTCGGCCCGGCCGGTGTGCTCGGCGTCGCGCTCGCGTACGGTGCGCTGCTCGGCGCGGTCGCGACGCGTCTCGCGCGCGTCGGATTTCCGCTCGCGGCCGGCGTCGCCTGCGCGCTCGTGCCGCTCACCACATCGCTCGTCGCGTGGTCGCTCCTGCGCCTCACCGGCGAGTGGCCCGGCGACCGCGCGAGCGCGCTGCTGCGCTACGAGCCGTACATGATCACGCGTCGCCTCGTCGTGGAGCTCTCCGGCGCGCTCGCGGCGCTGTTGATGCTGCGTGGCCTGGCCGCCGCGCGACCCGTTAGGCGCACGCCCATCGGCGTCCCGCTCGCCGCCGCCGCGGCCGCCGTGCTCGCCGAGTGCACCACGCTCGTCGCCATCGCGGCCGCTGGCGACGAGCGGCTCCTCTACATGCGCGGTTGGGCGTACGGCGCGGCGGGCACGGTGCTGTTCGGCATCGCCTACGCCACCGACGTGCGCCAGCGGCCGCCCGACGACGCGGCGCGCGAGGACTTCGCCGCCTGGCTCTACCTCGCTGCGTGCATCGTGCTCGAGGCGGGGCTGCTCGACGCGTTCAGCGTCGGTCCGGCCGCGCGACACGGTCTCGTCGTCGTCGCGCTCGCGCAGCTCGGCGCCGCCGCGCGGCTCCGTCGCCGCGTGCTGCTCGTCGCCGGCATGGCGAACGCGATCTGGTACCTCGGCTACCTCGCGTTCGACGTGTTCGAGGGCGTGGTCGGCTTCCCCCTGCTGCTCGCCGCGTTCGGCGTCGCCGTGCTCGTCGTCACGGTGCTCGTGCAGCGCCGCTTCCCGTCGCTCGTGCGGCGCGACGGCGACTGGCGCCCGCCGTCGCTCCCCGGTGGATGGCTCGCCGCGTGGGCGCCCGCCGTCGTCCTCGCCGCGCTGCTCGCCGTCGCCGTGCCGCGCGCGCGACAGCGCGCCGAGCGCGCACGTTTCGCGCGGCCGGCCTCGCCACAACCGAAACCGCCGCCGCGGCGTCCCACGTACTGACGTCAGTCGCTGCATCACCTCACGCGCCGAGGTCTCGATGCGCTCCGTCTCCTGGCTCCGCGGCCTCGCCGCCGACCTCCGCTACGCCGCGCGCACGCTGCGCCGCGCCCCCGCGTTCACGCTCGCCGCCGTCGTGTCGCTCGCGCTGGCCATCGGTGCGAATACCGCGATCTTCGCGCTGCTCGACGCGGTGCTGCTGCGTCCTCTGCCGATCCCGCGCGCCGGGCAGCTCGTCGCCGTCGCGCGCATCGGCGACACGTTCACCGAGACGACGTTCCGCTTCGAGAAATACGCCGCGCTCCGCGACGCCGTCCCCGCGCTCGCGCTGCAGGCTGGTGGGCAGGCGGACAACGTCGTCGCCGAGTCGCGCGATGCGCGCGACTACGTGCACGCGGACTGGCTCACGGGCGGCTACCACGCCACGCTCGGCGTCCGCCCGCTGCTCGGCCGCACGCTCGGGCCCGACGACGACCGCGAGGCGGCGGCGGTCGTCGTGCTCGGCGAGCGGACGTGGGAGCGCTTCTTCGCGCGCGACCCGGGCGTGCTCGGCAAGCCGCTGACGCTGAACGGACGGCCGTTCGTCGTCGTCGGCGTGCTGCCGGCGGCGTTCCGCGGCGTGGTGTTCAATGGACGCTTCGAGCTCGCCGTGCCGCAGCGCGCGCTCGCCACCGTGCTGCCCGTCGCCGCGCGCCGTTACGTGCACGTGATCGCGCGACGCGACGTCGCCTCGCGCGCGGCATTCTCCGCGTCGCTCGACGCGGCGTACCGTCGCTGCTGTCTCGACCCCGACGGCGACGCGCGCGCGCACGTGCAGCTCATCGACGTCAGCCGCGGCATCCCGGGCTCGAAGAACGACTTCCGCGGCGAGTACGCGCGCGTGCTCGGCCTGCTCATGGCCGGCGTGCTGATCGTGCTGCTCGTCGCCTGCTCGAACGTCGGCAACCTGCTGCTCGCCCGTGGCACGTCGCGCCGCCGCGAGCTGTCGGTGCGGCTGGCGATCGGCGCCGCGCGGTCGCGCGTCGTGCGCCAGCTCCTCGCGGAGTGCGCGCTGCTCGCGGTGGCGGGAGCGGCCGCGGGCATGCTGCTCGCCGCGTGGGCCACCGCGGCGCTCGTCACGGCGCTCCCGGCCGGCTTCGAGTCGGAGGCGTCGCTCGTGAGCTTCCGCGCCACCGCACCGGTGCTCGCGTTCACGACGGCGGTGTGCGCGCTGTGCGTCGTCGCCTGCGGCCTCGGCCCCGCGCTCCGCGCCACACGCGGCGGGCTCGCCGAACGCCTCGGCGACCGTGGCGGTTCGCGCTCGGTGACGCGCCGCGACGGCGCCGCGGCCCGCGCGCTCGTCGTCGTCCAGGTGGCGCTCACGCTGGTGCTGGTCAGCGGGGCCTCGCTGTGCGTGGCCACGCTGCGCAACCTCCGCGCGGTCGATCCGGGCTTCGCGCCCGACCACCTCATCATGTTCTCCGTGGAGACGCGCGGTACGCGGCTCGACGAGGCCGGCATCATCCCGGTGCACGCGGACATCCTCGACCGCGTTAGGCAGGTGCCCGGCGTGCGCTCCGCCGGCATGGCGACCCGCATCCCCGCGTTCGGCGGCCGCAGCGCGAGCTTCACGGTCGAGTTGCCCGGCATGCGCGAGCGGCCCGAGGTCGACGTCACCGTCGTCACGCCCGACTACCTGCGCACCGCGCGCACGGCACTCCTCGCCGGCCGCGACTTCGACGCGCGCGATGGGCGCGCGGCCGAGCCGGTAGCGATCGTGAACGAGGCGTTCGCGCGCCGGCTGCTCGGCGGCGCCTCGCCGCTCGGCCGCACGATCCGCGTCGTCGACGACGACCACCGCACGCTCACGATCGTCGGCGTGGCGCGTGACGTCCGCTTCGGCGACCGGCGCACGCCGCAGGATCCGATGATCTACGTGCCCGCCGCGCAGGCGGGGCAGTGGCCGTTCCTCGAGGTCATGGTGCGCGCCACCGGCGACCCGCGCGCGCTCGTCGCGCCGCTGCGCGGCGCCGTGCAGTCGGTGGCGCCCGACGTGCGCGTCACCCGCTGGCAGACGATGGACGAAGCGTTCGACGAGGTGCTGCTCCGCGAGCGGCTCGTCGCCACCCTCGGTGCGGGCTTCGCGCTGCTCGCGCTCACGCTCGCGATGGTGGGGCTCGCCGGCGTCGTCGCGTACGGCGTCGCGCGCCGCGTGCGCGAGATCGGCGTGCGCATGGCGCTCGGCGCGCGTCGTCCGCGGATCGTCTGGCTCGTGCTGCGCGAGTCGCTGGCCATGGTCGGCGCGGGCGTCGTCGTCGCGTCGCCGCTCGCGCTCGTCCTCGGCCGCGCCATGGGCGCGCTGCTCTACGGCGTCGCGCCCACCGACCCGCGCGTCCTCGTCGGCTCCGCGCTCGCCCTCCTCGCCGCCGGCGCCGCTGCCGCCGCGCTCCCCGCGTGGCGCGCGTCACTCGTCCACCTGGCGACGTCGCTGCGTTCGGACTGAGATGACATCACGAACGCTCGAACAGCGCGAGGATCTCTTCCTCGCTCTGTGGATCCAGCACCGACCGCGATGCGAAGTCCTCGGCGTTCGGGTACGCCGTCGCGCGCACGCGCGCGGCCGCCGCGTCGTAGTCGTAGTCGGTGCGCTGGTGCCGCGCGTCGTCGTCGAGCAGCAGCCAGTGGGCGCCGCGCCGGCCGTACGGCATGCCCACGCTCCCCGCGTTCAGCACGCGCACGTCGCCCACGCGGCGGTCGAACTGCATGTGCGTGTGCCCGCACACCACCACGGACTGCGTGACTCCCGCGAGCATCGGCCGCACGCGCTCGTCGGGGCTGCGCACGGTGAAGATCTCCTCGTCGTTCCGCGGCGTCGCGTGACAGAACAGCACCTCGCCGAGCCCCGGCGCCTCCGCCGTGAGCGTCGTCGGCAGCGCGGCGAGGAAGTCGCGGTGGCTGCGGTCGAGCTGCGCCGCGGTCCACTCCACCGGCCCGCGCAGCCGGGCCGGCATCCGGTCGAGCGGCTCGCCGTCGAACGCGCTCACCACCAGCCGGTCGCAGTTGCCGCGCAGGAAGCGCGCGCGCGGGCCTAACGCCTGCAGCCGCTCCAGCGCCTCGCGCGGCATCGGGCCGAGTACGACGTCGCCGCCGACGATGATCTCGCGTGCCCCCGCCGCTTCCGCCGCCGCGAGCGCCGCATCGAGCGCGGGAAGGTTGCCGTGCACGTCGTACAGCGCGGCGATCGGTGCCATGTCGCTTGCTCCGGTAAGCGTGTGCTGTCCGTGTCTCGTGCCGAGCCGCGCAGGACGCCGAGCCCGTTCGGGGCTGTGTGAACGAACCGCAGAGGACGCAGAGGGGCGCACAGGACTGCCTCTTCCTGCCCTTCTTGAATTCAACCACAGAAGACACGGAGGACACAGAGGAAACCAACAATTGAAGTGGTTCTCCTCCGTGTCCTCCGTGTCCTCTGTGGTTCAAATGAAAGGCTCTGCGCCCCTCTGCGTCCTCTGCGGTTCAATTCGAAGAGGCTGTCCTTCGCGTCCTCCGCGGCTCCGCGTGAGATTGCGGTGGTCCGCGTCCTCTATCTAGGCGCGCGTGAGTGATCTCAGGGTCGGAAGCCGCGCGTCCACACGATGATCGCGCCGCAGACGCTCTGGCTGTTGCGGAACTCGCTCGGCACCTCGGCCGCGCCGAGGTAGACCTCGATGCCGCGCACGTCGAGCGGGTTCACGAGGTCGTCGATCGACATGCCGTCCGTCATCGTCTGCCGCATGCGATCGATGAACACGCTCAGCACGCAGCTGTTGCCGAACGGGCTCCGCGTCGACACCGGCACGTAGCCGATGCCGTTCTGCAACGGCTTCATGCGCAGCCCCGGGATCGTCTTCAGCACGTCGGACACGTGCTGCGCCTGCCGCTGCTCGAACTGCTCCGCCGTCACGAACTGCCCGAAGCCGGCCTGGCGTCGGAACTCGAATCCTGTGCGGTCGAGCAGCGTCGCGCGCTGCGCGTTCACGCGCACCGTGCCGAGCAGCGTCACTCGCGACCGCGCCAGCGTCACCCGCTCCGTGCGCGACGCGTCGGCCGGCAGCGTCACCGACACCGTCGCCGGCTCGTAGCCCAGCGCGCGCACCGTCGCCACTCGGCTTCCCGCGGGCACGCGCGCGAGTCGCACCGCGCCGCTGTCGTCGGCCACCGCCGTCGCGCCCTCCACGTCGGCATGCGCCGTGGACACTGGCTTCCCCTCCGCATCGCGCACCACGAGCACCAGCGTCGCCGTGCCCGCGGCTCGCGCGCCCGACTGCGCGGCGGCCCGCAGCGACGGCGCGACGGCGAGATCCTGCATCGTGACGACCTTGTCGTGCAGGTCGACCTGCACCTCGCCCTCCTCCACCGCGGCCGAGTCGGCGCTGCGGGCGAGCGCCTGCACCGTCACCACGACGTCGTTGGGCACCCCGCATGCGACGTACGCGCCGCCGTCCGTCGTGCGCACGGCGATCGTGTGCAGCCGCGTCGTCACCGACTTGCCCGCGGGCTCCCACTCCGACCACTGCACCGCCACGCGCGCCGGCACCGGCGCGCCGTCGCTCGTGCGCCGCACGCGTCCCACGAGCATGCCGGCGGTGTCCGGCTCGAGCCCCGGGCAGGCGCGCCGCGCGATCGTGCGCAGCGACGGCGTCGCGAGGTGCAGCGCGCTCGTGTCGCTCCCCACGCGCACGCGCGCCGGCGCGACGCCGATGCCTAACGAATCGAGCGTCGGGTGCGAGAACGACAGCGCGTACTCCCCGGCCGTCACCGAGTCGAAGCGGAAGCCGCCGCTCGCGTCGGTCGTCACCGAGCGCGGCACACCGACGCCGTTCGTGGCATCGAGGGCGACCTCGGCGCCTCGCAGCGGGCCGCGCGACAGGCTGTCGTACACCGTGCCCACGATCGTGCCCTGCGCCCCCGCGGCACGCGTCGCGAGCAGGCACGCCGCGGCGGCGAGCAGTCTGCGAGAGGTCATGGCGCCGCTCCCGTCGTCTTCGGCGGCGCGAGCACGTCGCGTGTCAGCACGTAGAAGTTCTCGTCCACGCGGATCGTCGCCGGCGCGCCCGCCGACAGCGACGCCGTCTGCCAGCTCTCCGTGGGCTTGATCCAGCGGGCCGGCTGTCCGCCGACGCTCGCGCGCACCGGCATGTCGAACCCCGGCACCACCTCCGCCCACCGGTACGACAGCATCGTGCCCTCGGCCTTGTACTCGAGCACCGGGATCTTCGTCGTCGTCAGGTACTGCGCGAACACCCGGCCGAGATCCACGCCGCTCTGCTCGGTCATGTAGCGCTGCACGTCGGCACCCGTCACCGTCTTGCCGCCGAACGTCGATTGCAGGCCGCGCAGCACGCGCCGCCACTTCTCGTCGTCCTGCACGAGCTGGCGGATCGTGTGCAGCATGTTGCCGCCCTTGTCGTACATGTCGCCGGATCCCTCGTCGTTCACGCCGTAGCGGCCGACGATCGGCGCGTCGTTGCGCACGTTGCGCCGACCGCCCACCGCGTACGCGGCGCCCGCTTCCTTGCCGAAGCGGCACTCGGTGTACAGCGCCTCCGCGTAGTTCGCGAACGCCTCGTGCACCCACATGTCGGCGATGTCCTTCGTCGTGATGGCGTTGCCCCACCACTCGTGCGCGCTCTCGTGCACGATGATGAAGTCCCACAGCACGCCGTAGCCGCTCCCCGACCGGTCGCGCCCGAGATAGCCCTGCAGGTACTTGTTGCCGTACGCCACCGCGCTCTGGTGCTCCATGCCGAGATGCGGCGCCTCCACGAGCTTGTATCCGTCGCGGTACCACGGGTATGGCCCGAACCAGTGCTCGAAGCACGCGAGCATCGCCGGCACCTGTCGGAACTGCTGCTCCGCCGCCTCCCGGTGGAACGCGAGCGGCCAGAAGTCGAGCGTGAGCGGGCCGCGCTCGCCGCGGAACACGCCCGAGAAGTGCTCGTACGCGCCGGCGTTCACCGCGACGTCGTAGTTGTTGATCGGGTTCGTGACGAACCACTCCCACGTCGTGGTCCCGTCGTCGTGGTGCGTCACTGTGCGCAGCCGCCCGTTCGACACGTCCACCATCGGGTCGGGCACCGTGATCGCGACGCGCTGCGAGTCCGGCTCGTCGGCCTGCGTGTCCTTGTTCGGCCACCACACGCTCGCGCCGAGCCCCTGGTTCGCCGTCGCGACCCACGCGTTCCCGAGCGAGTCGCGCTGCCACGCGTACCCGCCGTCCCACGGTGGGCGGCGCGCGACGCGCGGCCTGCCGTGGTAGTAGACGGTGACGGTGCGCCGTTCCCCGGTGCGCTGCCGCGCCGCGAGCGTGGCGAAGAACGCGTTGGAGTCGCGCCGGAACGTCAGCCGCCGGCCGTCCTGCACCATGCTGTCGACCACGAGCGGCGTCATGAGGTCGATCTGCATCTCGCGCGCGGGCTGCAGCACCCGGTACGTGATCCCGTTCGAGCCGCGGATCGAGCTGTCCGCTGGCGAGACGGACACTCGCAGGTCGTAGAACTCGACGTCCCACCAGGACCGTCCCGGTCCGTTCCCGCCGCGCAGCGAGTCCGCGCGCGTGAACCGCGTCGTGTCCTGCGCGGCGGCCGAGCCGCCCGCCGTGGCGCCGAGCGTGACGAGCAGCACCAGCGTCGCCGATTTCATCATCGCCTTGGTCACGGTCGCCGTCGCATCGGGGTATACCAGGGAGGGGAGAGGGCCCACGGCCGGGGCCGATGGCGAACGATGAGCGTCCGCCGCACCGCGCGCCACCGGCCACACTTTGACAAGGTGCCGCGATGCTGGACGCGATGACGGGCAACTGGTGGGCGACCGCGCTCCGGGGTGGGGCCACCGTGCTGTTCGGGCTCCTGGCGCTGGTGACCCCCGGACTGACGCTCGACGGCCTGGTCTCGCTGTTCGGCGCCTACGCGCTCCTCGACGGAACGGTCGCCCTGTTCCTCGGCTGGCGCGCCCGCGCGGCGGGTGCGGACGCGCGCGAGCTGCTCGTCGGCGCGGTGACGAGCGTCGCCATCGGGCTCGTGACGCTGCTCTGGGCCGACGTCAACGCGTTCGAGCTGCTCTTGCTCGTCGGCGTGCGCGCGCTCGTCGCCGGGCTGGCCGAGGGGATCGCCGCGCTCCGCGGGCGCCGCGAGGGGCCGGCCGATCGTTTGACGGTCGTCGTCCCCGCCGTCGCCGCGGCGTTCGGGCTGCTGTTCCTCGTGATTCCGGCGACCGGCGCCGACACGGTGCTCTGGTGGATCGCGCTGTACGGGTTCGCGGTCGGCGCGCTGCATCTCGCCCTCGGCCTCCGGCTGCGCGGGGCCGCGCACGGCGACTCCGACGCGCGCGGCCTGAGCGCCGCGTAGCGGCGCGTCGCCGGGTCGGCGGGGAAACTCGCGTCCTCCGGGGTACGTAGAGGCCCCGACCCCTCCCCCCTCCCATGTCGTCAGCCGCCTCGATCCTGCTCGCGCTCGTGGCGGGCACCGCGCAGCCCCCCGCTTCCAGCCAGGCGAGCGCGCAGCCCACTCCGACCGCCACCCGCCCCGCGTCGTCCTCCCGTCCCGACTCGGTCCGACGACGCGAGCGTGACACCCCGCGGCACGTCGCGCTCACGCCGGAGCTCGAGCGCTCCGCGTTCAGCGACGCCACGTCGCGCACGCTGCTCGCCCGGGCCCGCGTCGCGCGGCTGTCGCAGGACTCGGCGCTCCGCGCCTACGACGCGAAGACCTACCAGCGGCTCTCCGTCGGCATGGGCTTCCGCCGCATCGGGCGCGACCGGCTGCTGATGCGCCTCGAGAACGCGTCCCGGGTGCACTGGGATCGTCAGCGCGGCGTCACCGTGGAGCCCACGGGACGCCGCGCGGTGTTTCCGATGGTGAAGGACGCCGACGGCGACGCGGACATCGACGACATCTCGCCGATCCCGTACTTCCCCGGGCGCGAGACGCTCTGGTTCCCGTCGTCCGACTTCGGCATCGCGAAGGCGGAGGTCGACGACCGCGCGTTCGTGCATCCGCTCGCGATCGGCGCCGAGGCGTACTACCGCTACGCCGCCGGCGACTCGCAGAGCGTTAGGCTCCCCGACGGCAGCACGGTGCGGCTGCGCGAGCTGCGCATCACCGCGCGCCGCCCCGACTGGCACCTGTTCGTCGGCTCGTTCTGGTTCGACGCCGACCGCGGACAGCTCGTGCGCGCCGCGTATCGCATGGCCGTCGAGATGGACATCTGGCAGGTGGCGGACGAGGAGACGAAGCGCGAGCTGACCGAGGCGCTCGAGCGCGCGAAGAACGACACGAGCGCCGAGGCGCGCGCCGCCGTGCGCGCCGCCGAGCACGAGGTCGGCGACGCGCCGCCCGGGTGGGTGAAGGGGCTCATCACCCCCATGCGGGCGACGATCTCCTCCATCACCGTGGAGTACGGGCTGTACGAGGGCCGCTTCTGGCTCCCGCGGCGCAACGTCGCCGAGGCGGAGGGGCAGGCGGGCTTCTTCCGCGTGCCCGTGAAGATCGAGGAGAGCTTCAAGTACGACCGTGTCGCGGCGACGCCCGCGGCGCTCGCCGGCCGCCCGGTGCCTAACGTGCCCGAGACCGCGGAGTCGCCCGACGCCGCGACGCCGCGTCCCGCGCTCGCCGCCGCGCGCACCGCGCTCGACTCCGCGCTCGCCCGCGCGCCCGGCGACTCCGGCTCGACGCAGGTCACCATCACGATCGGCTCCGGCCCGAACGGGCAGCACACGCGCACCGTGAAGATCGACGGCGAGCCCGCGACGCTCGACCGCACGCAGCGCGTCGACTCCACGCTGCGCGCGATCATGCGCCGCGCCGACTCGCTGAACCTGCGCGCCGATTCGCTGCAGGCCGCCGGCGACACGGCGAAGGCGCGCAACGCGCGCGCGCTCGCGCGCGGCCGCCTGCGTCGCGCGGCCGCGATCGCGCGGCGCGAGGTGCAGTGCTCCGCCGACAGCTCGTACGACGCGGGCACGCGTCGCCGCTTCGACGGCGCGCTCGCGGTGCACGTGCGCATGCCGTGCGACACCATGCGCCTCGCGAACTCCGCCGACCTCCCGAAGTCGCCGTACGAGGCGGGGGAGGAGGTGTTCAGCGCCGCCGACCGCGACGCGCTCGTGAAGGCGCTCGACCTCGGCCTGCAGCCCGGGTGGGCGCCGCAGCCGGTGCGCGTGCACTCCGGTCTGGACCTCATGCGCTACAACCGCGTCGAGGGGCTCTCCGTCGGCGCGTCGGCGACGTCGGTGCTCGGCATGGGCTACACGGCGCAGGGACTGCTGCGCCTCGGCGTGGCCGACCTCGTGCCTAACGCGGAGCTGTCCATCGCGCGCAGCGACGGCCGTCGCACCGTCCGACTCGGCGCGTTCCACCGGCTCGGCGTGGCGAACGACGACTGGGGCTCGCCGCTGAACTTCGGCGCGTCGCTCTCCGCGCTGCTCTACGGACGCGACGAGGGCTTCTACTACCGCACGTTCGGCGCGGAGCTCGGCGGCACGCGCGAGGCGCCGTTCGGCGCCACGGTCGACTGGCGGCTGTTCGCCGAGCGGCAGCGCTCCACCGGCGCCGAGCCGAACACGCAGATCTCGCTCGGCCGCGCGATCGGCGGCGCGCGCTTCATCGACAACATCGACGCGCAGCAGGCGACGGTGGCCGGTGCCGCGGCCGATCTGTCGCGCACGTTCGGCGAGGATCCGACCGGGCTGCGGCTGCTCGCGCGCACGCGCGTCGAGGGCGCCGCGGTGCGCGGCGCGACCATCGCGCACGGCGCCACCACCGGCTACGGCCGCCTCATGACCGACGCCACGCTGTCGCGCGCCATCGGCTCCGTGTCGCTCGCGCTCACCGGCGCGGCGGGCGGGATCGCCGGCGAGGCGCCGGTGCAGCGGCAGTTCTTCATGGGCGGCGTCCAGACGGTGCGCGGCCAGTTCGCGCGGCCGACGAACGAGGCCGGCGGCGTCGAGAGCGGCTACCAGGGCGACGCGTTCTGGCTCGGGCGCGCCGAGCTCGGGACGAACAGCGTCGCCGCGCGGCCGGTGCTGTTCTTCGACGCCGGCTGGGCGGGCCCGCGGGAGCAGTGGAACCATCCCGGCCGCCCGCTCACCGGCGCCGGCGTGGGGCTCTCGTTCATGGATGGCCTGATCCGCACCGACCTCTCGCGCGGCATCTACCCGCAGAAGCGGATGCGCTTCGACCTGTACGTGGAGGCGCGGTTCTGACGATGTGATGATCGGGGCGCTGGGGTGCGGTTCAGCTTGACTTCGGTATTTTTAGATTTCAAGTTCTGAGATAAATCGCCCGCACCTGAGAGCCCTGATGATCGGCATCTATCACGAGCACCCCGACTGGTTCCGCCCCCTGTTCGCGGAGCTGGAGCGGCGCGGTCTGCCCTACGAGCGGATCGACGCGGCGAACCACCTGTACGATCCGACCGAGACATCGGTCCCCTGGTCGCTGGTGTTCAACCGCGCGTCGCCGTCGGCATACCTGCGCGATGCCCGCCAGACCACGTTCCACACGCTGCACTGGGTCCGGCACCTCGAGCGCCTCGGCGTCCCCGTCGTGAACGGGTCGTCGGCGTACGCGCAGGAGCTCTCCAAGGCGACGCAGATCGACATCCTGCAGGAGCTCGGGATCCCGCACCCGCGGACGCGCGTCATCAACAGCGCGGCGCGCGCGGTCGAGGCGGCGCGCGGCCTTCGCTATCCGGTGCTCGTGAAGGCGAACGTCGGCGGCAGCGGCGCCGGCATCGTGCGCTACGACAACGAGGAGCATCTCGCCACCGCCGCGCAGGCGGGTCTCCTCGACCTCGGCGTCGACGGCACCGCGCTCGTGCAGGAGTACGCGCCGCTGCGCGACGGCCGCATCACGCGCGTCGAGACGTTGGGCGGCGACTTCCTGTACGCCATCAACGTCTACCCGGCCGACACGGGCTTCAACCTCTGCCCGGCCGACGCGTGCATCACCGGCGAGGGCGTGGAGCTGTCGCGCGCAGCGTGCGCGCTCGACGCGCCGAAGAACGGGCTCCGCGTGGAGCGCGCCGACCCGCCCGCGGAGATCATCGACGCGATCGAGCGCATCGCGCGCCGCACGCAGCTCGACGTCGGCGGCATCGAGTACCTCGTCGACGACCGCGACGGGCAGTGGTACGTCTACGACATCAACGCGCTGTCGAACTTCGTCGCCGACGCGCCGAACGTGATCGGCTTCGACCCGTTCGTGAACCTCGTCGACTACCTCGAGGCCCGGCTGAGCTCCGCGACGCTCCACGGTCCACGCTCGCCGCTCGCCGCGAGCGGCGCCGGAGCGAGCGCGGAGCGTGGAGCGTGGAGTGTGGAGGGAGTCTGATGCGGTATGGTTATTGGATGCCCGTCTTCGGCGGCTGGCTGCGCAACGTCGACGACGAGGGCATGGCGGCGAGCTGGGAGTACGTCCGCCGGCTCGCCCGCCGCTCGGAGCAGATCGGCTACGACCTGTCGCTCGTGGCGGAGCTGTTCCTGAACGACATCAAGGGGATCGAGGCCGACTCGCTCGAAGCGTGGACCGCCGCGTCGGCGCTCGCTGCGGTCACCGAGCGGCTGGAGCTCATGGTCGCCGTCAGGCCGACGTTCCACCCGCCGGCGATCCTCGCGAAGCAGGCCGCGACGCTCGACCAGATCAGCGGCGGGCGGCTGTCGCTGAACGTCGTCAGCTCGTGGTGGAAGGACGAGGCGCGCCGCTACGGCGTGCAGTTCGACGAGCACGACGACCGCTATGCCCGCACGAGCGAGTGGCTCGACGTGCTCGACGGCGCGTGGCGCGAGAACGGCTTCACGTTCACCGGGAAGTACTACCGGGCCGAGGAGACCGTGCTGTCGCCGAAGCCGCTCCGGCTCGCGGGTCGTCCGCGCCCGACGATCTACGCCGGCGGCGAGAGCGAGGCGGCGAAGTCGCTCATCGCGTCGAAGTGCGACGCGTACGTCATGCACGGTGATCCCGTCGACGTCATCGCCGGCCGTGTGTCCGACATGCGCGCGCGCCGCGAGGCGTTAGGCCTGCCGCCGCTGCGATTCGGCATGGCCGCCTACGCGATCGTGCGCACCACCGAGGCGGAGGCGAGGCGCGAGCTCGCGCGCATCACGACGGTGAAGCCCGACTCGCCGGGGTTCGCGAACTTCGGCGACTGGACGACGAACACGCAGCTCGAGCGCCCGCTGGCGCTGCAGGATTACTCGGTCTCGAACCGCGGGCTGCGCGCGGGGTTCGTCGGCACGGCGGAGCAGGTCGCCGAGCGCGTACGCGCCTATGCCGACGTGGGCGTCGATCTCCTGCTGCTGCAGAGCAGCCCGCAGCTCGAGGAGATGGAGCGCTTCGCGGCGGAGGTGATGCCGCTCGTGCCGGAGGGCGCCCGCGCGGAGGCGGCCGCCTGAGGGACAATGCGCCGCTGCGTCGCTGCGTGACGGCGTCTTGTTGAGGGGACGCAGTCACGCAGCGACGCAGCGGTTTTCAGTCTTCGAGCATCGTCTTGCAGCGTTCGGCGAGCGCCTCCGTGTCGAGCACGGTGCCGTCCTCGCCGCGCCAGCCCCACGCCTCGCCGGCGGTGAGCGCAGGCTCCAGCACCGCCTGCTTCAGCGCGACCGCGCCGCCCCGCTCCCGGTTCGCCGAGCCGGGCACGGAGACCGTGCCCTGCCAGACCACCACCTGCAGCTCGCCGAGCGAGGCCTGCACGCTCGTCGAGGGGAACCACGACACGGTCACCGCGCGGGTGGCCGTCTGCAGGATGCAGCCGCGGGGCGTGCGCACGCGGCGGAGGGAAGGCGCCCGCGGCTCGGCGCCGCGCGCCGGGGGCCGCTCGGGGGCGAGGGCGTCGAGCAGATGCCCGACCGCCTGCTGGACGCCGTTGCGCTGCTTCACGGTCGGCCAGTCTCCCAGCCCCGATGGGCCGGAGTCGATGCCGTCGATCTCGTCGTGCATGTCCGATCCTCACATCTGGTCCCACCGCGCGCGCCCCAAGAGCGGGGTGCCCGCGTCCGTGCCACACGTGCCGAAACGCGATGCGGCCGCGAGACGCGCGGCCGCACGACTCACCGGTGCGCGATCAGCCCCGGTTCTTGTTGCGCGCCGCGCGGGCGCGACGCTGGGCGGCCTCGCTCTTGAGCTGGCGCGCCTCGCTCGGCTTCACGTAGTGGCGGCGGCGGCGCACCTCGGCGAGCACGCCCGCGCGCTGGACCATCCGCTTGAACGACTTCAGCGCCCAGTCGATGCGGTCGCCCTCTTCCAGCTGGATCTCGATCATGACACCTCGTGCGTGGTGCGTCTTTTGTGGTTGGGTGTGCGGCCGCCGTCGACCGCGCTCGCGCCAAAAAAGGCCCTCGCGAGTGCGAGGGCCCAACTCGTCCGCAGTACGCGGGGCACATGTGTCGCTCTCGGATACTAATCGGCCTGGCGTCGGGTGACAAGCCGGCCCAAGCCTTGCGCGCATCACCGCCCACCACTCCTGGAGGGGATCATGGCGGAACGGGACGACAGCATGGCGCGCGACGCGCGCAACGCCCAGAGCGGCGCGAACACGCCGCAGGGCGGGCAGCAGGCCGCGCCGCAGGGCAACCAGGGCAACCAGGGCAACCAGGGTAATCAGGGCGGCGACGACCGCCAGGCGCTCGACGAGGCGCTGCAGCGCCGTAACGAGGACCTCGCCGGCGACATCGAGACGAACCGCAACCTCACCGGCTCCACGACCTACGAGACGCTGAGCGAGCAGGGCGACCTCGACGTTGCCAGCGGGCGCGGCGACCAGGGCAATGCCGGTGGGTCGCGCTCGGGCGGCTCCGGCGACCAGGGCGGATCGTCCGGCGGCATGCGCTGACCGGCGATCGACCTCCACGACGACGGCCCGGCGGACTCGCTCCCCGGGCCGTCGTCGTTCCGCCGCGCGCCCGGCACACCCTCGGCGGGCTCAGCGACGCAACACCGCACCGGAGGCATCAGAGCCGCGGCGACCGACGCGACCGCGAGCAGGACAACCGGCCCCGCTAGCGTCTCTTCGCCCTCACGCGCGGCCGCCAGCCGAACTCCTCGAAGTTCACCCGCCCGCGCGCGTCGAACCGCACGCCTTCCTGCTCCAGCCGGAGCCGCTGGAGCACGGTGCCGCCGGGGCCGTCGCGGCGGGTGCTCACGCGCCCCGCGGCGTTGATGACGCGCTGCCAGGGGAGCGGGCTGCCGTCGGGCAGTCCGGCGAGCGCGTAGCCGACGAGGCGCGCGTGTCCCGGCAGCCCGGCGAGCGTCGCGACCTGGCCGTACGTCGCGACGCGCCCCGCAGGGATGCGCGCCACGACCCGATAGATGCGGCTCCAGCTCCCGGACGGATCGCGTCGCACGTCAGCGCGCCAGCCGCAGCACGAGCCGCTCCTCGCGCGCGATGCGCTCCGCGTCGGCGACGAGCGCATCGAGGTCGTCGGCGCGGCTCACGAGCCGGCCCGCGAGCGGGTCGGCGTCGCCCGCGGCGAGGCGCACGACGAGCCGCGCGGCATCGTCCGGCGACGCGTCGCGCCCCTCGTCGAACGTGGCGCGGTACCACGGCAGCCACGCGCGTCCGGCGTCGGACGACATCAGCTCCTCGGTCATCGCCGTGCGCACGGTCCCCGGCTCGATGGCGAACACGAACACGCCGTACGGCCGGGCCTCGGCCGCCGCGACTTCCGTTAGGCGGGTGAGCGCGGTCTTGCTCGTGACGTACGCCGACGCGAACGGGATCGCCGCGTTGCCGGCGCGGCTCGACACGTTCACCACGCGCCCGCGGCCGCGCGGCACCATGCGCGACAGCGCGGCCCGCAGGCCGAGCAGCGCGCCGCGCACGTTCACCTCCTGCGTGCGCCACCAGTCGTCCGGATCGCACGCCCACACGGGACCTGGAATACCGCCGTGTCCCGCGTTGTTCACCACGACGTCGAGCGGACCGAGCGCGCGCTCCGCGTCGGCGAACGCGCGCTCGATCGCCGCGGCGTCGGTGACGTCGGCCACGCAGGGAAGCGCGCGCCCGCCCGCGCGCTCGACGAGCGACGCGGTCTCACCCACGTCGTCGGCGGAGCGGGCGAGCACGGCGACGCGCGCGCCGGCCGCGGCGAGATGCAGCGCCATCGCGCGTCCGAGCCCACGTCCGGCACCCGTGACGAGTGCGACGCGGTCGGTGAGGTCGGGCATCGGGGGAAGAGGAGGGTCGGTCGAGCCGTCCACAAGCTCGTCGCGGGACGCGCGGGCGGAAGTGCCGCGGCGCTACTTGTGCAGTCGATCGCTGCGTCGTAGGCTCGCGCAATCGAGAGAGCGGAGTCCACGTGCTCTTCCATCTCATCGAGACCGGGCGCCACCGGATGTGGCATCCCGGATCCACGTTCTGGAGCACGGGCGCACACGCTGCGCTCGTCGCCTCCGTCGTGGCCGGCTCCATGCCGGCGCACCAGCAGTCCGAGCGCGTGGAGCGCGAGGTCGTGTACCTGCTCCCCACGCTGCCGTCGGCGCCGCGCATGCCGTCCGACGCGCGTGTCCGCTACCAGAGCGGCGACCTGGGCGTGCGCCCCCGTGCCGCCGCGGGATGGATGGCCGCGCAGCGCGGTCGCCGGGCGCTGCGGCCCGCCGAGCTGCCGTCGCCGTCGCCCATCGTGCCGGTGGTGTTCGACAGCGTGGCGCACGCGGGGAGCCCGGTGTTCGTCGCCGCGGAGCTCGACCGCGTGGTGGAGCGCGACCCGCTGAGCGCCGCGCCGGCGTACCCGCCGGACCTGGAGGCGCAGCAGGTGGAGGGCGCCGTGCGCGCGGAGTGGGTCGTGGACTCGACCGGCTACGCGGACACCACGACGTTCCGCATCATCTCCGCGACGCATCCGGGGTTCGCCGAGGCGGTGCGCGTGGCGCTGCCGCTCATGCGATTCCATCCCGCGGAGCTCTCGGGCCGCGCGGTCGCGCAGATGGTGCGTCAGGAGTTCACGTTCCGCATCCGCCTGCCGGAGCCCGAGTCGCCGCGCGTACCGCGTCCGTAGCCCGGCCGACGCGCGTCGCCTGCCGCGCTACCAGTCCTGCTGCTCGCGGTAGGTGCGGCGGCGCATCTCCCACTCCACACGCGCGCCGACGTACGCCAGCGCCACCGTGCCGACGAGCGCCGCGGCGGCCATCGCGAACGCGTCCCCTCGATCGCGCCGACGCGGGCGCCACGCTCGGCGCCAGCCGCGCCAGTCGCGTCGCTCTTCCACCGCGCGCGAGTAGACCAGGGCGGCGACGCCGAGCGCGATCGGCACGCCGATCGGCAGCACGCGGGCATCGCGCACGAACGTCGCGCGGCCGAGCGAGATGCGCGCCGCCTGGCGGGCGCGCGTGAGCAACTCGGATTTCGAGGCGGGCGGTTGCACGGGCACGTGAGCGAGTTGGGTGCGGCGCGCGAACGGCGAGCGGATGTCAGCGCACGCGGCGGGTCTCCAGCGCAAGCCGCGCGCCGAGCAGCAGGAACACGCCGCCGGTGACGCGGTGCAGCACGCGCGCCGCGCGACCCCGTCGCAGCGCCCCACCGGCACGGCTCGCGGCGAGCGCCACGAGCACGTTCACGATCGTCCCCGAGGTGTCGAACAGCAACCCGAGCGCCACGATCTGCGCCGCCGCGCTGCCGCGCGCGGGGTCGACGAACTGCGGCAGGAACGCGAGGAAGAACAGCGCCACCTTCGGGTTCAGCACGTTCGTCACGACGCCCTGCCGGAAGATCGCGCCGAGCGAGGCGGGCGGTGGGGGCTCGTCCTCCGCGTCCGTCGGCGCGGGGCGGAGCAGGGCGCGGATGCCGAGCCACGCGAGGTACGCCGCGCCGGCCAGCCGCACCGCGTCGTAGAGCGGCGGCACGGCGGCGAGCAGCGCCGAGAGCCCGAGCGCGAGCGCCGCGATGTGCACGAACGTGCCCGCGCCGATGCCGAGCGCCGAGACGATTCCCGCGCGCCGCCCCTCGCTCGTGCTGCGTGCGGCGACGTAGAGCATGTCCGGGCCCGGCGTGAGGTTCAACGCCAGGCCGGCGGTCATGAACAAGGCGAGCGTGTGGAGATCGAACATGCGTGGCGCTCGGTGCGAGCTGGGGTCAGAACGTCGCCGTCTCCTTCCGCACGGGCATCTGCCGCGACAGCCGCTGGATGAGCAGCGCCGCGCGCTCGGTCTGGATCGCGAGCCACGGGATCGACACCGTCTCGCGCGGCGTGTGCGCGCCGTTGCCTAACGCGCCGAGTCCGTCCATCGCGTCCACGACCGGCGCGACGAACGATGCGTCGCCGGCGCCGCGGCGGCCGGGGTCGAGCGCCTCCACCGCGCCGTAGCCCAACGCGCGGCTCGCGCTGTCGTACGCCGCGAGCAGCCGCTGGTTGCCCGCGCTCGGCGCCTGCGCCGGATACTCGTCCTCGTACACGAACTCCGCCGACGTGCCGGGGAGGTTGTCCGTCGTCGCGATCGCCTTCATGCGCTCGCGCGCCTTCGCCTTCTGCTCCTCGGTGAGGAAACGCAGGTCGCCGATCACGGTGACGTTCGGCGCGACGATGTTCGTCTTCGTGCCCGCGGTGCCGCTCACGTGCATCGTGTCGATGGTGACGTCGGTGCCGCCGACGATGAGCGCCGGGTTGAACGTGAGATACTGCTCGCCCGCGAGCTCGCGGCGGAACGCGTCGAGGATGCGCGCCGCCTCGAACACCGCGCCGTAGCCCGCGCCCTGCCCGAAGATGCCCGCCGAGTGCGACTGGCGGCCGTGCACCGTGAGCATCCACGTGCTCGCGCCGCGCCGCGCGACCGTCGCGTAGCGCTCGTTGCCCCCCTCGAACGCGAGCGCGACGTCGCTGCGCTTCGCCGCGTCGATGAGATCGCGCCGCGAGATCGCCAGCGGGCTGCCCGCGCTCTCCTCGTCGCCGGTCATCACGACGGTGACGTTCGCGTCCTTCAGCGTGCCGGCGCGCTTCATCGCCTTCAGCGCGTAGAGCAGGATGACGTCGCCCCCCTTCATGTCGCCGACGCCGGCCCCGCGGCCGACGGTGTCCGCGCGCGACCAGTGCAGGCTGTCGCCCTCGACGACGGTGTCGAGGTGGCCGATGAGCAGGATGCGCGCGGCGCCCGGCTTGCCCTTGTGCTCCGCGACGAGGTGGCCGGCACGCTTCGTCTCGCTCATGTCGATCCAGCGCGTCGTGAAGCCGAGCGAGTCGAGCGCGGCGCGGAACAGCGCGCCGACGCGCCGCACGCCGTCGAAGTTCATCGTCGCACTCTGGATGTCGGTCGCCTTCGCGAGAAACGCGATCTGGTCGGCGGTGTCGGCGCGCACGGCGGCGCGCAGCGCACGTTCGGCGGACGAGAGGGCGGCGCCCTGCGCATGCGCGGGGCGGGCGAGGAGGAGCGCCAGCGCGGCGCTCGCGATGGTGATCGGAGAAGGTCGCATCCGTGGATGTTGGGCGGGTGCTAGATTCCGCGCCACCCTCGCCCGGAGCATCGCCGCATGCGTCGTCGTCGTCCGCTCGTGCCACTCTGCGTCGCGCTCACCGCGGCCGCCGCCTGCGCGTCCGGTGGCGCGCGGCCCGCCGCGACCGGCGCGGCCGGCGCCGACGCGACGATACGCGCGGCCGACGTGCGCGTCGTGGAGTTCGCGCTCGCCGATGACTCCATGGAAGGGCGGAACACGGGACGACCGGGCTCGATGAAGGCGGCGCGCTACATCGCCGCGGAGTTCGCGCGCGCGGGCCTCCAGCCGGCGGGCGACAGCGGCTACTTCCAGCGCGTGCCGATGAAGGACGGTGGACGCACGCCGACCGGGCGGCTGCGCGCGACCGGCGTGCCGGACGCCGGGGCGCTCGACACCGTGCCCGTGGACCGTCGGCTGTACGGCGGCAACGTCGTCGGCGTGCTGCCGGGCAGCGACGCCACGCTGCGCGACGAGGTGGTACTCGTCGACGCGCACTACGACCACCTCGGCGTCGTTCCGTCGACGCCGACGCAACGCGACACGGTCTTCAACGGCGCCGACGACGACGCATCCGGGACGACGGCGGTGATCATGATCGCGCGCGCGCTCGCCGCGGGGCCGCGCCCGAAGCGCACCGTCGTGTTCCTCGCGACGACGGGCGAGGAGACGGGACTCGTCGGCACGCGGTGGTACATCGCGCATCCCGTTAGGCCGCTCGAGAAGACGGTCGCGAACCTCGAGATCGAGATGATCGGCCGCCCCGACTCGCTCGCCGGCGGCGCGGGGCGCGCGTGGCTCACCGGCTTCGAGCGGTCGACGATGGGCGACCGGCTGCGCGAGAACGGCATCCCCATCGTCGCCGATCCGCGGCCCACGCAGTGCTTCTTCGAGCGCAGCGACAACATCGCGTTCGCGTACCTGGGCATCCCCGCGCACACGCTGTCGACGTTCAACCTGCACACGGACTACCACCAGCCGAGCGACGAGGCGGACCGGCTGGACTACGAGCACATGGCGCGCGTGATCGAGAGCGGCGCGCGCGCGGTGCGGCTGCTCGCCGACGGCCCGACGCCGGCGTGGAAGCCTAACGCCCGCCCGGTGCCGCCCGCGGCGGGGCAGCGGAGCCGCTGTCGTGGAGGCTGAGGTCCGCGAGCCGGGCGACGCGCTCGCCGCGCCGGCGGGCTGGCGTCCGCTCGCCACGCATCCCGTGGGCGCGATCATCGCCCACTACGCCGAGCGCTCGTTCGTCGCCGGCGACCCCACGGGGCAGGGGATCCGCGTGCGCTACGCGTGGCGCGCGATGTCGCCCGACGAGGCATGCGTCGTCACCGCGGCCGAGCCGGCGGCGCTCGCGGCGCGGGCGTGGTTCGGCGCGCGCGCCGAGGGGCCGCCGGGGCACGCGCACGGCGGGAGCATGGCCGCGGTGCTGGACGAGGCGATGGGGCTCGCCGTGTGGCTCGCCCACCGCGCCGCCGTCGCCGCACACCTGGAGACCGACTTCCGCCGGCCGATCCCGTTGGGCACGACGGTGACCGCGGAGACGACGGTGGGCCCCGCCGAGGGGACCGGCAAGGCGCGCGCGACCGCGCGCCTCGTGGGCGACGACGGGACGGTCTTCGCCGAGGGGAGCGCGCTGTTCGTGCTGCTCGGCCCGCGGCACACGTTCGCGGGCGGCGGCGCCTAACGGAGAGGGCAGGAGGGCAGGAGGGCAGGAGGGCACGAGAGGTGATGGCTCCTGCCCTCCTGCCCTCCTGCCCTCCTGCCCTCTTCAGTGCAGCCGCATCTCGCCCGTGCTCACGAGCACCGACGCGCCGCCGACGCGCACGCCGGTGATCTCGCCGGCGCGCTTGTCGGCCTCCAGCTCGAGGCGACTGGGGCGACCCATCTCCACGCCCTGCTCGACGACCCAGCGCAGCGTGCCGTCGAGCCGCGGCGTGCGCTTCGCGAGGTAGCCGGCGAGCGCCGCGTTCGCCGAGCCGGTCGCGGGATCCTCCGGGACGTTCAGCATGGGGACGAACACGCGCGCGCGCGCGTCGGCGCGCTCGCCCGCCATCGCGACGACCATGATCTCGCGCGTCCACGAGCCGGCGGGCAGCGCGCGCTCGAGCGCGTCCACGTTCACCCGCGCGCGTGAGACGGCGTCCCGCGTGCGGAGCGGCGCGATGACGAACGGGAGCCCGCAGCTCGCCGCGCGCGGCGCCCAGTCGCCGCCGACGAAGTCGGACGCGTCGAGGTTGAGCAATGCGGCGAGCGCGTCGACGTCGGGCGCGTCGCGCTCCTCGGGGAGCTGCGCGACGGAGAGCTGCGCGAACGACGGCTCCGCCGCGCCCTCGTGGCGCCGCACCCGCACCGGCACGTCGCCGACGTTCTCCTCGAGCACCACGGTCGGCTCGGCGCCTTCCGCACGCACGCGGCCGAGCGCGACGAGCACGTGCGCCGTGCCGACCGTCGGGTGGCCGGCGAACGGCACCTCGCCGCCGGGCGTGAAGATGCGCACGCGGCACGCGCCGCCGCGTTCGGCGGGGAGCACGAACGTCGTCTCCGAGTAGTTGAACTCGCGCGTGATGGCGAGCATCTCGTCGCTCGACAGGCCGCGCGCGTCGAGCACCACGGCGAGCGGGTTGCCGCCGAACTGGCGGTCGGTGAAGACGTCGGCGGTGGCGAACTGGTAGGTGCGCATTGGGATGAACCGGGTGACGCGTTGGGCGGCTGTCGGGGTACACACGGGTATGACCCGACGCTTCCTGCTCTGTGCGCTGTTGGGGCTCGCCGGCTGCCGCGCGCCCACCGGCCCCGGCTCGTTCTATGGCCGGTGGGACAAGCTCGACGACGCGCTGCCGCCCGTCTCGCTCGAGCTGCGACACGGCGCGAACGGCGACGAGGGGCAGGTGTGGCTGAGCGGTCGAACGTTCACGCTGCCGGCCACGTTCCGCGGCGACAGCGTGACGCTGAACGACCCGCTGGCGTTCGCCACGCCGCCGCTCGTCGGCGAGCTGCAGCGCGACGGCACGATGCGCGTGCGCCTGAGCGGAAATCCGCCCCACGAGACGCGGCTCGTGAGGCGGAGCATGCGCGACTGAGCGCCGCGACGCTGTCGAATTCCGGCGGCTTTTTTACTTCGCGCCCATGAACGGGTACTCGTAGCTCGTCGGCGGCGCGAACGTCTCCTTGATCGCGCGCGGGCTCACCCATCGCACGAGATTGAGCTTCGAGCCCGCCTTGTCGTTCGTCCCCGACGCGCGCGCGCGCCGCCGAACGGCTGCTGCCCAACGACCGCGCCCGTCGGCTTGTCGTTCACGTAGAAGTTCCCCGCCGCGTTGCGCAGCACGAACATCGCCTGCGTGACGACCGCACGGTCGCGCGCGAATACCGCCCCGGTGAGCGCGTACGGCGACGTGCGGTCGACGAGCGAGAGCGTCTGCTCCCACTTCGCGTCGTCGTACACGCTCACCGTGACGACGGGACCGAAGATCTCCTCGCACAGCAGCCGGTACTCCGGATGCCGACTCTCGACGAGCGTCGGGTGCACGAAGTAGCCGGTCTTGTCGTCCGCCGTGCCGCCGTGGACGATCGTCGCGTTGTCGCGCGCGTCGGCGAGGTAGCCGCTGATCTTGTCGAACGCCTTCCGGTCGATCACCGCGCCCATGAAGTTCCGGAAGTCGCGCACGTCGCCGACCTTGATCGCCTTCATCATCTCGACGCACCGCTCCTTCACCTCGGGCCACAGCGACTTCGGCACGTACACGCGGCTCGCTGCCGAGCACTTCTGCCCCTGGTACTCGAAGCCGCCGCGCACGATGCCGACCGACAGCGCCGCAGGATCCGCCGACGGATGCGCGAGGATGAAGTCCTTGCCGCCCGTCTCGCCGACGATGCGCGGATAGCCGCGGTAGCGCCCCATGTTGCGCC
The DNA here is from genome assembly GCF_000522985.1 of Gemmatirosa kalamazoonensis. Classification (NCBI taxonomy): domain Bacteria; kingdom Pseudomonadati; phylum Gemmatimonadota; class Gemmatimonadia; order Gemmatimonadales; family Gemmatimonadaceae; genus Gemmatirosa; species Gemmatirosa kalamazoonensis. The sequence goes on from NZ_CP007128.1 coordinate 2,375,572, forward strand.
CGATCGTCTCCCACATGCTGTTGAACACCGCCGTGCTGCCCGTGAAGTGCACGCCCGCGAGATCCTCGTGCGACAGCAGCGCGTTGGAGATCGTGACCGGGTCGCCGGGGAGGAAGTTGATGACGCCCGGCGGCAGGCCGGCCTCGGTGAGGAGCTTCATGACATAATGCGCCGAAAGCATCGCCGTCGCGGCGGGCTTCCAGATCACCGTGTTGCCCATGAGCGCCGGCGACGTCGGCAGGTTCCCCGCGATGGCCGTGAAGTTGAACGGCGTGATCGCGTAGACGAACCCTTCGAGCGGCCGGTAGTCGAGCTGGTTCCACATCGTGTGATCGCTCTTCGGCTGCTCGGCCAGCAGCTCCTGGGCGAAGTGCACGTTGAAGCGCAGGAAGTCGATCAGCTCGCACGCGGCGTCGATCTCCGCCTGGTGCGCGGTCTTCGACTGGCCTAACATCGTCGCCGCGTTCAGCGTCTGCCGCCACGTCGTCGACAGCAGCTCGGCGGCGCGCAGGAACACCGCGGCGCGGTCCTCGAAGCTCCAGTTCCCCCACTCGCGGCGGGCGTCGCGCGCGGCGCGGATCGCGCGCTCCACGTCCTCGGCGCGCGCGCGGTGGTAGTCGGCGAGCACGTGACGGTGGTCGTGCGGCATCACGGCCTGCGCGAGGTCGCCGGTGCGGATCTCCTCGCCGCCGACGACGAGCGGGATGTCGGCGCGCTCGTCGGCCATCTCGTCCAGACGCTTCTTCAGCGCCGCACGCTCCGGCGAGTCGGGGGCATACGTGCGCACCGGCTCGTTCACCGGCGGCGGCACCTGGCGCGTGCCCGCGAAGCCCGGCATCCCTCCGTGGTGATGGAGGACGGGCTGCGGCTGGCTGGTCGCCGTGGCCTGAGCGGCGTGCTGCGGAGCGAGAGTCGCGGACATGGTCTCGGGTGATGGCGGGTGGAGGCTGACCCTCGGAATCTAGCGTCCGGCGACCGGCGCCGGCCGGTTCACGCCGAGCCCCGGCCCCGGCTATTCTCCGGCATGTCGAAGCTGGTCGTCCGCTCGGTCCCACTCGTCCTCGCGCTGGTCGCCTGCGACCGCGAGCCCGTCATCTGGAACGACGCCGCGGAGCAGCACGCGCTCGTCCCCGCCGACTCCACGGCAGCCGTCACGCCCGACGTTCGCGCCGACTCCGTGCTGCGCGCGATGCTGCGTCGCACCGCGCGCGGCGTCGCCGACACCGCGCCGCCCGCACCCCCGCCGTCGATTCCCGGCGCGGTGCTGAACGGCGGCGGCACCGGATGCGTCACGACCGTGCGCGTGGCCGCGGGTCGCGGCGGCGAGCGCGCGGCGGCATGGTGGGCGGCGCGGCCCAACGGCTCCGCGGTGCTGCTCGCGAGCCGCTCCGGCGATGGCGGCGCGACGTGGGACGCACCGGCGCGCGTCGACACGTTGGACGTCGGCGCGGCGGGGTGCGAGCGCCCCGCGCCGTCGGTCGCGGTGGACTCGGCGAACGGCTACGTCCACGTCGCGTACGCGATCGAGGCGCCGGAGGGGACGGGGGTGTTCTACGCGCACCGCATGGGTCCCACGCTGCCGTTCGAGCGGCCGCAGGTCATCGTGTACGGCGATCACGTCACGCGCGCGAGCGTGGCGTCGGCGGGCGATCTCGTCGCCGTCGCGTACGAGGACCCGAACACCGGCGGGCGCCCGTGCGTGTCGCTCGCGCTGTCGCGCACCGCCGGGCACTCGTGGGCCGAACGCTTCGTCGTGTCGAGCGACGCGGAGACGGCGGAGCGCCCCGCCGTGGCGCTGCGCGGCCGCGAGGTCGCCGTGGGGTGGATGGTGCCCAACGCGCCGGTCGCACGGGCCGAGGAGCCCGGGCCGCCGACCGCGGCGCGCGGCGGCATGGTGGTGGTGCGCGTTGGCCGGGTGCGATAGCGTTGCGCCACATGCGCGCCCTCCTCGCCGCCGCCGACGCCCTGAAGCGCGACACGATGCGCGACGCGTTCGCCTCGGTCGGCTGCGAGGTGCGCATCGTCGACGGGGTCGACGCGGTGCTCGACGCGATCGCGCGCGAGTCGCCGGACCTCGTCGTGTTCGACGAGCACCCCGACGTGTCGATGGTGGATCTCTGTCGACGCGTCCGCGCGCTCCCCGACGGTGGGCCGTTCGTGCTCGCGCTCACGCGCGACGTGGACGACGAGCGGCTCGCCCTCCTGCTCGATGCGGGCGCGGACGACTACCTGCTCGTCGCGCCCGGCGATCCGGTGCTCGAGGGGCGGGCGCGGGCGCGCGCGCGCGTCGTCACGCGGCGCGTCGACGAGCGGCTCGCGCGCCGCCGCGCCGAGGGGACGCTGGAGCGCACGGAGCGGCTGCTCGGCGTCGGCGACGCCGTGTCGGCGGGGCTGCAGCACGAGATCAACAACCCGCTCGCCGCGCTGCTCGCCCATGCCTCGCTGCTCGAGCAGGGGCTGCACGAGCCCGGGGAGGAGCGCGAGCTGCTCGGCGTGATCGTCGAGCAGGCGCACCGCATCGCCGACGTCGTGCGCCGCATCGCCGCGCTCCGCTACCCCGAGGACTCCGAGTTCGTCCCCGACGACTTCGCGGACCGCTGACCCGCACCCCACCCGAATGCCGACCCCAAAGCACCTCTTCGGCGCGCACACTCCCGACAGCGGCGGCATCGCGATGGCCGCGCGCCGCGCCGGCAACGCGGGCATGCGCGCGCTGCAGCTCTTCACCGCGATCCCGAAGTACTACAACGAGAAGGTCGGCGTGCGCCCCGAGCGCGTGGAGCGGTTCCGCGACGCGCTCGCGGAGACGTCCATCGCGCCGGAGCACGTCATGGCGCACGCCGCGTACGTGCTGAACGTCGCGACGCCGGACACCGAGAAGTGGGAGCGCGCGAGCGCGGGGCTCACGAAGGAGCTGGAACGGTCGGCGGCGCTCGGGCTGGGGATGGTGTGCTTCCATCCCGGCGCGGCGACCGACGGCGACCGCGACGCGGCGGTGAAGCGCGTGGCGACGGCGATGGCGCGCGCGATCGAGACGGTCGATGGCGACACGCGGCTGCTCGTCGAGAACACCGCGGGGGCGGGCACGACGATCGCGCGCACGGCGGAGGAGATCGCGGGGATCCTCGGTGAGCTGCCGCGGGCGGCGCGCGCACGCGCGGGCTACGGGTTGGACACGTGCCACCTGTTCGCGTCGGGCTACGACATCGCCGCCGACCCGATGGCGTTCACCACGGTGCTCGACACGTTCGAGCGTGCGATCGGCGAGCCGCCGCGCTTCTTCCACCTCAATGACAGCGAGGGCGCGCTCGGCTCGAACAAGGATCGCCACACGCTGCTCGGCGACGGTGCGATCGGACAGGAGCCGTTCGGGTGGCTGCTCGGCGACCCACGCAGCCGCGGCGTGCCGCTGATCCTCGAGACGCCGCAGGACGCGGCGCCGGCCGACGACGATGCGACGCCGGATCCTAACGACGTGCGCATGATCCGCCTGCTCGAGCGCCTCGCCGGTGCCTGAGAGGCGCATTCCTCTGGCGCGCCCCTCTACGCTCGAGAGAAAACGTTACCGAGTGCATAGCTATTGCGTCTGCGCAGTGCCTACTTAGGTTTGGGCGCGAAAGCCCCCTAATTCATTCACCGCGCTCGATCCCTCACCAGGAGACGCGATGCCCACTGCGAAGAAGTCGTCTGGCGCCAAGAAGGGAGCTGCGAAGAAGTCCTCGGCGAAGTCCGCGTCGAAGTCCACCGCCAAGAAGGGTGGCGCCGCGAAGAAGGGCGGCGCGTCGAAGGGTGGTGCGGCGAAGAAGGCGGGCGCCGCCAAGAAGGGCGGTGCTTCCAAGAGTGGCGCGGCGAAGAAGTCCGCCTCGAAGGGCGGCGCGAAGAAGGCCACCGGCGCCGCGAAGAAGGGCGGCGGCACGAAGCGCGCGCTCAACCCGGCACTCTCCGCTCCGATGACCTCCAGCGCGCAGCTCCAGGCCATCGTCGGCGATCAGCCGATCCCGCGCAGCGAGATCACGAAGCGCATCTGGGATTACATCAAGCGCAACGGGCTGCAGGACCAGCAGAACCGCCGCGCGATCAACGCCGACGACAAGCTCCGCCCCATCTTCGGTGGCAAGAACCAGGTCTCGATGTTCGAGATGACGGCGCTCGTGAACAAGCACATGAAGCCCGCCTGATCGACCCGATCGACCCTGCTCGACCGCTCGTCTCGCACGACGACTGGGGGTGCGCCGGAAACGGTGCACCCCCTCGGCGCGTACATGGGGTATGACCGCGGCGCCCTTGGCGAAGCCCCCGCGTCGCGCCAGCTTTCGACGGACCCCCTCCTCATCGCTCGTCCCCACCCACGCCGTGGCCGCTCCTCGCACCCGCTCCGAAGCCAACCTCCTCGCCGCCGCCCGCAGCGGGAAGTCGTCGTCCCGCCCCGCGAAGCGATCGTCGCGGTCGAACCAGGGGGGAAGCTGGTGGGAGAGCCTGCGCGCCTTCCTCGGCACGGTGCTCGTGTTCCTCGTGATCCGCGCCTTCCTCGTCGAGGCGTTCCGGATCCCCTCGGGGAGCATGATCCCCACGCTGCTGGTGGGCGACTGGCTGTTCGTGAACAAGCTGGTGTACGGGCCGCACGTGCCGTTCACGAGCGTGAACCTCCCCGGCTATGCGGACCCGCGGCGCGGCGACGTCGTGGTGTTCGTCTCGCCGTACCAGGCCGACGAGGCCGCGCGCGGCAACGACGCGACGCCGACGCTCGTGAAGCGGCTGTGGGGCACGCCCGGCGACACGCTCTACATGCGTGAGGGGCTGCTCTACATCAACGGCATCCCGCAGCCGCAGGGCTACCTCGCGGCGCAGAACCCGAAAGGGGATCCCAACGAGGTGAGCGAGCTCTTCGCGTGGCAGCGGCAGTACGCGCTCACCGGCTCACGCTTCGGTGCCGCGCCGCTGCAGCCGACCCACGACAGCTGGGGCCCGCTCGTCGTGCCGCCGAAGCACTACTTCATGCTCGGCGACAACCGCTACAACTCGAAGGACTCGCGCTACTGGGGCGTCGTGCCGCGCGAGAACCTCCGCGGTCGGCCACTGTTCGTGTACTACTCGTACAACGCCGACGACAGCGACCGCGCGCTGCCGTTCCTCACCGACATCCGCTGGGGACGGATCGGGCACACCATCAAGTGAGCGACGCGTGACGCGTGACGCGCATCACCAACGGGGCGCGCGTCACGTGTCACGCGTCACGCGTTAGTCGAGATCGTCCTCCGGCGTCATGCCGCCGAGTGGGTCGCCGTTGCCGTCGCGCTCCAGATTCCGCGTGTCGACGTCCCCATCGTCGCTCCGGTTCGCGGAGCTCCCGGCGCCCAGTCCCGCGCCGCGCTCGCGCGCCTGACGGCGCTGGTCGGCGGCGAAGTTCTCACCGGCGAAGCTCCGGCGGCCGAGGTCCTCCTCGCGGGGCTCGTCCTGCCCGGGAGGTGTGCCGGCCCCGCGGCCGCGTTGCGTGTCGTCTGCCATGTCGTCGCTCCTGTAGAGGCCCGAGTGAGGCGGTCGCCGGCACGATCGGGCAACATGCACGCCGCGGTCGGGCCGCGCGGCGAGGCGCCCGCCCGGTGACCCGGGCCAACGCTCTCGTGGTCCGCCGTGTCACACCCCATAGGTGAGGCCGCATCCCCCCGCATGGAGGCAGGTGTGAGTCCGTCGTTCTTCCCGCGCGAGACCCACGTCTTCCACTCGTTCGAGCTGTCCGGGTGGCGGACGATGTCGCTCCGCGTCGTCGAGATGGCGGCGCTCACGGGGGTGCTGCTGCGCGCGCTCCGCGCGCTCACGCTCGCGCGTTCGCCGAGCACCGCGGCCACGGCGATCGCGTTCGTGCTCGGCGCGAGCGTGCTGCTCGGGATGCTCACGCTGCATCTCGCGAACTTTCCCGTGCGCCGGTGGCCGTGGCGCGTGCTCGCGTTCGCGATGGTGGAGACGACGGCGGAGATGATCGTGAGCGCGGTGCTCGTGGCGCTGCACCGCGAGCCGTTGGGCACCACGGGGCGCGCCGCGTGGAGCGACCTGCCGTCGATGGCGCTCACGACGCTCGAGTGGCGCGTGGTGTCGCTCGCCTTGTTCGCGCTCGTGCTCGCGGTCATCGTGCAGCTCGTGCGGCGGCTGCTGCCGCGCCACGTTCCACACCACTCCCCGCCCACCATCCCGTGACGAGGCCCTCGCGCGTACCGCCGGTGTTCGTCGCACTCGCATCGCTGGTACTCGCGACCGCCGCACCCGCGGCCCGGGCGCAGGACGCCGTGCCGGCCGACACGCAGCCCGCCGGCCGGTCGCTCGCCGAGCTGGGACTCACCGCGACGCCGACCCACCCGTTCGGAACGCTGCGCGAGCAGGCCGCCGCGCAGCAGCGATGGCTCGCCGAGCGCATGCGCGCCGTGCTCCCCGCGCTGCTCCGCAAGTACGACGTCGACGCGTGGGTAGTGCCGATGCGCGAGTACAACGAGGACCCGGTGTTCTCGTCGCTCGTGTCGCCGGAGACGTTCGCCGCGCGCCGGCGCACGATCTACGCGTTCTTCGCGCCGTGCGACACGTGCCGCGTGGAGCGGCTCGCGTTCGGCGGCACGTCGCAGGGCGGCGTGTACGAGGCCGTGCGTGCGACGAAGGCGGTGCCGACCGCGCCCGGGCTCACCGTCGCGGCGGGGAGCGGCGCACGCGCGCCGACCGCGGAGCTGTGGGGCGACGAGCAGTGGCAGGTGCTGAAGCGCGCGCTCGAGACGCGGCGCCCGCGCCGCATCGCGGTGGACGTGTCGCGCACGTTCGCGTTCGCCGACGGTCTCTCCGCCGGAGAGCTCGAAGGGATGCATGCCGCCCTCGGCACCGCGTGGACGTCGCGCTTCGTGCACGTCGACGGGCTCCCGCTCGACCTCATCGCGACGCGCTCGGCGGAGGAGGACGCGCTGTTCCGCGAGATGAACCGCCTCGTGTGGGACATCGTCGGCGAGGCGTTCTCGAACCGCGTCGTCACGCCGGGGACGACGCGCACGAGCGACGTCGTGTGGTGGATGCGGCAGCGCGTGAACGACCTCGGGTTAGGCACCTGGTTCCACCCGTCGGTGGAGGTGCAGCGCCGCGGCTGGACGGCCGAGCGGCTCGGCGACGATCCGGTGATCGAGCGCGGCGACGTGCTGCACTGCGACTTCGGCATCACCGCGCTGCGGCTCAACACGGACACGCAGCACATGGGCTACGTGCTGCGCGACGGCGAGACGGAGCCGCCGGCGGGGCTGCGCGCGGCGCTCGGCGTCTCGAACCGACTGCAGGACATCCTCGTCGCGGAGCTGCGTCCCGGGCGAACCGGGAACGAGATCCTACGTGCGGCGCAGGCGCGCATGCGCTCGGCGGGGATCGACGGCACGATCTACACGCACCCCATCGGCATGCACGGCCACGGCGCGGGGCCGCTCATCGGGCTGTGGGACTACCAGGACGGGGTGCCTGGCCGCGGGGACGCGCGCGTCATCCCGCGCTCGTGGTACTCGATCGAGCTGCAGGCCACGACGCCGGTGCCGGAGTGGGATGGCCAGCCCGTGCGCTCGGCGCAGGAGGAGGACCTCGTGATCGGCGCCGACGGGATCGGTCGCTGGGCGTATCGCCGCCAGACAGCGTTCCACCTCGTGCGCTAGCGCCGCGCCACCGAACGACGGCGCATCCGCAAATCTCTCAGCGCCGTTATATTTCCCCCATGCTCCGCAACAACAAGCAGCTGCTCGTCGTCGGGGATCGCGTGCTGATCCAGCCCGAGGACGGCGACGAGCGCACGAAGGTCGGCCTCTATCTCCCGCCGACCGCGGTCGACAACCAGGCCGTGCAAGGCGGGCGCATCGTCGCCACCGGCCCCGGTCTGCCGATGCCCGACCTGTCGGGCGACGCGTCGGACGAGCCGTGGCGGATCGGCAGCGGGTCGCGCGAGACGCGCTACGTGCCGATGCAGGCCCGCGCGGGCGACTTCGCGCTGTTTTTCCGCAAGGCCGCCGTGGAGATCACGTTCGAGGCGGAGCGCTATCTCGTCGTGCCGCAGGCGGCGATCCTCGCCCTCGTGCGCGATACCGACGCCGACGACGAGCCGCGGTTCGACTGACCGCGACTCCGCACACCCCAGCGAATCGAGGCAGGACATGTATCCCGAAATGCTCGTCGCCCCCATGCGTCAGGAGCTCACCCGGCTCGGCGTCACGGAACTGCGCACGCCGGAGGCGGTGGATGCCGCGCTCCGCGACGCTCAGGGCACGACGCTCGTCGTCGTGAACTCCGTGTGCGGCTGCGGTGCGCGCGCGGCGCGTCCGGCGGTCGCGATGGCGCTGCAGCACGAGGTGAAGCCGGACCAGCTCACGACCGTGTTCGCGGGCCAGGACGTCGCCGCAACGGAGCGCGCGCGCTCGTACTTTGTCGGCTATCCGCCGTCGTCGCCGTCGATCGCGCTGCTGAAGGACGGCCAGCTCGTGCACATGATCGAGCGGTGGCAGATCGAGGGGCGCCCCGCGCAGGCGATCGCGCAGGACCTCGTCGCCGCGTTCGAGCGCCACTGCGGTGGCGCGGAGACGCCCGAGCCGCCGGTCGCCGGCAGCGGCGCCGCGACGCACCGAGGCGGCCTGCCGATCGTGTGACCAGGGCAGGAGGGCAGGAGGGCAGGAGGGCAAGAGAGGGGCGCTGAGACTTCGGTCACAGCGCCCCTCTTGCTCTCGTGCCCTCTCGCCCTCCTGCCCTCGCTGTCCGGCACATCGTCTGCAATTCCTGCGACTGCTCCGATCCAACTTTTCGGCGGCTCACAACGAGGACGCAGTCATGGAACGCAATCCCACGGACAACCTGGGCACGTCTGGCACGGGCGCGAGCAACCTCGGCACCGGCAGCGGCTCCAGCGATCTCGGCACGAACGACAGCCTCGCCAGCGGCGGCTCGGACCTCGGCGGCTACGGTGAGTCGAGCGGCTTCGCGGGCACGTCGAGCGACGTGAACACGGGCCTGAACTCGGGGCTCAACTCGGGTGGCTCCGGCGCGGCGACGGGCGTCGCGGACCGCGTCGACCAGGCGCGCAGCACGGCGACGAACGCGCTGAACAACGCGCGCGAGATGGCCGGCGAGCGGCTCGGCCAGGCGAAGGAGAAGGCGACGCAGCTCAAGGCGACGCTCGCCGACAAGCTCGAGGCGGGCGCCAGCTCCCTCCGCCAGCAGGCGCAGGGCGGCGGGCAGCAGTTCGCCGCGGCGGGCGCGAACGGCGGCACGGCGTCGGGCCTCATGAGCAACGACCAGATCCAGCGGCTCGCCGGCCCCGCGGCCGACGCCATGGAGCGGACCGCCGACTTCCTGCGCAACGGCGACCTGAAGGAGACGCTCGAGGAGCAGGTGCGCACGAACCCGGCGCGCACGCTGCTCATCGCGCTCGGCGTCGGCTATCTGCTCGGCAAGGCGATCCGCCGCTGAGGCGTCGCCACCGGGTACGACACCCGCGAACCGCAGGGAGGGGGAGATGGCCGACGACCGACGAGATGGAGCGCCCGGCATCGGGACGCTGCTCAGGGATCTGGCCGAAGGGAGCGGGGAGCTCGTGCGCCACGAGGTGCGGCTCGCGCGCATCGAGGCGATGGAGCTCGTGCGCGGGATCGGCGTCGGCACGGCGTCGGTCGCGGCGGGCGGCGTGCTCGGGCTCCTCGGCGCGCTGTCGCTGCTCGCCGGGGTGATCCTGCTCATCGGCGACCAGTGGCTGCACGACGACTACTGGCTCGCCGCGCTGATCGTGACGCTGATCGCCGGCGGCGTCGCCGCATTCTACGCCTGGCGCGGGAAGCAACGCCTGTCGCCGGCGCAACTGGTTCCGAATCAGACGGTGGAGACGCTCAAGGAGGACGTGGAATGGCTGAGACGACAGCGGACGTGAGGCGCGACATCGAGCTGACGCGGGAGCGGATGTCGTCGACGCTCGCGCAGCTCGAGCGCAAGCTGAACCTCGGAGAGATGGTGAAGGAACACCCGTGGCCGGCGTTAGGCCTCGCGTTCGGCGCCGGGCTGCTGCTCAGCGGCTCGAAGGCCGACGTGAAGGCCGCGGCGGCGACGGCGGTCGCGACGAAGGGCGCGAGCTCGAAGCTCGGCACGGCGCTCGACGACATCGTGTCGAACCTGATGCACGCCGTCGGCGACGCGCTGCAGGGACACGTGGACGGCATGCTCGGCGAGGTGAAGCAGGCGCTCGGCGTGCCGAAGGACGGCAACGGCCAGCGCTCCGGCTTCGCGAGCTACGGCACGTCGCGCGAGTCCGTGCCGGCGCTCGCCGACACCGACACGCACCCGTCGAGCGTCTCCTCCGTCGGCGCCGACGGCTCGAGCTGGGCGCCGCAGGGCGCATCGGTCGGGCGCGCGGACTGAAGGACGCCAGGGCACGAGGGCAGGAGCGCAGGAGGGCAGGAGAGCCTAACGGTTCTCCTGCCCTCCTGCGCTCCTGCCCTCCTGCCCTCGTCCGTCAGGCTGCCTGTCGAATCCAGCGCACGAGCTCCGGCACCGTCGGGCGCTTGCCGTACATCAGCAGGCCGACGCGGTAGATGCGCGCGGCGAGCCAGATGACGATCGCCACGGTCACGAGCGTGACCGCGATCGAGCCGACGACCTCCCACCACGGCACCTGGATCATCGTCATGCGCAGCGGCATGATGACCGGCGCCGTGAACGGGATCCACGAGAACACCTGCGCCATGCCGCTCGCCGGGTTCAGCGCGATCGGCTGCACCATGATGACCGACGGCACGAGCAGGAACGCGATCGGCGTCGCTGCCTGCTGCGCGTCCTGCTCCGAGCTCACCGTCGCGCCGGCCGCCGCGTAGAGCGACGAGAAGAGCAGGAAGCCTAACAGGAAGAACGCGGCGATCGCGGCGATCGTCCCGACCGAGAAGTCGGGGAGCGGCAGGCCGGCGGTCTGCTGCGCGGCCGCGGCGCCCGGGCTCGCGCTCGCGGCGGCCGCCGTCGCGGCGCCCCGGCCCATCTTCGCGATCCACGGCTGCAGGAAGCCGAACAGGTAGATCGTGCCGCCGATCCACAGCGCCTGCTGCGTGAACCCGACGCCCGCGATGCCGAGCACCTTGCCCGCCATCAGCGTCTCCGGCTTCACGCTCGACACCACGACCTCGGCGACGCGCGTCGTCTTCTCCTCCATCACGCCGCGCAGCACCATCTGGCCGTAGATCGCGAGCGACATGTACAGGACGAACGCGATCACGAGCCCCACGATGTAGCTCTTCATGCCGCCGCCGCCGCCCTTGCCCTTGTCGTCGATGCGCTCGGCGGGGAGCTGCAGCTTCACCGACGTCAGCGAGTCGACGCGGCTGCCCTGCAGGCCGGCGGTCTCGAGCCGCTGGGCGACGACGCTCTGCCTAACGGCGGTGCGCAGCCGCTCGAGGTCGGGCACGCTCGACGCGTTGCGCCCGGCGTAGCGCGCGGAGTCGCCGCGCACCGTCGCCGCGTCGAGCACGAGATAGCCGGGGATGCGCTTCTGCATCACCTCGCGCGTGGCGCGCGACTCCGCCTGCGCGATCTCGGCGGGCGCCGTCGCGCGCACTTCGGGAGCGCCGCCGTTCGCCGCGCCGCCGCTCGACGCGCGGGCCGAGTCGCCGGCGAGCACGCGCGCGACGCGCTGGCCGAGGTCCGTGCCCGTGGCGTCGATGATCGCGATGCGGCTCACGTTGTTCGACGCGGTCGTCTTCACCGCGAGCCACACCGGCAGCACACCCGTCGCCGTGAGCAGCAGCGGGATGAGCAGCGTCGAGATGATGAACCACTTGGTGCGCACGCGCTCCACGTACTCGCGCTTGATCACCGCCCAGAGCTTCGCGTAGCTGTCAACCATGGCCGGACATCCCCTCCTCGACGCCCGTGGCGCCGACCTTCTGCAGGAAGATCTGGTGCAGCGACGGCTGCACGAGCTCGAACCGGGTGATCGCCGCGCCGCTCGCCACGAGCCGCTGCAGCAGCGTCTGCGGGCTCGCCCCCTCGGCGAGCTCGATCTCGACGAAGCGGTTCTGATCGTCGGAGCGGCGAACGAGCGTGCGGTCGGCGAGGACCGCGGCCACGTCGGCGCTCGCGCCGTTCATGGACGCGCGGTCGAGGCCCAACGCGACGTGCCGCCCGCCGTGCGCGGCCTTCACCTCCGTCACGCCGCCGTCGAGCACCTTCTCGCCGCGGGCGATGATGCACACCGCGTCACACAGCCGCTCGGCGTTGTCCATCAGGTGCGTCGAGAAGATCACCGTCTTGCCGCGGCGGCGCAGCTCCACGACGGTGTCCTTCAACGCCTGCGCGTTGATGGGATCGAGGCCGCTGAACGGCTCGTCGAGGATCACGAGGTCGGGGTCGTGCAGCAGGGTGCCGATGAACTGCACCTTCTGCTGCATGCCGCGCGACAGCTCGTTCACCTTCGACTGGCTCCAGTCCTTCTCCGGCGTGCGCAGCGCGAGCCGCTCGAGCCATTCGTCGATGCGGTGATCGGCGTCCTTCGCCTTCACCCCCTTCAACTCGGCGAGGAAACGCAGCACGCGGCGCACCTGCATCTTCGGATACAGACCGCGCTCCTCCGGCAGGTAGCCGAGCTTGTTCATCACCTCCGCGTCGCCGTTCGGCCGACCCAGGATCTGGATCGACCCCTCGTCGGGGGCGATGATGTTGAGGAGCATGCGGATCGTCGTCGTCTTGCCGGCGCCGTTCGGGCCGAGCAGCCCGTAGACGACGCCGCGCGGGACCGACAGCGAGAGGTCGCGCACGGCGGTGTGCTCCGCGTAGCGCTTGACGACGTGCCTGACGTCGATCGCCAGATCAGTCATTTCACGGCGGTGAGGGGGCGAGAAGGGCAACCGTTCGCCCGAAGGAAGGGATGCCGAATATACGACCGAACTACGACCTCGATACGCGCGGCGTGTCGCCGAACCGGGTGGGAGCTGGTAAGGAAATCGTACGGAACACTCCGCGCCGCGCGGTCGTCGCCGGCGCGGCGGGCGGCGCGCTCGCCGGGCTGTTGCTGCTCTTTCTCATCGTGCCCGTCGCCGGCGTCGTCGGCGTCGATGGGGCCGCGGGGGCGCGGCTGCTCGTCACAGACGCGGAGCTGCGTGACGCGATCGCCCGCACCGCGGTCACCGCGACGACGGCCACGCTGGTCGCCGCGCTGACGGGGATCCCGCTCGCGTGGCTGCTCGCGCACCGCGCGTTCCGCGGGCGTCACGTCGTGGAGCTGCTGCTCGACCTGCCGCTCGTGCTGCCGCACCCGGTCGCGGGGATCGCGCTCCTGCTCGCGTTCGGGCGCACGAGCGCGGTCGGCGCGCGGCTGGCCGAGGCGGGGCTGCAGGTCGTCGGCACGCCGGTAGGCACCGTGTGCGCGATGCTGTTCGTGAGCGCGCCGCTGTTCGTGAGCGCGGCGCGCGAGAGCTTCGCCCGCATCGACCCGAGCCTGGAGCTCGTGGCGCGCACGCTCGGCGAGGACGCGTGGGGCGCGTTCCGGCGCGTCACGCTGCCGCTGGCGCGCCGGGGGCTGCTCGCCGGCGCGGTGGTGACCTGGGCGCGCGCGGTGAGCGAGTTCGGCGCCGTGGTGGTGCTCGCCTACAACCCGAAGGTGGTGAGCGTGTTGAGCTACGAGCGGCTCACCGGCTTCGGCCTGCGCGAGGCGCTGCCGGTCGCTGCCGCGCTGCTGCTCGTGTCGCTCGTGCCGCTGGCCGCGCTGCGGGCGCTCCGCACGCCGCGCCGTGGCTGGGACGCTGTGGCGATTCGATAGCGTCACTTCCGCGACGACCCGGACGGCGCTCTTTCGGGAACTGTGGCGCACGTGCAACATGGGGCGCCCCTTTCGTCGCCCGGCGGTGCCACCCCTCAGGTGCCACCGTGCGATCCCGTCGCGCCAAGCGTCAGAGGTCCCCCATGCGCCTGCCCAGGTCGACGCCCGCCGTCACGGCCGCCGTTCTCGCCCTTCTGTCCGCGTGCACGGATGCGCCGAGCTCTCCCGAGGCGCCGAGGATCGCGGCGCGCGCACCATCGCGCGACGTCACGGCCGCCGCCGTGACGTTCACCCGGATCGAGGACCTGCCGAACGCGTGGGTCGAGACGTTCAACGTCAACAATCCGGACCCGCTCACGTGGACCGTCCCGCCGAAGTACTGGCTTCCGACGGACGAGCTCACGATGAGCCTCATCGCGTTCAACATCGCGCCGGCGACGTCGATCAGCTCGGAGACGGCGGCGCCGAACTCGCTCGCGAACTGGGCGATCGTGAAGCAGACCCGCGACCGCAGCTCCTGGAACGCACCGGAGACGATGACGGCGTGGCACGACGGCGCCACCTGCAACGCGCCCCCGGCCTCGCACCCCGTCGGGGGCTACGACCAGGCGCCGTTCCTGTGCCGCAACCACATGATGACGGCGACGAACGCGGGGACGGCGACACAGGACTCCTACGCGGTCACGTATCTCACGCCCGACCGATTGATCGACTTCTCCAGCGGCAACGTCGTCGTGCGGTTCGACGTCGCGACGCTGCGCAGCTCGGGTCGCGACTGGATCGATCTCTGGATCACGCCGTACGGCGAGAACCTGGTCGTGCCGCTCGACGACAGCCTGCCGGACGCGCAGGGCTACCCGCGCGACGGCTTTCACCTGCGCATGACGTCCGGCGACGTGAACGTCTCGCGGTTCGAGGCGAGCGTCATCTACAATTACCGGCCGTACCGGATCGCGCCGACGAGCGTGCAGACCTACGAGGATGCGTTCCGCGCGGCGATTCCGAAGCCTGCGGACCCGGGGGCATTCTGGCCCACGAGCCCCACCCGCCGCGACACGTTCGAGCTGACGATCGGCAACGGTCGGCTCCGATTCGGCATGCCGCGCTACAACCTGTGGTGGTACGACACGCCGATCTCGGTGCCGAACATGGGTCCGCAGCTGCTCGGCGTGCTGCAGATCGGACACCACTCGTTCCACCCGAGCTCGGACGGCGCGCCTAACACCTGGCACTGGGACAACATCGGCATCGCGCCCGCGCGCCAGTTCTCGATCATCAACGGCGACCGCCGCTACGTGGACGGCACGACGACCGCGACGGTCAACTTCAATCGCGCTGCGCCGTGGGACGCGAACCTGCGCTTCGCGGGCTACGGGTCCAAGTTCGAGGTGCGCGCCTTCAACGAGTTCGGCGTTCCGCTCGCGAGCTGGCAGAAGGCGAAGCTCCAGGACGAGGAGCTCGACGTGAAGGGGCGCTTCCACAGCTACTGGACGCCGGTGCCGCCCGGCACCGCGCGTGTCGACTTCCGCGCGGAGAACGATCCGGCGACCAAGCTGAAGCCCGACCTGTGGGTGGCCCGCGACGCGACGATCTGGAGCCTGAACCCCTAGCGCCCGACGGCACGCGACGCGCGAGGAGCCGGGCGGCATGTCCGCGCTCCTCGCCGTCGACCTCGGCGTCCGTACCGGGCTCGCCGCGTTCGGCGACGACGGCAGGCTGCGGTGGTACCGGTCGCAGAACTACGGCTCCGCCGCGCGGCTGCGGCGCGCGGTGCCGGCGCTGCTCGCCGCGGAGGCGGACACGACGCGCCTCGTGGTGGAGGGCGGCGGGTCGCTGGAGCGCATCTGGCGCGCGGAGGCGGAGGCGCGCGGGATCACGATGCAGCAGGTGAGCGCCGAGGAGTGGCGCGCGCTGTTCCTGCTGCCGCGCGAGCAGCGCTCGGGCGTCGAGGCGAAGCGCACGGCCGCGCAGCTCGCGCGTCGCGTGATCGAATGGTCGGGCGCGCGCCGCCCGACCTCGCTGCGGCACGACGCGGCGGAGGCGATCCTCGTCGGGCTGTGGGGCGTGCTCAGCGCGGGCTGGCTTCGCGCGCTGCCGCCGGACATCCTTCGCTCCGCATGAGCTCACCACATTCCTCGACCGCTCGCCCGCTCGAGCGCGTGTGGCCCTGGATCGCGGCCGCGGCGGCGGTCGCGTGGGGCGCCGCGCTGGGCATGTGGGGCGTGCTCCGGAGCCCGGGCGGTGCCGCGCCCCCGGACCCGGGTGCAGCGGCGACGTGGTGGCGTGTGGCGCAGGTGGGCGCCGTGATGGCCGCGCTGTTGTGGGCCGGCCTGCTGGCCTGGCGCCGCTACGGTCCGGCGCCGGGGAGCGACCGCCCGCCGCTGGAGAACGGCCTCGTGGCGTTCGGCGTTCCGTTCGGGTGCGTGATGGGGATCCACCAGGCCTTTCTGCACGTCGGCGGCTTCGCGCTCGACGTGTTCGGGCGCGAGGCGTTCTGGTGGGGGCTCGCGTCGGGGCTGACGATCAGCGTGCCGATCGCGCTGTGGGCGGGCGCGGTGTTCGGCCGGTTCCTGAAACGCGGCGACCGCCGTTAGGCGTCAGGCGACGGTCTCGATCGACCGTCCCAGCTTGCGCTCCAGGCGGGCGACGAGGCGATCGCCGGCGAAGCGCACGACGAGGCCCAGCACGCCGAACCGTCCCACGCGCCCGAGCGTGAGGGCCGCGAGGTACGCGGGGAACGGCACGCCGAACGCCCCGGCGCCGATGCAGATCAGCTTCGTCGACAGCGGCGAGACGGTGCTGAGCAGCACGAGCATGGCGCCGCGCCGATGGAACAGCCCCTCGAGCGAGTGCCATCGCGCGGGGCCGATGCCGAACAGCGAGACCAGTGGGCGGCCGACGGCATCGAACGCGTAGCGCCCGATGCCGTAGGCGATCAGCCCACCGACGACCGCGCCGAGCGCCGCCCAGGCGGCCAGCCGCAGCGCGCGGCGCGGGTCCGAGAGACCGAGCGGAAGGAACAGCGCCTCGCTCGGCCCTGGGACCACGGAGCCCTGCAGGCAGCTCCACGTGCACACCGCGCTCCCCGCCGAGCCCGACTCCGCCCATCGGTGCAGCCGCGCGATGAGCGCCACGAGCGCGCGCCGGACGCGGTTACCCGGGCGGGCGTCGCGGTGCTCGGTGCTCGCGGGCAGGAGCCGGGGCGCGGACACGGTTCGTCCGGCAGCGTCAGGCGTGCCGGCGGTCGTCGCCCGTCTCCGGGTCGGGTGAGCGCCGATCGACCACCGAGCCGCCGACCTGCTCGCTCCCCCAACCGGCGCCGCCCATGTGGCCAGCCGCGTTCTCGCGGAAACGGTTCGGGTCCGGGGCCTGGTCGCCGCCGCCGCCCGCGCGCCGGAGCTGCGCGTCGTCGCCGCTGTCGGTCGCCTGCTCGTCGTCGGCGCGCTGCTCGTCCATGAACCCCTGGCCGTGGGCGCCGTGGGCGCGCTCCTCGGCGCTCAGCAGCGAGTGGCGCGGGTCGTTCACGTCGTCCTTCGCGTCGCCGGCCTGCCGCGTCTCGATCTTTCGCTCGTTCGCCATCGTCGGATCCTCCGGGTTCGATTGCGGACGAGCAGGAGTCACGACGCGTGCCGCGTGCATCGTGTGACGTCGGTGTGACGGTCCGTGCCGACAGTGGTAGTATGAGAAACGCCGACCCGGAGAGTCCATGGCTGAGGTGAACTCGCGCGCCGCGCTCATGACCGCCGAGGATCTCTACGCGATCCCCGACGACGACAAGCACTACGAGCTCGTGAACGGCGAGCTGCGCGTCAGCGAGCCGCCCGGGTTCTGGCACGGCGCGCTGCAGACCCAGATCGCCGCGGCACTTCACACGCACGTGGCAACCCACGGGCTCGGCGTCGTTGTCACTGAGTCCGGATTCGTCCTGCGACGCGGCCCGGACATCGTGCGGGGGCCAGACATCGCGTTCATCCGGACCGACCGCGTGCCGCCGCCCGACCGCATGGAGCGCTTCATCGAAGGGGCGCCGGATTTCGTCGCCGAGATCGTCTCCCCTGGCGATGCCGCATGGGAGATCGCCGAGAAGGTCGACGGGTACCTCGCGCATGGCGTGCGGCTCGTATGGATGGTCTACCCGCGCCTGCGGCAGGTCGTCGTGCACACGCCCGACCGCCTCTCGCGCGTGCTCCGCGGCAACGAGACGCTGGAGGGTGGCGAGGTGGTGCCCGGCTTCATACTCTCGGTCGGGGATCTGTTCGGCGACCTGCCTAACGCCGCGGCGCCGCGCGCGTGAACCCGAGCGTCAACACCAGCGTGTGGTTCTGCTCGACCTGGCGCCCATCGGCGCGCAGGATGACCTGGTTCATGTAGCCCAGCTCCGAGCGCACCGCGGGCGACCAGCGCACGCCGAGGCCTAACGTGAGGCGGTTCTGGTCGAGGAGGTTGAGCGGTGTGTGCGGCCCGAGGCCGAGGAACACCTCCTCGGACCCCGACGCGTAGAGCGACTGGGCGCGCGCGGCGGGCGTGATCGGCACGGTGCCCTTCAGCTGATACCGAGCGCGCATGGTGTAGCTCGCGTCGTGGCCGATGCTCTGCCCCGTCGCGCCGAGCACGGGCCGCTCGATCCACCGCTGCTCGAGTCGGTAGCGGTGCGACAGCGACACCACGCCGACGCGCTGGTCCACCGTCGCCTGCTCCCACGCGCGGTACTCGTCGAACGCGACGCGGGCCGGGAACGGCCCGTAGGGGGAGTTGTGCACGTACGTGCCGCCGAACGCGAGGCGCGCCCCGCCGTGCAGCATGCGCTGCACGCCGAGCCGGTACTCGATCTGCTGCGGCGCGGCGCCGAAGTCGGAGCGCTCGTACATGAGCTCCGTCTGCAGGCCCCACTCGGGCGTGGCCCACAGGTCGGCGCTGGCGACGAGCCACGCGTTCGCCTGCGAGCGGACGACGCGGTCGGTGGTCTGGGCGTGGGCGAGCGGCGCGAGCGCGAGCGGCGCGAGTGCCATCAGCGGCACGAGCGCGCGGAGAGCGTGTCGGGTCACGTGAATCGTGCGAGAGAGCGGGAGGGAATCGTGACGGTGCAGGAGCGCGCGTCACAGCAGCTCGGCGAGCGCGCTCCACGGCAGCGTCGCGCACTGCACGCGCGACGGGAAGCGTGCCACGCCGCTCAGCGCGCGCAGCTCGCCGAGCGACTCGTCGGCCGCCGCGTCGGCGTCGCCCTGCATGAGGGCCCGGAAGCGTGCGAGGAGCGCCTCGACCTCGGCGCGCGTCTTCCCGCGCACGGCTTCGGTGAGCATCGATGCCGACGCCTGCGAGATGGAGCATCCCTGGCCGATGAAGCGCGCCTCGCGCACGCGGCCGTCCGCGTCGAACGCGAGGGCGAGCGTGAGCTCGTCGCCGCACAGCGGATTCTTGCGCCGTGCGGTGCGCGCGTCGGGCGCATCGAGCGGGCCGCGGTTGCGCGGCCGGCGGTAGTGGTCGAGGATCAGCTCCTGATAGATCGCGGCGAGCTGCGCCTCGTCGGGCGCCGAGCGCGTGCTCACGCCGTCAGACCGCGCCGGCGAAGAGGCGCCGCGCCGCTTGCACGCCCTCGACGAGCGCGTCGACGTCGGACGCGTCGCTGTAGACGTAGAACGACGCGCGCGTCGTGGCCGGCACGCCGAGGCGCCGCATGAGCGGCTGCGCGCAGTGATGGCCGGCGCGCACGCACACGTCGCGCTCGTCGAGGATCGTCGCGAGGTCGTGCGGGTGCACGTCGGCGAGCGAGAAGCTCACGACGCCGCTGCGCTGCTCCGGCGCCGGACCGTGCACGGTGACGCCCTCGACGTCGGCGAGCCGCGCGGTGGCGAGCCTCACGAGCGCGCGCTCGTGGCCGAGCACGCGGTCTATGCCGATGCAGTCGAGGTACTCCACCGCCGCGGCGAGCCCCACCGCGCCGGCGACGTTCGGCGTCCCCGCCTCGAACTTGTGCGGCAGCACGTTCCACGTGCTCCGCTCGTCGTGCACCCACTCGATCATGTCGCCGCCGAACTGGTACGGCGACATCGCCTCGAGCAGCGCGCGCCGCCCCACGAGCGCGCCGATGCCCATCGGGCCCAACAGCTTGTGGCCGCTGAACGCGTAGAAGTCGACGCCGAGCCGGTCGAAGTCCACGGGGAGGTGGGGCGCGCCCTGCGCGCCGTCGCACACCACGATCGCGTCGCTGCGCTCGCGGACGAGCGCGGCGAGCTCGCGCACCGGGTTCACCGTGCCGAGCGCGTTGGAGACGTGCGGGATCGCCACGACCTTCGTGCGCGGGCCGAGCATCGACGCGAGGTGGTCGACGTCGACGCGGCCGTCGGGCGTCAGCTCCACGATGCGGAAGCGCGCGCCCTTCTCGAGCGCGAGCTGCTGCCACGGGATGAAGTCGGCGTGGTGCCCCATCGCCGTGACGACGATCTCGTCGCCCGCGCCGACGTGCGCGCGCCCCCACGACGACGCGACGAGGTTGAGCCCCTCGGTGGTGCCACGGGTGAAGATCAGCGCGTCCGCGTCGCGCAGCCCGAGGAAGCGCGCGACGCGCGCACGCGACTCGCGATAGCGGTCCGTGGCGGCGACGCTCAGCCGATACGCGCCGCGGTGCGGGTTCGCGTTGTCGTTGCGGTAGTAGTGATCCATCGCGTCGAGCACCGCCTGCGGCTTCTGCGACGTCGCGGCGGAGTCGAGGTAGTGCAGCTCGGGGTGCGCGGCGAGCAGCGGGAAGTCGCCGCGCGGCGCGGCCGTCGCGAGGTCAGGACCGGAGTCGAACGTAGACATCGCCGTCACGGATTAGGACGTCGTACTGCTGGAGATCGATGGACGCCGGGCCGCGGCAGACGGCGCCGGTGCGACAGTCGAACGTCGCGCCGTGCCATCCGCAGACGAGCGTGCCGTCGGCGCGCAGCTCGCCGCGCGACATCGGATAGAGCGCGTGCGAGCAGCGGTCCTCGAACGCGTAGACCTCGTCGCCGAGGCGCGCGATGCACACGCGGTCGCGCGGCATCTCGACGCCGAGCAGGCCGGTCGCCGGAACGTCGTCGAGGCGCGCGGCGCGCTCGAAGCCTGGCGGGACATCGGTCGCGTCGGTCGCGTCGGCGGGGCGGGCGACGTCGGTCATTCGGTGCTCACCGACGGCGACGCGGCGCCCGGCTCGAGCGCGGCCTTCATGGTGTGCCAGGCGAGGCTCGCGCACTTCACGCGCACGGGAAACCGTGACACGCCGCCGAGCGCGGCGAGCGAGCCGAGCGGACCGTTAGGCCCCGTCGGCGCGGGCGTCCTGCCGAGCACCATCTCGTGCACGCGCTCGAACAGCTCGAGCGCCTCGGCGCGCGTCTTTCCCTTCACGGCCTGCGTCATGAGCGACGCCGACGCCTGCGAGATCGCGCACCCCTGACCGACGAACCGCACGTCGGCCACCACGTCGCCGTCGAGCTTGAGCCACACCGTGATCTGGTCGCCGCAGAGCGGGTTCCTGCCGTCCGCGCGCGCGTCGGCGTCCTCCATCGCCCCCTTGTTGCGGGGGCGACGGTTGTGGTCGAGAATGACCGCCTGGTACAGGTCCGTGAGTTCTGACATCCGAGTCGGGCCACGAGGACCGCAACCCGAGCGTGGAGCGTGGAGCGTGGAGCGAAGAGTGAACAGAGTCGCTCCACGCTCCACGCTCCACGCTCGACGCTCAGCCTGCGTAACGCTGCAGCGTGAGAGCTTCGAGGGCGTCGCGCACGGCGGGAAGCTCGATGGTTTCGAGCACGTCGGCGGCGAACGCGTAGGTGAGCAGCTTGCGCGCGGTCTCGGCCGAGATGCCGCGGCTCTTCATGTAGAACAGCGCGGTCTCGTCGAGCCGCCCCACCGTCGCGCCGTGCGTGCACTTCACGTCGTCGGCGAAGATCTCGAGCTGCGGCTTGGTGTCGATGCGCGCCTGGTCGGAGAGGAGCAGCGTGTTGTTCGTCTGCTTGCCGTCCGTCTTCTGCGCGATCGGATGCACGTACACCTTGCCGTTGAACACGCCGTGCGCGCGGTCGTCGAGGATCCCCTTGTAGACCTCGCGGCTGTACGTGTTCGGCCGCGCGTGCTCGATGCGCGTCTGGTTGTCGCAGTGCTGCTCGCCGTCGAGCATGTACAGCCCGTTCAGCGTCGCGCCGCATCCCTCGCCGTCGAGCGCGGTGAGGATGTTCGCGCGCGAGAGCTTCGCGCCCGCGGCGAACGAGAACTGCACGAGGTGGCTGTCGCGCCCCTGCCGCACCTCGACGTGCCCGACGTGGAACGCGCGGCCGCTCTCGCGCTGCGCGCGCACGTGCGTCACGGTCGCGCCGTCGGCGAGCTCGATCTCGGTCACCGCGTTCGTGAAGTACGTCGCGTCGCCGAGGCCGACGAAGCTCTCGAGCACCGTGAGCTTGGAGTGGCGCTCGGCGACGATGAGCGTGCGCGGGTGCGTCGTGCCGCGGGCGGCGTTCGCGTCGCACGCCCACACGACGTGCACCGGCAGCTCGGCCTCCATCTCCTTGCCGACGACGATCACGACGCCGTCGCGGAACAGCGCCGTGTTCAGCGCGGCGAACGGCTGGTCGGCGACGCCGGCGATGCGGCCGAGATGACGCTCGAGCAGCTCCGGCCGCTCGGCCAGCGCCCGCGCGAGCGGCAGCACGCGCACGCCCTCGGGCAGCGTGCCGAGCGACGAGCGCTCGGCGTCGAAGCGGCCGTTCACGAACACCAGCGTCGGGAAGTCGCCGAACACGAACGGCGCCAGCTCCTCGGGCGTCACCGTGACCGACGCGTCGAGCAGCGTGGGGAACGCCGCCTCGGCGATCGGTGCGGTGGACGTGTAGTGCCAGTCCTCGTGCTTCGGCGTCGGGAAGCCGCTCGCGGCGAAGCGCTGGGCGGCGTCGCGGCGACGCGCGACGAGCCACGCCGGCTCCGAGACCTCCGACGCGCCCAAGGCGTCGCCGATCTCGTCGAGCAGCGCCCGCGGCGGGGCGAGGAACTGGCCCGGGGCGACCGTCGCGTCGCGCTGCGCCTCGGCAGCGACCGCCTGGGCGACGCTCTGCGCGTCGGGATGGATCGCGGTCACGCGGTCGCTCCCTCCATCAGCCAGTCGTAGCCCTTCGCCTCGAGCTCCAGCGCGAGATCGCGCCCGCCGCTCTTCACGATGCGGCCGCCGGCCAGCACGTGCACGAAGTCGGGGACGATGTAGTTCAGCAGCCGCTGGTAGTGCGTGACGACGATCGTCGCGCTGTCGGGCCGCTTCAGGGTGTTCACGCCGTCGGCCACCACGCGCAGCGCGTCGATGTCGAGCCCCGAGTCGGTCTCGTCGAGGATCGCGAGCTTCGGCGCGAGCACCGCCATCTGCAGGATCTCGTTGCGCTTCTTCTCGCCGCCGGAGAAGCCCATGTTCACGGAGCGGCTCAGGAACGCGGGATCCATGTCGACGAGGCGCGCCTTCTCCTCCACGACGTCGAGGAACTCGATCGGGTCGACCTCCTCCTCGCCGCGCGCCTTGCGGATCTCGTTGTACGCGGCACGCAGGAAGTACGCGTTCGTCACGCCGGGAATCTCGACCGGGTACTGGAACGCGAGGAAGAGCCCGTGCTGCGCGCGGACCTCGGGGTCCATCGCGAGCAGGTCCTCGCCGTCGTACGTCACCTCACCGCCGGTGACCTCGTACGCCGGATGGCCCGCGAGCACCTGCGCGAGCGTGCTCTTGCCGGAGCCGTTGGGCCCCATGATGGCGTGCACCTCGCCCGCGTTCACGGTGAGGTTGATGCCGTTCAGGATCTGCTTGTCGCCGACCGTCGCGGTCAGGTTCCGAATATCGAGCACGTGTCTTCTCTCAGTTGGATTAGCCGACCGACCCTTCGAGCGTGATCCCGAGCAGCTGCTGCGCCTCGAGCGCGAACTCCATCGGCAGCTCCTGGAACACTTCCTTGCAGAAGCCGCTCACGATCATGCTCACCGCCTGCTCGGCGCTGAGCCCGCGCTGCTTCAGGTAGAAGATCTGGTCCTCGCCGATCTTCGACGTCGACGCCTCGTGCTCCACCATCGCGGTGTTGTTCTGCACCTCGATGTACGGGAACGTGTGCGCGCCGCACGCGTTGCCGACGAGCATGGAGTCGCACTGCGTGTAGTTGCGCGCCCCCGCCGCCTTCGGCAGCACGCGCACCGCGCCGCGGTACGAGTTGTTGCCGTGCCCGGCGGAGATGCCCTTGCTGACGATCGTCGACTTCGTGTTGCGGCCGATGTGGATCATCTTCGTGCCCGTGTCCGCCTGCTGGCGGCCGTTCACCACGGCGACCGAGTAGAACTCGCCCGTGGAGTCGTCGCCCTGCAGGATGACGCTCGGGTACTTCCACGTGATCGCGGAGCCCGTCTCGACCTGCGTCCACGAGATCTTCGACCGCGCGCCGCGGCACGCGCCGCGCTTGGTCACGAAGTTGTAGACTCCGCCCACGCCCTCCGCGTCGCCCGCGTACCAGTTCTGCACGGTGCTGTACTTCACCGTCGCGTCGTCCAGCGCGACGATCTCGACGACCGCGGCGTGGAGCTGGTTCTCGTCGCGCTTCGGCGCCGTGCATCCCTCGAGGTAGCTCACGTACGCGCCCTCGTCGGCGACGATGAGCGTGCGCTCGAACTGGCCGGTGCCGCTCGCGTTGATGCGGAAGTACGTCGACAGCTCCATCGGGCAGCGCACGCCCTTCGGCACGTACACGAACGAGCCGTCGGAGAACACCGCCGAGTTGAGCGCGGCGAAGAAGTTGTCGCTGTACGGCACGACGGAGCCGAGGTACTTCTGCACCAGCTCGGGGTGCTCGCGCACCGCCTCGCCGAACGAGCAGAAGATGATGCCCAGCTTGCCGAGCTCCTCGCGGTACGTCGTCGCCACGGACACGGAATCGAACACCGCATCGACGGCGACGCCCTCCAGGCGCTTCTGCTCGTTCAGCGAGATGCCGAGCTTCTTGTACGTCTCGAGGATCGCCGGGTCCACCTCGTCGAGCGACGTCTTGGACGTCGGGGACTTCGGCGCGGAGTAGTAGCTGATCGCCTGGTAGTCGATCGCCGGGTACTTCACGTTCGGCCAGTGCGGCTCCGCCATCTGCTGCCAGCGGCGGAACGCCTTCAGCCGCCAGTCGAGCAGCCAGGCGGGCTCGTTCTTCTTCGCGGAGATGGCGCGGACGACGTCCTCGTTCAGCCCCGGGGGCAGCTGGTCGGCCTCGACGTCGGTGACGAAGCCGTGCTGATACTCGCGGTTGACGAGAGTCTCGATGGTGGCGCTCATGCCTGCTCCTGATCGGACGGCGTGTCGCCGCCCGGGTTGATCGTGTCGTTAGGCGTGGTCGAGTACTCGCAGCAGGAGCAGCCGTCGAGGATGTGCGCCGTGCGCGTCACCGGCACAGCGAGCATCCGCTCCACGAACTCCTGCTCGGCGACGCAGATCTCCGGAAAGCGCGCGGCGACGTCCTTGATGGCGCAGTGGTGCTCGCGCAGCACCACGGTGCCGCCCGCATCATTCGCCTCCGCCATGAAGCCCTGCGAGGAGCGCAGCTCGGCGAGCAGCTGCGCGCGCTCGTGCAGCGGCAGCTCGGCGAGCCGCGGCGACGCTTCCTCGATGAGGTTGCGCCACTGCCGCCGAGCGAGCGCGATGACGCCGTCGGGTCCGGAGACCTCGCGCACCGACTCGAGCACCGCGGCGAGCACCGCGGCGTGCCCCTGCGGGAAGAGCGACTCGCCGAGCGCGGTGAGGGAGTACGCGTGCACCGGCGCGCCGACGCCGCGCACCTCGCGCTGGTAGCGCACGAGATCCTCCGACTCGAGCGAGTCGAGATGGCGGCGCAGCGCGTTCGGCGTGACGCCGAACTGCTCGGCGAGCTCCTTCGCGGTGAGGGGGTGCGGGGCCTTCTTCAGCGCCACGAGCAGCTCGGCGCGGAGGCCACGGAACCCACTGAGCGAGGGCGGAACCTGTTGCATGGCTGAAACTTAGCCGGCCCTTCTCCATTCGTCAACGAAACCGTGTGCGAATTCCGGGCGGCGGGTTCGGCGGGGAAGGGTGACCTGCGCCACACGGCGGGCGAGCGCGGGACGAGTGGCCGCTTCACTCCTCGTCCGGCCGGCCGATACTCGCCCACAGAGGCTCGCAGTCCCCCCCTTTGGGTCTCCCCCCGCCCGACGTCGAGGATCTTCCGGTGCTCCAGATCGCCATCGTGACGGCCCTGCTGCTCACCGCCGTACTCTTCGCGCTCGTCAGCTCGCGGGCGATCGACAGCGCCGACTCGCGCGACGAGGTCGCGCGTCACCTCTTCCTCGCCAGCTTCGACGGGAGCGGCGTCGCGCCCTCGCTGCTGCTCGAGGTGTTCGAGGCGCTACGGCGGCGGGTGCCGCAGGGCGTGGACGTGATGCGCCCGGCCGACCAGCTCGCGGCGACGTACGGCTTCACGCAGGAGGACGCCGAGGACGTCGTGCTCCTCGTCGCGGCCCGCTCCGAAGGCCACCTGCCGACGCCGTCCGATCTCGACCGCCTCGGCCAGCAGGTGCGCACCGTGGCCGACCTGGTGCGGTTCCTGGTGCCGTTCTGCATGCCCGAGCCGCAGCCGCGGATCCTCGCCCAGGCGAGCTGACGGGCTCGGCGGAGGTCACGCGGAGACGCGGGGGACTGCCTTCGGTTCAATTGAACCGCAGAGGGCCGCAGAGGGCCGCAGAGAACGGCAACCGCTTCAACTGCTTTTTTCACCACAGAGGACACAGAGAAAAACCACTTTGTTGGTTTCCTCCGTGTCCTCCGTGTCCTCTGTGGTTCAAGACAACGAGGCAGTCCTCTGCGGCCCTCTGCGGCCCTCTGCGGTTCAAATGCAGGCCCGCAGTTCTCCATCTGAGATGACTCCGCCCGAGCAGCCCGTTAGTCTGCGGCGTGCTCGCTCTGCGCCGACTCGCTGCTCTCTGCATCCTCGTGCCGGCGCTCGCCGCCGGGCAGCCCGCCGCCACCGTCTCCATCGACGACCCGATCTACGGCCTCGTCGATCGCCTGCTGGCCCGGGTGCCGGTGCCGGGTGCCGTCGTCGGCCAGCGGCCGTACTCGCGGCGGGAACTCGCGCGGATCGCGCGCGCCGTCGCGGCGACCGCTCCCTCCGACGCGCCGACGGCGCGGCTGCTCGCGACGCTCGTCGCCGCGATCGGCGACACGGCGCCCGGCGCGTCGCGCGCGATCCGCCTGAGGGCGCTGGAGAGTGCCGCGCTCTCCGCCGCGGCGAGCGACGTCGCGCCGCGCGCGATTCCCGGCAATGGGCTGGGGAGCATCGACGCCCGCACCGCGCCGCCGCTCGACGCGCGCGGCGGCCGACCGGCGGTGCACGGCGTCGCGACCACGCTCGAGACGTCGCACGTGCTGGGCATCGGTGGCGGGCTCGCGCTCGTCGCGCAGCCGAGGCTCGATCTGCTCACGCCGACCGCGGGGGACGCGCGGGGGCGCGTCGTGCCGCAGCGGCTCGTCGCCCGCGGCGTGTGGCACAATGCCGCGCTGCAGACCGGCGTCGATGCGGTGATCTGGGGGCAGCAGGGCGCGCGCAGCCTGCAGCTCTCGGCGAACGCGCCGCCGCTCCGCGCGGTGACGTTAGGCACCGACACCGCCGTGACGCTGCCGTGGGTGCTGCGCGTGCTCGGCCGCGTGCGCGCGCAGGCGATCGTCGCCGATCTCGGGCGCGGGCAGAACTTCCCGCACGCGAAGCTCGCCGGCTACAAGGTCACGCTCATGCCGTCGCCGCGGCTCGAGATCGGGTCGGGGCTGCTGAGCCAGTACGGCGGCCACGGCGCGCCGCCGCTCAACCTCGAGCAGCGGTTCGTCGACCTGTTCCCATACTTGACCTGGATCCATCCCGGCTCGTCGCGGTCGCGCGACAAGCTCGCGTCGAACAAGATCGCGGGCGTCGACGCGCGGCTGCGCGTGCCGGAGCTCGCGGGGCTCTCGGTGGCGTGGGACGGCGAGATCGACGACTTCGAGCCGTCGCGCCTCCCGAAGCTGCTCTGGGAGGACGGCGCCCACGTGCTCGGCGTGCGGTTCGACGCGCTGCGCCCCGACGGGTCGCTCGCCCTCGACCTGCGGCTGCACCACACGGGGCTGCGGCTGTTCGAGCACGCGCAGTTCACGTCGGGCGTGACGTACCAGGACGCGGTGCTCGGCGACCCGCTCGGGCCGCACGCGGGCGCGGGGTACGCGACGCTCGAGTGGCGGCCGTCGCCGCTCGCGCTGCTCACGTTCGGCGGCGCGCTGGAGCGGCGCGACCCGAGCCTGTACTCGTCGACCACGGACCCCGACGGCAGCCACTTCCGCCTCGTCCGCGTGCGGTCGCTGCCGGTGGAGCAACGCGCGCGCCTCGAGGTCGGGGCGCGCCGCGACGCGTTAGGCGCGCTCGGCGCGTCGCTCCGCGTCGGCGTCGACCGGGTGACGAACGAGGACTTCGCGGCGCGCGCGGCGCGGTGGCGGCCGTTCGCCGAGGCGGGACTGCGGCTCCGCCGCTGACGCGTCCGACGCCGAGGGGCGCCGTTCACCCCGCCGTACCGCGATTCGCCCCACGCGCGTGGTCGCGCGCGCGCGACGCCCGTTAGGCTGCGTCCAGGTCCCCTCACCACGGACGCGCCCATGACCACCGAACTCCGTCGCGACCTCCGCGCCGCCCTCGTCGTGCTCGGCCTCGGCTTCGCCATGCTCGCCGCCGCGGCGGCGCTCCACTCGCAACCGGGAGCCGCCGCGACGACCACGCGCGGCGAGCCGCATTCGCGGTGCCCGCAGCGTGACGCCCTCGACGCGCGCGCGCTGCTCGCCGCGGCGACCGACGCCGTGCGCTGAGCGTCGCCTCACGAGGAGGCGCGGAGAACGCGGAGAACAGCATCGAACCGCAGAGGACGCAGAGGGCCGCAGAGGACTGCTCTCCTTGTATTGAACCACGGAGGACACGGAGGACACGGAGGAAACCAACTTCTCTTGAAGGGTTTTCCTCCGTGTCCTCCGTGTCCTCTGTGGTTCAGATGAGAGGCTCTGCGGGCCTCTGCGTCCTCTGCGGTTCAATTCTCCGCGCCTCGCGTGAGATTGCCGACCACGAGCTACTTTGCACCGCATGCCCCGCCGCCTGAGCCCCGCGCTCGTCCTCGCGCTCATCGTCCCCGGGATCGTCGCGCTGATGTCGGCGACGCAGTCGTGGATGCTGATGTCGCACGAGCGCGGGCCGCGGCCGCCGTACTCCACGATCGCCGGCTACAACCTCGCGACCTGGTACCTGTGGGCCGCGCTCGCGCCGCTCATCGTCGCGCTCGGACGGCGGTTTCCGCTCGACGGCGCGCGGTGGCGCCGCTCGCTGCCGGTGCACGTCGTGGCCGGCGCCGCGATCGCGTTCGCGCACGCCGCGGCGACCACCGTGTTCGTGTGGCTCGGCATCCGCACCATCGAGAACGAGTCGTTGAGCGCGATGTTCCGCGGCACGACGTTCTCCCGCTTCCACTTCGAGCTGCTGCTCTACTTCGCGATCCTCGGCGCGACGCTCGCGATCGACTACCATCGCGCGTTCCGCGACCGCGCGGTCCAGGCGAGCGCGCTCGCCACGGAGCTCGCGCAGGCGCGGCTCCGCGCGCTGAAGATGCAGCTGCACCCGCACTTCCTGTTCAACACGCTGCACGCGATCACGGTGCTCGTCGACGAGGATCCGGCGGCGGCGCGGCGCATGGTCGCGCGGCTCGGTGAGCTGCTGCGCCACACGCTCGCCGCGAACGGATCCGACGAGGTACCGCTCGGCGCGGAGCTCGACTTCCTCCGGCTCTATCTCGAGATCGAGGAGACGCGCTTCCAGGACCGGCTGCGCGTGTCGTACGACGTCGCGCCCGACGCGCAGGCCGCGCTCGTGCCCGACCTCATCCTGCAGCCGCTCGTCGAGAACGCGGTGAAGCATGCCGTGAGCGCGCGCACGGCGCCGGTACGCGTCACGGTGTCGGCGCGCCGCGAGGGCACGCGGCTCGAGCTGCGCGTCGACGACGACGGCCCCGGGCTCGGCGACGGCGCGCCGCGCGACGGCATCGGGCTCTCCACGACGCGCGAGCGGCTCGCGCGCCTCTACGGTGACGCGGGCCGGCTGACGTTAGGCCCGGGCAGCGGCGGCGTGGGCGCGTCGGCCGTCGTGGAGCTGCCGTACCGCCCGGCCGCGTGAGCGCCGCGCCCGGCGAGCGCGCCGCCGCGCCGCTGCGCGTGCTGCTGGTCGACGACGAGCCGCTCGTGCGCCGAGGACTGCGCACGTTCCTCGCCGCGGAGCCGGGCGTCGAGGTGGTGGGCGAGTGCCGCGACGGGCGCGAGGCGCTCGGCGCGGTGCGCGAGCTGTCGCCCGACGTGATGTTCCTCGACGTGCAGATGCCGGAGCTCGACGGCTTCGGCGTGCTCGATGCGCTCGGCCCCGGCGACCGGCCGGCCGTGGTGTTCGTCACCGCGTTCGACGCGTACGCCATCCGTGCGTTCGACGTGCACGCCGTGGACTACCTGCTGAAGCCGTTCGACGAGCCGCGCTTCCGCACCGCGCTCGAGCGCGCGCGCGAGCGTGTCGCCGCCCGGCGCGGCGCGGCCGCCGGCGTCGCGTCGGTGCCTCACGACCCGTCGCGCGTCGCGCTCGACGCGCTGCTCGCGCAGCTCCGCGGCGACGGGCGCGTCGCGGGCGACTGGCTCGCCCGCATCGCCGTGCGCGAGACGGACCGCGTGACGTACGTGCCGGTGGCCGATGTCGACTGGCTCGAGGCGGACGACAACTACGTGCGCGTGCACACCCGCGGCGGCGCGCGTCTCGTGCGCGAGACGCTGAAGGCGCTCGAGGCCCGGCTCGACCCGCGCCGCTTCGCGCGCATCCACCGCTCGGCCATCGTGAACCTCGAGCGCGTACGCGAGCTGCGCCCCACGTTCAACGGCGAATACGTCGTGGTGCTCGCGACGGGCACCCGCCTGACGCTGAGCCGCGGCTACCGTGACGCGTTCTTCGATCGGATGGGAAAGGGCTGATGCGGCGGCGCTGATGCGGCGGCGCTGGAACCGCGGCGCTCGGACGGCGCGCCTCTTCTAGTTGGCGCTAAGTGTCGGGCGGTTGCTCCAGGCGGGCGATGAGGGCGAGGAGGAGACGTCCCGTGTGGCAGATGCGGGTGCCCAGCGAGGCGATCTGGGCAGGCGTGGCCAAGTCGCTGTCTGCGAGCTCCTCGATGTCGGACTCGAGCTCCTGAAGCGAGCCGCGAGAGAAGTAGAGGAAGCGGAGATAGTCGGCCCTCGTGGCCCGGCCGCTGCCTTCCGCGATGTGCGCGTGGATCGACCGTGCCGAGCCCCGGAGCTGCGCCGCGAGCGAGAGCTCGCATCTCGGCAGTTGGCGCGCGAAGCCGCGAACTTCCTTCGAGAGCGCGATCGCCTCCTGCCACACCCGCAGTCCGCGGAACGACCGCCAGCTGTCGTCGCCGTCTATCATGCCCCACACTGCAACCCGGCCGCGGCGCCGACTGCACCTTCGGAACGCGGCTCGGGCCCAGGAAACGCAGTATCAGAGCCGCCGTTCCAGCGCCGCCGCATCAGCGCCGCCGCATCAGCGCCGCCGCATCAGCGCCGCCGCATCAGGTCCCCGGCAGACACGTCTCGCGCAGATCCTTCGCGAACCGCTTCGTGTCCTTCGCGTCGGCGAAGAAGTCGTCGATGTAGCCCACGGCGCGCTTGGCGTAGCCCTTGTCGAGCGCGGGCACCGACTCGTACAGCGCGCGGATCGCGTCGCGCTTCGCGGTGAAGCGCGCCACCGCGTCGGCGACCTGCGGATCCGTGAGGCACGGGCCGCGGTACAGCCGCTCGCGCACCGTCTTGATCGGCAGCCGCGGGTCGGGGGACGAGTAGCGCGTGTCGACGAGCCCCGAGAAGTCGAAGTCGTACGGCACCGCCGTCATCCCCTGCGGCGTCGTGACGAGCCGCACGTTGTGCAGCGCGCCGAGCGAGAAGTCGGTGTTGCCGATGAAGTACTCCCAGATGCCGAGCAGCGCGGCCGACGAATCGGACACGTCGTTGTACCGCCCGCCCCTCGCGGTGAGCACGTCGCCACCGAGTCGGTCGCCGAGCTCGCGCTCGCTCTCGAGGAACATCCCCCATCGCTCCACGACCTTCGTCGTGTCGCGCACGTCGACGTAGCGCATGCGCGCGAGGCGCGGCCGGAAGCTCACCGGCGTCAGGAGGTTGTGCGCGCGGTAGGCCAGGTACTCGCGCAGCACGTACTGCTCGTAGAGGTTCGAGTCGTTGCAGTGCGTGCCGAGCTTCAGCGCCTTCTGCCCGGCGAACAGCGTGTGCTTCGTGCCGGAGTCGAACACGACGCGGAGCGGCGGGAAGCTGCACGTCCCGCGCGAGAGCCGGAAATGCCCGCGCGTCGAGAGCTGCACGGGGATGCGCACCACGCGACCCGCGGAGTCCGTGTAGGCGAGCGTCGCCGCGCGCAGCTTCGGGCGGAGCGTGTCGCGATCGCCGCCGAGGGCCTTCCAGTCGCCGGTGAGCGTCACGTGGATGACGCTGTCGGTGGCGAACAGCGGCGACGCCACGTACGGCTTCGGCGTGCGCTCCGTCTTCGGCGGCTTGTCCGCCTTCGACTTGCCGGCCTTCGGCTGCTTCGGCTGCGCGAGCACCGCGGCGCCGGCGAGCGCGAGCCCGGCGAGAACGTTGAGCATCACGAGACCTCCGCGTGGACGACGAACGGCGCCCCC
Source organism: Gemmatirosa kalamazoonensis (assembly GCF_000522985.1). Lineage (NCBI taxonomy): Bacteria > Pseudomonadati > Gemmatimonadota > Gemmatimonadia > Gemmatimonadales > Gemmatimonadaceae > Gemmatirosa > Gemmatirosa kalamazoonensis. The sequence continues at coordinate 2,408,102 of NZ_CP007128.1, forward strand.
TCGCTGCACACCGCGGCGACGACGTCGCTCGGCGTGTTCCCCTTGCGCCACCGGACGTTGTACGCGACGACCGGGTCGCCGCCGTCGGTGTCCACCAGATCGAGCCGCCACCGCTTCACGCGCGCGTCGAGCACCGGCTCCACGAGCGGGCGCAACGCGTCGGGGTCGGTGGTCACGATGCGCAGCCGCGCGTCGAACTCCGCCTCCGGCGTCGTCACGGGCAGGTTCGGCGCGCCCTCCTCGCGGCGCTTCCGCACGCGAGACGCGAGCGCCTCGAGCTGCGCCGGCGCCATCGAGCGCAGCACCTCGTCGTCGATGCGCGCCACGAACTGGCTCGTGCGGTTCGCGATGGCGAGCGCGCGCTCCATCTGCTTCTGCGCGCGCTCGCCCTCGAGCGCGGGCGGCGTGCGCCCGAAGTCGGAGTAGAACAGCGCGAGCGCCATCGCGTTGAACAGCACCGAGATGACGACCGCGACCTCGATCTCCACGCCGCACGCGAGCCCCACGCCGGTCACGAGGAACAGAAAGACCGCGTCCTTGCTGTCCTCGAGCGAGTTGCGGAAGCGCACCGCGGCCACGATCCCCGCGAGGCTGAACGCGAGCGCGACGCTCGTCTTCACGAGCACCACCACGCCGGCGACGACGACTGGCAGCAGCACGAGCGTGTGCACCACGGACTGCCGGTACCCCTTCCGCTCGCGCGTCAGCATGTAGATCCACGCCACGGGCAGCGCGAGCAGGAACGCGGCGACGACGGCGCCCGCCACCGACAGCGCCACCGGCTCGGCGAGGCGCGCCGCGACGACGTCGCGCTTCGAGGGCACGGCGCCGAACACCGCGCCGACGTCCAGGTTCGGCGCGTACGACTTCAGCAGCGCGTCGCGCATGTGCGGTGGCACGTGCGGCCACGCGAGCGCTACTGCGCCGAACAGCAGCGCGTAGTACAGCACCACGCGCCGCACGATGTTGTCCGTGAGCGCGGTGGTGACGCGGTGGAGGGGCGAGTGGCGCGACGAGGACATGGACGCGGGGAGCGTCTCGGGGAGAGCGCCGGCAGGGCGCCGGCGCGTCGCGATGATAACGCCGCCGGAGGATCATGGCGAGATTCGGGGGGCGTCGTACATTGCCGCCATGCGCGCGCTCCTCTCGCTGTCGCTGTTCGCCGCGTTCGTGTCGGCCGCCGTGCCACTCGGTCGGCATGGCGCCGCCCCCGCACGGGCGACGGCCGCACCGGAGCGCGTCGCCGCGCAGGCACCGGCGCCCACGCTCGTCGTGGTCGTGACGGTGGACCAGATGCGCGCCGACTACCTCACGCGCTTCGGGCCGCAGCTCCGTGGCGGGCTCGCGCGGCTGCTGCGCGACGGCACGGTGTTCGACAGCGCGTTCCACGACCACGCCATCACCGAGACCGCGCCCGGGCACGCGACCATCCTGAGCGGCCGCTTCCCGCGCAGCACCGGCATCACCGCGAACGTCATCGGCGTCGAGGACGACGCGATGCCGCTCGTCGGCCGCGACAGCGGCGCGCTGCCGGGCGCGTCGCCGCGCCGCTTCCGCGGCACCGTGCTGTTCGACTGGATGGCGGCCCGCGATCGCGACGCGCGCGCGCTGTCGATCTCCATGAAGGACCGCGCCGCGATCCTCCCGTTAGGCCGCGCGCGGCAGACGGTGCTCTGGTACGCGCCGACCGGCCGCTTCACGACGAGCCGCTACTACGCCGACACGCTCCCGACGTGGATCGAGCGGTGGAACGCGCGGCGCGTGCCGTTCCGCTACGCGGGCCGCGTGTGGACGCCGCTCCTCGCCGACAGCGCGTACGCCGAGCGCGACGACCAGGCGGAGACCGGGGGCGAGGACCCGGTGTTCCCGCACGCGCTGCCGGCCGACAGCGCGCTCGCCGTGAACGTGGTGCGCGGCACGCCGTTCATCGACGAGATCGTGCTCGACGCGGCGATCGACGGCGTGCGCGCGATGGGCCTCGGCACGCGCGCGCGCCCCGACCTGCTCGCGGTGTCGCTCTCCGCGACCGACGTCGTCGGGCACCGCTGGGGCCCCGACTCGCGCGAGATGCACGACCAGATCCTGCGGCTCGACCGCGCCCTCGGCGCGTTCCTCGACTCGCTGTACACGCTGCGCGACCCGTCGCGGGTGATCGTCGCGCTCACCGCCGACCACGGCGTCGCGCGCCTGCCCGAGATCGCGGGCGCCGGGCAGGGCGGGTCTAACGCCCCGCGCCGCGTCACGCTCGACGCGGTGGTCGACTCGCTCGGCGCGTGGCTCGAGGCGCGGCGCGTGCCGCGCGGGTCGGTGGGCCTCGAGAACGGCGCGCTGTTCGTCGACCGCGCGGCGCTCGCCGCGGCGAAGGTGAGCGAGGACTCCGTCGTCGACCGCTTCGTGCGCGCGGCGAGCGCCGTGCCGGGAGTGCTGCGCGTCGATCGGTTCGCCGCGCTCGCCCGCGCCGACACCGTGCATGACGCGATCGCGCGGCGCTGGGTGCACATGCTGCCGCCGGAGTATCCCGTGCCGGTGGTCGTCACGCTCACGCCGGGCAGCGTGTGGGGCACGCGCACCGCCGCGGAGCACGGCAGCCCGCACGACTACGACGCCCACGTGCCGCTCATCCTCGCCGGCGCGCCGTTCCGCGCCGGCCACGTGGCCGCGCGCGTCCGCGTCGTCGACCTCGCCCCTACGCTCGCCCGCGTGCTCGGCGCGAAGCCGAGCGAGCGCATCGACGGCCGGGTGCTGGAGGAGGCGCTGCGCTGATCGGGACTCGGGACTCGGGACTCGGGACTCGTGGGCTGACAGCGCCCGAGTCCCGAGTCCCGAGTCCCGAGTCCCGACTCGCTTTCACGTGTTGACAGGTCGAGAGGGTCCCGAGACGTTCCGGTTCCTCCGCTCGTCCTCCCTCCGTGATGCATCCCCGCCTCTCTCTCGTTCCGCGCGCGGCCGTCTCGTCGCTCGCCGCCGCGACGCTGACCGCGTGTGCCGGCCGCCTGACCGCTCCCGCGCGGCCCACCGTGCCGACGCCCGACGAGGCGCTGTCCGCGCGCGCCGCATCGGTCGCCGACGCCGACGTCTCGTACCTGCGCACCCGCGCGCTGCTGCTGCCCGTGGCGAACGTGCGCGCGGCGTCGCTCACGAGCAGCTTCCTCGCGCCGCGCGACGGCGGCGCGCGCGCGCACGAGGGGATCGACATCCTCGCGCCGCGCGGCACGCCGGTGCTCGCCGCGGACGACGGCCGCGTGTGGACCGTGCGGTCGAACGCCCTCGGCGGGCTCACGGTCTACACGATGGATCCGGCCGAGCGGCTCGTGTTCTATTACGCGCACCTCGACCGGTACCAGCCCGGGCTCGTCGACGGCATGCCGCTGCTGAAGGGCGACACGCTGGGCTTCGTCGGCACCACCGGCAACGCGCCACCGGAGACGCCGCACCTGCACTTCCAGGTCGGCACGATCGGACCCGACCACCACTGGTGGACGGCGACGTGGCTCGACCCGCTCCCGTTCCTCCGCGACCCCGGCGTCGTGGTGGCCGATCGGAACGAGCCGGTGGTGATCCCGGTCGGCCGGGTGCGGCGGCCGACGGTGCCCATCGACACCGCCGTCGTCGACTCCACGGCGCGACAGCGCGGGCCGCGCGGACAGCACTGAGCGCGGGAAGCGGGAACGACGCGGGGCCGGCGACGATCGTCGCCGGCCCCGCGTTCCGCCCAGACCCTCAGGCGCGATCGATCACTCGAACGCCCACGACACGATGTAGCCCGAGAAGTGGGGGATCGTGTAGTTGATGTTGCCGAGCAGGTCGATCGTGATGCCGGGCAGCAGCTCGGAGACCGTCGCCGTCCCGGCCGACTGGTTCAGGTCCGTGGCGGACTTGAAGTAGCCCGGGCGCATCAGCTTCAGGTTGAGCAGCGGCGGCGTCATGTCGATCGGCGCGCTGCTCTGCGTGACGACGAGCGGCACGAGGAACCGCGTTCCCGCCGGCTGGAAGTCGTAGGCCACGATCCGGCCCGCGAGCGCCGTGACGCCGAACGTCGTGTTCTTCAGCACGGCGCCGGGAGGCACCACCACGGTCAGCCCGGTGGCCGGCAGCCGAAGCGTCCCGCCGAGCGGACCGATCGTCGCCGAGGCGTGGACGTCCTGCGTGAGCGGGGTCTTCCAGAGCGCTCCGTACACCTGCTGCGTCGTGCCACCGAGGTTCAGGCCGAGCAGGGCGTTCGGCGCCGCCGGCTCACGCGGAGCGACCGGCGAGCGGGATGCGTCGGAGCAGGCGCTGACCACGCCGCCGACGAGCAGGGTGGCCAGAGTGGCGAGAAGGGTTCTCTTCATGAGGGGTCCGAGTCGGTGCAAGGTGGGTCCGCTCTCCGGGGGGTGGGTGAGGAGAGCGGCGGATGCAGGGCGGCTTCGTGCCGAGCGAAGCGGTGCCCTGCGGCCGAGTCTCGGACGGTCGGGGCGCGAACTTTAGCGGGTCGGTCAGGAAAAACCCGACGGACCCCCGGAATGGGGAGGTGCCGGCGGCGCGGTCGGCGGTCGAAGTTATGCATCCCGCGAGAGCGAACGCCGACCCGAGCGACTCATGCCATGGCGATGACCGGAAAGGAGCGCGCGGCCCTGCGCGCCGAAGCCCACCATCTCACCCCGATGGTCCACGTGGGCCAGCAGGGGCTCACCCCGGCGGTGTTCCAGACGCTCGACGACGCCCTCCGCACGCACGAGCTGGTGAAGGTGCAGCTCGGCCGCTCGGTGGACGTGCCGGCGAAGGACGCGGCGAACGCCCTCGCCACCGCGGCCGCCGCGGAAGTCATCCAGGTCATCGGCAAGACCGCGACACTCTACCGCCACAATCCCGACCTGAAGCGAAAGCCGGGGGACGCCGCGCCCTGGAAGTGAGAGGGCAGGAGGGCAGGAGGGCAGGAGGGCAGGAGAGTCGACAGCGCTCCTGCCCTCCTGCCCTCCTGCCCTCCTGCCCTCGCGTTACGGCTTGTAGACGATCTGCTGCTGCACGCGCGCGCGGACCGGCTGGCCGTCCTTCTTGCCGGGGACGAACTCCATCCGCTCGACGACCGACTTGGCGGCGCTGCTGAGCTGTGCCACGGTCGACTCGAGGACCGTGATCGACGCCGGCTCGACGTGGCCATCCTTGTCGATCACGAACTCCACCTTCACCTCACCGCCGAGGCTCATGCGCCGCATCCCCTCGGGGTACGAGCGGGCGATGAGGCGCGCCGTCGTGGCGGCGGAGACGAGCTTCGGCGCCGAGGTCAGGTCGCCGGGACCGTAGACGTCCCCCTGCTGCGCGGCGAGCGCGCGCGGGGCGGCGGCGATCATGAGGGCGGGGAAGGCGAGACGGGCGAGGCGTCCGAGGTGGCCGGGACGAGACATGACACGTTCTCCGCGTGCGACGAGATCGAGAGGGGGTTCCCGTCTCTTTCTCGGCGGCGGGCCGAGCCGCCTTGAGTCGTCCACGAGATCGTAATGCGAGGGCAGGAGGCCCTCCTGCCCTCCTGCCCTCCTGCCCTCCTGCCCTCTCCCGTTACCAGCCCGGCGCGAGCTGGAACCCGAAGTGCGCCTTCTTGTCCGGTCGCTGGAACGGATACGCGTAGTACGTCTCCAGCACCGCGTAGCCGAACAGGTTGATGCGCGCCGAGATGCCGGCGCTCACCACCGGGATGCGGTCGGTCGAGACCCGCGCCTCCTGGCCGGTGACGAAGCGGCCGAACCGCGGCGACTCCCCCTGGTTCCACGCCACGCCCGCGTCGACGAACGGCGCGATCTCCACCGGCAGGAAGTTCGTGCGGATGAGCCCCAGCCCCTCCACGCCGAGCAGCGGGATGCGCAGCTCGGCGCTCGCCACGGCGATGCGGCTGCCGAGGAGGCGGTCGAAGATCGGGCACTGCGCGGTGCTCGTGTTCGTCGTGGAGCTGAAGCACTCGCTCGGGTCGATCGAGTTGTAGTCGTAGCCCCGCACGAACTGCGGGTTGCCGAGGTAGATCGGGTACGAGATCGAGTCGTTCTGCGCATCGCGCCCGTAGCGCCCGTAATGGAGCCCGCGGATCGCGAACGTCACCGGCCGCGCGAACCAGTAGCGGCGGTAGTCGGCGATCGCCTCGTTCAGCTGGATCTGACCGACCGTCGGGCTGTAGCTCAGGCGATACCGCGCCCCGGCGATCGGCGACGTGAAGCCGAACGTCGAGTAGTCGCCGACGAACGCCACCTGCCCCTGCGCGTACATCCGCGACGGCGGCACGGGCGGCCGCGAGCGGTCCTGGCCGATCACCTGGCCGAAGCTGTTCAGGTAGTACGTGTAGACGTCCAGCCCGTAGCTCTGCCGGATCCCCGTGACGCCCAGCTCGAGCCGCTTCGAGATCGACAGCGGGTACTGCAGGATGCCGCCGACCTCGTCGAAGTAGAGCCGGTAGATCCCCTGCTGGATCGCGTACGACTGCGCCTGCTGATCGATGTACGGCGCCGTCTGGTACGCGTAGAGGTACGGGATGCGACCGGCGAGCAGCGCGTAGTTCCAGCGGTGCTTGAGGTTCGTGTACATCACCTCGCCGCCGATGTCCTTCACGTCGCCCTGCGCCTGCAGGATGGTGACGAGGTTGTTGTTCCCGAGCTGGTCGCTGAAGCCGAACGCGACGCCGCCGCCGAACTGGGTGCCGTAGAACCCGCCCGTCTGCACGCCGAACGTCGGCGGGGCGATGTAGTCGAGGTGCAGCGCGCCGCTGTACTCGCGCGGCTGGAAGTCGGCCGTCGTCGCCGGCAGGCCGGTCGACGCGTCGGCGAGGTAGCCCTCGATGGTGCTCGTGTAGCGCGGCGTGAACGGCGGCAGGCGCCCGCCCGGCGCCGCCGGCTGCGGCTGCGTCGTGCCCGTCGTGTTGGTCGCCCCGCCGGGCGACGGGTTCACGGGCTGCGCGACGGCGACGCGCGACGTGTCCGGCGCGACGCCGGGGCTCGCGACGGCGAGCGCGTTGCCGACCGGCGTGCCGCGCGTCGCGTCGCCGTCGAGCCGCTCGATGTCGTTGCCCTGCCGGTCGAACACGGAGAAGACGATGCGCCCCGTGTTGCGCGCCACGCTCACCGCCGGCGACAGCGACGTCACGCCGAGCACGCCGGTCTGCACGTGGGTGATCTGCGACAGCGCGCCGGTCGCGAGCTCCATGCGGTACACGTCGTTGAAGCCGGTGCGGTCGCTCACGAACACGATCGACTGGCCGTCCGGCGTGTAGCTCGGGTTCACCGACTTCGCGCCCGGGGCGGGAATCGGGAGCAGGCGGATGTTGCGCGACGCGACGTCGAGCTCCGCGAGCCGCATGGGCCCGAACGTCAGGCGATCGAGGTTGGTGCCGTCGCCGCGGTCGGTGACGAACGCGATGCGCTTGCCGTCGGGGCTCCACGCCGGCTGCAGCTCCGACTCGCGGCCGGTCGTGAGCTTCTCGTACGTGTCGTTCTGCAGGTCGTACAGGTAGAGATCGGAGATCCCGCCGACCGTGCCGGAGAACGCGATGTAGCGGCCGTCGGGGCTCCACGCCGGGTCGGCGGCGGTGCCGAGCTGCGGCGTCTTCAGCTTGCGCGTCTCGTGGCCGGCGTCGACGTCGTAGATGTGGACGGTCTGGTCGCCGTTCTCGTACACGACGTAGGCGAGCGAGCGGCCGTCGGGCGACCACGAGCCGCCCGTCTGGATGAACGACAGCGCGTCGTAGTGGCGCGCCGAGTTGATGCTGCCGAGCTGCTTGATGACCTTCCCGCTCTCGACGTCGGCGACGTAGAGCTCGATCCCGAACAGGTCGCGGCTCGAGTAGAACGCGACGCGGCGGCCGTCGGGGCTGATGGACGGCGAGACGTTGTACTCGCTGCCGCGCTTGGAGCGCTGCCGGATGACCATCGTCGCCGTGCTGTCGGGCGCCGTGCGGCCGCCGAGCTGCGGCAGGTACGCGTCCTTGATCGCCTGCGCCCAGTCCTTCGACAGCTGGTCGGTCGACACGTCGAGCACGCGGCGGATGGCGCCCTCGAAGCCGTACCGGAGCGACGAGCGATACACGTCGACGACGGCCTGGTCGCCGTAGCGCCCGCCGACGTAGGCCCACAGCGCCTGGCCGTAGCGGTACGGGAAGTAGCGCGGGTCGTTCGTGAGCTGCTTGATCGTCGGCACGTCGTTGCGGCGCGCGGCGTCGCGCAGCCACATCGACGTGTTGGAGTCGTCGCGGCCGAGCGAGAGGTACTCGGCCATGCCCTCGACGAGCCAGAGCGGGAGGCCGTTCAGGCCGATGCTGCGGCCGCTCCCCGGCGCGGCGGCGAGCTTCTCCGCGATGTCGTACTGGAACACGTGCACCAGCTCGTGGCCGAGCACGTGGTGCGTGTCCCAGTAGGATCCGGTGTGCGGCATGACGACGCGCTGGCGCGCGCTCTCCGTCACACCGCCGGTGCCCTCGCCCTCGATCAGCGTGATGTTGTTCTGCTGGAAGTCGGGCTGGTCGGCGAAGAGGATGATCGACTTCCGCTCCGTGAACTGGTGCCGCATGAACGGGCTCAGTCGCGCGTACCACCGCTCCGCCATGCGCGCCGCGTCCGCCGTGGCGAGCGACTCGGCCGGGTAGTAGTGGACGTCGAAGTGCGGCGTCTGGATGACTTTGAAGTCGAAGGTCTCGTAGTTGACCTTGTTCTGACCGAAGTACTGCGCGGCGGCGGGGCGGGGACGACCAGCGCGGCGCAGGCGGCGAGCAGGCCGACGCGCGCGAGGGTGCGCAGGACGGCGGCTGGCACCGTCAAGCGCGCGAAGGCGTCACGGAACATCGGGATCTCCGTAAGAGGATGGCCGCCGGGTGGCGGCGATGAGCCAGCGGGGGCAACAGACATACCACGTCCGAGCGTGTCTGGAGCGCGTCTGTGCGGAGAAACACGCCAGCGGGGCCGCCACCTACCTCCGACCCGTCGACCCCCCGCCCCTACATTGCGACGGCGGTCGCCGGTATCTTATGCCTTCTCTCCCCGACCTCATCCGGATCCGGACATGCCGTACGTCATCACCGAAGCCTGCATCAACGTCAAGGACAAGTCCTGTGTGGACGTCTGCCCGGTGGACTGCATCTACGAGGGCCCCGAGCAGCTGTTCATCCATCCCGACGAGTGCATCGACTGCGGCGCTTGCGAGCCCGAATGCCCGGTGACGGCGATCTTCCCCGACGAGGACGTGCCCGCGCAGCTGCGCGACTACGTGCGGAAGAACCGCGAGGTGTTCCAGAGCGACGAGCCGCCCGGACGTCCTACGCGCTGACCGGGTCGTCCCACAGCGGAAAGATCGACCGCCACGCGTCGGGCACGGGCACCGGCCGGGACGCGCGATCGAGACACACGAACGTGATCGTCGCGTCGGCGTGCAGCGTGCCCGTCGACGCGTTCGTCACCGTCTGCCGGATCGCGTAGCTCGTGCGCCCGATGCGCACGAGCCCCGAGCGGATCACCAGCTCGTCGCCCGGCACCGACTGCGCCGTGTAGCTCACGTCGACGTGGCGCACCACGGTCCACACGTCGGCGCGCCGCAGCTCCCGATACGTCGTCACCGTCTCGAGCAGCGCCCAACGCGCGTGCTCGAGCAGCGTGATCATCGTCGCGTGGTTGACGTGCCCGAAGACGTCGCAGTCGGTCGGGTAGACGTGATAGCGGGGGGTCTCGTGGGACATCGAAGGCGAGAGGGCGTGGGTCGGTAGGGAGTGGGCGATACTGCGCGGGCGATACTGCGCTGGCGATACGGCGCGATGCTGCGCTAGCGGCGCCCGCACCGCTGACCGGCGCCGCACCGCGCAGTCGAGCGCCGTGGGCGTCGTTCGCGCATCATCGCGCCTCACCGCCCGCGCCGCATCGCCGGCGCCGTAAGCGGCGCCGTTCAGTCGTCGTCTACCTCCACCCCGATCGGATCCCCGACGACGTCCTGGACGTAGAGCATCTTGATCGGCACGAGCGCCGCCGCGGTGAGCGGCACCGCGACCATGAGGCCGAGGAAGCCGAAGACGAGCGTCATCAGCGCCTGCGCGACGAGCGTGAGCGCGGGCGGCAGGTCCATCCCGCCGCGCATCAGGAAGGGGATCAGCAGGTGGTTCTCGATGAACTGGATCCCCCAGTACGCGAGCAGCACCGACAGCGCCTTCTCCGGCGAGTCGACGAGCCCCATGGCGATGGCCGGGATCGCGCTGAGCACCGGCCCCACCGTCGGGATGAACTCGAGCAGTCCCGCGATGACGCCGAGCGCGAACGCCGCCTTCACGCCGAGGGCGAACATCGCCACGGTCGTCACGAGGCCGATGGCGAACATCGCGAGCAGCTGCGTCACGAGCCACTTCCGCAGCACGGTCGCGATCTCGGTGAGCACCTCGCCGGCCCGCGGGCGCGCGCGGTGCGGGAAGAGGTGCATCAATCCGTCGTGGTAGAGCTGCGGCTCGGCGCCGATGTAGATCGCGAGGAAGACGATCAGCAGCAGGCCGCCGAGCACCGCGGCGGCGGACGAGAGGAACGGGAAGAGGAACTTCGTCGCGCCGCTGAGCTGCTCGCCGAGCCGCGCACGCAGGCTCGCCGTGGCCGACGGCGCGCCGAGCGACGCGCCGGCCTGCGCGTTAGGCGCCGCGTTAGGCGCCGCGTTGGGCGGCGCGTTAGGCGCTGCACCGGGCTGCGTGGTGGGTCGTGCCGCGCCCGGCGCCGATGCGGAGTCGCCGATCGCGTTGTTCACGATCAGGCCGACGAGCCCCGTGCGGTGCTTCCCGATCCACTCCTCGAGCCGGTCGGCCGCCGCGGGGAGCTGGCCGCGCAGCACGCGGATCTGCTCGCCCAGCGTCGGCGCGACGAACGCCCCGACGCCGACGAGCGCCCCGATCGTGCCGAAGACGACGAGCGCCGCGCCGATGCCGCGGCGCACGCGGAACCGCTCGAGCCGGTCCACCGCCGCGCCGACGGCGAGCCCGAACAGCACGCCGAGGAACACGACGAACACGAGCGAGTTCGCGAACCAGAGCAGCCGGAGCGCGAGGTACAGCCCCATGACGAGCGCCGCGGCGCGCATGACGTCGCGGCTGCGCCACCCGACGTCGCGCGCGCGCGGCGCTCGGGGTAGCGGTGTGGGGCGCCGGGCGCCCCCGTCACCGGCCGCGCGCTCGCCGGGGCCGCCCCCGGCGCGGCGGCCGCGGGCGCCGCAACCGGTGCGGCGGCCGCTCCCGGAGAGCGGGCGGGTGTGGTCTCGGGTTCGTGTGGCATGCCGGCGCGGTGGCGGAGCAAGGCGGGTGCCCGGTCGTCGGAGCGGGCGGCACGCCCATCGCGTGATGCACGCCGCCGTCATGCGCGGCACCGCTAGATTAACCCGCTCCGACGACCCGCCCGACCTCGACATCCGCCGCCGTGGCCCGAACCATCTCCCAGAACGCCGCGAGCGCCACCGAGGCCGCGGTCGCCTACCTCGACACGCCCGCCGAGACGGACGCGTTCCTCGAGTCGATCCAGACGACGCGCGAGATAGCGATCGACACCGAGGGGGCGAGCTTCCACCGCTTTGTCGACCGCATCTACCTGCTGCAGCTCACGGCGCGCGTCGGCAACGCGGAGCGTAGCGCGATCGTCGATCCGCTCTCCGCCGGCAACCTGCCCGCGCTCGGCCGCGTCGTCGAGGATCCGGCGGTCGAGGTGGTGTTCCACGACGCCGACTACGACCTGCGGCTGCTGCACCAGGACTACGGCTGGCGTCCGACGCACCTGTTCGACACGCGGCTCGCCGCGCAGCTCCTCGGCATCAAGGCGTTCGGCCTCGCCGCGCTGCTCGAGCGCGAGTTCGGCCTCAAGCTGGACAAGAAGCACCAGCGCGCCGACTGGTCGATGCGCCCGCTCACCGACGACATGCTCGACTACGCGGCGCAGGACACGCGCTGGCTGCTCGGGCTGCGCGACCGGCTGCGCGAGCAGCTCGAGCGAAGCGGCCGGCTGGCGTGGGCGCAGGAGGAGTTCGCGCGGCTCGAGGGAACGCGATGGGAGCCGGAGGATCCGGCGACGGGGTTCATGCGGCTGAAAGGCGCGCGCGACCTGTCGCGGCGCGAGCTGGCGCTGCTCCGCGAGCTCGTGACGTGGCGCGACGGCGTGGCGCGCGAGCTCGATCGCGCGACGTTCCGCGTGGCGAGCAACGACGTCCTGTTCGACGTCGCTCGCCGCGCCCCGCAGTCGCGCGAGGAGCTCGGCGCGATCAAGGGCGTGCCGCGCGGGTCGCTCGAGGGGCGCGGCAACGAGATCCTCGGCGCCGTGCGGCGCGGCCTCGCGGTGCCCGATGCGGAGCTGCCCCGCTATCCGCGCGCGCCGCGGTGGGACCGCGACCCGGAGTTCGACGCGCGCGTGAGCCGCCTGCGCTCCGTGCGCGAGGAGGCGGCGCAGCGGCTCGCGCTCGACCCGGGCGTGCTGTGCCCGCGCGAGCGGCTGGAGGCCGTCGCGCGGCGCAACCCGCGCTCGCTCGAGGAGCTCGCGGAAGTGCCCGATCTGCGCCGCTGGCAGATCGACGTCCTCGGCGCGGCGATGCTGCGCGCGCTGCGCGAGGTCGACGCGACGTCGGCGACGGTCGGCAACGCGGATCGGTCGCCGTACCGCGACGAGTGACGCGCGGTCCCTAGGTCCCAGGGGGGGCTCCCCCCCCTTCGCCCAGGGTCGCACGGCGCGAAGGTCCGCTCCTAACCGAAACGACGCGCGGTGTGGCGCCGCCGCTGCACCCGTCGGGTGCGCGCCACACATCCGTCGGTCGTCGCGCGATGGCCACACCGGGCGCGGACCGCGCCTGTCCGAGGCAAGACGTTGCCGCGCAGATCGTTAGGCGCGTCGCGTCGCGCCGCGCGGCGGGCCGCCGCGCGCGGAACGAAGCGTGCCCTCCGGTGGTGCCACCGACTCACTCGCCGACGCCATGACGCCCGTGACTCCGATCGAGCCCCACCTCCGCCGCCGCGACGGCGCCCGCCGCCGCCCGTCCCGCGTCGAGCGCGGCGACCGCGCCGTGGAGCGTACGGTGCCCATCCCGGTGCACCGGGAGCCGCAGCGCGCGGAGCCCGTGGAGCCCACGGAGCCGGACGTCGAGGCTCGACTGTCCGAGCGGGCGCTCGCCGCGCGCTTCTTTCCCGTCGTCGCCGCGGTCGTCGCCGCGGACCTCGCGACGAAGGCGTGGGCGACGTCGGCGCTCGCCACGCGCGCCGTGCGGCTCGTCGACGGCGTGGCGCTCGCGCTGCACTACAACCGCGCGTCCGCCGGCGGCGTGTCGCTCGGCGCGCACACGCGCGACCTGAACTTCCTCGGCACGGGCGTCGTCGTCGCGCTGATGGTGATGATCGTGCCGTCGCTCACGCGGCTGCATCGCCGCGCGTGGGTCGCCGCGGCGCTGATCGTCGGCGCGGGGCTCGGCAACATGGCGAGCCTGGTGAGCGACGACCGCGGGGTCGCCGACTTCATCGCGTTCTCGCACGGCAACGGCGCGGCGTGGGTGCTCAACGTCGCCGACGTGGCGCTCGCCGTCGGGCTGGCGCTGCTCGCCTGGACGACGCTGGTGCTCGCGCGCGCCGCGCGGCGGGAGGCGGCCCATGCCCGCGTGCGTTGACTGCGGGCGGTGCAGGGCGCCCGGCGCGTCAGCCGCGCGCGAGCTCCGCGTCGAGCAGCCGCTCCACGTCGTCGAGGCCTGCGGGTCGCGCGAGATAGTACCCCTGCCCGAGCTCGCAGCCGAGCTCCCGCAGTCGCGTCCACTGCGCCTCCGTCTCGATCCCTTCGGCGACGACGCGCATGCCGAGCGCGGCGCCGAGGCCCAGGATCGCGCGCGCCAGCGGCGACTCGTCGTGCTCCCTGCCGACGCGGTCGACGAACCGCTTGTCGATCTTCAGTAGATCGACCGGGAAGCGCTCCAGGTAGGCGAGCGACGAGAAGCCCGTCCCGAAGTCGTCGATCGCGAGGCGGACACCGAGCGCCTTGAGCGCGCGCACGCGGCCGAGCGTGCTCTCGGTGTCGTCGATCAGCATGCTCTCGGTCATCTCGAGCACGAGCGACTCCGGCGCGATCCCCGAGTCGGACAGCGCCGCGGCGACCACGCGCGGCAGGTCCGGCTCGAGCAGCTGACGCGCCGAGAGGTTCACGGTGATCGAGAGCGGGCGGCCGAGGCGATCCTGCCAGCCGCGCGCGTCGCGACACGCGGTCTCCAGCACGTGGCGGCCGATCGCCACGATGAGCCCCGTCTCCTCGGCCAGCGGGATGAACGCCAGCGGCGGCACGAACCCGCGCCGCGCATCGCGCCAGCGCACCAGCGCCTCGAACCCGTGCAGCCGCCTGCCCGCGAGCGCCGCGATCGGCTGGTAGTGGACGACGAGATCGCGGCACTCGTTCGCCACGACACGGCGCAGATCCGCCTCGAGCTCCAGCCGCTCGCGCACGGCCGCGTGCATCGCCGGCTCGAACACCTCGTAGCGTCCCTTGCCCGCCGCCTTCGCGCGGTACATCGCGAGATCCGCGTTGCGGAGCAGCTCGTCCGCGCCGTCCGCGGCTGCGGCGGCGGCGATCCCGATGCTGACGCCCACCTCGAGCGCGACGCCGTCGCACTCCACCGGCTCGCCGAGCGACGCGACGATGCGCTCGGCGACGTGCGCGGCCCCCGAGAGCAGCGGCGACTCGGCGCCCGCGGGCTCGTCGAGCAGCACCGCGAACTCGTCGCCGCCGAGCCGCGCGCACGTGTCGACGTCGCGCAGCGTGGCGCGGAGGCGCGACGCCACCTGCACGAGCAGCCGGTCGCCGGCGGCGTGTCCCCAGCCGTCGTTGACGCGCTTGAAGTCGTCGAGGTCGAGGAACAGCACCACCGGGCGTGGGCCGGTGCGCGATGCGCGGGCGAGCGCGTGCTCGACGCGGTTCCGGAACAGCACCCGGTTGGCGAGCCCGGTGAGCGGATCGTGAAACGCCTCGTGCACGAGCTGCCGCTCGAGCGCCTTGCGCGGCGTCACGTCGCGCACGTGCGTCTGCACCGCGCGGCGACCGTCGTGCACCACCGCCACGGACGACGTCTCCACCTCCAGCGTGCGCCCGTCGGCGGTGAGCATCCGGAACTCGCCGAGCTGCGCGCCGGATCTCGAGTCCGGGGCGCGCGCGATCCGCTCGCGGACCTCGTCGCGCGAGTCGGGGTGCACGACCTTCAGCAGCCGGCGCCCCACCAGCTCGTACGCGCCGCGGACGCCGAGCAGCTCCGCCGCGGCCGGGTTCGCGAACAGGATCACGCCGGCGGCGTGCACCACGATGCACTCCGGCGAGCATTCGACGAGCTGACGGTGCCGGAGCTCGCTCTCGCGCACCGCTTCCTGGGCGCGGTGGCGGGCGGTGACGTCGCGGATGATGCTCGTGAAGTACAGCGCGCCGTCCGCGTACCAGCTGCTCAGCGACAGCTCGATCGGGAACGCGGTGCCATCGCGTCGCGTCGCCTCCAGCTCCACCGTGCGGCCGACGAGCGTGGGGGCGGTGTGGCCGCCCTGCCACATCGGGCTGGGCGTACGCGTGCCGTGCGTCGTGGTGGGGATGAGCCGGGCGAGCGGCTGGCCCATCGCCTCCGCCTCGGCGTAGCCGAACATCCGCGTCGCGGCGGCGTTCCAGAAGACGATGCGGTTCTGCCAGTCCGTCGAGACGATCGCGTCGGTGGCCGCCTCGGAGACGGCGCGGAAGCGGGCCTCGCTGCGGCGCAGCGTCTCGACGAGCGCCGCGTAGCGACCACGCCCCACCACGCCGAGCCACGCGCGGCGTGCTCGCCCCCGCGCCGCGCGCATCCGCCTGGCCGTGTGTCGCGCTCCGCGCGACGCGACGGCGGCGACGAGCAGCGAGAGCACGACGAGCCGTGCCGCGAAGCTCGTCTGGAAGCGTGGAACGTTGGCAGGCGACGGATCGGGCACGACCGACGGGTGCGAGGAGCTGTCGAGACGATGGCCGGTCCTCTGAGGATCGGCCGCTCCCTCCCGTTCCTGAAGTCGCGCGGGTCCGGGGGATCCCGCCTAGAAGCCGAGGTACGCGCGCACGCGGGGCTCGATCCGCTCGGGCGACCAGGGCGGCGTCCACACGAGGTTCATCACGACGTCCTCGACGCCGGGCAGGGAGCGCACCTGCCGCTCCGCCTCCGACATGATCTCCGGGCCGGAAGGGCATCCGGGCGACGTGAGGCTCATGTCGATCGTGACGACCGCGGCGTCGACGGCGATGTCGTAGACGAGGCCGAGGTCGACGATGTTGAGGTTCAGCTCCGGGTCCTTCACGCGCCGCAGCGCGAGGCGGACCTGATCGAGCGTGACGCCGGCCGGCGCGTCCGCGGCGGGAGGGGGCGGCGTGGCGATGTCGTCGGGCATGGGGGCTCCTGTCGGGGGCTCCCCGGAACTTCGACGGAGAAGGGGGCGAAGCGAAAGGGGCGGCTCAGCGCCGCCCCGTCGTCTTCTTCGCCGTGCTCGTCTTCGCCTTGCTCGATTTCGCCTTGCTCGATGACCTGCTCGAGGACGACCCGCTCGCGCTGTGCTTCGCCGAGGACTTGCTCTTCGCGCTCGACTTGGACTTGGCCGAGGGGCTGCTCTTGCCCTTCGACTTCGACGACTTCGCGGTCGAGTGCTTCGACTTGCCGTACGACTTCGAGCGCGTCGCCTTCGGCTTCGTCCAGCCGCTCTTCTCGTCGACGCGGAATGCCGCCGGCATCGCGTGCGGCCCATCGGGCGAGTCGACGACCGCCAGCTCGGCCGCATCGGAGAGGTCGGCGCGGACGTCGGCGATGACCTTCGCCGGGCGCTGCGCCTTCGCCGCGTGGACGCGGTTCGTGAGCAGGATGACGAACAGGTCGCGATCCGGGTCGACCCACAGCGACGTGCCGGTGAAGCCCGTGTGGCCGTAGGCCGAGGCGCCCATCAGGCTGCCGCAGCTCCCGCGGTTGTTGCACGTGTCCCAGCCGAGGGCGCGGGTGCCGGCCTCGCGGCGGGTGAACAGCTTCACGGTGGAGTCGGCGATGACGCGCACGCCGCCGTACTCGCCGCCGTTGATCATCATCTGCGCGTAGATCGACAGGTCGGCGGCGGTGCTGAACAGCCCCGCGTGGCCGGCGACGCCGCCGAGCGCGTACGCGTTCTCGTCGTGCACCTCGCCCTTCAGGGGGTAGCCGCGGGGCGGGCTCACCTCGGTGGGCGCCGTGCGCCAGCGGACCGACGCGGGCGGCAGGAAGTACGTGTCGGTCATGCCGAGCGGACCGTACACGCGCTTCTCGAGGAACTTGTCCATCCGCTCGCCGGCGACCGTCTCGACGACGAAGCCGAGGATGTCGGCGCCGAGGTCGGAGTACTCGTAGCAGTCGCCCGGGCGGCAGATGAGCGGCGTGGCGAGCACCTGCTCGCGCGCCTCCTCGGGGGAGTGCGCGGTGCGCCACAGGTCGCGGCCCGGCGGGAGCCCGGCGTGGTGCGTGAGGAGCTGGCGGATGGTGACGCGGTCCTTCATGCCGCCGGAGAACGCCGGCAGGTACTGACGGACGGGGGCGTCGAGATCGATCTTCCCCTCGTCGTAGAGCACCATGAGCGCCGTCGTGGTGCCGACGACCTTCGTGAGCGAGGCCAGGTCGTAGATCGAGTGCAGGTCGACCTCGGGGCTCTCGCTCGACCAGCTCAGGCGGCCGAAGCCGCGCTTGAGGACCGCGTAGCCCCGCCGGCCGATGATGGCCGACGCGCCCGGGTAGCCGCCCGCGGAGATGCCGCGCTGGACGATGCGCGACACGGTCGCCAGGCGCTCGGACGACATGCCGACCGCGGAGACGTCCTTCGCGAGCGGGAGCCCGTCCGACGACGCGGCGTCGCGGCCGGCGACGGTGGCGACGAACGCCCCCGCGCGCCCGACGGCCGCGTGCAGCCCGGCCAGGGCGTCGGCGCGCGCGCCGCGAGCGGCGTTCGCGGAGATCCCGAAGGCCGAGGACGCACCGAGTGCGGCGGCTACGACGGCGGCGTGGATGCGGGGCACGTGAGTGAGGACTCCTCTACGACGGACGGACGTGCTGCCTCATCCATATAGGACGGGGGCACGACCGCGCAAGTCACCGGCACGGGCCAGCGACGGTTGTCGAGCTATACGCGAAAGGGGCGGGCGAACGTGTCAGGACCCGGCACCAGTACCGTCATGGCGCCCGATCCCGACCTGTCCGGGCTACCGGCGGGAAGGGCGGTATATGGTGGCACACGTACCACGGGTCAAGACGAGACTGCGAGCAACCGGTCACGCCGAAACATGTGATGCGCATCACGCGTGCCTACCTTACACCTCGACTGCGGCGCTGATCCATCGGCGCTGGCGGGGGCGGTGCCGGTGAGGCGGCGCTGATCCCGCGCGTTTTCAGCGCCGCCGCGCCAGCGCCGATTCATCAGCGCCGCCGCACCAGCGCCGCGTAACCAGGCCGGTAAACCGTTCGTAGGCGTCCACGTGACCAAGGAACTGCACATGGACTCCGATCAGCTTCTGGTCCGGCGCGCCATCGATGGCGACGAGCGGGCGATGCGGATGCTCTGGACGCGACACGCGCCCCACGTGGACGCCGTCGTTCGTCGGCTCGTCGGCGATCCCGACGCGGCGGCGGACGTGGCGCAGGACGTGTGGATCCAGATCTTCCGGGCGCTCCCCACGTGGCGAGGCGACTCGCAGTTCGGCACGTGGATCCATCGGGTGGCGGTGAACCGGACGTTGAACGCGCTGCGCCGGCTGCGGCGCACCGGCAAGGTGGAGACGTCGCTCGACGAGGCGACCGACGATCAGCCGGTGGGCTCGGTGGCGCAGGCGCTGGCGGTGGACCCGGACAGCGAGCGGGCGTTGCTCGCGTCGTCGATCGAGGAGGCGGCGCGACAGCTCTCGCCGGGGGCTCGACAGGTGTTCATGCTGCACGACGTCGAGGGCTACACGCACGAGGAGATCGCCGAGTCGCTCGGCATCACCGCAGGCGGCTCGAAGTCGCAGCTGTTCAAGGCCCGCGCGAAGCTTCGGCGGCTGCTCGCGCATCTGGTGGACGGCTCGGGGGGACACGGGACCCCGACCGACGGCCTCGCGCCGCCGCGCGCTCGAACGGCAACCCCTCCGGGCGCGCACACCATCCGTCATTCATTCGCTCCCCATGCAGCACCTGGATACTGACCGCCTCGCCGCTCTGGCCGACGAGACACCCACGACGGAGGAGGCGGCACACATCGCCTCGTGCGTGGCGTGCCGTCGGGAGCGCGACGCGTTCGTGGAGCTCCTGGCGCTGGCGCGACGAGAAGGCACGGCCGGGCTGGTCCCCGACCTCGCGGCGGTCGCGCCGCCCCTGAACTCCTGGGATTCTCTCTCCGCGTCGCTCCGGGCCGAGGGGCTCATCCGCTCCCCGGCCGACGCGTCTGCGCCATCGACGCGCGAGCCGGCCCACGGCGGCCGCCTGCGCGACATCGCGGCCCTCGGGCCGACGTTCTGGCGACGCGCCGCGGCCTCGGTCGCGCTCCTCGTCGGCGGGGCCGCGCTCGGCCGGTTCACGGCGCCGACGGTCGTCGCCGTCGGGCCAGCCGCGCCGCGGACGGCGACGGCGCCGGCGACGCAGGTCGCCGCGGCGACGTCCGCCCCGGCGCCCGCGACGGGCGACACCACGACGTCGGCCGCGCCGGCGCCGGCCGCGCCGCAGCCGTCGCGCGGTCTCTCCAGCTCGCTGCCGGTCTACGGCGAGGCGGAGGCGCACCTCGCGTCGCGCGCCGACGAGGCGACGAGCTTCCGCAGCGTGCAGGACGCCCTCGGCGTGCTGACGCGCGCGCAGCGCGACTACCAGCGGGCGAGCGCCTGGCTGGCGGACCACGACTCGTCGACGATCGGCGGCTCGCCGCAGACGCTGAGGGCGCGTCTCGCCGCGCTCGACGAGGTGCTGCCGCGGTTCCGCGAGGCGCTGCACGAGGCGCCGCAGGACCCGGTGCTGAACCAGTACTATCTCACCGCCGCCGACGTCCGGGAGTCGACGCTGCGCCAGCTCGGGCGCGCGCTGCCGGCCAGCATGCGGCTGAACGCCTACTGATGCGGACCTCGAAGCGGATCCTGATCTGGAGCGTCGCGATCGCGGCGGGCGCGGGCGTCGTGCCCACGCCGGGCGCGGCGCAGGCCACGACGATGACGGCGGCGTGCGAGCGGGCGGGGATGATGCTCCACCCGCGGCGCACGGCGCCGGTGGCCGCCGACACGCTCATGGCCAACGTACGACGGCTGCTCGAGACGCAGGAAGTGATCGCGGCGCGGGCCGGGAGCACGCCGCCTGCCGCGGCCCAGCAACGCATGCGGCTCACGTTCTCGCGCGGCTGGCTCGGGGTCTTCACGTCGGAGATCCGCGAGGAGCGGCTCGCGTCCGACGGGCTCCACGTGCGCTACTGCGACTATCCGGTGGTGGTGAGCGTGGAGCCGGCCTCGCCGGCGCAGCGAGCGGGGCTCGAGGCGGGGGACACGATCGTCGCGTACAACGACATCGACCTGCGCGAGGCGGAGGAGATCGCGCTCGACCGGCTGCTCGTGCCGGACACCACGGTACGCGTGACCGTGCGCCGCGACGGGCGGCCGCTCGTGCTGCCGCTCGTCGTGGGGCGGCGGCCGTCGACGGCGATCGCACGCGTGTTCACGCAGGGCGGCACCGGCGCGGGCGGCACCGGGACCGGCTTCAGCTACGTCGTCGTCAGCCCGGGGCAGCCGGGCGCGCCGGGCGTGGCGCTGCCGCGCGTGCCCGAGGCGCCGCCGGTCGCGACGCGGCTGCGCACGGCGCGACGCACCCCGAACGGCGAGAGCGAGGCGAATGTGGTGACCGGGGCACCACTCGCCATGACGCCGTTCGTGCTCGGCTTCGGCGGGAGCGGGCCGTCGGCGGTGGCCGGCGCGCAACTCATGGCGATGGACGACGACCTGCGTGCGGTGGTCGGTGCGAAGAGCGGCGTGCTCGTGCTGCGGGTGGCCGAGGGGACGCCGGCGAGCGAGGCAGGGCTGCGGTCGGGGGACGTGATCCTCTTGGCCGACGGCGTCGCCGCGACGACGCCGCTGGTGGTGCAGCGGGCGCTGCTCCGGAGCCGCGACGACCGCGCGGTGCCGCTCAAGGTCGAGCGGAAGGGGAAGACGCGCGAGGTGATCCTGCGCTGGTGAGCGGCTGGAGCTTCCGCTCCTCCGGCACGAGCGACTTGTGGATGGCCAGCGCGGCGACGGCGCCGCCGGCGGCCGCGCGAACGCCGAGCTGCGGGCCCGGCGCGATGTCGCCGGCGGCGAACACGTTGTAGACCGACGTGTGGTGCGCGGTGTCGATGAGGATGCGCCCGTCCTCGTCGCGCTCGCAGCCGAGCTGCGCACCGAGGTCGTCGGCCGGGTACTGGCCGATGGCGAAGAAGATCTTCTCGCAGCCGAGCGTGCGCCCGTCGGCGAACAGCAGCGAGCGGAGGTTGCCCTCGCGCAGGTTCACCCGCTCGACGGGCGCCGACTCGAGCGGGATGTCCAACGCGGCGAGCTTGCCGGCGAGATAGTCGTCGAGCTCGGGGTCCATCCCGTCGGTGCAGACGGTGATGTCGCGCGTCCACGTCGTGAGGTTGAGCGCCATGCCGACGGCCTTGCGTCCCTTGCCGATGACGACGGTCTTCTTGCCGCGCGCGTCGTAGCCGTCACAGTCGGGGCAGACGTGGGCGCGGTCGCCGTAGACCTGGCTGAGCCCCGGGATGCGCGGCCACACGTCCTTGATCCCG
Organism: Gemmatirosa kalamazoonensis; assembly: GCF_000522985.1. Lineage (NCBI taxonomy): Bacteria > Pseudomonadati > Gemmatimonadota > Gemmatimonadia > Gemmatimonadales > Gemmatimonadaceae > Gemmatirosa > Gemmatirosa kalamazoonensis. Next base: position 2,429,847 of record NZ_CP007128.1, read on the forward strand.
ATGCAGAGGAGGAGGCGTCGCGCGACGAGCGCCGTGGTGCACGGGCGCGGCGCGTTGTCGTCGGGGGCGCGGGGGGTGCCGGGGCCGGCGCGGTCCTCGCGCGCCTTCGTGGCCGGCAGCGGATCGTACTCGACGACGAACCGCGCGTCGCCCTCCGCGCGGATGGTGACGACGAACCCGTCGATCAGCGTGGCGCCGTACTGCCGCGCCTCCTCGCGTCCGGCCCGCCGCAGCTCGGCCGGCCGCACGCCGGGGAGCCCCAGGTACCCGTTGATGCCGTTCGTCTCCCAGTTGCGTGGGTCGCCGGAGTCGACGAGGACGACGCGGTGGAGGTAGCGGCCGAGCCAGATGGCGGCGGACAGGCCGGCGGGTCCGCCGCCAACGATGGCCACATCGAAGATTTCGTCGGACATTGTCCCCAGCGCGGGGGCAGGGACCGTGCCCCGGGAGGGCGAGGGCAGGAGGGCAGGAGGGCAGGAGAGCTTCGGACTCTCCTGCCCTCCTGCCCTCCTGCCCTCAGGCGTCAGCCCGTGATCTTGCCCGCCGGGACGGAGTAGATCAGCCGGATGGTGGCCTGGTCGGCGGTGGAGAGCTCACGGACGCGGACGCGCGGCGCCATGATGTTCGTCGGATCGGTCGTGTGGTCGAGGCCGAGCAGGTGGCCGATCTCGTGGAGCGCGATGGCGCGGATCTGCGGGGCGTCGAGCGGGTCGCCGTCGCGGTGGTGCAGCGCGATCGTGATGTCGCCGTCGACGATCCACCAGCTGTCGTCGCGCGACCAGACGGTCTTGCCGCTGATCGGCTCGTTGAAGCGGTCGATCCACTTCACGTGGACGTCGGCGTGCGCGGAGTCGGGCGCGAGCTCGAAGTTGACCGGGATGCCGACGGTGCCCCACGTGTTGAACGCGATGCGCACCTCGTTCTCGAAGCCGGGCTGCCAGCCGGGCATCCCGCGGCCATTCCCGATCCAGATGCGGAGCGGGCGCTCCACGCGGTCGGGCCAGCGGGCGAGCGCGGAGTCGCGGTCGAGCAGGACCTCGCCGATGTAGGTCCCCGCCTCGTTCGCCTGCAGCCGCTCGCGCACGTCGTCGCGGCGCATGCGGCGGACGCTGAGCGGGAGCTCGGCGGTCGCGGCGGCGCTCGGCCGGTGCACGGTGGGCGAGGCGGGCGACAGCGGCGCGACGGTGCCCGACGACGAGAGCTGCGTCTTGTGCGCAGACTCCGCGGTGCGATACGACTCCGTCCCGACGAACAGGGCGAGCGTACCGACCAAGGCGACCAGCGTGTGCTCGATTCGCTTCATGTGGGGCGCGCGGCGGGGGGCGCGAGGCAGCGGCGCGAGCTACCTCGGGGTGGGGACGAGCGAGGAGGGAGCGGGGGAGAGCGCGGTCGTGCCGAGGAACGCGTTCACCAGGCCGAAGAACCGCTCGGGGGCTTCCCAGAACGGCATGTGGCCGGCGTTCGCGACGAGCTCGAGGCGGGCGTGCGGGAGGAGACCGACGGTGCGGCGCGACTGCGCCACGGGGATCAGATCCCGCTCGCCATGGATGACGAGCGAGGGGACGGAAAGGGCACGCAGCGGCTCGCGCCAATCGTACCCGTCGCGCCGGAGCCGGGCGGCCACGACGGCGCCGGTCCCGCTCGAGGTTCGGGGTGGGACGAACAGCGTCGCCAGCGCCTGGTCGGCGAACCACGCCGGGTAGTAGGCGCGGGCGTACGCGCTATGAAACCGTGGGTCGGGCTCGGTGAGGCCGGTGGGGTCGAACGCGGCGAGCGCGTCGTGCGCCGCGGGATTGCACTCCGCGAGGTACGCGAGCGCCGCGTCGTGCAGTCCGGGGAGCCACTCGCTCGCCGCGCCCACGGGGTCGACGAGGACGAGGCGGCGCGTGGCCGGCTGATCCTGAAGAACACCCAGCATCGCGATCCCCCCGCCCCACGAGTGCCCGAGCACGTCCCACCGGTCGATGCCGAGCGCCTCGCGGATCGCGGGGAGGTCGCCGCCGTCGTGCTCGATGCGGGCGGCACGGACGCCCGGGGGCGCCTGGCTCGCACCGCGGCCGCGCTGGTCGTAGAGCACGACCTGGCGGTGCGCGGCGAGCGGCGCGAGCGCCGGCCAGAGGATCCGATGGTCGTAGAGCAGCCCGCCGTTCACGCACACGAGCGGCAGCGTGTCGGGCACCGGCGGCGACGTGAACACGGCGAACTCCAGCCCACGCGCGCGCACGTGATGGCGCGCGAGCCGCGGGGGATGCCCGAGGCTCTTGCGGAAGGCGAGGAAGCGCTCGCGACTCGTGGACACGGAGGCGGATGCGGCGGGACGATCTACGGCGGGACGATCTAGGGCGGGACGATCACCTGCGGGACGATCACCTGCGGGACGATCACCTGCGGGACGATCACCTGCGGGACGATCACCTGCGGGACGCGTACGGCGGGCGGCCGCCGTGCACTGGAGCGCGGCGGCGGCTGGAGCGAGGGCGTGTTGTCGTGCGGGGGCGAGCGGGCGGGATCCGGTGCGGCGCGTGCGCCACGTCACCGGCGAGTCTTACAGTGGCACGATGTTACGTGGAGCGCAAACCATTTCGTGCCCCGCATCCCGTTAGCGACCCGCGGTTCGTACCGCCATATGGTCGAGCGCGTTCCGTAGCCCGCGCGCGAGCGCAGCCGCATCGTCGTTCGCCCAGAAGTGCATGAAGAACAGCCGCGGCTCCTCGTCGAGCATGTGGCTGTGCAGCGCGGTGACCTCGATGCCGGCGCCGTGCAGCGCGCGGATCACGGGATTCACTTCGGCGGCGCGGAGCACGAAGTCGCCGGTGATCGCGGCGCGCCCGCTGCCCGTCGGCTGGAAGTTGATCGCCGTGGCGACGCCCATCGACGGCGGCACCTCGTGGCCGTCCTCGCGAATGGTCTCGCGACGCGGCACGCTCACCTGGTAGACGCCACCGTTCGCCTTGCCCGCGACGCCGAGGGTACGGGCGACCGCGGCGGTGTCGAGGTCGAGCGCGGGCGGCGTAGCAGGCGCCGGCGACGCGGCGGGCGTGCCGGTGCGGGCGAGCGCGTCGTGCACGGTGCGGGCGATCTTCACCGGATCGCCGTGCGCGGAGACGTGCATGTACATGACGTGCGGCGACTCGCCGAGCACGTGATTGTGGAGCGCGGTCTGCTCGACGCCGCCGGCCTGCAGCGCGCGCATCACGGGCCCGACCTCGGCCTCGAGCATCACGAGGTCGCCCATGGCCATGACGCTCCCGCCGCCGACGTCGCGGAACGCGAGCCAGCTCCCGAGCGCGAGCGCGGGGGCGAGCCTAACGCCGTTCACCGTGACCTGGAGGTCGCTGCGCGGGAAGCCGTAGCGCATCACGCCCGCGGCCTGCGCGGCGCCCTTGCGGCCGAGCGCGGAATCGACGGCGGCCCAGTCGCGGGCGGGCTGGGCATGGGCGGCCGCGGCGACGCAGATCAGCGAGACGAGCGAGAATCGACACTGCATCCGGGTCTCCTTGGATCGACGCTGGGAATCTCACACGGTGCCGCGTGAGATCTACACCGAGTGTCACCATGGCCGCACGAAGTCCGCGATGCGGCCGGTGGCGACGAGATCGTGCAGCTCGTGGCCGAGCGCGGCGCTCATGTCGACGGCGGTCTGCCAACGGCGGATGCGCTCCGACTCGGACAACGTGTAGAAGTCGCGACGGTCGGGGATCTTCCCGCCGGGAAGCGACGCGACGAACGCGTCCGACGGAGCGACGAGGAGCGCGCGGCGGAAGTTGTCGCCGCGGGCGCGACGCCACGGGAGCGACTTGTCGAACCAGCCGGGGACGACGTGCGCATAGAAGTGCGGGTAGAGCACGAGGCCCGGGCCGGCGCCGAAGTCGAGGTCGAGGTGGTAGTCGAGCACCCCGCCGTCCCAGTAGACGCCGGCGGGCGCGTCGGGGACGTGCACGCCCTCCATGAGCAGCGGGATGGAGCCGGAGGCGAGGAGCGCGGCGTGGAGGTTGGCGCGGCGGAGCGGGACGTGCGTCGTCGGCAGGTCGGCGAGATGGCGGAACGGCGTCTCGTCGCCGCACGAGTGGAACACGACGCGCCGCATCTGGAGCGCGAGCGTGCGGCGGCTCACGAGGTTGCCCGCGGCGGCGAGCGCGATGCCGGCGGACAGCGCGAGGCGCCGGGTGCTCGCGACGAGCCCGCGCGCCGCCGCGGTGAGGACGTGCAGGCGCGCCCACGGGTGGGTGAGGATCTCGTCGACGCCGGTGGTGCCTAACAGCCGGTCGAGCGCGCGCGTGAGCACGGCGCTCACCTCGCTCGGCGACGGCTTCGGCGAATAGCGCTGTTCGTGCACGTACGCGTGGTGACCGCGCGCGAGCGCCGCGGCGGGGTCGCGCTGCGCGAGGCACGCCATGCGCCAGCTGCCGATCGAGGAGCCGATGAGGTGCATCGGGCGCGTGCGGGGCGCGCGGAGGAAGTCGCCGAACAGCCACGTATCGAGCCCGGCGAGGGCGAGCCACTTCGCGCCCCCGGACGCGGCGGGGAGGACGTCGACGTCCTCGGCGCGCAGGCCGCGCGCGCGGACGAGGGCGAGCGCGTCGGGGCCGGCGCGGAGCGTGAGCGACGAGGGCACGGGCGGAAGGTAGCGGCGCGCCCGGCCGAGTGCCTAACGATTCAGCGTGACGCGCGACACAGTCGGGGCGTGGGCGGGAACACGGCTTGCGGCCGCCGGTCCCGCCGCGCCGGAGCGCGGCGAACACACCCGGAGGGAGTCACATGGCACATGATGACCGCATCCGCGACATCGACGCGTCCTCGACCGGCGCACTCGTCCACGCCAAGGACCTCAAGGACTTCAAGCTGCCGGAGGGTCGTCCCGATCCCCGAGGCTGGGACGTGCTGCTCGCCGACGGCACGAAGGTGGGGAAGGTGGAGGACCTGCTCGTCGACACGAGCTCGCGCCAGGTGCGCTACCTCGAGTTCGACGTGGCCGACGCGGTCGTGAAGGCGGGTGGGCGCGAGTACGCGCTCGTGCCGATCGGGGCGGCGCGGCTCGACGACGACCGCGACGACGTGATCGTGAACCTGTCGCTCGCGGATCTGCGCGACGTGCCGCTGTACGACCGGCGTGAGCTGTCGCGCGACTACGAGCAGCGGCTGCACGAGTTCCTCGACGAGCGGCCGCACGCGGCGCGGCGCGACGTGGAGACGACGCGCGGCGTGGAGCGGCCCGTCGTGGCGGCCGACCGCGCGGCGGACTTCTACGCGAACCCGTACTACGACGAGAAGTCGTTCTTCGGCGCACGGCGCGCGGCTGCGCCCGGCGCCGGCGCCGCCGACCGCGCGACGACGAGCGGGCTCGCCGACCGCGTGGTCGACGCGGCGGACAACGTCAAGGACCGGATCGACGGCAACCCGGCGTCGCGGCCGGGTCCGGATCCGACGGACCGGCAGATCGGGCGGCGGTGAACCGTCGGAACTCGGGACTCGGGACTCGGGACTCGGGACTCGGGACTCGGGACTCGGGACTCGGGACTCGGGACTCGGGGGGGCTCCGGGCGTCATGCCCGGGGCCCCTTTCGCGTCAGGAGCGCCCGCTCGGTGGCAGGCCCTTCGCCGCGACGCGCTCCACGGCGTCGCAGAACGCGTCGAGGTCGGCCGGCGACGTGTAGACGTTGGGCGTGACACGGACGCCGCGGAACGACGCGCGATCGTAGCGGATGCTCTGCACGAGGATGCCGAGCCGGTCGCGCAGGAAGCGCTGCAGGGCGTCGTCGTCCACGCCGTCGAGCGAGAAGCTCGCCAGCCCGCAGCTCATCTCGGGCGACGCGAAGCTCGTGGAGAAGCGCACCTTCGGCACCTTCGCGAGGCGGTCGGCCCAGGTGCGCGTGAGGAAGCGCAGACGCGCTTCCTTGCGCGCGGCGCCCAACGTCTCGTGGAAGTGCATCGCGTCGCCGATCGCGACGAACGGCGCCATGGAGCGTGTGCCGATGTCCATGAACTTCCACGCGACGTCCTTCGGCGCGGCCGGCGCGGTGGGGAGGAGCGGCCACACCTTCGCGAGCTTGTCGCGCCGCCCGTAGAGCAGCCCGGTGCCGATGGGCGCCATGAGCCACTTGTGGAGGCTGGCCGCGTAGTAGTCGCACCCGAGGTCGGCGATCTTGAAGTCGACGTGCGCGAACCCCTGCGCGCCGTCGACGACCACGTCGGCGCCGCGCGCGTGCGCCATCTCGCAGATCTGCTTCACGGGAAAGAACTGCCCGGTGAGGTTCACCGGCTGCGACACGAGCACGAGACGGGTGCGCGGTGTCATGCCGCCTTCGATCGTCTCGCGGAGCTGCTCCATGGATGCCGCGGGCACCGGCACGGCGACGCGCTTCACGACGATGCCATCGCGCGCGGCGCGCTGGTCGAGCGCGTTCTGCATGGCCCAGTAGTCGTGCGTCGTCGTGAGCACCTCGTCGCCGGGGCGCAGGTCGTAGCCGAGCAGCACGGTGTGCAGCGCCTCGGTGGCGTTGCGGGTGACGGCCACCTCCTCCGGCGCGCAGCCGAGCAGCGCGGCGAGCTCGCGGGCGAGGTTGGCGGTGCCGGGGCCGAGCATGTCGCGCACCAGCACCGGCGCGTCCTGCTCCATCTCGAGGTGACGGACGAGCGACTCGGTGACGACGCGCGGCGACGGCGAGACGTTGCCGTTATCGAGGTTCACGATGGACGGCGCGACCGTGAACGCGGCACGCACCTCGCGCCAGAACTGCTCATCGTCGGCCGCGTCGGCGGGCGCGCCGTGGCGCAGCCGGTCCGCCGCGGCGGCGATGGCGCGCCGGCGAGGCGTTCCAAAGTCGGCCACCACCGCGGTGCCTAACGTGGTGCCGAGCGCGCCGGCGGCGCGTCCCACGAACGCGCGCCGCGAGAGCGGGTGTCGGGAGCGCGGGAGCACGGTCTCTCCTCCGGTGACCGGGAGAATGCGAGAGGGGGGGCGCCCATGACATAGGCGCCCCGTGCCGCTCCCGCAACCGTCCGCGATCGCGCTCGACGTCGGCTACGCCAGCTTCGTCGCGTTCGTCGCCGCCTTCTGCGCCTTCAGCGTGAGCTCGGTCGCGAGGAAGCAGTGCGCCTGCGACATCGCCGTCTCCGTGCGATTCAGCACGTCGTCGACGAGCTGGCGACCGAACGGGAGCTCGACCTTCGAGCAGTCGATGCGCTGGATGCCCTTGCCGTCGACGAGGAAGAGGTGGTTGCCGCCGGGCAGGCCGCCGATGTCGACGTACTTGCGCGCCTCGATGTAGCCGTCGGTGCCGAGGATCGTGAGGCGGCCGTCGCCCCACGTCGGGAGGCCGGCGGGGGTGAACCAGTCGACGCGCACGTAGCCCGTGCCGCCGTCGCCGCGCAGCATCACGTCGCCGAAGTCCTGGAACTTCGGGTGCTCGGGGTGGTGCATGTTGCCGACCTGCGCGGCGACGACCTCGCCCTTCGTGGAGCCGGTGTAGAACAGGAACTGGTCGATCTGGTGCGAGCCGATGTCGGTGAGGATGCCGCCGTACTGCGCGGGATCCCAGAACCACTCGGGGCGCGACGGGGGGTTGATGCGGTGCGGCGCGAGATTCACGGTCTGCACGACGTCGCCGATCGCGCCGGCCTTCACGAGCTCGCCCGCCTTCACCGCGGCCGGGACCTCGAGGCGCTCGCTGTACAGGATGGAGTAGATGCGCTTCGTCTGCGCCTGCACGCGGCGCACCTCGGCGAGCTGGTCGAGCGTCGTGATGCCGGGCTTGTCGGAGAGATAGTCCTTGCCGGCCTTCATGACGCGAATGCCTAACGGCGCGCGCTCCACCGGGATGATCGACGAGAGGACGAGCTTGATGCTCGGGTCGTCGAGCACCGCGCGCTCGTCGGCGACGGCCTTCGCCTGCGGGTAGCGGCGCGCGAACGCCGCGGCGATCTCGGGCTCGCGGATGTGGTACGACACGAGCTCGCCGCCGCCACGCACGACGGCGCCGATCATGCCGTGGATGTGGTCGTGGTTCGCGCCGACGACGCCGAAGCGGAGGCGCGGCGCGCGGCGATCCGAGGTCGGCGCGGCGTGGGTGGCGGCGAGGCCTCTCGCTGCGCTCGGGAGGGCAGTCGCGGAGAGCGCGGCGGCCGAGGCCTTCAGGAGGTCGCGGCGAGTCAGGTTCGGCATGAGCGTGGCGGTGGGGGAGGCTCGGCGCTCGCCCTCGACGGGGGCGCACGTCAAGTTACGCCGCGCCTCGCCAGAGCGTTTACCGCCCCCTGCTCCCACCCGCCCGCGTGCACCCGCTCCTCATCCTGCTGCTCGGCATGGCGACCGTCCTGGTCGCGATCATCGCGTTCCGGGTGAACGCGTTCCTGGCGCTGATCGGCGCCGCGATCCTCGTCAGCGTGCTCGCGCCCGGCGACCCGGCGACGAAGATCGCGCGCGTGGCGGACGGGTTCGGGCGCACGGCGGGGAGCGTGGGCGTCGTGATCGCGCTCGCGGCGGTGATCGGCGCGGCGATGACGGAGAGCGGGGCCGCGGACCGCATCGTCGGCGGCTTCCTCAACCTGCTCGGCGAGCGGCACGACGCGGTGGCGCTCGGCGCGACGGCGTTCGTGCTGTCGCTGCCGGTGTTCTTCGACACGGTGTTCTTCCTGCTCGCGCCGCTCGCGCGGTCGATGTACGCGCGCACGAACCGACAGTACCTGAAGTACCTGCTCGCCATGACGTCGAGCGGCGTGGCGACGCACACGCTCGTGCCGCCGCACCCGGGACCGTTAGGCGTGGCCGACGCGCTCGGCGTGGATCTCGGGCTCATGGTGCTGATGGGCGTCGTCGTCGCGCTGCCGTCGGCAATCGTCGGCTTCCAGTTCGCGCGGTGGCGCGACCGCACGATGCCGATCCCGATGCGCGTGCCGATCGCCGCCCATGCCGCGCCCGAGGCGCAGGCCGCGCTGCCGGCGCTGCTGCCGTCGCTGCTGCCGGTGGTGCTGCCGGTGCTGCTCATCGCGTCGAACACGATCGTGGACGCGCTGCGCACGCGCGACGCGGCGCGGGCGGCGCTGTGGGCGGCGGCGCGGCCGGTGACGGCGACGATCGGCCACCCGGTGACGGCGCTGTTCGTGTCGGCGGTGATCGCGATGTGGCTCTACGCGCGCCGCCGCCGGCCGACGCGCCAGGAGCTGGCGGAGCTCGTGGAGCGGTCGCTCATGGGCGCGGGGATCGTCATCCTCATCGTCGCCGCCGGGGGCGCGTTCGGCGCGTCGCTGCAGGCGACGGGGATCGGCCCGGTGATCCAGGGCGCGTTCGCGCGCGGCGTGTCGAACCCGGGCCTAACGGTGCTGCTGCTCGCGTTCGTGATCACGATGGTGATCCGCGCCGCACAGGGCTCCAGCACGGTGGCGATGATCACCACCGCGGGGATGCTCGGCGCGATGGTGAAGGGGATCGCGCTGCCGTATCACACCGTCTACATCGGCACGGCGATCGCCAGCGGCTCGCTCATGGCGAGCTGGATGAACGACGCCGGGTTCTGGATCTTCAGCAAGGTGGGCGGCGCGACGGAGGCGGAGACGTTCCGCTCGTGGACGCCGCTGCTCTCCATCGTGGGGCTCACCGGGCTCGCGACGACGCTCCTGCTCGCGCGGCTGCTGCCCCTGCGATGAGGGGGGTGCCTAACGCGAGAGGGCCCGCCGGATCTTCGGATCCGGCGGGCCCTCTCGCGTCAGGCTTCCGTGTGGCTTACCGGCAGCCCCACGACACGATGTAGCCGGAGAAGTGCCAGATCGGGAACGTCAGGTACTGGTCCGTGCTGAACGCGAGCGGGAAGCGCATCTGCGACGCCGTGGCGTTCGCCGTCGACGGGTCGACGTCGGCGTCGTTGCCGAAGTAGGCGAGTGCGCCGGACGTGAACCCGGTCGGCGCCGTGCCGTTCAGGACCGTCTTGTCCTGGATGAACACGAGCGGGAGGGCGAACACCGCGCCCGCGGGCTGGAAGTCGTACGCTGCCGCCTTGCCCGGACGCGCGGTGATGCTGAACGTCGTCGGCGCGCTGACGGCGCCCGGCGGCACCCAGAGGTACGCGCCGGCGGTCGGCAGCTGCACCATGCCGCCGTCGACGCCGATGACGGCCGACGCGCTTTGCATGCTGGTGAGCGGCGACAGGCGCTGCATCCCCTTCACGGACTGCGTCTCGCGCGAGACCGTGTCGTGGAGCGTGGCGAGGTACGCGACGATGCTGTCGATCGACGAGCCGTCGCTCTTGTCCAGGCCGAGGCCCTTGCCGTTGCCGTTCCCCCCCTTGGCGAACGTCGCGACGGGGTTCGGCCGCGCGGTGGGCGCGCTCGGCGCGTCGGCGCAGGCCGCCGCGGTCATCGCGGCGACGACTGCGACGAGCCCAGCGAACAGGTGCTTTCTCATGACTCTCCCGAACTGCACAGGTGGATGGTGACCGACCGTAGCGTCGTCGGCGTCGGTCAGGGGGGTGCCCCAGCAGACGACGTAGTCGGAGAAGTGCGGGACCGCGAAGGTCCCTCGTGCGCCGTCCTCGATCGGGTAGTGCACTTCGGTGACGGTGGCGACGCCGTTGGTCTCATCGATCGCGCTGGCGTGCTCGTAGTAGCCGAGCTGCATGCGCATCGGCCGGCCGCTCTGCAGCGGCGGCGGCTCGAGCAACGACGGGTCCTGCTCGAACCGAAGCGAGGGCGTGAACTCGCTGCCCTCCGGCTCGAAATCGTACGCGACGAGTCGCCCGGCCCGCGCGGTGACGCGGAAGGGCGTGGGCTCGCCGACCACGTCAGCGGGCACGACGAGGCGCAACCCAGTCTCGGGCAGCTCCAGCGTGCCCCCTTCGGGGCCGATCAATGCCGTGGCACTCACGTCCCGCACGAGCGGGAACAGCCACTGCGCGGCGGTGACTTCCGTGCCGGCCCCACTCACCGCCGCGCTCCGAGGCTCGTACGCGGACCGGCCGACTGTTTCCTGCTTCGAGTCATTGGCTCCACGGGTAGCGACAGCCGCGGGTGCCCCGGACACGAGGGCACGCGTCCGGAACCGGGGGTGTCTGGTCCAAGGCAAGGGCTGGCGCTCCCGAGTCTCGGACGGTCGGCGCGGGACTTTAGCGATTCCGTGAAAATCCCCGGGCGGTGGGATCCGGGGCTCGCCCGGCGAGGAGCGTTCGTCCACACTTACAACGGTGGATGCAGCGCACTTCAACGTCTCGGAGGTCGACGTGACGCCGTCTCTGGAGGACGTGCTCGGCTCGGCGGAGGTGGTGTCCGCGGGGCGCATCGTGGGCGAGGGGCCGGCGGGGGCGCTGCCGCTCACCCCGGAGCTGCTGCGCGAGGCGCCGAGCGGAGATCTGTTCGGGCTGACGCAGAACGTCGGCATGGGGTGGAGCGCGGCGCGGCTCGGCGGCCGCCAGTACGTCGTGGTGAGCACGATGGGCGGGCTCCGCGGCGAGGACGGGACGCCGATCGCGTTGGGCTACCACACGGGGCACTGGGAGATCGGGCTGCTCGTGCGCGAGGCCGCGGAGACGCTGCGCGCGCACGGCGCGATCCCGTTCGCCGCGTACTGCTCCGACCCGTGCGACGGCCGCACCCAGGGCACGACGGGGATGTTCGACTCGCTGCCGTACCGCAACGACGCGGCGACGGTGATGCGGCGCCAGATCCGGTCGCTGCCCACGGCGTCCGGCGTGTTGGGCATCGCGACGTGCGACAAGGGGCTGCCGGCGACGATGCTCGCCCTCGCGGGGACGCGCGCGCTCCCCGGCGTGGTGGTGCCGGGCGGCGTGACGCTTCCCGCGCGGGGCGCCGAGGACGCGGGACAGATCCAGAGCCTCGGCGCGCGGTTCGCGCGCGACCTCGTGACGCTCGACTACGCGGCGGAGATGGGGTGTCGCGCGTGCGGCTCGGCCGGCGGCGGGTGCCAGTTCCTCGGCACCGCGGCGACGTCGCAGGTGGTGGCGGAAGCGTTAGGCCTCGCGCTGCCGCACTCGGCGCTCGCCCCATCGGGCGAGCCGTCGTGGCTCGAGCTCGGCCGCCGCTCGGCGCTCGCGCTCGTGCGGCTCGACGCGCTCGGCATCCCGCTGGCGCGGATCCTCACGCCGGGCGCGGTCGCGAACGCGATGCTCGTGCACGCGGCGTTCGGCGGCTCGACGAACCTGCTGCTCCACATCCCGGCGATCGCGCACGCGGCGGGGCTCACGCCACCGACGGTGGACGACTGGATCCGCGTGAACCGCGCGACGCCGCGGCTCGTCGACGCGCTGCCTAACGGGCCGCGCGGACACCCCACCGTGCAGGTGTTCATGGCCGGCGGCGTGCCGGAGGTGATGCTGCATCTCCGGCGGTTAGGCCTGCTCGACGGGCGCGTGCTGACGGCCACGGGCGACACGCTCGACGCGACGCTCGACTGGTGGGAGGACAGCGAGCGCCGGCGCGCGGCGCGCGCGCGCGTCTGTCGGCGGGCGCGCAGGTGTCGCCCGACGACGTCGTGATGTCGCCGGACGCGGCGCGACGCGCGGGGCTCACGAGCACGGTCGTGTTCCCGGTCGGGAACCTCGCGCCGGAGGGATCCGTCATCAAGGCGACGGCGATCGACCGCTCCGTGGTGGACGACGACGGCGTGTACCGTCACACGGGACCCGCGCGCGTGTTCGCCGACGAGCACGAGGCGATCCGCGCCGTGAAGGGCCTAACGGACCGCCCGGTGCAGGCCGGCGACGTCATCGTGCTCGTGGGCAACGGCCCATCGGGGACGGGGATGCAGGAGACGGCGCAGATCACGACCGCGCTCAAGTTCCTGCCGTGGGGCAAGCACGTCGCGCTCGTCACCGACGGGCGCTTCTCCGGGCTCTCGACCGGCGCGTGCGTCGGGCACGTGGGACCGGAGGCGCTGCAGGGCGGCCCGATCGGCCGCGTGCGCGACGACGACCTGATCGAGATCGTGATCGACCGCGCGTCGCTGCTCGGCTCCGTGAACCTCGTGGGCGTGGCGGGGGAGCGGCTGCCGCGGGAGGCGTGCGACGACGTGCTCGCGGGGCGCGCGCCGCTCCCCGGGCTCGCGCCGCACCCCGCGCTGCCTAACGACACGCGGCTGTGGGCGGCGCTGCAGCGGGCGAGCGGCGGCACGTGGGCGGGGTGCGTGTACGACGTCGATCGCATCGTCGCCGCGATCGAGGCGGGCCTCGCGGCGACGAGCGGCGCGGAGAGCGAGGCGGTGCTGAAGCCGGCGGACAACTTCTGAGCGCGCTCAGCGGAACAGATCGGTGCCCGGCGCGGTGGAGAACGCGCGGGCCAGCGACACGGCGCCGTTCCACGTCCGCTCCTGGAGCGGGACGATGCGCGCGACGACCTCCGCCGAGTACTGCGTGTGATGGCACGCCATGGCGCGGCGTGCGGCGTCGAGATCGGCCGGGGCGACGCTCACGCGCATACTGAGATACTTCGCCTGCGGCACGAGCATCGGAGGCGCCCCGCGCGGGTTCATCGCCTGCATCCCTTCCACGGGGATCCACGCGTAGAACAGCCGCTCGGGGACGCCCGGTGCGCCGGCCCGGACGAGCTGCGTCACGACGTCGCCGACGAGGCGGTGGTCGGGGTGACCGGTGGCGCCGTCGGGGCCGAACGTGACGATCGCGTCGGGGCGGAGCCGCTGCAGCTCGTCGGCGATCCGCTGCGTCAGGCGATAGAGCAGCGACGGATCGGCGGCGTAGTCGCCGAGCTTCGCGTCGGGAAAGTCGAGCGTGACGGGCTCGCGAATGCCGAGCGCCTGCGACGCGCAGCGGAGCTCGTCGGCGCGCACACGCGCCAGCTCGGGGCCGCGCGGGATGTCGGTGTGTGCGCCGCCCTGTGCACCGTCGGTGGCGACGACGACGTACACATGCGCGCCCTCGCGGGCGTATCGCGCGAGCACGGGTCCGACGATCCCTTCGTCGTCGGCGTGGGCGAACACCGCGACGAGCGTGCGCGGCGCGGCCGGCTGCGCGAGGGCGACTGGAGCGAGCAGCGTGGCGGCCGCGGCGTGGGCGATGAGGTTCGGGGCGCGCATGGTCGGTCATCTCCCGTTGGGGTTCGACCGCACGATGCGTCCCTCGCGCGAGGCGCGCCTTGATCTGCGACAACCGCCGCGGTCAACGCTCCTTGAGCTTGCGGCGGATGCGGCTGAGCGTCTCGGGCGTCATGCCGAGGTACGAGGCGAGCATGTGCTGCGGCACCCGGTCCACCATCCACGGATACCGCTCGGCGTAGTCGGCGTAGCGCTCCTCCGCCGACGCGTGGAGGTAGAGCGCCATGCGCCGTTCCGTCGCGTCCCGACTGCGCTGCAGCCCCATCCGGAACCCGCGGCCCTGGTCGGGAGACGCCTCGAGCATGCGCTCGAACGAGTGGCCGTCGATCATGAGCACCTCGGAGGGCTCGATCGCGACGATGTAGTAGGGCGTCGGGTTGCCCGTGGAGAAGCTCTGCAGGTCGCCGACCCACGCGCCCTCCTCGGAGAAGCGGAGGATGGACTCGTTGCCGTTCGCGTCGACGGAGTACCACCGGAAGAGGCCGCGCACGACGAACGCGCCATGCGTGGTGACCTCGCCGGCGCGCTGGTAGGCCTGCCCCTTCCGGAACGAGCGGGGGACGAAGAGCGTGCGCATCCTGGCGGCCGTCTCCGGCGGCACCCGGTCGCTCGGTGCGAGCGTCGCGAGGAGAAACTCGTACGGGTCGCGCTGCGCCGGTCGCTTCGCGTCAGGCGCCGCGGGGCCGGGGCGGGCGGTCGCCGCCGCCGACTCCTCCAGCGCGCGCAGCACCTCGCGCGCCGACGCCGGCCGCGCCGAGGGCTCGCGCTGCAGCAGCCGCGCGACGAGCGTCGCGAGCGCGGCCGGAACCTCGGGCCGCAGCTCGTCGAGCGGGCGCGGGATCTCGGTGAGCTGCGCCGCGAGGACGCGCATCGGCGTGGATCCCGCGAACGGCTGCGTGCCGGCGAGCATCTCGTAGCCCATGACGCCGAGCGCGTAGAGATCCGCGCGCGCGTCGACCTCGCGCTCGCCGGCGACCTGCTCCGGCGCCATGTAGCCGAGCGTGCCGATCCCGAGCCCGGTGGACGTTAGGCGGTCGCCGCCGCTGGACGGCTCGAGCGCACGCGCGACGCCGAAGTCGGCGAGGACGGCGTGGCCGTGCTGCAGGAGCACGTTCTCCGGCTTCACGTCGCGATGCACGACGCCCGCCTCGTGCGCGCACGCGAGCGCGTCGGCGACCTCGCCGAGGATGCGCACCGCGTCGGCGATCGGCACGGGGCGCTCGCGCTCGAGCCGCGCGCGCAGCGATTCGCCGCGCACGAACGGCATCACGTAGAAGTGCAGCCCGTCCTGCGCGCCGGCGTGCAGCACGGGGAGGATGTGCGGGTGCTGCAGCCGCGCCGTGACGAGCATCTCGCGCCGGAACCGTTCCGCGCTCACGTCGTTCGCGAGCTCGGGCGGGAGCAGCTTCACGACGACCGGCCGCTCGAGCGCGCGCTCGGTGGCGAGGAAGAGTCGGCTCATGCCGCCAGGCGTCAGCTCGCGCTCGAGAGCGTAGCCGTCGCCGAGCGCGTGCTCGAGGCGAGCCTGAAGCGGCATCTCCAAGGGCGCTCCTCCCCTCGCGGTGTGCGGCCCAACCTAGGGCGCGGCGCCCGGCCGCGATAGCTTGCCGTCGCCCCGCGCCCAACCCGCTCCCGACATGCGACTCTACCGCACCGCCGGAACGCCGGTCCTCGAGATCGAGGGCCGATTCCATCCCCTCGCCGAAGCGTGGGACGCGCTGATCGCGCGCGAAGATCTCGTCGCCCATCTGCGTGCGGTGGCGTCGCGCGGCCGCGGCGGCGTGCGGCTCGACGAGGAGATCCTCGCGCCGGTGGACGGGCAGGAGGTGTGGGCCGCCGGCGTGACGTACTGGCGCAGCCGCACGGCGCGCATGGAGGAATCGAAGGACGCCGGCGGCGGCACGTTCTACGACCGCGTGTACGAGGCCGAGCGGCCGGAGCTCTTCTTCAAGGCCGCCGGGTGGCGCGTGCGCGGGCCGGGCGACGCGATCCGCGTGCGGCGCGACGCGCGATGGAGCGTGCCGGAGCCGGAGCTCGCGCTCGTCATCGGCCCGCGCGGCACGATCGTCGGCTACACGGCGGGCAACGACGTCAGCTCGCGCGACATCGAGGGCGAGAACCCGCTGTACCTGCCGCAGGCGAAGGTGTACGACGGCTCGTGCGCGCTGGGCCCCGCGATGCTCGTGGCCGAGCAGCCGTTAGGCAGCGAGACGCGCATCGCGGTGCGGATCGCGCGCGGCGGCGCGGCGGTGTTCGCGGGGGAGACGACGCTGGCGCAGATGCGGCGCACGCCGGAGGAGCTGGCGGCGTGGCTGTTCCGCGAGACGAGCTTTCCGCGCGGCGCGGTGCTGCTCACGGGGACCGGTATCGTGCCGCCCGACGACTTCACGCTGGCGAGCGGCGACGAGGTGCGGATCGAGATCGACGGGATCGGCGCGCTCGTGAACAGGGTGGAGTGAGGTGCGAGGGGCGAGACGAGTACTGAATGGGGATCGCGGGATCTTGAAGGATCCGAAGATCCCCATTTCGTGCTCGTCTCACAGCTCCTAACGAGCCTAACGCGATCGAGTCCGCGGCTCGCAGCTCGACGCCCGTGCCTCGCCCGGCGGGCCGAGCACGCGATAGATCGCGCGACAGGCGTCGAACCGCGCGCGCGCGCCTCCGCCGTGTCGCCGCGCGCGCGCTCGGTCTCGCCGAGGTGGCCGAGGATGGACGCGCGCTGTGCCGTCGGGAACGACGTCACGCGCCCGAGCGAGTCCAGCGCCGTGCGCAGCACCGCGCGCGCCGAGTCGACGCGTCCGCGGCGCAGCAGCAGCTCGCCGAGGACGTCGAGCGCGGGGACCATGCGCCAGAACGGGACGGTGCCGGCGGCCACGTAGCGCGCGAGCACGTCGCGAGCGCCGCGCTCGGCGACGTCGACGCGGCCGCGAAGCAGCGCGATCCGCGCGATGCCCAACAGATCGTCCGCGACGTCGGGGTGCCGGTCGTCGAGCGCGGCACGCTTGATGGCGAGCGACCGCGTGAACAGCGTGTCCGCCTCGTCGAGTCGACCCGCGGCCGTCGCGGTGGCCCCGAGATCGGCGTAGCCGTTGGCGATCTCCGCGGCGCCGAGATCGGAGCGCACGCGCACGTCGAGCGCGCGACGATAGTGCCATTCCGCGCCCGCGATGTCGCCGCGGGCCAGCCGGACGTGGCCGATCGTCTCGTGCGCGTTCGCGAGCTGGGCGCGGTGCACGGCGCTGTCGCGAAGAATGTCGATCGCCTGCGCCGCGGCGCTCTCCGCGCCGGCGAGGTCGCCGAGCCGCTGCAGCGCGCGCGCGCGCCCGTGGAGGAAGACGGCCACGGCGGTGCTGCGCGGGCCCACTCGCGCGCGGATCACCGGCAGCGCGGAGTCGAGCTGCGCGAGCGCCGCCGACAGGTCGCCCGCGAGGCTCAGCGTCTCCGCATAGTCGGAGCGCATGTCGGCGACGGCGTATGCGTCGGGATGGTCGGCGATGCGCTGCGCCATCGCCTGGCCGGCGAGCCGTGTCGCCATGCGGAAGTCGCCGAGCCCACTGTAGCCCCGCGAGAGCGCGAACAGCACGTCGGAGCGCAGCGTGCCGCCGGCCGGGTCGGGTTTGACGAGGTACGAGCGGGCGACGCCGCTGTCGAGCAGACTGCGGAGCGAGCGGTCGTGTCCCGCACCCGCCTCGTACGGGTACGGGAGGTCGAGGAGGCCGAGGAGGAAGTTCGCCACCTCCGCGGTGCGCCGCGTCTCGCGTTCGGCACGACGGGCCTGCACCACCGCGGTGACGGTCGCGCCGACGAGCGTCGCGATCGCGAGCGCGCCGAGCGCCACGCCGCCGCGGTGGCGCCTAACGAACTTGCCGGCGCGGTACGTCCAGCCGTCGGGGCGCGCGCTCACCGGCAGGCCGCCGAGCCAGCGCGCGAGATCCGCGTCGAGCGCCTCGACGGAGCCGTAGCGGCGCGCGGGGTCGGTGCGCAGGCCGGCGAGCGCGATCGTGTCGAGGTCACCGCGCAGCTGTCGGCGGTGCGACTCGGGCGCGGCGTCGGATGGACGCACGGGCTCCGTCTCGAGCACCGCGCGCTCGAGGTCTCGCCACGATCGCGCCGCGCCGTGCGGCGGCCGGCCGGCGAGCAGGCGGTACAGCACGGCGGCGAGCGAGTACACGTCGCTCGTCACCGTCGGCGCCTCGCCGCGGAACTGCTCCGGGCTGGCGTAGGCCGGGGTGAGCATGCGCGACGTCGCCAGCCCCGAGGCGTCGGCGCGGTCGCGTGCGAGCGCGTCGTCGGCGAGCGGCCGCGCGATGCCGAAGTCGACGAGCTTCACGACCCCGTCGTCGGTCACGAGCACGTTCGACGGCTTGAGGTCGCGGTGGACGACGAGCCGCTGGTGCGCGTAGCGCACCGCGCCGCACACCTGGCGCAGCAGCGCGACGCGTCCGCGCACGTCCAGCCGCCGCGCGTCGCACCACGCGTCGATCGGCACGCCGTCGACGAACTCCATGGCGTAGTACGGGCTTCCGTCGGCGGTGACGCCGCCGTCGAGCAGGCGCGCGATGCCCGGGTGGTCGAGCCCCGCGAGGAGCTCGCGCTCGCGGCGGAAGCGGCCCGACAGTCGCGCGCGGTCGACCGAGTCGCGGACGATCTTCAGCGCGGCGCGTCGCGCGAACGCCCCGTCGGCGCGCTCCGCCTCGTACACCTCGCCCATGCCGCCGGCACCGACGAAGCGGACCACGCGCCACGGCCCGACGTGCGTGCCTTCCGTCAGGCCGACGCGTGGCGGCGACAGGCCGCCGGGCGGCAGCGGCGGCGCGTCGAACATCGACGCCGGCTCGTCGGCCGCGGCGAGCCACCGTCGGACGTCGGCCGCGAGCTCCGCGTCGTCGGCGCAGCGCTCGGCGACGAGCCGCTCGCGCGACGCCGCGTCGAGGTCGAGCGCGGCGTCGACGATGTCCGACGCGCGCCGCCACCGCGCCGCGACGTCGGACCCGACGTCGGACGCGTCATTCACGGAGCGCGGCCTCGAGCCACGCGCGCGCGCGCCGCCAGTCGCGATTCACGGTGCGCGCGCTGACGCCGAGCACCGCGGCCGTCTCGTCCTCGGACAGACCGCCGAAGAAGCGGCACTCGACGATGCGCTGCAGCCGCGGGTCGAGCGCCGTCAGCCGGTCCATCGCGTCGTCCAGCGCGAGCATCGTCACCGACCACTCCTCCGGGGACGCGTCGGCGAGCTTCAGCGTCGGGCGCGCGCCGATGCCCGCGCGGGCGTCGCGGCGCTCGGCGAGGCCGCGGCGCGCGTGGTCGACGAGCACGCGGCGCATGACGCGCGACGCGACGGCGAGGAAGTGCGTGCGGTCGCGCAGCGGGGGACCGGACGGCTCGTCGAGGCGCAGCCAGGCCTCGTGCACGAGCGCGGTGGGAGAGAGCGTGTGCCCCGGCCGCTCGCGCCGCATGTGGCGCTCGGCGATCCCGCGCAGCGCGTCGTAGACGAGCGGCGCGAGTCGCTCCATCGCGTCCGCCTCGCCGCCGTGCCAGGCGTGCAGCAGCGCGGTGATCTCGCCAGCCGGCGCCGGCGACGCGGGATCGCGGTCGAAGTCGGAGCACACGGGGCGAGCTTGGCGCCACCGGGGGCGCCGCGCAAGTCGATTTGGCGAGCCCTCCGCCCATTCTGCGCATCTCCGGGCGCCCACGCTCGTGCCGTCCGCGCACCTCAGCTCAGGAGCCGCCGATGTCGCCCCGTCCGCGTCCCACCTCCCGATGCCTCGCGTTCACGCTCGTCCTCTCGCTTCTCGCCGCAGCGCCCGCCCATGCGCAGTACAGCCTCATGATCGGCGACAACGACGGCTTCGGGTTCGGGCTCCCCGACAACGCGAGCCTGCCGTGCATCAACGGCATTCCCACGAGCTGCCGATGGCCGGGCCCCGGGACGGCCGGCTCGCTGTACGACGGCCGCAGCGCCGCCGAGCAGGCGGCGACGAACGGCGCCGAGATCACCGACGTCTGGTCCGCTTTGTGGCCACAGTTCGGCCCGAACAACTTCACGATCGGCCACGTGATCTTCCCGGTGTCCGTTCCCATCACGGCCGCGACGCTCACGGTGGACTTCGGGGACTTCCAGGCGGCGCAGGCGGCGGGCACACTGCTCGTCGACTTCAATGGCGTGTCGCAGAACTGGGCGTTCCAGGACGGATTCCTGAGGACGCAGGTCCGCACGTTCGTCCTCGACCCGGCCGTGATCGCGTCGATCAACGCGCTCGGCGGGCTGCAGATCACCCTCGACCATACGACGTCGTCCGACCTGATCGCGTTCGACTACTTCCAGCTCGACGCGACGACGCAGGGCGTGCCGTCGTCGGTGCCGGAGCCGGCGAGCCTCGTGCTCCTGGCGCCGGGGCTCGCGCTGCTCGGCGTGGCGGCGCGGCGGCGGCGCGCCTAACGAAGTGCCTGATGATCCGGGACGCCGGCCGCGCTCACGACGCGGCCGGCGATTCCCAGCGCCCGCTCTCCACGGAGCGGAAGATCGCGTCGATGACCGCCATGTTCGCGATCGCGTCCTCGAGCGGCACGGGCACCGGCCCCTCCCCGCGCACCGCGGCGGCGAAGCGGTCGGCCTGCAGGGTGAACTGGTCGTACGCGCCGACGGCGATGCTCTCGACGCCGGTGCCCAACACGTCGCGGCCGTCGTCGACGAGCAGGCGCGTGGGGTGGTCGCCCGGTGGGCTGAACGGGATCTCGAGCTCGATGCGGCCGGCGGTGCCGAGGATCTGCACGCGCTGGTGGTGCACGATCTGCCCGCCGACGCCGAACGTCGCCATGCCGGTGGGGAAGCGCAGCAGCCCCGCGGCGAGTCGGTCGACACCGAACTCGGGATCGCGCTCGAGCGTGCCGACGACCTCGGCCGGCTCCGCGCCGAACAGCCAGCGCGACATCGTGATCGGGTAGCAGCCGACGTCGAGCAGCACGCCGCCGCCCCACTCGACGCGGTTGCGCACGTCGGACGGGTCGCGCCGGTGATAGCTGAAGTGGCCGGTGACGAGCTTCAGCTCCCCGATGCGCCCCGACCGCACGACGTCGCGCGCGACGTGCCACTGCGGGTGCGTCCGCACCATGAACGCCTCGGCGATCTGCACGCCGGCGCGGTCGCGCGCGGCGACGAGCGCGCGGGCCTCGTCGGCGGTCAGCGCGATGGGCTTCTCGCACAGCACGTGCTTGCCGGCGGCCGCGGCGCGCTCGGACCACGGCACGTGCAGGTGGTTCGGCAGCGGATTGTAGACGGCGTCGATCTCGGGGTCGGCGAGCAGCTCCTCGTAGGACCCGTAGGCGCGCGGGATGCCTAAGGCGTCGGCGGCGGCGCGCGCCTTCGCGAGGTCGCGCGAGGCGATGGCGTCGACGCGGCACGCCGCGCTCCGCTGCATCGCGGGGATCACGCGCCGCACCGCGATGCTCGCCGCGCCGAGGACGCCCCAGCGCAACGGCGCCGTCACGGCGCGCCGGCGCCGCGCACGGCGAGGCACTCGATCTCGACGCGGCCGTTGCGCGCGAGGCCATTGACGCCGACCGCGCTGCGGGCCGGCTTGTGCTTCGGGAAGAACGTCGTGTACACCTCGTTCATGGCGCCCCACTCCGCCATGTCGGCGAGGAATACGGTGCACTTCACGACGTCGTCCATCGTGGCGCCCACCTTCTCGAGCGCGGCCCGGACGTTCGTGAGCGCCTGCCGGGTCTCGGGGCCGATGCCGCCGCCGGCCAGCGCACCGTCGGCGCCCGTGCCGAGCATGCCGCTCAGGTAGATCGTCTCGCCGACGCGCACGTACTGCGACAGCGGCGCGGCGGCGCTCGCCGCGGCGAACTCGGCGCGCGCGACAGGATCCTTCGTGACCGGCTGCGCAAAGAGCGCGACGGGCAGCGCGAGCGCGGCGAGCGCGGACAGGATGCGGAGGCTCATGGGTGGATTGGGGAAGGTTCTCGGTCGCCTCTCTTTTTCGATAGGATGAACAGGACGGACAGGATGAAAACCAACAAGAAAAGCAGTGCTGTTGTTGTTGGTTCTCATCCTGTCCGTCCTGTTCATCCTGTCAAAGAAGGAACGGCACCATCATCCTGTCCGTCGTGCACGATCCTGTCAGTACCCGGCCGCGTGGCCGTCCTTGCGCGGGTCGGAGCCGGCGGCGTAGCCCTTCGGCAGCTTGATGATGGCCTGCGCGCCGCCGAACGCGGTGCGGCGCTCGTCGGCGATCTCGTGGCCCATCGCGGCGAGCGCGGCGCGCACGCTGTCGCCGATCGCCGGCTCGAGCGCGACGCTCAACCCGTTCAGGTGCCGGAAGCGCGGTGCGTCGATCGCCTGCTGCACGTCCATGCCGAAGACGAACATGTTGATCAGGAACTGCGCGTGCCCCTGCGCCTGCATCGCGCCGCCCATGAGGCCGAAGCTCATGTACGGCTGATCGTCCTTCGTGACGAATCCCGGGATGAGCGTGTGGAACGGCCGCTTGCCCGGCGCGACGGTGTTCGGCAGCCCGGGATCCATCGTGAAGCCGGCGCCGCGATCGTGCAGCGCGAAGCCGGTGCCGGGCACCACGATCCCCGACCCGAACTCGTCGAACAGCGAGTTGATGAACGACACCATGTTGCCGGCGCTGTCGGCGACGGTGAGGTAGATCGTCTCGCTCGCCGTCTGCGCGGGGCCGGCCTCGACGCGGCTCTGCGCACGGTGCTCGTCGAGATGGCTCCGCCGCTCGGCGATGAACGCGTCCGACAGCATGCGTTCGGCGGGCATGGTGAGGTGCTCCGCGTCGCCGACGTAGCGCGCGAGGTCCGCGTACGCGAGCTTCTTCGCCTCGATGAGGTGGTGCAGGTAGGTGGGCGAGTTGTGCCCCATCGCCTTCAGGTCGTACGCGTCGAGGATGCGGAGCATCTCGAGCGCGGCGATCCCCTGGTTGTTCGGCGGCAGCTCCCACACGCGGTAGCCCTTGAACGTGGTGGAGATCGGCGTCACCCACGTGGGCTTGTTCGCCTTCAGGTCGTCGAGCGTGATGAAGCCGCCGAGCTCCTGCACGCGCGCGACGATGCGCTGACCGAGCGTGCCGCCGTAGAGCGCGTCGGGCCCCTCGGCGGCGATCTGCCGCAGCGTGCGCGCGAGGTCGGGGTTGCGGAACCAGTCGCCGGCCTTCGGCGTCTTGCCGTTCACGAGGAACGTCGCGCGCGCGCCCTCGTCGCGCGCGAGGACGTCGGCCTGTCCCGCCCAGTCGTTCGAGATGACCGGGGTGACGACGAACCCCTCGTCGGCGTAGTGGATCGCGGGCTGCACGGCCTGGGCGAGCGTGATGGTGCCGTACTTGGAGAGCAGCTCCTGCCATCCCGCGAGCGCGCCGGGCACGGTGACGGTCTCGATGCCGCGCGACGGCATGCGCGTGCGACCGCGCTTCACCAGCTCGTCGCGCGACATGAGCGAGCCCGCGCGTCCGCTCGCGTTCAGCGCGACGAGGCGGTGCTCCTTCGCGATCCACACGAGCGCGAACATGTCGCCGCCGACGCCGGTCATCATCGGCTCGACGACGGCCAGCGTCGCCGCCGCCGTGACGGCGGCGTCGATGGCGTTGCCGCCCTTCTGCAGCACGTTCAGCGCGGCCGTCGTGGCGAGCGGCTGGCTCGTGGCGGCGACGCCGTGCGGCGCGTAGACCACCGAGCGGCCGGCCATGGTGAGCGGGCGCTGGGCGGGCAGGGTGAGCGGCGCCGCGAGCAGCGCGGCGAGGAGGACGGTCGGTCGACGCATGGAGGCTGTTGGTGGGGAGACGACGCAAGCTACCGCGGGGACCGCACGCCGCCATCGGTCGCGGACGTGGCGGGAGCGGCGCCCGGCCGGGACTCCACGTACGAGTTTCTGGAGGACTGAAGGAGGACTGAAGAAGGAGAACACCAACAGAGTTGTTGGTCCTTCTTCAGTCCTCCTTCAGTCCTTCTTCAGTCCCACGAACACTCGTACGTGGAGTCCAGGACGGGCCACACCACGCCTAACGGACGCGTCGCAGCTCGATCGCGTCGATCCCGACGAGGTACCCGTCGGAGTAGCCGTGCGCGCGCGGGTCCTTGCCGACGATCTCCAGCACGAGCGCGTTGTCGCCCGCGCGCAGCGGCACGCGGCCGAGCGACACCGGCCCCATCGCCTCGACGTGCGGCGCGTAGCCGTGCACCACGGGCGAGAGCGTGTGGCCGTTCACGCTGAGCCGCACGTCGCCGTAGTCGGGAGCGCGCGTGAAGCGGCCCACGAGCTCGTAGGTGCCGGCGGCGGGCGCGCGGAGCGGCAGCGTGAGGCGGGCGCCGGGGCGCGCCTCGACCCACCAGAGCTGCGAAGCGCCGCTCCACCCCGCGGAGTCGCCCTCCCACGCCATCATGTCCTGCGCCTGCACCCGGCCCGCGGTGGCGCGCGCGGCGCCTAACAGCGACTCCGCCTCGATCGCGCCGGGCACGCGCATCGGCGGCACGGGCTCGTACGGCAGCAGCTCCGCGGGGAGCGGCGGGAACGCGCGGTGCGGGTGCGTCTGGTACCAGAACGCCACCGAGCTGTAGTCGGTGCCGGGCGCGTCGTTCGTGCCGCCATGCTCGATCGTGAATCGGAGCGAGCGCGCGAACGGGATCGGATCCTCGATGTGCCAGCGGTACGCGCTCACGCGGCCCGAGAGCGAGTCCTTGATCGTGAGCCCGTGGTAGAGCGACGAGTACGGGCCGCGATCGAAGTACCAGCCCGACGAGAAGTAGTCCTCGGTGCCCGTACCGATCACGCTCGGTGTCGTCTCGCCGTCGACGAACACGCGCTCGTCGCCCTCGAGGTACCAGAGCGCGCGGCCGCGACGCGGCTGCATCGAGAGCACCGTGCCGACGTACTGCCCGCGTCCCTCGGCCTCCAGCAGCGTGACCGGCGTGCCGCGCGTGGTCGTCACGCGGCGGAACTGCGCGTGGAAGTAGAGCGCGCTGTCGGGCACCGCGTCGCGCGCCTCCACGTCGACGTTGAAGTAGAACGCGCCGACCGGCACGGTGGCGCGGTTCTCCACCGTGATGCGCGCGTGGCGGCGGAACGGCATCGCCCAGTACGTGTCGTAGCCGCCGCTCGTCATGTTGACCGGCGCCGACGTGAACTGCCGCCACTCGCCGAAGCCGACGCCGAAGAAGTCGGTGATCGGCACCTCCACCGACGGCTCGGGCTCGTCGTCCCACCAGCAGCGGACGATGAGCTGTCGCTGGATGGCGACGCTGTTGCGCGGCGCGATGGTGACCCACCACCGCCTCACGATGCCGGCGCCGCGATGATCGACGAGCGTGAGCGTGCCGCCAGGTGGGATGGCGCGCGCGTCGTCGTTGCCGCCGGTGGTGTCGCGGCTGGAGTAGTGGACGACGTGCGCCGCGCGGGGCAGCGTGAGCGCGTCGAGCGCGCCGGCGGGCGGCTGCGCCGAGGCCGCGCGCGCGATGGCGCACAGTGCGGCGGTGGTCACGAACGTCGATCGGTTCACGCCTTGCCTCCTCGTGGGCCGCCGGTCATCTTCGCGCCTCGGACACGAGCGAGGAGCGAGCGGAGATGCCCGCGGTCGGCAACAGCGTCGCACGGAAGGACGGAATTGGGAAGGCGACGGGGCGCGCGCAGTACGCCGACGATCTCGTCTTCCCGGGCATGCTGCACGGGCGGACGATCCGCTCCACGGTGCCGCGCGGCCGCATCGCGAGCGTGCGACTCGACTTCGACGCGGCCAGCTTCACCGTCGTCGACCATCGCGACGTGCCGGGGCGCAACGTCTGCGACCTCATCGAGCAGGACCAGCCGTTCCTCGCCGAGCGCGAGGTGCGGCACATGGCGGAGCCGATCGTGCTGCTCGCGCACGAGGATCGCGAGATCCTGAACGCCGCGCGCGTGTCGATCGACTACGACGTCGAGACGCCGCTGTTCGATCCCGAAGCCTCCGCCGGCGTGTTCAAGCGCATCGACATCGTGAAGGGCGACGTCGACGCGGCGATGCCCGGCGCCGACGTCGTGGTCGAGGGGATCTATCGCACGGGCCACCAGGAGCACGTCTACATCGAGCCGAACGGCGTCGTCGCGGTGCCGGAGGACGGCGGCGTGGCGGTCTACGGCTCGATGCAGTGCCCGTTCTACGTCATCAAGGCGCTGAAGGCGCTGCTCGGCGCGAACACGCCGGTGCGCGTGGTGCAGACGGAGACCGGCGGCGGGTTCGGCGGGAAGGAGGAGTATCCGTCGATGATCGCGGGGCACGCCGCGCTGCTCGCGCTGAAGAGCGGCCGCCCGGTGAAGATCGTCTACGACCGCGTGGAGGACATGGTCGCGACGACGAAGCGGCACCCGTCGATCGTGCGCCACCGTACCGGCGTGACGAAGGACGGCCGCCTCGTGGCGATGGACGTCGACGTGCTGCTCGACGGCGGCGCGTACGTGACGCTGAGCCCCGTGGTGCTCTCGCGCGGCTGCATCCACGCGGCAGGGCCGTACCGGTGCGACCACGTGCGCATCCAGGGGCGCGCGGTGTTCACGAACACGCCGCCCAACGGCGCGTTCCGCGGCTTCGGCGCGCCGCAGACGGAGTTCGCGGTCGAGGTGCACATGGACCGCGTGGCCGAGGCGTTAGGCATGGACCCCGTGACGCTGCGCGAGATCAACGCGCTGCGGCCGGGCGACACGACGGCGACCGGCCAGACGCTGCGCGAGGACTGCTCGGCGCTCGCCTGCCTGGAGGAGGCGGTGCGGCGCACGGACTTCCGCCGCAAGCGCGACGCGTACCGCGGCACGAACCGCACGATCGGGCTGTCGCTGTTCTACCACGGCGCCGGCTTCACGGGGAGCGGCGAGCGGCACCTGAACTCGCGCGCGCGGCTGGAGACGACGCCGACCGGCGTGCGGATCGCCGTCGGCAGCACCGACATCGGGCAGGGCACGCGCACGATGCACGCACAGATCGTCGCCGACGCGCTCGGCGTGCCGTACGAGACGGTGGAGGTCGCGCAGCCGGACACGTCGCGCGTCGCCGACAGCGGGCCGACGGTCGCGTCGCGCACGTGCATGGTGGTGGGCAAGATCCTCGAGGAGTGCGCGCACGAGCTGCGCGGGACGCTCGGCGAGCTCACACCGGCGGAGCACCACGCGCGGCACGGCGCGCTGTCGGTGGAGCGGAAGTACGAGCCGCCCGACTGGATCCAGTGGGACGACTACACGTACAAGGGGGACGCGTACGCGACGTACGCCTACGGCTGCGACGTGGCGGAGCTGGAGGTCGACCCGGACACGTACGAGGTGCGGCCGACGCGGATCACCGTGATCCACGAGTTCGGCCGGCCGATCCATCCCGCGCTCGCGTTAGGCCAGATCGAGGGCGGCACGGCGCAGGGGCTCGGCTACGCGCTGCTCGAGCGCGTGGTGATGCGCGACGGCGCGATGGCGAACGCGCAGCTCACGAACTACGTCATCCCGACGACGCTCGACACGCCCGCGATGGACGTCGTGATGCTGGAGAACCGCTACGCCGGCGGTCCGTTCGGCGCGAAGGGGCTCGGCGAGCTGCCGATGGACGGGCCCGCGCCCGCGGTCGTGAACGCGCTGCGGCATCTGGGGCTCGACGTGCGCGAGGTTCCCGCCACTCCCGAGGTGCTCGCGGCATGCGCTTCACGCTGAACGGCGCCGCGCGCGACGTGACGTCACCCGCCGCGGCGCGGCTGCTCGACGTGCTGCGCGAGGAGTGCGGGCTCACGGGCACGAAGGAGGGGTGCGGCGAGGGGGAGTGCGGCGCGTGCACGGTGCTCGTCGACGGCGAGGCGGTCTGCTCGTGCATCGTGCCGGTGGCACAGGTGGACGGTGCCGACGTGCGGACGATCGAGGGGCTCGGCGACGACGACCCGCTGCAGCACCTGTTCATGAACGAGGTGGGCGCGCAGTGCGGCATCTGCACGCCGGGGATGATCATGGCCGCGCTGACGTTGGGCGAGCGGCCCACGCTCGACGACGTGAAGACCGCGCTCGCCGGCAACCTCTGTCGGTGCACGGGCTACGGCGCGATCTATCGCGCGGTGCTGAAGTGGCGCGGCGTGCCGCCGGAGACGGCGACGTGAGAACGGCGACGTCGGGACTCGACCTCGCGCGTGCGACATCGGTGGACGAGGCGCTGCGCATCCTGCGCGACGAGCCGCGCATGCCCGTCGCCGGCGCGACCGACGTGTACGTGGGACTCAACTTCGGCACGCTGCCGCAGACGCGATTCCTAGACATCTGGGGGTGCGACGAGCTGCGCGCGATCCGCGTCCACGGCGACACGCTGTCGCTCGGCGCGCTCGTCACCTACACGGCGTGCATCGCGTCGCCGCTCGTGCGCGAGTGGCTGCCGATGCTCGTCGAGGCGTCGCGGCTCGTGGGCGGCGTGCAGATCCAGAATCGCGGGACGTTGGGCGGCAACCTCGCGAACGCGTCGCCGGCGGGCGACTCGCTCCCCGTGCTGGCGGCGGCGGATGCGACGGTCGTGCTGCGCTCCCTGTCCGGCGAGCGCCGAGTGCCGGTGACGGCGTTCTTCACCGGATACCGCGCGACGGTGCTGCGACCGGAGGAGCTGATCGTGGCCATCGAGGTGCCGCACGTCGAGGGGCGACAGTGGTTCCGCAAGGTCGGCACGCGCGCGGCGCAGGCGATCTCGAAGGTCGTCATCGCCGCCGTCCGCGGGCCGTCGCCGCGCATCGCATTGGGCAGCGTGGCGCCGACCATGGTGCGGGCCCACGACACGGAGCGCGCGCTCGCGTCGGGCGCGTCGATCGACGACGCGGCGAACATCCTCGGCCGCGAGATCGCGCCGATCGACGACGTGCGGTCGACGGGCGACTACCGGCGCACGGTGGCGATGAACCTGCTGCGGCGGTTCTGGAGCGAGACGGCGTGACGTGCCTTTCATGCTCACGCGGAGCCGCGGAGAACGCGGAGAACGGCCACGACAATTGGCGTTCTCCGCGTTCTCCGCGTCTCCGCGTGAGACCGCCGAGTGATGTGGCTGCGTAGCCGCCGCGTGGTGACGGCGAAGGGGGTGCACGCGGCGAGCGTGCACGTTGTCGACGGTCGCATCGTGAGCGTGTCGACGTGGGACGACGCGTCGGCCGACGTGATCGACGTCGGCGACGACGTCGTCATGCCCGGTCTCGTCGACACGCACGTGCACGTGAACGAGCCCGGTCGCACCGAGTGGGAGGGGTTCGCGACCGCGACGCGCGCCGCCGCGGCGGGCGGCGTGACGACGATCCTCGACATGCCGCTGAACGCCGTCCCCGCGACGACGACCGCCGCGGCGCTGGAGGCGAAGCGCGACGCCGCGCGCGGCAACACGGCGGTGCACGTCGAGTACATCGGCGGCGTCGTGCCCGGGAATGCGGGAGAGCTGGAAGGGCTGCGCGACGCGGGCGTGCGCGCGTTCAAGTGCTTCCTGTCGCCGAGCGGCGTGGACGAGTTCGGGCACGTGACGGAGGCCGACCTGCGGGAAGCGTTCCCCGTGCTGCAGTCGTTAGGCCTCCCGCTGATGGTGCACGCCGAGGACCCCGCATGCCTGCTGGAGGCGCCGGCCGGTGGGTCGCGCCGCTACCTCGACTGGCTCGCGAGCCGCCCCGCGCAGGCCGAGCGCTCGGCCATCACGATGCTCGTGCGGCTCATGGAGCGGTGGCCGACCCCCGTGCACGTCGTGCACCTGTCGTCGGCGGGCTCGTTGGGCATCGTGGCGGACGCACGCGCGCGCGGCCTGCCGCTCACGGTGGAGACGTGCCCGCACTACCTCACGTTCGCGGCCGAGGAGATCCCCGACGGCGCGACGGAGTACAAGTGCGCGCCGCCGATCCGCCGGACGACGGAGCGCGACGCGCTGTGGGAGGCGCTGCTCGACGGCGAGATCGATCTCGTGGCGAGCGACCACTCGCCCTGTCCGCCCGCCATGAAGGGGAGCGACGGCGACTTCTTCGCTGCGTGGGGCGGCATCGCGTCGCTGCAGTTAGGCCTGTCCGCGGTGTGGACCGGCGCGCGTGCCCGCGGCGTCGGCGTCGAGCGGCTCACCGAGTGGATGAGCGCCGCGCCGGCGCGGCTCGCGGGGCTGCACGACAGGAAGGGACGCATCGCGCCGGGCTACGACGCCGATCTCGTGATGTGGGATCCGGATGCATCGTTCGTCGTGGACGCCGCGCGACTGCACCATCGGCATCCGGTGACGCCGTACGCGGGCCGCGAGCTGTTCGGCGTCGTGCGGCGGACGTACGTCGGTGGCAGGATCGTGTACGATGGCTGAGCGAGCGCACGCGGAGCCGCGGAGCACGCGGAGCACACCATTGAACCGCAGAGGGCGCAGAGAACGCAGAGGAGACCAACAAGAATTGGCTCGCCTCTGCGTCCTCTGCGTCCTCTGTGGTTGACACACACAGCCGAGGCAGTTCTCCGCGTTCTCCGCGCCTCCGCGTGAGACACTCCAGCACGACATGACCGACTTCACCGATCTTCCCGATCTCGCCGGCGAGCGCTTCGGCGGCGCCGTCATCGCGGCGAACGACGAGTTCTTCGCGCCGAAGGACGCGCTCGTGAAGCCCAACGCGCCCGAGTGGCGCGAGGGCGTGTACACGGAGCGCGGCAAGTGGATGGACGGCTGGGAGACGCGCCGCCGTCGCTCGCCCGGCCACGACTGGGCGATCGTGCGGCTCGGCATGCCCGGCGTCGTGCGCGGCGTCGTGATCGACACGAGCTTCTTCACCGGCAACTACCCCGAGCGCGCGAGCCTCGACGCGTGCGCGCTGGATGGAACGCCGGGCGCCGAGGTGCTCACGACCCAGGACGTCGGCTGGGAGCCGCTGCTCGGCATGTCGAGGCTCCACGGGAACGCGCGCAACGCGTTCGAGGTCGACGGCGATCGTCGGATCACGCACCTGCGGCTGAACATCTTCCCCGACGGGGGTGTCGCGCGGCTCCGCGTGCACGGCGACGTGGTGCCCGACGAGCGCGTGTTCGCGCGCGGCGAGGTGGATCTCGCGGCGATGGAGCTCGGCGGCTTCGTGGTGTCGTGCAGCGACATGCACTACGGCCACCGCCAGAACCTCATCCTCCCCGGCCGCTCGACGCACATGGGGGACGGCTGGGAGACGAAGCGTCGCCGCGGCCCGGGGCACGACTGGTCGATCGTGCGCCTCGCGCGGCGCGGCGTGCTGTCGCGTGTGGAGCTCGACACCGACCACTTCAAGGGCAACGCGCCCGGGAGCTGCATGCTGGAATCCTGCGACGCGCCCGAGGGCTTCGACGCCGAGCGCGCGACGTGGCGGCCGCTCGTGCCCGCGACGCCGCTCGAGCCGCACGCCCGCCACACGTTCGACGTGGACTCGGCCGAGCCGGCGACGCACGTCAGGCTCAACATCTATCCCGACGGCGGCGTGGCGCGGCTGCGGCTGTTCGGGACCGTTGCGCAGTGAACGGCATGTCTCACGCGGAGCCACGGAGGACGCGGAGAACGACCAAGCTCGTTGGTGTTCTCCGCGTGCTCCGCGGCTCCGCGTGAGCCGAAACAGCCACAGGTCCTCATGCCCGATGTATCCGACTTCGACGACCTCCCGTCGGCGCGCGCGGCGGATCTGATCCGCCCCTGTTGCGGCGCGAGCCGCTGGGTCGCGGAGATGGTCGCGCGGCGGCCGTTCGGCACGCTCGACGAGCTGCTCGCCGCCGCCGACGAGGTGTGGTGGGCGCTGGAGCCCGACGACTGGCGCGAGGCGTTCGCGCATCACCCGCGGATCGGCGAGCGCGCGGCCGCGGTGCCGCAGGACGCGCGCGGCGCCGCGTGGTCCGCCGGCGAGCAGGCGCGCGTCGGCGACGCGGCGAGCGACGTACGGGCCGAGCTCGCGGAGGCGAACCGCGCGTACGAGCGGCGGTTCGGACACATCTACATCGTCTGCGCCGCGGGGAAGGGCGCCGACGAGCTGCTCGCGACGGCGCGCGCGCGGCTCGCGAACGACCCCGACACCGAGCTGCGCGTGGCCGCCGAGGAGCAGCGGAAGATCACGCGGCTCAGGCTCGAGAAGCTCTTTCGCGAGGGGCCGGAATGAGCACCGTCAGCACCCACGTCCTCGACACCGCGTCCGGCCGGCCGGCGGCGGCGGTGGCCGTCACGCTGGAGCGCGTGGAGGGCGACGCCGCGGTCGCGTTAGGCAGCGGCGTCACCGACGCGGACGGCCGGCTGCGCGACTTCGGCCCGGGGGCCGCGCTGAGCGAGGGCACGTACCGGCTCCGGTTCGACGTCGGCGCGTACTTCACGCGCGGCGGGCGCGACGCGTTCTACCCGGAGGTCGTCGTGTGCTTCCGCGTGGCGGCGGGCGACGAGCATTATCACGTGCCGCTGCTGCTCGGCCCGTACGGCTACACGACCTATCGAGGCAGCTGACTCACCCACACGGAGGAGAGCCGTGATCCGATTCACCCGACTCTGTACCGCGGCCACGCTGGCGATCGCCTCGTCGGCGCTCGCCGCGTCCGCGTCCGCGCAGAAGGTGTCAAAGGACGCCGGCGACTTCGCGCTGCGCGGCGCGTTCGCCGGGCCGCTCGGCGTGCAGCTCTACTCGTTCCGCGACGCGTTCAAGACCGACGTGCCGGGCACGCTCGCGAAGGTGCGCGGCATCGGCTTCCGCGACGTGGAGCTCGCCGGGACGTACGGGCAGAGCCCCGCGCAGTTCCGGCAGACGCTCGACCAGGCCGGCCTCCGCGCGGTGTCGATGCACGTCGGCTACGAGATGTTCCGCGACAGCCTGCAGTCGGTGCTCGCGGCGGCGAAGGCGTTGGGCGTGCGCTACGTCGGCACGGCGTGGATCCCGCACCCGAACGGGCCACTCACCGTGGAGGCGGCGCGCGCCGCGGCGGCGGACTTCAACCGCTTCGGGCAGGCGGCGCGCGCGCAGGGGATGCAGTTCTTCTATCACATCCACGGCTTCGAGTTCAGCCCCGGCACCGGCGGCGTGCTGCCGATGGACGTGCTGATGCGCGAGACCGATCCCGACGCGGTGAAGTACGAGATGGACGTGTTCTGGATCTCGCGCCCGGGCGCCGACCCGGTGCAGTGGCTGCGCAAGTACCCGGGGCGCTGGAAGCTGCTCCACCTGAAGGACATGAAGCAGGATGTCGCGACGAACGTCCACACCGGCTCGGCCCCGCCGGACGAGAGCGAGACGACGCTCGGCAGCGGCAAGATCGACTACCGCAGCGTGCTGCGCACGGCGAAGCAGACGGGCGTGGAGTACTACTTCATCGAGGACGAGACGCGC
Organism: Gemmatirosa kalamazoonensis; assembly: GCF_000522985.1. Lineage (NCBI taxonomy): Bacteria > Pseudomonadati > Gemmatimonadota > Gemmatimonadia > Gemmatimonadales > Gemmatimonadaceae > Gemmatirosa > Gemmatirosa kalamazoonensis. The sequence continues at coordinate 2,463,196 of NZ_CP007128.1, forward strand.
GACCCGTTCGCGACGGTGCCGGTGAGCGTGAAGTGGCTCGAGGGCGTGCGCTACTAGCCGCCCGTCACCTCGCGCAGCCGCCGCTCGAGGAACCGGCGCTCCGGGCCTAACGTCGTCAGCGCGAGCGCGGCGCGGTACGACTCGGCCGCCTCGTCCAGGCGGCCGAGTCGGCGCAGGAAGTCGGCGCGCGCCGCGGGGAGCAGGTGATAGCCGCGCAGGTCCCCGCGCGCCGCCAGTCCGTCGACGAGCTTCAGCGCCGGCTCGGGGCCGAACGCCATCGCGACCGCCACGGCGCGATTCAACTCCACGATCGGCGTCGGCGCGACGCGCAGCAGCACGTGGTACAGTGCCGCGATCTGCCGCCAGTCGGTCGACGCGGCGTCGGGCGCCTCGGCGTGCAGCGCGGCGATCGCGGCCTGCAGCGCGTACGGACCCGCGCGGCCGCCGCGCAGCGCCTGCTCCACGCGCGCGATCCCCTCGGCGATCTGCGCGCGGTCCCACCGGCCGCGGTCCTGCACCTCGAGCAGCAGCAGGTCGCCGTCGGGGGTGGTGCGCGCGTCGCGGCGCGAGTCGTGGAGCAGGAGCAGCGCGAGGAGCCCGTTCGCCTCGGTCTCGTTAGGCATCAGCTCCACGAGCAGCCGCGCGAGCCGGATCGCCTCGCCGCACAGCTCGCGGCGCACGATCGCGTCCCCCGCCGTCGCCGCGTACCCCTCGCTGAACACGAGGTAGACGACCGACAGGACGGCGTCGAGCCGCGCCGGCAGCTGGTCGCGCGGCGGCACCTCGTACGGGATGCGCGCGACGCGGATCTTCTTCGTCGCGCGCACGAGCCGCTGCGCCATCGTCGCCGCGGGGACGAGGAACGCGCGCGCGATCTCCTCGGTGGTCAGCCCGCATACGGTGCGCAGCGTGAGCGCGACCTGCGCGTCGGCGGCGAGCGCGGGGTGGCAGCAGGTGAAGACGAGCCGCAGCCGGTCGTCCTCGACGTCGGGCGCGTCGAGCGCGGCGTCGGGCGCCGGCATGCGCGCGAGGTGCGCCTCGACGTCGGCGAGCGCCGCGATCTCGTCGGCCTTGCGGGCGAGCGTCCTGCGCCGCCGCAGCGCGTCGACGGCGCGGAATCGCCCCGCGCTCACGAGCCACGCCCGCGGGTTCGTCGGCACGCCCTCGCTCGGCCACCGCTCCAGCGCCGCGGCGAACGCGTCGTGCAGCGCCTCCTCCGCGAGGTCGAAGTCGCCGAGCAGCCGGATCAGCGTCGCGAGGATGCGGCGCGACTCGGTGCGGTAGAGGTGGTCGAGGGTCTTCTGACGCATCGAGGTGGGGCCGCTGCGTGGCTGCGTGGCTGCGCGGCTGCGTGGCTGCGTCACGACCCACGCAGCCACGCAGCCACGCAGCATCACGCCGTCGCCGTCGCCCTCGCCTCGCTGGCCGGGAGCTGCGCCTCGGGACGCTCGAACACGACGACCGGTCGCACCTCGATCGATCCGATGCGCGCCGATGGGATGCGGGCGGCGACGGCGATCGCCTCGTCGAGATTCTCCGCGTCGACGAGATAGAACCCGCCGAGCTGCTCGCGCGTCTCGGCGAACGGGCCGTCGGTCGTCTGCAGCTTGCCGCCGCGCACGCGCACCGTCGTCGCGGTGGCGATCGGCTGCAGCGCCTCGCCGGCGCGGTAGCTCCCCTTGTCCTGGATGTCCTTCGTGAACGCGAAGTACTCGCCCATCATCGCGCCGCTCTCGTCGGGGCTCATGGTCTCCCAGACCTTCTCGTCGTCGTAGATCAGCAGGACGTACTTCATCGTGGGCCTCCGGTGGGTGAATGGGGGCACTGCTTCGGTGCGGAGTAGTCGAACGGGGGGCGGGGAAATCGACAGCAGTGCGTCACGGCGGGACGACTGACGGCGGGACGACTGACGGCGGGACGACTGACGGCGGGACGGCGAACGGCGGGACGACGAACGGCGGGACGTTCGACCGCGGGATGGGGATGCGCTCAGGGGGATCCAGCTCGCGTCGAAATGGTACGGCGGTCGGACCGGGGTGTAGCACCTTGGGCGAAGGGGGGGGAGCCCCCCCTGGTAACTACGATCCGGCGCCAGGGATCCCGCAGTAGATCGTCCCGCAGTAGATCGTCCCGCCGTAGATCGTCCCGCAGTAAGGCATCCCGCCGTTCGTCGTCCCGCCGTTCGTCGTCCCGCCGTCAGTCGTCCCGCCGTCACCGCACCCGCCCCCCGTAATCGATCCACCGCGCCAGCACCGCCCGCTCCTCGTCCGTCATGTGCGTGCGGTTCGCCGGCGGCATGGTGCGCGTGACGACCGCGCGCTCGCGGATCCGCGCGGCGCGCGCCACGATCTCCTCCGGTGTGTCGAACGCGACGCCCGCCGGCGCGACGCCGAGGCTCGAGTCGACGGGGCTCATCGAGTGGCACACCGCGCAGCGGCGGTCGATGACGTGGCGCGCGTCGGCGAACGTCACCGGACCCGCGACGGACATGCGCGAGGGCGCGATGGTCGACTCCACCGGCGGCGCGGGGATCGACAGCACCGCCCACAGCGCGGCGATCGTCGTCGCGATCGTGCCCGCGAGCGCCGGCCGCCAGCCCGGCCACGTCCATCGCACGTTGAGCACGTGCCGCACGGCCGCGCCGCCGGCGACGAGGATGAGCAGCACGAGCCAGCTCCACCGCCCCGCGTAGAGCGCGGGGAAGTGGTTGCTCACCATGAGCGCGATGACGGGGAACGTGAAGTAGTTGTTGTGGATCGACACCCGCTTCGCGCGCGCCGACAGCGCCGCCAGCTCGGCGCCGGCGCCGCCCGACCGCACCGACGCGACGAGCGCGCGCTGCGACGGCACGATGGTGAGGAACACGTTCCCCGCCATGATCGTGGCGAGCATCGCCCCGACGTGCAGGAACGCCGCGCGCCCGCTGAGATGGTTCGTGAAGGCGATCGCGACGAGGATGAGCCCCGCGGTCCACGCCGCCGCCGCCACGCGGGGCGCGCGCGGCGCGACGAGTCGCTGCACGCCCTCGTACAGTCCCCAGCCGAGCACGAGGCCGGCGATCGCGAGCGCCGTCGCGTGCAGCTGCGAGATCCCGTGCACCGACGGGTCGGCCATGACGGCGCGCCCGCCGGCCCAGTAGACCACGACGAGCAGCGCGACGCCGCTCAGCCACGTCGTGTACGCCTGCCACTTGAACCAGTGCAGCGGCGTCGGGAGGGGCTCGCCGGCGAGCAGCGTCTTCTCCACGTAGTAGAACCCGCCGCTGTGCAGCAGCCAGATCGTGCCTAACGGCTCGCGCGTCATCCCCGACACGGCGCGCTTCTGCAGGCTGCGGTCGAGCCAGTTGAAGAGCAGCGAGTTGCCGACCCACATGATGCCGGCGACGACGTGCACCCAGCGCGCGACGAGATCGAGCAGCTCCCAGATCCGCGGGGTCACCGGATCCCTCGGCGCGCGAGCACGCGCGCGAACGAGGGCTCGCGCAGCTCGGCGCCGGTCACGCCCGTGAGGCGCTCCGCGTCCTCGTCGGCGATCGCGCCGGCGCTCATCGCGCGGTGGAAGAACGCGAGCAGCGCCTGTCCCGTCGCCGGCTCGTCGAGCACGCCGCCGACGAGCGCGGTGCGATGCGCGCGCTCCACGAAGTTGCGCAGCCGCGCGCCCGCCGCGTCGACGCCCTCGAGGAAGAAGCTCGTCACCGCCGCGTGCCGCGACACGAGCTGCGCGGCGTGCAGGTCCCATCCCTGATACCACCCGGCGGCGAGCGAGTGGCGCACGTCGTCGAAGTGCAGGTGCCAGCCCGCGTGCACGCCGGCCGAATCGCCGTCGTGTCGCGGCACCGGAAGGAGCGCGGTGGAGCCGTCGGCGAGCCACACACCGGTGCCGGCGAGCGACGTCTGGATCACGTGCCGCGCGTGGTCGCACGCCGGGTGGCGCAGCCGCTGGTGCGCGGCAGTGATGCCCAACGCCGCCGTGTAGTCGTAGACGCCGAGGTTCACGCCGTCGAGCCGCCCGTCGGACGCGTCGACGATCGCCGGCAGCAGCGAGCGTCCCGTCGCGTCGACGATCGCCTGCGGCACCTCGAGCTGGATCTCGAACCGCAGCGCGCCGTCGGCGAGCCCCGTGGCGCGCTCCATCGCGCGCAGCGCGGCGACGAAGTACGCGACCTGCTCGGCGACGGTCACCTTCGGCAGCGTGACGACCCACCGCTCCGGAAGCGCCCCCGATTCCACGAGCGCGCCGACGAGCAGGCCGAGCGTGCGCACGCTGCGCGCGCGCAGCTCCTCGGTGAGCGGCTTCACGCGCACGCCGATGGACGACGGCAGCCTGGCCTCGCGCACGCCGCGCGCGAGCTCCGCGGCGACGTCGAGGGCGGCCTGATCCTCGTCGTCGTCGTCGCGCACGCCAAAGCCGTCCTCGAAGTCGATGCGGTAGTCCTCCACCGGCTCGCGCGCGAGCTTGTCGCGCACCCGCGCCACGATCGCCTCGAGCGCGGGATGTCCGTCGATGCCTAACGCGCGGCCGAGCGACGCCGCGTCGGGCGCGTGCGCGCCGAGCGCCGCGAGCGCCTCGGCCCCGCGGCGCGCGGCCACGTCGGCGGTGAAGTGCTGCGCGCCCTCGATGAGCGTGTGCACCGGCTGCCGCGCGGCGCGCTCGCCCGGGTAGCGCCGCGCGAACGCGAGGTTCGCCTCGCGCAGCGCCGCCTCGGCGTCGTCGAGGCCATCGGGGTCGAAGAAAGCGCTCATACGCCACTCACCGCGTCATCTCCTCCGCCGACCGCAGGGCCAGCGCGCAGAAGGTCAGCGTGCCGTTCGCGCAGCTCGCGCTCACGCACGTCGGCGCGCCGACGACGAACAGGTTCTCGTGGTCGTGCGTGCGTCCCCACGAGTCGACCACCGACGTCGCGGGGTCGTCGCCCATGCGGCAGCCGCCCGCGGGATGGTCCTGGAAGCCGCCGTCGTCCTCCTCCACGCGCAGCACGGTCCCGTCGCCGGCGCGCGCCATCCGCTCGAACAGCGCCACGATCGTGTCGTCGGAGTAGCGGCGCAGCGCGGCCGACTCGGGCGCGTCACGCATGGCGAGCTTCGGCAGCGGGTCGCCGTAGCCGTTGTGCAGGTCGGTGTCGAGCGTGAGCGCGCTCTCCCGGTCGGGAAAGACGTCGTAGTACGCGCGCACGCGCGCGACGCCGGTGCGCGTGCGCTCGCGCCAGTCCCTCAGAAGCTCGTCGCCGAGCAGCAGGTTGCCCGCGTCGTCGCGCAGGCGCGGCCCGCGATCGAAGCTCGACTCCCACACGCGCAGGTCGTGGCGCAGATAACGCTTCGTGGCGGGCGCCCGCATGAACTGCTTCGTGACGAGCGAGTGCTGCCCGTTCATCCCCGGAAACAGCTCCAGCGGCAGCGCGACGAACGCCTGCTTGTTGCGGTGCCCGCACAGGTACTTGCCGACGAGCCCCGAGGAGTTCGCGAGCCCCGACAGCAGCAGCAGGTGCGAGCTCCACACGTATCCCGCGGCGACGACGAACTGCGTCGCGCGGAACTCCACGGGCACGCTCGGCCGGTTCGGCACGCGCTGCACGGCCTGCGCGCTCGTCACGCGGCTCGAGCCCTGCTCGGTGATGAGCCGCCGCACGAGCGTGCGCGGGTAGAGCGTGACGCGCTTCGACGCGCGCAGCCGGTTCCACGTCACGTCGGGCGTGTACTTGGCGCCGGTGGGGCATACCGGCGTGCACGTGTCGTTGCGGCAGCACGCGGCGCGGCCGTCGTACGGGCGCGAGTTCTTCGCCGACGGCTGGCTCCACATCGTGATGTCGGCCTTCGACGCCCAGTCCTGCAGCAGCTCCAGGTTGTACGTCAGCGGGATCGCCGGCATGGGGTACGGCTTGCCGCGCGGATCCATCTCCGCCGGCCCCTGCGCGCCGGCGACGCCGATGAGCGTCTCCGCCTCCTGGTAGTACGGGTCGAGATCGTCGTACCCGATCGGCCAGTCGGTGCCGACGCCGAACCGCGACCGCGTCTCGAAGTCCTCCGGCGACCAGCGCGGCGTCACGCCGCCCCAGTGCAGCGCGAGCCCGCCCACCTGCATGGAGCGCGACTGCAGCGGGCCCTGGATGTCGTAGCCGTCGAGGTGGTCGTTGGGCCACGGGCTCTCGCCGTACGCCAGGTAGCGATCGCGCAGTGCGTAGCGGCGGGCGAGCGGCGGCGCCTCCTCGCCGGCCTCCACGACGACGATGCGCTTCTTCGTCGTGCGCGCGAGCTTCTCCGCCACCATCGCCGCGGTGATCCCCGATCCCACGATGCACACGTCGCTCTCCACCACGACGCGTCGACGGAAGAGGCTCATGCGCGGCGCCCGGTGCGCTCCGCGATCGGGAGCGGCTTGCGCGCCTGCGCGGCGAGCGGGCGGCACGTCTGCCGAGCGATGTGCGCGCGGTAGCAGCGGTCGGTCGCCTCGGGGCTCGCCGCCCAGTGGCCGAGCAGCGCGAGCGCGACGTGCGGCGCGCGCCCGACGGCGGGGATCCGGTCGGCTTTCATCCCGTCGAGCAGCGTGTGCACCATCTCGCGCCGCGCGTCGAGCGGCAGCGCGGCGAACGCGTGGCCGTGCGTCGCGCGCGCCGACTCGTCGAGGCGGTCGAGCTGCTGCGCCCAGCGCGTGGCCGGCGTGGGACCGGAGTAGCTGAGCGCGGACGTGCCGTAGCCGTGCAGCAGCTCCGCGCGCTCGCGGTAGCCGGCGATCCACCGCTCGAACGCGGCGACGGCGGCCTCGGTCCCCGCGGGGCCGAGCTCCGCGGGGAGCACCACCGCGCCCAACGCGCGCAGCGTGCGCGGGCCGGCCGCGAGATGATCGACCGAGAGGGCGTGGGCGCGGCGCACGAGCGCGGCGCTCGGCACGGCGGCGGCGAGCGCGGCGACGAACGCGCGGCGGGAGAGCGGTGGCATGAGCGGAGTGCCTAACGGACGGGGTGGGCCAGCGCCTCGTAGGGCGCGTAGCCGCGCAGCGGCAAGAGACACGACTGCGCGTGCAGCGCGCCGGTCGCGAAGCCCTCGGCGAGCGCGCGACGGAGCAGCGTCACCGCGTCGGCCTGTCGACCGAGCGTCCCGGCGATGCACGCGCGGAACAGCGACGGCAGTCCCGTGGGGTACGGCTCCTCGACCCGCGCGAGCTCCGCCGCGACGCGCTCGGCGCGCGCGCGGTCGCCGGTGTGCGCGGCGGCGAGGCCGGTCCAGCCGAGGAGCCGGACGTCGCCCGGGTGTGCGGCCGACAGCGCGCGGAACATCGAGTCCGCACGCGCCCAGTCGCCGGCGAGCCCGGTGGCCGCCGCGCCGAGGACGCGCGCGACGTCGGCGTCGCGGGGCGAGGTGGGTGCGTCGCGCGACGCCTCCGCCGCGCGGCCGAAGAGCGCCGTCGCCTCGGACGCGTGCTCGTGCGCCTCGAGCTCGACCGCCGTGTCGAACATGACCTGCGCCGCGCTGGTTCGCGGTTGCGCCGGGATTGTCAGTACCGCGCGCATGAGCGAGTCGACCGCGCCGAGCCTGCCTAACGCGACCAGCGTCCGCGCGTGGTCGTCGATGGCCGACAGCAGCGCGGGCTGCCGGGCCAGCCGCCGCCGGGTCTCGGCGAGCTCCTCGTCGTAGCGCCGCGCGAGGTGCAGCGCGCGGCCCAGGCGCGTGCCGTACTGGTCCCACGGCACGCTGGAGCGCTCGGCGTCGATGCGGCGCAGCACGGCCACGGCCTCGTCGTACCGGCCGATGTCGAGGGCCGTGTAGCCGGCGTGATAGAGCGCGAACTCCGACGCCGGCGCGGCGGCGAGCATCTCCCGCGCCGCTGCGTACGCGCCGGCACGGTCGCCGCGGAGCGTGGCGCGCTGGCCGTCGAGCATCGTGCGGTCCAGCGGCGCGAGACGCGCGCGGCGCGGCTCCACGGTGCGGTCGAGCGAGTCCTCGCGGGCCGGATCGCCGAGGTTCGCCCACGCCGCCGCCTCCCACAGGCGCGGCGTCACGAAGTCGGAGTCGAGCGCCGCGGCGCGGTGCAGGAACGGGATCGCGCGCGCGTAGTCGCGGTGCGCGTACGCGTCGAGCCCCTGCACCCACGCCTGGTAGGCCTCGTACGTCGGCGGCTGGCTCGCCTCGCGGGCGAGCGCCGCGATGCGCGGGTCGAGCTCCGCGGCGAGCGCGCCGGCGACGCGCTGCCGCAGCGTGTGCACCGCGGCGAGCGGCTCGGCGCGCGGGGCGAGCACGGGCTCGAGGGCGCGCAGCACGCGGCCGCTCCGCGCGTCCACCACCCGCGCCTCGACGCCCACCGAGTCGCCCTCACGGAAGAACGCGCCGACGACGACGGTGCCCGCGTGCGCCGCGCGCCCCGCCGCGGGCGCGTCGCTCGTCGAGTCGCGCGACGGGCGCGCGAGCGGCTCGACCACCTCGATGGTGCGCGTCTCGGTGAGCCCGCGGCTGATCCAGTCGGCGGCGATGCGGCCTAACGAAGCGAGCGTCGAGTCGCCGGTCCGGTTGTCGAACGCCACGACGACGACGCGCTTCGGGTCGAGCGCCGGCTCCGGAGCCCGCAGCGCCGCGACCGCGATCGCGCCGCCCACGGTGATCGCGCCTGCCGCGTACGCGACGAGAGCTCGGGTCGATCGCGTCGGGGAGCTTTTCACCGCAGAGGACGCAGAGGACGCAGAGGACACCTGACCGGTCGGGGCCCTCTGCGTCCTCTGCGTCCTCTGCGGTTCGAGCTGTTCGAGCAGCCCCGTCTCCGCGAGCCGTGCGGCGACGTCGCGCGCGAGCGTCGTCACCGACGCGTGCGGCGCGGTGCCGAGCTCGCGGTCGAGCCGCCTAACGAGCGCGTCGTACGCCGCGACCGCGGCCGCGAGCGCTTCGGGCGTACCCGGCGCCTTGATCGCATTCAGCACGAACAGCGCGGCGTCCGCCGACGCCGGCTCCGCGTCGAGCCAGCGCTCGGCCAGCGCGCGGCAGTCGTCCCACCGGCGTGCGCGCGCCAGCTCGGTGCACCGTGCCGACGCGCTGCGCGCGAACAGCGCCGCGAGCCGCGCGCGCTCCCGCTCGCGCCAGTGGTCGAACTCCGGCGCGTCGTCCACGTACACGCCGTCGAGAAACGGTCCCGCGTAGAGCGCCGTCACGCGCTCGTCGTCGCCCGCCGCGGCGGCGGCGGTGAGCGCAAGCGCATCGACGTCGAGCGGCGCGCCGTCGGCGAGGAGCACCTCGTCGGCGAGCGCGCACAGCGCATCGCGGCCGAGCGAGCGGCGCAGGTGGCTCAGCGCGTCGGAGAGCGAGTTGCGCGCGCGGTCCTCGTCGCGCCCGCCCCAGAACACGCCGATCAGCCGGTCGCGCGTCGCGCGGCGGCCGGCGCGCAGGGCGAGCCACGCGAGCACCGCGAGCTTGCGCGGCCGTGTGGCGAGCGACGGCTCGTCGCGCCCCGCGGGATCGAGCAGTGCCAGGCGGCCGAGCGTCACGAGTCGGAAGCGACCCACGGGGATCGCATGCCGGGCGCGCGTCGTCCCCCGATGCGTTCGCTCCATCGGTGTCCTCCGGTCCGGCGCGAAATGTACGACCGTGTCCGGGGACCGGCCAGCAGACCGCCTAACATCCTGCGCCGCAACGTGTTGAACGCGTTGGGAGGGAGATCAGGCACGCCGCCTACCGTTCACGCACACCTAACGCGACGGAGGACGACGATGGAGACCATGCAGCAGATCACCGACTATCAGCGGGTGTGGTCCGATGGGCTGAACCGCGGCGACGTGTCGACCGCCGACGAGGCGTTCGCCCCCGACTGCACCATCCACTTCATCGGCCTTCCCGAGCCGGTGCGCGGCGTCGAGGCGTGGAAGCAGCTCGTCGCGGGCTTCCTCACGGCGTTCCCCGACATGCACTTCACGATGGACGAGGGAATCGTCTCCGGCGACCGGGTCGCCTGGCGCTGGCACGCGCGCGGCACGCACATGGGCCCACTCGGCCCGCTGCCGGCCACCGGCCGAGCGGTGTCGATCTGGGGGCTCATCGTCGACCACGTGGTGGACGGGCGCGTGGTGGAGCGGTGGGAGCAGTTCGACCAGACGGGGATGCTGCAGCAGCTCGGCGTGCAGTGATCGAACCCGAACCCGAAGCGACTGCCTAACGGAGAGGAGCGATGGATCTGAAGCTGCGAGGGAAGTGCGCCGTCGTCACGGGTGCCAGCCGCGGCATCGGCCGCGCGATCGCGCTGCGGCTGGCCGACGAGGGTGCGGGCGTCGCCATCTGCGCCCGCGGCGAGCCGGCGCTGCGCGAGGTCGAGGCGGAGCTGCGCGAGCGCGGCGGCCCGGTATACGCCGCGCCGTGCGACGTGAGCGATCCGGCGGCGCTCGACGCCCATCTCGACGCCGCGCGGGCCGAGCTCGGACGCGTCGACATCCTCGTCAACAACCCGAGCGGCTTCGGCTTCGGCGACGACGAGGCGACGTGGGCGTCGAACCTCGCCGTGGACCTCATGGCCGCGGTGCGCGCGAGCTGGAAGGTGACGCCGTGGATGGCCGCCGCGGGCGGCGGCGCCATCGTCCACATCTCGTCCATCGCGGCGCTGGAGGCGCTTGGCTTCCCGCCCGCGTACAGCGCGTCGAAGGCGGCGCTCGTGAGCCACTCCAAGTCGCTCGCCGTCGCGCTCGGGCCGCAGAAGATCCGCGTCAACGCCGTGACACCGGGCTCGATCGAGTTCCCGGGCGGGATCTGGGACCAGATGCGGCAGGGGAATCCGGACTTCTACGGCGCCGTGCTCGGGACGATCCCGTTAGGCCGCATGGGCACGCCCGAGGAGGTCGCCGATGTCGTGGCGTTCCTGGTGTCGGAGCGGGCGAGCTGGGTGACCGGCGCGTGCATCGTCGTCGACGGTGCGCAGCACAAGGGCAACCTCTGAGCACATGACCATGTCGACCACACTCACCGAAGATCGCGTCGCCGCCCGCCTCGCGCACGTCGAGGAGCACGCACGCGCGGAGAACGCGCACGAGCTGGACGCGCTCGTCGCCACGTTCGGCGACCGACCGTTCTGGGAGGACCGCGCGAGCAGCGAGACGCACCAGGGCCGCGACGGCGTGCACGCGTACTACGCCGACCTGTTCGCCGGCTTCCCGGACTTCCACTTCTACGTCGATCGCCGACACGTTGCGGCGGACGCGGTGATCCTCGAGGTGACGGTGCACGGCACGCACACCGGCACCTGGAAGGGGATCCCGCCGACCGGGCGCCACGTGACGTTCCCGGTGTGCGTCGTCTTCACGTTCGACGACACGGACCGCATCCAGGCGGAGACGGCCTACTTCGACCGCCTAACGGTCCTCACCCAGCTCGGCGTCGCCTGACGGCGGAGTGTCCGACATGCCCGACACACCCGGCTGCCGCACGACCACGGTACCGACGCGCGACGATCCCGCCCGGGACGCGCTGTTCCGGAATCTGCTCGACAACCCGCCGTTCCCGGCTGGCAGTTCGCTCGAGGCGCAGCGCGACATCCTGGACGCGCTGCAATCGATCAATCCCGACCTGCCAGCTGACGCGGCCGTTCGTCAGGTCACCCTGGCGACGGGAGCGCGCGCGGAGCTCGTCACCCCTCCGGAAGCACACGATGCTCGCGCCATCCTGTATACGCATGGGGGTGCGTTCGTCAATGGGCGCTCGGCAGGGGTGTGGCAGTACCCGGTGTACCGCATCGCCGCCACCGCCGGCGCCAAGCTCCTTCATGTCCTCCATCGCCTGGCGCCCGAGCATCCCTTTCCGGCAGCACGAGACGACGTCCTCGCCGCCTACGACCATCTGCTGCGCACCGGCTACGACCCCGAGCAGATCGTGTTCGTCGCCGATTCTGCCGGCGTGAACATCGCCCTGACGGCACTGCTCGCCCTCCGCGCTCGAGGAGCGCCGATGCCGGCCGGTCTCGTGAGCATCGGCGGATGGATCGACCTAACGGACCGCGACGAATCGTCACAAGAGGGTCCGCTGGATCCGCTCGCCATTCCAGCGCAGCTCAACGCCGCGGCCCGCGCATACCTCGGGCACACGGACGCGCGCTCGGCCGCCGCGAATCCGCTGCATGCCGACTTGCACGGGCTGCCACCCACGCTCTTGCTGGTGGGCGGGAGTGAATTGCTGAAGGCGGATGCGCTACGGTTCAGCGACCGGGCGTGTCGAGCGCGTGTCGAGGTTCATGTCGAGGTGTGGGAGGGGCTGCTCCACGGGTGGTACCTCTTCGCCAACGGCGTCGCCGACGCCGAGGCCACGTATCGGCGAGTCGGCGACGAGGTGCGCCAGCGATGTCTCAGCCGAGCCGAGCCAGGAGCTCGCGCGCGGCAACGAGATCGGGCGTCTCGAGCCCCTCGGTGAACCAGTCGTGGACGCGAGCGAGCGTGTCGCGGGCGCGCGCACGCTCGTCGCGGGCCTGCCATACGCGCGCGGCGGTCGTCGCCGCGCGCAGCTCGAGCGACCGCGCGTCGCGCGCGCGGGCATCCGAGAGCGCGCGCTCGAGGCACGCGTCGATCTCCCCCGCGTCCCCGCCGGCAGGCACCAGCGCCTCGGCGCGCAGGCGTTCCAGCTCGGAGTCCCAGTAGTGGTCCGCCGTGGTCGCGGAGCACTCGAGCCCCTCCACCGTCGCGGCGAGCGCGTCGTCGACGCGCCCGGCGTGCAGGCACGCGTCGGCGAGGATGGCGAGGAACTGCGGCCGCGCGATCAGCGAGCCCGCCGCCAGCTGCCCCGCGAGGCTGTCGCGGATCTCCGTGATGCCTTCGTCCACGCGTCCCTGCATCGCGACCGCCCAGCCGTGCAGCACCATCCCCCACGCGAGCGTGGTGACGATGTCGCGCTCGCGCGAGAGGGCGACCACGGTCTCCGCGTACCGCAGCGTGCCGGGCACGTCGCGCAGGAAGTGATGCACGAACGCGCCGAACAGCGGCGCGAAGCCGCGCGCCTCCGGGTGCGGCACGGCGTCGGCGAGCGCCAGCGCGGCGTGGAGCTGGCGCAGCGCCTGGTCCGGGTAGCCGAGCACCCACAGCGTGCGCGCGTACTCCGACGCCAGGTTGACTCCCGGCTCGACGGGGAACGACACGAACAGCGGGCTGAGATCGAGCCCGTACGCGGCGAGCCCGCGCTCGAAGTGCGTCAGCGCGCGGCGGTGCTCGCCCATGTGATGCAGCGTGACGGAGAGCGCGTTGTGCGCCGTCACGAGCATCGCCCGGTCGCCGACGCGCTCGGCCATCTCGAGCAGCTCCTCGCCGATCTCGATCGCGACGTCGAGCTTCGCCGCCACGACGTAGTACCCCCACATGCCGCCGCCGACGGCGAACAGCTCCGGGCGCGCGCCGAGCTGCTTCCACAGCTCGAACGCGCGGGCCGCGGCCACGCCGACCTCGGGGTATGCGAGCCCCTGCAGGGCGCCTAACGCCGCCGCGAGGGTGCTCTGCAGGTGCAGCTCCTGATCGGTGCGCTCGGGTGTGTCGGGGAGCTGCGCGACGAGCCGCAGCGCGCGCCGCGACAGCGCCACCGCCTCCTGGTTCGCGAACACCCGCGCCGCGCCCTGCGCCGCGACGAGCATGTGCTCCACGGCGCGCCGCGTGTCGCGCGCCGCCTCGAACAGCGCGGCGAGCTCCGTCGCGATCTCGGCACGTCGCTCGCCGTACGCGTCGAGCAGCGCCTGCGCCCCGCGCGCGCTGAACGACACGCGTCGCGACGGCGCGAGCGCGGCGTACAGCGCGTTCTGGTAGAGCACGTGCACGAAGCGGTAGCGCACGTCGAGCGTGCCGTCGGGCAGCTCGTGCTCTCGCCCGCGCCGCACGAACCGGTACACGCGATCCAGCACGTCGAGCCGCTCCTCCACGTCGGCCGGGTCGGCGCCGATGATGGCGGCGACGATGGCGGAGTCGAACTCGTAGCCCTGCACGCTCGCCGCGGCGAGCAGTCGTCGGTCGTCCTCGCCGAGCTGCTCGATCTTGCGCTGGATCATGCCGCGGATCGATTCGGGGAGGTCGTGCTCGATCGCGGGCACCGACTGCGCCAGCGCCCACCGCCCGCCCGCGTCGGAGACCACGCCGCGCGTGCGCAGGTCGCGCAGCAGGTCGGCCATGAACAGCGGGCTTCCCTCCGTCTTCGCGTGGATCAGCGCGGCGAGGCTCGGCGGGAAGTCGTGCCCCGGGAACTCGAGCCACAGGTACTGCTCCACGTCGCCCGGCGTGAGGAACTCGAGCGCGAGCTCGCGGCACACGCCGCGCGCCTGCAGGTCGAGCTTGAGCTGCGCGAACGGGTGCCGGCCCAACGCCAGCTCCGCCGGCCGCACGGTGACGACGACGAGGAGCCGCATGCCGCCGAGTCGCGTGCCGAGGTACGCCAGCACGTCCACCGTGGACAGGTCCGCCCAGTGCAGGTCGTCGAGGAAGAGCACCACCGGCGCGGCGCGCGACAGCTCGTCGAGGAACGCGCCGAGCTCGCGCTTCAGCCGCTCCTGCGAGCTCGCCTGCACGCGCGCGAGCTCGCGACCCTCCGCGGAGTTCCCCGCCGCGGCGGGCGCGAGCTGGAGGTACCACGTGGGCGCGAGCCGCTTCATGAGCGTGGCCGCCGCGCCGTCCTGCCGCAGCACGTCGAGCGCCTCGAGGATCGGTAGATACGCCTCGGTGCCCGCGAGACGCTCGGAGCAGCGGCCGCGCGCGACGCGACACGCTCGCGTGGCGCTCGACACCTCCGCGAGGAACTCCTCGACGAGCGTCGTCTTGCCGATCCCCGGCTCGCCGGCGACGCTGAGCAGCGCGCCGCGGCCGCCCTCCGCGGCGGCGAGCGCCTGACGCAGCGACTGCCGCTCCTGCGCGCGGCCCACCGTGTGCCGCGGCGCGGCGGCCGACGGTCGCGCCGTCGTGTCGACGCGACCCTGCGCCGCGAGCCGTGCGGCGACGTCGCGCGCGAGCGTCGTCACGGACGCGTGCGGCGGCGCGCCGAGCTCGCGGTCGAGCCGCCTAACGAGCGCCTCGTACGCCGCGACCGTGGCGGCGAGCGCTTCGGGCGTGTCCGGCGCCTTGATCGCGTTCAGCACGAACAGCGCGGCGTCCGCCGACGCCGGCTCCGCGTCGAGCCAGCGCTCGGCCAGCGCGCGGCAGTCGTCCCACCGGCGTGCGCGCGCCAGCGCGGTGCACCGCGTCGAGGCGCTGCGCGCGAACAGCGCCGCGAGCCGCGCCCGCTCCCGGTCGCGCCAGTGGTCGAACTCCGGCGCGTCGTCCACGTACACGCCGTCGAGGAACGGTCCGGCGTAGAGCGTCGTCACGCGCTCGTCGTCGCCCGCGGCGGCGGCGACAGTGAGCTCCAGCGCGTCGACGTCGAGCGGCGCGCCGTCGGCGAGGAGCACCTCGTCGGCGAGCGCGCACAGCGCATCGCGGCCGAGCGAGCGGCGCAGGTGGCTCAGCGCGTCGGAGAGCGAGTTGCGCGCGCGGTCCTCGTCGCGCCCGCCCCAGAACACGCCGATCAGCCGGTCGCGCGTCGCGCGGCGGCCGGCGCGCAGCGCGAGCCACGCGAGCACCGCGAGCTTGCGCGGCCGCGTGGCGAGCGACGGCTCGTCGCGTCCGTCCTCGTCGAGCAGTGCGAGGCGGCCGAGCGTGACGAGTCGGAAGCGACCCGTCCGGCGCTCGTGCCGTGCGTGCGTCTTCTGCCGCTCCGTTCGCTCCATCGGCGCCCTCCTCGGGCCGCCAATGTACGGCTGGCGCCGCAGCCCGCTACCTCTCGCCTAACAGCTCACCCGTCGAGGCGCGCGAGGTCGCCCTCGGTGTCCACGTCGAGCGCCGCCTCGTCCATCGCCACGCGCGTGACGGCCGCGCCGCGCGCCCGCAGCCACCCGCCCGCGCCCGCGTCGCCGGTGAGGTGCAGCAGCGCCTCCGCGTGCTCGCGCGCGAACAGCGCCGGCACGCCTAACGCGTCCCCGTACGTCGAGGCCACGACGCCGTACGGGCCGGGAAACGCCGCGACGAGCCGCCGGAGCGCCGCGGCGTCGACGAGCGGCTGGTCGACGAGCGTGACGAGCACCGCATCGGCGCCCGCGTCGAGCGCCGCGCGCGCGCCGACGCGGAGGGACGACGCCATGCCGGTCTCCCACGCGTCGTTCATCACCGCGCTCACCGGCAGCCCGTCGAGCGCCCGCCTAACGAGATCGGCGTGCGCGCCCAGAACCACGACCGCCGGCTCCGCCCCGGCGTCGAGCGCGGCGCGCGCGGCGCGGCGCACGAGCGGCTCGCCGTCGTGCAGAACGAGCTGCTTCGGGCGGCCGAGTCGTGTGGACGCGCCGGCGGCGAGCACCACGGCGGCGACGCGCTTGACGGGCATATCCATGGGCTGCAAGCTAGCGGGCCAATCGGTGTACTGGCCGTCGACGTCCCACCGCAGGATCCGGGAAAGGGGGGATAGCATGGCACAGGTCAGCATCACGGTGAACGGAACGACCCGCACGCACGACGTGGAGCCGCGCCTCCTCCTCGTGCACTACCTGCGCGAGGTGCTCGGCCTGACCGGCACCCACGTGGGGTGCGACACCAGCCAGTGCGGCGCCTGCACGGTGCACGTCAACGGCGACGCCGTGAAGGCCTGCACCGTGCTCGCGGTCCAGGCCGACGGCGCGGAGGTCACGACGATCGAGGGGCTGGGGACCGACGGGCACCTCCATCCGCTGCAGGAGGCGTTCTGGCAGGAGCACGGGCTGCAGTGCGGCTTCTGCACGCCGGGGATGATCATGGCGGCGGCCGACCTGCTCCGGCACAACCCCGACCCCTCGGAGGCGGAGATCCGCGTTGGGCTCGAGGGCAACCTGTGCCGCTGCACCGGCTACCACAACATCGTGCGCGCCGTGCGCGCGGCCGCCGACCGCGCGTTCGCCGCGCAGTCGGCGACGCTGCCCGCCGCCGTCAGGCTGCCGCCCGACGCGGTGCCCGCCGGCGCGCTCGCGACGCAGGCCGGCACCTCCATCTCCGCCTAGGAGGACCACCCCATGGCCACCATGCAGCCGCCCACCGAGCGGCTCGTCGGCGCGTCCGTCCGCCGCAAGGAGGACCCGCGGTTCCTCACCGGCCGCGGCGTGTACACCGACGACGTGAAGATCCCCGGTACGCTGCACGCCGCGTTCGTCCGCAGCCCGCACGCGCATGCGCGGATCGTCCGCATCGACGCCGCGCGCGCGCGGGAGACGAAGGGCGTCGTCGGCGTGTTCACCGGACAGCACCTCGCCGACGCCGGCGTGAACGGCATCCCCACCGCGTGGCTGCTGCCCGACCTCAAGCTGAGCAACCAGCGCGCGATCGCCGTGGACGTTGCGCGGTACGTCGGCGAGCCGGTCGCCGTCGTGGTCGCCGAATCGGCGTTCACGGCGCGCGACGCGGCGGAGCTCGTGGAGGTGGAGTTCGAGCCGCTCCCCGCGGTGGCCGACGCCGAGCAGGCGCTCGCCGACGGCGCGCCGCTCGTGCGCGACGACGCGCCCGGCAACGTCGCGTTCCGCTGGGCGTTGGGCGACGCGGCGGCCACCGACGCGGCGTTCGCGGGCGCGGCGACGGTCGTGAAGCAGCGGCTCGTGAATCAGCGGCTGATCGCGAACGCCATCGAGCCGCGTGCGTCGCTCGCGACCTACAACCGCGCCACGGACGAGCTCACGCTCTACGTCACCTCACAGGCGCCGCACGTGCACCGGCTGATGATGGGCGCGTTCGTCCTCGGCGTCCCGGAGCACAAGTTCCGCGTCATCTCGCCGGACGTCGGCGGGGCCTTCGGCTCGAAGATGTTCGTCTACTCGGAGGAAGTCGCCGTCGCCTGGCTCGCGCGCACGCTCGGCCAGCCGGTGAAGTGGACCGCGGAGCGGCGGGAGAGCTTCCTCACCGACGCCCAGGGTCGCGATCACGTGTCCGACGCGGAGATCGCGCTCGACGCCGACGGCAAGGTGATCGGGCTGCGCGTGCACACGGTGGCGAACCTCGGCGCGCACCTGCTGCTGCTCGCCGCGGCGGTGCCGACGTACCTGTACGGGACGCTGCTCTCCGGGCAGTACCCGATCCCCGCGATCCACGTCGACGTCGTGGGCGTGTACACCCACACCACGCCGGTGGACGCGTACCGCGGCGCGGGACGTCCGGAGGCGTGCTACGTCATCGAGCGGATGATGGACCTCGCGGCGCGCGCCGTGAACCAGGACCCGGCCGAGTTCCGGCGCCGCAACTTCGTGCCCGCGGACGCGTTCCCGTTCCAGACGGCCGTCGCGCTGGTGTACGACAGCGGCAACTACGAGCCGACGTTGGACCGCGCCCTCGAGATGGTGGGCTACGCCGCGTTCCGCGAGGAGCAGGCGCGGGCCCGCGAGCGCGGGCGCTACCTCGGTCTCGGCCTCTCGTGCTACATCGAGGCGTGCGGCGCCGCACCGTCGAAGATCGCCGGCGCGTTGGGCGCGCAGGCGGGGCTCTACGAGAGCGGCGTGGTGCGCGTGCACCCGACGGGCAAGGTGAGCGTGTACACCGGGTCGCACCAGCACGGGCAGGGGCACGAGACGACGTTCGCGCAGATCGTGGCCGACCGGCTGGGCATCGGCGTCGACGACGTGGAGGTCGTGCACGGCGATACGGGGCGCGTGCAGTTCGGCATGGGCTCGTACGGCAGCCGCAGCGGCCCGGTGGGCGGCACCGCGGTCGCGCTGAGCGTCGACAAGATCATCGACAAGGGCCGGAAGCTCGCCGCGCACCTGCTGGAGGCGGCGCCCGAGGACGTGGAGTTCACCGACGGCAAGTTCGGCGTGCGCGGCGCGCCGGGACGCGCGAAGAGCCTGGCCGAGATCAGCCTCGCCGCGCACCTCGCGCACTCCATGCCCGACGGCATGGAGCCCGGGCTCGAGGCCACCACGTACTGGGATCCGTCCAACTTCACGTTCCCGTTCGGCACGCACGTCGCCGTCGTCGAGGTGGAGGCCGAGACGGGGCAGACGACACTCCTGCGCTACGTCGCGGTGGACGACGTCGGCAACGTGATCAACCCGATGATCGTCGACGGACAGCTCCACGGCGGCATCGCGCAGGGCGTCGCCCAGGCGCTGTGGGAGCACGCGCCGTACGACGACGGCGGGCAGCCGCTCGCCGCGTCGCTCATGGAGTACAACGTGCCGAAGGCCGATCAGCTCCCGTCGTTCGAGCTCGATCGCACGGTGACGCCGAGCCCCGTCAATCCGTTAGGCATCAAGGGCGTCGGCGAGGCGGGCGCGATCGCCGCGACGGTGGCGGTGGCGAACGCGGTGCACGACGCGCTCGCGCCGTTCGGTGTGACGCACGTCGACATGCCGCTCACGCCGCCGCGCGTGTGGCGGGCGATCCAGTCCGCGCAGGGCGTCCAGGGGAGGGCCTGACATGTACCCGGCATCCTTCGACTACCACGCGCCCACGTCGGTCGACGACGCGCTCCGGCTGCTCGGCACCCTGGGCGACGACGCGAAGCTGCTCGCCGGCGGGCACAGTCTGATCCCGCTGCTCAAGCTGCGCTTCGCCAGGCCTGCGCACCTGATCGACCTCCGCCGGATCCCGGGGCTCGCCGGGATCCGCGCGGACGATGACCAGATCGTGATCGGCGCGCTCACGACGCACCGCACGCTGGAGCGCTCGACGCTGCTGCGGGGCGTGCTCCCGATCCTCCCCGAGGCGGCGGAGCGCATCGGCGACCCGCTCGTGCGCAACGCCGGCACCATCGGCGGGAGTCTGGCGCACGCCGACCCCGGGGCGGACCTCCCGGCGGTGATGCTCGCGTTAGGCGCCGAGCTCCGCACCGCCAGCCCGCGCGGCGGCCGCACGATCGCGGCGGACGACTTCTTCATCGGGCTGCTCACCTCCGCGCTCGAGCCGGACGAGCTGCTCACCGAGATTCGCGTGCGGCGCCCCGGTCCGGCCACCGGCGGCGCGTACGCGAAGCGGCCCCACCCGGCGTCGCGCTTCGCGCTCGTCGGCGCGGCGGTCGTGGTCACGTTGGGCGCCGGCGAGACGGTGTCGTCGGCGCGCGTCGCGCTCACCGGCGTCGGCGAGCGGGCGATCCGCGTGCCGGCGGCGGAGGGGGCCCTGGTCGGACGCGCGCCGGACGCGGCGACGATCGAGCGCGCCGCGACCGAGGCGGCGGCCGGGGTCGAGCCGCGCGCGGACCTGCAGGGGGACGCCGAGTACAAGCGCCACCTCACGCGGGTGATCACGCAGCGGGCGATCGCGCGCGCGGTCGAGCGGGCGCGCGGCTAGGGTCGTCCGCGCCGCCCCTCGAACGTGATGACGCGCCACACGCGTCGGAGCACTCCGGCGAGTGTGGCGCGTACCGCGCGCGCCAGCATCGGTAGGATGCGCGCCGGCGGAGCCGGGGCCATCGCTTCCATGACGGCGGTCGGCACGCGCAGCTCCGCCGTGCCGGGACCGAGCGCGGGGATCGCCTCCGGCGCCTCGCTCTCCAGACGCGCGCGCACGCACTCGGCGAACTGGCGGAAGAGCTGCCGGCCGACGCTGTCGATCATGCCGCGGCCGAACTGCGCGAGCTTGCCGACGACGTCGACGTCCGCCTCCACGCGCACCTCGGTGCCGCCGTCGTCGAGCGCGACGACGCGGCTCGCCATCGTCATGCGCGCCGAGCCCGCGCCCGCCGTCTCCCGTCCCTCAGCGACGAGGCGCAGCAGCCGCGCGGCGTCGTCCTGCTCGACGATCGTCGCCTTGCCGGTGTACGCCGCCGTCACCGGGCCGACGCGCACCTTCACGCGACCGCCGTACGACCGCTCGCCCAGCTCGTCGGTGAGCTCCGCGCCGGGGAGGCACAGCGCCACCTGCCGCGGGTCGATCAGATGGCCCCACACTCGCGCCGCCGGCGCGCCGACGCGGAACGTCTCCTCGAACTTCATGCGCTGGTTCGTTCGGTGGGGGACACGTTGACAGCCGCGCGCCCCACTCTAGCCTGACACGCGACCGCGTCAAGGAGAGCCGTGCGAGACGAGATCCGCGAAGTGCGGGCGCTCATGGAGCGCGAGGGGTACGTCACCGACCGCGCGGCGGCGACCGCGGTGTACCTCGCGACGACGCTGCGCAAGCCGCTGCTCGTCGAGGGGCGGCCCGGCGTCGGCAAGACGGAGATCGCGAAGGTGCTCGCGAGCGCCCTCGGCGCGCCGCTCATCCGGCTGCAGTGCTACGAGGGGCTCGACGCGTCGACCGCGCTGTACGAGTGGAACTACCCGAAGCAGCTCCTGCACGTCCGGCTCGACGAGGGGTCGACGCGGTCGCTGGCCGAGCGCGAGGCGTCGATCTTCGGCCGCGAGTTCCTGCTCGAGCGCCCGCTGCTGCGGGCGATCACGCAACCCGACCGGGCGCCCGTGCTGCTCGTCGACGAGATCGACCGGAGCGACGAGGAGTTCGAGGCGTTCCTGCTCGAGATACTCTCGGAGTACCAGGTGACGATCCCCGAGATCGGCACCGTGCGCGCGACGCACGAGCCCTACGTCGTGCTGACGTCGAACCGCGCGCGCGAGCTGAGCGAGGCGCTGCGCCGGCGGTGCCTGTACCTGTGGGTCGATTACCCGACGCTGGAGAAGGAGCTGCGCGTCGTGCGGTCGAAGGTGCCGGCGATCGGTGACGCCCTCGCGCTCGAGGTCACGCGCTTCGTGCAGGCGCTGCGCGGGCGCGCGTTGCTGAAGACGCCCGGTGTGGCCGAGTCGCTCGACTGGGCGCGGGCGCTCGTCGCGTTAGGCGCCGCGCGGCTCGACGCCGAGCTGGTGGACGAGACGATGGGCTGCTTCCTGAAGGACGAGGCGGACCTGCGCGCGGTGCGCCCCGAGCTGGAGACGCGCGTCGCCGCGGCGCGGGGCGGGGCGGATGAATGACGAGGCGGTGACGACGTTCTGTCGGTCGCTGCGCGCGCGGGGGCTGCTCGTGACGCCGGGCGAGTCGATCGACGCGGTGCGCGCGCTGCGACTCGTCGACGCGGCCGACCGCGACGAGGTGTACTTCGCGCTGCGCGCGCTGCTCACGTCGCGCGCCGGCGACGGTGTCGTGTTCGACGAGCTGTTCGCGGCGTGGTGGGACGCGCCGCCGGCGGCGCCGTCCGGCGCCAAGCTACGCGGCGGCGCGCCGCGTGCCGTGTCGCTGGAGCGGTGGGCCACCGGGGCGGGGGAGCGCACCGACGACGCCCCGTCGCCCGCCGGGATCGCGGCGGCGAGCGCGGGCGAGTCGCAGCGGGCGAAGGACTTCGGCACGTATCGCGACGACGAGCTGGACGCGATCGTGCACCTCGCGACGCGGATCGCGCGGCGGCTCACGTCGCGCCCGAGCCGGCGGTGGATGCCGGCGCGGCGCGGCGAGCGACTGCACCTCGCGCGGACGATGCGCCGTGCGCTCGCCGGCGACGTCGTGGAGCTCGCGCGCCGCACGCGCAAGCGACGGCGCACGAAGCTGATCGCGCTGTGCGACGTGTCGGGATCGATGGACCTGTACAGCCGCTTCCTGCTGCAGCTCCTGTACGCGTTGCAGCACGCGTTCGCGCGCGTCGAGAGCTTCGTCTTCAGCACGTCGCTGCGCCACGTCAGCGCGCAGCTCGCGCTCGGCACGTATCGCGAGGCGCTCGACCGGCTGGCGCACGACGTGTCCGGGTGGTCCGGCGGCACGCGCATCGGCGAGAGTCTCGCCGCGTTCGTCGACGGCTGGCCGCGGCTCGTCGACCGGCGCACGGTGGTCGTCGTGCTGAGCGACGGCTGGGACACCGGGGAGCCGGCGGTGCTGGCCGGCGCGCTGGCCGCGATCCGCCGCCGCGCGGGGCGCGTGGTGTGGCTCAACCCGCTGTTAGGCAGTCCGGGCTACGAGCCGCTCACCCGCGGCATGCAGGCCGCGCTCCCGCACGTGGACGTGTTCGCGCCGGTGCACAACCTGGAGAGCCTGGAACGGCTCGTCGCGCACCTGAGCCTCTGATTCACGCCCGCGTCGGCACCCCGCCGTGCAGCGTCGCGACGCGGTCGCGCAGGTGGCCGCCGGCGCGGCCGTGCATCGAGGCGGCGGCTTCGGCGACGATGGCGAGCGCGATCGCCTCGGGGCCGTCGCCGCCGAGGTCGAGCCCCACGGGGCCGAACAGGCGGTCGCCGGCGACCGTCGCGCCGCGCGCCGCCAGCTCGGCGAGCATGCGCTCGGTCCGCGCGCTCGGCCCGAGCACGCCGACGTAGCCCGCGGCGGTGACCGACAGCGCGCGCACGTACTCGGTGTCGCGCGCGAAGTGGTGCGACATGACCACCGCCGCCGTGCGCGCGCCGAGCGGCACGACGTCGGCCAGCAGCGCCGGATCGGCGCACTGGACGACGCGCGCGCCGGGGAAGCGCTCCGACCGCGCGTGCTCCACCGGCCGGTGGTCGACGACCGTCACGTCCCAGCCGAGCTCCGTGGCGAGGCGGACGACGGGCACGACGTCCGGCCCGCTGCCGCAGACGACGAGCTTCACCGTCGGCTGCACGATCTCGAACGCGACCTCCACGCCGCCCGACGTGACGACCATCCCGCGTCGGCCCGCAGCGAGCGCCGCGTCCTCGTGCGAGGGCAGCGCGGCGCGCACGGCGCCGTCGCCCCACTCGCCGGTCGAGTGCGTGACGCCGCCGGCGAGCAGCGCGTGCGCGCCGACCGCCGGGGCCCCAGCGCCCTCGCCCTTCACGACGGTGGCCAGCGCCGAGGGGCGCTCGGCGGCGAGCGCCAGCGCGAGCAGCGCCGACACCTCCGCCGCGCGGGCCGGCGCCAGCGGCTCGAGCAGCACGTCGATCAACCCGTTGCAGCCGAGCCCCAGCCCCCACACCGCGTCGTCGTCGGCGCGCGTGTCGTAGCTCACGACCTCCGCGCGGCCGCTCTCGTGCACGCGGCGCGCGTGAAGCGCGAGGTCCGACTCCAGGCACCCCCCGCTCACGAGCCCCACCGTCGACCCGTCGACGCGCGCGACCATGCGCGACCCGACGCCGCCGTAGCTCGACCCCACGACGCGCACGACCGTGGCCAGCACCACCGTCTCTCCGGCGGTGGCGGCGGTGCCTAACGTGTCGACGATGGTCCGAAAAGCAGTCATTGGGCTCGTCGTGGTGGTCGTCCGCAGATGACGCGGATGATCAGCTCCAGCGGAGATCGTGCTTCGACAGCGGCAGCGAGCGCACGCGCTTGCCCGTCGCCGCGTAGATGGCGTTCGTCAGCGCCGGCACCACGGGCGGCAGCGCGGGCTCGCCGAGTCCGGTGACGGGGAAGTCCGTCTTCTTGAAGTGGACCTCGACCGGCACCGACTGCGCCATGCGGAGGAGCGGGAAGTCGTTGAAGTTCGACTGGACGACGCGTCCCTTCTCGATCGTGATCTCCTGGCCTAACGCCTGCGCGATGCCGTCGAGCACCGAGCCCTGCGCCTGGTTCTCGGCCCCCGATGGGTTGATGATCTCGGCGCCGATGTCGCCGGCCACCCACACCTTGAGCGGCGTCACCTTCCCGGCCTTGGTCACGCGCACGTGCACCACCTCGGCGAAGTAGCCGCGGTGGCTGAAGTACGTGGCGACGCCCATCCCCTCGCCGCGCGGCAGCGTCGTCTTCCCCCAGCCCGACTTCTCGGCCACGAGCTCGAGCACGCCCTTCATGCGCTGGCCGTCGAAGCCGGCGGGGCGCGGACCGTTAGGCGGCGTCGTCGGCGCGGGCTCGGGGAGCGGGTGGTCGAACAGCTCGAGCCGCAGCGCCACCGGGTCGCGGCCGGCGGCGTGCGCCAGCTCGTCGAGGAACGACTCCATCGCGAACGCGAGCCCGTTGCTCCCCGGCGCGCGGAGGTATCCCGTCGGCACGCCGAGCGGCATGGTGGACATGCCGAGCTGGTAGTTCGGCACGAAGCGCCCGGGGAACTCGCCGCCCGACATCCCCGCGCCGGCGACGACGCGCTCGCCCTCGCCGAACGTCACGAAGTGGTCGCGCCACGCGGTGAGCTTGCCCGCCGCGTCGACGCCGCCGGTGAAGAAGTGGAACCCGGCGACGCGGTAGAAGTCGTGCTTGATGTCGTCCTCGCGCGTCCACAGCAGCTTCACCGGCACGCCCGCCTGCTTCGCGATCGCCGCCGCCTCCACCATGTACTCCGTCATCAGCCGGCGCCCGAACCCGCCGCCCGAGCGGGTGATGTGCACGGTGACGTCGGTCTCCGGGATGCCTAACGTGCGCGCGACGAGCGCGCGTCCCGCGGCCGGCGACTGCGTCGGCGCCCAGATCTCGACCTTGCCGTCGACCCACTGCGCGGTGCAGTTCTGCGGCTCGAGCGAGGCGTGGGCGATGAACGGGTAGAAGTACGCCGCCTCCACCGTCTTCGCCGCGCCCGCGAGCGCCGCGTCGACGTCGCCGTCGCGGCGTACCACGCGCTGCGGCGCCGCCTTCGACAGCTCGACGGCGCGCGCCGCGTAGCCGGCGCTGCTCTGCTGGGCCGTGGGATGCTCCTCCCACTGCACGGCGAGCTTCGCGCGCGCGGTGCGCGCCTGCCACCACGAGTCGGCGACGATCGCCACGCCGGGCAGGAGGCCCGCGAGGTCGGTGCCACCGTCGACGACGAACGCGTGGCGCACGCCGGGCTGCGCTTTCACGACGTCGAGGTTCGCGCCGGCGACCTTCGCGCCGAACACGGGGCTCTTCTCGAACACCGCGTACTTCATCCCCGGCACCGTGACGTCGATGCCGTACATCGGCTTGCCCGTCACGATCGCCTTCGTGTCGACGCCGCGCGTGCGCGTGCCGATGATCTTGAAGTCCTTCGGGTCCTTCAGCGTCACCGTCGCGAGGTCGGGCGCCGCGACGGACGCGACGCGCTCGCCCAACGCCTGGTACGCGAGCGAGCGGCCGCTCGCGCGGTGGTGCACGACGCCGGACGCGGTGTCGCACTCGCTCTCCGGCACGCCCCACGTCTGCGCGGCCGCCGACACGAGCATCGCGCGCGCGGCGGCGCCGACGCGGCGCATCGGGATCCAGTTGCTCGGCGTCGCCGTGCTGCCGCCGGCGCTCTGTCCCTGGAACTTCGTCGTGTCGAGCGGGGCCTGCTCCACGCGCACGTTCTTCCAGTCGACGTCGAGCTCCTCGGCGATCAGCATCGGGAGCATCGTCTTCACGCCCTGACCGATCTCGGGGTTCTTCGCGACGATGGTGACGATGCCGTCGGGCGCGATGCGGATGAACGCGTTGGGCGCGAAGCCCTCCGGCGCCGCCGCGCCTAACGCCTCGGCCGGCGACAGCGCGTCGAGGTAGCCGGCGAGCACGAGGCCGCCGCCGGCGAGCGCGCTCGCCTTCAGGAAGTCGCGGCGCGAAAACGTGGTGTTGGGCATCGGCGGCCTCACTTGCCGGCCTCGGTGACCCGCACCTGCGCCTTCAGCTCGGCGGCGCGGTGGATCGCCTGGCGGATGCGGAGGTAGGTGGCGCAGCGGCACACGTTCCCGTTCATCGCCGCGTCGATGTCGGCGTCGGTCGGCTTCGCGTTGCGCGCGAGCAGCCCGGCGGCGGCCATGATCTGGCCGGCCTGGCAGTAGCCGCACTGCGGCACGTCCAGCTCGTCCCACGCCCGCTGCAGCGCGTGCGTCCCGTCCGGCGAGAGCCCCTCGATCGTCGTGATCGACGCGCCCTGCACGGCGGAGACGGGGAGGCTGCACGAGCGCGTCGGCGCACCGTTGAAGTGCACGGTGCAGGCGCCGCACAGGCCGGCGCCGCAGCCGTACTTGGTCCCCTTCATGTCGAGCGCGTCGCGCAGCACCCAGAGCAGCGGGGTGTCGGCCGCGACGTCGACCGTGGTGGACCTGCCGTTGACCTTGAACGCGACCTTCATGGGGGGCTTTCCTCGCGCGGCGACGCGGGTGGCGGGGGGACGGGCCGGGACTCTCTCGAATTACGCACGGCCGACCGAAAATGTGGGGCGCCGTGGACCCGGCCGCCACGGCCGTTCGCGTATCATTCCGCCTATGCCCGACGCTCCCGTCGTCGCCGACCTCGCGCTGGCGCGCCGCCTCGAGTCCGCCGAGGGGCGCGCGAACGCCGCGTTCGTCGAGTCGCGGGCGCGGTGCGACCCGTCGGTGGGCGCCACGTGGCGCGAGGTGGCGGGCGCGCTCGCGATGTTCGACGGCGCGGGCTCCCCGTGCACACAGACGTTCGGGCTCGGCCTCTCCGCCCCCGCGGACGATGCCGTGCTGGCCGAGCTGGAGGCGTTCTTCGCGTCGCGCGGCGCGGACGTGTTCCACGAGGTCTGCCCGCTCGCCGGCCCGGAGCTGCTCGCCCGGCTCGCTGACCGTGGCTACCGCCCGGTGGAGCTGACGAGCGTCACGTTCCAGCCGCTCGACGCGCGTGCCGCCGCGGTCGAGCCGGCCGACGCGTCGATCACGGTGCGCCGCACGGGGCCGCACGAGACGCGGCTGTGGGCCGCGACCGCCGCACGCGGCTGGGCGACCGAGGGCGCGCACCTCGAGGCGTTCATGCAGTCGTTCGGCGAGGTGAGCGCGTCGGCCGCGGGGACGGTCTGCTTCGTGGCCGAGCGCGGCGGGGACGCGATCGCCGCCGCGGCGCTCGCGATGCACGGCGGCGTCGCGCTGCTCGCCGGGGCGAGCACGCGCCCCGAGTGGCGCGGGCTCGGCGCGCAGGGCGCGCTGCTCCGCGCGCGGCTCCGCCACGCCGCCGCCGCGGGGTGCGACCTCGCGATGCTGTGCGCCGCGCCCGGCGGCCCGTCGCAGCGCAACGCCGAGCGCGCGGGGTTCCGCATCGCGTACACGCGCATCAAGTGGCGGCGCGGTGGGACCGATTCCACCGGATGATGGCCGGTGACGACGCGCTGATCGCCGGCTGACGGACTCTCGGTACCGTCTCCCCACACGATGCCCTGGGGGAGATTATGTCGAGGCTCGCGATCGCCCGGTTGCTGTCCGCCGCCGTCCTGCTCGCCCTCCTGCCACTCCACGCCGACGCGCAGCTCGGCGGGCTGAAGCGGCTCAAGAACAAGGTCAGGCCCGATTCCGCGACGAAGGCCGCGGCCGCCGCCCGCGACAGCGCGGCCCACGAGGGCTCGGCGCACGACAGCGCCGCCATCGCCGCCGCGCTCGCCGCGCACACGAAGAGCGACTCCGCACCGCAGCGCTCGCGGCTCA
Organism: Gemmatirosa kalamazoonensis; assembly: GCF_000522985.1. Taxonomy (NCBI): domain Bacteria; kingdom Pseudomonadati; phylum Gemmatimonadota; class Gemmatimonadia; order Gemmatimonadales; family Gemmatimonadaceae; genus Gemmatirosa; species Gemmatirosa kalamazoonensis. Next base: position 2,491,324 of record NZ_CP007128.1, read on the forward strand.
AGAAGCTCGCGTCCGCGGCCGCCTCCGCGTCGGCGAAGTTCGAGGACCTCACCGGCGTGTCGGCGACCGACGCGGCGCTCGCCGTCACGGGCGTCGGCGCGGGCAACCTCGTCGCGAAGAAGCTCGGCGTCGACCCGTCGACCGTCGCGTCGCGGGCGCTCGCGAGGGCCACGGGGCAGGGCGGGGCGATGCCGTCGCGGCCGAGCATGGCGGCGACGTCGGGGATGCCGCCGACCGGCGCGGCCTCGGGCACGTCCCGGATGTCGACCATGGCCGCGATGCCCGGCATGCCGGGCATGCCCACGATGCGCGGCGCCCCATCGGGCTCGACGGACGGGATCAGCGACGCCGACATGCGCACGCTGGAGGCGTTCCAGCAGGAGATGATGCGCGTCTCGACCGCGGCGAGCCGGGGCGACCGGGACGCGGAGGCGAAGCTCGAGCGGCTGCAGACCATCTCGCTGAAGTACCAGCCGGAGATGCAGAAGCTCTCCACGCAGATGGCCGCCGGCGACATGGCGACGGCGCGGCGCCTCCAGGCGATCCAGTTCGAGATGATGCGCGAGTGGCTCGGGAAGCCGAAGCGAGCCACGCCGTAGCCTGGCCGGCTCGGCGCGCGCAGCCGATCTTGGAGCCGTGAGCGCGCCGAGCCCGGAGTTCTTCGCCCTGCAACCCGCCGTCGCCGGCCGGTACTCGCTCGAGCGCGAGATCGGCCGCGGCGGCATGGGCGTCGTCTTCCTCGCCCGCGACGTCGCGCTCGACCGGCCGGTGGCGATCAAGCTGCTGCCGCCGACGCTCGCCGCGCAGCCGGCGGCGCGCGAGCGGTTCGTGCGCGAGGCGCGCGTCGCGGCGCGGCTGTCGCACCCGAACATCGTGCCCATCCACGCCGTCGAGGAGACGGACGACCTCGCGTGGTACGTCATGACGTTCGTCGACGGCGAGACGCTCGGCGAGCGGGTGCGCCGCGCGGGGCCGCTTCCCGCGCGCGACGCGATGCGCGTGACGCAGGAGGTGGCGTGGGCGCTCGCGCACGCGCACGCGCACGGCGTGGTGCACCGCGACGTGAAGCCCGACAACGTGCTGCTGGAGCGCGGCAGCGGGCGCGCGCTCGTCACGGACTTCGGCATCGCGCGCGCCGTCGAAGGCACGACGCCCATCGACGGCACGGCGATCGGCACGCCGGCGTACATGAGCCCCGAGCAGGCGGCGGGGGAGCGCGCCGACACGCGCAGCGACCTGTACTCGCTCGGCGCGACGGCGTTCTACGCGGCGAGCGGCCGGCTCCCGTTCGAGGCGCCTAACGCGCTGGCGATGCTCGCACGCCACGCGGCGGCGCCGGCGCCGCCGCTACTCGCCGCGCGTCCGTCGCTGCCGCCGGCGTTCACGCGCGCGGTGGACCGGTGCCTCGCGAAGTCGCCCGCCGAGCGGTGGGAGAGCGCCGAGGCGCTCGCCGCGGCGCTCGGCGCCTCGCGCGGCGACGTGCCCGAGGTGCCGGCACCGGTGCGCGCGTTCCTGCGCGACGTCGGCGGCGCGGGCAGCGAGATCGGCAACGCGCTGCTCGCGTCGCTCGTCGCGGCCACCGCGGCGGTGCTCGAGGATCCCGGGCTGTTCGGCATCTCGCTCATCGTGCTCATGGTGTGCACGATGCTCACGGCGTGCATCGCGCTCGCCCGGCTGGCTCAGGTCGGGCTGCGCGCGCGGACGCTGCTCGCCGCCGGATACGGTCACGGAGCCGTGCGCCCGGCGCTCGCGCTCGAGACGCGCGCCGCGCAGGAGGAGGGCGACGGCGCCGACGCGTCGCGCGCCCGCGTCCCGTTCGGCTGGATCGCGTTAGGCGTCGCGGCGACGGCGTTCTGCTACTGGCTCACGACGCTCGACCTCCTCGCGCTCGGCACGCTCGGCGGGGGCGGCGGCATCGTCGCGGCGACGGCGACGCTGCGACTCGTGTGGAACGCGTGGATGCGGCGGCCCGGTGGGCTCTGGCGCCGGCTGCTCGCGGGACGCTTCGGCAGCGCGCTGTTCCGCGTCGCGGGGATCGGCCTGCGCGGCGCGGCGCCCGCCGTGCCGGTGGGCGGCGAGCCGACGGTGCTCGCGTTGGGCCGCGCGGCGGAGGAGCTGTTCGTCGCGCTCCCCGCCGACGCACGCGCCCGACTCGGCGACGTGCCGGCGCTGCTCGCCCGGCTGCAGGCCGACGCGCTCGCGCTGAAAGCGCGCGGCGAGCCCGCGGCCGACGAGCGGCACGCGACCGCGGTGGCCGCGCTGGAGGCGGTGCGGCTCGATCTCCTGCGGCTGCACGGCGGCGGCGGCTCGCTCGACGAGCTGACGCGCGACGTCGAGGCGGCGCGCGCGATCGGCGCGCGCATCGACGCCGAGCTCGCGTCGCGCGAGGCGATGCGGCGACTGGCGGACGCGGCGACTCCGGCCTGATCGACGCCTGGCAGCCCCCGGCGCACGCGTCTATCGTTGCGCCACGCCGCTGCCCACCGAACCAGTATCGTCGACGCCATGCGCTCGCTTCGCGCGCTCGTCCTGCTCGCCGTCCTGCCGCTCTCGTCGCTCGCCGCGCAGGGCACGCGCCTTCTTCGCCAGCCCACGCTGAGCGCGACGCAGATCGCGTTCACCTACGGCGGCGACCTGTGGGTCGTGAGTCGCGACGGCGGCGACGCGCGTCGGCTCACGAGCACTCCCGCGGTCGAGAGCGAGCCGCAGTTCTCGCCCGACGGCAAGTGGATCGCGTTCACGTCCACGCGCTCGGGCGGGCCCGCGGTGTGGGTCGTGCCGGCGGAGGGCGGCGACGCGCGGCGGCTCACGTGGAGCCCCGCCGGCGAGCGCGCCCGCGGCTGGACGCCCGACGGCCGCGCGGTGCTGTTCGCGTCGGGCCGCGTCTCCGCGCCGACGTCGTACGCGAAGCTGTTCACCATCCCGCTCGACGGCGGCCCGGCGCGGCAGATCCCGGCGTACATGGGCTTCCGCGGCAGCTTCGCGCCCGACGGCAAGCGGCTCGTCGTCGACCGCGTCGACCGGTGGGACGTGGAGTTCCGGTCGTACCGCGGCGGCCAGAACACGCCGCTCACCATCACCGACGCGACGAGCGGCGCCGAGACCCGGCTGCCTAACGAGCGCACGATGGACATCGATCCGGTGTGGCTCGGCGAGACGATCTACTTCCTCTCCGACCGCGACTGGGCGACGAACGTGTGGTCGTACGACACGCGCACGCAGGCGCTGAAGCAGCTCACGCGCTTCTCGAACGCCGACGTGAAGTCGCTCGGCGGGCAGGGGAGCACGCTCGTCTTCGAGCAGGACGGCTGGCTGTGGACGATGGACGCCGCCGGCGGCCAGCCGAAGAAGCTGACGATCGAGGCGCGCGGCGACTTCCCGTGGGCGATGCCGCACTGGACCGACGTCACGCGACAGATCGCGAGCGCGTCGCTCGGCCCCACGGGCAAGCGTGCGCTGTTCGAGGCACGCGGCGAGATCTTCACGGTACCGGTGGAGAAGGGCGACGCGCGCAATCTCACGCGCTCGCCGGGCGCCGCCGACCGCGCGCCGGTGTGGGCGCCCGATGGGCAGCGTGTGGCGTGGTTCTCGGACGAGGGGAGCGGCTACCGGCTGCTCGTCGCGAGCGCCGATGCGTTAGGCACCCCGCGCGTCCTGCCGATCGCGGACGCGAAGTTCGCGTGGAGCCCCGCGTGGTCGCCCGACGGCGCGCGCATCGCGTTCGTCGACGACAAGGTGCGGCTGCGCGTCATGGACCTCGCCACGGGCCGCCTCACGACCGTCGACACCGGCGGCGCGGCGAACGACCAGGGCTCCATGCGGCCACAGTGGTCGCCCGACTCGCGGTGGATCGCGTACGCGAAGTCGTTCCCGAACCAGTTCCGCCGCATCGTGGTGTGGGGCGGCGCCGACGGCGCGCGCCACGTGCTCACCGACGCGCTCGCGAGCGCGGGGGAGCCGGTGTGGGACCGCAACGGCCGCTGGCTCTACTTCCTCGCGAGCACGGACCTCGGCGTGCAGAGCGGGTGGGCGGACCTCGGGAGCCTCACGCGCACGTCGACGAACTCGGTGTACGTCGCCGTGCTGCGCGCCGACGAGGCGACGCCGTTCCTGCCGGAGAGCGACGAGGAGGCGGCGGCGCGCATCATCGGCGCGCCCACCACGCCGCGTCCGGGTACGCCGACGCCGGGCGCGCCGCGGGACTCGGCACTCGGGGCTCGGGACTCGGGGCGCGTGGCGGTGCGCGCGCCGACCGACAGCACGCGAGTCCCGAGTGCCGAGTCCCGAGTCCCGACCGTGCGCATCGACTTCGACCGCATCGACCGGCGCATCCTCGCGCTGCCGATGCCGGCGCGCGACTACGCGCTGCTCGTGCCCGGCCCGGCCGGCGTGCTGTTCGTCGGCGAGCGCGTGCCGAACCAGCCCGGCACCGCGCTGCACCGGTTCGACATGACGAAGCGCCGCAGCGAGCCGTTCGTGAGCGGCGTGTCGCGCGTCTCGGCGTCGGGCGACGGGCAGAAGCTCATGTGGCAGGCGGGGCAGAGCTGGGTCGTCGCCGGCACGGCCACGGCGCCGCGCGCCGGCGAGGGGGCGCTGCGCGTTTCGTTAGGCATGCCGCTCGACCCGACGAAGGAGTGGAAGCAGATCTTCGACGAGGCGTGGCGCATCGAGCGCGACTTCTTCTACGACCCGAACCACCACGGCGCCGACTGGACCGCGGTGCGCGCGCGCTACGAGCCGCTGCTGCCGTGGGTGCGCCACCGCGACGACCTCACGTACGTCGAGGACATGATGGGCGGCGAGCTGTCCGTCGGGCACTCGTTCACGCGCGGCGGCGACTACCCGGCCACGGACTCGTCGCAGATCGGCGCGCTCGGCGCGGACCTCGTCGCCGACGGCGACCGGTGGCGCATCGCGCGCATCTACACGAGCGAGAGCTGGAACCCGGGGCTGCGCGCGCCGCTCGACGCGCCGGGGGTGAAGGCGCGCGTCGGCGACTACCTCCTCGCCGTGAACGGCGTCCCCATCACGACGCGCGACGAGCCGTGGAAGGCGCTCGACGGCACCGCCGACCGGCAGACCGTGCTGCGCCTGAACGATCGGCCTAACGACGACGGCGGATGGAACGTCACCGTGGTGCCGGTGCGCAGCGAATCGCAGCTGCGGCAGCGCGCGTGGATCGAGGACAACCGCCGGCGGGTCGACTCGCTGTCGCACGGCACACTGGCCTACGTGTGGGTGCCCAACACCAGCCCGCCGGCGATCACCGCGTTCGACCGCTACTACTTCGCGCAGCAGGACCGCCACGGCGCCGTGATCGACGAGCGGTTCAACGGTGGCGGCCTGCTCGACGACTACATGGTGGGGATCATGCTGCGGCGACCGGTCGGCGGCGTGTCGACGTTCGTTCCCGGCGCGCCGAACACGCGCCTCCCGGCGTCCGGCATCCTCGGCCCCAAGGTGCTCGTGACGAACGAGCTCGCGGGCTCCGGCGGCGACTACTTCCCATGGGTGTTCCGGCAGATGGGGGTCGGGCCGCTCATCGGCACGCGCACGTGGGGCGGTCTCGTGAACGCGTCCGTGCCCTACCCGCTCGTCGACGGCGGCACGATCACCGCGCCGGCGCTCGCCGTGTTCGGGCCGAGCGGCCAGTACATCGTCGAGGGCGAAGGGGTGCCGCCCGACATCGAGGTCGTGCAGGAGTCGCAGGCCATCGCGCGCGGCCGCGACCCGCAGCTCGAGCGCGCCGTGCAGGAGGCGATGAAGCTCGTCGAGACGAAGGCGGTGCTGGCGCCGCCGCGTCCGGCGAAGATCCCGGAGCATGCGCGGCGACCAGGTGGAAGTCGTTAGGCGGCTACGCTTGGTTTATTGACCGCAGAGGACGCAGAGGGCCGCAGAGGACTGCCCTTTCTTTTGAACCACAGAGGACACGGAGGACACAGAGGAGAACCTTTCAAAAGAGGTGGTTTCCTCCGTGTCCTCCGTGTCCTCTGTGGTAAAAAAGCAGTTGCCGTTCTCTGCGGCCCTCTGCGGCCCTCTGCGGTTCAATTCAATCGCCCAGGCCCTGGACGATCCCGCGCACCGCCTCGATCTCGTCCTCGTTCACCCCGTGCCCCATGCCGGGGTACAGCCGCATGTCGACGTCCCCGCCGAGCCGGGCGAGCACCTCGGCCGTCTCGCGCACGCGCTCGGCCGGGATGTGGAAGTCGACGTCGCTGCAGCCAAGGAACACGGGCGTGCCGTCGAGCGACCCGGCGTAGTCGCGCGGCGTGCCGTCGGGGCCGATCAAGCCGCCGCTCAGCCCCGCGACGCCGCCGTAGCGCCGCGCGTGGCGCGCGACGTACTCGGTCGCGAGACACGCGCCCTGCGAGAAGCCGAGCAGCATCGTGCGCTCGGGCGGCACGCCGGCGTCCGCGATGCGCGCGAACAGGCGGTCGATCGCCCACATCGACGACGTGATCCCCGGCTCGTTGCGTGGGATGGGCGACATGAAGCCTAACGGATACCACGTGCCGCCCGCCGCCTGCGGCGCGAGGTACGCCACGCCGTCGACGGGGAGCGCCTCGGCGAGCGACAGGATGCTCTCCGCCGACGCCCCGCGCCCGTGCACGAGGATCACCGCGGCCCGCGCACCGTCGAGCGCTGCGCCAGCCGTCCGCACCGGCTGCCCCGCGTGCGGGTCGTCGCGCGTTGGGCTCGCCGTCATGGCTTGCGCGACGCGCGGAACTGGAGCGAGTCGTTCTCGTCGCGCAGATCCAGCGTGGCCGCCTTCGCGCCCGCGCGCGTGAACTGGAACACCATCTCCGGCCGGTAGACCTCGTAGATCTTGCCGTCCGTGTCGTAGAGGCCCGGCACGAACCAGTCGGGCGCGACGCGGATCATCGCGAAGCGGCCCATGTACGCGTCGTAGGGATCGAACTGCGCCTTCATCGTGCGCGCGGTGTCGTCGTAGGTGACGACGAGCGCCGCGGTGATCGGCTTCCCCTGCCGGTCCTTGTCCGCGTACTCGAAGCGGCCGAGGTACGGCAGCGCGTCGGCGGCGGCCATGGTCACCGTGAGCGACGGTTCGACCTCGACGCGCAGCGCGACGCGCTTGCGCTCCCACTGGAACGCGAGCGTGCCGCCGTCCGCGCGCAGCTCGGGGAACGACCACGTCAGCACGTCGGTGAACGCCGCGCTGTCCACGTGCACCGGGAAGCGCACCTGCGTCGCGCTCGAGTCGGGCGGGTTCATGTGGTAGCGGCGGTCCTGCGGGTCGAGCACGAGCGTCCAGTCGCCCGTCTGCCGCACGACGAACCACACCGAGTAGCGTCCCTTCGGCACCGCGTGGCCGTCGAGCTTCACCCCCTTCGACGTCTCGAGCGTGGTGGCGTAGTTCGCGCCCGGCGTCCACACCTCGCCCCAGTGCACGGCCTTCGTGCCGAAGATCGGATCCCGACCGCGCGCGCGCGGCCGCGAGTACTGCACCGTGATCTTCGTGCCGTCCATGATCTGCGACACGGAGCCGATCTCGCTCGCGCGGATCTGCGCGTGGGCGAGCGTCGGCGGCACGACGAGGAGCGCGGCGAGCGCGCGGATCGAGCGAAGCATGGCGCGCCTCATCCGAACTGGGCGTCGACGGCGACGCGGATCTCGTCCAGGGTCTTGCCTTCCTTGTGCAGGCGGGTGACCAGCCGCGCCTGTCCCTGGCAGATGGGACACGCGCGCGCCATCGCGTCGCCCTCGAAGCACGAGAGCAGCGAGTAGTAGCCGGTCATCGACGCGCAGCCGCAGTTGCAGCGGATCCCGTCGACGATCTGCGGGATCGCCCGGACTCCATCGAACAGCGGGACGAGCTTCGGCGAGTCGGCGAGCTGCTCGTGCGTGAGCACCTTCGCGCCGGTGATCCCCGGACGCGGCGTGGGATGCGGGGACGGTGCCGCCCGGCCGGCGCGCGGGAGGAGGCCCGCGCCGAGCGTCGCCGCGCACGTCGCGACGAAGCGGCGGCGCGAGAGAGAAGGTATCGGCATGGGGCTACGGTACCATCCGATGGGACGACGCGGCAAGTTACGCGGATGGAGATCGGCATCTACACGTTCGCCGAGACGGGGCGCGACCCGGTCGGCGGCAATACGATCGGGCCGGCCGAGCGGATGCGCGACCTGCTCGAGGAGATCGAGCTGGCCGACCAGGTCGGGCTCGACGTCTTCGGCGTCGGCGAGCACCACCGCGCCGACTACGTCGTGTCGGCCCCCGCCGTGGTGCTCGCGGCGGCGGCGGCGCGCACGTCGCGCATCCGGCTCACGAGCGCGGTCTCGGTGCTCAGCTCCGACGACCCGGTGCGCGTGTTCCAGCAGTTCGCGACGCTCGACCTCGTCTCCGGCGGGCGGGCCGAGATCATGGCGGGGCGCGGCTCGTTCATCGAGTCGTTCCCGCTGTTCGGCTTCGACCTGCACGACTACGACGCGTTGTTCACGGAGAAGCTCGAGCTGCTGCTGAAGCTGCGCGAGCAGGAGCGCGTGACGTGGAACGGCCACTTCCGCGCGCCGCTGTCCGGACAGGGCGTGTATCCGCGGCCGATCCAGGATCCGCTACCGGTGTGGATCGCCGTCGGCGGCACGCCGCAGTCGGTGGTGCGCGCGGGCACGTTGGGCCTCCCGCTCGCGCTGGCGATCATCGGCGGCACGCCCGACCGCTTCGTGCCGTACGTGGATCTGTACCGCGAGACGGGCGCGCGCGCCGGGCACGACGCGTCGCGGCTCAAGGTGAGCATCAACTCGCACGGCTTCGTCGCCGAGACCGCGCGTGAGGCCGCGGACGTGTTCTATCCGCCGCACGCCGACGTGATGACGCGCATCGGCCGCGAGCGCGGGTGGCCGCCGCAGACGCGCGCGCAGTTCGACGCGCAGACGGGCCCGCGCGGCGCGCTGCTCGTCGGGAGCCCGCAGGAGGTCATCGACAAGATCCTCTACGAGCACGAGATCTTCGGCGGGCTCGATCGGTTCCTGCTGCAGCTCACGGTGGGGCCGACGCCGCACGCGGCGGTGATGCGGGCGATCGAGCTCGTGGGCACGCGCGTCGCACCGGCGGTGCGGCAGGCGACGGCGCGCGCGGCGGAGCCGGCGTGAGAAGCGTGCGCGTGTGACGTCGTGTCACGGGAGCGCGACCATCGCGCATTCACCGTGACCTCGACCGGATCCCGTCATGACCGTTTCCACGCTCGCCCGTTCGTGCGGCACGCTCGCCGCACTCGCCCTGCTCGGCGCCGCGCAGGCACGCGTCGCGCACGCGCAGCCCGCCGTCCCGCACCCCGACTCCGCCACCGCTCGGCCGCAGCCCCGCGGCGGCGTCTCCGGCGGAGTGAACGGCGACAAGAAGCCGGCCGCTCCCACGCCGATGGGCGGCGCGTACGGCGGCGTCCTCGGCGACAGGTCCGCGAAGAACGGGACCATGACGAGCGGCGGGGCCGCACTGGACACGAGCGCCGCGCGCGCCCGCAAGCCGTGACGCGTTAGGCGCGTCAGTCGACGCCGGCGAAGATCTCCGCGAGATTGACGGGCACCACGAGATCGAGCTCGGGCACCCGCCAGCGGATGTTGTCGCGCACGATCTCGCCGGCGCCGGGGGCGCGGCAGACCTCGACCGACTGCTCGCGCCGGTCGACGAGCCACACCTCACGCACGCCCAAGGCGAGGTAGGCATCGCGCTTGAAGTCGCGGTCGTAGTAGCGAGACGAGGGGCTGTACACCTCTACCGCGAGCCAGCGCTCGGTGACGTCTGCCCACGTCGCGTCCGACGCGAATCGTGGCGGGACGGCGAGGATGTCCGGCTCGAGCTGCGTGCCGGGCGGCCTCGTGACCGCTCCGTGGCCGAACACGTAGGCGTGGCCGGGGAGCTGCACAGCCACGATGAGCCGCGCGAGGATCCGGCTCACCACGATCTCGTGCACCGGCGCCGGCCCGGGCGTCACGAGCAGCACCCCGTCCAGCAGCTCGTAGCGGTTCCCGTCGCTCGGGAACCGCTCGAGATCGTCGACGGTGTAGCGCGGGATGGTGACGGCCATGGCCATACGCTATATCCTCGGCGGCGCGGTTGTCCACTCGGCATGCGGGCACCATGCGCGTGCTTCGCCGAGGCGCCGCACCGATCCGACGCGCCGCGTACCAGAACGATTGCCGCGCAGTGCCCGACGCCACACCGACGCCGAAGCGACAGACCGACATCTACCTCGCCGGCGCCGCGGGAGCGAAGCCACGCGTGCCCGTGGACCCCGCGCGCCTCGAGGCCGACGCGTCACGCGCGATGAGCGCCGCGGCGTACGCGTACGTCGCGGGCGGCGCGGGGAGCGAGGAGACGGTGCGCGCGAACCGCCGCGCGTTCGAGCGCCGCCGCCTCGTGCCGCGCGTGCTGCGCGACGTGTCGGTGCGCGACACGAGCGTGGAGCTGTTCGGGCGCCGGCTCCCCTCGCCGCTCGTCGTGTCGCCGGTGGGCGTGCTGGAGCTCGCCCACCCCGACGCCGACCTCGCCGTCGCGCGCGCCGCCGCGTCGTTAGGCATCCCCATGGTGTTCTCGAGCCAGGCGTCGGTGCCCATGGAGGCGTGCGCGGGCGCCATGCACACGTCGCCGCGATGGTTCCAGCTCTACTGGAGCCGCGACGACGAGCTGGTGGAGAGCTTCGCGCGCCGCGCCGAGGCGTGCGGCTGCGACGCGATCGTCGTCACGCTCGACACGACGCTGCTCGGCTGGCGCCCGCGCGACCTGGAGCTCGGGCACCTGCCGTTCCTGCGCGGGCAGGGGATCGCGCAGTACACGAGCGACCCGGTGTTCATGCGCAAGCTCGCCGAGCCGCTGCCGGGCGCAGCGCCGGCGCGCGTGCGTCCCACCGCGGCCGCCGTGCGCACCCTGCTCGCGATGGCCCGCGCCGTCCCCGGCGGCGCGCTCCGCAACCTGCGCACGGGCACCGCGCGCGCCGCCGTGCGCCGCTTCGTCGCCACGTACTCGCGTCCGTCGCTCACGTGGGCCGACCTGCCGTTCCTCCGCGCGCGCACGCGCCTGCCGATCGTGCTGAAGGGGATCCTCCACCCCGACGACGCGCGCCGCGCGCTCGACGCGGGCGTCGACGGCGTGTGGGTCTCCAACCACGGCGGCCGCCAGGTCGACGGGAGCATCGCCGCCGTCGACGCGCTGCCGGCGATCGTGGAAGCGGTCGGCGGACGCGCACCGGTCCTCATGGACGGCGGCGTGCGCGGCGGGGCGGACGTCGTGCGCGCGCTCGCGTTAGGCGCGCGGGCGGTGGGGGTCGGCCGCCCGTACGTCTACGGGCTCGCGCTCGCCGGCGAGGCGGGCGTGCGCGAGGTGCTCGCGAACCTCGTCGCCGAGTTCGAGCTGACGATGGCGCTCGCGGGCTGTCGGTCCGTGTCGGAAATCGATCGAGGGTGCCTCGTTGAACTGCATTGAACACAGATTACACAGACAAGCAACAGCGATGAGGCGATCGCTATTAGCTTCAGCCTCATCGCTGTGGCTCGTCTGTGCAATCTGTGGACGAAAACGCCGAGCCCAATGAGCCGCGTCATGTCCAATTTTCATCGTTTCGCCGTCATGCTCGCGACCGTCGCCGCACCGCTCTCGGCGCAGCCGCGCGAGCTCTCGGTCGCCGACAGCTCGCCGTTCCGGCAACTGCCGCTGCCGTCGCCGAACGAGTACCGCGGCGGCGACGGACGGCCGGGGCCGCGGTACTGGCAGCAGCGCGCCGACTACCGCATCGTCGCGTCGCTCGACACGGCGACGCACATGCTGCGCGGTCGCGAGACGATCCACTACGTCAACAACGCGCCGCGCGCGCTGCCGTACCTCTGGCTGCAGGTGGAGCAGAACATCTGCGCGCCGACGTCGATCATGAGCACGCTCGATCAGCCGCCGCTCGTCTTCGGCGAGGTGTCGTTCGACTTCTCGTGCGGCGGGTTCACCGGGCAGCCGTCGCTCGACACCGCGACGATCGCCGGTGCACCGATGAAGCGGACGCGCTACGGCACCACGCTGCGCATCGACCTTCCGCGGCCGCTCGCGCCGGGCGCGTCGGTCGATCTCGACTTCGCGTGGCACTTCACCGTGCCCGAGCAGGGCGTCGGACGCATGGGGCGCGACGGGCCGCTGTACGAGATCGCGCAGTGGTACCCGCGCATGGCGGTGTACGACGACGTGCGCGGGTGGAACCAGGAGCCGTACATCGGCGCCGGCGAGTTCTATCTCGAGTACGGCGACTTCGACGTCACGCTCACGCTGCCCGCGAGCTATCTCGTCGCCGCGACCGGCGAGCTGCGGAACCCCGAGGCGGTGCTCACCGCCGCGCAGCGCGCGCGCCTCGCCGCCGCGCGCCGCTCCGACACCGCGGTCGCCATCGTGACGCGCGCCGAGGCCGGCGACCCGCGACGGACGCGTCCCGGCAACCACCCGTACACGTGGCACTTCACGGCGACGAACGTGCGCGACTTCGCGTGGGCCGGGGCGCCGAACTGGATCTGGGACGCGAGCGGCTACGACGGGATCCTCATCCAGACGCTGTATCGCCCGACGGCCGACAAATGGCCCGAGGCACAGAAGATGGCGCGCACGACCATCAAGCACTTCAGCGAGCAGTGGTACCGCTACCCGTGGCCGCACGCGACGACGGTCGAGGGGCCGGTGCAGGGGATGGAGTACCCGATGCTCACGTTCGTGCCGAACCTGAGCAATCGCCAGGAACAGTTCTGGGATCTCGCGCACGAGTTCGGGCACGAGTGGTTCCCGATGATCGTCGGGTCGAACGAGCGGCTCTATCCGTGGATGGACGAGGGATTCAACTCGTTCATCGACCTGCGCAACGCGGCGCTCTACTTCGCCGGCACCGCATACGGCGACACGATCGAGGTGAACCCGCTGCACCTCGCGGCGACGCACACGACGGCGGGGCAGGAGCAACCGCTCATCACGAATCCCACCGAGGTGCGCGACCTGATGTGGACCGGCTACCAGAAGCCGGCGCTCATGCTGCACCTGCTGCGCACCGAGGTGCTCGGTCCCGAGCGGTTCGACGCCGCGTTCCGCGACTACATCGCGACGTGGGCGTTCAAGCACCCGACGCCGGCAGACTTCTTCCGCGTCATGCGCGACGCGTCGGGGATGGATCTCGACTGGTTCTGGCGCGACTGGGTGTACACGACCGCGCGCCTCGACCAGGCCGTGGACTCGGTGACCGCGGGCGGCGCCGACCGCCGCGCGCGCGTGTGGCTGTCGAGCCGCGGCACGATGATCATGCCGGCCGAGCTGCGTCTCACGTTCGACGACGGCACGACGGAGACGGTGCGGCTCCCGGTGCAGATGTGGAACCTCGGCCCGCGCTTCACGTACCGCGCGCCGGCCGGCAGGACCGTTAGGCGCGCGGAGGTGGATCCGCGGAAGGTGTACCCCGACATGGACCGCGCGAACGACGCCTGGGAGCGGCGTTAGGCGGAAAGAGTGTAGGATGCGCGCCACGCCGGCGTGGCGCGCGCACCACAGGGTCGTGCGGACCGCCCGCCGTAAAGCCGCCTGCCTAACCGTCGGCGCGGCGGCGACTTGCGTCCGATTGCGCCGCCGGGCCACGAGTCTTGCCCCATGCCGGCCCCGGACCAGCCACCGGGAGGCGTCATGCTCACCAGTCCGCTCCGGGACCGCTCGCTCCACCTCGCGCTCGTCGTCGCGCTGCTCGCCGGGGGCCCGTGTGCCGCCGCCGCGCAGGCCGATTCCGCCGCCGCGGCGGCCGCCGACAGTGCGATCCTCGCTGATTCCGTGCGCACGGTGACACGCTGGCTCGTGGCGAACGGCGCTCCCGAGCGCCGCGCCCGCACCGTCGCGGCGCACGTCATGGAGTTCGCCCGTCTGCGCGCGCTCGATCCGTTGCTCGTCGTCGGCGTCATCGGCGTCGAGAACGCGTCGCTCGCGCCGACCGCGCGCTCGCGCGCGGGAGCCCGCGGCGTCATGCAGGTCATGCCGAGCTGGAAGAAGGACATCCGCGGCTGCGGCAACGACATGCACGACCTGCGCGTCAACATCTGCCTCGGCACCGCCGTGCTCCGCATCGCGCTCGACGCGTCGGAGTCGGTGCGGGAGGCGCTGCTCCGGTACAACGGCTGCGTGCGCGCGAAGGGGTGCGGCGTGTACGCGACCGCGGTGTTCGGACGCGCGGGCTACGCCCTGCTCGCCAGTCGGCAGAGCGACTCGACGGCCGTGCCGCGCCGGGCGCCGACGGCGGTCGCCGCCGCTGCCGCGGGAGGAAGCATGTAGGGGCCCGCGCTTGCCAGTGCATCCAGCCGCCTCTATCGTGACGCACTCTCCGATACGAGGCGGCGATGCTCGCTCTGCTCGTCTGCCTGCTGCTCGCACCATCCGCGGCACCCGCCGGCGAGCCGCCGCGCGCCGTGGTGCGCGCCGCGACCCGTGCCGTGGAAGGCGACAGCGCGACGCGACTCGGCGCGCAGTGGAGCGCACGCGTGGCGCGCGACTCCGGCGACCGCGCGGCGGTCCTCGGCGTCGCGACGCTCGCGCGGCTGCGCTACGACTATCCGACGTCCGAGCGGCTGTATCGCCGACTCGATGCGGGGCCCGCGGACGGCTACGCGCTGTATGCGCGGCTCGGCCTCGGCGAGGGCCTCGAGGAGCGGCGCTTCACGCCCGCCGCGGTGGCCGAGTTCACGCGCGCCCGCGCGCTCGCGCGCACCCTGCGTGACGACGGCGCGGCGGCGCACGCGCTCGTGTGGCTCGCGTCCTCGCGCGGCAAGACGGAGGGGCTCGACGTCCTCGGGGCGCTGCTCGACACGACCGCGCGGCTCGTGCCCGACTCCGCGTTCGACGTGCGCGCGCTGCTCGACATCCGCCGCGGACTGCTGTACGCGCTGCGCGGTCGTCCGCGCGAGGCGCAGGCCACGGTCGATTCGGGCATCGCGCTCGCGCGGCGGGCACACGCGCTCCGCATCGAGGGCGACGGCTATCTGTCGCTCGCCAAGGTGCTGCTGCTGCACAACGCGCCGTTCGACTCGGGGCTCGTGGCCGCGCATCGGTCCGCGGCGCTGTACGAGCAGGCGCACGCGAACGGCGCGCTCGCCAACTCGCTGATCTGGCACTCGTACGCGCTCGAGTCGCTGGGACGATACGCCGAGATGCGCGAGGTCGCGCGGCGCGCGCTCGCCGAGGGCGAGGCGACGCATGCCCCGTCCGCCGTCGCCGACGCGCACCGCCTCATGGGCCTCCTCGCGATCAACTTCGGCGACTGGGCCGCCGCGGCCCAACACCTCGATCGCGCGGCGGCGCTGTCGCTCGCCACGGGCGACACCGTGAATCTCCTGCTCACGCGGAAGTTCCAGGGGTTCGCCGCGCTCGCCGGCGGCGACACGGCGCGCGCCCGACGGCTGGCGACGGAGCGACTCGTCTGGTCGCGCCGCGCGCAGGACTTCAACGGCATCTTCGAGTCGCAGCGCGTCCTCGCCGCGGTCGCGCAGCGGGAGCGTGACTGGACGGCGGCGGCGAGCGCGCTCGCCGCCGCGCGCGCGCAGCTCCCGCGGCTCCCGGGCGCGGACTACCGCGACGAGATCACCGACGACGAGGCGCGGCTCGCCGTCGCGCGCGGCGACCTCGCCACGGCCGAGCGTGCACTGCAGCAGTACATCCGGAACCTCGCCGTCGCGCCCGGCGATCCGACCGAGACCGACTTCGTCGGGTTCGACGTGCGCATCCGCCTCGCCGACGTGCACGCGCGGCGGAACGACGTCGCGCGCGCGGAAGCGGAGATGGCCGCCGCGCTCGACGACGTGGAGCATCTGCGCGCGCGACTGAGCGACACCGAGCTGCGGACGCTCGCCTTCCAGCGGGCGCACGTGTTCTCGGCGGCCGCGGAGCCGCACGGGTTGGAGGACGCGTGGGCGCGCGCGCTCGGCGCGATCGTCGGCGGCGGGCGCGCGATCGCCGCCTTCGACCTCGCGGAGCGCTGGCGCGCGCGCGAGCTCATGGACCGTCTCGACCGCGCCGACGCGCTCCGCGCCGCCGCGCCGGCCGTCGCGCGCGCGGACACCGCGCGCCACGTCGCCGCGCGCTCGCTGCGCGCCGTCGACGTCGCGGCGGCGCTCCCCGACGACCGCACGGCGCTGCTCGCGTACGTCGGCGGCGCGGGCGCGCCGCTCACCGTGTTCGTGGTGCGGCGCGACGGCGTGCGCGCGCGGGTGCTGCCGCCGGTCGACTCGCTCGCCGACCGCGTGACGCGCTTCGGCCGGCTGCTGGAGAGCGGCGTCGACGCGGCGCGGCTCGGCCGGACGTTAGGCGCGGCGCTGCTCGACCCGGCGATGCCGCTGCTCGACGCGCGCGTCACGCGGCTCGTCGTGGTGCCCGACGGGCCGCTGCACCGGCTGCCGTTCGACGCGCTGCGGCTGGCCGACGGGCACCTCGCCGTGGAGCGGTGGGCGTTCGGCGTCGCCCCCTCCGCGTCGGTGGTGGCCACGCTCTGGCAGCGGAGCGGCAGAGAGGCGCGCGCGACGCGCGTCGTGCGCGCGGCGGCACCGGCGGCACCCGCGGCGGCGCCGCTGCTCGCGTTAGGCAACCCGACGGTCCGCCTGTCGCGGGCGTCGGCCGGCGGGGCGGCGGAGGAGACGTATCGCGACGCGTTCGACGCGTCGGGCGGGCTGCCGCCGCTCCGCGGTGCCGAGCGCGAGGTGGCGCTCGTGGCGCGCTACTCGCCGTCGGCCGACGTGCGCGTCGGCGACGCGGCGAGCGCGCTGTTCCTGAAGCGCGCCGACCTCCGGCGCTATCGGGTGCTGCACTTCGCCACGCACGCCGTCGTCGACGAGCGCTCGGCGGCGCGCACGGCGCTCGCGCTCGCACCCGGCGGCGGCGAGAGCGGCTTCGTCGGACCGGGCGACCTCGCCGCGCTGCGCCTCGACGCCGACCTCGTGGTGCTCTCCGCGTGCCGCTCGGCCGGCGGCGTCGTCGTCGGCGGGGAAGGGATCCAGGGACTCACCGCGCCGTTCCTCGAGGCGGGGGCGCGCTCGCTCGTGGCCACCGAGTGGCGCATCCGCGACCAGGGCGCCGTGCCGTTCGTCGACGCGTTCTACGCGGCGCTCGCGCGCGGCCTCCCGGTGGCCGACGCCCTGCGCGTGGCGAAGCTCGACGCGGTGCGGCGCGGCGAGCCGCCGCGCACGTGGGCGGCGTTCGTCGCCGTGGGGGACCCGCTCGTCACGGTGCCGCTGAAGACGCCGGCGGGCGGGGTCTGGGCCGGGCTCGTGCAGCGCGTGATGAACGCGTTCGCCACGCCGGGCCGCGGCGGCGCGCCGCGTTAGGCACCGCGCAGCGCGTACGTCGCGAGCCCCACCGCGGCGCCGGCGAGCACGAGCCATGCCGAGTTCACGCGAAAGCGCAGCAGCGCGATCGCGCTGACGATGGCGACGATCACCGTCGGCACGTCGACGAGCGCGGAGCGCGCGAGCTGCCACGTCACCACCGCCATGAGCGCGAGCGATCCGACGTTCACGCCGTCGAGCGCCGCGCCGGCGACCACGGAGCGGCGGATCCGCGGCACGAGCGGCCCGCTCAGGGCGACGAACACGAACGCCGGCAGGAAGATGCCGAGTGTCGCGACCGCGGCACCCGGCGCACCGGCGAGCACGTAGCCGACGAACGTCGCCGTGGTGAACACCGGCCCCGGGGTCACCTGCCCCACCGCGATCGCGTCGAGCAGCTGCCGCTCGGTGAGCCAGTGCAGCCGCTCGACGAGATCCGCGCGCAGGAACGCGAGCAGCACGTAGCCGCTGCCGAACAGCACCGCGCCGACCTTCAGGAACACGGCGAACAGCGGGGCGAGCCCGAGCGGCGCGGCGGCGGCGGGGCCGACCGACCACACGAGGGGCGATTTCCAGAACGCCACCGCGCTTCCGACGCCGTGACGCGCGTGCGCCAGCACCGCGCACGCGCCGGCCGCCGCGAGCACGAGCAGCTCGTGCACGCCGAGCGCCGACGCGACCACGGCGCCGACGCCGATCGCGGCGAGCACGCGCGACTTCACCGCCGTGTGGCCGAGCGTGAACAGCGCCTGCAGCACGACGGCGATCACCACCGGCTTCACGCCGCGCAGCACGCCCACCGCCGCGGGGAGCGCGCCGAAGCGCACGTACGCCCACGCGATCGCGCCGACGAGGAGCGCCGCGGGGAGGATGAAGCAGGCGCCGGCGACGAGGAGCCCGGGCCAGCCGGCGCGCGCGTGACCGACGTGGATCGCGAGCTCGGTGGAGTTCGGCCCCGGGATCAGGTTCGTCGCGCCGAGGTAGTCGAGGAACGCCTCGCGCGTGAGCCAGCCGCGGCGTCGCACGACCTCGTCCTCCATCATCGCGACGTGCGCCGCGGGCCCGCCGAACGCGGTCGTGCCGAGTCGGAGGAAGAGGAGCGCGAGCTCGCGCAAGGAGGACGTCCGGGCGTGCATGCGGCAGTATCTTAGTCGCGCCGCCCGTTCTTCTCGCCCCCGCCGCGCCCGCCCGCATGTCGCTGTCGCTCGTTCTCGCCGCACTCGTCGCCGTCACCGACTCCGCCACGCACAACGGCCGCGCCGGACAGACCACCGTGCCGGCCGTGCGCGCGGACACGACGATCGACGTGGACGGACGGCTCGACGAGCCGGTGTGGCGTCGCGCGGCGCTGCTCACGGGGTTCTCGCTGTACCAGCCTGCCGACGGCCGGCCCGCGCCCGACTCCACCGAGGTGCTCGTGTGGTACTCGCCGACGGCGATGCACTTCGGCGTGCGCGCGTACGAGCCGCACGGCCCGGTGCAGGCCACGCTCGCCGACCGCGACCGCGTGAGCGCCGACGACAACGTCGAGATCCAGCTCGACACGTTCGACGAGGGGCGGCGCGCGTTCGTCTTCATCGTGAATCCGTTAGGCGTGCAGGCCGACGGCACGAAGAGCGAGGCGGGCGGGTTCATCCCGGGGTCCAACGTCATGCCGGGGCAGAACGACCTCAGCGCCGACTTCCGCTGGCAGTCGAAGGGACGCGTCACCGAGTGGGGCTACGAGGTCGAGATCCGCATCCCGTTCGCGAGCCTGCGCTATCCGGTGGGCGCGCCGCAGCGGTGGGGGCTGCAGATCGTGCGGCACGTGCAGCACTCCGGCTACGAGGAGACGTGGACGCCGGCGCGGCGCGCGTCGGCGTCGTTCATCGCGCAGGCGGGGAAGCTCGTCGGGCTCGCGGGGATGCGGCACGGGCAGGTCGTGGAGCTGAACCCCGAGCTCACGAACACCGCCGCCGGCGCCGCGGCCGCACCGTCCGGCGACTGGCGCTACCGGAACGACGCGCAGCTCGGCGGCAACGTGCGCTGGGCGGTGGGCAGCGACGTCGTGCTGAACGGCACGGTGAAGCCCGACTTCTCGCAGGTCGAGGCGGACGCGACGCAGATCGCCACCGACCAGCGGTTCGCGCTGTTCTATCCGGAGCGGCGGCCGTTCTTCGTCGAGGGAAGCGACCAGTTCAACGTGCCCAACACGCTCGTCTACACGCGCCGCATCGTGCGGCCGGAAGCGGCGGCGAAGCTGACGGGGAAGATCGGACGCAGCGACGTCGCCGTGCTGTCCGCGGTCGACGACCGCGCGACGACGAGCGACGCGTCGCGCCCGCTCGTGAACATCGTGCGGCTGCGGCGCGACTTCGGGCGCCAGAACACGGCGGGGATCCTGTACAGCGGGCGCACGAGCGGCGCGCGCGCGACAACCACGTCGCCGGCGCCGACGCGCGCGTGGTGTTCCGCCGCATCTACTTCGCGCAGGTGCAGGCGGTGCAGAGCGTGACGTCGGAGGGCGGCGAGACGCGCTCGTCGCCGATGTGGGAGGGCGTCGTCGATCGCACGGGACGGAACTGGGGCTTTCACTACAACGTCATCGGCATCGGCCCGCGCTTCCAGACGGACAACGGCTTCGTGCCGCGCACCGGCTACGTGCAGCCGAGCTTCTCGAACCGCTTCACCGTGTACGGCCGTCCCGGCGGGCTGTTCGAGCGCTACAACGTGTTCGCCACGACCGCGGGGCTGTGGCGCTACGCCGACTTCTTCGCCGGCCGCAGCGTGCTCGAGGACCGCGTGTCCGCGTCGAACCAGATCACGCTGCGCGGCGGGTGGAGCGTGAACGTCAACCCCACGCTCGCGAGCTTCGCGTTCGACCCGGCGAGCTACGGGGGACTGTTCGTGAACAGGAACGCGAACGACGCCGGCATCGTGCCGTTCGTGCCGTCGGCGCGCATCGCGACGCTCACGAGCGCGTACAGCATCTCCACGCCGCAGTTCCGCCGCTTCTTCGCGTCGGTCGGCGGATCGATCGGGAACGACGTCGACTTCGCGGAGACGTCGCGCGCGCGCGGCGGCGCGACTACAACGCCACGCTCGACCTGCGCCCGAGCGACCGGCTGCGCGTGAGCGCGACGTACGTGAGCTCGCGCTTCACGCGCCGGAGCGACGGCGAGGCGACGCTCGTGACGCGCATCCCGCGCCTCAAGATGGAGTACCAGCTCGCGCGGCCGGTGTTCGTGCGCGTGGTGTCGCAGTACGAGTCGAGCCGCCGCGCACCGCTCCGCGACCCGGCGACCGGCGGCGTGCTGCTTGTCCCCGGCTCGAGTCCGGGCACGTTCGTGGCCTCCGCCGAGCGGGCGAGCAACGCGCTGCGCACCGACTGGCTGTTCTCGTACCGGCCGGCGCCGGGCACCGTGTTCTTCGTCGGCTACGGCAACACGCTCACCGAGCCGCAGGCGCTCGCGTTCTCGGGGCTGCGCCGCACGGGCGACGCGCTGTTCGTGAAGGCGAGCTACGTGTTCCGGGCGACGCGACAGGAGTGACAGGACCCGGGCTCGGTCTGGACAGGATGACAGGATGGACAGGATGAGAACCAACGACAAAGGCACTGCACTAGTCGTTTGGTTCACGTCCTGTCCGTCCTGTCATCGTGTCCGCTTTTCGTTCCTTCGGTTCGTCATCCTGTCCGAGCCGTTCCCCCGTCGATCCTGTCGCGCCGCCGCCACTGTGGCGCGCGTCACACCGGGCGCTCGTGTCGAGCGTCACGCGGGAGGGACCGCGCGATGTTGACCGGTGTGCGGCCCGGTCGTCCTGTGAGGGACAGGCGCCGGCGATTCGGCGCGCCGTGCCCCCACGCAGTGAGGACGCAACGATGTTCAGGCGCCGCAAGCCGCAGGTCGCGGGAGACGGGCTGGTGGTCGGCAGCGAGGACGCGGTGCGCGGCACGCTCGCCGCGCGCACGGTGACCGTCGCCGGCCACGTGGACGGCACGCTCGACGTCGCGGGCGCGCTGTTCGTGCTGGAGTCGGGACGCGTGAGCGGCATGGTGCGGGCGACCCGGTTCGTCGCGGAGGCGGGCGCCGTCGTGCGCGCCACGTGTCGCATCGGCGTGCCGGCCGCGTCGGAGGGCGACGCGCTCACCGCCGACGCGCCGGCGCGCAAGGCGGTGCTGAAGCTCACGCCGCGCGCCATGCAGCGCGTCGCGCCCCAGGGCCCGGGCGGTGCCTAACGCTCGCGCGGCGCGCGCCCGGTCGACGGCGCGTGAGGAGGGTCGGTCGGCGGGGGATGCGCAGGACGTGCGGCTGCTCGTGGTGCGGCACGCGCGCCCGGTGCGCGAGATCCGCGTCCGGCCCCGCACGATCTGGCGCGTCGCCACGGTCGCTGCGCTCGCGCTGTGGCTCGTGCCGCTCGCGTTCCTCGCCGGCGTGGCCCGGCAGGCGCGCGACGACCGTGCGCGGCTCGCCGTCGACGTGCAGTCGCTCACCGCGCGCACGGCGCGGCTCTCGGCCGACGTCGCGGCGCTCGAGCACTCGGTCGGCGTCGCCGCCGCCCGCGCCGCCCGCGACTCGGCCACGCCCACCGCGGTGCTCGTGGATCGCGCGTCGGCGGCGAACGGGTGGGTGGACGACATCGAGCGGCGCGTCGGCACGGTGCGCGACCACGTGGTGTCGCGTCTGCGCTCGATTCCCACCGGCGTGCCGATCGTCGCGCGACTGTCGTCGGGCTTCGGATGGCGCACGAACCCGTTCGGCGGCGGACGCGCCGAGTTCCACCCCGGGCTCGACATCCCGGCCGCGTACGGCTCGCCGGTGAAGGCCACCGCCGACGGCGTCGTGGAGTACGCGGAGTGGCGCAACGGCTACGGCCTCGCCGTCGCGATCCGCCACGCCGACGGTTTCAGCACCCTGTTCGGGCACCTGTCGTCGGCCACGGTGCACGCGGGCGACCACGTGACGCGCGGCACGGTCGTCGGCCGCGTCGGCAACGAGGGGCGCTCGACCGGCCCGCACGTCCACTACGAGGTTCGCCGCTTCGGCAAGGCGGTCGATCCGCGACGCGTTCGCGCCGCGCCGCCCTCGCCGGCCCCAGACTCAACCCGTTAGGCACCATGCCACAGCCACTCGAGCACGAGATCGCCGAGCCGCGCGAGCTCCCGCCGCCCGCGCCGAAGAAGGGACCGCCGCTCACCGTGGTGGCCGAGGGGACGAACGTCGACGGCCGGGTGCAGGTCACCGGCGACCTGCGTGTCGACGGCGAGGTGCGCGGTCCGCTGCTCTCGGCCGGCGCGACGTGCGAGGTGAGCCCCGACGGCACCGTCGTCGTGCAGTCCGCGCGTGCGGCGACGCTCGTCGTGCACGGCACGCTCCGCGCCGACGACGTGGCCGCGCGCCGCGTCATGGTCGCCGCCGGCGGTGCGCTGCACGCGCGCGTCGTCGCCGCCGAGTCGGTGGAAGTGGAGACGGGCGGCGTGCTCGAGGCGGAGCTGGAGATCGGGCACGGCTGACGCGCGCGCTCAGTTGCGACAGCGCACGCGGTAGAACCTCGGCTCGGGCCCGAAGTGGAGCGTCAGGCCGCGCTCCAGCATCGAGGCGCGCAGGTAGTTGTACGTCTGCCTTGTAGCGTACGCCGCCAGCACGACGGTGGATTTCAGCTCCACGACGAGCGAGTCGTCGACGAGCGTGTCGATGCGCTGCCGCCGCACGACCTCGCCGCGGTAGTACACGTCGACCCAGACCTCGTGCTCGACGCGGTGTCCGCGCAGCTGGAGCTCGCGGCCGAGCGCCGCCTTGTGGGGACATGCTCGAAGGTGCGAGCGCGGGGGCTGAGCACGTAGGCGAGGGAACGCGGACGCATCATTTCCATCGCGTTACCATCGGACACATACGGCCGTTGAGCCTCATGGGTCCGATCGTAACGCAATGGAGGTGATGCGTCCTCCAGCCGAGCGCGCTGCTGCTCAGGCCCGCCACCATGGCCGTCGATGCGCAGGTCAGAGATCCAGCAACGCGGTGCCGACGTATTCCCGTCGCTCGCCGCCGTTCGCCGCTCTCTCACCATGTCGCAGGAGACCTCCGATGCGCTTGCCCGCACTCCGAGGTCGGCCCCTCGCTCGCTATGCTGGGCCGATCGCCGCTGCTCTCGTCGTCGTCGCCGCCGCCGCTGGCGTCGTCGTGGCGTCCGACCACCAGGACACGCCGCTCGTCGAGATGAATCAGCGCTTCGACGTGAACGACGTGTACGCGTTCCCGGGCTCGACGCCCGACCGGATCGCGCTGGTGCTCGGCACGTCGTCGCCGCTCACCCCCGCCCGCACGCCGACCGCGCGCTTCGGCACCGTGAACGAGGCGCTGTACCAGATCAAGGTCGACAACAACGGCGACGGCGTCGAGGACCTGGTGTTCCAGGTGACGTTCGCCGGCAACGATCGGCAGACCGTGCGCCTCGTCGGCCCCGTGCGGCCGAACCAGACCGGCACGGCGAACACGCTGGTGACGAACCCCGCGCGCACGCTCACGGGCCGCACCGGGGAGATCCTCGGCTCGCCGACCGGCGTGCAGCTGTTCGCCGGCCCGCGCGACGATCCGTTCTTCATCGACCTCGAGGCGTTCTTCCGCATCCTGCCCGACCGCGAGCCGGTGAACGGGCCGCTGTCCCAGATCCCGCAGGGACCGCTCACGTTCCGCCCGCAGGGACAGGCCGTCGACTTCGTGCGGGGGATCAACGACCTCGCGATCGTCATCGAGCTGCCGGTCTCCATGCTGAGCGACGGCGGCCGCCGATCGCGGTTCGGCATCTGGGGCACGACGAGCATGATGCGCAGCGCCGGCGCGATCTGACCGCGACCACACCACATCGACACCGACACCGAGGAGCACGATTCCCATGCGCAACCTTCGACCGTGGGCCGCGGCCGCTCTCGCCGCGCTGGCCCTCGCGGCCTGCCGCGACACGGACCGCTCGCCCCTGGCGCCTAACGAGCCGAGCTTCGCCACGTCCTCGTCCGCGATCTACGACCAGGTGGAGTTCCTGGGCAACCCGCTCGTGAGCGAGGTCACGATCCAGAAGGCGAACCACGACCTGTACAATCGCACGCAGCCGTACAACACGGCGACGTTCGCGCCGCAGACCGGCGCGTTCGTCACGGGCGTCGCCGGACGCCCCCAGGCGTACGCGAACACGATCGCGAGCGTGCTCTATCCCGACATGCTCGTCGTCGACACATCGAAGCCCGGCTCGACGGCGGGCTGGCTCTCGTGGGCGCTCGCGAACGGCTACGGCGGCCGCAAGCTCACCGACGACGTCGTCGACATCGCGCTCATCGCGGTGTTCTCCGACCTGCTGAGCCCCGTCGGCGCCAGCTGCTCGCCCGGCCAGCTCCCACTGTGCACGGACAACGTGGGCGCGAACGACCGCGCGTTCTCGCCGACGTTCCCCTACCTGGCGACGCCTAACAGCTGAGGGCAGGAGGGCAGGAGGGCAGGAGGGCAGGAGAGTCCGAAGCTCCACTGCCCTCCTGCCCTCCTGCCCTCCTGCCCTCAGGGTTCAGCCATCAGCTCCGCCCGCAGGTGCCAGCAGCGAAACAGCTCCGCGATGAACCCCATCCGCTGGTCGAGCGATGACCAGTCGACGGCGCCGCTGCCGGCGGGGCCCTGGGGCGCGTGGTCGACGCGCGACAGCAGCGTGCGGAGGGCAGGGAGCGAGGGCGCGCGCAGCTCGGGTGGGTACGCGCCGCGCACGTCGCGGCCGAGTCGCACGACGGCGCCCGGCAGGTGGATCGTCATCAGCGTCTCGGTGAGCACGACGCGCAGCTCGCGGCGCACCGCGTCGCACAGCGCGTCCGCCGCGACGTCGAGCGGGAGTGGGCGGCCGAGCCGACGCGCGAGCCACGCGCGCGCGCGGCGCCACGGCGACGGCAGCAGCGCCGCGAGCAGCGCCGCCCGCGCCGCCTCGGCGTCGAACGCGGCGTCCATCGCGGCCGAGATCTCCGGCTGCAGGCGCGTCTGCTCGTGCAGCCCCACCAGCAGGTTGCCGAGCAGCAGCTGCTCGGCGCGGGCGACGTCGTCGGTCGCCGCGCACGCCGACGCGTAGGAACGGAACGCGTCGGCGAGCAGGCGCTGGCCCTCCGGCGGCTCGCCGGCGCGCAGGGCGTCGCAGAACGCATCGGTTGCCTCGCGGGGCTGCGCGAGCCAGCGCGCGAACTCGCGGCCGATCTCGGCGAACACCTTCAGGTTCCCCGCCGCGACGGCCGCGGATGCGCGTCGCGTCGCGGCGTCGATGCCTAACGCCTCGCGCAGCGTCGCGAGCAGCGGGCCGGCGTCGGCGGCGAGCTGTCGTGCCAACCCCTCGACGGCCGCGCGCACCTCGGCGCGACCGAGCACGTCGTCCGCCGCGCGCTCCAGGTCCTCGCCGCGGATCGTGATGCCGGCCTGCGCCGACGCCCACGTCGCGAACGTGCACCAGTTCGCCCCCGGCGCCGCACGCACCGCCACCGCAGCCGAGAGCTCGTGGTAGCAGCGCGTGATGCGCCGGTTGCGCGCGACGGGGTCCGGCATCGCCGCGATCTCGTCCACCTCCGACACGCTCGGCACGCCGGCAAGATACGGCCGGTGCGCGGCCGCCGCGTCAGCCGGCGGTCGACTGGAGGTATTCCGCGTAGCCCTCCTCGACGGCCGCCGCGTTCCGCGCCTGGAAGCGCCACAGCCACCAGGCGAAGATGAGGACCGGGATGCCGAACCACGCCATGAAGATGGTCACCGTCATCAGCGCGCCGACGCCGGCGCTGATCTTCGCGAGCAGCTTGAGATGATTGTACGGTGCGAGCAGCGTCTGCTTCTGCGCGTGCAGCACGTCGGGATCTCGCGAGCCGGTGGCCTTGAGCGTGCCGACGACCGATTTTCTGTCGACGGGGACGAAAGGATTCGCTGCCCCTGCTGGCATCAGGCCCATGTGCTCTCCTCCCGCGAGTTGATGAAGTCGAACCGCCTCGACCCGCATTGCGCGGGGCTCGCGGAAAAACCGTCATCCCACGCCGCCGCGCCATGAACCACACGCACTACGTCGACGGCCGGTTCGTCCCGTCTCACGCCGCGGCATCGCTCGACGTCATCGACCCGTCGACCGAGGAGGTCATCGCCCGCGTCCCGGAGGGCAGCGCCGAGGACGTGAATGCCGCCGTGGCCGCCGCGCGTCGCGCGTTCGACGGGGGGCCGTGGCGCGACGTCACCGCGCAGGAGCGCGGGCGGATCCTGTTCCGGCTCGCCGAGGTCGTGCGCGCGAACGCCGCCGCGCTGGCCAAGCTCGAGACGCGCAACAACGGGAAGCCGATCGCCGAGGCGGAGGCCGACATCGCCGACGTGGCGACGTGCTTCGAGTACTATGGTGGCCTGGCGACGAAGATCCACGGCGACGTCATCCCCGTCCCCGACGACGCGCTGAGCCTCGCGCTGCGCGAGCCGATCGGCGTCGCCGGGCAGATCATCCCGTGGAACTACCCGCTGCTCATGGCGGCGTGGAAGCTCGCGCCCGCGATCTGCGCCGGCTGCACGATGGTCATCAAGCCCGCCGAGCAGACGCCGCTCACGCTGCTCGCGCTCGCCGCGCACTTCGCCGACGTCGGACTGCCGCCGGGCGTCGTGAACGTCGTCACCGGCGCCGGCGACACCGGTGCCGCGCTCGTCGCGCATCCCGACGTCGACAAGATCGCGTTCACCGGCAGCGCGGAGGTGGGCCGCCGTGTGATGCGCAGCGCGGCCGACACGCTGAAGAAGGTCTCGCTGGAGCTCGGCGGGAAGTCGCCGAACATCCTGTTCGCCGACGCCGACTTCGAGGCGAGCGTCGACGGCGCGCTGTTCGGGCTGTTCGTCAACCAGGGCGAGGTGTGCTCCGCGGGCAGCCGCATCCTCGTCGAGCGCTCGATCTACGGGAAGGTGCTCGACGCGATGGTGGAGAAGGCGCGCCGCATCCCGTTAGGCCCGGGGCTCGACCGCGCGAGCAAGATGGGACCGCTCGTCAGCCGCGAGCAGTTCGACCGCGTGCGCGGCTACCAGGAGCTCGGCAAGCGCGAGGCGAAGCTCGCGCTGGGCGGCGGGCGCGCGACGGGCGGGCGGCTCGACCGCGGGCTGTTCGTCGAGCCGACGATCTTCTACGACGTCGACAACTCCGCCCGCATCGCGCGCGAGGAGATCTTCGGGCCGGTCGCCGCGGTCATCCCGTTCGACGACGAGGCGCACGCGCTCGCGATCGCGAACGACAGCCCGTACGGGCTCGCCGCGGCGGTGTGGACGCGCGACATCTTCCGCGCCATGCGCACGGTGAAGCGGCTGCGCGCGGGGATCGTGTGGGTGAACCACATGCAGCCGACGTTCGTCGAGGCGCCGTGGGGCGGCTGGAAGCAGAGCGGGATCGGGCGCGAGCTGGGGAAGTGGGGCGTGGAGGAGTACCTGCACGTGAAGCAGGTGCACGTGAACCTCGACGAGCGGCCGATCGGCTGGTACTGACGCGGGTCATTCCCGCGCCTTGCGCGTCCGCACCAGCAGCGCGCCGTTCGCGCAGCGGCACGAGTTGCCGTAGTCGTACCAGGCGTCGCGCGGCTGCGCGAACCGGATCTCACGGACCTCGGAGAGGGGGACCGTGTTCAGCAGCGACACGTCGCCCGCGTACACGCCGTCGACGTAGACGGCGATCTCCGGGCGACTCGAGAAGCCAAGCGCGCGAGTGGAGCCGTGCAGGAAATGCGGGCGCAGGTGACGCACCGCGTCGAGCGTGAGCATGTCGCTCGACGTCGCGATCTCCGATGCGGTCAGCACCTCGAAGTCGAGCGGCGCCCGCCGCGCGCGGGTGCCGGCGCTCGACGTTCGCTCGTAGCCGCTCGTCGTCGCGCACGCGGTGGCGACGAGAGCGAGGCACAGTCCACGGATCACGGGCGCACGCATCGGAACCTCCGCGAGGAAGTCATTCGGACGGTCGATCGGATCACACCGAGCGAGCAACCGAACCGCGGCGCCTGCGGTCCTTCTGCTTCGTAGACACTTCTCCCTACGGCGACGTTGGGTATGCGCGCGCGTGGATGTGACGAACGGATCCAACGATCGTCGTCCGGCGGCCTCTCCCCTTGTGCTTCTACAAGAGCGGTCGTATGCTTGGCGCGAGGACACCATCATGCTGAGCGAGATCTGGAGCGACGTGCGCTACCGCCTGCGCGCGCTGTTCGACCGCGACGCGCTCGAGCGCGAGCTGGACGCGGAGCTGCGCTTTCATCTGGAGCGCGAGGCCGAGCGCCTCGAGCGCGCCGGGCTGTCCCGCGACGACGCAATGCGGCGCGCGCGCGCCGAGTTCGGGCGGGTCGACCGCGTGAAGGAGGCGAGCCGCCGCGCGCGCGGCACCGTGGCGCTGGAGTCCGTGCTGCACGACCTCCGCATCTCGGTGCGCGCGCTGTCCGCGAGCCGCGGGTTCACGCTCGGCGTCGTGCTCACGTTCGCGCTGGGCATCGGCGTGAACACGACGATGTTCGGCGTCGTCGACCGGCTGCTGCTGCGGCCACCGCCGTTCCTGCGCGACGTGCCGCGCGTGCACCGCGTGTACATGAAGAGCGTACGCGACGGCGTGGAGCGCACCCACGACGCGACGTCGATCGCGCGATACCTCGACCTGCAGCGCGGCAACCACACGCTGTCCTCGCTCGTCGCGTTCGACACCTGGCACGTGGCGGTCGGCGAGGGCGAGGCGACGCGCGAGCTGCCGGTCGCCGCGGTGAGCGGGGGCTTCTTCGCGCTGTTCGACGCGCGGCCCGCGCTCGGCCGCTTCATCACCCCGCAGGACGACCGCATGCCCACGGGCACGCCGGTCGTCGTGCTCGGCGACGCGTACTGGCGCGCCGCGCTCGGCGCGCGGCGCGACGTGCTGGGCCGGCAGCTGCGCGTCGGCCGCATGCTGTTCACGGTCGTCGGCGTCGCACCGCCGGGGTTCGTCGGGCTCGGCGACGGCGAGGTGCCGGCGATGTACACGCCGCTCGCCGCGTTCGCCTGGAACGCGCGCCCCGAGGACCACACGCGCGACTACCACTGGCAGTGGCCGCAGCTGCTCGCCACGCGCGCGCCCGGTGTCGACGTCGCGACCGCGCAGGCCGACCTCACGGCGGCCCTCGCGCGGAGCTGGCTCGCGCGCAACGCCGTCGAGCCGAGCGGCGCGTCGCCGGTGCAGGCCGCGCGGCCGCGCGTCATCCTCGGCCCGGTGCAGGCGAGCCGCGGCCCCGCGGCCGGCCCCGAGTCGAAGGTCGCGCTGTGGGTGAGCGGCGTCGCGGTCGTCGTGCTGCTCGTCGCGTGCGCGAACGTCGCGAACCTCCTGCTCGCGCGCGGCATGGCGCGCCGCCGCGAGATCGCGCTGCGCCTCGCGATCGGCGTGAGCCGCGGCCGGCTCGTGCGGCACCTCGTCACGGAGAGCGCGCTGCTCGCCGCGGCGGGCGGCGTCGTGGCGCTCGTCGTCGCGCGCTGGGGCGGCACCGCCGTGCGCGCGCTGTTCCTGCCTAACGATCTCTCCGGTCCCGGGCTCGGCGACGGACGGACCCTGCTCGCCACGCTCGCCGCCACCGCGGCGGCCGCGCTCGCGGCGGGGCTCGCGCCGGCGCTGCAGGCGCTGCGCTCCGACGTGTCGGACGCGCTGCGCGCGGGCGGGCGCGACGCGGACGCGCGGCCGTCGCGCGCGCGCGCGGTGCTGCTGGTCTTCCAGGCCACGCTGTCGGTCGTGCTGCTCGTCGGCGCGGGGCTGTTCGTGCGCAGCCTGCACAACGTGCAGCGCGTCCGGCTCGGCTTCGACGTGGAGCCGGTGCTCGTCGTGAGCGAGTTCATGCGCGGCGTCCAGCTTTCCGTCCCGGAGCGCGTGCGGCTGGAGCAGCGCCTCGTCGACGCGGCGCGCGCGATACCGGGCGTCGTGAGCGCGAGCCCCGCGCCGACGGTGCCGTTCTGGGGCTTCGAGGGGCGGCCGCTGTTCGTCGCGGGCATCGACAGCGTGTCGCGGCTCGGCGACTTCACGCTACAGGCGGGGAACGCCGACTACTTCCGCACGCTCGGCACGCGCATCGTGCGCGGCCGCGCGTTCGCGGCGACCGACGACCGTGCCGACGGTCCGCCCGTGACGATCGTGAGCGCGGGGATGGCGCGCGCGCTGTGGCCGGGGCGTGATCCGATCGGACGCTGCGTGCGCATCGGGGCGGACACCGCGCCGTGCGCCACCGTCATCGGCGTGGCGGAGGACATCCGACTCGACTCGTTCAACGACCCGCGCGAGTACAGCTACTACGTGCCCATCGCGCAGTACGACTTCGGCGCGGCGGGCATGGCACTGGTGCGTCTCTCCGGCGAGGCGGCCGGTCGCGCCGAGTCGGTACGACGCGCGCTGCAGCGCGTGATGCCGGGCGACGCGTACGTGACGGTGGTGCCGATGCGCGAGATGGTCGCGCCGCGCATGCGGAGCTGGCGCGTCGGCGCGACGATGTTCGTCGCGCTGGGCGGCCTGGCCCTCGCCATCGCCGGGATCGGCCTGTACGGGCTGATCGCGTACGGCGTCGCGCAGCGGCGGCGCGAGATCGGTGTGCGCGTCGCGCTCGGTGCGTCGCGTGCGCACGTGCTCGCGCTGGTGGCGCGCGGGCCGGTGCGGCTCGTCGCCGCGGGCGTGGTGCTCGGCGGGGCGATCGCGCTCGGCGTCGCGCGCGGCGTGACGGGGCTGCTGTTCCGCGAGTCGCCGGCCGATCCGCTCGTGTACGCGGCGGTGGCGCTCGTGCTGCTCGCGGTGTCGCTCGTCGCGGCCGCGGTGCCGGCGCGCGCGGCATCGCGCGTGGAGCCGACGATCGCGCTGCGGTCGGACTGACGACGCGACGAGAGGTACTGCGACGCGGGCGCTTGACACTAGGTGTTGCAACATCTAGTGTCCGTGGCCTGAAGTCGTCAACCTCGTCGCCGGAGCGCGCGCATGGCCAACGTCCGCCTGACCATCGTCTACTACAGCACCTATGGCACCAACCTCGAGATGGCGAGCATCGCCGCCGACGCCGCGAAGGACGCCGGCGCCGAGGTCCGCCTGCGCAGGGTCCGCGAGACCGCGCCCGAGGAGGTCGTGCAGGGCGTCGAGCCGTGGCGCGCGACCGCGGAGCGCATGGCGCACGTGCCGGAGGTGACGAACGACGACATGGAGTGGGGGAACGCGTATCTGTTCAGCGCTCCCACGCGCTACGGCGTGTCGGCCAGCCAGCTCCGCGCGTGGATCGACACGTTAGGCCCGCTCTGGCAGCGCGGCGTGCTGGCGAACAAGGCGGTGAGCGCGATGTCGAGCGCGATGAACCCGCACGGTGGGCAGGAGACGACGCTGCTGTCGCTCTACGTCACGATGATGCACTGGGGCGCGATCATCGTCCCGCCGGGCTACACCGATCCCGTGCAGTTCAAGGCCGGCGGCAACCCGTACGGCGTGACGGTCACCGCGGGCGGGCAGGGGATTCCCGACGAGGTGAAGGACGCGATCCGCTTCCAGGCGCGTCGGCTCGTGGAGTTCGCGGGGAAGCTCGCCGGCGAGCCGGTCGCCGTGTGACCGCACACGGGTCGGCGCTTCCCCTTGCGCTTCTACAAGAGAGGCCGTAGCGTCTCGGCATGACCGACGACCGGCTCGATCTGCCGCAGGGGACGCTCGACCTGTTGATCCTGAAAGCCGTCTCGCTCGAGCCGACGCACGGCTGGGCGATCTCCGAGCGCATCCGGCAGGTCTCGCGCGAGGCGCTGCAGGTGCCGCAGGGATCGCTCTACCCAGCGCTGCATCGCCTCGAGCGCCGCGGCTGGATCCGCGCCGAGTGGGGCACGTCGGAGGCGAACCGCAAGGCGAAGTACTACGAGCTCACGCGCGCCGGCCGCAAACGGCTCGACGCGGAGACCGACGCGTGGGCGCGGCTCACCAGCGCCGTGGCGCTCGTGCTCGACATGGGCTGACGGCGCGATGCTGAGCGAGCTGTGGAGCGACGTGCGCTACCGGCTGCGCGCGCTGTTCGACCGCGACGCGCTCGAGCGCGAGCTGGACGCCGAGCTGCGCTTCCATCTCGACCGCGAGGCGGAACGACACGAGCGCGCCGGCCTCTCGCGCGACGACGCGCTGCGGCGCGCGCGCGCCGAGTTCGGGCGGCTCGACCGCGTGAAGGAGGCGAGCCGCCGCGCACGCGGCACCGTGGCGCTCGAGTCGGCGCTGCAGGACCTCCGCGTCGCGACGCGCCGGCTCCGGCGCGCGCCCGGCTTCGTCGCGGCGGCGGTGCTCGTGCTCGCGTTAGGCATCGGCGCCACCACGGCGACGTTCAGCCTCGTGAACGCGGTGCTGCTCGAGCCACTGCCGTACCCGCGCGCCGATCGCCTCGTGCGGCTCACGCAGACGGCGAGCCTCCCCGGCCTGTCGACGGTGGACCAGTCCGACGCGAGCGTGATGCTGTATCAGCGCGACGCCGCGTCGTTCGAGGGGATCGCCGCGTGGTGGAGCGACAACGTGGACGCCGACATCGAGCCGTCCGCGCCGAGCCAGGCGCCGGCGCGGGTGCAGATCGCGCGCGTCACGGCGAACCTGCTCGACGTGCTCCGCGTGCGTCCCGCGATCGGCCGCGGCTTCGCGCCCGGCGAGGACCGGGCCGGTGCGCCGCGCGTGATCCTGCTGTCGGACCGCCTGTGGCGCGAGCGCTATCACGGCGACCCGCACGCGATCGGTCGGCGCATCCTCGTGAACGAGGTGCCGCGCACGATCGTCGGTGTCATGCCGCGGGGCTTCGGCTATCCGGCGAGCACCGTCGATCTGTGGATCCCGCTGACGTGGGACCCGGCGAACGTGCGCGCGGGACGCTTCGCGTACGTCGCCATCGGCCGACTCCGTGACGGCGTATCGACGGACCGCGCGCGCGCGGACCTGGCCCGCGTGCTCACGCGGCTCCCGGACGAGTACCCGGGCGACGCGTCGGCGGCGATGCTCGCGCGTGCGCACGTGGTGCCGAGCGTCGAGCCGCTCCGCGACTCCATCGTCGGCCCCGTCGCGCGGCTCATCTGGGTGCTGATGGCGAGCGCGCTGCTCGTGCTCGTCGTCGCGGGCGCGAACGTCGCGGGGCTGTTCCTCGTGCGCGCCGAGCACGCGCAGGCGGAGCTGGCGGTGCGTGCCGCGCTCGGCTCCGGCGCCCGCCGCCTCGTCGCGCAGTCGTTAGGCGAGGCGGCGCTGCTCGGCGCCGCTGGCGGCGCGCTCGGCGTGGTGCTCGCCGTCCTCGGCGTGAAGGCGGCGGTGCGCGCCGGCGACACCTGGGCGCTGCCGCGCCTCGACGAGGTCGGCGTCGATCCGCGCACGCTGTCGTTCGCGCTCGCCGCCACGGTGCTGTGTGCGCTCTGCGTCAGTCTGCTGCCGCTGCTGCGTGCGCGGCGCGTGCCGATCGCGCTCGTGCTGCGCAGCGCGGGCCGCGGTACGGCCGCGGACCCGTCGCGCCAGCGGGCGCGCGACGCGCTCGTCGTCGCGCAGACGGCGCTCGCCCTCGTGCTCGTCGCCTCGTCGGGGCTCATGGCGCGCAGCGTCGTGCGGCTGGAGCGCGTGCAGCCGGGCTTCGTGCCGGACGACGTCGCCGTCGCGCACGTGCTGCTCCCGGCCGCGAAGTACACCACGGGCCCGATGCGCGCACGCTTCCTCCGCGACGCGCTGGACCGACTGCGCGCCGCGCCGGGTGTGCGCGACGCGGGCATCACCGACCGCGTGCCGCTCGGCACCGACGGCTGGCGCGCGACGATCGAGGTGGAGGACCGCCCACTGCCGCCGGACGCGGCGGGCGCCACGCATCCCGCGGCGACGGTCGACGGCGACTACTTCGGCACGATGCGCATCCCGCTGCTGCGCGGGCGATCGTTCGGGCCGATGGACGAGCCGCACACCGCGGAGGACGTGGTCGTGAGCCACGCGTTCGCGCTCCGCTACTGGAACGGCGCGAGCCCCGTCGGCAAGCGGATCCGGCCGGTGGGCGGCACCTGGCTCACGATCGTCGGCGAGGTGGGCGACGTGCACTACGACGCGCTCGACCGGCCGGCAGGCGACGTGGTGTACTTCCCGTTCGTCGAGCGGGAGGGCGACGGCTCGGTGCCGTACGGCGTCGCGGTGCTCGCCCGCACGGAGCCGGGCCGCGCGCCCGCGACGGTCGCCGCCATCCGCGACATCGTGCGCGCGCTCGACCCGGCGCTGCCGACGTTCGGCGAGGAGACGCTCGACGACGCGGTGCGTCGCGCGTCGGCGCGGGCGCGCGCGCTGGTCGTGCTGCTCGCGGTGGCGAGCGTCGTCGCGCTCACGCTCGGCGCCGTGGGTCTCTACGGCGTGGTGGCGTACGCGGTGAGCGTGCGTCGTCGAGAGATCGGTGTGCGCATCGCGCTCGGCGCGCGCCCCGCGGACGTGAGCCGGGCAGTGTCGCTGCACGGCCTGCGGCTCGCCGCCGTCGGCGTGGCGATCGGGCTGGCGGGCGCGCTCGTCTTCACGCGGCTGCTGCGCGGCCTGCTCTACGAGGTGAGCGCGACCGATCCGTGGGTGCTGGGGCTCACGATCGTCGCGCTGCTCGCCGTGGCGCTCGTCGCGAGCTGGCTGCCCGCGCGTCGCGCCGCCGCCGTGAATCCGGCCGAGGTGCTGGGCGCGGGGTGACGCGCGGCCCGGCCGGCCGTGCACCTTCACGTGCCAGCGCGTAGCTTGTGCGCGACTCGCCCTCCAGGAGCCGCGCATGTCCGACCGCCTCGACCGCCGAGACTTCCTCAGAGCAGCGACCGCCGCCGGCGTCGGCATCGCTTTCCCGCCCACGCCCGCCGGCGCATCGCCCCCGACGCCGGCGCCTAACGATTTCGGGGGTCTCCTCGCCGTCGCGCCGATGGACGTCGTGCGCATCGGCTTCGTCGGAGTCGGCCATCAGGGGTCGTCGCACGTCGAGAACCTCGTGAAGATCGAGGGCGCGCGGGTCGTCGCGATCTGCGATCTCGAGGCCGACCGCGTCGCGAAGATGCAGGACCTCGTCGTGAAGGCCGGCCAGCCGAAGCCTGCCGGCTACTCGGGCAGCCCCACCGAGTTCCGCAAGCTGTGCGAGCGCGACGACGTGGACCTCGTCTACACGGCGACGCCGTGGGAGTGGCACGCGCCGGTGATGCTCGCGGCGATGCGCGCCGGCAAGCACGCGGCCACCGAGGTGCCGATGGCGCCGACGCTCGACGAGCTGTGGGAGCTCGTGGAGACGGCGGAGAAGACGCGCCGCCACTGCGTGATGATGGAGAACTGCACGTACGACCGGACCGAGATGATGATCCTCAACATGGTCCGGCAGGGCGTGTTCGGTGACCTGCTGCACGCCGAGTGCGGCTACCTCCACGACCTCAGGCAGCTCAAGCTCACCGACTACTACCATCCGCGGTGGCGCATCGAGTACTCGATCAAGTACAACCGCGACAACTACCCGACGCACGGCCTCGGCCCCGTCGCGCAGTGGATGGACATCAACCGCGGCAACCAGTTCGACCACCTCGTGTCGATGTCGTCCAAGGAAGCGGGGCTCCACCTGTGGGCCGAGGAGCACGCGGGCCGCGACAACACCGAGGCGCGGCGCGCCTACAAGCTCGGCGACGTGACGAAGACGCTCATCCGCACGAAGAACGGGCAGACGATCCAGATCACGCACAACACCAGCAACCCGCGCCCGTACAGCCGCGACATCCTGCTGCAGGGAACGAAGGGGATCGTGCGGAAGTATCCGGCCGAGCAGATCTACGTCGAGGGAAAGAGCCCGAAGGCCGATCAGTGGGAGGAGCTGCGTCCCTGGCGGGAGCAGTACGAGCACCCGATCTGGAAGGAGCTCGAGGAGAAGTCGCGCGGCGCGGGGCACGGCGGCATGGACTTCATCGAGGACTTCCGCCTCATCGACTGCCTGCGCGCCGGCGTGCCGACGGACCTCGACGTGTACGACGGCGCCGCGTGGTCGGCCGTGGCGCCGATCAGCGAGCGCTCGATCGCGCAGCGCAGCCGCTCGGTCGACTTCCCCGACTTCACGCGCGGCGCATGGAAGACGCGTCGTCCGCTCGCCGTGGTGGGAAGCGGCCCCGCGGTCGCCAGCGATCAGCGGTGAGCGCGACGTGAGCCTCACGACACTCGACTGGGTCATCGTCGGCATCTCGATCGTCATCTCGTTCATCCCCGCGCTCGTGCTCATGCGGCGCGCAGGGCGCAGCACGTCGGAGTTCTTCACGTCGGGGCGCGCCGCGCCGTGGTGGCTCATCGGCGTGTCGATGGTCGCGACGACGTTCAGCACGGACACGCCGAACCTCGTGACGAACTTCGTCCGCGAGGGCGGCGTGGCGGGGAACTGGGCGTGGTGGTCGTTCCTGCTCACGGGCATGGCCACGGTGTTCTTCTACGCGCGGCTGTGGCGCCGCTCCGGCGTGCTCACGGACCTCGAGCTGTACGAGCTGCGCTACTCCGGTCGCGCGGCCACGCTGGTGCGCGGGTTCCGCGCCGTGTATCTGGGACTGTTCTTCAACTGCATCATCATGGCGACGGTGAACCTCGCCGCCGCGAAGATCTCCGCCGTGCTGCTCGGCTGGCCGATGTGGCGCACGCTCGCGGTGTGCGCGGTGCTGAGCATCGCGTTCGCCTCGGCGGCGGGGCTGTGGGGGCTGCTGGTCGAGGAGTTCATCCAGTTCGGCATCGCGATGACCGGCTCGTTCGCCGCGGCGTGGTTCGCGCTGCACCGGCCGGAAGTCGGCGGCCTCGCGGGGCTCGTCTCGCACGCGCGGCCCGCGATGCTCGGCTTCCTCCCCGACTTCGCCGACTGGTCGACGGCGGTCGTGATCTTCGTCATCCCGCTCACCGTGCAGTGGTGGTCGGTGTGGTATCCCGGCGCGGAGCCGGGTGGCGGCAGCTACATCGCGCAGCGCATGCTCGCCGCACGCAGCGAGCGCGACGCGCTCGGCGGCACGCTGCTGTTCAACGTGGCGCACTACGCGCTGCGCTCGTGGCCGTGGATCATCGTCGCGCTGTCGTCGACGCTGGTGTACCCGTCGCTCGCCGATCTGCGCGTCGCGCTGCCGTACGTCGACCCGCGACTCGTCGGCCACGACATGGCGTATCCGGCGATGCTCCGCTTCCTCCCTGCGGGCTGGCTCGGGCTCATGATCGCCGGCCTGCTCGCCGCGTACCGGTCGACGATCTCGACGCACCTGAACTGGGGCACGTCGTATCTCGTGCACGACATGTATCGCCGCTTCGTGCGCCCCGACGCGGACGAGCGGCACTACGTCGCGGTGGGGCGCCTCGTCACCGCGCTGCTCATGATCGTCGCCGCGCTCGTCACGTTCGTGCTCGACACGGCGCGCGACAGCTTCAACCTCATGATGTCGATCGGCGCGGGCACGGGGCTGATCTACCTGCTGCGCTGGTTCTGGTGGCGCATCAACGCGTGGAGCGAGATCAGCGCGATGGTGAGCTCGTTCCTCGTCGCGCTCGGGTTCTTCATCGCCGGTCGCTCCGGCGCGGCGGTGCCGGCGCACGTCTCGTTGCTCGTCACGGTCGCGGTCACGTCGGTGGTGTGGATCGGCACCACGCTGCTCACGCGTCCCACCGACCACGACACGCTCGTGCGGTTCTACGAGCGCGTGCGTCCCGCCGGCCCGGGCTGGGCGCGGGTGCGCGCGGCGTCCGGGCTCGCGCCGAGCCCCGACAGCCTGCCGCAGCAGTTCCTCGCGTGGACCGTCGGCTGCGTGTTCGTCTACGCATCCCTGTTCGCGGCGGGGAGCTGGCTGTACGGACGCGTGGGGCCGGCCGTGGGGCTGACGATCGTCGCCGTGGCGAGCGGGCTGCTCCTCGCGCGCCTCGTGGCGAGCATGTTCCGGGCGGGGGACGAGGGCCCGATGCGAGGCGAGGAACTCGGCACATCATCTTCATCGCGTTACGATCATGTCCATAGGCCCTAGCGTCATGGTGCCAGCGCCTATGGCAAGGATGGTAACGCCATGGAGATGATGCGTTAGGCTTCACTCGAGCCTGAACGCTGCGACCCGTCGCGCACCGCGATCTGCGCCCTCGCGCGCTCCCGGCCGGCCTGTCCTCATCGCCGGCGCGTCCAGACGAGCAGCACGCTGCAGCCCTCGAAGTCGGGGTCGCGATACTGCGGGGGCGCGTACGGCTCGTCGGAGTAGACCTCGATGCCCGCCACCTGACCCGGGCCCACCCACCGGCCGAGGTCATCGCCGGGCGGGAGGGTCTGCCCGTCCAGGTAGATCGCCGAGAGGCACCTGGCGCCGGTGAGCTGGCTGTGCAGGCTGCGGCCCAGGATGATCACGCCGCCGTGGCGGTCCGGGATGATGCGCAGCCCGGGCATGGCGCGCAGCGCGTCGGTGACGTTGGACGTGCGCAAGCGCGCGATGTCCGCCGGCGTGATGTACCGGCCGCCGCGGTTGTGCGCGCGACGCTCGAGGAAGCCCGCGAGCCCCGACGTCGGTCTGCCGAGGATCGTCACCGGAGCGAGCGTCTGCGCGCGATCCAGCCGCACGTTCACGGTCGCGACGCGGCCCGGAGCGAGGTCGATGGCCACGCGGCGCAGCCCGAACCCGATCGCGCGCACCTCGAGCGTCCGCGTGCCCGCGGGCAGCCCGCCTAACGAGAACTCCCCGTCCGCGCCGGCGGAGACGTCGGCGGCCGCATCCCACAGCGAGACGCGCGCGCCAGGCACCGCGCGGCCGGCCGAGTCGCGCACGACGCCGGTCACGCGTGCGGTGCCGCGCGTCACGGGGGTGGCGACGGCCATCGTGTCGGCGGCCGTCGTGTCGCCGAGGGACAGGTCACGCACGACGAGACCGCGCGTCGGGATCTCGAGCGCGATCTCGCCGCTGGCCCGTCCCGGAGCTGCGGCCGCGACGACGATCTCCTCGCCAGCCGGCACGCCGCACACCACGAAGCTGCCGCCCGGGCCGGTGATGACGGGCACGCGGCGGTGCTCCTTGTGCAGGCCGCCGGTGCCGAGCGAGCGCTCCGTCCACGTGAGGACGACCGTGGCGTTCGCGACCGCCGCGCCGTCGGCCGCGTCGCGCACACGCCCTGCGACCACGCTCGACGAGTCGGTCGGCGCCTGCGGGCTTCCGCACACCACCGGCCGCACACGGGCGAGGTCCGGCACGGCGAGGTCGACGCGCACCGCCCCGCCATCGGCCCCGATCTCGACGACCTTCGGCCTCGCCTGCACGCGCAGCAGGTCGAGCAGTGGGTGGAAGAAGCCGACGAGGTAGCGGCCCTGTGCGAGCGAGTCGATCCGCAACGCGCCCGCCGAATCGGCGACCACGGTGCGGCCGCCGTCCAGGTCGTCCGCGCGCACGATCTGCACGTAGGCCCGCGCGAGCCGTCCACGCGTGAGCGAGTCGTACACCACGCCGTGCACGGCGCCCAGCGCGCTCGTGGACTGCTGGGCGCCGGCCACGCGATGCCCGAGCGCCAGCGCGGCACAGAAGGAGGCGACTGCGGCGACACGGCGAGAGCGCATCGGGTCGATTCCGGGATCGGGGCGGTGCGAAGGTAGCGCTCCGCCCCACGCTCGGCGAGCCGCGGCGCGTCAGGCCTGCTCGAACGCCGTGAGCAGCCGTAGCTGCGCGCGCGCGCGCTCCAGATTGTGCAGCGGACGGTCCACCGCGACGCGGTAGTACGCGTCGCCGTCGAGGAAGTCCGTGAGGAAGCGCGCCGCCTGCTCGTACGTGATCACCTGCGCCGCGGTCGCGAGCAGGCCGCGCTCCGCCGCGCCTAACAGATCGCCCGTGCCGTCGAGGAAGCCCGCCGCGAGCGCGCGCAGCACGTCGCGACGTACGACCACTCGCGCGAGATCGATCTCGTCCTCCGGCGCGGCGCTCGCCGTCGATCGTGCGAGGTCGCCGTAGTCGTACGGCGAGAGCCCCGGCATCACGGTGTCGAGATCGACGACGCACACGCCCTCGCCGGTGCGCGCGTCGAGCAGCACGTTCGCCAGCTTCGCGTCGTTGTGCGTCACGCGCTCCGGCGCGTCGCCCCGCGCGTGCGCGTCGAGCAGCGCGTGGCCGAGGGCGCGTCGGCCGAGCAGCGCGTCCAGCTCCGAGCGGCACGCCGCGAGGCGCCCGACGACGTCGCGCGATGCCGCGCGCTCGAGGGCCGCGATGCGCCGCGGTGTGTCGTGGAAGCCGGGAATCGTCTCGTGCAGCCGCGGTCCGTCGTACGCGCCGAGCAGTCGCTGGAAGCGGCCGAACGCGCGCGCCGCCTCGTACGCCTCGTCGGGCGAGCGTGCCGTCTCGCGCGTCACCGTTCCCTCGACGAACGGGAACAGCCGCCACCATCCGCCCGATGCGTCCACGTGCCACGGCGTGCCGTCGCGCGACGGCACGAGCCGCAGCGCCCGCGCGTCGCGCGCCGACGTGAACGCGGTCACGCGCGCGACGTTCTCCATCACGAGGTCGGGGCGGGGAAAGACGTGCGTGTTCAGCCGCTGCAGCACGTAGCGCGCGCCGCCCGCGGTCACGATCCACGACGCATTGATGTGTCCCCCGCCGAGCGGCGACACGGCCACGTCGTCCGACGGGAGCGCGAACGCGCGCGCCGCCTCGGCAGCGCTCACGCCCACACGGGACTCGGGTACTCGCCGCGCGCGACGAGCGCCGCCAG
This sequence comes from Gemmatirosa kalamazoonensis, assembly GCF_000522985.1. Lineage (NCBI taxonomy): Bacteria > Pseudomonadati > Gemmatimonadota > Gemmatimonadia > Gemmatimonadales > Gemmatimonadaceae > Gemmatirosa > Gemmatirosa kalamazoonensis. The sequence goes on from NZ_CP007128.1 coordinate 2,532,312, forward strand.
CGCGGCGGCGACGCGCGGCCGCTCCCCGGGGTACGTCATCCCGATCCACGGGCCGGCGCCGGCGAGCACGCGCACGCTCGCGCGGCCGGCCGCCACGACGTCGTCGACGAGCGACGGGAGATAGAACTCCGCGCGCGCGTCGTCTCCGTGCGCGTCCCGAAACGCGCGGAACCCGTCGGCGAGCTGCGGCAGCACGGCACGCGTGAAGCCCCACATGCCCATCGACACCGGCGCGTCGCGCCGGATCGTGCGCGTGCGGCCCTCCACGTCGCGTCCCACGCCGTCGCCGCGGGCGTCGGCGACGACCTCGCGGATCTCCTCGGTGCAGCGGAGCCGCCCGTCGGCCGTCGCGTCGAGCACCGCGCGGCTCACGCCGCCGGCGTCGGTGAGCGTGTCGCCGAGCGGGAAGCCGACCGCCGCGTAGGTCGCGGCGTCGTCGGGTACGCCGCGGAGAAAGTCGCCGAGCACGCCGTACGCGTCCCGGCCGTAGAAGTCGTCCGCGTTCACGACCGCGAACGGCCCGCCTAACGCGGGCGCGGCGCTGAGCACGGCGTGGCCCGTTCCCCACGGCTTCGTGCGCGGCGGCTCGGTGCGCTGCACCACGAGCTCCACCGGCATCCTGCCGCGCCAGCGGGCCACGAGGCCGCCCGTGAACGCGTCGCGGTGCTCCTCTCGAATCACGAGCACGGTGCGCTCGAAGCCCGCGCGGATCGCGTCGTACACCGAGAAGTCGAGGATCGTCTCGCCGCCGGGTCCGAGCGCCTCGAGCTGCTTCGGCCCGCCGAACCGGGTGCCGAGTCCGGCGGCGAGGCCTAACAGCGTCGGCGCCATGTGCGCGAGGGTGCCATGCAGGGAACGTAACACACCTGGCCCTGCGCCTGGCCCCGCGCCGGCCCGCGGCGTATGGTAGCCGCGCCATGTCCACGCGGCTCGACGTCCGCCCGCCCGCGTACAGCCCCGCCGCCGACGACGAGGCGGCGGTCGCGCGCGAGACCATGCGGCGGGTGAACCGGCGGCTCCTCCCGCTGCTGTTCGCGCTGTTCGTCTGCAACTACGTCGACCGCACGAACGTCGCCATGGCCGCGCTGCAGATGAACCGCGACCTGCACTTCAGCGGCACCGCATACGGGCTCGGCACCGGGATCTTCTTCCTCGGCTACGCACTGTTCGAGGTGCCGAGCAACCTGATGCTCGCGCGGATGGGGGCGCGGCGGTGGATCGCGCGGATCGTGATCTCGTGGGGCGTGGTGGCGTCGGCCATGATGCTGGTGCGCACGCCCGCGCAGTTCTACGCGTTCCGCTTCCTGCTCGGCGTCGCCGAGGCGGGGTTCTTCCCCGGGATCGTGTACTACCTGAGCCTCTGGTACCCCGCGGCGCAGCGCGGGCGCGCGCTGTCGCGGTTCGTGATCGCCGCGCCGCTCGCCGCCGCGTTCGGGAACCCGGCGAGTGCCGCGCTCCTCGCGCTCGACGGCCGGCTCGGGCTGCGCGGCTGGGAGTGGGTGTTTCTCGTCGAGGGGATCCCGTCGGTGGTGCTCGGCGTCGTCGTGCTCGTCGTGCTCACCGACCGGCCGGAGCAGGCGCGCTGGCTCGACGACGCGCAGCGTGCGTGGCTCGCCGAGCAGCTGCGGCGCGACGACGAGGGATCCACCGCGCCGCACGCGACGTCGCCGCTGCGCGCGCTGATGCACCCGGTGGTGTGGTCGCTCGCGGTGGTGTACCTGCTGCGCCTCACGACCGGCTACGCGTACCTGTTCTGGGCGCCGACGATCGTGCGCGACGCGCTCGGCGCGAGCGCGGCCGCGACGGGCCTCATCACCGCGGGCGTCGCCTGCCTCGCGGCGGGCGGGCAGCTCGTGGTGGGGCTCAGCTCCGACCGCACGGGCGAGCGGTGGCTCCACGCGGCCGGCTGCGTGGTGGTGAGCGCGATGGGGTGCCTCGGCGCCGCGCTGCTGCCGTCGCCGCTGCTGCAGGTGGCGGCGCTCGCGCTCGTGCACGTCGGCGAGCAGTCGTTCAGCGTCGCGTTCTGGTGCCTGCCATCGACGCTCCTGCGCGGCGCGGCGGCAGCGGCGGGCATCGCGGCGATCAACTCGTTCGGGAACCTCGGCGGCTTCTTCGGCCCGTACCTCACCGGTGCGATCCGCGACGCGACGGGCAGCGCGCGCGGCGCCTTTCTGGTGCTGGCGCTCCCCGCGCTGCTCGCCGCGGCGCTGTGCATGGTGCTGCGCCGACGCCTCGCACCGGCGCCGCGTTAGGCGGCCGCCGGGTCAAGACCGCGCGACGAGCCGGGCGCCTAACAGGAACGCCAGGGCCCCCGCCGCGCACACGCCGCCCACGATGAGCGACGCGCGGAAGCGTCCCTCCGCGTCACCCGTCACGCGCCCGTCGGCCGGCGACGTCCGCGGGTAGCGCACGGCGAGATGCGCGCCCACCCGCCGCGGCCGATCGGATGTCGTCGTCTCGCGCGCCTCGTACGACTGCCTGCCGACCTCGTACGCGACCACCGCTCTGTAGACCGTATCGTCGCCGCGTCCCTCGGAGTCGACACGCACGACGCGTCCGTCGACGGAGGGCCAGCCGGCCATCGATCGCATCGCGCGCCGCTCGGCCAGCGCGCCGCGGAAGCCGCCGAGCGCGAGGAGCGCGAGGAACAGCGTCGCGCCGGCGAGGAGGACCACGGCGACGCGGTCGTCCATGCGTCGGCGTCCGCCCGTGATGCGCGTGCGGGTCGCGCCCGGCACGACGTACGGCGCCGCGAGCCGCGTGCGGCGCGCGTCGTCGGCGTCCACGCGCTCGGCGGGCGGCACCTCGACGGTGATCTCCTCGAGCCGCCCCGCGCTGAACCAGAGCGAGAGCCCATCGTCGGTGAACTCGAGCCACGACTCGCCCGCGGGGTCGCCGCTCCACGCGCCGCCATGCAGTCCCATGCGCTCGGCGATCGCGGCGACGTCGTCGCGCGTGCCGCCGATGACCGACGCGCCGCCGAGCCGCACGTCGGCACCGCTCGCGTCGACGGACGTGAGCCGCCACGCGCCGCGCACCGCCTCGAACGTCAGCGACAGCCCGCGCTCCAGGTAGTACCAGATGGAGCAGTTCGGGTCGTCGTTCGTCTCCTCGGGCGGCCCGACGAGCGACAGGACCCGATCGGGCCCCATCCCCAACCGCAGGTCGCCGACACCGCCGCGTGGCTCGATGGTCGACGTGTCCATGAAAGGTCCGCAGCCGCGATCAACGCGCCAGGTCTCTGACTGCCCCCGCCAGCATCCGCACGCGCGCCGAGTCGGTCACCGTCGCGGTGTCGCGGTCGAGCTGCGTGGCGAGCTGCGTGAGCGCGGTGCGGCGTCCGGCGCCGGCGAGCGACTCGGCGCGGCCCAGCGCGGCGCGCACCCGCGTCGACCACGCGCGCGGCGTGCCGGCCTCGCGGTCGAGCTGATCGAGGTACGCACGCGCGACGTGGAAGCTCGGCGGCCACACGATCTTCGTCTGCAGCTGCGGGTTCAGGACGTCGGTGTGCACGAGCTTCGCCGCCTCGATCTCGTCGCGCGACAGCATCGGGCCCGGCGTCAGCTCCAGCAGGTCGAGGCCGCGCGCCATCTCGGTGCCGAACAGGTGGCCGTTGTACCAGTACGCCGCCCAGAAGCCGCCGACCTTGAGCGAGTCGCCGCGCAGCGGGCCGCGGTCGAAGAACGCGATCTCCTTCGGCTGCGCGGGATCGGTGAAGTCGAACACCGACATGCCGCCCTGATACCAGCCCTGCGCCATGATGTCGCGTCCCGGTACCGGGATCAGCGTGCCGTTGTGCGCGACGCAGTTCTCCACGCTCGTCTGCGCGACCGGCAGCTTGTAGTAGCCGGCCATCGTCATCGTCGTGCCGTTGACGTTGAAGATCGCGTCGGCGCCCCACTGCGGCCGGTCGGTCGAGCGGCAGCGCGGCTGCGTCCCGCCGCCCCACTCGTCGGTGAACAGCACCTTCGTGCCGTCGTTGTTGAACGTGGCCGAGTGCCAGAACGAGAAGTTCGGGTCGCTCACCTCGCCCACACGGCGCGGCGCCGACGGGTCGCGGATGTCCAGCAGGAGCCCGTTCCCCGCGCACGCGCCCGCGGCGAGGCCGATCTCCGGGTACACCGTGATGTCGTGGCAGCGGCTCGTCTCCGACAGCACGTGCATCGAGTCGGTCGTGTCGCGCTTCTGCAGCCCGGCGATGCTGCCGCCTTCGGCGAAGATGCGCGGGTTCGCCACGATGCGCGCGTCCTGCGGATGGGAGAGCGGCACCTTGATGACGTCGATCCGGAACAGCGACGTGTTCGGATCCTGGTCCGGTGCCGCGTTCGAGCAGCCCGCCAGCTCGCTCGGCGACCGCACGACGCTCGTGCCGGAGACGAACACGTACACGTCGTTCGGGTCGTTCGGATCGGGGACCAGCGTGTGCGTGTGCGACCCGCGGCACGTCTGCACCGCGGCGACCTGCTTCGGGTGCGCGACGTCGGTGATGTCGAAGATGCGCACGCCGCGGAACCGCTCCGCGCTCACCGTGTCGGCGACGCCCTGGCCGCCGCAGTCGAGACGACCGCGCGTCTCCTCCACCGAGTAGAAGAGCAGGTTGCCGAGCACCGAGACGTCGCCCTGGCCGCCGGGGCAGGCGAGCGTGCCCTTGAGCGTCGGCTTGCTCGGCGTCGTGATGTCCCACACCTGGATGCCGTTGAAGCTCCCCTGGAACACGAGGTTCCCCTTGAACGCGAGGTCGGAGCTCCAGTAGTGCGGGTCGCCGACGTCGGCCGGGTTGTAGAACCCTTCGGGGCGGTCGACGTGGCCGACGAGGCGCACACCGCGCGCGGCGACGCCGGCGTCCTTCCAGCCGGGGCGCAGGTTCACGCGCGGGTCGGCCGTGTCGCCGCGCGCGGACGAGGGGACCTTGGTGACGCGCGGCGCGTCCTGCGCGCGCGCGGCGCTGGCGGACGTTGCGGCGAGGACGGGAAGAACGGCCAGGACGAGGTACGGTCGGAATCGCATGGGGGAGTCCGGGAGACGGCCTAACGGTTCGGCAGCGCGGCGAGCAGCGCGCGCATGCGCGCGATCTCGGCCCGCTGGTCGGTGTCCACGTCGGAGGCGAGCTGGAACACTGCCGGCTCCTGCGCGGCGCCCTTCGACGCGAACAGCTGTGCCACCATCGTGAGCGCGCCCTCGTGGTGGCGGATCATGTACGTGAGGAACAGTCGGTCGAACGCGGCGCCGCGCGCGGCGCGCAGCGAGTCCATCTGCGCGGGCGTCGCCATGCCGGGCATCATGGCCATCGCGGCGCTCGAGTCGTGCGTCATGCCGGGCATGCCCGGCATGTCCTTCATGGCCGCCACGTCGTGGCCGGCGTGCGCGTCGAGCGGCGGCACCGTCTGGTGGTGCGCGGACAGCCACCGCTGCATCGTCGCGATCTCGTCGTGCTGCGACACGTCGATGCGCTCGGCGAGCAGCTTCATGTCGTCGCGCGTGCTGCGCGACGGGACGAGCGCGGCCATCTCGATCGCCTGCGCGTGATGGCCGATCATCCCCTGGAGGAAGCGCACGTCGGCGGCGTTCGGCGCCGTCTGGGCGTCCGACGACCGCGCGAGGGTGAGCGCGACCGGCAGCGCGACCCGGCGGAGGAAGCGTGCGGTGATCTTCGGCATGTAGAGAAGCTAGCCACGCCGCAAGCGGGTAGCGACGGGTGCGCCCCGGGCGCAGAATTGCGCGCGTGTCCCTACAGCCTCTGCTCGATCTCTCGCTCGTCGGCCGCGCCGGCGCCCCCGCGCTCGACGACGCCACCGTCGGCCCGCCGCGGACGCTCACGTTCGGCGACGTCGACGCGCGCGCGAACGCGGTGGCGCGGCTGCTTCGCGCGCGCGGCTTCGCGGCCGGCGACCGGCTCGCGTTCTTCCTGCCGAACCGCGTCGAGGTGCTCGACCTCTACCTCGCGTGCGTGCGGCTCGGCGTGATCGTCGTGCCGATGAACGCGCTGTACAAGGAGCGCGAGGTCGCGCACCTCGTGGCCGACTCGGCGCCGAAGGTCGTCGTCACCACCGCCGATCGCGCACCGCTCCTGCCCGCCGGCACGCCGTGGTGGGACGTCGCGTCGCTCGCCCGCGAGGCTGCCGAGCACGCGGGGGAGCGGGTGGCCGTCGCGATAGACGGCGACGCGATCGCGGCGCTCGTCTACACCTCGGGCACGACGGGGCGCGCGAAGGGCGCCATGCTCACGCGCCACAACCTCGCGGCGAACGCGGTCGCGCTCACCACCTGCTGGCAGATCACCGCCGCGGACCGCTACCTCGCCGTGCTGCCGCTGTTCCACGTGCACGGCCTCGCGAACGGCGTGCACTGCTGGCTCGCGAGCGGCTGCCGCATGCGCCTCGAGGAGCGGTTCGACGCCGCGCGCGCCGGGGACGTGCTGCGCGCGTTCCGCCCGACGCTCGTCTTCGGCGTGCCGGCGGTGTACGTGCGGCTGCTGGAGCTGGACGAGGCGACGGCGCGCGACATCGGATCCCACGCGCGGCTGTTCGTCTCCGGCTCCGCGCCGCTCCCCGCGCACGTGCACGCGGCGTTCGAGGCGAGGTACGGGCACCGTATCCTCGAGCGCTACGGCATGAGCGAGACGCTGATGACGATCGGCAACCCGTACGCGGGCGAGCGCCGCGCGGGCTCGGTCGGCTTTCCGTTCCCGGGAACCAGCGTACGCATCCTGGATCCCGACGGCGCCGAGGTGCCTAACGGCACGACCGGCGAGCTGTGGGTCCGCGGGCCCACGGTGTGCGCGGGCTACTGGAACCGACCCGACGCCACCGCGGCGGCGTTCGTCGACGGCTGGTTCCGCACCGGCGACCTCGGCGAGCGCAGCGACGACGGCTACTTCACGCTGCGCGGACGCGGCACGGACCTCATCATCTCCAGCGGCTTCAACGTGTACCCGCGCGAGATCGAGGACGTGCTGCTCGAGATCCCGGGCGTGCGCGAGGCCGTGGTGGTCGGCGCGCCGCACGAGCGGAAGGGGGAGGTGCCGGTGGCGTACGTCGTCGCCGACGACCCGTTCGACGCCGACGCGCTGCGCGCCGAGTGCGCACGGTCGCTCGCGTCGTTCAAGGTGCCCGTCGCCGTCGTGCGGCTCGACACGCTGCCGCGCACCGCGCTCGGCAAGGTGCAGAAGCACCTGCTGCCGTCCGCCGAGGGCGTCGCGCGGTGAGCGGCGCCGCGTGGGCGCTCGCCGCGCTCGTCGGCGCGATCATCCTCTCGCTCACGTCGCGCGTCAACGTCGGCGTCGTCGCGATCGCGCTCGCGTGGCTCGCCGGCACGTTCGGCGCGGGGCTCAAGCCCGATGCGGTGCTCGGCGGCTTCCCGGGCGCGCTGTTCGTGACCCTGCTCGGCGTCACGCTGCTGTTCGCGGTGGCCGAGGCGAACGGCACGCTCGCGGCGCTCGCGGCGCGGCTGGTGGGTCTCGCGCGCGGCGACGGGCGCGTGCTGCCGTGGCTGCTGTTCGCCGGCGCGGCCGCGCTGTCGTCGCTCGGCCCGGGCGCCGTGCCGACGGTGGCACTCGTCGCGCCGTTAGGCATGGCGGCCGCGCTGCGCGCCGGCGTGTCGCCGTTCCTCGCCGCGCTCATGGTGTGCAACGGCGCGAACGCGGGGAACCTGTCGCCGGTGAGCGCGGTCGGCGTGGTGGCGAACGGCATCCTCGCGCGCGCGGGGCTCGGCGGGCACGCGGTGAAGCTGTGGCTGTGGAACGCCGCCGCCCACGCCATCGTCGCCGCGGCGGCGTACCTGCTGCTCCGTCCGCGCGCGGCCACCGCGACTGCCGATGAGGCGCCGCCCGCGGAGTACGCGGCGCTCGGCCGCGCGGCGTGGCTCACGCTCGGCGCGATCGCGCTGTGGGTGGTCGGGCTGCTCGCGTGGCACTGGCCGCTCGGTCCCAGCGCGTGCGCGGCGGCGGCGCTGCTGATCGCGGCGCGGGCGGCGGACGAGACGAGCGCGTTCCGGCGGGTGCCGTGGGGCGCGATCACGATGGTGTGCGGCGTGTCGCTGCTCGTCGCGCTGCTCGAGAAGACCGGCGGCATGCCGCTGTTCGCCGCGCTGCTCGCGCGCCTCGCCACGCCGGCCACGCTCGACGGCGCCATCGCCCTCGTGACGGGCGCGATCTCCACGTGGAGCAGCACGTCGGGCGTCGTGATCCCAGCATTCCTCCCCACGGCGCACGAGCTCGTGCGACAGACCGGCGGCGGCGACCCGCTCGCCGTGTCGCTCAGCATCGCCGTCGGCTCGCACCTCGTCGACGTCTCGCCGCTCTCCACGCTCGGCGCGCTCTGCATCGCGACGCTCGCCGACCCGGCCGCGGCGCGCGCGCTGTTCCGGCAGCTCATGACCTGGGGCCTCTCGATGATCGTCGTCGGCGCGGTGCTCTGTCAGCTCGCGGTGCCGTGGGTGGTGCGTCTGTGATCGACGTGCGGCGTCGCGCCGTTTCGGAGTACCACTGCCGGCATGGCTTCGCGAGAGGTCGACACGCGGATCACGCGGATCGCGCGGATAGGTCGACGACGGGAGGCGAGAACCAATCCGCGCGATCCGCGCGATCCGCGTTCCGCGGCGACGCAACCGTGACGCACGAGGAGCCGTGAGCGCCCGCGACGATCTCTGCGACCTGACCGCCGTCGACCTCGCGGCAATGATCCGCCGCCGCGAGGTGTCGGCGCGCGAGGTCGTCGACGCGCATCTCGACCGCATCGGGCGCGTGAATCCCTCCGTGAACGCGATCGTGACGCTCGTGCCCGAGCGCGCGCGGCGCGACGCCGAGCACGCGGACGCGGTGTCGAAGCGCGGCGGGACCGTGGGGGCGCTGCACGGCGTGCCCGTGGCGCACAAGGATCTCCTCGACACGGCCGGCATCCGCACCACCTACGGCTCGCCGCTGTTCGCGCGGCACGAGCCCGACACCGACGCGCTCATCGTGACGCGCATGCGCGCCGCGGGAGCGATCACGCTGGGCAAGACGAACGTGCCGGAGTTCGGCGCCGGGTCGCAGACGTTCAACCCCGTGTTCGGCCCGACGCGCAACCCGTACGACCTCACGAGGACGTGCGGCGGCAGCAGCGGCGGCGCGGCGGTGGCGCTCGCGTGCGGCATGGTGCCCATCGCCGACGGCAGCGACACCGGCGGCTCGCTCCGCAACCCGGCCGCGTTCTGCAACGTCGTGGGACTCCGCCCGTCGCCCGGCCGGGTGCCGGGCGCGCCGGGGACCTGGTCGCCGCTCACCGTCGGGGGGCCGATGGCACGCACGGTGGCCGACGCCGCGCTGCTCCTGAGCGTCATCGCGGGCCCCGACGCGCGCCATCCGCTGTCGATCGACGAGTCGGGCGCGCACTTCCATTTCCCGTTAGGCCGCGACGTGACCGGCCTCCGCGTCGCGTGGTGGCGCGGCCTCGGCGGCGTGCCGTTCGAGCCGGAGATCCGCCGCGTCGTGAACGAGAGCCGCGCGGTGTTCGAGTCGCTCGGCTGCGTGGTGGACGAGGCCGAGCCCGACTTCGCCGGCATCGACGACGCGTTCCTCACGCTGCGCCACCTCGCGTTCCACGCCGAGTACGCGCCGCTCGCCCGCGCGCACCCGGAGCTCGTCAAGGACACCGTGCGCTGGGAGATCGCGGAGGCGGAGCGGCGCACGAGCGCGGACGTGGCACGCGCGCTCGCGCGACAGGCGCGGCTCTACGACGACGTGCGCCGCTTCTTCGAGCGGCACGACTACTTCGTGCTGCCCGTGACGCAGGTGGCGCCGTTCGACGTGTCCGTGCCGTACCCCACGGTGATCGACGGGACGCCGATGGCGACCTACGTCGACTGGATGCGGTCGTGCTGGTACGTCTCGTTCATGGCGTGCCCCGCGATCTCCGTCCCCGGTGGCTTCACCGCCGACGGGCTGCCCGTGGGCCTGCAGATCGTCGGCCGCCACCGCGGCGACTGGGGGCTGCTGCAGATCGCCCACGCGTTCGAGCAGGCGACGGGGCACGGGAAGCGGCGACCGCCGGTTGTCACCTCGCCCCCGACCGGTAGATCGTGACCGCCGTGTCGTCGTACACCACGCGCCGGCCGCCCGCCGGCAGCTCGTGCGTGCGCTCGTGCTCCACCGCGAGCACCCGCGCGAAGCGCCGCTCGAACCAGTGGTCGATCACGCGGTCGAGCATGCGCGATCCGTACGGCGGGTCGACGAACGCGAGGTCGTAGGCGTCCACGTCGAGTGCCGCCGCGAACGGTAGCGCGTCGCGCTTGAAGATGCGTGTGCGGTCGCGGAGTCGCAGTGCGGCGACGTTCGCGCGCAGCGCGTGCAGGCTCGCCGGGCGGAACTCCACGAAGTCGGCGCTCTTCGCGCCGCGCGAGATCGCCTCCAGGCCGAGCGCGCCCGTGCCGGCGAACAGGTCGAGCACGCGCGCGTCGCGCACCGCGTCGCCCAGGAGATCCAGCAGCGCGGCGCGCACGTGCTCCGCCGTGGGACGCACGCGGAAGTCGTTCGGCGACGTGAGGTCGCGCCCCGCGAACTTGCCGCCGACTATGCGCACCGACGGGCCTTACGGGTTCGACAGCTTGCGCAGCGCGTTGGGCCGCACGAACGCCGCCGGCGGGTTGTGCGCCGTGGCGAGGTCGTAGGCCTTCTGGTACAGCGCCCGCGCCCGCGCCGCGTCGCCGCGCTTCTCGAACGTCGCGGCGAGCAGGTAGTGCATGAACGGGTCGTTCGCGTTCCCCGGGATGACGAGCGCGCGCATGAGATCCGTCTGCGCCGTCGCGAGGTCGTTCGTGTACAGCGCGACGTAGCCCGTGAGGTACGGGAAGAATCGCTCCTGCTGCCGCGCCATCGCGCTGTCGGCGTCGAGGATCTTCCGCGCCGCGGCGACGTGCTGCATCGCCTCGTCGCGTCGCCCGCGCCGCGCCGCGAGCCGCGCCAGCGCATGCTCGGTGCGGTACTCCCACAGGCTCGCCGGGTGCGTCTTCGGCTCCGGCTCCTTCAGCCCGAGCTCGCGGCCGAGTCGGTACATCCGCTCCGCCTCGTCGAGGTTGCCCGCGTCGATGCAGACGCGCGCCGCCTCGTTCGCCATCTCGCCTTCCTGGTAGAACGCGTTCTGCGGCTCCGCCCGCTCGCGCGTCCGCCAGTAGTCGATGACCATGCGCTCGTACTTCACCGTGTTCGCGCAGTCGCCGCCGAACGCGTACGACATCGCCATCGCGCGCTGCGCGGCGGCCCTCGCCGCAGGGTCGGCGGCCGAGTCGATCACCTGCTGGAACAGCGTGCGCGCCTCGGCCGTCTTCCCCTCCATGTCGAGGCGCGACGCCTCGCGCATGCGCGGGTTGCCGCCGGGCTGCGCGGCGGCGACCGCCGGGATGGCGAAGACGACGAGCAGAGCGTGACGGGTGCGTCGCATGGGGGCCATGAGTTGTCGTCCGCAGATTACGCAGATTCCGCAGATTAGCTTCTCTCCAGCAAGGGAGACAGCATCTGCGCAATCTGCGAAATCTGCGGACAACATAATGAGCACGTCCTTTCACGAGCGTCCGCGCTTCCCGCGCGGCTTCCGCTGTGCCAGTCGTAACGTCGGCCTGAAGCCCCAGGCCAAGGACCTCGCGCTGTTCGCGAGCGACGTCGATGCCGCCGCCGCCGCGGTCTTCACGCGCAATCACTTTCCCGGCGCTCCCATCATCCTCGGCCGCGAGACGATCCGCGGCGGCGTGCTGCGGGGCGTCGTCGTGAACAGCAAGGTGTCGAACGTCGCCACCGGCGCCGCCGGCGTGGAGAACGCGCGACGCATGGCCGCCGCCGCGGCGAGCGAGCTGGGGACCGCTCCCGACCGCGTCCTCGTGAGCTCCACCGGCGTGATCGGCGTGCGGCTGCCGATCGAGAAGATTGAGGCCGGCATCCGCGGCATCGCGGCCGAGCTGCAGGACGATCCGCTCGTCGGCGCCGAGGGGATCATGACGACCGACACCTACGCGAAGGCGCTCTCGGCGAGCGTCGGCGAGGCGACCATCACGTGGGTCGCGAAGGGCTCCGGCATGATCGAGCCGAACATGGCCACGATGCTCGCCTACGTCTTCACCGACGCCGCGCTCGACGCGCCGACGCTCGACCGTCTGCTGCGCGACGCCGTCGCCGTCAGCTTCAACATGCTCTCCGTCGACGGCGACACGAGCACGTCCGACACCTGCGCGATCCTCGCGAACGGACGCGCCGGCGCGGTGGACGAGCGCGCGTTCCGCGACACGCTCGTCGCCGGCTGCGTGCGCATGACCGAGCTGCTCGCGCGCGACGGCGAGGGCGCGGAGCATCTGCTGCGCGTCACCGTGCGCGGTGCGAAGGACGACGCCGACGCCCGACGCATCGCGAAGTCGATCGTGAACTCGCCGCTCGTGAAGACGATGGTCCACGGCGCCGACCCGAACGTCGGCCGGCTGCTCATGGCGGTCGGCAAGTGCTTCGACTGCACCGTCGATCCGTCGCGCACCGACGCGTGGATCAACGGCCACCAGGTCGTGCGCGGCGGCACGCGCCTCGACTTCGACGACGCGGTCGTGCGCGACGCGCTTTCCGTCGAGAACGTCGACCTCGAGATCGCGCTCGGCGTCGGCGACGCGACGGCGACCGCGTACGGGTGCGACCTGACGAAGGGGTACATCGAGGAGAACGCGGCGTACTACTCCTCGTGACCCAAACCGCGGTTCCGATACAGCGGTTCCGATACGGCGGTTCTGATGTGGCGGGAGGGGCGGCTACGGCGGGCCTAACGAGCGGGGCGGACCGGCGGGGCCGGACGGCGGCGTGTCGCTCGTTCGGCCCCGCGGCACGAGCCCCGCTGGTCAGCCCCGCAGCATCCGCCCCTCCCGCCGTTCCAGAACCGCCGTTCCAGAACCGCCGTATCAGAACCGCCCTTCAGGAATCCCTCAGCGCCCTGGCCGGCGCGATCCCGGCGACCCGCCGCGCCGGCACGTAGCACGCCGCCAGCGCCACCACGCCGAGCCCCGCCGCGACCGCGCCGAGCGTGAGCGGGTCGAACGGCGACACGCCGACGAGCGCGCCGCGCAGCGCCGTGCCGGCGAGCCAGATCCCCGGCACGCCGACGAGCAGCCCGAGCACGAGCAGCGTCGTCCCCTCGCGCACGACGAGCCACAGCACGCGCCGCTCGCCGGCGCCGAGCGCGAGCCGCACCGCGAGCTCGTGGTGCCGGCGGCTCACCGCGCCCGCCACGACGCCGAACAGCCCCATCGCCGCGAGCAGCAGCGCGCCTAACGAGAACCCCGCGATCAGCGTCGCGCTCAGGCGCTGCTGGCGCAGCGCGTCGTCCACCACGCGCTGCATCGGGCGCACGTCGGCGATCGCGAGCTGCGCATCGACGCGATGCACCGCGGCGCGCACGTCGGGCACGAGCGCCTCCGGCGCGCGGTCGCCGCGCAGCACGTACGACAGCGTGTTGAACGGGCCGTCCTCGTCGCGCACGTACACCTGCGAGCGGCCGTCCTGGTAGACGTCGTACTGCCGCGCGTGCTCCACGACGCCGATCACCGTGAACGTGTCGGTGTCGGAGAGCCGGATGCGCGCGCCGACGGGCTGCCCGTTCGGGAAGAACGTCTGCGCCAGCGTGCGGTCGATCACCGCCTCGCGCGTGCCCGGCCGCCACGACGCGCCGAACGCGCGTCCCGCGAGCACGCGGATCCCCATCGTCTCGAAGTAGCCCGCGCGCGCGCGCATGTAGTCGACGAGCGGGAAGTCGTGGTCGTTCACTCCCGTGTTGCCGGGCGCGCCCGGGAACGACACCGGCCCCTGGTCCGCGTTCGCCGTGAGCGGCAGCGCCGACGTGGCGCTCGCCGAACGGACGCCCGGGATGGCCGACAGCTCGCGCTGCAGCCGCTCGTGCATCTCGCGCACGACGGTGTCGTTCGGGTAGCGCGCCGCGGCGAGCGGCACGCGGAGCGTGAGCACGCCGTCGGCCACGAACCCCGGCTGCGCGCGCAGCAGCCGGTCGAGGCTCCGCGCCACGAGGCCGCCCGTCGCGAGCAGCACGAGCGAGAGCGCCACCTGCACCACCACCATCGCGCGACGCATCGGCCCGTGTCCGCCGCCGCCGCCGCGCACCGCCGCGTTGCGCAGCAGCGCGTGCAGCCGCGTGCGGCTCGTCCACACCGCCGGCACCGCGCCGGCGAGCAGCCCGAGCACCGCGCCGACGCCGACCACCACCGCCGCGATTCGCCAGTCCACGGCGATCGTGTCGCGGCGCGGCAGCGTCTCCGGCGCGAGCGCGACGAGCACGCGCGTGCCCCACACGGCGCCCAACGCGCCGAGCGCGCCGCCGACGGCGCCGAGCAGTCCGCCCTCGAACAGCGTCGCGCGGGCGAGCGCGAGGCGGTCGGCGCCGAGCGCGCGGGCGATCGCGAACTCGCGCTCGCGCTGCGACGCCCGCACGAGCAGCAGCGTCGCCATATTCACCGCCAGCACGAGCACGAGCACGACGCCCGCCATGCCGAGCACCACGAGCGCCGGCCGCGACTCCGCCACGAGGTCCGGCTTCACGCCGACCGCCCACAGCTTCAGCCCCCGCTTCGAGAAGTCGCGCTCGTTCACCATCCGGCCGACCGACGCGACGGCGGCCTGCAGACGCTCCGGGGTCGTCCCCGGCCGCGCGCGCACGAGCCCCGCGAACGAGCCGTTGCCGGGGTTCTGCGTCGCGAGGTCGTAGTTGAACGTGATGTATGCCGCGCCGCCCTCCGGCTTCCCGAGGCTCGCGTGCCGCACGAACCGGAAGTCGGGCCCCATGACGCCGATGACGGTGAACGCGAAGCCATCGAGCCGGATCTCCTTGCCGAGGATCGCGCGGTCGCCGCCGAAGCGCGTGCGCCACAGGTCGTTCCCGAGCACGACGAGCGGCGGGCGTCCCTCACCGGCCTCGTTCGGCGCGAACACTCGGCCGAGGGCGGGGCGCGCACCGAGCAGCGAGAACAGGTTCGGCGACGAGATGAGGATCGGGATCTCCATCGGGTCGGCGCCGTCGCTCGTCGTCAGCGTGCGCATCGCGCGGCGGATCCCCGCCACGTCGGCGATCGGCCCGCCGGACTTCTGCAGCGCGGCGACGTCCGTGCCGCCGAGCCACCCGCGCTCGAGCGGGATCCACGTGTAGTTGCGCCACACGTAATAGAGGTCGTCCGGCCGATCGTACGGCAGCGGCGCGACGAGCACCTTGTCGACCACCGTGTACACGACGGCGAACGCGCCGAGCCCCACGGCGAGGGTACCCAACATCGACAGCGCGAACGCGGGCGCGCGCACGAGCCGGCGCACCACGCGCTGCGTGTCGCGCCCCCAGTTGCCGTTCCGCCGCCACGCCACCGCGGGACGCAGCCGCTCCGCGACGCCGTTGCGCGCGGCGTCGGCCAACGCGCGCGTCCAGAACCACGCGACGGCCGCCCCCCCACGCGCGACGGCGGCGCGGTGCCGGTCGAGGTACGTCTCCACGACCGCGTCGCCCATCTCGTCGCGGAAGTCCGCCGGGTAGACCCGGAGCAGTCGCCGGATCCAGTGCTCGGCGCTCATAGGGCGCCCGCCTCGAGCAGGCCGCCGACCATCGCCGCGCGCGCGAGCCCCGCCATCCGCGCCGCCTCGGCTCTCGCCACCCGCAGGCCGAGCGCGGTGGCGCGGTAGTAGTGTCGCCGCTCGTCGCCCGCGTCCGGGGCGCGTCGCTGCGCGGCCTCGTCGATGAGCCCCTGGTCCTGCATGCGGCGGAGCGCGCGATACAGCGTGCCGACGTCGGGCGCCGCGTGAAGGCCGCGCGCCTCCGCGTCCTGGATGATCCCGTAGCCGTGCCGCTCTCCCGCGGCGAGGCTCAGGAGCACGTCGAACTCCACGGGGCGGAGCGGTAGGAACCGCTCCACCGGCAGGTCGCGATCCATGGAACCCTGGGACCGGGTATATGCGTGACGCTAATATGCGTGGCGCATATATGCGGGCCGCAGCGTGGGCGGTCAAGAGTGGCTGTTCGTGTTCTAACCGCAGAGGACGCAGAGGGCCGCAGAGGAAACCAACAAGAATCGGCTCTTCTCTGCGGCCCTCTGCGTCCTCTGCGGTTCAATGAAAGAAGCAGCTCGCCGAGTTCTCCGCGCCTCCGCGCGAGCCTACCGCAGCACCGAGATCGGATCCGCCCGCGTCGCCCGCCTGACGGGTGCGAGCAGCGCGATCGCCGCGCAGAGCACGAGCGTCCCCGCCGCCGCGCCGAGCGCGATGGGGTCGAACGGCGGCACGCCGTAGAGCAGGCCGGCGAGCATGCGCGACACGGCGACGACGCCCAGCGCGCCGAGCGCGAGGCCGGCGGCCATGTACGCGGCGCCCTGGCGCAGCACCGTGGCCGCGATCCCACCGCGGCTGGAGCCGAGCGCCACGCGCACGCCGAACTCGCGCTCGCGCGCCGCCGTCATCGCCGCGAACATCGCGTACACGCCGACCGACGCGAGCACGAGCGCGAGGGCGCCGAACGCGCTCATGAGCACCACGGGCAGGCGACGTCCGGCGAGTCGCTCGTCGACGATCGCGCGCAGCGGGCGTGGGTCGCGGAGCGGGAGCGACGGGTCGAGCGCGGCGAGCGCCCGCTGCGCCGGCTTCACGAGCGCCGTCGGATCGCCCGTGGTGCGGAGCAGGAAGTCGCGGCCGCCCCACAGGAAGTCCTGCCGGTTCGTCGCGTACGCCATCGGGCCGGGCGCCGGCAGCGCGGGATCGACGCGCACGTCGCGCACGACACCGACCACGATGCCCCACCGCTGCGCCGTGTGCGGGCTCACCCGGATGCGTGCGCCCAACGGGTCGCTGCGCGGCCAGTAGCGGCGCGCCATCGTCTCGCTCACGACGATCGCCGGCGGCGCGTCGGGCCCGTCCTGCGCGTCGAACGTGCGGCCGCGCGCGAGCCGGATGCCCATGAGCGCGAAGTAGTCGTCCGACACCGCCATGTACGGGATGAACGTCGGCCCGTCGCCGGGGAGCGTCACGCCGTCGATCCTCAGCATGTTCGCGCTCATCGTCGGCGACGGGATCTGCGTCACGCTCGCCACGGCGCGCACGCCGGGGAGCGCGCCGAGCCGCTCCTCGAGCTGCCGGAAGAACGACGCCCGCGCCTCCGGGGTGCCGTACGTCGACGCCGGGAGCTGCACGCGCGCGGTGAGCACGCCGTCGGGAGTGAAGCCGAGCGGCGCGCCCGCCATCGCGCGCAGGCTGCGGACGAGCAGCCCGGCGCCGGCGAGCAGGCTGAGAGCGAGCGCGATCTGCCCCGCCACGAGCACGCCGCGCAGCCGACGCGACCGATGCCCCTCGCTCGTGCCGCGCGTCTCGTCGCGCAGCGTGCCCTGCGGCTGCCAGCGGCCCGCCATCACCGCCGGGGCGAGCCCGAACAGCACGCCCGTGACGAGCGCCGCGAGCAGCGTCACCGCCACCGCACCGGCGTCGAGCGACAGGTCCGCGTACGGCGGCAGGGCGGGGAGCGCGAGGCCGCGCAGCACCGCCAGCCCGGCGGTGGCGAGCAGCAGCCCCACCGCCGCGCCGCCGAGGGCGAGCACCATGCTCTCCGTGAGGAGCTGGCGCACGAGCCGCCCGCGCCGAGCGCCGAGCGCGATGCGCACCGCGAACTCCTTGCGGCGCGTGATGGTGCGCGAGAGCAGCGCGCCCGCGAGGTTCGCGCACGTGATGAGCAGCACGAGGCCGGCGCTCGTCATCAGCGTGACGAGCGGCGTGCGCGTCTCGCCGACGAGCGAGTCGCGCAGCGGCACCACCACGAAGCCGCGTCCGCGCTCGGTGTCGGGATGCTCGCGCGCGAGCTCCGACGCGAGCCGGTCCAGCTCCCGCTGCGCCGACTGCGGCGTCGCGCCGCGCGCGAGCCGGCCGACGATGCTGAGGTAGTTCTGCGCGCGGCCGAGCGACGGATCGCGCTGCGCGGCGCGCAGGTCCATCGGGAACACGATGTCGGCGTCGCCCATCGGTCCCACGAAGCCGCGCGGCAGCACGCCGACCACGCGCGTGAGCTGCCGCTCGATGCGCAGCGAGCGGCCGATCACACCGGAGTCGCCGGCGAACTCGCGCTGCCACGCGGCGTGGCTCAGCATCGCCACGTTGGCCTGCCCGTCCTCCTCGCCGAGCGTGCGGCCCAGCGCGGCGGGCACGCCGAGCGTGGAGAAGAAGCCGCCCGCGACCGACGCCGCCGTCAGCGTGCGGGCGCCCGTCTCGTCCGCGTACGCGACGTCGAACGTGCCGAAGTTGAACACCGCGAGTCCCGCGAACGAGCGCGCGCGCTCGGCGATGTCGCCCACCACGCCGGGGCTCGTCGACGAGCGGTCCAGCTTCGAGGCGTCGAAGCGCGAGAACACCTGCACGAGCCGACGGCCGTCGCGGTACGGCAGCGCGTCGAGCAGCACCGACTTCACGACGCCGAACACGGCGGCGTTCGCGCCGATGCCCAGTGCGAGGGTGACGACGGCGAGCAGCGAGAACAGCGGCGCGCGGCGGGCGGCGCGCACGCCGTGGCGGACGTCCTGCCGCAGGTCGTCGAGCCAGTCGCGGCGGCCGGCGGCGCGGCGCTCCGCGGACAGGAGCTCGGTGCACTCGGAGCGGACGCCCTCGAGATCGCCGAGGCGCGCGAGGGCAGCCGTGCGGGCGGCCTCGGGCGACATGCCGCGCGCCACGTAGTCGGCGACCCGCCGCTCGATGTGGAACGCCAGCTCGTCGTCGACTTCGGCGCGGGCAGGACGGGAGAAGGGAATGCGCGGCGACATCGATCACCTCGCCCAGCTCGGGGCGGTCGTGGAGGTGACCGCCTGGTTCACGGCGGCGGCGAACCGCTGCCAGCCGGTGGTCTGCTCCTGGTACTCGCGGCGCCCGTCGGGGGTGAGGGCGTAGAACTTCGCCTTGCGGTTGTTCTCCGAGGTGCCCCACGCGCCGGTGATCCACCCCTTCCGGGTCATGCGGTAGAGGGCAGGGTAGAGCGACCCCTCCTCCACGCGGAGGACGTCGCCGGTGGCGGTCTCGATCCAGCTCGCGATCCCGTAGCCGTGCATCGGCCCCCAGGACAGCGTCTTCAGCACGAGCAGCTCGAGGGTGCCCTGGAGCAGGCCGGAGTCCTTCGCGAACACGTGACGCCTCCCGGTACGGGGTGGTCTACGGATTCGGCGCGCCGCGCCGTCTTTCCCTATGCGGGTCTAAGGGAGAAGGTGACGCTGGTCCCTTAGACGCGCAAGGGGAAAGAACGGTTGCGCCCGCCTGCCCCATTCTTACGTTGCGTTGGCTCGCACCCCCGCCGCACGCGCCGCCGCGCCGCGGGGGCCCCCGTCTCGAGGCTCTCGTCATGAGTATGCGCTCTCTCCTCCGCTCCGTCGTGCCGGTCGTCTGTGTCGGCGCGCTCGCCGCCGGACCGCTCGCCGGATCGCTTCACGCGCAGGTCCAGCAAGGCACCATCGCCGGCCGCGTCACCGATGCGGCGTCGGGCCAGCCCATCGCGAGCGCCCAGCTCCAGGTCGTCGGCACGAACGCCGGCACGATGACGAACGCGGACGGGCAGTTCACCATCCGCAACGTGGCCGCCGGCACCTACGAGGTCCGCGCCCTCCGGGTCGGCTTCGCCGAGCAGAAGCAGTCGGTGCGCGTCACCACCGGCGCGACGGCCACGGCGAACTTCCAGATGCACGCCGTCGCGACGACGCTGACCCCGGTCGTCACCACGGCCACCGGCGAGCAGCGCCGCGTCGAGGTGGGGAACGCGGTCGCGCAGGTGAACGTCGCCGACGTCGTGTCGACGCAGGCGGTCTCCAACATCGCCGACGTCCTCGCCGCCCGCACCGCCGGCGTGCTCGTGACGCCGCCGACGCAGGTCGGCGCCGGCACGCGCTTCCGCATCCGCGGCACCAGCTCGCTGTCGCTCACGAACAACCCGATCTTCATCGTCGACGGCATCCGCGTCGAGGGAACGACGGGCTCGTCGAGCGTCAGCGTCGGCGGCACCACGCCGTCGCGCGTGAACGACCTGAACCCGGAAGAGATCGAGAACATCGAGATCATCCGCGGCCCCTCGGCGTCCACGCTGTACGGCACCGATGCGGCGAACGGCGTCGTCGTCATCACGACGAAGAAGGGCGTCGCCGGCCGGCCGCAGTGGACGTACTACACGGAGCAGACGGCCGTCCAGGATCTGAACGACTATCCCACCGCGTACTGGGGCTGGCGCACCGGCACGACCGCCGGGACGACGTCGTCGCCGTCCAACACGGTGCAGTGCTTCCTCACGCAGACGGTCTCCAACGTCTGCAAGCAGGACAGCGTGACGAGCTTCAATCTCGCACACGACAAGGACGCGACGCCGTTCGGCACGGGCTACCGGCAGCAGCACGGCCTGCAGCTCCGCGGCGGCTCCGACGCGCTGCGCTATTTCGTCCACGGCGAGTACGAGTCCGAGGACGGGCCCACGAAGGTCCCCGAGTTCGACCAGCGGTGGCTCGCCGCCCGCGGCCTCACGCTGCGCGATCGCGACAAGAATCCGAACGCGATGACGCGCATGACGGCGCGCACGAACCTCAACCTCTCGCTGCCGCGCAACCTCGACCTCGCGCTGAACGCGGGCTACACGTCGGAGGATCTCTTCCTCCCGATGAGCGACGACTCCGGCACGCTGGGCATCGCCGCCAACACGTACGGCGGCCCGGGGTTCAAGTACAACCTGAACGCCGCCGGTGACACGCTGTTCGGCTGGCGCCAGTTCGTCCCGCACGACGTCTACCAGACGGAGACGACGCAGGGGATCGAGCGGCTCATCTCCTCGGCGAGCGCGAACTGGCGCCCGGAGTCGTGGCTCGCGCTCCGCTCGAACTTCGGCCTCGACTACACGAACCGCCTCGACACGCAGCTCTGCCGCTTCGGCGAGTGCCCCGAGCTCACGGCGGCCGACCGCCAGGGCTACAAGACGGACAACCGCTCGAACTTCTTCATCTACACGCTCGACGCGGCGGGCACGGCGACGAAGTCGCTGACGTCGACGCTCGAGTCGAAGACGACGGTCGGCTTCCAGTTCTACCGCAACCTGTTCGACCGCAACGGCTCCGACGGCCGACCGCTGCCGCCGGGCGCCGTGACCGTCACCGCCGGCGCCGTGAAGGCGGCCGACGAGGCGACGACGGAGAGCCGCACGTTAGGCGGCTTCGTCGAGCAGAACCTCGCGTGGCGCGACCGGCTGTTCGTGACCGGCGCCGTGCGCTCCGACCGCAACAGCGCGTTCGGCGCGAACTTCAAGACGGTCTTCTACCCGAAGCTCTCCGTCTCGTACGTGCTCTCCGAGGAGCCGGGGCTGCACATCCCGGCGTTCTTCAACCAGCTCCGCTTCCGCAGCGCGTACGGCGCGTCGGGCGTGCAGCCGGGCACGATCGACGCGCTGCCGTACTTCTCCGCCGGCCGCACGCTCGGCGAGAGCGGCGAGCAGCCCGCGGTGCTGTTCCAGACGGCCGGCAACCCGAACCTCAAGCCCGAGCGCTCCACGGAGCTCGAGGTCGGCCTCGACGCCACGTTCTGGAACAACCGCATCAACACCGAAATCACGTACTACAACAAGACGTCGCGCGACGCGCTCATCAGCCGCGTCGTGCCGCCGTCGGCGGGCACCGGCTCGACGACGCGCCTCGAGAACCTCGGCGAGGTGCGCAACGCGGGCTGGGAAGGGCTGCTGAACGCCACGCTCGTGCAGCACGCGCGCTTCGGCTGGGACGCGACGCTCACCGCGTCGGCGAACCGCAACCGGCTCGTGAGCCTCGGCGGGCTGCCGAACATCGTCTCCAGCTCCACGAGCCAGCAGCGCGAGGGCTACCCGCTGAACGGCTGGTGGTCGCGCCGCCTGATCAGCTGGGACGACAAGGACGGCAACGGCATCATCACGTACAACGCGAACCCGGCGCTGAGCGAGATCGTCGTCGGCGACACGGCGGAGTACCACGGCTACTCGATCCCGAAGATCGAGATGTCGCTGACGAACGGCGTCGACCTGTTCTCGCGCCGGCTGCGGCTCGCGGCGATGGTCGACTACAAGGGCGGGCATCTGATCTACAACAACAGCGAGCGCATTCGGTGCGCGAGCCGCAACAACTGCCGCGGTCTGATCGACAAGACGGCGCCGCTGTGGGAGCAGGCGCGCGTGGTGGCGGTGCGCGAGCACCCGAGCCGCACGGTGGCGGGCTTCTTCGAGCCGGGCGACTTCGTGCGCCTGCGCGAGGTCTCGGCGACGTTCAGCGCCTCGCCGGCGCTCGCGTCGCGCATCCGTGCGCGCAGCCTGGGCCTCACGGCCGCGGTGCGCAACGCGGGCATCCTGTGGACGCGCTACACGGGCGTCGACCCGGAGGCGTTCGGCACCACCGGCGACGCGCCGTCGTCGTTCCAGGCGTTCGCCCCGCCGACGTACTTCTCGCTCCGCCTGAACGTGGGCTTCTGATCCTCCCCGCCTAACATTCTCTCCATGCTTCGATACATCACGGCCCGTCGCCTCCTGCCGCTGGCGGCGCTCGCCTTCGCCGGGTGCACGTCGACCGGCGAGATCCTCTCCGTCACCGATCCGGACATCATCAACCCGACGGACGTGCAGTCGGCCGCCGGCGCGAACGCCGTGCGCCTCGGCGCGCTCGCCCGGCTGAACGTCGCGACGTCGGGGGGCGAGAGCCTGTTCCTGCTCGGCGGGCTGTTCGCCGACGAGTGGCTGAACGGCGACTCGTTCATCGCGCGTCAGGAGATCGACCAGCGGGTGGTGACGAGCGAGAACAACTTCCTGCGCGACGCCAACTACGCGCTGCACCGTGCGCGCGTCGGCGCGATCCAGGCGGTCGACCTGCTGAAGCAGTTCGCGCCCACCGCGCCCGGGTGGCAGCCGGCGGAGATGTACTTCGTGCAGGCGTACACCGAGGTCCTGCTGGCCGAGCATCTCTGCTCGGGCATCGTGTTCAGCGACGTCGTGCACGGTGAGGACAACTACGGCAGCCCGATGTCGACGACCGACGCGTTGAACCGCGCGCTCGCGCACGCCGACTCCGGGCTCCGCCTCGTCACCGGCACGACGGCCGACGACAACCGCGTGAAGTACGCGCTCCAGGTCACGAAGGGGCGCATCCTACTCGACCTCGGCCAGTACGCGGCCGCGGCGGCGGCGGTGACCGGCGTGCCGACGAACTTCCAGTACGTCATGCGGCACTCGCAGGCGACGAACGACAACCAGTTCTGGGCGTTCAACAACAACGCGCGGCGCTACACGCTCGGCAACGGCGATGGCGGCGGGATCAACTTCGCCGCCGCGGCCGACCCGCGGCTCCCGTCGTGCGTGGGCGGCGACGCGGCGTGCCGCGCGATCGGCGTGACGTCGGCGACGCGCGACGACCTCGGTCGCCCCATCACGGTGCAGATGCTGTGGACGACGCGCGACGCGTCGGTGGCGATCGTGAGCGGCGTCGAGGCGCGGCTCATCGAGGCCGAGGCGCAGCTGCAGGGCAACAACGCGTCGGGCGCGCTCGCCACGCTGAACGCGCTGCGTGCGCCGACGGGTGCGGGCAGCGGCGGCGTCGCCGGCCTGCAGCCGCTCACCGACGCCGGCAGCGCGGCGGCGCGGGTGGATCAGCTCTTCCGCGAGCGCGCGCTGTGGCTGTTCGGCACGGGCCACCGCACGGGCGACCTGCGGCGCCTCATCCGCCAGTACGGCCGTCCCGCGACCGTCTTCCCGACGGGCACGTGGCAGGCGGGCCTCGGCGTGAAGTCGGGCAACTACGGCACCGACGTCACGCTCCCGATCCCGCAGGCCGAGCAGAACAACCCGAACGTCGCCGGCAAGAGCGCGTGCCTCGATCGGAACGCGTGAGCCGTTAGGCGGCCGGTCGTCGCCCGCAGCGTCGGTGGCGCAGGCGGGGACTGGCTTGCCTGTTGATTGAACCGCAGAGGGCCGCAGAGGGCCGCAGAGGACTGCCTCTTTGTATTGAACCACAGAGGACACGGAGGACACGGAGGAGAACCACTCTTGTTGGTTTCCTCCGTGTCCTCTGTGTCCTCTGTGGTTCAACAGCAGTTGCCGTTCTCTGCGGCCCTCTGCGTCCTCTGCGGTTCAATTCAAGAACGCACTGCTCCCCGTCCGCCGCGTGAGGCCCGACAGCAGGGCCGGGATCCAGATCCACGCCAGCCACGCCGCGCGCTCGGGCCACGACAGCGCGCGGCAGAGGAGCCACAGGCGCACGAACAGCTCGTCCATCGGCGAGGCGAGCGAGCCGCCGGGGACGACCGAGGCGCGGCGCTCGATCACCTGCACGGCGGCGCGTCCGCGCGCGCGGATGGCGGCGCGGATCGCGCGGTCGAGCGCGTCGGGCGAGAGGGCGCGCCAGCCGGGGATGCGCAGTACGCTCCACGCGACGGCGTTGCGCGCCCACCCGTGGTCGTCCGAGCCGGCGAGCAGCGCGAGGTGCAGCGAGTCGGCGAGCGCCACGACCGCGCGCCGCTCGCGGTCGCTCTGCTCCAGCCCGCGCGGCGACCCGTCGGACAGCTCGATCGCGTGCAGCCCATCGGTCGGGCGCACGCGGTCGAGGTGCGCCGGCAGCGTGAGGAGCAGCACGCGCTCCGTCGAGCGATCGGGCGCGAGCGCATCGGCGTGCAGCTCGCCGTCGGCGTAGGCCAGCGAGTCGGCGGGGCCGGTGCCGAGGACGTCGAGGTGCTGACCGCGGCGCCGCACCTCCACGCCGGTGAGCAGCACCGTGCCGTCGCCGGCGCGGCGCGGGTTGGCCGCCGCCGCGGCCGCGGCGCTCGCGAACGTCGCGTGGTCGGTGACGTACGCGACGTCGAAGCCCGCCGCGGCGTGCCACGCGCGGTTCGCCGCCGCCGTGTAGTCGCGGCGCCCGTCGTGCGACGCGTCGGTGTGGCTGTGGAAGTCGACCGCCACCGCGTCGGGGTCGCGCAGCACGAGCCGCGGCACGGGGCGGGGGAGCAGCACCGCCGCCACGTAGACCGCCAGCGGCGCGGCGACGGCGGCGAGCGCGCGGAGCCCCAGCCGCCTAACGCCGTTGGGCGCCCCGTCCCGTCCGGACATCCACAGCGCGCCGGTGGCGAGGAGGCTGAGCACGAGCATGTAGTGCGCGTGCACGGGCAGCCCGGCGATCGCGTCGGCGAGCGCGCAGAGCGGCGCGAGCGCGACGTACGGGGCGGGGAGCACGAGCGTCGCGCCGGGCACCGGCGCGCCCGTCACGGCGTCGTGGACGGCGGGCACCGGGGCGAGCGCGCCGACGGCCAGCGCCGCCGTCGCGAGCGCGGCGGCGCGGGTCGTTAGGCGGCCGGTCGGCATCGCGCGGCTCCGGGAACGGGTCGGGAGGGCATCCGCGCAATCTGTCGCGCGCCCTCCCCGGCGGAAGGCTAAATGGCGTTCACGGGGTGCGGCCGGCGACGTATCTTCGCCGGCACATGCGCGCGCACATGCACGACGCCGACGTCATCATCGTGGGAGCGGGACTGGCCGGCCTCGTCGCCGCCGCGGAGCTCGTCGACGCGGCGCGGCGCGTCGTGGTCGTCGACCAGGAGCCGCCGCAGAGCCTCGGCGGGCAGGCGTTCTGGTCGTTCGGTGGGCTCTTTCTCGTCGACTCGCCGGAGCAGCGCCGCATGGGCGTGCGCGACTCGCGCGACCTCGCGTGGCAGGACTGGCTCGGCACCGCGGGGTTCGACCGCGCGGAGGACGAGTGGCCGCGCCGGTGGGCGGAGGCGTACGTGGACTTCGCCGCCGGCGAGAAGCGCGCGTGGCTTCGCGCGCGCGGGCTGCGCTTCTTCCCCGTCGTGGGCTGGGCGGAGCGCGGCGGCTATCTCGCCACGGGGCACGGCAACTCGGTGCCGCGCTTCCACGTCACGTGGGGCACCGGGCCGGCGATCGTCGACGCGTTCGCGCGCGGCGTGCGCGACGGCGAGGCGCGCGGGCTGGTGTCGCTGCGCTTCCGGCATCGCGTCAGCGAGCTCACGACGACCGACGGCGTGGTGGACGGCGTGCGCGGCGAGATCCTGGAGCCGAGCGACGCGCCGCGCGGCGCGCCGAGCGCGCGGCGCACGGTCGGCGAGTTCGCGCTGCGGGCCGGGGCGGTGATCGTGACGTCGGGCGGCATCGGCGCGAACGACGCGCTCGTGCGCCGCAACTGGCCCGCGCGGCTCGGCGACCCGCCGGCGCGCATGCTGTGCGGCGTGCCCGATCACGTCGACGGACGGATGCTGGAGATCACGACGCGCGCCGGCGGACGCGTCATCAACCCCGACCGGATGTGGCACTACACGGAGGGGATCGAGAACTACGCGCCGGTATGGAGCCGTCACGGCATCCGCATCCTCCCCGGTCCCTCGTCCCTGTGGATCGACGCGCGCGGGCGGCGGCTGCCGGTGCCGCTGTTCCCGGGCTTCGACACGTTAGGCACCCTGGAGCACATCGTCCGCACGGGGTACGACTGGTCGTGGTTCGTGCTCACGCAGCGGATCATCGAGAAGGAGTTCGCGCTCTCCGGCTCCGAGCAGAACCCCGATCTCACCGGCAAGAGCGTGCGCGGGGTGCTGGGCCGCATCGGCAAGGGGGCGCCGCCGCCGGTGGAGGCGTTCAAGCGGAACGGCGTCGACTTCGTGGTGCGCGACACGCTGCCGGAGCTCGTGCGCGGCATGAACGCGCTCGTCGGCGAGCCGCTCGTCGACGCCGCCGCGCTCGAGGCGGAGGTCGCGGCGCGCGACCGGGAGCTGGACAACCCGTTCTGCAAGGATCTCCAGATCGTCGCGCTGCGCGGCGCCCGCGCGTACCGCGGCGACCGGCTGATCCGCGTCGCGCGCCCGCACCGGCTGCTCGATCCCGCCGCCGGCCCGCTCATCGCCGTGCGGCTGCGCGTGCTCACCCGCAAGACGTTAGGCGGCCTCGCCACCGACCTCTCGGCCCGCGTGCTCCGCGACGACGGCACGCCGCTCCCCGGCCTGTACGCCGCCGGCGAGGTCGCCGGCTTCGGCGGCGGCGGCATGCACGGCTACCGCTCCCTCGAGGGGACGTTCCTCGGCGGGTGCATCTTCTCGGGTCGGACGGCGGGGCGGGCGGCGGCGTCGTCGGTACGGTAGCGCACCCGGAGCGCGCCCGTTCCCCGCGCGGAACCCCCCGCGCCGTGACGCCCCAGGCTCTGCCGGGGTCTGCCCCGCGGGCCGGGCGTCATCCCTCCCCCAGCCGTCCCGCCCCCTCGTCCCCTCCGGAGGATCATCCATGAGACGTTGCATCCGGGCCTGGGCCTTCGGGCTCATCGCCGGCCAGGCTGCACTCGCGAGCGGCGCGCGCGCCGTTCAGGCCCAGCCACAGCCCACCGCCGTCGTCCGCGGCAGCGTGGTCGACTCGGCTACCCGCCAGCCGATTCCGAACGCGCAGATCGTCGTCGGGAGCACGGCGCGCGGTCAGACCGACGCCGCCGGGCGCTTCCTGCTGCGGAGCGTCCCCGCCGGCACCGTGACCATTCGTGCCCAGCGCATCGGCTTCCAGCCGCGGTCGCGCCAGGTCACCCTGGTCGCCGGCAGCACCGCCGACGTCGACTTCGTGCTCCGGGCCCAGGCGGCCATCATGTCGGACGTCGTGGTCGTCGGCTACGGCACGCGCAGCCGCGCGGAGGTGAGCAGCGCCGTCGCCCAGGTCGGCGGCGAGAACGTCCGCAACACCCCCGTGGCCGGCGTCGACGCCGCCCTGCAGGGGAAGGCGCCGGGCGTGCAGGTCACCCAGAACGCCGGCAACCCGGGCAACGGCATCACCGTCCGCATCCGCGGCGCCTCGTCGATCTCGGCGAGCAACCAGCCGCTGTACGTGGTCGACGGCGTGCCGATGATCCAGGACAACGTCTCCCAGATCGGCTTCGGCGGGCAGGGCATCACCGCCGTCACCGGGCTCAATCCCGACGAGATCGACCGCATCGACGTGCTGAAGGACGCCGCCGCCGCCGCGATCTACGGATCCCGCGCGTCGAACGGCGTGGTGATGATCACCACGAAGCGCGGCAACGCCTCGGCCCCGCGCTTCTCGTTCGACGTGTACTACGGCGGGCAGAAGTCGGCGCGCCGGCTGCCGCTGCTGAACGCGAAGGAGTACGTCGCGTTCATGAACGAGGCGGCGAAGAACGACGACGAGGACCCGGCGGACTTCGGGTTCACGCCCGGCGTCGACGACACGACGAACACCGACTGGCAGAGCGCCGTGCTGCGCCGCGCCCCGGTGTCGAACTTCAATCTCACGGCGAACGGCGGCGGCGACCGCTTCTCCTACATCATCTCCGGCTCGCGCTTCGGCCAGGACGGGATCGTGATGGGGAGCGGCTACAACCGCGGCAGCGGCCGCGTCAACGTCGACCTCACGGCGACGCCGAAGCTCACGTTCCGCTCGTCGGTGGCGGTCTCGCGCGAGCACTTCGACCGCACGGAGAACGACAACACCATCGTCGGCGCGCAGGCGAACTCGCAGGCGAACCAGCCGAACGTGCCGATCTACAAGCCCGGCACGACGGAGTTCAGCACGTCCAGCGAGGGGCTCGCGTACGCGAACCCGGTGGCGATCGCGACGTTCAACAAGGCGCCCGCGAACACGCTCCGCGCGCTCGGTAACATCGAGGCCGCGTTCGAGGCGACGAGCCGCCTGCGCATCAACGGCCGCGTCGGCGCCGACGTCTACGACTACCAGGAGCGCCGCTGGGACTCGCCGCGCGTCATCGACACCTACGCGGTGGGCGCGCAGGGCGTCGCGCGCCAGGCCAACACCACGGCGTCGAAGTACGTCGGCGAGGCGTTCGCCGACCTCGACGCGCTCCGCTCCAACGCGCAGAAGCTGACGGTCACCGTCGGCACCGGCACGGAGTTCAACCACAACGAGATCCTGTACCTGCGCGGCGAGGGCTTCGGGAACGACCAGTTCCAGTACCCGGGCACCGCGGGCAAGATCGTGAACTACGACGGCCAGGCGACGCAGGCCAACCTGCTCTCCGCGTTCACGCGCGCGAACTACTCGCTGAAGGACCGCTATCTCCTCACGGCGAGCCTCCGCACCGACGGGTCGTCGCGCTTCGGCAAGTCGCGCCGGTGGGGCGTGTTCCCGGCCGCGTCGCTCGGCTGGAACCTGAGCGACGAGCGGTTCCTCTCCGGCCTGCGCCGCTTCGCGACCGCGAAGCTGCGCGCGAGCTACGGCACGACCGGCAACCAGTCCATCCCCACGCTCTACGGCTACCTCACGTCGTACGCGCGCGCGAACTACGGCAGCACGGCGGGCATCGCGCCGGCCGCGCTGGGCAACGAGGACCTGCGCTGGGAGTCGACGCGCGAGAGCGACATCGGCCTCGACCTGTCGTTCCTCGACGGCCGCGTGTCGGTGATCGCCGACTACTACAGCAAGAACACGACGGACCTGCTCGTGTCGCGTCCCGTGCCGACGACGAGCGGCTTCGCGTCGATCTGGGACAACGTCGGCAGCGTGAAGAACGCCGGCGCGGAGCTCCAGCTCACCACGGTCAACTTCCGGTCGAAGGGGAGGGGCGGGTTCGACTGGACGACGGACGTCAACCTGTCGCACAACGCGAACAAGGTCACCGCGCTGTATCAGGACCAGCCGTTCGCCAGCGGCATCGGCGGCGTGAACTACGTGGCGATCGGTCAGCCGATCGGCGTCTTCTTCACGCAGAAGTTCGTCGGCGTGGATCCGCAGACGGGTGACGCGCAGTATCAGAAGAAGGACGGCACGATCACGAAGAGCCCCGTGTCGGCCGACCGGCAGTACGTCGGCAGCCCGCACCCGAAGTACTTCGGCGGCGTGCGCAACACGATGACGTGGCGGAACCTCGACCTGAACGTCTTCGTGCAGTTCTCGCAGGGTGCGAAGGTGTTCGACCTGTTCCGCGAGTACTCCGACGACTCCGGCTACAACTACGACAACAAGATCTCGAACGTGTTGAAGCGCTGGCAGAAGCCGGGCGACGTCACGGACGTGCCGCGGGCCAGCTTCGACGGCACCTCGGGCGCGCAGATCGTGTCGAGCCGCTACGTGGAGGACGGGTCGTATGTGCGCCTGCAGGACGTCACGTTCGGCGTGCGGCTGCCGAGCGCCCTCATGAGCCACACCGGCGTGTCGAACGCGCGGCTCTACGTCGCGGGCAGCAACCTGAAGCTGTGGACGAAGTACCTCGGCTACGACCCGGACGTGAACAGCAACGGCTCGAACGCGAACATCTCGTTAGGCCAGGACTTCTACGCCTACCCGCGCGCCCGGACCATCTCGGTCGGCCTGAGCGGCAACTTCTGACATGACCAACGCCACCATGCGCATCCGAGCTCTGGCGCCGGTCACCCTCCTCGCCCTGGCGGCGGCGGGGTGCAGCGCCGACAAGATCCTCACCACGCCGCCGACCACCGTCGTCGCGGCGCAGACCGCGGTCACCGACGCGGTGAGCGCCGCCGCCGCGGTGACCGGCATGTACGACGCGCTGCAGAGCGGGTCGTACTACGGCACCGACTTCGTCATCCTCGGCGACCTGGCGAGCGACAACACGCAGCACAGCGGTACGTTCTCGACGTACCGGCAGACCGACCAGAACCTCCTCATCGCCGACAACAGCACGGTCGCGGGGATCTGGCGCGCGATCTACGCCGGGATCAACAACGCCAACAACGTGCTCGCGAAGATGCCCGACGCGAGCTTCCTCGACGCGAAGACGCGCAACCAGTACGTCGGCGAGGCGTACTTCCTCCGCGCGCTCGGCCTGCACAACGCGACGAAGTTCTGGGGCGCGGTGCCGATCGTCACGGCGCCCGTCGCCGACGCCGCCGAGGCGGGCAACGTCGCGCGCTCCGACACGGCGAAGGTCTACCAGCAGATCCTCGCCGACCTCGACGCGGCCGAGAAGAACATCACGAACCCGAAGCAGACGCTGCAGGCGTCGCTCGGCGCGGTGCGCGCGCTGCGGGCGCGCGTGAAGCTCTATCGCGCCGACTGGGCCGGCGCGCTCGCCGCCGCGCAGTCGGTGGACGCGATGGGCTACACGCTCGTGCCGAAGTACGAGGACCTGTTCACGCTGAACGGATCCACGACGGCGGAGGACATCTTCCGCCTGCGCTTCAGCGACACCGACCAGAACAGCGAGAGCTACTACTACTACCCGAAGGCGCTCGGCGGCCGCTACGAGGTGGCACCGACGACCGACCTGCGCACGTCGTACTCGCCGAACGACCTCCGCTTCGCCTGGAACATCCAGCAGAGCGGCTCGCGCTTCTTCGGCGCGAAGTTCCGCAGCGTCTCCGGCACGGAGCACCTGCACATCATCCGCTACGCCGAGGTGGTGCTCATCGAGGCGGAGGCGCTCGCGCGCCTCGGCCGCCTACCGGAGGCGGCCGCGCAGCTGAACAAGGTGCGCGCCCGCGCGGGCCTCGCGCCGTTCGCCGTCAACGTCGGGACGCCGCTGCAGGCAGTGATCGACGCGATCATCGCCGAGCGCCGGCTCGAGCTGGCGTTCGAGGGCGACCGGTGGCCGGACATGGTGCGCACCGGCATGGCCGCGACGTTCCTCACGCTGAAGAAGTCCCCGCTCACGCAGATGCTCTTCCCGATCCCGCAGCGCGACCGCGACGTCGCGCCGCAGCTCACGCAGAACCCGGGGTACTGAGGGCTCCGGCCTCTCGCTCTTCGTATTGAACCGCGGAGGACGCAGAGGGCCGCAGAGGAAACCAACAGCGATTGGTTCTCCTCTGCGGCCCTCTGCGTCCTCTGCGGTTCAATACGAAGCGGCCCTCACTCGCGCGGCGCCTTCCACAGCACGGACGGCGTGTGCGACGATGCGAGCAGTCCCGCGATGCGCGCCGCGACGTCGGGCTGCGACGCCGCGAGGTCGTGCGTCTCGCCGGGGTCGGTCTCGAGGTCGTACAGCTCGAGCGGGCCGGTGACCATCGGACGGCGCACGCCCTTCCAGCGCCCCGCGCGCACGGCTTGCGACGAGCCCTGCTCGTAGAACTCCCAGTACAGCGTGTCGTGCTGCTTCTGCGTGCCGCGGCCGGTGAGCGACGGCACCATCGAGATCCCGTCGAGCCCCTCCGGCGTGCGAGCGCCCGCGAGGTCGGCGACGGTCGGCAGCACGTCCCACAGCGCCCACACCTGGTCCGACGTGCCGCCCGCGGCGACGTGGCCGGGCCACCACGCGATCATCGGCACGCGCACGCCGCCCTCGTACAGATCGCGCTTGCCGCCGCGGAAGCCGCCCGCGCTGTGGAAGAACGCGGGGTCGCTGCCGCCCTCGACCGACGGGCCGTTGTCGCTCGTGAAGAAGACGATCGTGTTGCGGTCGATGCCTAACGCGCGCAGCGTGTCGAGGATGCGGCCCATGTCGCGGTCGAGCCGCGAGATCATCGCCGCGTACGTGGCGTGCGGCATCGCCTGCGCGCCGTAGTGGTTCTCGGCGAACGGCGTCTCGGGGAACACCGACTGGCCGTCCTTCAGGTACGGCGCGTACGCGTCCGGCGGCGCCTGCAGCTCGGCGTGCGGGATGGTGACCGGCAGGTACAGGAAGAACCGCTCGCTGCGGTGCCGGGTGATGAAGCCGAGCGCCTCCTCGGCGATCACGTCGTGGCTGTAGCGGCCGCGCACGATGGCCGGGCCGGCGCCGGGGCTGCGCTGCTCGGCGTGCACGGTGTTCGGGAGCGGCACGCGCGTCGCGCCGCGCCACAGGAACTCCGGCCAGTAGAAGTGCGCGGCGCCCTGGTCGTAGTAGCCGAAGAACTCGTCGAACCCCTGCCGCAGCGGGCTCCCCTCGTTGTCGGCCGCGCCGAGCCCCCACTTGCCGAACGCGCCGGTCGCGTAGCCCGCCGCCTTCAGCACCTCGGCCACCGTGACGACGCTGTCGGGGAGCGGCTCCTGGCCGCCCGGGTACTCGAGGTTCCCGCGGATGAACGTGTGGCCGGTGTTCTCTCCGGTCATCAGCGTGCTGCGCGACGGCGCGCACACCGTGCTGCCGGAGTAGAACTGCGTGAAGCGCAGCCCCTGCCGCGCCATGCGGTCGAGGTTCGGCGTCAGGATCCGGGTCTGCCCGTACGGGCCGATGTCGCCGTAGCCGAGGTCGTCCGCCATCACGAAGATCACGTTCGGCGGGTCGACCGACGCGCCGACGAGCGACGAGGGGGCGCTGACGGAGGCGCCGCAGCCGCTGGCGAGCAGCGCGGCGAGGGCGAGACGGGCGGTCGTCCGCACGGGGAATCCTGGGGCTCGCGTGAGGCCGAGCGGGGGGAGACGAGCGGGAGGGTCGGCCGGCATCGCGACGATAGCGCTCGTGTCCGCGACTGCGCCAGGCTGGACCGGGCGGCGCAACGCTAAGGTATCTTCGTACGTAGCCTGGAACGTTCCGCCCCTCGTACGCCCCCCGCACAGGAGCGCCGAAATGAGCTCGTCCCCCGACCGTCCCGGCTCGATCACTCGCCGCACGTTCGTCCAGTCGAGCGCCCTGCTCGCGGTGCCGCTCATCATCCCGTCGCGGCTGCGCGGCGGCCCGAACGCGCCGAGCAACCGGATCCGGGTTGGCCACATCGGGTGCGGGCGCATCGGGCAGACGCACGACATGCCCGGCGTCGCCGGCTCCGGCCTCGCCGACGTCCTCGCGGTCTGCGATCTCGACTCGCGCCGCGCGGCGAGCGGCAAGCAGCGCATCGCGCAGCTCTACGCGAACGCGCCGGGCCCGCGTCCCGAAGTGACGGTCTTCACCGATTACAAGCAGCTCCTCGCGCGGCCCGACATCGACGCCGTCGTCGTGAGCCTGCCCGACCACCAGCACGCCGAGGTGGTGCTGCGCGCGCTGTACGCCGGCAAGGACGTGTACGTGCAGAAGCCGTTCACGATGACGCACGCCGAGGGCGTGCTGCTGCGCGACACGGTGAAGAAGACCGGGCGCGTGCTGCAGGTCGGCAGCCAGCAGCGGTCGTGGGGCCCGAACGAGCAGTTCCGCAAGGCGGTGGAGCTCGTGCGCAGCGGACGCGTCGGCCACCTGAAGAACGTCGAGATCGGGCTCCCGACCGATCCCACGAAGCCGGACGATCCGGAGCAGCCGGTGCCGCCGAACCTGAACTACGACATGTGGCTCGGGCCGACGGCGGTGAAGTACTACACCGAGCAGCGCGTGCACCCGCAGGGGCTCGACCGCAACGGCAATCCCGACGTGAACTCGCGTCCCGGCTGGCTGCGCAACGACGCCTACTGCCTCGGCATGATCACCGGGTGGGGCGCGCACCACTTCGACACGGCGCACTGGGGCATGGACCTCGAGCACACCGGGCCGCTGAAGATCGACGGCAAGGGCGAGTTCCCGCCGCAGGAGCGCATCTGGAACGTGCACGGCGCGTACGAGATCCAGCTCGTGTACCCGGGCGACATCCACATGCGGGTGTCGGACAAGCTGCCTAACGGCATCAAGTTCATCGGCGACGAGGGGTGGATCTTCGTCTCCCGCGACGCGAGCCAGACGGCGAGCGACCCGCAGGGCCGCGCGACGTCGCTGAAGTCGCTCGACGCGAGCGATGCGAAGCTGCTCGATCCGAACGGCGTCTCCGTGCACCTCACGCCGAGCACGTCGCACCACAAGAACTGGCTCGAGAACGTCGCGTCGCGCGGCACGCCGCTGGCCCCCGCCGACATCGCGCACCGCAGCAACACGGCGTGCATCGTGAGCTGGATCTCGATGAAGCTGAACCGCCCGCTGAACTGGGACCCGAAGGCGGAGCGGTTCGTGAACGACGACGAGGCGAACGCGATGCTGACGCGTCCCGAGCGCCCCGGCTACGGCGCGCTGCGGCTCGCGGGGTCGCGCGGCACGAAGGTGACGAAGGCGACGAACGGCTGATGCGCGCGCGGCTCACGCTGGCGCTTGCCGCCGTGCTCGCGTCGGGAGGAGCGGCGGGCGCACAGCCCGTGTCGAAGGACGGCGCCTCGGCGAGCGCCGGGGCGCGGTTCCACCTCATCACGCTCGATCCGGGGCACTTCCACGCCTCGCTCGTGCAGAAGTACATGTACCCCGACGTCGACTCGACGGTGCGCGTCTACGCGCCGGCGGGCGACGACCTGCAGCAGCATCTCGCGCGCATCGACGCGTTCAACACCCGCGCCGAGTCGCCGACGAAGTGGAAGGAGACCGTGTACACGGGCGCCGACTACTTCGAGCGCATGCTCGCCGACAAGCCGCCGGTGGGCAGCGTCGTCGTCATCGCCGGCAACAACGCGCGCAAGACCGAGTACATCCTCCGCTCGGTGCAGTCCGGGCTCAACGTGCTCGGCGACAAGCCGATGGTGCGCACGGCGGCGGATCTCGTGCAGCTCCGCAAGGCGTTCGACGTCGCGCGCGCGAAGGGCGTGCTGCTGTACGACATCATGACCGAGCGGCACGAGATCACGAACACGCTGCAGCGCGAGCTGGCGAACCGCGCCGCCGTGTTCGGCACGCTCGTGAAGGGGACGCCGGAGAACCCCGGCATCCGGATGGAGAGCATCCACTACCTGTACAAGAACGTGAACGGCACGCCGCTCCGCCGCCCGGAGTGGTTCTTCGACGTGAAGCAGGAAGGGGAAGGGCTGCAGGACGTCGGCACGCACCTCATCGACCTCGTGCAGTGGGAGGCGTTCCCCGATCAGCCGCTGCGCGAGAGCGACGTCACGGTGCTGTCGTCGCGCCGGTGGGCGACGCCGGTGACGCCCGCGCAGTACAAGACGGTCACCGGCGCCGACTCGTTCCCGTCGTACCTGAAGGGCGACGTGCGCAACGGCGCGCTGCAGTACTTCTCGAACGGCGACGTGGTCTATCGCATCCGCGGCGTGAACGTGCGCGTGCAGGCGACGTGGGACTTCGAGGCGCCGAAGGGCTCCGGCGACCAGCACCACTCGGTGCTGCGCGGCACGAAGGCGACGCTCGAGATCCGGCAGGGTGCGCCCGAGAAGTGGAAGCCGACGCTCTACGTGCGGCGCGACGCGTCCGTGCCGGCCGCCGACTTCGAGCGCGCGCTGCGCGCCGCGGTCGCGTCGCTGCAGGCGACGTATCCCGGCGTCGAGGTGCAGCCGAGCGGCGACGAGTGGCAGCTCGTGGTGCCGACGAAGTACGACATCGGGCACGAGCAGCACTTCGCGCAGGTGACCAACGACTACCTGTCGTATCTCCGCGCCGGCAAGCTCCCGGCGTGGGAGGTGCCCAACATGCTCGTGAAGTACGCCACGCTCGCGAAGGCGTACGAGCTGAGTCACTCCGCCCGCGCGGCCGCCGGCGGCTGGGTCCGTGACGCAGGCTCGCTCGCGTGGGCGTCGGGCGACGGCTTCGTGTGGCGCTTCACGTTCGACAAGGCACGCGGTGGCAAGCCGTTCTTCGAGCCGGTCACCGTCGCCGCGGGGCCGAGCCTCACGAACTTCAAGCCGGCCGACCACCCGTGGCACTACGGGCTGTGGTTCTCGTGGAAGTACATCAACCACGTGAACTACTGGGAGGAGGATCGCACGAGCGGCCAGGCGGCGGGCGCGACGCAGTGGAGCGCGCCGCAGATCGACGCGCGCCCCGACGGCTCGGCGACGATCCGCATGCAGCTCACGTACGCGCAGCCGACGGGCGAGGTCGACCTCACCGAGTCGCGGCGGCTCGAGATCTCGGCGCCCGACGCGAGCGGTGCGTACACGATCGACTGGACGATGCGCTTCACCGCCGGCAAGGACGGCGCGGTGCTCGACCGCACGCCCATGCCGGGGGAGCCTAACGGCGCGGTGAACGGTGGCTACGCGGGGCTCAGCGTGCGGCTCGCCGCCTCGCCGCTCGCCGTGGCGTTCACGACGAGCGAGGGGCCGGTCACGGAGTTCGTGCGCGACCGCGCGCGGCCGAACGCGGTCGCGGCGGGCGCGAGCTTCACGCTGGATGGCCAGCCCGTCGGCGCGATCGCGATCCTCAGCGACTCGTCCAACACCGCGGGCGAGGCGCCGTGGTACATGATCAACTCGCCCGCGCCGGCGGATTTCCGCTTCATGTGCGCCGCGATCCTCGCGCCCGCCGTGCGCACGATTCCCGCCGGCGGCACGATGGACCTGCGCTACCGCGTCGCGGTGCGCCGCGCGCCGTGGACGCCGTCGGATCTGAGCGCCGCGCTCACGCGCTGGGTCGACGGCTCGCGGAGCGCGTCGCGCTAGCTCGGCGGCTCTAGCTGTGTGAGTCGACCGCAGAGGACGCAGAGCGCCGCAGAGGAACACCAACGGCTTCTTACCACAGAGGACACGGAGGACACGGAGGAGAACCACCGTTATTGGTTTCCTCCGTGTCCTCCGTGTCCTCTGTGGTTCAATACGAGAAGAGCAGAAAGAGGCAGTCCTCCACGGCCTCTGCCTCCTCTGCGTCCTCTGCGGTTCGATGGTGAGCCCGGACGGCCGGCCTGGCGCCCACGTTCCGGGCGGAGTACGATCGCGCCACGGAGCGCGTTCGGCAGCCCACCACCGAAGGAGGAGGACGTCATGATCCTCGTCGTCGGCGCGACTGGCATCCTCGGCGGCGAGATCTGCCGCCGCCTCACGGAGCGCGGCGAGTCCGTACGCGGCCTGGTGCGCGCCACCTCGAGGCGCGAGACCGTCGAGCGCCTGACGTCGATCGGCGTCGAGACCGTGGAGGGCGACCTCCGCGACCGCGCCTCGCTCGACCGCGCCTGCGACGGCGTCGACGCCGTGATCACGACCGCCACCACGACGCTCTCGCGCCAACCCGGCGACGGCGTCGTCACCACCGACCAGAACGGCCAGCTCGCGCTCGTCGACGCGGCGCGCGGGGCCGGCGTTAGGCGCTTTGTCTACGTGTCGTACTCCGGCAACTTCGACGACGACGAGGCGCTCACGCGCGCGAAGCGCACCGTGGAGCGGGCCGTGCGCGAGAGCGGGATGACGTACACGATCCTGCGGCCGAGCGTGTTCATGGACATCTGGCTGAGCCCCGCGCTCGGCTTCGACTACGGCGCCGGCAGGGTCACCGTCTTCGGATCCGGCGAGGCGCCGATCAGCTGGATCTCACTCGGCGACGTCGCCGAGTTCGCGGTGCGCGCGGTGCGCGAGCCAGCGGCCGATAACGCGGTGATCGAGCTCGGGGGCCCCGAGGCGCTGTGCCCCAACGACGTCGTGCGCATCTTCGAGGAGACGGCGGGGCGCCCGTTCCAGGTGGAGCGCGTGCCCGAGGAAGCGCTGCGCGCCAAGCAGGCCGCCGCGACCGAGGAGCTCGACCGCGCGTTCGCCACGCTGATGGTCGGCTTCACCGGGGGCGACCCCATCCCGATGGACGAGACGCTGCGCCGCTTTCCCGCCACGCTGACGACCGTGCGCGACTACGCGCGCCGCGTCCTGTCGGCCTGACCGAGACTCCACGTACGTGTTTATGGAGGACTGAAGAAAGACGGAAGGAGGACTGAAGAAGGACTCTTGAAAGGTTCCTTCTTCAGTCCTTCTTCAGTCCTTCTTCAGTCCTTCAAAACACGTACGTGGAGTCCTGAAGGGTGCGCTCACGGACCTCGCCGGTAGTTGACGTCGAGCGCGTCCAGCCGCGCGAAGTGCCGCGTTAGGCGCTGCTGGAAGTCCGCGAAGTCCTTGCGCTCCCGCGGCGTCCACAGCACCTCGGCCAGCGCGACGAGCCGTGGGAACGCCATGTACTCGGCCTGCTTCGGCGTGGGGATGTACTCCGTCCAGAGCTGCGCCTGGCCGCCGAGGATGTGCTTCGCCTGCACGCTGTCGAGCACCGGCGGCACCGGCTCGAACGCATACACCGTGTCGATCGGCAGGTAGCCGCCGATCGAGAGCGGCTCGAGCGCGCGGTTCGGGCCGTTCGGCGTCTGGTAGTAGTCGAAGTACGTGTACGTGGTGGGCGCCATGACGACGTCGTGCCCCGCCTGCGCCGCGGCGATGCCGCCGTTCATGCCGCGCCACGACATCACCGTCGCGCCGGGCGCGAGGCCGCCCTCCAGGATCTCGTCCCACCCGATGAGCCGGCGGCCCTTCGCGGTGAGGAAGCCGTCCATCTGCTTGATGAACCAGCTCTGGAGCTCGTGCTCGTCCTTGAGGCCGAGCTGTTTGATCCGCGCCTGGATGCCGGGGTCCGTCTTCCAGACGTCCTTCGCCGCCTCGTCGCCGCCGACGTGGATGAACGTGCTCGGGAAGATGCCGAGCACCTCGGTCAGCACGTCCTGCATGAACGCGATCGTGCGGTCGTCCGCGTTGAAGATCCACGGCGTGACGCCCCAGTTCGTCCACACGGCCATCGGCTGCCCCGTGATGCCGAGCTCCGGGTACGCGGCGATGGCGGCGCGCGCGCGTGGCCGGGCATCTCGATCTCCGGCACCACGTTGATGTGGCGGGCCGCGGCGTACGCGACCACCTCGCGCGCGTCGTCCTGCGTGTAGAAGCCGCCGTGCGGCACGAGGCTGTAGGTGAGCTGCGTCGTGTCGCGCACCATGTGCCCGATCGGCGTCGCCGCGCGCCACGCGCCGATCTCGGTGAGCCGCGGGTACTTCTTGATCTCCAGCCGCCACCCCTGGTCGTCGGTGAGGTGCCAGTGGAACGTGTTCATCTTGTGGAGCGCGAGCAGGTCGATGTACTTCTTGACGAACTCCTTCGGCATGAAGTGCCGCCCCGCGTCCAGGTGCGCGCCGCGCCACTGGAAGCGGGGTGCGTCCTCGATCTCCACGGCGGGCATCGTCCACGCGACGTTCGGCACCGGCGCGTCGCGGAGCACCGCCGCCGGCAGGAGCTGGCGCATCGTCTGCACGGCGTAGAACAGACCCGCGTCGTTCGCCGCGCGCGCCACCACGCGCCCGGGGCGCACGCTCAGCCGGTAGCCCTCCGTCCCCAGCGTCTTCGCGAGCGCGCGGTCGCGATGCAGCTCGATGACGTTCGCGCCGGGCGCCGCGCCGCCGGTGCGCACGGCGAGCGTGAGTCCCGTGCCCGGCTCGAGATAGCGCGCGAGCTGCCGCCCCGTCGCCGCGCTCGCCGCGTCGGTCCAGATCACGGTGCGCGGGCCTAACGTGAACGCGCCGGGGCGCGTGTCGAGCTTGCGCGGGCGCGGGATCACGCCGAGCGTCGCCTCGTCGGCGGCGGGCGTCTGGGCAGCCGCGGTCGACGACAGCGTGATCGCGAGCGTCAGGACGAGGCGGTGTCGCATGGGTCGGGGCTCAGGGATGTTCGCCGACGAGCCGGAGGTCGACGACGACGGGCCGGTGGTCGGACGCGCGCACCGCCGGCACGGTCGCCGAGCGCACGCGGAAGTGCGGCGAGAGGAGAACGTAGTCGATCCGCTTCGTCGGCGAATCGGCCGGGTAGGTGAGCCCCGTGCCCGCCGAGTCGGGCCACGCGTCGCGCAGGCGGCCCAGCAGCGGCCGCAGCTCCGGCGCGTCGGGCGGCGCGTTCAGGTCGCCGAACAGCAGCGTCGGCGCGCGCGATTCGTCGAGCACCGCGAGCAGCTCCGCCACCTGCGCGGCGCGCACGCGTGGGTCCGCGCGGTAGTCGAGGTGCGTCACGAGCACGCGCACCGGCGTGCCGCGCACGTCGAGCGTCGCGTCCAGCAGACCCGGCATGCGCGTCGGCGCCGCGTTCGCGTCCTGCGTCGACAGCCGGGTCAGCGAGTCGTTGCGCCAGCGCACGATCGCGTACCGGGTCAGCAGCGCCACGCCGAACTCGCGCGGCACCGAGTCCGCGCCCGGCAGGGTATAGATCGGCGCGAACCGCACGCGCATCCCCAGCCGCTCGCCGAGCGTGGTGGCCTGGTCGACGAACGCGCTGCGTGCCGCCCAGTGCACGTCCACCTCCTGCAGCGCGGCCACGTCGACGTCCAGGGCCCGGAGCGCGGCGGCGGTGCGCTCGAGGTCCCCGCCGCCGTACTCGATGTTGTACGTCGCCACGCGCAACGCCGCGGGCCCGGCCGGCGCGCCGCCGGGGTGCGGCGCACAGGCCGCGACCGCCAGCGCGACGCCTAACGACAGCCACCGGCGGTCAGTCACTCAGCGACGCACGCTCGCGTGCCGGATCGAACGCGACGCGCCGCTTCTCGACGTACGACTGCTTCGCGAGCAGCGTCGTGAGGCACGAGCGGTAGCCGCTCACCACGTCGGAGTTCGGCGTGCCGCGCGAGCGCACGCAGGCGAGGAAGTTCGCGACGTGCTGCTCCGTCTGATCGCCGGGCCACGGCACCGTCACCGGCGGCGCGTCCTTCTGCGTCGGCGTGTACACGAAGCGGCCGCGGTCGATGTACAGCGTTCCCTCCGTGCCGAGCAGCTCCACGCCGGCGCCCGTCGCGCCGGGAGCGAGCGACGCCGCGAACGAGGCGCTCCAGCCGCCGGGATAGTCGAGCAGCACGTTCACCGTGTCCGGCGCGTCGCGGCCGTCGGCGTACTGGTAGATGCCGCCCATCGCGCCCGCCGCCGCGGGGAGATCCTCGCCCACGTACCAGTGCGCGACGTCGATCCAGTGCGTGAACAGGTCGGTGATCGTGCCGCCGCCGAAGTCGAAGTACGATCGCCAGTTCACGACCATCTTCGGGTCGAACGGCCGCGCCCTCGCGGGGCCGAGCCACTGCTTCCAGTCGAGCCCAGCGGGCTGCGTGGTCCACGGCGGCCGCACGACGCGCGCGGCGTTCCCGTGCCACCACGTGCGCACGTACACGATCTTGCCGAGCCGCTTCGTGTCGATGTACTCCTGCTTCGCCTGCAGGTAGTGCGGCCCGCTGCGCTGCTGCAGCCCGACCTGCACCACGCGCCCCGTCTCCTTCTGCGCGCGCACGATGCGGCGGCCTTCCTCGGCCGAGTGCGCGAGCGGCTTCTCGACGTACACGTCCTTGCCGGCGCGCATCGCGTCGACGGCGATCGGCGCGTGCCAGTGGTCGGGCGTCGCGATCAGCACCGCGTCCACGTCCTTCGCGTCCAGCAGCTGCCGGTAGTCGCCGTACGGCCGCGCGCCGGGCGCCTTCGCGATCGCCTGGTCGCGGTTCGCATCGTACACGTCGCACACGGCGACGACGTCGAGCTCCGGATCCTTCTGGAAGAAGCTCATGACGTACCGCCCGCGGCCGCCCGCGCCGATGAGGCCGAGCCGCAGCCGCGCGTTCGCGCGCGGCACGCGGGCCCACGACATCGCGGGGAGTGGTGCGGCGGCGGCGAGCGCGCCGGCCGAGCCGACGACGAACGCGCGGCGCGTGAGCGGATTGTCATGCGGCATGCAGGCCTCCGTTCGGGGTCGCGGGTAATCGACGGCGTGGCGTCGGCCGAGGCAAGGGCGCCATTCGTTCTCACGCGGAGCCGCGGAGAACGCGGCGACCTACCAATATTGTGGGTGTTCTCCGCGTTCTCCGCGCCTCCGCGTGAGCCAGCCGAGCCCACATGTCCCGCCGCATCGCCTTCCTTCTCGCGCTACCGGCCACCGTGGCCGCCCAGCCCACCGTCGACTGGCCCGTCTACGGCGGCTCCGACGACCACACGCACTACACGACGTTAGGCCAGATCTCGCCCGCGAACGTGAAGCGGCTGCGCGTGGCGTGGACGTACGACACGCACGACGCGTTCGCCGGATCCGAGATGCAGGCGAACCCCATCGTCGTCGACGGCGTGCTGTACGCGACGTCGCCGAAGCTGCGCGTCTTCGCGCTCGACGCGGCGACGGGCAAGGA
This sequence comes from Gemmatirosa kalamazoonensis, assembly GCF_000522985.1. Classification (NCBI taxonomy): domain Bacteria; kingdom Pseudomonadati; phylum Gemmatimonadota; class Gemmatimonadia; order Gemmatimonadales; family Gemmatimonadaceae; genus Gemmatirosa; species Gemmatirosa kalamazoonensis. The sequence goes on from NZ_CP007128.1 coordinate 2,575,011, forward strand.
GCTGTGGTCGTTCGACCCGACGCACGGCGCCGGCCCCGGATCGCGGCTGCGCCACCGCGGCGTCGTCGTGACCGGCGACCGCGTGCTCGTGAACTTCCGCAACCGGCTCTACGCGCTCGACCGGCGCACGGGCAAGCCGATCCCCACGTTCGGCGACAGCGGCTGGGTCGACCTGCGCGCGGGGCTCGGCCGCCCGGTCGACGGGCTCTCGGTCGGCGCGAGCACGCCGGGCGTCGTGTTCGAGGACCTGCTCATCATGGGGAGCACCGTGCCCGAGCAGCTCCCGAGCGCGCCCGGCGACATCCGCGCCTACGACGTGAAGACCGGCGCGCTGCGGTGGAGCTTCCACACGATCCCGCATCCCGGAGAGCCCGGGTACGACACGTGGCCCACCGACGCGTGGCAGACCGCCGGCGGCGCGAACGCGTGGGCGGGCGTCACGCTCGACGCGGGTCGCGGCATCGTGTTCGCCGCCACCGGCTCCGCGTCGTACGACTTCTGGGGCGGCGCGCGGCTCGGCGACGATCTGTTCGCGAACAGCGTCATCGCGCTCGACGCGCGCACGGGGCGCCGGGTGTGGCACCAGCAGATCCTGAAGCACGACCTGTGGGACCGCGACCTCCCCGCGGCGCCGGTGCTCGTCACCGTTAGGCGCGGCGGCCGACGCGTCGACGCCGTGGCGCAGATCACGAAGACGGGGCACGTCTGGGTGCTCGACCGCGACACCGGCGCGCCGCTGTTCCCGGTCGAGGAGCGCGCGATGCCGACGGCGACGCTCCCCGGCGACCGCGCCGCGCCGACGCAGCGCTTTCCCGTCTCGCCGCCGCCGTTCACGCGGCAGGCGCTCACGGAGCGCGACCTCACCACGCGCACGCCGGCCGCGCATGCCGCGGCGCTGCGGACGTTCCGCGCCTACGGCACCGCGCACCCGTTCGACCCGCCTAACGAGCGGGGCACCATCATCTACCCCGGCGTCGACGGCGGCGGCGAGTGGGGCGGCCCGGCGTTCGATCCCGAGACCGGGCTGCTCTACGTGAACGCGAACGAGATGGCGTGGGTGCTGAAGCTCGTGCCGCGCAGCGACCGGTCGCTCTACGCCGCGAACTGCGCCGGCTGCCACGGCGACCGCCGCCAGGGCTCCGCGATGGCGCCGTCCCTCGTCGACGTCGGCGCGCGGCGCACGCGCGAGCAGATCCTGCAGATCGTGCGCGAGGGCACCGGCCGCATGCCGGCGTTCGGCGCGGCGATGGACGGCCGCGCGATGAACGACATCGTGAGCTACCTGCTCACCGGCCACGATGCGTCGGCCGCCGCGGGCCCGGATCCGTTCGGCGTGCCGTGGCGCACGGCGTACTTCGACATCTTCCTCGACCCCGACGGCTATCCCGCCATCGCGCCGCCGTGGGGCACGCTCACGGCGATCGATCTGAACGCGGGCACGATCCGCTGGCGGATCCCGTTCGGCACGTACCCCAAGCTCGCCGCGCACGGCCTGACGAGCACCGGCACCGACAACTACGGCGGCGCGATCGTCACGGCGAACGGCCTGCTGCTCATCGGCGCGACGACGTACGACGACACGTTCCGCGCGTTCGACAAGCGCACCGGAAAGCTCCTCTGGTCGGCGACGCTGCCCGCGGCGGGGAACGCGACCCCGTCGACGTACGTGGTGAACGGCAGGCAGTACGTCGTCATCGCCTGCGGCGGCGGCAAGAACGGCGCGCCGAGCGGCGGCACGTACGTCGCGTTCGTGCTGCCGGACCGTTAGGCCCGCGGCGCCGCGCGCGGGCCGTTCGGACGAGGGGCACCGCGCCGCCAGCCCGAACGGCTCGTAAACGAATGTCGCCGGTGGAACGAGGGTTGCCCTACGACGGGGCATGCATCTCCACCGCCCGACGTTCGCCCTCACGCTCCTCGCCGCGGCCACGATCGCCGGCTCCGCGGCCTTCACGCGCCCGGATGCGCCCGACGATGGCGGGCTCGCGCTCAGTGCGAGCCTGGCCGAGCGCAAGCTCTACATCCACGACGGCGCGGGCACGCTCGCGTTCGACGTCGCCGTCGGGAAGGACGCCAAGCCGACGCCGACCGGCACGTTCACGATCCGCAAGATCGTGTGGAATCCCGCGTGGGTGCCGCCCGACGAGAAGTGGGCGCGTGGCAGGGCCCCGCAGCCGCCCGGGGCGGCGAAGAACCCCATGAAGGTCGTGAAGATCTTCTTCCAGGAGCCGGACTACTACATCCACGGCACCGACGACGTGGAGAGCCTCGGCGCCGCCGCCTCGCACGGGTGCCTGCGCATGCACCCCGACGACGCGTACCGCGTCGCGCGCTACCTCATGGAGCACGGCGGGCAGCCGCGCGACGAGAGCTGGTTCGCGCGCGTCTGGCACCTCCGCAGCGAGACGAAGACGGTCTATCTCGACAACCCCGTCCCGCTGACGATCGGCGACTGAGCGGGCAGGAGCGCTTGGCCCGGCGTGTAGCTTTCGCCGGCCATGCCGCACTTCCCGCCGATCGTCCTCGCCATCGCGTTCGCGGCCGTCGTCGTCGCGGTCACCGCGATCGCGCGCCGCCTCCCCGTGCCGGTGCCGATCCTGCAGGTCGGCGCCGGCTTCCTCGTCGGGCTGCTCGCGCCGGAGATGTCGGTTCCGCAGCTCGAGCCGGACCTCGTCTTCTTCGTCTTCCTGCCGCCGGTGCTGTGGGCGGCCGCGTTCTTCACGTCGCTGCGCGACTTCAACCGCGCGCGCCGGCCGATCGCCCTGCTCGCGATCGGCCTCGTGCTCGCGACGTCGGTGGCCGTCGCCGTCGCGGCCCGCTCGCTCTTCCCGGGGATGCCGTGGGCGGTCGCCGTCGCGTTAGGCGCGATCGTGTCGCCGCCCGACGCCGTGGCCGCCGCGGCCATCGTCTCGCGCCTGCCGGTGCCGCGCCGCGTCGTCGTCATCCTCGAGGGCGAGAGCCTCGTCAACGACGCGTCGGCGCTCATCCTCTATCGCTCGGCCGTCGCGGCGGCGGTGACGGGCGCGTTCAGCTGGGGCGAGTCCGTCGTGCGCTTCTTCGTCGACGCGGCGGTCGGCGTCGCGATCGGCGTGCTCGTCGCGTGGCTCGTGCTGCGCGCCATGAAGCTCACGCGCGACGTGCTCGCGGAGACGCTGCTCACGCTCGCCGCGCCGTACGTCGCGTGGCTCACCGCGGAGACGCTGCACGTCTCGGCCGTGCTCGCGTGCGTGGCGGGCGGCGTGTACCTGCGGCGGCACTTCTCCACCGCGGTGGCGCCGCTGTCGCGGCTGCAGAACCGCTTCATCTGGGACCTCGTCGTGTTCGTGCTGAACGCGACGATCTTTCTGTTCCTCGGCGTGGAGTTCCGCGCGGCGCTCCGCGCGGTGCCGGGCGGCTCGCTCGCGGCGCTCGTGCGCGCGGGCGTCGTGATCGGCGCCGTGGCGATCGTCGTGCGGCTGCTCTGGGTGCCGATCGCGACGTGGCTGCCGCGCATCCTGAGCGCGCACATCCGCCGCGACGAGCCGGCGCCGCTGCGGCGGTCGGTGTTCCTCGTGGCCTGGACGAGCATGCGCGGCATCGTGTCGCTCGCCACCGCGCTCGCGCTGCCGCGCCTGCTCGCGAGCGGCGCGCCGTTCCCGTTCCGTGAGGAGATCGTGGTGGTCACGATGTGCGTGATCGTGCTCACGCTCGTCGTGCAGGGGCTCACGCTCGCGCCGATCATCCGCGCGTTCCGCTTCACCCCCGAGCAGACCCACCACACCGAGGCCCGCCTCGCCCGCCTCGAGGCCGCGCGCCGCGGCGCCGAGGCGCTCGACGATCTCTCGCGCGAGTCGTGGGTCGACGCACGCGACGTCGAGTGGCTGCGCAACGAGCTGCGCGACCGTGTCCGTCTGCTCGAGCACCACGCCGGCGAACCCGAAGGGCGCCGCCGACTCCGCTCCGAGATGCTGCGCGCCGAGCGCCGCATGCTCGTGCGCCTGCGCAACGAGGGCGCCATCTCCGACGACGTGCTGCGCGACCTCGAGCAGGAGCTCGACCTCGAGGCGGTGCGGGTCGGGGCAGGCGAGGCGCGTTAGGCCGTGGCTGCGTGGCTGCGTGGCTGCGTGGCTGCGTGGCTGCGTGGCTGCGTGGCTGCGTGGCTGCGTGGCTGCGTGGGGCCGTTACGCAGCCACGCAGCCACGCAGCCACGTCAACGCAGCTCCGACGCCGCCGGCGTGCTCGTGGACCCCGGCTCCAGCCGCTCCAGCCGGTCGAGCCGCTCGACGTCGATCGCCAGCGCGCCGTCGGGCGACGTCGCGAACACGCTCGCGAACTTCGCGTCCCACCGGATCTCGCTCCACGTGTACGACGCGCGCGCCGTGACGCGCGTGGAGAACGTCTCCTCGTGCGCGTTCACCAGCACGAGCAGCTCCGCCTCCGCCGCGCGCAGCGAGTCCGGCGTCGCGCCGCGCAGCGGGCTCTCGGCGTCGATCGGGTGCACCACCGTCCAGTGGAGCGTGAACAGGTCCACCGAGTTCCGCTCCAGCGCCAGCGGATAGAAGTTGCGCTCGCGCTTGCCGTCCGACTGCTCGAACAGGATCAGGCTCGCGCGCACCTGCACGTCGCTCACCTCGCCGGGCTGCACGTTCACCATGCGGAACATCAGCCCGCGCCCGCCCTCGTACGGCGCGACCACCGCCGACTCGCTGAACCGGAGGCGCATGCGCGGGCGCGTGAGCCGCGCGATGAGCAGCCCCGCTGTCGTCACGAGCACGAACGGGCCGAAGAACGACTCGAACACGACGAGCCACGCCGCCGTCGGCCCCACCGTGTGCACCGACCCCGCGCCCGTCGTCGTGAACTCCGACACGCTGAACCACAGCGCGCGCAGGAACGGGTCGTCGAGCCCGAGCCCCGCCGTGCCGTCGAGCGCCGCCGGGCCCAGCGCGAGATAGACGAGCGCGAAGCAGCCGTTGAGCAGCAGCAGCGCGCCGAGCGCCCACGCGAGGAACGTCGGCCACGACGCGTTCAGCGCCCGGAGGTACGCGCGCTCGAGCCGCTGCGCGCCGACGCCGTACTTGCGGCTCGTCGGCTCCCCGTCGTGCGTGAGGAAGCGCCCGCGCACCTGCTGCGCGACGACGCGCCCGAAGCCGAGGTCGGTGAACGGGCGCTCGGTCGGCGGGGGCGGCGGTGGGAGGGGAGCGCGGTCGTCGGGGGAGGCGGTCACTCGGCGGCTCGTGCGGGCTCGTGCAGGGAGGAAGGACGTACGCTGGCGCGCCGAAGGATGACCGGCCGCCGCGGCCGCGTCCAGCGCACCGCGCCGCGCGCAATCATTTGCCTAGCCGTCGCTTCGAGGCCGTGGTACGTTGAGAACCACGGTGGTAGCGCTCGCGCATCTTTCGCGAGTGCGATCGGTGACGGAGCGATGCGGCTTCCGGGTGTGGGTCACACGACGAGTGGACAGGGTGCCGCCATGACGAATCGCGAGCGGACACCGCAGCACGAGGTCGGCGAGTCGGGCAGCTCGGGCGGGATAGGGATGCGCGACCAGATCAGCGCGACGATCGCACGCGCGCGCGCCGCCATTCGCCTCTCGCGCGAGCGCGCCGAGAGGAGCCGCGCGATAGTGGATGTCTCCGGGTTCGTCGTCGAGGAGGCCCAACGCGCGACCGATGCGTCGCGCCGGATCCGCGCGGAGCTTCGCGAGTCCGTCGTCGCCTACGTGCGCGACCTCCGCGCGCAGGGGGTGCCGAGCGAGCGCATGCTCGTGCTCGTGAAGGCGGCGGTGCGCGAGGCGACGCGCCGCCGGAGCTCGATGCCTACGAGGCGCGCGCGCTCATGGAGGACGTCGTGCGCTGGAGCGTGGACGCTTACTACCATGCCGCCTGACCGCAGCCGCGCGACCCGCGAGACCATGACGCGTCGCGACGTCCGCGGGATCCCCGCGACGTGCCGCGACGTCGACGAGCTGCGGCACGAGCTCGAGCTGCTGCTGGAGCGCACCGCGCAGGCCCGCGACGTGTGCGCGGCGTCCGCCGTGCACGTGAAGGCCGCGTGCGCGCAGAGCATCGCCACGCGCGAGAGCGTGCGCGCGTCCCGCCAGCAGTGGCAGGCGTGGCGCACCGGTCTCGCGGCCGCGCTGAGCCGCGCCGCGGAGCGACGTGCGCGCGCGACGCTGCACCGCTGTGAGACGTGCGAGGCAGTCCGCTTCGCGGTCGGGGCCGCCGAAGCACCGCCCGACGCGAGCGCCGCGCCGGCCGAGTGGATCGTCCCGCCCGCGATGGTGCGGACCCGACTGCGGATCGACTGGACGGGACTCGTGATCGTGCCCGCGACGTGCCCGCGCTGCGCGGCCGTACGCGACGGCGGCGCCGCGCTCGCGCCCGACGCGAGCACCGACCCGGAGACGTCGGACGATGCCGAGATGCTCGGGCGCCTGCTCGACGACATCTCGGACGCCGCGACGGCGATCGCAGCGCGATGCCCGTCGCTCGACGAGGAGCAGGCGCTGGAGCTCGCGATCGAGACCATCGTCGGGAGCGGGTGGGGGGACGGCCCGCCGGATGTCTCGCTGGACGACATGGCCGCGCTCGGCGACGCGCTGCGGGCCCTCGCACGCGCGCTGCGTGAGGGGGCCGCGGACGACGCCGTCGGCGTCGTCCGCGGCCTGCCACAGCGGTCCGGGCACTTCCGCCCCACCCTCCGGCCGCGCTAGCCTCCGCCCTTCACCTCGGCCAGTCGTCTCGCGCATGGCGCACAGGGACGTGATCGTCGTCGGCGCGTCCGCCGGCGGCGTGGAAGTGCTGAAGACGTTGACCGCCGGGCTGCCGCGGGACTTCGACGCCGCCGTGCTGATCGTGCTCCACATCGCGGCCAGCAGCCCGAGCGTGCTCCCGACGCTGCTGCGGCGTGGCGCGGTGCTTCCCGTGGCGTTCGCGGGCGACGGCGAGCCGCTCGAGCGCGGCCGCATCTATCTCGCGCCCCCCGACCGCCACCTCGTGGTCGAGCCCGGCCTGCTGCGCCTCACACGCGCGCCGCGCGAGAACCACAGCCGCCCGGCGATCGATCCGCTGTTCCGCTCCGCCGCGCTCGCGTACGGGCGGCGCGTCGTCGGGGTGATCCTCTCCGGGCGGCTCGACGACGGCACCGCGGGGTTGTGGGCGGTGAAGGACCGCGGCGGCACGACGGTCGTGCAGGATCCCGACGACGCGCAGCACCCCGACATGCCGCGCAACGCGCTCCACTACACCCGCGCGGACCACGTCGTGCCCGCCGACGCGCTGCCGGACCTGCTCGTGCGGCTCGTGCGCGAGCCGCTGCCCGATGCGGACGAGCGCCCGGCCGCGCGCGAGCTCGAGCTCGAGGTGCGCATCGCGATGGAGGGAAACCCACTGCGGGAGGGCGTCATGTCTCTCGGGCCCGTGAGCCCCTACACCTGTCCGGAATGCCACGGCGCACTCGTCCGCGTCGACGAGAGCGACATCCCGCGCTTCCGCTGCCACACGGGCCACGCGTTCTCGCTCGACAGCCTGCTCGCCGTGCTCACCGAGAACGTGGAGACGGCGCTCTGGAACGCCCTGCGTGCGGTGGAGGAGAGCATCCTGCTGCTGCGCGAGGCGGCCGACCGCGAGTCGGGCGCCGGCGGCGCGCGGTTCGAGGAGAAGGCGCGCGAGGCGGAGGCGCGCGCCGCGACGATCCGCGAGACCGTGCTGCGACATCAGGCGCTCAGCCTCGAGAGCGTGCGCGCCGCGGTGCTCGGCGCGGATCGGCACGCGGTGCTCGGCGGCACCGACCGCTGACGCGGCGGCGCGCACGGTCCGCCGTGTGCAGCGATCGACGGGCGCGTACATTGTCCGCTCCCACGCCCGGCACGATCACCCGTCACGACGGCGGCTCGCCCGTGTCTCGATCGTCCGCTACCTGCACGAGCATCGAGCGCCGGGCCGTACAGGCGCGGGCGCGCGAGCTGCGCACGTGGGCCGACGCGGCCATCGCGCGGGCGGACCTCTCGGTCGTTCGCGCCAATGCCGTCGTCGCTCGAGCACGGCAGCTCTGCACGGTGGCGTGGGACGCGCGGTTCGATCGCTGGTGCGCGCGCCCCGATCGGCCGGCGCGCCCGCGCCACCGCCGCACCGGTGGTGCCGTGCTGCGCCGCGCCGCCGAGCGGGCGGTGGCGTCGAACCCCGCGCCCGAGCCGGCGCGGGCGGCCGTCTTCCCCGCGCTGCACACGCCCCCGTGGGCGCACGCGATCGTGTACGGCGAGCGGCGTATCTCGGGCATGGCGGCCGACGCGGCGACGGTCGAGCCGTGGATGGTCCGCGAGCTCGACGCGCGGGCGGTCCCCGCCGCCCGGGGCCCGCGCTGCCTCGTGTTCGAGAATCCCCGCCTCGTGCGTCGCATCTGGGACTACCCGACGACGTGGCTCTCGCTCTCCGACCGGGCGCTGCTGGCGGTGGCCGGGCTCGCGCCGTGAGCGCGACGTCCGAGAGCGATCGGCAGGCGGCCGAGGAGCAGCGGCTCGTCGCCGAGGAGACGCGCGGCTCCGCCGAGGCCGCGCGCGAGCGGGCCGAGGCGGAGCGCGCGCTCGCCGAGGAGCATCGGGCACGCGCGGAGTCGGCGCGCTTCGACGCGGAGCGGGCGCGGCATCAGGCGGAGCTCGCGTACGCCACGGCGGAGCGCGCGCGCGTCGACGCCGAGCAGGCGCGCTCGGTGGCGGAGCACGCGCGATCGCTGGCGGAGCGCGCGCGGGATGATGGCGAGCACCTGCGGGTGGCGCAGCAGGAGCAGGCGGAGATCATCCGCGAGATGCGCGCGACGCTGGACATGCTCCGCGAGTCCCGGCAGGCCGAGCGCGCGGGGGGCTGATCGGGCGCGTCAGGCCGGCGCGTCGCCCTCCGATGCGCCCTCGGCGGACGGACCGCCGTCGGCCGCCGCCGCGTCGTCGCCCGGCGGCTCCTCCATCAGCACGATGACGCCGCGCGGCGCCTCGCTCGTGCGCGAGAGGAGTGGCAGCACGCGCGTCTGACACACGATCGCGCGCCCGCGACGGTTCGTCGCCCGGATGGGCGCCTCGTAGCTCGGCAGCTCGCCCGCGAGACACGCGCGGATCGACGGCAGGATGCGCCGCACCGGCAGGCCGATGTCGAGGCTCGGAAACGGCGCGCCGTCGGCCTCCTCGCGCCGCACGCCCCACAGATCCTCGGCCCGGTCGTTCCACACCATCACGCGCAGATCGCGGTCGAGCACCGCCACGCCGGCGCGCAGGCTCCGCAGGATCGACTCGAGGAACAGGTTCGCCTGATTCAGCTCGTCGCTCCGCAGGCGCAGCTCGTCGTTGATCGTCTGCAGCTCCTCGTTCGTCGACTGCAGCTCCTCGTTCATCGTCTCGAGCTCCTCGTTCGTGGACTGCAGCTCCTCGTTCGTGGTCTCCAGCTCCTCCACGGTGGAGTGCAGCTCCTCGTTCGTGGTCTCGAGCTCCTCGTTCGCCGACTGCAGCTCCTGGTACGCCGTCTCCAGCTCGGCCTGCATGTCGTCGAGCTGCTGCCGCGCGAGCCGGGTCTCGGTGACGTCGACGAACGACACGCTCGCGGCGGCGACCGTGCCGCCCAGCTCGAAGATCGGCGCCACGAGGATGTCGAACCACCGCTGCTCGCCGCCCGTGGCGCGCCACGGCACGGCCTCGCGCGTGACGGGCTCCCGCGCCGTCGTCGATTCGTCGATCAGCGAGCGCAGCTCGTAGGGGCGATACGACACCTCGAGGTCGCGCAACGGACGGCCGAGGTCCGGCGCGCCGAGGCGAAACAGCCCACGGGCGCGCGCGTTCACCGCGGCGACGAGACCATCCTTGTCGATGACGAGCTGCGCGATCGGGCCGGCGTCGAACGTCCCACCGAGCACCGCGTCCGTTTCGACGCCCGGGGTCCTGGCGCGCTGCGGCGCGATCGCCGGTATCGGCCCGCGCGGCCGCACGGCGCCGTGCGCCTTCGCGAACACGCGGCGGCGCAGGTCCACCGCCAGGAACAGGTTGCCGTGCAGCTGGATGGTCTCGGCGCGGCCGAGGAGCAGCAGCCCGCCGTCGTTCAGCGCGAAGTGGAAGCGCGCGAGGATCTTCGCCTGCGTCGCCGTGTCGAAGTACATGAGCGTGTTGCGGCACGCCAGCAGGTCCACGCGCGAGATCGGCGCGTCCTGCACGAGATCGTTGCGGCCGAAGATGAGCACGCGACGCAGATCCTTGCGGAACACCACCTGCTTGCCGCGCCGCTCGAAGTACTTGTCCACGAGCTCGGGCGGCATGTCGGCCACGTCCTTCTCGTCGTACGCGCCGATGCGCGCGTGCGCGAGCGCCGGCTCGTCGAGATCGGTCGCGTAGATCTTCACGCGGTCGCGGAACGTGTCGTCACCGATCGCCTCGGCGAGCACGATGGCGAGCGTGTACGCCTCCTCGCCGGTGGCGCACCCGGCGCACCACACGCGGATCGGATCGGCGGGACTCTTCTGCGCCACCAGGCGAGGAACGATCTCGGTGCGCAGGTACTCCCACGGCAGATCGTCTCGGAAGAACGCGGTCACGTTGATCAGCAGGGTGTCGAGGAGCCGCGCGAATTCCGCGGGGTGCGACTCGAGATAGTCGATGTACGCCGTCAGGCTCGTCGCGCCGATGGCGCGCAGTCGCTTCGTGAGGCGGCGCAGGAGCCCCGTGCGCTTGTAGCCACCGATGTCGAGGCCGCGCGTGCGGTACAGGTAGTCGACGAGCGCGGCGAGCTCGGAATCGCCGTCCGGCGGTTGCTGCGGAGCGTGTGGCATCACCGGGTCACGTTAGTCGCGCCGCGGGCAGCGTCAATCTGCGGACTCGGTCGCGGCGGCGGGCGGGATGCGCGCGCTGCCGTCGAGCCGCAGCAGCGCGCGCAGCGCGGCGCCGTGCTGCTGCGCCGCCTCCTCCTGCGCGACGAAGCGCTCGGCGGCGTAGGGATGACCGAGCATGGTGGCGCGGTCGGCGCGCCGGCGGGCGAGCGCCGCCTTGTCCTCCATCGCGCGCAGCGCCGCCCACAGGGCGTGCTCGATCCCCTCGATCTGCCCCTCGTCGAGGCTCGCCGCCGAGTACGCGTGTCCCGTCTCGCAGCGGAAGCGCAGCGGTCCGTCGCCGGACAGGTCCCACAGCACGCCGCCGCAGTCGGGGCAGGCGAAGCGTGACGGCACGCCGTAGCGCGCCTCGCGCAGATGCGCCGTCTCGTCGACGAGCGCCATCCCCACCTCGCGCGCGAGCTCGTCCTGCTGCTCCTGCGGCGGCGGTGCCGGCGGCGCCGCCTCGCGCGCGAGCCGGCCGAGCAGCGGACCGAGCTCGCCGGCCGGAGCGACGTGGTCGGCGCCGACTTCCTCGATCACGCTCCGCGGCATGCTCGGCACGAGCGCGTCCGACGGATCCTGCGCCACCACGATGCCGCCGCGGTCCTTCACGGTCCACATCCCCGCGGTGCCGTCGTCCAGCGCGCCGGAGAGCACCACGCCGATGACGCGCGGGCCGAACGCGAGCGCGGCCGATCGGAACAGCGGGTCGACCGCAGGGCGGTTGCGGTTCTCGCGCGGGCCGCGCGTGAGCCGGAGCACCGCCGCGTCCCCGTCGCGCTCCACCAGGAGGTGGTGGTCGGGGACGGCGACGTGGATCGCCCCCGGCCGCAGCCGCATGCCGTGTTCGGCGGTCACCGCCGGCAACGCCGCGACCCGGTCGATGACGTCCGCGAGATGGCTCTCGGCGAACGGGCGCATGTGTACGACGACGCACACCGCCGCCGGGAGATCGGACGGCAGCCCCGCGACGAGCGTCGCGAGCGCCTCGACGCCGCCGGCCGACGCGCCGACGACGATCAGGTCATGGATCGGCACGAGATCCTCCGCGGCGCGGCGCGCGCCCACGCGGTCGATGGAATCCAAATGGTGGTCGTTCCCGGGGTCGGGCGGGTCCGGTTCCTGCCTTCGCGCCCGGCATGAACAACGATACGCTGCGCGTCTGGCGGGGACAGCCCTACCCGCTCGGCGCCACCTGGAACGGCATGGGCGTCAACTTCGCGCTCTTCTCCGAGCACGCCACCGGCGTGGAGCTGTGCCTCTACGACCGCGACGATCCGACGCGCGAGACGGCGCGCATCCCGGTACGCGAGCGCACCAACCAGGTGTGGCACTGCTACCTGCCGGACGTGCGTCCGGGACAGCTCTACGGCTATCGCGTGCACGGGCCGTACGACCCGTCGACGGGACACCGCTTCAACGCCGCGAAGCTGCTGCTCGATCCGTACGCGCGCGCGATCGCCGGCGACGTGGTGTGGGACGACGCGCTGTTCGCCTATCGCGTGGGCGGCGCGCGCGAGGACCTCGAACCCGACGACCGCGATTCGGCGCCGTTCGTGCCGAAGTGCGTCGTCGTCGACCCGACGTTCGCGTGGGGCGACGACCGCGCGCCGCGCACGCCGTGGAACCGCACCGTGATCTACGAGTGCCACGTGAAGGGAATGACGGCGCGGCACCCCGGCGTGCCCGCGCACCTGCGCGGTACGTACCTCGGCCTCTGCTCCGACGCGATCCTCGACCACTTCACGTCGTTAGGCGTCACCGCCGTCGAGCTGCTCCCGGTGCACCAGTTCCTCGACGACCGGCACCTCGTCGAGCGCGGGCTGAGGAACTACTGGGGCTACAACACCATCGGCTTCTTCGCGCCCGACGCCCGGTACGGCACCGCTCGGTCGTTAGGCAACCCGGTGGACGAGTTCAAGACGATGGTGCGCACCCTCCACGCCGCGGGGCTCGAGGTGATCCTCGACGTCGTCTACAACCACACGGCGGAGGGCAACCACCTCGGCCCCACGCTGTCGTTCAAGGGCCTCGACAACGCCGCGTACTACCGGCTCGTGCCCGACGACCCGCGCTTCTACTACGACTTCACCGGCACCGGCAACTCGCTCAACGTGCGCCACCCGCGCACGCTGCAGCTCATCATGGACTCGCTCCGCTACTGGGTGACGGAGATGCACGTCGACGGCTTCCGCTTCGACCTCGCGCCGGTGCTCGCGCGCGAGCTGTTCGAGGTCGATCGACTCTCGGCGTTCTTCGACATCATCCAGCAAGACCCCGTGCTGCAGGGCGTGAAGCTCATCGCCGAGCCGTGGGACGTGGGGCCGGGCGGCTATCAGGTCGGCAACTTCCCCGTCGGCTGGGCGGAGTGGAACGGCAAGTACCGCGACGACGTGCGCGGCTTCTGGAAGGGAGACCCGGGGCAGGTGCCCGCGCTCGCGTCGCGCCTCTCCGGCTCGGCCGACATCTACAAGTGGTCGCAGCGCTCCGCCTACGCGAGCGTGAACTTCGTCGTCGCGCACGACGGCTTCACGCTGCACGACCTCGCGAGCTACGAGGGGAAGCACAACGAGGCGAACGGCGAGGGCAACCGCGACGGCCACGATCACAACATCAGCCGCAACTGGGGCGTCGAGGGCGACACGGACGATCCGGCGATCCTCGACATGCGCTACCGCAGCATGCGCAACTTCCTCGCGACGCTCGTGCTGTCGCAGGGCGTGCCGATGCTCGCGCACGGCGACGAGATCGGTCGCACGCAGCGCGGCAACAACAACGCCTACGCGCAGGACAACGAGATCTCGTGGCTGGACTGGGACCTCGACGACCGCCGCCGCGCGCTGCTCGACTTCACGCGGCGCGTGGTCTCGATCCGGCAGGCGAACCCGGTGCTGCGCCGCCGCACGTTCTTCCGCGGCGAGGTGGTGTCGCACGAGGGCATCAAGGACCTCACCTGGCTGCGCCCCGACGGGGCCGAGATGTCGCAGCCGGACTGGGATTTCGCGGGCGCGCGTGCGCTCGGCATGCTCGTGCACGGCGAGGCCACCGACGAGACCGACGACCGCGGGCGGCCGATCCGCGGCGACACGATGCTGCTGCTCGTGAACGCGTCGGACGGCACGGTGGAGTTCGCGCTGCCCACGCTCGACTCGGGCGAGTGGACGGTGCTCGTCGACACCGCGGAGGGCGAGGTCGCCGTCGTGGAGATGCCCGTGCTTCCCGTGCTGCCGTACTCGCTCGTGCTGCTGCGGCAGGGGCGGGAGCGGCGCATCGGGGAGCCGGGTCCGTCGGCGTGACGCGACGGCCTCGGCCCGCGCGTTAGGCGCTACGCGATGACGAGCCGCGCGGCGGCCGGAGCGGACGTCGCCTGAGGCTCGACGCGCTCGTCCTCCATGCCGCGCGCGTGGCGCACCCACCGTCCGCGCCCGCGCGCCTTCGCCCGGTACATCGCGACGTCCGCGTCGTGCAGCACGCGCGCCGCAGCCGCGGCGACGTCCTCGGCACGCGCAATGCCCACGCTCGCGCCGACGCACACCTCGCGCCCCTGCAGAGCGAACGGCGCGGCGATCGACGCGACGATGCGGCGCGCGACCGCGATCGCGTCCTCGTCGTGCCGCACGCCGCCGAGCAGCACGGCGAACTCGTCGCCGCCCAGTCGCGAGACCGTGTCGCAGCCGCGCGTCGCGTTCAGCAGCCGCGCCGCGACCTCGACGAGCAGCGCGTCGCCCGCCGCGTGCCCCATCGAGTCGTTGACGCCCTTGAAGCCGTCGAGGTCGAGCAGCAGCACCGCGACGCGCGCGTGGTCGCCGGCGGCGCGGGCCTCGGTCACCGCGCCGTCGAGGCACTCGAGGAACCGCGCCCGGTTCGCGAGCCCCGTGAGCGCGTCGTGATACGCGAGCCGCGCCAGTGCCGCGCTCGCGCTCTCGGCCCGCGCCTGCGCGGTGGCGCGGATGTTCTCGAACACGAACAGCAGCAGCGCCGTGCAGAGCACGAGCCCCGCGTGGCTCCCCATCGTGAGCGTGTGCGCCCAGGCGGCGGGGTAGTCGACCGGGAACGTCACGCCGCTCGCCTCGGCCGCGCGGAACGCGCCGACCGTGAGCACGCTGAGCGCGGCCCACCCGGCCGCCTCGCGCCGGCCGAGCAGCAACACGGCGAAGATGGGCGGCATGATCAGCCACGGCGTGGCGAGCGACTCCAGCCCGCCCTCGTGGCACATGAGCGCCGCGATCGTGGCGTACAACACGCAGGTCAGGGTGTGGCCGGCGGCGCGGAGCCACGGCCGCAAGCGCAGCATCGCGAGCCCGATCGACGCCGCGCCGGCGCCCGCAGCGAGGACGATCGCGCCGCTCCGGAAGCCCACCACGGCCGCGTAGAACGCGGCGTAGCCCGCGGCCGTCACGACGAGCACCATCGAGAGCTGCACCGTGAGGCGCGCGCGGCTCAGGATCGCGCTGTCGTCGCGCAGCGACGCGGAGATGAGCGGGTCGGACCAGGAGCGCATGCTCGGCGACGGCCGGGAGGAGGGCGCACCGACGGGCGCACCGCGTGGCAAGGACGCCCGGACACGCCGCGAGGCAACGCGCCGAGCGCGGCCGCGTGCACTGGCTGCGTGTCGACGGGCCGGCGCGCATTACCATTCGGCGCGGCCGCGACGGCACGAGCGAGATCGTCCGCACGATCGGCGACGCGGCGACCCCCTGACCCGAGCGCATGCGCATGTCCCGGATGTCCTGGTTCGCCACCCCGCTCCGCCGTCTCGTCACGTTAGGCACCGTCGTCGCGCTCGGCGCCTGCGCCACCGCGTCGGGCGGTGGGAGCGCGCCCGGCGGCTTCTTCTGGCCCGCACGCCCCGCCGGCGCCGTGCACACGCTCATGCCGTCGCCGACGACGGTGGTGGTCGGCGGCTACGATCCCGCGGCGGCGCCGGTGCTCCGCGTCGCGTCGGGCGAGGAGGTGATCGTCGGCGCGGTGTCGACCTGCGGCGCCCGCCTGCTGCGCCCCGGCGTCGACACCGGCACCATCGAGCCGGCGTGGCGCGCGATCAACGCCGCGGTGCGCGACTCGACGCTGCGCCGCGGCCCCGGTGGCCACATCCTCACCGGTCCGATCCACGTCGAGGGCGCGGATTCCGGCGACGTGCTCGAGGTGCGCATCGAGCGCGTGGATCTCGACCTGCCGTGGGCGTGCAACTCGTTCGGCCCGCGCAGCGGCTTCCTTCCCGAGGATTTCCCGGGCCAGTCGAAGAGCCGCATCGTGCCGCTCGACCGCGCGCGCATGGTGGGCGTCTTCGACTCGTCGGGCATCGAGATCCCGCTGGGGCCGTTCTTCGGCTCGATCGGCGTCGCACCCCCGCCGGCGCGGGGACGCATCAACAGCGCACCCCCGGGCATCCACGCCGGGAACCTCGACAACAAGGAGCTCGTCGCCGGCACCATCCTCTACATCCCGGTGCACACCCGCGGCGCGCTCCTCGAGATCGGCGACGGCCACGCCGCGCAGGGCGACGGGGAGGTGGACATCACCGCGCTCGAGACGGCGCTCCGCGGCCGCTTCCAGCTCGTGGTGCGCAAGGACATGCACCTCACCTGGCCGCGCGGCGAGACGCCGACGCACTGGATCGCGATGGGCACCGACAGCAACCTCACGGTCGCGACGAAGACCGCCGTGCGGGAGGCGATCGCGCTGCTCGTCGACGTGCGGCACATGACGCGCGAGGACGCCTACATGCTCGTGAGCACGGGTTGCGACGTCCACGTGACGCAGCTCGTCGACGGGACGGTGGGGGTGCACGTGATGATCCCGAAGCGGCTGTTCACCAAATGACGCGCTGCGTGGCTGCGTGGCTGCGTGGCTGCGTGGCTGCGTGGCTGCGTGGCTGCGTGGCTGCGTGGCTGCGTGGCTGCGTGGCTGCGTGGCTGCGTGGCTGCGTGGCTGCGTGGCTGCGTGGCTGCGTGGCTGCGTGGCTGCGTGGCTGCGTGGCTGCGTGGCTGCGTGGCTGCGTGGCTGCGTGGCTGCGTGGCTGCGTGGCTGCGTGGCTGCGTGGCTGCGTGGCTGCGTGGCTGCGTGGCTGCGTGGCTGCGTGGCTGCGTGGCTGCGTGGCTGCGTGGGTGTCGGGACGTCACGCAGCCACGCAGCCACGCAGCGATCACGGCGTCGTCCCCGCGCGGGGGAACCCGCCCTCCCGCGTCGCCGCCTGGTACGCGAACGACGCCAGCACCACCGCGGCCTGCTTCAGCCCTTCCGCCGGCACGCGCTCGGCGAAGTCCATGTTCGTGTGGTGCACGCGCGTGTCGTACTCCGTGTAGTCCTGGATCGTGTTGAACCCCGGCAGGCCGAGCGCGGTGAACGAGAGGTGGTCGGTGTTGCCGATCTTCTCCATGACATTGCGGCGCGCGCCGAGGTCGCGGAACGGCGCGAGCCACTCGTCGAGCACCGCCTTGGCCGCCGCGTTGCCCTCGGCGTACCAGCCGTAGATCGGCCCCGTGCCCGGATCGTTGTTGAGGTACACGTAGAACTTCTCGCGCGCGCGCGCGTTCGCGTCGCCGGCGTAGTGCTGCTGCGCGTAGGCGCGCGAGCCCAACAGCCCCTGCTCCTCGCCGCCCCAGATCGCCGCCCGGATCGTGCGCCGCGGGCGGGCGCCCGTGACCTTGAGGATCCGCATCGCCTCGATCAGCTCCGCGACCGCGTCGGCATTGTCGGCCGCGCCGGTGGCGGAGTGCCACGAGTCGATGTGCGCGCCCAGCAGCACGACCTCGTCGGCGACCGCGGGGTCGGTGCCCGGGATCTCGGCGAGCACGTTGTAGCCGTTCGTGTCGGCGGTGAGGTACCGTGCGCGGACCTCGACGCGGAGCCGCGCCGGCACGCCGTCGCGCAGCATGCGCACGAGCAGGTTGTACTGCTCGGCCGACACGATGAGCGACGGCACCGCGTTCGCGGGCGTGCTCGCGCGGCTGCCGAGCACGAACATCGTTCCCTCGCTGCCCTCGGTCGGACGGAGCACCGCGGCGGCGCCGAGGTCGTGCAGCGTCTGCTGGAACGTGGCGCGCGGCAGCGGGCCGGTCGCGTTGTTCGCGCGCGGCGCACCGATCGGCACCGGCTGGTCGTGCTCCGTCGGCTGCAGCCGGTCCTTCGTGATGAACACGTCCTGCGGGCGCGTCGCGAGCACGATCCGGCCGCGGATCGCGGCGGCGTGCGCGCGCACGGAGTCCGGCGGGAGGTCGCCTATGTAGACCGGCGTACCTTCGATGACGCGCGTCGTCGGCGGCGACCACGCTTCGGCGAACGCGATGAGCGGCAGATAGCGTGGCGCGATGAGCTCCGCCGTCTGCCCGTCGAGCGACCAGCCGCGCCCGAACGGCCACGCCTCGAGGTGCACGTTCGCGAGGCCGTAGCCGCGCAGCGTGGCGGCGGCCCAGTCGACCGACTGACGGAACGCCGGCGACCCCGTGAGCCGCGGGCCGATCACCGTCGTGAGATGGTCGAACAGCTCGAGCGCGTGCGAGCGATTCATTCCCTCGTCGCGGATGCGCGCGAGCGCGGTCGCGTCTTGCGCGCCGGCGCCGCACGGGGCGAGCACGAGCGCTGCGGCGAGCGCGTGGTGCCTCATCGAGAGTCGCGTGAGATGTCTTTTCATGGAGCGAAGTTAGGACGCGGGCGACCGCTCGGCGATCGGGCCGGGGGCGTGCACGCATTTCGTCGTGCTTGACAACCGGTCCCGGACGCCGTAATTGAGACGCGACGCCGAGAAACGCGTGGGATCCGACCGGAGATCTCGCCGCGCGCTCGGCGCCACACGCGCTGTCGTGACGCGCGTGCGGTGCGTGAAGTCTGCGCCGTCGATGCGCAGTTGTGCCAGGAAGACGTTCGGTCGCTCGAAGCCTCACCGCCGGTCTGAGGCTGGCGCGAGATTCGGATCGTCGCAGGCACCGGAGAGCATCCGCATCCCCATCAGGTCGGCCACTCGTCGGCCTTTTGATCGACGGATAGTTGGAACGTTCCACATCGCTCCATGACGGACGACGCCCTGCGACGCTTCGGGATGCCACGCCCGTGCGCCGCACCACGCGTCGACCCGCGCGCCCTGCCGTAGATCGCGACGCAGTGTCCGAAGGCTGCCGGACGAGCCCGAGCGACCACGCAACCGCACCAACGGGAGGATCGTTATGGAAACGATGCTGCTGGCGAGGCAACCGCGTCGGGGTAGCCGCCGGTTCCGTCTCCGAACGGCGGGGCTTGGCGTGGCCCTGCTCGGCGCGACCGCGCTCACATCCGGGCAAGTCGCGGCGCAGCGAATCCGCGTCGCCGGCACGGTGACGTCCGCGGGCGGCGCGCCGCTCGGCGGCGCACAGGTGCGCGCCCTCGGGTCGGACACCGCCGCGCTGACGAACGCGCAGGGGCGCTACGCCATCACCGCGCCCGGGAACGGGACGCTGCAGATCACGTTCATCGGCTTCCGTCCCGTCGAGGTGCCGATCAACGGTCGCACGACCGTCGACGTCTCGCTCGAGCGCCTCGCCGTCCTCGAGCAGGTGCTCGTGACCGGCTACACACAGCAGCGCCGTGCCGAGATCACCGGCGCCGTCGCGACCGTGAACACGCAGGCGGTCGAACGGCAGACCACCGCGAGCGTCGTGCAGCGTCTGGCCGGCAACGTGTCCGGTGTCCAGGTCGAGGCCAGCGGCTCGCCCGGCTCGCGCAGCACCGTGCGTATCCGAGGCGTCAGCTCGTTCCAGAACAACGACCCGCTCTACATCGTCGACGGCACCCCGGTCCAGGACAGCTACGTCAACTGGCTCAACGCGGACGACGTCGAGTCGGTCCAGGTCCTCAAGGACGCGTCGTCGGCCTCGATCTACGGCGCACGCGCCAGCAACGGCGTCGTGATCATCGAGACCAAGAAGGGGCGCGCGGGACAGGGCGTGTCGCGCGCCACCCTGCGCGTGCGCACCGGCCTCGCGACCCCGGTGCGCGGCTACGACGACATCCTCATTCAGAGTCCGCTCGACTACTTCCAGGTCGTCAAGCAGAGCTACCTCAACGCGGGCTACAAGCTCGCCGACATCCAGAGCGCGGTCTACGGGCGCAACCTGTACGGCGACCCGAATAGCCCGTCGGTCCCTCAGTACATCTACTGCGGCTCGAACACGACCTGCAGCAACGTCGACGTCAGCAAGTACGGCTATCCGAACAACCTGATCGTGCCGGGCAGCGCGGGGACCAACTGGTGGAAGCAGGTCTTCGGCACGGGTAAGGTCGGCGACTACAACCTGGATGTCGCGGGCGGCGGCGTCGGCAACACGTACAACCTCTCGTTCAACTACTTCGATCAGATCGGGACCGCGCGCTTCAACCGATACCAGCGCGGCAGTATTCGGGTGAACACCTCCTTCAACCGCGCGAAGTTCTTCACCGGCGAGAACATCGCGCTCTCCGGCGACCGCGGCACGGGCGGCCTCCCGAACGACCCGGGCGGCTATGCCGAAGACGGCATTCTCGGCAAGAACGTGCTGATGCAGCCGGTCATCCCCGTGCGCGACATCCAGGGCAACTTCGCGTCCGGCAAGGCGCAGGGGCTCGGCAATCAGAGCAACCCGCTCAAGCTCGCGTACGAGCACCGCGACGACGTCGGCAAGAACGGCCGCATCTTCGGCAGCGCCTTCGCCGGCTTCGACGTGACGCCCAAGCTGAACCTGCGCTCCACGCTCGGCCTCAACGTGGGGCAGGGCTCGTTCGCCGGGTACAGCCCGCCGCTACCCGAGAACTCCGAGCCGACGTTCAACAACGGCATCAACGAGAACAACAGCAGCTTCCAGAACTTCACCTGGAGCAACACGGCGCGGTACTCGGCGAACCGCGGACCGCACACCCTCGGCCTGCTCATCGGCCAGGAGGTCATCCGCGGGTCCAGCCGGTTCATGACCGGCTCGCTCGGTAGCCTCATCTCCACCGACATCGCGTCCCGCTACATCCAGGACGCCCTCGGCGACGCGTCCACGAAGTCGGTATCGAGCAGCGGCTCGCGGAACGCACTGGTGTCCTACTTCGGGAAGGCCGACTACAACCTTCTCGATCGCTACCTCGTGAGCTTCACGGTGCGCCGCGACGGCTCGTCCAACCTCGGGCGCGCGAATCGGTGGGGTACGTTCCCGGCCGCCGGACTCGGATGGCGGCTGTCGCAGGAGCCGTTCTTCCCGAAGGACAACGCCATCTTCTCGGACGTGCGGCTCCGCGCCGGATGGGGCGTGACCGGGAACCAGCAGATCCCCTCGGGCCGCATCGTGTCGACGTTCGGCGGCGATCGCGGCGACGTGTACTACGACATCAACGGCTCGAACAACAGCATCGTCGCCGGCTTCCGCCAGACGCAGCTGGGCAACGCGAACCTGAAGTGGGAAGAGAACCGGTCCACCAACGTGGGCGCCGATCTCTCCCTGTTCAGGAACAACGTCGACCTCGTGGTCGACGTCTGGCAGCGGAAGACCAACAACCTGCTGTTCGACCCACGTCTCCCGGGGACCGCGGGCCTCGCCGCGCCGCCCATCCAGAACGTCGGGCGGATGCAGAACACGGGATTCGACCTGTCCGTCGGCCATCGCGGCGCGAGCTGGAGCGCGACGCTCAACGGCAGCCACTACAAGAACAAGATCCTCGCGATCGGCGGCAGCGGCGACTTCTTCTACGGCCCGATCGCGACCCGGTTCGGCAATCAGGTCATCAACAAGATCGGCCAGCCGATCGGCGCGTTCTACGGCTACGTCGCCGACGGGTTCTTCAAGGACGCGGCGGACGTCACGGCGTCGCCGAAGCAGGACGGCGCGGCGCCTGGCCGCATCAAGTTCCGCGACACCAACGGCGACGGGCAGATCACGCTGGCCGACCGCACCATCATCGGCAGCCCGCACCCGGACTTCACGGGTGGCCTCGACCTGACGTTCCGTCGCGGCGCGTTCGAGCTCGGGGGCACGATCTTCGGCACGTTCGGCAACAAGATCTTCGACGTGCAGAAGGAGTTCTACGTCTTCCGCGACTTCTCGACGAACGTCCGGAAGGACCTGCTCGCGAACTCGTGGACGCCGGTCGACGCCACCGTGCCGCGCGCCCAGTACACGACGAACAACCCGAACCCGAAGTATCCGATCCTCGACATCAACGACACGTACAGCCGCGCCGTCAGCAGCTACTACGTGGAGAGCGGCTCGTACGTGCGGATGACGAACCTGCAGCTCGCGTGGGACGTGCCGCAGCGCTACGCGCGGTGGCTCGCGAGCGCGCGCGTCTACGTGCAGGCGGAGAACCTGTTCACGATCACCGGCTACAACGGCCTCGATCCCGCGCTTCCCGCCGCGAACGTGACCGGCGCCGCGGGCGACATCCGCGACCAGTACCGCGGCGTCGACCGCGGCTCGTATCCGAGCAGCCGCACCTTGAGCGTCGGCATCATCACCTCGTTCTAACCGAGCGCCCACCAGGAGCGAGACGATGAACATCTTCACGAAGCATCCGGCGCTCTGTAGGACGGCGCTCGCGCTTGCCGCCGTGGCCATCACGTGGGGTTGCAAGGACCTGCTCGAGACGAGCGCAACGCCGCAGGGAGCGCTGAACGAATCGACGCTCGCGAACTTGACCGGTGTCGAGGGGAGCCTGATCGCCGCGTATCGTGCGCTCGATTGCACCGACTCGAACTTCGCGTTCGGCGGTTGCTCGGCCAGCAACTGGGGCCTGGGCAGCGTCCCGAGCGACGACGCGTACAAGGGCTCGGAGGCGCAGGACTTCCCCGACATGACCGACATCGAGAACTACCACTGGGGCTCGTCGGGCGTCGAGGGGATCCTGAACAACAAGTGGCAGCAGGTCTACGAAGGCGTCGTGCGGGCGAACTCCACGCTGCGTCTGCTGAAGGAAGTGCAGACCTCCAACCCGGCCGCCGTCAGCGCCGATGCCGCGAAGGGCATTCAGGGCGAGGCGATCTTCCTTCGGGCGCACTACCACTTCGAGGCGTGGCGCGTCTGGGGGAACATCGGGTACTACCGCGAGGACGACCACGACTTCCAGAAGCCGAACCTCACGAGCGACCAGGTCGCCGCGGAGCTCCTGAAGGATCTCGATCAGGCCATCTCGCTGCTTCTGTCCACGCCGCGCAACGGCCAGGTCGGTCGCGTCACGAGCTGGACGGCCAAAGCGTACAAGGGGCGCGTGCAGGCCTACGCGGGTCAGTGGGCCGAAGCGCTGAAGACGCTGCAGGACGTCAAGAACAACGGGCCGTACGCCCTGGAGCCGAGCTACGACCGCGTCTGGACCGGCTTCAAGGAGTTCGAGAACGGCAAGGAGACGATTCTCGCCTACCAGGCTTCCGCGAACGACGGCGATCCGAACGGGAACAACGCCAACACCGGCGAGCGGCTGAACTTCCCGCACTCGGGGAGCCACTTCGGCTGCTGCGGCTTCCACCAGCCGTCGCAGAATCTGGTGAACTTCTTCCAGGTCGACGCGAACGGGCTCCCGCTATCGCTCTCGAGCCCGAGCACGTGGAACGCGCGCAACGACAACCTGGATGCGAAGGCCTCGGCCAACGTCGCGCTCGATCCTCGGCTGGATTGGACGGTCGGGCGCGACGGCGTCCCGTACAAGGACTGGGGACCGCACGACCCGACGTGGATCCGCGCCCCAGGCTTCTCGGGTCCGTACAGCCCGAAGAAGATGCAGCACGAGAAGGCCAGCGGCGCCGAGAGCAACGTGGGCTGGGTTCCCACGCAGCTCAACTCGGACAACATCCACCTCTACCGGTACGCCGACCTGCTGCTGATGCTGGCCGAAGCGGAAGTGGAGTCGGGGTCGCTCGAGAACGCGCGGGCGATCGTGAATCAGATCCGCACGCGGGCCGGGGCGAAAGCGCAGGGGCCGGGCACCGACCGCGCGTCGATCGCCGTGCCGCTCAACGACCCGTCGATCACGTGGGCGAAGTACAAGGTCGGGCTGTACACGCAGCCGTGGACCGACAAGAACGCGGCGCGCGACGCGGTCCGTACGGAGCGCCGGCTCGAGCTCGCGATGGAAGGGCAGCGCTTCTTCGACCTGCGGCGCTGGAAGATCGCCGAGCAGGTGCTGAACGCGTACGTGGCGGTGGAGAAGAACCGTCGCTCGTACATCGCCGCCGCGGAGCCGTTCACGTCGAGGCACCTCCTGTATCCCATCCCGCAGGTCCAGATCGAGCTGAGCAAGGCGGGATCGACCTCCAACCTGAAGCAGAATCCCGGGTGGTGATCGGCGCGGCGGCTGTCGCCGACGCCTAACGATCGACAGCACGAATCGGCGGCCACCATCGTCCACGGTCCGGACGATGGTGGCCGTGTCGCGTACACCGCCCGCCCGTCGGTCGAGCCCGCGCACTCTCGGCTCCGAGCGGACCGAGTCGGCGGAGCGGTCGCGTATGTACACCGGCGTACCCACGGGTTGACGGGCGGCGCGCCCGTGAGCGGTGGGACGATCGCCGTCGTGGGGTGGTCGAACAGCGGGGCGTGACGCGCGCCACGCCGATCGGCGCGCGGGAGTGACCGCTCGATCGGTGCCCGGGTCCCCGAGGAGATACGGTGCGCGTGCGAGGACGCGGCGGCATCTCGGCCTTCTTTACGCGTCCTTGACAACGATTGCACCGAGCGGAGATTCGCCTCGACCGTTGACAGAGTATCCCGGGGCCGCCCCGCTCGGGACGCGCGCCGCGAAGTCCGGGCAGCCGAAGTGGAGCCTCACGTCGCTGCCTGCGTCGCTGTCTGCGTCGCTGCGTCGCTCGGTCGTTCCCTGGTCCGTTAGGCACTTTCCCCCCGTGGTTGGAGGCTGACTCGATGACCCGTCTACGGCAGGCACCCCAGAGGCCGCCCCCCGGCATCGACCGGGCCCCCCCGCGACGACGACGCGTCGTCCTCGCCGCGTCGTCGTCGCACCGCTGACGGATTGTTAGGCAGGGCCTGTGGGCCACCGGACGCGCCCCAGGTCGAACAGCTGCGCCACTGGGAGGATCGCCATGGAGACGATGCTGTCTGGAAGACAAGCACGCTCGCACCGACGTCCTCACCGCCTGCTGTCCGGGTTGGTGAGCCTATTGCTTCTGCTGTGCGTGAGCGCCCCCGCGTTCGCCCAGCGCCTTCGCGTCACCGGCATCGTCACCTCGCAGGGCGGACAGCCCATCCGCGGGGTGCTCGTGCGCGTCGCCGACTCGGACTCCGGCACGACCACGAACGAGGCAGGCCGCTACACGGTCACCGCCCCGGCGAACGGGACGCTGCTGTTCACGGTCATCGGCTACCGGCCGACCACCGCGCCGGTGAACAACCGCACGACGGTCGACGTGACGATGGAGCGCCTCGCCGTCCTCGAGCAGGTGCTCGTCACCGGCTACACCGAGCAGCGCCGCTCCGAGGTCACCGGCGCCGTCGCGACGGTGAACACCCAGGCGCTCGAGCGGCAGAGCGGCGCGAGCGCGCTGCAGCGCCTCGCCGCGAACGCGCCCGGCATCACGGTCGAGAACAGCGGCTCGCCCGGCTCGCGCAGCACCGTGCGCATCCGCGGCATCAGCTCGTTCCAGAACAACGATCCGCTCTACATCATCGACGGGACGCCGGTCCAGGACTCGTACGTCAACTTCCTGAACCCGGACGACATCGAGTCGATCCAGGTGCTGAAGGACGCGTCGTCGGCCTCGATCTACGGCTCGCGCGCCAGCAACGGCGTGGTGATCATCGAGACCACGAAGCGCGGCGCGAACGGCCCGCCGCGCGCCCGCCTGCGCGTCCGCAGCGGCATCGCGACCCCGGTGCGCGGCTACGACGACATCGTCCTCACGAACGCGATCGACTACTTCAACGTCGTGAAGGCGAGCTACGTCAACGCGGGCTACAAGGTCTCCGATTTCCAGCAGGCCGTCTACGGGCGGAACCTGTACGGGGACCCGAACAACCCGCAGGTGCCGGCGTACATCTGGTGCGGCTCGAACACGTCGTGCACGAACGTCGACCCGTCGGCGTACAGCTACCCGAACAACCTGATCATGCCGGGCAGCGCCAACACCAACTGGTGGAAGGCGGTGTTCGGCACGGGCCACGTCGGCGACTACAACCTCGACGTCTCCGGCGCGGGCACCGGGCACACGTACGCCGTGTCGATGAACTACTTCGACCAGAAAGGAACGGCGGCGTACAATCGGTATGATCGCGGCAGCGTGCGCGTGAACACGTCGTTCAACCGCAGCAAGTTCTTCGTCGGCGAGAACGTCGCGCTCTCCGGCGACCGCGCCAACGGCGGCGTCGGGAACGACGCGTTCGGCGAGGGCGGCATCCTCGGGAAGAACATCCTGTCGCAGCCGGTGGTGCCGATCTACGACATCAACGGCAACTTCGCGTCGGGCAAGGGGCAGGGGCTCGGGAACAACACCAACCCGCTCAAGTCCGCCTACGCGGCGCGCAACAACGTGTCGAAGAACGCCCGCATCTTCGGGAACGTGTACTCCGGGTTCGACGTCACGCCGAAGCTGAACCTGCGCACCCAGCTCGGCATCAACATGGGCCAGGGGTCGTTCAACGGCTTCAACGACATCACGCCCGAGAACTCCGAAGCGGTCTTCATCAACTCGATCAACGAGAACCAGAACTCCTTCACGAGCTGGACGTGGAGCAACACGGCGCGCTACTCGCTGTCGTACAAGGCGAGCACGCTGAACCTCCTCGCCGGTCAGGAGGCGAACCGCGGCACGAGCCGGTTCATGAGCGGGTCGCTGAATGGCCTGATCAACACGAGCCTCGACTCGCGCTACATCCAGGACGCGCTCGGTGACGCGAGCACGAAGAACGTCTCCAGCTCCGGCTCGCGCAACGCGCTGCTCTCGTATTTCGGCAAGGCCGACTACACGCTGCTCGACCGCTACCAGCTCAGCTTCACGGTGCGGCGCGACGGGTCGTCGAACCTCGGGCCGGACAACCGGTGGGGCACGTTCCCGGCGTTCGGCGCCGGCTGGCGCCTTTCCGAGGAGCCGTTCCTGAAGGGGAACAACACGATCAGCGACATGCGCCTCCGCTTCGGCTGGGGCGTCACGGGCAACCAGCAGATCCCGTCGGGCCGCATCGTCTCGTCGTTCGGTGGCAGCCGCGGCGACACGTACTACGACATCGGCGGCAACAACACGTCGGTCGTCGCCGGCTTCCGGCAGACGGCGCTCGGCAACGCGAACCTGAAGTGGGAGGAGAACCGGTCGACGAACGTCGGTCTCGACCTCGGGCTCTTCAACCAGCTCGACGTCACGTTCGACGTCTACAAGCGCAACACGAACAACCTGCTGTTCGCGCCGCAGACCCCGGGCGCGGCCGGCATCGCGAGCCCGCCGATCGTCAACATCGGCGCGATCAAGAACACCGGGTTCGACTTCTCCGTCGGGCACCGCGCCACGAACTGGTCGGTCACGTTCAACGGCAGCCACTACAAGAACGAGATCGTCCGCATCGACGGCAACAGCACGTTCTTCTACGGCCCGAACGGCGAGCGCTTCGGCAACCCGGTCATCAACGAGATCGGCCAGCCGATCGGCGCGTTCTTCGGCTACAAGACCGCCGGCTTCTTCAAGGATGCGGCCGACGTGAAGAGCTGGGCGACGCAGGACGGCGCGGCGCCCGGACGCATCAAGTTCGTCGACACGAACGGCGACGGTAAGATCACGCTCGACGACCGCGTCGTCATCGGCACGCCGCACCCGAAGTTCACCGGCGGCCTCGATTTCACGGTGCGCCGCGGCGCGTTCGAGCTCGGGAGCACGGTCTACGGCACGTTCGGCAACAAGATCTTCGACATCCAGAAGCAGTGGTACATCTTCCGGAACTTCTCCACGGACGTGCGCAAGGATCTCCTCGCGAACTCGTGGACGCCGGTGGATCCGAGCGTGCCGCGCGACCAGTACACGACGAACAACCCGAACCCGAAGTATCCGATCCTCGACACGAACGACAACTTCAGCCACGCGCTGAGCGACTTCTACGTCGAGAACGGCTCCTACGTGCGGATGACGAACCTGCAGCTCGCGTGGGACGTGCCGCAGCGCTACGCGCGGTGGCTCCAGAACGCGCGCGTGTACGTGCAGGGTGAGAACCTGTTCACGATCACCGGCTACAACGGCCTCGATCCGGCACTCGCGCCGGTCGCGACGAGCGGTGCCGCCGGCGACATCCGCGACCAGTACCGCGGCGTCGATCGTGGCACGTATCCGTCGAGCCGCATCTTCAGCTTCGGCATCATCACCTCGTTCTAACCGAGCGCCGACACCAGGAGCGAGACGATGAATCGCAAAAAGCAACGAGTGGTGTTGTTCACGGCGCTCACGGTCCTCTCCGCGGCCGGCGTGTACGGCTGCAAGGACTTCCTGAGTGCCGCCTCTTCGCCGCAGGGCACGCTGAACGCGGCCACGCTCACCAACAAGACGGGCGTCGAGGGCAGCCTCATCGCCGCGTATCGCACGCTGGACTGCACCAACAGCGACAACGGCAACTGGGGGTGCGCCGCCAGCAACTGGGTGTGGGGGAGCGTCACCAGCGACGACGCGTACAAGGGCTCCGAGGCCAGCGACCAGCCCGAGGTCACCGACATCGAGCTGTATCACTGGGGCACCGCGAACTCCGAGTCCTACCTGAACGTCAAGTGGCGCGCGATGTACGAGGGGGTCAACCGCGCGAACGCGACGATCCGTCTGCTGAAGGACGTCCAGAAGTCGAACCCGAGCGCGCTCCCCGCCGCCGAGGCGAAGAGCGTCGAGGGTGAGGCACTCTTCCTCCGCGCCCACTACCACTTCGAGGCGTGGGAGATGTGGGGGAGCATCCCCTACTACCGCGAGACCGACACCGACTTCCGCAAGCCGGCCGAGGCGAGCGACGCGGTGATCGCCGACATCCTCAAGGATCTCGACGCGGCCATCGCGCTGCTCCCCGCCACGCCGTGGAACGGGCAGGTGGGGCGCGCCACGAGCTGGACGGCGAAGGCCTACAAGGGTCGCGTCCAGGTCTACGCGGGCCAGTACGCGGCGGGGCTGGCCACGCTGCGCGACGTGCGGGCCAGCGGGCCGTACGCGCTCGAGTCGAGCCTCGACCGCGTGTGGACGGGCTTCAAGCAGTACGAGAACGGCAAGGAGACGATCCTCGCGTTCCAGGCGTCGGTGAACGACGGCGAGGGCGACGCGGCGAACTCGAACTACGGCGAGCGGCTCAACTTCCCGCACTCGGGGAGCCACTTCGGCTGCTGCGGCTTCCACCAGCCGTCGCAGACGCTCGTGAACCACTACCGCGTCGACGCGAACGGGCTGCCGCTCGCGCTTTCCGACCCGAACGGCTACAACAACGCCGACGCCACGTTCACGGCGGCCGTGTCGAAGAACGTCGCCGTCGACCCGCGCCTCGACTGGACGGTCGGGCGTGACGGCGTGCCGTACAAGGACTGGGGCCCGCACGATCCGTCGTGGATCCGCGCGCCCGGCTACGGCGGCCCGTACAGCCCGAAGAAGAACGTCCACGAGAAGGCGAGCGGCTCCGAGGCCAGCGTGGGCTGGGCGCCGGCGCAGCAGAACGGCGTCAACATCCACATCTACCGCTACGCCGACCTGCTGCTGCTGCTGGCCGAGGCGGAGGTCGAGGCCGGGTCGCTCGAGAACGCGCGCGCGATCGTGAACCAGATCCGCCAGCGCGCCGCGGCCGGCGTGCAGGGTCCGGGCACCGACGCGAGCACGATCTCGGTGCCGATCAACGACTCGCGCATCACGTGGGCGAAGTACCAGGTCGGCCAGTACACCGCGCCGTGGACGAACCAGCAGCAGGCCCGCGACGCGGTGCGCGAGGAGCGCAACCTCGAGCTGGCGATGGAGGGGCACCGCTTCTTCGACCTGCGCCGGTGGAAGATCGCCGACCAGGTGATGAACGCGTACCTCGCGAAGGAGAAGACGCGCCGGACGTACCTCGCGGCCGCGGAGCCGGTGGCAGCGCGCCACCAGCTCTATCCGATCCCGAACATCCAGATCCAGCTCAGCAAGGTGAACGGCGCCGAGACGCTGAAGCAGAACCCGGGCTGGTGATCCCGTAGCTCGGCACGTAAGGTCGTAAGGTCACGGCGGCCATCACCGAGCAGTCCGGCGATGGCCGCCGTGCTTTTTCCCGTCATGGACCATCGCCTCCACCTCGCCGCACCTTCGCACCGCATGCCCCGCACCCGTCACGCACTCGCTTCGTTAGGCGCCGTCGTCGCGCTCGCGGCGTGCAGCTCCGCGCTCGTGCCGACGCCGCCGCCGCGCACCGCGCCCACCCCGCCACCCGCGCGACCGGCGGGGCCGCCGCCCGCGCCGAACCCCAACGACCCGAACCGGATCCCGCTCCAGGGGCAGGCACCGATCGCCACGCTCGGCGTGCACCGCATCGTGCCGGCGCCGGTCTCGGTGACCGCGGACTCCGGGGCGCCGTTCACGGTGACGCGCGCCACGACGATCGTCGTGCCGGCGGCGAACGCGGACGCGGAGCGCGTCGGGCACATGCTCGCCGCGCTGCTCCGGCCGTCCACCGGCTTCCCGATCACCGTGAGCGCGGCCGGCGGCGCGGTGCCTAACGGTTCCGTCGTGCTGCGGCTCGACGGCGCGGCGGACCTCGGCGCCGAGGGGTACACGGTGCAGGTCGCGGCCGACTCGGTGCGCCTCACGGCGTCGAACCCCGCGGGGCTGTTCTACGCCGTGCAGACGCTGCGGCAGCTGCTGCCGGCGGCCGTCGAGTCGGAGCTGAGCGGCAACTTCCGCCCCGCGGCGTGGAGCGTGCCCGCGGGACGCATCACCGACCGGCCGCGCTTCGCGTGGCGCGGCGCGATGCTCGACGTGGCGCGCCACTTCTTCACCGTCGACGAGGTGAAGCAGCTCGTCGACATCCTCGCGCTCTACAAGCTCAATACGCTGCACCTCCACCTGACCGACGATCAGGGATGGCGCATCCAGATCCGTCGGCGGCCGCGGCTCACCCAGGTCGGCGGGAGCAGCGAGGTGGGCGGCGGCCCGGGCGGCTTCTACACGCAGGCGGACTACGCCGACATCGTGCGCTACGCGCAGGACCGCTTCGTGACCGTGGTGCCGGAGATCGACATGCCGGCGCACATCCACTCGGCGATCGTCGCGTACCCGGAGCTCGGCTGCGGGCGGCAGATCCCGGACACGTCGCTCAACGCGCCGATCCAGGGGCTCTACGTCGGCACGCGCGTCGGCTTCAGCGCGCTGTGCTACGACAAGAAGTCGACGTACGACTTCGTCGACGACGTCGTGCGCGAGCTCGCGGCGATGACCCCCGGGCCGTTCCTCCACCTCGGCGGCGACGAGGTGGCGGTGCTGAACCACGCGCAGTACGCGTACTTCGTGGAGCGCGTGCAGGAGATCGTGCGGCGTCACGGCAAGCGCATGGTCGGATGGGACGAGATCGGGCAGGCGAAGCTGCTCCCGGGCACGATCGCGCAGATGTGGCGCATGGACACGACGATGGCCGCGGTGAAGCAGGGCGCGAAGCTCGTCATGTCGCCCGCGGCGAACGCGTACCTCGACATGAAGTACACGCCGGCGACCGAGACGGGGCTGCGGTGGGCGGCGTTCGTGGAGCTGCGCAACGCCTACGACTGGGATCCGGTGACGCGCTTCCCGCACGTCACGGAGAGCGACGTGCTCGGCGTCGAGGGGCCACTCTGGTCGGAGACGGTCATGAACATCACCGCCGCCGAGTACCTCATCATGCCGCGGCTTCCCGCGCTCGCCGAAGTGGCGTGGACGCCGCAGTCGTCGCGCGACTGGGAGAGCTTCCGCCAGCGCATCGCCGGACACGCGACGCGCTGGCGGTACCTCGGGATCAATTTCTTCCCGTCCCCGCAGGTGCCGTGGGAGCCCTCGGTGCCGTAGCTACCTGCGCGTGCGCCGCGTGCGGCGCGGCGCGGAACAGCAGCGGCTGGTCGTCGTTCCGCGCCACCACGTACGCGGCGCCCGAGCGGGTGCGTAGACGCGCGATGTCGCGCACCTGCCCAGGCGCCATGAAGCCACTCTCCGACGCGCGCACCGGCGTGAAGTGGCCCGCGCCATCGCCGCGCAGCAGCAGCCCGTAGCTCGCCGCGGCGCGCCCGATCTCCGGCTTGAAGCCGTCGAAGTTGCCGCCGAGGAGCAGGTCCGTCTTGCCGTCGCCGTCCACGTCGGCCGCGGCGATGCCGTACACGGTGGACACCTGCGCCTCGCGCGGCAGCGGCACGAGCGTGAACCGCCCATCGCCGTCGTTGTGCACGAGCACCGACGCGAACGTGCGCGCCGTGCGCACGAGCGCCGTGGACAGCTCCGCCGGCGTGAAGATGGAGTCGACGGTGGCGCTCGCGTACTTCTCGTAGGTCAGGTAGCGCGCCTTCAGCGGCGGGATGGCCCGGATCAGATCGTCGCGAAGCGGCAGCGGCCACCGCTTGCCCTGGTGCCAGTACGTCACGACCTGCTCGGCGAAGCCGTTCTTGTCGAAGTCGGCGACGTACATCGTCACCGGCTGCGCGTCGGTCGCCTGCAGGCGCGTGTTGAGCCCCAGATTGCCGACGACGAAGTCGACGCGGCCGTCGCCGTCGAAGTCGCCGGCCACGATGCGGTTCCACCAGCCCTCGGTGTTCGCGAGCCCCGGCACGGCGAGCGGCGCGAGCCGTCCGCCGCCGGCGTTGCGGAACACCGTGATCGGCATCCACTCGCCGACGACCACGAGGTCCGGCTTGCCGTCGCGGTCGACGTCCTGCCACACCGCGTCCGTCACCATGCCGACGTGCGCGAGCTGCGGTGCGAGCCGCTCGGTGACGTCGGTGAAATGTCCGGTGCCGTCGTTCTGCAGCAGCATCGAGCGCGGCGCCTCGCCGTAGTGGCCGGGGACCACGCGCCCGCCCACGAACAGATCGAGATCGCCGTCGCCGTCGTAATCGATCGCGACGACGTGCGAGCCGGCGTTCGTCTCCGGCGGCAGCGCGTCAGGCGGCGCCTTGCGGAATTTCCCGTGCCCGACGTTGAGGTAGAGACGGTCCTGCAGCGCGGGCGCCCCCTCGGGGAAGTCGCTGCCGCCGCTCACGACGTACAGGTCGGGCTTTCCGTCGCCGTTCGCGTCGAAGAACAGCGCGCCGACGTCCTCCGACGCGGCGTCCGCCTCGAACAGCGCCGAGTCGCTCGGCACGAAGCGACCGTCGGGGCGCTGGAGCAGGAGGCGCCCGGCGCGATCCTTCGCGCCGCCGAGGTACACGTCGTCGAGACCGTCGCCGTCGACGTCGCCCACCGCGAGTGCCGGCCCTTCGGTGGAGAGCAGGCGCGGCATCAGCCGCTCGCGGTCGAAGTCGACGAACTCGTTCTCGCGGTGGCGGAACGGCAGCGCGAGCGTGTCCGCCTCCGCCACGAGCACGGGGGCGCGCGGCGGCGTGGCGAGCGGACGCGCGGGCGTACGCGCGGGCGTTCGCTCGCCGGCGCGCGCGTCGGCGTGGCGCATCGTTAGGCGGCGGTCGGCGGCGGCGCCGGCGAGCGTCGAGACACGGCCGTCGGGCCATTCGACGGTGAGCGTGTCGACGACGGCGTGGGGGCCGAGGCCGAACGTGAGCACCGGGTCGACGCTGGACTGGAAGCCGCGCGTCGCGAACGCCTCCTGCACGAGCTGCTCACCGCCCACGCGCAGCGTGACGCGCGCGCCGACGCCGAACCGGTTCTGCCCCTCGCCGTCGAGGCGCACCTGCAGGAAGTGGTTCTCCTTGTGCAGCGTGCGCGCGTTGTTGCGGTAGACGAACGCCTCGCCGTCGGTGTTGTTCACCACGAGGTCGGGCGCGCCGTCGCCGTCGAGATCACCGTACGCCGCGCCGTTCGAGAAGCTCGGCGTGTCGAGGCCCCAGGCGGCGGCCTGCTCGGTGAACGACAGGCCACCCTCGTTGTGGAAGACCGCGTTCGGGATCGGCGTCTGCGGCATCGCCTTCGTGAGCGCCATGTAGTCGGTGCCGGGGCGCGGACCGCCTGTGGGCCGCGCCGGCATGCGCGCCTGCTCGTTCGCCTGGAACGCGATGAAGTCCTGCGACGTCGCGTCGCGCGCGAGGCCGTTCGTCACGAAGATGTCCTTGCGTCCATCGAGGTCGAGATCCTCGATGAGCGCCGTCCAGCTCCAGTCCGTGCGCGCGACGCCCGCCATCTGCCCGACGTCGCTGAACGTGCCGTCGCCGTTGTTTTGCTGCAGCATGTCGCGCATGAGCTGGTGGTGGTACCCGTGCCGCACCTTCGACTGGTAGATGTCCCACCCGTCGAACGCGGACGTGGTACGCAGCCGGTGCTCGTCCGACGGCAGCATGTCGGTCGTGTAGACGTCGGGCCAGCCGTCGTTGTCGACGTCGGCGATGTCGAGCCCCATGGAGAACTGGCTCAGCACCGGCATGGCCTTGTCGAGCTGCTCGTCGAACGTGCCGTCGCCCTTGTTGACGTACAGGTAGTCGCGCTCGAAGAAGTCGTTCGAGATGTAGACGTCGGGCCACCCGTCGCGGTTCACGTCGCCGACGGCGATGCCCAGGCCGAACGCGTTCTCCGGGCTGAAGATGCCGGCGCGCTCGGTGACCTCGGTGAACCGGCCGCCATCGTTCCGGTACAGCTTCGCGCCGCCGTATTTGTCCGGCGTCATGCGCGCGTAGAAGATGCCGAACCCGGTGACCGGGCGCGGCGAGTTGTTGATGACGAGGAGATCGAGGTCGCCGTCGCGATCGTAGTCGAAGAACGCGGCCTGCGTGGACCATCCCTCGTCGGCGACGCCGTACTCCTTCGCACGCTCGGTGAAGTGGGGCACGCTGTCGGAGCCGGCGCCCTCGTTGATCCACAGCTCGTTCGCGCGGCGCGCGGGCGCCCCCGGGCCGGCCTTCGAGACGTAGATGTCGAGCCGTCCGTCGCCGTTCACGTCGGCGAACGTGACGCCCGTCGTCCACGCGTCGGCGGCGCTCTTCAGCCCCGACTTCGCGGTGACGTCGCGGAACTGGAACTTCCCCTCGTTGAGGTAGAGCCGCGGGCCGCCCTGGTTCGCCGTGAGCACGACCTCGGGGAGGCCGTCGCCGGTGAGGTCGCCGATCGCGACGCCGCCGCCGTTGTAGAAGTTGCGGTAGACGAAGACGTTCAGCTCGGGCGACTCGACGACCCGGTTCTCGAACCGGACGCCGGTATAGCTCGACGGGAGCCGGGTGAAGAGCCGGCCGTCGACGGGCGGCAGCGAGCCGCGGTGAACCACTTCGGGGGAGCCGCACGCCGCGGCGAGGGCGGCGGTGGCGAGGAGCAGCGCGCGGACGCGCGTGATCGGACGGACGAACCGGGAGTGCTGCCGGAGAGACATTCGCCGTGCAGGGGGGAGGGGTTCGGCGGGGAGAGCCCGGTCCAAGATGTCCCCGGGACGGGGCCGCGCAACCTCGTATGCCTTCCCGCGCGCGGTGTCCGCGCGCGGCGTC
Source organism: Gemmatirosa kalamazoonensis (assembly GCF_000522985.1). Lineage (NCBI taxonomy): Bacteria > Pseudomonadati > Gemmatimonadota > Gemmatimonadia > Gemmatimonadales > Gemmatimonadaceae > Gemmatirosa > Gemmatirosa kalamazoonensis. Next base: position 2,610,321 of record NZ_CP007128.1, read on the forward strand.
CGCCCGCCTTGACAGCCCGATGGACCGGGTCGTAGTCTGCCGACTCACCAAGTCATCGGATGACTTTGCGATGCCGCCGCGTGTTCTCTCCTGCACGATCCCGATCGTCCTCGCTGTGGCGCCGCTCGCCGCGCAGCAGCCGTCGCCGTCGGCGACGCTCGAGCTGCGCAACCACCACGAGCTTCCCTACCGGGGACCGGTGGAGCTGCGCGTCGACCTGCCCGACGGCCTCTATCGCGGCGACCACGCCGTCGCCGTCGTCCGCGGCGACACCGCCCGCATCGTGGCCGACCTATCGCCGAAGAGCGCGCTGCGCCTCGCCCGCGTCGGTCCGGCGCCGACCGGCGCGGAGCCGTTCGGCGGCCCGCTCGCCGTGACCACCAGCGGCCCGCGCGTCTCCCTGGCGTGGGACGGCCGCGAGCTCGGCACCCTCGACCTGGGCCTCGTCGTCGTCCCCGGCACGACCGCGGACGCCGACACCGCCGAGCGTCGCTTCGCGCCGCTGCCGGTGACGTGGACACGCGACGCCGACGGTACGCTGCGCGCGAGCGCGGAGCAGGACGGTTATCGCGTGGCGCTCACGCTCGCGGCGTACGGCGGCGGGTGGGTCGACGCGCGCGCACAGCTCACGCGCATCGCGCCGCGCGGCGAGAAGGCGTACGTCGCGCTCGTGCGGCGCCTCACCACGCCCGGCGCCCACGACGCGCGCATGCGCTTCAACGGACGCGTCGTCGCCGGCGACCGCGAGCCCGACGCGTGGGACCGCGACTTCTGGTACACGCGCGCCGTGGACTGGACGGCGTGGCGCGCGGGCGACCTGTCGCTGCTCGCGGTGAACGGCTTCACGCCGGTGCCGACGATCCGCGCGCCGAAGGGCGACTGGAACGAGGGCAGCCACTTCTACGTGTGGGAGCGCGCGCGCCGCGATGGCGACCGCGTCGACCTGGTCTCCGAGATCGAGGGGCCCAACGCGAAGCAGGCGCAGCGCGGCGCGATGGCCGTCACCCCGTACGCGCCGATCGAGCAGGGCGACTCGCTCGTGCTGCGGTGGCGGCTCGCCGTCGCGCCGCAGCCGGCGACGGGCTGGGAGGAGAGCCAGCTGCGCGGGTTCACCGGCTACCGCACGGCGACCCGCGCCGGCACCGCGTCGGCGGTCGCGGACCTCGGCGTGCCGTACGTGACGTTCGGCACCGCGTACTTCCCGTACTCCACGCTGGCGGAGAACCTCGACTTCTATCGCACGCCGGGGCTCGACCGCGAGACGTTCTGGGGCATCTCGCCGAAGATGTGGGCGAACTGGCGCGCGTACGCGCCGCGCATGAAGAGCGACCTGCGCATCGCGCGCGCGATGGGCTTCGACGTCATCCGGCTGCATCACGTGGAGCTGCTCCAGTCGCTCGACCGCCCGCAGGCGCTCGCGTTCCTCGACTTCTTCACGGGCGAGCTGCGTACGTTGGGCCTGCGGCTCATGCTCGACACCGAGGGACCCACGGACTGGATCACGACCGTGGTGGAGCGCTACCGCGACGTGCTCACGCGCGTGGAGCTGGAGAACGAGATCCTCATCGACGGCGTGACGCCGGCGCGCCCCGCGCGGTGGACGGCCGAGTACCGCGCGGCGAAGGCCGCGGCGCCGAACGCGCAGGTGTTCCTCACGAGCGCCGGCAACCACGGCCAGCTCGAGCGCGCCGCGGCGCTCGGCGTGCCGTTCGACCGCGTGGGGCTGCACGCGTACAAGCACGGGCCCCAGTGGATGGAGACGTACTCGTCGCACATGCTCGGCGCGGCCGACGTCGCGCACGCACACGGCACCGCGGTCACGCTCGGAGAGTTCAACTGGAAGAACCTCACCGAGCTCGCGCCCGACTCGCAGCGCATCGCGGCCCGCGACGTGTACGAGACGGTGCTCGGCCCGCGCGCGATCCCGGAGGTCATCGAGTTCCAGTTCCACGAGACGCTCACGTTCAACCCCGCGATCAGCGGCACGAACACCCGCCACTACGAGCCGCTCGCGCTCGACCGGCGGCTGAAGGTCTCGGGCGAGGAGTTCGAGCGCGTCATCCGCGAGTACGGCCGCCCCGACGCCGCCGTGCGCCTGCTGCCGACGACGGTGCGCGAGGCGCGGCTGACGAACGGCGCGGCGACGGCGGAGTTCACGGTGACCAACGCGAGCGACCGTGCCCGCACCGTGACGCTCGCGCCGGAAGCGTACGACGGGCTCACCACGCGGCTGCTCACACCGTCGCGCGTGACGCTGCGCCCGGGCGAGACGCACACCGGCCGCGTGGCGATCCGCCTGTCGACGGGCGCGATGCCGGGCACGTATCACCACTTCGTGCGCGTGACGTACGACGAAGGCACGCACTACGGCTGGGGCGTGGTGTCGAACCCCGGCGTGCCGACGTTCGCCGCGCCGGTGCTCGGCGAGCGCGTGAGCTACCCGCAGGGCGCCGACGTCGTGCGGCGCGCGGGGTGGACGCGGCCGCTCGCCGTGACGTTCGCCGACGACGCGACGGCGCTGGAGCTGGAGTCGGCCTACCAGGTGGCCGGCACGCTGCAGGCGGCGACGGGCGTGCCCGTGTGGCTGTCGCGCGCGAGCGATCTGCCCGACTCGCTGCGCGCCCGCGGCCTGGTCGTCGCGTTAGGCACCGCGCCGGGCGTCGCGGAGGCGAAGCACGGCGTCGTGCGGCTCGACGAGTCGGGCGGCGCCCAGCGGCTGCTGCTCACCGGCATCGACAAGGACGGCGTGCACGCGGCGGCGGCGGAGCTGATGCTGCGCTTCTGGCCGAACGCGAAGGACGCCGCGATGCGGCTCACGGGCAAGGAGCCGGGCAACGCGCTCGGCCACCCGGCGATGATCACGAATCCCAACCCGCCGTGATGTCCTGACGTCCGTGCGGCGCGCGGGAGCTACTGGAACTGCGCGCGGAACTCGCGCAGCTCCTCGCGCAGCGCCGCGAGGTCGGCGCGCAGCTCGTCGACGCTGCGCTCGAGCGCCGCGACGCGGTCGTCGGCCGGAGGGCTGGAATCGTTAGGCGCGCTCTCCAGCGAGGCCGCGGCCGCGGCCTCGCCGCTCAGCAGGTGCGCGTAGCGGTCCTCGCGGCGGCCGGCGGAACGGGGGAGCCGCACCACGAGCGGCTCGGGCTCGCGCGCGGCGAGCGCGGCGAGCGTCGTCTCCACGTCGGCGAGGTCGGCGAACTCCGCGAGGCGCGCCGTGCGCGCGTTCAGCTCCCCCGCTGTCTGCGCGCCGCGCAGCATGAGCACCGCGAGCACGGCGAGCTCGCGCGCGTCGAGGTTCAGCGCGTCGCGCAGGAGCACCTCGTACTTCGTGACGCGCGAGCCGGAGGGCTGGATGGCGCGCATCAGGCCACGCCGGCGCAGCGGCACGATGGCGCGCATCACGCCGTCCTCGTCGAGCCGCATCACCGGGTCGCGGTTGGACGTCTGGTTGCACGCCGCGACGAGCGCGCTCATGGACAGCGGGTAGTTGTCGGGCGTGGTGATCTGCTTCTCGACGAGCGAGCCGAGGACACGCACTTCCTCGGCGGTGAGCGGTGGCTCCATCGGCGGTCTCCTCTCGGTATTGACGTAACAGTATTTATTGATATATAATGCTGCCGTGACCACCGCGACACGCTCCGCCCCCGACCTCGACCGCGCCGTGACGCTGTTCCACGCGCTGTCCGACGTCACGCGCCTGTCGATCCTCGACATGCTGCGCGGCGGCGAGCGGTGCGTGTGCGAGCTGCAGGACGAGCTCGACGCCGCGCAGTCGCGGCTGTCGTTCCACCTGCGCGTGCTCAAGGACGCCGGGCTGGTGGCCGACCGCCGCGAGGGGCGCTGGTCGTACTACAGCATCGTCCCTGACGCGCTGGCCGAGGTGCACGACCTGTCCGTCGCGCTGCAGCCGAAGAAGGGTGCGCTCCCCACGCTCCGGGCCGGGGCGTGCTGCCGTTGACCTCCTCTTTTCTTTTGCCCATGTCATCAACATTTCTTGATCAGATCAGGGCCGAGGTACAGGCGCGCTACGGCGCGACGGCCCAGCGTGTCGCGCAGGGCGCGGGTGCGTCGTGCTGCGGCCCCGCGGACGGCTCGAGCGGCTGTTGCGGGAGCTCGAGCGAGACGTGGGACCCGATCACGGCCGACCTGTACGACGCCGGCGAGACGGCGGGCCTCCCGGCCGAGGCGCTGCTCGCGTCGTTGGGCTGCGGCAATCCGACCGCGCTCGCGGAGCTGAATGCGGGCGAGGTCGTCCTCGACCTGGGCTCCGGCGGCGGCATCGACGTGCTGCTCTCGGCCCGGCGCGTCGGTCCCACGGGCAAGGCGTACGGGCTCGACATGACCGACGAGATGCTCGCGCTCGCGCTGGACAACGCAGCGAAGGCCGGCGCGACGAACGTCGAGTTCCTGAAGGGACACATCGAGGCGATCCCGCTCCCGTCCAGCACCGTCGACGTCATCATCTCGAACTGCGTGATCAACCTCTCCGGCGACAAGCGGCAGGTGCTGCGCGAGGCGTTTCGCGTGCTGAAGCCGGGCGGCCGGTTCGCGGTGAGCGACGTGGTCGTGCGCGAGGGGCTGCCCGCCGCGGTGAAGGAGAGCATGGCGCTGTGGACCGGCTGCGTCGCCGGTGCGCTCGAGGAGACGGAGTTCCTCGCGCTGCTGCGCGAGGTCGGCTTCGAGAACCCGAGCATCGAGCCGACGCGCATCTACACGCGCGACGACGCGGCGGCGCTGCTGCAGGGCACGGGGCTCGATCCCGCGCTCGCCGACCAGGTGGAGGGAAAGATCCTGAGCGGCTTCGTACGCGCCACCAAGCCGGGTCGCCGTCTGACGCCGTTAGGCACCGCCGCGAAGTCCACGCGCGCCTGCGGCTGCGACGACGGCTGCTGCACCTGACGCCTGACGATACCACGGAGGATCCTTCCATGACCGCCACGCTGCGCACCGCACGTCCCGACGATCTACCCGCCGTCACGCGTCTGCTGCAGGATTCCGCGCTGCCGCTCGACGGCGTGGCCGAGTCGCTCCCCGGCTTCGTCGTCGCCGAGGCCGAGGGCGCGCTCGTCGGCGTGGCGGGCCTGGAAGTCTGCTGCGAGCACGCGCTGCTCCGCTCCGTCGCCGTCGACGAGGCGTGGCGCGGACACGGCATCGGCCGCGCGCTCGTGGCGCGCGTCGTCTCCGACGCCGAAGCGCGCGGCATCCACGCGCTCTACCTGCTCACCACCACCGCCGACCGGTACTTCCCGAGCTTCGGCTTTCGGCAGATCCCGCGCGACGAGGTGCCCGACGACGTGCGCGCGACCGCGGAGTTCCGGAGCGCGTGCCCGGCGTCGGCGACGGTGATGACGCGCGCGGTGCACGCCGCGTGACCAACGCGCCGCCGCCGTTCCGCGTGCTGGTGCTGTGCACCGGCAACTCCGCGCGAAGCCAGATCGCCGAGGCGCTGCTCGCCGTGCGCGGCGCCGGGCGCGTCGCGGCGGCGAGCGCGGGATCGCGCCCGGCCGCGCGCGTGAACCCGTACGCCGTCGAGGTGCTGCGCGACCACGGGATCGCGTGGGAGGGCCGCACGCCGAAGAGCATCGACGACGTTGCGGAGGAGCGCTTCGATCTCGTGATCACGGTGTGCGACAACGCGCGCGACGCGTGCCCTCACTTCCCCGGGGCGACGGCGCAGGTGCACTGGGGGCTCCCCGATCCGGCGGAGGCGGTGGGCGCGCTCGCGGCGCGACGCGCGTTCCGGGAGACGTACGACGCGCTCGCCGCGCGCGTCGACGCGCTGCTCGCGCTGCCGCTCGAGCATCTGGAGCCCGCCGCGCTCCGCGAGCGCGCGCAGGCCGTGCACTCGGCGCCGGGTGCCTAACGGCGCGGCGGCGCCGCGAACCGGCGCGACTGGCGCTCGTAGGCGTGCGCGAATGCGAGCACGCGCGCGTCGTCGCCGGGCAGCCCGACCACCGACAGGTTGAGCGCCGGCATCCCGTCGGCACCGAGCCCCGCGGGCACCGAGACCTCGGGCAGCCCGAGCCAGTTGCCGTAGCCGAGCGCGGTGCGCACGTCGGGCCACGGGTCGACCGCGCGCGGCGCGTTGAACGGCATCGTCGGGTACACCATCGCCGCGACGCCGGCGGCACGCATCGACGCCGCGAGCGACGCGACGACCGCCGCGCGCGACCGCGCGAACGAGACACCCGCCGGATCCTCGGCGATCGGGCGGTCGAGCAGCGGCTCGCACGCCTCGAACGTCGCCGGCAGCACGTCGTAGAACGCGCGATACGCCGCGTAGCCGCGCCGCACCGCCGCCCGTGCGTCGTCGGTCCTGCCGGCGAAGTAGCGGAGCAGCGCGTTCGCCGTGGGAGCCGGGGACCGCGAGTCGGGCGCGACGTCGCCGCGCCTACGTGCCGACTCCGCGAACGCATCGCGATAGTCGATGCGCGTCACGGCCGGCTCGAACGAGTCGACGACGGCGCCCGCCGCGCGCAGGTCGGCCAGCGCGCGGTCCCACATCGCGACCGCCTCGGCGGTCATCTGCGCGCGCGGAACGTGCGCGTCCACGATGCCGAGCCGCGCGCCGGCGAGCGCGTCGTCGCGCAGGTGGGCGAGAGGCGCGGGATTCCACGCCTCGGCGCGCGCGAGTGGATCCGACGGATCCGCACCGGCGATCGCGGCGAGCAGCAGCGCGGCGTCGGCCACGCTGCGCGCGAGCGGTCCGTGCGTGTCGAGGTACGGCCACGTCGGGATCACGCCCGTGCGCGGCACGAGCCCGAACGTCGGCTTCATCCCCACCACGCCGGTGAACTGCGCGGGGATGCGGTTCGAGCCGCCGTCGTCGGTGCCTAACGCGGCGAACGCCATCCCCGTCGCCACCGCGACCGCGGAGCCGGCGCTCGAGCCGCCGGGCGTGCGCGTGCCCGTCGCGTCGTGCGGGTTCAGCACCTGGCCGGTGTGGCTGCTCGTGCCGTTGCCGTGGTACGCGAAGTCGTCGGCCGCGGTCTTGCCGAGCACCACCGCGCCCGCCGCGCGGAGCCGCGCCACCTCGAGCGCGTCGCGCGTGACGATCTCCGGGAACAGCCGCGCCCACTCGGCGCTCGATCCCGTCGTCGGCATGCCGGCGACGTCGTAGATCGCCTTCGCGAACACGGGGACGCCGTCGAGCGGGCCACGCGTGCGTCCGCCGCGGCGCCGCGCGTCGGCGGCGCGCGCCTCGTCGAGCGCCGTGTCGGCGAGCGCGTCGATCGCGCGAAAGGTCGCGCCGTCGCGTCGGCACCGCTCCAGCGCGCGCGCGGTGACCTCGGCCGCGGTCCACGCGCCGCGGCGACGGCCCGCGTGGTAGTCGGCGACGGTGCCGTCGAGCGGGTCGCTCGCCATCGCCGCCAAGCGCGTCGCGGGGAGCGCGACGAGCGCGGCGAGCTGCGCGAGGGCTTCGCGTCGGGTGGGGGACATCGCGGCGTGAGCGTGTGGGGTGGCGCCTAACAATACCGCGCCGCACCGCGCCGCACACGCCACGATCGCCGTCAGGCGCCGTTCACCGCGACCGTCAGCGCCGCCTTGAGGCCGTTCGTCACGTCGCCGGTCACCGTCGCGATCTGCAGCTGCGCGCCGTCGCTGAAGACGTTGTCGCTCGCGAGCGAGATCCCGGCGAGGTTGCGCACGCTCGACTCGTAGCCGCTCGTCGCGTACGCCAGGTCGCAGGCCGCCTTCGGCAGCGCGAGCTGCGACGTCGCCACCTTGTTGCGCACGCTCGTCGCCGCGGTGAGGCTCGGGTAGATCTCGAAGTGGACGTGCGGCCAGCGTCCGGCGTAGCAGCCCGGGAAGATCGACTGGAACGTGAGCTTGCCGCTCGCGTCGGCCGCCTGCACGCCGCGCAGGTAGTTCTGGTTCGTCGCGCCGGCCGAGTAGAGCGAGTACAGCCCCGCGCGGTCGCAGTGCCACAGGTACACCGCGCGGTTCGCGAGCACCTCGCACGTGCTGGCCGAGACGAGCGTGAGCTCGATCGTGAGCGGGATGCCGGCCGCGGTGCCCGAGAGCCCGGCGAAGCTCGAGCGGATGTCCTGCCGCACGACGCCGGTGAGGTTCAGGACGTTCGGCCCGTTCGAGCTGTCGCCCGGGTACGGCCCCGCGGTCTCCTCCGGGATCTTCGTCGGGCACGCCGCGCTCGTGCTGGTGCTCCCGGCGCTCGTGCCCGTGCTCGCGCCGGTCCCGGTCGACGATCCGGCGTCGGTGCCGGTGAGGTCGGACGTGGCGCAGCCGAGCAGGCTCAAGGCGCCGAGGCTGGCCCCGAGGCCGGCGCTCCACTTGGCCGCCATGCGCAGGGCGCGGCGACGGCCCATCGTGCCGCCGGTCGCCAGCAGGTCGCGATGCAGGCCGCCGTGGTCGTCGTGGTCGTCGTCGTGGTGGTGCGCGGGGACGACCAGGGAGATGGGGCGCTGGCTCATGGCGGTGATTCCTCGGGTGGGGCGCGACGCGGGGTCGCGGCTCGTCGCGTCGTACGGGAAAGAGACACGCTCCCGGTCCGCGCTCCCCGACGCCGCGGCGCGAACGGCACGTGGGCGTTCCGAATGGCACGTAGGGCCGGAGTTGCGGCCGGTCCCCGCGACCTTCACCGTTCCAATGGGGTAGCAACCGCGTCCCGACCCGATGCCCGTGCTCCCGTGAACCGACGCGTCCTGCAGGTACTGCCCGTCGGCGCCGTGCTTCTCGTGACAGCGGCGGCGCCGTCGCGCGCGACGGGCCCGCTGCACGGCAGTGGGTGCGCGCCGTCGGCGTGCGAGCTGGAGCCCCCGACGCCCGAGGAGGTCCACGCGATCGTCGCCGAAGCCGACCGCCTCGTCGCGCGCTACGCCATGGACACGACGTCCATCGGCCGGCAGTGCCTCGCGCTCGGCACGACCATGCGCGCCCGCATCGACGAGGTGCGCATGCTGCCGGTGATGTGGCGCGCGCCCGACACCGAGGGGTCCCTCGCCGCCGTCACCGGCGATGCGCACCGCGTGGAGCCCGTGCCGGGCGCCGGGCGGGTGCACATCGCGCGCGGCTTCGACTCGCTGAACCCCGAGCGTGGGATTCCCGCCATCGTGGAGACCGCCCGCCACGAGTTCGCGCACCTGAACGGCATGGGTCGGCGCGAGATGTGGGGGCTCGACGACGGCGCGCGGCTCGCCGCCGCGTGCGCGCCCCCTGAGGAGCGCGAGGCCGGACGCTAAACGCACGCTGTACGTAAACGCGCGACGGCGCCATGTTGCGTGGCCCACTCGCCGCACCCGCCGCCCCGCCTCATGGCCTCGCTCGCCCGCACCGAACCCGTCGTCCCCGGCCTCTCCCGGGAGCCCGCCGCGCACGACGAGATCTACCGCGCCATCTTCGACGCGTCGAACGACGCGATCTTCGTCCACGACATCGAGACCGGCGCGGTGCTCGACGCGAACCGCCGCGCGAGCGCGTTCACCGGCGCCACGCTCGACGCGCTGCGCGCGAACGGGCTCGCGTACATCGCCGCCGTGGAGCCGTTCACGCTGGAGCGTGCGCGCGAGCACCTGCAGCGCGCCGCGGCGGGGGAGCCGCAGCGGTTCGAGTGGCGCATGCGCGCCGCCGGCACCGACCGGCTCCGCTGGGTGGAGGTGACGCTGCAGCGCATCACCATTCGCGGCGTCGACCGGCTGCTCGCGCTCGTGCGCGACATCGAGGAGCGCAAGGCGGCCGAAGAGGCGCTGCAGGCGAGCGAGGAGAGCTACCGCACGATCTTCCAGGGCGCCGCCGACGGGATGTACCTGCACGACCCCGAGACCGGCGCGCTGCTCGACGCGAACGACGCCGCCATCGCGCAGCTCGGCCGCTCGGTGGAGGAGCTGAAGGAGCTCGGGTGCATGTTCGCGCAGGACGTCGGCTACACGCCGGAGCGCGCGCTGCCGTACTTCCAGCGCGCGCTCGCCGGCGAGTCGCCGCGGTTCGAGTGGGGGAACCGGCACAAGGACGGGCGGTTCTTCTGGATGGAGACGACGCTCCGCCGCGTCACCATCCGCGGGCGCGACCGCCTGCTCGCGACGGCGCGCAACATCGACGACCACAAGGCGGCCGAGGAGGCGCTGCGCCGCGCGTACGAGGAGATGGAGCGGCGCGTGGCCGAGCGCACCGCGGAGCTGGCGGAGCGCGAGGCGTACTACCGGAGCCTGATCGAGAACACGTCGGACCTCGTCACGTTCGCCGACGCGGCGGGCACGGTGCGCTACCACAGCCCGTCGCTGCAGCGGATGCTCGGCTACCCGTCCGACTCGCACGTCGGCCGCAACGCGTTCGAGATCATCCACCGCGACGACGTCGAGGCGACGCGCGCCGGGTTCGCGGATCTCGTCGCGCATCCCGGCACGACGGGGGTGCTGATCTACCGGCTGCGCCACGCCGACGGCACGTGGCGCACCGTGGAGAGCATCGCGCGCACGGTGGATCCGGCGTCGGCCGAGTCCGGGCTCGTGATCAACACGCGCGACGTCACCGAGCGTCGGCTCGCCGAGGCCGCGCTCGCGCGCGCGAAGGAGGAGGCGGAGCGCGCGAACGCGGCGAAGAGCGAGTTCCTGTCGCGCATGAGCCACGAGCTGCGCACGCCGATGAACTCCATCCTCGGCTTCGGCCAGCTGCTCGCGCGCGCCGAGCTGCCGCCGCAGCACGCGAAGGGCGTCGGCCACATCGTGAAGGCGGGGCGGCATCTCCTGCATCTCATCAACGAGGTGCTCGAGATCTCCCGCATCGAGGCCGGGCGCGAGAGCTTCTCGCTGGAGCCGGTGGCGCTCGGCGCGGTGGTGCATGAGGCGCTGGGGCTCGTGCGGCCGCTCGCCCAGCAGCACGGCGTCGCGCTGCTCGACGCGGGCGTGCCTAACGAGACGTCGGCGGGCGAGGTATGCGTGGTCGCCGACCGGCGGCGGCTCGTGCAGGTGCTGCTCAACCTCCTGAGCAACGCGATCAAGTACAACCGACCCGGCGGCTCGGTGCGGCTCGCGTGCGCGCCGAACGCCGCGGGCGGGTGGAGCGTGCGCGTGCAGGACAGCGGGCGCGGCATCCCGGCCGACCGCGTCGACCAGCTCTTCACGCCGTTCGCGCGGCTCGGCGCGGAGCAGACCGACGTGGAAGGGACGGGGCTCGGGCTCGCGCTGTCGAAGCGGCTGTGCGAGGCGATGGGCGGCGCGCTCGCGCTCGAGGCGAGCGGCGCGTTCGGCAGCGTGTTCCGCATCGACCTGTGCGCGGCGCCGCATCCGCTCGAGCGCCTCGAGGACACCGGCACGTGGGCGGCGATGTCCGCCGAGGGGGGCGAGGCGACGCTGCTGTACGTCGAGGACAACCTCGCGAACCTCAGCCTCGTCGAAGCGATCCTGCTGTCGCGCCCCGGGTGGCGCATCATTCCCGCGCTGCAGGGTCAGCTCGGCGTGGAGCTCGCGCGCGAGCACATGCCCGACGTCATCCTGCTCGACCTGCATCTCCCCGACATCCCGGGCGCCGAGGTGCTGCGTCGACTGCGCGCCGACGCGCGCACGGCGACGATCCCCGTCGTCGTGGTGAGCGCGGACGCGACGGCGAGCTCGCTCGAGCGGCTGCGCCAGGCGGGCGCCGACGCGTATCTCACGAAGCCGCTCGACGTCGACGAGTTCCTGACGGTGGTGCAGCGGCATCTGCCGAGCGCCGCGCGCTGACGGCGCGCTGTATCGGATCGTTACAGGCATCGTAACGCTCCGTTACGGGGCGGCGGTGCGGCGCGACGGCGTCGCGCCGGCGTAAGCGGCGCCTGGGCAAAGCGTTAGGCGCGGGAGCGGGGGCGGGGGGCACGTGGGCTGCCTTGCGAGGGCACGTCGACGTCCGCCCCGTGCCTCTCCCACGAGACCCCGCCATGCCCCGACACCTGCTGTCACTCGCGCTGCTCGCCGGCGTGCTCGCCGCGTGCAGCGATGCCACCGCTCCGTCGTCCACGCTCGCTCCGGGCGGCATCTCGCGCTCCGGTGGCTCCGGCGGCGGTGGAGGCACGAGCGGCGGTGGCGGCGGTGGCGGCAGCAGCGTCAGCGGCATCGGGATCCTGCCGACGACCGCGCCCGCGCCGGACGTGCTGCTCCGCGAGTCGTTCGGCCCGGCCCCGACCTGCTGCGACCCGCCGGCGGGAAGGGCACGGCGAAGGCGACCTCGCTGCACACGACGATCAACGGCTTCTGGGTCGAGTATCCGGGCAGCGGCAACGCGTCGTGGATCGCCCCCGAGACGGGGCAGACCTGGAAGTTCTGTGGCGGGAGCGACGACCCGTACGAGCTCACCTCGCCGCTCCAGACGCAGTACAACGGCTGCGTGGCGTCCGAGTGGTTCGACCCGCCGACGTCGTACCCGACCGCGCTCATGCCGATCACGTTCACGCTGCCGAGTGCCGGCTACGAGCTGAGCATGGAGGGGTATCCGGCGCCGATCGCCGGCGCGTACGTCGCCATCGGCTTCACGAGCTCCGGCGCGGTGACGAGCAACCTCACGACGTCCGGCGCGCTGTGGCTCCGCGTCACCGACCCGACGCGGTTCGGCTTCCCGCTGCACTACGAGCTGCGCGCGGGCAGCCTCGCCAGCGGGCGCGTCATCGCCTCGGGCGACGCCGGGGCATCGGGGTGGAACCGGATGGCGATCCGCTACGCGCCGGCCGCCGGCACCGTCACGCTCACGAACGACGGCGTGGTGATCGGCACGTACGCGTTCACCATGCCGACGCCGAAGTACCTCGCGTTCGAGGGGGTCGGCATCCTCGACGACCTGGTGCTGCGGCAGTAGCACGTGCCCTCGGGTGGCGGGCGATTACGATTCGGCATCGTCGAACCGCGAACGCACCACCGGAGGGAGCGCAGATGAGACGGGTCACGTTCCTCGCCAGCTCGGCCGCCCTCGTCATTGGCGCCGCGGCCGGCGCCTCGATCGCGCAGCAGGTGCAGCAGCCGCAGCCCTACGTCGTCGGCAACCCCGTCGGGCTCCCGGTCACGCCGGGGCCCGGCGGCGCGTTCGAGGCGGTGTCGCCGAACGTGAAGATGTACGGCGCGATCTACTCCGCCGAGAGCTGCTCGTACGATGCGACCCGCGGCGTCATCGTGGTGCCGAACCGCGGCGTGCCTCAGAACGTGCAGACGAACAACGCGTGGGTGTCGTTCATCAACCACGACGGCTCGGTGCACACCGCGCGGTGGATCGGCGTCCAGAACCCCGGCGATCGCGCGAGCCTCGCGCCGCCGCTCGTGCTGAACGAGCCGTACGGCAGCGACATCGCGAACGGCATGCTGTACGTCGCCGACCGTGACGGGGGCACGACGCCGAACGAGCCGAGCGTCGCCGTGATCCGGCGGTTCGACATGCGCACCGGCGCGCCGGCCGGCGAGATTCGCGTCGAGCGCGCGGCGTGGCTGAACGACATCGCCGTCGGCACCGACGGGACGATCTACGCCACGGTGACCGGCGCCGGCGGCACGAACCCCGATCCGACGACGTGGCAGGTGCTGCGCGTCGCGCCCGACGGCGCGGTGTCGGTGTTCGTGCAGGGCGCGCCGCTGCGGCAGCCGAACGGCATCGCGTTCGACCCGCAGGGCAACGTCGTCGTCGTCAACATCGGCACCGCGGACGTGCTCACGTTCTCGCGCGCCGGCCAGCTGCTGAAGACCGAGACCGCGGCGCAGTCGGGCAACGACGGCCTCGTGATCATGCCCGACGGCACGAAGTACGTCAGCAGCGTCGTGAACGGCGGCGTGTCGCGCATCCGCGCCGGCCGCGCCGCGGAGCTCATCGCGCGCAACATCCCGAGCGCGGCGTCGATGTGCTACGATGCGGGCGCGAACCAGCTCGTGATCCCGATGAACCCGAACAACGGCCTCGCGTTCGTGCGGCTGGAGCCGGGCCGTTAGGCCGGGGAAGTTGCGCCGCCGGCGCGGCGCGATTGACAGACGGAGCGTGTGTCACTTGCGTACGTACACACTCCACGCCGCGCCCATGAACACGCGCTTCGCCGTCGCCGTCCACATCCTCACGTTCCTGCAGACGCAGGGCGGGGAGCCCGCCACGTCGGAGCTGATCGCGTCGAGCGTGAACACCAACCCGTCGCTGATCCGGCGGCTGCTCTCGCAGCTCGCGCGGGCGGGGCTCACGACGTCGCAGCTCGGCACTGGCGGCGGCGCGCTGCTCGCCACGCCGGCCGACCGCATCACGCTGCTCGACGTCTACCGCGCGGTCGACGAGGCGCGCGACGTCATCCCGCTGCATCCCACGCCGAACCCGCGCTGTCCGGTGGGGCGCAACATCCACGCGGCGCTCGAGGGGCGCATCGAGGCCGCGGAGCGGGCGCTGGAGCGGGAGCTCGCGCGCACCACCATCGCCGAGCTGGCAGGCGACGTCGCGCGCCGCGCGCGCGGCGCACGGCGCGCCGGCGCGCGCTGATTCACCAGCCCCCTCCTGGTTCCCGCACCCGGGGTCGGTGTTCCGGCAGCCCTCGCGTCAGTGTCCCTCGCGCCACCCGCGGCCGCGCAGCACGCGCCCCGGCTTCGCGCCGGTCGCCCGACCGTCCGCCACCACCGGCACGCCGTTCACCAGCACCCACGGCACGCCGGTCGAGAGCTGGTGCGGGTTCTCGTACGTCGCGTGTTCGGCGATGCGCGCGGGATCGAACACGACGAGGTCCGCGTAGAAGCCCTCCCGCACGATCCCGCGCTGCTCGAGCGACAGACGCGTCGCGACTGCGGACGTCGCCTTGCGCACCGCGTCCTCCAGCGGGATCACGTGCTCGTCGCGCACGTACTGGCCCATGATCTTCGGGAAGTTGCCGTACGCGCGCGGATGCGTGAGCGTGCCCTTCGAGCTGTCGGGATCCTGGCCGGCGGCGTCGGTGCCGAACTTCATCCACGGCTGCTGGAGCTGCAGCCGCACGTTCTCCTCACTCATGAGGAAGTACACGGTGCCGATGCGCTGCCGCTCGGCGATGAGCAGGTCCATCACCGCGTCCGGCCAGTCCTTGCCTAACGCGCGCGCCACCTCGCCGAGCCGCTTGCCCATGAACGGCATGTCCTGCGGCTGCCGCAGGCCTAACAGCAGCACGTTGTCGGGCGTCGCGAGCAGGCAGAGGTTCTCCCACGCCGTCTGATCGCTCAACATCTCGGCCTTGATGCGTGCGCGCGTCGTGGGATTCTGCAGGTTCTCGAGCAGCTTCCCGTTCTCCGACGCCCACGGCGGCGTGCACGCGGAGAGCCCCGTGCCGCCGGCCGTATACGCGTACATGTCCGCCTGCACGTCGAGCCCCGCGCGGCGCGCGGAGTCGATCTTCGCGATCGCCTGCGCGGCCTTGCCCCAGTTGCGCTTGCCCGCCGCCTTGAGGTGGTAGATCTCGACGGGCACGCCGCCGTCGCGGCCGATGCGGATCGCCTCGTCCATCGCCTCGAGCAGCTGGTCGCCCTCGGAGCGCATGTGCGTGATGTAGATGCCGCCGTACGGCGCCATCGCCTTCGCCATCTCGATCAGCTCACCGGTGGTCGCGTAGTTCCCCGGCGGGTAGATGAGCGCCGACCCGATGCCGAACGCGCCGTCCTCCATCGCGCGACGCGTGACCACGCGCATGGTGTCGAGCTCCGCGGGCGTCGGCGTGCCCTGCGCCTCGCCCTTCGCGTACACGCGCACCGTCGACGCGCCGACGAACGAGCCGACGTTCGGCGACGAGCCGTGTCGCTCCATCGCGTCGAGCCACGCGCCGAAGCCGTGCGCGCCGGCGAACACGCTCGTCGAGTCGGCGCCGCGGCTGCCGAGCGCGAAGTTGCCCGCCTGTCGCGTCGCGGGGTTGAGCGGCGCGGGGGTGCCGCCCTCGCCCATGATCTCCGTCGTGATCCCCTGCGTGATCTTTCCCACCGAGCGGCCGTCGCCGTTCCCGATGAAGTTGCCGTACGAGCCGCTCTGGATGTCGATGAAGCCGGGCGCCACGACGAGCCCGCGCGCGTCGATGCGGCGGCGCGCGGACGCGCCGTGCAGCGTGCCGACGGGCGCGATGCGCGCGATGCGGTCGCCGACGACGCCGACGTCGCCGTAGAACCACGCCGCGCCGGTCCCGTCGACGATGCGTCCGTTCTCGATCACGACGTCGTACGACCCGGGCGCGGCGGCGGAGACCGGTGGCTGGGTGGCACGTGGTGCGCACGCCGCGAGCAGCGCGAGCGTGACGAGCGATGGGAGCGGGAGTGGTCGGCGCATGGCGGCTACCCTAGACCTGGGTCCCGCCGCGCGCAAGCCGCCTCGCCGGTCCGGCGTGCCTAACGCCGCTCGAACGGCGTCACGTCGGCGTCACGTCGGCGTCGCGATCCGCCCGGGGCCGAGGGGCCGTCGGCCGAGCACCTCGTCCACCTCGCGCTGCGCCTCGGCGAGTCGGCCCATGTCCTCGTCGAGCGCGCGCGCGCGGCGTCCATGAGCGTCGTGAGCGGCGCGAGATCGTCGGCGCCGGCGTGCAGGCGGAGCAGGTCGAGCCGGATCCGCTCCAGCGCGGCGACGCTGTCGGCGAGGCGCTCCGCGGCCTTGCCGCGTCGCCCGGCGAGCAGCTCGGCGTCGGCGGAGCCCGACGGGGCGAGTGCGGCCACCACGTCCAGCTCCGCGCGTGCTTCGGCGGCGCGCGCCTCGAGCGCGGCGACGGTCGCCGGCAGCTCCGGAAGCTGCTCGCGGAACGGCTGCGGCAGCGCCGCGAACAGCTCGCCCGCCGCCACGCCGAGCGCCACCTCCGTCGCGCGGAACGCGCCCACGCCGACCTCGCGCGACCGCTCCGGCGCGCCGAGCCGGCGCGCGAGCCACTCGCCCGCGCGGCTGTTCCAGAGCCGCTCGCGGATCCCCGTCTGCCACCACTCGCGGAGCTTCCTCGGAATGAACTGCACGTCGAGCGCGTTGCTCAGCGCCCCGAGCAGCATGGTGAGCAGGAGCGGCGTGAGGAACCACGCGATCGGCGTCCGGTTCTCGTGGAGCGTCCCGTCCACGACGAGCACGAACGTCACGCCGAGCCAGGTCGCCGCGGCCACCGTGCCGATTCGCAGCAGCCGGTGCGCCAGGGACTCCTCGTCGCCGCGCGCGAGCGCCTCGGTCTCGGCCCGCTCGCGTCGCTCGACCGCCATCGCCGAGCGCAGGTCGGCGAGCGAGTGTCCGGCGCGGAACTGCCGGCGCGCCTGGTTGAGGTGGAACCCGACGATCGGGAAGAGCGGCGCCGACGCGATCGCGGCCAGGAGCACGACGTCGCGCCAGCTCGAGCCCGGATTGCCCGTCGCGTTCGCGTACACGTTGCCCAGCGTGAGCACGGTGAACCCGGCCGACCAGCCCATGTACGGCACGAGCAGCGGGTTCCGCGCGGCGAGCCACGCGCGCAGCGTGGGCGGCAGGGCGGGGCGCGCGTCGGGCGCCGGGGCGAGCGCCGCGGCGAGGGCCTCGCCATCGGGGAAGCGGCCGGCCGGGTCGCGCGCGAGGCACCGGTCGATCGCGGCGCCGAGCGCGGGCGGGAGGCCCGGCGCGACCCGCATGACGCTCGTCGGCGTCTCGGTCGCCTGCCGCAGGATCAGCGCGGGAAGGCTCGGCGCCTCGAACGGCAGCCGGCCGCTCACGGCGAGATAGCCGACCACGCCGAGCGAGTACAGGTCGCTGCGGCCGTCGATCGCCTCGCTCCCCGTCTGCTCGGGGCTCATGAAGTGCGCCGTCCCCATGATCTTCCCGGGGTCGGTCGTGGGGCCCGCATGCGCGCCGCCGTACGCGATGCCGAAGTCGGTCACCAGCGCTCGGCCGGTCCCGGCCTCCAGCAGGATGTTGTCCGGCTTGATGTCGCGGTGGACGATGCCGCGGCCGTGCGCGTAGGCGAGCGCCCACGCCACCTCTCGCAGCACGCGCGCCGCCTCGGCCGGCGGCAGCGGGCCGCGCGTGCGCAGCCGCTCGCCGAGCGTCTCGCCCTCCACGTAGCTCATCACGAAGAAGACGAAGCCCCCCGCCTCGCCCACGCGGTGGATCGGGACGATGTGCGGGTGCGACAGCCCGGCCGCCGTGCGCGCCTCCCGCAGGAACCGGTCGCGCGACTCCCCGGTACGCGCGAGGTGCGTCGGCAGCACCTTGATGGCGACGTCGCGGTCGAGCTGCACGTCGCGCGCGAGGTACACGATGCCCATCCCGCCGCGACCGAGCTCGCGCTGGATGGAGTACTCGCCGGCGAGCGCGGCCTGGAGCTCGAGCTGGTCGGCCGGGGGGTGGGGGAGCGTCATGCGGGTATTACGACTCAGTGCCGGGTACGTTTCCCGGCGCGAGCATCATGCCTGCCCGCGCGCCGCTGGCGAGACGGGGCGCCGCGCCTATCTTCGCGCTCGCCGACCGGCAGAGAAGAAGCACCTCGCTACCAGGGAGACGCCCGATGGCCCACGCGCTCATGTACCACGGCGGCTTCGACCGCAACCATCCGCTGCTGAAGCCCGGCGCGAGCACCTTCCAGGGCTCCGACGGCAGCGAGCGCGTGCTCCCGCCGTGGCCCGCCGAAGCCCGTGGCGCCCGCATCGGCTACATGGAGCGGAGCGGCAAGAAGTTCGTCGCCGTGCGCGTGCTCGACGACCAGGCGGACGTCGTGCTGGCGCACCCGGTGCTCATCGACGAGACGCGCCACCTCGGCTACGGCAAGCGCTTCGGTGCCGAGCCGACCATCATCCAGGACGAGACGGCGCGGGTGCTGCTCGAGGACCTCATCGAGCGGAACCCGGAGCAGCGCGCGGAGCTGATCGCGATCCGGCACCGCGCGCTGCATCCGACGCGTTAGGCGCGCCCATGGGGCGGTAGGGGCCCACCGCGGGAGAAAAAAGGCGTCCGGCGCTCAAGTCGGCGAGGGGTCGTGCCGATCCTCACCGTGCGCCGATTCCCTTCCAGCGACGCCTCTCCCGACCCATGAAAGAACGCACTGCCCTCCGCCGCGCCGCGGTCGCCCTGTCGGTCCACGCCGCGCTCTCGCTGACTGCCTGCGGTGGCGGGGCGGGCGATGCGCCGGCAGCCCCGTCGGCCCCGGTGACGCCGACGCCTCCGGCGCAGCCGACCGCCCTCGCGCTGCGCGTGCCGGTGGACACGGTGCGCCCGGGCGCCGTCGTGCGCATCGTGATCCCGGGCGGCGGCGCGCCGAACGGAGCGAGCGGCACGCTCGGCTCGGCCGCCTTCCAGGCGGCGCGCGTGGACGACAGCACGCTCGTCGGGCTGGTCCCCGACCTCGCGCCGGCAGTCCACACGCTGCGCCTGACGCTCGGCGCGCGCGCCGGCGAGGCGAGCGTCACCGTGCTGCAGGCGCCGACGATCGCCGATCCCGTCGCCGCGGTGAGCGCGCAGCTCGACGCGATGACCACGAGGTTCGCCGCGAGCACGCCGCCTGACGGCTTCAGCGCCGCGGAGTGGTCGCGCCTGCGCGCCGTCGCCGACAGCGTCGGGCGCGACCTGCGCGCGCGCATGGCGTCGGCGACGCCCGCCGAGCGTCTCGCCGTGGCGCGTCTGTTCGCGTCGGCGGGCGCATCGTCCGGCTCGACGTCGTTCGCGGCGCTGAAGGCCGGGCCGGTGCTCACCGCGGCCTGCGCGCGACAGATCGCCAGCGCGGCCGCGCCCGTGCAGGCGGTGTACGTCGGCCTCGGCGCGATGGTCGGCGGCGCGGCGTTCGGGCTCACGCCCGCGGGTGCCGCGCTGTTCGGCGTCGCGGGCGCAGCGGTCTACCTGCAGTTCATGCCCGACGCCGTCGCCAACGTCGCGCGGCTCCCGGAGGCGTGCTACGTGGGCGAGCGCATCGAGGCGAAGCCGCTCGCGACGGACGTCCTGGAGAGCGGGCGAGTGGTGGCCGTCGACGTGCTCGAGTGGGCGCGCAGCATGAGTGGCGCCGAGGCGCGACAGGGCGCGGCCGCGACCGTGACCGACGGCATCGACCGCGTCTACGCCGCCGTCGCGGCGCTTCCGTCGTCGGTCGCCGGCGCGATCACGAAGCTCCCGCTTCGCCTCTCCACGCTGCCGGTGACGGCCGCCGCGGCGCGGGCCCTCGACCCGCAGCGCGTGCGGCTCGTGAGCGTGTCGCCGTCGACCGTGAGCGCGACGGTGAGCGCGGCGAGCGGCGGGCTGACGTTCACGGCGACGACGGGGGCCACGACCGACACCCGCTTCACGGCGACGCTCGCGCACACCGACGACCCGACGCTGCAGACGACTGTCACGGGCACCGTGCGGCCGACGCCGCCGATCGTCGTGAAGCTGAACCTCGAGTCGGCGACGATCACCGGGCTGCAGAACACGCTGAAGCTGACCGCGACGGTGACCGGCACGACCGATACGGGCGTGAACTGGTCGTCGAGCGACGTGAGCATCGCGACCGTCGCGTCGGACGGCACGGTGCTCGGCAAGGCTTCCGGCACGGTGACCGTGCGCGCGACGTCGGTGGCCGACCCGAGCCGGTCCGCGACGGCGCGCATCACGGTCACGTCGGGGATCGGCATCACGCTCTCGCCCACGTCGGCGACCGTCGTCGCGGGCACGACGAGGCGGTTCACCGCGACGCTCACCGGCACGAACTCCACCGGCGTCGTGTGGAGCTCGTCGAACCCCGCCGTCGCGACGGTGACCGCGGCGGGTGACGTCACCGGGCTCGCCATCGGCACGACGACGATCACCGCGACGGCGGCCTACGACCTCTCGGTCTCCGCGACCGCCAGCGTCCTCGTGTCGTCCGCGGGCGTGTCCGTGAGCATCGCGCCGTCGAGCGTGACGCTGCAGGTCGGGCAGACGCAGGCCCTCACCGCGGCCGTCACCGGCGCCACCGTCACGTCGGTCATCTGGACGACGAGCAATGCGGCGGTCGCGTCGGTGGACGGCCTGACGGGCGTCGTGACGGCGCGCGCGAACGGCACGGCGACGATCACCGCGCGCTCGATCTACGACGTCACGAAGACCGGCACGGCGACCATCACCGTCGGAAGCACCGGTGGCGGGACGACGCCACCGCCGTCGGGCGGCACGTCGACGTCGGACGCGCAGTGCGACGCCACGTGGAAGCCCGTCCTGACCGGCGTGAAGGAGTGGAGCGAAGCCTCCACCACCAGCGACGTGAAGCGCTTCGGGTGGTCGTTCACCGCGCAGGGGTTCGTGACCGCGACGGTCTACTACGCCGACGGCGACGTGAGCCCGCGGTCGTACCCGTACCGCCTCGTCTCCCAGGCGACGTCGCCCACAGGCTGCGCGATCGACGTGGGCGGCGGCGAGGCGGTGTTCGCGATCCGCGGCTACACGAACGGCGCGCTGCAGATGCAGGCGAGCGGGCAGGCGGTGCGAACGCTGACGCGGTGAGCGCCTAACGGCTTGTCCTCGTCGATTCGTGGGTCAGCAGCCGAGGACCGCTTCGATGCGTGCGGCCTCGGCGAGAAGGCGGTCGGCAGTGGCGGCGGCGATCGCTTTCCCTCGCTGTGCGCGCACCTGGTTCGCGAACGCTTTGAGACTGCCGCACGACGTCGATGCGAGCTTCGCGGCGAGGGCGGTGGTCAACCCGCCGTCGAGGCCGAGCGCGCCCACCGCGGCCTGCAGGTTGGCGAGCTGCGTCGTCGCGCCGATCACCGTGACGGCGCGCTGCTGTGAGCCACCGTTGCCCGCCGCGTCCGTGACCGTGCAGGCGATCGTCGTCACGCCGATCGCGAACGTGGTGCCCGACGCGGGAGTGCAGCTCGGCGTGCCGACGCCGGGCTGGTCGTCGTGGGCCACCGCGGTGTACGTCACCACCGCGCCCGACGGTCCCGTGGCGTTCACCACGTTAGGCGCCACCGTCGGCGTGGTGAGCGCGATGTCGATCGTCGGCGCGACGTGGTCCGTGGGCCCGCTCGTGACGGTCAGCACGTGCGTGCTCGAGACGTAGCGGAACGTCACGAGGTCGCCGTTCGCGTGCACGGTGAACGGGATGTTCGCGCCGTCACGCACGCCGCCCTGGCCGTAGTTCTCGTCCCACGCCTCGCCGATGGCGGCCTTGGTCTCGTAGCTCCCCGCCGGTATCGCGCTCGTCGAGAAGTCGTACGTTCCGTCGCCGTCGGGGTCCTGCAGCCACGAGCGCAGACACCCGGGATCCCAATCGCCCGCGCAGCCGAGCGTGTGCTGGAAGCTGCCCGGGGCGCTGACGATCACGGAGCCGACGTCGTCGGTGATCCAGTGCGACTTGTGGTCGTAGTAGAACTTCACCGAGCGCGCCGTGGCGACGGCGAGCGGGATGTTCGCGCCGCCCAGCTGCGCGTGGAGTCCGTAGTTCTCGTCCCAGGCGCCGTTGAGCGCCGCCTTGTACTCCCACGATCCGGCCGGCAGCGTCCACGTGCCCTGCCAGACGTCGTCCCCCGCGTCGTACGTGAGGTGCGTGACGGCGCAGGCCGGATCCCAGTCGCCGGCGCATCCGAGCTCCGACTGGAAGGAGCCGGCTACGGTGACCGACGTCGGGTTTGGTGTCAGCATCGTGCTCGGCCGCCCTGCGGGTCGGTCGAGGCGTCCGGGTGCGCTCGTCGGATCGTGACAACCGGCCGCGAGCAGCAGCGACAGGGCGACCGCGCGAATGCCGCGCGAGGGCGGAAGGCTCGTGGTGGGCACGGGACGCTCCTGAGCGAAGGTGCGAGGGCAGTGCCGAAGGTACGAGGGCGCTGCCGAAGCTGAGAGGCCCCCGACCGCTCGTCAAGTCGAGCGCGCGCGACGCGCCGCTCGCGGGCCTCGCACAGGTACGCGCCGGGCGTGCTGATGCCGAAGTGCCTGCGGAATGCCCGCGCCAGGTGCGCTGGGTCGACTCCGGCGACGGCCGCGAGGTCGGCGATCGACGCGGTGGTGTCGCCGCGGTTCACATCCCACGACTGGCCCAACGGCCCGACCGGTCAGAGGTCGGCGGTGATGCCGGCCTTCGTGACGTTGCCGTTCATCCCGTGCCACCCAGCGTGCGGGGCTGCGTCGCCGTCGCGCCCGACGGCGACACAGCGGCAGCGGCTTCTCTTGACGGCTACAGGAGCGCGCTGCATCTTCCTCTAGACGGCGACAGGAACCCCCGCACGGAGCCGCTCGTGACCATCCGCCCACAGAGCGACGCCCTCCGCGGCTCGCTCGACCTGCTCGTCCTGAAGACGCTCTCGCTCGAGCCGATGCACGGCTGGGGGATCAGCCAGCGCGTGCAGCAGATCTCCGACGGCGTGCTCGAGGTCAACCAGGGCTCCCTCTACCCCGCGCTCCAGCGGCTCGAGAAGGAGGGGCTGATCACGAGCGAGTGGGGCACGACCGACAACAACCGGCGGGCGCGCTACTACCGCCTGACCGCCGCCGGACGCGGCGCGCTCGGCGCGGAGCTCGACAACTGGCGCCGCTTCGCCGCCGGTCTCGAAGCCGTCCTCCGCACGACCTGATCGGCCCCCTTCGGTCCCCCTCGGAGTCCCGCATGAGACTGACCCACGCCGCGCGCACGCGCCTGCGTCTCCTGTTCGCCCGGCGCGACGCGGAGTCGCGCATGAACGAGGAGTTCCGCTTCCACCTCGAGATGGAGGCCGACCGGCTCGTGCGCGACGAGGGGCTCGAGCCGCAGGAAGCGCGGCGCCGGGCACGGCTCGCGTTCGGGTACATGGAGCGGCACAAGGAAGAGATGCGCGACGGCCGCGGCCTCAGGTGGCTCGGCGGCCTGTCGCTCGACCTGAAGCTCGGGTTCCGGATGCTCGTGAAGTACCCCGGGCTGACGGTCGTCGGCGGGCTCGCGATGGCGTTCGCGATCTGGGTCGGCGCCGTCGTCTTCCAGGTCGTGATGCTGTTCGTCGATCCCACGCTGCCGCTGCCGGGGGGCGACCGCGTCGTGTACCTGCGGAACTGGGACGTGCAGGCGAACGAGAAGGAGCCGCGCGCGCTGCACGACTTCGTCGTCTGGCGCCAGGCGATGCGGTCGGTGACCGACTTCGGGGCCTGGCAGGACGTCGTGCGCAACCTCAAGGGGCGTGACGGCGAGGCCCGCCCGGTGCAGGTCGCGGCGATCACTGCGTCGGGGTTCCGCGTCGCCGCGACGCGGCCGCTGCTGGGGCGCGTCCTCGTGCCGGCGGACGAGCACATCGGCGCGCCGCCGGTGGTGGTCCTCGGCCACGCCGTGTGGCGGGCGCGCTTCGCGGCCGACTCCACGATCGTCGGGCAGAGCGTCCAGCTCGGGGACGTGTACGCCACCGTGGTGGGTGTGATGCCGCCCGACTTCAGGTTCCCAATCGCGCACGACGCGTGGACGCCGTTCCGCCCGGCCGCGCGCGACGACGCGCCGCGACGCGGCCCCGCGATCACCATCTTCGGGCGACTCGCCCCCGGCGCGACGCTCGACGACGCGAAGGCCGAGCTGGCCGTGCTCGGGCAGCGCGCGGCCAGGGACCTGCCGGCCACGCACGAGCACCTGCAGCCTCAGGTGATGCCGTACGCGCAGATGATCGGCGGGGCGCCGTCGGCGGCGGAGGAGGGCGCGGTCGTCGCGCTGACCCAGATCTTCGCGTTGATGCTCCTCGTGCTCGTCTGCGGCAACGTCGCGCTGCTGCTGTTCGCGCGGGCGGCGACCCGCGAGAGCGAGATCATCGTTCGGAGCGCCCTCGGCGCGAGCCGCCGCCGGATCGTGCTGCAGCTGTTCGCCGAGGCGCTCGTGCTCGGTGGGGTGGCGGCCGGCGTCGGGCTCGCGGCCGCCCAGATCACGCTGCGGCAATGGGCGCTGCCGTTCCTGAAGATGAACTACGATCAGCTCCCGTTCTGGTTCGACCCGCGTGTCACACCCGCCACCGTGCTCTACGCTGGCGTGCTCACCGTCCTCGGCGCCGCGATCGCGGGCGGGCTCCCCGGGCTCAAGGTCACACGCGGCATCGGCTCGCGCCTGCGAGCCGGCACGACCGGCGGCGGCGGCCTACAGTTCGGCGGTGTCTGGACGGCGGTGATCGTCGCGCAGGTCGCGGTGACCGTCGCCTTCCCGGGGCTCGTCCTGGTGGAGGGGCGGGAGCAACAGCGGATCCGCTCGTACGACGCCGGGTTCGCGGCCGACGAGTACCTGACCGTGAAGCTCGACCGGGAGGCGACGCCCGGGGTGGACGCGGCGGGCGACGCGGCGGCCGCCGCTGCCTACCGCGCGCGACTCGGGATGCTGGTCGAGACGCTGCGTCAGCGCGTCGCGGCCGAGCCGGGGGTTGTCGGCGTCACGTTCGTGGACCAGCTCCCGCGCACGAACTACGACTACTACCGCATCGGCCTGGACGACTCGGCGTCCGCCCCGGCGGGTGCAGCCGCAGCACGGCAGCCGCGGCGCTATACGAAGGTCGCGTTCGTGGATCCGTCGTACTTCGACGTGCTGCGGGCGCCGATCCTCGCGGGCCGGGGCTTCCAGGCGGCCGACCTCGCCCCCGGCGCGAGGGTGGCGATCGTGGACCAGGGCTTCGTGGACCAGGCGCTCCAGGGGCGCAACCCGATCGGTCGGCGGGTGCGGGTCGCCGAGAACGGCATCCAGCCCGATGGCCCGGGCGCCGACTCGCTCCCCTGGCTCCAGATCGTGGGCGTCGTGAAGAACCTCGGCATGATCGGCGCGGCGGAGACCACCCGCGAGATCGGGCTCTACCGGCCGGCCACGCCGGGGAGCGGCTTCCCGCCGCAGATGATGATCCACACGCAGGGCGAACCCATGGCACTCGTGCCGCGCGTCCGCGCGATCGCCGGCGCGCTGGATCCGACGCTGCGGCTCTCGCAGATCCAGCGCGCGGACCAGGTCGCCGACGACCTGCTGTGGATGCTCGGGATGTGGCTGCGCACGACGCTCGCCATGACGGCCGTCGCCCTGTTGCTGTCGCTCGCGGGCATCTACGCGGTGCTGTCGTTCACCGTCGCCCGACGCACGCGCGAGATCGGCGTGCGCGTCGCGCTCGGCGCGCCCCAGCGCACCGTCCTCGCAGCGATCTTCCGGCGGCCGCTCACGCAGGTCGGCCTCGGCATCGCCGCCGGTGCCACCCTCGTCGCGCTCGGGGCACTGGGGCTGGCTCGCACCTACCAGTTCCAGGACTGGCCGAAGGGACTCTCGTTAGGCCAGATCGCGCTGCTCGTCGTCTACGCGGCGTTCATGCTGGGGGTGTGCCTGCTCGCCTGCGTCGTTCCCACGCGGCGCGCGCTGCGGGTCGAGCCGATCGTGGCGATGCGGGTCGACTAGGCCGACCCGAGGATCGTCGAAGCCGACCTCCGCACGACCTGACCGGCCACTCTCGGACCCTCGCATGAGACTGATCCACGCCGCGCGCGCGCGCGCCTGCATCTCCTGTTCGCCCGGCGCGACGCGGAGTCGCGCATGAACGAGGAGTTCCGCTTCCACCTCGAGATGGAGGCCGACCGGCTCGTGCGCGAGGAGGCGCTCGAGCCGCAGGAGGCGCGGCGCCGGGCGCGCCTGGCGTTCGGGTACATGGAGCGGCACAAGGAAGAGATGCGCGACGGCCGCGGCCTCAGGTGGCTCGGCGGCCTGTCGCTCGATCTGAAGCTCGGGGTCCGTCTGCTCGTGAAGTACCCCGGGCTGACGATCGTCGGCGGACTCGCGATGGCGTTCGCCATCTGGGTCGGCGCCGTCGCCTTCGAGATGGTGATGCTGTTCGTCAGTCCCACGCTGCCGCTGCCTGGGGGCGACCGCATCGTGCACCTGCGAAACTGGGACGTGCAGGCGAACCAGGCGGAGCCGCGCGCGCTGCACGACTTCGTCGTCTGGCGCCAGGCGATGCGGTCGGTGACCGACTTCGGGGCCTGGCAGGACGTCGTGCGCAACCTGAAGGGGCGTGACGGCGAGGCCCGGCCGGTGCAGGTCGCGGCGATCACCGCGTCGGGGTTCCGCGTCGCCGCGACGCGGCCGCTGCTGGGGCGCGTCCTCGTGCCGGCGGACGAGCACATCGGCGCGCCGCCGGTGGTGGTCCTCGGCCACGCCGTGTGGCGGGCGCGATTCGGGGCTGACTCGGCGATCGTCGGACAGACGGTGCAGCTCGGGGACGCGTACGCCACGGTGGTCGGCGTGATGCCGGACGGCTTCCGGTTCCCCGTCGCGCACGACGCGTGGACGCCGTTCCGCCCGACCGCGCGCGACGACGCGCCGCGGCGTGGGCCCGACATCACCATCTTCGGGCGGCTCGCCCCCGGCGCGACGCTCGACGACGCGCGGGCCGAACTCGCGCGGCTCGGCCAGCGGGCGGCCAGGGAGCTGCCGGCCACGCACGAGCACCTGCAGCCCCAGGTGATGCCCTACGCGCAGATGTTCGGCGGAGGGTCGTCGATGGCCGAAAAGCTCGGGGTCTTGGGGCTGTTGCAGGCCTTCGTGCTGATGCTCCTCGTGCTCGTCTGCGGCAACGTGGCCCTCCTGCTGTTCGCGCGGGCGGCGACGCGCGAGAGCGAGATCGTCGTGCGGAGCGCATTGGGAGCCAGCCGCGGTCGGATCGTGCTGCAGCTGTTCGCCGAGGCGCTCGTGCTCGGCGGGGTGGCGGCCGCCGTCGGGCTCGCGGGCGCCCACGCCGCGCTGCGCCAGGTGGGGCGGCCGTTCCTCGAGGCGACCTTCGGGAGCGTCCCCTTCTGGATCGACCCGCGCCTCCTGCCCGCGACGGTGCTCTACGCGTGCGCGCTGACGCTCGTCGCCGCGGCGATCACCGGCGCGATGCCCGGCCTCAAGATCACGCGCGGCATCGGGTCGCGCCTGCGCGGGGGCACCGCCGGCGGCGGCACGGTGCGGTTCGGCGGCGTGTGGACGGCGGTGATCGTCGCGCAGGTCGCGGTGACCGTCGCCTTCCCGGCGATCACCCTGCTGGAGGTGCGGGAGGTGCGCCGGATCCAGACGTACGACGTCGGGTTCGCGGCCGACAGGTACCTGTCGGTGCAGCTCAGCAGGGAGGCGGCGCCCGAGCCGGAGGCGGAAGCCGACACGCTGGCGGCCGCCGCCAAACGCGCGCGATTCGGGACGCTGGTCGAGGCGCTGCGGCAGCGCGTCGCGGCCGAGCCGGGGGTGGTCGGCGTCACGTTCGCGGACCGGCTGCCGCGGATGAACCACAGCTACCACCGGGTCTTCCTGGACGACTCGGCGTCCATCGCCGCGGCGGGCGACCGGCTCGGGAAGAATGCGTACCGCTACACGAAGATCGCGTACGTGGACCCGTCGTACTTCGACGTGCTCGGGGCGCCGATCCTCGCGGGGCGGGGCTTCCAGCCCGCCGACCTCGCCCCCGGCGCGAGAGTGGTGATCGTGGATCAGGGGTTCGTCGACCAGATGCTGCTCGGTCGCGACCCGATCGGCCTGCAGCTGCGGATCAACCTCGGCACGACGCCGATCGCGGGGCCGCAGGTCGATTCGCTTCCGTTCTACCAGATCGTGGGGCTCGTGAAGGAGCTCGGGATGGACGAGGTGGAGGAGCCCGACCGCGGGATCGGGCTCTACCTGCCGGCCGCAGCCGGGAGCGCCTTCGAGCCCTACTTGCTGGTCCACACGCGGGGCGACCCGATGGCGTTCGTGCCGCGCGTCCGCGCGATCGCCGGCGCGCTGGACCCGACGCTCGAGCTCTCGAAGGTCCAGCGCATGGACCGGATCGCGGACGACCTGGTGTGGACCTGGGAGATGTTCCTGCGCGCGACGCTGGGGATGACCGGCGTCGCCCTGCTGCTCTCGCTCGCCGGCATCTACGCCGTGCTGTCCTTCACCGTCGCCCGACGCACGCGCGAGATCGGCGTCCGCGTCGCGCTCGGCGCGCGCCGGCGCACGGTCATCACCGCGGTCTTCCGGCGGCCGCTGACGCAGGTCGGCATCGGCATCGCGGTGGGTGCCGCCCTCATCTACGTCGGCGCAGACATTCTGTCTCGCACGGAGTTCCGGAACGCGCCGATCGCGCTCTCGTGGGGCCAGGTCGCGCTGCTCGTGGTCTACGCGGCGTTCATGCTGGGGGTATGCCTGCTCGCCTGCGTCGTCCCGACGCGACGGGCGCTCGGCATTCAGCCGACGGAGGCATTGCGGGATCAATCCTGAACCCCAACCTGTTTCCCGCGACGGTCGTCAGCGACGTGCGCCGGCTGCGTTACGGCGTCGTCGGACCCCAACACGACGGCCGTGTTGCGCTTCAGCCCGCGCAGCTTCGCGCGCTTCATCGGCGAGCCCCTGAACGCGGCCGGGAACTCCGGCTGCCACATGCCTAACAGCTCGCGCGCCAGCTGCCGCGCGTCCTTGCCGCCTAACGCCTCGCGCGCCGCGTACGGCGAATCGTTAGGCAGCGCGCGCGCGAACCGCCCGTTCCACGGGCACACGTCCTGGGAGCAGTGGCGGATCGTCGCCCCGCGGGTCGCCACGCCCGGCTCAGCGCCCCCGTGGGCGCGCGGCACGCCCGGCTGGCTTCTCCCTGGTCGGCGTCCGGCCGCCCGGCTGCCGGCCCCGGGCGGCGTCCCGCGCTCCGCGCAGGTGGTCGATGAGCGCGCGCAGTGCCGGCGAGGCATGCCGGCGCTGCGGGTAGTACAGGTAGTAGCCCGCGAACGGCTCGCAGAACTCCGTCAGGACGGCCACGAGCTCCCCGCGCGCGAGTTCGTCGCGCACCTGGTCCTCGTACACGATGGTGAGTCCCAGCCCGTCGCGCGCGAGGCGGATGTTGACCGCCGAGTCGGTGGAGAGCACGCGTCCCGGGGCGGCGACCGCCACCTCGCGGCCGGCCTCGGTGAACTCCCAGCGGTAGGCGGGCGCTTCGGGCACGGGGTGCCAGTTGAGGCACTCGTGCTCGACGAGGTCGCGCGGGTGCTGCGGCGTGCCGCGCCGTGCGAGGTACGCCGGTGAGCCGACGACCGTCATGCGGATGTCGCCCGTGACGGGGACCGCCACCATGTCGCGGTCGATCACCTCGCCGAGCTGGATGCCGGCGTCGAAGCCCGCCGCCACGATGTCCACGACCGCGTCGCTCACCACCACGTCGAGGCGCACGTGCGGGTGGCTCGCGAGGAAGTCGGCGAGCGGCAGTCGCGCGAGCACCGGGTCCGCCGTCGTTCCGATGAGGAGCCGGATCGTGCCGCGCGGCGCGTCGCTCAGCTCACCCACCGCGGCGACGGCGGCGCGCACGTCCTCCAGCGCGGGACGCACCGCGGCGTAGAGGCGCTCGCCCGCCGCCGTGAGGTGAACGCTGCGTGTCGTGCGCTGGAGGAGCACCACGCCGAGCCGTCCTTCGAGCTTCCGGAGCGTCTGACTCACGGCCGAGGCGCTTACGCCCAGGCGCTCGCCGGCGGCGCGGAAGCCTCGCGCCTCGGCCACCGCGACGAACACGGCCATCGCATTCAGGTCGTCGGACATTGTGAAGTAATCCTTCACGGGTCGTGCAGCGCCGTCAAGTAGATCGACACACCGGTACCGGGTTGATTGGGAGGCAGGCGGGGTGACCCGCCCGACCCGAACCCGGAGCGCACCGTGAGCGATCATCTCGACCCACATCCGTCGATGTCCACCGGCCGTCGGGGCGTGCCGCCGACGGTCGCCGCGCGCACCGCCGAGCGCTGACATGGCCGCGCCAGCCATCCACGAGCGAGCGCTCGAGTCGGGCGCGACCGCTTCCCGTCCGGCCGGGGCGGCGGGCGCGACCGAGTGGGGCGCGGTGTTCGCGCTCACGCTGTGCGTCGCCACGCTGATCGCGTCCGAGTTCATGCCGGTCAGCCTGCTCACGCCCATCGCCGCCGACCTGCAGATCAGCGAGGGACGCGCCGGCCAGGCCATCGCCGTCTCCGGCATCTTCGCCGTCCTCACGAGCCTCGGCATCTCGTCGGCGACGCGCGGGATCGACCGCCGGCGCGTGCTGCTGGCGCTCGCCGCGCTGATGCTCGTCTCGGGGGTGATGGTAGCCCTCGCGCCGAACGCCGGCGTCTTCATGGCCGGCCGCGCGCTCGTCGGGGTCGTGATCGGCGGCTTCTGGTCCATGTCGGCCGCCACCGTCATGCGCCTCGTGCCGGAGCGGGACGTACCGCGCGCGATGGGGCTGCTGAACGGCGGCAACGCGCTGGCGACCACGGTCGCGGCGCCGTTAGGCAGCTTCCTCGGCCAGTACGTCGGCTGGCGCGGCGCCTTCTTCGCCGTCGTGCCGCTCGCGCTGGTCACCCTCGGCTGGCTCTACGCGAGCCTGCCGTCGATGCCGTCGGAGCGCGCGGCCGGCGGCACCGTGTTCCGCGTCCTGCGCCGGCGGCAGGTGCCCGCGGGGATGCTCGCCGTCACGCTCTTCTTCCTCGGCCAGTTCGCGCTGTTCACCTACCTGCGCCCGTTCCTGGAGACGGTGACGCGCGTGAGCGTCTCGACGCTCTCGCTGCTCCTGCTGATCACCGGCGGCGCGGGATTGTTAGGCACCTGGCTGATCGGCCTCGCGCTGCGCTCGCGGCTCCACGGGCTGCTCGTCGCGATGCCGCTGGCGATGGCGGCCATCGCCGTGGCGCTCACGATCCTCGGCGGCGCTCCCGTCGCGGTGGGCGTGCTGCTCGCCGGCTGGGGCCTGATCGGCACCGCCGCGCCGGTGGCGTGGTGGACGTGGCTGAGCCGAGTGCTCCCGGACGACGCCGAGGCGGGTGGTGGGCTGATGGTGGCCGTGGTCCAGTTGGCCATCTCCCTCGGGGCCACGGCGGGCGGCGTCGTCTACGACGCGAGCGGCTACCGGAGCACCTTCGCGCTCAGCGCGGCCGCCCTCGCCCTCTCCGCGCTGGTCGCGGGCGCGGCGCGGCGCCAGGCGCGCGGCGGGCGCAGGCCACAACACCGAGACGATGCGGAGTATCGCGCGCCTGATCGCGGCACCGCCGCGGCCTGACGCACAGCAGCAGTTCAGCGGAGGAAGCGATGAGAGAAGCTCACGACGAGCATCGGATCGAACGACCCACGCCCGCGGGGCACTCGCGGCGCGACTTCATCGTGTCGGCGGCAGCGGCGGCAGCCGCCGTGGCGGGGACTGGCGCGGCGAGCCTGCTACACGCGCAGAACGCGCAACCCACACCGAGAGGCAATACGCGCATGCCTAACGCGAATGTGAAGGGGCCGTACCCCGCTGAAGGCATGGCGGCCTACGCGCCGACCGGGCCGCACAAGCGCATGACGTTCCAGCGCCGCGCCCTCGGTCCCAAGGACGTGGCGATCAAGATCCACTACGGCGCCATCTGTCACTCGGACATCCACACCATCCACGAGGACTGGGGTCCGGTCACGTTCCCGCAGATCGTCGGGCACGAGATCACGGGGACGGTCGTCGAGGTCGGATCGAGCGCCAGCAAGTTCGCGGTCGGCGCGCGCGTCGGCGTCGGGACGATGGTGAACTCGTGCCGCGTCTGCGCGGAGTGCCAGGCCGGCCACGAGAACTACTGCCTCGCCGGCAACGTCCAGACGTACGCGTCGAAGGATCGGGACGGCACGATCACCCAGGGCGGCTACTCGACGTTCATCGTCGTCGACGAGGACTTCGTCATCCGCGTTCCGGACGCCCTGGACCTCGCCGCGGCGGCCCCGCTGATGTGCGCGGGCATCACCGTCTACTCGCCGCTCCGGCACTGGGGCGTGTCGGCCGGCAAGCGCGTCGCCATCGTCGGCATGGGCGGGCTCGGCCACCTCGCCGTGAAGCTGGCCTCCGCGTTAGGCGCCGAGGTCACGGTCTTCACGACGTCGCCGGAGAAGGCGAGCGACGCGAAGCGCTTCGGAGCGCGCAACGTGGTGGTCAACCGCGACGGCGCCGACTTCGCGCAGTACCGCCACGCGTTCGACTTCGCGTTGGACACCGTGCCCTACAAGCACGACCTGAATCGCTTCATCCCGATGCTCAAGCGCGACGCCACGTACTGCCGTGTCGGCGTCGGCAACGTCGCCGACTCGAACGAAATCGGGCAGATGGGCCTCGTCATGTATCGGAACGCGCTCGCCGGATCGAACACCGGCGGCATCCGGGAGACGCAGGACCTGGTCGACTTCTGCGCGCTGCACCGCATCCAGCCGGAGATCACGAAGATCGCGATGGACGGGATCGACGACGCGTGGACGAAGGTCGTGGCCAAGCAGGCGCGCTACCGCTTCGTCATCGACGTGCAGGGGCGCTGACCCGGCGCGTTCGGCGAGGCGAGAACACTCGAAGACATAGGAACCAGCATGAGCAACAACATCGCAGGGAAGGTCGTCGTGATCACCGGTGCCAGCAGCGGCATGGGCGAGGCCGCGGCCCGTCACCTGTCCGCCCAGGGCGCCGCCGTCGTGCTCGGCGCGCGGCGCATCGAGCGCCTAACGGCGCTGGTCGACGAGATCACGGCCGCCGGAGGGAAGGCGCTCGCCGTGCAGACCGACGTCACCGACCTCACGCAGGTCCAGCGTCTCGTGGACGCAGCCGTCGCGACCTTCGGCCGGGTCGACGTGCTCGTCAACAACGCCGGCATCATGCCGCTCTCGCCCCTGGAGCGGCTGAAGATCGACGAGTGGGACCGGATGATCGACGTGAATCTCAGGGGCGTGCTCTACGGCATCGCCGCGGCGCTCCCGCACATGCAGGAGCAGAAGTCGGGGCACATCATCAACCTCTCGTCGGTCGCCGGCCACAAGCTGTTCGGCGGTTCCGCCGTCTACTCGGCGACGAAGTTCGGCGTGCGTGCGCTGTCCGAAGGGCTGCGAATGGAAGTGAAGGCCGACAACATCCGCACGACGATCATCTCGCCCGGCGCCGTCAAGACGGAGCTGCTCGACCACATCAGCGAGACGGACGTCCAGCAGGCGAACCGCGACTACGTCGGACAGGTCGGGGTGCCGGCGGAGTCCTTCGCGCGGGTCGTCGCCTTCGCGATCAGCCAGCCGGAGGAGCTGGACATCAACGAGATCCTGTTCCGCCCAACGAGCCAGGAGCTGTAGGACGTGTCGTGCACGGAGGTCGCAGCATGACCAGCAGCCGCGGACCGGAGGATTCGCGAGTGTGGATGACCGTCGGCGAGCGTCGCTTCGCTATCACCCTGGACGACAACGCGGCCGCTCGCGCGTTCGCGGCGCAACTGCCGCTGACGCTGGACATGAGTGAGCTCAACGGCAACGAGAAGTACGCCGAACTGCGGGACGCGCTGCCCGCGACCGCGAGCCGGCCGGGGACGATCCGCCGCGGTGACCTGATGCTGTACGGCACGAACACCGTCGTCGTGTTCTACGAGACGTTCGACTCGTCGTACGCGTACACCCGCCTCGGCCGCGTCGACGATCCTGCCGACCTGCCGCAGACCCTCGGCCGGCGCGGCGTGCGGGTCGTCTTTTCCGAGAACGGACGTCGAGGACCAAGTGCCTAACGATGAGGGGAACGAGGCCCGCACGGCGGGACGCCCGCGCGTGATCTGCCACATGATGACGTCCGTGGACGGCCGCATCGTCGTCGAGGGCTGGCCGCTCTCGGGCGAGGGGAGCCGGCAGTACGAGGAGGTGCACGCGACATACGCGCCCGACGCCTGGCTCTGCGGGCGCGTGACGATGGAGCAGCACTTCGCCGCGGGCACGCGGTCCGACGCCGAGGTCGCGCGCACGTATGACGGCCCACCGCGCGCGGACTTCGTCGCGCCGGGAGCCGCGGGCGAGCACGCATCGTTCGCCATCGCCATCGACGCGCGCGGGAAGCTCGTGTGGGAGTCGGGCGAGGTCGCGGAAGATCACGTCGTCACCGTGCTCTCCGAGCGCGTGTCCGACGAGTACCTGGCTGCGCTGCGCGAGCGCGGCGTGTCGTACCTGCTCGCCGGGCGCGACGACGTCGACCTGCCGGTCGCGCTGGAGAAGATCGGCGCCCGGCTCGGCGTCCGGACGCTCGTGCTCGAGGGGGGCGGCGGGATCAACGGCAGCTTCCTGCGCGCGGCACTCGTCGACGAGGTGAGCCTGCTGATCGCGCCCGTGGCGGACGGGCGGGTCGGCACGCCGGCCCTGTTCGACGTGGCGGGCGAAGACGCCGTGCCGTGTCGGCTCACACTCGAGGACGTGGAACGCCGCGCCGACGAACTGCTCTGGCTCCGCTACCGCGTCCAGCCGCACGGGGAGTCGACCCGACGTCCGCGTACACGACGACCGCCATACGCCGAGGGAAGATTCCGATGCAGACCAACGTGACGAGTTCCACGCGCCGCGTGCTGAGGGGATGGGCCGCCGTGCTCCTGACGCTCTCGCTCGCTGCGACGGCGCGCGTCGGCGCGCAGACCAGGACACCGGCCGACTCGCAAACCATGAGGATCTCGCGCCGCGCCGAGCGGCCGGCGCAGGCGGGGCCGGCCGCGACCTTCACCGGCGTCGTGCGGGT
Organism: Gemmatirosa kalamazoonensis; assembly: GCF_000522985.1. Classification (NCBI taxonomy): domain Bacteria; kingdom Pseudomonadati; phylum Gemmatimonadota; class Gemmatimonadia; order Gemmatimonadales; family Gemmatimonadaceae; genus Gemmatirosa; species Gemmatirosa kalamazoonensis. Next base: position 2,645,603 of record NZ_CP007128.1, read on the forward strand.
CGTGCCGCTCCGCGACGCGACGCCGCCGTCCCGCGTCTCCGCCGCCGCCGTCGCGTTCGAGCCGGGTGCGCGCTCGGCCTGGCACACGCACCCGCTTGGGCAGCTGCTCGTGGTGACGTCGGGCACCGGCCGCGTCCAGCAGTGGGGCGGCGCCGTCGAGGAGATCCGCGAGGGCGACGTCGTGTGGACGCCGCCCGGCGTGAAGCACTGGCACGGCGCCGCGCCTAACGCCGCGATGACGCACACCGCTATCCAGGAGGCGGTCGACGGCCGGAACGTCGACTGGCTCGAACAGGTCAGTGATACGCAGTACAGGATTCCCCCAACACGGAGCAGCACGCGCATGTCGGCAGACAGCATCGTCACGGCGAGCACGCCGAGCCCGGGCCCGTACGCGGACATCGCCCCCGCCCTCGACCAGCTCACCCAGCAGGTGCTCTTCGGCCAGGTCTGGGAGCGGCCCGGCCTCTCGAAGCGCGACCGGAGCCTGATCACCGTCGCGACCCTCGTCGCGAACTACCGCACGAACGAGCTGCCGTTCCACCTCAAGCGGGCACTCGAGAACGGGGTGACGAAGGACGAGCTCACGGAACTCATCACGCACCTCGCGTTCTACGCCGGGTGGCCGACGGCCAACACCGCCGTCGAGATCGCGCGGAAGGTCTTCGCCGACACTTCCGCGAAGTGAGGCGGGGACACGAACACACACGGAGCACCATCATGGACATCACGCGCGCCGGCACGAAGCCCTCTGTCAAGGGGCCGGCGGACTGGTTCACCGGTACGGTGCGCATCGACGCCCTCTTCGACGCGAACGCCCCGGCGCGCGCCGCGGGTGGCGCCGTCACGTTCGAGCCGGGCGCGCGCACGGCGTGGCACACGCACCCGCTCGGGCAGACGCTGATCGTGCTCTTCGGCCGCGGCCTCGTGCAGCGGGAGGGCGGCCCCGTCGAGGAGATCAGGCCAGGCGACGTCGTGCGGTTCTCACCGAACGAGAAGCACTGGCACGGTGCGTCGCCCGACACGGCCATGCAGCACATCGCCATCCAGGAGGCGCTCGACGGGAAGGCGGTCGAGTGGTTGGAGCACGTCACCGACGCGCAGTACGGGCAGTACGGAGAGTCGCGTGGCCCGTCCGCTGCGCGCTGACCTGCGGGCGCGCGCCGAGGCGCCGCGCCACGAACGCGCCGAGGCGACACCGGCGCCCATGATCGGCGCGCTGGCGCCGATCATGGCGGTGGTGCTGGTCGCGTATCTGATCATCGGGCTCGCGATGCCGGTGCTGCCGCTCTACGTGCACCAGCAGCTCGGGCTCAGCACGTTCATGGTCGGCATCGCCGCGGGCGTGCAGTTCGCGGCGGCGTTGCTCTCGCGCTTCTGGGCGGGCACCTACGCCGACACGCGGGGTGCGAAGCGCGCGATGGTCGTCGGCCTGTCGATGGGCGCGGCCTCGGGGCTGCTCTATCTCCTCTCGCTGCGCGTCGCGCACACGCCATCGACCAGCATCCTCGTGCTGCTGATCGGCCGCGTGTTCCTCGGCGGCGCGGAGAGCTTTGTCATCACCGGCGCGCTGAGTCATGGGCTCGCGCTCGGCGGTCCGCGCAACGCGGGCAAGGTGATCGCGTGGGTCGGCACCGCGCTCTGGGCCGCGTACGGGGCGGGCGCGCCGGTGGGCACGTTGCTCTACGACCGCTTCGGCTTCGTCTCGACCGCGCTCGCTACGACGGCGCTGCCCCTCGTGGCGCTGCTCGTCGTCGCGCCGCTCCGGTCACTCCCGCCGTCGGCGCGCGAGCGCCCGTCGATCCGCCGCGTGTTGGGCGCGGTCGCCGTTCCCGGCCTCGGCATGGCGCTCACCGCGGTGGGCTTCGGCGCGATCAGCACATTCGCCTCGCTGCTGTTCGCCGAGCGCGGGTGGGACGCCGCGTGGGTCGCGTTCACGGTGCTCAGCGCCACGTTCATCCTCGGGCGCGTGGTCTTCGGACATCTCCCCGACCGAGTCGGCGGCGCGCGCATCGCGCTCGTCTGCGCGCTGATCGAGGCCGCGGGGCTGGCGCTCATCTGGCTCGCCCCCACGGCGGCGGTGGTGTTCGTCGGCGCGGCGGTCACCGGCGTCGGCTACTCGCTCGTGTATCCCGGCTTCGGCCTCGAGGCGGTGAGCCTCGCGCCGCCGGAGGCCAAGGGACTCGCGATGGGGGCGTTCACGGCGTTCCTCGACCTCTCGTTAGGCATCGCCAGCCCGGCGCTCGGCCTGATCGCCGGCCGCGCAGGGCTGGGCTCGGTGTTCCTCGTCAGCAGCGTCGTCACGCTGGGCGCGGTGCCGGTGGCGAGGCGACTGCAGCGTGGGCCCGCTCACGCCGCTCATCCCATGAGACCGTCGCCGTCCTGAAGATCCCGTCGGCCGAACAGATGGCGACTCGCGCCCCGTAGAGCCGCTGAAGCTCGGGCCGTTCATCACCACACACTCACTGAGCCTCATGACCAGCCGCGCTCCTCTCCTCCTGGCCCTCGCGTTCATGACGCCGCTCGCGGTGGCGCTCGCGCAGCCGAACGGCGCTTCGAACGGCGCGACGAACGGCGCGCCGCGCGCGCAGACGAAGAACGGCGTCGTGCAGGGGCTCGCCCTGCCGAGCGGGGTGCGGTCGTTCCGCGGCATCCCGTACGCCGCGCCGCCGGTGCGCGAGCTGCGCTGGCGGCCGCCGCAGCCGGCGACGAGCTGGCAGGGCGTGCGCCTCGCCGACCGGTTCGCGAACCAGTGCATGCAGGCGCGCCCGTTCGGCGACATGATGTTCCGCAACGCCGGCGTGAGCGAGGACTGTCTCTACCTGAACGTCTGGTCCCCGCCGAACGCCGCGCCCGGGGCCCGGCTGCCGGTGCTGTTCTACATCTTCGGCGGCGGCTGGATCGCCGGCGACGGCTCGGAGCCGCGCTACGACGGCGAGAGCATGGCGAGGCGCGGCATCGTCGTCGTGACGCTGAGCCACCGGTTAGGCATCTTCGGCTTCTTCTCGCACCCCGAGCTTGCCGCCGAGTCGCCGCAGCACGCGGCGGGCAACTACGGGTACATGGACCAGACCGCGGCGCTGCGTTGGGTGCGCGACAACGTCGCGCAGTTCGGCGGCGACCCGGCGCAGGTCACGATCGCCGGCGAGTCGGCCGGCTCGTTCGCGGTGAGCGCGCAAATGGCGTCGCCGCTCGCGAAGGGCTTGTTCGCGCGCGCGATCGGCGAGAGCGGCGCCCACTTCGGCACGTCGGCGGCGGTTCCCACGCGCGAGGAGTCGGAGCGCAACGGCGTCGCGTTCGCGGGCCGCGTCGGCGCGACGTCGCTCGCCGGGCTGCGCGCGCTCTCCGCCACCGAGCTGCTCGAGCTCTCCGGGCGCCCGGGCATGCCGCGCTTCCCGGCGAACGTCGACGGGCTGTTCTTCCCGAAGGCGCCGGAAGCGATCTACGGCGCGGGCGAGCAGGCGAAGGTGCCGCTGCTCGCCGGCTGGAACTCGGAGGAGGCGAACGGCCGCGGGCTCGTTCGCGGCGAGCCGACGGCCGACAGCGCGCGCGCGGTGTTCGCGCGGCTGTTCGGCGCCCGCGCGGCGGACGCCGAGAAGGCGTACCCGTTAGGCTCGGCGGACGAGATCGCCCGCTCACTGACCGACCTCGCGAGCGACCGCTTCACCGGCTTCGCCACGTGGAAGTGGCTGGAGGAGCACGCGCGCACGAGCGGGCAGCCGGTGTACCGCTACCTGTACGCGCGCCCGCGGCCCGCGCCGGTGGAGGCGGGTGTCACCGCGAACCTCGCCGGCGGCGTCACGCGCGGCGGCCCGGGGAGCGCCCCGCCGCCCGCGCGCGGCGCCGTGCACTCGGCGGAGATCGAGTACGCGTTAGGCAACCTGCCGCTGAACAAGGTCTTCGGGTGGACGCCCGACGACTTCAAGGTCTCCGAGACCATGCAGGGCTACTTCGCGAACTTCATCAAGACCGGCGACCCGAACGGCGCGGGTCTGCCCGCGTGGCCGCGCGGCGGCGTGACGAACGGCCAGGTGCAGCGCATCCGCATCGACGTCGAGACGCGTGCCGAGGCCGAGCCGCGCGCGCGATACCAGTTCCTCGATCAGCCGGCGGCAGCCACGAGGCCGTGACCGCGTCCCCGATCTCGCTCCGCGCGCGCTGAGCGCGGGGCGGCATCGTCCGCGCACCTTCGGGGCCGCCGCGCGAAGGGGCCGCGCGTGCGCAGACGCTCGTCGCCTTCGCTGGATGCCCCACACGCTGCGCGGCGACGCCGCTCGCTGCGACCGTCGACGACTTCGCGAATCGACACCGGACACACACCACGACGACGGACGAGGGGACGGATGCGAGAACTCCCACCGCGGGCGGTGCGACCGTGACGCGCATCCTCGTGACCGGCTCCGCGGACGGGCTCGGACGCCTCGCCGCGGAGTCGCTCCTGTCCGCCGGCCACGAGGTAGTGGTGCACGGCCGCAACGGGGAGCGTGCCGCGAGCCTGCACACGCTCCTCGACCGCGGCGCGAACCTCGTGGTCGGCGACTTCACGGATCGCGAAGCGGTCCGACGCATCGCGGCCGAGCTGAACGCCGCGATTCCTCTCGACGCGGTCATCCACAACGCCGGCGTCTGGAGCGGTCGGGCGGTCATGCCCGTCAACATCGTCGCGCCGTACTTGCTCACGGCCCTGCTCCGAACACCGCGGCGCCTCGTCTATCTGAGCAGCAGCTCGCACTTCGGCGGCCGTTCCTCGCTTGACCGGGTCGATTGGCGCGGGCGGCGCGCGGGCTCCTACGAGGACAGCAAGCTGTTCGTCACCACACTCGCGGCGGCGGTGGCCCGCCTGCGTCCCACAGTGCTCAGCAACGCCGTCGATCCGGGCTGGGTCCCTACGCGGATGGGCGGCCCCGCTGCGCCGGACGATCTTGAGCTCGGCCACCGCACGCAGGAATGGCTCGCGGCGAGCGACGATCCTGAGGCGTTGACGAGCGGCGGGTACTGGTACCACCGCGAGCGCCGCCCGCCGCACCGCGCAGTCCACGACCTCGCGTTCCAAGACCGCCTGCTGCGGGCGTTGGCGGAGGAGACGGGCACCACGTTCGACGAGGCGACGGACTGATTGCAGAGGGGCGCTACCGCGGAGCCAGGCGCGCGAGCACCCACGCGGCGTGCTCGCGCACGAGCGGCTCGGGGTCGTCGAGCGCGCGCGTGAGCACGTCGACGTCGTCCGCGGTGCCGACGTTTCCGAGCACCACCGCCGCGTTGCGCTTGAGCCCGCGCAGCTTGGCGCGCTTCATCGGCGAGCCCTTGAACGCGGCGCTGAACTCGGGCTGCGACATGCCTAACAGCTCCCGCGCGAGCTGACGCGCGTCCTTGCCCGCGAGCGCCTCGCGCGGCGCGTACGGCGAATCGTTAGGCAGCTCCTTGGAGAACCTGACGTTCCACGGGCACACGTCCTGGGAGATGTGCCGACAAACCCGTTTCGCGATCCCGCTCCGGACTGGCGCGCGAACTCTAAGGGAGAACAGGAGTTAGCTCCCGCATCCGGTCGGCGTCCCGCCGCGGCGGCTCTCCGAAGAGGCGCGCGTACTCGCGGCTGAACTGCGACGGGCTCGCGTAGCCCACCTCGTAGGCGATTGCCTCCGCCGTCGTCCCGCCGGACAGCAGGCGGCTGCGCGCCTCCTGGAGGCGCAGCTGCTTCTGGTACTGGATGGGGCTCACGCCGGCGACGGCGCTGAACTGCGCGTGCAGCGCCGAGGGGCTCATGTTGACCCGCCTCGCCAGCGCCTCGACCCGCAGCGGCTCCGCGTAGTGCGCCCTGATCCAGGCGATGGCCCCGGCCACCCGCCGGAGCCGCCCGTCCCCAATCGCCATCTCCGCCAGGCGGCCCTGCTGCTCGCCCTGCAGCAGCCGGTAGTGGAGCTCCCGCCGGAGGAGCGGCGCGAGCACCGGGATGTCCTCCGGCGCGTCGAGCAGCCGCACCAGCCGCACGAGCCCGTCGAGGAGCGGCGCCCCCACCGCGCTGACGAACAGCGCGCGGCCATCGTGGTCGCCGCGCGGCACCGGACGCTGCGTCTCGACGAGCAGCGCCGCGAGCTCCCGCGGGTCCACGCGCAGCGTCAGGCAGAGGTACGGCGCCTCGGGGCGCGCCTCCACGACGTTGCCCACCGCGGGCAGCTCCAGTGACACGGCCAGGTACTGCGACGGGTCGTAGACGTAGGTCTCACCCCCGACCGTCACCTGCTTGCGGCCCTGCGCCACGACGTAGACGGCCGGTTGCTGCAGCACGGGCGCCGGCTCCGTCGGGTTCGAGAAGCGCCAGAGCGTGAGCTCGGGGATCGCCGTCTCGTGCCCGCCATCAGCCCCCGTCCGCCGCTCGAGGAGCACCGCGAGCTCGGCGCACAGCGCCGCGACGCGCGTCGCGTCCTGCGCCGCTGACCCCGCGGTACCCGCGGCGCCGGCCCGTGGGCCGGCTGTCACGGCTGACGCCTGGGAGGTCGGTCGATTCGCCATGCCCGCATGGTAGACCGACGGCCGGAGTGGTTCCAGCAGCGTGGAGGAATGGGCAACGAATCGCGACGATCCGGCAGGTAGTTCGCCTAGGTCGGCCCGTAGGTTCCTCGCATCGGCTCCCAATCCGCTTGCAGGACCGGAAGGAATGGGCAAGCCCGGACGTGCGACGCGTCTCGTCCGACGCGCACAGGACCACCCAGGAGATACAGTGACCGACAAGCGAGTCTGGTTCATCACGGGCGCCGGCCGCGGCATGGGCGCCGACTTCGCGCGGGCCGTTCTGGCCGCAGGGCACGCGCTCGTCGCGACCGGGCGCGACCCCGACCGCCTCACGCAGGTGCTCGGGCCGTCGGACGACCTGCTGACCGTGCCCCTCGACGTCACGCGTCGCGAGGACGCCGAGGCGGCGGTGCGCGCCGCGGTCGAGCGCTTCGGCCGCATCGACGTGCTGGTGAACAACGCGGCCAGCTTCGAGGCGGGATTCTTCGAGGAGCTCACCCCGGAGCAGATCGACCGGCAGCTCGCCACGAGCCTCGTCGGCCCCATGCGCGTCACGCGCGCCGTCCTGCCCGTGATGCGCCGGCAGCGCGCCGGGCACGTGATCGCCATCTCGTCGTCCGCGGGGCTCGGCGCCGGCTTCGAGTTCGTCGCCGCGTACGCGGCATCGAAGTTCGGACTCGAGGGGTGGATGGAAGCGCTGCGCGCGGAGGTCGCGCCGTTCGGCATCCACACGACCATCGTCAACCCGGGCTTCTTCCGCACGGAGCTGCTCACGGAGCAGTCGACGCGCTACGCCGAGCCGTCGGTCGCCGACTACGACGCGCGACGTGCCCCGCTGCTCGACTACTGGCGGTCGCAGAACGGCCGGCAGACGGGCGACCCCGCGAAGCTCGCGCAGGCGCTGCTCACCATCGCGAGCCAGGACCCGCCGCCGCGGCGGTTCATCGCTGGCGCGGACGCCATCGGCACGGCGGAGCAGAAGATCGCCGACCTGCAGGCGGACATCGCGTCCAACCGCGCGCTGTCGGTCTCCCTCGCGTTCGACGCGGAGGCGGCGTGACCCCACCGATCCTCGGCCGCCGCGACTTCCTTGCCAGCACCGCCCGCATCGGAGCGGGCCTGGCCGTCGGCACATGGTCGCTGTCCGGGTGCGCGGAGCCACGGGCCGACCAGACGAGTGACACCACTACCCGGAGCAGTACGATGAAGACGCGGAAGCTCGGCGCGCTCGAGGTCTCGGAGATTGGCGCGGGGTGCATGAGCATCAGCGCGAACTACGGCCCGCCGGCGGACCGGAGCCAGGGCATCCGCGTGATTCGCGCGGCCCACGACCGCGGCGTCACGTTCTTCGACACGGCCGAGGTCTACGGTCCGTTCACGAGCGAGGAGCTCGTCGGCGAGGCACTCGCGCCCATCCGCGACCGCGTGCGGATCGCGACCAAGTTCGGCCTCGTCTCGCACGCCGCCGGCCGCCCCGGCGTCCCCGGCGCCCCAATCAGCACGCCGGCGAACATCCGCACGGCCGTCGAGGGCTCCCTCAAACGACTCCGGACCGACCGCATCGACCTCCTCTACCAGCACCGGGTCGACCCGAACGTGCCCATCGAGGACGTGGCGGGCGTGGTGCGGGACCTGATCGCCGCGGGGAAGGTGCTGCACTTCGGCCTCTCCGAGGCGAGCGCGGCGACGATCCGCCGGGCGCACGCGATCCAGCCGGTGGCGGCGGTGCAGACGGAATACTCGCTCATGGAGCGCAGCGTCGAGCACAACGGCGTGCTCGCCACGTGCGAGGCGCTCGGGATCGGCTTCGTGCCGTGGGGACCGGTCGGCATGGGCTACCTGACCGCCACCGTCGATCCGGGCACGGTGCTCGACGCGGAGACGGACCTGCGCGCGGGGTTCGACCGCTTCAGCCGCGCGAACCTGGCGGCGAACCGTCCGGTCGTCGACGTGCTGCGGCAGTTCGCGGCCAACAAGAACGCGACGCCGGCGCAGCTCGCGCTCGCGTGGCTGCTAGCGCGGAAGCCGTTCGTCGTGCCGATCCCCGGGACGCGCAATCCCGACCATCTGGCCGAGAACCTGGGGGCCGTCGGCGTCCCGCTCACCGCGGCGGACCTGCGCGAGCTCGACGCGGCCCTCGCGACCGTCGCGGTACACGGCGGCCGGATGAACGCGGAGCACATGAAGGTCGTCGACCAGACGAGCTGACGCGCGGTGCGGGACGCTGCGACGTCGTAGCCGGTGTGCTACTCGCCGGCCCGATGTCGCATCCGCGCCAGCGCCCACGCCGCGTGCTCGCGCACGAGCGGCTCCTCGTCGTCGAGCGCGCGCGTGAGCACGCCGACGTCGTCGGCGGTGCCGACGTTGCCTAACACCACGGCCGCGTTGCGCTTCAGGCCCCGCAGCTTCGCGCGCTTCATCGGCGAGCCCTTGAACGCGGCGCTGAATTCCGCCTGCGTCATGCCTAACAATGCACGAGCGAGCGTCCTCGCGTCCTTGCCCGCGAGCGCCTCGCGCGGCGCGTACGGCGAATCGTTAGGCAGCTCCTTGGAGAACCGCACGTTCCACGGACACACGTCCTGGGACGTCTGGCGGTATAACTGTTTTGAGGTCCCGCTCGGGACGGGAGCGCGAACCCTCAGGCGCACAACGACTTAGCCCCTGTGCGTCGCTTCCCCCCCCCCCACCACCCTCAGCCCGGGTGGGGAGGCGGAAGGAGGCTCGCGTCAAGCGCGCCCAGGACCTGCCGCACGTACTCGCCCACGGACGCCTCGGCGTTGGCCGCAGCCACCCAGCCGGCGCCGCCGAGCCGCAGGAGACCGCCGATCCGCGTCGAGTCGAGCCGGATGCGGAGATCGTCCGCACCGGTGCCGGCGCACACGCCGAGCGCGCCGGCGATGCCGCGCTCCAGGCGTTCGTGGTTCCTCGGGTCGCGCACGCGGAGCGCCGGGGTGTCGCGCAATAGGCGCTCGAGCAGCTGCCCTCGTCGTCGTCGAACTGCCCTAGCGCGGCGACGAGCGCCTGCTCGGCCACGTCAAGGGCGGGCGCCCCCGACAGCGCCTCGAGGATCCCCGCGAGAAGCGCCCGCTCGAGGTCGTGGTGGCACGACAGGACGACGTCCTCCTTCGACTTGAAGGAGCAAGCGGGTGCGGCGCGAGACGCCGCCGCGATCTCGTCGACGGTCTGGCCGTCGAACCCCTGCTCGGCGAACAGCCGCTGGGCGGCCTGCCGCAGGCGCCCGCGTGGTCGCGCCGAGTTCCGGGAACCACCGCGTGGACGTCGCCGACCTGCTGCACGACCCGGAGTTCCAGGGCCAAGACTATGACCCCTGGGATGCATTCGTACGCTCGAAGGCGGCGAACATCCTATTCGCGGTCGCGCGCGACCTCCTCGGCCGCCGCCACGGCGTCCGCGCGTTCGCGGTCCACCCGGGCGGCATCCCCGAGACGGGGCTGGCGCGCCACATGGACCTCACGATCGCCCAGGCGCACGGCATGATCGACGAGCGCGGGAACGGGGTCATCGACCCCGAGAAGGGGTGGAAGACGCCGCAGCAGGGGGCGGCGACGTTGGAGTGGACCGCGACGAGCCCGCGGGCCAGGAGAGGACGCCGGCACGCGCGTGACCCGTGTCGGCAGTTGGGGGCCGCAACCACCGGCGGCGCTCAACCGGCGCGCAGACGGGCCGCTGGTCTGCGCAGTGAGGGGCTCCACGCGCACGAAGAGACACCGTAACTTGCGCCCCCGGCACGGAGCGCCGCCGCTCCCGCCCCCATCTTCTCGCACGTGCTCGCCCCATGACCGCACTCGGCCTCCGCACGAACACCACGTGCGTCACTTACGCCGTCGTCGCGCCGGGTGAACCGCCCCAGATCCGCCAGGTGGCGTTCGTTCGCCTCCCGGCGGCGCTCCATGTCCCGGAGCAGTTGGCGTTCATCCGCACCACGCTCTTGGACATCATCCGCGAGTACGGCGTCACCTCGGCCGGCGTCCGCGTGACCGAGCCGATGGCGAAGCGACCGAACGTGCTCCGCGCCAACATTGAGGGTGTGATCCAGGAACTGCTCGGCGCCGGCGCCGTGCCGTCGTACTTCGCGGGGCCGCTCGCCACCATCGCCAGCCGGCTCCGGATCGCCGCCGGCGAGATCAAGAGCTACGCGACGGGCGAGCGCGTCCCGGATGGGGTGGCGGACTGGAAGACTGAGTACGACACGGAACAGCGGGAGGCGCTGCTCGCCGCCCTCGCCGCGCTGCGGGTGCCGAAGCCGCGCCTGACGGCGCTGGCCGCGGACGAGACGGCAATCCCCGCCGAGCTGCCCGCGCCGTTCCCGACTGTCCCCAGCACCGGCAGCAGCGCGGATCGGGGAGGTGCCGCGTGCTGATCGACACGACCGTCCGGTTCGAGCGACGGGGCAACGTCGGGGTGCAGGGAGCCAACTCCGTCGTCTTCTTCGCCTTCGATCACCAGCTGAACGCCGAGCTGGTGGTGAAGGAGGTCGACAAGGCGACTATCGACGCGGCGCGCTACTTCGCGGAGGCGTCGCGGCTCTACGCCGTGAGGCATCCGAACGTGGCGGAAGTCCTCTACTGCTCGACCACGACGGACAAGATCTATCTGGCGATGCCCCAGTATGTGGGCTCGGTCGAGGGCATCCTCCGCACCCGCGCGTTGACCGTGCGGGAGATCGTCCGCATCGGCACCGACTTCCTGGCTGGGCTACACCACGTCCACACGCGGCAACTGCTTCACTTCGACGTCAAGCCGTCGAACGTCCTCGTGGACGGGAGTGGCAAGGCGCTGCTGACGGACTTCGGTCTCGCCGAGCAGGTCGACCCCACCGGGCTCGCCACGCCGGACAAGATCTACGAGTTGCACATCGCCCCCGAGGCGATCACCGCGTCCCCGTCGCTCTCCGCGGCTGCGGACGTGTACCAGGCTGGCCTCACCCTCCACCGGATGTGTCTCGGGACGGCGCTCTGGCGCGTCCAGCTCAGCGGCTTCCTCTCCCGCGTCGGCGGGAACTGGCGCCCTGCGGTGGCGGCCGGCGCCTTCCCGACCAAGGACAGCCTGCCGGCCCACATCCCGTCGCGGCTTCGCGCCGTCATCGCGAAGGCGATCCAGACGGACCCGGCCGCGCGCTACGCGAGCGTGCTCGATCTGCTTAACGATCTGGCGAAAGTGGACGAGAATCTGGATTGGCAGTTCACGCCCGGCGCCGGCGAGTGGACCTGGGAATGGACGGATGCCACCCATCGCCGTAAGGTGATGCTCCGGCCGGACGGGGCCGGGAAATTCGAGGTGGCCGCGACGCGTACCAACCTGGCGACGGGCGACACGCAGACGGTCAAGAAGGCCGCGGCGACCGGTGTCCCCTGGCCCAAGACGGCGAAGTCTGTGCAACATGCCTTGGACGTGCTCACGCCGTCGCCGTGACCCTCAGGGGCAGATTGACAGGACCGAAGAAAGCCCGTAGTCTTCAAAGCTCGTCCGGACGGTCACTAGGAGTTGGTATGGCGAAGCGCGCGCCCAAGAAGGATGTACGAGGTCCGTCCCACGGGCCCGGCGCGTCTCGGCTGAGCCTCGACGCCTCGTGCCCTCGCCAGAGCCGGCAGGACATGATCCCGGGGTCGACCCTGTCCCACGCGGAGAAGCTCCGCGCTGCGCGGGCCGTCGATCTTCGAGACAACGCCGAGTTCACGTCTCTCTCGGGGGGCTACCTCCGCGTGACACCCCGCGATCTCACGAAGCGGCACGGCTGACACTCGATCCGGCGCGGTCGGTCGGGGGCTCCCTGCTCAGGGAGTCCCTTTCGCGTTTGCGGTGTCCGGCCCCGCCATGGGGGCCGCCTGCGGCGCCCGGGGGGACGGACTCGGGAGGTTGGTCGGCGCGTCGTGATCGCGAGGAGGCTGTCGCAGTGACTCTTGGTCGTCCGCCTGGGGTAGCGTTCGACAACGCACCCGGCGAGCCTTCGCGGGCAAGCCCGGACGGCCGCCGCGGCGCATTCGGGCGACGCGTTCTCCTGGCCGATACTTCGGCGCCGGCGCTTCGCCCTCGCCACCGCTGACGCCTCGCCCACGCCCAACGTCGGCCCCGACGCTGTGACCCTGATCCCCCCGCAAGCGCTCGACGCACTGCAGGCGGCACTCGACACACTGCCGGAACCCGCTCGGAAGGCGGTGACGAACGCCGTCGTGAAAACGCTGACGACGGCTGCGGGCGGGTTGATGCGCCGGACGATGGCACGCTGGCGCCCCACGCGCGACGATCAGGCTCGCCGTCTCGCACTGACCGCCGCCGTGGCTGCGGCGCTTGAGGGGCGCGACGAACTCGCGGCCGTCGGGCTCGCGCGCGCCCTCGAACGCGAGCCGTTCGCCGGCCTGGTGACGCGCGTGCTCCAGCGCCCGAACGATCCGGTGGACGAGCCGGCGGTCCGGCGCGCGTTCGAGGAGTCGATCTACGACCTCGGCTCCGTCGGCGTTGACGAGGTGGCGTTCGTCCGGGAACTGCGTGAGCGCTTCCTGACCGCGCTGCGCCTCGCGGAGGGTGTCGAGGCCAAGCTGCTCTACACGGTCACGCGGATCGAGGACCTCCGCAGCACGCAGGAGGCGCTGCTCGCGGGCCAGCAGCGAATGGAGCGGCTACTCCTCGACCGCACGGTCGCCGTCGCCGGGTCGGCGCCCGGGTCCTCCTCCGTCCCGGCGCCTGAAGCGTCCTGGGAGCCGCGGATGGCGGAAGCGAAGGCGCTGTATCAGGCGGGCAACGTCCGGAGCGCCTTGCGGCTGTGGGAGCGTCTGCGCGACGAGGCCGCGGCGAGCGGCGCGCCGCCGATCGTGCGCGCGCGCGTGGCGAGCAACATCGGCATGGCGCTGGTCGAGCTCGGCCAGCCGGCCGAAGCCGTCGTTGCGGCCCGCATGGCTCTCGACTACGCGCCGGACCGGGCCGACTTCGTGGCGAATCTGGCGCAGATCGAACTGCTCGCCGGTGCACGCGAGGACGCGCTCCGCGACGCCATGCGCGCGCTCGCCATGGACCCGGCCTCCGAGACCGCGTGGAGCGCGCGCATCCAGGCGTCGCCGACGTCGGTCGACGTCGCGCTGCTGCCCAACGAGCTCCGCGAGTCGCCCTCGATCATCATCGCCCGCGCGGTCGTCGCCGGACGCGCCGACGCGCGTGCGGCCGTTGTCCTCCTCCGCGATGCCCTCCGCGCCGGTCGCCGGGATCCGCAGCTGCTCGTCGTCCTGGCGGAGACACTCTACGCGACGCTGTTCCCCCGCTCCGGCGCCGACCCGGCGCCGAAGGACGTGGTCGATGACATCCGCCGCCTCGGCGCCGAGGCGGAGGCGGCACTCCGCGGCACCGAGCGCACGCGCCTCCTCGCCCGCGCCCTCATCGTGCAGGGGGGGGCAGCCGACCTCGCACGCGACCCGGATCGCGGGAGCGCGTACTTCCAGCAGGCCTTCGAGGCGGACCCGACGAGCGCGCACACCCAGCTGGTTGCGGCCCAGGGGCAGATCGTCGCGGGGGACGGCGGGGCCGCGCTGTATCTGCTCGACCGGACGCCCGAGGTGGCGCGCGACGCTGCGTGGCACGCCGTCCGCGTGCGCGCGCTCTGCCTCGCGGGCCGGGCCGCGTCCGCGGACGACTCCGTTCGGGCCGCGTTGGCTGGCGCTCGGCCCGCGCAGCGGACGTTCATCGCGAACACCCTACTGGAGGGGCTCATCCCGGCGGACCGCCTCGATCTTGCCGAGGCCGCGCTCGCGTTGCTGGACGGCGCGGGTGTCGGCGAGGAAGCCAGCGAGGACCTAGTCGAGGAGCCCGCGCCCGCCGAGATGCGGCACGTCTTCCGCGCGCGCATCGCGCTACGTCGGGATGACCGCGCGGGCGCGGAGCGCGCGTACGACGCCGCACTCGCCGCGGCCGAGACGAAGAGCGAGGTGGCGCTGGAGTACGCGTCGTACCTCTACGGGGAGCGCGAGTACGCGCGCGCGGCCGAGCTCTTCGCCGCGTCGAACGCCTGGCAGCGCGACGAGCGGGCGGCGATGCAGTACGCGCGGAGCGCCTTCGCGGTGGGGCAGTACGCGACCGTGCTGGTCGTCACGGCGGCGGCCGCCGCCGCCCCGGGCGCCGGCGGCGAGGCGCCGTGGTGGGTCCTGGACCTCGAGGCGCGCATAGCGGAGGAGCGGGAAGACGTCCCAACCGCGCTCTCGACGCTGGGGCGGCTCGTGGCGGCACGCCCGGAGGTGGCCGAGACGCGGCTGCGGTACGCGTTCACGCTCCTGCGCGCCGCCGACGTCGACCGGGCGCGGGAGGTCCTCGCGCCACTCGAGCCGAGGACGGACCTCGACGCGGAGGACACGACGAACCTTGCACGCGCGCTGGCTCGTGTCGGCCGTCAGGAGGCGGCGCTCCGACAGGCGTACCGCGCGCTGCGGCAGTTCCCGGACAACGCCCGCATCGTGCAGGCGTGCCTCACCGATGTATGGCTGGGTGCGGACACCGCCGAGGAGCTCCCGGCGGCGCTCTTCGAGCGGCCGCGCGTCGAGCCGGACACGTGGGTGCGGTTGCGGGCGGACGACGGCGAGGAGGTGGCATATCTCATCCTCGCGGACGAGCCGCACGACGTGCGGCGCAACGAGTTCCTCGCGACGGACCCGCGCGCCGCGACGTTCCTCGGGCTCGCCGTCGGAGACGCCGTCACGCTGCACGCCGAAACCGTGAGTGAGAAGACGTTCCGGGTGGCGGAGCTCAAGAGCGCGTTCCTGCACGTCTTCCACGACGCCATGCTCGCGTTCCAGACGCGGTTCCCTGGGACGCCGGGTCTGCAGATGATCCACGTCGGCGAGGGCGACGCCTTCGACCCGACGCCGCTCGTCCGCCTGCTCGCGCAACGGGAGGCCCACGAGCGCGCGATCTTCGCGATGTACCGCGAGCGGCGCGCGCCCCTCGGCACCGTCGCGGACCTGCTCGGGCGCTCGCTCCGGCGCACGTACTTGGGCCTCCTGCACGACCGCGACACGCCGGTGTTGGTCGAGGCCCCCGACCCGGAGCGCTTCGCCGCCGCGCGCCGTGAGGCCGCCGCAGGGACGGTGGTCCTCACCGTCACCGGCGTCACGACGCTCCACGCCCTCGGGCGGCTCGACCTCCTGGCGGCCCTCTACCCGCGGCGCGTTGCGTCGCAGTCCCTGCTCGACGAGCTCACGGCCGACGTGGCAGAGTGGGAGGCCGCCGTGGCACATGGGGGCTTCCACAGTGCGGGGCTGAGCGACGACCACCGCATCGCGCTCGACGCCGTCACGGCGGAGGACGCCCGCGCGCTCGCCGAGCAGGCGCGCGCGCTTCGAGACGCTGTGGCGGCGGACGCCGAGGTGCTCCCGCGTCCGCTCCACCGGCTCGACGCCCGGCCTGGCGCCAGGCCCGAGGTGCGGGACCTCGTCGGTGCCAGCTCGTTCGACGCGGTCGAGCTGGCGGTCACTCTAGGCGAGACGTCCCCGGGCGCGGCCCAGACCGGCAGCGCTGCGACGGCCGCAATGGTCGGTGAGAAGCCGCCGGGGGCGACGCTCCACGCCGACGACTGGGGGCTACGGAACGTCGCGCGACACGAGTGGGGACTTGAGGGCTGCTCGACGTACGTGCTGCTCCTGAGCGCGCGCGAGCGCGGACTCCTCGACGAGACCGAGTTTGCCGACCTCGTCGAGCGGCTGCTCGCGTTCCGCCACACGTTCGTGCCCGTCGACGCGGAGCTGCTGTACCGCACGCTCGCCGAATCGGGCTTCGAGGCGACGCCGCGGGTCCTCTGCGCGCTGGACGTGCTCGCGCAGCCGGAGGTGAGCTTGGATGGCGCCGTCGACGTCACTGCGGCGCTGCTTCGTCTGCTCGCGGGGTCGACGCTCGGTCACGGCGCGCTCGCGACGGTGACGTCCTTGGCGCTCGAGCGCCTCACACGGGGCCGGGACGAGCGCGCCGTCCTCCGGCGCTTCGCCGAGCAGGCGAGTCAAGCCCTCCGGCTGGCACCACTCGACCTCGCGGTCGTCACGGAGCGCGTGCGCGCGTTCACGGCCGCACGCCGCATGGCATAGCGCCGGACTTGCGCGGAGTGGGGCGCGCGGGTCCATGCGTCGTAACCGGATGTCGGCCCGCCCAGCGGGCGACTCGGCGAACCCTCAGGCCGATGCGTCTCGGGTCGGAGCGTCCCAGGGGACGCTCCCGCCTCCGGGCCGCTAGCGCGGTGTGAGGACCTCTTCGCGCCGGTCCCTCCGCCCTGACCGCGGCCACGTTCTAGGCAGCGTCAGAGACGTGACGTACGTTTCGGCTCCGCCAGCCACATCCGCACCCCGCCCCGACGCCCTGCATGCCCCTGGAAGCCGCCGCCCGCGAGGAGATCGACCGCGCGCTCGTGGCGTCCGGCTGGCTGGTGCAGGACCTCGCGGCCATGAACCTCTACGCCGGCCCCGGCGTGGCCGTCCGGGAGGTCCCGCTCGCCCCGGGACACGGCGTCGCCGACTACCTGCTCTACGCCGACTGCCAGGCGGTGGGCGTGGTCGAGGCCAAGCGGGTGGGGGAGACTCTCACCGGCGTGGAGATCCAGAGCGAGAAGTACGGCGCCGGCCTCCCGGCCGGCATCCCGGCGCCCGTGCGCCCGCTCCCGTTCCTGTACCAGTCGACGGGCGTCGAGACCCGGTTCACGAACCGGCTCGACCCCGTGCCGAGGAGCCGCGAGGTCTTCGCGTTCCACCGCCCCGAGACTCTCGCGGCGTGGGCCACCGCAGAGCCGCTGTGGCTCCCTCTCGCCGGCGGGGCGCCTGACCCGCGCTCGGAGCGGCCGGCCACCCTACGGGCCCGCCTCACGGCCATGCCCGGGGTGGAGCCCGGCGGCCTCTGGCCGGCGCAGCTCGACACCGTGCGGCACCTCGAAGCCTCGCTCGCCGCCGGCCGCCCCCGCGCGCTGGTCCAGATGGCCACGGGCTCGGGGAAGACCATCGCCGCCGTGGCCAGCATCTACCGGCTGCTCAAGTTCGGCGGCGCGAAGCGCGTGCTCTTCCTCGTCGACCGCGCGAACCTCGGCCGGCAGGCGCTCAAGGAGTTCCAGAGCTACCGCACCCCTGACGACGGCCGGCTCTTCACTGAGCTCTACAACGTGCAGCGCCTCACGGCCAACCGGGTGGACCCGGTGGCCAACGTGGTGATCGGCACGGTGCAGCGCCTCTACTCGATGCTCCGTGGGGAGCCCACGATGGCCGAGGAGGCCGACGAGCTGGACGCCGACACCGCGCTCGACGCCGTCGCGCTGACCGGCGACGCCGGGACGGGCGGCGGGCTCGCCGCGCTCCGCCGCGACCCCATTCCCGTCGCCTACAACCCCGACCTCCCCGTCGAGCTGTTCGACGTCGTGTTCGTCGACGAGTGCCACCGGAGCATCTACACGCTCTGGCGACAGGTCGTCGAATACTGGGACGCGTTCCTCGTCGGCCTCACTGCGACGCCGTCGAAGCTCACCTATGGCTTCTTCGACGCCAACGTGGTGCAGGAGTACGGGCACGAGCACGCGGTGGCCGACGGCGTCAACGTCGACTTCGACGTGTACCGCATCCGCACCGAGATCACCGAGCGCGGCTCGGCGGTGGAGGCCGGGCAGATCGTCGACCGGCGCGACCGGGAGACACGCCGCCGTCGGTGGGAGCAGCTCGACGAGCCGCTCGTCTACGACGCCGCGGCGCTCGACCGCGACGTCGTGGCGCCCGACCAGATCCGGACCGTGGTGCGCGCCTTCCGCGACCGCTTCCTCCCCGAGGTTTTCCCCGAGCGCACGCACGTCCCCAAGACGCTCGTCTTCGCCAAGGACGACTCGCACGCAGACGACCTGGTGAAGATCCTCCGCGACGAGCTGTCGCTGGGCAACGACGCGGTGCAGAAGATCACCTACAAGACCGGCACCGCGCGCATCGTCGAGCGCGTGCCGGGGCCCGACGGAGCCGAGGTCGAGCGCGTCACCTACAAGTCGAGCGGGGTTCGTCCCGAGGACCTCCTGCAGAGCTTCCGCAACTCCTACCACCCGCGCATCGCCGTCACGGTCGACATGATCGCCACCGGCACCGACGTGAAGCCGCTCGAGGTGCTCTGGTTCATGCGCACGGTGCGCAGCCGCACGCTGTTCGAGCAGATGAAGGGGCGCGGCGTCCGCGTGGTCTCGCCCGACGACCTGCGCGCGGTGACCCCCGACGCCGCGGCCAAGACGCGCTACGTGATCGTGGACTGCGTGGGCGTCTGCGAGGAGCCGATGGCCGACACGCGCCCGATGGACGTGCAGCCCACGGTGTCGCTGGAGCGGCTGCTCCAGGCGGTGGCGATGGGGAACGTGGACCCGGAGGTCGCCTCGACGCTCGCCAGCCGCCTCGTCCGCCTCGACGCCCGGCTCGGCCGCGACGAGCGGGCGAGCGTGGCCGCGACCACGGGCGGGCCCACGCTCCGCGACCTGGCGCACGGGATCGTCGATGCGCTCGACCCCGACCGGCAGCGCGCGGCGGCCCGCGAGGCGGCGGCCGCCGCGCCGGGCGCGCGGGTGGCCGAGCCGGGGTGGGAGCCGGGCGAGGCCGCAGTGGCGCGAGCCCGCGCCGCGCTGCTCCGGGCCGCTCTCGCTCCCCTGGCCGGCGACCCGCAGCTCCGCGAGCGTCTGCTCGACCTCAAGCGCGCGAAGGAGCAGACCATCGACACGGCGAGCGCCGACACCCTCCTCGGCGCCGGCCTCTCCCCCGAGGCGCGCGACCGGGCGCTCGGCCTGACCACGAGCTTCGAGGCGTTCCTCACCGAGCACCGCGACGAGCTCTCGGCGCTCCGACTCCTCTACGGCTCGCGCGGGCCCGGACAGGCGCGGCTCACCCGGGCGGCGGTCGAGGAGCTGCGCCGGGCGCTGCTCGACCGGCAGCCGCCGCTCGCGCTCGACGCCGTGTGGCGCGCCTACGAGACGCTCGACCGGTCGCGCGTGCGCGGCGGACCGGCGCGGCTGCTGACCGACGTCGTGGCGCTGGTGCGCTTCGCTACGCACCGTGACGACGCGCTGGCCCCGCTGCCGTCGGTGGCGCGGGCGCGGCTCGACACGTGGCTCGCGCGAATGGAGGCGGGCGGGCGCCGCTTCACCGACGAGCAGCGCGTGTGGCTCGCGATGATGGTCGACCATGTGGCGGCGGACGTGGAGATTGAGGCGGAGGACTTCGACGACCCACCGTTCACGCAGCGCGGCGGGTTGGCGGGGGCGCACCGGGTGTTCGGGACGGAGCTGCCGCGGGTGCTAGAGGAGATCGGGGAGGTGATCGCGGCATGAGCTTCACTGCTTCACTCTCTGAGTTAGTCGCCGAGAACCGAAGCGGTCTGCTCGCGTGCGCGCCCTCTTGGGAACGTGTACGCCTGGGCGACGTCGCGACGGTCCTCAACGGATTTCCGTTCCCCTCTTCGCGTTTCACCAGAGACACGGGCACGCCGCTCCTCCGAATCCGGGACGTGGCGCGGTCGTCTACCGAGGCGTACTTCGACGGGTTCGTTGACCCGGAGTTCCTGGTCCAGCCCGGGGAGCTTGTCGTCGGCATGGACGGCGACTTCAGTGCGACGCTGTGGCGAGGGCCGGTGGCGGCGCTGAACCAGCGGGTGTGCAAGCTCTCGCCCGATGAGCGGTGGTACGACCAGCGTCTGCTCGCGCTTGTCCTTCCGGGCTACCTCGACGCGATCAACGGCGCGACGTCGTCGATCACGGTGAAGCACCTGTCTTCCCGCACGGTCGCTGACATCCCGCTCCCGCTTCCTCCGCTCGCCGAGCAGCGCCGCATCGTCGCCGCGCTCGAGGAGCACCTGTCGGACCTCGACGCGGCAGTGGCGGGGCTTGAGCGGGCGCGGGCCAACGTGCGTCGCTTCGCGGACGCGGCCATCGCGACGGGCACGAACCCGCGGGCCGACTGGCCTATCGTGCCTCTTCGCGAGCTAGGCTCGCTCAAGGGTGGCGTCACGAAGGGGCAGAAGCGGCGTGCTGGCGACGTCACGCGCGCCGTGCCCTACCTCCGGGTCGCGAACGTCCAGCGCGGCCGACTGGATCTGAGCGACGTGCGCACCATCGAGGCGACCGAGCGGGAGATCGCGGAACTGCGGCTGCTCCCTGGCGACGTGCTGTTCAACGAGGGTGGCGACCGTGACAAGCTCGGACGCGGCTGGGTGTGGAACGGCGAGTTGAGCGAGTGCATCCACCAGAACCACGTCTTCCGGGCACGTTTCGATGGGAGTCGCGTGGAGTCACGGTTCGTGTCGCACTACGCGAACAGCCACGGACAACGCTACTTCCTCGACCAGGGGAAGCAGACCACCAACCTGGCCTCGATCAGCATGACGAAGCTCGGCGAGCTCCCCGTCCCGGTGCCGCCGCTTGACGAGCAGCGGGCGATCCTCTCCGAGATCGAGGAGCGTCTCGGCGTCGCGGAGCGCACCGCCGCCGACATCGACGTCCAGCTCGCCCGCGCTGCGCGCCTGCGCCAGGCCATCCTCCAGCGCGCCTTCTCTGGCCGCCTCGTCCCGCAGGACCCGACCGACGAGCCGGCGTCTGCGTTGCTCGCCCGCGTCCGCGCCGAGCGCCCGGCGCCTTCCGCGGGCCGTCGCCCCCGCGCGTCCACGCGCGCCTGACACCACTGCACATGGCCGAGATCACCCGGAAGCGCACGGGCGAGTTGCTGCGCGCCCTCTTCGAGCTGCTGATGCCGCAGGCGGACGGCATGCCCGCCGGCGAGGCCCTGCGGGCCCTCGAGAAGAAGGCACCGCCGACACCCTTCGAGCAGAGCAGCACCGAGTCGGGCGCCAGGCGGTACGAGAAGATCGTGCGCTTCGCCACCGTCGACTGCGTGAAGGCGCAGTGGATGATCAAGGCGCACGGGCGGTGGACCATCACCGACGAGGGGAGGAAGGCGTACGCGGCCTACCCCGATCCGGAGGCGTTCTACAAGCGCGCCGTGTACTTGTACCACGAGTGGCGCAAGAGCACGCCCAAGGCGACCGGGGGAGAGGAGCCGGTCGACGGCGCGGACCCGGGCACCGGCAAGGCGGCCCGCATCACGTTCGAGCAGGCCGAGGAGCAGGCGTGGAGCGAGATCGAGAAGTACCTCGCCTCGATGCAGCCCTACGAGTTCCAGGAGCTGGTCGCCGCGCTGCTTCGTGGCATGGGGTACCACGTCGGCTGGGTTGCCCCGCCCGGCAAGGACGGCGGGGTGGACATCGTAGCGTACAACGACCCGCTCGGCACGCGACCGCCGCGCATCAAGGTCCAGGTCAAGCGCCAGCAGCAGAAGGTCGCGGTCGACGGCCTCCGCTCCTTCATGGCGGTGGTCGGCGTCGACGAGGTGGGCATCTTCGTGAACGCGGGGGGCTTCACCCGCGACGCCGAGGACGAGGCGCGGTCGCAGCACGCGCGGCGCGTCACGCTCGTGGACCTGGAGCGGCTCGTCGACCTGTGGGTCGAGCACTACGCGCGGCTCGACGAGGCCGCGCGCCGCCGGTTGCCCCTGCAGCCGATCTACTTCCTCGCGCCCGAGAGCTGACCGTGGCCCTAAATGCCCACGGAGGGCTGACCGGGGAGGAGCCGCCGACCAACGCGCGCGTGCGGCGCGCGCTCAACCTGCTCAAGCCGGTCCTGGATGCGTTCATCCGGCAGAAGCTCGCTGGGGTCCCGGGCGCGCGGGTACCGCGCGACGCGGACCTTCAAGGGCTGCTGCGGGCGATGCTCGACAACCGGGGGACGTTCTTCTCGGGCCGCTCCGGCGAGGCGCTGAAGCACAACGTGAACCTGCTCCGGGGCGCCCGGAACTGGAACGCTCACGACGTGGTGCTCGACGAGCGCGAGGCGCGCCAGGTCATCGAGACGGTAGCCATCGTCGCGGAGCGGATCGGCGCTCCTCACGAGGTGATCGCTGCCACCGACGCGCTGAACGCGCCGCCGCAAGCGTTGAGCGTTCCACCGGCTGCACCCTCCGGAGCGCGCGTCCCGCCCCCCAGCCCGCCCCCGGGGACGGCCGCGGCAGGGGCGGGTGGGTCCTCCGACCGGCGCCCACCGAGGGTGCAGCCGCGCCGCGACGCGGCGGGCGTGATCGTCAACGCCGACGAGCTGACGGCCGACGAGGTGGCCCTGCAGCGCGTCCTCTGCCCGGGCTGCCGTGAGAAGGTGTTCGAGGAGTGGTCGGCAGGGTGGGACGCGCACGCGGCGCACCGCTGTGCAGGAATGACGGCCGACACCACGGAGGAGCGGAAGAGCGAGTTCCGCCGCCGGTTCGGCCACCTGTTCCGAGCACCCGCGCGCGGCGAGAGCCAGCGTGCGGTGATGCGCCACATCTGGGAGCGCTGCTGCCCCGACGACGAGCGCGCGATCCGCGAGTACGCCGATGCCGAGCAGCGCGGCGAGGTTCGCCGGACGAACAACGCCTCCGGGCTCCTGCCAGAGGGGTACGCCCGTGCGCTGCTCGCCGACGGACTGCGGAAGGGATGGCTACGTCCGTGCGGCTGACGCCCAGAAGATCCGACAGCATGGCCGCCGCCCCGGCCGTGCCCCTGCCGCAAGCGTGCCCGGCGTCCCGGCCGGCCGCGCCCCCCCATCGCGATCAACCCGCCGCGCCCGTGACGTCCGACCGCATCGTTGCCAAGCTCTGGAACTACTGCACCGTCCTCCGCGACGACGGGCTGTCGTACGGCGACTACGTCGAGCAGCTCACCTATCTGCTGTTCCTGAAGATGGCCCACGAGCGCACGCAGGCGCCGTGGTCGCAGCCGTCCGTCATCCCGGCCGGCTACGACTGGCCCGCGCTCAAGGCGAAGGAGGGTGACGCGCTCGAGGTCCAGTACCGCCACACACTGGAGGCGCTGGGCCGGCAGCCGGGCATGCTCGGCCTGATCTTCCGCAAGGCGCAGAACAAGGTGCAGGACCCGGCCAAGCTGCGCCGCCTCATCGCGGATCTCATCGACCGCGAGCAGTGGCTCGCGCTCGACGCCGACGTGAAGGGCGACGCGTACGAGGGGCTGCTCGAGAAGAACGCGCAGGACACCAAGGGCGGGGCGGGGCAGTACTTCACCCCGCGCCCGCTCATCCGCGCCATCGTCGACTGCGTGGCCCCGCGCCCGGGCGAGACCGTGGCCGACCCCGCGTGCGGGACCGGCGGGTTCTTGCTCGCCGCGCACGACTACGTCGTCCGCCACCACCCGTCGCTCGACCGCGCGCAGAAGCGCCACCTCAAGCTCGAGGCGCTGCACGGCACCGAGCTGGTGGACGGTGTCGCCCGGCTGTGCGCGATGAACCTGCTCCTGCACGGCATCGGCCCCACGGCCGGGGACACCGCCGCGCCGGCCGTGCGCGTCGACGACGCCCTTCGCGCCGACCCGGGTCAGCGATTCGAGGTCATCCTCACCAACCCGCCGTTCGGTCGGAAGTCCAGCGTGCGCGTCGTGAACGCGGAGGGCGAGGAGGAGCGACAGGACCTCACGGTCGTCCGCGACGACTTCTGGGTGTCGACGAGCAACAAACAGCTCGCGTTCGTGCAGCACGTGAAGACGCTGCTCAAGATCGGCGGCCGGGCCGCGGTCGTCGTGCCGGACAACGTGCTGTTCGAGGGCGGGGCGGGAGAGACGGTGCGCCGCAAGCTGCTCCACGAGTGCGATGTGCACACGCTGCTGCGGCTCCCGACGGGCATCTTCTACGCGCAGGGCGTGAAGGCGAACGTGCTGTTCTTCGACCGCCGCGCCGCGAGCGATCAGCCGCAGACGCGGAAGCTCTGGGTGTACGACCTGCGCACGAACAGGCACTTCACCCTCAAGACGAACCCGCTGCAGCGCGCGGACCTCGACGAGTTCGTGGCCTGCTACCGGCCCGAGAACAGATACGACCGCACGGCGACGTGGCACGAATCGGACGCGCCCGAGGGACGCTGGCGCGCGTACGACTACGCGGAGCTCGTCGCGCGTGACAAGGCGAGCCTCGACGTGTTCTGGCTTCGCGACGAGGCACTCGAGGCGTCCGCGAACCTGCCGGCGCCCGACGTGATCGCGGCCGAGATCGTCGAGGACCTGCGCGCCGCCCTGGCTACGTTCGAGGAGCTACAGGGCGCGCTGGCGGAGCGCTGATGAGCCGCCTGTGGGTGGCCACTGTGCCCATGCCCGAGGACCTCGTGTAGGACATAACGGGAGTGCGTGGCGTGCTGCGCTAGGGATCCGACCCGGAGGCTGCTCCGGGCGCGACAGCCGTGATCGGGAACAGCGCGCCGACGGGGGCGGGTGTCACGGCCGAAGGGACGCGCTGAAGGCTACGGGGCAGATGGTCGACGAAATTCCGGGCGTGGAAAGCGGGCGGGTACGGTGGGCTCACGGCAGTCACCACCCACCCACATCCCGCTCGCAGAGATGCCTACCACCTCGCTCCCCCAGGCTCTGGCTCAGACGCGCCCGCTCCCGGAGATCGGGATCCGCGCGATGCTCGCCGCCGTGCACACGCGCCTCGACGCGCTCGCTCGGCACTCGTTGCCTCTGTTGCGCGCCGAGCGCGCGTTGCTGGTCGCGCTGTGGTACTCGGAAGCCGACGATGCCGCGTTCCTGCACGTCGAGGACGGACGTGCGATCCCGTGCGACCCGACCGGCGCCGATCGCCTCGCGTCGGTCCTCGCCCGCGAGGATGCGCTCGTGCGCGAGGTGGCCGCGCTGCGCGAACTCGAGACCGCGCTCGAGACCTACGAGGCGGGCGGACGCCTCACGCTCGCGCTGATCGAGGGCATCGACGATCCGGCCGGGGATGCCGGTGACGTGCATCGGGTGCCGTGCCCGGGCGGACTCGCCCACCCTGCCACCGCGCTCGGGCGCGACCAGACCCACCGGCTCGCCGCCTACCTCGCGGCGATCGACGAGGACGTCGCCCGCGCCACGGCGAGCGGACGGACGCACGACGTCGCGTCCTACAGCGTCGAGCGGTGCGTCGTGAGCGACCGGCTCCAGCGACGCCTCACCGTGGCCGCCGCTGGGGACCGTCAGATGACGGGCCGGCCTCGCGCGCCGCGCCCGCGCGCTCCGCGGATCGCGAAGAGCGCGTAGCGCCGGTTCCGCGCACCGGGGGCGCTGCCCCGTGCTCTCGGTGCCGCCGACGCTTCGGGACCCACCCGCAGGAGCGCACTGGCGGGACACGTTTTTCGGCGCGGCCGGGAGGTGCGGGTAGGCTGACGCCGATCGCCGAGCGACTACCCAGGACACGTCACAGGAGACGATCGACATGACGAAGATGATCCGCGCGCTCACCACCCTCGACGGCCGCGTAGTCCGGGTCCCCGGTACGAAGGGATGGACCGCCGCCGCTCGCCGCGCGGTCTGCGAGGCGGAGGTCACCCGCGTCGTCGGCGCACCCGTGCGGTTCGCGCCGGCCGGGCTCGCCCACGCGGGCAGCATCAAGACGGTGGACGGCCGGCCCGACGTGGTCGCCCGCATCATGGGCGGCCTCGTGGATCGCGAACACCGCGTCTCGCTGCACGTCACGCGCGCGCACCACGAGTGGCTCGTGCGGCACCTGGCGGACGGCGGGCGCGCGTTCCAGGTCGCGGTCGCCGCCGTCGGCCCGCGGCAGCGCGGCCGCCCGACGCTCGCGCTGGTGTCGTTCGACTACGCGCTGATCGCCGCGGCCGTGACCCGCGCGTTCGGCGAGCGCGCGATCCGGCGCCTGAACCTCACGCTCGCAGCGCGCTGGGAGGACATGGGTCTCATGCTGCGGGTCCCGGAGCTGGGCATCGCGCTCGGGCACGGCGTGGGGGAGCTCGCGCGCGTGCTCGCGCACGCGCCCGGCCTGGACCCCTCGGCGCTGCTGACCACCGAGGAGCGCGTCGCGGTCGTGGCGGCGGTGCTGGAGCTCAGATACGGCCTCCGCGCGTCGGCCCCGCCGCTCGAGGCGCGCACCAAGGTCGCGCACCCGTGCATGCACGCGGTGGGGCTGCCCGACGTGCCGGCCCACCGGCTCGTCGGCCGCGTGGCGCCCTGCGCCCGGCCGCACATCGCGACCCTCGAGCGCGCGGACCTGATCGGCGCCCCACAGACGGCGCACCTGTTCGCGCGGCCGGAGCAGGAGCTCACGATCGTCGAGGTCGAGCACCGTACCCACGACGGCGTCGACAAGCTGCGGGACCGCTTCCACGCGGCCGAGGCGCTCGGGCTGCAGGTGCGCGCCGGCCTCCTGGTCGTCCGTGACGGGCACGAGGACCGGTTTCGCGAGCGGCTGGCGCGCTCCACGGCCGTCGTGCGCAGCCGGACCCGCATCGAGCCGATCTCCCGGTGGTACGCGGAGTACTGCGTGCTCCGCGACGCCCACGTCGCCGCCCAGCGCGCCCTCGTGCGGCGCGCCGCGGCCTGAGCCGCCTGTGGTGCGCGCCGGTTGCCCGAGGGTGTGGCGGCCGGCGCGCGGCGATTTTCGGTCCAGGCGAGCGGCGCGGGTAGGGTGCTGGCATGACCACTCCATCCGAGAACCCCGGCGCCTCGTCGCCGCCCGACGGCGGCCAGGTGCAGCTGGATCTCTTCCCACCCGCGCCGGCCGGCACTCCCGCCAGGCCTACGGGCATCAGCCGCGCGGTCGCGCGGGCCTCCGTCAGCCCCGGGTGGTGGCCCCTCGTCGAGCTGCTCTACAACGTGTGGGCGAGCGACGGTCTCGTGGTGCATGTCTGCCACGAGGCGGACGGCACGCTCGCGCTCGAGGCGGAGTTGCCCGACGGCGCTGAGACCGTCGCCCCGCTGCTCCAGCGCATCCGCGCGCGGGCTGCTCGCACGTGCGGCTGCTGCGGCGTCGAGCGCGGGGCGCCGTATCGGCGAAACGTCGCCGGCCCGACGCGTGTGGCGTGCGGCCCGTGCCGCGAGCGGCTCGGGGCCGGCGAGGCGTACCTCGTCATCGCCGACGAGTACTGGCGGCTCGACGGGTCGCGCCGCGTGCCGCCCCTGGTGAGCGCCGCCGCCACCGGGCGCTCCCACAACGCCCCACTCCCGCCCGCCCCGCTCGCGTCCTCCCCGCTGCGCCCGTGCACCACGCTGCCGCCGGAAGCGCTCCGCGCCACGATCGCGGAGATCCGGGCGGCGATGCTCGCGGAGATCGTCGGGCAAGACAAGGCCGTGGCGCGCCTCGCGCTGCTTGCCGGGCTCCACGTCGGTGGCGGTCTGTCGAGCGGCGGCCGGGCCCTCGTCCTCGGCCCTTCGGGGGTGGGGAAGACCGCGACCATCGACGCACTCCGGCACGCGCTCGAGGTAGGAGGTTGGGACGTGCCGGTCGTCGTGGTCGACGCGCTCGAGCTGACGTCCCCGGGATGGAGTGGCGCGCCGTCGATCGGGGACCTGATCAGCGCCGCCATCGCCGGCGCTGCACCCGACTCGCCGCGGGCGCGGCGCGCCGTGATCGTCATCGACGAGATCCACCACGCTGGCGTCCGCCCGGACGTGCACGGCAACATGGCCGCCAAGCGCCAAGAGGTGCTGGCATCGCTGCTCGGGCTCGTCGGGCACGGGAGCGTGCAGCTCGGCGACACCGGCGGCGCGTGGTCGAGCCGGGAGGCGCTCGTGATCGCGATGGGTGCGTTCACAGGCTTGTTGGACCTGCGGGGCGCGCCGAGCATCCAGGCGCTGGTGCACGCGGGGCTCCCGCTCGAGCTGGCGACGAGGTTCGAGGAGGTCGTCCTCCTGCGCCGGTTGCCCGAGCGCGAGCTTCGCGCGGTGCTCCGTCGCTGGCCGGCGCTCGGGAGCCTCACGGACGTGTGCGAGCGACTCGGCTACACGGTGCGCATCCACGCGGAGGCGTACGCCCGGGCGGCGCGGGCCGTGGTGCTCGGGCAGGACGATGCGACGGCCCGCACGGCCGGCGGCTGGCTCGTGGCGGCGCTGCGGGAGGTGCTGATCGCCGCCCTCGCGGCGCCCGACCATCGCGAGCTCGTGGTCGCGCCGGACTCACTGCCGATTCCCGCCTCGGCGGCGCGCCACCGGCCTCCGGACGATCCGCCGGATTCTCCGGGCGGCTGGGCGCGACGATCATCCTGACGCCGCGCTCATGTTCCGGCCCCCGGGGACGGTGCAGCGAGACATCGCGGTGTTCGCGAGCACGCGCCCTGGCGCCACGGAGGTAGCTCAACACGGCGCGGGTGGGCCCGAGAAGGCCCACCCGCGCCGTGCCGATGGTGCACTGTCCCCGAACTGTCCCGGCGCGCGGCGTGTCGCGCCTACCGGTTCGGCCCAGCTGCACTCACCCGTCGGCGATGCAGTGCTCGCAGGCGGTGCGGCCGGCCGACCAACGGCGGTCGCAGCGTCAACACGACTCCGGCCGTGCCACGCTGCGCGCCCAGGCGTAGGAGCCGAGATGCCGCGATCGGCCCATGCTGCCCCCGGCCTGTAGCTCGCGGATGTAGGCCTCCGCGGCGGCGCGGTCGAAGTGCAGCCTACCCATCACGTCGAAGCCGGCGTCGAGCCGCTCGCGCGTGCCCGGCACGGCTAGCAGCGCGTAGAGCTTCGTCTTGCCGATGCGCAGGGCGGAGCGGAACTCGGCGGCGTACATGCGGGGCTGGAACGTCATGGGTCCTAAGGCGAAGGGAGGGGCGGGCCGGCGTCTCCGACCCGCGTCATCCTCACCGAGCACCCACCCGCACACCCCCGTCTACCCCCTCACGCCGCTCGCCGGCGTCGCCGCCGTTCGGCTGCCGTCGGCCCTGTCTCCAGCTGGGGGAGCGCCGCGTCGGGGCGATCGGGATCGAAGGCGTCCCAGAAGGCGTCCCAGTCGTCCCCGTCACGCAGCTCGAGCATCCGAGCGATGACGCTGTTGAACCACCGCGGATTCTCGGGTCCGCGTCGGTGCATGCGCTCGTTCATGGCCGCGCTGATGTGGACGTAGTGCTTGCGCAGCGTGGCCTCGGAGTCGTTGGTACGCACACACGCCGTCGTCCAGTCGCCGAGCACGCCCCCGAAGTAGTTGCCGACGAGGAGCCGCACGTAGTGCGCGGAGAAGATGGCGCGGTACTCCTCCGTGAGGGCCGGGTCGTCGTAGTCCGGCACGTTCATACGGAGCACGTCGCGAACGATCGCGTGGAGTGACCGGCCGAAGATCTCCGAGAGGGAGTCGGTCGACATGTGGCCGCGCCAGCCCGCCGCCGTGCGCTGTCGCTCGCTCGGACGCGGCGTCACCCAGACCGCGTAGCCGTCGTCAGCCGGGTCGAAGGCCTGCACGTCGGGGAGAACGCCCGCCCGTACCAGGGCCCGTGCCCGCCCCTCGGTCCAGAACACGTGGAAGAGCCGGTGGTCGACGATCCCGGGGGAGAGCCGCCGCTCCCGCTCGTTCGGCGTGGTGCCGCGTGTGTCCACCTTGAGGCTCACCTCGTGCTCGTCGAGGCCGGAGAACCGCGTCCGGATCTCGCTGACGCCCACCCACCGGCCACGCGCGTCGCGGATGGGCGTGACGACGACGTGCTCACCCGCGATGGCGCCGGAGTAGTTCTTGACGCGCAGGGAGTCGTCCGCGAGTACCGCGGTCGTGACGTAGTCGCGTACGGCGTTGTGGAAGTCGTCCACGAGCTTCTGGCTCTCTCGCGACTCGAGGTGACCGAGGCGCGCGCGCCGCTCTTGCACCTGCGCCTCGAGGTGCAGAGCGCGACGGCGCAGATATGGAAGGCCCAGGCAGACCAGCTGCGGCCACGTCAACACCAGCTTGCCCTTCGCCTTCCGGCCGACGAGGTGGCGCGGCTTGTTGTACGTCTCCATGTGCCCGGTGAGCTCCTCGTACGCGACACGCGCCGGTACCCACTTCTCGGGCGACTTCTGGAGGAGCGTCGTCCCGAAGAACCGGTGCGCGATCATGAACGCGATCTCCACCTGCTGCATCAGCTTCTCGGTGTAGACGGGGACCTCGTCGTCCTCGTGCGCGGGGTTCTTGAGCGTAAGGGGAGAGTGCTCGTAGCTCCGTCGCGCGGAGATGTCGGCCAGCCGGCGCATGAGCGGCTGCATCTCGACCGGCGCTGCCGACTCGCCAAGGAGCTCGGCCAGCTGGTCGTCCCGCTCGGTCGTCGTGCCGGTGATCTGCACGGCGACCCGGTGTGTCCACAGCGCGTACCACGTGAGCGTCGGGAGCGCGATCTCCCGCGCCTGTCCGTGGCTCTCCTGCAGACGGATGAGCGAGGCCACGATCCAGCTGGCCGTGTCGGCGAGGCTGCGCTCCCATGCGGGGCTCAGGCCGGCGTGTCGGCCCGCGTTGGTCACCTCCTCCACGGCGGCGCCGAGCTTCGGGGCGAGCGCCTTCACCATGTCGAGTGGCGTGAGGTCGAGCGGGTTCGTCGCGACTCCCGCCCGGCGGAGGAGCTCGGGGTGGTCCGGCAGGCCGCGGATGCCCTGCCCGCGGGGCGTGACCACCTCGTAGCAGCGCGGCAGGTCGGCCGCGCCCAGGAGGTCGGCGGCCTTCCGGTAGGCACCGAGCTCGTAGTGGACCCGCGATCGGCTGCGACCGACGCGAGCGCCCATCGCCATGACGGCGTCGAAGTCGTCGGGGATGACCGTCGGGTCGGCCACGCCATTGGCCAGGAGCAGGTCCTGGAAGCGGAGCAGGGCGGCGGGGTAGTTCCGACGCAGGCCGGTCGCCTCGGCGTCGCGAACGAGCGCCTCGTAGAGCGGCTCGAACGGCGGCAGCACGCGCGACGGATCCGCCGGCTTGCGCTCGGTGACGGCGTCGCGGCCGGTCACCACGCTGACGAAGAGGCGGACGTTGCTGCGCTCCTTGCCGGGGTCCGACCGCTCGACGGCGCCGAGGTACGCCACGTCCGGCAGCGACGCGAAGAGCGGCGCCATCTCCGTCGCCTCGAGCTCGGCGTCGGACAGGCAGCGGTCACCGTGCATCGGGATGAGCGCGTGCCGCACGGCGGCGCGCACGTTGGAGAGGATCGGGTCGCGACGGCTCTTCGGGAACCGGCCGGCGCGACCGGTCTTGCGGTTGACGATCTCGCCGGCGTCGGCCTTGGCGAGGAAGGTGGCGATGCTCTCGGCGAGGGTTGGCATCTTACGATGGGAGGGAGGTGGAGGGGGAGGTCGCGGAGTCGTGCGGGCGCTCGTGGCTTGCGATCGCGAGGCAGTGCGGGACGGTTCGCGGCGGTTCGCAGGGGCGTAAGTCCAACACTTTCCCGTCCGTTGCGTCGGCCTTTCCGAACACAGTCCCGAGCCGCGGGCCAGGGAATCCGCCTCGGCCGCGGGTGTCGCCGTTCATCTCGGTTCGCGACAACGTCTTAGGCGAGCGTGGCCGGCCCGCCCGCCGCGACCACGAGGAGCGAGCGATCGTAAGGCCCGGAGCGCCGCTACGGTGATACGACCACCGTGCGCTCACGTCCGGGCAGCCATCAACGGCCCGGGGCGGGCCGGGGAGCGGACGACACCGGCCGGCTCACGGACGGTGGCGCTCGACGCTCCGATCGTGAGCGGTGTGGGGCTTCCCGCGGCGCCGAGACCCTTCCCGATGCGTCACACCGCGACGCGTGTGGGATTCGGAGCTCCGGGGGCGCGCGGGTAGGTGAGGTCTGCGGCGACCGGCGCTCGGTCGAACGCGAGAACTCACTCTTTCCCGAGGCATCGCGATGCGCACCGATCCCCGTCAGCTCGACCTCTTCGAGACCACCTCGCCGCTGCCCGCACACAGCCTGGTCTCCTGCGGCGGCGCGAGCGGGCGCGCGAC
This sequence comes from Gemmatirosa kalamazoonensis, assembly GCF_000522985.1. Lineage (NCBI taxonomy): Bacteria > Pseudomonadati > Gemmatimonadota > Gemmatimonadia > Gemmatimonadales > Gemmatimonadaceae > Gemmatirosa > Gemmatirosa kalamazoonensis. Next base: position 2,677,818 of record NZ_CP007128.1, read on the forward strand.
GCACCAGCCGCCGTGGGCGCGGTCGGCTACGACGCCGCGAGTCGGCACCGGGATGTACGTGACGATCCCGGGCGGGTGGGACGAGCCGCCGAACGCGGAGTGCGTCGCCTGTGGGCGGATGGGTGGTGGCCACGCGCAGGGCTGCCTGGTCGCGGACCACGAGCAACGCGAACGCGCGTGCTGGGAGGACGCCCAGCTGGAAGCTGGCGATCCGGCGTTGTGGGCCGACATGATCGCCGCCACGACGGACGCGGTGCAGTGCGCGCAGCTACCGATGCCGTCCGCGTGAGAGACGCCGCGTTCCCTGGCTGACATGGGAACGCTCGAGACAGCCGACGGTTTTCGGACGAGCCGGATGACGAGGGTAGGGTGGGCCCGTTCACCGAGTCGCCCCCCCCTCGCACCCGGAGGCCCACGTGTCCGCCACCCCGCGACTTCACACCGCCGGCGACCACGAATGCTCGCCTGGAGGCGCACAGGTGTCCGCACCAGCGGCGGCATCGACAGGTGGTCACTGTGTCGGGCGTGTTGACGACGGCCATGCGCCCAACACGGGAGCTGCGCGCGTCGACCGCTTCGCCACGAGGCTGACGACACGCTCGGTCACCACCACGACCCACGTCTCGCTGTCGCGGGTTCGGCGGCGCGACCAGTGTGAGCTCGCGGACTGGTGGGCGACCACCGGCGCGCACGGCGGCTGGCGGCCGGACGCACCGGTCGAGGTGCGGGTCGCTCACGCGTTGAAGGGACTGACCAGCGTGCCCGCTGTGTTGGGCGTGGGGATCCACGACGCGTTCGCGCGGATCACGCGGGCGCTGCGAGACGGCCGACGACCGCCGGCCTACGAGGAGCTGTACGAGGGCATGCGGGGGCGCCTGAACGCGGCCGCGCGGAACCGGGACGTGGGCGGGTGGCTCGCCGATGACCGGCGGGGACCGCTCCTGCGCGAGGTGCTGCTCGGCGAGTGGCCCGAGGGGCGCCCGCCAGTTGCCATCGTCGAGGCGACACAGGCCCGCGCCGCCGGCCTCCTGCGCCGACTGCTGTCACACCCCGTGCTCGCGGACCTCGCCGCATGCGGCCGCGGCGACATCCTGGCTTGCGACAGCCTCGAGGCGACGCTCGTGGAGATGGTGGGCGTGCCGGTCCGCGTCTATGCGGCGCCGGACGTCGCCTACATCAGCCGCGCACGCATCGAGCTGCCCGACGTCGGCGTCCCGCTCCCGGCCGGCACCGCCGTCATCGCCGACGTCAAGAGTGGCCGGGTCGGCGATCGGATCGAGGCGGCTCGGTCGCAGCTGCAGGTGTACGCGTGGTACGCCGTGACGCACCTTGGAGTGCGCTACGGGCCGACCGGGTGCATCGCGGCGCGGGTCGTCGACCTGTCCGCCCGGACCCCGGGGGAGTCGGATGTCTGGTGGGCGTTCGGGCCGGCCGACGTCGAGCAGGGACGGCGAACGCTCGAGCGCTGCGTCGAAGGGATCGCGGCCCAGCAGGACGCCACTGGCATGATCGACCGGGATCGGGTCAGCCGGACGCCGACCGCCTGCCGCTGGTGCAACTGGTCGGTCATCTGCGCCAACCCGGAACTCGCGCCGCCCGCATGGCGCCAGTACCTCGACAGCGCTGGCGCGAGGGAGTCCGGTGACCGCCCAGGCCTTTAGGGCACTTCTCAAAGGCGATCGGCCCCTCATACCCTGGCCCTCAGACCTGCCGAGCACATCCGCTCGGAGGCGAAGACACCAGTGGTCGGGTGGGCCATGGCTGCAGCGGCGGGGGGCGGCGACAGCACGCGGGGGGCCGGCAACGGCGCCCCGGGGCTGTCCCTACCCGAGCACCTGCGGTCCCTGATCAGCCCGGACGTACTCGTGGCGCGCCGTGCCGTCGTACAGGTGCGCGCGACCGACCCCCACGATCTCGTGCGCCGCAGGCGCGTGGCGGAGATCGTGGCGAACTCCCTGCTCGAGGATTTCGATGACGCAGCGTGACTTCCGTTCCTGGCGCGAGCGACTCGTCGCGTGGGTCGCCCGCGTGGGCGCCGTTGCCGGGACCATCCCGAGCCGCATCCGCTACTCGCGTAAGAGCACCGAGTCGCAGGATCGGCAGGTGCACTCGCACGACCAGCAGTCGGCGGAGGCGGACAAGAAGTGGGGCGCGATCGACCGTGAGTTCGTCTGGGCGGACGACCGCTCCGGCACCACGTTCGACCGCCCCGAATTTCAGGACATGCTCGCGTTCTGCCTGGCCAACCCGCGGAAGAAGAGTGATCCCGGGCGCGTGGAGATCTACGACCCGAGCCGGTTCGGCCGCATCCTCGACTCGGAGGGGGCCCCCGACATCATGGCGTTCCTCGCCGTGTACTCGCAGTTCGAGAGCGCGGGCTGGCAGCTGCACTTCGTGACGGTCCAGCGCACCGGCGATGGCCTCGTGGACGCGGTGACCATGGCGTTGTACGCGTACGCGGCCGCCCTCTACTCGGTCAACCTCTCGAAGAACGCTCGTCGCGGCCGCGTGAAGCACGCCGCGGACGGGTGGTGGACCGCCGGCACCGCGCCCTGGGGGACGCTCCGCAAGGACACGAGCACGAACCGCATCCTGAAGCCCGGGCAGCGTTCGGCCGCTGGTGGAGGGGGCGTCATCCTGGTCGGGGACCAGCCGGTCCTGAAGCTCTGGCGGAAGTCGGCGCTGCGCATCCTGGGCGGCGCGTCGCTCGACAAGGTGGGCGCGGAGCTGTACGAGAAGGGCGTCCGAGGGCCGAAGGGTGGGAAGCTGGGCCACAGCTCCATCCGCAATCTCCTCACGAACCGCGCCCTGATCGGGCAGGTGGAGTACCACGACCAACCGGACGACGAGGGCAACCGCGCGCGGCGCCGCGTGAAGGCCAAGTGGGAGTCACTGGTCGACGTCGAGCTCTTCGAGAAGGTGTCGGAGCGGCTCAAGCGCGAGCCGGCTGAAGACGGTGGCGAGCGGCGCCAGCGTCGTCGGCGCGATCTGTTCCCCATTCGACCTGTGTGCGCGCACTGCGGCGTCGACTACAACGGGGGGCGCCTCGGCGCGGGCCAGGGGAGCGCCCGCGTGTACGCGCACGCGCAGCCGAAGGCGCGCGCGAACGAGACTGCCTACCAGCGCCGCAAGGAGGCGGGCTGCAAGGTCTGGAACGTGGACGCGCTCGAGCTGGAGGAGAAGATCAAGGACCTGATCGTCTCGGAGCGCACGAGCGTGGAGTTCCAGGACGACGTGCGTGCGCTGCTGCTGGAGCGCGACGAGTTCCGGAAGAGCGCTGCCGACGCGGTAACCGCGGCGCGCGCCTCGCTCGAGCAGCTCACCGCGAAGCAGAAGGACCTCGCCCGCGCCGTGGCGAAGCTCGCGGGCCAAGAGGGCTTCGACGACAACCCGCTCCTCGGAGAGCTCGACGTCGTCCGGCGGCGGATCCAGTCCGCGCGCGAGGAGCTGGCGCGCGCCGAGCGTTTCGCGCAGTCGCGCGAGAACGCGTGGGAGCGCCTCTGCGGGATCATCCACGAGACGCGGAACATCGCCGCGGCCTGGGCGAAGAGCGGCCCCGAGGAGCGGAAGATCCTGCTCGACTACTGGGTGTACGACGTGCTGATCGTGGTGGAGCCGATCCCGGGGAAAAAGCGCGCGAACCGGAAGACCGCGGTCGTCACGCTGCGCACGGCGCCCAACGCGCCGAAGCACTTCGCGCTCGGGGGCGGTCAGCCCCCGAGCGCCGCCAGCGCGGACCGCAGCTCCCCGGCCACCCCGGGGTCGTCCTCGGACGAGAGCCGCTCGCGCAGCGGCTGCAGCGCGGCCGGGGAGCCGATCCTCCCCAACGCCCATGCCGCGTGCCCCCGGACCAGCGGCTCGTCGTCCGCGAGCACCGCGACGAGCGCCGGGATGTCGTCCGGCGCCCCCACGTTCCCCAGCACCACCGACGCGTTGCGCCGGAGCCCCCGCAGCTTCGCGCGCTTCATGGGCGAGCCCTTGAACGAGGCCGAGAACTCCGCCTGCGACATGGACAGCAGCGAGAGCGCGAGCGACCGCGCGTCCTTGCCCGCGAGCGCCGCCCTCGGCGCGTACGGCGAGTCCTCGAACAGCTCGATTGAGAACTTACGGTTATACGGACACACGTCCTGGCACACGTCGCACCCGTAGATCCGATCCCCCACGCCGTCGCGCAGCGCCTCCGGGATCCCCCCCCGCGCCTCGATGGTGAGGTACGACACGCACCGCGTCGCGTCGAGCGTCCGCGGCGCCACGAACGCGCCCGTCGGACACGCGTCCAGGCACCGCGTGCACGTCCCGCAGCGGTCCGCCTCGAACGGCGCGTCCGGCTCCAGCTCGAGGTCGAGCAGCAGCGCGCCGAGGAAGAAGAAGGAGCCGAGCGTCGGGTTCACGAGCATGGTGCTCTTGCCGAACCAGCCGAGCCCCGCGCGGCGCGCGAGGTCGCGCTCGAGGATCGGTCCCGTGTCGACGTACGCCTTGCCCGCGACGTCGCGTCCGACGCGCTCGCGCACCCCGTCGTGCAGCGCGCGCAGCCGCTCCGCCATCACGTCGTGGTAGTCGACGCCGCGCGCGTAACGAGCCACCGGCCCCGCCGGCTCGCGGCCGCCGTAGCTCATCGCCACGACCACGGCGCTCAGCACCCCCGCCACCGGCCGGCGGAAGTCGCGCCGCTTCTCGGCCCCGCGCTCGAGCCACGGCGTCATCTCCCCGGCGTACCCCTCGGCGAGCCACGCGTCGAACGCGGCGGCGGTTTCCGCCGGCCCGAGCCGCGCGATGCCGACGAGGTCGAAGCCGAGCCCGTAGGCCTGTGCCTTGACGAGGGATTCGAGCGAGGGAAGGGCCGCCGTGATCATCTTTGTCGTCCGATCCACCGCGCGTACCGGATCACGTCCTCGGCCGGCGGCACGGCCTCCTCGTCGCCGTAGGCCGTGTACATGCGCCACCGCACGTACTCGGACGGCGGCAGCGGCAGGAACGGCAGCCGACGCCACCAGTCGCGCGCCCGGAACCGCCACGCGACCCGCAGGAGGTCGGCAGCGAGGCCGGGGCGCACGGCGGCGCGCGGCGCGAGGGCGAGCACGAGACGGAACCAGCGCATCTCTCGAATCTCACGGCACCGGCATGCTCTATCAACTCGTCTCCCTGGTCGGCGCGGCGATGATCCTCGCCGCCTACGTCGCCTACCAGCGCGGCCGCATGGGCCGGGAGGACACGCTCTACAACCTCCTCAACTTCGCGGGCAGCGGGCTGCTGACCTGGATCGCGGCCGTCGACCGGCGGTGGGGGTTCATCATCCTCGAGGGAAGCTGGGCGCTGCTCTCGCTCTGGCCGCTGCTCCGGCCCGCCGGAAACGCGAAGCGGTGAGAGCCGCATCCGCCGCCCCACCACCCGTCGATCCGTTCGTGCGCGCCGATCGAGACCTTCACACGTCGGTCGCGCCCCATCCGCCATACCGCCAGCGCAGTACCGCCAGCGCCGTGCACGGCGCCTTTCCCACCGCCTTCAGCTCTCCCGCGCCCCCGATGACCCTCGACGAGTACCAGCAGCTCGCCGCCCGCACACTCAGCCCCGCGCAGACTCCCGACGAGCGGCTGGCGAACGCCGCGCTCGGCCTCACCGGCGAGGCCGGGGAGGTGGCGGAGCACGTGAAGAAGCATCTCTTCCACGCCACGCCGCTCGACCGCGACGCGGTCGTGAAGGAGCTGGGCGACTGTCTCTGGTACGTCGCCGCGCTGGCGGGCGTCCTCGGCGTCAGCCTCGACGAGGTCGGCGCGACGAACATCGACAAGCTCCGCCGGCGCTACCCGGACGGGTTCTCCTCGGAACGGAGCCGGACGCGCGTGGAGTGAGCGCCGTTACGACGTCGCGGTCGTCAGTGCTTCGCGTACGACTCCAGATCGAGGCCGAGCAGGAGCGTCGATGCGACGAGCACCGCGGAGATGAAGAACGGCACGCCGACGCCGAGCCGGTCGAACGTGAAGCCCGCGATCATCGGGTAGATCGCGCGCGACAGGCCGCCGAACGTCTGCTGCACGCCCATGTACAGCCCGCGCTCCTCGTTCGAGATCACGCGCGAGAGCAGCGCCGTCACGCACGGGAACGTGAACGCCGCGCCGAGCGGCATGAGCGCGACGGCGAGCGCGAGCTGCCAGTAGTGCACCGTCAGCGGCAGCGTGGCGAGGCCGATCGCCATGATGACGAGCCCCATGCGCGAGAGCTTCGCCTCGCCGAGCCAGTCCACGAGGCGGCCGAGGATGAGCGCGCGCGTGACGACCGAGATCACGCCGACGTACATGAAGAAGTAGCCGATCGTGCTCGCCGTCACGCCGTAGCGCACGGCGAGGAACAGCGCGAGGATCGAGTTCACGCCTTGGAACGCGCCGATCCCCACCGCGTAGATCCAGATCAGCCGCGACGCCGGCTCCGACGAGTGCGTGACGACGCGCGCCACCGCGGTCCCCGAGCGACGCGGCTTCGGCTTCCCGGCGTGCGCGCGCACGTCGTGCGACTCGGTGAGGTAGATGCCGCAGAAGATGATGTTGATCACGCACAGCGCCGCCGCGACGAGGCCCGGCCCGCCGATCTTGAGGCCCAGCGTCCACGAGCCGAACACCGGGCCTAACGCGACGCCGGCGTTCGTCGCCGCGGAGAGCCAGCCGAGGCTCTTCGCGCGGTCCTGCGGCCGCGTCGCGTCGGCGACGTAGGCCTGGATCACGCCGACCGTGCCGCCGCCGGCGCCCTGCACGAGCCGCGACAGGAACAGCAGCCACAGCGTGTTCGCGAACCCGAAGATGACGTACGCCACCGCCGACGCGCCGAGTGCGATCATGAGCGCCGGCCGCCGTCCGAACTTGTCCGAGAATCGCCCCCACATCGGCGCGCTGAGGAGCTGCGCGACGGTGAACGCGGAGACGAGCAGCGCCGTGATCTGGCCGATGCCGACGTGGTAGCCGCCTAACGCGGCGACGTCGAAGCCGTTCCCGCCGAGCCGCTTCGCGTAGAACGGCAGCTGCGGGATGATCATGAGGACGCCCACCATGTCGATGAACGCCGTGATCATGAGGACCACGAGCTTCCCGACGCCCTGCGGCGCCTCGCTCGCCGCGGCCTGCGCCGCGGGCGGGGGCGGCGGCGCGACGGCGCCCGTCACTCCGCCCTCCCGAGCGCCGCGGGCGGCGTCGCGCGCCCGACGACGCCGGCCAGCGCGACGATCGTGAGCACGTACGGGATCATCTCCACGAACTGCGACGGGATGAGCTGCGCGCCCTGCAGCTGGATCTGGAACGTCTCCGCCGCCGCGAACAGCAGGCAGGCCGCGGCCACGCGCTTCGGGTCCCAACGGCCGAAGATCACCGCGGCGAGCGCGATGAACCCGCGCCCCGCCGTCATCCCGTCGGTGAACTGGTGCTGGTCGAGCGCGAGGTACGCGCCGCCGAGCCCCGCCAGCATCCCCGACAGCGCGACGCCGAGCACCTTCACGCGCGGCACCGACACGCCCAACGACGTCGCCGCCTCCGGCTTCTCGCCCACGGCGCGCGCCCGCAGCCCGAACGGCGTGCGGTAGAGCACCCACGCCACCGCCGGGATCGTGACGAGCCCGATCCACACGAGCGGGTTCGCGAGCGAGTCGAGCAGCGACCCGAGCGCCGCGCTCCCCGTGTGCTCGCGCCCGAAGCCCGGCACGCGCGGCGAGTTCGACGAGCTGTCGAACGCGAAGCGCAGGAAGAAGCGCGTCACGCCGGTGGCGAGCAGGTTGAGCGCGACGCCCACCACGACCTGGTCGGCGCGGAAGCGCACCGCGGCGAGCGCGTAGAGCAGCGACAGCGCGAGCCCGCCGAGCAGCCCGCACGCGAGCCCTACCCACGGCGACCCCGCGAAGTAGCTCCCCACCGCCGCGGTGAACGCGCCGGTGAGCATGAACCCCTCGAGCGTGAGCGCGATGACGCCCACGCGCTCGCTCATCACGCCCCCCGCCGCCGCGAGCAGGTACGGGATCACGATGCGCAGCGTCTGCGCGAGGAAGACGAGCACGATCATGCCGCTTCTCCCGTCGCCGAGCGTCGCCGAGCCGACGCGCGCAGCAGCCGCTGCACCTCGGGCACCGACGTCGCCATCGCGAGGATCACGACGGCCTGCAGCACCTCCACCATCTGCTTCGGCACGAGCGCGTTCACCGCGAGGCCGCCCTGCGACAGCGTGGCGAACAGCAGCGCGGCGAGCACCACGCCTAACGGATGGTTGCGGCCGACGAGCGCCACCGCGATGCCGAGGAAGCCGGAGCCGGTGGCGAATCCCTCCTCGTAGTAGTGCTTGTACCCGAGCACGTAGTTCAGTCCCCCGAGCCCGGCGAGCGCCCCCGAGAGCGCCATGGCGCGGATCCACACGCGGCCCACGCGCACGCCGCCGTACTCCGCGGCGTCCGGCTGCAGCCCCACCGCGCGCAGCTCGTAGCCGCCCCGCGTGCGGAACAGCAGCCACCACAGCGCCGCCGCCGCGGCCAGGGCGACGAGCAGCACCGTGTTCGCCGCCGATCCGGCGAACGCCGGGATCATCGCCGAGAGCCGCGGCATCGCGCCGACCGTGGTCTCCGGCGTGTGCAGCGTCTCCGGCACGTGCAGGTGCGACGCGACGACGTAGTTGAGCGCCGCGAGCACGACGAAGTTCATCATGATCGTGACGATCACCTCGCTCGCGCCGAACCGCGCGCGCAGCCATCCCGGGATCGCGCCCACCACGCCGCCGGCGAGCGCCGCCGCGACGAGGCACAGCGGCACGGCGAGGATCCCCGGCGTGCCGTTAGGCAGGCCGAGCGCGACGAGCGCCGCGGCGAAGCCGCCGGTCGCGAGCTGGCTCTCCGCGCCGACGTTGAACAGCCCCGCGCGTGCGGCGGCCGCGAACGCGAGCCCGGTGAACGTCAGCGTCGTCGCCTTGTACAGCACCTGCCCGAAGCCGTACGCGTTCCCCCACGTGCCCTCGAGCAGCAGCCGGTACACGGCGCCCGGCGACTGGCCGAACGTGAGGATCAGCAGGTCGCCGACGAGCACCGCGATCGCCAGCGCCATGAGCGCCGGCAGCAGCGCTTCTTGCAGCGGCGCGCGCATCCGCGAGCCCGCGCTCACGCGACCCGCTCCGACGCGGCGCCCGTCATGTACGGGCCGAGGATCTCCGCGCTCGCCTCGCCGCGCGGCAGCACGGTCGCGAAGCGGCCGCGGTACATCACCGCGATGCGGTCGGAGAGCGCCAGGATCTCCGCGAGATCGGCCGACACGAGCACGATCGCCTTGCCCTCGTCGCGCGCTCGGCGGAGCTGCGCGTGGATGAACTCGATCGCGCCGACGTCGACGCCGCGCGTCGGCTGCGCGGCGAGCAGCACGCGGTAGTCGCGCCCGGTCATCTCGCGCGCGACGACGATCTTCTGCTGGTTGCCGCCGGAGAGCGCGCGCGCGGGCAGCGCCGCGTCCGCGGGCCGGATGTCGAACGCCGCGATCTGACGTCGCGCGTTGTCGTCGATGCGGGGCGCGTCGAGCGACGCGCCGCGCGTGAAGCGGTGCTGGAGGCCGAGGATCAGGTTGTCGCCCACCGTGTAGTCGAGCACCAGCCCGCGGCGGTGCCGGTCTTCCGGCACGTGCGACAGCCCCGTGTCGGCGCGCTCGCGCACCCCGAGCGCGCCGACGTCCTGCCCGCCGAGCGCGACGCGCCCGCTCGCCGGCTGCGCGAGGCCGGCGATCGCCTCGATGAGCTCCGTCTGCCCGTTCCCCTCCACGCCGGCGATGCCGAAGATCTCGCCCGGCGATACGTCGAACGAGACGCCGTCGACCTCGTTAGGCCGCCGCGCGCTCGGGACCACCAGATCGCGCACGACGAGCGCTGCCGGGCCGCTGCCCGAGCGGGGAGCGTGGAGCGTGGAGCGTGGAGCGCTCTCCATCGCGCTCGCGCCTAACAGGGCGGAAGCGTCGTCCGCTCCGCGCTCCACGCTCTCCGCTCCACGCTCGCTCGGCGCCGCGAGATGGTCGAGCGCGAGATTGACGTCGCGTCCCACCATCGCCTTCGCGATGTCGCGCGGCGTCGTGTCCTTCGTGCGGATGCGCTCCACCGTGCGACCGGCGCGCATCACCGTGATCGTGTCCGAGATCTCCACCACCTCGTCGAGCTTGTGCGTGATGAGCACCACCGTGCCGCCGCCGGCGGTGAGGCCGCGGAGCACACGCCACAGCTCGCGCACCTCCGGCGGCGACAGCACGGCCGTCGGCTCGTCGAGGATCAGGATCTTCGCGCCGCGATAGAGCACCTTCAGGATCTCCACCCGCTGCGCCTCGCCGACGCTGAGCTCCGACACGGGGCGCTCCGCGGGAACCGTGAGGCCGGTGCGCTCGCTCAGCGCGCAGACCTCGGCCACGGCGCGCTTGCGGTCGAGCGCCCATCCCTTCGTCAGCTCGCGGCCGAGCACCACGTTCTCCGCCACGGTGAGCGGCGGCACGAGCATGAAGTGCTGGTGCACCATGCCGACGCCCGCCGCGATCGCCTCCGCCGTCGACCACCCCGTCACGTCGCGCAGCGCGCCGTCGACCGCGACCTCGATCGTGCCCGCGTCGGGGGCGAACATGCCCGCGAGCATGCGCATGAGCGTCGACTTGCCGGCGCCGTTCTCGCCGACGAGCGCGTGGATCTCGCCGGCCTCCACCTCGAGCGACGCGTCGCCGTTGGCCTGCACGGGCCCGAACGCCTTCGCGACGCCGGACACCCTGATCGAAAGTGCCATCAGCGTTCGGTGGGGACCTTGATGTAGCCGGCCACGATGGAGTCGCGAATGGTGCCGAGGCGCGCGCGCACCGCGTCGGGGATGAGCGCGCGGTTGTTCGCGTCGTAGATGTAGCCGACGCCGTTCTCCTTCAGCCCGAGCTGCAGGATCCCGCCGCGGAACGTGCCGTTCTTCACGGCGGCGATCGCGTCGTACACGGCGGCGTCGACGCCCTTCACCATCGACGTGAGGATGAACCCCGGCGCCTCCGAGTACTGATCGGCGTCCACGCCGATGGCGAGCTTGCCCGTCGCGCGCGCCGCCTCGAACACGCCGAGCCCCGTGGACCCCGACGCGTGGAAGATGACGTTCGCGCCCGACTGGTACTGGCTCAGCGCCAGCTCCTTGCCGCGCCCGGGGTTGCGGAACGCCTCCGGGGTCACGCCGGCGTACTGCGCGATCACCTGGCAGTCGGGGCAGACGTGCAGCACGCCGGCCCGGTAACCCGCCTCGAACTTGTGGATGAGCGGGATGTCCATGCCGCCGACGAAGCCCACCTTCTTCGACTTCCCGACGAGCGCCGCGAGCGCGCCGACGAGGTAGGACCCCTGCTCCTCGCGGAACTTCAGCGCCTCGAGGTTCGGGGGCGGGAGGACGGGGTTCCCCGCCGAGTCGGTGGCGACCGCGTAGTCGACCCCGGCGAAGCGGACGTTCGGGTACTCCTTCGCGAGCTGGGTCAGGTCGTCGGTGAAGATGAACCCGACCCCGATCACGAGGTCCATCCCTTCCGCGGCGAGCAGCCGGAGCCCGGCCTCGCGGTCCGAGCCCTCGCCCGGCTCGATGAACCGGATGCGCGCGCCGAGGTCCTTCGCGGCCCGCTCCGCCCCGATGTACGCGCCGTCGTTGAACGACTTGTCGCCGCGCCCACCGACGTCGAACACGATGCCGACGTCGAGCCCTTCCGAGCCGGGAGGCTCGGCCGCCCCGGTCGGGTGCGCGAAGAGCAGCGCGACGTGCACGAGCAGCAGCGCGCCGATGACGAGCAGAAGCTTACGCATGGAGGTGCCGAAGAATAGTGCCGGCGCTCGGGCGAGGGGACCGGCCCGAACCGACCCTTGCGCGCCAATATGACGATCTCGACATTGGGCCACGGTTCAGCTCGCAAGAGCCGAGCTGGACCGTGCAGTCGAAGTAGCAGCGGAAACGTTCCGATCGAAAGGGCACCCCGGTCGTGAGGCCGGCTCGCAATGCCTGGGGTCTCGCCGGGGGCGAGACGGCCCGGCTGCCGAATCGGGTCGCACGACGGATCCCCGGGCCGCCGCGCCCGGGCCACCCCTTTCGGAGAACCTCATGCCCTTCCGCCCCCGCCGGTCGGCGTTCGCGCCGCTGGCGTCGTTCCTCGTCGCCGCAGCTGCCGTCCTCGCGGTCGCCTGCGACAGCGGTCGCTCCATCGAGCCCGCGGCCACCGCTCTCGGCCCGACCGCCAAGCCGAGCGCCACGTACATCCTGCCGGTCGGCTGCAACGCCATCACGACGAACTGCGGCGTCGTGACGTCCAATACCGGACCGGAGAGCGAGATCCTCAAGGTCTGCAAGATGTACCCGGCCGGCGTGAGCGGGCCCGCCGTGACCATGCACGTCGTCATCAAGCCGGGCAACGCGCTGCGGTTCGGCAGCCTTTCCGACTTCCTCGTCGAGGTCCAGCCGAACAGCTGCGTCAAGGTCTGGCAGAACGGGGAAGACATCGGCCCGAACCCAGACCTCGCGTCCGTGACCGAGGTCGTGCCGAATGGCTACGCCGCCTCCTTCAGCTACGTCACCGTGAAGCGGAATGGGCTGCGGGGTGACCCGGCGAGCCACGACTCGACGATCGCCGCCCCGATCACCGGCACCGGCAACTCGGTGACCGGGCTCGTGATCGGTGGCCCGTACCGCCCCGGGGCGGTCGTCGTCTTCACGAACACGCCGCTCGTCGCGGCGCTCGGCGACTTCGTCTGGAACGACGCGAACGCGAACGGGATCCAGGATGCGGGCGAGGCCGGGATCGCCGGCGTGACGGTGACCGCCGTCGGGCCGAGCGGCACGCTCACCACGACCACCGACGCCGTCGGCCACTACGCGTTCACCGGGCTGACCCCGGGGAGCTACACCGTCAGCGTCACCGCGCCGGGTGGCTACGCCGCGTCGCCGACGGGGCAGGGGAGCGACCCGTCGACGGACAGCAACGTGAGCGGCGCCTCCGTCACGCTCGCCGCGGGCGCGACGGACAACACGATCGACTTCGGCTTCTACCAGCCCGGCGCGATCGGCGACTTCGTGTGGAACGACCTGAACGCGAACGGCGTCCAGGACGCCGGCGAGCCGGGGATCCCGGGCGTCACGCTGACGTTGAAGCGTGGCAGCACCACGCTCGGCACGACGACGACGGACGCGAGCGGCAAGTACGCGTTCTCGAGCCTCGCCCCGGGCACGTACAGCGTCGTTCCCTCGGCGCCGGCCGGCTACAACGTCTCCGCGACCGATCAGGGCGCGAACGACGCCGTGGACAGCGACGCGAGCGGCGTGTCGGTGGTCGTGGTGAGCGGCACGACGAACAACGACCAGGACTTCGGCTACTACCAGCTCGGCTCCGTCGGCGACTTCGTCTGGAACGATCTGAACAAGAACGGCGTGCAGGACATGGGTGAGCCGGGGATCCCGGGCGTCACGGTGACGCTCGCGAAGGGCGCCGTCACGCAGACGACGACGACCGACGCGAACGGCAAGTACCTGTTCGCGAACCTCGCCGCCGGCACGTACACGGTGACGGTGAGCGGCACGCCGATCGGCTACGTCGCGTCGCCGACCGACGCGGGCTCGAACGACGCGCTGGACAGCGACGGCAGCGGCGTGTCGGTCGCCGTCGCCGGGACGCAGAACCTCACGATCGACTTCGGCTTGTACGAGAAGACCGGCGGCGCGGCGTGCACGTACACGCAGGGCTACTGGAAGACCCACGAGGACAAGTGGCCCGCGCCGTACTCGCCGACCGCGCCGTGGATGACGCCGCAGAAGCAGGTCACCGGCCTGACGTGGGACGGCCTGTTCGACATCGCGCCGAAGGGCGGCAACTCGTACGTCCAGCTCGCGCACCAGTGGATGGCCGCGAAGCTGAACCGCGCGAACGGCGCCCCGGTGAGCCCGTCGGTGCTCTCGACGCTGAACGCCGCCGAGGCGTGGCTGCTCGCGAACACGCCGACGAACGGCGCACTGCCGTCGATCAAGAACGCGCAGGCCGACGCGTGGATGGACGCGCTGGACACGTTCAACAACGGCCAGGCGGGCACGCCGCACTGCGACTGACGTAAAGGGCGAGAGGGCAGAGAGGGCAGGAGGGCAGGAGAGCTGATGACTCTCCTGCCCTCGTGCCCTCTCTGCCCTCTCGCCCTCTCAGTTCGTCAGCTCAGCGGCGCGTAGCGGAAGCCGGCGATGCCGGGCTTCGTGCTCTCGAAGCGCACCGGCTTGCGGTCGCCCGGCGCGACCGGACCGACCGTCTGCGTCTGCGAGTCGATCACGTTCCCGCTCTTGTCGAGGAAGTCGAACTTGATCGTGTACGTCTTCGGCGCGGCCGCGGCGGGGGCGGCCGGCTTCGGCGCGGCGGCGCCGGCGCGCGCGGCACCCGGACGGGCCGGCGTGGACGACGCGGGAGCGGGTGCGTTCGCCTGCACGCCCTCCACCACCATGCCGACGACCGCGCGGTTGTCGCCGCGCGTGAACTCGGTGAAGGTGACCTTCACCGGCATCGCCTCCGACATCTGGTAGTACTTGAACGCCGAGTCGTTCAGCGCCTTCTTCGCCGCCGTGCCGGCCGCCGCGGCGTTCGCCATGCCGTTGTAGGCGAGCGAGATGAACGCGTAGTTGTCGGGATTGCTCGGGTCGACCTGCACGAGGCGCTGCGCGATCGGCAGGATCTTCTCGTACTGCTTCATCGACAGCAGCGTCGCGCTCAGGTTGTTCAGCGCGTCGCGCTCGTACGGGTTCTGCTCGAGCGCCGCCTGGAACAGCCGCGCCGCGTCCGCCGGCTTGCCGATCTGCGACGCCGTCACGCCGGCCTGCGTGAGCGCGAGGTCGGTGTACTTCGCCGAGTTCGCGAGCTGGTCGGCGTAGCTCGCGGCGACGGCCGCGGTATCACCCGAGATGAGCAGCATGCGGGCGAGCGTCGGCTGCGCGCGGAGCGCGTCGGGGCTCGACGGCGCGGAGGCGATGAACGCCTGCAGCGCCGACGCGGCGTCCTTCGCCGCCTGCTTCTGCGCCGCGCCGGTCGCCGACTCCACGGCCTGCGCCTTCGTCACGGCGATGTTGTACATCGCGCTGTTGCGTATGTCGCGGTACGTGGTGTCGGTGCCCGCCGTCTCGACGACCTTCTGCCAGTAGCGCGTCGCGGCGGCGTCGTCGTTCTTGTTCTGCGCGACGGCGGAGAGGACGTGGTACGCGTACGGGCTCCCCTGGTACATGAGGAGCGAGCGGTTCGCGTAGTACTCCGCGGAGTCGGCCTTGCCGCCGTTCAGCGCCGCGATCGCGGCGTTGATCTGGTTCAGCCATGCTTGGTTCTGGCGCATCTGGGCGACCTGCTGCGCGCATCCCGGCGCCGCCTCGGCGAGCCGCTTCAGCGCCGAGTCGGCCGCCGCGAGCACGTCGATCGTCGCCGACGGATCGGTGGCGTAGCCGAGCGACGAACGCGGCACGGTGCCGCCCATCCCCGGCTCCGCGGCCCACGCGATGAGCGCCTGCGCGAGCATGTAGTTGCGCCCCGCCGGATTGTCCTGCGACTTCTCGGCGCTGAGCTGCTTGATCACGTCCGTCAGGATGCGGCCACGCGCCTCAGGCGTGGTCGCGCCCTGCAGGCGGACGAGGCTCAGCGTCGCGTTCTTCACGGACCCCGGCTTGTTCTGATCGATGTTGCAGGCGCCAGCCGCCACCTGGGCGTAGGCCGGGGCGGCGAGCGTCGACAGCAGGCCCAGCATGGGCACGGCGCGACGGAACTTCATGCGGATCTCCAAGGCACGGGACGCGTCGTGCGCCGACGAGCTCGAGGCCCGCAGCGCGGTAATCGGGACAAGACAGGAATATACTAGAGTTTTGTGGCCGGGTTCCTAGGGGCGGACGCCTCGCGCGCACGGCGGCGTGGGGCACGTGACCGAGGTCACCGCTGGGCCTGGCCCACATCCCGCATCACCGGGCGCCCACATGGTCGAACGCCTTCGCACCCGCATCCTCGTCGTCGGCACCGGCATCGCCGGCCTGCACACCGCCTGGCGCTCCGCCGAGGCGGGCGACGTCCTCCTGCTCACGAAGCGCTCGCTGTTCGACTCCTCGACCGCCTACGCGCAGGGCGGCATCGCCGCGGCCCTCGGCGCCGGGGACTCGCCGGCGCTGCACCGCGAGGACACGCTCGCCGCGGGCGCCGCGCTGTGCGACGCCGAGGCCGTGCAGGTGCTCGTCGAGGAGGGACCGGCGCGGGTGAAGGAGCTGCAGCTCGCCGGCGCGCGCTTCGACCTCACCCCGTCGGGTGACTTCAAGCTCGGTCGCGAGGCCGCGCACTCGCGCCGCCGCATCGTCCACGCGCAGGGCGACCAGACCGGCGCCGAGGTCGCGCGCACGCTCATCGCGCGCGTGCGCGAGAGCGCGCGGGTGACGGTGCTGGAGCGCGCGCGCGTGCTCGACCTCATCGTCGAGGACGTGGACGGCGAGCCCACGGTCGTCGGTGCGCGCGCGAGCCTGGCCGGCAAGGCGACGGAGATCGTCGCCGACGCGACGGTGCTCGCCACCGGCGGCTGCGGGCAGGTGTTCCGCTACACCACCAACCCGCTCGTCGCCACCGGCGACGGGTTCGCGATCGCGCATCGTGCCGGCGCGCGGCTCTCCGACATGGAGTTCGTGCAGTTCCACCCGACCGCGCTCGACACGCCGGAGAACCCGCTGTCGCTCGTCAGCGAGGCGGTGCGCGGCGAGGGCGCGACGCTCGTGAACGCGCTCGGCGAGCGCTTCATGCCGAAGCGCCACCGGCTCGCCGAGCTGGCGCCGCGCGACGTGGTGGCGCGCGAGATCTTCCGCGAGCAGCAGCGCCACGGCAAGGTGTGGCTCGATGCGCGCGCGATCGGCGCGAAGGACGGCGTGCGCTTCGCCGAGCGGTTTCCCGGCATCACGGCGCTCTGCCGCGCGCGCGGCATCGACCCGCAGACGGATCTCATCCCGGTGACGCCGGCCGCGCACTACATGATGGGCGGCATCGTGACGGACCTCTGCGGCCGCTCGAGCCTCCCGCGGCTCTACGCGGCCGGCGAGGTGGCGCGCACCGGCGTGCACGGCGCGAACCGTCTCGCGTCGAACTCCCTGCTCGAGGGACTCGTGTTCGCCGAGCGTGTGGCGCGCGATCTGGAGGCCACGCCGCGATTGAAGAGCTACCCCCGCCGCCGCGCCACGTGGGAGGTGCCGCCGCTCGAGGACCGCGGCGCGGCCCAGGTGGCGTCCGACGCGATCCGCTCGGTGATGTGGGAGCACGCGGGCATCGACCGCACCGCGCGCGGGCTGCGCGCGGGGCTCGCCCGCCTCGAGGACATCGAGGCGCGCCTCACGCCGGGCATGACGGAGGAGCGCAACATGCTCGACACCGCGCGGCTGATCGCCGAGGCCGCGCTGCTGCGCCGCGAGTCGCGTGGAGGGCACTTCCGCAGCGACTTCCCGAAGGACCGGCGGAAGTGGCAGGGGAAGCACATCGAATGGTGACGCGGCGCTGATACGTCGGCGCTGGTACGGCGGCGCCGAAAGGGGCGGCCCCGATACCACGCGTCACCAGCGCCGCGGGCTCAGTGCCGCACCACTAGCGCCGCCGTACCCGCGCCGCCGCATTAGGATTCACCCCATGACCGTACTACAGGCCAACTACGACCAGGCGTTACACGAGGAGATCCGCGCGCTCGCCGAGGAGCGCAACGCGGTCATCCTTGCGCACAACTACGAGCGCCCGGAGATCCAGGACGTCGCGCACTTCGTCGGCGACTCGCTCGGCCTCTCGCGCGAGGCGGCGAGCACCGACGCCGACGTCATCGTGTTCTGCGGCGTGCACTTCATGGCGGAGACGGCGGCGATCCTGT
Organism: Gemmatirosa kalamazoonensis; assembly: GCF_000522985.1. Classification (NCBI taxonomy): domain Bacteria; kingdom Pseudomonadati; phylum Gemmatimonadota; class Gemmatimonadia; order Gemmatimonadales; family Gemmatimonadaceae; genus Gemmatirosa; species Gemmatirosa kalamazoonensis. The sequence continues at coordinate 2,695,689 of NZ_CP007128.1, forward strand.
CGCCGGAGAAGATCGTGCTGCTGCCCGATCTCGCCGCGGGATGCTCGCTCGCCGCGACGATCGACGGCGCGCAGCTCCGCGCGTGGAAGGCGGAGCATCCCGGCGCCGTGGTGGTCGCGTACGTCAACACCACCGCCGAGGTGAAGGCGGAGAGCGACTACTGCTGCACGTCGGGGAACGCGGTGGAGATCGTGCAGTCGATCCCCGAGGACCAGGAGATCCTGTTCCTCCCCGACATGTTCCTCGGCGCGCACGTTAGGCGGGTGACGGGGCGCAAGAACATCCACGTGTGGATGGGCGAGTGCCACGTGCACGCCGGCATCGACCCGGAGCACATCAACCTCCAGCGCGCGGCGCATCCGGGCGCGGAGTTCCTCATCCACCCCGAGTGCGGCTGCGCGACCCCGGTGGTGGAGGCCATCTCGGCGGGCGCGATCGACGCGCGCGACGTCCACATCCTGTCCACGGAGGGGATGATCAAGCGTCCCGGCGACAGCCCGGCGGCGGAGTTCATCGTGGCGACCGAGCTCGGGATCCTGCACCGCTTGCGTCGCGCGCATCCGAGCAAGACGTTCTACGCGGCGAACGACCGCGCGCAGTGCGCCTACATGAAGGTCACGACGCTGCCGAAGGTGCGCCACGCTCTCGAGACGCTCACTCACCAGATCACCGTGCCCGAGGACGTCGCCGCGCGCGCGCGCGGCGGGCGATCGAGCGCATGATCGCGATCGGCGGACGGGGCGGGCCGGCGCTCTCGCCGTTCCGCACGTCGGACGAGGACCCAGGCGAATGACGACACCGACCCCCGAGCCGAGCCGCGACCCGTCCATCCCTTCCGGGCATGCACCGCGCGGCGACGCGCCGCAGCCGAACCGCCGGAGCGGGGACCGCCGCACGGGCGACCGCCGCACGCACACGCCGCTGTCGCGCATGCTCGAGGGGCTGGCGACGACGTCGGAACACGCCATCGTCATGCCGGTGGAGCCGGCCCTCTATCCGCTGACGCCGTCCCAGACCTCGGTGCTGGTGCGCGAGGCGCTGCTCGAGGACGAGGCGTTCAACGACGTGACGACGATCGCCACGGTGCTCAGCGAGCGCCGTGCGCGGGCGCACATCGTCGCGCGCGCGCAGGGCGTCGTCGCCGGGCTGCCGCTCGCCGTGGAGGCGTTCCGGCAGATCGACCCGCGCATCACGGTCCGCGTCGACGTGCCCGACGGGGCGATGGTGACGCCGGGCATGCCGGTGCTGTTCATGACCGGCCACGCACGCGGCATCCTCTCCGCCGAGCGCGTGGCGCTGAACTTCCTGCAGCGGCTCTCCGGCGTCGCGTCGCTGACGTCGCGCTACGTCTCGGCGGTCGCCGGCACCGGCGCGCGCATCCTCGACACGCGCAAGACGACGCCGGGGTGGCGGCGGCTGGAGAAGTACGCGGTGCGCGCCGGCGGCGGCTACAACCACCGGATGGATCTCGCGACCGCGGTGCTCATCAAGGACAACCACCTCGCCGCGGTGGACGGCGACATCGCGTTCGCCGTGCGGCGGGCGCGCGAGCTCGCGCCGGACGGCGCGCGCGTCGAGGTGGAGTGCGACACGAAGGCGCAGGTGGGAGCCGCGCTCGCGGCGGGCGCGGACGTCATCATGCTCGACAACATGTCGCTCGAGCTGATGAAGGAGTGCGCCGCGCTGTGCAAGGGACGCGCGACCACCGAGGCGTCGGGCGGCGTACGCCTCGACTCGGTCCGCGCGATCGCCGAGACGGGCGTCGACTGGATCTCGGTCGGTGCGCTCACGCACTCGGCACCGGCGCTGGACATCGCGCTCGATTTCGACTGACGCGGCGGCAGTTCCGCGGCGACCTCGACCGGCGCGGCGCGCGTAATGCATCACACGCGACGCTTGCACACGCAGTCCACTCTCACAGGGGGGGTAGGATCATGCTTGCCGTCCGACGGCTGGTGCAGATGGGAGCCGTACTGCTCGTACCGCTCGCCGCAGGTCCGCTGTCCGCGCAGCAGATGACGTTCTTCGCCAACATCACGAACTCGCAGGAGGTCCCGCCGACCCACCCCACGACGGTGGCGGGCGCTCCGCGGATCTCGTTCGGGACGGCGACGTTCGTGCTCAACGCCGCGCACACGCAGTTGTCGTTCAACGCGACCGTGTTCGGACTCGACTTCACGCACTCGCAGTCCGCCGACCCGAACGACGATCTGCTCAACGCGCACATCCACTCGGGACCGAACGGACCGGGGAGTGGATTGAACAATCCGGTCGCGTGGGGCTTCCACGGGTCGCCGTTCAACGATCTGTTCCTCGACAACGCCAACACCGTTCCGAGCGGGTTGACGGACGACTGCACGGCGTTCGCCACGGGGGTCGGCGGCACGTGCTCCGGCGTCTGGAACCTGCTCGAGGGGAACAACACGACGCTGCAGGCGCAGTTGCCGAACATCCTCGCCGGCAACGCGTACATCAACTTCCACACGGTGCAGTTCGCGGGCGGCGAGATTCGCGGCTATCTCACCGCCGTTCCCGAGCCGAGCGCGTACGCGCTGGTGGGGACGGGGCTCGTGGGGCTGGCGGCGCTCCGCATGCGGCGGCGCCGCGCCTGACGACGGCCAGCGCAGCGCGTAGGGCGTGATGCGTAGCGGTGTTCTGCTCGGCGGAGAACAGGACACCGCTACGCACTTCGCATTACCTAGCGCGCCGTCACGGCATCGCCATCGTCGAATCCATCCGCTCGGGCTGCGGCGGCAGATCGGACAGGTGCTCCTGCACGATCACCCACCGGTCGTCGCGGCGCACGAACAGCGCGGTCCACGCGCCGCCGAGCGTGTGCGGACGTCCCTCCGGCGTGTGGTGCGGGATGACGTACGCGATCGTGAGCACGGCGGCGGCCGGGCCTAACGCCGTCGCGTGGCGCTCGCGGATCAGGAAGCGCGGGCCCTGCATGTTGCGGCCGACGCGGTCCCAGAAGCTCGCGATCGATTGCACCACCGCGGCGCGCGTCGTCGTCACCCGGCCGGCGGCGGCGGAGATCACGGGGCCCGTCGGCGCGTAGAGGCTCGTCGCGCGCTCCACGAAGCCCGGGCGCGAGAAGTCGTACGCGCGCACGATGAGCGCGGTGAGCGTGTCGGAGAGCGCGGCGTCGCGGCGCGGGTCGCTCGCCGGCGGCGCGGTGCACGCGCACAGCGCGCCGAGGAGCGCGGCGGCGAGCAGCGCGGGAAGCAGCAACGCGCGCGGACGACTGGGCGACGACGGTGCGATCACGGGTGGGGGACGATGGGTGCGGCGTGGTGGAGGAGCCGCGGAGCGTGCGAACGGTGCGTAACTTCCTGCACGGCGCGGTCCGACGAGTCGTCATCCCGACACGGACGGTGCTGCCCTCTCGCGGGGACGGCGGTTCGTCCTCCGCGACGGACGCTCTCGAGCGGGACCGCGACGCTTTCCCTGGGAAATCGCGCGCCGAACGGTTCGGTCCGCGACATGCTTTGCGGTATGGGCCCGGCATGGGGCCGGACCCTGAAATGAAGTAGGAGGACACGGTGCGTCTCAACTCCACGAGGCTGGCCGGGCGTGTCGCGCTGCTCTCGCTGTCCGTCGGCGGAGCGTGCCGGAATGCGTCGCGCGACGTCACGGCGAACGACGCGCTGCAACGCGATCTCGAGCTCGCGCAGGCGAGCACCGTCGCCCTCGCCCAGAGCGGGCGCGACCTCCCCGCGACGCGCTTCGTCTCGGCGATCGAGTCGGGGGAGCGCGCGACGAAGGGCGCCGGAAAGGCGGGCGCGCCGTCGCGGAAGTCGCCGAGCAAGGCGCCCCGGTCGCACGTGGACCACGCGCCCCCCGCTCCGGCGCCCGTCGCGGCGCAGACCCAGTCGGTCGCGCAGGCCGCCGACGCGCCGGTGGAAGCGCCGGCGCCCGCCGCGGCGCCTGCCGTGACCGAGGAGCCGATGCCCGCGCGGAGCGAGAACCCGTCCATGTCGGGGTCGAGCGGTGACGGCGTGATCAGCGTGTCGCCCACCGACGGCGGCGACGCGGGCGGCATCACGGTGTCGCGCCGCGGGCGCGGCGGCGGCCTCGGTGGAGTGCTCGGCGGCATCGGCGGCGTCATCGGCGTCGTGATCCGCGGCGGCGCGATCGGCGACGACGACCATTGCGAGCGCGACCATCCGCGCCGCGGCGGCATCCCGACCGGGATCGGCGGCATGCCCGTCGGCTTCCCGGGGAACGGCGGCTACGGCGTGCCGCGCAGCGGCGTCGGGCGCGTCGGCCGGCCGACGTTCTATCGCATCCGTTAGGCGAGCCCGATAGCACACGCAGCGACGCGGAGTCCGCGGAGCACTGCCACGTAACGGTGCAGTGCTCCGCGGACTCCGCGTCTCCGCGTGCGACCCCTGCGGCATCCGATCTGAGGAAACCGCCGCGATCGACGTGGGTACGACACGTCATCACGACGACTCGGAGATTTGCGATGCAGCGATTCATGGTGCGGCAGTGGCGTTCTCGGGCGACGATCCTCGCGGCGCTCGCCGTCGCGGGAATGACGCTCGACGCGTGCGCGTCGCTGAACAACAAGGAGCGGGGCGCCATCATCGGCGCGGCGACGGGCGCCGCGGCGGGCGGCGCGGTCGGCAGCAAGAACGGCGGCACGGCGCGCGGCGCGATCATCGGTGCAGCGGTCGGCGGGGCGGCGGGCGCGATCATCGGCCACCAGATGGACCAGCGCGCGAAGGAGATCCAGCAGAACATCAAGGGCGCGCGCGTCGAGCGAGTGGGCGAGGGGATCCTCGTGACGTTCGAGAGCGGCCTGCTGTTCGACTTCGACTCCGACGTGCTGCGCGAGCCGGCGCGCGCGAACCTGCGCGAGCTCGCCGCGAGCTACGACAAGTATCCGGACACCGACCTCACGATCGTCGGCCACACCGACGCGGTCGGCGACGATGCCTACAATCTCCGACTCTCCGAGCGTCGCGCCGCCGCGGCTGCCGCGTACCTCGTGCAGCAGGGCGTGCCAAGCGCGCACGTGAAGCCCGCGGGTCGGGGCGAGACGGAGCCGGTGGCCCCGAACGACACCGAGGCCGGCCGGCAGCAGAACCGCCGCGTCGAGGTCGCGATCTACGCCAGCGACAAGCTGAAGGCGACCGCGCGGCAGCAGGCGCTTCGCTGAGCCGTGACGCGTGACGGGGTGACGCGAGCCCCCGTCACGCGCCACTATGTTATCCGCATGACCGCCCTGGAGATCCTGCTCGCGCGCGTCGTCGACTACGCGGGGCTGTTCCCGCCCGCGGCGCTCGATCTCGCCGCGGCGGTGCGGCAGTTCGGCGAGCACCGCGCGAGCGCCGAGCGGTGGATGCTCGGGCGGTTGGTGGTGCCGGCGGCGCGGCTCGGCGACCTCGCGGAAGCGATGACGACCGAGGTGCCTAACGGATCGGCGGCGTGGCGGCTCGCCGTGCTCGCGACCGCGCCGCTCGACCCGGCCGGAGGGCTCGGCATCGCGTGGGGGATCGACCTCGCGCGCATCACGGCGTTCCGCGTCGCGTGCGACGCGCCGGTGAACGCGCTCGAGCTCCGCGGCGGCGACGCGGACGCGCTGGCGCTCGCGCGGCGCGCGGCGGCCGATGCAGGCGTGGCACCGGCGGCGACGTTCGTCGAGGTGCCGTGGGGCGCCGATCACGACGCGCTCGCCCGTGCCGCGCACGCGCACGGCGTGTCGCTGAAGCTGCGCACCGGCGGCGTCACCGCCGACGCGTTCCCGGACGCCGACGTCGTCGTCCGGTTCGTCGCGGCGTGCGTCGCGCGCGGCGTGTCGTTCAAGCTCACCGCGGGGCTGCACCACGCGCTGCGCGGCGAGCACGCGCTCACGTACGAGCCGGGGTGCGCGCGCGGCACGATGCACGGATTCCTGAACGCGCTCGCGGCGACCGCGCTGCTCGCGGACGGGCACGACGCCGGCGCGGTCCAGCCGCTGCTCGAGGAGCGCGACGTCGGCGCGCTGGCGTTCGACGACGGCGGGCTGCGCTGGCGCGGGCTCGGCGCGGGCCTAACGGCGGTGCGCGCGGCGCGACGGGCGTTCGCGTCGTTCGGGTCGTGCTCGTTCGCGGAGCCGGTGGCGGAGCTGCGCGCGCTCGGCCTGCTTCCTGCGGCCGCCGGTGCCGCGCTGGCCGCAACCGACGACTGACCGACGCTCATCGACGCCCGCACACCGAACGTCACGTGAACGACACGCTCGATCCGAAGCTCCGCTCGTGGGTGGAGTCGGCGCACGACCCCGCCACCGAGTTCCCGATCCAGAACCTGCCGTTCGGCGTCTTCCGCCGCGCGGGAAGCGACGAGGCGCCGCGCGTGGGCGTCGCGATCGGCGACCAGATCCTGGATCTCTGCGCGTGTCTGGCAGAGGGGCTGCTGGAGGACGTGCGCGAGGGGCCGGCGGCGATCGCGTGCGCGGCGCCGTCGCTCAACGTGCTCATGTCGCTCGGCCGCGCGCACGCGACGGCGCTGCGCGCGGGCGTGAGCCGCGTGCTGCGCGCGGGCGGGGCGCCGACGCGCTACGACCGCGAGCGCGCCGAGCGGATCCTCGTGCCGATGGCGGACGCGGAGCTGTTCCTCCCCGCCGACGTGGGCGACTACACCGACTTCTACGCGTCGGTGTTCCACGCGACGAACGTCGGGCGCCTGTTCCGTCCCGACCAGCCGCTGCTTCCGAACTACAAGTGGGTGCCGATCGGCTACCACGGCCGCGCGTCGAGCATCGTGCGGAGCGGCACGCCCGTTAGGCGCCCGCACGGCCAGACCAAGCGCCCCGACGACGAGCGGCCGACGTTCGGTCCCACGCGGCAGCTCGACTACGAGCTGGAGCTGGGCTTCTACATCGGCGCCGGCACGTCGCTCGGCCAGCGGCTCGCGATCGACGACGCGGAGTCGCACCTGTTCGGCGTGTCCCTCGTGAACGACTGGTCGGCACGCGACGTCCAGAGCTGGGAGTACCAGCCGTTAGGCCCATTCCTCGCCAAGAGCTTCGCGACCACGGTATCGCCGTGGGTCGTGACGCTCGACGCGCTGGAGCCGTTCCGCCGCGCCGCGTTCGCGCGCCCCGAGGGCGACCCGGCCCCGCTGCCGCACCTGGTGTCCGTGGTGGACCAGGCGCGCGGCGCGTTCGACGTCACGCTCGAGGTGTGGCTCTCCACGGCGCGCATGCGCGACGCGGGGCTCGACCCGTGCCGCGTGAGCCACGGCTCGTTCGCCGACATGTACTGGACCCCTGCGCAGCTCGTGACGCACCACACGAGCAACGGCTGCAACCTGCGTCCCGGCGACCTGCTCGCGAGTGGCACCGTCTCGGGCCCCGAGCCGTCGTCGCGCGGCTGCCTGCTGGAGCTCACGACGCGCGGCGCCGAGCCGCTCTCCCTACCGGGCGGCGAGACGCGCGCGTTCCTCGACGACGGGGACGAGGTGATCCTCCGCGGCTACTGCGAGGCGGAAGGGGCCGTACGGATCGGGTTGGGCGAGTGCCGCGGCCTGGTCGTCGGATAGCGTCGGCGGTGGCACGCTCGCTGCCCCGGTGAGGCCGCCTCTGAGCCTGGAGGCAGCATGGCAGACAACGAGCGCGACCGGTACCGCGACAACGACGACGTGCGCCAGATCGACGACCCGGCGACGCGCAACGACGTGAAGAGCGACTCGCGCAACGAGGCGCGTGGCGACGCGCGCGAGAGCATCGGCAACCACGCGCGCGGCACCGACACGGACGCCGCGGGGCGGAGCGGCAACGACCGGCAGCGGAGCCGCTCCGACCTGCCCGATCAGTACGACGAGGACCTCGCGCGCGACAACCGCCGCGGCCGCGAGGGGGAGGGGATGAGCGACCTGGCGATGGACACGCGCTCCGGCGCGGCGGGCTTCGCCGACGTCCCACCGTCCGAGCCGCACACCGGCGACACGCGCCACGGCTGGCGCGCGCACGCGCAACAGGGACACGCGCAGAGCCCCGTGGAGCTCACGCACAGCGAGCCGCCGCCCAAGAAGGAGGGGCACGGCGCGACGGATCTGCAGCGGAAGCCCGAGCGCTGACGTGCGTCGCGGCCACCGCGCTCAGAGCGTGACGAGCGAGACGAGCGCGGTGGCCAGCACGGCGCAGAACAGGACGGTGCCGTAGACGAGCGAGAGCGCGACGAACTTCACCGCCGTCCGGCTGCGCGAGCCGCCGTAGACGCGGCGCATCGACGCGAAGAAGTAGATCGGCATCCACAGCAGCGGGATCGCCGCCACCGCGCCGAACCCCACCGGGCGCAGACCCACCGCCGACACGCGCGCCGTCGTCATCGCGAGATACGCGAACGCGTGGTTGTGCAGCGCGAACACGAAGTGCTCGGCGTAGTAGACCGGCGTCCGCAGGTACAGAAGGCGCAGCAGCAGCGCGAACACGGGGAGCAGCAGGAACACCATGTTCGGCGCCTTCTGCATCATCGCGTTCCTCAGCACGAGGCGCTGCTCGGTCGGCGACATGTGCTGCAGCTTCAGCAGGCCGCCCACGAAGTGGCGCTTGAACCACGCGCGCGGGTCGTTCCCCTTCTCGTTGCGGTGCCGCTCGAGGAACGCCTTGAACTCGGCGTCGTCGCGCACGACGCCCGACTGGTCGGTGAGCGCGGTGCCGGCCGTCGCTGCGCTGGGCGGCGCGCCCGTGCGGCTGAACGTGACGAGCGACTTCTGCACGTCGTTAGGCGCCGCGCTCGGCGGGTCGCGCAGGAGCGACAGCGACACGAAGAACAGCACGCTCATCGTGAGGTACAGTCGCAGCGGCCGGAGGTAGCGCACGCGTCGGCCCGCGAGAAACTCGCGCGTCAGCCCGCCCGGCCGCCGCACGAGCAGCCACAGCGTCGCCGGGATCTTGCCGTCCCATCCCGCGAACGTGTCCAGCAGCTCGCCGAGGATGCCGTACAGCGAGCGGTGGAGGTCGTGCGTCTCCTGGCCGCAGCGCGGGCAGTAGTGCTCGCACCCCTCGCCGCCGCAGTTCGCGCAGCGCGTCCCCTCCACGGGTGGCGTCGCGGCGTCCGACGCGGGAGCGAACGTCGAGGAGCGCCCCGGCGGCGCCGCGTCGATCAGGACGGAGGGGGAAGGACGCATGGGCCAAACTCCGCTCGGGTCACGCGACCGCGCAAGACGGCGGCGCGTCGTCGTCGCGCAGATCGGCGCACGACCGGTTGATGCGGCCGCAGTCGAGGCAGATCTGCTTGCACTTCCGCCACACGAGCCGCGCCGAGCCGCAGTGGTCGCAGGTGTCCCGGGGTTCGTCCATGGCGATGAGGATACATCGAAACGCGAGCGGCCGGTGCAGGGAGTCGCTTCCCGTGCACCGGCCGCCGCGCACTCGAGGAGCCGCGATTACTGCGTCACGGTCACGATGACCACCGTCGGCTGCCCCTGCGGCTGCAGGTTCTGGTCGAGCGCCTGGTAGGTGAGCTTCGCGGTGCCCTGCTTGAACCCGCGGATGTTGCCCTGCGCGTCGCCCGACGCCACCGACGGGTCGTCCGACTGGACGGAGATGTTGGCCGTGCGCCCGAACAGCGCGGCCCCGTTCGCGTCGCGCGGCGTCACCGAGACCACCGTCGCCGGCGACGAGCGGAGGCTCAGCGTCACCGTCGTCGGCTGGACGTCGATCGTGGCGATCGGGATGGGGAGCACGAGCACCTGGGCCTGGCCGATCTGCGACCCGGGGAGCCCCGGCACCGCGTCCGTGATGGCCGAGATGACCGCCGTCGCCGCCGAGACGCCCGTCACGAGCCCGGTCTGGTCGACCGGCACGGCGACGGAGTTGCTCGACGTCCACGTGATCGGCCGGCCGCTCACGGTGACGCCGAGCGAGTCGGTGAGCGTCGCGGTGAAGCGCTGCGTCTGACCGGCGGTGATGTTGGCCTGGATCGGCAGCACCTGCACGACGGCGATCGGCACCGGCGTGACGGTGAGCTTGATCGTGTCGGCAACGGCGCCGTTGTCGACGCTCGCGATCAGCAGCGCCTGGCCGAGCTTCTGCCCGACGACCGTGCCGAGCGAGGTCACCGAGAACACCGACGGGTCGGTGCTCTTGTACTGCACCTGTCGGTTCAGGATTGCGCGTCCGAGACTGTCCGCCGGCACCGCGACGCGCGAGCTGGGGACGCCGGTGCCGTTGGAGCCGAGTCGGATGAACGGCGCGCGGTTGCCGAAGCGGATCTCCTTCGCCGGGATCGGCAGCACGGTGATGGCGACGCTGCCGCGCGCCGACGTGCCGGCGACCGCGATGTCGATCGTGGTGGTGCCCTGCCGCACGCCGGTGACGACGCCCGACTGCGGGTTCACCGTGGCGACCGTCTGGTCGTTGCTCGAGTACGTGATCGTCTGGCCGGCCGTCGAGATCGGCGCGTTGTCGGCGGCGAACAGCGACACGGCGATCTGGTTCGACTCGGTCTCGAGCAGCTCGTTCTTCCCCTTCTGCAGGGCGCCGGTGACCTTCGCGACGCTCGGCGGCTGGACGGTGATGACGGTGTTGAACGGCACGCCCTGCACGCTGCCCGTCACCGTCGCCTGACCGACCGTCACGCCCTTCACGAACGTCCCGGTCGTCGTGTTGTCCGTCTCCACCGTCACGACGTTCGTGTTCGTGCTCGTGATGGTGACCGCGCGCTTGCCGAGCGCCTGACCGGTCGCGCCGATCGGCGTGATCACGAGCTGCACCCGCTCGTTCAGGTGCACCGTCGGCGGCGGCGCGTCCACGCGCACCGGAATCTCCTGCGTCACGACGAGCGTCGCGCTCCCCTTCACGCCGCGCGCCGTCGCGGTGATGATCGTCGTCCCCTCGGAGACGGTCGTGAGCGCGCCCGAGCTGGCGTTCACGGTGGCGACGGCCGGGTTACTGGACTCGAAGCCGATGCTGATCTTCGAGCTGTTCGTGAGGTTCCGGTCCCCCTTGCCGTGCACCGCGGCGATCGCCTGGCCCTGCGCGCGGGCCGGCAGGCTGTCGTTGGGGCTCAGGCTGACGTCGACCGACACCACCTTCGGCACGCCGGTGATGAACTCGCACCCCGTCGTGAGCGTCGCCAGCACCGCGGCGAGGACCGCCAGCCCTCGACGCGACCGGGTCGCGGAGAGGGAGAGAAGAGACCGCATGAAGGATTTCCGGTGATTGTGAGTCCGCGCCCGGACGGCAGCCGGACGGTGATCCAGGACGCACGGGGAGCGCGTCGACGCGCTCCGCCCGGCCGCGAGGCAGCCGGGGGGCGCCGTCATCCTAGAGAGAGTAGTAAGCGGACCCGGACGTAACAACATCGAGTGCTGTGCGGCGTCGCGCGGGTACCCGCACACACCGGTCGGGTTCCGCGGCCGCCGTCAGCGGGGGCCCGGAGCGCTCCGCCCTGCCGCGGCGAGCTGCCGGTCGAGCACCGCGGGGTCCGACGTCGGGAGGTCGCAGGTGGCGTGGCGGCACACGTACGCCGTGGCCCGCCCGCCGATCGCGGTGCGCCCTGCCCGCAGCGGCCGGCCGTGGCCCGACCGCTCGGGGCCCCCCTCGACGACGAGCGACGGCACGTAACGCCGCCCCGCCGCCGCGGCGAGCGCGCGGAACCCGGCTGTGGCGGGATCACCGACGAGCACCAGCTCCACGGCCCCGTCCACCGCCATGTCCGCGGCGCCGAGCAGGTGGCCGAACGCGGGGGCGTGGCGGGCCAGCGGCTCGGCGAGCGAGGCGAGCACCCGGTCCGCGCGTCGACGGTACCCCTCGTCGCCCGTGACGTCGGCGAGGACGAGCAACAGCTCCACGGCGAGCGACGTTCCGGACGGCGTCGCGTTGTCGGTCGGATCGCGGGGCCGGGTCACGAGGCGCTCGGCGTCGGAGGCGGTGTCGAAGAACGCGCCGACCTCCTCGTCCCAGAACCACTGCACCGTCGCCTCGCCGATCCGCCGGGCGAGGTCGAGCCACCGCTCGTCGAACGTGAGCGCCCACAGCGCGAGGAAGCCGAGCGCCACGCCGGCGTGGTCCTCGAGGAAGCCGGGGATGCGGGTGACCCCCTCCATGTGGACGCGCATCACCCGCCCGGTGGCCGGGTCGACGAGCGTGGACGCGAGGAACTCCCCGTTCCGGAGCGCGAGGTCGCGCAGCCAGGCGGATCCCTCGCTCCCGGGATCGAACGCCCGCGCGGCCTCGGCGACCGCCCGGAGCATGATCCCGTTCCACATGGCGAGGATCTTCTCGTCGCGCGCGGGGCGCACGCGGTGGGCGCGGACGGCGAGCAGGGCGTGCTTCGCGCGACGCACGGCGTCGGCGAGCGACGCGTCGCTCCCCTCCTCGGCGGCCGGCTCGACGTCGTCCGCGGTCGACGGGCGCGACACGAACGGGATGTTGTGCCCCTCGAAGTTGCCCATCGGCGTGACGCCCCAGTAGTGGACGACCGCCTCGATGTCGCCCGGCGAGAAGCCGCTCGCGTCGAGCGCCTCGCGCAGGTCGTCGTGGTCCCAGACGTAGAACTTCCCCTCGTGCCCCTCGCTGTCGGCGTCGAGCGTCGCGTAGAAGCCGCCGCTCGGGGCCGTCATCTCGCGCGCCACCCAGCGCAGCGTCTCCTCGGTCACGCGGCGCGCCTCGGCGTCGCCGGTCGCCTGCCACAGGTGCACGCCGAGCCGCGACAGCAGGGCGTTGTCGTAGAGCATCTTCTCGAAGTGCGGCACGAGCCAGATGGCATCGACGGCATAGCGATGGAAGCCGCCGCCGACCTGGTCGTAGATGCCGCCCCGGGCCATCGCGCGGAACGTGTGCGCGGCCATGTCGAGCAGCGACGGGTCGCCCGTGCGCGCCCACCGCCGCAGCAGGAAGTCGTACGCCATCGCCGGCGGGAACTTCGGGGCGCCCTTCGTGCCGCCGCGGTCGCGGTCGTACGTGGCGGCGATGCTCCGCACCGCGCGCACGAGCGTGTCGTCGTCGAGCGTGCCGCTCGGCACCGCGGCGCGCGCCGCCTCGGCGTACATGTCGCGCAGCGCGCTCGTCGTGCGCTCCACCTTCTCCCGCTGCGTGCGCCACGCCTCGGCCACGGCGCGCAGCACGCGGCGGAAGCTCGGCATGCCGTGCCGATCCTCCGGCGGGAAGTACGTGCCGGCGACGAACGGCTCCCCGTCGGGCGTGAGGAACACCGTCATCGGCCATCCGCCGTGCCCCGTCATCGCCTGCGTCGCCTGCATGTAGATCGCGTCGACGTCGGGGCGCTCCTCGCGGTCGACCTTCACGGGGACGAACCACTCGTTCATGAGCTGCGCGGTCGCCGCGTCCTCGAACGACTCGCGCTCCATGACGTGGCACCAGTGGCACGCCGCGTAGCCGACGCTGAGCAGGATGGGCCGGTCTTCCGCGCGTGCCTTCGCGAACGCCTCGTCGCCCCACGGATGCCAGTCGACGGGGTTGTGCGCGTGCTGGCGGAGATAGGGGCTGGTCTCGTCGATCAGGCGATTCGTCATCTGCGTAATCTGCGCAATCTGCGGATTAGATTCCCGCCCCATGCGAACGACCTTCGCCATCGCCCTCGGCGGCGCCGTCGGCACGGTGGCGCGCTACGGCCTGGGAACCTGGATTCAGCGAGCCACCGCCACGTTCCCGCTCAGCACGCTCGTCATCAACGTCACGGGCTCGTTCCTGCTCGGCTTTCTGATGCGCTGGATGCTGAGCACCACGGCGTCGCCCGACCTGCGCGCCGCGCTGACGATCGGCTTCTGCGGCGGGTACACGACGTTCTCCACGTTCAGCTACGAGGCCGCGCGGCTGATGGAGTCCGGGAGCTGGGCGCGGGCGAGCACGTACATCGTCGCGAGCGTGGGGGCGTCGCTCCTCGCCACGTTCGCCGGATTCGCCGCCGCGGTGCGCACCATCGCCCGCGGCAGCTAGGAGGCTCCATGCACGGACTCGTCGGCGAGCGTGTCCTCATGCGCATCCACATCGGCGAGCGCGACCGCCACAAGGGCGCGCCATTGCACGAGGCGATCGTCGCGCTGCTGCGCGAGCGGCACCTGGCCGGCGCCACGGTCCTGCGCGGCATCATGGGGTTCGGCGCCACGGCGCGCGTGCACACCGACAAGATCCTGCAGCTCTCCACCGACTTGCCGCTCGTCGTCGAGTGCGTCGACACGGAGGAGAAGATCGAGGGCGTGCTCGCCGAGCTCGATGCGATGATCGGCGGAGGTCTCATCACGCTGGAGAAGGTGCGCGTGATCGTGTATCGCCCCGAGCGCCCCGCGTAGCGGATCCCGATCCTCATCCCGACATACCCTTTCATGACCGACACGAGCTTCCAGGACCTCGCCGCCCACTTCGACGCGGGCACCACGCGCGCGCGCGCGACGAGCTGTTCGACTTCCTGCGCATCCCGAGCGTGAGCGCGCGCTCCGAGCACGACGCCGACACCCGCCGCGCCGCGGAGTGGGTGCGCGACTCGCTGACGACGGCGGGGCTCACGGCCGAGATCATCGACACCGCCGGCCACCCGATCGTGCTCGGCGAGTGGCATGGCGCGCCCGCGCGGCCGACGATCCTCATCTACGGCCACTACGACGTGCAGCCGGCGGAGCCGCTGGAGCTGTGGGACTCGCCCGCGTTCGAGCCGACGATCCGCGACGGGCGCATCTACGCGCGCGGCTCGGTGGACGACAAGGGGCAGCTGTTCCTGCACGTGAAGGCGCTCGAGGCGCACCTGAAGGTGCGCGGCACGCTGCCGGTGAACGTGATCGTGCTCGCGGAAGGGGAGGAGGAGGTCGGCAGCGAGCACCTCGAGCAGTTCATCCGCGACCACGCCGACCGGCTGAAGTGCGACGCGGTGGTCATCTCCGACTCGGCGATGTTCGCGCCCGGGCAGCCGTCGATCCTCTCGTCGCTGCGCGGGATGGCGTACTTCCAGATCGACGTGCAGGGGCCGGCGACGGACCTGCACTCGGGGAGCTACGGCGGTGCGGTGGTGAACCCGGCGATGGCGCTCGCCCGCATCCTCGCGACGTTCCACGACGACGAGGGGCGGATCGCGATCCCGGGCTTCTACGACCAGGTGCGCCCGTTCCCGGACGCGGTGCGCGCGGGGATGCGTGCGCTGCCGTTCGACGAGTCGCACTTCCGCGACGAGGTGGGCGCGCCGGCGTTAGGCGGCGAGGCGGGGCATACCGTGCTGGAGCGTCTGTGGACGCGGCCGACGTGCGAGGTGAACGGCCTGCTGTCCGGCTACACGGGCGAGGGCGCGAAGACGGTCCTGCCGGCGAAGGCGATGGCGAAGGTGAGCTGCCGGCTGGTCCCCGACCAGGACCCGCAGGAGATCGAGCGGCTCATGAAGGCGCACGTGGCGCGCGTCGCGCCGAGCGGCGTCACGGTGACCGTGAACCACCTGCACGGCGGCCGCCCGTGGCGCGCCGACCTCGAGGGCCCACTGTTCGACGCCGCGCGGCGCGCGCTGGCCGAGGCGTTCGGGCGGGAGCCGGTGATCGTCGGCGAGGGGGGCTCGATCCCGGTGGTCGGCGACTTCCAGAACGTCCTCGGCGCACCGGTCCTGCTCGTCGGCTTCGGGCTGCCCGGGGAGAACGCGCACGCCCCGAACGAGTGGCTGTCGGCGGAGAACTTCGAGACCGGCATGCGGGCGATGGCGCGGCTGTACGACGAGTACGGGCGGGCGTAGCCCCGGAAAGGGGTACGCGGCTTGCTCGGTAGGCGCGTACCATGCTCTTCAAAAGCCGCAACGCCGCGTTCCACGCGCTGGCGGCGGCCGCCGCGTGCATCGTGTCGGCCGTTCCGTCCGCGCGTGCTCGCGCGCAGGCGCCGCACGACGACTCCAAGGAGATGGAGCACCCCGAGGTGCGGACGGTCGAGTTCCACGGCGTGAAGTCCGTGAAGCTCGGCGAGCTGCGCGAGGCGCTCTCGACGCAGCCGTCGCACTGTCTCAGCCTCCTCTTCCGGCCCGTCTGCCTGTTCTCGAAGTCGCCGTACTTCTACGAGCGGCGCTACTTCGATCCGCTGGAGTTCCGCCGCGACGTGCTGCGCGTGCTCGTGTTCTACTACCGGCGCGGCTGGCGCGACGCGCAGGTGGACACGACGGTCGCGCGCGACGGCAACGAGGTGCGCGTGCGGTTCGACGTCGTCGAGGGCCCGCCGACGATCGTCGACACGGTCGTCGTCAGTGGGCTTCAGGGCGTGATGCGCCAGCGGCGGGGCCGGCGCGCGCAGCAGCGGCGCTCCGGGCTGCGGCCGGGCGAGCCGCTGAACATGCTGAAGCTGGACACCGCGGTGGCGCGCATCCGCACCGGGCTGCTCGATCGCGGCTACGGCAACGCCGTCGTCGAGGCGCCGAAGATCGACGAGGACACGACCGCCCACCGCGCGCGCGTGACGATCGCGACGCGCCCCGGCCCGCTCACGCCGATCGCGCGCATCGACGTCGTGCGCCTCAGCTCCAAGAAGGCCGTGAGCGACGAGACGATCCGCAACTCGCTCACGTTCGAGCCCGGGCAGCTGCTGCGCCGCCGCCGGCTGGCCGAGAGCCAGCGCGCGCTGTACGAGTCCGGGCTGTTCCGCTCCGCGCTCATCGACACCGCGGTCGCGACGGGGCCCGCGACGGGCCGCACCGTGTGCGCGCAGCAGGCCGCCGGCGCGCCGACGCGCGCCGCGCCCGCCGCGGCGGCAGCGGGCCAGGGCGCGAGCGCGCCGCACGACAGCACGAAGAACGTCGTCGTGTGCGTGCTCGAGGGACAGCTCCACGACGCGCGCGTGAGCGCCGGCTTCACGACGGCCGACTTCTTCGCGCTGCAGGCGAACTACACCGACAACTACTGGCTCGGCGGGCCGCGCCGGCTGTCGATCAACGCGTCGGTCGGCAACCTCGGCGCGCAGCAGCTCAACGGCACGAAGCCGTTCTTCGACGTCTTCTCCACGCTGCCGGCGGGCGCGGCGCGCGAGAGCCGCTACCTCGCGCCGACGTTCCAGCTCGGCGCGAACGTGCAGCAGCGGTGGTTCCGGTCGCCGCGGAACACGTTAGGCGGCGGCGTGTTCGGGCAGCGGCGCTCGTCGCCCGGCATCTTCGTCGACCGCGGCTACGGCGCCAACCTCGCGTTCACGCGCGAGCTCACGACGCAGGTGCCGCTGAGCGCCACCTATCGCTTCGAGATCAACCGCGTCGAGGCGGGCGAGGTGTACTTCTGCGTGAACTTCGGCGCGTGCGACTTCCCGACGATCGACGCGCTGCAGGGGCAGCAGCGGCTGTCGCCGGCCGCGCTCACCGGCTCCATCAGCACCGCCGACAACCCGCTCGAGCCGACGAGCGGGTGGCTCGGGCGGCTGGAGCTGGAGCACGCGTCGCGGGTGACGCTCAGCGACTACCGCTACAACCGCGTGTTCGGCTCGGGCTCGACGTACCTGCGGCTCGGCTGGCGGCGCTCGGTGCTCGCGTTCCGCGCGCAGGCGGGATGGGTGAAGGCGCTCGCGAGCACGAACCAGGCGGTGGGCGTGTCCGGCGGCGACCCGGTGCTGCATCCCAGCAAGCGGATGTACGCCGGCGGCTCGCAGAGCGTGCGCGGCTTCGGCGAGAACGAGCTCGGGCCGCGCGTCCTCACCGTCGACCCGAACCTCATCCTCGGCCGCAAGATCGAGAAGGGCGACACCACGTACGCGTGCGGCGGCGGCGGCGTCACGCCGGCGGTGCTGCGGAGCTGCTTCCAGCAGCGCGGCGACTCCATCAGCGACCGCGACTTCATCGAGCGGCCGTTAGGCGGCACCACGCTCGCGTTGGGCAGCGTGGAGCTGCGCGTCCCGGTCTGGGGTCCGCTGCTCGCCGCCGTGTTCGTCGACGGCGCGATCCTCGGTGAGAAGGCGCTCTCGGAGCTCGGCAAGGGCACGGGCGCGATCACGCCGGGGGTCGGCGTGCGCTACCTGTCGCCGGTGGGGCCGGTGCGCGTCGACATCGGGTACAAGCCGAAGCTCACCGAGCGGCTGCCGGTGTTCACGCAGCTCGACAGCCTCGGCACCCGGCGGCTGATCGACCTCACCGCGAACCGGGGGTGCTCGTCCGGCAACACGGCCGGATGCCGCGCCTTCCCGCTGCGCGAGAGCGCCAGCGCGCTGCGCCGCACGCTCGACCGACTCACGCTTCACCTCTCCATCGGGGAGGCGTTCTGATGGCCACCGAACAGACGCCCACGCCCGACCACGCGCATCCGTCGCCGCCACGGCCGCACGCGCGCCACACCGGACGACGCGTGGCGGCGATCGTGCTCGGCAGCCTGTTCGCCCTCGTCGTGCTCGCGGTCGTCGCCGTGTTCGTGCTCACGAACACCGAGTGGGGACACGAGCAGATCCGCCGGAAGCTCATCGCGACACTCAACACGGGCGACCGGCGCGTCCACGTGGGGCGGATCAGCGGCAACCTGCTGAAGGGGCTCACGCTGCACGACGTCGCGATCACCGACTCCAGCGGCGCGCCGTTCCTCAAGGCCGACTCGGTACACACGGGCTACCAGGTGCGGCCGTTCTTCTCGAAGAAGATCGATCTCTCGCACGTGCAGCTGTGGCGCCCGGTGCTCGTGCTCGACCGGCCGCCGCACGGCGTGTGGAACTGGGAGCGCATCTTCCCATCCGACACGACGAAGAAGGACACCACGACGTCGACGGGCTTCGGCAGCTGGATCGTCCTGCACGACGTGCACGTGTACGACGGCGACGTGACGGTGCGCATCCCGTGGAACCCAGACTCGTCGCTCGCCGCCGCGTCGCGCGACAGCGCGATCAAGGTGGCGCTCGACACGACGTCGAAGTTCCGGCTGCGCGTGCGGCAGGTGCCTAACGGCTACCAGCAGGTCCAGTACTACCGGTCGCTCTACGGCGCGTTCCCGACGGTGAGCCTCGCGCAGCCCGGGCAGAAGGCGCGGCTCATCGCGGCCGACAGCCTGCGCGTGATCGCGTCGCCGTTCCGACCGCCCGAGGCGACGGTGACGCAGGCGCACGGCAACATCCGCCTCGACGCCGACTCGCTCTGGTTCCGCAACATGCAGGTGTGGATGCCCGGTTCGTTCGCGGCGCTGAGCGGCAGCTACGGGCTGAAGACCGGAGGGCTCGACATCTCCGGCGACGCTCGGCCGGCGGCGCTGCACGACGTGCGCTTCCTCATGCCGGCGCTCCCCGACAGCGGCATCGCGACGAGCCGCTTCCACGTCTTCATGGGCGGCAGCGACACGTCGGTGTTCCGCTTCGCGGGCATGGACCTGCGCTCGGCGCGCACGACGGTGCAGGGGGACCTCGGCTTCAGCTTCACCCCCGAGGTGCGGATCGACACGACGGACGTGCGGTTCGCCGGCCTCACGACGACGATGCTGGAGGAGCTCGTGCCGGCGGCGAAGTCGCCGCGCCCGGGCACGCTGACCGGACGGCTGAAGGCCGACGGCACGCTCGCCGACCTCGCGCTCGACGGCGACGTGACGTTCGACGAGCCGCGCTCGGGACGGTCGCGCATCGTCGCCGACGGCGTGGTGGGCGCGTCCGACGGCGTCGTGCGCGCCCGGCACCTCCAGGTGCGGCTCGCGCCGTTCCAGGTGGCGCTCGCGAAGATCTACGCACCGACGCTCCCCGTCGGCGGCACGGTGACGGGCCGGGCGACGGTGAACGGCAGCACCACGTCGCGGCTCGACGTCACCGGGATGGACCTCACGCACGCCGACCGCGGGCAGATCTCGCGCCTCGTCGGCCGCGCCGCCGTCGCGATGAGCGGCTCGCCTAACGCGCCGCCTCCCATCCCGCCGCGTCGCACCGCGGGCGACGGCGCGGCGCCGGTGCTCGCGAGCGAGCGGGAACGCACGCGCGTGCGCGGGCGCACCGGCAATCCGTGGTTCGACGTCGACGTCGACGCGCGGCCGCTGTCGCTCGTCACGGTCGGGCGGTTCGCGCCGGCGATCGGGCTGCGCGGCAGCGCGCGCGGGCCGATCCGGCTGCGGGGCACGATGCGCGACTTCGCCGTGACGTCGGCGCTCGCGCTGAACGACGGCGGCCGCGTCTCGGTCGTCGGCCGGCTGGGCATGGGCGACGTGCCGACGTACGATCTGCGCACGCGTCTGGAGCTGTTCAACGCGAACGCCGTCGTCGCGAAGGCGCCGAGCACGTCGATCACCGCGCGGGCCGACGTGAGCGGCCGCGGCAGCGACCCGAAGACGATGGTCGCGCGGCTCGACGCCGACGTCAGCACGACGCGCATCGACACGGTGGCGATCGACAGCTCGCGCGCCCGGCTGCGCATCGCCGGCGGGCTGCTCACGGTCGACACGCTCGCCGTGCGCGCGCCGCAGACGCGCCTCGACATGCTCGGCACGTTCGGGCTCGTGG
Organism: Gemmatirosa kalamazoonensis; assembly: GCF_000522985.1. NCBI lineage: Bacteria > Pseudomonadati > Gemmatimonadota > Gemmatimonadia > Gemmatimonadales > Gemmatimonadaceae > Gemmatirosa > Gemmatirosa kalamazoonensis. The sequence goes on from NZ_CP007128.1 coordinate 2,716,033, forward strand.
CGGGGCGCAGCGGCGAGCTGTCGTACCTCGCGCACGTCGACTCGCTCGCCGGGCTCGCGCGCTACATCCCGCATCTCACCGGCAAGGTCCAGCCGCGCCCGGCGATCCTCGCGGAGCGCGTGGCGGCCGCCCGCGCGGACTCCACGCGCAACGCGCAGCGCAACCAGGTGCGGCTCGCCGTCGGCGAGGCGACCATCCCGCGCATCGCGGTGGACACGCCGCAGACGATCGCGAAGGACTCGCTCGCCGGCGCGGTCTACGCCGCGGGCGTGCTGCGCGGCAACATCGAGGGCTTCGACGCGCGCGGCCGCGCCGGCGCGGTGAACCTCGTGGCGCTCGGCAACGCGGTGCAGCGCGCGCGGTTCGCGTACGCGGGCAACGCCATCCGCACGAAGCAGCAGACGTTCGCCGTCGCCGGCGTCGCCGACTCGCTCCTCGTGGGCGGCTTCGCGCTCGACTCGATCGACGTGCGCGCGTCGTACCGCGAGCCGGGCGGCAACCTCCAGCTCGCGGTGTGGCAGAACAAGGGGAGCGACGTGTCGGTACGCGCTGACTACGGCATCTATCCCGACCGCCGGGAGCTGCTGTTCGGCCGGCTCGTCATGCGCTTCGACACCACGTTCTGGGCCGGGACGCACCCGAGCGCCGTGCGATGGGGGCAGCCGGGCGTCGAGGTCGAGAACCTCGAGCTGACGAACGGCTACGGTGGCCGCATCTTCGTCGACGGTCGACTGCCCACCGGCGGCGCGGCGAACATGCGGCTGCAGGTGGAGAACTTCCAGGTCGCCGACGTCGTGGGGCTGCTGCAGAGCGACGTGCCGGTGCGCGGCCTCGCCGACGTCGACGCGAGCATCACCGGCCCGCTCACGGCGCCGATCATCCGCGCCACCGCGGCGCTCGACAGCGCGAGCTTCCGCGGCACCGCGCTGCCGAGCCTCGCCGCGAACATCGACTACGCGAACCGGCGCCTCACCGGCCGCGCGCAGGCGCGCGGCAGTCTGCTCGCCGCGCTCGCGACGGCGCAGGGGAGCCGCGTCGCGGCGACGCAGCCGGACACCGGACGCACGCTGCTCGAGGTGACGGGCAGCCTGCCGATCAACCTCGCGCTCGAGGGCGTGACGGGACCGCGGCTCGCCGACGACGCGCCGCTCGTCGCCGACTTCCGCGCCGACTCGCTGCCGCTCGACCTCGCGTCGCGCTTCACCGACGCGGTGGCCGAGGTGCGCGGGTCGGCGCGCGGCGCGGGCACGGTGCGCGGCACGATCAAGAAGCCGGAGATCGCCGGGCAGGTGAACCTCGTCGACGCCGGGTTCCGCGTGACGGCCGCGGGGATCCTGATGAAGGACGTGAACGGCGCGCTGCGGCTCAGAGGCGACACGGTCGTCATCGACTCCATCGCCGGCCGCACCGATGGGCGCATCGCGCTGCACGGCGGCATCGGCATCAAGACGCTGTCCGCGCCGTCGTTCGACCTGCGCGTCACGGCGGACCGCGCGACGGTGCTCGACAACGAGATCGGCCGCATCAAGGCCGACGCGCAGATCGCGGCGTACGGTCCGTTCGACGGCGTGTTCGTGAGCGGCGGCGCGCGCGTGCTCGGTGGCGTGATCTACGTCCCCGAGTCGGACAAGAAGGAGGTCATCTCGTCCGGCGATCCCACCGTGTTCGCGGTGCTCGACACGACTCGGCTCGCGAACAAGGACCTCGTCGAGCAGCAGTCGCCGCTCCTCGCGAACCTGCGCACCGACGTGTACGTGGGCGTCGATCGCGACACGTGGGTGCGCTCGCGCGAGGCGAACGTGGAGGTGTACAGCGACGGCGACCTGCGCGTGCGCATGAACCGCGCGCAGCAGGCGGTCGTGCTCGACGGCATCGTGAACACCGACCGCGGGCAGTACACGTTCCTGAGCAAGCGCTTCCAGGTGAAGAGCGGCTCGGCCACGTTCATCGGCACGCAGGAGCTCGACCCGAACCTGCAGGTGGTGGCCGAGTACGAGGTGCCCAACGGCCGCCCGCCGCTCACCGTGCGGATCCTCATCGGCGGCACGCTCACCGCACCGCGCATCTCGCTGGAGAGCGACGCGCAGCCGCCGATCCCGCAGTCGGACCTCCTGAGCTACCTCGCGTTCGGGAGCAACACGGGACAGCTGCTGTCGTTAGGCTCCGGGTCGAGCGTGAGCTCGTCGTCGCCGAACAACGGCCTCGTGGGCACGACGGCGGCGCTCGCGCGCAAGCAGATCGCGAGCGTGGCGACGGGCGTCATCGTCGACCAGCTCGAGAGCAAGGCGGGGCGATCGCTCGGCGCGGACGTCTTCAACATCACGCCGGTGCCTGGGCTGCCCGACGAGTTCGCGGGCGGGAACCTCGGCGGTGGGCTCGAGCAGTTCGTGCGCGGCACGCAGATCGAGTTCGGCAAGTACTTCAACCGGCAGCTCTACGTCGCGTTCCAGGCGACGCCGGTGTTCTTCGAGGGGACGCCGCCGATCCCGGGCTTCGTGGTGCAGTACCGCTTCGCGCACCTGTTAGGCCTGCAGCTGGAGTCGAACTGGCAGCCGCGCTACTTCCTGCCGCCGCCGTCGCTCTCGCCGCAGACGATCGACCCGAAGAACGCGTTCGGGCTGTTCCTCGTCAGGAACTGGCGGTTCTGAGCTTGAACCGCGGAGGACGCAGAGGAAACCAAGAGTGAATTGGTATCCTCTGCGTCCTCTGCGTCCTCCGCGGTCCAATAACCTCAGGCGTCGCGCAATCCGCTCAGCAGCCCGTCGTTCGACGTCGTGACGCCGATCCGCTTGATGAGCCACTCCATCGCGGCCGCCGGCGGCATCTGCTGCAGCCCGCGGCGCAGCACGTACACCGCGTCGAGCTGGTCGGGGCGGAACAGCTTGTCCTCGCGGCGCGTGCCCGAGGCGGGGATGTCGATCGCCGGGTAGATGCGGCGCTCGGAGAGCGAGCGATCGAGCTTGATCTCGCAGTTGCCCGTCCCCTTGAACTCCTCGAAGATCACGTCGTCCATCCGCGACCCCGTCTCGACGAGCGCGGTGCCGATGATGGTGAGCGACCCGCCGCCGTGCGACGGCGCGACCGCGCGGGCCGAGCCGAAGAACGCCTTCGGCTTCGCCATCGCCGTCGCGTCGAGACCGCCCGACAGCGTGCGCCCGATGCCGCGCTCGATCGTGTTGAACGCGCGCGCCATGCGGGTGATGGAGTCGAGCACGATGACGACGTCCTTGCCCAGCTCGACGAGCCGGCGCGAGCGCTCCATCACCATCTCCACGACCTCGCGGTGCCGCTCGGCCGGCATGTCGAAGCTCGACGCGACGACCTCGCCGTAGCCGCACGCCACCATGTCGCTGACCTCCTCGGGGCGCTCGTCGACGAGCAGCACGAGCAGCGCGGCCTGCGGGTGGTTCAGCGCGACGCCCTCCATGATCGCCTGGAGCAGCATCGTCTTGCCGCTGCGCGCCGGCGCCACGATGAGCGCGCGCTGCCCATAGCCGATCGGCGCGATGAGGTCGATGACGCGGCGCGTGATCTCCGGGCCGCCCTTCATCTTGCGCGTCTCGAGCGTGAGCTTGCGGTCGGGGTACGTCGCCATGAGCGCCTGGAAGTCCGGGCGCTTCACCGCGGCCTGCGGCTCCTCGTCGTTCACCTTCGTGACCTCGACGACGCACATGCGGCCACGCTGGTCGCGACCGGCCATGACCTCGACCTTGTCGCCGGGCCGCAGCCCCCACTGCTTCATGACCGCCTGCGGCACGAACGGATCGCTCGGACCGGGCAGATAGCTGTTCACCGCCTGGCGAACGAACCCACCGTCGCGGCCGACGCCGAGCCAGCCCGCGAACGCGGTGTCGGCGGCGGTGACGACCGGCTGGCGATCGAACGGCTGCTGATCGCGCTGCCGGTTGCGCTGCCGGTTGCGGCGGCGCGAGTGGCGGTCGGGACGACCGCCGCGGTCGAAGCCACCCTGCTGGCCACCCTGTCGATCGCTCTGGCGATCGCCCTGACGGTCGAAGCGCGGGCCGTTGCGCGGCTCGTTGCGGAAGTCGCGGCCGTTGCGGCCATCGCGCCCGTCGCGCCCATCGCGCCCTGGCTGGCGGCCCTCACGGGGCTCACGGGGCTCGCGCGGCTCGCGCGACTCGCGCGGCTCCCGAGTCTCGGGCACCTGCTCGGCGCGGCCCTCGCGCACGGCGGGCGGCTCGCCGCGCGGCTCCGCGGGGGCAACCGGGAACGTCGCCTCTCCGGTGGGGGCGTCGCTCGCGTCGCTCGCCGCGCTCTCGGCGCGCGGGGCCTCGTCGCGGCGCTGGCCGCGTCCGCGGCGGCCGCGGCCCGGGCGGCGCGTGGCGCCGTTCTGCGCCGCACCCGCGAGGTCGGTCGGCGAGCCGAGGTCGACGTCCGGGTCGCCGCCGAAGCTCACCGTCTCGCTGAACACCGGGCGGGAGTCCGCGGGGGGCGCGGGTGGCTCCGTCGGCGCGGGGGCCGGGGCGGGAGCGGGAGCGGGAGACGGCACCGTCGCCGTGCCGGTCGACGGACCGGCGTCCGTATCATCGCGGTACGGATTGACTTCACCCACGGCGTCGGGCTGCGGCGTGGCGGATTGCCGGCCGCGGCCACGCCGGACGGGGCGGCGAGGTTCGTTCATGCAGCGAGAGGGTCGAGGTGATGGACGTCCACGAAGGGACCGGGCGCTTCCCGCGGGCATTCGCCCAGGAGCGCGTTAGGACGTGGCGCAGGTGCGTCTGAACGGCGTCCGCCAGAATGGAAGCACAGCGGATCGCGCGGCTGGCCGCGGGTGCTGCGACGTGCGGGGAGCGCTGTGCGCGTCGTCGTAGGGAGTGCGCCCCGAGCGCGGCGAATGCGCGGGCGAACCGTCTCGAACGACGCGACTGCCTCGGGAGTCACACGGGGCGCGGGCGTTTCACGCGCGGTCCGATCGCGACCGCTGACGCCGCACTGGCTCGGGCGACCCGGCCACACCGTACGTCGGCGATCTGCTCGTCCCCGTGTCTCGGGGGGCCGCCGCGTGCGCTGGTGGCCAGCGACTATCGGTCTGCCGAAGGCACTACGAGTATCGCAACGGGCCGCGTGTCGCGCAACCCGGTCGTGTCTACTGGCGCGAACGGTGGTACCCCGGCGAGTTAAGTTCCGATCCATGTCGACCCAGATTTCCGATCTCAGCGCGCAGGTCCACGACGCCGTCGCGCGCTACGACGCGACGCGTGACGCCGGCGCACTCGTCTCCCGCCTGCTCACGCTCGCCGCGGAGGCCGAGGGTGACGCCGGCGCCGAGGCGCTCCTCGCCGCGGCCGCGCCGTACCGCCAGATCCCCGAGGTGGCCGGCCCCCTCTACGAGCGCGTCGTCGCGCTCCGTCCCGACGACGCACAGGCGCTCGTCGTCCTCGGGAACGCGTACTGGCTCACCGGCCGCGGCCCGGAGGTGGTAGGGGAGCTGGCCACGCGCGCGATCGGCATCGATCCGACGAACCGTGGCGCGTGGCACATGTGGGCGCTGACCGAATCCGACCCGCGGCAGCGCACGCAGCGCTGGCTGCAGGTCACCCGCCGCTTCCCGCAGGACCAGCTCGCGAAGGCGCTCCTCGCCGACAACGCGGCGAGCCTCGCCGGCGCCGAGCACGACGACGAGGCGCTCGCCCTCGCGATCGCAACCTACGAGGAGCTGCACGCGTCTGCCGAGCACCCCGAGCAGCGCGCCGCGCTGGACCATGCCCTGAACACGCTGAAGGGGTGGAAGCTGTGAGCGAGGAGACGAAGGGGAGCTCGCTCGAGGAGTTCCGGCAGTTCCGCGAGCGCATGAACGCGGAGATCCTCGGCGAGAACAACCTCGTCGTGAACCGTTTCTTCGCGCTCGACGGCCGCGCCTACGAGGCGGGCGCGCTCGACGTGCGGACGAAGGAGCTCCTCGGCCTCGTCGCGTCGCTCGTGCTGCGGTGCGACGACTGCGTGACGTACCACCTCGTGCGCTGCGCCGAGGAGGGGGTGACGCGCCCGGAGATCTTCGAGGCGCTGTCGGTCGGCCTCATCGTCGGCGGCTCGATCGTGATCCCGCACATGCGGCGAGCGGTGGATCGGTGGTCGGAGCTGGAGCAGAGGGCCTAACGGGACTCGGGACTCGGGACTCGGGACTCGGGACTCGGGGGGCACGAGTTCCGAGTCCCGAGTCCCGAGTCCCGAGTCCCGAGCCACTCACTTCGCGACGAACCGGTTGTTCGTGGCGTCCAACCGTTCCAGGGTCTTCCGGATGTCGTCGCCGACCGCCTCGATGCGGGTGATGCTGTGCGGGTTGAACGCGGGGTCGTACGGGCTGCGCGTCGGGCCGCCGGAGACCTCCATCACGTCGTCGAACTTGTAGGTCACCGTCTTCTTGCTCTTCGGGTCCGTCCACGACCCGGACCAGGCGAGCGCGCGGTTCTTCGGCCAGATGCCGTACGGCAGCGCGAACGAGCGCACGCGGTAGCCGGGCACCGCGGAGTCGATCCCCATCACGTTCCGCGCGATCTGCTCCTGCACCACGGCGTCGGAGTACTTGTCGAGCCGAGCGTGCCAGAGCGTGTGCGAGCAGAGCTCGAAGCCCTGCTGGTTCAGCCACTGCACCTTCTGGAAGCGCCACGCCTTCTGTTGCCCTTTGAACTTCGGGCCGTCGCCGAAGAAGTTGTGGCCGGCGGCGCCGCCGTTCAGCATGCAGAACGTGCCCCGGTTCTTCCATCCGGGGTGCGACTTCGCGAAGTCGAGCCAGATGCCGACCCCGCTGTTCGGATCGATCTTGCCCGCCTCGCCGAGGTAGCTGAACTGCTCGGGCGACGCATCGTCGAACACGAACACGACGGGTGACATCCCGGGCGGCACGTCGCGGAAGTCCTTGTCGAGCAGCTGCGACATGTTGATCGGCCGATAGCCGCGCTTGTACACCTCCTCGAGATCCGCCTTGAAGCTGGCGACGGTCCGCGTGTACATCGCGTTCTTCTCGCCGCCGATGACGTGGTACTCGAGGACGGGAATGCGCCCGTTCAGGTTCGGCGCGCGACCGCCGCCGGGGGCCCCGGCGGACGACGCCGCCACCTCACCGCCTGCGGTGGTCGAGTCGGCGGTGGCCTGTCCGGGGGACGCGGCGCTGTCCCCGGTGGTGGCCGGCGCGCGGTGGGTGTCGCCCTTGGCGCAGGCGGCGAACGTGGCCGCGGCGAGCAGCGCGGCGGCGAGCGGAGCGGATCGACGAGACATCTCTGGGAGCGGGGGGGTCGGAGCGTGGCGCCCGTGCGGGGCCGCGGGACTGGCTCTGGGCACGAGCCATTCCATCCGCCCGGAACGATAGCCGGTGCCCCGGGGTGCTGGCGTACCCTGTGCGTTAAGAAGTCGCCATGCTGAACGAGCGCCTCGCGCGTCTTCGCGCGCGCCTGCGTCCCGATCCGGCGAACCCGCCGCGGCTCTGGATGCGCAAGCAGTGGCCGGGGCTGCTCGCCCTCGCCCTGGTCCTCGGCACGATCACGTTCGGGGACGTGTGGGTCGCGACGTGCGGACTCGAGGGCTGCCCGAGCGGCGCCGAGATTCGCGCGTTCCATCCAACGGAAGGCGGCCGCATCCTCGACCGCAACCGCACGGCGATGGGGCGGCTGCGCCTCGTGCGCCGGGTGAACGTGCCGCTCGCCCAGGTGCCGGTCCACGTACGGCAGGCGTTCATCGCCACCGAGGATCGCCGCTTCTACCAGCACCGCGGCGTCGACTGGCGCGGCGCGTTCCGCGCCGTCGGCGCGAACCTGCGCGCGGGCGGCGTGCGCGAGGGGTTCAGCACCATCACGATGCAGGTGGTGCGCAACACGTTCGCCGTCGAGCGGCAGGGCGAGCGCTCCGTGCAGCGCAAGCTGATCGAGCTGCGCCTGAGCCGCCTCATCGAGCGCGCGCTCACGAAGGACGAGATCCTCCAGCTCTACCTCAACGTCATCTACCTCGGCAACGGCGTGTACGGCGTGGAGGCGGCGAGCCGCGACCTGTTCGGCCGCAGCGTGAAGGACGTCACGCTCGCCCAGGCCGCGATGCTCGCCGCGCTGCCGAAGGGTCCGAGCGCGTACACGCCGCGGAAGGCGCCCGACCGGGCGCTGCGGCGCCGCAACCTCGTGCTCGCGCTCATGACGCGTGAGGGATACATCAACGCCGACCAGGCCCGCGGCGCGGCCGGCGAGCGGCTCGTCGTGAACAAGGAAGGGTGGCGCCCCGACTCGAAGACCGACTCGTACGCGCTCGACGTCGTGCGCGAGCTCGTCGACTCGGTGCGCGATGCGCAGCACATCGAGTCGTACGACCTCACGGTGCTCACGACGCTCGACCTGAAGGCCCAGCAGGCGGCCGAGCGCGCGGTGCTGAAACGCGCGAACGCGATCGGCTCGGTGACGGGACGGGCCGGCGCCGAGGGGGCGATGGTCGCGCTCGACCCGCGCACCGGCGATCTGCGCGCGCTCGTCGGTGGACGCGTGTACGAGCGCGGGAACTTCAACCGCGCCACCGACGCGCGGCGGCAGCCCGGCTCCGCGTTCAAGCCGTTCGTGTACGCCACGGCGCTCATGAGCGGCATGACGCCCGCGACCGAGATCGACGACGATCCGATCGAGGTGCAGATCGACCGCAACAAGGTCTGGCGCCCGTCGAACTACAACGACGAGTACCTCGGCCAGACGACGCTGCGCACCGCGCTCGCGCACTCGGCCAACGCGGCGACCGTGCGCGTGAGCCGATCGATCGGCGAGCCGCGCATCGTCGAGGTCGCGCACCGCAACGGCATCACGAGCAAGCTCGATCCGGTGCCGTCGCTCGCCCTCGGCGCGGTGGAGGTGACGCCGCTCGAGCTGGTGACGGCGTACGCGCCGTTCGCGAACGGCGGCTATCGCGTCCGCCCGCGCATCGTGCTCGCGATCGCGACGAACGACGGCACGGTGCTGTGGACCGCGGACCCGCCGCAGCGCACGCCGGTGATGGAGGCGCGCGACGCGTTCCTGCTGACGTCGATGCTGCGCTCGGTGGTGGACGAGGGGACGGGGCGCGCGGTGCGCGATTACGGCGTCACGGGGCCGGTGGCGGGCAAGACGGGCACGACGAACAACGGCACCGACGTCTGGTTCGTGGGCTACACGCCGACGCTGATCGCCGGCTTCTGGTTCGGCTACGACGAGCCGCGCACGTTAGGCGGCGGCGCGTCGGGCGGCCGGCTCGCCGCGCCGGCGTGGGCGGAGTTCTACCAGACCGGCTGGAAGGAGAAGGGGCTCGACTGGGCGCCGCCGCCGGGCCTCGTGCGTCGCACGATCGACGCCGACAACGGCTACCTCGCCACCGAGTGGTGCCCGCGGGTGCGCGACGAGTGGTTCAAGGCCGGCACCGAGCCGACCGGCTACTGCCCGATCCACACCTCGCCGCCCGTGGAGGCCGAGCCGCAGATCGACGAGACGCTGCCGAACGGCACGCTCCCGCAGGCGATCGAGAAGGCGGGGAAGAGCGTCGGCAGCAAGCTGTCGCGCGCGCTGAAGAAGATCTTCAAGTGGTGACGCCGTCGCGCGGGTGCACCACGCGCACCGCGCCGCGCTCCAGCCGGTAGTGCAGCGGGGCGGGGAGCCGCACGAGCTCCCCGTCGATCGACACGTTGCCCCACTTGCGGCGCATCGTGACCGTGCACTCGTCGACGAGAAACGCGTCGAGCGCGTCGCCGTGGGTGAGCGCGCGCACGCCGCGGAACAGCGCCCCGAACGCGAGCGCGGCGACGCTCGACGGCGTGTTCGCGCGCACGACGAGCACGTGCAGCGCGTGCGCTCCCGTCGGCATCCGCGCGCCGAGCCCGTTCGCCGCGCGCTCGAGCGCGCGTTCGCCGACGCCCACGAACAGCAGCGGCGTGCGATAGGTGCGCGCGATCCCGTCGCTCGTGCGGAACGCGACGACGAACCCGCGCAGCCCGGCCCACACGCGGATCGCCGCGACGACGCTCGCGAGGTGGTAGCCGAGCCGCCGCTCCAGCTGCTCGCGCGTGCGCACGAACAGCACGTAGAGGCCGACGGAGCTGGTGTTCAGCACTGCGCGGTCGTTCACGTACGCGAGGTCGACCGGCCGCACGTCGCCGGTGGCCGCGACGTCCAGCGCCGCGGGAAAGTCGCCGAGCGGGATGCCGATGTCGCGCGCGAAGTGGTTCAGCGTCCCGCCCGGAAGCACGGCCACCTCGAGCGGCGTCCCCGCCGCCGCGCCCGCGCCCTGCGCGATGGTGCCGTCACCACCGGCGACCGCGACGCGCGGCGTCCCACGCGCCGCCTCGGCGCGCACGAGCTCCGCGAGTCGCTGTGGGTCCACCACGCGCAGGTCGAAGCGCGGGTCGGCCTCGAGCGCGGCGCGCACCTGCTCGGCGCTGCCGGAGCGTGGATTGACGAACGCGGGGATGCGGGCGGGAGAGGTCACGGCGCTGTGTTCACGGCGGTGGCGATGCTGCGCGATCGATACGGCGCGATGAAGCGCTAGCAGTGTCTCACACCGCTCGACGGCGTCGTACCGCGCGGTTCAGCGATGCGGGCGTCGTTCGCGCCTCATCGCGCACTATCGCCAGCGCCGTACCGCCGGCGCAGAGCGCGGCGCCGTATCAGGCTTCTTCCGTCGTCAGCCACCGCGTGGTCGCGGGCGCCTCGTACGCCGCGAGGCGCGCGAGCAGGCGGTCGGGCTGCTCCTCGACGACCAGCATCGCCCGGTGCGCGGGCCGCACGAACCCCTGCGTCACGAGGTGCTCGACCATCGCGAGCAGCGGGTCGAAGAAGCCGCCGACGTTGAGCAGGGCCACGGGCTTCGTGTGGATGCCGAGCTGCGCCCACGTCCACATCTCGAACAGCTCCTCGAGCGTGCCGGCGCCGCCGGGGAGCGCGACGAACGCGTCGGAGCGCTCGGCCATCAGCGCCTTGCGCTCGTGCATCGTGTCGACGACGAGCAGCTCGGTGAGCCCGGTGTGTCCCACCTCGCGCGACCAGAGTGGGCGCGGCATCACGCCGACGACGCGCCCGCCGTCGTCGAGCGCCGCGTCGGCGATGGCACCCATGACGCCGACGCGCGCGCCGCCGTAGACGAGCGCGACCCCCCGCCGCGCGAGCAGGCGGCCGAGGTCGCGCGCCGCGTCGACGTACGCGCCGTCGACGCCGGAGCTCGAGCCGCAGAACACGCAGACCGCAGACAGCCGGCGGGGAGACGGATCGGTAGGCATGGCGGGGAAGATAGTCACGCTATCTTGCCCCGCGTGACCACGACCTCCTCTCCGGAAGGCGCCGGCTACGCGCGCCGCCTCGGGCTGTTCTCCGCGACGATGCTCGTCGTCGGCGGCATCATCGGCTCGGGGATCTTCCTCAATCCCGCGATCGTCGCGCGGCGCACGGGCTCCGCGGCGCTCACCCTCGGCACCTGGGCGCTCGGCGCGGTGATCGCGCTGCTCGGCGCGTTCATCTTCGCGGAGCTCGGGCGCCGGCGGCCGCACGTCGGCGGCGGGTACGCGTACCTGCGCGACGCGTTCGGGCCGCTGCCGGCGTTCCTGTACGCGTGGGCGCTGCTGCTCGCCATCGCCACCGGCGCGATCGCGGCGGTCGCGGTGACGTTCGCGAGCTACGCGGCGCCGCTGGTCGGCCTCGGCCCCGCGTCGGCGACGTGGCTCGCCGTGGCGCCGGTGGTCCTGCTCTCCATCGTGAACGTGCTCGGCGTCGAGCCGGGCGCGGCGACGCAGAGCGTGTTCACGGTGCTCAAGCTCGTCGCGTTAGGCGCGCTGCTCCTCGCCGCGGTGCTCGCGCCGCCGGGCGGGCTGCCGAGCCTCCCGACGCCGATCGCCGCCGCGCCGCTCGCGCCGCCGACGTCGTTAGGCGCCGCGCTGCTCGCCGTGAGCGCGGCGCTGGTGCCCGTGCTGTTCGCGTACGGCGGCTGGCAGCAGACGAACTTCGTCGCCGGTGAGCTGCGCGACCCCGAGCGCACACTGCCGCGCGCGCTGATCCTCGGCGTGCTGATCGTCGTCGTCGTCTACCTCGGCGCGAACGCGGCCTACCTGCGCACGCTCGGCGTGGCTGGGCTGGCCGCGAGCTCGGCGCCGGCGGCGGACACGATGAGCATCGTCGCGGGCGTTGCGGGGCGGCGGCTCATCGCGGCGGGGATCGCCGCGTCGACGTTCGGCTTCCTCGATCTCGTCATCCTCGTGACGCCGCGCGTGTACCAGGCGATGGCGCAGGACGGGCTGTTCTTCGCCGGCTTCGCGCGGCTGCATCCGCGGTGGCGCACGCCGGTGCTCGCGCTCGCGTTTCAGGGCGTCGTCGCGGTCGCGCTGATTCTCACGCGGAGCTACGGCCAGCTCCTCGATTGGGTCGTGTTCGCGGACTGGATCTTCTTCGGCACCACGGCGCTCACGCTCGTCGTGTTCCGGCGTCGCGATCGCCGCACGGGCGTCGCGGACGCGGGGTTCCGCGCGCCGCTCTACCCGGCGAGCGTCGCGCTGTTCGTGCTCGCCGCGGCGTACGTGGTGCTCGGCTCGGTGGTCTCCAATCCGGGCAACGCGCTGCGCGGCGCGCTGCTGCTGCTCGCGGGGGTTCCGGTCTTCCTGTTCTGGCGATCGCGCCGTGAGGGATGAGGCGAGTGCTTCTGGGGATCCAAGGGCGATGAAAAGGATCTCGGGATAGGCTCACGGGTTCAGGCTCGAGCCCATCCAGAGATCCTGGAGATCGCCGTCGGATCCCCAGAAGTACTCGCCTCGGACCTTGTACCACCGTCGTACGAATCCGCCGCGATTCGTACGATTCGGCAACAATCTCGATCCCATTGCAGGAAGCGCCCGATCGCTGTTATGCTCGCTCCTGAGGAGACCAACGACGCCTGCCGCATGACCAACGCCCAGCTTCGCGCCCGCCCGCTTCGCGCCCCGCGACTCCCGCGATTTATCGCGGCGATCGTCGTGGCAGTGCGAGTGCGTGTGTAGCGCGTTCGACGGGCGGCAGGTGCATGACCCAGAGCCCCTCCGAGCGCGCACTCGGCGGGGCTCTTCGCTTGTCGAGGAGCGACGATGACCGGACTCCCCGAACGGCAGGGGCTCTACGACCCGCGGTTCGAGCACGACGCGTGCGGCATCGGCTTCGTCGCGCACGTCGGCGGCGTCGCCTCGCACGACGTCGTCGCGCAGGCGCTGCGACTGTTAGGCAACATGGCGCACCGCGGCGGTGCCGGCTGCGATCCGTGCACCGGGGACGGCGCCGGCGTGCTGCTGCAGCTCCCGCACGCGCTGCTCGCCGCGTCCATGGAGCCGCACGGCGTCACGCTGCCCGCGCCGGGGCGCTACGGCGTGGGCATGCTGTTCCTCCCGCAGGACGAGGCCGAGCGCCACGCGTGCGAGCTCGTGCTCGAGCAGGTCGTGGCCGAGGAGGGATGCGCAGTGCTCGGCTGGCGCGACGTGCCGTGCGCCGCCGAGCACATCGGCGACGTCGCGCGCCGCTCCGCGCCGGTGATCCGGCAGGTGTTCGTCGACGCGCGCCGCCACCTCGGACGCCGGGCGTTCGAGCGGCGGCTGTACATCATCCGCCGACAGGTGGAGAACGCGCTCGGCGCGCGCGGCGGCTTCTACGTCGCGAGCCTCTCGTCGCGCACGGTCGTGTACAAGGGGCTCGTCACGCCGGCGCAGCTCCCGCTGTTCTACACGGATCTCGCCGACCCCCGCCTGGCGAGCGCGCTCGCGCTCGTGCACTCGCGCTTCTCGACGAACACGTTCCCCACCTGGGCGCGCGCGCACCCGTACCGCTTCCTCTGCCACAACGGCGAGATCAACACGCTGCGCGGCAACCAGAACTGGATGCGCGTGCGCGAGGGCAACATGCGGCCGGGCCGCTTCGGCGACGACCTGCAGAAGCTCTACCCGCTCGTCGGTGAGGACCAGAGCGACTCGGCGTGCGTCGACAACGTGCTCGAGTTCCTCGTGCAGGGCGGGCGCTCGCTGCCGCACGCGATGATGATGCTCGTGCCGGAGGCGTGGGAGGGGAACCGGCAGATGGACCTCGACCGCCGCGGCTTCTACGAGTTCCACTCCGCGATGATGGAGGCGTGGGACGGACCGGCGGCGATCGCGTTCACCGACGGTCGCCGCATCGGCGCGACGCTCGACCGCAACGGCCTCCGCCCCGGGCGCTGGCTCGTCACCGACGACGACGTCGTGGTGCTCGCGTCGGAGGCGGGCGCGCTCGACGTGCCGCCGCAGCGCGTGAAGCAGCAGGGCCGGCTCCAGCCCGGCCGCATGTTCCTCGTCGACACCGGCGCCGGCCGCGTCATCACCGACGACGAGATCAAGCGTCGCGTCGCGTCGCGCCGCCCGTACCGCGCGTGGGTGGCGACGAACCGCGTCGGCATCGACGAGCTGCCGGAGCCGCTCGCGCTGCCGCAGCCCGACGCCGCCGCGCTGCGCGAGCGGCAGGCCGCGTTCGGCTACACGGCCGAGGAGCTGCGCATGGTGCTCGCGCCGATGGCGACGAGCGGCGAGGAGCCGACCGGATCGATGGGGAGCGACACGCCGCTCGCCGTGCTCTCCGAGCGGCCGCAGCTCCTGTTCCGGTACTTCCGTCAGCTCTTCGCGCAGGTCACCAACCCGCCGATCGATCCGATTCGCGAGCAGCTCGTGATGTCGCTCGCGACGAACATCGGCCCGCGCGCGAACCTGCACGGCGAGCATCCCGCCCAGGCGCGGCGCGTGCGCGTGAAGGGGCCGGTGCTCACGAACGCGCAGCTCGACAAGATCGCGAACATCGTCGACCACCGGTTCCGCGCGAAGACGCTGCGCATGCTGTTCCCGGCGTCGGGCGGCGCGCGTGCACTGGCGCAGGCGGTCGAGGCGCTCTGCCGGCAGGCCGCGCAGGCGATCCGCGAGGGGCACACGCTGCTCATCCTCAGCGACCGCGGGGTGAGCGCCGACTGGGCGCCGATCCCGTCGCTGCTCGCGACGAGCGCGGTGCACCATCATCTCATCCGCGAGAAGCTGCGCACCGAGGCGGGGCTCATCGTGCAGACCGGCGAGGCGCGTGAGGTCGCGCACTTCGCGCTGCTCATCGGCTACGGCGCGGGCACGGTGAACCCGTACCTCGCATTCGAGACGCTCACCGACCTGGCGCGCGGTGGCCAGCTGCCCGAGGGGCTCGACGAGGCGGCCGCGCACGCGAAGTACATCAAGGCGGTGGAGAAGGGACTGCTGAAGATCCTGTCGAAGATGGGGATCTCGACCGTGCAGTCGTACTGCGGCGCGCAGATCTTCGAGGCGTTAGGCCTCGGCCCGCGGCTCGTGGAGCGGCACTTCACGGGGACGCCGTCGCGCATCGGCGGCATCGAGATGCCCGAGGTCGCGGAGGAGACGCTGCGCCGCCACGCCGCGGCGTTCGGCCAGCTCGATACGCCGATGCTGGAGCCGGGCGGCGAGTACCACTGGCGCGTGCAGGGCGAGCACCATCACTGGAACCCGCGCACGGTCGCCGCGCTGCAGCACGCCGCGACCGAGCGCAGCGCCGAGAAATACGAGCGGTTCGCCGAGCTCGCGAACGCCGAGGCGGCGCGCACCACGGTGCGCGGGCTGCTCGACTTCGCGGAGCGCGAGCCCGTCCCGCTCGACGACGTGGAGCCCGCGGCGAACATCGTGCGCCGCTTCGTCACCGGCGCGATGTCGTTCGGGTCGCTGAGCAAGGAAGCGCACGAGATGCTCGCGCACGC
Source organism: Gemmatirosa kalamazoonensis (assembly GCF_000522985.1). Taxonomy (NCBI): domain Bacteria; kingdom Pseudomonadati; phylum Gemmatimonadota; class Gemmatimonadia; order Gemmatimonadales; family Gemmatimonadaceae; genus Gemmatirosa; species Gemmatirosa kalamazoonensis. The sequence goes on from NZ_CP007128.1 coordinate 2,731,762, forward strand.
GATGAACCGCATCGGCGGGCGGAGCAACAGCGGCGAGGGGGGCGAGGAGCCGGAGCGCTACGGCACGGAGCGCAACAGCGCCATCAAGCAGGTGGCGTCGGCGCGCTTCGGCGTGACGGCCGAGTATCTCGTCAACGCGCGCGAGCTGCAGATCAAGATCGCGCAGGGCGCGAAGCCCGGCGAGGGCGGCCAGCTGCCCGGCCACAAGGTGGACGCGACGATCGCGCGCACGCGCTACGCGACGCCGGGTGTGACGCTCATCTCGCCGCCGCCGCACCACGACATCTACTCCATCGAGGATCTCGCGCAGCTCGTCTTCGACCTGAAGAACGTGAACCCGCGCGCCGCCGTGTCGGTGAAGCTCGTGGCCGAGGTGGGCGTGGGCACGGTGGCCGCCGGCGTGGCGAAGGCGCGCGCGGATCTCATCGTCATCTCGGGCGACTCCGGCGGCACGGGCGCGTCGCCGCTGTCGTCCATCAAGCACGCCGGCATCCCGTGGGAGCTCGGGCTGGCCGAGGCGCATCAGACGCTCGTGCTGAACGACCTGCGCGGCCGCGTGCGTCTGCAGACCGACGGCCAGCTGAAGACCGGCCGCGACGTGGTGGTCGCCGCGTTGCTGGGCGCCGAGGAGTTCGGGTTCGCGACGGCGCCGCTCGTCGTCGGCGGGTGCGTGATGATGCGCAAGTGCCATCTCAACACGTGCCCCGTCGGCATCGCCACGCAGGATCCCGTGCTGCGCGCGAAGTTCAAGGGGCAGCCCGACCACGTCGTGGAGTACTTCTTCTTCGTGGCGGAGGAGGCGCGGCGCATCATGGCGCGACTCGGCTTCCGCCGCATGGACGACATGATCGGGCGCACCGACGCGCTGCGGCCGGCGGATCTCGACGACCACTGGAAGGCGCGCACGCTCGACCTCTCGCCGCTGCTGTTCCAGCCGGCGGTCGCGCCCGACGCCGCGCGGCGCTACGCGTGCGAGTCGGTGGACCTCCTCGTCGGCGCGCTCGACCACGAGCTGATCGCCGCCGCGGGTCCCGCGCTCGAGTCGCGCGCGCCGGTGCGCGCGTCGTTCGACATCCGCAACCGCGACCGCAGCGTCGGCGCGATGCTCTCCGGCGAGATCGCGCGGCGCCTCGGCGGCGCGGGGCTCCCGGCGGACACGATCCGCTTCCACTTCACCGGCTCGGCCGGGCAGAGCTTCGGCGCGTTCTGCGCGAGCGGCGTGACGCTGGTGCTCGACGGCGAGGCGAACGACCACGTCGGCAAGGGACTCTCCGGCGGTCGACTCGTCGTGCGCGCGCCGAGCGACGCGGGCTTCGACCCCGCGACGGCGACGCTCGTCGGCAACGTCGCCCTCTACGGCGCGACCGGGGGCGAGCTGTACGTCGCCGGCGGCGCGGGGGAGCGGTTCGCCGTGCGCAACAGCGGCGCCGTCGCGGTGGTGGAAGGCGTCGGCGACCACGGGTGCGAGTACATGACCGGCGGCGTCGTGGTCGTGCTGGGCGGCACGGGGCGCAACTTCGCCGCCGGCATGAGCGGCGGCGTGGCGTTCGTGCTCGACGACGACGGCACGCTCGCCGGCCGGTGCAATCTCGCGCTCGTGGAGCTCGAGCCGGCGGCGCGCAAGTCCGACCTCGCGCTCGTGCGGCGGCTCGTCAGGCAGCATCTGCGACACACCGGCAGTCAGCGCGCGCGGCGCATCCTGCAGGACTGGGATGCGGTGTCCGCGCGGTTCGTTCGCGTGATGCCGACGGAGTACCGGCGGGTGCTGGAGCAGCGCGAGCGCGAGGCGCGCGAGGGACGCGAGCGCGAGCGGCGCGCGCGCACGGCGGAGCACGAGGCGTTGGGCGCGGCGGCGGCGGAGCAACGACAGACGCGGAGGAGCGGCGATGGGCGACCCGAGAGGCTTCCTGACCATCCGACGGGCGGAGCCGCGGCGGCTGCCGGTGGCCGAGCGGATCACCATGTGGCGGGAGTTCTACGAGCCGGCGTCGGATGACGTGCACCGCGCGCAGGGCGCGCGGTGCATGGACTGCGGCATCCCGTTCTGCCAGGGCGACACCGGCTGCCCCGTACGCAACGTGCCGCCGGACTGGAACGATCTCGTGTCGCGCGGCCGGTGGCGCGACGCGTTCGACGCGCTGCACGCGACGAACAACTTCCCCGAGCTGACGGGGCGGCTGTGTCCCGCGCCGTGCGAGTCGGCGTGCGTGCTGGGGCTCGTCGACAGACCCGTCGCCATCCGCAACATCGAGCAGGCGATCGCCGACCGCGGCTTCGCCGAGGGGTGGGTCACGCCGCGGCCGCCGGCGCGCGACACCGGGCGGCGCGTCGCCGTCGTCGGCTCGGGGCCCGCGGGGCTCGCCGCCGCGCAGGAGCTGCGCCGGCTCGGCCACGCCGTCGTCGTGTACGAGCGCTCCGACCGCGTGGGTGGGCTGCTGCGCTACGGCATCCCCGACTTCAAGCTCGAGAAGCAGGTGCTTGACCGACGCGTCGCGCAGCTCGAGGCGGAGGGCGTGGTGTTCGTCACGGACACCGAGATCGGCGCGGACATCGCCGTCGACGCGCTGCGCGACCACTTCGACGCCGTGCTGCTCGCCGCCGGCGCGGAGGCGGCGCGCGAGCTTCCGGTGCCCGGGCGCGAGCTCGTCGGCGTGCACCTCGCGATGGAGTTCCTCACGCAGCAGAACCGCCGCGTCGCCGGCGACGGCGAGCCGTTAGGCGGCGGGATCTCCGCGCGCGGCCGCCACGTGGTCGTGATCGGCGGCGGCGACACGGGCTCCGACTGCGTCGGCACGTGCCACCGGCAGGGCGCCGCGTCCGTCACGCAGCTCGAGCTGCTGCCGCAGCCGCCCGAGGCGCGCGACCCGTCGACGCCGTGGCCGCTGTGGCCGATGCAGCTCCGCACGTCGCACGCGCACGAGGAGGGCGGGCGGCGCACGTGGAGCGTGTCGACGACGCGGCTCTCGGGGGACGACGGCGCGGTGCGCCGGCTGCACGGCGTGCGGCTCGACGACGGCGCCGCGTTCCAGCTCGACGCGGACCTCGTGCTGCTCGCGATGGGCTTCACCGGCCCGCCCCGCGACGGGCTGCTCGACGCGTTCGGCGTGCGCCTCGACGCGCGCGGCGCGGTGGCGACCGATGCGCGGCACCGCACGAGCGTGGAGGGCGTCTTCGCCGCCGGCGACGTGCGCCGCGGCGCCTCGCTCATCGTGTGGGCGATCCGCGAGGGGCGCGACGCCGCGGACGCGATGCACGCGTACGTGACGGGGCGGCGGGCCTGACGACGGGAGCGGAACGGCGTTCCTTTCACGGCGCCGGCGCAGCATCGCCGGCGATGCTGCGCCGTGACGCGCAAATACCGTCGCATACCGCTCGACAGCGCAGCACGGCGCCGTTCGACGGTGTGAGACGCGGTTTGCGCAGCATGGCGCCGTACCGCCCGCGCCGTACCGCCCGCGCCGTCACCGGCGCCGGCGCCGGCGACGGTGCCGTCCCGCTCGCACCGTTGCGTCGACGCCGCACCATGGGTCGATCGCACCATTGCCAATTCCCCCGGCTGCCGTAACTATGGCGTCCGAGGCGGTGCAGTCCCGCCTGCAAGACGGGCATCGTCGCGCCCGTCCCGATACCGTTGCCGGGAGGGGCCATGAGAAGGGATGCCACACGCCGCTGGCGGCTTGCGCTGGGGAGCGCGCTGCTGGCCGCCGCGTGTCAGGGAGGCGATTCGGTCGCGCCGCGCGTGCGCGCGCCCGCCACGCCGTCCATCGTCGCGGCGGCCACGGAAGACGATCCGTGCACCGTCGGCACGTCGATCGCCGTGAACCAGACGATCAACGGCTCGCTGCAGAGCACCGACTGCAAGCTCGACGACGGCAGCTACGCCGACATCTACGTCCTGAACGTCACCACCACGGCGACGATCCGGATCGACATGACGAGCGGCGTGTTCGACACCTACCTGCTGCTCGCGAACTCGAACGGCGACGACCTCGGGCAGGACAACGACGGCGGCGGCGGCACGAACGCGCGCATGCAGCTCTCGCTCGGCCCCGGGCAGTACTACATCCTCGCGAACTCGTATGCGCCCGGCGCGTTCGGCGCGTACACCATCAGCGTGACCGCGGTCGGCGGCACGAGCGGGAGCGGCAACGGCGGCGGCCCTGGCGGCACGACGTGCAGCACGACGCCGATCTCGCTGAACCAGCAGGCCAACGGCACGCTCTCGACGTCGAGCTGCCGCCTCACCGACGGCTCGCTCGCGAACGCGCACACGCTCTCGCTCACGTCGTCGACGACGGTGCAGATCGAGATGCGCTCCTCCGCGTTCGACGCGTACCTGATCCTCACCGACGCCACCGGCAACCTGATCACGCAGGACGACGACGGCGCCGGCGGCACGAACGCGCGCATCGTGCGCACGCTCGCGCCGGGGAACTACACCATCTGGGCGAACAGCGCGAGCACCGGCGCGACCGGCGCGTACACGCTCAACGTCACCGGCCTCACGTTCAACGGCGGCATCTCGTGCCAGTCGTCGCCGATCGGGCTCGGACAGACGGCGTCGGGCACGCTGTCGCAGACCGACTGCCGGCTCGACGACGGCAGCTACGCGCACCCGCACTCGCTGAAGGTCACGTCGTCCGCCACGGTGCAGATCGACCTCCGCAGCTCGGCGTTCGACGCGTTCGTGCTCCTCACCGACGCCGGCGGCGCGCCGATCGCGAACGACGACAACAGCGGCGGCGGGACGAACGCGCGCCTCGTGCGCACGCTGGCCGCGGGCGATTACGTCGTCTGGGCGAACAGCAAGCAGGCCAACGCGACCGGCGAGTACACGCTGGTCATCACCGCCACGGCCGGCGGCGGCAGCTCCACGGGCGGCGGCACCTGCTCGTCGGGGAGCCTCGCGCTCGGCCAGACCGTCAACGGCACGCTGTCGCCGACCGGCTGTCGCCTGAACGACGGCAGCTACGCGAGCCCGTACTCGTTCTCGCTCTCGGCCACGACGACGGTGCGCCTCGACCTGCGCTCGTCGGCGTTCGACGCGAACCTCATCCTCGCCGACGCCGCGGGCAACGTGCTCGCGCGCGACGACGACGGCGCCGGCGGCACCGACGCGCGCATCGTGCGCTCGCTTCCCGCGGGGCAGTACGTGGCGTGGGTGACGACGTACGCGGCCGGGGCGAGCGGTGCCTTCCAGCTCACGCTCGCCACGTCGAACTCCACGACGACCTGCTCCTCGGCGGCGACGATCACGCTCGGCGAGACCGCCAACGGGACGCTCGCGACGAGCGACTGCCAGATGTCCGGCGGCGCCTACGCCGACGCGTACTCGTTCACGATCCCGGCGGGTGCGAGCCGCAACGTGCAGCTCGACATGAGCAGCACGGCGTTCGACAGCTACGTCATCCTCACGAAGGCCGACGGCAGCATCGTCGCCGAGGACGACAACGACGGCGGCTCGGGCAACGCGCGCGTCCGCGTCGCGCTCGCCCCGGGGCAGTACGTGATCTACGCGACGAGCTACTCGCCGCAGGCCACCGGCGCCTACCAGCTCATGCTGACGGCCAGCGGCAGCGGCGCCACGGAGCCGTGCACGCAGTCGCTGCCGCTCGCGCTCGGGCAGAACGTCTCGGGCGTGCTCGCCTCCACCGACTGCCGCATGTCGGACGGCTCGTTCGCCGACGTGTACGCGGTGGACATCGCGCAGCCGGTCTCGGTGCAGATCGATCTCAAGAGCACCGCGTTCGATCCGTTCCTCATCCTCACCGACGCCGGCGGCCGCCAGCTCGCGATGGACGACGACGGCGGCAGCGAGGGCTCGAACGCGCGCATCCGCACGAAGCTGGCGGCGGGGCGCTACTACATCTACGCGAACAGCTTCGGCGTCACGGGACGCGGCTCGTACACCCTCAGCCTCGTCGTCCGATGATGCGCCGCGCTCACACGACCCATCTCCAGGTGACCTCCATGACGCTGCGGCTCTGCTGCCTCGCCGCGCTCACGCTCGCCGCCGCGCCGCTCGCCGCGCAGCAGCAGCCCGTCGCGCTCCGTCGGCTGCCGGCGAAGCACGCGACGCTCAAGATCGCCGCGCCGAGCGCTCCCGCCGTCGTGGCGGCGCCGAAGAGCGCCCGGACGCTGAAGGCCGCCGCGGGCGATGCGCGGCTCGTCGTGGCGCCGACCGTCGCGCGCGAGCCGAAGCAGCGCGATCTCCTCGTCCGCGCGCCGGTGCCCGCGCCGCCCGACCTGCGCGGGCTGAAGGCGTCGAAGGCCGCGCGCCAGTAGCGCGTCGGGCAGTCGGGCAGTCGGTCAGCCAGTCCGTCGCACGAGCGCGGTCGGCGTCAGAGGACGCCGACCGCGCTCGTCGCGTCGAACCCCGGGAAGATCCGATCGAGCTGCGTGGCGCCGAGGTGCTTGCGCGTGACTTCGGCGAACACCGCGCGGAAGTCGGTGGTGAGCGCGAGGTCGCGCCCCTCGTTCAGCTGCTCGGGCGCGAGCCCCGGCCAGCGGCCATGCACCTTGTGCCCGTGCACCGAGCCGCCGATGACGAACATCGTGCCGGCGTGCCCGTGGTCCGTGCCCCCGGTGCCGTTCTGCCGGGCCGTGCGTCCGAACTCCGACATCGTGAGGATCACGACGTCGTCCATCCGGTCGCCGAGGTCCGCGACGAGCGCGGAGATGGAGCGCGCGAGCTCGTCGAGCCGGTTCGCGAGCTGGCCGTTCGCGGCGCCCTGGTTCACGTGCGTGTCCCAGCCGCCGATGTCGGCGAACGCGATCTCGAGTCCCACGTCGGCCTTGATGAGCTGCGCGATCTGCATCAGCCGCTGGCCGAACTGCGTGCGCGGGTAGTCGGCCCCGTTCTGCGGCGCATACTGCTTGGGGTTGGCCGAGCGCAGGATCTTCATCGCCTCGAACATCTCGTTGCCCGCGCCGTGCACGAGGTCCGCGCTCCCGGTGCGGTACAGCGCCTCGAGGCGCGCCTCGGCGTCGCTGCCGCTCGCGCGGATCGTGAAGTCGTCGATGCTGCTCATCGCGACCGACGGGGCCGGGCCCTGCAGCACGCGCGGCGTCTGCGCGGTCATCGCGACGGCGCGGAACGGGTTGCCGTGGGCGTCCACCAATCCGTTAGGCGTGGCGTCCGTCGCGTGCGTCGCGCAGCCGGCCTCGCAGGTGCCGCGTACGGCGAGGTAGCGGTTGAGCCACCCGTCGTGCGTGTCCTTCCGGTCGGGCGTCGCCGTCTCCATGTAGTCCTGCGCGTCGAAGTGCGAGCGCGTCGCGCTCGGGCTCCCGACGGCGTGGATCGGCGCCAGCAGGCCACGGTCCCACAGCGGCTTCATCGGCGCGAGCGACGGGTGCAGGCCGAAGAAGCCGTCGAGGTCGATCGCGCCCTGCGGGCGTCCCGGCTGCGCGATGCCGATGTTCGGGCGCAGCTCGTAGTACGACCGGTCGCCGAACGGCACCACCACGTTCAGCGCGTCGGCCGCGCCGCGCTGGAACAGGCAGATCAGCACCTTGCCGCGGCGCGTGCGCGTCAGGTCCTGCGCGAACACGGAGCGGCGCAGGAAGCTGGGGCTCAGCCCCATCGTCACGAGCGCCAGCGCGCCCGACTTCAGGAAGACTCGGCGTTGCATCTGGGTTCTCCGTTAGGCGTCAGCGCCGCTGGAACTCCGGCGCGCCGAGCGCGAGTCCGACGATCTGGGCGAGGCCGTTCAGCGGCGGCAGCTGGCCGATCACGGCGGGCTGCGCGCGCCCGGCACCCGGCTTGATCGCCTCACGCGCCGCGACCGCGGGGTCGGACGCGAGGCGCTCGGCGCGTCGCTCGGCACGACGGTCGTTCACCGGCGCGGGCGTCATCGTCATCGCCGTCGTATCGGTGTCGGCCGAGTCGATCGCGGCCTGCGAGCCGGCGCGGGCGAGCAGTGGGTTCTCGCCGGAGACGAGCACCGCGCGCGTGTCGGGCGACACCGCGCCGCCGAACAGCGCGGCGACGACGCCGTCCACCTGCTGCTCGCGCGGCGCGCCGCGCAGCCTCGCCGCCACCGGCCACTCGCCGAGGCGCGCGCCGGGCAGCCGGTTCGCGGCGACGACGAGCCCGAAGTTGATCCGGTTGAGGATCGCGCCGGTGTTCATCCAGGCGTCGCCCGTCTCCGGGTAGCCGTTCGGGTCGGAGTGGCCGAAGATCGGCTCCCCCAGTCGCCCGATGAGCTGCGCCGTTCGGGGCGTCGTGTCGACCTGGGCGCCGAGCGCGCGCGCCGCGCTCACCACGAGCTCGAACGGCGACTTCACCTTCGCGCGGTAGGCGCTCTGCGAGAAGAACTCCGGCGACGTGACGATCGTGCGCAGCGTCTCGCGGATGTCGCCGTCGGTGCGCGTGAACGTCGCCGCCGCGCGCGCCACGAGCGCCGCCGACGGCGTGTCGCTCACGAACCGCCGCGCGAGCTTGTACGCGATGAACCGCGCCGTCGACGGGTGATGCGCGACGATGTCGAGCACCTCCTCGCCGTCCTCGACGCCGCGCCCGGCGGCGAGCTTGTGGCCGAGCACGACCTTCGCGTCGGCGTCGTGCGCCTCCGGCCGGAACACGAAGCCGCCGCCCTGCGCCGGCCCCTTGATCGACCACCCCGTGAGCGCGCGCGCGACCTCGATGACGTCCTTCTGCGTGTAGCCGCCGTCGACGCCGAGCGTGTGCAGCTCCATGAGCTCGCGCGCGTAGTTCTCGTTCAGCCCGCGCGGCCGCCGCTGCTGGAGCTGGGCGCCTAACTGCAGCGCGCGCTGCCGCTCCTCGGGCGTCATCCGGGCCAGCCGCCGCTGGAGCGCGAGCCGCTGCTGCGGCGCCAGCCCCCCGCCGCGGGGCGCGGCGCGCAGGGTCGTGTGCGTGCTGTCCGCGATGCTCTGGAAGTTGTCGAGGTACTGCAGCATCGCGTCACTGTGCGCTACCGCACCGAGCAGGTCGCGGAACTTGCCGAGCGCGTTGGCGCGGATCGTCGCGTCGTACGCCGGCAGGTGGTATCGGATGCGGTCCTTGCCCGCGAAGACGTTGAAGTGGTTCTCCCAGAAGTCAGTCATGACCTCCTGGAGCTGCCGCTCGCTCGCCACCGCGCGCGCGACCTTCGCGGTCTGCAGCTCGCCGACGACGCGGTACGACTCGCGTCCGGCGGCGCGGATCCGCATCGAGTCCGCCGCGGTCATCGTGGACGACCGGAGCCGCGCGAGGAGCTGCCCCGGCGGCGGGTAGTCGCGCAGCAGCTCCGCGCCCGACTTCGCGAGCACCGGGAAGCGCGCCGCGACGAGCGTCGCCGCGCTGTCGGGGAGCCGCTCCGGATGGAGCTGCTCGTCGATCCAGCGGTCGACGCCCATGGCGCGCACCCGCTCCGCGTCGCCCGGTCGCGGGCCGAACGTGAGGCGGTTGAGCGCCTGCATCACCTGCTGGTCGGCGGTGAGCTCGCGCGCCGCGACGCTCGCGGGCGACGGGGCGGGCGCGGTGGCGGGGTGGGACGGCGCGCACGCGCCGACGACGAGCGCGGTGAGGGCGATCGAAATTCTTCGGGAGGACATCGGCGTGGCTCCGTGATGACACTCTTGGGACGACGCGCGCCCCGCGGCGTTAAGCTTCGCACCCGTGAGCCGAGACGACACACTGCACACCGGACTGCGCGTGGCGGGGCTGGGGGCGGCGGCGACGACGGGCGCGCTGATCGGGTTCGGGGTGCGGCGCGGCGCACCGGTCGCCGTGCTCTCCGCGGCCGGCGACCGCCTTCGTGGGCTGCCGGCGTTCGTCGCGCCCGACCGCAGCCTGGGGCCGAGCGCCCTGTTGGGCCTCGCGCATCATCTCGCGCTCGTCATCGGCTGGGCGCTGCTGTTCGCGCTCGTCGCGGTGCCGATGCGCGGACCGCGTCGCGGTGCCGCCCGCGCGGTGCTCGCGGCGCTCGTCGCCACGGTGGCGGTGACCGCCGACGCGCTCCTGCCGTCATGGCTGTGTCTCAGCGCCGGCGTGGCGTCGGCGCCACAGCGTGCGCTGCTCGCGCTCGCGCTCGCGGCTTCGCTCCTCGCGGGAATGCCACTTGCCCAACAGAGCGAGTGAGGGGCCGGGAATTTCCGCATCCGGCGAGTGATCGACACAGACGAACGTGACGGTTCGTAGGGGGTACGGGTCATACATGTAAGGGACCCGTCACGCGGTCGGCACGAGTCGGTGACGTCGCTTGTCGGTCGGGCCGCGCGGTGGCGAGCGTGAGGTGCGTCACCGTTCGGGCCGACGAAGACGATCGGAGACCGGCGGCGGTCGCGTATGGGTGAAGAGACGACATGCTCCTAACCGGAGGACTCATGGATTTCCTGGTATTGCTGGAGGAAGTCGCCGATCGCGCTCCGCCGTCGCCGCCGTTGGACGCGGTGCACGCGCCCGAGGGCGCGCCGCTCGCGCACGTGAACTCGGTGCCGTCGGCGTCGCCGTTCGACGCCGCGCCGCGCGAGGTCGTCACGCTGTACGGGGCGGTCGACGCGCAGGCGCTCGCGCTCGCGCTGGCGGCCGCGTTCGAGGGGCGCCGCGTCGGCGGCGAGTCGGTCGGCACGATCCGCCACCTCGGCGTGTGGGCCGAGCGCGGTGCGGTCGGCGACGCGGCGTGGCGTGACCGGACGACCGGTCAGCTCATGACGCAGGATGTCGAGATCCCGTATCTCACGCTGTCCGAGACGGCGCGTCAGCTCCTCGCGGAGTGCGGCTCGCTCATCGGCCAGATGGTCGCGGGACTGTCCATGCCGGACTGGCCCGAGGGCGTCCGGCGCGCCATCAACTTCTCACTCGGCTACCCCGATCTCGCGCCCGCCACTCCCGGCGGCGTGGGCGCGGACGCGCTGCTCGATTCGCTGCGCGAAGCCGACGGGTACGACGTGGAGGGCGACTAGCGAACTCTGACTAGTCCGAACTGAACGAGCTCAGCGCAGAGCGTGGAGCGCAGAGCGCGGAGAGGGGCTCCGAGAGCTGAATTCTCGGGGCCCCTCTCCGCGCTCTGCGCTCCACGCTCTGCGCTTTCCCCTTGACGCTCCCGAACCCGGGAGCGACGCTCAAAGGGAACACCCTCGGCACGTCACCCCGCGGTGAGGAGCAAGGAGCACACGATGAAAGCCTACGCGAGTGCGGACATCAGAAACGTCGCTGTAGTCGGCCATGGCGCGAGCGGGAAGACCTCTCTCGTCGACGCCATGGCCTGGGCAGCGGGATCGAGCAAGCGACACGGCTCGGTCAAGGACGGTACGAGCCTCACCGACTTCACGCCAGAGGAGACGGAGCGCGGGTTCTCGATCACCCTCGGCTGCGCGTACGCCGAGTGGGAGGGCTGCAAGATCAATCTGCTCGACACCCCGGGATACCTCGACTTCCAGGGCGACGCGATCGCGGGACTCGCCGCGGCCGACGGCGCCCTGGTCGTCGTTTCGGCGACGTCCGGCGTCGAGGTGGGCACCGAGAAGATGTTCCACGAGGCGCTCCGCCGCAGCGACCCGGTGCTGTTCGTCGTCTCCATGATGGACAAGGAGCACGCGAACTTCGACACCATCTATCGTCAGATCAAGGAGCGGCTCACGTCGAAGGTCATCCCCGTCGAGGTGCCGCTCGGCGAGGGCGTCGGCTTCCGCGGCGTGATGAACCTCTTCACGCAGAAAGCCTACGTCTACAAGCAGGGCACGAAGAGCGGCGAGTACGACGAGATCGACATCCCCGCCGACGCGCAGCCGCGCTTCGACCAGTACCGGCAGGAGCTCATCGAGGCCATCAGCGCCACCGACGACACGCTGCTCGAGCGCTACCTCGAGGGGGTCGAGATCGGGCGCGACGAGGCGATCGCCGGCATGAAGGAGGCGATGAAGCGCGAGGACCTCTTTCCGCTGTTCGCCGTCTCCAGCGACAGCATGATCGGCGTGCGCGCGCTCCTCACCGAGATCGTGCAGCTCATGCCCTCGGCGTTCGAGATGGAGGAGATCCACGCGTTCAAGGGCGCCGAGGGGAACAAGACCGTCGAGATCCACGCGCAGGACGACGCGCCGTTCGCCGCGCTGGTGTTCAAGACCCACGCCGAGCCGCACGTCGGCGACGTGTCGTACTTCCGCATCCTCTCCGGCAGCGTGGTGACCGGACAGGAGGTGTTCAACGCGACGCGCGACGTCGTCGAGAAGCTGAATCACCTCGCGATCCCGTGCGGCAAGGAGCGCGTGGAGGTCGACCGGCTGCACGCCGGCGACATCGGGTGCGTCGCGAAGCTGCGCAACACGCACACGAACGACACGCTGTCGACGAAGGAGCACCCCGTTAGGCTCCCCCAGATCGACTTCCCGGAGCCGATCGTGCACTTCGCCGTGCACGCCACGTCGCGCGAGGCCGAGGAGAAGCTGCAGCAGGGGCTGCACCGGCTGCACGACGAGGATCCCACGTTCAGCGTGCAGTACGTGCCGGACACGCGCGAGACGGTCGTCGGCGGCATGGGCGAGCGGCACCTCGACGTGCAGCTCGCGCGGCTCAAGCGGAAGTACACCGCCACCGGCGAGCTGACGAAGCCGAAGATCGCCTACCGCGAGACGATCACGTCGAGCGACAAGGGCCAGGGGCGCCACAAGAAGCAGACGGGCGGCAAGGGACAGTTCGGCGACTGCTGGATCAAGATGGCGCCGCTGCCGCGCGGCGAGGGCTACCTGTTCGCCGACGAGATCGTCGGCGGATCCATCCCGTCCAAGTTCATCCCCGCGGTCGACAAAGGTGTGCAGGAAGCGTCCGCGCGCGGCGTGCTCGCCGGCTTCCCGCTCGTCGACTTCCGCGTGGAGCTCTACGACGGCTCGTACCACTCGGTGGACTCCAGCGAGCAGGCGTTCAAGATGGCGGGCATCCTCGCCTTCCGGACGGTGGCGCAGAAGTGCCGCCCGGTGCTGCTCGAGCCGCTCGACCAGATCGAGGTCACGACGCCCGACGCGTTCCTCGGCGACGTCATGGGCGACCTCTCCGGCCGTCGCGGCCAGATCCTCGGCACCGACTCCGCGTCGGACGGACGCGGCACGACGGTGCGCGCGATCGTGCCGCAGGCCGAGCTGCACCTCTACGCGACGAACCTGCACTCGCTCACGCACGGTCACGCCACCTTCGCACGGCGCTTCCACGGCTACGAGCAGATGCCGCCCGACGCCGCGCAGAAGGTGATCACGGACCACGCGAAGGAGCGCGAGGAGGCGCTCGCCGAGGCATGATCCGGGCTGCGTGGCTGCGTCGCTGCGTGGCTGCGTCGAGCTGCGTCCCCGCGCTCGCGCTCACGCAGCCACGCAGCGACGCAGCCGCGAAGGCGCAGTCGGTGCTGCGCGGCAACGTCGCCGCCGATCCCGGGGACTCGCCGCTCGCCGGCGTGGAGGTGCTCGTGCCGGCGCTCGAGCGCAGCGCGCGCAGCGACAGCGCGGGCGACTTCGTGCTCGCCGGCCTCCCCGCCGGCCGCCACCGCGTGGTGCTGCGCAAGGTCGGCTACGGCTCCGCGATGTTCGACGTCACGGCGACGGGGAGCGACACGCTGCAGCGCGACGTGGCGCTCGTGCGGGCGGCGCAGGTGCTCGCCGCGGTCGACGTGAAGACGCCGGTCACGCCGGCGCGGCTCGCCGAGTTCGAGCGGCGGCGCGCCGCCGGCATCGGGCACTTCCTCACGACCGATGTGTTCGACGCCGACCCGGAGCGGACGCTCGCCTCGTTTCTCGTCGGGCGCGTCGCGGGGATCAACATCAAGCAGTACGCGCTCACCGGTGCGCTGCTCGTCGCCGGCGGGCGCGGCGAGGGCTCCGTGCTCGGCGTGGGCGCCACGCGCGCCGAGCCGTTCGACCCGAAGAGCCCCGTCGCCTGCTGGGCGAACGTCTACCTGAACGGCGTGAAGATCTACGCGACCGGCAGCCAGCAGACGGTGCCCAGCGTCGCGGCGTACTACGGCCGCGACGTCGCCGCGGTGGAGTACTACGCCGGCGGCGCGACGACCCCGCCGGAGTTCGGCGGCACGAGCGGGTCGTGCGGCACGCTGCTCATCTGGACGCGACGTTGAGCGCGGTCGCGCGCGCCGCGCTCCTCGCCCTCCTCGCCCTCGCCTGCGCCCCGCGCGATCGGACGGCGGCCTCCGCGCCTAACGCGCCCGCCGTCGACGGAACGCGACGCATGGCGGACACGCTCGCCGCCATCGCCGCGCGCGCGCGCACGAGCTCGGAGCCGAACCCGTTCCTCAACCGCGAGCGCGTCGCGTCGCTGCGCGGCCTCATCGCGTTCCGCACCGGGCGCGAGACGTTCAGCTACCGCAACTGGATCGCCGACGAGCTGCTGAAGGCGGGGCAGACGCGCGAGGCGATCGACGAGATCAAGGCGCTGCTGCGCGACGCCGGCGAGACCGAGGACAGCGTCACCGCGTGGCGCAAGCCGGTGTTCGACCTCCTCGCGATCGCGAACCTGCGACTCGGCGAGCAGGAGAACTGCCTCGCCAACCCCTCGGCGAACGTGTGCATCCTGCCGCTCGACGGCACGGCGCGCCACACGAAGCAGGACGGCACGCGCGAGGCGATCCGGCGCTACACGCAGATCCTGCATTACTTTCCCGACGACTACGGATCGCGCTACCTGCTGAACCTCGCGTGGCTCGCCGTCGGCGGCTATCCCGACAGCGTGCCGCCGCGCTTCCGCGTCCCGGGCCTCGCGCCGAGGCCTAACGACCCGTTCCCACGCTTTCCGAACGTCGCGCCCGCCGTCGGCCTCGCGGTCACCGGGCTCGCCGGTGGGCTCAGCATCGACGACTTCGACGGCGACGGCCTGCTCGACGTGTTCACGACGTCGTGGGGGCCTAACGATCCGGTGCACCTGTTCATCGCCGACGGGCGCGGCGGCTACGTCGACCGCGCCGCGGCGGCGGGGCTGAAAGGGATCGTCGGTGGGCTGAACACCGTGCACGCCGACTACGACAACGACGGCGACGTCGACATCCTCGTGCTGCGCGGCGCGTGGCTCGGCGAGGACGGGAGGTATCCGCCGTCGCTGCTGCGCAACCGCGGTGACGGGACGTTCGAGGACGTCACGTTCGCCGCGGGGCTCGCGTCGTTCCACCCGTCGCAGACGGCCGCGTGGGCCGACTTCGATCGCGACGGGTGGCTCGACCTGTTCGTCGGCGCGGAGTCGGGCGTGCGGACCGGCGGGCCGTCGCACCGCTCGGAGCTGTACCGGAACAACCACGACGGCACGTTCACCGAGGTGTCGCACAAGGTCGGCATCGACCTCGACGACTTCGTGAAGGGCGCCGTGTGGGGCGACGTGAACAACGACGGCCTCCCCGACCTGTTCGTCTCGGTGTTCCTCGGGCCGAACCGACTCTACGTGAACCGCGGCGGCCGGTCGATCGACACCTGGCGGTTCGAGGAGCAGGCCGCCGTCGCCGGCGTGCAGCGGCCGATCCAGTCGTTCCCCACCTGGTTCTTCGACTACGACAACGACGGCTGGGACGACCTGCTCGTGCTGAGCTACGATCTCCGCACGCCGCTGCACGACATGGTCGCGCGCGAGATGCTCGGGAAGCCGCTCGTCGCCGTGCAGGCGGACGGCCGCACGGTGCCGTTCGAGCCGTCGCGCCTGTACCACAACCGCGGCGACGGCACGTTCGAGGACGTGACGCGCGCGGCGGGGCTCGAGGACAAGGTGATGTTCGCGATGGGCAGCAACTTCGGGGACCTCGACAACGATGGATGGCTCGACTTCTACGTCGGCACGGGAAACCCCGACCTGCGGTCCGTCGTGCCTAACAGAATGTTCCACAACGTGGCCGGGCGACGGTTCGAGGAGGTGTCGCTCCCCGGCGGCTTCGCGCACATCCAGAAGGGGCACCCGACCGCGTTCGCCGACCTCGATCGCGACGGCGACGAGGACGTGTTCATGGTGATCGGCGGCGCGTACCAGGGCGACACGGCGACGAGCGTGCTGTTCGAGAACCCCGGCTGGCCGAAGAACGCGTGGATCACGCTCTCGCTCGAGGGACGCGCGGCGAATCGCTCGGCGATCGGCGCGCGCGTCGAGGTCGTCGCCGTCGACGCGAAGGGCGCCACGCGTACCGTGCGGCGCACCGTCGGCACCGGCGGATCGTTCGGCTCCGGGAGCCTGCAACTGCACGTCGGTCTCGGCCCCGCGACGGCGGTGCGCACGGTGCGCGTCGTGTGGCCCGACGCCGCGCGCACCACCACCACCT
The DNA here is from genome assembly GCF_000522985.1 of Gemmatirosa kalamazoonensis. Classification (NCBI taxonomy): domain Bacteria; kingdom Pseudomonadati; phylum Gemmatimonadota; class Gemmatimonadia; order Gemmatimonadales; family Gemmatimonadaceae; genus Gemmatirosa; species Gemmatirosa kalamazoonensis. The sequence goes on from NZ_CP007128.1 coordinate 2,747,991, forward strand.
ACGAGAACCTCGCCGTCGACCGCGCGTACCACATCGTGCAGGGCACGGCACCGGTGGCGCTCGATCGTCCGCCGGTGCCGTTCCGCGAGGCCGCGCTCGGCGCGCCGGTGGGCGCGCACGCGCACCCGTAGACGGTCAGGAGTCGCGCAGCGAGCGCACGGGGTCGAGCCGCGCGGCAGCCGCGGCGGGGAGCGTGCTGGCGAGCGCCGCGGAGAGGACGAGCACCAGCGCGACGGCGACGTACGTCGCGGCGTCCGTCGGTGCGACGCCGAACAGGATCCCGGCGAGGTAGCGCGACAGCGCGAGCGACGCCGCGGTGCCTAACGCCACGCCCGCGCCGGCGAGCCGCACGCCACGTCCCACCACCCGGCCGAGGATCCTGCCGCGCCGCGCGCCGAGCGCGAGCCGCACGCCGATCTCGCGTGTCTGCTGGGCGACGCCGTAGGCGACGATGCCGTACACGCCGACGACGGCGAGCAGCAGCGCCGCGGCGCCGAACAGCGCGAACACCAGCGCGGTGAAGCGCGGCTGTGCGCCGGCGTCGGACACGAGGTCGGACAGCGGCTGCACGTCGGACACGGGGAGCGTGCGGTCGAGCGACCATACGGCGCGCCGCACCGCGTTCGCGACGGCGAGCGGCTCGCCGGGCGTGCGCACGAGCAGCCACGTCGAGGGCCACGCGACCTGCTGGTACGACAGATACCTCGTCTCGCGCGGATCGCCCTCGAGGGTCTGATCGCGGATGTCGCCGACGACGCCCACGACCGTCCACGGTTTGCCGCCGACCAGAATCTGCTTGCCGAGCGGGTCCTCGCCCGGCCACACGTGGTCGGCCATGCGGCGCGAGATCACGAGGACCGTCGGCCCGCCGTCGACGTCGGTCTCGTCGACGAGTCGCCCGCGCAGGAGCGGCACCCCGAGCGCGGCGAAGTATGCCGGCGTGACGCTGCGCCAGTCGGCCTGGAGGAACGTGCCCGGCGTCTGCGGCCGCCCGACGACGGTGTACTCGATGCTCGTGCCCCCGCCGCTGAACGGAGCGACGTTGGTCGTCCCGGCCACGGTCACGCCGGGCACGGCGCTCACGCGCCGCACGAGCTCTCGGCGGAACTCGGTGATGCGGGCCGGCGTCGGGTAGCGATCGTCGGGGAGTCGGATCGATGCCGCGAGGACGTGGCCACCCTGGAAGCCGGTGTCGACGCGCGCGAGCCGCACGAAGCTCGTGCCGATCAGCCCCGCGCCGACGAGCAGCAGCGTGGTCATCGCGACCGACGCGATGATGAGCGTGGCGCGGACGCGTCCGGCCGCCGCCACGCGTGCGCCGCTGCGCAGCAGGTCGTGGAGGTTCGCACGCGACGCCTGCACCGCGGGCACGAGCCCGAACAGCAGCCCGGTGAGCATCGAGGCGACCACGCCGAACGTGAGGACACGCCAGTCGACGCGCAGCCCGTCGAGGCGCGGCACCGCGTCGGCAGCCGTCGCGCGCAGGGCGGGCACCACCGCGAACGCGAGGCCGATGCCTAACGCCGCGCCGCCGAGCGCGAGGACGATGCTCTCCGTGAGGAGCTGACGCACGACGCGCCCACGGCCCGCGCCGAGCGCGGCACGCAGCGTCGTGTCGCGCTGCCGCACCGTGGCGCGGGCGAGCATGAGGTTGGCGACGTTCACGCACGCCATCAGCAGCAGCACGCCCACCGCGCCGAGCAGCACGAGCACGCGCGCGCGCAGGTCGGGCGCCACGAACCAGTCGGCGAAGCTCGCCAGCGTCACGCTCCAGTCGGCGTTCGACTTCGGGTACTCGCGCCCCAGCTCGAGCGCGATGCGGCGCATGTCGGCCGTCGCGCCGCCGAGCGTGACGCCGGGTGCGAGCCGCCCGACGACGCGCAACCGATGGTCGCCGCGCGACGTCGTCGGCGACGGCGCGAGCGGCAGCCACAGGTCGGTGCGCGCCGGGAAATCGAACGCTGCGGGCATGACGCCGACGATCGTGTACGGCGTGCCGTCGAGCATCAGCGGGCGCCCGACGGCGCCGCGGTCGCCGGCGAAGCGCCGCTGCCACAGTCCGTACGAGAGAATCGCGACGCGGCGCTCGCTCCCCGGCGCGCTCTCCTCGTCGGCGAAGCTCCGTCCGAGCAGCGGCGGCACGCCGAGCACGCGAAAGAGCGACGACGTGGCGGCCGCGCCGACGAGGCGCTCCGGCTCGCCGTCGCCGGAGACGCTGGGGGTCGTCACGGTGTACGCCGCGAGCTCGGCGAAGCTCCGCGTGCGGGCGCGCCAGTCCAGGTAGTTCGGCTGCGACACGCCGAAGCGCGGGTCGACGGGCGTGGCCTCCCACACGCGCACCAGTCCCTCGGGCTGGCGGAACGGCAGGGGGCGCAGGAGCACCGCGTCGACGATCCCGAACACCGTCGTCGACGTGCCGATGCCTAACGCGATGGTGAGCGCGGCGACGGCGGTGAACGCGGGGTTCGCGCGCAGGTGCCGCAGCGCGTAGCGGGTGTCCTGCCGCAGCTCGGCCAGCCAGTCGGTGAGGCGCATGGCGCGGTCTCTCTCCCTGCCTAACGCGCGGCAGGCGGCGGTGATCTCCGCCACGTCGCCGAAGCGGCGGAGCGCCGCCTCGCGCGCGGTGGCCGGGTCCATCCCCTCGGCGATCAGCTCCGCGACGCGCATCTCGAGGTGGAACGCGACCTCGGCGTCCACCTCGCGCTCGACGGGGACGCGCCAGATGCGGGCGCGGAGCTGTCGCGTGAAGCGGCCGAGCGGCGGCACGGCGCGTCCCTCAGTCGGCGTGGAGGATCTTGCCGACGGCCGCCGTGAACTCGTTCCACTGCGCGAGCTCCACGCGCAGCCGTGCACGCCCCGCCACGGTGAGCTTGTAGAGCTTCACCTCCCGGTTGTTCTCCGAGAGCCCCCACTCGGCGGCGATCCACCCCTTCTTCTCCATGCGGTAGAGGGCGGGGTAGAGCGCCCCCTCGCCGATGCGGAGCGCGTCGTCGGTGGTGGCCTGGATCCACCGCGCGATCGCGTAGCCGTGCCGCGGGCCCCACGAGAGCGTCTTGAGCACGAGCGTGTCGAGCGTGCCGTGCAGGAGCTCCGACGCGTCCGCCATGGGCGTACCTCGAGGATTGAGGCCTCAGTAGTCGAGGCATTATGCGGGCACGCGGGCAGGAGGGCAAGAGGGCAGGAGCGTCCGAACCTCTCCTGCCCTCCTGCCCTCGTGCGCTCGTGCCCTCTCGGTCTAGACCTTCCGGTACGTCACCCGCGCCGCCTCACGCCGATCGGCGGCCGTGTAGATCTCGAAGTCGGAGAAGAACGCCGGCGACTCCGTCTGCAGCAGACGGACGATCGCGACGGCGAGCCGACGGATCTCGAGCTCCGCGCCCTCGCTCGAGCGCATCTCGAGGATCGCGCGCCACGCGCGCACGTTCGCCGTGAAGACGATCTTCGTCTCCGTGCTGTTGGGCAGCACGCCGCGCGCGGCCTCGCGCGCCATCTTGCGGCGGTGGACCTTGTCGTCCACCCACTTGTAGCGGTCCATGAGCCGCTCGACGAGCGCGACGTACGAGGCCTGCGCGGCTTCCATCTGCGCGCGCCACGCCCCCTCGAGCTCCGCGTCGCCGACGATCGCCGGCGGCACCACGAAGTCGGCCACGCTCTCGTCCACGTAGCGCTGCGAGAGCTGGCTCATCGCCGTGCCGGCGCGGTGTCGCACGAGCTCGTGGGTGAGCGACCGGCTCACCCCCTCCAGCAGCAGCGAGTAGGTCGCGTGCTCGAGCACCGAGCCGTGCCCCTGCTTCTTGATGTTCTCCAGGTAGTCGGCGGTGGTGCGGCTCGCCGGGTTGCGCTGCGACATGTAGCACAACCGACCGGCGAACTCGGCGAGCCGCTCGCCGTGGGTGCTGTCGCCGAGCCACTGCACGGGAAGGTGCGACGGCTCGACGAACTGCGGTCGCGCGATGAGAGTGACCTTCGGCTCGGTGTAGAACATCGATGCGATGAGAGGGACGCGATGGCGTGGCGCGCGAAAGATATCAGCCCGCCATCCCGCCGCGGAGCAGCTCGAGCCGGAAGCGCGCGTACTCGCGGCGGTCGGCCACCCGGTCGAGCGCCGCGCGCGCGTCCGCGGGGAGCGGGGGCAGCGAGCGGTCGTACTTCACGTCGTCGATCGGCGCCTGCCCAGGAAGCGCGACCTTCACGCCCGGGTTCAGGATCCCCTGCGGATCGAACGCGCGCTTCACCGCGGCGAACAGTGCGAGCGCATCGGCGTCCCACACGCGGTCGAGCAGCGGCGTGCGCAGCCGGCCGTCGCCATGCTCCCCGGACAGCGTGCCGCCGAGTCGCGCGACGAGCGCGGTGACCTCGTCGAGCAGCGCCGCGACGCGCGCGCGCCAGTCGGGGTCGCGCAGGTCGACGAGCGGGTTCACGTGCACGTTCGCGTCGCCCGCGTGGCCGAAGATCACGCCGCGGATGCCCTGCCGCGCGAGCGCCGCACGCACGCCGCGCACGTAGTCGGGGAGCCGATCCGGTGGGACGGTGCCGTCCTCGATGAACTGCATGGACTTGAGCGACGGGTCGAGCCGCGAGAGGATGGGGCTTGCCGCGTGGCGCAGCGCCCACAGCGCGCGCTCGCCGGCCGCGTCGAGCGCCACCTGCACGTCGAGGGCGCCCGCCGCGCCTAACGCGTCGGCGAGCGCCCGCGCGGCGTCGCGCGCGCCGTCCACGCTCGCTCCCTCCAGCTCCACGAGAATCACCGACTCGGCGGCGTCGGGCACCGTGGGGAGCGCGTGCGCGTCGGCGTCGGTCGCGCCCGACGCGGCGACGTCGAGGAACGTGCGGTCGAGCAGCTCGCACGCGCTCGCCCCTGCGCCGCGCGCGAGCGCCGCGCCGGCCACCGCGCCCTCGAGCGTCGCGTACGCGGCGAGCACGCCGCTCGTCGCCGCCGGCGCCGGCGCGAGCGCGAGCTCCAGGCCCACGAACAGCGCCAGCGTTCCCTCGCTCCCGACGAGCAGGTCCACGAGGTCGCCGCTCGCGGCGTAGTCGGCGAGCGCGTACCCGCTCGACTCCTTGCGCACGGCGTGGCGCGGCACGTCGTTAGGCACGAGCGACGGCGCGACCTCGGCGAGAAATCGTCGCACCGGGGCCACGTCGGGCGGCGGCGCGCCGCGCCGCACCACGGCGCGCGAGCCGTCGGCGAACACGCAGTCCAGCGCGGCAACCCACCGCCGCGTCGCGCCGAAGCGCATCGTGCGCGCGCCGGCCGCGTTGGTCCCTGCCATCCCGCCTAACGTGCAGAACGGGCTGCTGGACGGATCGGGCGGGAACGTGAGGCCCACCGCACGCGCCGCCGCCTCGACGGCACCGCGCACCGCGCCGGGCCCCACCGACACGCGCCGCGCCGCGACGTCCACCGCCCCGATCGCCGCGAGCCGCGACAGGTCGACGACGACGCCCGCGCCCACGGCGCCCCCCGCCATGCCGCTCCCGGAGCCGCGCGGCACGAGCGGGGTGCCGGTCGTCGACGCCCACTGCACGAGCCGCTCGACGTCGGCCGCATCGCCCGGCACCGCGACCGCGGCCGGCACGCAGCGCGCGATGCCCGCGCCCTCGGCGTACACCGCGCGCGCCGGGAGGTCGTCGCGGAACGTGCCGCGGAAGTCGGCGGGAGGCGTCACGGTCGACACGCGCGAAATCTAGCGGAGGTCCTCGTGCGAGGTCCTCGCGCGCCCGTGGGGCGAGTATCTTTCGCGTCGGCCCGGCGCCCACTCGGGGACGCCGGGCCGCTGCGTTCCCGCCGCTCCCGCCGCTCCCACCGACATGCCGCTGCGCTCCTCGGGCTCCTCCGCGATCGCCGACGCGATCGTCCGGCGCGACGCCCGACGCTTCAGCGAGGCGATCCTCCCCCGGGTGTCGCGCACGTTCGCGCTCGGCATCCGCGTGCTGCCCGGCGCGCTCGGTCACGCCGTGCTCTCGGCCTACCTCGTCTGTCGCGTCGCCGACACCGTGGAGGACGCACCGGCGATGACGCCCGAGGAGAAGACGCCGCTGTTCGACGCGCTGCTGCGCTGCTTCGACGGGCCCGATGCGGCGGAATCGTTCCCGGCGCTCGCCGCCCGCGTCACCGGCGAGCCCGCGCACGTGGAGCTCGTCCGCCACGCCGACCTCGTGTTCGCGCACTTCCACGCGCTCCCGCCGCGCACGCGCGACGTCGTGAGGCGCTGGGTGACGGAGATGGTGCTCGGCATGCGGAAGTTCGTCGCGCGTTATCCCGACGGCATCCGCATCCGCACGATCGAGGAGTTCCGCGAGTACTGCTATTACGTCGCCGGCACGGTCGGGTATCTGCTCACCGATCTGTGGCACGAGCACGCGCCGTCGGTGGGGGCCGAGCGCTACGCGCGGCTGCGCGAGCGATGCCGGGCGTTCGCCGAGGCGCTGCAGACGGTGAACATCCTCAAGGACGTGGCGCACGACGCGCGCGTGGAGAACGCGATCTACGTCCCGGAGGAGCTGCTCCACGCGCACGGCAGCGCGCACGCCACGCTACTCGATCCGGCGCGCGAGCCGGCGAACCGCGCGGCGCTCGATCGCCTCGTCGCGCTCGCCGCGTCGGACCTCGACGAGGCGCGCGACTATCTGCTCCTGCTGCCGCGCCGCGCGTCGGCGATCCGGCTGTTCTGCCTGCTGCCGGTGCTGTTCGCGCAGGCCACGCTGCGCGAGCTCGCGCGCTCGTCGGCGATGCTGCGTCCCGGTGGCGGGGTGAAGATCTCGCGACGCGAGGTGCGCGCGCTGCTCGTCGCGTCGGTGCTGCTCGTGCGCAGCAACGCGGCCGTCCGCTGGCTGTTCGAGCGCGTTAGGCACGCCCCGTTCCCGCTGCGCGCCGCGGGACCGCGCAGCGCGTGAGACGCGACGGGGCGCCGGTGATCGGCGCCCCGTGTACGGTCAGATCTTCACCACGGCGGCGGCCCAGCCCGCGGGGTCCTTGTCCTCCTCGTGTAGCGTGTCGAGGTCCACCGCGATCCCCATCGCGTCGCGCTTGATCGAGTAGCGGTCCATGCCGCGCGTGGCGCGCCCCTCGATGAACGATCCGTCGGGCCGGTACTTCGACTTGTGCTTCGGGCACTGGAAGCGCTGGTCCGCCTCGAGCCACCGCAGCGCGGTGTTCTGGTGCGGGCACGAGAGCGCGAACGCGTACACCGCGTTCTGCCACCGGACGAGAATCACCTCGTTGTCGCGGTCGATCGACGCGCCGTCCTTCGCGGGAATGCCGTACATCCGCGCCGGCCCGCGCCGCGCGCGCGCGCGCGTGAACGCGAGCGGCGCGAGCGCGTCGGCGCGGCGCGCGCCGAGTCCGAGCAGCGCAGCGGCCACCGCGGCGGCCGACGTGCGGAGAAAGGCGCGGCGGTCGGGGTCGAGCGCGCAGCCGCCGCAGTCGGCGTGCTCGGTCGCGGCGTCGGTCGCGTGACCAGGAGCGTGATCGGGAGCGTGATCGGACATCTGAGGCGACAGGGGATCGGCGTGACGCTCGTCGTACCCGGCGGACGGCGAGGGGTTCGTCAGACGTTGGTGAGGGCGACGCCGGCGAGCATCGTCACGAGCCAGAGCGCGCCGCTCGCGAGCGCCGTCGTGCGCAGACGGCCCCAGCGCGCGAGGTCGCCGCCATCGCCATCCGACGCGCGGCGCAGCGCGGCCTCGGTGCGCGTCATGACGAGACCGTTCGCGAGCAGCAGCGCGACGAGCGCCATCTTCACCCAGAACACGATCGAGACGGCGAACGTCTCGACGTCGGTGAGGAACAGCGCGACGCCGCTCATGAACAGGATGACGAGCGAGACGATCACGACGCGGTGCGTGAGGCCGAGCTCCGCGAGCTGTCGCGCGCGCGTCGCCGCGTCGCCGCGCAGCGCACGTAGCGTCGCCCGATCGGCGGCGAGCGCGATGCCGCCGCCGATGACCAACGCCGCGACGTGCACGAACACCACCGCGGTCTCGAGCACCTTGGAGTCGGCGTACACGCTCTTCCACGGCTCCGCGACGCGGGTCAACGTCTCGACGACGGAAGCCAGCGCGGGCAACGCGAGCATGGGTCAGCGGTTCCGGATCTGGTTGATCCACATCATCACAGCACCCACCGTCGCCGGCGCCATCGATGCGAGCGCCACGTTGCGGTGCAGTCGCGCGTCGTCCACGCTGCCGCTGCGCGCGTTGCTCGCGACGAGCCCCGTCGCGGCGAAGCCGGCGTCGGAGGCGAGCATGAGGACCGCGTGCGCGACGCGCAGCTTGCGCCCCGCCTCCTGGTGGCGCGTCTCGTAGAGGTTCCAGACGCCGGTCACGGTGTTGATGGCGAACAGCGCCGCGACGCCGCCCGCCACCACCTGGTGCGCGGTGCGAGTGCTCGAGCCGACCGGGTTGTCGATCCCGCGCGCGAGGTCCTCGCGCGCGTTGAGCATCTTCTGGCCGAGGAGATATTCGGCCACGAACAGCGGCGGCATCGTGTAGCTCGCGACGCGGTGGATCGCGAGGCGCGTCGCGTATGCGTCGCTCACCTCCACGGCGCGGCGGCGCGGGCGCGGCTGGGCCGAGTCGTCGGCGGCGCGAAGCGGCGTCGCGGCGGCCGGCTGAGCGACCGGTCCGGCGGCCGTGGGCGCCGACGCGGGCGCCGTGTCGGGCGACACGCGCGGGAGGTCGGACGCGCTCGTCGGCGCCTGCGCGCTCGCCGCGACGGCGGCGGCCGTGAGGAGGCCTAGCAATGTCACCAGCGGCTCCGTGGGAGAAGTGAGTTCGGCGGCCGGCATGGAACGCTCCGTCCGGCAACCATGCACGTACGTCTCTCCCTGGAAACACGCTGGGTGCGCGCATCCCTGAAGCCGGAGAGAGATCCGACGCCCTTCGTCCGGCGGAGTCGGCGCGACGGCGGACCTTTATTTCGGCCCCTCGTCCGCCGCGGGGTCAGCGCAGGGCGCGCCGCATCTCGTGCAGCACGTCGAGCAGCGGGGCGCCGCGCCCCGGCCCGAGCTCGCCGCGCTCGAGCTGGTCGAGCACGTGCTCGAGCGCCATCTGCACCCGTTCGGCCCGGGTGCGGTGGCCGCGGGCGAGCGCCCAGCCCACGCCGGCGCCGGCGAGCAGCGGCAGGGCGGCGATCGGCACGACCACGGCGAGCAGCGCGTGGGCGACGACGCCGACGCCGATCATGCCGGCCCCGGCGAGCGCGCCGCCCGTCGCCGCGACGCTGCCCGCCGTCAGCCGCTGCCGGCGGCCCCCGCTCAGGTCCGCGTCGAGCCGCACCAGCGTCTGCCCCTCGCCGGCGTCGGTCATCGTGAGCGCGAGCGCGGAGAGGCCGCGGAGGATGCGGGCCTCGTTGCCGCTCAGCCCGCGCTTGAGGTTTCCCACGAAGTCGCTCCGCGGCTCCCACAGCGTGCGCTCGCCGACGCGCCGCAGCACGCGGAGACACGCCTCGCGCTCCAGCCACGGCTCGAGCGTGCCGGCCACCTGCGCCGGCGCCCCGCGGACGATGCGCGCGGCGGAAACCGTCCCCGGTCCGGCGATGCGCGCCGCGAGCCCGTGCTCCTCCGGCAGCACGACGCGTGTCCGCTCCTCGGCGATGGCGCGACGCACGAGGTCGGGGGCGATCCCGGCCTCGCGCGCGACCTCGAGGACCTGCGCCTCGGTCAGCGCGCCGGTCTCCGGCGCCTCCGCCCCGGCGCCCTGCAGCTCGGCGGCGCGCGCGAGCACCCGCTCGACGGCGGCGCGATCGAGTGCGGGGCGGGCGGGGAGGGGCGGGCGGGGGTCGTTGGGCATGGCTGAAATGTAAGACGAGGCGGCGCTGAAACCTCGGCGCTGATACCCCGGCGCTCGTACGGCGGCACTGATGACGCGCGGCTTCAGCGCCGCCGTTTCAGCGCCGCCGTTTCAGACCCGCCTCACCAGCGCCGCCCCATCAGATCCCACCCAACACCACGTCGATCTGCTTCGCGAGCGCATCCGCGATCGGCTGCGGCAGCGGAAACGCCGCCGTCAGCGCCGCCACCGGGTCCCCGCCTGCCGACGCCCCCGCCGTCGCGAGGTAGTACCGCGCGTAGCCCGCGGCGAGGTCCGGTGCCGTCTTCTGGAGCAGCATCAGGCCGCCGCGCACCTGCGCCGCGCTCACGTAGCGGTCGGCGAGTCCGGCGCGCTGATCGGCCGGCGACACGTTGTCCGTCACGATCGGGCCGGCGGTCGACCCGACGAACTCGTGCACCGCCGTGTACAGCGCCTCCGCGGCGGCTGCCGGCGACGACGGGAAGCTCACCGCGACCAGATTGCTGTTCGGCCCACCGCTCTGCGTCCGCCCCTCGCCGCCTAACGGAAGCGACGGCACGATCTCGCCGCCGCGCTGCTGGGTGTTCAGCAGGAATCGCTGCACGCGCGGGCCGAGTCGATCCCACTCCGACCGGATCGCGGCGAGCGTCGCCGCGCGGTCGCGCTGCTGCGCCGCCCAGTAGTCGCGATAGAAGCGCGCGTACTCGTCGTCGAGCGCGCCGGCGAAGACGCGCAGCCACTCGCGGTCCGCCGGCGTGCGGAACACGTTCGCGAGGATGGCGATCGCGCGCGCCGTCTCCTGATCGCCGGCGCGCTGCGGGTTGCCGCCGCTCTGCACCACGTAGTCGACGGCGCGGCGCAGCGTGTCCCACGACTCGAACGCGAACGGGACGAACTGGGCGTCGAGCGGAAGCGACGGGTTCACGCCGAAGCGCTCGCGCAACCGGTCGCGCTCCGCGTCGAGACGCGTCGTGACGCCCGCGCGCGTGCGCGTCGCGCGCATCTCGTCGCGATAGCCGCGTCGGAACAGCGGCACGCGCGCCGTGTCGTCCATGAGCATCGCGAGGCCGTGCAGCCACAGGTCCACGTGCTCGCGTGGACGCACGGTCCACGTCAGTCCCTGCGGCGCCGCGCTCGACGCCGGCACCGGCAGGGGAGTCGTCGTGCTCGCGGGCGGTGCGCCGGCGCTCGACGAGCATCCGAACAGTACGAGGGCGCCTAACGCGGCGAGGGTGCGGGCCGCGCGGCGTCCGGTACGCGGCATCTCGGTGGCGACGATCGACATGGCGAGTTCGAGAGCGGTTCGGTCACGGGCGGCGCGGCGCGGGGGGCGGCGGCGGCACGGTCGGCCGTCGCACGGGCGCCCGGGCAGCCGCGCCGGCGACGGGAGCATCCGCATTCACCGCGCCGGCAGCCGCGTCGGGCGGAGGAGGCACCGTCGGTCGCGGCACGGTGGTCGGCGCGGGTGCCTTCGGTGCCGGCACGCCGGCGTGCGCCGTGTCCGGCGTCGTTCCCGGCTGCGACAGCGTCCGCACGTACGCCGCGAGACGTCGCACGTCCTCCGCCGACAGCTGCCCCGCGTACGACGGCATCGCGACCCGATAGCTCGGCGACGGTGGCGCCCCGCGGGTGATCACCTGCGCGATCGCGGCCACCGATCCATCGGTGAGCCGTCCGGGGATGAGCCGCAGGCTGGGGCCGAGCCCCGGCGCGCCCTCGCCGATCGGACCGTGGCAGCCGACGCAGCGCCCCGTGCCGTGGTACACCGCGTCTCCGGCCACGCTGTCCGCGACCGTGACGACGTCGGTCGGCGTGCTGTCGATCGCGGCGGGCGCCGGCATCGGCGCGGTATCGAGCGCCGGGGCGTCCGACGCGCCGACGTGCGGCGCCACGCTCGACGCGAGCGTGCTGTCGTCCGGCAGCCGATCCGCGCCGCGTCGCCCGAACAGCGCGTCGGGCCCGGGCAGGAAGCCGAGGTACAGCGCGAGCCCGGCGCTCGCCGCCGCGACGATGCCGAGGAACGCGAGCGCGATCGGGACGGCGCGGCTCCGCTTTCGTCCGCGCCTGGGGCGCCCACCGCTGCCGCGTGACCCACCGGACGCCGCGCGCCGCGGAGGGCTCATCGCGCGCCGGTGCCGAGCGCCGCGTCGTCCATCGCCCGTCCGCAGGTGATGCAGTAGTGCCACCCGACCTCGAGCTCCGTGCTGCACGCCGGGCAGTGCCTAACGGTCACGTTCTGGCCGCAGTGCGGGCAGTACGTCACCGGCCGTCCTTCGGGGAGCGCCTGGCCGCAGTAGCGGCACGGGCCTCCGATCGCCGTCGGGCCGGGGCGCGTCTCGTGCGACGACGGCGCGGGGATGTCACGCAGTGGCGCGGTCGCCGGCGGCGGCGTCTCCGGCATCGCGCCGGCGGGCGGCCACGATGCGTCGAGCTTCGGCGAGTCGAGCTTCAGCGAGTCGAGCGTCGGCGCCTCGAGCATCGGCGCCTCGAGCGTCGCCGTCTCGTCGCGCGGCGCATCGGCGCGCGGCGCATCGGCGCGCGGTGCCTCCGCGGTCGCGCCGGTCGTCGTCGCGCTGCCCGTCGTGCCGTTGGTCAGCGCGACCGTCGCGAGCGCGTGATCGCGCAGCACGGCGGCGTCGGGCTCCGGCGACGCGAGCGCGCGGCGGAACGCGTCCGCCACCGTCGGCTCGACGCGCAGGTAGCCTCGCTCCCCCGAGGCGAGGCGCATGAGCGCGAGCTCGTACTGTCGGGCCGACTCGAACCGCAGCGACGGACGGTTCGTGCGATACGGCACGAGGTGCTCCTGGATGTCGCCGAGCCGGAACGTGCGCTCCAGGAGGTGAGGGAAGCCGTCGCGGACGTTCGCGACGAGGCGTTCGTGGAGGCGATCGAGGTCGTCCATGCGCGATCCGGTGGTGACGGAGCCGCGCGGGTCGGGCGCGGCGTTATGGGCCTACGCTGTCGGTCCTGTCGTCGATGGTCGATCGATACTTCCCGCGCGCCGCCGCCCCGGCGCGGTCCAGCACGCGCTCGACGATCGTCTTGTCGTGCCTTCTCGCGTCCTTGTACCCGTAGCCGTAACCGATGGCGACGCCGACCGCGAGAATGAGCAGAGTCTTGACCATTGGTGTCCAGGAATGGGGGAAAGCCGCGGCGGCCCGCCGTTGGGCCACCTCCACGTCCCTGAACGACGCTCTGCCGGCAGGCCCGGCAACGCCGGCGTGACCCGCATCACCGGCCGCCGAACGCCACCGCCGCTGGCGGGAACGGATCGACGACTCCGCGCAACGCCCCCTTCGCCTGTTGCGTCGACACCCATGCCTCGAACCCCGACGGCACGAGGCCGCGCGACGCCGTGCGCTCCGCCGCCGCGCGCGTCGCGAGGAAGTTCGCGTACTCGTTCTGCGGATGCCCGTTGTGCCCGCGCACCCACCGCCACGCGCATTGATGCGCCTCGACTTCCGCGACGGCCTCCTGCCACAGCTCGAGGTTCTCGATCGGACCCGTCTTCCGCGTCCAGTTGCGCTTCATCCACGACGGCACCCACTGCGTCATGCCGTCGACGATGTACTTCGAGTCGCTCGTGAACACGACGCTGAACGTGTTGCCCTTGCGCGACAGTCCGCGGAACGCCTCGATCACCGAGCGCAGGGCCATGCGGTTGTTCGTCGTGTCCGGCTCGCTGATCCAGTAGTCCCAGCGCAGGATCTCGCCGGTGCGCGGGTGCTTCCACTCGACGAGCCCTCCCGCACCGCCCGGCGTCGCGCCGGCCCGACCGTTGCCGAGGCACGACTCGTCGGCGTACACCGCGACGAGCGGATGTGCCGCACCGCTCACTCCACCACCTCGAACCGCTCGATCTCGTCGATGTAGATGTCGAGGCGGTCGCCGGTGGTTGGATGGGTCGCCTCGATGATCTCGCGGCCCCCGGTGAGCCGCAGTCGTCGCGGCACGACGACGACCTCGCGCTTGCCCGAGCGAAGCACCGAGATGCGCTTGCCGTCGACGACCGCGCGCTCCAGCGCGTCGTACTGCTTCGTGGTGAAGATGCTCATGCGCGAAAGCTAACACCACCGTGCGACGAGTTCCGCCAGCGCGGCGGTCGCGCGCTCGATCTCGTCGACGGGAACGTACTCGGTGTCGGCGTGCGCGAGCGCGATGTCGCCCGGGCCGAAGCACACCGCCGGGATCCCCGCGCCGTTCAGCAGCGCCGCGTCGGTCCACGCGCTCATCCCCTCGAGCGGCGTCGGCGGCTCGCCCACCGCGCCTAACGCGTCGACGAGCGCCCGCACGATCGGGGCGCCGGCCGCGACGTCGCTCGGCGGCTGCTCGAGATCGAGCGTCACGTCGGCGTCGAACGACGGGCGCCGCGCGCGTACGCGCTCGCACGCGGCGCGCACCTCGTGCAGCGGCGCGTCGGCCGACTCACCCGGAATCGTGCGCCGCTCCAGTCGCAGGACGCAGCGGTCGGGATACGTCGACAGCCCGCTCCCGCCGCCGATCAGCGACGCGTGCAGCGACGGCCGGCCGAGCAGCGGATGCGCCGTGCGGCGCGGCAGCTCCTCGGCGTCGAGCGCATCGAGCTCCGCGAGCAGCAGCCCCGCGTGGCGGATCGCGTCGACGCCGAGCTCCCAGCGGCTGCCGTGCGCCGCGTGGCCGCGCACGGTGACGGTGAGCCACGCGAATCCCTTGTGCGCGGGCATGACGCGCAGCCGCGTCGGCTCCGTGACGATCGCCGCGTCCGCGCGCACGCCGCTCTCCACGAGCGCGCGCGTGCCGAGGCTTCCGTATTCCTCGTCGGCGACCGCGGTCACGATCACCTCGCCGCGCAGCGCGCCGGCGTCGCGCGCGCGCACCGCCGCGGCGCACATCGCGGCGATCCCTCCCTTCATGTCCGCCGACCCGCGTCCCCACAGCCGCCCGTCGCGCGCCTCGCCGTCGAACGGTGCGTGCGTCATCCCGTCGGTTCCCACGACGTCGAGATGACCGTTCAGCAGCAGCGACCGTCCGCGCGCGACGCCGATCGGCGGCGCGAGCCGCGCGATCACGTTAGGCCGCCTGGGCGCCGCGTCGACCACCTCGACCGCGAAGCCCCATGCGCGCAGCACGTCCGCGAGCACGCGCGCGCACTCGCGCTCGCCCGGCGCGCCGGGGACGAGCGTCGGGTTGCGCGAGTCCACGCGCACGAGGGCCGCCGTTAGGCCGAGCGAATCGCCGGGTGCGATCGTCATGCGCTCACCGCGACTCGACGGTGACGCCGGCGCGGTCCACGGCGATCTCCACGAGGTCGCCGAGCGCCGCGACGGCGGCGCGCACCGCCTCCTCGCGCCCGTCCGCCGCGAGCGCCAGCACGCAGCCGCCGCCCGATGCGCCGAGCGCCTTCGCGCCGAGCGCGCCCGCCGCGTGTGCGCGCGCGATCACCTCGTCGATGCGCGCCGTCGGGATCCGGGGATGCAGCACGCGCTGGTGCGTCCAGTGCTCGGCCAGCAGTCGGCCGACGTCGTCCACGCGCGCCGCGACGAGCGCGTCCGCAATCTCGGCCGCGATCGCCTTCATGCGCGCGAGCGCAGACACCACGCGCGGCTCGCCCGACTGGTACGCGCCCAGCACGCCCGTGATCGTCTCGCCGGAGATGCGCGACTCGCCCGTGTAGACGACCACGCTCCGTCGCGCCATCGCGTCCAGCGTCGCGTCGGACACCGGCAGTCGCGTCACGCGCGTCGTGCCGCCCGCGTCGAAGTCGAGACGCAGCGCGCCGCCGAACGCGGCGGCGTAGTGGTCCTGCCGGCCGCCGGGGATCCCCGCGTCCTCCACCTCCACCGCGCGGCTCCATTCGGCCAGCGCCGCGCGCCGCGCGTCGTCGAGCGCATCGGCCGGCAGCTCGCCGCGCCACGAGGCGAGCGCCGCCGCCAGCGCGACCCCGGCCGCCGACGAGCCGCCGAGCCCCGCGCTGACCGGGAAGTCGCTCCACACGTCGACCGCGACGTCGCGTACGCCCGCGCGGTGCAGTGCGGCCGTCGCGAGCCCGGGCCGGCGCTCGTGCCGCCCCGTCGCGCGGAACGCGGTCGCGTCGTCGTCGCCGATGCGCACGGTCGCGTACCGGGCGATCGCGAGGTTGCACACGCACCCGCCGATCTCGTCGTGGTACGGCGGCACGTCGGTCCAGCCGCCGGCGAAGTCGAGTCGCGCGGGCGCGCGGGCCACCACGGTGCGCGTGCCCGCGCGCGGCGGAATGCTGGATGCGGCGTGCATGATGGAGGTCGGGAGGCTGCGTAATCTTAGCGCACGAGCGGACTGCTGCGTGGGCGCGCCGCGGCATGCAGAGTGTGATCTCGGGCACGTTCGTTGCCCGCCACGCGGATGATGCCCGACACGTCCCAGTATCTCGCCGGCCGCACGCTCATCCTCGTCTCGAATCGAGAGCCGTACGAGCACTTCCACGAGGAAGGCGCCGCCGGAGACGACGTGAAGGTGCGGCGTCCTCCGGGCGGTCTCGTCTCGGCGCTCGATCCCACCATGCGCTGCACGCACGGAACGTGGGTCGCGTGGGGTTCCGGCAGCGCCGACCGTGAGACGGCGGACGAGACCGGACGCCTGCAGGTGCCGCCCGAGAGCCCGGCCTACACGCTGCGCCGCGTCTGGCTCGACGACGCCGACGTCGACGGCTACTACCTCGGCTTCGCGAACAGCGCGCTCTGGCCGCTGTGCCACATGCTCCTGCAGCACTACGACATGCGTCAGGAGTACTGGGACCGATACGTCGCCGTGAACGAGCGCTTCGCCGATGCTGCCGCCGAGGAAGCGCGGCGCGCGCCGAAGGCGCCCGTCGTGTGGGTGCAGGACTATCACTTCGCGCTCGTGCCGTCGCTGCTGCGCCAGCGGCTCGCCGGCGAGCGGCGGCCGACGTTCATCCACCAGTTCTGGCACATCCCGTTTCCACCGCCGGACATCCTGCGGCTGCTGCCGACCGCGGCGTACACCGGCGTCATGCGCGGGCTACTCGGCAACGACCTGATCGAGTTCCACACCGACCGGTACGCGCAGAACTTCCTCGATTGCGTCGACGAGTTCGTCCCCGAGTCGCGCGTGCACCGCGACGGGAAGCGCGTCCGACTCGGCGACCGCGACGTCAGCCTCGGCGTCTTCCCGATCAGCATCGACGTCGAGCAGTACGAGTCGCTCGCGCGCGGCCCGGATGGCGCGCAGAAGGCCGCCGAGCTGCGCGAGAAGTACGTGGCCGACGGTGGCTCTCTCGGCGTGTCGGTGGACCGCGTCGACTACACGAAGGGGATCCCGGAACGTCTGCGCGCGCTCGACCAGCTGTGGACCGAGGCGCCGGAGCTGCGGCGCAAGCTCACGTTCGTCGTCGTCGCCACACCGTCGCGCTCGGAGCTGCGCTCGTACAAGACGCTCGAGGAGGAGGTCGTCGCCGGCGTGAAGGCGATCAACGACAAGTTCGGCGAGGACGGGTGGACGCCGATCGTGCTGATCAACGAGAACGTCGACGCCGCCGGCCTCGCCAGCATCTATCGCGCGGGCGACGTGTGCCTCGTGTCGTCGCTCCAGGACGGGATGAACCTCGTCGCGAAGGAGTACATCGCCTGCAACGTCGACGAGCAGGGCGTGCTCGTGCTGAGCCGCTTCACCGGCGCGGCGGCGGAGATCGACGACGCGATCCTCATCAACCCGTTCAATGTCGACGGCGTCGTGGCCGGGCTGCGTCGTGCGGTGACGATGCCGCCGGAGGAGCGCCGCGCCCGCATGCAGCGTATGCGGCGTCAGCTTCACCGCGCGACGATCTTCGACTGGCTCGAGGCGATCCTCGCGCGCGTCGACGAGCTGGCGTCGTCGGCGACGGAGCTGCGCCCGGCCGCCGCGGAGCGCTCGACGCAGATGTCGGCCGAGCCCTCGGCGGCCTGAGCGCGCCCGTGGCCCGTCCGCCGAGCGCCGACGACCTCGCTGCGCTCGCCGACGCGTCGCCGCTCGTCGTGCTGCTCGACATCGACGGCACGCTGGCGCCGATCGCGCCGCGCCCCGAGGACGCGCGCGTGCCGGCCGAGACGCGGGCCGCGCTGCGTCGCCTCGCGACACGCCGCGACACCGTGGTGGCGATCCTCACCGGCCGCGTCGCGTCCGACGCGCGCGGCATGGTGGACGCCGACGGCATGCTCGTCGTCGGCAACCACGGCGCCGAACGCATCGAGCCCGACGGGAGCGTGCGCGTGGACGAGGCGGTCGCGCCCTTCGAGGCGGCGCTCGCGCGCGCCGCGGCCGAGCTCACCGAGCGGCTGGCGCCGATCCCGGGCGTGCTCGTCGAGTTCAAGCGGTGGAGCCTCGCCGTGCACTACCGGCTCGCCGATCACGCGCGGCTCCCCCACATCACGTCCGTCGTCTCCGAGGTCGCGTCACGCGAGGGGCTGCGGCGTGGGGAGGGGAAGGAGGTGTTCGAGCTTCGCCCGCCTGCGGACGTGAACAAGGGCACGGCGGCGCTCGCGCTGCTCCGCCGGTTCGGCGCACCCGCGTCCGGCCGCGGCGTGCTGTTCGCCGGTGACGACGTCACCGACGAGGACGCGTTCCGGCGGCTCGCCGCGGAAGCGCCGGAGGCGTTCACCGTGCGGGTGGGGCCACCGGACGCGGAAACGGCGGCCAGGTTCGTCGTGGACGACCCGGCCGCCGTTCGCGTGCTGCTCGAGCGACTCGCGTCGCTCGGCTGACCGTCAGCGCTTCTTCGCGGCCTTCTTCGCGGGCTTGGCCGGCGCCTTGGCGGTCGCCTTCGAGGCGGCCTTCGCCGGCGCCTTCACGGCGGAGCCGGACTTCGCCGGGGCCTTCGCGCTTTTCGCGGCGGGCTTCGCGGGCGCCGCCTTCGCGGGGGCCTTCGCCGGTGCCTTGGCGGGCGCCTTCGCGGCAGGCTTCGCGGGCTTCGCCGGCTCCTTGTGCGGGACGGGCTTCGCCGGGGCCTTCGCGGCGGGCTTCGGCGCCTTCGGGGCGGGCGCCGGTGCGGGCGCTGCCGCGGCGGCCGGCTCGGGGGCGGGGGTCGGCGGCACGAGCGTGGGCGTCGGTGCGGGCGCGACCGGGGCGACGGCGACCGGCGCGGGCGGCGGCGGGGGCGGCGGCTCGGGCATCGGCGGCATGCCCGCGGGCTCCCAGCCGCCCGCCACGCGGCGCGCGTGTGCCTCTTCGGCCTCGCGCAGCAGCTTGTCGGCCTCCTCGGCCCCCATCTGACCGCGGCGAACCATGAACTGGAGCAGGTCGCGGGCGCTGTCGACCACGAAGCCGCTGATGCCCGACGCCGCATGAATCACGTCGCGCATCGCGCCGGCCATCTTGCTGCCTGCCTCTAGGCTGATCGCGTGCGCACGTGCCGCCAGCTCGGCCGCGGTGTCCCGCGGATCGGCTCCCCGGTGGCCGAGTCCGCGCTTCGGCGGGGTCGGCGTGCCCTCGGCCTTCGGCGTCTCTTCCATGCTCTGCGCCTTTTCCGCCATGATATGCTGCTCCGCTGGGGTCGGTCCCCATCGAAGTGTGAGGACAACCTTGTGGTCACGCGCCGCGCGCGGCGTCGCGATCTGAGTTCGCGCCGGTAAGTATATGATTTGTCACGCTCTACGCAAGTTCGGACGAGTCCGGTGCGCAGCGCCGCATGCGCCGTCGGCCGTGACACCATGACGCCATCATGAAAGAAGCATGCTGCTAGACGGCGTCCGCGTGCTGGACCTGAGCCGCGTCCTGGCGGGTCCCTACTGCACGATGATTCTCGGGGATCTGGGCGCCGACGTGCTGAAGGTCGAGCGTCCCGGCTCGGGAGACGAGACCCGCGAGTGGGGCCCGCCGTTCGACGCGCGGGGCGAGAGCGCCTACTACCTCAGCATCAACCGCAACAAGCTCGGCGTCACCGCCGACCTCTCGAGCGACGCCGACCGGGCGCGGATCCATGAGTGGATGGGCGGCGCGGACGTCGTGGTCGAGAACTTCCGCGCCGGCACGCTGGAGCGATGGGGGCTCGGTGCCGCGGAGATGCTCCGCGCGCACCCGGCGCTGGTCTGGTGCACGATCTCGGGCTTCGGGGAAGGGAGCCGCCGTCCGGGCTACGACTTCGTGGTGCAGGCGGAGAGCGGCTGGATGGCCATCACCGGCGAGCCGGACGGCGAGCCGATTAAGGCCGGCGTCGCCGTGGTCGACGTCATGTGCGGCAAGGACGCCGCGCTCGGCATCCTCGCGGCGCTCGTCGGCCGCGGGCGCGGGGAGCTGCCGCCGGAGCGCCGGCACGTGCGGGCGTCGCTCGCCGCCAGCGCCACCGCGGCGCTCGTGAACGTCGCCCAGAACGTGCTCGTCGGCGGCCGGGATGCCGCGCGATGGGGGAACGCGCACGCGAACCTCGTCCCGTACCAGCTGTTCCACGCCGCCGACCGGCCGATCGTGATCGCCGTCGGAAACGACGGCCAGTGGCGCGCCTGCGCCGCCGCGCTCGGCCTGCCGGACCTCGCGGCCGACGAGCGGTTCGCCACGAACCCGGGGCGGCTGGCGCACCGCGCGGAGCTGGTCGCGATGCTGCAGGCGCGCGTCGCGTCGCGGTCGGCGGCCGAGTGGCTCGCGCGGCTCGACGCGGCCGGGGTGCCGGCGGGCGTCGTGAAGTCGGTACGGGAGGCGCTCGACGGCGCGGCCGCGTCGCCGCTGACCGGGGTGGCGCCGAGCGTTCCGGGCACCGTCCGCCGGCCGCCGCCGCGGCTGGGCGAGCACGACGCGCTGGTCCGGGCGATGGGCTGGGAGGCGTTCCGCTCGGGTTGACCGAACGCCCCGGCGGTGCAACTGTAGCAGCCGCGCTCGGCGCGTTGTTACGTTGTCAAGGCCCCGTCGTCCATGCTTCGGAGGGCCTCGCCACGGGGTGCCCGAGCAGGGCTATCGACAGCGACGGCAATGGATTAAGCTCTCTGCCGTGAATACCACGGTACCGGGGGCGGCCGTCGACCCGTCGGAAGCGGACCAGCAGGTCATAACGAGCGTGCTCGCGGGAAACCGTGAAGCATTCTCGGCTCTGATTCACCGATACAGCGACCCGCTGTACCGGCATGCGTTGGGGATGACCGGCAGTCCGGACGTGGCGGAAGACATCCTCCAACAGTCGTTCATCAAGGCGTACAACCACCTCGCCGAGGTACGTGGGCGCTTCGACGCCTGGCTGTTCCGGATCGTCGCGAATGGGTGCAAGGATTGGCTGAAGAACATCCGCCGCACCCACGTCAGCTACGACGAGGACGACCAGCCGTCAGCGTACGCGACACCGGACGAAGACCTCGATCGCACGGAGTTGCGGAGTGATCTGGACCGGGCACTCGGCTCGCTGGCGCCGAGTCTTCGCGAGGCCTTCGTGATGAAGCACGTCGAGGGGCGGTCGTACGAGGAGATGGCTGACCTGCTGGGCACGACAGTCGGCGCCTTGAAGATGCGCGTGCATAGGGCGCGCGAGGCGCTCCAAGCTCTCCTGGAGGAGAAATACGCCTGATGGCCGACAACCTGTACCACTCCGACGGCGGGTCGGACGACGTGCGCCTCCCCGAGATCGGGAACACGTCGCGGAACGCGCCGATGGCCGACCGGGAGGTGCCGCTCGAGGGCGGGCACCCGGCGCTGGCCGTTCAGCAGTGGCTCGACGGCGAGATCACCGAGACCGCCGCGCGCCGTGCGGACGTGCACGACGTGGAGCTCTGGCAGCGGATCAACGAGGAGGCCGAGCGGCGGCGCCGCATGGTCACCCCGTCGCCGGTGCTGGACCGCATCATGGCCGCGATCCCGCAGGCGGCGCCGGTCGAGCCGGTGTCGTTCTGGAAGCGCTCCGTGGCGCTGAACGCCACCGGGGCGATGGTCGCCGCGGCGGCGCTCCTGGCGCTCGGCATCGTCGTCGGGACGCTCCTGAAGTGACGTGACGGTGGGGCGGCGACGCCCCGCCGTGACGCTCGGCACGCCCGGGCCGGCCTCGGTTGAGGCCGGCCTTTCGTCGTGGCAGGGGGGTTGCTCTATGGCTGGGCGGCGCCGTGGCGGCGCCACACCGACCCAGGAGCGACACCCATGAAGCGACACCTGCTCAGCGTTCTCGCCGTCGCGGCCTTCGCGAGCTTCGCCGGCGCTCAGGAGAGGACTCCGGCCCAGAGCGATGCGAAGCCTGTGGCCAAGAGCACGATGAAGAAGAGCTCCAGGATGCACCGCACGACGTACACGTCGGCCGGCTCGATCGATCGCGGTGGCCCCGGCTACTCCGTGCACGCGGTCGCGCGCGACTACGCGCGGGCCGACGACACGCACGGCGACGATCTGTGGCGCCGCGAGCAGTTGATGGACGCGAAGTGCGGGAAGAGCCGCGAGCGCTGCGGCAAGCCGTAAGACGAGGGCAGGAGGGCAGGAGCGCAGGAGGGCAGGAGAGTCCGAATCTCTCCTGCCCTCGTTTCGTGCCCTCCTGCCCTCTTGCCCTAGAAGTGAATCGCCCGTCCGAGGACGGCCAGCGCCGCCTCCTTCACCGTTTCCGACAGCGTCGGGTGCGAGTGCACGGTGACGCCGATGTCCTCGGACGCGCCGCGGTACTCGAACGCGAGCACGACTTCCTGGATCAGCTCCGAGACGTTCGGGCCGATCATGTGGCAGCCTAACAGCTCGTCGGTCTCCGCGTCGGCGATGAACTTCACGAAGCCGCTCGTCTCGCCCATCGTGCGCGCGCGGCCGTTCGCCGAGAACGGGAACTTGCCCGTCTTGTAGGCGCGACCGCTCGCCTTCACCTCGTGCTCGGCGAGACCCACGGTCGCGATCTCGGGCCACGTGTAGACGACCGACGGCATCGAGTGGTAGTGCATGTGCACCGGCTTGCCCGCGATCACCTCGGCGGCGATGACGCCCTCGTCCTCCGCCTTGTGCGCGAGCAGCTTGCCGCCCACCGCGTCGCCGATCGCGTACACGGTCGGCACCGACGTACGCATCTGGTCGTCGACGACGATCTCGCCGCGCGTGCCGAGCGTGATCCCGAGCTTGCCCGCGTCGACGCCTAACAGCGCCGGCTTGCGGCCGACCGAGACGAGCACGTAGTCGGCCTCGAGGCTCTCCGCCTTGCCTTCCTTGTCGACGTGCACGACGACCGTGTCGCCCTTCCGGTCGGCCCCGGTGACGCGCGTGCCGGCGCGCAGCTCGAGCCCCTGCTTCGACAGGACGCGCGCGGCCTCCTTGATGACCTCCTCGTCGTTGCCGGGGAGGATCGTCGGCATCAGCTCGACGACGGTGACCTTCGCGCCGAGCCGGCGCCACACGGATCCGAGCTCGAGGCCGATCACGCCGCCGCCGATGACGACGAGATGCCTCGGCACCTGCGGGATCTTCAGCGCGCCGACGTTCGACAGCACGCGCTCCTCGTCGAACTTGAGGAACGGCAGCTCCACCGGAACGGAGCCCGTCGCGAGGATGACGTTCTTCGCCGCGTACGTCGTGGTCGTGCCGTCGGCGCCGGCGACGTCGACGAGGTTCCCGGCGGCGCCGGCCTGGCGCAGCGTGCCGCGCCCCTTCGCCCACGTGACCTTGTTCTTCTTGAACAGGAACTCGACGCCCTTCGTGTTCTGCCCGACGACGTCGTCCTTGCGCTTCATCATCTGGGCGAGGTCCACCGTGACCCCGCCGACGTTCAGTCCGTGCTCCTTCGCGTGCTGCGTGATGAACTCGTAGTGCTCCGACGACTGCAGGAGCGCCTTCGAAGGAATGCAGCCGACGTTGACGCACGTGCCGCCGAGCGTCTTGTCCATCTCGACGCACACGGTGGAGAGCCCGAGCTGCGCGCAGCGGATCGCCGCGACGTATCCACCCGGGCCCCCGCCGATCACGACGACGTCGGCCTGCTGCTGACCGTTGGCCATTGCGTTTCTCGATTCGGGAATGGAGGTGCGACCGAAAGGTAGTCGAGGGGGGGAGGGGGTGATCCGGAGTCGCGGCTCGGGGGTATTCCGCTGGCGCCGTTCGCCGCGACGGCTCAAAGTGGGATTCCCACCGTCCGTCCACCGCGCCCCCCCCCGCCGCGTGGAGACTCCCGCGCACCAGCACGCGCTCGATCCCGTGGCCCGCGTCCGCGCGGGCGACGCCGCGGCGTTCGAGGCGCTGTTCCGCGCCCATTACGGCCCGCTGTGCGGCTTCGCCGAGCGATACGTCGGCTCGGCCGCCGTCGCCGAGGAGCTCGTGCAGGACCTGTTCGCCGACCTGTGGGCGCGGCGCGACACGTGGACGCCGCTGTCGAGCGTGCGCGCGTACCTGTTCACCGCGGTGCGCAACCGCGCGCTGAATCTGCGCAAGCGCGACGCGCTGGAGCGGGACTGGAGCGAGCAGGAGGCGACGGCCGAGGTCCACGCGCTCCACCAAGACCCGCCGCGCGCCGACGCCGCGCTCGAGGCGGCCGAGCTGCACGCGCGGCTGGACGCCGCGATGGAGTCGCTCCCCGAGCGGTGCCGGCTCGTCATGCGCCTGCGCTGGCGCGAGCAGCTCGGCTACGCGGAGATCGCGGAGATCATGGGCATCTCGCCGAAGGGCGTGGAGAACCAGCTCGCGCGCGGCCTGAAGGCGCTGCGAGGGCTGCTCCGATGATCGTTCGCGCCGACGGTGTGGGGTTTCGGCGACGCCGGCTGTCATGAGGCCATGACCCGAGAACCCGATCCGTCGATCGTCGACCGCTGGCTCGCCGGCGAGGCCACGCCCGACGACGAAAGCGCGCTGGGCGAGTGGACCGCGGCCGATCCCGCGCGCGCGGCGTGGCTGGAGGCGCTGCGCGCCCGCGCGACGTCGCGGGAGCGCGCGTGGCACGTCGACGCCGCGTGGGCGCGCGTGGCGAACCGCACGACGCTGGCGACCGACGCGCCGCGCACGCTGCGCGTGGAGCGCGGCGGCGCGCGTCCGGCGCCGCGCCGCCTCGCGTGGGTGGGGCGGGCGGCCGCCGCCGCGGTGCTCGTCGTCGGGAGCGCGGCGGTGTGGCGCGTCGCGGGCTCGCGGGACGCCGTCGCGCCGACCGTGGCGAGCGCGCCGACGCGCGAGCTCGTCGCGCCGCGCGGGAGCCGAGCGGACGTGCGGTTGGCCGACGGTACGCACGTCGTGCTGAACGCCGGCAGCCGGCTGCGCTACGCGGACGACTACGGCGCGCCGGGCGCGAAGCGCGAGGCGTGGCTCGACGGCGAGGGCTACTTCGAGGTGAAGCACGACGCGGCGCGCCCGTTCCGCGTGCACGCGCTGGGCGGCGTGGCCGAAGACCTCGGCACGCGGTTCGTCGTGCGCGCGTACCCCGAGCTCGCGCGCGTCGACGTGATGGTGGCGGAGGGACGCGTCGGGCTGCGGCGTGACACGACGGCGCGCGGCGACTCCGCGGTGCTCGGCGCAGGTCAGCTCGGGCGTCTGTCGCACGACGGCACGCTCACCGTGTCGCGCGCGCCGGCCGACGAGCGCTACCTCGCGTGGACCACGGGCGTGCTCGTGCTCGACGGCGAGCCGCTGCGCGACGCGCTGCCGCGGCTCGAGCGGCGGTACGACCTCACGATCCGGCTGGCCGACGGCGCGTTAGGCGCGCGCCCGGTCGTGGCGCGCTTCCGCGACCAGCCCGCGGGCGAGATGCTCGACGCGCTCGCGCTCGCCCTCGGCGCGCGCTACGAGCGCCAGGGCCGCGTCGTGACGTTCCACGCGGCGGAGGTGCGCTGATGCCTAACGCGATCCGTTCCATGATCGGCTGCGTCATCGCGACCGTGGCGTGCCTCGCGAGCACCGTCGGCGCGCAGGGGACGAGCGCGCAACGCGAGACGACGTTCTCGCCGCTGCGCGCGGACGCGCCGCCGGCCGCCGTCGCGGTGCCGGTGACGCTCGTGCTGCGCGACGTGACGCTCGCCGCCGCGCTCGAGGCGATCGGCCGCGAGGCCGGCATCGGGCTCGTGTTCGACCGCAGCGCACCGGGGCTCGACCGGCGGGTGAGCGTTCGCGAGACGCGGGCGAGCGCCGCGGCGGTGATCGTGCGCGTGCTCGACGGGAGCGGGCTGCGCGCGCTCGTGTCGCCGACGGGGCAGGTGGTGATCGCGCCGCGGCCGCGATCGAGCGGCGGCGCCGCGGTGGGCGGCGCGGTGCGTGACTCGGCATCCGGGGCGCCGCTCGCCGGCGCGCGCGTGGAGCTCGTCGGCACGCGCTACGCGACGGTCTCGCGCGACGACGGCCGGTTCACGCTCGGTCGCGTGCCGGCCGGCGACTACGTGCTCTCGGTCGCGCAGATCGGCTTCCGGCCGGCGCGCGTGCCGCACGTCGTGGTCGACGACGCGGAGGCGAGCGCGATCGACGTCGCGATGCCGCGCGCGCCCGTGCCGCTGTCGTCGGTCGTCGTGACGCCCGGCCACTTCGGGCTGATGCAGCCGACGGTGGGCGCGCAGCAGACCATGACGCGCCAGCAGCTCGAGGGCGCGCCGCAGATCGGCGAGGACATCTTCCGCGCGATCACGCGCCTGCCCGGCATCGCGGGGAACGACCTCACCGCGCAATTCCATCTGCGTGGGGCCCCGCAGGACGAGCTGTACGTGTCGCTCGACGGCATGGAGCTGATCGAGCCGTTTCACCTGAAGGAGCTCGACAACGCGCTGTCCATCGTCGACGTGAAAGCGATCGGCGGCGTCGACCTGACGAGCGGCGGCTTCTCGGCGGAGATCGGCGATCGGCTGACCGGCGTGCTCACCATGCGCTCGATCGAGCCGCGCACGGATCGCACGCACGTCTCGGCGGGGCTCAGCATCACGAACGCGCGGGTGAACGCCGATGGCGGGTTCGCGAAAGGGCGCGGAGGGTGGGTGCTCTCCGCGCGCCGCGGCTACGTGGACCTCGCGATGAAGTTCACGGACGCCACGGACGGGTTCAAGCCGCGCTACGGTGACGCGTTCGCGAAGGCGCAGTACGATCTGCCGTGGGGCGGGCGCGTCGCCGTGCACGGGCTCTGGGCCGCGGACGATCTCAACTTCGTGGACTCCACCGACAGCGCGGTGCGGAGCAGGTACCGCAGCGGCTATGCGTGGCTCACGTGGGACGACGGCGTCGGCGACCGGCTGCGCGCGCGTACCGTGCTCTCGACGTCGTCGCTGAGCTGGCGGCGCGGGGGACTCGACTTCAGCAGCCGGCGCGAGGCGCTGGCGAGCGTGGCCGACCGGCGGACGCACCACGCGTTAGGCGCGCGACAGGACTGGACGCTCGACGTGGCGCCGTGGGCGATGCTGCGGTGGGGCGGCGACGTGCGGCGCGAATCCGCGACGTACGACTACCTGGACTGGCGGCGCGATTACCGCGTGGACGCGACGCACACCGACGTGCGCTTCGTGTACGACAGCACGGTGTCGGCCGTCGCGCCCGACGGCACGCGTTACGGCGCGTACGTCTCGGCCCGCATGCGTGCGCGCGACGGGCTGCTCGCGGAGGTCGGCGTGCGCGACGACGGCGCGACGTGGGAGCGCGACCGCGCGATCAACCCCCGCGTGAATCTCTCGTGGACGCTGCGCACCGGCACGACGGTCCGCGCGGCGTGGGGCCGGTACTCGCAGGCGCAGGCGCTGTTCGGGCTGCAGGCCGGCGACGGCGCCCTGGACTTCGGGCCGATCGAGCGTGCGACGCAGCGAGTGCTCGGCATCGACCAGACGCTGCCGAAGCAGATGCGTCTGCGCGTGGAGGGCTACGACCGCCGCCTCGGCACCGTGCGGCCGCGCTGGGTGAACGTGGTCGGCGACATCGACGCGTTCCCCGAGGTCGGCTACGACCGCGTGCTGATCGCGCCGAGCGCGGCGCGCGCGCGCGGCGTGGAGCTGTTCGTGTCGCGCGACGACGGGGCGCGGTTCGACTGGTCCGCGAGCTACGCGCTCGCGTCGGCCGTCGACGTGTTGGACGGCCGCGACGTGCCGCGCCCGGTGGACCAGCGCCACACGCTGCGCGGCGACTGGTCCGTGCACCCGCTCACGAACCGCTGGCGCCTAACGGTCGCGGGGCTGTGGCATTCCGGCTCGCCCGCCACGCCCCAGTCGGTGCAGCTCGACACGGTGTACCGGGCGAACGGGTTCGACGTCTGGACGCGGTGGAGCGCGGGCGCGCTCGCGTCGGTGCGACTGCCCGCCTACCACCGGGTGGACGTGCGCTGGACCCGCTACTTCGATACCCGCCGGGGCCGCGTGTCGATGTTCGCGGAGGTGTTCAACCTGTTAGGCACCCAGAACGAGCGCAGCCTCTACACGAACGTCGACTTCCGCGGCACGAACGCGACGTTCCAGCAGGGCACCAGCCACCAGGTGCCGCGCATCCCGACGCTGGGGGTCGCGTGGGAGTTCTGAAGTCGGCGCTCGCCGTCGCGGTTGGCCTCGCGGGGTGCCGCGGCACCGTGCCGACGCAGCCCGCCACGCCCGCCGCGTCGCTCGCCGAGTTCGAGGGGCGCGTGGACGCGCTGCGCGCGTCGGCGCAGATCCCCGCGGTATCGGGCGCGATCGCGCGCGACGGCCGCGTGGCGTGGGCGCGCGGCTTCGGCGTGGCCGACCTCGCGACGGGCCGCGCGGCGACCGACACGACGCTCTATCACCTCGCGTCGCTCACGAAGCCGTACGCGTCCACCGTGCTGCTGCAGCTCGTGGCCGAGGGGAGGATCTCGCTCGACGATCCGGTGTCGAAGTACGGCATCGTGCTCGCCGGACCCGGGGTCGTACGCGTGCGGCACCTGATGAGCCACACGTCGGAGGGCACGCCCGGCACCGCCTACCGCTACAACGGGGCGCGCTTCAGCCTCCTCGACTCGGTGATCGCGCGCGCCGACGGCCGGCCGTTCGCCGAGGCGGTGGCCGAGCGGGTGCTGCGGAGGATCGGCGTCACGCACACGGCGCCCAACCCGCTATCGCCGTCGTTCGCCGCGTCGATCGCGAGCCCGGCGCTCGTGCAGGCCACGCTGGCGCGCGGCTACTCGTCGGACGGGCGCGCGGTCCCGACCGAGTACCCGGCGTCGTTCAGCACGGCGGCGGGGCTGGTCGCATCGGCCGTCGACGTCGCGCGCTTCTCGATCGCGCTCGACCGCGGTGAGCTGCTCTCGCCGGCGATGCGCGCGCTCGCGTTCGCGCCCACGGTCACGCCGGCGGGCGACACACTGCCGTACGCGCTCGGATGGTTCAGCACGCGGTACCGGGGCGTGCGGGTGATCTGGCACTACGGATACTGGACCGCGATCTCGGCGCTCATCGTGAAGGTGCCGGATCGCGGGCTGACGCTCGTCGTGCTGGCGAACACCGACGCGCTCTCGCGCCCGTACGCCCTCGGCGACGGGCGCCTCGACGGCGACCCGTGGGCCACCGAGTTCCTCGACGCGTTCGTGCTCGGGTCGGCGCCGCTGCCCTGACCGGCGCGGTTGTCATTTTGACGACGGTGTCTGTCGCCGCGACCGGCGGACCGCCGCCGGCGCTGTCAGAGTGGCCGAGACGACGGGTACGCGCGCTGCCTCTCACGCGTGGCGTCGGCGCCCCGCGGTGGGGCGCTGGACCTCCGCCCGCCGGGCGAACGACAACCCCTCGTGAGGAGGCTAGCTCCATGTCGACCAACCCGACCACCAACTACCCGTTCGACGCGATCTTCGACCGGATGCTCGGTCTCAGCCGGCAGATGGACAACGCGTTCTCGGGGCGCGCGTTCGGCACCGCGAACGCCACCCGCCCGCAGCTGTGGCTCCCGCCGGTGGACACGTACGAGACCGAGCACGCGTTCGTGATCGAGGCGGACCTGCCGGGGCTGCACCAGGAGAACATCGACGTCCACTTCGAGCAGGGGACGCTGACGCTCACCGGCCGCCGCGGCCCGACGCTGCCGGCGGCGGAGCAGGGCAAGCTGCGCGTCTACTCCTCGGAGCGGCTGAGCGGGGCGTTCTCGCGCTCGATCCGCCTGCCGGAGTACGTCGACGGCGAGAAGATCGAGGCGACGTACAGCAACGGCGTGCTCACCGTGCGCGTGCCGAAGCTCGCGGCGGCGTTGCCGCGCAAGATCAGCGTCGCGGTGAACGCGTCGGACGCGAAGCAGATTCAGGGCTGATCCGAGTTGAACCGCCGAGGACGCAGAGGGCGCCGAGGGGAACCACTGCTGGTTCTCCTCGGCGCCCTCTGCGTCCTCGGCGGTCGAAATCCGTTAGGCGATCAGCATCGTCGACGGATCTTCCATCAGCTCCTTCACGCGCACGAGGAACAGCACCGCCTGCTGCCCGTCGATGAGGCGGTGATCGTACGACAGCGCGACGTACATCATCGGGCGGATCACGACCTGGCCGTTCACCGCGACGGGGCGGTCCTGGATCTTGTGCAGCCCCAGGATCGCGACCTGCGGGAAGTTGATGATCGGCGTCGAGATGAGCGACCCGAACACGCCGCCGTTCGTGATCGTGAACGTGCCGCCGGTGAGGTCCTCCATCGTCAGCTTGCCGTCGCGCGCCTTCTTCGCGAGCGCGACGATGTCGCGGCTGATCTCGAGCGTCCCCTTGCGATCGGCGTCCTTGATGTTCGGCACGACGAGCCCCGCCTCGGACGCGACGGCGATGCCCATGTTCACGTAGTGGTGATGGACGATCGTGTCGCCGTCGAGGCTCGCGTTCACGAGCGGGTACGTCTCGAGCGCCATCACGGCCGCCTTCACGAAGAACGGCATGAACGACAGCCGCACGCCGTGCTCCTTCTCGACGCGCTCGCGCACCCGGTCGCGTAGCGCGCTCACGGCGGACATGTCGATCTCGTTGAACGTCGTGAGATGCGCGGTCTGCTGCTGCGACGCGAGCAGGTTCTCGGCGATCCGGCGGCGCCGCGTCGTCATCTTCTCGCGAGTCTCCCGGCTCGCGCCGTTCACCCGCCCAGGTGCGGCGGAAGCGGGTGCTGCGGGAGCGGCTGAAGCGCCAGCGGATGCGGTGGGGGCTTTCGCGGCCTGCAGCACGTCGGGCTTGCTCACCACGCCGCCGCGACCCGTGCCGGCGACGCCCGCGAGGTCGACGCCGCGCTCGGCGGCCACGCGCTGCGCGGCAGGCGACGCGCGCACCTCGGCGTGCGCCGCAGCCGGCGGCGCGGTGGGAGCGGCAGCGGGCGCGGTACCCGCCGCCGCCGTACCCGCCCCCGCGGCACCCGCCGCCGCACCCACCGCCGCCGTACTCGCTCCCGCCGCACCGGCTCCCGCCGCACCCGATTCGTCGATCTCGCCGAGCGCCTCGTCGACCGCGACCACGTCGCCCTCGGCCTTGAGCCGCTTGGCGAGCACGCCGGACGACGGCGCCGGCACCTCGACGGTGATCTTGTCGGTCTCGAGCTCGACGAGCGTGTCGCCCGCCGACACGGCCTCGCCTTCGCGCTTCACCCAGCGCGAGATCGTCGCTTCGACGATCGACTCGCCGAGCGGCGGCACCTTGATCGCGATCATTCCTGAGAACCCGGTGGGATGAAGGTCGTACCCATCGCTCCGACTGGCAGCGCAGGTAGCCGGCCAGTAGCGTTCGCGGAATCTAGTCGAGGCGAGGGGTGGGCGGTCCCTAGGTACCAGGGCGGGGCTCCCCCCCCTTCGCCCATGGTTCGGCCGCGCTCGATCGACGTCGGGACCATTCCGACGCACGACCCGTCGCGCCCGACGAGCCACGACCCGCCACGACGTGCGCGCGCTGACTCTCTCTGCCCACGGCACGCTCGACCAGCTCGAGTATCGCGACGATCTCCCGATCCCCGAGCTGCGCGAGCCGTCCGACGTGAAGGTGCGCGTCGAGGCCGCCGCGCTGAATCATCTCGACCTGTTCGTCGTCGGCGGGCTGCCGAACGTCGCCATCACGCCGCCGTGGATCGTCGGGTCCGATGGGGCCGGGATCGTCGAGGCGGTCGGCGCATCGGTGACGACGGTGCGGCCGGGCGACCGGGTGATCGTGAACCCCGGCACGAACTGCGGCGTCTGCGAGTACTGCCTCGACGGCGAGCAGCCGCTGTGCCCGCGCTATCGCATCTACGGCGAGCACCTCCCGGGATTCCTCGCCGAGTACGTCGTCGTGCCCGAGCGCAATGTGCGCGCGGTGCCGCTCGAGGTCGCGCCCGAGTCGGCCGCCGCGTTCACGCTCGCGACGCTCACCGCGTGGCGCATGCTCGTCACGCGGGCCGAGCTCCGGCCGGGCGACGAGGTGCTGATCTGGGGGATCGGCGGCGGCGTCGCGCTCGCCGCGCTGCAGATCGCGAAGCGCTTCGGCGCGACCGTGTGGGTGACGAGCGGCAGCGACGACAAGCTCGCGCGCGCCCGCGCGCTCGGCGCCGACCACACCCTGAACCACCGCACCGACGACGTGCCGCGCGTCATCCGCGACCGCACGGGCAAGCGCGGCGTGGACGTGGTCGTGGACAACGTCGGCGAGGCGACGTGGTCCCGATCGCTCCAGGCGCTCGGCCGGCGCGGACGGCTCGTGACGTGTGGCGCGACGTCGGGGCCGATGGTGCAGACGGACGTGCGCCGGCTGTTCTGGAACCAGTGGAACATCCTCGGCTCGACGATGGGCAACGACGCGGAGTTCGCGGCGATCGCCGCCGAGCTGAGTGCCGGCCGCCTGCTGCCGCCGATCGATTCCGTGTGGCCGCTGGCGGATGGCCGGCGCGCGTACGAGCGACTCGCGAGCGGCGAGCAGTTCGGCAAGGTCGTGGTGCGCATCGGAGCCGGCACATGAGCGACGACCCGTCCGAAGGCACCGGCGACGCGCCCGAGCGCGCGCAGTACACGCCCGACGAGCAGCGCACGATCCGCGACGCGCTCGTCGCCGGCCAGCCGCCGGTCTGCCCGCGCGACGGAAGCCCGCTCACTCGCCGCGCGATCGGCGGCGGGTCGTTCGGGCTCGGGTACGCGCGTCGCCGGGAGTGGCTGATCTGCCCGACCTGTCGCCGGAGCGCGCTGTTCGACCTGCGACGCGGCACGCGCAACTGAGCGCGGCGGTCGTCTGATGGCGGTGTGACGTGGGTGTGATGTGCGCCGGCGCAGACTGCTCGCCACACTCACTCCCCCACCCCATGCGCCATCGCATCGCTCGTCTCGCCGCCGCGCTCTCCATCGCCGGCGCCGCGCACGCACAGACCCCGGACTCGATTCCCGAGGCCGTGCGGAGCCGCGTCCGCGTCGTCGACTCCACGCGCATCCAGTCGGTCCACCTGCGCGACGGCACGGCACTCATCGGCCGCATCGTCGTCGCGGGCACCGACACGATCCGGTTCCGCAGCTCCATCGGCGAGACCGGCATCGCCGTCCGCTCGATCGCGCGCATCGACGAGGCGCCGGCCGCCGCGCTGCGCCCGAACGGCGAGTTCTGGTTCCCGAACCCGAACGCCACGCGGCTGCTGTTCGCGCCGACGGGTCGCATGCTGCCGCGCGGCACGGGTTACTTCAGCGACTACTACATCATCCTGCCCGGGGTCGCGTACGGCGCCACCGACCGGGTCACGATCGGCGGCGGCGTGTCGCTCCTCCCCGGCGCGTCGACGCAGGCGTTCTGGGTCACGCCGAAGGTGGGGCTGTACAACCGCGAGCGGGTGAACCTCGCCGCGGGCGCGCTCGTCATCTACATCCCCGACCTCGACGACTCGCCGAGCAGCTCCGACCAGGGGCCCTACGGCATCGCCTACGGGGTCGGAACGTGGGGCGGTCCCGACGCGAGCGTCACGGCGGGCGTCGGCTACGCGTTCTCCAACAGGAACGTCTCGAGCCAGCCGGTCGCGATGCTCGGCGCGGAGGCGCGGCTCGCGCGCCGCGTCGCGTTCGTGACCGAGAACTACGTCATCCCGAACTTCCGCGAGGGGCCGCTGCTGTCGTACGGGCTCCGGTTCATGGGCGAGCAGATCTCGCTCGACCTCGCGTTCATCAACGTGGCGCGCGATCCGATCTTTCCCGGGGCGCCGTTCGTCGGCTTCGTGTTCAACTTCCGATGACGGCTGCGCGGCGGCGTGGCGCTCGCCCATCCGGCGCGGGGCGGAGGTAGATTCCGCGTCGGCGCGATGACGTTCCCACCGGACGCGCGCCGCCCACCTCCGCCCGTCCATGACCTTCTTCGACCGCATTCAACAGAGCTTCGCGCAGCTCGGCACGTTCTTCCCCTCGCTGCTCGGCGCGCTCGTCATCCTGTTCGCGGGCTACCTGCTCGCGAAGCTGCTGGAGAAGGGGACGATCCGTCTGTTGAAGCGCGTGCGGCTGAACGACATGCTCGCGCGCGGCGGCGTGCTGCACGCGGTCGAGCGGTCGGGCACGCAGTTCAACCCGGTGCGCATCATCGCGAACCTCGTGTTCTGGTTCGTGATGTTCGGCGTGATGCTCATCGCCGCGAACGCGCTCGGCTTCGACCAGCTCGCGAACGTGTTCTCCGAGCTGGTGAGCTACATCCCGAGCGTCATCGCCGCGATCGTGATCGTCATCGTCGGCATCGTGCTCGGCGGGTTCGTGGGCGGGTTGATCATGGCGTCGGCCGGCGGGCTGCACGGCGGGCCGACGCTCGCGCGCGTGGGGCGCATCGGCATCATCGTCATCGCCGTGTTCATGGCGCTGCAGGAGCTCGGCATCGCCACCGACATCGTCACGACGGCGTTCGCGATCCTGTTCGGCGCGGTGGCGCTCGCGCTCGCGCTCTCGTTCGGCCTGGGCAACCGCGAGCTCGCGGGCCAGGTCACGCGCGAGTGGTACGAGCGCTACAAGGCCGAGCGCGCGGCGATCGACCGCGAGGCCGCGCGCGCGGAGATGGAGGACGAGGCGGACACGGGCGAGCACGGTCTACCGTGAGTGCGCGCGCGGCCGGGCGGCCCGCCGACCGCCCGACGGCGCGTGATTAACGCATCCTCATCGCATCACACTCGCGAGGGCGCCATGCGCCGACGCACACGCGCGCCGACGCCGATCGCGCACAGGCCGACGCCGACGAGCGTCACGCTCACCGGCTCGGGCACGACGACGCCTGGCCCCTGCCCGGGAGCGAGCGCTTCCTCGCTGATGTACCAGCTGCCGTCCGTCGTGACGCCCGTGCCGAACGGCACGTCGAAGCTGAACTCGTTCGTGTAGGTGCGGCCGTCGCTGCCGACGTGCGTGCCGGCGGCGTTCACAGCCGCGAGGAAGTACGGGAACCAGTTCACCGCGCCGTCCGCGTCGTTCTCGTCGAACAGCTGATCCGTGGAGGGCGTGTTGAATGGCACGCCCTGCGCCGGACCGGGGGTCAGCGCGCCGTCGAGGAAAGCGTGCACGACCGGCTCGGTCACCGTGCGCGGATCCCACGGCACCCACTGCGTGCCGTCGTACAGCGCTCCGCCCCCGACGAGCGCGTCGATCGAGCCGATCTTGCCCGTGTTGATGTCGAAAGAGAAGTCCTTCGTCAGCGGCAGGTTGCCCGCCGTGAAGCGAATAGCGTCGAGCGGAGTCCCCGGTGGCAGCGCACCACCGTCCGACTCCTTCGCGACCGAGCCGTTCTTGAAGATCCTCGACGCGTTGTAGTAGCTGCCATGGCTGTTGGCGATCGGATCGAGCCTGTCGAACAGCAAGCCGATCGTGGTGACCGCCTCGCCGAGATGCTCCTTACCCTGCGGGTCGGTGTCGAAGTCGACGGCGATCGCCGGGTCATTGCGCGCGGTGCGCCAGGACACGCTCGCGTCGGGCTGCGGGGTGGCGTAGCCGAGCGAGAGTGCGAGGTAGACGGACGTGGCGTTGTTGACCGCGATCCCACCGATGATCGCCGACGCCAGACCGATCAGAACGGCCGTGAGGGTGATGGGGTCGGCGCGAGCGACGGTCGCCACGGTCACGCACAGCAGGAGGCCGACCGCGACGCCGATCGCGACGCCGCGGCGGCGCCAGCGAATGCGAAATGGATGCATGTTCCCTCCGAGTGGAGGACTGGGCGCTTGCGCGCGAGGCGCGCGCGAAGGCGGACTTCCGTTCGCTCGACGGCATCTCGTGCTTCGTTCGAGCGGGCGACGACGGCTTCGCCTGGAGCTCGCGCCAGGGACGGGGGCGGCGGTCACCCCGTCAGCCGCGGCCGCGACAGTGGCGGCAGCGGGATGACCACGATACGGCGGCCGACATGCAGCGTCAATGCGCGCCGGTAGGCCCCCTGCCTAACGCGACGCCACCGGCGTGAGCAGCAGCGCCGCGTGCTTCCCCGACGCGTCGATGCCGCGCGCGGCCACGGCGCCGCTCGCGTTCACCGCGCCGAGGCTGTCGACGCGCCACCGCGTGTCGGAGAGCCGCAGCCGCGACACCGGTCCACCCGGGAAGCGCCACGTGTGCAGTGCGCCCGCGCTGTCGAGCGCCGCGACGATGCCGCCCTGCCGCGACAGGCGCACCTGCCCGCGGCCGACGTACCGGTCGAGCCACACGCTCTGCCCGTCGGGCACGAGCAGCGCCGGGTT
This sequence comes from Gemmatirosa kalamazoonensis, assembly GCF_000522985.1. Taxonomy (NCBI): domain Bacteria; kingdom Pseudomonadati; phylum Gemmatimonadota; class Gemmatimonadia; order Gemmatimonadales; family Gemmatimonadaceae; genus Gemmatirosa; species Gemmatirosa kalamazoonensis. The sequence continues at coordinate 2,784,191 of NZ_CP007128.1, forward strand.
ACCGCAGTAGTCGACGAGCACGTTCGCGTCGTCGTCGAGGTCGATCGGGAGCGTGCGCGTGTAGCGGCCGGGCAGGTCGCACACCGAGAGCAGCGGTCCGCTCGGCAGCGGCCCGGGGACGAATCCCTTCGCCACGAGGCGCACGGTGATGTACAGGTCGAACGAGTTCGCCGTCGTGCCGACCGCCTGGCCGTTGTCGTTCAGCTTCACGTAGCGCGTGTCCGACGTGTCCTGCCTGCCCGTGCGCAGGTCGAGCGTCGCGGAGCGGAACGCGTAGTCGGGTGCCGGCGACGCGCCGAGCGCCTGGCGCGTGTCGGTGAGGTCGGCGGCGAGCGAGCAGCAGTAGCTTCGGAACCCCGCCGTGCCCGACGCGCCCACCGGCGTCATCGCGCCGTCCGCGCTCCGCACCCACACGGCGGTCGGCCAGTCGAAGCTGCCGTAGATCCCGCCGAAGCCGAGCAGCACGTCGCCGGCCGTGTTGACGTGCGTGGCCGTGACGTTCACTGCGGTGTCGACGGGGAGCACGGTGAGCGCGCCTGCGCGCCACACCGCGGCCCGACGCCGACCGTTAGGCCCGGTCACCCAACCGGCGACGTCGCCGCGCGTGCTGATCCCGTTCGCGCCGCCGCCGGCGCCGAGGTCGGGGAGCACCGTCACGGCGTAGTCGACGTCGGGGATGACGAACGTGCGCGTGATCGCGGCGCTGGCCACCACGCCACCGGGATCCTGCGTCACGATCGTGAACGTGTGCCGTCCCGGCGTCGGCGCGTAGACGGAGAGGCTCACCGAGTCGCGGCCGCCGGAGAACCAGCCGTCGTGCGACCAGCGGAAGTCGATCTGCGTCGCGGTGCCGGAGTCGGCGAACACGTGCAGCCCCTTGATCGGCCGGCCGTCGCGCCGGGTGACGACGAGCGCGAGCCCACGCTGCGCCAGCGTCTCGTCGGCCGGCGTCACCGTGAGCGCGAGCTGGCTCGGCGGCGCTGGCGGCGGTGCGGCGGGGGCGTCGGGCGCGCCGGCGCACGCGGCGAGCAGGAGCGCGCCGAGCAGCGTGGCAGGCAGCGTGGCAGGGAGGCGCGGACGACGGAGCGGCGGCATGCGACGGCGGCGTGGGAGCGGCGATCCGGAGCTTAGCGCCGGGCGCGGCGCGAGCAAGCGGCCAGAAGGGCGCACGCGGGAACGGACGTCGCTCGTAAGTGTTTGATACAGAACGAGTTGCCAGGCAGGGCCCGGGTTGACTTCGGGGCCTGTTCAGGCGATATTTCGAGCTTGCCTCGCGGCCATCGTGGCCCGGGAGCCGAGCGCCACATCCGGACGTAGAACATGACCGCACCGAACAATCGCGAGCGGATCCTGCCCCGTCTCATCGACGAGGAGATCAAGGAGTCGTTCATCAACTACTCGATGAGCGTCATCGTGTCGCGGGCGCTGCCCGACGTGCGCGATGGGCTCAAGCCCGTGCAGCGGCGCGTGCTGTACGCGATGAACGACCTCGGGCTCACGCCGGGACGGCCGTACAAGAAGTCGGCGACGGTGGTCGGCGAGGTGCTCGGCAAGTACCACCCGCACGGCGACTCGTCGGTGTACGACGCGCTCGTGCGCATGGTGCAGGACTTCTCGCTGCGCTATCCGCTCGTCGACGGGCAGGGAAACTTCGGCTCGGTCGACGGCGACCCGGCGGCGGCCTATCGGTACACCGAGGCCCGGCTGACGCGCGTCGCGATGGAGATGCTCGCCGACATCGAGAAGAACACCGTCGACGAGGCGCCGAACTTCGACGACCGCCTCACGGAGCCGCGCGTGCTCCCGTCGGCGCTGCCGAACCTGCTGGTGAACGGCAGCTCGGGCATCGCGGTCGGCATGGCGACGAACATCCCGCCGCACAACCTGCGCGAGGTGGTCTCGGCGCTGCACGCGCTGATCGACAACCCCGAGCTCGACGCGGCGGGGCTGCGGAAGCTCATCAAGGGGCCCGACTTCCCGACCGCCGGCTACATCTACGGCCGCCAGGGGATCAAGGACTACATCGAGACGGGGCGCGGCCGCATCGTGATGCGCGCGCGCGCGGTCATCGAGGAGAAGGAGAGCTCGAACAAGAGCCAGATCGTCGTCACCGAGCTGCCGTATCAGGTGAACAAGGCGCGGCTCGTCGAGCAGATCGCCGAGCTGGTGAAGGAGCAGAAGGTCGACGGCATCAGCGCGCTGCGCGACGAGTCGGACCGCGACGGCATGCGCATCGTGATCGAGCTGAAGCGCGACGCGATCCCGCGCGTGGTGCTGAACCAGCTCTACAAGCACAGCACGATGCAGTCGACGTTCGGCGTCATCATGCTGGCGCTCGTGCCTGATCCGCACACGAAGCAGCTCGTGCCGAAGGTGATGCCGCTCCGCGACGTGCTGCAGCACTACGTCGAGCATCGCCACGACGTCATCGTCCGCCGCACGCAGTTCGACCTCGACAAGGCGCTCGAGCGCGAGCACATCCTCGAGGGGCTCAAGATCGCCGTCGACAACATCGACGAGGTGATCAAGATCATCCGCGCGGCGGCCGACACCGCGGTGGCGAGCGAGCGGCTGCAGAAGCGCTTCAAGCTCAGCGAGCGGCAGGCCGAGGCGATCCTCAACATGCGCCTCGCGAAGCTCACCGGCCTCGAGATCGACAAGCTGGAGGCCGAGCTGAAGGAGGTCCGCGCGACGATCGCCGACCTGCGCGGGATCCTCGCGTCGCGGCCGCGACGCATGGGCATCCTGAAGGACGAGCTCACCGAGGTCGCGGCGAAGTACGGCGACGATCGGCGCAGCGAGATCACGAGCGACGAGGGCGAGTTCACGATCGAGGACCTCATCGCCGAAGAGGACATGGTCGTGACGATCTCGCACTCGGGCTACATCAAGCGCACGCCGGTGACGACGTATCGTCGCCAGCGGCGTGGCGGGCGCGGGCTGTCCGGTCAGGATCTCAAGGACACGGACTTCATCGAGCGGCTCTTCATCGCGAGCACGCACGATTACATCATGATCTTCACGGACGATGGGCGCTGCTTCTGGCTCAAGGTCCACGAGATCCCGCAGGCCGGGCGCGCGACGCGGGGCAAGCCGATCGTCAACCTGATCAACGTCACGCCCGACACCGGCATCCGCTCGATGGTGCCCGTGCGCGAGTTCCGCGAGGACCAGTATCTCCTGTTCTGCACGAAGCAGGGCACGGTGAAGAAGACGTGCCTCTCGGAGTACGGGAACGTCCGCGCGAACGGCGTGAAGGCGATCAAGATCGAGCGCGGCGACGAGCTGATCGACGTGCAGGTCACGAGCGGCACGAACGACATCGTGCTCGCGACGAAGCACGGCCTGTCGATCCGCTTCCATGAGGCCGAGGTGCGCGACATGGGCCGCGACACCACGGGCGTGAAGGGCGTGGAGCTGCGGCCGCAGGACGCGGTCATCAGCATGGTCGTCATCAAGCGCGACGCGACGCTGCTCGTCGTGACCGAGAAGGGGATGGGCAAGGTCACGGACATCGACGAGTACCGCGTGCAGAAGCGCGGCGGCAAGGGGATCATCACGGTCAACCGCACGGAGAAGACCGGCAACGTGGTGTCGCTGATGGAGGTCCTCCCGGAGGACGAGATCATGCTCATCACGAAGCAGGGCATCATCATCCGCTCGGCGGTGAACGAGGTGCGCAACACGGGGCGCAACGCCCAGGGGGTGCGGCTCGTGAACCTGGACGCCAACGACATCGTCTGCTCGGTCGCGCGCGTCGTCGTCGAGAAGGACGAGGGCGGTGAGGCGGGCGAGGAGGCCGACGACCTCGCGCCGACGGGCGGCGAGGACGACCTGTAACCCAGAGGGCAGGAGGGCAGGAGCGCAGGAGGGCACGAGGAGCGGTTAGGCTCTCGTGCCCTCCTGCGCTCCTGCCCTCCTGCCCTCGGGGTCGCGCTCCTGCCCTCCTGCCCCGTGCCTTACTACATTGCGCCATCCGAATTACACGCTGCCGTTAGGATGACGACGACACTCGAGCCGCAACTCGTCTCGCTCGACGCGATCCGCGCCGCTGCCGCCGTGCTCGACGGGGTGGCGGTGCGCACGCCGCTGCTGTCGGCGGCCGACGTGGTGCCCGAGGGGCGCGTGTGGGTCAAGCCGGAGATGCTCCAGCGCGGCGGCGCGTTCAAGCTGCGCGGGGCGTACACGTTCATGAGCGCGCTCGACCCGGCGCAGCGCGCACGCGGCGTGGTCGCGCCGTCGTCGGGAAACCACGCGCAGGCGGTGGCCCTCGCCGCTCGGCTGTACGGCGTGCCGGCCACCGTCGTCATGCCGACCACCGTGTCGGCGGCGAAGCGCGCCGGTGCCGAGCGGCTCGGCGCGCGCGTGGAGCTCGCCGGCACGACGACCGACGACCGCATGCGCCGCGCGCAGGAGATCGTCGACGAGTCGGGTGGCGTGCTCGTGCCGCCGTACGACCATCCGACGATCGTCGCCGGTCAGGGCACGGCGGGGCTCGAGATCGTCGACGATCTGCCGACCGTGCGCATGGTGCTCGTGCCGATCGGCGGCGGCGGGCTGAGCGCCGGCGTGGCCACGGCGGTGAAGCTGCTCTCGCCCGACACGCGCGTGATCGGCGTCGAGCCGAGCGTCGCGCCGAAGCTCTCGCGCGCGCGCGCCGCGGGGCGGCCGGTGCACATCGGCGCGAACCGCGGCCTCGCCGACGGGCTGCTCGCCGTGCAGGTCGGCGACGTGCCGTTCGCGCACCACCAGCGCTACGTCGACGACGTGGTGCAGGTCGACGACGCCGCGCTCCCGCGCGCCATGCGTGCGCTGCTCGACCGGCTGAAGCTCGTCTGCGAGCCGAGCGGCGCGATCACGATCGCCGCGCTCATGGAGGGGCTCGTGCGCCCGGCATCCGATGGCGACACCGTCGCGGTGCTGAGCGGCGGCAACATCGAGTGGCCGGGGCTGGTCGCGCTGTTGGGCGACCAGCCTGGCGCGTGACGACGGCCCTCGACGCGTGGTCTCGCGACGTGGCCTCTGAGACTCGCGCGGCCGGCGCGCGCATCCTCGTCGTCGACGACGACGCGGCGGTGCGCCAGAGCGTCGCGTGGGTGCTCGAGGAGTACGGCTACGAGGTCGTCGCGGTGCCGGGCGGTGGCGGGCTGCTGGAGCAGCTCGACGGTGACGGGCGCCCGCCCGACCTGCTGCTGCTCGACATCCTCATGCCCGACGCCGACGGCGTGCAGCTGCTGGAGCGGGTGAAGAGCGACGAGCGGTGGCGCGACGTGCCGGTGCTCATGCTCTCCTCGGTGCCACCGGAGGAGGCCACGGTGCGCACGTTAGGCCTCGGCGCGGCGGACTTCATCCGCAAGCCGTTCCGCGGCCGCGAGCTCGTCGCGCGCGTGCAGGCGCAGCTCCGCGCCGGCGCCATGCTGCGCGCCACGCGCGAGTCGCTGCTGCGCGCGGAAGAAGAGCTGCGCCGCGCGCGCGACGACGCGGAGAGCCGGCGCCGCCTCGTCGACATCCTGCACGAGGTCACGAGCGACATCGCGGCGCACGAGGTCTATCACGTGCTCGCGCGCCGCGTGGCGCGCGCGCTCGCCGTCTCGCACTGCTCGGTGATCCTCGCCCGTCCAGGCGACACGCGCGGCGTGGTGGCGAGCGCGTTCGAGAGCCCGAAGCACCAGAACGCCTCCGTGGAGCTCGACGACTTCCCGGAGGTGCGGCGCGCGCTGGAGACCGGCGAGCCGGTGCTCGTCGAGGACGTCGCCACGCACGCGCTCTACGCCGACGGCCGCCAGGCCCTCGGCCTCGACCGCACCGAGGTGCCCGTGCGCAGCTCGATCGCGCTGCCATTCGCGATCGAGGGGGGACAGGCGGGCGTGTTCCTGCTGCGCCGCACGCGCGAGCAGCCGCCGTTAGGCCGCGAGGACGTGGCGTTCGCCGAGGCCGTGATCAGCGCGGCGGTGTCCGCGGTGCAGCGCGCGCAGGTGATCGAGACGACGCGCGCCGACAACGCGCGTCTCGCGCAGCTCGCGACGACCGACCCGCTCACCGCGCTGCTGAACCGGCGCGCGCTCACCGAGCGGCTGACGCGCGAGATGGAGCGCGCGCTGCGCAACGACAGCTCGGTCGCGCTGCTGCTGATCGACCTCGATCACTTCAAGCGGGTGAACGACACGCACGGCCACCTCGTGGGCGACGCCGTGCTGCGCGACGTGGCCGAGCTGCTCATCTCCGGCGTACGGGGCAGCGACTTCGTGGGGCGGTTCGGCGGCGAGGAGTTCCTCGTCGTGCTCCCCGACACCGACGACGACGGCGCGGCGGCGTTCGCCGAGCGGATCCGCGAGCGCGTCGAGGCCCACTCGTTCGCCGGCCGCGACGGCGCGCCGCCGCTGCACATGACGGCGAGCATCGGCGTCGCCACGTTCCCCGCCGCGCTCATCGAGAGCGTCGAGGACCTGTTCGCGCGGGCGGACGCTGCCCTGTACCGGGCGAAGGCGGAAGGGAGAAACCGCGTCAGAGCGTGAGGCTGCGTGGCTGCGTCGCTGCGTGCGGTGCGGTCACGCAGCGACGCAGCCACGCAGCGGTGCTCACCGCCCGATGAACCGCAGCTCGATCATCAGACAGCGGTCCTGCACCACGTCGATCCCTGCGCGCGCGAGCCGTTCGGCCGCTTCGTCGTTGCGGATGCCCGACTGGAACCAGACCGCCTTCGGCTTCGCCGCGATGATGTCGTCGACGTGCGGCGGGATGTCGCGCGACCGGCGGAACACGTTCACGAGGTCGATCTCCCCCGGCACGTCGACGAGACGACGGTAGACGCGCTCGCCGAGGATCTCCGTCGCATCGGGGAAGTACACGGGCACCGGCACGATCTCGTAGCCCGCCTGCTGCGCGGCGCGCGGCACGTAGTACGCCGGCTGTCCGGTCTCCGCGGTCTTGATGCCGAGGACGGCGATGCGCCGCGTGCGCTCGAGCAGCGCCCTGAGTTGATCGTCGCGCATCAGGAGCCGCGCGCGCCAGTCGTCGGCGGCGGACGTCGCGCTCGCGTCGAAGCCAGGTCGGGTCATGTCGGCGGTCGGGAAAGGGGAACGGCTCCTACCCAGCAGAACCCGCGCCCGACGAGCGGCCCCGGTTACGCCCTATCGGTGCCCCCCCGTTAAGTTGCCGGCTCGCTCCCCTCTTTTTCGGAGGCTCCCTCTCGATGCGGATGCTCGTCCTCGGCGCGGGGCTGCAAGGCTCGGCCTGCGCGTTCGACCTGTTGCAGAACCCCGATGTCGTCGAGGTCCGCCTCGCCGACCTCAACGTGTCGCACCTCCCGGCGTTCCTCGCGCCGTACACCGACGCCGCGAAGCTCGCCGGCGCGAAGCCACGACTGCTCCCCACGCCGCTCGACGCGAAGGACACCGAGGCGGTGCGCGCGCTCATGCGTCAGAGCGACGCGGTGATGAGCGCGCTGCCGTACTACTTCAACGGCCCGATGGCGCGCCACGCGGTGGAGTGCGGCGCGCACTTCTGCGACCTCGGCGGCAACACCGAGATCGTCTTCGAGCAGAAGCAGCTCGATGCAGCGGCGAAGGAAGCGAAGGTGTCCGTGATCCCCGACTGCGGGCTCGCGCCGGGGATGGTGAACATCCTCGCGCAGCACGGCATCGATCTCCTGCAGCGCGACGGCGCCGACGTGCAGTCGGTGCGCATCTTCGTCGGCGGGCTGCCGCAGCATCCCGAGCCGCCGCTGAACTACCAGATCGTGTACTCGCTCGAGGGAGTGCTCGACTACTACACGACGCTGTCGTGGGTCGTGCGCGACGGCAAGCGCCACCAGGTGCGCGCGCTCTCCGAGATCGAGCCGGTGGCGTTCGAGTCGCACCCGGAGCTCGGCACGCTCGAGGCGTTCCACACCGCGGGTGGGCTGTCCACGATGGGCTTCCGCTACGAGGGGAAGATCCCGACGATGGAGTACAAGACGCTCCGCTACCCCGGCCACGCGCAGATGATGGAGGCGATGCGCGAGCTCGGCTTCTTCGGCCTGGAGCCGGTGGAGGTGAAGGGCGTGCGCGTCGTGCCGCGCGACGTCGCGCTCGCGCTCATGCAGCCGCGGCTCACGAAGCCGCAGGGGCGCGACCTCGTCGCGCTGCGCGTCGTCGTGGAGGGCACGAAGGGCGGCACCGCGGTGAGTCGCGGCTGGGAGCTCGTCGATCGCTACGACGACACGCGCGGCGTGAGCGCGATGATGCGGACGACCGGCTACTCGCTGTCGATCACCGGACAGCTCCAGGCGAGCGGCGCGATCCCCGCCGGCGTCTGCACGCCCGACGAGTGCGTCCCGGCCGAGCGCTACGTGGCGGAGCTGGCGAAGCGCGGGATCGAGATCGAGCCGATCGCCTAACGGCTGAACGCGGCCATGGTGGCGCCCATGCGATCGATGGTCGCGCGGGCGTTCCACCGGTCGTGGCCGTTGAACAGGAACGAGAACGCGAGCACCTCGCCGTTCTCCGCGGTGACGTAGCCCCCGAGGCCGATCACGTCGTTCGTCGTGCCGGTCTTCGCGTGCAGGTTGCCCTGCGCCGGCGTGAACTTCATGCGGTTGCGCAGCAGCTCCGACTCGCCGGCCACGGGAAGCGACGCGTGGAACGCGGAGCTCCACGGCGCCTTGTGCGCGTAGGCGAGCATCTGGATCATGGCGCGCGGCGTGACGTGGTCGAGCACCGACAGCCCGCACCCGTCGGTCACCGACACCGCGTTCGCCGACGCGCCGGCCTTCGTCGTCATGAACCGCTGCAGCAGCGCGTTGCCGTTCTCCGCCGAGCCTAACGTGTCGCGCTTCGGGCCGCGCACGGCGTTGCGGAACAGCAGCTCGGCGAAGTGGTTGATGCTCTCGCGGTTCATCGCGGCGATCAGCTCGCTGATCGGCGGCGACTTGTGCGAGGCGACGAGCGACGCGTTCGCCGGCGTCTGTCCCATGCGGAGCTGGCCGTCGACGGTGATCCCCTTCGACGCGAGCGCGGCGCGGAGCGCGCCCGCGGTGAATCGCGGCGGATCGGCGACGGTGAGCTGCAGCCGCCGCACCGCCGCGCGCTTGCCGATGGATCCGCGCGCCACGACGGTGCCGTCGGTCGAGCGGTAGATGTGCAGCGACGAGCCGCCGCCGCCGGTGACCTTCACCTGGTTCTCGACCGGGATCCCGGTCGTCGCCGGCTCGAGCACCACGCGGCCGTCGGGATAGACCGCGACGACGACGATGTTCTCGTTCAGCGACAGGGCGGAGAACGGCGCCGCGTAGCCGGAGCCCGCGTAGCGCGACAGCCACCCGTCGGGAATGGTGCGCGACTCGAACGCGCTCGCGTCGGCGACGAGATCGCCCTTCACGTGCTTGATCCCGGCCGCCGCGACCTTGTCCGCGAGCTCCTGCATCGGCGCGTCGAGGCCGGGGCCCGGCACCCACCGCTTGCTCAGCGCGGGGTCGCCGTCGCCGCGCAGGTACAGGTTGCCGGCGAGCGTGCCGTCGCCGCCGACGGCGCCGTCGCGCAGGACGTCGGTGCTGAACTGCCAGTTCGGGCCGAGCCGGTCGAGCGCGAGCACGGACGTGAACATCTTCAGCGTGGACGCCGGCGTGCGCGGGTCGTCGGGCGCGAGCGCGAACAGCGTGTCGCCGCGCGTGAGCGAGACGACCATCGCGCCCCAGTGTCCGTCCTCCTTGCGCGACAGGATGCTGCCAAGGTCGGAGGACAGCGCCGAGGCGCCGCGCGGCCGCGTCCAGCCGGCGGCCGGCGCGACGGCGGGCGTCGCGCGGCGCGCGCGCGTGGTGCGACGTCCGGCCGTCGACCGCTTCCGGGTGGTCGTGCGCTTCTTCGGCTTCGGCTGCTCGACCGCCGTGCCGCCCGTATCGACGGGAGATGGCGCGGCCACCGACGTGTCGGGGACGAAGCACGCCGCGGCCACCGCGGCCACGGCGAGGATGCGGCGAAGGAACCGGCTGTACGTCATGCGGGAGAGCAGGGCAATCGACGTTCCATGCCAGGGAAATGGCGGAAACTACTTGAAACGGCGGATGGTCCGCGGCGGCAGCTCGAGGCTCACACCGCAAGCCATCCGCGGCTTCGGTCGTTTCCGCCGCTTCAGACCTTGAAGATGAAGTTCCGCTTCTGCGCGAAGCGAAGCCCCGCGTAGAACACGGCGACGAAGCAGAGCGCGAACAGCAGCGACGCGTTGCGCGGCGCGAGACCGATCTTCACGAACGTCTGGTAGATCGCCTCCACCGGCGACACGCTCTTGCCGTCGTACTGCACCCGCATGATCGAGTAGATCGTGCGCGCCACCAGCCCCGAGCCGACGAACGCGAGCATCGGGTTGAGCCCGAACGGGAGGAACGGCTTCGCCCACGCGCCCCACTTCTGCACGTCGACGAGCCAGATCACCGTGGCGAGCGCCACGCACGCCATGCCGGCGCAGAACAGCGCGTAGGAGCTCGTCCAGAGCGACTTGTTGATCGGAAACGACCAGTTCCACATCAGGCCGCCCATCATCGCGAGCGCGCCGGCGGCGAACAGCGCGGCGAGCCGCTCGTGGATCGACCGCTCCTTCATCCCGATCCACCGGCCGGCGAAGTTGCCGAGCAGCGCGGTGCCAGCGGCGGGGATCGTGGAGAACAGCCCTTCCGGGTCGCGCAGCCCGTCGCCGCCCACCCACAGGTGGTTCGGCGTGAGCAGCACGCGGTCGAGCCATGCGTCGAGCGTCGCGCCCGGCTCGCTCAGCACGAGCTGACCCACCATCCCGTGCGGCGGCACCGGCACGAGCGTCATGAGGAACCAGTAGCCGTAGAGCATCGTCGCCAGCATCACGATCTGCTGCCGCAGCGTGGTGCGGATCGAGATCATCGCCGCGATGATGTACGCGAGGCCGATGCGCTGGAGGACACCCATGATGCGCAGGTGCTCCACGCGATAGACGAGGCGGTCGGCGAACGACGGCGCGGCGATCCCCGGCACGTCGCCCCACTGGAAGAACGGGAACCAGTTCAGCGCCAACCCGAACAGGAAGATGAGCGCGCCGCGCTTCAGCACCTGCCGGGTGATCGCCGAGTCGTCGGCGCCCTGCGCTCGCCGCGCGTTCAGCGAGAGCTGCGTCGTGATGCCGACGATGAACAGGAAGAACGGGAAGATCAGATCCGTCGGCGTCCACCCGTGCCACGGCGCGTGCTCGAGCGGGGGGTAGATCGCGTCCCACGACCCGGGGTCGTTCACGAGCAGCATCCCGGCGACGGTGAGCCCGCGGAAGACGTCGAGCGAGACGAGTCGCTCGCGGCGCGGTGGCTCCGGCGCGACGGTCGTGAGGGGTTCGTGCGGGGTGGCCGCGGAGTCCGAGCGCTCGGTCCGCGGCGGCAGCATGGTGGTCACGCGCTCTGCTCCACTGTGGAGTCCCTGAGGTGCCAGCCCGCGGTGTCGCAGGCGAACCGGTAGCTGCGCGGGCCGGCGTGCTGGCCGTCGGTCGCGCCGCCGACGTAGTGCCCGGCGAGGCTCACCGACGCGGAGCCGCCCTGCTTCTCCGCGCCGCGCCGCACGACGAGCAGCGTGGTGTAGTCGCCCTTCTCGTGGAGCTGGCCGCGCACCTGGGTCTGCAGCGCCGGATCGCCCGGAAAGAGGTACGTCGGCCCCTTGTCCTGCAGCGCCGTGAGCCCCGCGTCGCCGAGGGCCGAGTCCGTGCCCGCGGAGACGAGGAACCGCTCCGGCTTCGGCTTCGCGGCCTTGATGTAGTGCGTCACCGCGAGTCCCACGGCGTCGTCGAGGCTGGCCCGACAGGGGGGCGGCGTTCCGGCACCGCGCTGGGCCGTTCGCGCGGACGTGCGCGCGTCCGAGCCGCCGCCGCATGCCGCGAGCACGACCGCGACGGCGAGCGAGCAGCGGGGCGCGCGGGAATGCGTGAGGGGATGCATCGGTCTAAGGTGTCGGGAGGACCAGGGAGTGTCGAGTGGAGCGAAAGCCGTTCCCGGCGCGCCTTGGCCGCGGCACTTCGCATGCGGTCCCCGACCTTGCGGGGCATGACCCCGACCGCAGATTGGCGATCGAGGACGAACCGCGACGCGACTCACCATCTGTCGAAGGAGGTCCCATGCTCCAGGAGCACCGCACGCTGCGCGAGGGGATCACGGCCGGCATACTCGGCGCGACGGCCGTCGCAGTGTGGTTCCTCATCTTGGACACCGTCGCCGGCCGGCCGTTCGCGACACCGGCGATGCTGGGCTCCTCGGTAGCGACGCTGTTCGGTGCGCCGGGCACGGGGCCGGCCGCCGTGCACGTGCTCGGGTACACGCTGTTCCACTACGTGGTGTTCATCATCATCGGGATGATCGTCGCGGCCGTGATCAACAACGCCGAGAACGAGCCGTCGTTGCTCATCGGGTTCGTGATCCTGTTCATCGCGTTCGAGATCGGCTGGTACGGCTGGACCGCGCTGCTCGCGCGCCCCGAGAGCTTCGGCCAGCTCGCGTGGTACCAGGTGCTGGTCGCGAACTTCATCGCCGCCGCCGCGATGGGCTTCTACATGTACCGTCGCCACGCCACGCTCCCGCGCCGCTTCATGGCGTCGCTCGCGGGGGACGAGACCGCCTGACGGCGAGGGCAGGAGGGCAGGAGCGCGGGAGGGCAGGCGAGCCTAACAGCTCCTCCTGCCCTCCCGCGCTCCTGCCCTCCTGCCCTCTCAGGTCCGGAACTCCGACACCATGCCGTGCACCCGCACGGCACCCGCCTGCAGCATCTCGGCGGTGGCCGAGACCTGCTGGACGGTGGCCGCGGTCTGCTCGGTGGAGGCGGCCACCTCCTCGGCCGCGGCGGCGTGCGAGGCGGCGGCGTCGCGCGCGCTGGCGAGCGCCTCCTCGGCCGCGGCGAGCGCGGCGTGGTTCTCGAACACCATCTCGGTCACCCGCGCCGACGCCGTCTCCACGCGCGCCACCGCCTGCTCGATGCGCGCGAGCGCGCCGGTCGCGCCGTTCGCCACCGTCTCGGCGTCGCGCAGCCGCGTGCGCCCGGTCTCCGCCGCCGCCGTGGCGCTCGCGACGCGCGCGCGGATGCGGCGCACGTTGTCCGCCACCTCGTCGGCCGCCTTCGCGCTCTGCTCGGCGAGGGCGCGCACCTCCTGCGCGACGACGCCGAAGCCGCGTCCAGCGCTGCCCGCGCGCGCCGCCTCGATCGCGGCGTTCAGCGCGAGCAGGTTCGTCTGCGACGCGATCTCCGCGATCACCGCGGCGAAGTCGTCGACCACCGATGCGGCGTCGCGCAGCGACGCCATCTCGCGCGACGATTCCTCGACGACGGCCCGGGCGCCTAACAGCGCGTCGAGCGCGCGCGAGATCTCGGCCTGCGTCGCCGTCGTCGTCTGGCGGATGTCGCGACCCGCGCGCTCCTGCTCCTCGGCGGCGTCGGCGATCGCGGCGCCCTGATCGGCGAGCTGCGTCATCGCCGCGCTCGCGGAGTGCAGCGCGTCGAGCTGCACCGCCGCGCCGGAGGAGATCTCGGTCACCGCGCCCGTCACGTGCTGCGTGCTCGCGGCGGCGCCGTTCGCGCTCTCCGCGAGCTCCACCGCCGCGCCGGTCACGCCGTCGGCCTCCGCCTGCACGTTCGCGAGGAGCGCTCGCAGCCGCGACCGCGCGCCGTCGATCGCCCGCGCGAGCTGCACGTACTCCTGGGCCGGGTCCTCGTCGGCGATCCACCGTTCGAGGTCCCGCTCGTCCGAGGCGCTCGCGCCGGCGGCGGCGCGGGCATGCGCGTCGCGCAGGTCGCCGGCGCCGATCGCCTCCGTCTCGCGGCCGAGCGCGGCGAGCGGGCGCGTCACGGCGCGCGAGGTCGCCGCGCTGAAGAACGCCGCCACGGCGAGCGTCACGGCGAGCAGGGCGGCGAGCATGAGCTCGCGCCGGCGAAGCAGCGAGGTCATCTCCGCCTCGCGCTGCGCCATGCGCACCGCGGCCGCCGCCCGGAAGCGGCCGAGCTCCTCCTGCACTGCGTCGACGTCGTGGGCCGTCGCGGCCAGCACCCGGCCCGCGTCGCCCTCGCGGCCGACGGCGCGCCACGCCCGGGCGACCGCCAGCCGCGCCTCGAACGCGCTCTGGATGCGCCCCACCGCCTCGAGCCGCGCCCGCTCGTCGACGCCGATCTGGGGCAGGCGGATCGCGGCCCGCCGCAGCCCCTCGGCCTCGTCGACGAGGGTGAGGTAGCGGCGCTCGTCGGCCGCGTCGCGGGTCTCCACGAAGCGGGTGCCGGCGACGACCTCGCGGAGCACCGTCGTGACGACCTGCTGGACGGCCTCGTACTCCTCGCTCAGCACCGCCGCTGCCGCCTGGTTGCGGCTGTTCGCGTCGCGCAGCGCCGCCACGCAGAGCGTGCCGGCGAGCGCGAGAAGGCAGAGCGTGGCGCCGAAGCCGGCGCGGAGCCACGACGTGATGGTCCGGGGGCGGAGCCGCGGTCGCCGGCGGCGCGGCAGGCCGGTCATCGGGCACCCTCCGTCGCGGTCGCGACGGCCGGCGCGGAGCCGGCGACGGTCACGATGGCGACCGAGCGGTCGCGGGCGTCGTGCGATCGGTCGAACGCGATGGCGCCGGTGGCGCCCGGGATCGCCGGAGTGGCCGAGCCGACCCCCGCCACCCAGTCCCGGATGCGGAGCCGGTCGCGGCCGACGGCGAGCGTCGCCCGGCCGATCACCAGGGCGGCGTCGTAGGCGAGCGCGGCACGTGCGGTCGGCGGCTCGTGCCAGCGGGCCGTGTAGGCCGCGACGAACGCCGCGGCGGCGGCGGTCCGGGGGGCGTGGTCCGCGCTGTACGGCGTGGCGTAGCGGGCCCCGGCGAACTCGGTCTGCTCGGCGAGTGAGGCGACCGCATCGCCGCCGACGAACGGCACGCGCACCCCGGCCCGGCGGAGCGCGCTGAGGAACTCGGCCGCGTCCTCGGCGCTCCCCGGAAAGAGGATCGCGTCGGCGCCGGTCCGGGCGGTGTACGCGGCGATCGCGTCCCACTCGGTGATGCCGGTGACGTACGGGTCGCGCTGGACCACGGCGCCGCCGCGGGCCCGGAACGCCGACACGAACGCGGCGGTCCAGTCGCGGCCGTAGGAATCGTTGCGGTAGACGACCGCGGCGCGGCGGGCGCCGAGGGAATCGGAGAGGTAGGCGGCGGTGGCCTGGCTCACCGCGGCGTCGGTCGGCGTGACGCGGAAGATCCACGGGCTCCGACCGGTGAGCGACGTGCTCGTCGCGGTCGGGGAGACGGCCACCACGGCCCGCGCCCCGGCGTGCTCGAGATCCTCGAGCACCGGGATCTCGTCGAGCGTGCGGCCGCTCTCCGCGTCGCCGACGATGCCGACGACGTCGGGATCGTCGCGCAGCCGTTGGGCGATCTCGACCGCGCTCGTCACGGTGCGCGGCGGCTCGTGCGTCACGAAGCGGATGCCGAGCGCCCGGGCCGCCGAGTCGCGCGTGAGCGCTTCGGCGGCGAGCGCGGCGCCGCGGGCGATCTCGTGCATCCCGGCGCGCTGCGGGTTGTAGGCGATGCCGATGACGGCGTCGCCCGCGTCGTGGCGACCGTGGGCGAGCGCGCGGCACGCGCCGAGCGAGCCCGCCGCGACGAGGGCGGCGAGCAGCGTGAAGCGAGTCGGATCCGGCGTACGCAGCATGCGTCGAAGTGGGGCTGGCGCGTCTCATGCGCGCGGGGCGTCCTGTTCCATACAGACGAGCGACGCCGGCGGTAGAAACGCGCGCGGCTGCGTCGGCAGCATGTTGCGAGCATGACGATGTCCGAATTGCCGCTGGGCGTTGCTTGATTTGGCTGGAACGCGCCGTTTAGCTTTGCGTGGCTTGACGCCAACCTCGACAGCGCCTGCGGGCGCTCCCGACTCGTTGCTCCCAGGACGCTTGGCATGACAAGGATCCACCGCCCGCGGCGGTTGGCGCTGCTCGCACTGGCGGGCGTCGCCGCGCTCGCGCTGGCCGCGTGCAGCTCCGCCGACTACCCGAACTCGATCTTCACGAAGAACTCCGATACCAACACGGATATCGGACACCTCTTCAACCGCTTGTTCTTGTTCGGGACGATCGTGTTCGTGCTCGTGGAGGCGCTGCTCCTCTACGTGATCATGAAGTTCCGGCGGAAGCCCGATCATCCGGAGCCCGAGCACGTCCACGGCAACACCACGCTCGAGGTGTTGTGGACGGCGATTCCCGCGGTGATCCTGATCTTCATCGCGGTGCCGACGGTGCGGACGATCTTCCGCACGCAGGCGAAGGCGCGGCCCAACGCGCTGACCGTCGAGGTGATCGGGCACCAGTGGTGGTGGGAGTTCCGCTACCCGGAGTACAAGATCACGACGGCGAACGAGCTGTACATCCCGGCGGGGCGCACCGTCAACTTCGAGCTGAAGACGGCGGACGTGATCCACTCGTTCTGGATCCCCGCGCTCTCGGGCAAGCGCGACGTGATGCCTAACCACACGAACTTCATCTGGTTCACGCCGGACTCCGCGCTCGGCGCGCAGGTGTGGAACGGGCACTGCGCGGAGTACTGCGGCACGTCGCACGCGAACATGAAGTTCCGCGCGTACACGGTGACGGCCGAGCAGTTCGACTCGTGGGTGCGTGGCCAGCAGGCGGTCGCCGCGTTCGGCGCGGCGCCGAGCCCCGCGCAGAGCGCGGCGCCGACGTCGCCGGGCGACTCGGCCGCGGCGCGCGCCACAGCGTCGCAGGCCGGCGCACCGGCCGCGGTGACGCCGTCGTCGGCCGCCGGCAGCCAGCAGGCGCCGACGGTGCCCGCGGGTGCGGCGCCGGGTGCAGCGCCTGGGGCAGCTGGCGCGCAGCTCGCGGCGGGCACGCCTAACGCGCCGGCCGCGACGACCGCCGGCTACGTGTTCCCCGTCGAGAACATGCCGCTGCACACGCGGCCGCAGACGCCGACGCCGGACGGCCTGTCGATCGCCGCGGGCTTGCAGGGCGACGCGACGCGCGGCCAGCAGGTGTACTCGCGCTCCGCGTGCATCGGCTGCCACTTCATCAACGGCAACCCGTCGTCCATGGGGCAGCTCGGGCCGAACCTCACGCACGTCGGCTCGCGCCACACGATCGCCGGTGGGCTGTTCCCGAACGACGCGCGCCACCTCGCTCTGTGGATCAAGAACGCGCGGTGGATGAAGCCGGGCGTATCGATGCCCACGCTGGGGCTGAATCAGCGCGACCCGATCATGAAGTCGACGGTCACCAAGGCTACGGGCGGGCTGTCCGATCAGGAGATCGTGGACATCGTCGCCTACCTCCAGGCCCTGAAGTAACGGAGCAACGGACCGAATCATGGCAACCACCGTAGCGGCGCCTGCCTACGCCCCCGCGAAGACGCACGCCGAGACTGGCCTGTGGAGCTGGCTGACGACGGTCGATCACAAGCGGATCGGCATCCTCTACCTCTTCACGTCGCTCGCGTTCTTCGTCATCGGCGGGCTGGAAGCGTTCCTGATGCGCATCCAGCTCGCCGGGCCGAACCAGCACGTGGTGAGCGCGGAGACGTTCAACCAGCTCTTCACGATGCACGGCACGACGATGGTGTTCCTCGCCATCATGCCGATGTCGGCCATCTTCTTCAACTATCTCATCCCGCTCCAGGTCGGCGCGCGCGACGTCGCGTTCCCGCGACTGAACGCGTTCTCGTACTGGATCTACCTGTTCGGCGGCCTGTTCATCACGCTGCCGATCCTGTTCCGCGCCGCGCCGGACGGTGGGTGGTTCGGCTACACGCCGCTCACGACGCGCGCCAGCTCGCCCGGGATCAACATCGATTTCTGGGTCGTCGGCCTGCAGATCCTCGGCATCTCGACGCTGGCGGCGAGCTTCAACTTCATCACGACGATCATCAACATGCGCGCGCCCGGGATGAACCTGTTCCGGATGCCGATGTTCACGTGGAACGCGTTCGTGGTGCAGTTCCTCATCCTGCTCGCGTTCCCGGTCATCACGATCGCGCTGCAGTTCCTGATCTTCGACCGGTTCTTCGGCACGACGTTCTACGAGACGGCGGCGGGCGGCGACCCGCTGCTCTGGCAGCACCTGTTCTGGATCTTCGGCCACCCCGAGGTCTACATCCTCATCCTGCCGGCGTTCGGCCTCGTCTCCGAGGTCATCCCGACGATGAGCCGCAAGCCGATCTTCGGCTACCCGGTGATGGTGTACGCCACGGTGCTCATCGGCTTCCTCGGCTTCGGCGTGTGGGCGCACCACATGTTCGCCGTCGGCATGGGTCCCGTCGCCGACTCGCTGTTCAGCCTCACGACGATGCTGATCGCGATCCCGACGGGCGTGAAGATCTTCAACTGGATCTCCACGATGTGGGGCGGCGCGATCCGCTTCACGACGGCGATGAAGTTCGCGACCGCGCTCGTCGGCATGTTCACGATCGGCGGCATCTCGGGCGTCATGCACGCGTCGCCGCCGGCTGACCTGCAGCAGACCGACACGTACTTCATCGTCGCGCACTTCCACTACGTGCTGTTCGGCGGCTCCATCTTCGGCATCTTCTCCGGGCTGTATCACTACTACCCGAAGATCACGGGCCGGCTGTGCAGCGAGAAGCTCGGCGACTGGAGCTTCTGGATCATGTTCGTCGGGTTCAACCTGACGTTCTTCCCGATGCACTTCTCGGGGCTGCTCGGCATGCCGCGCCGCATCTACACGTACGACGCGGACCAGGGCTACACGAACTTCAACCTCGCGTCGACGATCGGCACCGCGATCCTGGTCGTCGGCATCGCGATCAGCCTCTGGAACTTCATCAAGAGCCGGAAGAACGGGGCGATCGCGGGGAACGATCCGTGGGAGGCGGGCACGCTGGAGTGGAGCATCCCGTCCCCGCCGCCCGACTACAACTTCGCCGAGATCCCGCGCGTGACGTCGCGCTACCCGCTGTGGGACATCACGCACCCGGAGATGATGCACGACGTGCCGCACACGCGGCATGGCGACGAGCGCATGGGCGTCGCGGTCGGGCAGGGCGTGCAGGGCAAGGAGGTCGGCGAGACGCACGTGAACCCGGCGAACAGCCAGGTCGAGGGGACCGGCGCGCGCATGCACGTCGAGTCGGCGACGCGGCTGAAGACGGCCGCGGAGCTCGGCATCCCGATGCCCAACCCGTCGATCATGCCGCTGCTCGTCGCGGCCGGCATCGTGTTCATGTTCATGGGGCTGCTGATGCTCGACAAGAGCACGAAGTTCGGCGTGGCCTGGATTCTCGCGGGCGCCGCCTGGTGGGTGGCCTGCCTCTACAACTGGCTCACCACCCCGCTCGAGGACGCGCACTGAGATGGCCACCGTGGACATGACCGCCGACGCGGCGCACCCGCCGATCCAGCATCACTACACGACCACGGGGCTCGACCACCGCAAGGTCGGGATCTGGGCCTTCATCGGCTCGGAGTGCATGCTGTTCATGTCGCTCATCTCGACGTACCTCATCTACAAGGGACGGTCGCTCGTCGGGCCGTTCCCGCACGAGGTGTGGCGCGATCCGAGCACGGGGCACGTCTTCAAGCCGATCCTCAACATCCCGGTCACGTCGGCGTCGACGTTCGTGCTGCTCATGTCGTCGCTCGCCATGGTGCTCGCGCACGACGCCGTGGTGCACGCGGACGACCCGAACCGGAAGGGCTACCAGAACTCGAAGCTGTGGCTCGCCGCGACGGCGATCCTCGGCACGACGTTCCTCGGCTTCCAGGCGTTCGAGTTCACCTCGTTCGTGCACGAGGGGCTGACGATCCGCCGCAACCTGTTCGGCTCCTCGTTCTTCACGCTCACCGGCTTCCACGGCGGGCACGTGACGGCGGGCGTGATCTGGCTGCTCACGCTGCTGGCGATCGACATGAAGCGCGGGCTGAAGCCGAAGGACGCGCTGAACGTCGACCTCGCGGCGCTGTACTGGCACTTCGTCGACGTGGTCTGGATCGCGATCTTCACGCTCGTCTACCTCATCAAGTAGGACGCGACCGATGGCACATCCCTACACGCACGACGCACAAGGCCACGGCGCGCACGACCCGAACGACCCGTCGGATCCGCACTCGCATCCGACGGCCGGGACGTACGTGAAGGTCGGCGTCTTCCTAACCGCCATCACGGTCGCCGAGGTGTGGGCGTATTACATCCCGGCGTTCGTCGCGTCGCACTTCTTCATCCCGTCGCTGCTGATCATGTCGGCGGTGAAGTTCGCGACGGTGGTGCTGTTCTACATGCACCTGAAGTACGACCACCGGCTGTTCCGCGCGCTGTTCACGGGGCCGTTCATCGTGGCCGCGCTGTCGCTCATCGGGCTGATGTTCCTGTTCGGCAAGCTCGCGATCCGGCTCGGGCTCCTTACCTGATGGGGCGGCGCTGGAGCTTCGGCGCTGATACCACGGCGCTGGAACGGCGGCGCTGATCCCGCGCGGTTTCAGCGCCGCCGTTCCGGCGCCGCAGGTCCAGCGCCGCCCCATCAGCACCGCTGCATCATGCTTCTCCATCCAGTCGTCGAGGTCGGGAAGGGCTTCTCGATTCACGCGAGCACCGTCGTCGGCATCGTCGCCTTCGGCGGGGTGTACGCCTGGCGCGCTGCGCGGCGCGACGGTCCCGGGCCGTCGGTCGCGCAGCGCGCTGCGTTCTATGCCGCGCTGCTCGTGCTGTTCTTCACGCTGAACGGGCCGCTGCACGACCTGAGCGACACGTATCTGTTCAGCGCGCACATGGTGCAGCACCTGGTGCTCACGCTCGTCGTGCCGCCGCTGCTCATCGTGGGCACGCCGGGGTGGATGCTGCGGCCGTTGCTCCGCCCGCCGCTCGTGCGCGCCGTGGCCGAGCGCGTGACGCGCCCCGCGAGCTGCTTCGTGCTGTTCAACGTGGTGCTCGCGGCGTGGCACCTGCCGCCGATGTACAACCTCGCGCTGGCGCACCACCCCGTGCACATCGTGCAGCACCTGCTCTTCCTCGCCGCGTCCGTGCTGATGTGGTGGCCGCTCGTCAGCCCGCTGCGCGAGCTGCCGCGGCTGTCGTACCCGGGGCAGATGCTGTACTGCTTCCTGATGACGATCCCGATGTCGGTCGTCGCGATCTACGTCACGATGGCCGACCGCATTCTCTACCCGGCGTACGCCATCGCCCCGCGCGTGTGGGGCATGACGCCGATGGACGACCAGCACTACGGGGGGCTCATCATGTGGATCCCCGGAGGGCTGTTCTTCTACGGCGTGATGACGGTGGTGTTCGCGAAGTGGACGCTGCGCGGCGGCGCCGACGAGCGCGAGGCGGCGCAGGCGGCCGCCTGACGGCGGAGGGCAGGAGGGCAGGAGGGCAGGAGGGCAGGAGGCCTAACGGATCTCCTGCCCTCGCTTCGTGCCCTCCTGCCCTCCTGCCCTGATTCTCGTCACGGCCTCGCGAATCCGCTCCTCGCTCGTCGTGAACGCGAGCCGCAGCATGCCCTCGCCGCGCCGGCCGTAGGCGGCGCCCGGGATGCACGCCACGTCGTGCTCGCGCAGCAGGCGGTCGGCGAGCGCCACGCACGTCTCGCCCGCGCGCAGCAGCCCGGCGACGTCGGCGAAGACGTAGAACGCGCCGTCCGGCGCCTCCGCGCGCACGCCGGCCACGCCGCGCAGCCCCGCGACGAGCGCGTCGCGGCGCGCGCGGAACAGCTCGCGCATGGCGATCGCGTCGTCCTGCGGCCCGGTGAGCGCGGCGAGCCCCGCGTGCTGCACGAACGCCGGCGCGCACGTCGTGCTCTCGTTCACGAGCGCGGTCACCGCCGGCACGAGCGACGACGGCATCACGCCGTAGCCGAGTCGCCAGCCGGTCATCGCGTACGTCTTCGAGAAGCCGTCGACGACGACCGTGCGCGCCGCCATGCCGGGAAGCGCGGCGACGCTCGACGCGGCGCGGTCGTCGTAGCGCAGCCCGTCGTAGATCTCGTCGCTCACCACCCACAGGTCGCGCTCCTCGGCCAGCTCGGCGATCGCGAGTCGCTCGTGGTCGTCGAGCACGCACCCCGTCGGGTTCTGCGGCGTGTTCAGCACGAGCACGCGGGTGCGCTCGCGTACCGCCGCGCGGAGCGCGTCGACGTCGAGCCGGAACTGTGCGCCGTCGCGGGCGAGCGGATAGTGGCGCACCCGCGCCCCGGCGATGCGCGCGGCCGCGGCGTAGCCGGGATAGCCGGGATCCGGGACGAGCACCTCGTCGCCGCGCTGCACGAGCGCGAGCAGCGCGTACAGCAGCATCGGCTTCGCGCCGGACGTCACGACGACCTGCTCGGCCGTCGCGGCGACGCCGCGCGTGCGCTGCACGTCGGCGATCGCGGCACGCAGCGGGGGGATGCCGGCGGGCGCGACGTAGCGCGTGGCACCGGCGCGCAGCGCGGCCACGCCCGCCTCGACGATGTGCGCGGGCGTGGGAAGATCCGGCTCGCCGATGTCGAGTCGCACGACGTCGTGCCCCTCGGCCGCGCGGCGCCGCGCCTCGGCGACCATGCGGGGGACGAGACCGTCGGTCGCCTCCGACGCGCTCCGCCGTCGCGTCACGTTAGGCCGGGGTCGCGTGCCCGTCACGCGTCCACCACCAGGTCGGGGCGGAGTGCGCGCGCCTCGCGCAGGTAGACGGGCCGCAGTCGGCGACCGTCCGCGACGGCGACGTGCAGCAGCACGCGCACGCATCGCGACAGGGGCTCCGTCACCTCCATCTCCGCCATGCACAGCATCGGTACGTCGGTCCAGCCGATCGCGCGCGCCGCCGCGGCGGGCGGCCGGCTGCGCAGGTCGCACGTCGTGGAGAAGATCGCGCTCACCACGTCGTCCGGCCCGAAGTCGTTCATCGACGTGAGCGCGTGCAGCAGCTCCGCCACCGCGTCGTCCACCGCTTCCGGCGCGTCGAAGGCGACGGTCGTCGCGCCGCGCACGCCGCGCATGCGCGGCACGACGCGCGGCGCGTCCGTAAGCGAGGCGATCATGCGCGTCCTCCCTCGTGGCGGCGCAGCACGGCGAAGCGCGTCTCGTTGTCGGCGTGGTCCTGCACGGCGCTCGCGAGCACCACGAGCCCGTGACGCTGCGCCGCCGCCTCGCTCGCGATGACGGCGAGCGTCTCGGGCGCCGCCTGGGGCACGCTCGCGTACCACGGCGGGGTGAGCCCCTGCGGCGCGCCGCCCACGAGCGCCGCGAGCTCGCGCGCCGCGCCCGCCGTGTCGAACGCCTCGTACGCGGTGACGAGCGGGTGCTCGGCGAAGAACCGCGCGCACTGGCCGAGCGCCGCGTGATGGCTGCCGACCGCGCGCACCGAGGCGAGCGACGCGCCCGGGAGCGCGAGCACCGCGTGGTGCACGGGGAGCGCCACCTCGTCGATGACCTCGACGCGCGTGCGGTTGTCGTACAGCAGCTCGTGCGCGCCGAGGATCGGCCCGATGGTCGAGTTCCACGTCGGGAGCACCGCGAGGTCCACCTGGCGCGCGAGCAGCAGCCCGATCACGCGCGGAAAGGTGGTCGCGCCGACGGCGACCGCGTGGCCCTCCCAGCGCTGGGCGATCGCGGCCTCGCCGAACGCGCCGGGCTCGCCCTGATACGCGACGCGCGGGCCGAGCGCGGCGCCGACTGCGCGGAGCGGTCCGGGCGTGTCCATGCGTTGGAGGGGTGAAGTCCATGCGGCGATCATGCCTACCTCCCGGCACAAGCGGAACGAAAAAGGCCCCCGGTGTGAGCCGGGAGCCTGGGGCGGAGCGCGTCGTGCGATCGATCTATCGCGACGTACGCCAGCGCCTGCAGCTCCCGGAGCGAATCCGGAGGCTGGTAAACGTAAAGACGCTAAAGCTGGCGGCGCGGTAGCTCGTCATGGTTGCCCATGATTGCACCGCCGAGGCTGGAGCGCAAGTGCGCCGCGTCACAGCGGCACGCCCTCCGCCGAACCGACCATCGCCTCCGGGTTCAGCACGCGGTCGAGCGCCTCGCGCGTGAGCAGCCCACGCTCCAGCACGAGATCGTACACACCTCGTCCGGACTCCAGCGCACTGCGCGCGATGTCGGTCGCCGTCTCGTAGCCGAGCACCGGCACGAGCGCGGTGACGATCCCGATCGAGTGCTCGACGAAGTACCGCATCCGGTCGGCGTTCGCCGTGATCCCCTCGATGCACCGCTCGCGCAGCACCACGCACGCGTTGCGCAGCTCGGCCAGGCTGCCTAACAGCCGGTACGCGATCACCGGCTCGAACACGTTGAGCTGAAGCTGCCCGGCCTCCGCCGCGAGCGTGACCGCGACGTCGCCGCCGATGACGTCGAAGCACACCTGGTTCACGACCTCGGGGATCACCGGGTTCACCTTGCCCGGCATGATCGAGCTCCCCGGCTGCATGGCCGGGAGATTGATCTCACCGAGGCCGGCGCGCGGCCCCGACGCGAGCAGACGCAGATCGTTGCAGATCTTCGAGAGCTTCACCGCGCAGCGCTTCATCACGCCCGAGAGCTGCACGAACACGCCGGTGTCCGCCGTCGCCTCGACGAGGTCGGGGGCGGTGATCAGCTCGCGGCCGAACACACGCGAGAGATGCGCGCGCACCGCCTCGGTGTATCCCTGCGGCGCGTTGATGCGCGTGCCGATCGCGGTCGCGCCCATGTTGATCTCGCGGATCAGCCCCTGCACCTCGCCGAGCCGGTCGACGTCCTCGAGGATCGTGTGGCCGAACGCGGTGAACTCCTGGCCGAGCGTCATCGGCACCGCGTCCTGCAGCTGGGTGCGCCCCATCTTCAGCAGCGGCGCGAACTCGCGCCCCTTCGTCAGGAACGCCTGCGCGAGGTCGCGCATCGCCTCGCGCAGCCGGTCGATGCTCGCGTGCAGGGCGAGCTTCACCGCCGTCGGGTAGACGTCGTTCGTCGACTGGCTGAGGTTCACGTGGTTGTTCGGGTGCACCACGTCGTACTCGCCGCGGCGGCGCCCGAGCAGCTCCAGCGCGCGGTTCGCGATCACCTCGTTCGCGTTCATGTTCGTCGAGGTGCCCGCGCCACCCTGGATCATGTCGACGAGGAAGTGCTCGTGGTGCCGCCCCTCGGCCACCTCGCGCGCCGCCGCGACGATCGCGTCGGCGACCTCGGTGCCTAACAGGCCGAGGTCGCGGTTGGCGAGCGCCGCGGACTCCTTCACCATGGCGAGCGCGCAGACGAGCTCGGGGAACTCGCGCAGCGCGACGCCGGTGATGGGGAAGTTCTCCAGCGCGCGCAACGTCTGCACGCCGTACATCGCGGCCTCGGGCACCTCGCGCTCGCCGAGCAGGTCGTGCTCGCGTCGCATGCCGCCGCCGGAGAACGCCATCACGCGTCCGTGGCCGACGAGCGTCGCCGACGCGACGCGCAGCCGCTGGGCGATGGTGCGCGCCGACCGCTGGACGAGCGCGGCGTAGAGCTGCGGCGCCTCCTTCACGAGTGACTCGAGCGCCTCGTGCGTGAGGATGAGCGCCTCGACGTCGCCGATGGCGCGCGCGGTGGTGCCGTGCTTCGCCGTGTCGCCGAGCAGCAGCCCCTCGCCGACCGCCTCGCCGGCCCCGAGCGTGCCCAGTCGCGCCGTGTGCCCCTCGGCCGACTTCTCGATCGCCACCGCGCCGGAGACGACGATCGCGAACAGCTCGCGCGGCCGTCCTTCCTGGAACAGCGTCTCGTCGGCGGCGAAGTGCCGCGGGACCATGGCGCGCGACAGCCGCCAGAAGTACGAGTCGGGGAACCCCTGCAGGAACGCCGTGGCCCGCAGCTGCTCGGCGACGGAGGATGGGGAGAGAGTCGTCTCGGTCATGCGGTCGAAGCTAGCGGACGCCCGTGCGCGGGGTAGGGGAGCGGATGCCGCGTGCTTTCCGCCGGGTGCGCCCGGGCATATACTCGGCCGCATGAGCGAACCCGCCGGCGGACCGCGCTTCCTGACGGTCGACGAGTACCGCGCGCTCGAGGCGACGTCGGAGCTGCGACACGAGTACGTGCGCGGTGCCGTGCGGGCGATGACCGGCGCGTCGCGGCGTCACATCCGGATCGTGCTCAATATCGCCCGCCGTCTCATGGACGCCGCCGGCAGCGGGTGCCGCGTCTACGTGAACGACCTTCGTGTGCGCGTCGACGAGGACGTCTTCTACTATCCGGACGTCGTCGTGTCATGCGAGGAGCCCGACGACGGTCACGAGGAGGCCGCGCCCGGTTTCGTCGTCGAGGTGCTGTCGCCGTCCACGGAAGCGACCGACCGACACGAGAAGGCGGTCTACTACGCGCGCAAGCCCGGTCTGCAATCGTTCCTCCTTGTACACCAGCACGACCGTCGCGTGGAGCGGCACCACCGGGACGACGACGGCACGTGGCGGAGAGACGACGTCACCGGCAGCGGCGACGTCACGGTGCCGTGTCCGGCGACGAGTCTCACGCTCGACGAGATCTACGCCGGCGTCGAGCGCGAGGGCGGCGAGCCGTGGCCGCGGCCGCGTCGCGTGCGCGAACCGGAGCCGCAGCTCTGACGTCGAACGAACCTCAACCCGATCCCATCGTGTCGATCTCCCGTCGCGACTTCCTCGGCGCCGGTGCCGCGGCCGCCGGTCTCTCGCTCGCGCGTGCCGCCGACGCGCAGCCGCTCGTCACGCGCGTCGTCGACCGCGCCAGCCTCGAGCCCGCGCGACGCGTGGCGACGCGTCCCGTGATCGTGTCGGCCGAGAACGGCTATACCGCCGACGCGAGCGGCAAGCGCGGCATCCAGGTCGCCTGGGATCTGCTGAACGCCGGCAGCGACCCGCTCGATGCGATCGTCGCCGGCGTGAACGTCGTCGAGCTGAACCCCGAGGACCAGTCGGTGGGGCTCGGCGGGCTGCCTAACGAGGACGGTGTCGTGCAGCTCGACGCGAGCTGCATGCACGGACCGACGCGACGCGCCGGCGCCGTCGCCTGCCTGGAGGGCATCGCGACGCCGTCGCTGGTCGCGAAGGCGGTGATGGACCACACCGACCACGTGCTGCTCGTCGGCCAGGACGCGAAGCGGTTCGCGCTGCGTATGGGCTTTCACGAGCAGAACCTGCTCACCGAGAAGAGCCGCGAGCGGTGGCTCAAGTGGAAGGAGACAGGCGGCGACGTGCACAACTGGCTCGACACGCGGCCCGGCGCCCCGAAGCGCACGTCGCAGGCGTTCCAGCGCGCGCACGAGTGGGCCGCCGAGGGCGATCTCGCGTACACCACCGGCACGATCAACATGAACGCTGTCACCGCGGGCGGCGACATCGCGAGCGTGACGACGACGAGCGGGCTGTCGTGGAAGATCCCGGGACGCGTCGGCGACAGCCCGATCATCGGCGCGGGACAGTACTGCGACAACACCGTCGGCGCCGCGGGGTCGACGGGACGCGGCGAGGCGAACATCAAGGTCTGCGGCGCGTTCCTCGCCGTGGAGTTCATGCGGCAGGGGATGGACCCCCAGACCGCGCTCATGAAGGTGATGGAGCGCGTGATCGCGATGACCGAGCCGCGGCTGCTGAACGAGAAGGGCCGGCCGTTCTTCGACCTGCAGTACTACGCGGTGTCGAAGGACGGACGCTACGCCGGCGCGACCGCCTACGAGGGCGCCAACTTCGCCGTCGCCGACGCGAAGGGCGCTCGCGTGGAGCCGATGGCGTTCCTCTACAAGTCGAGCGAGCGCCCGTCGAACAAGCCGCTCTCCGGCATGGCGCCGAAGCCGTAGCGGGTGCCTAACGCTCGCCGGCCGCGAGGTGGTCGGCGAGCCGCAGCGCGAGCGCGACGATCGTGAGCGTGGGGTTCGCGAACCCCGCCGTGGGGAACACCGACGCGCCGGCGACGTAGAGGTTCTCCACGGCGTGCACGCGTCCGTCCGCGTCCACGACGCCCTCGCGCGGATCCTCGTGCATGCGCGTGGTGCCCGCGTGGTGGTGCGCGTTCGGGTCGGGCGACGCGTCGTCGCGCACGTGCACCCGGCCCAGCGAGGCGAGCCCGCGCGCGACCACCGCGCGGAGCCGCACCAGACGCGCGTGCTCCTCGGTATGCCAGCGCCAGTGCAGCTCCGGCACGGGGACGCCGTACACGTCGCCGCGGCGGCCGAGCACCACGCGGTTGTCCGCGTGCGGCCGCTGCTCGACGTTCAGCAGCACGGTGAGTCCGTCGTACGCGAGCCGGGGCGCGCGCCGGCGCGACCAGCCATGTCCCCCCCGCAGCCATCGCGCGCCCCACTGCCGGATCCGCGGCAGCAGCGTGCCCGACGCGTTCGGCAGATCGTGCGCGCGCACCGTGTTCGCGTCGAGCGCGAGGCGGCCGAGTATCGTGGTGCCGTCGACGACGTGCGCGTCGTAGAAACCGAGGTCCCGGTACGCGCCCGGCCGCGGGAACAGCGTGATCGCCGTGTCGCGCGGATGCTCCATGAAGCCGCGCCCGACCAGTCCCCACGCGTTGCCGAGCCCCGCGCCGTCGCCCGACGCGAGCAGCAGCCGCGCGTTCTCCACCGCGCCGGCGGCGAGCACGAAGCGCCGCGCGCGCACGAGTCGCCGCACGCCATCGGGCGAGGCCACGACGGCGTGGCGTACGCGCCACGCTTCCGTCGCCAGCCGCGTGACCGTGGCGCGCGTGAGCAGCGTCGCGTTGCCGGACTCGCGCAGGCGCTGTAAGGTGGGCCCCAGCAGCGCCTGACGCGCGCCGAGCTGATACACCCGTGACACGAGCCCATGCCCCTCGAGCTGGACCGGTGCACGCCCCGTCTCGGGGCGCGCCCACGACGCCGCGTCATACGCGTATGGCCCCAGGCCGCACAGCGTCTGCGCGCGCTCGTAGTACGGGCGCAGCGTCGCGCCGTCGAACGGCCAGCGGCCGTCGACGTCCACCCGGTCGAGCGGCACCCACTTCGCGCCGGGCGCGCCGCGCACGGGGGTGTTCCAGCTCTGCATGGCGCCGCCGACCTGCCGGCGGCGCGTGACGCGCAGCCCCGCGTAGCGGTCGCCGACCACGTCGCCGTCGTTCAGCGCGTCGGCCTCGTCATCGGGTTCCTCGGCGCCGCTCTCCAGCAGCACGACCTCGCGCCCGCGCGCGACGAGCTCGCGCGCGACCACGAGCCCGGCCGGCCCCGCGCCGACGATGCAGACGTCGGTGTCGACCGTCGACGCGTGCGTCACGGCGCGACCACCGGCGTGATCGTTAGGCGGTGCCGCGCGTGAGCGAGCGCGCGATCACGGTCGTGGTACCGACCCGCGGACTGCGCGAGCGCGCCGAGCTGCTGCTCGAGGCGATCGACAGCGTGACGGCGCAACACGGCGTGCGCTGCGTGCCGCTCGTCGTCGTGAACGGCGTGCGCTGCGATCCGGACGTGATGCGCACGCTGCGCAACGACGCGCGCGTGCGGCTGCTGCTGCGCGACGAGGCCGACCTTCCCGCTGCGCTCCTCGCCGGTCGCGCCGCCGTGGACACGCCGTGGTTCGCGACGCTCGACGACGACGATCGGCTCGTCGACGGCGCGATGGCGCTGCGGCTCGCCGCGCTGGAGCGGTCGGCGCAGCTCGACGTCGTCGTGACGAACGGCTTCCGTCACGACGGCGCGTGCTGCGAGCCGAACGTGCCGCCCGACAGCGCCGCGGAGGTGAACGCGGATCCGATTCGCGCGCTGCTGCGTCGCAACTGGCTTCTCCCCGGCTCGTGGCTCTGTCGGACGGACGCGGTGGGCGTGTCGCTGTTCGCGGGGATGCCGCGCTACCTCGAGTGCACGTGGCTCGCGGTGCGCTTCGCGACCGAGCACCGCATGCGCTGGCTCGGCGACCCGACGGTAGTCTACCGCGTCGGCAGCCCCTCGGCGGAGTCCCAGTCCGCGGCGTACGTCGGCGGGCAGATGGACGCGCTCCGCCGGATCCTGTCGCTGCCGCTGCCGGCCGACGTGCGTGCCGCCCTGCGGGAGCGCGTCGCCCACGCCTACCACGATGCGGCCGTCGACTCGCTGCGCGACGGCGCGCTCGTCGACGCATGGCGCTATCACGCGTGGTCGCTCGTGGGTCGCGGCGGCTGGCACTTCCTGCCGTTCACGCGCCATCTCGCGCGCGCATCGCTCGACCGCTCGTGACCCGCGACACCGAGCGCCCGCCGGCGCGGCTCGTGGTGCTCGGCGTCGATGCCGCGTCGCCCGAGCTGCTCGACCGGTGGATCGGCGACGGCACGCTCCCGAACCTGCGCGCGCTCGCCGAACGCGGGCTGGTGGCGCGCACGCGCGGCGTGGAGGGATTCTTCATCGGGTCGACGTGGCCGTCGGCGTACACCGGCACGAGCCCCGCGAAGCACGGCGTGCACTACCTGCTGCAGCTCGTGCCGGGCACGTACGCGCTGCACCGCGTGGCCGACGCGGCGTTCGTCACGCGGGAGCCGTTCTGGCGCGCGGTGAGCCGGGCGGGCATGCGCGTCGCGGTGCTCGATGTGCCGCTCACGCGACTGGACGAGTCGCTGAACGGCGTCCAGGTGGTGGAGTGGGGCGGGCACGACGCGCTGTACGGCTTCCGCACGCATCCACGGGAGCTCGCGCGAGAGCTGACGTCGCGGCACGGGTCGCACCCGTTAGGCCCGTCGTGCGACGGCGCACGCCGCTCGGCCGACGACTACGCGGCGCTCGTCGAGCGGCTGACGCTCGGCGCGCGGCGCAAGGGAGAATGGACGCGCGAGCTGCTCGCGCGCGGCGGGTGGGATCTGTTCGTCCAGGTCTTCACCGAGGCGCACTGCGCGGGACACCAGTGCTGGCACCTGCACGACGCCGCGCATCCCGCGCACGATCCCGCCGTCGTCGCGCGCACCGGCGATCCGCTCGAGCGCGTGTACCGCGCCGTCGACGACGCGTTGGGCGACGTGTTGGCCGCGGCCGGCACCGACACGCACGTCGTCGTGTTCTCGGCGCACGGCATGTCGCACTGGTTCGGCGCCCAGTTCCTGCTCCGGGAGATCCTGCTGCGGCTCAGCGTCACCGTGGCGGACCGATCGCGCGAGCGGGGTGCGCCGTCGCTCGCGCGCCGGCTGTGGCACGCGCTGCCCGAGGTCGTGCGTCGCCCGGTGCGCGCGCTGCTCCGCGCGGTGCGTCCGACGCCGCCGACCCACGCGATCCCGTCGCTCGCGTTCGACCCCGCGCGCAGCCGGTGCTTCCCGCTGAACAACGGGCTCGCCGTCGGCGGCATCCGGCTCAACCTCGTCGGGCGCGAGCCGCAGGGCGTGCTGCGGCCCGGCGCCGAGGCGCAGGCGTTCTGCGACGAGCTCGCGGCGGATCTGCTCGCGATCGTCGACGAGCGCACCGGTGCGCCGCTCGTGCGCCGCGTGCTGCGCACCGACGACCTGTACGCCGGCGAGGCGCGCGATGCGCTCCCCGACCTGCTCGTCGAGTGGAGCGACGACGTGCCCACGGGGAGCACGGCGCTCGCCGGCGGCGCCGCGGCGCGGGTGCGCGCGCGCTCGCCGAAGATCGGCGTGGTGGAGGGCGCGAACGACTACGGGCGCACCGGCGAGCACCGTCCCGGCGGGTGGCTCCTCGCGGCGGGACCGGGGATCGCGCCGGGCCGCCTCGATCGCGTGCTCTCCCCGTACGATCTCGCGCCGACGCTCACCGCCATGCTCGGCGTCGAGCTGCCCGACAGCGACGGCGCGCCGGTGCCCGAGATCGTGCGCCGCGACGCGTGGAGCACCGAGTCGTCATCCCGGCTTTCGCCGGGATGACGATACGCGGAGCGACCGCCGCCTAACGCTGCGAGTGCCCGCCGACGGCGGCGCCGAGCACGCTGCCCGCCACGGCGCCCATGATGCCGCCGCGCGCGCCGCCCCCGATGACCGCGCCGAGCACCGCGCCCGACGCCGCGCCGAGCACGGCGCCCTTGCCGGCCGACGAGCGGCGCCGGGTCGGAGCGGGCGAGGCCGTCGTCGTCGTCGTCGTGTCCGGCGCCGCGCTCGCGACGGTGGTCGTCGGCGCGCTCGCGCCGTCGGCCCGTGCGGCGGGCGCGGCAGTCGTCGACACACCGTCCACGCGCGCGGTCTCGCCGGCGCTCACGGTGGGCGCGGGCGGAACGCGGCGGGCGGGGGCGCTGGCGACGCGCGTGACGCGTGCGGGCGTACCGCGCGCGGGCATACCGCGCGCGGGCATACCGCGGGCGGCTGTGCCGAGGGCGGGCGTGCGACGAACCGCGCGCACCGTCGCGCGCTTCACCTCATGACTGACCGCCGTCGCGGGCACGGGCACGGCGCGGGGCGCCGCAGCGACGGTTTCCGGGGCGAGCAGCGCCAGCCGCTGGCGGGCCTGCTCGGCGAGCGGCCCGCGGGGGGCGAGCGCGAGGTACCGGCGGTAGCCGAGCTCCGCGTACGCGGCGAGGCCGAGCGCGAGGCTCCGGTCGGCGATGCGGGCCACGAGCGCGGCGTCGGTGTCGGCGACCGTCACCGCCCCGGCGAGGCTCCCCTCCGCGGTCGCGGTGTCGCCGGTGGTCACGGCGCCCCGGGCCTCGTCGAGCAGCTCGTCCACGCGCGTGCTCGGGACGGCGGCCACCGCCGTGTCCGGCCGGAGCATCGATGCGTCGTGGTCGAGGGGCGCGACGTCGGACTTGCGGTCGCAGCCGGCGGCCATGGCGAGAACGACGAGCACGGACAAGCGACGATGCATGCGTGGCTCCGGAAAAGGGGCAACGTGCATCCGCCGGCGATCTCGCTACCGGGGGATACGTAGTTCTACCCCCGGGCCAATCAGATGTTTCCTAACGGCGAGGACGATGGGGCTTCGCGGCAGGATGGTGCGCGCCGGTCGGCGCGCTGTCCGTCGCGGGCTCGACCTCGCCCGTCGCCACGAGCTGCTCGACGCCGAGCGGGTCGACGATGCGCGCGCGCATCGGGCCGGACACGAGCGCGAGCAGCCGGGTCCGCACGGAGTCCGCGACCGGGCTCGTCGGGGCGAGCGCGAGGTAGCGACGATAGGCGCGGGCCGCCGTGCCGACGTCGTCGAGCCGGTCGGCGAGCCGGGCCACGCGGTACGCCACGTCCGGGCTCGGCGTCGGCTGGCCGTAGGCGGAGGCGAGCGCGGCGCGGGCGATGTCGGGCTTGCCGTGCGCCATGGCGGTGTCCGCGGCGTCCAGCAGCGACGCGGCCCGCTGTCCGGCGGGATCGGGAATGATGCGAACCGCCGGCTCCCCGTCGCGCCACGTGCAGGCGGCGATGGCGATCGTGGCGACGGCGAGCACGATCGGGGGGAGAGTGCTGCGCATGAGAAGCTCTCGCGAGACGACGAGCGGGCGAGGGGCATCTCACGTACCATCGGGAACGTCTGGCGCGGAAAACGGTGCGCGTGGCGACCGCCTCGTAGCCGGACTCGCTAGATTCCGTGGACCATTCCGACCCCGCAGCCGCTCCATGACCGTCCCCATCGAGTCCCCGCACGCCCCGTCGCCGGCCGACCAGCCGGCGCCGTACGATCCGTCCGCTGTCGAGCGGAAGTGGCAGCAGCGCTGGCAGGAGCGCGGCACGAACCGCGTCGACCTGTCGGGCGGCGAGCGCCCGTACTACCAGCTCATGATGTTCCCGTACCCCTCGGCCGAGGGGCTCCACGTCGGGAACCTGTTCGCGTTCACGGGTGCGGACATCCAGGGGCGTCACCAGCGGCAGCTCGGCCACACGGTGTTCGAGCCGCTCGGCTTCGACGCGTTCGGGATCCACTCGGAGAACTTCGCCCTGAAGATGGGCGTGCATCCGGCGGAGATGACGCCGCGCAACGTGGCGAACTTCCGGCGGCAGCTGGAGCGCGCGGGGCTCATGGTCGACTGGCGCTATGTCGTCGACACGAGCCGACCCGACTACTACAAGTGGACCCAGTGGGTCTTCCTGCAGCTGCTGGAGAAGGGCCTCGCGTACAAGAAGCGCGCGGCCGTGAACTGGTGCCCGAAGGACAAGACCGTGCTCGCGAACGAGCAGGTGATCGCCGGCGCATGCGAGCGGTGCGGCACGCCGGTCGAGCAGCGGCTGCTGGAGCAGTGGTTCTTCCGTATCACCGCGTACGCCGAGCGGCTGCTGAACGATCTGGACTGGCTCGACTGGTCGGAGACGACGAAGACCGCGCAGCGGAACTGGATCGGCAAGAGCGAGGGCGCGCGCGTCGACTTCCTCGTGCCTAACGACGGCGACACGACGGCGGAGGAGGAGGCGGGCGCGAGCGACAACCCGATGGTGATGACGGGCACGCCGATCACCGTGTTCACGACGCGCCCCGACACGATCTTCGGCGCGACGTACCTCGTGCTCGCGCCCGAGCACCCGCTGGTGGAGCGCATCACGGCGCCGGCCCAGCGCGCGGCCGTCGACGACTACCGCGTGCGCGCCGGCCGGAAGGACCTCGTCGCGCGCAAGTCGGCCGTCTCCGCGAAGGAGAAGACCGGCGTGTTCACCGGCGCGTACGCGCACAACCCGGCGACGAACGCGCTCATCCCCGTGTGGGTCGCCGACTACGTGCTGATGGACTACGGCACGGGCGCGATCATGGCCGTCCCGGGTCACGACGAGCGCGACTTCGAGTTCGCGACGCAGTTCGCGCTGCCGATCGTGCGCGTGGTCGCGGGCCCCGACGGCGACGCCGACGCGCCGCTCACGGAGGCCTACACCGACGACGAGCAGGGTCGCCTGGTGAACTCGGGCCGCTTCGACGGGCTGTCGGTGCCGGAAGGCATCCGAGCGATCTCGGCGTGGCTGGAGGAGATGGGGCAGGGGAAGGCGGTGACGAACTACCGCCTGCACGACTGGACCATCTCGCGCCAGCGCTACTGGGGCCCGCCGATCCCGGTCATCTACTGCGACACGTGCGGCACGGTGCCGGTGCCCGTCGATCAGCTGCCGGTGGAGCTGCCGCTCACGCAGGACTTCAAGCCCGACGACAGCGGGGTGTCGCCGCTCGCGCGCGTGAAGGAGTGGTACGAGGTGCCGTGCCCGAAGTGCGGCGCGTTAGGCCGGCGCGAGACCGACGTGAGCGACACGTTCCTCGACAGCGCATGGTACTTCCTGCGCTACCCGAGCGCGGACCGCGACGACGTGCCGTTCGATCCGGCGCTCACGAAGAAGTGGCTGCCGGTGAACAGCTACATCGGCGGCAACGAGCACGCGGTCCTGCACCTGCTGTACTCGCGCTTCGTCACGATGGTGCTGCACGACATGGGGCACGTCGACTTCGACGAGCCGTTCACCAAGTTCCGCGCGCACGGGCTGCTGATCCGCGACGGCGCGAAGATGTCGAAGTCGAAGGGCAACGTGGTGAACCCGGACGAGTACGTGGAGAAGTGGGGGGCCGACACGCTCCGCACGTATCTCATGTTCCTCGGTCCCTACGAGGAGGGCGGCGACTTCCGCGACGCGAGCATCAGCGGCGTGCGGCGGTTCCTCGACCGCCTGTGGGCGAGCGTGCGCGACATGACGACCGAGACCGCGCCGGATCCGGCGGTGCTGCGCAAGCTGCACCAGACGATCCGCAAGGTCGGCGACGACATCCCGCGGCTGTCGTACAACACGGCGATCGCGGCGATGATGGAGTACATGAAGACGCTGCGCTTCAACGAGCGCACGCCGCACCGCGACGAGGTGATGCCGCTGGTGCAGCTCGTCGCGCCGTTCGCGCCGCACCTCGCGGAGGAGCTGTGGGAGCGCGGCACGGGCGACGCCAGGAGCGTGTTCGACGCCGGCTGGCCGGTGTTCGATGCGGCGCTCGCCGCCGAGGACGAGATCGAGCTCGCGGTGCAGGTGAACGGGAAGCTGCGCGGCCGCATCCGCGTGCTGAAGGAGATCGCGCAGGCGGATGCGCTGGCCGCCGCGCTGCGCGAGGAGAACATCGCGAAGTTCGTGACGGGGGAGCCGAAGAAGGTCATCTTCGTCCCCGGACGGCTGCTCAACGTCGTCGTGTGACGACGGCCGAGCGGTCGAGTGCCGCGGCGGGTACGGGCTCGCCCCGCCGCGGCGCCGGTCATGGCTTCGGCGGCTCCTTCACGTTGACCGCGGGTTTGACGAGGCTCGGTCGCTGCGCGACCACGGGCTTCGGCGTCCAGAACGCGGGATCGCTCGCGACCATCCCCTCGGGGGCATAGCTCATCTTCGGGTTGAACATGAGCGTCTCCACCTCGCGCGAGATCACGGCGTCCGACGTCAGCTTGTCGTAGCGCGCGCGCTGCTCCATGGACATCGCCGCCCGCACCTTCGACGCATTCGCCGAGCGCGCGTCCATCTCCGCCATCGACCGGAACGGACGGATCACCATGTACGTCGGCGTGGTGACGCCCTGCACGATCTCGTAGACGGCCGTGCCGTGCTCGAGGCCGGCTCTGGCGTACGCCGCGACGAGCGCGCCGCGCATCTCCATCCAATCTGCGGTGTGCCCGGGACGCAGCCGGTACGTGGTGATCACGAACCCGCGCATCTTTCCGATATCCAGGGGCGCGCCGGGCGGGCCGGAGTCCGGACGGAGCTCGGCGAGGAAGGTCCGCGCGCCCGAGAGCATCTCGCCGTCCGCCGCCGAGAGCCGCTGCAGCTCGGCGCTGAGCCCCGGCGCCTTCGCGATCTCCTGGTCGTATGCTTCGAGCGTCGCGTAGTCCGGCACGGCCGTCATGAACCAGGCTTCCTGCCCGCCGGTGCTCGTCGTGGCGGCGAGATAGTGGTTCTTCGTCGCGGCCCTGCGGAACGCTGCCGGCCACTGCGCCTCGATCGTTTCGTGCGCGGACCCTTTGCCGACCTTCACATCCTCGCGGAAGATCTGCAGGATGACGGGCGGGCCCGCGGGCTGAGCGTGCAGCGGGAGTGCGGGGAGCAGGCACCCGGCGATCGCGAGCAACGTCAGTCGAGGACGCATGGATCCTCCGTCTTGCATTGCCCGCTCGGCCCCGAGAATGGACGGGGGCGTCCGAAGATGGGCGATCACGGCGGGACCGTGAGCGGGTGTGGGGACATGCCACCCTCCGGTGCCCCTGTCAAGGAAGCCGCTACATCGCAGGGGGCGGCGCGGCGAGGTCTGGTCGGCAACCCTCCCCGCACGCCGGCGTGTCCTACCGGGTGAACCACCCCTTCCTGGAGACACCCCGACGATGCGACCCACCGTCTACCTGACGGCCGCCGCGGCGCTGGCTGCCGCGTCCCTCCTCGCTCCGCACACCGCCGCCGCGCAGGACGCCGGCAGCCGTCGAACGTACGAGACCCTCGTCCAGGCGCTCGGCCCCGGCGGCGTGAGCATCTGGCGCAGCGACGACTCCACGCGCGCGGTGCTCGGCATCTCGCTCGCGCCGGCGCGCAGTTCCAGCGACACGATCGGCGTGCGCATCGCCGACGTCGCCGAGGACGGCCCCGCCGCGAAGGCCGGCATCGAGGAGGGCGACCGCATCGTGTCGATCGACGGCACGACGCTGCGCGTCGACCCGGCCGATGCCGACGATCCCGTGTTCCGCGACCTCGGATCGCGCCGACTGCAGCGCGCGCTCGCGAAGCACAAGCCGGGCGACGAGGTGTCGCTCGTCGTGCAGCGCGGCCGCGAGACGCGCACCGTCCGCGTGAAGACGGTCGCCGCGTCGTCGCTGGAGCCGAGCCGCGCGTACGGTGTGGGCTTCGGGCCCGGCGGCTCGACGATCTTCCGCAGCGGCGCGTCGGCGCGCGCGTGGGCCGACAGCATCCGCACGCGCATGGAGCAGCGCCCCGCGCTCGGCCTAACGGTCGGCACCACGGGCAGCCGCCGCGACACGCTCGGCCTGTTCGTGAGCTCCGTCGCCACCGACGGCCCCGCGGAGAAGGCGGGGATCGTGGAAGGCGCGCGCATCGCGGGCATCGACGGCGTGGATCTGCGCCTCTCGCGCGACGACGCCGAGGACCCGGAGTTCTCCGCGCTCCGCGCGCGCCGCTTCACGCGCGAGCTCGAGAAGCACAAGGCGGGCGACGACATCACGCTGCGCGTGTGGCAGAGCGGGAGCCTGCGCACGCTCACCGTGAAGGCGGCCCGTGCCGCGGACGTGTGGAAGAACCGCAGCGGCTTCGCGTTCTCGTTCGGCGACGGCGACGGCGCCATCGCGCTGCCGCGCACTCCCGTTGCGCCGCTGCTGCCGTCGACGCCGATGCGCATGGACGTGCCGTCGCTGCGCGTGCTGCCGCGCACGTGGATGTCCGCGCCGGTGCGTCCCGCGCTCCCGCGCGCGAGCGTGCGCACCACGTCGTTCGTCACCCCGCGCGTCGTCGTCCCGCGCGCCGTCGCGGTGCCGCGCGCCCGTCGCGTGATCGAGATGTGACCGCTCGGCGCTGACCGCGTCTCCGCGTGAGCTCTCGGGCCTAACGAGTCCGCGCGAACGGGTGCTCGAACGACAGGTACAGGAACACGCCCGTATCCGCGTCGCCGCCGCTGAACGTCACGGGCACTGCCGCGCCGGGGACGATCTGGAGCCCGGAGCGGAAGTTGAACGCGTAGCGCACGCCCGGCGACAGCGTGAATGACTGGTTCGACAGCGTGACCGCGTCACCCGCCCCGCGCGGCGTGACGCGGTTCGACGTGTGCGAGAACAGCGACTCCAGCATCACGTTGAACGTCGGCCGCGCGAGCCAGATGAAGCTCTGGCCGAGCGTGACGTTCGCGCTGCGCAGCCGCTCGCCGTCGCCGGTCTTGCCGCGCGGCACGAGCGTGCCGCCGACGTTCGAGTGCGACACGAGCGACGGCGTGAGCACCGCGGTGACCGGCAGGTTCACCTGCACTCCGGCGCCGCCGAGTCCCGTCCCCGCCGAAGCGCTGCCGGTCGGCAGGATCGCGGAGAGACGCGGCGCGAACAGCAGGTCTTCGTGGGCGAGGGCCTGGTAGCGGTAGTTCAGCAGCAGGTCGCCGAAGCGCGGCGACGCGCCGCGTCCTTCCGGGCGCGCGATCGGTATCGTGTAGCTCAGCTGATTCAGCTGCGTCGGGACGGGCCACTCCTGCGTGAACGTGTACAGCCAGCCGTTGCCCGTGGTCGCGCGCGAGAACGTGTTGATGTGCTGCACCACGCCGCGCTCCTGGTTGTACGCCTCCTCGACCAGGAAGCTGTTGTCCTCGATCGGCGGCGGCGCGGAGTCGGGTGCGGCGGGAGTCTGGGCAGCGGCCAGCGCGGGCGCGGCCACGAGGGCCAGCGCCATCGTTAGGCGGGAGAATCTCACGTCAGAACTCGATCTGGGTGCCCAGCTCCACGACGCGGTTGGGCGGGATGGAGAAGAACTGCGTCGCGGACCGCGCGTTACGCGACAGGAAGATGAACAGCATCTTGCGCCAGCGCGCCATCTTGCCCGGACCGCTGGGGATGAGCTGCTCGCGGCCGAGGTAGTACGACGTCGCCATCGGGCGGGTCTTCACGCCGCGCGCGTTCAGGTGCTTCATGAGATCGGGCACGTTCGGCTGCTGCATGAAGCCGTAGGTCGCCCGCACGCGGAAGAAGCCCTCGCCGAGCTCCTCGACGACGAGCGTCTCGCGCTCGTCGACGTCCGGCACGTCGGCGACGCCGATCGACAGCAGCACGACCTGCTCGTGCAGCACCTGGTTGTGCTTGAGGTGATGCAGCAGCACGACCGGCGCACCCTCGGAATGCGACGTCAGGAACACCGCGGTGCCGTTCACGCGCATCGGCTTCTTGCGCGCCACGTCCTCGATGAACATCGACATCGGGAGCGTGCGCCCCTGCAGGATGGTCCACAGCAGCCGCCGCCCCTCCTTCCACGTGCGCATGATCGTGAACAGCGCGACGCCGATGGCGAGCGGCACCCAGCCCCCCTGCTCGATCTTCAGCACGTTCGCGCCGAAGAACGCGAGGTCGATGAGCAGGAACGTGGCCGATGCGGCGGTGGCCTTCCACGGCGACCATCCCCACTGCTCGCGCGCGATGACGTGGAACAGCAGCGTCGTGATCGCCATCGTGCCCGTGACCGCGATGCCGTACGCCGCGCCGAGCGCCGTCGCCGACTTGAAGAACAGCACCACCACGATGCAGCCGAGTGCCAGCGCCTGGTTCACCTCGGGGATGTAGATCTGCCCCGCCGCGTGGTGCGACGTGTGGCGGATGTCGAGCCGCGGCACGAAGCCCAGCTGCACCGCCTGCTGCGTGAGCGAGAACGCGCCCGAGATGAGCGCCTGCGACGCCACGATCGCGGCGAACGTCGCGATCACGAGCAACGGGATCTGCAGCGCGCGCGGCGCCAGCAGGTAGAACGGGTTCGCCGCCGCCTCCGGGTGCGCGATGAGCAGCGCGCCCTGGCCGAAGTAGTTCAGCAGCAGACACGGGAACACGAACGTGAGCCACGCGAGGCGGATCGGCTTCTTCCCGAAGTGGCCCATGTCGGCGTACAGCGCCTCGGCGCCGGTCACCGCGAGCACCACGGAGCCGAGGATGAGGAAGCCGTGCAGCCCGTGCCGGAAGAAGAACGACACGCCGTAGCCCGGCCACACCGCCTTCAGGATCTCCGGGTGATGCCGAAAGCCCGCGACGCCGAGCACCGCGAGGGTCGCGAACCACACGAGCATCACCGGCCCGAACATCCGGCCCACGCGCTCGGTGCCGGACCGCTGGAACGAGAACAGCCCGAAGAGGATCACGATCGTGATGATGATCACCCAGCGGTCGAGCGCCGGTGCGATGACCTTCAGGCCGTCGACCGCGCCGAGCACGGAGATGGCCGGCGTGATGATGCCGTCGCCATAGAGCAGCGCCGCGCCGAACAGCGCGAGCGAGATGAGCACGAAGCGCGAGCCCTTGTCGTCGTCGCGCCGCCGACGCTGCATGATCAGGGCGAGCAGGGCGAGGATGCCGCCCTCGCCCTTGTTGTCCGCGCGCATGATGAACGTGACGTACTTGATCGTCACGATCATCGTCAGCGACAGCACGATCAGCGACAGCACGCCGTAGACGTCGGGTATGGTCGCCGGCACGCCGTGCTCGCGGCTGAAGCACTCCTGCAGCGTGTACAGCGGGCTCGTGCCGATGTCGCCGAAGACGACGCCGAGCGCCGTGAGCGTGAGCAGCGCGAGCCGTCGCCCAGTGGGGTTCGCGTCCGCGTGATGGTGCGGATGCGAGCTCGCGGGCGTCTCGGCGGTGGTGGCGGCTGGCTCGGCGATGACGGACGGCGTGAGCCCGCGGGAGGGGGAGGGCGTGGTCACGGTCAGAATTCGATCTGCGCGCCCAGCTCCACGACGCGGTTCGGCGGGATGGAGAAGAACTCCGTCGCCGAGAGGGCGTTACGCGACATGAGCGCGAAGATCTTCTTCCGCCAGCGCGCCATGCGGCTCTTGCCCGTCGCGATCAGTCGCTCGCGCCCGAGGAAGAACGACGTGTCGCCCGGCCGCGTACGCACGCCGCGCGCGTTCAGGAACTTCATGATGTCCGGCACGTTCGGCTGCTCCATGAAGCCGTACGTGGCCAGCACGCGCCAGAAGCCCTGCCCGAGCTCCTCCACCTCCAGCGTCTCCTGCTCGTCCACGTCGGGCACGTCGGCCGTGCGGATGGAGAGGAGGATCACCTGCTGGTGCAGCACCTTCATGTGCTTCAGGTGATGCAGCAGCACCACCGGCGCCCCGCCGCGCGCGGACGTCATGAACACCGCCGTGCCGCTCACGCGGTGCGGCTTGCGCCGCGCGACGTCGGAGATGAACGCGTCCATCGGCAGCGAGCTGGTCTCCATGTGCTCGAGCAGGATGTCGCGCCCCTTCTTCCACGTCGTCATCAGCAGGAACACGATCCCCGCGATGGTGAGCGGCACCCACCCGCCGTGCGGCACCTTCAGCAGGTTCGACGCGAGGAACAGCAGGTCGATGAACAGGAAGCCGTAGAGGAACGTGCGCGCCTTGAGCTTGGACCAGCCGAAGCGCTGCCGCGCGATCACCACGAACAGCATCGTCGTGATCGCCATCGTCGCCGTCACCGCGACACCGTACGTCGCCGCGAGCGCGGCGGACGAGCGGAACGCGACGACGAGCAGCAGCGTGCCGACGGCGAGCGCCTTGTTCACCTCGGGGATGTAGATCTGCCCCGCCTGCTCGCTCGACGTGTGCACGATGTTGAGCCGCGGCGTGTACCCGAGCTGCACCGCCTGCTGCGTGAGCGAGAACGCGCCGGAGATGAGCGCCTGCGACGCGACGATCGCGGCGAGCGTCGCGATCACGAGCAGGGGGATCTGGAACGCCGGCGGCGCGAGCATGTAGAACGGGTTCGACACCGCCGTGCGGTCGCGCAGCACCAGCGCGCCCTGCCCGAAGTAGTTCAGCAGCAGGCACGGAAGCACGAAGCCGAACCACGCC
The DNA here is from genome assembly GCF_000522985.1 of Gemmatirosa kalamazoonensis. Taxonomy (NCBI): domain Bacteria; kingdom Pseudomonadati; phylum Gemmatimonadota; class Gemmatimonadia; order Gemmatimonadales; family Gemmatimonadaceae; genus Gemmatirosa; species Gemmatirosa kalamazoonensis. The sequence continues at coordinate 2,826,443 of NZ_CP007128.1, forward strand.
CATCGGATCGGCTTGCGGCCGAAGTGCCCCATGTCGGCGTACAGCGCCTCGCCGCCCGTGATCACGAGCACCACCGCGCCGAGCACGACGAACGACTCCTTCGGGTGCGCGGGAAAGAACGTCACCGCGTACCACGGGTTCATCGCGCGGAAGATGCCCGGGTGCTGCGTGATCTCCATGATGCCCAGCACGCCGATGGAGACGAACCACGCGAGCATGATCCAGCCGAACGCGCCGCCCACCTTCGCGGTGCCTTTGTACTGGAAGTAGAACAGCGTGAAGATGATCGCGAACGTGATCGGCACGATGAACTTCGCGAGCGCCGGCGTCACGATCTGGAGCCCTTCGACCGCGCCGAGCACGGAGATGGCGGGCGTGATCATGCCGTCGCCGTACAGGAACGCCCCGCCGAACAGCCCCATCGTGATGAGGATCGCGCGCGTGCGACGCTCCGTGTCGCGCTGCTGCCGCGCGAGGATGAGCGCGAGCAGGGCGAACACGCCGCCCTCGCCCTTGTTGTCGGCGCGCAGGATGAACGCGACGTACTTCACGCTCACGACGAGCACGAGCGCCCACACGATGAGCGACAGCACGCCGTAGACGTTGACGGGGGTCACGGCCAGCCCGAACTCGCGGCGGAAGCACTCCTTGATGGAGTACAGGGGGCTCGTCCCGATGTCGCCGTACACGACGCCGAGCGCCGTGAGCATCAGGGTGGCGAGCCGCCGGCCGGTGGGGTTGGCGTCGGGGCGGTGGTGGTGCGGCGCGCCGGTGGTCGGGTGCGTCTCCGTCGGGAACGCCTGCGTCACGAGGCCCGAGGGTTCGTCCGGCCCACCGGATGGTCGAGCTGACTCAGCGGACATGCCGGGTCTGAGAGAGACGCGGATCGGCCAGCTACGCCGGTCTCGCAAGAATCGGGTCGCGGGCCGAGCCGCGACCGTCGTGAATGATAGAGAGCCCCCGCCGGCAGCGTCCAGCGAGCGAGCTTCATCGTTCGCTCATGAGAACGCCGCCGTTTCTTCATCGACTCGCGAGCGAACGCTAACGCCGCCGCCACGGGGCGTTCATCTCGGCGCGCGATGCTTCTTCCGAACCCCAACCCCAGGAGGGAGCGCGATGCAGCTACTGGAGTCGAGCGCGCGGCGGCGGCGCAGCCGCGCCGGAACGGCGGTGAGCATCCTCGTGCATGCGACGCTGATCGCCGGTGCGGCGGTCGCGACGGCGAGCGCGCACGCCGGGCTGGAGGACCACGAGACGCGCGAGAAGACCATCTTCTACGAGCCGCCGCGCGACCCGCCGCCGACCCCCGTGGCGTCGCGCACGTCGCGGTCCACCACGCCGTCCACGTCGCCGGCCGCGCCGAGCGCGCCGCAGGCGCCGCCGCTCACGATCGGGCCCATCGTCGACGGCATCCCGCCGATCGGCTCGATGCCGGACCCCACGCGCGGGCTCGGCGACACGTTCGTGAAGGGGCTGGCGAGCGGCGCGGAGGACGGAAGCGCCGGTGCGCCGACGGGCGACGCGCCGCGCGACGCGCGCTACGTCGACAAGGTCGCGGTCCCGCTCGGCCAGCTCCGGCCGCGCTACCCGGAGGCGCTGCGCGCGCAGGGGCTCGGCGGCCGCGTCGTCGTGCGCTTCGTCGTCGACACGCTCGGCCGCGTCGAGCAGGTGAGCGTGCAGCTCGTGACCGCGACCCACCCGGCGTTCGGCGACGCCGCGCTCCGCACCGTCGGCTCGCTGCGGTTCCGTCCCGCCGAAGCCGGCGGCCACCGCGTGCGTCAGCTCGTGGAGCTGCCGTTCGAGTTCCGGATCGAATGACAGGGCAGGAGGGCAGGAGCGCAGGAGGGCAGGAGAGCATCGGACTCCTGCCCTCCTGCGCTCCTGCCCTCCTGCCCTCTCAGTTGTGGCTCTTCGTCCGCTCGATGTAGGCGTCGAACTTCGCGCGCTGGGCGTCGGTGAGCCGGAGCGCGATGGCGTGGCGCGCGGAGTCGCGCACCGCGTGGAGCCGCGGTTTCAGCGGGCCCATGATGGAGTCCATGACCCGGTTGCGCGCGGTGAGGATCGAGTCCACGGCCGCGCGCTGCGGGGCGGAGAGCTCGAGCTCCTCGGCGAACGCGTCGACGACCGAGATCTGCGGCGCCCCGGCGCGCAGCCGGTCGCTCACGATGCGATCCACGGTGAAGCCCAACGTACCGCCGACGACGAAGGCGCCGAGCAGGAACATCGCCGCCAGTTGCTGAGAGCGCAGCACGGAATCGCTCTCAGGGCGTCGGGCGTCGGGGCGTGGTGTCGCGACGGGCGCGGGCGGAGTCCACCGGCGACGCGGCGTCGGGCGCCGGGTCGGCGGAGGCGTCGGGCGAGCCTTCCAGCTCCCGCGGCACGCGCGCGGGTCGCTTCACGCCGTCGGTCAGTAAGTATGCGGCCGCTCGCGCCTGGTCCGACGTCGCGCTCGACGCCGGTCCCCAGTTGTCGGTGGCGCGCGCGAACTCCTCGTCCAGCGGCTCGATGGTGAACGCCGGCGACTCCTCGAGGACCGCGCGATAGAGCGCGTCGGACCGGCTGCCGCGCGTCTGCAGCCACACGCCGCCCAGCACCCCGAGCAGCACGGTCGCCGCGGCGAGCCCCGGACGCGCCCAGCGCGCGAGCGTCTGGATCCACTCCGCGGCAGCCGCCGGCGCGGCGCGCCCGGCCCGCACCGCCGCCATGATCGTCGCCTCGAAGCCGTCCCAGTAGTTCTCCGCCGGCGGCGCGTACAGCGAGCGCAGCCGACCGGTGAGCGCCGGGTCCTCCTGGTCCTCCGGTGGCTCCTGGACGTCGTGCGTGTCGGTCGGTGGGCGATCGAGTCCGCCGCGAATGACGCGGAAGCGTCGCATCAGAGGTCCTCTCGCACGTCGCCGAGCAGCCGGCGGAGCTGGGCGCGGGCGTGGTGTAGGTCCGACCGAGCGGTGCCCTCGGGAATCCCGAGCGCGGCACCGATCTCGGCGTGCTTGAACCCCTCGATGTCGTGCAGGACGATCACCGCACGCTGCCGCGCCCCGAGCTGCGCCATCGCAGCCTGCAGACGCGCCCGCAGCTCCTGCGACTCCGCCGGATCGCGCGACGGGCGCGGCGAGGCGACGGTCTCCGGCAGCTCGTCGGCGTCGCGCACCTTGCGGCGGCGCGCGATGTCGAGCGCGGCGTTGGCGACGATGCGATGGAGCCACGCGCCGAACGCCTGCTCCGGGCGGAATCGATCGAGCGCCCGGTACGAGTGCAGGAAGCCCTCCTGGACCGCGTCCTCCGCGTCCTCGTGCGTCAGCACGATCGCGCGGGCCACGGCGTACGCGCGCCGTTGGTGCATCCGGACGAGCCCGGCGAACGCGTGCGTGTCTCCCGCCTGGGCGGCGAGGACCAGCTCGCGCTCCGCGAGCGCGGCGTCCGAGACCGGTGCCGGCAGCGGCACCTGGGTCTCGACGCGCGCAGCGGGACGGACGGCGGCAGCCCTATCGGGGAGTCCGAAGGGCACGGCGAGCGCGGGTGAAGTCATCCTGGGGGGGCAGGAGAGGAGTTCGCACGGTCTACGCGCCGCTCACGAGGAGCGTTGGCGGGGGAAATCGAAGAGCTGTATCGGGAAATCAGAGACCGAGCGCTGCGGATTCCGCGCGCATGGCCTCGATGACGAACGCGATGTGCTCGTCGAGCGGAACGCCGAGCTCCTCCGCCCCACGTAGAACGTCCTCCCGGCTCACTCCGCGGGCGAACGCCTTGTCTTTCATCTTCTTCCGAACGCCGCCAGCGTCGACGTCGTGGACGCTGCGGGACGGCTTCACCAGAGCGGTGGCCGTGATCAATCCCGTCAGCTCGTCGACCGCGAACAGGGTCTTCGCCATGCGGGTCGTACGGGGTGTCCCGGTGTACTCGGCGTGGCCGAGGATCGCCTCGAGGACATCCTCAGGATAGCCGGTCCGGCGGAGGATATGCACCCCCGCTGACGGGTGTTCTTCGGTCGGCGAGCGCGCCGCGTTCGGCCACCGCTCGTAGTCGAAGTCATGGAGCAGGCCGGCGAGTCCCCACCGCTCCTCGTCCTCACCGAACCGCCGCGCGTAGGCCCGCATCGCCGCCTCGACCGCGAGCATGTGCTTCCGCAGCGATTCCGACTTCGTGTACTCGTGGACCAGCGCGAGCGCGTCCTGGCGGGAAGGGAGGGGCATGTTGGATACGATAACGCCTGGCGGGCTCTTGCGCGCCAGGCGTCGGCCAGGGTTCGTCGCGCCGGTCCCCGGGAGTTCCGGGGCCGCGGGGCGGCGTCGGCTAACCGTCGTAGAAGTACTCGCGCAGCTCGGCGGGAAAGGCACCGTCGGCGAACAGCCTGAAGATCATCCCCTGGCGCTCGGCGAACAGCACCGCGTTGAGCGCCGCGAGGGTGGGAGTCGAAGGGGCGGGCGGCTCGACTCTGCCGTCGCGAGCCGGGATCGTCGGCTGTGTCGCCTGGAAGTACTCGATGAAAGCGATCGTCTGTGGACCGCAGACACCGTCGATGACGATCGGCGACGTGTCGGGGAGCGGCGGCCGAGCCGGCGGCGGCGGGTGCGGCGTGTGCCGTGGTGCCACCCCGATCGCCGCGCGGAGACCACCCGGGGGAGGCGGCGTGTACGACCCCGCCAGTACCGTGTCGGCCTGCATTGGCGCCGGCTGGGCGAATGCTTTCTCCGTCGCCACGCGGAGCAGGTACTGCACGAGCAGCACGTCCGCTCGGTCGTTCGGCGCCGCGCGGCCCACGGCCTGGTCGATCACGTACACCGGAGGAGGGCCACCTCCGACGCGTCTGATGTGAACGACGGGGACGATGCCGGGCAGCAGGAGACGGGGCATGGCGCACCTCCGCGTGTGTGCGCCATCATGGCGAGGCCCACGGCGCGTGACAAGGGCGTGCCCCACCGCTTGCGGAGCGGCGCGCCGGTCGCGACTCCACGTACGAGTGTTCGTTGGACCACGGCGGACTGAAGGAGGACTGAAGAAGGAAACACCAACAAGAAGTGTTGGTCCTTCTTCAGTCCTCCTTCAGTCCTTCTTCAGTCCTTCTTCAGTCCTACAGAAACGCGTACGTGGACCCCAGGCCGCGCGCACCAGCCCTCAGTGCGCGTCCACCGCCACCCGCCCCTTCGGCCGCCGGAGGATGAACACCGCCGGGATCACGCACAGGAACGACAGCAGGATGAACATCCACGCGTCGTTGTAGGCGAGCATCGCCGCCTGCTTCATCAGTGACCCCTCAAGGATCTTCAGCGCCTGCGTCCGCGCGTCGATCAGCGAGCCGCCCTTCGCCAGCATCCCCCCGACGAGCGCCTGATAGCGCTGCTCGAACGCCGGATTGCCGGGATAGAGGTTCGTCACGAGGTCGGCGCGGTGGAACGCGATGTGGCGCGTGAGATACGTGGTCAGCACCGCGATGCCGAACGACCCGCCGAGCTGCCGCGAGAGGTTGATGAGCCCCGACGCCTGCTGCGCCTCGTGCGGCTTCAGGCTCCCGAACGCGACGTTGTTGATCGGCGTGAACAGGAAGCCGAGCGACAGGCCGCGGATGATGAGCGCCATGCGCGCATCGCGCTCGCCGGCCACGGTCGTGAGGTGGCCGAGGTCCCACATCGCCCACAGCATGAGCGCCATGCCGACGAGGATCAGCACGCGCGCGTCGGCCTTCGGCTTGTCGCCGTTCAGCATGAAGCCGCAGAACAGCGCGACGCATGCCGTGGCGATGCCGCCCGGCATCATCGACAGCCCCGTGGCCGTCGGCGTGAAGCCGAGAATGGTCTGCGTGAACAGCGGGAACAGGATCGCGCCGCCGTACAGGCCGAAGCCGAGGACGATGAACAGGAAGATCGACGCCGACAGCTGACGGTTCTTCAGCACCCGCAGCTCGATCACGGGGTGCTTGTTGCGCGACGAGAGCTGCCACCAGAGCAGCGTGGCGAGCGACACCGCCGAGAGGATCGACAGCCGCACGATCCAGGCGTCGGAGAACCAGTCGTGCGAGTTCCCCTCCTCCAACACGTACTGCAGCGAGCCGACGCCGGCGATCAGCAGCCCGATGCCGAGCCAGTCGATGTCGCCGGTGTGGCGCTGCGCGTTAGGCGCATCGTGCAGGAACGTGGAGACGAGCAGCGTCGACGCGACGCCGATCGGCACGTTGATGAAGAAGCACCAGCTCCACGTGTAGTTGTCGGTGATCCAGCCGCCCAGCGTCGGCCCGAGCGTCGGCGCGACGATGATGCCGAGGAGGAAGATCGCCTGTACCAGCCCCTGCTCGCGCGCCGGGAAGATCTGTCGGAGCGTCGCCTGCGCGGTCGAGAGCAGCGCCGCGCCGCCGGCGCCCTGCAGCAGCCGGAAGAACACGAGCTCCCCGAGGCTCGACGACGTGCCGCACAGGAACGACGCGACGATGAACAGCACGATCGAGAACGTCAGATAGCGCTTGCGCCCGAACCGCGCCGTGAAGAACGCGGTCATCGGCAGCACGACGACGTTCGCGAGGATGTAGGAGGTGCTCACCCACGCGATCTCTTCCTGCGTCGCGCTCAGGTTCCCCGCCATCTGCGGGAGCGCGACGTTGATGATCGTCGTGTCGAGCACCTCCATCACCGCGGCGGTGATGAGGCCCAGGAGAATGAACCAGCGGTACTGCTCGACGCCGGGGATCGCCTGGGCGGCGTGTCGCCCGCTCGGACGGGCGACGGCGGTCGCGCTCACTTCGTGTCGACGTGCACGACGACGCTCATGCCAGGACGCAGCGGACGGTCCTTGCCGAGCCCCTTCGTGATGTGGATGCGCACCGGCACGCGCTGCACGACCTTCGTGAAGTTCCCCGTGGCGTTGTCCGGCGGCAGCAGGGCGAACTTCGCGCCCGTCGCGCTGCTCAGGCTCTCCACGGTGCCCTCGATCGTCGCGCCGGCGTAGGCGTCGACCTCGACCTCCGCCTTCTGCCCGACGCGCAGATCCTTGAGCTGCGTCTCCTTCATGTTCGCCGTCACCCACGTGCCGGTGTCGGCGACGACCGACATCAGCGTCTGCCCGGGCTGCACGAGCTGCCCCACCTCCACCGTCTTGCGCGACACGGTGCCGGAGGCCGGCGCGTTCACCGTCGTGTACGAGAGCTGCAGCGCGGCATTGTCGCGCGCCGCCTTCGCCGCGCCGGTGCGCGCCTGCGCGAGCCGCACATTCGCCTCCGCGCTCTGCACGTTCGCCTGCGCGCCCGTCACGCCGGCGCCGGTGGCCGAGGCCTGGCGCTGCACCGCGAGCAGGTTCGCCCGCGCCGACGCGGCGGCGGCGCGCATCGCGTCGAGCGCCTGCTGCGACACGATCTGCTTCGACGCGAGATCCTCATAGCGGCGCAGATCGCTCTCCGCCTTGTCGAGGTTCGCGCGCGCGGCGGCGACCTGCGCCTCGCCGGCCGCGGTCTGGCTCGTCGCGCTCTGCACCTGCGCGCGCGTCTGGCCGACCGCGGCGGTGCCGCCGGTCGTCGTCGCCTGCGCGGCGGCGAGGTCGGCCTCCGCCTGCGCGAGCTTCACGCGGTACTCCGCGTCGTCGATCTGCACGAGGAGCTGCCCCTCGCGCACGGCCTGGTTCTCGACGACGGTCACGTTCTTCACGTAGCCGCCGACCTTCGCGATGACGGGGACGATGTGGCCGTCCACCTGCGCGTCGTCGGTCGACTCGTGGGCGCGGCCGTACGTCCACTGCTTCACGCCCCACGCGGCGCCGCCGAGCACGAGCAGCCCGACGATCGGCAGGACGAAGCGCTTCTTGGAGCCCGCGGGGGCGGGATCGGGTGCGGGCGTCGGCACGCGGGCGGGTGCGGGGCGGCTGGTCTCGGGAGCGGTCGCGGCGGACATGTCGGAAATCCTCGGGCGTGACGGAGAAGTCGTGTGCGGATCGTTAGGCGCGTCGTCGATCACGGTCAGGGCAGCTCGGTGAGCGAGCCCTGCGCGCGCGCGAGCGAGACGCGGGCCGTCTGGTAGGCGGTGAGCGCGTCCACCGACGCGGTGCGCGCGGCGTTCAGCGAGAGCGAGGCGGTGATGACGTCCGCGTTGCCGGCGACGCCGGCGCGGAACCGCTCGCGTGCCTGCGACAGCTCCTGCTCGGCGAGGCGCACGCGCTCCGCCGTCGCGGCGACCTGCTCGCGCGCGGCGCGGAGGTCGAGCAGCGCGCCGCGGACCTCGACGGCGGCCTGCGCCTCCAGGTCGCGGCGGCGCAGCTCCGCCTCGTTCGCGACGGCCTGCTGCTCCTCGACGCGCCCCTCGCGGCGGAAGCCGTCGAAGATCGGCAGCGACACTTGCACGCCGTAGTCGTACGTCGGCAGCATGTGGTTCAGGTCCTTGCCGATGTTCCCCTGATCGACGAAGGCCGACACGGTGGGGAGCCGCTCCGCCTTGATGGCGCTCGTCTGCCGGCGCGCCGCCTCGACCTGCGCGGCGGCGGCGCGGAGGTCCGGCCGGTTCGCGAGGGCGCGCTGCACCGCATCGGTCTCGTTCGGCAGCGACTCGTTCGCCGGGAGCGTGCCTAACGAATCGGCGAGCCGGATCGGCGTGTCGAGCGACAGGTTCAGCGCGCGGCGCAGGTCGAGCTGCGCGCGGTCGCGGTCGGCGCGCGCGGTGATGAGCGCCGCCTGCGACTGCGCGATCTGCGACTGCGCGCGCGTGACGTCGAGCGCGACACCCGTGCCGGCGCGGAGCTGCTCCTGCGCGATGCCGAGCAGATCGAGCGCGAGCGCGGAGTCGGCCGCGCGCGCGCGGTACTGTCCCTCGGCGCGCAGGGCGCGGAGGTAGGCGCTCGCCGCCTGCGTCGCGGCGAGGTCGCCCTGGTTCTCCGCCTCGGCGCCGGTCGCGCGCTGCGCGGACTGCGCGGCACGCACGCGCCCGAGGGCACCGAGGTCCAGCAGGTTCGCGGCGACGCGGCCGCGCACGTCCCACAGGTTCACCGGCCCCTCGACCTGGCCGTTCGGGTCGAACAGCGGCGGCTGGCCGGGCGGGGCGGGGAAGTCGATGCCGAACGTGGCCGTGTTGAACGTGCGGCCCGTGCGGCTCGCGTTCGCGGACAGGTCGGGCAGGAGCGCGGAGCGCGCCTGCGTGACGCGCGCGGCGGCCTCACGGGAGCGCTCGCGCGCGGCGAGCACCGCGGCGCTCTGGCGCGCGGCGAGGCGGGCGGCCTGGCCGAGCGTGAGCATCGTGTCGTGCGGGGTCGTCGGCGTCTGCGCGGCGAGCGAAGCGGGCGATGCGGCGCGCCCGGCCACGAGCGCGGCGGCGGAGAGCGCGAGAAATCGTGAGATCGTGGTCATTCTATCGTCAGGCCTCGCCGACGGCGGGGCGAAGTGCGTGAAGAGCGAAGTCGCAGAGCTGCTGGAAGAGTTGTTCCGGCGCCTCGGCGCCGACCGACCGCGCCATCTCGGGCTTGCAGTACCAGAGCGCGTGGCCGACGAACATCGCGGCGAGCGTGCGCGCGGTGGCGGCGGGGTCGACCCGTCGGAACTCGCCGCGCTCGATGCCGCGGGCGATGATGCCGGACACGAAGGCGCGGGCCGGCTTCACGACCTCCTCGAGATAGAACGCGGCGAGCTCGGGGAAGCGGTGCAGCTCGCCGATGACGAGCCGGTAGACGGCGAGCGTGGCCGGCGTGCGGAGGAACTCCCACCAGTCGTGCATGTAGCTGCACAGCTGGTCGACGGCCGAGAGGTCGGGCTCGGCGGCGAGCTTGCCGCGGGCGGCCTCGAGGCGGGAGACGATGGTGTGGCGGACGACCTCGCGAAACAGCTCTTCCTTGTTCGGGAAGTAGAGGTAGATCGTCCCCTTCGCGACGCCGGCGCGTCGGGCGATGTCGTCGAGGCGGGCGCGGTCGAGGCCCTCCTCGTCGAAGACGGCGAGGGCAGCGTCGAGGATCTGCTGGGGGCGCTCGTCGGGCGCGCGTCGGCGCGCCGAGTCCAGAGGCAGCGTCATGGTTGTAATAACTGACCAGTCAGTCACGAGCTTGCCATAAGAAAGCGCGCCACGTGGCGCGCTTAATGACTGACCGGTCAGTAATCTAAGGGGCCCCGCCGGGGTGTCAACCCGACCCCCGTGCGGCTCAGTGCGTGGCCGCCGCAGCCGCCCCCTCGGGAGCCTCGCCCGCGTACTTCTTGTTCGTCAGGGTCACGATCGTGACCACGACCACGAGCAGGAACACGACCGCCGAGAGCAGGCCGAGGTACGCGGCCGGCTTGTCGACGTTCGGGGCGGGGTGGTGATGCGTCGTCTGGTTCGCCATGGGACGGTTCGGTTCCGATCGATCGGCGCGGAGCGGATCAGCTCACGCGCACCGTGTTCATCACGTCGTTCGCCTGGATCTGCTTCACCACGTCGAGCCCCTCCACCACCTTTCCGAACACGGTGTGCACCCCGTTCAGGTGCCGCGTCGTCCGCTCGCTCAGCACGATGAAGAACTGGCTGCCGCCCGTGTTCGGCCCGGCGTGCGCCATCGACAGCGCGCCCTCCTCGTGCTTGTGCGGGTTGCCCGCCAGCTCGTCCGGGATCTTGTAGCCGGGCCCTCCGGTGCCGATCCGACGGTCGCCGGCCGGCAGGTCGCGCGACAGCGGGTCGCCCCCCTGGACCACGAAGTCCGGGATCACGCGGTGGAACTTCACGCCGTCGTAGAAGCCCTCGTTCGCCAGCTTCTCGAAGTTGGCGACGGTCTTCGGCGCCTCGGCGTCGTACAGCTCCGCGACGATGGTGCCGCGGTTGGTCTCGAACGTAGCGCGCTTGGCCATGGATGCGGGTGAGAGACGGAGAACAAGCTAGTAGGTTCCGCCCTCGATGGTACCGCCGCCCACCGCCCTCAACGTCGTCGTCAGCCGCACCGACCGCATCGGCGACGTCGTGCTCACCCTGCCGCTGTGCGGGCTGCTGAAGGCGCGCGGCCATCGCGTCGTGTTCCTCGGCCGGCGCTACACGCGTCCGGTGCTCGAGGCGAGCGACGCGGTCGACGAGATCCTCGAGTGGGACGACGCGCGCGGCGCGGAGGCCCGCGCGCGGCTCGCCGATGCCCGCGCCGACGTGGTGCTGCACGTGAAGCCCGACGTCGACATCGCGTGGGCCGCGTTCCAGGCGCGCATCCCGCTGCGCGTCGGCACCACGCGGCGAGCGTTCCACTGGCTGCTGTGCAACCGGCTCGAGTCGCTCGCGCGCAAGCGCTCGCCGCTCCACGAGGCGCAGCTGAACGTGCAGCTCGCGCGCACGCTGCTCCCCGCCGACGCGCTCGCACTGTCCCTCGACCGGCTCGCGGCGCGCGGCCGCCTGCGCCCGCGCGTGCCGGTACCCGACGCGCTGCAGCCGCTCGTCGCGCGCGACCGCTTCACGCTCGTCGTGCACCCGCAGTCGGGCGGCAGCGCGGCGGAGTGGCCGCTCGACCACTGGAGCGCGCTGGCCCGCGCGCTGCCCGCGGAGCGGTTCCGCGTGCTCGTCACGGGCACGCGCGCCGAGGGTGACGCGCTGCGCGCGTGGCTCGACGCGCAGCCGCCGCACGTGCACGACGTCACCGGCCGCACCGACGGACGCGAGCTGCTCGCGCTGCTCGCCGCCGCCGCCGGCTTCGTCGCCGCGTCCACCGGCCCGCTGCACGCCGCCGCGGCGTTAGGCACCCGCACGCTCGGCCTGTTCTCGCCGCGGCGCCCGATTCACCCGGGGCGATGGGCGCCGATCGGGGAGCGGGCGGAGGTGCTCGTCCCGGAGCGGACGGGCGGGACGGCGGCCGACGACCTCGCCGCGATCACGCCGGATGCGGTAGCCGACCGCGTTCGCGCGTGGGCCGCGCGAGCGCGCTGACGCCGAGGCCGAGCTCGCGCACGAGCGCGTCGAATGCGCAGAGGACGACGGCGGGATCGGTCTCGCGCAGCGGCCGCGCGTCGGGCAGCACGACCGTCCTGTTAGGCACGCCCCACGGTCCCCAGTCGCGCACGTCGGCGGCGAGCGGCGTGTGGATCGACACCACCGGCGTGCCGACCGCGGACGCGAGGTGCACGTTCGCCGTGTCGGGGGTGACGACGACCGCAGCGCGGCGGAGCAGCGCGACGAGGTCGCGCAGCGTGGGTCCGGGGCGCGCGACGATCACGCGCCCGGCGTCGCCGAGGCGCGCGGCGGCGTCCGCGGCGACGCCTTCCGCCTCCCCGACCACGGTCGGCGGCGGCGTGAGCACGACCGTGAGGCCCGCATCGTGGCCGGCGAGCGCGCAGGCGAGCTCCGTGGTCAGCGCGCGACCGAGCGCGCGCGCCGGCTCGGCGGCCCACGCGTTCAGCGCGACGAACGGCCCGCGCACGTGCGCGCACAGGAACGCGTCGACGCGCCCCTCCGCCGCGGCATCGCGCGCGAGCACGGCGGGCCACTGCGCGACGTCGGGGCGAGCCGGCGCGCCGTCGCCGATCGTGGCCTGAACGAGCGCGAGCAGCCGCGTCGCCATGTGCCGGTGCGCGCGCGACACGCGGTGCAGGTGCGTGAACAGTCCGACGTACTGTGGCTGGCGCCACAGCGACACACGCGCCCCGTGCCGCCGGGCGACCATTCCGGCGAACAGTCCCTCGCGCAGCCCACGACTCATGAGCGGGCTCACGACGACGTCGTAGCGCCGCGCGCGCAGCGTGCGCACGAGCCGCAGCCACGACCGCCACGAGTGGTCGTTCACCTCCACGCGGCGCACGCGCGCGTCGCCGTGCAGCAGCGCCGCGTTGCGCGGGCTCGCCACGACGTCGATCTCCGCCGCGGGGAGCGTCGCCGAGAGATAGGCGAGCGCGGGCAGCGTCACGGCCATGTCGCCCACCGCGTCGTGGCGGACGACGAGGACGCGACGGACCGACGCGGGACGCAGATGACCGGCCGGCGCGTCGGTGGGGAACAGCGTGCGGTACAGCCGGTTGAGCTGGCGATAGAGGACGCGACTGGCGCGCCGGCGCACCCGCTCGAGCGGCGTGGTCACACCGCGGCCGACGGGCACAGCGCGACGAGCGCGCAGTCGCCGCACCGCGGCTTGCGCGCGTCGCACGTGCGCCGCCCGTGGAAGATCAGCAGGTGCGACAGCATCCCCCAGCGGTCGCGCGGGAACAGCGGCATGAGCGCCTGCTCCACCTTCACCGCGTCGTCCTCCTTCGTCAGCCCGAGCCGCGCGGCGAGCCGCAGCACGTGCGTGTCGACGGTGATCCCCTCGTTGATGCCGTACGCGTTGCCGAGGATCACGTTCGCGGTCTTGCGGCCGACGCCGGGCAGCACGACCAGCTCCTCCATCGTGCGCGGCACCTCGCCGCCGTGCCGCTCGACGAGCGCGCGCGCCATCGCGATGAGGCTCTTCGCCTTGTTGCGGAAGAACCCGGTCGTCTTCACGATCTCCTCGACGTCCTCCTGCCGCGCGTCGGCGAGCGCGCGCGCGTCGGGATACTTCGCGAACAGCGTGGGCGTGACCATGTTCACGCGCTTGTCCGTGCACTGCGCGCTGAGGATCGTCGCGCACAGCAGCTCGAACGCGTTGCGGAAGTCCAGCTCGCAGTGCGCGTCGGGATACGTCTCCTCGAGCAGCGCGTAGATGCGCGCCGGATCGGTCTTCGACTTCCGCGCCTTCGTGGTCTTCGTCGTGGTCTTCGTGGCCATCAGCGGTGCGCCTCGCGGCGCGCGCGCGCGAACGCGAGCACGTCGTCGGCGGTGCGGGTGTTCAGGATGTCGTTAGGCTCGAGCCAGCCCTTGCGCGCGACGCCGACGCCGATCTCCACGTTGTCCAGCCCGTGCGCGGAATGCGCGTCGGGGCCGATCTCCACGAGCACGCCGCGCTCCTTCGCGCGCTTGCAGAGCCGCCAGTCGAGATCGAGGCGATGCGGGTCGGCGTTCAGCTCGATCGCGACACCGGTCTCCGCGGCCTTGTCGATCACCGCCTCCATGTCGATGGCGTACGGCTCGCGCGTGAGCAGCAGGCGTCCGGTGGGATGGCCGAGGATCGTGAGGTGCGGATCGTCGAGCGCGCGGCAGACGCGCTCCGTCATCGCGGACTCGCTCATGCCGAACCGCGAGTGCACGGATCCGATGACGTAGTCGAACCGCTCGAGCAGGTCGCCGCCGAAGTCCACGCGTCCGTCCTCGAGGATGTCGGCCTCGATCCCCTTCAGCACGCGGAACGCGGCGCCCTCCGCGCCGAGCGACTCGTTCAGCGCGTCGATCTCGTCGTGCTGCCGGAGCACGGCGTCGCGCGTGAGACCGCCCGCGTAGAACGCGCTCTGCGAGTGGTCGGTGATGCCGAGGTAGCTCCACCCCCGCGCGCGAGCCGCCGCCGCCATCTCGGCGATCGTCGTGTTGCCGTCGGAGTAGTCGGAGTGGCAGTGCAGCACGCCGCGCACGTCGTTAGGCGACACGAGGCACGGCAGCGCTCCCATGGCCGCCGCCTCCACCTCGCCGCGGCCCTCGCGCAGCTCGGGCGCGACGAACGCCAGCCCGGCGAGCGCGTACAGCGCCGGCTCGTCGGGTACGGGCACGACACGACCGCGCGCGTCGGTGATGGCGTCGCCATCGAGGCGGCAGCCGCGCGCCGCGAGCCGCGCCGCGACCTCCGCCACGTGCTCCGCGGTGCCCGTGGCGCGCCAGAGCGCGACGGCGAACTGCTCGGGGACCACGCAGTGCACGTCGAGCTGCGTGCCGTCGACGTAGCGCAGCCGCGCCGAACCGCCTCCGGCGCCGAGCACGTCGCGCACACCGGGCGCGCGGCCGAAGGACTGCGCGACGGCGGCCGGCTTGCCGCGCACCGCAGCGACGACGTCGACGTCGCAGATCACCTCGCGCCGACGGCGCACGGAGCCGGCGACCGCCGCCTCGACGACCTCGGGATGACGCCGCACGTCCTCCAGCAGGCGTCCCGCCTCGGCGGCGGCGTGCGGGTACAGCACGAGCGCGCCGTTCGCCTTCAGGAACGCGATCCCCTTCGCGATCTTCTCGGCCGTCTTCGGCCCGAAGCCGCGCAGCCCCGCGAGCCGACCGTCGCGCGCCGCGAGCTCCAGATCGTGCAGCGTCTCGACGCCGAGGCCCTCGTGGATCGCGTGGATCTTCGTCGTGCCGAGGCCGGGGACGCGGAGCATCTCCAGCAGCCCCTCGGGCGTGTCCTCCTGGAGCTGCTCGAGCAGGGAGGAGTCGCCGGTGGCCACGAGGTCGCGCAATACGGCGAGCGTCGCGGGGCCGAGCCCCGGCAGCGTCTCCAGCTCTCCCGCCCGCAGCAGCGGCCCGATGTCGTCCGTGTCGAGCGCGAGCACGCTGCGGGCGGCAGTGGCGTAGGCGCGCGACTTGAACCGGTTGACGCCGTTCAGCTCGAGCAGCGCGGCGATCCGCGTCAGGACGTGGGCGGCGGAGCGGGGGTCCATGGCAACCAATATACGGCGGCCCGTACCGCTCACACCGAACGCAACGCCGCCCGCGTGACCTACTTCACCGCGGTCGGACCCGGGGCGAGGTAGGGGCGCTGGCGGCGCTGCCAGAGTGAAAACCCCCGACCGACCGAACGTGTTTTCCGAGACTCCGCCCGGCCGGCCGGAGGAGCGGCCTTCACGCTTCGCGACGTCACAGGGGGCGACCGCCGTTCCACGCTCCGGCCACACAAGGACTTACGTGCGCCGCACGGGCGCAGGTTCCTCACCATTATACGCCGGGACCGCGCCAGTGTTGCATTGGCGCAACACTTCAGGTGCGACAGACGGTGGGCAATTGTGGATCTGCGGCTCCAGAATCGCCGCAGTCGGCGGTTCAGTCAGCCGACCACCTCGCGCAGGAACGGCTCCACGGCGTCCCACAGCCCCTGCGGGTTCTCGACGTACGGGACGTGACCGCTCCGCTCCAGCACCACGAGCCGAGCGTCGGGGATCGTCTCGGCGGCCGCCTCCGACGACGCGAGCGGGATCGGATCCTCGCGGCCGTGGACGACGAGCGTCGGGCAGGAGACGCGGGCCAGCGACACGTGCAGGTCGTAGTCGGCGAGCGACTTCCAGACCGACTCCTGCACGCGGCCGGTGACACGGAACGGCGTGAGGTCGTGCGTCGCGGCGGGGTCGTGGAAGTAGCCCGCGACGCTCAGCTCGAAGCTGCGCTGCCGGTACGCCGCCGGATCGCGCTCGCGCAGGCCGGAGGCCGCGAGCTCGGCGCGCAGCGCCTGCACCGCGGGGCTCTGCTGCCGCCGCAGGAACTCCGCCTCGAACTCGGCGCGGTACGCGCGGGAGATCGGCGCGGGGTCGATGAGCGTGAGCGACGCCGGCGGACGGCCTCGCCCGTGCAGCGTGTACAGCAGCGCGAGCAGCCCGCCCCACGAGTAGCCGACGAGGTGCAGCGGCCCGGGGGCCAGCTCGTCGGCGATGCGTGCGAGGTCGTCGACGTGCGTGCGCCAGGTGATCGGCGCCGGATCGTCAGTCTTCGAGCGGCCGCCGCCCCGCTGGTCGTAGAACAACGCGTCGTACCGCTCGGCCAGCCGCAGCATCTGCGGCAGCAGATAGTCGTGGTGCGCGCCCGGCCCGCCGTGGAGCACGACGACGCGCGGCGCGCCCACCGGTCCCCACGCGGCCCAGTAGAGCGGTAAGTCGGTGGTGGCGGCGTAGCCGGACGCGCGGGGCGCGGGGATGTGCTTGGGCATGCGGACAACCTAGTCACGCGAACTGCCGGGCGACGCGCACGGTGTTGAGGTGCACGGCGACGGTGTCGCGCACGTCGCGGCCGTATCCGCCGGCGATCGTTAGGCACACCGGGAGGCCGACGTCGCGGCACGCCTCGAGGACCACGGCGTCGCGGCGCATGAGCCCATCGAACGTGAGCCGCAGGCGGCCGAGCCGGTCGTGCTCGTGCGGGTCGGCGCCGGCGAGATAGACCACCAGGTCGGGCGCGGCGTCGCGCAGCACGCGCGGAAGATGGTGGCCGAGCAGCTCCAGGTAGCGCTCGTCGCCGGTGCCGTCGTCGAGCTCCACGTCGAGCGAGCCGGGGATCTTGTGGAACGGGAAGTTGCGCGCGCCGTGCATGCTGAACGTGAACACGCTCGCGTCGCCGGCGAAGCACGCGTGGGTGCCGTTGCCCTGGTGCACGTCGAGATCGACGACGCACACGCGCCTAACGGATCCGGCGCGCTGCAGCCGGCGGATCGCGACGGCGACGTCGTTGAACGTGCAGAACCCCTCGCCGCGGTCGGGAAAGGCGTGGTGCGTGCCGCCGGCGAGGTTCATCGCGACGCCGTCGACGAGCGCCGCGGCGGCGGCCTCGCACGTGCCGCGCACGACGCGGTAGGCGCGCTCCACGAACGCCTCGCTCCACGGAAGGCCGATGCGCCGCTGCTCCGCCGCGCTCAGCGTGCCGGCGGTCACCGCGTCGACGTAGCGCGGCGTGTGGACGAGCAGCAGGTCCTCGCGTGGCGCGCGACCCGGGTCGTGCAGCCGCGCCGGCGTGACGAGCCCCGCCGCGAGCACCGCGTCGCGCAGCAGAGCGTACTTCGGCATGGGGAAGCGATGCCCGTCGGGCAGCGGGATCGCGTAGGCGGCGGACGACCAGAGGTGCAGCGCCATGCCCGACGGGTGTGACGTTAGGCGGCCGAGGCGAGCGACGTGTGGAGCGGCTCGTCGGCCACCCGCGCCCGGCCGACGCTCCGCAGCAGCGCGACCAACGCGAGACAGCTCAGGAAGAACGCGGCCGCGGACGGCCAGAAGATCGACGGCGTGTTGGCCCACCGCTGCAGCACGTGCTCGTCGATCCCCGGCGCGGCCGTGCCGCCGCCGAGCAGCATGCCGTTGTAGATCGCGTGCAGGATGACGCCCGGCCAGATGGACCGCGTGGACCACGCGAGGTAGCCCGCCGTGAGGCCGAAGATGACGCGCACCGGCAGCCCGAAGAGCTGGAAGTGCGCGAGTCCGAAGATCACCGCCGTGGCGATGATCGCCGTGCCCGGGGCGAAGCGCCGCTCGAGCCGGCTCTGGAGCCAGCCGCGGAACAGGAACTCCTCGAGCAGCGGCACGAGCACCGCGGCGAGCGTCACGACGGTCGCGATGCCGAACGGCAGCTGGAGGAACGCGGTGAGCGGATCGTCGCGGTCGTGCGGGATGGGAATGAACCGCGGCACGACGACGAGCGAGGCGTAGACAGCGACGACGACCGCCGCGGCGATCATCGGCAGCCGGACCATGGCGGCGCGCGGCGGCACGCGCAGCCGGAACGTCTCGCGCCGGTAGCTCGCGAGCCGTCCGCCGCGCACCACGAACCACCAGACGAACAGCGCCGCCAGCGCGAGGTTGTAGAACAGCCCCGCCAGCGGCGGGATGACGGGCTGCAGCGGCGCCCCGTTGCGCATCGCGAGCGGGTTCGCCGGGAACACCGACATGCTGTGCAGCACCGTCCACAGCAGGAACGCGCCGACGGTCTGCCACCACTCGGGCCGGGGAAGGGCGGGCGCGGGCTCGTGCTCCGGCGCCGGCTCCGCGGCCATGCCGGGCTCCGTGAACGGCGTCGTCGTCGGCTCCATGACCGATTGCGTCATCTGCGGCGTCTCCTGCGGCGTTGGCGGTTCCGTCATTCGCCACGCTTCCCGAGCGTGACCGTGAGCGTGACGCGCTCACCCATCGTTCCGCGCTGGACCACGACGCGAACGACGTCACCAGGCTTGTAGGCGTTCAGGGCGTCGGTGTAGGAGTACAGGTCGGTGACGACCCGGTCCCCGAACTGTACGACGACGTCCCCCGCCTTCACGCCACCTTTGTCCGCCGGGCTGCCCGGGGTGACCCCGGTGAGGCGCATCCCCGCGGCGTCGGAGCCCATGTCGGGGATGCTGCCGAACCACGGGCGCGGTCCCGCCGTCGGGTCGGAAGCCATGCGCTGCGTGGTCGCGGTCGGCGTGAACGTGAGGCGGCCCGGCCGGTCGGCGATGGCCCGCGCGATCGCGTGGCCGAGGTCCACGACGCGCGCCTCGCCCGGGGCATTGATCTTCTCGACGTCGTCGCCCGCCGCGTGGTAATCGGGGTGGACGTCGGTGAAGAAGTGGAGGACGGGGAGCTCCTTGAGATAGAACGGCGCGTGGTCGGACGGCCCGACGCCGTCGGGAAGCGTCTTCAGGGCGAGGCGCGGCCCGGCCGCGTTCAGCGAGTCGACGAGCCCGGGCAGCTCCGGCGCCGTGCCCACGCCGTAGACGAGCAGCTTGTCGTTCGCGAGGCGGCCGACCATGTCGAAGTTCAGCATCGCGACGACGCTGTCGAGCGGCACCGGCGGGTGGTCGACGAACCACTGGGAGCCGAGCGCCCCTTCCTCCTCGCCGCTGAACGCGACGAGCAGCACCGACCGGCGCGGCGGGTGCGCCGCGAGCAGCCGCGCCAGCTCCAGCACCGCGGCCGTCCCCGAAGCGTTGTCGTCGGCGCCGTTGCGGATCGCGGTGCCGGTGTCGCTCGCGAACAGCCGGTCGCGGCCGAGGTGGTCATAGTGCGCGCCGATGACGACCGACTGGCCGCGGAGCGCCGGGTCGCGGCCCGGAACGATCGCCACGACGTTCTGGCTCGTCAGCTCCGGCGACCGGCCCGCGTGGGCGAACGCGGCCACCTGCGCGGTGAACCGCTGCTCGACGGTGCTCAGGCCGAGGGCGCGGAAGCGTCGCGCGATGTACGCGGCCGCGCTGTCGTTGCCCGGCGAGCCCGCGAGCCGTCCCTCCAGCCGGTCGTCGGCGAGGTAGGCGACGTCGGCGTGGATGCGGGCGGCGTCGGCGGTGGAGGGGGCGCCGCGGGCCCCGCCCGGGGTGCCGGCGGTGCGGCAGGCGGCCAGCAGGATCGCCGCGGCGGCCGCTGCTCCGCGGCCGCCGAGTCGGCGGAACGTCATCGGGGACATGGAGTTGGCGCGATGCGCCGAGGTGGGAGCCGCCCGAATGTTAACGCCGCCCGGCGTCGCCGGCAGCCTGCGGCGTGGACGCCTCAACTTCGGCGGGGCCGCGTCGATACTCGATCGCATGGAGCCCCAACTCGCCTTTGCCCGCACCCTCTCCCGTCTCGTCGGACTGCTTCGGCATTCCGGCAGCACGATCGAAGAGGTCAAGGACACGCTCCGTCTCGCCGTCACCCACTCCCGGGAGCGCACCATCGCGTTCCGGCTCGACGAGTGGAAGCTGGCGCTGGACGGGGACGTCGTGCCGGCGTCCGCGACGGGGATGGAGGAGCTGACCGAGCAGCTGAAGGCGCACGGCGTGCGCGAGCTCACGATCCGGCAGTTCGCGTCGGCGTCGGAGCTCATCAAGCTGGTGCGCCTGCTGGCCGAGGAAGCCGTCATCGACCCGCAGGAGTTCGCGCAGCGCATCGCCGCGCAGAAGCTGTGGAACGTCGACGTGACGGCTGCCGCGGCCTCCGATCCGTCGCCCGAGCCGACCGCGCCGTCGCCCGACCACCTGAAGGTCGAACACCACCTCGCACGCGTGCGACAGGCATCGGTGCCGCTCGACGCGACGCACGCGCTCGCGGAGCTGGTGGAGCTGACCGACCAGCACATGGAGGCGGGGCACGCCGAGGCGGTGGCCGAAGTGCTCGTCGGGCTCTGGCGGATCGAGCGGGAGGTCTCCGACGAAACGATCAAGGCCGCCTGCGCGAAGACGATCGAGCGGCTGTCGCGGCCGCACCTGACGCGCCTCGTCGCGCAGCTGCTGCCGGGGCTTCTCTCGGCGGGACGCCAGAAGGAGTACGCGGAGCACCGCGACGCGGTCGGCCGGTGCGGCAACCCGGGTGCGGCGGCGCTGCTCGCGCATCTCATGGCGGCCGACTCGTTCGAGGAGCGGCGGGTCTTCTACAACGCGATCGTCGAGCTGCGCACGGGGATCCCGATGCTGATCGACGCGCTCGGCCACCCGCAGTGGTACGTGGTGCGCAACGCGGCGAGCCTGCTCGGCGAGATGCGCGAGCCGCAGGCGGACGGCCCGCTCGCCCGACTGCTCGAGCACCGCGACGAGCGCGTGCGCGAGGCGGCCGCCGCGGCGCTGTCGCGGATCGACACGCCGATCGCGCGCATCGCGCTCCAGCGCATGCTGCAGGACCGCTCGCCGCAGGTGCGGCTGCACGCGGCGGGCGCGTTCGCGGCCTCGCCGGCGAAGACGGCCACGCCGCTCGCCACGGCGCTCGAGGCGGAGAGCGACACGGACGTGCAGCTCGGGATCATCTACGCGCTCGGCCGACTCGGGACGCCGGACGCGGTGCAGAAGCTGGTGCGCGCGGTGATGCCGTCGAACCTGCGTCCGCGCCCGGTGAGCTTCCGCATCGCCGCCCTCGAAGCGCTCACCGCCGCCCGCGGCAACTCCGCGATGCCGACGCTGCGCACGCTGCTGACGGACGCCGAGCCCGCGGTGCGCGACGCGGCCAAGCGGCTGATCGCGACGACGGCGCTGGCGTCGTAAGCATAGAGCGTGGAGCGTAGAGCGCAGAGGGGGCCCTGAGGACTGAGTTCCCCAGGGCCCCCTCTACGCTCTACGCTCTGCGCTATCTCTCAGTGAAGTCCGCGTTCTTCCCGACCGCGCGGCAGGTCTCGGCGATGAGCTCCGCGGAGCGATCGAGGTCGTCGACGGCGACCATCTCGCTCGGCGAGTGCATGTAGCGGTTCGCGACGGAGACGAGCGCGGTGGCGATGCCCTCGGCGGCGTTGT
Source organism: Gemmatirosa kalamazoonensis (assembly GCF_000522985.1). Taxonomy (NCBI): domain Bacteria; kingdom Pseudomonadati; phylum Gemmatimonadota; class Gemmatimonadia; order Gemmatimonadales; family Gemmatimonadaceae; genus Gemmatirosa; species Gemmatirosa kalamazoonensis. The sequence goes on from NZ_CP007128.1 coordinate 2,848,085, forward strand.
GGATCGCGTCGGCGTCGGTGAACGACTCGCGGCCGGCGGCGTGCAGCTGGTACGGGATCTTCAGCCGCTCGGCGGCGTCGCGCACCATGTTGAACACGATCGGCGAGACGATCGAGCCGCGCGTGAGCACGGGACCGCCGCCGAGGTTCGCCTCGCCGTGCTCCTTCTTGTCGACGCCCGGGTGGTCGGTCGCGAACGTCACGTCGACGACGATCGCCATGGCCGGCGCGACCTTCACGGCCGACGCGAGGGCGCCGCCGCCGCGCCATGCGATCTCCTCCTGCGTCGTCGCGACGGCCACGACGCGCGCGTCGCCGGGGCGCGCGGCGTAGCGCCGGAGCGCCTCGAGCACGACGAACGCGCCGATGCGGTTGTCGATCGAGCGCGACGCGATGCGGCCGTTCGGCAGCTCGAGCAGCTGCTTGTCCACGACGCCGGCGTCGCCGACGGACAGGCGGGCGAGCGTCTCCGCCTTGCTCGTCGAGCCGATGTCGACCCACAAGTCGCACATGCGCGACGCCTTCTCGCGCTCGTCGGGCTTGATGAGGTGGATCGGCTTCTTGCCGATGACGCCGACGACGTCACCGTCCTTCCCCATGAACCGCACGCGCTGCCCGACGAGCACCTGCGGATCCCAGCCGCCGATCGGGCCGACGTACGCGTAGCCCTGGTCGTCGACGTAGGTGACGATGACGCCGATCTCGTCGATGTGGCCGGCGAGCATGATCGTCGGCGACCCGCCCGGGTTCACGACGGCGATGCTGTTGCCCATCACGTCCCCGCTCACCGTGGCGAAGGTGCTCGCTTCGGCGCGCCAGACGCGCGCGGGGACGGTCTCGAAGCCGGAGGGGCCGGGCGCGTCGAGCAACCGCTTGAGGAACGCGTAGGATGTGTCGTTCAACATAGATTCGCACGCAACGCGAGCAGGGGAACCTTGTCAACCCCGGGGCTCGCCCCGCATCCAGGGTTCGCGACCGGGCTCATTTCGCCTCGTAGACCACCCGCCCGCCCATCCACGTGGACAAGACGCGCGTACCCAGGATCTGGTCATCGGGCACGCGCATGATGTCGCGGTCGAGCACCACGAAGTCGGCGTACTTGCCCGGCGTCAGGGAGCCCATGTCGCGCTCCTGGAACGCGGCGAACGCCGGCCACAGGGTCATCGACTTCAGCGCCTCCCCGCGCGTCATCCGCTGCTCGGGGAGCCAGCCGCCGGCGGGCCAGTTGCGCGCGTCCTGCCGCGACACCGCGGCGTGGAACGAGATGAGCGGGTTCACCTGCTCGACGGGGAAGTCGCTTCCGTTAGGCACCACGGAGCCCGCGTCGAGCAGCGACCGCCACGCGTAGGCGCCGAGCAGGCGCGCCGCTCCGAGGCGGTTCGCGGCCCAGTACATGTCGCTCGTCTGATGGCTCGCCTGCATGCTCGGGATCACGCCGAGCGCGGCGAAGCGCGGGATATCGTCGTGATTCAGGATCTGCGCGTGCTCGATGCGGAAGCGATGGTCGGCCACCGGCACGGCGGCGAGCGCCTTCTCGTACGCGTCGAGCACGAGCCGGTTGCCGCGGTCGCCGATGGCGTGCGTGTTCACCTGGAAGCCGGCTTTCAGCGCGCGCGTCGCGACGTCCTGGATGTGCGCCGGCGCGGAGACGAGCAGGCCGGAGTTCTTCGGGTCGTCGGCGTAGGGCTCGAGCAGCGCCGCACCGCGGGAGCCTAACGCGCCGTCGGCGTACAGCTTCACGGCGCGCTCCCACAGGCGACCGTCGTTCAGCGCGACGCGCGGCCCGCGAGCGAAGTAATAGGCGAGCGCCGCGCTGTCGTCGGCGATCATGACGTACGTGCGGAGGTCGAGCTCTCCCTTCGCCGCCATGTCCTCCATCAGCTCGATCACGGCGCGCGGCTCTCCCGGATCGTGCACGCCGACGAGCCCCCACCGGTGCGCTTCGGCGATGGCGCCCTTCAGCGCGGCGCGCTGCTCCTCGCGCGACGGCTGCGGCACGACGCGGTCGATGATGGCCATCGCGTTGTCGACGAACACGCCGGTCGGCGCGCCGGAAGCGTCGCGCTCGAGGCGGCCGCCCTCGGGGTCGCGCGTGCGCGCCGTGACGGCCGCGGCGCGCATCGCGGCGGCGTTCGCGAGCACCGCATGTCCGTCGACGCGCTCGAGCACCACGGGGTGGTCGGGGACGGCGCGCGACAGCGCCTCGTGCGTGGGGAAGCGCGTATCGCCCCAGTCGTTCTGGTCCCATCCGCGGCCGACGATCCATGATCCCGCCGGCGCCTCGCGCGCGCGCGCGGCGACACGCTGCACGACCTCGTCGTACGACGTGGTGCCGACGAGATCGACGTTGCGCAGCGCGAGGCCGAGTCCGAGCAGGTGTCCGTGCGCGTCGACGAGGCCGGGGAGGACCGTGTGCCCCTGCAGGTCGACGACGCGCGTCGCGCCGCCCTTCAGCGCGAGCGCGCCGCGCTCGTCGCCGACGAACAGCACGCGCCCGTCGCGCACGGCCATCGCCGCGGCGACGGGGCGCGCGCCGTCGACCGTGTAGATGCGCGCGTTCGTGACGACGAGATCGGCCGGCTGCGCGATGGTGGCGCGCGCGATGCCGAGGATGAGCAGCGCGGGAGTGACGAGCGGATGTCGGCGAGCGTGCATGAGGTCGGGACTTTGGCCGGGCGTTCCGGGCGTCCAGGTTACTCGGAGTCGGGCGACGCCGCCCGGATCATAGCGCAACCGTCTCTGCGCTTCATCTCAGGAGTCTCGCACATGACGTCTCGTGGGCGGGCGATCCGCGTGGCGGGCTGGTGGAGTGCCGTCGCCGCTTGCAGCCTGTCCGGCGTCGCGCCGCGCGTCGCGCGCGCGCAGGGCTTCGGGCTGAACGAGATCGGGAGCTGCGCGATCGCCCGCGGCTTCGCGGCGACCGGCTCACCGTGCGAGGACGTGTCGACGATCTACTGGAATCCAGCGGCGACGACGACGCTGCGTGGTCTCGCCGTGTATGCCGGGGCGTCGGCGATCGCGGTGAACGGGTCGTTCAGGGCGGACACGACCGGGAAGGTGTGGCCGAGCGAGGTGCCGACGGCGTACCCGCCGTTCCTCGGGGTGAACTGGACACCGGCGAGCCACCGCGTCGCGCTCGGCGTCGCGGCGTACGTGCCCTACGGGCTCACGTCGCAGTGGGCGCCGGACTTCGTCGGCCGCTTCAGCGCGCAGAAGGCGTCGCTGGCGAGCGTGTACGTGCAGCCTAACGTCGCGGTGGAGCTGGTACCCGGGAAGCTCTCGGTCGGCGGCGGCCCGACGATCGGCTGGTCGCAGCTCGAGCTGCGGCAGTCGATCGACATCTCGTCGCAGACGCCGCCGGGCGCGCCGTCGGGCGTCACGTTCGCGCAGCTCGGCATCGCGCCGGGCACCGAGTTCGCGCGCGCGCGCGCGTGAAGGGGAGCGCGAGCGGCGTCGGATTCAACGTCGGGGCGCACTGGCAGCCGACGCCGGCGCTCGGCCTCGGCGCGCGCTATCTGTCGAGGGTCCGATTCGAGTACGACGGCGCCGACGCGACGTTCACCCAGGTGCCGAGCGGGGTGACGCTGTTCCCGGGAAGCCCGATCATCCCCGCGGGCACCACGGTACCTCCCACCGGCGTCCCGTTCGACGCGGTGCTCGCCGGGCAGTTCACGGGGAGCGGGCTGCTGCACCCGGGTCAGCACGCGAGCACGCGGCTCGAGTTCCCCGCGCAGCTCCAGGTCGGCGTCGGCTACAGCGGGATCGCGAACACGACGCTCTCCGTCGACTACGCGCGCATCCAGTGGAGCTCCTTCACGACGCTACCCGTGGACTTCGGCCCCGGCTCGCCGCTGACGCGCACGTTGCGCGAGGACTACGAGAACTCGAACTCGCTGCGCGTCGGCTTCGAGCACCGCTTCTTCGCGACGTTCGTCGACCCGGACGACGTCGCCGCGACACCCGCGGCGCAGAACGGCGTCGCGCTGCGCCTCGGCTTCGCGTACGCGCAGACGCCGGCGCCCGACGTGACGGTGACGCCGCTGCTCCCCGACATGAGCCGCTTCAACTTCGCGGGCGGGTTGGGCATCCCGATCGGCACCACGTTCGCGCTCGACGCGTCGTACCTGCGCGTGGAGACACAGGGCCGCCGCGGACGCGTCATCGAGCGCACGGCGGACAGCCAGACGGCCGCGCAGCTCAACGGCGGCTGGTACACCCTGAACGCGAACGTCTTCTCGCTGAGCCTCAAGGCGCAGTTCTGAGCCGACCATGACCATGCGGATCCTCTCCCGTGCCGGCCGCCGCGCGCTCGTCGCCGGTGCGACCGCGGCGTCCGTCCTCGCGGCGTGCGCCAAGGACGCCGAGCTGCTCACGCCCCCGGAGCCGGCGAACAGCGCCGCGTTCATGGCGCGCTACGTCGCGCTCGGCAACAGCATCACGGCCGGCTTCCAGTCCGACGGGATCAACGACTCGACGCAGAAGCAGAGCTACGCGCGCCTGCTCGCGGCCGCGGCGGGCACGCGCTACGCGTACGCGGCCCTCGCCGGGCGCGGCTGCCGCCCGCCGCTCACGAACTTCCTGCTGCAGACGCGCGTCGGCGGCGGCACGGCGCTGACGTGCGACCTACGCGCGACCGGCTCGATCAACGCGGTGCTGAACAACGTCGCCGTGCCCGGCGCGAACTCGTTCGACCCGACGGGGCAGGCGGGCGGCGGCTACAGCGCGCTGACGACGTTCATCCTCGGCGGGCTGACCCAGGTGCAGAAGGCGGTCGAGGTCGACCCGACGTTCGCGACGGTCTGGATCGGCAACAACGACGTGTTGAGCTTCGCGTTAGGCGGCACGCGCGCCGGCGTCACCGATTCGTCGACATTCGTCCGCAACTACGCGCGGATGATCGACGACCTGCGCGCCGGGAGCCCGAACCTGACGAAGGGCGTGCTGATCGGCGTGGTGAACGTCGTGAACGCGCCGCTCGGGATCCCGATCTCGGTGCTCGATCAGGCAGCGACGCCGTCGCAGCCGGCGTTCGCGTACCAGCCGGCCGCGGCGGCGGCGGTCGTGTCGCTGCTCGGCCACCCCATCGCGTTCGCGCCCAACTGCAGCACGGGCACGCCGCAGATCTCCATCCCTGCACTGCAGGGGATCGCGACCGCGATCGCCGCGCTGCCGGCGGCGGCGCCGTTCACGTTCGTCTGTGCCGACATCCCCGGCGTCGCCACGAAGACCCCCGGGCTCCTCTCCGACGCCGACCGCACGTTCTTCGTCAACCGCGTGGCGGGGTGGAATGGCTACATCCACGCGAAGGCGGACTCGATCGGGTTCGCGTACTACGACCCGAACACGCGTCTCTTCACCTGGCGCGCGACGGGGCAGGTGCCGCCGTTCCCGAACCTCGCGGCGCCCGCGGGCACGTCGCCGTTCGGGCAGTTCGTGTCCTTCGACGGCGTGCACCCCTCGGCAGCGGCGCACCTGGTGGTGGCGCAGGATCTCGTCGCGCTCATCAACCAGAAGTACGGGAGCTCGATCCCGTCGCCGACGGCGAATCCGTGAGGCGGGGCCTGCGTTCGGGAGATCTCTTGCGCAACGGATGGGTGCACCTACTGTGGTGCCGGCACCACACCCTCCCGTAGGCGCGTTCGTCCCCCCGGCGCCGGCCACCCTGCCTCGCGGAGCCCCGCATGCCCGCCCGACCCGCTCGAGTCGCGCGCCGTCTCCTCTCCGTCGCGACGCTCTTCGTCGCGACGGTCGCCGCCGCCCAGCCGCTGCCGACGCTGCCGAAGACGGCGGATCACGTGCCGCTGATCCTGCGCAGCGACATCCTCGGTCTGGACGGCACGGTCGACCCGTCGCTCATCAACTTCTTCGACGCGGTGGTCGACGGCATCAACGCGAACGCGGTCGCGCGGCTCAGCGTCTTCATCACGCCGACGAGCGGATTCTCGTGCACGGGCGCGCTCGTCGGACCCCACACGATCCTCACCGCGGCGCACTGCGTGACCGACGATCTCACGGGCGATCTCGTGACGGGGCAGGACCGAGTGCGCGCGCGGTTCGTCGGCCCGGGCAACACGCCGGTCGACATCTGGTCGCGCTCGGTCGTCGTGCGGGACTCGTGGCAGGGCTTCTTCAACCCGGCCTCCGACGGCGGTCAGGACGTGGCGCTGATCGATCTCGATGGCACCATCCCGAACTGGCTGACGCCGTACTCGATCTTCCACGGCGACCCGTTCTTCCAGAACACGGACTTCATCGGCGCGGGGACGTTCGGCAACGGCGCGCTCGGCGACCTGGGATTCGACGGGCGGCGGCGGTGGGGGCAGAACCGCGTCGACCTCGTGTCCGACGAGTTCTTCGGCCCCGGCGACGGGATCCTGTGGACGGACTTCGACAACGGGCTGCGGCGCAGCGACGCGTTCTGCTGGGCGACGGGCGGCGGCGACCCGAATCCATTCTGCAACCGCGGCCGCGGCCCGACCGAGATGGGGCTCGGTGCCGGCGACTCGGGCGGGCCGCTGTTCATCGATCGACAGCTCGCCGGCGTGGCGTCGTTCGGCACGGTGTTCTGCGGCGATCCGGATTGCAACACGTTCGCCTCGCCGCCGCTGTTCCGGACGAACGTGATCGACGGGTGGGGCTCGCTGAACGGGTTCGCGAGCGTGCAGTACAACGAGGCGTGGATCCTCTCGCAGATCGCGGGCTTCAACTCGTCCGCGGTCGTCGTCTCGACGCCTGAGCCGACGACGATCGCGCTCACGGCGCTCGGGCTGCTCGCGCTCGGCGTGCACGCGCGGCGGCGCACGCGCGCGGACTGACGACGCTCGCCGTAGGCGATCGCGCGGGGCGGTGCTCTCCGGGCACCGCCCCGCGTCGTATCTTCACCGCATGACCGCGCCCGTGCTCCGTCCGTCCGCCACGCCGCCGCGACTCGAGAGTCGAGTCGACGTCGAGACGCCGGAGCAGGTCGTGCTCTCGTACACCGTGGCCGGCGTGGGCTCGCGCGCCGCCGCGGCGATCGTCGACGCGCTGATCTGCGTCGGCGCATTCGTCGTCGTCGGCATCGTGTGGAACGCGCTCGGCGCACCGGGACACGGGCGGCTCGGCGCCGCGGAGCGGTGGCTGTTCGCGATCGTCGTGTTCGCGCAGTTCGCGCTGCTGTGGGGCTACTACGTGCTGTTCGAGGTGCTGCACGACGGACAGACGCCGGGCAAGCGGCTGCTCGGGCTGCGGGTGGTGCAGGACGGCGGGCAGGCGCTCTCGCTCGGCGGCGCGGCGGCGCGCAACCTCGTGCGCATCGTGGACATGCAGCCCGCGTTCACGTACCTCGTGGGCATCGTGTCGGCCGCGATGTCGCCGCGCGGGCGGCGACTCGGCGACGTCGTGGCGGGCACGATCGTGGTGCGCGAGCAGGCCGTGTCGGCGCCGTTCGCGGCCGATGTCGTGCCGGGCGCGCCTAACGATGCGGAGCGCGCGCTGCCGCCCGCGGCGCTGCTGAGCGACGAGGAGTTCGCGCTGCTGGAGCGGTACATGGCGCGCCGACAGGCGATCGACCCGGCGCGTCGTCAGGCGATCGCGCTGCAGCTCGCGCGCCGCCTCAAGCCGCGTGTGCCGACGGAGGTCGACGCGGGGCTCGGCGCCACCGACTACGCGTGGCTGGCCGCGCTGCACGACCGCGAGCGGCGGGCCCGCGCCGGCGTCGCGGTGCTGCGCGCGGCGGGAACGGCGCGTGGGTCGTCGCCGACGGCGCTGCCGCACGCGCTCGTGGCGCGCGGCGCGGGGCGGTGGCGAGAGTTCGCGGCGCTCTTCGCCGCGGTGCAGCGGCGACGCGGCGGGCTGCGCGCGCTCGGCGAGGACGAGGTGAGCGACTTCGTCGCGCGCTACCGCGAGGTGGCCACCGACCTCGCGCGCCTGCAGACGGCCGCGCGCGGCCGCGACCACGACGCGGTGTTCTATCTCGCGCGGCTCGTCGCGGCGGGGCACAACCTCGTGTACCGGCGCGAGGAGTCGACCGCGCGCACGGCGATCGACTTCGTGCTGCGTCAGGTGCCGGCGGAGGTGCGCCGGTCGTGGCGGCCGATCGCGATCGCCGCGCTGCTGCTGTTCGCGCCGGCCGTCGCGTCGTTCACCGCCGTGGTGCGCGACCCCACGCTGGTGACGGAGCTGGTGCCCCCCAGCCTGCTCGAGCGCGCCGAGTCGGGGCAGCGCCGCGGGCCGCGCGGCGGCTACCTGCCGGAGGACGAGGCGGGCGCCCGCGGCCCGGTGCTGGCGAGCGTGATCATGTCGAACAACGTGCAGATCACGTTCGGCGCGTTCGCGTTAGGCATCACGGCGGGCATCGGCACGTGCTTCCTGCTCGTGATGAACGGCGTCGCCGCGCTCGGTGCGCCGCTCGGCCTGTACGCGAGCAAGGGGATCCTCGGCCAGATCCTCGGCTTCGTGCTGCCGCACGGCGTGCTGGAGCTGTCGGCCATCTGCATCGCGGGGGGCGCGGGGCTGCTGCTCGCGTCGGCGATCCTGCTCCCCGGCGCACGCACGCGGCGCGACGCGCTCGTGGACGAGTCGGCCCGCGCGGTGCGACTCATCTGCGCGTCGACGCTCATGCTCGTCGTCGCGGGACTGCTCGAGGGCAACGTGTCGCCGCTCGTGTGGCCGCTCGCGGCGAAGGGTGCCGTGTCGGCGGCGACGGCGGTGATGCTCGCGGGCTGGCTGTGGCCGCGACGGGCCGCGTGACCGTGGCACCGCTCTTACGGCTCCACGTACCTGCGTTCGTAGGACTGAAGAGGGACTGAAGGAGGACTGAAGAAGGAACCTTCAAGAGTCCTTCTTCAGTCCTCCTTCAGTCCCTCTTCAGTCCTCCGAAAACACGTACGTGGAGTCCCGGACCGGCGCGACCGCACGAGCCGCTGAACTACAGCGCCCCGCGCGCCTTTATCTCGAGGTAACGGTTCACCACCGCCGCCGCCATCGCCGCGGGCGCGACGTCGACGACGTCCACGCCGGCGCGCCGCATGCGCGCGAGCGCCTCGTCGCGCGCGGAGAGCAGCTCCTCGGCGGCGGCCGCGGCGTACGCATCGCGTGCGGGTGCGTCGGGCGCGGGGAGCGACGCGGCGACGAGCGAGTCGTTGCGCAGCGCGACGACGAGTGGCAGATGGCGCGACGCGCTGCGCCCCGCGACCGCGACGAGCACCTGCGACGCGCGCGCGTCGATGACGTCGGTGAACAGCACGACGAGCGCACGTCGGCGCTGCCGCGCGGCGAGCGTGCGGAACGCGGTCTCGTAGTCCGGCTCGACGAGCGTCGCGCGCGCGGGGACGAGCGCCGAGCGCACCCGCCGGAGCGCGTCGGCGCCGGATGCGGGCGGCACCCACGCGCGCACCTCGTCGTCGAACAGCAGCAGCCCGACGTTGTCGCCCGACTGCACGGCGACGTCGGCGAGGAGCGTCGCCGAAGCGAGCGCGAACTCGAAGCGCGGCTGCGGCGGGTCGCCGGCGGCGAGCTGCGTCATGAGCCGTCCCGCGTCGACGGCGACGATCACCGTCTGCCGCTGCTCCACGGCGTACTCGCGCGTGATCGGCTTGCCGCGGCGCGCGGTGGCCTTCCAGTCGACGTGGCGCGGATCGTCGCCGGGGAGATACTCGCGCAGCGACGCGAACGACGTCCCCTCGCCGCGCCGCCGCAGCGCACGCAGGCCGGCCTCGCGCAGTCGGTGCTCCGCCGCGAGCAGCCGGTAGCGCCGCACGCCGGCGAGCGACGGCGCGACGGTCACCTCGTCGTCGAGCGCGACACGGATCACGCGCGCGACGAGGCCGAGCGCTCCCTCGACGCGAAGCGCCGCGGGGCCGAGCGCGTGCCGCCCGCGCGCGCGTCCCACGAACGCGGCCGGTACGGTGGCGGCGCCTAACGGCGGTAGGCGCACCGCGGTCGCGGGCGGCTCGTGCGACTCGTCGTCCACGCCGGCGTCGGCGCCCCCGGCGCGAAGCCGTACCACGGCCGGCGGCAGCGCGTCGAGCAGCGTGACGGTGAGCGCGCGCGGCCACCGCGACGTCACCCGATACGCTCCCTCGGCGCGGTCGCCGAGTCCGACGACGTCGGGGAGCTCGCGCGCCACCTCGACGTCGCGCGCGCCCGGCGCGCGCAGCCAGTCGCTCGCCGCCGCGGCGACCAGCGCGCCGAGCAGCGTGGCGCCGACGACCACGCCGGCGGTGCCGGGCAGCAGCCACGCCGGCGCGACGAGCGCGGCGGCGAGCGCCAGGCGGCGCGTCGGCACCACGCTCGTCGCTCTCACTGTGGCGCGGGAACGCGCGTGAGCAGCGCCTGCAGCACGTCGTCGGCCGTGCGTCCCTCGACCTCGAGCTCCGGGGCGACGCGCACGCGGTGGCGCAGCACGGCCGGCGCGAGCGCCTTCACGTCGTCGGGCGTGACGAAGTCGCGACCGTCGAGCAGCGCCGCGGCGCGAGCGGCGCGGAGCAGCGCGACCGTCGCGCGAGGCGAGCCGCCTAACGTGAGCGCGGCGTCGTCGCGGGTCGCGCGCACGAGCGCCACGACGTAGGCGCGCACTTCCGGGGCGACGCGCACGCCGTCCGCCGCGTCGCGCAGCGCGCCGAGCGTCGCGGCGTCGAGCTCCGGCGCGGGCGGTGCGCTGCGCTCGGGATCGAAGCCCTCCGCGTGGCGGTCGAGCATCGCCGCCTCGGCTTCCGCGGTCGGATAGGGGACGACGACCTTCAGCAGGAAGCGATCGAGCTGCGCTTCGGGGAGCGGGTAGGTGCCCTCGTACTCCACCGGGTTCTGCGTCGCGAACACGGTGAAGAGCCCGCCTAACGGCCGCGGCTCGCCCTCGACGGTCACCTGTCGCTCCTGCATCGCTTCGAGCAGCGCCGATTGCGTCTTCGCCGGAGCGCGGTTGATCTCGTCGGCGAGCAGCAGATCGGTGAACACGGGCCCGGGATGGAACTCGAAGCCGGCGGCGCGATCGGGTCCCTGCGTGCGCAGCACGCTCACCCCGGTGACGTCCGCGGGCATGAGGTCGGGCGTGAACTGGATCCGCCCGAAGCGCGCGCCGAGCGCCGCGGCGAGCGTGCGGACGAGCAGCGTCTTCGCGACGCCGGGCACGCCCTCGAGCAGCACGTGGCCGCGTGCGAGCACGGCGACGAGCGCGTCGTCGATCGCCGCGTCCTGTCCGACGACGCGCTGGGCGACCGACGCGCGCACGCGGCCGAGCGCCTCGACGACGCGCGCGTGGTTGGAGAGCGGGGCTGGAGACTCGGCGGGCTCGGTCACGTCGGCGGTGTGCGTGGGGTGAGGGCGCGATCGACGCGTGCGGCGGCGGTGGCGAGCGCCGCCGGATCCGCGTCGGCATGCTCGGTCGCAGCGAGCAGACGCTCGACATCGTCGGCGACGGCGGGGCGGCGCGACGCGACGGTGCGCAGGAACGCGGCGTCGCCGTGCGGATCGCCGGCGCGCCACACGCCGCGGCCGTGTCGCCGGCGGATGCCGCGCGCGAGACGGCGCGCGACGACGCGCGTGGCGCCCACGTGCGCGTACGCACGCGCGAGCGCATCCACGTGCTCCAGCGGCGAGCGGCGCGCCGTGCGGGCCCGCGGGGCAGGGGGGAGCGCGCGCGCGCCGGCGGCGGCCAACAGCACCAGCGCCGCGAGCGCGAGCTGCAGCGTCGCGCGGCCACCCGGTGTGCTCGCGAGCGCGCGTCGGACGACGCGGAGCGGATGCGGCTCGCCGGCACCGCTCTGATGGTACTCGTCGAACACGATGCGGCGCTCGCCGCCGGCGACGGCGAGCCACTCGGCCATGCGCACCGCCGCCACGCCGGCGCCCCACCGGCAGACGCGCAGCACGTCGTTGCGCAGGAGGTCGGGATCGGCGATCGCGACGACGCGGCCGCGGCCTAACGGAAAGCCGCGCGCGGCGTCGAACGCGCCCCGTCTGCCACCGCGCAGGAACTGCGTCTCGGCGCGCGCGAAGCGAACGGCACCCGGCTCCGGGCGCCGCGAGAGCAGGTAGAGCGTGTGCACCATGCCGTCGGCCCACGTGATCGCGCCGCCGGCGCCCCACGGTCCGGCGGGACAGCGCACCGTGTCCTCGCGCTCGGGCGCGAGCGTCCCCGCGTTCACGCTCGCCGAGTAGCCGAGCGAGTCGGCGAGCGGCGTGTGGTTGGTGACGACGACGAGCAGTCCCGCGCCGCGCCGCACCGCGTCGAGCAGCACGCCGACCTCCGACGCGCGCAGCGGCGTGCGCGGGTCGAGCACGGCGTGCACGACGCGCGGCTGCGGCGGCTCGGCGAGCTGGCCGGCATACGCCGCATCGCGCCGCTCGACGCGCCAGCCCACGCGCTGCAGCGTCTCGGCGAGCGCGCGCGCACCCTGCGGCGCCGCGGACCGCGACGACAGCCGCGCGTCGCCGGTGCGTCCCTCCTCGGGGCTCACGAGCAGCGCGGCGACGAGCAGCAGCACGAACACGCCGCCCACGACGCGCGGCGTCAGCACGCCGCCCAGCACGCGATCAGCCACGGCGCGGGGACTTCGCGTCCCCCAGCGGCAGCGTGCGATTCGCGGCATCGAGCAGGCGCGCGAACTGCGCGCCGTCGCACGTGCCGAGCCCGTACACCACGCGGTCGTAGTCGCGCGCGAACTCGCGGAACGGCGCGAACGCGCGCGAGCCGAGGCCGCGCAGGTCGCGCGCGTAGTCGCCGGCGGTCTTCGACGGGTGCAGCGACAGGCGCTCGTGCCGCGCGAGGCGCGCGAGGAGCGCGGCGTACAGCGCGTGCGCCGCGTCGGTGAACGCGCCGGCGGCGGCGAGCGTCGCGGCGACGCGCCATGGGTCGGCCGCCGCCGCGCCGCGCGCGCCGTCGATCGCGCCGCCGGCTGCCTCGCTACGCCGGCGCGCGAGCCACCACCACCGCGCGACGCCGAGCGCGGCGAGCGCACCGACCGTCGCAACGAGCGCCCACGTCAGGAGCGGCGAACGCTGCGCCTCGCCGCGGATCAGCTCCATGAGCCGGGCGAGCCATGCGAGGATCTTGCTCCACAGTGTCTCCCGCACCGTGCGGTCGTACGCACGCTGACGGAACGTCGCCTCGAGCGCGGCGCGGACCGCGGTGTCGGCGGCGGGAGGGAGCACCGCGGGCGGCGTCAGGGCCGCGCGCCCTCGGCCATCGTCGGCTCCGCGTCGAGCTCGCGCGCCAGCAGCTCGATGTCGAGCCCCTCGTGCCGGATGCGCAGGTCGTAGTACAGCACCGCGACGAGCACCGCCCCGAACGCGTAGACGGGGATGTTCACGATGTTCGCGAGCACCGAGGCCGCGGTCGGGCTGCCGAGCACCATCGCGAGCAGCATCGTGCCGCCGAACACCACCACCAGGAAGATCGCGCCGACGAGCAGCAGCAGCACCGTCAGGCGCCGGAGCGAGCCGCGGGAGAGCTCACGCGCGCGGCGCATGGTGGCCGTCACGCCGAGCTGCTCGTTCGCCGCCACGGCAGGCAGCGTCACGTAGCGCGCGACGAGCCAGGCGCCCGCTCCGAGCATGCTGAGGAACGTCACGACCATGACGACGACGCCGATCATGCCGACCACCATGGTGCCCGCCGTGTTGCCGCCGATGCCGCCGGCGATGAGGCCGATCGCGCCCGCCAGCAGACCGAACGCGGTCGTGAACACGAGGACGACGCCGATGAGCTGCACGAACACCAGGAGGTACGTCAGCAGCCCCGCGCCGAGCAGGACGCCGGCACGCGGCCACGCGCGGCGGATCGCCTCCACCGGATCGATCGGCGTGCCGTCGACGTACGCGCTCGACGCCGCGCCGACGAGCGCGCCGAACGCGACGAGGAACCACATCGTGACGACGACGATGACCGGCAGCATGACCACGACCGCGCTCAGCACGTCCGTCGGGCGCGCGCTCGTGCGCGCCGTCTCCAGCGCGTCGCCGAACAGCAGCGAGTTCACGAGGCTGAACGCGAGGCTGGGGATCGTCAGCACGGTCGCGAGCAGCAGCAGCGGCCGCGCGTTCTGCTTCAGCAGCTGCACGCTCGCGTCCACGACCTCGGGGCCGGAGCGGGGGCGGAGATGCCAGGCGGGCACGGAGCGACTCCTACTTGAGGACGGCCTTCGCGATGGTCTGGAGCTGCATGTTCGACGTGCCCTCGTAGATGGTGCCGATCTTCGCGTCGCGGTAGTACTTCTCGACCGGGTATTCCTTCGTGTAGCCGTAGCCGCCGAACAGCTCGACGCACAGCGACGTCACGCGCTCGGCCACCTGCGACGAGAACAGCTTCGCCATCGCGCCCTCGCGGGCGATGTCCTGGCCCGCGTCCTTGAGGCGCGCGGCGTTGTAGACCATGAGTCGCGCCGCCTCGAGCTCCGTGGCCGCCTGCGCGACCTGGAACTGGATGCCCTGGAACTCGGCGAGCGCGTGGCCGAACTGCTTGCGCTCCTTGAGGTACGACGTCGCCGCGGCGAGCGCGCCGCCGGCCACGCCGATCATCTGCGCGCCGATGCCGACGCGGCCGCCGTTCAGCGTGTCGATGGCGATCTTGTAGCCCCGGCCGACCTCGCCGAGCACGTTCGCGTCGGGGACGAACACGTTCTCGAAGTGCAGCGCCGTGGTGCTCGACGCGCGGATGCCCAGCTTGTCCTCCTTGCGGCCCACCGCGAAGCCGTCGGTGCCCTTCTCGACGACGAACGCGGTGATGCCCTTGTAGCCGGCGTCGGGGTTCGCGTTCGCGAAGACCACGAAGATCTCCGCCTCACCGCCGTTCGTGATCCACAGCTTGGAGCCGTCGAGCCGCCAGCCGCCGTCGGCCCGCGTGGCGCGCGTCGCGAGGCCGAACGCGTCGGAGCCGGAGCCGGGCTCGGAGAGCGCGTACGCGCCGACGGTGCCGCTCGTTAGGCGGGCGAGGAACCGCTCGTGCTGGTCGGTGGTGCCGTACGTGTGCAGAGGATAGTTCACGAGCGTGTTCTGCACGTCGACCTGGATGGCCGCCGAGGCGTCGGCCTTCGACAGCTCCTCGACGGCGAGGACGACCATCATCGACGTGCCGCCCGCGCCGCCGAGCGCCTCGGGCACCTCGATGCCCATGAGGCCCAGCTCGAAGAACTGGCGCGTGAGCGCGGGATCGATCTTGCCCGCCTGCTCCATCGCGTGCACCCGTGGGCGCACCTCGGAGTCGGCGAGGGCGGTGACGGCGTCGCGGAACATGACCTCCTCCTCGGAGAGGAGCGTCAGCGGCGGGCGGGAGGCGAGGTCGGTGGACATGAGGCGGTGGGAGGGGTGTGCCGATGGAAAATGCCGGCCTGGCCCTGCGAATTGTAGATTCCGCCCCATGCTTTCCTCGTCGCACCGTGTCGCCGTCGTCCTCCCGCTCGTGTCGCTGGTGTCGCTGCTCGCCGCGTGCGGCGGTGGGGGCGGCGAGCAGCCCGCCGCCACGCCCGCGTCCATCACCGCTGTCGAGCCGCCGGGCGGAACGCTCTCCGCCGTCGTCGGCTCGCCGGTCGCGGTCCGGGTGCGCGTCGCGGACGCACAGGGCAACGCGCTGCGCGGCGTCCCGGTCTCGTGGAGCACGTTCGCCGGCGGCGTGTCGGCCACGTCCAGCACGACGGATGTGGGCGGCGTCGCGACCACGACCTGGACGCTCGGTCCCGCGGCCGGTACGCAGTCGTTGAGCGCGACGGCCGGCTCGGCCCCATCGCTGACGTTCACTGCGACGGCCACCGCCGACCGCGCCGCCACCGTGACGATCGCCCGCGACACGACCATCGCGCTCGTGCCGGGCGCGCGCGTGCGCTTCACCGCGACGGTGCGTGACCGCTACGGCAATCCGGCCTCGGCGATCGTGCGCTGGTCGACGAGCGACGTGAACGTCGCGTCGATCGACAGCGTCGGGAACTTCCAGGCGTTCAACGCCGGCGCCGTGTCGGTCATCGCCGTCGCCGACACGGCGCGCGCGCGCAGTCCACCGTGACGATCGCTCGACCGGCGCCGTTCACGGTCACGCGCATCCCGACCGACACGCTGAAGGCGAGCGCGAATCTCACGCTCACCGGCGACGGGTTCGCGCCGGGCGCGATGTCGGCGTCGATCGCCGGATTTCCGGCGAGCATCCTCGACGTGACGTCGACGCGGCTGCTCATCGCCGTGCCGTCGGCGTCGGGGCTGCCGTGCGCGCCGCCGTCGGTCGCGCGCATCGTGGTCCGGCGCACGAGTGGCGGCGTGGTGGACTCGGTCGTCGGCGAGGCGCCGCTCGACCCCGCGACGCCGCGCATCCTGGCGATCGGCCAGCGCGCCGTGCTCGCGCGGCCGGACGAGCTGCGGTGCACGCGGCTGGAGCATGGTGGCGAGTTCGTCGTGTCGATCTACGACGCGAGCACGACCGCGCCGGGCGGCGTCGCCGCGCAGCTTCGGGGGCGGTCGATGGGCGGCACGATCGCCGTGCGCGCGCCCGTCGCCGTGCGCGCGGCCGCGGCGGCGCCGCGCGTGCAGCCCGATCCCGTCGCCCTCGCGCACGCGGTGCACCTGGCGCGCGAGCGCACGCGCCTGAGGGCGTTAGGCGCGCGCGCCGTGGCGCCGCCGCCCCGCCGCCCGCTCGGCGCGCGCGCGGTGGCCGTGCCGGCGGTCGGCGACGTGGTGACGCTGAACGCGATGTACTTCGACTGCGCCGCGCCGACGCCGGTGCGCGCGCGCGTCGCCGCGGTCGGCGCGCACAGCCTCGTGGTCGAGGACACGGCGGCCGCCGGCGCGGGGTCGCGCGACGCGCTGTACCGCGACCTCGCCGACGAGTTCGATCGCGTCATGCTTCCGATCGTGACGACGTACTTCGGCGATCCGCTCGCGCTCGACGCGAAGTTTGGCGGCGACGGCCGCGTGCGGATCCTGTTCACGCCGTACGTGACGGACAGCGTGCCGAACACGTTCGGCTTCATGACGGGATGCAACTTCGTGCCGAAGACGCAGCTCGCGTCGAGCAACGAGGCCGCGGTGTTCTACGCGCGCCTGCCGCTCGGCGTGGAGACGGCCACCGAATGGCGACGGCAGCTGCGCGCGACGCTCGTGCACGAGACGAAGCATCTCGCCGCGTACGCGGAGCGGTTCGCGCGCGCGGGGGCGGGGCAGCCCGTGCTCGAGGAGACGTGGCTCGAGGAGGCGACGGCGCGCGTGGCCGAGGAGCTGTACGCGCGCACGTTCTCGGGCGCGACGTGGAAGGGGAACGCGGCGTTCGCGCCGACGGTCGGCTGCGAGCTCACGTCGTGCGACGGCCGTCCGATCGCGATGCTGAAGCACTTCTCCGCGCTCGGCGACTACTACGCGCGCGTCGACTCGCTCACGCCGCTCGGTCCCGTGTCGCGCTTCGACGGGTCGTTCTACGGCAGCGGGTGGCTGCTCGTGCGGTGGGCGGCGGACAACTTCGCGTCGGACGAGGCGGCGTTCTTCCGCGCGCTCACCACCGAGACCGCGGTGACGGGGATCCAGAACCTCGTGCGCCGCACCGTGCGCGCGCCGTACGACATGCTCCCCGACTGGTCGCTCGCGCTCGCGGTGGACGATCGCCCCGGCTTCACGCCGCGCGACGCGACGCTGACGATCCCGAGCTGGAACACGCGCGACGTGTTCCGCGGTCTCAGCGCCGCGAACCCGATCGGCTTTCCGCGGCCGTTCCCGCTGCTCGAGCGCACGGCGTCGTTCGGCGACTTCGTCGTCGACGTGCCGCTGCTGCGGTCGTACACGTCGGCGTTCGTCGAGCTGTCGGGGCCCGTGGGGACGAAGCAGCTCCTCTCGCTGCAGGCGCCGACGGACGTGGGGCTGGCGATCGTGCGGGTGCGGTGAGCGGCGCGCGCGAGTCCGACTCCTCGACGGGCCGACCCTCCCAAGGTTTCGGATAGCGGATCAGCGGATTCGCGAATCCGCTGACCCGCTTACCAACACACGAGGGGTTTTCTCCGGCGAGGCGATGTGAGATCGAGCCGCGATGCTCGGCGCCGCGATCCCGGGATCCGGTGTGCGTCGGATTGGTACCGCGGCTCGATCAGCGCACAGCACCTTGGGCGAAGGGGGGGGAGCCCCCCCCTGGTAACTGCGATCCGGCGCGCCGTGTCCCGTGGCGGATCGTCCCGCTGTCGAACGTCCCGCCGTCAGTCGTCCCGCCGTGCGTCGTCCCGCCGTTGATCGTCCCGCCGTACCACGCCGTTAGGCCAGCGCGTCCAGCCCCGGCTGCTCCACGACCCCGCGCAGGTACTGCCCGTAGCTCGACTTCCCGCACGCGTCGGCGAGCCGCAGCAGCTGCGCCCCATCGACGTATCCCGCGCGGAACGCGATCTCCTCCGGCGATGCGATCATCAGCCCCTGCCGCGACTGGATCGCCTCGATGAACGCGGAGGCCTCCTGCAGCGACCGGTGCGTCCCCGTGTCGAACCACGCGTAGCCGCGGCCTAGGACCTCCATGCGCAGCGTGCCGCGTTCGAGGTACGCCGCGTTCACGTCCGTGATCTCGAGCTCCCCGCGCGCCGACGGCCGCAGGCCCGCCGCGATCGCCGGCGCGTCGGCATCGTAGAAGTACATCCCCGTCACCGCGTACGGCGACCGCGGCGTCGCCGGCTTCTCCTCGATCGACAGCACGCGGCCGGCGGCGTCGAGCTCCGCGACGCCGTAGCGCTGCGGGTCCGCCACGCGATAGCCGAAGATCGTCGCGCCGTCGCGCTGCGCGGCGGCGCGCCGGAGCAGGGCGATGAGGCCACCGCCGTAGAAGATGTTGTCGCCCAGCACGAGTGCCGCGCCCTCCCCGCCGAGGAAGTCGCGGCCGATGACGAGCGCCTGCGCGATGCCCGCCGGCGTCGGCTGCTCCGCGTAGCGGAAGCACATCCCCCACTGCTCGCCGTTGCCTAACAGATCCTGGAACCGCGGCAGGTCGTGCGGCGTCGAGATCACGAGCACCTCGCGGATCCCCGCCAGCATGAGCGCCGACAGCGGGTAGTAGATCATCGGCTTGTCGTACACCGGCAGCAGCTGCTTGCTGACGACGCGCGTGAGCGGGTACAGGCGCGTCCCCGAGCCGCCGGCGAGGAGGATTCCTTTCACGCGCGCGCCGCGAGCCCCAGCCGCTCGCCCCGATAGACGCCGGAACGCACGCGCGTCCACCACCACGCGTTGTCGATGTACCACGCCACCGTGCGCCGCAGCCCGTCCTCGAACGACACGCTCGCGCGCCACCCCAGCTCGCGCTCGATCTTCGACGGGTCGATCGCGTAGCGCAGGTCGTGTCCCGGCCGGTCGTCGACGAACGTGACGAGCGCTCGGCGCGAGCCGAATCGCGCGTCGGGGCGCAGCTCGTCCACGAGGTCGCACACCGCGTGCACGACGTCGAGGTTGCGGCGCTCGCTCCGGCCGCCGATCGCGTACGTCTCGCCCGGCCGTCCGCGCTCCAGCACCGCGACGAGCGCCGCGGCGTGATCCTCCACGTACAGCCAGTCGCGCACGTTCTCGCCGCGCCCGTACACCGGCAGCCGCTCGCCGGCGAGCGCGTTGAGGATCGTGAGCGCGATGAGCTTCTCCGGGAACTGGTACGGGCCGTAGTTGTTCGAGCAGTTCGTGATCACGCACGGCAGCCCGTACGTGCGGTGCCACGCGCGCGCGAGATGGTCCGACGCCGCCTTCGTCGCCGCGTACGGCGAGCTCGGATCGTACGGCGTCGCCTCGTCGAACGTCCCCGTCGCGCCCAACGAGCCGAACACCTCGTCGGTGGATACGTGCACCACGCGGAACGCGTCGGCGGCCGCTCCGCGCAGCCCCGCCCAGTGGCGCCGCGATTCCTGCAGCACGGTGAACGTGCCGACCACGTTCGTGTCGACGAACGCGCGCGGGCCGTCGATCGAGCGGTCGACGTGCGACTCCGCGGCGAGGTGGACCACCGCCGTCGGCCGATGCCGCTCGAACACCGCGCGCAGCGCCGGCGCGTCGCACACGTCCACGTGCTCGAACGCGTACAGCGGCGACGCCGCGACGTCCGCCACCGAGTCGAGATTGCCGGCGTACGTGAGCGCGTCGACGTTCACCACGCGCGCGCCACCGTGCACGAGATGGCGCACGAGCGCGGAGCCGATGAATCCCGCGCCGCCGGTGACGAGAACGGTCACGCCGGCGTTCCGGACGGAGCCGTCACGGGGACGTCCGGGCGCGCCTCATC
Organism: Gemmatirosa kalamazoonensis; assembly: GCF_000522985.1. Taxonomy (NCBI): domain Bacteria; kingdom Pseudomonadati; phylum Gemmatimonadota; class Gemmatimonadia; order Gemmatimonadales; family Gemmatimonadaceae; genus Gemmatirosa; species Gemmatirosa kalamazoonensis. The sequence goes on from NZ_CP007128.1 coordinate 2,868,269, forward strand.
CACGTGAAGCGCGCGCCGAGCACACGGAGGACGTGCAAGCTCGCTACGTGCCGAAAGCCGCTTTTCTCGATGTTGTGCCGCGACGTCACGTTGTTCGCTCGCACGCCGATAACGACGGTGTCGACGCCCGGCATGGTCGCCGCGTCGCGCGCCCGGCGCCGGATCGACTGCGTGTGCAGGCCACGACCGCGGGCCGCCCGGATCGTGTTGTCATCCCAGAGGACGGCCGAACCCTCGGGCAGCGGATATGGCGGGAGCCCCAGGTCGGTGTCCAGCGAGCGCGCCGGCGCGGTGAGCCAGCTCCAGTGCGCCAACCGGTCGTCGACCACCGCCGTGTAGACGTGGCTGCCCGACGACAGGCGCGCGCGCACGACCCGCGCGTGCTCCTCCGGCGCGGGATGCCATGGCTCATCGGGCCCATAGCGTCCCAGGTGGTCCTCGGCGTCGCGTGCGAGCTCCTCGCCGCCGGGCAGCGAGCGCGCGTGGTCCGCGGGCATCGCGTACACGCGAAACTCGCCGTGACTGGCGACCCGGGTCGCGATGCCCCGCGCGAGGCGTCGAACCATGGCGGCGACGGGACGTGCGCTGCCGGACCGGGGACCACGTGCGTCGGCGCCCGCGGAGACTGCGGCTGCGCGCCGCTCGGCGCGGGCTCGCCACTCGCGCGCGCGGCGTGCCGCACCGCTCACGGCCGCGGCCACGCGCGCGCGCGCGCGATGTGGGGTCAGCACCCACTCCTCGCCCACGAGTCGCTCGTCCTGCGAGAAGTGGCGCTTGAAGTCGGAGATCCCGGCGAGGGGATCCGATCCCGGGGTGCCGTCCGTGACGCCCGCGAAGTCGAACCAGCGCGCGCCGTTCGTCTTCGCCCATATGACCAGGTCCCAGAGGAGCGCGTACGCGAGCGGAGCGTTCACGTCCGCGCGCCGCGTCGATCCGCCCGCGTCGTAGTGCGCGTACTCGCCGTGGTGGCATCCCCACGAGAACGCCAGCAGGTCCCCTGGGTCGCGGCTGCCGGCGACGAACATGCCGATGAGGCGCGAGCGGCCCGGGTGGCCCCGGCACAGCTCGATGATCGCCGACCAGTCCATGGGGGACGCATGGCCTCCCGTGCGCGCCATGGTCTCCCGCACCAGCGCGTCGAGCCGTGTGCCGTACGCCGGATCGTCGATCTCGCGCAACTCCAGCCCGCGCCGCGTCGGCAGACGGATCTTGCGGCGCGTGTTTTCCGGCAGCGCCGCGAACAGCGACGCGGTGTCGCCGGTCGTTAGGCCGAGCGTGATCGTGCGGCGATAGATACGTTCGTGGACGTTCCGACGTCGGAAGCCGAGGGCGGCGAGCGCCGCGCCGATGGCGCGGCGGCGCTGCTCGTCCGGCGTCACCACCGTCGTCTCCACCATGAGCACGCGAGGCTGACGCCGCGCCGCCAAGGCGATGGCGTCGATCGCGCGGACGAGCGAGGCGATCGGCACGTCGAGCCCGAGCCGCTCCACCCGCCAGATCTCGTGTCCCGGCAGCGCGCGGCTCGACGACGCCGTGATTGCGACGCCGACGCTCGGCGCGCCGTCGGCGTCGCGCACCGCCACGAGCTGCGCACGCCGCGCGGCGAGAAGTTCGCTCCACGCCAGACGACTCGAGAGCGCGAGCGGCACGCCAGCGCGATCCAGCTCGCCCTCGAACGCGGACCAGCGCGGATCGTCGACAGCGAGCAGCTCGACGGGCGGCACCGCGGCGGTACCACGCGCGGTCGGGTCCGTGCGGCGCGATCGCTGCTCGGAGTGCGCGACTGACGCCTGCGGTCCGTTCGTCATGCTGGCGCGCTGATCTGCATCGCGCCGAACCCGGTGACGACGCGGACCATCCCGGGCACGCTGTATTGCTCGGGGAACCGCGGCACACGCCACCGCGCCGCGGAGTCGTCGGATCGCAGGTAGTCGGCGGTGACGTAGCCGGGATGTGTCGCGAAGGACGCGCGAATCCCCGCTGTGGCGAGCAACTTCATTTCGCGCGCACCGTAGTCGGCCGGTTGACCGTTCGGGTAGGCGAACATGTCGATCGGGCCCGCGCACTGCTCGCGCAGCCGCTGCAAGGAGTCGCGGATCTCACGCTCGGCCTGCGTGTCGTCGCAGCGCGCGAGCACCGGGTGCGTCACCGTGTGTCCGCCGATCGTGACGCCGGCCCGCTCGCACGCGCGCACTTGCTCCCAGGTCATGCTCGCGTACATCGCGGGCGCCGTCTCGGGGAGCGCGACGCCCAGCTCGGCGGCGAGGCGCGCCGTCACGGACAGACGCTCCTCCGTGCTCAGGCTCTTCAGCCGGGCGCAGACGGCGGCCACGACGGCCTCCCGCTCGTGGGCGTCCGCCCATTGCGCATTAAGGGGCCCTTCCTTGGTCGCCACCGCGACACGTGCTGCGCGCGTACGCTCGAAGAGGTACTCCACCTGGTCCCACCAGAACCAGCACGCGCGGTCGACAGCGCCGGAGGTGACGAACACCGTGCACGGTGCCTCGTAGCGCGCGAAGAGCGGTAGCGCCACCTCGGCAAAGTCGGCGTAGCCGTCGTCGACGGTGAACGCGACCCAGCCGCCGACGCGATCCCCGCGCTCAACCGCGTCCAGGAGCGTCGAGAGCGACACCAGCCGATAGCCGCCACGCCGCAGCGCATCCAGTGTGTCCTCGACGAGCAACGCGGGCGCGCCGCGCCCCCCGTTCGATTCGCTCGCGAAGCGGTGGAGCATGAACACGGTCGCGCGGCCGCGCGTCGCGAGCCGCAGGAGCCGCCCGACCGGCGTCGACGTGGCGGCCCGCCGGAGGAGTGCCTTCGTAGCGCGCATCACGTGATGCTAATAGGACGCGGCGACGTCGGCACCGGCGGCGCGCGGGGCCGTGACGTCTTCGAAGACGTCGAGCGCGAGCTCCACCTTCCCGAACGGCGCCGAGACCTGCACCCCCTGCACCTCGGGGCGCACCGCCTCCAGCATCTCGCGCGCGATCGCGATCCCCTCCGCGACCGCGTGCTCCTTCGAGCGCTCGTTCGCCGCGCGCATCCGCTTCAGTACCGCGTCCGGCACCGTCACGCCCGGCACCTCGTTCGCCAGGAACTCCGCGTTGCGCGCCGAGACGAGCGGCCAGATCCCGGCGATCACCGGGATGCGCACGTCCTCGATCGTGCGCAGGAACCGCTCGAGCTGCGCCGCGTCGAACACCGGCTGCGTGATGGCGTACTCCGCGCCGGCCTCCACCTTCCACGCGAAGCGCTGGCGCTCGTGCGCGGGATCGATCGCCGCCGGGTTCACGCCGACGCCGATCGCGAACCGCGTCGGCGCGCCGATCTCGTTCATCCCCGGGTCCAGCCCGCGGTTCAGGTTGCGCACGAGGTTCGTGAGCCCGATCGCGTCGATGTCGAACACCGCGGTCGCGTCGGGGTAGGGGCCCATCTTCGGCGGGTCGCCGGTGATGAGCAGCAGGTTGCGGAGGCCGAGCGCCGAGGCGCCTAACAGGTCGCTCAGCATGCCTAACAGATTGCGGTCGCGGCAGGCGTAGTGCGTCACGCTCTCGATGCCCACCTGCTGCTCGAGCAGGAGGCTCGTCGCGATGGCGCCCATGCGGCTCTGCGCGCGCGGCCCGTCGGGCACGTTGATCGCGTCCACGCCGGCGGCGTGCAGCGTCGCCGCGTCGCGCAGCAGCTTCGCCGTGTCGACGCCGCGCGGCGGCACGATCTCCACGCTCGTCACGAACTCGCCGCGCGCGATCTTCCCCGAGAACCGCGACCGATCGGCGAACGGGACGGGCTCTTTCGCCCGCGGGACTCGGGACTCGGGACTCGGGACTCGGTTGTCGTTCACGAGTCCCGAGTCCCGAGTCCCGAGTCCCGACTCGACGTGCACCATGGCGCGCTCCACGCGGAGCGCCGAGCACATCGCCTTGATGTGGTCGGGCGTCGTGCCGCAGCACCCGCCGACGACCTTCGCTCCCGCCTGCACGAGGTGCCGCGCGTACGTCGCGAAGTACTCCGCGCTCGCCATGTAGATGCGTCGGCCGCCCACCTCGCGCGGCATGCCGGCGTTCGGCATCGCGCTCAGCTTGCGCCGCGTCACCCCCGCCATGCGCTCGATCCCCTCGAGGATCGCCTGCGGCCCCACCGAGCAATTGAGACCGACGATGTCGGCGCCCCAGTGGTCGAGCGCGCGCGCAGCGTCTTCCGGCGACGCGCCGTACGGCGTGCGCAGGTCGGTGCCGACGGTGACGTGGGCGATCACCGGCACCGTCGCATCGACGTCGCGCGCCGCGGCGATCGCCTGCTCGAGCTCCAGCAGGTCGACGAACGTCTCGAACAGGAACACGTCGCACCCACCGGCGCGGAGCGCCGCGAGCTGCTCGCGGAACATCTCCCGCGCCTCGTCGCGCGACGTCGGGCCGTACGGCTCGATGCGCACGCCTAACGGACCGACCGCGCCGGCGACGAGCACCGGGTGCTGTCGCCGTCCGCTCACCGGGCGGGCCGCGTCGGCGGCCTCGCGCGCCAGCTCCGCCGCCCGGCGGTTGATCGCCTCCACCTGGGTCTCGAGCCCGTACGCGACGAGCTTCGCGCGGTTGGCGCCGAAGCTGTTCGTCTCCAGCACCTCCGCGCCGGCCGCGGCGTACGTGTGGTGCACGTCGCGCACGAGGTCCGGCGCGCGCAGGCACAGCTCGTCGTAGCACTGGTTGATGAAGATGCCGCGCGCGTACAGCTCGGTCCCCATGGCCCCGTCGAACAGCACGATCTCGGCGGGATCGAGCAGTCGCTGGACGGCGGCCTGGCGGTCGGGGGGGGAGGCGGTCACGATCGGTGTCGGCGAGGGAAGCGGGGGTAGCGAGATGTGCGAGATATAAATATATCCTTATACTTCACGCGTCGAGCCCGGACCTGCCACCACCCCAACCTACGGAGGCGCCGACATCGTGGACATCGTGCTCGCTGCCCTCCGAGCCGCCGGGGAACGTACCCGCCTCCGACTCCTCGCCCTCCTCGGCCGCGGGGAGCTCACCGTCGGCGAGCTCGCTGCGGTCCTCGGCCAGAGCCAGCCCCGCGTCTCACGCCACCTCAAGCTGCTCTGCGACGCCGGGATCCTCGACCGCTACCCCGAGGGGACCTCCGTCTTCTATAGACTGGCCGACCGCGGCGACCCGGCCGCCATCGCCCGCGCCGCGCTCGAGAAGCTCGCCGACGATGATCCCGTCCTCGTCGCCGACCGCGCCCGCCTCGACGCCGTGCGCCGGACCCGCGCTGCCGCGGCCGACGCCTACTTCCGCGCCGCCGCCGCCGACTGGGACCGCACCCGCTCCCTGTACGCCGACGAGCGCGAGGTCGAGCGGGTGATGCTGGACGTCCTCGGGCCCGGCCCGCTCGGCGAGGTGCTCGACGTCGGCACGGGGACCGGGCGCATCCTCGAGCTGCTCGCGCCGAGCGCGCGCCGCGCCGTCGGCGTCGATCTCAGCACCGCGATGCTCGGCGTCGCCCGCGCCACCGTCGACGCGGCGTCGCGACCCAACGTCCAGGTGCGGCACGCGGATATGTACCACCTGCCGTTCGCGCCGCGCGCGTTCGACCTCGTCGTGTTCCACCAGGTGCTGCACTACGCCGACGATCCGGCGTCCGCGGTGGCCGAGGCCGCGCGCGTGCTGCGCCCCGGCGGCCGCGTCCTCGTCGTCGACTTCGCGCCGCACGACCTCGAGTTCCTCCGCGCCGAGCACGCGCACCGGCGGCTCGGCTTCAGCGACCGCGAGGTCGCGAGCTGGTTCCGCGCCGTGGGCCTCGGCTGCGCGGAGCCGCGCGTCGTCCCCGGCCAGCCGCTCGACGTCGTCGTGTGGGTTGCCGCGCGTACGCCGGGTGCCGTTAGGCCTCTCGACGTCTCACGCGGAGACGCGCCGGACGCGGAGAATGCCTCTCTGGTCTCCTCCGCGTTCTCCGCGTCTCCGCGTGAATCTGCTTCGCCAAAGTGAACCGTTAGGACCGTGACCACAGCCATCGCCCCCCCCTCGCCCCTGACCCGCGCCGAGCGCCTCGCCCGTCTCGAGCCGCTGCTCGCGCGACGCATCCTCGTGCTCGACGGCGCGATGGGCACCATGATCCAGCGCCATCGACTGCAGGAGGCCGACTACCGCGGCATCGGCGGCCCGGCGGGCGATCGGTTCGCCGACTGGCCCGTGGACCTGAAGGGGAACAACGACCTCCTCGTCGTCACGCGTCCCGACGTCATCGCCGGCATCCACCGCGAGTACCTCGACGCGGGCGCCGACATCCTCGAGACGAACACGTTCAACTCCACCGCGGTCGCGATGGCGGACTACCGCATGTCGCACCTCGCCTACGAGCTGAACGTCGCCGGTGCTCGGCTCGCGCGGTCCGTCGCCGACGAGTTCGAGGCCGCGGATCCGGATCGCCCGCGCTTCGTCGCCGGCGTGTTGGGCCCGCTCAACCGCACCGCGTCCATCTCGCCGGACGTGAACGACCCGAGCTTCCGCAGCATCGACTTCGACGACCTCGTCGCCGCGTACACCGAGGCGACGAATGGGCTGCTCGACGGCGGTGCGGATCTGCTGCTCGTCGAGACGATCTTCGACACGCTGAACGCGAAGGGCGCGCTGTTCGCCATCGAGCAGGTGTTCGCCGCGCGCGGCGAGCGGGTGCCGGTCATGATCTCCGGCACCATCACCGACCAGAGCGGCCGCACGCTCACCGGGCAGACCGCCGAGGCCTTCTGGTACTCGATGATGCACGCGCGTCCGTTCAGCATCGGCTTCAACTGCGCCCTCGGCGCGAAGGATCTGCGCCGCCACGTGCAAGACGTCGCGCGCCTCGCGCCGTGCTGGGTCTCCGCGCACCCGAACGCCGGGCTGCCTAACGAGTTCGGCGGCTACGACGAGAGCCCGGAAGCCATGGCGAGCGTGCTGCGCGAGTTCGCCGAGAGCGGTCTCGTGAACATCGTCGGCGGCTGCTGCGGCACCACGCCGGATCACATCCGGGCGATCGCCGAGGCGCTGCGCGACCTCAAGCCGCGCGCGCGTCCCGAGATCGAGCCGCGGCTGCGCCTCTCCGGTCTCGAGCCGGTCGTCGTCGGCCCCGACACGAACTTCGTGAACATCGGCGAGCGCACGAACGTCACCGGTTCGCGGCAGTTCGCGAAGCTGATCCTCGCCGGCAACTACGATCAGGCGCTCGTCGTCGCGCGCCAGCAGGTGGAGAACGGCGCCCAGCTCCTCGACGTCAACATGGACGAGGGGATGCTCGACGCCGAGGCGGCGATCACGAAGTTCCTGCGCCTGCTCAGCGCGGAGCCGGACATCGCGAAGGTGCCGATCGTCGTCGACTCGTCGAAGTGGAGCGTGATCGAGGCGGGCCTCAAGAACCTGCAGGGCAAGTGCGTCGTGAACTCCATCTCGCTGAAGGAAGGCGAGGCGGAGTTCGTGCGGCAGGCGACGCTCGTCCGCCGTTACGGCGCCGCGGTCATCGTCATGGCGTTCGACGAGCAGGGGCAGGCGGACAGCACGCAGCGCAAGGTCGACATCTGCGCGCGCGCGTATCGCATCCTCACCGAGCGCGTCGGCTTCCCGCCCGAGGACATCATCTTCGACCCGAACATCTTCGCCATCGCGACGGGCATCGAGGAGCACGACCGCTACGCCGTCGAGTACATCGAGGCCGTGCGGCGCATCAAGGCCGAGCTGCCGCACGCGAAGATCTCCGGCGGCGTGTCGAACGTCAGCTTCTCGTTCCGCGGCAACGAAGCGGTGCGGCAGGCGATCCACGCGGTGTTCCTGTACCACGCCATCAGGGCCGGCATGGACATGGGCATCGTGAACGCCGGCGCGCTCCCGATCTACGACGACATCGAGCCCGGGCTGCGCGAGCGCGTGGAGGACGTCATCCTCGCGCGCCGCAAGGACGCCACCGAGCGGCTCCTCGAGATCGCCGAGCAGATCAAGGGGAGCGCCGGCGGCGCGACCGTGGAGACGACGCTCGCGTGGCGTCAGCTCCCCGTCGCCGAGCGGCTGTCGCACGCGCTCGTGCACGGCATCGACGCGTACGTCGTCGAGGACACCGAGGAGGCGCGGCAGCAGTACCCGCGTCCGCTCGAGGTCATCGAGGGGCCGCTCATGGCCGGCATGAACGTCGTCGGCGACCTGTTCGGGTCAGGGCGCATGTTCCTGCCGCAGGTCGTGAAGAGCGCGCGCGTCATGAAGAAGGCCGTCGCGCATCTCATCCCGTACATCGAGGCCGAGAAGGCGCGTGCGAGCGCCGAGAGCGGCGAGGCGCCGAAGGCCGCCGGCAAGGTGCTGCTCGCCACCGTGAAGGGCGACGTGCACGACATCGGCAAGAACATCGTCGGCGTCGTGCTGCAGTGCAACAACTTCGAGGTCATCGACCTCGGCGTCATGGTCCCCGCGTCGACCATCCTCGACACGGCGAAGAAGGAGGGCGTCGATCTCGTCGGCCTGTCCGGCCTCATCACCCCGTCGCTCGAGGAGATGGCGTTCGTCGCCGGGGAGATGGAGCGCCAGGGCTTCACGGTGCCGCTGCTCATCGGGGGCGCCACGACCTCGAAGGTGCACACCGCGGTGAAGATCGCGCCGAACTACGCGAGCCCCGTCGTGCACGTGCTCGATGCGTCGCGCGCCGTCGGTGTCGCGGGCAGCCTGTTGAGCGAGGGGCTGCACGACGAGTTCGTGTCGCATGTGCGCGACGAGTACGAGCAGGTGCGCGCCAACCGCGCGGGCCGCCGCGACGCCGAGCGGCTCGTGCCCATCGAGGTCGCGCGCCGCAACCCCGTGCCGATCGACTGGGCGGCGTACGAGCCGCCCGCGCCGACGTTCACCGGCGTGCGCACGTTCGACGACTACCCGCTCCCGGAGCTCGTCGAGCGCATCGACTGGACGCCGTTCTTCCAGACGTGGGAGCTCGCCGGTCACTACCCGGACATCCTGCAGGACCCGGTGGTCGGCGTCGCCGCGCGCGGCCTGTACGACGACGCGCGGCGCATGCTCGACCGCATCGTGACCGAGAAGCGTCTCACGGCGCGTGCCGTCGTCGGCTTCTGGCCGGCGAACGCCGTCGGCGACGACGTGGAGCTCTTCGCGGACGACGCGCGCACGCGATCGTTAGGCACGGTGCACTTCATCCGCCAGCAGCTCGCGAAGGGCGACGACCGCCCGAACTTCTGCCTCGCGGACTACGTGGCGCCGGCGTCGTCCGGCCGCGCGGACTGGATCGGCGGCTTCGCGGTCACCGCGGGCATCGGAGTCGACGAGCTCGTGGCCGAGTATCACGCCGCGCACGACGACTACTCGGCGATCCTCGCGAAGGCGCTCGCCGACCGGCTGGCCGAGGCGCTCGCCGAGCGGATGCACGAGCGCGTGCGCACGGAGCTCTGGGCCTACGCGCCCGACGAGGCGCTCGACAACGTGGCGCTGATCCGCGAGGAGTACCGGGGCATCCGTCCCGCGCCCGGCTACCCCGCGTGCCCCGACCACACCGAGAAGGGCCCGCTGTTCGCGCTGCTCGGCGCCACGGAGCGCGTCGGCATCACGCTCACCGAGAGCTTCGCGATGTATCCCACCGCGGCGGTGAGCGGCTACTACCTGTCGCACCCCGCGGCCCGCTACTTCGGCACCGGCAAGATCGGCCGCGATCAGGTCGAGGACTACGCCGCGCGCAAGGGCATCACCGTCGCCGAGGCCGAGCGGTGGCTGTCGCCGGTGCTCGCGTACACGCGGGAGCGCTGATCCGGCTCGGCGTTCGAACCGCGGAGGGCGCAGAGGGCCGCTGAGGGCCGCAGAGGACTGCCTCTTCGAACAGCAAAGCCCTGGGGATGAATGGATCCTCAGGATCCAACGATCCTTTCATCCCCAGGGCCTTGCTGTTGCTGTTCTCTGCGGCCCTCTGCGCCCTCTGCGGTCAATTGAAGAGACTGAGCACGCCCTTCTCGAGGATCGACAGCAGGAAGTACGCGACGATCGGCGACACGTCCATCATCCCGAGCGGCGGGATGATGCCGCGCAGCGGGCGTAGCAGCCACTCGGTGAGGCCGAACGACCAGCGCACCCACGGCGAGTGCGGCGCGATCTGGAACCACGACGACGCCACGCGCACGAGCAGCGCGAGCTGCAGCAGCCCGAACGTCCACGACACGAGCAGCGTCGCGAGCCCGCGCGGGCCCATCGTCGCCGCGACGGTCGCCATCGCGATCTGCTGGCGCACGAACCCGAGCACGCTGATGACGACGATGCCGCCGATGACCACCGCGGCGAGCGTCCACCACGGCGCGCTCGCGGGCCGGCCACCGGCGCGGATCACGCGCCGCTCCACCGGCGCGAACAGCGGGTCGATCGAGTCGCGCGTCAGCCGCGCGACGGAGCTGAACGGGCTGACGCGGCGCGTGCGCACCACGTAGGACAGCCCCGCGAGCGCGGCGACGAGCACCCCGCCGCCGAAGAGCAGGATGCGCAGCACGGCGATGAACGCGTCGAGCGCGCCGATGATGGTGGTCACTCGAACAAGCTCGCGTGACGCCACGCGACGCGGTAGTGGGCGCTTCCCCTCGCCCGCGCGACACGGCGAGATTACGCTGCGGCGTTCCTCGCGCCGACCATCTCACCGCGCCGACCGTGGCTGACTCGCTCTTCCGGCACAAGCCGTTCATCACGGACCGCAGGATCCGGTTCGCGCTCGTCGGCTGCGGCCGCATCTCGGCGAACCACCTGCAGGCCATCGCGCGCCACGCCGACCGCGCGGAGCTCGTCGCCGTCTGCGACGTGGACCCCGCGCGCGCCGATGCCGCCGCCGCGCAGAGCGGCGCGGCCGCGTTCTACTCGCTCGACGAGCTGCTCGCACGGAGCGACGCCGATGCGGTGATCCTCGCCACGCCGAGCGGGCTGCACCCCGCGCAGGCCATCCGCTGTGCGCGCGACGGGCGTCACGTCGTGACCGAGAAGCCGATGGCCACCCGATGGGAGGACGGCAAGGAGATGGTGCGCGTCTGCGACGCCGCGGGCGTGTTCCTGTTCGTCGTCAAGCAGAACCGCCGCAATCCCACGCTGCAGCTCGTGAAGCGCGCGATCGAGAAGAAGCGCTTCGGCCGCATCTACATGGTGAACGTCAACGTGTTCTGGTCGCGACCGCAGTCGTACTACGACAGCGCGGCGTGGCGCGGCACGTGGGAGTTCGACGGCGGCGCGTTCATGAACCAGGCGAGCCACTACGTGGATCTGCTCGACTGGCTCATCGGGCCCGTCGAGAGCCTGCAGGCCTACACGGCGACGCTCGCGCGCGACATCCAGGTCGAGGACAGCGGCGTCGTGAGCATCCGGTGGCGCACGGGAGCGTTAGGCTCCATGAACGTCACCATGCTCACCTACCCGAAGAACCTCGAGGGCTCCATCACGATCCTCGGCGAGAAGGGAACCGTGCGCCTCGGCGGCGTCGCCGTGAACCGCTTCGACCACTGGGAGTTCGCCGAGGCCGACGCCGACGACGCGCTCGTGAACGATGCGAGCTACGAGACGACGTCGGTGTACGGCCACGGGCACCCGCTGTACTACGACAACGTGATCAAGTCGCTCCGCGGCGAGGCCGATCCCGAGACCGACGGACGCGAGGGACTCCGCTCCCTCGAGATCCTCATCGCCACGTACCTCTCGGCGCGCGACGGCCGCCGGGTCGCGCTTCCGCTGGAGTACTGACCGTGCCCGCGAAGATCCATCCCACCGCGATCGTCGACGACGGCGCCGTGATCGGCGACGACACGCGCGTCTGGCACTGGGTGCACGTCTCCGGTGGCGCCCGCATCGGCGCGCGCTGCTCGTTAGGCCAGAACGTCTACGTCGGCAACCGCGTCGTCATCGGTGACAACGTGAAGATCCAGAACAACGTCTCCGTCTACGACAACGTGACGCTCGAGGACGACGTGTTCTGCGGGCCGAGCATGGTCTTCACGAACGTCTACAACCCGCGCTCCGCCGTGTCGCGCAAGGACGAGTACCGCGACACGCTCGTGAAGCGCGGCGCGACGTTGGGCGCCAACTGCACCATCGTCTGCGGCAGCACGATCGGTGAGCACGCGTTCGTCGGCGCCGGCGCCGTCGTCAACCGCGACGTCCCCGACTTCGCGCTCATGGTCGGCGTCCCCGCGCGCCAGGTCGGATGGATGAGCCGCTACGGCGAGCGCCTCGATCTCCCGCTCACCGGCAACGGACACGCCGTCTGCGAGCACACCGGCGACCGCTACGAGCTGGTCGACGGCCGCGTGCGCATCACGGCGTACGGCTCGCTCGGCTGACGCCTCCGGCACCGAGCCGGCGCGCCCCCTCGGCCAGCCCGGCGCCGGCGAGCACGCCCCCGAGCGCCGCGAGCCACTCCCACGGTCGCGCGGGGCCGAAACCGGCCGCCGCCGGGATCAGCACCAGGCCGCCGAGTAGCGTCGCCAGCAGGCACGCCGTCGCGGTCAGCTCCGAGCGCCACCCGCCGCGCGCGCCCCACCGCACCCAGTACCCGATCGGCAGCGCGAGCCCGGCCAGCCACGCCACCGACGCGAGCGGCGCGAGTGGCGCGTCGATGCGCGGGATCGGGCTCACGAGCGCCCAGCCGAGCGACGGCCACAGACGGATCTCGCGCTGCCGCCGCTCGCGCCCGCGCTCGAACGTCACCGTCACCGAGTCGCCGATCCGCTCGCCGCGCACGCGGTACGGCTCCGTCGCCGGCGCGTCGGCGCCGAGCACGCCGTCGATCGCCACCGTCGGCGTCTGGAGCCGCAGGCGCCACGCGCGCGTCCCGAGCGCCACCACCGCGCCGTCGCCGCGCTGGGCGAGCACGAGCCACGGCATCCGCATCTCCGGCGCGTAGACGATGAGCAGGGGCACCTGCTCCGGGCGGTGGTCGCGGCCTCGCGCCACCACCTCGGCCACGGCGGGCGACGTCGGCACCGCCTTGACGTACACCGGCCCCGTGCCGCGATGCTCGGTCGTCACGCCGTCGAAGCGGGCGCGCAGCACCTCGCCGTCGAACCACGGCATCCCGATCGCGAAGCTCGCCGCACGCCGGATCGGCGTCGGCGGGTACCGGCCGATCGTCCCCTGATACGACAGCGCCCACGACGCGAGCGCGAGCGCCGCGAGCCAGACCGCCGACGCCATCGTCGCGAGCGCGATCCCGGCCCGCGGCGCCGGTCGGCACCACGTCCGCCAGCTCGCGACGAGCAGCGCGCCGAGTGCCGCGCCCGTCGTGTTCGTGAGCACGTCGCTCACCGACGCGAAGCGGCCCGGGATCGCCAGGTACTGCGTCAGCTCGATGCCGAGCGACAGGGCGAGCCCGGCGAGCAGCGCGCGCCGCCAGCGCACGCCGAGCAGCGCCAGCCCCACGCCGAGCGGCGCGAACAGCAGCACGTTCGCCAGCACGTCCGATCCCGCCGCCGTACCGCAGATCACGCACGCCTTCCGCGGCGCCATCGCCTCCGCGGTCGGCTGCGGCGAGAGCGTGAGCGCGAGGATGGCGGCGGTCGCGCACGCCGTGAGCGCGAGGCCCAGCCACCGACGGACGCGATGCGGCCGTGGGCGCGGGCTTCGCTCCGGCGGGTCCGGGGCAGGGCGGGGCGCGTTCGGGACGGGACGGGCGGACATCGGATGGACGGTAATCGGGCGCCCTGTCGGCCGTGAGCGGACGCTACTTGCCCGGCTGCCTACCGGGCGGCAGTTTGAGGTACGGACGTCGCCGAGCCCGATGATGCGGTCAGGTTCGGCGATTGTTGCGTCCTCTCGGACCCGGCGTCCTCCGCACGTCGTAGTGCGGCATGCGCGCATGACCGCACTCTCGCGTCGCGGCGCTCGGCGGTCCGCCTTCACCCATTCGACCCGGCGCCACACGTGCTTTCCGACGGGAATATCCAGCGGTACACTCGGGCCATGTACCCCGTAACGCTGCTGCTGATCTTGGTCCCGCTCGTGGATCTCAGCCTGCGCATCTTCCCGCCCCAGTTCGGGTCCCTGCAGTGGCGCTTCGGGGCCGTGGGGACGCTGCTCGGCAACTTCGGCACGATCCTGCTCGGGATCGGGCTCACCGGGCTGCTCGCGGCGTTCAACGGACACCGGGGCCTCCTCCGCATCATCGGCTACGTCACGCTCGTGCTGAGCGCCGTGAGCATCGCCGTCCTCGCGCTGTTCGCGCTCGACGCGGTGCAGATGCGCACCCTCGCGAACCCGAACTACAAGCGCGCCGTGCTGCTCTCGTCGGGCGGCGCCATGTTCGCGGGGCTGTTCGGCGTCTTCACGCTGTTCTCGCTCGGCCGCGGCGCGCTCGCGGCGAGCCGCGGCGCCCCGGGCGCGACGGCCCGGCGCACCCAGCCCGCGGGCGCGCCGCTCGTCGTCGCCGGGCGCGGCGAGGCGTGAGTGAGCGCGTCGGCGGCGTCGATCGGGGACTCCTCTTCCTCTCTGGTGTAGCTTGTCCTCTGACGACAGCACGCTGAGCCTGGAGGCGCCGCCCGAGTCGGTGGGGGGCTCCGCGCTCACGTCGCCCGCGCCGCATGCGCCGCCCGCGCCCATGTCCGACCCCGCCCGCCCGCTCCCGATGACGGATGCCGCCGCCCCGCGGCCGGCCGACGCGACGCCGCTCGCGACGCCGCCCGCGGCGTCGCCGCGCCCGTTCTCGCTGCGTGGGATCCCGCCGATCCCGCTGCTGCTGTCGGCGGCGCTGTTCGCGGTGCTGTTCGAGCGGCCGTTCGAGCTTCTCGTGAAGGACTGGTGGAGCAACCCGGAGGCGGGACACGGCCTCCTGCTCGCGCCGCTCGCCGTGTACTTCGCGTGGAAGCTCGGCATCGCGCCCGACGCCCGGCCGAACCGCCTCGTCGGCGGGCTGCTGCTCCTCGCCGCGGTGTTCTTCCGCTATCTCTCCGACCTCGCCGCCGAGCTGTTCACGATGCGCGGGTCGATGATCATGGCGGCCGCCGGGCTCACGGTGTGGTACTTCGGCTTCCGTCAGCTCCTTCGCTGGTGGCTGCCGTTCGCGCTCATCGCGCTGTCGGTGCCGCTGCCCGAGCTGATCCTGAATCGCATCGCGCTGCCGCTGCAGTTCACCGCGTCGAAGATCGGCGCCGGGCTCCTCGCATGGCGCGACATCCCGGTGATGCTCACCGGCAACGTGATTCGCATTCCCGGGCACCAGCTCTTCGTCGCCGAGGCGTGCAGCGGTCTGCGGTCGCTCACCGCGCTCCTCAGCCTCGGTGTGCTGCTCGGCGCCATCACGCTCACGTACCCGATCAACCGGGTGCTGCTGCTGCTCATCTCGATCCCGGTCGCGATCGTGCTGAACGGAGTGCGCGTGTTCCTCACCGGCTTCCTGGTGTTCTTCGTCGACCCGGCGCTCGGCGAGGGGTTCATGCACATCACGGAAGGGTGGCTGATCTTCCTCGTGGCGTTCCTCATCCTCGGCGGCGTCGCGTGGGCGTTGCTCGCGCTGGAGCGGTTCGTCGCCAGCCGGCGCGCCGGTGCCATGTCGGACTCGAAGGCGGTCCTCGATGCGTGACGCGATGCGCTTCGCGCCGGCGGCGATCCTCGGCGTCGGCTGTGTCATGATCTCCGGCATGCGCACGCAGAAGCGTGTGCCGCCGCGCACGCACATGAGCGCCGTGCAGATATCGGCGCCGGGCTTCGCCTCGAAGGACACCGTGATCTCCGCCGACGAGCAGAAGATCGCCGGCATGAGCGACTACGTGCTCCGGCTGTTCGAGCGCGATTCGACCGACCTGGGGTTCAGCGTCTACATCGGCTACTACGACTACCAGGTTCAGGGGAAGACGATTCATTCCCCGAAGAACTGCCTCCCCGGCGCCGGCTGGGAGGCGCTCTCCGCGAGCGTGCAGCCCGTGCACGCCGGCGGCGCGACGTACCCGGTGAACCGGTACATGCTCGCCAACAAGGGGGCCCAGGCGCTCGTGTACTACTGGTACCAGGGGCGCGGCCGCGTCGAGGCGAACGAGTACAAGGTGAAGTACAACCTCCTCCACGACGCCGCGCTGTACGGGCGCACCGAGGAGGCGCTCGTGCGCGTCGTCGTCCCGATCGACATGCGCAAGCTGCAGCGCGACGGGCAGGCGGCGACGTACGCGGCGGCGGACTCGCTCGCGGGGCAGGTGGCGACGCAGCTGCTGCCCGCGGTCACGAAGGCGCTGCCGCCGTCGCCCGCTGGGAGCTGAGCGGCCCGACTCGTTAGGCCGTCCGCCGGGCCGCCCTCAGGCGGCCCCCGCGCGCAGGTTGCGCAGCACCCGCAGCACGCGCATCACGCGCTCGCGGTGCACGAGCCACGTCGCCGCGCCGAACGCCGTCGCGCCGACCGCGACTTCCAGCAGCGCGCGCGCCAGCAGCGACAGCTGCGCCGGGAGCAGCGCGCGCGCCGCGAGCACCACCACGCACATCACGAGTGTGCCGCTCACGGCCGGCCACAGCGCCCGTAGATACTCCGCGCGGCTCACGACGCCCGTCCGGAACAGGCAGTCGATCCCCCACCAGAACTGGAACGGATAGATCACCGTCCAGACCGTGGCGATGCCCACCGGACCCCACCGGCTGCCGAACCAGAAGCCGAGCGGAAAGACGATCGCCGACACGATGCCCTGCCACATGAGCATGCGCGTCTCGCCGACGACGGTCAGCACGTTGTTCAGCACCGGCCGCACCGTGCGGATCGCCGCGTACAGGCACAGCACCTGGACCACGGGCACCACGCCGACCCACTGCCGGCCGAACACCGCGGGTACGAGCTCGCGTGCCGTGAGGCCGATGCCGATCGACGCCGGGATCGAGAGGAGCGCGAGCCCCTCGGTGATCATGAGCAGGTAGCGCCGCAGCTGCGCGCGGTCGTCCTGCACGGCGGAGAAGAACGCCGGCGTGATCCCCCCGATCAGGGCCGTGATCTTGTCGACGGGGAGACTCGTCAGCGTCCAGCCGAACGTGTAGCCGCCTAACGCCACCTGCCCGAGCCGGCGGCCGGCGACGAAGAAGTCCGCGTTCGAGTACACGTACCACGAGAGGCGGCCGATCACCATGCGGTTGCTGAACGTCAGCACGTGCCGCAGCGGCTTCCACTGCGGCCACATGAACCGGTGCGACCGCAGCGTGAGCGTGAGCACCAGCACGACCGCGGTGGACGCGACCTGGCTCCACGCCAGCGCCCAGTAGCGGTAGCCCATCTCCGCGAGCGCGATCGCGACCGCGGCCGCGACGAACGCGCCCATCGAGTCCCGCACCGCGAGCTGGCGGAACTGCAGCTCCCGCTGCAGGAGCGCGAGCGGCACCGCACGCAGCGACGCGATCACGAACGTCGTGCCGAGCACGAACAGCACCGGCGGCAGGTTCGGTGCGTGGAAGTAGTGCCCTAGCGGGACCGCGAGCGCGCATGACAGCGCGAACGCCGCCACACCCGAGAGCACCGAGATCGTGTTGATCTGCGCCACCTCGTCGTCGGACAACCCGCGCAGGACGACGATCGCCGAGCCGAATCCGAGCTCGCTGACCATGGTGACGAAGCCCATGTACAGCGTCGCGTATCCGAGCAGACCGTAGTCCGACGGCGAGAGCAGGCGCGTGACGACGATCGTCGATGCCCACGTGACGAGCTGCATCAGCCACCGGCTCGCGGCGCTCCACGCGAGGCTGTGGAACAGCCGGCGGTCGAGGTGCTGCTGCGCACCGGCGTGCGCGCCGGCGCCGGGTGCTGGCGGGATCGGGGGCGACGCGGGGGTCGGGGCTGGCGGGAGTTCGACGGGAGCGGCGCGGTTCATCGAGAGGGAGACGGAGCGTGCGCGCGCCCGTGATCGAGCGGCATTCAGGTACGACGGGCGACGACCAGCGTGTGGAGGCCGGCGCCCGCCGCGAGCGACACGCGATCGACCGTCCGGAGCAGCCCGGCCGAAGCCAGCAGGCCGCGGAGGCGAGGCGAGTTGAGCAGACGGCGTACCCCGCGCGTCCCGTGTCGGCCGATCAGCGTCGTATGGCGCACCACCTCGAACCCGCAGGACGCGACGAGCGCCACCAGCTCCCTCCGGGGCAGCACGTGCTCGATGAGCTGATCGGAGAGCGGTGTGCTCGGCGTCTCGCTCGCTCGCACCGTGTCGGCGTTCGGCGTAGTGAGGACGAGCAGCCCACCCCGCCGCAACCCGTGCCGCGCGAGCGCGAGGTGCGCCCGCTGGTCCTCGAGGTGCTCGACCACCTCGTGGCTCACGATCACGTCGAAGCCCTCGCGCTCGGGCTGCCAGCTCCCGATATCGATCTGCGCGAACTCGGCGAATGGGAACCGAGCCCGCGCGGCCTCCACCGCCTCGCCGGAGAGCTCCACGCCGACCGTCGGACCGAATTGCGCGAGAATGGCCGTGAGCCATCCCGTGCCGCACCCCAGCTCGAGCATCCGCGGCTGGTGGAGGTCCGCCTCGCCGATCGCCTCCAGGATCGCCGCCGCCCGCTGCAGCTTCATGGCGTTCACGAAGCGCACGTCACGCCAGCGCGCGTCGTAGAAGTGGGTCTGCTCCTCGATCGACGGCGCAGCGTGGGACATGGCGGTGCGGGAGGAGGGGCGGCGGGGAGGGGACTCCTACGTCTTGGCGTCCGGCGCGATCTGCTCGTACATCGCCTCGTACCGGGACGCCATGTCGATCGGGTCGAACGCCGCCAGCGCGTGACGTCGGGCCGCCTTGCCGAACTGCACCCGCCGGGGCTCGTCCTCTAGTAGTGTCCGAAGGGCATCCGCGAAAGCCTTGACATCGCCGGCCGGCACCACGAAGCCGGTCTCGCCCGGCAGCAAGACTTCGCGCACCCCGCCGACGTCCATCGCCACGACCGGAACGCCGACGATCTGTGCCTCCATCGCCGCGAGGGGCATCCCCTCGTTGCGGCTCGGCAGGGCCAGGACGCGCGCGCGGTTGTAGTAGTCGAGGATCGCCGCACGGTCGATCCGCCCGTCGAAGCGGACCGCCTCCTCCAGTCCCGCGGCCCTGACCTGGCGGCGCAACTGCGCCTCCATCGTGCCGGCGCCGATGAGCACCAGCTTCGCCCGCGGCACGGCGGCGCGAACGATCTCGAACGCCTGGAGGAGCTGGTCGGGCCCCTTCACGTGCACGAGGTTGCCGGCGTACAGGACGTCGATGTCGCGCGCACGGCTCGGCTCCGGCTCGCGCGCCGCCGACGCATCCCAGACGGAGAGCGGCACGGCGTTGCGGATCACCTGCGACTTCTTCGCCGCCTCTGGCGACAGCTCGGCGAGCGTGGCTCCGAGCCCGGCCGAGACTGTCGTGATCCGTACCGCCGAGCGAATCAGCCGGCGGATCACGCCGCCGATCTCCGGCGAGTCGAAGTGGACGTTCACCTCGCTGCCACGGAACGTCACGACGATCGGAATCCCGTAGCGCTCCGCCGCGCGGCGAATCTCGTCGTAGCTCTCCGCGCAGTACTGGAAGTGCACCAGGCGCAGCCCGTAGCGGTGGATCAGGGTCCACAGCACGAGACTGATGAACCGCCGCTTGACCCAGTTGCCCACCAGCGCACGCAGGAGACGTCCCGGGGTCCGCAGCGGCGTCGTCGAGAGCAACGGGGTCATCGACAGCGAGATCACCCGCTCGCCGACGGCGCCTCGCCTGATCGACACGAGGCTCGACGCGGACTCCATCTGCAGGACGACCACCGGAACACCGATGCGTCGCAGCGCCGCCACCGTGCTCGCGGCGCTCACCGCGACGCCGCCCAGGTTCCCCCCGTACCAGGGCGTCACGAGCAGGATCGGGCGCTTCAGGAACGGCGTCGGAGCGGGTTCAGGGCGTGATCCGGGGCGCGGCACGATCGACCCGGCGTCCTGCGGTGCCGCGCGGGGGGCCCCAGGGGCCGGTCGTGGTGCGGGGTCCGTTGGGAGTGGAGAGGCCACGTCGAGCTTGGAGTCAGGTCCTCGCCGCACGACGACGCCCCCGGCGTTCGCACGGACCATCCGCCACCGGACCGATTGTCGAATGGCGGGTGAGAACAATGTATTCGTCGCCATCCGCGCCGTGAGACGGTCGCCACAAATTCACGGCAGTGTCATGCAGGGTGCGTGATCGCGCGCGACCTGCCGAGACTTGACCCGTATCGGCGGTCCGACGAAGGTTTCGGGCTGCCTCCCCCCATCCGTCGGGCGCGGCGCGCCCGGATCGTCTCTCGCACTCATGAACATCCTTCACGTCGTCGGCGCTCGGCCGAACTTCCCGAAGCTCGCTCCGGTGCACCGCGCCGCCAAGGCTCAGGGCATCGAGCAGCTCGTGGTGCACACCGGCCAGCACTACGACGCCGCGCTCTCGGAGGACTTCTTCCGCGACCTCGGCATCCCCGCGCCCGACGTGAACCTCACGGTGGGCTCGGGCACGCACGCGGCGCAGACGGCGCGCATCATGGAGCGCATCGAGCCGGTGCTCGAGGAGCGGCGCCCGGACTGGGTCGTGGTCTACGGCGACGTGAACTCGACGATGGCGGCGGCGATCGTCGCGTCCAAGCTGCACCTGCGAGTGGCACACGTTGAGGCGGGGCTGCGGAGCCACGACCGCACGATGCCGGAGGAGATCAACCGCCTCGTCACCGACCGCCTCGCGGATCTCCTGCTGACTCCCTCGCGCGATGCCGACGAGCAGCTGCTGCGGGAAGGGGAGCCCGAGTCGGAGATCGCGTTCGTCGGCAACGTGATGGTGGACAGCCTGTTCTACGCGCTGCCCGCGGCCCGCGCGACGCGCTTCCGCCAGTCGCTCGGCGCCGACGGCTCGCACGTCGTCGTCACGCTGCACCGGCCGTCGAACGTCGACACGCCGGAGCGTCTGCGCGCGGTCGTCGACGTGCTGGCCGAGATCGCGCGCGAGCGGCCCGTGTACTTCCCGGCGCACCCGCGTACGCGGGAGCGGTTGACGCGCTTTGGGCTCGATGCCGGCGGCGTGCGACTCCTCGACCCCGTATCGTACTTCGAGATGCTCGACCTCGTGGAGGGCGCGCACGCGGTGGTGACCGACTCCGGCGGCCTGCAGGAGGAGACGACGGCGCTCGGCGTGCCGTGCTTCACCGTGCGGCAGAACACCGAGCGGCCGGTGACGATCACCGAGGGGACGAACCGGCTGACGCCCGACCCCGCGCCGCTCGCCGCTCTCGTGCGGGCCGCGAAGCGCCCCGCCGTGCCGCGGCGTCCCGAGGGGTGGGACGGCTGTGCAGGGGTGCGCGCGGTCGCGGCGCTCGCCGCGCGATGAGCGCGGCGAGGAGCGACGACGCGCCGGTGCCGTTCCACCACACCGCGGAGCCGCCGTCGCCGTTCGCCCGGCGCATCCTTCTCGTGAGCCCGCACTTCCCGCCATCGACGACGGTGGGCGGGCTCCGCTGGCAGAAGATGTCACAGGTGGCGGCCGAGTGGGGGTGGGGCACCGACGTCGTGTGCAACGACCCGGCGACCCTCGACGACACGGATGTCGCGCGACTGCGCGATCTGCCGCCTGGCATGCGGCTCTTCGGCGTGCCGCACTCGAGGGCGGTCGGCTTGCGCGCGCTCGACGCGCTCCTGCGCGTGACCCGGGGCCTGCGCGTTCCCGCGCGGCCGCGCGGCCGCGCGGTGGGGGCGGCGGCCGGCGCCATGCCTGACGGCGCGCGGGCGCCGGGCGGCGGCACGCCGGGCAGCGTCGCGCGCGACGAGGCGCGCCGCCTCCGCCTGTCGTCGCGGGAGCTGTTCCGCAACGTCACGTCGCTGCAGTGGATCGGCGGCGAGCTGCGCTGGGCGTCGACCGCGACTGCGTTAGGCAGTCGGCTGCTCGACGCGCGTCACCACGTGGTGGTGTCGTCCGGACCGCCGCACTTCGCGCATGTGGCGGCGCGCCGGATCGCCCGGCGCGCCAGGCTGCCGCACGTCGTCGACATGCGCGATCCGTGGCTCCTCGGGGAGCGCGTCGCGGTCGGCCTCGCGAGCCCCACGTACTTTCGCGTCACGGAGCAGTTCGAGCGGCGCGTGATGGACGACGCGGCGCTCATCGTCTGCAACACCGAGCTCGCGGCGCGTGCGATGCGCGCCGCGTACCCAAGGCGCGCCGATCGCATCGTCACCGTGATGAACGGCAGCGACGCGGAGGATCGTCCGAGCGTCGCGCGCGATCCACGCTTCCTGGTCGCGTACACCGGCGCAATCTACTTCGACCGCGACCCGCGGCTGCTGTTCCGCGCCTCCGCGCAGGTGATCGCGGAGCTCGGGCTCACGCCCGCGGAGTTCGGCCTGGAGCTCATGGGCCCGGTCGACGTGTTGTCGCCGCCGGTCGTTGCGCTCGCGCAACAGGAGGGCGTCGAGCCGTTCGTGCGCTATCACCCGCCGGGCCCGCGCTCGGCGGCGGCGCGGCTGCTCGCGAGCGCGTCGCTGCTCGTGTCGCTCCCGCAGGATACCGAGACCGCCGTGCCGTCGAAGGTATTCGAGTACGCGACGTACGATGCGTGGCTGCTCGCGCTCGCGCGTCGCGACAGCGCCACGGCGCTCGTGCTCGAGGGCTCCAGCGCCGATGTCGTGGCGCCCGACGACGTTGCGGGAATCGCGCAGGTCATTCGTCGTCATGTGTTGCAGTACCGCAACGGTGAGCGCCCCGTCGCCGTCGGCGCCGATGGACGCTTCAGCCGCCGACGACAGGCGGTCACGCTGCTGGAGCACGTCGACCGCCTAACGGCAATTTCACGAGAGTCGTGACGGTGTACGCGTGACTCCCGTCACGCGTCTCTCGTCTGTTGGATGCGCGCGGACGGCCCGGCATCATCGGTACGTCCCACCTCCCGCCGCCTTCCCGCCGCCGCGCGCAACGTAGGTCGGATCTCCTGGTGACGGAGATCGGCTGACAACGGCAAACCCGGTGAAAACCGGGGACGCAAAGCTACGAGGCTACCGCACGCCGGACTCGCTCCAGCGTGCCACGCCAGTCGAGCCGCCAAACGATCCACCCCGGAGTACTAGATGTCCCCCACCCTCCCTCGTGCCCCGCGGGGCACCTGGGCCGCGGCGGCGTCGCTGTTGGTTCTGGTCGGCGCCTGCGACTCCCCGTCCACCGCGCCCTCCGATCTGGTCCCGCAGGCTCCGAATCGCGAGTCCGGTACCGGCGCGACCGTCAAATGGCTCGGCCTCTCCGCCAGCACCACGCGCCTCGTCGTGGGCAAGAGCTTCCGTTACGTCGCCCTCGCCCTAAATCCGAGCGGGCAGCAGATCACGCCCGTCCCCGCGTTCGTCTGGTCCTCGTCGCGCGCCGACGTCGCGACCATCGACTCCACGGGCCTCGCGCGCGCGCTCAAGCCCGGCCAGGTGTCGATTGTCGTCCGCCAGCGCAACGACACGCTCGGAGCGCAGACGGGCGTCGTGCTCAACGTCGTCGACGCCGTGGCCGGCAACACCGTCGCGCTCAAGGTCTCGCCGACGACCGCGAAGGTCGCCGTCGGCGGCACGACGCAGCTCACGCCGACGCCCGTCGATGCGCAGGGCAAGGCGATCACGGGCCGCACGTTCTCGTACAGCGCGCTGAAGACGGCGATCGCCACCGTCACCTCGGCCGGCGTCGTGAAGGGCGTCGCGAACGGGACCACGACGGTGAAGGTCTCGTGCGACGGCCTAACGGTCTCGGTGCCGGTGGAAGTCGGCACGGCGTCGACGTCGTCGACGACGTCGTCGACTTCGACCTCCACGACCACGACCACCACCACCTCGCCCACGACGACGGCGAGCACGCCGACGGCGCCGACCGGCACGTCCACGAGCACGCCGGTCGTAGCGACCGTCACGGTGTCGCCGGCGAAGCTCACCGTGCAGGCGGGCAGCTCGCAGCTCCTCGTCGCGTCGACGCTCGCCGCGAACGGCACTGCCGTCGCCGGCACGACCGTCACGTGGTCGAGCAGCGCGCCTAACGTCGCGACCGTGGCCAGCGATGGCCGCGTGACGGGCGTCGCCGCCGGCACCGCGAACGTCGTCGCCACCGCCGGCACCGTAAAGGCGACCGTGCCGGTGACGGTCACCGCGGCGGCCCTCCCCATGGGCACGCAGGTGACGCTCGCGGTCCAGCGCTTTGACGGCGGCAGCGGCCCGGTGATGGTCTCGAACGGCATCCCGCTCACGCGCGGGATGGTCACCGTGGCGAACCTCGCGCAGGTGCACGTCGTCGTGAACGGTGTCGAGCAGCGTGTATATGTGCGGCCGCTGTACGGCCGGCACAGCGACGGCTCGCTCCGCGCGCTGTTCGTGCAGTTCGACTACAACATCCCGAACGCGGCGCCCATCGCGGCGACGCTCGTCGTCGGCGGCGGCTCTCGCACGCAGCCCGACCTCGCGGCGCGCCCCGCGAAGCAGGTTCCGGCGGCGGCCGCGCTCCCGACGGACGCCACGTACCTCGTGTCCACGCGTTGGACCGGTGTCACGTACGCGGCGAAGAGCTTGACGCCGATGTCGCTCGCGCCGCAGTACGAGAGCGACTACGCGCGCCTCGAGGCCGCCGACTGGTCGGCGTGCGGGCCCAAGTTCGACTGCGGCCGGACGGCGGGCTACGACCGCGCGTACATCCTGTATCAGGCGTGGCAGCGCAGCGGTAATCCCACGTACTGGTATCACGCGACCGCCGCCGCTGCCGACTACCTCAACGGGTACGTCATCCCGAACGGCGGCCCGACGGCGTGGTGGAGTCAGACCGAGGGCGTCGCCGTGCACTACTGGGCGACCGGCGACGAGATGAGTCGCTATCAGCTGCGCAAGATGGCCGAGATGCTCGCGTGGATGGTCCGCCCCGGTTTCTCGGCCTACATCGGCGGCACGTACGGCGACGATCGCTTCCGGGCCAAGGCGATGATGGCGGCACTCGACGCCGCCATGCTGGAGATCTCCACGCAGCCCGCCGACGCCGCGAACTACTACAAGTCAATGGGCGCGGCGAACACCTACTACGCGTCGTACCTGACGCCGTCGACGCTGGGCACGTGGGTGACCGCGGTGCTCGGCACCCAGCGAAAGAACGGCCAGTTCGGTGGCCGGTACTACAGCGCCGGCACGTGGAGCGCGGATTCCGGCGGCCAGTCGAACTACATGGTCGGCATGCTGCTCTCGGCGCTCATTCGCTACTACGACGAGGTCAGCCCCGACTCGCGTATCCCGGCGGCGGTAAAGAAGTGCATCGACGATATGTGGGCGCGCGAGTGGGAGCCGTCGCAGCTGGCGTTCGAGTATCACAGCCTCCGCGGCACCGACGAGGGGGCGACCACGCCGGCGCGCCCGAACCCGGAACCGGGGCTGAACGGCTTCATGGCGTACCCGTTCGCGTGGTACGCGCGGGTGGCCGGCGGTGCGACGTACGACGCACGGGTCGACCAGATCCTGACGGGTCTCGCGCAGTCCGTGAGCCGCAACTGGTGGGCGGCGTCGGGCAAGGCGTTCGACGAGGCGTTCGCGCACCTGTTCAACACCTTCGCGTTCCGCGCGGGGCTGCACTGAGGCGCGTCACCTGACGTGCTGACGTCCTGACGTCGGGACGTCGGCTGGACGCGGGGCCGGTGTGCATCGATGCACACCGGCCCCGCGTCTCTTTCGGCGCACGGCTGCCCCGAACCGGAATGTGCGCTATCTTGTGCTGTAGATCACGCGCTTTCGTTACGCCCGGGTTCGATTCAGAGTCGCTCACGCGATCGTGATCGCGAAAGCCCTCAGCTCGGCCTCCCAGCCCCTGGGAGCCGACCGTCGCGCCCGGACGGATCGGCTCTCGCCTTCCGGGGCACCGATCGAACCGCCTGTACGCGGCTTCGTCTCTGCAGCCCGGATCATGCCCCTGTCGGAGTCTCGCCTGCTGATCGCCGCGCCCATCGCCGTGTGCATCGCGCTCGCCGCGGCATGCGACTCGACACCGACCGCGCTCGCCGCGCGCGCCGTGCCGTCCCGGCTCACGCTGGCCTCGGCGAGCCGTCTCGAGCTCACGTTCCTCGCCGGCGACGTCGACACCACCACCTGGACGGTCCGGCTCGGCGGTGCGGCGAACTTCGCCGCCGTCGCCTACGATAGCAGCAACAACAAGTTCGCCGTGTCCGGGGCGGTGTATCACAGCTCCGACGACTCGGTGCTCGCCGTCGACTCGACGACCGGGCAGCTGCTCGCCGTGCACCTCGGCGCCGCCTCGGTCGTCGCCACCGTGAACGGGATCTCGGGGTCGAGCCCGGTGATCACCGTGGTCGACACGGTCGCGCCGCCGCCCGACTCGACGCCCGCACCGCCGGATTCGACACCCGCGCCGCCGGACTCGACCGCGACGCCCCCTCAGCCATCCCCCGACTCCACGTTCGTCGCCCCGGGTAGTGGGCAGGTCGCGCTGATGGTGCAGCGCTTCGATGGCGGGAGCGGAGTCGTGACGGTCTCGAACGGCATCCCCCTCACGAAGGGCCTCGCGAACGAGTCGAACCTCGGGCAGTTCCACGTGCGCGTGAATGGCGCCGAGCAGGCCGTATACGTGCGGCCGCTCGCCGGCCACTTCAAGGACGGCTCGCTGCGCGCCGTCCTCGTGCAGTTCGACTACGACGTCCCGGCGAGCGGTGCGATCCCGGCCACGCTCGTGATCGGCGGCGGGCCGCGTACGCAGCCCGACCTTGCGGCGCGTCCCACGCAGCAGGTGCCCGCGGCGGCCGCGCTCCCGACAGACCCGAACTACCTCGCGGCGAGCCGGTGGGGTGGTGTGCTGTACGCCGCGCGCCCTCCCGCGCCGTCGGTGCTCGCCGCGCAGTTCGATGCGGACTATGCCCGTCTCGAGGCCGCCGACTGGTCCAAGTGCGGGCCCCGGTGGGGATGTAACCGGACGGCGGGCTACGACCGCGCGTACATCCTGTACCAGGCGTGGCAGCGCACTGCGAATCCCACGTACTGGTATCACGCGACCGCCGCGGCCGCCGACTACGTGAAGGGCTATATCGTGCCGAGCGGGGCGCCGACGGCGTGGTGGGCCCAGTCCGAGGGTATGGCGGTGCACTACTGGGCGACCGGCGACGAGATGAGCCGCTACCAGCTGCGCAAGATGGCGGAGATGCTCGCCTGGATGGTCCGCCCCGGCTTCTCGGCCTACATCGGCGGCACGTACGGCGACGATCGCTTCCGCGCCAAGGCCATGATGGCGGCGCTCGACGCGGCGATGCTCGAGATCTCCACGCAGCCCGCCGACGCGGGGAACTACTACAAGTCGGTCGGCGCGGCGAACACCTACTACGCGTCGTACCTCACGCCGTCGACGCTGGGCACGTGGGTGACCGCGGTGCTCGGCACCCAGCGGACGGACGGGCAGTTCGGCGGCCGCTACTACAGCTACGGCACGTGGAGCCCGGATTCGGGCGGCCAGTCGAACTACATGGTCGGCATGCTGCTCTCGGCGCTCATCCGCTACTACGAGGAGGTCACGCCGGACCCGCGTATCCCGGATGCGGTCAAGAAGTGCATCGACGACATGTGGACGCGCGAGTGGGAGCCGTCGCAGCTGGCGTTCGAGTATCACAGCCTCCGCGGCACCGACGAAGGCGCGAAGGTCGCCGCGCATCCGAACCCGGAGCCCGGGCTGAACGGGTTCATGGCGCATCCCTTCGCCTGGTACGCGCGCGTGACGGGGGACGGCAGCTACGACGCGAAGGTCGATCAGATTCTCGCTGGTCTCGCGCAGCCGGTCAGCCGCAACTGGTGGGCGAGCTCGCCGAAGGCGTTCGACGAGGCCTTCTCGCACCTCTTCAACACGCTCGCCTATCGTGCCGGGTTACGCTGAAACCACCTCGGTCGTAGGATAGGTGCAGCTATCGCTCGATCCGCGGGGCTGGCGCCCACTGTGCGCCAGCCCCGCGCTCGCTCCCGCCCCGGCGGGCGCAGCGCGATCCAACTCGGTCCGTTGATGCTCCTTCTTGCTCTCGGGTTGGCCGCCATTCCGGCCGCCGTGCTGCTCTTCGTGCTCGCCGGCTACCCGCTCCTGGTCCGTCTGCGCGCGACCGGACGCCAGGCGCCGTCCGACGTCGCGATCGCGCGCGCGAAGGTCGAGCCGGCCGCGGAGCTGCCCGAAATCTCGGTCGTCGTCGCCACGCGGGATGCGCCGCAGGTGGTGGCTGCCCGCGTGCGAAACCTCCGCGCCTCCGCCTATCCGGCCGATCGGATGGAGGTCGTGGTGTCCGTCGACGCCCGTGCCGCGGAGCCGCTCTCGGCGTACGTGGACGCCGTGAACGGACAGGCGACCGTCGTCCGAGGCGACGAGCCGGGCGGGAAGGCGGCCGGGCTGAATGCCGGGGTGCGTGCGGCGCGCGGCTCCGTCCTCGTCTTCGCGGACTCGCAGCAGTCCTTCTCGCCGAACACGATCACCGACCTCGTCACCGGTCTCCGCGGTGAGGGGGTCGGTGCCGTCGGCGGCCGCATCGTCTCGGCGAAGGACGATCCGCTGATGGATCGGTACTGGGAATACGAGGTCGCCATCCGCCGCCGGCAGGCTGCGATCCACAGCATCATCTGCGTCTCCGGGGCCGTCTACGCGCTCCGCCGGGAGCTCTGGCGGCCCATGCCGCCGGCACTGATCTGCGACGACCTGTTCGTGACGCAGGGCCTCGTGTTGCGCGGGTGGCGCGTCGGGTTCTGCGAGACGGCGCGCGCCGAGGACCCGCGAGAGTTCACCCGGCAGCAGCACTTCGACCGGAAGGTCCGCACGCTCACGGGCCTCATCCAACTCTGCGTGTGGGAGCCGGCCGTGCTGCTGCCGTGGCGCAACGCGATGTGGATCGACTTCGCCATCCACAAGCTCACGCGCATCATCATCCCGTACCTGGCGTTGCTGTCGCTCGTCGGCATCGCGTGGACGGCGTACCTCGTGCTCGGCGGGCTGGTGGTGCTCGCGGCGGCCGTGGTGACGGCGCTGGTCGCCGCGCTCGTGCTGCTGCGCCGCCCCGCGCTCGGCACGTCCGCGCTGTGGGCGGGGCGGCTGTTCATGGTGCCCCTCATCGCGACCGCGAACGCACTTCGCGGCCGCTGGCATGTCTGGGCGTCGCACGCGGCGCGCGAGGCGGACACGAGGCCGCCGGCGCCCGCGGCGAGGACGCTCAGCTGAGCGTCGCGGCGCCGCTCGCCACTCCGCAGCCCCTCATGCCCGCGTCTTCGCCGCGCATCACGGTCGTCGTTCCCGTGTTCAACAAGCGGGCACTGCTCGAGCCGACTCTCGAGGCGCTGTTCCGCGCCGCCGAGCGTCGCGACGACGTCGAGGTCGTGCTGGTCGACAACGGGTCGACCGACGGCGCGTTCGACCTCGTCCAGGCACACGCGGGCCGTGCCGTCGTCCACCAGATGCGCGGTACGATCTCGGCGCTGCGCAACTGGGGCGCTCGGCGGGGGCGTGGCGAGCTGCTCTCGTTCATCGACTCCGACGTCGTCGTCCCGGAGGACTACTTCGACCGTCTGGTGGCCGTCTTCGCCGAAGGGCGCGCGCGGGCGGTCGGCTGCGAGTACCACCTCCCGGACCACCCGGCCGTGATCGAGCGGGTGTGGCACGAGCTGACCGTGCGTGAAGACGACGCGTTCCGGCACTACCTGAACGCCGGCAATTTCGCGATCACGCGCGCGCTGTTCGAGCGGGTCGGCGGATTTCCCGAGCATCTCGTGACGGGCGAGGACGTCGAGCTCTGCGCCGCCGTGCGCGCGTCGGGGGAGCCGATCTATCAGAGCCAGGCGCTCGCCGCGCAGCACCTCGGCAACGCGAAGACGGTCGGCGCGTTCTACCGACGGCTTCGGTGGCACGCCCAGGGGATCAGCGACGGTCGGCGCGTGAACCTCTCGCAGAAGCCGACGATCATGATGCTCGTGAACGTCGGCCTGCTCGCGCTCGCGCTCCTCGTGGCCGTGCTCCCGCTCCCGCTGAGCGGCGCAGCGCGGGTCGGAGTGAGCGCCGCGCTGCTGCTGTTCGTGCCGCTGCTGACGTACGCGTTCCGTGTCGCGCAGGTGCGCCGACTCGTGAACCTTCCGGTTGCCCTGCTCCTCGTCGAGCTGTTCTACGCCGCCCGCTTCGCCGCGATGGTCGACGCGCTACGGACGATGCGGCGGAATCGCCGCGTGACGGGGCCGAAAGGCCGGTCGGCCGCGACCCAGGACGCGTGACGGCGCCTGGGCGACGGGGCGCGGCAGCGCGCTCGTCGCGCCGGCCATCTCCGCCGCGCGGACGCGACGAGCCAGCGCGCACAGCCCGACCGCATAGAACAGCAGGTACGAGTAGGCGTGCGACAGGAAGAACGCCGCCGTGGCGAAGGAGATGAGCGCTGCGAGGATCTCCGGCCGGTGCAGCTTCGTCGGCCCCCGGCTGCGCGGTCGGTACAGCGGCAGCGCGTCTCGCGCCGCGCGATAGAGCATGTACAGCAGGCCGCCGATGCCGAAGATCCCTACCTCCACCATCGCCTGGACGTAGGTGTTGTGCGCGGTCAGCCAGCTCCCGGGAATGCCCATCTGCGTGAGCGCGGCGCCGTCGCGGACCGGGAAGTTGTTCGGCCCGACGCCGAGGATCGGGCTTTCGGCGAAGTAGCCGAGGCCGCGCTTCCAGATCTCGATGCGTCCCTGGTGCGAGGTGTAGGTGTAATCCTGCTCGATCGTGAACAGGGACATCGTTCGGACGCGGAACGTGCGCGGCCCGAACGTCCACGCGGCCGGAAGCGCGATGCCGAGAGCGAGCACGAGCACGACGAACCGACGGATGTTCTGACCGAGGAGCAGCACCGACGTCGCCAGCGCGAAAGCCACGACGCCGCCGCGCGATCCGGTCTTCACGAAGACCACGAACATGATCGTGAGGCAGCCCAGGGCAGCGAGCCGCCACCGGCCTCGCGTCCGCATCGCCATGCCGATGGCGAGCAGCATGAGCATGCTCATCATCGATGCGAGGTCGTTCGAGTCGTAGCTGCCGTACGTGCTGAGCCGCGCGCCGCCGACGACGTCGAAGCGCGTGCGCGCGATCAAGGCGGTGTACGCGGCGAACACGCCGCCGAAGATCACGGTCCAGTTCATGAGCCGATCGAGATCCTGTCGCTTCGGCTGCACGAGCAACATCACGACGGTGAGCGCGATCAGGTACGGCAGCGCGTTGACCGTCGGCATCGAGCCGCCGCGCCACAGCCCGAACGGCACGTTCAGGCAGATGATGACGCAGTAGAAGAGCGTCGCGCGCAGCTGCCGGTCCCGCAGGGCCGTGTTCCACGCCTTCCCGGGTGTGCGCACCAGCAGCACGCTGACCGACGCGAACACGCCGAGCACCGCGGGATGCAGCGCCGCGAGCGGCGCATACACCTCGAGCAGTCGAATGACGAGGATGACCGTGAGCGCGGTCGCGGCCATCCACGCCTTCTCCCAGTACAGCTTCACGTCGGCGGCGGCCGCGGCGGATGCGATCGCCACGGGTGGCGGCCGGAGAGCTTGGCGCGGCTGGGCGTTCGCAGGAAGCATCGATTCGGTGAAGAGAGGTGAAGGCGAACGCGAGGTCAACGCGATCCGGGTGCGGTCGACGGGCGACCGGCACCGCGCCGAGCGACCTCGTCGTACACCGCCTCGTGCGCTTCGGTCATCGCCTGCAGGCTGAAGTCGGCGAGCGCGCGTGTCCGACCGGCGGCGCCCACGCTGGCGCGCAGATCGCGATCGCCGAGGAGCCGGCGCACCGCTGCGGCCAGGGCAGACACGTCGCCCGGCGGCACGAGCAGCCCGTCGACGCCGTCCGTCACGACCTCGGGAATGCCGCCGACCTGCGACGCGATGACCGGCGTCCCACTCATCATGGCTTCGAGGAGCGACATCGGTAAAGCCTCGCGTAGCGACGGCATCGCGTACACGTCGGCGGCCGCCAGCAGATCCGTCACGTCCCGCCGGCTGCCGAGCAGGTGCGCGCGCCGCTCCCACCCCTGGGCGGCGATGAACGCGCGGAGGTCGTCCGTCGCTTCCTCCTCGCGACCCGCGATGGCGACCCGCCACGGCAGCTCGGGAGGAAGCTGAGCGAGCGCCTTCAGCAGGTTGAGGTGCGCCTTGTTGTGAAACAGGTTCCCGACGGCAACCACGAGCAGCTCGTGCGGCGCCAACGCGAGTTCCCGCCGAATCGCGGTCCCGTCGCCGCGCACGTCGGGAACACCGTTGTACAGGATGCGCATGCGATCCGCCGCGGAGCGACCGAGCAGGCCGCGCAGCTCCTCGCGCAGCCCACGCGAGACGGCGATCACCACATCGCTCTGTCGGAACGCCCAGCGGAGCGCGATCCGCCGCCGTCGCTCGGCCGTCTCGTGCCCCGTGCCGTGCATCGAGATGACGTGCGGCACCCTCGTGAGACGCGTGGCCGCGGTGCCGTAGACCGCCATGCCGAACATGTGGCTGTGCACCACGTCGGCATCCACACGCCGCACGATCGTCCGGAGCTGCCGCACTGCGGCCGGATCGAGCGCCCGGCGGAACTCGACGGAGTGCGTCGCCGTGCCGAGCTCGCGCAGCCGCTCGCCGAGCCAGTCGCGCTTGTGGAGCGGCGACACGAAATGCACCTCGTGCCCGCGCGCCTGCAGCGTGCGCGTGAGGTGGAGGAGCATCATCTCGGCGCCGCCGATCACCTCCGTCTCCGATGCGAGCACGATCCGCAGCGGTCGGCCGCCCGCCAGGCGGCGGACCTCGCGGGCGGGCGCGCCGCGCGATTCGGCTGGCCCCGTGACGGTGCCCGACGTCACGAGACGCCGGCCGGCACGAGGGCGATCCTCTCGATCTCCGAGCCGTCGCCGATCCGTCGCACCGGATGCAGGCCGTCGTCGACCAGGCGGAAAAGCGTCGCGTGGTTCCGGCGGGTGTCGTCGTGCGTCCGCGCCACGACGAGGATGCCGCCGGGCCGGAGGGCGCGGCGCAGATACCCGACCATGCGGGCGAGCGTCGCCTCGTCGAAGTAGTCGAGGTTCAGGATGTTCGCCGCGCGGACCACGTCGAACTGCCCGTCCCATGCCGCGTTGGCGCGCGTCAGGTCGTGCTCCACGACGGTCACGTCGCTGCGCTCGCGCAGGCGCGGGGAGATGAGCTGTACGAGGCGCCCCACGCGCGCCCGGTTCGGGCCACCCACCCAGCGCTCGGCGAGCTCGAACGCCGACTGCAGCGCGCGCCGAGGGAACGAGCCGCGGGGATCGTGCGGGCGTCCCTTCGCGGCGAACGGCAGCGCGATCTGCAGCACCTGGCCGCTCGGATCGCAGAGCAGGTCCGCGACGCCGAACGCGCGGTGGAGGTACGCGTTGACGGTGAGGTCCACCGCGACGACCTGGCGCGGAATGCCGCGCGCCTCCATCGCCTGCACGAGCTCCAGCGTCGTCATCCCCGACGAGACACCGACGTCGAGCACGCGCACGGGCGTCGTCGCCGAGGCCGCGCCGTCGGCCTCGAGCAAGTCACACAGCGCTGCGTCGACGTCCGGGAGCCGGTTGGCGTACGTGGTCTTGTACGTCCCGTTGGGAAGTCGCAGGGCCCGGAAGAAGCGCGTCTCGACGTCGACCTGCTCGGCCGGCGAGAGGGGGCGCGACGGGAAGAAGAACTCGCGGGCGGTTGGGACCTTCATGTCAGTGGGGCGGGGGACCGGACGTCGATCGGGCCGTCGGCCCGCGAGCCGCCGGGGTGCACGGCGAACGCGGGCGGCACGGCCGGCGGCACGCGCCACACCGGGCGCCGGCTCCGCCCTTCCGCCACGAACCAGCGCACCATCGCCTCGATGCCCTCGCGGAGCGTGTGGCGCGGCACGAAGCCCGCCGCGCGTGCCTTGTCCGACTCGAACTTCGTCTGCTCGCTCGCGAGCTTCCGGATGCGCATCGACGACACCGGCAGGTTGCGCCCGGTCAGCTTGATGACGAGATCGAACGGCGTCGCGAGCGCGAGCGCGAGCGGCAGCGGCACCGACCACGCGGGCGCGGTGCGGCCGAGCGACGCGTAGATCGCGTCCGCGATCTGGCGGCTCGACATGTCCGGCTTCTCCACCCAGTTGTACGCCTCGAACGCGCCGCGGTCGCGCCTGTCCCAGAGGAACAGCGTCGCGTCGACGAGGTTCTCGACGTAGGAGAGGCTCTTCACGTTCTCCATCGCGCCGACGGGGAGGAACGTGCCGCCCGCGATCTGGCGGATGAGCGAGTACATGTTGGCGTAGTTCCGCCGCCCGAACGTGATCGTCGGCCGGATGACGAGCGCGCGCCGCCCGTCGCCGCGCTCCGTCCAGCGGCGCACCACGCGCTCGCCGGCGAGCTTCGACGCGCCGTAGTTGTTGTTCGGCGCCGTCGGCGAGTCCTCGTGATGCGGCTCCGGGGCGTCGCCGTAGATCGCGACGCTCGAGTAGAAGCAGAGCTCCGGCAGCCCCACGTCGTCCATCGCGTCGCACAGCAGCGCGGTCCCGCGCTCGTTGACGTCGAAGTACGTGTCGCGGGCGATGCCGAAGTCGTGGTGCGCCGCGGCGAGGTGGAAGACGGCGTCGCACCCCTCGAGCGCGGCGCGCACCGCCCGCTCGTCGCGCACGTCGCCCTGCACGAAGCGCGCGGCCGCGGGCGCGTCGGCGTCCGGCGGCACGAGGTCGAGTATGGTGAACCGGTCGCCGCGGGCTGCGAGGCGCTCGCACACGTAGCGCCCGATGAAGCCCGAGCCACCGGTGACGAGATAGTGCATGTCCAGAGGCGGATGAGGTCCCGGCGTCGACTGGCCGAGCCGGGGAAAGGTAACTGTGGGATGCGCCGGCGATCGGCGCACCCCCGCATGTCACGCGGCGGCGCTCACGCGGCCCTCACGCGGCGCTCACGCCGACCGCGTGCTCGCCGCGCACCACCGCCTCGAACGCCCGGCTGGAGCGCTCGACGAGCCGCGCGATCGTGTACTCGGTGGCGATCCGCTCGCGGGCCCGCGCCCCGAGCGCGCGACGCTCCTCCGGCCGCATGGCGAGCAGCGTCCGCCACCCCGTGGCGAGGGCCGGTGGATCGCGCGGCGGCACGGCGACGCCCGTGTCGCCGATGACCGCCGCCGCGTCGCCGCTCGTCGCCGCCACGCACGGCGTGCCGCACGCCATCGCCTCGCCGAGCACGTTCGGGAACCCCTCGCCGAACGCCGACGCGCTGGTGACGAGATCGACCCCGTTGTAGAGCCCCGTCACCTCGCGGACGGCGGGCATCCACCGGACGCGCTCCGCGACGCCGAGCCGGCGGGCCTCCGCCTCGAGCTCCGCACGGAACGCAGGCTCGCCGTTGCCGGCGCACACGAAGAGAGGCGTGCGCGCGCCCAGGTCAGCCGAGAGCCGCGCGACGGCGGCGAGGAACGAGTGGTGGTCCTTCATCGGGTCGAGCCGCGCGGGGAGGCCGATGACCGTCTCCGCCGCGTCGATGCCATTCGCGGCGCGCCACCGCGCCCCAGCCTCCGCGTCCGGCCGGAACGCCTCGACGTCGATCCCGTTCGGGATCACGATGAAGTTCTCCGCCGGATAGCCCTCGGCGATGTGCGACGCGCGGCCGGCGTGCGAGTTCGCGATGAGCAGGTCGGGGAAGCGCGACAGGCGCGTTCCTGTCCGGTGCACCACGCGGCGGAACGTCGTGTAGCGTGAGAAATCCTGGTCGGAGATGCGGATCCCCCACGCGACCTTGGCTCCCACCGCACGCCCGGCGAGCAGCGACAGCTCGTTCGCCGGGATCATGTAGCCGTGCACGAGGTGCGGGCGGATCTCGCGCGCGAGCCCGATCAGTCGGCGCGCGAACGCGAGCGTGTCCCAGCGGCCTCCCTTGTCGAGCGACACCAGGCGGACGTTCTCGCTGCGCGCGAGGTCCTCCCACATGCCGCCGCCCGCGTACATGGCCGCGACGGTCACGTCGAAGCGAGCCTTGTCGAGCCCCCGCGCGAGCGCCGCGAGCTGGCGCTCCGCACCGCCGACGGACAGCTCCCGGATCAGGAACAGGAGGCGCACCCGGTCGCGTACGGCGTGGGGTGCGGCGGCGGTGGGGCGGCGGTGATTCTGCGACAACGGTGGCGGGAAGGTCGGAAGAGGAGTGCGGCGGAGAATATACCTCCGCCAGGCGAATCTCGGGCCCTGTGGCGTACGTGCCGCACGAAGCGCGCTTGGCTCGACCCAGGGCCGCGTGTAGGCTTAGGCGGCGGTGCGCCAGTCGCCCCGCATCCTGCACGCGTCCCCTTCACGCGCCCATGCCCAGCACGGTCCTCGTTACCGGCGCCGCTGGCTTCATCGGTTACCACGTCGCGCAGCGGCTGCTCGCGCGTGGGGACCGGGTCATCGGTCTCGACAACCTGAACGACTACTACGACCCGACGCTGAAGGAGACGCGCCTCGCCCACCTCCGCGAGCGCGACAGCTTCGAGTTCGTGCTGCTCGACATCGCGGACCGTGCGGGGATGGAGGCGTTGTTCGCGCGCCGCGACTTCACGCGCGTCGTGCATCTCGCGGCGCAGGCGGGCGTGCGCTACTCGCTCGTGAACCCGCACGCGTACGTGGACGCGAACGTCACGGGATTCGTGAACGTGCTCGAGGGATGCCGCCATGGCGGCATCGAGCATCTCGTCTACGCGTCCACGTCGTCCGTGTACGGGGCGAACACCCACATGCCGTTCAGCGAGCACGATGGGGTGGGGCACCCGGTGAGCCTGTACGCGGCCACCAAGCGCGCGAACGAGCTGATGGCGCACACGTACAGCCATCTCTTCCGCCTCCCGACCACGGGGCTGCGGTTCTTCACCGTGTACGGGCCGTGGGGTCGCCCGGACATGGCGCTGTTCACGTTCGCGAAGTCGATCCTCGCCGGGGAGCCGATCCAGGTCTTCAACCACGGCCAGATGCGGCGCGACTTCACGTACGTCGACGACATCGCCGAGGGGGTCGTGCGTGCGCTCGACCGCACGGCGGCGCCGAACCCCGACTGGCGCAGCGATGCGCCCGACCCGGCGACGAGCGACGCGCCGTTCCGCGTCTACAACATCGGCAATCACGACTCGGTGCCGCTCCTGCGCTTCATCGAGGTGCTCGAGGAGTGCCTCGGCCGGCCGGCGATCAAGCAGATGCTGCCGATGCAGCCCGGCGACGTGCCGGCGACGTACGCCGACGTGGACGACCTCGCGCGCGACGTCGGCTTCGCGCCGCACACGCCGATCGAGGTGGGCGTGCGCCGCTTCGCCGAGTGGTACCTGTCGTACTACGGCGCCGCGGTGCCCACCGCGACCTGACGCCGGCACTCACTCCCCTCGGAGGTTTCGTTGCGAATCACGATGGTCGGCACCGGCTACGTCGGCCTGGTGTCCGGCGCCTGCTTCGCGGAGTTCGGGCACGACGTCGTCTGCGTGGACAAGGACGAGTCGAAGACCGCCCGGCTGCTGCGCGGTGAGATCCCGATCTACGAGCCGGGGCTCGACCAGCTCGTCGCCGACAACGTGCGCGCCGGTCGCCTCTCGTTCACCACCGTGCTCGCCGACGCGGTTCCCGGCTCCGCCGCCGTGTTCATCGCCGTCGGCACGCCGAGTCGCCGCGGCGACGGGTTCGCCGATCTCACGTACGTGTACGCCGCGGCGGAGGAGATCGCCCGCACGCTCGACGGCTACGCGGTGATCGTCGACAAGTCGACGGTGCCGGTCGGCACGGGGCGGCAGGTGCAGCGCATCATCCGTGAGACGCGGCCCGACGCCGACTTCGACGTGGCGTCGAACCCGGAGTTCCTGCGCGAGGGCTCGGCGATCGAGGACTTCATGCGTCCCGACCGCGTCGTGATCGGCACGACGAGCGATCGTGCCCGCGAGGTGATGCGCGCGCTCTATCGACCGCTCTTTCTGCTCGAGACGCCGATCGTGATGACGACGCTCGAGACGGCGGAGCTGATCAAGTACGCCGCGAACGCGTTCCTCGCCACGAAGATCACGTTCATCAACGAGATCGCCGACGTGTGCGAGCGCGTGGGCGCCGACGTGCAGGACGTGGCGAAGGGGATGGGGCTCGACGGCCGCATCGGGAAGAAGTTCCTGCACGCGGGTCCCGGCTACGGCGGCTCGTGCTTCCCGAAGGACACGCGCGCCATCGCGCAGTCGGCGCGTCAGGCCGGCGCGCCGCTGCGGCTCGTCGAGACGGTGATCGCGGTGAACGAGGAGCGGAAGCGCGCGATGGCCGAGCGCGTGGTCGCTGCCGCCGGCGGCTCCGTCGACGGCGCGACGATCGGGGTGCTCGGCGTGAGCTTCAAGCCGAACACCGACGACATGCGCGAGGCGCCGAGCCTCGACATCATCCCCGCGCTGCAGCAGGCCGGGGCCACGGTGCAGGCGTTCGATCCGGCCGCGGTGCACGAGGCGACGAAGCTGCTCCCCGACGTGCGCTGGTGCAGCGATGCGTACGAGGCGGCGGCCGGCGCCGACGTGCTCGTGCTGCTCACCGAGTGGAACGAGTTCCGTGCGCTCGACCTGGAGCGCGTGCGGTCGCTGCTCGCGCGTCCCATCGTCGTCGACATGCGCAACGTCTACCGGCAGGCGGAGATGACGGCGGCGGGACTGACGTACCACAGCATCGGCCGCGCGAGCATCGCCGACTGAGCGTCGGTCGGGATCGCGAGAGCGAGAAGGGGCGGCCCGCGAAATTCGCGGGCCGCCCCTTCGTCGTCGTCGGCGTGGCTGCCGTCAGTGCGCGCCCTTGCGGAACAGCATCACGGGCAGGGTGAGCACCATGATCTTGAAATCGAACCACAGGCTCTGGTTCGCGATGTACTCGAGATCGAAGTGCACCTTCTTGCGCACGTCCTCGAGGCACGAGTCGTAGCTGTGGTTGATCTGCGCCCACCCCGTGATCCCCGGCTTCACGCGGTGGCGGAACGGGTACTCCGGAATGTCGTTGCGCAGACGCACGACGATGCTCGGCCGCTCCGGGCGCGGGCCGACGATGTTCATCTCGCCGCGCAGCACGTTGATGAGCTGCGGCAGCTCGTCGAGCCGCGTCTTGCGGAGCACGCGACCGACCGGCGTCACCCGCGCGTCGTGCTTCGTCGCCCACACCGCCTGACCGTTCGCCTCCGCGTCCGTGCGCATGGAGCGGAACTTCAGGATGGTGAACGGTTGCCCGCCGAGGTCCTCGATGCGGCGCTCGTTCAGCGCGGTCGTGCGGTTCCACCGCCGATCGGCGCCGACACGCGTCTGCGTGTAGAACACCGGCCCCGGAGAGGTGAGCTTGACCACGATCGCCACCAGCACGCAGATCGGCGCGAGGACCAGCAGCGCGATGCCGGCGATGACGACGTTCACGACGCGGGTGAGCACCTCCCAGCGCTCGGCCGGGATCACTGCGGACGGCTGCTCCGGGACGCCGAAGTGGGGGAGCTCGGAGACCGCGGTCAGCTCCACCGGCGTGTCGAACGCAATGCTGGGCGAACCCGTCGCCACCGAGCCAAGGGCGCGCAGCCGCTGGCTCGATGATGTACTCGCATCCTTGACGCGCCCGCCGAGGGCAGGCGCCGCGTCACCCGATGTGAGGTGCAACGAGGATTCTTCCATGTCGGTCACTGACCGGCGTAGGAGGCGCGGACGAAGGCCAGGACGGCCGTGACGATCGAGACGGAGAAGAGGATCGTCTGCAGTCGGCCGCGGCCGAACGAGTTGACCTGCCGTGGACGCGGCACCTCGATCTGATCGCCCGACTCGAGCCCGAGATCCTGCACGGTCGCGCCCTCGGCGATCGCCTGCTCGACGCTCTTCTGGCTCATGATCTCGTCGTCGCCACGATGGATCGTGACCTTGTCCGGCTTGGAGCTGTTCTGCGTTCCGCCGGCGACCATGAGCGCGTCACTGAGCGGACGCGTCGGATCGACCGCGTACACGCCCGGCCGCCCGAACCCGCCGACGAACTGCAGGCGCGTGAGCGGATAGACGCGGATGCGCGGCTCGCGCACGAACGCCGCGACGTACTTCTCGACGGCGCCCTGTAGCTCCGAGCGCAGCACGCCGTGCAGCGACGTCGCCGGCCAGTTCAC
The DNA here is from genome assembly GCF_000522985.1 of Gemmatirosa kalamazoonensis. NCBI lineage: Bacteria > Pseudomonadati > Gemmatimonadota > Gemmatimonadia > Gemmatimonadales > Gemmatimonadaceae > Gemmatirosa > Gemmatirosa kalamazoonensis. The sequence continues at coordinate 2,908,276 of NZ_CP007128.1, forward strand.
CATCGCGATCTTCACGCTGTCGAGGACGATGACCGTGTCCGGTCGCTGCCCCGGGGCACCGAAGTCCACGAGGAAGCGATCGCCCGTCTGGAAGTCGCCGTCAGTCAGCCGGCTGCGGAGCCGCGCGATCTCCGCGGCGCGCGCCTTCTTGTCCTTCGGCTTTCCGAGTCCCTGCTGGTCGACCTGAACGAGCGAGTCGAGACGATGGGTGATCTGCGCGCGCGTGGCGTAGGCGAGCGACATGGGGCCCGACTGGCGGCCGGTCTGCGCACCCGCGGCCACGGCGGCCACGGTGCCAAGCAGCACGGCGACATGCACGGCGGACACAAACGAGCGGCCCGCGCGGGAGGTAAGCGAGTGAGACGTCACGATGATGAGATACGCAGCGAGCGTGCTACTCGGCGACGAAGTGGCCGCGCGAGAGGGAACTGCCGATCGATCAACAGCTTAGACGCCACCACGCGTCCCCTTGCGGAGGATGGGGGCTCTCATCTGTTCGACCTATACTACAATTCGTGATGCGGCGCATCAACAATTGTCGGCTCCGGCTGGCGGTTACTGAAGCGCGAGGGATCCTATACGCGACCGAAATGGTTACGCGGTAAGGAGATAGTTCGTGCGCAGCGGGGTGGGCACGATACGACGGTGCGTGCGGTGAAACTTGCAAGACGCGCGCGGCGCATCTCGTAACCCGACTCCGCGCCTTCGTGCCATCGCAGACCAGAGAATCTCGGGACGGAACGTCCCAACCGACGGTGCTCCTCGTCACGCCGTGCCGCTGGACGGCACGCACGCTCGAGGTGACGCTCGGCGCGGCAGGGCTCCAAACGGTTCACGTCCCGGACGTCCAGGCGGCGATGGGCCCGTGCGCCAGCGGCGCCGTGGACGCGCTCCTGATCGACGAGCGCGCGGCCGGCGACCCGCGAACCCGTGGCGCCGACGCCTGCGGGCGCCTCGTGAACGCCGGTGCCGTGCCGCTGCCCGCGATGGTGCTCGCGCGTGAGATCGTGGACCCGCGGCAGCTTGACGCGCTGTTCGACGCCGGCGCATGGGGGCTGGCGACGTATCCGTTCGGCGGCGGGAGCTGGGTGTCGCAGCTCGCGGCGTGGGTCCGGCGGAGCAGCGTGCCGCGCGCGGAGGGGCTCGTCGATCCGACGACGCGCCTGTACAACGAGCGTGGGCTGCTCCGGCGCGCGCGCGAGGTCGAGGCGGCGGCGCGGCGAGACGGCAGCGCGGTCGCGTGTGCGGTGTTCACCGTGGCGCCGCGAGTCGACGGCGACGCCACGGGGCCGGCGGAGCGGGGCGGCCTCGCCCAGCGCGTGGCCGACGCGTGCCGCAGCGCGGGGCGCGGCTCCGACGTGTTCGCGCGCCTCACCCCGCACGAGTTCGGGGTGATCGCGCCGGGCGCCGACGCCACCGGCGTGCGTCGGCTCGTCGATCGCATCGGACGGGCGATCGCGGGCACCATGGCGGCCGAGGCGGCGCTCCGGGTGGGCGTGTTCGCGGTGCCTAACGTGCGGCTGGCGACGGTCTCCGTCGCCGACATGCTGACGCTCGCCGCGACCGACTGTTAACGGGCCAGCCCGAAAGCAGAGCGGCCGCCGTGATCCCATCGGATCGCGGCGGCCGCTCTCGCTTCAGCCCTCGCGGACGGCGACGCTGGTGCCGCCGCCGCCGCCGGCGGACAGCGCCGGCGTCTCCTCGGGCAGCACGTAGTCCGGATCGTACGAGTAGTACTGGTACATCCCGCTGTCCGTGCGCACCTCGTTCAGGACGGCGCCGAGCAGCGTGACCGGCAGCTGCGCGAGCACGGCGAGCTTCGCCTTCGCCATCTTGAGGTTCGTGCGGTTGCTGCGCAGCACGACCGCGAGCTGGCCGCACGCCGTGCCGATCGCGTAGGCGTCGGTGCCCGCGCCGAGCGGCGGCGTGTCGATGATGACGACGTCGAACTCCGCGGCGAGCGACGCCACCAGCTGCTGCATGCGTGGCGTGGCGAGCAGCTCGGGCGCGCGGCGGTGCCGCGTTCCGGAGGGGATGATCGTCAGGTTGTCGTGCCGCGTCGGGTAGCACACCTCGCCGAACAGGCTCGTGCCCTCGAGGTACTCGACGAGCCCCGGCACGGCCGGCGTGTCGAACGTCGCGTTGAGCTGCCCGCGGCGCGTGTCGGCGTCGATGAGCACCGTGCGCCAGCCGCCCTCGGCGAACGACAGCGCGAGGTTGCTCGCGACCAGCGACTTGCCGTCGCCCGGGCCCGGGCTGGTGATCCCGAACACGACGCTGCGCTGGCTGCCCGCGCCGGCCGCGTAGCGGACGTTCATGCGCAGCGAGCGGAACGCCTCCACGATCTGCGCGATCTGCTCGGGCGACTGGCGTCCCGACTGGTCCACGACGGGCACGACGCCGAGTACCTCGAGCCCGAGGTCGACGCGCGCCTGCTCCGGGTAGCGGAAGCGGTTGTCGAGGAGGTCGAGGAGGAACGCGAGGCCGATGCCGATCACCAGACCGGCGAACAGACCGCCGCCGATGAACGTCGGCGCCGTGTTCGACGACGGCGCGAGCGGCGTGATGGCGGTGTCGAGGATCTTCACGTCCGGCACCGCCGACTGCTGCGCGAGCTGCGCCTGCGCCGACGCGGTGCGCAGCTTCGTGTAGATCTCGGCCCGCACGTCGCGCTCGCGCGCGAGCACGCCCGTCTGGATCGTCCGCTCCGGGATCCCCTGCAGCTCGTGCGTTGCCGTCTGCAGCTCCTGGCCGTACTGCGACTCGCGCGTGCGGAGCGTGGCGATGTAGTCGGTGAGCCGCTGCGGCAGCACCCGATCGTGCAGCTCGGCGATGTTGCGCCGCGCGTCGACGACGAGCGGGTTGGAATCGGTGAGCGTCTGCAGCTTCACGCGCAGGTCGACCGTCGCGTGCGTGAGCTCGTCGACCGTCTGCTTCACGCCGGCCGCGCCGGGATCGTTCGCGAGCGTGGGCACCGTGAGCAGGATCTCGGGCGCCAGCGTGGAACCGGGCGCCTTGATCTGCCCGAGGAGCCGCTCGAGCGACTCGCGATCGCGCTTCAGCTGATCGACCTCCGTCTTGCGCGTGAAGAACGCGTTGAAGATCGGCTGGCCGACGGCCATGTTCTGCGACTTCGGGTCGGAGGAGATCACCGTCGGCGTCTCGGACGGCTCGGCGATCGTCTTCACGCGGTAGTCCTCGAACGCCTGCTCCGCGGCCTGGAGACCCTTCGAGGCCTCGTCGAGCTGCGTGTTCAGCGTCGTCGTCGAGGCGACCATCTCGCGCTTCTTCAGCTCCGTCGCGACGTCGACGAACTGCGTCAGCATCGCGTTCATCGTGGCGGCGGGCTTCTGCTGCGCCGTACCCGTGAGCGTGAGCCCGATGACCGGGCTGGCCTGCTTGATGGTGATCGCCAGCCGCTTCTGCACGTCGCGCGACGCCTCACGCGGCGTGAGCACGGTGAACTCCACCTCACGCGACCGGGTGCCGAGCAGGCGAGCGGGGGGAACCCACGCGAAGCCCGCGCTGCGGCCGACGGAGTCGCCGACCGTTCCCACCTCGTGCGTGAACCCCACCTTGTCGGTGAGGGAGAATCGTCCGCGCTCGGTCTTCAGCGTGTAGGTGCCGGGCCGGAACTGCTTCTTGACCGGGTCGATCTGGAACGTCGCGAAGAGCAGCGAGTCGGACGCCTTCGCCGGCTGGATGTAGAGCGAGAGCTTCTGCACCACCGGGTCGATGATGGCGAAGCTCTGGAACAGATCGCGCCATCCCGCGTTCCCGGTGAGCTGCGCCGGGTTGATCATGCTCGGCTTCTCGTTCCCGGAACCGCTGCTGAAGATCGTCGCGTTGACCTCGTACTCCGGATCGATGAACCGCGTCGCGACGAAGCCGCCACCCAGCCCGAGGACGACGAGGGCCGCCACGAGCCACTTGTAGCGCGACATTGCCGCCATGAAGCGGCCGACGCTCAGAGCACCGCCCGCTTCATCGGCCGGCGCCGCGGGCGGCGCGTAGGCGGCGGGGTCGTACGGCTGAAGCGCGTGTTCGGCGGCCGGCACAGGCAGCGGCGCGTCCGATCCGGCGGGGAGCGGGGGCAGGTTCGCGGACATCAGAGCTGGGACAGCCTTCGTGGAGGTTGCCCGCGCGGGAGCGAACGGGCGGCGCGTGGGCGAGCAGAGCCGGGGACGGGCACCCGGTGCCCGTCGGAGGCGGCACGCGCGGTACGCCGAGAGACGCAGGTATCGCCTGAAGCGTCACGGTGCGTGCCAGCGGACTCGTCCACCAGCCCGCGACGCCCCAGCAGCTCGCGACGCGCTACGGTACCCACGACGGGCGCTCAAGATCCGCCCCCAGGCGACCGACACCAGAGGTGGGGCGCCCATGCCACAGAACGTGGCTGGCAACCCACACCGCTCTGTGCGGTGCCCGGACCACCCTAAGTAAGCGCCGCTCGCGAGTTGTGTCGAGAGCGAATTGCGCCGCTGGGGGCGTGGCTCACGGGCCGCCGCAGATCGGACTCCCTCTCACCGATCCACGTCGGTCGCCATGGCCATGCCGTCCTCGCTGGTTACCCCGCCGCAGGCGCCCGACGAGGCGCGTCGCCTTCGCATCCTCATCGTCGACGACGACCGCACGCTCCGGGAAGGATGCGCCAACATCCTGCGCCTGGACGGGCACGACGTCGCGGCGTTCGCCCGCGGCGACGAGGCGATCGAGGCGGCGACGCGCCGGCACTTCGACGTCGCCCTCGTCGACCTGTACATGACGCCGGTCGGCGGGCTCGACGTGCTGCGCGCCATCACGGCCGCCGACCCGAGCACGCTCGTCGTCGTCATGACCGGCAACCCGACGGTCGCCTCGAGCCTCGACGCGCTGCGGGCGGGAGCGTGGGACTACCTCCCGAAGCCGTTCGCGGCGTCGCACCTCCAGGTGCTGATCGGGCGGGCCGCGCACGCCGCCCGCCAAGGACCGCGCCCGGCCCGCGAGCTGCGCGTCGATACCGGGGACGGCGAGGAGTCGGAGGATGCCGACGCCGCGCTGCTCGGCGACTCGCCGGCGTTCCGTCAGGCGGTGATGATGGCCCGCCGTGTCGCGCCGACCGACGCGTCGGTGATGATCTTCGGCGAGAGCGGCACCGGTAAGGAGCTCATCGCCCAGTTCATCCATCGCCACAGCCGGCGCGCGAGCCGGAAGATGGTGGAGATCAACTGCGCCGCGCTCCCCGAGGGGCTCCTGGAGAGCGAGCTGTTCGGCCACCGGAAGGGTGCCTTCACCGGCGCCGACCGCGACAAGCCCGGCCTGTTCGAGGTCGCGAACGGCGGCACGCTGTTCCTCGACGAGCTCGGGGAGATGCCGATGTCGCTGCAGGCGAAGCTCCTGCGCGTCCTGCAGGACGGCGTGGTGCGCCGCGTCGGCAGCGAGAAGTCGGACACGGTGGTGAACGTCCGCATCCTGGCGGCGACGAACCGCGATCCGCAGGAGGCGGTGCGCGACGGTCTGCTGCGCGAGGACCTGTTCTACCGCCTGTGCGTCGTGCCGGTGAAGCTCCCGCCGCTCCGCCAGCGGCCGGAGGACGTCGCGCTCCTCGCCGAGCACTTCCTCGCGCGGTTCTGGAAGCAGCACCGCGGTTCCGCGCCGTCGCCGCGCTTCGGCGCCGAGTGCATGGCGTTCCTGAAGTCGCGCACGTGGCCGGGGAACGTGCGCCAGCTGCAGAACGTCGTGGAGCACGTCTCGGTGGTGGCCGAGCCGGGCGCGATGCTGTCGCCCGACGACGTGTCGCTGTACGACGAGGCGGTCGGCACGAGCGGGGGCAACTCGGTCCTGCCGAACGTCCTGAACGAGAGCTTCCACAACGCGAAGGAGCAGGTCATCGCGCACTTCGAGCGCGAGTACCTGCTGCGCCTCACGGCGCGCACGGGGGGCAACATGTCGCGCGCGGCGCGCCTCGCCGGAATCGACCGCACGACGCTGTACCGACTCATGGAGAAGCACGGCCTCCGACGCGACGACGTCACCGCGACGCTGCTGACCAACACCGGGGAGTGAGGGGCGATGTCCCGTCCACCGCTGCGGCTCGTGTCCGAGCCGGTGCTCGACGCGCATCCGCTCACGACCTCCGATGCCCCGCTCCTGCCGTCCCGCGAGGCAGCCGGCGCCGGGGCTGACATCTGGGAGGAGCTCGACCGAGCCGCGGCGTGGGTGCAGGATGAGATGACCGACGGCCGCCTCGCGGTGGTGCCCGGGCCCGCGCTCGACGGCGCGGCGCGCGAGCGGGCGCGCCGGGCGCTGCGGCTGCTGTGCGTCGCGGCCCGCGCCACCTGGGCGACGCTCGACGTGCCGGGGTCGCCGGCGCCGCTCCGGCGCGAGGACCTGCCGGCGACCGTGCCGGCCACGGCGCTCGTGCGCGCCATGCGGCAGCGGCTTACGACGCAGACGGTGGAGGCGCGGAGCCGTGGCCTGCCGGCCGCCGATCCGGCGGACGTGCTGCGCGCCCTGCTCGCGCTCGAGCGCGTGGAGACGGCGCTCGAGGAGGACGGCGTGCGGACTGCGATGGGTCAGCTCACCGGCGCGACGGCGATGGAGCTGCTCGTCGAGGTCGCGCACGACATGCGCTCGCCGCTCGGCTCGATCCTGTTCCTCGTGGAGCGGCTGCGCCGCCCGGCGCTCGGCGTCGATCCGCGACCGCCGGCGGAGGACCGCACCCTCGCTCTCGTCTACGGCGCCGCGTTCGGGCTGAGCGCGATGGTGAGCGACGTGATGGAGCTCGCGCGCGGCGGCGACCGCCTGGCGGCCGGCGAGCCGGCGCCGCTGGTCCTCACCGACGTCGTCGAGGCGGTGGCGTCGATCGCCGCGCCGCTGGCCGAGGAGAAGGGGATCCTGCTCGAGATGCCGGAGCTGCCGCGCGAGGTGCGGATCGGGCACGGTGCGGCGCTGCACCGGGTGCTCGTGAACCTCGTGACGAACGCGCTGAAGTTCACCCCGGCCGGCCGCGTGTCGCTCCGGGTCGAGGCGCGATCGCGCACCCGGGTGGCGTTCTCGGTCGAGGACACGGGGCGTGGGATCCCACGGTCGGTGCTCGCGCAGCTGTTCCAGACGTTCCGCCGCCGCGCGGCGCGCGACGACTACGCGTTCTCGAGCGCGGGGCTCGGTCTCGCGATCTGCCAGAAGCTCCTGTCGGCGATGGACTCGGAGCTCCAGGTGGAGTCGGAGGAGGGCGTGGGGACGACGTTCCGCTTCGAGCTGGAGCTGCCCCCGGCCGGACCGGCCGCCGCCTGACGCGGTCGAGCCGCGATCGGCGTCAGAAGCCCCGCGAGCGGCCGGAGTGCTGGCCGTTCGTGGGGTGCGGCGGTTGGGGCTTGTCCGGGTGCCCCTTCCGGCGCGACGTGCGCCGCTCGAGCACGACCTCGTCGGCGAGGATCATGTAGCGGATGATCTGCCGACGCACCGACGCGAACTGGCGGCTGCGGTCGCGGAAGCGGTCGTTCGAGACGAGCGCGGCGTCGAGCTCCTTCGCGAACGACAGCAGGAAGTAGTCGGCGTCGGTGCCGGCGGGCGCCTGATGCACGGTGCCGTCGGCGACGAGCCGCTCGTACTCGTCGTGCTCGTCGATCTGGTGGCGCAGCGCGGCGTCGGCCACGATGATCGGCTCGAAGCCCTGCTCCACGAGCTTCTCGCGCACGAGGAGGATGTTCGCCAGGCGCGCCGTGTCGCCCTCCGTCGCGTGGGCGACGTTCGATCCGTCGATCAGCGCGCGGGGCCGGTGGTCGCCCGCATCGCTGCCGTGCGGTGGCGACTCGTGCGAGTGCGGGGAATGCACGTCGGAAGCCATGCCTCGGCCTCGGGCAAGTCGCGTGCGCGCATCGGTCGACGGCCGATCGGCCGGAGTGGACGCACCCCAGCCATACGGGCATCTTTCGCCGCCGACGGGGAGTCCCGCCCCGAATCCCGCCATTCCGCGTCATGCCGAGCCTTCGCGCCACCGTCAAACACTCGAACCACTGGGCCGCGCGGCTGCTGCGCGGGGCCGTGTACGGTGCGCGAAACTTCACGCTGCCCGTGCCTCGGCCCGTCGTGGTGCCGCTGGTGAAGGGGTTCATCGCGCTGCGCGCCGTGTACTACTGGCTGGTGCGCGTGTTCGTGTGCGAGCCGTTCTTCAAGGCGCAGTGCGCGCGCTACGGCGACGGCGTCCGCACGGGCACGTTCCTCCACTGGATCATGGGCGCGGGCGACATCGTGGTCGGCGACCGCGTGCACGTCGAGGGCAAGGTCAGCTTCATCTTCGCGTCGATCCTTCCCGAGCGGCCGCGCATCGAGCTCGGCGACGACACGTACGTCAGTCACCTCTGCACGTTCATCGCGGCGCGGCGGATCACCGTCGGGCGACACGTGCACATCGCGAACGGCGTGACGATCTTCGACTCGCCCGGCCACCCGCTGGACGCCGAGCGGCGCACGGCGGGGATGGCGCCGGATCCCGAGGACATCCGCGCCGTATGCATCGGGGACAAGGTCTGGATCGGCACCGGCGCCAGGATATTTCCAGGCGTGACGGTCGGCGAGGGGAGCGTGATCGGGATGGGCGCGATCGTCACGCGGGACGTGCCGCCGTACTCGCTCGCCGCGGGCAATCCCGCCCGCGTCATCCGCTCGCTGCGCCCCGCGCGAGACGGGCACGATGCGCCGACCCTGCCCGCGACGACCATCGCGACCCATCCCTAGCATGCCCGCGCCCACCGACCGCCGCTACTGGCTGATGAAGTCCGAGCCCGAGTCGTTCGGGTTCGACGACCTGTGGAACGCGCCGGACCGCACGACGGGATGGGACGGCGTGCGCAACTACCAGGCGCGCAACTTCATGCGCGACGACATGCACGTCGGCGACGGCGTGCTGTTCTACCATTCCAGCGGCACCCCCACGGGTGTGGCGGGCATCGCGGAGGTCGCGCGGGCGGCGTACCCCGATCCGACCGCGTTCGACCCGCGCGACCCGCACTACGACGCGAAGAGCCGCCCCGACGCGCCGACGTGGCTGATGGTCGACGTGCGCGCGGTGGAGAAGCTGCCGCAGTTCGTGACGCTCGACGCGCTGCGGGCCGAGCCGGGGCTCGCCGAGATGCAGGCGCTGCGGCGCGGCAACCGACTGAGCATCACGCCGGTGACGGCGGCGGAGTGGAAGCTCGTGCGCAAGCTCGGCGGCCTGCGCTGAGGATTGGACGCCCCTTAGATTTCCGCGGGCACATCATAACGGGAGAGACGATGAGCCAGACAGAGACCGCGACCACGCCGTCGAACGACGCCACGCAGGGCGGTCGCAACGCGCTCGAGGTCCGCGATGGACGGACCGGCAAGAGCTACGACATCCAGATCCTCGAGCCGGGCACCGAGGGCGACACGGCGGTGCGCGGCGCCGACCTCCGGCAGATGAAGGTGAACCCCGGCGACTTCGGTCTGCTGAGCTACGACCCCGCGTTCATGAACACGGCGTCGTGCAAGAGCGCCATCACGTACATCGACGGCGACAACGGGATCCTGCGCTATCGCGGCTATCCGATCGAGCAGCTCGCCGAGGGCGCGACGTTCCTCGAGGTCGCGTACCTGCTGCGCAACGGCGAGCTGCCGTCGCAGGGCGAGTACGAGCAGTGGGTGCACGACATCACGTACCACACGTACGTGCACGAGAACATCAAGCGGTTCCTCGAAGGGTTCCGCTACGACGCGCACCCGATGTCGATGCTGTGCAGCGCGGTCGCGGCGATGTCGTCGTTCTACCCGAAGGCGAAGAACATCTTCGATCCCGCGGAGCGCAGCATCTCGATCATCCGCCTGCTGGCGAAGATGCCGACGCTCGCCGCGATGATCTACCGCCACGTGAAGGGGCTGCCGTTCGTCTACCCCGACAACGACCTGAATTACGTCGAGAACTTCCTCTCGATGGTCGCGCGCATGTCGGAGCCGAAGTACGAGGCGAACCCGGTGTTCACGAAGGCGCTCGACGTGCTGTTCATCCTGCATGCGGACCACGAGCAGAACTGCTCGACGAGCGCGGTGCGCGCGGTGGGCTCGTCGCACGTCGATCCGTTCTCGGCGGTCGCGGCGGGGATCGCGGCGCTCTACGGGCCGCTGCACGGCGGCGCGAACGAGCAGGTGCTCCGCATGATCGAGGAGATCGAGCACCCGAAGAACGTCCCCGCGTTCATCGACGAGGTGAAGAGCGGGAAGGGCGGGCGCCTGATGGGCTTCGGGCACCGCGTCTACAAGAGCTACGATCCGCGCGCGCGCATCGTGAAGAAGCTCGCCGACGAGGTGTTCCAGCAGGTCGGCATGGACAAGGACCTCGAGATCGCGCTGAAGCTCGAGGAAGCCGCGCTGAGCGACGACTACTTCGTGTCGCGCAAGCTGTACCCGAACGTCGATTTCTACACGGGGCTGATCTACCGCTCCATGGCGTTCCCGACGGACTTCTTCACGGTGCTGTTCGCCGTGGCGCGGACCGCGGGCTGGCTCGCCCAGTGGGAGGAGATGCTGCTCGACAAGGAGCAGAAGATCGCGCGCCCGCGGCAGATCTACATCGGGCCGGCCGAGCGGCAGTACCAGAGCACGCTCGCCGACAAGGCGCCGCGTACCCGGAAGGACTCGATCCGCCGGTAAGCCGCGCCTGTGCGGCAGGTCACGGACGGCGCAGGGCGGGTCCTCGTGGAGGCTCGCCCTGCGCCGTCCGGTACTTCCGGCCCGCGCGACCGAGCTACATGATGTGCGCGGACCCCTCACTCCGCTTACATGTCGCTCGGCAGCCGCGGGTGGAGCATCACCTCCGCCATGCAACGTCGTCTGGTGCCGGACCTGCGCTACTCCCAGACGCACTTCGAGGAGTTCCTCACGGGCCAAGCGCTCCGCGCCTCGGCGTGGCTGGACCTCGGCTGCGGACACCAACTGCTTCCGGAGTGGCGTGCGGAGGCGGAGCGGATGCTGCTGAAGCGGGTCCCGCTCGTCGTCGGCGTGGACTACGACTTGGAGTCGCTCCTGAAGCACCGCACAATCCACGAGCTGGCGCGGGCCGACGCGCGCCAGCTTCCGTTCGCCGACGACACGTTCGACCTCGTCACCGCGAACATGGTCGTCGAGCATCTCGACGACCCGGCCGCGCAGTTCGCCGAGGTGCGTCGCGTGCTGCGGCCCGGCGGGGCGTTCCTGTTCCACACGCCTAACGCTCGGTCGTACTTCGTCGCCACCGCTCGTCTCCTGCCCGACGGGTTGAAGCGGCGGGTCGCCAAGTTCCTCGACGGGCGCGACGAGTCGGACGTCTTCCCGACGCTCTACCGGGCGAACCGCCCGGAGGACGTCGCTGAGGTGGCAGCGAGCGCCGGCCTCGAAGTCGCGGACGTCACGCTCGTCTCGTCGGCGCCGGTGTTGGGCGCCATCCCGCCGGTCGCGGCGGTGGAGCTGGTCGTGCTCCGAGCGCTGCAACGCCCGTCGCTCGCGCGCTACCGCTCCAACATGATCTGCACCCTCCGGAAGCCCGCGGCCGTGTCGGCGCCGCGCCGCGTTCCGGTCGCCGCCGCGAGCTGACGGCGCGTCACTCGTCGGGCATGCCGTCCGTGCCCGGCACGCGCTTCACCACGCGCGCCGGGTTGCCGACGATGATGGAGTGGGCCGGGTACGTCCCCGCGCACACGGCGCCGTACCCCACGACGCAGTTCCGGCCGATGCGCGTGCCGGGCAGGATGCCGACCGAGCCTGCGATCCACACGTTGTCGCCGATCGTCACGGGGCGCACGCGCACGGGCGCGGTCGGCGAGTGTCGGTCGACGTGGGTGCTGTGCTGGTCGGTGTCGGCGATGGACGCGTCGCTGATGATCGCGCGCTCGCCGATGACGATCGACTGCTGGCACCCGAAGCGCGTGCCGTTCAGATAGCTCCGGCTGCCGACCTCGATGACCGCGTCGGGCGCGTGCGTCCACGGCGTGACGACGCGATCGACGACGACGTCGTCGCCGAACACGACGCGACCCGGGCCACGAAACACGATCCGTCCGACGACGCGGAAGTTGCGTCCGACGGTGAAGTCGATGCCGCGCACGCGGCACCACACGCGGACCCAGTGGCCGCGCAGGAGCGACGTGGCCCAGAGCCACGCCGCGCCGGGCTCGCGGACCGCGCGCCGCACCTTCTGGCCGAGCGACATGACGCGAAGCTAGCTGCTGCGGTGTCGGGCGGGGAGCGGCACCTCGGCCGCGAACGTCGCGCAGTGCGCGCGCACCGGACAGCGCGTGCAGTGTCGCGCGCGCGCGGTGCACACCAGCGCGCCGAGCTCCATGAGCGCCTGATTGTGCGTCCATGCCGCGCGGCCGGACCGCGGCAGGATCGACTCGGCGATCGCCCACAGCGCGCGCTGCCCGGCGCCGGTCTTCGGATCGAGCGCAGGCGCGAACGCGCGGCGCAGCACGCGCGCGACGTTCGTGTCGACGAGCGCCGCGCGACGCTCGAACGCGAACGACGCCACCGCGCCCGCGGTGTACGGCCCGATGCCGGGGAGCGCGCGCAGCGCCGCCGGCTCGGCGGGCAGCGCGCCGCCGGCAGCGGCCACCTCGCGCGCGAGCGCGTGCAGGTTACGAGCACGCGCATAGTAGCCGAGCCCCGCCCACGCCTCCGTCACCGCGCTCGGGGGCGCCTCGGCGACGTGCCTCAGCGTCGGGAATCGCGTCACGAACGCGTGGTAGTAGTCCACCACGCGCGCGACCTGCGTCTGCTGCAGCATCAGCTCCGAGACGAGGACGCGATACGGGTCGCGCGTGAGGCGCCATGGCAGGTCGCGCCCGTGTCGACGGAACCACGCACGCAGTCGGCGCCCGAAGTCGCGCGCCGTCGCCGCGTCGACCGTCGCGGTGGGTCGCCCGCGACCGCGCCGCGAGGCGCCGTCGTCAGCGGTCGGCGAGGACACGTCGCCGGAACGCGAGCCAGCGCTCGCCGCCGATGGCCTTCACCGCCTTCTTCGCCTTCCACAGTGCGGCCTGGCGCGCTTGTGGAAGCCAGCTGTCGCGCGCCAGCGCCTGCGGCACGTCGGCGTCGTCGTCGCGCATGATCGCGTAGCGGCCGAGGATCGTGCAGCGGCCACGTCGCGCGACGGCGGCCGTCGGCTCGGACGTGAAGAGGACCTCGATGCCGGCGTCGGCCGCCGCGTCGGCGACGCGGTCGGAGTAGAAGCCGGCCGGCACGGAGCCCGTGCGGATCCGGTCGCCGACGAGATCCGCGAGCCGCCTAACGCTGTCGAGCCACTCGGCCCGGATCTGCGGCTCGGGAAGGTGCGAGATGCGCGGCGGATGCGTGCGGGTATGGCTGCCGATCGCGTGGCCGCGCGCGGCCAGCTCACGGACGTCCGCCTCGGTCACGAAGCCCGGCTGGCCGATGCGGTCGGTGGTGACGAAGAAGTGACCGCGCCAACCGTGCGCCTCCAGCGCCGGCGCGGCGTGACGCAGCGCGCCGACGCCGCCGTCGTCGAACGTGAGCACCACGCAGGGCGTGCCGTCGGCCGGGCGCGCCAGCACATCGGTGACGAGGCCCGGGAACGGGGCCGTCGCGCTCAGCGCCGCCATGTGTCGGTCGAAGCGCTCGCGCGTCAGCTTGTAGATGTGCGCGTCGCCGCCCGCGAACCCGCTCGACTCGAACCCCTCGGGGCCGACGACGTCGTGATACATCAACGAGATCAGCTTCATCGACCGGAACCTCGCCGACCGCGTGCGCGCCCACAAGAGGAGTGCGCGGTGGGACGTTCGCCGCACGTCCGTGGCTCGCGGTGCCGGTGACCGCTTACCTTCCGCCGATGACGACGCCTTCCGCGCGCCGGACGTCCAAGACCTTCGAGCTGGTGCCGTACGACCCGGCACTCGGCGACGCGATCACCGCGTTCAATGCGCGGCTCGACGCCGGCGGGGCGCCGCCGGAGTATCGGCTCCACGCGGGGCCGGGGCCGATCTACATCCGCAACCAGCAGCACGGCATCGTCGAGGAGCGGCTGTTCGTCGTCGACGAGGGACAGGTGCGTGGCGGCGTGCATCTGCAGGTGCAGCCGTTCTGGGTCGACGGCGCCGTGCAGACGGTGGCGAACATCCAGCTGCCGCTGTCCGAGGGGATCGTGGACCGCCAGTTCGCGTTCCTCGGCATGTGGATCATCAAGCAGGTCGTCCGCCGCTACCCGCGCTGCTTCGCCCTCGGCATGGGCGGTACCGACCGGCCGCTGCCGCAGCTGCTGCACGCCATGCAGTGGGCGGTGTGGCCGGTGCCATTCCAGTTCCGGCTGGCGAACGTGGGGCGCTGCGTCCGCGAGCTGCGCGCGCTCGGGCCGGCGTGGCGCCGCCGGCTCGCGGGCGGCGCGCTGACGGCGACCGGCGGGTCGCTCGTCGGACGCGCGGCGTGGGCTGCGCTCGCGGCCGCGCGCACGCGCGGCGTCGCCCGCCTAACGACGCGCCCGGTGACCGCCTGGGAGCCGTGGGCGGACGCGATCTGGGAAAGCGCTCGCGGTGCGTACGCGGTGATCGGCGTGCGCGATGCGACCACCCTGCGCGCGCTGTACCCGACCGACGAGACGCGTGTCCGCGCGCACGCCCTGCTCGACGGCGGACGCCACGTCGGCTGGGTGGCGCTCTCCGTGCGGCAGATGTCGGGCAACGTACACTTCGGGAACCTGCGGGTCGGCGCGGTGATCGATGCGCTCACGCCGCCGGGGTACGAGACGGCGGCCGCCCTCGCCGCCACGCGGCTCCTGCTCGACGAGGACGTGGACCTCGTCGTGACGAACCAGTCGCATCCCGCGTGGCGCGCCGCGTTCCACCGGGCCGCGTACCGCAGCGCGCGGTCCAACTACATCCTCGCGCCGTCGCCGCAGCTCGTGCCGAGAACGGCGGACTTCGAGCGGCGCATGCTGCAGTTCACGCGCGGCGACGGCGACGGCCGGATTCACCTGTGAGCGTTAGGCGCGGCCACGCCGCGCCTCAGCGGACGTTCGGCTCGCTCTGAAGATGATCGAGCAGCAGCGAGAACGACGCGAGCTCCGCGAGCTCCTCCATCGGCAGCTCGACGCCGAACTCCTCCTCGATCACGGAGACGAGCGTCGCGTTCGCGAGCGAGTCCCACGCCTCCACCGTGGCGGGGCTCGCGTCCGGGATCTCGGCGGGCGTCAGATCGGGAAAGACGGCGAGAAAGCACTGCTCGAGCCGAGCACGAACGTCATCCATTGGCGGTCTCCTGGAGCGCCGAGCGCTCGACGCGATGATAGAGCGGCGGGCACGCGGCCTCGAACCGGGCGCGCGAGATCACGACGTCGCCAGGGCCGTCCGGCAGCTCGACGAGCGACGCGAGGAACTCGCGCGCCGGCGTGTTGCGCGCGGTGGGCGCATAGTCGACCACGACCTCGTTCACGTCGTACGTGTCGAACAGCGTGCGCAGCGTGGCGTGCTCGATGCGCCGCGCGAAGGCCCGGCAGCTCATCACCCACCGCTCGACGCGCACGCGGTTCGACTCGAGCGTGCCGGTGAGCACGGCGATCTTGCCGAGCGACCCGAACTTGTCGCCGTAGCTCACGGTCATCACCAGCGAGTCGGCGCGCGCGCGGAGCGCCGCCCAATCCGCCTCGAGATACCGTCCGCCGTTCGTGTTGAACTGGTTCGTCTTGTTGATCAACTCGAAGGCGCGCGTGTCGGCCGCGCCGTCGCCGACCGCGAACGACACAGTCGCCCCGAGGCTCGCCGCGAACGCCTCGTCGTCCTGTTCGCCGGCGGACTGCTCGAACGCCTGCGCGTTGCGCAGGCTCTCGCGGCGCAGCGCGTCCTCGGCCTGCAGCGCGGGCCGGCCGAACAGATCGCGCAGCTCGTGCAGCAGGGCGAGCACCGCGTCCGGATCGTCCTTCGGGAACAGCCGGCACTCCACGTCGGGATGCCGGCTCTGCACCTCGGCGATCTCGAGCGGGCTGTCGTCGACGAACACCAGGCTGTCGGCGCCCACGTTCCACGCGCGCAGCACCGCGTCGATCGACTTCGACTTCGAGCCCCAGTTGGCGAGCAACGGGAACACCCGGTCGCGCGGCAGCGCGATGTCGGCGCGCCGGAACGCCTCCTCGACGATCGATTCGTCGTTCTTCGTCGCCACCGCGACGAGCACCCCGCTGTCGGCGAGCGACGCGACGAACTGCTGATAGAGGCCGTGCACCTGCGCGTGATGCTCGAGGTCCCACGCGACGCCGGCGACGCCCACGTCGCCGAGGATCCCGAGCCACACCGTGTCGTCGAGATCCGTGACGAGCCCCTTCTTCGGCGCGCGCGGAAGCAGCAGCGTCGCGAGGCTCGCCGCGACGGCGTCGGCGTGCGGCTGCGCGTACGGCAGGCCCGTGGCGAGCTCCGACTTCACGCTGAGGCGGTCGCCCATCGGCGACGTGGTGGCCAGCGCGCGCTCGCTCACCACGCGGATGGCGGGGCTCGACGACAGCGCGGCGGCGAACTGCGCGAGCGCCGCCCGCAGCTGCAGCTCGAACGCGCTGGCCTGCTGCCCGACGGTGAACGCGATCGGCGGCAGCGGCAGCGTGGGGAGGCACACCGCGACCGGCGTGCGCTCGCTCGCCGCGGCGAGCTCCGTGCCGAGCCGACCGAATGCGGCGCGGGCCGTCTGGAGCACGTCGTCGAGCACCGCCGGGGCCCAGCCGCCGCTCTCGCGCAGCCCGAGGCGGCGGTCGAGATCCTGCCACTCGATCACCACCGCGAGGCCCGCGCTCCGCGCGCCGCCGTCCGCGGCTCGGCGCACGTTGCCCAGCAGGTCGCCGTAGCGCCCGACCTCCAGCTCCACACGCGCGGTGGAGAGCCGCTGCTGGAGGTGCGCCGTGAGGAACGTCGCGAGATGGAGCGGCGTGAACCCAGTGGCCAGGCCGAACGGGCGAGCGTCCGGGAGCTCCCGGCGGGATCGGATGACTTGGAGTGCCTCGATCAGCTTCATGGCGCGCGCTGGGGGGCGTCTCCCCGACGGACGGCACGTGCGCCAGCGCGGGGGTGACAGGAGGGACGTCGAGCGGCCTCGCTGGAATGTACTCGACCGCCGGAACTCCCGAAAATCGCCGAGCCGGCCGCCGTCTCCCGACCGTCAGCCCCCGAGCACCACGCTCTCGTTCACCGGTCGGAAGCGATACGCCTCGCCGGCCTGGTTGAAGAACCCCTCGTTGGACGCCGGCGGCAGGTCCGCGCCGAAGTAGTGGCGCAACACGTTGCGGAAGATGTTGACGTGCGTGGTCGAATCCTCGAACATGGCCGCGCCACCGTCCGGCATGTAGAACGCCGCGAATGCGCCGAGCCGCTCGGCGGCGATGCTGTCGGTGGGCAGCTTGGCGTCCACTGCCCACCCGCGGCTCAGCGTGCCGTGGTCGCCGATCACGATGACGATCGGCGCCACGGGAGAGCGGCGGAAGAGCGCCTCGACGAGCGCGAGCACCTGCGCGTTGCTGCACTGCAGCACGCCGAGGAAACCGGCCCGCGGCCCGGGCATCCCCATACGCTCGCCGATCACCACGCCGCCGGGGTTGACCGGTCGGCATGCGCTGTCCAGCACGATCGGCTGATGCGGCAGCATGAAGTGCGCGAAGGTGAACGTCGGCGCGCTGTCCCCCGGCACGTCGCGCAGTCGGCGGAACTCGTCCAGCACGAAGCGCCCACCGTAGCCGCCGTGCAGCGCGCGGAACTTCGAGAGCAGCGTGGACTCGAACATCACGCGCCGCAGCTCGCTGCGTTGGAACTCGGCCCGCACGTCGATGCGGGGCGGTCCCGGGTACACGTAGTCGGCGAGCGGGCTGTCGCGCGTGAACTCCACCCATTCCGTGGGGAAGAGCAGAAAGCGGTAGCCGCGCTCCTTCAGAAAGCGCGCGACGCGATTCTCCCGGGTCAGCGCCGTCACGATGGTGTTGTCGACGCTGTTCGGCGGGACGTCGCGCGCGAGCAACGTATCGTGCTCGAAGTTCAGCACCGACGACAGCGACAGCAGGGTCGAGACGTAGTTGGAGCGGACGTGCTTCGGGATGGTGAAGCCGAGCGCCCGTAGGCTGTCGACGAAGCGCGAGTTGTCGTAGCCGAACTTCGTGCGCAGCACCGCGGCGTTCGGGTAGCCGTCGAGGACGATGAGATAGATGTCGCGCTTCGGCCCCACGGCGGTGCGCGCGGGGTCGGTCCGCACCGGCGTCTGCAAAGCGCGCCAGATGGCGCTGCGCTCGACCCGCGCGCGACTGCCGACGTTCGCCCGCGCCACCCGCATCGCGGCGCTCACGACGAGCAGCACCCCGGCGAGAAAGAGCACGTGCGCGACGCCGTCGAGCGTCCACCGCCGCCGCCGCACGGCGAGCCACAGCGGCGCCACCGAGCCGATGAGCCACATCGGACCCAACACCGCGCTGCGCGCGAGGGGGCCCGCGATCGGCGCGAGCGCGTTCTGGAACGGAATGAAGTAGAAGGTCCACGCGACCGCCACCGCGGTGAGCAGCGCGCCGCGTGCGAGCGGCGCGTCGCGGCCGAGCGCTCGGGCGACGGCCGCCCCGAGCGCGAGCACGGCGAGCGTGAGCCCCAGCACCACCGCGACGATGAGCGCCAGGTCGCCCATGCTGTACGTGCCCACCGTGCGTGTCACGACGTGGAGGGTGGGGAAGACCGCGAGGAGCGCCGGGTACAGCGCTGCGACGCGGACGCCCGAAGCCGGCTCCGTGCGGCGCTCGGCGGGGCGCTCGTGCCGTTCCGGGGGCGCGTCGACGGTCGGCGACAGTCGCCCGACGGCCGTCGGGGAGGCGGCGGTCAGCGCCGCCGGGTCGGAGCCGCGCCCAGTGCGCTCGAGACGCATTGGTCTGCCCGCATCGGGGAGGTCGTGACGAGTCCGTGGCGTTCGGGGCGACGGTAATGTCGCTGTCACGAGTCTGTCAACGAGCGGGGCGTGCCCCGCATCACATTCCCCGAGGGGTCGTCAGCTCACCTTGCGCGTCTTCCGCCGCAGGAAGTCCATGAGGATGAACTGCCCGAGCGTCATCGTGTTCGTGAAGTACGCCTTGCCGCGGCTGATCTCCGAGACGCGCTTGACGAACTCCACGAGTGCGCGGTCGCGGGCGAGCATGAACGTGTTGATGACGATCCCCGCGCGCCGGCAGTCGGCGACCTCGCGCAGCGTCTGCGCGATGACCTGCGCGTCGAGCCCCATCGAGTTCTTGTACACCATGCCGTTGGGCATGGTGAGCGCGCTCGGCTTGCCGTCGGTGATCATCACGATCTGCCGCATGTCCTTCTTCTGCGCGAGCAGGATGCGGCGCGCGAGCTTGAGGCCCTCGGCGGTGTTCGTGTGGTACGGGCCGACCTGCGCGTGTGCGAGACGGGCCAGCGGGATCTCCTCGGCCGAGTCGTGGAAGAGCACCACGCGGATGGAGTCACCGGGAAACTGCGTGCGGATGAGGTGCGTGAGCGCGAGCGCGACCTTCTTCGCCGGCGTGAAGCGGTCCTCGCCGTAGAGGATCATCGAGTGCGACGTATCGAGCATCAGCACCGTCGCACAGCTCGATCGATACTCTGCCTGCCGCACCATGAGATCCGGGTAGTCGAGGTCCATCGGCACCTCGATCTTGCCCGTGCGGGCGAGGGAGTTCATGAGCGTCGCGTTCACGTCGAGGTTCAGCACGTCGCCGAACTCGTACGCCTTCGACACGCCGTCGGCCTCGATGCCGGTGGCGAGGTACGGCGTGTCGTGGCTGCCGACGCTCGACTTGCCCACCGCGCCGAGGATGTGGCGCAGCGTCTTGTAGCCGAGGAAGTCGATTCCCTTGTCGGTGAGCTGGAACTGCACGTCCTTGCTCGCCTTGTGACTCAGGCTGCCGCGCCCGGTGACCGGCTGCTGCGTGCTCGGCATCTGCGGCGGCGCCTGCACGTTGAGGTAGCCTTCGGCGGTGAGCCGCTGCACGATCTGGTCGAGGAGCTGCGCGAGGCTCGCCTCCGCGTCGCTCCCCTCCTGCGCGTCGCCGCGCAGTGCCTCGAGCATCTCGGGCGTGAACTGCCCGCTCTCCATGAGCGCCTCGAGGATCGCCTGACGCAGCGCGTCGAGCGAGCGGTCGGCCTCGTCGCCCGTCTCCCCCCAGTACGGGTGGTAGTGCGGGCCACCCGCGAATCCCGAGTCGAGCAGGAAGTCGGCGAGCTTGTCGAGCAGCGACTGCAGGTCGACCGCGTCGGCGAGCTCCGGGCTGTACTTCGTGTACGTGTGAAATCGCATGGCCGGAAGTTGGCAGCGATGGGGGCGCCGTGCAGGCGATACTGCATGGTGGGCTGATACACTTCGGGGGGCAAGGTCCCGGCCCCGGCATCCCGAGCGCAGCGAAGGACGCGACCTCCATTTCTCGATCGCCTTGAACCCGTTCGCGCCGCTCGTACGCCACCGCAACTTCCGCATCTTCTGGTCCGGGCAGACGCTGTCGCTCGTCGGCACGTGGATGCAGGTGATGGCCGAAGGATGGCTCGCGCTGGAGCTGACGAACAACGCGTTCCTCGTCGGCGTCGTCGCCTCCGCCGCGTCGCTCCCCGTGCTGCTGCTCTCGTTCATCGCCGGCGTGGTGATCGATCGCGTGAACCGCCTGCGGGTGGTGCAGGCGATGCAGGCGCTCATGCTCTGCCAGGCGACGGCGCTGTGGGTGCTCACGCTCACCGGGCACCTTACGATCGGCTGGCTCATCGGGCTCGCGTTCGCGAACGGCGTGTTCAGCGCGTTCGAGATCCCGTCGCGGCAGTCGCTCGTCGTGGAGCTCGTCGGCCGCGAGGATCTCGGCTCGGCGATCGCGCTGAACTCGAGTGGGTTCAACCTCGCCCGCGTGGTGGGGCCGGCGTTGGGCGCGGCCGTCATCGCGGCGTTAGGCATCGCGTGGTGCTTCGCGGTGAATGCGGCGAGCTACCTGGCGGTGCTCGTCGGGCTCTTCATGGTGCGGCTGCCGGAGCGCGAGCGCGCCGCTCCGAAGGGCTCACCGCTGGCCGGGCTGCAGGAGGGGTTCGCCTACATCTGGCACACGCCGGACGTGCGCGCCCTCATGACGATGGTGCTCGTCTTCTCGGTGTTCGGCGTGCCATACCTCACGCTCATGCCCGTGGTTGCACGCGATCTGCTCGGCCTCGGCGCGAGCGGGTACGGGGTGCTGCTCGCGGCGGTCGGCGTCGGTGGGTTCGCGGGGGCACTCTTCATCGCCGGCGCGGGCACGCGGTTGCCGCGCACACGGACGCTGGTGGCGGCGTCGGCCCTGTACGCGATCCTGCTCGCCGTGTTCTCGTTCGTGCGGTGGGTGCCGGCGGCGCGCGCGCTGCTGCTGGCGATCGGATTCGCGATGATCTGCAACGGCGCGTTGGCGAACGGGCTGCTCCAGTCGCGCGTGCCCGACGTGCTTCGAGGCCGGCTGATGGCCGCGTACTCGTTCGCCGTCGTCGGTATGGCGCAGGTGGCAGGCTCCCTCATGGCCGGTGCCGTCGCTCGCGCCGCCGGGGCGGCGTGGGCGATTCGTGGCGGCAGCGCCGTCATGCTCGGCTACGGCTTGTGGGAGTACGCGCATCGTGCGCGGCGGTGGTCCATCGACCAGTGACCTGTCGCGAGGACGTTGCGCGCCGTCGGGCGCCCGCGCCTTGGCCAATCGGCGGCGCGGGCCTAATCTAGGAGGCGTCGCTCGCTTTCCCCCTCGCTCCCGTAATGGCAGAACGCAGCACCGCAAACGCCCCCGGCTCGGACGAGGCAGTGATGACGCGTGATTTGCCCTCGTCTGGCCTGACTCCCGCGGTCGGAGCGGAGGTCGACGTGCCGTTGCGGGCCACTGGGGCCGAGGGCGTCATGCCGGCCCCGGTGGCCGTGGCGCTGCCGGCCGCCTGGCGGCGTTTCTTCACGGTCCCGATCGACGACGTGAAGGGGATTCCCGCGCTGGAAGCGGTGCGCGGAATCGCCGCGAGCCTCGTCTTCCTGGTGCACTTCCAGGCGGCGTTCGGCCGCCTACTGCTGCCGCGCGGCTCGTCGCCGATGCGCGTCGGAGCGTACCTGGCGCAGGTCGGCTACCACGGCGTCGACGTGTTCTTCGTCCTCAGCGGCTTCCTGATCTATGGGTCGCTCATGGGACGCCCGACCCGGCTGCTGACGTTCTTCCGCCGGCGCGTGCGGCGCATCTACCCCACGTTTCTCGCGGTGCTGGGGATCTACCTGCTGCTCGGGTTCGTGTTCCCCGCGCGCAGCAAGCTGCCGCCCGACGGGACGCTGCTGTACGTGTTGAAGAACGCGCTGCTGCTGCCGGGCGTGTTCAAGGTGAAGCCGATCATCACCGTCGCGTGGTCGCTGAGCTACGAGATCTTCTTCTACATCGGGCTCGGATGCATCGTCGCCGGCCTGCGCTTGCGCAGCTGGCCGCGGCCCGTGCGCATCGCGTTCGTTCTCGGGTGGCTGCTGGTGTGGGTGCTGGCCGGCACCTACGTGCAGCACCTGGCGAAGAGCTTCGTGCTCTTCCTGCCGGGAATCCTCGTCTGGGAGATCAGCAGCATCGAGCGCGTGCATCGGTGGCTCGGCCGGATTCCGAGTGCGCTCGTTTGGGGCGTGTTCCTGTTCGCCGTGTGCAGCGTGCCGCTGCTCCGCCGACAGCCGGCGCTCGCGGGCGTGCTCACCGCGTCGCTCACGCCGGCGACGTTGGTGTTCTGCGTGCTCGCCTTCGGCATCGGCGTGTTCGTGCTGTGCGCGAGCAACCGCACGAGTCCCGTCTCGCGCTCGCTCTCCTCACGACCGCTGCGCGCGATCGGCATCGCGAGCTACTCGTTCTACCTGATTCACGGACTCGTCACGAACACCGTGGCGATGGTCTTCTGGGGCCTCGCCGGCCAGCGGCTGTTCGCGAACGGTCCGCTGATCTATGCCGCGCTGATGCCGGTGGTGTATCTCGCGTGCGTGGCGGGCGCCGTGGCGCTGTTCCAGCTCGTGGAGCGGCCGGCGTCGCTCTGACCGGGCAGCGCAACGTCAGACCGCGCTGGGCTGCTCCGCGTCGAGCACCGCGCGCACCTCGGCGCACAGCGTGTCGGGCGTGAACGGCTTCGCGAGCAGCGCCACGTCGTCGCTCGACACCCCGCGGTGCAGCACCTCGTCCTCGGTGTAGCCGGTCATGAACAGCACCTTCAGCGCATGCCGGTCGCGCGCGAGCAGCTCCGCCAGCTCGCGGCCGCTCATCCCCGGCATCACGACGTCGGTGAGCAGCAGGTCGATCTCCGGATGGCGCCGCGCGACCTCGATCGCGGACGGCCCGTCGGCGGCGGTGATCACGCGGTAGCCGCGGCGGATGAGCGTCTCGCGCGCGATCGCGCGCACGGCCTCCTCGTCCTCCACGAGCAGGATCGTCTCGTCGCCGCCGACGGCGAGCTGCGGTGCCGGCGGCGTGCGGCGCTCCTCGGCCGGCTCGTCGACGCGCGGCAGGTAGACGGCGAACCGGCTGCCCGCGCCCGGCGCGCTCCACACGCGCACCGCGCCACCCCCCTGCTGCACGATCGCGTACACCGTCGCGAGACCGAGCCCCGTGCCGCGCGCGCGGTCCTTCGTCGTGAAGAACGGCTCGAAGATGTGTGTCTGCGTCTCGGCGTCCATGCCGACGCCGGTGTCGCGCACCTCGAGCACGGTCCAGCGGCCCGGCGGCACGTCGGGATGGTGCGCGTCGTCGTGCTCCACGTGCACGTCCGACGTCGAGATCGACAGCACGCCGCCGTCGGGCATCGCGTCGCGCGCGTTCAGCGCGAGGTTCAGCACCACCTGCTCGACCTGACCGGAGTCGGCGAGCACCGTGCCGGCCGACGGCGAGAGGTCGCTCTCCAGTCGGATGTGCTCACCGATCATGCGGCCGAGCATCGGCTGCAGTCCTTCCACCACGTCGTTCACGTCGAGCGCGACCGGCTGCATCACGCGGCCGCGACTGAACGCGAGGATGCGCCCCGTGAGGCCCGCCGCCCGCTGCGCGGCGTCGCGGATGGCGGAGAAGTCCTCGCGCGTCTCGCTCGGCAGCCCCTCGTCGGAGAGCGCGAGGTCGCAGTAGCCGAGGATCCCCGTGAGCAGATTGTTGAAGTCGTGCGCGATGCCGCCGGCGAACCGGCCTAACGCTTCCATCTTCTGCGCGCGGCGGAGCTGGTCCTGCGACTCCTGCAGCGCGCGCTCTGCGCGACGTCGCGCCGTCACGTCGAGCGACACCGAGAGGCGCACGGGCTGCCCCTCGAACTCCGTGATCACCGTGAACACCTCCACCTCGGCGATGGAGCCGTCCTTGTGCCGGTGGCGCCACACGCCGGTGGAGCTGCGCTCGCGGAACCCCTGCGCCTCCGTGAGCGCGCGCGACACGGCGAGGAACCGCAGCCGCTCCTCCGCCGGCCGCAGGTCGAGCAGCGTGAGATGCGTGAACTCCTCGCGCGTGTAGCCGTACTCCGCGCACGCCGCGTCGTTCACGGCGAGGATGCGGTGCGTCGCGAACTCGGAGAGGAACAGCGGCAGTGGACACGCCTCGAACAGCAGCTGATAGCGCTGCTCGATGCGGCGGAGCGCGGCGGTGCGTGCGTCGATCGTGGCCGCCATCTCGTCGAACGTCGAATCGAGCGAGCCGACGACCCTCCGCCCGACGACCGCGGCGAGGCCTAACGCGAGCGCCAGCGCGGCGGCCGTGAGCAGCACGTCCCGCGCGACCTCTCCTCGCACCGCGGCGTCCGCGGCGCGGCGCGGGACCGCGACCCGCACACGCCATCCCGTGGCCGGTGCCGTCGCGAACGCGGCGAGCCACGGCGCCCCGTCCGATCCCACGACCTCGATGGCCTCGCGCCGGCCCGCGTCGGGCAATGCCGCGAGATTCGGCATGCGCCGCCCGACCAGCTCCTCGCCGCGCGGGCCGTGGCCGAGCACCACGCCCTGCGCGTCGAGGATCGTGATGGTGGCTCCGTCGGGCAGGCGCGCGCCGCGGAATGCGTCGGCGATCACGGTGCCCGCGTCCCGTGCGCGGTCGTCGAGCCGCGCGGCCACGAGCCCCGCGACGTCGAGCGCGCGCCGCCCCGCCTCCACTCGCGCGGCCGTGACCCGCTCGCGGACCCGCAACGCGGTGCCGAGCACGAACGGCGCGGCGACCGCACACACCAGCGCGATGAGCAGTCCGCGGACGCCGAGCCGCGGGCGTCGCGAAAACGGTCCGCCCCGAGCCGCCGACGGCGGCCTTCCGGGAGCATGTGATGTCGCGGCTGACGGCGACTGGGGCATCGTCGAGCGAAGGGTCGAGCGGCGGCCGGCGACGGGCGTGGGCGCCGCAAACCCTCTTGACGCATGACCACTGCCGCAGGCAACGCCGGCGTGTGCGTTACGTCACACGACGACGCGCTCGAGCCCGCCCGGAAGCTCGCCGTCAGCGGGAGCGCGGGACGGCGCGGGTTCGCAGATGCTCCACCACGGTGAAGCCGAGGGCGTCCCAGGCCGCGTTGCCCACGTCGTTGTCGGCGGCCGAGTGGAGGCGCATCTCGTCCAGGTCGCGGGTGGTGCACCACTGCGCCGCGGCGTCCAGCAGGGCGTGCAGCACGCCGCGCCGCCGCTCGGCGGGGACCACGTAGACCGACGCCACGTAGCCGTAGCGCGAGGGGTCGAGCAGCGGCGAGCCGCGGCTCTCCATGCACCGCAGCACGCCCACCGCACATCGTCCGCGCTCGGCGAGGAACGTCACCTCGTCGGGCGCCACGAGCTGCGCCGCGAACAGCCGGCGTGCGCGCTCGGGCGCGTCGGCGCGCAGCCGGCCGTAGACCGGGTTCCCGGCGTGCTCGCGCAGCAGCGCGAGACGGAACGCGAGCACCGTCTCGAGATCGTCGGCGGCCGCGGCCCGGATGGACAGCCGGGACTCGGGACTCGGGACTCGAGACTCGTGCCCCCCGAGTCCCGAGTCCCGAGTCCCGAGTCCCGAGTCCCGGCGCCTCGGCGTACTACGCACTCAGCCCGCCCCCGAACATGTCCTGCCCACCCGACGATCGGCGGCGCTGCTCCGGCTGCGCGCGGCCGTACTGCCCCGCGTCGGAGCGGGAGATCTTGCGGCGCGCGACGAGTGCCTCGAGCGCGAGCTCGCAGGCGGCGACGGTGAACGCATCGTCGTCGGGCGTCGCGAGGCCGACGTGGTGCACGACCTCGGTGAGTGCCGGCACCGTGCGGAACGCCTGCGCCGCGACCTTGGGCGGCAGGTCGTCGCTCACCTGCAGCGCGCCACCCTCGTCGAACCACATGATGACGTCGTCCACGTTCACGCCGCCGGCGCGCGCGCGGAACGTCGCATCGGCGGCGCGGCGAATGAGCTCGCGCGCGATCGCGTGGCCGCCGACGAGCTCTCCCTCGTATTCGAGCTCGATCTTGCCGGTGATCGCGGACTGTGCGGCATAGATGTCCGAGATGCGCGGCACGACCTCCTGCTCGCCCGACAGCACGGCGCGCCGCTCGGCGTTCGAGACGACGTTCTCGAGCACCGTGATCGGCATGCGCTGCGACACGCCGGAGCGCTTGTCGATGCGCTTGTCGGTGCGCGCCTCGAACGCCACACGCTCGATCACCTCGAGCACGAAGTCGGGCACGCGCACCTTCCGGCCGTCCAGCGACGGGCGGTCGGTCCACGCTTCCTGCCGCGTGATCGCCATCCCGAGCTCCACCTCGTCGGGATAGTGCGTGAGCACCTCGGACCCGATGCGGTCCTTCAGCGGCGTGATGATCTTGCCGCGCGCCGTGTAGTCCTCGGGGTTCGCCGTGAAGCAGAGCAGCACGTCGAGCGAGAGCCTAACGGGATAGCCTTTGATCTGGACGTCGCCTTCCTGCATGATGTTGAACAGCCCGACCTGCACCTTGCCCGCGAGGTCGGGGAGCTCGTTCAGCGCGAAGATGCCCCGGTTCGCGCGCGGCAGCATGCCGTAGTGGATCGTCAGCTCGTCGGAGAGCAGGTGTCCGCCGCGCGCGGCCTTGATCGGATCGACGTCGCCGATGATGTCGGCCACCGTGACGTCGGGCGTGGCGAGCTTCTCGACGTAGCGCGCGTCGCGCGACACCCACGCGACCGGCGCGTCGTCGCCGGCGTCGTCGATGAGGGTGCGCGCGTACTTCGAGATCGGCGCGAACGGGTTGTCGTTCACCTCACTGCCGGCGACGATCGGCATCTCGGGGTCGAGCAGCGTGACGAGCGCGCGCAGGATGCGCGACTTCGCCTGCCCGCGCAGTCCGAGCAGGATGAAGTTGTGTCGCGAGAGCAGGGCATTGACGATCTGCGGCATCACCGTGTCCTCGTACCCGAGCACGCCGGTGAACAGCGGACCGCCCGACGCGAGGCGCGCCAGGAGGTTCTGCCGTACTTCGTCCTTCACCGAGCGCGTCGCGCGTTCGGGCGCGCCGAACGGCGAGCGCTTCAGGGCGCCGAGGGTCTGCGGGAGTGATGCCAAGGGGGCTCCTGTCCGTGATTGAGATGCGACCTGCTGTAACGTTCGACGCGGTCACGACGCGCGCAACTCTCGCGCGAGCGACGCGCGACGCATGCGCGAGAATGCGAACGCGTTGCCGCTGCACGACTTAATCCGCGGCGGTCTTGACACCTCCGGAGGCGCGGCTAGTTTTCCGCCGAATCCGGGCCCAACCGTCGGGCGCGGGTCTCCAATGCAGTTCATACCGCCCTCCTAGGAGATCGTCGATGAAGCGCCTTGCCCTGGTCGCCGCCGTGTTCGCTCTCGCCGCTTGCTCCACGAAGGAGCAGGCCCCTGCCGCCGACACCGCCGCCCCGGCGATGACCCCGGCCCCGTCGACGACGCCTGCGCCCGCCGCGACGGACAGCAGCGCGATGAAGATGGACAGCGCCGCGATGAAGTCGGACACCGGTGCGATGAAGCACGACACGGCGACCAAGAAGCCGTAAGCGATCTCGCTCGCATGGGCCCTCGGCGGGGCGCGGCACTCGGTGCTGCGCCCCGCCGTCGCGTTCATGGCCGTCGCGCGATCCAGCGCGCGTTTGCAACGCCGCGACGACGTTCGTTACAACGGGAAGGGCAGTGGGCCGACGGTGACGAACCGATCGCCGCTCGCGCCGTCGCTCGACGCGTCGGCCGTGCGCACGACGAGCGTCGCGCCGAGCGCCACCTCGCGCCGCACCATGCCGAGCGCGATGCCGCCGATGCGCGGCGAGACGGCGACGCTCCGCACGTCGCCGACGTCCCGCCCGTCCGCGTCGAGCAGGCGCGCGCCGGTCGGCAGCAGCCCGTCGTCGGGCGGATACGCGAGCCCGCGCAGATGCCGGTTCACGTGTCCGCGGAAGTGCACGCGCGCGACGACCTCCTGTCCGGTGTAGCACCCCTTCGTGTACGAGATCGCGTGCAGCTCGTCGAGGTTCGCCTCCTGCGGGATCGTCGTGTCGTCGACGTCGACTCCCCATGCCGGGCGCCCCGCCTCGATGCGCGCGACGTCGTAGGCGCGCAGCCCACCGGGCACGACGCTCGACGCGCGCGCGACGCGCGCCCACGCCGCGTCGAACGCCGCCGTCGGTGCGTACACGCCGAAGCCGTCGAGTCCCAGGTCGGGGAGTCGCACGACGATCAACGGTCCATCTCCGGTCTCCACCGTCGCGTGCCCGTACGGCGCGAGCGTGGCGAGCGCCGACGGCGGCAGCGCGAACGCTTCGGCGACCGCGTCGCGCGCGCGCACGCCGTACACGGCGAACAGGCGCACGTGCTCGGTGACGCGGCGGTACGCGGCGAGACGCGGGTTCACGAACTTCCGCACGACGCCGTCCCATCCCTCGGCCGCGCTGCCCGGCACGTCGACGAGCACCGCCGCGGCGGTCGGCCACGTCGGCTCGACGGTCGTACCGTCGCCGGCGCTCGGCGCTGTCGCGGCGCGTGCACGGACCGACGGTGCGGGACCCGGTGCGATGGTCGCGTCGGCGAGCGCGAGGAGGCGCAGGTCGGCGACGATGCGTCCCTTCGGGGTCAGCGCGGCCGCGTACGCGCCGTGTCCCGGCGTGAGCGCGACGACGTCGTTCGTGACGAGTCCCGCGAGCGTCTCGCGCGCCTGCGCGCCCTGGAAGATCCACAGGTCGCGGTCGCCGTGGTCCACGAGCAGTGCGCCCGTGCGGAGCGCGGCGTACTCCGTGGCGGGATCGCCGTAGTCGAGGACGACCGGCCGACGCGGCGCCTGCTGCGGCGCGTTCGGCTGCGCGCTCTGTTGCGCGCCCGGCGCGGCGGTCGCCGGCGGCGCGTCAGCGGGAGACGACGGAGAGGTCATGTGCCTCGCACTCCGCGAGTGACGACGAGTTCCACGAGCGCATCGTAAGTCAGGGCCTCGGCGCTCGCCACCCAAACGCCGCGTTCCCTCGCATCGGGCGCGCCGCGGCACACGCCGAGCGCGAGCACGCCGGCCGCGGCTGCGGCGGCGATGCCGTCGGGCCCGTCCTCGATCGCGACGACCCGCTCCGGGGCGAGCGGTCCGATGCGTGCGAGCCGAGCGAGCGCGCGCAGATGCGCGGCGGGCGACGGCTTGGGGGCGGCGACGTGCTCCGCCGCGACGACGACCCGCACGATCCCGTCGAGCTTCGCGAGCGCGAGCACGTCGTCCGCGAGCCGGGCCGGCGCACGCGTGACGATGGCGAGCGTCACGACGTCCGCAAGCGCATCGATCGCGTCTCGCGCGCCGGGCACGAGCGACACGCCGTGCGCTGCACGGTCGGCGAAGGAACGCGTCGCGGCGAGCGCCACGAGGTCCACGTCGACCGCGTCGAGCCCCGGCGCGCCGGGCTCGCGCGCGAGGAGCTCGGCCGCGCGGGCCGCGGCGACGGCGGGCGCGCGGCCGTCCGCCGCGCGCGCGAGCAGGTCGTCGGGGAGGGCGAGGCCGCGCCCGGCCAGCGCGTCGGCCAGTGCCGCGCGGCGCGCGGCGACGGTGTCCGCGAGGACGCCCTCCAGCTCGAGCAGCAGCGCTGCGGGGCCCGGGCGGTCGGCGCGCACGTCAGGAGCTCGAGGGCACCAACGGCCGACGCTCCACGTCCGCGCGGGCCGGGGCCGGCGAACGTGGAGCGTCGGGTGCGACGACTGACGCGGGTGCGTCAGGGCGCGCCGTTCTGCAGCTCGATGAGCACGCGGCGGTTCGTCGCGCGCCCTTCCGGGTTCGTGTTGTTCGCGACCGGGTTCGTCTCGCCGGCGGAGCGCTGCGTGATGCGCGACTGCGAGACGCCCTTGCTCACGAGATAGTCCGCGACGGCCTTCGCGCGGTTCTCGCCGAGTCGGGAGTTGTAGCTCTCGCCGCCGATCGCGTCGGTGTTACCGGTGACGACGAGGTTGAGGTTGGACGCCTCGGGACGGGCGAGGGACGACGCGACGTCGTCGAGGATGCGGCGTGCGTCGCTGCTCAGGTCGTACTTGTCGAAGTCGAAGTTCACGACGCCGATGACGACCGTGGCGCCGCGGGCGAGACCCCCACCACCACCAGCGCCGGCGCTCGGCGACGGCGTGGTCGCCTCGGCGATGCGGTCGCGGAAGATCGTGTCGACGCGCGTCTGCGTGACGCGCACGGTGTCGTAGCGCGTGACGATCGTCGGCACCGACGCGGCGTTGCGGAACAGGCCACTCAGGCCGACCTGGAAGTTCGGCGTGAACGTCGCCTTGCGCGGGTACGGGTTCGCGCTGTCGTCGGCGAACACATAGTAGCCGTTCGCCTCGAACCGGGCGCTGATCCGGTTCGTGAGATACCAGCGCAGGCCGACAAGGCCGCTGATGCCCTGGCCGCGCGGCGCGACGAGGCGAATGCGGCCGAAGCCGTCGTACGCGTAGCCGGCGCCGATCATGAAGCTCGTGCGCGCGGCCCGCGGCGTGTTGTAGAGGAGCCGGGCCTGCCAGAGCGTGTGCGACACGTCCTGCAGCGAGTCCGGCACCGTCGCCGTGTTGCGCTTCTGATTCGAGACGCCGAATGAGGCCTCACCCTCGACCGACAGGCCTGGAAAGATGTAATACCCGAGGCGGCCGCCTCCGGCGAAGACGTTCTCGACGTTGAGCGTGTCGGGCTGGATCGTGTAGCGCCCAAACCCGCCGACCTCGATGGCGCTGCGCCGCTGCGCGGACGCAGCGGCAGGCAGCAGGACGGACACCGTAGCCAACGTGGCGACGACAGAGCGAGTTCTCATGTTGCCTTCCGTAGTATGGTCCAACCGCGGGAGTGAGGACGCCTGCGGACGATGCAACAGTCGTGCGCGACGGCTGAGCGCGTTCGTCGCGCCGCACCACGCCCTCGACGGCGTGCGGCCGCCGGAAATTGCGCCTGAAAGCTCGCCAATCCGGTTCGCGACGCAAGCGGGCGACGGCGACGTTTTCTCTCGGCGAAACGTGTGTTTCTAGGCCGGCGCCGCGCGCTCGCCGCTCGCGTACGCGGCGTCGAGCAGGTCCACGGGATGCAGCACGCGTGCATGCGCGCCGGCGCGACGCAGCCCCGCGCCGAGCTGCATGAGACACCCGGGATTGCCCGTCGCGACGAGGGCCGCGCCGGTCGCGGCGATGTGCGCGAGCTTCGGTGCGAGCACCGCGTCGGACGTGTCGGGCTCGACGAGATTGTAGATCCCTGCGCTGCCGCAACACTGATCGCTGTCGGTGAGCGCGACGAGGTCGACGCCACGCACCGCGCCGAGCACCTGCAGCGGCGGCAGCGACACGCGCTGCGCGTGCAGCAGGTGACACGGCGCGTCGTACGTCACGCGCAGCGGCGCGCTCGTACCACCGCCGTTCGACCGCAGCAGGACGGGTCCGCCGGTCGGCCGCGGTCCCGCGGCGACGAGCAGCTCGCTCACGTCGCGCACGCGCTCCGCGACCGCGCGCGCGCGCGCTGACCACGCGGGATCGTCGGCGAGCAGCTCGCCGTACTCCTTCATCATCGCTCCACATCCCGCGGAGTTCACAACGATCCACTCCGCGCTCGAGCGCTCGAACGCGGCGACGTTCGCGCGCGCGAGTGCGCGCGCCGCGTCGAGGTCGCCCGCGTGCGCGTGCAGCGCGCCGCAGCACGCCTGCCCGCGCGTGTCGGCGAGCGCGTAGTCGTTCTCGCGCAGCACGCGCTTCGTCGCCGCGTTCGTGTGGCGGAACAGCCCGCGCATCACGCATCCCTCGAGCAGCGTCGCGGTGCCGCGCGCGCCCGTGCCGCGCGGCGTCCACCGGCGCCCGCGCAGCGGCGCCTCGGTCGACGCGAGCATCGCGAACGCGAAGCCCATCCGACCCGGAAGACGCGACAGGAGCCGGGGCAGCCGCGTGGCGCGAAGCACGCGCGCGCCGAGGAGCGCGAGCGACAGAAGCGCGCGTCGCGCGAACACGGCGAGGATGACGCGCGCGACGAGCGGCGGCGGCTGACGCGTGTACAGCGTGGCGCGCATCGCCTCGAGCATGTGGCCGTACGGCACGCCCGACGGGCACGCGGTCTCGCACGCGCGGCAGCCGAGGCACCGGTCGATGTGCGTGCGGACGTCGGCGTCGTCGGCCGGCAGCGTGCCTTCGAGCACGCTGCGCATGAGCAGGATGCGGCCGCGCGGGCTGTCGTTCTCGTCCTCGAGATTGACGTACGTGGGACAGGCCTGGAGGCAGAACCCGCAGTGCACGCACGCGTCGATCCCCGGCTTGGCGGCGGCGAGCGGCGAGTCGGGCAGCGCGCAGGGCGCGGTGGAATTGGGAAGCAGCACCATGCGGCTACAGGATGCCGGGATTGAGTATCCCGTGCGGGTCGAACGCGCGCCTAACGCCGAGCGTCAGGCGGTCGGGCTCGCGCGGCGGCGCGAGGTGGGCGCCGTGCTCCGCCCACAGCGATGCGGGCAGGCGCTCGACGACGACCGCCGGCGCCGCGTCGCCGACGTCGAAGCGTGGGAGCCCGAAGCCGGCGTCGCCCGGCAGGATGAGGCGCGCGATGCCGCGCTCCACGCTCGCGTGCGCGAGCACGCCGAACGCGCCCGCGGCGGGAGAGAACAGCTGCGCGCACAGCGCCGCGAGGCGCGACGGTCGCGCCGACACGCGCACGACCGTCGCGACCGCAGGCTCCACGGCGCGCAACCGGCGCCACACGTCGCTTCCCACGTCGGCGACGTCGCCCACGCCCGCGAGGTCGGCGAGCGTCGCGCGCTGCGCGCGCACGAGCGCCTCGTTGCCCGCGAGGCGCGCGAGGAGCAGCGGTCTTTTCACGAGCCCGAGGTGCTCGGCGAGCGGCGCGTTCGCGAGCTCCAGCGCCCACGCGGACAGCGGTGCGGCGCGCAGCCGGGCGAGGAAGGGCTGCAGCGCGTGCGTCGACGGCAGCGGCGCGGCGACCGTGACGTCGAGCTCCGGCATCGGACGCAGCCGCACGGTGATCTCGGTGAGCGCGCCGAGCGTGCCCCACGCGCCGGTGAGCAGGCGCACGAGGTCGAAGCCGGCGACGTTCTTCACGACGCGGCCGCCGGCGCGCACGATCTCGCCGGAGCCGTCGACGAACGTGAGCCCCAGCACGTTGTCGCGCGGCGTCCCGAACGCGTGGGCGAGCGGTCCCGCCGACGCCGTGGCGACCGTGGCGCCGAGCGTGCCCTCGCCGAACGGGTCGAGCGCGAGCAGCTGCCGCTCGGCCGCCGTGACGCGCGCGATCTCGGCGAGCGGCGTCGCCGCGCGCGCGGTGAGCGTCAGGTCGCCGGGCACGTAGTCGACGACGCCGCTGAGCCGGTCCAGCGGCAGCGACGCGTCGGCCGTCACGGGCCGCCCCGCGTCGAGCCACGTGCCGGCGCCGACGAGGCGGAGCCGCGTGCCGCGCGCCGCGGCGTCGCGCACGAGCGATGCGACGTCGGCGGTGTCGTTAGGCGCGCCGACAGGCGGCGGCGCGACGGACTCGGTCGCCGCGCTCACCGACGGAGCTGCGGCGCGGCCAGCCACTCGCGGCACGAGCGCGCGGGGACGACCTTGCCCGGGTTCGCGCGCCGCTCGGGATCGAAGACGTCGCGCAGTCGACACATCGCGGCGAGCGTCGCGTCGTCGAACACGAGGTCCATGTAGCCCTGCTTGTCGAGCCCCACGCCGTGCTCGCCCGTGATGGTGCCGCCGGCGTCGACGCAGACGTGCATGATCTCCGACATCGCCGCATGCACGCGCGCCGCCTGGTCCGCGTCGAGCGCGTCGTACGGGATGGTCGGGTGCAGGTTGCCGTCGCCGGCGTGGAAGAAGTTCGCGACGGCCACGCGGTGCGCGGTGCCGATCGCCTCGATGCGCGCGAGCACGTCGGCGAGCCGCGTGCGCGGCACCACCGCGTCCTGCAGCACGAGGTGCGGCGCGAGGCGTCCCATCGCGCCGAACGCCTTCTTGCGTCCCTGCCAGAGCCGCGCGCGGTCGGCCGGGTCGCTCGCCGCGCGCACGCTCCGCGCGCCAGCCTCGCGGCACAGTGCCGTCACGCGCGCCGCATCGTCGTCGATGCCGTCGGCGAGGCCGTCCAACTCGCACAGCAGCACCGCGGCCGCGTCCTGCGGGTAGCCGGCGGCGAAGATCGACGCCTCGACCGCGCGGATCGCGGGGCCGTCCATCACCTCGAGCGCCGCCGGCGTGATGCCGGCCGCGATGATCGCCGACGTGGCGTGTGCAGCCGCCTCGAGCGACGTGAAGTCGGCGAGCATCGTGCGCACCGCCTGGGGGTCGCGCGACAGCCGCACCGTCACGTCGAGCGCCACGCCGAAGCAGCCCTCGCTGCCGACGAACGCGCCGAGCAGGTCGTAGCCCGCGCGCTCGCCGTCGGCGCTGCCCAACGTCACGATCTCGCCGTCGGGGAGCACGACGGTGCAGGCGAGCACGTGGTTCAGCGTGACCCCGTGCTTCAGGCAGTGCGGGCCACCGGCGTTCTCTGCGACGTTGCCGCCGACGGTGCACGCCGTCTGGCTCGACGGATCGGGCGCGTAGTGCAGGCCGTGCGGCGCGGTGGCCCGCGTCAGTGTGGTGTTCACGACGCCCGGCTCCACGACCGCGAGACGATCCTCGGGCTCGACGGCGAGGATTCGCGTCAGCCGGTTCAGGCCGACGATCACGCACCCGTCGGCGAGCGAGCCGCCGGAGAGCCCCGTGCCCGCGCCACGCGGCACGAACGGCACGCGCTCCGCCGCGAGCGCGCGGACCACGGCGACGGTCTCGTCGCGCGTGCCGGGGAGCACGGCGAGCGACGGCTGCCGGTGGTAGCCGGGGAGCCCGTCGGAGTCGTACACGCGCAGCTCGCTCGTGCGGCGCAGCACGAAGCGCTCGCCGACGATGTCCGCGAGCCGACGCGCGAGGCCGTCGGGCAGGGAAGGCCTAACGGCGTTGGGCAGCGTGGCCGTCGTCCCGTCGCTCATGCGGCGCCGAACGCGTCGGCCGGTCCGTGCCCGTTGCCGCGCGCGCGCCGGTGCGTCGCCGCGCGGTCCTCGACGCCGGGAACGGCGCGCTCGAGCAGCGATGCCACGGTGACCAGCCGCGCGAGCGGGGAGCGCGACACGAGCAGCGCCTGCCGATCGGCACGGTCGAAGTCGACGAGCGACGCGACGCGGAACGCGACGAGCGCGGGGTCGTCGGGGAGGTCGGGGAGCGGGGCGTCGTCGTCGGCGATGGCGCGCGCGGCGCGGGCCACGCGCGCGAACGCCGAGCGCACGCGCTGCGCTCCGTCGTCGAGCGCGGCCCGGTCGTCACCCGGCTCGTCGTCGTAGTCGGCGACGAGCGCGACGTGATAGGCGTGCGGCGCGTCGACCAGTCGCTCGAGCGCGAAGCGCCGCGTGCCCTCGACGAGCACGTTCGCGCGGCCGTCGGCGAGCATCTGCACCTCGCGCAGCTCCGCGACGCAGCCGACGTGGCCTGCGGGGAGCGCGCGCTCGGGCTCACCGCCCGTGAGGATGATGCCGAAGCGGCCGTCGCCGTCGCGGCAGTCGGCGAGCATCTCGCGGTAGCGCGGCTCGAAGATGTGGAGCGGCATCACCGTGCCGGGGAACAGCACGAGGGGCAGCGGGAACAGCGGGAGACGCCGCGCGATCACGTCACTGCGCGCACACGCGCTCCACGATCGCGCGGAGCTCGGCGAGCTCGAACGGCTTGCTGAGCACCGGGCACGCCGCGCGTCGCAGGAACGCCGCCGCCTCCGGCGACACGGCGTCGCCCGTGGAGAGGATCAGCTTGCGCAGCAGCTCCGGGCGCTCGCGCTCGATGCGCGCATGGAGCTCGATGCCCGACAGGCCCGGCATGCGCAGATCCGTGATGACGACGTCGTACGTCTCGGCGGAGACATCGTCGTCGAGCAGCAGCGCGAGCGCGGCGTAGCCATCCTCGGCCTCGTCCACCGCCCAACCCTGGCGCTGGAAGAATCGGCGCAGCGCGAAGCGGATGACCGGCTCATCGTCCACGAGCAGCGCGCGGCGGCGCGGCGGCGTGGGTTCGGGCGATGGATGCGACGACTCGGACATGTGCCCCGGATGATGACTGCACCATCCGAGGGCGGCAAGTGCGTCAGGACGCGATGGCGCGGGTGGTGGCGCGCTCGACGAGCCCGTCCAGCGTCGCGAAGCGGAACGGCTTCTCGAGCACCGGACAGCTCGTGCGCTCCACGAACTCCGCGGCCTCAGGCGAGACGAGGTCGCCGGTCGCGAAGATCAGGCGATCGAGCAGGTCGGGGTACCGCTCCGCGACGCGGTCGTGCAGCGCGGCGCCCGAGACGCCGGGCATCCGCAGGTCGGAGATGACGAGATCGTAGCTCGGGGCGCGCCCCTCGGCACCGTCGACGAGGCGGTCGAACGCGGGGCCACCGTCGGCCGCCTCGTCCACCTCCCAGCCGCGTCGGACGAAGAACCGGGCGAGCGCGCGACGGATCGCCTCCTCGTCGTCGACGACGAGCACGCGACGCGGGCCCGCCACCGCCGACTCGACGGCGGCCGGCGCGGCGACGCCGGTGTGCGCGACGGCGGGCCCGTCGACGAGCGGGAGCGCGAGGACGAGACGCGCACCGCGGTCGTGCGGGGCCTCGCGGTTCTCCGCGCGCAGCGTCCCCCCGTGCCGCTCCGCGATGCCGAGCGACACCGACAGGCCGAGCCCCGTGCCCATGCCCACGGGCTTCGTGGTGAAGAACGGCTCGAATACCCGCGGCAGCACGTCGCGCGGAATCCCCGGCCCCTCGTCCTCGACCGCCACGCGCAGCTCGGTCGGCGTGGCCGACGCGACGACGCGCACCGTGCCGCCGGGCGCGGCCTGCAGCGCGTTCACCACGAGGTTCGTGAGCACCTGCTCGATGGCGACGCGGTCCACGCGCACCCACCCGAGATCGCCCGCGCTCACGTAGTCGACGCGCGACCCGGCGGAGAGCGCCTGCCGCTCGAGCGCGCGCACGGCATGCGCGAGCACCTCGGCCGCGGGGAGCGTCGTGGGGTCGCCGTCGGAGCCGCGCACGAACGAGAGCAGGTCCCGCACGATCGCGCGGGCGCGCGACGCCTGCTCCTGCAGCAGCACGAGCGTCTCGCGCTCGCGATCCGTCGCGCACTCCTCGAGCAGTCCCTCCGAGAACAGCAGCACCGCGGCGAGCGGGTTGTTCAGCTCGTGCGCGACGCCGCTCACGAACTGGCCGACGGCGGCGAGCTTCTCGGCCTGGCGCAGCGCGTTCTCCGCGGTGCGCAGCGGCGCGAGGTTCTCCACGTAGCAGAGGAAGTGCAGACTGGCACCGCGCGCGTCGCGCACGCGCTGCGACGTGACCCGCACCGGCATGGTGCCGCCGTCGAGGCGACGCCAGATCGCCTCGCCACACACCGAGTCCTCGCCCGCCTCGTGGCGACGCACGAGCGCGGCACGCGCGCCCGGCTCCGCGAACAGCGCGCCGACGTCGGTGCGGAGGAGCGACTCCTCGGACGGGTGGCCGAGCATGTCGACGAGCGCGGGGTTCGCGGTCATCACGCGCCCGTCGAGCGTGACGCGGCAGATGCCGTACGGCGAGCGCTCGACGAACGCGCGTGCGCTCGCCTCGGAGCGGCGGAGCGCGTTCGCGGCGAGCTCGCGCGCTGTGACGTCGCGGAAGCTCCACACCCTGCCGACGACACGGTCGCCGACGCGCTGCGGGCGCGACACGCGCTCGACCTTGCGGCCGTCGACGAGATCGAGGACGTCGTAGCCCTCGAGGCTCGGATCGGCGTAGAGCGCGCGCACGCGATCGGCGAACTCCTTCGGCTCGCGGATCTGGCGGCGCGCCGCGGCGACCATCGCTTCGTCGTCGCCGCCGCGCACGAGCTCCTCGGAGATGCCCCAGATGTCGAGGAACTTGCGGTTGTACGCGGTGACGCGCTCGTCGAGATCGACGACGAGCAGCCCGTCGGCGGTGGACTCCAGCGTCGCGCGCAGCAGCGACAGCGTCGCCTCGCGCTCCGCCTGGTGCCTAACGCGCTCGGTGACGTCGCGCACGATGAACGTGTAGATGCGCTGGTCGCCGGCGCCGGCGCGCGTGATGACGCCCTCGACGGGGAACCATGTGCCGTCGGCGCGCATGGCGAACGAGGTCTCGCGGCCCCCGAAATCGAGCGACGGCGTGGCGCTCGCCATCCACGCGCGCAGATTCGCGAGGTGCGTCTCGCGCAGCGCGGGCGGGATGAACGTCACGAGCGGCTTGCCGATCGCCTCGTGCGCGGGGCAGCCGTAGGTGCGCTCGGCGGCACCGTTGAAGAACGTGATCTGCAGCGCGTCGTCGACGGCGATGACGGGGTCGAGCGACGAGCGCAGCGTGTCGACGAGGCGTGCCTCGCTCGCCGCGACCTCCCGCAGGCGGCGCGTGCGCTCCGCGCGCGAGACGAGCGCCGCACCGCATCCGACCGCGAGCAGCACGGCGGCGAGCAGCAGCGCCTCGCCGCGGAGCTGGCTCGCGAGCACGGAGTCGATCTCGCTGCGGTCGACCTGACGGACGACGGCCCACTCGGTGCCGGCGACGTGGCGCGCGCCGGCGATGACCACGCGGCCGTCGGGGCGGGGGACGAGCCCGTGCGCGACCTGGCCGCTCACGGCGCGCACGAACACGGCCGGCGCCGTCGCCCACGGCTCCTGCTCGAGGGCAGCGCGGGCGTGCGGGCGATCGGAGCCGCCGATGACGACGAGCGAATCGCCGACGCGCGCGACGAGGCGTCCGCGCTCGGTGCCACCGCCCGCCGCCGACGACTTCAGCAGCGGGACGAGCGACCCGTACGGCGTGGAGCGGAGCACGACGACGAACGGGCTCGCCGCGCCGACGGTGATCCCCGCGCTCGCGCCGCCCGCGGCGTCGGCGCTCGCGACGTAGCAGAGCGTGAGACGGCCATCGTCGCCGCGGAACGGGTCGCAGAGATGCGCGCGGCCGTCGGCCAGGCTGGCTCTCGCGGCGCGGTACTCGGCCGGATGTGGCGCGCCGGCTCCGGCGGAGCCGATCAGATGCCCGGCGGAGTCGATGACCCAGACGTCGACGTAGCCGTGGCCGTCGCGGACGCGGTGCACGATCGGGTCGAGCAGCGCGAGGTTCGGGCGTCCACCGCGCGGGAGCGCCGGAGCGACCTCACCGGCGACGGTGGCGGCGTCGTAGCGCCGCTCCTCGATCCACCGTTCCACGGCGGCCTCGGTCGACGCCGCGTTTCCCTCGAGCCGCCGCTCCACGCGCTCGTACAGCCCTGCGCGCACGACGCTCGCGCGCCAGACGCCGGCACCGCCGAGCGCGAGCGCGCCGGCGGCGGCGAGGGCGGCGGTGGGCCATCGGCGCATACGGACCGGGAGGGGAGCGGAGGGAGCGGGGCGACGTGTAGCCCGCACAGCAGACGAGGGGACGCGGTGGTGGTCACCGCGCCCCCTCGTTCAACGATCATACGTTTTCGTCAGGCGACGTTCCAGAACCCGGCGAGCGCGTTGCCTTCGGGAGACTCGCGCAGCTTCTCGAACGCGCGCTCGCGGATCTGGCGGATCCGCTCGCGGGTGACGCCGAGCAGCTCGCCGATGCGCTCCAGGGTCATCGCCTCGCTGGTCTCGTCGAGGCCGTAGTACAGGTACAGGATCTTGCGCTCGCGCGGCGTGAGATGGTTCCGGAGCGCGCGGTCGATGTGCTCCCGCATCAGCTTCGAGTCGGTCGTCTCCTCGATGTCGTCGTCGGTGGCGACGAAGCGCTCGCCGAACGTGCTCGCGTCGCGATCGGAGCGGTCGACGGGGGCGTCGAGCGAGACCTCGGAGGTGGTGAGCTGCCGGGCGGCCCGGACCTCGTCGGGGCTCTCCTCGAGGAGCTTCGCGAGCTCGGCGTCGGTGGGGTCGCGCTTCAGAACCTGGGAGAGGATCGTCTCCGCGCGGCCCATGCGGATAAGCGCCGAGTTCTGATTGAGCGGGATGCGCACGGAGCGCGTCTGCTCGGCGAGGGCCTTGAGGACGGCCTGGCGGACCCACCACACGGCGTAGGAGATGAACTTCACCCCCTGATCGGGATCGAACTTCTTCACGGCCTTCAGGAGGCCCTCGTTCCCGATGGCGACGAGCTCGGAGAGGTCGAGCCCGTGGCCCTGGTACTTCTTCACGTACGAGATCACGAACCGGAGGTTCGCCGTGACGAGCCGCTCGGCGGCGGTCTGGTCACCCTGCTGTGCCCGGCGAGCGAGGCGACGCTCCTCTTCGGGGTCGTTGATGAGGGGAAGGCGTTGGATGTCCTGGAGGTATTGGTCGAAGGCGGTGGAAGGAGACGAGCGGAAGTAGTTCCGGGTCCGACCTTCGGTCGCTTGCTGCATGGACGCTCCTCACCGTGGCGGAGACGTTGAGCGCGCAGCCCCTCCGTTGCGCGCGGGGCCCAGCGGGGTGCCACGATAAGGCCGAGTACGGGGGCCGTCAACGAAAAAAACGCCGTCGGTGGTTAGCGCCGGCAAACGAGGGCAGGAGGGCAGGAGGGCACGAAGCGAGGGCAGGAGACCCTATCGCTCTCCTGCCCTCCTGCCCTCCTGCCCTCCTGCCCTCCTGCCCTCCTGCCCTCCTGCCCTCCTGCCCTCCTGCCCTCCTGCCCTCCTGCCCTCCTGCCCTCCTGCCCTCCTGCCCTCCTGCCCTCCTGCCCTCCTGCCCTCCTGCCCTCCTGCCCTCCTGCCCTCCTGCCCTCCTGCCCTCCTGCCCTCCTGCCCTCCTGCCCTCCTGCCCTCCTGCCCTCCTGCCCTCCTGCCCTCCTGCCCTCAGGTCGTGGGCGGCGGATCCTTCGGGCGGGTGCGCGTGGTCGCGGTCAGGATGCCGAGGCCGATCAGCACGACGACGCCGACGCCGATCCAGGTCGTCGGGACGTTCAGCAGGTACGCGCCGATCGCGAGCCCGACGATGACGAGCAGATATCCGATGAGATAGGTCCCGAACGATGACATGGCGTACGCTCCGTCGACGGGTGACGCCCGCGTACGAGGCAAGTGCGGGGCCAGGCTCGGCCGCCGTGCCGCCCGCGATCAGTCGGCGGCGACGAGCGTCGCGACGCCGGAGCGGGAGCCGAAGCGACGGGCGTCGTCGCAGTCCGGCGTCCAGATGTCGATGCGCGTGCCGCGGATCCGCTTGCCCGTGTCGTCGACGAGGAACCGGCCGATGAACCGGCCGCCGGCGAACAGCTCGACGTGGCGGGCGAGCGGGAAGACGCGCGGATCGGCCGCGATGATCCCCGGCCGCACGGGACGGCCGCGCCGCGTGCGGCCCTGGAGGCAGTACGCGGTGAGCGTGACCGCCACGGGCTCGCCGGGGCGCGCCCGGGCGAGGAGGCTCCGCAGCCCGATGAGCTTCGGCACGAGCGCGCGCGACAGGTGCAGCCGCGGCGTGAGGAGCGGCGACGCGAACTCGCGCACCGTCTCGAACGGCTTCGGGAGCGCGCGTTTCTTCTTCGGCGTAGTAACCGGCTCGGCCGCGGAAGCCGGTGGCGCAGCGACGACGAGGACCGGCGCGTGCTCGGGCTCCGCCACGACGGTCGCCGGGGAGACGGCTACCTCTTCCTGCTCGTCATCGGCATCGTCGTCGAGGAAGCGGCCCACGGCGACGACGCCGGCGAGCAGCACCCATCCGACGAACACGAACAGCCCCGGACGACGCGCCAGCGGACGACGGCGGCGGCGGTCCATGGTGCGCCCGCCGGTCAAGCGAGCACCTCCAGCAGGAGGGCGTCGTCGAGCGGCATCGACCAGCGGCCGCCGGCGCTCGCCATCGCGCCGATGCGCTCGGGGAGCGCGTACTCGACGCGGCCGGCGCGCGCCTTCTTGTCGCCGCGCGTGGCCTCCAGGATCGCATCGGGGGCCATGCCGGCGGGACGGCGCCGCGGGAGGCCGGCGGCGTCGAGGGTCGCGCGGATGGCGTCGGCGGTGCCGGCGACAGCGATGCCCGCACGTTCGGCGGCCTCGGCCTCCATGGCCATGCCGATCGCGACGCACTCGCCGTGGAGCAGCGAGTAACCGCTCAACGTCTCCACGGCGTGTCCGATCGTATGTCCGAAGTTCAGGATCTTGCGCATGCCTCCCTCCCGCTCGTCGGCCGCGACGATCGCGGCCTTCGTGGCGACGCTGCCGGCGACGACGTGCGCGAGGAGCGTCGTCGCGTTGTGACCGTCGGGCGCCGTGAGGAGCGGCAGCGCCGCCCGCACCGCGTCGAAGTACGCCGCGTCCGCGATCACGCCGTGCTTGACCACTTCCGCGAGCCCGGCGACGAGCTCGCGCCGCGGCAGCGTCGCGAGCACCAGCGGGTCGATGACGACGGCGGCCGGCGGATGGAACGCGCCCACGAGGTTCTTCCCGTGCGGCGTGTCCACGGCCGTCTTGCCGCCGACCGACGCATCGACCATGGCGAGCAGCGTCGTCGGAACCTGCACCACCGGCACGCCCCGCATGAACGTCGCGGCGACGAACCCGGCGAGATCACCCACCACCCCACCCCCCACGGCGACGACCGTGGTGTCCCGCCCGCAACCGGCCGAGAGCATCGCGTCCGTCAGCCGCGCCCAACTGTCGCGAGTCTTCTGCGACTCCCCCGGCGGGACGTCGAGGCGGAGGGCGTCGGGCAGCATGCCAGCCACAGCATTGCCGTGGAGCGGCCCGACCGCTGTGTCGGTGATCACAACGTACCGGTGGGCCGGCGCGACCCGGGCGACGAGCGCGCCGATGTCCGCGAGCAGCCCGGGGGCGACCCAGACGGGGTAGGGCAGGACGCCGCCGGCGGCGTCCTCGCGAGTCACCACGTCACCTCGCCGGCCCCGGCCCGCCGGTTCGCGACGCGCGCGAGCACGAACAGCAGGTCCGACAGCCGGTTCAGGTACTGCACCGCGAGGGCGGGGATCTCGATATCGCGCGCGAGCGCGACGACGCGACGCTCGGCGCGGCGGCACACGGTGCGGGCGACGTGCAGCGCGGCGGCCTTCGGCGTGCCACCGGGGACGATGAACGACTTCAGCGGCTCGAGCTCGGCCTCGCCGTCGTCGATCGCGCGCTCGAGCTGCGCGATGCGCCCCTCGTCGATGCGCGCCTTCTCGAGCTGCTGCTGCATCTTGTCGCGGTCGGGCGTGGCGAGCAGCGCGCCGATGGCGAAGAGGTCGCGCTGCACGGGCACGAGCACCTCGTCGATGCGCGGCATCATCTCGATGGAGCGCGCGAGGCCGAGGGCGGCGTTCAGCTCGTCGACGTCGCCGTACGCCTCGACGCGCGGATGGTGCTTGTCCACGCGGCCGCCGCCGAACAGCCCCGTCGTCCCCTGGTCGCCCGTCCGTGTGTAGATCCGAAGACTCATGGAGGGCGAATCTAATCCCCGGTGTGGCGGCGCTGGTACGGCGGCGCTGGAACCTCGGCGCTGATGCTACGGCGCTGAACGCGCGCGGCAGCAGCGCCGCCGTTCCAGCGCCGAGCCATCAGCGCCGCCGTTTCAGCGCCGCCGTAGAGTAAATTCGCCGTCCATGAGCTCCGAGTCCTCCCCCCGTCCGCTCCCGCTGCTGCGCGCGATGATCGACGCGCTCGATCGGGAGCTGCTGCAGATCATGGCGCGCCGCATGTCGCTGGTCGCCGAGGTGGCGGCGTACAAGCGCGCGCACGGGCTGCACATCCGCGACGTCACGCGCGAGCGCGAGGTGCTCGCCGATCGGGCGCGCCACGCCGAAGCGTTAGGCCTGCCCCCCGGCGAGATCGAATCGATCTTCCGCCTGCTGCTGCGCGCGAGCCGCGACCAGCAGGCCGCGTTGCGCGCCGAGGTCGCGCCCGACGTGGCGCCGCTCACGGTGGCGATCGTCGGCGGGAGCGGCGGCATGGGGCGCGTGATGGCGCGCGTGTTCGGCGATCTCGGACATCGCGTGCTCGTGGTGGACCTCAACACCGAGCTGCGCGCCGAGGAGGCGGCATCGCTCGCCGACGTGACGATCGTGAGCGTGCCGATCGACGCGACGGACGCGGTGATCCGCGCCGTCGGGCCGCACGTGCGCGAGGACGCGCTGCTCGCCGACGTGACGAGCATCAAGGAGGCGCCGGTCTCGGCGATGCTCGCGTCGACGCGCGGGAGCGTCGTCGGCACGCATCCGATGTTC
The DNA here is from genome assembly GCF_000522985.1 of Gemmatirosa kalamazoonensis. NCBI lineage: Bacteria > Pseudomonadati > Gemmatimonadota > Gemmatimonadia > Gemmatimonadales > Gemmatimonadaceae > Gemmatirosa > Gemmatirosa kalamazoonensis. The sequence continues at coordinate 2,952,805 of NZ_CP007128.1, forward strand.
GGCCCGAGCGTGCACACGCTGCAGGGGCAGCGCGTGGTGCTCTGTCGCGCGCGCGGCGACGCGTGGGCGGAGTGGCTCACGCAGGCGTTCGTGGCGCGCGGCCTGGTGGTCACGGAGACGACGCCGGCGGCGCACGACCGCGCGATGTCGGTGGTGCAGGTGCTGACGCACTTCCAGACGCAGGTGCTCGGCCTCACGCTGGCGCGGTTAGGCACCCCGCTGCCGGAGACGCTGCGCTTCACGTCGCCGGCGTATCTGCTGGAGCTCTACGTCGCGGCGCGCCACTTCGCGCAGTCGCCCGGCCTCTACGGCCCGATCGAGATGCGCAACCCGCGCTCGGCCGACGTCACGGCGGCGTTCGAGCAGGCGGCCGCGGAGCTGTCGGAGATCGTGACGTCGGGCGATCAGGCGCGGTTCGGCGCGATGTTCGAGGAGGTGCGCGCGTTCTTCGGCGGCTTCACGGCGGAGGCGCTCGAGCAGTCGTCGTTCCTGATCGACCGGATCGTGGAGCGGACGGAGACGGCGTGACGGGGGGACGGCGGGACGGCTAACGGCGGGACGCCCGAGTGCGGGACGATCAACGGCGGGACGATCAACGGCGGGACGATCGAACGCGGGATGGCTCTGGGGCGGGCGGAGGCGAGAGGCGCGTTCGGTGCGCGGGGGCGTGGCTCCTCGAAGAGACCATCCTCCCAGTGGTTTGGAACGCGGATCAGCGGATTCGCGAATCCGTCGATCCGCGTTCCGAACACGAGGAGTCTTCCTGGGCTCGGCGGCGTGGGACGGCGCCGCGATGGTCGGATCCGGTCCGCGTCGGAGTGGTACGGCAGCGGCTTCCGCGCATAGCACCTTGGGCGAAGGGGGGGGAGCCCCCCTGGCACCTAGGTACGCGCCGTTCAATCCCGCCCTCGACCATCCCGCAGTGGATCGTCCCGCAGTGGATCGTCCCGCAGTGGATCGTCCCGCGGTGGATCGTCCCGCAGTGGATCGTCCCGCAGTGGATCGTCCCGCAGTGGATCGTCGCGCCGTTAGGCGTGCCCTCAGTCCGCCCGAATCGCCTCGAGCGGATCCACGCGCGTGGCCCGCGCGGCGGGGATCCACGCGGCGGCGAGCGCCACGGCGCCTAACAGAACGGCCACGGCCGTGAACACGGCGGGGTCGGTGGCGCTCACGCCGTAGAGCATGCCGCGCAGCACGCGGCTCAGCGCGAGCGCGCCCGCGACGCCGATCAGGATGCCGGGGACCACGGCCGCCATCGCGTCGCGCAGCACCATGCCGCGCACCGCGCCACGTGCCGCGCCGAGCGCCATGCGCACGCCGATCTCGCGGTGCCGCTGCGCGACCAGGTACGCGAGCACGCCGTGGATGCCGACGGCAGCGAGCAGCAGCGCGAGCGCGGCGAACGTGGTGAGCACCGTCGTCGTGAAGCGGCGCGACTCCACCGTGCCGCCGACGACACCGGCGAGCGTACCGAGGCGCACGGGCACGTTCGGATCGAGCGCGCGCACGCGCTCGCGCACGGTGGTCCCGAGCGCCGGCGTGAGCGACGACGTGCGGACGACGACGGTCGACTCCCAGCCGAGCCGCTCGGGGCGCTGGCCGTAGTACACGTACGCCGTGGGCACCGGCGGCTCGTCGAGCGACTCGCTGCGCACGTCGCCCACCACGCCGACGATGGTGAGCCAGAGATTCGGGTGGCGGTCCATGCCGGGGAAGCGGATGCGGTGGCCGAGCGGCGACGCGCCGGGCCAGTACTTCCGAGCCATCGCCTGGTTCACGAGGGCGACGTGCTCGGCGCCCGGTCGGTCGCCCGGCTGGAACCCGCGCCCGCGGACGAGCGGGATGCCCAACGTGCGGAAGTAGGTGCTGTCGGTCACGCGATAGTCGGTGCTGCCCGCGAACTCGGTGGCGCCGTCGATGGCGAACGCGGAGTTGCCGCCGCCGTCGCCCATCGGGATCGCGTTGATCACGCCGACCGACGTCACGCCCGGCACGGCGCGCAGCGTCGGGAGCAGTCGGTCGAAGAACGACGCGACGCGCGCCGTGTCGGCGTAGAGCGCGCTCGGGAGCGCGATGTCGGCGGTGAGCACGCCCTCGGTGTGGAAGCCGGGGTCCTCGGAGAGCAGCGCGCGGAGGCTCTTCGCGAGCAATCCGGCGCCCACGAGCAGCGCGACGGCCATCGCGACCTCGGCGCCGATGAGCAGCCCGCGCGCGCGGAGCCGCGCGCCCTGGATGCCCGCGCGCCCGCCCGCGCCGATCGCGCCGCGCAGATCGCCGGTGATGCGCAGCGCCGGGGCGAGGCTCACGAGGATGCCGGTGACGACCGACGCCGCGGCGGCGAACGCGAGCACGCGTCCATCGACCGCGACGATGGCGAAGCGTGGGAGCGCCGCGCCGGCGAGGGCGACGAGCGCGCGCGTGAGCCCCCACGCGAGCGCGCAGCCGAGCGCGCCGCCCGCCGCGGCGAGGAGGATGTTCTCGGTGAGCACCTGTCGCACGATGCGCCCCGGGCGCGCGCCCATCGCCGTGCGCACCGCGTACTCGCGCTGGCGCGTCTCGCCGCGGGCGAGGTTCGCGCTGGCGAGGTTCACGCACGCGACGAGCAGCACGAGGCCCACCGCGCCGAGCAGGATGAGCAGCGTGCGACGCACGTCGTGCGCGAGATCCTCGTGCAGCCCGACGACGCGCGCGCGCTCGGCGTCCATCTCCTTCCCGAGCTGCGCCTTCAGCCGGCCGAGTATCGCGCTGACCTCGCGCTGCGCGTCGCCGGCCGAGGCGCCCGGCGCGAGCCGCGCGACCATCGCCCAGTTGTGCGCGGTGCGCGACGGCGTGTCGTCGGCCGTCGTGTACCACACGTCGGTGCGCGCGGGGAAGTTGAACGACGGCGGCATCACGCCGACGACGGGGATGAGCTCTCCCTCGATGCGCAGCGCGCGGCGCGAGAACGCGACGTCGCCGCCTAACGACTCGCGCCAGAAGCGGTCGCTCACGATGGCCACCTGCGGGCCATGGAGCACGCCCTCGCCGGCGCCGACGAGGCGGCCGCGCGCGGCGGGTACGCGGAACACGTCGAAGAACTCGCGCGACACGGCGGCGACGCGCACGCGCAGCGGCTCGTCGGCACCGAGCACCGTCGACTCGAAGCCGGCGACGTAGGCCGCCTGCTGGAGCGTGCGCGCCTCGCGCTGCACGTCGAGCGCGTTCGCGCCGGCGAACGCGACGTGGTCGCTGCCGCGCGTGTGCTCGTAGAGCCGCACGAGCCGATCGGGCGCGGGATACGGCAGCGGCCGCAGGAGCACGCCGTCGACCGCGGAGTAGACGGCGGTCGTGACGCCGATGCCGAGCGCGATGGTGAGGACGGCGACGACGCTGAACGCGGGCGCGCGGAGGAGCGCGCGCGCGGACTGGCGCACGTCGCGCACGAGCGACTCGAGCGCCGCGGTGCGCGGCGGCGCGTCGTCATTCGTTGCGCTCCCCGGCGCGCGGCCGCGCCACTCGCCGTGCGCGCCGAGCTCGCGAAGCGCCTTCGCGCGCGCGGCCTCGGGCGAGAGCCCGGAGCGGACGTTGTGATCGATCTCCATCTCGAGATGAAATTTCAGCTCGTCGTTCAGCTCCTCGGCGTGCGCCTGCGGAGTGACGACGCGATGCAGGCGACGGCGCAGCCGGTACGACCAGGACGCGAGGGACATGGCGCGGGCCTCAGGCGGGAGCGAACTGCATGACGGCGTGGACGGCGCGCACGAAGTCGAGCCAGCCCTCGCTCTCGCGGGCGAGCTGGCGTCGCCCGGCGGCGGTGAGGGCGTAGAAGCGCGCGCGTCGGTTGTTCTCGGAGACCCCCCACTCGGCGGCGACCCAGCCGCGCTCCTCGAGGCGGTGCAGGGCGGGGTAGAGCGCGCCCTGGTTCACGCGCAGCACGTCGCCCGAGGTCTGTCGGATGTGGAACGAGATCCCCCACCCGTGCAGGCGGCCGAGGGACAGCGTCTTCAGGATCAGCATGTCGAGGGTGCCGGGGAGCCGGTCGAGCGGGGGAGCGGGCATGGCGCGGGAGCTCGGGTCGGGGTTCCTGTCAGTCGCTGACAGGAGTGAGACGGTACGCACGCGCGAAAGGTTTCTCTACGCTCCGCGCTCCGCGCTCCACGCTCCACGCTCGCTCGGTGCCGCGAACTGGCCGAGCGTGGAGCGTGGAGCGTGGAGCGTGGAGCGTGGAGCGTGGAGGGGTTTAGGTTGTTCGGATGACGACGCATCCCATCACCGACATCACCATCATCGGCGGCGGCCCGACGGGCCTCTTCGGCGCGTTCTACGCCGGCATGCGCGGCGCGACGGCGCAGATCGTCGACGCCCTGCCGCAGCTCGGCGGACAGCTCACCGCGCTCTATCCCGAGAAGTACATCTTCGACGTCGCCGGCTTTCCGCAGGTGCTCGCGAAGGACCTCGTGAAGGCGCTCGCCGAGCAGACCGCGCGCTGGAACTTCCCCACGCACCTGAACCAGCGCGTCACCGGGCTCGAGGACGGCACCGGCGCCGACGGCAAGCGCGAGTTCGTGCTCGTCACCGAGACCGACCGCTTCCCCACGCGCTCGATCGTGGTCGCCGCCGGCATCGGCGCGTTCTCGCCGCGCCGGCTTCCGCAGTCGTGCGCCGAAGGGTGGTACGGCCGCGGGATCTACGACGTCGTCACGGACCCGGATGAGTACCGCGGGCGGCGCGTCGTCATCATCGGCGGCGGCGACTCGGCGTTCGACTGGGGCACGCAGCTCGTCGAGCGCGCGCGCCACGTCACGCTGGTGCACCGCTCCGACCGATTCCGCGCCCACGGCGCGACCGTTGCCGAGTTCCAGGCCGCGGTGAGCGCGGGGCGCGCGACGCTGCACACGTTCCACGAGCTCGCGGACATCCGCCCCGCGGACGACGGCGAGCGGTTCAGCCACATCGTGCTGAAGGACATCAAGGCCAAGAGCACGCGCGAGGTGGAGGCGGACGTCGTGCTCCCGATGCTCGGCTTCGTGAGCGATCTCGGCCCGCTCGGCGACTGGGGGCTCACGCTCGACAAGGACGAGATCGTGGTGAACTCGCAGATGGAGACCGGGCGCGAGGGGCTGTGGGCGGCGGGCGACATCACGACGTACCCGGGGAAGCTCAAGCTCATCGCCGCGGGGTTCTCCGAGGCGGCGATCGCGGTGAACCAGGCGGTGCACTGGATCTACCCGGAGAAGAAGGTCGCGCCGGGGCACTCCTCGAACCTCGCGATCTTCGGGCAGAAGGACGACTAGCGGAGCGGACGATGCGGCGAGCGACGATGTGGGCGGTGGCAGCAGCAGCGGTGTTAGGCACGGAGCGGGTCGGCGCGCAGGACGCGGCCGACGATGCGGGGCGGCTGTTCCCGCTGCTCGACATCGGCGTCGCGCGCGCATTCGGCGCGACGCTCGCCGACCGCAGCGTCACCGGCACGAGCGGGGGCCAGGCGTACCACGAGTCGATGCGGCTGCGCCTCGACGGCCAGTGGGGGATCATCGCCGAGGGACGCGTGCCGTTAGGCCGCGCGAAGGTGTGGGGGATCGAGGCGTACGGGGCGCGGTTCCGTGGGCGCGGCCGGCTCGATGCGGCGCGGCAGGTGGCGAGTCCCGTCACGACCGCGGTGCTCGACACGCTGAACGCCCCGCTGCGCGGCGTGACGAGCTGGCGCGGCACCCTCGGCGTGGTGCGCGCGGTGCCGCTGCCCGCGCGGCTCACCGGCGCGCTGCTCGTCGGCGGGACCTACGGCACCGTACGCAGCGGCGGCCAGGCGTGTCAGAGCGTCGTCGTCGCGCCGGCGCTGGTGTTCCCGCCGCCGGGGCAGCCGTGCGCGCCCGCGCTCGACCTCACGACGCCGGGGGCGACGTTAGGCGCCGACGTGTTCACGCCGGAGTGGCGCGGGCTGCGGCTGCGCGCGGCGCTGAAGGGCGACGTGCTGCGGGTCGACGAGGCGGAGGTGCGCCGATCGATGCACTGGGGCGCGTTCGCCGCGTCGCCGTTGGGCGAGGGGGCGGCGCGGTGGCACGTGCTCCCGTCGTTCACCGTCGGCGTGGAGTTCCGGATCCCGCTGTGAGCGGGGCGTCTCAGGTCGCGCGTCAGTTCGCGCGCGCCGGGCGCTCGGGGAGCTTGCGGACGGTGAGCCGCTTCTGCTTGTACGGCTCGAGCCAGTCGTCGACCGGCGTGCAGTTGTACCCCGACGGCTCGCTCGCCTTGAACTCGTACACGTTGCCGCCGGACACGAGCACGATGTGTCCACCCGACCACATCAGATAGTCGTCGGGCGCGGTGCCGGCGAAGAACTCCTTCACGTACTTCGGCTCCGCCTGCTCGAGCTGCACCGTGGTCGTGACGTCCTTCCCCTTCTTGTCCTTCTCGGTGTGCTGGACGCTCACCGTCGTCGCGTTGAGGGACGCCGCGAGGTCCGCCGACTCCGCCATGTGGAAGTTCGACGCGCCGCACGTGGTGCCGACGTAGGTGATGCAGTCGAAGCCGCGGTTCTCGTTCCGCGTCTCGAACTGGCCGGCCCACACGAACAGGTTCTTCGAGAAGCCGGGCACCTGCACGAACATGCGGCCGTGGAAGTCCGCCGCCGCCGGGTCGCCCTGGTAGGTGAGCTTCGGCCCGTTGTTCTCCTCGTCGAGCGGCAGCATGCGGCCGTTGTGCGGCAGCAGCGGTGTGGTGAGGAGCTGCGGATCCGACGTCGTGACGACGTCCGGCCCGTAGCGGAGCTGGATGCGGATCTGCACCGGGACGCCCCCCCAAACCCCCAGCCGATCGAAGATGCCGAGCAGCTCGGCGAGATTCGCGAGGTTCATCACGTCGTACGCCGGACGGCCGCCGACGTCGATCGCGTTCGCGTCGGTCATCACGGTGAGCACCGGCGAGTAGCCGCTCGCCGCCGGCGGAAGCGGTCCGCCGTCGCACGTCCCGTACGCGATGCGGTAGCCGCCGCCGTCGCTCACGAGCTTCCCCTTGTCGTACGCCTCGAGCACGCGGGCGAGCGTGATCGGCTTCAGCGTGAGCGGGTTCGCGAGGCGATCGATGCGCTTCAGCGTCTGCCCGTGCGGGTCGACGGTGCCGTCGGGGGTGCCGCCCCACGCGCTCTGGAAGCGGGTGATCGCCTCCTTCACCGCGTCGTCGTAGACGCCGTCCTTGAAGGCGGGCGCCCGGGAGCCGAAGACCTTGCGGAACAGCGTCTGGAGCTTGCGGACGTCATCCGCCTTGTTGGGCGCCGGCTTGCCGAGATACTTCTCGCCGACGGCGCCGGTGAGCAGGGTGCGCGCGTACGCCAAGACGGTGGCCTCGCTCTCGTTCGGTTCACGGGTGTCGCCGCCGCGGCGGCGTGCTCTCCGCGAAGTTAGGAACGGTGCGCGAACGGCGCGAGAGTGGGCTCAGTCATACCGCACGCGTGGGTCGGCCTTCGCGTACGCGACGTCGGTGAGCAGGTTGACGAGCACGAACACGGCGCTCAGGAACAGCACCGACCCCTGGATGGCGGGCAGATCGCGGCGGCTGATGGCGTTCACCACGTAGCGTCCGAGCCCCGGCCACGAGAAGATGGTCTCCGTCAGGATGCTGCCCGTGAGGTAGTACCCGAAGTCGAGGCCGAGCACCGTGATGACGGGGATCAGCGCGTTGCGCAGGCCGTGGCGCATGACGACGGTGCGCTCCGCCAGGCCCTTCGCGCGCGCGGTGCGCACGAAGTCGCCGCCGAGCACTTCGAGCATCGCGGAGCGCGTGACGCGGGCGAGGAACGCGACCGACCGCATGCCCAACGCGAGCGCGGGGAGCACGAGGTACTTCACGCCGCCGTAGCCGCTCGGCGGCAGCCAGCGCAGCGTGACGGCGAACAGCAGCACGAACAGCAGCCCGACCCAGTAGACGGGGAACGAGATCCCGAGGTACGCGCCGCCGAGCGCGAGCCGATCGACCCAGCCGCCGGGGCGGCGCGCGCTCAGCACGCCCAACGCGATGCCACTGATCGCGGCGAGCGTCATCGCGGCGCCGGCGAGGAGCAGCGTCTTCGGGAACCGCTCCAGGACGTCGGCGGCGATGGGGCGGTTCGTGATGAACGACCGACCGAGGTCCCCGCGCACGACGCCGCCGGCGTAGTGCGCGAACTGCTTCGGCAGCGGCTCGTCGAGATGCAGCTCGTGGCGCAGGCGCGCGATGGTCGCCGCGTCGGCGCGCTCGCCGACCATCTCCTGCACCGGGTCGCCGGGTGCGACGTAGAGCAGGAGGAAGACGACGATCAGGACGCCGATCAACGTCGGGATGGCGAGCAGCAGGCGCCGGAGCAGGACGCCGAGCATCGGTCAGCGCGTACCCGCCGTCTCGATCCGCACGGCGTTGAGGGGCTGTCCGTTGAAGATCTGCGGCACCTGGAAGCCGCGGATCCACGGCTGGATGGCGTACAGCTCGTTGTAGAAGAACAGGTACGCCATCGGCGCGTCGGCGAACGCGACGGAGTCGGCCTGGCGCGCGAGCCGCATGCGGAACGTCTCGTCCTGCGTGTGGCGCGCCGTCGTGACGAGCGAGTCGAACGTCGCGTTTCCATAGAACGAGACGTTGCCGCCGACGCCCTTGCTGGCCGAGTGCAGCAGCGGATAGAGGAAGGCGTCCGGGTCCGGGTAGTCGGCCCACCAGTCCTTCATGTACAGGTCGACCTGTCCGTTGCGCGCCGCCTCGCGCACGCTCGACGCGTCGCGCTGCACGATCTTCGCGCGGATGCCGACCTTCGCGAGATAGCCCTGGATCGTCTGCGCGAGCCGCGCGAACGTGGCGTCCTGCGACGACCACAGCTCGACGTCGATCCCGTTCGCGTGGCCGGCGGCGGCGAGCAGCTGCTTCGCCTTCACCGTGTCGTACGGGTACGGGTCGCGCTGCGGGCCGCCGGAGTCGAGCGCCGGCGGGATGACGCCCGCGGCGAGGCGGCCGCGCCCCGCGATGAGGCGGTCGAGGATCGTCTTGCGGTCGATCGCGAGGTTGATCGCCTGCCTAACGCGCGCGTCGGCGAGCGGGCCGCGCGTGGTGTTGATGGCGAGATAGTACAGGCGCAGCGCCGGCGCGCTCTGGAGCCGCGCGGCCTTGTCGTCGGTCTGCTCCCAGTTGCGCGTCTCCCCCTCGGCCACGGCGAGGATGTCGACGTTGCCGCTCTCGAACTCGGCCTGCGCCGTGCTCGGCTCGGGGATGATGCGCGCGATGAGCGTGTCGATGCCCGGCGCGCCGCCGAAGTAGCTCGCATTCTTCGCGAACTTCAGGTAGTCGTCGTGCTTCCACTCCACGAACTTCCACGGCCCCGTGCCGATCGGGTGCTGGCCGAAGTCGGCGCCCGCGTTCTCCGGCACGATCGACGCGACGGGCATGGCGAGGAACTTCGGGAAGATCGACAGCGGCTCGTGCAGCGTCACCTTCACCGTGCTGTCGTCGACCGCGGCGACGCCCTCGAGCGCCTTGGACTTGCCGCCGAGGAACGCGGCGGCGCCCTCGATCGGCTGCAGCGGCCAGGTCCGGCCGGCCGTCGAGCCAGGGGCGAGCACGCGGCGGAACGTCGCCACCACGGCGCGCGCCGTGAGCGGCGTGCCGTCGTGGAACTTGACCCCGGGCCGCAGGTGGAACGTGTACGTGCGCCCGTCGGGGCTGACCTCCCAGCGGGTGGCGAGCCCGGGGACGACGCGTGCGTCGGGCGTGAAGCGCGTGAGGCCGTCGAACACGTAGCTCACCGCGCGCCCCGTAGGCACGTCGGTGGAGAGCGACGGGTCGAGCGAGCGCGGGTCGTAGGTGTCGCGCGAGTCGACGATGCTGCGCCGGTTCGCGGCGTCGGCGGTCCCGCCGCGGCAGCCGGCGAGGGTCGCGAGGGACAGGCCGGTGAGGACGAGGAGCCGACGCATCGGGTCTTGGCGGATCACGGCGGAGCGGGGCGGGTACGCGGGTGACGCGGACTGCGCGGACTGCGCGGACTGAATGGTGCTGAACGTGCCGTGCGCGGCGTCACGGCGTGACGCACGACGCCTCGTCCGCAACTCCCGCACCCGGTTGACATAACCCGATCGGGCGCGAGAACTTACCCGCTCTTACATCAGGCCGTCAACGAGCGACGTGAGCTTTCTCCTCTACGCCGACGACCATGAGCACATGCGGCTCATGGTCCGCGATGTCCTGCAGGCGTCGGGTCACGAGGTCGCCCTCGCCGTCGACGGCGCGTCGGCGCTGGCATGTGTGCGCGAGCGGGAGCCCGACCTGCTCATCCTCGACGTCTCCATGCCGGGGCTCTCGGGCTACGAGGTGTGCCGTGTGGTGAAGTCCAACCCGTTCACGGCGCGCGTGCCGGTGCTCATGCTCACCGGCGAGGCCGACGTCGACGCGAAGGTCACTGGCTTCGAGGCGGGCGCCGACGACTATCTCACGAAGCCGTTCGACCCGCGCGAGCTGCGGGCGCGCGTCGGCGCGCTGCTGCGCATCGTGCAGCGCGAGGGGGAGCGCAACCCGACGAGCGGGCTCCCCGGCGGCCGCGCGATCGAGGAGGCGATCACCCGCCGCATCGACGCGGACCAGGCGTTCGCGGTCGGCTATCTCGACATCGACCACTTCAAGCCGTTCAACGACGTGTTCGGGTTCGCGGCCGCCGACGCCGTCATCCGCGCGACCGGCGAGGCGCTGCGCGACGTGGTGCGCGACGCGGGCGGGGCGGGGGACTTCGTGGGCCACATCGGCGGCGACGACTTCCTGCTCGTGACCGAGGCGGACCGCGGCGAGGCGATGGCGCGGCTGTGCGTGCGCCGCTTCCGCGCGCTCGTGCGTCGGATCGTCGGCCCCGACGTCGCCGCGCGCGGCTCGTTCACCGCGGCGGACCGCGACGGCGCCGAGCGGACGTTCCGGCTGTCGAGCCTCTCGGCGGCGGTGCTCGTCGTCGCGCCGGCGCGCTACGAGTCGGCCGTCGCGCTCGGGGAGCGCGCCGCGGAGCTGAAGCGCCGCGCGAAGCATGCGGGCGGCGACACCGTGCTCGTCGACACTCTCTAGATTCCTCACGTGCCTTCGCGTTCCGTTCCTCCGTCCGCCGACCGCGCCGCGCGTCCGGCGCTTCCGTCCGCCCCCGCCGAGTCGGCGGTGCGCGCACGTCGCGCCGTGCGCGGCGAGTTCGAGCCGGCGTACGTCACGCGCAAGCGCCTAACGCCGCGCGAGCTGATCGCCGCCGCGGGCGTGGGGCTCGGGCTGGGGCTCGCCTGCTTCTACGTGGCGAAGGTGTGGATCGAGCGCTCCGACGTGCTGCCACCGCCGCCGCCCCCGCCGGCCGACGACGACGCGCCGCGCGGCGCGATGAACCGTACGGTCACGCCGCGGCGCGCGGCGCCGTGAGGCAGCGCCGCCGCGGCGCGCTGCGGCTCGCGCATTCTGCGCTCTTCGCGCACCTCGCGCTCGGGTCGCTGGCGACGCTCGCCGGCACGCGCGCGGTCGCGGCACAGGACATCACCTGCCAGCCCGGCGACCGCGAGGTGCGCTCGCTGCGCTTCGCCGGCAACCGCGCGTTCTCCGACGTCGAGCTGTCGCGCGTCGTCGTCACCACGCCCTCGTCGGCGGCGAGCCGGCTGCGCGTCATCGGCACGCGCCACTGCCTGGACCCCGACGAGTTCCCGCGCGACGTCATCCGCCTGGAGGCGTACTATCGAAAGCGCGGCTACACGCAGGCGACGGTGGACACGACCGTGCGCACCGTGAACGGCGATGCGCGGCGCGTCGACGTCACGTTCCGCGTGGCCGAGGGCACGCCGCTGCGGCTGGACCGTCTCACGATCACCGGGATGGCCGGCGTGCGCGACTCCGCGCGCGCGCTGCGCAACGTGCCGGTGCAGCCGGGCGAGCCGTTCGACCGCGCGGCGCTCGAAGCGTTCCGCGACACGATCGTGCAGCGCCTGCACAACAGCGGCTACCTGCGCGCCGACGCGCTGTTCTCGTGGAGCACGATCGACTCCATCACGGCGCGCATCGACGTGCAGCCCGGCCCGTTCACGCGCATCGGCGCGGTGGTCGTGCGCTTCGACACGGCGGCCGGCGGTCGGCCGCACATCCCGGAGAGCGTCGTGCGACGCACGATCGGCGTGCGCCCCGGCGATCCGTACAGCGCCTCCGACATCATCGCCGCGCAGCGGGCGCTCTATCAGACCGACGCGTACCGCCGCGTCGAGGTGCGCGTCGACACCGTGGGGCAGCCGGACACGCTCGTCACGCTCGTCGTCGGGCTGCAGGAGGGCGATCTGTACGCGGCGCGTCTCTCCGCGGGATGGGCGACGCTCGACTGCTTCCGCACGCAGGCCGACTTCACCGACCGCTACTTCGTGCCGTACGCGCAGCACCTCGACCTGCAGGCGCGGCTGTCGAAGATCGGCAAGGGCGAGCCGCTCGGCTTCGCCCCGGATCTGTGCCCGCAGGCGCGGAGCGATCCGTTCAGCGACAAGGTGAACTACTATCTCGGCGCGACGCTCGCGCAGCCGACGTTCTTCCGCCTCAATCGCGTGCCGACGCTCACGCTGTTCTCGTCGCGCACGTCGGAGTACAAGGCGTACCGGCGCGAGACGACGGTCGGCGCGCTGTTCTCGCTCGCGAGCCGCACGGGCACGCGCCTGCCGAGCACTCTCACGTACCAGTTCGAGGTCGGACGCACGGAGGCGGATCCGGCGCTGTTCTGCCAGGTGTTCTCGGCCTGCAACGCGGCGGCGCGCGACGCGCTGTCGGGGAACCGGCCGCTCGGCGCGTTGGGCTACACCATCCTGCGCGACCGCACCGACGACGCGCTCGCGCCGACGCGCGGCTCGCTGCAGCGGCTGAACGTGCGGCACTCGTCGATGTTCACCGGCTCCGACGTGACGCAGCGGTTCACGAAGCTCGTCACCGACGCGAGCTGGTACTGGAACCTCGGCGACCAGAACCAGCTCATCGCGCACGTGCAGCTCGGGAGCCTGCTGGGGCAGGAGCGCAACCGCGCGCCGCAGCAGGAGCGGCTCTACGCCGGCGGGCCGACGTCGGTGCGCGGCTTCCGGCAGAACGAGCTCGGGCCGGCGGTCTATCTGCTGGACGTGAACGCGGCCTACGACACCGTGCGCGTGCACGCCGACACGGTGTACCTGCGCGACACGCTGCCCGCGCGCCCCGAGCGCACCATCCCGACGGGGGGCAACTCGCTCGTCGTGGGGAACCTGGAGCTCCAGCTCAGGAGCCCGGTGCTGCCGGAGCTCCTGCAGCTCGCACTGTTCACCGACGCCGGGGAAGTGTGGGACCGCGGGAACTCGGCGGCCGCGTTCCGCGGGCTCCGCGTGACCCCGGGCTTGGGCGTGCGGGTGAAGTCGCTCTTCGGTGTCATCCGACTCGATCTGGGGTACAACCCGTACGCCCTGCGCGAGGGGCCGGCGTACGTCATCAAGCCGACGGAGCGAGGGCAGGGGCTGTACTGCGTGAGCCCCGGCAACACGATCCCGGTCACGAACGTCGGCGCCGAGCTGCCGACGGAGGGTCCCGGCACCTGCCCGGCGACCTTCCAGCCGATCGCCGAGCGGGGTTTCTTGAAGAGGCTCAACCCCAGCATCTGGATCGGGAACGCGTTCTAGCTGCCTGGCTGCGTGGCTGCGTGGACGTGTCGTTACGCAGCCACGCAGCCACGCAGCCACGCACCATTCATTCATGTCGCGCCGCAAGCTCGTCGCCCTCGTCAGCGCCGCCTTCCTCCTCGCCGTGTTGGTCGGTGTGGTGGCGCTCGTCGTGGGCGTGACGCAGACGGGGACGGGGCAGGACTACATCCGCCACGTCGTCACCGACCAGATCGCGCCGCGGCTGCAGGGGAAGCTGTACGTCGGCCGCATCAGCGGCAGCTTCTTCGACGGCGTGACGGTGGACTCGGTGGAGCTGCGCGGGCCCGACGACTCGCTCGTCGCGGCGGTGGGGCGCATCCGCGTGTGGTACGACGTGCGCGACCTCGTGGACAAGCGCGTGCTCGTGAAGCGGCTGGAGCTCGACCGCCCGGTCGTGCACCTCACGCAGTACGAGGACATGAGCTGGAACTACAAGACCGTGCTCAAGCCGCAGCCCGCCGGCCCGAAGCGGACGCAGCGCGGATGGGGCGACTTCATCGTCGCCGACTCGGTGCGCATCCGCGGCGGCCAGTTCCTCCTCACGCTGCCGTGGCATCCGGCGGACTCGCTCAGGGGCACGCGTCGCGACTCGGCGATCGCGTACAACACGCGCCGTAGGGACGCCGAGATCCGGCGCCGCGCCGACGGCTTCGGGCGCACCTACCGGTGGACCGGCATCGACCTCGCGCTGTCGCACATGAGCCTCGCGGAGCCCGACAGCGCCGCGAAGACGTTCGCCGTGGAGCGGCTGAACGTGGACGAGAGCGATCCGCCGTTCGTGTGGCGCGACGTGCGCGGCGCGGTGCGGATCGAGCAGGACACACTGCGCGCGCGCATCGCGCACTTCGATCTCCCGGGCTCCACGGGCAGTGGCACGGCGCACGTGGTGTGGGGGAGCGGGCTGCCGACGCGCTACGACATCCGCGTCGTCGGCGACTCGGTGTCGCTGCAGGACGTCGCGTGGGTGTACCCGACGCTCCCGCGCACGGGCGGCGGCTCGATGCTGCTGCGCATCGTGAACGACCCGAAGAACCTCCGCGTACTGCAGTACGCCGTGTCGAAGATGGACGTGCGCACGACGAAGTCGCACCTCACCGGCGACGTCACGTTCGCCGTGGGCGGCCCGGTGCTCGGCGTGAAGGACGTCGTGATGACCGCGCAGCCGGTGAACTGGGACCTGCTGCGCGTCATCAACGGCAAGCCGTTCCCGTACGACTTCCAGGGGAACCTCACGGGCACGGTGCGCGCGCGCGGCGGGCCGGTGAACCGGTTCAACATCGACGACGCGCGCCTGGCGTACGACGACGCACACGTGCCCGGCGCGGTGTCGCGGTTCACGGGGCGCGGGCAGGTGGACATCCTGTTCCCCGCGTTCACCGTGTTCCGCGGCTTCGACCTGAACGTCGACCGGCTCGACCTGCGGACGCCGCGCGCGCTGAACAAGAGCTTCCCGCCGTTAGGCGGCTGGGTGGAGGGGCGCGCGCGGCTCGACTCGCTGTGGCTCGACGTGCGCGTCTCGAACGCGGACGTCACGCACCACGATGGGCCGGCACCGCCGAACCACTTCACCGGCGGCGGGCGTGTCACGATCGGCGACAAGTTCCTCACCTACGATCTCGCGCTGCAGGCCGCGCCGCTGTCGCTCACGACGCTCGCCCGTTCGTATCCCACGCTGCCCGCGCGCGGCCTGCTCACCGGGCCCATGGAGCTGAAGGGGACGGTGGACGACCTGTACGTGAAGACGACGCTCACCGGCGACGCCGGCACGCTCGCGTACGAGGGGATGGTGGACTCGTTCGAGCCGTCGTACGCGCTGCGCGGACGCGGCACGGCGACGGGGCTCGACCTGCGCACGCTGCTCGGCGCCGCGTCGGCGCCCGCGGGATCGGCCGCGAGCCGCACGCCGGCGACGTCGCTCACGTTCGGCTACGACGCCGACGTGCGCGGCAGCAGCCTCGCCGACCTCGCCGGCTCGCTCACGATGGACCTGTCGCGGTCGCGCATCGACAGCCTGCGCCTGCGCAGCGGCATCGCGCGCCTCGGGTTCGGCGACGGGCGGCTGCGCGTCGACTCGCTGGCGCTCGAGTCGGCGGCGTTCGACCTCTCGGCGCGCGGCGCGCTCGGGCTCGCGCCGGGCGCGCGCGACTCGCTCCGCTTCACCGCGTCGGCCGACTCGTTAGGCGGCCTGCGACGCTACCTCGTCTCCGGCCCGACGGCGGCGGAGGACTCGCTCGCCGGCTCGCTCTCCGTCGCCGGCACGGCGGTCGGGACGATCGACACGAGCGCGGCGTCGCTCGGGCTCGTGGTCGACGCGCGGGTGCGCGGGCGCGGGCTCGCGCGCCGCACGTTCTTCGCCTCGTCGCTCGATGGGCGCGTGCGCGTGGACGACGCGATGCGGCATCCGTTCGTCGACGCGCGCTTCGACGCCGACTCGGTGGGGCTCGGGAAGCTGCGGCTCGGGTTCGCGCAGGCGACGTACGTGACGGACACCAGCGCCTCGGCGCCGCGGGAATGCACCGTCGCGCGTTCGATCGGTGCGGCGGGTCGGTCGCCGCTGCCGAACCTTGGGCGAAGGGGGGGGGCCCTCCCCAGGGAACTACGATCCGCGACGACCGCGAACGCCGCGTCGCCGGCCGAGCCGGCCGAGCCGGCCGTCCAGTGCGGGCGGTTCGCGGTGCGCGCGCTCTCCGACTCCGGGCCCGCCGTCGCCGTCGCCGGCAGCACCGCGATCGGCGACGACACGACGCGCGTCGTCGTCGACTCGGCGCGGCTCGGCCTCACGCCGGGGCACGCCTACCGCCTGACCGCGCCGGCGCGCGTCGTCATGACGACGGCGGGGAACACGACGGCGCTCGACACGCTGACGCTGCGCGACGAGATCGGCGCGCAGCTCTCGGTGGCGGGGCTGCTGCAGGACACCGGCGCGGTGTACGGGCTGCTCGCCGTCGAGCGCGTGCCGCTCGGTGATCTGCTGCAGCTCGGCCAGCTCGCCGGCGTGCGCGCCGCGGCGGACGTCCAGGGGCGGCTGAACGGACGCCTCACGCTCGGCGGCACGCGCGTCGCGCCGGTCGTCGACGTGCGCGCGTACACCGACGCGCTGCGCGTCGCGAGCGCGCCGGTCGATTCGTTAGGCCTCTCGGCGCGCTACGCGGCGCGGCGGCTCGACGGTGACCTCACGCTGTTCCGCGCCGGCGCGCCGCTGCTCACGGCGACGGCGGCACTGCCGCTGGACCTCGCGCTCACCCCCGTCGCGAACCGGCAGCTCCCGGACACGCTGCACGGCGCGCTCCGCGCCGACTCGCTCGACCTCGCGCTGCTTGCCGCGCTCATGCCCGGTGTGCAGAACGTCGCCGGCAACGTGCGCGCGACGGCGGATCTGCGCGGCACGTGGGAGCACCCGCTGCTGTTCGGCGCGCTGCGGCTGCGCGGCGGCGCGGCGAACGTCCTGCCTGGTGGACTGAAGTTGCAGGACATGGTGGCCGACGTCGCGCTCTCCGGCGACACGCTGCGCATCGACAGCGTCTCCGTGCGCAGCACCGGTACGGCGCGGCTGAGCGGGCTCGTGACGTTCGCGCCGCTCCGCAACCCGGGGCTCGACCTCCGCTTCACGGCGCACAACTTCCTCGCCATCGACCGCCCGCGCCTCGCCACGCTGTGGCTCTCGACGCCGCAGACGGTGACGCTCACCGGCCCGTACCTCGGCGCGACGCTGCGCGGCGCGGTGCGCGCGGACCGCGGCCGCATCTACATCCCGGAGCTGATCGAGAAGCGCGTCGTCGACCTGAACGAGTACAAGGACGTCGTCGACACGTCGGCGCTCGCGACGCGGTCGCTGCTGCCCGGCGCGCCGAGCGCGTTCGTGGAGAACCTCGCGGTGGAGGACGTGAGCGTCGGCGTGGGCGACGACGTGTGGCTGCGCTCCCCGGAAGCGAACATCAAGCTCGGCGGATCGCTCGCCGTGACGCGCGCGCGCGCCGCGCTGCTCGGCGGGCGCACCCGCGAGCAGCTCGCGCTGCGCGGCAGCCTCGCGGTGGAGCGCGGCACGTACCGGCTCAGCCTCCCGCCGATCGCGGCGCCGATCTTCGACGTGCAGCCCGGGACGCTCCGCTTCTTCGGCACGCCCGATCTCAACCCGACGCTCGACATCCGCGCCATCCACACCGTCAGGCAGGTGCGGCACGGCACGAACCGCCCCGACGTGCGCGTGCAGGTCGCCATCGGCGGCACGCTGAACAGCCCCTCGCTCACGCTGTCGAGCCCCGACGATCCGTCGATCGCGACGACGGATCTCATCAGCTACCTCGTCACCGGCGAGCCCGCGGCGGTCGTCCTCGGCCAGCAGGGCGGGACGTCCGGCGCGGAGCAGGCGGTCGCGTTAGGCCTGCGCCTGGTCGGCAGCTACGCGTCGGGCGCGCTCTCGGCGGGCGGACCGTTCGACGTCGTGCAGGTCGAGACCGTGTCGTCGTCCGACCCGGGCAGCACGAGCATCCTCAGCTCCGGCCGCTCGATCCTCGAGCGCACCCGACTCGGCGTCGGCGGGCAGTTCGGCGAGAAGACGTTCTACACGTTCAGCACGGGCATCTGCGGCCTCGGCCTCGGCGGCTCGCCCACCGACTTCCGGCTCTTCCGGCGCAACCTCGGGTTCAAGGTGGAGCACCGCCTCACGCCGATGTTCAGCGTGCAGTTCGGCATCGAGCCCGGCTCGCAGACGCAGGCCTGCAACGCGAGCATCTCGTCCACGTCCATCCTCCAGACGCCCCCGCAGGGCGGGTTCGACTTCCTGCGTCAGTGGTCGTTCTGAAGACGGCGGCGGTGTGGCGGCGCGGGGTCCCGCGCGCATGTCGAGCTGCTCGTCGGTTGGACGCGGATCGCGCGGATGGCGCGGATAGGTTGCCGCCTAACGTCTCCGGTCTATCCGCGTCATCCGCGCGATCCGCGTCCAACGGCAGCCGCCCGTGAGCGGTTCCCTCATCCGACGCGCCTTGCTCGTCGTGAATCCCGCGGCTCGGAAGGCGGCGAGCCGCGAGGCCGACGCGGTGCGCGCGTTCGGCGAGCTGGGCGTCGCGATCGACGTCAGACACACGCACCGCGCCGGCGACGCGGCGGACATCGCGGCCGCCGCCGTCGGCGACGGGGCGATCGACGCGGTGTTCACGCTCGGCGGCGACGGCACGGCGATGGAGGTCGTGGGCGCGCTCGCGGGTGGGAACGTCCCCGTCGGCATCCTGCCGGGCGGCACGGGCAACCTCATCGCGCGCACGCTCGGCACGCCGCTCGGCGTCGCGAAGGCGGTGCGCGCGCTCGTCGGCGGCGACGCGGCGCGGATCGACCTCGGCGTGGTGGAAGGGAGCGGCATCCCCGCGCGCCACTTCGCGTTCGCGGCCGGCGTCGGCATCGACGCGCGCATGATCGAGGAGACGCCGGCCCGGCTCAAGCGGCGGCTCGGCGTGCTCGCGTACGCGCTCACGGCGAGCCGCGCGATCCTCGCCGGCGACCGCTTTCCCGTGCGCGTGGTGGTCGACGGCGAGGAGATCCGGCGCGACGCGGCGGCGGTCATGATCGTGAACTTCGGCGCCGTGCTCGGGGACCTGTTCCGCTTCGGGCCAGGGATCCGCCACGACGACGGGCTGCTCGACCTCTGCCTGTTCGCGCCGCGCTCGGCCACGGACGCCGTGCGCGTGCTGTGGCGCCTCGTGCGGAAGGACTTCCGCGACGACGCGTCGCTCGTCTATCGCGCCGGCCGCGAGTTCCTCGTCGAACCGGCGGAGCCGCGCGCGGCGCAGGCCGACGGCGAGCTGCTGGGCCGGACGCCGATCGCGGTGCGCGTGGTGCCGCTGGCCGCCACGCTGCTCGTTCCCGCCTCCGGGCGTTAGCTTCCGCGCCGCATGGCCGCTCCGTCGTCGCCCGTCGATTCGCTCGTCGTCCTGCAGGACGCCCTTCTCGCCGCCGGCCGCGCCGCGGAGCTCGGCGAGCAGCTGCGCGTGCTCGCGACCGCGCTCGCGACGCTCGCCGGCGGCCAGACGACGATCGTCGTGCGCGACGAGTCGCTCGCCGCGATCCGCACCGTGCAGGTCCGGCCCGCCGGGGGCGGCGTCGAGGACGTGCCCGCCGCCGACCGATCGACGATCGCCGCTCCCGTGTGGCGGCGGTGGCTCCGGCTGCTGAAGGCGCGGCGCGCGCAGCTCGCGGCGCCGGGCGCCACGGGTCCGGTCTACGCCCTCGACCTCTCCGACCAGTGGGCGCGCAGCGAGTTCGGTCAGGCGCTGGCCGGACTGCCGCCGGAGAGCACCATGGGCGCCGCGCCGACGGCGGAGCGCGTCGGCCCCGCCGGGCTGCTCGTCGCGCCGATCCTCGCGCGCGACGGCGCGGTGCTCGCCACGCTCGTGCAGGAGCTGCCCGACCGGTGGCCGCCCTCACCCGACGTGGTGCGCGCCGTGGAGCTGCTCGGCCAGCAGATCGGGCACCACGTGGCGGAGGCGCGGCTCGCCGCGCTCGCCGGGCGCCGCGCCGAGCGGCTGCAGCGGCTGCAGGAGGCCGGGGCCGCGCTCACCCGCTCGCTCGACGAGGGCGAGATCGTGCGCGAGCTGGCGAAGCAGGTGAGCCGCGTCGTCCCCGCCGACGGCATCGTCGTCGCGCACCCGGACCTCGAGAGCGGCGTGGTGCGCACCGCGCTGCGCCTCGTGCGCGGGCTGTCGCGTCCACGCGCCGACCAGCCGTTAGGCGCGGGCCCGCTCGCCGAAGCGGCGCGCAGCGGCGAGACCGTGCGCGTCGACGACTACGATCCGTCGCAGTCGCCGCTCGCCGCCGCCGACGACGTGGTCGGCGACGCGGGACCCGCCGGCTCGGTGCTCGTCATGCCGATGCGCGTCGGCACGCAGCTCGTCGGCGTCGTCGCCGTGCACGCCGCGGCGCCGCGCGCGTATCGCGCGGAGGACGAGGAGCTGCTCCGCGCGGTGACCGCGCAGGCCGGCACCGCGATCGCGAACGCGCGGCTGTTCGCGGAGAGCGAGGCGGAGCGTCGACAGAGCGAGGCGCTCGCCGAGGTGGCGCGCGCGGTCGGCGGCTCGCTCCGCTTCGGCGAGGTGCTGCGCCTCATCCTCCGCCACACGTCGGCGCTGCTGAAGGCGGGCGGCGCGTGCGTCGCGCTGAGGCGCGACGACTACCTGCACATCGTCGCCGGCGTCGGCGCGGCGAGCCTGCTCTCCGGCGTGCACGTGCCGGCGGGAGCGAGCATGATGGGGCGCTCGATGCAGGACGGCCGCCCGTACATCTCGAACGATGTCCCGCAGGACGAAGGCTACTACGCGCCGCTGCGCCGGGTCGCGCCGATCGAGAAGGCGGTGCTCGTGCCGCTCGTCGGCGCCGAAGGCCCGATCGGCGTGATCGTCGCCATCAACCGCGAGGCCGACTTCACCGATCTCGATGCGCGCGTGCTGCAGCGGCTCGCCGACCACGTCGCCGTCGCGATCGTGAACGCGCGTCTGTTCGAGGAGGTCACGTCGGCGACGCGCGAGTGGAAGGTCGCCTTCGACGCGGTGGCGGCGGGGCTCGTGGTGCTCGATGACCAGGGGCGCGTACGGCGATGCAACCAGCGCGCGGCGGAGCTGGCGGGCGCGCCCGGCCCGAAGGCGCTGCTCGGCCGCGGCTTCCGCGACGCGTTGGGCATCGCGCCCGCCGGCCGTCCGTCGCTCGACGCGCCCGCGTTCGACGTCATCGACCGCGCGCTGGCCCTCGGCGAGGAGGCGCGCGACATCGTGCGCGCGGCCACGCGCGGCGTGTGGCTCGACGTGCTCGCCTCGCCGCACCCCGACGGCGGCACGGTCGTGACGTTCCACGACGTCACCGCCGACCGCGAGCGCGCCGCGGCCCTCGCGCGCTCCGAGGCGCGCTACGAGCGCCTCGTCGAGTCCGCGACCGACGCGATCTTCACCGTCGACGCCGACGGGCGCATCACGTCGGTGAACCACGCCGTGGAGCGCGCGACGGGCCGCGAGCGCGAGGATCTCATCGGCGAGCGGTACGACGCGCTCCTCGCGAGCGCCGACGCGCGCGAGGTGGCGGCGGAGCTGCTCGCCGCGGCGCTGCGCGGCGAGCGTGTGCGGCGCGAGGTGCGCTTCCTCGACGCCGCGGGCGGCGCGCACACCGGGTCGCTCGTCGCCGCGCCGATCGTCGAGGACGCGATGGTGGTCGGCGTGCTCGGCGTCATGCGCGACGTGACCGACGAGCGACGGCTCTCCGATCAGCTCATGCAGCGCGAGAAGCTCGCGACGGTGGGCCGTCTCGTGCGCGGCATCGCGCACGAGCTGAACAACCCGCTCACGAGCGTGCTGACGCTCGCCGACCTGCTCGTCGGCGACGGCGCGGCGCCGGCCGATGACGACGAGCACACGCCCGATCCCGCCGACGTCCGCGACGCGGCGCTCGCCATCCGCGCCGAGGCGCGCCGCGCGGCGCGCATCATGGGGAAGCTGCACGCGTTCGCGCGTCAGCGCGCGCCCGAGCGCACGAGCACCGACGTGAATCGCGTCGTGCTCGACGCGCTCGAGCTGCGCCGCTACGCGCTGCGCATGCAGGAGGTCGACATCGACGTGGATCTCGACTACGAGCTGCCCGTGACGTGGGCCGACGCGAACCAGCTCCAGCAGGTGTTCCTGCAGATCGTCACCGCGTCGGAGCAGTCGCTCGCCGACGTGCCCGCGGGCAGCCGCCGCCTCGCGCTGCGCACGCGCCGCGTCGGCGACGCGATCGAGGCGGCGTTCGTCGACAGCGGACGCGGGTACAGCGACGAGCGCGCGGCACGGCTGCTCGAACCGTTCGGCGCGGGCGACGACACCGAGCACGACGCCGACCTCGCGGTGTCGAGCGAGATCGTGCGCGCGCACGGCGGCCGCATCCGCGTGGAGCGCGTGCCCGACGGCGGCGCCGCGGTGGTCGTCGAGCTCCCGTACGTGCCGCCCCCGGCGCTGAGCGCCGACGCGGGCGCGCTGCCGTTAGGCGCGGCGGGCGACGGGTGAGCGCGATCGACTCGCCGGTCGATCTGGCGCCGTTCGGTCTCGCGCTCGGCCACGCGACCGACGCCGACGGCGCCACGGGGCTCACCGTCGTACGCGGCATCGATGCGTCGTTCCGCGCCGCGGCGGCCATCGTCGGCCGCGCGACCGGCACGCGCGAGCTGCATGCCGCGTCGCCCGCGCATCTCGTCGACCGCGTCGACGCGATCCTGCTCACCGGCGGCTCCGCGTACGGCCTCGACGCCGCGGCCGGTGTGATGCGCTGGATGGAGGAGCGAGGGCGCGGCTTTCCGGTCGGCGCCGGCGTCGTGCCGATCGTCCCCGCGGCGGTGCTGTTCGACCTCGGACCGTTAGGCCGCTTCGACGCGCGTCCCACGCCGGCGATGGCGTACGACGCCTGCGACCGCGCGGCGCCGCTCGTCACGGAGCAGGGCAGCGTCGGCGCCGGCACCGGCGCCACCGTCGGCAAGGCGCTCGGCGCCGCGCGCGCGATGAAGGGGGGCGTCGGCTGCGTCGTCGTCGAGGGCGGTGGGATGCGCGCCACGGGCGTCGCGGCGGTGAACGCGTTCGGCGACGTGCGCGACGCGGACGGCCGCATCGTCGCCGGCGCGCGCGGGGAGAACGGGTTCGCGGACACGGCGGCGATGCTCGCGGCCGGCGTGGGCGGCGCCTCGCGCTTCGGTGCCGCGAGCGCGGCGTCGCCCGATGCGCTGCAGCACACGACGCTCTGCCTCGTCGCCGTCGACGCGCCGCTCGGCCGGCAGGCGCTCGCGCAGCTCGCGCGCGCCGCCACCGCCGCGCTCTATCGCCGCATCACGCCGTGCGGCACGACGTTCGACGGGGACACGGTGTTCGCCGTCTCGCCGCTCGGCACGCCGATCGACGATCCCGCGCTCGCGCTGCGCGCCGAGTCGCTCGCCGTGCGCGCGCTCGAGGCGGCGATCGAGCGCGCGGTGCGCGAGGCCGTCGGCCGCGACGGGATCCCGGGTCTCGCGGACGGCTCGTGAACTCCGGGCTTGACTGAACGCGCCGCCTCCGAAGGATTACGCAGATGACCAGCCCCCCACCGCTCGTCGCCGCCCCCGCCTTCGCGCTCGTCCGCGCGCCGATCGCTCCGATGCACGCCGAGCCGAGCGTGCAGAGCATCCAGGTCACGCAGACGCTGTTCGGCCACGCGCCGAGCGTCGTCGATACCGACGGCGACTGGCATCGGCTGCGCACGCTGGACGGCTACGAGGGGTGGACGCACGTCGGCTACCTCGCCGTGCTCGACACGCCGACGCCGATCGCGGTGTCGGAGGCGTCGCTGCGCGACCTGCTCGCCGAGGACGTCACGCCGCCGCCGAAGAACGGCAACGCGACGAACGGCAACGCGACGAACGGCGCGAACGGCGGCGCGACCGGCGGCCGGTTCGATCCGACGCGACTCCAGAACCTGCTCGGCGGCGATGCGGTGCCGCGCTTCTCGCTCGGCTGCACGGTGCTCGCCGGCGAGCGTCGGCTGCGGCTTCCGCTCGGCGCGTGGGTGCACTCGGCGCAGACCCTGCTCGACGGGCAGGTGATCGGGCTCGACGAGCTCGCGGTGCGCTTCCCGACCGAGCGCGATCAGCTCGTGCGCACCGCGGCGCGCTGGTTCGAGGGCACGAGCTACCAGTGGGGCGGCGTGACGCCGTGGGGCGCCGACTGCTCGGGGCTCGCCCAGACCGTGTTCGGCATGCACGGCATCTCGCTCCCGCGCGACGCGTGGATGCAGGCGAAGACGGGGCGCGACGCGGGTCACGACCTCGCGGCGCTGGAGCCGGCCGACCTGCTGTTCTTCTCCGACCGGCCCGACCGGCTCGTCACGCACGTCGCGATCTCCGCGGGCGCCGGCCGCGTGGTGCATCTCGCGCTCGGCCGCGGCGGCTTCGCGTACGACGACCTGCTCGACGAGAACGATCCGTACGCGCGCAAGCTCGCGCAGCGGTTCGTCTGCGCGCGCCGCTACTTCTAGCGCGCGATGCCGGAGCTGCCGGACGTCACGGTATACATCGAGTCGCTGCGTCCGCGCGTCGTGGGGCAGGTGCTGGAGAAGGTGCGCGTCGCGAACCCGTTCGTGCTGCGCTCGGTCGATCCGCCGCTCGCGGAGCTGGAAGGCAAGCAGGTCACGGGCGTGCGGCGCATGGGCAAGCGCATCGTCCTCGAGCTGGAGGGGGAGCTGTTCCTCGTCGTGCACCTCATGATCGCCGGTCGGCTGCGGTGGAAGCCGCTCGGCGGCAAGGTGAAGGTGCCGCCGTCGCTCGTGCTCGCCGAGCTCGCGTTCCCCACGGGCACGCTCGTGCTCACGGAGGCGGGCAGCAAGCGCCGCGCGTCGCTGCACGCGGTGCGCGGCACCGACGGCCTAACGCCGTTCGACCGCGGCGGCCTGGAGCCGCTCGACGCGACGCGCGACGCGTTCGCCAGTCGGCTGCGTCTCGAGAACCACACGCTGAAGCGCGCGCTCACCGATCCGCGGCTGTTCAGCGGCATCGGCAACGCCTACTCGGACGAGATCCTGCACCGCGCGCGGCTCTCGCCGCTCGCCCTCACCGCGCGGCTCACCGACGACGACGTCGACCGGCTGCACACCGCGACGTCGCACACGCTCGCCGAGTGGACGCGGCGGCTCCGCGCCGAGGTGGGCGACGGCTTCCCCGAGAAGGTCACCGCGTTCCGCGCGGACTTCGCGGTGCACGGCCGCTATCGCCTGCCGTGTCCGGACTGCGGGGCGCCGGTGCAGCGCATCCGGTACGCGGAGAACGAGACGAACTACTGCGCGACGTGTCAGACCGGCGGCCGCCTGCTTGCCGACCGCGCGATGTCGCGCCTGCTGCGACAGGACTGGCCGCGGTCGCTGGCCGCGCTGGAGGAGCACGTGGAGTCGCGCACGGTTCGCCGGGAGGGTGGGCCCGGTTAGCTTCCGGCATGGCTTCAACGTTTCGGAGTGAGTGGGCGCCCGACCGGTCGGAGAGTGCTCCGCGGTCGGGCGTCTGGCTCACGGAAGTGATGCTCGTCGGGATGGCGCTCGCGTGGGGCATCAATTACAGCGTCGTGAAGGTCGCGACGCACCACTTCGAGCCGCTCGTCTTCAACGCGATCCGGATCGCGCTCGCGTTCGTCGTGCTCGGTGCGATGGCGTACGGTCTGCGCGACCAACTGCCCACGTGGCGCGACCGGCGGCGGCTCGCCGTGCTCGGCGTGCTCGGACACGGCGTCTACCAGGTCGGCTTCGTCGAGGGCGTGGCGCGCTCGAAGGTGGGCACGGCGGCGCTCGTGTTCGCGGCGAGCCCCGCGTTCATCGGCATCGTGGGACGCATGCTCGGCACGGAGCATCCGAGCCGGCGTGCGTGGTTCGGCATCGCGCTGCAGCTCGCGGGCATGGCGGGCGTGGTGCTCGGCAGCGCGACCGCGGCGGCGGGAGAGGGATCGCTTTCGGGCACGCTGTTCATCCTCGGTGCGTGCGCGGCGTGGGCGTTCTACAGCGCGCTGCTGAAGCGGTACGCGCAGCGCGTGCACCCCGTACAGCTCGCCGCCTGGACGCTCGTCGGCGGCGTCGCGGTGTACGCCGTGGTCGCGTTCCCGGGGCTCCTGCGACTCGACGCGTCGACGCTGCCGCCGGTGGCGTGGGCCGCGGCGATCTACAGCGGCATCGTGGCGCTCGTCATCGGGTACCTGTTCTACTACCGCGGCGTGCGCGTGCTGGGCCCCGTGAAGACCGCGATGTTCAGCAACCTGCAGCCGATCATCGCGCTCGTCGTCGCATACTTCGCGTTCCACGAGGTGCCGACGGCGCTGCAGCTGGGCGGTGCGTCGCTCATCATGACCGGCCTCGTGGTGTCGCGCGCATGACCGCGGGGGACCGTCTCGTCCTGTTCGACATCGACGGCACGCTGCTGTGGGGCGACGGCGTCGGCCGCCGCGCGATGGAGGGCGCGCTCACGCGCGTGTTCGGCTCGACCGGCGATCCGCGCTACCGCTACGACGGCAAGACCGACATCCAGATCGCGCGCGAGCTGATGCGGCAGGAAGGGCACGCGGACCACGCGATCGACGCGCGGCTCGACGAGCTGTTCGCGCTGTATCTCGCGGGGCTGCGCGAGGAGCTCGCGTCGGGCACGCGCCACGTCCGCCGTCTCCCCGGCGTGGGCGAGCTGCTCGACGCGCTCGAGCGCCGCTCCGACGTCGTGCTCGGGCTCCTCACCGGCAACGTGGCAGAGGGCGCCGCGGCGAAGCTCCACGCGGCGGGGATCGACTTCTCGCGCTTCCGCGTGAACGCGTTCGGCTCCGACCACGAGCATCGCCCGCGGCTGCCCGAGATCGCGCAGCGGCGCGCGCGCGAGTCGCTCGGCGTCGACCTCACCGGCCACGCGATCGTCGTCATCGGCGACACGCCGGCCGACATCGACTGCGCGCGCTCGGTGGGCGCTCGCACCATCGCGGTCGCCACCGGCCGCTACTCCGTCGAGGAGCTGGCCGCGCACGGGCCGAGCGCCGTGTTCGCCGACCTCTCCGACACCGACGCCGTGATCGCGGCGATCATGGGTTAGGCACCAGACGCGCATGCTCGAGCTGGAGCTGAAGGCCGTCGTGGACGACGTGGACGCGGTCCGCCGCCGGGTGGAGCTCGCCGGTGGCCGACTGCTGCTCGAGGGGCGCATGATCGACCGCCGCTTCGACGCGCCCGACGGCTCGATGACCGCGCGCGACGAGGTGCTGCGCACGCGCCGCATCGAGCACCGCGACGGCTCCGTCGAGGGCTCGCTCGACTGGAAGGGACCCACGCGCACGCTCGACGGCTACAAGGCGCGCGAGGAGCGCAGTGCGCGGGTCGACGCCGAATCGGTGGAGATCGTGCTCACGCGGCTCGGCTACGTGCGCACGCGCGAAGTGGAGCGCGACGTCGCGATGTACGCGCTCGGTGACGCGACCGTGCGCTTCGAGCGTTATCCGCGCATGGACACGCTCGTGGAGGTCGAGGGAGACGGCCCGGCGATCGAGCGCGCGATCGTGGCGCTCGGCATGCCGCGCGATCGCTTCACCGACACGCGTCTCTCCGCGCTCGCCGCCGAGTACGAGCGGCGCACCGGCCAGCGCGCCGCGCTGTCCGCGCGCGACCTCGATCCATCGGAGTCCGACGACGATGACCGCGACTGACGGCGCGCCGGTGCACGTGGAGGGGATCGGCCCCGCGACGATGCGGGTCGAGCCCGAGCGCCGCGTCGTGCTCGCGCGCACGACGGGGAGGGACGTCGAGGTGCGGTACGCGCGGATCGTCGGCGTCGCGGTCACGCGCGGCGCGGACGGGCTGCTCGTCGTGCTGCATCTCGTGAACGGCGGCGCGCTGCGCCTCACGGCGGCCGGCGCGCCCGAGTCGTTCGACGCCGAGGCCGCGCGTCTCGTCGCCGACGTGTTCTCGCTCCCCGAGCTGATGCGCGGCATGCGCGCCTACGGCGCCGGACGCGCGCTGCCCGGCTCCGATCACGACCGCTTCTTCGCGCCGCTCGTCGAGCCGCTTCGCGCGCTGCGCGCGTCGCACGAGCGCGCGCTCGGCGCCGGCGCGACGGCGGCGCCGTGGCGCGTGGCCGAGTCGGTGGGCGCCACGCGCGCGGCGGCCGAGATCCGCGCCGCGCTCGGCGCGCTCGCGGCGTCGCGCTATCCCGCGTCGGCGCCCGACCGGCGCGCGCTCGAGGCCGAGCTGCTCGACGAGACCGAGCCGCTGTTCGCCGCGCTCGACGAGCTCACCGCGGCGGCCCAACGACTCGGCGTCGCATCGGAGCGCGACCGCGTGGCGGCGTGGCGCGCGTGGTGCTCCGCGCTCGGTGCGACGTTCGTGGCCGCCGACCGCTGCTGGGCGGCCGTGCTGCCGGCGCTCAACGAGGCGCCGTCGCCGCGCGCGCCGCGTTAGGCGCCACGCGCGGCATCCACTCGACGCCGAGCTGCAGCGTGGTGTGGTGCGTGGGAAGGCGACGGATCTCCGAGCGCGGCGTCGGGCTCATCGCCGCCTGGCCGACGACCGGCAGCTGGTACCACCAGCGTTCGAGTGCCGCCGACCAGAGCAGGCGCTCGGAGCCGAGGAGCGACGCGAACCGGAGTGTGCGGAACGGCACGCCGATGCCCCACATCCGACCCGCGCCGGCGGTCACGCGCACCACGGTTCCGTCGCTCCACTCGCGCGGGGTCTCCAGCCCGGCGCGAGCGACCGTCGACACGAACGGGTGGCGCGAGGGATCGTGCTCCGCGACGACGTTCAGCGGCTCGAACGCGCTGACGATCGGCGGCGGGTATACGATGCCGTAGCTGCACGAGGTCAGTCGCACGGTGCCGTGCGCGGCGGCGCTCCCCTCGAGCACGACGACGCGCGCGAGGTGCTTCACGATCGACCCACCACCGCTCAGCGACACGCGCCAGCTGCACGATTGATCGAGCGCGCCGCCGAGCGAGCCGCCGAGCCCCAGCTCGGCGCCGAACGTCGTGCGCGGGAGCGGCGGCGCGTGCTGCGCCGGTGCGGCGCGCGCAGCGAGTGCGGCGCCTAACGCGACGACCGCGACGACCCGCACCGGCCCCGACTCAGGTCTTGGCCCAGTCGTTCGACGCCGACTCGCCGCCGCAGCCGCACCCCGCATCGCACCCCGCCGCCTTCACGGGGTGCAGCGTGCGCCACAGCCGGCGGCCCGCGTAGCCGAGTGCCGCGAGCACGATCGCCGCCACGATCAACGTCTGCACGAGAGAGCTCACGAACCCACCTCCATCATCCGAGGCCGAGCAGCCGCCCGCCCTGATACACCAGCAGCGCCGCGCCGTACGCGAGCGCGAGCATGTACGCGAATTGGATCGCCGCCCACCGCCAGCCCTCGCGCCCGCCCCCCGTCTCACGCACCGTCACGGCGACGGTGCTCATGCACATCAGCGCGTACACGTAGAACACCATGAGCGCGACCGCGACGAGCGGCGTGTAGGCCGCCTGTCCGGTGCGCGGGTCGCGCTCGTCGCGCAGCTTCGCGCGCAGCGCGGTCACGTCGTTGCCGGCCTCGCCCACGCCGTAGATCGTGCCCATCGTCGACACGAACACCTCGCGCGCGGCGAACGACGCGCCGATCGACACGCCGATCTTCCAGTCGAAGCCGAGCGGGCGCACGGCGGGCTCGATGAGATGGCCGATGCGTCCCAGCGCGGAGTGCTCCAGCGCCTGCTCCTGCTGCACCTCGGGCGCGAGCCCCGGGTTCGGCGTCGCGCGCGGATACGTCGCGAGCGCCCACAGCACCACCGAGAGCGCGAGGATCACCGTGCCCGCCTTGCGCAGGAACAGCTTCGCCCGCCCCGTCACGCCGATCAGCAGGTTGCGCGCGCTCGGCCACCGGTACGGCGGCAGCTCGAGGATCATCGGTCGCATGGGCCCGCGCAGCAGCGTGCGCTTGAACAGCGCCGCGACGCCGAGCGCGGTGACGGTGCCTAACAGATACATGGCGAGCATCGTGAGCCCCTGCAGGCTCAGGATGCCGCCGAGCAGCGCCGTCGCCGGCACGAACGCGCCGATCAGCAGCGTGTAGACCGGGAGCCGCGCCGAGCAGCTCATGAGCGGCACGACCATGATCGTCGCCAGCCGGTCCTCGGGGTTCTCCACCGTGCGCGCGGCCATGATCCCCGGCACCGCGCAGGCGTAGCCCGAGAGCATCGGGATGAAGCTCTTGCCGTGCAGCCCCACTCGGCGCATGAGCGCGTCCATGAGGAACGCGGCGCGCGCCATGTAGCCCGAGTCCTCGAGCAGGCCGATGAACAGGAACAGGAGCGCGATCTGCGGCAGGAACACCAGCACGCTCCCCACGCCCGCGATCACGCCGTCGACGACGAGGCTCCGGAGATCGCCCGCCGGCAGCCCCGAGCCCAGCGTCTGGCCGAGCCACGAGATCGCACCCTCGATCGCGTCCTGCACCGGCGTCGCCCACGTGAAGATCGACTGGAAGACGACCGCCATGAGCGCGAGGAAGATCACCCACCCCCACACGCGGTGCAGCACGACGGCGTCGATCCGGTCGCTCGCGGTGCGCGCGCGCCGCTCCGCCCGCGTCACGACGCGCGACAGCACGCCGCCGATCCAATCGTAGCGCAGCTCCGCCTCGAGCCGTTCCGGCGCGTGCCCGGCGCGGCGCAGCTGGTCGCGCGCCGCCTCCAGCCGCGGCCGCAGATCCGTCGCCGCCGCGAGGTGCGACTCGGGACGCGTCACGGCGAGCAGGCGCAGCGCCTCCATCGCCGCCGGCATCGGGTCGAAGCCGGCCGCCTCCAGCACCGCCGTCACCGGCGCGAGCGCGTCCGCGGCCGCGGGCGGCATCGCGAACAGCCGCTGCGGGCGGGGAAGCGACGTCGCGCGCGAGATCGCGAGCTTCAAACGCTCGACCCCCTCGCCGCGCTTCGCCACCGTCGGGATCACCGTGACGCCGAGCTCGTGGATCAGCTCGGGCACGTCGATGCGGATCCCCGCGGCCTCGGCCGCGTCCATCTGGTTCAGCGCCAGCACCACCGGACGCCCGAGCTCCAGGAGCTGGCTCGTGAAGAACAGGTTGCGCTCGAGGTGCTGCGCATCGGCGACGCAGACGATGACGTCGGGGAGCGGCGTGTCCCGGCCGCGGCCGAGCAGGACCTCCAGGGCGATCGCCTCGTCGGGCGACCCGGCAGAGAGCGAGTAGCTGCCCGGCAGGTCGAGGACGCTGACGCGGGTGCCGTCGGAGCCGCGGTAGCTGCCCTCGTGCCGCTCCACCGTGACGCCGGCAAAGTTGCCGACCTTCTGGCGCAGCCCGGTGAGCGCGTTGAACAGCGTGCTCTTGCCCGTGTTCGGGTTCCCGACCAGGGCCACCCGGAGGACGGCGGGGGTCGCCGCGGGGGCGACGAGCGGCGGGACCGCGGAAGCGTCGGGCGCCGCGTCGGCGCTCGACCGGCGCCGGCCCGCCGCGGCTGGCGGGGGGGACACGCTCAGACCGGCAGCGGCCGGACCGTGATGCCCGCCGTGAGCGCCTTGCCGAGGGCGATGCGCGTGCCGCGCACGTCGAGGACCATGGCGTGCCGCGCGTCGAGCACGGAGACGCACGCGCCCTCGCAGACGCCGAGCGCGCGCAGCCGGCACGCCTGCACGTCGTCGCAGCGCATCTCGAGCACCGTCGCCCGGTCCCCGACGGCGCACGACGCCAGCAGGCAGTCACGCGCCACCTCGGTCACCGGCGCTGCCGGCTCCGAGAGCACGTTGAGCTGCCGCGCGGTGGCGGCCTTGGGACGCAGGAAGCGGAACACGAGTCGCGGTGCGGTCGAGAGCTAATTGAGAATCGTTCTCAACTAGGCTGTTGTAATCTTATACTGGCTGCGAATCAGGTCAACCACACTCGGAATTACACCGCGAACCTGCCAGGTATTCCCCGGCGCGCGCAGGCCGCGCCTCAGGCCGCGGCGTAGGCCGGCGGGGCGAGCTCGCGGCCGCGGCGCGACCACATGATCAGCACCCCCACGACGGTGATCGTCAGCGCGATGAGCTGCGCCGTCGACAGCGGCCCGGCGAACCGGTCGTCCTTCGCGCGCAGGAACTCCACGACGAACCGTTCCAGGCCGGCCAGCACGCAGTAGACACCGAACAGCCAGCCCTCCCTGTGCGTGTGCGCGCGGAGCCGCCACAGCACGAGGAACATCACGAAGCCGAGCACTACCTCGAGAAGCTGCGTCGGGTAGACGCCGATGACCTCCCACGGCGGCACCGTGGCCGGCAGCTGGGCGCCGAACTGTCGGATCATGTTCTCCGCCGTCGACGGCGGGAACCCGTGCGGGAACTTCACCGCCAGGAAGCCGTCCCACGGCTTGCCGTAGTCGTCGCCCACGGCCCAGCAGCCGCTGCGCCCCACCGAGTAGCCGGCCGCGATGGCGATCCCCGCGACGTCGGCGAAGCGCAGGAAGGAGAACCCCTTCCGCCGGATGACGAGCCAGCAGGCGAGCACCGACCCGATGAACCCGCCCCAGAACACGAACCCGCCGCGGCTGAAGATGGCGCCGAAGTCGCGCGTCAGGATCACGAAGTAGAGCTTCGCGCCGACGAGCGTGCCGATGAGCGCCGCGGTCACGAGGTCCGGGATCGCGGCC
This sequence comes from Gemmatirosa kalamazoonensis, assembly GCF_000522985.1. Taxonomy (NCBI): domain Bacteria; kingdom Pseudomonadati; phylum Gemmatimonadota; class Gemmatimonadia; order Gemmatimonadales; family Gemmatimonadaceae; genus Gemmatirosa; species Gemmatirosa kalamazoonensis. The sequence continues at coordinate 2,985,581 of NZ_CP007128.1, forward strand.
GCCTCCGCCAGGTGCCCGCGTCGCGCCAGCTCGCGCTGCGAGATGATGTGCGCGATGGCGAACGCCAGCAGCACCGCCAGCCCGAACCCCGTGAGGGAGAGGGGGCCGACCTGCAGCGTGGCGGGCTCGATGGTGAAGGGAGCGGACAAGGTCGGGACTCGGGACTCGGGACTCGGGACTCGGGACTCGGGACTCGGGACTCGGGACTCGGAAGGTGAAAGTACGTTAACCGAGTCCCGAGTTCCGAGTCCCGAGTCCCGGCAGCGGCTGCGCCGCGTAGGCGTTCAACGACCAGTCGGAGCGCTCGCCGCGCGCGAGACGCCACGCGCCGGCGGCGGCGATCATCGCGGCGTTGTCCGTCGCGAGCCGCGGCGTAGGTGCGTACACGCGAACGCCGCGCGGGTTCGCGCGAGACTGCATCGCCTCCGCCAGCGCGCGGTTGCACGCCACGCCGCCGCCGAGGACGATCCGCTCGCGGCCGAACGCGCGCGCCGCGCGATCCGTCTTCTCGACCAGCGTGTCGACGAGCGCGTCCTGGAAGCCGCGCGCGAGGTGCGCGCGCTCCGTCTCCAGCGTGCCCGCCGACTCGGCGCGCCGCACGGCGTGGAGCAGCGCCGTCTTCAGCCCGCTGAACGAGACGTCGAAGTAGTCGGCGTCGCCGAGCGTCTGGTTCGCCCGCACCATCGGCCGCGCGAAGCGGTGGCGCGCCGGATCGCCGTCGCGCGCGAGCTGCTCGATGAGCCGCCCGCCGGGGTAGGGGAGCCCCATGAGCTTCGCGACCTTGTCGAACGCCTCGCCCGCCGCGTCGTCGCGCGTCGCGCCCAACAGCCGGTAGCTCCCCCACGCTTCCACGTCGAGCAGCAGCGTGTGGCCGCCCGACACGAGCAGCGCGGTGAACGGCGGCACCGCGTCCGGGTGCTCGAGCGCCGTCGCGAACAGGTGCCCCTCCATGTGGTGCACGCCGAGCACGGGGATGCCCGCCGCGTACGCGAGCGCCTTGCCGTAGCTCATGCCCACGAGCAGCGCGCCGACGAGCCCCGGCGCGTGCGTCACCGCGACCGCATCGATCGGGCGTCCGTCGCCGGTGCCTAACGACGCGCCGGCGTCGGCGAGCGCGCGGCGCGTGACCGGCACCACGCTCGTGAGATGCGCGCGGCTCGCGATCTCCGGCACGACGCCGCCGAACAGCCGGTGCACGTCCTGCGAGAGGATGACGAGCGAGCGGAGCGCGAACGCGTCGCCGAGCTCCACCACCGCGGCCGACGTCTCGTCGCACGACGTCTCGATGCCCAGTACCAGCGTGCTCACCGGGATGCCGCGCTCCGGTCGGCCGCCGTATCGAAGCGGAGCACGAGCACGTGCGGCTGCACGTCGCGCACGGTCACGCCGTCGAGCCCCGTCGGCAGGTCGACGTCGCTCGCGCGCAGCTCCACGGTGAGCGAGGTCGGGGTCGCCGGACCGAACGTGCGATGCACCGTCGGTGGATCGCGGTAGAGCTTCAGCAGCTGCCGCGTGGGGCCCTCGACGAGCGCGCGCACGTGCGGCGCGTCGCCCACCATGCGCACCGCGCTGTCGACGACGGGCGCGAAGTGCACGGGCACGTACTGCGACGCGGTCTCCTCGCCGCTCGCGACGACCCACAGCGCCAGCGCGAAGAACAGTGCCGCGAACTTGTAGCCGAGCCGCTCGGTGAACGCCTCGGTGACCGCGTCGGTCCAGGGCGCGCTCGCCATCTACCGCCGCGCTCCCGCGCGGGGCGGCGTCGCGGCCGCCGTGTCGGGCACGACCTCCACCGACATGCCCGCGCGCTCCACCACCGGCGTCGGCGTGTGCGGCTTGATGGTGGCGGTCGCCGCCGGCGGCGCGCCCGCCTCGTCGAGCAGCCGCGCGACCAGCGCGCGGTTCGTCTCCGAGTTCCAGTCCTGCGTGTACGACTTCTTGCGGATCACGCCGTCCGCGCCGACGAGGAAGTTCTCCGGCACGCCCGTCGTCATGTACGTCTTCTGGATGGCGCCCGTGGGGTCGTGCAGCACGTCGAACGTGATGCCGAACTCCTGCAGGAAGTCGCGCACCTTCTGCTCCTGCCCCGCGTCGTCGATGCTGACAGCGACGATCTTGAAGCCGCGGGGCGCGAAGTCCTTGTACATCGCCTCCATGCTCGGCATCTCCTGCCGGCACGGCGCGCACCACGTGGCCCACACGTTCACGAGCACGACCTTCCCCTTGTACGCGTCGAACGACCGCGTCGCGGGCTCGGGATCGAGCGTGCGCGCGGCGAACGTGGGCGCCTTCGTGCCCACCGTGACCTCGAACAGCTCGTCGCCGAGGAAGTGCGTCGCCGCCCACAGCGCGACGGCGAGCGCGGCGACGACGCCGAGCACCGTGAGCCACTGCGCGCGCGCCGTCATACCGTCACCGTCGTCGCGAGGTCGCGCAGCGCGGCGATCTCCGCGCGCGGGTCGGCCGCCGTGAACACCGCGTTGCCGGCGACGAACGTGTCGGCGCCCGCGCGGTGGCAGCGCGCGACGGTCGCGCGGTTGATGCCGCCGTCGACCTCGAGCCATGCGCCGCTGCGCGCCTCGTCGAGCATCGCGCGCGCGCGCGCGATCTTGCCGACGCAGTACTCGAGGAACCGCTGCGCGCCGAAGCCGGGGTTCACGGTCATCACGAGCAGCAGGTCGAGCTCGTGCGCGATCTCCTCGACGAACGCGAGCGGCGTGGCGGGATTCACGGCGACGCCGGCGCGGCAGCCGAGCTCCTTGATGCGCGCGATCTGCCGGTCGAGGTGCGGCGCGACCTCGGCGTGGATCGTCATGCCGCTCGCGCCGGCGGCGGCGAAGTCGTCGAACCACCGCTCGGGCTCGACGACCATCATGTGCACGTCGAGCGGCAGCGACGTCACGCGGCGCACGGCCTCGATGATCTTCGCGCCGAACGTGAGGTTGGGCACGAAGCGTCCGTCCATGACGTCGACGTGGATCACGTCCGCGCCCCCCGCCTCGCACATGGCGATGTCGTCGGCGAGGCGCGCGAAGTCGGCGCTGAGGATGGACGGGGCTATGCGGACGGGCACGCGTCGGGACTCGGGACTCGGGACTCGGGACTCGGGACTCGGGACTCGGGACTCGAGACTCGTTAGGCCCGAGACGCGAGTCTCGAGTCCCGAGTCCCGAGTCCCGGCTGTTCAGGGACTAGCGGCGATGTCGATGATCACCGTGGTGTTGGGCGGCTTCATGGTGGTGGCCGGCGGCGTCTGCGCGACGACCGTCTCCGGCGGCACCGACGCGTTCACGCGCCGCTCGCCCTGCTGCGGCTGGAACCCCGCGTCGCGCAGCGCCCGCTCGGCGTCGACCTGCAGCATACCGACGACGTTAGGCACCGGGCGGTCGTTCGGCACCAGCCGCGACGGGAAGACGAATAGGTAGACGACGAGGTAGGCGAGCAGGAACCCCGCGCCGCCGACCACGAAGTACGGCAGCACGCGCCGCGCGCGGCTGCGCCACGGGCTGCCGTGCGGCGCCTCGGGGCGCGGCGGCTGCGCGCGCGGCGGCTGGGCGCGCGGCGGGGTCTCCGGCGGCACGCCCGCGCTCACGCGGCCACCTCGTCCGAGCGACGCAGCCGCGCGGCGAACGCGCCGTCGACGCCGTGCCGGTGCGGCAGCACGCGCAGGCGATCGCCGTCGAGCACCGCGGCGGGCACGGCACCGTCGGGCGGCGGCTCCGGCGTGAACTCGGGATGCTCGGCGAGGAACGCGTCGACCTGCGCGTCGTTCTCCTCGGGCTCGAGGGAGCACGTGCTGTACACGAGCAGCCCGCCCGGGCGCACGATCGACGCCGCGCCGCGCAGCACGGCGCGCTGGAGCGACGCCATCACCGCGAGGTCGGAGATCTTCAGGCGCCACCGCGCGTCCGGGTGCCGACGGAACGTGCCGGTGCCGGTGCACGGCGCGTCGACGAGCACCGCGTCCACCGGACGCACCGCCGGGTTGCGCGCGTCGGCGGCGAGGACGTGCACGCGGTCGGCGTGCAGCCGCTCGACGTTCGCGACGACGCGTCGCAGCCGAGACGTGGAGACGTCGCTCGCGTACACGGCGCGCGCCGTGCGCGACAGTTCGAGCGCCTTGCCGCCGGGCGCCGTGCACACGTCGGCGACGTCGGCGCCCTCCGGCACCGCGGCATACTGCACGACGAGCGTCGAGGCCGGATCCTGCACGAAGAACTGGCCCTGGCGGAACGCGCCTAACGCCGTGAGCTGCGTGCCCGACGCGAGCTGCACGCTGTCGCGCGCCCAGGTCACGTCGCGCCCCGGGTCGGCCAGGCCGACGCCCGCCCCGGCGAGCGCGGCCACGAGCTCGTCGCGCGTCACGCCGAACGGACGCACGACCACCGGCGCCTCGGCGTCGTTCGCGGCGAGCAGCCGCGCCGTCTCCACGAGGCCGAAGCGCTCGGCCCACCGCGCGACGAGCCACCGCGGGTGCGAGTGCCGGAGCGCGAGCGCGTCGATCGGATCGTCGGGGAGCATCGGCGCGAGCCCGGTGTCCGCCGCATCCTGCCGGTCGCGGTCGATGCGGCGGAGCACCGCGTTCGCGAGCTTGCTCGCGCCGAGCCCGTGACGGCGCTTCGCCAGCTCCACCGTCTGGCCGATCGCCGCGTACGCCGGCACGCTCCCCATGTACAGCAGCTGGTACGCGCCGAGCCGCAGCAGGTCGGTGACGTCGGCGTCGAGGCGCGCGAGGCCGCCGCGCACGCGCTCCGTCAGCAGCGCGTCGAGCCACCCCCGGCGCCGCAGCATCTCCCACAGCAGCTCGTGGAGCCAGCGGCGGTCGCGCGCCTCGAGCCCCGCGGTGCGACGCTCGAACGCGTGGTCGAGCAGGGCGCCGCCGCGCAGGTCCGCGAGCACGTCGGCCGCGAGGATGCGCGTGGGCGTGATGCTCGGCGTCGCCGGGCGGGGCTGCGGAGGGGAGTGCGGCATGATCGAAAGATAGCCACCCGCCCAACCCTCAGGCGAAGACGTCCCCGAGCTCGATCCCGCGCCCGCGCGCCCAGTCGCCCGGGGTCATGCGCGCCTTGCCCGCCGGCTGGACGATCGCGACGCGCACCGCGTCCTCGCCGCACTTCACCGTGAGCCCGTCGCCGCCTAACGCGAGCACCTCGCCCGGCGCCGCGTCGGGACGCTCCTCCACCGGCACGGCGCGCGCGCCGAACAGCTTCACGTCGGCGCCGCGGAGCGTGGCGTAGGCGCCCGGGCGCGGGTCGTAGGCGCGGATCGCGCGCGCGACGTCCTCGGCCGGCGCGCTCCAGCGCACGCGTGCGTGCTCGCGCTCGGTCTTCGGCGCGTACGTCGCGAGCGCGTCGTCCTGCGGCGTCTCGTGCGCGGCGCCGGTCTCCAGGAGCGCGAGCGCTTCGATGAGGCCGAGCGCGCCGAGCTCCGAGAGGCGCAGCTCCAGCTCGCCGAACGTCTCGTCGGACGAGATGGGGGTGCGCAGCACGTGGAGCACCGGCCCGGCGTCGAGCGCGGGGACCATGCGCATGATCGACACGCCGGTCTCGGCGAGCCCCTGCCGCACCGCGGCCCGGATCGGGTCGGCGCCGCGCAGGGCGGGGAGGACGGACGCGTGGATGTTGATCGTGCCGCGCGCCGGCAGGTCGATCGCCGCCTTCGGCAGGATGTGCCCGTACGCGACGACCACCGAGAGGTCGGGCGCGAGCGCGCGCAGCTCGTCGAGGAACGCGTCGCCGCGCGGGCGCTCGGGCTGCAGCACGGGCAGCCCTTCGGCGGCCGCGATCTCCTTCACGGGCGACGGCTCGAGACGCGACCGGCTGCGCCCGCGCGGGCGATCGGGCTGCGTGACCACGCCCACGACGTCGAACCCCTCGCCTAACAGCGCGCGCAGCGGCGGCGTCGCGAAATCGGGAGTCCCCCAAAACAGAATCCGCACGCTCTACGCTCCACGCGCCACGGTCCCCGCTCGCTCCGCCAGTCGACGAACCGAGCGGGGAGCGTGGAGCGTGGAGCGTTCACAGGGCTTCTTCATTGTGCTGCTCGGCGAGATCCTTCGCGGCGACGAGCGTGCGGCGCAGCGCGGGATACTTCGCCTTCTCGCGCTCCCACGCCGCCATGGCCGACCGCTTCTTGAACATGCTGAAGTAGTCGATGAACAGCCGGCCGTGCAGGTGGTCGATCTCGTGCTGGAAGCAGCGGCCGAGCAGGTCGGACGCCTCCAGCTCGAGTGGCTGGCCGTTCGGGTCGAGGCCCCGCACGGTGACGACGGGCGGGCGCTCGACGTCGCCGTAGATGTCCGGGATGGAGAGGCATCCCTCCTCGGCCTTCACCGGCTTGCCCGTCGCGTCGACGATCTCGGGGTTGAAGATCGCCACGCGCACCTCGTCGACCTCGGCGACGAACAGCCGCTCGAGGCGGCCGACCTGCGGCGCGGCGAGACCGATCCCCTTCGCGGCGTGCATCGTCTCGAACATGTCGTCGACGAGGCGGCGCAGGTCGTCGGTCACGCGCTCGACCGGCTTCGTCGGCTCGCGCAGCACCGGCGAGCCGAGGACGTGGATGTCCAGCAGGGCCACGCGCCGTTCCTCAGCCGTTCGCCGCCGTCGACGCGGGCGCCGCCGTCGCCGACGCGACGCGCGCGATGCTCCGCCGCTCGACGATGAGCCGCGAGTCGCCGGAGCGGATGGTGATGCGGTCGTCGGACGTGGGGCGGCCGGCCGTCAGCTCCTGGATGTGCTCCACCTTGCCGAGCACCCCACCGGCGGTCACGACCTCGTCGCCCCGCTTGAGCTGCTGGATGAGCTGCTCGTGCCGCTTGCGCTGCTGCGCCTGGGGGCGCCACAGGATGAAGTAGAAGATCGCCGCGAACGCGACGTACATGAACAGCGTGGGGGCCCACGTCGGGGTTCCCTGCATCTATCGCTCCGGTGCCTAACGGTTTCGGGACTCGGGACTCGGGACTCGGGACTCGGGACTCGGGACTCGGGACTCGGGACTCGTGGGCTCTGGGCTGCCGAGTCCCGAGTCCCGAGTCCCGAGTCCCGACTTCTTCGCATGCGGCAACACTGGTCGGGAGACCGCGCCGCGGGCGCGCTCGCCGGCGAGATAGCGGTCGAGCCACGCCGCGCTCCACCCGTCGAACGTGCCGCGCTCGATCGCGGCGCGGGCGTCGCGCATGAGCGCGACCAGGAAATGTACGTTGTGCAGGCTGAGGAGGCGTAGCCCGAGCATCTCGTCAGCCGCCACGAGGTGGCGCACGTAGGCGCGCGAGAAGCGGCGGCAGGCGGTGCAGTCGCACGCCTCGTCGAGCGGACCGGGCTCGTTGCGGTAGCGCGCGTTCTTGAGGTTGATGCGCCCGTCCTGCGTCAGCGCGGCGCCGTTGCGCCCCATGCGCGTCGGGGCCACGCAGTCGAACAGGTCGACGCCGCGCCGCACCGCTTCCACGAGGTCCTCGGGGTAGCCGACGCCCATCAGGTAGCGCGGCCGGTCCGCGGGCAGCTCGTCGTCGACCACCTCGAGCATGGCGTACATGTCGGGCTTCGCCTCGCCCACCGAGAGCCCGCCGACGCCGTAGCCGACCCAGTCCCCCATGTCGCGGATGCCGCGCGCGGAGGCCTGCCGCAGCTCGGCGTGGATGCCGCCCTGAACGATGGGAAACAGCGCCTGCTCCGGGGTCGGCGCGTCGGGGTCGTCGGATCGCAGGCGCGCGTGCTCGGCGCGGCAGCGCGCGAGCCAGCGCAGCGACCGCTCCATCGCGTCGCGCGCGACGGCGGGCTCGCTCTGGCCCGGCGGCACGTGGTCGAACTGCATGACGACGTCGGCGCCGAGGTTGCGCTCGATGCGCATGACCGACTCCGGGGTGAAGCGGCGGCGCGAGCCGTCGATGTGGCTGCGGAAGTCGACGCCGTCCTCGTCGATCGTGCGCAGCCCCTCGAGCGAGAAGACCTGGAAGCCGCCGGAGTCGGTGAGGATCGGGCGGTCCCACGCCATGAACCGGTGCAGCCCGCCCATCTCGCGTACCAGCTCGTCGCCGGGGCGCAGGTGCAGGTGGTACGCGTTCGCGAGGATCATCGTCGCGCCCATCGCGCGCAGGTCCTCGGGGTCGAGGCTCTTCACCGTGGCGAGCGTCCCGACCGCCATGAACGTCGGCGTCGCGATCGGGCCGTGCGGCGTCGTGAACGTGCCGGTGCGGGCGCGGCCTAACATGCCGTGCGTCGTGAAGTCGAAGGGCATTCTCGAGTGTGGGCGGGGCGCGCCGGGCGTGGCTCCACGTACGTGTTGTTGTAGGACTGAAGAAGGACTGAAGAAGGACTGAAGAAGGAGAACACCAGCAGAGTTGTTGGTCCTTCTTCAGTCCTCCTTCAGTCCTTCTTCAGTCCCACACGACCTCGTACGTGGAGTCCCGCCCGGCGCATCACAGGATCACCATGGCGTCGCCGTACGAGTAGAAGCGATAGCCCTCCTCGACCGCGACCCGGTACGCGTGCATCGCGAGGTCGTAGCCGACCATCGCGGCGACGAGCATGAGCAGGGTGGAGCGGGGGAGGTGGAAGTTCGTGATCAGGCGGTCGACGGCCTTGAACCGGTAGCCGGGCCGGATGAACAGCGCGGTGTCGCGCGACTCGGCGCGCACGGTACCGTCGTCGTTCGCCGCGCTCTCCAGCGTGCGCGCCGACGTCGTGCCCACGGCCCACACACGGCCGCCCGCGGCGCGCGCCGCGTTCACCGCGGCGGCCGCGGCGGCGCTCACCGCGTACCACTCGCTGTGCATCACGTGCTCCGCGGGGTCCTCGACGGCGACGGGCTTGAACGTTCCCGCGCCGACGTGCAGCACGACGTCCACGCGACGCACGCCGCGCGCGGCGATCGCGTCGAGCAGCTCGGGCGTGAAGTGCAGCCCTGCCGTGGGCGCGGCGACGGAGCCGCGCTCGCGCGCGTAGACGGTCTGGTACCGCTGCACGTCGGCAGTGGCGTCGGTGCGGTGGATGTACGGCGGCAGCGGCACGTGGCCGTTGCGCTCGACCGCCTCCATCGGATCGCCGTGCGCGTGCAGTCGGACGAACCGCGTGCCGCGCCCCGAGGTCCCGAGGATCTCGACCTCGAGATCGTCCGCGACGACGACGCGGCGCCCCGGCTTCAGCTTCGCGCCCGGATGCACCATCGCCTCGAACACCGCGGGGTCGTCGTCCTGCGCGCGGAGCAGCATCACCTCCGCCGGCGCCCCCGAGTCGCGGCGGCCGAGCAGCCGGGCGCGGAAGACGCGCGTCGTGTTCAGCACCAGCGCGTCGCCCGCCGCCATGAGCGACGGCAGGTCGGCGAACGTGCGATGCGCGATCGTGCCCGCGGCGCGGTCGACGACCATCAAGCGGCTCGCGTCGCGGCGCTCGAGCGGGGTCTGCGCGACGAGCCGCTCGGGGAGCTCGAAGTCGAAGTCGGACGTGCGGTTACCGGGGCGCTCGGGCATCCCCCAACCTAATCGTCGAGAGAACGACCCCTCCTGCCGATACTCGACCGCAGCGCCTGGCCAGTCCGCCGGCGCGTCCTCTCTCCTGCCCACCTCCCCCCTGATGTCGCGTCGAGTCCTTCCCGTCCTCGCGCTCGCCCTGCTCGCCGGCTGCGAGATCCCGAGCGGTGTCCCGAGCTGGGACACGACCTGGAACGTCCCGAGCCAGAGCCTCTCCGTCGGCGTGAGCCAGGTGCTCCCGAGCGGCGTGACGGTGTCCCCCGACGGCGCCGCGTTCCTCGTGAGCCTGTCGCCCGTGTCCCTGTCGAAGCGCGTCGGCGACGACTGCGCGCAGTGCGTGGCGCTCGCCGGGACGGTCTCGCCGAAGCCGGCGTTCGAGGCGCACGTGAGCGCGAGCACCGCGCTGCCGGGCGACGTGCAGGGCGGCGCGCTCGCTCCCGGCGGCCGGACCGACGTGCGCGTGGTGAACGGCAACGGCTTCGATCCGCTGCGCCCCGGCGCGGGCGCGTTCGGATGGGCGACGATCGTCGTGCGCAACGGCGCGACGGTGCTGGCGCGCGACTCGGTGAACGGCGCGACGACGGCGATGCCGGCGGGCGGGCAGCTCGTGCGCTCGCTCACGCTCGGCGGCGCGACGGTGAGCGGCGCGGTGACGGTCGACGTCACGCTGAGCTCCCCCACCGGCGCCGCGGCGCCGATCGACCCGAGCCGCACGTTCGACGTGACGGCGACGCCGTCGCCGCTGCGCGTGACGCAGGCGACGGTGATGGTGCGCGGCGCGCAGGTGCGGCAGTCGACGAGCGCGGACCTCGACGTGTCGAGCTCCATCGGTGACCGCGTGCAGAGCGGCCGGCTGCTGCTCTCGGTGAAGGACCCGTTCGCGGTCCGCGGCGCGCTCGGCGTGCGGCTCTCGGCGCCGGGCGTCGCGCTCACGAAGTCGGTCGACGTCACGGGCGGCGACAAGGGCTACACGATCGAGTTCACGCGCGACGAGGTGCGGTCGCTGCTCGGCCACAGCGTGAGCATCGAGCTCTCGGGGCCGCTCAGCGTCGCCGGGCCGGTGACGGTGACGCCGGCGCAGACGATCGGCATCGCCACGCGGTTCGAGCTCGTGATCAACTCCACCAACTGACGGACGCCTCCCATGACGACGCAGCAGACTTTCCGGGCGGCGCTCGCCGCGTGCACGACCCTCGTCGCCGCGACCGCGGGCGCGCAGCTGCCTAACGGCAGCGCCGCCGCGGCGGGGATGGCGGGCAGCTTCACGGCCGCCGCGCGCGGCGCCGACGCCGCGACGTGGAACCCGGCGAACCTCGGCCTGCCGGGGAACCCGACGTTCTCGCTCCGCGCGCTCTCCGCGGGCGGCGTATCGGGGCTCGATCCGGTGTCGTGGGGCGACTTCGTCGGCTACGGCGACGGCACCATCCCGCGCGACGTACGCCTGCAGTGGGTCGACCGCGTCGCGGCGAGCGGTGCGCAGTCGGGCGCGGTGGAGGGCGGGGCGACGGCGGTCGCGTTCAACGTCGGCCGCCTCGGCGTGCACGTGGGCAGCGTGGGCTACGCGACGGCGAGCCTGAGCCCCGACGCGGTGGAGGCGCTGTTCTTCGGCAACGCCGGCCGCACCGGCCAGCCGCGCGACCTCGCGCTCGCGGGCTCGTCGCTGCGCGCGGGCGCGTTCGCGACGGCCGCGGCGAGCTACGCGCACCCGCTCGGCGAGGTCGCCGGCGGACGCGCGGCGCTCGGCGTCACGGCGAAGCTGGTGCGCGGCGTCGCCTCGCTCCGCGCGCAGGACGCCGGCTCGTCGGTGACGGCGTCGGACATCGCGGTGCGCTTCCCGGTCGTCGTGTCGCATGGCACCGACGCGGGCAGCGGCACGGGCGTGGACGTCGGCGCGGCGTGGCAGGGCGAGCGCGTGACGTTAGGCGCACGCGTGGAGAACGTCGTGAACACGTTCCGCTGGGACGAGACCGCGCTCAGCTTCCGCGCCGGCTCGGCGTCGTTCGACGGTACGACGAGCAGCTCCGACTTCGACGAGCGCCCGTACGCCGACGCCCCGCAGCCGCTGCGCGACGCGATCGCGGCCGAGCGGTTCGCGCCCGCGATCGGCGCGGGACTCGCGTTCCGCGGCGCGCACGCGCTCACCGTGACGGCCGACGCGCGCCACCAGCTCGGCGGCGACGACGCGATCGTCATCGGCCCGCGCACGCACGTGGGTGTGGGCGTGGAGTCGCGCGCGCTGACGGCGCTCCCGCTCCGCGCCGGCGCGGCGTACGTCACCGGCGGCTGGCAGGCGGCGGCCGGTCTCGGGCTGCGGTTGGGCGCGTTCGAGATCGCCGGCGCGTACACGCTGCGCGACGCGGCGGCGGGACGCGCGTCGGGCGTCATGCTGAACATCGTCGGCGTGCGGTGACGGCAGATCGTTGCCGTTCGAGTTGAACCGCAAAGGGCCGCAGAGGGCCGCAGAGAACGACAACTGCTTTCTTACCACAGAGGACGCAGAGGACACGGAGGAAATCAACTCTCTTGAAAGGGTTCTCCTCTGCGTCCTCTGTGTCCTCTGTGGTTCAACACAAAGAGGCAGTCCTCTGCGGCCCTCTGCGGTTCGAGCCGTTCCCACCGCCTCGGCACCCGGTGCCGCTGCCCTGGCGTGCTCCGCTTCACCGGCGTATCCGTTGCCCATGGCCGTGTCCGAGATCCGCGCCGAGCCCTCGTACTCGCCCGCCGCCGACGTCGAGCGGTGCGTGACGTGCGGCGAACCGGCCGGCACGCCGTACTGCGCGTCGTGCGGCGAGCGGCGGGCCGCGGACCGTCCGCGGTCGCTCGCCGCGCTCGGCGAGGAGATCTGGGACGCGTTCTCGCCGGTCGACGGGCGCATCGGTCGCACGCTCTGGTCGCTCGTGCGGCGGCCCGGAGAGCTCACCGTCGCCTACATGCGCGGCGTGCGTCTCACGTACCTGCCGCCGCTTCGGCTGTTCCTGATCGTGAACGTGCTGTTCTTCCTGCACGCGTCGCTGTCGCTGTCGACGCGCGTGTCTGTGCCCGGCGCCGGGCGCGTGCGGCTCTCGTTCGGCGGCAACCGGATGCTCGACACGCCGCTCGCGGTGCACACCAACGGCGTGGCGCACCGATACGTGGCGCGGCGCTTCCTCAGGCGGCGCGTGCCGCCACGAGCCGGCGAGGACAGCGCTGCGTACTCGGCGCGCATCACGCGCGACTACGCGCCGGCGTTCGACCGCAACAGCACGACGCAGGCGAAGTCGCTCGTCGTCGCCATGGTGCCGATGTTCGCGCTGCTCGTCGCCGCGCTCGAGTGGCGCAGGCGGCGCTTCGCACTGCAGGACGTCGTGTTCGCCACCCACACGATGGCGTTCCTGCTGCTCCTCGTCATCGTGGCGCAGTACGTCGTGGGGTTCCCCGTCGGCATCGCCCTCGTCGCCATGCACACACGCCCGACGGCTGGAGACATCGACTCGGTGCTCTCGGTCGGCGTCGGGGCGCCGCTCATGATCTGGCTGACGCTCGGGCTGCGGCGCGCGTACGGCGACGGCCGCCTCGCCGCGGCGGCGAAGGCGCTGCTGCTCGTCTTCGGGTTGATGTTCGTGCTCGCCGCGTACCGGGCGCTGCTCTTCTTCACCGTGCTGTTCACGACCTGAGCGGCGTCTGGGTCATTCGACCCGGGTGCGCGCGATCGCCGCGCCTAACTTCCCGGCACATCACCTCACCGGGGAGCGGGGACCATGCGGAGGATCATCGGCGCGGCAGTGGCACTCGCCGCGATGGCGCGCGGCGCGGCCGCGCAGAACGAGGCGGCCTTGCGTCAGGCGTTCGAGGGACGCACGGTCGCCGTGAAGATCGACATGCCGGCGACGAGCCAGGGGGTCAACGTCTACCCGCAGGACGGCATGCCGCTCGACTACCGCGAGCTCGCGCAGCGGCTCAAGGACAACGGCACCGCGCTGAAGATGGGCACCTCGATCATGGTCACGAAGGTGGTCGTGAAGAAGGACCACATCGAGTTCCAGCTCGGCGGCGGCGGCTACGGCACGTTCGGCGACTGGATGACGAGCCCCTCCAGCGTGAACAGCATCTCCGAGGGGGAGTCGCAGCGCGAGAAGGACCTCAAGTCGGCGATCAAGAACAGCAGCGGCGACGAGAAGAAGCGGCTCGAGCGCGAGCTTTCCAGCGAGCGCTCGTCGCGCGAGCGCGAGAACTCCAAGGCGCAGGCCGAGGCGGCGCAGGCGAACATGGCGCGCGAGGCGAACATCCGCACGAAGCGCCTCGACGCGGGGAGCCGCTTCAACATCTACTACCGGCAGGGCATCCCGCCCGAGGCGCTCACGGCCGACGGCGTGGTGAAGGCGCTCGAGAAGTTCGTGACGTTCCCCGACGCGCCGGCCGCCGTCGCGACGAGCCCCGCGCCCGCCGCGCCGCGCGCTTCGTTCGTGTCGAACCCGGCTCCCGCGTCTGCTGCGCCCGCCGCAGCGCCGCCGGTCGACGCGGCGCCGAGTGCGGGCGGTGTCGCGGCGCTCAAGAAGGGGATGTCGCTGAAGGACGTCGAGACGCTGCTCGGTCCCGCCTCGACGGCGTCGGAGACGAAGAACGGCACCATGACCGTCGCGAAGCGCACCTACCGCAAGGACGGCCTCGAGGTCGCCGCGAGCTTCGTGGGCGGGGTGCTGATCGACTTCGCGATCAAGCCCATCTGACGGGCGAGGGCAGGAGGGCAGGAGGGCAAGAGGGCAGGAGCGCCTAACAGCCCTCCTGCCCTCCTGCCCTCCTGTCCTCCTGCCCTAGAACAACGACGGCTGCGGCGCCGGTGGAGGCGTGACGACGGGCGGCGTGTACCCGAAGTGGCGGTAGGCCTGACCCGTCGCGACGCGCCCGCGGGGCGTGCGCTGCAGGAAGCCGTGCTGCACGAGGAACGGCTCGTAGACCTCCTCGATCGTGCCGGCGTCCTCGCCGACCGCCGCGGCGATCGTGCTGATCCCCACCGGGCCGCCGTCGAACTTCTCGATGATCGCGCGCAGCACGCGCGCGTCCATGTCGTCGAGCCCGAACTCGTCGACGTCGAGCCGGCGCAGCGCCTCGTCGGCGATCGCCTTCGTGATGCGCCCCTCGCCCTCCACCTGCGCGAAGTCGCGCACGCGCTTGAGCAGTCGGTTCGCGATGCGCGGCGTGCCCCGCGAGCGGCGCGCGATCTCCGACGCGCCGTCGACGTCGCACGGCACCTGGAGCACCTCCGCCGTGCGCCGCACGATCAGCTCGAGCGCGTCGTCCGGGTAGTAGTTCAGCCGCTCCACGATCCCGAACCGCGCGCGCATCGGCGACGTGAGCATGCCGAACCGCGTCGTCGCGCCGACGAGCGTGAACCGCTCGATCGGCATCGTGATCGTCGTCGCCTTCGGCCCCTCGCTCAGGCGGATGTCGATCTTGTAATCCTCCATCGCCGGATAGAGGAACTCCTCGATGACGGGGCGCAGCCGATGGATCTCGTCGATGAAGAGGATGTCCCCCTCGCGCATGTTCGTCAGCTTGCCGACGAGGTCTCCCGGCTTCTCGATCGCCGGGCCGCTGGTCGTGTGGATGTTCACGCCCAGCTCGCGCGCGATGAGCTCCGCGAGCGTCGTCTTGCCGAGCCCCGGCGGGCCGTGGAACAGGATGTGGTCGAGCGGCTCCTTGCGCGCGAGCGCCGCGGCGATCGCGATGCGGAGGTTGCTCTTCACCTTCTCCTGGCCGATGAACTCGACCAGCCGCTGTGGGCGCAGCGAGAGCTCGATGACGCTCTCCTCGCTCAGCACTTCGGGCGTCGTGATCTCGGCGCGCGTCGGGGCGGGAACCGCAGGACGCGGGGGGCGGGGGGGGCGAGAGGCCATGCTTCAGACTACCTGCGCTCTAGGGATCAGCCAACCGTTCGAGAACCCTGAAATCTACCCCGAAGATCGACCGAAGTCACGGCCACGGGTGGCGGGATCGCGCCGTGGCCCGCACCGTTGCGGCACCTCGACCCGGAGCCCGTCATGACCTCGCCGCTCACCGCCGTCGGCGGCACCCCGTTCACGGCACCGCTCGCGACCCCGCTGCCGAAGGAGGCGACGTACCAGGGCGACATCGCCCGCGGCAGCCCGACGGCGCGCGTGCGGCTCGTCCAGGAGTGGCTGTCGCTGTACGGCATCCGCACGAGCGTGGACGGCGACTACGGCGGCGCGACGTCGGCGGCGGTGAAGCTGTTCCAGACGCGCAACGTGCTTCCGGTCACGGGCATCGTCGACCGCGCGACGTTCGACCGGCTCGTCGCGCCGATGCTCGCCGCGCTCCACACGATCGCGCCCCCGCCCGGCGCCACGCTCGGCGCGATGACCGTCGCCTACGCGCGCCAGCACCTCGCGCAGAAGCCGCGCGAGGTCGGCGGCGAGAACATGGGGCCGTGGGTGCGGCTCTACATGGACGGCAACCAGGGCGCCGAGTGGCTCTGGTGCTCGGGGTTCGCGACGTTCTGCCAGCGCCAGGCGGCGACGACGTTGGGCGTGCAGGTTCCGGTCGCGCGCACGTTCTCGTGCGACGACATGGCCCGCGGCGCCAAGCGCGCCGCGTGCTTCGTCGCCGGCTGCCCCGACTTCCGCGCGATCACCCCGGGCTCGCTGTTCCTCGTCCGCAAGACCGCCGACGACTGGCAGCACATCGGCATCGTGACGTCGGCCGAGCGCGACGCGTTCCACACGATCGAGGGGAACACGAACGACGACGGCTCGCGCGAGGGCTACGAGGTGTGCGAGCGCGTGCGGGCGTACGACGGGAAGGACTTCGTCGTCGTCCACTGACGCGCCAGCTCGGGACTCCTTCCCGAGCTGGCGCGACGAATGTAGGCGCCTCACACCGCCGCGCGCAGGTTCGCCAACCGCTCCACCGCCTGCTCCAGCGTCTCGCGCCGCTTGCAGAACGCGAAGCGCACCAGCCCGCGCCCGTCGGCCGCGTCGCGATAGAAGCTCGATCCCGGCACCGTCGCCACGCCGACGTCCGACGCGAGCCAGCGCGCGAACGAGACGTCGTCCTTGTCGCTCAGATCCTGGAAGCCGGTGAGCACGTAGTACGCGCCCTCCGGCGGCGTGAGCGTGAATCCCGCTTCGACGAGCGCGCCGCACAGCAGGTCGCGGCGCGCGCGGTAGTCCATCATGAGGTGGTTGTAGTAGTCGGCGTCGAACGCCATGCCCACCGCGGCCGCCGCCTGCAGCGGCGCCGGCGCGCCGACGGTGAGGAAGTCGTGCACCTTGCGGATCGCGTTCGACGCCGCTTCCGGCGCGATGGCGTAGCCGAGCCGCCAGCCCGTGCAGCTGTAGGTCTTCGACAGGCCGCTGATCGTCACGGTGCGCTCGCGCAGACCGGGCCACGTCGCGATCGGATGATGATGGCCGGCGTAGACGATGTGCTCGTAGATCTCGTCGGTGATCACCCACCGCACGTCGTGCTCGAGCACGAGCCGCGCGATGAGATCGATCTCTGCGCGCGTGAACACCTTGCCGCTCGGGTTGTGCGGCGTGTTCAGGACGATCGCCTTCGGCCGCCGGGCCATCGCCGCCGTTAGGCGCTCCTCGTCGACGCGCCAGTCGGGCGCGAGCAGCGGCACGAACACCGGCGTCGCGCCGGCGAGGATCGCGTCCGGGCCGTAGTTCTCGTAGAACGGCTCGAACACCACGACTTCCTCGCCCGGATCGATCAGCGCGAGGAACACCGACGCCATCGCCTCCGTCGCGCCGCACGTCACCGTGACGTCGCGATCCGGGTCGACGTCCATCTGGTACCAGCGGTGGTACTTCTCCGCGATCGCGAGGCGCAGCGCCGGCGCGCCCCACGTCACCGCGTACTGGTTGATGTCGCCGTGGATCGCCGCGCACGCCGCGTCCTTCATCGGCTCCGGCATCGGGAAGTCGGGAAAGCCCTGGGCGAGATTGATCGCGCCGTGCTGCTGGGCGACGCGGGTCATCTCGCGGATGACCGACTCGGTGAACGTCCGGGCACGTGCGGCGATCGGCATCGCGGGGTCGGGTGCGGAGTGCGACAGGGGCGGCTCGGGACGGACGGAAGAACACGACGCGGGCGCGTCGCCGTCAAGGCGCCGCGTGCCCGGCCGCCCCCGCTCAGTCCGCCCGCCGGAACGACGACCGGTTCTCCGTCGTCCCGTTCGGCCCGATCATCAGGTAGACCTTGCCGTCGCTCGCGTTCCGCTCGAACGCCCACGAGTACAGGTCGCCCTGCTTGCGTGCGATGTCGTCCGCGCGGTCGAAGTTGAACTGCGCGTTGCAGGTGTCGCTCGACCGCACGCGTCCCGTCGTCGGATACACGCGGAACTCCGAGGCGCCCCACTTCACGGTGCCGGCGTTGTAGACCCACACCTTGGTGTGACAGCTGTACGTCGTCGCCTCGATGTAGATCGACTGCTCGTACTTGCCGTCGGCGGTGAACTTGAACAGCACCGACGTGCCGTAGCCGTTGCCGACGTACGAGCCGTTCTGGACGTTGTAGTAGTCGTTCATCGACAGCACGCCGTAGACCCAGTTGCCGGGGATGTTCGCCGGCGCGGCGGTGCCGCTCTGGGTCGGTGTGCCGGTCGGCGTGCCGGTCGGCGTGCCGGTCGGCGTCCCCGGTGTCTCGCCGGCGGACGCGGGCTCGGTGGCAGAGTCGCTGCACGCCGCGGCGGCGAGCAGCATCGCGGCCGCGATGGCGCGGCGCGAGATGGCGGTGAGCGAGCGCAGCATGGTCCGTTCTCCTCGTGTGGGAAGTCGGACCGATGATGCGCGCGCCCGCTGCGAGCCGCGTGAGCCGAACGACCCGGGTCGGACGACCCGCGGGTGCCTAACGCGCGGCTGGCGCGCTACCGCGTGCCGACCTTGCCGAGGGCCGCGCGGATCAGCTCCGGCGCGGTCAGCTTGCCCCCGCCGCCGTCGATCGCCGCCTTCACGTAGCGCTCCGCATCGCCCGTCGTGTAGCCGAGCGACACGAGCGCGCGGATCGCGTCGTCGGCCGACCCGCCGGCGGGGCGCGGGCCGCCGGCGCCGGTGTCGACCTGCACGTCGTCCATCTTGTCCGCGAGGTCGAGGATGAGCTGCTCGGCCTTCTTCCGCCCCATGCGCGGCACGCTCTGGAGCGTCGCGAGATCCTTCTCCCGCACCGCGCGCACCACGCGCTCCGCGCTCAGCGTGGAGAGCATGCCGAGCGCCAGCGCGGGGCCGACGCCCTTCGCGCCGAGCAGCCGCTGGAACACGCGCCGCTCGAACGGCGTCGAGAAGCCGAACAGCTGCCAGCCGTCCTCCTTCACGACGAGGTGCGTGTGCAGCGCCGCATCCTCGCCGAGCTTCGGCAGCGACTCGTAGACGGAGAGGGGGATCAGCAGCTCGTAGCCGACGCCCCCCTTGGTGAGGATCTCGACGCGGTCGAGCTCCTTGGCGACGACGCGGCCGGCGACGTGAACGATCACGGAACGAGGAGGCGCGAGGAGGGACGGGCGCGGGAGGCGAGGTTCGGCGCCATGCAGTACGTGAGCGCGGCCGCGACACCGTCGGCGGCGTCGGACGGCTGCGGCACGGCCTTCAGTCGGAGCAGCCGCGTGAGCATGAACTGCACCTGCTCCTTCGTCGCCGCGCCCGTGCCGACGACGGCCTTCTTGATCTCCGCCGGGGGGAACTCGTGCACCTGCAGGTGAGCGAGCTCGCCGGCGAGGAGGATCACGCCGCGCGCGTGGCCGAGCGTGACGGTGGTGCGGACGTTCTTCGCGTAGAAGATGCTCTCGACCGCGAGCACGTCGGGGTGGTGGCGCGCGATGAGCTCCTGCACGCCCTCGAAGATCTCGCGCAGCCGCGCCGGGAGCGGATCGCGCGCGCGGGTGCGCACCACGCCGCATTCCACGAGCTGCGTGAGCCCGCGGTCGTCGCGTCGCACCACGCCGTAGCCCGTGGTCGCCGTGCCCGGATCAATTCCCAGAACGAGCACGGCTCCTCCACGCTCCACGCTCCACGCGCCACGCTCGCCTCGCCGGTCCACGAAGCGAGCGTGGCGCGTGGAGCGTGGAGCGGGCGTCAGGCCTCGGCAAGAGCTTCGGCGTCGATGTCGAAGTTCCCTTCGACCTTCTGCACGTCGTCGAGATCCTCGAGCGCCTCGATGAGCTTCACGAGCGCCGACGCGTCGGCGCCCTCGACGCGCACGGTGCTCTTCGGCACCCAGTTCAGCGCCGCCTCGGTCGTCTCGATCCCCTTCGCGTGCAGCCCCTCGCGCACCGCGTGCAGCGCCGCCGGCTCGGTGGTCACGACCCACACGTCCTCGTCGCGCGTCACGTCCTCGGCTCCCACCTCGAGCGCGGCCTCCATCACCGCGTCCTCGTCCCACCGGTTCGCGTCGACCTGCATCTGTCCCTTGCGGTCGAACAGGAACGCGACGGAGCCCGAGGTGCCCATGTTGCCGCCGTTGCGTGAGAGCTTGTGGCGGACGTCGGCGACGGTGCGCGTGGGGTTGTCGGTCAGCGTCTGGATCATGAGGGCGACGCCGCCCGGGCCGTACGCCTCGTACATGACCTCGACGTAGTCGACGCCTTCGAGCTCACCCGTCCCCTTCTTGATCGCGCGCTCGATGTTCTCCTTCGGCATCGAGTTCTGCTTCGCGGTGTCGATCGCGAGTCGCAGCCGCGCGTTGTGCTCGGGGTCGCCGCCGCCCGCCTTCGCCGCGACGGTGATCTCGCGGATGAGCTTCGTGAACAGCGCGCCGCGCTTCGCGTCGGTCGCCGCCTTGTAGTGCTTGATCTGCTTCCACTTACTGTGACCAGCCATATCTCGGACCTGAGGAGGGGACAAGTCGGTGCAGTCGAACAATATAGAGCCTCTGCGCTCCACGCTCCACGCTCCCCGCTCACTTCCACGTCCGCCGGAGCGAGCGTGGAGCGGGGAGCGTGGAGCGCGGAGGGCCTCTGGTTAGGTTAGGGCATGCCCAAGTCCCTCCTCTGGGTCGACGACGAAGCCGACCTGCTCGAGCCGCACCGGATCTTTCTCCGGGAGCGCGGCTACGACGTCGAGCTCGCGTCGAACGCCGACGACGCGCTCGACCTCGTGCGCAGCCGGCCGTTCGACCTCGTCCTCCTCGACGAGCAGATGCCGGGCAAGCGCGGGCTGGAGGTCTACCGCGAGCTGCGCGAGCTCGCCCCGAACCTCCCCGTCGTCATGGTCACGAAGAGCGAGGAGGACGCCACGTTCCGCGAGGCGATCGGCGCGAACGTCCGCGACTACCTCGTGAAGCCGATCAACCCGCGCCAGGTCCTCACCGCCGTCGCCCGACTGCTCGAGGGGCCCACGATTCGCCAGCAGGCCGTCGCCCGCGCGTTCGTCGAGCGGTTCCGCGCCCTCGAGCTGGAGCGCGACACGGACCTCGACTGGCGCGGCTGGATCGACCGCTACGCGGAGCTCACGCGCTGGGACGTCGACCTCGCGAACGCCGGCGAGAGCGGCCTGTACGACTCGCTCCGCTCGCTCTATCCCGACATGCACCGCGAGTTCGCCGCGTTCATGCGCACGGCGTACCCGGCGTGGCTCAAGAACCTCGACGGGCCCCGCCCGCCGCTCTCGGTCGACGTGGTGAGCGAGTTCCTGCTCCCCATCATCGAGGAGAAGCGGCCGGCCGCGTTCATCGTCGTCGACTGCCTGCGCCTCGACCAGTGGCTCGTGCTCGAGCCGCTGCTCGCGCCCTTCTTCGACGTCGAGACCACGCACTACTACGCGGTGCTGCCGACCGCCACGCCGTACTCGCGCAACGCGCTGTTCAGCGGGCTCTTTCCCGGCGAGCTCGCCGCGCGGTTCCCTGACTGGTGGGGCGAGCGCGAGGACGAGACGCTGAACGCGCACGAGCGCGAGCTGCTCACCGCGCACCTCGAGGGCGTTCGCGGCGCGACGAACGTGCGCTACCAGAAGGTCTCCAACGCGCTCGACTCGGACGACCTCGAGCGGCACCTCCCGGGGCTGCTCGTCGGCGAGGGCGTCTCCGCGTTCGTGTTCAACTTCATCGACCTGCTCACGCACGGCCGATCGGAGTCGATGATCCTCTACGAGGTGGCGCGCGACGAGGTGGCGCTGCGCCAGCTCACGCTGCAGTGGTTCCAGCGCTCGGCGCTGTTCACGCTCCTCAAGGAAGCGTCGCGCCGCAAAGTCAAAGTCGTCATCACGAGCGACCACGGCTCCATCCACTGCAACACGCCGGCGACGGTGTTCGCGAAGCGCGACGCGACCGCGAACCTCCGATACAAGTTCGGCGAGGACCTGCGCGCCGAGCGGCCCGAGCACGCGCTGTCGTTCGCGAACGCGGACGACCTCAAGCTGCCGCGCCGCGGATGGGGCGGCGGCGCGAACACGCTCATGGCGGTCGGCGACACGTTCTTCGTCTACCCGACCAAGCTGCGCGAGTACCAGGGCCGCTACCGCGGCTCGTTCCTGCACGGCGGCGTGACGCCCGAGGAGTGCATCCTGCCGCTCGCGCTGCTGACGCCGAGATGAGCGCGTCCGCTCCACGCTCCACGCTCCACGCTCCACGCTCACCATGACTCGCGAACACGTCGAGCGTGGAGCGTGGAGCGTGGAGCGTGGAGGAATGTACGGCCGGCTGCTGCCGTTCCTCCGCCCCCACGTCTCTCGGCTCGTCGGCGCGATCGGCAGCTCGCTGCTCGCCGCGGTGTTCGACGCGTTCACGCTCGCGCTGCTCATCCCGTTCCTCGGCGCGCTGTTCCAGGAGCCGCGCTACGGCGTGACCGGCACCGACCTCGTGAGCCGCGTCCTCCGCGCGACGGTCAGCACGCTGCTCGTGCCGGGCGACCAGATGGCGTCGCTGCAGCGCGTCGTGCTCGTGATCATCGCCGCGGTGCTCGTGAAGAACGTGTTCGTGTGGCTCGCCGGCCACCTCGGCGCGCAGCTGCAGGAGTACGTCACGCGCGACCTCCGCGACGCCGTCTACGCGCATCTCGCCCGGCTGCCGCTCGGCTACTTCCTCTCGACGAAGACGGGGCAGATCCTCGCCCGCGTGCTGACCGACACGGCGCAGGCGAAGCAGCTCGTCGTCGAGGTGGTCACGCGGTCGCTGCAGAGCGCGGCGCAGGTGCTCGTCACCGTCGCGCTCATGATCGCGATCTCGTGGCGGCTGTCGCTCATCATCCCCGTCGCCGCGGTGGCGCTCGTCGGCGCGCTGAACCCGCTGCTGCGCAAGCTGCGCAAGCGGCACCGCAGCCAGAGCGCGCAGTACGGTGAGATCACGAGCGTCGCGCAGGAGACCGTGAACGGCGTGCGGCTCGTGAAGTCGTTCGGCGGCGAGCGCTACGAGATCGAGCGCTTCCGTTCGGCCAGTCACGACTTCGCGAAGGGCGGCGTGCGCGCGGCGCGTCTCGCGACGATGGCCCAGCCGGTGACGGAGGTGGTGTCGACGGGGATCGCGGTCGCGGTGCTCTGGTACGGCGCGCGGCTCGTCATCGTCGACCACACGCTCGGCGCCTCGGCGCTGATCCTGTTCCTCGTCTACGTCATGAACATGCTGCGGCCGCTGAAGCAGCTCTCGCAGGTGCCGACCACGGCGCAGCAGGCGCTCGCGGCGGCCGAGCGGCTGTTCGACGTGCTCGACCGGCCGACGGAGCAGGCTCTCGACCGCGGCACGATCGCCCCGGCACGCTTCGAGCGTTCGTTGACGTTCGACCGCGTGACGTTCGCGTACGGGGGCGACCCCGTGCTGCGCGACGTCTCGCTCACGGCGCGCCGCGGCCAGGTGGTCGCGCTCGTCGGCCCGAGCGGGGCGGGGAAGAGCACGCTCGTCGACCTCATCCCCCGCTTCCACGAGCCGACCGCCGGCCGCGTGCTGCTCGACGGCGTGGACACGCGCGAGTTCCGCCTCGATGCCCTGCGCGCGCTGATCGGGATCGTCAGTCAGGACACGGTGCTCTTCAACGACACGGTGCGGAACAACATCGCCTACGGCGCGGGCGACCGCTTCACCGACGCGCAGGTGGAGGCCGCCGCCCGCGCCGCGAACGCGCACGGCTTCGTGGCCGAGCTGCCGCACGGCTACGACACCGTGCTCGGCGAGCGCGGCGCGCGACTCTCCGGCGGCCAGCGCCAGCGCATCGCGATCGCGCGCGCGCTGCTCGTCGACCCGCCGATCCTCGTCCTCGACGAGGCCACCTCCGCGCTCGACACGGAGAGCGAGCGCCTCGTGCAGGAGGCGATCGACCGGCTGCTCGCGAACCGCACCGTGTTCGTGATCGCGCACCGACTCAGCACGGTCGTGCACGCCGACCAGATCCTCGTCCTCGACCGCGGGGCGATCGTCGAGCGCGGCACGCACGCGGAGCTGCTCGCCATCGGCGGCATGTACGCGCGGCTGCACGCGCTGCAGTTCAGAGCCGCGGGGGAGGAGGCGGCGTAGGTGGACGCGATCTTTCTGCACGAGTCGGAGCGATGGTCCGGCGGCGCGCGCGCGTTCCTCGCCGCGGCGCGCGGGCTCACCGCGCGCGGCTGGCGCGTCGCGTTCGCCTGTCTCGCCGACGGCGTGGTGCAGCAGCGCGTGGCGGAGGCGGGGCTGGAGGTCGTCCCTCTGCCGTCGCGCCCGTCGTTCTTCGGGGAGGCCGACCGGCTGCGCCGCGCCCTGCTCGACCGCGAGGTCGACGTCGTGTATGTGCACGGCGAGCAGGAGCAGGTCGCCGCGGCCAACGCGGTGCGACGGTCGCGGCGCGGCGTCGTCGTGCGCCGCGTGTGCGCGGGCGAGTCGTTCGTCGCCGGCCGACCGACGCGCGCCGCGCTCCGCACGGCGCCCACCACGCTGCTCCTCACCTCCACCGACCAGACGAAGCTCCCGTCGGACCTCGGTCCCGTGCCGACCGTCGTCGCCGACCTCGGCGTCGACGTCCCGGCCGAGCCGCCGACCGCGCTCCCCGACGCGGAGGCGTGGCCCGGTGAGAAGCGGCTCGTCTGCGTGTGCGACCGCGGGAATCGCGCGCGCACCGCGGTGGTGCTGCGCGCCGTCGCCATGCTCGCGCCGCGTCACCGCGACCTGCGTCTCGTGCTCGTCGGCCCGGGCGCCGACGACGAGGAGCTGCGGCTGCACGCGGCGGCGCTCGGCATCCACCGCTTCGTGCGCTCGGCGCACACGCGCGACGAGGACGTCGCGCACCGTCGCGCGGCGCACGTCGGATGGGTGACCGCCGCGGGCGACGACGGCGCGTTCGGCGCGCTCGACTTCATGGCGTCCAGCGTGCCGGTGCTCGTCGACCGCGGGTCGATCGGCGCGCGCTACGTCGCCGACGCGATCACCGGCGCGCACATCACGCCGGGCGACGTGCCAGACACCGCCGCCACGCTCGCCACGCTGCTCGCGCGCGACGAGACGCGGCAGGCCATGGGCAACGCGGGGCGTGCACGCGTCGCGCGCACGTTCGGCGAGGCCGGCATGATCGACGGCTTCGCGCGCGCGGCTGCCGCCACCCAGCAGCGCGCCGCCACGCCGCGCGTCGCGCCTCGTTAGGCATGGTGCCGGGTCCCGCGATGTACGCTCCCGTCCCCATCACCGTCGTCATCGCCGCGCGCGACGCGGCCGCCCACATCGGGCGCTGCGTCGCGAGCGCGGCATGGGCCGCCGAGACGCTCGTCGTCGAGGGCGGCTCGTCGGACGACACGCGGCTGCTCGCGCTCTCCGAGGGCGCGACGGTGTTCACGCACCCGTTCTCCACCATCGGCCGGCAGCGCAACCTCGCGGTCGAGCGTGCGCGCCACGAGTGGGTGCTCGTGCTCGATGCCGAAGAGCGATGCACGCCGCAGCTCGCGACGGAGGTCCGCGACCTCGTCGCCTCCGCGCTCCCCGGCGCCCCGGTGATGCTCGGCGGCGCCGCACGCGACGCGTTCGCCGTGCCGCGCACGAGCCTGTTCGACGGACGCGCGCTGCGCGGTGGCCGGTGGCGCCCCGACGCGCCGGTGCGACTGTTCCGTCGCCGGCTGCGGTTCGACGAGATCCCCGGCGCCGACCGGCTCGACACCGAGCACGCGGCCGTCGGCACGCTCTCGTCGACGCTCGTGCGAGAGGTCGACGTCGCGCACGACGCGGTGGCCGAGCGCATGGTGCGCGCGGCACGCGACTGGGCGCTGCAGCAGTTCACGCGCGGGGAGCGCGCGTCGTCGTTCGCCGTGGTGCGCCACTTCGTGGGCCAGTTCTTCGCGTCGTTCGTGTGGCGCGGCGGCTGGCGCGACGGACGCGCGGGCCTCGGTCTCGCGTCGCTCGACGCGACCGAGATGGCGCTCCGCTGGTCGCAGCTCTGGGCGCTCTCGCGGCGCGACCGCTCGTACGCGGTGCGCGGCGGTCCGCGCGCGTCCGAGCCGGCGGAGCTCCGCACGCGCAACGCGCGCTGACCGATGGGCGCCTCCGCTCCGCTCCACTCCGCACCGCCGTCGGCCGCTGCCGAGGTGTCGCCCGTCGACCGCGAGCGCGCGGCGCCGACCGCCGCGCACCGCGCGGAGTACTACGCGCTGCGCGCCGCGCTCGCGGGACTCGATCGCTTGAGCTGGCGCCGAGCGACGGCGATCGGTGCGCGGCTCGGACGCCTCGGCTACGCGCCGTTCGGCATCCGTCGCGAGGTCGTCGAGCGGCAGATCGCCGCCGCGTTCCCCGAGTTCGACGCGGCGCGCGTGCGTCAGGTCGCGGTCGCGTCGTTCGAGTCGCTCGGCCGCACGACGGTCGAGGCGGCGCTGCTGCCGTCGCTCGGCAAGAAGGGCGTGCTCGACCTGTTCGAGCGCGTCGACGGGTGGGACGTGCTGGAGGCCGCGCGCGCCGAAGGGAAGGGCGTCATCATCGTCACCGGCCATCTCGGCAACTGGGAGATCGGCGGCTCGTACGTCGCCGCGCGCGGCGTGCCGATCGACGGCATCGCGCGCGGCATGGCGAACCCGCTGTTCGACCGCTACCTGACGGAGACCCGCGAGCGGCTCGGCATGCGCATCGTGCACGACGCCGACGCGGTGCGGCGCACGCCGCGCGCGCTGCGGCAGGGGCGCGCCGTCGCGTTCCTCGCCGACCAGGGCGCGCTCGGCCTTGCGTCGACGTACGTGCCGTTCTTCGGCCGGCTCGCGAAGACGCCGCGCGGGCCGGCCGTGTTCGCGCTGCGCCTCGGCGCGCCGACGCTGTTCGCAGTGTCGCTGCGCCAGCCTAACGGGCGGTTCGTCCTCACGTTCGAGCGCGTGCCCATCGTCGACACGGGCGACCGCGAGCGCGACGTCGACGCCACCGTCACGCGCTACACGCAGGCGCTCGAGGCGTGGGTACGACGCGTGCCGGAGCAGTACTTCTGGCAGCACCGCCGCTGGCGCCACCAGCCGCCGGACACGCCGGCGCACCTGCGCGAGCCATGACCCATCCGACTCCGTACAACAGCCAACCCGCGCAGGCCGGCACGCCGCGCGCCGACCTCCCGTCGACGAACGCGCCCGCCGCGCAGATCGGCGAGTCGGGCCTCTCGCGCCCGTCCGGCCGCGTGTGGCCGCTGCTGCGCCGCGACGGACGCGCGCGATTCGGCGTCGCGGTGGTGCTGATCCTCGGGCTCGGCGCGTTGCTCGCGCCGCTCATCGCGCGCCACGACCCGACCACGATCGACCTCACGAACACCCTCGCCGCCCCCTCGGGGGTCCACTGGCTCGGGACCGACGTGCAGGGACGCGACGTGTGGGCGCGGCTCGTCTACGGCGCGCGCGTGTCGCTCACCGTCGGCGTGGTGTCGCAGGCGCTCGCGCTCGTCCTCGGCGTCGGCGCGGGGCTCGTCTCCGGCTTCTACGGCAAGTGGGTCGACGACGTCGTCATGCGGCTCGCCGACATCACGCTCGCGTTCCCGACGTTGCTGCTGCTCATCGCGATGGCGGCCGCGCTCTCGCCGTCGTTGGGCACCGTGATGCTCACCATCGGCGTCGTCGGATGGGCGGGAATGGCGCGCCTCGTCCGCGGCCAGGTGCTCGTCGTCAGGCAGACGGAGTACGTGCAGGCCGAGCGAGCGCTCGGCGCGGGCGACACCCGCATCATGCTCCGTCACGTGCTGCCGAACGTCATCGCGCCCGTCGTCATCGCCGCCACGCTCGGCGTCGCGGGCGCCATCATGGCGGAGGCGGCGCTGTCGTTCCTCGGGCTCGGCGTGCAGCCGCCGACGCCGAGCTGGGGGGCGATGATCGCCGACGGCCGCGACCTGTCGCAGCTCCGCGGCGCGCCGTGGACGTCGCTGTTCCCGGGGCTCGCCATCGGCGCCGCGGTGCTCGGCTTCAACCTGCTCGGCGACGCGCTGCGCGACGCGCTCGACCCGCGAGCCGCGGGGCTCCGCAAGATGCGCCGCTCCGACATGCCGACCGAAGCGGGCACCGTCCGCACCACCCGATGACCGACGTTAGGCACGTCACCGCCCCGGCGCTCGACTACGACGTCGACGCGCTGCGCGCCGCGGAGTTCCCCTGGACCGAGCGCGGCGACGTCGTGTTCCTGAACAACGCGTCCACCGGGCCGCTGCCCGAGCGCACCGTCGCGGCGGTCGCCGAGTTCACGCGCCGCCGCGCCGAGCCATGGCGCATCGGCGACACGGAGCTGTTCGACATCATGCGCCGCTCGCGCGATCTCGCCGCGCGGCTCATCGGCGCGACGAGCGACGAGATCGCGTTGATGTCGAACACGACGTACGGGATCAACGTCGCCGCGCGCGCGCGCTGCCGCTCCGCGACGGCGACGTCGTGCTGTCGTTCGATCGCGAGTTCCCGGCGAACGTGTACCCGTGGATGGCGCTCGGCTCGCGCGGCGTGCGCTTCGAGCAGCTCCCGTGCCTCGACGACCTCCCGGACGAGGCGGCACTGGAGCGCGCGCTCGATCGTCCCGAGGTGCGGGCGGTGACCGTGAGCTGGGTGCAGTTCGCCACCGGCTACTGCGTGGACCTCGCGCGGCTCGGCGCGCGCTGCCGCGAGCGCGGCAAGTTCCTCGTCGTCGACGCGATCCAGGGCGTCGGCGCGCGGCCGCTCGACGTGCGCGCCTGCAACGTCGACGTGCTGTCGTGCGGCGCGCAGAAGTGGCTGCTCTCCCCGTGGGGCTCGGGGTTCACGTACGTCCGCCGCGAGCTGATCGCCGATCTCGAGCCGTCGAGCGTCGGCTGGATGGCGGTGCGCGGCTCGGACGACTTCTCGCGCCTCGTCGACTACGACTACACGCTGCGCGACGACGCCCGGCGGTTCGAGGTGGTGACGCACGACTATCAGGCGTTCGTCGGCATGATCGCGAGCCTCGAGCTGCTGCACGGATTGGGGCTCGACGCCGTCGCGGCGCAGGTGCGCCGGCTCGGGGATCGCATCGTCGCGTGGGCGCTCGACCGCGACGACGTGCGGCTCGTGACGCCGGCCGACCCGGCGCGGCGCGCGGGCATCGTCTCCGTGGCACCGCGCGATCCGGCGGCCGCGTCGGCGCGACTCCGCGCGGCGGGAGTCATCCACTCGCTGCGCGAGGGGGCCGTGCGACTGGCCCCGCACTGTTACAATACCGACG
Source organism: Gemmatirosa kalamazoonensis (assembly GCF_000522985.1). NCBI lineage: Bacteria > Pseudomonadati > Gemmatimonadota > Gemmatimonadia > Gemmatimonadales > Gemmatimonadaceae > Gemmatirosa > Gemmatirosa kalamazoonensis. The sequence goes on from NZ_CP007128.1 coordinate 3,014,598, forward strand.
ACGAGATCGACCGCGCGCTCGACGCCCTCGCCGGCTGACGGCGTCACTCCTCACACGAACGACGACACGCCATGTCCAGGATCCGCGCCGCCGCCGCTCTGGCGCTCACGCTCACCGTGCTCGCCTCCACCGGCTGCGTCCGTGGCCGCAACGACGGAGGCCGGGACGCCGCCGGCGAGTCGGGCAACGGTGCCGGCCCCGCGCCGCAGCCCGGTCCCCTGGCCGGCCAGAACACCGACACGTCCATGATCGCCCCTGCCGCGACGAACGCCACGGCCACCCCGCCCGCCGGCGGCCAGGCGGCCACGTCGCAGGCCGCGCCCGCTGGTGCCAAGCGGCCCTGAGACGAGTGGCGCGCCTTTCCCGGACTCCACGTACGTGTTTCTGATGGACTGAAGAAGGACTGAAGGAGGACTGAAGAAGGAACCTTTCAAGAGTCCTGCTTCAGTCCTCCTTCAGTCCTTCTTCAGTCCTTCAAGAACTTGTACGTGGAGCCCGGCCTGCCACGCCGCTCAGTTCACCCGCACCAGGGCGTAGTCGCGCGCGCCCTTTCGGAGCAGCAGGTACCGTCCCGCGAGGTAGTCCTCGTCGGTCACGAAGCGGGTGTCGGCCGTGAGCCGGCGCCCGCTCACCGTTAGGCCCCCCTGGTCGAGCAGCCGGCGCGCCTCGCCCTTCGACTTCACGAGCCCCGCCGTGACGAAGAGGTCCACCGCGTCGAGGGACGTGCCGGGGTCGGGCGCGGCGACCTCCACGTACGGGATCTCCTTCGCCAGCGCGCCGAACGCCGCCGGCGACAGCCGCCGCGGGTCGCCCTTCGCGAACAGCAGCCCCGAGACCTCCTGCGCCACGCGCGCCGCCTCCGCGCCGTGCACGCGCGCGGTGACGTCGTACGCCAGCGCGTGCTGCGCCTCGCGCCGCTCCGGCCGCTCCGCCGTCGCCTCGTCCAGCGCCTCGATCTCGTCGCGCGGCAGCAGCGTGAAGTAGCGCAGCAGCTTTCCCGCGTCGCGGTCGTCGGCGTGCATCCAGAACTGGTAGAACTGGTACGGCGACGTGCGCTGCGGATCGAGCCACACCGCGCCCGCCTCCGTCTTGCCGAACTTCGTGCCCGACGCGGTCGTCAGCAGCGGCAGCGTGAGCGCGTGCGCCGAGCCCCCATCCATGCGGCGGATGAGGTCCGTGCCGGCCGTCATGTTCCCCCACTGGTCGCTGCCGCCGAGCTGCAGCGTCACGCCGTGGCGACGATGCATCTCGAGGTAGTCGTACGCCTGCAGGAGCATGTACGAGAACTCGGTGTACGAGATCCCCGACTCCATGCGGCCGCGCACCGACTCCTTGGCGAGCATCACGTTCACCGAGAAGTGCTTGCCGACGTCGCGCAGGAACTCGATCAGGTTCAGCTTCGCGAGCCACTCCGCGTTGTCGAGCATCATCGCGCCGTTCGGCCCCTCGAAGTCCAGAAAATGCGCGAGCTGGTCGCGGATGGCGCGCGCGTTCTGCTCCACGACCTCGCGCGGGTTGAGCTGCCGCTCGGCCGTCTTGCCGCTCGGGTCGCCGATCATTCCGGTGCCGCCGCCGACGAGGGCGACCGGGCGGTGACCGGCGAGCTGCAGATGCACGAGCCCCATCACGGGCACGAGGTTGCCGACGTGCAGGCTGGGCGCGGTCGGGTCGAACCCGCAGTACCCGCGCACCGTGCCGGCGGCGAGCGCCTCCGCGGCACCGTCGGTGGACTGGTACAGCATCCCGCGCCAGGCGAGCTCGTCGAGTAGAGATGTGGTCACGGACATTCGCGGAAGATAGGCGGGCTGGTGACGCGTGTCAGTCGCGCGTCGGGTTCATCGACCGTTAGCTTTTCCATCTATGCAGCAACCTCCACCGTCGTCCCGTGGCTGATCCGGCTCCCGCGCCGGCGCCCGCGGCCGCCGCGCCGCGTCCACGCGGTCCCGCCGCGTCGCCGCCACCGCGCCGGGTCCCGTTCCGCAAGCGGCACGCGGGGGCCATCCGCGCCACGCTGCTCGTGATGACGTTCCTTGCCGCCGGCGCCGCGGGCGGCCTGTACGCGTCGTGGGCGCTGGCGTGCCGCGGCGGCACCTGCCCGTCGGCCGACGCGCTGGAGGGCTACGCGCCCGCGCAGACGTCCAAGCTGTTCTCCGCCGACGGCCGCTTCCTGGCCGAGATCGGCAACGAGCGCCGCACGCTCATCAAGCTCGAGGACATCCCGCCCGTCGTCCGGCAGGCGTTCCTCACCGTCGAGGACAAGCGCTTCTACCGCCACGGCGGCATCGACTGGCTGCGCATCCCTGGTGCGCTCGCCCGCGACATCGTCTCGCGGTCGTGGAAGGAGGGCTTCTCCACGATCACGATGCAGCTCGCGCGCAACATCTTCACCGAGGATCTGACGCGCGAGAAGACGCCCGTGCGCAAGCTCCGCGAGGCGAAGGTCGCGCGCGCGATCGAGGCGCGGTATCCGAAGAACCGGATCCTCGAGCTGTACCTGAACCAGATCTACCTCGGCTCCGGCGCGTACGGCGTGGAGACGGCCGCGCAGCGCTACTTCGGCAAGAGCGTGCGCGATCTCAATCTCGCCGAGGCGGCGACGCTCGCCGCGCTGCCGAAGGGGCCCAATCGCTACGACCCGCGCCGCTATCCCGAGCGCTCGGTCCAGCGCCGCAACACCATCATCGAGCTGATGCGGAAGAATGGCGTCGTGAGCGACGCCGACGCGTCGCTCGCGAAGGCGTACCCGCTGCAGCTCGCGAGCAAGACGGAGAGCGGCGAGATCGCGCCCTACTACGTCGAGTGGATCCGCCAGCAGCTCGAGGCGAAGTTCGGCAAGCAGCTGTACTCCGACGGTCTGAAGGTCTACACGACGCTCGACCTCGACATGCAGTCGGCGGCCGAGCGCGCGCTCGAGCGACAGCTGCGCAACATCGAGGCGGGGCGCTACGGCCCGTTCGCGCACACCACGTACGAGCAGTACGTCGCGCGCGGCCAGGAGGACCCCGAGGCGTCGCGCGCCGCGCCGAACAGCCCGTACCTGCAGGGCGCGTTCATCGCCATCGACCCGCGCACCGGGGCCGTGCGCGCGCTCGTCGGCGGCCGCGACTTCGACGACTCGAAGTTCAACCGCGCCGTGCAGGCGCAGCGGCAGCCCGGCTCCACGTTCAAGCCCATCGTCTACGCGACCGCGGTGCAGAACGGCCGCCCGCCGTCGTACATCGTCGACGACTCGCCGGTGAGCATCGACAACATGGGCGGCCAGACGTGGACGCCCGAGAACTACGACCGCAAGTTCCTCGGGCCCATGCCGATGCGCAAAGGGCTCTACACGTCGCGCAACATCATCGCCATCAAGACCGGCATGGAGCTCGGCGAGAGCGCGGTCATCGACGAGGCGCGCAAGTTCGGCATCACCACGCCCATCCCGCCGTACCCGTCGATCTTCATCGGCTCCGCGGACGTCTACCCGCTCGAGCTCATCTCCGCCTACTCCACGTTCGCCACGTTAGGCACACGCGCGGTGCCGTTCGCCATCGCGCGCGTCGAGAACCAGCGTGGCGACGTGCTCTGGCAGCCGGAGCCGCAGCGCATGCAGATCATGTCGCCGGAGGAGTCCTACCTCATGGTGAGCATGATGAAGGACGTGAACGTGCGCGGCACGGCGGCGGGTGCCGTCGCCGGCGCCGGCTTCGACATCCCGTCGGCGGGAAAGACCGGCACCACGAACGACGGCACGAACGTCTGGTACGTCGGCTACACGTCCGACCTCGTCGCCGGCGTGTGGATGGGGCTCGACAAGCCGCAGAAGATCAAGAACAACGCGCAGGGCGGCGAGCTCGCGGCGCCGGCGTGGACGGCGTTCATGACGGAGGTCTACCGCCGCAAGCCGGCGCCGCCCGACTGGCCGGTCCCGCCGGGGATCGTCGAGCGGCAGCTCGTCGCGAACACGAACGTGCTGTACGACCCCGCGGCCTGTCCCGGTGCGCCCGTATCGACCGACATCTTCATCGCCGGCACCGAGCCGGTGGAGACCTGCGCCACCATGCCGTACCCCGGCTCGGGTCTCCCCGGCGACACGCTCGGCGGCGTGACGCCCGACACCGGCGCGTACCCGGCGCCGCGGCCGCTGCCGAACGCGCCGCCCCGCGCCGAGCCCGGACCGGTGCCGCGCCCCACCGTGCCGGCACCCGACTCGGCGGTGGTGCGCCGTCCGGCGCCATCGTTCCCCGGCGCCGACAGCGCGCGCCGCCCGCGTGCCGACAGCGCGCGCCGCGCCGCGACCGACAGCCTGCGGCGGCCGCGACCCGACACCATCCCGCGATGACGGGGCGCGCGAGCCCGCCCGCCGACGCGGGTTGGCGTCCGCGCGACTGCCACGCGCACTCCACGTTCTCCGACGGCGCGCTCGAGCCGCGCGACGTCGTCGCCACGGCCCGCGCGCGCGGCGTCCGGCCGAGCATCACCGACCACCTGTCGGGCGACGTGTCGCTCAGCGTGGCCACCGTCGCGCAGGTGCGCGCCTACCTCGGCGCGCTCGAGTCGCTCGCCGCGTCCGATGCGCCCGACCTCGCGCGCGGCGGGGAGTTCTGCTGGCACGATGCGCTGTGGCGCGAGCTCCCCGCGGAGCTGTGGGACCGCTTCACGCACACCGTCGGCTCCCTCCACGCGGTGTGGCTCGACGACGGCACGTCGCTGCACGCGTTCCAGCGTCGCTGGCCGGACGGCCTCACCGCGGACGCGTACATGGACAGCCACGTCGAGAACCTCGAGCGCTTCGCCGTCGAGATGCCCGTCGACGTGCTCGCGCATCCGACGCTCCTGCCGCTCGCGCTGCGCAAGCGGCCGCTCGAGGAGCTGTGGACCGAGGCGCGCGAGGAGCGCGCGGTGCGCGCGCTCGCCGCGGCGGGCGTCGCGTTCGAGGTCAGCAACCGCTATCGCCCGCACGAGCGCTTCGTGCGCCGCGCCGTCGACGCCGGGGTGCGCCTCTCGCTCGGCTCCGACGGGCACACGCCGGAGCAGGTCGCCGACGTCGCGTGGCCGCTCTCGGTCGCGCGCGCGCTCGGCGTGCGCGACGAGGATCTGTACGATCCCGACGCGCACGGCCGTCGGCGTCACGACCGTTAGGCATGCGGGTCTACCACGCCCGCTGGGTCGTCCCCGTCGTCGCTCCGCCCATCGAGCACGCCGCCGTGGCGGTGAACGAGGCCGGCCGCATCGCGTACGTCGGGTCGGCCGCCGGCGCGCCCACCGGCGAGCGCGTGGACCTCGGCGACGCCGCGCTCCTCCCCGGCCTCGTGAACGCGCACACGCACCTCGAGCTCACCGCGATGCGCGGCTTCCTCGAGGAGCTCGACTTCGTGACGTGGATCCGCACGCTGACGCGCGCCCGCGGCGAGGTCCTCGACGACGCGCGGCTGCTCGACGCCGCGCGGCTGGGCGTGGCCGAGGGCCTCGCCGCGGGCATCACGACGTTCGCCGACACGTCGGCCTCGGGCACGCCGATGCGCGCGCTCGTCGAGGCCGGCGCGCGCGGCATCGTCTACCAGGAAGTGTTCGGCCCCGCGCCCGAGCAGCGCGAGGCGTCGATGGCGGGCCTGCGCGAGGCCGTCGCCCGCCTCCGCGCGCTGGCGACGCCGCTCGTGCGCGTCGGCGTGTCTCCGCACGCCGTGTTCACCGTGCACGAGGATCTGCTCGTCGACGCGTGCGCGTTCGCCATGCGCGAGGGCCTCCCCGTCGCGATGCACGTCTCGGAGAGTCGGCAGGAGACCGAGTTCCTGCGCGAGGCGAGTGGCCCGTTCGCCGACGGCCTGCGCGCGCGCGGCATCGAGGTCGTTAGGCGCGCGCACTCGCCCGTGCATCTGCTCGTGGAGCTCGGCGTCGCCGCCGTCGCGCGGCCGCTGCTCATCCACGGCGTGACGTTCGACGCGAGCGACGTGCACTTCGTCGCCGAGTACGGCTGCCCGGTCGCGCACTGTCCCGCGTCGAACGCGAAGCTCGGCCACGGCGCCGCGCCGCTCGTCGAGCTCCTCGACGCGGGTGCGGTCGTGGGGCTCGGGAGCGACTCGGTGGCGAGCAACAACCGCATGGACATCCTCGACGAGGCGCGCCAGGCGGTGCTCGTGCAGCGCGCGCGCACCGGCCGTCACGACGCGCTCGATGCGACGCGCGCGCTCGAGCTCGCGACGTTGGGCGGCGCTCGCGCGCTGGGCCTCGCGGATCGCGTCGGATCGCTGGCGGTGGGCAAGGATGCCGACCTCGCCGCGTTCGCGCTCGACGAGCCGCGCGGCATCGCGGCCGGCGACGTCGTCGCGACGCTCGTCTACTCGATCGCCGGCCGACGGGCCACGCTCGTCACGGTCGCCGGCCGCGAGCTCGTGCGCGATGGCCGCGTGCTCGACGCGGATCCGGAGCTTCCCGGTCGTGTCGCCGCCACGACGGACGCCCTGCGCACGTGGGCCGCGGCCCAGCGCTGATCGGGGGCGGGTGACCGTGGTGGGGCAGGGGCGGGTCCTCTCGTAGCGGGAACGTCACGCGAGAAACTGCATCGGTGCCGGTGGCATCAACTTCGCGCGTGCGTTTATACTGTTAAGGACGGTTCGTCAACGGTCGCACTTCGGAGGTGTGCGTGATCGTCGGCTGCCTGGCCCTGAACGCCTCGTTCGAGCCGCTCACCATGGTCCCCGTCCGCCGCGCGCTGCGCCTGGTGATCGACGGCAAGGCGGAGATCGTGGAGCACGACCCGGCGCGTCTCGTGCGCTCCGCGTCGTTGAGCATGCCACGTCCGGTGGTCATCCGCCTGACGAAGTTCGTGCACGTCCCGCGTCGGTTCCGCCGGCAGGTGACCAACACGTTCCTCTTCGCGCGCGACCACTACCGCTGCCAGTACTGCGGCCGGTCCGCGGCCGAGCTGAAGCCGCGCGAGGCGCTCACGCGCGACCATCTCATCCCGATGTCGCGCGGCGGCACGAACGAGTGGACGAACGTCGTGACCGCGTGCAGCACGTGCAACACGCGCAAGGCGAACCACTTCCCGAACGAGATCGGGATGCACCCGCTCACCGTGCCGGTCGAGCCGCACTTCGTCCACCTGAGCTGGGCCGTGCGACGCCTCACCCCGACGCAGGCGAAGTACATCCGCGTCTTCTACGGGCCCGAGACGCTGCATCAGGTCGAACGCCTCGAGCGGCGGACGCATCACCATCACTGATGCGGCGGCGCTGATGCGGCGGCGCTGATGCGGCGGCGCTGATGCGGCGGCGCTGATGCATCGGCGCTGGACCGGCGGTCCTATGAACCGCGCGTGTCCAGCGCCGCTTTTTCGGAGCCGCCGTATCGACGCCGATGTATCAGTGCCGCCCCATCAAGGGCGGAAGGTCCCCGACCGCGTCTCGTAGTGCCGCGACTCCGACCCGAGCAGTCGCGTGGCCAGCGTCCGCAGCCCGCGGCCTAACGCCGTGCCTGGATTGCGCTCTCCGCGCACCGCAGGCCGCAGCTCGCCGCGCAGCCACCGCTGCACCTCGTCGAGATCGTTCAGCGAGATCGTCTCCACGTCGACCACCGCGCTGTAGTACGAGCGGCGTCCGCGCCGCGCCGTGAGCGGCACGCGGTACGGCCGCTCCGCCGCCTGCGACGCGTCCTCGTAGGAGTCGAACACGCCGAGCGGCGTGACCCGGTTGTCGACGACGCGCGCGACGCCGTACGACTTGCGCAGCGGGTCGTACTGCAGCACCACGTCCCACTCCTGGGTGCCGCGCAGGTCGTCGAACCACCCCGCGACCGTCCACAGCTCCACCCGGAAGTGCACGCGTAGCGGGAACCCGTGCTCGAGCAGGTCGCGCATCTCGCGCTCGGCGAGCACCCCCGACATCAGCACGAGCGGGCCCTCCGTCGCGCGCGACGCGGGGTCGGGCAGCCGGATCTCGATCCCCGGCCGTCCGCCCTGCGCCGACAGCGGACGCACCACCCCCGGCGCCGTCGAGAACGCGACGACGGACGCGAGCGGGACGAGGAACCGTCGGCGGAAGCTCGCCGCGGACATCACGCGTGGGTCAGAAGCGGCGCCGGACGCGCACGAACACGTTCGCCGGTTGACTCGGCCGCGACACCGACTTCGCGACGTACAGGCCGAAGCTCGCCACGTCCGCCACGCCGCCGCTCCCGAAGTCGATCCCTGCGCCGACGTCGGAGAGGAAGGTGCTCAGTGGCGGGAACTTGCTCGCCGGGTACACGAGATCGCGGTATGCGTCGCCCACGAGCCACCCGCGTCCCGCGTCGGCGAACACCACCCAGCGCGCCGCCGTGTGCACCGCCACGTGCTCCCACAGCGCGTCGCCGAACGGGAGACCGAGATGCACGGCGCCGCGCATCTCCAGCTGCGCGAGCGCCATCCGCTCGCACTGCGCGGGAGATCCCGACGGCTGCAGCCCGAGCAGGCCGCACTGACCGAGGTCCGTCGCGCTCGACGTCGGCTTGCGGAAGTCGAACCCCGGCAGCGCACCCGGCCCCGACACCGACAGTCGTCGCTCGAGCGGCAGCGGGTCGCCGGCGAGCCATCCGCCGAGTACCAGGCGCGCGTTGAGCTGCACGTCCGGCGACAGCCGGTTGTACCGCCGCGCGTCGAGGAACCCGCGCGCGTACCGGTGGCGCCCCGGCTTCGCGTCGCGCGCGCCGGGCAGCGGCACCGGCGAGAACACCGGCGATACGTCCGCCGCGACCGGCCCGAACGTCGTCACGTCGCCGACGCCGTGCTCGTAGTCGGCGTCGAGGTACCAGCCCGCCCACGGCGTCGCCTCGTCGTTGCGCGTGTCGATGTGCACCGTCGCGTTCGCGACGTGCATGCGCGCGTCGTCCAGCTGCGGGTTCGGCCGCCACGACGCCGTGTTGCGGAACAGCGTCCACGGGTCGCGCGCGGCGCGGCTCGCCCATCGCTGGTCGCCTAACGAGAGCGTGAGCGTGCGGTCGTCGCCCGCGTGCAGCGACGCGTACGCGGTGCCGCCGTGGCGGCCGTAGTAGTCGCGGAAGTCGCGGTGCAGGAAGAACGTCGCCAGCCCCACCTCGCCGTCGCCGAGCTGCCACGACTCCACCGGCGCGATCTCGTCGTACAGCCGCGCGCCGACGCGGATCCCGCGCGAGCGGCCGAACGCCAGCTCCGTCTTCACGAGATGCCCGACCGACGCGCTGTCCTTCGCGCCGTCGAACCCGCCGGACGTGCGGTAGATCACGAACGCGTCGATGCGCGCGCGCAGCGGGCCGCTGGAGTGCACGAGCGTGGGGCCGACCATGATCGGCAGCCCCTCGACGCGGTTGTACGTGTGCGCGGACGTCACCGTGAGCCCGGCGTAGTTGCGACGCGCGCCGCCGCTGAGCCACCGCCACCACCGCATCGTCCCTTCCTCTTCCGGCGTCTCCGCGACGATCCGCTCGCCGTCGCGGTGGAAGTAGAGCACCTGGCGATGGATCTGCAGCTCGCCGCCGATGAACGCCTGCCCGCGCCCGTCGACGATCCCGCCCACGACGGTCACGTCCCCGTCCACCCGCGCGCCGCGCTGGAACGTGACGTCCGCGTTGATCGCGAGCAGCCGTCCCGTGATGTGCCCCGCCACCGTCACCGGCCCGCCGAGCGACGCGACGTCCCCCGTGATCGTGCGTCCCGAGTCCACGGTGAGCGGACCGACCACGCGCGTCGTCGTCGGCGCGTTGTACAGCTCCACCACCGCGCGCGCCACGTCGCGCGGCAGCGACGGCTCGTCGCGCTCCGACACCTGGGCGCGGAGTGCGGGCGCCGCGAGCAGCACGGCGAGCAGAAGTCGCAGGATTCGCTGGATCATCGTCGTCTGACGGTCACGGCCCGCTGATGCCGAGCCGCTTCATACGCCGGTAGAGGCTCGGGCGATCCGTCTGGAGGCGGCGCGCCGCCTCCGCGACGTTCCCCGCGGCCGCCGCGAGCGCGCGCGCGAGATCAGCTCGCGCTCGTAGTCGTCCAGCGCCTCCGTGAGCGGCACCTCGCCGTCGACGCTTCCCCGCGCGGCATCGCGTGGGGCCGGCACGGCGGCGAGCGCCGACGTCGGCGTGTCGTCCACCGGCAGCACCTCGCGCACGTGCCACCCGGTCACGCGCTCGCCGCCGTGCAATATCGCGAGCCGCTCCACGATGTTCGCCAGCTCGCGCACGTTCCCCGGCCAACGATAGCGCGCCAGCGCCCGCATCGCGTCCTCGCCCCACTGCGGCGCCGGTGCCCCCGACCGCGCGCGGTAGAGCGCGGTGAAGTGCGTCACGAGCGCGGGCAGATCCTCCAGTCGGTCGCGCAGCGGCGGCAGCGCCACCGGCACGACGTTCAGGCGGAACAGCAGATCGTCGCGGAACGTCCCCTCGCTCGCGCCGCGCGCGAGGTCCTTGTTCGTCGCCGACACGATGCGCACGTCGACGCGGATCGGCTTTCCGCCGCCCACGCGCTCGATCTCGCCGGCCTCGATCGCGCGCAGCAGCTTCGCCTGTGCCTCCGCGCCGAGGTCGCCCACCTCGTCGAGCAGCAGCGTGCCGCCGCTCGCGAGCTCGAACCGCCCGATGCGCCGCTCGGTCGCGCCGGTGAACGCGCCGCGCTCGTGGCCGAACATCTCGCTCTCCACGAGGTCGCGCGGGATCGCCGCACAGTTCACGCGCACGAACGGCTTGTCGCGCCGCGGGCTCGCCGCGTGGATCGCCGCCGCCGCGAGCTCCTTCCCCGTGCCGCTCTCGCCCGTGATCAGCACGCGGGCGTCGCTCGACCCCACGCGCGCGAGCAGCTCGCGCAGCGCGTGCATCGGTGCGCTGTCGCCGATCATCGTCCCGGCGAGCCCCAAGTCCTCGCGCAGCGCGCGTGCGGCGCGCCGTGCCTGCCGCAGCTCAAGCGCCGCCGCGAGCGCGAGCAGCACGCCCTCGGGCGTCAGCGGCTTCTCGAGGAACGTGAACGCGCCGAGCTTCGCGGCACGCACTGCGTCGGCGAGCCCCGCGCGTCCGCTCATCATCACGACCGGCACGTCCGGGAAACGCTCGCGCAGCTTCTCCAGCACCACGAGCCCGTCGAGCTCCCCCGGCATCATGAGGTCGAGCAGCGCGACGTCCGGCTCCGCGGCCGCCGCCTGCGCGAGCCCGCTCGCCCCGTCCGCCGCGTCGCGCACTTCGTAGCCCTCCGACGCGAGCAGCGCGCCGACCATCCGGCGGATGTTCGGCTCGTCGTCGACGAGCAGGACGCTCGGCATCAGTGCGGCGTTAGGACGCGCCCCCCCGCCTCCGCGCGCGTGGGCCCCGCGACGCGCGCCGGCGGATCCGGAAGTCGCTCGGTGAGGAGCATCGCCGAGTACCGTTGGGCCTCCGCGGCGCGCTCCACCTCGAGCGCGATCGACTCCACCGTCTGCTCGATGCGCTGCAGCCGCGGCGCGTCGTCCGTGCGGCGCGTGGTCGCGCGCCGGAACATGCGCCCCATCGTGTGCAGCACGATGTACAGCATGAGCGCGGCGAGCGATGCCGCGACCGCGCCGCCCACCGCGCCGAGCACGAGCAGGTCGTCCTCCTGCAGCGGGCGGCCGTTGATCTTCACCATCGCGTCGCGTCCCGATTGCGACGTCGACGCCACCCGCGTGATCGCGTCGTTCAGCGCGCGCGGGTCGACGACGGGGCGCCCGTTCACCGTCACGGTCACCTTGCCCTCGGGCGTCGTCGTCACAGTCGTCACGCGTCCGCGGTCGGTGATCGTCGTCGAGCGCCCGTCCGGGCTCGTGATCACCTGCACGCCGCCGCGCGTCGTCACCTCCACGCCGCGGCCGAACGAGTCGTCGTTGGATTGTGTCGGCATCGGTCAGCGAACCTGTTCGGCGGCAGCGATCGAGCGCGCCGGCGCTTCCGGCAGCCGCTCGGTGAGCAGTCTCACGGAGTAGCGTTGCGCCTCCGACACGCGCTCCACTTCCACGGCCATCGTCTCGATCGCCTGCTCGATGCGGTCGAGCCGGCGCGAGAGCTCCGGATCCGACGGGGCCGGCGGCGCCCCGCGACGGTCCATCCGCCGCGCGAACGCGCGCGAGAGCGGGAAGCCGATGATGACGATCGCGAGGATGCTGAGCACCATCCCGATCAACTGTATCACGCCGTCCGGCAAGTCGCCGCGCGGCGGCCCGAACGGCCCCATCGGCGGTTGCGCCGCGATCGCGCGCGACGCCGCCCGCGCCGCGTCGCGCCCGATCGCCTGTGGGTCGATCACCGTCGTGACCTTGCCGTTCTCGCGGATCGTCGTCACGCCGCTCGGATCCGTGGAGATCGTCGTCGTCTTGCCGTCGTGCTGGATCGTCGTCTGCTGCGTGCCTTCCTGATCGGACGACGTCACCACGCCCCCCGTCGGGGCCTGCGCCGCGAGCACGGGGCGCACGTCGACGGAGGCGTGCCCCGCGCGTCCGGCGGCGCGCTCCGCGTCGCGCGCGGCGTCACGCGCGCGCGCCAGCTCGCTCGCCACGCGCGCGTCGGGGACCGGCGGCGGAGCCGGGGTCTGTGGCTGCACGTGTAAGACGCTCATCGCGGCCGCTCCTCTCGCTGCGCGCTCTCGGCCCACGGCGCGCCGCCCGGTGCGACCTCGGCGCTCGTGCGCTCGGCGAGCAGCTTCGTCGTGAATCGCTGCCCCTCGGAGATGCGCTCCACCTCCACCGCGATCGCGTCGATCGCCTGCTGCATCTGCGCGAGTCGCGCGCTCAGCTCCGGCGGCACGCCGCTCGGCGCGCTCTCGATGCGCCGCGCGTAGGCGCGCGCCAGCGGGATGCCGATCACCATCACCGTCGCGGCGATGATGCCGACGATCGGAATGAGGAAGGGATAGATCATGCGCTCACGCTCCACGACTCGGCCGACGCCGGCGGACCGGCGACGGGCAGGATGAATCGGATCTCGGTGCCGCGCCCCTCGGCGCTCTCCGCCTCCACCGCGCCGCCGTGCGCCATCACGGTCTGTCGCGCGATCGCGAGGCCGAGCCCCGTGCCGCTCGGCTTGTGTGTCACGTACGGATCCCAGATGCGCGGCAGCAAGGTCGGCGCGATGCCGCACCCGGTGTCCGCGACGGCGACCACCACGGCCGTACAGTCGCGCAGCCGTGTCGGTGACACGCGGACCGCGATGCGTCCGCCGCCCGCGCACGCGTCCACCGCGTTCAGCAGCACGTTCGACAGCGCGCGCGCGCCAGCGCGTCGTAATGTCCACGCACGAGCGGCACATCCGGCGCCACGTCGACGTCCACGGGGAGCGACTCGGGCACCGTCGTCTTCGCCGCCCAACGCGCGAGCTCCCCGACGTCCACCTCCGATGCCGGACCATCGGGCAGGCGACCGAACTGGCCGAAGCTGCGCGCCATCGCCTCCAGCCGCGCCGTCTCCGCCGCGAGCACGTCCACCGCGTCCGCCTGCGCCGGCGTCGCGTCGCGCCGCAGCCGATCGATCGCGAACCGGATCGGCGTGAGCGGGTTCTTGAGCTCGTGCGCGACCTGGCGCGCCGTCTCGCGAAACGCCGCCGCGCGCTCCGCTTCCAGCGCGCGCGCGCGTCCGAGCTCCAGCTCGCGCGCCATCGTGCGCATGCGGTCGCGCAGCGTTCCGAACTCCGGTGCGCCGCGCGGCTCCGGCTCCTCGGGGAGCGACCGGCCGGCCTGCACGAGCGCCGTCCACCGCACGAGCTGATCGAGCGGTCGGCTGAGCTGCCGACTGAGATGCCCCGCCACGCGCGACGCGACCACCGTCAGCACCAACGCGCCGAGCACGCCCACGACCAGCACCGCGCGCACCACGCGTGGGGCGACGAAGCTGTAGCGGCGCGCGAGCTCGAGCGACCGACGCAGCTCCTGCTCGTGCGCGTCGAGGTCACGGCGCTCCGCCGCCCCGAGCGCCGCGCCGCTCGCGGCGCGGGCGCGTGCGACGGCCAGCGCGCGTTCGCCCGTCGTCGCTGCCCGCTCCCACGCCGCGCTCCCGCTCACGAGCGGCAACGCGCGGCTCACCGTTCCCGCCCACAGCAGCGTCAGGAGCACCGACGGACATACGGCGAAGAGCAGCAGGATGGTGAACAGGCGCGAGCGGAACCGGTAACGCTTCACTGGAACGCCGTACGCTGTGCGCGCGGATGGGGTTTCCAGAACTTACCCCTCCGCCCACCTTCCGGCGACTCCTGAGCGAAGCGAAGGACCTGCCCTCGTGCCATGAAGACCCACACCGCGTACCTGACGTTCGAAACCCAGAAGCGGCAGGAGATCATCGACATCACCGACGAGGTCGAGGCCTGCCGCGCCGCCGCCGGCATTCGCGAGGGGTTCGTGCTCGTCTCCGCGATGCACATCTCCGCCTCCGTCTTCGTGAACGACCACGAGCCGGGGCTCTGGCAGGACATCCTGCAGTGGCTCGAGCAGCGCATCGCGCCGTGGTCCCCCGATGCCTACCGGCACAACGCCGGCACCGGCGAGGACAACGCCGCCGCCCATCTGCGCTCGCTCACCGTTGGGCACGAGGTGATGGTCCCCGTCACTGCGGGGCGGCTCGACTTCGGTCCGTGGCAGCGCGTGTTCTACGGCGAGTGGGACGGCCAGCGCCCGAAGCGCGTGATCCTGAAGGCGATGGGCGAATGACCCGCGGCGCCGCCGCTGCGTGGCCGCGTCGCGGCCTCTACCTGGCGCCCGCCGCGTGACTTAGCTTGCGCGGTTGATGATCCCGCCCGTAGCCCACTGATGGCCGAGAACTGGACGCTGGCCCAGGTGTTCGCGCGCCGTGCCCACGAGCACCCGGAGCGCCTCGCCGCCGTCGCCGCGAACGGGCGCACGCTCACCTACGGTCAGCTCGACGCGCGCGCGTCGGCCATGGCCGCGGCGCTCTCCGAGCTCGGCATCGGTGCCGGTGACCGCATCGCCGTCAACATGCCGAACTGCCTCGAGTGGCTCGTCGCGCTCGGGGCCACCGCGAAGCTCGGCGCCGTCGTCGTGCCGGTGAGTCCGCGGCTCAACTTCCACGAGTTGAAGTACCAGCTTCGGCACGCGGAGGTGTCCTGCGCGTTCACCGTCGAGCGGCTCGGCGGGATCGACTTCCTGCAGATCTTCGAGCAGTTCATCACCGAGCTTCCCGACCTGCAGTATTTGGTCACGGTTGGTGACGAAGATCTCTGGTACGACGACCGCATCTTCCAGTTCGAGGATCTGCTCTCGAAGGGCGAGGGGCGGCCGGCGCCGTCGGGCGCCGACGTCGGCGACGACGCCGACGTGGCGCTCATCTACACCTCGGGCACCACCGGCAAGCCGAAGGGCGTGCGCCTCGGCCACCGCGGCGTCGTCGAGACCGCGGTGCGCACCGGCGAGGCGATCGAGATCGACCCCACGGACCGCGTGTTCGCCGCGGTGCCGATCTTCGCCATCTTCGGCTTCAGCGTCGCCGTCGGCGTGCTCGCCTCCGGCGCGACGCTCGTGCTCCAGCCGGAGTTCGATGCGCGCGATGCGCTCGCGCTCATCGTGCGCGAGCGCGTCACCGTGCTGCACGGCGTGCCCACCACCTTCCACCTGCTCATGCGGGAGCCGAGCTTCGACGGCGCGCGTCTGCGTCAGGCGGGGCTGCGCACCGGCATCGTCGCCGGCAGTCCGGTGAGCGAGGATCTCGTGCGTCGCATTCGCCGGTGGTGCGACGTGCAGGTGGCGTACGGCCTCACCGAGACCGGCCCCACGGTGACCGTCACGTGCTTCGCCGACCCGGCGGACAAGCGCGCGACCACCGTGGGGCGTCCGCTTCCCGGTGTCGAGGTCATGGCGGTGGACGTGCTCACCGGACAGCTGCACGGTCCCGCGGAGGCCGTCGGCGAGATCGCGGTGCGCGGCCCCGGCCTCATGCTCGGCTACGCGCGCATGCCGGGCGAGACTGCCCGCTCGTTCACGCCCGAGGGCTTCTTCCTCACCGGTGATCTCGGCATCATCGACGAGGACGGCTATCTCCGCGTGATCGGGCGGCGAAAGGAGACGATCCTGCGCGGCGGCTTCCAGATCTTTCCCCGCGAGGTGGAGGATCGGCTCCGCGCACACCCTGGCGTCGACGACGTCTGCGTGATCGGCGTTCCCCACGACGTGCTCGGGGAGCTGATCTGCGCGTGCATCGTCCCCGTCGAGGGCGCCGTCATCACGGGCAACGAGATCAAGGCGTTCGCCCGTGACACGATGGCCGATTTCAAGGTCCCAGACATCGTGCGCTTCTTCGACGCTTTCCCGATGACCGGGAGCGGGAAGGTGCGGCGCCGAGAGCTCGAGCGCACCGTCGCGCTCGACCCCACTGTCCTCACAGGTACATGAGCTCACGCTTCCAGCCGCCGCGCGCCTCCGCGCCGGTCGCCCCCGTGCACCGCGGCCCGCAGGCCATGCCGCAGGGCGCCGGTGCGGCGCCGTACTCGTATCTCGCCCACGCGCCTAACGCTGCGCTCCTCATCGACTTCGACAACGTCACGATGGGGATCCAGAAGGACATGCAGAGCGAGCTGCGCAACCTGCTGTCCTCCGACATCATCAAGGGCAAGGTCTCGGTGCAGCGCGCGTACGCCGATTGGCGGCGCTACCCCGGCTACATCGTCCCGCTCACCGAGAACTCGATCGACCTGATCTGGGCGCCCGCGTACGGGTCGGCGAAGAAGAACGCCACCGACATCCGCCTCGCGGTCGACGCGATCGAGCTCGTCTTCACCCGCCCCGAGATCGGCACGTTCATCCTGCTCTCCGGCGACTCCGACTTCTCGAGCCTCGTCATCAAGCTCAAGGAGTACGGCAAGTACGTCATCGGTGTCGGCATCCGCGAGAGCTCGAGCGACCTGCTCGTCCAGAACTGCGACGAGTACTACAGCTACAACGCGCTCGCGGGGCTCGTGCGCGCCGGCGACGAGGAAGTCGTGCGGTGGGACCCGTGGGAGCTCGTCACCGAGGCGATCGGCCGCATGGCGCGCAACGGCGACGTCATGCGCGCCGACCGCCTCAAGCAGGTCATGCAGGACGTCGATCCGTCCTTCGACGAGAAGGATCTCGGCATGTCCAAGTTCTCGCGCTTCGTGCACGAGGCCGCGGGACGTGGGCTCATCACGCTCACGCGGCGCGATGACGGACAGTACGAGATCGGGCCCGCGGAGGCCGCCGCGCCCGAGGCGCGTGCTGCCCAACGCCGCGAGGAGCCGCGCCGCGAGGAGCGTCGCCCGCAGCCGCCGCGCGAGGAGGTGGAGGTCGAGGGTGCCGAGGCGCCGGCGCGCGAGGGGCGTCGCGAGGAGCGTGGCCGCGGTCGTCGCAGTCGGCGTGGTCGCGGTCGCGACGCCGAGCGCGCGCCGCGCGCCGCGACCGACGTCGGCGGCGAGGTCGAGGAGCCGTCGCGCGAGACCCCGCGCACCGCGCCCACGGCGGCTCCGGCCGCGCCCGCGATCGGCGTCAGTGGCGAGCGGCTCACGCGCAACGAGGCGTTCGATCTCGTGCGTCGCGCCGTGGAGTCGCTCGTGCCGTCGACCGACGAGAGCGTCGGTGCGGACGCCGTGCGCACGCGCGCGCACGAGCTGCTCGGGCGCGACAGCGAGAGCCTCACGTCGCGCATGTTCGAGCGCATCCTGCGCGACGCCCACGACGCAGGCTTGCTCGATCTGCGCCGTCGCGGCGACACGTTCGAGCTGTCGCGTGCTGCGGCGACGGAGTCGGTCGCCGACCAGCTCAATCGCGCCGCCGCGGCGTCGCAGCTGCCCGCCGCGACCGCCGCACCGAGTGGCTCGGCCACGCCGCGCGGCATGGGTCCGCGCGGTCTCGCGCGCGGACGACTCGGCGGACGGGGTGCGGCGCCGCCGCCCGATCTGCTGTCCGTCGGTGTCGTGCGCGTCGACACGCCGACCGATACCGCGCACTTCGCGCCGCCGCTCGAGACCGCAGCGCCGCAGCCGCCCGTCGCGCTCGAGGATGGCGGCGCCGCGGCGACGGCGCCCGCCGCGGAGCCATCGTCGGCTGCGCCCGCGGAGGGTGCTGCGGCTGGCTCGCGTCGTCGTGGTGCACGCGGTGGACGTGGTGCACGCAAGAGCGCCGCAAAGACGGCCGCCGCGCCTGCGCCGGCACCAGCACCGGCTCCCGCCGCGCCGCCGGCCACGACGTCGGCGCCGACGAGCGCCGCATCCGGTGGTGCGCGCGGTCGCCGCGGTCGCGGTGCGAAGAAGGCCGCGAATGCCGCGACGGCGCCGAGCGCGCCGAGCGCCGCCGCTGCGGCGCCCACACCAGCGCCCACGCCGGCGCCGAGGACCGCGACGCCCGCGGCGACGAAGCGCGGCACGCCCGCCGCCGGGGCGACGAAGCGTGGTCGTGGACGCGGTGGCGCAGGCGCTGCGCCCAACGCGTCCGCGGCGCCGGCGCCGAGCGCACCGGCCGCGAGCGCGCCTCCCGCGAGCGAGGGCGCCGCGCCCGCGCGTGGTGCACGCGGGGCCCGCAAGCGTCCCGCCGCGAGTCGCGGCGCGTGAGCCGACGGAGCGGGGCGGGGCAGCGTACCGCATCGCCCCGCGCACGACGAGCGACGGTCCCGCCGGCAGCTGCCGGCGGGACCGTCGTGTCGTTAGGCACGCCGCTCCCCGTGTCGTTCTACGACCGCGACCCGCGCGTCGTCGCGCGCGAGTTGCTGGGCACCGTGCTCGTGTGCGACTCGTCGGAGGGCCTCACCGCCGGCGTCGTCGTCGAGACCGAAGCGTACCTGGGCGAAGACGATCCTGCGTGTCACGCGGTGGTCGGCCGCACGTCGCGCACGTGGCACCTGTTCGGCCCGCCCGGCACCGCATACGTCTACCGCATCTACGGCATGCACTGGTGCGTGAACGCGGTGACGCTGCCGGAAGGCATCGGCTGCGCGGTGCTGCTGCGTGCCCTGGCGCCGACGCTCGGCATCGACCTCATGCGCCGCCGCCGTCCGCGCGCGCGCCGCGACCGCGACCTGACTAACGGTCCGGGCAAGCTGTGCGCGGCGCTCGGCATCGATGGACGCCTCGACGGCGCGCCGCTCGACACGGGCGCGCTCACTCTGCGCGCCGGCACGCCGCTCCCCGACGCGCGCGTGGAGGTCACGCCGCGCATCGGCATCACGCGCGCGGCGGACCTCCCCTATCGCTTCCTCGTGCGCGACGACCCGTTCGTGTCGCCGACGCCCGCGCGCTTCCCGCGTGCGCCTTACCGCTCGAAGGCCGACGCGAGGTTGTAGCGCAGTCCGGCCTCGATTTGCGACGAGCCGCCGCGGTTCAGCAGCGAGCGCTCGCGAGCCGACGAGAGGTTCCCCTGCACGAACACCGCGGCCGCGCCGAACTGCGCCTGCGCGCCCGCCACGATGAACGGCGTCACGAAGCTCTGCCCCGCGTCGAGCGCGTCGCGCACGTACACCACCTGCTGCTGCGTGGTGAAGTCGCCGATCGGCGTCGCGCTGCGGATCACCTGCACCGCGAGCCCGAGCCCCGCGTACGGCCGCACGCGGCCGTATTGCACCGGCGCCGCGAGCGCCGCCGCGGAGTACCGGCGCGCGTCGTGGAGCGACACTCGGCGCACGCCGTCGGTCGCGTACGGATCCGCGACCACCGACGTGCGATCGAAGAACGACTGCTCGGCGGACACGAGCAGCGCGCCCTGACGATGCGTGACGAGCCACTCCGCGCCCGTCACCGGTGCCGTCACGCGCCCGTCGACGAGCGTGCCGAAGCGAGTGACGCCGCCCTTCGCGCCCCAGTACCACGAGTCCTCGAACACGTGGCGCGGGTTCGGAAGGCCGACGGCGGCACCCTGCGCGAATGCGGGGCGCGAGAGCGAGGCGAGAGCGACGCCGAGCGCTCCGAGATGGAGCGCGGCGCGGGCCGGATGACGCGGACGCAGCATGGTGCGGGTCTCTGGGGACTGATCGCGTGCCGCGCGTCGGCGCGGCGCATCGTCATGGGGACGAGGTGCCGGCCGCTCCGGTCACGCCGCGCTGGTGTGGCATCGACGCGACAGGAGCTCCGCGCCCGCTGGCGCATCCATGGTTTGTGACGGAAGTTGCGTCGGTAAGCACTCCGCCCAGTTCCGCGACCGGAGGACCTCCATGCAGACGGCGCCGCCGTACGCGCCCGCTTATCCCGAGCCGTTCCGTACCGCCGTGCTCGGGACGGTCTTCGGCAAACGCACAGAGGTCGTGCACCGCCTGCAGCGCGGCGACCGCCTCATCCTCGTGCCCGATCCACCCGTCGCGCAGATCCCCGCCGTGTGGGTGCACGCAGCGGGAGGCGACGTGGTCGGTCACCTCCCGCTGCAGATCGCCGCCTGGCTCGCGCCCTGGATGTTCGCCGGTGGTCGATGCGGCGCGTGGGTGGAGAAGGTCGGATCCGACGACGTCGAGAGCTGGCGCCGTCTCGTCGTGCGCGTCGAGTGTCGAACGTGACGCGCACGACGTGACCTAGATCACGCCGAGCGCGCGTCCGACCTTTCTGAAGGCCGCGAGCGCGAAGTCCATGTCCTCGCGCGTGTGGGCCGCGCTGAGCTGACAGCGCACGCGCGCCTGTCCGTGCGGCACCACGGGAAAGCCGAATCCCGTCACGAACACGCCCTCGTCGAGGAGGCGGTTGCTCATCTCGATCGCCTTCGCCGTCTCGCCCACGATGATCGGCACGATCGGCGTCTCGCCGGCGAGCGGTGAGAACCCCGCCTCGGTGATCGCCTCGCGGAAGTAGCGCGCGTTCTCGCGCAGCTGCCGCACGCGCTCCGGATGCTGTTCCGCGAATCGGATCGCCTGCAGCGAGCTCGCCGCCACCGTCGGCGGCAGCGCGTTCGAGAAGAGCTGCGGACGCGAGCGCTGCGTCATCATGTCGACGAGCGCGGACGAGGCCGCGATGAAGCCGCCCGCCGCGCCGCCGAGCGCTTTGCCGAGCGTCGACGTGATGATGTCGACCTCGCCGAGCATGCCGAAGTGCTCGGCCGTGCCGCGTCCCGTCTCCCCGAGCACGCCCGTCGCGTGCGAGTCGTCCATTGCCACGATCGCGCCCTCGTCCCGCGCGATCTGCGCGATCTCCGGCAGCTTGGCGATCGAGCCCTCCATCGAGAACACGCCGTCGGTCCAGATGATCTTTCGCCGCGCCCCGCGGTTCGCCGCCAGCTTCGCGCGCAGGTCGTCCAGGTCGCCGTGCTTGTAGACCGCCGTCGTGCACTTCTTGATCGCCTTCGCGAGCCGGACCGAGTCGATGATCGACGCGTGATTCAGCTCGTCCGAGACGACGAAGTCTCCCGACTCCACGATCGTGGACGTGAGCGCCTCGTTCGCGTTCCACGCCGACACGTACGACAGCGAGGCCTCCGTTCCCACGAAGCGGGCGATCGCTTCCTCGAGGTCGCGGTGGACCGTGAACGTACCGCAGATGAACCGCACGCTCGCCGTTCCTGCGCCGAACTGCCGCAGCGCGTCGATCCCCGCCTCCACCACGCTCGGCTCGTTCGACAGGCCGAGGTAGTTGTTCGACGACAGGATCACGACCTCGCCGCGTCCTTCCATCTGCACCCGCGCCGCCTGCGGCGACTCGAGGTGGTTGAGCTGCTTGTACACGCGATCGGCCTTGAGCTGATCCAGCTCGGCCTGCAGCGCGCCGGTGAACTCCGTGTTGATCGACATGCGCTCCGTCCTCAGCGCGCGCCCGCGGCGCGCAGTCGGTCGACCACCTCGCGATGCCCCGCCGCGTCGGCGAGCGCCAGCGGCGTGCGCCCTTCGGCGTCGCGTACGTTCGGGTCGGCGTTGTTGTGCAGCAGCGTCTCCACCGTCGTCACGTGGCCGTTCGCCGCCGCGAGATGGAGCGCGGTCCGCCCGGCCGCATCGCGCGCGCGCGCGTCAGCCGGTTGTCCATCGACAGCACCGCCGCCACCTCGTCCATGTCCCCCGCCGCGGCCGCGGTGAGGATGTCCTCGTGGTCCTCGTAGTCGCTCGTCATGGCCTCACGTGATCTCGAAGATGACCTTGCCCGCCTCGCCGCTCCTGATGACGTGCATCGCGTCCTCGAACCCCTCGAGCGGAAACCGGTGCGTGATCACCGGCGTCGGATCGAACTCGCCCGAGCGGAGGAAGCGGGTCATCTGGTGCCACGTGTCGTACATTCGCCGCCCCACCACGCCGTAGATCGTGATCCCCTTGAAGATCACCTCCGACGCGAGGTCCAGCTCGATCGGCTTCGACGGAATCCCGAGCATCTGCACGCGGCCGCCGACGCGCACGAGATCCAGCGCCTGGTGGATCGCCGACGGGACGCCGCTCATCTCGAGCACGACGTCGACGCCGTAGCCCGCCGTCGATCGACGCACCGCCTCCGCGACCTGACCGGGGTGGAGGATCTCGTGGGCGCCCATCTGCTGCGCGAGCTCGAGCCGCCGGTCGTTCACGTCGGAGGCGATGACGTGCGACGCTCCCGCTGCGCGGCAGATGCCCACGGCGAAGATGCCGATCGGACCGCACCCCGTGACGAGCACCGTCGCCCCCGGGATCTCCGCCGTCAGCGCGGTGTGGAACGCGTTCCCCATCGGGTCGTGGATGCCGCCGACGTCGTACGAGATCGACGCGTCCAGGTGCCAGATGTTGGACGCCGGCATCGCGATCAGCTCCGCGAAGCAGCCGTCCCGGTCGACGCCGATGATCTTCGTGTGCGGGCAGACGTGCGAGTTCCCCGTCCGGCAGAGCAGGCACATCCCGTCGACGATGTGGCCCTCCGCCGTCACGCGGTCGCCGACCTTCACCGTCTCCACGAGCGCGCCGACCTCCACGACGTCGCCGGCGAACTCGTGCCCCACGACGAACGGCGGCTTGCACCGCGCGCTCGCCCACGCGTCCCACTGGTGGATGTGCACGTCGGTGCCGCACACGCCGGCGCGTCGCACGCGGATGAGAACCTCGTCGTCCCGGACGCGCGGCTCGGGGACCTCGCGCAGCGAGAACCCTGGCGCTGCCCGGTCTTTCACCAATGCCTTCACGGCGGCTGCTCCGCGATCTGTACGTGATGGTGGCGCCGCGGCGCGAGCCGCCCGGCGCGCCCGAAAGCTGACACGGTACCCCGCGCCGTTCCAGCGGTCGGCGTGACGTCGCCGCGTCGACGCGTCTCGCCCGCGCGCGCGCCGTCCGCGGCGCGCGCGCATCGTATCGCACCCGCGACGCCATCGCCGTGTCGCGCGACGGCGTGCGGCGAGTGCTCGCGCGACGTCGTGAGGCTGCGCGAGCGGTCGCGCGAGGGTTGCGCAAACCGTGCGCACTGGTATTGCGTCTAAGTGCGCCAATATCTAACTTCGCGTATCGCTACGAAGTCATGCACGATAGTTGCATTATGATCGTAGAGGCGCGGGGCGGTGGTCGAGTTACTTCTCGCGCGTTCGACCGTCCGATAGCGAGCGGCGCGAGGATGACGGAGGACGACGCGCCGCGAGCAGCGCTGAACGACACGCAGGACCGCAGTGCAGTGAGCAGGTCGAGCGACTCGGGCGGTGCGCCGCCGGAGTCGCGAGGTGGGACTCCCTGCCGACGCGATCAGCGAGACGCAGGGGAGGGAGCGCCGCCGATGTTGGGCGGCGTGTCACGGCCGACGGTCCACCGGGGGACCGCGGATCGTTCACTCGCACAAGGAGCGACACGATGGCTGCTTCCAAGACGTCGTCGAAGGGCGGCGCGAAGAAGGGCGCGCGCAAGGGCGGCGCGAAGAAGGGCGGCGCGAAGAAGGGCGGCGCCAAGCGCGGCTCGGCCAAGAAGGGTGGCGCGCGCAAGGGCAGCGCGAAGAAGGGCGGCGCCAAGCGCGGCGGCGCGAAGAAGTCGACGGCGAAGCGCGCCTCGGCGAAGAAGGGCGGCGCGCGGAAGGGCGCATCGAAGGGCGGCGCGAAGCGCGGCTCTGCGAAGAAGGGCGGCGCGCGCAAGGGCGGCCGCAAGAGCGCCGGCTCGTCGGGCGCCGCGGCCGGTGGCGCCACCGGTGGCGCGGCGTGATCGTCGCGCGTCGCGACTAACGGTAGGTCCGATAACGACTGAAGCCCCGCCTCAGGCGGGGCTTCATCGTTTTCGGGATCCTGCTTCTATGCGGCGTGCACGCTCACGCGGCGCGCGGCTCCGTGGCGTCGTTGGTCGCGATCGGCTCCGGCCCCGGCGCCCACTCGAACGCCGCGAACCGCGGCGGCGCGTCGTACGACTTCCCGGCCGAGATGACGATGCCCATCGCTTCCTGCACGTCGCTCTTCTGACGTATCTGCTTCATGTCCGATTCTCCGGTATGAGTACGTCCGGTGGCTCCGGACCACGCGCCCATAAGGCAGCGACGGTGCCACGTCGGACGCTTTCGTTAAGTCGTTGGACGGCAAGATCTTGGAAATGTTAACGGCCGCCTCGCGGGCGGCCGGGTGTCGCGATCCGCGACATTCCGAGGACACGAGGTGTCGCGGAACGCGACACCCGCGGTCACTGCGCGAGCGCCGACTTCCGCGCGAGAAACGTCGTGCCGAGCGCGCTCGCCGCGCCGCCGCCGTCGCGCTCCACGCTCACCGCCCAGCCGTCGTAGCGCGCGCGCAGCTCCTCCACCGACAGCGCCGCCGAACCCGCGACGAGCGTCGACACCAGATGCACACCGCCGTCGAGCGTCGCGCTCTGGAGCAGCTCGATCGCCGCCGCGCGCTCGCTCGGCGTGAGATGCTCGAACGCGGTCGGCGTGCACACCACCACGCGCAGCGCGACGTCGGGCGCCCACTGCGCGAGATCGCCCACGCAGCCGCGCACACGCTCGCTCAGCCCCGCGACTTCCGCCGCGTGCATCACGCGCTCCACCGCGTCCGGCTCGTGCGCGAGCGCGGTCACCGCGCATCCGTGCGCCGCCGAGTACATCGCCGCGCCCTCGCCGTCGACACCCGCCACGAGCACGTGGCTTCCGTCCGACTGCGCGAGCTCGCGCGCGAGCGCGCTCGTCGGCGCGAGGCCCCAGTGCTCCGGTCGGCGATACTCGGCGAGGATCTTCAGCCGGCGCTGCCGCCATACGCGGTAGCTCGGAAGCCGGAGCCGACGCGAGATGATGCGATCGACTTCCTCCCACAGCACCATCTCCGTCAGCGTCGTCTGCGCCTGCTCACGCAGCCGCGCGACCGCCTCGTCGCCGATCGACAGCAGTGCCGTGCGCGAGATCGTATCCTTGTACAGCTCGATCTCGCGCTCGACGAACAGCTCGTATTCGTGCTTGAGGGAACGCGGCGCGGACATGAAGCTCGGGCGAGCGGAGGGGAGGGCGACGTCCTAACCTAGACGCGCACCGGGACCGCGCAAGCGGCGGTGCCACGTGTCGCGCATCACGCACTTCCTCATGCCCGAGCTGCCGGAAGTTGAAGCCGCGGCGCGCCTCCTGCGCGAGGTGGCCGTTGGCCGCACCATTCGCGCCGTGCACCGTTCGCACGCCGCGACGCGTCGCGCGCTCCCCGACGACGCCGTCACGCGCCTCGTTGGGCGCCGCGTGACCTCGGTCGAGCGGCGCGGCAAGCATCAGCTGCTCACGCTCGACGACGGCGCGGTGGTGCACGCGCACTTCCGCATGAACGGCGACTGGCACGTCGGGTCGGCGAGCGACGAGCCGCCGCGCCATGCGCGCGCCGCGCTCGACTTCGACGACGGCTTGCGTCTCACGCTCGTCGATTCGCGCGCGCTCGCCACTCTGTCGCTGCATTCCCCCGGTGCGTCGCCGCTGCCGACGCTCGGCCCTGAGCCCACCGACGCCGGCTTCGACGCTGCGTCGCTCGGCGCCGCGCTTCGCGGCCGCCGCGGTCCGATCAAGCCCGTGCTGCTCGATCAGCGCGTGGTCGCGGGCCTCGGGAACATCTACGCTGCGGAAGCGCTCTGGCGCGCGCGTGTCAGTCCGCGTGCGCCGGCGAACGGCATCGGACCGGCGCGACTCGCGCGTCTCGCCGCCGCCATGCGCGACGTGCTGACCGAGGCGATCGAGAAGCCCGGCCGCTATCGCACCGGCGAGGCCGCGGTGACGATGCACGTCTACGATCGCGAGGGAGAGCCGTGCACGCGGTGCGGCACCATGATTCGCCGCATCGTGCAGGCCGGTCGCTCGACGTACTTCTGTCCGCGCTGTCAGGCGCGCTGAGTGCCCGCGTGTTTCAGTCCGCGACCTCGAGCAGCGCGCCTTTGATGTAGCCCGTCTCGGGGATCGACAACACCTCGGGATGGTCGATCGGCTGACCGCGCAGCTCGCGCAGGATCACGCGCCGGCCGCTGTCCGCCGCCGCGTCCTCGAGCATCTCGAGGAACAGCGGCTTCGTGAGGTGATAGCTGCAGCTCGCCGTGAACAGCAGGCCGCCCGGCGCGAGCAGACGCATCGCGCGCAGGTTGATCTCCTTGTATCCGCGCAGCGCGGTGGGAAGCGCGGCACGCGTCTTCGCGAACGCCGGCGGGTCGAGCACGATCGTGTCGTAACGCGCGCCGGCGCGCTCCTCGTCGCGAAGAAAGTCGAACGCGTTCGCCTCCCGCGTGTCGATGTTCGTGAAGCCGTTGCGTTGGGCGTTCTCCCGTGCGCGCCGCAGCGCGGCCTCCGACATGTCGAGCGCGGTGACGTGCTCCGCGCGCCGGGCGAGATGCAGCGCGAACGAGCCGTGGTAGCTGAAGCAGTCGAGCGCGCGCCCGCGCGCGACGGCGCCGACGAGCGCGCGGTTCTCGCGCTGATCGAGGAACGCGCCGGTCTTCTGTCCCGTCCACGGCGCGGCGAGATACCGCACGCCATGCTCCTCGACCTCGATCTCCTCCGGCACCGAGCCGGCGAGGAGCACCGTCTCGCGCGGCAGCTCCTCCTTGAGGCGCAGCGCCGCGTCGTTGCGCGCCAGGATGCCCTCGGCGCCCGTGTGCTCCAGCAGCGCGTCGATGATCGCGCCGCGAAACGCCTCGAGGCCGGCGCTCATGAGCTGCACGACGAGCCACCGGTCGTAGCGGTCGCACACGAGCGACGGGAGCCCGTCGCCCTCGCCGTGCACCAGGCGATGGGCCGAGGCGTGCTCGCGGAGCCCGGCGCGGCGGTCGAGCGCGCGCGCGAGGCGTTCCAGCCACCAGGCGGCGTCGAGTGGCTGGTCGGGGCGGCGATCGACGAGCCGGAGCGAGATTTCTGAGGCCGGGCTCCAGAGTGCGGTCCCGAGCGGGCGGCCTCGGCCGTCTCGAACGGTGACGGCGCCTGCTGGGCTCGTCGGTGGCTCGGCGACGTCGCTGCGGTAGATCCAGGGATGCCCGGAGGCCAATCGTTGGGCTCCCCGGTTCGAGACGACGGCGACGGTGCGCATGTGCCGCAAGCTAGGCGGGCGGCGCGGCGGGTGTGCCCGTTGACAATCGCCGTGTAAACAGGTAAGATTCGGACCCTTCGCGATGCGCTTGTGGCTTGCGCCGGTGGCGCGGACGCGACGGGGCGGAGCGGCAGTCGGTTGACTCTGACCGCCTAACTGCGTAAAATGGTAAGCTCTCCGCGACGCTCTCGAGCGAGCTCGAAACGGCGCGGCGCTGATTGAAAATTGATGGATCGAGGAGCGGTCGACCGCTGCAAGGCGGTGGGCCGCGTGGGAAGCGAATTCTCATCGGGCGAGGCGGCAACGACGTGAGTCGTCGCCGACGTCGAACGACGAGAAGGAGATTGCACAGATCTCACATATGTGGAATCGCTGTGAAGCGATTCCTGCGCGTGCTGTGCTTGACGGTTCATGTGGTCAAGCGACAGAAGGCCAGTGGGGGATGCCTGGGCACACGGAGGCGAGGAAGGGCGTGGTAAGCTGCGATAAGCCGTGGGGAGGGGCACACACCCGATGAGCCACGGATACCCGAATGGGGAAACCCGGCGGGGAGCGATCCCCGTCACTGCACGCAAGTGCAGGGCGAACCCGGGGAACTGAAACATCTCAGTACCCGGAGGAAGAGAAATCAACCGAGATGCCCTCAGTAGCGGCGAGCGAACGGGGCCGAGCCCAAACCATCCGGCTTGCCGGGTGGGGTTGTAGGACCCACGGACGGTCAGCGTGAAGTCAGGTGAAGTCCCCTGGAACGGGGCGCCAGAGACGGTGAGAGCCCGGTAACTGACGACGATGGACGCTGGCTAGTGGTGTTCCTGAGTAGCGCCCGGAACGAGGAACCGGGCGCGAAGCTGGGGGGACCACCCTCCAAGGCTAAAGACTCCCGTGTGACCGATAGTGGACGAGTACCGTGAGGGACAGGTGAAAAGCACCCCAGTGCGGGGAGTGAAAGAGAGCCTGAAACCACTGGCCTACAAGCGGTAGGAGGACGGCTGGGCGCAAGCTCAGCGCGTCTGACTGCGTGCCTTTTGCATTATGATCCGGCGAGTTACGCCTCAGGCGCGAGGTTAAGGTCTTGTGGACCGGAGCCGCAGCGAAAGCGAGTCCTGTAACGAGGGCGCGTGGAGTGCCTGGGGGTAGACCCGAAGCCAGGGCGATCTACCCATGAGCAGGGTGAAGCTGGGGTAACACCCAGTGGAGGCCCGCACCGGTATGGGTTGAAAACCGTTCGGATGACTTGTGGGTAGGGGTGAAAGGCCAATCAAGCCTGGAGATAGCTGGTTCTCCCCGAAATCTATTGAGGTAGAGCCTCGCGGCGGGTGCTTGGCACCGTATGTCGGCAGGGGGTAGAGCGACTGGATGGGCGCGGGGGGGCGTGGCCCCTACCAACCCCAACCAAACTCCGAATACCTGACCGATGGACCGCGGGAGGCAGTCGCCGAGCGATAATGTCCGGCGGCGAGAGGGAAAGAACCCAGAGCCACAGCTAAGGCCCCGAAGTGGCCGCTGAGTATAGCGAAGGATGTGTCCGTGCCGTGACAACCGGGAGGTTGGCTTAGAAGCAGCCACTCCTTTAAAGAGTGCGTAATAGCTCACCGGTCCAGCGTGGATGCGCCGAGAATGGTCGGGATTAAGCGGCCCGCCGAAGCTTGGCCTTCACACTTTGTGTGAGGGGTAGGGGAGCGTTCCCGTAGCGGTGAAGCCTCGGTGGAAACCTTGAGGTGGAGCGGCGGGAAGTGAGGATGCCGGAATGAGTACGCGCAAATCGGGGTGAGAACCCCCGACACCGTAAGCCCAAGGGTTCCTGCGCCATGGCAATCAGCGCAGGGTGAGGCGGGTCCTAAGGCGAGGCCCCAGAGGCGTAGCCGATGGTCAACGGGTGAACACTCCCGTCCCGTCCCAGTACGTTGAACCCAGCGAGGACACCGGAACGAAGCGACCGCGGTTTTGTGGATGACCGTCTAACCCCGTAGGCTTCGGCCGAGAGGTGATGGCGAGAGCGCCCTTCGGGGTGCTCAAGGGTCGTAGAGTCGACGGGCGAGAAAAGTCGCTGGCGGAGTGCTGGGATGTCCGTACCGCAAACCGACACAGGTGGGCGAGGCGAGTAGCCTCAGGTGCACGAGTGAGACGTGGTCAAGGAACTCGGCATAATGATCCCGTAACTTCGGAAGAAGGGATGCACAGTGCCGTGACCCGGTTGACCCGGGAAGCGGAATTGTGCCGCAGTGAATCGGCCCAAGCGACTGTTTAGCAAAAACACAGGTGCATGCCAAGCCGCACAAGGCGCCGTATATGCACTGACGCCTGCCCGGTGCCGGAAGGTTAAGGGGAGAGGTCAGGGGGGTAACCCCCGAAGCTTTGAGCCGAAGCCCCGGTAAACGGCGGCCGTAACTATAACGGTCCTAAGGTAGCGAAATTCCTTGTCGGGTAAGTTCCGACCTGCACGAATGGCGTAACGACTTGGGCACTGTCTCGACCACGCGCTCGGCGAAATTGCAGTCTCGGTGAGGATTCCGAGTTCCCGCGACAGGACAAAAAGACCCCATGCACCTTTACTGCAGCTTGTCATTGCTCGCTGCATTCAGCTGTGTAGCATAGGTGGGACCCGTTGAGGCCCGGGCGCCAGCTCGGGCGGAGGGGCCAGTGAAATACCACCCTGCTGAATGCGGCGTGCTCACCACGTCGGGCAAACCCCGGCTGGGACCGTGGCAGGTGGGCAGTTTGACTGGGGCGGTCGCCTCCGAAAGCGTAACGGAGGCGCGCGCATGGTTGGCTCAGCGCGGTCGGTACTCGCGCTCACAGAGTGTAACGGCAGAAGCCAGCCTGACGGCGAGAGCGACGGCTCGAGCCGGGACGAAAGTCGGTCGTAGTGATCCGGTAGTGCCGCGTGGGCGGGCTATCGCGCAACGGATAAAAGGTACGCTGGGGATAACAGGCTTATCGCGCCCGAGAGTTCACATCGACGGCGCGGTTTGGCACCTCGATGTCGGCTTATCACATCCTGGGGCTGGAGAAGGTCCCAAGGGTCCGGCTGTTCGCCGGTTAAAGTGGTACATGAGCTGGGTTCAGAACGTCGTGAGACAGTTCGGTCTGTATCCGTCGTGGGCGTTGGAGCATTGAGGGGCGCGGACTCTAGTACGAGAGGACCGAGTCGGACGATCCGCTCGTGTCCCGGCTGTCCTGCCAAGGGCACCGCCGGGTAGCGATGATCGGCACGGATAACCGCTGAAAGCATCTAAGTGGGAAGCCGTCCCCGAGATGAATGCTCCCTGTCCCCTTGAGGGACCTGAAGGGCCGTGAGAGACCATCACGTCGATAGGCCGCCCGTGGACACTCGGCGACGAGTTCCGAGCGCAGCGGTCCTAATCGCCCGTGCGGCTTGATCACTCCCTGATACCAACTGCATAGCACGCGAAATGTTCGCACGGCCGCGCGCACCAGCGCGCCGCCATTCCCACACTCCTCGATCCATCATCTCTCATTCCCGGTCGGCGGTGCCTCGCGCGCCGCGGATCGGAGACAAGATCGCTGGCGACTAGAGCGCAGGGGCCACACCCGTTCCCATCCCGAACACGGCCGTTAAGCCCTGCAGCGCCGATGGTACTCCGCCCGAGAGGGCGCGGGAGAGTAGGCCGTCGCCGGCACCCCTGACGCCCCGGATTGCACTCGCAGTCCGGGGCGTTCTTTTTTTGCCCCATGCGTAGGGAACTCAGCCATTGCGCATCGGCGAGCGCTCTGTACTGTAGCGGATCACGCGTTGGGTGGTCGGCGCCGGCCACGCTCCGCGCATCGACTCACGTACTGACCCTCACCATGGCACTCCTCCCGCGGCGCGCTCGCGTCGTCCTGCCCCTGCTCGCCATCGCCATCGGCGCGTCCTCGGCGATCGCTCAGCCCCGCCTGCTCGTCAACGTCAACGACGCCGGCCGCTACGTCTACGGCGGCCTGCACTACGGGGGCCAGCAGTGGGCCACCATGACGTCCACGCTGAACCGCGTCTTCACCGGCGGCGTCACGACCACCAACACCCTGCTCGACCTGTCGCAGATGCTGACCTACGATGCGCTGTGGGTCGATCAGCGATTCCAGACGACGGCGTCCGCCGCCGAGATCGACAACCTGAAAGCCTACGCCGCGACGGGTCGCCGCGTCGTCGTCATGGGTGAGAATGCCGCCTGGGGTGGGTGGAACCAGCAAATCCTCGGCGCGTTCGGCGGCATCGAGGGACCGCTCGGTGGCTACGGCATCCTCGACTACGGCTCGCCGAGCGGCGGCCTGACGGGCGCCGGCTGCCTGTACGGCAGGAACGTCAGCGTCCAGCCGAACGCACTCACGCAGGGCGTGTCGGCCATCTCGCTCGCCTGTGGCGGGTACGCGATCGGCGGCGTCCAGCTCTTCGCGTACAACGTCGCGACGCTGTGGGGCTCCACGCAGAACGTGCTCACGGTCCTCGACGCCAACATCTTCGACGACCTGTTCGCGGGCTACGACGCCCCTGTCTTCCGCGATCGCGTCGCCACCTGGCTCTCGGCGAGCCGGCCCACGCTGACGACGGCGAGTCTGCGCGTCGCCACGCTCAACGCCGCCGTCGCGCCGGTCGGCGCGCAGGTCGTCAGCCCGGAGCCGACGACGCTCCTGCTCCTCGCCGGCGGCATCGTTGTACTCTCGGTCGCGACACGTCGCACGCGTCGCAGCTGATCGTCGGCGGCGCTCGACAGCGCGCGGGCGGTCCTCCCTTGCGGGGGGCCGCCCGCTTCGTGCGTGCAACAACGGTAGCGCCCGCGTCGACGCGTGAAGTACGCGTCTTGCTCTTCGCGAGCCCGTGTATCGACTCGTTCTCGCCACCGCCGGGGCGCTTGCCGGCGCGACCGTTGCCCACGCGCACCACCGCCGTCGCCGCGCCGAACGTCTCGCCGCGGCGACGCTCGAGACACTGCTGAACGCCGTCGACGCGAACGACGCCGTCACCGGTGCTCACGTTCGGCGCGTCGCGGCGTACTCGCTCATCGTGGCCTGCGCGTTAGGCCTCGACAAGCACCGCCAGCGTGAGATCGAGCGCGTGGCGCTCTTTCACGACATCGGAAAGCTGCACGCCGCGCTCTTTGACATCATCCACGACGCCAGCGGGCTGACGAAGGAAGAGCGCCGCGCGGTCGCGACGCATCCGCAGCGTGGCGCCGAGGTGCTGGAGCCGCTCGCGACGTTCTATCCCGCGCTCGCCGAGGGCGTGCTCGCGCATCACGAGCGGTGGGACGGCAGCGGCTACCCGCGCGGGCTGAAGGGCGAGGCGATCCCGCTCACGAGCCGGATCGTCGCGCTGGCCGATACGTTCGACGCCATCACGGCGCCGCGTCGGTACCACCGCGGCGAGAACGTCGCGAAGGCGCTCGACGTCATTCGCAACGGCAGCGGCACCCAGTTCGATCCGGTGCTCGCGGACGTGTTCCTGCGCCAGTCGGTCGTGGACGAGATCACGGAGGCGATGCGCCACGCGCACGCCAAGGCGCGTAGACGCCCGCGCCCCAACCGCCGTCGCTCCGCGGAGCGCGGCGCACCGGACGTCAGCTTCCGGTGGCGCGACCAGATCGTGCGGCCGCGCGCCGAGCATCCCTGACGCGCGACGCCACCCGTCAGCGCGGCGTCGTCGCGCTCGACGCTCGCGTCACCGAGTCGCGCAGGCGCCGCGCGCGCTGCACCGCGGTCTCGTGCTCCGCGAAGGTCGTGCGGAACTCGTGATGGCCATCGGGCTCGGCGACGAAGTACAGGAACGGCACCTTCGCCGGCGCTACCGCCGCCGCGAGGCTCGGCGCACCCGGCGAGCCGATCGGCCCGGGGGGCAGCCCCGCCACCTTGTACGTGTTGTACGGCGAGTCGATCTCGAGATCCTTGTAGAGCACGCGTCCGACATGGTGGCCGAGTGCGTACTGCACCGTCGGATCGGCCTGCAGCCGCATGCCCTTCCTCAGCCGGTTGTAGTACACCGCCGCGATCACCGGGCGCTCCTCGGGACGACGCGCCTCGCGCTCGACGATCGAGGCGAGCGTCACCGCCTGATGACGCGAGAGCGCGAGCGTCTGCAGCTGCGCGTCCCACTCGGGATGCCACGCCGCCTCGAAGCGCTCCACCATCTGCGACACGGCCTGCCGCGCCGTGGTGCCGTCGGGGAACGTGTACGTGGCGGGAAACAGGTACCCCTCGAGCGTGGGGGTGGGGATATCGAGGCGGCGCAGCAGCGACGTGTCGCGCACCGCGACTTCCGCGGAGTCGGGCGGCACGCCTAACGATCGGGCGAGCTGGGGCACAATCTGTCGCAGCTCCCATCCCTCCACGACCGTGATGACGTGCACGATGCCGCGCCCCGACACGAGCGCGCTCACGAGGTCGTGGTAGGAATCGCCGCGCCGGAGCTGGTAGGTGCCGGGCTTGATGGAGCGATCGCGCTCCGTCGCCTTGGCGTAGAGTCGGAACAGCAGCGCCGAGCGCACCACGCGCTTCGCGGCGAGCGACTCCGCGGCGACGCGGAACGACGCGCCGCGCGGGATGACGACGCGCGCGGCGCCGGATCCCGGCGCGCGGGTGAGGAACACGAGCGCGGCGACGACGAGCGCGACAACGCCGACGGCGATCAGCAGGACACGCCGTGGGGGTCGCCCCTTGCGGCGCTTACTCCCCATCGGGAAGCGCGAGCGCGTGCTGCAGCAGCACGGCGGCCGCCATCGCGTCGACGTCGCCCTTGCGATCGCGCGTGGAGCCGCCGAGCGTGCGGATCGTTCGGAGCGCGGCAGCCGTCGTGAACCGCTCGTCGACGAGCCGTGCGGGGAGGCCGGTACGCCGCTCGAGCTCCGCCGCGATGTGGCGCGCCTCCTCGGCGCGGGGCGTGTCGTTGCCGTCACCATCGAGCGGCAGGCCGACCACGAAGCCGCACACCTCGAGCGCCTCGGCCCGCCTAACGAGCTCCGCGATCGGCAGCCGCTTGCCGGCACGCCGCGCGACGAAGCCGGCCGGCGAGGCGATCATGCCTAACGGGTCGCTCACCGCCAGCCCGATGCGCCGCTCGCCGTGATCGATGGCGAGCAGGCGCCCCTTCGGCAGCCGGGACACGGCCGCGTCACCCCTCCGCCATCGACGCGAAGAACTCCTTGTTGTTCTTCGTGCGCGACATGCGCGTGAGCAGGAACGTGATGGCGTCCTCGGAGTTCATGCCGCCGAGGAAGTTCCGCAGCAGGAAGATGCGGTTCGTCTCGTCCTTGTCGAACAGCAGCTCCTCGCGGCGCGTCCCGGACTTGTGCACGTCGATTGCCGGGAAGATGCGGCGCTCGGCGATCTTGCGATCGAGCACGAGCTCCATGTTGCCGGTGCCCTTGAACTCCTCGAAGATCACCTCGTCGGCGCGCGAGCCCGTCTCGATGAGCGCCGTGGCGACGATGGTGAGCGATCCGCCGCCGTCGATGTTGCGTGCGGAGCCGAAGAAGCGCTTCGGCTTCTCGAGCGCCTTCGCGTCGACGCCGCCGGAGAGGATCTTCCCGGAGTGCGGCACGATGGTGTTGTGCGCGCGCGCGAGCCGCGTGATGGAGTCGAGGAGGATGACGACATGCTTGCCCGACTCGACGAGCCGCTTCGCCTTCTCCAGCACCATGTCCGCGACCTGCACGTGGCGGTCGGCGGGCTCGTCGAACGTGGAGCTGATGACCTCCGCGCCCGGTACGTTCGTCTGCATGTCGGTGACCTCCTCCGGGCGCTCGTCGATCAGGAGGATGATCAGCGACACTTCGGGGTGGTTCTCGACGATCGCGTTCGCGAGCTTCTGCAGCAGGATCGTCTTGCCCGCGCGCGGCGGCGCGACGATGAGCCCACGCTGTCCCTTGCCGAGCGGTGCGATGATGTCGCACAGCCGCATGCTGAGATCCCCGTCCTTCGGCTCCAGGTGGATCCGCTCGTCGGGGTAGCGCGGCTTGAGGTTGTCGAACGCGATGCGCTGCTTCGCCTTCTCCGGCTCGTCGCCGTTCACGCGCTCGACCTTGAGCAGCGCGAGATACTTCTCCCACTCCTTCGGCGGGCGCACCTGGCCGACCACCGAATCGCCGGTGCGCAGGTCGAAGCGCTTGATCTGCGACGGCGAGACGTAGATGTCGTCCGGCCCGTACAGGTAGTTCCAGTCCTGGCTGCGGAGGAAGCCGTAGCCTTCGGGAAGGACCTCGAGCACGCCGTCGCCGCGCAGCAGCACGTCCGCGTCGAGGAGACTCTGCTCGATGCGGAAGATCAGCTCCTGCTTCCGAAGCCCGGAGTGGTTGGAGACGTTGAGCTCGTCTGCCAGCGCGTGGAGCTCGGGCAGCGACTTGCGCTTCAGCTCGACGATATCGACGAGGGGGGATTCGGCCCCCGGAATCACGTCACCGGGCACGGGAGGAAAGGAGGGAGGGGAAGTGCGGCCCGGGAGGGGGGTCGCGAAAGTAAGCCGGCGAGAAACAGAGGGTCAAGAATCGCGTGCTGCCGAGCGACGACCGAGCGGCGAGCGCGATCAGAAGGCGAGATACCGGAGTGGATGACGCTTGAGATCCGCGATGAGCGCGGCGAGCTCCGCGCGAGTCTGCGTCACGGATTGCGTGAGTGCCTGGTCATGTTGCAAACGGCCGGCCGTTCCCTCCGACCGGGCGAGCACAGTCGCGACGGTGTCGAGCTCCGCCCGGACTGCGGCGACGGCACCCAGCAGCGTGGAATCGCGCCGGAAGCGCCCGAGCGACTGCTGCGAGGGCGGCGCGGCGATGAGCTGGCGGACGCTGTCCGCGCGGGCGAGCGCCTCCCGGGCGTAGTGTGACGCGCCGTCGCGGGCCATGAGCCGTCCGACGGGCCCGCGCGACGATCGGACGCGCGTCATGAAGCCGCTGGCCGTGCCCATCGCGCGGGTCATCGTCGAGGCGCCGTCGATGCCGAACGCACCCAGCGTTCCGCGCGTGGCGCGCAGCTGGGCGTCGAGCAGCTTCACGTTCGTCAGGATGAGCGGCAGCTCGCCGGTCGCGTCCTGGAAGTCGCTGCGTGCGCGATCCATGTCGGTCTCGGGCGGGGACCGCAGCGTGTCGTCGGGGCTGACGGGCGGCTGTCGCGCGTCGCCGAGCGCGATGGTGACCACCGGCGCGCCGATGAGGTTTCCTCCAGGGTGGACCCCGACGTCCGCGCCGCGACGGATGACCGACCGCACGTTCTCGAGCACGTGCAGCGTGAGCAAGAGTCGCTGGGCGGTGTCGGAGGAGGGCGGGAGATAGTCGATCGCGTCGACGACGCCGACGCGTTTCCCGGCGACCCAGACCTCGCTGCCGGAGCTCAGGCCGCGCGCCTCCTGCACGGTGGCGAACAGCCGGAACTTCGCGCCGTGGACGGTGCCGACGCGCGCGAACAGGAGGACGGCCGCGACGCCTCCGGCGAGCAGCGCGATGGCGAGGAGGCCGGGGAGGAGGTCGGACCACCGACGCGGCCGCGGCATGTCCGGGCGGAGGGCAAGTGGTGGACCACGCCGAGCGCGACCGAAACGCCGGCGGGGGCCTCGCTCGATGAGCGAGGCCCCCGCGGAGGTGGCGCTCGATGAATCAGATGGACCGACGCGCGTGATAGGATTCGAACCTATGACCTTCGGCTCCGGAGGCCGACGCTCTATCCAACTGAGCTACACGCGCAGAAATCGAAAACCCCTGCGACCTGAGGTGGCGACCTCAACCCGCAGGGGTCTCCGCCAGTCGGGGCGACTGGATTTGAACCAGCGACCTCCTGCTCCCGAAGCAGGCGCTCTACCGGGCTAAGCTACGCCCCGATCTAACACACATCGTCACCAACACCGTCACACACAACGCGCCCAGAAGGACTCGAACCTCCAACCTTCTGATCCGTAGTCAGATGCTCTATCCAATTGAGCTATGGGCGCTTGTCCCGCTGTCGAACACATCCAAAAAATATCGACTGCGGATGGGCGGTACAAGACTCGAACTTGTGACCTCCACGATGTCAACGTGGCGCTCTAACCAACTGAGCTAACCGCCCGCACGTCGGGTACAAGCTAACGGCGACGTGGTCCTGCAGAGCGGGAAACGGGACTCGAACCCGCGACCCCAACCTTGGCAAGGTTGTGCTCTACCAACTGAGCTATTCCCGCGTTCCCAACGTTTCCCGATCGCGCTCGCCGAGTGGACGTGCACCTTCCGACGAAGCCACGATGAGCCGGGCATGGAGGCGAGGGGAATCGAACCCCTGACCTCTTGAATGCCATTCAAGCGCTCTCCCAACTGAGCTACGCCCCCGGCTCGCGAGGGCCGCGCACGCATTCGACTGCGTCGACACGCGTCCCTCAGGAACCACGAAGTCTACCCGGGGGTACTTTCGAAGTCAAGCTGAAGGGGTGGCGGCTGAACGCGGGGCCAGTATCTTGCAGCGCTCATTCGGGGTCGCCCGTAGACTTCCGAACGAGTATCACGCCTCCCACTCACATCGTGCTCTGCTGTCGGTGTGACGTCATCGCGTGGCAAACAATTCGTGGCACCGCGCGCGTGACGTCGAAGCTCGCTGGACCGGTGATGCGTAGGACCATCTCCCGTCTCACCGCCGCTCGCGCACCGTAGCGGCGTCGCAGGTCGCCGGATCGCAGGACGCGATTGGCGCGCGGGGCGCCAGCCGCCGCAGCACTCACATACATCATACGCGAAAGCGTCTAAGGATACCCTCGATGACCGAAGTCAAGCGCAAGCGCCGCCGCGCCGCGCCCGCCGGTATCGCGCCGAGCGAGCCGGAGCGCGACATCCTGGACCAGTACCTCTACGAGGTCAGCACCTATCCCCTGCTGAAGGGCGACGAGGAGCTGGAGCTCGCCCGTAAGATCCGGGCGGGTGACCAGGATTCGCTGCAGGAGCTGGTCAAGCGCAATCTCCGCTTCGTCATCTCGGTCGCGAAGAAGTATCAGAACCGTGGTCTGCCGCTCATCGACCTCATCGGCGAGGGGAACGTCGGCCTGCTCACCGCGGCCCGGAAGTTCGATCCCGATCAGGGCGTGAAGTTCATCTCGTACGCGGTGTGGTGGATCCGTCAGGCGATCCTCAGCTCGCTCGCGCGCCAGGGACGCACGGTGCGCGTGCCGCTGAACCGCACGGCCGATCTGTCGCGCATCATCAAGGCGAGCGAGATCCTGCGGCAGAAGCTCCGCCGTGAGCCGAGCCCCGAGGAGCTCGCGCAGCTCACCGGGCTGTCGGTCGACGTCGTGCAGTCGCTCGCCGCGCTGAACACCGGCGACGTGCGGCTCGACGCGCCGATGGACCCGGAGGGCGATCGCTCGCTCATCGAGCGGTTCGTCGCCGACGAGATGCCGGACACGGAAGAGGAGGCGATGAATCGCTTCCTCACCGACGAGATCGAGGCCGCGCTCAACACGCTGCCGCCGCGCGACGCGAAGGTCCTCCGCCTGTACTTCGGGCTCGAGGGCGGCCGCGAGCACACGCTCGAGGAGATCGGCTCGATGCTCGGCGTCACGCGCGAGCGCGTCCGTCAACTCCGCGACCGCGCGCTGAAGCGGCTGCGCGAGGGCGACGTCGGCCGAGCGCTGGGCAGCTTCGCGGCCTGAGCGCGGGGCGAAGGGACTCTACGTGGAAGCGACAGCGAGGGGGAGCCGGCGGCGTGCCGGCTCCCCCTCGTGTCGTTCGTGCATGCCCCGCGCGTCCTGTCCGCCGCTGGGGACGAGCGGTATCTTGCGATCGTGATCCAGCTCAAGAACGTCTACAAGGCTTTCGGGCCGAAGAAGGTGCTGCAGGGGTTCACGCTCGACGTTCCGGAGGAAGAGACGATGGTCATCATCGGCTACTCCGGCACCGGCAAGAGCGTCGCGATCAAGCACATCGTCGGGCTCCTCGATCCGGACGCCGGCGAGGTGTGGGTCGACGGGCAGCGCGTCGACACGCTGCCGCGCCGCGAGCTGTACAAGCTGCGGTCGAAGATCGGATACGTGTTCCAGTTCGCCGCGCTGTTCGACTCGCTGACGATCGGCGAGAACGTGGCGATGGGGCTCCGCAAGCAGGGCGAGCTCTCCGAGAAGGAGATCGGGTTCCGCGTGGCGGAGGCACTCTCGCTCGTCGATCTACCGGCGGTCGAGCAGCGCTTCCCGGCGGAGCTCTCGGGCGGCATGCGCAAGCGGGTCGGGATCGCGCGCGCGATCGCGCTGCGCCCGAAGTACATCCTCTACGACGAGCCGACGACGGGGCTCGACCCGGTGACGAGCGCGGTCATCGACCAGCTCATGGTGCGCATGCGCGAGAAGCTCGGCGTGACGGGGATCGTCATCACGCACGACATGCGCAGCGCCTACACCGTCGGCACGCGCATCGCGATGCTGTACCAGGGGCGGGTACGCTGGGAGGGGACCGTGGCGGAGATCCACGAGACCGAGGACCCGATCGTGCGGCAGTTCATCGAGGGGCGCGCCACGATCAACGAGGCGGGCGACACCGGAGAGTTCGCGGCCGCGGTCGAGAGCTCGGCCGACGAGGACTGACGATGGAAGGCGGAGCCGCGCCGATGCCCGAGAGCGAGTCCGTGCCGCGTCAGCGCGCTCGCGAGGAGGTGTCGGCGGGCGGCGTGGTGTTCCGCGTGGTGGGGGCGCACGACGGCGCAGGGGTCCCGCACTACCTGCTGATCCGCGACAGCTACCGGAACTGGGGCTTTCCGAAGGGGCACCTGGAGCCGGGGGAGGGCCCGGAGCGGGCGGCGGTGCGCGAGGTCTCCGAGGAGACCGGGCTCGACGCGCTCGTCGTGGAGGGGGCGATCGACACGATCGACTGGTACTTCCGCTTCCGCGGGCGGCTGATCCACAAGGTCTGCCACTTCTTCCTGATGCGGAGCGACAAGGCGACGACCTGTCCGCAGCGCGCCGAGGGGATCACGGCGTGCCGGTGGGCGCCGTTCGAGGAGGCGGTGACCCTGGTGTCGTACGCGAACGCGCGGACGGTGCTGGAGCGCGCGAACGCCATGGTGCAGGGGCTCCCGACCGGCCTGACCTGAGCGCGTGACGAGCGTGGGGGTGCGGTTGTCTTGCGCCCCGACTTGTGATTATTTTCACAAGCTTTGCTGTTTCGGCTCCCCGTGAGCCCTCCGCTCCGCGCTCTTTTCCTCTCCTGATATGGCTTCCGACACGATCCTCCGTCCCGGCGAGATCAAGGACATTCTCCTCCGCGAGATCGAAGCGGCCGACCTGCACGAGCTGAACGTGGAGGAAGTCGGCACGGTGCTCGAGGTGAGGGACGGTATCGCGCGCATCTACGGTCTCGAGAAGGCGATGGCGGGCGAGATGCTCGAGTTCACGTCGTCGGAGACCGGGGACAGCGTCACCGGCGTCGCGCTGAACCTCGAGGAGGACAACATCGGCGCCGTCATCCTCGGCGACTACCTCAAGCTGAAGGAGGGCGACGAGGTGCGCCGCACGTCGCGCGTGCTCGAGGTGCCGGTGGGTCCGGCGCTCATCGGCCGCGTCGTCGATCCGTTAGGCCGCCCGGTGGACGGCCTCGGCGAGATCCGCGCGACCACCACGCGCAAGGTCGAGAGCCCGGCGCCGGGCATCATCGTCAGGCAGCCGGTGAAGGAGCCGCTGCAGACGGGCATCAAGGCGATCGACTCGATGATCCCGATCGGCCGCGGGCAGCGCGAGCTGATCATCGGCGACCGCGGCACCGGCAAGACGGCGATCGCGATCGACACGATCATCAACCAGAAGGGCACGGGCGTCATCTGCGTGTACGTCGCCATCGGCCAGAAGGCGTCCACGGTGGCGTCCGTCGTCGAGCGGCTGAAGAACGCCGGTGCGATGGAGTACACGATCGTCGTCGTCGCGGCAGCGAGCGACCCGGCACCGATGCAGTACATCGCCCCCTACTCGGGCGCGGCGATGGCCGAGTACTTCATGTACCACGAGGGGAAGGCGACGCTGTGCGTGTACGACGACCTGACGAAGCAGGCCGCCGCGTACCGCCAGATCTCGCTCGTGCTGCGCCGTCCGCCGGGCCGCGAGGCGTTCCCGGGCGACGTGTTCTACCTGCACTCGCGCCTCCTCGAGCGCGCGGCGAAGATCTCCGAGGATCCGTCGGTGGTCGACGGCAAGACGATCTTCGCGCCGGGCGGCTCGCTCACCGCGCTGCCGCTCATCGAGACGCAGGCCGGAGACGTGTCGGCGTACATCCCGACGAACGTCATCTCGATCACCGACGGGCAGATCTTCCTCGAGTCGGACCTGTTCTACTCGGGCGTGCGCCCCGCGGTGAACGTCGGCATCTCCGTGAGCCGCGTCGGCGGCTCGGCGCAGGTGAAGGCGATGCGCTCGGTGGCGGGCCGTCTGCGCCTCGACCTCGCGCAGTACCGTGAGCTGGAGGCGTTCGCCGCGTTCGCGTCGGACCTCGACCAGGCGACGCGCCGGCAGCTCGATCGCGGCGCGCGCACGGTGGAGATCCTGAAGCAGCCGCAGTACGCGCCGATGGCGGTCGAGGAGCAGGTGATGGTCATCTACGCGGTGACGAACGGCTTCCTCGACACGGTGCCGGTGAGCCGCATCCGCGAGTGGGAGCGCGGCTTCCTCGACTACGCGCGGACGCAGTACCCGCAGGTGGGCGACAACCTCCGCGCGCAGAAGGTGCTGAGCAAGGAGATCGAGGCCGATCTCAAGCGCGCGATCGAGGCGTTCAACGGCATCTTCGGCGCGGCGAAGAAGTAAGGGCGACGACACATGGCCAAGGGTCGGGAGCTCAAGGGTCGGATCAAGTCCGTCGAGAACACGCGCAAGATCACGCGCACGATGGAGATGGTCGCGACCTCGAAGATGAAGCGGTCGCAGGACCGCGTCGCTGGAGCGCGGCCGTACGCGGCGGCGCTCGGCGAAGTGATGTCGCAGCTCTACTCGCCGGACCTCGCGGAGCGCTTCCCGCTGCTGCGCCAGCCGGCGCGGGTGCGGCGCGCCGCGGTGCTGCTCCTCACGGCGAACCGCGGGCTGGCCGGCGCGTTCAACGCGAACCTCATCAAGGAAGCGCGCACGACGATCGGCCGCCTCGAGCAGCAGGGGACGGAGGTGGAGCTGCACGTCGTGGGGCGCAAGGGAATCGGCTTCTTCCGCTACGTGGGGCGCAACGTCGCCACGCAGCGGACCGACATCTCCGATCGTCCGACGGCGGAGGATGCCGCGTCGCTCGTCGACGGGCTGATGGCGGAATTCGTGGCCGGCCGGCTCGACGCCGTGTACGTGATCTTCGCGAAGTTCAACTCCGCGCTGTCCACGCCGCCGACGACGACGCAGGT
Organism: Gemmatirosa kalamazoonensis; assembly: GCF_000522985.1. Lineage (NCBI taxonomy): Bacteria > Pseudomonadati > Gemmatimonadota > Gemmatimonadia > Gemmatimonadales > Gemmatimonadaceae > Gemmatirosa > Gemmatirosa kalamazoonensis. The sequence goes on from NZ_CP007128.1 coordinate 3,057,190, forward strand.
GCTCCCCGTGGAGCCGCCGCGCCGCGAGGCCGGCGCGATGCAGCGCGACTACATCCTCGCGCCGTCGCCGGAAGAGATCCTCACGGAGCTGCTGCCGAGCTATGTGCGCAACATGGTCTACCGCGCGCTGGCCGAGACGACGGCGGCGTTCTACGGCGCGCAGCGCACGGCGATGAAGAGCGCGACGGACAACGCGGGCGAGATGCTGAACGTGCTGAAGCGCACGTACAACCGCGCGCGCCAGGCGCAGATCACGCAGGAGATCGCCGAGATCGTCGGCGGCGCTGCGGCTCTCTAGGACTGACGTTAGGCAACACCAACACCGGAATCACACATGGCAACCGCGGTCGCCACGCACAACATCGGCAAAGTCACGCAGGTCATCGGCCCGGTGCTCGACGTCGAGTTCGAGGCCGAGCACCTGCCGGAGATCTACAACGCGCTGCGCATCGACGCGAAGGCGCCCGACGGCACGGACATTCACGTCGTGGCGGAGGTGCAGCAGCACATCGGCCGCAACACGGTGCGCGCGGTCGCGATGTCGACCACGGACGCCGTGGTGCGCGGCATGGACGTCATGGACACGGGCGCGGCGATCGCGGTCCCGGTCGGCGACGCGGCGTTAGGCCGCATCCTCAACGTGCTCGGCGAGCCGGTGGACAACGGCGCGCCGATCCCGGCGAGCGCCGAGCGGTGGCCGATCCACCGCGAGAGCCCGGAGTTCGTGGCGCTCGAGCCGAAGACCGAGGTGTTCGAGACGGGCATCAAGGTCATCGACCTCATCGCGCCGTTCGTGAAGGGCGGTAAGATCGGTCTCTTCGGCGGCGCCGGCGTCGGCAAGACCGTCGTCATCATGGAGCTGATCAACAACGTCGCGAAGGGACACGGCGGCAAGTCCGTGTTCTGCGGCGTGGGCGAGCGCACGCGCGAGGGGAACGACCTCTACCTCGAGATGAAGGAGTCGGGCGTCATCGACAAGGTGGCGCTGATCTACGGCCAGATGAACGAGCCGCCGGGCGCGCGTCTGCGCGTCGGCCTGTCCGGCCTCACGGTGGCCGAGTACTTCCGCGATCGCGAGAACGCGGACGTGCTGGTGTTCATCGACAACATCTTCCGCTTCACGCAGGCGGGCTCCGAGGTGTCGGCGCTGTTAGGCCGCATGCCGAGCGCGGTCGGCTACCAGCCGACGCTGGCCACGGAGATGGGCGAGCTGCAGGAGCGCATCACGTCGACGAAGGCCGGCTCGATCACGTCGGTGCAGGCGATCTACGTGCCCGCCGACGACATCACCGACCCGGCGCCCGCGACGGCGTTCGCGCACCTGGACGCGACGGTCGTGCTGTCGCGCGCGATCACGGAGCTCGGCATCTATCCCGCCGTGGACCCGCTCGCGTCGACGAGCCGCATCCTCGACGCGCAGTACCTCGGCGAGCGCCACTACCGCGTGGCGACCGAGGTGCAGCGCATCCTGCAGCGCTACAAGGAGCTGCAGGACATCATCGCGATCCTCGGCATGGACGAGCTGTCGGAGGACGACAAGAAGATCGTGGCGCGCGCGCGCCGCATCCAGCGCTTCATGTCGCAGCCGTTCCACGTCGCCGAGCAGTTCACGGGCATCCCGGGCAAGTACGTGAAGCTCGAGGAGTCGATCAGCTCGTTCGAGCGGCTGACGCAGGGTGAGTTCGACCACCTGCCGGAGCAGGCGTTCTTCATGGCGGGCGGCGTCGAGGACGTGATCGCGAACGCCGAGCGCCTGGCGAAGGGCTGAGGAGACCATCGTGCTGCGAGTCTCGATCATCTCGCCGGAGCGTGTGCTCTTCGAAGGGGAGACGGACACCGTCGTCGCACCGGCGTTCGACGGGGAGGTGGGCGTGCTCACGTCCCACGCGCCGATGATGACGCTGCTCGGCCGCGGCGAGCTGCGGCTCGGGGCCGCGGGCGGCCCCAACACCCGCCGGTTCACCGTGGAGGGCGGGTTCATGCAGGTGGTCGACAATCAGGTGCGGGTCGTCACGGAGCGGGCGGCGGAGGTCTGAGCGGCCCCGCGCGGGGGCACCCGCGCACCTGCGGAAATCACGTCTCAGCGACGGCGTCGGGCCAACGGTCCCGGCGCCGTCGCCGTTTGACACATACCGTCGGCGCCCCGTGTGAGTGTGTGACCGATCCCGGCGCGCGGTGGTCCCCACATGCACCGGCGCACGGCCGAGCGGTCACTCCCTCGGCGGGCGATGCCCAGCGCTGCAGGCCGCGTCCGTGGAGACGCATGCCGAACCCAAGATCGGAGGCCATCGCTCCCGCGCCGCCTGGTGCCGGAGCGCTCCTCGTGCGGCGGGCAGGAACCGCCGCGAGTCACGAAAGCCCCAGGTGAACGGAGGATCAGGAGATGACGCGTTGGTCCAAATGGCTGTTCCTGCTGACCATGGCGGCGCCGCCGAGCGTCGCGCTGGCGCAGCAAGGAACCGGGGTAGTCACCGGCCGCGTGACCCAGTCGGGGTCCGGGCAGCCGATTCCCGCCGCACAGGTGCAGATCGTCGGCACGACGCTGGGCGGGCTGACGAACGACCAGGGCCGATTCACGATCCGTGCGGTCCCCGCGCGCGGCGTCACGGTGCGCGTGCTGCGCGTGGGCTACGGTGAGCAGAGCCGGGCGGTCACCGTGCCGGCGAACGGCACGGCGACAGTCGACTTCACGCTCAACGTCGTGTCGGTGACGCTGACGCCGGTCGTCGTGAGCACCGCCACGGGCGAGCAGCGCTCCGTGGAGATCGGCAACTCCGTGTCGCAGATCAACGCGGCGAAGGTCACCGAGACGGAGCCGATCCGCAGCGTCGAGGACCTGCTAAACGCGCACGCCGCGGGCGTCGTGGTGACGACCGGTACGCAGACCGGCACCGGGTCGCGCATCCGCATCCGCGGCCAGAGCTCGCTCAACCTGAGCAACGATCCGATCTACGTCATCGACGGGATCCGGATGACGAGCAACCTGGGGAGCAACGCGTTCGGCACCGGCGGGTCGAACGCCAGCCGCACGGGCGACATCAACCCCGACGAGATCGAGAGCATCGAGGTCGTGAAGGGGCCGTCGGCGGCGACGCTCTACGGCACCGACGCGGCGAACGGCGTCGTCGTCATCACGACGAAGAAAGGGCGGGCCGGTCCGGCGCGGTGGACGGTGTACGGCGAGAGCGGCCTGCTCACGGACCAGAACACCTACCCGTACAACTACACGATCGCGGGGCACACCGCGACATCGTCGGCGTACCGCGAGTGCACGCTGCCGCAGCTCTCGACGAAGGCGTGCATCATGGACAGCCTGCGCGTGTACGCGGCGGCGCACGACCCGGACGCGACGCCGATCGGCAACGGCGACCGCTACCAGACCGGCGCGCAGCTGAGCGGCGGCAACGAGGTGCTCCGCTACTTCCTCTCCGGCGAGCGCGAGGGGGAGACGGGCACGCTGACGCTCCCGACGTTCGAGCGTCAGCGCCTCGACTCGCTCGGCTTGGCGATCCCGGACTACACGAGCCGGCCGAACAACCTGGCGAAGAACACGTTCCGCATGAACCTCAACGCGACGGTCAACCCGAAGCTCGACCTGTCGCTGCAGTCCGGGTTCATCAACCTCGCCCAGCGCTACACGCTCGAGTCGAACGCGACGGCGGGCCTCGGCTCGCACCTGTTCGGCGGCCCGGGCTACGAGGGGAACTGCAACGTCGCGGTCACGCCGGCCACGCCGTGCCACGGCTACCGCGCGTGGACGCCGGCGTACACGTGGTCGGAGAAGGTCGGCCAGAAGGTCAACCGCTTCATCGCGAGCGCGGACGCGAACTGGCGCCCGTTCACGTGGAACCTGACGCACGTGACCGTCGGTAACGACCTCACGGACCGCGTCGACGACGACCTCCGCCTGCGCGGTCAGGGACCGCCGCTGAGCGCGACGTACCGCGACGGCTACAAGGGCGACGGCCGGGCAGACATCCGCAACACGACCGTCAACATCACGAGCTCGGCGACGTTCACGCCGAAGCCGTGGCTGAACACGCGCACGTCGATCGGCACGAACTACGTGAACTTCCAGCAGGACCAGAACATCGCCGAGGGGCAGAATCTGCCGCCGGGCGCGCAGACGGCGACGGCGGGCGCGAACCCGACGGTGACCGAGGCGACGACGCTGCAGAAGACGCTCGGCTTCTTCGTCGAGGAGGCCGTGGCGCTGAACGACCGGCTGTTCCTCACCGGCGCGCTGCGCTCCGACCAGAACAGCGCGTTCGGCACGAACTTCCAGCGCGTGATCTATCCGAAGGCGAGCGTGTCGTGGCTCGCGTCGCAGGAGGGCTTCTTCCCGAAGGCCGACTGGTTCAACTCCCTGCGACTGCGCTTCGCCTACGGCGCGTCGGGCGTGCAGCCGGGGCCTAACGACGCGCTGCGCACGTTCTCGGCGACGGCGGTTCGGTCGGGCGCGACGGACATCCCTGCAGTGACGAACAACCTGCTCGGCAACGCGGACCTGAAGCCGGAGCGGAGCGCGGAGTTCGAGGGCGGGTTCGAGGCGAAGTTCTTCAACAACCGCCTCGGCCTCGACTTCACGGCGTACCAGCGCAAGACGCGCGACGCGCTCATCGCGGCCATCGTGGCGCCGTCGGCCGGCACGGGCGCAACGACGGTCCGTCGGAACCTCGGTGCGATCCGCAACCAGGGCCTCGAGCTGCTCGCGAACGCGCAGCTCGTGGATCAGCGCGTGTTCGGCTGGGACGTCAGCGTGAACGCGTCGACGAACTCGAACAAGCTGCTCAGCCTCGGCGGCACGCCGCGCCAGATCCTCACCGAGCGGCAGGTGGTGGAGAACTACCCGCTGTACGGCTGGTGGGCGCGACCGATCACGAGCTACATCGACAAGAACGGCGATGGCATCCTGACGTACAACGCGGACCCGAACCTCAACGAGGTGTTCGTCGGGGACACGGCGGAGTTCCGCGGGTACACGCAGCCGCGCCACCTCGTCACGCTGACGAACGGCTTCGAGTTCCTGAACCGCCGCCTGCGCCTGCAGTCGCTGCTCGACTACCGCGGCGGCTACAAGGCGTACAACAACACGGAGCGCATCCGCTGCGTGAGCCGCAACAACTGCGCGGGCCTCATGAACCCGGGCTCGAGCCTGGAGGAGCAGGCGGCGGTCGTCGCGACGCGTGACCACCCGGCGAAGACGCTCGACGGCTTCTTCGAGGACGGCACGTTCCTCAAGCTTCGCGAGATGACGCTCTCGTACACGCTGCCGCAGGCGTTCGCGAGCCGGATCCGCAGCCGCAGCGCGGCGCTCGTGCTCACCGGCCGCAACCTGGCGACGTGGACGAAATACCGCGGTGTCGATCCGGAGAACGACTACACGGTGACCGGCGGCGGCGACGCCCCGTCCGACTTCCAGACGGTCGGTCCGGCGACGTACTGGATCGCGCGCATCTCCCTCGGCTTCTGACACTCACGATGGACTGCACCTTCATGACGAAGCGAATCCCGACCCGGCGCGGGTGGACGCTCGGCGGGTTGGGCGCCACGCTCGCGCTGGGCGCGATGCTGTCGGCGTGCAACAGCCCGACCGATACGCTGCTCCAGGCAACCGATCCCGACATCATCAACCCGGGCGACGTGCAGAACGCCGACGGCGCGCTGGCCTTGTACTACGGCGCGCTCAAGCGGCTCCAAGACGCGACGGCGGCCGGCGGCACGAACGGCAACGAGAGCACGTGGCTGTTCGGGGGCCTGCTCGCCGACGAGTGGTCGACCAGCTCCACCTTCGTGCAGAACGACGAGGGCGACGAGCGTTCGATCCAGCTCAACAACTCCACCGTCACGTTCGAGTTCCGAACGCTCTCGCGGCTCCGCACGTCGTCGAACCAGGCGATCGCCGCGATGAAGCAGTACCGCGCGAGCGAGAGCAGCCGCATCGCAGAGCTGTACATGACGCGCGGCTTCGCCGAGTTGCAGATGGCCTCGGACTTCTGCAACGGCATCCCGCTCAGCGAGGGGACGACAGAGACGATCACCTACGGCAAGCCGCTGACGAACGCCGAGGTGTTCACGGTCGCGGCGGCGTCGCTCGACTCGGCCATCGCGCTGGCGACGGCGACCGACGCGGCGACGGTGACCGTGCGCAACGCTGCGCGCGTGCTGAAGGCGCGCGCGCAGCTCGGCCTCGGGCAGATCGCCGAAGCCGGAGCGACGGTGAGCGCGGCGGCGATCCCGTCGACGTTCACGTACGACATCCAATTCTCGCTCACGACGCGCGACAACGGCCTGTGGTCGCAGGCGGCGAGCCAGTACCGCTACACGGTGGGCGACTCGCTCGAGGGCAACGCGCACAACCTGCTCGTGAAGAACGCGATCCCGTTCTTCTCGGCGAAGGACCCGCGCGTGCCGGCGAGCTACAAGGTCGCCGCGAACGGCAAGGACACGACGAAGGCGCAGGACGGTAAAACCTTCGTGCGCGTGACGACGCTGTGGAACCAGACGACGTCGGTCGCGCTCGCGAACTACCTCGACGCGCAGCTCATCCTCGCCGAGGCGCGCCTGAAGGCGGGCGATGCGGCGGGGATGCTGCAGATCCTGAACGCGCTCCGCGCGAACCCGCCGAAGATCGGCGAGGTGCAGCCGTCTGCGATGCCGGCGCTCACGGATCCCGGCACCGCGGACAAGCGGCTCGATCTGCTCTTCCGCGAGAAGGCGTTCTGGACGTTCAGCCGCGGCCAACGGCTCGGCGATCTGCGCCGGCTCGTGCGGCAGTACGGTCGTGCGCCGGAGAACACGTTCCCGGTGGGCGAGCACTACCGGGGCGGCAACTACGGCGCCGACGTGAACCTGCCGGTGCCGCAGGACGAGCAGAACAACCCGAACTTCACGCAGTGCCTCGACCGCAAGGCGTGACCCGCGGCGACGCACGGAGGTGAGAGTGGGCGGCCGGCTCGGTGAGCCGCCCGCCCACTCTTTTTTTTCGGTGCGCGGTACCTGTCGGGTGACGAGGCGCGTAGCTTCGTGCTGAGCCGCTCACCGGTGTGACGTAAGGTGTGACCGTCGCCGTCGACTTCGGGTCCACGGGATCGGTCGATGGTGTCACGTACCCGCACGCAGGACGATCGTCGGCCGTGCGTGCGGGCATTCCTGTTCGAACTCCTAACCAGTGACAGGGCATGGGGAGGACCGACATGCGGTACGCATCACGGGGGATGCTCGCGGGAGTGCTGATCGCTGCCAGCGCGGTCACGCTCGGAGCCCAGCAGCAGACGGGCATCGTGGCGGGCCGGGTCACCGAACGCGGGTCGAACGCGCCGCTCGTCGCCGCGCAGGTGATGATCGTGGGCACGACGCGCGGGACGGTGACGGGCGAGGACGGCCGGTATCGACTCACCGGCGTGCCCGCGGGGAGCGCGCAGCTGCGTGTGCTGCGCATCGGCTACCGCGCCGTGACGCAGCCGATCACCGTGACGGCGGGGCAGACGACGACGGCCGACGTGCAGCTCGACGCGTCCGCGGTGAGCCTCGACCAGATGGTCGTCTCGGCCACCGGCGCGACGGAGCGCAAGCGTGAGAACGGCAACGACGTCGGCGTCATCAAGCCGGGCGACAAGGTCAGCATCGCCGCGACGCCCACACTCTCGGCCGTGCTGACCGGCAAGACCGCCGGCCTCACGGTGACGCAGGGCGCCGGCTCGCCGGGCGCGAGCTCGCGCATCCGGATCCGCGGGTCGAACTCGGTGTCGCTGTCGAACGAGCCGCTGCTCATCATCGACGGCGTGCGCGTGAACAACGACGTCGCGGCGTCGTCGCTCGGCGTCGGCGGCCAGCAGACGAACCGGTTCGACGACATCAACCCCGAGGACATCGAGTCGATCGAGGTGCTCAAGGGGCCGGCCGCCTCGGCGCTGTACGGCACCGCGGCCGCGAACGGCGTGATCCAGATCGTGACGCGCAAGGGGCGCACGGGGAAGACGCAGTGGCGCGCGTACGGACAGTACGGAACGCTGCAGGATCCGACCGACTACCCGTCGAACTACTTCACGGCGGGCTTCAACGGGGCGAGCGGCTCGACGGCGTTCAACGGGAACTGCATCCTCGACCTGCAGACGCGCGGGCTGTGCCGCGCGGACCAGACGATGTCGTTCAACCCGCTCACGTTCTACAGCGTGCAGGGGACGGGGCATGCGCGCGACTTCGGCGCGAGCGCGTCGGGCGGCGGCGACGCGGCGCAGTACTTCGTGAGCTACGACGGCAACTTCACGCAGGGCACGTACGCACCGAGCAAGGTGCGCATGAACAGCGGGCGCGCGAACATCAACGCCCGGCTCCGCGGCAACCTCACCTCGCAGTTCACGACGAACTACGTGGACCGCCGCATCGGCCTGCCGTACAACGACAACAACATCTACGGCGTGGTGCCCAACGGCGTGCTCGGTAAGGCGGGGAACTGCGTCGCCGGGAACACCTCGCCGGCGTGCGTGGTGAGCGGAGTGCGCGACACGCTCGGCTCGGGCTTCTACTCGCGGTTGCCGAGCACGTTCTACTTCGTGTCGAACGAGCAGGCGGTACGGCGGTTCATCGCCGGCAACAACACGACGTGGCAGCCGTTCTCGTGGCTCACCGGCGTGGCGCAGCTCGGCATCGACGCGGACAACTCCGCGGACCTGTACCTGAATCCGGCGAACATCGTCACCGACATCAACCAGGGCCTGGCCGAGGGCGCGCGCACGCGCCGCGCGTACGGGAACTACAACTACAACGCGAACGGCAGCTTCACGGCGACGCGCAACCTCCTCACGTCGCTGCAGAGCCAGACGTCCGCGGGCGGGCAGTTCGTCGACGAGCGGCGCAACTGGACGCAGGGCACGGGGCGGCAGCTCGTTCCGGGCACCGGGTCGCTCGCCACGGTGGGCGCGGGGAAGGACGTGAACGAGCTGAATCAGGAGATCAAGACGGTCGGCGGCTATGTGCGCGAGCAGCTCGCGTGGCGCGACCGGCTGTTCGTGACCGGCGCGCTACGCGCCGACGAGAACAGCGCGTTCGGTAAGGACTTCAAGCTCGCGTACTATCCGGCGGCGAGCCTGTCGTGGGTGATCTCGGAGGAGCCGTTCTTCCAGAGCATTCCCGGGGTCGGGAGCTCGAGCGTGCTCGATCAGCTCCGGCTGCGCACGTCGTACGGCCGCTCCGGGCAGCGCCCCGGCTTCCGCCAGGCGGACACGTACCTCAGCGCCGTCTCGGTAGCGAACGTCGGCGGGCAGGAGCTCACCGCGGTGGTCATCGGCGGCACCGGCAACGCGGGGCTCAAGCCGGAGATCTCCGACGAACAGGAGATCGGGTTCGACGCCAGCTTCCTGAAGAACCGTCTCGGCATCACGTACACGTTCTTCAACAAGGTCACGCGCGACGCGCTGATCGCGCAGACGCTCGCGCCGTCGCTCGGTGTCAGCACCTCGCGCTTCGTCAACCTGGGCAAGGTCTCGAACAACGGCCACGAGCTGCAGGTCAACGCGACCGCGGTGGACCTGAAGAACGCGAAGTTCACGGTCGATCTCACGGGTTCGATCCTGCACAATGAGCTGAAGCAGCTCGGCGGCGTGCCGCCGATCTTCTTCAACGGCAGCCGCCAGCGTCACCAGGAAGGCTACCCGCTCGGCGCGTTCTTCCAGCGCAAGTACACGTTCCAGGACAAGAACGGCGACGGGATCATCAGCCGCGTGGGGTGCACCACCGCGGTCACTCAGACGGACCCGTCGTGCGAGCTCGTACTCGCCGATACGTCGACGGCGGCGCAGTTCATCGGCAGCGTGCTGCCGACGCGCGAGTTCTCCGTCACGCCGACGCTCACGCTGTTCCAGCATCTGCGCGTCGGCGCGCTGATCCAGCACCGCGGCGGCAACTACGCGTACAACGAGACCGAAGAGTTCCGCTGCACGGCGTCGTCGATCCGCAACTGCCGCGCGATCAACGACCGGACGGCGCCGCTCGAGGACCAGGCGGCCGCGATCGCGTACACGCTGGGCGGCACGAGCGCGGGCTACATCGAGAAGGCGGACTACACGAAGTTCCGGGAGCTGTCGATCGGCTACATCGTCCCGCGGAGCCTCCTGCGCTTCGGCGGCTTCGACGCCGCGACGGTCACGGTGGCCGGGCGCAATCTCGCGACGTGGACGAAGTACAAGGGCTTCGATCCGGAGGTCAACGCGGCGGCGGCGACCGGCTTCTCGCAGTTCGACTTCCTCACGCAGCCCCAGCTGCGCATGTGGACCCTGCGCGTGGACCTGACCTTCTGAGCCGCGACCGGAGACGACTTCAGTCATGACCTACACGCATGCCTTTCTGCGCCGCGGCGCGCTGCGCGGGGCCGTCCGCGGCGCCGCGGCCGGCTCGCTCGCCGTCGCGGCCAGCGCGCTTTCTGCCTGCGATCTGAACAAGACGCTGCACGTCACCGACGTCGATGTCGCGACGCCGGGCGCGGTGGCGAACAAGGCCGGCCTCCCCGTGGTGTACGCCGGCGGCCGCGCCGACTTCTCGGTCGCGTTCGGCGGAACAGACCACGCGGTGACGATGCCCGGGCTACTGACCGACGAGCTGCGCGACATCGACACGTTCCCGACGCGCATCGAGGTGGATCAGCGCAACATCACCACGGTCGCCGGCGGCCTGCAGACGACGAACGGCACCATCGGCACGTGGTATCGCAACATGCACCAGGCGCGCGCGTCGCTGGAGCGTGCGACGGCCGCGTTCGCGCAGTTCGACGCGTCGAACCCACAGCGCGCCGAGCTGCACGCGCTCGACGGCTTCGTCTACGTGATGTTCGCCGAGGACTTCTGCAACGGCATCGCCTTCTCGAAGCTCGACGAGACGGGCGCCACGACGTTCGGCGCGCCGCAGACGACGACGCAGGTGCTCGACCGCGCGATCGCGCAGTTCGACTCGGCGACCGCCGTCGCCAAGGCGGGGACGCCCGAGGCGTACCTGGCGCAGCTCGGAAAAGCGCGCGCGTTGCTCGACCAGAACAAGGTCGCCGAGGCCGCGGTCGCCGCGGCGAGCGTGCCGGTGACGTTCCAGTACCAGGTGGCCTACTCGGAGAACAGCAACCGCGAGAACAACGGGGTGCACGTGAACACCGGCCCCGTGTCCAAGCGGTTCGCGGTCGCCGACAAGGACGGCATCAACGGGCTCGCGTTCCGCACGCTCGGCTGGAACCAGGCGACGGGCACCGGCGACATCCGCGTCCGCTGGTACCAGTCGGGGATCGGGCAGGACGGCGCCTCCCCGGCGTACTACACGCTGAAGTACGCGAACCGTTCGGCGCCGATCACGCTCGCCGACGGCATCGAGGCGCAGCTCATCATCGCCGAGAATCAGCTGAAGAACAACGACGTCACCGGCTACCTGAAGACGCTGAACGATCTGCGCGCGAACACGACGCTCCTCGGCCGCGCGCCGATCACGCAGTCGGGGCAGACGGCGACGGCGCTGCCGGCGCTCACCGATCCGGGCACCGTGGCGGGGCGCGTCGATCAGCTGTTCGCCGAGCGCGCGTTCTGGCTCTACCTCACCGGCCATCGCCTCGGCGACATGCGCCGGCTGATCAAGTATTACGGTCGCAACGCGGAGTCGGTGTTCCCGACGGGCACGTACACCGGCGCCGCCGGCGGCACGTTCGGGAAGGACGTGAACTTCCCCGTGTACGTGGACGAGCAGAACAACACGGCAGCGCCGCAGTGCACGGATCGCAACCCGTGACGCGATAGCACGGGGCAGGGCGCACGACCCGGGACGACGAACGCGATGTTCGCCGCCCCGGGCCGCGTCCGGGGCCGCGTCCGGGGTCGCCGCACGACAGTTGCATCGGCGAGCGGGCGATGAACGCTCGCGAATCTCTATCGTGCGCGCGCCGCGGTCGGCGCGCCCTCACGGCACTGCTGCTCGGGGCCGCGCCGTGGCCGGCGATGGGTCAGCTGCCCGGCCTTCCCGTGTTCCAGGGCGCGTTTCCCGCGCCGGGGCTCGCGGTCGGCGCCGACGTCGGGCGGGACGCGGGCCGGACGATGCTCGCCGGCGCCGTGGGATACGGCCCGCGCTCGGGCCGCTTCGGGCTCGTGGCCGGCGCCGGCGTGTTCACCGCGTCGGCGCCCGGCTTCGGCGGCTCGCGCTTCGCGTACGGCGCGCGCTTCGCGCTCCGGGCCGTGCAGTTCGCGAACCAGCGGCTGGCGATCACTCCGTTCGCCGGCTTCGGGTCGACGCGCGCGCGGCTCACCAGCGGTACGGTGGCCGGGCTGCCGGCGACCCCGCCGGACATCGGAAAGGTGATGCAGATGGACCGCATCCCCCTCGGCATCGCGGCCGGGGGGCGCTTCCGGATCGGAGACGCGCGCGCGCTCGCGCTGTCGCTGGCGCCGGCCTACACGCTCGACCGACGCACGGGCGGCTCGCTCGACGCGACGAAGTGGAACCTCCGGGTCGCCGCCGTCGCCGACCTCGCGCTGACGTCGCGGCTGGGCGTGAGCCTGGCGAGCGAGTTCGGTCAGTCCACGAGCCTGCCGGAGCCCGGGCCGACCGGATCGCAGATCGGACTCGGCGTCTCGTTCGCGTTCGCGCGCCGCTGACCCCGCCGAGGCGTCGCGAGCCGAGCGCGGCGCACGTCACGCCGTGCGCTGCCGGCGGGGCCGCCATTGCTTCTAGATTGCGCGCGCCGGCGGGCGCGCCCGCCGATTCCGCCCATCCCGTCCCTTCGCGCACGCGCTCATGTCACGCTGTCGCACGCTCGCTGTCCTCGCCGCCCTCACGCTCGCGCCGCTCGGCGCGGCACGCGCGCAGGCGTGGTTCTATCCGTCGTTCCAGGTGCCGAGCACCACGGAGCGGGAGTACAACTTCGGCGCGGCGGCCGCGTCGGGCGCCGCGTTCGTGTTCCAGTGGCGCGAAGGGTTCGCGCCCGGCTCGCAGCTGTCGCTCGACGCGGGGCTCGCGGACCCGAGCGGACCGTCGAACACGCTGCTCGTCGTCGCCGGGAACTATGCGCGCGAGCTGTCGCGGGCCACGGCCACGCAGCCGCTCGATCTGCTGCTCACCGCGGGGCTCGGCCTCGCCGCGGGCGACGGCCCGGCGCTGGTGCGGATCCCGTTAGGCGTGTCGGTGGGGCACACCTTCCCGCTCGAGGGCGGGATGTCGATCACGCCGTACGTCCACCCGCGCGTGTCGCTCGACGTGTGGACGCGGGAGCGCGGCGGCGATCGCAGCTATCTGTCGCTCGACTTCGACGTGGGAGCGAACTTCGCGCTGACGCCGGAGACGTCGCTCCGCGGGAGCTTCATCTTCTCGGGGAACAGCGCGGCGTCCGGCAGCGGATTCGGGATCTCGCTGGCGATCACGCCCCCGGGGCTGCGGAAGCGGTAGCGGTCGGCGACGCCGGGCGGGCGACGTCAGGGCGTCGCCGTCTTCACGAGGATCGCGTTCGCGATGCGCCGCTCGAGCGAGCCGGTGGTCACGCAGCGCACGGGATCGCCGCTCGTCGCCATCGGGCGCGCGTTCGCGGTGACCATCGACGAGACGTTCGCCTGGCCGTTCGCGGCGGGAGAGACGACGGTCGAGACGTCGAGCGAGACCTCGTAGGTGTTCGCCTTGTCGTCGCCGGTGATGTCGGTGCCGCACGTGATGATCTGCGACAGCCGCAGCTTGCCGAGGCGCCCGCGCAGGCGCGTGCCCTTCGACATGATCTGCTTCGCCGGATCGACGTAGCCGGTGACCGGGATCTGCAGCTCGCCGTACACCGCGGGAAGCTTGCTCCACGCGACGTCGGGCGCGGCCTTGATCGTCTGCACGACCGAACGATCCTCGGCCATCGTGCGCGCCTCCATCGCACCGTCGGCCGTCTCGACGCGCGTGGTGGTCGGCGTGAGCGCGACCTGCTCGGGCGACGGGTTGCTCGCGGCGGGCGCGCAGGCGGCGAGGGCGAGCAGGGCGGCGCTCGAAGCGAGTCGGAAGGCAGCGGGAAGCGAGCGGTGCATCGGCGTCTCGGAGGCGGGAGCGGCAGGAGAAGCCCGCGCGGGGGCATCGCGGGGTACGTTGCAACGATGCTGGCCAGACGCTGGAAATGCCAGAGTGCGTCGTCGGCGTTGCTCCCAGCGCGCGCGGTCGCTAGCGTCCGGCGCGCAGCAGGAGACGTCCCTTTCGGGTTCACCGGGCGCGGGAATTGCCCGCCGTGTCCGGTACCCCTCCGATCGCCAAGCATGAGTGACGCACCGCTGCCGTCGGTCCTCGTGGTCGACGACAATCACGACAATACCGAGATCATCCAGCGCTATCTCGAGGCGCGCGGCTACCCTGTGTCGGTCGCGCACTCCGGCGACGAGGCGCTGGCGATGCTGGAGCAGGTGCGCCCTTCGCTCGTGCTCCTCGACGTGATGATGCCGGGGCGCGACGGCTGGGAGGTGTGCCGGCTGATGCGATCGCATCCCGTGCTCGGGCGGCGGCTGCGCATCATCATGGTGACGGCGCTCGACGAGTGGGACGATCGCCGTCAGGCACTACAGACGGGCGCGGACGACTACGTCGCCAAGCCGTTCGACCTCCCGAAGCTGGCGAGCACGGTCGAGCGGAACGCGGCGATGCTGGCGCGCTGAGCACGGGCTGGTGAACGAGCCGATCCCCGCGCGCCACGACCCGGCGCCCCCCGCCGGAGGAACCACGGCCCCAACCGACTCCGGGTACGCCCCGGTCCTCATCACCGACTCGTACGATCCCGCCGTCGCCGAGGCAGCCTCGCAGCTCGGCGGCTGGCGCGTCGACGTGCGTCCCGCGCGCGAGCTCGCCGCCGCGGTGGCGCACGCACCCGACGCGCGCGCGGTGATCGTGACGACCGACAACCCGAACGCGCTGCGCGACGTGTTCGAGCAGGCGCGTCGCGCGGGCGTCGCCGTGGTCGTCGGGTGCGTGGACGAGACGATGCGTCGGCGTGCCGCCGAGCTGCGCGCCGACGACTGGTATCGCGTGCCGGCGCCGCCGGACGAGATCGCGGCGCGCGTCCGCACGGCCACCGCGCGTGCCGCGCCGACCGGCGCCGCGCTGTCGGACCGCATCGAGCGCGCGGAGTACGAGCAGATGCTCTACGACGCGCGCACGGGGCTGCCCACGCTCCCCGTCGCAATCGAGCGGTCGCGCGCGCTCATCAAGGAGCGCGGCGAGGTGGTGGTGCTGTACCTGAACTTCGTGCGCTACTCGAAGCTCGAGGAGATCTACGGCTGGGAGAAGCTCGACGCGGTGCTGGAGACGACGGCGGCGGCGGTGCGCGAGCTGCTCGCCGAGTCCACGTTCGCGGCGTCGAAGGCGCTCGTGTCGTTCACGAACGACGCCGACGTGGTGCTGCTGCACGTGCCGGCGCCGGACCGGAAGTCGACGAGCGACGCCGAGATCACCGAGCTGTCGTCGCGGCTGGGCGCGCACATCGCGCGCAAGCTCGAGGCGGCGCACGGCGAGGAGGTCGCCGCGTTGTGCGACATCTACGTCGGCGTGGCGCACGTATACTACAACCCGAAGGTGCGGCTGGAGCGGCTCATCTACCGCGGCATCCGCGAGGCGGCGATCGCCGCGAAGAGCGTGGAGGAGCGCGAGCGTGCGCACAAGGTGGCGGATCTGCGCTCGAGCCTGCGCGAGCGGCTCGTGTACGTGGACTACCACCCGATCGTGGAGGCGACGACGCGCCGCGTGTTCGGCTACGAGGCGCTCGCGCGCGGCGTCATGCGCTCGCTACGCAGCCCCGAGGTGATGTTCGAGGTGGCGGCCGAAGCCGACCTGCTGTGGGAGCTGAGCCGCCTGTGCCGCGCGCGCGCGCGATCGAGGAGATGCCGGTGCGCCTCAAGCATGGCGAGCTGCTGTTCCTCAACGTCGACCCGCACGACTTCGCGGACCCGGAGTTCTCGGAGACGGCGTTAGGCGTGTCGGATCCGCGGCGCGTCGTCATCGAGATCACCGAGCGCACGGCGATCAAGGACTACCCGAAGTTCCGCGAGCGGCTGAAGGCGTTCCGGGAGATCGGATTCCGGTTCGCGGTGGACGACGCGGGGAGCGGCTACGCGGGGCTCGGCTCCATCGCGAACCTCGAGCCGGACTTCATCAAGCTCGACATGTCGCTCATCAACTGCATCGACACGAACTTCATCAAGCAGAACCTGGTGGAGACGATGGTGCGGTTCGCGAACGACCAGGGCGCGATGGTGATCGCCGAGGGCGTGGAGCGCGCCGAGGAGTTCGAGACGGTGCAGTCGCTCGGCGTGCATCTGGTGCAGGGGTTCTTCCTGCACCGTCCCGAGCGGCCCGACGGTCAGCCCTCGGCGACGGCGCCGGCGGAGTCCGTGGCGCCGCCGGCCGCGTGAGCGCGGCCTAACAGCCCCTCGATCAGCGCCCACGTGCGCGTGTCGGCGCCGAGTCCCGCGCGCACGACGTCGCGCGCGGCGGTGCCGGCGTGCGCGCGCAGCGCCTCGCTCGTCATCCAGCGGCGGATCTGCTCGGCCAGCGCGCGCGAGGTGGCCGCGGTGGCGGCGCCGCCCGCGGCCAGCAGCAGCCCGGCATCGCGGCTCTCGGTATGGCGCGGCCCGAAGCAGACGGGAAGCCCACACGCCGCCGGCTCGAGCACCGAGTGCAGCCCCGCCTCGTGGAAGCCGCCGCCGACGAACGCCGCGCTCCCCGCCGCGTAGAGCTCCGCCAGCACGCCGACGCGGTCCACGAGCACGACGTCGGCATCGCGCGCCGCGCCGCTCTCGACGTCGCCGAGGCGCGCGAGCGGGGCGCGGTGCGCGGCGGCCCACTTCTCGACGGCCGAGAGGTGCGCGTCGGTGGGCTCGTGCGGCGCGATGACGAGACGCGCCTTCGGGTTCTGGCGTCGCACCGCGACCCACGCCTCGAGCAGCACCGTCTCGTCGGCCGGCCACGTGCTGCCGGCGACGAGCGTGAAGCGGTCGCCGAGCAGCGGCGCGAGGAACGGGGCCGAGCGGTCCACGGCTTCGGCGCGCCGCCACGCCTGGTCGAAGCGCGTGTCCCCGGTGACGGCCACGCGGTCGGCGCGGACGCCCAACGCCGTTAGGCGCGCGGCATCCTCGTCGCTGATCGCCCCGACCGCGTCGAGCACCTCGTAGGCGCTGTGCAGCGCGAGCCGCGCCAGCGGCCCGCGGCGCGACGAGCCCTCGCTCAGCGTCGCGCTCACCAGGCCCACCTTCACGCGCCGCCGCGCGGCCGTCGCGGAGAGCAGCGGCCACACGTCGAGCTTCGCGAACACGAGCGCCGACGGGCGCAGCGCGTCGAGCGCGGCCACCGCGTCGCCGCCCGTGTCGAACGGCAGGTAGTCGGCGAAGTCGACGTCGAGCGTCTTCGCGAAGCGCTCGGCGCTGGGCGAGTAGAACGTGTACGCGAGCTGCAGATCGGGTCGGAGACGGCGCGCCAGCTCGAGCACGGGACGCGCCTGCAGTCCCTCGCCCACGCTCGGCGCGTGCATCCAGAGCAGCGGCCGGCTCGTGTCGCGACCGTTCGCGCCCCACGCCGCGAACCGCTTGCGGATGCCGCGCCGCGCCCGCAGCGCGCGGCGCACCTTGCTCTCCCCCGCGGGGACGAGCGCGGCGGAGACGCGCGCGAGCTGCCCCGCGGCCGCGTAGACCGGCCGGATGAACGGGTTCACCGCGCCGTCTTGAGCGCGGAGTCGAGCGCCTGACGGAAGATCGGCAGCGGCTGCGCGCCTTCCACCTTCACGTTGCTCGGCACGAGGATGAACGTCGGCGTGCTCGCGACGCCGCTCTTCTGCATCCGGTACTGATCCGCCTCGACGAGCGCGCGCATGACGTGCGAGCGCGTGCACCTCTGGAAGCGCGGAACGTCGATGCCGACCGCGCCGGCGAGCGAGTCGAACTTCGCGCTCTGATCGCCCGCCTTCGCCCAGCTGTCCTGCGACTGGAACAGCGCCGTGTGGTACTCCCAGAACTTGCCCTGCGCCGACGCGCACATCGCCGCCTCGGCGGTCGGCTGCGCCTGCACGTGGATGTCGAGCGGGTAGTTCATGTAGGCCATGCGGATCTTGCCGGCGTCGACGTAGTCCTTGCGCAGGGCCTCGTACGTCTGGTCGTGCCACATCTTGCAGTACGGGCACTGGAAGTCGCTGGCGATGATCATCCACACCTTCGCGCCCGGCGCGCCGACGATGCGGCCGCTGTCGGCGGCGGCGCGCAGGGCGACCGAATCCGCCGGCATGGATCCCGCTTTCGCCGTCTCGCCGCTCGCCGTCGCGCTCGCGTTCGTCGGCCGCGCTTCGGCGGCGGGCGTCGCGGACTTGCCGTCCGCGGACGACCGGCACCCCGGCGCGACGACGAGAAGCAGTGCGGCGAGCGCGCGTGGAGCGCTGACGATGGGGGAGGAGATGCGCATGATCACGAGAGAGGAAGGAAAGCGGGTCCGCGACACACGGCCGGCTCCGGCGCCGTATTAAGATACACGCCTCATGCACGCGATAGCCTCCATCCTCGTCGCGCTGCTCGCGCTGCTGCAGCTGCAGATCCCGGCGCCGACGGGCTTCGTGAACGACTTCGCCCACGTGCTGTCGCCGGAGGCGCAGGCGCGCATGGAGGCGATCGCGCGTCAGGTGCAGGAGCGCTCGCGCGGCGACATCGCCGTCGTCACGCTCCCGAACCTCGGCGGCCGGCCGGTCGAGGAGGTCTCGCTCCGCATCCTCCGCGAGTGGGGGGTGGGTGCCAAGGCGGCGATCGGCGAGCAGGCGCGCAACGCCGGCACGGTCATCCTGCTCGTCCCGAAGGAGACGAGCGACGATGGCGCGGGCCACTGCCGCATCGAGGTGGGGCAGGGGGCGGAAGGGTTCCTCACCGACGCGGACGCGGGGACGATCTGCCGCGACGCGACGCCGCTGTTCCAGCAGCGCGACTACAGCGGCGCGCTCACGCAGATCACCGTGCGGGTGGCGGAGGAGTACGCGCGCGCGTTCAACTTCGCGCTCGACAGCGCCGACACCGCGCTGCCGCCGCTGCCGACCGACGTCGGCGACCGCGCCCCGCGCGGGCGCGGCGGCATCAATCCGATCGTCGCGCTCGTCGTGTTCTTCGTCCTCCTCAGCGTCTTGGGTGGGTTGGGGGGACGGCGCCGGAGCGGCTGCGGGGGATGCATCCCGATCTTCATCCCGATGGGCGGCGGCGGCTGGGGCGGCGGGGGCTGGAGCGGCGGTGGCTGGGGCGGCGGGGGCGGCTGGGGCGGTGGTGGGGGCGGCGGCTTCGGCGGCTTCGGCGGCGGCGGTGGTGGCAGCGGCGGTGGCGGCGGATCGAGCTGGTAACGGACTGGAGCCGACTCATGGCGAAGATGACCCTCGACGATCTGGTCGCGCAGTTGAAGGCCGCCTACGGGCCGGCCCTGCGCGCGGTCGTGCTGTACGGCTCCGCGGCGGCGGGCGAGCACCGGCCGGGACGATCCGACTACAACGTGCTGGTGGTCGTCGAGTCGCTCGGCATGCCGCAGCTGCGCGCGGTCGCGGCGACGGCGCGCGCGTGGGGTGAGGCGGGCCATCCGCCGCCGCTGACACTCACCGTGTCGGAGTGGCTCTCGTCGTCCGACGTCTTTCCGATGGAGTACGCCGACATCCTGGAGCGCCATCGCGTGCTGCACGGCGACCTGCCGCTCGCCGGCATCACGGTGCAGCCGGCGGACCTGCGCACGCAGGTGGAGCAGCAGGCGCTCGGCAAGCTGCTGCAGCTGCGCGGGGGGATTCTCGCCACGGGCGGCGTGCAGAAGAACCAGCTCGCCCTGCTCGAGCAGAGCCTCAGCACGCTGATGGTGGTGTTCCGCGCGGTGACGCGGCTGCACGGCGGCCGGCCGCCGGCGGACTACGAGGCGCTCGCCACGCAGGTGGGCGCGGAGGCCGGCTTCGACCCTGCACCGTTCGTGCGGGTAGTACGACACGTGCGCGGCACCGAGAAGCTGCCGCCCGACGCGGCGGAGGGGATCCTCGCCGCCTATCTCGACGCACTCGGTGCGCTCGTCGCGCACATCGACCGCTACACGGCGGGGCGCTGAAGCATGGGCGCTGACGCATCACCCGAGCACACACTCCGAGGACCACACATGCCTGGACGTCGCACGCTTCGACGCGCGCAGATCGCGCTGGCCGCCGTCGCGCTGCTGGGGGGGACCGGGTGCGGCTACAACCGCATCCAGCAGCTCGACGAGCAGGCCAACACGGCCCAGCACAACATCGAGACGCAGCTACAACGCCGGGCCGACCTGATCCCGAACCTGGTGGCGACGGTGAAGGGCTACGCGCAGCAGGAGCAGATCATCTTCACGCGCGTCGCCGACGCGCAGCGCGGCCTCACGGGGGCGCTGGCGGGCCACGATCCGTCGCAGATGGCGCAGGCGAACGACAACCTGACGCGGGCGCTCGTGCCGATGCTCACGCTCGTGCAGGCGTACCCGCAGCTGCAGTCGAACCAGCAGTTCCTGAAGCTGCAGGACGAGCTGACGGGCACCGAGAACCGCATCGCGGTCGCCCGGACGGACTACAACTCGGCGGTCCGCGAGTACAACACGACGATCCGCACGTTCCCGTCGGCGATGACGGCGAAAGTGACGGGCGCGAAGCCGCGGGCGTACTTCGAGGTGACGAACCCCGCGGCGCGCGAGGCGCCGACGGTGGACTTCTCGCAGCCGGCGGCGCCCGGCGCGGCGACGCCCGCCACGCCCGCCCCGCCGCCGCCCGCGCCGAGCGGCGCGAAGACGCCGTAAGCGGGGCGGGCCCCCCGTTCGCGCCCCCGTCACGATGCGTCGTGACGGGGGCGCAATCGTTTCGGCGCCGAACGCCGGACTTCGTGACGAATCGCGCAGCGCGGTGATGAAGTTCTCTTAGCGTGGGTGACGGGCACTTAGGCCGCAGGGTCCTCCCAACCGAGCGACCATTCTTGCGCCCGCTTTCAATGTGGCGCAGAATCCCGCGCCAGGGCTCGTCAAGCGTTTCCGTCGAACGTCGTTCGTACGTCGCCGAAGCACGCTGTCGCCAGTCGGACCGCTGTTCCACGAAGCCGTCCGCCGCGTCGCCCGCCGCGCGTCCGCCGCGCGTCCGCCGCAGCTCCGCGCGGGCGGTTGTCCCGGAACGCCTGCCGCACCTTGGCCGCAGGCGGCCCTTCGTCCCGTCCCCAAGACGTTGGAGGAGGCATGAGACTCGCGCCTTGCCGCTCGCTCGCCGCGCTCGGCTGCCTGCTGCTGCCGGCGGCGCTCGCAGCCCAGGAGCCCGCGACCATCACCGGCACGGTGACCGGGGAGAGCGGACCGCTCGCTGCGGTCGCCGTCTCGATCCCGGAGCTCGGCGCCGGCGGCGTGACCCGCGAGGACGGCCGCTACAGCTTCACCGTGCCCGCCGCGCGCGTGCAGCGGCAGTCGGTCACCCTCACCGCCCGCCGCGTCGGCTATCGCCCGAAGAGCGTCCGCCTCACGCTCGTCGGCGGCCCGACGACGCAGGACTTCGTGCTCGACGTGAACCCGCTGCAGCTCGGCGAGGTCGTCGTCACCGGCGCAGGCACGACGACGGCCGTCGAGAAGCTCGGCAACGTCCGCAACCAGGTGAAGTCCGAGCTGATCACGCGCTCGAACGAGCCGAACGTGGTGCAGGCGCTTGCGGCGAAGGCGCCTAACGTCCAGGTGAACGCGTCGTCGGGCGATCCGGGGGCGTCGAGCCGCGTGCAGATCCGCGGGCTGCGCACGCTGATCGGCAACATCGAGCCGCTGTTCGTGATCGACGGCGTGCCGGTGACGAACTACACGTTCTCGACGACCGACCTGAACCCGGTGGACGCGGGCAACACGGGTGTCGGCGGGCAGGCGGAGTTCGGCACGCAGGAAGGGACGTCGGCGCCGAACCGCATGTTCGACATCAACCCCGACGACATCGAGAACGTGGAGATCCTGAAGGGGGCCGCGGCGGCGGCGATCTACGGCGCGCGCGCGCGGCGAACGGCGTGATCCTCATCACGACGAAGCACGGACGCGCAGGCGAGACGCACGTCACGCTTCGCAGCCAGGGCAGCTTCGACGACATGACGAAGGTCTATCCGCTCCAGCGCTCGTTCGGGCAGGGGCTCAGGAACGTCGCCGCGGGCGTGTGCGAGGACATCACGAAGAGCGCCTGCGTACGCTCGTGGGGCCCGCGCATCGCTGGGGCTCCCACGTACGACCACGCGAACGAGGCGTTCACCACCGGGCACATCGTCGACAACACCGCGAGCATCACGGGGGGCTCCGAGCGGACGACGTTCTTCCTGTCCGGCGGCTACATGCACCAGGAGGGGATCTTCGTCGGACCGAACAACTACTACAACCGCGCCACCGCGCGACTGAACGGCTCGCACAAGATCGCCGACAACCTGACGCTGAGCGGCAACGTGATGTACGCCGACTCGCGTGGGCACACCGTCCAGCGCGGCAACAACGTGAACGGGCTGCTCCTCGGCCTGCTCCGAACGCCCCCCAACTTCAACAACCTACCGTACCTCGATCCGACCACGGGGCTGCACCGATCGTTCCGGTTGCAGAACCCGACGCTCGAGACGCAGGGGCAGAGTCGCGGGTTCAACAACCCGTTCTACACGCTGTACGAGGAGCTCAACAATCAGCAGACCGCTCGATCGCTCGGCAACGTCGGTGTCGACTACCAGGCGCTGAAGTGGCTCAAGTTCAACTACTCGCTCGGCGCCGACTATGCGAACGACGAGCGGCTCGAGGGGTGCCCGCAGGAGTGCTCGGACGTCGCCGTCGGCGGCCGCATCACCGAGGGGAAGATCGTCAACTACCAGATCGATCATAATCTCACGGGGACGGCCACCTGGTCTCTGTCGGAGAACTTGAAGGGAACGCTCACCGCCGGCCAGAACCTCAATTCCCGCAACTTCCGCGTGCTCTCGCAGGTGGGCCGCACGCTCATCGCGCCGCAGCCGTTCAGCGTCCTGAACACGCTCTCGCGCGATCCGCCGAGCGACTACCAGACGCAGGTGCACACCGAGTCGTACTTCGGGCAAGCGACGCTGGACGTCGCGAATCAGCTCTTCCTCACCGGCGCGCTGCGCGACGACGGCTCGACGACGTATTCGGAGAACAATCGCCGCGCGCTGTTCCCGAAAGCGAGCGCTGCGTGGACGTGGTCGGAGATGTACAAGCCGTCATTCGTGACGTTCGGCAAGCTGCGACTGTCGTATGGCGAGGCGGGCAACGAGCCGCTGCCGTACTTGACGTCGGTCACGTTCAGCGGCACGAACTTGCTCGGAGGTGTCGCGCAGGGCACCGGCTTCACGCCGACGCAGAGCGGCCTCGGTGGCCTCGTCTTCACGTCCACGAAGCCGTCGACGGATCTGAAGACCGAGCGCACGAAGGAGCTCGAGGGCGGCTTCGACATCGGCATCTTCCGCGAGAAAGCGGACCTCAGCTTCACGATCTACAAGTCGCGCACCGAGGACGCCATCCTGCCGATCCCGCTCGCGCCGTCAGCGGGCTATGCCACGGAGTACAAGAACGGCGGCACGCTCGAGAACCGCGGCCTGGAGGCGTCGCTCAACATCCGCCCCTTCGCCCGCAAGGATCTGTCGTGGGAGATCGGGCTGAACTGGGGCCAGAACCGGTCGAAGCTCGTCGCGCTCGAGGGCGCGGACTTCCTCCCCGTGCCGGGGCGATTCGTCGGCAACGTGTTCATGGTGGGCCAGCCGCTCGGCGTGATCCGCAGCGAGGGCATGGTGCGCTGCGGCATCAGCCCGGACAACGCCGTGGAGGGGCTCAATCTGTCGACGGTGTGCGCGGGCAAGCCGACGGGTGCGCTCTACATCGACAACGGCGATCACTGCAACGACGCTGGTATGCCGTGCGAGGACTCGAAGCTCCGCATCCTCGGCGATCCGAACCCGAAGTGGACGGGCGGGATCAACTCGTCCTTCAAGTTCCGGCGCCTGTCGCTCGGCACGCAGGTCGACATTCGGCACGGCGGCAAGGTCTGGAACGGCACGAAGGGCGCGCTGTGGAGCTACGGCACGCACAAGGACACCGAGTCGCGCGCGATCTGCACATCACTCTCGTCGAGCGACTGCACCGGTAACATGCAGACGTTCGGCACGGCCGGCTGGTTCCCCGGGCCGGTCGCGGGCCCGGGCGCCGGAACGGCCGTGCCGATCGGAGAGAATTGGTACCGCGGCCCGATCGCGCCGTGCGCGTTCACCGGGATCGACGAGCAGTGCCTGGAGGACGGCGGGTTCGTGAAGCTGCGCGAGATCTCCGTTGCGTACACTTTCTCCGCGCGGCTGGTGCGCCGCTCCCTCGGGGTCTCGTCGATGGACTTGCGCCTCGCCGGGCGGAACCTCCACACGTGGACGAAGTACACCGGGCTCGATCCAGAGACGGACGTGAGCCAGGCGAACTCGCGCGTGCTTGGGGCCGACTACTTCAATCTCCCGATGACGCGCTCGGTCGTCATCACCCTGACACTCAACCGCTGAGCCGGAGGACCACCGCATGCGACTGAAGATCAGCGCGGCCACCTCCAGGCTCGCGGCCGGCCTCGCCGTCGCCGCCATCACGTTAGGCGCCTGCCGCGGCTTCCTCGAGGCGGACAAATCCGTCGCGGACCCGAACAATCCGACCGCCGCCGCCACGAACCAGCTGCTCGTCGGCGCCTCCGCGAACCTCATGGGGCTCGAGGAGAGCTCGATGGCGATGATCGTCTGCCAGTGGGTGCAGCAATGCGGCGGCGTCGGCGGACGCTTCGTCGAGCAGCAAGCGCAGTACGTCGGCGTCAACTCCGACAGCTTCGACGCCACCTTCTCCAGCCTCTACACGGGAGGCGGGCTGATCCAGCTGCGCGAGATCCAGAGCCGCGCGGACAAGGCGGGCGACAAGGTGACGAAGGGCATCGCCGAGGTGATGGAGGCGATGGTCATCGGCTTCGGCGCCGACATCTGGGGTGACATTCCGTACCGTGAGGCAGCGGGCGACAATCCTATGCCGGCGTTCGACCCGCAGATGCAGATCTACGATGACCTGCAGGGCGTGTTGGACAAGGCCATCACGGACCTCGCCGGCGGCGGCAACGGCCCCGGCGCGGCGGACCTGTTCTACGGCGGTGACAAGGCGAAGTGGACGGAGCTCGCGAACACGATCAAGGCGCGGCTCTACCTGCACACGGTCGAAAAGCTCGGCAACGCGCAGTACGCGAAGGCGATCGCCGCGGCGCAGAAGGGGATCAGCACGCCGAACAACGACTTCAAGGATCCGCACACCGATGCGACGACGGAGCGCAACATGTGGGCGCAGTTCCAGCTGTCGTCGTTCGGGCAGGATCTCGTCGCCGGCAAGCCGCTCGTCGACATCATGAAGGCGCAGGACGATCCACGGTTGAGCGAGTACTTCGGCAAGAACCCGTCGGGGGGATATGGCGGGTATGACCAGGCGCTGGCGAACACGCCCCCCGATCAGATCTCGCCGATCGCTGGGTCGGATCGAGCGAGCAACGGCGGCTTCTCGATCCCGATCGTCACGTTCGACGAGAATCAGCTCATCCTCGCCGAGGCGAGCTTCGTCACGAGTGGTGCGTCGGCGGCGGCGCCGTTCCTGAATCGGGTGCGCGCCCTTCACGGGAAGCCAGCGATCGGATCGCCGACGCTGCAAGACATCATGTACGAGAAGTACATCACGACGTTCGAGAACCCGGAAGCATGGAACGACTACAAGCGGACCTGCCTCCCGAGCCTGAGGCCCGCGCTGAACAAGTCGGCCATTCCGGGACGGTTCTACTACGGGTCGACCGAAACGCAGACGAACTCGAACGCGCCCGACGACTCCGGGCTAAACCTGTTCGCGATGCGCAACGCGAACGACCCGAATTCATGCCGGTGACGAGGCACAGGCGGACGCCGGTCGCGCTCCCGCGCGCGACCGGCGTCTTGCTCACGCTGGTGACGGCTGCGGGATGCTACGACTACGTGCCCCTGTCCACCGGCGCGGAGCGGCCGGCTGCCGAAGTGGAGCTGACGCTGACGGATTCCGGCGCGGTCGTGCTCGCGCGCGATATTGGCCGCGCGAGCACGGCGATCGACGGCACGCTCGTGAGCGGCGGCGATGCGAGCGCGTACACTATCGCCGTGCGGCAGGTGCGACGTCGGGATGACGACCCCGCGCCGTGGCGCGGCGAGCACATCGTCGTACCGCGGCCGCTCGTGGCCGAGGTGCGCGAGCGCCGACTGTCGCGCACGCGGACCGCGCTGGCGACGGTGGGCACCGCGGCAGGCGTGCTGCTCGCGCGCGCCGCGATTCGTGGGCTCGGCGGCTCGAATGCGGGGCAGTCGGGTCCAGGAACGAACCCCGGTCCGAAGTAGCCGAGCCCGGGGGCTTTACCGACGGCCCCCTGTTTGGCGAAAGTTCTCCCATGCCGCCGACGGCCCAGCCGTTCGCTCGTTACAGGCGGCCGCTGGAGATGTCGGGGTGGACGATGGCGATGCCGTAGCACAGCGCGGTCTTGCGAGTCCGGCCACGGCCCTCCGACACCTACGTGTTGGGGGCCGTCGTGCATTTCTGGTGGGGTGACGTGATCCAGAAGTGACGAACGGCGGCCGCGCTCGGTGACCGCCGCGCCGTCGCGCTGGTCCGCCGCCATTGCAGGCTCACGCGCGCGGACGTCCGCGCGCACCGGCGTGCCGGTCGCGGACCGGCGCCGAACCTCGTTCATATCCTTGGAGTCACGATGCATCGACAGTGGAGTCGAGTTCTCGCGCTCGCCGGCGCGGTCGCGGCATGTCCCGCGGTCGTACGCGCGCAGACGGCGGCCACGATCGCGGGCCGCGTCACCGGTGAGGCCGGGCAGCCGCTCGTCGCAGCGAGCGTCTTCATCCCGTCGTTGAACTACGGCACGACCACGCGCACGGACGGCACGTACTCGTTCACGGTGCCGGCGAACCGCGTGTCGGGGCAGACGGTGGCGATCACCGCGCGCGTCGTCGGTTATCGCGCGGAGACGGTGCAGATCACGCTGCGCGGCGGCACCATCACGCAGAACTTCACGCTGGCCACCGCGCCCGCGCAGCTGTCCGCCGTCGTCGTGACGGGCGCCGGCACGGTGACGACGCGCGAGCGCCTCGGCAACGTCATCAACTCGATCGACACGACGGCGATCCAGCGCGCGTCGGCGCCGCAGAACGTGGTCGCGGCGCTCGCCGGCAAGGCGCCGAACGTCGTCGTGCGCGAGCAGTCGGGCGAGCCGGGGTCGTCGGCCTCGATCAAGATCCGCGGCGTCGCGACGGTGACGGGCGGCGCGAGCAGCCAGCCGCTGTTCGTCGTCGACGGTCAACCGATCGACAACTCGACGGTCTCCACGAACGGCGGTGACCAGAGCACGGTGACGCAGAACCGCGCCGCGGACATCAACCCGAACGACATCGAGTCGATCGAGATCCTGAAGAGCGCCGCCGCCGCCGCGATCTACGGCGCGCGCGCCGCGAACGGGGTCGTGCTCATCACCACGAAGCGCGGACGCGCGGGCACGACGAGCTACACGCTCAACTCGACGAACACGTTCGACAACATCATGAAGAAGGACATCCTGCAGCGCTCGTACGCGCAGGGTGCGAACGGCACGGCGGCGACGTGCACGGTGCTGAACTGCACCCCCGATCGCCGCTCGTGGGGGCCCGCGGTCAGCGGCCCGACGTTCGATCACATCGACGACATCTTCGACACGGGCACGACGTTCGACGAGAACCTCAACGTCACCGGCGGCACCGAGCGCACGCTGTTCTTCGTCTCGGGCGGCCTGACGCGGCAGAACGGGTTCATCGTCGGCCCGAACAACTACTACAACCGCGCGACGGCGCGCCTGAAGGCGTCGCACCGGCTGTTCAACTCGCTGAACGTCGGCGGCAACTTCTACTACGTCGACACCCGCGGCGGCTACGTGCAGAAGGGCTCCAACATCTCGGGGCTGCTTCTCGGCTCGCTGCGCACGCCGCCCAACTTCGACAACCGGCAGTACATCGACTCGGCGACGGGCCTGCACCGCTCGTTCCGCTTCCCGCGTCCGGCGCCGACGAGCCTCACGCGGTCGCGCGGCTACGACAACCCGTTCTTCGTCCTCAACAACCCGGGCAACAAGAGTGAGCTCGGGCGCGTGAACGCGCAGGTCAACCTCGACTGGCGTCCGCTCGACTGGCTCCGCGTCCAGGAGACGTTCGGCGCGGACAACTACGACGACGATCGCGTCGAGGCGCTGCCGCTGACGTCGTCCAACCGCCCCGACGGTCAGGTCACGCGCTTCCAGCAGACGAACCTCGAGATCGACCACAACCTGCTCGTCACCGCGAACTACACGATCCGGCCGAACTGGTGGACCGGCACCGTGTCCGCGGGGCAGGAGCTGAACTCGCGGCGCTATCGCAGCGTGTACGTGAACGGCGTGACGCTCAACGCGCCCCAGCCGCTCGACCTGCAGAACACGCTCTCGTACCAGCCGAGCGAGTTCCGCTCGCTGCAGCACATCCAGGGCTACTTCCTGCAGGGCACGGCCGACCTGTGGAACCAGCTCTATCTCACGGGGCTCGTCCGCGACGACGGCTACTCCACGTTCGGCGCATCGAAGCGCACGGCGCTGTTCCCGAGCGCGAGCGTCGCCTGGTCGTTCTCGCACGCCCTCGGCAACAGCGACGAGCGCGGCGCGTTCAGCTTCGGCAAGCTGCGCTTCGGCTACGGACAGACCGGGCGTGAGCCGCCGGTGTACGCGACGATCAGCGCGTTCTCGACCGGCAGCGCGTCGCTGAACGAGGGCTTCGGCAGCGGCTACGGGGACTTCATCAACGCGTCGCAGAGCGGCCAGGGCGGCCTGGTGAACGGCTTCGTGCTCGGCAACAACGACCTGCGCCCGGAGCGGTCCACGGAGCGCGAGTTCGGCGCGGACCTCGGCTTCCTCGATCAGCGCGTCACGCTCGGTGTCACGTACTACAACAAGCGCTCGACGGACGTCATCATCGCGCTGCCGGTGAACGCCGGCCAGACGGGCTCCACGCGCGCGCTGAAGAACGCGGCGACGATCTCCAACAAGGGGCTCGAGGTCGAGTTCAACGCCCGCATCTACCAGAGCAAGAACCTCGGCTTCGACCTCGGCGCGCAGTTCGGCCGCAACCGCGGTCTCGTCGAGGCGCTCGCCGAGGGGACGGAGTTCATCCCGTACAACCTCGAGGGCTTCACGGGTGCGATCGGCTCGTCGACGGTCGGCTACGCGCCGGGCGTCATCCGCGGCCTCGACTTCGCGCGCTGCGGCCGCCATCTCACGATCGAGGGCGTCGGCGACATCGACGCGCTGTGCGGCGCGAACGCGAAGAAGGACGCGCTGTTCCTCGCGGAGGATGGTCTCCCGGTCCCCGATCCGACGGACCGCGTGATCGCCGACCCGAACCCGAAGTGGACGATGGGCTTCAGCCCGACGCTCCGCGTGTCGCGTCTCACGCTGTCGGCGTTCCTCGACGTCCGCCGCGGCGGCGAGGTGTGGAACGGCACGAAGGGCATCCTGTACTACTTCGGCACGCACAAGGACACCGACATCCGGAACCAGCAGGGCGCGTACGGCAAGAACTACATGACGTCGCGCTATCCGGACGTCGCCGGCCCCGGCGCGAACGTGACGCCGTTCAAGACCGCGCAGGACTGGCAGGCGTGGATGAACGGCGAGGGCGGCGGCTTCGGCACGGTGAGCGGCCAGTTCATCGAGAGCGGCAGCTTCACGAAGCTGCGCGAGGTCTCACTCGCGTACACGGCCGACCAGCCGTGGGTGCGGCGCTCGCTGGGCGTGAGCAGCATCAACGTCCGCGTGTCGGGTCGCAATGTCGCGCAGTGGACGCCCTACACGGGCTTCGACCCCGAGGCGAACCTTGGCGGCGCCGAGTTCCTGACGCAGGGCATCGACTACTTCAACAACCCGGTGTCCCGGTCGTTCGTGATCGCGTTCACCGTGAACCGTTAGTCCAGGACTCACCGTGCATCGATACAATCGCATCACGACCGCTGCCGCGCTCGTCGCGGCGGCGGCCCTCGCCGGCTGCGGCGACGACTTCCTCACCGGGGGGGAGCTGAGCACCGACCCGAACAGACCATCGGCGACCACGACGAAGCAGACCTTCGTCGGCGTGCAGTCGAACCTGTGGGCGATCCTCGGCAGCGACCCGTCGCGTCTGGCGTGCATCATCGTCGAGGGGTGCGCCGGCACCAACGCGCAGTATCAGGCGCTGAGCGAGAGCTTCTCGATCGACGAGAACACGACGAACGGGTTCTACACGACGATCTATGCCGGTGGTGGGCTGATCGACGTGCGCCGCGAGCAGCAGCTCGCGCGCGCCGCCGCGGACACGCTCTTCCTCGGCATCGCGCAGGTGCAGGAGGGGCTGCTCATGGGCACCGCCGCCGACATCTTCGGCGACGTGGTGTACTCGGCCGCGTACTCGGGCCCGAACCCGAAGCTCGACCCGCAGCTCACGGTGTACGATTCCGTGCAGGCGGTGCTCTCGCGCGCGATCGTGAACCTGCAGGCGAAGAGCGTGACGAACGTGGGGCCCGGCAGCGCCGACCTCGCGTACGGCGGCGACCGCGCGGCATGGACGGCGCTGGCGCACACGCTGAAGGCGCGGTTCTACCTCCACACTGCGGAAGTGCGTCCGGCGGCCTACGCGCAGGCGCTGTCCGAGGCGCGGCAGGGAATCCAGGGGCCGGCCGGCAACTTCATGGCGACGTTCTCGGGTAACGCGGGCGAGGAGAACTTCCTGTTCCAGTTCGTGGCCGTGAACCGGCCGGGCTATCTCGCGCCGGGGCCGTTCATCGTGAACCTGCTCGAGCAGCGCAACGATCCGCGCCTCGAGCGCTACTTCCAGCCGGACGCGTCCGACTTCGCCGACGCGTACGCGTACGATCCGACGACGTCGATGCCGCTCGTGACGGCGCAGGAGAACCTGCTCATCGCGGCGGAGGCGGCGTTCCGCACGGGCGACGCGGCGTCGGCGCTCACGTTCCTCAACGGGGAGCAGCGGGTCGAGGGCGTGCCGACCACGCCGGCCAGCACGACGGGGAACGCGCTGCTGCAGGCGATCCTGACCGAGAAGTACATCGCGCTCTACGGCACGCTCGAGCCGTGGAACGACTACAAGCGCACGTGCTTCCCGAACATCGCGCCGCCCGAGTCGGCCCGCGGGAAGAAGTTCCCGGCGCGCCTGCTCTACGACGCGAACGAGCGGCAGACGAACACGAACATCCCGCCGGCGCAGAGCCAGCCGGCGCGCAACGCGAACGATCCGGCGAACGCGACGGATCCGTTCGGCAACAAGTGCCTCGGGCAGTGATCCGAGGTAGGCGCGTCGCGGCGTCGCTGTTAGGCGCCGCGGCGCTCGCCGGCTGCTACGCGCAGGTGCCGGCCCCGCTCGACGGCGCGGGGCCGGCTCCGTCGGGGGACGTGCACGTCGTGCTGTCGCCGCAGGGCACCTCGTCGCTCGTCACCAGCCTCGGCCCGCGCGCCACGGCGCTCGAGGGGCGCGTGGTGAATCGCGCCGACTCGTCGATCACCATGATCGTGCGGAGCGTCGCCCGCTCCACGGGCACGCAGGAGGACTGGCCGGGCGACCAGCTCACCCTTCCGCTGTCCGCGGTGCAGACGATGCGCGTCCGCAAGCTGTCGGTCGGGCGTACGGTCGCGTTCAGCGGCATCGCAGCGGTCGCGGCGTTCCTCATCGGCAACAGCCTGCGCGGCCAGAGCGGCTCGGGCGGCGTCCGCGGCGGGGAGCCCCAGCAGGGCAAGTGAGAGGGCAGGAGGGCGAGAGGGCAGGAGGGCAGGAGAGTCAGCGGCCCTCCTGCCCTCCTGCCCTCCTGCCCTCTCGCCCTCCTGCCCTCCCCGTTAGGCCGGGCGCGGGAACAGCGGGGCGCCCTTCGTCACGCGCCACGCCGTGGGGTCGAGCGACGCCAGCTCGTCGAAGCGGACGTCGGCGGCGCGGGCGCGGCCGGCGGCGGGCGCACCGAGCTGCGTCCACAGCTCCTCCGCCTTCGCGGGCATGAACGGCGCGACGCACACCGTCTGACGCGCGAGCTGCCGGACGAGCGACGCCATCACGCTCGCCAGCTCGGCGCGCCGCGCCGGGTCCTTCGCCAGCGCCCACGGCGCCGCGCTCTGCACGAACTCGTTCGCGCGCGCGACCGTGCGCCACACCGCGGCGAGCGCCTCGTGCGGCAGGTAGCCGCGCGTGCCGTCCATCGCGGCGTGGAAGTCGGCGAGATCGGCGAAGTCGGCGTCGTCGACCACGGTGCGCGCGGCGGCCGGCACCTCGCCGTCGAAGTACTTCTCGACCATCGAGATCACGCGGCTCGCCAGGTTGCCGAACGCGTTCGCGAGATCGCTCGTGTAGCGATCGTCGAACCGCTCCCACGAGAAGTTGCCGTCGCCGTCGAACGGCACCTCGCGCAGCAGGAAGTAGCGGAGCGCGTCCACGCCGTAGCGGTCCATCGCCTCGCCGAGGTCGAGCCGCACGCCGGAGCTCTTGCTGAACCGCTCGCCGCCCAACAGCACGAAGCCGTGCGCCCACACCTGCTGCGGAACCGGCAGCCCGGCGGCCTGCAGCATCGCGGGCCACACGATGGTGTGCAGCCGCGTGATGTCCTTGCCGACGACGTGCAGCTGCGCCGGCCAGCGCGACTCGAAGCCCGCGTCGGGGAAGCCCGTCGCCGTGAGATAGTTAGGCAGCGCGTCGAACCACACCCACGTGCCCTGCGTCTCGCCGCCCGACGACACGAGCGGGAAGGGGATCGCCCACGCGAGCCGCGAGCGCGTGATGGAGAGATCCTCGAGCCCGAGGTCGAGCAGCGCAAGCATCTCGTTCCGGCGGCTCTCGGGGCGCAGGAACGTGGGGTTCTCGGTGAGCAGCGCGCGCAGGAAGTCCGCGTACTTCGTCAGGCGGAAGAACCAGTTGCGCTCCTGCGTCCACTGCAGCTCGCGCGTCGGGTGCAGCACGCAGTGGCCGTTCTCGATCTCGTTGTCGCGCTTGAACAGCTCGCACCCGACGCAGTACCACCCCTCGTACGTCTGCTCGTAGAAGTCGTCCGGGTTGCGCGCGTGGATGCGCTCGATGAGCGCCTTCACGCCGCGCTTGTGCGCCGCGTCCGTCGTGCGGATGAACTGGTCGTACGAGATCTCGAGCCGGCCCCACATCCGCTGGAACGCGTCGGCGATCTCGTCGACGAACGCCTGCGGCGGCACGCCGCGCGCCTCGGCAGTCTGTGCGACCTTCTGCCCGTGCTCGTCGAGCCCCGTGAGGAAGTGCACCTGGCGGCCGGCCTGCCGCATGTAGCGCGCGATCGCGTCGGCGCCGAGCTTCTCGTACGCGTGTCCGTGGTGCGGCTCGCCGTTCGCGTAGTCGATGGCGGTCGTGATGTAGAACGGCGTGCTCACTCGGTCCCCTCGCTCGATCGTTAGGCGGTCGCCGGCGGCTCGCCGGGCGTGCCGTCCGCCGGTGTGCCGTTGCCCGGTGTGCCGTTGCCCGGCGCGCCGCCCGCGCCGCCACCGCCGCGCCCGCGCCGTCCGCCGCGCCGTCCACGCCGCCGCCGTGGACGCGTGGGCGCGGTGCCCTCGGCCGTCGTGCCGTCGGTCGGCTCCGCGCTTTCGCCGCCCTCGCTGCCGTCGGCCGCCGGCTCGGCGTCGCCCGTCTCGTCGTCCACGTCGTCCTCGACGTCGACGTCGATCTCCGCGACGGGCGATGCCTCGACGGGAAGGACGGTCGGCGCGGCGAGGTCGACGAGCGGGGCTGCCTCGGGTGCGCGACGACGTTCGCCGCGCCGGCGCTCGGGGGCCGCGCTGTCGCTCGGCCGCTCCGGCGTCGCTTCGGTGGCGGGCGACTCGCGCTCCGACAGCGACGCGAGCTCCTGACGCAGGTCGGCGAGCGGCACGACGCGCATCTCGCCGTCGAGCGCGCGCAGCGTCACGCGGTCGCGGAAGATGTCGTTCGCGACGACCTTCTCCTCGCCCTTCGCCGTGACGAGCACCTTCCCCTCCTTCGGGAAGCGCTTGCGCGCCTGCACGTAGAACTCGTGCTCGTAGCGCAGGGAGCACATGAGCCGACCGCACGCGCCGGAGATCTGCGTCGGGTTCAGCGACAGGTGCTGGTCCTTCGCCACGCTCAGGTTCACCGGCCGCAGCTCCGGAAGCCACGCCGCCGAGCAGTACTCGCGGCCGCACCGGCCCACGCCGCTCAACCGCTTCGCCTCGTCGCGCACGCCGATCTGCTTCAGCTCGATGCGCGTGCGGAACAACGCCGCGAGGTCGCGCACGAGGTTGCGGAAGTCGACGCGCTTCTCGGCGGTGAAGTACAGCGTGAGCTTGCGGCGGTCCCACTGCCATTCGGCGTCGGAGACCTTCATCACGAGGCCGTGCGCCTTCACGCGCTCGATCGACTTGCGGCGCGCGCTCTCGTTCTGCTCGGAGAGGTCGGCGCCGCGCCGCACCTCGTCCGCGGTCGCGACCCGCAGCGCGCGCTTGGCCGGCTGCGCCGCGCTGCCGCCGCCGAGCAGCGCCGCACCGTGCGCGACGCCCGCGAACCGGTGCGCCGCCGCCTCCTCCACCGCGTGCACGTGGCCGAGGTCCTCGCCACGGTCACCCTCGACGATGACGGGCACCTTCAGGTGCGGCGGATCGTCGCCGTCCCAGAGGTAGAACTCCTTGCGGTTGCCCTTGAACGCGACCTCGATGAGATGCGACATCAGCCCGTGAACTGCCCCATCTTCAGGTACTTCTCGCGGCGGCGCCTAACGAGCTTGTCCGGCTTCACGCGCCGCAGCTCGTCGACGTGCTTGCACAGCGCGTCCTTCAGCGCCTTCGCCGTCGTCTCGTGGTCAGCGTGCGCGCCGCCCGGCGGCTCGGGAACGATCTCGTCGATCACGCGCAGCTCGTAGAGATCCGGCGCCGTGATGCGGAGCGCCGACGCGGCCTTCTCGCGCATCTCGGGGCTCTTGCCGTCCTTCCACAGGATGGCCGCGCACCCCTCGACGGTGATCACCGAGTAGACCGAGTTCTCGAGCATGAGCACGCGGTCGGCGACGCCGAGGGCGAGCGCGCCGCCGGAGCCGCCCTCGCCGATCACCGTCGCGATGATGGGCACCTGCAGCCGCGCCATCTCGATGAGGTTGCGCGCGATCGCCTCGCTCTGCCCACGCTCCTCGGCGCCGAGCCCGGCCCACGCGCCGGGCGTGTCGATGAACGTGAGGACGGGGACCTGGAACTTCTCCGCGAGCTTCATGAGCCGCAGCGCCTTGCGGTAGCCCTCGGGGTGGGGCATGCCGAAGTTGCGCCGCAGGTTCTCCTTCGTGTCGCGGCCGCGCTGCTGGCCGATGACCATCACCGTCTCGCCGTCGAGCCGCGCGAAGCCGCCGACGATCGCCGCGTCGTCGCGGAACGCGCGGTCGCCGTGCAGCTCGATCCAGTCGGTGAAGCAGAGCCGTACGTAGTCGAGCGTGAACGGTCGCCGCGCCGAGCGCGCGACCTGCACGCGCTGCAGCGGGGTGAGGTTGCGATAGATCTCGAGCCGCAGCTCGCCGAGCTTGCGCTCGAGCGGGGCGATCTCCTCGTGCACGTCGACGGACTGCTCCGCGGCGAGCCGTTTCAGCTCGTCGATCCGTCGCTCGAGATCCGCGATGGGCTTCTCGAAATCGAGCGCCGCAGTTGCCATTCTATTGGGGTTCCTCCACGCTCCACGCTGCACGCTCCACGCTCACGCTGCCGGACGACATGGCGAGCGTGGAGCGTGGAGCGCGGAGCGTGGAGAGGTTCATGCCCTGACCAGGCGTACACGCTCGTCGCCGAGCAGCGCACGCAGCTCGGCCAGCACGGCGTTCGACGGGGCGACGCTGAGGGAGCGCGAGCGGAAGCGGGCGCTGGCGCGCGAATCGCGCCAGCGAAGCTCGAGCGGGGCGGAGCCCGGGTACGCGTCGCACGTCGCGCGGACGTCGCGCATCACGCCGGGCGCGAGGCCGGCGCCGGGAGCGAGCTCGATGGCGATCGCCACCTGCCCGCCGACACGCTTCTCGGCGAGCCGGGTCACCTTCTCGACGATGAATGTGGGACTCTCCGCTCCCTGATCGCGCTTGGAGTATCCGCCTTCCACGAGCACGGGCACGTCGGTCTTCACGGCATCGCTGAGCGCCGACCAGGCCTCGGGGAAGACCAGCACCTCGGAAGATCCCGAGAAATCTTCCAGTGTCAACCGGGCGAACTCGGCTCCGCTGCGCTTGGAGATCTGCTTCTTCACCGCCGTCACCACGCACGCGAGCGTGATCGGCTCCGGCGTCCAGGCACCGAGCTCCGCGACCTTGTGCGTCGCGAAGATCTCCGCCTCCGCGCGGAACGGCTCCAGCGGATGGCCGGAGACGTAGAAGCCGAGGATCTCCTTCTCGCGCGTGAGGCGATCGCTCTCGCTCCACGCGGGCAGGTTCGGGAGCGTGAGCTTGTGCGCCGAGCTGCCGGCGTCGTCGGCCGCGGCCGCCTCGCCGAACAGCGACAGCACGCCGCGCTGCTCCTCGTCCTGCTTCAGCGAGGCGGCGGAGATGGCGGTGTCGAGCGCCGCGAGGTACTGCGCGCGGTGCCCGCCGAGACCGTCCAGCGCGCCCGCGCAGACGAGCGCCTCGAACACGCGCTTGTTGCACGCGCGCAGGTCCACGCGCTCGACGAAGTCGAAGAAGCTCGTGTACGCGCCGCCCTCGGCGCGGCTCGCGAGCACCGACTGCACCGCGCCCTCGCCGACGTTGCGCACGGCGCCGAGGCCGAAGCGGATCCGGTTCTCGCCGACGACCGTGAACTTGTAGCCCGACTCGTTCACGTCCGGCGGCAGCACCTCGATCCCCATCTCGCGCGCCTCGGCGATGTACTTCACGACGTCCTCCGTTTTGCCGATGCAGCTCGACAGGAGAGCGGCCATGAAGTCCGCGGGATAGTTCGCCTTCAGCCACGCCGTGTGGTACGAGACGACCGAGTACGCGACCGAGTGCGACTTGTTGAAGCCGTAGCGGCCGAACGTCTCGATCTGCCCGGCGATGTCCTCGATCACGACGCGGTCGTGCCCCTTCGCGACCGCCTTCTCGATGAACTTGCCGAGCTCCTGCCGGATGAGCTCCGCGTCCTTCTTGCCGACGGCCTTGCGCAGCACGTCCGCTTCGGCGAGCGAGATGCCCGCGAGCGTCTGCGCGATGCGCATCACCTGCTCCTGATAGGTGATGACGCCCTGCGTCTCGCGCAGGATCGGCTCCATCTCGGGGAGCTGGTACGTGACCGGCTCCTCGCCGCGCTTCCGCTTGATGTAGACCTTGTGCATCCCGGTATCGAGCGGGCCGGGACGCAGCAGCGCGTTCGACGCCACGAGGTCGTCGAAGCGGTCGCAGCGCATCTGCCGCAGCACGTCGGTGGCGAGCGGCGACTCGAACTGGAAGACGCCCGCCGTGCGGCCGGAGCGGAGCATCTGGTACGTCTTCGGGTCGTCGAACTCCATCGCGTCGAGATCCAGCCACTGGCCGGTGCGCGCCTCGATGGACTTCAACGCGTCGTGGATGACCGTGAGCGTGGTCAGCCCGAGGAAGTCCATCT
Source organism: Gemmatirosa kalamazoonensis (assembly GCF_000522985.1). NCBI lineage: Bacteria > Pseudomonadati > Gemmatimonadota > Gemmatimonadia > Gemmatimonadales > Gemmatimonadaceae > Gemmatirosa > Gemmatirosa kalamazoonensis. Next base: position 3,094,847 of record NZ_CP007128.1, read on the forward strand.
TCAACATGCCCGCCTTCTCGAGGCAGTTCATGTCGTACTGCGCGACCGTGATCTTCTCGTCGCCGTCGCCGCCGGCGCCCTTGGACGACTGCGTGCACACCGGCACGAAGTCGCTCACCGGGCCCGGCGCGATGACGACGCCGGCCGCGTGCACGCCCGTGTGGCGGGAGAGTCCCTCGAGCGCCTTCGCGTAGTCGAGCAGCTCGGTGTAGCGCGGCTCGGTCTTGTACAGCCGCGCGACGTCGGGCACCTGCTCGATCGCTTCGGCGATCGTGAGCGAGAAGTTCGGCTGGTTCGGGATGAGCTTCGCGAGCTGGTCCGTCTCAGCAGGAGTGAAGCCGAGCACGCGGCCCACGTCCTTGATGGCGGCGCGCGACTTCATTGTCCCGAAGGTGACGATCTGACAGACCGACTCCTTGCCGTACTTCTGCCGCACGTAGTCGATCACCTCGCCGCGCCGCTCGAAGCAGAAGTCGACGTCCACGTCGGGCATCGACACGCGCTCCGGGTTCAGGAAGCGCTCGAACAGGAGATCGAACTTCAGCGGGCAGACGTTCGTGATGCCGAGCGCGTACGCGACCAGCGAGCCGGCGGCCGAGCCGCGCCCCGGGCCGACGGGGATGCCGCGGTCGCGCGCCGCCTTGATGAAGTCGGCGACGATGAGGAAGTAGCCCGAGTAGCCGGTCTGCAGGATGACGCCGAGCTCGTAGTCGAGGCGCTCCTGCACCTCCTTCGGCAGCGGGTCGCCGTAGCGCGCGACCGCGCCGTCGCGGGCGAGCTTCACGAGGAGGTCGTTCTCCGTCGCCACGCCCTGCGGCAGCGGGAACGACGGCACGTGGTACTTCTTGCCGAACTGGACGTCGACCTCGTCGGCGATCCGGAGGGTGTTCTCCAGCACGTCCGCGCGCGCCGGGAACCGTTCGGCGATCTCCGCGTGGGTCTTGAAGTAGAGCCCGCGGTCGTAGTGCATCCGCTTGGCGTCCTCGCGGTCGGCGCCAAGGCCGATGCAGAGGAGGACGTCGTGCGCGTCGTGGTCCTCGCGCTTCAGGAAGTGCGCGTCGTTCGTGGCGATGACGGGCAGCCCGAGCTCGTTGCCGAGCCGGAAGATCCGCTCGTTCAGCTGCGCCTGCCCCTCGGAGTCGTGGGCCTGGACCTCGAGGTAGTAGCGGTCCTTGAAGACGTTCGCGTACCACTCGGCCGCCTCCCGGGCGGCGTCCCAGCGGTCGTCCATGAGGTGGCCCGCCACCTCGCCGGCGAGGCACGCCGAGGAGACGATGAGCCCCTCGCTGTGCGCGGCCAGCAACTCGCGGTCGACCCGTGGCTTGACGTAGAATCCCTCGGTGAAGGCGAGCGAGGACAGCTTCACGAGGTTCTTGTAACCGACCGCATCGCGCGCGAGTAGCACGAGATGGAAGTACGGCTTGGCGCCCGGCGCCGGCCGGCTCCGGTCGAGACGGGAGCCGGGGGCGACGTAGGCCTCCATGCCGAGGATCGGCTTGATCTTCGCTTTCTTCGCCTTCTCCTGGAACTCCCACGCGGCGTGCAGGTTACCGTGATCGGTAACGGCCAGCGCGGGCTGCTCCAACTCGAGGGCTCGCCGGATGAGGTCGTCGATCCGGTTGGCGCCGTCGAGGAGCGAGTACTCGGAGTGGCAGTGCAGGTGTACGAAAGACATCGGACTGTAGAATAGCGCCGACGTCGGCGCTGTCAAAGCGCCGCGGAGGGCGCCTAGTGACCGTAAATAACGGTCTGGCAACACTTTGGAGGACTCTCACCGCCCCCGGGCTCGCCGCCCTGTGCACCATCGTGCTCGGGCTGGCGCTCGCGTGCGGCGGCACCGATCCGACCGCGCCGCTCCCTCTGTACACCGTCCTGCCGATCGGGGGTGTACAGCTCGCGGCCCCGGCGGGGAGCGAGCTCCGACAGCCCATTCAGGTCGAGGTGCGGGAGCCGGACGGCGCGCCGGCGAAGGGGGTCGCCGTGCGCTTCCGGATCGTCTCCGGACGCGGCGCGGTGCTCACCGACACGCTCGTCGCGACGAACGCCGACGGCGTCGGCCTCACGCGGCTGCGACTCGGCGGGACGCGCGACTCGGTGGTCATCGCGGGGAGCGTGCGCGGGCAGGAGGATCGCGGGGTCGAGTTCCGCGTGCTCCCCACCGCCCCCGCCGAGCTGATCGCGGTGCAGCCGGCGACGTACGCCTCAGGGGATACCATCGTCCTGCGCGGCGCCCGACTCGCCGACGGCGGCTCCGACGTGCTGTTCGGATCGGCCCGCGGGCGGGTGGTCGGCGCGCCGTCCGACACGCTCGTGCAGGCCGTCGTCCCGCCGTGCCTGCCGTCGGGCGCCGTCTCGGTGGCGGTGCGCACCGGCTCCGCGACGACGAACAGCGTGCCGACGGTCTCCCTCTCCGCCGACGCGCCGCTCCGGCTGGCGACGGGCGAGGGGATCACGAGCCGCGGCACCGAGGCCGGGTGTCTCCGACTCCAGACTCCGGGGCAGCGCTACCTCCTCGTGCCGCAGTACGCCTCGTACGCGGACAGCGTTCCGGCCGAGCGCCAGTACGCGCTGGCGATCGACGGCGCGACGACGGCGACCATGGTGGACGACTCGGCGCGCCGGGCCAGCGTGCAGCCGGCCGCGGGTCGGCTCGACGTGCGCGGCGCGTTCGAGCAGATGCTGCGCGCCACGGAGCGCGACATCGCGCGTGACGTCGCGCGAGACGCCGCCCCCGCCGAGCCGACCGATCTCGAGGGCGCGCGGGCGGAGGTGCGGTCGCCCAACACCGCGGCGCTGACCGACCTGCCCCCACCGCCCTCGCTCGGGAGCACGCGCACCTTCCGGGTGCTGTCGCGGCTCGACGGCACCGCGTTCACCTCGACCACCGCGCGGCTGCGCTACGCGGGGACGAACATCCTGCTGTACGAGGACGTCGGCGCGCCCGCGCCGCTCGCCGACACGACAGTGACGCAGCTCGGCGACCTGTTCGACCGCACGCTCTACGAGATCGATGCGACGACGTTCGGCACCGAGTCGGACATCGATGGCAACGGTCGGGTCATCGTGCTCATGACGCCGCTCGTGAACGCGCTCACGTCGGCCGCGCAGTGCACGTCGCAGGGATACGTGCCGGGCTACTTCTTCGGCGTCGACCTCGACACGCGCAACAAGAACTCGAACCGCGGCGAGATCTACTACTCGTTCGTGCCCGACCCGGGCGGTGAGCGCAGCTGCCCGCACCGGCTGGGCGACGTCATGGCGCTGCTCCCGGCGACGTTCCTGCACGAGTTCCAGCACATGATCTCGTTCAACCAGCACGTGCTGGTGCGCCGCGGCAGCGTGGAGGCGGTGTGGCTGAACGAGGGGCTGAGTCACGTCGCCGAGGAGCTGGGCGCCCGGTACTACGACGTGCGGTACCCGGCGCCCTCGGGACGCACGCAGACGTCGGCGCTGCTTCCCGACTCGGCGGTGCCGTTCCTGCGCGGGAATCTGGAGAACGCGACGCTGTATCTGTCGTCGCCGACGTCGCACTCGGTCACCGCGTTCCGCGACTTCGGCACGCTGGAGGAGCGCGGCGCAGCGTGGCTGTTCCTGAAGTGGTTGGGCGCGCAGAAGGGCGACGGCGTGTACGCGCGGCTGGTGCAGACGGGGCTGCGCAGCGGCCAGAACGTGGAGTCGGCGGCCGGCGAGCCGTTCGCGTCGCTGTTCGGCGACTTCGCGCTCGCGCTCTACGCGGACTCGGTCCCGGGACTGCCGCGGGCCGCGGTGTCGCCCCGGTACCGCACGGGCACCCGGCCGCTGCGCGAGCTGCTTGCGCGCGGCTTCGGCCTCTCGGGCTACCCGCTCGCGCTGCGCGGTCAGCCGCTCACCGGCAGCCTCGCGTTCGTGAACATGGTGCAGGGGACGGCGACGTACTTCCTGCTGACGGTGCCGGCGGGCGGCGTGACGGTGCGGCTGACGGGGCCGAACGGCGGCGCCCTGTCGCCGACGCTCTCGCCGCAGCTCGGCGTGCTGCGCATCTCGCCGTAGCCCGTGGCCGGTTCTCCGCGCGCCGCGGCGCGCGCGCGCGGCCGCGCCATCGCGCGTCGCGTCGCGTTAGGCCTGTTAGGCACGCTGGCCGTGGCGGTCGCCGGCCTGGCGTCGTTCCCGACGGGGCGCTACCTGCTGCGCGCCGCGTGGGAGGAGGGGCGCATCCTCGCGCGCCGCCGCCCGATCGCCGCGATCGTCGCCGACTCCACCGTGCCCGCGGCGACGCGCGCGAAGCTCCGGCTCGTGCTCGACGCCCGCCGCTTCGCCGCCGACTCGATCGGGCTCCGCGCCGGCGAGAGCTTCACGCTGTACAGCGACATCGGGCGCGACACGCTGGTGCTCGTACTCTCCGGCGCGCGCCGCGACACGCTCGCACCGTACACGTGGTGGTTCCCGATCGTCGGACGCGTCCCGTACAAGGGGTTCTTCGCGTTCGACGCGGCGCGCCACGCGAAGGCCGACCTGCTGGACGCGGGACTCGACGCGTACCTGCGTCCGTCGCCGGCGTTCAGCACGCTCGGCTGGTTCAACGATCCGCTGCTGAACACGACGCTGCGCGAGGACGCAGTGGACCTCGCGAACACGGTGGTGCACGAGCTCACGCACAACACGTTCTATGCGAGCGGTCAGGCGGCGTTCAACGAGTCGTTCGCGAGCTTCGTGGGCGCACGCGGGTCGGCGTGGCTGTTCCGCGCACGCGGCGACTCGACGGCCGCGGCGGAAGCGGACCGGCGCTGGGGACAGGAGAAGCGCCTCGCCGCGTTCTGGACGGCGTTAGGCCGCTCGCTCGACTCCGCGTACGCCGCGCACCCGGCCGACAGCACGGCACGCGTCGCGGCGCGCGACTCGGTCTACCGGGCCGCACGCGCGGAGCTGGCCACGCGCATCGCCCCGGAGGTCGGCGCGCCGCCGACGTGGGCGGCGCGCGTGCAGCTCGACAACGCGTCGCTGCTCGCGCGGCTCACCTACGGGCGAGACCTGCCGGTGTTCGACGCGGTGTGGGAGCGCGAGGGACGGGACGTGCGGCGGACGGTGCGGCGGGTGATCGAGCTGGCGCGGGGGAAGCGGGATCCGTTCGCGGCGCTGCGCGCCGCGCTGATGAATCGGCGCTGATACGGCGGCTCTGGATAGTGCGGCGCTGGAACGGCGGCGCTGGTAACGCGTGGCGTCAGCGCCGCCGTATCAGAGCCGCCTCCCCGGCGCCGAGGTATCAGCGCCGCCTCACGGCTTCTCCGGCATCAGCGTGAAATGCGCGTAGTTCGCCGCGTTCAGGTACTTCCGCGCCGCCTCCTGCACGAGCGCCGGCGTGAGCCGCGCGAGCTGCTCGCGCCCGTCGACGATCGTGCGCGGATCCTCGCCCGACTGCACCGCCTCGGCGAGCGATCCGAGCCACCAGCGGTTCTGCTTCTCCGCCGTCTCCAGCTCGCGCAGGCCGGTCTCGCGCACCTTCTGGATCTCGTCCGCCGTCGGACCCTTCGTGCGCATCGAGTCGAGCTCCTGCAGCACCGCCGTCGTCAGCTCGTCGGCGCGGTCGGGCGCCGAGGTGAAGCCGATCGCGAGCTGGTACGACGGCCACGGCACGCGCTGCGCCGACGCGCTGACGCCGACGCCGTAGGTGCCGCTCAGCGCCTCGCGGATCCGCTCGCGCAGCCGGATCTCGAGCACCTCGCCTAACGCGCCGAGGGCGACGTGCTCGGCGCGGCTGTACTGCATCGGGCCGGTGAACACGAGCTGCGTCGACGCGCGCGGCTCGAGCCCCTTGCGCACCGTGCGCTCGACGACGCCCGTCGGCGGACGCATGCCGTCGTCGCGCGCCGAGTCGGGACGCGAGGGGGCAGGGAGCGACGCGACGTACTGCTCGACGAGCGGGCGCACCGAGTCGGGCTGGAACGCGCCGACGAGCACGTACGTGAAGCCGCCCGCGCCGGCGAAGCGGTCGCGGTAGACGCGCATCGCGCGCGGCAGATCGATCTCGCGCACGAGGGCCGGCGTGAGCGGACGCGCGTGCGGGTGGTGCTGCGCCATCGTCACCATCACCGTGTCCTGGAAGACCGCCTGCGGGCTGTTGCCGCGCGTCGCCAGGAACGCGTCGAGCCGGGCGCGCACCGCGGCGTACGCGGTGGAGTCCGCGCGCGGCGCGGTGAGCGTGAGATACGCGAGCTCGAACATCGTGCGCAGGTCCTTCGGCGAGCTCGATCCGACGAGCCCCTGCCACCGCGATCCGATGAACGGCGACACCGTGGCCGCGGTTCCCGCGAGTCGCTTCTGCAGCGCGATGCGGTCGAACGCGCCGAGGCCGCCCTGCGGGACGATCTGCGCGGCGAGCGACGCGGCGACGTAGTCCGTGTCCCCCACCGCGCTCACGCCGCCAGGCCCGAACGCCTGGAACAGCACCTCGTCCGCCTTGAAGTCGGTCGGCTTCAGCAGCACGCGCGCGCCGTTCGACAGCGTCCACTCGGTGACGCCGAGCTCCGGGATCGTGCGCGCGGCCGTGATGCGCCCCGCGGTCGGCATCGTCGGCACGAGCGGCACGTCGCTGGCCGAATCGGCGTACGCGGCGAGCGTCGCGCCCGAGACCTGATCGAACACCGCGAGCAGCTGCTCGCGCGTCGGCATGGCGCCCCGCGCGCTCTCGGGACCCTGCACGGTGATCACGCGGCTCGCCCCGTCGAGACGCGCGGCGAGGCTCGCGTTCACGTCGGCGAGCGTCACGGCGGGCACCACGCGCTGCGCCTCCGCCCACTCCCACGCGGGCGACGGCAGCGGGTCGCCGGTGAGCGCGTAGTCCACGAGCCGCGAGACGAGCGCGTCGCTCGACGTCTTGTCGCGCTCCGCGTACTGCTGCTCGAACGCGCGCAGCAGGTTGCGACGCGCGCGATCCAGCTCCGACGCCGTGAAGCCCGTGCGCCGCACGCGCTCCACCTCGGTGAGCACCGCCGCGAGGCCGCGCAGCACGCCGTCGTCCCGCACGCGCGCCGACGCCGAGAACAGCTCCGCGCTGCGCACCCACTGGCCGCCCCCGACGCCGGCGCCGAGGTACGGCGGGTCGGCGCGCTGTGCGATCTCGGAGAGCCGCTCGTTCAGCATGATGTCGGCGAGCGCCTCGACGATCTCGCGCCGCGCGGCGCGCACCGTGCCTAACGGGCGCGCCGGCTGCTTGTACAGCACCGACACGAGTGTGCTCGTCGCCTCGCGATCCGTCACCACCGACACGAGCGGCGCGGCGTGCGCCGGGACGTCGAACGTCGGGCGCGCGCGCGGCGCACGCGGCGCGGGAATGCTGGAGAACTCGCGCGCCACGAGGTCGCGCAGTCGCCGCGGATCCGCGTCGCCGACCGCGATGACGGTCATGAGATCCGGCCGGTACCACGTGTCGTAGAATCGGCGCAGTCGCGGCGCGTCGGCGCGCACGATCGTCGCCGTGTCGCCGATCGGCAGACGCACGGCGTAGCGTGAGCCCTGCAGCACGATCGGCCGCTGCTGGTTCGCGATGCGCGACCCCGCGCCCTGTCCCTGCCGCCACTCCTCGAGCACCACGCCGCGCTCGCGCACGACCTCCGCGGAGTCGAACGTGAGACCATGCGCCCAGTCGGCGAGGATCTGCACCGCCGTCTCGAGCACCTTCGCGCTGTCGCTCGGCACGTCGAGCTGGTAGACCGTCTCGTCGAAGCTCGTGCCGGCGTTCAGGTCGGGACCGAACCGCACGCCGGAGCGCTCGAGGAAGTCGACGATCCCCTGCTTCGCGAAGCGGCGCGTGCCGTTGAACGCCATGTGCTCCACGAAGTGCGCGAGGCCGCGCTGATCCTCGTCCTCCAGCACCGAGCCGGCGTTCACGGCGAGCCGCAGCGCCACGCGCTTCTCCGGGCGCCCGTTGCGGCGCAGCAGGTAGCGCACGCCGTTCGGCAGCCGCCCGCTCAGCACCGCGGTGTCGAGCGGCACCGGCGCGTCCGGCGACGACGGCGCGCGATCCTTCGTGACGGGCTGCGCGCCGGTCGCGGAGGCAATGAGCAGCAGGGCAGCGACGAGACGAAGGCGGAACATCGGACGGACTGATTGGAGTCGGGGCGCGAGATCGTAGGCGAGTACCATTGGGGATCCGACGGCGATCGAAAAGGACATTGTGATAGGCTCGGAGCTCATCGCAGGATCGTTCCAATCGCCGTTGGATCCCCAGAACGTCCTCGCCTCGCGTCTGACCGCCTCATACGCCGAATCGCCCGCGCAGGATCGCCCGCAGATCGACCGTCGGCGTCGGTCCCGTCGGCGCCGGCGGAGCGGCCGGTTCGTTCTCCGGACCGACCACCACGCGCTGCATCGTCTCGCGCACGCCGCGATCGATGAACCGCGACAGCTGGTCGAGCGAGTAGTCGGCGGTGTAGCGCGACGGGTACGCGTGGAGCGGGTACGTGACGAGCAGCTCGTTCCGCGCGCGCGTCATCGCGACGTACATCAGCCGCCGCTCCTCCTCCAGCTCCGCGGGATCCTCCGTCGCGCGGGCGAGCGGGAAGAAGCCGTCCGCCGCCCACAGCACGAACACGACGTCCCACTCCTTGCCTTTCGCGGAGTGGACGGTGCTCAGCACGAGCACGTCGTCCTCCGTCGCGCCGCCCTGGGCGAGGTCGCGCGTCGCCGCCGGCGGCTCCAGCGCGATCGACGACAGGAACGCGGCGCGGTCGGCGTGGCTCGCGGCGATCGTCTGCAGCTGCTCGAGATCGTTCAACCGCGGCTCGGCGTCGTCGTACCGCTCGCGCAGCAGGTCGTCGTACAGCCGGCGGATGTGGCCGATCTCCGCGCCGAGGTCGAGCGACGGCGCGGCCACGAGCGCGGCGAGCAGCGCGGCGAGCCGCGTGTGCGCCTCGCGCGCCTTCGGCGGCGGCGTGAAGCCGGCGAGCGACGTCGGGTCCCAGCCGCTCGCCGCGATGTGCTCGATCGCCGAGCGCGCCGTCACGTCGCCGATGCCGGGAAGCAGCAGCAGCACGCGGTACCAGCTCACCTCGTCCCGCGGGTTCTCCAGCAGCCGCAGGAACGCGAGCACGTCCTTCACGTGCGCCGCCTCGAGGAACTTGATGCCGCCCCACTTCTCGAACGGGATGCCGCGCGCCGTGAGCTCGATCTCGAGGTCCGCCGTCATGTAGCCGGCGCGCACGAGCACCGCGATCTCCGACAGCGCGGTGCCGGCCTCGTGCAGCTCCAGCACGCGGTCGGCCACGAAGCGCGTCTGCGCGCGCTCGTCCTGACACGCCACGAGCCACGGCTTCTCGCCGCCGCCGCGCGCGGTCCACAGGCGCTTGGAGAAGCGCTCCGCGGCGCGCGCGATCACCTCGTTCGTCGTGTCGAGGATCGCCTGCGTCGAGCGGTAGTTCTGCTCCAGCGTGACGATCGTCGTTCCCTCGAAGTCGGTCGGGAAGTCGAGGATGTTGCGGAAGCTCGCCCCGCGGAACGAGTAGATGCTCTGCGCGTCGTCGCCGACCGCGGTCACGTTCTTGTGCGCGCGGCACATCCCGCGGAGGATGCGCGCCTGCAGCACGTTCGTGTCCTGATACTCGTCGACGAGGATGTGGTCGTAGAGCGCCGCGATCTTGTCGGCGAGCGTCGGCGCCTGCTCGAGGATCGCGGACCAGAACAGCAGCAGGTCGTCGTAGTCGACGAGGTTGCGCTGCGCCTTGCGCTCCGTGTAGTCGGCGAACACGCGCCCGATGTCGCCCAGCCGCTCGGCGAACTGCGGGTACTCCTCGGCGAGGATGCGCTCCACCGTGTACTCGGTGTTCACGTGCCGCGAGTAGATCGCGTGCAGCGTCTCCTTCTTCGGGAAGCGCTGCTTCTTCTCCGCCAATCCCAGCACGGCGCGCGAGAGCTGCATGAGATCCTCGGCGTCGCCCTGGTCCATGATCGTGAAGTCCGACGCGATGCCGGCCGCCGGACCGAAGCGGCGGAGCAGGCGGTGCGCGGTCGCGTGGAACGTCCCGCCGGCCACGCGGTGGCTTGCCGAGCCCACGAGCCGCTCGGCGCGCGCGAGCATCTCCTGCGCGGCGCGACGCGTGAACGTGAGCAGGAGGATCCGCTCCGGCGCCGCGCCGCGCGCGATGAGGTGCGCCACGCGGTGCACCAGCGTGCGCGTCTTGCCCGTGCCCGCGCCGGCGATGATGAGCAGCGGGCCCTCGCCGTGCTCCGCCGCCGCGCGCTGCTCCGGGTTCAGCGGCGCGCCGCCCTCGCCGGGCGGGCGCACCTCGCGGGGACGCGGGACGTAGACGCGGGGCGGCGCCTTCGACATGCGCTCGGCCGGCCGCGGGTCAGCGCGCGGCCGCGGTGCCTAACGACGCGGCGAGCGCGTCGACGCCCATCGGCTCGGGCTCGAGCGCGAACAGCGACGCGAATGCGCGCGAGGCCGCCTCGCCCACCTCGGCGAGCGACACGTCGCGTCCGAGCTCGCGCGCGACCGACGTCATCTCGACGCCGTGGATGCCGCACGGCACGATGAGGTCGAAGTACGACAGCGACGTGGTGACATTCAGCGCGAAGCCGTGCCATGTCACCCAGTCGCGCGCGTGGACGCCGATGCTCGCGATCTTGCGCGCCGGGGTTCGGGACTCGGCACTCGGGACTCGGGACTCGGTTGCGGAGGACGAGTCCCGAGTCCTGAGTCCCGAGTCCCGACTCCCGACCCACACGCCGGTGTACTTCTCGACGCGCCCGCCCGCGATGCCGAACGTCGCCAGCGCGTCGATGAGTGCCTGCTCCACCTGCCGCAGGTACCAGTGAAGATCCTTCTTGTGCCGCTTGAGGTCCACGATCGGGTAGCCGACGAGCTGTCCCGGCCCGTGGAACGTGACGTCGCCGCCGCGCTCCACCTCGTGCACCTCCACGCCGCGCGCGCGGATCGCGTCGGCGCTGAGCGGGAGGCTCGTCGCCTTCGTGGACCGGCCCAACGTCACCACCGCCGGGTGCTCGACGAGGAGCAGCACGTCCTCGTCGAGCGATCCCGCGATCCGCGCGCGCGCGGCCGCGCGCTGCAGCTCCAGCGCCTCGCCGTAGCCCATCCGCCCGAGATCCACGACGAGCAGCTTTCGCTCGACGCTCTCCGCTCCACGCTCCACGCTCGCTTCCGCGTCCGCCGGAGCGAGCGTGGCGCGTGGAGCGGAGAGCGTCGAGGGCGTGGCTTCAGGCATGGACCATCCGACCGAGCGAATCCATCACCGCCTCGGCGACCGCCTCGGACAGCGTCGGGTGCGCGTGCACGGTGAGCTCGACCTCCTCCACCGTGAACTCGTTCTCGCGCGCCACCGCGAGCTCGTGGATCATCTCCGTCGCGTGCGCGCCGACGATGTGCGCGCCGAGGATCTCGCCGTACTTCGCGTCGCGGATGATCTTCACGAACCCCTCGGTCTCGCCCGACGTGCGCGCGCGGCCGTTCGCCGAGAACGGGAACCGGCCGACCTTGTAGTCGAGCTTCTGCTCCTTGCACTGCTGCTCCGTCAGGCCGATCGACGCGACCTCGGGGTGGCAGTACGTGCAGTTCGGGATGTTGCCGTAGTTCACCGGGTGCGCGTGCTGACCGGCGAGCTGCTCGGCGAGCACGTGTCCCTCGCGCTCGCCCTTGTGCGCGAGCATCTGCCGGCCGGCGACGTCACCGATCGCGTAGACGCCCTTCACGTTCGTCTGGAAGTGGTCGTCGATCTTGATGAAGCCGCGCTCCGTGAGCTGGACGCCGATCTCCTTGATGCCGGCGCCCTCGATCACGGGCGCGCGCCCCGCGGCGACGAGCACCTTCTCGACCGTGAGGTCCTTCTTCGAGCCGCCCGCTTCCACGGTCATCGACACCGCGTCGGCGCCGACCTTCACGTTCGAGATCTTCGCGCCGGCGAGGACCTCGATCTTCCGCTTCTTGAACGCGCGCTCGACTTCCTTCGAGCTGTCCGCGTCCTCGAGCGGCAGGATGTTCGGCAGCGCCTCGATGAGCGTGACCTCGCTGCCGAACGCGTTGAAGACGTCGGCGAACTCGCAGCCCACCGCGCCGGCGCCGACGATCGCGATCGTCTTCGGCGCCTTCTCCAGGATGAGCGCCTCGTCCGACGAGATGACGGCCTTCTTGTCGAGCGAGAGGCCGATCTGCGGCAGCCCCTTCACGCGCGACCCGGTGGCGATGACGATCGCCTTCTTCGCGTCGTGCTTCTCCGTCTTGCCGTCGGCGAGCTTCACCTCGAGCTGCTTCGGCGACGTGACGCGCCCCTCGCCGCGGATCCACGCGATCTTGTTCTTCTTGAACAGGAACTCGACGCCCTTCGAGTTCTGGGTGCTCACGGCGCGCGAGCGCTTCATGGCGACGGCGTAGTCGAACTTCACGCCCTCCACGGCGACGCCGAAGTCGCCGGCGTGGCGGACCTTGTTCGCCAGCGACGCGCTCTCGAGCAGCGCCTTCGCGGGGATGCACCCCCACAGCACGCAGGTCCCGCCGAGCCCCTCGCGCTCGACGACGGCGGTGGACAGACCGAGCTGCGCGCAGCGGATGGCGCAGACGTAACCGGCGGGGCCGCCGCCGAGGATGATGACGTCGTACGAAGCCATGTCGGGATCGGGTGGAGGAGGGCCGACCCGCCCGGCCGGCGCCCGCAGGGGCCTCGCGGAGCGTGCGCCCCGGCGCGTCCGGGGGGGCGCGGCGCCGAAAGATACCGAGGGCGTCCACCCCGGCGTACCCCGGCCGTACCCCCGCCGTACCCCCGACGCTGCCCCGGCCGACCCGCCCGCCCCATCCCCCACTCGTCCCATCGCGGCGCTGCGTCGTTGCGCGGCCGCCGGGGGGGTGAATAAGCTGTGGCGCTTCGAAATGAGGGTGAGCCGTCAGCTGGCGGGACGACTCGTCACCCGATGGTGACGCGCCGTCGAGAGACCAGGTCTCTCGTCTGTGTCCGGCTGGCTGCCCACTCGAGCCGGTGCCGCTCGCCGTCGTCTCGCCATGCTCCCCGCGAGGACGGCGACTGGTGTTGCCGAACGTCGTTTTCCGCGCGCGCGTCGCCGTGGCGGCTCAGGGGAGTCGCCAGAAGATCAACGGACGAGGCATCCGAGCGGAGTCAGGCCACGCCGTCCCTGGGACGGGCCCGCCAGGGTCCCCCAGCGGCGCGGACGCGTCCCGATAGGCGGGACGCGGGTCCGTTCCACTTCAACGAGGACTCACGAGTGAGTCGCATTCGCTTCCTGCTCGTCACGCTGGCATGTCTGGCGCTGAGCGCGACGAGCGCGTCGGCGCAGGTGCGTCGGGTCACGGGCGTCATCACGGCCACTGGTTCCGGCGAGCCCCTCTCGGCGGCGAGCGTCCAGGTGGTCGGTACGACCACGGGTACGTACACGAACGAGCAGGGCCGCTTCTCCATCTCGGTGCCGGCCGGCTCGCAGCAGCTTCGCGTCCGCCGCATCGGGTACCTCGCGAAGGTCGTCCCGGTGACGGCCAACCAGACCGACGTCACGGTCACCCTCGACAAGGACGTCCTCCAGCTCGAGACGCAGGTCGTCACGGGCACGGCCACCTCGGTGGCCCGCGCGAACGCCGCGAACGCGGTGTCGCAGGTGACCGCCGAGCAGCTCACCCGCGCGCCCGCGCAGACGCTGGACAACGCGCTGCAGGGCAAGATCGCCGGCGCCACCATCACCGTGAACTCTGGCGCGCCGGGCGGCGGCTCGCAGGTCCAGCTGCGCGGCGTCACGTCGATCAACGCGACGTCCAGCCCGCTCTACGTCGTCGACGGCGTCATCGTCAGCAACCAGTCGTTCGGCATCGGCCTGAACTCGATCACGAACGCGGGCGGCGGCATCTCGACGAGCCAGGATCAGCAGGTGAACCGCACGGCCGACCTCAACCCCGAGGACATCGAGTCCATCGAGGTGCTGAAGGGTCCGGCCGCCGGCGCCATCTACGGCTCCAAGGCCTCCAACGGCGTCATCGTCATTCGCACGAAGCGCGGCGCGAACGGCCGCACGCAGTTCTCGGCCACGCAGCGCCTCGGCACGTACCAGCTGCAGGGGAACCGCAAGCTCGGTATCCGCTGCTTCTCGTCGCAGCAGGAGGCGGAGGACTGGTACGGCGGCGCGCTGCCGGCGCCGTACGATCCGACGTGCCACGACTTCGAGTCGGAGTTCTACAAGCCCGACGGGCCGTCGTACCAGACCGCGCTCTCGCTGCGCGGCGGCACGAACACCGGCACGAACTACTACGTGAGCGGCTTCGCGCAGCGCGACAACGCGATCCAGCGCGGCAGCTACTACAACAAGCAGTCGCTGCAGGGCAACCTGGGCCAGACGATCGGCAGCAAGCTCACGCTGCAGGCGAACAACAACTTCATCCACACGCTCACCGATCGCGGCGTCTCGGGCAACGACAACAGCCCGATCATCTCGCCAGGTGACATCTTCTCGACCACGCCGAGCTTCTTCGACCTGAAGTCGGGCGCGCGCAACCCGTACATCGGCGAGGGGACGAACCCGTTCCAGACGGCGACGGTCACGAAGGAGCCGGAGGACGTCTACCGCTACATCGGCAACGTCTCGGCCACGTGGACCGCGTACACGTCGCAGCGCCAGACGTTCGACATCACGGCGTTGGGCGGCATCGATGCGTTCACCGACCACGGCAAGGTCAACTCGCCGTCCATCGCGTACTACGAGTCGGCGGACGGGCAGCCGGGCACGCTCGTCAACAGCGACGTCACGAGCCAGTACGCGAACCTGAACCTGAGCGGCGTCCATCGCCTCACGATGTCGCCGTTCACGGCGACGACGTCGTTCGGTCTGCGCCGCGAGTTCCGGAACAGCGACCAGCTCTGGAACCAGGCGCGCACCGTGCCGGCCGGCGCGCAGAACATCCGCCTCGGCCTGAACCAGTCGAACACGGAGACGCGCTTCCAGGTGAAGGACCTCGCGTACTTCGCGCAGGAAGAGCTGCTCATGTTCAACGAGCGGCTGCTGCTCACGGGCGCCGTGAACGCGGAGCGCTCGAGCGTGAACGGCGACGACAAGAAGTTCTACGCGTACCCGAAGTTCGCCGCGTCGTACCGCGTGCCGTTCCTCCCGCCGCACACCGACGAGGTGAAGCTCCGCTTCGCCTTCGGCCGCGCGGGCAATCAGCCCGGCTTCGGCGCGAAGTACACGACGCTGCCCGTGTCGCCGTACAGCGGTCAGCTCGGTGGGCTCATCTCCTCGATCGCCGGCAACCCGGACATCAAGCCGGAGACGTCGAACGAGACCGAGGGCGGCATCGACGTCCAGCTGTTCTCCGGGCGCATGAGCGTGTCCGCGACGCTGTTCCGTGACAGGATCACGGACCTCATCCTGAACGCGGCCGTCGCCCCGTCCACGGGCTTCTCGAGCAAGACGATCAACGGCGGGGCGATGTTCAAGACCGGCACGGAGCTCGAGCTCCAGGCCACGCCGATCCAGACGAAGGCGCTCACGTGGACGTCGCACACGACGTTCTCGAACTACAACAGCCGCGTCACGCGACTCGACGTGCCGTGCTCGAACGGCGGCAGCTTCTTCTCGGTGCGCTACGGCGCGTCGTGGATCTGCCAGGGCAACTCGATCACGAGCGTCCAGGTGAACCACGCCGGCTTCGACACGACGTTCAGCTCGACCGGTGCGTTCGTGAGCCGCGTGCGCAAGACGCAGCTGTTCGAGAGCGCGCCCGACTTCCAGATGGGCTTCCAGAACGACTTCACGGTCGGCCGCTTCCGGCTGGGCGGGCTGCTCGACTGGCGCAAGGGCGGCTACACGGTCAACCTGACCAACAACTACTGGGACGGCACGAACCTGCTCGCGGACACCGCGACGTCGCAGGCGCGCCTGGCGGCGTTCAGCACGGGCGCCGGCGTGTACCTCGAGAAGGCCACGTTCCTCAAGCTGCGCGAGATCAACCTCTCGTACGGCATCCCGACCAGCGTGGCGCGCCGCGTGTTCGGCTCCTCGGCGCAGGACGTCCGCCTCGAGTTCGCCGGGCGCAACCTGTACACGTGGGCGCCCTACACCGGCTACGACCCCGAGGTCTCGAACTTCGGCAACCAGAACATCGGCCGGTTCCAGGACGTCACGCCGTATCCGCCGAGCCGGAGCTTCTTCTTCGCGATCTCCGCGAACTTCTAATCGCCCCTCTGCTGACCACGTGATGCGATACCTCTTCAAGCGTTCCGCGGTCGTGGCCGCGGTGGGGTCGGCGGCGCTGTTCGCCGCCTGCAAGGACTCCACCTCGGTGCCCGACCTCAACAACGTCTCCTCCGCGACGATCGCAGGGGGGCTCAACGCCGCGACGGCGCAGCTGCTCCTTTCCGGGCTGCTGAACAACAACCGCACGAACAACGGCTTCCGCTACCTCGTCTTCGCGGAGACGATGGCGCGCGACGTCTACAACCTCGACCCGGCCGAGTCGCGCTTCATCACCGAGCTGCTCGGCGTGCCGATCGACCCCAGCGCGTTCACGGGCGGCGGCTCGTGGCTCGGGTACTTCCAGTCCATCCGGACGGGGAAGGCGCTCCTCGAAGGCATCGGGAGCGCGCAGGGGCTGAGCGCGCAGGAGCAGGCCGGCGTGCGCGGCATCACGCACACGATCATGGCGCTCGAGCTGCTGCGCGCGTGGGAGATGCGCGGCAACAACGGGATCCCGGTGACGGTGCCGAACACGATCAACGACCCCGTCTCGCCGATCCTCTGCACGCCGAACGCGCTCGCGGCCATCAGCGCGATCCTCGACTCCGGCGCGACGGATCTCGCGGCGGCCGGTTCGAGCTTCGGGCAGATCCAGCTGCCGGCGGGCTTCTCGACCAACGGCTCGTTCGACAACCCGGCGGGATTCCTGAAGTTCAACCGCGCCATCAAGGGGCAGGTCGAGGTGTACCGCGGCCTCGCCGGCAACGCGGCGTCGTTCACGGCGGCGGTCACGGCGCTGAACGCGTCGTTCCTCGACACCACGGCGACGACGCTGACGGGCGGCGTGTACTACACGTACAGCACCGCGCCGGGCGAGACGCAGCGCCCGATCGCGGCGTCGACGATCTACCTCAACCCGTCGGTCGGCGACAGCATCCAGGCCGGCGACCTGCGGGCGGCGAAGATCAAGACCATCGCCCGCGTGACGCGCAACAACGTGCAGACGACGTACACGACGACGCTCTCGGATCCGGCGAACCTCACCGGTCCGATCCCGATCATCCGCAACGCGGAGCTGATCCTGCTTCGCGCGCAGGCGGAGATCGGCCTCGGCCAGCTGGACGCCGCGACGCGTGACCTCAACGTCGTGCGCCGCAAGGAGGGTGGTCTGCCGAACTACGCCACCTTCACGAGCGCCACGGCCGCGATCAACGCGCTGCTCTACGAGAAGCGGTACTCGCTGCTCCTCGAGGGGGGCGCCCATCGCCTCGTCGACCTGCGCTTCTACAACCGCTTCAACGCGACCAACCTGCGGAAGGAGCAGTCGGCCGACGCGTTCAACAGCGTGCTGCCGATCCCGAAGACGGAGATCGACCTGCGCGGGGGCAACGTCACCTGCCAGTGATCTGAGACGGCTCGACGCGGCCCGGGGCTTCGGCTCCGGGCCGCGTCGCGTTTCCGGCCCGCGCGCGCGTTGCGCCCCCCCGTACCGGCGCGCATCCTAGGGTGAGAGCCAGAGGGAACGGAGCCATGCGCACTCGTCTAACGATTCTCGCCGGGACGCTCGCGCCCGCGCTGCTGTCGTCGCAGCCGGCGCCGCGCTACGTCGTGGCCGGCAACGTGCGCGGCGCCGACGACGCCCGCCTCGCCGGCGCGATCGTCGAGATGCGCGCCGCCGGCAGCGCGAGCGCGGCGAGGCAGGCGACCACCGACGCCGACGGCGCGTTCCGCTTCGGCGACGTCGCACCGGGACAGGTGGAGCTGCGCGTGCGGCGCGTCGGCTTCCGTCCCGAGACGCTGCAGGTCGAGGTGCCGCAGGTCGACGGCGGCGCGGTGATCGTGCCGCTCGAGCGCGCCGCACAGGCGATGGCGGGCGTGGTGGTGCGCGCGCAGTCGCGCGCGACCGCGTCCATCACGCCGTTCGCGGCGTTCGAGCGACGGCGGGCGGCGGGGCTCGGCCGCTTCGTCACACGGGCCGACATCGACAAGCGGCGCCCGCAGCGAACGTCCGACCTGTTCCGCTCAGTGCCCGGCGTCGTCCTCGTGCAGGGCGAGGCGGGCACGCTCGTGCCGCAGTTCCGCAACTCGATGTCGGCCGGCACCGCGTCGCGTGGCGCGAGCAGCCAGGGCGCGTGCACGCCGTTCTACTGGATGGACGGCACCCCGTTAGGCGCCCTCGCGCTCGACCTCGACGCCATCCCGCCGGGCGCGATCGAGGGGATCGAGCTGTACAGCGGCATCGCGACCGTGCCGGCGGCGCTGCGCGGCGGCGTGTCGAACGCCGTGTGCGGCGTGATCGCGGTGTGGACGCGCCGCGGCGGCCCGCGCACCGGCCCGGGAAGCGTGTCGTCGCTGCAGCTCGCGAAGCTCGTCGAGTCGGGGGACGTGTTCACCGCCGACCAGGTGGACGACGCGGCGGTGATGCTGCCGGTCGTGCCGTTCACGCCCGAGTACCCGGACGCGCTGCGCAAGACGGCGGGGAAGGTGGTCGCGGAGTTCGTCGTCGACGCGAACGGCGACATCGAGGGGGAGACGATCGGCTTCGTCTCGTCCACCGCGCCGGCGTTCAGCGAGTCGGTGCGCGCCGCGCTGTTCGGCCTCCACTTCACCGCGGCGCAGCGGAAGGGGCACGCCGTGCGGCAGGTGGTGCAGTGGCCGGTCAAGTTCGAGCCGGACGACAAGGGCGCCGCAGTCGTGAAGACGCCCTGACGAGAACGAAACCGCAGAGGACGCAGAGGGCGCAGCGGAGCCGTTAGGCAGTCCTCTGCGCCCTCTGCGTCCTCTGCGGTCCGATCCGTCAGAGCATCGAGAGCGGGCTCTCCACCAGCTTCCGCACCGTCTGCAGGAACTTCGCGCCCAACGCGCCGTCGATCACGCGGTGGTCGCAGCTCATCGTGACGCGCATGCGCTTCGCGACCTTCACCTCGCCGTTCACCGCCACCGGCTTGTCCTCGATCGCGCCGATGGCGAGGATCCCCGCCTCGGGCGGGTTGATGATCGCGGTGAACTGGTCGATGCCGAACATGCCGAGGTTCGAGACGGAGAACGTCGACCCGGTGTACTCCTCCGGCTTCAGCTTCCGCTCGCGCGCGCGGCCTGCGAGCTCCTTCGCCTCGCGCGAGATCTGCCCCATGCGCTTCTTGTCGGCGTCGAAGATGACCGGCGTGATGAGCCCGTCCTCGATCGCGACGGCCATCCCGAGGTGCACGCGCCGGTGCTGCCGGATCTTGTCGCCGAGCCAGTGCGCGTTCACCTCGGGGTGCATCGACAGCGCGACGGCGACCGCCTTCAGCACGATGTCGTTGAACGACACCTTGTACTCGTCGCCCATCGCCGCGAGCTGCGTGCGCAGCTCCGCGGCGCGCGCCATGTCGAACTCCGCGGTGAGGTAGAACGTCGGCACCGGGCCGATCGACTCGCTCAGCCGGCGCGCGATCGTCTTGCGGATCTGGGTGAGCGGAACGTCCTGGAAGTCGCCCGGTGCGGCGGCAGCGGGTGCGGCGGGTGCGGCTGCCGCGGGCTCGGATGCGGCGGCGGGCGCGGCGGACGGTGCGCGGGGCGCGGCGGCCGCGGCCTCCACGTCGCGACGGATGATGCGTCCCCCGGGGCCGGAGCCGCGCACTTGCTCGAGCTCGAGCCCCGCTTCGGCCGCCATGCGGCGGGCGAGCGGCGACGAGAGCACGCGGCCGCCGTTGTCGGCGGCGTGCGGCGCCTGCTCCGACTCGTGACCGCCGGCCTGCGGCATCGGCGTGCGCGGCGCCGCGCCACCCGCCGCACCCGGCGGCGCGGCGGCGACCTTCTCCTGCGGCGGCGTGGACGCCTCGCCCTGCGACTGCGACGGCGCACGCGGCACCGACGACGCGCCGGCCTGCTCGCGCTGCTGCGCCACGACTGCCTCGGGCTGCGCGGCGGCAGGCGCCGCGGCGGGCGCCGGCGCCGCGCCGCCGACGAGCGCGTCGATGTTCTCGTCCGGCGCGGCGATGACGGCGATGAGCTGCCCCACCGGCGTCGACGTGTTCTCGTCGATGAGCCGCTTGCGCAGCACGCCGTCGCCGCGCGCGACGAGCTCCATGATCGCCTTGTCCGTCTCGACCTCAGCGAGCGTGTCGCCCGTCTTCACCGCGTCGCCCTCGTTCTTCAGCCACTTGACGAGACGCCCCTCCTCCATCGTCGGGGAGAGCGCCTCCATCATCACTTTCGTCGCCATGGATATCTCTGGTGTGGGCTGCGTGGCTGCGCGCTGCGTGGCTGCGTGACGGTCACCTCCGCAGCCACCCAGCCACGCAGGTTCACTCCAGGTACAGGACCTTCTTGATCGCGGCGATCGTCTTCGGCGCGTCGGGCTTCGCCGCCTTCTCGAGGTTCTTCGCGTACGGCATCGGCACGTCTTCCTGGTGCACGCGGATCACCGGCGCGTCGAGATGGTCGAAGCACTCGCGCTGCACCGAGTCGGTCACCTGCGCGCCGACGCCGGAGTGCGGCCACCCCTCCTCGAGCACCACGCAGCGGTTCGTCTTGCGCACGCTCTCGTAGATCGCCTCGGTGTCCATCGGCCGCACCGTGCGCAGATCCACGACGTCGACGCGGATGCCTTCCTTCGCGAGCTGGTCGGCCGCGTTCACGGCGACGAGCGCCATCTTCCCCCACGTGACGATCGTGGCGTGGTCGCCCTCCCGCTTCAGCTCCGCCTTGCCGATCGGGATGACGTACTCCTCCTCGGGGACCTCGCCCTTGGTGTTGTACAGCATCTCGCCCTCGAGCATGCACACCGGGTTGTCGTCGCGGATGGCCGACTTGAGCAGCCCCTTCGCGTCGTACGGCGTGCCGGGCGCGACGACCTTGAGCCCCGGGATGTGCGCGAGCCAGCTCTCCCACGCCTGCGAGTGCTGCGCCGAGAGCTGCAGCGCGGCGCCGTTCGGCCCGCGGAACACGATCGGGATGTTGTACTGGCCGCCCGACATGTAGAGCATCTTCGCGGCGGCGTTCACGACCTGGTCGAGCGCGAGCAGCGCGAAGTTCCACGTCATGAACTCGATGACGGGGCGCAGCCCGACCATCGCCGCGCCGACGCCGACGCCGGCGAAGCCGAGCTCCGTGATCGGCGTGTCGACGACGCGCATCTCGCCGAAGTCCTGGAGGAGCCCCTTGGACACCTTGTAGGCGCCCTGGTAGACGCCCACCTCCTCGCCCATGATGAAGACGCGGTCGTCCCGCTGCATCTCTTCGCGCAGCGCCTGATTCAGCGCGTCGCGGTACGTAATGACAGGCATCGGTTAGGCGGGTCAGGAAGTCGTGTCGACGAGCACGTCCTCGTAGAGCGCCTCCAGCGGCGGCTCCGGACTGTTGTCGGCGAAGTCCCAGGCGTCCTGCACGAGGGCCTTGATCTCCTCGTCCATGTGCTGCACGTCCTCGGGGGTGATCTCGCCGTTCTCCTGCATGTGCGCGCGCAGCAGCGCGATGGGGTCGCGCTTCAGGTACTCGTCGAGCTCCGCCTTCGTGCGGTACGTGCCGCTCACGGCGTCCGACATCGAGTGGCCCATGAAGCGGTACGTGCGCACGTCGATGAGCGTGGGCAGCTGCTCCTTGCGCGCCCGCTCGATCGCCTCGCCGACCGTCTGGCGCACGGCGAACACGTCCTGCCCGTCGCAGAACGCGCGCGCCATGTTGTACGCCGCGCCGCGCTCGTGGATGTCGTGGATGGAGCTGGCGCGCTCCAGCGCCGTTCCCATGCCGTAGCGGTTGTTCTCGATCAGGAAGACGCACGGCAGCTTCCACAGCGCGGCCATGTTCAGCGCCTCGTGGAACGCGCCGGTGTTCACCACGGACTCGCCCATGAAGCAGACGATGACCTGATCGCCGCCGCGGTACTTGATCGCGAAGCCGACGCCGGCGGCGAGCGGCACGTGCCCGCCGACGATGCCGTGGCCGCCGAGGAAGTTCGTGTTGCGATCGAAGATGTGCATCGAGCCGCCCTTGCCGCGCACCACGCCGTCGATGCGGCCGAACAGCTCCGCCATGATCGCGCGCGGCGAGATGCCGCGCGCGAGCGCCTGGCCGTGGTCGCGGTACGTCGTGATGACGTAGTCGTCGGCACGCAGCAGCGACTCGACGCCCGTGCTCACCGCCTCCTGGCCGATGTAGAGGTGGCAGAAGCCGCCGATCTTGCCGATGGCGTACGCCTCGGCGCACCGCTCCTCGAAGCGACGCTGCAGCAGCATGGACCGCAGCATCTCCTTGTTCAGCGCGCCGTCCGACGCGCCGTTAGGCCCGCCGTTCGGCGCGGCCTCGTTCTCCGTGGTGGGCGCGTCGGCCACGGCGGCCCCGCCGCGCGCCTCGCCCTTTCTCTTCGCCATGTGTGAGTCTCTCGGACGTTAGGCGGTGGCGGCCTGCGCCGCCTGGACCTGCTCCCAGGCGTGGTAGCTCGAGCGCACCAGCGGCGCGCTCTCGACGTGCTTGAACCCCAGCGCGAGCCCGACCTCGCGGAACCACCGGAAATCCTCCGGCGTCACGTAGCGGTCGAGCGCGATGTGCGAGTCGGACGGCCGGAGGTACTGGCCGAGCGTCAGGATGTCGACGTCCACGGCGCGCAGGTCGCGCATCACGGCGACGACCTCCTCGTTCGTCTCCCCCATCCCGAGGATGATCCCCGTCTTCGTCGGGATGTGCGGGGCGAGTCGCTTGGAGGTGCGGAAGATGTTCATCACGCGCTCGTAGCGGCCGCCGGGGCGGCACTTCTTGTACAGGCGCGGGACGGTCTCGGTGTTGTGGTTGTAGATGTCCGGCTCTGCCTCCAGCACCGTCCGGATCGACTCCTCGTGCCCCTGGAAGTCGGGAACGAGCACCTCGACCGACGTCTCGGGGAGCCGGGCCTTGATCTGCCGGATCGTCTCGGCGAACGCCCAGGCCCCGAAGTCGGGAAGGTCGTCGCGGTCGACGGAGGTGAGCACGACGTGGCGGAGCTGCATCTCGGCGCACGCCTCGGCCACGCGCTCCGGCTCCGCCGGGTCGAACCGCGGCGGGCGCCCGTGCGCGACCGCGCAGTACGCGCAGTTGCGGGTGCAGACGTCGCCGAGGATCATGAACGTCGCGGTGCCGTGCTCCCAGCACTCGCCGACGTTCGGGCAGTGCGCCTCCTCACAGACCGTGTGCAGGTCGAGGGAGCGCATCAGCTGCTTGAGCCGGAGGTAGTTCGGGCCGCCCGGCGCCTTCACCTTCAGCCACGACGGCTTCCGCTCGGGGAGCGGTTCCGTGCGGTGTCGCCCCAGAATCTGATACAGTGTCTCGGCCATCGCGCGTTCGCCGGGGAAAGCCCGCGCCGTCGGTCGGTGCGAGCGGCGCGAAATCTACCGGAGCGCGTCCCCGAGAGGTAGCGAGTGGTAACCGTCCAACGCGCAGAACGGTGGTGCCTTACCCCGGCGACGCACCGCCGGGAGCCGCATGGGACGGGCCGCGACGCCACCCGCGCCATGAAACCCCACCCCCTGCTCGAGCGTACGAAGGAGCAGCCCTGACAACAGAGAATACGACATGCTGCGCACCGTCTTCACCATCGGCCTCTTCGCCGTCCTCGGCCTGCTCGCCCTGAAGATCGTCTTCGGGATCTTCGGACCGCTGATGGCGCTGTTCCTCTTCCTCGCCGTCCTGGCGCTCAAGATCGCGTTCGTCGGGTTCATCATCTATCTCATCCTGCGAGTCGTCAGCCCGGGTACGGCGCAACGAATCAGGGATCGGTGGTCCGGCAGCTCGTTCTGAACGGCGCGACGGTCGGGGCGAAAGCGGAGCGGGGCACGAGGGTTTCTCCTCGTGCCCCGCTTTCGTTCGCGTCGTTCCGGCGGGACGCCTACTCCGGCAGAGGCGGCAGCGCCCGCACCAGCGTCCGCAGCACGTTGCGTCCCTGGATCGCGAACTCGGTCAGCAGCAGCGGGATCGCCCAGCACCCCAGGCGGCGATGGCGACCTGGTCGTCGGGGGTGCCGATCCCGGCCGCGACCACGACGCGGTGTGTCACCCGGAACGCGACGAACGCGACCGTGAGCACGTAGCTGCGCACCATCCACTCGCGGTGCTGCGCGATGTTGCCGCGCCGGATGGAGGTGAACGCGATCGCGGTGGCACCGACCCACGCGGTGGTCAGTCCCCAGAGCCCGGCGCGATACGCCATGCCCGCGGGACGCGCTAGCCGAGCCGCTCCACGACCGCCCACGCGAGCAGCGGCACCATGATCTCGTGATGGCCGGTGATCTCGTAGCCGCGGCCGCTCTGCAGCGTGGGGCGCTGTACGACGTTCATGCGCGGCCGGTAGTGGCGCTGCATGTCGAGGTCGCAGGTCACGAACCCCTGCGGCCGGCCGTCGTGCAGGTTGCGCGCGATGGTGAGCGCCTTCAGAAACACCTCGGGCATGATCACCGCGCTGCCGAGGTTGAGCACCACGCCGCCGTCGTCGAGGCGCGGAAGGGAGCCGGCGAGCCGGCGGAAGTCGCGGTGGCTCGTGTCGCCGATCGCGGCGCCGTTCGCGGTGGGGTGCTGGTGGATGATCTCCGCGCCGAGCGCCGCGTGCACCGTCGCGGGAACGCCGAGCCGCCAGGCGTTGAGGATGACGGAGAGCTCCGGGTGCGCGAGCGACGGCTCGACGTCGAGCGCGCGGGCGACGCTCTCGCCCATCCCCCAGCCCTCGCGCATGCCCGCGGCGAACGCCTCGTTCAGCCCGCGCCCCGTCTCCTCCGCCATGCCGAACGTGCCGTCGCGCAGTCCCGCCGCGACGTCCTCCGACGTGCCGCCGAAGCGCGCGATCTCGTAGTCGTGGATCGCCGCCGATCCGTTCATCGCGACGTGCGTCACGATGCCGCGCCGGAACAGGTCGACGAGGACCGGCGCGCAGCCGGTCTTCACGACGTGTCCGCCGAGCATCACGACGACGCCCTTGCCGCCGCGCGCGGCGTCGACCACCGCGTCGACCACGCGCGCGAAGTCGCGCGCCACGAGCACGTCGGGCAGCGAGTCGAGGAAGTCGACGAACGAGTGCCCGCCCGCTGCCGGCGGCTTCGCGAACTCCTCGGCGCGCACCTTGTTGGGCCGGCGCGCGATCGGGACGGTGCGGACGCGACTCAGGTCGGCTTCGTCGTACATGGGAGGGCTGCGTGGCTGCGTGGCTGCGTGGCTGCGTGGCTGCGTGGCTGCGTGCTGCGTCGTTGCGTCGGCACGTGCGCGTTACGCAGCGACGGAGCACGCAGCTACTTGGTGCCTAACTTCTTCGCTCGCAGGTACAGGTTCAGCGAGCCGAAGGAGAGCGACGATTTCATCTGCACCACGACGCGGTCCGCGTCGTCGGAGATCCACACCTCGGCGTGCCCGCCCTCGGAGAAGATCCCCTTCGTCTTGATCGTGGGCTGTACGACGATCGTGGGGAACTTGCCGGCCGGCACCGAGATCGTGTCGCGGCGCAGCACGCGGATGCGCACCGGGTTGCGGTCGGGGCGGAAGTAGCGATTCAGCTCGTACACGTCGCCGGGACGCAGCGGGAGCGTGCGCACGAAGTACAGGAACGAGCCGTCGTCGAGCGGGTTGGGCACCGACTTCTGCTCGTCCTTGTCGTCGTTCTCGAGGAAGACCTGGCGCTCGGGAAACAGCTCGATGCGCGTGTTGCGGAACTTGCGCCCCTCCTCCTGGTCCTTCACGAAGCGCAGGGAGTACAGCGTGCGCGTGTCGATCCAGCTCTGGAACACGTCGTTCACGCTGTACACGATGGTGCCGCCGCGGACGTGGAAGATGGTGCGGTAGGTCTCGTGCCCGCGCACGTCCTCGAGCGAGGCGACCTGCATCGACCCGTCGCCGACCTTGAGGGGCCCGAAGCGCACGTCGTAGATCAGCTCCTCACCGACGCCCCACGGCACCGGCGCGCGATCCGCGGCACGCGGCTGTGCGGCGTCGGCGGTCGCGGGCTGCAGCGCCTGCGGCGCGCGCGCGGGAGGCGTGGACGGCCCGTGCGAGCCAACCGCGACGCCGAACGCGACCAACGAGGAGAGCAGGCGTCCCGTCACGGCGTCTCGGCGCTCGGCGCGGACGCGGGTGCATCGGGCGCGTCCGACCCGGCGGCGCCCCCATCGGCGCCGTCGCCCCCGGTGCGCGCCCCGCGCCGCCGGCCGCGCCGCGAGCGACGCGACCGGCGCGCGGGACGATCGCCGCCGTCGGCCGCGCCCTCGTCGGCACCGTCGGTGTCGCGCGGCGCGGCGTCGCGCGGCGGCGCGTCCTCGCCATCGTCGGCGGGCGTGTCGACAGGCGCGGCGGTCTCCGCGCCCTCGGCGGCGGCCGCGCCCGTCGAGCGCTTGCGCCGCGATCGGCGCCGGCGCGAGCGGGTCGGCGCGGCCTCGTCGCTCGGCGCGGTCTCGGGATCGCGGGCTTCCGGTGCCGGTCCGGCCTCGATCGGCGCGGCGTCGGCCGCGGGCGCCTCGGAGGCGGCCAGCGCGCCCTCCGCGCGCTCGCGGCCGGAGCCGCGACGCGACTTGCGGCGCTTGCGGGCCGGCGCGGCCGGCGAGGCCGGCGTGGCCGTCGACGCGGCGTCGGCCTCGCCGTCGGTCGTGAGAGCCGGCGGCTCGGCGCCGTCGCTCGGGCGCGGACGCTTCGGCCGCTCGCGCGCGGGGCGCTCGCGGGGGGGCCGCTCGCGGGGGGGCCGCTCGCGGGGGGCGACGCTATCGCGAGAGGCGTCGCCGCGCGGCGCGTCCGAGCTTCCCTCCCGTCGCGGGCGCTTGCGGCGGCGGGTCGTGTCCGCGTCCACGGGCGGCTCGGCGACGACGAGCTCGCGCTCCTCGCGCCGGCGGATGGCCGGCGCCTCGTCGGGCTCCGGGGCGACGGGCGGCCGGAGCGGCACCGGTGCGCCGACGCGCGCCGGCGCGGCGCCACGACGGCTCCGCCACCCGAAGCGGGCGAGCGACAGCGCGTCGGCGAGCGCGCGCACGCGGCTCACGCGCTGCCGCACGTCGTAGCGCGGCTCCACGGGCACGCTCTCGACGCGCCGGAAGTGCGGCGCGAGCGCGACGAGCAGCTCGGCGTTCGCGGCGGCACCCGGCTCGTTGACGAGGGCGCGATCTCCGCGCTCGCGCAGCGCGTCGCGCACGACGGAGATGCGGATCAGCCGGTACGCGCTCGTCGGATCGGCGACGCCGTCGACCCGCATGAACGGCCGCAGGATCCACGGCGCGACGCGCCGCAGGCGGCGCACGGGCGCGGGGTCGGACTCCCCGAAGCGCCGCTCGGTGACGACGACGTCGGCGCCGCCCTCGAAGCGCTTCACCAGCTCGGGAATGTGCTCCGGGCGGTCGGTGAAGTCGCCCTGCATCACGATCATCGCGTCGCGCCGCGGGTAACGCGTGTGCGCGGCCACGTAGCGCGCGAGCGCGTCGAGCGCGGCGCCGTAGCCCCGGCGCTGCACGCCCGCGAGCACGGTCAGCGGCAGGACGCGGGTGTACGGCTCGAGGACCTCGGCGGTCGCGTCGGTGCTGCCGTCGTCGTAGACGACCAGCTCGTAGTCACGCGCGAAGTCCTGGAGCGCTCCCCGGATCTTCCAGAGCAGCACGCCGATCGTCGGCGCCTCGTTGTGAACGGGGATGCAGATGTAGAGCACGGATCCTCGGCGTTATCCCACTGATCGGGCGGAAATTAGGCGTCCGCCGAGTCCCGCCGCCACCCGGCGGTCCGACGCGATTGGCACTCATCGGTCGAGAGTGCCACCCAACTCCTTGGCGGCACATCACTTGTGTTGTGGCGATCGCGGCCGCATCGGCCGATACTAGCGGTGTATAGAGAGGCAGACGACGTCGATCTCTTACGCGAGGGAGTCCGATGATCCTTGGCACCGTTCGCCGACGACTGGGACGACACGACGCGCAGCTCGCTCTCCGCCTGCTCGCACAGGGACGCAGCGACGAGCACGCCCGGCTGGAGCGCACGCTCGCCGACGAGGGGCTGGACAGCCTGCTCGACGATCCCCGGCTGCTGGCCGAGCTCCTGCGCGCGCCGGGCGGCGCCCATGCCTCGCTGCCGCTGTTCTGCTACGTCGTGGTGCGCCAGGCGCTGCGGAAGCTCGGCGAGGACGACCGCGCGCTCGCGGACTTCGCCGCGGCGATCGTGCTGCACTTCGGGCTCCGCGACCGCGCGCTCCGCGTGGGCGACGTCGACGACCAGACGTACACGACGCTCGCCGACCTGCTGGCCGACGTGGAGAGCGGCGACGCGCGCCGCAGCTTCCTCGTGCGCGCGCACCTCGGGCACTACGCGCTGTGGCTCAGCGGGCTGTTTCCCGATCACGTGGAGGCGCGCCGGTGGCGCCGCGGCGGCCCGGATCTCGACTACTACGAGGAGATGGGGCGGCGAGGCTACCAGCTCGCGGCGAGCCATCGTCTCGCGGCGGAGTACGGGATGGTGGCGCTGTTCGCGTCGGCGGCGGAGCGGTTCGGCGTGCTGCGCTGCGCGCTGACGCAGATCAGCGACACGGTGCTGTTCCCGCACCATCACACGCCGGAGCGGCTCATGCGCCAGGTGCGCGACGAGTCGCGGTACCGTCTCGCCGGCTGATCGGTTGCGATGGCGCGGGACGCGCCCGTAACGTTCGCCGGCGCACGGGCACTCGGTGCGCCGCGCGTTCTTCCTCCGCTCAACCGCCGACATGTTCGAACAGCTCCGCGCGTCGCTGCGCAATCTGCTCGACAACGCCAGTCCCGCCGACCGACGTGCCGCGCTCAC
The DNA here is from genome assembly GCF_000522985.1 of Gemmatirosa kalamazoonensis. Taxonomy (NCBI): domain Bacteria; kingdom Pseudomonadati; phylum Gemmatimonadota; class Gemmatimonadia; order Gemmatimonadales; family Gemmatimonadaceae; genus Gemmatirosa; species Gemmatirosa kalamazoonensis. The sequence goes on from NZ_CP007128.1 coordinate 3,123,733, forward strand.
GGATCTGAAGCAGGCGCTCGTGCACGCGCGCATGGGCGTGGACGATCTGCGCACCGGCGTCGCGAAGGCGCGCGAGCGGACGGCCGCCGCGCAGGAGGAGCTGGAGACGATCCGACGGCGCAAGCGGCTCGCCGAGCAGATCGGCGACGCGGAGACGGTGGCGGTCGCGGACCGGTTCGAGAAGCTGCAGGCGGAGCGCGTGGACGTGCTCACGCGCAAGCAGGACGCGCAGGAGCGCGAGCTGGCGCTGGCCGAGCACGAGGTGGCGGAGATGAGCGCCGACTTCCGGCGCGCGGTCGCCGGCGTGGGGAGCGGGGGCCCGGTCGGGGGCGGCGACCCCGAGCGCGCCGCCGCGGCGGAGGTGGACGCGCTGCTCGGCGACGACGACGCGTCCGACCGCGAGCGGCGAGCGGCCACCCGCGCGCAGCGCGACGCGGACGCGGACGCGCGGCTGGCGGAGCTGAAGCGCCGCATGGGGAAGTGATCCGGCGGGCCGTCGGTGTGGCGGCCGGTCTCGCGTGTGTGGCGGCAGCCCAGCGGATCGACGCGCAGCCACGAGGTGGCGGACCACCGGGCGCACGCACGCCGTCGCGCATGCCGGTGCGGTGCGCGGGACAGCGCGTGACCGACGTCGTGGTGCTCACGCAGCCGCCGTACACGAACTCGCTCATCGGCCGCGTGGCGTTCGTCGAGCGCACCGTGCGCAAGCTGCACGCGACGACGCGGCCCGAGCTGGTCGACCGCTTCCTGCTGCTGCACCCGGGCGATCGGTGCGACGAGCTGCGGCGCGCGGAGAGCGAGCGCATCCTGCGCGCGCAGCCCTACCTCGTGGACGCGCGCGTCACGTCGTTCGACGATGGACACGGCGGCGTGCGCCTCGAGGTGGAGACGCGCGACGAGTTCTCGGCGATCGTCGACGCGGCGGCGCGCGCCGAGATGCCGATCGTGACGCATCTGCGCGTGGGCGAGGCGAACCTCGCGGGCAGCGGGTTGTACGCGTCGGCGGACTGGAAGGACGGCGGCACCGGCTACCGCGACGGCTTCGGCGGCCGCCTGACGAACTACCAGTTCCTCGGGCGGCCGTTCCAGCTCACGGTGCAGGGCGCGCGCGAGGGGGTGGGGGACAACTGGTGGGGCGACCTCACGCACCCGTTCTACACCGACCTGCAGCGCATCGCCTGGCGCGCGTCGGTCGGTGGACGCAACGACTTCATCGAGCTGGTGCGGCCGCGCGACGACGACAACGCGCTGTTCTACCGGCGCGCCTACGCGTCGTTAGGCGCCGTGCTGCGCATCGGCGCGCCGGGGCGACTGAGCCTGTTCGGCGGCTCGCTGTCGACCGAGCGCGCGGAGACGGAGGACCGCGTTGCGGTGCTGAGCGACAGCGGCGAGGTGCCCGACCTCGGCGAGCCGCTCGGCTTCTCGCCGGCGGAGCACTACAAGCGGCAGCACGCGGTGCGCCTGAACTCCCTGTGGGGGATCCGCAACGTGCGCTTCCTCGGCGCGACGGGCTTCGACGCGCTCACCGGCCGCCAGGACGTGCGTCGCGGCTTCCAGCTCAGCACCGTGGTCGGACGCGGGCTCGCCGCGCTCGGCTCGCGCGACGACGACGTCTTCACGTCGGTGGACATGTACGCGGGGCTCGGCACGGCGCGCGCGTTCGCCGCCGGCGAGGTGCGCGCCGAGGGCCGCCACGACTACGACACGGGCCGGTGGGACGGCATCGTGGTGAGCGGACGCGCCGCGTGGTACCTCGTGCCCGACGCGTGGTGGCGCACGCAGGCCAGCGTGGAGGTGGGCGCCGCACGCGCGCCGCGCGTCCCGTTCCAGCTCACGCTCGGCGCGCTGGACGGCGGCGTACGCGGCTTCCGCGCCGCGAGCGCGGCGGGCGCCGCGCGCGCCGTGGCGCGGCTCGAGCAGCGCCGCGTGCTCGGCACGCCGTTAGGCCTCGGCGACATGGGCGTCGCGGCGTTCGCGGACGTCGGCCGCACGCTCGCCGGCTCGGCGCCCTACGGCGTGGACTCGGGCACGCAGGCATCGGTCGGCGTCGGCGTGTTAGGCGCGTTCCCACCGCGCTCGCGCCGCCTGTGGCGCATCGACCTCGCGTTCCCCGTGACGCACAGCCCGGGCGCGAAGTTCGACGTGATCGTCTCCAATCGCGACCTCACGCGGCTGTTCTGGCGCGAGCCGCGAGACATTCAACGCGCACGCGAGCAGGCCGTGCCCGCGTCGGTCTTCACTTGGCCGTGACGGCGCCGCCGCCTCGGCGCCGTCGTCCTACGCTTTGACGTCCCCCACGTTCGCCATCATGCGGCGAATGGGGATGATGAGCGCGCCGAGCACCGCGGCGGAGGCCAGGAGGGCGATCGTCGTGCCGGTGAACAGCACCGGCGTCTGCTCGAGCTTCTCGGGATCCACGCTGCCGCCGACGAGTCCCGCGATCAGGTTGCCGACCGACGCGGCGAGGAACCAGATGCCCATCATCTGACCGACGTACTTGCGCGGCGAGAGCTTCGTCATCGACGACAGCCCGACGGGGCTCAGCGACAGCTCGCCGAGCGTCTGCAGCAGGTAGCTGATCGTCAGCCACCACGCCGAGACCTTCAGCGTGCCGCCGCTCGCGACGATCATGTTCGCGGCGGGGATCATGATCGCGAAGCCGGCGGCGGCGAGCAGCAGGCCGAGCGTGAACTTCGAGGGGCTCGAGAGCTCCATGCCGCGCTTCGCCATGCCGACCCACACCGCGGCGAACACCGGCGCGAAGATGATGATGAACAGCGAGTTGATCGACTGGAACCAGAGCGCGGGGACCTCCCAGCCGAAGAACGTGCGGTTCGTGAAGTCCTTCGCGAACAGGTTGAGCGACGTCGGCGCCTGCTCGAACGCGCCCCAGAACGCGGAGGCGAACACGAACAGCACGAAGATCACCGCGATGCGCTTCTTCTCGTCGCTCGAGAGGTTGCCCGTCGCGTAGATGCCGGCGAAGTACACGACCGCGAGGCCGACGAGCACGTACGTCATGCTCCTGCCGATCGCCTGCGCGTCGATGGTGACCGCGCCGGTGGCGGCAAGCGCGAAGACGAGGGCGAGCACGCCGAGTCCACCGAACAGGATCATCCTGCCGCGGCTCTTCTGCCGCGCATCGATCACGGGATCCGGGTGGCGCGACGGCTCGGTGCCGAGGTTGCCGAGCGTGGAGCGCTGCCGCGCGGCGAACGTGAGGAGACCGGCGAGCATGCCGACGCCCGCGGCGCCGAAGCCCCAGTGCCAGCCCACCTTCTCGCCGAGCGCGCCGGTGACGATCTGGCCGAAGAACGCGCCGAGGTTGATCCCCATGTAGAAGATCGAGAAGCCCGCGTCGCGCCGCGCGCCGCCTTCCGGATACAGATCGCCGACGATGGCCGAGATGTTCGGCTTCAGCAGGCCGGTGCCTAACACGATCAGCACGAGGCCGAGGAAGAACGGCACCTTGCTCACCGCGAAGCCGGACAGCCCGATCGACAGGTGGCCGCAGGTGATCAGCACCGCGCCGAGCATGATCGCGCGCCGCAGCCCGAGCAGCCGGTCCGCGACCCATCCGCCGGGAAGCGACGCGAGATACACGCACGCCGCGTAGATGCCGACGATGGCCGACGCCTGGCTGCGCTCGAAGCCGAAGCCGCCGTCCGCGAGCGCAGCGGACATGAACAGGATGAGCAGCGGCCGCAGCCCGTAGTACGAGAACCGCTCCCACATCTCCGTGAAGAAGACGGTGGGCAGCCCTCGCGGGTGGCCGAAGAAGCTGCGGTCGGCGCTGGGGAGCGGCGGCGGGCTGTCGGTGGCGACGCCGGTCTCTTGCGCGGCGCGGCGGGGCGGGCGCTCGCTGACGGGTGCGGACACGGCGATGCGGGGTGAGGGGGGGCTAGGTGGTCTCGACGACCGGGAGGTAGCGCGCTGGAGGGTGCGTACCCCCGGCCGTCTGCTGTTGTGCCCAGTCGACCGTCGTGGGAGGCTGCTTGATGCATGCCGCCCAGTGGCCGGGCGCCTTCTCCTCGAGCGGCGGCACGATCTTCTGACACGCCGCGTCCTTCGCCGGGTGGAAGCAGCGCGGGTGGAACACGCAGCCCGACGGCGGGTTCGCCGGCGACGGTGGATCGCCCGCCAGCACGATGCGCTGACGCCGTCCTCCGGGCCGCGCGATCGGGATGGCCGAGAGCAGCGCCTGCGTGTACGGCATCAGCGGCTCGGTGTACAGCCGCTCCGACGGCGCGAGCTCCACGATGCGGCCGAGGTACATCACCGCGACGCGGTCGGCCATGTGCTCCACGACGCTCAAGTCGTGGGCGATGAACAGATACGACAGCCCGCGCTGCCGCTGCAGGTCGCGCAGCAGGTTGATGACCTGCGCCTGCACGCTCACATCGAGCGCGGACACCGGCTCGTCGCACACGATGAGCTTCGGCTCCACGGCGAGCGCGCGCGCGATGCCGACGCGCTGACGCTGGCCGCCGGAGAACTCGTGCGGGTAGCGCGACGCGTACTCGGGACGCAGGCCGACCTCGTCGAGGAGCTCGCGCACGCGGCGGTCGGCCGCGGCACCCTCGGCGAGGCCGTGGATCGTTAGGCCCTCGCGCACCGTCGCGCCGATCGTCATGCGCGGGTTGAGCGACGAGAACGGATCCTGGAAGATGATCTGCATCTGCCGGCGCATGCGCCGCAGCTCGCGCGCGCCCAACCCGAGCACGTCGACGCCGTCGAACTTCACGGTGCCGCCGGTCGGCTCGATGAGACGCAGGATGCAGCGACCCGTCGTCGTCTTGCCGCAGCCACTCTCGCCGACGACGCCGAGCGTCTCGCCCGGCATGACGTCGAACGACACGCTCTCCACCGCGCGCACCGCGCCGCCGCCGCGACCGAGGAAGCTCTTGCGGATGGGGAAGTGCTTCGAGAGATCGCGCACCTCGAGCAGCGGCCGGCCAGGCGTCGCGACGCGTAGGAGCAGCTCGGGGGTCCCGGACGTCGCGGTCATGCGGACTGCTGCGCGGCGAGCGGGAGGTGCCGCTGTCCGCGGCGCTCGGGCTCTTCGGCGAGATGGCAGCGCGAGACGTGGCCGTCGCCGAGCGCGTAGAGCGGCGGGTGCTCGCGCACGCAGCGCTCCCACGCGTACGGGCAGCGGTCGTGGAAGCGGCACCCCACGGGCCACGCGGTGGGCGGCGGCACGGTGCCGGGGATCACGTTGAGCCGGTCCATGCCGCCGCCGAGCTGCGGCATCGCCGCCATGAGCCCTTCGGTGTACGGGTGGTGCGGCGTCTCGAACAGCGTGGCGACCGTCGCCTGCTCGACGACCTCGCCGGCGTACATCACCACGACGCGACGCGCGATCTCGGCGATGACGCCGAGGTCGTGGGTGATCATCACGATCGCGGTGCCGAGGCGCGCCTGCAGATCGGCGAGCAGCTCGAGGATCTGCGCCTGGATCGTGACGTCGAGCGCGGTGGTCGGCTCGTCGGCGAGGACGACGGCGGGGTTCAGCACGAGCGCCATGGCGATCATCACGCGCTGGCGCATGCCGCCGGAGAGCTCGTGCGGATACTGCTTCGCGCGGCGCGCGGGGTCGGGGATGCCGACGCTCTCCAGCATCTCGACGGCGCGGTCCTGCGCCTCGCGGCGCGAGCCCTTGCCGTGCACGCGCACGACCTCGGCGATCTGCTCCCCAACCTGGAACACCGGGTTGAGCGCCGTCATCGGCTCCTGGAAGATCATCGACACGCGGTCGCCGCGCACCTCGCGCAGCTCGCGCTCGCCGAGCGCCAGCAGGTCGCGCCCCTCGAACTCGATGCGGCTCCCGGGCTCGATGCGCCCCGGCGGCCGCACGAGGCGGAGCACGGACAGCGCGGTGACCGACTTGCCGCAGCCGCTCTCGCCCACGAGTCCGAGCGTCTCTCCCGGCATCACGTCGAACGACACGCCGTCCACGGAGCGCGCCGCGCCCGCACCCGTGTAGAAGTAGGTGCGCAGGTCGTGGACGGACAGGATGGGCTCGGCCATTTCGTGAGGCTAAAGGCTCGCGCGGTCAGTGTCTAGCTGCATCACTCGCGGGGGTCCAGAGCATCCCGCAGGCCATCGCCCAGCACGTTCACCGCGAGCACCGTGACGACGATGAGGATCCCGGGCGCGGCGGTGGTCCACCATGCGGTGGTCACGTAGTCGGCGCCGTCCTGCATGATGCTCCCCCAGCTCGCCTGCGGCGGCTGCACGCCGAGGCCGAGGTAGGACAGCCCCGCCTCGAGCGCGATGACGTTGCCGACGGCGAGCGTGGCGGCGACGAGGAGCAGCGGGCCGAGATGCGGCACGACGTGGCGCGCGAGCAGCCGCGACTCGCCGGCGCCGAGCGCGCGCGCGGCGTGCACGAACTCGCGCTCGCGCAGCGAGCGCACCTCGGCGCGCGCGAGCCGGCTCGTGCCGAACCATCCGGTGCCCGCGATGAGCAGCACGAGCGCGACCGTCGACACGTGGCCCCACAGCGCGACCACGGCGAGCAGCAGCAGCACGCGCGGGATGCCGAGGAACGCGTCGACGAGCCGCATCATCGCCGCGTCGGCGAGCCCGCCGAGCCACGCCGCGATCGCGCCGTACGCCGCGCCGACGGTGGTGGAGAGCAGTGCCGCGAGCACGCCGACGCCGAGCGACACGCGCGCGCCGTAGAGCACGCGACTCAGCACGTCGCGGCTGAATGGATCCGTGCCGAGCGGATGGGCGAGCGACGGCGGGCGGTTCTGCAGCGCGACCGGATCCGGCTGCGCCGAGGGGTTGTACGGCGCGACGAGCGGCGCGAACAGCGCGAGCAGCGCGAACGTCGCCAGCAGGCCGAGTGCCGCGATCGCCGCCGGATCCCGGCGCAGTCGCTGGAACGCCGCCGCGAGGCGGGTGGCGCGGGTGGCGCGCATCCCGTCGCGCGTCACGCGGCGCGCCCTCGCGTCTCGCCGCCGATCGCGCGCAGCCGCGGATCGACGAGCGCGTGCAGCAGCTCGCTGAGCAGCGCGCCGACGGTGACCGCCACGCTGCCGACGACCACCGCGCCGGTGACGAGTGGATAGTCGCGCTGCGCGACCGCGTTGATGGCGACGAGTCCCATGCCCGGCCAGCCGAACACCTTCTCGACGAACACCACGCCGCCGACGAGCGCGGGCACCGCGAGGCCGAGCAGCGTGATGACCGGGATGAGCGCGTTGCGCAGCGCGTGGCGCAGCAGCACCGCGCGCTCGTTCATTCCCTTCGCGCGCGCCGTGCGCAGGTAGTCCTCGCGCGCCACCTCGAGGAGCGCGGCGCGCTGGTGTCGCGCGACGACGGCGAGCGCGCCCAGCGCGAGCGTGAGCGCCGGCAGCACGAGGTGCTGCGCGCGATCGACGAGGCGCTCGATGGGGCTCATGTACTCGTACAGCACCGGGTCGTACGCGCTCGACGACGGCAGCACCGGCAGCAGGAACGTGAACAGCACGAGCAGCGCGATCGCCAGCCAGAACTCCGGCAGCGAGAAGAAGAACACCGTCAGCGCGCCGAGCGCGCGGTCGACGGCGCGGCCGCCGCGGGAGCCGCGCACGCGCATCGACGCCTGCAGCACGCCGGCGCCGATGCCGACGACGAAGCCGGCGACGAGCGCGGTGCCGACGAGCAGCAGCGTGTTGGGCAGCGCGTCGGCCAGCGCCCGCGTCACGGGCACCCCGCGCGAATACGACCACCCGAGGTCTCCGCGCGCCGCCGCGGCGATCCACCGCCAGTACTGCTCGAGGAGCGGGCGATCGAGACCGTAGACGCCGCGCCAGTACGCGCGCACGCTCTCCGGCACGTTCGACGCGTCGAGCGTCGCGGCGATCGGATCGCCGGGCGCGAGGTGCAGCAGCAGGAACGCGGCGGTGGCGGCGAGGAACACGACGAGCACGCCCTGCAGCAGCCGGCGAACGACGAAGCCGAGCATCGCCGCGCTCGCGACGTCAGCGCAGGCCGATCCGGTCGCGCCCGATGCGGTCGCGCGACGGGATCGACCAGTCGGCGAGCCCCACCCACCAGCCGTCGGCGCGGATGCCGGTCAGCTTGATGCGGCGGTGCGCGCCGGCGACGAGCCGCGGCTCGAACAGCCACACCGCCGGCGCGTCGTCGAGGATCGTCTGGTAGGCGTGCGCCCAGTACGTGCGCGAGCGCGCCGGGTCGTACGTCGACAGTGCGCTGTCCACCTGTGCGTCGAACGTCGGGCTCTCGTACGCGCTGAAGTTCGAGCCGTTAGGCATCGCGCCCTGCGAGCCCCACATCTGCTGGATCGTCGCGCGGTTGGGGTCCATCTGCCAGGCGCCCATCGCCGCGTCGAACAGATGCTGACGTTGCCGGTCGAGGAACGTGTTCAGCTCGAGCTGCTCGATCTTCACCTCCACGCCCGACGTGCGGAGCTGTTCCTGCAGCAGCACCGCCATGCGCAGCCGCGGCCCGCTCGACGTCGGCACGAGCAGCGAGAACGAGAGCTTCACGCCGCCGCGCTCGCGCACGCCGTCGCCGTTCGCGTCGCGCCAGCCGAGCGAGTCGAGCAGCGCCCGCGCCTGTCCCGGGTTGTACGGGATCTGCCGCAGCTTCGCCCAGTCGGGGAACAGCGCGCGCACGTTCGGGCCATACGCGACGTAGGCGAGCGAGTCGAACACGCTCTGCACGATGCGCACGCGATCCACCGCCATGGAGAGCGCGCGGCGCGTCTCGCGGTCGCCGAAGATGGGGTGCGGGCGCGGCGACCCGTCGGCGGCGCGCAGGTTGAAGCCGAGGAAGCCGTACGTGAGGCCGGGGTAGGGAACGATGCGCAGCGACCGGTTGCGCGCGAGCTGGCCGATGTAGCTCGGGCTCATCGCCTCGAAGAAGTCGGCCTGCCCGTTGATCAGGCTGATCGTCGCCGCGCCGAAATCGGGCGCCACGGTCCACACCACGCGGTCGAGGTTCGCGCGGCCGCGGTAGTTGTCCTCGTCGGCGACGATCTCGACGCGCTGGCCCGGCGTCCACTCCTCGAAGCGGAACCGCCCGCTGCCGACTGGTTTGCGCCCGAACGGCGACGCGGCGAGGCGATTGTGCGGCACCGCGCGCAGCAGGTGCTGCGGGATGATCCACAGCTGGTACGTCGCGTCGAAGAACTGCTGCGGCGTGCGGCGCTTGTACCAGAACACCGCCGTCACCGAGTCCGGCGTCGAGACCGAGTCGATGTTCGCGAGCAGCGGCGCGGTCGGCGAGCCGGTGGCCGGATCGACGGCGAGGTCGAACGAGAACTTCACGTCGGCGGCGCGCACCGGCTTGCCGTCGTGCCACTTCGCGCTCGGGTCGAGCGCGAACGCGATCGACAGCGAATCCGGCGCCCACGTCCACTTGCGCGCGAGCCGCGGCCGGAAGGCGACGTCGCCCACCGTGTTCAGCGAGTCGCCGATCTCCGCCAGCCGGTCGAAGATCTGCGAGACGATCTGCTGCTCCACCGTGTTCGCGGCGAGCGGCGGCAGCAGCGTCTTCGGCTCGGCGCCGGTGGCGATGATGACCGTTCCGCCGGTCTCGCCGGTCGCGCCGTGCCGGTCCGACTTGCCGGAGCAGGCGGCGCAGGCGAGGAACGCGAGGCAGAGCGGCAGGCGGCGCCGGACGCGGCGGCGCGGCGAGCGCCGGCGCTCAGCGCCGCCAGGTCCAGTCGGGGTCGAGATAGCGCTCACGGGTGCGGTCGAGGGCGGCTCGCAGCGGCGGATCGACATCGAGGGGTCGCGGGTCGGGATCTTCGAGCTCTCGCAGCGCGGCATCGAACGCGGCGGCCGTCTCGGCGAGCGACGGCGCACGGCCGAGCGCCGCTCTCAGCGTCGCCGGCGGCGGCACGTCGGGCAACGGTCGGGCCGTTAGGCGCGTCACGATCGACTGGTCGTCATCGACGAGTATGGAGCCGTGCTGCAACAGCGCACCCTGCTCCTGCCACTGCGCGCTGCCGACGAGCTTCGCGGCGCCGGCGGGGCCGTCGAGCACGAGCTCCCCGCCCGTCGGCACCTCGAAGCAGGGCGCTCCGTCGGGATGCGGCGCCCGGCCGACGGGGACCGCCTCGCGCGCGTCGACGCCGAGCCTGCGCAGGGCGGCGACGAGCAGGCGGTTGATCCGCGCATACGCGTCGCGCAGCGGCGCGCCGACCGGGGCGAGCGCGCCGAGCGGCGCGGTGACGCTGTAGGTGATCTCGCGGTGGTGCAGCACGGCGCGCCCGCCCGTCGGCCGACGCACCGTGGACACGCCGCGCTCGGCCAGCCGCGCGGGATCGTACAGGCCGCGCGCCTTCTGGTGCCGCCCGAACGACAGCGTGGGAGACGACCACGCGTACAGGCGCAGCACGCACTCGCCCGTCGCCCGCGCGCGGTCGAGCAGCACGTCGTCGAGCGCCATGTTGTCGGGGCCGGGGAGCGGAGGGGTGACGAGCAGGCGGAAGGGCGGCACGGCGGAGAAGTTAGTCGCGAGGCCCCGAGCGCGGGGAGCGCCGTCGGCGCGCGGCCTCGACGCCGCGGTTAGCTTTCGGGCCGAGGCCGGTCCGCCCGGCTCCCAACGATCGCCGTCACAGGGCTCCGCGCCCCCCAGCTCCGATATGTCCACGACCAGCATCACGGCCGCGCCCGCCTCGGCCGACAGCTTCGTCCCCCGCCACATCGGGCCGGACGAGACCGAGCAGCGCGCGATGCTCGCCGCGCTCGGCTACGACTCGCTCGACGCGTTCATCGACGCGGTCGTGCCGGCGGGGATCCGCCTGCGCAAGCCGCTCGACCTCGGCGCGCCGCGCACCGAGCACGACGTGCTGCACGAGATCCGCGGGCTCGCCGCGCGCAACCAGGTGTGGCGCTCGTTCATCGGCATGGGCTACCACGCGACGCTCACGCCGCCCGTCGTCCAGCGCAACGTGCTGGAGAACCCCGGCTGGTACACCGCCTACACGCCGTATCAGGCGGAGATCGCGCAGGGCCGCCTGGAGGCGCTGCTGAACTACCAGACCGTCGTGAGCGACCTCACGGGCCTCGAGATCGCGAACGCGTCGCTGCTCGACGAGGGCACCGCGGCGGCGGAAGCGATGGCGATGAGCTACGCCGTGCGCGGCAAGCCGGGGAAGGAGACGTATTTCGTCGCCGCCGACTGCCACCCGCAGACGATCGAGGTCGTGCAGACGCGCGCCGCGGCGCGCGGCGTCCACGTCGTCGTGGGCGACCACCGGACGTTCGAGTTCACGCCCGACGTGTTCGGCGCGCTGATCCAGTACCCGGCGACCGACGGCGGCGTGTACGACTACCGCGCGTTCTGCGAGCGCGCGCACGCGGGCCAGGCGCTCGTCACGGCGGCGACGGATCTGCTCGCGCTCACGCTGCTCGCGCCGCCCGGCGAGTGGGGCGCCGACGTCGCCGTCGGCAACTCGCAGCGGTTCGGCGTGCCGTTAGGCTATGGCGGACCGCACGCGGCGTTCTTCGCCACGAAGGACGAGTTCAAGCGGCAGATCCCGGGACGCATCATCGGCGTGTCGCGCGACGCGGACGGCAAGCCGGCGCTCCGCATGGCGCTGCAGACGCGCGAGCAGCACATCCGCCGCGAGAAGGCGACGAGCAACGTGTGCACCGCGCAGGTGCTGCTCGCCGTGATCGCCGGCATGTACGCGGTGTGGCACGGCCCCAGGGGGCTCGTGCGCATCGCGGAGCGCGTGCACGGTCAGGCGGCGCGCCTCGCGGCGTCGCTCGAGCGGCTCGGGCTCCACGTCCGCAACGACGACTTCTTCGACACGGTCGCGGTGGAGGTCGGCGCGCACGGTGAGGAGGAGATCCTGGCCGCCGCGGCGGCGCGGCGGATCAACCTGCGCGTCGTGGAGCCGGGCGTCATCGCCGCCGCGCTCGACGAGCGCACGAGCGACGCCGACGTGGCGGACCTCGTCGCCGTGTTCAACGGCGGCGCGTCGCCCGAATGGGCGGACGAGGAGCTCGCGGTGGACGCGCGCTACGACGAGCGGTTCAAGCGCACGAGCGCGTTCCTCACGCACCCGGTGTTCAACACGCACCACTCCGAGACGGAGATGCTGCGCTACCTCCGCATGCTGGAGTCGCGCGACTTCTCGCTCGTGCACGGCATGATCCCGCTCGGCTCGTGCACGATGAAGCTGAACGCGACGGCGGAGATGATCCCGATCACGTGGCCGGAGTTCGGCGCGCTGCATCCGTTCGCGCCGCGCGAGCAGGCGGAGGGCTACGGGGAGCTGTTCCGGCAGCTCGAGCACGACCTGGCCGAGATCACCGGCTTCGCCGCGGTGTCGCTGCAGCCGAACGCCGGGTCGCAGGGCGAGTACGCGGGGCTGCTCGTCATCCGCCGGTTCCACGAGGCGAACGGGGAAGGGCACCGCAACGTGTGCCTCATCCCGCAGAGCGCGCACGGCACGAACCCGGCGAGCGCGGTGATGGCGGGGTTCAAGGTCGTGGTGGTGGGCACGGCGCCTAACGGCAACGTCGACCTCGACGACCTGAAGGCGAAGGCCGAGCAGCACTCGGCCAACCTCGCGGCGCTGATGATCACCTATCCGTCGACGCACGGCGTGTTCGAGGAGGCGATCCGCGACGTCTGCGCGATCGTGCACGAGCACGGCGGGCAGGTGTACATGGACGGCGCGAACATGAACGCGATGGTGGGCCTCGCGCGGCCGGGCGACATCGGCGCCGACGTCTGCCACCTGAACCTGCACAAGACGTTCTGCATCCCGCACGGCGGCGGCGGACCGGGGATGGGCCCGATCGGCGTCGCGCCGCAGCTCGTGCCGTTCCTGCCGGGGCATCCTGTGGTGCCGGTCGGCGGGGCGCGTCCCATCGGGCCGGTGTCGGCGGCGCCGTGGGGGAGCGCGAGCATCCTGCCCATCTCGTGGGTGTTCATCAAGATGATGGGCGGCGAGGGGCTCACGCTGTGCAGCAAGCTCGCGATCCTGAACGCGAACTACATCGCGAAGCGGCTCGAGGGCGCATTCCCGGTGCTGTACCGCGGCGCGAACGGCACCGTCGCGCACGAGTGCATCGTCGACACGCGCGTCGTGAAGCAGGCGAGCGGCGTGGAGGTGGAGGACATCGCGAAGCGCCTCATGGACTACGGCTTCCACGCGCCGACGGTGAGCTTCCCGGTGGCCGGCACGCTCATGATCGAGCCGACGGAGAGCGAGTCGAAGGTGGAGCTCGATCGCTTCTGCGACGCGCTGATCGCGATCCGCGAGGAGATCCGCGAGGTGGAGCTGGGCGTCGCCGACCGCACCGACAACGTCCTGAAGAACGCGCCGCACCCGATGACGCGCGTGGTCGCGGACGCGTGGTCGCACGGGTACTCGCGCGAGAAGGCGGCGTTCCCGACGGCGGCGACGCGCGAGCGCAAGTTCTGGCCGCACGTGGGCCGCATCGAGAGCGCGTATGGCGACCGCCACCTCGTGTGCGCGTGCGTGCCGACGGAGGCCTATACCGACGGGTACGCGGCGTCGATCAATCAGGAGACGGACTGAGCGAGCGTGGAGCGTCGAGCGGGGAGCGTAGAGTGACCGAGAAGGCCCTCCGCGCTCGCCGCTCGACGCTCCACGCTCGCTTTACTCGCCGATGAGGCTCGCGTAGGCGGACGAATCCAGGAGCGCGGATCGATCTCCCGTCACGCGCAGCTTGATCATCCAGCCGTCGCCGTACGGGTCGCTGTTCACGAGCGCGGGCTCGCCGTCGAGGCGGCCGTTGATCTCGACGACCTCGCCGGCGAGCGGCGAGTACAGCTCGGAGACGGCCTTCACCGCCTCGATGGTGCCGAACACCTCGTGCGCGTCGAGCGTGCGGCCGACCTCGGGCAGCTCCACGTAGACCACGTCGCCGAGCTCTCCCTGCGCGTAGTCGGTGATGCCGACGTAGAACACGCCGTCCTCGTCGCTCGCGCGGACGTACTCGTGGTCCTTCGTGTACTGCAGCTCCGACCGGATCTCCGACACGTCGCGCTCCGCGCTATTGGGGACTGGGATTGGCGCGCGAAAGTCTAGACGGAGCGCGGGAAGGGTGTCAAGGAACGTGCGCCTCGTGGTCCACGCGTTCGACGCGGCGCACCTCGCGGCGCTCCTCGCGCTGCACCGCGAGCTCCGCGGTGGACTCCATCGCGCGCCGCTGCAGGTCGCCCCACAGCGCGACGACGCGTTCGGCGAGCACGGCGGGCGTGCCGTCGTTGTCGATCACGACGTCGGCGCGCGCGCGCTTCAGCTCCGCGGGCATCTGCGCGGCGATCATCGCCATCGCGTCGGTCTCGCGCAGCGCGCGATCGCGGACGAGCCGCTCGAGCCGCACCGCGCGCGGCGCGTCGACGAGCACCACGACGTCGAACTCGTCGACGAGCGTGCGCTCGAACAGCAGCGGGATGTCGCACACGACGACCTGGTCGCCGCGCTCGTGCGCCGCCGCCACCGCCTCGTCGCGCAGGCGCGCGACCTCCGGATGCACGATCGCGTTCAGCGCCTCCAGCTCGGCGGGATCGTGGAACACGCGCGAGCGCAGCGCGCCGCGGTCGAGCATCCCATCGGGTGAGAGCACCTCGGAGCCCCACCGCGCGACGATCCGCTGGAAGGCGGGCGTCCCCGGCCGCACCGCGTCGCGCGCGAGCAGGTCGGCGTCGATGATGGTCGCCCCCTGCGCGGCGAGCAGGCGGGAGACGGTGGACTTGCCGCTGGCGATGTTGCCGGTGAGCCCGACGAGTAGCATGGCAGTCTCTCCGGCCGCCGTCATCACGGCGGCAGTGGGGTCGGTGGAACGCGCCTAAGCTAGGGGTGCCCCTCCGATCGTCAACCCGCGAGACCGCCTCTGTGGCAGCCGCCGTGCCGTTGCGGCTGCCCTAGATCAGTTTGGTCTGCGCGTCGGACGGCTGCGGCACCTGATGGCAGGCGCGGCACCGGGCCTCGTACGAGTCCGCGGCGCCGACCATGATCGTCGGCGAGTCGTAGGGGGCGGGGCGGCCGGCGATGAGGCGCTGGTTGCGGCTCGCCGGCGCTCCGCACAGCACGCAGATCGCGTGGAGCTTGTCCACCGACTCGGCGACCGCCATGAGCTGCGGCATGGCGCCGAACGGCTCGCCGCGGAAGTCGGTGTCGGTGCCCGCGAGGATCACGCGCCGTCCGCGCTCGGCGAGCGTCGTCGCGACGCGCACGATGCCGTCGTCGAGGAACTGCGCCTCGTCCACCGCGACGACGTGCGCGAGCGGATCGAGGCGCAGCAGCAGCTGCTCCGACGTGTCGATGGGCACCGCCTCGACCGTGCGCTGATCGTGGCTCGAGACCGCATACACGCCGGCGTAGCGCGCGTCGAGGTGCGACTTGAAGACCTGCACGCGCTTGCGTGCGATGACCGCGCGGCGCACGCGCCGGATGAGCTCCTCGCTCTTGCCGCTGAACATCACGCCGGCGATCACCTCGATCCACCCGCCGGACGTCTGGAAGCCGTCGCCCACGATCGCTCAGCTCTCGTCCTGGTCCATGGCGTCGCCCTCGGGCGCACGATCGGCGGCACGGTCGGCCGCGCGATCGGCCGCGCGATCGGCGTCGGCCTCGCCGACGTCGCGACGCGAGTTGCGCAGCCGCTCGGCGCGCGCCGCCCACTCGTCGCGCTGCTCGGCGCGCTCGCGCACGCCGCGGTCGTCGGGCGCACCGAAGCCGCGCGGACCATCGCGCCGAGCGTCGAACGCACGACCGCCACCGCCGCCGCCACCACCGCCCCGCCGCTCGCCGCTGCCGCGGCGCTCCGGTGCGCCCCGCCGGTCGCCCGCCGGCGCGCGCCGCTCGCCGGCGCCGCCGCCGCTGCCACCCGCGCCGCGCTCGCGCTCCTGCCTAACGGCGGCGCGTCGGCCGCGGATGGAGATGCCGTTCACCTTCTCGATCACGCGCGCCGCGTCGGCCGACGCGACCTCGACGAGCGAGAACGCGTCGCGCACCTCGATCTTGCCGATGCGATCGCTCGAGATCCCGGCCTCACCCGCGATCGCGCCGACGAGATCCCCTGGGCGCACGCCGTCCTTGCCGCCGACGCTGACGAACAGCCGCGTCGTGCCGCTCGTCGATTCCGCCGCCGGCGCGGAGGCGCCGCTCGCCGCGGGCACGCTCGCCGAGGCCCGCCGCGCGCGCTCACGCTCGAGCAGTCGCACGGCCGCGGCGGCGAGCTGCACGCCGTCGTACTCGTCGAGCAGCGGCTCCAGCGCGACCAGCTCGCGGTGCGGCACGCCCGCGTCGAGCACGAGCCGCAGCTCGGCGCGCAGCGCGTCGTCGCGGCCGCGCGCGGCGCGCGTGTGGTCGGGGAGGGCGAGCGGTGTGATGGCGCCGCCGGCGAGCGCGCGCAGCGCCTCGAGCTGCCGCGGCTGCGCGAGCGCGACGATCTGCGCCGGCCGTGCCGTCGCGATGCGGTCGAGCACCGCACGGTCGGTCGGCACGTCGAACAGCACGACGAGCGACACGTTCTCGGCGAGCGTCGGGTCGGCGCGCACCACGCGCACGTCGGGGCCCGACGTTGCCGCCGCATCGTCAGCGGACGGCTCGCCCGGGCCGTAGCCTAACGCGCGCAGGGTGCGCCGCGCCTCGGCGTCGGACGCGTCGCTCGTCACGACCACCGTCGCCGACGGTGGGTCGAGCTCGTCGAGCACCCGACGCAGCGCGGCGGGACGCGCGGCGCTGGTCACCGGGAGGTACGACAGCGCGACCGCGCGCGGTGCCGCGCCCCCCGCCGCCGGAGCGACGCGGCGCGGCCGGCGCAGGTGGCGCTCGATGAGCGCCTCGACGTCGGGTGTCATCTCCGTGCTCACGAGCACGCGCGCCGCATCCTTCGGGATCTCGGCGAGCACGGTCTCCAGCTCCGCCGCCGCGGGCGCGTCGAGGATCGCGTCCGCCCACGCGAAGATCACCGTGCGCACGGCGTCGAGCTTGAGGGCGGACGAGCGCACGAGCGCCGCGAGCGCGTCGGGCGCGCCGGCGATCGCGGGCGGCGCGCCGACGCGGGCGAGGCGCGCGACGCGCTCGGCGCGCGTCACGGGCACGAGCGCGGGACGCGACGCGGGATCGTCGCGCACCGTGAGCGCCGCGCTCGCGACGGCCAGCGCCGTCTCCGCATCCGGCGTCACGACGAGCAGCTGCGTGCCGGCGGCGCCGCGATCCACGCGCTCGAGCGCCGGCGCGAGGAACTGGGGGATGAGCCCCCAGTCGTGGGGGAGCGTGTACACCACGTTCTGGCTGCGCGACGCGCCGGTCGCGGCAGACGCGGCAGACGCGGCATCTCGCTCGTCGGGTTGCTGCTGGTCCACGTGTTCACTCCACGGGCGGCTCGCACGTCCGCGCGTCGCCGCCGTGTGACGACGACGTGACACGCGGGCGTCACGATGGAAGGCATGCTGTCAAACAGAGACGTGCGCGAATTATAGCCGCGCACCACACGCGAGGGAGTCGGATTGCGACCTCGGCCGTGCATGCGGCGTGCGTTTGTCGCACGCGTGCCACACCTCTAACGAACTCGCACGCGGAGATGTAGATCGGTGAGACCCGAACCAGGAGTGCATCGTGCGTGACTCTGACGCGATGCCCAACGCGCTCTCCGGACCACGCAACCGACGGCGCCTCACGAGCGTCACGTTCGCCGTCGCGCCGCACGACGACGTCGCGGCGCCGGTGCGGTTCCGCTGGGACGCCGACACGGAGATCCTGTCGGCGAGCATCGTCGACCGCCGGGGAGGCGGCAGCGTCGCGACCACGGTGGAGCTCGAGGGCAACGATGGCTCGTGGGTCACGCTCGAGCTGCGTGCGGGGCGCCTGTGCGGGATCGAGGTCGCCGTGTGGCCGCCGGTGAAAGCGCGCTCGATCCTCACGCCGCCGAGCGTCACGACGAGCGGCCACGCGACGCTGCCGAGCGCCGTCCTCGGCGCGACGATCAGCGACGTGGAGGTGGACACGCTGCTGGCGGCGGAGTCGGACCGGCTCGAGCGCACGTTCCATCTGCGCGTCGGGCAGCCGCGTCGCTCGCGCGCGGTGCGCGTGGGGCAGAGTATCTTGCTGGAGCTCGACGACGCCGATCAGCTCGCGGGCCTCTGGCTGCTCAACGTTCCCCCCGTGCCCCTGCACTCGTGATCACGACGATCGTCCTCATGAAGGCGGAGCCGAAGACGCTCACGCAGGCCGCGACGCGCATCGCGGGATTCGAGGGCGTGCAGGAGGTCTACTCGGTGTCGGGCGAGTGGGACCTCGTGGCGATCGTGCGCGTGACCGAGTACGAGAAGATCGCCGACGTCGTGACGCACCAGATCGCGAGCGTGCCCGGCATCGAGCGCACGATGACGCTCACCGCGTTCCGCGCGTACTCGAAGAAGGACCTGGAGCAGGCCTGGGACATCGGCGTCGAGTAGCGAGGGCAGGAGGGCAAGAGGGCAGGAGGGCAGGAGATTCATTGACTCTCCTGCCCTCCTGCCCTCTTGCCCTCCTGCCCTCGCCGTTCGTTAGGCGCGACGACGGCGCAGGGCGCCGAGGCTCAGAAGGGCGAGGCCGCCGCCGAGGAGCGAGGTGGTCATCGGCTCCGGCACCGTGCCGCAGTTGACGCCGTTGACGCCGCAGCCGCGCGCCGTCAGGCCGCCCACCGCGTCGATCTCGTTGTCGCCGTCACGCTGGATCGCGCCGGGGCCGCCCCACGTCACCGAGGCGTAGCGGAACGTCGCACCGCCGGCGAGCTGGTAGACGGCGACGAAGCCGTCCGCGATGTTCGGGTCGGGCGACCAGCCGCCCCCGTACACGTGGACGAGCGATGCCTGGGTCCACCCGGCGTCCGCCGCGTTCGGGTCGTTCGACAGCCACGCGGTGTTCTCCAGCACTTCCAGCGGGATCGGCCCGTGGTCGACGAACACGAAGACCGCGAGCTGGTTCGCCTGGCCGCCGAGGTCCCAGATGATCCCGTTCGACGGGCAGTTGCCGCCGACGCCGCCGTAGCTGCCGCAGCCGCCGACGTCCTGCACCCAGTAGAAGTCGCGGGCATTCGCGTTCGCGGCGATCGATCCCAGATTCGCTCCGTTGTACGCGCCGAGCGACGTCGGGTCGTACCCGAAGCCGGCTCCTTCGGCCCCCTTCACGTAGCTGCCGAAGACGAAGCCCGACGGGTCGGTCCACAGCCCGTTCTCGATGCACGTCGTGTTCGGGTCGATGCCTAGCCCGATGAACGTGCCCACGGTGGCACCCAGCGCCGGATTCCCGACCTGAGTGCCGGCGTTGGTCAGGCACTGCGCGCTCGCCCGACTCGCCATCGCGAAGAGTGCGACGGCCACGCCCAGCCCGATCTGCTGCGCTCTCCTGAGTCGATTCATGATCGTACCCCCATCGTGTGCGTGGGACGGCACCAGCGGGCCGGCTTGGCGGCGCCGCAGGCAGAACCCGAGCGAGTGCGATGACTCCGAGGGCCGACGTCCCGGGATCGTGCTGCGTCGTCCGGTGGCGGTGGGGCTCTCCGACGCGTCACGTCAGCGTCGACATCGGCGGCGATGCGCATGGCGTCGCGACACGCGCGGACGCCATTGGGGGGTGCGCAGTAGCCCCCAATTACACGTTCCGTTCATGCATGTCAAGCCTGAGTCCGCGCCGCTCCGTCCCGGCGATCGCGCGATCCGGTCGCGCGGGGTCCCGGAACGGCGCTTTCGGCTTGTCTTCGCATCTCGCGCGCAGTACGATGGACCCCGAGGCGTGCGACACGCGGGACCCGAATCGACGGAGGACGGATGACGCAACCTATGCACGCGAGCCCGGGTGACGCGGGCTTCCGCAGCGTGCAGCGGCGTCTGGCAGGGCTCCTCGGCGGGGTCGGGATGGAGATGGGCGGGGCGCCGCTGGAGGCGCTCCACGTGAGCGCGGCCGAGCCGCCGCGACTCCGCGCGTCACCGGTGATCGAGGGACACGCGCTGCGCGCGGTGCGCGTCGGCGATCCGACGCCCGGCTTCGGAGCGTTCCTCGACGGCACGCAGGCGAGCCGCGTCGTCGGCTACTGCGACGGCATGCCGATCGTGTTCGGCTCGGTGGCGGGGGTGGTGCGCGTGCGGCGCAACCGGCGGCACGTCACGTGGGCGCGCGGCCCCATCGTGCAGCGGCGGCTGTACGCGCCGCTCGGCTTCCTGCCGAACGGCATCTGCGACGCGCTCCGCGACGACGGCGTCGAGGTGGTGGACACGAGCCAGCCCGACGAGCACGGCGAGCGGCCCGGCACGCACCCGTTCTCGCTGCTCGAGCGCGCCGTGCACTTCGTGCAGGCCGACCGCGAGCGCGTGGAGCGGCAGCTCGCGGAGGAGTGGTGCGCTCGCGAGCGCGACGCGCTGTTCGTCGACGGCGGCATCCAGGGGAGCGAGGCGGTCGCCGCGTCGCACTGCGTCGTCGGCGTGGTGAAGAGCCACCGCACGCTGTACGTGGAGGGCGACGCGCTGCGCGTGGTGCTCGGCCTCCGCGCCGGCCACCGCTCGACGGCGTTCCGCATCGCCGCGCCGCGCCGCGCGCCGGTCGCGAGCTGGTACCTTCGCCTGCGCGATCCCGCGGGCCGCGACCCGATGTGGGGATTGGTGCGCGTGGAGGCCGCGGTGCCTAACGCGGGCGAGGATCTCGCGGCGCGCGCGGACCGCATCTCGCGCTGGATCCTCGCCGAGGCCTCGCCGATCGCGCTGCCGGATTCCCGGTGGGACAAGATGGTGTACGGGATCCGCGACTGTGAGCAGTTCCTTGCTGCCGTGTGTTGAACCGCAGCTCGGTCCTCTGCGGTTCATTCTCTCGAGATACCGTGACTGAATCGACTCCCGTCGGCCGCGTCGTCGCGACCGAGCGAAAGCCCAACACCGCGTTCGAGTTCCACTTCTGGACGGCGCTCGACGCGAGCGTCGGCATCGGGACGATCGTGAAGGTCGTCGGCCGCACGCCGGTGGAGGGACAGATCCCGACGGTGTACGGCGTCGTCACCGAGGGGTTCGCGTACACCGACCTCCAGACACCGCTGCACGACGTGCTGGGGCACGACGGCACGCCCGACGCCGCGAGCTGGGTGACGAGCGACCGTGCGGAGATCCGGCTGTACACCGCCGCGGTGCTGCGACAGGTGCCGGAGGAGCCGTTGCAGCCGGTGCCGATGGGCGACGTGTTCGTGGCCGACGACGCGGACGTCGCGATCGCGCTGCGCATGGACGGCTACCTGAAGGACGGCGCGCGCACCGCGATCCCGGTCGGCCTCTATCGCTCCGGCGGCACCGAGAGCCCCGTGTACCTCGACGCCGACTTCCTCGTCGGGCCGGAAGCGGCGCACCTCAACATCACGGGCGTGTCCGGACTCGCGACGAAGACGAGCGCCGTCGAGTGGCTGCTGTCGTCGCTGTTCACGCACTTCCCGGCGCAGAAAGGGTCGATCGCGGCGGTGTGCTTCAACGTGAAGGGACCCGACCTGCTGTTCATGGACCAGCCGCCGGCGCCCGGGCGGCTCGACGAGAAGGACCTCGCGCTGTACGAGCGACTCGAGGTGCCGGCGACGCCGTTCGACCGCGTGCGCTACTTCGCGCCGTACTCGGCGAAGGGCTTCACGCTCGCCACGCTGCGATCGAACGACGCGCTGCAGGACAACGTGAGCCCGCTCACGTGGGGGCTGCGCGAGGTGCTGCAGTTCGCCGAGGTGCTGCTGAACAAGGACGACGTCGACGCGAAGGCGGACGCGCTGATCGACTTCATCAAGGAGCGCGTGATCGACCGCGAGTTCACCGACGGGCTCCTGAAGCGCCCGTACCGCGTGACGACGTTCGCCGAGCTGGAGGAGTGGTTCCGCGACCTGCTGATCGCGATCGAGGGGAAGGGGGGCGGCGACACCTGGCGCACGCACCACGTGGCGACGATCCGCAAGGTGCGCAACCGACTCACGAACATCGCGCTCCGCTGCCAGGGGCTCGTCTCCGACGGCGGCGAGGTGTCGGACCTCCCGTTCGGGAGCTTCGAGGACCGAGCGGTGTACGTCATCGACGTCGCGAACCTCGAGGAGGACGCGCAGGACCTCATCTTCGCGCGCGTCGTCTCCAAGCTCCGCGAGCACCTGGAGCGGCGCGACCTCGGGGTGAAGCACGTCGTCGTCTTCGTCGACGAGTTGAACAAGTACGCGCCCGGCGACGGCCCGGACACCTACGTCCGGAAGATGCTCCTCGACATCGCGGAGCGCGGCCGGTACCTGGGACTCGTGCTGTTCAGCGCCCAGCAGTTCCGGTCGCAGGTGCACCGGCGCGTGGTGGGCAACTCGGGGACGGCGCTCTACGGCCGCATGGACGGCGACGAGCTCGCGACGCCGGGCTACGCGGTGCTGAGCCCGGCCGTGAAGACGAAGCTCGCGACGCTCGACAAGGGCCAGCTGATGATCCGCCACCCGCACTTCACGCAGCCGATCTTCGTGCGCTTCCCGCGTCCCGCCGTGATGACGGGACGCGACGGCGCGGAGCGCTTCCCGCAGGCCGAGGAGCCGACGCTCGAGGCCAGCGTGACGCGCGCGCTGCGGCGGCTGGATGCGAGCGTGACGCTCGACTGGGTGAAGGACACGATCGCGTTCTACGACGAGCGCGAGGTGCTGAAGGCGCGCGACCGGACGCTGCACGCGCGGCCGTCGGACGTGCGCGCGTTCTTCAAGTCGCAGTTCCGCGCCGTGGTGCCGCCGAAGGCCGCCGCGGTGCCGGCGGCGCCCGGGGTGTCGCGGCTCCGCTCGACGCCGTCGGACGACCCGTACGGGTTCTGATGATCCGTCGATGGAGCGCGCTGCTCCTCGTGCCCTTGCTCGCGACGGCGCGGGGCGAGCGGAGCGTGGAGCGGGGAGCGTGGAGCGTGGAGAGCCAGTCCGCTCCACGCTCCACGCTCCACGCTCCACGCTCGGCCAGTCAGCCGAGGAAGGTCGCGCTGCGCATCAAGCCGCGCGTCGGCGACACGCTGCGCATGCGCTTCGACCAGGTCGTGCAGTCGGCCGGCCCGGCGCCGCCGAGCGACCCGGTGGCGTCGCGGTCGAGCGCGATGCACGTCATGTCGCGCTCCGTGGTCGAGCGCTCGGACGACGCCGGCGCGGTGGTGCTGACGATCACCGACTCCGCGACGTTCGAGGCGCCGGGGATCGACCCGCGGCAGGTGGACGCGGCGCGGCGCGCGCTGCGCGGGCGGTGGGCACGGCTGCGCGTGTCCCCGGTCGGCGCCATGGAGATGGTGGACGCGCGCCCGGGCGACGTGCAGGGCAGCACGGTCGCCGCGTTCTCGCGCCTGCCGGGGACGCTCCCGGAGTCGCCGGTGAAGGTGGGGGAGACGTGGACGCGCGACCTCGCCCTGCCGTGGGGCGCCGGCGGCGGGACGTCGCCGTTCAGCGCGGGGGGGAAGGTGCAGGTGATCTTCCGCCTCGACTCGATCGCCTCCGGCGGCTCGCACGCGTACGTGTCGATGCGCGGCGCGCTCGCGCGCAGCGGCGTGGCGCAGGGGGGCACGCACGTCACCACGCGCGGGACGATGACCGGCACGCTGCTCGTCGACCTGAAGCGCGGCTGGATGACCGACTCGCGCGCGGAGTTCGCGATGGTGACGACGTGGCTCCCGATCGCCGGCACGAAGGCGAGGCCGATGCAGCTGCGCGTCACGGTCACGCAACGGCTGCACTGCGACGACTGAACAGGGCAGGAGGGCAAGAGAGCAGGAGGGCAGGAGGGCACGAGCGACATTACCTTTCCGGAGTCTCCTCCTGCCCTCACGCGCTCCTGCCCTCCTGCCCTCCTGCCCTCGGTAGTAGATGCGGCTCGTCCACCTCTCCGACCTGCACCTCGGGTTCCGCCAGTATCAGCGGCTGACGCCCGCCGGGATCAATCAGCGCGAGGCCGACGTCGCGCTGAGCTTCCGGCGCGCGATCGATCGCACGATCGAGCTGCGCCCGGAGCTCGTGCTGATCGCCGGAGACGTGTTCCACACGGTGCGGCCGTCGAACCCCGCGATCCTCGCCGCGTTCCAGCAGTTCGTGCGGCTGCGCGCCGCGCTCCCCGACGCGCTCGTCGTCATGGTCGCCGGCAACCACGACGCGCCGCGCACGCGCGAGACGGGATGCATCCTGCGGCTGTTCCGCGAGACCGGCGTCGAGGTCGTCGACGAGGAGGCGCAGCGACTCACGTACGCGGACCGCAACCTGTCGATCCTCGCCGTGCCGGACACGCCCGGGATGACGCGCCCGAAGCTGGAGCCGGACCCGGCGTGGAAGTACAACGTGCTGCTGCTGCACGGCGAGATCGCCGGCGTGCTGCCGAAGGAAGCGACGCCGCTCGACCGCGCCGCGGTGGAGATCTCGCGCGAGGAGCTCGGCGCCGCGCGGTGGGACTACGTCGCGTTAGGCCACTACCACGTGTACCGCGCGGTGGAGGCGAACGCGTACTACTCGGGCTCCATCGACTACACGAGCGCGAACGCGTGGGGGGAGCTCGTCGAGGAGCGGCAGGCGCGCATCGGCGGGAAGGGGATCATCGAGCGCGACCTCGACACGGGGCGCCATCATTTCCACGCGCTGCCCGCGTCGCGCGACATGGTCGACCTGCCGAGCGTGAACGCGCGCGGCATGAGCGCCGCGGAGCTCGACGCGGCGATCCGCGCCGCGGTCGAGTCGGTGCCCGGCGGCATCGACGACAAGATCGTCCGGCTCGTCGCGCGCGACGTGCCGCGCCACGTGACGCGCGAGCTCGATCACAAGGCGCTGCGCGAGTACAAGCGGCGCGCGACGCACTTCCACCTCGACACGCGGCGCCCGGAGATCCTCCGCCAGTCGGCGAGCGGCTCCGCCGGACGGCGTCCCTCGCTCGCCGACACGGTGCGCGACAAGCTGCGCACGCGCCTGCTGCCGTCCGACGTCGACCGCGACGCGCTCGTCGCGTTAGGCCTGCGGTACCTCGAGGAGGCGGACGCGATCGTCGCCGCGCAGGGCGCGTCGCCGCTCGAGGGGTCGGAGGGGCTGACGTGAGACTCGTCTCGCTCCGGCTGGTGAACTTCCGCCAGCACGCCGACTCGTTCCTCACGTTCGACTCGGGGCTCACGGGGATCATCGGGCCCAACGGCGCCGGCAAGTCCACCGTGCTCGAGGCGGTGGCGTGGGCGCTCTACGGCAACCAGGCGGCGCGCGGCACGCGCGACTCCATCCGCTTCGTGCGTGCGGCGCCGCGCTCCAGCGTGCGCGTGGAGCTGGAGTTCGACCTCGCGGGGCACCGCTACCGCGTGGTGCGCGGCCTCACGAGCGCCGAGGTGTTCCTCGACGGCGCGTCGCAGGCGATCGCGAACTCCATCACCGGCGTCGGCGAGCTGCTGCAGCGCCGGCTCGGGATGTCGCGCGGGGAGTTCTTCAACACGTACTTCACGGGGCAGAAGGAGCTGAACGTGATGGCGGCCATGGGGCCGTCGGAGCGCGCGCAGTTCCTCTCCCGCGTGCTGGGCTACGAGAAGCTGCGCGCCGCGCAGACGCTCGTGCGCGAGCGGCGGCGCCTCGTCGTCGCCGAGATCGCCGGGCTGCAGAGCGGCATGCCCGACGCCGACGCGGTGTGGCGCCAGATCTCCGACGCGGAGGCGCGCCTCGCGGCGGCGCGCGCCCGCGCCGAGGAGAGCGAGGCGCGGCGCAACGAGACCGCCGCACGCCTCGCCGAGCTCGCGCCGCGGTGGACGCGCGCCCAGGGCGAGCGCGAGCGGCTGCAGGAGCTGCTGGGCGAGATCCGCATCGCCGAGGGCGAGGAGGCGACGCTCGCCCGCGACCACGACCGCGCGACGCGCGCGCTCGCCGAGGTGGCCGCCGCGCGCGCGGACCTCGAGCGGCTCACGACGGCGCTCGCGCCGCTCGACGGCCTGCGCGCGGAGCTCAAGCGCCTCGATGCCCTGTGCAACGCCGAGGGGCGCCGCGCCGCGCTCGCCGACTCCGAGCGCGCGCTCGCCGAGGACGTCGCGCGCCTCGTCGACCGCGCGGCGAAGCTCGCGACCGCGCAGGACTACGAGCGCGAGACGCTCGCCGGGCTGGAGGCGAAGCGCGCCGAATCGGAGAGCGTGCAGGCGTCGCACGAGACGTCGCGCACGGCGTGGGTGCGCGACCAGCAGGAGGCGAGCACGCGGCTCGACCAGCTCCGCGCGCAGTTCGCCGACGTGCAGGAGCAGAAGAACAAGCTCGTCGCGTTGGGCCCGGAGAGCCCGTGCCCGACGTGCACCCGGCCGTTAGGCGCGAACTACACCACGGTGCTCGAGTCGCTGGAAGGGCAGCTCGACACGCTGAAGGCCGACGGCAACTACTACCGCCAGCGCACGAAGCAGCTCGAGACGGAGCCCGAGGAGGTGGCGACGTTGGGCGAGCGGCGCCGCGCGCTCGCCGCCGACGTGACCGCGCTCGAGCGGCGACTGGCGAAGTGCCAGGCCGGCGTGCAGGAGCTGGCGAGCGTGGAGCGCGATCTCGCGCAGCGGCGCGACCGCCTGGCCGCGGTGCGCGCCGACCTCGCGGCGCTCCCCGCCGGCTACGATGCCGCGCGCCACGCGCTCGTGCGCCGCGAGGTGGAGGCGCTCGCTCCGCGCGAGACGGAGCGGATGCGCGCCGAGGCGCTGCTCGCGCGCGAGCCGCAGGTCGCGGCCGACCGCGATCGGGCCGAGCGCGCGCTCGCCGACGTGCGCGCGCGACTGGCCGGGCTGCGCGAGCGGCGCGAGGCGCTCGCGTTCTCGGAGGAGGAGTTCACGACGCTGCGCGCGAGCTACGAGCGCACGACGGCGGAGTCGCGCGCCGCGGAGCTGGCCGCCGTGCAGGCGCAGGGCGACGCGCTCGCCGCGCGCGCCTCGCTTGACGCGGCCGAGCGCGCACGGCTGGATCTCGCGCGCATGCAGGAGCGGCTCGGCGAGCTGCAGCGCGACAAGAAGCTGCACGACGAGCTCGATCGCGCGTACTCCGACCTGCGCACGGACCTCAACTTCCAGCTTCGCCCCGAGCTCTCCGAGATCGCGAGCGCGTTCCTCGACGAGCTCACCGACTCGCGCTACTCGGAGCTGGAGCTCGACGACCAGTACAACGTCGTGGTGCTCGAGGACGGCGTGCCGAAGCCGGTCATCTCCGGCGGCGAGGAGGACCTCGCGAACCTCGTGCTCCGCCTCGCGATCTCGCAGATGATCGCCGACCGCGCGGGGCAGTCGTTCTCCCTGCTCATCCTCGACGAGATCTTCGGCTCGCTCGACGAGACGCGCCGCGCGAACGTGGTCGACCTGCTGCGGCGGCTGAACGACCGCTTCGAGCAGGTGATCCTCATCTCGCACATCGAGGATGTGCGCGAGGGATTGGACCGCGTGATCCACGTGCGCTTCGACGAGGAGCGCGGCACGTCGGTGGTCGAGGTGGGCGACGACGAGGACGATCCCTCCACGCTCCACGCTCCACGCTCCACGCTCGCGTCCACGTCCGACGGAGCGAGCGTGGAGCGTGGAGCGTGGAGCGAGGAGGTGGCGTGATGGCGGGATTGAAGCCGTGGCGCGCGACGCGTGCCGTCGACGGGCCGCACGTCGTTCGCGTGGAAGACATCCCCGCGCTGAACGACGTGTTCAGCGAGGCGTTCACGGAGCGCTACCGCCGCGACGGCATGGTGGGCGTGCGCGTGCCGGCGCTGAACCCCGCGGTGTGGCGCTACGCGATCGAGGACGCGGCCGACGGCGCGATGCTGTGGCGCGGCGAGCGCGGCGAGATCATGGCGTTCAACATCGCGCACCTCTCCGGCGCCGAGGGATGGATGGGGCCCCTCGCCGTCCGGCCGGAGGCGCAGGGGGGCGGGCTCGGGAAGGAGATCGTGCGCACCGGCGTGGAGTGGCTGCGCGCGCGCGGCGCACGTGCCATCGGCCTGGAGACGATGCCGCGCACGATGGACAACATCGGCTTCTACTCGTCGCTCGGCTTCGTGCCCGGCCGGCTCACCGTCACGCTCACGGTCGACGCCGCACCGGCCGACGCGCCGCCGTCGCTGCTGGGCAGGCTGCCGTCGCGCGAGCGCGAGGCGGTGATGGCGGAGTGCCGCGCGCTCACCGACGCGCTGCTGCCGGGGTGGGACTTCGCGCGCGAGATCGCGCTCACCGAGCGGCTGGCGCTGGGCGACACGGTGCTGCTGCGCGAGGCCGACGGCGACGTGCTGGGATTCGCGCTCTGCCACTCGGTACCGCTCGTGGAGGGGCGCGTGCGCGAGGAGCTGCGCGTGCTGAAGCTCGTGTTGCGCCGCGCGGACGACGGGCCCGCGCTCATGAGCCGCGTGGCCGACTTCGCTCGGCGCAGCGGCGCGCGGCGGGCCGCGGTGCGCGTGCAGGGTGAGTACGAGACGTTCTACCGCGCGCTGATCACCGGCGGCGCGCGCGTGCGGTGGACCGACCTGCGGATGACGTACGTCGGCTACCCGGAGCCGCGCGCGGGGAAGGGCGTGGTGTTGTCGAACTGGGAGATCTGAGACGACCGCAACCACGCAGCCAGCCTCTCTCTCATGAACATCGCCATCTGCGACGCCATCCGGGCCCGCCGCCTCCTCCGCTTCTCGTACGGCGGCTACGAGCGGATCGTCGAGCCGCACTACTACGGGGTGAACACCGCCGGCCACGAAGCGGTCAGCGGTTGGCTGGTCGGCGGGTGGAGCGCGTCCGAGCCGGAACCCGGGTGGCGCATGTTCCTCGTCGACGCCATGAGCGACGTGGCCGCGACGGCCGATTCGTTCGAGGGGCCACGCGAGGGCTACAACGCGAACGACCCCCACTTCGTCCGCGTGTACTGCCAGCTCGAGACCTAAGACATTCTGCGGCAACGCGCTGACTCGGCGCCCCGGCCTCCCGGCCGGGGCGCCGTCGGCGTTGCATGACGGAAGCGCTAAAGTCCGCGCCCCCGTGTGCCGAGACTGCCACCCGTGGCGGTCCGTGTACCCGGGAGCACCCCTCCTTCGCCGGCCGCCCCGAAAGGACATCCGCAACCGGAACCCAATTGGAGGCCCCATGCGCATCCGTGATCACCGTCATCTTCTCACCGCCGCCGTCGCTGCCGTCGCAGTCACGCTCGCGGCCTGCTCCGACTCGTCGGTCTCGTCGGTCGAGCCCTCCGCCAACGCGCTGAAGCCGAGCGGCGTCCGCATGACGATCGCGTCGACGTCCGTCACCACGGCGACGCTCTTTCCCCAGTACGACAACGTCTACGTCAGCGTCGAGGGACACCGGATCGTCATCCCGGCGTATTCCATCTGCGCCGTCGGCGTCTCTGGCTACGGCCCCGGCTACTGGAACGCGCCCTGCGCCCCGCAGACGGCGCCCATCACGTTCGTGATCACGACCTCCGTGAACACGGACGGCTCGTCGCGCGTGACCGTGCAGCCCGACGTGCGCTTCGCGCCCGGCAAGACGGTCATGGCGTACATGAAGGACGCGGTCGGCGCCCGCACGGCGGGCTCGTTCATCGCCTACTGCAACCTCCTGGGCTGCGTGGACGAGGGCCAGACCGACCCGCAGATGACGACCTACCGCGACGCGTCGCAGGGGATCATCTACCGCCGCCTCAAGCACTTCAGCGGCTACAACGTCGTCTTCGGCTTCGGCGACGACGGGTCCAGCTCGAGCATGAACAAGGCGACGATGGGCGCCGCGAACGCGCGGTCCGGCTACATCACGACGGTCGGCCTGGATGGCGGCTCGACGCCCGACGCCCCGAGCCCGGCGGCCGATCCGAGCGGTTTCGACTCGAGCCACTGAGTCGTCTTCTGCACGCTCACTCGCGGTATCCCCTTTTCACGACCGTATGCTGAGCGTGTTCTGCGCGCGCCCATCACACCGCACGGCGTCGGCGCTCCCCTCGCGGGGGGCGTGGGCGCCGTGCGGCGTGGCGCGTCGTGGACAGCCCGCACGACCCGGACGCCGCGCGGATGGCTAGCCCGCCGCTCCGGAAGCCGCGCCCCGCGCATCTGCAGCTGGTCGGCGAGGTGCCGGTGGAGTCGCTGCAGGAGCTGATCGAGCGCGGGCACGCCGCCGAGCGCGAGGGGCAGCGCACGGAGGCGCGCGCATGCTACGAGCGCGCGCTCGTGCACGCGCGGGAGACGCGCGACGAGCCGCGGGTCACCGCCCTGCTGCGCTGGGTGGCGCGCACGTGGAGCGCCGAGGGGCGCTTCGACGAGGCCAATCGCGCGCTCGACGAGGCGCTCGCCGTCGCGGAGCGCATCGCCGACGACGGCGCCGCCGGCCACGCCGTCAACGGCAAGGCGGCGCTCTACTCGGCGCAGGGCGAGCTCGACGAGGCCGAGCGGCTGTACCTGCGCGCGCGCTCGCTCGCCCTCCAGGCGGGCGACTCGAAGCTCGCCGCGCTCACCGCGCAGAACCTCGGCGTCATCGCGTGCGTGCGTGGTGAGCTCGAGGAAGCCAGGCGCCACTACGAGCTCTGTCTCGCCGAGTACCGCACCCTCGGCCTCGCGCGCGACGTCTGCGTCGCGCTGACGAACCTCGGCAAGCTGCACACGGCGCAGTCGGCGTGGGACGTCGCCGAGAAGTACTTCGACGAGGCGCTGCACATCTGCGACGCCCTCGGCGAGGTCGCCGTGCGCGCGCAGCTCGACGTGAACCTCGCGGAGCTCGCGGTGGCGCGCTGCGACTGGGGGCGCGCGCAGGCCACGCTCGACCACGCGATCGAGGCCGCGCAGCTCGCGGGCGACGCCGGATCGTTAGGCGAGGCGCACAAGCTGGCCGGCGTGGTGGCCCGCGAGACCGGGCAGCTCGCGGCCGCGGAGCGCCACTTCGTCGAGGCGGAGCGCGTCGCCGAGTCGCACGTCGACGCCGTGCTGCTCGCCGAGACGACGCACGAGCGCGCGGCGATGTACCGCCGGCAGGGGCGCAGCCGCGAGGCGCTGCAGTACCTGAACCGCGCCCACAAGCTGTTCACGCAGCTCCGCGCGCGTCGCCACCTCGCCGACATCGACGGCCGCCTCGACGAGCTCGAGTCGGAGTTCGAGACCGTGGCGCGCCGCTGGTCGGAGTCGATCGAGGCGAAGGACGAGTACACGCAGGGTCACTGCGTGCGCGTGGCCGACCTCGCGTGCCTCATCGCGGCGCGCGCGGGCTTCGGCGCGCGCGACCTCGTGTGGTTCCGCATCGGCGCGCTGCTGCACGACGTCGGGAAGCTCGTCATCCCGTCGGACGTGCTGAACAAGGCCGGGCGCCTGACGGAAGAGGAGTGGGCGCTCATGCGGCGCCACCCCGAGGCCGGCGTCGAGATGCTCGCCGGCATCGACTTCCCGTGGGACGTGCGGCCGATGATCGAGTCGCACCACGAGCGGTGGGACGGCACCGGCTACCCGAGGGCGGCCGCCGGCGAGGCGATCCCGCTCACGGCGCGCATGCTCGCCATTGCCGACGTGTACGACGCGCTCACCACGCACCGCAGCTACAAGCCGGCGCTGTCGCACGACGCGGCGGTGGAGCTCATGCGCCGCGACATCGGCTACGCGTTCGACCCGGCGCTGTTCTCGCTGTTCGAGGAGATCGTTAGGCACGGGCCGCCGGTCCCCGGCCAGTCGCCGCGCGTCGAGCCGCGTCTCACGGGGCGCCGTCCGCGGCGTGGCATCGAGGAGGACGCGCCGGCGTTCGCGCCGCAGCCGCCCGGCGCGCACCGGCCGACGGGTGGCCACGCCGCCGTCGAGACGGACGCGCTCGACGACCTCACCGGGCTGCCGCTGCGCAAGGCGTTCGGCGACACCGCGGCGCGGCTGCTCGATGCCGCGGGGCGCGCGTCCGCGCCGTCGGCGCTGCTCGTCATCGACGTCGACTACTTCAAGCTCGTCAACGACAGCTTCGGCCATCTGCAGGGCGACGACGTGCTGCGCACCGTGGCCGACGCGCTGCGCGAGGGCGTGCGCGTGGGCGACGTCGTGGGGCGCTACGCCGGCGACGAGTTCGTCGTGCTGCTGCCGGAGTGCGATCCGGAGACCGCGCACACCGTCGCCGAGCGCCTGCGCCGCTCGGTGGAGCTGCGTCGCTGCCCGCGGCGCGACGAGCCGGGCGAGAGCGTCGGCGTCACGCTGTCGATCGGCCTGTCGTTCGCGCCGACGCACGGCGACAGCTTCGAGTCGCTGTTCGCGGCCGCCGACAGCGCGTTGTACGGCGCGAAGCGGCGCGGCCGCAACGCGGTCACGCCGGCGGCGGGCGCGGGGGCGCGCGAGGCGGAGCTGCAGATCGAGCGGTTCGCCGGCCGGCGCGAGGAGCGGCAGCGCGTCGAGCGGCTGTTCACGACGAGCGCGGCGGGCGATCCGCGCGTGCTCGCCGTCGTCGGCGAGGCCGGCGTCGGCAAGTCGACGCTCGTCCGCCAGCTCGGCCCGTCGGCCCGCGTGCGCAGCGGCGCGCTCGTCGGCGCGGCGTGCCTCGAGGCCGACGTCAGGCCGCCGTACGGCCCGTGGGCCGACGTGATCGCGGCGCTGCACGCGTTAGGCGCCGTGGCCCCGCGCGCGTGGCGCGAGCTGCCGCGCCTCGTGCCCGCGCTCCGCCATCCCGCCGCGCCGCTGCAGACGGCGGAAGGCAGCCGCTACGCGCTGCTCGAGGAGATCAGCGACTACCTGCGCGCGGCGAGCGCCGAGCGGCCCCTCGTGCTCGTGCTCGACGACATGCAGTGGGCCGACGGACCGACGTGGGACGCGCTGGAGTTCGTCGTCTCGCGGCTCGAGTCGGAGCGGCTGCTCATCTGCCTCACGGTCCGCGTCGAGGACCTGCGCGGCGAGGGCGCGGACCGCCGCCGCCGGCTCTCGCGCCAGCCGCGCTACGAGGAGCTCGCGCTGCGGCGCCTGTCGCGCGAGGAGGTCGCGCAGTGGCTCGACGTCGTGTTCGAGGGGAAGCTCGTCGGCGACGATCTGCTCGCGCACCTCGCGGACACGGCCGAGGGGAACCCGCTGTTCACGAGTCAGATGCTCCGCACACTGCTCGAGGAGGACGCAGTGCGGCGCGTGGGCGACCGGTGGCAGTTCGAGTCGCGCACCGCCACGGCGATCCCGGTCGCCGTCGAGGACCTCCTCACGCGCCGCCTCGATCGCCTCTCCGACGACGCGCGCCGCATCCTCACCGTGGCGGCCGTGATCGGCCGCGAGTTCGACGCCGAGGTGCTCGTCGAAGCGACCGAGGGGACCGAGGACGCGGTGCTCGACGCGCTCGACGCGGGGATGGAAGCGGCGGTGCTGAAGCAGGCGGGGACGCACGACGGCACGCGCTACGGCTTCGCGCACGCGCTGCTCGTCGACGCGCTGCGACGCGGCGTGAACCCGCTGCGGCTGCGGCGCACGCACGAGCGTGTGGCGCGCGTGCTCGCCGACCGCAACCCGGACGCGGTGAGCGAGATCGCCTTGCACTACGACCGCGCGGGCTGCGCCGAGCCGGCGTTCCACGCGGCGATGGCGGCCGGCGCGCGCGCCGCGGCGGTGTACGCGCACGAGCAGGCGGCGGTGTTCTTCGAGCTCGCGGCGAAGCACGCGCCGGCGCCCGCCGACGCCGCGGCCGCGGAGTGGGAGCAGGCGCGCCTCGCCGATTCGCGCGCCCGCTACGCCGAGGTGGAGACGCGCTGCGCGCGCCTGGCCACGGAGCTCGTCGAGGGCGCCGCGGACGCGGGGCTGCTGCGCCCCGCGCGTCGCCTGCGCGAGAACGCGCGGCTGCTGCGCGGCGACGACGCGGCGGGGGTGCGCGGCCGCGCCGAGACGCTGCTCGCCGACGCCGAATCGGCGGGCGACGAGGTGGAGACGGTGGAGCTGCTCGGCCTCCTGTCGCAGTCGTACAGCCGCGTCGGCGACGCCGAGGCGGCCGAGCGCGTCGCGGCGGAGGGCGTGCGCGTCGCCGAATCGTTAGGCAAGCAGCGGCTGCTCGCGCAGCTCGTCATGCGCCTCGGCACCGCGCAGATCACGCACCGCCCGAGCGACGCGGTGCGGCACTTCCGCCGCGCGCTGGAGATCTACGCCGCGCTCGACGACGTGCGCGGGCAGCTGCGCTGTCACATCAACACCGGCGTCGCGAACGACCGCGCCGAGAACCAGCCCGCGGCGGAGACGTCGTACGCGGCGGCGCTCGAGCTCGCGCGCCGCGTGAAGGCCCCCGACATGGCCGGCGGCGCGTCGCTCAACCTCGGCGTGCTCCTCATGAAGACCGGCCGCTACGAGCGCGCGGCGGCATGCTTCGACGAGGCGCTGCGCCACTTCACCGCGATCGAGAACGAGCCGCTGCGCCTCGCCGCGATCTACAACCAGGCGAACCTTTCGCGCGAGCGCGGCGACACGGTGGCCGCCGTGCCGCTCTACGAGCGCGCGGCATCGCTCGCCGCGGCGATGGGGCAGCTCGACGTGCACGCCGGCGCGCTCTCCGGGCTCGCGCTCACGCAGCTGGAGCTCGGCGCGCGTGCGTCGGCCGAGGCGCGCTGCGGCGAGGTCGCGGCGCTGCTCGCGTCGCGCGACGGGTGGTGGTTCCAGGGCGCGGAGCTGTACGAGGCGCTGCAGGTGCGCCTCACCGCGGAGCGCGAGCCCGAGGCCGCGTTCGCGCGGCTGTCGAAGGCGGTGGAGCGCGCCGCGGCGCTCGACGGCTACGCCGCGGCGTGGCTGCTCGCGACGTGCGCGCGTCCGCTCGTCGCCGCCGGCCCCGCGATGCGCGCCGCGCTCGAGCCGCTCGCGCAGCGCCACCTCGTGCGCGTGCGCGCCCGCGGCTACGCGCCGCTGCTCGAGCGCTTCGCCGGCGCCGAGCTGCTGACCGTCAGCGCCGCGGAGTAGCGCTCGGCGGCGAGTCGGGCGGCGTCGGCGTGCCGCGCACGACGATGCGCCAGATCAGCACGAACACCGCCACCGTGAGCAGCACGTGGATCCACCCGCCGGCGGCGAGCGCGAACGTGCCCACGGCCCACAGCACGAGCAGGACGAGGGCGGCGACGGTCCAGAGATCCATGGGCGCGAGCGGGGCGCGAGAGGACGGAGAGAGTCGGCGGCGCCTCGCGTCGTACCCGTGGCGCCCCCCGGGTGGCTCCGGGTAACTTACCACGTGCCCGCCGAGGATGCGCCCCGCGCCCACCCGCGCGGGGCGCGTCGCGTTCGGCCTGGACGGAATAGGCTGCCGATGCCCCACGTCACCGTAACGAGGCGGATGCGCTTCAACGCCGCGCACCGCGTGCACAACCCCGAGCTCTCCGACGAGGAGAACCGGCGACTGTTCGGCAAGTGCAACAACCCGAACTGGCACGGGCACAACTACGTGCTCGAGGTGTCGGTCGCCGGCGAGGTCGATCCGCGCACCGGCTACGTCATGGACCTCGGCGCGTTGCGCGACGTGGTCGAGCGCGAGGTGATCGAGCGGGCCGACCACCGGAACATGAACATCGACGTCGACTTCATGCGCGGCGTCATCCCGACGGCGGAGAACATCGTCGTCCAGTGCTGGCGCGTGATCGAGTCCCACGTCGCGCCGGCGCGGCTCACGAGGCTGCGGTTGTGGGAGACGGAGAACAACTATGTCGAGTACGAAGGACGGTAGCATCGCGCTGTTCGCGTCGGACACCGTCGCGGCGGGCGAGGCGTGCGCGAACATGGCCGCGGTCGTGCGGCGTCAGCTCGAGCTGCTCGGCGAGGACCCCGAGCGCGACGGGCTGCTGAAGACGCCGGAGCGCGTGGCGAAGTCGCTCACCTGGCTCACGCGCGGCTACTCGCTCAACGTGCACGACGCCATCGGCGACGCGCTGTTCGAGGTGGACAGCGAGAGCATGGTGATGGTGCGCGACATCGAGCTGTACTCGCTGTGCGAGCACCACATGCTGCCGTTCTTCGGCAAGGCGCACATCGCCTACCTGCCCAACGGCAAGGTGGTCGGCCTCTCCAAGCTCGCTCGCGTCGTCGAGGTGTTCTCGCGCCGGCTGCAGGTGCAGGAGCGGCTCACCGAGGAGATCGCCGACGCGCTCGAGGACGTGCTGCGCCCGGCCGGCGTCGGCGTGGTGATCGAGGCGGTGCACCTGTGCATGATGATGCGCGGCGTGGAGAAGCAGAACTCGCAGACGATCACGAGCGCGCTCCGCGGCGCGTTCCGCGACGACGGGCGCACGCGCGACGAGTTCCTGCGCCTCGCGCACAACGGCGGATCCTACCACCGGTGAGCGGCGCGCTCGCCGGACGCTCGGCCGTCGTCACCGGCGCGTCGCGCGGCATCGGACGCGCGGTGGCGCAGTCGCTCGCCGCGGCCGGCGCGCGCGTCGCGCTCGTCGCGCGGAGCGAGGCGCGGCTCGCGGTGCTCGCCGACGAGCTCGCGCGGCACGGCGAAGCGCCGCTCGTGCTGCCGTGCGACGTGCACGACGCGGTGCAGGTGCGCGCGACCGCGGAGCGTGCGGCGGCCGCGTTCGGCGGCGTACCGGACGTGCTCGTGAACGCGGCGGGCGTGTTCGCGCTCGCGCCGATCGACGCGACGGATCCCGACGACTTCGCGCGTGCGGTCGACGCGAACCTCGTGGGGCCGTTCCGCATGCTGCACGCGTTCGTCGGCGGCATGCGCGCTCGGGGGACCGGCCACGTCGTGACGATCGGCTCCATCGCCGACCATGCGACGTTCCCGGAGAACGGCGCATACGCGGCGAGCAAGTTCGGGCTGCGCGGGCTGCACGAAGTGTTGCGCGCCGAGCTGCGCGGCACCGGCGTGCGCGCGACGCTCGTCTCGCCCGGCCCCGTGGACACGGCCCTGTGGGACGCGATCGACCCCGACGCGCGCCCCGGCTTCACGCCGCGCGCGAAGATGCTGCGCGCCGCCGACGTCGCCGACGCCGTGTTGTACGCGGTGACGGCGCCGCCTAACGTGAACGTGGATCTCGTCAGACTGACACCGACGTAGCCGCGTGGCTGCGTAGCTGCGTGACGGCGCTACGCAGCCACGCAGTCACGCAGAACTCTCTCATGTTCGTCGAGCTGATCGACCTGCTCCGCTGCCCGCGCCCGCACGAGGACACGTGGCTCGTCGCCGCCGCCGAGGAGACGGTGGGCCGGCACATCGTGCGCGGCACGCTCGGCTGCCCGCTGTGCGAGGCTGAGTATCCCGTCGTCGATGCGGTCGCCGACTTCGGTGAGGCGCAAGTCGCCGGCTCGGCGGCCGATGCGATCACCGCCGACGACACCATGCGCGCTGCGGCGCTGTTGGGCCTCGATGCGCCCGGCACGACGGTGGTGCTGGGCGGCGCGTGGCAGGCCGTCGCCGCGCCGCTCGCCGAGCTCGCGGGAACGCGCGTGCTGCTCCTCGACCCCGTGCACGCCGAGCCGCTGCGCGAGGAGGTCTCGGCGCTGCGCGGCGGCGGCGGGCTCCCGGTCGCCGCGAACGCGCTGCGCGGCGTGGCGCTCGACGCCTACACGGCCGACGAGCCGCGCGTCGCCGCCGCCGTGCGCGCGCTCGCGCCGCGTGGCCGCCTGGTCGCTCCCGCCGACGTGCCCGTGCCGGCGGGGCTGACGGAGCTCGCGCGCGACGCGCGGCACTGGGTGGCCGAGCGCGATGCGTCCTCGGAGTCGCGACCGATCGCGCTCAGTCGGCCGCGTAGATCCGATCGATGACGTCCTTGTACTGCTGATCGACGACGCGGCGCCGCACGCTCAGCTTCGGCGTCAGCTCGCGCTCGATCGTGAACTCGCGGTCGAGCAGCGCGATCTTCTTCGGCGTCTCGAACGGCGCGAGCCCGCCCAGCGTGGCGCGCACCTCGGCGTCCATCTTCTCGCGCACCGGCGCGAGCGCGACGAGCTCCGTGCGCGTCGCCCACGACAGCCCGGCCTCGCGCGCCCAGCGCTCCAGCGTCTCCCACTCGGGCACGACGAGCAGGATCGGGTACTTGCGTCGGTCGGCGATGAGCACCGCGTGCGCGACGAACTTGCACGTCTTCGCCGCGTTCTCGATCGGCTGCGGGGCGATGTTCTTGCCGCCCGCGGTGATCACGATGTCCTTCTTGCGGTCGGTGATGCGGAGGAAGCCGTCCTCCAGCGCGCCGACGTCGCCCGTGTGCAGCCACCCGTCCGCGTCGACCGCTTCCGCCGTCGCGCCGGGCTTGTTGAAGTAGCCCTTCATCACGTGCGGGCCGCGCGTGAGGATCTCGCCGTCGGCCGCGATCGCCACCTCCACGCCGTCGATCGGCCGCCCCACGGTGCCGATGCGGAAGCCGTCGGGCGTGTTCACCGCGATCACCGGCGACGACTCCGTGAGGCCGTAGCCCTCGAGAATCGTGATGCCGGCGGCGAAGAAGAACTTGTTGATCTCCGGCGACAGCGGCGCGCCGCCGCTCACGAAGTAGCGCAGCCGTCCGCCGGTGCGCTCCTTCAGCTTCGAGAACACGAGCTTCTGCGCGAGCGCGTACTGCGTGGCGAGCAGCCCGGCCGGCGTGCGGCCGGCGAGCCGCTCGTCGGCCCACCGGTTCGCGACCGCGCGCGCCCATCGGAAGATGCGCCACTTCACCGCGCCGCCGCCCTGCGCGTTCTCGAGCACGCGCGCGTACATCTTCTCGTACAGCCGTGGGACGGACATCGCCATCGTCGGCCGCACCGACTGCAGCGCGGCCCCCACGTCGTCGAGCGACGCGACGTAGGCGATCGACGTGCCGCACGAGAAGAACATGTAGTCGCCCATCCGCTCGAACACGTGCGACAGCGGCAGGAAGCTGAGCGCGACGTCCGACGACGCGAACGGCACGGCACGCCGCGCGGCCATCACGTTCGAGTGGAAGTTGTCGTGCGTCAGCATCACGCCCTTCGGCTCGCCCGTCGTGCCCGACGTGTAGATGATCGTCGCGAGGTCGTCGGGCTGCACCGCGTCGGCGACGCGCCGATACTCCGCCGCGCGCTCCGGCGTGTCCAGCGCGGTGCCGCGCGCCTCGAGCTCGGCGAGCGTACCGTCGCAGCCGTCGCCCGCCGTCGCGTCGATGCCGATGACGTGGCGCAGGGCGGGGCACTGCGCGCGCACCGCGGCGAGCTTCTGCGCCTGCGCGGCGGTGGACACGAACGCGAGCACGGCCCCTGAGTCGACGAACAGGTAGGGCAGCTGCTCGGCCGGGAGCGTCGGGTACACGGGCACGTCGGTGACGCCGATCGTGAGGCACGCGTAGTCGGCGATCGCCCACTCGGGACGGTTCTCCGACAGGATCGCCACGCGGTCGCCGGGCTTCACGCCGAGGTCGAGCAGCGCGAGCGCGAGCCGGCGGACGCGCTGCTCCACCGTGCGATGCGAGATCGGCACCCACGCGCCCTCGACCTGGTGCTGCAGCGCGTCGGCGCGGTCGTGGTCGCGCACCGCGTCGAAGAACATGCGCGTGAGCGTCCCCGGCTCGGGGCGCGGGCCGCCGCGGGCGACGGCGGCGGACATGGTGCGGGGAGCCTCGGTGAGCATGGGTGCCTAACGGCCGCAGCCGGTGCCGGTGAGCGCGCCGGAAGTCGGAAGGGACGTGACCCGGCGCAGCCGCACGACGAACTCGACGGGGCTGCGGACGACGCTGTCGGGCCGCGTGCGCGCCGTCGCACGCACCCGCACGCTGACGATGCTGTCGGCGAACGCGCCGCTCGGCGGCAGTCCGCTCGGGACCACGCGGAGATATGCCGTCGCCGTGCCGCTGCTGGACGTCGTGTCGTTGTTCGTCGGCCGGTCGGTGCCGAGGTCCGCGATGATGCTGATCGCCGGACGCGTCACGCCGCGGTACTGCGTCGTCGGGATCGACGTCGGCGACACGATCTCCCACCGCACGAAGTAGTCGGGCACCGCGACCCGCAGCGTGCCCGTGGAGTCGGCGGTGAGCGTCACGGCCATCGGCTGCGCGTTGCCGACGGGAATGGTCGACGTATCCGGCGCCTGGCCGACCCTGAGGCTGATCGGCGCCGCCGCGCGCGCCGTGTCCTGGTTGCACACGAAGCCCATCAGCAGCACGCTGTCCTCGCCCTCGCGCGCGAGCCGCGTCGGCCGCTTCACGAGCGTGATCGTGTCGAGCACCTGCAGCCGGTCGCCGACGCGCACCGCGAGGCGCGCGCGCGCGAGTTCGCAGCGGTCGGCTTCGCGACCACGAAGCCCGTGAGCGAGTCGACGACGAGCGGGATCGCGCGCTGCGCCTCGGTCGTGTCGCGCGGCAGCGCGAGCGCGGTGAAGCGGAACGGCGCGTCGCCGATGGTGTCCCCGCGCTCGCCGAACGCGACGGCGCGCAGCCTCACCACCGCGCCCGTCGAGTCGCGCAGCGTGTCGCCGAGGATGATCGACGGCGGCACGCCGAGCAGGCGGATCGACGCGATGCCGCTCGGTCCCACGGCGATCTCCACGCACGCGCCGATGGCGAGCGCGATCGCGAGCGGCAGCAGACGACGCACCCTCACCGGAAGCGCTCCGCGAGCAGCGTGGCGAGGTTCACGTACGCCTGGCTCGCCGCGTCGCCGGGCTCGCGCACGACGACGGGCTGTCCGGC
This sequence comes from Gemmatirosa kalamazoonensis, assembly GCF_000522985.1. Taxonomy (NCBI): domain Bacteria; kingdom Pseudomonadati; phylum Gemmatimonadota; class Gemmatimonadia; order Gemmatimonadales; family Gemmatimonadaceae; genus Gemmatirosa; species Gemmatirosa kalamazoonensis. The sequence continues at coordinate 3,164,199 of NZ_CP007128.1, forward strand.
GGCGAATGCGTCGGCGGCGGCGGGAGAGCGGGGAACCACGAGATCGAACACCATGTTGTGAGGCAGATGACGTCGCACGTACTGCACCGTGCGCTCCGCGGCCGGATTGCCCGGCTCGAACATCGTGAGCAGGATCCCGTCCAGCGTGAGCTCCTCGTTCACGCGCACGACGTCCTGGATACCCCGCAGGATCTGCGGGGTTGTCTGGAGCGCGAGCGGCTCCGCCTGCAGCGGCACGATGACGTGCTGGCTCGACTCCAGCGCGCGGCGCGTGATGGGGCCGAGCCCCGGCGGCGTGTCGACGATCACCACGTTCGCGCGCTCGCGCGCCATCCCGAGCAGGTCGCGCAGGATGGTCGTCTCCGCCACGAGCTGCTGGTAGAACGCGTGCTCCGCCTCGTCGCTCACCGTGCCGGCGAGGATGACGCGCAGCCACGGCAGCGACGTCGGGAGGATGACGTCACGCAGCTGGCGCGAGCCGTTCAGGTAGTCCGCGAAGCCGAACGTCTCGTGGCCGCGCCGCAGCCCGGCGCCGTAGCGCACGGAGCCCTGCGGATCGACGTCGACGAGCAGCGTCTTCAGCCCTCGGCGGGCGAACGCCGCGGCGAGATTCACCGCCGTCGTCGTCTTGCCGACGCCCCCCTTCTGGCTGACGATCGAGAGAACGTGGCCCACGGGTTACGCCGCGTGGTCGCGCGTCACCCGCGCGGCCCGCCGTCGGGCCACTCGTTCCGAACGTCGGTCTCGTCCTCCAGCCGCAGCTGCTCGAGCGTGCTCGACGCGTGCTCCACCCACCGCTGCGCCTCGGGCGAGCGCGGCGCGCGCGCGAGGAACTCCTCGAGATGCCGCTGCGCCTCGCCGCGGTCGCCGCGCTTCAGCAGCAGGAACGCCAGCCCGTAGTGCGCGCCGGACAGCGACGGATCGAGGTCGAGCGCCCGTCGATAGCAGCGGATCGCCTCGTCCTGCTGGCCGAGCTTGCTGTACGCGATCGCCATGTTCTGGAGCACGCGCTGGTCGTTCGGGCGATCGCGCAGCGCGAGCCGGTACGAAGTCAGCGCGGCGTCGTAGTCGCCCTGCCGCTCGAGGGCGAGCGCCTCGTTCAGGTAGTCGACGCGCCCCGACTTCGAGGACTTCGCATCGCTCTCCGACTTCCCGCCCGTGAGGCGACTCCACCAGGACATGCGGTCGAGGGTGCGCGAGGATGAGGCTGGGCCCACGCTGCGGCCGCGCTGGCGCGGCCGCGAACCGGTCGCCCGTGATCCGTTCGCCGGTCGTCGGGGGCGCTCCCAGGGAGGGCAAGCTATCGGGTGCGTTCGACGCCAACAAGCCGATTCGCGGGGTACCGCTCCACGGTCGCGCGGCTACCTTACGCCCTCATGCCGGCGCGCAGGAGCATCGATCCGAACAAGGGAATTCTCGTCGTCGAGTGGCCGCTCTTCGGCGAGCTGTCGCGCGCCCTCGCGCTGAAGGTCGCGCGCGAGTACGACCCCGAGATCGTCGTCGGCGTGGCGACGGCCGGCGTCGTTCCCGGTGCGGTGATCGCCGCGATCCTCGACCGCCCGTTCGCGGCGATCACCGTGAGTCGCCGCTTTCGCGCCGAGACGGTGCGCCAGACGCCCGCCGTCATCGGCGCGGCGCCGCAGGAGGTGCGCGGCAAGCGTGTGCTCATCGTCGACGAGACGTGCGACTCGGGCGACACGCTGCGTCTCGCCGTCGGCGCGATCGTGAACGCCGGCGCGCACACCGTCCGCACCGCCGTCGGCTTCAAGACGGGGAGCTACGTGCCCGACTTCCACGCGCTCGCCACCGAGAGCACGATCGTGCTGCCGTGGGACCGCGAGGTGCTCGTGCGCGGCGAGCTGCTGCCTAACCCGGCGTACGAAGGGCTGATCGCCTGACCGCGTCGGCGCTGCCGACGACGAACTCGCACCGCGGCGCCCCGGTCGATCGGCACGCGACCTCCTCGACGGCGAGTGCCGTCCCCGCCGCGCGGCCGAAGAACCCGGCGAGCAGGCCGGTGGAGAAGTGGCACGCGGGCGACTCGGCGTCGGCGTCGGGCTCGCCCTCCACCCAGTCGGCCGACGTGAGGCGCATCACGTCCGCGTCGCGGCGCGCGTCGATCGTCACGTCGCCCCAGCCGCCGCGCGCGAGGTGCTCGGCGAGCGCCGCGGTGAACTCGTCGAGCGGCATCGCCTCCGGCTCGGCGCCGGTGCGCTCGCGCACGCGCGCCGCGAAGTCGTCGTAGAGCGCGAGCCCGGCGACCGATCCCGCCTCGCGCAGCCGCTCGGCGCCGCGCGGCGTGTCGAGCACCGCGGCGCGCAGCGACTGCAGCGCGCCGGCCGGCAGCACGAGTCGGCTCATTCGGATCCCGCCTCCACGCGGCGCAGCAGCTCCGCCTCGTCGATGATCTCCACGCCGTACTCCGTGGCCTTCGTGAGCTTGCTGCCCGCGTCGGCGCCGGCGAGCAGGAAGCTCGTCTTGCGCGACACGGAGCTCGTCACGCGTCCACCGTGCGCCTCCACGAGCTCCGTCGCCTGCTCGCGCGTCAGCGTCGGCAGCGTGCCGGTGATGACGACGGTGCAGCCCTTCAGCGCCGTCCCCGCCGCGGCCGACGGCTCGTGCATCGTGAGTCCGCGCTCGGCGAGCCGCGCGACGAGCTGTCGCGCCTCCGGGTCCGCGAACCAGTCCACCACCGAGCGCGCCATCGTCTCGCCGACGCCGCGCACCTCGAGCACGTCGTCCACGGACGCGTTCAGGAGCCGGTCCATGGTGCCGAAGTGCCGCGCGAGCAGTCGCGCCGCCACCTCGCCCACGAAGTCGATGCCTAACCCGAACAGGAGGCGCGACAGCGGCTGCGCGCGCGACTCGGCGAGCGCCTGCACGAGGTTCTCCGCGCTCTTCTCGGCGAACCGCTCGAGCGCCACGAGCTGCTCCACCGTGAGGTCGTACAGGTCCGCCGCGTCGTGCACGAGCCCCGCCTCGAGCAGCTGCTGGATGCGTGCGTACGACAGGCCGCGGATGTCCATCGCGCCGCGCGACGCGAAGTGCACGAGCCCCTCGAGCTGCCGCGCGGGGCAGTGGAAGTTGCGGCAGTAGAGCATGCCGCGGTCCTCCCCGGGCTCGAGCGGCGTGCCGCACGCGGGGCAGTGCGTCGGCGGCTCGTACGGCGCCGGCGGATGCGTCGCGTCGCGCTTGTCCGGCACCGGCCCGATGACCTGCGGGATCACCTCGCCGGCGCGCTTCACCTGCACGCGGTCCCCGGGGCGCAAGTCCTTCTCGCGAATCAGCTCGAAGTTGTGCAGCGTCGCGAGCCTAACGGTCGCGCCGCCGATCTCCACCGCCTCCAGCTCCGCGTACGGGTTCACGCTGCCCGTGCGGCCGACGTTGACCTTGATGTCGAGCAGCGTCGTCTCCGCGATGTCGGGCGCGAACTTGCGCGCGATGGCCCACCGCGGCTCGCGCCCCACGTCGCCGAGCTCGCCCTGCAGCGCGAGCGAGTCGACCTTCACCACCGCGCCGTCGATCGCGAAGTCGAGCGTCGCGCGCTGCACCTGCTCCACGTCGTGCGCCCACGCGTGCACGTCGTCGAGCGTGACGCAGCGGCGGCGGTGCGGCGCCACGGGAATGCCCCACGACGCGAGCGTCTCCAGCAGCTCCCACTGCGACGCGAACGGCAGCGCGCGCGCGCCCTCCGGCACCGCCACCGCGTAGCCGAAGAAGCGGAGCGGACGCTTCGCCGTCATCTTCGGGTCGAGCTGACGCAGCGCCCCGGCGGCGGAGTTGCGCGGGTTCGCGAACACCGGCTCGCCGGCCGCCACGCGCTCGGCGTTCATCTTCTCGAAGCCGGTGTACGTCATGTACACCTCGCCGCGGATCTCGAGCACGCCGGCCGGCACCTTGCCGCGCAGCCGCAGCGGGATCTCGCGGATCGTGCGCAGGTTCGGCGTGACGTCCTCGCCCACGGTGCCGTTGCCGCGCGTCGCGCCGGTCGCCAGCACCCCGTCGCGATACGTGAGGCTCACCGCCGCGCCGTCGATCTTCAGCTCCGCCGTGTAGCCGGCGTGTCGCACCTCGTCGCCGGCGAGTCGCACGATGCGCTCCTCCCACTCCGCGAGCTCCTCGTCGCTGAACGCGTTGCCGAGCGACAGCATCGGCACGAGGTGCGTGTGCTTCGGGAGCACGGACTGCGGCTCGGCGCCCACGCGCAGCGTCGGCGAGTCCTCGGTGCGCAGCTCCGGGTGCTCGCGCTCGAGCGTCTGCAGCTCGCGGAACAGCCGGTCGTACTCGGCGTCGGAGAGCGTGGGCCGATCGAGCACGTAGTACTCGTACGACGCCTGCTCGATCTGCTCGCGCAACGTGCCCGCGCGCGCGGCCAGCGCGGCGAGTTCCTCCTCCTCGTTCCGGGTCGGCATGGCGAGAATCTAGCTGCGTGGCCGCGTGGCCGCGTAAGGGCTCACGCAGCCACGCGGCCACGCAGCGGTCACTCTCCGTCGAACACCTCGACGCGGTTTCTCCCGTGCTGCTTCGCCTCGTAGAGCGCGTCGTCGGCCGCCTTCACGAGGCCCTCCTGGTGGCGGATCTCGGGGTGCGGCCACGCGGCGGCGCCGGCGCTCAGGGTGCGGCGCAGCGAGCCGCCGTCGTACGTGAACTCGCGCGCCTCCACCGCCTGCCGCACGCGCTCCGCGAACGCGCGCGCGTCGTCGATGTTCGCGTTCGGCAGCAGCACGATGAACTCCTCGCCGCCGTAGCGACCCACGCGGTCGATCTCGCGCGCCGAGTCCTTCAGGATCTCGGCGACCTGGCGCAGCACCGCGTCGCCGGCCTGGTGGCCGTACGTGTCGTTGACGCTCTTGAAGTGGTCGACGTCGCACATCACGCAGCCGAGCGGCTCGTTGAGCCGCGTCGCGTGCACGTACATCTCGCACAGCCGCTCCTCGATGTGCCGGCGGTTGTCGAGTCCCGTCAGCCCGTCGGTCTGCGACGCCTTCAGCAGTGCCTCGTTCGCGCGCGCGAGCTCGTCCTGCAGCTCCTTGATGCGCAGCAGCGACTTCACGCGCGCCTCGAGCTCCGCGAAGTTGATCGGCTTCGTGATGTAGTCGTCGGCGCCCGCGTCGAGTCCCTCCACCTTGTCCTCGGTGGTCTCGAGCGCGGTCTGCATGATGATGGGGATGAAGGGCAGGGAGGAGTCGCCCTTGATCTGCCGCGTGACCTCGATGCCGTCGATGCGCGGCATCATCACGTCGAGCAGGATGAGATCCGGCGGCGTGGCGCGGACCTTGTCCAGCGCCTCCTGTCCGTCCATCGCGCAGTCGACGTCGTAGCCACGCGCCTCCAGGCGCGCGCGCAGCAGCTCGACGTTGTCTTCATGATCGTCGACGACGAGGATGCGACTCACTGCCGTGCCCGCCCGGCCGTACGCGTCATGCCGTGGATGCCGATGATGCCGACGATGCCGATGGCGTCACGCGGCGCCGCTCGCCGAGCCGCTCCCCGCGCCGACGTTCCCCTTGCCAAGGAAGCGCTGCACTTCGGCGACGACCGCGCGCGGCTCGCACGGCTTCGCCAGGTAGCCGTCGCAGCCGACCTCCATCGCCTTCTCGCGGTCGGACGCGAGGGCGTGCGCGGTCAGCGCGATGATCGGGATGGAGCTCGTTGCCGGGTCGTGCTTCAGCACCTGCGTCGCTTCCCAGCCGTCGATGATCGGGATGGAGATGTCCATCAGGATCAGATCCGGCTTCTCCGCCTTCGCCTTGGCGATCCCTTCCTCGCCGTTCAGCGCCTCGCTGACGCTGTAGCCGAAGTGACGGAGGATGGTGGAATAGACGATGCGGTTGTCCTCGTTGTCTTCGACGAGAAGCACGGTCTTGCCGTTCGCGCTCATGTCGCTCCTCGAGACGGGCGGGCGGGAAGGTAGGCGGTGACGCGGGTCCGGATGCGCCACTCGACGACGACGCTCGTGACGAGCGCGACGCGGAAGGATCCGAAGTGATCTGCTTCAGGCCGTCGCAAGTTTCTTACCAGCACACGGGAGTATCGACGATGCATGCTCCGCAGGGGCCCCTCGGCGGCACCCCTCGACCGACCGCCGAGCGATCCGGCGAGTCCCGCACCGCGGGCACCGCGGGCACCGCGGGCACCACGGGCACCACGGGCACCACGGGCGCCGATGGTCGGCTCCCGCCGCCTCGGCTCACCCTCCGCCACGGCGCCGCCGCGCGCTCGGCCGCACGCCCCGAGGCGCCCCGCCGGCTCTCCGCCGCCCCCGACGTTCCCGAGCCCGCCGACGAGGGGGGCGAGGTCGACTGGCGCGCGGTCGGCCTGTTCGGCGCCGGTGTCGCGCTCGGGGCGCTGCTCGGTGCCGGTGCCGCGCTCCTGATGGCGCCGGCGAGCGGCTTCGAGACGCGCATGCGGCTGGCCCGCGGCGCGCGCCGCGCGCGGCACCAGGCCGCCGATCGCTGGGAGTCGCTCGAGGACCGCGCCCGCCACGCCGCCCGCCAGGGCAAGCGTCGGCTGGCCCGGCGCCTCACCATGGCCCGCTGGCGGGCCCAGGACGCCTGGGAGCGGAAACGCTACGGCGACGCCTGATCGCGGCCGGCCTTCAGCGAAGCTTCGCCATCAGCGCGGAGGCTTCGCGCTTGAACGCGGGATCGCTCGACTCGGTGATGGGCGCGCGGAGGATGTAGTCGATCTGCTCGCGCGCCTTCGCCTTGTCGCCGCGGTCCGCGTACACCTCGGCGAGATCGATCCGGTGCGTGAGACGCGTCGGCGCGATCTGCACGGCTTCCTCGAGGTAGCGCTGCGCGTCGTTCCAGCTCGCGGAGTTGAAGATCTTCCCGCCGAGGAAGTTCTTCGCCATGAAGCGCTCGATGCCGCTGATGCGCATGACCTCCGCGTTCCACACGCCCATGACGTGCAGCGCGCCGTCGTGCCGCGGGTTCAGACGCAGCGCCTCGAGCGCCTGCGCGCGCACCTCGCCGGCGTACTTCACCTTGTCGCGCGCGCCCATCGTCTGCGCGTTGCGGCCGACCGCGCGCGCGAGCTGGAAGTGGCCTTCCGCGCTGTCGGGGCTCACCTGCACGGCGCGCCGCGCGTACTGCTCGGCCCTGTGGTACATCGCCGTGCGCGCGTCGCGGTCGTTCGTCGACAGCTGTCCCGCCTCCACCGCCGCGTCGGCGGCCTTGATCAGCGCGTCGAAGTTGTTCGGCTCCGCCGCGAGCGCGGCGTCGAAGTGCGCGAGCGCACTCGCGGGGTTCGTGTCCCGGTCGCGGTCCCCGGCCGCGATGTGCTCCGCCACCGACTGCGCGCGCGCGACGGACGCATGCAGCGCCGGGACGGTCCAGAGGGCGAGCGCCAGCAGCGCGGCTCGAAGCGTCATGGTGGAACTCCGGCGGTGCGTCGGGGTGGGTAGCGGGTGACGCGCCGACTAGCATAGAGGCACGTCTCAACCCGGGTCAATGCTCGCAAAACAGCTCATCGAGCGGAAACGCGACGGCGGTCGGATCTCCCCCGACGAGTTCCGCACGTTCGCGCGCGCGTACGCCGCCGGCGACGTCCCCGACTACCAGATGGCCGCGTTCCTCATGGCGGTCTTCTGGCGCGGGCTCGATCGCACGGAGACCGCCGCGCTCACCGACGCGATGCTGACGAGCGGGGAGACGCTGCGCCTCGATCACCTGCACGTCGGCCGCGTCGACAAGCACTCCACGGGCGGCGTCGGCGACAAGGTGTCGCTCGTGCTCGCGCCGCTCGTCGCCTGTCTCGGCGTCGCCGTGCCGATGATGTCGGGCCGCGGACTCGGTCACACCGGTGGTACCCTCGACAAGCTCGAGTCGATCCCCGGCTTCCGCACGAGCATCCCGCTCGACGAGGCGACGCAGCAGCTCGAGCACATCGGCTGCGTGCTGATCGGACAGTCGCGCGAGATCGCGCCCGCCGACCGCAAGATGTACGCGCTGCGCGACGCCACGTGCACCGTCGAATCGATCCCGCTCATCTCGGCGAGCATCATGAGCAAGAAGCTCGCGGAGGGACTGACGGGGCTCGTGCTCGACGTGAAGAACGGATCGGGCGCGTTCATGCCGCAGCTCGATCGCGCGCTCGAGCTGGCGCGCACCATGGTCGCGTTGGGCGACGATCACGGCTGCCCCGTCGTCGCGCTGCTCACCGCGATGGACCGCCCGCTCGGCCGCGCGTGCGGCAACGCGCTCGAGGTGGAGGAGTCGATCGCCGCGCTCCGTGGCGAGGGCCCGGACGATCTCATGGACGTGACCTACGCGCTCGGCGCCGAGATGCTGGTGCTCGGCGGCGCGGCGCGCGACCACCGCGAGGCGCGCGGCGCGATGGAGCGCGCGATCGCCGACGGGCGCGCCGCCGAGAAGTTCCGCGAGATCGTCGACGCGCAGGGAGGCAACCCGTCGGTGCTCGACGACCCGTCGATCCTTCCGCAGGCGCCAGCGCGCGAGGTCTATGTCGCATCGCGCGCCGGCGTCGTCGCGCGGATCGAGCCGAAGACGATCGGGCGCGGCGTCATCGCGCTCGGCGGCGGCCGCACGCGCGTCGAGGACACGGTGGACCCGGCCGTCGGCTTCGTCATCACCGCACGACCGGGCGACGTCGTGCGCGCCGGCACCCCGCTCGCCACGACGTACGCCCGTGACGCCGCGGGGCTCGCGGCCGGCCGTGCCGCGCTCGACGAGGCGATCGTGCTCGCCGACGCGATGGCCGATCCGCCGCTGCCGCTCGTGTCGCACCGCGTCACGCTCGCCGGCGTCGAGACCCTGGCCTGAGACCGCTGGCGTGCGCCGCGTCGCCCGTTAGACTTTTCCTGGTTCCCGATCCCGTCACGTCACGAAGAGGCAAGCGTCGCATGCCGTCTCCCCGTCTTCCCTCCAAGGTCGCCCGGCTGCTCGCCGCGCAGATGGTCGTCGTCATCGGCGTCCTCGTGGTGCTGTGGGCCTTCCTGCTCTGGGGCACGCGTCCGAACCATCCGCTGCAGACGCACGGTGGGATCGACACGACGAACGTGACCATCACGTGGATCGCGTTCACGGTCGTGCTGCTCGCGCTGGCGCTCATCCACTACATCTTCGCGCGCCAGCTCTTCGGTGAAGCCAAGGGCGTGCGCCGTGGCGTGAAGAGTTGGTGACGGTGCGGCGGCGCGGACGGCGCCGCGACGTCGGTCGCTCACGTCTCCGGGGGCCCGTGGTCTGGTCGACCGCGGGCCCCCGCGTCGTCGCGTGAACCTCGTCACGCGCGAGCTCCGGGCCGCGCGCGCGGCGCCGGCGTGGCGCCGGGTCGCGGCGTCGGCCGGCGTGTGGCTGCTCGCGCTCGTCGGCACGATCGTGCTGCGCGCGTACCTGCATCGCGCGAACTTCGCGATCTTCTGGATCGCGGTGCTCTACGCCGCGTGGTACGCGGGGTTCAGGGCGGCGCTCGGTGCCGCCCTGCTCTCGCTGATCGCCGTCGAGTACGTGCTGTCGCCGCCGGTGTTCGAGTTCGCGGTCCCGGCCCTGTCGAGCGTGGTGACGTTCGCGATCTTCGTCGGCGCGTCGGGCCTCGTCAGCGCGCTGGCCGCGTCGCTCGCGCGCTCGCAGCGTTTGTCCGACGAGCAGACGCTGCAGCTCCAGGAGCAGGCCGCGGAGCTCGAGGCGCAGATGGAGGAAGCGCAGGTGATGAGCGAGGAGCTGGGCGCCACGAACACCTCGCTGGAGCGCGCGCTCCGCGAGGCGGACGACGCACGCTCCGCGGAGCAGATCGCGGCGGATCGCGCGCGTCGCCTGCTCGCCGTCACGTCGGGGCTGAGCCGCGCCATGACGGTCGAGGAGGTCGCGGACGTCATCTTCCGCGAGGGCCTCTCCGCCGCCGGTGCCGACGCCGGCTCCCTCGCGCTCGTTAGGCACGCGCGCTCGGCCGCGAACGACGCGGATCTGCACGACGCCTGGCTGGAGGTCGTGCGCACGCACGGCTACGCGGCGCCGATCGTCGACGCGTTCCGCCGCTTCCCGCTGCGTGCGGGGCGCCCGCTCTCCGACGCGCTCCTCACCGGCGCACCGGTGCTCCTCGCGTCGCGCGACGAGTGGCGCGCGCGCTACGCCGAACGGCTCGTGAACCTCGACGAGCTGGGGTACGAGGCGCTCGCCACGATCCCCATCACGAGCGGCGGGCGCACGTTGGGCGCCGTCAGCGCGAGCTTCCGTCAGCGCGTGGCGTTCGACGAGGGGACGCGCACGTTCCTCGCCACGTTGGGCGAGCAGTGCGGGCTCGCGCTCGCCCGCGCGCTGGCGTACGAAGCCGAGCGGCGCGCGCGCGAGGCGAGCCAGTTCATCTCCGAGGCGAGCCGCGTGCTCTCCGCGTCGCTGGAGTACGAGACCACGCTGCGCGCCGTCGCCGCCGCCGCGGTGCCCGTGCTCGGCGACTGGTGCGCCGTCGACGTCGTGCGCGACCCCACGCGCGGCGACTGGCCGCCGGATCTCGAGCGCGTCGCCATCGTGCATCGGGATCCGGAGAAGATGGCGCTGGGCCTCGAGCTGATGCGGCGCTATCCGACCGACTGGTCGCAGGCGGAGGGGATCCCGCGCGTGCTGCGCGAGCGCGTGCCGCTGTTCATCCCCGTCGTCACCGACGAGCTGCTCGCCGGCGGCGCGCGCGACGCGGAGCAGCTGCGACTCATGCGCGCGCTGCAGTTCGCGTCGATCATCGTCGTGCCGCTCGTCGCGCGCGACGTGACGCTCGGCGCGCTCACGCTGTGCATGACGCAGTCCGGGCGGCGCTACGACGACGCCGACCTCGCGCTCGCCCAGGATCTCGCCCAGCGCGCCGCCGTCGCGGTCGACAACGCGCGGCTGTATCGCGACGCGGAGCGCGCCCGCGCCGAGGCGGAGGCGGCGAGCCTGGCGAAGACGCAGTTCCTGTCGACGATGAGCCACGAGCTGCGCACGCCGCTCAACGCGATCCTCGGCTACGCCGAGCTGCTGGAGATGGGCGTGCGCGGCCCGGTCTCGCCCGCGCAGCTCGACGACCTCGCGCGCGTCCGCCGCAGCGCGACCGTGCTCATGTCGCTCGTGAACGACGTGCTGAACTTCGCGCGCATCGAGGCGGGGCAGGTGGAGTTCGACATCGAGCCCGTGCGCGTCGATCAGGCGCTCGCCGACCTCGAGACGCTCGTCGCGCCGCAGCTGCAGCAGAAGGCGATCCGTTACGAGTACCGCCCGTGCGGCGACGCGCCGCGCGTACGCGCCGATGCGGACCGGCTGAAGCAGATCATGACGAACCTCCTGACCAACGCGCTGAAGTTCACCGACGAGGGCGGGCGCATCACGGTCTCGTGCGACGCGACCGACGACGCCGTGGTGCGCGTGCGCGTCGCGGACAGCGGCCGCGGCATCCCGCGCGACCGCCTCGTGGACATCTTCGAGCCGTTCGTGCAGGTGGACCGCCACCTCACGCACGCGAGCCAGCAGGGCGTCGGCCTGGGGCTCGCGATCAGCCGCGACCTCGCCCGCGCGATGGACGGCGACCTCACGGTCGAGAGCAGCATCGGCGAGGGCTCGACCTTCACCCTCTCGCTCCCCCGCGCCGATGGGCGTCCCGCCTGATCCCGCCGCCGCCGCGACCCCCGACCGCGGCACCGTCGTCGCCCGCAACGCGGGCCCGGGGTTCACCACCACGCTGACCGCCGGCGCACACGCCCTGGTCGTCGACGAGCCGGTCGCGGCCGGCGGCGCCGACGAGGGAGCCACGCCGTACGACCTGCTGTTAGGCGCCGTCGGCGCGTGCACCGCGATCACCGTGCGCATGTACGCGCGCCGCAAGGGATGGCCGCTGGAGGACGTGGTGGTGCGCGTGCGCGCCGGCGGCCGCTCGCACGCCGCCGACTGCGCCGAGTGCGTGGACCGCGCGGTGAGCGCGCCGGCCGTGGTCAGCGAGGTCGAGCTGCATGGCCCGCTCAGCGACGAGCAGCGCGCGCGGCTGCGCTACATCGCCGGCCGCTGCCCGGTGAAGCAGGTGCTGCGCGGCGGCCTGTCCGTGATCGACGCGGAGTAGCGGCACCGCGCGACGGCGCGATTGGACGGCGCGCGAAGGGCGGCGTATCGTCATGGGCCGGCACGTCCCCAGCCCGTCGATGGCCCTTCTCGTCGGAGCCTGCCATGTCGCTGCGACACGCATTCCGCGGTGCGCTCGTCCTCGCGTCGCTCGCCCGGCTCGCGCCGGCGCAGCCGGCGGCCTACACGACGGCACAGGCCGAGCGTGGGCGCGCGGTCTACGACGCCAGCTGCGCGTCGTGCCACGGCCGCGCGCTCGAGGGTGTCTCGGCCCCCACGTTGGGCGCGGCGTTCGTCGCGAGCTGGGGACGCCGCGGGCTCACCGCGGACGACCTGCTGTTCGTCGTCGGCACCACCATGCCGCGCGGCGCGTCGCAGAAGCTCGCCGCGCGCGAGGTCGCCGACGTGGTGGCCTACCTGCTGGCGCGCAACGGCTTCGCCGCCGGGCGCACGGAGCTCGGCGCCGACCGCGCGGCGCTCCGCGCACTGAGGATCGCGCCGCCCGGGGGCATGCGCGGCGACGGCAGCGCACGCGTCGCCAGCGCCGCGGCGCCCACCGGGCGACCGCTCGCCGTTCCCGTCGCCGATACGCCGACACGCGCGCCCACCTCGGCGCTCGTCGCGCAGCGCGATCTGAGCGCCGCGGACCGCGACGCGTCGAACTGGCTCGTCGCCACGCACGACTACGCGGGACGGCGTTACTCGCCGGCGGCGGAGATCACGAGCGCGAACGCGGGACAGCTCCGCGCGGTGTGCGCGTACCAGGTGGGCCAGACCGGCGCCGGCACGTTCCAGACGATCCCCGTCGTGTATGCGGGCACGATGTACGTCACCACCGTCTCGTCCACCATCGCGCTCGACGCGCGGACGTGCCGGCCGCGCTGGACGCACGAGTGGAAGCTCGACGGCATCCGCTTCGTGCCCAACAATCGCGGCGTCGCGGTGAAGGACGGCCGCGTCGTGCGCGGAACGCTCGACGGGAACCTCGTCGCGCTCGACGCGGCGACGGGCGCGGAGCTGTGGCATCGCAAGGTGGCGGACACCGACAAGGGCGAGGTGTTCACCATGCCGCCGCTCGTCTACGACGATCTCGTGTTCATCGGCCCCGCGGGGAGCGAGAACGCGATCCGCGGCTGGGTGGGCGCGTTCCGGCTGAGCGACGGCGCGCCGGTGTGGCGTTTCGACGTCATCCCCGACCGGCGCACGTGGGTCGGTCCCGATTCCATCCCCATCGGCGGCGGCGCGACCTGGACGCCGTTCACGCTCGACGAGGCGACCGGCACGCTGTTCGTCGCGACGACGAACCCGGCACCCGACTTCGCGCTCAGCGTGCGGCAGGGCGACAACCTGTACTCGAACTCCGTCGTCGCGCTCGACGCGCGCACGGGGGCGCTCCGGTGGCACAAGCAGACGGTGCCTAACGACGACCACGACTGGGACGTCACGCACGCGGGTCCGCTCTACACCACGACGATCGGCGGGCAGACGCGCGACGTCGTCGCCACGGCGGGCAAGGACGGCCTGCTGCGCGCGCTCGACCGGCGCACGCAGGCGGAGCTGTGGAGCGCGCCCGTCACCACGCGCGAGAACGTGGAGGCGCCGGTGACGGTGCAGGGCACCCACGCCTGTCCCGGTGTGCTCGGCGGCGTGGAGTGGAGCGGCCCCGCGTACTCCGAGCGCACGAACATGATCTACGTGAACGCCGTCGACTGGTGCTCCACGTTCAAGCTCGCCGAGACGATCCGCCACGTCCCCGGTCAGGTGTACCTCGGCGGCACCGTGCAGCCGGATGCCCCGCCGAAGTGGGGCGGCTGGCTGACCGCGGTCGACGCGGCCACGGGCGAGGTGCGCTGGCGCTATCGCTCGCCCATGCCGATGCTCGCCGGCGTCGTCGCGACGGCGGGCGACGTCGTCGTCACCGGCGAGCTCACGGGCGACGTCGTGGCGTTCGACGCGCGCACCGGCGCGGAGCGGTGGCGATTCAACACCGGCGGCCCGATCGCCGGCGGCGTCGTGACCTACGCCGTCGACGGCAAGCAGTACGTCGCGGTCGCCTCGGGTCGCCCGTCGGGCCTGTTCGTGAGCGAGCAGGTGGGATCGCCCACGGTGTTCGTGTTCGCGCTGCCCTGAGTGGTGGCTGATGCGCTGCGCGGCGTGACGTGGATGGGCAGCCGCGTCGCGCCGTGCACGTGGAAGGCGGCGCGCGGCTCCCACGGCTGGTCATCCGCGAGCGCGATCGTCTCGGTGCGCGCGAGCAGCTCGCCGAGCGCGACGCGCGCCTCGAGCCGGGAGAGCGGCGCGCCGAGGCAGAAGTGGATGCCATGGCCGAACGCGACGTGCGCGTTGGGCGCGCGCGCGACGTCGAACGCGTCCGGAGCGGGGAAGCGCGACGGGTCGCGGTTCGCGGAGCCGATCATCGCCAGCACGAGCGAACGCGCCGGGATCGCGTGGCCGCCGAGCGTCACGTCGCGCCGCGTCACGCGGAACACGGCCTGCACCGGCGACCGGTAGCGCAGCACCTCCTCGACGGCCGAGGGCAGCAGCGTCGGATCCGCGCGCAGCCGCGCGAGCTGCTCGGGATGCTCGGCGAACGAGATGACGGCGTTCCCGATGAGGTTCGTCGTCGTCTCGTGTCCGGCGAGCAGCAGCAGCTGGAAGAACGCGAGGATCTCGCCGTCGCTGAGACGGCTCCCGTCCACCTCCGCGGCGAGCAGTCGCGAGAGCAGGTCGTCGCGCGGCGCGTCGCGTCGCACGTCGAGCAGCTCGGCGAGGTAGCGCGCCATCTCCGCGCGCACCGCGGTGAACGCCGCGACCGCGTGCTGCGCCTCGGCGCCTCCCTGCAGCGTGAGCGCGAGCTCGAGGATGACGTCGCTCCAGCGCCGGAAGCGCGACCAGTCGTCCGCCGGAGCGCCTAACAGCTCGGCGATCACCATGAGCGGCAGCGGCACCGCGAAGTCGCCGACGACGTCGAACGCGTCGCGCCCCGCGGTGGTGTCGAGCAGGCCGCGTGCGATCTCGCGCACCCGCGGCTCCAGCCCCGCGACCGTCCGCGGCGTGAACGCGCGCGAGATCAGCGCGCGCATCTTCGTGTGCCGCGGCGGATCGAAGAAGATGAACCAGCCCAGGTTCCCGTAGCCGGCGGCGGAGACGTCGGAGCCGAACGCGTCGTGGTCGTCCAGCGCGCGGCGCACGCCGTGGTAGTCGAAGACCATCCACGTGCCCGTGCGCGGGTCGCGCAGCACGGGCGAGGCGCGACGCAGCTCGGCGTACCACGGATACGGGTCGCGCCGCACGTCGTCGGAGAAGAGAAAGCGCATCACGGGGCGAGTCCTCGCAGCGCCGGGTCGACGACGCCGCGCGCGGGTTACGAGACGCGAGCGTTCGATCATCGACGAATCTGCGGCGTCTAAATACGAAACGCAAGCGGATCGTAATTGCCGCGCGGGTCGCAGGGCCGGCTTTGACTCCCGCGCGACACGCCGATTAGCGTGTCCGCATGCCGATCGACCCCAGGCCGCCCCGGATGCCCGCACGCGCGTGAAGGGACGCGCTCGGCCGTCACGTCCTTCGCTCGGCTCGTCCGTCGTCGCGTTAGGCGCCGTCGCGGTGCTCACGTTCGGGTGCATGCGCCGCGAGCGCCCCGCCATCTGCGCCGCCGGCGGCGAGCTCGCGTCGTCGGGCCCCGCCCGGATCGACTCGCTCCCCGCGCCCGGCGCTGCCGCGGTGCCGGACGTCGACTGGCCCACGTACGGCGGCAACGACGCCGGTCAGCGATATTCGCTGCTGGCGCAGATCGACAGCGGCAACGTGCGCCGCCTCGTGCCGGTATGCCTGCATCGCGCGCAGGTCGGCCTCGAGACCCAGCAGAGCACGCCGGTCGTCGACGGCGACGCGCTGTTATACACGCTGCCGTACGACGTCGTCGTCGCGATGGACCCGCGCACCGGCCGTGAGCTCTGGCGCTACACGCCGAGGCTCGCGCGCGACTCCCTCGTGTTGTGCTGCGGCCCGCACAACCGTGGCGTCGCCGTCGACGGCGCGCGCGTCTATCTCGCGACGCTCGACGCGCGGCTGGTCGCGCTCGACCGGCGCACCGGCGCGGTGGCGTGGGAGGTGCGCGTCGCGGAGCCGATGAAGGGCTACTCGTTCACGGCCGCGCCGCTCCTCGCCGACGGCAAGGTCATACTCGGCACCGCGGGCGGAGAGTTCGGCATCCGCGGCTGGGTAGACGCGTACGACGCGGGCACGGGCCAGCGCGCGTGGCGGTTCTACACCGTGCCGTCGCCCGACGAGGGTGGCTGGTGGGGACGGTGGGCCGCCACGACGCCGGACGGGGAAGACCTCCATCGCGACCTCGCCCGCGAGCGGGCCGACAGCGCGCGCTATGCCGACGCGTGGCGCACGGGCGGGGGACCGGTGTGGATGACGCCCGCGTTCGACGCGGCGCTCGGCCTCGTCTTCATCGGCATCGGCAACCCCGCGCCGGACATCGACGAGTCGAAGCGGCCGGGCGACAATCTCTACACGTCGTCCATCGCCGCGCTCGACGTGCGCACCGGCGCGCTGAAGTGGTACCACCAGCTCGTGCCCCACGACCGGTGGGACTACGACGCCGCGAACCCGGTCGTGCTGCTCGACGCGACGGTGAACGGCGCGACCGTGCCGGCGATCGCGCACGCCGGCAAGGCCGGCTGGGTGCACGTGCTCGACCGCCGCGACGGCCGACGGCTCGTGCGCACCGAGGCGCTCGTTCCGCAGAAGAACCTGTTCATGAGCGCGACGGCGGAGGGGATCGAGGTCGCGCCGGGGGGACACGGCGGCGCCAACTGGGCGCCGTCGGCGTACTCGCCGCGCACGCGATTGATGTACGTGCTCGCGAACCACGAGCCCTCGGTCTTCAAGCTCGTCCCGGCTCCGCTCTCGCAGGGCGCGCAGTGGTTCGGCGGCGAGATGACGGTGGCGAACCGCGGCCGCGGCGCGTTCGGGCGGCTCAACGCGGTCGACCCGAGCACCGGCAAGATCCGCTGGCAGCTCACCGAGAAGAACCTCAAGAACTACAGCGGCGGCACGCTCGCGACCGCGGGCGATCTCGTGTTCTTCGGCGATGCGGACGGCTACCTGAACGCCGTCGACGCGCGGAGCGGCGCACGGCTCTGGCGGCACTGGACCGGGCGTCCGTCGATCGACGCCGCGCCGATGACGTTCAGCCGCGGCGGGCGGCAGTACGTGGCCATCGCGACGCAGGGCGCGCTCGTCGCGTTCACGCTCCGCTGATCCGAGCGGTCGCACGGCGCGGAATGCGCGCCGATTGCGACGTGGCGCACAGTCGAGCGTCGTTCCGGCGCCTATCGTCGAGGACGTATGCGGTGCGGCGACCGCGCAGGCCGGTCGCCGCCACCCAGCGTCCGTCCACGTCGCCAGGAGCTACGCGAGCCGTGAACGTCATGTTCCACAGCAGCACTTACTCCGCCCTGCGCACCGTGCTCCTGGAGCACGGCGCCCACGCGACGGCCCTCACCGGCCTCGCGGAGCTCGCGGGGCTGCTCGGCGGACGCCACCGACTCTCGGCGAGCGCCGCGACGCGGTGGATGCTCGGGCCTAACGCGCGGCTCGGCGACCGCTCGCCGCTCGAGGTGTGGCTCAGCGACGGCGCCGGGCACGTGATCGACGCCGCGCGCGCCGAGTCCACGCACCGGATCTGACCGCGCCGCGCGCCGTCAGACGCACGTCGGCAGATCGCCGGGTACGCTCTCCAGGCTCACGGCGGTGGCGCCGTCCGGCGTGATGGTCACCCGGTAGCGGTACTGCGTCCCGTAGACGATCCCCGTGCTGGGCTGCACGAGATACAGCCGGTTGACCGACGTCGAGGTGAACGGGGCGCTCGGGTCCGACACGTCGAACGCGTTGTACACCGTGTTCCCGGCGCCGTTGGCGACGACGCTCGATCCGTCGGGCAGCGTGCCGGTGAGGCCCTGGAGATTGGTGTGCACGCCGTAGCTGAGGCGGTCCCCGACGGGCACCATGCGGACCACCCACTGGACCGTGCCGGAGAGCGGGATCTGCACGACACCGGTCGGCACCGCGCACACGCTGACGAACAGTCGCATGCCGATCTGGAAGGTCTGCACCGTCGGTGCGACGTCGAGCGCAGGGCGCACGGCGCTCGGCCGGGGGGCGCGGTGAGATCGGGGGACGCGCTGCAGGCCGCGAGCGCGAGCGCGGCGATCACGGCGGGGACGAGCCGCATCTGCGAACCTCCGGAGGCGGGGGGGCGGAGGAGGGACTCGAGCGCGGTGGCTGCGCGCGCCGAGGACCGGTGGAAGGGGGCGAACCGTGCGCTACCATATGCCCGGGTCCGCGAGCCCGCCAGCGGCCGATGCAAAGAAGGGCGATCCCCGGTAAGGGACCGCCCTCCTTGCATCGGCGGGAGCGCCGCCGGATCGAGCTCAGACGTCCAGGTTCGACACGAACTTCGCGTTCGCCTCGATGAACTCGCGCCGCGGATCGACCGCGTCGCCCATCAGCGTCTGGAAGATCTGATCGGCCATGAGCGCGTCCTCCTGCGTGACCTTGAGGAGCGTGCGCGTCTCCGGGTCCATCGTCGTGCGCCAGAGCTGCTCGGGGTTCATCTCGCCGAGCCCCTTGTAGCGCTGGATGTTGAGGTTCGCCTTGTTGCCGTCGCCGTTCATGAGGCGCGAGGCGATCGCGTCGCGCTCCTCGGCGCCGTAGGCGTAGTACTCCTCCTTGCCCTTGGCGACGCGGAAGAGCGGCGGCTGCGCGATGTAGATCATCCCGGCCTCGATCAGCTCGGGCATCTGCCGGAAGAAGAACGTCAGCAGCAGCGTGCGAATGTGCGCGCCGTCGACGTCCGCGTCCGTCATGATGATGACCTTGTGGTAGCGCGTCTTCTCGAGCTCGAACTCCTCCTTGATGCCGGAGCCGATCGCCGTGATGATCGTCCGGATCTCCTCGTTCGAGAGGACCTTGTCGATGCGCGCCTTCTCCACGTTGATGATCTTGCCGCGCAGCGGCAGGATCGCCTGGAACATGCGGTCGCGCCCCTGCTTCGCCGAGCCACCGGCCGAGTCGCCCTCGACGAGATAGAGCTCGCACATCTTCGGGTCGGAGAGCGAGCAGTCGGCGAGCTTGCCCGGCAGGTTGCCGACGTCGAGCGCGCTCTTCTTGCGCGTCAGGTCGCGCGCCTTGCGGGCCGCCTCGCGCGCCCGCGCCGCGCTCACCGCCTTCTCGATGATCCCGTTCGCCGTGCGCGGGTGCTCCTCGAGATACTGCGTGAGCAGCTCGTTGACGACCGAGCGCACGGCGCCCTCCGCCTCGGAGTTGCCGAGCTTCGTCTTCGTCTGTCCCTCGAACTGCGGCTCGCGGATCTTCACCGAGAGCACCGCCGTGAGCCCCTCGCGCACGTCGTCACCGGAGAGGCGGATGTCTTTGTCCTTCTTGGACAGCGCGCCCGACTTCTCGATGTACTTGTTGATGACGCTCGTGAGCGCGCTCTTGAGCCCCGTGAGGTGCGTCCCGCCCTCGTGCGTGTTGATGTTGTTCACGAAGGAGAACACCGACTCGGAGTACGAGTCGTTGTACTGCAGCGCGAGCTCGATGCCGATGTCGTCGCGCTCGGTCTCGATGTAGACGACCTCGGGGTGCAGCGTCTTCTTCGTGCCGAGGCCATTGAGGTACTGCACCATCTCGCGAAGGCCGCCCTTCGCGTGGAACAGCTCCTCCTTCGCCGGCGTCTCGCGCTCGTCGCGCAGCGTGATCTTCACGCCCTTGTTCAGGAACGAGAGCTCGCGCAGCCGGTCGCGCAGCGTCTCGTACGTGAAGACCGTCGTCTCGGTGAAGATCTCGTGGTCCGGCTTGAACCAGACCTTCGTGCCGGTCTGCTTCTTCGGCACGTCGCCGAGCACCTTGAGCTTCGTCTTCGTGTCGCCACGGACGAAGTCCATGTAGTGCTCCTTGCCGTCGCGCTTGACCCACACGCGCAGCCGCTCCGAGAGCGCGTTCACGACGGAGACGCCGACGCCGTGCAGGCCGCCGGAGACCTTGTAGCTGTTCTTGTCGAACTTGCCGCCGGCGTGGAGCACGGTCATCGCGACCTCGAGCCCCGGCTTCCGCTCCACGGGATGGATGTCGACCGGGATGCCGCGGCCGTTGTCGTCGACGGTGATGGAGTTGTCGGCGTGGATCGTGACCGAGACGGTGTCGGCATAGCCGGCGAGCGCCTCGTCGATCGAGTTGTCGACCACCTCGTAGACGAGGTGGTGCAGCCCGCGCGGCCCGGTCGAGCCGATGTACATGCCCGGGCGTTTCCGCACCGCCTCGAGCCCCTTCAGGACCTGAATGCTACCCGCGCCGTACGCCGCGCCGGTCGCCGCGGCGGGCGGTTCGATCGTCTTCGCCATGATCACTCCAGTCGTGATGCCGTGCCGCCGCGGCGCATTCGTGCGCGCCGAGGGAAGCCTCTGAATGTAACCCGAGAGGACCCCGAACGCAACTCGCCGACACCGCTGTAACCTATTGTTTTACAACGAATTACGGCCGAGGTTCCGGCGGCCCCGGCCGGCCTGCCGATCTCAGCGCTTGAGCACCAGCCGCAGCCGCCCGATCGGGGGACGGCCGGGCACCCCGTTGAGCTGCTTCAGCAGCTCCGGCTCGAGCAGCGACAGCTCCGTCATCCACGCGTGCGTGGTCACCGCCACGAACAGCGTGCCGTCCGGCGCCACCGACAGCGGCTCCGTCACCGCCGCGATCTGCGCCCCCACCAGCGAGGCCCACTCCGGCACGACCGACGCCTGCGCCACCCGGTCCGTGATGCCCGCCTGCGCGAGCACCGACGCGAGCACGTCACCGAGTGGGGTGGGACGGGAGGGGCGATCGGGCATCGGTGGAAGCTAGTCGGTGTGTCCGCGGCCGTACTGAGCATTGACAGAACAGCCGTACTGAGCCATAGTCGCCCGGCAGCTGGCAGCACCAGTCCCGCTTCTTCTATCCCTCCCGGAGACCGCCGCCATGCTCCGCCGTCCCGTCGCCGTCGCCGTGCGCTGCCTCGCCGCCGCCGTAGCGTTGCTCCCGGCCGCCGCCCGCGCTCAGGTCCACTTCGACAACCTGTCCGGCGGCAACGGTGCCGCGTACGCGGGCCACAGTGAGAACGGCTTCGACGTGGCCACCACCGGTGGCGCCTGGTTCGAAGCGCACGTGTTCGGCAACCCGGTCCCGTCGATCTTCGGTGGTCCGATCGGGAGCCCGTCGCTCTCGTCGCTCTTCGTCACCCGCAGCGGCGGGGGCGCGTTCACGTTCGGCAGCGTCGATCTCGTGAGCCAGAACGGCCGCAGCAGCTATCAGATCATCGGCTACTCGGGGATCAACTCTGTCTTCACGATGAACGGCTTCCTCGGCTCGAGCACGACGTTCGAGACGATCTTCAGCACCAACCCGGCGACGCTCATCGACGGGCTCTCCATCGCGATCGACCCGATCGGCCAGCCGACGTCGTTCAACCTCGACAACATCGAGGTCATCGCCGCGACATCGTCGGTGCCCGAGCCGGCGACGCTGCTGCTCACGGCGGCCGGCATGCTGGGCGTCGCCGGCGCGGCGCGGCGCCGCCGCACGACCTGACGCCGTCGCCGACTCGGATCGAGCGCCCGGAGCCGATCGGCTCCGGGCGCTCGTCTCGTCAGGCCCTCACGCACCGAGCACGCCGTCGCGGATCGTGGTCCGTTCGAGCCGCGTGAGCTCCGCGGGAATGTCGGTCGCGCGCGGCACGACGAGCACCGTCTGGCCGAGCCCCGCGTCGCCCAACAGCTCCAGGATGCGGTGCGCCCGGCGCGCATCCAGCTCGGCGAACGGGTCGTCGAGCAGGAACAGCGGCTCGCAGCCGCTCGCGTCGCGCAGCGTCGCCGCCTCGAGCAGCCGGAGCGCGATCGCCGCGGTCCGCTGCTGCCCCGCCGAGCCGTAGAGCCGCAGATCGCGCCCGCCTAACGTCAGCTCCAGATCGTCGCGGTGCGGGCCGGCGTGCGTCACGCCGCGCTTCACGTCGAGCAGCCGCTTCTCGGCGAGCGCGCGCTCCAGCGCCGTGCGCGCCGCCGCGACCGGATCGGCCGCGTCGTCCACGACGAGCGCGGAGGTGTAGCGCATGCGCGCCGCGGCGCGCTCGCCGATCGCCGCGCACAGCGCCGCGAAGGCGTCCGCCCGCGCCGCGCACCACGCGCGCCGCTCCACCCAGAGCACCGCGCCGTGCTCGGCGAGCGCGGGCTCCCACACCGCGGCGCGGCTCTCCCCGCGACCGGTGCGCGCCGCGTCGCGCAGCGCGGCGTTGCGGCGCACGAGCGCGCCGCGGTACGACTGCAGCGCCGAGAGATAGCGTCGCGACGTGAGTGCCAGCACGACGTCGAGGTAGCGCCGACGCTCGGCGGGACTGCCCGCCACGAGCGCCACGTCCACCGGCGAGAAGATCACGCTCGGCACCGCCCCGAGCGCGTCGCTGAGACGGGGCGGCTCGGCGCCGTCCAGCCGGACGCGCTTCTTCTTTCCCGTGCGCTCGAAGCCGACGCCGATCTCGTGCGCGCCGACCGACCCCGGGGGACGCGCCACCGTCGCGCCGAGGTGGAAGCCCGGCGCGCCGAACCGCACGAGGTCCTGGTCGCGCGCGCCACGCACGGAGCGGAGCAGCTGCAGGTAGTAGATCGCCTCGAGCAGGTTGCTCTTCCCGTGGCCGTTCTCGCCGATCACCACGAGCCCGTCGGCGGGGAACGGCACGTCCTGCCGCTCGAAGTTGCGGAAGTCACGCAGGGCGAGCCGGAGCAGCCGCACACGCGGCCGCGCCGCGTCGGGCGACGTCACCGCCCCGTGAACTGGGCGGCGCGCTTGGCGAGGAACGCGCCGGTCCCCTCGCGCATGTCGTCGGTGCTCGCGGACAGCCCGAACTGGTGCGCCTCCATCTGCATCGCCTCCTCGAGCGGCAGGTCGTAGCCCGCGTTCACCGCCTCGATGCAGAGCGCGAGCGCGACGGGCGCGTTCGCGAGCATCTGCTGGAGCATGGCGCGCGCGCGGTCGAGCAGCTCGGCGGCCGGCACCACCGCGTTCGCGAGGCCGATGCGGTACGCCTCGTTCGCGTCGATCATCTCGGCCGTCATCAGGAGCTGCAGCGCGCGCCCCTTGCCGACCAGGCGCGGGAGCCGCTGCGTGCCGCCGTACCCCGGGATGAGGCCGAGCTTCACCTCGGGCTGCCCGAACTTCGCCGCGTCCGACGCGAGGCGAACGTGGCACGCCATGGCCAGCTCGCAGCCGCCGCCGAGCGCGAAGCCGTTCACGGCGGCGATCGTCGGCTTCGGCGACGTCTCGAAGCGGCGGAACACGAGCTGCCCTCGGCGCGCCATGCGCTGCATCTCGAGCGTGCTCTGGCCGCTCATCTCGGAGATGTCGGCGCCGGCGACGAACGCGCGCCCCGCGCCGGTGAGGATCAGGCCACCGACGTCGTCGCGACCGATCGCCTCGTCGATCGCCTGACCGAGCTCGCCGATCGTGGCGGCGTTCAGCGCGTTGAGCTTGTCCGGCCGGTTCACGGTGATCGTCGCGATGCGGTCCGCGACATCGAAGGTCAGGGTGCTGTAGGCCATGCGAGAGGCGAGGGCATGAGGGCGGGCGCTCGGATCGGTCGCCAATCTACTCGCCGGGGACCAGGATTTGCCCTGACGAGCCGTGCCATGGCCGAGCGGTGGATCCTCCGAAAGGGAAGCAAACGGAGCGGGTTCCGGTACGTGACGGAGGCCGGGGCGCCGGTGCGCGCCGCGGCGACGCTCGCACGCGCCGACGCGCTCCGCATCCCGCCCGCGTGGACCGACGTGCACGTCGCCGCGTCGCCGACGTCGGCGATCCAGGCATGGGGCTTCGACGCGAAGGGGCGCAAGCAGTACCGCTACCACGACCGCGAGGTCGCGCGCGGGCAGCTGCGGAAGTACTACCGCGTGCGGCGGCTCGCCCACGACCTGCCGGGCATCCGCGCCGCGCTCGACCGCGACCTGCGCAAGCGCACGCTCGACCGGTGCCACGTGGCCGCCGGCGTGGTGCGCCTCATCTCGGAGGGGTTCTTCCGCGTCGGCAACGAGCGCTACGCCGCGGAGAACGCGACGTTCGGCATCGCGACGCTGCGCAAGGAGCACGTCGTGCTGCACGACGACCGCGCGGTGTTCCACTACGTGGGCAAGAAGTCCATCGAGCAGCACCAGACGGTGTGCGAGCCGGCGCTGGTGGAGTTCGTGCGCGCGCTCGCGCTCACGCCGGGGTACCGGCTGTTTCGCTGGGTCGACGACGACGGCGAGTGGCACGACCTCACCGCGCGCGACGTGAACGAGTACCTCCACGAGCTGCTCGGCGTGCCGTACACGGCGAAGGACTTCCGCACGTGGGGCGGCACGCTGCGCGTCGCGACGATCCTCGCGGACCTCGGCGAGCCGGCGAGCGACCGCGACGCGAAGAAGAACGTCGTGACGGCGGTGCGCCTCGTCGCCGCGGAGCTCGGGAACACGCCCACGGTGTGCCGCGCGTCGTACGTGCATCCGCTCGTCATCGCGCGCTATCTCGACGCCGGAACGACGATCGCGCCGTTCCTGCCCAACGGCATCAGTCCGGCGCGCGACGCGCACCGGCCCGAGGAGCGCGCGCTCATCCGCTTCCTCGACAAGTTCTTCCCCGAGCGCCGGCGCCACAAACGCGATCGGCGCCGCCGCGGTCGCGACGACGCCGATCGGCGAGCGCTCCGCGCCGCCTAACGGCGCGCTACTTTCCGTCGTCGTCCGACAGGAACTCGGCGCGCAGCCACGTCGCCCACTGATCGGCGAGCGCCGCGCGACAGCGTGCGGCCACCATGGGCGCCGCGGAGCCGGCGCCGTAGAGCGAGCGGGCCGCCGCGCACTGCAGATCGCGCGCACGCCGCCACGCATCGCGGCTCTGCGTCACGAGCCGCAGCGTCGTCGCACGCTCGCGACCACGCAGCCGGGCGCGCACGCTGTCGTACGTCGCGGCGGCGGCGGCCTCGCGATGCTTCGCCGCGTCCGACCAGCAGCCGGTGAGCTCGAGCTGCGTGCTCGCCTCGGCGCAGGGCGCGTCGCCGTCGCGCGCCGGCTGCGCCCGGAGCGGCGCGGCGCCGAGCGCCAGAGCGAAGAGCGGGCCGAGGTGGGCCATGCGTGCGCGCGAGCTCATGGCAGTGGTACCCGCCACGACGGCGCGTTGTTCATCAGCAGCGGCGGCTGCGGCGCCTGCCGACGCATGCGCTCCTTGTCCTCCAGCTCCTGGAGCTCCTGACGGGCGGGCCCGAGGAACAGGTCGGCCTCGTCCTGGCGGCGCGTCGTGAGGCCCTTCAGCACCACGCCGCCCGACTTGTTCCACTTCTTGAACTGCGCCTCGACGTCGACGATCGCCGCGCGACGCACGGCGGGCGTGCCGCACCGGTAGCTGCCGTCGTTGATCCGCTTCAGCAGCGTGGACGCGCTGAAGTTGCCGACGCCCACGTTGAACGTGAACGACACGAGCGCGTCGAACTCGTCCTGGTCGAGGTTGCGCGTGACCTTGTCGCGGACCGCCTGCTCGAACCGCTGCGCGTCCTGCGCCAGCACCTGGTCGGCCTTGCGCGCGAGCATGTCGACCTCGACACGCACGGCGTCGTCGAGCACACCGTCGACGATGGCCTGCTGCGCGGCGTTGAGCTGCGCGTACGTCTTGCCGCCGAATTGCTTTCGCCCGGCGACGATGTCGCGCCCGAGCTCCGCCGCCTTGGTCTGGAGCTGGTCGAAGCCCGTCACCGCCACCGCGGCGCGCTCGAGGTAGAACGTCGACTTCGTCTTCGACCACTTGCGCTCCTTCACGCTCGACGACCACGCAGGGTCGGCGCGCGCCGCCTTCAGCAGGAAGCTCGGCCACTTGTGCGTGGGGTGCACGAGATGCCCCACGCCGAACGTCGCGTATCCCGAATCGTCGTCGTACAGCCCGTCGATGAGCGCCTCGTGGGCGATGAGCGCCGCGAGCCCGTCGGCGCTGAGGGTGAGGTTGCTCTGTGCCATGGTGTCTCCTGGGGATCGGACGGCGACGGGACCGACGTGGGTGCCGACTCACCGTACGAAACCCGCGCCGGGATCCGCTCAGTGGCGCTCGACGTCGCGGACGTTGTCCTTGTGGTTGCGGTCGATCAGCAGGTGGTACGGGTCGATCCCCGCGCGCTCGGGCGGCCGGTCCACGACGACCTCGATGCGCGACGTCGCCGCGGTGATGCGGTGCTTGCCGAGGTAGAGCGGCTCGCCGAGCGCATCGTCCTTCGCCTTCTTCGGGCCGAACACGCCGACGGTCACGTAGTCCCCCATCGGGATCGGTCTCTCGGCGCCCGCCGTGTCGGCGCGCACCTTCTTCGCCGCGACGCCGAGCGTCACCACCCACTTGCCGTCGGCGCGCCGGACGGCGGTCGCGGTGTCGGTCTTGAGATCCCAGAGCGTGATCGTCTCGAACAGGTCCTTCACGAGGTACTGCAGCGAGTCCGGCGTGACGGCGCGGAACTCGGCGAGGAGATCCTTCGTCGTCGTGAACGGCGCCTCCTGGAACGCGACCTTGCGCACGTACGACGACAGCGCGCGGTTCATCGCGTCCTCGCCGATGTAGTCGCGCAGCGCGTACAGCGTGAGCCCGCCCTTGCCGTAGCGGATGTAGCCCTGGCCCTCGACGAGGGCGAGCGGCAGCTCGCGCTTGTCCTCGGTGCCGCGGCCGCGCAGGTACCAGTCGAGCTCCGCGCGCAGATACTTCTCCATCGCGTGGCGCCCGTACTCCTTCTCCGTCGTCATGAGCGCGGAGTACTCGGCCATGGACTCGACGAGCATCGTCTCGCCCTGCACACCGGCCGGCATCACCTGGTGTCCCCACCACTGGTGCGCGACCTCGTGCGCGGTGACCATGAACGGCAGGTCGCGCCCCGCGTCGTCCTTGTCCGCCTCGGTGATGAAGCCGATCCCCTCGGAGAACGGGATCGTGTTCGGGAACGACTGCGCGAACGTCGCGTAGCGCGGAAACTCGAGGATGCGCACCCCGAACTGGTAGAGCAGGTGCTCGAAGCCGAGCGTGTCGAGCGTGATGAGCGACACCCACCACGCGAGCAGCAGCACGTGGCCCACCGCCTTGTTGTTCACCACCGTGTGCACCACGAACGCGAGCAGCGCGTACTGCAGCACGAACGGGAACTCGATGAGGAACACGGTGCGGAGGTACACCGACAGCTCGTACTCGTGGTACCCCTTCACCGTCTGCACGGCGATGCCGGCGAGGATGAGCACCGCCTGCAGCACGGCCATGGCGCCCACGAGCCCCGCCGCGCGACCCACGAGATGCAGCGCCGGGCTCACGGGCAGCGCGTCCTGGATCTGGTCCGCGCCGAGCTGTCGCTCGCGCCACACCAGCTCGCCCACGAACGTCGTGAGCAGGATGACGAAGAACAGCCCGAAGCCGCCCACCACCGCGTCGGCGATGAGATAGGTGCGCGGATAGACGGTGACCTGGTCCATGCGATTCGCGAACCAGGCGGACATGATCACGTTCACCGCGCCGACGGTGGCGATGGCGAGGAAGCTCACCTGCCGCGTCATCGACGCGAACGCGAGCCGCGTGACGGCCAGGAGCTGGCGGCCGCGCGATGCCGCACCGCTCACGCCGGCCCACGCCGTCGCCAGTCGCTCGGCCGCCGCGTGCGCCGCGCGCGAGCCGATCGTGATCCCTGGACGATCGTCGCCGCCGAGGCCACCGGGCACGCCGGCGACGGCGAGCTTCGGGTGCCGCCAGCGCAGCCCGAGCGACGCCGGCTGCGCGCGGAAGCGGAACGCGCCCAGCGTGAGCGCGACGAGCCCACCGGACACGGCGAGCCACGCGAGCCGGTTCCACAGGACGAATCCGGAGAGCGGCACGAGCAGCGTGTTCTTGTCGGCCACCGTCCAGTAGCGCGTGGCGAGCGTGAACGGCTGGATGCCGAACGGATCGAGCAGGGCGCCGATCCAGTCGTTGCGCAGGTCGCGCGTGAGCTGCCCCGTGACCGACCACGCGACGAGGAGGAAGATCCCCATCGTGTAGACGACGAACTGGTTGCGCGTGAGCGCGCCCGCCGCGAAGAACGCCGCGCTGATGAACAGCACGTTGGTCAGGCCTAACAGCAGGAACGGGTGCAGGTAGTTCGCGAGGTGGATCGGCAGCATCTTGTCGTGGTCGATCCACGGCATCACGCTGCCGACGAGCGCGCCGAGCGGGATCGCGAGATACACGACGAGCATGGCGACGAACGCGCCGCCGAACCGGCCGGCGAGGTAGCCCACTCGACTGATGCGCGTCGTGAACAGCAGCTCGTGCGTGCGGGTCTGGAAGTCGCGCAGGATCGACGTGCCGACGAGCGCCGAGGTGATGACCTGGCCGATGGCGGTGAGGATGATCGTCGTGTTCGCGAGCACCCACGGTGCGTTCTTCAGCACCTTGCCGCGGCCGCCGCCGATCTCCACCGCGTCGGACGACAGGAAGCCGAACGCGAGCAGGAACAGGATCGCGAAGTACAGCCACGTCGCGGGGCGGCGCAGCTGATACCGGATCTCGAAGAAGAGAATCTGTCGCAGCACGGGCGCCTCCCGTCAGACGGACTGCAGGGCGGGGGCGTCGGCGCTCGGCGAGCCCGACGCACCGTCGATCGTGCCGCCGGCGAGCGTGTGGAAGTACACGTCCTCGAGATCCGGATCGACCGGCACCCAGCGCGGATCGGGGCACGCATCGGCGAAGACGTGCACCACCGGCCGTCCGGCGACGAGTCGCACCGAGATCACCTCGTGCGTCGCCCGGGTCGCCTCCAGCTCGTCGCGCGACATCTCGCGCCGCCAGATGCGCCCCGCCACGCCGGCGAGCACCTGCGTCGGCTCGCCGGCGAGCACGACGCGCCCGCGGTTGATGATCGCCATCCGCGGGCACAGCTCGCGCACGTCGTCGACGATGTGCGTCGACAGGATCACGATGCGCTCCTGTCCGATCTCGGCGAGCAGGTTGAGGAAGCGGTAGCGCTCCGACGGATCGAGTCCCGCCGTCGGCTCGTCGACGATGATGAGCCGCGGGTCGCCGGCGAGCGCGATGGCGATCCCGAGTCGCTGCTTCATGCCGCCCGAGAAGCCGCCGACCGCCTTCTTGCGCGCGTCGGCGAGATTCACCTGCTCGAGCAGCGCGTCGACGACTCGGCGGCGCGCCTTCGATTCCGTTAGGCCCTTCAGCGTGGCGAAGTGGTCGAGCACCATCTCCGCCGAGAGATTCGGGTAGAGCCCGAACTCCTGCGGCAGGTAGCCGAGCAGCCGCCGCACGGCGTCCGCGGACTTCAGGACGTCGAGGTCGCCGAGCGTGATGGTGCCGGTGTCGGGCTGCTGGAGCGTCGCGATCGTGCGCATGAGCGACGACTTGCCCGCGCCGTTGGGGCCGAGGAGCCCGAACATCCCGGGCGGGATGCTGAGCGACACGTCGTCGAGCGCGCGGACGCCGTTCGGATAGGTCTTCGACAGGTGGCGGATCTCGAGCTGCACGGGGCGCTCCGGGGCGAAGAAGGGTGGGACCGCCACGATGCGGCCTGGAGCTCGTTCCGGCAACGGCGACGGCGCGGGGGCATGCCCGCCGGGCGCGGTCCACGGCGAAACGTGGCCGCCTAACGGAATGCGCGCGGCGCGAGGTCCGGGATCGCGACGTCGTCCGGCGCTGGGCGGAGCCGCACTACTGGGCGCCGTTCGTGCTGACCGGCGGTCGCCGAGCGCCGAAATGACGATGGACCGACTCGCCGTCATCGGTGAGATGATGCGAGCCCACGCCATCGTCCCCCGTCGCCCCGCCACACGATGTCGCCCAACAGCCATCTCACCGGTCTGCAGCTCCTCGACGTCGGCGGCTCGGCGAGCGCCGACGCGCGCACACATCTCGCCGCGTGCCCCGTGTCGTGCGCGGCTCGACGCGGCGCGCCGGCGCGACGCGGCGCTCGCGCACGCCCTGCGCGCCCTCGAGGACCGGTCGCCCGGACGGAGCCGCGCCGAGGAGGACGCGCGCCTGCACACGATCATCGACCGCATGCTGACCAGCCTGCGCGCGGCGGCGAGCGCCGGCGCGTCGCCGCCGTCCGCGATGACCACCGCGCGCACGGGCGAGGGCCCCCGGGGGTTCCACCCCGGCCCGCGGAGCTGGGTGATCCTCGGCGCGCCGGGGCTGGCGCGTTAGGCGGCGCGGCCCGCGCGGGGAACCGGACGTGATGGATCGGGTTACTCTCCGGGTCCGCTCGTCGAATCCCCGGTCGCCATGTCACGCCGTCTCCCGATCTCCGCCGCGCTCGAGTCGCACCGCGCCGCGCTCGCGGCCTGCCGCCGCTGCACGCTCCCGCCCGACGTCCGCCCCGTCGTCTCCCACGCCCGCGAACCGCGCATCGTGCTCGTCGGCCAGGCGCCCGGCCGGGCCGAGGTCTCGAACGGACGCGCGTTCTCGGGGCGCGCGGGGAAGACGCTGTTCCGGTGGTTCGAGCGCGCCGGGTTCACCGAGGACGTTGTGCGCGAGCACGTCTACATCGCGGCCGTCACGCGGTGCTTTCCCGGCGCCCATCCCTCCGGCCGCGGCGACCGCGTGCCGAACCCGTCGGAGCGGACCGCGTGCGCGGGGTGGCTCGACGCGGAGCTGCGGATCATCCGGCCGGAGCTGATCATCCCCGTCGGCCGGCTGGCGATGGACCGCTTCTTCGGGCCGCGCCCGCTCGACGCGCTCGTCGGGCGCGAGCACGAGGTTGCGTATGACGGGGGGCGCGCCGTCGCCGTGCCCCTGCCGCATCCCTCCGGCGCGAGCTCCTGGGTGCACGCGGCGGAGCACCAGGCGCTGCTGCAGCGCGCGCTCGAGCTGCTCGCCGTGCGCTTCGCCGCGCTCGGCATCGGCGAGGGCGTGCGGAGCGCCGCGTGACGCGGTGCTCGGCGCTCGTCGCGCTGCTGCTCGCCGCTGCCCCCGTTGCGGCCCAGCCGCCGCGCGATTCCACCCGCGCCGTCCGACCCGTGCTCCCTCCCGACCGATGGCTCGGCGCCGACAAGGCGAAGCACTTCTTCATGGCCGGGTTCACGGCGGCCGCGGGCTTCTCGGCAGCGCGGCTCGCGGGGCTCGACCGGCGGCCGGCGCTCGGAATGGCCGCCGGGCTCGCGGCGACGATCTCCATGGGGAAGGAAGTTCGCGACCGGCGCGTCACGGGACGGTTCAGCGCGCGCGACCTCGTCGCCGACGCCCTCGGGGCCGCGGCGTACGCGGCGCTGCTCGCGCGGACGGCGCGATGACCCGCCGTGACCGCCCGCATCGCATTATGCCGCATGGTATTATTGTGGTAGTCGGCCGTCCCGGTCGGACACTCCAGCAGGACACGCATTCGTGAAAGCGCGGACCAAGTTTCTCATCGGGGGCCTGCTGGTCCTCGGCAGTGCCGGCTTCCTCATGGCCAGCTCCATCAAGGAGACCGGCCAGTACTACCTCACGCCCGGCGAGCTCGCGGCGAAGGTTTCCCGCGACCCGAGCTTTCGCGAGAGCGGCGTGAAGGTCGGCGCGCGCGTCGTGCCGGGGAGCATCAAGCGCGATCCCGGTGGGCGCTCGCTCACGTTCGACATGACCGACGGCCAGCAGACCTACGCCGTGGCGTACCGCGGCATCGCCCCCGACACGTTCACCGACGGGGTCGACGTCATCGTCGAGGGTCGCCTCGGCTCCGACGGGACGTTCCGGGCCACGACGCTGCTCGCGAAGTGCGCGTCGCGCTACGAGAACGCGCCCGACAAGTACAAGAGCACGCCCGGGTATCAGGCACCCGGCACCCAGCGCGCGCCGGTGCCCGGCGCGCGCGCCTGAGCCGTGGGCTCCGGCATCGCCCCCGGGCTGGTCCTGCTCGGGGAGCTGTCGCTGTGGGTGGCGCTGCTCATGGCCGCGTGGAGCGCGACCGTCTCCTTCGCCGGCGCCACGAACGGTCGGCGTGACCTGATTCACAGCGGCGAGCGGGCGCTGTACGCGACCACGGGCTTCGTGGCGCTCGCCAGCGTCGGCCTGTGGGCGGCGCTCTTCTCGCACGACTTCTCGGTGAAGTTCGTCGCCAGCTACACGAGCGCGAACCTGCCGAAGGTCTACACGTTCACCGCGTTCTGGGCGGGGCAGGCGGGGTCGCTGCTGTTCTGGTGCCTGATCCTCTCCGCGTACGCGGCGACCGCCGTCGCGACCGGGCGCGTGCGCGCGAACCGTGAGCGTGGCGCCGCGGAGCTGCTGCCGTACGTCACGGGCACGCTGAGCGTCGTCACGCTGTTCTTCCTGCTGACGATGTGCTTCGGCGCGAA
Organism: Gemmatirosa kalamazoonensis; assembly: GCF_000522985.1. Classification (NCBI taxonomy): domain Bacteria; kingdom Pseudomonadati; phylum Gemmatimonadota; class Gemmatimonadia; order Gemmatimonadales; family Gemmatimonadaceae; genus Gemmatirosa; species Gemmatirosa kalamazoonensis. The sequence continues at coordinate 3,196,627 of NZ_CP007128.1, forward strand.
CCCGTTCGAGCGGCTCGACTGGATCCCCGCCGACGGCCGCGGCATGAACCCGCAGCTCCAGAACCCGGGCATGGCGGTCCACCCGCCGATGCTCTACCTGGGGTACGTCGCCACCGCGGTGCCGTTCGCCTACGCGATCGCCGCCCTCGTCACGCGGCGGCTCGACGCCTCGTGGCTCGCGCCGGTGCGCCGCTGGTCGCTCCTGAGCTGGTTCTTCCTGACCATCGGCATCACGCTCGGCATGTGGTGGGCGTACGTCGAGCTCGGGTGGGGCGGCTACTGGGTGTGGGATCCCGTCGAGAACGCGTCGCTGCTGCCGTGGCTCACCGGCACCGCGTTCCTCCACTCGATCATGATCCAGGAGAAGCGCGGCATGCTGCGGAAGTGGAACGTCACGCTCGTCGTGTCGACGTTCCTGCTCGCGATCCTCGGCACGTTCATCACACGCTCCGGCGTCATCCAGAGCGTGCACTCGTTCGCGCAGTCGCCGGTGGGCAACTGGTTCGCCGGCTTCCTCGCGCTCAGCATCGCGACCACCGGGTACCTCGTCGCGACGCGCCTCCGCGACCTCAAGGCACACGCGGAGCTGGAGAGCATGCTGAGCCGCGAGGCGGCGTTCCTCTACAACAACGTCGCCCTCGTCGGCATCGCGTTCTCGGTGCTGTGGGGCACGCTGTTCCCGATCATCTCCGAGGCGGTGCGCGGCGAGAAGATCACGGTCGGGCCGCCGTTCTTCAACACGGTGAACGTCCCGTTAGGCCTGCTGCTGCTCGCGCTCACCGGCATCGGGCCGCTCATCGCGTGGCGGCGGGCGTCGGTGGCGAACCTGCGGCGCCAGTTCACCGTGCCCGGAGCCATCGGCCTCGTCACCGGCGCGGTGCTCGTCGCCGCCGGCATGCGCGACTTCTACGCCGTGGTCTGCTACACGCTCGCCGCGTTCGTGCTCGGCACCATCCTGCAGGAGTTTCAGAAGGGGGTCGCGGCGCGCATGCGCATGCACGGCGAGGCCCCGCCGCGCGCGTTCGTGCGGCTCGTCGCGCGCAACCGGCGGCGCTACGGCGGCTACGTGGTGCACTTCGGCATGATCACCATGTTCGCCGCGTTCGCCGGCCTCGCGTTCAAGAAGGAGATGGACGTCACGCTGAAGCCGGGCGAGAGCTACGCGACCGTCGACCCGTGGGGGCACCGCTGGCGCTTCACGAGCACCGGCGCGTCGCAGTACAAGGCGCTCAACCGCTACGTCACCGCGATCTCGCTCGAGACGGAGCGCGACGGCCAGCCGATGGGGATCATCACGAGCGAGAAGCGGCAGCACGTCGACAGCCGCGACCAGCCCACGTTCGAGCCGTCCACCGAGGTCGGCATCCGGGCGTCGCTGAAGCAGGACGTGTACGTCGTCCTCGCCGGCGTCACGCAGAGCGAGACGGCCGAGCTGCGCATCCAGTTCAACCCGCTCGTCGAGTGGGTGTGGATCGGCGGCCTCTTCATGGCGATCGGTGGGCTGATCGTGATGTGGCCGCAGGCGGAGCGCAAGCGCTCGCAGAGCGGCTACGTCGCCGTGCTGCCGCCGGAGCACGTCGAGCTGCCGCGGCCGCTCGTCGCGCCCGAGCCGGTGCCCGCCGGCGCGAACCTCCGCGCGACGTGACGCGCACGATGTCCATGCATCGCCGACAGTTCGTCGCCGCGGCCGTGTCGTTGGCGGCCGGTCGCCGCTTGCTGGCGCAGGGCGAGGTGCAGGGCACCTCGTCGGACACGACGCAGTCGCAGTCCGCGGCGTCCAACATGGTGATGAACCAGAGCGCGATCCGTCCCGTGCGCCTGCCGGTGAAGCCGGGCGCGCGGCCCGTGCTCACGACGCAGCAGCGCGACGATCTGGAGCACCGCATCCACTGTCAGTGCGGCTGCACGCTCGACGTCTTCACCTGCCGCACGACCGACTTCTCGTGCTCCGTGTCGCCCGCCATGCACGGCGACGTGCAGCGCCTCGTCGAGGGCGGCTACTCGGCCGACGAGATCGTCGCCGCGTTCACCGACGTGTACGGCGAGCGCGTGCTGATGGTGCCGAAGAAGGAAGGCTTCAACTGGGCGGGCTACGTGGCGCCGTTCGTCGCCATCGGCACCGCGGGCGCCGTGGTGGCCACCACGCTTCGGCGGTGGCGCGCGCGCGCCGCCGTCGTCACGCCCGCGTCGCGCGGCGACGTCCAGGCGGACGTCGACGCCACGCCCGAGGAGCTCGCGCGCCTCGACGCCGCGGTGCGCGCGGAGGAAGCCTGATGGCGCTCCCCGATGGCGTCATCGCGCTCGGCGCGGGCACCGTGCTCGCGCTGGGCGCCGCGGCGCTCGTGCTCGGCCCGCTGCTGCGCGACGAGACCGACGCACCGCGCGCGCGGCGTCCGGTACCGTCGCGCGCGAGGGAGGCGACCACCGGCGCCGTCGACGCGCTGCGCGAGATCGAGTTCGACCGCGCGACGGGCAAGCTCTCCGACGCGGACTACGATGCGCTGAAGGCGACGTACACCCGCGAGGCGCTCGCCGAGCTGCGCGCCCGCGACGCCGCCGCGGCGTTAGGCACTCGCGCGGCCGCCGCCGCTTCGGACGACATCGTGGAGCGCACGATCCGTCGCTATCGCGCCTCGTCCGCCCACGCCGCGGTCTGCCCGGTCGACGGCCCGCGCCCGGAGGCGGACGCGGTGTTCTGCTCCGCGTGCGGCCGCTACCTGCCGGCGGTCTGTCCGCGCTGCGGCGCGGCGTGCGACCAGCCGGAGCAGCGGTTCTGCGGCGCGTGCGGCGTGCCGCTCGACGCGGCCGCGGCCTGACGCGTCAGGGCGCGACGATCTCCTCGTCGCGCCCCTCGCCCGTCTCGCGGGCGATCCAGCCGAGGTACTTCTCGAGCCCCGCCGCTACGGGGAGCGCGAGCAGCTCCGGCACCTTGTACGGGTGCAGCTCGGCGAACACGGTCGCGAGGTCGCCGAGCCGGCCGGCCGCGCTCTTCAGCAGCACGACGACCTCGCGCTCGTCGGCGAGCTGGCCCTCCCAGCGATAGAGCGAGCGGGCGCCGGGGAGGATCGTGCCGCAGGCGACGAGGCGCCGATCGAGCAGCGCGCGCACGAACGCGACTGCCTCGTCCTCGGAGGCGAGCGTGGTGAGAACGACGGTGGCGTCGGAAGACATGCCGTAATTCTAGCCGAGTCAACCTTCCGGGCGCAGCCAGCGTCTAACGCGGAACGATCGAGCGATCCATCCAACGATCTATCAGCGCGTGCTATCGCGGCGCGCGATATTTCTACATTGTAGAAGCCATGGCACCGTCCGAGCCCCGCCTCCCGCGACTGCCGCTCGTCCTGCTCGGCGCGCTCCTCCCGCGCGCGGAGCGCGACGAGCTGCTCGCCGATGTCGTCGAGGAGTTCGGCGAGCGGTCGCGCGCCGCCGGCACGCCGGCGGCGCGGCGGTGGCTGTGGGCGCAGCTCGTCGGCTCCGCGCCGGCCGTGCTGCGCTGGAGATGGTGGCGCGGGTGGACCGGCTTCGAGCCCCGCGCGAACGCGTACCGCCCCGGAGGGCCCATGCTCAAGAGCTGGATCTCGGACGCTCGCTACGCGGCGCGCCGCCTGCGCGCGCGCCCCGGCTACACCGTCCTCGCCGTGCTCACGCTCGCCCTCGGCGTCGGCGGCACCGCCGCCGTGTACGGCGTCGCGCGCGGGCTGCTGTTCGACCCGCTCCCGTACGCGAACGCGCCCGAGCTGGCGACGTTCTGGTCGACGTTCTCGTGGAGCGAGGAGGAGTTCTCGTACCTCCGCGGCCGCTTCCCGGGCTTCCGCCAGGTCGCCGCCTACCGCAACCGGGACGTGACGCTGCGCGTGGGCGACGCGCCGGCGCGCTTCGTTCCCGGCATCGCCGCGTCGGCCGAGCTGTTCGACGTGCTCGGCGCGCGCCCCGCGCTCGGCCGCCCGCTCCGCGCCGGCGACGATGCGTTGGGCACGGCGCCGGTCGCGGTGCTCAGCGACGGTCTGTGGCGCGAGCTCGGGGCCGACCCGTCGATCGTCGGCCGGAGCCTCGTCCTCGACGGCGCGCCGACGACGGTCGTCGGCGTGATGCCGCGGGGCTTCTGGTTTCCCGACCCCTCGGTACGCGTGTGGACCTCGACGCCGATGCGCCCGGACAACGGCGCCGGCAACTACACGCTCGTGGGTCGCGTCGCGCCCGGCCTCGACCCCGGCAACATGGGTCCCTACGTCGCGCGGCTCACCGCGATGCTCGGCGAGCGGTTCCACTATCCCGAGAAGTGGGACAAGACGAAGAACGCGAGGGTGACGCCCATCCGCGAGTCGATGACCGGCACGATGCGTCCGGCGCTGCTCGCCACGCTCGGCGCGATGGGGCTCATCCTGCTCATCGCCTGCGCCAACGTGGCCGCGCTCATGCTCGGCCAGGTCGACGCGCGCTTCACGGAGCTCGCGGTGCGCTCGGCGCTCGGCGCGAACCAGCGTCGTCTCACGCAGCAGCTCGTGGTCGAGGCGCTGCTCATCGCGATCGCGGCGGGCGCGCTGGGCGCGGGGCTGGCCGCCGGCGGCTTCCGGGTGCTGGCGCACGCGCTGCCGTTAGGCGCCTGGGGCGAGACGGTCTCTCCCGACTGGCGCGTCTTCGTGGCGGCGCTCGGTCTCGCGATCGCCGCGGCGCTGCTCGTCGTCGCCGTGCCCACGGTCTCGCTGTGGCGCGGCGACCTGCGCGGGGTGCTGGGACGCGCGCGCACCGGGGGGCTCGAGGGGCGCGGCGGTCGGCTGGAGAACGGCCTCGTCGTGGCCGAGGTGGCGCTGGCGGTGCTCATCGCGTCAGGGGCCGCGCTGCTCGTGCGCAGCGTGGGCAACCTCTACGCGCTCGACCCGGGCCTCCGCGCCGAGCAGGTCGCCGTCGTCGACGTGGTCGCGCCCAACGATATCGGCGGCGTCGCGCAGTGGCGCGCCGTCGATGAGGTGGTGACCGCGCTGCACGCACTCCCCGGCGTGCGCGCCGTCGCCGCGACCACGCAGCTCCCGCTTCGCGGCGGCAGCGACAGCTACGGCTTCACCATCGAGGGGCTGAAGGACACGGACGACGGTTCGACGACGTACATGCGCATTGTGACGCAGGAGTACTTCGCCGCGCTGGGGATCCGCCGGCTCACCGGGCGCACGTTCGAGCTCACGGACCGTCGCGCCGCGGACAGCGTCCGCGCGGAGACGCAGCGCGGCGAGCGCCGCGACAGCACGCCCCCCGAGCGTGTGGTCGTCATCAACCAGGCGCTGGCGAAGAAGTACTTCCGCGGCGAGAGCCCGATCGGCCGGCGCATGGGCGGCACGTTCCGCGGCGCGGAGCGCATCATCGGCGTGGTCGTCGACGTCGCCGAGGGCAAGCTCACCGACGCGCCCGAGCCCGCGCGCTACTTCCTGGCCGACGAGGTGCCCATGCGCCACGGCACGTACACGCTCGCGCTCCGCGTCTCGCCCGGCATCGACCCCACGTCGGTCCTCGACGCGGCGCGCCGGACGGTGTCGCGTCTCGCGCCCGGGTTCGCGGTGCAGGAGCTCACCACGATGCAGCGCGTGCTCGATCGTGCCGTCGGCCCCGCGCGGCAGGTGATGACGCTGCTGTCGCTGCTCACCGGGCTCGCGCTCGTGCTGGGCGCCATCGGCATCTACGGCGTCATCGCGCACTTCGCCGCGCGCCGTCGGCGCGACTGGGCCATCCGCGTCGCGCTCGGCCTGCCCGGCGGGCGCGTGGTGGCGCGCGTGCTCGGCCACGGTACCGCGCTCGTCGCCGTCGGCATCGTCATCGGTGTCGCCGCCGCGTCGGTCCTCGCGCGCCTGCTCTCGGCGCTGTTGTTCGGCGTGAGCGCGTTCGACCCGCTCGCGCTGGCCGGCGCCGGCGTCGCGCTGCTCGTCGTCGGGTTCCTCGCCGCGGCCGCGCCCGCGTGGAGGGCCGGCATGACCGACCCCGCCATCGCGCTCCGTGAGCAGTGAGGGCCGTGCGATGAGCGATCAGTCGCCGCTCGGCGTGTTCGAGGAGCAGATCCTCGTCGCCGTGCTCCGCGTGCAGGGGGACGCGTACGGCATGAACGTGCGCCGCGAGATCGAGCGCGTCACCGAGCGCGAGGTGGCGATCGGCGCCGTGTACGCCACGCTCGACCGGCTGGAGGCGAAAGGGCTCCTCGTCTCCAGCCGGCCGCGCTCGCAGATCTCGCCGCGGCGGTTGTTCGCGCTCACCGCGGCCGGGGCGCAGGCGCTGGCCGACACGCGCGCCATGCGCGACCGGCTCTGGCAGGGGGTCGACCTGCGGCGGCTGGCGGCGCTCGGCCGCGGCTGAGCCCGCGCTCCTACCTGCCGGCTTGTCTTCGGGCCATCTCCCGCGCAGCTTAGGATGTTATGGCCGAAGAGTCGCTGATCGTCCGCGGTGCCCGCGAGCACAACCTCAAGAACGTCGACGTCACCATCCCACGCGACAGGCTCACCGTCATCACGGGGCTGTCCGGATCGGGGAAGTCGTCGCTCGCCTTCGATACGATCTACGCCGAGGGGCAGCGGCGCTACGTGGAGTCGCTCTCCGCGTACGCGCGCCAGTTCCTCGGGCTCATGGAGAAGCCCGACGTCGACGCGATCGAGGGGCTCTCCCCCGCGATCTCCATCGAGCAGAAGAACGCCGGGAACAACCCGCGCTCGACCGTCGGCACGGTCACGGAGATCTACGACTACCTGCGCCTGCTGTTCGCGCGCGCCGGCACGCCGCACTGCCCGAACTGCGGCCGCCCGGTGCAGCGCCAGAGTCCCGCGCAGATCGCCGAGACCGTGCTCACGTGGCGCGACGGCACGCGCATCGAGGTGCGCGCGCCACTCGTGCAGGGGCGCAAGGGCGAGTTCCGCGAGCTGTTCGAGGGCGCGCGAAAGCAGGGGTTCATCCGCGCCGTCGTCGACGGGGAGCTGATCGAGCTCGCCGACCCGCCGAAGCTGAACCGCCGGCAGAACCACAGCATCTCGGTCGTCGTCGACCGCCTCGTCGTGCGCGCCGAGGATCGCGGGCGCCTAACGGATTCGCTGGAGACCGCGCTGCGCCTCGCGGAGGGGCTGGTGGAGGTCGTGGAGTACGGCGCCGGCGAGCCGGAGATCCACCTCTTCAGCGAGCGCTACGGCTGCCCGGTGTGCGGCATCTCGCTCCCCGAGCTGGAGCCGCGGCAGTTCTCGTTCAACTCGCCGTTCGGCGCGTGCCCCGCGTGCGGTGGGCTCGGCACGCGGCGCGAGGTGAGCGAGGAGCTCATCCTCGGCGACGCGAGCATCTCCATCCTCGAGGGCGTCGTGCTGCCGTGGGGAGAGCCCGACGGCTATCTCCGCAAGACGATCCTCCCCGGCCTCGCGAAGGCGCTCGGCTTCGACCTCAACGCGCCGTGGGGGAAGATCCCGCCGGCCGCGCGCAACGCGCTGCTCCACGGCACGGAGAGCGGGGAGCGGGGAGCCGGGAGCGTGGAGACGCCCAAGAAGAAGGCCGCACGCTCCACGCTCCCCGCTCCACGCTCGGCTGGGATGCAGTGGGAGGGCATCATCTCGAACATCCAGCGCCGCTATCAGGAGACGTCGAGCGACGCCGTGCGGATGGAGCTCGAGGAGTTCATGGTCGCGCGGCCGTGCTCCGCGTGCGGCGGCACGCGGCTCAAGCCCGCGTCGCTCGCCGTCACGCTCGCGGACCGCAACATCGGCGAGGTCGTCGATCTCTCCGTCGTCGGTGCGCTCGAGTTCTTCAATGCGGTGCCGGTGCGCGGCAACGGCAAGCCGGGGCTCGACCCCGAGATCGCCGGCCCGATCCTCAAGGAAGTGCGCGAGCGGCTCCGCTTCCTCGTCGACGTGGGCCTCGACTACCTCACGCTGAACCGCTCCGCCGAGTCGCTGTCGGGCGGCGAGGCGCAGCGCATCCGGCTCGCGACGCAGATCGGCTCGCGCCTGGTCGGCGTGCTGTACATCCTCGACGAGCCGTCGATCGGCCTGCACCAGCGCGACAACGGGCGCCTGCTCGCGACGCTGAAGCAGCTCCGCGATCTCGGCAACACGGTCATCGTCGTCGAGCACGACGAGGAGACGATGCGCGAGGCCGACTACCTGCTCGACCTCGGACCCGGGGCGGGGAAGCATGGCGGGGAGGTGATCGCCGCCGGCACGGTGGACCAGGTGCTGCGCAACCCGAACTCCCTCACCGCGAAGTACCTGAACGGCACGCGCGAGATCCCGGTCCGCGCCGAGCGCCGGCCGTACGACCCGAACCGGGTGCTGCGCGTGGTGAACGCGCGCGAGCACAACCTGCGCGGCGTCACGCTGGAGATTCCGTTAGGCACCTTCGTCGCCATCACCGGCGTCTCCGGGTCCGGCAAGTCCACGCTCATCGAGGACACGCTGCACCGCGCGCTCGCCCGCCACTTCTACCGCGCGCGCGTCATCCCGGCCACGCACGACCGCATCACGGGGCTCGAGCACATCGACAAGGTCATCGACATCGACCAGAGCCCCATCGGCCGCACGCCGCGCTCCAACCCCGCGACGTACACCGGCCTGTTCACCCCCATCCGCGAGCTGTTCGCCGAGCTGCCGGAGGCGAAGATCCGCGGCTACGGGCCGGGGCGGTTCAGCTTCAACGTGAAGGGCGGCCGCTGCGAGGCGTGCCAGGGCGACGGGCTCGTGAAGATCGAGATGCACTTCCTCCCCGACGTCTTCGTGCCGTGCGACGTCTGCAAGGGGAAGCGCTTCAATCGCGAGACGCTCGAGGTGCGCTTCCGCGGCCTCTCCATCGCCGACGTGCTCGATCTCACCGTCGAGGACGCGTGCTCCACGTTCGAGAACCAGCCGCGCATCTCGCAGAAGCTCGAGACGCTGCGCGACGTGGGGCTCGGCTACATCCACCTCGGCCAGAGCGCGACGACGCTCTCCGGCGGCGAGGCGCAGCGCGTGAAGCTCGCCACCGAGCTGTCGAAGCGCGACACGGGACGCACGCTCTACATCCTCGACGAGCCGACGACGGGGCTCCACTTCGAGGACGTGCGGCTGCTGCTCGACGTGCTCCACCGGCTCGTCGACCGCGGCAACACGGTGCTCGTCATCGAGCACTCGCTCGACGTCATCAAGACCGCGGACTGGGTGGTCGACCTCGGCCCCGAGGGCGGCGCGCGCGGCGGCACCATCGTCGCCGCCGGCACACCGGAGGACGTCGCGAACGTGGACGCCTCGTACACCGGGCACTACCTGAAGGCGCTCCTGCCGAAGCTGCGTCGTCGCAAGGCGGGGTAGGCACCCGGGTCGACCGACCCTGGGCGCCGTTCGGCGGCCGCCGCATGATGGAGCGCAACCACGGCGGATCCCATCATGTCCATCCCATCGCGCAGCTCCACCGCGACGAGCAGCGTCGGCCGCGTCGCGATCATCGGCGGCGGCATCGGCGGTCTCACGGCCGCCATCGCGCTGCGCCAGCGCGGCATCGACGCGCACGTCTTCGAGGCCGCGTCGGCGCTGGGCACGGCGGGCGCCGGGCTGTGGATCTCGCCTAACGCGATGCAGCTGCTGCAGCGGCTCGACCTCGCCGGCGCCGTCATCGCCGCCGGCGTGCCCCTCGGCCGCGCGGAGGTGCACGACGCCGAGCGTGGGCTGCTGCAGCGGCTCGATTTCTCCGACGCCTCGCAGCGCTTCGGCGTGCCGACCGTCGCGATCCTCCGCCACCGCCTGCACGCGATCCTCGCCGCGCGGCTGCCGAACGACCGGTTGCACGTGGGTGCGCCGTGCGTGTCCGTCACGACGACGCACGGGGTGCGCGCGCATCTCGCCGACGGCCGCACCATCGACGCGGACCTGCTCGTCGGCGCGGACGGCCTGCGCTCGGTCGTGCGCGAGTACGTGTCGCCCGGCGTCGCACCGCGCTACTCCGGGCAGACGTCGGTGCGCGGCGTCGCGTCGCTCGCGCTGCCGCCGTCGCTCGCCGGCGTGTCGCGCGAGATTTGGGCGCCCGGACGACGCTTCGGCTTCTCCGCCGTCGCGCCCGGCGAGGTGTACTGGTTCGCGACGTTCGACGCGCCGCCCGGCATCGCCGAGCCGCCCGCCGAGTCCGCGCACCACCTGCACGCGCTGTTCGACCGCTTCCCGCCGCCCGTCTCCGATCTGATCGAGACCACCGACGACGCGCGGCTGGTCCGCACCGATCTGCACGACCTGCCGCGCCTCGCGACCTGGCATCGCGGCCGCGTGGCGCTGCTCGGCGATGCGTCGCACGCCACCACGCCGAATCTCGGACAGGGCGCGGCGCAGGCGATCGAGGATGCGTGGGTGCTCGCCGACCGTCTCGCGCGGTCGGTCTCCGTGGAGGCCGCGCTGCGCGAGTACGAGGCGATCCGCAAGCCGAAGGCGCGCTTCGTCGTCGATCGCTCGTGGCAGGTGGGCCGCCTCGCGCACCTCTCCAATCCGGTCGGACGCGCGGTGCGAAACCTCGCGCTCCGTTGTACGCCCGCATCGGTGGCGCGCCGACAGCTCGATCGCGTGTACGTGCTCGACTACTGACGCGGCGGGCGGGGCTTGTGCGGTTCGGAGGCGGGGCGCATCGTCTCGCACCCTTTCCGCACCGGAGGTCGGGCCGTGACGTGGTTCGCCCCGCTCCTCGCCGCCATCATCCTGAGCGCAGCGAAGGATCCGCCCTCGCGCTCTGCGCCCGTCGCACTGCCTAACGACAACCGCGTGCCGGCTGGCGTGACCGTCGCGGGCGTGCGGCGCATCCGTCTCGTCGTGCAGCGTGCCGTGTGGCACCCCGACGCCGATGACGGGCCGTCGCTCGTCACCGAGGTGCTCGGCGAGGAAGGGAAGACGCCGATGATCCCCGCGCCGCTCATCCGCGTGCTCGTCGGCACGCGCGTCGATGCGACGGTGCGCAACACGCTCGCCGACACGATCGTCTTCTTCGCGCAGTGCGGCATCGACTGCCGCGACAGCCTGTTCGTGGCGCCGGGGCAGACGCGCGCGCTGCCGGTGCGCACGAGCCGGCCCGGCACGTACTCGTACGCGTCGTTCCTGTACCGCGGCGGCCACCCGTACTTCGAGAGCGCGGCCGCCACCCAGACCGGTGGCGCGATCGTCGTCGACTCCGCGGGCGCGCCCCCCGACCGCGTCTTCGTCATCGCCGAGTGGATCCAGCGCTTCGACACGACGAAGGTGGGCGACGACGAGCGGCTCGTGATGACGATCAACGGGCGCATGTGGCCGCACACGGAGCGCCTCCACCTCACCGTCGGCGACACGGTGCACTGGCGCATCGTCGACGCGAGTGGCGACACGCACCCGATGCACCTGCACGGCTTCTACTTCCGCGTCGACTCGCGCGGCGACGGCGCGACCGACACGATCTACTCGGCCGCGCAGCGGCGTTGGGCGGTCACCGAGGAGCCGCCGCGGCTCGGAGCGTTCACGCTCACCTGGGTGCCGCAGCGGTCGGGGAACTGGATCTTCCACTGCCACAAGGCCGTGCACATGGGCGGCTTCCAGCACGCGCACCTCGCCGAGGAGCGCGTCGACCCGATCCGCGACACGACGCACGACGCGCACACCACCGACGCGGAGCACATCGCGTCCGGCATGGGCGGACTCGTGCTCGGCATCGAGGTCGCGCCGCGTCCGAGCGCCGTGCCCGCCGCGATCGCGGTGTCGTCGACCGCGCCGCCGGCTCCGGTCGCGCCGAGGCGCATCCGCCTGCTCGCGCAGCGGCTTCCCGGAGCGCTCGGCGTGCATGGGTACGTCGTGCAGGGCGGGGACTCCGCGCCCGCGCGCGACTCGGTGCGCGTGCCCGGGCCGCCGATCGTGCTCACGCGCGGCGAGCCGGTGGAGATCACCGTCGTCAATCATCTCGACGTGAAGACCGGTGTGCACTGGCACGGAATAGAGCTGGACAGCTACTACGACGGCGTGGGAGGATGGAGCGGCGCCGGCGCCCACCTCGCGCCGCGCATCGCGCCTAACGACTCGTTCGTCGTGCGCTTCACGCCGCCGCGCGCCGGCACGTTCATGTACCACACGCACAACGACGAGGTGCGACAGCTCGTGCTCGGCCTCTACGGGCCGCTCGTCGTGCTCGAGCCCGGGCAGACGTTCGACGCGTCCACCGACCATCTCGTGGTGATCGGCGAGACGATGTCGAGCGGCCGACGCGTGGTCGGCGTGAACGGCGCCGCGGGCGCGAGGCCGATGCACCTCGCCGCGGGCAAGCCGCACCGCTTCCGGCTGCTCAACGTCCTCATCGACGACGACGCCGAGGTCTCGCTCGTCGACAGCGCGAATGCGCCGCTCGTCTGGCGTGCCGTCGCGAAGGACGGCGCCGACCTCCCGGTCGCGCAGCGCACCGAGCGTCCGGCGCGTCTCTCGCTCGGTCCCGGTGAGACGGTCGACGTGGAGATCGTGCCGAAGCCGGGGCGCTACGCACTGCTCGTGCGCGGCTACAGCAACGTCCTCATCGACGTTGACGTCCGTTAGAATTCCCGTCCTCACCGTTCGACTGTCCCGGCGCGCCGGGATTCACGCTTCGGCCCGATCCGCCGTGGTCAGTCTGCTCGACATCATCGGCCCCGTCATGGTGGGGCCGTCGTCCTCGCACACCGCGGGCGCGTGTCGCCTCGGTCTACTCGCGCGCAATCTCGTCGGCGGCACGCCCGAGCACGCGCGCATCGAGCTGCACGGATCCTTCGCCCGCACCGGCGAGGGGCACGGCACCGACAAGGCGATCGTCGGTGGCCTCATGGGCTTCCGCCCCGACGACGAGCGCCTGCGCGACGCGCTCGACATCGCCGAGCGCGAAGGGCTCGACTACCGCTTCGAGAAGACCACGCTCGGCGAGGACGCGACGACGCACCCGAACACCGCGCGCTTCACCGTCACGCGCGGCGACCGCGAGGCGGTCATGGTCGGCTCCTCGCTCGGCGCCGGCCGCGTGCTCGTCACGGAGATCGACGGCTACCCGGTCGAGATCACCGGCAACTATCACACGATCGTGCTCGTCGCCGAGGACGTGAAGGGATCAATCGCGTCCATCGCGACCATCCTCGCCACGAACGGCGTGAACATCGCCACGCTCCGCGTCTCGCGGCAGCAGCGCGGCGGCGACGCGTTCATGGTGTGGGAGGTCGACGAGCGCCCCGACGAGAAGGTGCGCGACACGCTGCGCGCCCTGCCCTGGGTGCGGTGGGCGTTCCGCCTCGAGAAGGTGAGCGCCTGACATGTACCGCTCGCTCGCCGACGCCATCCGCGACGCCGAGGCGCGCGGCGTCACGCTGCACGAAGTCGCGCTCGACGCCGAGAGCGCCGACTCCGGCCGGCCGGTCGACGACATCCGCGCGTCGCTGCGCCGCGCGCTCGAGGTGATGCGCGGCGCCGTCGCGCAGGGGCTGCGCGGCGATCTGCGCTCCGCCTCGGGCCTCGTCGGCGGCGACGCGGCGAAGCTGCGCGAGGGTCCCCCGGGGCCGCTCGCCGGCACGCCGTTCCGCGACGTGCTCGCGCGCGCGCTCGCCGTGCAGGAGGTGAACGCCGCGATGGGCGTCATCGTCGCCGCGCCGACCGCGGGCGGGGCCGGGGTCCTTCCCGCGGTGCTCACCGGGCTCGCCGACGCGCGCGGCATCGGCGACGACGCGCTCGTGGACGCGCTCGCGACGGCGGGGCTCATCGGCGCCGTCGTTGCCGACCGCGCGTCGCTCTCCGGCGCCGAGGGGGGATGCCAGGCGGAGACCGGCGCCGCCGCGGGGATGGCCGCCGGCGCCGCCACGGAGATGCTCGGCGGCACGCCGCGCCAGGCCGGCCACGCCGTGGCGCTCGCGCAGCAGGGCACGTTGGGCCTCGTCTGCGACCCCCTCGGCGGGCTCGTCGAGCTGCCGTGCGTGTTCCGGAACGCCACCGGTGCGGCGATCGCGCTCGCCGCGATCGAGATGGCGCTCGCCGGCATCGAGTTCGCCATCCCCGCCGACGAGGTGATCGACACCATGGGCGAGATCGGCCGCGGCATGGACGTGCGCTACCGCGAGACCGCCGGCGGGGGCCTCGCGGCCACGCCCACCGGCCGCCGTCTCGCGCGGGAGCGGCTGGTCCAGATCAAGAGAGGGGAGTGAGGGCGCGAGGCAGGAGGGCAGGAGGAAGGGAGGGCTCATGCCCTCCCTTCCTCCTGCCCTCCTGCCCTAAATTCGCGAGAGCGGTCCGGCAAAACTCGGGGCCGCACTGAGCCGTAGGGCAACCATCCCTTCCGACAGGTGCGGCACATGGTCACACGCGACGACATCGAGAGCTTCCTCGACCGACTCGCCACCGAAGGCACTGCGTATCAGGAAGTCGAGCCCGGGCTGTGGATCATTCACCCCGGCGGCGTGATCGACTTCGACGTCGTCTGCCACTACAACCCGCCGGTCGTCGTGCTCCGCGTGAAGGTCATGGACCTGCCGGCCGACGACAACGCGTGCAACGGCCTCGCGCGGCGGTTGCTGCAGCTCAACGCGTCCGACCTCGTGCACGGCTCGTACGGCATCGAGCAGGAGGCGGTCGTCCTCACCGAGGCGCTGGAGCTCTCGCACCTCGACTACGAGGAGTTCCTCGCCGCCTACGAGAGCATGACCCTGGCGCTCACCTCGCATCTTCGCGAGCTGGCCACGTACCGCGAGGCCCGCTGATCATGGGCATCTTCGATCGCTTCTCGACCCTCATCCGGTCGAACATCAACGACCTCATCTCCTCGGCGGAGAACCCCGAGAAGATGCTCAATCAGCTGATCGCCGACATGAACGGCCAGCTGATCAAGGCCAAGCAGCAGGTCGCCGCGGCCATCGCCGACGAGAAGCGCCTGCGCGATCAGGCCGACTCGGAGTTCAAGCAGGCGCAGCTCTGGGAAGAGCGCGCCATGTTCGCGGTGAACCAGGCGAACGACGAGCTGGCGAAGCAGGCACTGCTCCGCGGTTCGCAGCACGCCGAGCACGGGCGCGAGATCGAGGCGACGTGGACGGCGCAGCGCGGCGAGACGGAGAAGCTGAAGCAGTCGCTGCGCGACCTCGCCGAGAAGATCGAGGAGGCCAAGCGCAAGAAGAACCTGCTGCTCGCGCGCCAGCGCCGCGCCGAGGCGCAGAAGCGCATCCAGCAGACGATGTCCTCGCTCTCCGAGAAGAGCGCGTTCGAGGCGTTCGCCCGCATGGAGGAGCGCATCGAGCAGAACGAGCGGCAGCTGAAGGCCGCGCAGGAGATCGACGAGGAGATCGGCGGCGACCAGCTCGCCGGCCAGTTCAAGCAGCTCGAGCGCGCCGTCGGCACCGGCGACGCGGACTCGAAGCTGCTCGCCCTGAAGCAGAAGATGGGCATGCTGCCCGCGGCCGCGCCGGCCGCGGACCGGCAGCTTGGCGCCGGCGGCGCGCCGGCGAGCGCGAAGGCGTTGGGCCCCGGCAAGTCCGACGCGGCGCCGGCCCCGGCGCCTAACGGCGAGCCGGCGAAGCATCCCACGGAAGAGGAGCTGCTCGCCGAATTCGAGGAGCTCGAGCGGCACAAAGGGTGACGGCGGCCACCACCACTTCGGCACCTGTCGGCGCGCCCGCGTCACCGTCTCCGGTGACGGTGGGCGCGCCGCGCCGTTTCCGTTTCGCGCCGATCCTCACGGCGACGGTCCTCACCGTCCTGCTGCTCTGGCTGTTCGGGAGCGTCGCCGACGTCCTGCTCCTGCTGTTCATCGCGATCCTGCTGTCGCTTTACCTCGGCGCCGTTGCCGACGCCGTGTCGCGTCGCACGCGGCTGCCGCGCAAGCTCGCGCTGGTGCTCGCGGTGCTGCTCACGCTCCTCGCCGTCGCGGGGCTGTTCTGGCTCCTCGTGCCGCCGGTCGTGAGCCAGACGCAGGCGCTCTTCCGCGTCCTGCCGAACTACATGACGGCGTGGGACGCGAAGATCGACCAGCTCGTGCGGCGCATCCCCGCGCTCTCCGGCGTCGTGAAGCCGGGGCAGCACCAGGCGCTCATGGCGTTCTACAAGCAGGGCGAGGGGCTGCTGAACGACGTCGTGCCGAAGCTGTTCTCGTTCGTGCACGCGTCGATCGACGTCTTCTCGGTCGCCGTCATGGCGCTCTACCTCGCGATGCACCCGAGCCTCTACCGCGAGTGGCTCATCGCGCTGTTCCCGCCCGTGCACCGCGAGCTCGTACGCGACGTGCTCGGCGAGGCGGCGTCGCAGCTCCGGTCGTGGATCGTCGGGCAGCTCACGGCCATGTTCGTGCTCGCGGTGCTCACCGCCATCGGGCTCTACGCGCTCGGCGTGCCCTACTGGCTCACGTTCGGCGTGTTCACCGGCGCGGTCGCGATCGTGCCGTTCTTCGGCACGCTGCTCTCCACGCTGCTCCCCGCGCTGTTCGTGCTGGCGTTGCCCGGCGGCGGCACGAAGGCGCTGTTCGTCGTGCTGCTCGGCGTCGTCATCCACCTCATCGAGGGCAACTTCGTCGGGCCGTACATCGCGTCGAAGCGCGTGGAGATCCCGCCCGTCCTCTCCATCATGGCGGTGCTCGTCGTCGGCAAGCTGCTCGGCGGCGTCGGGCTGATCGTCGCCGTGCCGACGCTCGCCACGCTCATGGTGGTGGTGCGCCGCATCCTCATCAATCGCATCTACGAGGGGCAGGGGTTCCGGCGCGCCACGCGTGACCAGCCGCTCCTCCTTCGCGTGCCCCCCGCCGACGGCGAGGGGGTGCTCGTCCCCGCCGCGCCGCAGGTCGATCTCATCGCGATCACCGAGCGCGTGCGCCGCACCGCCTGAGCGGCCGCCTTCCGATCCTCGCTCCCGCTTCCATCGTGTCCGAACGTTTTCTCGTGCTGGCCGAAGGGCTCCTCGGCCCGCACAGCTCCAAGACCGCCAGCGCCTGCATTCGCTACACCCCCGACCGCGTCGCCGCCGTCATCGATTCCACGAAGGCGGGTCGCGTCGTGCAGGACTTCCTTGGCTTCGGCGGCGACATTCCGATCGTCGCCACGCTCGAGGAAGGGCTCGCGCATCGGCCTAACGCGGTGCTCATCGGCATCGCGCCCGCCGGCGGGCAGCTTCCCGCCGAGTGGCGGCAGATGCTCGTGACGTCGCTCGAGCGCGGGCTCGACGTGTGGAGCGGCCTGCACTTCTTCCTTGCCGACGACGAGCAGCTGTCCGCCGCCGCGCGCCGCGGCAGTGCGCGCATCTTCGATCTCCGTCGTCCGCCGGCGGGTCTCGACGTCTCCACGGGCAAGACGCGCGACATCGACGCGACCGTGGTGCTGACCGTCGGTACCGACTGCAACATCGGCAAGATGACCGCGCAGCTGCAGCTGCGCGACGTGCTGAAGCAGCGCGGCAACCGCGTCGCGTTCGCCGCCACGGGGCAGACCGGCATCCTCATCGAGGGATGGGGGATCTCCGTCGACGCCGTCGTCGCCGACTTCATCGGCGGTGCGGCCGAGCAGCTCACGCTCCAGGCGGCGAAGGATGCCGACATCGTGCTCGTCGAGGGGCAGGGCAGCATCATCCACCCCTCGTTCTCCGGCGTCACGGTGGGGCTCATCCATGGCACGCTGCCGCACGCGTTCGTGCTCTGCGCGCAGCCGTCGCGCACGAGGATCCGCAACCGCGAGTGGGTGCCGATCCCGCCGCTCGACGAGTTCATTCGCATGCACGACACGCTCGCCGCGCCGCTCCGTCCCGCGCCGACGATCGCCGTCGCCCTGAACACGTCCGACCTATCCGACGCCGACGCCCGCGCGGCCATCCGCGAGACCGAGTCGCTCACCGGTCTGCCGGCGACGGATCCCGTGCGCTACGACGCCGCGCCGATCGCCGAGGCCATCGAGGCGTTCCACCGCTCGCGTACGCCGCAGTTCGCGTCCCGCGCGTAGCGAGGGACCTGCTTGTCGAATCGCTCAGAGGAACAGGAAGTGACCGAGCAGTTCCGTCTCCACAACACGCTGTCCCGCCAGGTCGAGCCGTTCGCCCCCGCCGACGGGCAGCGCGTGCGCATGTACACGTGCGGCCCGACGGTCTACAACCCGGCGCACCTCGGCAACTTCCGCACGTTCCTGTTCGAGGACCTGCTGCGTCGCACGCTCCGCCTCGCCGGGTGGGACGTCGAGCAGGTGATGAACCTCACCGACGTCGACGACAAGATCATCAAGCGCGCCGAGGACCAGGGCAAGACGATCGGCGAGGTCACGGATCCCGTCGTCGAGGTCTTCCACCAGGACCGCGAGTTCCTGCGCATCCAGCCCGCCGAGCACTACCCTCGCGCGACGGCCTACATCGCCGAGATGATCGAGCTCGTTAGGCGGCTCGAGGAGCGCGGCGTCGCCTACCAGGCCGACGACGGCTCGGTGTACTTCGCCATCGCGCGCTTCCCGCAGTACGGCCGCCTGTCGCGCCTCGACACGCGCGAGCTGAAGGCCGGTGCGCGCGTCGCACAGGACGATTACTCGAAGGAGAACGCCCAGGACTTCGCGCTCTGGAAGGCCGCGACCGAGCAGGACGAGCGCGCCGGCGCGGCGTGGGACTCGCCCTGGGGACGCGGCCGCCCCGGCTGGCACCTCGAGTGCTCGGCCATGGCGATGGCGCTGTTGGGCGAGACCATCGACCTGCACTGCGGCGGCATCGATCTCATCTTCCCGCACCACGAGGACGAGATCGCGCAGAGCGAGGCCGCGAGCGGGAAGCCGTTCTCGCGCCTGTGGTGCCACGGCGAGTTCCTGCTCGTCGAGGGCTCCAAGATGGCGAAGCGCGTCGGCAACGTCGTCACCGTGAAGATGCTGCGCGAGGACGGCTTCTCCGCCGCCGCACTGCGGCACTTCGTCTTCTCGACGCACTACCGCAAGCAGCTCAACCTCACCGACGAGGCGCTCGAGGCGTCGCGCAACGCCGTGCACCGTGTCGGCGAGTTCGCGGAGCGGCTGCGCGCGGCGACGGGCGGTACGCCGGAGCTCGCGGCCGCCGCGCGCGACGCCGAGCAGGCGGTGCGCGACGCGCTGTTCGACGACCTGAATGCCCCGGAGGCGTTGGGCGCGCTGTTCACGTTCCTGAAGCGCGCGAACGCGGAGCTCGACCGCGGCGGCGACGACCCCGCGGCGCTGGACGCCGCGCGCCGCGCGTTCGCCGCCATCGACGGGGTGCTCGATCTCGTCCCCGAGCGTACCGTCGACGACCCCCAGCTCGCCGCGTGGGTCGAGGAGCGGCTGCAGGCGCGCAAGGACGCGCGCGCGCGCCGCGACTTCGCCGCCGCCGACGCCATTCGCGCGGAGCTCGACGCGCGCGGCATCGAGGTGAAGGACACGCCGCAGGGGACGAAGTGGACCAAGGTGCGGTAGCCCTTCGGCAGCGCTAGCTTTCGCCCGTCGCTGGCGTAGCTCAATTGGCAGAGCACCTGATTTGTAATCAGGCGGTTGGGGGTTCGAGTCCCCCCGTCAGCTTGGGCCCGATTGATTTCGGCTCGCGGGGCTGGTACAATTGGAGGCTCGTTCGGTGCCTGTTCGCCGAGCGCGTCGTACCCTGGTGGGGTACCCAAGTGGCCAACGGGAGCAGACTGTAAATCTGCCGGCGACAGCCTTCGAAGGTTCGAATCCTTCCCCCACCACTGCCGGCGGGGCCTTGCTGCAACGAGGCCCCGCCGGTTTCTTGTAGGCGTCGCGGGAGTAGCTCAGTTGGTAGAGCACGAGCCTTCCAAGCTTGTGGCCGCGGGTTCGAGTCCCGTCTCCCGCTCTCACGAAATGCATGCGGCCCCGGAGCCTGGTCTGGCTCCGGGGCCGCACGCGTTTCGGCGGCGACCCGCGGCCGACCTGCACGAAGAACGGTGACGGAACGCGCCGGCCACGGTCTCCGGACGCCGTGCCGGTACCCTCCACTCGCAGCCGTGATGCGGCCGGACGCCTGAGGTTTTCGCGGCGGACCCCGTTCGGCGGCTGGCCACGTCGGCGCGCGACGGGACCCGCTCGTCGCCACGCATGGCATCACCAGCTTCGCGTCGTCGACTCGGCGACGCGGTGGAGACGACCCCATGTCCCGCACGCATGCGCTGCGCACGAAGGCGGCGAGGACGCTCACCGCCGTCGGCACCACTCTCCTCCTCGCCGCCGCCGCCGGAGTCACGGCGTGTCACGACGGGACCGATGCGCCGACCGGTCCGTCCGTGGCCCCGCCCGTCGCGATGACCGTCGCCGGCACCTACGTGCTCGAGGAGGTCAACGGCCGCCCGGTCCCGTACAGCCGGGAGGGCTCCGTGTGGGATTCCATGCTCCTGACGCTCGGCGCCGATGGATCGGTCGCCGTATCGCTGGCGTGGCGCGAGACGGACGACTCGGGCGAGGTGCTCGATCAGGGGACGGACGCGTACGCGGGCCGTTATGCGTCGAGCGGCCTGCACGTCACGATCACGCTCGACGACGACCCCCCCGCCGAGGGCGTCCTAGACGGGACCCAGCTGACCGTCGCGAGCGACGGCGACCTGCTGGTGTTCCGTCGGCAGTGATCCCGCGTGGGGCCGACTGGCGCCGGCGTGCTTAACGGACGGGCGTGCGGTGCGTCTACCGCGCGCCCGTTCGTCGCCACGCCCACGACACCTCGCTGCCATGCGCGCTCCTCGCCGTCCCCTCCGTCTCGTCATGGTCGCCGCGCTGCTCGGCGCGATCGTGGCGCTTCCATCGTCGGCTCGCGCCCAGTTCGGGGGCCGCGGGGGACTCGGAGGCGCCGGCCGCGGCGGCATGGGCCGGCGCGGCGGTATGGGAGGCCGCGGCGAGGGGATGCCCGGCGCGGCCCGCCGCACCGAGCCGCTCGTCAACTCGGTCGACCTGATCCTGAAGCACGGCACCGAGCTCGCCCTGACCGATAGCCAGGTCGTACGGCTGCAGCGCGTCAAGTCGCATCAGGACAGCGCGATCGAGGTCGTGAAGCTCCGCCTGGATTCGCTGCCGGGACGCCGTGGCGGCGCGGCCGAGGGGGGCGATCCGATGGCCGCGCGCGACCGGATGCAGGCGCGCGGCGAGGCCATGATGGCGTACCGTGCCGTGCTGAAGCAGGGTCGCGACGACGCGTTCGGCCTGCTGGAGAAGAAGCAGCGGAAGCAGGCGGAGAAGTTCGAGTCGGCGCTGAAGAAGGAGATGCAGGAGGCGGAGCCGGCCGGCGAGCGGGACTGGGGCGGGCGTCGGGCGGGGGCGGACAATCCGCTGTCACAGCGCGACTTGCACGTCCACTCGTGAGCCACTAGGTTCCGAGTCTGTCCCGCGCCGCATGGGGCAGAGCTTCCCGCTCGCGTAGCTCAGTCGGTAGAGCACACCCTTGGTAAGGGTGAGGTCACCGGTTCAATCCCGGTCGCGAGCTCTCGAGTAGCGGGGTGACGCGTCGCCCCGTCCCGCAGTTGGAATCGATGCGCCGCGGCCCCATCCGTGGGAGTTGCGGCGCACGTTGCACGTCCATCGAGCGCTCGCCCCTATGCCGGGGCCGCCTCGAGCGAACACGTACCAGAGGGCGGCGTCATGCCTCGCGACAAGATCATCCTCGGCTGCACCGAGTGTAAGAGCCGGAACTACTTCACCTCGAAGAACAAGCGCCTGCACCCCGAGCGCGTCGAGTGGAAGAAGTACTGCCCCCGCTGCAACAAGCATCAGCTGCACAAGGAAACGAAGTAGCCATGACGACGCCCGTCGTCCCTCAGCGGCAGTCCTTCCCGGCCAGGACGCTCCAGTTCTATCACGACGTCATGACCGAGATGAAGAAGGTGACTTGGCCCGACCGTCCTCAGCTCCAGGACGCGACGATCAAGATCATCATCTTCGTGCTCTTCATCGGCGCGATCATCGCGCTCATGGACATCGGCCTGCAGTTCATCCTCGTGCGGCTCCCGCAGCTTCTTCTCGGACGCTGAACCGGAGACCGAACGTGGAACACCGCTGGTACGCCATCCAGACGACGTCCGGGCACGAGAACAAGGTTCGCTCGCTGATCCAGCGGAAGATCGACGCCGATCCGCACTCGCCCGAGGAGCGCTCCATCCGTCAGGCGCTCGTGCCGACGCAGGAAGCGGTGGAGATCAAGAGCGGGAAGAAGGTCACCGTCGAGCGGAAGATCTATCCCGGCTACGTCCTGGTGGAGATGGTCATGAACCAGGACACGCTGCACACGATCAACGGCATCCAGGGCGTGATCAAGTTCGTCGGTCACGACCGGTTCCCGATGGCGCTGCGCCCGGAGGAGGTCAACCGCCTGCTCGGCATCGCCGAGGCGGAAGAGGCGGCGCCGAAGGAGGAGATCCCGTTCCTCATCGGTCAGGCCGTCGCGATCACCGAAGGGCCGTTCACCGACTTCAACGGCACCGTCGAGGAAGTCATGGCGGACAAGGGCAAGGTGCGCGTCAGCGTCTCCCTGTTCGGTCGGCCGACCTCGGTCGAGCTGGACTACCTCCAGCTGAAGGCGTACTGAGTCGCCCCACGAATCGTGCCGCGCGGGTTCACCTCCGCGCCCGATCGTGATAAGTTCCTAGGCTCGCTCGCTTTGCGGGCGGCCGCACGACGTCGCGGACCACGGCGACGGAAAATATCCGTGGGAGTGACGGCCTCGCGACGGCGGGGCCACCACGCCAAGGAGAACCATGGCCAAGAAGGTAACCGGGTTCGTCAAGCTCCAGATCCCGGCCGGGAAGGCGACGCCTGCCCCGCCGGTCGGTACGGCGCTCGGCCCCCAGGGGATCAACATCATGGCCTTCGTCAAAGAGTTCAACGCTCGGACGCAAGGCCAGGACATGATCCTCCCGGTGGAGGTCACGATCTACGCGGACAAGTCCTTCACGTTCATCCTGAAGACCCCGCCGACCGCGGAGCTGATCAAGAAGGAGATCGGGCTCGCGAGCGGCTCGGGCCAGCCGAACAAGAACAAGGTCGGCCAGGTGACGAAGGCGCAGGTCCGCAAGATCGCCGAGGTGAAGATGCCGGACCTCAACACCGACAACGTCGAGAGCGCGATGGCCATGGTGGCCGGAGCCGCTCGTTCGATGGGGGTCACGGTGGTGGACTGATGAAGACCCACGGAAAGAAGTATCGCGCCGCGGCGCAGAAGATCGACGCCGACAAGGCGTATCAGGCGCGCCAGGCGATCGACCTCGTGAAGGGCGGTGCGTTCGCGAAGTTCGACGAGACGGTCGAGGTGGCGGTCCGCCTCGGCGTCGATCCGCGCCACGCCGACCAGGTCGTGCGCGGCACGGTCGTGCTGCCGGCGGGCACCGGTAAGTCGGTGCGCGTGCTCGTCATCGCGGTCGGCCCGAAGGCGGCCGAGGCGGAGGAGGCGGGTGCCGACTTCGTCGGGCTCGAGTACGTCCAGCGCATCAAGGACGGCTGGCTCGATTTCGACGTCATGGTCGCGACGCCGGATCAGATGGGCCAGGTCGGCCAGCTCGGCCGCGTCCTCGGTCCCCGCGGCCTCATGCCCAACCCGAAGGCGGGCACGGTGACGTTCGACGTGGGCCGTGCGGTGCGCGAGCTGAAGGCCGGTAAGATCGAGTTCCGTGTCGACAAAGGCGGCAACGTGCACGCCCCGATCGGCAAGGTCTCGTTCGCGGCCGAGGCGCTCGAGACCAACTTCGCCGCGCTCATGGACCAGCTCGTCCGGTCCAAGCCGGCGGCGGCCAAGGGTGTGTACATCAAGAACGTCGCCGTCTCGAGCTCCATGGGCCCGGGCGTCGCCGTCGATACCACGCCCTACCGTTAACCGGGAGCCGGCGCGATGAAGCGAACCGAAAAGGAGCAGCTCGTCAACGAGCTGAGTGGCAAGATCAAGGGCGCGCAGGCGCTCTATTACACCGACTTCACCGGGCTGAACGTGAAGCGGATGACCGACCTCCGCCGTCGCCTCCGGAAGGCCGGCGTGGAGTACGTGGTCATCAAGAACACGCTCGCGCTCCGTGCGGTGAACGAGAGTGGTCTGGTCGGTGAGCGCCTCAAGGGCCCGACGGGGATCGTCGTCGCCCACGACGCGCTCGCCGGGGCGAAGGTGCTGACCGACTTCGCGAAGGAGAACGACCAGCGTCCGGCGGTGAAGGGCGGCATGTTCGACGGCCGTGCCATCGACGCGGAGCAGGTCAAGCGGCTGGCGAACATGCCCTCGCGCGAGCAGCTGCTCAGCGAGCTGGGCGCCGGCTTCATGGCGCCGCTGGCGAGCTTCGCCGGCGCGCTCAACGGCATGCTCTACCAGATGGTCGGCGCGCTCGAGGCCCTCCGGGCTCAGAAGGAAGGCGCGCAGTAAATCCAGGCGGTTTGCCTGTTCAACCTGCCCCAGCGGTCGTACACCGCCTGGGTTTTCTACGGAGAAACGGAATCATGGCTACGCTGAGCAACGACGAGATCCTGGACGCGATCGGCAACAAGACGGTCTTCGAGCTGGCCGATCTGATCGAGGCGTTCAAGACGAAGTTCAACGTCACGATCGCGGCCGCCCCGGTGGGCGGCGCGGCCCCGGCCGGCGGTGGCGCCGGTGGCGCGGCGGCTCCGGCCGTCGAGGAGAAGACCGAGTTCGACGTCGTGCTGCGTGATGCGGGCGCGAAGAAGATCCAGGTCATCAAGGTCGTGCGCGAGATCACCGGCCTCGGCCTGAAGGAGGCGAAGGACATGGTCGACGGCGCGCCGCAGACCGTGAAGGCCGGCGTCTCGAAGGACGAGGCGGCGACCATCAAGGCGAAGCTCGAGGAGCAGGGCGCCGGCGTCGAGGTGAAGTAAGCGGCGAGCGTGGAGCGTGGCGCGACGAGAGGCAAGCGCTCTCGTCGCTCCGCGCTCCTCGCTCCCCGCTCACTTCTACCTCGCCGCGATCGTGATTACAGTTCGCCGCACAATTCAATAGCAGGTTCGCTGCTCCGCCCCGCATCCGCGTCGAAATCGCAGGATGCCGGGGTCGGGGCTCTTTTCGCCTGCCAGCGGCTACCCCGCGGGTGAGACATGGCTGAGACGATAAAGGAAATCTCGTTCGCGAAGCTCGGGCAGGGCATGGGCATGCCCCACCTGCTCGACATTCAGACGCGCGCGTTCGAGGCGCTTCTCCAGACCGACGCCGCCGCGCAGGAGCGCGAGGACGTGGGGCTGGAGCGCGTCTTCAAAGACCTTTTCCCCATCACGGACGTCCACGAGAACTTCTCGCTGGAGTTCGTTCGCTATACGCTCGGTGAGCCGAAGTACTCGGTCGAGGAGTGCATCGAGCGCGACATGACCTACTCGGCGCCGCTGAAGGCGACGCTGCAGCTGGTCATCTTCGAGGAGGTCAACGGCGAGAAGCGGCCGCGCAACATCATCGAGAAGGAGGTCTATCTCGGTGAGCTGCCGCTCATCACGAGCCTTGGCACCTTCGTCATCAACGGGGCCGAGCGCGTCATCGTCTCGCAGCTCCACCGGTCGCCGGGCGTCGTGTTCGAGGAGTCGACGCACCCGAACGGTCAGCGTCTCATCAGCTCGCGGATCATCCCGTTCCGCGGCTCGTGGGTGGAGTTCACGGTGGACATCCACGATGTGGTCTACGTCCACATCGACAAGAAGAAGAAGTTCCCGGCCACTGCGCTGCTCCGCGCGTTCGGCTTCGGTGAGAACCGCGACATCCTCCGCCTCTTCTTCGCCGAGCGCGAGCTCGACCTGACGAAGAAGCGCGAGAGCCGCACGGACGTGCGCGAGGTCATCGGCGCCATCGTCGCCGAGGACATCACGCTCGCCGGTGAGGCGACGGACCCGGACGCGCCGAAGGCGAAGACGAAGAAGGCGCGCGCCGAGCAGGAGCGCCGCGAGGCGGAGCTGCTCGTGAAGGAGGGCGACGAGCTCACCGAGGAGGTGTACAACCGCCTTCGCCGGCAGGGCATCGACGCCATCAAGGTGTTCGCCAGCTACACGGCGATCGATCTGCGCGACGAGCTCGATGCGTTCGAGCGCGGCGAGCGGCCGGAGCCGCGCACGCTCTCGCACGACGCCGTCGACCCGGAGACGGGCGAGGTGGTCGCCGAGGCCGGGCAGCAGCTCACCGAGGCGCTCGTCAAGAAGCTCCGTAAGGGCGGCGTCAACAAGGTGCTCGTGTTCGTCGCGAGCGGCCGCGCCGAGTCGCTGCTCATCAAGAACACGCTCGCGAAGGACCCGACGAAGTCCGAGGACGAGGCGCTGAAGCAGATCTACGCGCTGCTCCGGCCCGGCGACGCGCCGAACAAGGAGACGGCGAAGCAGGCGCTCGAGCGCCTGTTCTTCAGCCCGAAGCGCTACGATCTCGGGCGCGTCGGCCGCTACAAGATCAATCAGCGATTGGGCCTCACGACGCCTGCCGGCGTCACGGTCCTGACGAAGGAGGACTTCGTCGCGATCGTGCGCTATCTCGTGGAGCTCCACGAGGGGCGCGGCTACACCGACGACATCGACCACCTCGGCAATCGCCGCATCCGGTCGGTCGGTGAGCTCATCGCGAACCAGTTCTCGGTCGGTCTGTCCCGCATGGCGCGCCTGGTAAAGGAGCGCATGTCGATCAACACCGACCCGGAGAAGATCTCGCTCGACGACCTCGTGAACGCGCGTACGGTGAGCGCGGTCATCCAGGCGTTCTTCGGGAGCTCGCAGCTGTCGCAGTTCATGGACCAGACCAACCCGCTGGCCGAGTTGACGCACAAGCGTCGTCTCTCGGCGTTAGGCCCGGGCGGTCTGACGCGTGAGCGCGCGGGCTTCGAGGTGCGCGACGTGCACTACTCGCAGTACGCGCGCATGTGCCCGATCGAGACGCCGGAAGGTCCGAACATCGGCCTCATCACGTCGCTCGCGTGCTTCGCGCGGGTGAACGACCTCGGGTTCATCGAGACGCCGTACCTCGTCGTGAAGAACGGCCGCGTCACGGGCGACATCGCCTGGCTCGACGCGAACCGCGAGGAGGGCGCGATCGTCGCGCAGGCGAACGCGAAGCTCAACCCGGACGGCACGTTCGTGGACGAGCTGGTGCTCTGTCGCGACGGCGGCGACCTGCCGCTCGTGGCGCCGGATCGCATCGACTACATGGACGTCGCCCCGGAGCAGATGGTCTCCATCGCGGCGGCGCTCATCCCGTTCCTCGAGCACGACGACGCGAACCGCGCGCTCATGGGCTCGAACATGCAGCGCCAGGCGGTGCCGCTCCTCAACCCGCGGACGCCGCTCGTCGGCACGGGGCTCGAGGAGAAGGTGGCGAAGGACTCGGGCGCGGTGATCATCGCGCGTCGGGCCGGCGTCGTCACGGCCGTCACGGCCGACGAGATCATCGTCGACGCGGGGCCGGCGGAGCGGCAGGCCGGCGAGGACCGCCGCGGCGGCAACCGCCCGCTGCAGCGCCTCACGCAGCTCGACCGCTATCGCGTGAAGAAGTACTGGCGCACGAACCAGGACACGGCGATCAACCAGCGCCCGGTCGTCCGGCTCGGCCAGCGCGTGAAGGCGGGCGACGTGCTCGCCGACGGCGCGGCCACCGAGCAGGGACAGCTCGCGTTAGGCGCGAACGTGACCGTGGCGTTCATGCCGTGGTACGGGCACAACTTCGAGGACGCCATCGTGCTCTCCGAGCGCCTGGTGAAGGACGACGTGTACTCGTCGATCCACATCCAGGAGCTCGAGCTCCACGTCCGCGACACGAAGCGCGGCCAGGAGGAGATCACGCGCGAGATCCCGAACGTGTCGGAAGACGCGCTCGTGGACCTCGACGAGCGCGGCATCGTGCGCATCGGTGCGCACGTGAAGCCGGGCGACATCCTCGTCGGCAAGATCACGCCGAAGGGCGAGACGGAGCTCTCCCCCGAGGAGAAGCTCCTCACCGCGATCTTCGGTGAGAAGGCGAAGGACGTGAAGGACAGCTCGCTCAAGGTGCCGCCGGGGATGGAGGGCGTCGTCATCGACGTCAAGATCTTCAGCCGCATCGAGGACCAGGTCGTCGAGAAAGACCGCGGCGAGCGCATCGGCGAGGTCCGCCGCCTGGAGGGCGAGGAGAAGGTCCGCGTGAACGAGGTGCGCGACGAGGAGCTCCGCGACGCGCTCGAGGGCGAGACCGTGGCGCTGGCGCTGAAGGCGGGCACCGTCGAGGAGGCGATCCCCGCGGGCACCGCGCTGACGCGCGACGTGCTGCGCGGCGTGCGCTTCGCGAACATGGACCTGAAGACGTTCCGCGTCGAGAACAAGCAGGTCAACGACCGCGTGCGTGTCATCATCGACGCCGCCAACGAGGAGAAGGCGCGCATCGAGGAGAAGGCCGAGGAGCGGATCGACCGCATCCTGCAGCCGGACGAGCTGCCGCCGGGCGTGATCCAGCTCGTGAAGGTCTACCTGGCCGAGAAGCGCAAGATCTCGGTCGGCGACAAGATGGCCGGCCGCCACGGCAACAAGGGTATCGTGGCGCGCATCGTCCCCGAGGAGGACATGCCGTTCCTCCCCGACGGGCGTCCGGTCGACATCGTGCTGAATCCGTTAGGCGTGCCGTCGCGCATGAACGTCGGGCAGATCCTCGAGACCCACCTCGGGTGGGCCGCGCGGCTGCTCGGCTTCTACGCGAAGACGCCGGTGTTCCAGGGCGCGAACGAGCGCGAGATCGGGCTCCTGCTGAAGCTCGGCGCGCTCAAGATGGCCTCGCGCACGCTCAACCTGTCGCACCCGGCGCCGGAGGTCACGGACGCCGACATCCGGCAGATCCTCGCCGACGTCAAGCCGTCGATGGAGGAGAGCGACAAGGTCTTCCTGCTCAGCGACGCGAACCTGAATGACCTCGCCGGCAAGAAGATGTCGGAGGGCGTGCGGGCGATCGGCACGCAGGTGCGCGACTTCCTCGTCGCGGCGGCCAAGCAGCTCGCCGGCCGCGAGCGCGAGGAGATCGGCAACCAGACCTCGTTCCACGAGAGCGAGGAGGCCGCGGCGCTCGTCGGCCGCGACGCGGTGCAGAAGGACCTGCAGTCGGCCGCCGGCCGCGGGGAGGCGGACATGCTCCAGCAGCAGGAGCTGCCCGCGCTCGCCGCGCTCATCGGCGCGAAGAAGAGCGAGGGCGATCTCGACGCCGCGGCGGCGGAGCTGATGCGCCTCGCCGGGCTCACGCCGGCCGGCAAGATCTGGATGCGCGACGGTCGCTCGGGCGAGCGCTTCGCCAGCCCGGTCACCGTCGGCGAGATCTACATGCTGAAGCTCTCGCACCTCGTGGACGACAAGATCCACGCGCGGAGCATCGGGCCGTACTCGCTGGTCACGCAGCAGCCGCTCGCCGGCAAGGCGCAGTTCGGCGGCCAGCGCTTCGGAGAGATGGAGGTGTGGGCGCTCGAGGCGTACGGCGCCGCGCACGTGCTGCAGGAGATCCTGACGGTCAAGTCGGACGACGTGAACGGCCGCAGCCGCGTCTACGAGGCGATCGTGAAGGGGCAGAACCTGCCGGAGCCCGGCATCCCCGAGTCGTTCAACGTGCTCGTGAAGGAGCTCCAGGCGTTAGGCATCAAGGTCACGCTCGGGTCCACCGACGATTCGTCGTACGGCGGGCTCGGAGATCCGACCGCCGGCGCGCAGTTCGGCGCGGGCGACGGAGACGGCGCCGCGTTCGGCGGGCCGTTCGGCGCGGAACCGGCCGGCGACGGCCGCCTCGGGAACGCAGGGGCAGGCGACATCGGCATCGGAGACGAGGAGTAACTCATGATCGATTTCCGCTCGACGCGCGAGACGCGCGCCTCGGCGTTCGACTACATCTCGGTGCGGATCGCCTCCCCGGAGGAGATCCGCGGCCCGAAGGATCCGAAGGAGCGCGAGCGGCTCGAGATGGCCGGCCTGCGCACCTGGTGGTCGTGGGGCGAGGTGCTCAAGCCGGAGACCATCAACTACCGGTCGTTCAAGCCGGAGAAGGATGGCCTCTTCTGCGAGCGCATCTTCGGGCCGGTGAAGGACTGGGAGTGCCACTGCGGCAAGTACAAGCGCATCCGCTACCGCGGCGTCATCTGCGACCGCTGCGGCGTGGAGGTCACGCTCTCGAAGGTCCGGCGCGAGCGCATGGGCCACATCGAGCTCGCGGTGCCCGTGGCGCACATCTGGTTCTTCAAGACCCTGCCCAGCCCGATGGGCAACCTCCTCGATCTCACGCTGCGTGATCTCGAGAAGGTCATCTACTACAGCAACTACGTCGTCGTCGAGCCGGGGAACCAGGACGTCCGGGTGAACCAGCTGCTCGACGAGGACGAGTATCTCGATCTGCGTCGCAAGGCGCGCGAGGAGGGGGACGCCGCGTTCCTCGCCGACATCGGCGCGCCGGCGGTGCGCGAGCTGCTGCGCCGCATCGACGTCGACAAGGTGGCGGAGGAGCTCCGTGCCGCCCTGGTCGGCGAGAACTCGCAGCACCGGAAGAAGCAGACGCTCAAGCGCCTGAAGATCGTCGACGCGTTCCGCAACTCGGGGCAGTCGGGCGACACGCGCAACCGGCCGGAGTGGATGATCCTGGACGTGATCCCGGTCATCCCGCCCGACCTGCGTCCGCTCGTGCCCCTCGACGGCGGCCGCTTCGCGACGTCGGACCTGAACGACCTGTACCGCCGCGTCATCAACCGCAACAACCGGTTGATGAAGCTCATCATGCATCGCGCGCCGGAGGTCATCCTCCGCAACGAGAAGCGCATGCTGCAGGAGGCGGTGGACGCGCTGTTCGACAACGGGCGCCGCTCGAAGGCGATCCGCGGCCGCGGCAAGCGTCCGCTGAAGTCGCTGTCGGACATGCTGAAGGGCAAGCAGGGCCGGTTCCGTCAGAACCTGCTCGGCAAGCGCGTGGACTACTCCGGCCGTTCGGTCATCGTCGTCGGGCCGGAGCTCAAGCTCCACCAGTGCGGCCTGCCGAAGCTGATGGCGCTCGAGCTGTTCAAGCCGTTCATCATCCACAAGCTCGTCGACAAGGGGATCGCGGAGACCGTCAAGCGCGCGAAGAAGATCGTCGAGCGCGAGAGCCCCGAGGTGTACGAGATCCTCGAGGAGATCATCCGCGACCACCCGGTGCTGCTCAACCGCGCGCCGACGCTCCACCGCCTGGGCATCCAGGCGTTCGAGCCGGTGCTCGTCGAGGGCAAGGCCATCCGCATCCATCCGCTCGTCTGCGCGGCGTTCAACGCCGACTTCGACGGCGACCAGATGGCCGTGCACGTGCCGCTCAGCTACGAGGCGCAGACCGAGGCGCGCGTGCTGATGCTGTCGTCGAACAACATCCTGAAGCCGTCGGACGGGCGTCCGGTGGCCGAGCCGTCGCAGGACATCGTGCTCGGCTGCTACTTCGCCACGAAGGCGCCGTCGGACTTCGACGCGATCGCCAAGGATCCGAAGCGCGTGGCGGGGCTGAAGGCCTACGCGACGTTCGCCGAGGTGGAGATGGCGATGGCGTTAGGCCGGCTGCAGTACTCGTCGGCGATCCGCTTCCTGGTCGACGACCAGGAGGGGCGCCGCCTCGTGACGACGACCGCCGGGCGCGTGCTGTTCAGCGCGATCACGCCGAAGGCGCTCGGCTTCATGAACAAGGACATGAAGAAGAAGGCGCTCGGCGAGAGCGTCTTCGAGAGCTACCGTCGCGCGGGTCTCGCGGAGACGGTGCAGTACCTCGACCGTCTGAAGGAGTTCGGCTTCCGCAACGCGACGCGCGGCGGTGTCTCCATCGGCATCGAGGACCTGCACATCCCCGACGAGAAGACCACGCTGCTGCGCGAGGCCGAGGAGCGCGTCGAGCGCTTCCAGCGCGCGTACCAGACGGGCAACATCACGAACGGCGAGCGGTACAACAAGGTGATCGACACCTGGACGCACGCCAACACCGACATCGCCGACGCGATGGTGAGCTCGCTCCGGAAGGACAAGGGCGGGTTCAACCCGGTGTTCATGATGTTCGACTCCGGCTCGCGCGGTAGCCGCGATCAGATCCGTCAGCTGGCGGGCATGCGTGGCCTCATGGCGAAGCCGCAGAAGAAGCTCACCGGCGGCATCGGCGAGATCATCGAGAGCCCCATCAAGTCGAACTTCCGCGAGGGGCTGTCGGTGCTCGAGTACTTCATCTCGACGCACGGTGCGCGGAAGGGTCTGGCCGACACGGCGCTGAAGACCGCCGACGCCGGCTATCTCACGCGCCGCCTGGTGGACGTCGCGCAGGACGTGACGATCACCGAGGAGGACTGCGGCACGATCATGGGGCTCGAGGTCGGCGCGCTGAAGGAAGGCGAGGACGTCATCGAGCCGCTCGGCGAGCGCATCGTCGGCCACGTGGCCGCCGAGGACATCGTCGACCCGCACATGATCGACGAGGGCGGGCGTCCGCGCGTGCTCGTCGAGGCGGGGCAGATGATCGACGAGGAGACCGCGCAGGAGGTCGAGGAGTCGGGGATCGAGACGGTGCGCATCCGCTCCGTGCTCACCTGCGACGCGAAGCGCGGGCTGTGCCGCATGTGCTACGGCCGCAACCTGGCGACCATGGAGATGGTCGACCTGGGCGAGGCCGTCGGCATCATCGCCGCGCAGTCCATCGGCGAGCCGGGCACGCAGCTCACGCTGCGCACGTTCCACATCGGCGGCGCGGCAGCCCGTATCGCGGAGCAGACGGCACGCAAGTCGAAGGTCGCGGGCACGATCGAGTTCGGCGACCGCCTGGTCTACGTGACCAACGCGGAGGGCCAGCGCATCGTGACGTCGTACGAGGGCGAGATCGCCATTCGCACGACGGCCGACATCCACGCGACGGTCGGCGCGCGCCTGCAGGTGCCGTTAGGCGCGATCCTGATGGTGGACAACGGGCAGGCGGTGGCGCGCGACCAGGTGATCTTCTCCTGGGACCCGTACACCAACCCGATCATCGCGGACGTCGAGGGCACGATCCGCTTCGTCGACCTCGTGGAGGACGAGACGGTGTCCGAGGAGCTCGACGAGCTGACCGGCCTCCGTCAGCGCGTCGTCATCGAGGACCGCGAGAAGAAGCTCCACCCGCACGTCGAGATCTGGCAGGACTCGGGCGGCAAGGAGCGCCGCGTGCGCGACTTCGTCATCCCGGTGGGCGCCGTGCTCACGGTGGAGGACGGCGAGCACATCACGGCGGGCACCATCCTGGCGAAGGTGAACCGAGAGGCGTACAAGACCCGCGACATCACCGGTGGTCTGCCGCGCGTGGCCGAGCTGTTCGAGGCGCGCCGGCCGAAGGATCCGGCGACGATCACGGAGATCGACGGCGTCGTGCGGTTCGGCGAGATCAAGCGCGGCAAGCGCGAGATCTTCGTGCAGCCGGTGGAGTCCAACGGCTCCGTGATCGAGGGGGCCGAGCCGTCGCTGTACGAGGTCCCGTCGGGCAAGCACCTGCGCGTGCACGAGGGCGACCGCGTGCGCGCGGGCGATCGCCTCTCGGAGGGCCCGGTCAACCCGCACGACATCCTGCGCATCAAGGGCGCGCGGGCCGTGCAGGAGTACCTGCTGAACGAGGTGCAGGAGGTCTACCGCCTGCAGGGCGTGAAGATCAACGACAAGCACATCGGCGTGATCGTGAAGCAGATGCTCCAGAAGGTCCGGATCGTCGATCCGGGCGAGACGGAGCTGCTGGAGGCGGAGCACACCGACCGCGGCGTGTTCCGCGAGGTGAACGAGGCGGCGAAGGAGGCCGGGCAGACGCCGGCCACGTCGGAGCCGCTGCTGCTCGGCATCACGAAGGCGAGCCTCACGACGCAGTCGTTCGTCTCGGCGGCGTCGTTCCAGGAGACGACGCGCGTGCTGACCGATGCGGCGATCCGCGGGGCCAAGGACGACCTCCTGGGCCTGAAGGAGAACATCATCATCGGTCACCTCATCCCGGCCGGCACGGGCATGTACCGGTACAACGACATCGACGTCGAGAACGCGGCTTTCCCCGCGGAGCCGATCGTCGAGGCCGAGCCGGCGAGCCCGTCCAGCGCGAGCGCGGCATCGCTGCTCGCGTCGCTGGGCGTCGGTGGGCTGGGCGACGACCGCTGACCGTCGAGCTTTCAGGTCGGCACGTGAACGGGGCGGCCCTGGCGGGCCGCCCCGTTCACGTATCTTCGCTCCACAGACCGACTTGACCCTCGATCCCGAGGCCGCTACGTTCCTAGGTCTGAGGCGTTCCAGGCTGGAACGCCAGAGTCCGTTGTCGATCCATCGTTAATGCCGACAATCAATCAGCTGGTGCGCCGGAGCCGCGAGTCGCTGGCGCGCGTCAACAAGTCTCCCGCGCTGAAGGCGAATCCCTTCAAGCGCGGCGTGTGCACGCGCGTGTACACGACGACGCCGAAGAAGCCGAACTCGGCGCTCCGGAAGGTCGCCAAGGTGCGTCTCACGAACGGCTTCGAGGTCATCGCCTACATCCCGGGCGAGGGGCACAATCTGCAGGAGCACTCGATCGTGCTCGTGCGCGGCGGCCGCGTGAAGGACCTGCCGGGCGTCCGCTACCACATCGTGCGCGGCACGTTGGACGCCTCGGGCGTCAACGGCCGGAACCGCAGCCGTTCCAAGTACGGCGCCAAGCGGCCGAAGCCGGGTCAGGCTGCGGCGGGAGGTAAGAAGAAGTGAGCCGCCGAAAGACTGCCGTGAAGCGTCCGGTACTCGCCGACGCCCGGTACGACAGCCAGACCGTCAGCAAGTTCATCAACTCGCTGATGTACCAGGGGAAGAAGTCGACCGCCGAGCGCATCTTCTACGGCGCGATGGACCTCGTGGAGGCGCGGACGAGCCAGCCTGGCGTGAACGTGTTCAAGCAGGCGCTGGCGAACCTGAAGCCGGTCGTGGAAGTGAAGAGCCGCCGCGTCGGCGGCGCCACGTACCAGGTGCCGGTCGAAGTGCGTCCGGAGCGCCGCAACGCGCTCGCGATGCGCTGGCTGATCTCCTACTCGCGCGACCGCAACGAGAAGTCGATGGCGGAGAAGCTCGCGGGCGAGGTGATCGCGGCGTCGCGCGGCGAGGGGAACGCGGTGAAGAAGAAGGAAGACACGCACCGCATGGCCGAGGCGAACAAGGCCTTCGCGCACTACCGCTGGTAAGCTCGGCTCGACGCATCGCCGACGCGTGTCGGCGATGTGGATAGACGCGCTAAGTCGAACCGCCCCGTTGACTTCGGTCACGGGGCGGTTAGCTTTGGAAGGCTACGGGGCACCGGCGCGGTGTCGGCGTCCCGCAGGACGGATCAGGTGCCGTTCAGACAATCAGACGTCGAGGCGAGATACGCGCTGCCGCGCGGCCTCGACGCGCCATGGGTCCCGGTTCGCGCAGCAGTGGCGAGCACACCCGGCGAGGGCGGATGGATACCGGTCCCGAGCGAGGGGCGCCTGGTCCACCCGCGTTTTTGCTGAAAGGCACTCCTGCCGCTGACGAGATAACAGCATGCCACGGACGACTCCGCTCGAGCATTACCGGAACATCGGCATCATGGCGCACATCGATGCCGGTAAGACGACGACGACCGAGCGCATCCTCTACTATACCGGCAAGTCGCACAAGATCGGCGAGGTGCACGACGGCGCCGCGACGATGGACTGGATGGAGCAGGAGCAGGAGCGCGGCATCACGATCACGTCCGCCGCGACGACCTGCTTCTGGCGCCGGCACGGCCAGAGCCACGAGAAGGGCGAGGGGCCGGAGTACCGCATCAACATCATCGACACGCCGGGCCACGTCGACTTCACCGTCGAGGTGGAGCGCTCGCTGCGCGTGCTCGACGGCGCCGTCGCGCTGCTCGACTCCGTCGCCGGCGTGGAGCCGCAGACGGAGACGGTGTGGCGTCAGGCCGACCGCTACGGCGTGCCGCGGATGATCTTCGCGAACAAGATGGACCGCGTCGGCGCGAACTTCGACCGGTGTCTCGCGATGATCCGCGACCGCCTCTCGAAGCGCGCGTTCCCGCTCCAGCTCCCCGTGGGCTCGGGCGAGCTGTTCACGGGCCACATCGACGTCCTCGAGCGCAAGCAGTACATCTTCGACGACGCGACGATGGGCAAGACGTTCACGGTCGTGGACGTCCCCGCGGACATGAAGGACGCCGTCGAGCTGGCCCGCCACGAGGCGATCGAGGCCGCGGTCGAGCACGACGACGAGCTGATGGCGAAGTACCTCGAGGGCGAGGAGCTCTCGCTGGACGAGATCCGCCGCGCGATCCGCAAGGCGACG
The DNA here is from genome assembly GCF_000522985.1 of Gemmatirosa kalamazoonensis. Classification (NCBI taxonomy): domain Bacteria; kingdom Pseudomonadati; phylum Gemmatimonadota; class Gemmatimonadia; order Gemmatimonadales; family Gemmatimonadaceae; genus Gemmatirosa; species Gemmatirosa kalamazoonensis. The sequence continues at coordinate 3,232,757 of NZ_CP007128.1, forward strand.
ATCGCCATGGCGTTCGTGCCGGTGCTCTGCGGCGCCTCGTTCAAGAACAAGGGCGTGCAGGCGCTGCTCGACGCCGTGATCGACTACCTGCCGGCGCCGGTGGACGTGCCCGCGATCCAGGGGCACCTGCCGCACCACGACGAGACGTTCGACACGCGCGAGGTGAGCGACGAGGCGCCGTTCTCGGCGCTCGCGTTCAAGATCGCGACGGACCCGTTCGTCGGTAAGCTGACGTTCTTCCGCGTCTACTCGGGCGTGCTGAACTCGGGCTCCTACGTCTACAACTCGACGAAGGACAAGCGCGAGCGCGTCGGCCGTCTGCTGCAGATGCACGCGAACAAGCGCGAGGAGATCCCCGAGGTGCGCGCCGGCGACATCGCCGCCGCGATCGGTCTGAAGGACACGCGCACGGGCGACACGCTGTGCGACGACGACAAGCCGATCATCCTCGAGGCGATGAAGTTCCCGGCGCCCGTCATCGACGTGGCGATCGAGCCGAAGACGAAGGCCGACCAGGACAAGCTCGGCATCGCGCTGGCGAAGCTGGCCGAGGAGGATCCGACGTTCCGCGTGCACACGGATGCGGAGACGTCGCAGACGATCATCTCGGGCATGGGCGAGCTGCACCTGGAGATCATCGTCGACCGCATGATGCGCGAGTTCAAGGTCGACGCGAACGTGGGCCGTCCGCAGGTGGCCTACCGCGAGACGATAAAGCGCAAGGTCGAGAAGGTCGAGGGGAAGTTCATCCGGCAGTCGGGCGGTAAGGGTCAGTACGGCCACGTCGTGATCAACATGGAGCCGGCCGAGGCGGGCCAGGGCTTCGTGTTCGAGGACAAGATCGTCGGCGGCGTGGTGCCGCGTGAGTACATCGGCCCGGTGGAGCAGGGCATCAAGGAGGCGCTGGAGAACGGCGTCCTGGCCGGCTACCCCATGGTGGACGTGAAGGTGCAGCTGGTGTTCGGGTCGTACCACGACGTCGACTCCAGCGAGATGGCGTTCAAGATCGCCGGCTCGATGGCGTTCAAGGAGGCGGCCGCGAAGGCCAGCCCCGTGCTGCTCGAGCCGATGATGAACGTCGAGGTCGTGACGCCGGAGCCCTACATGGGCGACGTGCTCGGCGACCTGTCGTCGCGCCGCGGCAAGATCGGCGGGATGACGCAGCGCGGGGAGGCGCAGGTGATCGCGGCCAGCGTCCCGCTCTCGGAGATGTTCGGCTACTCGACGAAGCTCCGCTCGATGTCGCAGGGGCGTGCGGTGTACTCCATGGAGTTCTCGCACTACGAGGAAGTGCCGAAGTCGAAGGCCGAGGAGATCATCTCCAAGGTGAAGGGCTAACACCATCGCTCTGGGCTGCGGACGCGCGCTGCGGATCCGCAGCCCGCGTCCCGGGGCCGCAGCGCGACAGAACACTTCAGTCAGAGACTCAGTACCATGGCCAAGGCCAAATTCGAGCGCACCAAGCCGCACGTGAACGTCGGCACGATCGGCCACGTCGACCACGGCAAGACGACGACGACGGCGGCCCTCACGAAGATCTCGGCCGACAAGGGCTACGGCACGAAGTACGTGGCGTACGACGAGGTCGCGAAGGCGTCCGAGTCGCAGGGCCGTCGCGACGCGACGAAGATCCTGACGATCGCCACGTCGCACGTGGAGTACGAGACGAAGAATCGTCACTACGCCCACGTCGACTGCCCCGGTCACGCCGACTACGTGAAGAACATGATCACGGGTGCCGCGCAGATGGACGGCGCGATCCTCGTGGTCTCCGCGGTCGACGGCCCGATGCCGCAGACGCGCGAGCACATCCTGCTCGCCCGTCAGGTGAACGTGCCGCGCGTGGTGGTGTTCCTCAACAAGTGCGACCTGGTGGACGACCCCGAGCTCCTCGACCTCGTCGAGCTCGAGGTGCGTGACCTGCTCTCGAAGTACGACTACGACGGCGACGGCGCGCCCGTCATCCGCGGCTCCGCGATCAACGCCATCAACGGCGTGCCGCAGTGGGTCGAGAAGATGGAGGAGCTGTACGACGCCCTCGACACGTACATCCCGGAGCCCGTCCGCGAGACGGACAAGCCGTTCCTGCTGCCCGTCGAGGACGTGTTCTCGATCACGGGCCGCGGCACGGTGGCGACGGGTCGTATCGAGCGCGGCATCATCAAGGTCGGCGAGGAAGTGCAGCTCGTCGGCTTCGGCGCCGAGAAGAAGACGGTCGTGACGGGCGTCGAGATGTTCCGCAAGCTGCTCGATCAGGGCCAGGCGGGCGACAACGTCGGCCTCCTGCTCCGCGGCATCCAGAAGGAGGAGATCGAGCGCGGCATGGTGCTCGCCAAGCCCGGCTCGATCAAGCCGCACACGAAGTTCCAGGGCGAGGTCTACGTCCTCACGAAGGAAGAGGGCGGCCGTCACACGCCGTTCTTCAAGGGCTATCGCCCGCAGTTCTACCTTCGCACGACGGACGTCACCGGGTCCATCGAGCTGCCCGAGGGCACCGAGATGGTGATGCCGGGCGACAACATCGCGATGACCATCGAGCTGCAGACGCCCGTCGCGATGGAGGAGCAGCTGCGCTTCGCCATCCGCGAGGGCGGCCGCACGGTCGGCGCCGGCGTCGTGACGAAGATCATCGCCTAACACGCTGCGTATCTGCGTGGCTGCGTGGCGGCGTACCAGCCCCACGCAGCCGCGCACCCACGCAGATACGCAACATCACTCTCGGTAACACTCAATGGCCGGTCGCATTCGCATCCGCCTGAAGGCCTTCGACCACGCCGTGATCGACCAGGCGTCGGCCGACATCGTCCGCACGGCGGAGAAGACGGGCGCGCAGGTGTCGGGGCCGATCCCGCTGCCGACGAAGACGCAGCGGTGGACGGTTCTGCGCTCGCCGCACGTCGACAAGAAGTCGCGCGAGCAGTTCGAGCTGAAGACGCACAAGCGCGTCATCGACATCCTCGACAGCCGCGCTCAGACGGTGGACGCGCTGACGAAGCTCGACCTCCCGGCGGGCGTCGACGTCGAGATCAAGGTCGAGTAGTTCGCGCGTTCGCGCGCGACGGGCAGCGGTTCCCACGCGGCGCCGCGGTCCACAGTCCAACGGCCGGTAACGCACGGGCGACACAGGGGTCGCCGGCGGGCCGCGACTAACGAGCAGGAGTACCAATGATCGGCATCATCGGGAAGAAGCTGGGCATGACCCAGATCTTCAACGAGCAGGGGCAGCAGGTCCCGGTCACGGTGATCGAGGCCGAGCCGAATCCGGTGACGAAGGTGGTCGACAAGACCGCTGCCGGGTTCGCGGCCGTCGAGCTGGGCTACGGGAAGCTGAAGACCGCTCGAGCGAACGCGAAGGGCGAGCGCACGCCGAAGGGCGCGCGCGCGAGCAAGGCGGAGCTCGGCCACGCGAAGAAGGCGGGGCTCGACTACGCGCCGCGCGTGCTGCGCAGCTTCCGCCTCGACGACGCGCCGGGGAAGAACCCCGAGATCCCGTCGTTCGAGGTCGGCGGCACGGTGGGCGTCGGGATCTTCGCGGCGGGTGAGCGCGTGAAGGTCACCGGCACGACGAAGGGACGCGGCTTCCAGGGCGTCGTAAAGCGCTGGGGCTTCGGTGGCGGTGCGAACACGCACGGCAACACGAAGCACCGCAAGCCGGGCTCGATCGGCCCGGGCACGGACCCGTCGCGCGTCATCAAGGGCAAGAAGATGCCCGGGCACTACGGCGCCGAACGGCACACGTCGGTGGGCCTGCGCGTGGAGCGCGTGGACGCCGAGCGCAATCTGATCTACATCCGCGGCAGCGTGGCCGGCCCGACGAACGGGATCGTGCTCGTCCGCAAGCAGGGCTGACGCCATGGCTGACACGACGACTCTCCAGGCGGCCGCGTTCGGCGCGGACGGCGCGAAGAAGGCGCCCGTCTCGCTGCCGGCGGCGCTGTTCGACGGCACGGTGAACGTGCCGGTGATGCACCAGGCCGTGAAGGCGTATCTGGCGAACCAGCGCCAGGGCACCGCGGCGACGAAGATCCGCAAGTACGTCACGGGCGGCAACCAGAAGCCGTGGCGCCAGAAGGGCACGGGCCGCGCCCGTCAGGGCTCGACGCGCGCGCCGCACTGGGTGGGCGGTGGCACGGTCTTCGGTCCGCAGCCGCGCGACTACGACCAGAAGCTCCCGCGCAAGGTGAAGGCGCTCGCGCGCAAGAGCGCGCTGAACGCGCGCGCCCGCGAGGATGCGCTGCTCGTCGTCGACTCGCTCGCGTTCGAGTCGCCGAAGACGAAGCAGATCACCGCGCTGCTCGCGCGCCTGGGCGTGAGCGAGCAGAAGGTGCTCGTGCTCACGGACGGCGCGAAGCCGGGCGTGTACCTGAGCGCGCGCAACCTGCCGAACGTGCACGCGATGCCGTACTCCGACGCGTCGACCTACCACATCCTGTGGTCGGACGTCGTGATCGTCGAGTCGGCGGCGCTGTCGCGCGCGGCGGAGAGCGAGCGCGCCGAGACCACTGACACCGCGGAGGGCTGACGATGCCGACGCTGCACCGCACCATCGTGCGTCCGATCGTCACCGAAGCGACGTCCGCCGCCTATCAGGAGCGCGGCGAGTACTACTTCGAGGTGGCGCCGGACGCGAACAAGCAGGAGATCAAGCAGGCGGTCGAGCGCCTGTTCGGGGTGAAGGTCACGGGCGTGTGGACGATGAACGTGCGCGGGAAGGCGCGCCGCGTCGGCACCACGACCGGGCGTCGCCCGCACTGGAAAAAGGCGATCGTGACGCTCCGTGAGGGCGATACGATCGGGATCTTCGAGGGCTGACCCAGATGGCCATTCGTCAATTCAAGCCGGTGACGGCGAGCTCGCGCTTCCGGTCGGTCGCCGACTTCTCGGAGATCACGCGCACGACGCCCGAGAAGTCGCTCACCGAGCCGCTCAAGAAGTCGGGCGGCCGTGACAACCACGGCCACATCTCGATGCGCCGCCGCGGCGGCGGCGAGAAGCGGAAGTACCGCGTGATCGACTTCAAGCGGAACAAGCAGGGCGAGCCGGCGACGGTCCGCCACATCGAGTACGACCCGAACCGCTCGGCGCGCATCGCGCTCGTCGAGTACGGTGACGGCGAGAAGCGCTACATCCTGCACCCGAAGGGGCTCGCCGTCGGCGATACCATCGTGAGCGGCCCGGGGTCGGACGTGCGCGTCGGCAACGCGCTGCCGCTGCGCGAGGTTCCGTTAGGCACCGCGGTGCACAACGTGGAGCTCAAGCCGGGCAAGGGCGGTCAGATGGCCCGCTCGGCCGGCACGAGCGTGCAGGTCGTCGCGAAGGAGGGCGAGTACGTCACGCTCCGCATGGCGTCGACCGAGATGCGTCTCGTGCACGGGCGCTGCCTGGCGACGATCGGCGAGGTCGGCAACGCCGAGCACGAGCTGGTGTCGTGGGGCAAGGCCGGCAAGACGCGCTGGATGGGCCGGCGCCCGAAGGTGCGCGGCGAGGTGATGAACCCCGTCGACCACCCGCACGGCGGCCGCACGCGCGGCGGACGCAACGTCGTCAGCCCGTGGGGCAAGAAGGAGGGCGTGAAGACGCGCAACAAGAAGAAGGCGTCGCAGCGCCTCATCGTCCGCGGGCGTCGCCGCGGCAAGGCCACGCAGTAACGCGGACGGGGACTAACACATGGCCAGAAGCATTCGGAAGGGCCCGTTCATTCAGGAGGCCCTGCTCGACAAGGTGACGGGGATGAACGCCCGCGGCGAGAAGAAGGTCATGAAGACCTGGTCGCGCGCGAGCACGGTGCTCCCCGAGTTCGTGGGGCACACGTTCGCCGTGCACAACGGCAACAAGTTCATCCCGGTGTACGTGACCGAGAACATGGTCGGCCACAAGCTGGGCGAGTTCGCGCCGACGCGTCTGTTCCGCGGCCACACGGCCGGGAAGACGGACAAGAAGGCGGCCGGCGCGCCCGTGAAGAAGTAAGGAGACGCCGCCCATGCCTAACACCACTCCGACGCATCGCAAGCCGGGCCTCGCGAAGGCGCTGAACGCCGTGCGGGCGCAGGCGCTGACGAACGGCGCGCGCGCGCGATGCAGCGCTCGACGCGCCAGTCGCCCTACAAGGTGCGGCTCGTCGTCGATCAGATCCGCGGCCTGAGCGTGAACGACGCGCTCGCGCTGCTGAAGTTCTCGAAGAAGCACGCCGCCACCGAGGTCGAGAAGGTGCTCTCCAGCGCGGTCGCGAACGCGGAAGACGCGGCGCGGCGCGATGGCCGCTCGCTCGACGTCGACCGGCTGTACGTGATCCATGCCATCGTGAACGAGGGCCCCAAGCTCAAGCGCTTCACGCCGGCCGCGATGGGGCGCGCCACCCCGGTCCAGAAGCGGACGAGCCACGTGGAAATCGTGGTCGCCGAGAAGGAAGGTCGATAATGGGACAGAAGACGAATCCGATCGGCTTCCGGCTCGGCGTCTCGAAGCCGTGGCGGTCGACGTGGTACGCGGGCGGCAAGAACATGCCGCAGCTCCTGCAGGAGGACGCCCTCCTGCGGAAGTACCTGAAGCAGCGCATGGGCCACGCGGCGATCGCCGACGTGCGCATCGAGCGCAAGCCCGGCAAGGTCGTCGTGACGATCCACACGGGTCGCCCCGGCGTCGTGATCGGGAAGAAGGGCGCCGAGGTGGACAAGCTGCGTGACGAGCTCGCGCAGCTCACCGGCAAGGAAGTCGGCGTGAACGTCGAGGAGATCAAGCGCCCGGAGGTCGAGGCGCAGCTCGTCGCCGACAGCATCGCCCAGCAGCTCGCGGGGCGCGTCTCGTTCCGCCGCGCGATGAAGCGCGCGGTGCAGAGCGCGATGCGCGCCGGGGCGCAGGGCATCAAGGTGAAGGCGGGCGGCCGGCTCGGCGGCGCGGAGATCGCGCGCGTCGAGGGCTACCACGAGGGGCGGGTGCCGCTCCACACGCTGCGCGCGGACATCGACTACGCGACGTCGACGGCGAAGACCACCTACGGCACCATCGGTGTGAAGGTGTGGATCTTCAAGGGCGACATCGTCGAGGATCGCCGCGGCAAGACCTACTCGACCGGCGCGTGAGGAGGGCCTAACACATGCTGAGTCCCAAGCGCGTCAAGTTCCGCAAGATGTTCAAGGGCCGGATGACCGGCCTGTCCCACCGCGGCAGCGAGATCTCCTTCGGCCACTTCGGCCTGATGGCGCTCGAGCCGGGCTGGGTGTCGGCGCGGCAGATCGAGGCGGCCCGCGTGGCGCTCACGCGTCACATCAAGCGCGGCGGCAAGGTCTGGATCCGCATCTTCCCCGACAAGCCGATCACGAAGAAGCCCGCCGAGACCCGCATGGGGAAGGGCAAGGGCTCGCCCGAGCTGTGGGTGGCCGTGGTGAAGCCGGGGCGCATGATGTTCGAGCTCGAGGGGGTGACGCGCGAGGTCGCCGAGACCGCGTTCGCGCTCGCCGCCGCGAAGCTGAGCGTGAAGTCCAAGTTCGTGGTTCGCGAGGAGGCGCACACCGATGAAGCGTGAAGACATCCGGTCGCTGAGCGCGGACGAGCTCCGCGCGCGCGTGAACGAGCTCCGCGAGGAGCAGTTCCGCCTGCGCTTCCGGAGCGCCACCGAGACGCTGGAGAGCCCGCTCCGCCTGCGTGAGGTGCGCCGCGACATCGCGCGCGCGCTGACCGTGCTGGGGGAGAAGGACCGCGGCGTGGAGCCGGCGCCGAAGGCGACGGCGAAGACCGCGAAGGGCGCCAAGACGGCGACGAAGAAGACTGCGACGAAGGGCACGGCGAAGACCGCGACGACGAAGAGCGCGTCGAAGCGGGCGGCCAAGACGGCCGGCACCAAGACCGCCCGCTAAGCCGGAGCGCGAGAGACAATGGCCGAGACGATGAACAACGGGACGACCCCCACCGGCGGGAATGCCGGCGCGAACGCCGCCTCGCGCAAGCGAGGCGCGCGGAAGACGCGCGTGGGCGTGGTCGTCAGCGACAAGATGCAGAAGACCGTGGTGGTGGCGGTGGATCGCCGCGTGCCGCATCCGGTCTACGGCAAGATGGTCACGCGCACGACGCGCCTGAAGGCTCACGACGAGGAGAACTCGGCGAAGCAGGGCGACACCGTGCGCATCATGGAGACCCGCCCGCTGTCGAAGGACAAGCGGTGGCGCGTGGTCGAGATCGTCGAGCGCGCGAGGTAACGGGCCATGATCCAGCAAGAGTCGATGGTCAAGGTCGCGGACAACTCGGGTGCCAAGCGGGCGCTCGTGATCCGCGTGCTGGGCGGGACGCGCCGCCGCTACGCCGGCCTGGGTGACCGGGTCGTGGTCGCGGTGAAGGACGCGCTGCCCAACGGCACGGTGAAGAAGAGCGACGTCGCGAAGGCGGTCGTCGTGCGCACCGTGAAGGAGACCCGCCGCAAGGACGGGAGCTACATCCGCTTCGACGAGAACGCCGTCGTCATCATCAACGACAACGGCGAGCCGCGCGCGACGCGCATCTTCGGTCCCGTGGCGCGCGAGCTCCGCGAGAAGCGCTACATGAAGATCGTGTCGCTCGCTCCGGAGGTTCTGTAACATGCGCGTGCTCAAGTACCGCGCGACGGACAAGGAGCGCCTCGGCGCCGGCCGTCACGCGCGGAAGGCCGAGCGCCAGCCGGTGCACGTCCGCAAGGGCGACACCGTGCGGGTGATGCGCGGCGACGACAAGGGCAAGGAAGGGCGCGTCATCAAGGTCTACACGAAGACGGGCCGCGTCCTCATCGAGGGCGTCAACATCGTGAAGAAGCACCGCCGGGCGCGCCGCCCGGAGGAGCAGAGCGGGATCATCGAGATGCCGGCGCCGGTCAACGCGTCGAACGTGATGCTGCTCGACCCGAAGACGGGTGCGCCGACGCGGACGCGGTCGCGCATCGACGCCGACGGGACCAAGGAGCGCGTGGGCGTGAAGACGGGCGAGCCGATCACCACCCCGCGCTGAGCAGGAGACGAGCGACATGGCGAAGAACGACAACGCAAAGGGCGGCAAGGGCGCCGCGGGCAAGGGCGGCGCCAAGGGCGGCGGCAAGCCCGCCGCGAAGCCGTCCGGCAAGGGTGCCCCGCAGGGCGGCGGCAAGGCGGCGAAGGGCGGCGAGAAGCGCGGTCCCCTCCAGCCGAAGGGACACGCGGGCGCCGGCCTGCCGGTGGCCGCGCCGCGGCTCAAGCAGTTCTACGACACGCAGGTCCGTGCGCGCCTCGCGCAGCAGTTCGGCCTCGAGAACCCGCACCAGATCCCGACGCTCGAGAAGGTCGTCGTGAACTGCGGCGTGGGCGAGGCGATCAAGCAGCCGCGCGTCCTCGACACCGTCGTGGACGAGCTGGCGCTGATCACCGGACAGCGCCCGGTGCGCCGCAAGGCGAAGAAGTCGATCGCGAACTTCGGCCTCCGCGAGGGGCAGGAGATCGGCGCGATGGTGACGCTGCGCGGCGCGCGCATGTGGGAGTTCCTCGACCGCTTCATCGCGGTCGCCCTCCCGCGCGTGCGCGACTTCCGCGGGCTGTCCACGCGCTCCTTCGATGGGCGCGGGAACTACTCGCTCGGCGTGAAGGAGCAGATGATCTTCCCGGAGATCAACTACGACATGGTCGAGCAGGTCCACGGGATGGACATCACGATCGTGACGACGGCGGAGCGCGACGACCTCGCGCTGGCGCTGCTGCGGGAGCTCGGCATGCCGTTCCGCGGCGAGCAGAAGCCCGTGGTGCCGCGCCCCGACCGCCTCGACGGGCAGCTCACCGAGGCCGGCGCGGCCGCCTAACACACAGCAGACCCATGGCCAAGACGAGCAAGATCGTCAAGAACGAGCAGCGCAAGGAGATCGTCGCGCGCTACGCCGAGAAGCGCGCGGCGCTCCGCGCGACGATCGACAGCGTGACGACGAGCGACGCCGAGAAGCAGGAGGCGTACGCGAAGCTGCGCAAGCTGCCGCGCGACTCGTCGAAGACGCGCATCCGCAACCGGTGCTCGATGACGGGGCGTCCCCGCGCGTACCTCCGCCAGTTCGGACTCTCGCGCATCACGTTCCGCGAGATGGCGCTGCAGGGGCTCATCCCCGGCGTGCGCAAGGCGAGCTGGTAACCCAGCTCGCAACCCATCCCCCATTCCTAAACGTCCGCAAGGATACGATAGGAGCGTAGGTATTACATGAGCATGACCGATCCGATCGCCGACATGCTCACGCGGATCCGGAACGCTTGCGTCAGCAAGCACCGCCGCGTGGACATGCCGCTGTCGAAGATGAAGGTCGAGATCGCGCGCATCCTGAAGGAGACGAACTTCGTCCAGGACTACCGCGTGGTCGAGACCGAGGAAGGGCGCAAGGTGCTGCGCGTCATCCTGAAGTACGCCGCCGGCGGCACGCCGGTGATCCGCGAGCTGCACCGCGTCTCGACGCCGGGGCTGCGCAAGTACGTCGGCGTGGGCGAGATCCCGCGCGTGCGCAACGGCCTCGGCGTGGCGATCCTCAGCACGTCGCAGGGGCTGCTCTCCGACAAGCAGGCGCGGCAGCGCCGCACCGGCGGCGAGCTCCTCGCCCTGGTCTGGTAACGGAGGCCCCGACAATGTCGCGTATCGGCAAGCTTCCGATCACGGTGCCCAACGGCGTCACGGTGACGATCGACGGCAACCGCGTCACGGTGAAGGGCCCCAAGGGCGAGCTCTCGCGCACGCTCCCGGCGGAGATGCAGCTGGCGCAGGAGAACGGCACCGTGACGGTGTCGCGTCCCTCTGACGAGCCCAATCACCGCGCGCTCCACGGCCTCACGCGTTCGCTCGTCGCGAACATGGTGGAGGGCGTGACGAAGGGCTTCTCGAAGACGCTCGAGATCACGGGCGTCGGCTTCAAGGCGGAGGTCCGTCCGTACGGCCTCCAGTTCGCGCTCGGCTTCTCGCACCCGGTGGAAGTGCGCGCACCGGCCGGGATCTCGCTGACGGCGCCGAACCCGACGACGGTCGTCGTCGCGGGCGCCGACAAGGAGGTCGTCGGGCGCGTGGCGGCGGAGATCCGCAAGCTGCGCAAGCCCGAGCCGTACAAGGGGAAGGGCGTGAAGTACCAGGGCGAGACGATCCGCCGCAAGGCGGGCAAGGCGGGAGGTAAGTAATGCCGAAGATTGCCATTCCGAAGACGCGCCAGGAGAAGCGCCAGCGGCGCCATCTGCGCGTGCGGAACACGCTGACCGGCACCGCCGAGCGTCCGCGCCTCGTGGTGTTCCGGTCGCTGAAGCACATCACCGCCCAGCTCGTGGACGACACGCAGGGGCGCACCCTCTTCACGGTCACCAGCGCCTCGGTCGGCGAGGGGAAGAAGACCGAGAAGTCGGCCGCCGTCGGCAAGCGCGTCGCGGAGCGGGCCAAGGAGGCCGGGATCACGCGCGTCGTGTTCGACCGCGCCGGTTACAAGTACCACGGCCGCGTGAAGGCGGTGGCCGACGGCGCCCGTGAGGGCGGTCTGGAGTTCTGACATGGCTGACAATCAGACGAGTGGACAGCAGGGCGGCGGCGGCGGCGGCGGCTTCGGCGGCGGCCCGGGCGGCGGCCGCGGTCGCGGGCCCGGTGGCGGCGGCGGTCGTGGCGGCCCGGGTGGCGGGCGCGGGCGCGGCGGTCCGGGCGGCGGGCGTGGCGGTCCGGGCGGCGGGCGCGGGCCCGGCGGCCAGGGGCGTGGGCCCGGTGGTCCGGGCGGCCAGGGCGGCGATCGGCGCGGCGGTGGCCGTGACGGCGGCCGTGGCGGCGACAACCGCGGTCAGGAGCGCGAGGGGAGCGATCTCGTCGAGAACGTGATCGCGATCAACCGCGTGGCCAAGGTCGTGAAGGGCGGCCGTCGCTTCTCGTTCAACGCGCTCGTGGCGGTCGGCGACGGTCAGGGCCGTGTCGGCTTCGCGACGGGCAAGGCGAACGAGGTGTCGGAGGCGGTGCGCAAGGCGGTCGACGCCGCGCGCCGCAAGATGGTGCCGGTGCCGCTCACGGGCGGCACGATCCCGCACGAGGTGATCGGCGAGCACGGCGCGGGTCGCGTCCTGCTCAAGCCCGCGGCGCCCGGCGCCGGGGTGATCGCCGGCGGGGCGGTGCGCGCCGTGATGGAGTGCGCCGGCATCGTGGACATCATCGCGAAGAGCCTCGGCTCGACGAACCCGCACAACCTCGTGCTCGCGGCGCTCGACGGGCTGCGGCAGCTCACGACGGTGGACCAGATCGCGCGCGAGCGCGGTGTGGAGGCGGAGTCGATCGGGTACCGCTCGCGCGCCGAGGTGCGCCAGCGCGCGCCGCGTGCGGGGCTCGCCGCCGTGGAGGCCGTGTAACATGCCGCGGACGTTCGTGTGGCACCCTGGAAAGGGGCCGAAGACGACCCCGAGGCCGCTCCCGCCGACGCTGGGGCAGCTCCGGATCAAGCAGGTGCGCAGCGCCATCGGGCATCCCGAGGCGATGCGGCGCACCCTTCAGGCGATCGGCCTGCGTCACCACCAGCAGGAGGTGATCAAGCCGGACACGCCGTCGCTGCGTGGACAGCTCAAGCAGGTGCGTCACCTCGTCGAGGTGACGCCCGTGGAGGAGTGAGATCGTGGCCGAGACCATGAAGTTGGGGCTCGACAACCTGAGCCCCGCGCCCGGCTCGCACCGGGACCGGAAGCGCCTCGGGCGCGGCCCGGGCTCCGGCCAGGGCAAGACGTCGGGCAAGGGGCACAAGGGCTCCATGGCCCGCGCCGGTCACGGCGGACCGGGCGGCGGCAAGCCGGGCTTCGAGGGCGGTCAGATGCCGCTCGCGCGCCGGCTGCCGAAGCGCGGCTTCAACAACAACCAGTTCCGGATCGAGAACCAGGTCGTGCGACTTGGCGATCTGGAGCTGCTCGGCGCCGACGAGATCACGACCGAGGCGCTCGTTGCCGCGGGGCTCGCGCACGGGGCGAAGGGGCCGATCAAGGTCCTCTCGAACGGTGACGTGTCGCGTGCGCTGACGGTTCGTGGGTTGAAGGTCAGCGCCGGCGCGCGGGCGAAGATCGAGGCGGCCGGCGGCCGCGTCGAAGAGTAAGCGCACGCACCCGTAGCACAGCGACTCTCAACGGCACCATGGCCCAGTCCAACCCGGCGGCAGCGCTCGCCAACATCTATCGCACACCGGAGCTCTGGCAGAAGATCGTCTTCACGTTCGTCTGCCTGCTGATCTACCGGGTCGGCGCGCACGTGACGGCGCCGGGTGTCGATGTGCAGGCGCTCACCGACTACTTCGCGAGCCAGCGAGGGGGCGGCGGCCTCCTCGGGCTGTACGACCTGTTCGTCGGCGGCGGGCTGTCGAGGGCGACGATCTTCGCCCTCGGCATCATGCCGTACATCTCGGCCAGCATCTTCATCCAGATCGCCGGCGCCGTGGTGCCGACGGTGGACAAGATGCAGAAGGACGAGGAGGGCCGGAAACGGCTCAACCAGTGGACGCGCTACATCACGGTCGGACTGGCCGCGGTGCAGGCGTACGGCTTCGCGCTGTTCACGCAGTCGCTGCCCAACGCGGTGTCGCACCCCGGGTTCGGCTTCCTGATGCAGGAGATCGTCTTCCTGACGACGGGCGCGATCTTCGTGATGTGGCTCGGCGAGCAGATCACGGAGCGCGGCATCGGCAACGGCGCGTCGCTGCTGATCTTCTTCTCGATCATCGAGCGGTTCTGGCCGGGCATCCTCGACACGATCCGCTTCGTGTCGACGGGCGCGGTGGCGCCGCTGGCGCTGGTGGTGCTCGGCATCGTGATGGTCGGCGTCGTCGCGGGCGTCGTCGCGATCACGGTCGCAGCGCGGCGCGTGATGGTGCAGATCCCGCAGCGCACGATGGCGCGTGGCCGGATGCGCGAGGCGACGAAGAACTTCATCCCGCTGCGCATCAACACGGCGGGCGTGATGCCGATCATCTTCGCCCAGTCGGTGATCGTCGTGCCGGGCGCGTTCGCGCAGTTCAGCGGCATCCAGTCGATGCGCGACGTCGCCGAGTACCTGCAGCCGGGCACGTGGCTGTACTACGTGCTGATGACGATCCTGATCATCGTGTTCACGTACTTCTACACGGCGATCATCTTCAACCCGGTGGACCTCGCCGAGAACCTGAAGAAGCAGGGCGGGTTCGTGCCGGGCGTGAAGCCGGGCGCGAAGACGGCGGAGTACATCGACCAGGTGATCTCCCGGATCACGTTCCCGGGCGCGGTCTTCCTGGCGATCATCGCGCTCCTCCCGATCGCGATCGCGAAGCTCGTGAACGTGCCGTTCCAGTTCGGAGGCACCTCGCTGCTCATCGTGGTCGGCGTCGCGCTGGACACGATGACGCAGATGCAGCAGCATCTGCTGCTGCGGAAGTACGACGGCTTCATGAAGAAGGGCCGCGTGCGCTTCCGCGGGCGTCAGGCGACGGGCGGCTTCTAACGGCGAGGGCAGGAGGGCAGGAGCGCGAGAGGGCAGGAGAGTTCTCTTGCCCTCCTGCGCTCCTGCCCTCCTGCCCTATTCTTCACATATGGACATCGTTCTGTTCGGCAAGCCCGGCGCGGGCAAGGGGACCCAGGCGCCGCGCCTCGCGGAGGCGCTCGGCGCACAGATCCTCGCCACCGGCGACGTGCTGCGTGCGGCGGTCAAGGAAGGGACGACGCGCGGGCTCCAGGCGAAGTCGTACATGGACCGCGGCGCGCTCGTCCCGGACGACGTGATCCTCGGGATCGTGAAGGAGGCGCTCGCGACGCCGAAGTACGCCGGCGGCGCGGTGCTCGACGGCGTGGTGCGCACGGTGCCGCAGGCGGAGGGGCTCGAGCGGGTGCTGTGCGAGCTCGGTCGCCGGCTCGACGCGGTGCTCGTGTTCGACATCGAGGACGACGAGATCGTGCGGCGCATCGGCGGACGCGTGGTGTGCGACGTCTGCCAGACGCCGTTCATGGGGCGCGAGCCGGGCGAGCCGTGCCCGAAGCCCGAGCGCGACGGCGGCCACCTCGTGCGCCGCAAGGACGACGAGCCGGAGGCGGTCCGCAACCGCCTGTCGGTGTATCGCGACCAGACGCTGCCGGTGCTGGCGTGGTACGAGCAGCACGGCGCGAAAGTGTGCGAGATCGACGCGGTGGGCGCGGTGGACGACGTCACCCGCCGCGCGTTAGGCTGCCTCTCCTGACCCGCCCGTGCCGGTGATCCAGTTGAAGAGCGCGCGCGAGATCGACGCGATGGCGCGCGGCGGGAAGATTCTCGCCGCGACGCTCGCGCTGCTGCGCGGCGAGGTGCGCCCGGGCGTCTCCACGGGGGAGCTCGACAAGATCGGCGAGGAGTTCATCCGCTCGCATGCGGGCGCGGTGCCGGCGTTCAAGGGACTGTACGGCTTTCCCGGGAGCGTCTGCACGTCGGTGAACCACGAGATCGTGCACGGGATCCCGTCGCGCAAGCGGGTGCTCGAGGAGGGCGACATCGTGTCGCTCGACGTCGGCGTGAAGTTCGAGGGCTTCTACACCGACGCGGCGGAGACCGTGGCGGTCGGCGCGATCGCGCCGGAGCACCAGCGGCTGCTCGACGTGACGCGCGAGGCGCTCGCCGCCGGCATCGACGCGGCGCGGCTCGGCAACCACGTGGGCGACATCGGCTTCGCCGTGCAGACGATCGTCGAGCGCGCGGGGTTCAGCGTGGTGCGCGAGCTCGTGGGCCACGGCGTGGGCGTCGGGCCGCACGAGGACCCGCAGGTGCCGAACTACGGCAAGCCGAAGCGCGGGACCAAGCTCGCCCCCGGGCTCACGATCGCCATCGAGCCGATGGTGAACGCGGGGCTGCCGGGGACGCGCACGCTCGGCGACAAGTGGACCGTCGTGACCATCGACGGCAAGCGCTCGGCCCACTTCGAGCACACGGTCGCCGTGACGGAAGACGGGCCGCGGGTGCTGACCGCGCTGTCCGCCTAACGGCGAGGGCAGGAGGGCAGGAGGGCAGGAGGGCAGGAGAGTCATGAGCTCTCTTGCCCTCCTGCCCTCCTGCCCTCCTGCCCTTTTTCAGAGCGCGCGCTCGACGGCGGCCTGGGCGACCTGGCTGGCGCGCTGCGCGCGGCCTAACAGCGCGGCCGCTTCGGTGACGAGCGGCTCGGCGGGCGTCTTGTCGTCGAGCGCGGCGACGTTGACGCGGACGTTGTAGACGGCGCCCCGGCACGCGGCCTCGGCGAGCAGCGCGGCGACGCCGGCGTCGGTCACGGCGTTCGTGTTCCCCCGCTCGGCCACGGCGGCGGCGAGCTCCGCGACGTCGGTGGCGGCACGCGCGGTCTCGAGCGGCACGCGCGCGGCGCCCAGCAGCGCATCGGCGACGGCGGCGGCGCGCGCGGCGGACTGCTCGTCGGAGTCCTTCGGGAGCTTGTACGCCACGCTGACGCGCTCGTACGCCGTCGCGTCCTCGGCGACGAGCGCGGCGAGGCGGTTGCCTAACGACGCGGCGCGCAGCGCGGTCTCCTTCATCTCGTCGTCGACCGCGGCGTACTTCTTCTTGCCCACCGTGAGGCCGGCGACCATCTGGGCGAGCGCCGCGGCGAGGGCGCCGGCGTGCGCGGCGACGGAGCCGCCACCGGGCGTGGGGGTGGCCGACGCGACGGACGCGACGAACCCGCTGAGCGACGTGCCGCCCTGCACGGCCTCGCGCACCTTGTGCTCGAGCAGCATCGACGGCCCGAAGCCGCGCAGCTGCACGTGACGCGCGCCCGCCTCGAGCAGCGCACGCTCCGGCACGAGTCCCACCAGCTCGCTCCACGTCGGCGCCACGCCGTGCGCCGCGGCCTCGCTCCGCACCATCTCGTATGCGCGGTACATCGGCGTACGCTCGGTGTCGACGAGGTTCATCGACACCTGCGCCTGCCCGTCGACCTCGAGGCCTAACGCCTTCACGTAGCGCAGCCCACCCGACGAGCCGCGCACCGCTTTCGCGACGTCCTTCGCGACCTGCAGGTTCGTCGCGGGGCCGAGGTATACGTTGTACGCGACGAGGAACGGACGCGCGCCGATGACGGTGGCGCCGGCCGTTCGATGCACGCGTGGCGCGCCGAAGTCGGGCACACGCGACGCGTTCGTCTCGATCTCGGCGCGCAGCCCCTCGAACTCGCCGCGACGGACGTCGGCGAGGTTCTCGCGGTCCGGACGCGTCGCGGCGCGCTCGTACAGGTACACGGGGATCGACAGCTCGCGCGCGACGCGCTCGCCGAGCTCGCGCGCGAGGGCGACGCAGTCCTGCATGGTGCTGCCCCACGCCTCGAGCGGCACGAACGGCACGACGTCGGTGGCGCCGAGGCGTGGGTGCTCGCCCTGGTGCGTCGTGAGGTCGATCAGCTCCGCGGCCTTCGCGATCCCCGCGTACGCCGCGGCGACGGCCGACTCCGCGGTGACGACGAACGTGACGACGGTGCGGTTGTGGGACGCGTCGGACGAGACATCGAGGATCGTGACGCCGTCGACGGCGGCGATGGCGTCGCGGATGGCGGCGACGACCTCGGGGCGGCGCCCCTCACTGAAGTTCGGGACGCACTCGACGAGTTTCATGAACCGAGACCGAAGGGTGACGTGCTGCGTGGCTGCGTGGCTGCGTGGCTGCGCGGCTGCGTGGGCGCGTCGGTCTCACGCAGCCACGCAGCCACGCAGCGGCCGTTAGGCGTTCCGCAGCGTGTCCATCAGCCACGCGTGCATCGCCGGGCCGCCGGCGACGAGGCCCGTGTGCGCCACGCGCGGGGGCGCGCCGGCGAGGTCGGTGACGATGCCGCCGGCCTCTCGAATGATGACGATGCCCGCGGCGATGTCCCACGGCGCGAGCGTGAGCTCCCAGAACGCATCGAAGCGCCCGCACGCCACGTCGCACAGGTCGAGCGCCGCGGCGCCGGGACGGCGGATGCCCGCGGCCTGGCGCGTGATCGCCGCGAACTGCCGCAGGTACTCGTCGATGCGGTCGATCCCCTTGAACGGGAAGCCGGTGCCGACGAGCGCGCGCGCGGGGGCGTCGTTCGCCGAGACGCGAATGTGCTCGCGCCGGCCGTCGACCTCGCGCCACGCGCCGCCGCCGGCGGCGGCCGAGAACTCCTCGCCGGTCGGGACGTTCAGCACGACGCCCGCGACCGGCTCGCCGGCGTGCGTCGCCGCGATGGACACCGCGTACCACGGAAAACCGTGCAGGAAGTTCGTCGTCCCGTCGAGCGGATCGACGACGAACGCGAGGTCGGCGCCGAGCGAGGCCGCAGGGTCGTACGTCTCCTCACCGAGGAACACCGCGTTCGGGAACGCGCCGAGCAGCCGCTCGCGAATCGTCTCCTCGGCCCCGCGGTCGACGAGGCTCACGAAGTCGGCCGGACCCTTGTGCTCCCACGTCAGCTCGCCGACGCCGGTGACGTGGCGACGAATGAACTCCGCCGCGCGCTCCGCCGCGTCGCGCATGTGCGGCAGCAGCGCCGTCGGCGCGACCGTGCCGGAGGAGTCGCCTTGATGCTCCTCGGGGGCGTTTCTACCTTGCGCGAATGACACGGATCTTCAGCGGCATCCAGCCGTCGGGGGAACTGCACATCGGGAACTATCTCGGTGCGGTGAAGAACTGGGTGCAGCTCCAGACCCAGCACCCCGGCGCGATCTTCTGCATCGTCGACTATCACGCCCTCACCGGCATCTACGAGCCGCAGTCGCTGCGCAAGCGGACGTACGACATGGCCGTCTCGCTGCTCGCCGCCGGCATCGACCCCGCGCACGCCACGCTGTACGTGCAGAGCGCGGTGCCGGAACATACCGAGCTGGCGTGGATCTTCAACACGATCACGCCCGTGGGAGAGCTCGAGCGGCAGACGCAGTACAAGGACAAAGCGTCGCGTCAGGAGAGCGTGCTCGCGGGCATCCTGAACTACCCGGTGCTGCAGGCCGCGGACATCCTGCTGTACAAGGCCGACGCCGTGCCCGTCGGCGAGGACCAGGTGCAGCACCTGGAGCTCTCGCGGGAGATCGCGCGGAAGTGGAACACGCGGTTCTCACCGGAAGGAGCGCCGTACTTCCCGGAACCGAAGGCGCTGCTCACGCCGACGCGGCGCATCATGGGGCTCGACGGCCAGGCGAAGATGTCGAAGTCGATGGGCAACACCGTCGGACTGCTCGAGGACTCCGACAGCGTGTGGGCGAAGCTGCGTCCCGCCGTCACCGACCCGGCGCGCGTGCGGAAGACCGACCCGGGCACGCCGGAGGTGTGCAACATCTACCACCTGCACAAGGCGTTCAGCCCGCCGCCGGTGGTCGAGGAGGTCGCCGTGAAGTGCAGCACGGCGGGGTGGGGCTGCATCGAGTGCAAGAAGGTGCTGTTCGAGCACATGGAGACGGAGCTCGTGCCGATCCGGCGGCGCGCGAGCGAGCTGCGCGACGCGCCGGAGCGCGTGACGGAGATTCTCGCGACGGGCGCCGAGCGGTGCCGCGAGATCGCGGGGCAGACGATGCGCGAGGTGAAGGAAGCGATGGGGATGCTCGGATGAGACGTGGAGCGCTCGCCCTCGTCGCCGCGGCGGCGCTCGCCTCGGCGTGCTCGTCGTCGTCGGACCCGGCCGCGACGGACGGGGGGCTCCGGCTCTCGATCAACCCGACGAGCCTCGTGCTCGTGCAGGGGGACAGCTCGATCATCACCGTGAACTCGACGGCCGAGGGAACGGTGCGCTGGGGGAGCAGCAACACGGGCGTGGTGACGGTGGACTCGATCGTCGGGCTGAACGACCCCGCGCGGGTGCGCGCGAAGGGCCCCGGCACGGCGCAGCTGAACGCGACGATCAGGGTGCAAGGACAGACTCTCACGAGCTCGGTGCCGGTGCGCGTCGGCGGCGGCTGAGGCGGCCGCGCGGCGCATGGCTCTTGCACCCCGGTTCCCCGACTCAACCACGGCGAGAGCACGACATGGCCCGGAAACAGGACAACGACAGCGCGCGGCAGCCTGAGCCGGCGCAGGAAGCGCGCGGCGACGCGCTGCGGCGCGAGATGGCGAAGCCCACCATCGCGTCGGTCACCACGATGGTGTGCCTGACGTGCGGCGCGGAGCAGTTCTTCGAGCGCGGCGTGCCGGCGGGGCTGAAGTGCCCGCGCTGCGGGAGCTCGGTCTTCCGCACGTTCGACACGCCCACCGAGCGCGACGAGGCGACGATCGCCCACCTCGAGGAGGAGGCGCGCTCCGTCCAGTACGGCGACGCGTCGCCGCAGACCGCGCCGGAGGACGTGCGCGACCTGGAGATGCAGTGAGCTCGGGACTCGGGACTCGGGACTCGGGACTCGGGAAGGAGTCGAGTCCCGAGTCCCGAGTCCCGAGTCCCGAATCCCGTCTCGTGGTCGCCGACGTCCGGGCGCGGGCGCCGGCCTGGACGCTGACTCCGGAGGCCGAGGCGAGGCTCCGCGCGGCGGTGCCCGAGGGGTGGGCGCTCCACCTCGTGGAAGCGGAGACGATCAGCGATGGGGACGGGAATCCCGCGCCGAGCCCCGAGGTCGTCGACGCGATAGCCGACGCGGAGGTCTACTTCGGATTCGGGATGTCGGCACCGCTGCTCGCGGCGGCGCAGCAGCTGCGGTGGGTGCAGAGCGCCGCGGCGGGGGTGAAGAGCCTCCTCGGCCTCGGCCTCCCGGAACAGGGGATCCTGCTCACGAACGCGGCGGGGATCCACGCGGCGCCGATGGCGGACCTCGTGCTCGGCGGTGTGATCCACTTCCTGCGCGGGTTCGACGTCGCCGTCGCCCAGCAACGCGAGGCGCAGTGGGTGCGCGAGCCGTGGGTGAACCCGGCCGCCGGCGCGGTCGACGTACGGCCCCGCGAGGTGGCCGACTGCCGGGTGCTCATCTTCGGCGCCGGAGGGATCGGCCAGGCGGTCGCCCGGCGGTTCGCGGCGCTCGGCGCGTGCTGCGTGGGGGTGCGCCGGCGGCCGGAGCTCGGCGCCCCGGCCGGGTTCGAGCGCGTGGTGGGGGACGAGGCGCTGGACGACGAGCTGCGCCGGGCCGACGTGGTCGTGCTCTCGGCGCCGGCCACGGCGAGCACCGAGCGGGTGCTGGACGGGCGACGGCTGGGGTTGCTCCAGCCGGGGGCGATCGTCGTCAACGTGGCGCGCGGCACGCTCGTCGACGAGACGGCGCTGGCCGAGGCGCTCGCCGCCGGGCGGTTGCGCGGCGCGGTGCTCGACGTCTACACCCAGGAGCCGCTCCCCGCCGCCAGCCCGCTCTGGAGGCTGCCGAACGTGCTCGCGACGCCGCACGTCTCGGCGGTGTCGCCTGCACGATTCTGGGACCGCATGCTGGCGCTCTTCCTCGAGAATTGGGGGCGCTATCGGCGGGGCGAGCGGCTGCTGAACCTGGTCGACGCGTCGGCCGGCTACTGAGTCGGAGCGGTGAGCTCCGACGCAACGGAGCTCCCATGGAAAAGATCCTCCGCGCCGCCGTCGAGCGGGGCGCCTCCGACCTCCACATCAAGGCGGGCGACGCGTTCCGCGCCCGCATCGACGGCCGCCTCGTGCCGCTCACGCGGCAGGTGCTCACGCACGAGCAGACGCGGTCGATCGCGCTCGGGCTGCTCCCGACGGAGGCCGACCGGGCACGCATCGACGACCTCACGGACCACGACTGCTCGTGGACCGCGGCGGGGCTCGGCCGCTTCCGCGTGAACATCATGCGGCAGCGCGGCGTGCTGTCGATCGTGATGCGCCTCATCCCGTTCGATGTGCCGTCGCTCGAGTCGCTGCGGCTGCCGCCGGCGCTCGCCGGGATCGCGGGGGCCGAGCGCGGGATGGTGCTCGTGACCGGCGTCACCGGGTCCGGTAAGTCGAGCACGATGGCGGCGATGATCCGCCACATCAACGAGCGGACCGAGAAGCACATCGTGACGCTCGAGAACCCGATCGAGTTCCTGCACGCGGACGCGAAGAGTTCCGTGACGCAGCGCGAGATCGGCGTCGACACGGAGAGCTTCCGCTCGGGGCTGCGCGCCGCGCTGCGTCAGGATCCGGACGTCATCCTCATCGGCGAGATGCGCGACGCGGAGACGGTGGACACGGCGATGAAGGCGGCCGAGACGGGCCACCTGCTCGTGTCGACGCTGCACACGCCGGACGCGCAGAGCACGATCCTCCGCGTGATGGCGATGTTCCCGCCCGAGGAGCAGCAGGTCGTGCGGCTGCGTCTCGCGGAGTCGCTGCACGCGGTGGTGTCGCAGCGCCTGCTGCCGCGCGCGTCGGGGCAGGGGCGCGTGGTGGCCGCCGAGGTGATGCTCGTGACGGCGGCGATCCGCGATCTCATCTCCGAGGGGCGCGTGGGCGAGATCCGCGACTTCATCGAGGAAGGGCGGACGCAGTACGGCATGCAGACGTTCGACCAGCACCTCGCGGATCTCGTGCGCGCGGGCGACATCACCTACGAGGTGGCGCTCGGCGCGGCGACACGCCCGTCGGACTTCGCGCTGAAGTTCAAGGTGCTCGAGCGCGGCGTGGCCGCACCCGCGATCCCGGCGCCGGAGGCCGCGACGGCCGGGGCGGGGTTGCAAGGCGGCAGCGGGTTCGACTTCTTGAACGGGTGACGGACTGCTGCGTGGCTGCGTGGCTGCGTGGCTGCGTCACCGCGACTTACGCGGGCACGCAGCACGCAGCCACGCCCAACGCAGCTACGCAGCGCACTCCCACCCGCGAGGATCGAGATGCCCCGCACGTTAGGCGGCATGATGGTGCCGCTCGTCTCCCCGTTCGACGCGACCACGGGCGAGCTGGCGCCCGAGCGCTACGCGCGCCACGTGCGCTACTACGTCGACCTCGGCGTGTCGGGGGTCGTCGTCGCCGGGTCGAGCGGCGAGTCCGCGCTGCTCGACGAGGGAGAGCGCGCGCAGCTGGTGGCGTGGGCGCGCGAGGCGGTGCCCGACGACCGGTGGGTCGTCGCCGGCGTGGGCGGCGAGTCGACGCGCATCACCGTTAGGCGCGCGCACGACGCGGCGCGCGCGGGGGCCGACGCGGTGCTCGTCGTGGCGCCGCACTACTACCAGCGCCGCATGAGCGACGCCGCGCTCGAGGCGCACTTCCGCCGCGTGGCCGACGAGAGCCCGCTGCCGGTGCTGCTCTACAACGTGCCGGCGTATGCGCACCTCGTGCTGGCGCCGTCGCTCGTCGCGACGCTGGCCGAGCATCCGAACGTGATCGGCATGAAGGACAGCGCGGGCAACCTGCCGGTGCTCGCCGAGTACCTGCGCGCGCAGGGCGACGGCTTCCGCGTGCTCACCGGCAACGGCCAGACGACCCGCGACGCGCTGGAGATGGGCGCGAGCGGCGCGATCGTCGCCGTGGCGCTGTTCGCGGCGCCGCTCGTGATGGAGCTGGAGCGCGCGATGCGTGCGGGCGACGACGCAGCCGCGCGCGCGGTGCAGGCGCGCCTCACGCCGCTCGCGAAGACGATCGTCGCCGAGCAGGGACCGCCGGGGCTGAAGGCGGCGATGGACCTCGTGGGGCTCGACGGCGGGGTGCCGCGTTCGCCGCTGCTGCCGCTCGACGACGCGGAGCGCGCCCGCACCGCGGCGGTGCTCGCCGAGTGCGACGTGCCGGAGGCGCGCGCGGCGGGCGCCTACGCCTAACGAGCCGAGCACCGCGGACTCGTTGCCCGAGGCGGCGCGGCGACACCTCGAGGCGATCGCACGCGTGCCGCGTCCGGCGGGAAGCGCCGCCGAGGCGCGAGCGCGGGAGCACTGCGCGAACGTGCTGCGCGCCGCGGGGTTCGACGTGCGCGAGGTGCCGTTCTCGTACTCGTCGGCGCCGGGTCGGTGGGGGATGCCGACGGCGGGCGCGTTGGCCGGGGTCACGCTGGTGGGGGCGGCGCGCGCGGGTACGCGCGGGCACGCGGGGCTCGCGCTCGTGACGCTCGTCACACTCGGGGCGCTGCTCGTGCTCGTGGCGCCGCGCGCACTCGGCGACGGCGTGGCGCGGTTGCCCATCGCGCGACGGCGCGCGGTGAACCTCGTCGCGACGCGCGGCACGAACGCACCGACCCTGTGGCTCGTCGCGCACGTCGACGCGAAGTCGCAGCCGGTGCCGATGGCGGCGCGCGTCGCGGGCGTGGGCGGCTCGCTCGTCGCGTGGGCGCTCGCCGTCATGCTCGCGGTGGCGCAGCTGCTCGGCGCCGCGTCCGACGCGGCGTGGACGCCGCTCGCGATCGTCGGCGTGCTCGCGGCGCTGCCGGTGATCGGCAGTGTGATCGGCGCGGCATCGCCGGGCGCGCTCGACAACGCGTCGGGCGTCGCGACCGTGCTGCTCGCCGTGGAGGCGCCGTCGCTCGGGCCGCCGCTCCCGGAGCGGATCGGCGTGCTCGTCACGAGCGCCGAGGAGGTCGGTCTCGCCGGTGCGCGCGCGTGGGGGCGCGCACCGGCGGAAGGCGCGCGCATCGTGTCGTCCTCCGCGCCCACGCGTCCGGTCGCGCTCAACGTCGACAGCGTCGACGACGAGGGTGCGCTGCGCGTCATGCGCGCGTCGGCGCTGCCGGTGTCGCTGGAGCGCGCGCTCGACGACGAGGCGCACGTGCGACGTCGCCGTCTGCCGCCCGGAGTGCTCGTGGATGCGATCGCGCTCGCCGACGCCGGCTTCGCCGCGCTCACGGTGAGCAAGGCCACGGTGCGTTCGCTGTCGCGCATACACACGTCGCGCGACGCGGTCGACGAGCTGCGCGGCATCGGCGTCGTGGAGGCGGCCGCGCTCGTGCGAAGACTCGCGGCGCGGGCGTGAGGCGCCGCGCATCTCGTGGAGTGCCAAGCGCTTGACCTCTCCTGCGTCGCGGGCTAAGGTCACGACGCCGGGCGCGCGGCCCGCGGACCTCGTCGCGGAGCGCCGTTGCCCGCATTCACCGATGCGAGACGCGATGCGCGACCCCTCCGACCGTCGAGATGGCTGAATCATCGACGAGCGGCTCCGACACCGCGCTGCGCGGCGACCGGCTGGAGGCGTTCCTCGCCGAGCTCGCGGCCGCGCCGGGGGCCCAGGCGGCGGCGCAGTGCCTAACGGACACGTTCGCCGCGGAGACCGGTGTACGCCGCGTGCTGCTCTACGTGCTCGAGGAGGGTGAGGGCGCGCTGCGCCTCCTCGCTGCGACGCCGCGACGCGACGACGCCCAGGGCGTGCCCGCTCGCGTCGTGCGCGACGACGCGGCCACGCAGCCACTGTTCGCCGCGGCGCTCTCCCTGTTGCCGATGGCCGGCGACGAAGCGGCCGAGCCGTCGGCGCTCGGGCGCGGCGCGTGGCTGGCGGTGCCGCTGCCGCAGCCGCGGCTCAGCTGGTCGTCGCCGCCGCTGCCCGTCGAGATCGCGATGGAGCGCGCGAGCACGGGTTGGCGTCCGGTCATGCCGTCGCACGGGGAACGGCGCGGGCGCGTGGGACTCGCGCCACTCGGCGTCGCCGCGCTGGAGCTGGCCGACGCGAGCGACGCGCGCGAGGTGGTGGAAGCGTTGCTGCCCGCGGCGACGCTCGCCGGGCCGATCGTGTCGCGCGGGCTCGCCGTGGAGCAGTACCGCGAGACGGCCGAACGTCTCGATCGGCAGCACGATCTGCTGGCGCAGCTCATCGACTCGCTCCCCGATCCGGTGGTGCTCGCGCCGCCGGGGCCATGGGCCGAGACGCCCGTGCTGGTGCAGAACCGCCGCGCGGCGCGCCTGCTCGACGCGTCGCCGCCGCGCGACGCCGTCACGGAGCCCATCGACGAGGCGGCGGCCGAGGAGCGGCGCCGCGTCGTGGCCGCGAACAACGCCGCGTTAGGCGCCGCGGTGGCCCAGGACGCGACGCACGATGCACGCGAGCTGTCGTTGCGCGATCCGGAGAACGGCGCCGAGCTCCGGTTCGAGCTGTGCGACCACGCGCTGCACGGTGCGCCGGACCGCAACGGCGCGCGGTTGCTCGTGCTGCGCGACGTCACGGCGCTGCGCGGCGCCGACGCGCAGCTCCAGCGCCAGGTGCAGCGCGCGCGCTCCGCGGAGCGCGAGGCGACGCGCGAGCGCGACCGGCTGAACCGCATCCTCGACTACGTCGCCGATCCGATCATCGTGACCGACGACGCGGGGCACGTCGTGGAGTGCAACCAGCAGGCGCAGAAGCTCCTCCTCGCCGGGGCCTCCGCCGAAGGGGACGACGAGGAGTCGCGCGTGCGACGCGACGCGAACCTGCAGGCGTTCACGGCGTTCGTGCGCGCGCTCCCCGACGCCGGCGCCACGTCGCGCGCGCGCCTAACGCTCGTGCAGCCGGCGACGGGAAACCCGCTGCCCGTCGAGGTGGTCGCCGGCACGGTGCTGGATCCGGAGGGCGAGCCGCCGGTCGTCGTCTCGGTGCTGCACGACCTCACCACGCACGTCGAGAACGAGCGGCTGTACGAGGAGCTGAAGCGGTTCAGCGCCGTGCTCGAGGCCCGCGTGCGGGCTGCGACCGCCGATCTCGCCGAGCAGAACGCGCAGCTGCAGTGGCAGTCGGAGGAGCTGGAGCGCGCGAATCGGCTGAAGAGCGAGTTCCTGGCGAGCGTGTCGCACGAGCTGCGCACACCGATCAACGCGCTGATCGGCTACACCGCGCTGCTGCGCGACCACGTGTACGGCGACCTCACGCCGAAGCAGGAGGACGGGCTGCGGCGCATCCACACGTCGGCGGAGCACCTGCTCGCCCTCATCAACGACATCCTCGACCTCGCGCGCATCGAGGCGGGGAAGATCGCGGTGAGCCTGGAGCGCGTGGCGATCGGCCCGCTGCTGCGGGACGCGACGATGCAGACCGAGACGCTGGCGCGCGGCAAGGGGCTCGAGTTCCGGCTCGAGATCCCGGGCGAGCCGCTCGTCGTGCGCACGGATCCGGAGAAGTTCCGCCAGGTGCTCGGCAACCTGCTGTCGAACGCGCTGAAGTTCACCGCGAACGGCAGCATCGTCGTGCGCGCGAGGCGCGAGGCCGACCGCGTGCGCGTGGACGTCGCGGACACGGGCATCGGCATCCGCACGGAGGACCTCGGCGCGATCTGGGACGACTTCCGGCAGCTCGACCAGTCGCGCACTCGCGAGTACGGCGGCACGGGGCTCGGTCTCTCCATCGTGCGCAAGCTCGCCGACCGGCTGGACGCGCGCGTGAGCGTGTCGAGCGCGCCGGACGAGGGGTCGGTGTTCTCGGTCTCGCTCCCGGCCGCGGACGACGCACCGGTCCCGGCGGAGGAGGCGGCGTAGCGCTTCCGACCGGCCGTCCGGCGGCGTAGATTCTGTCAACGCCCCGCCGCCCGGGGCGTTTTTCGTGCCCGGGTGCCTGGGCTGCTCGACGCCCACGAGGGGCGTCGCTACTGGGCCCGAGGGTCACGATGTTCGATTCGAAGACGCGCACACTGGTCGTCGTCGGCGCGCAGTGGGGCGACGAGGGGAAGGGCAAGCTCGTCGACGTGCTGGCCGAGCGAGCCGACTGGGTCGTGCGCTACCAGGGCGGCGCCAACGCCGGCCACACGGTGCACATCGGCGAGACGTCGTTCGTGCTGCACCAGATCCCGAGCGGCATCCTGCACCCGGGCGTGCGATGCGCGATCGGCAACGGCGTGGTGCTCGACCCCGACACGCTGTTCCACGAGATCGACGAGCTGGTGCAGGACGGCGTCGACGTGGAGGGGCGGTTGTACGTCAGCGAGCGCGCGCACCTCGTGCTGCCGTACCACAAGCTCGTGGACGCGGAGAGTGCCGCGAGCAAGGCGATCGGCACGACGGGGCGCGGCATCGGTCCCGCGTACGAGGACAAGATCGCGCGGCGCGGCGTGCGCGTGCTCGACCTGCGGCACCCGTCGCGCGTGCGCGAGCTCGTGGAAGCAGGCGCCGCGCACGCGAACGGACAGCTCGCGCGCTTCGGCTCCGAGCGCCGCGCCGACGTCGACGAGACGGTGGCGCTGCTCGAGCGCCTCGCGCCGCGACTGCTGCCGCTGGCCGAAGACGTCGGGCTCTCGATCCACCGCGCGATCAAGGGCGACGCCGCCGTGCTGCTGGAGGGCGCACAGGGCTCGCTGCTCGACATCGACCACGGCACGTACCCGTACGTGACGTCGAGCTCCACGACGAGCGGCGGCGCGGCGATCGGCGTCGGCATCGCGCCCACGGAGATCGACGCGGTGCTCGGCGTGGTGAAGGCGTACACGACGCGCGTCGGCAACGGCCCGCTGCCGACGGAGCTCGAGGGCACGCTGGCCGAGGAGGTGCGGCGGCTCGGGAACGAGTTCGGCGCGACGACCGGACGCGCACGGCGGTGCGGGTGGTTCGACGCGGTGGTGGTGCGCTTCGCGACGCGCGTGAACGGCCTAACGGGCCTCGCCGTCACGAAGCTCGACGTGCTCGACACGCTCGACCGCATCGCGCTGTGCACCGGCTACGAGGTGGACGGCCGGCTGTACACCGAGTTCCCGGGCGACGTCGACGCGCTGGAGCGTGCGGCGCCGGTCTACGAGTGGTTCGACGGGTGGCGCCGCTCGACGGCCGACGCCCGCCGGCTCGAGGATCTGCCGACGGAGGCGCGCCGCTACCTCGACCGCATCGAGGCGCTCGTCGAGGCGCCGATCCAGTTCGTGAGCGTCGGCACGCGGCGCGACCAGATCATCGGTGTGGATGCGATGACCGGGGCGGCGTGATGGACTTCGTCGACGTCGTGGTGGTGGGGGCCGGACCGTGCGGGCTGGCGGCGGCGATCAGCGCGATGCGGGCAGGGATGTCGGTCGCGGTGCTCGACAAGGGGCCGGTGTGCAGCACCATCACGCACTACCCGACGTACGCGACGTTCTTCTCGACGGCGGAGAAGCTCTCCATCGGCGGGCTGCCGTTCATCCTCGCGGAGACGAAGCCGACGCGGAAGGAAGCGCTCGCCTACTACCGCGGCGTCGTCAGGCACTTCGCCATCCCGGTACGGCAGTACGAGACGGCGCTGGCCATCGAGGGGAAGGCGCCGCAGCTCGTGGTGCGGAGCCGCAAGCGCTCGGGCACGGAGCGCACCACGCGCTGCCGCGCGGTGATCGTCGCGACGGGCTACTTCGGCACGCCGAACCGCATCGGCGTGCCGGGCGAGGATCTGCCGCACGTCACGCACACGTACCACGAGGCGCACGAGGCGTTCGAGCAGGACGTCGTGGTCGTCGGCGGCGGCAACTCGGCGGCGGAAGCGGCGCTCGACCTGTACCGCACGGGTGCGCGCGTCACGGTGGTGCACTTCGGGCCGTCGTGGGACAAGCGCATCAAGCCGTGGGTGCTCCCCGACATCACGAACCGCATCCACGAGGGCAGCATCGCCGCGTGCTGGAACTCGCGCGTCGCGGAGATCCGCCCGGAGAGCGTGATCGTCCAGAGCGCCGACGGCGCGCAGGAGCTGCCGGCCGATCACGTGTACCTGCTCACCGGCTTCGCGCCCGACACGAGCCTGCTCGCGTCGACGGGCGTGCGCATCGACCCGGCGACGGGGATTCCCGCGCACGACCCCGCCACGTTCGAGACGAACGTGCGCGGCGTCTACATGGTCGGCGTGCTCGTCGCCGGGTACGACGCGAACCAGGTCTTCATCGAGAACGGCCGCTTCCACGGCGACCGCATCGTCGCGCATCTCACGGGAAGCGGCCGCGTGGGCGAGGTGCTGGTGAGCGCGGATCCGGACAGCTAGGGCAGGAGGGCAGGAGGGCACGAGCTTTCGCCTCTCGTGCCCTCCTGCCCTCCTGCCCTCCTGCCCTCTCCGGTCACCAGCGTCGCGAGATCCCGAGCCCCACGTAGTTGTCGTTCGCGACGCCGTTGATGCCGTGGCCGACGCGCACGTCGAGCTGCACGGCGGGGAGCGGGACGACGGCGATGCCGGCGTCGACGTACTGCATGTGGCTCTTCGCGTCGTCGGCCAGTCGGCTGCCGCCGTACTCGGCGAACGCGCTCAGCTTGGCCGACAGCGTGTACCAGCCGGCGAGGGTGCCTAACAGCTTGTGGGCGCGCTCGTCGCCCAGCTTCACGTAGGCGTCGCCGACGTTCGACACGAGTGACAGCCGCGGCGAGAGCGGCAGCGCGCCGGCGACGAGGAGCTCGGGCTGCCAGGCCTTCGCGCCGAAGCCCGCGCTCCCGATCGGCACCGAGATGCCGGGGAGCAGGGCGAGCGAGGCGCCGCCGATGCCGGACGACGCGCGGCCCGCCCAGAGCCGGTGCTTGATCCCGATCTTCGCGTCCTCCATGCCGTCGTCGTGCAGCCCGCCGTCGCTGCGCAGCGCGTACGAGTTGCCGAACACGCGCAGCTCGGTGCTCGGTCCGACGCCCACGCGGAGCAGTCCCTCGCCGAGCGACTGGTACGTCAGCGATCCCAATCGCGTGTCGGTGTAGCCGAGCTCCGCCTGCAGGCCGCCGGCGGGGACCGTCGCGGTGCCGAACGTGTAGCCGGGCCG
Source organism: Gemmatirosa kalamazoonensis (assembly GCF_000522985.1). Lineage (NCBI taxonomy): Bacteria > Pseudomonadati > Gemmatimonadota > Gemmatimonadia > Gemmatimonadales > Gemmatimonadaceae > Gemmatirosa > Gemmatirosa kalamazoonensis. The sequence goes on from NZ_CP007128.1 coordinate 3,263,152, forward strand.
ATCGGCGCCGGTGAGCGGCGTGTGGTACGCGGCGGCCGCACAGCCGGCGAGGAGCAGCGCGGCGAGGGGCAGGGCGACCGCGAGGCGGTGCGTGGGCGCACGTGGGGCCTCGAGGCTGGCGATGGGCGGCATGGATCCTCCCTGGCGAGGGTGGCGCGCGGCCTAACGTACCGCGGCGCAGGTGCCTAACGCGTCGACGGCGCGCCGGAGCGCGCACGTGGCGACCGATCCCGGATCGACTCGCTGGGGATGAATAGCCGTTCTCGTCGCAGTGTCAATACTTTCGTGTAAATTTCGCAATTGTACAAATACACAACGTCGAATTAGACGGGTTCGATCGACAGGATGTCATCGCAATCGTGCGATTTCTGCACGAATCTGTGCTCTGGGCCCGGGCCGCCCCGCGCCGCCTCCGCCGACGCCGCGGGCCGACTACCTTTCCCGGTTCACGCGAACCCTGCCCGAGACCGTCATGCCGCCCGCCAGTACCCAGCCCGACGTCATGGACAAGCTCGTGTCGCTGTGCAAGCGACGCGGCTTCATCTTCCAGTCCTCCGAGATCTACGGCGGCACGGGCTCGGTCTGGGACTACGGCCCGTTAGGCGTGGAGCTGAAGAAGAACGTGAAGGACCGCTGGTGGCACGCCATGGTCCGCATGCGCGACGACATCGAGGGCCTCGACGCCGCGATCCTCATGCACCCGCGCGTGTGGGAGGCCTCCGGCCACGTCGCCGGCTTCGTCGACCCGCTCGTCGACTGCAAGACGTGCCGCGGCCGCTTCCGCGCCGACAAGCTCGAGGACGCGCGCTGCCTGCAGAAGCCGAGCAAGCGCCCCGGCGAGGCCGAGCAGTGTCAGCTCACCGAGCCGCGCCAGTTCAACCTCATGTTCAAGACGTTCATGGGGGCGCTCGAGGACTCGGCCAGCGTCGTCTACCTGCGCCCGGAGACCGCGCAGGGGATCTACGTCGACTACAAGCTCGTGCTGGAGTCGACGCGTCAGAAGATCCCGTTCGGCATCGCGCAGATCGGCAAGGCGTTCCGCAACGAGATCACGCCGGGGAACTTCATCTTCCGCACGCGCGAGTTCGAGCAGATGGAGATGCAGTTCTTCGTCGATCCGGACGGGGACCACATGCAGTGGTTCGAGTACTGGAAGGCGGAGCGCATGCGGTGGCACCACGCGTTGGGCCTCGCCGACGCGAGGCTGCACTTCCACCAGCACACGGCCGAGGAGCTCGCGCACTACGCGCGCGCCGCGTTCGACATCCAGTTCGACTTCGGCGGCACGCTCGGCTTCCAGGAGATTGAAGGCGTGCACCATCGCGGCGACTTCGACCTGACGCGCCACCAGGAGTACTCCGGCAAGAAGCTCGAGTACTTCGACCAGCCGACGAACCGGCGCTTCGTGCCGTACGTCATCGAGACGTCGGTCGGCGCGGACCGCGTGACGCTCGCCACGCTCGTCAACGCGTACCGCGAGGAGGAGGTGCCGGGCGAGCAGGAGGGGCGCGTGGTGCTCGGGCTGCTGCCGGCGATCGCGCCGATCAAGGCCGGCGTGTTCCCGCTCGTGAAGAAGGACGGCATGCCGGAGACCGCGCACCGCCTCGCCGACGACCTGCGCCGCCACTTCCCGGTGTTCTACGACGACTCCGGCGCGATCGGCCGGCGCTATCGCCGGCAGGACGAGGTGGGCACGCCGTTCTGCCTCACGATCGACGGGCAGACCGCGGAGGATGGCACCGTCACCGTGCGCGACCGCGACACGCTGCAGCAGGACCGCATCGCGATGGACCGCGTGCGCGAGGTGATCGGCGCGCGGCTGGAGGCGACGGCGCCGGCGTGAGCGCCGGCACCAGTCGGGGAACGTCGGCTCGGGAGCAGCGGTAGCGACAGTCGCGGCGGACGCAGGCGGACCGCGCCACGGGCAGCGTGCAGGCGAGCCGCGCGGGCGGGGAGGCGAGCGCGTACCCGGAGCTCGGCGCGACCTCGTCGCGTGCTTCGGCGAGTCGAAGGCGTGCACCGAGTTCCACGCGATCGTGAAGCGCGAGTACGACAATGTGCTGTCGCAGCGCGTGCGCGGGCTGCGCTGGCTGGCGAACGGGTTCGAGGAGATCCCGGCCCAGCACTCGTCGATCCGGCAGGTGACGGTCGACGGCCTCCCGGTGTACCGCGCCTGACGCGGAGTTGACGGGCGGCCGCTCGCTGGCGAGCATCCGGTCCGATGCCCGAACGCCGCGGCCGCCCACCATGTCCGTAGCCTCGCTGGACGACCTCCGCCGCGCCGGCGAGGCGCTCACCGTGGACGTCGCACGCGCGCTGCACCGCGCGCACGCCGGGCTCGCGTCCGGCGCCGACCTCGCGCCGATCTACGCGCGCCACGCCGACGCCGTGAGCCCCGCCGCGCTCGAGGTCGCGCTCGGCGCGTTCGCCGAATCCGAGGCGAGCACCACGACCCCGCACGACGACGCGGCGCGCTCGGCCCGGCTGCTGGCCGAGTGGGAGGTGGAGGCGCAGACGGGGCGTGCGCTCGCGTCGATCGACGAGCGGGAGATCGCGTGGGAGCACGCCGCGGTGGTGACGACGCCCGACGGGCGGCGCGTGGAGTACTCCGGCGTCGCGCAGGCGATCGCGAACGCCACCGACCGGGCCGAGCGCCTCGCGCTCGACGAGGCGCGCGCGACGCTCGTCGCGCGCGACCTCGCGCCGCTCCGCCGTGAGCGGATCGCGCGCGAGCGCGATGCCACGGAGTCGTTAGGCCTCGGCGCGTACGTGGACGCGTTCGTGCGCCTGACGGGCATCGACGTGCGCGCGCTCGCCGCCGACTGCGACGCGCTGCTACGCGATACGGCGGCGATGTGGGACGACGTGCTGCCCACGTTCGCGCGCCGGCGGCTCGGCGTGCCGGCCGCGGAGCTCACGCGCGCCGACGTGCTGGCGCTGTTCCGCGCGCCGGAGTTCGACCCGTTCTTCCCGGGCGGCGCGATGGTCGCCACCGTGCGTACGCAGGTGGACGCGATGGGCGTCGACCCGAGCGCGGGCGGGCGCGCGATCCTCGACGTGGGCGAGCGCCCGGGGAAGCGCGCGCGCGCCTTCTGTGCGCCGGTGCGCGTGCCCGACGAGGTGTATCTCGTGCTGCGGCCGCAGGGCGGCGCCGGCGACTGGCGCACCCTGCTCCACGAGCTGGGGCACACACTCCACTTCGCGTACACGCGCGCCGACCTGCCGTTCGAGTTCCGTTGGGCGGGGGACGCGACGGTGACGGAAGGGTACGCGATGCTGTTCGACCACCTGCTGCACGACCCCGGGTGGCTGCTGCGCTACACGGACCTCGGCCGCGCCCGCACCGCCGAGTTCCGCCGGGCCATGGCGTTCGAGGAGCTGCACTTCCTGCGGCGCTACGCGGCGAAGCTGCGCTACGAGCTCGCGCTCTACGAGGGCGGCCTCTCGTGGGACGCGCTCGCCGACCTGTACGTGACGACGTTAGGCGCGGCGACCGGCGTGCGGTATCGCGAGGCCGACGCGCTGGTGGACGTCGACCCGCGGTTCTACGCCGCGCGCTACCTGCGCGCGTGGCAGCTGCAGGCGGCGCTCACCGGCACGCTGCGCGAGCGGTTCGACGAGGACTGGTGGCGGAACCCGCGCGCGGGGCCGTTCGTGGTGACGGAGCTGTGGGGCGAGGGACAGCGGGAGCGCGGCGACGAGCTGGCGCTGCGCGTCGCGGGCATCCCGCTGTCGTTCGCGCCGGTCGTACGCTCGGTGGAGGCGGTGCTCGCATGAAGGAAGAGCTGATCGAGCGGTTCACCCACCTCGCGCTCGTGGCGGCGCTGTTGCTGCCGGCGCTCGCCGCGATCGCCGCCGACAGGTGGCAGCGGCGGCGCTGACGTGTACGTCGGACACGTCGGCCTGGCGCTCGCGTTAGGCGCCCACCGTCGGGCGCCGCCGCTCTGGCTCCTGGTGTTCGCGGCGCAGGGGTGCGACTGGGGCGACGTGGTGCGCGGCGTCCTGCGTGTCGGATATGGCGACGGCGGGCTGAGCCCGCACTCGCTGCCGCTCGTGGCCGCGGGCGCCGCGGTCGCCGCACTGCTCGCGACGATGATCACGCGCCGACGCGGCGCCGGCGCCCCGGCGCTGCTCGCCGCCGTGGCCTACGCGTCGCACTGGCCGGCCGACTATCTCACGGGGATCAAGCCGACGTGGCCGGGCGGTCCGTGGGTGGGCGAGATGTGGTACGCGTTCCCCGGGCGCGACCTCGTGCTCGAGGCGGCGGTCGTGACGTATGGTTGGTGGCTGTGGCGCCGCTCGCTCCGCGATCCGCGCGGCCCGGTCCCGTGGGCGCTGCTCGCGGCGCTGCTCGCGCTGCAGCTCGTGGCGGACCTCCTGATGGGGCGGGGAACGCTGTTACTCTGAAGGCCTCGCGACGCCTCCGTACGCCCGACGACACCCCCCGATGACCGCTTCCCTTCCCACTGCCCTCGTGACCGGCGCGAGCCGCGGCATCGGCCGCGCGATCGCGCTGCGCCTCGCGAACAGTCACGAGATCCTCGCCGTCGCGCGCTCGACGACGGAGCTGGACACGCTCGCGTCGGAGATCGATGCGCGCGGCGGACGCTGTCGGCCGATCGCGCTCGACGTCACCGACGGCGACGCGGTGGCGCGGACGCTCGGCGGCCAGGCGGTCGACGTGCTGGTGAACAACGCCGGCGTCGGGGCGCTGAAGCCGTTCCTCGAGCTCGCGCCCGAGGAATGGCGCAGGATGGTCGACGTGAACCTCAACGCGCTGTACCACGTCACGCGCGCCGTGCTCCCGGGCATGGTGGAGCGCGGGCGCGGGGACGTCGTCAACATCGGATCGATCGCGGGGCGCTCCGCGTTCGTGGGTGGGAGCTGCTACGCGGCGACGAAGTGGGCGGTGATGGCGTTCACCGAATCGCTCATGCTCGAGGTGCGCGACGCCGGCGTGCGCGTGTCGGTGGTGATGCCGGGCTCCGTGGCGACGCACTTCGGCTCGGGCCAGGCGAAGGACTGGAACCTCCTGCCGGAGGACGTGGCCGAGTCGGTGGCGCACATCGTGGCGGCCCCGCCGGAGGTGCTGATCCACCGGCTGGAGGTGCGCGCGCTCTCGCCGAAGCGGCCCCGGCGCCGCTAGGGCGGCCCGGGACGATCCGGGAGGCTCATCTGTCGTAATCGCCGGCAGCCGCCGAGATTACAGCGTGTGACGTCTCCCATCCCCCCCGTCGCCTCGTCGCCCATCGGGCACGTGCTGCGCGAGCTCGGCGTCGTTCGCGAGATCGCGCGCGCGCTCCACGCGGCCGACCGCCCGGAGGAGCTGTACCGCTTCGCGCTCGCCCGCGTGTGCCCGCTGCTCGGCGCCGCGTTCGCGTCGGTCTATGTCGTGGAGCCGGGCTCGGAGCTCATGCGGCTCGCGGCGGCGCACGACTGGCCGGAGCGATTCGTGCGCTGGCTGGGCGACGCGCGCGTGCGGCTCGGCGCGGGCCCGAGCGGCGAGGCGGCGGCCGAGCGGCGCGTGATCGAGGTGCCCGACGTGTTCGCGGAGGACGCGGACGCGGACTGGCAGGAGGTATCGCGCGAGCTCGGGATCCGGTCGATGGTCGCGCTGCCGCTCGTGCCCGGCGGCGCGGTGCCCGGTGCGCGGCCGGTGCTCGGCGCGGTGACGTTCTACTTCGCGGATCCGAGCCAGCTCACCGACGCGCAGCGCAACCTGCTGCGCGTGGTGGCCGACCAGCTCGCGGACGCGGCGGAGAAGGCGGCGCTGATCGACGAGCTGCGGCGCGCGAACGCGGCGCTCGTGGAGAGCAACGCGGAGCTGGAGCGGCAGTACGTCGCGGTGCTCGAGGCGCGCCGGGTGAAGGACGAGTTCCTGGCGAACGTGAGCCACGAGCTGCGCACGCCGCTGTCGGCGGTGATGGGCTACGTCAGCCTACTGCTCGACGATCTCTCCGGTCCGCTCACGACGGCGCAGCGACGCGATCTCACGCACGTGCAGGTGGCGAGCGAGAGACTGCTCGAGCTGATCGACAACCTGCTGGAGCTGACGACGCTGAAGCGCGGGGGGCTCGACGTGCAGGCGGAGGAGTTCGATCCGCGCGCGCCGCTGCACGAGGCGCTGTCGCGCGTCACGAACCGGCCGCCGGCGGTGGCGCTGCGCGTGGACGAGCCGACGACGGTGCTGCGTGCCGCGCGGACCGACCGCAAGAAAATGGTGAAGGTCCTCGTTAGCTTACTGACGAACGCGTTCAAGTTCACCGCGTCGGGCGAGGTGCGCGTGTCGGTGGAGGTGAACGACGGTCGCGTGACGTACCGCGTGCAGGATACGGGCATCGGCATCCCGCCGGACGCGCAGCAGATGGTGTTCGACGAGTTTCGCCAGGTCGACGGCTCGGCGGCACGCCGCTACGGCGGCTCCGGACTCGGCCTGGCCCTCGCGCGGCGCCTCGCGCGGCTGCTCGGCGGCGACATCGAGCTGCAATCGGAGGTGGGGGTGGGCTCGACGTTCACGGTGGAGGTGCCGCTCGAGTACGTCGCGCCGGCCGACCCGCGGCTCGCGATGCCGACGCCGGCGCACGGCGTGCCGGCGTTCCGCCTAACGAGGGCCGCCGGCGCCCGCTGACCGCGCTCGTCATCGCACGTTCACCGTCCGTCCCGCAGGCATGTCGAACCAACAGCGCCGCACGCTGCAGCACACGCGCACCACGCTCGCGCCGGCGGAGGTGCTCGCCGCCGCGAAGCATTTCTTCGCGCGTCGCAACACGATCTACGCCGCCTTCCCGGAGAAGGAGGGACCGACGTTCGTGAGTCTCCGCGGTCAGGGCGGCGAGGAGATCCTCATCGGCGTCGCGACGGACGCGGAGGGGACGCAGGTCACCGGCTCCACGTACCTGTTCGACCAGCAGCTCGCGCGCTTCTTCGCGACGCTGCCGCCGTTCCCGACGGAGGACGCGACGAGCGGTCCGGACGACGAGGGCGGCGAGTGGGACGACGACGCGGGCCCGGCGCCGGAGAAGAAGGCGCCGCCGTCGACGGGGGCGACCAAGTGAGCGCGGAACGTGCGCCGTTCACCGCGCAGCTCCGCGCGCAGCCGGGCGTCATCGAGGTCGGCGCGGCCGACGCGCCGGAGCGATGGACGGTGCGCGTGCAGCTGTCGGACGCATGGGACACGGTGCGCATGACCGCGCCGCCGACCGAGCCGGTGCTCACGCTGAAGCTGCGCGCGCTCGAGGTGCTGTGGTCCGACGCGCCGTACCACGACGACTTCGTGGTGAAGCTGCACGGTGCGGTGGTCGACGAGCACGCGTCGCTGGCCGACGTCGGAGCGACCGACGGGTCGATCCTCCTCCTCATGCTCCGGCGCCGGCGGCCGGTCCGCTGAGCGCCGTGTGGGGGCACCCGTGAGCGAGGGAGGGGCGAAGCGCGCCCCGCTGGCCTTCGTGTCGCACGCCGACTGCGGGCGACACGACACGGGGTGGGATCATCCCGAGCACGTGGGGCGCCTGCGCGGCGTGACGCGCGCGCTGGCGACGGCGCCCGACCTGTTCCAGCGCGTGCTGCACGTCGAGGGGCGGCACGCGACGGAGGACGATCTCGCGCTCGCGCACGACGCCGGCTACGCGCGCGGCGTGCGCGCGCTCGCCGCGCACGGTGGCGGCCGGCTCGACGCGGACACCGTCGTGAGCGAGGGCTCGTGGGACGCGGCGACGGCGGGCGCCGGCTCGGTGCTCGACGCGGTGGACCTCGTGTTAGGCGGCCGGGCGCGCCGCGCGTTCGCCGCGGTGCGGCCGCCGGGACACCACGCGCTGCGCGCGTCGGGCATGGGCTTCTGCCTGTTCGGCAACGTGGCGATCGCGGCCCACCACGCGCGCGCGCGCCGCGGGCTCGATCGGGTGCTGATCCTCGACTGGGACGTGCACCACGGCAACGGTACGCAGGCGCTCGTGGAGCAGGAGCCGGCGATCCGGTTCGTGTCGATGCACCAGTGGCCGTGGTATCCCGGCACCGGCGCGGCGGAGGACCGCGGGCCGCACGGCACCGTGTGGAACGTGCCGATGCCGGCGGGGCTTCCCGCGGCGCGCTACGTCGACGCGTTCGAGCGCGCGGTCGACGCGGCGACGGCGGGGTGGGAGCCGGAGCTCGTGCTCGTGTCGGCGGGGTTCGACTCGCTGGCCGGCGATCCGTTAGGCGGCTTCACGCTGGAGATGGAGCACGTCGACACGCTCACACGCTCGGTGGTGGCGCGCGCGGAGGCATGGTGCGGCGGGCGCGTGGCGAGCGCGCTCGAGGGCGGCTACGCGCCGCCGCGGCTCGGCGAGGCATGCGTGACGCACATGCGGGCGTTGGCCGATGGCACCGGTGCCTAACACACCCCCGGCACCGGTCGTGCTCCGGCTCGTGCAGGAGCTGGTGCTCGGCCGCTGGCGTGCGGCGGGGGCGGAGCTGTACCGCGAGGTGGCGTCGCAGCTCGAGGTGGGCGCGGGGCAGGAGATCCTCGTCGCCGGCTGCGGCGACGGCACGAGCTGCGAGTGGCTCGCGCAGCGCACCGGTGCCGCGGTGACCGGCGTCGACTCCGACGCCGAGGACATCGAGGAGGCGGAGGAGCGCGCGCGACAGCGCACGCCGTCGCTGCCGCTCGCGTTCCAGCAGGCGTCGCTCGACGACCTGCCGCACGAGACGGCGGTGTTCGACGCCGCGGTGGGCGAGCCCGTGCTCGCGGCGGCGCGCGACCCGGAGCGCGCGGTGGCGGAGCTGGCGCGGGTGACGAAGCCGATGGGCGTCGTCGTGCTCTTGCAGCTATCGTGGGGACCGACGCTGTCGGCGGACGCGCGCACGCTGCTCGTCGACCGGCTCGGCCTGCGCCCGCATCACGTCGTGGAGTGGAAGCAGATGCTGCGCGACGCCGGCGTGGTGGACCTCCAGGTGCAGGACTGGACGGACGAGGGGGACGAGGCACCGGGCGTCGGCGACGAGCCGAAGCTCTCCTGGCAGGCGAAGATGCAGATCGTCTCGGGCTCGTTCCGGCGGCTCCGCTGGCGCGAGGCGCGCGAGGCGGTGGAGCGCGAGTCGACGCTGCTGCGCGAGCTCGCACGCGAGCGGGCGCTGGGCTTCCAGCTCATCCGGGGGGTGAAATGGCCACACGCGCGGGAGACGTGACCCCTTCCGGCGGCGCACCTGCCGACGCGGCGACGTCGGTGTCGTCGACGGGGTCGAACAAGGCCACGCCGGCGTGGACGCCGTGCAGCTTCTACCGCGCCGGCGACGGCACCGTGCAGCGCGACCTGCCGCCGAAAGCGCTCGCCGCCGCGCTCGCCGACACGGCGGGCACGCTGTGGGTCGACGTCGACGCCACGAACCGGCACCAGCACGCGCTGCTGGAGAAGATCTTCAAGTTCCACCCGCTGGCGGTCGAGGACACGCTCAACCCGAACAGCCGCGTCAAGTACGAGGAGTACGACGGCTTCCTGTTCGTGATCGCGCGCGCGGTGAAGCTCGAGGAGGATACGCCCGACCCGTACGACGTGGAGACGCAGAACCTCTACTTCTTCCTCGGGCAGAACTTCCTCGTCTCGGTGCACTCGTACGCGTCGGACTCGGTGCGCACGATGCTCGAGCGCGTGGCGTTGAGCGACGACCTGCTGGCGCGCGGCGCCGCGCGCATCATGCACGGGATTCTCGACGTGTCGGTGGACGCGTATTTTCCGCTGCTGGACGGGCTGGACGAGCTGCTCGACAAGCTCGAGGAGCGCGTGTTCGTCCAGTTCGACCAGGGCGCGCTGCGCGACATCTTCGGCGTGAAGCGGCTCGTGCTCACGCTGCGACGCCACCTCGCGCCGCAGCGCGAGGTGCTGAACCAGCTCACGAACCGGCCCTCGGCGCTGCTGCCGCAGTCGGTGCAGGTGTACTTCCGCGACGTGTACGATCACGTGCTACGCATCAACGACACGCTCGACACGTACCGCGAGCTGCTCTCCAGCACCCTCGACAGCTATCTGTCGCAGGTGTCGAACCGGCTGAGCCGGAGCAGCAAGGGGCTCACCGTGGTGGCGACGGTGACGCTGCCGTTCGTGATCATGAGCGGCATGTGGGGGATGAACTTCGCGCACATCCCGCTCATGTCGCAGCCGCACGGCTTCGCGCTCCTCGTCGTGCTGCAGATCGTGGTGGCGGCCGTGCTGCTGGTCCTCCTGCGCTGGCTGCGGCTGCTGTGAGCGCGGACCGCGACGGAGGGTCGGGGTCGGGACACGACCGCGTGACGGCGGAGCACCCGGCGCCGTCGACGCGCGCGACGGGCGAGCACGCGCTCTCGCACACGGCGGAGCACACGACGTCGACGCGCGCGACGCCGCTCGGCGCGATGTCGGTGCGCGGCGACAAGCGCGTGGGGCTGCGGCTGTTCGGCGTGGCGGCGATGGACCAGCACCAGAGCGCGGCGACGCCGTTCGCGGCGGGCACCGAGCTGGTGACGTTCCGCGACCTCGGCGCGGTCGTGAGCCCGGGACCGTACGCCGCCGACCATCTCGTGCCGCGCGATCTCGACGTGCACTGCGCCGTCGTCGGCGAGGTGTTCGAGCGTCGGGCGATCGTGCCCGCGCCGCCGGGCACCGTGTTCCGCTCGCGCGAGCGCCTGCTCGGCTGGCTCGAGCTGCACTACTACACGCTGGCCGAGGCGCTCGACTTCGTGACCGACCGCGCGGTGGCGCGCGTGACCGTTAGGCGGGGCGACCCGAACACGGTGCACGCGGCGGCGACCGGCGTGCCGCCCGCCACGCTGCGCCTCACGCCGGCGGGCGACGAAGCGTCGGCGGTCGCCGGCGACCTCGTGTCGCTGGCCGCCGACGCGTTCCGCGAGCTGCGGCGCGACGCCGTCGCGCTCATCGTGCTGCGCGCCGGTCCCGACGCGGCGCAGCCGGACAGCGAGGCGCACGGCTCGTTCCTCATCGAGCGGTCGCGGTGGGCCACGTTCGTCGATGCGGTGGCGCTGCAGGGGCGGCGTCACGCGGCGCTGCGCATGGAGTGCTCGGGGCCGTGGCCGCCGTTCGACTTCGTGCGCATGCAGTTCACCACCTGAGGCGCAGCACCCGTGTTCTGTCCCGACTGCGGCACCTGGAACCGCGCGAGCGCGCCGCGCTGCCAGCGCTGCGAGGCCGCGCTGCCCGCGCTCCCCGGCCCGCCCGCGCTCGAGCCGCCCGACGAGGAGATCACGACGCTCCGCCGCGCCACCGGCGACCGCTACACGGTGGAGCGGCGGCTCGGCGGTGGCGGCATGGCCCACGTGTACCTGGCGAAGCACGCCGCGCTCGGAACGCCGCTCGCGATCAAGGTGCTGCTGCGCCACCTCGCGCGCGACGAGGAGATGCGCACGCGCTTTCGCCGCGAGGCGGAGGCGGCGGCGCGGCTGCAGCACCCGAACGTGGTGCCGATCCTCGACTACGGACAGCTCGGCGACGTGTCGTACATCGTGATGCCGTTCCTGTCCGGCGGCTCGCTCGCCGACGCGATGACGGGACGGCGCACGCTCACGCCGGAGCGCGCGGCGACGGCCGCCGCGCAGGCCGCGCAGGGGCTCGACTACGCGCATCGGCGCGGCGTCGTGCACCGCGACGTGAAGCCGGACAACGTGCTGTTCGACACCGAGGGCCACGCCGCCGTCACCGACTTCGGCATCGCGAGCACGCGCTTCCACGCGCGGCTCACGGCGACGGGTCGCGCGATGGGCACGCCGCACTACATGTCGCCGGAGCAGGCGATGGGGCGCCTGCTCGACGGCCGGAGCGACGTGTACGCGTTAGGCATCCTGCTCTACGAGATGCTGAGCGGCGACCCGCCGTTCGACGGGCCCGACGCGTACGCGGTGGGCTACAAGCACGTGCACGAGGCGCCGACGCCGATCGAGATCGTGGCGCCCGGCGCGCCGCCGGCGCTCGCCGCGATCACCATGCGCTGTCTCGCGAAGAACCCGGCCGAGCGCTACCAGCGCGCGGGCGACCTCGCGGATGCGCTCATCGGGTTCCTCGTCGAGCGTCGCGCGCCGGAGCTGCGGGCCGCGTGGCGGACGCGATGGCCGACGCCGGCGAGACCCAGACCGTGAACCGGCGCTGTTGAGGCGGTGCTGATACTTCGGCGCTGATACTTCGGCGCTGAACACGCGCGTTATCAGTGCCGCGGACTCAACGCCGCCTCAACAGCGCCGCCCCACCAGAACCGCATCATCAGCCCTGCAATGGAGCTCTTCCACGAGATCGTCACCGTCCGCACGAAGCACACGTTCACCATCTCGCGCGGCGGCGCGAGCGAGTGGAAGACCGTCGCCGTACGCGTGCGCGACGCGGACGGGGCCGAGGGGCTCGGCGAGGCGGCGCCGAACCGGTTCTACGGCGAGAATCCGGAGAGCGTCGTCGCCGCGCTCGCGCGGTTCCGGCCCGTGCTCGCCGACCTCGATCCGTGGCACCTCGAGGAGGCCGAGGCGCGGATGAACGCGACGATCCGCTTCAACGCCGCGGCGAAGAGCGGGGTGAGCGCCGCGCTGCACGATCTCGCGGCGAAGCGTCTCGGCGTGCCGCTGTACCGGATGTGGGGACTCGATCCGGCGCGTGCGCCGCAGTCGAGCTTCACGATCGCGATCGCCCCCGACGACGCGACGCTGCGCGCGCGCGTGGAAGAGGCGTCGGCGTATCCGGTGCTGAAGATCAAGCTCGGGAGCGCGGAAGGCATCGCGCGCGACCAGCAGATCATCCGGCTCGTGCGCGAGGCGGCGCCGCACGCGCTGCTGCGCGTGGACGCGAACGCGGCGTGGACGCCGAAGCACGCGCTGCTCATGATCGAGCTGCTCGCGGACCTCGGCGTGCAGTTCGTGGAGCAGCCGCTGCCCGCGCACGACATCCCGGGGATGCGCTTCGTGCGCGAGCGCTCGCCGCTGCCGATCGTCGCCGACGAGAGCTGCGTCGTGTCGACGGACATCCCGCCACTGGTCGGCGCGGTGGACGGGATCAACATCAAGCTCGCGAAGTGCGGCGGGCTGCGCGAGGCGCTGCGGATGATCGCGACGGCGCGGTCGCACGGGCTGCTCGTGATGTGCGGCTGCATGATCGAGACGAGCCTCGGCATCACCGCCGCCGCGCACCTGTCGCCGCTGCTCGACTACGCGGACCTCGACGGCGCCGCGCTGCTCGCCGACGACCCGTACGTCGGCGCGACGATCGACGGCGGCCAGATCGCCATCCCGGACCGGCCCGGGCTCGGCGTGGCGCGACGTTAGGCGAGATGCTGGCCGAGGTCGCGCTCCCGCTCCCGCTCTTCCGCACGTTCACGTACGCGGTGCCCGAGCGGCTCCGGCATCCGCTGGTTCCCGGCTCGCGCGTGGTGGTGCCGCTGCGGACGGGGAAGGAGGTCGGGATCTACCTCGGTCCGGGCGACCCGCGATCGTTAGGCAGCGCGGCCCCGAAGGCGATCCTCGACGCGCCGGACGCCGAGCCGTCGGTGACGCCGGCGCTGCTCGCGGTGTGCCGGTGGATCGCCGACTACTACATCGTGCCGCTCGGCGTCGCGCTGCGCTGCGCGCTCCCGGCGCTGCTCACCGGCGCGGCGGCGCCCGAGCCGGCGCAGCGCACGCGACGCGTCGCGACGGTGCGTCGCCACCTCGAGTCGCTGCTGCACCGCGAGCGGATCTTCGGACGCGCGCCGCAGCAGCGCGCGCTGTTCGAGCTGCTGGAGTCGTTCGGCGGCCGCGCGGCGGTGGACCATCTCACCGAGCGCATGGCGTTCTCGCCGTCGGTGCTGAAGGGGCTCGTCGCGCGCGGGCTCGTCGAGGTGCGCGACGAGATCGTGGCGCGCGATCCGTTCGCGTCGCGCGCCGGCAGCGCCACCCCGCCGGTGCCCAGCGCGGAGCAGCGCGCGGCGGTCGAGGCGATCGCGGCCGGACGCGGCGGCGAGACGTTCCTGCTGCACGGCGTGACGGGCAGCGGCAAGACGCTCGTGTACATCGAGCTCCTGCGGCAGGTACTCGCGCGCGGCCGCGGCGCGATCGTGCTCGTGCCGGAGATCGCGCTCACGCCGCAGACCGTGGACCGCTTCCGGGGCGCGTTCGGCGACCAGGTCGCGGTGCTGCACAGCGCGCTCTCGGACGGGGAGCGGTACGACGCGTGGCTCGCGCTCCGGCGCGGCGAGAAGCGGATCGCGGTGGGCGCGCGCTCGGCCATCTTCGCGCCCGTCGCCGACCTCGGCGCGGTCGTCGTCGACGAGGAGCACGAGTCGAGCTACAAGCAGGGCGAGTCGCCGCGCTACCACGCGCGCGAGGTGGCGATCGTGCGCGCGCGCGCGGAGGGGGCCGTCGTCGTGTTGGGCAGCGCGACGCCGAGCCTGGAGAGCTGGACGAACGCGGCATCGGGGAAGTACCGGCTGCTCACGCTGCCCGAGCGCGTCGGCGGCGCGCGGCTGCCGGCCGTCGACGTGATCGACCTTCGCGTCGGGATTCCACGCTCCACGCTCGACGCTCCACGCTTACCCGACCCGAGCGTGGAGCGTGGAGCGTTGACCGTGGAGGGCGTGCTCTCGCGCGAGCTGCAGCTGGCGCTCGCCGATCGGATCGAGAAGGGCGAGCAGAGCATCCTGCTGCTGAACCGGCGCGGCTACGCGGCGTACGTGCAGTGCAACAACTGCGGCGACGTCGCGACGTGCCCGAACTGCTCGATCGCGCTCACGTATCATCGCACGCCCGAGCAGCTCGTCTGCCACTACTGCCTCCACACCGAGCCGCCGCGCGTGAAGTGCGCGCGGTGCGGCGGTCCCACGCTGAGGCAGCGCGGGCTCGGCACGCAGCAGGTCGAGCGCATCCTGGCGGAGCGGTTCCCGGCGGCGCGCATCGCGCGCATGGACGTCGACACGACCGGCGCGAAGTGGGCGCACACGGAGATCCTCGATCGCGTGGCGCGCGGCGAGGTCGACATCCTGTTAGGCACGCAGATGATCGCGAAGGGCCTCGACTTCCCGAACGTGACGCTCGTCGGGGTGATCGACGCCGACACGGGGATCAACCTGCCGGACTTCCGCGCGTCGGAGCGATGCTTCCAGCTCCTGAGCCAGGTCGCCGGGCGCGCTGGACGCGGCCCGAAAGGCGGGCGCGTGCTGATCCAGACGCGCGTGCCGACGCATCACGCCGTGCGGTGCGCGGTGCGGCACGACTACGGCGCGTTCGTCGGGGAGGAGCTGCCGAGCCGGATGGCGCCGGCGTACCCGCCCGCGGTGCGGCTCGCGAACGTCGTGATCAGCGGCACCGACGAGACGGCCACCGCGGAGCTCGCGCAGAAGGCGGCGACGTGGGTGGAGCGGCTGCTGGCGCGGGCGCCGGGCGACGCGGTGCGGCTCGTGGGGCCGGCGCCGTGTCCGGTGGAGCGCATCAAGCAGCGGTGGCGATGGCACTTCCTGCTGAAGGCGGAGCGGCCGGCGGAGCTGACGCGGGTCGCGCGGTACTTTCTGGAGCGGTTCGCGGTGCCGAAACGCGCCGGGCTGCGCGTGGCGCTGGATCGGGACCCGGTGGCGTTGCTCTGATGAGGCGGTTCTGGAGCGGCGGGTCTGAAGCTGCGGTTCGGAAACGGCGGTTCTGAAGAATCGGGAGGGACGGGAGTGCCCCGCTGCACCCGCCCCTCCCGCCGTATCAGAACCGCCGTCCCAGAGCCGCCGTCCCAGAACCGCCTCATCCGACCCGCCGTCCGGGTTAGAATTCCGACGTGTCCATCCTCATCCCGCACCCCGACTTCACCGCTCCGCGCCTCGCCGCGGCCCCCGAGGCCCGGTTCGTCCCGGCCCCCGCCGACGGCGTCCTCCCCGAGGGATTCTTCGCAACGACGAATCTCCCGACGTACGCGAAGATCGACGGGCGCTGGCGCATGCCGCGCGAGCCGCGGATGGACGCCGCGCTCGTGCGTGACGCGGAGGGGGCACTGTGGGCGCGCGAGGGGCGCCGGGTGCGCGCGGGACAGCTCGTCGCCGTCGGCGCGGCGGAGGACGGGAGCGAGGGGATCCTCGTCAACGTCCCCGGCGCGGGGGCGAACGGGGCGGGGGAGTTCAAGTTCATGTCGAGCGAGGTGTCGCGCGAGAAGCCGATCGACTACGCGCTCATGGCGCGCATCCTCGTCGACGAGCGGGAGCGCGGCGGCTATCCGGTTTGGGTGGCCGGGCCGGCGCTCGTGCACTCGCGGGCGCGCGCCGACATGACGTGGTTCGTGCGCAACGGCTTCGTGGGCGCATTCCTCGCCGGCAACGCGGTGGCGGTGCACGACATCGAGGCGGCGATCTTCGGCACGACGCTGGGGATGACCGGCACGGGCGAGTCGACGAGCGGTGGGCACGGGCTGCACATGCGTGCGATCAACCGCGTGCGCGCGGCCGGCTCCATCACCGCCGCGGTGCGGCAGGAGATCGTGACCGGCGGCATCATGCACGCGCTCGTGGAGAAGGACGTGCCGTTCGTGCTCTGCGGCTCCATCCGCGACGACGGACCGCTCCCCGACGTCATCACCGACATGGTCGCCGCGCAGGACGCGATGCGCGCGCACACCACGCGCGCGACGATGGCGGTGCTCGTCGCCACCGCGCTGCACGCGATCGCCACGGGCAACATGCTGCCGGCGTTCGTCGCCGAGTCGGACACGGCGGACGACGCGTTGCCGACGCTGCGCGAGCTGCCGACGATCTGCGTCGACTCCGCGGAGTTCGTCGTGAGCAAGCTGAAGGACCGCGGGACGCACCAGGCGTTCGGCGTCGTGACGAACGCGCAGGACTTCATGCACATCCTCCGCCTCTACGTGGAGCGCGAGCTGGCGGAGCGCGGCGCGGGAGTGCTCGCGTGACCGGCCCCGCGTCCGGCGGTCGCCCGCCGTTCTCCGGCGCGCAGCGGCTCGCCGACGACACCCGCCGCCGATTCCTCGCGGCGATCGTCGCGCGCGTGCCGCTTGAGCGGCTCGTCGAGGTGCACCTCTTTCCACCGATCCGACAGGGCGGGGTAGAGACGGGGGTCGCGGTGGTCGCGGCGCTGCCGGAGGAGACCGGCGCGGCGGAAGCGGATACGCCGGCGGAGACTGCGGAATCGGATGCCGCGGGCGTCGCCGCGGAGGCGTGCGATCCGACGGACGACGCGGCGGTCGCGCCGACGTCCGAGGACGGCGTTCCTGCGGACGAAGCGCCTAACGAAGCAGCGCCGCTCGAGGCCTCACCCGTCGCCGATGTACCTGTCGCCGTCGAACCGGTCGCCGACGCATCCGACACGCTCCGCGTCGAAGCGGCCGCGCACGAGCTGGGCGGGCCGTACGACACGACGCGGGCGTCCGACGCACTCGAGGAGGACGACGTGCTGCCGCCGACGCCGGCGCGTGCGCGACACACGGTGTTCACCGGCCGCTATCGGCTCACGCTGAAAGGTCCCGACCGCGGCAAGTGGGACGCCGACGTCGTCGAGTCGGCGGTCGCGCCGCTCGTCACCGTCGAAGCGGTCGTGCGGGGCGTGCAGCGTCGCGCCGGCGACACGGCGGACCCCGACCGGCTCGGGCCCGACCTCGTCGCGCGCATCCTCGGCCCGGCGCCTAACGCGCCGTGACGGGCGGCGAGGTCGATCGCGACGCGCGCGAGGCGCTCGAGGCGTTCCGCACGTACCTCCGCGAGCACAACCTGCCCGTCACCGCGCAGCGCGTCGCCGTGGCCGAGGTGGTGCTCGGCTCGTCGCGCCACCTGTCGGCGGACGACGTCGTGCGGGCGCTCTCGTCGCGCGGCACGCCGCTCGGCACCGCCACGGTGTACCGCACGCTCGACGTGCTCGTGCGCAGCGGCCTCGTGGTCGAGCGCGACTTCGGCGAGGGGTTCCGCCGCTACGAGCCGGCGCGCGGCGAACCGCAGCACGAGCACCTGCTGTGCACCGTCTGCGGGCGCGTGACGGAGTTCCGCGACGAGCGCCTGGATCGCATGACGACGCTCATCGCCGAGGGACACCGCTTCGCGCGGCAGCGGCACCGGCTCGTCATCTACGGCGTGTGTGATCGGTGCCAGAGGCGGCTCTGATGAATCGGCGCTCGTGAGGCGGCGCTGAACCGGCGGCGCTGAAACCGCGCGGTACCAGCACCGTGGTTTCGGCGCCGCAGTATCAGAGCCGAGGTTTCAGCGCCGCAGCATCAGCGCAGCGTGCTCGAGGTATCCGGCGCCGCGCGCTTCACGAACACCCGCGTCCCCGGATCGTTCGTCGACACCAGTCCCGCCACGCGCGCGAAGATCGTGTCGTTGCGCACGACGCCGTCGATCGTGCGCAGCACGCGCCGGTAGTCCTGCGGGTCGAGCGTGCGGAGATGGAGCTCGTCGCCCTGCAGCGTGCCGAGGCACCCGTACTGATCGCCCCCGGGCAGCCGGTACGCCGCCGTCGCCTCCGCCACGCCGTTGCCGCGCGCGTCGAGCCACACGCGGAGGATCTCCTCGCCCGCTGGGGACGCCGAGACGTAGCGCCCGTCGACCGGATCGTGATTCGACGCGCGGACGAACAGCGCGCGCGCCATCACCGGCACGTAGGACCCGAAGAACCCGATGCCGCCGTCCAGCCGGTTGATGATCCCCGAGCCGGTGAACGGGTTGTTCGCCGAGCGGTAATAGTCGAAGTAGTTCGTGTCGACCGCGGCGACCCACACGTTCTGCGTGAACCCGGCCTGGAACACGCGCGGCAGCCGGTCGGCGAACAGGTTGCGCAGCTCGCCCGTGAGGCTCACCGACGTCGAGTCGCTGAACATGAAGAACGCGCCGTACGGCGTGTCGATGCGCAGCGTGTACGTGCGGGCGCCGGGCAGCGCGTCCCACCGGAGCCTCAGCGTGTCCGTGTCGCGGTTGAACTCGAGCGCGCGGAAGTCGTCCGGCGGCAGCGTGCTGCCCGGCACCAGCGTCTCGCCGGTCGTCACGCGGCCGTCCGGCGTCTCCACGCGCAGCCGGTAGCGGCGTCCCGGCACCAGCACGATCTCGTTCGCGAGCCCGAAGCCCGGCGGCCGCTCCTCGCCACGCCCCGCGTCGGGCGCCGTGTTCACGAAGCGATAGACGCCGGTGCCCGCCGGCGCGGCGCCGTTGCGCGACACGCGCGTCTCGATCGCCGTCGCCGTCGTGCCATCGGGACCGACGACGGTCACGCGGGCGCCGCTGATCGGCACGCCGCCGCCGCTGACGATTGGATCGACGGCCGACGCGGCGGAGTCGGTGAACACCGACACGCGTCCCGTGAGCGTGCGCTCCACGAGCACGCTCTGCGCGATCCGCGTCGGGTTCAGCACCGCGTGCACCACGGGCCGCTCCTCGCCCGGCGCGACGCTCCGTTCGCCGAACTCGCACGCCGCGAGGAGCGCGAGCACGCCTGACGCCAGCACCCGCCGCATCAGAACTCCACCGTCAGTCCCACGCTCGGCAGCAGCGGGAACTGCGAGATCGCCGTGCGCGTCGGCGGGTTGGCCTGATAGTCGAACGCGTACACGAACGTGTTCTGTCGGTTGTACACGTTGATGAGCTGCAGCGACGGGGTCCACGTCGTGCGCCCGCGCACGAACGTGCGCGTCACGCCGAGGTCGAGACGATGGAACGGCGGATAGCGCGACGCGTTGCGCGCGCCGCCCACCGGCTCGGGGCCCGGCCGGTTCACGCCGGTGTCCCACGTGTTGTTCGACCCGTCGTAGAGCCGGCGCACGATCTGCCCCGTGACGTCGGTGAACGGGGTGCCCGAGCCGTAGCCGAACCGGGTGCCTAACACGTAGCCGCGCCCGAGCTTCCAGCTGCCGACGAGGTTCAGGTTGTGGCGGCGGTCCTGCGCCGGCCAGTACGCGCCCTCGTCCGTCGACAGCACGCCCCCCGGCGACGCGCCGTCGCCGAGCGCGTCGTGCGCGCGCGATCCGACACCGTAGCCGTACGCGAGCCACCCGCTGAAGCGCGACCCCTCCAGCCGCCGCACCAGCACGTCGGCACCGTACGACCAGCCGTGCACGCCGCGGAACTCGTCGCCGCGCACCGCGGGGTCGTCGGCGTCGTTCGGCTCCACGAGATGGCGGTAGCGCTTCGCGTAGCCCTCCGCGCGCACGAACGTCCGCGCGCCGAACCACCGCTCCGCGCCCGCGATCGCGTGCGTCGCCGTCGACACGGGCGTGTAGCGGTCGCTCGCGATCCAGAAGTCGAAGATGCGCACGGGCACGTCCTCGTTGCGCAGCGCGTGCGTCCACTGTGCGTACTGTCCCGCCGCGACGGTGAACGCGAGGTCCGGCGTCGCGAACCAGCGCACCGACGCGCGCGGCGAGATCCCGGCCCACCGCGCGCCGCTCACGCCCTCGGCGCGCACGCCGAGCCGCGCGAGCAGCCGATCGTCCGGCTTCCACAGGTCGTCGGCGTACAGCGAGAGCGCGGTCGGCCGCTGTCGCAGCGTGAACAGCGCCGCGCCGGATCCGGTCGACGTCACGTCGTAGTCGATCGCGAGGTGCGACAGCTCGTAGCCCACGCGCGGCTGATGCGCGCCGTGCCACGCGAGCAGCTGCCCCGCCGCCTGCATCTCCAGCAGATCGTCCGAGAAGCGGATGGTGCCGGCGCCGAGGTCGAGCAGCGTGGAGAACGCCGTCACCGACGCGCGCTGCGACACGCGCGCGCTGTCCCGCCACCGCCCGCCGCCTAACGGCCGCCTGTACGCGAGGCCGGCGAGGCGATTCCCCCACCGGAACGCGAACGCGCCGCCCCCCGCCTGCGACGAGTCGCCGAAGTCCGCGAAGCTGCCGCCGAGATCGTCCGATCCCGCGTACGCCGTGAGCGACAGCGTGCCGCCGCCGACGGCCCAGCGCGCGCTCCCCTGGGCGTCCTGGAAGTGGTACGGCAGCGTCTTCGACGTGAGCGCGCCGACCACCTTGTCGATGTACGTGCGCCGCGCGCCGACGGTCCACGCGCCGCGTCCGTCGTCCACCGTGCCGCCGAGCGTCGCGCTCGACGTCAGCATCGACACGCCCACCGTGCCGTGCACGCCGGCGCGCTCCGGCTCGCGCGTGTGCACGTCGAGCACGCTCGACAGCCGACCGCCGTACTCCGCGGGGAAGCCGCCGACGAGCATGTCCACGCTGCCCACCGCCTGGTCGATGAACGTCCCGAACAGCCCACCGAGATGGAACGGGTTGTAGACCGGGATCCCGTCGAGCAGCACGAGGTTCTGATCGCTCTCGCCGCCGCGCACGTTGTAGCCCGCGGTGTAGTCGTTGCGCGCCACCACGCCGGCGAGCAGCTGCGCCGCGCGCAGCACGTCCGGCTCGCCGATCGACGGCACCGACCGCATCGCGCGCCCCGTCAGCGTGATCGCGCCGGGATCGGGCGTCCGCTCGAACTGCCCGCGCTCCGTCGCGTGCTCCTCGGCGCGCATCGCCTCCAGCGTCTGTGGCGCCGGATCGAGCCGTAGCGTGACGACCGTCGTGTCCCCCGCGCGCACGTTCACGGTCGACGCCGCGGGACGGTAGCCGAGCGCGCGTGCGTGCACCGTCCACGCGTGCGCGGCGAGGCCCCCGAACGATGCCACGCCCGCGTCGTCCGCCGACAGGCGCCGCGGGGCCGCGTTAGGCGCGTCGAGCGAGACCACGGCGCGTGGCACCCCCTCGCCCGTGACCGCCGACGCCACGCGGACCCGCACCGCGCCCGTCGCGGGTCGCGGCTGCGCGCCGAGCGACGACGCAGCGGTCAGCGCGGCGACGACGAGAGGGATCGTGCGGGAGATCGGCGACACGGCGTGGGGGAACGAGGCGACGGCGCGAGGCCGCCGACGCAGTATACTTCCGGTATGGAAGCGGGTTCCTCCCTCGGACTGCTCGCCGCGTTCGTCGCCGGGCTGCTGTCGTTCCTGTCGCCGTGCGTACTGCCGCTCATCCCGAGCTACGTCACGTTCATCACCGGCGTCAGCCTCGACGACGCGCAGCGCGCGCGCCGCGCCGCGCTCGTGCACGCGCTGCTGTTCGTCCTCGGCTTCTCGCTCATCTTCGTCGCCCTCGGCGCGGGCGCGAGCGCGCTCGGTCGGCTGCTCGTCGCGTACCGCGGCGTGGTGACGCGGCTCGGCGGCGTGCTCGTGATCGCGTTCGGCCTCTATCTCCTCGGCGCGTTTCACCTCGCGGCGTTCGACCGCGAGCGGCGCGTGCACCTCGCCGACAAGCCGGCGGGCTACCTCGGGACGGTGCTCGTCGGCATCGCGTTCGGCGCGGGATGGACGCCGTGCATCGGGCCCATACTCGGCGCGATCCTCACGTACAACCTGAGCGCGGCCGACACCGGGCGCGGCACGGTGCTCCTCGCGACGTACTCGCTGGGGCTCGCCGTGCCGTTCGTGCTCGCGGCGGTCGCCATCCCGCAGTTCCTCGCCGCGTTCCGCCGTCTGCGCGCGCATCTCGGCGTCGTCTCGCGCGTCTCCGGCGCGCTGCTCGTCGCCGTCGGGCTGCTGATGGTGACGAACTACTTCGGCGTGCTGACGACGATGCTGCAAGGGCTCACTCCCGACGCGATCCGCTCGCGGATCTGAGAAGACAGGATGCCTGTGCCTCTTTCGTGACAGGATGGACAGGACGGACAGGACGAGAACCAACAACGAAGGCACCGCACGTGCTGTTGGTTCTATCCTGTCCGTCCTGTCCATCCTGTCGAAAAGAACCGCACCGGCTCCTGTCGCTCCTGTCAGGCCCCCAGCCACTCGCGCAGCCCCGCGACGAGCACTGCGGGTCTCACGGGCTTCACGAGCACCGCGCGGCATCCCGCGGCCAGGCAGCGCGCCTCCGTCTCGGGATCGTCGCGCCCCGTGAGCGCCACGACGGCGCGCGGCATCCGTCCCTCGGCGGCAAGCGTGCGCACGACGTCGAGACCGTCGCCGTCGGGGAGCGTGAGGTCGACGAGCGCGGCGTCCGGCGGCTCCTCGCGCGTCGCGCGCAGCGCCTCGGCCACCGATCCGGCGGCGCGGCTGCGGTAGCCCACCGCGTCGAGCAGGACGGCGAGGGCGTCGGTCACCAGCTCGCTGTCGTCGACGACGAGGACGAGCGGCGTCAGGAGGCGTCCTGCGGGATCGTGAAGTAGAAGCGGCTCCCGTCGCCGAGCGCGCTCTCCACCCAGATCCGCCCGCCGTGCAGTTCCACGAGCTTGCGCGCGATCGCGAGCCCGAGCCCCGTGCCGTGGTGCTGCCGCGACGCCGAGGAGTCCACCTGCGCGAACTCGCGGAACACGAGATCGTGGTGCTCCGGCGCGATGCCGATCCCCGTGTCGCCCACCTCGACGAGCAGCTCGCGGCCGCCCGCCGACGGGCGCAGTCGCGCGCGGATCCACACCCGCCCGTCCTCCGGCGTGAAGTGGATCGCGTTGCCGACCAGGTTCCCGAGCACGTGGCTGATCTTCTCGCGGTCCGCGCGCACGGGCGGCAGATCGGCCGGCGTGTCGGTCGTGAGCTGCAGGCGCTTCTTCGCCACCAGCGGCTGGTTCAGCATCACGAGCTGGTCGATCACGGCGCCGAACGAGAAGTCCGTCGGCGCGAGCGCGAGCTGGTTCGCCGCGCCGCGCGCGTACGTCAGGATCTCGCTCACCATCTGGATGAGCTGATGGCCGCCCTTGATGATGCCCGAGAGGCTGGCGACCTGCTTCTCGTTCAGCTCTCCGAGCATGCCGTCGCGCAGCACCTCGGCGTGCGTGATGATGGCCGAGAGCGGGGTGCGCAGGTCGTGCGAGATGTTCGCGAGGAACTGCGTCTTCAGCGCGTCGCGCGCCTGCAGCTCGGCGATGAGCCGGGCGGCTTCCGCCGTCTGGAACTCGAGCGCGGCGAGGCGCGCCTCGAGGCTCTCCGTGTGCGAAAGCACGTGCCGCTTCGGTTCCACGGTGACGGAAGTCGGGACCATGGCGGTAACGTACCGGCGGAAACACCCGGTGCCAACTCCGTACGAACACGCGACGCGGCGTACGTCACGCTCCGGCCGCTGCCGCCTCGTCCTCCGCGTCTTCCTCGTCCGACTCGATCGCGTCCGCGAGCTGCTGGCGGCGGAGCAGGGCGGCGTACCGCCCGTCGCGCGCGAGCAGCTCCTCGTGCCGCCCCTGCTCCACCACGCGCCCGTCGTCGAGCACGAGGATCCACGACGCGTCGCGGATGGCGCTGATGCGGTGCGACGCGATGACCGTCGTGCGCCCCTCGAGCGCGGTGCGCAGCCCGCGCAGGATCGCCGCCTCGGTGTGCGTGTCGACCGCCGACAGCGCGTCGTCGAGCAGCACCACGCGCGGCCGGCGGGCGAGCGCGCGCGCGAGCGCGGCGCGCTGCTTCTGCCCACCGGAGAGGTTCACTCCGCGCTCGCCGAGTATCGTCTCGTAGCCGGCGGGCAGCTCCGCCACCGTCTCGCCGAGCTGCGCGACGTCGGCCGCCCAGCGGATCGCGTCGCCCGTCCCCGGCTCCGTCGCGCCCGACGTCGTCTCCTCCACGCGCACCACCGACGTCGGCTCCTCGCGGCCGCCCTCCAGCCCGTAGCCGATGTTGCGGCCGATGGTCTCGCTGAACAGGAGGCTCTCCTGCGGCACGTAGCCGATCTCCCGCCGCAGCGCCGCGAGATCCAGGTCGCGCAGCGGCACGCCGTCGAGCAGCACCTCGCCTTCCTGCGGGTCGTACAGGCGCGGCACGAGGTCGATCAGCGCCGTCTTCCCGCTCCCCACCGCGCCCACCACGCCGAGCGTGGCGCCCGCCGGCAGGTCGAACGACACGTGGCGAAGGACCCAACGCGGTTCGGAACTCGGGACTCGGGACTCGGGACTCGGGCGTCCCTCGCGAGTCCCGAGTCCCGCGTCCCCAGTCCCGACCTGCGGGAAGTGAAACCCGACGTCGCGGAACGTCAGTCTGCGGCCTCCACGCGCGGCCGGCGGCAGCGCGATCGGCCGCTCCGGCGACGACACGTCGGGGCGCGCGTCGAGCAGCTCGCCGAGCCGCGCCATCGACGCGGCCCCGCGCTGGAACAGGTTCGTCACCCAGCCCAGCGCGATGAGCGGCCACGTGAGCATCGCGAGATAGATCCCGAACGCGACGAACGCGCCGACCGTGATCGCGCCGCGCAGCACGAGCCCTCCGCCGACACCGATCACCACCACCGCGCCAAGCCCCGCGATCAGCGAGAACGACGGGTTCATCACGCCGTTGAGCCGCGCCAGCGCCATATTGCGCGTCAGGTACTCCGCGCCTAACGCCGCGAACCGCGCCGACTCCGACGCCTCCTGCCGGTACGCGCGCACCACGCGTACGCCGGCGAGGTTCTCCTGCGCGCGCGTCGTCATCTCGCCGAAGTGCTCCTGCACGGCCTCGAAGCGGTCGTGGATCGCGCGGCCCAGGCGCACCGTGATGAACGGCAGCGCGACCATCGGCAGCACGGCGAGCCCCGTGAGCCGCGCGTCGATGCGCAGCATGAACGCCAGCGCGAACGCGCCGCCGGCGACCGTGTTCACGAGGTACATGATCGCCGGCCCCGCAGCCATGCGCACGGCCGAGAGGTCGTTCGTCGCCCGCGCCATGATCTCGCCGGTGCGCCACCGGGCGTAGAACGGGGCGTCGAGCGTCACGAGCCGCGCGAACAGCGCGTCGCGGATGTCGTACTCCACGTGGCGGCTCACCGCGTTCAGCACCTGCCGCATGAAGAAGCGCAGCGCGCCGCCCGCGACCGACGCGCCGAGCATCAGCCCCGCCACGCGCAGCACACGCGCCGTGGGCGCGCCCGCAGTGAGCTCGTCGACGCCCTCGCGCAGGAGCCACGGGATCACGCTCCCGAACGACGCCGAGGCGACCACGAGCACGAGGCCGAGCGCCATGCGTCCCGCGTAGGGGCGCAGGAACGGCACCAGACGCCGAAGCGCCCTCAACCCTGGCATGCGCGTTGCCCGCCAGTCCACCCCGGCACCTGCGACCGCGACCCGGGTAGGATCCCGACGAGGTGCGGCACGACGCCTTCATCCACCTGGAGCTCACGCATGTCGAAATATACCCGTCTCCGGACTCCGCTTCTGGCCGCGCTGGCGGCGCTCGCCACTGGCGCGGCCGCGTGCGGTGGCGACCGGAAGAACGATGCGCTGTCGCAGGATACCGCGCTCTCCCGCGACCTCGCGATGGCGGGCAGTGACACCTCCGCGCAGCCGCAGCTGCAGGACGTGCCGGCGAACACGCCGCCGGCCACGACCACGCCGCCGACGACCACGGCGACCGCGCCCGCTCCGGCGCCGACGCCCGCGCCGACCCGGACGCCGGCCCGGCCGCGCACCACGACCTCGAGCTCCTCGGGCACGACCGTGCGCACGCGCACGCCGCCCCCGCCGCCCGCGCCGCGCCCCACGACGTCGGCCCCCGCGCCCGCGCCCGCGAAGCCGACCGTCACCGCGAGCGGTAACACGGTGACGCCGAACGCCGGCGGCGCCGGTGCCGCGGAGCGCTCGAACGTCGGCTCCATCCCGGCCGGCACCACGCTGGCGCTGCGCTCCAACTCGAAGGTCTGCACGAACACGAACCACGTCGGCGAGCGGTTCACGGCGACGCTCTCGAGCGCGGTGAGCGGCTCCAACGGCGTCACCATCCCGGCCGGCTCGCAGGCCACCGTCGAGATCACGCAGCTCAAGCGGAGCGAGAACGCGAACGACAAGATCCAGATGGGCTTCCGCGTCATCTCGATCACGTTCGGCGGGCACACCTACGCGGTCGACGCGACGACGCAGTCGGCCGAGATCTCGCGCGTGCGCAACGAGCCGGCGTCGAAGGACCGCCAGAAGGTCATCGGCGGCGCGATCGCGGGCGCCATCGCCGGCCAGATCCTCGGCAAGGACACGAAGGGCACCGTGATCGGCGCGGCGACCGGCGCGGCGGCGGGCGCTGCGGCCGCGGCGGCGACGGCGAACTACGAGGGCTGTCTGAACGACGGCGCCGACCTCTCGGTGAAGCTGAACGAGGCGACACAGGTCCGCATGTGATGTCGAGGTGATCGGGCGCGGAGCCCGACGGTCTTCGAGGGGCGGCTCACCGGCCGCCCTTCGTCGTACTCGCCCTTGCGTCGATTCCGGACGCGCTCGATAGTCGGGGCACGCCAGCCCGGGAGACGCCGCGATGGAGCAGGCCCTGCGCGCCTGTCCGAACTGCCAGACCACCCTGCCGACGAACGCGGCGTTCTGCTACGTCTGCGGCGTGGCCACACCCGCGGGCATCGATCGTCGGACGGGGGAGTTCGTGGCGGCCGGCTCGGTCGTCGTGCCGATGTCGGAGCTGCTGCCGCGGCTCCGCGCGCTGCTCGGCAAGAGCTACGACCTCGGCGAGCGGATCGGCGCCGGCGGCTTCGCCGAGGTCTATCTCGCGCGCGACCTGCGGCTCAAGCGCGACGTGGCGATCAAGGTCACGCGCCCCGAGTTCGCGCTGAACGATCAGATGATGATCCGCTTCCGGCGCGAGGCGGAGACGATCGCGGCGCTCCG
Organism: Gemmatirosa kalamazoonensis; assembly: GCF_000522985.1. Lineage (NCBI taxonomy): Bacteria > Pseudomonadati > Gemmatimonadota > Gemmatimonadia > Gemmatimonadales > Gemmatimonadaceae > Gemmatirosa > Gemmatirosa kalamazoonensis. The sequence continues at coordinate 3,290,626 of NZ_CP007128.1, forward strand.
GCACCCGCACATCATGCCGATCTACGACATCGGCGAGGCGGCGGGGCTCGCGTACCTCGTCATGCCGTTCATCCGCGGCGAGTCGCTGAAGGCGCGCCTCGATCGCGTGAAGCAGCTCACCCCGGAGCAGGCGCGCGGCATCCTGCTGCAGGCGGCGGACGCGCTCGCGGCGGCGCACGACGCGGGCGTGGTGCACCGCGACGTGAAGCCCGACAACATCATGCTCGACCGTCGCGAGGATCAGGTCCTGCTCATGGACTTCGGCATCGCGAAGGCGCTCGAGGCCAGCTCCGACAGCGCCGTGCTCACGAGCACGGGGCTCGTCATGGGCACGCCGCACTACATGAGCCCCGAGCAGGCCGTCGGCGAGCGCGACATCGACGCGCGCGCCGACCAGTACGCGCTCGGCGTCATCGGCTACCGTATGCTCACGGGCGCGCTGCCGTTCGAGGGGCCCACGGTGCGCTCCATCCTCTCGAAGCAGCTCCTCGCCACGCCGAAGCCGCTGCTCGCGCTCGCCCCGGACACGCCGCCCGCGCTCGCCGCGACCATCGAGCAGGCGATGGCGAAGGAGCCGGACGACCGCTTCGCGTCGATGCGCGACCTCATCGCCGATCTGCGCGCAGACCCGACCTACGCCGACGAGGTGCTGAGCGTCGTGCGCGCGGAGACCGAGCGCATGGAGCGCCGCCGCACGCCGCCGCCCACCGCCGACGTGCCCGCGGTTGCGACCGTGCCGGCGCCGCCGCCGCCACGGGCGAAGCGCCGCGGCGCGCTGGCCTGGCTCGCCGTCCCCGTGATCGCGGCGGTCGCCGCCGGCGTGGCGTGGCAGGCGCGCCGTCAGTCTGCCGCCACGCCGGCGCCGCTGCCGGGCCGCGTCGCGGCGCAGGCACCCGGGCCGGCCACCGCGTCGACCGCGGCGCCGCGCGCGGACAGCGCGGCGGGCGTCACGGCCGCGACGGGCGACAGCGCGGCGGCGGCCGCGCCGCTCCCCGATTCCGTCGTCGCGCGCAAGCGCGCGAGCGACAGCGTGAGCGTGGCGCGCGCGGGCCTCAAGTACGGCACGCCGGCGGCGGACAGCTTCGTCGCGCGCATCGCGCGCGGCCGCTCCGCGTGCGAGCGCCCGTCCGCGAGCGCGCGTCCGGCCGACGTGCTGGCGGTGTGCGGCGCGTTCGCGCGCATCGCGAGCAACACTTGGGCGCAGCTCGCGCTCGGCCAGCTTCACGAGCGCGCCGGTCGCTACGACTCCGCCGCCGCGTGGTACACGCGACTCGCGACGAAGGACCCCGAGGCGATGGTGCGGCTCGCTCGCCTGCACGACGAGGGGCGCGGCGTGCCGCTCGACTCCGCCGGCGCGACGCGGCTCCTCGTCGATGCCGCGGGGCTCGGGCACGTCGTCGGCCAGCGGATGCTCGCCCAGCGTCTCGCCGTCGGCTACACCGGGATGCCGCGCGACGAGCCGAAGGCCGTGAGCTACTTCGTCAGCGCCGCGCACGCCGGCGACGTGCCGTCGATGCTCGCGCTGGCCGAGCACTATCGCAGCGGGCGCGGCGTGAAGAAGAGCGACGACAGCTCCGCCGCGTGGTGGCAGCGCGCCGCCGACCGCGACGACAGTACCGGCGAGTACTGGCTCGGCCGCGCCTATCTCAGCGGCAAGGGCGTGCGGAAGTCGGACAGCGTCGCGTTCATCTGGCTCCGCCGCGCCGCCGCGAAGGGGCACGAGGGCGCGCGCTTCGAGCTCGAGAAGCGCGGCCAGCACCCCTGAGCGCCGCTCAGTAGCCCGCCTCGCCGCCGGAGCCGCGCGGCTCGTGCTGTCCCTCCCAGCCGCCCTTCACGCGCAGGATCGCGTTCACGTTCACGAGCGACCCGCGCTGCTGCAGCCCGTGCCCCATCGCGCGCAGCGAGTCCATCGCGGCCGTCGTTAGGCCGCCGCGCTCGTAGGCGAGGCTGTCGGGCAGCGCCTGGTGGTGCAGCCGCGGCGCGCGCATCGCGTCCCCGAGCGTCATGCGGTGGTCGATCACGTTCAGCAGCACCTCGGTCGTTCCCGAGATGATCGTCGGCCCGCCCGCCGCGCCCACCACGAGCAGCACGCGCTGCGCGGAGTCGAGCACGATCGTCGGCGTCATGGAGCTGAGCGGCCGCTTGCCCGGCTGCACCGCGTTCTGCTCGCCCTGCACGAGTCCGAACGCGTTCGGCTTCCCCGGCGCGGCCGCGAGATCGTCCATCTCGTCGTTCATGAAGAACCCCGCGCCGCGCACCCACACGCCGGAGCCGAAGCCGAGGTTCAGCGTCGTCGTCGTCGACACCGCGTTGCCGTGCGCGTCCACCACCGAGTAGTGCGTCGTGTGCAGGGAGCTCGGCATGTCCGGGCCCGCCGGCGTGCGCGACGCGCGCGCGGGATCGATCGTCGCCACGAGGCGCCGCGCGTAGTCCTTGCTCGTGAGCTCCGCCACCGGCACCGTGCAGAACGCGGGGTCGCACAGCTTCGCGTTGCGGTCGATGAACGCGCGGCGCTCGGTCTCCGCGATCAGGTGGGCGTACGCCGCGCTGCCGAACGCGGGCAGCGTCGGGAACGTCTCGAGCTGGTTCAGGATCTCGAACGACGTCGTGCCGCCCGACGACACCGGCGGCATGCCTAACACCGTGAAGCCGCGGTACGTCGTGCGCAGCGGCTCGCGCCAGATCGCCTTGTAGCCCGCGAGGTCCTGCTTCGTGATGATGCCGCCGCCGCGCTGCATCTCGGCGACGAGCGAGTCGGCCGTCTCGCCGGTGTAGAACTCCGTCGCCCCGCGCTCGGCGATGCGCCGCAGCGTGCGCGCGAGGTCGGGCTGCACCACGCGCGTCCCCGGCGACAGGAGCCGTCCGTTCGCGAAGAACGGCGACGCCGAGGCGTAGCGCGCGAGCTTCGCGCTGTCGCCGCGCAGCGAGCGCCACCCCGCGCTGTCGAGGACGTACCCCTCGGACGCGAGCCGGATGGCCGGCGCCATGACCTGCGCGAGCGACATCGAGCCGTACTTCGCGAGCGCCTCCGCCATCCCCGCCACCGCGCCGGGGACGCCCGAGGCGAGCGGTCCCTCCGTGCTCGTCCGCTGCGGGTTCCCCGCGGCGTCGAGGTACATGTCGTGGGTCGCCGCGGCGGGGGCCATCTCGCGGTAGTCCATCGCCGCCGTGCGGCCGTCGGCGAGGCGGATCAGCATGAAGCCGCCGCCGCCGATGTTGCCCGCGGTCGGGTACGCCACGGCGAGCGCGAACCCCACCGCGACCGCCGCGTCCACCGCGTTGCCGCCGCGCTGCAGGATCTCGCGTCCGGCGTCGCTCGCGAGCTGGCTGTTGCTCGCGATCATCGCGTGCTCCGCGAACGCGGCGCGCGCGCCGGGCTGGAAGCGCCACCCCGTGGGGAACGTGGCGGCCTGCCGCGCGGCGAGCGTCGGCGCGGCGTCGTTCGACGCGGCGGGTGTGACGTGCGACACACGACAGCTGGCGAGCACCGACAGGCCGGCCAGGAGCAGCGGGCGCGTCGTCCGAGGAAGGCGAATGCGTGACGACATGACGACGTCGGATGGTGAGAGACTTCTCGTGCGTGCGGCCCGTTGCGATGGGCCAGTCGCGCTGGATAACTTAGCCGCGCGTCAGCCGGCCAGTACAGACGACGGGCCGCCCACTTCGCCCGCGCGCCCTTGGTTCTCGACTCCCGCGTCACCGAGCAACGGAACCCTCGCACGGCCGACATCGACCTCGCGTCGCCCGAGGAGATCGTCGACCTGATGAACGCCGAGGATCGCGGGGTGCCGCTCGCCGTCGCGTCGCAGCGCGACCGCATCGCCGAGATGATCGCGATCGTGGAGCGCGCGTTCCGCGCCGGCGGGCGCCTGTTCTACGCGGGCGCGGGCACGTCGGGTCGACTCGGTGTGCTCGATGCCTCCGAGTGCCCGCCCACGTTCGGCGTCGACTTCGACATGGTGCAGGGAATGATCGCCGGCGGCGAGCAGGCCATGTTCCGCGCGCAGGAGGGCGCGGAGGACAGCCCCGAGCGGGGCGCGCGCGACGTCGACGCGCGGGACGTCGGCCCGCGCGACGTCCTCGTCGGCATCGCCGCCTCGGGCACCACGCCGTACGTGCGCGGTGCGCTCGCCCGCGCGCGCGAGCTCGGCGCGACCACCGGCATCGTCGCCTGCTCGCCGCCGCCCGAGAGCACGCTCGCCGTCGCCGACGTCGCGATCGTCACGATCACCGGGCCGGAGGTCGTCACCGGCAGCACGCGACTGAAGGCCGGCACCGCGACGAAGATGGTGCTCAACATGATCACCACCGGCGCGATGATCCGCATCGGCAAGACGTACGGCAACCTGATGGTGGATCTGAAGGCGACCAACGCGAAGCTCGTCGACCGCAGTCAGCGCATCGTGATGGAGGTCACCGGTGCGAGCCGCGACGACGCGCGCGCGATCATCGACGCCGCCGGTGGCAGCGTGAAGACGGCGATCGTCATGTACTCGCTCGGCGTCGACCGCGAGCAGGCGGAGCGCGCGATCTCCGAGGCGGGCGGCGTCGTGCGGCGCGTGCTGCCGGGTGCGCCGCCGCCCGTCACGCCGCCGCCCGTCGCGTGACGCGCCGCGCGGTCCCCGACGTCTTCGTCGGGCTCATGTCCGGCACCTCCGTCGACGGGATCTCGGCGGCCGCGGTGCGGTTCGCGGATGGCGACGCCGGACGCGTCGCGGCCGACCTCGTGGCGTTCGCGCAGCGCGACTACACGCCGGCCCAGCGCGACCGGCTGCACGCCGCCATGCGCGGCGCGTCGCCCGAGGAGTACTGCCGGCTGAACTTCGAGCTCGGCGAGTGGTTCGCCGACGCGGCGGCCGCGCTGCTCGCCGACGGCGGCGTGTCGCGCCACGACGTGCGCGCGATCGCGTCGCACGGCCACACCATCTGGCACGTGCCGGGCGAGGCCACGTGGCAGCTCGGTGAGTCGGCCGTCATCGCCGAGCGGCTCGCGGTCGACGTCGTCGCCGACTTTCGCGTGCGCGACATGGCCGCCGGCGGGCAGGGCGCGCCGCTCGTGTCCATCGCCGACACGCTGCTGTTCGCGGGCGACCGCTGGCGCGCGCTGCAGAACCTCGGCGGCATCGGCAACGTCACGGTGGTGCCGCCGGTGTCGTTAGGCGGCGGCGCGCGCGCGTTCGACACCGGACCCGGCGTCGCGGTCATCGACGCGGTCGCGCGCCTCGTGCGCCCCGAGCTCCCCTACGACGTCGACGGACGGCTCGCCGCTGCCGGCTCGCCGGTCGCGCGCGTCGTCGACGTGCTGCTCGCCGAGCCGTACTTCGCCGCGCCGCCGCCGAAGTCGACCGGCCGCGAGCTGTTCAGCGCCGCGTACGTCGAGCGGCTCGTCGCCATGTGCCGTGACGCGCGTGCCGACGCGCGCGACGAGGATCTCGTCGCCACCGCGGTATCGCTGACGGCGCGCGCGCTCGCCGACGCGTATCGTCGCTTCCTCCCCGAGCCGATCGACGACGTGCTCCTCTCCGGCGGCGGAGCGCGCAATCCCGCGCTCGTCGCGGCCATCCAGGCGGAGCTGCACCGCGACCGGCCGGAGGTGACGGTGCGCGCGTTCGACGACCTGTTCTTCGACGGCGAGGCGAAGGAGGCCGTCGCGTTCGCGCTCCTCGGCTGGCTGCACGTGCACGGACGCGCGGGCAACGTGCCGACGGCGACCGGCGCGCGGGGCCCGCGCGTGCTCGGCAAGCTGACGCCCGGCGGGCCGCTGGAGCGCGCGTCGTGAGCACCACTGCGGAGCTGCTCGTCGTCGCGCTGCGCGCCGACGCCGGCGGTCGACTCACGGCCGCGCGCGAGCAGGCCCTCGCCGCGATCGCGCACGGCGTCGGCGGCTTCGTGCTGTTCGGCGGCGACCAGGACGCGGTGCGCGCGTTCACGAAGGAGGTGCAACAGCGCTCGCGCACGCCGCTGCTCATCGGCGCGGACCTCGAGCGCGGGGCGGGGCAGCAGTTCACCGGCGCCGCCGGCCTGCCGCCGCTCGCCGCGCTCGCGTGGCTCGGCGACGCGGAGGCGCTGCGCCGCGCGTCGCGTCTCACCGCGCGCGAGGCGCGCACGATGGGCGTGAACTGGGACCTCGCCCCCGTCGTGGATCTCGAGCTGGCCGACGACGCGGCCGTCGTCGGCACGCGATCGTTAGGCGCCGATCCCGCGGTCGTCGGGCGCATGGCGGCGGAGTGGATCACCGCGTGTCAGGCCGAGGGCGTGCTCGCCTGCGCGAAGCACTTCCCGGGGCTCGGCCGCGCGCCGCTCGACGCCGACGGCCAGGCGCCCGTGGTGCGCGCCGACCGCGACGCGATGCACGCGACCGACCTCGTGCCGTTCCGCGCGGCGATCGACGCCGGCGTCGCGTCGATGATGACCGCGCACGCGGCCTATCCCGCGCTCGACCCGAGCGGCATGCCGGCGATGTTCTCGCGCGAGCTGCTGCAGTGGCTCCTGCGCCAGCAGATGCGCTACGACAACCTCGTCGTCGCCCATCTACCCACCGCGGTGCGCGGCACGCCCGGCGGCGACGAGGGTGAGGCGGCGGTGCGCGCGCTCGCCGCGGGCTGCGACGTGCTGCTCGCGCCCAACGACGTGCCCGCGGTGATCGCCGCGCTCGAGCGCGCGCTCGCCGAGCGGCGGCTGGATCCCGAGCGCACGCGGCAGAGCGTCAGGCGGCGTCTGAAGTGGGCGCAGTGGGCCGCGCCGCCTAACGACTGGCGCCGCCCGACGGCGTCCGACGCCGCGTGGGGCGCGCAACTGTGCGACCGCGTGGTGCATCTCGTGCGCGGCGCGCCGCCCGCGCTGCCGCAGGTGGTCGAGGTGCTCTACGTCGACTGCGGCGCCGAGGCGAGCGCGTACGACGGGTTCGTCGACACGCTGCGCACCGCGGGACACGAGGTGCGCCCGGTCGACGAGCCGTCGCCGGCCGATGCGGGAGCCCCGCTCGTCGTCGCGCTGTTCCCGGGCGACGACGCGGAGCACGGCGACGCCGACGCGCAGGCCGACGTCGCGTCGCGCGTCGCCGCGGTGTGCGCGAGCGCGTCGCAGGCCGGGCGCCTGCCGATCGTCGCGCTGTTCGCGCATCCGAGCCTCGCGTCGGCCGTGCCGGACGAGGTGCCGCTGCTGTGCGCGTGGACGGGCGACGTCGCCATGCAGCGCGCCGCGGCGCGCTGGCTCGCCGCGCGGCGCGGCTGATCTCAGCGCCCGTCGACCGGCACGGCGACGGGCTGCCACACGTCGTCGCCGGCGGCGCCCGCGATCAGGCCGATCACCCCGCCGACGATCCCGAGCGCGCCGCCGAGGATCGCGGCGCGATCGCCGCGACCGATGGTGAACTCGCCCGGCGGATCGTCCGGCATGATCGCGCCGACGGCGGCGCCGATCGCGGCGCAGGTGCCCGCCCCCATCAGGAACCCGCGCAGCGGGCGTCGCCGTCGACCGCGGAACAGCTCGACGCGGGTATCGCGCGTCAGCGGCACGGCGACCGTCTCGGCACGATCGACGGCAACGACCAGCGTGTCGCCGCGCATGGCGACGACTCTCGCCTGGATGCCGTTCCGGAATCGGCTGCCCGAGTCGCTCTGGGTGACGCGTACGCGGGCCCCGGCGGGCAGCGGCGCCGCGAGCGTCACCCGGCTCTGAGCGAGCGCGCTGCGGGCGCCGACTACGAGGAGCGCACCGAGGACCAGACGTCGCATGCGGACTTCGCGCGCGCTCCGCGGCGGCGATGCCTAACGGCTCAGCGGTGCAGCAGCTGCCAGAGCGAGAGCAGCGCGACGAGGATCGCCGCCGCACCGAGCACGAGGTAGTACACCCGCACGCGCTCCCGCCGCTCGCGCACCGCGTTGCCCTGGTGCGGCAACACCGGCGACGAGGGCGCGGGCGGCCGCTCGGGGATGCGCGGGGCGGGAGACACGCCCCCGGGCGGCGTGGCGCTCAGCGGCGCGCCGCTCACCGCGGGGGCAGCGTCGCGGTCACGGGCACCGACTCGGACGGCGTGCGCCGCTCCTCCGTCTGGCCCGCGAGCAGGAACGCCTGGTGGCCGACGGCGTCGCCGGTCGACGGCGGCGTGAGCGCCGCGCCGTCGAACCGCGCCGCGACGACGGTGATGTTGTCCGGGCCCCCGCGGTCGTTCGCGCGGTCGATCAGGTCGCGGCACAGCGCATCGAGATCGGGCGCCGTCGCCGCGATCTGCGCCAGCTCCTCGGCGCGGACCTGCCCGAACAACCCGTCGCTGCACAGCACGAGCAGGTCGCCGCGCCGCAGCAGCTGGTGCGTGAGGTCGATCTTCACGCTCGTCTCGGGGCCGAGCGCCTGCAGGATGATGTTGCGGCGCGCGCTCAGCTCCGCCTGCTCGGGGGTGATCTCCCCGGCCTCGACGAGCTTCTGCATCAGCGACTGGTCCTTCGTGATCTGCTGCGCCGCGCCGTCGCGGATGATGTACGCGCGGCTGTCGCCGACCTGCGCGAGGAACAGCGTATCGCCGAGGAGGGCCGCGGCGGTGATCGTCGTCCCCATGCCGTGCAGCTCGCGGTTCCGCTGCGCGTGCAGGTGGATCGCCTCGTTCGCCGCCAGCGTCGCATCGCGGAGCGCGGTGGCGAAGCGCGCCGGGTCGGCCGCCGGGCCGGCGAGGCGGTTGCGCAGCGTGTCGAAGACGGTCTGCACCGCCATGTGGCTCGCCACCTCGCCGGCGGCGGCGCCGCCGAGCCCGTCGGCGACGATAAACAACATCCCCGGGTTGCCGGTCAGCACCTCCTGCGGCCGGGCCGGCGCCTCGCCGTCGTCGAACCGCAGTGCCTCCTCGGCGCGCAGATCGGCGACGAGGAACGCGTCCTCGTTGTGCTCCCGGGTCCGCCCGACGTCGGTGCGCGCGAAGACGCGCACCACCACTCCCGTCGCGGCGGCCATCTCGGAGGTGTCGGGCGACAAGATCACGCCCACGCTTCGGCTCGGCACGGGAACAGGCGCATGCGACCACTACGCCCGCCGACCGAGAAGGTTGCGCCCTGGAAGCTGCGCCGAGTGCCGAGTGTCATCCGGCGCGAAGATAGACGCCGCTCAGAGGGGGGTCAATCGCCGGGGCCGTCCGTCGCCGCGACCGGCGTGACTCCCCGCACCCCCGGCCCGCCGTTAGTTTCCCCGCGCATGACGACCCGCCCTGCGGCCCGTCCTGCGCGCGTCGCGATCGCGCCCGTCCTCGCCAGCCTGCTCGCCAGCGCGTTCGGCTGCGCCCGCGCCCGTCCGACGCCCACGCCGGCGCCGACGCCCGCCGAGGCTCCCGAGCGCGTCGGGCTGCCACCGGTGCCGCGCGTGAACGGCGCCCTGAACATCCGTGTCGTCTCCCCCGGCGAGAACCAGGCGCTCGGCCGGCTCGACTCGACGTTCGTGTTCGGCCAGGTGGGAAGCGGCGACGCGACCCTGCGGATCAACGGCGAGACGGTCCCCGTGGCCCCGAACGGGGCGTTCCTCGCGTTCGTGCCGGTGCCCCCGGCGTCCGCGCCGCGCTACGAGCTGGTCGCGGTCCGCGGTGCGGACACGGCACGCCGGACGATCCCGGTGCGGGTGGCGCCGCGGCGTCCGCTCGGCGCCACCGGCTCGCTGGCCGTCGACGAGGAGAGCATGGGGCCGGCCGAGACCCTGTCGCTCCGCGGCGACGAGCCCGTGCGCGTGACGCTCCGCGCGCCGCGCAACGCCACCGTCTGGATCGCCGCCGACTCGGCGCGCATCCCGCTCGTCGACTGGTCGGCGGCGCGCGGCGTGGCCCCGGGCGACGATGCGGCGACCACCTGGGTGACCGAGGTGCCGGCACGGGTGCTCGCCGCCGCGCGCTCGGCCCGCCTCGTCGCCGCGCGCGGACGCGACACCGTCCGCCTGCGGCCGCTGCGCGTCACGCTCGCCGACCGCCCCGGCACGGGGCCCGACTCGACGCTCGCGCGCGACTTCGTGATGCTCGGCCGCCCCGACGCCGCGGCCGACACCGATCGCGTGATCATCGGCCGGCCGGTGCCGGGGGGCTTCTACAAGTGGTTCTTCATCCCCGGCACGATCGTCGAGCGCACCGGCGTGCAGGGCGAGTTCACGCGCGTACGCCTCGACTCGCGGCTGGAGGTCTGGGTGCCTAACGCCGACGTCGTCGCGCTGCCGGCCGGCGCCGCGCCGGCGCGCCGCGTCGTGGGCAACGTGCGCCTCGCGCCATCCGCCGGGTGGGTCGACGTCACGTTCGGCACCGGCGACCGGCCCCCGTACGAGATCGTCGAGCGCGGCACCGACGTGGACCTGCTGCTCTACGGTACGCAGCTCACGCCCGAGATCCTGCCGATGATCGGCAACGACACGCTCGTGCGGCAGATCGTGTGGACGCAGGACGCGACCGACCGCGCGCGCGTGACGCTACGGTTGTCGCGCGCGCCGTACGGCTATCAGGTGCTGTGGGACGCGGCGGGTGGATCGTTCACGCTGCGGCTGCGGCGCACGCCGACGATCGACCCGCGCGCGCCGCTGCGTGGTCTCACCGTCGTCGTGGACCCGGGCCACCCGCCCGGCGGCGCGACGGGCGGCACGGGGCTCACCGAGCCGGCCGCCGTGCTCCCGGTGGGCTTCCTCGTACGCGACATGCTCCAGCAGCGTGGCGCGAAGGTCGTCATGACGCGGACGACCGCGGACCCCGTGGCATTGGGCGACCGCGCCGTCATCGCGCGCCGCGCGAACGCCGACGTGTTCGTGTCCATCCATCTCAACGCGTTCGGCGAGGGCACCAACCCGTTCGCGAACTACGGCACGAGCACGCTGTTCTACCACCAGCACTCGGAGCCGCTCGCACGGTACGTCGAGCGCGAGCTCGTGAAGCGCTTCCGCATTCCCGACCTCGGCGTGCACTACCAGAACCTCGCCGTGGCGCGCCCGACGTGGTATCCGGCGGTGCTCACCGAGGGGCTGTTCCTCATGTTCCCGGAGCAGGAGAACGCGATGCGCACGCCGGAAGGGCGCGAGCTCTACGCGCGCGGCATCGTCGCCGGTCTGGAATCGTATTTCCGTGACCTGGCCGGTCCGCGCTGACACGGTGAGCGTGGAGCGTGGAGCGGGGAGCGTGGAGCACCGAGGGCGTGTTCGCTCCACACTCCGCGCTCTACGCTCGCTCGCCGTGCTGGGATGCCTAACGGCACGCGCGGCGCTCGCGCAGGGAGTCGACCCCCGGGGTGACTGGCGGACGCTCGCCACGCCGCACTTCCGCGTGCACTTCCCGACGACGCTCGACGACCAGGGGCGGCAGGCCGCCGCCGCGGCGGAGCGGGCGTGGGGGCTGCTCGCGAGCGAGCTCGCGCCGCCGCGGGGGCCGGTCGACCTCGTGCTCACCGACAACGTCGACTTCTCGAACGGCTACGCGCAGCGCGTGCCGACGAACCGCATCGTCATTTACGCGCAGCCGCCGATCGACGCGTCGTCGCTGCGCGCGTTCTACGGCGACTGGCTGCCGATCGTCATCACCCACGAGCTGACGCACGTCTTCCATCTCGACCGCACGCGCGGCGTGTGGCGACTGGCGCAGGGGATCTTCGGCCGCAACCCGGCGCTGTTCCCCAACTCGTACGGGCCGTCGTGGCTCACCGAGGGGCTCGCGGTCTACTTCGAGTCGCGGCTCACCGGCGCCGGACGCATCGTCGGCTCGCAGCACCGTCTCATCGCGCGCGCGGCTGCCGCCGACGCCGAGATCCCGCGCCTCGATCAGCTCAGTCTCGCCGGCTCGGTGTTCCCGTTGGGCGATCGCGCGTACGCGTACGGATCGCTCGTCGTCGACTACATCGCGCGGCACGGCGGCCCGCAGAAGGTCGGCGATTTCGTCGACCGGCAGAGCGCGCAGCTGATCCCGTGGCGGCTCGACCACGCCGCGCGCGCCGCGTTCGGGCTCTCGTTCACCGACGCGTGGCGCGCGTGGCGCGACTCGGTCGTGCGCGACGTCGGTGCGCGGCGCGACACGAGCGCGTGGCGCGAGCTCACGCGCTCCGGCTGGTTCGTGGAGTCGCCGCGCTGGGCCGACGCGCGCACGCTGCTCTACGGCGCGAACGATGGCCGCTCGGTGCCGGCGCTGGAGCGCGTGGACGTCGCCGGCGACCGGCGGCGTCTCGGGCGGCGCAACTCGCTCTCGCCGAACGTGCCGTTGCCCGGCGGCCGCGTGCTGTTCGCGCAGACCGACTTCACCGACCGCTTCGAAGTGCGCAGCGACCTCTGGGTGCAGGACGCGTCGGTCGGCGACCCGGGATTCGGCGCGGCGTCGCGCGGGCAGCGGCGCCTCACGCGCGGCGCGCGCCTGACGAGCCCCGACGCGCGCGCCGACGGCTCCATCGTCGCCGTGCAGTCGGCGGCGGGGCTCACGTGGCTCGTGCGGGTGTCGCCGGACGGCCGCACGATCGTCCCGCTCACGCGCGCATCGGCGGACACGCAGTGGACGGAGCCGCGCTGGTCGCCCGACGGCAGGATCGTCGCCGCCGTGCAGCTCGTGCGCGGCGGGCATTCCGCGGTCGTCGTGCTCGACACCACCGGGCGCGCGCTCGTCGACGCCGTGCGCGACCGCGCGGTGAACGGCGCGCCGAGCTGGTCGCCCGACGGCAGGCGGCTCTACTGGTCGTCCGACCGTACGGGTGCGCCGCAGATCTACGCCGCCGACGTGCGCGACCTCGCACGCGTCGGCCCCGCGCGGCGCTTGAGCGGCGTGACGACCGGACTCGGCGACCCCGCGCCGTCGCCCGACGGTCGCGTGCTCGGTGCGCTGCTGTTCCACGTCGACGGGTACCACGTCGCGGTCACCGACGAGGCGCGGCTCGACGCCGTCGCGACGGACGGCGACGCGACGTACTACACGGCCGCGTCGCGGCTGGCCGCGGAGGCGGAGCGCACGACGGGTGCGACGACCCGCTACCGACCGTGGCGCTCGCTGCTGCCGCGCTACTGGACGCCGATCTCGGGCCCCTCCGACGGTGGCAGCGTCACGCTCGGCGCGGCGACGAGCGGCGTCGACGTGCTCGGACGGCACTCGTACGCCGCGCAGGCGACGATGAACCTCGACACGCGCGACCTCGAGGGCGGCGTCGCGTATCGCTACGCGCGGCTCGCGCAGCCGCTCGTCGATCTCAGCGCGAGCCAGTCGTGGGTGTACGACAGCACGCTGGTGCGCGCGAGCGGAGTGCTCGACACGGTGCCGCTGTTTCGCCGGTCGCGCACCGCGGCGCTCACGCTCACGTTCACGCGGCCGCGCGTGCGCACCGGCGCGTCGCTGTCGGTCGGCGCGCTGTACGAGCAGCGGGGCTACACGTCGACGTTCGCGCCGCTCGTGCCGCGCGCCGACTCGATACTCGGCCGCTCGTTCCCGGCGCTGTTCGTGTCGGCGGGATGGTCGAACACGCGCCGTCCGGTGCGCAGCATCTCGCCGGAGGACGGCGTGTCGCTCTCCGGGTCCGTGCAGCAGCGGTGGCAGGAGGGGCGGCTCGGACCGTGGTCGCGCCGCGCGACCGGCGTCGGCCGGCTGTTCAAGTCGCTCGACCTCCCGGGGTTCGCGCACCACGTGCTGGCGCTGCGCGCCGCCGGCGGCGCGACCGACGCGCGCACCGCGACCGAGCTCACGGCGGGCGGCGTGAGCGGCAGCTCGGCGGAGGTGCTGCCGGGGCTCACGATCGGCGACCCGTCGCGCACGTTCGGCGTGCGCGGGTTCGCGGGCGGCGCGCAGCAGGGCGTGCGCGCGGCGGCCGGCTCGGTGGAGTACCGCGCGCCGCTCGCGCTGCCGGCGCGCGGCGCGCGCCTGCTGCCGGTGTTCGCCGACCGGCTGTTCGTCACCGCGTTCGCCGACGCGGGGAGCGCGTGGTGTCCGACGTCGGTGAGCCGCACGGCCCAGCCGCTGTGCCTGGCGACGGCGTCGGGCGCGCCGTCGCGCCGCTCGCCGACGTCGCCGACGTGGATGGCGTCGGTCGGCGCGGAGCTCGGCCTCGACGCGGCGCTCTCGTACGACGTGCCGTACCGCTTCCGACTCGGCGTCGCGGCACCGGTGGCGCAGCGCGACCTCGCGCCGTCGGCGGTGCGGGTGTACTTCACGTTAGGCCTGGCATTCTGAGGCGCGCAGCGCCGAAGAATCCGCTCTCACCGCACCGAGCCGCCGCGCCGAGTCATGCCCATCGATCCGACCGCGTTCATCCATCCCCTCGCGTTCGTGTGCGGCGACGTGACGTTGGGCGCGCACGCCAGCGTGTGGCCGTTCGCCGTGATCCGCGCCGACAGCGACCGGATCGTCGTCGGCGCCGACACCAACGTGCAGGACGGCGCGGTGCTGCACACCGATCCGGGGCTCGTCTGCTCGCTCGGCGCGCGCGTGGTGGTGGGGCACCGCGCGGTCGTGCACGGCGCGACGGTGGAGGACGACGTGCTCGTGGGCATGGGCGCGATCGTGCTGAACCGCGCGGTGATCGGCGCGGGCTCCATCGTCGCCGCGGGCGCGGTGGTGACGGAGGGCACGACGATCCCGCCGAACTCGCTCGTCGTCGGCGCGCCGGGGCGCGTCGTGCGGTCGACGACGGACGCGCACCGGGCGGGCATCCGCCGGGGCGTGGCGTCGTATCTCGCGCTGCAGCGGCGGCACGCCGCGGGCGAGTTGCCGCGCCACGTCGGCGAGACCGCGACGGGCGCCTAACGGTCAGCGTTAGGCGGCTGGACGCGCGTTGGGAGGCGCGTTAGGCGGTCCCGGGCTGTCCGGACCCGTCGCCATGGGAACGTGTGACACACGGCCGCGCAAGGGGTCCGTGGGACGCCACGTGTCGCGCAACAGCGGCACGGGAGATGCCACACGTGAAGGCGAGCAAGCCGGCGTCTGGCGACGTCGAGCAGAGGGCGGTGCGGTCGAGTCTGGCGTGCTGCGCAACGGTGTGGAACAGCTGTCGGCGAATGCGTCTCTACCTCTTGTCTCACATGCGATTGCGCGCCTGCTGCCGAATCGGCGGTGACGCGTGAGACGGCGGCAGGGACACGTCGTCCGACAGTCCGACACGGGTGTGTGACGCACTCCATTGTGGAACCGAGCAAGCACCACTAGACTCTGCCTCCCCGCCGCCACAAGCCGTCCGTCCCGCAGCACTCGGTGCTGTCGATACATCGCCGTACCCACAGGTGGAGAGCCGTCGCATGCCGCTGAGCACCACGCCGCCCGCCATCCCCGCGCAACTCAGCCAGAACGCGCGGACCGTTCTCGCGAAGCGCTACCTCGTGAAGGACGCCGCCGGCAAGCCGACGGAGACGCCGGAGGACATGTTCTGGAGGGTGGCGACGGTGGTCGCCGAAGCGGACCGCCGCTACGGCGCGAGCGATGCCCAGGTGCAGGCGCTGGCCGAAGAGTTCTACGCGCTCATGACGCAGCGTCGCTTCGTGCCGAACTCGCCGACGCTCATGAACGCCGGCCGCCCGCTCGGCCAGCTCTCTGCGTGCTTCGTGCTGCCCGTCGACGACGCGCTGTCCAACGGGCAGAACGGCATCTATGACACGCTCCGCTCGATGGCGCTCATCCACCAGAGCGGCGGCGGCACCGGCTTCTCGTTCAGCCGCCTCCGGCAGAAGGGAAGCATGGTGCGCTCGACGACCGGCGTCGCGAGCGGCCCCGTGTCGTTCATGAAGCTCTACGACGCGAGCACGGACGCGGTGAAGCAGGGCGGCACGCGGCGCGGCGCGAACATGGGCATCCTGCGCGTCGACCATCCCGACGTGCTCGAGTTCATCACCTGCAAGGAAGACCTCACGCAGGTGACGAACTTCAACATCTCGGTGGCCGTCACCGAGAAGTTCATGCAGGCGCTGCAGGCGGGCACGAGCTACGACCTCGTCGAGCCGTCGAGCGGCCGCGTCGTCGCGCAGCTCGACGCGCGCACGGTGTGGGACAAGATGGTGCTCGGCGCGTGGCGCACCGGCGAGCCGGGCGTGTTCTTCATCGACGAGGCGAACCGGTACAACCCGGTGCCGCACCTCGGCGCGTACGAGGCGACGAACCCGTGCGGCGAACAGCCGCTGCTGCCGTACGACGTCTGCAACCTCGGCTCGGTGAACGTCGGCTGGTACGTGACGGACGGCGTCGTCGACTGGGATGCGATGGCGCGCGACATCCGCACGTCGACGCACTTCCTCGACAACATCATCGACGTCAACAAGTACCCGCTGCCGGAGATCGACGCGCTGTCCAAGCGCATCCGCCGCATCGGGCTCGGCGTCATGGGCTTCGCGGATCTGCTCGTGCGCATGGGCATCCCGTACGACACGCCCGAGGGCGTGGAGATGGGCCGCCGCGTGATGGAGTTCCTCGACGTCGAGGGGAAGAAGGAGAGCGAGCGCCTCGCGAACGAGCGCGGGCCGTTCCCGGAGTGGGCGCGTTCCATCTGGGGCCCGGACGAGACGTGCGCGCGTGACGCGAGCGGTGCGCGCATCCGCCCGATGCAGCTCCTCCGCAACTGCAACGTCACGACGGTCGCGCCCACGGGCACGATCTCCATCATCGCCGGCTGCTCGTCGGGGCTCGAGCCGCTGTTCGCGGTCGCGTTCATGCGCAACCAGGCGGGCGTCATGATGCCCGACGTGAACGAGGACTTCGTCGCCGTCGCCCAGCGCGAGGGATGGTACTCCGACGCGCTCATGGAGCGCATCGCGAAGACCGGCTCGGTGAAGCAGTCCGAGATCCCGGAGCGGTGGCAGCGCGTGTTCGTCACCGCGAACGAGATCACCCCCGAGTGGCACGTGCGCATGCAGGCCGCCTTCCAGCAGCACTGCGACTCGGCGATCTCCAAGACGACGAACTTCGCCCACACGGCGACCGTCGACGACGTGCGCGCGATCTACGAGCTCGCGTACGAGTTGAACTGCAAGGGCGTCACCGTCTACCGCGACGGGTCGCGCGACAACCAGGTGCTGTCCACCGGCGCCACCGAGCAGGCGAAGAAGGAGCGCGAGAAGGGCGGGGCGCCCGCCGCGGCTTCCGTCGCCGCACCGGGCGCGGGCGAGCTGCCGGCGCTGAAGCGGCAGGTCGGTGAGCTCACCGGCACGATCGCCGAGCTCGAGGCGGAGCTCGAGCGCACGAAGAAGAGCCTCTACGACGCCGAGGCGGAGAACCTGCAGCGCCGCGCGAAGCGTGCGCGCCCCGACAAGCTCCGCTCGACGTCGATGCGCAAGGAGACGCCGTTAGGCACGATGTTCGTCCACATCTCGGAGGACGACCGCGGCCAGCCGTTCGACGTCTTCATCAACCTCGGCAAGGCCGGCGGCTCCGCGATGGCGGACGCCGAGGCGTTGGGCCGCATGATCTCGCTCGCGCTGCGCAGCGGCATCCCGCTCATGGAGATCCACCGCCAGCTCCGCGGCATCAGCTCCGACCGTGCCGTGGGCCTCGGCCCGAACAAGGTGCTCTCCGTGCCCGACGCCGTCGGCCTCGCGCTCGAGGAGTGGTGGCGCGACAAGCAGGGCGTGCAGCAGGAGCTGCTCGCGCCGACGCTCCCGATGCAGACGCCCGTCGCGTCGATCCCGGTGGTGCCCGCTCCGGTGGCGAACGGTGGCGCGGAAGCGCAGGCCCAGCTCGGGCTGCAGGCGTACGATCCCGGCGAGTCGTTCATGGGCACGTGCCCCGACTGCGGCAGCCAGCTCGAGTTCGCGGAAGGGTGCGTGAAGTGCCACGTGTGCGGGTTCAGCGAGTGCGGCTGATCGGCTGACGCGCCGGGCGCGGCGCGCGCCGGATGTGACGAGACCCGGGGCTCCACGGTTGCGACCGCGGATCCCCGGGTCTCACCTTTTGCTGGTCACGCATCAGAGACCCGCATCGCGAACCATGTCGACGCTCGCTGCCGCCGTACTCGCCGCCGGCCTCGCCGCCGCGCGCCTAACGCAGGCCCAGCCCGCCGTACCCGACACCATCGGTGGCCTGCCACGCCACGCCGTGCTCGGCGTCGCGGTCACCCGCGACTCCGCCGCGGCGGACGGCCGCGGCGTCGTGATCCAGGCCATCGGGCCCACCGGCACCGCCGCGCTCGCGGGCGTGCACGCCGGCGACCGCGTGCTCACCTTGAACGACACCGCGGTGACCGACGTCGCGACGTTCGTCGCGCGCAGCGGTCGACTGCTCGCCGGGCGGCCGGTGACCCTGCGTGTGCGCCGCGGCCGCGACACGCTCGAGCTGCGCGCGCGCGCCGTGGCGCGGCCGCTGGAGGCGGCGGCACCCGGCGTGACGGTGGACTACGGCTCGGTGGAAGGTGCGGGCGTGCGACGCCGCACGATCACCGTGCGGCCGGCGACGCCGGGCCGCCATCCCGGGCTGCTGTTCATGGGCGGCGTCGGCTGCTACTCGCTCGACGGCCTGCGCGAGCAGGGCGGCTACGGCACGCTGATCTACGGGCTCGCGCGGGCCGGCTACGCCGTGATGCGCGTGGAGAAGGTGGGCATGGGCGACAGCGACGGGCCGTCGTGCGACAGCCCCGCTGCCGACCTGCACCTCGAGATCGCCGGCCTAACGGCGGGGCTCCGCGCGCTGCGAGCCGACCCGCGCGTGGACAGCGCGCACGTCGCGATCGTGGCGCACAGCATGGGACCCATCGAGGCCTCGATCGTCGCGGACTCCATCCCGGTCTCCGCGCTCGTGCTCGCGGAGACCACGGGGCTGAACTGGCTCGAGTACGACCTCGCGAACGCGCGGCGACAGCTCGTGCTGCTCGGCCGCCCGTACGACGAGGTGGAGCGCGAGATGCGCCTGCACGTGCAGTGCGCCTACCGCTTCCACGTCCTCCACGAGACGCCGCAGGCGATCACCGCCGCGCTGCCCGGCTGCGCGGGGAATCTCGCGCTGCCGCAGCCGTACACCTACATGCAGCAGGTCGGCGACGTCGACCAGGCCGAGCACTGGAAGCGCATCGACCGCCCGGTGCTCGTGATCTACGGCACGTCCGACTTCGTCACGTCGGAGGCCGACAGCCGGTACCTCGTCGACATGATCAACGGGTTCCATCCGGGGCGCGCATCGCTGCGCGTCATCGAGGGGATGGACCACGGCCTCGAGAGCGCGCCGCCGCCGCGCGAGGCCATCCGCCAGCAGCGCGCGGGGCCGGGCGAGGCGCACCCCGCGCTGCTGCCGACGGTGCGTGCGTGGCTCGACCAGGCTGTGAAGCCCGCCTAGGGTGATTACTCCTTCCGGGATGTCACAGCGCTACCATCGCTCCACGAACGGGCCGCGCCCGACGCACCCCACGCCGTACACGGACTTCTTCGACGGCCTCGGGCCCGACCTGAAGGACGCCAACCGCGTGAGTCGGGCGCTGCACCAGCTCCTGCGCCGCCGCGCCGAGAGCGCCGACGTCGACCTCAAGGTCGACGAGCGGGGGTTCGATCCCGACTTCCTGCCGGCGCTGCTCGACGAGATCATCGCCACGGCGCAGGCGATGAAGGACGCGGCGCTGCTCTACTCCAAGCGACGCGGCGCCGTCGACCAGTGGTGAGCGCGCGCCGTCACTCGTCGTCGGCGTCGCCGCCGGTGGCGAGGGCGGCGCGCCCGGCGTCGGTCACCGTCACGCGCTTGGAGTAGTCCGCGCCGCGCGCCACCGACAGCAGCCCGCGCTCCACGAGCTGCGTCATGATCTGCGTGACCTGCGCCTCGGAGAACATCGGTCCGGGCTTGTCGAACCCCGTCGTCACCGCGGCGCGGTGCCGGGCCGCGAGCTGGTTGCGGATGCTCAGCACCAGGCCGTCCCACCGCGGGCCTGCCTCGTTCCGGCCGGGAATGGGCACGTCGATCTCCGCCACGGCTTCCTTGAGCACGAGCCGCTGGCGATCCGTCAGCTTCATGTCGACTCCGTTTCGTTAGGCGCCCGCCGTCGGGCGCACCGCGGCGAGCGCCGCGCGCAGCTCGCCGCCGTCGCGGTAGCGGTCCGACGGCGACTTCGCGAGACACCGCCGCACCACCGCGTCCAGCTCGGGCGTCACGCTGTCGCGCCGCTCGCGCAGCGACGGCACCGGGGCCGTGAACTTCGCGCTCACCAGATGCGTCGGGTTGCCGCTCGCGAACGGTACCTCGCCGGCGAGCATCTCGTACAGCATGCAGCCGAGCGCGTACACGTCCCACCGGGCGTCGACGCCGGACGCGCCGGTGAGCTGCTCGGGGCTCTGGTACGCCGGCGATCCGACGCGGATTGCGGTCGACGTCCGATCGTGCGCCGTCGCGCTGACCAGCGCCTCGGCGATGCCGAGCCCCGTCACGACGCAGCCCGCGTCGCCGCCGACGACGTACTTCGGGCGCAGGTCCCCGTGACGCACGCCGCGCTCGTGGGCGTGCGCCAGCGCCGCCGCCACGTCGTCGGCGACGGCGAGCGCCTCGCCTAACGGCAGCTGCCGCTCGCGCGCGAGCCGGTCGCGCAGCGACACGCCTTCCGGGCGCGAGACCACGTAGTACACGACGTGCTCCGCGACGCCGTGCTCGTACAGCGGCGCCACGTGCGGCTCGTCGAGCGACGCGATGCGGTCGAGGTGCGCGCCGAGCAGGTCGAAGTCGGCGCTCGTCGACACGCCGGCATCGAGCAGATGGATCTCGACCGGCACGCGCCGCGTGCGATCGAACGCCTGGTAGCTCACGATGGCGCCGACGACGTGCCGCGACGTCTGCGCGTCGATGTCGAAGCGCGCGCCGAGCGTGCGATCGAGCCACGCGAGCCGCCGGTCGCGTGCGCGCTCGCGCACCGCGTCGGCGCGCAGCGCGGCCGCCGCGCGCGCGCCGCCCCGCGCGGTCGTCGCGTCGGGCTCCTCGCCGGCGCGGAGCTGCGCGGCGAGGTCGGCGACCGCAGCATCGGGCTCGGTGCCGAGCTGCTGGCGCACCACCGTCTCGTGCACGGCGGCGAACTGCAGCGCGCCGGTGCGGTCGCCCGCGTCGGAGAGCGCGCGCATGAGACCGAGCGCATAGCGCGAGCTCACCGGGTGCTCGGCGGCGAGCCGGCGCCACCAGGTCACCGCACCCGTGCGGTCGCCGCGCGCGGAGCTCTCGGCGGCGAGCGCCTCGAGCGACGCGGTGTGCAGCCGCGCGAAGTGCGCGCGCTGCGCGTCGGCCCAGTGCTCGAACTCCGGCGCGTCGCTCACCACGAAGCCGTCGAGGAACGGACCCTTGTACAGCGCGACGACTCGCTGGTGTGCGCCCGCTTCCGCCGCTTCCTCGAGCTCCTGCACGTCGGAGCTGATGACCGCGGGGTTGAGCTGCAGCGCCGACGTGCCGAGGAACAGCGCGTCGCCGCCGAGCGCGTGCTGCAGCGCGTGCAGCGCCTGGCGCAGCGCGTGGCGCGCGCGCTCCTCGTCGACGTCGGGCCACAGCACGCCGACCAGCTTGTCGCGGCTGATCGGCCGCGTGCCCGCGGCGGCGACCAGCACGAGCAGCGCCAGCCGTCGGCGCTGGCTCGCCGCGCCGGTGTGGGGCTCGCCGTCGTCGCGCAGCAGCACGCCGCCGAACGTCGTCAGTCGGAGCACGCGAAAGGGTCGCAGGGGAGGGGATCGTGCATCGACGGTGGGCGCGGGTAGGCGGATCACCACCGCAGGCAAGATAGCAAGTCGACCGCTCGGACCGAGGGAGGAACGACCCTGGTAGGGGCCACGGCGGGGTCGTATAGTGAGCACCGATGACGTGGCCCGTGATGGCAAGGGATCTCCAGCAGTACCTCGGCACCGTCCTCGCCGCCAATTACCGGATCGAGCGCGAGCTCGGCGTCGGCGCGACGGCCAGGGTGTACCTCGCGCACGACCTGAAGCACGACCGGCTCGTCGCGCTGAAGGTCCTGCGCCCGGAGATCGCCGTCGCGATGGGGGCCGAGCGGTTTCTCCGCGAGATCCAGACGGCCGCGCGCCTGTCGCATCCGGGCATCCTGCCGCTCTACGACTCGGGCGAGACGGAGGGGCTGCTCTACTTCACGATGCCGTTCATCGAGGGCGAGTCGCTGCGCGACCGCCTCGAGCGCGAGGAGCGGCTTCCGGTGGACGAGGCGGTTCGGATCACGCGCGACGTGGCCGAGGCGCTCGGCTTCGCGCACGAGTGCGGCGTCATCCACCGCGACGTGAAGCCGGAGAACATCCTGCTGGCCGGGCACTCGCCCGATGGGCGGCGGCACACCGGCGGTGTCCGGCCGCTCGTCGCCGACTTCGGGATCGCGCTCGCGCTTGAGGACTCGGAGTCGCGGCTCACGCACACGGGCATGGTCGTCGGCACGCCGCGCTACATGAGCCCCGAGCAGAGCATCGGCATCGCGGCGCTCGATCATCGGACCGACGTGTACAGCCTCGCGTGCGTGCTGTACGAGATGCTCACCGGGCGCGCGCCATTCGAGGGCCCGACGCTGCAGGCGATCGTCACGCAGCGGCGGTACGAGGATCCGCCGGCGATCCAGTCGCTGCGTCCCGACGTGCCGCGCGCCGTGTCCAACGCGCTCGCCGAAGCGCTGGCGAAGGATCCGGCCGACCGCTTCGCGAGCATGGAGCAGTTCTCCGCCGCGCTCGTCGATCCGACGCGCCGCCGCCGCATGACGCGCCGCGCGGCGCGCCGGCTGCGCGTGTGGGCCGGCGTCGGCGTGGCGCTCTCCGCGCTCGCCGTCGTCGGAGCGGTAGCCGTGCGCACGCAGACGTCGCCGTTGAAGCGGCGCGATTGGGTGGTCGTCTCCGACTTCGACGGTCCGCCGTCGGACCCGGCGCTCGGCCGCGTGGTGCGCGAGCTCGTGACGACGGAGCTGAATCAGTCGCGGTTCGTCTCCACCATGCCGCGGTCCGCGCTCGCCGGGGCGCTCCGCGCGTCGGGTCGGCCCGAGACGACGCGCGTGAACGTCGACCTCGCGCGCGAGCTCGCGGAGCGCAGCTCCGTGCGTGCCGTGGTGACCGGGAACGTGGAGACCGCCGGCGACGGATACCGGCTCGTCGTGCGCGTGGTGGACCACGACGCGGGGAAGGAGATCGCCACCGCGTCGGCGGTCGCCTCCGCGGACAGCGTCGTTCCCGTCGTGCAGCGACTCGGCCACGCGCTCCGCGAGCAGCTCGGCGAGCGTCGCAGTGAGCTCGAACGCAACCAGGTGCTGCTCGACATCGCCACGCCCTCGCTCCCGGCCTACCGCAGATACGTCGACGCGCTCGCCCGCAAGGAGAGCGGCGACGTCGCCGGGAGCAACCGGCTGCTGCGCGATGCCGTCGCGCTGGACACCGGCTTCGCGGCAGCGTGGGCGCTCATGGGGCTCAACTACATCGAGGCGCGCAATCTCGACTCCGCGCGGCTCACGCTGAGCGAGGCGCTGCGTCGACCGCAGCGGCTCAGCACCGCGCAGAGCTACCGGCTGAAGGCGGACGCCGCGTACGCCATCGACCGCGACCTCACGTCGGCGGTGAAGTGGTACACGCAGTACCTGTCGCTCGTCCCGAACTCGGTCGGCGGCCGCAGCAACCGCGGGCTGTACATGTACATGCTCGGTCGGTACGAGGACGCGCTCGCGGACTTCGACAGCGCCGCGGCGAACAACCCGTTCGGGCGCGATCAGGATCCGCCGATGGTGATCAACGCGGCGGACATGCTGATGGCGTTAGGCCGTCCGGATCGCGCCGCGGAGCGTGCGCGCGCGCGCTCACCGGCGTCTACGCCGACGACGCATCGATCCTGCTCGCCACGGTGACGAACCGGTGGGCCGACGCGGAGCGCGTCGCGACACGCGCGGCGAACGCGCCCGGCTCGTCTCCGAGCCTCCGGATCGACGCGACGACGGCGCTCGCCGCGGTGCGCGCCGTCCACGGCGAGGTGGCCGCGGCCGGGCGCATCCTCTCCGCCGCGGCCGCGCGGTCGACGGGCGCCGAGCAGCGCTGGTACGAGAACGCGCGCTCGATCCTCGCCATCGTCAGCGGCGAGTCGGAGCCGGCGATCGGCGCCTCGCTGGCGAGCGACAGCACCCCTGGCGCCGTGCAGGCGCGCGGACTGCGGCTCGCCGCGCGCGGCGACACGAGCGGCGCCCGTGCCGTCCTCCGACACCTCGACGCGCTGCCGCCGGTGGAGCTGGCGCGACTCGGCCACGGCCCGGTCGTCATCGCGTCGCTCATCGACGGCCGCGCGGGACGGTGGGCGCACGTGATCGAGACGCTCGCACCGCTCGCGCGGGCGGGCGAGCACGAGTCGCTGAACGCGGACCGCGCGCCGAGCCTCATCATGCGGTGGATCGTGGCGGACGCGTATGCGCACGTCGGCGAGCTGGATTCCGCCGTCGTGACGATGGCGCGCGCGGTGGATTACCGGCGCGTGCCGCCGGGGCACCTGGTGCTGCGGGGGCTCGCATACTCCTTCGCGCAGCGCCGGCTCGCGGAGTGGCAGGAGCGTCGCGGCGATCGCGACGCCAGCCGCCGCGCGTGGGCGGCTTTCCGCGCGGCGTTCACGAACCCCGATCCGGCGCTTCGCCACCTGCTCGTCGGCGCTCGATGACGGCCCGAGGTGACGAGGTGATGACGCAGCGGTGACTCGGCGCGGCGCATAGTCCCGGCGTCCACGACACACCGTACCGCCGGGAGGCCTCATGTCGCCGTCCACGTCGCACGCCGTCGCTCCGCGTCGTCTCCACGCGCTCGTCGCCGCGATCGCGGCGCGCCGCACCGCGCCGTCGCCGGTCGGCACCGTGCTCCGCGGCCGGGAGCTCTGCTCCGCCCACTTCATCTCCGGGCCGGGGTGGATGTCGCGGGTCACCGCCGTCCTCGCGAGCGATCGGGCCGCGGCCACGGCGGCGCGGAGGCGGAGCGCATGATCGGCCGCAAGCTCGTGATGGCGCCGATCGTCGCCGGCGGCCTGCTGCTCGCCGCCGCCCGCGTGGGAGCCGTTAGGCCCGCGCCGGCCCCCGCGCCGCCGTCGCCCGGACTGCTCGCCCTCGGCGCGGCGGCGCTCGTTGGACTCGGCCTCCGCGCGCGTCGCGAGCGCGCCACGGGGCTCGACGACTGGCGGCCGGAGCCAGCGAAGGAGCCTGTGGTCGTCCAGCGCGTCGAGTAGCTCGACGCGCCGCGACGCGCGCGGATGTGGTCAAGGTCGCCGCCGAACGGCGGGATGGCGCAAAAGAACAGAAATTGCTGCGCTATTCTCCGTTTCGAGCAGACGGCGTTCCTACACCACGTCCGGAGAGCCCACATGTCCGTCCAGTCCTCCACCAGATCGTTCGCGCGCGTCGTTCTCGTCAGCGGGGCCAGCCTCGCCTGCCTCTTGGCGGCCTGCGCGAAGAAGGACACCGCGGCCGACACCGCGGGTGCGACCGCTGCTCCTGCCGCCAGGAGCGATTCGGCCACGTCGGGCACCCCGACCGCGAGTGCGAGCGCGTCCGGGGGCGCGCTGAACGACGCGCAGATCGCGCACGTCGCGGTGACGGCGAACTCCATCGACAGCACCGCCGGCGAGCTCGCGAAGAAGAAGGGGACGGCGAAGGCGGTGAAGGACTTCGCGCAGACGATGATCACGGACCACTCGGGCGCGAACAAGGAAGCCGTCGCGCTCGCGACGAAGCTGAACGTGACGCCGCAGGACAACCCGACCAGTCAGCAGCTGAAGAGCGGCGCCGACGCGTCGAACTCCGCCCTGCAGGGGATGAGCGGCGCGGCGTTCGACTCGGCGTACATCGCGCACGAGGTCGACTACCACCAGGCGGTGCTGAACGCGCTCGATCAGACGCTCATTCCGGGCGCGCAGAACGCGGAGCTGAAGGCGCTGCTGCAGAAGGTGCGGCCGGTCGTCGCGGCGCACCTCGACCGCGCGAAGAGCATCCAGTCCGGGCTCGGCAAGAAGTGAGGTCGCGGGCAGGGGTCGCGAGCGCCGGCGCGATCGCGATGGGGCTCGCGCTGGCCTCGTGCGCGCGACGCCCGCCGCCGCGAGCGTACACTGTGACCATCGTGAACTTCGTGACTCAGCCGGCGACGCTGCGCGTCGCGCCCGGCGACACCGTCGTCTGGAAGAACACCGACTTCGTGCCGCACACGGCGACGGCGCGCGACGGCGCGTTCGACTCGAAGACGATCGACGGCGGCAAGAGCTGGCGCTGGGTCGCTGCGGCGGCCGGCAGCCATCCGTACTACTGCATCTTCCACCCGAACATGCAGGCGACGATCGAGGTGCGATGAGTCGGCGGCGGCACGGATGAGCCGATGGCCGGGGACGGTTCGCGGGCACGATCGCGAGCCGTCCCCGGCCTCGCTTCCGCTCGGCACGGATCACGCGACAGGAGCGGTCGGTCCGGCCGCGGGTCGCCGGATGGATCCCCGTCGTCGCGGAGGCAGCCGATGGAAACAGTCGCCCAGCTCGTGGAGCGGGCGTTGCAGCTTCCCGAGCCACCCGGCAGCTGGTGGCACCGGGCCGGGGTGTCTCCGCGCGCGGAGCGCTGGCTCGAGGTGATCTCGTCGGTCGTCCTCGCGGTGCTCGCGGTCGCGTGGATCTGGACCATCGTGCAGGCGCGCGCGCTGACGACCGCCGAGAGCGGCGGCGAGGCGACGACCCCGACGACGCGCTCCGTGGCCGCGGCGCTCACGAACCCCGACGCGCCGTCGACCGCGTATCTCACGAGCGCCGCGCTCGAGGCTCTGGTTCCGCTGCGCGGCGCGAGCGGCAAGGTGCGCATCGTCATGCGCACCCCCGGCGACTCGGCGGGCGCGCTGCCGCACGGTGCGGAGGTGGTCTACGGCACCGACTCGGCGGCGCCGCGTCCGTCGGCGGTCGGGCAGGTCGCGCTTCGCGTGGCGAACGCGCTCCGGCCGGTGACCGATCTCAGCGTCGTCACGCTCACGCCGCTCTCCGAGCGCAAGGGCGGCCGGATCGGTCTCTACTACATCGGGTCGTGGCCCACGGAGCACGGGGCGCGCGGCCCGGCGAAGGCGCCGCCGGCGAAGTACGCGCCGCCGCGCGGCCTCATCGAGGTCACCCCGGAGACGCAGGACACGCGGCTGTCCGAGCACCTGCGCATCCGCGACTTCCTCACCCACGACCAGCAGAACGTCTGGCCGAAGTACGTCGTGGTGCAGCCGTCCATCCTCGACAAGGACGAGCTGGTGCTCGCCGACCTCGAGTCGCATGGGATCGCCGCGAAGGGATTCCACGTGATGAGCGGGTTCCGCTCGCCGCAGTACAACGCCGGCGGCGGCGACAAGACCGGTCGGGCGAACCTCAGCCGGCACATGTACGGCGACGCGAACGACATCTGGATCGACAACGACGGCGACGGCCAGATGGACGACCTCAATCATGACGGACGCATCGACATCCGCGACGCGCAGGTGGTCTGCAGCGCGGTGGAGCGCGTGGAGCAGGCGCATCCCGAGCTCGTCGGCGGGTGCGGCATCTATCCCGGCAACGGTGCGCACGGTCCCTTCACTCACATCGACGCCCGCGGGTATCGCGCCCGATGGACGGGCGGGAGCAATGGCGGATGAGCGACAGAGAGATCCTTCCTCGCACGAGCGACGAGACCGCGGTGCGCAACGGCCGTGAGAACGGCCGCGACAATGGCCGCGACAATGGGCGCGACAATGGGCGCGACACCGCGCGGCGCGCGCTGGACCCGCTCATGGGCGTGCGTGCGGCCGACATCGAGCCGTATACCGGGCTCCGCTACCTGTCGAAGCTGTTCCGCATGATCGCGATCGTCCTCGTGCTGATGCTGATCGCCGAGGTGGTCACGGGGCTCGCGCGGCAGGGCGTGGAGTCGGTGCCGACGCTCGTGTCGGAGGTGAGCCGGCTCATCGTGCTCGCCGGGCTGCTGTGGGGCGTCGGCGACCTCGCGGTGCTGCTCGTGGACGTCGGCCACGACGTGCGCGCGGTGCGCATCCTCATGGGGCGGCAGACCTCGCACCTCACGCAGCACGCGCACGAGCATCCCGTGACGCACGCGCCGGTCGTCGCCGACACGCCAGCGACGCCGCCGAACGAGCGGCGCATCTGACGGCTGCCTAACGACGCGGTGGCCGCGCCCGGAGCTCCGGGCGCGGCCACCGTGTCGTGCCTAACGTCGTCCGGCCGGGCTGCTCAGCCGCCCTGGCAGTACGTGCAGCCGGCCATCTGCGCGCGGTGCACGCCGTACACGCCGGACGCCACGGGCGAGATGCCGGGGATGAGCCCCGCGGTCCACTCGCGCTTCGCCTGGTCCGCCGACACGCCGATGCGCTGGCCGGCCATGCCGCTGAGCACCGTGAGCGCCTTGTTGCACGCGAGCAGCACGACGCTCGGATTCGCCGCGAGCTTCTGGTACGTCAGCCCCGGGTTCAGCGGCAGGTTCTCGTGGAACACGTTCCGGACCGCGGTGGTCTTCGTCTTCGGATCGGTGACGTTGATCAACTCTCCGATGTGGTACTTCGCCCAGATCTGATCGTTCAGCGCGAGCGGCATGGCGAAGTGGCGCAGCACGATCACGGCGCTGATGTCGGAGTCCGGGACGCCAAGCGCTTCCTTCGTCGTCGCGATCCACGTGAGGGCGAACACCGGGCCCCACCCGTCGTTAGGCGCGGTGACGTCGAAGACCTGGCGGTGCTTGCCCTTGATGCGCGCGAACAGCGGATCGTCGGGTGCCGCGAGGCCGTGCCGGCTCGACTCGGCAGCGGCCGCGGTGCCACCCGTGGCGAGGAACGCCGCCGTGCCGGCGGCCAGGCGCTGCAGGAAGCTGCGGCGCGGGGACGGAGACGCCAACGACTCGAGCATGGCAAGGCCTCCGAGCAGGGGAAGGGGATAGGGGCGGAGCGAAGGTGCAACGGAGTTGATACGCGGTCCAGCCCCGCAACCGGACAACGGCTCCGTCTTGCCGGCGCGGACCCCGGCATATATCCTTTGATCCGGATATACGAATAGACATGGCCGCCCCTCCTGTCCTCGACCACCTCGCCGCGCTGGCCGACCCCATCCGGGGCCGGCTGCTGCTCGTCCTCGAGCGGAACGAGCTCGCGGTGACCGAGCTGGCGGGCGCGCTCGCGCTCCCGCAGTCCACGGTGAGCCGGCACCTGAAGACGCTCGCCGACGCCGGGTGGGTGACCGCCCGCACCGAGGGGACCAGCCGCCGCTACCGCATGGCGGCGCAGCTCGACGATCCGGCGCAGGCCGTCTGGAGCGCCGTGCGCGCGCCGCTCGCTGCCCACCCCGACGCCGCGACCGACGCCGCCCGCCTCGCCGCGCTGCTGCTGGTGCGTCGGGCCGCGTACTTCTCCGCCGCCACACGCTGGGATCGCACCCGCGCCGAGCTGTTCGGCACGCGCGTCGACCAGTCGGCGTTCCTCGCCCTGCTCGATCCCGACGCCGTCGTTGGGGACCTCGGCTGCGGCCTCGGCGCGACGACCGACGCCGTCGCGCCGTTCGTGCGGCGGGTGATCGCCGTCGACGACTCGCCGGCGATGCTCGCCGAGGCCCGCCGTCGGCTCGACGGTCGCGCGAACGTGGAGCTGCGCGAGGGCTCGCTCGAGTTGCTCCCGCTCGATGACGGCGAGCTCGATGCCGCCTTGATCCTGCTCGCGCTCCACTACTCGGCCGACCCGGCTCGCGTGTTGGGCGAGGCGCTCCGCGCGCTGCGTCCGGGTGGCCGTCTCGTCGTCGTCGACATGCTGCCGCACGACCGCGAGGCGTACCGCGCCGAGATGGGGCACGTCTGGCTCGGCTTCGACCCGTCGCGGGTCGAGAGCTGGATGCGCGCGGCCGGCGCCGACGCCGTGCGCATCGTCCCGCTTCTGCACGACCCCGCGGCCAAGGGGCCGCCGCTGTTCGCCGCGTCCGCGCGACGCGCCCTTTCCCCGGCGCGTTAGGCGCGCCGCACCTTCACCAACCGAGACCGTCACGATGAGCACCCTGCTCGAGCCCACCGCCGCGAAGACCTCCGCGGCCGACCGACCCGCCTTCAAGGTGCGCGACCTCTCGCTCGCCGAGTGGGGGCGCAACGAGATCCGCCTCGCCGAGCAGGAGATGCCCGGCCTGATGGCGCTGCGCCAGCGCTACGCCGGCAAGAAGCCGCTCGCCGGCGCGAAGATCATGGGCTCGCTCCACATGACCATCCAGACCGCGGTGCTCATCGAGACGCTCACCGCGCTCGGCGCGGACGTCCGCTGGGTGTCGTGCAACATCTTCTCGACGCAGGACCACGCGGCCGCGGCGGTCGCCGTCGGGCCGAACGGCACGCCGGAGAACCCGCAGGGCACGCCGGTGTTCGCGTGGAAGGGCGAGACGCTCGAGGAGTACTGGTGGTGCACCGAGCAGGCGCTGATGTGGCCGGACGGCAGCGGCCCGAACCTCCTGCTGGACGACGGCGGCGACGCGACGCTGCTCGTGCACAAGGGCGCCGAGTACGAGAAGGCCGGCGCGATCCCCGCGTTCGACGCCGAGAACGATCCCGAGGAGTGGGGCGTCATCCTCGAGCTGCTGCGCGCCGAGGCGCAGAAGAATCCGGGCCGGTGGACGAAGGTCATCGCCGGCATCCGCGGCGTCTCCGAGGAGACGACGACCGGCGTGCACCGGCTGTACGAGATGATGAACGCCGGCACGCTCGCGTTCGCGGCGATCAACGTGAACGACTCGGTCACGAAGTCGAAGTTCGACAACCTGTACGGCTGCCGCCACTCGATCGTCGACGGCATCAACCGCGCGACCGACGTCATGATGGCGGGCAAGGTCGCGGTGGTGTTCGGCTACGGCGACGTCGGCAAGGGGTGCGCGCAGGCGCTGAAGGGGCAGGGCGCGCGCGTCGTCATCACGGAGATCGATCCGATCTGCGCGCTGCAGGCGGCGATGGAGGGCTACCAGGTCCTCACCATCGACGACGTGATCGAGACGGCGGACATCTTCATCACGGCGACGGGCAACAAGAACATCATTACCGTCGACCACATGCGCCGCATGAAGGACAAGGCGATCGTCGGCAACATCGGCCACTTCGACAACGAGATCGACATGGCCGGCCTGAAGAAGGCGGGCGTGAAGCGCGTCAACATCAAGCCGCAGTACGACGAGTTCGTGTTCCCCGACGGGCACTCGGTGCTCATCCTCGCCGAGGGCCGCCTGCTGAACCTCGGCTGCGCGACGGGCCACCCGAGCTTCGTGATGTCCGCCAGCTTCACGAACCAGGTGCTCGCGCAGCTCGAGCTGCACACGAACAACGCGAAGTACGAGAAGAAGGTCTACACGCTGCCGAAGAAGCTCGACGAGGAGGTCGCGCGCCTGCACCTCGCGAAGCTCGGCGTGAAGCTCACGACGCTCTCCGCCGACCAGGCCGCGTACATCGGCGTGCCGGTCGAGGGGCCGTACAAGCCGGACCACTACCGGTACTGACAGGGCAGGAGGGCGCGCGCGAAGCGCGCGAGGGCAGGAGGGCAGGAGAGCCGACGACTCTCCTGCCCTCCTGCGCTCCTGCCCTCCTGCCCTCTCCGTTCTGGGTCGTTCGACTCACGCGCGCGCTTCCGGGTTGAGGGAAATTGCCGGCTCCTCAGCTTCCCTCAACCGGAGAACGACCATGCGACTCGTCGCCTCACTGCTCGCTCTCGGTGTCGTCCTGTCCGCGTCGCCGCTGTCCGCGCAGAGCCTCGCCAACGGGAGCGCCGCGCGCCCGAAGTTCGCCGAGCCCGATCTCACGGCGGTGCGCGCCGCGACCGAGCGATTCCGCGACGTGAAGGTCGCACTCGCCGAAGGGTACATCCGCGATCCGTTCGACCTCTGCGACACCGCGGAGATGATGGGACGCCCCGCGGCGCTCGGCGCGATGGGCATCCATTACGTGCGCCCCGACCTGCTCGGCATCACCGGCCCGCCGAACCCGCGCGTCGACGGCACCGGCACGCACATCGACTTCCGCAAGCCGGCGATCCTCATCTACGAGCCGCAGAAGGACGGGTCGCTCGATCTCGTCGCCGTCGAGAACCTCGTGTTCATCAAGGCGTGGGAGAAGGCGGGCAACAGCGCGCCGCCGTCGTTCCGCGGCGTGCCGTTCGATCGCATGGTCGACGACCCCGCGACGGCGGCGGACGAGGCGCACATGTTCGAGCCGCACTACGACCGGCACGTCTGGCTGTACCGCGACAACCCGAACGGCATCTTCGCGCAGTACAACCCGAACGTGAGCTGCGCGAACCACACCGGGGCGCGCACGCACAAGCACTGAGCGGCCGGAGCGGCCGCCTAACGGGTCTCGAGCTTGTAGACCTTGCCGTTCTGGGACACGACGTACAGCTCGCCCGCCGCGTCCACGCCGAACGACGTCACGTTGCCGAGCGCGCCGACGTTCCACGTCTGCCGATCGGCGACGCTGCCGTCGTCGGCGACGCGGAGGCTGCGCAGGAAGCCGGAGCAGTAGTCGGAGTAGAAGTAGTGCCCGCGGAGCGCGGCGATCGCGCCGCGGTACACGTAGCCCCCGGTGATCGAGCAGCCCTGGTCGTGGCCGTACTCCGCAACCGGCAGCCGGAGCTGCGACCGATCGCACGACGCGCCATTGTAGCAGTCGCTCCCTTCCATGCGGTTCCAGCCGTAGTTCACGCCGGCCTCGCGCACCCCCGCGACGTCGACCTCCTCGAGGCGCCCCTGTCCCACGTCGGCGATGTAGAGCCGCGACGACGGCGGGTCGAACGAGAAGCGCCACGGGTTGCGCAGCCCGAACGCCCAGATCTCGCCGCGCGCGCCGGACGCCGACACGAACGGGTTGTCCGCCGGCACCGAGTAGGCGGCGCCGTTAGGCACGTCGTCGACGTCGAGGCGCAGCAGCTTGCCGAGCAGCGTCGAGAGCTTCTGGCCGTTGCCCTGCGGATCGCCGGCGCTGCCGCCGTCGCCCATGCCGACGTACAGCTTGCCGTCGGGGCCGAACGCGAGCATGCCGCCGTTGTGGTTCGCGAACGGCTGCGCGACCGTGAGCACGAGCGACGCGCTCGCCGCGTCCGCGCGGTCGCGGTCCGCGCTCACCCGATACCGCTCGACGCGCGTGTCGCCGTTGCGGTCGGTGTAGTTCACGTAGAACTGGCCGTTCTGCGCGTAGCGCGGATGGAACGCGAGGCCCAACAGTCCGCGCTCGCCGCCCGACGTGAGCTTGGCAGCGATGTCGAGGAACGGCGTCGGCAGCAGCCGGCCGCCGCTCACGATGCGGATGCGTCCGGGCTGCTCGAGGATGAACAGCCGCGCGTCGCCGGGCGGCGACGTGAGGAACAGCGGCGCGTCCAGCCCGGAGACGACCTCGCGTGCGACGAGCTGCACCGGCGCGGTGCTGCCGGCGGTCGAGTCCACCGGCGCCGCGGCCTCCGCGCCGCGCTCGGAGCACGACGGGAGCGCCGTCGCGGCGAGCGCGGTGACGGCGCGGCGCAGCAGGAACGCGAACGCGAGGCGCATGGGCGTCAGCTCACGGGCGCTTCGGCGAGCTGCGCGAGGCGCGTGACCGCATCGGACAGCACGTGCGCCGGCTGCACGAGCGAGATGCGGAAGAAGCCCTGCCCACCGGGACCGAACGCGAGCCCCGGCGTGACGACGATCCCCGTCTCGTCGAGCGCGGCGCGCACCCATCCCCAGTCGTCGAAGCCGGCCGGCACCGGGAGCCACGCGTACATCGCGCCCTTCGGCGGCGCCGCGTCCCAGCCGGCGGCGGCGAGGGCGCCGTACACCGCGTCGCGGCGGCGCTTGTACTCCGCGGTCACCGGCGCGGACAGCTCACGCCAGTGCGAGAACGCGTGCGCGCCCGCCGCCTGCGCGACCCACGGCGTGCCGTAGCCCACGTTCGAGCGATAGGCGAGCAGCGCGTCGAGCGCGTCGGGACGGCCGGTCGCGAAGCCGATGCGCAGCCCCGCCATGTTGAACGCCTTCGAGCACGAGTGCATCTCCACCGCGACCGCCGCGGCGCCGTCGATCTCGAAGATGCTCGGCGCGACGAAGCCGTCGTACGTCAGCTCGCTGTACGCGAGGTCGCTCACGAGCAGCAGGTCGTGGTCGCGCGCGAACGCCACCGCGCGGTCGAGGAACGCGCGGTCGGCGACCGCGCCCGTCGGGTTGTTGGGGTAGTTCACGACGAGCACCTTCGCGCGCGACAGCACCGAGGCCGGCACGTCGTCGAGCGACGGCAGGAAGTCCGGCGCCGCCGCGCGCAGCAGGTGCACCTCGGCGCCGTTCAGCAGCGGCGCGCGGCCGTACACCGGGTAGTAGACGTCGGGCACGAGCGCGACGTCGCCGGCGCCGCAGTACGCCGCGAGGATCTGCGCGATCCCCTCCTTCGAGCCGCTGAGCGCGACGACCTGGCGCTCCGCGTCGATCACGACCCCGAACCGCTCGGCCATGAACCCGGCCGCGGCGGCGAGCAGCTCCGGCGAGCCGCGAAACGGCGGGTAGCCGTGGCGCGACGTGTCGGCGATCGCGCGCTGCACCGCGTCGACCACGGCGGGCGGCGTCGGCTGGTCGGGGCTCCCGATGCCGAGGTCGAGGTACGCCTGCCCGCGCGCGCGGGCGTCGGCCTTGAGGCGGTCGAGCTCGGCGAACACGTACGGCGGGAGCTGCGAGAGCGAGGCGGTCGGGGAGGGGGCTGGCGGCATGTGCACGACGTGATGGACGTGACGACGGCAGCGGCGCACGCACGCGCCGCTTCGATAACTTACCCCTCGGGCTGCGGCTGGGCACCAACACTCGAGCTCAGGGGGAGGACGTGACTGCGATGGTCCGCGAAACGCGCGCCGGTCGGGGTGGTGGACACGGAGGGATGCTGCTGCTGGTCGCCGCGGGAGCGATCGCCGTGGCGTGCGGTAAAGGCTCGGGGGACGGCCGCGCGGTCGACTCCCATGCGGTGGGCGGCGAGGTGACGCCGACGGCGGGCCCCTCGGCCGCCGCGAAGCCCGCCTGCGCCGCCGACAACGGCGGCATCACGCTCCCCGCCGGCTTCTGCGCGACGATCTTCGACGACCGAGCGGGTACCCCGCGTCACATCGTGGTGGCCCCGAACGGCGACGTGTTCGTGAACCGGTCGAGCGCGCGCTCCGGCGGGGGCGTGCTCGCCCTGCGCGACACGAACGGCGACGGCCAGGCCGACGTGCGCGAGACGTTCGGGAGCGGCACCGGCACCGGCATCGGGCTCGTGCCGGGGTGGCTCTACGTCGAGCACTCCACGCGCATCGTGCGCTATCCGATGACCGCGGGACGCCTGACGCCTAACGGCGAACCCGAGGTGATCGTCACCGGGCTGCCGACGGGCGGCCACGACGCGCACCCGTTCGTGCTCGATGGGAAGGGGAACCTGTTCGTCGACCTCGGCTCGCCGTCGAACTCGTGTCAGCAGTCCGACCGGCAGAACCGCTCGCCGGGCAAGGACCCGTGCCCCGAGCTGACGATGCGCGCCGGGATCTGGCGCTTCGACGCGAACAAGCAGAACCAGGAGCCCACGGCCACGAACCGGTACGCGACGGGTCTGCGCAACGCCGAGGGACTCGCGGTGCACCCGGGTGACGGCGCACTGTATTCCACGTCGCACGGCCGCGACCAGCTGTCGCAGAACTGGGGCTTCACGGACCAGCAGAGCGCCGAGCTCCCGGCCGAGGAGCTGTTCAAGGTCGACCAGGGGACCGACGGCGGGTGGCCCTATTGCTACTACGACCAGTTCCAGAAGAAGAAGGTCCTCGCCCCCGAGTACGGCGGCGACGGCAAGCAGGTCGGCCGCTGCGCGGGCAAGGCCGAGCCGGCGGTCGCGTTCCCGGGGCACTGGGCGCCGATGGCGACGCTGTTCTACACGGGGCGCGCGTTCCCGGCGAAGTACCGCGACGGCGCGTTCGTCGCGTTCCACGGCTCGTGGAACCGCCTGCCGCTGCCGCAGGCGGGCTTCCGCGTGGCGTTCGCGCCCATGTCGGGCGGCAAGTTCACCGGCGCGTACGAGACCTTCGCCGACGGCTTCGCGGGCGGCGAGATCCGCAGCATGCCCAACGCCGCCGCCCATCGCCCGTCGGGCCTCGCGCAGTCGCCCGACGGGGGCATCTACGTCACGGACGACGCGAAGGGGCGCATCTGGAAGATCGTCTACGTCGGACGTTAGGCGTCCCCGTTAGGCGTTCCCAATCACCGAGGCTCACGACCCATGTCCAATAGACTCCAGCAGCTCCACGCCGCCGGCGTGTCGATCTGGCTCGACTACATCGACCGCACGATGCTGTTCAACGGAGACCTTGAGCGGCGCATCCGCGACGAGGCGCTCACCGGGATGACGTCGAACCCGACCATCTTCGAGAAGGCGATGGCCGAGGGGGAGGCGTACGACAAGCAGCTCTCGTCGGCCGAGTCGGGGCTGTCGCCGTGGGAGCTGTTCGAGCTCGTCGAGACCGAGGACGTGCGCCGCGCGTGCGACCTCTTCGCCCCGGTCTACGACGCGACGAAAGGCGCCGACGGGATGGTGTCGATCGAGGTGTCGCCCGGCGTCGCGAACGACTCGCAGGCGACGGTCGAGGAGGCCAAGCGTCTGTGGCGCGCCGTCGAGCGGCCCAACGTGATGATCAAGGTGCCGGGCACGGAGACCGGCGCCGTCGCCGTCCGCGAGCTCATCACCGAGGGGATCAACGTCAACATCACGCTGCTGTTCAGCGTCGACGCGCACCGCCGCGTGATCGACGCGTACCTCGACGCGCTGGACGCCCGCGCCGCGGCCGGCAAGCCGGTGGACGGCATCGCGAGCGTCGCGAGCTTCTTCGTGAGCCGCGTCGACACGCTCGTGGACAAGAAGCTCGACGCGCTCATCGCCACGCTCCCCGAGGACCGGCGCGCGCACGCCGAGTCGCTGAAGGGCAAGGCGGCGATCGCGAACGCGAAGATGGCGTACCGCCTCTTCCAGCAGAAGTTCTCGGGCCCGCGGTGGGACGCGCTCGCCGCGAAGGGTGCACGCGTGCAGCGGCCGCTGTGGGCGAGCACGAGCACGAAGAACAAGGCGTACCGCGACGTGATGTACGTCGAGCAGCTCATCGGCCCCGACACGGTGAACACGATGCCGCCGGCGACGATCGACGCGTTCGCCGACCACGGCGTCGTCGCGCGCACGGTGGACGCCGACCTCGACGCGGCCGAGCGCGTGCTCGCCGACCTCACCGCGCTCGGCATCGACATGCGTCAGGTGACCGACCAGCTTCTGGAAGAGGGGATCACGTCGTTCCAGAAGTCGTTCGACGGGCTGCTCGGCGGGATCGAGAAGAAGGTGTCGTCGCTCGCCGCGCGCTGAGCGGCGATGCGCGCGCGCACCCCGCTCGCCCTCGCGGTCCTCGCCGGCGCGCTGTACGTGGGGGCGCGCCCGGCGGGCCCGCTTCCCGCGCTCGGGCCGCTCCTGGACCCGGCGCGCGGGCTGTGGTCGGCCGCCCGCGGCCCGACGGCCCTGCCTAACGGAACCGAGATCGCCGTGCCCGGCCTCGGCGCGCCGGTGCGCGTGATCTACGACGCGCGCGCCGTACCGCACATCTTCGCCACGCGCGAGGACGACGCGTACCGCGCGCTCGGCTACGTCGTCGCCCGCGACCGGCTGTTCCAGATGTACGTGCAGACGCTCGCCGGCAGCGGACGGCTCACCGAGATGGGCGGCGCGCGCGTGCTTCCGCTCGACCGCGAGATGCGGCACCTCGGCATGCCGTGGGCCGCCGAGCGCAAGCTCCGCGCGGTCGACACCACGAGCGCGACGTGGCGCAACGTCGTCGCGTACGCGGCGGGCGTGAACGCGTACATCGGCAAGCTGGCGCCGGGCGACGTGCCGATGGAGTTCCGCATGCTCGGCCTCGCGCCGCCGCGGTGGGAGCCGATCAACTCGCTGCACCTCATGAACCGCATGGGGTACACGCTCGCCGACATCGACCCGGAGACGGACCGCGCCGCGGCTGCCGCCCGCGTCGGTCGCGCGGCCGCCGAGGCGCTGTTCCCGGTGGCCGAGCCGATCGTCGAGCCGATCCAGCCGAACGGCCAGCGTGCGCCGCGCTTCGACTTCGCGCCGCTGCCGCCGCCGGGCGCGCCGGACACCGCCGCCGCGACGGTCGCCGCGCTCGTGGGCGACGCGTTCCCGCTCCGTCTCGCCGCGCACCGTGCGCTGAGCGAGGAGCCGACGACGATGGCGAGCAACAACTGGGCGGTCGCGCCGCGCCGCACGAAGAACGGCTACGCGCTGCTCGCCGGCGACCCGCACCTCGAGCTCACGCTCCCGTCGATCTGGTACGAGGCGCACCTCGTGGTGCCCGGGCAGCTCGACGTGTACGGCGTCACCATCCCGGGCGCGCCGGGGATCATCATCGGCTTCAACCGCGACGTCGCGTGGACGTTCACGAACACCGGCGCCGACGTCATGGACTACTGGGCGGAGCGCGTGGACGACGACGCGCACCCCACGAAGTACATGCTCGACGGCGTGTGGCGCCCGCTCGAGACGCGTGTGGAGACGTACCGCGCGCCTAACGGCTCCGCGCTCGCCACCGACACGCTGTACTTCACGCACCGCGGACCGATGCGGCGCGAGGGCGGCCGCTGGGTGTCGATGCGCTGGACCGTGCTCGAGCCGGGCTCGAACGAGGTCGAGGGGTTCCAGCGCGTGGCGCGCGCGCGCAGCGTGGCCGAGTGGCACGACATCATGGGGGCCGTGTACTGGGCGCCCGCGCAGAACATGCTCACCGCCGACCGGCAGGGGCACATCGGCATCCGCTCCACGGGCCACTACCCGCTGCGTGCCGGCGACGGCAGCGGTCTCGAGCTGCGCGACGGCACCACGTCGGCGAACGACTGGCGCGGCATCGTTCCGCTCGCGCAGTACCCGCAGGCGTTCGACCCGCCGCAGGGCTACCTCGCGAGCGCGAATCAGCAGCCGATCGACCCGAAGCAGGCGGGCTGGTACATCGGCGGCTCGTACGATCCGTGGCGCGCGCTCCGGATCAACGCGCTGCTGCGCGCCGACTCGCAGATGACGCCCGACGCGATGCGCCGCATGCAGACGGATCCGGGCAGCGCGCGCGCGCCGACTACTTCGTGCCGTTCTTCCTCGCGGCGTCCAACACCGCGCACGCCGGCGTCGACTCCGCGAAGCTCGCCGAGGCCGGCCGGCTGCTGTCGCAGTGGGACCGCCGCTACACGCGCGACGACACGCGCGCGGTGCTGTTCGAGCTCGCGATGCGCGAGCTGTCCATCCGCACGTGGGACGAGCTGGACGACGAGGCGAAGGGCGCGCGCCCCGCCCCCGGCGCGTTCGGCGAGCCCTCGACGACGCCGGCCCGCGCGGTGAACGTCCCCACGGCGATCCTCGCCGAGCTGCTCGCCGACTCGGCGAGCGCGTGGTGGGACGTGCGGCGTACGGGCGACCGCGTGGAGCATCGCGACGACGTCGTCGCGGCGAGCCTCGTCGCCGCGCTCGACAGCGCGCGCCGCAAGTACGGCGAGCCCGACGCCGGTGGGTGGACGTGGAGCAGGATGCGCCACGCGAACATCAAGCACCTGCTGCAGATCCCGGCGCTCGGCGCGCTCGACCTGCCGGTGCAGGGCGGGCCATCGACGATCGCGCCGTCGCCCGGCACCGGCACGCACGGCCCGAGCTGGCGCATGGTCGTCGAGCTCGGCCCGGAGGTGCACGCGATGTCGATCTACCCCGGCGGCCAGTCGGGCAATCCGCTCAGCCCGCGCTACAAGGACCGCATCGGAAAGTGGCTTGCGGGAGAGCTCGACACCCTCTTCGTTCCCCACGCCGCGAGCGAGATGGCCGGCGCGCGTTCGGCGGGCGCCCTCACCCTCGTTCCCGGTCGCTGACCCCTCCCACGCATGCGTGCTCTCTCCGTCCTCGTCCTCGCCGCGCTGCTGGGGCTCGTCACCGTGTTCGTCGCGTGGTGGGCCGTGCCCATCGTCGCGTTCGTGTGGGGGATCGTGACCGCGCGGTGGATGCGGCGGCCGGCCGCCGGCGCGGCGCTCGCCGGGGCGTTAGCGTGGGCGGCGCTATTGGGCGTGGACGCGATGGACGGCCGCCTGTACGGCCTCGGCACGCTGTTCGGGGAGATCGCGAAGCTGCCGCCCGCGGTCTTCTTCGCGCTCTCGGTCCTGTTCCCCGCGCTCCTCGCGTGGAGCGCCGCCGCGCTCGGGGCCGACCTGCGAGGGCGTCCGGCGCGCCGTCGGTACTACGTGCCGCCCGACAAGATCCTCGGCCCGGCCACCCGCGTCGGCCGGAGCGACGAGGTGCGGGCCCGCGGGTGACCGGGGTGATTAAGTTGCACGGTCGCAGGTTGGAGCATTCCTAGCCACGTCGGCGAGCGACGTCGCGCTCCCACGCAACCGCTGCAACCGGATCGTGCCCACGAAATATCACGCGCGCACCAAGATCGTCGGAACGCTGGGCCCCGCGAGTACGTCGCGGGAGACCATCCGCGGTCTCATCGACGCGGGACTGAACGTCGCCCGCATCAACTTCTCGCACGGGACCCACGAGCAGCACGCCGAGCGCGTGCGCCTGGTGCGCGAGGCGGCCCGCGAGGCCGGCTGCGCCGTCGCGATCCTCGGCGACCTGCAGGGCCCGCGCATCCGCATCGGCGACCTCGAGGCGCCGGTGCCGCTCGAAGCCGGCGAGGAGATCGTCCTGTATCCCGAAGGCGAGCCGCCCGCGGTCGACGAGGGGGATGCGCGTCAGCTGCCGATCACGTACGAGGCGCTCGCCGACGACGTGAGCTCGGGCGACCGGATCCTGGTCGACGACGGGTTGATCGAGCTCGTGGTGCTCGCCGTCGAGGGACGGCGCGTCCGCGCGCGCGTGGTGCACGGCGGGCCGGTGAAGAGCCACAAGGGGATGAACCTCCCGGGCGTGAGCGTCTCCGCGCCGTCGATCACCGACAAGGACCGCGCCGACGTGCAGTTCGTGATCGAGCACCAGCTCGACTACGTGGCGCTGAGCTTCGTGCGCCGCGCGGAGGACGTCGAGTCGCTGCGCGCGCTGCTGCCGAAGGGGATCCTCATCGTCGCGAAGATCGAGAAGGACCAGGCGCTCGACAACATCGAGGAGATCGTGCGCGCCACCGACGCGGTGATGGTCGCGCGGGGCGACCTCGGCGTCGAGCTGCCGTTCGAGCGCGTGCCGCTCGCGCAGAAGCAGATCATCGAGGTCTCGCAGCGGCACGGCCGCCCCGTGATCACGGCGACGCAGATGCTGGAGTCGATGATCGAGCACCCGCGTCCGACGCGCGCCGAGGCGAGCGATGTCGCGAACGCGATCCTCGACGGCACCGACGCGGTCATGCTCTCGGCGGAGACCGCGGCGGGGAAGTACCCGAACCTCGCCGTGCAGGCGATGCGCCGCATCATCGCCGAGATCGAGGCCCACCCGGCGGGCAGCGCGGCGATGCGCGACGAGCGGCGCGTGCGCGGCGCGTTCGTCGCGACGGAGAACGCGATCGCCGCGGCGACGGTCGCCGCGGCGCGGCAGTTGGGCACCCCGCTCGTGTGCGTCTTCACGAAGAGCGGCTTCAGCGCGCGCGTCGTGTCGTCGCACCGTCCGCCGGTGCCCATCCTCGCGCTCACCGACACCGAGCGCACCGCGCGGCAGCTCGCGCTCGTGTGGGGAGTGGTGCCCGAGCTCGTGCCGCACCAGCACTCCTACGACGAGATGATCGGCGTGGCGCTCGACGCCGCGGTGAAGCGCGAGCTCGCCGTGCCGGGCGACCGCGTCGTGGTGACCGCGGGCGTGCCGTTCGACGAGCCGGGCACGACGAACACGTTGAAGGTGGAGGTCGTGCCGCACTGATGCGGTCGCGCTGATGCGGCTCACGTTTCTCGGGACGGGCACGAGCTTCGGCGTGCCGCAGATCGGATGCGGGTGCGCGGTGTGCCACTCGAACGACGAGCGCGACCGGCGCACGCGCGTCGGCGCGCTCGTCGAGACGGACGAGGGCGGACGTATCCTCGTCGACACGCCGCCCGAGCTGCGGCTCCAGCTCGTGCGCGCGGGCGTCGGGCACGTCGACGCGGTGCTGTACACGCACGACCACGCGGACCACACGCACGGCATCGACGACATCCGCGCGTTCACGGCGCGGGGCGGCGCGCTCGAGGTGTACGGCTCCGCGGCGACGATGAGCGCGCTGCAGCAGAAGTTCCGCTACATCTTCGACCCGAGCGTCATGGCGCTCCCCGGCACCTACAAGCCGGAAGGCATTCCCCGCGTGCTCGCCGAGGGCGAGACGGTGCGCATCGCCGGCGCGGACGTGACGCCCGTGCGCGTGCCGCACGGCCGCGCCGAGGTGTTCGGCTACCGCATCGGCGCGCTCGCCTACGTCACCGACGCGAAGGCGATCCCGCCCGCGGCGGTGGAGCGACTGCGCGGCGCGCGCGTGCTCGTGGTGAACGGCCTGTTCTTCGAGCCGCACCCGACACACCTCAGCATCCCCGAGGCGGTACAGCTCGCGCGCGCCGTCGGCGCGGAGCGCACGTACCTCACGCACCTCACGCACCGCTACTCGCACGCCGAGCTGGAGTCGCGGCTGCCGCCCGACGTTAGGCCCGCGTACGACGGACTCACCATCGACGTCTGACCCGAGGCGCTCATGGCACTCTCGATCGACTACACGAACATGTTCCTCCCCGGCGCCGTGACGGACGCCGACTGGGAGTTCGCCGCGGGACGCTTCCGCGCCGCGCATGCGGCGGTCATGGCGCGCGTCGCACGGGGCGACCTGGGATTCGTCGACCTGCCCGAGGACGCGGCGCTGCTCCGGCAGACCACTGACTTCGTGCAGCGGGCCGGCGACCGCTGGGAGGACGTCGTCATCCTCGGCATCGGCGGCTCCGCGTTAGGCCCCATCGCGCTGCGCACCGCGCTCCGCCCGCACGCGTGGAACACGCTGTCGCGCGAGGAGCGGGGTGGGAAGCCGCGCCTGACGGTGCTCGACAACGTCGACCCGGAGACGATCGACGCCGTCATGTCGCGCCTCCATCTCGAGCGCGCACTGTTCGTCGTCATCTCCAAGTCCGGCGGGACGGCGGAGACGATGGCGCAGTATCTCATCATCCGCGCCGCGCTCGACGAGCGGTTCGGCGATCGCGCGAAGGAGCACCTCGTCTTCGTCACCGATCCGGCGAAGGGATCGCTGCGGCCGATCGCGACGAAGGAGGGCATCGCCGCGCTCGACATCCCGCCCAACGTCGGCGGCCGGTTCAGCGTGCTCACGCCGGTCGGCGTGCTGCCGGCGGCGCTCATCGGCATCGACGCGGGGCAGCTGCTCGCCGGCGCGGCCGACATGCGCCGGCGCTGCGCGGGCGACGACCTCGCGGGCAATCCCGCCGGCACGTTCGCGCTGCTGCAGTGGCTCGCCGACGACCGGCACGGGAAGCACAATCACGTGCTCATGCCGTACGCCGATCCGCTGCGCGACTTCGCCGCGTGGTTCGTGCAGCTGTGGGCCGAGTCGCTCGGCAAGGTGCGCAAGGACGGCACGCACGTCGGCCCCACGCCGATCGCCGCGCTCGGCACCACCGACCAGCACGCGCAGGTGCAGCTCTTCATGGAGGGCCCGGCCGACAAGACGATCACGTTCGTC
The DNA here is from genome assembly GCF_000522985.1 of Gemmatirosa kalamazoonensis. Taxonomy (NCBI): domain Bacteria; kingdom Pseudomonadati; phylum Gemmatimonadota; class Gemmatimonadia; order Gemmatimonadales; family Gemmatimonadaceae; genus Gemmatirosa; species Gemmatirosa kalamazoonensis. The sequence goes on from NZ_CP007128.1 coordinate 3,334,159, forward strand.
GAGGTCGCCGGCCGCACCGCGCTCGGACCGATCCCCAAGCTCTACGCCGACGTGCCGGACCTCGCGTACCTCGGCGGCCACTCGCTCGGCGAGCTGCTCGACGCGGAGCGTCGCGCCACGGCCGGCGCGCTCGCGCGGCGTGGGCGCCCGAACATGACCATCACGCTCGACGCAGTGGACGCGTGGCACGTCGGCGCGCTCATCTTCCTGCTCGAGCTGGCGACCGCGTACGCCGGCGCGCTCTACGACATCGACGCGTTCGACCAGCCGGGCGTCGAACTCGGGAAGCAGTTCACGTACGCGATCCTCGGTCGCCCGGGCAGCGACGCGGCGCGCGCCGAGTGGGACCAGCTCCCGAAGCCCGATCCCCGGCGGCGGGTCTGAGCCGCTAAATTCCGCAACTACGCTGAACTTCCACGGACCACTTCGCTCAGAGGCTTCGATGGCAACGCAGGTCGGCAGTGAAAACCAGCTCCTCGGCGGCGCCGTCACCGTCCAGGGCGGGCGCGTCAGCGTCGTCGACGAGCGCGCCCTCGCGACCGAAGCGCTGGACCCCGTCGTCCGGCAGGCCGTGTTCGGGACCGACGAGGAGAAGGAGTTCGCCCGCTGGCTCCTCTGGGAGATCGGCCAGGCCGTCGGCGTACGCCCGGCGTCGATCCACGAGCTGTACATGGCGCGCGGCCGCGGCGACGTGCACGGCTTCACCGTGCCGGCGATGAACATCCGGGCGATGACGTACGACACCGTGCGCTCCATCATCCGCACCGCGAACAAGCTCGACGCCGGCGCGTTCATCCTCGAGATCGCGCGCTCGGAGATCGCCTACACCGACCAGCGCCCGGCGGAGTACGTGAGCGTCATCATCGGTGCCGCGCTGCGCGAGGGCTATCGCGGGCCGCTGTTCATCCAGGGCGACCACTTCCAGGTGAACGCGAAGAAGTTCGCCGTCGACGCGGTCACCGAGGTCAACGCGGTGAAGCAGCTCGCCGTCGAGGCGATCCACGCCGGCTTCTACAACATCGACATCGACACGTCGACGCTCGTCGACCTGTCGAAGCAGTCGCTCGACGAGCAGCAGCGGCTGAACTACGAGACGGCGGTGCAGCTGACGCAGTACGTGCGCAGCCTGGAGCCGCAGGGCGTCACCATCTCCATCGGCGGTGAGATCGGCGAGGTCGGTACGGAGAACTCGACGCCCGAAGAGCTGCACGCGTTCATGAAGGGCTACAACCAGGTGCTCTCCGAGGTCGCGCCGGGCATGCCGGGCCTCTCGAAGATCAGCGTGCAGAGCGGCACGTCCCACGGCGGTACCGTCCTGCCCGACGGCTCCATCGCCGACGTCGCGCTCGACATCGACACGCTGCGCACGCTCGGCGAGATCGCGCGGAAGGAGTACGGCATGTCGGGCGCGGTGCAGCACGGCGCGTCGACGCTCCCCGATTCGAAGTTCAACCTGTTCCCGCAGGCCGAGACGGCGGAGATCCACCTCGCGACGAACTTCCAGAACATGATGTACGATCACCTGCCTAACGATCTGCGGCGGGAGATGTACGGCTGGCTGGACACGAGCGCGAAGGACGAGCGCAAGGCGACCGACACCGACGAGCAGTTCTACTACAAGTCGCGCAAGAAGGCGATCGGGCCGTTCAAGAAGCAGCTCTGGGCGCTCCCGGCGGACGTGAAGGCGACGCTCGCCGGCGCGTACGACGCGAAGTTCGAGTTCCTGTTCACGCAGCTCGGCGTTCAGGGCACGCGGAGCGCGGTGAAGAAGTTCGTCACCGCCCCCGAGCAGCACCGCCCGATGCCGACCAGCGGCCGCGCCGCAGTCGAGGCGGCGCCCGACGACGCGGACCTCAGCGATTGACCGACCCGACGAGCCCGGAGGGCGCGGAGCCCGGCGACGAGTCGCTCGCCGGGCTCTGGTCGTTCACGCTCCAGACGCTGGTCGCCCGCGCGGCGCACGACGTCAACAACGCGCTGAACGGAGCGGTCATGAACGTGGAGGTCGTGAAGGCGCGCGCACGCCCCGGCGTGGACGCCGGCACGGTGGCTCCGTTCGCCGAGGCGGCCGCGGGGCAGTTCGAGGAGGTCGCCGGGCTGGCAGAAGCGCTGCTCGCGCTCGGCCGCCGCCCCCGGGGCACGCCAGATGCCGCCCTCGTGCTGCGTCACGCCGCGAGGCTGCTGGCGGCCGATCTCGCTCGACGCGGGATCGCGCTGGACCTCGAGGACGTCCGCGCCTGTCCGGCGGGCGGCGACCCGACGGCGACGCGTCTGGCGGTCGTCGCGGGGCTTCTCGCCGTGGTCGACGCCGCCGGAACGGCCGAGACTGCTGGAACGGATTCTGCGGATGAGCTACCGCGTCGCCTACGGTGTAGCACGCGGTCTGACGCACGACCGACCGTCGAGATCGCGCCGCGCTTCGGCGCGACGCTCCCGGCGCCCGTGGCGCGCGCGCTCGCCGCCGCGGCCGTGGAGCTCGACGTCGAATCCGAAATGCTCCGTATCGCGCTCCCGGTGTCCCCGGACGCATACTAGCGAGGCCCCCGCAAGAGGCCGGTCACACCTGTGCCAGCACCGCCGACTGCCATGAAGCAACCGAAGATCCTGATCGCCGACGACGACGTGAAGGCCCGCCTGCCGCTGAGCGCGATCCTCGAGGCCGAGGGCTACACGGTGGAGTCGGTCGACGACGGCCAGAAGGCGCTGGACCTGCTCGGCGACGGCTCGTTCGGCGTCGTGCTCGCCGACCTCAAGATGCCGAAGGTCGACGGGATCGCGCTCCTGAAGGCGATGCGCGAGCGGCAGATCCCGACCGAGTTCGTGATGATCACGGGCGAGGGAAACACAGACATCGCCGTCGACGCCATCAAGCAGGGCGCCCGCGACTACATCGAGAAGCCGCTCACCGCCGAGCGCCTGACGAAGCTGAAGGCGCAGATTCCGCGGCTGCTCGAAGGCTTCACGCTGCAGCAGAAGAACCGCGAGCTGGAGACGCGGCTCGAGGGGCTCACGCACTACGGGGAGCTGATCGGCCAAAGCGAGCAGATGCGCGCGGTCTACGACATGATCGAGCGTGTTGCGCCATCGATGGCGAGCGTGCTCATCCTCGGCGAGAGCGGCACCGGGAAGGAGCTCGTCGCGCGTGCCATCCACAAGAAGAGCGACCGCGCGAAGGGGCCGTTCTACGCGCTGAACTGTGCGGCGCTGCCGAAGGAGATCCTCGAGAACCTCCTGTTCGGCCACGAGAAGGGCGCGTTCACCGGCTCGGTGAACGAGAAGGCCGGCGCGTTCGAGGAGGCGTCGGGGGGCACGATCTTCCTCGACGAGGTCGCCGAGATGGCGACCGACATCCAGGTGAAGCTGCTGCGCGCACTGGAGACGCGCACCGTTAGGCGCCTGGGCGGCAAGCGCGAGATCCCGGTCGACATCCGCATCGTCGCCGCGACGAACAAGGACCTGCAGAAGGCGATCGCCGACAACGACCTGCGCGAGGATCTGTACTACCGGCTCGCCGTCGTCGAGATCGACCTGCCGCCGCTGCGCGACCGCGGCGGTGACGTGCAGCTCATCGCGCGCGAGTTCCTCACCCGCTTCGCGAAGGACAACGGCAAGAAGATCGACGGCTTCGACGAGGTGGCGCTCGAGTGGATCAACGCGTACGCCTGGCCGGGGAACGTGCGCGAGCTGCGCAATGCCGTGGAGAAGGCGGTCATCCTCGCCCGCGGCAACCGCATCACGATCGAGGAGATCACGTCCCGCCGGCACCGGGCGTTCACCGGGGAGTTCAACGCGGCGGTCACACTGCCCGTCGGCGCGTCGCTCGCCGAGGCGCGGCGCCAGCTCGTGCTGCGCAACTTCGCGTCGAGCGGGGGCGACCTCGCGAAGACTGCGAAGGTGACCGGGATGAACGTGGCGGACGTACGCGGCGAGCTGCTCGCGATGATCGAGCGCCGCTCGGGCGACGGCAGCAGCACGGAGCCGGGGAACGACGGCGGCGGCGGCGCGGACGGCGCCACGCCCGTGACGCCGCCCCCGGCGGCGGCCGCGCACGGCGCCGGCGCGAACGGCTCCGGTGCGCCCGAGGCGCCGCCGGTGTCGATGCCGCCGAACGTCGCGTCGCCGGTCGGCAAGTCGCCGAAGGCGCCGCCCGTGGCGCGCTCGCGGAAGGGGAGCTGAGAAAGGTCGCTGAGGGGCTCCCGCGGCTGGCGCGCCGTTCGCATCTTGCGGCGCGTCGGTCGCCCGTGCGGGCGAATCGAGCTTGAGGTTTCTCCGGAGAGCACCACATGCGCCACGACGAGATCGACGACGAGCCGTACCTGATCATCGAGAAGAACAGCGGGAGTGCTGGAGCGTTCCTGCTCGGCCTCGCCGTCGGTGCCGGCATCGCGCTGCTGCTCGCGCCGCAGTCGGGCGAGGAGACGCGACGCGAGATCGCGAGCCGCGCCCGCGAGGCCCGCGACCGCGCGCGCGACTTCGCGGACGACGTCTCCGACGGCGTGTCGCGCCGCATCGGCGACGCGCGCGACGCGGTGTCGCAGCGCGTCGACCGCGCGCGGCAGGCCGTGGACCTGAAGCGCCGCCAGGTGGAGCGCGCGGTGGAGGCGGGACGGGCCGCCGCGCAGCAGGCGCGCGCCGATCTCGAGCGCCGCATCGCGCAGACGAAGGCCGCCTACCAGGCCGGCACGTCGGCCGCGCGCGAGTCGATACGCACGCCGATGGTCATCCCTGCCACCGGCGTGATCGGCGGGGAGACGTCGGGCGGCGACGAGGGTGGGGCCGCCGGTACCGGCTGACCCGGTCGCCGCGGCGGCGGGCTCCGCCCCGCTGCCCGGCGCGACCGGGCGCCACCTCGTTCGTCGTCGCGCCCGCCCCGCGCTCGTGCGCGCGTGGTGGATGCTCCGCGACTACGCGAAGCGCGTCTGGGACAACTCGGGCGAGGACAACATCTTCTTCCTCGCCGGCGGGCTGGCGTTCAACATCCTGCTCGCCGTCGTCCCGTTCGCGTTGCTCCTGCTCAGCGGCCTCGCGTCGCTCCTGAACCAGTCGGCGGAGCGGTCGGCGGAGACCGTCGCCGCGCTGCTCGACCGCCTGCTGCCCGGGAGCCTAACGGGATCGCACGACCTGCTGATCGGCATCGTCACCGACGCCGTCCGCACGCGCGGCCGCGTCGGGGTGCTGAGCGCGGTGACGTTCGTGTGGTTCTCCACGCGCCTCTTCGGCTCGCTGCGCTCCGTGCTCGCGGACGTGTTCGACATCGAGCAGGAGCGCGGCATCGTCGCCGGCAAGCTGTTCGACATCCAGATCACGATCCTCTCGACAATGCTGCTCGTCGTCTACTCGGCGCTGAGCGCGTACCTCGCCATCGCGACGTCGCGCGGCGTGCACGTGCTGCAGGGGATCGGCGTGCGGCAGGACGTGATGGGCGCGTTCGAGTATTGGGTGGGTCGCCTCGTCGCGTTCGCGTTCATCGCGACGCTGTTCTACGCGCTCTACAAGTATCTGCCCGTCCGACGCGTGCGATGGCAGACGGCGCTGCTCGCGTCGATGTTCACGAGCGGCATGCTCGAGCTGGCGAAGGCCGCGTTCGCGTACTACATCGCGCGCTTCAATCCCGGCTCGCTGTACACGGGCACCCTCGCCGCGTTCGTGATCCTGGTGTCGTGGGTGTACTACGCGGCGATGATCTTCATCCTCGGCGGCGAGGTGGGGCAGGTGTACGAGCTGCGTCGCGTTAGGCGGCAGCAGCGCGCCACGCTGGAGGACTGAGCCGTACGCGCGGACCGAGGTATGTCCCCGACTCACAGTGACTTGCGTCACGGCGGGCGCGACCGCGGCGTGGCCTGAAGGTTGCCTTTGGCGGGGTGCACACCACCTGAATCCGGAGGCACCCTTGCGCAAGCTCGCCATCACGATCGTTCTGGCCGCGTCCCTCGCGGCCTGCAAGAAGACTGGGGAAGGGGAATACCAGGTCGAGAAGCCGGTCGTCGGGACCCAGACCGACACGATCCACACCCCGTCGGTCGACGTCGGCACGAAGACGGACACCATCAACACGCCGACCGTCGGCACGACGAAGGACACGCTGATCGTCGACCGGCCGACCGTGGGATCGAAGAAGACGGCGGTGAAGGTCCCCACGGTGGACGTGAAGTCGCCCAGCACGAACGCGAAGAAGCCCTGAGCAGTGCGTGAGGTGCGGGTCGGATCCCGTCGTCGTGCGGCTCGACTAGCTTGTGCCGCATGACGACGACTCCGTCCGCAGCCCCGATCGATCTTCGCAGCGATACCGTCACCAAGCCCACTCCCGCGATGCGGCGCGCCATGGCCGACGCGGAGGTGGGCGACGACGTGCTCGACGGCGACCCGACCGTGCGACGCCTCGAGGCGCGCGCGTGCGAGCTGCTGGGCAAGGAACGCGCGCTGTTCTTCCCGACGGGCACGATGGCGAACCAGACCGCGCTCTGGCTGCTCGCTCGTCGCGGCACCGAGATCCTGCTCGACGGCGCCTCGCACATCATGGACTGGGAGCACGCCGCCGCCGCCGCGCTCGTCGGCGTGCAGGTGCGGCCCGTCGCGCTCCGCCCCGGCCGGCGGGTGATCGACGCCGCGGCGGTCGCCGACACGGCCTCGGTGCACGCGACGCGGGCGAGCCTGGTGTGCGTGGAGAACACGCACAACGGCGCCGGCGGCGTGCTGACGAGCGCTTCGGAGCTCGACGCGATCGCCGACGTCGCGCGCGCGCACCGACTGCCCATGCACCTCGACGGCGCGCGGCTGTGGAACGCCGCGGTCGCGACCGGTGCGTCGGAGGCGCGGCTCGCCGCGTCGTCGACCACGGTGATGGTGTCGTTCTCGAAGGGGCTCGGCGCGCCCGTCGGCGCGGTGCTCGCCGGGCCCGCCGCGGCGATGGCGGACGCCGTCGCCGTGCGTCGACGGCTCGGCGGCGGCATGCGGCAGTCGGGCGTGCTCGCCGCGGCCGCGCTGCACGGCCTCACGCACCACCGTGAGCGCCTCGCCGAGGACCACGCGAACGCGCAGGCGCTCGCACGCGCGATCGACGGTGCGGGTGGCGCGCGCGCGGTGACGCCGGAGACCAACATCGTGATGATCGATCTGCCGCAGCCCACGGCGACGTCGGTGCTCGACCGCGCGCGCGCGCTCGGCGTGCTGCTCTCGTTCTGGACGCCGACGCGCGTGCGTGCGGTGACGCACCTTGACGTCGACGCAGCCGGCGTGCGGCGTGCGGCCGACGCCATCGCGCGTGCGCTCGAGGCCGAACACGCCTCCGCGGCTTGAGTGAGACCGGGCGCTCGACTAACTTACGGGTGCTCCAGGTCCCGGAGGGCGCGAGCCCGCTAACCCGGTCAGGACCCCGCAGGTAGCAGCCGCGTGTGGTGTCTCACGTAGCTCCGTCAGACCTGGAGTATCCGGCCGGCAGCCGTCCCCACGGGAGGCGCCGGCCGGTTCGCGTTTCGGGGTGGCGCGCCGCACGCTGGCGACGGTCTCGCCCGTCCGCGAGATTCCGCGAGCCCGCCTCGTCTCTCGCTCCACGCTCCTCGCTGCCCTCCGATGGCCCTCGCCCTCGCGCGAAAGTACCGCCCGAAGTCGTTCTCCGAGGTCGCGGTCCAGTCGCACGTCTCGAACACGCTGAAGGGGGCGATCGCGCGCGGCCGCGTGGCGCACGGCTACCTGCTGTGCGGCCCGCGCGGCACCGGGAAGACGACGCTCGCCCGCGTGCTCGCGATGGCGCTCAACTGCGAGGTGCGCGGCGCGAAGGGCGACGGTGAGCCGTGCGGCGAGTGCGCGAGCTGCCGCCGCATCTGGAGCGGCGCGTCGAGCCTCGACGTCGTGGAGATCGATGCGGCGAGCAATCGCAGCGTCGACGACGCGCGCGAGCTGCGCGAGCGCGCGATGTATGCGCCCACCGGCGAGGACCGCTACAAGGTCTACATCGTCGACGAGGCGCACATGCTCACGCGCGAGGCGTGGAACGCGCTGCTCAAGGTGCTCGAGGAGCCGCCGCCGCGCGTCGTGTTCGTGTTCGCCACCACCGAGCCGCAGAAGATCGCGCAGACCGCGGCGCCGATCCTCAGCCGGCTACAGCGCTTCGACCTGCGCCGCATCGGCCCGGCCGAGATCCGCGAGCGCCTCACTGCCGTGCTGACGGCCGAAGGCGTGTCGTTCGAGCCGGAAGCGTTAGGCATGATCGCCCGTGCCGCCGACGGCGGCCTGCGCGACGCGCTGTCGCTCACCGACCAGGTCCTCTCGCTCGGCGCCGACGCGCGCGTCACGACGGACCGCGTCGCCGAGGCGTTAGGCCTCGTGCCCGAGGACGAGTACCTCGCGATCCTCGACCTCGTCGCCGCTCGGCGCGCGGGCGACGTGTTCGCTGCGGTGGCGCGCCTCGCCGACGCGGGCGTCGACTTCACGCTCTTCCTCGCCGGCCTCGGCGACGTGCTGCGCGCGCTGCTCGCCACCGCGCTCGGCGGGACGGCGCCGGACCTCAGCGAGCGGCTGCGACAGGCGCTCGACGAGCGCCGCGAGCGCATCGCGCCGGCCGATCTGCTGCGCATGCTGCAGCTCCTCGTCGAGGCGGAGCCGCGCTTCCGCCGCAGCGGTCAGCAGCGCCTCCTGCTCGAGACGCTGCTCGTCCGCTTCGCGCTCATGGACCGCGCGGTCGATCTCGAGTCGGTGCTGCGCGAGCTCGGTGGCGCGCCGACGCCGAGTGGCTCGGCCGCCGGCGGCGCCCGGCGCTCGGTTCCATCCACCGCGGTCGAGACGCCCGCGCCGCCGCCACGCCGTGCCGCGCCGCCGCCGAGCGCCCAACCCGCTCCGCGGCCGCAGCCCGAGTCACGCGCCACGGGCTCCGCATTCGGCGACTGGGCGCCGCCCGAGCCGCCCCCCGAGGCGAGCGCCGCTCCCGCACGCGCCGCCGGCACGACGGTCCTCGAGCGCCCGGCACCGCCGCGCGCGACGAGCGCGGCACCGGTGGTCGACGTGCACACGCTGGCCGAGCGTTGGGAGGAGGTCGTGGAGCAGGCGCGCAGCACGCGTCCGCTCGTCGGCACCGCGCTCGCCGCCACGCTCCCCGTCGCGATCGCCGCGAGCGGCGTCGTGACGGTGGAGCTGCAGGAAGCGAACGACGCGCACGTGTTCGCGCTGGAGAGCGGCCGCGACGACGTGCTCACCGCGCTGCGCCTCGTCGTGCCCAACGCGTCGCGCCTCGTCGTCCGCGCCCCGGACTCGCCGGCGCCGGTGGAGCGCCTCACTACGGAGAGCGTGCGCGCGGAGCGCATGGCGTCGCTCGCGAAGCGCGACCCCACGCTTGGCGCGGCGATCTCCGAGCTCGATCTCGACCTCCTCGATTGAGCGGGATGTCCGGTGTCGAGCCCCGGCGAGCGCGAGGCCTTCGTGCGTGAACCGCAGAGGACGCAGAGGACGCAGAGCAAACCAACGAGAATTGGTTCCCCTCTGCGTCCTCTGCGTCCTCTGCGGTTCAATGCTCCCAGTGCCGCACCCGATTCCGCAGCATCCGCTTCCGCTGTTATCGTTCAGCCATGACCGATTTCATGAAGCTCATGCAGCAAGCCCAGGAGATGCAGGGGCGGCTGCAGCAGATGCAGGATGCGCTGGAGCACCAGACGGTCACCGGCAGCGCCGGCGGCGGCATGGTCTCCGTCGAGGCGGACGGCAAGGGCACCGTGCGCAAGGTCACGATCGACAAGAGCGTCGTGAACCCGGACGACGTCGAGATGCTCGAGGACCTCGTGCTCGTCGCCGTCTCCGACGCGCAGAAGAAGGCCGCCGAGGCACAGCAGGCCCAGATGGGACAGATCACGGGCGGGCTCGATCTCCCGTTCCAGCTCCCGTTCTGAGTTGTCCGCGATCGACGAGCTGGCCACGGAGCTCTCGAAGCTCCCCGGCATCGGGCGCAAGACGGCGCTGCGGCTCACGTACTACCTGCTGAAGCAGCGCCCCGAGCAGAGCCGCCGGCTCGCCGACGCGCTCATGACGCTCGCCGAACGCGTGCGGCCGTGCGCGCGCTGCTTCAACCTCTCCGAGGACGAGCTCTGCGCGGTGTGTCGCGACCCGCGGCGCGACCCGACCGTCATCTGCGCCGTCGAGGAGGCGTCCGACATCGGCGCCATCGAGCGCACGGGCGAGTATCGGGGGCTGTACCACGTCCTCGGCGGCCGCCTCTCGCCGCTCGACGGCGTCACGCCCGAGGACCTCACGATCGGCGCCCTCACCGATCGCGCGCGGCACGACGAGGTGCGCGAGGTGATCCTCGCCACGAATCCGAGCCTCGAGGGCGAGGCCACGGCGCTGTTCGTCCAGCGCGCGCTCGCCGCCGCCACCGGCGGCCGCGTCGCCGTGACGCGGATCGCGCGTGGGCTGCCGGTCGGCGGGGACCTGGAGTACGCCGACGGGGTCACGATCGCGCAGGCGCTGTCTGCCCGCCGGGAGATGGCGTGAGCTTCGGGGGCACGCGCGTCGCGGTCGTCCCCCGGCGTGGACGGCGGAGGCGGCGCCGCGCTCGTGCGCACGGCTCGACGCGTCTCGCTCCGACGGCGCTCGCTCCGACGGCCCTCGCCGCGCTGGGGTTCATCGGGGGGATCGCCGTCGGCGCCGCGCTCTGGAGCCGGCTGCTCGACGTCAACCGCCGGGGGCTGTTCAGCCACCACCCGGTGCGCCGATTCGCGGCAATCAGTTACCTCGGGGCCCGTCCGAGCGTTGATACCGTGCGGCTGCTCCGCGATTACATCGCCTGGGAGCCGCACCCGCTGCTGCGCCGCCGGGCGCGGCGGGTACTGCGCGCGGTGGAAGAGCTGCTGGAGCGGCACGGACCCTAGGACTCACGAGATGGCGGCAGGCGCGGCGAGTTGGTCGTTCACCGAGGACGACTTCCAGGCGATCACCGGATCGCTCCAGCGGTTCCTCTACGAGAGCAACTCGCGCTGCGCGCTGCTCGTCGACCGGGCGGGGCAGCTCGTCGCGACGATCGGTGAGGCGCCCGCGTTCGACGCGACGGCGTTCGCGTCGCTCACCGCGGCCGACTTCAGCGCGAACGACCAGCTCGCGCGGCTCATCGGGGAACGCGACTTCACGACGCTGTTCCACCAGGGCGAGCGCGAGTCGATGTTCCTCGCCGACGTCGCGCGCCGCATCATCCTCGTCGTGCTGTTCGACAACCGCGCGACGCTCGGCCTCGTGAAGCTGAAGCTGAAGGGCGTCGTCGACGAGCTCTCGCGCGTGTTCGAGGGTGTCTTCGCGCGCGCCACCGCCCCCGGCGCCGCCCCGCACACCGGCGGGCTCGCGCGCTCGCTCGGCGTCGCCCCGGCCGACCTGCTCGCGGGCGCCGAGGACGAGATCGACCGACTCTTCTCGTAGGAGACGCGTACCGATGTCGATGATCAACTACGCGTCGCGCGAGATCAACTGCAAGATCGTGTACTACGGTCCTGGTCTCGGCGGCAAGACGACGAACCTCGAACACATCTACGGCAAGGTCAATCCGGACACGCGCGGGAAGCTCATCTCGCTCGCCACGGAGACCGAGCGCACGCTGTTCTTCGATTTCCTGCCCGTCGATCTCGGCGAGATCCGCGGCTTCCGCACCCGCTTCCACCTCTACACGGTGCCGGGGCAGGTGTACTACAACGCGAGCCGCAAGCTGATTCTGAAGGGCGTCGACGGCGTCGTGTTCGTGGCCGACTCGCAGGTCGATCGCGCGGAAGCGAACCAGGAGTCGATGCAGAACCTGTACGACAACATGGCGGAGCACGGGTACGACCTGACGCAGCTCCCGTTCGTCGTGCAGTACAACAAGCGCGACCTGCCCAACGCGGCGCCGGTGGAGGAGCTCGAGGCGATGCTGAATCCCGGGTGGGAAGTCGCGGAGCCGACGCGCTGCCGGCCGATGCCCAACCCGTTCCAGCCGGGCACGATGCTCGTCGAGCGGCTGCCGAGCGGGGAATGGTGGGAGCGCGTGCCGTCGTTCGAGGCGATCGCCTCCACCGGCGAGGGCGTGTTCGACACGCTGAAGGCGGTCGCGAAGCTCGTCATCAAGTCGCTCGGCTGATTATCTTCACGCGGTCCACGATCCGGCGATCGACGTCCCGACCGCGCAGCCCGTGAACCTTCCGAACGCGATCACCGCCGCACGCATCGCAGTGGCGCCGCTGATCGCGCTGCTGCCGCTGACGCCGTCGCCGACCGCACGCCTCGCGGCGTTCGTGCTCTACGTCACGGCGGCGGTCACGGACTACTGGGACGGGCACCTCGCGCGCACGCGCAACCTCGTCACGGATCTCGGCCGCCTGCTCGATCCGCTCGCCGACAAGGCGCTGCTCGTGGCGACGCTCGTGCCGATGTACGCGCTGCAGCGCGGCCCGCTCCTCGACGTCTCCGCCGGCTCGACGCCGAGCGCCGGTGACCTGCGCTTCGTGACGCCGTTGGGCGCCGCGGGGCTGCCGCTCTGGATCGTGATCGTGGTGCTCGGCCGCGAGCTGTTCATGACGGTGTTCCGTCAGTACGCGAAGCGGCGCGGCGTCGTCATCTCGGCCATCGGTCCGGCGAAGTGGAAGACGACGTTCCAGTCGATCTGGGTCGGGTCGGCGTACGCGTGGTTCTACGCGCTCACGCTCGCCGAGCGCGAGGCGTGGGTGGGCCGGTCGCCGTTCTACGCGTTCTCGCTGCTGAATGGCATCGTCGGGGGGCTCGCGATGTGGGGCGCGGTGGCGCTCACGCTCTACTCGCTCTACCTCTACCTGCGCCGGTACGGCGGCCTGCTGCGTCAGCCGACCGCGCCGCTGCGTTAGGCACTCCGCCCGCGCGTGCGCGTCGAGATCGTCACCATCGGCGACGAGCTGCTGCTCGGCTTCACCGTCGACACGAACGGAGCGCACATCGCGCGCGAGCTCGCGGCGGTCGGCGTCGAGGTGGTGCGCCGCACGTCGGTGGGCGACGAGGCGAGCGAGATCGCGGGCGCGGTGCGCGACGCGCTCGAGCGCACCGGCGCCGTGATCACCACCGGCGGCCTCGGTCCGACGGCCGACGACATGACGAAGCCGAGCATCGCGCGGCTGTTCGGCCGCGAGCTGCACGTCGACGAGACGCTGCTCGCGCAGCTCGCCGAGCGATGGCGCAAGCGCTTCGGGACGGAGCTCCCCGCGTCGAATCGCCAGCAGGTCGCGATCCCCGACGGCGCGCGCGTGCTCACGAACCGCCATGGCTCCGCGCCCGGCATCTGGCTCGAGGACGAGCGACGGCGGTGGGTCGCCATGCTGCCCGGCGTCCCCCGCGAGATGCGCGGCATGCTCGCCGACGAGCTGCTGCCGCTCGTCCGCGAGCGCGCCGCGATGCCTAACGAGTCGCCGCGCGTCGTGCGCTCGCGCACCGTGCGCACGACCGCGATCGCCGAGAGCGCGATCGCCGATCGGCTCGGCGAGATCGCGCGCGGCGTCGACGGGCTCGCGCTCGCCTACCTGCCGGGGCCCGACGGCGTCGACCTGCGCCTGACGTCGCGCGGCCTCGATGCGACGGCTGCCGACGCGGCGCTCACGCACGGCGCCGAGCGTCTGCGCGAGCGCGTCGGGCGGCACGCGTATGGCGAGGACGCCGCCGATCTCGCCGCCGTCGTGCTCGACGCGTGCCGCGCGGCCGGCCTCACGATCGCCGTCGCCGAGAGCTGCACCGGCGGACTGTTAGGCGCGCGGCTCACCGCCATCGCCGGCTCGAGCGACGTGGTCGTGGGCGGCGTCATCGCGTACTCGAACGACGTGAAGGTGCGGCAGCTCGGCGTCGATCCCGACGCGCTCGCGGAGCACGGCGCGGTGAGCGAGGCGGTGGTGCGGCAGATGGCGCGCGGCGTACGCGAGCGCCTCGGTGCGTCGATCGGCGTCGGCATCACCGGCGTCGCGGGGCCCGGCGGCGGCTCGCCGGAGAAGCCGGTCGGCACGGTGTGGCTCGCGGTGGACCTGGCGGGCGCCGAGCCGGCGGTGCATCGCGGCGCGTTCATCGGCGACCGCGCGGAGATCCGCTACCGCGCGGCGCAGCACGCACTCGAGATGGTGCGTCGGCTCGTCGCGGGCGCCTCGCGTCCGCGCTGAGGGTTCGCCCGCCGGGGCGGCAGCCTCGTCGGCGCTGGTGTCGAACGCGCGAGAAGGTCGGACGTCGTCTCTGCCGGATCGGCACACGGACAGGGCATGTCGGTTGCACCCCCTATGGCGACGGCCCGGCGCGTGCGAGCCTTCTCCGCGTGCCGATGCCGTCTCTCTTTTCTCCCATTCGTACCCTCCTGCGGCGGCTCCGGCCGTTAGCTTCCCGACGCATGACTCCTCGCGACCAGCAGGCTCCGGCGGACGACAGCGCGTTCGCCACCGACGATCCGCGCGCCACGCCACCCGATGACGGCGGCGCGACCGGCGACGGCACCCCACCGCCCGCGCCGCAGGGCGACGGGTCGGACGTGACGCCGCCGTCGAGCCCCGAGACCAACACCGCGGGCGGGGTCATCTCCGGCGACGACGCGCAGCGCCAGCTCGACGAGCAGCGCGACCGCTACCTGCGCCTCGCCGCGGAGTTCGACAACCACAAGCGGCGCACCGCGAAGCAGGCGCAGGAAGCCGGCTCGCGCGCGCAGGCCGACCTCGTGCGGCACCTCATCGACGCGATCGACGACCTCGCGCGGTTCGCGCACGTCGACCCGGGCACCACCGACGCGACGACCGTCGTGCAGGGCGTCGAGATGGTCGAGAAGAAGCTGCTCAAGACGCTCTCCGGCGCCGGGCTGCAGGTCGTCGATCCGGTGGGCGAGGCGTTCGACCCGTCGCGCCACGAGGCCGTCGCCACGGAGCCGACGTCGAACAAGGCCGAGGACCACGTCGTCGCGCGCGTGTACCAGCGCGGCTACGTGTTCGGCGGACAGCTCCTGCGCCCCGCGCGCGTCGTGGTCAAGCAGTACAACGGATGACCTGAGCACATGGCGAACGGCAAAGACTACTACGCCGTGCTCGGGGTCTCGCCGACGGCGACGCAGGACGAGGTCAAGAAGCAGTACCGCCGGCTCGCCAAGCAGTACCATCCCGACGCGAACAAGAACGACCCGAAAGCCTCCGAGCGCTTCAAGGAGATCTCGGAGGCGTACGGTGTCGTCGGCGACGCGGAGAAGCGCAAGCAGTACGACGAGATGCGTCGACTCGGCGCGTTAGGCGGCTTCGGCGGCGGCTTCGGCGGCGCACGCCCCGGGCCGCGTCCCGGTGCCGGCGCGCCCGGCGGCGCTCCCGGCGGCGCGCCGGGCGGCGCGCAGTTCGACTTCTCGCAGTTCGACATCGGAGGCCTCGGCGGCTTCGGCGACATCTTCAGCTCCATCTTCGGCGGGCAGCAGCGCGCGAACGCGCGCAAGGGGCCGGAGCAGGGGCAGACGGTGGAGCTCAGCGTCGACGTGCCGTTCCGCGTCGCGGCGTTAGGCGACAAGATCAACATCGAGCTCGAGGTCACCGAGGAGTGCGTGACCTGCCACGGCAGCGGCGCAGCGCCCGGCGCCACGCTGAAGACGTGCCCCGAGTGCGGTGGGCGCGGCACGATCTCGTTCGGCCAGGGCGGCTTCGCCGTGAATCGCCCGTGCCCGATGTGCCTGGGCCGCGGCCAGGTGCCGTCCGAGCCGTGCCCCACGTGCCGCGGCGCCGGCGAGGTCCGCACGAAGAAGCCGGTGCGCATCACCGTGCCGCCGGGCACCGACACCGGGACGCGCGTCCGGCTGAAGGGGCAGGGCGGGCGCGGCGCGCACGGGGGCCCGCCGGGCGATCTCGTGATCACGTTCAACGTGGAGCCCGACCACTTCTACAAGCGCGAGGGGCTCGACGTCATCGCGCCGGTGAAGCTCAACATGGCCCAGGCGACGCTCGGCTCGAAGGTCGCCATCAAGGCGCTCGACGGCACGAAGATCCAGGTGCGCATCCCGGCCGGCATCCAGCCGGGCAAGCGCATCCGCGTGCCGGGCAAGGGCATCGCGAAGGGCGACAAGCGCGGCGACCTGCTCGTCGCGCCGACCATCACCCTGCCGCAGCACCTCGACGAGGAGCAGCAGGGCCTCATGAAGCAGCTCGCCGAGAAGCTCGGCCTGAAGTACTGACCGCCGTTAGGCGGCGAGCACCGGCAGCCCTCGCCGCGCGGCTTCGATGATGCCGCCGCCGAGCACACGGTCGCCGTCGTAGAGCACGAGTGACTGGCCCGGCGTGATCGCGGCGACCGGCTCGTCGAGCGCGAGCTCGATCTCGTCGCCGTCGACGCGCACCAGCTCCGCGCGGGCCGGACGCGCGCGGTGGCGCACCTGCACGTCCACGCGCGCCCCGACGGCCGGTGCGTCGACGAGCCAGTTCACGCCGCGCGCCACGACGCCGCGGCCCAACAGCTCGTCGCGCGGCCCGATCACCACCGCGCGCTCGGCGGGGCGGATGTCGACGACGTACATTGGCTCCGCGAAGCCGCCGGGGAGGCCGCGCCGCTGTCCGATCGTGAAGCGCGCATAGCCGTCGTGCACGCCGACCGTGCGGCCGTCGGACAGCACGAGCGGGCCGCGCGCGAGCGCCGGCGCGTCGGCGCCGAGTCGCTGGCGGATGATCTTCGTGTGATCGCCGTCCGGCACGAAGCAGATGTCCTGGCTCTCCACCTTCTCGGCGACGACTTCGAGACCGATCCGGTGCGCGACGGCGCGCGTCTCCGCCTTCGTCTGGTGGCCGACGGGGAGCAGCATGCGCCTAACGACCGCGCGGTCGATGCCCCACAGGAAGTACGTCTGATCCTTCGACCGGTCGACGCCGCGCGCCAGCTCGCCGTCGATCACGCGCGCGTAGTGTCCGGTCGCGATCCACTGCGCGTCGACGTTGTCCGCCGTGCGCAGCAGGTCGCGGAACTTCGTGAACGTGTTGCAGCGCACGCACGGGATCGGCGTGCGGCCGCGCGAGTACTCGCTCACGAAGTCGT
Source organism: Gemmatirosa kalamazoonensis (assembly GCF_000522985.1). Lineage (NCBI taxonomy): Bacteria > Pseudomonadati > Gemmatimonadota > Gemmatimonadia > Gemmatimonadales > Gemmatimonadaceae > Gemmatirosa > Gemmatirosa kalamazoonensis. The sequence goes on from NZ_CP007128.1 coordinate 3,351,145, forward strand.
CCACGACGTCGCGGCCGAACGCGCTCTCCAGGTTCAGCACGTAGTGCGGGACGCCGAGCTGCACGCACACGCGCCGCGCGTCGTTGATGGAGTCGAGCGAGCAGCACGGCCGGTCGGGCACGTCGTCGCCGTAGCAGAACAGCTTCATCGTCACGCCGACGACGTCGTAGCCCTGCTCCACGAGCAGCGCCGCGGCGACCGACGAATCCACCCCGCCGCTCATGGCGACGAGGACACGGCCCTTCGACATCACCAGCTCGGCGTCGCCGCCTGTGCGCGCGCCTTGTCGACCAGCGCGGGGAACAGCTCCGCCACGCGGTCGATGTGCTCGGCCGTCGTGAGCGAGCCGAGGCTCAGTCGTACGGCCGACGACGCGAGGTCGTCGGCGACGCCCATCGCGCTCAGGACGTGCGACGGCGCCGCGTTGCCGCTCTGACACGCGGAGCCGCCCGACGCCGCGATGCCGCGCAGATCGAGCGCCATGAGCAGCGCCTCGCCGTCCACGCCGGGCACCGAGACGTTCAGCACGTGCGGCGCGCGCTCGGCGCCGCGCCCGTGCACCACGAGATCGGGAATGCGCTCGAGCAGCCGCGCCTGCAGCCGGTCGCGCAGCTCGGACAGCCGCGCGTGCTCGGTCTCCTGCTCGGCCAGCGTGAGCTCCATCGCGAGGGCGAGGCCGACGGCATACGCGACGTTCTCCGTGCCCGGGCGCCGACCGCGGTCCTGCGAGCCGCCGTGCAGCAGCGGCTCCAACGGCGTGCCGCGGCGGATGAACATCGCACCGATCCCCTTCGGCGCACCGATCTTGTGGCCGGACAGCGTGAGCGTGTCCACGACGAGCGTGCGGAGGTCGATGGACAGCTTGCCGAACGCCTGGACCGCGTCCGTGTGGAACAGCGCGCCGGCGGCCTTGGCGCGCGCGGCGAGCGCTGGGATCGGCTGCACGACGCCGGTCTCGTTGTTCACCCACATCACCGAGCACGTGGCGACGGCATCGTCCAGCAGCCGGTCGAACGACCGCTCGTCGACCACCCCGTCGGGCGTCACGTCGAGGAGGCGTTCCACGGCCCCCTCCTTCGCCGCCTGATGCACCGCGGCGAGCACCGCCTTGTGCTCGATCGGCGACGTGACGATGGCGTTCCGCCCGCGCCAGCGTGCCGCGCGCCACGCGCCGAGCACGGCGAAGTTGTCGCCCTCGGTGCCGCCGGACGTGAAGCAGACCTCGTCCGGGTTCGCGCCGAGACATCGCGCCACCCGCTCCCGTGCCTCGTCGAGCGCCGCGCGCGCGTCGCGACCCCAGCGGTGGGTGCTGGACGGGTTGCCGAAGCGCGGACCGTAGAACGGCTCCATCGCCTCGCGGACGGCGGGGCGAACTGGAGTGGTGGCGGCGTGGTCGAGGTAGATGGGATCGCGCATGGACGAAATGTACCGAATCCTTTCAAGTCCCGGCCAGGGCGCACGTTGCGCCGTTAACGACGATGCACGAGTGTGAGACGACCGAGCCGTGCGCTGCGTCCCCGCGCGCGGCGCAGCACCCGGATGCAAGCGCCGTGTACTCGACCTGCCTGTTCTGCCACCAGCCGCTCGGCCGGAACGACGTCCTGGAATCCTTCCCGGTCGGACGGCGTCTCGCGTACGACGCGGCGCGCGGCCGGCTGTGGGTCGTCTGCCCCAGCTGCGAGCGGTGGAACCTCACGCCGCTCGACGCGCGCTGGGAGGCGATCGAGGAGGCGGAGCGGCAGTTCCGCGGCACGCGGCTCCGCGTCTCCACCGACCAGGTCGGGCTCGCGCGGCTGCGCGAGGGGCTGGAGCTGGTACGCATCGGCGCGCCGATGCGGCCGGAGCTCGCGGCGTGGCGCTACGGCGACCAGTTCGGCCGCCGCCGCCGGCGGGCGCTGTACGTCTCGGCCGGAGTGGCCGCGGCCGGCGCCGCGACTGTGCTGGCCGGGCCCGTGCTCGGTCTCGTGAGCCTCGGCGCCGTCTCGCCGGCGATCAACCTCGTGAACTTCGTGAACGCGATCCGGCACGTCCGCCGCACCGTGGTCGCCGTCCGCATCCCCGGGCACGAGGTGGCGCTCGAGATCCGATCGAAGGACCTCACGACCGCCCGCATCCGGGCGGACCGGGAGCACGGGTTCGTGCTGCACGTCGAGGGCGTGCGTCGCGATGCGACGGGATGGCTGGCGAAGGTGTCGACCGGGCGCGCCGGGGCCCACACGCTGAGCGGCGAGGAGGCGCTGCGTGTCGCCGCGATGCTGCTGCCGAAGATGAACGCGAACGGCGCCCCGCGCGGCACGGTGCGCGACGCCGTCGACCTGCTGGAGACCGCCCGCACCCCGGCGGAGTGCTTCGCGCTCGTGGCCGAGGCGGACAGGCGCCGGCTCGCCGCGAGCAGCTGGGTGACGCGCGACCCTGGCATCCTGCGCCATCTGCCGCTCGCCGCGCGCCTCGCGCTCGAGATGGCGGCCCACGAGGAGAGCGAGCGCCGCGCGATGGAGGGGGAGCTCGCGGAGCTGGAGCGCGCGTGGCGCGATGCGGAGGAGATCGCGGCGATCGCCGACGACCTGGAGCTGCCGACCGGCGTGCGCGGCGCGTTCGCGCGGCTGAAGGAGCGCGTCGGCGCCGAGCGCGCGGCCGGCGCCTAACGCGAGGCGGGGCGGAGCAGCGCCCGCAGCGGCGCCGCGTCGAGCCCCACGATCCGCAGCGGCGCGGCGAGCAGCTCGTAGCGGCCCGCGCTCGCCGCGCGCAGGTCGAGGTTCTCGACGTTGAACGCGCCGGCGTCGAACAGCGCGTGATGCGTGTCGAGCGTCTTGCTCTCGCGCGCGTCCACGCTCGGCGCGTCGACGCCGAGCAGCACGAGGCCGCGTGCGGCGAGCGCGCGCACGCACGCCGTCGACAGCCACGGCCAGTCGTGCGGGAACGTGCCGGTGGCGATCGTGCGTCCCGTGCGGAGCAGCAGACGCGCGACGTCGTCGAGATGCACGTTCGCCTCGCGCGCGTGTGCGGTGAGCTCGTCCAGCTCGATCTCGCGCGCGCGACGCCCGGCACGTCGACGACGGCGCACGGTCCGACGAACGCCGACGTCGGCAGCGCGTCGCTCGCCGGCCAGCCCTCGCGCACGTGCAGCGGCGCGTCGGCGTGCGTGCCCACGTGGGGGCTCATGGAGATGGTCGACACGTTCACGCTCGCGCCGTCGGCGATGGCCCACGTCCAGCCGCACGTGTACGGCGTGTCGCCGGGCCACTCGGGCGTGCCGGGCCGCAGCGGTACGCTCACGTCGATCAGCGCGTCGCGGGTCACCTCGCGCTGGCCGCGCCGTACATGCGGCTCCGAACCTCCCACAGCACTGGGAAGAACTTCTGCGAGACGGTCTGCGCGAGATAGCGGGCGCCTAACGTGCCGCCCGTCCCGCCGGTGCCCGGGCCGATGATCCGCTCCACGAGCTGCACGTGCTGGAACCGCCACCGCGCGAACTGCTGCTCGTACTCCATGAGTCCCTCGGCGAGGAAGAACAGCGTCGACGGACCGGGGCCGAGGTACAGCTCCTCCGGCGTCACGGCGCTCGAGCGGAGCAGGGCGAGGAACAGCTCCTGGAGCGTCGGCCGGTCGAGCATGCGCGCGACGAGCGGCGGGATCTCGCCGTGCTCGCGCAGCGCGGCGAGGAAGTGCTCGTCGCGCAGCCCCGACGCCGCCTCGATCGCGCGGAACTGCACGCTCTGCGAGCCGCTCGACGTGCCGAGGTACGTGCGGAACTGCATGAAGCGCTGCGGCGGCAGCGTGTCGAGCGCGGTGAGCTGCCCCGACACGATGCGCATGAGCCCATTCAGCCGGCCGAGGTGCCACAGCGCGCGCTCCGCCGAGCGATCCTCGAACGCCGCGACGAGCGCGTCGAGCTCGTGGAGGATCACCTTGAACCACAGCTCGCTCGCCTGGTGCACCACGATGAACAGCAGCTCGTCCGGATGCTCGGCACCGCCGACCGTGGCGCGCGGGCGCTGCAGCGACAGCAGCTCGTCGAGCGCGAGGTAGGAGCCGTACGTCACGGCGGTCGCCGTCGAGCGGTCGCCGTCGGTGTGATCGCCGTCGGTCACGTCGCCGTCAGAAGGAGGAGACCTCGAGACCCGCGACGTCGTCGACGCGCATCGTCTCGATGGTGTAGAACGGCTCGCCGTAGCGCGTGCGAATGAGCGAGCCGTAGTGCGCGGCCTGGTGGCGCACGATGTCGTACAGCGGCTCGCCGTTCGGGAACACCTCGCCCGCCTGCGTCTCGCCGTCGAACTGCGAGGCGTAGCTCATGATCGCCTCGAGCTTCCGCTCGAACTCGTCGCTGATGTCGACGACGAACGTCGGCTTCGCGTAGTCCTCGCGGTACGTGATCGAGTACACGAGCTTCTTCGGCCGGAACTTCGGCACGTCGGGACGGACCTTCGCGAGCCCCGCGACGAAGCACGCGTCGCGCACCAGCTCCGCGGTCACGCGGTGGTCCGGGTGCCGTCCCTGCGGCGCGGGCGCGATGACGACGCGCGGTCGCAGACGCCGGATCACCGTCGCGAGCGCGGCCCGCGTCTCGGTGGTGTTCGTGATCCCGGCGTCGGGCAGCCCGAGGTTCTCGCGCACGCACACACCGAGGATCTCCGCCGCCCGCTCCGACTCCCGCTGGCGCAGCGCCGCGGAGCCACGCGTCCCCATCTCGCCCTGCGTGAGATCCAGAATGCCCGTGCGGCGGCCCAGTCGTGCGCTCTTGATCAGCGTGCCCCCGCAGGTCAGCTCCACGTCGTCGCGGTGCGCGGCGATCGCGAGCACGTCCACGGTCGACGCGTCGTCCGGTGTCGGCATGGCGCCCAATCTAGCAGCGCAGAGTGCGGAGCGCAGAGCGCAGAGAGGGCCTCCAGGAACCAGTCCCGGAGGCCCTCTGTGCGCTCTGCGCTCTGCGCTCTGCGCTCTGCGCTCAGTTCCCGAGCGTCCCGCACTGCGTGAGCACCGCGTCGCGCACGAGTCCCACGCGCTCCGACGGCGGCGTGCCGACCCATTCCGTCTTCGCGGCCGACGTGCCGACGCCTCCGGTGCGGAGCTGCCGCAGCGCGTAGCTCGAGCTGCCAACGAGCATCCGCAGGCCCTGCTTCGCCTGCGCGATCTTCACCGTGAGCACGTCGTACGACGGCGTCGCGCCGCGCTGGGACGGCGTGGACACGTCCACCACGCTCTTCGCCTGGAGCTCCATCGTCTCCGGCGACTGCGTGATCTCGGCGAGCCCGCGCTCGCTGGCGACCGAGCGCGCACAGCTCAGCAGCAGCGCAGGATCGGTCGGGCGATTCGACGTGCCGAGCGAGATGCCATGGCCGGCACACGCCGCGCTGAGCAGCGCGGCGCCGAGCGTGAACGCGCGAAGGGGACGTCGCATGCGGAACTCCTCACGACGGGAAGAGCGTTCGGTCGGGCGGGGTGGGCTGGAACACCCTCGCGGAACATGAGTTCCGGGAACGAAACCCCGCAAGTGCCGCACGCACGCTGCACCTGTCCCGATGACGCCCCGCCCGTGCGCGCGTCACGGGCGGCCGCATCCGTGGGCGCTCACTCGTAGCGGAGCGCCTCCACCGGATCGAGGCGCGCGGCGCGGATCGCCGGCACCATGCCGAACGCGATGCCCGTCACCGCCGCCGCGACGAGCGCGGAGATCACCGCCGACGGCGGCACCGAGGCAGGGATCGGCGTCGTCGAGTTGATGAGCAGCGCCGCGCCCGCCCCGAGGACCAGCCCCGCGGCCGAGCCGAGGCTCGTGAGCGTCGCCGCCTCGACGAGGAACTGCCAGAGGATCGTCCCCTTCGTCGCGCCGAGCGCCTTCCGCACGCCGATCTCGCGTGTGCGCTCCGTCACGGAGATCATCATGATCGCCACCACGCCCACCCCGCCGACGAGGAGGCCGACCGCGGAGAGCGCGAGGCCGATGATGAAGAGGGTGCCGAACAGCTTGTTGAACACCTCCATCATGCGGTCCTGCGTCACGAGCGCGAAGTTGTTGCGCTGCGACGGGCGCAGGCCGCGCCGCGAGCGGAGCAGAGCGGTGACGTCGTCCATCACGTCGGCCTGATTCACGCCGTCGCGCGGCTTCACCATGAGCACCACGCCGTAGCGCCACAGGTTCAGGTGCCGGCGTGCGGTCTCGATCGGGATCACCGCACGCGGACGGTCGGGGCCTCGGCCGTCCATCGTCTTCAGGAAGCCGCCCTTCGTGTGGTAGACGCCGATGACCGTGAACGGCTGCCGCTCGATCGTGATCTGCTTGCCGATCGGATCGGAGTCGCCGAACAACCGCGCCTGCAGCGTGTCGTTGATGATGACGACGCGCGCCGCGGCCTTGTTCTCCTGCTCCGAAAAGCTGCGTCCCGGGGAGATGTCGCCGCGGTCGGTCTGCAGCCACTGGTCGCTGAGCGCGTCGTAGCCGACGGAGGAGAGGAAGCGGTCGCGGTACTGGAACGGCTTCTGGTCGCCCCAGATCTCGGTCACCGCCTGCACGTTGGGCAGCGCGCGGATCGCGGCGGCCTCCTCGGGGCTGATCGCCGGGTTGCGCCGGTCGGGGCAGTTCTCGTCGGTGCCGTCGCACCCACCGAGGCTGATGTCGCGGCGGCGCACCTGGAACGACGTCGCGCCGAAGTCCTCGACGTCGCTCTGGAAGCTCTTCGTGATGCCGTGTACCGCGGCGGCCATGGCGACGACGACGAACACGCCGATCGCGACGCCGCCCATCGTCAGGAACGCGCGGAACTTGTTCGAGCGGATCGCCTCGAGCGCGATCAGAACGCCCTCGAGCGACTGGACGATACGAGCGAGGAAGTTCACGGCGTCACTCCTGGCGCAGCGCGGCGATCGGGTCGAGCCGCGACGCGCGGCTCGCCGGGTACGCGCCGGAGATGACGCCCACCGTGGCGCCTAACGCGAGCGCGAAGCCGATCGACCACGGCGCGATGCCCGCGGGAAGGAAGGGGAAGGCGATCGACAGCAGCTTGGCGCCGACGAGGCCGAGCGAGATCCCCATGGCCGCGCCGATCACGCTGAGCGTGGCCGCCTCCACGAGGAACTGCGTCATGATGTCGCGCCGGCGTGCGCCGAGCGCCTTGCGGATGCCGATCTCGCGGGTGCGCTCGGCCACAGCCACGAGCATGATGTTCATGATGACCATGGAGCCGACGATCATGCCGATGGCCGGCAGCGCGGCGCCGAACACGGTCATCTTCCCCTTGATCTCGTCGAAGAACGCGAGCGCCGACTCGGAGCTGCTGAGCGCGAAGTCGTCCTTCTCCGCCGGCTGCAGGCGGTGGCGCGAGCGCATCGTCTCGCGCACCACGTCCTGCAGGTCGGCGATCTGCTCGCGCGACGCCGCCTGCACGATCAGGCCGTCGATGTCGTCCTGCGGGTTCGTGATGCGCGCCAGCGGCGAGTGGTACGGCGCGATGGCGAGCCGGTCGAGCGAGAAGCCGAACACGCTCCCCTGCTTCTCGATCACACCGATGATCGTGTACGGCATCCCCGAGATCTTCAGCTCGCGCCCGACCGGGTCGAGGTCGGGGAAGAAGTGCTCGGCCACCTCGGTGCCGATCACCAGCACGCGGGCGCCCATCTCCGCCTCCTGCTGCGTGAAGGCGCGCCCGTTCGTGAGGTTGTACTTCTTGATCTGGAAGTAGTCGCCGTCCGCCGCGACCGCCTGCACCTGGCGGCGCCGCGCGTAGGGCGACGTCGCGTACGCGAACACCTGCCCCTCGATCGCGGACGGCGTGCCCGACGGAAGCGCCGAGCGGATGACGCGCACGTCGGTCTCGTACATGCGCGGCCGGCGCTGCCACGAGCGCCACTCCGCTTCCGACACGTCGCCCACCTGGAAGTTGGGCATGCGGCTGACGGTGAACGTGTTCGCCCCGATCAGCTTCCCGGCGAAGTCGTTCTCCATGTAGTTGCTCATCCCCTGCACGATGGAGATGACGGCGATGAGGAACATCACGCCGATGAGCACCCCCAGCACGGTGAAGAAGCTCTTGAGCTTCTGCACGCGGATGGTCTGCAGCGCGAGGGTGACGGCTTCCCAGAAGGGCATGAGCGGGGGGACGGGAGCGACTACTCGAAGCGAAGGGCCTCGACCGGGTCGAGGCGGGCGGCGCGCGCCGCGGGGAGGAGGCCGAACGCGATGCCGGTGAGCGCGCTCGCGGCGAGCGCCGCGACGATCGCGAGCGACGGCACGGACGCCTGGATCGGCGTGCTGTGACGGATGACGTAGGCGAGCAGCACGCCGAGCGACAGCCCGGACACGGCGCCGACGCTCGTGAGCGTCGCCGCCTCGACGAGGAACTGCCAGAGGATCGTCGCCCGCGTGGCGCCCAACGCCTTGCGCACGCCGATCTCGCGGGTGCGCTCGGTCACGGAGATCATCATGATCGCGACGACGCCGACGCCGCCGACGAGCAGCCCCACCGCCGACAGCACGATCATCACGAGGAAGAACGCGCCGACGATCTTGTTGTACAGCTCGAGGATCTTCTCCGGCGTCGAGACGAAGAAGTTGTTGACCGATCCGGGATGCAGATGCCGCTCGGCGCGCAGCATCGTCAGCACCTCGTCGATCGCCGCGTCGCGCGCCACGCCGGGGCGCGGCTTCACGGAGATCTGCAGCCAGTGCACGTCCACCTGCAGCCGACGCCGCGCCGTCTCGAGCGGCACGATGAGGCGGCCCTTGTCGCCGTTCTCGAACGCGTTGGGCAGCGGCTGGTACACGCCGACGACGCGGAACAGCTCACCGTTCAGCCGCACGTCCTTGCCGACCGCCTCGCCGCCGGCGAACAGCCGCTCCTTCAGCGGCGGGTTGACGAGCACCACGCGCGCGCCGGCCTCGTTCTCCGACGACGTGATGTTGCGCCCCTCCACGATGTCGCCGCCCACGAGGTCGAGCCACGCGGGCGAGTAGCCGGTGAGTCCCACCGACGGCAGCTCGCGATCGGCGTACCGCACGCGCGCCGACGAGCCCACCTCCGACACGACGCTCCCCACCGTCGGCAGCCGCTCGATGCGGCGCGCTTCGTCGATGGTGAGCGGCGGGAACCGGCGCCACGGGCAGCTGTCCGCGGAGCCGTTGCAGGAGTTGATCTCCGCCGGCCACCGCGTGAGGAAGAACGACGTCGGCCCGGCCGCGGCGATCGACCGCGCGACGCCCTCGTTGATGCCGTGCACCGCGGCCGACATCACGGTCACGACGAACACGCCGACGGCGATGCCGAGGATCGTCAGGCCGGCGCGCACCTTGTTCGCGCGGATCGCGTCGAGCGCGATCAGCACGCCCTCGGCGAGCTGGTAGAGTCGGTCGCGGAGTCGCATCGCGTCACTCCTGGCGGAGCGCCGCGATCGGGTCCAGCCGCGCGGCGCGGCTCGCCGGATACACGCCCGCGACGATCCCCACGCCGGCGCCTAACGCCACCGCGGCGAGCACCGACCACGGCGCCACCGCGGCGGGCAGCGGCGTCGCCGCCTTCACCGCCTGCGCGAGCGCCACGCCGAGCAGCACGCCGAGCGCGGCACCCACCACGCTGAGCGTCGTCGACTCGACGAGGAACTGGCCGAGGATGTCGCGCCGGCGCGCGCCTAACGACTTGCGCACCCCGATCTCCCGTGTCCGCTCGACGACTGCGACGAGCATGATGTTCATGATGACGATGGCGCCGACGACGAGGCCGATCGCCGGGAGCAGCGTGCCGGCGAGCACGAGGTACTTCTTGATCGACAGCCACTCCTGCAGCGCCGTCTCCGAGCTCTCGAACGCGAAGTCGTCGGGAACGCCGGGGCGCAGCTTGTGCCGCCGGCGCATCGTCTCGCGCACGACCTCGCGCGCGTTCGCGAGCTCCGCGTCCGTCGTCGCCTGCACGACCACGCCGTACAGGTTCACGCGCGAGTGCGTGATGCGCCGCATCGGCGAGTAGAACGGCGCGACGATCTGCCGGTCGAGCGAGAAGCCGAACACCGTGCCCTGCTTCTCCAGCACGCCGACCACCGTGAACGGCACGTGGTCGATCGTGAACTCGCGCCCGAGCGGATCGACGCCCGGGAAGTACAGCGACGCGACCTCTTCGCCGATGACGGCGACGGCGGCGCCGTACTGCGCCTCCTGCTCCGTGAACACGCGCCCGCGCGTGACCACGAGATCCTTGATCGCGAAGTACTCCGGCGTCACCGCCTGCGCGATCACCTGCGGGCCGCCGCGCGCGTACCGCGTGAGCGGTGTCACCCAGCGCACGTCCTGGATCGCCCACCGCGTCCCGCCGGGAAGCGACGCGCGCACGGCGAGCGCGTCCTCCTCGGTGATCGGCGGCCGACGCTGCCACGCCTTCCACGTGGCGTCGTCCACTTCGTTGTTGATGTCCGGAAAGCGCCGCAGGTTGAACGTGTTCACCCCGAGGAACTTCCCGGCGAAGTCCTGCTCCACGTACCGCGCCATCCCGTTCACGATCGACACGACCGCGATGAGGAACATCACCCCGATCGTCACGCCGAGCAGCGTGAAGAAGCTCTTCAGCTTCTGAACGCGGAGGGTCTGCAGCGCGAGAGTGACGGCCTCGAGGAACGGCACGGAAGGAGGGAGTGAGGCCGGCGCGCGTTACGTGCCGGCGGTGCCCGCCGTCTCGTGCACGCTGCCGCCGGCGTGGATGCGCGCCACGAACTGCGCCCGACGCTCGTCGCTCGACACGAGCCCGTCGCGGAGCACGACGACGCGCCGCGCGTGCGCGGCGATGTCCGGCTCGTGCGTGACCATGACGACCGTCTGCCCCTGCCGCGCGAGATCCTCGAACACGCGCATGATCTCCTCGGACGTGTTCGAGTCGAGGTTCCCCGTCGGCTCGTCGGCGAGGAGGATCGACGGACGGTTCACGAGCGCCCGCGCGATCGCGACGCGCTGGCGCTGACCGCCGGAGAGCTCGTTCGGCTTGTGGTGCATGCGCGAGCCGAGGTTCACCGCGTCGAGCGCGCCCTCGGCGCGCTTGCGGCGCTCGGCCGACGGCACGCCGGCGTAGACCAGCGGCAGCTCGACGTTCTGCAGCGCGGTGGAGCGGGGGAGCAGGTTGAACGTCTGGAAGACGAACCCGATCTCCTTGTTCCGGACGCGCGCCAGCTCGTCGTCGCTCATCTGCGAGACGTTCTGGCCGTTGAGCCAGTACTCGCCCGCCGACGGCGTGTCGAGGCAGCCGAGCACGTTCATGAACGTCGACTTGCCCGAGCCCGACGGGCCCATGATCGCGACGTACTCGTTGCGGCCGATGGCGAGGTCCACGCCGCGCAGCGCGTGCACCACCTCACCGCCCATGTCGTAGTCGCGCTTGATGCCGCGCGTGACGATGACCCAGGTGTCGCCGGGGTTCTCGCCGGGCTGCGCGACGACGGCGCGCCGCTCCGCCGTCGTCGAGATGTCGTGCTCGCCCGTGGTGCTGAGGTTCGAGGGCGTGGTCACGACTTCGCCCCCGCCGTCGCGGTCTTCGTCTTCGCGTCCTTCGCGTTCTTGTCCACGGCCTGGCGCACGAGCTGCCCGTCCTTCAGGTCGCGGATGGCCTGGTACGTTCCCGCCACGATGGTCTCCCCCTCTTTGAGCCCGCCGAGCACTTCGAAGTAGCGATCGCCGGCGATACCCACCTTTACGGGGCGGAACGTCACCTTGTTGTCCTTCGCCACGATGAACACGCCCTCGACGTCCTTCTTGCCGACCTCCTTCTGCGGCTCGCGGCCGCCCATCGTCGGCGCGCTGTCGGCGTGCGGCACGTTCTCGTTCTCGCGCACGGTGAGCGCGATGATCGGGATCGAGAGCACGTGCTTCCGCGCGTCGGTGATGACCTTCGCCGTGGCCGAGAAGTCCGGCCGCGTCTCCTGCGGCGGGTTCACGAGCTGGATCGTCACCTCGAAGTCGATCGCCTGATCGGCCGCCTGCTGGCCGGCGGCGCCCTTCACCGAGCTGTTCGAGATCTTCGTGACCCGGCCGACGAACGTCGTGTCGGGGAAGGCGTCGATCTGCACGACGGCCGAGTCGCCGAGCGAGACGTGCGCGACGTCGGTCTCGTCGACCTTCACCTTCGTCTCCAGGACGCCCATGTCGCTGATCGTGAGCAGCGTCGCGGCGTCCTTGTTGAACGTGCCCGGGACCGCCGTCTCGCCCTGCTCGACGTTCAGGCGGGTCACGCGGCCGCTCATCGGCGCGTTGATCGTCGTCTTCGCCAGCGCCTGACGCGCGTCGCGTAGCCCGGCGACCGCCTGCTCCACCTGATGCTTCGCGGCGTCGGAGAGCGCCTTGTTCACGTCCGCCGCCGTCTTGAGCTGATCGAGCTCCGACTCGGAGACGAGGTTGGCGTTCTGCGCCTTGATCTTCGCCATGCGGTCGTAGGCGCGCTCCGCCTGGATCAGGTTCGCCTGCGCCTGCGCGGCCTGCGCCTGCGCCCCGGCGAGCGCCGCCTCCTGCCGCTGCACCGCCGCGGCGTACTGCTCGGGCTCGATCTGCAGCAGGAACTGCCCCTGGGTGACGATGTCTCCCTCCTTCACCGCGAGCCGGACGATGCGGCCGCTGATGTCCGCCGCGACGTCGACCTTCGTGTGCGGGATGACCTGTCCGCTCGCCGTCACGGACGAGACGAGATCGCGCCGGCCGACCTGCTCGATCTTCACCTCGACCGCCTTCTTGTCGCGCTTGCTCGCGCCCATCACCGCGACCGCGGCGAGGCCGACGAGAACGACACCGGCGATGGACAACTTCAGGGGCTTACCCATGGGGGCTCCGGAGGGGGATCTGGGGAGAGTCGTGCGGTCAGCGCAGCGGGCGCCCGACGGCGGCCTCGAGCTGCGCGAACGAGCGATGGAAGTCGTAGATCGCGTTCACGTAGTCCGTCTGCGCGCGGGCGTACACGTCACGCGCCTGCGAGACCTCGATGAACGTGTTCGCGCCGACGCGGTAGCGCTCCTGGGCCAGCGCGAGCGCCTCGCGCGCCGTCGCCGCATTCTTCTCCTGGAGCGCGACGGACTGCCGGTTCGCCTGCAGCGTGAGGTACGCGGCCGTCACATCGGCGGTCGTCTGCAGCTCCTGCCCGCGCGTGCGGTACTCCGCGTCGTTGCGCGCCGCGATCGCCTGCTGGACCTGCTGCTCGCGCTGGAAGCCGTTGAAGATCGGCAGCGACACCTGCGCCGTGACGTTGTACGGCGCCTTCGTGAAGTTGAACAGGCGGCCGTTCTGCGCGCGCGCCGCGGCGACCTCGCTCTGCGAGAGCGAGAGCGCGTTGCACGCGTCGGGATCGGCCGGCTGCCCGACCGCCTGGCGAATCTCCGCGACCGAGAAGCAGTTGTTCTGCTTGCGGAGCAGCGCCTGGCCGACCAGCCCGTCGGTGCTCGTGAACGTGTTCCCGTAGCCGCTCAGCCCCGCGCTCAGCGCCAGCGTCGGCAGGTACGCGCCCTTCGACGCCTTCACCGTGACGTCGGCGACGTGCTCGCGCGTGCGGAGCGCGTTCAGCGTCGGGTTGCCCTTGCGCGCCTCGTCGAGCAGCGCGTCGAGCGAGTAGCGCGGCTCGGTGACCTCGAACCGGGTCGTCAGCTGCACGTCGGTCGGCTGCTGCACGCCCATCTGCTGGAACAGGCGGAGCTTCTCGACCTGGGCCTGGTTGCGCGCCTGGATCGCCGCGACCTGGAGCTGCCCGAGCGCGACCTCGGCCTGCCGCGCATCGAGGATCGTCGCCGCGCCGACCGCCACCCGCGCCTTCGCCAGCTCGAGCTGCGCCGCTGCCGTGGCGACGAGCGTGTCCTGTAGCGCCGCGCGCGCCTGCTGCTGCAGCGCGAGGATGTACTGGGCCGTCACGTTCGAGCGGAGCGTCTGCTCCGACGCCGTGATGTCGGACTCGACCGCCTCGGCGTTCGCTCGCTGCACGCGCGGCGTGAGGATGTTCTGGGCGCTGAACTGCGCGTTCACGTCGATCCCGCCGCCGGCGTTGATCTGGTCCGCGGAGGCGCCGATGCTCGTGCCGGCGAACAGCTGCTGGCCGCCCTGTCGATACTGCGTGTAGAAGTTCGACGAGACCTGGGGCGCCAGCGCGCCGTAAGCGCTGCGCACCGCCGCCGCGGCGCGGCGCCGCTCGTTCACGCTGGACTGGTACGTCGGGTTGTTCCGGCGCGCGAGCGCGATGGCGTCGTCGAGCGTCAGCGTCGGACCGGCGGCCTGCGAGGGGGCGGGCTGGGCGGTGGTGGGCTGCTGCGCGGGGAGCGCGACCGCGGCGGCGAGCAGGCCGCCAGCGAGGAGCGAGAATCGCATGGGAGGAGGATCCGAGATGAAGTCAGCCGCACGTACGGGACGCCCCGGACGGCGGTTTCACGCACGACGAGACGCGCCGTCGGCGTGAATCCGACGGCTCGTCACGATGGAAATTCGGTGTCTGTGCGGACCGGTGGGACCGGCCCGACGATCAGCTTCCGGGTGGGTCGTCGCGCAGCGCGACGATGCCCTGGGCGGGCACGCTGACCTTCAGTACGCGGCCGTTCGCATCCAACCACACCTGCCGCTCCGGTGCGCCCGCGGCCGTCAGCACGTAGCGCGTCGCGGCGAGCGTCTGTCCGCCGATCGTGACCGGATCGGAGCCCCCGCGGCTGACGCGCACCGCCCCCTGCGCGTTACGCCGCGGCACCAACAACGACAGCTCCCCCGACCCGGAGCGTAGCCGCCCCGAGAGTGGGAGGAAGTAGTACTGGTGATAGATCTCGTCGTCCACGATCACGGAGCCGTCGCCGGTGGCGAACTCGCTCGCCGCCTCGCCGCGTGCGGTCCGCACCTGGGTGCTGAGCCGGCCGTGAACGATCTGCGCGGTGAGGCGCGCCTCGTTCTCGACGCCATTCTTCACGTCCACCTGGTAGCGGAGCGGGGAGCCACCGGCGTCGGTCTGCAGCGCCGCCGTGATGCGGCGGTCGCCGTACGCGCCCAGGCCGCGCGCCACGTACTCCACGCCGCCGGCGACCGGCTGCTTCATGATGCGGAACTCCTCGCGCCCGATCCGCGCCCCCTCGCGGGTGACGGTGAACGTGCCCTCGTCCGCCGTCGTCACCTGGGCGGCGAGCGCGACGGGCGTGAGCGAGAGCGCGAGGCGAAGAGTGCGGATCGCGGTGCGGAACATGGTACCTCGACGTACCCCGGAGGCTACGGACGGGTCCACCCGGAGGGCCGCTCGCATCAGGCCGACGCCGCCGTCGACGACGCCGGCGCCGACTCCGCCACACCGAGGATGCGCACGGCGACCCGCGCCAGGATGCGCTCGTACAGCAGCTTCCCCTTCTCGGCCGAGGCGAGCGACGGCCGGCCGAGCGTGCCGGCCGTCCCGCGCGGCGCCTTGCCCGAGCCGCGGCGGAACTTCCGTAGGTCGCCGCGCTCGACCATATAATCCTCCGCCGACTCGAGGCGGACCAATTCCGGAGCGAGGTGTAGCATCAGCGACGTATCGACCTCGTCCCCGTGCATCGGCTCCAGCTGTCCCTCGAGCAGGTCGGACAGGTTGATCGCGAACAGGTCCACGACACGGACGCGCGCCCGCGCGGTGATCACCGTGGCCAACGCCTCCTGATGCGGGTCGAACGCGTGGGCGGTGAGGAGGATCAGCTCCTCGAACCCGCAGTTCTCCCACGCCGCCACGAGATCGTTCAGCAGGCGGTGCAGCGTCTTCTTCCGGACGCCGGCCGCGCCCGGGGCGGGGGAGCGCGTCGGGGCGTTGACGCCGTACTCCACGGTGGGCGCGCGAATCGCGCCGCTCAGCGCGGAGAGGTCGTCGGCCAGGCGGTCGACGATGATGCTGTCGCAGCCGATCGGCAGGTGCGTACCATGCGGCTCGGTGCAGCCGACCGGCACGAGCAGGCGCGGGTCGTTCTGGAGGATCGCCGCCACGTCCGGCGGCGTCAGCTCTTTGAGCCGGCGCGGTCGGCCGGTGGGAGGGAGGGCGGTCATCGACAACGAGGCGGGACCGGCCGCGAGCCGGCAGATCGGGCGCCCGGCGCTTGACCGGGGGGCGGGACGTCTCGCGACCCTCGTCGCGGCGTCCGCCGCGGCGCTGCTCGCGGCGCTCTGGATGCGGGAGCCGCGCGTATCGTACCTCGCGGGCGCGCTCGTCGCCACCGGCGTGGCTGTCGTCGTCGCGTGGCGCATCCGCGTCGCGCGCGTCGTCGCCCTGCTGTTCGCTGCCGCAGCGGTCGCGTTCGGCACGCCGGCGTGGTGGACCCAGCGCCTCCTTGGCGACGTCGACGGCGCGTGGCTCCGCACCCGCGAGCTCCGCGAGCGCGACGGGGAGGCGGCGTACGTGCGCGCCGTCGCCCAGGCCGCCGAGCAGCTCGCGTCCATCGCCCGTGCCGGCCTCGCCGTCCCCGATTCGTCGCCGGCGTCGTTCGACCGGCTCGGGAAGCTGATCGGTCACGGCCGTGGAGAGCGCGGGCTCGTCCTGCTCCACGGCGGCCGGCCGACGGCGTGGGCCGGCGAGGTGCGCGTCCCGCTCGACTCGATGCGCGGGCCGAGCGGCGTCCTGGAGACGCCGTTCTACGTCGTGCTGTACGTGTCGGCGGAGCGCGGCGCCGCGCGCGTGATCGCGACCGAGCTGCTCCAGGCGAACCCGCCGGGGACGCTGTTCGCCCGCTCGCTGGGCCAGACGCTGACCGACGAGACGGGCGGATGGCGGTCGCACTTCGCCGCGCCACGGGCGGGGCTCGACAGCTCGTGGCACGTGCTGACGTGGATGGGCGGCCCGCTCGTCGCGCTGCAGCGCGATCCTCCCGGCCGCGAGTCGCTGCGAGCGCGCGTCGTCGAGCGCGGCCGGTCGCAGGCGGCGCCGGGGCTCGCGGCGATGGTGCTGGTGCTCGTCGCGGGCGCGTGGCGCCGGCCACGCGGCGAGTCGCGGCATCTGCTCTCGCGCCGACTCGGCTCGCTGCTCGTGCCGCTGGCGGCGATCCAGGTCGTGCCCCTCAGCTCTCTGTCGAACGCGACGCGACTGTTCGACCCGTCCGTGTTCTTCGTGCCTAACGGGTTGGGGTACACCGCGAGCCTCGGCGCGCTCGCGCTCACGAGCGTGGTCCTGCTGCTCGCGATCTTCGCCATCCTGCGCTCCGGTCGGCCGCTCGCCTCGCGCTTCGTCTCCGCGATCGTGGTCCTCGGCGTCACCGGCGTGGCGCCGTTCGTCCTGCGTGACCTCGCGCGCGGCATCAGCCCGCCCACGTTGGGCGCCACGCTGCAGCTCTGGGTGGGGTGGCAGCTCGCGCTCTTCCTGCCGGCGGCGGCGCTCATGATCGCCGGCGCCACGGCGGGGCGCGTGGTGCTCGGCCGCGGCCGCGGCGTGCCGCCGCTCGTGGCGCCGCTGCTCGGTGGGATCGCCGCCGTCGTGGGGCCGGTGCTGTGGCGCGCTCCGGCGGGCTGGCCGAGCTGGTACCCGCTGCTCTGGTGCGCCGCCGTGGGCGCGCTGGCGCTCACCCGGCGCACGCGCGCGGTCGTCGTCGCGGCGTCGGCGGTCGCGGGGCTCGGCGCGGCGACGCTCGTGTGGGGGGCCGTCGCGCACCGGCGCGTCGAACTCGCGCAGCAGGACGTGCGCGGCCTCACGACGCCCGACTCGACCGCGGAGAGCCTGCTCGAGCGCATGAACCGTCAGCTCGCCGATGCGCCGCCGCGGACCGAGGCCGAGCTGCTCGAGCGTTACGCGTCGTCGGCGCTGTGGGCCGCCGATCTGCCGGTGGTGCTCACGAGCTGGGTGCCCGTCGGGTACTCCGACAGCGTCGCCGCCACCGTGGCGACGGAGGCGTTGTCCGTCGATTCGGTGACGGTCCGGCAGCTCGTGTCGACGGTGCGCGAGACGGGGGACGCGGCCGTCGCTCGGCTCAACGGCGAGCCGGGGGTCGCCGCGGTGCTCGCCGTGCCGCACGAGGGGCGCGTGACGACGGTCGCGGTGTTCTCGCGCACGCGCGTCGTGCCGGAGAAGCCGCTCGCGCCGCTGCTCGGTCTGCGCCCGCCGACGCGCGGCGAGGTGCCGTACACGGTGTCACTCCTCGAGCGGCTCCCGCGCGACGCGCGTGCCGTCGACGCGCCGGCGCCCACGTGGACGCGTGAGGGGAGCGAGATCCACGGCGACTGGATCGTCAACATCGGCACCGGACGCGCCCGCGCCCACGTCGAGGTCGAGCTGCGACCGTTCGACGTGCTGGTGCAGCGCGGTGCGCTCCTCGTGCTGCTCGACATGTTCGTCATCGGTGTGCTGTGGACGGTGCCCGCGGCGGCGGACGGGATGCTGCTCCGCCGCGTGCGCGTGCTGCGCGCCGCGTCGCGCCGCTCCTACCGCGCGCGCCTGACGGTGGCCCTGTTCGGCTTCTTCGTCGTGCCCGCGGCGACGTTCGCGGTGTGGTCGTACCGTCAGCTCCAGTCGAGCGACGTCGAGGGGCGCCGGCTGCTCGTGCGCGAGACGCTGCGCGCCGCCGCGGCCGAGGTGCCGGATTCGGGCGGCGGGGGACTCGCCGCGCTCGGCGGCCGTCTGCAGACGCCGCTGCTCGTCTACGAGGGTGGCGTGTTGAAGCGCGCGAGTGACCCGCTGCTCGTCGATCTCGCACCGACGGGACTGATGCTGCCGCGCGACCAGGCGCTGCACGTCGCGCTCGGCGAGGAGCAGGAGTCGTCGCAGGAGCTGCGCGCCGGGCGCACCGACGCCCTGTTCGGCTACCGCGCGGCGGTCGACGCGGCGTCGCAGCGCGTCGTCGTCGCCGCGCCGGCGCGCACCGACGACGTGGTGCTCGACCAGCGACGGCGCGACCTCGGCTTCCTCGTGCTGCTCGTCGCCGCGGGCGGCGCGCTCGCCGCGCTCTGGCTCAGCGGGCTCGCGGCGCGCGAGCTCGCGCGTCCGGTCGGCGCGCTGCGCGAGGCGGCGCTCGCCATCGCGGCGGGCGAGCGCGAGCCCGCGCTGACCGTGGAGCCACCGACCGAGTTCCGTCCGGTGTTCGCTGCGTTCCGTCGCATGGCGACGGATCTGAGCGAGAGCCGCTCGGCGCTCGAGGCGGCGCAGCGGCGCACTGCGGCCGTGCTGCGCAACGTCGCGAGCGGCGTCGTCGCCGTCGGAAGCGACGGCCGCCTAACGATCGCGAACCCGCGCGCCGAGCAGCTGCTCGGCACCGCGCTTCCCGACGGAGCGCCGCTCGCCGACGTCGCGCCGGGCGAGCTCGCGCAGCGCGTGCGGGAGTTCCTCGACCGGCGCGAGCCGGGGCCGGGCGACGAGGAGTTCGACCTCGAGCTGCACGGCCGCCAGCTCCGCGCGCGGCTCACGCGCCTCGACGTCCCGCGCGTCGCGCACGACCGTGCCGCCGTGCTCACGCTCGACGACCTCACCGAGCTCGCGCGCGCGCGCAGCGCGTGCTCGCGTGGGGCGAGATGGCGCGGCAGGTCGCGCACGAGATCAAGAACCCGCTCACGCCGATCCGCCTCGGCATGCAGCACCTGCGGCGCGCGTACTTCGACCGGCGCGGCAACTTCGACGAGATCCTCGAGCGCAACGTGGAACGCGTGCTCGTCGAGATCGACCGGCTCGACGAGATCGCGCGCTCGTTCAGCCGCTACGGCACCGCGCCCGACCAGCGGCTGCCCGCGCATGCCACCGACGTCGCCGCCGTGGCGCGCGACGTCGTCGCGCTCGAGCGCTTCGGCCAGGGTGCGCTCGCGTGGGAGATCGAGGGTGCGGACGCGCCGGTGCACGCGCTCGCGCGCGACGAGGAGCTGCGCGAGGTGCTGCTCAACCTGCTCGAGAACGCGCGCCATGCGCGGGCGCGCACCGTGCGCGTCTCCGTCGATCGCGACGGGAGCGAGGTCATGCTCCGCGTCGCCGACGACGGCGAGGGGATCCCCGACGAGCTGCAGACGCGCGTGTTCGAGCCGCACTTCTCCACGCGCACGAGCGGCAGCGGGCTCGGGCTCGCGATCAGCCGGCGCATGATCGAAGGGTGGGGCGGCACGATCGGGCTCCGGTCGCGCGTCGGGGTCGGCACCGAGGTCACGCTGCGCCTGCGCGCGAACGGCGACGGCCGGCACGACTGACGGCGGGTCACGCGACCCTACCCGCACGTCCGACGCCTCGGTATTCTGCCACCGCGCACCCCTCATCCTCTCGACCGCTCCGTGTCGCCGACCCCGCTTCCCGCCGTCACGCTGCCGGCGCATCTCGCGCAGTGGCAACTGCCGCCGGGCTGGTCGTGGGGTGTGGACTTCGTCGAGGAGGAGCACCGGCACTTCCAGGAGGTCATCGACGCGCTCGGCCGGTCGCTGTCGCTCGTCACCGCGCCGAACCCCGCGCACGAGCACTGGCTGTGGACCGAGGCGCGCGAGCTCGCGCACCGCAACCACCCGGCGATCCCGACCACCTATCACTACTGGACCCAGCACCGCGACTCGCGCCGCGGGCCCGGGTATCTGCGCCGCTGGATCGCCGGCGAGACGCTCACGGCACGGGTGCGGCGGCAGGGCGTGCAGGACGTGCCGTCGGTGCTGCGGCTGCTGCGCGAGGCGGGTGCGGTGACCGCGTACCTGCACGACGGCGGCACCGTGCACGGCGCGCTCTCCGGTCGCACGACGTGGCTCACGCCGTCGGGGCGGCTGTGGCTCCTCGGCTGGCAGTGGGCGGTGCGGCGCGAGCAGATCCCGCGCGAGCTCGCGCCGGACCCCGAGCTGTGCCCGCCGGCGCCGGAATGGCCGCCCGGCGCGTGGGAGCCCACGACGTACAGCGACCAGTGGCAGCTCGGCGCGATGGCGTTCCTCGCGCTCACCGGCGAGGTCCCGCCCATCGAGGATCCACCGCCGATCGCGCTGGTGCGGCCCGATTGTCCCGCGAGTGCCGCGGCGGTGATCGATCGCTCGCTGCACCCCGATCCGCGGGAGCGGCATCCGTCGGTGGTCGCGATGGTGCGCGCGCTCGACCGCGGCGTGTCGCTGCGACCGGCGATCCTCGTCGGCGACGGCGATGCGCCGGAGGACTCGCTCGAGGCGCGGCTGCGGTGGGCCACCGGCGACGACTACGAGATCCTCTCGCCGTTAGGCAGCGGCACGTTCGGGTCGGTGTGGCGCGTGCGCGACCTGTCGCTCGGCCGCGAGGTCGCGCTGAAGATGCTCCACCCGCACATCGCGCGCGACAGCGGCGCCGTCGCACGGTTCCGCCGCGAGGCGCAGCTCGCCGCGCAGCTCGCGCATCCTGCCATCGTGCCCATCTACGACTTCGACACGCGCGGCGCCGTGTCGTGGTACACGATGGAGCTCGCGGAAGGTGGGTCGGTCGCCGACCTCGTTAGGCGCAGCGGCGCGCGCAAGCTCGCCGAGCTGGCGCCGCAGGTGGAGGCGGCACTCGAGGGACTCGCCGCCGCGCACGCCATCGGCGTGATCCACCGCGACCTCAAGCCGGAGAACGTGCTCATCGACCGCTACCGTCGCTGGCGCCTCGCCGACTTCGGCATCGCGAACGCGCTCGGCGAGGATAGTGTGGGGTCGTCGGGCACGCCGGCGTTCGCGCCGCCCGAGCAGCTGTTGGGCGAGCCGCAGGGACCGGCGGCCGACTGCTTCGCGCTCGCCGCGATCGTGTACTACGCGCTCACCGCGCAGCCGCCGTTCGGTGAGGCGGGGGGCCCCGCGGTGCTCGCGCGTCAGCTCGAGGGGCGCGTGGACCTCGACGGGTTCGAGCCGGCGGTGGCCGACTGGCTCCGGCGCGGCCTCGCCGCCGACGCCGAAGCGCGCTTCTCCGACGCGACCGAGATGCAGAACGCGTGGCGCGCCGTCGTCGACGAGGTGTCGCGCGCGTCGGCGCGCCGCGGGCTGCTGAGCCGCATCTTCGCCTGACGACTCACTCGGTCGTCGCGGTCGTCGACGACGTGCCGCGCGCCTCGCGCACCGTCTTCACGTTCACGAACTCGCGCATCCCGATCGCGCTCAGCTCGCGTCCGTAGCCGGAGCGCTTCACGCCGCCGAACGGCAGCCGCGGATCCGAGGCGACCATGCCGTTCAGGAACACCGAGCCGGCGTCGAGCTCCGCCTCGAAGCGCTGCTTCTCCGCCGCGTCGGTCGTCCACGCGGCGGCGCCCAGCCCGTACGGCGACGCGTTCGCCACGCGGATCGCTTCGTCGACGTTAGGCACTCGCAGCACGGCCGCGACGGGGCCGAACACCTCCTCGGTCGCGGCCGGCGCGTCGAGCGGCACGTCGGCGAGCACCGTCGGCGGATAGAAGAACCCAGGACCGTCGAACGGCTGGCCACCGCAGAGCAGTCGCGCGCCGGCGACGACCGTGCGGCGCACCTGGTCGTGCACGTCGTCGCGGATGCTGCCCGTCGCGAGCGGTCCGACCTGCACGCCCTCGTCCATCGGGTTGCCGAGACGCAGCGCACGCATGCCGGCGACGAAGCGGTCGAGGAACGGCTCGTACACGTCGGTGTGCACCACGAACCGCTTCGCGGCGATGCACGACTGGCCGTTGTTGATCGTGCGCGCCGTCACCGCCGTGCGCGCCGCGATGTCCAGGTCCGCGCTCGGCATGACGACGAACGGATCGCTGCCCCCGAGCTCGAGGACCGACTTCTTCAGATGCCGCCCCGCGGCCGCACCGACGTGGCTGCCCGCGCCCTCGCTGCCGGTGAGCGTCACCGCGGCGACGCGCGGGTCGGCGATCACCGCTTCCACGCGGTCGCTCGGGATGAGCAGCGTCTCGAACAGTCCCCGCCGGCCGCCCGCGTCGCGCACCACCTCCGCGAGCGCGAGCGCGCACTGCGGCACGTTCGACGCGTGCTTCAGCACCCCGACGTTCCCCGCGGCGAGCGCGGGCGCCATGAAGCGCACCACCTGCCAGAACGGGAAGTTCCACGGCATCACCGCGAGCACCACGCCGAGCGGGTCGTAGCGCACGCGTCCCACGCCGCCGTCGTCGTGCACGAGCGTCTCGCCGTCGAGGAATCGCGCGGCGTGCTCGGCGTAGTAGCGGCATGCGGTCGCGCACTTCGCCGCCTCGTCGCGCGCCGCCTGCAGCGGCTTGCCCATCTCCATCGTCATGAGCCGCGCGTATCGCTCGCGGCGCTCGTCCAGCAGCACGCCGATGCGGCCGACGAGCGCGGCACGCTCCGCCACCGGCGTGCGGCGCCACTCGCGCGCGGCATCTGCCGCGCGAGCCAGCGCGGCGTCCACTGCGGCCTCGTCGTGCGGCGGGAACGTGCGCAGGGTCTCGCCGGTGGTCGGGTCGACGGTCGCGATCGGCATGGACGGATCGAATGGGAGGGTCGGCGGTAAACTACTTCCGAGCAGTACGGGCGGCCGTTTAACCTCCGGGCGCCGGGCTCCTATCGTCCACGAGACTCATTCCGCATGCCGCGCCCCACCCGCTACGTCCTCACGCTCGTCGCCGCGCTCGCGTCGGCCGTCACCCTCGGCTGTCGCGACGTCGAGGCACCGAACGAGGACCCGGCGACGACGACGTACGCCGCGTCGCTGAACGTGAACCTGTCGCTCATGAAGCGCACGCCGTCGGGGCTCTACTACCAGGACCTTTCGGTGGGCACGGGCAAGCAGGCGATGAAGGACAGCACGCTCAAGGTCTACTACACCGGCCAGCTGACGTCCGGGCACACGTTCGACACGAACGTGAACAAGACGCCGTTCACGTTCGTGCTCGGGCAGGGGCAGGTGATCAAGGGCTGGGACGAAGGGATCCTCGCCGGGGAGCCGATGCGCGTGAACGGCCGCCGCCGGCTCGTGATCCCGCCCGACCTCGGCTACGGCGGACACACGACGGGCACCATTCCCGCGGGCTCGGTGCTCGTGTTCGACATCACGCTCGTCGGCGTCGGGGCCTGACGCGCGACGAACGTTAGGCGGGGTCGTTAGGCCGTCGTTAGGCGACCGTTAGGCGATCGTTAGGCCGCTGCCGGGTCGCGCTACCGCCGCGGCCGGGCCGCCGGCGGACCCAGCGCAGCGAGCCGGGCACGCAGTCGGTCGACCTCGCCCGAGAGGATCTCGAGCGCCGCCGCGGCCTCGGTGGCGGTCATGCGCTCGGGCGGCTTCCGCACCGTGAGCGTGAACCCGCCGCCGCGCCGCTCGCGCCGCTCCGCCGCCGCCGTGCGACGCGGCGCCCGCGGCGGCTCCTCGACCCCCGCCAGCACCCGTAGCCGCGCCACGCGTTCGGCCGTCGACGACCCCGTCGCGAGCTCGCGCAGCGCGCGGAACGTGAGTCGCGACAGCACGTCCTCCACCACATCGCCCGGCGCGCCCACGGCCTCCACCACGTCGGCGTCGAACGCGCGCGCGATCGTCAGCAGGTCGCCGGCGCGGCCATGGCTCGTGCCGAGTGCCCGCGCCACCGCACGCACGCTGTCCGGCAGCCCCGCGCCGCGCCGGTTCTCGCGGATCGCGGCGAACGACGACGCCTCCTGCCACGCGGTGAAGTCCTTCCGCAGCAGGTTCCGGCGGTAGACCACCGCGGCCGCGACGTGATCGGGCACGTCGCCCCGGTCCACCACCGGGACCTCG
This sequence comes from Gemmatirosa kalamazoonensis, assembly GCF_000522985.1. Classification (NCBI taxonomy): domain Bacteria; kingdom Pseudomonadati; phylum Gemmatimonadota; class Gemmatimonadia; order Gemmatimonadales; family Gemmatimonadaceae; genus Gemmatirosa; species Gemmatirosa kalamazoonensis. The sequence continues at coordinate 3,375,681 of NZ_CP007128.1, forward strand.
GCCAGCCCGGCCAGCCGGGCCGCCGCGAGCCGTCGGTGGCCGGAGAGCAGCTCCAGCGTCCCGCCCGGGATGCGGCGCGCCTCGAGCGGCGTCTCCACACCGTGCTCCGCCACGTCGATCGCGAGGTCGCCGAGCGCGCGCGCCTCGGCGTCGAGTCCCGTGAACGGCGACGGCTCGGCGGCCTCCCGCGCGACCGCGATGCCGCCCGCCGTCGCGATCGCCGCGCGCACCGCCTCGACCGCGCGCGGCGAGGGGCGGCCGCGCGGCTGGAACGGCGACGGCCGCACGTCGTCGGTCGGGACCCGGAGGATCACCTCCGTCGTCGAGGGGCTCCACTGCGTGAGGACGCTCAGCTCGTCGGCGTCGATGGCGAACGCCGACGACAGATCGGGCGTGCCGCGCGGCGGCTTGCGCGTCATACGATCCCCTCGGCCACCAGCTCGTCGGCGATGGCGCGGATCGCGAGCGCGGGCGGCGAGTCGGGCGCGTACGCGGTGACCGGCAGCAGCCGCTCGTGCGCTTCCGCCACGGCGGCGCCGCGCCGGATGACCGTCTGCGACAGCTGCGCGCCGAACCCGGACTGCAGGAAGCCGAGCGCGCGCTTCACCGGCCGGCGGTTCTCCTCCTTGTTGCCGACGATGCGGTATCCGATGCCGCGCGCCTCCGCCATCGCGGCGAGCTTGCGCGTCTCCGGGATCGATTCCGGGTTCAGCTCCGGCACGATGAGCAGGAAGGCCCGCGCCTCGGCCAGCACGACGGCGTGTCCGGGATCGTCGAGCATCGGGCGGAGGTCGACGACGACCGTCCGCCCAGGGCGCATCGTACGCGCGAGGTGCTTCCCGAGCGCCGCGGAGCTGACGCCGGCGAGCGTGGCGCCCCCGCGGTAGAGCGTCATCCCGTGCACCTCGACCGGCTCCGCATGCAACGGGTCGGCGACGGCGCGCTGCCCGGTGAATCGCGTCAGGGATCCCTGGGGATCGAAGTCCACAAGGGCGATGTCGCGATGATGTTCGGTCGCTAGCGCGTAGCCGATCGCCGCGGCGACGGTCGTCTTGCCGGTGCCGCCCTTGCCGCTGCCCACGGCGAGCACGCGGCCGCTGTCCGACTGTCGGACACTCATGCGGAATGGGGAGAAGCCGTCCGACTGTCGGACACCGAGGCCGGTGCCGGGCCGCCGCCGGGAAGGGCGAGCAAGATACATCCGAACACCGCCCGATTGGAGCGCCGAGGGCGTTCCGGCGGCCGCGATCTGCGTCGCCCGGATCCGTTTCGGCGAGCGGACGCTGGCGATCATGGCCCCATGCTCGCTGCCGTGCGATCCGCCGCCGTCCTCGGCGTCGATGCCTTCGGTGTGACGGTCGAGGTCGACGTCGCCCGCGGCCTGCCGCAGTTCACCGTCGTCGGCCTGCCGATGGGCGCCGTTCGCGAGAGCCGCGAGCGCGTCGTCACGGCGCTCGCCCACGCCGGCCACCCGCTGCCGCCGCGACGGGTGACCGTCAACCTCGCGCCGGCCGACGTCCGCAAGCAGGGCACCGCGTTCGACCTCCCGATCGCGCTCGGCATTCTCGTCTCGCTCGGCGTCGTCCCGGCCGACGCGCTCGACGACACCGCAGTGGTGGGCGAGCTCGCGCTCGATGGGACGCTGCGGCGCGTGCGCGGCGCGCTTCCCATCGCCGCGTGGGCTGGCCGCGAGCGCCTCCGCCTCGTCCTGCCGCGCGCGAACGTGGCCGAGGCCTCGCACGCGGCCGACGTCCGGATCGCCGCGCCCGCGACGCTCGCCGACGTCGTCGACGCGCTGGTCGCCGGCGAGCTGGCCGACGCCCGGTGTCCTGCTCCTCGAGCGCCGCGCGACGAGCCGGTCGACGACCTCGCCGACGTGGTCGGGCAGAGCGCCGCGAGGCGCGCGCTGGAGATCGCCGCCGCGGGCGGCCACAACGTCCTGCTGCTCGGGCCACCCGGGGCCGGCAAGACGATGCTCGCCCGTCGGCTGCCGGGGATCCTGCCCCGCCTCGACCCCGACGAGGCGCTCGAGGTGCTCACCGTCCGCTCGGTCGCGGGACTCGACTGCGCGGCGGGCGCGCCGAGCCGCCCGTTCCGGGCGCCGCACCACACCATCTCCACCGCGGGGCTCGTCGGGGGTGGCACCCCGCCGCGTCCCGGAGAGATCACGCTCGCGCATCGCGGCGTGCTGTTCCTCGACGAGCTGCTCGAGTTTCCGCGCAGCACGCTCGACGCGCTGCGGCAGCCGCTGGAGGATGGGCGCCTGGCGCTCGCGCGAGCCGCCGGAACCGTCGTGTTCCCGGCGCAGTTCACGCTCGTCGGCGCCGCGAATCCGTGTCCGTGCGGGCGAGCCGGCGAGCCGGGCGCGACCTGCCGCTGCGCGCCGGTCGACGTGGCGCGATATCAGTCCCGGCTCTCCGGTCCGCTCGTCGACCGGCTCGACATGCACGTCCGCGTCGGCGCGGTGCCGCCGCGCGACATGGCCGCCGCCGCCCGCGGCGAGGCGTCGGCCGTGGTGAGGGCGCGCGTCGAGGCTGCGCGTGACCGTCAGCGGCTCCGATATGCGTCGTGGCCCGGCATCGCCTGCAATGCCCAGGCGGCGGGTCGCTGGGTGGACGCGCATGGTCGGGTCGACCCCGCCGGCCGCGAGCTGCTCGTCCTCGCCGCCGAGCGACTCGGGCTGTCGGCGCGGGCGTTCTTCCGGGTGCTGAAGGTGGCCCGCACGATCGCCGATCTCGAGGCCGTCGAGCGCGTCCAGCGCGATCACGTCGCCGAGGCCATTCGCTTCCGGCCGGCCACCTGCGACCCCGCGCCCGCGATGCCCACCCCGAACGTCGATGCCGCCTGCTGAAGAATGCGCGCGCCCGCCCCCCGCGCGCTGCGTGGCACCGCCTTCCGCGGCACCATCGAAGGCGCGCCACAGGACGCGGTCGCTGGCCCGTGGCCGTTCACGCCGCGATCCCTTCAAGCGCTCCCGTCGCCCGGGTAGCTTCCCGGCATGGAGCCGTCTCTATCCCACGAGGCACCCGACGACCCGGCAGTCGAGCGCGAGCGCGCGCTCGTCGCGTGGCTGCGCGACCAGCCGGGCGGGGTGGTGGTCGGCTACAGCGGCGGGGTCGACTCCTCGTATCTCGCCTGCGTCGCGGTCGAGGCGCTCGGTCCGGAGCGCGTGCTCGCGGTGATCGGGCGGAGCGCGTCGTATCCCGCCGAGCAGTGGGAGACGGCGCGGGGCGTGGCCGAGCGATTCGGCATCCCGGTCGAGGAGCTGGACACGAACGAGCTGGCGGATCCCGAGTACGCCGCGAATCCCTCGAACCGCTGCTACTTCTGCAAGCGGGAGCTGTGGTCGCGCCTGACGCCGCTGGCCACCGCGCGCGGCGCGACGCTCGTCGACGGCACGAACGCCGACGATCTCGGGGACCATCGGCCGGGCGCGCGCGCCGGGCGGGAGCGCGACGTCCGCTCGCCTCTGGCCGACGTCGGGCTCACGAAGGCCGAGATCCGCAGGCTCTCCGCCCGCCGGGGGCTGCCCACCGCGGCGGCGCCGTCGGCGCCGTGTCTCGCGTCCCGCCTGCCGTACGGCACGGCCGTGACCGTCGAACGGCTCGCGCAGGTCGAGCGCGCGGAGCGGGCGCTGCGCGCGCTCGGCGTCTCCGGCGACCTCCGGGTGCGTCACCACGGCGAGCTCGCGCGCATCGAGATGCTGGCCGCGGAGATCGACCGCTGGCTGGAGCCGCAGGCGGCCGAGCAGGTGCGTGCCGCCGTTCTGTCGGCGGGCTTTCAGCGGGTCGCGGTGGACCTGCGGGGCTTCCGGTCGGGCTCCCTCAACGTTCTCGGTGGTGTCGTCGCCGGCTGACGCGCCGCCCGAGCGCGCCGCTCGATCGGCGGAGCTCCGCTCGGCGCTCGCGGCGGCCGGCGTGCCGGCGGACGTGGAGGCCGACGGCGCACTCGCCATCCTCCGCGTGTCCCATCGGCCGCGCACTGCGCGGCCGCTCGACGCCGCCACCCGCGCGGAGGTCGTGGCGCTGGCCCGCGCGTGCGGCTTCACGCACGTCGCGATCGAGCTCTCGTCGGCCGAGGGCGATGCGGACGTTCGTCGCGCTGAACCTCTCCCCTGAGCGCCGCGCCGAGCTGCACGCGGCCGTCGAACCGCTGCGCGAGGCGCTCGGTCGCGCCGTCTCGTGGACGCGCGAGCCCGCGCTCCACCTGACGCTGAAGTTCCTCGACGACCGTTCCGACGACTTCGTGGCGCAGCTCACCGAGCGTCTCACGGCGCCGCTGCTGCGCCTGCCGCCGATCCGGCTCGAGATCGCCGGAGTGGGCGCCTTTCCGTCGCTCGGCAGGCCCCGCGTCCTCTGGGTCGGCGTCGCCGCGAACCCCGACCTGTCTCGGCTGTATCAGGAAGTCGAATCCGCGTGCGCCGCGCTCGGCGTGCCGCGCGAGGGGCGACCGTTCCACCCACACGTCACGATCGGCCGCGTCCGCGCGGGCGTGCGCCTCGATGCCGCGCTGCTCACGCGCGAGGCCGAGGCCGTACGTTTCCGCACGGTGGACCGGGCCCGCATGGCCGACGTGATGGAGAGCGTGCTGGGCCCGGGAGGTGCGAGGTACCGCGTCGTGTCCGCGTTGGTGTTGGGGGGTGAGAGCGAGGAGGCGTGATGTTCGGGTGTCTGCGGCGGCTCGGCTGCCTGTTCGTGCTGCTCCTGATCGTGGTCGGCTACCTCACGCGCGGATACTGGTGGGCGCCCGCGCGCGCGGTGGTCGACCGCTCCACGGGCCATGTCGCCGCGCGGGCGGACACGACGTCGACGTGGGAATCGCTGTCGCCGGCCGCGGCCGAGCGCGGCGAGCGCGAGGTGCGCGCCCTCGCCGCGCCGCGCGGGCCGGTCTACGTCTCGCTCCGCCCCGGCGATCTCGCGTCGTACGCGTTCCTGTCGCTCGCGAGCGCGCTGCCGCGGTCGGCGGAGAACGCGCAGGCTGCCGTCATCGACGACCGCGTGTACGTCCGCTCGGTCGTCGCGCTGCGCGACCTCGCGGGCGCGCTCGGCCCGTTGAGGAATCTGCTGAGCGAGCGTGACACTCTCCGGCTCGGCGGCACGTTCGAAGTCGTGGAGCCCGGCCGCGCCGTCTTCCACGTCCAGGACGTGCAGGTCGGCTCGGTGCCGGTGCCGGAGAAGATGATCCCGACGCTCGTGCGCCGGGTCCGTCGCGGCACGCCGCGCCCCGGCACCGCCGCCGACGCGCTCGAGATCCCGATCCCCGACTACATCGGCGACGTCCGCGTCGCCCGCGGCCGCATCACGCTGTACAAGCGCCACTAGGCCCGTCCCCTTCCAAGCCCTCCCCGTCACGGTCCCAATGCCTCGTCGCATCCTCGTCATCGACGACGAACCAGGTATCCGCAGCGCGCTCGGCCAGCTTCTCGAGTACGAGGGCTACGAGGTCCGCACCGCGAGCAACGCGGCCGACGGGCTGGCGGAATACGACCGGTTCAATCCCCAGCTGGTGTTCATGGACATCAAGATGGCGGGGATGGACGGGCTCGAGGCGCTCAAGCGGCTGAAGCAGCAGGACCCCGACGCGTGCGTCGTGATGATCAGCGGCCACGCCACGATCAAGGACGCCGTGGAGGCCACCCAGCTCGGCGCCTACGACATCCTCGAGAAGCCGCTCGACACCGACCGCATCCTCGTCCTGCTGCGCAACGCGCTCGACCGCACCGAGCTGGCCGAGGAGAACGCTCGCCTCCGCGAGACCATCGAGGTGCGCTACGAGATCGTCGGCCGCTCGTACGTCATCCGCGCGCTGCTGGACCAGATCGACAAGGTGGCCGGCACGCCCGCCCGCGTGCTCATCACGGGGGAGAACGGCACCGGGAAGGAGCTCGTCGCGCGCGCGATCCACAAGCAGTCGGCGCGGAAGGCCAAGCCGTTCGTCGAGGTGAACTGCGCGGCGATCCCGTCGGAGCTGATCGAGAGTGAGCTGTTCGGCCACATGAAGGGTTCGTTCACGGGCGCCGTGCAGGACCGCGCGGGGAAGTTCGAGCAGGCGGACGGCGGCACGCTGTTCCTCGACGAGGTGGGGGACATGAGCCTCACCGCCCAGGCGAAGGTGCTCCGCGTCCTGCAGGACGGCGTCGTCACACGGATCGGGGGCTCCAAGCCGGCCAAGGTCGACGTCCGCGTCATCGCCGCGACGAACAAGGACCTCGAGGAGGAGATCGCGAACGGCAGGTTCCGCGAGGACCTCTACTACCGGCTGAACGTCGTCCCGCTGCGCGTTCCGGCGCTGCGCGACCGGCGCGAGGACGTCCCGCTGCTCGTGCGGCACTTCCTCTCGCTGCTGGCGCGGCAGGACGGGCTTCCCGCGAAGGGGATCGACGACGCGGCGCTCCAGCGGCTCATGGAGCTGGACTGGCCGGGCAACGTGCGCGAGCTGCGGAACACCGTGGAGCGGCTGCTGATCCTCTCTAGCGGCGCGCGCATCACGCTCGCGGACGTCGAGCGGCTCGTCGGCCGTCGCGCCGTGGAGGCGGGCGGCCTCGGCTCGCTCTCCGACATCGGCACCTTCGAGGAGTTCAAGCACGCCGCGGAGCGGGCGTTCCTGCTCGCGAAGCTCCGGCAGTTTGACTGGAACGTCTCCGAGACGGCGCGCGTCCTGGAGATGCCGCGATCGAACGTGTACAAGAAGATCGAACGGTACGGCCTGAAGCGAGAGGAGGGCTGACCTCGATGCCCGACCGCAATTGGGAGAAGGAGCTCGCGGAGATCGACCGGCGCATCTCGTCGACTCCGGACGAGGCGCTGGTCCCCGATCCGGCGCCGGCGCGCGTGCCCGCGAAGGCCGGCGCGCCCGCCGCGCGCCCGGGCCCGGCGCCGGTGAGCGCCGTCGCGACGGCCGCTCCGCGCCGCCACTGGAAGGCCACCGCGGGGCTGCTCGTCCGGGTGCTGCTGACCGCGCTGCTGCTCGCCGGCGTCGTGGTCTGGCCGTACGAGACGCGCTGCGGGGCGTGGCTCGCCGGCTATCTGGCCACCATCGCCGTCACCGGCCTCGCCGCGCTGTGGACCGCCGTGGCCGCGTGGCGGCACCGCGCGGCGCTCGTCCACGTGCTCTCGCTCGCGATGCTCGTCGCGGCAGGGGTGTACGGCGCGATCGAGGTCCTGCCGCGCGTCGGGTACGCGATGCCCGACCCGAACCACCCGGCGATGTGGGCGTGCCGGTGAACGCGATGGGGGGCGACCATGCGGTCGCCCCCCATCGCGTCGCCGGCTCGTAGCGCTCAGCGCCGCGGGTTCGGCCCGCCGCGCTTCGTCCAGATCAGCACCACCCCGCAGTCGCCGCCCGCGGAGCCGCCGTACTGCGCGGGTGCGCTCGACGCGTTGTTGTACACCTCGACGCCCGAGACCTCGGTGGGCCGCACGATGTTGTCGAGGTCATCGGCGCCCTGCATCACCCGCATGCCGTCGAGGAAGATCTCCGGCGTGCACCCGCCGCGGCCGCGCAGCACGTAGCCGAAGGAGCCGTTCGGCGACACCTGCATGCCGGGCGACATGCGCATGATGTCGGTCATCACCATCGGGTTCCGGTTCTCGATGTCCTCCTGCGTGAAATAGCGGCCGAAGCCGTTCTTCTTCCGCTCGAGGAACCCGTTGTAGTCGGTCTCCGCCTTCGTGCGCTGCCCGGTGACGGTGACGCCCGCGAGCACGGCGACCTGCTTCTCCAGCACCACGTCGACGTTCGCCGGGCGCTTCGCCGACAGGTCCACCGCGACGCGCTTCGGCTCGTAGCCGATGGCGCGCACCTCGAGGCTGTAGGTCCCGGCCGGAAGCCCGCCGAGCGAGAAGGCGCCGTTGTCGGTCGTGCGTCCCTGGACCCCGCTGCCCCACACCTGCAGGCGGGCGCCGGTGAGCACGCGGCCGTCGCGCCCCTTCACGGTGCCCGTCAGGCGCGCGTTGCCGCGGGTGACCGTGATGGGGTTGGCGGGCCGCTTCTCGATCGCGGCCATGGTGTCCGGCAGCTGCACCGCAATGACGGACGTGGAGTCGCCGAGGAAGAAGTCGCGGCGCACGATGCCGCGCGGCGGCACCTGCACGTCGATCACGCCGCCGGGCCGCCCGGGCGCCTCGGCGTTCGCCTCCACGCTGCCGTCCGGTGGCAGGCCGCAGATCACGTAGCCCCCGCTCGGGCGCACCTTCGCCGGATAGCGGCGGTGGGCGTTGCGCAGGCCCGCCGGGGTGATCTGCAGCTCGTTCCAGGTCACGACGACCTTCGCGTTCGGCACGGCGTTCCCGGACTCGGCGTCGCGCACCACGCCGACGAGCGCGCCGGTGGTGTCGCCCGGCGGCGCGTTGCACACCAGCGCGCGCAGCGTGCGCTGCCCCGGGATCCCGAAGTCGAGCCGCGCCGCGGTGTCTGGCTGGATGAGCACTCGCATCACGGGCTGCTCGAGGCCGACCGCGTCGAGCATCTCGTGGTAGAAGCCGGCGAGGTAGCGCCCCGGCTTCACCCCCGTGATGCGATAGCGCCCCTCCGAGTCCGTCGTGCCGACGAACGACTGCGACCGGTCGGTCTCGCTCACGACCTGCACGGTGGCGTCGCGGAGCGGCGTCTGCGAGAGGCTGTCATAGACGGTGCCGAACAGCGCCATCGGGCGTGTCGTGTCGCCCCGGAGCACCGGGAGGGGAGCCGCGGCGCCGGGTGCGGTGGGCGTCGGCTGGCGGGGCGGTGGCGCGGCGGGGCGCGATGGGCCGAGCGTCCCGGGGCGGGGCGCGGCCTGCGCGGAGAGAAGGGCGGGCACGAGCAGCGCGCCCGCGAGGATCGGCGCTGCCAGCAGGCGGCGCGCGATGCGGCGGTGGATCAGCATGGCCAACAAGTTACGAGCGAGCGTGGACGTCCCGCCAACGCGGGCGCGTGCGTTCCACGGGTTCGACCCCGGGGCGCGGGATCGCGCCACTAGATTCACCGCGTGACGCGGCGGAGTTCCGTCGCGACCGCAATCCGCCGGGGGCGCCACGGCGCCCACCGGCCACGACCAGCGTGCACATGACGACCTTCAAGAACTTCATCGGCGGTGAGTGGGTCGAGCCATCCACGGGCGACTACTTCGAGAACCGCAACCCCGCGGATACCACGGACCTCGTCGGTCGCTTCCCGCGCTCGGGCGCCGAGGACGTGCAGCGCGCCGTGGAGAGCGCGCAGCGCGGCTTCGCGCTCTGGCGGCGGACGCCGGCGCCCGCCCGTGGCGACGTCCTCCGTCGCGTCGGCGACCTCATGGTCCGTCGCAAGGAGGAGATCGCCGATCTGATGACGCGCGAGATGGGCAAGCCGCTGAACGAGACGCGCGGCGACGTGCAGGAGGGGATCGATACGGCCTTTTACGCGGCCACGGAGGGGCGTCGGCTGTTCGGCCACACGGTGCCGAGCGAGCTACGGAGCAAGTGGGCGATGAGCTTCCGCCGCCCCGTCGGCGTCTGCGGCATCATCACGCCGTTCAACTTCCCGATGGCCATCCCCACCTGGAAGATGTTCCCGGCGCTCCTGTGCGGGAACGCGTGCGTCTTCAAGCCAGCCGAGGACGTGCCGCACACGGGCCACGTGCTCGTCGAGATCCTGCTCGAGGCCGGGCTGCCGCCGGAGGTCATCCAGCTCGTCCACGGATTCGGCGAAACCGTTGGGAAATCGATCGTTGAGCATCCGGATGTGCCCGTCATCTCCTTTACCGGGTCAACGGAGACGGGCCGGATCGTCGGCGAGACGTGCGGCCGGATGCACAAGCGGCTGTCGCTGGAGATGGGCGGCAAGAACGCCCAGATCGTGCTCGACGACGCCGACCTCGACCTCGCGCTCGAGGGCGTGCTGTGGGGGGCGTTCGGGACCACCGGGCAGCGGTGCACGGCGACCAGCCGCCTCATCCTCCAGAAGGGGATCCACGACCGCTTCCTCGCCGACCTCGAGAAGCGCGCCTCGGCGCTCCGACTGGGCGACGGCCGGAAGGATGGCACCGACGTCGGGCCGCTGATCCACGAAGCGTCGCGCGAGAAGGTCGAGAGCTACGTGGAGATCGGGCAGAAGGAGAAGGCCGACCTCGTGCTCGGCGGCGAGCGCCCGAGTGGCAAGGACCTGCAGAACGGCCACTTCTTCCAGCCGACGATCTTCGCCGGCGTGAAGGCGGGGAGCCGGCTCGAGCAGGAGGAGATCTTCGGCCCGGTGCTGTCGGTGATCCGCGTCGACTCGGCCGACGAGGCGTTCCGCATCAACAACGACGTGAAGTACGGGCTCTCGTCGTCGCTGTACACGCGCGACGTGAACCTCGCCTTCCGCGCGCTGGAGACGCTCGACAACGGCATCACCTACATCAACGCCCCGACCATCGGTGCCGAGGCGCACCTGCCGTTCGGTGGCGTGAAGCAGACCGGCAACGGCCACCGCGAGGGCGGCTGGGAGGTCTACGAGTTCTATTCGGAGACGAAGGTTGGGTACCTCGATTACTCGGGCACGCTGCAGCGTGCCCAGATCGACAACTATCTGGGAACGCCTGATTGAGTCGGGCGCCCTACCGCGTATGGACGGGGAGCCCTGCCGTGGGCCCAACGGAGCTTCCCGTCCGCGCGTAGGATGCTGGCAACGTTTGTGACGCGCGCGTCATGTGAGTAGTCTCCAACCGGAACATGATGGTGCGCGTAGTGATACGGATAGAGGCCGGCTCGTCGGCTTGCGCCCTTGACAGGGAGCGGTTTGATTCCAACGCGCGTCGGCGCGCACCGTGACCCTCCCGCCTTTCACGCCGGCTTCGACCACGTCGTACATGGACTCGAGCACCGGTTCGGCCGTCTCTCCCACCTGTCCGGTCGATCGCGGTTACGCCACCCATGTGGCACGCGCCGAGGCTCTGCGTCGTGTGAACCACGTCCCGCGGCTGCGGATCGGATGGCTGTGGGAGTGGGCGAAGGTGCTCCAGATCGCGTTCCTGCTCTTCCTCGTTCTCAAGACGTTTCTCGTCGAGGCGTACAAGATCCCCAGCGGCAGCATGGAGCACACGCTGCTCGTGGGGGACTTTCTGCTGGTGAACAAGCTGGTGTACGGGGCCGAGGTGCCGTTCACCGGCCAGCGTCTCCCGCGGCTGCGCGATCCGCAGCGCGGCGACGTGCTGGTGTTCCAGTGGCCGGAGGATCCGAGCAAGAACTTCGTGAAGCGGCTGGTCGGCGTGCCGGGCGACACGCTCATGATGCGGGACGGCGAGCTGTTCGTGAACGGCCATGCGCAGCGCGAGCAGTACGTGACGCACACCGAGCCGGGCGTCGACCCCACGTTCGAGGAGTTCCGCTGGCAGCGCGACTACGTGGTGCGCTCCGCGGTGGCGGCACCGACCAGTGCCGTGGCGGGTGAACTGGCCGTCGCGACGCGCGATCCGGGCGATCATCCGTCGCGAAACAATTGGGGGCCGTTGATCGTCCCCCGTGGCAGCTACTTCGTGCTCGGCGACAATCGCGACAACTCGCTCGACAGCCGGTACTGGGGCTTCGTGCCCGACTCGCTCGTGCGCGGCCGCCCGATGGTCGTGTATTACAGCTACGCTCCCGATAGTGCCGATCGACTCGCCTGGTTGAGGGCCATTCGCTGGTCCCGCCTCGGCGAGCGTGTGCGATAGATCGTCCCCCTCGACGTCTCCGACGTCGCGCAGCGGAGTCCGGGCCCGCGGCGCCTGCAGTCCCCACCGGAGTTCGTGCCGTGCGACGCGGCACGCGCGAACCGTTGCACCGTGGCACGAGGAGCCGTAGGTCCCCATGGCCGTCACGCCCGCCTCCAAGAAGCACTCCTACGAAGAAGGGTCGCTCGACCAGTACCTTCGGGACATCTCCGCGTACCCGCTGATCTCGCGCGAGGAGGAGGCCGACCTCGCGCGCCGGATCCGCACCGGTGACCAGGAGGCGCTCGACAAACTGGTTCGGTCGAACCTGCGCTTCGTCGTGTCCGTCGCGAAGAAGTATCAGAACCAGGGCGTCTCGCTCTCGGATCTGATCAACGAGGGGAACCTCGGCCTGATCCGGGCGGCCCACAAGTTCGACGAGACGAAGGGGATCAAGTTCATCTCCTACGCCGTGTGGTGGATCCGGCAGGCGATCCTCCAGGCGCTGGCGGAGCAGTCGCGCATCGTGCGCGTGCCGCTGAATCGCGCGGGCACGCTGCATCGGATTGGCAAGCGGGCGAACTCGCTGCTGCAGGAGCTCGGGCGCGAGGCGACGCACGCCGAGATCGCCGAGGGGATGGATCTGTCGGAGGAAGAGGTCGCGAAGACGATGTCGATCTCGCAGGCCCACCTCTCGCTCGACGCGCCGCTCACGCCGGGCGAGGACAACCGCCTGCTGGACTATCTCGCCGACAACGTGAACCCGACGCCCGACGAGCAGACGTTCGAGAAGGCGCTCACGGAGGCGGTGGAGGAGTCGCTGTCGGGGCTGAAGGAGCGGGAGTCGAAGATCCTCCGACTCTACTTCGGTCTGGACGGCGAGGAGCCGATGACGCTGGAGCAGATCGGCGCCCTGCTCGGGATCACGCGCGAGCGGGTGCGGCAGATCAAGGAGAAGGCGCTGTCGCGGCTGCGGCACGTCTCGCGCGCGCGCGCGCTCGAGTCCTTCCTCGGTTGAGCCCTTCCGGGCCGGCGTGACGCGCCGGCCCCCCCTCTCGTCCTTCCCACCCGCCCCCTGATTCCGACGGCCGCGTTACGCGGCGGGGCCTTCGTCGGTCATTTCGCGGTAACGGCAGCGTCGCGCACACGGTTTGCGCGGCGCCGGGCCGCACCAGCGAGTCAGGGTGGCTCCTACCGATGTCGTCGTCGACGCAGCACGGATACACCGCGTCATGGTCACAGCACGAGGTACTTCCGCCGCACGGCGTAGGGGGAAGCGTGCTTGACAATGATTCGAGGCTGGATAGGTTGCGGCGTCTATGCGACAGTGCCCCCTCGGGGGCGTAGTGTGCCCATTCTCCAGGAGGTGTCCGGTTCTGCGAGACTCTTGTGAGAGGAAGGTGCTCGTGCAGGACCCCGTCGCAGCTCGGGCGGGTGGCAAGCCAGCAAGTTCGTGAGCAAGTGCACGACGGTAGGACCGCGCTGAGTGCGCACTCCCGGCGGATTCGATCCGCCACACCAGGCAACAACAGAGGACCTAGCGAATGAGACTCGTCAATTGGCGTGCACTCGTCGTCGGCGCCGTGGGCTTCGGCCTCGCGGCGTGCGGTGATGACGTCACGGTCACGCCTCCGGCGCCCACCATTACGCTCAACCCCACCTCGCTGACTTGTACGACGGGTCAGACGGTGGCGGTCGGCGTGACGGTGACCGGTGGCAGCAACACGTCGATCGCCTTTGCGTCGGGCGGCAGCAATCTCACGGTGACGCCGGCTGGCGCGAGCGGCGCCACGGTCGTTTGTAACACGGCGGGCGCTGGCGTCATCAACGTGACGGTCACCAGCAACGGCCAGACGTTCCCGGCGACGATCCCGGTGACGATCAACGCGGCGCAGAGCAATGTGCTCGCCGTGCAGATCTCGCAGGGTTCGGCGACGGTCTCGGTTGGTGGCACGACGACGCTCGCCGCGACGGTGAGCCTCGCGCCGGGCGCCCCGGCGAACACGTCGACGGCTGTGACGTGGACCTCGGGCGATCCGACGATCGCGACGGTCAACTCGACGACGGGTGTCGTGACCGGCGTGAAGGCGGGTACGACGACGATCACGGCGTCGTCGGTCGCGAACCCGAACCTCAAGGCGACGATTCCGGTGACGGTCACCGCGCAGTCGCTCGTCCAGAGCCTCACGGTCGGCTCGAGCACGCTGACGCTCCAGGTCGGTCAGACGTCGCAGATCGCGACGACGGTGACCCTGGCCCCGGGCGCTCCGGCGGGTACCTCGACCGGCGTGACCTGCACCTCGTCGACGACCAGCGTCGCGACGATCTCCGGCGGCACGACCTCGCCCTGCACGATCACGGCGGTGAGCGCGGGTCAGTCGGTCATCACGGTGAAGTCCGTCGCTGACACGAACATCCGTCAGACGATCGGCCTCACGGTCGGCGCGCTCGCGCCGGTCCGCCTCACGATCCAGAGCGTCGACGTCATCGGCCCGAACGGCCGTCAGCCGGCCGACCTCACGAACGTTGGCGGCAACCTGTTCCTCACGATGAACCTCGATCCGGGCGACAACCGGCCGGACAGCGTCGTCGTGGTGATCGGTGGTCAGCGCGTGAACTGCCAGACGTTCACGGCGCAGCTCGCGGCCGCGTATCGCGCGGCGCTCCAGAACGGCTCGGCGGACGTCGCGCCGATCACGTGCCAGCTCAACACGTCGCAGTTCAACTCGACGACTGGTGTGCCGCTCGTCACGAACGGCCAGCAGCCGCTGAGCGCGACGGTGTTCTTCCACACCGGCACGACGGGCACGGGCCCGGGCACGCAGCAGACGGCGACGATCCAGCAGATCCTGACGGTCAACAACGCGTCGGGCTTCTTCGTCAACGTCGCGAACACGCCGTCGGCCTCGCAGGCCGCGGTGAACGCGACCGGTCAGGCGACCGGTCCGCAGGGCGTGCTGTGGCGCGCCGGTGACATCACGGTCACGGTTCTCCCGGTGAACTTCACGCCGGTCGTGAACCCGGGCACGCAGTCGTTCACGATCTCGCTGCAGGACGCGAACGGGATCGTGGAGCAGCGCACCGCTTCGGCCACGTCGGGCGCCGCGTCGTACTCGGTCACCTTCCCGGGTGGCTCGGGCGACGTCTTCAACCCGAACGGTGACCCGCTCGGCCAGCGCTCGCTCGCCGGCTACACGTCGCCGAACGCCGGCATCGCGCCGGCCTTCAACCCGCAGGGTATCTACACGGGCGGCGGTACGCTGGTCGTCGTCGGCACGCAGGCGGGCACGGGCAACACGACCGTCCTGAACGCCGCCGGTCAGCCGGCCGGCTTCAACGGCGGCTTCGGCAACACCGTCGCCTCGCCGATCTTCATCGACAACCAGAACCCGCAGCCGGCGATCAACTTCGGCAACCCGACCGCGGGCCCGCCGTCGGCGAACTTCGCCAACACGGGTACCTCGTTCGTCGGCTTCATCAACGGTGGGTTCAACTTCCAGAACTCGCTGACGCCGCAGTTCCTCGTCACCGCGAACAACATCCTGAGCGGCACGACGACGGCGAACCCTGACTTCGGCGGCGTGGATCGCGTGTCGGTGCAGTTCTTCGCCGGCAGCTCGACCAGCGCGACGACGCTGACGGGCGGCACGGCGATCACGACCGGCTCGCAGCTCGCCCCGAACGCCTCGAACACGGCGTTCAACGTCGCCATCTCGCTCGTCGACGCGCTCGGCAACCGCCGGAACCAGCGCGTGGGCAGCGGTGTGGGCGGCGGTCCGCTCACGATCAACGCGACGGGTACCGCGGTCAGCGGCAACCAGTTCGTGTCGTTCGGCGTCGACGTGGCCGCTCCGACGGTCCAGCAGACGGCGGGCTTCACGCAGAACACCGTCACGACGAACGGCGCTCCGCTGACCTTCCAGTTCGCGGGTGCCGACGAGACGGGCTTCGGTCTCAACCCGATCCTCGTCACGGTCTCGCGCACGGCTCGCATCAGCTCGACGACGACGCCGGTCGGCAACCAGCCGGACGTCGCCAGCAACAGCTCGCTCACGACGAGCGCCCCGGGCACGTACTGCGCGATCAGCGCGGACGCGGCTGGTAACCTGACGTTCGCTGACACCCCGGGTGGCACGTGCGCCCCGATCGCGGTCGCGGGCAGCATCACGCTGCCGGGCAACGCGAACGGCCAGTACTCCATCACGGCCCAGGCGCGCGACCAGGCGGGCAACGTCTCGACGTCGGTCACCCGCATCGTGGTGGTGGACGCGAAGGCGCCGTTCGCCGGCGGCATCTCGCTGCCGCAGGTGATCACGGGCAACCAGCCGGCCAACTTCACGGTTGCCGCCAGCGACAACCTGGAGCTCGGCTCGGTCTCGGCCTCGATCGGCTACACGGGGACGCTGAACCTCCGTTACCCGCCGGTCGCGATCGGCACGGCGTTCGACAACGTCTTCACGGCCAACAACCAGGCCATCGCGCTGACGGTTCCGAACTTCGTCCGCTCGATCGCCTTCACCAGCGCGGCCGGTGCGCCGGGCTCGCCGATCATCGCCAGCGAAGTGTCGGCGATCGTCGCGGACCTCGCGAACAACACCGCCGTCGCCACGGTGCAGATCCCGCGTAACAACATCGCGGGCACGCCGCAGTCGTTCGCGACGGGCAGCGTGGTGTCGAACCTGATCACGTTCTCGCTGCAGGCCTTCACCGGCAACAACGCGCCGGGCAACGCCATCACGATCTCGGGTGGCGGGACGGCCAACACGGCGACGTCGGCGACGATCCAGACGGTCCAGACGGGTACGGCGGGGACGTTCATCTCGCCCTTCCAGCGGATCGAGCTGTACGTCAACACGGGTCTCGGCCCGAACGGCGCGCCGACGTACCAGTTCATCGGTTCGATCCCGGCGGGTCTCGTGCAGGACAACCCGGCAGCGTTCCCGGGCCAGCGCGTGATCACGTCGTCCTTCACGCTGACGTCGGCGACGACGCCGCTCATCTTCGCGCCGCAGGGTGGCCAGAACACCTACGACGTGATCGCGGTCGGTGTCTCGGCGAACGGCGACGCGCTGATCGCGGGTCCGATCCAGGTCAACGTGATCCCGTAATGAGCTAGTCATCGACTAGTCGCTCGAAGCGAAGGGCTCCGCCGAAAGGCGGGGCCCTTCGTGCTTTCCCCCCCACGGCAGGCGGGCCGGTGGCGCGCCCCGCGCGCGCCCCATTAGCTTCCCGCTCCGGTGTCGCGCCGCCGCGACAGCCCACGGTGCCGAAGCAGACGCACGCAGCCGCGCGCGATGGCCCGTGGCCGACGCCCGAGACGCAGCCTTGGTCGCCGCAGGTCCGTGTGCCCCCGACGCCGGGCGGCCCGAACCCGTCGAAGTGACTGGCGCACACCGAAACCCTCGCGTCGCGCACGCGATCGGCGCTTCGCTTGCAGGGTGTCCGGCCGCTCCCGGTCGACCTCGCCGAGGCGTGATCGATCGGCGCGTCCATCCACCACTCGCCCGCATCACCCATGCGCCTATTTCGTCCTCGCGCACTCGCACGCGTCGCCCTGCTCGGCGCGTTCGTCGTCGCTACCGCCTGCGACAACACGACGGAGCCGACCAAT
This sequence comes from Gemmatirosa kalamazoonensis, assembly GCF_000522985.1. Lineage (NCBI taxonomy): Bacteria > Pseudomonadati > Gemmatimonadota > Gemmatimonadia > Gemmatimonadales > Gemmatimonadaceae > Gemmatirosa > Gemmatirosa kalamazoonensis. The sequence goes on from NZ_CP007128.1 coordinate 3,392,918, forward strand.
CCCAGCTCGATCGTCGCCGTCGGCAGCCAGACGGTCACCGGTCGCGCCGGCGATGCCGTGCAGGTCACCGTTCGCGTCCTCAACTCGAACGGCAATCCGCTCTCCGGGCAGGGCGTGACGTTCACGCCGACCACGGGGACCGCAAATCCCTCCACCGTCAGCACCGACGCGAACGGCCAGGCCACGACGACGTGGACGCTCGGTACCGCCGTCGGCACGCAGACGCTGAACGCCACCGTCGCCGGCGTCACCCCGATCACGTTCTCGGCGACGGTGAGCCCCGGCAAGCCGGCGAGCATCACCGTCCAGGCGGGGAACAACCAGTCGGCCGCCGTCGGCACCGCCGTCACCACCGCTCCGTCGGTGCTGGTGAAGGATGCCGCCGGTAATCCGGTGCAAGGCATCAGCGTGGTGTTCACCGTCGCGAGCGGCGGCGGCTCGGTGACCAACGCCGTCGCGACGACCAACGCGCAGGGCATCGCCACCGTCGGCAGCTTCACGCTCGGCAGCACCGCGGGTGCGAACACGCTGACCGCGCAGGTCGTCGATCCCACGCTGACATCGCCGCTCACGACCAGCTTCACGGCGACCGGCACCGCAGGCGCCGCCTCGCGCGTGACGGCGCAGCGCGGCACGAACATCTCCGGCGTGGCCGGCGTCGCGCTCGGTGCGACGAACCTGCCGCAGGTGCTGGTGACCGACGCGAACAACAATCCCGTCGCTGGCGCCCAGGTGACGTTCACGGTCACGAGTGGTGGCGGCACGGTGACCGGCGCGACGCAGACGACGAACGCGCAGGGCATCGCGACGCTCGGCGGCCTCACGCTCGGTCAGACGGTCGGACCGAACATCATCACGGCGAACGTGCAGGGCGTCGGCAGCACCGTGTTCACGATCGCCGGCACGGCCGGCGCGCCGGCCACGGTGACGATCCAGAGCGGCAACAACCAGTCGGTGCCCGCAGGATCGCCGCTCACCGCGGCGCCGTCGGTGCTCGTGCGCGACCAGTTCGGCAACCCCGTGTCGGGCGTGACGGTGACGTTCGTGCCGACGAGCGGCAATGGCTCGGTGCTCGGCGGCACGCAGACGACGAACGCGCAGGGCATCGCCGCGGCCGGCGGCTTCACGGTCGGCGCGACGCCGGGGACGAACACGTTCGAGGCGCGCGTCGCCGGCCTGCCGCCCGCGGTGTTCACCGCGACCGGTCAGGCGGGCGCGCCGGCGACGATCACGAAGGTCACGCCGGACACGGTCGTCGTGACGGCGTTCTCGCAATCCGGTCCGTTCACGGTGCTCGTGCGCGACGCCGCGGGCTTCCCGGTGCAGGGCCAGACCGTGACGTTCGCCATCGACTCGGCGAAGGCCGGGACGCTCACCGCGACGTCGGTGCAGACGAACGCGCAGGGCCAGGCGAGCGTGCGACTCGACGCCGGCGCGGTGATCGACACCGCGGTCGTCACGGCGAACGTCGGCAACCTGAACGCGGTGGTGTTCATCGCCGTCGTGCAGCAGAACGTTCCGACGATCGTGCGCGAGGTCCAGGGCAACGGCCAGTCGGCGACGGCGGGCACCATGGTCGGCATCAACCCGACGGTCGAGGTGCGCGACGCGAACGGCAGGCCGGTGGCGGGCGTGCTGGTGAACTTCCAGGTGAACCCGGGGAACCAGGGCGCCGGCCTCCTGCCGCTCAGCAATGACGTGATCCCGATCAACAACGGCTTCTCGGTGCCGACGGACGTGAACGGGCGCGCGGCCGTGGGCTGGCAGCTCGGTGGCGCGCCGGGGCAGAACATCCTGAACGCGACCGTCTCCGCCCCCAGCATCACGAACAACCCGATCGTGTTCACGGCGACGGGTACGGCGATCCCGACGTCGGCGGTCGTCACCATCTTCGCGGGCGACGCGCAGACGGCGCCGGCCGGGACGCTGGTGCCGACGCAGCCGGCCGTGCTCGTGAAGAACGCGGCGGGTCAGCCGCTCGCCGGCGTGACGGTGCAGTTCATCCCGAACGGCAACGGCACCGTCTCGAACCCGACCGCGCAGACCGACGCGAACGGTATCGCGCGCATCTCGTGGCGCCTGAGCACGCAGCCCGGCCCGAACTCGCTCTCGGCGTCGGTCGTGGGCCTCGGCGTCGGCGTGGTGTTCAACGCGATCGGCCAGTAAGCTCGCAGTCGTGCTCGACGCGCGGGCCCGGAGCGATCGCTCCGGGCCCGCGCTCACGTGCTCCCCTCACACGTCCACCGGGTACGCTCCGATGGCCCAGCTCTCGTCGTTCGACGTCACGACCGGCGTCGATCTCCAGGAAGTGGACAACGCCGTGAACCAGGCGCAGAAGGAGATCGCGCAGCGATACGACTTCAAGGGATCGCGCGCCGAGATCGATTTCCGCCGCGGCGAGGAGCTGCTCGCGCTGACGGCGGACAGCGAGTTCCAGATGACCGCGCTGTTCGACGTGCTGCAGTCGAAGCTGATTCGCCGCGGCGTACCGGTGAAGAACCTCGACATCGGCGAGATCAAGCAGGCGGGCGGCGACACCGTACGCCGCGAAATCAAGCTGAAGACCGCGCTCGATTCGGAGACCGCGCGCAAGGTCGCCGCGGACATCAAGGCCGCGAAGCTGAAGAAGGTGCAGGCGGCGATCCAGGGCGATCAGGTGCGCGTCAGCGCGCCGTCGCGCGACGAGCTGCAGGAAGCGATCGCGGTGCTGCGGAAGGGCGACTACGGCGTGGAGCTGAAGTTCGGGAACTATCGATGATGCGCCGGGTGGTCACATCGCTCGTGCTGCTCACCGCCATCGGCTGCGGGAGCGACGAGCCGGTCGTGGTGACGAAGGGTCCATCGTTCACCGTGGACCCGACGTCGGTGCGGGTCGGCATCGGACAGACGCAGCGAGTGACGGTGCACGGTTTCGGTGGCGAATCGATCGCGCTCGCGTTCCGGTCCGCGGATTCGTGCGTCGCGCAGGTCACGACGGATGGAGTGGTCCTCGGCGTCGGCGCGGGCATCACGACGCTGAACATCGATGTCGTGCACGGCGGTCAGCGCATTCCGGTGACGCTGCCGGTCACCGTCGCGGAGCTCGCGGTCCTGCGCCTAACGATCCAGTCGATCACCACCGGATCGCCGCCGACCGCGGTGGACCTCGCGGCGGTGCGCGGCCTGGTGACGGTGACGGCGAACGTCGATCCGACGACGTTCGCGACCGTCGAGCTGCGGCTCGCGGGCCGCTCCGTCGAGACACGGCCGGTGCCGCAGGCTGCACCAGACGCTCCGGTCGCACCGGTGGTGTTCACCGTGAACACCGCGGCGCGCGACGCGGCCGGGGCGCCGCTGTACCCGAACGGCCCGCAGCAGCTGCAGCTCGTCGGCACGCGCTCGCCGCCGGCGCCGGGCTGCGCGCCGCGGACCGGGTCGATCGTGCAGGCGCTGACGCTCGCGAACCCGTGACGGCGGTCGGTTGAGGGATCGGGAACGTTCGGCTAAGTTGCGGAGTAGCAAGCAGTTCTGCGTGTCACCGCCGTTCCTCGAGCCACCTCCGTCGTGAAAGTCGCTCTCGTCACCCTCGGCTGCGACAAGAACACCGTCGACAGCGAGCGCTATCTCGCCCAGCTCGTCGCGCACGGCGCGCAGCCGACCGACGATCTGGAGGCGGCCGAGGTGATCCTCGTGAACACGTGCGGCTTCATCGACGCGGCGAAGCAGGAGTCGATAGACGCCATCGTCGACGCGGGGCGGCTCAAGGTGGACGGCGCGTGTCAGGCCGTGGTCGCGGTGGGCTGCATGGTGCAGCGGCACAAGAGCGAGCTGGCCGAGGCGCTGCCGGAGGTCGACCTGTTCCTCGGCGCGTCGGAGGTCGATCGCCTGATCCCGGAGCTCGCGGCGCGCGGCGTGGTGTCGCCCGACCCGCTGGTCGCACATCCCGGCGTGCGGCTGTTCGCCGGCGAGCTGCCGCACGTGCGCTACCTCAAGGTGAGCGAGGGGTGCGATCACGGGTGCGCGTTCTGCGCGATCCCGCTCATGCGCGGGCGCCATCGCTCGTTCTCGCTCGACGAGATCGTGCGCGAGGCGCAGCTGCTGGAGCTGCAGGGCGCGCGCGAGGTGAACCTCGTGGCGCAGGATCTCGCGCACTACGGGCGCGACCGCCGCGACGGCACGCGGCTACCCGAGCTGCTCGAGGCGCTCGTGCGCGAGACGTCGATTCCGTGGATCCGCAATCTCTACCTGTACTCGACGGGGATCACGCCGCGGCTGCTCGAGGTGATCGCGGCGAACCCGCGCATCCTGCGCTACCTCGACATGCCGATGCAGCACGCGTCGGACGCGGTGCTGGAGCGCATGCGCCGCCCCGAGCGGCAGCGCACGATCCGCGAGAAAGTCGCGCGCTTCCGCGCCGCCGTGCCCGACCTCGCGATCCGCACGACGTGCATCGTCGGCTTCCCGGGCGAGACCGAGGCCGACTTCCAGCAGCTGCTCGACTTCCTCGAGGAGATCCGCTTCGATCGCGTCGGCGCGTTCACGTACTCGCCGCAGGAGGGCACGCGCGCGTACGCGATGGTCGACGACGTGCCGGAGGCGATCAAGCGCGAGCGCCTCGAGCGCCTAACGGATCTGCAGCGCGCGATCACGGCGGAGCGCTACGAGGAGTACGCGGGACGCACGACGACGCTGCTCGTCGACCGCGCGGCCGCGGACGGCGAGCCCGCGCAGGCGCGCGCGCCGTGGCAGGCGGACGACGTGGACGGCGTGACGTGGCTCGACACCGATGCCGCCGCGGGCTCGTTCGTGGAAGCGCGGATCGACGAGGTGGCGGACGACTACGACTTCGTGGCGACGCCGTTGCGCGTGGTGTCGGCATGGTCCGCGCGCCGACCGGGCCGCAGGCGCGCGCTGCCGACGATCGCGTTGCCGACGGTCGGGAGCTACGGTCGATAAGCCCGGAGTCGGCGCGCACGCACCACGGGCCACACGCGAACCCGGAGACGCTCGGATGCAGTGGACGCGGAACGTGGGCCGGGCGCTGACCGCGGCGACGTTAGGCGCCGTGCTGGCGATGGCGTGTGCGCAGCGCGCCGGGCCGCGGGCCTCACGCCCGACGCCGCCGCGCAGCTCGGCGGGTGGCGAGGTGGCGGCGTTGCTCAACGGACGCGTGGCGCGCGTGGCGCTCGCCACCGGCGCGACGCTCCCCGTGTTCGGTGGCACCGGCGAGTGGCGCGTGTTCGGCGAGGACGCGCGCTCGCCGCTCGCGCGCGTGAGCGGGGGCATGGAGTGGCGCGTGGAGCGGCGCGGGCTGCAGCTGCGCGCGGTGGGCCCCGACGGCGCGACGCCGTGGCGCGACGGGCCGCTGGTCGCGCGCGCGACGACGTCCGACGGCTATCTCACGTTCAACGGCCGGCGCTGGCGCGGCGAGCTGTGGGCGCACGCGACGAACGCGGGCATCGCGGTCGTGAATCGCGTCGCGGTGGAGGACTATCTGCGCGGCGTGGTGCCGCTGGAGCTCGACGCGCCCGCACCGGCGGATGCCGCGGCGCTGCAGGCGCAGGCCGTGGCGGCGCGCAGCTACGTGTACAGCCGCCTGCCCGAGTTCGAGCCGCGCGACGTCGCGATCCGTCAGGCCGCGCTGCCGTACGACCTGCGCGCGACGACGAGCGACCAGGTGTACGGCGGCGTCGACGCCGAGCGTGCCGCGGCCGATCGCGCGGTTGCGAGCACGACGGGGCTCGTCATCCGCTATGCGGGCGCCGTGGTGTCGGCGCCGTATCACTCGTCGTGCGGCGGCAGCACCGCGGATCCCGACGAGCTGTGGCAGTCGGAGAACGAGCCATGGCTGCGGCGCGTGAGCGATCGCATCCCGGGCACGGATCGCTATTACTGCGACATCGCGCCGCGCTTCCGGTGGACGCGCACGTGGGACGAGGCGACGCTGCGCGGCGTGCTCGATCGCTACCTGCGCGCGGGCAGCGGTGCACGCGTGCCGGTGGGCGCCGTGCGCGACGTCGCGGTGTCGTCGCGCACGGCCAGCGGCCGGGTCGGCGTGCTGTCGATCGCGACGGACGGAGGACGCGCGCTGCTGCGCGGCAACGACATTCGCTTCGCCGTGCGCTCGGTCGGTGGCGATATCCTGCCGAGCACCTATTTTTCCGTCGACGCGGAGCGGGGCGCGGACGGGCGCCTCGCGCGCCTGACGATTCGCGGAAATGGCAACGGTCACGGAGTGGGGATGTGTCAGTGGGGCGCCGTCGGGCGCGCGCGTGCCGGCCAGGACTTCCGCGCGATCCTGCGGGCGTACTTCCCGGGCGCGACGGTGGAGCGCGCGGAATGAGGCGCGCGTGACGCGCGCGACGCGTGCGACGCACGGGGCTCGCGGGGCTCGCGGGGCTCGGGCGCGCGCGTGGGGTCTCGTCGTCGGTGTGCCCGTCGCGTGCGCGACGCTCGGCGCGCGCGGTGCGGCCGCGCAGGTGCCGACGCCCTCGACGCCACGGCGCGACACGATCCCCCGACGCGACTCCCTCCCGCGCCGCGACTCGCTGCCGATCGCGCCGTCGGACTCCGCGATGCGCGACAGCATCCTGACGCGGATCCTCGCCGAGGACTCGGCGCGCGCGGCGCGACCCGCGGCGTTCTCGCTGTTTGGACTGGACCGGATGCGCCTGCAGACCGCCGGGATCACGTTCGGGTGGGCGTGGCCGGGCCAGGCGATCGGCACGCGCGTGTACTCGCTGCACGCCGACTACGGCGAGATCTATCCCGGCGTGCGCGTGCTGTTCGTGTCGTCGTACTGGGCGACGCGCTACACCGACGCCGAGGTGGCGCGGCTCGCGCGCGAGGTGCAGCGGGTGGTCACGCCGTCGCGCGCGGACACGCTGCGACTCGGCCGCATCCGCGTGGCGGATCTCTCCGCGGGACCGGACGTGCGGTGGGAGCCGGGGCTCGCGCGCCGGGCGCGCCGGCTGCTGCCGCGCATCATGACGCCGTGGGTGAGCGGCGGCATCGCCGCGCATCTCGTGAACGTGGACGGAGCGCCGGTGAGCGGTACGTTCATCGAGCGCGCGCTGGACGCGGCGTCGTTAGGCATCAGCGCCGCGGTGGGCCTCGACGTGCATCTGCTGCCCAACGTGCAGCTCACGGGACAGTCGCGGTACGATTTCGTCGGCACGGTGCGCTACGGCTCTCTCCGCGTGGGCGGCGCGTTCGTGTTCGGGCCGTTGGCGAGAGGGGGCTGAGCATGACGGACGCGCTGCGGCTGGCGGTGGTGGGGACCGGTGCCATCGCGCAGGTCGCGCACATCCCCGTGCTGGCGAAGATGCGTGGCGCGCGGCTGGTGGCGCTGTGCGACAACGACGCCGCGAAGGCGCGCGCGCTCGCCGATCGGTTCGACGTGCCCGACGTGTACACGGATCTCGAGGAGCTGCTGGACTCGGACACCCTCGACGCGATCGTGCTCGCGACGCCGAACCACCTGCACGAGCCGCACGCGCTCAGCGCGCTTCGCGCGGGGCTGCACGTGCTGTGCGAGCGGCCGCTGGCGATGACGGCCCGCGGCGTGGAGCGCGTGCTGAGCGCAGCGCAGAAGAGCGGCCGTCGTGTCGTGGTCGGCAACAACCACCGGTTCCGCAGCGACGTGCAGGCGCTCGAGCGGTACATCGTGAACGGGGAGCTCGGCAAGGTGGAAGCGGTGCGCGCCGGCGTGTACGCGCCGCGTCCGCCGCAGGGATGGCGGCAGCGTCGCGCGGAAGCGGGCGGCGGCGCGTTCCTCGAGCACGGCTTCCCGCTCCTCGATCTCGCGCTGTGGCTGTCGGACTTTCCGGAGCCCGAGCGCGTCGGCGCATACATGCGGCGTGGGCGCGGCGCGAACGCGATCGAGGACACGATGCTGGTCGGCCTGGAGCTGGCCGGCGACGTGTCGTTCGGGCTCGACGTGTCGTGGTCGTACGTCGGCGACGAGGAGCGGTCGTGGTTCGAGGTGATGCTGTCGCGCGGGAGCGCGCGCCTCGCGCCGCTGCGCGTGGTGAAGGAGCTGAACGGGCGCGCGGTCGACGTGTCGCCGTCGGGCGCCGCGGCGCGCGAGAGCCCGTTCCTGCAGTCGTATCGCGCGCAGCTCGCGCACTTCGTCGCCGTGGCGACGGGTACGACGCCGTACGAGGCGCCCACCGACCAGGTGCGCGTGATGCGCGTGCTGGAGGCGATCTACAAGGCGGCCGACGAGCGGCGCGAGATCCGACTGTGAGTCTGCTCCGCCGCCTGACGACGGCGCTCGCCGTCGCGTGCTGCACGCGCGCGGCCGTCGCGCAGACGCCGCCGACACTCCCGCAGCGACCGCTGCTCTCCGCGCCGGCGCCGGGGCCGCAGCAGCGCATGCAGGCCGGGCAGGGCGCCCAGAGCGCTCCGCCCGCGGTGGCCGAGCCGGGGAGCGAGCTGCGGGTGATGCTGCTCACGGTCGGCGCGGGGAGCGCGGTGTGGGAGCGGTTCGGGCACAACGCGATCTGGATCTCCGATCCGCGGCGCGGGATCGACGTCGCCTACAACTGGGGGATGTTCGACTTCAACCAGCCGCGGTTCCTCCAGCGGTTCCTCACGGGCGACACGCGCTACTGGATGGAGGGGTTCGACGCGAACGCGCTGGTGGAGCACTATGCGCGGGAGGAGAACCGCTCCGTGTGGGCGCAGGAGCTGAACCTGACGCCCGCGCAGCGGCTCGCGCTGCTGCAGTACATCGAGTGGAACGCGCGCGAGGAGAACAAGTTCTACCGGTACGACTACTACCTCGACAACTGCTCGACCCGCGTCCGCGACGCGCTCGACCGCGCTCTCGGCGGCGCGATCCGCCGCGCGACCGCGACGCGACTCACCGGCACGACGTACCGCTCGCACACGCGCCGCCTAACGGACGGCGATCCCGCCGTGTACACCGGGATCCAGCTGGCGCTCGGCCGGCCGGCCGACCGCGAGCTCACGGCCTGGGAGGAATCGTTTCTGCCCGTGCGGCTCATGCGCCACCTGCGCGGGGTGCGCGTCACGATGCCGGACGGGTCGAGCGCGCCGCTCGTGCTGCAGGAGCGACAGCTCTACGCGGCGACGAGGGCTCCCGAGCCGGAACGCCCGACATCGCACCTGCTCGCCTACCTGCTCGGCGGCCTCGCGCTCGGCGCAACGCTCGCGGTGCTCGGGCGCGCCAGCGCGGCCGGGCGGCGCGGGGCCGATGCGGGCTTCGGCGTCGTGGCGGGCGTGTGGACGCTGGTCGCGGGCCTCGCCGGCACCGCGGTGCTTCTCGCGGGGACGGTCACGCGGCACGTGTTCATGGGACGCAACCTGAACCTCGGGGCGTTCAGCCCGCTCGTGCTCATCGCGCTGGTGCTCGTCGTTCCCGCTGTGGGCAGCCGGCTGCGGGCGACGCGCGCGCGCTGGGCCGGGCGCGCCGAGCGGGTCGCGGCGCTGCTGCTCGCGCTGAGCGTGGTCGGGTGGCTCGTCGCGTTAGGCGTGGGGCAGAAGAGCGGGGAGATCTTCGCGCTCGCGCTGCCCGCGCACACGGGGCTGTGGTGGGGGCTGCGGCGCATGTCCCGCGCATGACCTGGCACGTCGGCGTCGACGTCGGCGGGACGTTCACCGACCTCGCCGCGCTCGACGCGGAGGGGCGCGTGACGACGGCGAAGGTCCTCTCCGATCCCGCAGACCAGAGCAACGGCGTGCTCGCCTCGCTGGACGCGTTCGGTGCATCCGGCGAGTCGGTCGCGCGCGTGGTGCACGGCACGACCGTGGTGACGAACCTCCTGCTCGAGCGCACCGGCGCGCGCGTGGCACTCTGCGCGACCGAAGGACACACCGACGTGCTCCGGCTGCGCCGTCAGGCGCGGGCGCGGCTCTACGATCTCACGGCGCATCATCCGCCACCGCTCGTGCCGGTGGAGCGCACGGTGGCGGTGCCGGAGCGCATCGAGCCGCACGGCATCGTGCGCGCGCTCACGCCGGAGGCCGCGGCGGAGGTGGCCGACGCGGTCGCGGCGCTCGCGCCGGAGGCGGTGGCGGTGTCGCTGCTGCACGCGTACCGCGACGAGGGGCACGAACGGCTGTTAGGCGCGGCGCTGGCCCGCCGGCTTCCCGGGGTGGACATTGTGCTGTCGTCGGACGTGCTGCCGGAGATCCGCGAGTACGAGCGGGCGGCGACGACGTCGGCCGAGGCGTACGCGCGCCCGCGCGTGGCGCGCTACCTCGCGCGGCTTTCGGCGCGGCTGGCGGAGCGCGGCGTTCCCGCGCCGATGGTGATGACGTCCAGCGGCGGGGTGCGCGAGGCGCGCGAGGCGGAGCGCGGCGCGGCATCGCTCGCGCTCTCGGGACCCGCGGGCGGCGTCGCCGGTGCGGCGGCCGTGCTGCGCGCGTTAGGCGCCGACCGCTACCCGCTCGCGCTCACGATCGACATCGGCGGCACGAGCGCGGACGTGGGACTGATCGTCGACGGCGAGCCGCTCGTGGAGGCGGGCGGCACGGTGGCGGGCGTGCCGATCGCGCTGCCGCGGGTGCTCGTGGAGACCGTGTCGGCCGGCGGCGGCAGCGTCGGGTGGGTGGACGACGCGGGCGCGCTGCGCGCGGGGCCGCGGAGCGCGGGCGCGGTGCCCGGACCCGCGGCCTTCGCGCGCGGCGGCACGGAAGCGACGATCACCGACGCACACCTCGCGCTCGGCCACATCGGGCGCGGGCAGTTCCAGGGCGGCGTCGCGATCGATCCCGATCTCGCGGTGCGGGCCGTCGCGTCGCTCGCCGAGCGGGTCGGGCTGGGCGGCGCGCGCGACGGCGTGGAGCGGGTGGCGCGTGCGCTGCTCGGCGCGGCGGACGCGGAGATGGCGCGCGCGCTGCGCCGCGTGAGCGTGGAGCGGGGGCTCGACCCCCGCGCGTGCGTGCTCGTCGCGTTCGGCGGCGGCGGCCCGCTGCACGCGTGCGCGCTGGCCGAACAGCTCGGCGTGCGCACCGTGCTCGTCCCGCCGCACGCGGGGGTGCTGAGCGCGGTGGGGCTCGCGCTCGCGCCGGCGCGCCGCGAGGCGATCGGCTCGGTGATGCGGCGCGCGTCCGAGCTCGCCGCGACGGACGTCGCCGCCCTCGTCGCGTCGTTAGGCAGCCGCGCCGGCGCCGCGGCGCGCGAGTCGCGCACATGGGTGCGGGCGCGCTACGCGGGGCAGGGGCACGAGCTGGAGGTGCCGCTCGTGGACGGCGACGACGGCGCGGCGATCGCGCGTCGGTTCGCCGAGACGCATCGCGCGCGGATGGGGTTCACGCTCGCGCACGACGTGGAGCTGGTGAGCGCGCGGCACGCGGTCTCGGACCCGGGGCACGCGGTGCGGTTCGCGCGGCGCGAGCGGGCGGCGCCGGCGACGTTCGTGCAGGGCGCGATGGTCGACGACGGTGCGGCGCTCGACGCGACGGTGCACGGCGCGGCGACGGTGGCGCTGCCCGACGCGACGCTGCGCGTCGCCGACGGGTGGACGGCGCGCGCGCTGCCGACCGGCGGGTGGCTCGTGGAGGTCGCATGAGCGAGCAGCGCGCGACGTTCGATCCGCTGGAGCTCACGGTGTGGTCGAACGCGGTGGCGATGATCGCCGAGGAGATGGGCAGCGTGCTCGTGCGCGCGTCGCTGTCGCCGAACATCCGCGAGCGCCGCGACGCATCGGCGGCGCTGTTCGACGGCGACGGCCGCATGGTGGCGCAGGCCGCGCACATCCCCGTGCACCTCGGCGCGATGCCGGACTCGGTGGCCGCGGTGCGCGCACGTCGACCGGAGCCGGGCGACGTGTTCCTGCTGAACGATCCGTTCCGCGGCGGCTCGCATCTCCCCGACCTCACGACGGTGGAGGCGATCGGCGACCCCGCGCGGCCTAACGATCGCACGCACGACGCCGTGATCGGCTACGCCGCCGTGCGCGCGCACCACGCGGACGTGGGCGGCATGAGCCCGGGAAGCATGCCGCAGGGGGCCACGGAGCTCGTGCAGGAAGGGCTGGTGGTGCCGCCGGTGCGGCTCGTGCGCGCGGGCGAGATCGTCGACGACGTGCTCGCGCTGCTGCTGGCGAACGTGCGCACGCCCGACGAGCGGCTCGGCGACGTGCGCGCGCAGCTCGCGGCGTGCGCGGCGGGGCGCGACGGGTGGCGCGCGCTGTGGGCGCGGTCGGGCGAGGCGCGCGTGCGTGCGGCGGTGGACGCGCTGCTCGCGTACACGACGCGGCGCGCGTCGGCACGGCTCGCCGCGTTCGAGGGGGCCGAGGGGTCCGCCGTCGACGCGCTGGAGGGGGACGGCGTGACGGAGGACGACGTGCCGGTGCGCGCGTCGGTGCGCATCGTCGGCGGCCGGCTGCACGTCGACCTCGCGGGCACGTCGCCGCAGGTGCGCGGCAACGTGAACTGCCCGCGCAGCGTGGCGATGGCGGCGGCGGTGTTCGTGCTGCGCACGCTGCTCGACGACGACGTGCCGACGAACGACGGCGTGGCGCGGGCGATCTCGCTCGTGGTGCCGGAGGACTGCGTGGCGAACGCGCGGTGGCCCGCCGCGGTGGCCGCCGGCAACGTCGAGATGTCGCAGCGCCTCACCGACACCCTGTTCGCCGCGCTCGCCGACGCCGGCGTGACCGTGCCCGCGCAGGGGCAGGGGACGATGAACAACGTCACGTTCGGCGGCGACGGCTGGACGTTCTACGAGACGTTAGGCGGCGGCCAGGGCGCGAGCGACGTCGGCGAGGGCCCGACCGGCGTGCACGTCGGGATGAGCAACACGCTCAACACGCCGGTGGAGTCGCTGGAGACGGCGTACCCGCTGCGCGTGGACCGATACGCGGTGCGCGCGGGGAGCGGCGGCGCCGGCGCGCACCGCGGGGGCGACGGCGTGGTGCGGAGCTACCGCGCGCTGGAGCCGTGCACCGTGACGCTGCTCACCGAGCGCCGTCGTCGCGCGCCGCGCGGCGCGGCGGGTGGGGATGACGGCACGCCCGGGCGGAACCTGCTGAACGGCGAGCCGCTTCCCGCGAAGTGCCGCGTGCGGCTCCGTGCCGGCGACGTGGTGACGATCGAGACGCCCGGCGGTGGAGGATACGGCGCGCGTCACGCGTGACGCGTCTCGCGTGACGCGTGACGCGTGACGCGGCGCTAGACGTGCAGGACGAGTCCCTCGGCGGCGGCGAGGATCCGGAGCGGGCTGCCTAACGACGCCGCGAGCGCGCGCGCCTCGTCCACGATGCGGTCGACCGCCGCGTCGGAGCGGTCGGGGTGGTGGTGGAACAGCACCAGCCGCTCGACGCGCGCCTCGACGGCGAGCCGCACGGCCTCGTCCCACGCGGAATGGCCCCAGCCGCGATGGCGCGGCGCGTCCGCGGGCAGGTAGGTGGCGTCGTGCAGCAGCAGGCGGACGCCGCGCAGCATCTCCACCCAGCGTGTGCGGAGCCCGTGTCGCCCGTGCGCCTCGTCGATCTCGTTGTCCGGGAGGAACGCCAGCAGGCGTGTACCGTCCACGTCGTCGAGGCGCCAGCCGACCGCGCCGTCGGGGTGATGCGCCTCGATCGGCCGGACCGTCGCGTCGTGCACGCGCGTGCCCGCGTCGGCCACGGGGAGAAACGCGATCGTCGAGCGGAGCGCGTCGAGGCGGACGGGGAACGACGGAGGGCACATCTGCCGCTGCAGGCTCGCGCGCACCGTCGGCTCGACGGCCGCCGCGACGCCGAACGTGAGGCGCAGCCGCGGGTCGTAGAGCGGCGCGAAGAACGGCAGCCCCTGCACGTGGTCCCAGTGCACGTGCGTGAGCAGCAGCGTCAGCTCGAGCGGCGTCCGGCCGTCGTTAGGCGGCGTCGTCGCGAGCAGCTCCTCGCCGAACGCGCGGATGCCGGTGCCCGCGTCGAGCACGAGCCAGTGGCCCTCGGCGGTCCGCACGGTCACGCACGACGTGTTGCCGCCGTGTCGACGAGTCGCGGACCCCGGGGCGGGCACCGAGCCGCGCACGCCCCACAGCCGCACGTTCCACCCGCCCATGCGACGCTACTCGTCGCCCGCGCCGGCGTCGCTCGATCCGGTGGCGTCGCCGTCGTCGACGTCGCTGTCGGCGACGTCGCTGTCCACGTCCTCCGGCGCCTCCGCCGGGCGCGCCGCGCCGCGCGCCGCGCGCGACGGCGTCGCGCCCGGGCGGCCGCGGCGCGCGAGCCCTTCCTGATCGAGCACGCGGACCATGCGCCGCTCGACCTCGATGAGCCCCGCGTCCTGCAGCTCGCGCATCGCGCGCGACACGGTCTCGCGGCTCGCGCCGATCATCTGCGCCATGGTCTCGTGCGTCGGCGCGCGCTCGATCGTCGGCGGCGTGCCGGTCGCGCGATCGAGCAGCAGCCGCGCGACGCGCCCCGGGACGTCGAGCAGCACGAGCGCGGTGATCTTCTCGTCCGCGTCGCGCAGCCGCCGCGACAGCTCCTCGAGCAGCGCCCACGCGACGCGCGTCTGCCGCTCGACCTCGCGCCGGAAGTCCTCGCGTCGCAGCACGAGCAGCACCGCGGGATCGACGGCAACGACGTGCGCGGAGCGCGGCCGGCCGTCGATGAGCGCGAGCTCACCGAAGTGCGCGCCCTGGCCGAGCGTGTCGAGGATCACCTCGCGTCCGTCGTCGCCAACGATGGCGACCTTCACGGAGCCAGAGCGGAGGACGTAGAGCGCGTCGCCCGGGTCGCCTTGCCGGACGATGAGCGCACCGCGCGGATAGCGCTGCTCGCGCGCGAGGGCGGCGAAGCCGCGACGCTCGTCGGTCGACAAGCGACTGAAGAGCGGAACGGACGCGAGGAAGTCGGCGAGTCGATGGACGAGCATGCCATACGCTGCGCGCTGTGCGCGCCGATGTCAACGCCACGCGCGTGATCTTCCTGTGACGCAAGCCCTTGTCAGCTTGTTCCTTAGCCTCGGCTCGGCGTATATTGCGCGGCCCGCCACCCATCGCCCCCTGTCCGTCGTGCCTCCTCGTCGTCCGATCGTGTCCGCTCGACCCGCGCCGCACCCCGGAGAGGCGCCGCAGTGAGCGTCGCCGACGCGCTGCGCGAGCGGCTCAGCGAGGCCGTGGCGCGCGCCGCCGACGTGGAGCGGGAGCTCGCCGACAGCGACACCGCGCGCGATGCGAAGCGGCTGGCCGAGCTGGCGCGCGAGCACCATCGCCTCGCCGCGGTCGTGGAGACGAACCGGCGGATGGAGCGCGCCGAGCGTGAGCTGGTCGACGCGCGCGACCTCGCGACGACCGACGACGCGGAGCTGGCCGCCGAGGCGCGCGCCGAGGTGGAGCGGCTGGAGGCGGAGGTCGCGGAGCTCGAGCGCGCGCTGCGTCCGCTGCTCATCCCGCGGGACCCGCTCGACGATCGCCCGTGCATCGTCGAGATCCGCGCCGGAACCGGGGGCGACGAGGCCGCGCTGTTCGCCGCGGACCTGTTCCGCATGTACACGCGCTACGTCGAGCGGCGCGGCTGGCGCGTGGAGCCGATCTCGATCAGCGAGGGAACGTTAGGCGGCATCAAGGAGGCGGTGTTCAAGGTCGACGGGACGGGCCCGTTCGGCGCGCTGCGCCACGAGAGCGGCGTGCACCGCGTGCAGCGCGTGCCCGCCACGGAGGCGCAGGGGCGCATCCACACGTCGGCGGCGACGGTCGCCGTGCTGCCGGAGGCGGAGGAGATCGACCTCAAGATCGACGAGAAGGATCTCCGCATCGACGTGTTCCGCTCGTCGGGTCCCGGTGGGCAGAGCGTGAACACGACGGACAGCGCGGTGCGCATCACGCACATCCCGACCGGCGTCGTCGTCAGCCAGCAGGATCAGAAGTCGCAGCTCCAGAACAAGATCAAGGCGATGGAGATCCTGCGCGCGCGGCTGCTCGACCGCATGATCGCGGAGCGCGAGGCGGAGCGCGCGCGGCTGCGCCGCTCGCAGGTGAGCACCGGCGACCGGTCGGCGAAGATCCGCACCTACAACTTCCCGCAGAGCCGCGTGACCGACCATCGCATCGGCTTCACGTCGCACGACATCGACGCGGTGATGAACGGGGAGCTCGCGCCGCTCATCGAAGCGCTGCAGCTCGCCGACGTCGAGGAGCGGCTCGCCGATGACTGACGAGCGCACCGTCGCCGGTGCCGCGCTCACCGTCGAGGCGGTGGTGAGCGAGATCGCCGCCACGCTCGCCGCGGCGGGGCTCGCGCAGGCGCGCGAGGAGGCGCGCGACCTCGTCGCCGCGCTGCTCGACGTGCCGCGCTTCTGGCCGACGCTGCACCGCGGGGCCACGGTGGACGAGGACGTGCGCGACGCCGCGCGCCGCGCCGCGGCCCGCCGGGCGTCGGGGGCGCCGTTCGCGTACGCGGCGCGGCGCGCGGCGTTCCGCCACCTCACGCTCGACGTCGACGAGCGCGTGCTGATCCCACGCCAGGAGACCGAGATGCTGGTCGACGAGGTGCTCGCGGCGTTAGGCACCCGGCACGCCGGCATCGCGGTGGACGTCGGCACCGGCTCGGGTGCGATCGCGCTCGCGCTCGCGAGCGAGGGGCCGCTCGAGCGCGTGATCGCGACCGACGTGTCGCTCGACGCGCTCGACGTCGCGCGCCGCAACGCGGATCTGTGCGCCCGCGCGCTGCGCTGCCCGGTGGAGTTCCGCGCCGGGTCGCTGCTCGCGCCGGTGCGCGGCGTGCGCGCGCGCTGCGTCGTGTCGAACCCGCCGTACATCGCGTTCGAGGAAGCGGCCGCCCTGCCGGCGGGGGTGCGCGACTGGGAGCCCGCGCTCGCGCTGTTCAGCGGCGCCGACGGCATGGCGGCCACCGCCGCGATCGTGCGGCAGGCGGCCGACGTGCTGGAGCCTGGCGGGCTGCTCGCGCTCGAGGTCGACGCGCGCCGCGCGTCGCTCGCCGCGGAGCTCGCGGCCACCGACGGCCGGTATCGCGGCGTGCGTGTTCGACTCGACCTCGCGGGGCGGGAGCGGTTCGTGCTCGCGATCAAAACCTGAGGCTCTCTACGCTCCCCGCTCCACGCTCCACGCTCGGCCCGTTCGCGGCGCGTGGCGAGCGTGGAGCGTGGAGCGGGGAGCGTGGAGAAACCCGGATATGCTGCAGGACAAAGCGACCGAGCTCGGACGGCTCATCGGACAGAGCGACGAGTACCGCGCCGTGAAGCGCACGAGCGACGCGCTCGGCGAGGACCGCGAGGCGGTCACGCTCATCCGCGAGATGGAGCGGCTCCGCTCCGAGGCGCAGGCGATGATCGAGCGCGGCCAGAACCCGACGCCCGAGATGGAGCAGCAGCTCGACGACCTGCTGTCGAAGGTGCAGGTGAACGCGACCTACCAGCGCGCGATCGCGGCCCAGGACAACTTCGACAAGCTCATGCTGCGCGTGAACGAGTGGATCAGCGAGGGGATCCGCAAGGGCGCCGCGAGCTCCATCATCACGCTCGGGTGAGTCGAGGGCTGCTCCTCGTCGTCGAAGGCGCGGAGGGCGTCGGCAAGACGACGCAGGTGGCACGGCTCGCCGACCGCCTCGTCGCGTTAGGCATCCGCGCCGAGCGCTACCGCGAGCCCGGGGGCACGCCGCTCGGCGACGAGATACGACGGCTGCTGCTCGAGCCGGCCGCGCACGGCGTCTCGCCGCGCGCGGAGGCGCTACTGTTCATGGCGGCCCGCGCGCAGCTCGTGGCGCAGCTGGAGGCGCGGCTTCGCGAGGGAACGATCGTGCTGCTCGACCGCTTCTTCCTGTCGACGTACGCCTATCAGATCGCCGGGCGCGGCCTCGACGAGATGCTGGTGCGCGACGCGAACCAGCTCGCCGTTGGAGGGCTGACGCCCGACCTGACGCTGCTGCTGACGGTCGACCCCGGCGTCGCGCAGGCCCGCATGCACGCTCGGGGCGGTCTCGACCGGATGGAGCGCGAGGACGCGGCGTTCCACGCCCGGGTGAGCGCCGCATTCCTCGCCGCAGCCGACGGGTCCTGGCAGGCCGCGCACCCGGAGGCAGGGCCGGTGCAGCAGATCGACGCCGGCGGCTCCGTCGACGAGGTCGCAGCACGAATCGACGCCGCACTGAAGTCGCGCTGGCCCGAAACATTCTCGGGTCTAGGCGAGTCTCTATAGAGACCGGATCCGGCCGGGCTCCGGCGGACACAGCTCGAGGAATCGATGCGCTCTCGTGGGATCGTGGTGCTGGCGGCGCTCAGCGCGGCGCTGGTGACCGGCGGGTGGCTGGTGGGACGTGGGCTCCAGGGGCAGGGTGCCGGCGCCTCCAACGGCGCGCGCCTGTTCGACCAGGTCGTCGAGCACGTCTCGCACTACTACGTGGACTCGATCGGCGGCGACTCGCTGTACGAGAAGGCGCTCGACGGCATGGTCTCCGAGCTCGGCGACCCGCACTCGGTCGTGCTCACGCCGGACCGGCTGAAGCGGCTGGCCGAGAGCACCAGCGGCACGTACGCCGGGCTCGGCCTGCGCGTCGACGTCCGCGACGGCTGGCTCACCGTGATCGACCCGGTGGCCGGCGCCCCGGCGGAGCGCGCCGGCGTCCGCGTCGGCGACCGGATCGTCGAGATCGGGGGCGAGTCCACGCACGACTGGACGGTGGACGAGGCGAGCAAGCGGCTGCGCGGCGCGCCGCACACGAAGGTCAGCCTGCTCATCGAGCGCCCGGGCGTCGAGGGACGCATCCCGTTCAGCGTGGAGCGCGACGAGGTGCACGTGCGCTCGGTGCGGCACGTCGCGCTGCTGCGCGACAGCATCGGCTACCTCGACCTCACGGTGTTCTCGAACGCCAGCGCGCGCGAGGTGGAGCAGGGCGTCGACTCGCTGCGCGCGCTCGGCGCCCGCACGGTGCTCCTCGATCTGCGCAGCAACCCCGGCGGCCTGCTCGATCAGGGCGTCAGCGTCGCCGACCTGTTCCTCGATCCGCGCCAGCCGATCGTCAGCATTCGCGGCCGCACGCCGGAAGCGAACCACGTCTTCGTCGACTCGGCGGGACAGCGGTGGGCGGGGCTGCCGCTCGTCGTGCTCGTGAACGAGGGCAGCGCGAGCGCCTCGGAGATCGTCGCCGGCGCGCTGCAGGACCACGACCGCGCGCTCATCGTCGGCACGACGTCGTACGGCAAGGGCAGCGCGCAGAGCGTCTTCCCGCTGCCTAACGGCTCGGCCGTCAAGCTCACGACGTCGCTGTGGTACACGCCGGCCGGACGCTCGATCAACAAGCCGATCGATGCGACGAAGGACGACGACGACGAGGAGGTCGCGCCCGAGAAGCCGGCGGATCGCAAGAAGTTCAAGACCGACGGCGGGCGCACCGTGTACGGCGGCGGCGGCATCACGCCGGACGTCGCCGCTGGCGACACCGCCGTGCCGCCGGCGGAGCTGGGCTTCCTGCGCGCGCTCGGCCGGCAGGTCGGCGCGTTCCGCGACGCGCTCACCGAGTACGCGCTCAGCGTGAAGGCGTCGGGCGCGGTGACGAGCCCCGACTTCGTCGTCACGCCCGCGATGCGCGACGACCTGTGGCGGCGCATGGCGGCGCGCAAGATTACGATGGACCGCGGCGCGTTCGAGTCCGCCCAGCAGCTCGTGACGCGCCAGCTCACGTACGAGATCTCGCGCTACGTGTTCGGCCAGGACGTGGAGTTCCGCCGCCGCGCGGCCGACGACCCCGTGATCAACGCCGCGTTAGGCCTCGCGCGCGGCGCGCGGTCGCAGCGCGAGCTGTTCGCGCGGGCACCGAAGCCGAGCGCGTCGCACGGGTGAGCCGCGACTCTACCGAGCGCCTCTGAACGCGTCCTGATCGACGACCCGCGCGCCCGCCGGGACATCGAACGTGAACGTGGACTTCGCGAGCTTCGCGTTCGGCGTCCACGACGTGATGTGCCACGTGCGCTCGAGCCCCGTGTCCTGTGTGAGCACGACCTGACGCAGCGCGCCGCTCGCGTCGTCGACCCACACCTGGGCCTTCGTGATCCCCTGGCCCTCGCGCTTCGGCGTCAGGATCACCGCGTGCGTCGCGCGGCCGTCGATGGTCGCGGCGCCGCCGTCGGCGACGTCGTAGTTCGTCCGCGGCGACGTGAGCAGATCGTCGATCACGTCGAGCCCCACGCCGGACTTGCTCGTCGCGGGGAGCTTCAGCACCTGGCCCGGCGCGGCGCTCGGCAGATACACCCACAGGTACTTGCCGTCGGACACGACGCGGTCGCCGACGCCGGTGAAGCGGAGCGAGAGCTTGCCGGGCTGCGCGAGCGCGAGCTCGCCGGTGCTCTTCGACTGGTTGCCGGTGAGCGGGTTGTTCAGCGTCTGCTCGAACGTGGCGCGCACCGTGCCCGCCTGCTTGAACGCGCGCGCCGCGCGGTCGATCGTCGCCGCGGGCGTCTGTGCGCCGACGGTCGCGGCGGTGAGCAGGCCGAGGACGGCCGGGATATGGATCAGTCGCATCGGAAAGGCCACTGGTGATGCACTGTCCTACCCGGCGCGGCCGGCCACCGTTCCGGCTGGGTGCGCCATCTCGCGCCCGATCGCGGTGGCGATCGTGCTCAGCTCGTGCATGAGCCGCGCGAACTGCTCCGTGTGCAGTGTCTGCGCGCCGTCGCTGAGCGCGCGGTCGGGGTTCGGGTGCACCTCGAGGATCAGCCCGTCGGCACCGGCCGCGATCGACGCGCGCGCCATCGACGGCACGTGCTCGCGCAGTCCCACGCCGTGGCTCGGGTCGGCGATGATCGGCAGGTGCGACAGCTTGTGCACCAGCGGGATCGCCGAGAGGTCGAAGATGTTGCGCGTCGCGGGATCGAAGCCCCGCACGCCGCGCTCGCACAGGATCACGCGCGTGTTGCCTTCCGCGAGCACGTACTCGGCGGCGAGCAGCAGCTCCTGGATCGTGGCCGCCATGCCGCGCTTCAGCAGCACCGGCTTGTCCATGCGGCCGACGGCCTTCAGCAGCGAGAAGTTCTGCATGTTGCGCGCACCGATCTGGATGCAGTCGGCGTACTCGGCGACGAGGTTCGCGCCCTCCTCGTCCATCGCTTCGGTGACGATGGCGAGGCCCGTCTCGTCGCGCGCCTTCGCGAGCAGCTCGAGCCCGCGCTTGCCCATCCCCTGGAACGAGTACGGCGAGCTGCGCGGCTTGAACGCGCCGCCGCGCAGCGCCACCGCGCCCGCATCGCGCACCGCGTGCGCCGACGCGATGATCTGCGCCTCGCTCTCGACGGAGCAGGGCCCCGCGATCACCGCCACGTTGCGTCCACCGAACGCGACCCCGGGCGCGATCTCGACGACGGTGTTCTCGGCCCGCCACTCGCGCGAGACCTGCTTGAACGGCTGCGATACGCGGATGACCTCGGCGACACCGGGCATGCCCGCGACGGGGCTGCCGTCCACCGGTCGATCGTTCCCGATGAGTCCCACCGCCGTGCGCTGCGCGCCGGGCATGGCCACCGGCTGGAATCCCATCGCGCGGATCGCGTCGCACACCGCCTCGATCTGCTCGGGCGTGGCGCCGCTCTGCATCACCACCAGCATGACGTCTCCTCGTAGTCGCTCAGATGTCCGTGCTCCAGCCGTCGTGCGCGAGCTCCACCGAGCCATCCCACTGTCGCGCGACGAGCGATCGAATGTCCACGCGCTCGACGGGTGGATAGAAGTGCGTGAGCACCAGCCGCCGAGGCTGCGCCGTCGCGGCGAGCCGCGCCACGCGCTCCGGCGTGAGGTGCGTGGGTACCGCCATCTCCTCGGGCAGCGAGCACTCCGCGAGCAGCAGGTCGCATCCGTGCGACCACGCGCCGAGCGCGTCGTCCGCCGCGGTGTCGCCCGTGTAGACGAGGCGGCGCCCCGCGTGCTCGACGGAATATGCCACGCTCTCGTCGGTGTGCGGTACCTTCTGCGACCGGAGCGTGACGTCGCCGAGCGCGATGGTGCCGCCGGCCGCGAGCTCCTCCACGACCACCGGGTAGCCCGGCGCGAGCAGCTTGTCCCACAGCGCCGCGGCGATTCGCTCGAGCAGCGCGCGCGTGCCCGGCGGCCCGATCACCGTGATCGGCGCCGAGCGGGCAGGGAGCTGTCCCCACCGCCATGCGACGAACAGCGTCGCGACGTCGCTCACGTGGTCGGCGTCGAAGTGCGTGAGCGCGAGATGCGTGATCCCCGACCAGTCGGCACCGACGCCCGCCATGCGGTGCACGACACCGCTGCCGCAGTCGAGCAGCAGCTTCGTGCCGCCCGCCTCCACGAGATGGCCGGCGTTCACCCGGCGCGCGTCGGGCGCCGCGGCGCCGGTGCCGATGGTCGTTAGGCGCATGCGCGTCAGGGCGGGCCGCGGAACAGCACCTTGCGGATGCGCGTCACCCCGTCGCCCCTGAAGCGCACGAGGTAGACGCCCTCCGGCGCGTACACGCCGCGGTCGTCGGTGCCGTCCCACTCGAAGTGCGGGTCGCACCCCTCGTTCGTCTCGGTGCGGCCGCGCCCGTAGCGGCCCGGGGGCAGCGTGCCGTTCACGTCCGCGTTAGGCACCAGCCGTCGCACGTGCAGGCCGCGCAGGTCGAACACGTCGAGCTCCACGGTCGACGCGTTCTTCAGGTCGAACCAGATGCACGTGCCCGGGCGGGTGATGCCCGGGAACGGACTCGGGAACGGCGGCGACATGTCCGTCGTCGCGACCGTCTGCATCGGGTCCTCGATGAAGAACGTGCGTGCCGCGGCGATCGTGGACTGGCCCGAGCGGGCCAGCGTGGCCTGCACGCTCCACGTGTACACCGCGTTCAGCTCGAGATCGACCTTCGGCACGAAGCTCGTGTCCGAGCCCACGTTCGTGAAGGAGCTGATCTGACCGAGGTTCGTGATGGTGATCGTGTAGTTCCACGGCCCCGGCGGCTCGTTCACCTGCGGGCTGTGCCAGACGAAGCGCGGCGTGCGCGTGCGCACCGGCTGACCGACGACGGTCGGCGGCGTGATGAGCGTCAGCCAGAACGGTGTGAGCTTCGGGCCGGTGATCGGCGACGCGAAGTTGAGGCCCGTCGTCGGGTCGGTGACGATCGCACGCGCGAAGATGCGCACGTTCTCCGGCAGCGCGCGCGTAGGGGAGACCGTGACGGCGCCGCCCCGCGCGAGCACCGTCGTGTCGAGCACGAACGGCCCGGTGAAGCGGAACGAGGTGTCGAGCTGGAACCGCGTCGGCACCAGGTCGCCGGCGCCGAAGCCGGTCGCGCTGACGACGAACGTCGGCGTCACGGAGCGCAGCGTGTCCTCGGGCGGCGGGGTGACGGTCACCACGGTGGTGCCCTGCGCGGCGAGCCACGCGGGACCCACCGCGAGCGTGAGCGCGCACACCATCCCCACGCCGCGCCGGACCGCGCGGCCCGTCGTCGAGCGCACGATCACGCCGACGCGGCCACGGCCTCGCTGCTCTCCTCCGCGTCCGCCCGTGGAGCGCCGTCGCCCTTGCCGTCGGCGTCCACCTGCTGCCCGCGCAGCCGCACGCTCACCAGCGACGACACCCCGGGCTCCTGCATGGTGACGCCGTAGACTGCGTCCGCAGCCTCCGTCGTCGTGCGCGGGTTGTGCGTGATGATGATGAACTGCGTCTTCGACTTGAACTGGTTCAGCATGCGCACGAAGCGGCCGATGTTCTGGTCGTCGAGCGGCGCGTCCACCTCGTCGAGCAGGCAGAACGGGCTCGGCTTCGTGAGGAAGATGCCGAACAGCAGCGACAGCGCCACCAGTGCGCGCTCTCCACTGGACAGGAGATGAATGCGCTGCGTGCGCTTGCCCCTGGGGCTCGCGTGGATCTCGATGTCGCAGTCGAGTGGACGCTGCGGATCCTCGAGCCGGATGTCGCACTCGCCGCCGCCGAACAGCGTCATGAAGATCTGACGGAAGTTCTCGCGCACCTGTGCGAACGTGGCGAGGAACAGCTCGCGCGCCGTCGTGTCGATCTCGCGGATCGCCTGCTGCAGCGCGGCCTTCGCCTGGGACAGGTCGTCGCGCTGCGCGGAGAGGAAGTCGAACCGCCGTACCTCCTCCTCGTGCTCCTCGATGGCGAGCGGGTTCACGACGCCGAGCTGCTCGAGCTGACGGCGCAGCTCCTCGGCCTCCTCGCGCAGCCCGGTGGCCTCGTCCTCGAGCGGCTCGAACGACGACAGCAGCTCGTCGAGCGGCCGCCGCCACTCGGCCTCCAGTCGCTCGCGCAGCGCCTCGCGCCGACCAGCGAGCTGCGTGTGCCGCAGCGCCGCGGTGTGCAGCTCCTCGGCGAGCGCCGCGTTCGCGCGACGCACGTCGTCGAGTGCGTGCTCGGCGGCGGTGAGCGCCTCGTCGGCGCTCGCGACCTCCTGCTCGGCGTCGGCGAGCCGCTGCTCGATGTCGCCCAACGCGGCCTCGCGCGACTCGAGGTCCATCCGCCACGCGCCCATCTGATCGGCGAGCTGGCTGTCGGCCTCGGAGAGCGTGCTCAGCTCGCGGTGCAGCGCCTCGAGCCGCTGCGCCGCGGTCGTCAGCTCCTGCGCGAGCCGGCGCTCGCGGTCCTGCGCGACCTGCATGCGCGCCTGGGCCTGCGCCTGCTCCACCTGCCACACCGTGCGCTCCTCGCGCGCGGTCTCCAGCGCGTGCTCGCTCTCGGCGAGCTGCGCGCGCGCGTCGGCGGCCTCGCGCTCGCGCGTGTCCGCCTGCTCCACGGCGATGCGTGCGCGCTCGTCGAGCGCGGCGAGCCGCTCGGCGAGCTCCTCGTCGCGGCGCACGAGGCGCGCGTCGAGCTGCTGCGCATCGGCGAGCTCACGCTCGGCGCGCGCGCGGCGCCGCTCGAGCTCCGCGCGCAGGTCGTCGGCACGCCGCGCTTCCTGCTGCGCGACCGTCGTCGCTTCCGCCGCGACCACCTGCGCGCGATCGGCCTCGGACACCGCGGTACGCGCGGCTTCGAGCTGTTGCACTGCCTCGTTGCGCCGTGCGTCGGTCCGTTCCAGCTCCGCGCGCAGCTCGGTGATCTCCGCGCGCCGGCGCAGCGGACCGGGCCCGCCGGTCTGACCCGGCAGCAGCATCGCGCCGCGCGCGTCCACGAACGCCGTGCCGTCGCCGAGCGTGCGCACACCGCCTAACAGCGCGCGCACCCACGTCCCCGCTGCCTCGGCCGCGCCGACCTGCTCGGCGAGGCCGCCCTCCGGCGCCGGCGGGATGGCATCGGCCGGCAGCAGCAGCAGCGGGCCCAGGTTCGCCGCCGAGTGCCAGTCGCGCACCGCGTCGGCGACATCGGTGTCGCGCACCACCACGGCGTGCACCGTCGCGCCGAGGTAGCGCTCCACGAGCGCCGCCGTCGTGGCGTCGGCGGTGATGAAGTCGGAGAGCGGACCGAGGATCGCCGCCTCGCCGAAGCGCGAGCGCTCCTTCAGCAGCCGCGCCGCCGCGGGCGCGAGTCCGACGCGGTCGCGCTCCAGCGCCTCCAGCCCGTTCACCTTGCCCTGCAGCGATGCGCGCGACTCGTCCACCTTCGCGACGTCCGCGCGCGCCGCGGCCTCGCGCTCGCGCGCCTGCCGCACGAGCTGCCGCGCCTCGTCGAGCGCCGCCTGCGCCTCCTCGGCCTGCGCGCGCGCCGCGTCGGCCGCCTGCGCGGCCTCGCCCAGCTCGCGGCTCGCGAGCGCGTGACGATCCTGCAGCTGCGCGAGATCCGCTTCCAGCGCCTCGCGCCGCTGACGCACCTCGGTCTGCTCGCGGCTCGTCGCCTCGCGGTCGATCTCGAGTCGGCGCGCCTGCTCACGCAGCTCGCGCGCCGAGCGCTCCGCCTGCTCGAGCTGCTGCCGCGCGCTCGCGACCACGCGGCGCGTCTCCTCCTCGAGCGCGGTGCGCTGCGCGAGCTCCTCGATCGCGACGCGCAGCGCCTCCTCGGTCTGCCGCCGCTCGTCGATCGCGCGCTCGCGCTCGGCCTGCATCCGCTCGCCTAACGCCTCGCCCTCGCGGCGCTCCTCCTCCGCGCGCGACCGGCGCGACGACGCGTTGCGATGGCGCTCCTCGGCGACGGCGATCTCGCCGCGCAGCGTGAGCACGTCCTCCCGCTGCGCGGCGGCGATGCGCGCCAGCTCGCCGCGGCTCGCTTCCGCCGAGCCGCGGCGCTGGTGCGCCTGCTCGCGCTCGCGCTCCGCCTCGCCGAGTCGTGCCTCCGCCTGCGGATTCGCCTGCTGCAGCTCGGCGAGCCGCGCGTCGAGCCGCGCGAGCTCGTCGCGCCACTCCTCCATCTCGCGGCCCGCGAGCGTGAGCTCGACGTTGAACCGCCGCGCCGTCAGCTCGGCGTGCCGCTCCGCCCGCCGTCGCTGCCGGGCGAGCGCGCGCACCTGCTGGCCCACCTCGTTGATGAGATCGTCGAGGCGCGACAGGTCGACCGTCGTCTCCTCGAGCCGTCGCTCGGCGGAGCGACGCCGGTCGCGGTACAGGCCGACGCCCGCCGCCTCCTCGAACAGCTCGCGCCGGTCGTCGGGGCGGTCCGAGAGCAGCGCGTCGATCATCTTGCTCTCGATGACGACGCCCGAGTCGGCGCCGAGCCCCGTGCCGCGCACGAGATCCTGGATGTCGCGCAGGCGACAGGGCGCGCGATTCAGGAAGTACTCGCTGTCGCCCGAGCGCGACAGCCGCCGCGTGATGACGACCTCTTTGAACGGCACGGGCAGCGTGCCGTCCGCGTTGTCGAAGTGAAGCGACACCTCGGCGACGTTCACCGGCTTGCGCGCCGAGGAGCCCTGGAAGATGACCTCGGTCATCGAGCCCCCGCGCAGCATGCGCGCGCGCTGCTCGCCGAGCACCCACCGGATGGAGTCGCTGACGTTCGACTTGCCGCAGCCGTTAGGCCCCACGATCGCCGTGGCCCCGCGGTCGAACACGAGGTTCGTGTGGTCGGCGAACGACTTGAAGCCGTGGAGCTCGAGCTTGGTCAACCGCACTACAGACTTCTCCCGGTTCGGTAGACGAGCGTCGGGACGACGCCCGCGGCTTGAAGTGCGCGGGCGAGCCACGCGGCCTGCTCCGGCCGCTCGAAGGCGCCGGCGTACAGCGCCACGGTGCCGTCGCCGCGCGACAGCGGATAGACGGGAACGTTCTTGCGCGCGAGCGCCTGCACGCGCGCCGGCGCGTCCTGCGCGGGGACGTGGTCGGCCACGAGCAGGGCGTACGGCGCGCGCACCGACATCCCGGATCCCTCGCCCAGCACACCGCGCTGGCGCAGCGCGCCTAACAGCGAGTCGGCGCCGGCCTTCGTCGCGAACGCGCCGACGAACAGTCGGTACCACGGCGCGCCGTCGTCCAGCACCGGCGTGAGCGCGGTCGCGGACAGCGTCGCCATCGTGCGCGGGTCGAGCAACGCGCCTTCGGGCGTGTTGGACGCCGCCACCATCACGGAGTACGTCACCGCGCTCGACGAGTCCGCGGGGTTCGCGACGACGAGCGCCGGCAGCGGACCGTTAGGCGCCGGCGCGGCCGAGTCCGCGCGCGTCGTGTCGCGCCGAGCGGCTGCCGAGCGCGCGGAGTCGGCGCGCACCGGCACGTCGCCGTGCACCGACGTGGAGCGCGACCACAGCCAAACGCTCAATGCGCCCGCGAGCACGACGGCGAGCAGCGCGTACACCGCCCAACGGCGCCACGCCGGATCGCCGGCCGGCGCGGTGGGCGCGGGCTCGGGCCGCGCGGCCGACGCCGTCGGCTCCGTCGTCGACGTGCGCACCGGACGGCGGCGCGTCGGCGCGATCACTGCGAGCGGCGGCGGCGCGTCGGCGAGGGCGCCCGATGCGTCGCCCACCACCACGCTGCCGTCGACCATCGTCGCGAGCGTGTCGAGCCCCGGCGTGTCGGCGTGCGCGACGAGGAGGAGCAGGGCACCGACCTCGCGGAAGCCGCTCGCGAGCCGCCGCCACCGATCGCTCGTGAACACCTCCTCGACCGCGACAGCCTCGCTGCCGCTCGGGAGCACGAACAGGTTGCCGGTCGCGTCGGCCGGATGCGCGATCTTGTTGAGCGACACGCCGTACAGGAAGCTGTCGGAGATCCCGTGCGGGTCGCTCTCCGGGTCGACGAGCGCCTGCAGCGGCGCCAACTCGCCGACGAGATCCGCGATCGCGACGCGACGCCGATCGGCCTGCGCGCGCGCCATGCCGAGCGCCACCCACGCCGCCGCGTCCGCATCGCGTCCGACGACGACCGCCGACGCGACCGCATCGAGCACGGGCGCCGCGCGGCGTCCCTCCTCGAGCCACGCGTCGCCGGCGGCGACCGGAGGACTCGCGCTCACGGGGCGCCCTCGTACAGCCAGTAGTCGTGTCCCGTCGCTCGGCCGATGCGCTCCGCCTGCGCGCGCGTCGCGAACGGACCGACGACGACGCGATACACGAGTCGACCGCGCCGCGTCGACGGGATGATGCGCGCGGCGATGTCGCGCGGCAGCTTGAGCCGGCGCAGCGTCGCCTTGGCTTCGCTTTCCGTGCGTGCCGCCGCGAACTGCACGGTGAAGCCCTTCGCCGTCGTCTCCGCCGCCTCGGCCTGCGGCACGATCGGCCGCGGCGCGTGCGTCGTGTCCGGTGCGTGTGCGGTGGTGTCCGGGTGCGGCGCCGTGCTGTCGGTCGCCGCCGCGGTGTCGGTCGGCGCGCTGTCGACGGGCGCCTCCGACTGGAACTCCACCGGCTTGTCGAGCCCCGCGGCGCGCGGACGGAAGCCGTTCCACACGACGAGGTGCCAGAGATCCGCGCCGCCGCCGTCGATCTTGCGCAGCTGCTTCAGCGACTGCCCGTCGACGAGCACCGCGTCGTCGCCGACCACGGTGAGGATCGCGCCGTCGGGGAGCACGAGCGGCAGGTCGGTGCGCCACGCGGTGCGCACCGTGCCCACGACCTTGTCGGTGCCGACCGCCACCACCCAGCTCGAGTCGCCGCGTGCCGCGCGCGCGAGCACGTAGCGGCCGAGCGGGTCCATGCGCAGCTCGGACGGTGTGCCCGGCAGCTCCACCGTGCCGGCGACGCTGTTGCTGTACCGATCGAGCACCTTCAGCGCGGGCTGGTCCTGCAGCGCGACGTAGAAGCGGTCGCCGCTCGGCGTCGCCGCGATCGCGCGCACCGGCGCGTCGAATCGCACGACCTGCAGCGGCTGCAGCGTTCGACTCTGCACGCCGCCGAGATCGCGTCCCGCCTGGAAGAACACGCGCTCCGGCGTGCGCGCGCTGATCGCCTGGTCCGCGTGCTCGACGACGACGGAGTCGGTGATGCGCGTGCCCGGGGGACGCAGACGCCACACGATGCCCGCGCTCCCGCGCCGCGCGGCGACGAGGATGCCCCCGTCGCGCTGCGGCTCGATCGCCTGCACCGGCGCGGGCAGCTTCACCGCCCACGACTCGCCGCTCGGTGTGAGCCGCGTCACATCGTTGGGCGGCGCGACGCCGAAGATGTCGACGCCGTTCAGCGACGCGAGCGACGCGAGCGGTGTCTTGTTCGCCTGGCGCACGGTGCCGAGCCGGAGGTCGACACGGACCGGGATCCCGCGCGCGTCGACGGCCGCGAGCAGCCCGCTCTCGCCGTCGAACGCGAGCACGTGGTCGAGCGCCGGCGCCGCCTCACTCGAGCGCCACACCGCGGAGTCGAGCTTCGGGTACACGTACGCCGAGACCCGGCCGCCGGCGCGCGGCACGCGCAGCAGGACGGCGTCGGGACCGCGACGGGCGGCGGACGAGGCGGCGCCGGTGTCGGTGGTGGCGGAGCGGCGGTCGGACCCGCACGCGGCGAGCACGAGCGCCGTGAGGAGAACGGTCGAACGCACGCTACAAGCTAATCAGTCGGCGCCTCAGAACGACGGCCCGAACGACCACGTGCCGAACGCCTTCCGGTTCGCCGCGTCGAGCGGCTTCGCGTAGTCCCACCGCAGGACGACGAACCCGAACAGGTTGATGCGCATCCCGAAGCCGTAGCTCCGCAGCGGGAAGCGCATCGTGTTCTGGTCGTAGTTCGCCGGGCGCCGGGCGGTCACCTTCATGCCGCCGTCCCACGCGAGCCCGGCATCGTAGAAGAACGCGCCCTCCACCGGCGGCAGCGCGATCGGCAGCAGGCCGAGGTCCAGCCGACGCACGAGCGGGAAGCGCAGCTCCGCGTTCGCGAACGCGACGCGGCTGCCGAACAGCTGCAGCGCGCCGCACGCGTCGCCCGCGTTCGCCGGCGCGTTCTCGCCGCTGCAGAAGTACGTGTCGTACGCCTGTCGGTCGTAGCCGCGCACGAAGTCGGCCCGTCCGATGTACTTCCGGAAGCGCGTCTCGTCGCGCCCCGCCGTGATGCTCGTCGTGAAGCGCGTCGCGACCGTGAGGAAGTTGAACAGGATCGGGTCGTAGCGGCGCGCGTCCACGAGGTAGTCGAGCCACCGCCAGCTGCCCACCGACGGCTCGAACTGCACGCGGTACCGGTGTCCCATGAGCGGGCTGGTCCAGCCGTACAGCGCGTTGTCGCTCACGTACGCCACCGACGGCGAGAGCATCCACGCCGACCCGATCTTCTGCGGCTTGCCGAGCTTCTGGCCGGTGATGAAGCCGCCCTGCAGCGTCGACGTCACCGTGATCTGCGACTGCGACACGCTCGATGCGCGCATGCCGAACTCGATGCGGCGGAACCGGTCGAGCGGGTAGAGGCCCGTCGCGAACACGTCGCGCTGCACGTAGCGGAGGTACCGGTCCTCGACCGCGTTCTGTCCCTGGTCGTCGGTGATCGGCACGCGCTCGCCGAGCAGATAGTACGGCATCTGCGAGACGCCCGTCTGATACTGCATGCGGCGGCTCAGGTTCGCGTAGCTCGCGAACACCATCGCGTCGCTGATGCGGCCGTTGATCGCGCCGGAGAACGCGAGCTGCTGGTTGCCTAACAGGTCGCTCAGCACGATCGTCGTGCCGCCGAACACGCCCTGGCCGAAGTTGTTCGCGCCGTAGCCCACCTGCGGCTGCGACACGTACTCCGGCTGGAACCCCCCCGCGTACTTGTAGTCCTTGAACCGCGTCGTGTCGGGGAGCGCGAGCGCGGCGCTGTCGAGCATCGCCGTCACGGTGAGCGGCGTCCCCGACCCCGCGGCGCCGAGCGTCGCCGACGGCCGCAGCTCGGCGCTCGGCGCGCGATAGATCGACCGGCTGCCGTCGCTCGTGTCGGGCGCGACGGCGGTGGCCGGCGTCGTGTCGCGCGTCGCGACGACGGCGGGCGTCGTCGCGTGGTCGCGGAACGGCGCGCGCTTCAGCAGCCGCGGGTTCTTGATCGACCAGACGTTGTTCGTCCCCTTCTCGTAGTACGTGAACGCCAGCACGTCGGTCGCGTGCGCCCACGTGATCGCCGGGCTGTACTCGGTGAGCGCGTTCACCGCGCCGACGACGTTCGTGAGCTGGTAGTGCTCGCCGGCGTCGAGGTCGTACAGGAACAGGTTCGCGACGCCCGTGCGGTCGGAGACGTACGCGATGGAACGGCCGTCGGGCGCCCACTGAGGGTTGATGTTGAGCCCCGCCTGCCGCGGCAGCTCCGTGATGCGGCCGCTCGCGACGTCGTACAGCGCGATCGTCCACTTCGCGAGCCGCAGCACGTCGAAGTTCGTCTCGCGGTCGCTCGCGAACGCGATCGTCTTGCCGTCGGGCGACCACGACGGCTGCAGATCGCCGTTGCGGTCGTGCGTCAGCGCGCGCAGCCCGGTGCCGTCCTCGTTCACGACGTAGAGGTCCGTGATGCCGCCCTCGTTGCCGCTGAACACGAGCTGCTTGCCGTCGGGCGACCACGAGGGGCTCGTGACGCCCTCGAGCGGCAGGTCGAAGCGCCGGATCGTCTCGCGCGTCGCGACGTCGAGCAGGTAGAGGACGTCCTTCCCCTCGGTCTGGCCGACGTAGGCGAGCAGCTTGCCGTCGGGGGAGAAGCTCGCCTGCGAGTAGAGCTGCCGCAGCTCCTCGGTCTGCGCGTTCGTCGTGCTGCGCACCAGCCGCTTGAGCCGCTTGCCGGTCTGTGCGTCGGCGAGGTACAGGTCGGGGAACACCTCGCCGCGCAGCAGGCTGCCGTAGGAGATGAACGCGATGTACTTGCCGTCGGGCGACAGCGCGGGCGCGATGTACAGGTCAGCCACGCCGCCGGTGCGACGCTGCGTCAGCAGCGGCTGCGCGAACTTGCGCGGCCGCTCCATCGACACGACGGTCGGGAGGAAGCGGTCCTGCACCGACTCGTGCCACTCGTCGCTGAGATCCTCGAGCGACATGCCGAGCTCTCGCCGGAACGCGCGCTCGACGCCGAGGCTCGGCACGGCGTTCATGATCTCGCCGATGATCTCGTCGCCCCACCGCCGGCCGACGTACTGCCAGAGCGCGAAGCCGAACCGGTACGGGAAGTACTTGTCCGGCTCATCGGTCATCTGCTTGATCGACGGCAGGTTGCCGTTGATCGCGGCGTCACGCAGCCACGCATCGGTCTGCGGATGGTCGTAGCCGAGCGACAGGAACTCCGCCATCCCTTCCATGAACCACGACGGCGGGTTCACCTGCGCGTACTGCTGGATGTTCGCGCCCGCCTTGCCACGCGCGAAGATGTCGTACTGGAACTGGTGCACCATCTCGTGCATCAGCACGTGCTCGAACGAGCGGTAGTCGCCCGTGAGCGGCTGCGCCATGCGCTGCCGCAGGATGTCCGTGATGCCGCCCGTGCCCTCGCCGAGATCGCCGAAGACGTTGCTCTGCGCGAAGTCGCCGCGCGACTGGAAGACGATGATCGGCTTCTTCTCGCGGAACTGGTGCTGCATGAGCCGCGACAACCGCGCGTAGGAACGCTCGGCCATCCGCGCCGCGTCGTGCGCGGCCTGCCGCTCGACGGGATAGTAGTGGACGAGGAAGTGCTCGGTCTCGATGACTCGCCAGTCGAGCCGGTCGTACTGCACCAGGTTCTGCCCGAAGTACAGCTGGGCCCCGGCGCGCGACGGCGCGAGCGCGGCGGCGGAGGCCGCGGCGGCGCCCAACACCGTTAGGCGGCGGACGAGTCGACCGAACATCAGGTCCTCACTGCGCCCCGGCGGGCGCGTCCTGCGGCTGCACCTTCACGACCTCCGCGTCGCTCCACAGCCGCTCGAGCTGGTAGAAGTGGCGCAGCGTCGGGTGGAAGACGTGGACCACGAAGTCCACGTAGTCGAGCAGCGCCCAGCGCCCCTGCGTCACGCCCTCCTCGTGGTGCACCGGCACGCCGAGCTTGTCCAGATCCTCCATGACGTTCTGCGCGATCGCGCGGACGTGCGTGTCCGACGTGCCGCTCGCGATCACGAAGAAGTCGGCCATGTCCGTGACCCCCTTGAGATTCAGGATCACGACGTCGTTCGCCTTCAGGTCGAGCGCCGCCTGCGCGGCGCGCTGCGCGGCCTCGGCGGAGGAGAGCTGGGAGGTCTTCGCCATGTAGGAGGGCACGAGAGGGAACGCGGAACCACGAGCCTACCCGGGCTCGGCCGCTTGGTTCCTGAACGTTAACGGCCGGAAACCGCAGCAAGTGAGCCAGGGCACGAGGGCAGGAGGGCCCGCGCGAAACGCGCGAGGGCAGGAGAACTCGGAAGCTCTCCTGCCCTCGTGCCCTCATGCCCTCGTGCCCTATTGCTTGATGACCCAGACCTTGATCTCGGGCTTCACGTCCGCGTGCAGCTTGATCGGCACGCGATAGACGCCGAGCGCCTTGATGGGCTCGTGCAGGTCGATCTGGCGGCGCTCGACCTTGTGGCCCTGCGCCTCGAGCTGCTGCGCGATGTCCGCCGCGGTCACGGAGCCGAACAGCTTGCCCTCCTCGCCGACGCGCGCCGCGAACGTGATCGAGACCTCCTCGAGCACCTTCGCGAACTCGCTCGCCGTCTGGCGGCGCTCCGACTCGGCGGCCTCGAGCCGCGCCTTCTCCTGCGCGATCCGCTTCTTGTTCCCCTCCGTCGCCTCGAAGGCGACGCCGCGCGGCAGCAGGAAGTTGCGCGCGTAGCCGTTGGAGACGGTCACCACGTCGCCCGGATTGCCGAGCTTCTCGACCGCCTGCCGCAGAATGACTTCCACCGATACCTCCGAGAAGTTACGAGACCTGACGCGCCCGGCGATTCCGCCAGTCGCCCCACGTGTCGCCGAGGCCGATCGCGAGCGCCACGCCGGACAGCATGCCGGCGAGCAGCTCGAGACCGACGATCGGGAGCAGGAGCGCGACCCCGATCACCGCCGCCAGCGCGACTCGCTCGGAGGCGAGCCAGCGGAGGATGCCGAGTCCGCGCAGCGCGTAGAGCGCGCCGAAGAACAACAACAGGTTGAATCCGACCGCCCGCAGTGGCGCGAGCGACGGCAGGATGACGATCGTGACGCCGGCCACGAGCCCCCACACGAGCTGGTCGTTGAACCGGAACGTCTTCAGCGAGCCGAGCGGAGGACCGAGCCGCACGCGGCTCAGCCGGTGATGCAGCCCCCACGCGAGCGCGAGCGCGGCGAGCGACTCGAGCCCGAGCAGCGCGGGCACCAGCGGCGCCGTGCGCGCCGGCAGCCCACCGAGCCGTTCGGCGGACGTCGTCGCCCGCGCCGCGAGCTCCGGCGCCCGCTCGCTCACCGTGCGCCACACACCGGCCGTCCGCAGGTGCCGCTGCCACGCGTCGAGCGACGCCTGGCTGCGGCGGGCGAGCTCGGTGCCCATCACGCCGGCGAGCCGCCCCGGATCGTGCCCCGTGAGCACGAGCCAGAGCAGCGCGACCGCGCACGCGACGCCGAGTGCGCTGAGCGCGCGCACGAAGAACGAGAGCCGCGGCCGGACGAAGGACACGAGACCGAACGCCGCCGCGAGCGCCAGCGCCCAGCCGCGCGCCACCGCCGCGTATCCCGGCGACTCGGCCGGCAGCGGCTGACCGAGCACCCACGCGGCGAGTGCGAGCCACGCGAGCGCCGGCGCGAGCCGCCCGCCGGCCCACCAGGCGACCGCCGCGCAGGCGGCGAGCGTCGGGACGACGAGCAGCAGCAGCTGCTCGACCGGGACCAGTCCGCGCACGAGCGCCGCGGCGAGCCCGGCGGCCGGAGGCCAGAACGGGGCCGCCGCGACGGCAAGGCACGTCGCGAGGGCGAGGACCATCGGTCCCCACCCTCGCTCGCGTCCGACCGGCGTGGCGGCCGCCGCCATGCTCAGCTCTGGTTCCCCTTGGTGTAGGGGAGCAGGGCCAGGTAGCGCGCCTTCTTGATCGCCTTCGCGACCTGACGCTGGTGACGCGCGGAGGCGCCGCTCAGGCGGCTCGGCAGGATCTTCCCCGTCTCCGTGATGAAGCGGGAGAGGAGGCGGTCGTCCTTGTAGTCGACGAACCGGATCCGCGCTTCGGCGAACGGATCGGCCTTCTTCTGTCGGCGCATGTTATTCCTCGTCCTCGTCGTCCTCGTCCTTGGCCCGCCGGGCGGCGAGCTCCTCTTCGCTCATCGGCGGGGCGCCGAGCTCGCGCTCGTGCAGCGAGATGAGATAGCGGAGCACCCCTTCGTCCAGCTTCAGCGCGCGCTCGAACTCGGGGAGCACCGTGGTGTCCGCGAGGCTGAACGTGGCGATGGCGTAGTAACCACTCTCACGCCGCTTGATGGGGTAGGCCAGCTGACGCCGCCCCCAGTGCTCGACGGTCGGTTCCGCGGCGGCCTTCAAGAGCCCGTGATGCCGGGCGAGCTTCTCGGCGATGGCGTTGTCTTCGAGCGCAGAGTCGAAGATGTACACCGCCTCGTACGTGCGATTCGCTTTCGCGGGCACGAGTGGCAATCCTCCCTGTGGTCGTGGCCGCCCCCCGCCGGTTGCCGAGGCGGGAGGAGGGTCGGGGGCCGGCGCGACTGCCGCGCCGGCCGATGTGAACAGCCCCGAAGTATAGTCGTAACGCCCACTTAGGGCAACTCGGGGCCTCCCCGACCGGAGGAGGCGCCGACGGTCACGCGACCGTCAGGAGACCGTGAGCGGGATGCGCGACTTCGGCGTCTGCAGCCCGTGGTCGAGCAGCACTTCGCTCGTCAGCAGCCGCACGTGGTCGGCGAGCACCGACGTGGGATTGCGCGGCGCGTTCGGGTCCACCACGTGGTACCCGCCGGACACTCGAGCGGCGAGCACGGCGGCCACCGCGTCCTCCATCGCGTCGAGCACCTGCTCGACCGTGGCCCCCTGCTCGCGCAGCGTCGCGACCACCGCCGCGACGAGGTCGCGCAGCGACGCGGTCGTCGGATCGGGCAGCGACAGCGCCGCGCGAACGGCGAGCGCGAACTCCCGGTCGAGCTGTCGAGGAATGAACGGCTCTACGACGTGATCGGACATGGCGAACGGTGCGTGAAGTGGCGGGCCGCATCGCACGTCTCGCGCGGTTCGTGCCACCGCGTAAGGATGGTGACGACCGTGCGCGGCCGCGTCAATCCTCGCGGCGGCTCGGGCCCCCGCTCACGCGTCCTCCTCGGGGTCGATCGTCCGATGCTCGCCGGTGCGCCGCCGCTCCATGCGCCGCCGCTCGGCCGAGGCGTCGGTGCCGCCGACGCCGCCGGAGCCGCCGGCGCGCTGCTGCCGGAGCACCATGTGGCGGATAGCGCCTTCGGTCGGACCACCGAACACGAGCACCAGCAGCGTGAGCGCCAGGGCCGCGGCGGCGAGCGACCACTGCCCGGCGCCGCACACGATGCCGAGGCACGCCACCACCCAGATCGACGCCGCGGTCATGAGGTTGCGAACACTGCTCCGATCGCTCGTCTTCAGGATCACGCCGCCGCCGAGGAAGCCGACGCCGGCGACGATCCCCTGGATCGAGCGGCTCACCGCGTTCGGATCGACGCCGCCCCCGCCGTTCGCGAGCAGCGTCGTCGACAGGATCACGAGCGCCGCGCCGAGCGAGACGAGGGCGTGCGTGCGCATGCCGGCCGGCTTGCCGCGCAGCTCGCGGTTCAGTCCCACGGCGGCGCCGATCAGCGTCGCCGCGCTCAGTCGGAGGAGCGCGTCCTCGGCGCCTGCTACGAAGTCGGTCGGCACGGGAATGGGGTCGGTGGCGGAACGAGCGTGATGGGCGACGAAGAATACTTTGCCTCGCATGAGAGTCGCGATCGTCCACGACTGGCTCGGCCCGATGACGGGGGCGGAGCGCGTGCTGCAGGAGATGCTGCGCTGCTACCCGGGCGCCGACGTCTTCACCGCCGTCGATTTCCTGCCTGCGGAGCATCGCGCCGCGGTGCTCGGCGATGCGCGCGTGATCCCGTCGTTCATCCAACGACTGCCGGGCGCGCGCACCCGGTACTGGAGCTACGTGCCGCTCATGCCGTTGGCGATGGAGCAGTTCGACCTCACGGGGTAC
The DNA here is from genome assembly GCF_000522985.1 of Gemmatirosa kalamazoonensis. Lineage (NCBI taxonomy): Bacteria > Pseudomonadati > Gemmatimonadota > Gemmatimonadia > Gemmatimonadales > Gemmatimonadaceae > Gemmatirosa > Gemmatirosa kalamazoonensis. The sequence goes on from NZ_CP007128.1 coordinate 3,430,176, forward strand.
GACCTCGTGCTGTCGAACAGCCACACGGTGGCGAAGGGCGTCGTCGTGCAGCCGGAGCAGGTGCACGTGTGCTACCTCATGTCGCCGCCGCGCTTCGCGTGGGATCTGCAGCCGCTCTACCTGCGCGCGCACGGCATGCGCGGGCTGAAGGCGGTGCTCGCGCGCGTGATGCTCGCCCGGATGCGCGTGTGGGACGCGATCGCGGCGGCGCGCGTCGACGCATTCGTGGCGTGCTCGCGCTTCGTCGCGCGCCGGTGCGAGGTGTGCTACCGACGCGACGCCGCGGTGCTCCATCCGCCGGTCGACGTCGACTTCTACACGCCCGACCCTCGCGTGCCGCGCGAGGATTTCCATCTCGCCGCGTCGCGCCTCACGCCGTTCAAGCGACTCGATCTCGCGGTGGAAGCGTTCAACGGCATGCCCGATCGTCGGCTCGTCGTGATCGGCGACGGGCCGGAGCGCCGGCGCATCGAGCGGCTCGCCGGGCCTAACGTCACGCTGCTCGGACGCGTGTCCGACGCGGTGCTGCGCGACCACATGCGCCGCGCCCGCTCGTTCGTCTTCACCGCGCCGGAGGACTTCGGCATCGTGATGGCCGAGGCGCAGGCGTGCGGCACGCCCGTCGTCGCGCTCGGCCGCGGCGGCGCGCGCGAGATCGTGCGCGACCTGCACGAGGAGCGGCCGACGGGCGTGCTGTTCGCCGAGCAGACCGCCGAGTCGCTGCGCGACGCGATCCGGCGGCTCGAGGCGAGCGCGGCGCGCATCTCGCCCGCCGCATGCCGCCAGAACGCCGAGCGATTCGCGCCCGAGCGCTTTCGCGACGCGCTGGTGCGGCACGTCGACGCGGCGCTCGCGCGCTACGGCACCGTCGGCGACTGAGCGACTCCCAGCTCGCCGAGGATCGCGTCGGCCGCCGCGATGCCGTCGGCGAGGCTCTCCGCCGTGCTGTTGAACGCGAAGCCGCCGTGGCGCCCGATCGTGAGGAGCCCGCGCACGGACGCGAGCGACGCGGTGATCGCGCGCAGCGTGTCGCCGTACCCGACCTCGGGCACCGGCAGCGCGCCGCGCAGACGCGTCACACGTCCGTCGAGCACGCGCGCGCCGGGGAGCAGGGCACTCGCCGCGAGCTCGGCGCTCGCGCGCTCGAGCACGCGCTCGTCGTCACCGCGCCACGCAGGGCTCTCGTCGCCGCACCAGTATTCCAGCGTGACGATCCCGTCCTCGTACGTCGGTCCCGGGACGCCCCACGCGCGCGTGTCGGTCACGCGTCCGACGGCGAGACGCGGGTCGAACACGTAGACCCACGCGTACGGCAGCAGCGGCGCGCCGACCACGCGTAGGTGCACCACGAGCGCGTGCCGGCTCGAGAGACGGTCCGTCGCAGCGAGCGTCTCCGGTGGCAGTCCGCTCGTCAGGCGCACGAGCCGGCTCAGCGGCATGCTCGACACGACGTGCGTGAACGGGCGCCGCTCGCCGCGTACCGTGACGCCGCACACGCGTTCGTCACGCACCTCGACGCCGTCGACCGGCGTGTCGAGGTGCACCGTGGCGCGCGCGCGGATCCGATCCGTTAGGCGCTCCCAGACGGCGCCCGTGCCGCCGACGGGCACCGCGAACGTGTCGGCGCGCTCGCGCTCGCACGGTCCGCGCGCCGCGCCGCGCTCGTCCGACGGCGCGTCGCCGAGCAGCGCACGCGCGAAGCTCGCGTCCACGCGCTCGCCCGGCCGCCCCCACAGCTTCTCGACGTACGGCGCGAGCACGGCGTCGTAGAGCGCGCGACCGTAGCGCGCCGCCACCCAGCCCGCGCTGTCGTTAGGCTGCGCGCCACGACGCGGGACCACGCGCGCCGCCGCGGCGCCGGCGACGCACGCGGCGAGCGTGGTCGCTGGAAGCGCGCGCATCAGCGACGTCGGACGAGGTGGATAGGGCACGAGCGTACCGTGCATGGCGATGGCGCGACGCAGCGGCACGCAGTGGTACGCGTTGCCGAGCAGCTCCGTCCACAGCGCGACCGCGGCCGGTGGCCCGCCGGCGATCACGTGCGGCCCGAGGTCGACCGCCCGTCCCCACCGCTCGACCGAGCCCGCGAGCCCGCCCACGCGCGACGACGCCTCGAACAGCTCCACGTGCACACCGGCGCGCCCGAGTCGATCGGCCGCCGCGAGCCCGGCGGGCCCGGCGCCGATCACGGCGACACGCGGCACGTTCAGTACGCGCCGCGGCGCGTGAGCACCGCGCGCGGCGTGCGCACGAGGATCCGCAGGTCGCCGAGCAGCGACCGGCTGCGCACGTACTCCGCGTCGATCGCCCACAGCGTGACGAGGTCCGTCTCGCTGCGGCCGGACACCTGCCAGAGGCCCGTCAGGCCAGGCCGCACGGCCGCGCGCGCGGCGCGCTCCGCCGCCGGGAATCGATCGAGCACGGGCAGCTCCAGCGGGCGTGGGCCGACGAGGCTCATGTCCCCACGCAGCACGTTCCACAGCTGCGGCAACTCGTCGAGGCTCGTGCGCCGCAGCCAGCTTCCGACGCCGGGAACGAGTCGTGGATCGTCGCGCAGTCGCCGATAGCGCGCCCACTCGTCACGCGCCGCCGCATCGTCCGCCAGCACGCGCGCGAGCACCGCGTCCGCGTCGACGCGCATCGTGCGCAGCTTGTAGAGCGTGAACGGCCGGCCGCCGAGCCCCTCGCGGCGTTGGCGGAACAGCGCGGGGCCCGGACTGCGCAGCCGTACGAGCAGCGCGCAGAGCGCGATGAGCGGTACGCCCGCGACGAGCAGCGCGGCGGCGCCCACGACGTCGACCGCGCGCTTGGCCGCGTCGCGCGCACCTCGGCGACGAGCGAGTCCCGTCACGTCGCGTCAGACGAAGCGTCGCGCCACCGCGAACGCCTCGGCGAACTCGGCGCCCACTTCGGCCCCGCGCACGCGCAGCCGGCGCTCCACATCCGCTGCCGTGCGGCCCGGCGCGTGCTCGGTGGAGTACAGCGCCATCGCCTCGCACTTGCGGCGCACGTGATCCGTGCCGAGCAGCACGAACTCGTTAGGCAGGAAGGCATGCGCGCCGGCGACGCCGAACGTCTGATCGGTGGAGGAGGGGATCTCGAACAGCGAGACGTTCACGCGGCGGCGGAACGGCCGCGTCGCGATCTCCACGGCACGCGCCACGCCGCGGTGAACCTGGTTGACGTCGCCCGGCCAGTGCGTGAGCACCAGATCCGCGCGCGCCACCCACGGCGCCACGCGGTCGTGCAGCTCGTGCGGGTGCGTCTCGGCCAGCGTCTCGTCGAGCGGCGCGTCGTGCACCGCGGCGCGCGCGCCGAGCAGCGCGCAGGCGCGCTCGAAGCACTCCACCAGCGCGCTCCAGTTGGCGACGCCGCGCGGGTCGCAGCGCCGCAGGGCGAGCAGCGCGGTCACCTCGTTTCCCTCGTCGGCGAGGCGCGCGAGCGTGCCGCCGCAGCCGAGCGTCTCGTCGTCCGGGTGCGCGACGACCGCGAGCACGCGCACCGCCGTCGCCCTCAGGCCGCGCTGGAGGCGCCCAACGCGAGATCGAGCTCGCGCGCGTCGCGCGACGCGTACCACGCGAGCGTCTCGGCGAGCGACGAGTCCCAATCGGCGAAGCGCAGCGTGCCGAGCGCGGCGCGCAGCGGGGCGATGTCGGCGACGAGCGTCGTGCGCGGCGTCTCGCCCCGGCGCATCGGCAGGTGGCGCACGCCCGCGCGATTGCCGAAGTACGCGTTCACCGCCGCGGCAACCTCGTTCACGGTGAGCGGGACGCCGCGACCGCAGTCGAGCGGCGGGCCGCGATAGCCGGACCGCAGCAGGTCCACGCTGAGCCGCGCGAGGTCGGCGCTGTGAATCATGTCCACCGTCTGCTCGCCGTCGCCGAACACGCCGAGCGGCAGCCCGCGCAGCGCCTGCGCGGCGAACGTGGGGACGATCTTGCGTACGGGGCCGAGCGCCTGTCGTGGGCCATAGGCGTTGAAGTAGCGCAGCGAGCAGATGCGCATCCCGCGCTGCGCGGCGTACAGCTCCGCGAACTGCTCGGCGGCGACCTTCGTGATCGTGTACGTGTTCAGCCAGACGTTAGGCTTCGACGGGTAGAACACGCTCGGCACACGAGCCGCAGCGGCGGCCTCGAACACGTGCACGGCGCCGGTGACGTTCGTGGCGATCGCCGCTGGGACGTCGTCGTCGAGCTCCGAGGTGCCGAGCCGACCCGCGAGGTGGTACACCTCGTCCGCGCCGTGGAACGCGTCGCGCAGCGTCGCCGGGTGGAGGATGTCGCCGTCGAGCGCGCGCACGCGTCCAGGGCCGAACCGCTCGTCGCAGCGTATGCGCGCCGCGTGCGGGTCGACGACGGAGACGGCATCGCCGCGCGCGAGCAGCTCGTCGACGACGGCGCCGCCGAGGAATCCCAGACCTCCGACCACGACTGCGTGCATGCCACCTGCCTCTCGACTGAACCGCCGCTGCGACGCTCGGATCCACGTATACCAACCCGACCGGGCCTCGCGTCACATCGTCATTGCCCGGACGCCGAGCCCGAACGTGTGACGATCAACCTAACACGACGCCGCGCGGCGGCCGCCGCGGGACGACCGCGTTACGTCCAGCGCTCGAGCATCACGACGTGCTGCGAGTGCGCCCAGCCGCGCCAGTCGTAGCGCACGCGCTCCAGCAGCGCGTCGGTCACTTCCTGGCCGCGCGCGACGAGCAGCACGCCGCTCGACCCCACGACGTCGTTGGCGAAGACCATCCCGGGGCGGACGTCGGCGAGTCGCATCTCGCGCACGATGGGCCGTGGGTCCGCCGGCAGCCAGACCTGGCGGCCCGCCGCGAGCACCGCAGGGTCGTACCCTCCGGGACGAGCCTCCAGCGCCGCGAGCGCCGCGTCGGCTGCCATGCCCTGCGTCTCGAGCAGGTCGTAGTCGAGGACGACCTTGAGCACGCGCGCGCCGAGCGGGATCGCCGCGCCAGCGACCCCGGGCTCCGGCGATGCGGCGCCGTCGAAGTGCGTGTTCTGAAAGCGGAGGATCTCGCGCACGGGCTCGAGCCGCGGGATGCCCGCGACGAGCGTCGCCGCGATGCCCGGCAACCGATCCACTTGCTCCTGCTCGCGCGGGGTGAGCGCCTGGCCGCGTGCCAGCTTCTGCATCGTGTCGTCGGGCAACGTGACGCAGCCGACCTGCGAGAGGAGCGCGGCGATCTCGAGCGACCAGCGGTCCGCGACGTCGAGACGCTCCGCGATCGCCGTGACGTGGGACTTGATGCGGCTCGTGCGACCCAGCGCCGCGGGCTGCGCGAGCGCCATGAGCGAGAGCAGCGCCTTCAGGCTGCCCTGCAGCGTCTGCTCCAGGAGCTCGCGCTCGCCGCGCAGCAGGCGGTGGTGCTCGGTCGCCGCGGTCACCACCGTCGTCAGCACGTCGGGCGACGGAGGCTTTGCGAGGTAGCGGAAGATCTGCCCCTGGTTCACCGCGGCGACGGCGGCGGCGAGGTCGGTCCGCCCCGTCAGCAGCACGCGCGCGGTATCCGGGGCGACGCGCCGGACCTCGCGAAGAAAGGCCGCGCCGTCCATGCCGGGCATCTGAAAGTCGGAGATGACGACGGCGAACGACGGCCCCCGCCGAATGAGCGCGAGCCCCTCGTCGGCCGAGTGCGTCGGTGTGACGTCGAAGCCGCGCCGCAGCACACGGGCCACGGCGGCCGTGACGGACGGCTCGTCGTCGACCACGAGGACGCGCGGCCGTTCCTCCGATGGCGCGGTCACGGTTCGACCTGCGGTGGTGCACCCGACAGCGCGTCACCGACCTTGCGCGCGAGCCCCTCCGGCGTGAACGGCTTCTGCACGAACGCCACCCCCGGCTCGACGAGCTTCTGTCGGAGCACCGCGTCGTCCGTGTAACCGGACATGAAGATCACGGGCACGTCGGGCCGCGCCTCGCGAAGCGCGGCGACGAACTCCGGGCCGCTCATCGCGGGCATCACCACGTCGGTGATCACGAGATCGACGCGCACCGCGCCGGTGCCGTTGGTCCCGGCGACGCGCAGCGCTTCGGCGCCGTCGCGTGCCTCGAGCACCTGGTAGCCGGCCTGCTCGAGAATGCGGCGCGCGGCGCGGCGTACCGTTTCGTCGTCCTCCACGAGGAGAATCGTTCCGGACCCACGCGCCACGGCGGGGTAGGGGCCACTGCGCGGTCGCGTGAGCGGCGCGGAGACCCGCGGCAGATACACCTTGAACGTCGTGCCCACACCCGGCTCGCTATACACCCAGACGTGACCACCGGACTGCTTCACGATTCCGTACACGGTCGCGAGCCCGAGCCCGGTGCCATGGCCTAACGGCTTCGTCGTGAAGAACGGCTCGAAGATCCGCGCCTGCGTGGCCGCGTCCATTCCCACGCCGGTGTCGCTCACGGCGAGCATGACGTAGTGGCCGGGCGTCACGCCGGCGTGCGTCAGCGCGTACTCGCCGTCGAGATCCACGTCCGCCGTCTCGACCGTGAGCGTGCCGCCGGTCGGCATCGCGTCGCGAGCGTTGACGGCGAGGTTGACGATCACCTGCTCGAGCTGTCCGGCGTCGGCGTACACGCGCCCGAGCCGCGCCGCGAGCACGGTCACCAGCCGCACGTCCTCGCGCAGCACGCGGTGCAGCATCCTCTGCAGGTCGCGCACGACGACGTTCACGTCGAGCACCTGCGGCTCGAGCAGCTGCTGGCGACTGAACGCGAGCAGTTGCCGCGTGAGTGCGCTGGCGCGCTCCGCTGCGCGGCGGATCTCCTGCACGTCCGCGCGCACCGGGTCACTGGCGGGGAGCTCCGTGAGGAGCATGCCGCTGTAGCTGATGATGACGGTGAGCAGGTTGTTGAAGTCGTGGGCCACGCCTCCGGCAAGCTGGCCGACCGCCTCCATCTTCTGCGCCTGGCGAAACTGGGCCTCGAGCCGCTTCCGGCCGCTCGCGTCGCGGAGGACCACCTGCACGGCGGGCGCGCCGTCGTGCATGAGCGGGATGCCCACGGTCTCCACCTCCACGGTCGTGCCGTCCGGGCGGAGCATCCGTAGCTCCGCGAGCGGCGTCGCCGCCCCGGTGTCGAGATTCTGACGGACGCGATCGCGCACCTGTCCACGATCGTCGGGGTGCACTAGGCCGTAGACGTCGCGCCGCAGGAGATCGTCCGCCTGCTCGAACCCGAGGATGTGGGCGGCCGCGGCGTTCGCGAAGACGATCTGCCCGTCGCGGTGCACCAGCATCCCATACGGCGCCGAGTCGACGAGCCGCCGATAGCGGTCCTGCGACTCCGTGAGCGAGGCGTTGGCGGCGGTGAGCTCGGTTGTCTGCAACTCCATCTCGACAGCCTGCTGCTCGAGCGTGTGGTTCGCTTCGCGCAGCTCCTCGGTCTGCACCTCGAGCTCCACGGCCTGCTCCTCGAGCTGCTGCTGCTTCGCGACCAGCCCCGCGGTCTGCGCCGCCACGCGGTTGCGCAGCCACACGAGCACGAGGACGAGCGCCATGAGCTCGAGCAGGATCGCGGCGCCGCTCGCCAGACGGAGCACGCTGTTCCGGCGCACCTGGGTCGCGTAGACCGCATCCTCCGCTCGCACGAACGCGTCGAACGCCGCGCGCACCTCGTCGAAGAGCGGCTTCCCGGCGAGCCGTGCACGGACGTCGGCTTGCGACGGCGTCGACGGCGTCGACGGCGGCGAGGACGCGGCCCCGCGCGCGAGCGCGGGCTCGGCGAACTCGCGATCCCATCGCGCGATGGCCCCGCGGATGGCGGCGAGCCGCCGCTGCTGGCCGGCATCGTCGCGCGTCATCTCGCCGAGCGAGTCAAGGAGCTCCGGCAGGGCGCGGCGCGCGGCCAGCTCCGGGGCGAGCGTGAGCGCGTTGCCCGTGAGCAGGAATCCGCGGACCGCAGTCTCGCGGTCGACAGCGAGCCGCTCGGCCTGGCGCGCGCCGCGTGCCACCTCGCGGCTGTGCCGCACCCAACTCTCGCTGCGACGCTGCGCGCCCTGCATGGCGGCGACTGTGGCACCAGCCAGCACGATCGCGGCAATGCCGGCCCCGAACGCTCGATGGACCGCTGGCGTCGCGGCGACGGCTTCCGCCGCGTGAGGCCTCACTGCACCCATCCGCCTACGCGGCGGCGCGTCTGTCCCGGCATCGTCCCCCGTCTCGCAATGGCCCGCGTGACGGCGGCCGCGACGTCGCGGCAGACACGGCACGGTTGGCTCGGCCGTTCAACCTAACACGATGTCGCAGTCGATCTGAGGGACTGGTGACAGTAGTGCGTGGACTGTCACAGTTACTGCTACAGCGGCGCTGGCACCGGACAGTGGACTGTGGGGCCGGGTCGGCGCGGGATCGCTCAGACGTTCAACTTGAACGTGTGCATGGCCACTTGACTCGTCACCGGATCGCTACCTCACTCAGCGGTGTGACCGGAGCGTGCCCGCGCGGGCGGCCTTCGGGCCCGCTTCGAGCGGCCACCGTTAGGCGCGCGGGCGGGGCCCGTTAGGCGGTGGCAGCGCGCAGACCGTCGCCGGGTGGCTGTGCCGGTACGCGGTCCGCATCACCGGCGATGACCGCGGAGGATGGCGCGGCGCGCGTAGCGGCAGCGCGGGGCCCGTACGAGGGCCGACCTCACAGATCTGGGTGGCTCGTCGCGTCTTGCCGACGCCCAACGGCAGCACGCCGAGACCTCCTCCTCCAGTTGCCTGAGCATCGCGGCCGCGTCAGACCGGGGCACACGCGACAATGCTGCCACGACGGGAATGGCCTTTGCCGAGCTCTCACGCGTCCCTGGTCCGATCTCGATCCAGCTACCCGATACTTCCGAGCAACCATGCGCCTCCGCATACCTGGTTGGGCGCGACCGTCCCGCGGCGGTGCCGCGCACGTGACGGCGGAGGCGCACAGGACAGCCGCCCTGCTCTCCGCGCTCGCCCTTGGTCCCACCGCGTTAGCCACAGCGGCGTACCCCGCCGGCGCGCAGACGAGTCCCCTGTACCTCACGGCGTACGATGCGCGGCTCAACTACCCGAACCCGGGGCCGTTCTACGCACCGATCTACGTGGTGCAGGGAGGCGCGGTCACGCGCGTGATGCCGACGACGCCCGGGACCATTGCGTACGACCTGGTCGTCGACGAGACGATCCACACGATGGGATATGAGCCGGGTCGCCTGGGCCAGGAGTACACGCTCACCGGGACGGCGATCGGGACGCCCTACGACCGGGCACCGATCACGCCGCAGCCTCCGGGCTGGCCACCGCCGTGCTGCTTCTATGACGGTGCCAATGACGGGAGGTACAGCTACACGGTCCCGTGGCGCCCCGCCTACGAGCTCAACATGGTCTACCGTGGGAATCTCGACTGGACGGGGCTGACGCCGCTCTTCCCGCTCGCGGTGATGTCGATGGGGATCGCCTACGACCCGACGAACAATGGGTTGTGGGTCGCCAGCTTCGCCTGGCCCCGTCCGGCGGTCTACCTCTACTCCCTGACGGGAACAATCCTTTCGTCGTTCAGCATCGCGGGCATTCCGAACGCGACGGGGGTGACAGGACTCGCGTTCGATCCGGCGGACAATACGCTCTGGCTGACCATGGGCGGCGCGGACCCGGGCATGCTCTACCAGTTCTCGCGCGACGGCACCCTGCTCGACGCCGTACGCGTGCTGGGCGGCCCGGGTCAGCCGCCACCAGTGGAGCTCATGGGCGCGGAGTTCCAGTACCCCGGGTCGCTCGCCACGGCGGTGCCGGAGCCGTCGATCGAGTGGCTCACCGCGACCGGGCTCGTCGTGGTCGGGCTAACGACAAGACGGCGGCGCCGCCTCGCACCGCGACACCGCCCAGGAGCGTGATCCTCTGCAGGAGCGCTGCCCACGCCGAAAATGATCGACGGCTCCGGGCCATTGCGGTCGACGCGAGGCGCCATGGCTGCGGGTCAGGACCTTCGAAGAGCGCAGTGTCTCCTCGTAGGTGAGACCAAAGTGGGTCCGCGGGAACGCGAAAACCCGGCGGAATCGCTCCGCCGGGTGTGAACTCGACGCCGTATGTCGTTGAAGAACGACGCCCGGTGTCAACGCCGAGCAGCGCTAGACATTGAACTTGAACAGCATCACGTCCCCGTCCTGCACCACGTACTCCTTCCCCTCGCTCCGCACCACGCCCTTCTCGCGCGCCCCCTTCCACCCGCCGTTCGTCACGAACTCGTCGTAGCTCACCGTGTCCGCCTTGATGAACCCGCGCTCGAAGTCCGTGTGGATCACGCCCGCCGCCTTCGGCGCGGTGTCGCCGCCGTGGATCGTCCACGCGCGCACCTCCTGCTCGCCGGCCGTGAAGTACGTCTGCAGGCCGAGCAGGTGATAGCCGGCGCGGATCAGCCGGTCGAGGCCCGCGCTCTCCAGGCCTAACGACGCGAGGAAGTCGCCGCGATCCTCCGGCGGAAGCTCGGCGAGCTCCGCCTCGATCTTCGCGGAGAAGGGAACGATCTCCGCCGGCTCGCCGCTCGACTCCACCGCCGCGCGCAGCGCGCGCAGGTGCTCGCCCTCCGTGCCGGTGAGCTCCGCGTCGGTCACGTTCGCGGCGTAGAGGATCGGCTTCGACGTGAGGAGCGAGAGCGGCTGCAGCACCGCGAGCTGCTCGGCCGAGAGCTTGGCCTCCCACAGACCGCGCCCCTCCTTCAGGAACTCGTGCGCCCGTTCCAGCACCGCGAGCTCCGCCTTCGCCTCGGCGTCGCCGGTCTTCGCGGCGCGGCGGGTGCGGTCGAGCCGCTTCTCCACCGTCGCGAGGTCGGCGAGCGCGAGCTCGAACTCGATCACCTCGCGATCGCGCACCGGGTCCACCGAACCCATGACGTGCAGCACGTCGTCGTCCTCGAAGCAGCGCACGACGTGCACGATCGCGTCGGTCTCGCGGATGTTCGCGAGGAACTGATTGCCCAGTCCCTCGCCCTGCGACGCGCCCTTCACGAGCCCCGCGATGTCGACGAACTCCACCGCCGCGGGCACGGTGCGCTGCGGCTTCACGATGTCGGCCAGCCGGTCGAGGCGCGCGTCGGGAACGTTGACGCGGCCGACGTTGGGGTCCTTCGTCGCGAACGGATAGTTCGCGGCGAGCACGCCGGCCGAGGTCAGCGCGTTGAAGAGCGTCGACTTGCCGACGTTAGGCAGGCCCACGATGCCGATGCGAAGCATTTATTGGTCGGTGCGATTGTGCTTGTTCATCGCCGCGACGACACCGTCGCGGGCCCACGTCTCGCACGCGTCGGTGAGACGCGGCAGCAGGTCGTGCACGATGCGGCGGTCGAGCGGGTCCATCGGCGACAGCACGTAGTCGACGAGCCGGCCGATGGGCGGCGCGTCGGGCGGGGGGCCGGTGCCGATGCGCAGGCGTGGGTAGTCCTGCGACGCCAGCGTCGTCTCGATGCTCTTCAGGCCGTTGCTCCCGCCGGCGCTCCCCTGCGGGCGGATGCGGTACCGGCCGATCGGGAGGGCGACGTCGTCGCACACCACGAACAGGTCGACCTTCGCCGACCAGAACGGGCGGCGCAGGTACGGGCGCAGCACGCTGCCGCTGAGGTTGTAGTACGTCTGCGGCTTCACGAGCCGCACCTTGTGCGGCCCGACCAGTCCGGTCGACACGAGCGCCTCGCCGTCCTTTCGCCAGCCGTCGAAACGCCAAACGTCGGCCAGGTGGTCCAGGACCCACCAGCCGACGTTGTGGCGCGTGGCCTCGTACTCCTTGCCGGGATTGCCGAGGCCGAGAATGACTTTCAACGCGGCTCCGACCGGAGATTACTCCTCGGGCTTCTTCGCGCGAATGACCTCGGGCTCCGCGGCGGTCGCGGTGTCCGGCGCGACGACCGTCTCCTCGTGCGTGCGCGGCGCGGCGACCGCGAACACCGTGGCGTTCGCCTCCTCGAGCGCGACGGCGCCCTCGGGCAGCTTGAGGTCGCTCACGTGCACGGGGTGGCCGATCGTGACGCCGGAGACGTCGACGTCGATGTGGTTCGGGATGTTCGCCGGGTCGACCGAGATCTGGACCTGGCGCATGATCTCCTCCGCCAGACCGCCCTGCTCGCGGACGCCGAGCGGCGTGCCGACGAACACGAGCGGGCAGCTCACGCTCACCTTCTCGCCGGCGACGAGCTCCTGGAAGTCGACGTGCACGATGTGGCGCTTCAGCGGGTGCCGCTGGATCTCGCGGATCAGCGTGCGCGTGCCGGCGGCGGCGAGCCCACCGAGCTCCACGACCGTGCTGCCCGCGGCGATGTGCTCGAGGAGCCGATTGAGCTCGCGGGCGTTCACCGAGAGGCCCTGCGGCTCGCGGTTGTGCCCGTAGATGACGGCGGGGACGCGCCCGGCCGCGCGGAGCTTGCGCGCGGCACCCTTGCCGGTCTCGTTGCGGAGCTCCGCAGCGAGGGAGGCGGTGGCCATGAGGAGGTTCCTGTTTCCGGAAAAGACTGAGTCGGTCGAGCCGGGTTACCCTCGGCACACGCGCCGGAAACGCGGGGGCCGCCTCTCACCCGTAGCCTCCCAACCTATCGGGTAAGTCGCGATCATGGAAGGCCTTACCCGCCCTCGCGGTCGGTCGGCCCTCAGTCGAACAGGCTCGAGACGCTCTGCTCGGAGTGCGTGAACCGGATCGCCTTCGCCAGCAGCTCGCCCACCGAGAGCACGGCGAGCTTCTCGAAGCGCCGCTCCGGGCGCACCTGGATCGAGTCCGTCACCGTCACTTCCTCGATCGGCGAGTCGGTGAGCCGCTGCGACGCGGGACCGCTGAGGAGCGCGTGCGTCGCGCAGGCGAACACGCGCTCGGCGCCGAGGCGCTTGAGCGCGCGCGCGGCCTCGCTCAGCGTGCCCGCGGTGTCGATCATGTCGTCGACGAGCAGACAGTCGCGTCCCTTCACGTCGCCGACGACGTTCACCACCTCGGCCACGTTCGCGGCGGGGCGGCGCTTGTCGATGATGGCGAGCGACCCGTTGAGACGGCGCGAGAACCCGCGCGCCATCTTCGCGGCGCCGGCGTCCGGCGCGACGACGACCGGATCCTTCAGGTTCTTCTTGCGGTAGTGGTTCACGAACACCGGCGCCGCGTACAAGTGGTCGACCGGCACGTCGAAGAACCCCTGTAGCTGGTGCTGGTGGAAGTCGATGCCCAGCACGCGATCCGCGCCCGCCGTCTCGATCATGTTCGCGAGCAGCTTCGCGGCGATCGCCACGCGCGGCTGGTCCTTGCGGTCCTGGCGCGAGTAGCCGTAGTACGGCATCACGCACGTGATGCGCGCCGCGCTCGCCCGCCGCGCGGCGTCGATGAGCAGCAGCAGCTCCATCACGTTCTCCGCGGGCGGGTTGGTGGACTGGACGATGAAGACGTCCTGCCCGCGGATGTTCTCGTCGATGCGCACGAAGATCTCGCCGTCGGCGAACCGGCTGAGCGTCACCTTGCACAGATCGATCGCGAGATGACGACTGATCTCCTGCGCGAGTCCCGCGTTCGCGGTGCCGGAGAGCAGCTTGAAGCCTGGCGCAGCCGAGCCTTCCATCAGCGAATCGGATTGTTCGGACAGCGCGGTCGTGACCGGCGCGCTCGTCATGAGTCGAGTCGAACGGATTGCCCCGCGTGGATTCGAACCACGATCTTCCGGTCCAAAGCCGGAGGTCCTGCCATTGAACGACGGGGCAGGCGCGCGAAACCTAGTCCGGCACCACCACCGGGGCAACGCGCGTGGCCGTGCGCGTCTCCACGATGCGGAACGCGGCGCGCTCGCCCTCCGCGGGCGGGTTCACCTCGAACGTGAGCCCCGTGCGCTCGGGCGACGCGAGGAACACCGTCGCGCCGGAGCCGGACATGAGGGCGAATGGCGCCGTGTCGCCGGGCGTCGCGCCGGCATCGCCCCCGTCGGTGTCGTCGATCCGCTGGCTCACCGCCCCGAACAGTCGGCGTACCTCGGCGACGTCGGTGCGCTCCGCGAGCACGACCGCCTCGAAGTCGTTCGACGCGACGAGCGCGACGTCGTCCCACCGCGCGAGCCGGCCCGCCTGCCAGAGGATGGGACGCGGACGCTCGTGCGACCGGTCGCGTCGCGCGGCCAGCGCGGCGTAGGCGTGGGCCGTCGACACGCCCTCGTCGAACAGGGCGAGGTGCACGCGGCGCGCGGGCAGCGACTCCAGCGCGAGCATCCGCTCGCCGCGCCCCCACGCGAGCGCGAGCGGCGACTCCGTGGTGAGGAAGGGCACGTCCGCGCCGAGCGGCGCGCCGACGGCGAGCAGCTCCGACGCGCCGAGCGGCGACGGCGAGAGCGCATTCAGGCAGCGCAGCACGGCGCCCGCGTCGGCGCTGCCGCCACCGAGCCCGCCCCCGACGGGAATCGCCTTGTCGATCTCGATCGCGAAGCCGTTAGGCCATCCGGTCGCGTCGGCATACGCGACCGCGGCCCGCCACGCGAGGTTCCGTTCCACGGGGCCCGCGTCGGCGCCGCGGCAGTCCAGCGCGCGTCCGCTCACGCCCGCGCGCACCGCGACGCCGTCGCCGAGCTCCAGGCGCTGGAACAGCGTCTCGATCTGGTGGAAGCCGGTCGCCTCGCGCGCGAGCACGCGGAGGAACAGGTTCACCTTCGCCTGCGCGACCACGCGCGCCTCGCGCGCCTCGCGCGCCGCACTCACGCCGCTGACGCTCACGCCGCGCGCGGCTCGTCGCGCTCGCCCGACGCGGTGAGCTCGCGCAGCGAGAAGCCAAGCCGCGCGAAGTACACCGCGCCGACGATGGTGATGGGGATGAACGTGAGCACGTGATAGCCTAACGCCCACCCCACGGCGAGCGTGTCGCGCACGCCGTACACGCGCAGCGAGAGCTTCGACGACAGCTCGAACTGCCCGAAGAAGCCGGGCGCCGCGGGCAGCACCGACGCGAACGAGCTCACGCCGTTCAGCAGCAGCGCGGCGCCGAACGGCACCCGGATGCCGAGCGCGAAGAAGCCGATCCAGATCGACGCCACCTGCACGATCCAGTGCACGAGCGTCCACATGAACACCGCCACGAAGCGCCCCGGATGCCGCAGCACGCCGAGCCCCTCGGCGAACGCGGCGAGCGCCTCGGCGCCCCGCCGCTCGATTCCCGGCGCCACGCGTCGCGTCGCGAGCTCGAACAGGCGGATGAGACGGTTGGGGAAGAACACGAGCGCGTAGAGCAGCGCGAGCAGCACCACGACGCCGACGAGCGCCGTGCGCGCGATCGCCCCGATGGGGAGCGCGTGCGCGCTCGCGTTCCACGGGAACGCCGGATCGAGCAGCGGCGCGAACGTGAGCAGCAGCAGCACCACCGCGTCGAACACGCGGTCCACGGCGAGCGACGCGAGCACGGTGGCGAACGAGATGTTAGGCACCTCGCGCGTGAGCGCGAACGCGCGCGCGAGCTCGCCCGCGCGATACGGCACGACGTTGTTCACCATCATGCCGATGCACGTCGCCCGCCACAGCGGCCCGTACGGCAGCCGGCCGGCGACCGGCTCGAGGATCACCTGCCAGCGCAGCGCGCGGAGCGGGAAGATGAGCATGCACACCGCGGACGCGACGAGGAACCACCACACGTTCGCGCCCCGCAGTGCGCCCCAGATCCCCGTCAGGCTCTCGTCCTTCAGCGTCCACCACAACAGGGCCGCGCTCAGCACGATGCCGAGCGCGCTCCGCCAGTCGAGCTTCATGCGTGCACGGACTCCTCGAGCGCGGCGAGGTCGAGGAGGTCGTACAGCTCGTCGAGCAGCACGGCGTCGGGTGCGTCGGCGCCGCGCAGGGCGTTGCGCAGCTCGCGTGCGCGCTCGAGGGCGGCGCGTCCGCGGTAGAGGAGCGTGTCGATGGGAACGACATCCGCGCCCCGAGGCTCGGCGGCCGGCGTCTCGTCGCGTGCGCCGCGTGCACCGCGTGCACCCGGCGGCGTGGCGAGCGCCTCATCGTCGACCATGCGGTGCAGGCCGGTGATGCTCGTCTCGAGGAGGGCGACGAGCGCCTGTCCGGACGGCGGCGTGGCCGCCGGCTCGCCGCGCTCGGGCGCGGGCGGCGCAGCTGCCGCCGGCGCGGAGCCGACGGGGGTCGGGCGCGGAGCAGGCGCGGCGGACTCGACGACCATGCTTGATGCCGCCGGCGTGCGGCGGGCCCATACCGTGCCGGCGCTCTCCACGAGCGCCTGGGCGGCGGAATCGACGGTGTCGAGCGCCCGCTCCTCGAGCGTGGCCAGGGCAGCCTCGCGGGCGCGGGCGAAGTTCGCGACCGCGTCGATGTCGTAGCTCTCCGCCAGCTCGCCCAGGTCGCGGAGCGCGGCGCGCAGATCGTCGCCGGCGGCGCGGCGCGACGCCTCGTCCGTCGCGTGGCGCGCCTCGCCGATCAGCCGGCGCAGTGTCGAGGCGAGCGGCACCGCGGCCTGTCGGAAGCGCAGGTCGGCGGTGATCGGCGGGCGCGGGTTGCGGTGGACGACATGCGGGCCGTCGCCATCGGCGAACAGCTTCGCGATGGGGACGATGACTGCCCCGCGCATCACCGTCGTGTCGGCCGCGGCCAGGCCGTGCAGCTCGCGCACGCGCTCGTTCGCCGCCGCGTCGTCGGAGGGTGACCACTCGCGGACCCGGCGCAGCAGCGCCTTGAACGCGTCGACCGCGGCGACGAGCGCGTCGGCGGCGTGCGGCGTCCACGGCTGACGGCCGTCGCGCAGCCCGACGGCGACCGTCTCGATGGCGCCGGCGAGCGCGGCGAGCGACGGCTGCCGGGCCATGGTCGCCGAGCCGCGGAGCGCGCGCGCCTCGCGGGCGAGCGGCTCGGCTTCCGGCGCGCGTCCTCCCGACGCGGCGAGCAGCGCGTCGAGCCGGGCCACGTACTCGCCCGCCTCGATCGCGAAGAAATCCACGACACCGCTCGGGTTGGTCACGCTGGTTCGTTCCTCGAGAAGACGGTCACGCCGGCGTCCCCGACGCGGGGAGCGCGGCGCGGGCGGCGTCCATCGCCGCGCGGATCTCGCGCACGCTGGCCGCGAGACCGTGGAAGATGGCGCGGCTCACGATCGAGTGCCCGATGTTGAGCTCCTCGATCTCCGGGATAGCGGCCACCGGCCCGACGTTGCGCACGGTGAGCCCGTGGCCGGCGTGCACGGCGAGGCCGAGCGACGCGCCCTGCCGCGACGCCGCGTCGAGCGCGGCGAGCGGCTCGGGGGCGTCGGGGTGGTGCGCGTAGCGGCCGGTGTGCAGCTCGATGGCGTCGGCGCCCAGCTCGTAGGAGAGTCTCACCATGCGGTCGTCGGGGTCGATGAACAGACTCGTACGCACCCCGGCGCGTTTCAGGTCCGCGATCAGCCGGGCCAGCCCGTCCTGGTCGCGCGAGACGTCGAGGCCCCCTTCGGTGGTGATCTCCTCCCGCCGCTCGGGGACGAGCGTCACCTGGTGCGGACGGATCCGCTCGGCGATGGCGCGCATCTCCTCGGTCGCCGCCATCTCGAGGTTCAGCACGGTGCGCGCCCCCGCGGCGAGCGCGTCGACGTCGCGGTCCTGGATGTGCCGCCGGTCCTCGCGAAGGTGGGCGGTGATGCCGTCTGCCCCGGCCTCCTCGCACAGCCGCGCCGCCTCGGCGGGATCGGGCTCCGCGCCGCGCCGTGCCTGCCGGAGCGTGGCGACGTGGTCGATGTTGACGTACAGCCGCTGGTGGGGCGCGACGAATCGGCCGCCCGCCGGTGTAGAAGAGTCGGACATGCGCGCTAGCTTACCGGCATCGACAACCCAAGTGGAGTGAGCGTGGGAAAGATAGTCGCCTCCGTCGCGGCAACTGCCGCAATCCTGCTGGCCGCCTGCCGCACCGCCCCAGCCGTCGGCGGCGCCGGCGCGCCGAGCGCTACGGGCGCCGTGCAGGAGTTTCTCGCCGCCGCGCACGCCGGCGACGTCCGCACGATGGCGTCGCTGTTCGGCACGTCGAGCGGCCCGATCTCGTCGCGCGACGACGCCAACACCGTGGAGAAGCGCATGCGCGCCCTCCAGTGCTACCTCACCCACGACTCGGCGCAGGTGGTCGACGACCGGCCGGGCAACAGCGGTCCCGGGCGCCAGCTCGAGGTGGAGCTGCGTCAGCGCGGCCTCGTGCGCCGGACGACGTTCACCGCCGTGCCGGGTCCGCACGACCGGTGGTACGTGGAGTCGTTCGACATCGCGAAGGTGACCGACCTCTGCCATCCCTGACAGGGCAGGAGGGCAGGAGGGCAGGAGGGCAGGAGGGCAGGAGCGAGAAGACCGTGACCCTCTCCTGCCCTCCTGCCCTCGTGCCCTCCTGCCCTGGAAGCCCGCCCTTGGTCGGTGTTTTAGTATTCAGATAGTTCGACGAGCACGCCGGCGGTCGCGCTCGGGTGGAGGAAGGCGATGCGCTTGCCTTCCGCCCCGATGCGCGGCCGCTCGTCGATGAGGCGGATGCCTGCCGCGCGACAGCGCGCGAGCGTTCCGTCCAGGTCGTCGACGGCGAAGCAGATGTGGTGGATGCCGGGGCCGCGCTTGGCGAGGAACTTCCCGATCGGGGAGCTCTCGTCGGCCGGCTCGAGCAGCTCCACGAGCGACTCGCCGGCGACGAGCCCCGCGATGCGGGCCCCGTCGGCGTCGTCGAGGGGCGTCTCGGGCATCCCCAGCACGTCCCGGTAGAACGGCAGGATCTCGTCGAGCGCGCGCACCGCGAGGCCCACGTGGGCGATGCGGGTGCCGCGCGCGGCGGGCTTCTCTGGCATGACGTTGGCGCTCGCTCTCGGCTGGAACGGGTGGTCGGGCGCCCAAACTTACTCTCGATGCGACGCGGGGGGACCCGCCGCGGAGGACTCGGATGGCGAACGTGAACGCGGTGACGGATTCGACTTTCCAGTCGGAGGTCGAGCAGCACGAGGGGCTCGCGGTGGTCGACTTCTGGGCGACGTGGTGCGGCCCCTGCCGCATGATCGCGCCGATCGTCGATCAGCTGGCCACGGAGTACGCGGGCAAGGCGAAGGTGCTGAAGCTCGACGTCGACTCGAACCAGTCGACGGCGATGCGGTTCAACATCCGCTCCATCCCGCAGGTGCTCTTCTTCAAGAACGGCAAGGTCGTCGACACCGTGATCGGCGCCGTGCCGCGCTCGACGCTCGAGGCGAAGTTCAAGCAGCACGCCTGATCGAGAACCGGAGTTCGCTCCACGCTCCACGCTCCACGCTCCACGCTCGCCATCTCGCGGCGGGCGTAGCGAGCGTGGAGCGTGGAGCGTGGAGCGTTTATGGCAGGAACGTTGTTCGTGGTCAGCACCCCCATCGGCAACCTCGGCGACATGACGCACCGGGGCGCCGAGGTGCTCGCGTCGGTGGCGGCGATCCTGGCCGAGGACACCCGGCACAGTCGGTCGCTCCTCGATGCGTACGAGGTGCGCACGCCGATGCTCGCCTATCACGAGCACAACGAGGCGCGCATGACGCCGCAGATCGTGGAGCGGCTGCGGGGCGGCGAGAGCTTCGCGCTCGTCTCGGACGCGGGGACGCCGCTGCTCTCCGATCCCGGCGCGCGGCTCGTCGCGGCGGCGATCGACGCCGGCATCGCGGTGAGCCCGGTGCCCGGCGCGTCGGCGCTGCTCGCCGCGCTCGTCGCGTCCGGGCTCGACGCGACGCGGTTCACGTTCTACGGCTTTCTCGCCCGCAAGGGACGCGAGCGGGGCGAGGCGATCGAGGCGATCGCCGCGTCGCGCCACACCGCCGTGCTCTACGAGGCGCCGGGGCGCGTGGGTGCGACGCTCGCCGACCTGGCGGACGCCGGCGCCGCCGAGCGGCCCGCGGCCGTGGCCCGCGAGTTGACGAAAACCTTCGAGGAGATCCGACGGGGAACGGTCGGGGCGCTCGGTGCGTATTACGCGGAGCAGGCCCCGCGCGGTGAGGTCGTGATCGTCGTGGGCGGTGCCGGAGATGCGCCGGCACCCGACGAGGCGACGCTCCGTGCGCGCGCGGCCGCGCTCCGCTCGGCGGGCGCGACCCCGCGCGACGTCGGCCGGGCGCTCGTGGCCGAGTTCGGGATCGGGCGCAACGAGGCGTATCGCATCGCGCAGGCGACGGATGACCCGACGTAGAGGGAGCGAGTGAGGATGCGACAGCGGAGTGCAGCGCGGAGTGCCGCGTGGCGGCGCACGGCGCGCCGGGTGGGCGGCGCGCTCGCCCTGTGCGGCGTGTGCGTCGCGGCGCGCGCTTCGTCACATGTCACGTCACATTTCGCGTCGGCGCCACACCTCACGATCGCCCGCCTGCAGTACGATGGAGGAGGCGACTGGTACGCGAACCCGTCGAGCCTCCCGAACCTCCTCGCCGCCATCCGCGAGCGCACGTCGCTCCCGGTCGAGAAGGAGGAGGCGAGAATCCGCTTGACCGACGAGCGTCTCTGGGACTACCCGTATCTCCACATGACCGGCCACGGGAACGTCCACTTCTCGGACGAGGAGATCGTGCGGCTGCGCGAGTACGTGCAGCGGGGCGGCTTCCTGCACGCGGACGACAACTACGGGCTCGACGAGAGCTTCCGTCGTGAGATCGCGCGCGTGTTCCCCGATCGGCCGCTCGTCGAGGTTCCGCTGTCTCACCCGATATACCACGCGGTCTACGAGTTCCCGAAGGGGCTGCCGAAGATCCACGAGCACGACGGCAAGCCGCCGCAGGGCTTCGGCATCTTCGTCGGGCCCCGGCTGGCGGTGTTCTACACGCACGAGTGCGATCTCGGGAACGGATGGGAGGACGTCGGCACGTATCCCGGCGACCCGCCGGAGCTGCACGAGGCGGCGCTGCGCATGGGCGTGAACCTGTTCGTGTACGCGGTCACGAGTCGGCTGCAATGAGCCACGCTTTCGCGGGACGCGCATGACGATCTCGGAGCTGGTCGGCCGGGAGCAGCGCCGCCTGCGCGCGCGCCTGCTCGTCGCGGGTGGCGCGCTCGGCGCCGCGGCGATCGGCGCGCTCGTCGCCGTCGGTGGGCTCGCGCTCGGTGGCGCGCGGTGGCTCGACCTACCGCGCGTGGTGCCGGTGGTGCTCTGGCTCGTCGTCGTCGCCGCGGGGCTCGCGGTCGCCTACGCGGTGCGCCGCGCGCTGCGCCGCGACGCGAGCGTCGGGCCGGTCGCCGCCGCGATCGAGCGGGAGCGTGCGCTGCGGGCCGGCGAGGTGCGCGGCGCATTGGAGGTCGCGCGTACCGGCGCGTTAGGCGCCCTCGCCGCCGAGCAGGTCGCGTCGCGACTGCGCGACCCCGGCGACGGCCGTGCGGCGAGATCGCTCGTGCCCACGCTGCAGCGGCGCGCGGGACGCCGCGCGGCCGTCGCCGGCTCGCTCGCCGCCGCGGCGGCGCTCGCCCTCGCCGGCTCGCTCGCCGTCGCGGGCGACGGCGTCGCCGCGCTGCTGCACCCCGCCGACGCGTGGCGCGGCACGCTGCTGCCGCCGCTCCGCTTCGCGTCGCTGCCGCGCGCGCTCGTGCGCGGCGAGCGGCTGCGCGTGCGGCTCGAGGCGCCGGGGCGTCGCCACGTGCGCGTCGCGCACCGGCTCACCGGGCGCGCGTGGGAGGTGCACACGGTCGCCGTGAACCCGCAGGGCGTCGCCATGCTCGACGTCGGGCCGCTGGACGCGGATCTCATCGTCACGGCGACGGACGGGCGTGCGGTCGCGGACACGGCCTCGGTGGCCGTGACCGACCGCGCGTTCGTCGGCGACGTCGCGGTGCGCGCGGAGTACCCGGCGTACCTGGGCCGCGCGCCGGAAACGCTGGCGAGCGGCGAGCCGGTGCGCGTGCCGCGGGGCACGGCGCTCACGGTGAGCGGCCGCGCGTCGACCGCACTCGACGAGGTCACGCTCGGCGCGGGCGCGTCGACGGTGCGGCTGGTGCCTAACGGCCACACCTTCGCCGGTCGCATGGTCGCGGAGACGAGCGGCCGGTGGAGCTGGAGCGCGCGTGGCCCGGGCGGCCTGGTGGCCGACGTCCCGGCGCCGCTCGAGCTCGAGGTGGTTCCGGACTCGGCGCCGCGGGTGGAGATCGTGACGCCGTCGAGCGACAGCGTGGTCGACGGGGTCGCGCCGGTGCGCGTGGCGCTCGCGGCGAGCGACGACCACGGGCTGGAGTCGGTGGCGCTGCGCGCGTGGCGCGAGAAGGCCGACGGCACGCGCGAGACGCCGAACGAAGCGCGGCTCGCCTCCGGCGTTCCGCTGTGGAACGGCGCCGCGAACGTGGACCTCGCCGCGCGCGCGATGGCGGCGGGCGACAAGCTGCACGTGCAGGCGGTGGCGTTCGATGCGTCGCCGTGGCATCAGAGCGCGCTGAGCCGCGAGCTGGTGCTGCGCGTGCCGACGACGAGCGAGCTGCGCGCCCAGGCGCGCGCGGCCGCCGACACCGCCGTGCAGCGCGCCACCGCCGCGGCGCAGGCGCAGCGCGACCTCGCCCAGCGCACCGACAACGCGGCGCGCTCGCGCGATGCGTCGCAGCGCGATCAGAGCCGCTACCAGGGCACGACCGCGAAGTCGGGCGGCGACAACAAGGCGATGAGCTACGAGGCCGCCGAGCGCGCGAAGGGGCTCGCGCAGGAGCAGCGGCAGCTCTCGTCGAAGGTGCAGCAGCTCCAGGATCAGGCGAAGGCGCTCGAGCGGCAGCTGAAGCAGGCGGGCGCGCTCGACAGCTCGCTCGCGTCGCAGCTCGCCGACGTGCAGAAGCTCCTCCGTGACGCGCTGACGCCGGAGCTCGCGCAGCAGCTCCAGTCGCTCGAGCAGAACGCCGGGAAGCTCTCGGCGGCGCAGGCGCAGCAGTCGCTCGAGCAGCTCGCCGCGCAGCAGAAGGCCCTGCGGCAGCAGCTCGAGAAGAGCGTGGAGATGCTGCGCCGCGCGGCGCTCGAGGGCTCGATGCAGACGCTGCGCGACGAGGCGAAGGACCTCGCCTCCGCGCAGGCGAAGGAGGCGCAGCGACTCCAGTCGCCGGATTCGGCACAGAAGCAGGCGCCTAACGCGCCTAACGCGCCTAACGGCGGCGACGACGCGAAGGAGCTCGCCGACCGCTCGCGCGCGCTGCAGAAGGACGTCGACGATCTCACGAAGCGGCTGCGCAACGAGAAGGCGGACGTGGGTGCGCAGAAGGCCGCCGAGGCGACGAAGCACGCCGACGCGTCGGCCGACGCGATGGAGCGTGCCGCGCAGCAGGGCGCGAAGAGCATGCGCCAGGAGCCGCGCCCCGAGCAGAAGCCAGGCGCGACGCCGCAGCGGATGGCGGGCAGCACGCCCTCCGCGAGCCAGCCGCCGCAGGCCGGCGAGCAGCAGAGCGGCGCCCAGCAGCAGCTCGGCGGTCAGCAGCAGAGCGGCCCGAAGCAGGGCGGCCAGCAACAGGGTGGCCAGCAGCAGGGAGCGCAGCAGCAGGGCGGGCAGCAGGGTGCGGCGTCGGCGGCGCAGCAGGCGTCGCGCGAGATGCAGCAGGCGGCCGACCAGCTCTCGCAGGCGCGCCAGGGACAGATCGACGCGTGGAAGAACGAGCTGAGCTCCGAGCTCGATCGCGCGATCCAGGAGACCATGCAGATGGCGCGCGAGCAGGCCGACGTGGAGCAGCAGGCGCGCAGCGGCGCCGACCCCTCGCAGCTCCGCGAGCAGCAGGGCGCCGTGCAGCAGGGCGTCGAGCAGACCGCGCAGCGCCTCGATCAGGCGGGGCGCAAGTCGTCGCTCCTCTCGCAGCGCGCGCAGCGGGCGCTCGGCGACGCGCGGCAGCAGGTCGCCGACGCGACGAAGGCGCTGCAGCAGGGACAGCCCGGGCAGTCGGGAGCGCAGCAGTCGGCGAGCGCCGCGAACCAGATGCGCGAGGCGGGCGAGTCGCTGAACCGCGCCGCCGCGGCGCTCGTGCGCGACCGCGAGCGCGTGAACGGCGCGCAGTCCGCCTCGGGCTTCGAGGACATGATCGCGCAGATGCGCGACCTCGCGAAGCAGCAGGGCCAGATCAACCAGCAGTCGTCGGCGCTGCAGCTCCCGATGCCGGGCCAGTCGGGCGGCGCGGGGCGCGAGGCGGCGCGGCAGCTCGCGAAGCAGCAGCGCGGCGTGGCCGACAAGCTCGAGGACATCGGCGACAACGACGCGACCGGCCACGCCGACGCGCTGGCGAAGGAGGCGCGGCAGCTCGCGCAGCAGCTCGAGCGCGTCGGCGCGGACCCGCAGACCGCGCAGCGTCAGCAGCAGCTCTATCGCCGCCTGCTCGATGCCGGCCGCACGCTGGAGCAGGACGAGCGCGACGAGAGCGGCAAGCGCGAGGCGCGCTCCGGCGCGGGCATCAACGGCATCGCGCCGGCCGAGGGCACGACGTCCGGCCGCGCGGCGACGAAGTTCCAGACGCCGGAATGGGCGCAGCTCCGCGGCCTCTCCGCGGAGGAGCGCCGGCTCGTCATCGAGTACTTCCGCCGCCTGAACGCCGGCTCGGGCACGCCGCAGTGACGCGGCCTGGGACGAGCCGCGTCCTCCGGCGGCTCGTTAGGCGGCTCGCGGGCACCCTGGCCGCGGCGCTCGTCTGCGGCGCCGCCACGCGAGCGACGGCGCAGGGCGCTCCCGCGGCCGCGCTCACGCGCGCGCTCGACCTCGAGGGGGCGGGGAAGATGCGCGAGGCGGCGGTCGCGTTCCGCGAGGCGTACGCTGCCGCAGGCACCGACTCCGACGCGCGCGCGACGGCGATCCTCGGCCTCGAGCGCGCGTTCGCGGGGCTCGGCCAGGTCGACTCGCTGCTGCCGGTGCTGGAGCCCGCGCTCCGCGCGCGGCCGCGCGACCCCACACTGCGCGCGATCCAGCTCCGCACGCTGCGCACGTTGGGCCGCGACGACGCGGCGCGTGCGGCGTTCGACCAGTGGCGCGCGTCGGTGCCTAACGACGCGGCGCCGTACCGCGAGTATGCGCGCCAGCTGCTCGACGCCGGGCGTCCGGCGGCCGCCGATACGGTGCTTCGCCTCGCGCAGCGCGCGCTGCGCGGCATGGGCGAGCTCGCGCTGGAGACGGCGGAGATGCAGTCGGCGCTCGGCATGTGGTCGCAGGCCGCCGCGTCGTGGCGCGACGCGCTCGGGCGGTTGGACTACGCGGAGCCCGCGGCGCTGTTCGCGCTGCAGCCCGCGCCGGCCGCCGCGCGCGACACCATCCGCGCGGCGCTCGCTGCCCCGCCGCTCACGTTGCGCGCGCGACGCGTGCTGTCGCAGCTGCTCGTCGCATGGCGGCAGCCGAGCGAGGCGTGGGCGGCGCTGTCCATGCTCGCGCCCGACGACTCGTCGATCGCCGCGTGGCACGACTTCGCCGAGCGCGCCGAGGCGAACGAGCAGTGGAGCGCGGCGCGCGACGCGTGGACGCGGCTCGCGTCGCTGCGCGGCGGCGCGCCGCTGCTGCTTCGTGCGGCCGCGGCGTCGCTCGCCGCGCGCGACGCGGCCGGCGCGCTCGCGCTGCTCGATCGTGCGCGCGACTCGGCCTCGACGCGCACCGCGACGCTGCTGCGCGTCGAGGCGCTGTCGCGACTCGGCCGCGCGGCCGACGCGGCGCGGCTCGTCGCCGACGCGCGCGGGCTCGATGCGGGCGACCGCGCGCGCGCGGCGGCGCTCGTCGCCGACGCGTGGGTGCGCGCGGGCGACGTGGCGCAGGCGCGCGCCGCGCTCGCGGCGGTGGGCGAGGCGGCCGACGACGGGGGCGCGACGGGCTGGCTCGCGCTCTACGCGGGCGATCTGAAGCAGGCGCGCTCGCTGCTCAAGCGCACGAGCGACGCGCCGGGCACCGACCCGGCGATGGCGATGACCGCCCTCGCCCTGCTCGCGCGGACACGCGCCGACTCCGCGCCGACGGTGGGCGACGCGTTCCTCAGCGCCGCGCGCGGGGACAGCGCGCGCGCCGCCGAGTCGTTCGAGGCCGCGGCGAAGGCGCTGCCCGAGGCGGCGCCGCTGCTGCTCGCGGCATCGGCGCGGCTGCGCGCCGCGCGCCGCGACACCGTCGGTGCGCTCGCCGTGTGGCAGCACATCGTGACCGACTTCTCCGAGTCGCCGGAAGCGCCCGAGGCCGAGCTGGCGTGGGCGCGCACCCTGCTCGCGCGCGGCGACCGCGCGCAGGCGGCCGAACGACTCGAGCACCTCATCGTGACGTACCCGCGCAGCGCGCTCGTGCCGATCGCGCGGCGCGAGCTGGAGAGAGCGAAATGAGCGAGCGTGGAGCGTGGCGCTGGGCGCGGGGAGCGGGGCTCGTGTTAGGCGCGATCGTGTTGCTCGCGGCGCGGATCGCCGGCGCGCAGATGCTGCTCGTGCCGATGGACGACGAGCAGCGCAACCACCTCAAGGCGTACGGCCTGGTGTACAACGCGCTGAAGGACGGCCAGAAGGCGGAATGGCTGCTGAACTACCGCGGCGGCGCGTTCTTCCTCCCCGACCTGCCCGAGCTGCGGCGGCGTGCCGCGCTCGTGGGCGTCTCGGTGGAGCAGGAGGACGCCGGATCGGTGGACGCGATCCGGCGCGAGATCGCGTCGGGCAACATGGACGCCGTGCCACTGGAGAAGGCGCCGAAGGTCGCCATCTACACGCCGCCGAACTCGCCGCCGTGGGACGACGCGGTCACGCTCGCGCTCACGTACGCGGGAATCGAGTTCGCCAAGATCTGGGACGACCAGGTGCTCGACGGCGAGCTGTCGAAGTACGACTGGGTGCACCTCTTCCACGAGGACTTCACGGGCCAGCAGAACAAGCTGTACCTCGGCTACCGCGATGCACCGTGGTTCATCGAGCAGCGGCAGCGCGCGCTCGCCACGGCGCAGAAGTACAACATCCCCGGCGGCGTGCCCGGCGTGAAGAAGGCGGTGGCCGAGCGCATCCGACAGTACGTGGAGAACGGCGGCTTCCTGTTCGCGATGTGCGGTGCCACCGAGTCGCTCGACCTCGCGATCGCGGGGAAGGACGTGGACTTCGCGGGCCCCCAGGTCGACGGCTCGCCGCCGGATCCGGACGCCGACCGCAAGTTCAACTGGTCGCGCTCGTTCGCGTTCAAGGACGCGCACGTGGAAGGGCCGTTCGTGAACGCGCTGAGCGACATCGACGGCCACCAGGTGAACGTGCCGGGGCGCCGCCAGCCGTTAGGCACGTTCGCGCTGTTCGCGTTCGCCGCGAAGTTCGACCCCGTCGCGACGATGCTGGTGCAGGACCACCGCAACGTCATCAACGACTTCTACGGGGTGACGACGTCGTTCACGAAGGCGACGCTGAAGCCGGGCGTGACGGTGCTCGCCAGCGAGGAGGGGGCGCCGTGGGTGAAGTACATCCACGGCGACTACGGCAAGGGCTCGTGGACGTTCCTCGGCGGGCACGATCCCGAGGACCCGCAGCACGCGATCGGCAACGCGCCGACCGACCTGGCGCTGCACCCCACGTCGCCCGGCTACCGGCTCATCCTCAACAACGTCCTGTTCCCCGCGGCGAAGAAGAAGCCGCTGAAGACCTGATGCGACGAAGGGCGCCCCGACAGGAGCGCCCTTCCACTTTCTGTACGGTCTCGTGGGCTCAGGCGGAGCGTCGCCGGCGGACGATGCCGAACGCCACGACGCCCGTGGCGACCAGCGCCCAGGTGGACGGCTCGGGCACCGTGGTACCCGGTGGGGTGACCCGCTGCGCGATGATCGGCGCGGCGAAGTAGATCGTGCACACGTCGCAGTTGCTCGTGCCGTCCCAGATGAAGTGTGCCGACGGAGAGATGTTGCCGAACGTGCCCCACGGGCCGGTGCCGTTCGGACCCTCGTCGGCGATCCCGAGCGGCGATCCGGCGAAGCTCCCCGATCGGAGGCTCCACTCCGTCGTGTTGGTCAGCAGCGACTGGGTGGTGTTCGCGAAGTGGAAGCCGCCAGTGAGAGAGAACTGGCCGATGAACGCACCCGGGCCGCCCGAGTTCGTGGCGACGATCTGCAGCCAGTAGTTCGTTCCCGGCGTGAGCGCCTGCGGGCCGAACGTCACGTCTGTCGGCCAGCTGTTGCCGTTCGCGCCCGGGATCGCGACGCCGAGGGTCGTGGCGGACGTGCCGAGGTACACCTGGAACGCATCGTCCATCGTGAGCGTTCCACTCAGCGACTGCGCACCTGCGGTCGCTGCGGAGAGCGAAAGCGCGGCGACGGCGACCGTCCTCAGCGTGTTGCTGCAGCGACTGAATCGTGAGAGCATGGCGGCGAGCCTCCCTGGAGAAGTGGAGAGCAGCACGGCGAACAACGCACGGAAGAACGCATGAGCCTCCTCGAGGCTCTCACTCATTCACGACGTGTGGCTCAGCTCGTCGCCGACGGCCCCTATATACGAGGCCCCGCCGGGCTCAGCAAGCAGCAACACCGCTCGGACCGCGTTTACGAGGACACGAAACGCGTTAGCTTCCTTGGGGTTCTGTTCGGGATCCCGCCAAGCCCCCGCCGTGCCGCGCCTGCAGCTTCCTCCCTCCACCGACGCCCGTCTCAGCCGCCCGGCCGCCGCCGCGATCCGTGCGGCGATCCGGCTCGCCGGCGGCCGCGAGGTGTGCTTCGTCTGCAAGGTGGACGAGGAGGGGACGGTGGCGAGCGCCCGCGTCGTCGCGCGCGGCGACGTGCGCAGCGTGCTCGCGCTCCCCGGGTTCGCCGAGCGCGGCGAGATGCTCGTGCACAACCACCCCAGCGGCCTGCTCGAGCCGTCGAACGCGGATCTCGAGGTCGCGGCGCGCGTGCACGGCAACGGCGTCGGCTTCGGCATCGTCGACAACGACGCGACGGAGCTGTACGTCGTCGTCGAGGTGCCGCCGGCGAAGACGACCGCCGACATCGATCCGGATTCGGTCGACGC
Source organism: Gemmatirosa kalamazoonensis (assembly GCF_000522985.1). Taxonomy (NCBI): domain Bacteria; kingdom Pseudomonadati; phylum Gemmatimonadota; class Gemmatimonadia; order Gemmatimonadales; family Gemmatimonadaceae; genus Gemmatirosa; species Gemmatirosa kalamazoonensis. Next base: position 3,458,988 of record NZ_CP007128.1, read on the forward strand.
GACGCTCGGTCCCGACGGGCCCATCGCGCGCCGCATGCGCCGCTACGAGGACCGGCCGAGCCAGCGCGCGATGGCCTCCGAGATCGCGCGCCTATACAACGACGGCGGCGTGGGGCTGCTGGAGGCGGGCACCGGCGTCGGCAAGTCGCTCGGCTACCTCGTGCCCGCGCTGCGGTGGGCGGCCGCGAACGGCGAGCGCACGATCGTGTCGACGAACACGATCAACCTGCAGGAGCAGCTCGTCGGCAAGGACCTGCCGTTCCTCGCGGAGTCCCTCACCGACCAGAAGGTGCGCTTCGCGCTGCTGAAGGGGTGGCGCAACTACCTCTGCCTGCTGCGGCTGGAGCAGGCCCGCGGCGGCGGCCCGGCGCTGCTCGAGGAGGGGATGGCGCGCGAGCTGGGTGTGCTGGAGCAGTGGGCGGAGCGCACGAGCGACGGCTCGGTGAGCGACCTGCCGACGCCGCCGCGTCCCGAGGTGTGGGACGAGGTCTCGGCGGAGCCCGATCTCTGCCAGCGCATGAAGTGCCCGCACTTCGACCGCTGCTTCCTCTTCAAGGCGCGGCAGAAGGCGGCGCAGGCCGACATCATCGTCGTGAACCACCATCTGCTGCTCTCCGACGTCGCCGTCAGGCGCGTGCAGCAGAACTGGGAGGACGCGGCCGTGCTGCCGGCGTACAAGCGCCTCGTCGTCGACGAGGGCCATCACCTCGAGGACGCCGCCGCCGCACACCTCGGCGCGTCGGTCACGCGGCGCTCGCTGCAGCGGCTGTTCGCGCGACTCGACCGCAAGGGGAAGGGCCTGTTGGGCGCGCTGATCGCGAAGCTGGCCGAGAAGTCGGACCTGCTCAGCACCGCGAGCCTCGACCTCGTGCAGGCGCGCCTCGTGCCCGCCGCGCACGCGTCGCGCGACAAGGCCGACCTGCTGTTCGACCTGCTGCACGCGTACCTCGAGCAGGCGGCGCAGCCGGTCGTGCGCCTAACGGACGCGTTCGCGCAGGACCCGGTGTGGGACGCCGGGCTTCGCGCCGCGCTCGACGATCTGCTGGGCGAGATCGAGCTGCTGCACGAGGGGCTGCGCCTCGTGCGCGAGCGACTGGAGTCCGACGAGAAACGACTGGAGGCGCTCGCCCCGCTGCTCGGCGAGCTGCGCGCGGTCGCGCGACGCCTGCAGACCGCGGGCGACGGCTTGGTGCGCGCGCTCCGTCCGGCCGACGGCACGCCGCCGAGCGTGCGGTGGATCGAGCTGCGCGGCAAGGAGCGCAACGTGGTCGTCACGTCGGTGCCGCTCGACCTCGCGCCGATCCTGCGCGAGGATCTGTTCAAGCGCGTGCAGACGGCGGTGATCACCAGCGCGACGCTGGCGACTCGTCCCGGGACTCGGGACTCGGGACCCGGGACTCGAATGCGGAGCCCCGGTCCCGAGTCCCGAGTCCCGAGTCCTGATGCGTTCCGCTTCCTCTCCGACCGGCTGGGACTCACGGCGCCCGAGTTCGAGCCGGCGACCGCGATCTATCCGTCGCCGTTCGAGTATCCGCGCCAGGCGCTGCTCGTCGTGCCGAGCGACACGCCGGCGCCCAACGTCGACGCGAGCGCGCACTTTCTGCACGTCGTGCGGCACGTGCTCGACGTCGCGACCGCATCGGACGGCGGCATGTTCGTGCTGTTCACCAGCCACCGTGAGCTGATGCGCGCGGCCGCCGAGCTGCGCGCGCGCGGCGCCGACCGGCGATGGCCGCTGCTCGTGCACGGCGAGGACACGCGCGACGCGCTTCTGAATCGATTCCGCGAGAGCGGCCGGGCGCTGCTCGTCGGCACGGCGTCGTTCTGGGAGGGCGTCGACGTGCCGGGCGACGCGCTGCGGGCGCTCGTCATCGCGAAGCTGCCGTTCCGCGTGCCGAGCGAGCCCGTCACCGCCGCGCAGTGCGAGGCGATCGAGGCGCGCGGCGGCGACAGCTTCCGCGAGTACATGCTGCCGCACGCGTCGCTGCGGCTGAAGCAGGGCTTCGGGCGGCTCATCCGCACCGGCGTCGACCGCGGGGTCGTCGTCATCTCCGACGTGCGGCTCGTCAGCAAGGGCTACGGCCGCGACCTGCTCGACGCGCTCCCCCCCGCGCGTCGGGTGCTCGCCCCGTGGGCACGGGCGCGAGCCGACGTCGAGTCGTTCTACGCGGCCCGCTCCGCAGCGGTCGGCGAGGACTGACGGGGCAGTCAGTCGATCGCCGAACCGGCGCCCCACGGCGCCGATCGCGTGCTGGGCTTCGGGTATACTTCGGGTACCCACCGCCTCCCCCCGCAGCCCCGCCGATGCAGCTCTCCTCCCGTCTGCTCGCGGCCTTCGCCGCGCTCGCGCTCGTCGCCGCCTGTTCCGACTCGCCGGTCGCTCCCGACGCCACCGCCGACGCTCCCGCCGCCGTCAAGCCGTCCGCATCGCTGTCCGTCGCCCGCACCGTGGCCGTCACCGACTGTGCCGGCGCGACGGTGTACCTCTCGGCCGACGAGAAGCGGACGCTCGACCTGCACAACGCCCAGCGCACGAAGAGCGGGCTCCGAACTTTCTGCGTCGATGCCAAGCTCACCGCCGCGGCGCGGTCGCACTCGAACGAGATGATCGACCTGAACTACTTCTCGCACAGCTCGTACGACGGCACCGCGTTCAACGTGCGCGTGGGGAGCTTCGGCTACACGCCGTACACGGCGCTGGCCGAGAACATCGCGCTCGGCAGCGGGACGTACGGGGCGCCGGACGCGATCTTCACGAACTGGATGAACAGTGCCGGGCACCGCGCGAACATCCTGAACGGCACGCTCCGCCAGATCGGAATCGGCGTGAGCCTCGGGACCTACCAGGGTTACACCGGCGTGCGCATGTACACCGTGGATTTCGGCACGCGTTAGGGTCGTCCCGAAGGCCGGTGTTTGAACGTTGGAGCGGCGGCCGCCGTTTTAGATTGGACAGGCCGCCGTTCCCCCGTTCATCCTGCATCCACCGTCCGTGACCCGTCCCGGCAAGATCGTCTGTGTCGGTCGCAACTACGTCGAGCATGCGAAGGAGCTCGGCAACGAGATGCCGAAGGAGCCGCTGCTCTTCCTGAAGCCGCCCACCTCGGTCCTGGCGCCCGATGGCACGATCGAGCTGCCGCCGGAGAGCCAGCGGGTGGAGTTCGAGGGAGAGATCGGCGTCGTCATCGGCGCGCCCCTGCGACGGGCCGACGAGGGCGCGGCGCGCAAGGCGATCCGGGGGATCGTAGCGCTGAACGACGTCACCGCCCGCGACCTGCAGCGCAGCGACGGGCAGTGGACACGCGCGAAGGGATTCGACACCTTCTGCCCGATCGGTCCGGAGGCGCCGGTGCCGGCCGACCTCGACGCGCTCGAGGTGGTCACCCGGGTGAACGGCGACGAGCGGCAGCGGGGCCGGGCGAGCCAGATGGCGTTCTCGATCCCGATGTTGCTCGCGTACATCTCGCGCGTGATGACGCTGGAGCCGGGCGACGTCGTGGCGACCGGTACGCCTGCCGGCGTGGGCCCGCTCGCGGCAGGAGACGTCGTGGAGGTCGAGGTCGTGGGCCTCAGCTCGGTTCGCAGCACCGTGGCGGCCGCCTGACCGCCGCGGAACACCGTCCGTTCTGAGGGTACCCCGGGGCATGCTCTCCATCTCACGCCGCAGACGGACGACCGATCGGCCACGCCGGTCGCGCGGGGCGCTCGCCGCGTCGTTCGCGGTGAACGCGCTGCTGCTCGCGGCGTTCCTGAAGGGCGTGAGCGAGGGGCTGCGGTGGACCGAGCTGTTCGAGCGCGGCGCGCCGCCGGTCGTGGAGCGCATCGGCTTCGTGGAGCTGCCGAAGGCGACCGGCGCGCCCGTCGCAGGTCGCGCGGGCGGTGACGGCCGGCCGGTGACCCGACGTCCCGCGCCGAACCCGGCCCCCGCCGCGCCGACGACGGTGCCGGACCAGGTGCCGGCCGTCAACCCGCAGGCCGCACCGACCGAGACCGGCGGCGCTGGCGCGGTCGTCGGCGGCGGCGGCGCGACCGAAGGGATCCGCCCGACCTACACCGACGGCCGCCTGTGGGCGCCGTCCGCCGGCGGCTCGGCCCCCCTCCTCTCGCCGCAGCGCTCCAAGGAGCGCATCGACAGCGTCATGGCGGAGACGTTCGGCGCGGCGCGTGATTCCATCCTGGCCGAGCAGCAGGCGCTCGCCAGTGCGCGCAAGCCGGGCGACTGGACCGTGAACGGCCCGGGCGGGAAGTGGGGGATGGATCAGTCGTCGATCCACCTCGGCAAGATCGCGATCCCGAACGCGATCCTCGCGCTGCTGTCGTCGAACGTCCAGCAGCAGCTGCGCGGCAACCCGATTCAGATGGCCGAGGACCGCCGCCTGGCCAACGTGCGCGCCGACCTGATGCAGCACGCGCAGCGCGAGCAGGGCGAGGACATGCTCCGCGCGCAGGTGAAGGAGATCCGCGCCCGCAAGGACCGCGAGCGCGCCGCCCGGATGGCCGACCAGCAGCAGCGCGCCCAGGCTCCGTCGACGCCCGACAAGTAGAAGAGGGCAGGAGGGCAGGAGGGCAAAGAGGGCAGGAGAGTCATCGGCTCTCCTGCCCTCTTTGCGCTCCTGCCCTCCTGCCCTCTCCGTCAGGTCGTGATCGCGGAGTCGAACGCCTCGCGGTCGAAGAACGGGCGGAAGACGCCGCACACGACACCGACGACCGCGAACGCGCCGTCCAGCGTCTCGGTCGCGCCCGCGCTCTGCGCCGCGTTCAGCACCGCGCTCGCCGCGTCGACCGCGCCGTAGGTCTGGATCGTCGTCTCGTCGCCGAAGCGTACGGCGACGATGTCACCGGCACGCGGCGGCGCCGACGGGGAGACGACGACGTAGTCGCCGTCGAGCACCCCGCGGCTCTTCAGCGAGTCGCCCTTCATGCGGATCACGAACGCGTCGTCGCCCGGCACGAAGCGGCGGTCGAAGCTGATGTGGCCCGCGCGGTCCTCCGGGCGGGCGCTCGCCTCGCCGCCGGCGACCCGCTCGTAGTAGGGGAGCGGCTGCACGCGCGTGGGTCCCGAGTAGCCCACGATGCGCACGCCTCGCGAGCGCGACGGATCACGCTCGATGTACCCCTTGGCGGAGAGCGACTGAAGGAGGTCCGAGACCGTTTTCGTGCTCTTGATCCGGAACTTCTTGCCGATCTCGCGGATGCTCGGCTGGTACGTGTTCTCCGCGAGGAAGTCGAGCAGAAAGTGGTAGACTTTCCGCTCGATCGGGGTGAGAGGCTCCGCCATGAGGGGTCTCCTCTGGATGTGCGTACGCCGGAAACCTGTGGTGGCTTCCGGCGACAAGATTTTGCGCCAATGTAGGATCAAGCGTTCCTGAGGTCAACGACGCGCGTACGGAAAAGTACGGAGTGCGTCACACCGTACCGAGCGCATCGTCACGCTCTGCGCGGCACGCCTTCGATGCGTCGTACCGCGACGTCGAGCCGGTGCAGCGAGCGGTCGCGGCCGAGCAACTCGAGCACGTCGAAGATGCCTGGGCTCGCGGCGGATCCGACGAGCGCCACACGCAGTGGCTGGAACAGCTTGCCAGCACCGACGCCACGCCGCTCGGCGAGCGCGCGGAGGCTCTCCTCCATCGGCGCGGTGCTCCAATCCGGCAGCGCGGCGAGCGTGTCACGTGTCTCGCCGAGCAGCGCCGCGCTGCCTGCGGGGTCCTTCAGCAGGTGCTTCGCGACCGCGTCCTCGTCGTACTCGATGGGATCGCGCAGGAACGGCGGCGCCTGACGCACGATCTCGTCGACCGTGCGGCCGCGCACGCGGAGCTGCTCGAGCAGCCGGGCGTACCAGTCGGGGCGCGCGCGCAGATCCTCCTCCGTCGTGAGCCCAGCGGAGACGAGCGCGGCACCGACGCGCGCCACCACCGCGTCGATCGGGAGCAGCATGAGGTGCTGCCCGTTCATCCACTCGAGCTTCTTCGGGTCGAACACGGCGGCCTTCTTCTGCAGGCCGTCGGTGGAGAACAGCGCGATCATCTCGTCGACGGTCATCACCTCGCGGTCGCCGCCCGGGGACCAGCCGAGCAGCGCGAGAAAGTTGAGCATCGCCTCGGCGAGGATGCCCATGTGCTCATAGTCGCCGACCGCGGTGGCGCCGTGACGCTTGCTGAGCTTCTTGCCGTCCGTCCCGTGAATCATCGGGAGGTGCGCGAACGTCGGCAGCTCGGCGCCGAGCGCCTCGTAGATCAGGATCTGCTTCGGCGTGTTGGAGATGTGGTCGTCGCCGCGCATCACGAGCGTGATCGCCATCGCGATGTCGTCCGACACGACGGCCATGTTGTAGATCGGCGTCCCATCGGAGCGGAGGACGACGAAGTCCTCGATGTCCTTGTTCGGGAACGTGATGCGGCCGTGCACGACGTCGGTCCACGACGTCTCGCCCTCGGGCACGCGGAAGCGCACGGCGAACGGCTCGCCGCTGTCGACGCGGCGAGCCACCTCGTCGGCGGACAGACGGTCGCACCGGCGGTCGTACCGGAACGCGTTGCCCTCCGCCTCGGCCGCCTTTCGGCGCTCGTCGAGCTCCGCGGGCGTGCAGAAGCAGCGGTACGCGGCGCCGCGCTCCACGAGACGCATCGCGTCGGCGCGGTGCCGCTCGCCGTGCGCGCCCTGGAAGACGACCTCCTCGTCCCACGCGAGCCCGAGCCAGCCGAGCCCCTCGAAGATCGCGCGGGTGCTCGCCTCGGTGCTGCGCGCGCGGTCGGTGTCCTCGATGCGGAGCAGGAACTGGCCGCCGTAGTGCTTCGCGTACAGCCAGTTGAACAGCGCGGTGCGCGCGCCGCCGACGTGGAGGTAGCCGGTGGGCGACGGAGCGAAGCGAAGGCGCGGCGTGCGCGCGGAATCGGTGGAATCGGAGCTCATGCGAGATCGGGGTACCGAACGAAAAACGCGGGTCCGCCGGCGAACCGACGGACCCGCGAAGCGGAGAGAGGGGGATTCGAACCCCCGATAGGGGTTGACCCCCTATGCCGGTTTAGCAAACCGGTGCCTTCAGCCACTCGGCCATCTCTCCAGTATTGGCTCCGGCGCAGCGACGAGAAGGAGCCGAGCGGAGGGCCAGGGACTCGAACCCTGAAGTCGCTCGCGCGACGGCGGTTTTCAAGACCGCTGCCTTAACCATTCGGCCAGCCCTCCTCGAACCAAAGGCCTGGGCCCGTCTACGAAAGATGGCCGGGGTCGTAGGCCGACGCAAGGCGAGCCGCTGTGGGCTGCAAGTACGCCCGACCCGAGATGTGCGAGCGGGGCCGCGCGACGATGTCGCGCGGCCCCGCTCGATTTCGCGGCTCACGACGCCGAGCGTCGTCAGGCCTCGAGGTCGCCCGTCGGCATGAACGCGAACATCGGCGCGAGCGCCTCGAGACGGCACCAGCCTCGTGCCGGCCGCACCGCGACGAGGAACGGGATCTCGGGCTTCGGCACGTGGGCGTACGCGGTCCAGAACGCACGCTCGCGCGGCAGGAAGTGCTCGTAGTCCATGCTCGCCGAGGGGTCCGCCGCATCGACCACGAACGTGAGGCGCTTGCGCCCGCTGACCGTGCGGATGTGCGGTACCACGGTCGCCTCGTCCCCGAACACCGCGACCGCGAGCGTCCACAGCGCGCGGTGGAATGGCTCGAGCCGATGCCGCGTGATGTAGCGCTGCACGTCGTTGCGTGGGTTGCGCGCGGATCCGCCTACCGTGTGCTTGTGCCGGCGGTCGGTGCGCGGGCTCGCATCCGAATCGTGGTCGGCGCGCTTCGCTGGGCGCGGGTCGGTCATGAACCCTCCGTAATGAAAGCGGGCGGCGGAACCCAGTGGTCCCACCGCCCGCAACTCGCAAACGCCGCACCGTCAAGCGCGTTCCACGCGATCAGCGTGGGGGCGCCACCTTGGTCGGCGGGGGCGCGCCACTCTTCGCGCCGGGGAGCGCGGCCGAGTCGGTTGGCGCGGCAGGGATGAGGTTGGGCAGCGGGCTCTCGCCCGGGCCCGTGATGTTCGGGATCGGACGGTCGAGGCCGAAGTCGCGCTCGCTGTGCATGGCGCGGGCGAGCTGCTGCGTGGTGGCCATCACCTGCTGCGCGACCTGCGGGCGCCCCGTGCGCGCGAGCGCCTCGGCGAGCTCGATCCCCGTGATCGTGTAGAGGTCGGGGATGCCGCGGCTCGGCATGTCCACCCAGTCGCCCCGCTTGATGAGCGCCTTCGGTCCCTCGAACACGGACTGCCAGAGGTCGGTCGTGCGCTTCAGGTCCACCCATCCCTCGCCCTGCATCATGATCGTGTCCTTGCCGGGCACGGGAGGCGTGGGAAGCAGCTTGCGGGCGAGTCCCTGGGTCAGCAGGTAGCTCTGCAGACCGAGCTCCTGGCCGTAGCCGCCCGACGTGCGGCTGAAGTACACCGGCCGCTCGGGGTACGCGTCGCGGATCATGTAGAGCACGAGCAGATCCGCGCGGTAGAGCTCCTGCCCCTGGATGGTGGCGTGGATCGTGTCCGCGCCGACGCCCTTCACGAACGTGTTCTGCTGCCCGAGGCTGATCCCGAGCGGGATCGCGTCGAGCTCCTTCATGCTGAGATTGATCGGCGGCTTCGTGGGCTTCGGCCACGTCTGCCCGCGGTAGATCGCCGGACCCTTCGCGGCGTCGTACTCGTACACGGGGCGCCTAACGAGCTGCCGCGTGTACCAGTCGGTGTTCAGCAGGGACGTGTTCGCGATGATGACGTCCTTCCGGATCCCCTCGACCTCCTGCGCATACCAGAGCGGGAAGGTGTCGTTGTCGCCGACGGTGACGAGGATGCCGTACGGCTCGACGGAGTTCAGCAGATCCTTCGCGAACGCCGCGGTGTCCTTCTGGTTCGCGCGCGACGCCTGCTTCCAGTTGCCGAAGAGCGGAATCAACGCGAGCGCCAGCGTCGGCGACGCGAGCAGCCAGCTCCGCTCGCGCGGCTGGTCGACGTACTGCCGGCCGAGCTTCACCTTGTCGGCGCCGAACAGCGCGGCGATGGACTCCCACACCCACACGAGGCCCAGCGCGGCCCACACGCCCCACGTGGAGAAGCTCCAGATGTAGAAGTAGTCGCGGTCGCGCACCTCGCGCTGGACGTTGTTCCCCAGCTCCGGCGCCTGCGACGCGCCGTACTTGAAGTTCATGTAGTAGATCAGCGCGAACGTCACCGTGAACACGAGCGGGCCGAAGAACCAGAACGATTGTCGGTCCCGGTTCCAGTGCACCCACCCGCCCACGAGGCCGAGGGCGAGGAACAGCACCGCGAGGCCGCTCTGCAGCCCAGGCAGCTCGCTGTGGGCATCGCGCAGCCACTGCCACTTGAAGTACAGCCACCACATCCCGACCTGCGCGGTGAACGGCGCCTGGCGCTCGGCGAGCGACGGCTTGCCGTACTGGTCGCGATTGATGTTCGCCATCAACCGGTCGTAGGTCAGCTTGCTCAGCGTGCAGTCGACCTTGGGACCGTTCGTGCACGCCGTGGGCTCGCCCTCGTTGATGGCGGGGAAGTGCGCGGCGCGGATCGGCTGGTAGACGAACGGTGTGAGGCCGACGATGAACGCGGCCGCGCCGGCGAGCAGCAGCTTCCAGCGGAGCAGCGTGAGCGGCTTGCGGATCAGCACCGCCGCCGCGACGGCCGGCGCGACGAGGAAGCCCGCGGGGTGGTTCGCGTAGCCCAGGCCGATGAGATACGCGACGAGCACCAGCGTGCGGTCGGCGCGCGTCCCTTCGGGCTCGTCGGACCAGCGCACCATGAGCCACGACACGATCGCGAAGAACAGCAGCGAGACGGTGTAGACCTTCTCGTTCACCACGCTCTGGTTCCACACCGTGAACGCCGTGGCGCCGATGAGCGCCGCGACCGCGCCGCCGACGATGCGCTGCCAGCGGCGGGCGAGCCAGCTCACGAGCACGCGCTCGGCGACGAGGAACCAGAGGCCGGCCGAGACCGCGCTGCACAGCGCTGCGAGCACGTTGATGCGAGCGGCGACGCTGCCGCCGATGGGCAGCAGCGACGCGACGCGGCCGATCAGCACGAAGAACGGGTTGCCCGGCGGGTGCGGGATGCCGAGCACGTACGCGGCGGCGATGTACTCGCTCGTGTCCCACATCGACGTCGACGGGGCGAGCGTGAGCAGGTAGAGCACGAGCACGACGAGCGACACGACGCCGGCCGCGATGTACGAGGGACGGTAGTCCAGCTCGGCGGTCGCGGCGGCGGGACTCGACCGCTCAGTGGCGGCGAGGCGCTCGGATCGGACGGAGGTGGCCATGACGGGTGAAGCGGGGAGATCGGGAGCTGCCGAACGTAAACCAGAAGAATAGCCGGTTCGTCACCGGAACCCATGGCTGCGTGGCTGCGTAGCTGCGTAGCTCCGTGTGACTCCGGCGCTTACGCAGCCACGCAGCCACGCAGTCACTCAGCGGGTCAATGCCGGAACAACCGCACCCCGGTAAATACCATCGCCATGCCGTGCTCGTTCGCCGCCGCCACGACCTCGGCGTCGCGGACGGAGCCGCCGGGCTGCACGATGGCGCGCACGCCGGCCGCCGCGGCCTGGTCGACGCCGTCGCGGAACGGGAAGAACGCGTCCGAGGCGAGCGCGGTACCGGCGGTGTCGTGGCCGAGCTGCCGCGCCTTGTGCCCGGCGAGGAACGACGCATCGACGCGCGACATCTGCCCGGCGCCGATGCCGATCGTCGCGCCGCCGCGGGCGAGCACGATGGCGTTGGATTTCACGCTCGCCACGGCGCGCCACGCGAAACGGAGGTCGTCGAGCTCCTCGTCGGTCGGCGCGCGGTCGGTGACGACGGTCCAGCCATCGTCGACGCTCACGGCAGGCAGCCGGTCCTGGACGAGCAGCCCGCCGCGCACGCGCTTCACGTCGAGCGCGCGCGGGTCGGCCGGGGCGCGCCCCTCGAGGATGCGCAGGTTCTTCTTGCGGCCGAGCGTCTCGATCGCGCCGGGTGTGAACTCGGGAGCGACGACGCACTCGACGAACAGGCGGCTGATCGACTCCGCGGCCTCGTCGTCGACCGGCACGGTGAGCGCGATGATGCCGCCGAACGCGCTCGTGGGATCGCAGGCGAGCGCCTTCTCGTACGCCTCCCGCGCCGTGGCGCCGATGGCGAGGCCGCACGGCGTGGTGTGCTTCACGATCGCGCAGCAGGCGCGCGTCTCGTCGGCGAACGGATCGGTGGCGAGCAGCGCGCCCTCGAGGTCCAGTAGGTTGTTGAACGACAACTCCTTGCCGCCGCGCTGGACGAGCGCGCCGAGCCCCGCACCGCGCCGCTCGACGTAGAACGCGGCGCGCTGGTGCGGGTTCTCGCCGTAGCGCAGTCCCTGCGCGCGCTCCACGGCGAGCGTCAGGCGCGCGGGAAAGCGGTCGCCTTCCTGCTCGGCGAACCACGCGGCGATCGCGGCGTCGTAGGCGGCGGTGTGGGCGAAGACCTTGGCCGCGAGGCGGCGGCGGAGGACGCGCAGGTCTTCCGCCGCCGCGCCGCGCAGGACGCCTAACACCTCGTCATAGTCCGCCGGGTCGACGACGACCGTGACGGCGTCGTGGTTCTTCGCCGCGGAGCGGAGCATCGACGGGCCGCCGATGTCGATCTGCTCGACGACGTCGTCGCGCGTCGCGCCGGGGCGCGCAGCGGTCTCGCGGAACGGGTACAGGTTCACGACGACGACGTCGATCGGCTGGATGTCGTGCGCGGCGATCGCGTCCATGTGCCCGGGCAGGTCACGGCGCGCGAGGAGACCGCCGTGCACGACGGGGTGCAGCGTCTTCACCCGGCCGTCGAGCATCTCGGGGAAGCCCGTGATCTCGCTGACGTCCATGACCTGAAGGCCGGCGTCGCGCAGCGCTCGCGCGGTACCGCCGGTGGAGACCAGCTCGGCGCCTAACGCCATCAGGCCGCGGGCGAGGTCGACGAGTCCGGTCTTGTCGGAGACGGAGAGCAGAGCGCGCATTGGGGAAAGCGTGGAGCGGGGAGCGGGGAACGCGGCGAGACGGGGTGCCTAACGGAGCGCGCGGTCGATCTCGTGCGCGACGGCGTCGGCGTCGGTCGTGACCGTGAACGCGGCATCGGGCGGGCCATCGCGGAACGCGCCGACCACGGAGCCGTCGGGCGCGAGGCGCACGTCACCCGCGGCCACCGCCTGCACCACGCGCGGCAGCAGCAGGTGCTCCACGCGCAGCACCCGCTTCGCGAGCGTGTCGGCGAAGTCGGTGGCGTAGACGGGTACCGGCCACTGCGCGGCGATGGGACCGCGGTCGTACTGGTCGTCGACGAAGTGCACGGTCGCTCCCGAGATGCGGGCGCCGGCGTCGAGCACCGCCTGGTGCACGCGCGCGCCGTACATGCCCGCGCCGCCGAACGCGGGGAGCAGGGCAGGGTGCACGTTCAGCATGCGGCCGCGGAAGCGGGCGACGACCGCGCGGGGCACGAGCTTCAGGTAGCCGGCGAGCACGACGAGGTCGACGCGCTGCGCCTGCAGCAGCGCGAGCAGCGCGTCGCCGTCGCCCGGCTCGCGCAGCGTGTCGGCGGCGATGCCGCGCGCCCGGGCGCGGTCGAGCGCACCGGCGTCGGCGCGGTTCGCGAGGACGAGCACCACGTCCGCCGCGCGCGCGTCGCCGAGCGCGTCGAGGTGGTCGAGCAGCGCCTGGAGGTTGGAGCCGCCGCCGGAGGCGAGCACCGCGATGCGCGCGCGGTTCACGACGCGCTCCCCCGCCACGCGAGCACGCGATCCACCGCGGCGTCGAGCGTGGTGTTCAGCGTGAACTCGTCGCGCGCGCGCTGCTGGTCGAGCCACTTCGTGTCGCGCGACGGCACGAGCACGCCGAGGCCGCCGAGTCGCCGCGCCGGCTCCACGTCGCGCAGCTTGTCGCCCACGTAGGCCGAACGGGCGAGGTCGATGCCGTGCTCCGCCGCGGCGCGCTCGTACAGCGCGGTGCCCGGCTTGCGGCACGCGCAGGGTCCGGTCACCTCGGGGAGGTGTGGGCAGAAGTAGCTCGCGTCGAGCCGCGCCCCGCCGGTGCCCAACAGCTCCCCGACGCGCGCCTCGACGCGCCGGTAGTCGTCTTCGGTGAGCATGCCGCGCGCGATGCCGGACTGGTTCGTGACCACGATGGCGAGCCACCCGGCCTGGTTGATTCGCCGCACCGCGCCCGCCGCGCCGGGGCGGAGGACGACCTTCGTGGGATCGGCGATGTAGTGCACGTCGTCGATCAGCGTGCCGTCGCGGTCGAAGAACACCGCCCGGCGGCCGGCTCCGTCGTCGCTCATCGCGGCCGGCCCGGCACGCGGCGCGCCGTATCGTTGGGCACGCGCCGCGTCGTATCGTTAGGCACCCGGCGCGTCGTGTCGTTGGGCACCCGGCGCGTCGTGTCGTTGGGCACCCGGCGCGTCGTATCGCCCGGCGCGCGGCGCGTGCTGTCCGGCGGCGGCTCGGCCTTCGGCGTGGTGAACTGGCGCTCGCTCAGCGCGAGCGTGACGCCGGAGACCGAGCGCTGCCCGCTTGCCGACACGCGGTAGAACGCGTTCGGCCGCAGCGGCTGGCGAAGCACGATCACGATGTCGGTGGACGGCGACGGACGGCTCGGCACCGGCGGCGGTGCGGGCGGGCGGCCGCGCGTCGAGTCGCGGCGCGCCGCGGCGATGCTGTCGCGGCGCGCGCGCGCCGTGTCGACCCGCGGAGCGGCGGGCGCTCGACGCGTCGTGTCGCGCGCGGTCCCGGCGCGGGCGATCGAGTCGGCGCGCGCGCGCGCGCGATGCGCGCCTTCAGGCTGTCGAAGTCGACGGCACGGTACGCGGCGATCACCGGCACCACCGTCGAGTCGCGGCCGACGACGCGGAAGCGATCGGGCGTGACCGGAGCGGCCGGGTCGAGCGGCTTGTCGAACGTGAGGCGCAGCGTGACGCTGTCGGTGACGGCGACGGTGGTGAGCCGCGGACCCAGGGTGTCGTGCACGAACGCGAGTAGCTCGACCTTCGCCGAGTCGCCGCGCGCGAACTGCGGCGGCCCGACGCTCACGAGGTCGTACGCCTCGCGCGGGTCGAACGCGCGGTTGTTGTTCACGTCGAGCACGCCGCGAAACGCGTACGTGCCCACCGGCAGGTTGCGCATGACGAAGCGGCCGCCGGTGTCGGTGACCGCGACGTACGTGACGCTGTCGGGACCGATCGCCTCGACGAGCGCGCGCTGCGCGACGCGGCCCGCGACCCAGTCGAACACGATGCCGCCGACGCGCCCCGTGTCGAGCGTGGGTCCGGTGGAGAACACGACGACGATGGCCGAGTCGCGGACGTTGCTGCGCAGATCCGCGAGGCCCGGCAGCACGGTGAGCGTGTACGTCGTGTTCGCGCGCAGCGGCTGGCGCGCGTGCACGGTGACGCGGTCGCGATGCCAGTCCGCGCGCAGCGCGCCGGCGCGCGGCGACAGCACCATGATCGACGCGAGGTTCGGCCCCGTGGGATTGCCGGTGAACGAGCCGCCGCCCGCCGCCGGCGCGCCGCTCGCCGCGTTCGCGCCGGTAGGCACCTCGGCCACGACCTCGTCGAACTCGAGCTCGAACTCGCGTGGATGCACGTTCGTGGCGCCGCTCTCCGGCGAGATGCGCAGCAGCTGCGGCGGCGAGTCATCGGGCGGGCCGCCCGGCGGGATGCCGGGCGACGCGCAGCGCGACGCGGCGAGGGCGAGCGCGGCGACCGACGCGACCGCGGCGAGCCGCCTAACGACGCCGCGGCCGCCGCGACCCGCGCCGGTCACTGCGCGCCGCACAGCGCGCTGAGCTTCGCCGCGAGCTGCGCGCGCCGCTCCGTCCAGTCGCGCTCCTTGACGCGCTCCTTCTCCACCACGTCGGCCGGCGCGCCGGAGACGAAGCGCTCGTTCGACAGCCGGCCGCGCAGCGCGCCGAGCTGCTTGTCGAGGTCCGCGAGCTCCTTGCCGAGCTTCGCGCACTCCTTCTCCACGTCGACGATGCCGCCGAGCGGCACGACGAGCTCCACGCCCCGTCCGATGACGACGTGCGCCGCGCCGCCGCCCGCCGGCGCGGAGGGCGCGACGGTGAGGCGCGCGCGCGCGAGCCGCCCGACGAGCGCCGCCTCCTGCTCGAACACGGCGCGCGCGTCGTCGCCGGCGACGATCACCGCGTCGATCCACGCACTCGGCGCGATCACGTACTCCGAGCGGGTGCGGCGCAGCCCCTCCACGGCGGCGCGCACGATCTCGAACTCCGCCACCCGCGCGTCCGTCGCGCCGGCGTCGCCGGTGCGCAGGTGCGGCCACGCGGCGCGCGCGAGCAGCTCGCCCTCGACGCGCCCGGGGATGCGCTGCCACAGCGACTCGGTGATGAACGGCACGATCGGATGCAGCAGCCGCATCGCCTGGTCGAAGCAGTGCGTGAGCACGGCGCGCGCGACCTCGCGATCCTCGGGCGTCGCGTCCGGGCCGGCGAGGCGCCCCTTCGTCGACTCCACGTACCAGTCGGCGAGCTCGTTCCACGCGAAGCGGCGCGCCGCCTCGGCGTACTCGTTCAGCCGCAGGCCGACGAACCGCTCGGCGCTCGCCCAGCGGTGCGAGGCGTCCGGGCGCGCGGGGCCCAGCGCGCCGTCGCACTCGGCCACCGCCATGTCGAGGCGCGCGAGGATCCAGCGGTCGGCGCGCGTGAGGCGCGACCGGTCGACGTCGGCGAGCGGCCTAACGGGCTCGTCGCCGACGTTGGTGAGCAGGAAGCGGCCGATGTTCCACAGCTTCGTGCAGAAGTTGCGGCCCGCGGCGAACGACTTCTCGAGATCGCGGTTGTCGAGGATGACGTCGGCGCCGAGGCCGAGCCCTGCGATCACCGTCCACCGCAGCGCGTCGGCGCCGTAGAGCGCGACGACGTCGAGCGGGTCGATGCCGTTGCCCAACGACTTGGACATCTTGCGGTGCTGCGTGTCGCGCACCGTGCCGGTGAGGTACACGGTGTGGAACGGCACGCGGCCCTTGAACTCGAGGCCGGCCATGATCATGCGCGCGACCCAGAAGAACAGGATCTCGGGCGCCGTCACGAGCACGTCGGTCGGATAGAACGCCTCGAGGTCGGGCGTCTCGTCGGGCCAGCCGAGCGTGGAGAGCGGCCAGAGCCACGACGAGAACCACGTGTCGAGCACGTCCTCGTCCTGCCTAACGGTGCCGCCGCACGTCGGACAGCTCGCGACGTCGGCGCGGCTCACGATCGGCTCGCCGCCGCACGCGTCGCAGTACCACACCGGAATGCGGTGTCCCCACCAGAGCTGACGCGAGATGTTCCAGTCGCGGATCCCCTCGAGCCAGTTCACGTAGACGGCGTCCCACCGCTCGGGGAGGACGCGCGTCTCGCCGCGGCGATGCGCGGCGAGCGCCGGCTCGGCCAGCGGCGCCATGCGCACGAACCACTGATCGCTGAGGCGCGGCTCGACCACGGTCTCGCAGCGGTAGCACTTCCGCACCGCGTGCGGGTGGTTCTCCACCTTCTCCAGCCGTCCGGCCTCGCGCAGCAGCTCGACGATGCGCTCGCGCGCCGCGTCGCGATCGAGCCCGCGGATCCCATCGGGCACGCGCCCGGCCGCGTCGGAGACCTCGTCCATGATCGCCTCGGCGGTCATGACGATCGGCTGCGGCAGACCGTGGCGGCGGCCGACCTCGAAGTCGTTCGCGTCGTGCGCCGGCGTGATCTTCACCACGCCGGTGCCGAACGTCGGGTCGGTGTACTCGTCGGCGACGACGGGGATGGGGATGTTCACGATCGGCAGCAGCACGTACGTGCCGACGAGATCGCGGTACCGATCGTCGCTCGGGTTCACGGCGACGGCCACGTCGCCGAGCATCGTCTCGGGGCGCGTGGTGGCCACCGTGACCGAGCGCGTGGGGTCGTCCTGCAGCGGGTAGCTGATGTGGTACAGCTTCCCCTGCGCGTCGTGGAACTCCGCCTCCTCGTCGGAGAGCGACGTCATGCAGCGCGGGCACCAGTGGATGACGCGGTGGCCCTTGTAGACGAGCCCCCGCTCCCACAGCCGCACGAACGCCTCGCGCACGGCGCGCGACAGCTCGGGGGAGAGCGTGTACGCGGTGCGCGTCCAGTCGCACGAGCAGCCGATGGCGCGGAGCTGCTGGAGGATGGCGCCACCGGTCTCCTCGACGAACTTGACGGTGCGCTCGACGAACGCTTCACGCCCGAGGTCGTAGCGGGTGAGCCCCTCGCGGGCGATCTGCTTCTCCACGACGTTCTGCGTGGCGATGCCGGCGTGGTCGGTGCCGGGGACCCACAGCGTCTCGTCGCCGGCCATGCGCCGCCACCGGACGATGACGTCCTGGACGCTGTTGTTCAGCCCGTGCCCCATGTGGAGCACCGCGGTGACGTTCGGCGGCGGGATGACGATGGTGAACGGCGGCCGGGGCCCGCCGAGGCGCGCGCTGTCCTCGGGGCGGGCGGCGAACACGCCGGCCTCCTCCCAGGCGGCGTACACTGCCGGCTCGGTGGCCGCGGCGTTGTAGATCGGCGGGATGGGCGAGGCGCCCGTCGTGTCGGTCGGAGCGGTCATCCCGCAATTCTAACGAGGGCAGGAGGGCAGGAGGGCAAGAGGGCAGGAGGGCAGGAGGGCTGTCGACTCTCCTGCCCTCCTGCCCTCCTGCCCTCTTGCCCTCGGGCCGCGCGTCAGCGCTGGCCCGTCGGGCCGGCGTCCGGCCGACGGAAGCGCTCGGTGACCTCGCGGTTCACGTCGATCTCGCGCTGGAGCTCGTCGGCGCGGCGGCCGCCCTCCAGGCCGACGTCCTCGACGGCGCCGCCGAGGCGGACGTCATCGGCGATGAACTCCGGCCCGTTCGGGTCGGCGAGCTTGTCCTCGAAATCTTCCTGGCGGACCTTGAAGTGTCCGCTGCGGTCCCGTCCGTTGTGCGGTTTCTGGCGATCCGACATCTACTTCCTCCGTGTTGGTACGTCCGACTGCCTTCGGCAAGGCTCGGACCCGCCGACACCGGAGACAGCGAGCGTGGAGCGCGGAGCGGGGAGCGTGGAGACCGAATCGGCTCCACGCTCCCCGCTCCGCGCTCCGCGCTCGCTCAATCAGCGCGCGTGACTCGTCCGGTCTGCTCGCGAAGGATCGGCTCGGCCGACGCGGGGTCGGCGACGTGGTCGCCCTTCGGGACGCCGCTGGGCGCGACGGGGGCGCCGCCGGTGCGGTCGCCCGGGGTCGATTCGGCGCGGTCGCGGCGCTCGGCGAGGCCGTCGATGTCCTCGGCGGCGGCGCGGATCGCCTTGTCCTTCCCCTGCCAGCGGTCCTCGAGCACCGCGCGCGGGTCGGAGTGGCGGCCGGGGTCGGCCGAGGTGCCCTGGCGGGGCCGGCCGGTGCCGACGCCCTGGCCCTCCCATCGGGGCGAGGTCTCCGCTTCGCCGCTCTCGTAGCGGCGGGCCGAATCATCCATGCGCTCCTCCTCGTCGCGGACGACGAGTCTGTTGACGACGGTGTCCACCCCCGGCACGCCGCGGGTGACGGTGACGGCGTGCTGGGTCTCGTCCTCGGCGTGGACCCAGCCGGTGAGCTCGATGATCCCGCGGCCGATCGCGCCGATGTCGATCGCGCGCTCGCTCAGGATCGGGTCGTTGCGGAACGCTTCCAGGACACGCTCCTCCAGCTCCTCGCCCTCGTCGGCGTACTCGTCGTCGAGCGGCTCGTCGTCGTAGTCCTGTCCCTCGATGCCGCGGTCGCGGAAGCCGGCGGCCTCGCGCTCGCGCCGCTCGCCGTCGCCGAAGCGATCGGCGAACCGCTCGCCGAAGCGCTCGCCGATGCGATCGCGCACGCCGCGCGAGACCTTCTCGGAAAGGGCCGAGAGCCCCCCGTACCGCTGGGCGAGCAACACTCCGGCGGCGATGCCGGCGAGCGCGCCGACGGCCACGAAGAGGCCGACGTTGCTCGAGTCTTCGTGCCGGCGACGGCGGCGGAGCGCACGGTACCTGGATGCCATGTTCGTGAGTGGTCGAGTGGCGGAGGTGATGATGCTGGAATAAGTTGCGCGTCAGACGACGGCGCGATGCTGCGTGCGCGAGCGCGCAAGAACAAGGCCACCTGCCGGCCCGCGATTTGGCCTCCGACGGCCCGCGCGGCATGCGCGGCGTGCGGCATGCGCGCTTCACACTCGCATACCCGCACGAGCCTCGCCAGGATGGACGCGTCCGCCGCTCTTCACGCTCCCGACGTCGATACGATCACGCTCACGCTGCCCGACGGCGCGACGCGCGAGGTGCCCTACGGCACGCTCCCGCGCGACGTCGTCGCATCCATCGGCGAGCGGCTGCTGCGCGCCGCCGTGGCGGTGAGCGTCGACGGACAGATCCAGGACCTCATCACGCCGCTGCGGAAGGGTGGCGCGTTCCGCGTCCTCACGGAGAAGGACCCGCAGGCGCTCGACGTGCTGCGCCACTCCGGCGCGCACGTGCTCGCGACGGCGGTGCGCCGGCTCCGCCCCGACGCGAAGATCGGCTTCGGCCCGGCGATCGAGGACGGCTTCTACTACGACTTCGAGGTCGAGAAGCCGTTCACGCCCGACGACCTCGCGGCGTTCGAGGCGGAGATGCGCAAGGTCGCGCAGGAGAAGCTCGCGTTCGAGCGCAGCGAGGTGTCGCGCGACGAGGCCCGCGTCGTCTTTCGCGAGGATCCGCTGAAGCTCGAGCGGCTGCAGGATCTCCCCGAGGACGAGGTCATCTCCACGTACCGCGAC
Organism: Gemmatirosa kalamazoonensis; assembly: GCF_000522985.1. Lineage (NCBI taxonomy): Bacteria > Pseudomonadati > Gemmatimonadota > Gemmatimonadia > Gemmatimonadales > Gemmatimonadaceae > Gemmatirosa > Gemmatirosa kalamazoonensis. The sequence continues at coordinate 3,478,752 of NZ_CP007128.1, forward strand.
GGCGACTTCGTGGATCTCTGCCGCGGCCCGCACGTGCCCGACACGTCGTGGCTGAAGCACTTCAAGCTGCTCAACACGGCCGGCGCGTACTGGCGCGGCGACGTGAAGCGGCAGATGCTGCAGCGCATCTACGCCACGGCGTTCTTCAAGAAGGACGACCTCGAGCAGCACCTGCACCGCATCGAGGAGGCGAAGCGGCGCGATCACCGCCTGTTAGGCAGGCAGCTCGACCTGTTCCAGTTCCACGCGGTGTCGCCGGGCGCCGCGTTCTGGACGCCGCGCGGCACGATCCTCTACAACACGATCGTCGACTTCGTGCGCGAGCGACAGCAGCGCGACTTCAACGAGGTGAAGACGCCGCTGCTCTACAACAAGGCGCTGTGGGAGCAGTCCGGCCACTGGGGCAAGTACCGCGAGAACATGTTCCTCGTGCTCGACAACGAGACGAACGAGCACGACATGTCGCTCAAGCCGATGAACTGCCCGTCGCACTACGTCTACTTCAACTCCTCGAAGCACTCCTATCGCGAGCTGCCGCTGCGGCTCGTGACGATGGACGTGCTGCACCGGAACGAGGTGTCGGGCGCGCTCTCGGGGCTCACGCGCGTGCGGCAGTTCCAGCAGGACGATTGCCACGTGTTCCTGCGCGAGGACCAGATCACGGCGGAGGTGCGCTTCCTCCTCGACTTCATCCTCGGCTACTACGAGGCGTTCGGGCTGAAGGCGACGCTGAAGTTCGCGACGCGCCCCGAGCAGCGCATCGGCTCCGACGAGCAGTGGGACCGCGCCGAGGCGGGACTGAAGGCCGCGCTCGGGGCGACGGGGATGCCGTACGAGCTGAAGCCCGGCGACGGCGCGTTCTACGGCCCGAAGATCGACTTCGACGTGACGGACTCGATCGGGCGCGCGTGGCAGCTCGGCACGATCCAGCTCGACTACATGAACCCCGAGCGGTTCGACATGAGCTACGTCGGCGAGGACAACGCGCCGCACCGGCCGGTCGTCATCCACCGCGCGGTGAGCGGGTCGTTCGAGCGGTTCATCGCGATCCTCATCGAGCACTTCGCGGGCAACTTCCCGACGTGGCTCGCGCCGGAGCAGGTGCGCGTGGTGCCGATCGCCGCCGACTACGACGCGTACGCGGAGGAGGTCGTCGGCGCGCTGCGCGCGGCGGGCGTGCGCGTGGGCTACGACCGCGAGCACCGCAAGGACTACCGCGAGGTGATCAAGGACGCGTCGCACCTGAAGGTGCCGTACATGGCGGTCGTCGGCCGCCGCGAGCAGGAGCAGCGCACGGTGACGCTCCGCCGGCGCGGCGCGGAGAAGCAGCAGGAATCGTTAGGCCTCGACGCGCTCGTCGCGCGGCTCGCCGACGAGATCCGCACGCGCGCGCTCTGGCAGGACGCGCCGCCGACGGCCTGACCCGCGCGCGCACGACTCGCCCCGACCCGCCGGCCGCCGGTGACCCACCGTGCGATCGGCGGGTCGCTCGTTCTGGCACATGAAGTAGACGCAGACGTCGCATTGCGCGGCACTCCCCGCACCCCCGTCCCACCTTCTGCGTCGCCACGAGCGCCGGCGGCGCGTCGTCGGAGGTTCGTGATGCACCTGCACGTCACCCGGCTCCTCCTGGCCGGATCGCTCGTCCTCGCCGCGGAGCGCGCGGCCGCCCAGCAGCCGGCGCTCGGCACGGTCACCGGACGCGTCACCGGCGAGAGCGGCGAGGGCATGGTCGGCGCGACCATCGCCGTCACCGGCACGCCGTACGGCGCGCTCACGAAGTCCGACGGCACGTATCGCATCGCACTGCGTCCCGGCACGTACGAGCTGCGCGCGCGGCTGATCGGCTACACGTCGCCGCGCGACACGGTCGTCGTCACGGCGGGCGGCACGGTCACGCGCAACTTCCGGCTGGCGCGCGCCGCGAGCACGCTGGAGGCGGTGGCGGTCGTCGGCAGCCGCACGGAAGCGCGCACGGTGATCGAGTCGCCGGTGCCGGTCGACGTGCTGTCGGCGGCGGAGATCAAGAGCACGGGCCGCACGGAGACGGCGCAGATCCTCCAGCAGCTCGCGCCGAGCGTGAACTTCCCGCGGCCGTCGATCACCGACGGCACGGACCACGTGCGCCCGCTCACGCTGCGCGGACTGGGCGCCGACCAGGTGCTCGTGCTGCTGAACGGCAAGCGGCGTCACACGAGCGCCCTCGTGAACCTCAATGGCTCCGTGGGACGCGGACAGGCGGCGGTCGACGTGAACGCCATCCCGGCGAGCATGATCGATCACATCGAGGTGCTGCGCGACGGCGCCGCGGCGCAGTACGGCTCCGACGCGATCGCCGGCGTGGTGAACATCGTGCTGAAGTCGGGCGCCGACGGCAACCTCACGGCGGAGTATGGGCGCACGGCGACGACCTACGGCGGCCAGACGGTGAACGGCACGAACCTGGTGAGCGGCGTCGCGACGCCAGTCACCGCGCAGACGCCGAGCCGCTCGGCGCACGACGGAGGGCTCGTGCACGCGGCGCTCGACAAGGGCGTCGCGTCGTCGCAGTCGCGGTTCCTGCACGGCGGCGTCGAGTACCGGAACCGCGGCAACACGAACCGCACGCTGGCCGACCCGCGACCGCAGACGTTCGCCGAGGTGACCAACGGCACGTTCCGCGACCTCTCGACCGGCCCAATGAACTACGAGCTCGGCGACGCCGCCGTGGCCGACGCGGTGGGCATGTTCAACGGCGGCTACGACCTCGCGAACGGCGTCGAGCTGTACGCGTTCGGCGGATTCGACCACCGCGAGGGGCGCTCGGCGGGGAACTTCCGCCGCGTGACACAGAACACGCAGACGGTGCGCAGCATCTACCCGAACGGCTTCCTGCCGTTCATCGAGAGCACCATCGGCGACTTCTCGGGCTTCGGTGGCGCGCGCGGCAAGGTCGCCGGCTGGCAGTGGGATCTCAGCACCGGGTATGGCCGCGACAACTTCCGCTTCGACGTGACGCACAGCAACAACGCGTCGATGGGCGCCGCGAGCCCGACGAACTTCTACGCCGGCACGCTGGTGTTCGGACAGTGGATGAACAACCTCGATCTGTCGCGCGAGGTGCACGTCGGAACCGCGGGGATCCCGCTGCGCCTCGCGGCGGGGGCCGAGTTCCGCGTGGACCAGTATCGGATCAAGGCCGGCGACGTCGCCTCGTACGTGGACGGCGGCGCGCCGGTGCTCGACGCGAACGGCAACGTCGTCGTCGGTGCGAAGGCGATTCCCGGCGCGCAGGTGTTCCCCGGCTTCCAGCCGAGCAATGCGGTCGACGCGTCGCGCAACAACGCCGCCGTGTACGCCGACGTCGAGAGCGACATCACGAAGCAGTTCCTGGTCAGCGGCGCCGTGCGCTACGAGCACTACAGCGACTTCGGCTCCACGACCACCGGGAAGGTCGCGTCGCGGCTCACGATCGTGCCGGGCTTCGTGCTGCGCGGCGCGTTCGGCACCGGCTTCCGCGCGCCGTCGCTGCAGCAGACCTACTTCTCGTCCACGGCGACGAACTTCGTGAACGGCGTGCCGTTCGAGATCCGCACGGCGCCGGTGGGCTCCGACCTCGCGAAGGTGTTAGGCGCGAAGCCGCTCAAGCCCGAGCACTCCACGAACTACAGCGCGGGTGTCGCGCTCGAGCCCGCGCGGAGCCTGTCGTTCACCGTGGATCTGTACCGCGTGAACATCACCGATCGCATCGTACTCTCCGAGAACTTCACCGGCACGGCGGTGCAGAACCTGCTCCGCCCGCTCGGCGTCTCCGGCGCGCGCTACTTCACGAACGCGATCGACACGCGCACGAACGGCATCGACGTGGTGGGCAACTACGGCCTCTCGCTGCGCTCCGCCGGGTTCGTGCGCCTCATGGCCGGGTACAACCACAACAAGACGCACGCGACGCTCGTCGCGCAGACGCCGCCGGAGCTCGGCAACCAGAACGAGAACCTGTTCGGTCGCGTGGAGCGCGCACGGATCGAGGAGGGGCAGCCGCGCGACAACTTCCTCGCGTCGGCGAACTACGAGTACCACGATCTCGGGCTCGTCGCGCGCACGCAGCGCTTCGGGTCGGTGACGACGCGCGCCACGGTCGGCAGCGACAACCTGGACCAGACGTTCGGGGCGAAGTGGATCACCGACGTGAGCGCGTCGTACAAGGTGCTGCGCCGCTTCACGCTCACGGCCGGCGCGGACAACGTGTTCGACGTGTACCCGGACCAGAACAACAACCTCGGCAACGTGCGCTCCAACGTCGCCGGCAACGCGAACTTCGGCATCTTCCCGTACAGCTCCTTCTCGCCGTTCGGGTTCAACGGCCGGTTCGTGTACGCGCGGGTGGGCGTCGGGATTTGAAGCCCCTCCATGCGCGCGCCGCCGAGCTCGTGGCGACGCTCGGCCTCGCGCCGCATCCGGAGGGTGGATGGTATCGCGAGCTGTTCCGCTCCGTCGACCGCGTGACGCGCGGCGACGGAGCGGAGCGCGACGCGTTGACGAACATCTACTTCCTGCTCGCGGCCGGCGCACACAGCCGCTGGCATCGCGTCGCCGCGGACGAGGTGTGGCACCACTACGAGGGCGCGCCGCTGGAGCTGCTGTGCATCGATCCGGCGCTCGCATCGTCGTGCTCGGTCACGCTGGCGCCGGTGGACGGCAGCGGCGCACGTCCGACGCACACGGTGCCCGCGGGGTGGTGGCAGGCCGCGCGCACCACGGGCGATTACGCGCTCGTCGGCTGCACCGTCGGTCCAGGATTCGACTTCGCCGACTTCGCGCTGCTCGACGACCGGCCGGACGACGCGCGGATCCTGCGGGAGCGGTTCGCGGAGGTCAGAGCGCTGGGCTGAGCGTGGGACGCATCATCTTCATGGCGTTACCATCGATTCCCATCGAGCGGTGTATGGAAATGATGGTAACGCGATGGAGATGATGCGTCCTGCCGTGCCCGCGCCTCGTGCCCGCTCCTGCGCATCTCCGTTGAACCCCGCCTGGCCGCCGGGTAGCTTCCCAGGCTGAGCGGGTGGCCCGGCAGGCGCGGGACGCCGCTCCTGACCCGGACCCGACTCGTCATGCCCGATACATCGCGTCAGCCCGTCATCGTGGCGGCCGCGCGCACCCCGATCGGCAAGTTCCTCGGGGCGTTCGGTTCGCTCACCGCACCCGACCTCGGCGCGGCGGCGATCCGCGAGGCGATCAAGCGCTCGCGCGTCCCCGCCGACGAGGTGCAGGAAGTCATCATGGGCAACGTCGTGCAGGGCGGCGTCGGACAGGCGCCCGCCCGGCAGGCGATGCTGAAGGCCGGCGTGCCCGCGACGGTCTCCGCGATGACCGTCAACAAGGTCTGCGGATCCGGTCTCAAGTCGGTGATGCTCGCCGCACAGGCGATCAAGGCGGGCGACGCGCAGGTGATCGTCGCCGGCGGGCAGGAGTCCATGTCGAACGCGCCGTACTACGTCTACGGCATGCGCGACGGCGTGAAGCTCGGCGACCAGAAGCTCGTCGACGGCATGATCAAGGACGGGCTGTGGTGTGCGATGTGCGACGTGCACATGGGCGGCCACGCCGAGTACACCGCGCGCAAGGCCGGGATCTCGCGCGAGCAGCAGGACGAGTTCGCGGCGGCGTCGCACCGCAAGGCCGTCGACGCGCAGGACGCGGGCAAGTTCAAGGACGAGATCGTGCCGGTGCGCGTGCCGGGTCGGAAGGGCGACCTCGTCGTCGACACCGACGAAGGGCCGCGCCGCGACACGACCGCGGAGTCGCTCGCGAAGCTGCGCCCCGCGTTCGCGACGAAGGGCGTGCCCGCGGAGGAGCTCAGCGTGACGGCGGGGAACGCGTCGTCGCTGAACGACGGCGGTGCGGCGGTCGTCGTGACGAGCGAGGAGTACGCGCGCGCGCACGGCCTCACGATCCTCGCGCGCATCACCGCCTACGCGACCGGCGCGACGAACCCGCAGGACCTGTTCTTCGCGCCGATCACGGCGGTGCAGAACCTCATGAAGAAGGCGGGCACGTCGATCGACGACTACGATCTGTTCGAGGCGAACGAGGCGTTCGCGTCGCAGGCGATCGCGACCGGGCAGGGCCTCGACTGGGCATGGGACCGCGTGAACGTGCACGGCGGCGCAATCGCGTTAGGCCACCCGATCGGCGCGAGCGGCGCGCGGGTGCTCACCACGCTGCTGTACGCGCTCGCCGACCGCGGCAAGTCGACGGGCCTCGCGACCCTGTGCCTCGGCGGCGGTGACGCGGTGGCGCTCAGCGTGGAGCGCGTCGACTGAGCCCTGGCGCCGTCCCCCCCCGGCGGCGGCGCCGCGCGCCGGAGACCGGCCGCCGGCGTGGCTCTTCGCCTCCGACGGGCGGCTGCGTGCGGGGTGGCGGCTGCTGCTCTTCGTGCTCGCGCTCGTCGCGGGGCTGCTCGTCGCGGCGCAGCTCGTGTATCCGCTGCTCGCCGCGGTGCTCCGCGCGCTCGGCATCCCGCTCAACGCGTACTGGCTGAGCCTCGCCGATTGGCTGTGGGTCGCGGGCGCGTTGGCCGCGCACCTGTTCGTGCTGCGACTCGTCGAGCGGCGGCCGTGGGCCGACGTGGGGCTCGGACGTGCCGCGCTGCGGCCACGCGGGCTCGCGTTAGGCGCGCTGCTCGGCGCCGTGGCGATCGGCGTGCCGTGCCTGCTGCTCATCGTCGGCCGCGAGCTGCGCGTGCTGCCGTCGGCTGATGGCAGCTGGTTCGGCGCGGCCGGGTCGCTGCTGGCGAAGCTCGCGCCCGCCGCGCTGCTGGAGGAGCTCATCTTCCGCGGCTATCCGTTCATGGTGCTGCGCGAGAGCGCCGGCCCGGTCGCGGCGCTCGCGGCGACGAGCGTGTTGTTCGGCATCGCGCACGTCAGCAACCCGGGCGTCACGGTGCTGTCGATCGTGATGGTCGTGCTCGCGGGATGCTTCCTCGGCGCCGTGGTGCTCGTGACGGGCAGCGTGTGGGCCGCGTTCGCCACGCATCTCGCGTGGAACTGGACGCTGAGCGCCGCGGTCCACGCGGCGGTGAGCGGGCTGCCGTTCGCCATGCCCGACTACCGCACGGTGGACGCGGGACCCGACTGGCTGACCGGCGGCGCGTGGGGCCCCGAGGGGGGACTCGCCGCCGGACTCGGAATCCTCTCGGCGCTCGCGCTGCTCCGGTGGCGCGGCGCCTCACACTTTCTCGAGCGCGGCCGCGTGGCCGCCGGGGAGCACGCCGATGGCTGAAGCGACGACCGCCGCCTCGCAGAGCGGCGCACCGTACCGCACCGAGCCGATCGACGAGGTCGCGATCATCGGCGCGGGGCAGATGGGCAACGGCATCGCGCACGTGTTCGCGGCCGCCGGCTACGACGTGGCGATGATCGACGTGAACGACGGCGCGCTGCAGCGCGGCCTGTCCACGATCGAGAAGAACCTCGACCGACAGGTGAAGAAGGGATCGATCGACGCGGCGGCGAAGGACGCCACGCTCGCCCGCGTCTCGACGCACGTCGACATGGCGGCGGTCGAGGGCGCGGGGATCGTCGTCGAGGCAGCGACGGAGAACGCGGATCTCAAGTTCCGCATCTTCCAGGACGTCGACCGGCTCGCGAACGCGGGCGCGATCCTCGCCACGAACACGAGCTCCATCTCCATCACCGAGATCGCTGCGCGCACGCGCCGCCCCGAGCTCGTCATCGGCATGCACTTCATGAATCCCGTGCCGGTGATGCAGCTCGTGGAGGTCATCCGCGGAATAGCGACGAGCGACGCGACGACCGCGACGACGATGGAGCTGGCGCGCAAGGTCGGGAAGACGCCGGTGGAGGTGAACGACTACCCGGGCTTCGTCGCGAACCGGATCCTCATGCCGATGATCAACGAGGCCGTGTACTGCGTGATGGAGGGCGTCGGCACGCCGGAGGCCATCGACACGGTGATGAAGCTCGGCATGAACCATCCCATGGGACCGCTCACGCTGGCGGACTTCATCGGCCTCGACACCTGCCTCGCGATCCTCGAGGTCATGCACCGCGGGCTCGGCGACCCGAAGTACCGTCCGTGCCCGCTGCTGCGGAAGTACGTCGCGGCGGGGTGGCTCGGACGCAAGACCGGTCGCGGCTTCTATCAATACTGATGCTCTCCGATCTTCTCCCGCTCACCGAGACCCAGCGCGAGATCCGCGACCTCGCGCGCACGTTCGCGCGCGAGCACGTCGCGCCGCACGCCGCGCAGTGGGACCGCGAGGGATACTTCGAGCCCGCGCTGGTGAAGCAGCTCGGCGACGCGGGGTTTCTCGGCATGCTCCTCCCCGAAGAGTACGACGGGCTCGCGCTCGACACGGTGACCTACCTCATCGCGCTCGAGGAGATCGCGGCGGCCGATGCGTCGGTCGCCGTGATGATGAGCGTGCACAACTCGCTGCCGACGCAGATGCTGCTGCGGTGGGGCACCGAAGCGCAGAAGGATCGGTGGCTGCGGCCGATGGCGCGCGGCGAGATCCTCGGCGCGTTCGCGCTCTCCGAGCCGGACGCGGGGAGCGACGCGGCGTCGCTGCGCTGCCAAGCGACGCGCGACGGCGACGGCTGGGTGCTGACCGGCACGAAGTCGTGGGTGACGAGCGGGTCGCACGCCGGCGTCATCCTCGTCATGGCGCGCACCGACACGGCCGCGGACCGGCAGGGCAGTCGCGGCATCGGCGCGTTCGTCATCACGCCGGACCTGCCGGGCTTCCACGTCGGCAAGAAGGAGAACAAGCTCGGGCTGCGCGCGTCGCCGACGGTGCAGCTCGTGTTCGACGAGATGCGCGTGCCCGCTGGCCATCTGTTAGGCGAGCCGGGGCAGGGGCTCGCCTACGCGCTGCAGTCGCTCGAGCACGGGCGGCTGGGCATCGGCGCGCAGGCGCTCGGCATCGCGCGCGCCGCGCTCCAGGCGGCCCGCGACTACGCCGACGAGCGTCGACAGTTCGGCCGCCCGATCCGTGACTTCGAGGCGATCCAGTTCAAGCTCGCCGACATGGCGATGCGCGTCACGGCGTCGCGCGCGCTGCTGCACGCGACGGCCGCCGCGAAGGATCGCGGCGAGCGCGTCACGCAGTTCGCCGCGATGTCGAAGTTGATGGCCAGCGAGACGGCGATGTTCGTCGCCGACGAGGCCGTGCAGATCTTCGGCGGCTACGGCTACGTGAAGGAGTACCCGGTGGAGCGCTACCTGCGCGACGCCAAGGTCACGGAGATCTACGAGGGCACCTCGGAGATCCAGCGCGTGGTGATCGCGCGCGAGCTCTATACCTGACTGCAATGAATCTCTTCGACAGACTCGCCGAGATGGGCCACGAGCAGGTCGTCGTGTGCCACGACAAGGCGGCCGGCTACCGCGGCATCATCGCCGTCCACGACACCACGCTCGGCCCCGCGCTCGGCGGCACGCGCTTCTGGAACTACGCCAGCGACGAGGAGGCGATCATCGACGCGCTGCGCCTCGCGCGCGGCATGACGTACAAGAACGCCGTCGCGGGGCTCAACCTCGGCGGCGGCAAGAGCGTCATCATCGGCGACAACCGCACCGTGCAGCGCGAGATGATCTTCCGCGCGCACGGCCGCTTCGTCGACTCGCTCGGCGGCCGCTACGTGACGGCGGAGGACGTCGGCACGAGCACGGGCGACATGGACTTCGTGCACATGGAGACCGACTACGTCGCGGGGCTCGCCGGCGCGTCGGGCGATCCGTCGCCGGTCACCGCGCACGGCGTCTTCCGCGCCATCCAGGCGTCGGCGCGGCAGGTGTGGGGGCGCGACTCGCTCGAGGGGCGCACGATCGCCATCCAGGGGTGCGGCAACGTCGGACACTACCTCGCGCAGGAGCTGAGCGAGGCCGGCGCGTCGCTCGTCGTCACCGACATCGATCCCGAGCGCGTGAAGGCCGTGGTGAACGCGACCGGTGCGCGCGCCGTGCCGACGGAGGAGATCTACGCGCAGGCGGCCGACATCTTCGCGCCGTGTGCGCTCGGCGCCGTCATCAACGACCGCACGATCCCGCAGCTCCGCGTGCAGATCGTCGCCGGCGCGGCGAACAACCAGCTGCTCGAGGACCGCCACGGCGACGAGCTGGAGTCGCGCGGCATCTTGTATGCCCCCGACTACGTGGCGAACGCGGGCGGCGTGATCAACGTCTACAGCGAGCTGGCCGGCTGGAGCCGCGAGCGCTCGCTGCGCAAGGCGGACGAGATCTACCACACGGTGCTGAACGTGTTCGAGATCGCGCAACAGGACCGCATTCCCACTTACAAGGCCGCCGATCGCCTCGCCGAGCGCCGCATCGCGGCGGTGCGGAGCATGGTGAAGACGTGGCCACAGTGGCCCAACAAGGCGTCGTGAGGTGAGCGCGTCATGAACAACGGAACGAACCACTGGAGCGACTGGGACCGCTGCCCGCCGGGTCCGGCCCTCACCGCCGCCGATCCCGAGGTCGCGGCGCTCATCGGCGAGGAGATCCGCCGGCAGAACGATGGCCTGGAGCTCATCGCGAGCGAGAACTTCGTGTCGCCCGCGGTGCTCGAGGCCATGGGCTCCCCGCTCACGAACAAGTACGCGGAAGGGCTGCCGCGGAAGCGCTACTACGGCGGATGCGAGATCGTCGACCAGATCGAGCAGCTCGCGATCGATCGCGCGAAGGAGCTGTTCGGCGCGGACCACGCGAACGTGCAGCCGCACTCCGGCGCATCGGCGAACTTCGCCGCGTTCACCGCGTTCCTGAAGCCGGGCGACACGTTCCTCGGCATGGACCTCTCGAACGGCGGCCACCTCACGCACGGGTCGCCGGTGAACTTCTCCGGCATCCTGTACCGCGCGATCTCGTACGGCGTCACCGACGAGGGGCTGCTCGACTACGACCAGATGCGCGAGCTGGCGCGCACGCACCGGCCGAAGATGATCATCGCCGGCTACAGCGCGTACTCGCGCGCGATCGACTGGCAGGCGTTCGCCGAGGTCGCGAGCGAGATCGGCGCGATCTTCATGGTCGACATGGCGCACTTCGCGGGGCTCGCCGCGACCGGCGTGTATCCGTCGCCGGTGCCGTACGCCGACGTCGTGACGACGACCACGCACAAGACGCTGCGCGGCCCGCGCGGCGGAATGATCCTGTGCAAGGCCGAGCACCAGAAGGCGATCGACAAGAGCGTGTTCCCCGGCGCGCAGGGCGGGCCGCTGGAGCACGTGATCGCCGCGAAGGCGGTGTCGTTCCGGGAGGCGCTGCGCCCCGACTTCGCCGACTACTGCCGGCGCGTCGTGGCGAACGCGAAGGCGCTCGCCGGCGCGTTCGTGGCCCGCGGCTTCCACGTCGTGTCGGGCGGCACCGACAACCACCTCATGTTGCTCGACCTGCGCAACAGAGGGCTCACGGGCAAGGTGGCGGAGAAGGCGCTCGACGCGGCCGGCATCACGGTGAACAAGAACACCGTCCCGAAGGAGACGCAGTCGCCGTTCGTGACGAGCGGCATCCGCGTCGGCACGCCGGCCGTGACGACGCGTGGCTTCGGCGAGGCGGAGATGGGCACCGTGGCCGATCTCATGGACCGCGCGCTCGCCGACGCCGAGAACGCCGCGGTGGCGGAGAGCGTGCGCGAGGAAGTGCGGGCGCTCGCGGCCCGCTTCCCGCTGTATCCGGCGACCGCGGACCTCACGCACGGCTGAGCGATCGCGTCAACGGTAGGGCGTCGACGGGTTGCGGTGGGCGCGGGTGCCCGCCAGTATTCCCCGGCGCGGCGGCGCGCGACCGACGGTCGCAGGCGCCGCCGCGCGTCACTTTGGACCCGCTTCACCTGGAGCACCGTCGTTGTCAGAGCTGGCGTTCCGCGACGGCATCATGGATCAGATCCGGCTGCGCGAGCCGCGCTTTCACGAGCGCGCGTTCTTGTTCGTGCTGTCGGCGCTGGAGTTCAGCCAGACGCGGCTCCCCGAGCGTCGGCACATCAGCGGGGCGGAGCTCGCCCGCGCCTGCCGCGACCTCGCGCTCGAGCGCTACGGCGTGGTCGCGCGACTGGTCCTCGAGCACTGGGGGATCCGGTGCACCGACGACATCGGCGACATCGTGTTCGCGCTCGTCGACCTCGGCCTCCTCATCAGTCAGCCGCACGACACGAAGGACGACTTCGCGCGCGTATTCGACTTCGACCAGGCGTTCGAGCGCGACTACCCATGGAACTGCGCGCTCCTCGGGTGATGCGCGCGACGGAGCTCTGATCGATGCCCACCGAGCTGCCGCAGTGTCACAAGTGCCAGAACGGAACGCTGCTCCCGCTCAGCGACTACGGCCGCGACGGCGCGCCCATCACGTACAAGGCGTGGGTGTGCAGCAATCCCGAGTGCGGCTTCAACGTCCGCATCGACAACGGCGAGATCGGCTACGGACGGACGGTGGGCCAGTCGCACAAGTGAGCGGAGTGATCGTCGCTCGCACGCTCGTCGTTGCCACGCTCGCGGCGGCCCACGTGGCCGCCGCTTTCGCGTCGTGACCTCTCGCATCCCGGTCGTCACCGCGGCGGAGTCCGCGGCGCGCGATCGCGCGGCGATCGACGCGGGCACGCCGTCGCGCGCGCTCATGCAGCGCGCCGGTGCCGCCGCGGCGGCCGAGATCGCGCGCCGCTACGGCGACCGCCTGCGCGGCGGCGTCGCCGTGCACGCCGGCCCGGGCAACAACGGCGGCGACGGGTGGGTGGTCGCCGCCGCGCTGCGGCGATGGGGCGCGACGGTGCGCGCCGCGCTGCACGGCGCCGACGAGCCGAAGACCGACGACGCGCGCTACGAGCGTGCGCGCGCGCTGGCCGACGGCACGCTGGACGCGCCGACCGGATCGGAGGCGGTCGTGGTCGACGGAGTGCTCGGCACCGGCGCGCGCGGTGCGCCGGCACCGTTCGCCGCCGCGGCCGTGGAGCGCATGCACGTGGCGCGCGCGTCCGGCGCCGTGGTCGTCGCGCTCGACGTGCCCACGGGGCTCGACGCGACCACGGGCGAGAACTTCGACCCGCACACGGTGCGCGCGGATCTCACGCTGACGTTCGGCACGCTGAAGCGCGGCCTGCTCGTCGCGCGCGGCCACGCGGGCACCATCGCGGTGGTCGACATCGGCCTCGGCGAGGCGCCTAACGACGTTGGGCCGGTGCTGTCGGGCGCGGCCGACGTCGCGCGGCTCGCGCCGGCGCTCGACGCCGCGGCCCACAAGGGCACGCGCGGCAAGATCGCGATCGTGGGCGGCGCGGCGGGCATGGCCGGCGCGACGCTGCTCTCGGCCGAGGCGGCGCTCCGCAGCGGAGCGGGCATGGCGCGCGTCGTCGTCGCGCCGGAGAGCGTGCCGGTCGCGCAGACCGCGCTGCGCGAGGCGCTCGCGTCGCCGTGGCCGACCGACGACGCGGCGCTCGCCCACACCGTCACGGAGTGGGCCGACGTCGTCGTGCTCGGCCCCGGTCTCGGACGCGACGACGCGGCCCGCGCACTGGCCGAGCGCGTGCTCGCCGCGTGGCGCGGGCCCGTCGTGCTCGACGCCGACGCGGTGACGATGTTCGCCGGCGACACGGCGCGACTGGGCACGCTGCTGCGCGGCCGGCCCGCGCTGCTCACACCGCACCCGCTCGAGCTGTCGCGCCTCGCCGGCCTGTCGCTCGACGAGATCCTCGCGCGGCGCTTCGACGTGGGACGCGAGCTGGCCGCGACGCTCGGCGCGAGCGTGCTCCTGAAAGGCGTGCCGACCGTGATCAGCGACGAGCACGCGACGCTCGTGTCGGCGACGGGCACCCCGGCACTCGCGACGGCGGGGAGCGGCGACGTGCTCACCGGGATCGCCGCCGCGCTGCTCGTGCACGCGAACGCCGACGCGCGCGCGACGGAGCGCGGCGCGGCCGCGGCCTGGATCCACGGCCGCGCGGGCGAGATCGCGACGGCGCGCCGCGGCGGCGTGCGCGGCACCACGCTGCGCGACGTGCTCGGCGCGCTGTCGGATGCGTGGCGCGGCGACGCGGCGCGGGCGCCGTATCCGGTGCTCGCCGAGCTGCCCGCGGTTCCGGGCTGATGGAGCACGCGCTCGGCCCCGGCGCCGAGTTCGACGCGGTGCGCGCGTTCGTCGACCGATGGGGCGCGCTCGCCGAGGGCATCGGCGACGACGCCGCGGTCCTCGACGTCCCGCGCGGCGAGCGGCTCGTCGTGAGCACCGACGTATCGGTGGAGAACGTGCACTTCCGGCGCGGGTGGCTGACGGCGCGAGAGATCGGCGCGCGCGCGACGACCGGCGCGCTGAGCGACCTCGCGGCGATGGGCGCGGCGCCGTTAGGCATCGTCGTCGCGCTCGTCGTGCCGCATGCGTGGCGCGCGGAGCTCGAGGCGCTTGCCGAAGGGATCGGCGACGCGGTGCGCCTGGCCGGCACGCGCATCGTCGGCGGCGACCTCTCGGGTGGCGACACGCTGTCCATCACGGTCACCGTGCTCGGCGCGGCCCCGCAGCCCGTCGCACGCTCCGGTGCACGCGCGGGGGATGAGCTGTTCGTCACCGGGCTCCTGGGCGGTCCGCTGCGCGCGCTGCGCGCCCTGGAGCGCGGCGAGACGCCGGATGCGCTCGACCGCACGCGCTTCGCCCGGCCGGTGGCGCGACTGCGCGAGGGACGATGGCTGGCCGGGCGTGGCGTCACGGCCATGATCGACGTGTCCGACGGGCTCGCGGCCGACCTGCGGCACGTCGCCGCGGCGAGCGGCGTGCGGCTCCGCGTCGACGCGCGTCGCGTGCCTCGCGTCGCGGGCGTGAGCGTGCGCGATGCGCTCGCGAGCGGTGAGGAGTACGAGCTCGCGTGCTGCGCGCCGCCGGGCGCCGTCGACGCGGCGGCGTTCGAGCGCGAGCTCGGCACGCCGCTCACGCGCGTCGGCACCGTCGAGGCGGCGGGCGCGTCGAGTGGCGACGTCGTGCTCGACGACGACGCGAGTGAGGGCGTGCGCGTTGACCTGCCGCAGGGGCACGACCACTTTTCGATCTGATGCGCACCCTGATCGCCGGCCTCACGTTCATCTTCCTCACGTTCGTGTGCGGCACGCTCGTGATCATCGCGAAGCTGCTCGGCGTGCGCGAGGGACCGGGGAGCGTGTTCGACAGGGCGCCGCGCTGGTGGGCCGCGGGGATCCTGAAGGCGTCGGGCGTGCGCGTGGTGCTGCACGGCGGCGAGCAGCTCGTCCCCGGCGAGCCGCACATCTTCGTGTCCAACCACGTGAGCTGGTACGACGTGCTCGCGCTGGTGCTCGTGCTGCCGCAGTACTCGTTCGTCGCGAAGGCGGAGCTGTTCAAGGTGCCGCTGTTCGGCAGCGCGGCGCGCGCCGTGGGCACGATCCCCATCGAGCGCGAGAATCGGAAGGCCGCGTTCCAGAGCTACGAGGAGGCCGCCGTGCGGATCCGCGCGGGGCGCAACGTCGTCGTGTACCCCGAGGGGACGCGCGGCACGTCGTACGCGCTGCGGCCGTTCAAGAAGGGGCCGTTCGTGCTCGCGATCGCGGCCGGCGTGCCGATCATCCCGACCATCATTCACGGCACGATCGAGGCGAACCCGCGCGGCACGCTGCGCGTGACGCCCGGTGTCGTCGACGTGCACCTGCTCGAACCCGTCTCCACGGCGGGACTCTCGTACGACGAGCGCGACGCGTTGAGTCGCGCCGTCTACGAGCGCATGGCCGAAGGCTTCCGACGCATCTACGGTCTCGAGAGCCCGCCCTATCCGACCACCACCACCGCCGCGGCCCCCGCGGCGGCCGCCGACTGACCACCCACAGCGACCTTCATGTCCACGATCATCGACGTCACCGCCCGCGAGATCCTCGACAGCCGCGGCAACCCGACCATCGAGGTCGACGTCACGCTGGAGAGCGGTGCCGCGGGCCGCGCCGCCGTGCCGAGCGGCGCATCGACGGGCGAGCACGAGGCGCTCGAGCTGCGCGACGGCGACGCGAAGCGCTACCTCGGCAAGGGCGTGCAGCAGGCGGTGACGAACGTGATCGAGGTGATCGCGCCGGCGCTGAACGGCGTCGAGGCGTCGGAGCAGATCGGCGTCGACCGGCTGATGCTCGATCTCGACGGCACGGAGAACAAGGGCAAGCTCGGCGCGAACGCGATCCTCGGCGTGTCGATGGCCGTCGCGCGCGCGGCGGCGAACGAGCAGGAGCTGCCGCTGTACCGCTACCTCGGCGGGCCGATGGCGCGCGTGCTGCCCGTGCCGATGATGAACATCCTCAACGGCGGCGCGCACGCGACGAACACCGTCGACTTCCAGGAGTACATGGTCGTCCCCGTCGGCGCGGAGTCGTTCGCCGAGGCGCTGCGGATGGGCGCCGAGGTGTTCCACGCGCTGAAGAAGGTGCTCGTCGGCCGCAAGCTCTCCACCGGCGTCGGCGACGAAGGCGGCTTCGCGCCCGACCTGGCGAGCGACGAGGACGCGATCAAGGTCGTGCTCGAGGCGATCGACAAGGCCGGCTACGCGGCGGGGAAGGACATGGCGCTCGCGCTCGACTGCGCCGCGTCGGAGCTGCACAAGGGCGGCACGTACACGTTCAAGAAGAGCGGCGGCAAGGCGCGTGACGCCGCCGGCATGGTGGAGCTGTACGCCGAGTGGGCGGAGAAGTATCCGATCGTGTCGATCGAGGACGGCCTCGCCGAGGACGACTGGGACGGCTGGGCGAAGCTGACCGAGACGTTAGGCAGCCGAGTGCAGCTCGTGGGCGACGACCTGTTCGTGACGAACAGCGAGCGGCTCGCCCGCGGCATCGCGGACGACGTCGCGAATGCCATCCTCGTGAAGGTGAACCAGATCGGCACGCTCACCGAGACGCTCGAGGCGATCGAGATGGCGCGCGCGAACGGGTACAACTCCATCATCTCGCACCGCTCCGGTGAGACCGAGGACACGTTCATCGCCGATCTCGCGGTCGCGACGAACGCGGGGCAGATCAAGACGGGCTCCGCGTCGCGCTCCGATCGCGTCGCGAAGTACAACCAGCTCCTGCGCATCGAGGAGCAGCTCGGCGACGTCGCGGAGTTCGCCGCGGGCGGGCCGTTCGGCCTCTGATCTGCGTGTGGTGACGCCGTGATCCGGAAGCTTCTCATCGGCGCCATCGTGCTCGGCGTGGTGGTGTACGCGCTCCAGGGGGGCGAGTACGGCACCACCGACCTGCTGCGGCAGCGTGCGCGCAAGAAGTCGTTGCTCGCCGGCATCGACTCCCTGCAGCGGCAGGTCGACTCGCTCGGCGCGCTGCAGAAGCGACTCGAGACCGATCCCGCGCTGCAGGAGCGCATCGCGCGCGAGGAGTTCGGGATGGTGCGCGGAGAGAAGGAGCTGCTGTACCGTTTCGCGGACCCGCGGCCCGACGCCGACTCCACGAAGCGCGGGCCTTGACGATCGAAACGGCCCGGATATACTTGGGATCAACGACGCGGGGTGGAGCAGCCTGGTAGCTCGTCGGGCTCATAACCCGAAGGTCGCGGGTTCAAATCCCGCCCCCGCCATACGGACGGCCGGCTCCCGGAGCCGGCCGTTCCGTTTCCCGGTCAGTCCGGTTAAGTTCATGAGCCGGCCGATGATACGGCCCGTGGCAGGGTAGCTCAGCCGGTTAGAGCACGGCACTCATAATGCCGGGGTCGCGGGTTCGAGTCCCGCCCCTGCTACTTCGAAGTGATGACGACGCCCGCCGGGTCCCCGACTCCGCGGGCGTCGTTCGTTGCGCGCCGTCGGGGAGCCGAACGATGCCGCTGAGCATCACGTGGGCGCGCCGAGGTCGACACGGCGACGACGGGGCACGTGCCGGAGACGGCCGAGCTGATGGGCACGTACGCACGCGAACCCCGGCGTCGCTGACCCGATCGCGGCGCGCCGCGTGCAGCGGATCGTCGAGCGGACCGACGTGCCTGGAGGCCACGATGGCTGCACGATTCCGCGACCGCGTCGACGCAGGGCGGCGACTCGCCGTCGAGCTGCGCTCCTACCGGAACGATCCCGACGTGCGCGTGCTCGCGCTGCCGCGCGGCGGCGTGCCGGTGGCGTACGAGGTGGCGCGCGAGCTCCACGCGCCGCTCGACGTGTTCATCGTGCGCAAGCTCGGCCTGCCGCAGTTCCCGGAGCTCGCGATGGGCGCGATCGCGAGCGGCGGCGTGATGGTGCTGGACGACGATCTCGTTAGGCGGGCCGGCGTCACCGACGCGCAGCTGCGAGCCGTGGCCGACGTGGAGCGGCGCGAGCTCGCGCGCCGGGAGGAGCGTTACCGCGGCGGTCGCGGCGCGCCCGACGTCGCGGGCCGCACGGTGATCCTCGTCGACGACGGGCTCGCGACGGGATCGACCATGCGTGCCGCGATATCGGCCGTGCGTCAGGAGGGGGCGAAGCGCGTGGTCGTCGCCGTGCCGATCGCGCCGCCGGAGACGTGCGAGACGCTGCGCATGGAGGCCGACGACACGGTGTGCGCGCTGACACCCGAGCCGTTCGTCGCCGTCGGCCGCTGGTACGAGGACTTCACGCAGACGAGCGACGAGGAGGTGCAGGAGCTGCTCGCCGACGCGCGTGCGTTCACGTCCGCGCCAAGGTCGCGCATGCCGTTGCCGCTGCCGATGGATCCGCTCGACGCAGCCGCCGAGTGGAAGACTCCCCCGTGAGCCGGAGGCGGTCATGGCGAAGTGCGAGGTCTGCGGGAACGACTACTACCTGTCGTTCGAGGTGATCACGGCGGGACAGCGCCACGTGTTCGACAGCTTCGAGTGCGCGATCCACAAGCTCGCGCCGGTGTGCGACCACTGCGGCTGCAAGATCGTCGGCCACGGCATCGAGGCGAACGGCACGTTCTACTGCTGCGCGAACTGCGCCCGGCAGGCCGGCGCGAAAGGCGTGGCGGACCACGCCTGACGCACGCTCAGACGCCCGACGGCGTGCGCCGGTGCGCGACCGCGGCGGCGCCGAGCGGCACGACCATGAGGAGCGCAGCGAGCGCCACGAGCGCGTGCGGCGCACCGCGCGGAGCCGCGACGATCAGGTCGGGCGCCGCGGCCGCGGCGGGGACCATCGTGGCGTTAGGCATCGGGGCGGGCGCGGCCGCCCGCGCGGCCTCCGTGGGCCCCATGCGCGCCACGTAGGCGCCGTACGCCTCGGGGAACACGGCGACGTGGAAGTGCGATGGGTGGTACTCGCGCGTGACGTCGAGCACGCCGGCCTTCTCCAGCGAGAGCAGCGTACGCTCGAGCCACGCGCGCGTCGCGGCCTTCGCCGGTACGCGCAGGTCCACCGCCATGCCGGCTGGGTGCACGGAGAGGTCGCTGGCGTTGCTCGGCTGCTCGTCGAGCGGCCGCACGAGGCTCGTCACCACCATGCGCTCGCCAGTCGCCTCGTGGTACTGCGCGGCGAGGCGGTCGACGAAGAGGTGCACCTCGGGCCGGGCGTACGGGAACGACACGCCGCTCAGCGCGAGATCGGCGCTCGGCGCAACCGGCTCCAGCCGCCCCTCGGCGACGAACTCGCGCACCTGCGACGGCGAGCCGAGGAACGTGTAGTCGAGCGCCACGGCGGCGGCGTGCTGTCGCACCATCGATGCGTGCGACCCGCTGAGGCCGGCCGCCGCGGCGGAACGCGACAGACTCGCGAGCGCGACGGTGAGCGCGACGCCGCGCCAGATGGACGACTTCATGACTGCTCCTCCGGGCCGGCGACACAGAGCGGCATCGCGCGGACGGACGCACGCGCGACGTGGGCCGCGGACACCGGAGGGGAATGTGACCGGCGTCACGCGGACATGTGTACTACCACACGTCCGCGCTCGCGTTCCATCGGCGACCGCTAGTCGGGCAGTCGCGCGAGCAGGTCGGGCAGGGACGCGAGATCCGGTGGCGGCCCGATGCGCTCGATCGGCTTCCCGGGTCGGAAGTCGCGGTTCACGGCGTTGCCGACGAGCACGAGCGTGCGCCCACCGGCGCACGCGTCGAACGTTGCCTGAAACGCCGGCGCCCGGTGCGGCTTGCGATCGAACGGCGCGACCCAGTACGCGCTCGGCACGCCCAGCTGCGCCTCGAGCTCGCGCTCGCACTCGGCGAACTGGTCGCAGAGCAGCGGCAGCGCGGTGGGCTCGAGCACCGGGTAGTGCGCCGCCGTGTGGTTCGCGATGGTCCAGCCGCTCGACGCGAGCGCGCGCACACCGTCCCAGTCGTCGAAGATGCGGAACGCGTCGGCCCGATCGGCGTCGGACGTGAAGCGGCGATACACCGTGTCGACGTCGGCGACCAACTCGGGGGAGAACAGGTCGAGCGTCGCGTGGCGCACGGGCTCCGCGGCGTCGTGTCCGCGGGCGCGCAGCCGGCTCCGCACGAAGCGCATGCCGTCCCGGTAGCTGAGGTACGACAGCTTCGCGCGCCAGAACATCTCGGTGCGGCTCGTGAAGCGGCTGTTGACCGACAGCGCGCCGGACACGCCGTGCCGAGCGAGGATCGGTGCCGCGTAGCGGCGCACGCCGACGTAGCCGTCGTCGAACCAGAAGCTGACGTACGCGCGGTCGAGCGCGCCCGCGCGCCACCGTTCGTGGCCTTCGGCCACGCTCGCGAGCGTCGCGACGCGCGCGAGCGACGCGACGCACTTCGCGAACGCATCGGGCGGGCACGTGAGCGGGAGGCCGCTGAGATACGGGTTCTCCTCCCACGACACCTCGTGAAACCCGAGCACGTACCACCCCGGCTTCACCAGGCGCGCCTCCGTCGCAGCGCCGCGCCGAGCCAGCCGCGCCCGAAGTCGCCGTGCACCGCACCGCGCACGTGCGCGTCGCACTCGCGGGCGAGATAGGTCACACCGTCGAGCGGCTGGTCGAACGCGAGGATGCTTCCCGTGTCGCGGATCTCGCGCACGCACTCGATCATGAGCTCCGTGCCGAGGGCGACGACGCGCTCCATCACCGTCTGCACCGAGTCGCTCGGCGTGAGACACGGCGTGGAGCGGCGCAGGATCGGCCCCGCATCGACGCCCGTCGTCGTCACGTGCACGGTGGACGCCACGCGCCGCAGGTCGCGGTGGTACAGCGCCTGGTAGGTCGTCTGGTTTCCCTTGTAGTCGGGCGAGTAGCCGGCGTGCTGATTGATCGGCAGGCCGCGCACCGACTCCAGCACGTCACGACCGTACAAGCCGCCGCCGAGCGTGAGCAGGAAGCACGGCCGCAGCGCGCGCAGCTCGCGCACGAACGTGTCGCCGTTCGCCTCGCTCGCCGGCAGCAGCCGCGGTGGAACGACGGCATGCGGCCGCAGGACCTCGATCTCCTCGAGGAAGATGGAGGCGGGCGGCTCGGGCGCGACCGGCGGCCGGCGTCCGAGCGCGCGTCGCACCGCACGCCTGGCACGGCGCAGCAGCGGTTCCGGCGCGGGCGGCGCGGCGGGAGGTGCCGGCGGCGGCGCGCTCGGGGGACGCGTGAGCTGATACCAGGCGACGACGTCCGTGCCGAACGCCTGCTGCATGCGCAGCGCGAAGCGCACGTGTCGCGGCTCCGCCCCCGTGACGACGACGATCGTGGGCTCGGTGTGGGCCGGCACCTCGAGGCGTCGTGGTGCGAGGTCGAAGGGAATCATGACGGCGCGGTCGGTGCGGTCGGGGCGGGGCGCAGCCCAACATGACCGGGCCGCGCACCGGGCGCAATCGCCTGCGCGGTCACCGGCGATCCCGGCGGTCGGACCAGAGGATGGAGAGCACCATCCACAGCCCGAGCGCACCCGCGAGCACGAACCCGGCCGTGCCTAACGAGCGGCGGTACGGCAGCAGCATCGCGCTCGCGATGAGCAACCCGGCGAGCACGACGCCGGAGAAGATGCGGTTCGCGACCTTCTGCAGCGCCGACGTGAGCTGCGTGACCTGCGGCACCTCGACTCGGGTCGCGAACTCGTTGCTCGCCAGCCGCTGCGTGATGAGGTCGAGCCGGTGCGGCAGGGACGCGACGAGGTTGCCGCCCTCCGACGCGAGCTGCATGAGCCGCCGCGGGCTCAGCTCGCGCCGCGCGCGCTCCGCCATCACCTGATTGCCGAAGTCGCGGATCGTCTCGATGGGGTTGTACGTCGCGTCGAGCGCGCGCGTGACGGCGTCCAGGTTGAACATCGCCTTCGCGAGCAGCGTCAGCTCCGCGGGAAGTCGCAGCCCGCGCTGGAAGGAGATGTTGATCAACTCGTACAGCACGCTCCCGATCTGGACGTCGCCGACCGTGAGGTCGTAGTTGCGCGCCATGAGCGACGCGATCTCGCGCACGTACCCCGCGCGGTCGAAGCCCGGCAGCGTCTGCCCGATCTCGATGAGCGTCTCCGCCGCGTCGTCGCCGCGGTTGTCGGCCACGTCCAGCATGAGCCGCACGATCTGCTCGCGCAGCGACGTCGGAAGCCGCGCCGTCATCCCGAAGTCGATGAGCGCGAGCTTCGCGTCGATCTCCGGCGGCTGCGGCGCGGCGCGCTGCTGCGCCTGCGACTCCATGCGCGCGAGCGGTGTCGCGGCCTCGCGCGGCACGGCGCGGCGATCCCTCTCGCGCGCCTCGGTCGGCGTCGGCGGGTTCTCCGTCGACGGCAGCACGACGAACACGTTTCCCGGATGCGGGTCGGCGTGGAAGTGCGCGTCGAGCACGATCTGCTTCAGGTACGCGCGCGTCAGCTCGTCGGCCACCGGCGCGAAGTCGTGCTCCAGGCGCGCGAGCGGCGAGACGGCGTCGATCTTCACGCCGCGTATGCGCTCGGTGGTGAGCACGCGCTCGGTGCTGTACGCCTCGATCACGCGCGGCACGAGGATGCGCGGGAAGTCGGCGAGCGAGCGGCGAAACGTCATCGCGTTGCGCGCCTCGACGCGATAGTCCAACTCGTCGGCGAGCGCGCGCTCGAGCTGCTGCACCACGCCCACCATGTCGACGCGCGCGCCGGCCTCGGTGTGCGCGGCGAGGAACGCCGCGAGCTCGTGAAAGAACTCCACGTCGTCCGCGAGCTGCTGCCGGATGTCGGGGCGCTGCACCTTCACGACGACGGGCCGCCCGTCGCGCAGCCACGCCGCGTGCACCTGTCCGAGGCTGGCGCTGCCGAGCGGGTCGTGCTCGAACTCCGAGAACAGCTTGCCGATGCGTCCGCCCAGCTCCTCCTCGACGGTGTGCTCGATGTCCGCGAACGGCACCGACGGCACGTCGTCCTGCAGCTTCTCCAGCTCGCGGATGTAGGCCGGCGGGAGGAGGTCGGGGCGCGTGGAGAGGACCTGACCGAGCTTCACGTACGCGGGCCCGAGCTCCACGAGCCGCTTACGGAAGCCTTCGGCCAGCTTCGCCGTGTCGCCGTCGAGCGCTCCGTCGTCCTCCGGCGGCTGCGCGAGCGCCTGGATTCCCTGCTGCTTGGCGAAGTCCGCCAGGCCGTAGCGGGTGAACAGCCCGATGGTCGCGGTGAGGCGCGGGAGATAGCGTGGGGTCAGAAGCATCTCCCGCGCCGGGAGCAGTAAGCGTGCCCTTCCGCACCGCGAGACTCACACGAGCGTCACTTGCGCGTGACGGGGCGGTCCGGCACCGGCGGCAGCGAGACGTTAGGCGCGGACACCGGCGGGATGCCGTTGCCCTCCACGAGGCCGCCCCGCGCCACGAGCTGCGCGGCGAGCACCGTCTGGATCACGCCGGTGATGTTGTTCGTCGTCGAGTCGGCGGCGCCCTTTCCGTCGCTGGAGATGGTCACCAGCTTCGCCTCGGCGAGCGCGCCGGCGATCGCGGGCGCGATCTGCGGCAGCATCTCGATCTGGCGGTAGCGGAAGTAGCTCTCGCCGCCGGCGGCGATCGCGGCGTTCACCTTCTCGATGCTCTCCGCCTGCGCGGCGGCGATGGTCTTGATGCGGATCGCCTCCGCCTCGGCGGCGGCCTGCGCCTCGATGCGCACCCGCTCGGCGTCGGCGCGCGCCTGAGCGATCTGCGTCGCGTCGAGCTCCGCGACGCGCTGCACGCCTAACGCCTCCTGCTTCTTCGCCTCGGCCTGCGCGATGAGGGCCGCGTTCGCGGCGCGCGTCTGCTCCAGCTCGCGCTGCTTGTCCGAGATCACGCGCTCGGCCTCGAGCTGCGCCTCGCGCGCGCGGCGCGTCTGCGTGGCGGCGACGATCTCCGCGTTCGCCTGCGCCTCGGCCGCGCTCTGGCGGCGGCGCGCCTCGGCCACCTCCGACTGCACGACCTTGATGTTCAGCGAGTTGAAGATGAGGCCAAGGTCGGTGAGCTCGCGCGAGCACGCCTTGCGGATGATCACGGCGAGCGGGTCGTCGTCGTCCTCGACAGCCATCACGGCATCGTGCGCCGAGGGGATCACCTCCACCGACTGGCGCGCGGCGAGGGCGGTGGACGGCATCGGCGCCGGCAGCGCGCGCACCGTCGGCGCCGTCTTCGCGGAGAAGAGCTGGTCGTGCGTGAGCAGGTTGATGGCGCGGCGGCCGGAGCTCGAGAGGAGATCGGTGAGCGTGTTGAGCTGATCGGCGTCGGTCTTCGAGAAGAACCGGTTCGCCGCGGTCTTGATCAGCGCGTCCGTGTCGCCAACCGACACGATGGCGCTCGCCAGGATGCGCACCTTGATGGGGCGCGGCACGCCGGCGTCGTCGAGGTCCGCCGTCTGGTCGGTGATGTCGAGGTCGACGTTGATCACCTTGCTGGAGATCGTCGTGCCCGTGGTGAGCAGCGGGATCTCCTTCGACTTGCCCGGGCCGCGGTAGATCACGGTGCCGCCGTGCAGCCAGCTCACGAGCCGGATCGTGCCCGCCTCCACGTTGCGCAGGAACGAGGCGACGATGAGCGGCACGACGAAGACGAGCGCGAAGACCACGACCGCGATCGCGATGAGGCTTTGCATGGTAGGGCGTCCTTCAGCCGTTAGGCTGCTGGGGGAAGAGTGCGCGCGGGCCGAGATAGGACACGGTGCAGCGGTGCCGCTCGCCGTCGACGTCCTCGATGCGGAGCCGGTCGCCGGCGCGCACGCGCACGCCGAGCGCCCGGTCCTCGGGCCGCAGGGTACCGAGCACCTGCACGACCTGCCCGTCGACGTCGACGGCGATGAGTCCCTCGCCGTTCGCGTCGAATCCGCTCGCCGCGCGGGCCTCGTCGAACAGCGTGCTCTCGAGGGTCAGCGCCGGCGAGGACGCGAACCCGAACAGGAGGTTCATCAGCGGCCGGATCGCGAACCGCTCGAACGCGAGCCCGGCGAGCAGCGCGACGACGAGCAGCACCATCCCGCCGAGCACCGTGCGCAGCAGGAGCCCCGCCGCGCCGAAGCCGAGCAGCGTCGCGAACACCAGCCGCGGCGTGGCGAGCGTCCAGAGCAGCGCCGACTGCGCCCCGCCGGCGAGCCCGTGGCCGACACCGTGAGCGTGTCCCGCGTCGTGCCCGTGCGCGGCGTGGCCGGCATGGCCGTGTCCCGCATGGCCGTGGCCCCCGTGACCGTGGCCGCCGTGGCCGTGACCACCGTGACCGTGCGACTGGCCGTGGCCGTGGTGCCCGATCGATCCGAGCGCCATGACGGCGAGGCCGGCACCGCCGAGGGCGAGGCTGAACGTGTAGATGTCCATGGAAATGACGACGGGGACGGCCACCGTCGCGCCGAGCACGACGAGCGAACCGCCCCCGATGATACGCTGAGCATTGTATCCACACTACGGCGTGCCCGAGCCAGACGTTTCACCGGCGCCCTGATGACCGGAGTGCGCCGAGCGCCGCCGGCGGGCATATTGGTGGGTTCGCCGGAGCCACCGACCGGCCCACCCGACGACTTTTCCATGTACTTCGAGCGCATCTACGAGCCGTCCCTCGCCGCGGCGAGCTACCTGATCGGCGACCAGGCCACGGGCGAGGCGCTCGTCGTCGACCCGGTGCGGGACGCCACGCACTACCTCGACGTCGCCGCCGCCCACCGCCTGCGCATCACGCACGTGACCGAGACGCACATCCACGCCGACTTCGCGTCCGGCGCCCGCGAGCTGGCGGAGCGCGCCGGCGCCCGGCTGCTGCTCTCCGCGGAGGGCGGCGCCGACTGGCAGTACGAGTTCGCCGCCGACGCCGGGGCGACGCTGCTGCGCGACGGCGACGAGTTCCAGGTCGGGCGGATCCGCGTCCGCGCGCTGCACACGCCGGGGCACACGCCGGAGCACCTCACGTTCCTCATCACGAACGACGAGCGCGCCACGCAGCCGCTCGGCGCGATGACGGGCGACTTCCTGTTCGTCGGCGACGTCGGACGACCGGACCTGCTGGAGAAGGCCGCGGGCATCGCGGGAACGATGGAGTCCGGAGCGCGCACGCTGTTCCGATCGCTGCAGCGGTTCGCGGAGTTCCCGGACTACCTGCAGATCTGGCCCGGCCACGGCGCCGGCTCGCCGTGCGGCAAGTCGCTCGGCGCGGTGCCGCAGTCCACGCTCGGCTACGAGCGCATCGCGAACTGGGCGCTGCAGATCGACGACGAGGACGCGTTCGTGCGCGCGGTGCTCGACGGCCAGCCCGAGGCGCCGCCGTACTTCGGCCTGATGAAGCGCATCAACCGCGACGGTCCCGCCACGCTCGGCGACCGCGCCGCGCCGCGACAGGTTCCGGCGGAGACGCTCGTGCACGCGCTGCGCGAAGGGCTCGTGATCGACGCGCGGTCGACGGAGCGGTTCGCGGCCGGCCACGTGCCGCGCACCGTCAACGTGCCGTTCGGCGCGAAGTTCGCGACGTGGGTCGCGTCGCTGCTTCCGTTCGATCGCCCGGTGTTCGTGGTGGCGGAGTCGGGGAGCGACGACCGGGTGGCGGAGGCGGCGCGCGCGCTCGCGCTCGTCGGCGTCGACGATTTCGGCGGGTGGTTCGATGCGCGCGTGCTCGACGTGTGGGCGGCGCGCCACGGGCCGCTGGAGAAGACGCCGCAGACGACGGTGAGCGAGCTGCGCGCGCGACTCGAGCGCGGCGAGGTCGCGGTCGTCGACGTGCGCAACGAGAGCGAATGGGAGGCGGGGCACCTGCCGGGCGTGACGCACGTGCCGCTCGCGCGGCTGGCGGAGGAAGTGGAGCGCGTGCGCGCGCTCGCGCACGACCGCCCGATCGTGGTGCACTGTCAGGGCGGGTCGCGCTCGGCCATCGCGGCGAGCGTGCTGCAGGCGAACGGCATGTCGCAGGTGGCGAACCTCGCTGGCGGCTACGCGGCCTGGCAGAAGGCGGGGCTGCCGGTGGAACGCGACGACGCCTAACGGAACGGCGCGCACGCGCCCGCGGCGCGAGGTGTGCGGACTGGCCTGCCTCGCCGTACGATCGAACGAACGACACCGGAGAACGCACCGATGACGGTCCCCACCGAGCCACGCGGTAGCCTCGACGCTTCGGCGCTCGCCGAGCTGAACGACCTGCTCGCCCTCGACCACGACGCGGCGGAGGCGTACACGATAGCCATCGGTGCGCTCACGAACGTCGGTCGGCGCGAGACGGTGATGCGGTTCCGCGCCGATCACGAGCGGCACATCGCTGACCTCACCCGCGTCATTCTTCGCCTCGGCGGCACGCCGGTCGAGCGCGCGCACATCGCCTCGGGCCCGTTCAAGCTCGCGATGCAGGCGCTCGGCGCGATGGGGAGCGACCGCGCGGTGATGCTCGCGTTCAAGACGAACGAGGCGCAGGTGTGCGAGAAGTACACGCGGGCCGCGACGCACGCGACGGAGTGGCCCGAGGCGATCTCGGAGATCGTGAGCGGCGCGGCGGACGACGAGGCGCGCCACTACGAGTGGGCGGCCGACCAGCTCGCGACGCTCGGCGTGGCGCCGGAGAGCGTGGCCGGCCGTGCGACGCGCGCGGCGGAGACGGTGCAGGCGCGGCTCGCCGACGGTGTCGAGGCGGCGGAGCGTCACGGGCGGCGCGGCCTCGAGGCCGCGCGCCGTGGGGCGGCGGCGCTGCGCGAGCGGCTCCCCGAGCGGATGCCGCAGCGGCCGTCGAACCGCGTGCTGGCGGTGGGCGCGATCGCGGCCGGCGTCGGCTTCCTCGTCACGACTGCCGTCGCGAGGGCGCTGCGCGCCCGGCGCTGAGCCACGTGGGGCGCCGGGCGCCGGCTCCAAGCGGCGCCCCGCGGTAGGTAGATTGGGGCATGGAAGCGAAACGAACCCCCGCCAAGGCGCTGCGCGACGCGTCGAGCGTGGCCGGCGGCACGCTGAGCGGCGCGCGTCTGCTGGAGCCGCGTCCGACGTTGGAGCGCCCGGCACCGGCCCGCGACCCGCACCACGACGGCTCGCTGGAGCGCAACCCGGGCACGGCACTCGACCTGGACGTGGTGCGCGCGCTCCGCGTGAACCGGAGCGCCGTCGAGCGCCGGGCCGCGACGATCCCGACGCGGCGCACGGTGAAGAAGCAGTGGCAGGCCGCGTGGCTGCTGCGCGCGATCACCTGCATCGACCTCACGACGCTGTCGGGCGACGATACGCCGAGCAACGTGCTGCGGCTGTGTGCGAAGGCCCGCCGCCCCGTGCGCCCGGACCTGCTCGAGGCGCTCGGCGTCGCGCAGCTGAACATCACCGTGGGCGCGGTGTGCGTGTACCACCGCTACGTCGCCACGGCCGTGGAGGCGCTGCGCGGCACGAGCATCCCGGTCGCCGCGGTGTCGACGGGCTTTCCGGCGGGGCTGTCGCCGCTGCGCGAGCGCATCGCCGAGATCCGCGCCTCGGTGGACGACGGCGCGACCGAGATCGACATCGTCGTCACGCGCGCGCACGTGCTGCGCGGCGAGTGGAACGCGCTCTACGACGAGGTGGCCGCGTTCCGCGAGGCGTGCGGCGACGCGCACCTGAAGGCGATCCTCGCCACCGGCGAGCTGGCGACGCTCACGAACGTGGCGCGCGCGAGCGAGGTCGCGATGATGGCCGGCGCGGACTTCATCAAGACGTCGACGGGCAAGGAGCCGATGAACGCGACGCTGCCCTACGGCGTCGTGATGTGCCGCGCGATCCGGGCGTACGAGGAGCGCACCGGCTACAAGGTCGGGTTCAAGCCCGCCGGCGGCATTCGCGCGGCGAAGCAGGCGCTCGAGTACGAGTACCTCATGAAGGAGGAGCTCGGCGATCGCTGGCTCAAGCCGGACCTGTTCCGCCTGGGCGCGAGCGCGCTGCTCACCGACATCGAGCGGCAGCTCGAGCACTTCGTCACCGGGCGCTACTCGGCGGCGCATCGTCATCCCATGGTCTAACGACCGCTGCGTGGCTGCGTCGCTGCGTAACGGCACGCAGCAGACGCAGCGACGCAGCCACGCAGCGAACACGACATGACTACGGTCGCAGAGATCTTCGAGACCATGGAGTACGGGCCGGCGCCCGAGGCGGACGCGCCCGTTAGGCAGTGGCTCCAGGCGCACGACGGGAAGTTCGGGCAGTACGTGAACGGCCGCTGGACCGACGTCGACGACGCGCGGCTGTTCGACGTGCAGGAGCCGGCGAACGGCAAGCGGCTCGCACGCGTGTCGCAGGGCAACGAGGCCGACGTGGACGCGGCGGTGCAGGCGGCGCGCGCCGCGCTGCCGAAGTGGAAGGCGTTGGGCGGCCATGCGCGCGCCCGCTACCTGTACGCGCTCGCCCGCGCGGTGCAGAAGCACTCGCGGCTGCTCGCCGTGCTGGAGACGATGGACAACGGGAAGTCCATCCGCGAGACGCGCGACATCGACATCCCGCTCGTGGCGCGGCACTTCTACCACCACGCCGGGTGGGCGCAGCTGCTGGAGTCGGAGTTCGCGGGCTACGAGGGCGCGGGCGTCGTGGGGCAGATCATCCCGTGGAACTTCCCGCTGCTCATGCTCGCGTGGAAGGTCGCGCCCGCGCTCGCCGCCGGCTGCACGGTGGTGCTGAAGCCGGCCGAGTTCACGCCGATGACGGCGCTCGCGTTCGCCGAGCTGGCGCACGAGGTGGGGCTGCCTAACGGCGTGCTGAACATCGTCACCGGCGACGGCGAGACGGGCAAGCTGCTCGTCGCGCACGAGGGCGTCGACAAGCTCGCGTTCACCGGATCGACCGAGGTGGGACGCATCATCCGGAAGGCGACGGCGGGGAGCGGCAAGAAGCTGTCGCTGGAGCTGGGCGGCAAAAGCCCGTTCATCGTGTTCGACGACGCGGACCTCGACAGCGTCGTCGAGGGCGTGGTCGACGCGATCTGGTTCAACCAGGGGCAGGTGTGCTGCGCCGGCTCGCGGCTGCTGGTGCAGGAGGGCGTCGCCGACCGCCTGTACGAGAAGCTGCGCGCGCGCATGGAGCGCCTGCGGCTCGGCAACCCGCTCGACAAGGCGGTGGACATCGGCGCCATCGTCGCCCCGGTGCAGCTCGAGCGCATCCGCGGACTCGTTGAGCAGGGACGCGAGGAGGGCGCGCAGATGTGGCAGCCGTCGTGGGCGTGCCCGGCGGAAGGATGCTTCTACCCGCCGACGCTGTTCACCGACGTGAGCCCGTCGGCGACGATCGCCCAGGTGGAGATCTTCGGCCCCGTGCTCGTCGCGATGACGTTCCGCACGCCCGGCGAGGCGGTGTCGCTGGCGAACAACACGCCGTACGGGCTCGCCGCGAGCGTGTGGAGCGAGAACATCAACCTCGCGCTCGACGTCGCGCCGAAGCTGAAGTGCGGCGTGGTCTGGGTGAACTCCACGAACCTGTTCGACGCCGCGGCGGGATTCGGCGGCTATCGCGAGTCGGGCTTCGGGCGCGAGGGCGGGCGGGAAGGGATGTGGGAGTATCTGAAGCCTGCCGGGACTCGGGACCCGGGACCCGGGACTCGGGAGTCCGCAGCCCCGAGTCCCGAGTCCCGAGTCCCGAGTCCCGACGGTCTACCGCCGATCGACCGAACTCCCAAGCTCTATGTCGGCGGCAAGCAGGCACGTCCCGATTCGGGCTACAGCCGGCGGGTGCTCGGCGCGGACGGGCGTGTGCTCGGCGCCGTCGGCGAGGGGAACCGCAAGGATCTGCGCAACGCCGTGGAGGCCGCGCACAAGGCGGCAGGGTGGGCGAAGACGAGCGGCCACGCGAAGGCGCAGATCCTCTACTACACGGCCGAGAACCTCGCCGCGCGCGCCGACGAGTTCGCGCGCCGCATCGACGACCTGACCGGCCGCGGCGACGGGCGCGCGGAGATCGACGCGGCGGTGTCGCGGCTGTTCACGTACGCGGCGTGGGCCGACAAGTACGACGGTCTCGTGCACGACGTGCCGATCCGTGGCGTCGCGCTCGCGATGAACGAGCCGATCGGGGTCGTCGGCGTCGCGTGCCCGGACGAGGCGCCGCTGCTCGGCTTCGTGTCGCTCGTCGCGCCGCTCGTCGCCACCGGCAACACGGTGATCGCGATCCCGTCGGAGAAGTACCCGCTCGCGGCGACGGACTTCTACGGAGTGCTCGACACGAGCGACGTGCCGGGTGGCGTCATCAACATCGTCACCGGCGAGCGCGACTCGCTCGCGAAGACGCTGGCCGAGCACGACGACGTGGACGCGATCTGGTACTTCGGTCCGCGCGAGGGCGCGAAGGCCGTCGAGCTGGCGTCCGCGTCGAACATGAAGCGCACGTGGACGGAGTGGACGCCGCGTGCGTGGCGCGACGCGCGCGTGGCCGAGGGGCGCGAGTTCCTGCGGCAGGCGACCCAGGTCAAGAACGTGTGGATCCCGTACGGCGAGTGACCGCCGCCGCATTCACATCGGGGCCCGTGGCACGTCCAGTGTATTAGGTGCGGCGGACGACGGATCGGCCCGAATCGGTGTGAGTGCGGGACATGACGAGACGCGTGCGAATGGTGGCGGCGCTGGTCGCCGTGTTGCTCGTAGCGGCGTGCGCGCAGCTCATCGGCGCGCGCGGCCTCACGGCGGCGGCGCCCGGTGAGACGTCCTTTCACACGCTGCACGTGGGCGGACGCGAGCGGTCGTTCCTCCTCCACCTGCCGCCGGCCGCCGACTCGGGTCGGCGCGTGCCGCTCCTGCTCTCATTCCACGGCTACACCGAGAACGCGAACGTCAACATGGAGATGACGCGGCTGAACGAGGTGGGCGACCGCCTCGGCTTCGCGGTCGCGTATCTCAACGGCACGGGCAAGCTGCGCTTCGCGGGGCTCACGTGGAACGCGGCCACCTGCTGCGGCTCCGCGGAGCGACTGCGCGTGAACGACGTGGCGTTCGCGCGCGCCGTGGTGGACACGCTCGCGCACGCGCTTCCGGTGGACTCGTCGCGGGTGTTCGCCACGGGCTTCTCGGCGGGCGGCATGATGTCGCTGCTCCTCGCCTGCGCGCGGCGGCAGTTCATCTACGGTGCGGCCGACGTGGCGGGCGCCATGCCCGACACGACGTGCGCGACCCGCGCGCGCATGGCGGTGCTGCTCGTGCGCGGCGATGAGGACGTGGAGCTGGAGAAGGACCACACCGAGCATCGGCATCGCAACAACCACTTCTACGCCGTGTCGTTCCCGGGCGCACGCCGCTTCTGGGCGGCCCACAACGGGTGCGCACCGGACGCGCGCGTCGACAGCACCGCCGACTACGTCCTCGTGTCGCAGCTCGGGTGCCCGCCGGGGCGCGACGTGCGCGAGCTGATCGTGCGCGGGCAGGGGCACATCTGGCCGGGCGGGGTGCGCGTGTGGATGTTCGAGCCGCGTCCATCGCCGCACGTGGACGCGTCGACCATCGTCGCGCGGTTCCTGCTCGACGAGGACGCCACGGCGCGCGAGAGCATGCGCGCCGCGCATGCCGGGCCGGGCCGGCGGTGAGCCAGCCGCGGTGAGCGCGGCGCTCGCGCGCCTGGCGTTAGGCCTCCTCGCGCTCGCCGCGGGATGCGCTCCGCTGCTCGGCGCGCGGCCGCTCGCGGCGGCGCGGCCCGGTGCCACGACGTTCCACACGGTGCGGGTGGGCGGGCGCGAGCGGTCGTACATGCTGCACCTCCCGGCCGGCATGACGAACGACGTGCCGCGCCCGCTGGTGCTCGTCTTCCACGGGAACACGGGCAACGCCACGACCGTGCGCGCCGAGTCGAACCTGGACGCGGTGTCCGACCGCTTCGGCTACGAGGTGGCGTATCTCAACGGCACCGGATCGCTCCGCTATGCGGATCTCACCTGGAACGTGCGGACGTGCTGCGGCTTCGCGCTCCGCCACCGCGTGGACGACGTTGGCTTCGCGCGCGCCGTGGTGGACGCGCTCGCGACGACGGAGCACGCGGACCGCTCGCGCGTGTATGCCGCCGGCCTCTCGTCGGGAGGGACGCTCGCGCTGCTGCTCGCGTGCGACGCGAGCGATCTCGTCGCCGGCGTCGCCTCCGTGGCCGGGACGATGCCGGAGACACCCTGCGAGCCGGCGCGCCGTCTCACGGTGCTGCTCGTGCGCGGCGAGCGCGACGACGAGCTGGCGCGCGACCACGCGGAGAACGCGGCGCGCGGCTCGCCGGCATACGCGACGTCGTTCGATGCGGCGCAGGCGTTCTGGGCGGCGCGCGACGGGTGCGCCGGCGCCACGGTCCGCGATTCCACGCCGCTCGCCGCCATCGTGCGATCGGCCGACTGCCCGACGGGCGTCGGGGTCGAGCAGGTCATCGTGCGCGGACAGGGGCACGCGTGGCCCGGCGGCGCGAAGCCGTGGTGGTTCTCGCCCGCGCCGTCGCCGCTCGACGGCGCGTCGTTGATGCTCGAGCTCTTCTCGCGCGCGGCGGCGCGCTGACGCCGGGCCGGCGCCTACTCGACGCGCACGACCGCGGGCCGACCCGTCACGCCGGTCGGGCTCACCGGAACGACCGCCGCGGCGCGCGCCCGCTCGCCGTTAGGCAGCAGCACCGGCAGCAGCGTCAGATCGCCGGGCAGCGTCGTGGTCGACCAGCGGCCGGCCGCGTCGCGGAGCTGCAGCACCCACCACCGCACCGGTGCCGCGCCCGTGTCCGCGTGCACGCGCACCGCGGGCCCCGCGACGAGCGTGCGCGGCGTCGGCGCCATCTCACCACGCGACCGCGGCGCGGCGGCGTCCTTCGTCACGCGCAGGCCGGACGCGGGGGCGGGCTCCGGCGGCTCCGCGGCGGCGTCGGACGCGCAGCCGGCGAGCACCGGCGCCGACGGTGCCGCCGCGCCGAGCCACGGGCTGGCGGGCGGCAGCGCGGGCTCCGCGTAGGTGTCGCGCAGCCGCTGCCCGAGCGGACCGTCGGGCGCCATGGCGGCGAGGCGGAAGTGGAAGTGGCCTAACGATTCGGGCGTGCCCGCGCGCGCCTGCCGCAGCCATGCGATCTCCGCCGGGATCTCGGCCGCCGGCCACGGCGAGCCGCGCGACTCCACGCGCATGGTGAACAGTCCCGGCCAGATGTGCCGACCGGCGACGTTCTCGCCGCGCCACCACGCGTCGAGCCGCGTGAAGCGCCGCTCCTCGCCGTCGAGCTGCCAGTAGAGCTGCGGCGCGAGGTAGTCGAGCCATCCCTCACGCAGCCACTGGCGCGAGTCGGCGAAGATCTCCGTGTACGCGTCGAGCCCCGAGAGCCCCGGCGGATTGCCCGGGCGCCAGATGCCGAACGGGCTGATGCCGACGAGCACCCATGGCTTGCGCTCCTTCACCCCGCGGTAGAGCGACGCGATGAAGTCGCTCACGTTCGCGCGGCGGAAGGCCCCGCGCGTGTCGTACTTGTCGCGGCCGTAGCGCGCCCAGCTCGTCGCGTCCGGGAACTCGATCGTGCGGTGCGTGACGACGGTGTGGCGCCGCTTGCCGCGCCCGACGCGGTGGCGGATCGTCTCCGTCTCCTGATACGGGTAGAAGTAGTCGTCGAGGTGCACCGCATCGATGTCGTAGCGGTCCACGACCTCGAGGATCGCGTCGAGCACGTTGCGCCGCGCGTCCGGGTAGCCGGGGTCGATCCACGTCTGCGAGCCGTAGCGCACGATCCACCGCGGATGCTCGCGCCGCAGGAACGTGGCGCCGGGCCGATAGTCGCCGTCGGGCGGCGCGGCGCGGAACGGGTTGAACCACGCGTGCAGCTGCAGGCCGCGCCGGTGCGCCTCGGCGACCGCGAACGCGAGCGGGTCGTAGCCGGGCGACGCGGCCTCGCCGCGCGCACGCGTGAGGTAGCTCGACCACGGCGCGCGCCGCGTCGGATACATGGCGTCGGCGGCGACGCGCACGTGCAGCACGACCGCGTTCAGGCCGAGCGCGACCGCGCGGTCGAGCACCGCGAGCAGCTCGGCGCGCTGCGCGTCGGGGGACATGTCGGAGCGCGACGGCCACTCGCCGCCCTCCACCGGCGACACCCACGCGGCCCGCATCTCGCGCGTGACCGGCGGCAGTTGCAGCGACGCGACTTCCTCGTCCGGGAGCGGGTCCCCGCACGCGGCGGCCGATGCGGCGCGGTCCGGCTTCCACTGCGCGGCGCCGACGCCGACGCCCATCGCGGCGACGACGAGCATCGCCGCGGTCGCGGCCCGCACGAAAACGTCACGCGCCGCACGGTCGCGCCGTGCACGTGGAACCGGGCGGGGTATTCTTCGATCGCTGCCGTGCCGCTCGTGCATGCGCCGCTCCATGCCTCCGTCGCCGCCGCTCCGTCAGCGCGGCGAGCACGTTCATACTCCACGATGCCGTCGAAGATTCCCGCACGTGTCGCACCGTCATGCCTGGCCACGCTCGTCGCCGTCCTGCTCGGCGCCTGTGGTGGACAGGGACGGGCGGCGAAGTCCGAGTTCCTCACGCCGACGACGCTGCCGCCGAGCGAGCCGGCGGTGATCGCGCTGCCGGTCACGATCGTGACGAGCGCCGTGCAGACGCACCTCGAGCGTACGCTGCCGCGCGCCGACAGCCTGGACCAGGCGCGCTGTCAATCGCTCGGCGGCGCCGTGTGTCACCAGTACGTGTTCCGCCGCGATACGTTGGCGCTGCACGTCGCCGGCGATCGCATCGACGTGCTCGCGCGGCTGCGCTACCGCGGGCGCGTGTCGCTGCCCACCGGCGGCAGCGTGGGGAGCTGCGGCTACCCGCCGGAGCCGATGCCGCGCGCCGAGCTGCGCTTCACGACGTCGCTGTACTGGACCACCGCCTGGCGGCTCGCGTCGCGCAACACGTCGCTCACGTCGTCGCTTCCCGACCCGTGCCGCGTGACGCTGCTCGGCATCGACGCGACGCCGATCATGCGCCGCATCGCCGACGCGCAGCTCGCGCGCGTGGCGCAGGAGGTGGACTCCGCGCTCCCCACGCTCGCCGACCTGCGCCGCCCCGCCGACTCGCTGTGGCGCGCGATGCAGGAGCCGATGCCGCTCGACTCCACGGGCTCGCTGTGGCTGCTCATGAACCCCGAGCGCGTGGGGCTCGCCGCGCTCGACGGGCAGGGCACGACGATCCGCACCGGGCTCACGCTCGTCGCGCGTCCGCGCGTGGTGACGGGGGCGCGGCCGGACATCACGGTGCGGCCGCTGCCGTCACTCGCGCTCGCGCCCCTCGCGCGGGGCCTCCGCGTGCCGGTGCAGGTGGAGATGCCGTTCGCCGCGGTGAGTCGACGCGCGACGGAGCTGCTCGCCGCGGAGACGGCGCGCGAGCCGCTGAAGGTGACGCGCGTGGACGTCGCGGGAGCGGGCGATTCGGCCGTCGTGCGCCTCGCGCTCGCCGGCCGCATGAACGCGTCGCTCACGCTCGCCGGCCGGCCGCGGTTCGACGTCGGCACGCGCACGCTCGTCGTCGACGACCTGCACTACAGCGTGGAGAGCCGCGACTTCCTGTCGCGCGTGAAGGCGACGCTCGGCGCGCCGCTCATCCGGCACGCGATCGAGCAGGCGACGAACGGGGGCCGCCTCGCGCTCGGCCCGCAGCTCGACTCGGCGCGCGCGCAGCTCACGGCGCAGATGAACCGCCCGCTCGCGCCCGACGTCGTCGTCGGCGGCGGCGTCACGAGCCTGCGCCTAACGGGCCTCTACCTCACGAACGACGCGTTCGTCGTGCGCGTGCTGCTCGAAGGGGAGGCGGGGCTGTGGGCGAAGTGAGCGCTACGGTGCCTTCGGCGGCACGCGCGTGACGGGCGCCGGGATGCCGAGCGAGTCGCCGGGCGGCATGGTGTGGTCCCGTGCCCAGCGCGAGCGCACGTCGTTCAGGCGGTCGATGCGGCGCACCCAGAGCTGCGTCGCCTCGTCGTAGCGCGCGAGCACGTTGCGGAGCCAGTACGGGCGATTCTCGCGCAGCCACGCCGCCTCGTACAGGTCGCGCGTCTGCGAGAACAGGTCGCGGAGATCCTGCAGCCGGCCGTTGATGCCCGTCACGTCGGCCAGGTCGTACCAGCGGAGGTCGCGGGCCCGCGCGGTGTCGCGGTTCATCGCGTAGACGCGCGCGTAGATGCGCTGCACGTCGTCGGCGAGCTGGAACTTCAGGCCGATCGCGTCGACGCGACGCGCGCCGAGCTCGATCGCGTCGAGCGCGTCGGGCTCGCGCGTGGCGCCGGCCCGGCGCGCCGCGATCACGTGCTCGATCGCGTCCTCGGCGGCGAGCCGCAGATCGCGCGCGACCGGCAGCAGCCGCGCGGCGACGAGCTGCCCCTCGGGCGACAGCGGGTCGACCCAGAACAGTCGGTCGCTCGCGTCGCCGAGTCCCGCGGTGCGCAGCAGCGCGTGCGCGGCGATGAGCCGTCGCTCCGCTTCCGCGACGTGGCCCGTGGTGTCGCCGTGGAAGTCGCGCGCGTAGGCGGCGAGCGCCGGCGCAGGATCGCTGTCGCCCGCCTGCCACGACGCGGCGGCGCCGAAGATCACGCCGAGCCACTGCTGGTTGAACAGCCCCTCGCCGAAGTCGTCCCACGACGTGTTCAACACGCCCGTGGCACCGGCCTTCTGCCCCTCGCGCACGAACGCGCGGATGTTCTGGAGCGCGACGTCGTTGTTCGGGTAGACGCGGTTCCAGCTCGACACGCCGGGCGCCACCCACGTCTCGAGCCCCGCCGCGCGGAACGGCTGCAACAGCTTGTCGTACGACGCGAGCGGGAGATCGTAGTTCCACGGCACCGCGATCATGTCCTTCGGCAGCATGGGCACGAGCTCCGGATGGTCGCTCGCGATGTCGCCCCAGACGACGAGCCGACGGTTCAGCGGCTTCAACGCGCTCGCGATCCGGGCGACGAAGCTCGCGTACACGGCGCCGTAGCCCTGCGCGCGCACCTCGTCGGCCGTGCGCCCGCGTCCGAGGTCGAACGTCTCGTCGGCGCCGATGTGCAGGAAGCGGCCGGGGAACAGCGAGTCCAGCTCGGTGAACAGCCGCGTGACGAGCGGGATCGTCCGTGGATCCTCCGGCGCGAGCACGCTGCCGCGCTCCGTCTCGCCGATCGGCGTGTACTTCTCCCACGTCAGCACGTGGTGCAGGTGCCCGAACGCCTCCTGCTCGGGCACGATCTCCACGTGGTAGCGGCGCGCGTACTCCACGAGCTCGCGCGCCTGCGCGCGCGTG
Organism: Gemmatirosa kalamazoonensis; assembly: GCF_000522985.1. NCBI lineage: Bacteria > Pseudomonadati > Gemmatimonadota > Gemmatimonadia > Gemmatimonadales > Gemmatimonadaceae > Gemmatirosa > Gemmatirosa kalamazoonensis. The sequence goes on from NZ_CP007128.1 coordinate 3,517,170, forward strand.
ACGGCACCGCCGGGCGCCGCGAACAGCGGGTCCGACGCGTACGCCAGCGTGTGCTCGAAGTACGGCGAGTACACGTTCATCTTGTACGCGGCGAACGTGCGGATCTGCTTCTTCTGGAACTCGAGCGTCGGCACCGGGCCGCGCGAGATGTCGTCGTGGAAGCCGCGCCAGCGCATCGCCGGCCAGTCGCGCACGCGCGCGCCGAGCACGCGCGTCGCGGTGCCGCGCCCCTCCACGAGCTGCTTCACCGTCTGGGCGCCGTACAACACGCCGGCCGACGTCGCGCCCACCACGTCGACGCGCCCGCCGTCGGCGACGAGCACGTAGCCCTCGGGCGTCATCGCGGCGTCGAACGCGAGTCCGGCACGCGCGAGCGCGGCGCGCCCGGCCGCCGACTCGCGCCGCAGCAGCCGCACCCGCGCCACGGCTCCCCCACGCGCCGCGGCGAGCTGACCGCGCTCGCGCAGCACGTCGCTCAGATCCGTCGCCGTGCCGCGGTCGCCCGCATCGGCGGGCGCGTCCACGGCGACCCCGCCGGGCGCGGCGAACGGCGCACCCGCCGTAGCCTCGCGCGGCGCGGGGACGAGCGGGAGTGGGGACTGCGCGGCGGCCCGGCAGGGAAGCGCGCCGCCTAACGCGAGCGCCGCGACCGGCGCGAGCGCGCGACGAACGATCGACACGTCGGGCCGGCGCCTAACGGCCTGACGGCTCAGCGCCCGCGCAGCGCGTCGCGCACGCGGTCGGCCACGAAGCCCGGGGCGACGGTGATCCGCGCGTACGGGCGGCGGCGCAGGCCGGGGCTCGCGGCGACGGGGACCATCCAGTCGAGGCGCATCGTCGCGCGCGTCGCGGCGATCGGCGCCGTGTGCACGCCGATGCCGACGACCGCCGCGCTGATGCTCTGCGTCTCCGTCCCGCACGGCTGGTTGCGCAGCGATCCCGACGCGAACGCCGCGACGTCGAATGCCGTGCGCCCCCCGACCGGCGCGTCGAAGCGGAACGAGCGCTCCAGCGTCGCCGCGACGGCGCGTCCGGCGAGCCGGTCGCCGGTGCTGAGCATCGGGGCCGTGGGGTCGAGCCCCACGAGCGGCCGCACGTCGGGATCGGTGCGCAGCAGCCGCTCGCCCGCCACGCGCACCATCCAGTTGCCGTGCGGCGCCGCCGCGAGCAGCGTGGCCGCGGTGCGCAGCACGCCCGCCTCGACCTGCCGGCTGTAGAGGAAGCCCGAGCTCCACACGTCGGTGGCGAGGAGCGCGCGGTCGCCCGGATGCCAGATGCGCCCCACCCACGCGTCCAGATGCGCCGCCGGTGCCCGCAGCAGCAGCTTCTCGCCCACGCCGACCACCGCGGAGTACTCGAAGCCCATCGGCACGTCGAACACCGCGTCGTGCGGCAGCAGCCATGTCGTCGGCGCGTAGCGCGTCGCCACGCGATCCACGCCGACGTCGGCGCCGACGAAGCGGCGCGCGACCGTCTCGGGCCCCGGCGTGCGCATCCCGTCGAAGCGCGTCATGCGCGCGCTCGCGAGCTCCGCGCCCGCGCTCACGTAGAGCGCGGCGCCCGCCGCGTCGTCCGTCACGCGTCGCCCGACGAGCCCCTGCACGCCGCCGCGCGAGAAGTGGCCAGCCGCGCCGAACATCGGCCACCGCGACGCGCTCGTCGCCGTGAACGAGCCGCGCCACGGACGGGCGACGTCGCGCTCGTCGCTGCGCAGCGTGAGGCTCGACAGCCGCTCGTTAGGCAGCCGCGACAGCCGCACGCGGCCGACTATGGGCGAACCGAGTACGAATGGGTCAACGAGCGAGACGCTGCCGCCGACGCGACCGCTCCGGGTCTCGATCCCCGCGCGCACCTCGCGCCCGCTGCCGAGGAAGTTGCGTTCCTCGACGCCGAGCAGACCGTTAGGCAGCCGCAGGCCGCGCGACGGCTCCAGCTCCTCCGCCCCCGGCGGCGGTGGCGCGGCGGCGCGCAGCTCGGGGGAGATGCTCCACGCGTCGCGCGTCGCCACGGTGAGCGCGACGCCATCGGTCCCCTCGCACCGCTCGGCCACGATCGACGCGTCGTCGAGGAAGCGCAGGCGGCGCAGACGACGCAGCGACTCCGCCACGCGCGCCGTGTCCGCCACGTCGCCCGGCGCGATGAGCAGCCGCTGCCGGACGGCGCCGGCGCGCGTGCGCACGTGCACCAGGCCGGTCACCGCGCCCACGATGCCGTGCTCCGCCGGGTTCTCGGTGGAGACGTCGACGCTCAGCACCCGCTCGCCGGCGACCGCCGCGAGGTTCGTGCGGCTCTCGATGCGCTCGCACCGCTGCGCCGCGAGACGCGTCCCGCACAGCGGAAGCGCCGCGACCGCGAGAGCGGCCATCGAGGACGTCGGATGCTTCAAAGGTCGCGGCTGACGGATGGACTGCCGGACTGGTGTACCGGCCTCGAGCGGCCGGCGGGGACGGCGTAGGCTACGCGGAGTGCATGGACGGCGCCAGCGCGTCGAGCTCGACTCGACGGGCGGAATTTGTTTGACGCTCCAGTCCGGGAGCCCGATAGTGAAGCTGCTGCGTTGCAAATGCTGCCGGCCTCTCCCTCACCCGGAGGTAGCCATGCAAACGCACCTTCCCACCTGGCTTCGGCGAGCCTCGCTCGCCGCCGTGTACCTCGGCGCCGCGACCGCGGCCGCGCAGCCTCCGCCGGGGACGCCGATCGGTGCCTTCCGCGGCCAGCGCTTCGTCATGCGGGTCTCGGAGAACCCCGCGCTCGATGGCATCGGCCAGCTCTTTCCGATCATGGGGCAGCGCCGCAACGCGGCGGGGCGACCGGCCGGTCCCATCGTTCCGTTCGCGGTCCAGTCGGGGTTCGCCGAGCTGTTCGACGACGTCGCCCAGACCGTGCGCAGCGACGACCTGTGGTTCTACAGCAACGGGAACCGCCCCGTGGGCATACCGGTCGCCGCGCCCGCCTGCCCGGTGCTCTCCTGCATCTGGCTGGTCTCCGACAACAACGTCGCCAGCCCCGGTGGCAACGAGGCGCCCGAGACGTACGTGGCGTCGTTCGTGTTCAGCGCCAGCCTCCCGCAGGGATCCGTCGACGCGACGTCCCAGCTGTCTGAGGCGGAATACACGTTCGAGGAGCCGCCGGACGTGGACACCGTGGTGCCCGAGCCGGCAGAGCCGCTGCTCGTCGGCGCCGGGCTGCTCGGCATCACCGCCGGCGTGCGGTCGAAGAAGTAGCAGCTAGGGCAGGACCGCCCACTCGAGAGGCCGGACGCCAGAAGCCCCCCTCCGACCCGTCATCGGAGAGGGGCTTCTCGCATGGTCGACTTCGGGTACTACCCGACCCGCACCACGCTCCGGCTTCCGATCCTCGGTCACCGGCGGTAACTGACTGGCTTACCGGCAGTTACCGGTGACCTTGGACGTACGGGAAGACGTAGACAAAGGATCACCTCCTTGATGCGGGTTCGACATGTTCCGGATAGGAAGGGACGACGCGGATCGGAGCTTTGGAGGTTCGACCCGCGCATCCGCCCACGTGCCTCCGAAGCCACGCGACAGCGGACGTTGCAGGATACCCGTTAGTGATGGTGAGGTTCCAGTCCCCGTCCCAATCTTTCGGCCCATGCGCATCACCGCGTCCCTCCTCGGCCTCGTCGCACTTCCTGCCGCGCTCGGCGCGCAGGCGACCCCCGCCCGCCACGCCTTCCGGCTCGCCGACTGGTACCGCGTCGCGACGGTCGGCTCGCCGGCGGTCTCGCCCGACGGCAAGCGCGTGGCGTTCACCGTCACCACCGTGCGCGAGTCGGAGAACAAGCGACACAGCGAGGTCTGGGTCGCGCCGGTCGCCGGTGGCGCGCCGGCGCGGTACACGTCGCCGAGCACCGAGAGCACGAGTCCGCGCTGGTCGCCCGACGGGCGGTACCTGTACTTCGCGTCGACGCGACCGGGCGTGAAGGCGACCACGTGGCGGCTGCGGATGGACGCGGCGGGCGGCGAGGCGGAGCCGGTCGAGGGACCGATCGCGACGAGCTGGTCGCGCGACGGACGCGTGCTCGTCTTCGGCGACACGAGCACCGGCCCGGCGCGCGACACGACGGCGCGCGACCCGTTCGGCCGCATGCAGGCCATGGCGCGTCCGCCCTACGGCGCGATCACCCGGCCGGCCGACCCCGCGCGCTTCGACGGCCGCCACGTCGTCGACTTCGGCTACAAGTCGAACGACCGCGGCTTCGTGCCGAACCGCCGCGAGGCGCGCCGCTGGAACGCGTCGCAGATCTGGGTGCAGAGCGGCGACGCGGCGCGCAAGCAGCTCACGAGCACGGCGTACTCGCATCGCGGCGTGTCGGTGTCGCCCGACGGCCGCTGGATCGCGTTCCTCGCCGACCCGCGGCTGCGCTCCGACTCCGCCGTAGAGGCCGAGCGCGATTCGTTGGGCCGGCTGCCGTACGACGCGGCGCGCGACGAGGCGTCGCGCAACGACGTCGACCTGTTCGTGATCCCCGCGACGGGCGGCGAGCCGCGGCGCGTCGCCGCGTACGACGGCACGGAGAGCGACTTCGCGTGGTCGCCCGACTCGCGGCGCATCGCGTTCGTCGGACGTCCCGCGCGCACGAAGTCGGCGCGCCTCTACGTCGTCGACGCCGCCGCTCCGACCGCGGCCGCCCCGACCGAGCTGCTCGGCGACTGGAAGTACGAGCCGGAGTCGATCACGTGGCTGCCTAACGGCGACATCGGCATGTCGGCGTCGCTCGGCGGGCGTTCGGCCTTCCTGCTCGTCTCGCCGGCGACGAAGAAGATCCGCGAGGTCCTCGGCGGGCGTCGCCGCATCGCGTCGCCGTCGACCGACGACGCGGGCACCGTGGTCGCCTACGTATCCACCGACGTCACGCACCCGACGGAGCTCTACGTCGCGACGCCCGACGGCCGCAACGAGCGCAAGGTGACGAGCTTCAACGACGCGCTGAACGCCGAGGTGGCGTGGAGCGACGCCGAGCGGTTCACGTACCAGAGCGTGGGCGGAGTCGAGATCGAGGGGTGGCTCATGAAGCCGTACGGCTACGAGCCGGGGAAGAAGTACCCGCTCGCGCTCTACATCCACGGCGGCCCGCACTCGCAGTACAACGAGGGGTGGTTCGACGAGTTCCAGAACCTCGCCGCCGAGGGGATGTGGGTGCTGTACACGAACCCCCGCGGGTCGAGCGGCTACGGCGCGGACTTCACGTACGCGTCGCGCTTCGACTGGGGCGGGAAGGACTACGAGGACCTCATGAAGGCGGTCGACATCGCGGCGCGGCGCGCCGACGTCGATTCCACGCGCATGGGCGTCACCGGCGGCTCGTACGGCGGCTTCATGACCGCGTGGATCACGACGAAGACGAACCGCTTCAAGGCGGCCGAGGCCGACCGCATGATCAGCGAGTGGACGTACTGGTACGGCGCGTCCGACGCGCAGGGGCTCACGGAGTTCGAGTTCGCCGGCAAGCCGTGGGACAACTTCGCGATGTACGACACGCTGTCGCCGATCCGACACGTGACGAAGGTGCGCACGCCGACGCTCATCGTGCAGAGCGAGGACGACTTCCGCACGCCGATGGGGAACGCGGAGCTGTGGTTCATCGCGCTGCGCAAGATGGGCGTGCCGGCGGAGCTCGTGCGCTACCCGCGCTCGACGCACGAGCTGTCGCGCAGCGGTGAGCCGTGGCTGCTCGTCGACCGGCTCGGTCGGCTGCGGCAATGGTTCGGGTACTGGCTGCAGGACAAGCAGCCGACGACCACCGCGGCCGCGGCAGCCGGCACGCGCTGATGTCGACGATCGCGGCACCGGAGCGGGTGGGGGAGCCGTTAGGCGCGCCCGCGGCGGCGCCGCCCGCCGCGCCCATCGTCGAGCAGCGCATCCCGACCGAGGTGAGCGCGGCGTGGGAGCTGGAGCTGCTCATCGCCGGCGCCGTGACGTTCGCGCTGTTCCAGCTTCCCGGATCCATCGACGCACTGCGCGAGCAGCTGATGCCGAAGGCCACGGGCGGCTGGCTGATGGCGGTGCTGCTCGGCTACCTGTACACGAAGGTCATCGTCTACACGCTCATCGCGGCGTTCCTGCTCAACCTCACGCTGCGCGCATACTGGGTCGGACTCGTCGGACTGCACTCGGTGTTCCCGCGCGGCGTCGACTGGGAGCGCATGCAGTCGCGGGCCGGCCCGGCGACGATCGAGGAGTACCGCAGGCGGCACTCGTCGATCCCGTCGATCATCGCACGCGTCGACAACTTCGCGAGCGTCATCTTTTCGTTCGCGTTCCTCGTCGTCGTGACGTGCCTCTTCTCGCTCGTCGGGTCGGCGCTGTTCGGCGGTGTCGCGTGGGCGATCAACCAGCTCGTGTTCGGCGGCCGGCACGGACTGCTCGTGTTCGAGCTGCTCGCGTTCGGCTTCGCGGTGCCGCTCGTCGCGATCGGCGTCGTCGACAAGAAGTACGGGCGCCGCTGGGCGCCCGACAGCGTCGCCGGGCGTCGTCTGCGCAGGGCGGCGCGCGTCGCGATGCGCGTCAACGGCTCGTCGCTGCTCGGCCCGATCATGTTCACGCTGTACACGAACGTGCGGAAAGGGCTGCTGATGGCGACGTTCTACGCCACGTTCGTCGGCGCGCTGCTCATCGCGATCGTCGAGCTGTTCGTCCGCCTCGGCGCGTTCGCCGGCGGCGCGCCGCGCTACGTCCCCGACGACGAGGCAATCCGCGGCGTCGACGCCGACCACTATGAGTCCATGCGCGGTGCGGCGTCGAACCCGGGCGCGATCACGATCCAGTCGGACGTGATCCAGGATCCGTACGTGCGGCTGTTCATCCCGTACTCGACGGACCGCCACGACCCCGCGCTCGCCGCGTCGTGCCCGCAGGCCGCGCCGCTCCGCCCGGGACACCTGCACTTCGCGATCGCGCCGAGCGGCAAGCAGCGCGACGTCGTGGAGCGCAACGCGACCGCGGTGCTCGCGTGCCTCTCGCGCATGCACACCGTGACGCTCGACGGCGCGCCGCAGGACGTGGCGCTGCGCTTCTACACCCAGCCCGCGACCGGCCGCCGCGGGATGATCGCGTACCTCCCGACCGCGACGCTCGCCTCGGGCCCGCACACGCTGGCCGTCATGCCCGCGCCGCGCGCGCCGGACAGCCGGAACGCGACGCCGCTGCGGCCCATCGAGATCCCGTTCTGGAAGTGACAGGGCAGGAGGGCAAGAGGGCGCGCGCGAAACGCGCGAGGGCACGAGAGAATCGGAATCTCTCGTGCCCTCTTGCCCTCCCGCCCTCCTGCCCTCGCCGTTAGGCGGCGGACAGCTGCTGCGCGCAGTGCACGCCCTGCGCACGGGCGATCGTGATCACCTCGTCCGCCGAGAGCACGTCCTTCTCGAGCAGCGCCTGCGCCACCGCCTCGACCGCCGCGCGGTGCTCCCGCACCAGCGCCTCGGCGCGGTCGGCCTGCTCGCGGATCAGCGCGCGGACCGCGGTGTCGATCTGGCTCATGAGCTGCGAGCTCGGCTGGCCGCCCTGCGCCGAGGCATCCGCGCTCACGAGCCCCACCTGCTCGCTCATGCCGAAGTCGGCCACCATGCGGCGCGCGACGTTCGTCGCCTGCACCAGGTCCCCGCCCGCGCCCGACGTGATCGCCTCGGGGCCGAAGAACTCGAGCTCCGCCGCGCGGCCGCCGAGCGCCTTCGCGATGAGGCCGAGTAGGTAGCGGCGCGTGTGCAGGTGACGGTCGACGTCGGGAGCGAAGTGCGCGGCGCCCAGCGTGCGCCCGCGCGCCTCGATCGTGACTTTGTGCAGCTTGTCCTCGGGGCACGCCACGAGGCCGACGATCGCGTGTCCCGCCTCGTGCAGCGCCACGAGCCGACGCTCGTCCTCGCTCACCGTGACGCCGGAGCGCACGCGGCCGAGCAGGATCTTGTCGCGCGCCTGCTCGATGTGCGCGTTCGTGATCTCGGACGAGTCGGCGTGCACGGCGATGATCGCCGCCTCGTTCAGCAGGTTCGCCAGCTCGGCGCCCGAGTGGCCGACGGTGAGCGCGGCGAGGCGCTCGAGGTCGACGTCGGCGGCGAGCTTCGACGTCTTCGCGTGGATCTTCAGGATCTCGAGACGATCGTTCGTCGTCGGCAGCGACACCTCGACCACGCGGTCGAAGCGTCCCGGCCGCCGCACCGCGGGGTCGAGCATGTCCTCGCGGTTCGTCGCCGCCATCCACACGACGCCCTCGCTGCCGGCCATGCCGTCCATCTCCACGAGGAGCTGGTTCAGCGTGACCTCTTCCTCGCCCGAGCGGTTCGGCCGGCCGCGGCGGCCGCCCAACGAGTCGAACTCGTCGATGAACACGATGCACGGCGCCGCGTCGCGCGCCTGCTTCGCGAGCTGGCGCACGCGCTTGGAGCCGACACCGACGTACATCTCGTTGAAGTCGGAGCCGGCGGCCTGGATCACCGGCACGCCCGCCTCGCCGGCGACGGCACGCGCGAGCAGCGTCTTGCCCGTGCCCGGCGGGCCGACGAGCAGGATGCCCTTGGGGCACTTCGCGCCCATGTTGCGGAAGCGCTCCGGGTCCTTCAGGTAGGCGATCACGTCGCGCAGGTCGGCCTGCGCCTCGCGCGCGCCGCCGACGTCGGCGAGCGTGAGCCGGCGCGACGGGGGCGTCGCGGCGAAGCGCGTCCGTGTCGCACCACCGCGCGATCGCACGACCAGGAAGCCGATCATGCCGAGCAGCGCGGCGAAGCTGAGAAGCTGGATGATCTGCTCCGGCGAGTGCAGGCGGTCCTGCTCCGCGACGCGCACGCGGGCGCCGGACTGCGACCACCGGTCGAGCGTCTCCACCGACACACCGCGCGGCGGGATGGTGGCCGTCACGACGTTGGTGACGCGGCCGTAGACCAGCTGCTTCGCGGTCAGCTCGGCCAGCACGCGGTTGTCGCCCTCGTCGAGCAGGACGTCGCGCACCTGCCCGGCGGCGATCGCGCGCGACAGCTCCGAGTACGCGATGACCGGCGGCGCATCGGCGGCGGGATGCAGCACCCGCCAGCCGACGACGGCGGCGATCGCGATCGCGATCACGATGCCGAACGTCCAGTAGCGCACGGGGCCACCGCTGCGCGACAGGAGCCCGAGGTTCGCGCGCGTGCGCAGGTTCCGGCGCTCCTTCGACGGCGACTGCTGGCCGGAGCGCAGGACGGCAGGTTTACGGAAGAGGGGCATGCGGAAAGGCGGGATCGGTCCGCGGGGCGCGGCCGGTGGCGTGCGGAAGTGGCGACGAGACGGGACGCCGGCGCGACGCTGCCGCGAGGGGCAGACGACGGGCTGGAACGCCCTGTAACACGACCATACGCGAGGACCGATCTCCGCGTATCGCGCCGTGCGACGTGGTTATCCGGGGAACTTCAAGGATAACTGTTTACACGCCGCTTCTCGTCACGATCCCTCGTGCGCGCAGCCGCCGGACTGAACGTGCGGCCAGCGCGCCGTGACGGCCTCAGGCGGCGACGTCGCGCTCGGCGGCGCGCGCGAGCAGCGTGACGACCTCGTCCAGCGTGGTACGGCCGCGGTCGCGGGCGTACCAGGTGCGGACGTACCGGTAGCGCTCGTCCTTCTCCATGGTCTTGCCGACCGTGGTCGCCCAGAGCTGGAGCTCGCTCGGCCGGGGCCCCCACCAGCCGTGCTCGACGAACGCCGAATCGAGCGCGATGACGACCGGGATTGAGCGCGACCCGTTCGTGAGGTGCGCGTCCATGAGGTCCGGGTTGTCCTCCCGGCCGACGACGCGCAGGTCGAGGTTCGGGGCGCGCTCGGCCAGTCGGGCGAGGTGGGGCACGGTGTTCACCGCGTCACCGCACCAGTCCTCGACCATCACGAGCAGGTGCCACTGGCCGGCGACCGCGGCGGCCCGCGCGACGATCTCGTCCGGCACCCGCGCCAGCCGGTACGTGTCGCGCCAGAGCTGCGCGTGCTTCTGGGCCCGCTCCAGGAACTCGGCGAACCGGAGCGCGTGCTCGTAGCGGGATCGGTAGCTCAGCTGCATGGGTCGAAAGATACCGGGGCGTCCATGGGGCGCCGTCAGGCGAAAATCGGACCCTCGACGCCCGGGATCCTGACGAGCCCTCATCTTGCGCCCGGGCTGCGGTGGCGGACACGTTCGCCGCACGCGTTCGCCGCTCCCGCATCGCCCACCCGGCCCAGGGGTCCTCATGCCGCTCGATCCGCCTGCCGGCGTCACCGTGCTCACCAGGCCGCTGGGTGCCGCCGCGAGCGCGGCCGAGCGTGTGCTGACGCGCGACGCGCTCGCGTTCGTGGCCGAGCTCGAGCGTCGGTTCGGCGCCCGCCGGCGCGAGCTGTTGCAGCGGCGCCACGACCGCCAGCGCGACATCGACGCCGGCGTGATCCCGGGCTTCCTCGTGGAGACGCGCGGCGTGCGCGAGGGCGACTGGCGCGTCGCGCCGTGTCCGCCCGCGCTCGAGCGCCGGCGCGTGGAGATCACCGGTCCGGTCGACCGCAAGATGATGATCAACGCGCTGAACTCGGGGGCGGACGCGTTCATGGCCGACTTCGAGGACGCGCTCTCGCCGACGTGGGAGAACGTCGTCGAGGGCCAGGCGAACGTGCAGGACGCGGTGCGCGGCACGCTCGCGTTCACGGGCCCCGACGGGCGCGCGTACCGGCTGAACGCGGAGCGGGCGACGCTCCTCATCCGCCCGCGCGGCTGGCATCTCGACGAGGCGCACGTGCTGCTCGACGACGCGCCGGTGTCGGCCAGTCTGTTCGACTTCGGGATGGTGGTGTTCCACAACGCCACGGCGCAGCTCGAGCGCGGCGCGGGCCCGTACTTCTACCTGCCGAAGCTCGAGAGCCATCTCGAGGCGCGCCTGTGGAACGACGTGTTCACGTTCGCCGAGGCGTCGTTAGGCATCCCGCGCGGGAGCGCGCGCGCGACGGTGCTCATCGAGACGATCCTCGCCGCGTTCGAGATGGAGGAGATCCTGTACGAGCTGCGCGACCACGCGGCGGGGCTCAACGCGGGGCGGTGGGACTACATCTTCAGCATCATCAAGAAGTTCAGCGCGCGCGCCGACATGCTGCTCCCCGACCGCGCGCAGGTGACGATGGCGGTGCCGTTCATGCGCGCGTACACCGAGCAGCTCGTGCGCGCGTGTCACAAGCGCGGCGCGCACGCGATCGGCGGCATGGCGGCGTTCGTGCCGAACCGGCGTGACCCCGCCGTCACCGAGGCCGCCGTCGCGAAGGTGCGCGAGGACAAGCTGCGCGAGGCCGCGGCGGGGTTCGACGGCACGTGGGTGGCGCATCCGGATCTCGTGCCCGTCGCGATGGAGGTGTTCCGCGACCGGCTCGGCGCGCGGCCGAACCAGAAGGACGTGCTGCGCGAGGACGTGCGCAACGACGCGTTCGGGCTGCTGCGGCTGGAGGTCCCCGACGGCCGCGTCACGGACGCTGGCGTGCGCGCGAACGTCGACGTGGCGCTCCTCTATCTGGACGCGTGGCTGCGCGGGTCCGGCGCCGTCGCGATCCACAACCTCATGGAGGACGCGGCGACGGCGGAGATCTCGCGCGCCCAACTCTGGCAGTGGATCCGTCATCGCGTCACGACCACCGACGGGACCGCGCTCACGCCGGAGCGGTACGCCGCCGTGCGCGACGAGGTGCTCGACACGCTGGAGCGCGAGCGCGGCGACGCGCCGTCGCGGCTGCGCGATGCGGCCGGGCTGCTCGACCGGCTGGTGCTCGGCTCGGAGTTCGTGGAGTTCCTCACGCTCCCCGCGTACCCGATGCTGGAGCAAAGGATCGACGCGGTCGCGGGCGGTGGCTCCGGCGCGCCGCCTGACGACGCGGCGCGCGCGTCGCGGGCGACCGACGCGGCGCACGTCGGGTTCGCGGACCAGGTGCAGGCGCTCTCCGCGCGGTGGCGCGAGGCGGGCGCGGGTGCCGCGCGCCGCGACTACGCGCCGGCCGACGTGGTGCGTCTGCGCGGCTCGGTGCGCGTGCACTACACGCTCGCTGCGTTAGGCGCCGAGCGGCTGCGGGAGCTGCTGGCGCAGTGGCCCGACGCCCGAGTGACCGGCGTCGCGTCGGAGGCGGACGCCGCGCGGCTCGTGGGCGCCGGCGTCGACGCGCTGCTGGCGACGAGTGCGGCGCACGCGCGTCGGCTGAACGACGCGCTGCGCCGCGCCGACCGCGAGGAGTGGAGTCGCGAGGCGGAGCAGGGGAGCGCGCCGCGCCGCTGGCTCGTGCCGATCGTCGCCGACGTCGAGCTGCGCGGCGACGATCCGCTCGAGGCGTTCGACGCGACGACGTCGCTCATCGAGGCGGGCGCCGCGGGCGTGGTGCTCGACGATCGTGCGGCCGCGTCGTCTCCCGGGCGATTCGTGCGCGCGCTGAGCGCCGCGCGACTCGCCGCCGACGTCCTCGACACGCCCACCGTCATCGTCGCCCGCACCGGCGCGTCGTTGGGCGCGTCGATCGACGACGCCATCGCGTGCGGGCTCGCGTACGCGCCGTACGCCGACGTGCTGTGGTGCGACACGCCGGTGCCCGACCTCGGCGCGGCGCGCGCGTTCGCCGACGCGCTGCACACGCGCTTTCCTGGCAAGCCGCTCGCGTACGACTGCCTGGCGACCGGCGACTGGCGCGAGCCGCTCGGCGCGCTCGGCTACCGATGGCACGTCGTCGCGCGCGAGCGCGAGGCCGCCGCGGGCTACCGCGCGCTGGTGCGCGGCACGCTGGCGATGGCGGGCGCCGAGTCGGTCGCCGATGCCGCGCTCGTCGACCCCTCGACCGCCGCGCTGCTCGCGGCGCTCGGCGGCGACGGCGAGGGGGAGCGGCCGATACCGAGCTGACGCGCGCGGGTCAGCTCATCCAGTTCACGCCGGCCGCGCGGTTCCATTTCGTGGTGAGCTTCTTCGACTGCGTCCAGAACTCGATGGAGCCCTTGCCGGTGATGTCGCCGACGCCGAAGCGCGACTCGTACCAGCCGCCGAACGAGAACGGCTCGCGCGGCACCGGCACGCCGACGTTCACGCCGACCATGCCCGTGCTCGCGCGCTCGAAGACGCGGCGCGCGACGGCGCCGCTCTCGGTGTAGACCGACGCGGCGTTGCCATACGGCGACGCGTTCTCCACGGCGATCGCCTCGTCGAGCGACGTCGCGCGCACGATGGCGAGCACGGGGCCGAACACCTCCTCGCGCGCGATGCGCATGTCGGGCGTGACGTGGTCGATGATCGTCGGCCCGATGAAGTAGCCGCCCTCCTTCCCCGGCACCTTCACGCCGCGTCCGTCGACGAGCACCGTGGCGCCGGCCGCCTCCGCCTCGTCGACGTAGCGCACGATGCGCTCGAGCGCCGCGGCGGAGATGACCGGACCGATGTCGCGGCCGGGCACCATCGCCCGCGCGACCTCCACCATGCGCGCGATGACCGGATCGACGTCGCGCACCGCGACCATGACCGACGCGGCCATGCACCGCTGCCCCGCGCACCCCGACATCGACGCGACGATGTTCGACGCCGCCATCTCGCGGTCCGCGTCGGGCATGACGATGAGGTGATTCTTCGCGCCGCCGAGCGCGAGGCAGCGCTTGAGGTTCGACGTCGCGCGGCGGTAGACGACCTTCGCCGTCGCCGTCGAGCCGACGAAGGAGACGGCGGCGATGTCGGGGTGGTCGCAGATCGCCTCCACCGCGTCGCGCCCGCCGTGCACCACCTGGAACACGCCCGCCGGCAGTCCCGCCTCGAGCAGCAGCTCCGCCGTGCGGTTCGCGCTGAGCGGCACGAGCTCCGACGGCTTGAGAATCATGCAGTTGCCGAGGGCGATCGCGTTCGGGATCGTCCAGTGCGGCACCATGTTCGGAAAGTTGAACGGCGCGATCGACGCCACGACGCCTAACGAAAAACGCTCGACGCGGCACTCCACGCCGCGGCTCACCTCGAGCAGCTCGCCCGTCGCGATCTGCGGCAGTGAGCACGCGAACTCGCACAGCTCCGCCGCCTTCAGGATCTCGGCCCGCGCCTCGCTCTCGATCTTGCCGTTCTCCTCGCTCACGAGCGCGGCGAGCGTGTCGACGTCGCGCTCGAGCAGCGCCTTGTAGCGGAAGAACACCTGCACGCGCTCCTTGATCGGCAGCGCGGACCACGCCGGGAACGCGGCCCTGGCGCACTGCACCGCGGCGTCGACCTCGCGCGCGCCGGAGAGCGGCACCCGGGAGATCACGGTCCCGTGGCTCGGGTCGTACACGTCGAGCGTCGGGAGATCCGCGTCGACGAGTGCGCCGCCGACGTGGTTGCGGAGTGGATCATATTTCATGGAGCGCCTCGAAGGAGCGAGCGTGGAGCGTAAAGCGTGGAGCGTGGAGATCTCGGGTGCTCCACGCTCTACGCTATACGCTCGCATTCACGGGCGCAGCGCCACCGACGCGTAGATGCGTGCGCGGCGGCGCGTGGGTCCGTCCAGCGGGTATGCCGCGCCGGCGACGATGTGCGTCCCCGGTGCGCGCGCGAACGGCACCGGGCCGCTCGTGAACGTCGCCTCCACGCCGACGACGCGGAGCCACGTCGAGGAGACGTCGGGCGTGCGTGCGGCCCAGGCGTACGGCGTCAGTGGCGCGCGTGTGAGCTCCGCGCGCGCGACCTGCACGCGGCGGCCGACGAGCGCCGCCGTCGGCAGCGCCGGCATGAGCACGCGCTGTCCGAGCAGCGCACCGTCGAGCAGCGTGGACTCGGCGCCGCCGACCGCGAAGCGCTCGAACGTGGGCGCGCCGCCGCTCGTCTCGCCGACCGCGCCGCTCGCGCGCACCGCGACGAGCGGCGACCGGATCGCGAGCGCCGCCGAGCCCAGCCAGCGCTGGAACGGCCGCCCGGCGCTGCGGCCCACGGCGCCGGTCATCGCTGCCGACGCCGAGGCGAGCACGTCGCCGCGTCCGTGCGTCGTGCCGGCGCGCAGCTCCGCGAACGCGAGCGCGCGGTCGCCGCGCAGGGAGTCGGCGCGCAGGGTGCCTAACGAACCGCCGAGCCGTGCGGCGATCGCCGACGAGCCGAGCACGGCGCGCGGCGAGAGCGCCAGCAGGCCGCCCGCGTAGCGCACGTCGTCGCGGCGGTCGACGGCCGTCTCGAGCCCGCTCGCGACGTCGATGCGCTGTGCCGCGGCGAACGCCTGCGCGTCGATCGTGACCGGCAGCGCGCGCAGCGCCGCCGACAGCGAGCCGCCGTGCCACACCCGCGGCACGCCCGCCGCGCCGGCGAGCACCCACGTGAGACGCCCGACCGGATCCGCGGCGGTGAGCGCGACCGTGCCGCCCTCGCCGTCGCCCCCCGCGACGAGCCCGGGGAGCAGCGAGTAGCGGTGCGGCCCGAGGCCGTAGCGGCGAGACGCGCCGAGCACGGTCGCAGGGAAGGAATCCGCCGGCGCCGGCGGACGGCGGAGCGAGATCGCGGCGCCCGCCGCTGCGGCGCCGGCGCCGACCGCGACGCGCGCGCCCGTGCCGACGAGCGATGCGACCGCACGTTCGGCGGGCGCGCTGTCGAGCGCGATGCGACGCAGGTCGAATCCCGTGCTGCGGAGCGCGAGGAAGTACGCCGCGCGCTGCGGCCCGATCGGCTCGGGCGCCATCGCGGCGCCCGTGACGCGCGTGACGGCCGTCGCGACCCCGGTCGCGAGATCGAGCCGCTCGATGTTCGGCACG
Source organism: Gemmatirosa kalamazoonensis (assembly GCF_000522985.1). NCBI lineage: Bacteria > Pseudomonadati > Gemmatimonadota > Gemmatimonadia > Gemmatimonadales > Gemmatimonadaceae > Gemmatirosa > Gemmatirosa kalamazoonensis. Next base: position 3,532,873 of record NZ_CP007128.1, read on the forward strand.
CCACCCACGTCGGCGGCGACGAGCAGCGCACGTCCGTCGGGCAGGAACGCGGGGTCGTAGCGCGACGCACCGTCGTCCGGGCCCACGGCACGCAGCCCGCCGCCGGGCGCGTCGACCGCGCCGACGAGCACGTGCCACGGTCCCGCCTCCTGCGCGGCGACGGCGAAGCGGCGGCCGTCGGGTGCCCAGCGCGGGCGCGAGAACGTGCGCTCCAGTGCGCCCTCGATCAGCGTCGACACCGCGCCGGTCGCGAGGTCCACGCGCACGACGTCGCACCAGCCGGGTGTGCAGCGGGTGCCCAACGCCGTTAGGCCGTCCGGGCTCGGGTCGGCGTCGCGCACGGCGGCGCCGCGCGTCACGCGCCGCACCGAGCCGCGCTTCGTGTCCCACAGCCAGAGGTCGGGGCGAAATCGCCCATCGGTGAGCGGCTCGTCGCGCTCGAGGAGGATCCGCTCGCCGTCGGGGAGCCAGCGCGGGTCGCGGAACGCTCGGCCGTCGCGGGAGCGCAGCGTCGCCACGGCGCGCTTCGGCGGCGGGAGATACGGCGTCGCGGGCACGTCCTCGGGATCGCGCACACGGGCGCGCCGGCGTAGGCGAGCGGCGGCGCGTTCGCGCGTCGTGTCGCGCGGCTCCGCGCCGGTTCGCCACACCACCACGCGCGACGCGCGGCCCGGCGTGCGCACGACGAGCGCGACGCGCGCACCGTCGCGCGATACGGCGGGATCGCCGGTCGCGCCGCGCAGCCGCTGCACGAGCGTCCCTTCCGCCAGTCCGGTCTCGCGCAGCGCCCGCTCGGCGGCGATCGCCTCCGCGGTGACCTCGGCCGACCAGCGCGCGTAGAGCTCCGCCGGCGAGCCGGGAAACACGCCCGCGAACGCGGCGTCGAACGTGCGCGGCGTGCGTGCCGTGAGGCGGCGCCAGACGTACGGGAGGCTCGAGTCGCCGCGCTGCGCGACGAGCCACTCGAAGTACGCGGAGCCCGCGAGATAGGCGAAGCTCCCGCCGGCGAATCCCGCCGTGCCGCTGATCTGCGCGTACGTCGGCAGCCTGCCCTCGAGCGCCCACTGTCGCAGCACCGCCGGGCGCCACGCACCGAACGGACGGCCGCCGCCGGTGAGCTTTCCTTCCACGTACGTCGCGTAGCCCTCCCACACCCAGCGCGGCGTCTTCGGGCCGATGGGGCCGATGTTCGTCGGGAGCAGCATCGCGAGGCGCGCACGCAGCGGGTTGCGCGTCGGGCGCGTGAGGTGCGCGACGTGCGCGAACTCGTGCACCGCGAGCAGCTGCGTCCATGCGCTCGACGTGCCGACCGCGTCGCGCGGCTCGTCGGGAACCGGCCAGAGGAACATCGCCGGACCGCGCAGGAACGGATATGCGGAGCCGTTCGCCTGATTGTACGGGTCGGCGACGAGCACCGTGACCCGATCGCATGGCGCCCAACCCACGAGGGCGCGCACGGCGTCGCGCTCGGCCTCGATGCGCGCGGCGACGTCACGCGTCCAGGGCTCGAGCTCGCGCGGGAAGTGAAACACGAAGTGCGGCGTCTCGAGCGTGCGCCACGCCGCGGCGGGCGCGATCGGCACGTACGGTTCCATGCTCTGCGCGCCGAGCCGCGCGACGGCGAGCGATGCGGCCGCGAGCAGCGCGCCGATTTGGGCGGCGACGATCCGAGCGACGGCGCAGCGCGGTGGCATCGACGAGGGTGACGCGGTGGAATGCGACGAGGGCGGGCGCCCGGTCGGCGCCCGCCCTCGCGGAAGGAATCGCAGGTGCCGCGCCGCGTTCAGCGCGCCGTGGTCAGCGCGTCGCGACCGGCTCCGTGCGGCGCCCGCGGGCGGCGACGCGATCCTGAAGCCACGTCATCGGGATCAGGAACAGCGGCGAGAGGAACATGCCGAGCAGCGTGTTGATCCACACCAGCGCCATGTAATACGCCGTCATCCCGAAGGCAGCCCAGAGGGTGCCGAACACGTTGTGCGATTCCACGAGGTCGTCCTCTGATCAGGTGTGGCGCGAAACGTAGCGAGCCGGGTCGGAGGTCGGTAGCGGCGCACCGCGTCGACGATGACGCTCGCCGAGGCAGGTGCCGCGCCGCGACGACGCGGGCGGGGGTGAATCGTTGCACTGAGGTCCCCCATCCGGGGGATAGCGAGAGCCTGTGGCCGACCGCTACCCATTCGGACGCATGGGGATCCCAGACGTCGTACGCGGCGTGCGCGACGCCGTGCGCGCCCGCCTCGAGCCGGTGGACCGGGTCGTCCTCGCCGTCTCCGGCGGCGTCGACTCGATGGTGCTGCTCGACGCCGCGGCGGTGGTCGCCGCCGAGCGGATCGCCGCCGTCGCGACGTTCGATCACGGCACCGGCGCCCACGCCCGCGACGCCGCGGCGCTCGTCCGGCGCGAGAGCGCGGCGCGCGGCCTTCCCGTCGTCGTCGGGCGGGGCGAGCTCGCCGCCGGAGGCGAAGCTGCGTGGCGCGAGGCGCGGTGGCGGTACCTGCGGGCGACCGCCCGCGACGTTGGCGCGTCGGCCGTCGCCACGGGCCACACGCGCGACGACCAGGTGGAGACCGTCGCCCTGCGGATCCTGCGCGACGCCGGGCCGCGCGGCCTCGCCGGGCTGCTCGCCGGCGCGCCGGACGTCGTGCGGCCGCTGCTCGACGTGGAGCGGCGCACGGTCGCCGGGTACGCCGCGACGCGCGCGCTCCAGTGGCTGGAGGATCCGAGCAACGTGGCGCCGCGGCATCGCCGGAACCGCGTGCGGCACGAGTTGTTGCCCGCCCTCCGCGCGGCGCATCGCGCGATCGACGACGAGCTGCTCGCGGTGGCGGCGCGCGCGGCGGCATGGCGCGGTGACGTGGAGCACTTCGTGGACGCGAACGTCGCGCTCCGCCGGGGCGCCGGGGGGGCGTTCGTCGTTGCCACCCGCGATCTCGCTCGGTATGATGCGGAGGAGCTGGCCGTGCTGTGGCCGGCGATCGCGGCGCGTGCGGGTGTGCGCCTCGACCGCCGCGGAACGGTCCGGCTGGTGGAGTTTACAATGAGCATCGCCGCGGGAGCCGACGTCGGGGCCGAGATTCAACTCTCCGGCCCCGTCGAAGTAACGGCTGGCCGCGGCGAGATCGTTCTCCGGCCGTGGCGCCCGCGCCCGGTCGTCGCGCCGGAGGCGGTCGGGGAAGTGCCGCTCAGGGGAGGGAGCGGGGAGGGCGTGGTCGTCGGCCGATGGCGGCTGCGGCCGGGGTGTGCCGAAACGGACTCGCCCTGGTGCGCGTATCTGCCGAGTGACCGGTCGCTCGCCGTCCGCCCGTGGCGGGCCGGCGACCGGATGCGCGTGGTGGGGGGGCAAGCGGCACGTCGTGTGAAACGGTTCTTCGCCGATGCGCGCGTGCCCGCCCGCGAGCGGGATGGCTGGCCGGTCGTCCTCATGGACGACGAGATCGTGTGGATCCCTGGAGTACGCCGCAGCGACGCGGCAACGGACCGGCCCGGTCGGCCGGGGGTACACTTCCTCTGTGAACGCATCGACGGCTGACCCGCGGCTGGAAGGGCGCGCTCTGCGCCGCATCGCTTTCTCCGAGGAGCAGATCGCGGCTCGGGTGAAGGCGCTCGGCGACGAGATCACCGCCGCCTACCCGGACGGCGAGCTGCTCGTCCTCGGGCTGCTGAAGGGCAGCTTCATCTTTCTGAGCGATCTGGTGCGCGCCATCCATCGGCCGCTCCAGGTGGACTTTCTCGTCGCGTCGAGCTATGGCGACGCGATGGTGTCGAGCGGCATGGTCCGGCTGCTCTACGACCCCGAGACCCAGCTCGAGGGGAAGCACATCCTGCTCGTGGAGGACATCGTCGACTCCGGCCGCACGCTGCAACAGCTCGTCGAGCTGTTGGGCGAGCGGAAGCCGCGGTCGCTCGGGATCTGCGCGCTCCTCCACAAGCACATCGCCTCCCACCTGAAGCATCCCGTGCGCTTCGTCGGCTTCGACGCGCCGCACGAGTTTCTCGTGGGCTATGGGCTCGACCACGCGGAGAACTTTCGGCACCTGCCGTACGTGGCGAGCCTGCAGTGACTCCACGGCAGTAACCGGTGCGGTAAATGCCAGCGAACATGCCAACGCCGCCGAAAAAGCCCGCCAATTTCCAGCGGTGGTCCAAGACGCTCGCGTTCTGGATCTTCGTCATCCTCATCCCCGTCGCGTTCCTGCAGTTCACGAACGGGAGCCGGGATCAGGCGCCGAAGATCTCGTACACGACGTACTCGCACGAGCTCGATCGCGGGAACGTGCGGCAGGCCACGGTGCAGGGGGGACGGGTCATCGTCGGCCAGTTCAACCAGCCCATCACCGTCGCGCCGAACGGCCGGCCGGTGAAGGGCTTCACGGTGCAGCTCCCGGTCGAGAACTCCGACGCCGAGGTGCAGCGCCTGCGCGACAAGAACGTCGAGATCGACGCCCGCGACGCGGGGACGTCGGTGAGCGGCATTCTCGTCACGTTCCTCCCCTACATCCTGCTCATCGGATTCTGGGTCTTCCTGTTCCGGCAGATGCAGGCCGGCGGCGCGAAGGCGTTCTCCTTCGGCAAGTCGAAGGCGAAGCTGCTGACCGGCGACACGCCGAAGGTGACGTTCGCCGACGTGGCGGGCGCCGACGAGGCGAAGGTCGAGCTGCAGGAGATCATCGAGTTCCTGAAGGACCCGCAGAAGTTCACGAAGCTCGGTGGACGTCTGCCGAAGGGCGCGCTGCTCGTCGGGCCTCCGGGCACCGGCAAGACGCTGCTCGCGAAGGCCGTCGCTGGCGAGGCGGGGCGTCCGTTCTTCTCGATGTCGGGCTCCGACTTCGTGGAGATGTTCGTCGGCGTCGGCGCGAGCCGCGTGCGCGACCTGTTCGAGCAGGGGAAGGCCCACGCGCCGTGCATCATCTTCATCGACGAGATCGACGCCGTCGGCCGCCATCGCGGCGCCGGGCTGGGCGGCGGTCACGACGAGCGCGAGCAGACGCTGAACCAGCTGCTCGTGGAGATGGACGGCTTCGAGTCGAACGACGGCGTGATCCTCATCGCCGCGACGAACCGGCCCGACGTGCTCGACCCCGCACTGCTGCGCCCGGGCCGCTTCGACCGGCAGATCGTCGTCGACGCGCCGGATCTGCGGGGCCGCGAGGGGATCCTGCGCGTGCACCTGCGCAACAAGCCGATCGCGCCCGACGTCGACGTCACGGGGCTCGCCCGCGGCACCCCCGGCATGGCCGGCGCCGACCTGGCGAACCTCGTGAACGAGGGCGCGCTGCTCGCCGCGCGCCGCGGCCACGACAAGATCTACATGGCCGACTTCGAGGAGGCGAAGGACAAGGTGATGCTCGGCGCCGAGCGCAAGTCGCTCGTCATGAAGGAGGAGGAGCGCCGCCTCACCGCCTACCACGAGGCCGGCCACGCGGTCTGCGCGATGATCGTCAAGGGGAACGACCCGCTGCACAAGGTCACCATCGTGCCGCGCGGCCGCGCGTTGGGCCTCGCGTTCACGCTGCCCGAGGACGACCGCGTGAGCGTGACGCGCGAGCAGATCGAGGCGCGGCTCGCGATGGCGTACGGCGGGCGCGTGGCCGAGGAGATCATCTTCGGGCGCGAGCGCGTGACGACCGGCGCGGCGAGCGACATCCAGCAGGCCACGGGCATCGCGCGCCGCTATGTGATGCAGTGGGGTCTGTCCGACGCGATCGGCCCGATCCTCGTCGGCGACCAGGAGCACGAGGTCTTCCTCGGCCGCGAGATCGGCAGCCGCCGCGAGGTCTCCGAGAGCACCGCGCAGCTCGTGGACCACGAGGTCAAGAAGGTGATCGACGGCGCGTTCGACCGCGCGAAGCAGGTGCTCACCGAGAACATCGCTCTGCTGCACGCGGTGGCCGCGGGACTGCTCGAGCGCGAGACGCTGACGCGCGAGGACATCGAGGTGCTGCGCCGCGGCGAGCAGCTGCCGCCGCGTCCGTCGTCCGGCGGCTCGACGCCGACGCCGCAGCCGTCGCCGGTGTTCCAGCCGAAGCCGTCGACGCCGCCGTTCCTCGGCGGTCCGGAGATCGCGCCCGCGTAACCGAGAGAGTCTCTCTACGCTCTACGCTCCACGCTCCACGCTCGCTTCGTCGCCCGACGGAGTGAGCGTGGAGCGTGGAGCGTAGAGCGTGGAGGACACGGCCATGCGCTGGATACTGCCGTCACGCGTCATCGAGTTAGGCCGGCCGTTCGTGCTCGGCGTCGTCAACGTGACGCCGGACTCGTTCAGCGACGGCGGGTGGCTCGCCGACGCCGACGCGGCCGTCGCGCACGCGGAGAGGCTGCTCGACACCGGCGCGGACGGCGTGGACATCGGCGGGGAGTCGACGCGGCCGCACAACGCGGGGCCGGTTCCCGTCGACGAGGAGCTGCGGCGCGTGCTGCCGGTCGTGAGCACGTTGCGCCTCACGCGGCCGGACGCGCTGATCTCCATCGACACGACGAAGGCCGAGGTCGCGCGCGCGGCGCTCGACGCGGGCGCGGACGTCGTGAACGACGTGTCCGCGCTGCGGCTCGACCCCGAGATGGCCCACGTCTGCGCGTCGCACGGCGCGGGTGTGATCCTCATGCACTCGCGCGGCACGGTCGCCGATATGGCGACGTTCGCGCACGCCGACTACGGCGACGACCCGGTCGGCGACGTCGTACGCGAGCTCGCGTCGCAGCTCGACGCCGCGCGCGACGCCGGCATCCCCGGCGGCCGCATCGTGCTCGACCCCGGGGTCGGCTTCAGCAAGCGCTCGGCGGTGTCGCTCGCGGTGCTGCGCGAGCTCCCGCGCTTCGCGGCACTCGGCCGGCCGCTCATGGTGGGCGCGTCGCGCAAGCGATTCATCGGCGAGCTCTCGGGCGTGAGCGAGCCCGCCGCGCGCGTGCACGGGAGCGTCGGCGCGCACGTGGCGGCGCTCGCGCACGGCGCGCGGCTGTTCCGCGTCCACGACGTGCGCGCGCACCGCGAGGCGCTGGACGTCGCCTGGGCCGTACTGAGAGGGCAGGAGGGCACGAGGGCAGGAGGGCACGAGGGCTGACGACTCTCCTGCCCTCATGCCCTCTTGCCCTCCTGCCCTGTCTATTAGGTTGGGCGCCATATGGACCTTGTCGAGCAGGTACGGCTGCTGAACTTCGGCTGGCGCGACGCGGTGGAGATCGCGCTCGTCGCGTTCGTGCTGTACCGGCTGCTCCTGCTGTTCCGCGGCACGCGCGCGGTGCAGATTCTCTCCGGCATCGCCGTGCTGTGCATCGGCTACGGCGTCGCGTGGGCGCTGCGGCTGACGACGATCACGTACCTGCTCGAGATCGTCTTCAAGTACGGCGCGTTCGCGCTGCTCATCGTGTTCCAGCCCGAGCTGCGCGCGGCGCTCGCGCACCTCGGCCAGGCGCGTGTCACGCACCTTTTCCGCCGCCTCGAGGAGGAGGAGGTCGTCGACGAGGTGACCGACGCCGTGGAGCGACTGAGCCGCTCGAGCACGGGCGCCATCATCGTCGTGGAGCGCGACGTGCCGCTCGGCGACTACGTGGAGACGGGCACGCCGCTGAACGCGAAGGTCTCGGGCGACCTGCTGACGACGATCTTCACGCCGTACTCGCCGCTGCACGACGGCGCGGTGATCATCCGCGGCGACAGCATCATCGGCGCGAGCTGCATCCTTCCGCTGTCGCAGGCGCCGATCGAGGACCGCTCGCTCGGCACGCGCCACCGCGCGGCGTTAGGCCTCTCCGAGGAGACCGACGCGCTCGTGCTCGTGGTGAGCGAGGAGACGGGGATCATCTCGCTCGCGACCGGCGCGCGTCTGGTGCGCAACCTCACGCCGGCGCAGCTGCGCGACACGCTCACCGGCCGACTGCCGCGCGGGGCGGAGCAGGCGATCGTCGCCGCCTAGCCGCTCAGCCTCCCGGCTGCGCCGCATCGAGCATCGACTGCAGCGTCGCCGCGTCGGGCTGCAGGTCGGCCGAGCGGGCGATGCCGGCGCGGACGCGCGCGAGCTGGATGCGCACGTTCTCGTGCGCGGCCACGACGTCGGTGCGCTGCGCGCGCACGAGCTCCAGCGCGGATCGCAGGTCGCTGACGAGCGACAGACGCCGGCTGAGCAGCACGGCGCGCGTCGTGACGCCGGCTCCCTCGGCCGACGACGGCGTGTCCGCGCGCCACGCGCCGTCGCCGCCATCGCCCGCCGCGCCGGGGCCGACCTCGGCGAGCGCCCGCTCGACGTCCTCCTCGCGCCGCCGCAGCGCGGCGAGCGTCGCGTCGTAGCGCTCGAGCAGCTTCGGAAGCTCGGGAAGGTCGCGGCGCACCGCGTCGGGCAGCACGACGTCCGCGCGCGTCGGATCGAGCGACGGTGCGGCGCGGTCCTCGGCGCGCACGCCGAGCCCCGCGAGGCGGAAGAAGAACAGCGTGAAGCCGCTCCGCCACAGTCGGCCGGCGAACGCCCACGACCGGCGCTCCGCCTTCGGGCTCGAGTTCAGGCCGATGATGAGCGCGACGATGGCCGCGATGTAGAACGGCATCGCGAGGCCGATCGAGAGCGGCTTCGGCCAGTGCAGCAGCCTGCGCGTGAACAGCAGCGCGATCGCCAGCGGCATGCAGGTCCCCGCGACGATGAACGCGCGCCGCCGCATGCGCGCGATGCGCGCCTGCCGCTTGCCGCTGTACATCACCGCGACTTCGGCCTCGCGGGCGTCGCGCTCGACGACGAAGGCGCGGATCACGTCGCCCGCGCCGTAGCCGTCGATGAGCAGCTGGCGCGCGCGGCGGCCGAGGTCGAGGAGGACCGCGGCGATCGCGCCGACCGGCCCGCCGATGATCGCCGGCCAGCGACTGCCGCTTCCGGGCAGGCTCACGAGCGAGAACACGGTCACGATGAACAGCATCATCGTGCTCTGCTCGGCGACGCGCTGGAAGTTGCGCACCTGCGGCGGCACGTCGACGGTGCGCGTCTCGACCTCGGTGAGCGCGTCGGCGAGCGCCTCGGCCGACGGGAACCGGTCGTCGGGCTGCTTCGCGAGACACCGATCGATCGCGGTGGCGAGCCGCGCCGGGATGCCCGGGCGGCGCGACGCGACCGGCGGCGCGGGACGGGTGACCTGCATCGCGAGCAGCGCGGTCACCGACTCCGCCTCGAACGGCAGCGCGCCGGTGAGCGCGAGGAATGCCACGACGCCGAGCGAGTAGAGGTCGCTGCGTCCGTCGACCTTCTCGCCCGCGGCCTGCTCGGGGCTCATGAACTGCGCCGTGCCCATCACGTGCCCGTCGATCGTGAGCGCGCGTGTGGCGTCGGCGACGCGGGCGATGCCGAAGTCCGTGACGAGCGCGCGGCCGGTCGCCCGCTCGATGAGGATGTTGTCCGGCTTGATGTCGCGGTGCACGATGCCGCGCCCGTGCGCGTAGGCGAGCGCCCACGCCACTTCCTGCACGAGCCGCGTCGCGTCCGCCGGCGACAGCGGGCCGACCCGCGAGACACGGCGTGCCAGCGTCTCGCCGTCCACGTAGCCCATGACGAAGAACACGACGTCGTCGTGCTCCTCGACGGCGTGGATGGGGACCACGTTCGGGTGCGACAGCCCCGCCGCCGTGCGCGCCTCGCGCAGGAACCGCTCGCGCAGCGCCGGCTGCCGCGCGAGGGTGACCGGGAGCACCTTGAGCGCCACGGCGCGGTCGAGCGCGAGGTCGCGTGCGAGCACCACGACGCCCATGCCGCCGCGTCCGAGCTCGCGCTCGATCGAGAAGCGACCGCGCGCGGCCTCCTGCAGGGCGAGGATCTCGCTGTCCATGGGTGCAATATGTAATCGTCCTGCCGCGAACCCGAGGCTGGGGGTGCCGAGCGGCGTCGCGACGTGCGACGTTTCGCCCCCATGCCGCTCGACGACGTGCCGGGCGACGCCCGCTCCCATCCGCGCGCGCGACGCACGGCGCTCGTGGCCGGCGTCGCGCTTCTCGCGCTCTACGCGCTCTCGGCGGCGACCGACGTCACGTTCTGGGACGCGGGCGAGTTCCTCGCCGCGTTCCACACGCTCGGCATCCCGCATCCCCCGGGCACGCCGCTGTTCGTGCTGCTCGGCCGCGTCGCGGTGCTCGTGCTCGCGCCGCTCGGGCCCGTGCTCTCGGCGAGCCTGCTGTCGGCGCTGTGCGCCGCGGCGTCGGGTGCGATCGCGGCGCTGCTGCTCGCGCGCTGGATGCGCAGCGGGTGGGCCGCGGTGGCGGCTGCGCTCTGCGCCGGCGCGACGTCGACGATCTGGCTCGACGCGACGGAAGCGGAGGTCTACTCGGCGTCGCTCTTGCTCGTCGCGCTCGCGCTCCTCGCCGCCGATCGCATGGGACGCGCGGCGGGCGGACGACGGCACGCGTATCTCATCGCGTACCTGTTCGGCCTCGCGGTGCCGCTGCATCTCAGCGCGCTCGTCGGCGCGCCGGCCATCGCGCTGCTCGCGGCGAGCGACGAGTCGGGCCACGTCGACTGGCGCTGCGCTCTCGAGCTGTTCGGCGCCGCGGTGCTCGCGGCCGGCACGGGACGCGTGTCGCTCGCGCTGTGCGTCGCTGGGGTGGTCTGCCTCGCCGCGTCGTCGCCGCCCGTTAGGCGGCGGGCGCTCGCCGCGCTCGGCATGACGGCGGCCGTCGCGCTCGGGGTGAGCGGCGCGGTGGTGCTGCTGCTGCGCGCGCGGCACGCTCCGGCGCTCGACCAGGGCCACGCCGTGACGTGGAGCGCGCTCGCCGACGTGATCGCGCGCCGGCAGTACGCCGTGCCCGGGCTGTGGCCGCGCACCGCGCCGTGGTGGATCCAGGTCGCCAACGTCTTCGAGTGGGCCGACTGGCAGTTCGCGCTCGGCGTCGACGGCCGGGCGGGGCCGAGCCCGTGGCGCACGCCGCTCACGCTCGCGTACGCGGCGCTCGGCGTGCTCGGCGCGCGCGACCTGCGGCGGGCGAGCGTCCGCGGCTTCAACGCGACGCTCGTGCTGCTCGTCGCCGGCAGTCTCGGCGTGGTCGCGTACCTGAACCTGCGCGCGGGCCCGTCGTTCGGTTGGGGCGTGCTCCCCGACGACGCGACGCACGAGGCGCGCGAGCGCGACTACTTCTTCGCGCTCGCGTTCTGGACGTGGGGGCTGTGGGCGGGACTCGGCGCGATGGCTGTCGCGCGGCGCGCGATGGCTCGCGTTAGGCAGGCGCCGCCCGGGGCACCGCGCGCGGTCGGGCTGGTGCTCGCCGCGCTGCCGATCGCGACGAACTGGCGTGCCGTCGCGCGACGCCGCAGTCCCGACGCCGAGCTGCCGCGTGCGCTCGCGAGCGGCATCCTCGCCAGCGCGCCGGCGAACGCGGTGCTGCTGCTCGTCGGCGACAACGACACGTACCCGATCTGGTACCTGCAGCTCGGCGAGCGCCGCCGACCGGACGTGACGCCGGTGACCGTGCCGCTGCTCGGCGCGCCGTGGTACCGCGGCGAGCTCGCGCGCCGCCACCGACTGCTGCATGCCGACGCGCCGGCACGGTGGAGCGGCACCGCCTCCGTCCTGCGCGAGATTGCCGACGCTGCGGCGCGCGAGCGGCGGCCGCTCGCCGCGGCGGTCGGTGTGAGCGACGCCGACCGCACGCGGATCGGCGGCACGTGGACGCTGACGGGGCTCGTGTGGGTGCGCACCGCTGCCACGGGCGACGGGCGCGTCGTGGACTCGGTGGCGACCGCGCGCATCGCGGCCCGCATCGACACGACGTTGTTCGCACCGGTCCGCCCGGGCTCCGACGGCGCCGGCGAGTGGGCGCAGGCGCTGCTCGGGTGCCCGCGTCGCGCGCTGGTGCGGTCCCTTGATGCGACCTGTAACCTCAAGTAGAATTGCACGTTATGCCGTTTTCGGACCTTCCCGCGCGCCTCCACGAGATCCGTGAACGGGTGGACCGCGCCGTGGCGCGGGGCGGGCACCGGCAACGCGTGGCGATCGTCGCGGTGACCAAGACGCACGGCCCCGAGGCGGTGCGCGCGGCGTGGGACGCGGGCATCCGCGACGTGGGGGAGAACAAGGTGCAGGAGGCGCTGGCGAAGATGGAGGCGGTGGACGTGCCGGCGCGGTGGCACCTCATCGGTCACCTGCAGCGCAACAAGGTGAAGCAGATCGACGGCTTCGCGCTGGTGCACTCCGTGGACAGCGCGCGTCTCGCCGACGCGGTCCACGCGCACGGGATCCAGCGCGGCCGCGCCGTCGACGCGCTGCTCCAGGTGAACGTGAGCGGCGAGGGGACCAAGGGCGGCTATCCGCCGGACGAGCTGCGGGCCGAGGCGGAGCGGCTCGCGACGCTGCCGGGGATCGTCGTGCGCGGGGTGATGACGATGGCGCCGTTCGACGCGCCGGAGTCGGTGCTGCGCACCGTGTTCGCCGGCGCGCGCGCCGCGCGCGCGGTGCTCGCCGAGGTGGGCCACCCGGCGACGGAGCTGTCCATGGGAATGTCCAACGATTACGAGATCGCCGTCGAGGAGGGCGCGACGATGGTGCGTCTCGGCACGCTACTCTTCGGCGCGCGCGCGAGTGACGCGCCGCCACAGGATCAGATGACCGACGCGACCTTCCGTCTCACGGCGCTCGACGTGCGCCGATACGACTTCGGCACCGCCTTCCGCGGCTACGACAAGACGCGCGTGGACCAGTTCCGCGAGCAGGTGGCCGAGGAGATCGAGCGACTCACGCGCGCCAACCAGGAGCTGGACGAGAAGGCCCGCAACTTCCTGGAGCAGCTGCGCGCGTTCCGCGAGCGCGATCGCGCGCTGAACGAGGCACTCATCGGCGCGCAGAAGCTGCGCGAGGACACCCAGGCGCAGGCCGAGCGCGAGGCGGAGCTGCTCCGACGCGAGGCGCAGCTCGAGGCCGAGCGCACCGTGGCCGCCGCGCGGCGCGACGCCGAGCGCGAGATCGAGCGGCTGCGCGGCGAGGCGCGGCGCATCGAGGACGAGATCGCGAGCCTGGACCGCGTGCACCGCACGTACATCGCGCAGCTGCGACTGCAGGCCGAACGTCAGCTCGCCGAGCTGGCGGCGTCGGAGGCGGCCGCGCTGCCGCCGGTGCCGCAGCGCGCACGGCTCGCGGCCACGGGCGGAGGGGAGGACGACGGCCGCGCCGCGGCCGACGCCACGCAGAAGACGACGGAGTGACCGTGGAGGAGACCACCGCAGTGCAGGAGCGCGATCAGGCGCCCGAGCGCGAGCGCTACGCACAGATCCCGCCCGACCAGTCGCCCGACGCGCTGGAGCGGGGGATCCTCGACGGCTGGACGGAGGAGGACCTCTTCGCCCAGACGCTCGCCGCGCGCGAGGGTGCGCCCGACTTCGTGTTCTTCGAGGGCCCGCCGACGGCGAACGGACGCCCCGGCATCCACCACGTGTTCGCGCGCACGATCAAGGACCTGTTCTGCCGCCACCGCGCGATGAAGGGGTTCCGCGTGCTGCGCAAGGCGGGATGGGACACGCACGGCCTGCCGGTCGAGATCGAGGTCGAGAAGGCGTTAGGCATCAGCGGCAAGCAGGACATCGAGAAGCTCGGCGTCGCGGAGTTCAACCGGCTCTGCCGCGAGAGCGTGTTCCGCTACCGCGCCGACTGGGAGCAGCTCTCGGCCCGCATGGGCTACTGGCTCGACTACTCGGATCCGTACGTCACGTACACGAACGAGTACGTGGAGAGCGTGTGGTGGGCGCTGAAGACGCTGCACACGAAGGACCTGCTGTACCTCGGCCACAAGATCCTGCCGTACTGCCCGCGGTGCGGCACGTCGCTGTCGTCGCACGAGGTGGCGCAGGGGTACGAGGACGTCGAGGATCCCAGCGTCTTCGTGGCACTGGACCTGGCCGAGCCGTCGGGACTCGGGACTCGGGACTCGGGACTCGACTCCCCCACGAGTCCCGAGTCCCGAGTCCCGAGTCCCGGCCGTCGCCGTCTACTCGTCTGGACCACCACGCCGTGGACGCTCGTGTCGAACACGGCGCTCGCGGTGCATCCCGATCTCACGTACGTCGAGCTGCGCAAGAAGTCCGGCGTCGACTGGACGATCGTGCTCGCCGAGGCGCGCGTAAGCGCGGTGCTCGGCGGCGACTGGCAGGATCGGTGGGACGTCGTGGGGCAGATGCAGGGGCGCGAGCTCGCCGGCAAGCGGTACACGCGCCCCCTCGACTGGGTGCCGTATCCCCTCGAGGGGGAGCATGAGATCGTCCTCGCCGAGGAGTTTGTGTCGGCGGAGGAGGGGACCGGCATCGTGCACATGGCGCCGGCGTTCGGCGCCGACGACTACGCGGCGGGGCGGCGGCATGAGCTCGCGTTCCTGCAGCCGGTGAACGCGCGCGGCGAGTTCGAGGCGTCGGTGCCCGTCATCGGCGGCACGTTCTTCAAGAAGGCCGACCCGGCGATCGTCGCGGAGCTGGAGAAGCGCGACGTGCTGTGGAAGGCGGGCACGATGGTGCACTCGTACCCGCACTGCTGGCGATGCCGCACGCCGCTGATCTACTACGCGCGCGAGAGCTGGTTCGTGCGCACCACGGCGTACGCGAACGAGATGCTCGCGCGCAACGCGCGCGTCGACTGGCACCCCGAGGAGGTCGGGAGCGGCCGGTTCGGCACGTGGCTCGAGAACAACATCGACTGGGCGATCTCGCGCGACCGCTACTGGGGCACGCCGCTGCCGGTGTGGGTGAACGACGCCGATCCGTCGGAGGTCGACGTCATCGGCAGCTACGCGGAGCTGGCCGAGCGCATCGGCCGACCGTTGCCCGACGACTTCGATCCCCACAAGCCGTTCATCGACGAGTACACGTGGCCGGCGCCGAGCGGGCGCGGGACCATGCGCCGCGTGCCGCAGGTGATCGACACGTGGTTCGACTCGGGCTCGATGTCGTTCGCGCAGTGGCACTACCCGTTCGAGAACCGCGACCTCACCGCGCACCAGTTCCCGGCCGACTTCATCGCCGAGGGCGTGGACCAGACGCGGGGCTGGTTCTACTCGCTGCTCGCGATCGCGACGGGGCTCGGCGACGCGCTGCCTAACAATTCCTCCACGCTCCACGCTGCACGCTCCACGCTCGGCCAGGCGGGCGACGGAGCGAGCGTGGAGCGTGGAGCGGAGAGCGTGGCAGCGCCCTATCGGGCGGTGGTCGTCAACAACACCGTCGTCGACGCGCAGGGGAAGAAGATGTCGAAGAGCCGCGGCAACGCGGTCGACCCGTGGGCCGTGATCGAGCGGCACGGCGTCGACGCGGTGCGGCTGTTCTTCATGGGCGTCGGACAGCTCGCCATCGAGCGGCGGTTCGACGAGGGCGTGATCCGCGAGTTCGCGGGGCGCTTCCTGCTCACGCTGCGCAACGTCTACAACTTCTTCGCGCTGTACGCGAACTTCGGCTGGGAGCCGGGCGCGGACGATCCGCCGGTGGCGGCGCGGTCGCTGCTCGACCGCTGGGTGCTGTCGCGGCTCGCCGCGGTGGAGAGCGACGCCGACGCGCTGCTCGAGGCGTACGATCCGACCACCGCGGTGCGGCGCATCGTCGAGTTCTTCGACGACGACGTGTCGAAGTGGTACGTGCGGCTGTCGCGCGACCGCTTCTGGAACGGCCACGAGTCGGCCGACGGGCGCGCCGCGTTCGCCACGCTGCGCGAGGTGCTCGTGGTGACGGCGCGGCTACTCGCGCCGGTCGCGCCGTTCCTCGCCGACTGGATGCACCGGCAGCTCGCGGGCAGCTCGGTGCACCTCGCGCCGTACGTGCGGCCGGAGCGCGGGGGCCGCGAGCACGACCTGGAGGCGGCGATGGACGCCGCGCGGCGGCTCGCCACGCTCGGCCGCGCCGCGCGAGAGACGGTGAAGATCCCGGTGCGCCAGCCGCTCGGCGAGCTCGTGGCGGTGATCCCGTTCCCCGATGGTGCGGGCGCGGTGGGTGAGGTCGCGCGGCTGGTGCACGAACTGGAGCCCCTGCTGGCGTCCGAGCTGAACGTGAAGCGCGTGCGGTGGGCGGCGTCGGGCGACGCGCTCGTCACGCTGGAGCCCAAGCCGAACTTCCGCGTCCTCGGCAAGCGCTTCGGCAAGTCGACGCCGCGCGCCGCGGAAGCGGTGGCCGGGCTCGGCGCCGACGCGCTGCGGCGCTTCGAGCGCGGCGAAGCGGTCGGCATTGTGATCGACGGCGCGGATCACCTGCTGGAGCCGGGAGATCTGACCATCGTGCGGCGTGCCTCGGGCGACTACGTTGTCCAGGAATCCGAGGGGTACGTGGCGGCGCTCGACCCTGCGGTATCCCCCGAATTGCGCCGCGAGGGGCTGGCCCGGGAGGTCGTCAGCCGGGTACAGCGGTTGCGCAAGGAGGCCGGCCTGGCGGTGAGCGACCGCATCCGGCTGATCGTCGCCGGAGCTGCCGAGGTGGAGGCGGCGGTCCGGGAGCATCACGACTACGTCGCGGGCGAGGTGCTCGCGACCCAGCTCGCCGTTGGAACATCCGGGGGTACTAAGTCGTCATCCGTCGGTGATACGGGACCCGATGGGGCGACGGAGCCCAGTTCATCCCGACCACACGTGACGCAGACCTTCGACCTCGACGGTCGCGAGGTCCGCGTCTCTCTCAGTAAGGACGAGTTCTGATGCCGACCAGCGGTGCTACGACGGGCACGACCGGCACGACGAAGAAGCACAAGCCGATGACCAAGAAGCAGCTCGCGCATTTCGAGAAGCGGCTGCTCGAGGAGCGGAAGCGCGTGCTCAAGGAGCTCGGCCATCACGGCGAGACGTTCGGCGCCAGCCAGCAGGAGTCGGACGGCGACCTGAGCTCGTACTCGTTCCACATGGCGGATCAGGGCACCGACGCCATGGAGCGTGAGAAGGCGTTCCTCTTCGCGAGCCAGGAGGGGCGCTTCCTCTGGCACATCGACGAAGCGCTGCGCCGGCTCTATCGCTCGCCCGAGACGTTCGGCCGCTGCCACAGCTGCGGCAACGAGATCGCCTTCGAGCGCCTCGACGCACTGCCGCACGCGCGGTTCTGCATCGAGTGCAAGCAGAAGGAGGAAGACAGCAAGAAGGGCGGCTGAGTCGCGCCGCATGCAGGACGACGTGACTACCCCGCCGGCCGAGAGGCCGACCGACACGGCGTACGTGCCATTCACCGGGTCATCGAGCAGCGACGCGAGCACGAACGGCGTCGTGTTCTGGCCCGTGGTGCTCGCCGTGGTGCTCGCCGACGTCGTCACGAAGGCGATGGCGGTCTACGCGCTGCATCCGCCGGGAGTGCCGTACGCCGTCGCCGGCGACGCCGTGCGGCTGACGCTCGTGTACAATCCCGGCGCCGCCTTCGGCCTGCACCTCGGGCCGTACTCGCGGTGGATCTTCCTCGCCCTCACGGCGGGCGTGCTGTCCATCCTCTGGCGGCTCTACAAGCAGACGCGCGACCGCGACAACCTGCGCACGTTCGCCCTCGCGCTCGTGTGCGGCGGCGCCGTCGGCAACGCGCTCGATCGACTCCGCTCGGCGGAAGGCGTCGTGGACTTTCTCGACCTCGGTACCGGCGCCGTGCGCTGGCCGACGTTCAACCTCGCCGACGTCGCGGTGAGCGTCGGCGCGTTCCTGCTCGCGTGGGTGCTGTGGGGCGACGATCCCGCCGCCGAGCCGGCGATGGTGACCGAGCGTCCGCAGCCGACCGTGCAGCCGGCCGTGCAGCCGTCGAGCGACCTGCCGTGAGCACCACGCTCGCTCCCGTCTCGCCGACCGACGCGCGGCACGGATCGTCACGCGCCGGCTCCGCGCTCACGGCGATCGCGATCATCGTCGTCATCGTCCTGCTCGACCAGTGGACGAAGCACCTCGCCGTGACGCACCTCGTGCCGCGGCACATGCCGCACGAGATCATCGGCGACGTCGTACGCTTCACGCTGACGTTCAACCCCGGCGCGGCGTTCGGCATGCACCTCGGCGACGCGTCGCGGTGGGTGTTCACGCTCCTCACGCTGCTCATCCTCGGCTTCCTCGTGCGGCTGTTCACGGGGACGCCGCGGCACGACACGGCGCTGCGCCTCGCCGTCGCGACGGTGATGGGCGGCGCGCTCGGCAACCTCGTGGACCGGCTCCGCTCCGCGAGCGGCGTCGTCGACTTCATCGACATCGGCGTCGGCGACGTGCGCTTCTGGACGTTCAACGTCGCCGACACGGCGGTGAGCCTCGGCGCGGTCGCGCTGGTGATCCTGCTCTGGCGTCGCGACCTCCACGCGAGCCGCGCGGCCGCGCCGACCGAGCTGTCGCCGGACGAGCGGCTCGCCCGCGAGTCGAGCGAGCCGTGACCGACCCGGTGGGCGGAGCCGGCCTGCCGCCCGCCGCCCCCGGACGCCACGAGGTCGCCGCCGGCGCGGACGACGCGGGGAGCCGACTCGACGTCCTCGTCGCCGCGCGACTCGGCCTGTCGCGCAACCAGGCGGCGACGCTCATCGCCACCGGCGCGGTGCTCGTCGGCGGCCGGCGCGAGAAGGCGGGCTACCGCATCCGTGCCGGCGAGACCGCCGTCGTCGACGTGCCGCAGCCGCCCGGGCGCGAGGTGATCGGCGAGGCCATCCCGATCGAGGTCGTGTACGAGGACGAGCACCTCGTCGTCGTGAACAAGGCCGCGGGCATGGTCGTGCACCCCGCGCCCGGCAACTGGTCGGGCACGCTCGTGAACGCGCTCGTCGGACGTGGACAGGAGCTGGCGGACGGAGCGGGCGAGGAGCGCCCGGGCCTCGTCCACCGGCTCGACAAGGACACGTCGGGGCTGCTCGTCGTCGCGAAGAGCGATCGCGCGCATCGCCTGCTCAGCGCCGCGATCGCCGATCGGCGCGTGACGCGCCGCTACGCCACGGTGTGCTGGGGGCACCTGAAGGAGGAGCGCATCACGGTCGAGAAGCCGATCGGCCGCGATCCGCGAGACCGCAAGCGCATGGCGATCGTCCAGGGAGGGAAGGCGGCGCGCACCGACTTCGCGCGGCTCGCGCGGTTCGATGCGGGCGACCTGCTGCGCGCGCATCTGCATTCGGGTCGCACGCATCAGATCCGCGTGCACCTCGCGAGCATCGGGCACCCGGTGTTGGGCGACGACACGTACGGCGGCGGCGGCGGACGCCGGCTCGTCGGGCTGCCGCCCCGTCGGCACTTCCTGCACGCGGCGTGGCTGCGCTTCCGCCATCCCGTGACGGGCGCGCAGATGGATCTGCGCGCGCCGCTTCCGGACGACCTGCGCGCATCGCTCGCGCGCATCGCCGAGGACCCCGCGCTGTCCACGCACGCCGATCCGCTCGCCGCGTTCGGCTTCTACGACGTCGATGATTGACGAGCTGCACCAGGAAGAACCGCACGTCGAAGACGACGAAGCACCGCGCGTGATGCTCGTGCGCGTGAGCGACGACCGTCTCGCGCTGCCGGTGCGCGACGTGCTCGAGGTGCTGCGCGCGCGCGACACCATGCCGGTTCCCGGCACGCCGCCGTGGGTGCGCGGGCTGCTCGCGCTGCGCGGCACGCTCGTACCCGTGGCCGATCTCGCCCGGCGCGGCGGCATCGCGACCGACGTGCCGTGGCTCGTCGTCGTCGAGCGCGACGGCCGGCGTGCGGCGCTCGGCGTGCTCGCGATCGACGGCGTGCATCCGGTGGAGGACGGGGAGCGGCCGCCGCTCGGACATCCGCGCGACACGTTGCCCCGGCGCGCCTCCGTGCGTCTCCTCCCTCGAGAGGTCGGGACCGCCACGACAGCGGGCCTCCCGGCCGCGGCCGACGTGCTCGACGTCGGTGCGCTGTTCGAGGAGCTCTTCGAGGGAGAGTGACGCGTGGCCAAGTCCGTGCTCATCTGCGACGATGCGATCTTCATGCGCACGATGGTCGGCGACATCCTCACGCAGGCCGGCTTCGACGTCATCGGCGAGGCCGAGTCGGGGATGCAGGCGGTGGAGCGCTACAAGGAGCTGCGCCCCGACCTGGTGACGATGGACATCGTGATGCCCGACATGGGCGGCATCGACGCCGTGCGCGAGATCGTGAAGCTCGATCCCGACGCGAAGGTGCTGATGTGCTCCGCCATGGGGCAGCAGGCGCTCGTGGTGGAGGCGATCCAGGCGGGCGCGAAGGACTTCGTCGTGAAGCCGTTCCAGCCGAGCCGCGTGCTGGAGGCCGTGACGCGCGTGCTGGGGTGACGGCGCCGTCCACGGCGTCGCGCTACGCGGCGCTGTTCGCGACCGAGAGTCGCACACTGCTCCATGCGGCGGCGACGGCCGCGTCGGCGTTAGGCACGCCCGACGCGGCCGCGCGCGCAGCGGCGGTGGACGCGCTGTTCCGCGCCGTGCACTCGCTGAAGGGGATGGCCGGCGCGATGGAGCTCGCGGCGGTGGAGACGTTCGCCCACGCGCTGGAGACCGCCCTCGCCGCGATGCGCGACGGCGCGCTCGCGATCGAGCCGATGCTCGTCGATACGATCGTCGCCGCGGTCGATCGGCTGGACGAGGCGGTCGAGGCGTCGCTCGCCGGCCGCACGCTCGATCTCGCCGCGGACGCCGAGACGCTGCGCCAGTTCGCGAGCGACGCGCCGGCCGCGGCGCTGCCCACCGCCGCCGTGCTCACGCCGCTTCCCGGTGCGCCCGTCGTGCACGTTCGCATCGACCCCGATGCGGCGCTTCCCGGCGCGCGGGCCGCCGTCGCGGTGCGCAAGCTGGAGGCGTTAGGCACCCTCGACGCGTGCGTCCCGCCGCGCGACGCGTTGTTCGACGCGACGTTCGACGGCCGACTGAGCGTGCGGCTCCGCACCGCCGCGTCCGGCGAGGCGCTGCAGGCGGCGGCCCGCGCGGCCGGCGACGTCGCCGAGGTGCGCGTGGAGTCCGCGGCCGTCGTGGATCCCGCGTCGTCGCGCACGAGGGCCGCGTCGCCCCCGCCCGCGTCGCCTGCGCCCGCGGCGCTCGTGCGCGTGGAGCGCGCGCGGCTCGACGCGCTGCTCGACGTCGCGAGCGAGCTCACGATCGCGCGCGTCCGCCTCGCCGCGGCACTCGGCGGCGTCGCCGATCCCGCGGTCGCTGCGGCGGCGGCCGACATCGCGCGTCTCGTCGGCGCCTTGCACGAGGAGGTGCGCGGCACGCGCACCGCGCCCGCCGCGGACGTGTTCGAGCGGCTGCCGCGCGTGGTGCGCGATCTCGCGCGCGTGCTCGGCAAGCGCGCGGAGCTCGTCGTCGAGGGCGGCGACGTCGCGCTCGACCGCGCGGTGCTGGAGGAGCTGCACGAGCCGCTCGTGCATCTGCTGCGCAACGCGGTGAGCCACGGCCTCGAGTCGCCGGAGGAACGCGTGGCGGCGGGGAAGCCCGCCGTGGGCCGCATCGTGCTGCGCGCGGAGCGCGACCGCGACGCGGTGGTGGTGAGCGTGCGCGACGACGGCCGCGGCATCGACCGCGGGCGAGTGCGCGACCGTGCCGCCGACGACGGACGCGCGGTGCCGGACGCGCTCGACGATCACGCACTGCTCGCGCTCCTCGCGCGCCCCGGCTTCACGACGGCGCGCGAGGTGAGCAGCGTCTCCGGCCGCGGCGTCGGCGTCGATGCGGTGCGCGATCGCGTGCGCCGCTTCGGCGGCACGCTCTCGCTCTCCACGCAGGCCGGCGAGGGCACGTGCTTCTCCATGCGCCTGCCGCTCACGCTCGCCCTCGGCCGCGCGCTCGTCGCGCGCGTCGGCGGCTCCGCCGTGGCGGTGCCCGTGGGCAGCGTGCGCGAGACCGCCGACGTCGATGCCGAGTCGCTCGGCCACGACGGCGGGCGCGAGGTGTGGCGCGTGCGCGACGAGTCGCTGCGGGTGGTGCGGCTGCGCGACGCCCTCGGTGTTGCCTCCGCGCCTGCGGCCGCGTCCGAGGGCGAGATGGCGGTGATCGAGGCGGGCGAGCGGCGCGCGGCGCTGCTCGTCGATGCGCTCGACGGACAGCAGGACGTGATCGTGCGTCCGCTGCCGCCACTTCGCGGCGCGCTCAGGATCTTCGGCGGCGCGACGATACTCGTAGACGGAACGCCGGCGCTGGTGCTCGACGCCCCCACGCTGCTCCAGACAACCCTCGGATGACGACGACGCTCGACGACCTCCGCACGCTGACGCCGCTGCAGCTCGACGCCCTCCGCGAGGTCGCGAACATGGGCGCCGGTCACGCCGCGACCGCGCTGTCGCAGATGACCGGCGGCACGATCATGATCAGCGTGCCGCGGCTGAACATCACGCACCTCGACGAGGTGCCCCCGCAGTTCGGCGCCGCCGAGGAGCCCGTCGCCGCGGTGCTGCTCGACATGCTCGGCGATCTGACGGGCCGCACGCTGCTCGTCTTCCCGAAGCCGACAGTGATGCGCATGGCGGAGCTGATGCTGCGCCGTCCCGCCGGCTCGTCGGTCGCGCTCGGAGAGCTCGAGCGCTCCGCGATCAAGGAGGCGGGCAACATTCTCAGCGGTGCGTACCTGAACGCGCTGAGCGACTTCATGGGGATGGTGCTGCTCCCGTCGCCGCCGACGCTCATCGTCGACCGGTCGAGCGCGATCTGCACGCCGGCGTGCCTCGGCGAGAACTTCACGTCCGAGTACGTGTTCGTCGTCGAGACGGAGTTCTTCATGGAGGACATCGCCGAGCGGCTGCACGGCTTCTTCTTCCTGCTGCCCGACCCGGCCTCGCTGCACGCGATCCTCCGCGCCGTGCGGCTCGCGTAACGTCCGATGTCGCAGCAGGACGCCGGCGCGCTCGCCGCGCTCGCGCGTCGCGCCGATCCGGCGGACGCGGGGGCGCAGAACAACCTCGGTGTCGTGCTGCTCGCCCGCGGCGAGCGGGCCGGGGCCGCCGCCGCCTTCGCGCGCGCGCTCGCGCTCGACCCGCGCATGACGCTCGCGCGGAGCAATCTCGACGCCGCGGGCGGGCTCGCCGTGCGCGCCCAGCGCGCCCAGGAGCTGCGCGCCCGCGTACGCGCCGACGGCGGCGATCTCGACGCGCGCCGCGAGCTCGCGCTGCTGCTCGCCGAGACGGGCCGCGCCGACGACGCGCGGCGCGAGTTCGACGCGCTGTGCGCGCTCGCGCCCGATGCACCCGGCCCGCGCATCCTCCGCGCGCTGTTCGAGCAGCGCGTCGGCGACCTGGACGCGGCGGAGGCGTGGCTCACGCAGGCCATCGCGCTCGATCCGCGTGCCGCGCTGCCGCGCGCGCACCTCGGCGAGGTGGTCTATCACCGCGGTGAGCCCGCCCGCGCGCTCGCGGTGCTCGACGGGGCCATCGCGCTCGCGCCGGAGCACGCCGACGCGCACTGGGTCCGCGGCTTCGTGCTCGGCGAGCTCGGTCGCGCCGACGATGCGGCCGCCGCGACGGCGCGCGCGCTCGCGCTGAATCCGTCGCTCGGACGCGCGCAGCTGAACCTCGCGGCGCCCGGCGTCGCGCCCGAGGAGGTGGCCGCAGCGGTGGCCGCGGCGCCGTCGGCACCGTTAGGCGGGGCCGACGTGAACCTCGCGCTCGGCCTCGCGCTGCGCGAGAAGGGCTACTTCGACGAGGCGGTGCGCGAGTACCGCCGCGCGCTCGCCTGCGGCGCCGACGAGCGGCACGTCGCGCGCGCGCTCGGCGAGCTGCATCTGCTGCGCGGCGCGCCGGCCGACGCGCTGCCACACCTCTCACGCCTCGTCGAGCTCGCGCCGGACGACGCCGCGTCGTGGCACGCGCTCGGCGTCGCCGCGCATCTCGCGGGACGCGTGGTCGACTCGGAGGACGCGTACCGGCGCGGCGTCGCGCTCGCCGGCCAGCGTCGCGCCGCGGCGCCGATCCTGAACGACCTCGGCGTCCTGCGGGCCGCGCGCGGCGAGCGCGCGGAGGCGGTCGAGCTGCTGGGCGCCGCGGTGCGGCTCGACCCGACGCTACGGCGCGTGCGGCTGAACCACGCACAGCTCCTCGTCGCCACCGGCGCGCACGATCGCGCCCTCGCCGAGTATCGCGCGGTGTTGCGCGATGCCGCCGCCGACGCCGACGCGTGGACGGGCCTCGGCGCCATGCTCGCCGCCGCGGGACGCACCGCCGACGCGCGCGCCGCGCTCGCCCGCGCGCTCGACGCCGATCCCTCGCGCGCCGACGCGCGCTACGAGCTCGGTTTCCTCGCCGCGGCGGCGGGCGATCTCTCCGCGGCGCGTCGCGAGGCGGAGCACGCGATGGCGCACGCGCCGCTCGTCATGCGTCGCCCGCTGGAGCTGGCGCTCGACCTCGGCGGCGCCGTGCCGCTCACCGTCGCGCCCGCGCCCGACGCGCTCGATGCTCCGGTGCACGGCTTCTCGATCGCCGAGGACGCGCTCGACGCGCTGCTCGGCGACGTGCTCGCGCCGGCCGAGGAGCCGTCGGATCCGACCGCGCCTAACGATCCCGCGCGCGCGTTCGTCGTCGCCGAGGAGTGCCTGCGGGCCGGGCTCTACGAGCGCGCGTCCGCGGCGGTCAGCGCGGCACTCGCCCGCGGCGCGGACCGGGCCACCGGCCTCGTGCTCCTCGCCGACGCGTTCGCCGCGCAGGGCTACTTCGGCGAAGCGCTGGAGCGGTATCAGGAGGCGCGTCAGGCGGACGCCGCGTCGCTGCGCGCGCGGCTGGGCGAGCTTCGCATGCTGCGCGAGACCGGCCGTCGCGACGCGTCG
This sequence comes from Gemmatirosa kalamazoonensis, assembly GCF_000522985.1. Taxonomy (NCBI): domain Bacteria; kingdom Pseudomonadati; phylum Gemmatimonadota; class Gemmatimonadia; order Gemmatimonadales; family Gemmatimonadaceae; genus Gemmatirosa; species Gemmatirosa kalamazoonensis. Next base: position 3,557,510 of record NZ_CP007128.1, read on the forward strand.
CTCGCCGCCGCGGACGCGTTCGTCGCCGACCACCCCGCGCACGCCGAGGCGCTCGCGCTCCTCGCCGTCGCGCGCGCGGATGCCGGCGATCCGGATGCCGCGCGCGAGGCCTTGGGCCGCGCCGAGGCGTTCGCCGACGACGCGGACGTGTGGGCGCTCGTCGCGCAGGCGTGGCGCGCGCTCGGCGAGCACGACGCCGAGGCCGACGCGTGCGGCCGCGGGCTCGCGCTCGCGCCGGAGCGCTGGCGGCTGCGTCTCACGCTCGCGCGCGCGCTCGCCGCGGCCGGGCACGATGACGCGGCGGAAGCCGCGCTCGCGCCGCTCGTGGAGCCGGCATCGGGCGGCGCGCGCCTCGTCGAGCCGTGCGTCGAGATGGCCGCGCTGCGTGCGCACGCCGGCGACCGCCGCGGCGCGCGCGCCCTGCTCGTCGACGTGCTCGCCGCCGACCCGCTGCACGTCGACGCGCTCGCGCAGCTCGGCGCGCTGCTGCTCGACGAGGGGCGCCTGGTCGACGCGGCCGTCGCCGTGCGCCGCGTGCTGCGCCTCGAGCCCGAGCACGCGCTCGCCCTCGCGCTCGACGGCGAGCTGCTCGTGCACGCGGGCGACGTGCCTAACGCACGCGCGCGCTGGAGACGCGTCGTGGAGCTGGAGCCGGCGAGCGTCGGCGCCATGCGCGCGCGCCGCGGGCTGTCGGCGCACGCGGGGCGCGTGGAGGCCGCCGCATGACCGCGCCCGCCGAGCCGCGCGCCGCCGTCATCGAGGGCTCGCTGCGCGAGGTCGCACTGGCCGACGTGCTTCAGCTCCTGGAGCTCGGCCGCAAGACGGGCATCCTCCACGTCACGGACGCGGTGGCCGGCCGACGCGCGCACCTCACGCTCGTGCAGGGGCGCATCCGCGACGCGGTGATCGACGGCGAGCTGGCGGCGCGCGGCGACCGGCAGGTGCGCGAGGTCGCGATCGAGCTGCTCGGCTGGTCGAGCGGCCGGTTCGCCGTGGAGCCGCTCGACGAGACGACGGCGACGCGCGGCAGCACGGTCGGCGTCGACTCGGTGCTCATGGAGGCCGCGCGCCGCGCCGACGAGTGGGCGCGCCTCGCCGACCGGGTGCCCGGCGCGCACGCTGCGCCGCGCCTCGCTCCCGTCGCGCCGCACGCCGCGCCCGTCGTGCTCGCGCCCGAGGAGTGGGAGGTGCTCGCCTACGCCGACGGCGTGGCCGACCTGCGCGCGATCGCCGCGCGGAGCGGGCGCGACCTGCTCGCGGTGGCCGCCGCGGTGCACCGCCTCGTCGGCGAGGGCCTGCTGACGGTGACCCGCGACGCAGGGGACGCGTCAGAGATCTGACCGGAGACCCGAACCGTGCCCCTCGTCAACTACGTCACGCGCGAGATCACCTGCAAGATCGTCTATTACGGGCCGGGTCGGTCCGGGAAGACGACGAACCTGCGCTTCATCCACGAGCGGCTGCCCGTGGATCGCGCCGGTCGCATGGTGTCGCTCGCGACCGAGGGGGACCGCACGCTGTTCTTCGACTTCCTGCCGGTGGACCTCGGCGTCGTCGCGGGCTTCGCGACGCGCTTCCAGCTCTACACGGTGCCGGGACAGTCGTACTACGCAGCCACGCGGCGCCTCGTGCTGCAGGGCGCCGACGCGGTGGTGTTCGTCGCCGACAGCCGCCGCCGCCAGCTCGACGAGAACGTCGAGAGCTTTCAGGACCTGCACGAGCACCTCGCCGCGCACGGCGTCGATCCGCGGCAGGTGCCGCTCGTCCTGCAGTACAACAAGCAGGACCTCCCGCGCGAGATCGCGGCCGATCCGAGCGAGCTCGCCGACGTGCTGAACTTCCGCGGCGTGCCGGAGTTCGCCGCCGACGCGCTGCGCGGCACGAACGTGTTCGAGACGATGCGCGCGGCGTGCGGCGCCGTGCTGCGCCGCCTCACGGCCGGCACCACGTTAGGCGCCGCGTGACGACGCTCGCCGCCGCGCGGACGCTCGTCTTCGACGAGCGCTTCCGCTTCGACACGTTCGTCGTCGGCGACGGCACGCGCGAGGCGGCGGAGGCGGCGCGCCTCGTCGCCGAGTCGCCGGGTGCGCGGTGGAACCCGCTCATCGTGCGCGCGGGGGCGGGGCAGGGCAAGTCGCACCTGTTAGGCGCCGTCGCGTCGCGCGCGCGCGAGCTGCATCCGGGTCGCCGCATGCTCGCGCTCAGCGCCGACGAGTACCCGATGCCGCCGCTCGGCGACGCCGCCATCGTGCTCGTCGACGACGTGCGCGCCGGACTCGAGCCGACGCGTGCCGCCGCGCTCCGCGACCTGGTCGACGCCGCCCTCGCCGCCGGCGCGCAGGTCGTGATCGCGGAGGCGGGGACCGCCGTCTCGCGCGAGGAGGCCACCGCGTGGGTGGCGCGCAGCGCGCGCGCGCGACTCGTGCGCCTCACCGCGCCCGACGCTGAGGTGCGCCTCGCGATCGTGCGCCAGGCCGCCGCCGCCCGCTCGCTCACGCTCGCGCCGGACGTGCTCGCGAGCGTCGCGGACGAGCCGGTCGATTCGGTGCGCGAGCTGCTCGGGCGACTCGGCCGCGCGGGCACCGCGCCGGCGACCGAGCGCTTCTCGCTCGGCGACGACGGCGACTTCGCGAGCTTCCTCGACGAGGTCGCGCGCGAGGTCGCGGCGTACGCCGAGCCGTGGCGCGTCAGGCTGGGCGAGGCGAGCGCGCGGTGGCGTGCCGAGGGACACGACGTCGAGGTGCTGGAGCGCGCGCTTCGTGAGTCGGCCGCCCCCGACGTCGACGCGCTGCTGGCCGAGTTCGAGCGCGGCATCGCGCGGCAGCAGGAGGAGCGCGCGGCCGCGGAGCGCGAGGCGGCCGCGCGCGACGCCGCGCGCGTCGCCGCGCGCGTCGCCGCCGAGCAGGCTGCCAGGCGCGCCACGCCGGCGCCCACCACGCCGCCCGTCGTGAACGCCGAGGGGTGGGTGCTCGACTGGCCCGACGTGCGCGACCTGCTGGTGGAGGCGTACCGCTGATGGCCATCCGCGGCAGCCTCGCCGAAGCGGGCCTCCCCGACGTGCTGCAGCTCCTCGCGCTCGGTCAGAAGACCGGGTGCCTGAGCGTCGCGCGCGCCGGCGACTTCGGCTCGATCTACTTCGTGAACGGCCGCGTCGCGCACGCGTCGCTCGTGAACCGCCGCGACAAGCTCGGCGAGCAGCTGCTGCGCGCCGGCTCCGTCGACGCCGCGGACCTGAGCGCCGCCCTCGCCGAGCAGGTCGCCGATCCGTCGCGCCGCCTGGGCGAGCTGCTCATCCGCCGCGGCGCGGTCGATCCCGCGGCGCTCGTGCGCCAGGCGCGCTTGCAGGTCGAGGAAGCGGTGCTCGAGCTGTTCACGTGGACGCAGGGGACGTTCAGCTTCGAGCCCGAGGTGCGCGTCGACCTTCCGGTCACCCCGCTCTCGATCGATCCGTCGGCGCTGCTGCTCGAGGGCGCGCGTCGCGCCGACGAGCGCGCGCGCATCGCGCACCACGTACCGGGGCGCGACTCCGTGTTCGCGCCGGCCGCCGACGCGCCGCGCGACGCTGCCGGCGCGCTCGACGCCGAGCGTGTCGTGCCGCTGCTCGTCGCGCGCGAGATCGAGCTGTCGCCGGGCGAGCTGCGCGTCCTGCCGACGATCGACGGACGGCGCGACGTCGCGCAGCTCGCCGACGCCGCGGGCGTCGTGGAGTTCGACGCGATGCGCGCGCTGTTCGCGCTCGCCGACGCGGGGCTCGTCGTGCGCGTCGGCGCCACGACGCCGCCCGATCCGCGTGCGGGCGCGAAGCTCGACGAGCATCGCAACCTCGGCGTCGCGTTCTACCGCGCGTCGCTGTTCGACGAGGCGGTGCGCGAGTTCAAGCGCGTGCTCGAGCTCTCGCCCACCGACGGCCACGCACGCTTCCACCTCGGTCTCGTCGCGCTGCGCCGCGGCCGTTGGGCGGAGGCCGCGGGCTCGCTCGGCGAGGCGGCCGCGCTCCCCGGCGCGCCGGCCGTCGTGTTCCACGCGCTCGCCGTCGCGCGCCGCGAGCTCGGTGCGCTCGGCGACGCGCACGAGGCACTCGACGAGGCGGAGCGGCGCGGACTGCCCGTGGATGCGCGCGTGCAGGCGCTGCGCGTGTCGCTGCACCTGCGCGCCGGAAACGCCGACGCGGCGGACGTGCTGATGCGCGCCGGCGTCGGTGCCGACGCGGAGTCGCGCGCGCGCCCCGCGGCGTGGTACCATTATGCCGCGCTCTCGGCCGCGCGCGCGGGTGACGCCGCGCGCGCTGGCGAGCTGCTCGAGGCGGGGCACGCGGCGCACCCGCGCGCCGCGGCGCTGCTCGCGAACCTCGCCGCGCTCCGGCTGCACGAAGGGCGCGCCGAGGACGCACTGCGACACGCGGAGGCGGCGCTCGCCGAGGACGCGACGCTCGCGCCGGCGCACAAGACCGCGGGCGACGCGCACTACCGCGCCGGGCGATTCGCCGACGCGGCGGCGTGCTACGAGCGCGCCGTCGCGATCGCGCCCGCGGCGGGTGCCGATGCGTGGCTGCGGCTGGGCAACGTGAGGCTCCGACAGGGCGACCGCGACGCGGCGGCCGTGGCGTGGCGCCGCGCGTTGGAGGTCGATCCGCAGCACGCGATCGCGCGCGGCAATCTCGCGGCACTCGGACGCGAGGTGCCCGCGTGACGACGCTCACCATCACATCCCCTGCAGCACTCGTGACCGCTCCCCTCGATGCCGACGATCCGGAAGGCCTCGCCCGTCTCCTCGTGAAGGTGACGGTGGAGCGCGGCTTCCGCTGCGGCAGCTACAAGGAGCGGTGCCTGCGGCGGCGCATCGCGGTGCGCATGCGCGCGAAGGGCGTCCACACGTTCGACGACTACGCGCGCGTGCTCGACGCCGACGCGCACGAATACGACCGGCTGCTCGACGCGCTCACGATCAACGTCACGAAGCTGTTCCGGAACTGGGACTCGTGGAGCGCGCTCGCCGCGAAGGCGCTGCCGAAGCTGTGGGACGTCACCGGCGGCGCGATGCGCGTGTGGAGCGCCGGCACGTCGTCGGGCGAGGAGGCGTACTCGCTCGCCGCGCTGCTGCATCGCCACGCCGAGTCGCGCGGCGAGACCGCGCGGCTCGACGGCGCGCTCGTGTTAGGCACCGACATCGACCGTGCGAGCCTCGCGGCCGCCGCGCGCGGCACGTTCGGCGACGCGGCGTTCGCCGACACGCCAGCGGAGCTGCGCGAGCGCTACTTCCCGGGCGCGCTCCCGGCGGCCGCGGCGCCCGAGCTGCGCTCGCTCGTCGCGTTCGAGCACCGCGACCTGCTGCTCGAGCCGCCGCCGGCCGGGCCGTGGCACCTCATCGTGTGCCGCAACGTGTTGATCTACTTCGACCGGCAGACGCAGGAGGTGCTGTTCGAGCGCTTTCACGAGGCGCTCGCGCCCGGCGGCATGCTGTTCCTCGGCAAGGTGGAGACGCTGCTCGGGCCGGCCCGACAGCGCTTCGCCGCGGTGGACCAACGTGAGCGCATCTACCGCCGCCTCTGAGCTGGCGCCCGCGCCGCGGGTCACGCGCCATCCGTCCCGGGTGGTGGTCATCGCCGCGTCCACCGGTGGGCCTAACGCGCTCGCCCGCGTGCTCCCCGCGCTGCCGGCGTCGCTCGGTGCCGCGGTGCTCGTGGCGCAGCACATGCCGCCGGGCTTCACCGGCTCGCTCGCCCGCCGCCTCGACGCACTGAGCGCGCTTCCCGTGCGCGAGGCCGTGCAGGGCGACGTGCTCGAGCCGGACCACGTGTACCTCGCGCCGGGCGGCCTGCACATCCTCGTAGATCTCGCCGACGGCGTGCCGTGCGTGCGCCTCGACCCCCGCGAGCCGCTGTGGGGCGTCCGTCCCGCGGCCGACCTGCTGTTCGAGTCCGCCGCGCGCGCGTTCGGCGAGTGCACCGTCGGCGTGGTGCTCACCGGCATGGGGCGCGACGGCGCGGCGGGTCTGCGCGCGGTGCGCCGGGCCGGCGGCGCCGCGCTCGTGCAGGACCGCGACTCGTCCGTCGTGTTCGGCATGCCGCAGGCCGCGCTCGATGCGGCCGGCGCGGATCGTGTCGTGCCGCTCGCGGAGCTCGGCCAGGCCGTCGCCGACGCCGTGCGCCATCTCCCGCCTAACGTCCCCGCCGTCTGACGTTCGCCGTGCATTCGATCGCCGCCACCGACCTCGTCGCGCTGAACGCGCGCCTCGCCGACCTCGACGCCCGCCTCGATGCGCAGCTCGACGCGACCGGCGCGCCGCTCGCCGCCGACGCGCGCGACGCGCTGAAGGCCGAGATCATCGCGCTGATTCGCGACGCCGACCGCGAGGCCGCCGCGCTGCTCGCGCTGAAGGACGAGGCGAAGGCCCTCGCCGCGAAGTGGAAGCGCCTCCCGACCGCCGTGGAGATGCCCGACGTCGTCCCGAGCGACGCGAGGGACGCCGCCCCTGATTCCGCCGCGGCCGGTCAGCTGAGCACTCGTGTCGACCACCTCGGCGCGTCGACGTTCGTCGCGAAGGGGTGGAGCGCGATCTGCGTCGCCGACTACGTCGCGGCGGAGACCGCGCTCGCGCGCGCGCTGGAGCTCGCGCCCGAGGATCTCGAGGCCGCTGCGCTGCACGGCTGGGCGCTCATGGGACAGGCGCGCTACGACGAGGCGCTCGCCGTGCTGCAGAGCGTCCTCGCGCGGCAGCCCGAGCACGAGCTCGCGCGCGTGAACGTCGGCTATGTGTGCCTGCAGAAGGGGATCTACGGCGAGGCGATCGAGCATCTCGTGCGCGCCGCGCGCGGCGGCGAGGATCGCAAGGCCGCGCTCTACGCGAACTACTACCTCGGCCTCGTGTACCTGCGCCGCGAGATGTTCGACGACGCGGCGAACTTCTTCCAGCGCGCCATCGCGCACGGCCCGAACCTCGTCGAGGCGCGCTACGAGCTCGGGCGCGCGCTCTGGTTCGGCGGCGATCGCGCCGCCGCGGTCGAGGCGTGGCGCGCGGGCGCGGCGTCGGGCAAGTTCAACGCATGGGCGAAGCGGTGCGAGGACATGTGCGCGGCGGTGGAGCAGGGTGGCGCGCCACCTTCCGTCGCCGACTCCTTCGCGCCGCAGCCGGCGTAGCGACCGCGCTCGCCGCCGCCGCTGCGCCGGCCTCCGCGCAGCCCGCCGAGCCGCCGATCGCGGCGCCCGGCGCCGAGCGCTTCGACGTCGGCCGCTTCACCGCCGTCGCCTATCCCGCGGACGCGCACCTGGCGCGCGCGCTGCTGGCCGCCGCCGTGAAGCGCGACACGTATCCCGGTCTGCCGCGGCCGAAGGCGCGCGTGCTGCTCGCCGTGGCCCCCGACGCGCGCCGCTTCCGCGCGTGGGTCGGGCCCGAGGCGCCGGAGTGGGGCGCCGCGATCGCGTTCCCCGACCTCCAGCGGATCGTGATGCAGGGACGATCCGCCGGCTCCGACGCGGGCGACCCCGTGAGCGTCTTTCGCCACGAGCTCGCGCACCTCGCGCTGCACGAGTACCTCGGCGACCTCCCGCCGCGCTGGTTCGACGAGGGATACGCCGGCTGGGCCGCCGGCGAGTGGGGACGTGACGAGTCGCTCGCCACGAACGTCGCGCTGCTGCTCGGCGGCATGCCCACGCTCGACTCGCTCGAGGCGGGGTTCTACGAGGGCTCGCGCACGGCCGAGCAGAGCTACGCGCTGGCGTTCCGCGCCGTCTCCGACCTCGCGTCGCTCGATCCGGAGCGCGGGCTCACGCTGTTCTTCCGGTACTGGAAGGAGACCGGCCGGTTCGACGCCGCGGTGCGCAGCGCGTACGGCATGACCGGCGACGCGTTCGAGGCGCTGTGGCGGACCCGCACCCGGCGGCGCTACGGCGCGCTCGCGCTCGTCGCGAACCTGTCGCTCGCCACGGCGATCTTCTCCGTCGCGTTCCTGCCGCTGTGGATCGCGCGCCGGCGTCGCGACAAGCGCCGGCTCGAGGCGCTCCGCGCGGCCGACGAGGTGGCCGAGCGCGAGGAGCGGGAGAGCGCCCTCGCCGCGCTCCTCGGGGCTCCCGACGAGCCGCCCGAGGAGCGTTCCATTAGCACTTGATTAAGTGTGCGAGTCGCGCCGCGCGTTCCGTTGACACCCCAACATGGCGTTTCTAGTCTACCGCGCATGGCTCAGCCCAGCATCGTGGCGCGGACGCGCACGTACCGGTGGTGGCTCGTCGCGTTCGTCGTGCTGCTCGCCGGCTACGCCGATCTCTGGCGCGGTGGCGACACGCTGGCCCCGTTGCTGCTCGTCCTCGGGTACTGCGTCTTCGTGCCGCTCGCGATCGTGAAGTAACCGGGGCGAATAGCTCAGCCGGTCAGAGCACCTGTCTTACACACAGGGGGTCGGGGGTTCGAGTCCCTCTTCGCCCATTCCGCCGGCCGGGTCTCCAACGGAGCCGCGCGCCGCGCGGTCGTTGAAGGGCGTCGGGGGACACGGGATCACCTCCGGCGCCCGCGCCGTCTTAGGACTGTGGAGAGTGGCAGCTCTCGGGTGTTGACGAGCCGGTTGGCACGCCGCTCGCCGGAACCGTCATAATGCGTTGGGGGTACGGATGTTTAACGCTTTGGAGGTTAACCCATTGAAGGCTCGGTACTGCCAGGCGCTCTCGGCTCTCGCCGCCGGCCTTGTCGCGAGCGCCCCCGTCGCGCCGGTCGCGGCGCAGACCACCCGCACGGCTGATCCCAATGCCCCGCGGCTCGTGGTCACCGTATTCCGTTCCGCGGACAAGAACGCCGGCGTGCAGGCCGCGGACGCCATCCGTACGCGGATCTCCCAGGACGTGTCCGTGAAGCAGCTGTGGGTGCTGCCGAAGCAGGACATCACGTCCAACCTCGAGGCGTCGGGCTTCCCGACGAACGAGGCGCTCAACATGAACGACGCCCGGCAGCTCGCCCAGCTGCTCCGGGGCGACGTCTTCCTGGTCGGCAACGTCGTCCGCGACAGCGCCGGCTACCGGGTGGACGCGCAGTACGTCCTCACGCGCGACCAGTCGCTCGTCCAGCCGCTCGGCAGCTTCCGCGTCGGGAAGCCCGACCAGGCCGCGGGCGCCGTGTCGAAGGCGTTCCAGGACGCGCAGAAGGCGTTCATCGCCGAGCGCAACTGCGTCAACAAGGCGCGCGACGGCAAGTACGCGGAGGCGATCGCCGAGGCCCGCAAGGGCATCGCCGCCTACCCGAACTCGACGCTGAACCGGATCTGCCTCGCCAACATCATGGTGACGCAGAAGGCCTCGCCCGACTCGATCCTGGCGGTCGTGAACGAGGTGCTGCGCATCGATCCGCGCAGCAAGCCGGCCCTCACCGTCGCGTACCAGTCGCTGAAGGACGCGGGCAAGAACGCCGAGGCGACGGACATGCTGCTCCGGCTCGTCGGCGCGGACCCGGCGAACTCCCGCCTCGTCGAGCAGGTGATCAACGAGTTCGCCGCGAGCGGCCAGGCCGCTAAGGCCATCCCGTTCGTCGACCAGCTCGTGCGCGACAACCCGGGCGACCCGAACTACCTCTCGCTCCAGATGCGCGTGCACCTGGCGGCGAAGGACTACAAGGGCGGTATCGCGGCGGGTGAGGAGCTCCTCAAGGCCGACACGGCCCAGGCCACGGCGGACGTGTTCACCCGCCTCGCTGCCGCCGCGGCTGTCGACAGCCAGCCGCAGAAGGCGTCGCAGCTCATGGCGCAGGCGGTGGCGAAGTTCCCGACCAACATCGAGCTGCTCACGAACTACGCGGACATCCTCCGCACGGCCGGCCAGAACCAGCAGGCGCTGGACGTCCTGAACAAGGTTGCCCAGTCCAACCCGCAGGCGAAGGGCATCAACATCAGCCGCGCGCGCATCTTCTCCGAGATGAACCAGCCGGACAGCGCGCTCGCGGCGCTCAAGTCGGCGCTCACCGCCGGGGACAGCGCGAGCACCGTGGCGCTCTACGCCGTCAGCGTCGGCCAGAACGTGTTCAAGGCCGCGCAGGCGTCGAAGGCGATCGCGGACTTCCAGCGGGCGGTGCCGTTCTTCGAGTTCGCGAACACGACGAGCGCGACCCCGGAGGGCCAGTTCCTCCTCGGTGCGACGCAGTTCTCGATCGGTGCCACGCTCCTGCAGGACATCAACAAGCTCGCCCGCGGCAGCGCGGCCGAGAAGCGGCAGGGCTGCGACATGTCCAAGACGGCGCAGGCGGCGTTCACCCAGGCGCAGATCAACCTGCCGGCGGGTGGCAAGTTCAACCCGACCGCGACCCAGCAGATGCTCGCCCAGCTCGCGCAGTACTCGCCGTACGCGGACCAGTTCGCGAAGGCGCTCTGCAAGTAAGCGCGGCACGCCGTAAGCTCGACGACGAGGGCCCCGGGGACGTCCCCGGGGCCCTCTTTTTTTCCACAGTCTAGCTTGCCTGGACGCACGATTGACCCGTTTTCGAGCAACGCTAGGTTGCCGTGTCCGATGGCTGAACGTGCTCGGTGGGATAGTGCGTATCACGCGCCCGTACTCGCGGCCGAGATCGTCCGTCTCCTTCGAGAGGCTCCAGCCACAGTCCGTCGAGCCGGCACCTCCCTCCCGCTCGCGCTCGACGGCACGCTCGGTGGTGGTGGCCACTCGCTCGCGCTCCTCGAGGCGGGCTTCCGGGTCGTCGGTACCGATCGGGATCCACAGGCGCTCGCCGAGGCCTCGGCCCGCCTGCAGGCCTACCTGAACGACGGGCGCTTCCGCGCTCTCCTCGCCAACTACGCCGACGTCGCCGAGCTCGACGCGTTCTCCTCCGAGCGCCTCGACGCAGTCCTCCTCGACCTCGGCATCTCGTCTCACCAGATCGACGACCTCTCGCGCGGCTTCTCCTTTCGGGAGGGAGTCGCGCTCGACATGCGGATGGGAACTGACGCACGGACGGACGCGGCCACGTTCCTCAACGACGCCGACGAGCGCGAGCTCGTTCGCGTCTTCCGCGAGTACGCCGACGAGCCCCGCGCGCCGCGCCTCGCGCGCGAGATCACGCGACGCCGAGCGACGCGCGCGTTCGCCACGAGCGACGATCTCGTGGGCGCGATTCGCGGCGCGCTCGGTCCCCGCACCGGCCCCGGCGACTTCGCCCGCCTGTTCCAGGCGGTGCGCATCGAGGTGAACGACGAGCTGTCGCGCCTCGCGCAGGCGCTGCCGGCGCTGCGCGATCGCCTCGCCCCCGGCGGCCGCATGGCGATCATCGCCTACCACAGCGGCGAGGACCGCCTCGTGAAGCACGCGTTCCGCGAGTGGAGCACCGGCTGCATCTGCCCGCCGCGCCAGCCGATCTGCACGTGCGGCCACGTCGCGCTCGGCGAGACCGTCACGCGCCGGGCGGTGGAGGCCGGGGACGCCGAGCGCGAGCACAACCCGCGCGCGCGCAGCGCGAAGCTGCGCGTCTGGCAGCGCGCCGAGGTGCCGGCGGAGGTGGCGTCGTGAGCGCCCGCCGATCGACGCGCGGGCCGCGCCGCAAGCGTGGCTGGGCCGTCGTGGGACTCGTGCTCGTCTCGTTCGTCCTCATCGCGTCGGGGATCGTGTGGCGGCGCAGCCGCGGCATCGCCCAGGCGCGCGAGCTCCGCGACCTCGCGCGCAAGCGTGCGCAGCTCGTCGCCGAGCGGGCCGCGCTCGAAGGGGCGGTGCGCGTGGCGGCCAGCCGCGCGCGCATCGGTCCCGTGGCGGAGCAGCGGCTCGGCATGCGCGTGCCGGCCGACACCCAGGTCGTCCTCATTCAGCGTCCGGCGCCGCGCGCGCCGACCGCGCGTTAGGAAGCAGGAGCGTTCACGGTGCCGATCGAGCGGACCAACGTCATTCACGGCGCATTGCTGCTGTTCGCCGGTGCGATCGTCGCGAAGGCCGCGCACGTGCAGATCGTGCAGCACGGGCAGTGGAAGGCGCGCGCCGCGCAGCTCCACTTCGACGACGACACGATCCCCGCGCCGCGCGGCACCATCACCGACGCGTCCGGGCGCGTGCTCGTGGAGAACCGCGAGCTGGTGCGCATCCGCGTCGCCCCGCGCGAGCTGCGCGACCGCGCGCGGGTCGCCGCCACGCTCGGCAAGGCCGGCGCGGCGAAGGAGTGGGTGCGCCGCGCCGTCGACACGACGCGCAAGTGGGTCGAGGTGCCGGGCACGTTCCTCCCCACCGACGTCGCGGCGATCACCGAGCAGCGCGGCGTCTACCCGCAGCCGGTGGTGCAGCGCGTGTTCTCCGGCAGCGAGGGGATCCGACGCGTCGTCGGCCGCGTGGGCGGCGACGGACGGCCGCTCGACGGCATCGAGCTCGCCCTCGACACGCTGCTGCGCGGCGAGCGCGGCACGGCGATGATGCTGCGCGACGGCAAGGGCGGCGCGCTCGAGTCGCCATTCGCGCGCGGGCAGGCGGCGCGCGCGGGGCACGCGGTCACGCTCACGATCAACGCGGCGCTGCAGGACATCTGCGAGCGCGCGCTCGCCGACGCGCTGAAGACCCTCGGCGCGACGGGTGGTGACATCGTCGTCATGAACCCGCACGACGGCGACGTGCTCGCGCTCGCGAGCCAGCGCTCCGACGTGCGCACCACGTCCGCGACCGCGCTCAGCGAGCCGTTCGAGCCCGGGTCCACCATGAAGCCGCTCGTCGCCGCGCGGCTGCTCGAGCTCGGGCGCGCGAAGGCCGACGAGGTGGTGAACACCGAGAACGGCGAGTACGCGCTGAACGGCCGCGTCATCCACGACGACGAGCCACGCAAGGAGCTCGCGCTGCGCGACGTGATCCGCGTGTCGAGCAACATCGGCATCGTGAAGTTCGCCCAGCGGCTCGCGCCGCGCGAGCAGTTCGAGATGATGCGCGACATGGGCTTCGGCTCGCCCACCGGCGTGCCGTATCCCGCCGAGTCGCGCGGCCTCGTGCGGCCGCCGTCGAAGTGGACGCCGCAGTCGCCGGCGTCGATGGCGATGGGCTACGAGGTGGCCGTGACGCCGCTGCAGCTCGCGACGGCGTACGCGGCGGTCGCGAACGGCGGCTCGCTGCTCGAGCCCGCGCTCGTGCGCGAGGTGCGCGACGACGAGGGGAACGTGGTGTGGCGGCACGAGCCGCGCGTCGTTAGGCGCGTGATGAGCCCGCGCACCGCGGCCACCGTGCGCGAGATGCTCGAGGCCGTGGTCGACAGCGGCACGTCGACGGCGGCCGACCTCGCGAGCTTCACGCTCGGCGGCAAGTCGGGCACGGCGCGTCGTGTCGAGCGCGGCATCGGCTACGCGGCCGGCCACTACAACGCGGTGTTCGCCGGGATCTTCCCGGTCGAGGATCCGCAGTTCGTCATCGTCGTGAAGCTCGAGAACCCGCAGGGCGACTCGTACTTCGGCGGCAAGACCGCGGGCCCGGTGACGAAGGGGCTGATCCAGGCCGCGCTCGCCGCGCGCGACGCCGCCCTCGACCGCGCCGCGCTCGCGCCGCGCGTGCTGCCGAAGGCGCGCTCCGCGTACTCGCCGAAGCCGTCGGCGCGCGACACGGAACGCGCGAACACGGCCGTCGCGCCGCGCACCGTGACCGTCGTCGCCGCGCCGCTCGACCTCCGCCGCGACTCGAACGACGTGGACGCGGTCGACCAGAGCGCGGTCCGCTACGTGGTGCGGCTTCCAGCGCCGAAGACGTCGCGCGCGCCGGCCTCTCCGCCGCGCGCGGTCCCCGCGGTGCAGGGCTTGCCTCTGCGGGACGCGCTCTACGCTCTCCATCGAGCGGGCTTCCACGTGCGGCTCGCGAACGGCGCCCCCGCCGGACGCACCATTCCCGCCGCTGGATCGCTCGCCGCGGCGGGCACCGAGGTCACCCTCTACCGCGCACCATGAGTCCCTCCGCCCCCGACAGCTCCGACAGGCCGCGCGTGGAGCCGCGCGCCATCGAGCGCGCGCTCGCCGCCGCGGGGCTGCTGCTCGAGGTAGAAGGGACGCTGCCGGAGGCGGCGCAGGGGATCACGGACGACAGCCGCGCGGTGCGTCCCGGGACGCTGTTCGTCGCCGTGCGCGGCTCCGCGGCCGACGGCCACGCGTACCTCGCCGACGCCGCGCAGCGCGGCGCCGTCGCGGCGCTCGTGGAGCGGCCGGGCAGCACGACGCTCCCCGCGCTCGTCGTGCGTGACGGCCGCCGCGCCGCCGCGATCGCCGCGGCCGAGGCGTACGGCCATCCGGCCACGGCGCTCACGCTCGTCGGCGTCACCGGCACGAACGGCAAGACGACGACCGCCGGCATGCTGCGCCACCTGCTCGACGCGCCGGCGCGCGCCGCGGCGTCGATCGGCACGTTAGGCGTCCTCGTGGGGAGCGCCGGCGAGGAGATGCCGGGCGGCGCGGGTCTCACCACGCCCGGCCCGGTGGAGCTGCAGCGCGTGCTGCGCGTGCTCGTCGACCGCGGCGTGCGCTCGGTCGCCATGGAGGTGTCGTCGCACTCGCTCGACCAGCGCCGCGTCGAGGGGCTGCGGTTCGACGCGGCGGTGTTCACGAACCTCACGCGCGATCACCTCGACTACCACGGCACGATGGAGGCGTACTTCGCGGCGAAGGCGCGGCTCGTCGAGTACCTCGAGCCGCAGGGCGCCGCGATCGTGAACGCCGACGATCCCGCGTGGGCCGCGCTGCCGCGCGCCGGGCGCACGATCACGTTCAGCACGGCCGGCGCCGATGCGGACGTGCAGATGCGCGACCTCGCGTTCGACGCGGCGGGCACGCGCGCGACGCTGGTGGTGGGCGGTGCGTCGGCGCCGGTGCGCGTGCCGCTCCTCGGCGACTTCAACGTGGCGAACGCCGCCGCCGCGGTCGCCGCCGCACACGCGTTAGGCGTCTCGCTCGGCGACATCGTCGAGCGGCTCGCCACGGTGCCCCAGGTGCCCGGGCGCCTCGAGATCCTGCGCGAACGGCCCACGGTGCTGCGCGACTACTCGCACACGCCGGACTCGCTCGAGCGGGCGCTGGCCGCGATGCGCCCGTTCACGGCGGGGCGGCTCATCGTGGTGTTCGGCGCCGGCGGCGACCGCGACCCGGGCAAGCGGCCCGAGATGGGGCGCGCCGCGGAGCAGGGCGCCGACGTCGTCATCCTCACGAGCGACAACCCGCGGACGGAGGATCCGGAGAAGATCCTCGACGACATCCAGGCCGGCATGTCGCGCGCGCCCGACGCGCGCATCGAGGACCGCCGCGCGGCGATCGCGCGCGCGCTGGAGATCGCGGGCCCCGACGACGTCGTGGTGCTCGCCGGAAAGGGACACGAGACGTATCAGATCCGCGGAACCACGAAGCACCCGTTCGACGAGCGTGAGATCGTGACCGAGCTGTGGAACGACATGGTGGGCGCGTGAGCACGCCCACGCCGGCGCCGGGCGCCACCGACTTCTGGACCCTCGACCGCGTCGCCGCGGCGCTGCATGACGTGCTGCGCGGGGCGGTGCCGCGCGGCGACGAGCCGCTGCGCGCCGTGAGCACGGACACGCGCGCCGTGACGTCGGGCGACCTGTTCGTCGCGCTCGTCGGCGACCGGTTCGACGCGCACGACTTCCTGCCTAACGCCGTGGAGAAGGGCGCCGCCGCGCTCGTCGTCTCCGACGCGCGCCGCACCGCGGGACTCGGCGTGCCGGTGTACGAGGTGGGCGACACGCTCGTCGCGCTCGGCCGGCTCGGGCGCTACTGGCGGCGCGCGTGGGGCGGCACGGTCGTCGGCGTGGCGGGCTCCAACGGCAAGACGAGCACGAAGGAGCTGCTGAAGGCGGCGCTCGGCGCCGCGCGCCGCGTCTCGGCGACGAGCGGAAACCTGAACAACCTCGTCGGCGTGCCGCTCACGCTGCTCGCCATCCCGCCGGAGACGGAGATCGCGATCGTCGAGATGGGCACGAACATGCCCGGCGAGATCGCCCGCCTGCGCGCGATCGCCGAGCCGTCCGTGACCGTGATGACGTCGATCGGCGAGGAGCATCTCGAGGGCCTCGGCGACCTCGCCGGCGTGCTGCGCGAGGAGAGCGACGCGTTCGACGACGTGGAGCTGGCGGTCGTACCCGCCGATCAGCCCGAGGTGGCCGAGGCGGCCGCGGGCCGTGCGCGCCGCGTCGTGCGCGCGGGGCTCGACGACGGCGACCTGAAGACGGAGCGGTGGTCGATCGGCGGCGACGGCGCCGGCACGCTGCTCGTCGACGGCGTCGAGGTGCGACCTGCCGTGCGCGGCGTGCACAACCTGCGCAACACGATGCTCGCGCTCGCCGTGGCGCGCGCGCTCGGCGTGTCGCTCGACGATGCGGCGCGCGGCGTCGCGGGCATGCCCCAGCCGAGCATGCGCTCGGCGTGGTCGCAGCTCGGCGGCGTGACGCTCATCAACGACGCGTACAACGCGAACCCCGGCAGCACGCGGGCCGCGCTCGACCTGCTCGTGCACGCCGGCAGCGGTCGCCAGCGCGTCGCGGTGCTCGGCACCATGCGCGAGCTCGGTGCGCACGGCGATCGGCTGCACGAGGAGATCGCGCGCCGCGCGCTCGACGCCGGCATCGAGGTGGTGGCGGGCGTCGGCGACTTCGCGGATGCGCTGGAGCGCGTCGCGTCGCGCGATGCACGCGTCGTCACGGCGCGCGAGGTCGAGGCGCTGTGGCCGCTGCTCGAGCCGCGCGTGTCGTCCGATGCAGTGATCCTGTTGAAGGCCTCGCGCGGCGTCGCGCTCGAGCGCATCGTGCCGTCGCTCGAGCGGTGGGCAGGAGGAGAGCCCGCGTCGCAGCAAGTATAGCAGCACGGCCGGCAGCACCCGCATAGATTCTCCGCGCCACGAACCGTCAGACACGTGCTCTATTTCCTGCTCCAGCCGCTGGCGCGCAGCATCAAGACGTTCAACCTCCTGAACTACATCACGTTCCGGGCGGGGGCGGCGTTCGTCACGGCGCTCATCGTGGCGTTCATCGTCGCGCCGACGATCATCCGTCGACTGCGCGCGATGGCCGTGCATCAGGTCGTGCGCGAGGGCACGCCCGACACGCACGCCGGGAAGGGAACCACGCCGACGATGGGAGGGCTCATCATCCTCGTCGCGACGTTCGTCCCGCTCCTGCTCTGGGGACGCTACACGTGGCACCGCGGCGGGCAGTATCTCGTGACGGCGATGGTGCTCACGGCGTGGATGGGCGGCATCGGCTTCCTCGACGACTACCTCAAGCTGAAGCAGAAGCGCCTCGGGCTGAAGAACGAGGGGCTCGTCGAGCGCTACAAGCTCGTCGGGCAGCTCTCCGCCGGGCTCGCGTTAGGCCTGTACGTGTGGCTGTTCCCGCTGTCCACGCTCCCCGGCGCGTCGACCACGCTGCCGTTCTTCAAGTACATCCTCATCATCCCGTCGACGGCGGCGCTGACGTGGCTGTACATCGCGTTCGTGACGTTCGTCCTCACCGGCGCGAGCAACGCGGTGAACATCACCGACGGTCTCGACGGGCTGGCGTCGGGGCTCGTCGGGATCGCGGCGGCGACGTTCGGCGTGTTCGCGTACATGTTCGGCCGCTACGACACGAGCGGATACCTCCAGGTGTTCTACCTGCGCGGCGCGGGTGAGCTGACGGTGTTCTGCGCCGCGATCCTCGGCGCGTGCATCGGCTTCCTCTGGTACAACACGTTCCCGGCGCAGGTCTTCATGGGCGACACCGGCTCGCTCGCGCTCGGAGGCGCGCTCGGCGCGGTGTCGGTGCTGCTGAAGAGCGAGTTCCTGCTGCTCATCATCGGCGGCGTGTTCGTGGCCGAGATGTTCTCGGTGATCCTGCAGCGCTTCGTGTTCAAGTACCGCAAGCGGCGCCACGGCCTCGAGTACGCTCAACGACACCGCGTCTTCCTGCGGGCGCCCTTGCACCACCACTTCGAGGTGAAGGGGTGGCCGGAGACGCAGGTCGTCGTGCGGTTCTGGATCATCGGGATCTTCTGCGCGATCCTCGCGCTCAGCACGCTCAAGCTGCGCTGACCGTGCCCACCGACGTCTTCCGCGGGCACGCGCCGGGCGAGATCGCCGTCGTGGGGCTCGGCAAGAGCGGGCGCGCGGCCTCGGCGCTGCTCGCGCGCGACGGGCACGCGGTGTACGCGTCGGACGCGGGCGGTGGCGACGCGCTGCTCGAGGCGGCCGGCGCGCTCGCGCATCACGGCGTGGCGGTCGACGTCGGGTCGCACGACCTCGATCGCATCGCGCGCGCGGCGCTCGTCGTCGCGAGCCCCGGCGTGCCGCCCGACGCGCCGCCCCTCGCCGCGGCGCGCGCGCGCGACGTGCCGATCGTCGGCGAGATCGAGGTCGCGCTGCACTATCTGCCGCGGCTGCGCTACGTCGCCGTCACCGGGACCAACGGCAAGACGACGACGACGGCGCTCATCGGCCACCTGCTCCGCGCGCTCGGCCGCGACGCGGTCGACGCGGGCAACATCGGGACGCCGCTCGCCGAGCTCGCGCTGCGCGATCGCCCGCCCGAGTGGGCCGCGCTCGAGCTGTCGTCGTTCCAGCTCCACGACACGCCGAGCGTGAACCCGACGGTGGGCGTGGTGACCAACCTCAGTCCGGACCACCTGGACCGATACGCCTCGGTCGACGCGTACTACGCCGACAAGGCGCTCCTCTTCGCGAACGCGCATGCCGGGTCGCGCTGGGTGCTGAACGCCGACGAGCCCGAGGTCCTCGGCCTGTTCCGCCGGCTGCCGGGCGCGCCCCCGGTGCTGCCGGGGGAGACGCACGGGTTCAGCACGCGGACGAACGCTGCGGCCGCGTACTTCGACCGCGGAGCGGGCGACCTGGTGCTGCTCGAGGAGCCGCTGCTCCCACGCGCCGAGCTCCCGCTGCTCGGCGACCACAACGTCGCGAACGCCCTCGCGGCGTCGCTCGCGGTGGCGGTCGCCGATCCGTCGCACGCCGGGCCCGACGCCCGGCGCCGGCTGGCCGACGGGCTGCGCACGTTCCGCGCGCTCGCCCACCGGATGGAGCCCGTCGGGACGTTCGACGGGGTGGAGTGGATCAACGACTCCAAGGCGACGAACGTTGCCTCCACGCTGGTCGCGGTCGCGGGAATGACGAAGCCGTTCGTCCTTCTATTGGGAGGGCGGCACAAGGGCGAGCCGTACACGGCGCTCGCGGAGCCGTTTCGCCGGTTCGGCAAGGTCGTCCTCGCGTACGGCGAGTCGGCCGCGATCGTGGAGAAGGATCTTGGCGAGCTCGTGCATGTCGAGCGACTCGGCTCGTCCTTCCCGGAGGTGATGGCCCGCGCGCGGGCGCTCGCCGGACCGGGGGAGGCCGTGCTGCTGTCGCCGGCCTGCTCCAGCTTCGACATGTTCGACAACTATGCGCAGCGCGGCGCCGAGTTCCGGCGACTCGCCGCGGAAACGGGCAGCATTCGATGACGACGACGACCGCGGCTCGCGGGCTCGAGCCGACCCAAATCGGGACGTACGACCGGCGCGCCGCGTCGCGGGCCCGGCGTGCCGACGTGCGCGAGCGGTGGCGCATGGGCGGCGAGGCGCGTGCGCTCGTCTTCGTCAACGCCGTGCTGCTCGCGTTCGGCCTCGCGACGCTGTACAGCGCGAGCGCGATCGTCGCCATGCAGTCGAAGCTGCCGAGCTACTACTTCTTCATGAAGCAGCTCTCGGGCGCGCTCGTCGGCATCATCGTGTTCGCCGTCGTCGCGAAGCTCGACGCGGAGCGGTGGCGCAAGTGGGCGTGGCCGCTCATGGGGCTCGCGCTGCTCATGATGCTGGTGACGGTGCTGCCGTTCACGCGCGCCATCGCGCCGCCGATCCACGGGTCACGCCGCTTCCTGCTCGGCGGCTCCATCCAGCCGTCGGAGTTCGCGAAGCTCGCCGTCATCGTGTGGACGGCGATGCTGCTCGTGAAGAAGCAGGAGGACGGCACGCTGCGTCGCCTCACGAAGGGACTGTTCCCGTTCCTGCTCGTCGTCGGCGCGCTCGCGATGTTCGCGATCCTCGAGCCGGACCTGTCGATCGCGATGACGTTCCTGCTCATCATGGCGATCATCCTGTTCGCCGGCGGCGTGCGTATCGGCCACTTCATCGCGCTCGGCGTGATGGGCATCCCGGTGCTCTGGCACGAGGCGGAGAAGCTCCAGTACGTCGTGCTGCGTCTCATCTCGTTCTTCCATCCCGACGAGAAGGCGCACGCGATCGTGAGCTACCAGCTGCAGCAGTCGCTCGTCGCCGTCGGCTCCGGCGGCGTGTTCGGGACGGGTTTCGGCAAGGGCGTGCAGCAGTACGGCTTCCTGCCGTTCCCGTACTCCGACTTCATCGGGAGCAACATCGGCGAGGAGTGGGGCTTCGTCGGCCTCGTGCTGCTCACGGCGTTCTATGCGCTGTACGCGTGGCTCGGCTTCCGCATCGCCGCGGCGGCGCGCACGCCGTTCCAGAAGATGGTGGCGGTCGGCGTCACGACGACGATGGTGCTCACCGCGTATCTGCACATCGGCGTCGTCATCGGCCTCCTGCCGACGACGGGGCTCACGCTGCCGTTCATCTCGTACGGGCGCTCCAACCTCGTGCTGTCGCTGCTCATGACCGGGCTGCTGGTGAACATCGGCAGCGAGAAGCAGCGCATCGTCGGCGAGCACGCCACCAACCCGTTCACCCCGTAGTGTTCTCCACGCTCCACGCTCTACGCTCGCCGTGCCGCCGGGGCATGGTGAGCGGGGAGCGTGGAGCGTGGAGCGTAGAGGAACCATGCGGATCGTGGTGACTGGGGGCGGCACGGGAGGCCATCTGTACCCGGGACTGGCGATCGCGCGCGCGCTCGTGCGTGCCGACCCGCGCGTGCAGCCGTTCTTCGTCGGCGCGCGCCGCGGCATCGAGCGCGACGTGCTGCCGACGACGGAGTTCCCGCACCTGCTGCTGGATCTCCATCCGCTGTATCGCAGCGCGCCGTGGAAGAACTGGCTCACCGTGCGCGGCGCGTTAGGCGCGTGGAGCACGCTCGGGCGGCTGTTCCGCGAGGAGCGGCCAGCCGCCGTGATCGGCACCGGCGGCTACGCGGCGGGGCTCGCGCTCGCGTACGGGGTGACGCACGGCGTGCCGACGATGCTGAACGAGGCGGACAGCCACCCGGGGCTCACGACGCGGCTGTTCGCGCGTTGGGCGCGTGAGGTGTTCCTCGGCTTTCCCGAAGGCGCGCGACTGCTGAAGCCGGGCCGTCGCACGCGCGTCGAGGCGTTCGGCAACCCGATCGAGCCGCCGCCGGCGGTGCGCCCCGATCGCCCGGCGGCGCGCGCCGCGTGGGGCTTTCCGGCGAACGGCCTCGTGCTGCTCGCCGTCGGCGGGAGCCAGGGCGCGAAGGCGATCAACGACACGCTCGCCGCGTGGGTGCGGCGCGGGCTCCCCGACGGCGTGCATCTGCTGTGGGCGACGGGGAAGAATCAGTACGAGCCGTACGCGGCGCTCGACGGCGCGTCAGGGGATCGCGTGCGCGTGCGGCCGTATCTGTCGCCGATCGCGGAGGCGTACGCGGCGGCCGATCTCGCGCTCACGCGCGCCGGCGCGATGACGATCGCCGAGCTGTGCGCGTGGGGAATTCCGTCCGTGCTCGTGCCGCTGCCGACGGCGGCCGCCGACCACCAGACGCACAACGCGCGCGCGATGGCGAACGCCGGCGCCGCGGTGCACGTGCCGCAGAGCGAGCTCACGCCCGAGCGGCTCGACGCCGTGGTCGGCGAGCTGCGTTCGGAGTCGGCGCGCGGGGCCCTCGCCGCGCGGGCCGCGGAGCGAGGCCGCCCCGACGCCGCCGCGCGCATCGCGGCTCGCGTGCTCGAGAGCGTCGCTGGCGCTCCCATCTGACGCGAGCCGGTCTATATTGCGCCGCGGCCTCATATGTCTCTCCTGTCTGCAGTCGATCCCCGTCCGGTCCACTTCGTCGGCGTCGCCGGCGCCGGAATGAGCGCCCTCGCCGAGCTCCTCGCGCGGCGCGGCGCCATCGTCACCGGGTGCGACGCGCACCCGTCGCACGAGGATGATCTGCGCCGCCTGGGGATCGACGTGCGCGCCGGCCACGATCCGGCGCACGTGCGCGGTGCGCGCGCGGTGGTCGTGACGTCGGCCGTGCCGAAGGACCACCCCGAGCTCGCGGCCGCGCGCGCCGCCGGGCTGCCGGTGATCCGCCGCGCCGAAGCGCTCGCCGAGGCGATCGCCGGCGGCACCGTGGTCGGCGTGGCCGGCACGCACGGCAAGACGACGACGACGGTGATGACGACGGAGGCGCTCACCGCCGCCGGGCTCGCGCCGACCGGGATCGCCGGCGGCCGCGTGGGCGCATGGGGTGGCAACCTGCGCGTCGGCGCGTCGATCGACGCAGAGCGTGCGCTGTTCGTGGTGGAGGCCGACGAGTACGATCGCTCGTTCCTCGCGCTGACGCCCGATGTCGCCGTGGTGACCAACGTCGAGGCCGACCATCTCGACATCTATCGCGATCTCGACGACATCCGCGGCGCGTTCACCGAGTACGCGCGGCGTGCGCGCTATGTCGTCGCGAGCGCCGACGACGAGGGCGCGCGGTCGCTGCCGTACGCGGCGTCGTCGGAGGTCGTCCGCTTCGGCGTCACGCACGTCGCGGATGCGCGGCTCGTCGCGCGCGACGTACGCGCGGAGAACGGCGGCACGCGGTTCCTCGTGACGTACGACGGCGAGGACCTGGGCGAGATCGCGCTGCGCGTGCCGGGCGAGCACAACGTGCGCAACGCGCTCGCCGCGATCGGCGTCGGCCTGCTGCTCGGCGCGAAGCTCGACGCGATGCGGCCGGGGCTCGAGTCGTTCGGCGGCGTGGAGCGTCGCTTCCAGCGCCTCGGCGCGGGTGCGGGCGTCGAGGTCGTCGACGACTATGCGCACCATCCGACGGAGATCGAGGCGACGCTCGCCGCGGCGCGCGCCGCGTTCCCCGGCCGCCGCGTCGTCGCCGCGTTCCAGCCGCACCTGTTCACGCGCACGCGCGATTTCGCCGGGGAGTTCGCGCGCGCGCTCGCCGCGGCCGACGCGGTGTTCCTCACCGAGATCTATCCCGCGCGCGAGCAGCCGATCGACGGCGTGAGCGCGGATCTCATCGTCGACGCGGCGCGCGCGTTGGGCCGCCCGGTGACGTGGCGGGGCGAGCGCGCCGCCCTCGCCGACGCGCTCGCGGCGCACGCCGAGCGGGGCGACGTCGTGATCACGCTCGGCGCGGGCGACGTGACGCTCACCGGTCCGGAGCTGCTCGAGCGGCTGCGCGCGCCGCGGCACGCGGAGGCTGGGGCATGAGCGCGCCGGCGTTCGCGCACGACGCGATGCACGACGAGCACGACGACGAGCGTGTCGAGCGTCCATCGCGGCGTCGCGCGCGCGACGACGACGCGCCGCGTCGCCCGCGGTGGCGCGCGATCTTCGGCCTCACGGTGCTCGTGCTGTTCGTCGCCGCGCTCGCCTCGTCGCCATGGTGGGTGCCACGCGCGCTGTCGCGGCTGGCGTACTTCCGTGTGCGTCGCGTCGAGATCGACGGCGCACGCTACGCGCCGCCCGCCGAGCTGCTGGCGCGGCTGAAAGTGGACACGACGTGGTCGGTGTGGACGGATCTCGACGCGCTCGGTCGGCGCGTGTCGCGGCATCCGCTCGTCGCGAGCGCGCGTGTCGAGCGTCATCTTCCGGGCACGCTGCGCGTCGTGGTCAGCGAGCGCGTGCCGGTCGCGATGACGCCGTCGCGCGACGGGCTCGCCGTGCTCGGCGCCGACGGCCGCGTGCTGCCGATCGATCCGAGCCGCGTCGGCGGTGTCGACGTGCCCGTCGTCGCGTCGCCCGACGCGGCGGCGCTGCGCGTGCTCGACGCGCTGCGGCGCGAGGCGCCGGTGCTCTACGCGCGCGTGAGCGAGCTGCGGCGCGTGGGGCGCGACGAGCTGCGGCTCACGGTGATGCCCGAGCGCGGCGACACCGTGGGACAGGCGCCGTTCCTGCTGCGCGTGTCGCCCGACGTGACGCCGGCGCGGCTCGCCGATCTGCTTCCGGTCGAGAGTGACCTGGCGCGACGCCGCGTCCGCGTCTCCGAGATCGATCTCCGCTATCGTGATCAAGTGATCGCCAGACTGCCATGAAGACCGAACGAACCGTCGCGGGGCTCGACATCGGATCGGGAAAGACGGTCGCGGTGATCGCCGAGATCGTCGGCGAGCTGCCGAAGCGGCCGGGAATTCGCGTGCTCGGTGTCGGCGAGGCGCGCACGACCGGCATGCGCCGCGGCGTCGTCACCGACATCGAGGAGACGACGCGCTCGGTGCGCCGCGCGCTCGACGACGCCGAGCGGATGGCCGGCGTGCAGGCGGACTCCGCGTTCGTCGGCATCGCGGGCGAGCACGTGCGCGCGATGACGAGCCAGGGCATCGTCGCCGTCGCCGGCGCGGAGATCACGAAGTCCGACGTCGATCGCGTGAACCAGGTCGCGCGCGTGCAGCCGCTGCCGCAGGATCGCGAGCTGCTGCATGCGATCCCTCAGGAGTACAGCGTCGACCGTGGCGGCGGCATCCAGGACCCCGTCGGCATGACGGGGATGCGCCTCGAGACGGAGATGTACCTCGTCACGATCGGTGCGTCGCCGGCGACGAACCTGCGCAAGAGCGTGGAGCGCGCGGAGTGCAAGGTGCGCGAGCTCGTGCTCGAGCCGCTGGCGAGCGCACTCGCCGTGCTCACCGAGGACGAGAAGGAGCTCGGCGTGGCGCTCATCGAGCTCGGCGCGGGCTCCACCGACGTCGCGGTGTTCCACGAGGGGAAGATCCGTCATCTCGCGACGATCGCGTTCGGCGGCGCGCACGTGACGAACGATCTCGTGCACGGACTCGGCGTCACGCAGCACGATGCGGAGCAGCTGAAGGAGCAGTTCGCGGTCGCGTACGAGTCGCTCGTCGACCAGAAGGAGATCATCGCGCTGCCGGCGACGGCGACGCACGGCGAGCGGCAGATCCCGCGCGAGCTGATCGCGCACATCGTGCACCAGCGCCTCGACGAGATCTTCGACCTCGTGCAGCGCAGCGTGCAGGGCGCGTCGTATGGTGGTCGGCTGAGCGGCGGCGTGGTGCTGACCGGTGGCGGTGCGGCGATGCCCGGCGTCACCGAGCTGGCGAGCGACGTGTTCGGCACGACGGCGCGCGTGGGCACGCCGGGCGAGCAGGTGACGGGGCTGCGCGAGTCGGTGGAAGGACCGGGCTACGCGACGGTGCTCGGGCTCGCGCTCTACGGCGCGTCGCGCGTGGCGATCGGCGGTGCGCCGCAGAAGAAGCGCGTCACGATCGAGACGCCGGGCGTCGACAAGTGGGCGCAGCGCGTGAAGCTGTGGCTTCAGGACTTCTTCTGAGCCGTGCGACGCGCAGCGGCGTTCCTAACGCGCGGCGTGAAAGCGCGCGGAACTCTTGTCAAGTCCGACACGTTGGCGCGGCGGGCGTCACGCTGGCAGCCGGACCGCGCGGGTGGCGCGGCACACCGATCGCGCTGTGTCGGACGTCACACCGACGCGCGGTTGCGTCGCCCGCTGTTGTGGAAAACGCGTGACGGCGCTAGACATCATTTCGTCGCTTTCCGCGCAGCGGGTGGCGACATGGCAGCGGCGGCGAAACGTGTTATATTCGCTCCCTGCCCGAGTCACGACACCGGCCGCGCCTCCCACCTGCGTCAGCCGCGCGTGACTCGCGAAGACCCGGCAGCTCTCTCTCCCGGCTTCGTTCTTTCCCCGTCCACACGCAGCACACTCGGAGTCGTGCCCGCATGATCTTCGAATTCGAGGAGAGCGCCACCCAGAACGCCCGCATGAAGGTCGTGGGCGTCGGCGGGGGCGGCGGAAATGCCGTCAACCGGATGATCGACGAGCACCTCGAGGGGGTCGAGTTCATCTCGGTGAACACGGACGCGCAGGCGCTGCTCAGCTCGAAGTCCGACGTCAAGATCCAGATCGGGAAGAAGCTCACGCGGGGACTCGGCGCCGGCGCGCGTCCGGAGATCGGGCGCCAGGCGATCGACGAGAGCCGCGACGAGGTGCTGCGCGTGCTGCAGAACGCCGACCTGGTGTTCATCACGTGCGGTATGGGTGGTGGAACGGGTACCGGCGCGGCGCCGGTCGTGTGCGAGCTGGCGCGCGAGGCCGGGGCGCTCACCGTCGGCATCGTCACCAAGCCGTTCCTGTTCGAGGGCCGTAAGCGCATGCGGCAGGCGGAGCAGGGCATCGCCGAGATGCGCAAGCACGTCGACACGATGATCGTCGTGCCTAACGAGCGGCTGCTCGCCGTCGTCGGCAAGGGGATCCCGTTCCAGGATGCGCTGAAGAAGGCCGACGAGGTCCTGCTGCACGCGACGCAGGGCATCAGCTCCCTCATCAGCGTCACCGGTCTCGTGAACGTCGACTTCGCCGACGTGCGCACCGTGATGCAGAACGGCGGCTCGGCGCTCATGGGCACCGGAATGGGCCGCGGTGAGAACCGCGCCACCGAGGCCGCGCAGCAGGCGATCTCCTCGCCGCTGCTCGACAACGTGTCGGTGTCGGGCGCGACGGGCGTGCTGGTGAACATCACCGGCGGCAACGACCTGACGCTCGGCGAGGTGCACCAGATCAACGAGATCGTGCACGACGCCGTCGGCGACGACGCGGAGATCATCTTCGGCGCCGTGCACGAGCCGGCGATGCAGGGGGAGATTCGCGTCACGGTCATCGCCACGGGCTTCGACCGGCAGCTGCAGGTCGGCGGCGTGGGGATGGAGGCGTCGCGCAACTCGGGTGCGCAGAACATCATCCCGTTCACCCGCGACGGACGCGACCGCGCCCCGGCCGGCGCCCGTGTCGTGGCGCCGCGCACCGCGCCGGCGATGGAGGCGGCGCGTCCGCGCACGACCCCGCTGTCCGCGCCGCTCAACCCGGCGTCCGACCGCACGCCGCAGGACCTGAACGACATGGAGATCCCGACGTTCATCCGTCGGCAGATGGATTGACCGGATCGCTGCGGTCCCCGGTTCGCCTCTCCGCCCGCGGGCGCGCTCGTGACGAGTGCGCCCGCGGTTCGTCACATAGGGAACGAGTCGGCGGCGCGGCCCCGCCGGTCCTCGGTAAGTCGCGCCGCCGTGAGGTGTTGCGGGTGGTCGTACCGGGCATTAGGCTCTGCGGCTGACCGGAGCCTTCCACGCCCACGTACGTCGCGTCTCCCCCCGAGAGCTCCCTGGTGAACGACACCAAGTCGCACGCCGCCCCCCCGGCGCGACATCCCCTCCGCCTGCCCGCCGCGCCTCGGACCGCGCGGGGGCGCCCAACGATCGCCGCCTCCGCCGAGCCCGCGCCGTGACCTACGTGGTCGTGGCCGGCGCCGCCGCCGCGGCCGTCTACTTCGCGCCGCAGGCCCCCGCCGCGCGCCCCGTGACCGACCTCGCCGTGAACGACGCGGCGACCGAGGTCGCGCTCCCCGTCACCGCGCCGGTGGCGCCCGCGTGGCGGGAGCGCGTCGACACGCTCGGCCGCGGCGAGACGCTCGTGTCGGTGCTGCAGCGCGCCGGCGTGAGCCGCGTGCTCGCCGCGCAGGCGCTGCGCGCCGCCGGTGAGGCGACGTCGCTGCGCGCGGGCATCAAGGTGACGACGGTCGCGCGCGCCGGCGACTCGCTGCCGCAGGAGATCACGTACAAGCCCGCCGTCGACCGCGTGGTGCGCCTCCGCTATCTCGCCGGCGCGTGGCAGCGCATGGAGGAGAAGCTCGCGTGGCGCACCGACACGCTCGTGGCCCGCGGCGCGATCCGCTCCAGCCTGCACGACGCGCTGCACGCCGCGCTCGGCGACCGGCTGCCGAGCGCCGAGCGCTCCGAGATCGTGTGGAAGCTCGCCGACATCTTCGAGTACCGCGTCGACATGGACCGCGACCTCCAGCCGGGCGACTCCGTGCGCCTGCTGCTGGAGCGGAAGGTCGATCCGGAAGGGAAGCCGACCGAGGCGCACATCCTCGCGGCGAGCATGACGGTGAGCGGCAAGGAAGTCGACGCCATCCGCTTCGAGCGGCGCGGCGGCAGCACGACGTTCTTCGATCAGTACGGCAAGTCGCTGCGCGCCGCGTTCCTCCGCGCGCCCGTGGAGTTCCGCCGCATCTCGAGCGTGTTCGGCATGCGCAATCATCCGATCCTCGGCGAGTGGAAGATGCACAAGGGGACGGACTACGCCGCGGCCGCCGGCACGCCGGTGCGCGCGATCGGTGAGGGGACCGTCGCGTACGCGGGGTGGAAGTCGGGCTTCGGCAACGTCATCGAGGTTAGGCACTCGAACGGCTACGTGAGCCGCTACGGCCACCTGCGCGGCTTCGCGAAGGGCGTGCGGCGCGGCTCGTTCGTCGCCATCGGCAAGACGATCGGCTACGTCGGCATGACGGGGCTCGCGACCGCGCCGCACCTGCACTTCGAGATGCTCGTCGACGGCGTGCAGCGCGACCCGCGCAAGGCGCTGCGCGACAAGATCGCCGATCCGATTCCAGCGCGTGAGCGCGGCGCGTTCGCGGCGCTCCGCTCGCGTCTGTTCGCCGCGCTCGATCTGCGCGCACCGTCGGCCACGACGCGAGTCGCCGACGCGAACTGACCACGCGCACGTCGACCGATGCACGGGCGGCGCGTCGATTGCACTCGCCGCCCGTCGTGACGATGGAATCCCCGACAGGCGACGTCGGCTGAGCGCGTGAGCGTCTGGCTCGCCGCCGCCGCGGCCGGACTGGTGCTCGCCGCGCTGTCGTATGCGCGGCGCTCGTCGCCCGCGCTCGGGCCGCGACTCGCGCTCGCCGTGCTGCGCGCGCTCGCCGTGACGCTGCTCGCCGCGCTCGCGCTCGACGCGCCCGCGGGACGGTCACGCGCGCCGTCCGCGGTCGTGGCGCTCGACGTGTCCGCGAGCTGGACGCGCGGCGGCGACGTCGACGCGTTCCGCCGCGCGCGCGACGTCGCGCGCGCGCTCGGCGGCGACACGCTGTGGGCGATCGGCGACTCCGCGCGCCCGCTGCGCGGCGACGACGCACCGCACGACGCGCGCTCGTCCATCGCGTCGCTCGCCGAGCGCGCGGCGGCATCGGGGCGCGTGCTGCAGCTCGTGACCGACGGCGAGATCGACGACGCCGCCGCGCTGCGCGGCGTGGCGCGCGGATCGCGCGTGCGCGTGGAGTCGCCGCGTCGCGGGCCGGATGCCGCGGTGACGTCGATCGACGCGACACGCCTCGCCGCCGCGACCGACACGATCGACGTGCGCGTGTCGCTCGCCGCGGACGCCGCCGGTGCGGCGCCGGGCACGCTGCGCGTCGACGTCGCCGGACGCTCGAGCGCGCAGACGAGCGTCGCACCGCTGCCCGCGTTCGGCGAGCGCACGGTGTCGATGCGTCTGCCGCTCGCCGGGCTCGCAGGCTCGGTGCCGCTGCGCGCCGTCATCGCGGCCGCGGGTGATCGCGAGCCGCGCAACGACACGCTCGCCACGACGCTCGACGTGAGCGCGGCGCCGGCGGCGGTGTTCGTGAGCTCCGCGCCCGACTTCGACGCGCGCGGCATGCTCGCCGTCCTGCGCGGCGCGCTGTCGCTGCCGACCCGCGCGTATCTGCGCGTCGCGCCGGGACAGTGGCGCGTGGAGGGGACGCTCGCGCCGGTGGACGAGGCGGAGGTGCGGCGCGTGGCGCTGAGCGCGGGCGTGCTGGTGCTGCACGGCGACACCGCGGTATTCGGCGCGCCGCGCGCGGCGACGCGCGGCGCGCTGTTGCTCTTTCCGACGGCGCCGGCCGCGCCGGGCGCCGCGCCGGCCGCGGAATGGTACGCGTCGGATGCGCCGGCATCGCCGGCCGCGGCCGCGCTCTCCGGCGTCGCGTGGGACAGCCTGCCGCCGTTGGATCTCGGCGGAGGCGCGCTCGCCGGCGCGGAGTTCGACGTGCTGCGGGCGCGGCTCGCCCGCAGCGGCGCGCCGCGCGCCGTGATCGTCGGCGCCGAGCAGCCGCGGCGCGTGATCGTCGTCGGCGCGACGGGGTTCTGGCGCTGGCAGTTCCGCGGCGGCGCGGCGGCCGACGCATTCACGGGGCTGTGGGGCGGCATCCTCGACTTCCTCGCCGCGGGGCGCGGCGACGTGCGCGGCGCGGTCGTCGCCGACGCGGTCGTGCGCGCGGGAGAGCCGATCCGGTGGCGGCGCGGCGGTGCCGACTCGCTCGTCACGGCGGTGCTCAGGCGGCGCGGCGCGGCGAGCGCCGACACGGTGCGGCTGCACTTCGGCACGCGCGGCGAGCCGGTGACGAGCGCGCCCCTCGCCCCGGGCACGTACGACGTCACGGTGCCGGGCGGTGGCGCGCTGCTCGTGGTGAACGTCG
The DNA here is from genome assembly GCF_000522985.1 of Gemmatirosa kalamazoonensis. NCBI lineage: Bacteria > Pseudomonadati > Gemmatimonadota > Gemmatimonadia > Gemmatimonadales > Gemmatimonadaceae > Gemmatirosa > Gemmatirosa kalamazoonensis. The sequence goes on from NZ_CP007128.1 coordinate 3,587,843, forward strand.
CGCGCGAGCTGCTGCCGCGGCGCGCCACGGTCGCGTCGGGCCCCGTGGGCAGCGGGCGCGCGGCCGACCTCACGCCGCGGCTACGCGACTTCGGGCTGCTCTACGCGCTGGCGCTGGCGCTGCTCTGCGCGGAGTGGTTGCTGCGGCGCCGGTGGGGCCTGCGATAGCGTGGAGCGGGGAGCGTGGAGGGTAGAGTAGATTTCTCCACGCTCCACGCTCCCCGCTCCACGCTAACCGGCTCGGTCGATGGCTCTGCTGTTCAGAAAGGAAGGCGACGCGCCCAAGAAGTCGCTCTGGCAACGCATCAAGGACGTCGCGAACGCCGACGTGGGGGTGATCCTCCGCGGCGGCGTGAAGGACGGCTCGCTGGAGCAGCTCGAGGAGGTGCTCCTGGCGTCCGACTTCGGCGTCGCGACGACGCTGAAGCTCGTCGACCAGATCGGCGGCTATGCGCAGCGCGGCCTCATTCGCACCGAGCCGGAGTTCCAGGACGCGCTGCGACGCCTCGTGGAAGCGGAGCTGCGCGAGGGGAACAGCGACCCGTCGCTGAAGCTCTCGGCGTCAAAGCCGACGGTGATCCTCGTGATCGGCGTGAACGGGGCAGGGAAGACGACGTTCATCGGCAAGCTCGCGGCGCGGCTGCGCAAGCAGGGAAAGACCGTCCTGCTCGGCGCCGGCGACACGTTCCGCGCCGGCGCGATCGACCAGCTGCGCGTGTGGGCCGAACGCGTGGGCGCGGAGTTCGTGGGCGCGAAGGCGGGCGCCGACTCGGCGGCCGTCGCATTCGACACGATCGACGCGGGCATCGCGCGCGGCGTGGACGTCGTCATCATCGACACCGCCGGCCGTCTGCACACGAGCGCGGGGCTCATGGAGGAGCTGAAGAAGGTCGCGCGCGTGATCGCGAAGCGGATCCCCGACGCGCCGCACGAGACGCTGCTCGTGCTCGACGGCACCATCGGGCAGAACGCCGTCGTGCAGGCGCGCACGTTCACCGAGGCGGTGCCCGTGACGGGGCTCGTCGTGACGAAGATCGACGGCACCGCGAAGGGCGGCATCGTGGTCGCCGTGCACGAGGAGCTCGACGTGCCGGTGAAGTTCCTCGGCACGGGGGAGAAGGCGGGCGACCTGCACGCGTTCGACCCGGCGCAGTTCGCGGAGGAGCTGGTGGAGGCGTGACGGCGGCGTGACGCGTCGGGCCGACGTTCGACAGGATGAACAGCGGACACACGACATGACCGTTGCTGTTCGTCTTTGACAGGATGAACAGGACGGACAGGATGAGAACCAACGACAGCAGCACTGCTTTTCTTGTTGGTGTTCATCCTGTCCGTCCTGTTCGTCCTGTCCACACGGCAAGCACCGGCGTCCTGTTACTCGTGCCTCGGCGTTCGTCCAATCCCCCGCGTTAGTCATGTCGGCCCCGCGCCGCGCGCCGTCCGCTCCCCGCGTCACGCTCGACACGCCCGTCACGTACCTCAAGGGCGTCGGTCCGGCGCGCGCGCTCGCGCTCGCGCGACTCGGCGTGCAGACGGCGGGCGACCTGCTGTATCACGTGCCGCACCGCTACGAAGACGCGAGCACCGTGAAGCGCATCGCGGAGCTCGAGCCGGGGATGGACGGCACGGTCATCGGGCGCGTCATCTCGAAGGGCGTGCTGCCGACGCGGAAGGGGCTGCGCGTGTTCCAGGCCGTCGTGCGTGACGCGAGCGGCATGATCGAGGTGTCGTGGCCCGGGCAGCCGTTCCTCGACCGCACGATCGAGAAAGGCGACCTGCTGCTGCTCTCCGGCACCGTGCGCTTCTTCCACGGGCGGCAGCTCCAGCCGCGCGAGTTCGTGAACCTCGGCGCGGAGGAGGAGGGGACCGCCGGCGGGCGCGTGCTCGCGGTGTATCCGGCGACGGAGGGGCTGTCGTTCAAGCAGATCCGCGGGCTCGTCGACGCGCACCTCGACGCGCTGCTGCCGCAGGTCACGGAGTACCTGCCCGCGCCCACGATCGCGCGCGCCGCCGTGCCGCCGCTGCCCGACGCGCTGCGCATGGTGCACCGGCCGACGTCGATCGCCGAGGCGATGGCGGGGCGGGCGCGGCTCGCGTTCGAGGAGCTGCTGTCGGTGCAGATCCTTCACCGACGCGCGAACGCGCTCGCGCGCGAGTCGCGCCACGGCATCGCGTTCCAGAACCGGCGCGACCTCACCACGAAGCTGAAGGCGGCGCTGCCGTTCGAGCTCACCGGTGCGCAGACGCGCGCGCTGCGCGAGATCGTGTTCGACATGACGAGCCCGCGCCGCATGCACCGGCTGCTGCAGGGCGACGTCGGCAGCGGCAAGACGGTCGTCGCGCTGTTCGCCGCGCTGCTCGCGATGGAGAACGGCTGGCAGGCCGCGGTGATGGCGCCGACCGAGCTGCTCGCCGAGCAGCACCTGCGCACGTTCACGAAGCTGCTCGCGCCGTTGGGCATCGTGCCCGTGCTCGTGACCGGACGCCTCGGCGCGAAGGCGCGTCGCGAGGCGGCGACGCTGCTCGCGCAGCCGGCGCCGCTGCTCGTCGTCGGCACGCACGCGCTGGTGCAGGAAGCCACCGCGTTCTCGCGGCTCGGCGTGGCGATCGTGGACGAGCAGCACCGGTTCGGCGTGGAGCAGCGCAAGGCGTTGGGCGCGAAGGGGGAGAGCCCCGACGTGCTGCTCATGAGCGCGACGCCGATCCCGCGCTCGCTCGCGCTCACGCTGTACGGGGACCTCGACGTGAGCATCCTCGACGAGAAGCCGCCGGGTCGGCAGCCGGTGACGAGCGCGCTGCGCCCCGAGAGCAGCCGCGAGCGCGTGCTGCAGTTCGTGGAGCGGGAGCTCGACAAGGGCCGCCAGGCGTACGTCGTGTACCCGCTCATCGAGGAGTCGGAGAAGACCGACCTGAAGGCCGCGACGGTGGCGTACGAGGAGCTCTCCGAGGGTGCGTTCAAGGGGCGCCGCGTGGGACTGCTGCACGGCCGCATGCCGGGCGACGAGAAGGACGCCGTGATGCGCGCGTTCCGCGACGGCGCGCTCGACGTGCTCGTCGCGACGACGGTGATCGAGGTCGGCATCGACGTGCCCAACGCGACGGTGATGCTGATCGAGCACCCGGAGCGGTTCGGGCTCTCGCAGCTGCACCAGCTCCGGGGCCGCGTGGGCCGCGGCGGCGAGGCGTCGTACTGCATCCTGCTCGGCGACGTGGGGCAGGAGGCGGCGGAGCGGCTGCACATCTTAGTCGACACCGAGGACGGCTTCGAGATCGCGCGCGCCGACCTGCGGCTGCGCGGCATGGGCGACCTGTTCGGGGAGCGGCAGAGCGGGCAGCCGACGTTCCGCGTCGCCGACCCGCTGCGCGACGAGGAGCTGAACGAGATCGCCCGCGCCGTCGCCGACGAGATGCTCGGCGCGGATCCGGAGCTGACGGCGCCGGAGCACGCGGGCCTCCGGAAAGCGTTAGGCAGCCGCTATGCCCGGTCGCTGGAGCTGTTCCGCGTGGGCTGACGCCAGGAGACGGCACACATGAGCGAGCGGGACGCGGACGCGCCGGTCGTGCGGTGTGTGGAAGCGGACGAGGCGCGAGCACTGGTCGGCGCCCTCGGCGACGTGCTGATCGACTGCGTGGAGGGAGGCGCGGGAGTGAGCTTCATGGCGCCGCTCGATCGCCATCGTGCGGAGCGGTTCTGGCGCGCCGTGGCCGACGGCGTCGCCGCCGACGACCGGGCCCTGATCGTCGCGGAGGATCGCGTGACCGGAGAGCTGCTCGGCACGGTGCAGGTGGTGTACGCGTGGCCGGAGAACCAGCCGCACCGCGCCGACATCGCGAAGATGCTCGTGCGGCGCTCGGCGCGACGGCGCGGCCTCGGCGCACTGCTGATGCACGCAGCGGAGGCGGTGGCGCTCGACGCCGGCAGGACGCTGCTCGTGCTCGACACCGTCACGGGCGGCGACGCCGAGCGGCTGTACGCGCGATTCGGCTGGACGCGCGTGGGCGTGGTGCCGAACTATGCGCTGATGCCCGACGGCACGCCGTGCGCCACGACGATCTTCTACAAGGATCTGTCGGGGTCAGGCGAGCACGCGGAGCGTGCGGGGGAGCGCGCGAAGCGCGAAGCTGCACCCGGTGCCTAACGCGTCGCCGTCGCCGAGGAACGTCTCCTCGCGCTCGCAGTGGATGCGCGCGGCGACGCCGGGGATCACGCGCAGCACCGCATCGGGGATCGGCAGCTTCAGCGTGAGCCGCGTGAACGCGTCGACGAGCCGCGCCCGCGACACGCGCTGGATGACGAGCAGCTCGAACACGCCGTCGTCGTCGGGGCCGACGCGCGGCAGCGACAGGCCGCCGCCGCACATGCGCTGGTTCGCGACGAACAGCCCCGGTGAGTCGACCGCGAGCCGGCCCACGCTGCCGTCGGGACTCGTGACCTCGATCTCGACGCGCGTGCGGAGCGGACGCCGCGTCGCCAGCTCGCCGAGCGCGGTGGCGCGATAGATCCCGCCGCCGAGCGCGCGCGCGACGCGCGCGAGCCGGCCCGTGCCCGACTTGAGCCGCGCCGCGGCGAGCGCGCTGTCGCTCACGATCCCGAGACCGCCGACGGTGCAGAACGTCGTGCCGTTCATCGCGACGAGATCCATCGACCGCGTGCGGGCGTCCGCGAGCCGCGCCGCCGCGCGGGCCGGCGCACGACGGAGGCCGAGCACCCGCGCGAGGTCGTTCGCGGTGCCGAGCGGCAGGATGCCTAACGCCGTGGCGGTGCCGGCGAGGCCGCGCGCGACGGCGGCCGCGGTGCCGTCGCCGCCGGCGGCGATCACCGCGTCGAGTCCCTCCGCGGCGGCCGCCGCGGCGAGCCGCGTCGTCTCGGCGGCGCTCGTCGGTCGCACGACGTCGACGTGCCACCGGCGCCGGAGCGCGTCGAGCAGCGCGGGATCCTCGGCCCGCTCGGCGTGCCGCGCGGCCGGGTTGACGAGAACGACGGCGCGCGGCGCGCTCAGCGCGACCTCGACGCGGGTGTCACGGACGCGGCGGCGCCAGGCGGCGGCGGATGCGCTCGAGCTCCGCCTTCGCCTGGTCCAGCTCCTGGCGCAGCCGCTGGATCTCGTCGTCGCGCACCTTCAGGCTGTCGCGCGCCACCAGATTGCCGTTGACGATCGCGGGCGCGGCCGCAACCGGCACGGGGCGCGTGTCGGCGGCCATGCGGAGCGAGTCGAAGCGCGTCGCGATGCGGCGCAGCACCACCGCGTCGACGTAGTGCTCCTGCAGCGGCCCGCCGGCGATGTACGCGTCGAGCCACGTCCGCACGTCGCGGAGCACCTCGGCGCTCGGCTGCTCGTCGCTCGTCGGGTCGAGGCGGACGAGCGCGCGCCAGTACACCGTCTCGGCAGCCGACGGCGTGCCCGGAAAGCGCGCGGCGAACGCGCGCAGCGTGCTGTCGGCGTCCGCGAAGGCGCGCGCGAGCGCGAAGTTCTGCGCGATGCGGCGCGCCTCGGGCCACTGCGCGGCGGCATCGGCCGCCGGATCGAGCGGCGCCGGCGGCCGACGGTGCAGCGAGCACGCCTCGGGGGCGAGCAGCGCGACGGCCGAGAGGGCGAACATCGTTAGGCGCCGAGCCGTCCGGGTCACGCCGTCACCTCGGCGGCATCGTCCGCCGCTTCGGAGTCGCGGCTCTCGTGCGACGCGGTGGCCTGCTGCCCATCGGCCTGCACGGCGTCCTCCGGCGCGACCTCCGCGGCGTGCACGGGACCGTCGACGTGCGAGATCGCGACGACCGGGAGGAGGATGGAGAACTTCGTGCCGCGGCCGACGGTGCTCTGCGCGGCGATGCTGCCGCCATGCGCCTCGACGATCTCCTTCGCGATGGCGAGACCCAGGCCGCTGCCCTTGGCGCCCGCCCGGTCCTGGTTGTCGGCCTGGTAGAACTTGTCGAAGATGTGCGGCAGCTGCGTGCGCGCGATGCCCACGCCGGTGTCGCGCACCTCGATGTACACCTTGTCGGGCACCGTCGTCGCCGCGAGCTCCACGCGACCGCCGGCCTGCGTGAACTTGAACGCGTTCGACAGCAGGTTGCCGAGGACCTCGCTGATGCGGTCCTGATCCCACGTCACGACCTCCGGCAGCGTGTCCGACGCCGTGACGGTGAACGTGACCTCGCGCTGCATGGCCAGCACGTTGTACGTCGCCTCGAGCTGCGACAGGAAGCCGCGCAGGTTCGTCGGCCGCGGCTCGAGCCGCCCGGCGCCCGCCTCGAAGCGGCTCACGTCGAGCAGGTGCTGCACGAGCCGCCCCATCGACGTCGCCTGCGTCTGCATGACGCCGATCACCTCGGCCTGCCGGGGATTCAGCTCGCCGTAGAGGTTCTCCTCGAGCAGCTTCAGGTAGCCCATGATGACGTTGATGGGCGTCTTCAGCTCGTGCGACGCGACGGACACGAACTCCGCCTTCAGCTTGTCGAGCTCCGCGAGCTGGTGGGCCATCGACGTGAAGCTCGACGCGAGCCGCCCGAACTCGTCGCCGCGCTCGGTGCTGATGGAGAGCTGGTGCGCGAAGTCGCCGCCGGCCACGGCATGCATGCCGCGCTCGAGGTCGCGCACCGGTCGGCTGATGGAGCGCGTGATCGACACCGCGACGAGCGCCGCCGCGGCGAGCGCCGCCGCGAGCAGGAGGGCCGCGAGCCGGGTGGCCGAATGTGCCTGGGTGGACGCGTCGTCGACCTTCTTCGCGGCGATCACGCGCAGCTGGTTCTCCGCGCCGCGCAGCTCGCGGTCGACCTGCGAGATGGCCGGGATCATCTGCTGCTCGGAGACGTTCTGCGCGAGCACCAGCTCTCCGTCCGCGAGCGCGGCGATCTCGACCTCCGTGAACCGGCCGATGATCGCGAGCGGCGGCTCGAGGGAGCGGCGCAGCGGCACGAGGCCGAGGCGGTTCAGCGAATCGGCCTGCAGGCGGAGCGTGCGCTGGGCGCGGCGCAGCTCGTCGACGTACGACGGGGTCGCGCCCTTGTCGACGTAGACGCTCGCCTCCTTCTCGCGGAGCTGCGCGTTGGTCGCCGTCATGCGCGCCACCAGCAGCGACGCGGCGAACGCCTCGTCGCGGAGCTCGTCGACCGTCTGCCGCGCGTGGTGCAGCGCGAGCACCGAGACGGCGAGCGGGACGGCGAGCAGCAGCGCGATGGTGAGGAAACCGAGCGCGAGGCGGGCGCGAAGGATCATGCGGGAGAACGGGCGCAAGCGAGGGGCCGGGACGCCGAACGGTGGAGCCGGGCCCGGCGCAAAGATACACCACTGGTGTGATGCAGGTGGTGACTTGTGGCACGCGGCCCCGTCCGTTGACACCGTCCCGGCGCCCCGCATAGGTTCCCGGCCCACGCGTAACCGCTGATGAGACAATGACATTCCCGTCCGTGCGCATCGCCGAGCTGCCGTCGCACGTCGGCCAGACCGTCACCGTGCGTGGCTGGGTGACGCACTTCCGCTCCTCGGGCAAGATCGCGTTCCCGGTCATCCGCGACGGCACCGGCGTGGCGCAGTGCGTGGTGGTGAAGAGCGCGGTGTCGCCGGAGACGTGGGACGCGCTCGGCCGGCTGTCGCTCGAGGCGTCGGTGGCGGTGACCGGGGAGGTGCGCGCGGAGCCGCGCGCGCCGGGCGGCCACGAGCTCGGCGTGAGCGCGCTCGAGGTGATCGGCACGAGCCCGGCGGACTACCCGATCCAGCCGAAGGAGCACGGCGTCGACTTCCTGCTCGACCACCGGCACCTCTGGCTCCGGTCGCCGCGGCAGGCGGCGATCATGCGGATCCGCAGCGAGGTGGAGCAGGGAATCCACGACTTCTTCTACGCGCGCGAGTTCGTGCGCTGCGACACGCCGATCCTCACCGGCGCGCAGGGCGAGAGCGGCGGCCTGTTCGAGACCGAGTACTTCGAGGAAGGGAAGGCGTACCTCGCCCAGACCGGTCAGCTGTACGGCGAGGCGCTTGCGGCGGCGTTAGGCCGCATCTACACGTTCGGGCCCACGTTCCGCGCCGAGAAGTCGAAGACGCGCCGCCATCTCACCGAGTTCTGGATGATCGAGCCGGAGATGGCGTGGTACGACCAGGACGACAACATGAACCTCCAGGAGGACCTCGTGCGGTTCCTCGTGGAGCGCGTGCGCGAACGGCGCGTCGCCGAGCTCGCGGTGCTCGAACGCGACGTGTCGAAGCTGGACTGCGTGCGCGACCCGTTCGTCCGCCTCGACTACGGCGACGCGGTGACGCTGCTGCAGGAGAGCGGCAGCGACATCAAGTGGGGCGAGGACCTCGGCGCGCCCGACGAGGCGACGATCGTGGCGAAGTACGAGCGCCCGGTGTTCGTCGTGAACTACCCGAAGGAGGCGAAGGCCTTCTACATGAAGGAGAACCCCGCCGACCCGCGCACGGTGCGCTGCGCGGATCTGCTCGCGCCGGAAGGGCGGGGCGAGATCATCGGCGGATCGCAGCGCGAGGACGACTACGGCAAGCTCGTTAGGCGCATCGAGGAGGAGGGGCTGCCGCTCGCGGCGTACGACTGGTACCTCGACCTGCGCAAGTACGGGACCTTCGTGCACTCCGGCTTCGGCATCGGGCTGGAGCGCACGGTGGCGTGGATCGCGGGCGTGGAGCACATCCGCGAGGTGATCCCGTTCCCGCGGATGATGGGGCGGCTGCGGCCGTGAGCGCGGCCTAACGTATCACGGCGTCACCGTGACGGCGACCGACGTGATCGCGATGATCCCGCCGCACGGGTCGCGCAGCGTCGCGGTCACCGTCACCGGCACGCCGGTGACGCCGAGCGCGGTGACGATGCCCCACAGCGGGTGCGCCGCGTCCGGGGCGACCGCGGCGAGGCCGCTCGCGCTCGACGTCCACGTGACGGTGTACCTGGGCGGCAGCACCTCGGCCGGGTTCAGGTAGCACGGCGGGATGTACGGCGGCGGGATGTACCCGGGCGGGAACGTGCTCGGGTCGCCGTTCCACGGCGGCGTCCCCTGTCCGGGGCCGAACGCGGAGCAGACCATGTCGCCCGTCGCGTAGAGCGGCAGCGTGGATCCGACGGCCGCCGACTGCTGCGCCCCGAGGTGGATGCCGAGTCGCTTGGGCGCGGGTGCCGGCACGGGTGCCGCGCGTTGCACGCCGAACAGTCGCCACGGCGTCGGCACGCGAGCCTGCTCACCGAGCCGCGTGGCGGTCGGCACGGTGCGTACGTACGCCCCGTTGCTCATGATCCACGTGACGAGGTGCCCGGTCGTCGTGCTCTGCCAGACGATGTCGCGCTGCCCATCGCCGTCGAGGTCCGCCACGCCGCCGATACGCCACGCCGTGGGCACGACACCGAGGTCGACGGTGGAGGCGTACGCGCCGTGCCGCAGCAGCCACACGACGCGCGCGCCGTTCGCGTCGTTCACCCAGAAGAGATCGGACTCGCCATCGCCGTCGAGGTCACCGGCCGTCTCCACGCGCCACGCGAGCGGCACGGCGCCGTTGGAGACGGAGCGCAGGACGAACGGCGCGACGTTGACGTCGGCCACCTCCCACACCACGACCTCGCCGGAGACGGGGTGCCGCCAGATCACGCTGTACCCCGGATTGTTCACGGAGCCGATGGCGACCACGCGCCAGGGGTCGGGCGCCGTCGGATGGAACTGGCCGCGGTCCACGAGCGTCGTGAACCCGGCGAATCGCCGCTCCATCACGGCCACGCTCGGCGGCACGGTCCAGAACACGGACCCACCGACGGCGGTGAGCCCCGCCCACGACGCCGGCACGCCGGGCAGCGCACCGGCCGAGCGAAGGGCCGCGCCGTGCAGGCTCCAGTATGCGAGTTCGCCGGTCTGGGGCTGCTGGAAGAGGAGCTGCAGGTCGGTCCCCGCGGCGGGGAGCTGACACTCGTACTGCACGCCGGGGTGGTCGGCCGGGCTGGCGGCGGACATCGCGGCCTGCGCATGCACCGACTCCGCCGGTCCGCGCGCCGGCGCGGTCGGAACTCGTGCGTCCCCACAGGCGGCGACCGCCGTGCCTAACGTCGTTAGGCAGACGAGCCGCGCCGGCGCGCGCTGGCGTGGACGGAGGCCGTCGTGCGCGCGTGCAGCAGGTGCCGAACGCATGCGATGCTCCGGGGCTCGAGGACGGCGTGCCCCGAAGCATAGCACGTTGCGCCGCACGGCGGCGCCGGCGCGGCTTAGGGTGCCGTCCAGCGATCGTTCGTGGTGTCCGCGTCCATCCAGATGCCGCCGTCGAGCGTGACGCTGCGCAGCGCCTTCCGCGTCTGCACGCCGACGGTCGCGCGCGTCTGATCCGACGCCCAGATCGCCGGCGTCTCGTGCACGCGCTCCGTCGAGCCGTCGGCGTACTGCAGCACGAGGTTCACCGGCGCCGGCATGCCGCCGACGTTGCGCAGCGTGACCGCGTAGCCGCTCGACGACTTCCGCACGCCGTCGACGGCCAGGTCGATGTAGCCGTTCGAGAAGTACCACGCGCGCCAGAACCAGTTCAGGTCCCTGCCCGTGGCGTCGTTCATCGTCGCGAAGAAGTCCCACGGGATCGGGTGCCTGCCGTGCCACCGGTCGATGAACGCGTGCAGCCCGGTGCGAAACGCCGCGTCGCCGAGCAGGTCCTTCGCGGCGAGGTAGCCTAACGCCGCCTTGCCGTACTCGTTGTTGCCGAGCGCCGCGCCGGACAGCGCGTCGCCGGGCGTGACGATCGGCAGATCCTCGTTCGGCGACGGGTCGCGGATCCAGCCCTGCACGCGGAATCGCCGGAAGAAGTCGCCCGCCTTCGCGGCACCCATGTCGGGCACGTTGATGAGGTACTCGAACGTCGTCGCCCATCCCTCGTCCATGAAGCCGTAGCGCGTCTCGTTGATTCCCATGTAGAACGGGAACCACGTGTGCGCGATCTCGTGCTCCGCGACGAATCGCGAGAACGTCGTGTCGGGGTTGCTGGAGTCGTTCACCATCATCGGGTACTCCATGTCGGCGAACCCCTGCACGATCGTCGTCTTCTCGTACGGGTACGGCACGCCCGGCCAGTTGCTCGACAGCCACGCGAGCGCGTGCCGCCCGAACTGCACCATGTACCGGAAGTCGGGCGCCGTGTCGACGTAGGCCGACTGGACGCCGGCGCGCCGCCGCGCCGCGGAGTCGACGACGACGCTCGCCGCGTCCCACACGTAGTGGTCGCTCACCGCATAGGTGACGTCGGGGACGCCGCGCGCCGTGAAGTGCCAGCCGTTCGTCGGCTGCTGGGCCGTCACCGCGTGCGCCGCATGATCGGCGCGCGTCGCCACGTGGATCGTCGTGTCCGCGGCGAGCGACGCCTGCAGCCGCGCGAGCGGCGCGGATTGCAGCACCTCCTGCGCGTTCACGAGGGTGCCCGTGCCCCACACGACGTAGTTCGCTGGAGCGCGCACCGTGACGTCGTAGTCGTTGAAGTCGCTGTAGAACTCCTGCGACTCGGTGAACGTCATCGTGTCCCACCCGTTGTAGTCGTCGTACACGGCGACGCGCGGGTAGAAGTAGGCGAGGTACGCGGTGGTGGAGTCGAGCATCCCCTCGCGGCCGCTCACGCGCGAGAGGTCGTAGTGCCAGTCGAACGACAGGTGCACGGAGTCGTGCGGCAGGAGCGGCGTCGGCAGGCGCACGGCGCGGTTGGTGAACACGCGCGCGTCGTCGCCCCACCGGACGGCGGCCCCGTTCACCGTGAACGAGTCGACGTGCACGCCCGACGTGAGATAGTCCGTGCTCGTCGCCCCCTGCCGGGGCGCCGTCGGCTTGTGCGCGTTGAGGAACAGCTTGACGTTCAGCGCGCGCAGCGTGTCCGGGCTCTCGTTCACGTAGGTGATCCGCTCGCTGCCGTGCACCGCGCGCGACGCCGGCGTCACGTCGAGCGTGATGACGTAGCGCGCGTGGTTCTCCCAGTACGCCGGTCCGGGGCGGCCGTCGGGCGAGCGCGTGTGCTTCGCGTAGGCGTTCGCGATGGCGCGCGGGCGATAGAGCGGTTGGGCGACCGCGGGCGCGGCGGCGACGGCGAGCCCGAGACCGGCGAGCCCGAGACCGGCGAGCAGCGTCGAGCGCATTCGGGACGTCGGGCTCATCGGTCGCTCCCTGCGGCCTTCACCTCGTCCCACAGCTGGTCCAACACCGTTAGGCCGGCCGAGTTGACGTCGATCCCGCGCTCGGCCGCGAGCTTCTCGATCGCGGAGAAGCGCGCGGCGAACTTCGCGTTCGCCTTGTCGAGCGCGAGCGACGCGTGCACGCCGGCCTTCCGCGCGAGGTTCACCACGGCAAACAGCAGGTCGCCGATCTCCGCTTCGAGTCGAGTGGCATCGCTCCCACCGTGCAGCTCGTCACGCACCTCCGCCAGCTCCTCCTCGACCTTCGCGGCTGGTCCGTCCACGTCGGGCCAGTCGAAGCCGACGCCCGCCGCGCGGTCCTGCAGCCGGTGCGCCCGGTGCAGCGACGGAAGCCCCGATGGCAGCCCCTCCTCGATGCTGCCGCGCCGCTTCCTCGCCTTCATCGACTCCCACGACTGTCGCTCGCCTGGCTCCTGCCCGTCCGGCGGATAGAGGTGCGGGTGGCGGGCCCGCATCTTCGTGATGAGCGAGTGCGCCACGTCGTGCAGATCGAACGCGCCGCGCTCCTCGGCCACCACCGAGTGGAACAGCACCTGGAGCAGCAGGTCGCCGAGCTCCTCGCGCAGCATGGCGTCGTCGCCCGAGCGGATCGCGTCGTCGACCTCGTGCGCCTCCTCGATGAGATACGGCCGCAGCGAGTCGTGCGTCTGCGCGCGATCCCACTCGCAGCGGCGCCGGAGATCGCGCATCAGCGCGAGCGTATCTTCAAGCGTGGGCTTGTCTTGCATGTGCTTCGCCGAGTCCCTTAGGTTTCGCGGCTCCGCCAATTCCGCCGCCGGATGACCGACCAATCTAACCCGCACCATGCAGTGGCCGAGCCGCACGACGCCGACGATCCCGACCGCCAGCGCGCGTGGCTGGACGTCGATCTCGCGGCGCTGCGGCGCAACGCGGCCGCGCTCGCGCGCCGCGCGCGCGTGCCGCTGCTGCCGATGGTGAAGGCGGATGCATACGGACTCGGCGCGCTCGCCGTGACGCGCGCGCTCGAGTCGCTGGACCCGTGGGGCTACGGCGTGGCGACGGTGGCGGAGGGCGAGGAGCTGCGCGCGGCGGGGATCGCGCGGCGCATCCTCGTGTTCACGCCGCTGCTGCCGACCGAGCTGCCGCGCGCGCACCGCGCCGGGCTCACGCCGTCGCTCCACCGCGCCGACGACGTCGTGCGCTGGACGATGCTCGGCGGCGCCGCGTGGCATCTGTCGATCGACACCGGGATGGGCCGCGCCGGCGTGCGGTGGGACGCGATGGACGCCGTGCGCGCGGTCGCCGCGGCGCATCCGCCGGAGGGCGCGTACACGCACTTCCACTCCGCCGACACGGACCAGGCGTCGCGCGCCGAGCAGGAGCACCGCTTCCGCGCCGCGCTCGATGCGCTGCCGCTGGCCGCGCGGCCCACGCTGCTGCACGCGGAGAACAGCCCCGCCATCGAGCACCGCGCGCCGTCGCCGTGGTCGCTCGCGCGCCCGGGGGTGTTCCTGTACGGCGTGCCGAGCGGCGGCGCGCTCGAGGCCGCGCCGGTGGCGCACCTCCGGGCGCGGGTGGTCGACCTGCACACCGTGCGCGCCGGCGAGACGGTGAGCTACGCGGCCACGTGGCGCGCCGAGGGCGATCGCATCATCGCCACGGTCGCGTGCGGCTACGGCGACGGCTACCGGCGCATCCTCGGCAACCGCGCGGTGGCGCTGCTGCACGGCGTCCGCGTGCCGGTCGTCGGGCGCGTGACGATGGACATGACGATGCTCGACGTGACGGGCACCGCGTGCGCCGTTGGCGACGTCGCGACGCTGATCGGTCGCGACGGGAGCGCGCTGCTCACCGTGTCCGACGTCGCGGCCATGGGCGATCTCTCGCCGTACGAGCTGCTGACCGGGCTGCGACAGCGCGTGCCGCGCCGCTACCTGCACGCCGCATGACGCCGCATCGCATGAGCCGCCGCGCCGTCATCCTCGTGCTCGACGGTGTCGGCGCCGGCGAGGCGCACGACGCCGCGACGTACGGCGACGCGGGCAGCGACACGCTCGGCCATGTGGCGGAGGCCGTCGGCGGGCTCCAGCTGCCGAACCTCGAGCGGCTCGGCCTCGGCCACGTGCGTCCGCTGCGCGGCATGGCGGCGGTCGCGCACCCGGGCGGCGCGTGGGGACGGCTGCAGCCGGCGTCGGCCGGGAAGGACAGCACGACGGGGCACTGGGAGCTGGCGGGGATCCGGCTCGCGCGGCCGTTCCCCACGTACCCGGACGGCTTCCCGCCGGACGTGATCGACGAGTTCGCGGCCCGGACGGGCCGGGGTGTCCTCGGCAACGTCGCGGCGAGCGGCACCGCGATCATCGACGACTTCGGCGCCGAGCACCAGGCGACGGGGAAGTGGATCGTCTACACGTCCGCGGACTCCGTCTTCCAGGTCGCTTCGCACGAGGGCGTGATCCCGCTGGCCGAGCTGTACGCGGCGTGCGAGACCGCCCGCGAGATGCTCGTCGCGCCCCACGACGTGTCGCGGGTGATCGCGCGGCCGTTCGTCGGCGAGCCGGGGCGCTACCAGCGAACGAAGAACCGCCGCGACCTCTCCATCGAGCCGCCCGAGACGACGCTGCTTGACGCCCTTGCCGCGGCGGGGGTCTCTCGTGCGGGCGTGGGCAAGGTGGACGACCTGTTCGCCGGCCGGAACCTCCGGGCGCGCCACACCGGGAGCAACGCCGAGGGGATCGAGGCGATCGCGACCTGGCTGCGCGAGGAGTCCGATGGGTTGCTGTTCGCCAACCTGGTAGATTTCGACACCCTCTTCGGGCACCGGAACGACGTTGCGGGGTTCTACGGGGCGCTGCGGGAGGTCGACGCCGCGCTCCCGACGTTCGAGGCACTTCTTCGCGAGGACGACCTGCTGTTCATCACCGCCGACCACGGCAACGACCCGACGACCGCGTCGACCGACCACGCCCGCGAGCGCGCGCCGCTCCTCGTCGTCGGCCCCCAGGTCCGTCCCACCGACGTCGGCGAGCGTGACACGTTCGCCGACGTCGGCGCGACCGTGGCGGAATGGCTCGGCAGCGACTTCCGGGGCAGCGGGCGATCGTTCCTCCGGGAGCTGGTGACGCGGTGACGTTCGACGCCGCACCAGCCGCAGACGCCGCCGTGGCCGACGATCCCCGCCTCGATCGCCTCATCCCGGCGGCGATCGACGTCATGCGTCGGGCGTACGCGCCGTACTCGCGCTTCCGCGTGGGCGCCGCGCTGCTCACGCGCTCCGGCGAGGTCTTCGTCGGGTGCAACGTGGAGAACGCGTCGTACCCGGCGTCGATCTGCGCCGAGCGCGGCGCCGTGATGACCGCGCTCGCGGCGGGCCGGCGCGACTTCGAGCTGATCGTGATCGCGACCGAGGCGGAGGATCCCACGCCGCCGTGCGGGCAGTGCCGCCAGGTGCTGGCCGAGTTCGCGCCGACGCTGGAGGTCGTGAGCGTCGTGCACGACGGGCTCGCCCGCCGCTGGACCATGAACGAACTCCTTCCGAGCCCGTTCCTCCCGGATTCGCTCCGCGAGCACCACGGGTCGGGCTCTCTCACGGACGACAGGTAGTGCGACGAATCTCGATTCTGCTCCGCCTCACCGCGCTGGCTCTGCTCGTGGTCGCGGCGGCATGCACCGAACGCATAGAGAGCGGGGCCGCGTGCCCGGCGCTGTGCCCGACGGAGAACACCCCGGTGAGCGACACGACGCTCGACGCCGTGGTGTTCGACAGCGTGCTCACGGGCTATCCGCTCCCCGGCGAGCAGCAGTTCCTGCTCCTCGCCGCGCAGCCGCGCCCGGACACGCTCGACGTGCGCACCATCGTGCGCTTCGACACGCTGCCGGCGCGCTACTTTCCGACCGGCGCCGCGGACTCGGTGCGGATCACGCAGGTCGACTCCGGCTTCATCACGATCCACTTCGACACGGCGACGAAGCTGCTCACGCAGCCCGCGACGATCTCCGCGTACGACGTGGACACGACGGCGGCGAACGACACGACGGCGGCGGCGCTGAACGGGTTGTTCCGCCCCGACCGTCTCATCGGCACGGTGACGGTACGGCCCGAGAGCCTCACGACCGACAGCCTCCGCGTGCGGATCTCGAACGCGGCGATCGCGGCGAAGACGCGCGACACGCTGCGGCTGCGGATCGGGCTCCGCATCTCGAGCACGGCGCCGGTCCGGCTGCGCATCGACGCGTCGCAGGGCGGCACCGCGACGTCGCCCGTGCGACTGAGCTTCGACCCGGTGAGCGCGGGCGACACGACGTACAGCCCGATCGTGCTCACGCCGTCGTCGTCGACGCCGACGGGCGACGCGGAGACCGCGCTCGGCTTCCGCGACTTCACGATCGTCGCGGCGGGCGCCGTGCCGGCGTTCGGCAGCGACCTGGTGATCGGCGGTCTGCCGGCGCGGCGCACGTTCATGCGCTTCGTGGTGCCGTCGCGGCTCGTCGACTCGGCCACGATCGTGCGCGCGACGCTGCTGCTCACGCAGCGCCCGACGCCGGGGGCCGAGCGCACCGACACGGTGGAGCTCACGCCGAACGTCGTCGTGGCGGAGGGCTCCATCGCCGACCTGCGGCGGTCGGTCGATCTCTCGGCGCCGGGCTCCAACTTCGGCGTCGACTCGCTGCGGCTGTCGCCGGCGGACAGCGGCGCGCGCTCGCTCAGTCTCGTGAACCTCGTCCGCGCGTGGCACGCGCTGCCCACGACGACGCAGCGGGCGCTCGTGCTCCGCGCGCGGTTCGAGGGCGCGCAGGCCGCCGCGCTCCGCTTCGTGTCGGCCGAGGGCTCGCCGACGCAGCGGCCGCGGCTCCGCATCAGCTTCATTCCCCGCACGGAGTTCGCACTCCCGTGACCACTACACGTCGCCTCGCGCTCGCGTTAGGCGCGGTCGCGCTCTCCGCGGGAACGGTCGCCGCGCAGGGAAGCCTCAGCACGCAGGGGTACGGCTACCCGAGCGGTGAGCTGAGCACGCGCGCGCTCGGCACCGGCGGCTCGGTCGCCGAGTTCGATCCCGCGTCGCCGATCAACCCCGCGGCGCTCGGCTCGTGGGGCGCCTCGCCGATCAACTCGGCCATCCGCCGGTGGTGGGGCCGCACCGCGTTCACCGCGCAGTACGATCCCGAGTTCCGCCGCGTCACGTCCGGCGGGCAGTCGCAGAACGCGACGCTCACGCGCTTTCCGCTCATCGCCATCGGCATCCCGATCCGCGAGCAGCTGCAGCTCGGCGTGTCCGCGGCGACGCTCCTCGACCGCACGTTCTCGACGTCGGTGCCGTCCACGGAGACGATCGGCGGCGAGACGGTGACGGGCACGCAGCTGATCGAGTCGCGCGGCTCCATGGAGGACGTGCGGCTCGGCGCGGCGTACAACGTCGGGCGCCGGCTGTCGTTAGGCCTCGCCGGACACCTCGTCACCGGGCAGCACCGCGTGGTGAGCGGCCGCACGTTCACCGACACGACGCAGTTCGGCACGGTGAGCGACTCGAGCGGCGTGGAGTTCACCGGTCTGGCGTTCTCCGCGGGCGCCGAGTGGCGCATCGTGCCGGGCTTCAGCGTCGCCGGGTCGTATCGCCGCGGCGGCACACTGCGCGCGGAGCGCAACGACACCACGCTGCGCCGCGCGCAGGTGCCGGACCGCGTCGGCGTCGGCGTGCGCGTCGACCGGCTGCCGGGCGCGTCGTTCACCGCCTCGTGGTCGCAGACGTCGTGGACGAAGATGAACGGCCTCGGCGCGTCGGCGCTGCGCATCACCGACGCGCCGGAGTACGCCGCCGGCGTGGAAGCGGTCGGGCCGCGGCTCGGGCCGAGCGCGCTGCTGTTCCGGCTCGGCGGGCGCCGTCGCACGCTGCCGTTCGGGCTCGGCGACTCCGATGTGCGCGAGACGGCGTTCTCCGGCGGACTCGGCGCGCCGTTCACCGGGGGCCGCGCGATCCTCGACCTCGGGCTGCAGCACGCGTCGCGGTCGCTCGTCGGCGGCACGGCGTCGAGCGCGACCGAGCGCGCGTGGACGCTCAGCGTGGGCCTGACCGTCCGGCCGTGATCGTGATGCTCGGCTGCGGCGCTGATAGCTCGGCGCTGGTGACCCGGCGCTGGAACGGCGGCTCAGATAGCGCGCGGTTTCAGCGCCGTATGCGCGCCGATTCATCAGCGCCGCCGCACCAGCGCCGATTCATCAGCAGTCCATGACCGACGACGCGCCCGTCATCCTGGTCGCCGACGACGTGCCGGCGAACGTGGAGCTGCTGGCCGACCAGCTGCACGTCCTCGGCTACCGCACGGTCGCCGCGGAGGACGGCCCCTCCGCGCTGCGGCTCGCGTTCGAGCGCCGTCCCGATCTCTGCATCCTCGACGTGTCGATGCCGCCGGGCGACCTCATGGTGCCCGAGCGGCAAACCGGCTTCGAGGTGTGCCGCCGGATCAAGCGCGACCCGCGCACCGCGCGCATCCCGGTCATCTTCGTCACCGCGCTGAACGACACCGCCGACCGCGTGCGCGCGATCGAGGCCGGCGGCGACGACTTCCTCACGAAGCCGCACAACCGGCTCGTGTTGGGCGCGCGCGTGCGCAGCCTGCTCAAGCTGAAGGCGGCGACCGACGCGCTCGAGGACAGCTACCGCAAGCTGCGCGAGCTGGAGAAGGTGCGCGACGATCTCATGAAGATGATCGTGCACGACCTCAAGTCGCCGCTCACGTCCGTGCTCGCGACGCTGGAGATGGTGACCGACGGCGACTTCGGGCCGACGACGGAGCGGCAGCGCAGCGCGATGGGCGACGCGCTGTCGAAGGCGAACGAGCTGCTCGCGCTCATCGAGGATCTGCTCGAGATCGCGCGCATCGAGGAGGGCGCGATCGCGCTGGACCCGGCGCCGATCGAGCCGACGCGCTTCCTGGCCGAGATCGTGCGCGACTGGGAGGTGCGCTTCACGCAGGCCGGCGTGCACGCGACGCTCGACGTCGCGCCCGACGTGCCCACCGTCGTCGCGGACCGCGCGCTGCTGCGCCGCGTGTTCGGCAACCTGCTGCAGAACGCCGTGACGCATGCGGCGAACGCGAAGTCGGTGCGCCTCGGCGCGCGGCGCGATCCGGACGGCGTGCGCTTCACCGTGCAGGACGACGGCCCCGGGATCCCGCGCGAGTACCACGAGCTGATCTTCCGCAAGTTCGAGACGGGGCGCGCGCGCGCGCCGCGGGTGCGGTCGTCGGGGCTCGGCCTCGCGTTCTGCAAGCTCGTCGTCGACGCACACGGCGGGCGGATCTGGGTGCAGAGCGAGGAGGGGCAGGGCAGCCAGTTCCACTTCGTGCTGCCGCTGGAGCCGGATCCGCCGCCGCCCTGATCGGCGCCTAACGGGTCGCCGCCGCCGCGCGGCCTTGCGGCGTCCTCCGGCGGCCCGCATGATAGGCGCGCCTTCCGACGTGAGACCGCCCGCTCGTGACGTCGCCGAGCACTCGCACGGGCACTTCCGGTCGGACGCCGCGCCCGCTCTCGACGCGTCGCCGGACCCGCAGCGACAGTCGATGTAGCCAGGCAGCCGCCGCCTCTGTCACGATTCCCCGTCACAGGAGGCACCGTCCATGTTGCGCCGCCTCGTCGTCGTCGCCTGCCTCGTGGCAGCATGCGATCGGTTCGAAGCCACGACGGCACCGAGCGGGCCCACCCCCGACGCAGCGGCGCTGCGTGTCACGGGAGCCGCGCCAGCCGAGTCGCCCGTCGTCGCGGCCGTCACGTCGACGTTCGAGTTCCTGCCGCCGCTCGGGACTGGCGTCGAGGATCCGTCGACGTTCGACGCCACCGCGGCACCGACCGTGGAGGTCTGCGCGTGGAACGGCACGGCGTGCACGGCGCCGCCGGTCGTCACGTTCTCCACGACCCCGTCGGGCTCCACGCTGCCGATCACGATCGATGCGGTCGCCGGCCGCTACGTGGCGTCGTGGAATCTGCTGGACGCCCGCTTCACCACGCGTCTCACGTACCGCATTCGCGTGCTGCAGGGGGCCACGGAGCTGGGGGCCGTCTCGGTCGACGTCGTGCGCGGGCGGTGGGCGCTCACGCGCAGCGACGGCACGCTCGCGCCACTGCTCGCCGCGAGCGAGCTGCCGATCGCGTTCACCATCGCCAGCGTATCGGCCGGGCCGGGGCCGCTGCGGAACGGCGCGACCGCCACGGGGCGCATCGCCCTCGCGCACCAGGTGGACACGTGGACGTTCACGGCGAACGCCGGCGACCACGTGGTGCTGAGCCTCGGCGAGACCGGCACGACGCTGAACTTCTCGCCGTGGCTGCGCGTCAACGCGCCCGGCGGAACGCTGGTCGCGAGCAACTTCGGGTTCTTCGCCGCGCAGGTGGAGTTCACCGCGACGACCACCGGCACGTACTCGGTGCTCGTCGCGAGCGCCGACGGGGGTGGCGTGGGCACGGGCGACTACCTGCTCACGCTGATCAAGGCCCCGGGCGCGCTGGTCGTGTCGCCGGGCGATCAGGGCGGCACGCTCGGGAACGGGACCACCCACACCGGCAACATCTACCTCGGCGACATCGACGGGTGGACGTTCTCGGCGAACGTCGGCGACCACGTCGTCGTGAGCGTCGGCGAGACCGCGAACTCCTCCGGCTTCTCGCCGTGGCTGCGCATCGTCGCGCCTAACGGGACCGTCGTCGGCTCCAACTTCGGCTTCGTCGCGGCGCAGATCGAGTTCGCGGCGACCGTGGCGGGGACGTACACCGTGATCGTGGGCAGTGCCGCCGGCGGGTTCACCGGCACCGGCGACTACCTCATCACCTCGGTCCGCGCGCCCGGCATCGTGACGGCGTCGAGCGGCGACGAGGGCGGGCCGCTTGTCAACGGCGCCACCGCGACGGGCGCCATCTACAGCGGCGACATCGACGGCTGGACGCTGACGGCCAACCAGAGCGAGCACGTCGTCGTCAGCCTCGGTGAGACGACCAACTCGTCGGGCTTCTCGCCGTGGCTGCGCGTGCTGGCGCCGGACGGCTCCGTGGTGGCCAGCAACTTCGGGTTCTCTGCCGCGCAGGTCGAGTTCTCGGCGCCGATGTCCGGCACCTACACGGTCGTCGTCGCCAGCGCCGGCGGTGGGTTCACCGGCACCGGCGACTACCTGCTGACGTACATCAAGGCGCCCGGAGCGCTCACCGTCTCCACCGGCGACGAGGGCGGCGCGCTCACGAACGGCGCGACCCACACCGGCACGATCTACCTGGGCGACGTGGACGGCTGGACGTTCGCCGCCAACGCGGGCGACCGGGTCGTGGTCAGCCTCGGCGAGACGACGAATTCGTCCGGCTTCTCACCCTGGCTGCGCGTCGTCGGGCCGACCGGCGCGGTGATCGGCAGCAACTTCGGGTTCTCAGCGGCCCAGGTGGAGTTCGCCGCGCCGACCACCGGCACGTACACCGTGATCGTGGGCAGTGCGGGGGGCGGGTTCACCGGTACGGGCGACTATCTGCTGAGCTACATCAAGGCGCCGGGCGCGGTCACCGTCTCGACCGGCGACCAGGGCGGCGCGCTCGTGAACGGCGCCACGCACGCCGGCACCATCTATCTCGGCGACATCGACGGCTGGACGTTCTCCGCGGCCGCGAACGACCACGTCGTCGTGAGTCTCGGCGAGACGACGAACTCCTCGGGCTTCTCGCCCTGGCTGCGCGTCGTCGCGCCTAACGGCACGGTGGTCGGCAACAACTTCGGCTTCTCCGCGGCGCAGGTGGAGTTCAGCGCGCCGGTCGCGGGCACCTACACGGTGATCGTCGCGAGCGCGGGCGGCGGCTTCACCGGCACGGGCGACTACCTGCTGACGCTCGCGAAGGCGCCGGGCGCGGTCGCCGTGTCCGCGAGCGACGAGGGCGGCCCGATGACGAACGGCGCGACGCACACGGGCACGATCTACCTCGGCGACGTCGACGTGTGGACGTTCACGGCGACGATGGGGAACCGCGTCGTCGTGAGCCTGGGCGAGACCACGAACTCGTCGGGCTTCTCACCGTGGCTGCGGATCGTCGGGCCCGACGGCGCGCCCGTCGGATCCAACTTCGGCTTCTCGGCCGCGCAGCTGGAGTTCAACGCGGCGCTCACGGGCACCTACACCGTGATCGTGGGGAGCGCGGGCGGCGGGTTCACCGGCACCGGCGACTACCTGCTCACGCTGATCCGGGCGCCCGGCACGCTCACCGTCTCCGCCGGCGACCAGGGCGGCGCGCTCGCGAGCGGCGTCACGAGCACCGGCACCATCTACACGGGCGACGTCGATGGCTGGACGTTCGCGGCGAACGCCGGCGACCCGATCGCCCTCGACCTCGCGGAGACCGGCGTCACGTCGGGCTTCTCGCCGTGGCTGCGCGTGATCGGGCCTAACGGTAACGTCGTCGCCAGCAACTTCGGCTTCGCGGCGGCGCACGTCGCGTTCGTCGCCGCGACGACCGGGACGTACACCGTGATCGTCGCCAGCGCCGGCGGCGGATTCACCGGCACGGGCGACTACAACCTGCTGCTCACCGGAAGCACCGCCTCGTTCCGCGCCGCGGCGCCGGCGGGCGGCGGCGAGTCGGGCGGTCGACTCGGCTGCGCGCGCGGCGTGCAGGCCTGCGCGGCGGCCATCCGCTCGCCGTGACTCGCATCGCGTGACCCGTCCACGACTCGTTCTCCCCGGAGGTCTCATGCGCTCGGACCATCGCCGCACGCGGGCCGCGCGACGCGGACGCGCCGCCGTCGCGGGCATCGTCCTGCTCCTCGCGTCGGCGGCGAATCGCGCCGCCGCGCAGACCAGCCACTTCAGCGCGTGCACCACGGGAATCCTCGCGAACTGCGCCGACGTGCTGCTCACGGCCACGCCGGGCGGCGGCGTCGGCGGCACGACGCTGTTCGAGATCGCGCTGCGCAACCTCGGCTCGACGTCGACGCCGGCGCTGCCGACGAGCATCTACTTCCTCGTGTTCGGCACCGGGTTGCCGCCCGCGCCGGGCGCGGAGGTGAGCGCGCTGCCGGTGCCGGGGCCGATCGGCGGCGCGACGCTCGCCGATCCGTCGCCCTGGGACCTGTTCGAGAACGGCGATGCCGTCTTCCTCTCCGCGCTGTCGAACAACGGTGTCGGAGGCTGCGTGGTCGGCGCGCCGGTGGGCGGGTTCGGACAGGCGGGCAACACGTGCGGCGTCGGCCAGTACCTCACGTTCAGCTTCTCGACGCCGAGGCTGCTGGATCCGCGTGCGTTCTCGGTGCTCGACCTCGAGGTCGTGGGCCTGGACCCGACGCTGCCCACGGACAGCTGCGGCGCGCGGTCGCCGTGCGCGGTGTTGCCGGTGGGCGGCGTCGTGCCGGAGCCGGCCACGATGCCGCTGCTCGCGGCCGGCCTGGCCGTGATGGCCACGTTAGGCGCCCGGCGCCGCCGGCGGTCCGAGGTGGCCTAACGACCGGCGCGCGAGGCGCGCGGGGCGAGAACGTCAATCACGAACCTCGCTGTCACGGTCACGCCGCTGAACGCGGGCGGCCAGGTGGGTTGGCGCTCGCTCTGAGCCAGGCGCTGGCGGTCGCGACGCGCGTGGGGCCGACGTTCGACGAGGTCACCCACGGCGCTGCTGCCTCGGAGGCGGCGCGGGCGTGCTCGGCATCGTGTGGGCACGGCGGCGCCGGCGGCGGGTCGCGCCGGCGGACGAAACCGTCTAAGTTGCAGGGTCGCAACGCGTTCCATTCGTCGACCCGCCCTTCGACCGGTAGCAGATGTCCCGGCCCACCGTCTACATCGAAACGTACGGCTGCCAGATGAACGTGAGCGACTCCGAGCTCATGTACGGACGGCTCGCCGCGAACGGCTACGAGCCGGTGGAGGGGCCGGAGGGCGCGGACGTCATCCTCGTCAACACGTGCGCCATCCGCGACCACGCCGAGCAGCGTGTGATCGGGCGCCTCGGCGAGCTGCGTCGGTTCATGAAGCCGGGCGCGGTGCTCGGCGTCGCGGGGTGCATGGCGCAGCGGCTCGGGCCGACGCTGCTGGAGAAGGCGCGGCACGTCAGCCTCGTCGTCGGCCCCGACGGCTACCGCGCGCTCCCGGCGCTGCTCGATGGCGCGCGGAGCGGCGAGCGCGTCACGGCGACGAGCTTCGATCTCGAGGAGCACTACGAGGACTTCGCGCCGCGCCGCTTCGACAAGGTGAAGGCGTGGATCCCCGTGCAGCGCGGCTGCGACTATCGCTGCACGTACTGCATCGTGCCGTACACGCGCGGCGCGGAGCGCAGCCGCCGGCTCGACGACGTCGTGCGCGAGACGGAGCAGGTGGTGCGCGACGGCATGACGGAGGTCGTGCTGCTCGGCCAGACGGTGAACTCGTATCACGACGGCGCGCACGACTTCGCCGACCTGCTGCGCGCCGTCGGCGACGTGGCCGGGATCCGACGCATCCGCTTCACGAGCCCGCACCCGAACGACTTCACCGACCGCGTGATCGACGCGATCGCGAGCGTGCCGCAGGTGTGCGAGCACGTGCACCTGCCGATGCAGAGCGGGTCCTCTCGCGTGCTGAAGCGCATGCTGCGCCGGTACACGCGCGAGGGCTACGCGGAGTGCGTGCGCCGGCTGCGCGACGCGATCCCGGGTGTGAACCTCACGACCGACATCATCGTCGGCTTCCCGGGCGAGACCGAGGCGGACTTCGAGGAGACGCTGTCGCTCGTGCAGGAGATCGGCTTCGAGGACGCGTACACGTTCAAGTTCTCGCCGCGCGACGGTACGCCGGCCACGCGCATGCCCGCGTCCGAGACCGTGTCCGACGCGGTCGCCAGCGAGCGGCTGGAGCGGCTGATCGCGACCGTGCGCGCCGGCGCGCGCGAGCGCAACCTGCGCCTGTTAGGCACCCGCCACGAGGTGCTCGTGGAGCGCGAGGCGAAGCGCGGCGAGATGCTGATGGCGCGCACGCGCGACTTCAAGACGGTGATGATCCCCGTGGAGGGCGCCACGGTCGGCGCGTACTACACGGTGGAGCTCACCGGGACCAGCGGGTCCACGTTCACCGGCGCGATCGTGCGCGACGAGCCGGCGCGCCGCCTCTCGCTGCCGATGGCGGCGAGCTGTTAGGCGACGCGCCGCGGCGCGTCACTTCCGCTTCATGGTGCTGCGGTAGATCGCGACCGGCACCTCCACGAAGCTGACGTCCATGTTCTTCCGCGCGAGGAGCGAGTCGCGCGCGGCGGCGGCCTCCTTCTTTCGCCCGAGCTTCGTCAGCGCCTCGATCGTGGCCAGCTCGTTCTCCGGGTCGGCGCCGCCCTGCTTGAGGTGTGCGATGGCCTCCTCGTACTTCCCGTTCGCGAGCGCCGCGAGGCCGGTGGCGCTGTGCACGTACTCCGGCTTGATGCCGGAGTCCGGGTTCCGTGCTTCGTCGACGTACGCGGCGAGCTGCTCGGTGGCCGTCGTGCCCATGCCGGTGAGCGCCGCCGCATAGATCCGCCAGAAGGCCAGATCGGCGCGCGACTCGCCGAGCCGCGCGGCGTCGGCGAGCTCGCGCCCGACGGCCGCGGTATCGCCCATCGCCGCGTAGAGGAACGACGTCACGGCGTGCGCGTTCGCCGCCGCGCCGGGCAGGTTGTCGGTCTCGGCCTGCTGCGCGATGGACCTCAGCCCTGCCACCGCGTCGCCGATCGCTCCCTCCTCGACGCGCAGCAGTGCCTGCGTGACGCGCATGCCGACGCGCCGCGGCAGGCTCTGTGAAACGGTGATCGCGCTGTCGAGATAGGCGCGCGCGAGCGTGACCTTGCGGTCGCGCGACGCGATCTCCGCCTTCGTGTAGTACACCCAGTCGATCGGCTCCGCCGCGCTCGACCGGTCGAGGTACTGCATCGCCTCGTCGTGCCGCAGCAGCCGCTCGGCCACGTAGCCGCGCACGCCGAGGAGGCTCGCCCCCTCGGGCTGCGCGCGGAGCCCAGCGTCGGCAGCGGCGAGCGCTTCGTCGGCGACCGTCTGGTCGTAGGTCAGAATCGCCGACGGGACGAGGCTCACCGCGAGATACGCGTGCGCAGGCGCGTATTCCGGAGCGCGCCGCGCCAGCTCGCGCAGGAGGTTCAGGCGCGCCGTGTCCGTGCGCGACAGCGCACGCTTCAACGCGATGCGGCGATCGTCCGGGTACATCTGCGCGAGCGCGTCCCAGATCGCACGCGCGTTCGCTCCGCGGCCGGCGGCTCCCTCGCGCTGGGCGAGCGCCATCAGCGCCTCGCCTGCGGATCCCTTCGCGGCGTCCGCGACCGCGCGGTCGTGCTGAGCGATCGACGGCCGACCGCCGGTGATCAGCGCGAGCTCCGATCGGGCCAGACCGAACCCGCTGTCGGAGTCGAGCGCCATGCGCAGGTGGCGGGCGGCCGCCGCGAAGTTCCCGACGAGGTTCGCGTCGAGCCCCGTCTCGTAGTGCGCGACCGCCTCGGCGCGTGCCCCCGTAGGCTCGAGCGCGCGGACGTTCGCCGCCGGCTGCGCCTGGGCCTTCGCGCGCGCGGCTCCAGCGGTGAGAAGAGCTGCCACGACGACGAGTGACCGCCAGTTCGTGTTGCGCATGCGACCCTCCGAAGCAGGATGTGAGCTTGCTCCGAGTCGCTTCCGCCGCGGCGGCGCTGCCCGCCCGGCGGGAACGGCAGCGGGTCAACGATAGGCATCCCAGGGATTGCTGCAAGGCCGGCGTCGTCTGCCGGCCCCTGGCGTCCTCGGCCGCGTGCGCGCCGTTAGGCGCGCCTAACGACGCGCGCCGGTCAGTTGGTCCACGGCGCGCGCGGCGGCTCGCACGCCGCCACGCGCCGCGGCTCCTCGCGGTCGGACGCGATCCGCCAGCACTCGTCGTACAGCGAGCAGTAGCACGCCTCGATCTCGAGCCGCTCGCGCGACGTGTCCGACGGGAGCGGCCGCTGCGCCTCGCGCCAGAACGCCACGGCCTCGCTGTCGACCGGCAGCTGCACGATCGACCGCTCGGTGCCCGGGAGCAGCACGCTGCCGCGGTGGAACGTGGTGAAGTAGGCGCGCGCGTCGCGGCCGAGCAGCGCGCGCGCCACCGCGTCCCAGTTGGGGCGCGCGACCCCGTCGACGCGCACCTCCACGGCGCGCACCACGGCCGGCCCGAGCCCGTCGTTCGCGACGTGGATCGCGTAGCCGTGGCCCGGCTGATCCCAGTTGTGCCCCACGCGCACGTACGGCCACGCGCTCGCGCGCTGCTGCTCGCGCATGATCTTCGTCTGGTAGAGCGAGACCGCGAGCGCCGAGAGCGCGACGACGCCGGCCGACGCGGAGAGCGCACGGTCGAGGAAGAGGCGCGCGCGGCGCGGCGGTGGTTGCTGCTGGGGATCCGTCACGGGTGCCGTTGCTGGGGGCGCGTGCATGCTCGCCGCGCGCTCCGCGGCGTGCAAGGGCGGCGCTGCGTTCGGCCCGCCCGGGCGGCGTTCCTCGGGGCACGCGCGTGAGGCGCCGCCGCCGCACGTTCGGCGGGTGCCCCTCGTCTTCCTCGCGTACCTCGCCCTCGTCGCCGGCCTCGCGCTCGGCGCCGCGCTGCCGGCGGGTGTCGTACTCGGCGCGGTCGCCTGCGCGGCGGTGTGTGCGTGCCGGCGCGATCCACGGAACGTCGGGCTCGCGCTCGCGTGCGCCGCCGGGATGCTGCAGACCGTCGCCGCGCGGCGCGTGGACGCCGCGTGCCGCGCGCGGATCCTGCGCGGCGGCCGCACCGACGCGGTGCTCGAGGCCGACGCGTCGCCCGGCGCGCGCGTGACCGCGGCGGCGCACGGGTGCGCGCTGGCGCTCTCGCTCACCGTCGCGCGGGGGCGCGCCGACGCGGGCGACGTCGTCACGGTGCGCGGCACGTTCGCGCCGACGGCCCGCGGCGCCCTCGTGCGCGACGTCTCGCTGGCGAGGACCGGCGAGCACATGACGATCGTCGCGATGCGGGCGCGCGCTGGCCGGACCATCGACGCGATCTTCGGCGCCGATGCGCCGCTCGCCCGCGCGCTCGTCGTCGCCGACGCCGCCGCGATCCCGCGCGACGTCCGCGACCGGTTCGCCGATGCGGGGCTCGTGCATCTCCTCTCGGTGTCGGGGCTGCACGTGTCGCTCGTCGCGGCGGCGCTCGAGCTGCTGCTCGGCGCGATGCGGCTGTCGCGTCGCACGGCGTCGGTCGCGGCGGCCGTCGCGGTCGCGGGGTACGTGCTGCTCATCGGGGCGCCGCCGCCCGCGGTGCGCGCGGGCACCATGCTCGGCGCGCAGCTCGCGTCGCGCGTGCTGCAGCGGCCGTCGTCGCCGTGGACGTTCCTCGCGTTAGGCGGCGCGGTACCGCTGCTGCTCGATCCGCGCGCGGTATTCGACGTGGGCTATCAGCTCTCCGTGGCGGGCATGGCATCACTCGTCGGCGGCCGAGCACTGTTCCGACGATGGATCGACGGGCTCACGGATCCACCGCGTGGCGCGCGGCGGACGATCGCCCGCGAGCTCGCGGTGAGCGCGGTCGCATCCGCCGTCACGGCGCCGGTCGTCGCCTGGTCGTTCGGCCGGGTGAGCCTCGTCGCGCCGCTCTCCAACCTCGTGGCGGCGCCGATCGTCGCCGCGCTGCAGCCGACGCTGTTCCTCGCGGTGCTCCTGGCACCCGTTAGGCCGCTCGCGTTGCACGTCGCGGGCGCCGCGCGGCTGCTGCTCCGCGCGCTCGACGCGGTCGCTCGCGGTGCCGCCGACGTGCCGCACGCCGCGCTCGCCGTCGCGCCGTCCCTCGGCACCGCCGTGTGCTCTGCGGGGGCGGGCGTGGCGCTGCTCGCCGCGTGCGCCGCGCGGTCGCGATGGGTCCGTGCGCGCGCCGCGATCGTCGCGGCGGCGTCGCTCGCGCTCGCGGCGTGGTCGCCGTTGCTCGCCGTCTCCGGAAGCGGCGAGGTCGAGCTGCACATGCTCGACGTGGGACAGGGCGATGCGATCGCGGTGCGCACGCCGCACGGGCACTGGGTGCTCGTCGACGCGGGCAGAGTGTGGCGCGGCGGCGATGCCGGACGCGCGACGGTGCTGCCGTACCTGCGCCGTCGTGGTGGGCCGCTCGACGCGTTCGTGCTCTCGCATCCGCACGCGGACCACGTCGGCGGCGCGGCGAGCGTGCTCGCGGCGATGCATCCGCGGCGGTACCTCGACGCCGCGTTCGCGCTCGGCAGCGACGTGTACCGCGCGTCGCTCGAGGCGGCCCGCACGTCCGGCGTCGCGTGGGAGCGCGTGCGTCCGGGCGAGGAGCTGCGCGTCGACGGCGTCGCGCTGCGCGTGCTCGCCCCGGATTCCGCGTGGACCGCGTCGCTCGACGACCCGAACCTCGCGAGCGTGATCCTCTCGGTACGTTGGCGCGGGGTGCGGTTCCTGCTGGTGGGAGACGCAGAGGCGCCCGAGGAGCGCTGGCTCGTGGAGCGTGCGGCGGCCGATGCCGCGCTCGCCGACGCGCTGCGCGCCGACGTGCTGAAGGTGGCGCACCACGGCAGTCGCACGAGCTCCACGCCGGAGTTCCTCGCGCTCGTGCGGCCGCGCGTGGCGCTGGTGAGCGTGGGCGCGGGGAACAGCTACGGTCTGCCGAACGACGACGTATTGCGGCGACTCGCGCTCGGCGGCGCCGAGGTGCTGCGCACCGATCGATGGGGCACCATCGTCGTGCGGACCGATGGCCGCGCGATCACCGTGGACGCGGGAGGAGAGCGGTGGAGCGTTCCACCACGCAGCACGACGCCGGATTCGTCGCGCGGCTCGTCGGATCCCTGATTGGCCGGCCAGTCGCGCTGCCGGTCGATCTCGTGCGCCGTTATCCGGAGCTGGGCGAGGCACGATGGCGCGTCGGCGGGCTGCCGCCCCGTGTCGGCGGGTGGTGCCTGGGACAGCGCACGGTCGCCGGCATCACGCTCGGCCGATGCATATGGCTGGCGCCCGGGGCACGTGTCGCACCGGAGCTACTCTTGCACGAGCTCTGTCACGTTCGTCAGTTTGGTCGTGGCCGGGCGTTCCCTTTCCTGTACGTCTGGGAGTCGCTCCGTCGCGGCTATCATCAGAACCGATTCGAGGCCGAGGCGGACGCCTTCGCCCGCGGGGTGCTCGCCGAGCGCCCGCCGGCGTGACGCGCCGCTTCCGGGTCGGTGGCACATCACTCGAGGGCCCGTCGCGTGGTCAGGCACACCGCTACCTCCGTCGTCACGATCGAGCGGTTCATCATCGAGCAGGAGCGCCAGTTCCCGGAAGCGACCGGCGAGCTGTCGGGCATCCTGTACGACATCGCGCTCGCGGCGAAGATGATCGCGAACAAGGTCCGCAGCGCGGGGCTGGCCGACATCCTCGGCGCGCAGGGCACCGACAACGTGCAGGGCGAGGCGCAGCAGAAGCTCGACGTGCTGTCGAACGAGATCATCGTGAAGGCGATGGATCACGGCGGCCGCCTGTGCGCGATGGCGTCGGAGGAGGAGCCCGACATCATCCCGATCCCCGAAGGGTTCCGCTGCGGCAAGTACGTGCTGCTGTTCGACCCGCTCGACGGCTCGTCGAACATCGACGTGAACGTGCCGGTGGGGACGATCTTCTCGGTCATGCGGAAGATCACGAACGGCCGCCACGGCACGCTCGAGGACATGCTGCAGCCGGGGCGGCGGCAGGTCGCCGCGGGCTACGTGATCTACGGATCCAGCACCATGCTCGTGTACACGACGGGGCAGGGCGCGCACGGCTTCACGCTCGACCCGTCGATCGGCGAGTTCCTGCTGTCGCACCCCGACATCAAGATCCCGAACACCGGGAAGTTCCTGTCGGTGAACGACTCGTACGAGCAGCACTGGAGCGACGAGGTGAAGACGCTCATGCGGCACTACCGCGGCCTGGAGGGCGGCAGCAAGCCGCTGAGCGTGCGCTACGTCGGCTCGCTGGTCGCGGACTTCCACCGCAACCTGCTCGCCGGCGGCGTGTTCGCGTACCCCGCGCACGCCAAGAGCCCGAAGGGCAAGCTGCGCCTGCTCTACGAGGCGAACCCGCTCGCGTTCATCGTCGAGCAGGCGGGCGGCTGCGCGTCGACCGGCCACTGCCGCATCCTCGACGTGCAGCCCGAGGAGCTGCACGAGCGCACGCCGCTCTACATCGGCAGCAAGCACGAGGTGGAGCTGGCGAACGACATCCTCGCCGGCAACGTGGTGGCGGCGGGGAGCGGCGGGGTGAGTCCGGGGGCGGGGGCGTACAGCGTGGCGCGCTGAGCGAGCGTGAGCGTGGAGCGTGGAGCGTGGAGCGGCTAGCGTTCATTATGCGGCGCCCGCTCCACGCTCTCCGCTCCACGCTCCACGCTTGAGTTGATGACCGACGACCGCCTCTCCCCCTCCGGCATCCCCGTCTGCCTCACGTATCGTCCCGACGACGCGCCCGTCGACTACGCGCGCGACCTCGGCGACGCCGGCAGGTTTCCGTTCACGCGCGGCGTGCAGCCCACGATGTACCGCGGGCGCCTGTGGACCATGCGGCAGTACGCCGGTTTCGGCACCGCCGCGGAGACCAACGCGCGCTTCAAGCTCCTGCTCGAGGCGGGGCAGACCGGGCTCTCCACCGCGTTCGACCTGCCGACGCAGATGGGCTTCGACTCCGACTCGCCGCGCGCGTTAGGCGAGGTGGGGCGCGTCGGCGTCGCGATCGACACGGTCGAGGACATGCACGCGCTGCTCGCCGATCTGCCGCTCGACCGCGTGTCGACGTCGATGACGATCAATGCGACGGCGGCGATCCTGCTCGCGATGTACGTCGTCGTGGCGGAGGAGCGTGGCATCCCGCGCGCGTCGCTCTCCGGCACGGTGCAGAACGACATCCTGAAGGAGTACATCGCGCGCGGCACGTACGTCTTCCCGCCGGGGCCGAGCCTCGCGCTCACCGCCGAGATGTTCCGCTTCTGCGCGGCCGAGGTGCCGCAGTGGAACCCGATCTCCATCTCCGGCTACCACATCCGCGAGGCCGGCGCGACCGCGGTGCAGGAGCTCGCGTTCACGTTCGCGAACGGCGTGGAGTACGTGAGGCAGGCGGTGCGGGCGGGGCTCGCGGTGGACGCGTTCGCGCCGCGGCTGTCGTTCTTCTTCGCCGCGCACAACGACCTGTTCGAGGAAGTCGCGAAGTTCCGCGCCGCGCGGCGGCTGTGGGCGCGGCTGATGCGCGAGCGGTTCGGCGCGTCGGACGCGAGCGCGCGGCTCCGCTTCCACACGCAGACCGGCGGCGTCACGCTCCAGGCGCAGCAGCCGCTCAACAACGTCGTGCGCGTCACGGTCCAGGCGCTCGCCGCGGTGCTCGGCGGCACGCAGTCGCTGCACACGAACGGCTACGACGAGGCGCTCGCGCTCCCGACGGCGGAGGCGGCGACCCTGGCGCTCCGCACGCAGCAGATCGTCGCCCACGAGAGCGGTGCCGCGCAGACCGTCGACCCGCTCGCCGGCAGCTACTATGTCGAGGCGCTCACGAACGAGATCGAGGCGCGCGCGACCGAGCTGCTCGCGCAGGTCGACGACATGGGCGGCTCGCCGGAGGCGATCGCGCGCGGCTTCTTCCAGGAGGAGATCGCGCGCAGCGCGTACGAGTACCAGCTCCGCGTCGAGCGCGGCGAGGCGGTCGTCGTCGGCGTGAACCGCTTCGGCGACGGCAGCGAGCCGCCGATCATCCCCGCGCCGGACTTCTCCTCGCTCGAGCGCGCGCAGGTCGGCGCGCTGGCCGAGGTGCGCGCGCGCCGCGACGCGAGCGCGGTGCGCGATGCGTTAGGCGCCATCTCCGACGCCGCGCGCCCCTACGTCGAACCAGACGCCGAGCGTCCGCCGCTCATGCCGCTCGTGATCGACGCGGTGCGCGCCCGCGCGTCCGTCGGCGAGATCACCGACGCGCTCGCGGCGGTCTGGGGCCACTACACGCCGACGATGTGACGCCGCGCCGGCCGCCGCGATGTACTCGACCTGCCTCTTCTGCAATCAACCGCTCGGGCGCAACGAGGTCGTCGAGCACTTCCCGGTCGGCAGGCGTCTGGCGTACGACGCGGCGAAGGGCCGGCTGTGGGTCGTGTGTCGCCGGTGCGAGCGGTGGAACCTCACGCCGCTCGAGGAGCGGTGGGAGGCGATCGAGGAGTGCGAGCGCCTGTTCCGCGACACGCGGCTGCGCGTCTCGACCGACAACGTCGGGCTCGCGCGGCTGCGCGAGGGGCTCGAGCTGGTGCGCATCGGCGAGCCGCTGCGTCCCGAGTTCGCCGCGTGGCGCTACGGCGACCAGTTCGGTCGTCGCCGCCGTCGGCAGCTCGGCATCGCGGGCGCGAGCGTCGCCGCGTTGGGCGCCATCGTCGTCGGCGGTGCGGTCGCGGGCGTGGGCATCGGCGGCTTCATCTGGTTGATCCAGAGCGCGGCGAAGGCCATCACGCACGGCAGCCCGTCCGCGCAGGTCGCGACGCTCGTCACGCCCGACGGCCGCCGCCTCGAGGTGCAGCGCGGCCACCTCGCGGAGACGAGCATCGAGCCGGCCGTCGAGGGGCTCGTGCTGCACGTGCGTCACCGCCGCGGCATGGAGGACTTCTCCGGGGTCGCCGCGCAGCGCGCCGCCGCGCAGCTCATGCCGCAGGTGAACCGCTACGGCGGCAAGAAGGCCGACGTCGCGGAGGCGGTGCGCGAGATCGAAGCGCAGGGGAGCGCCGCCGCGTTCCTCGACCGGATCGCGCGCGTGAGTCGCGTCACCACGCGCCCGGCGCGCACGCGTCACCGCGACTGGGGCTGGACCTCCGAGATCCCGCGCACGGGCCTGTTCGGTCTGCACGGTCCGCAGCGGCTGGCGCTCGAGATGGCACTGCACGAGGAGCAGGAGCGCCGCGCGCTGGAGGGCGAGCTCGCCGAGCTGGAGCAGGCGTGGCGTCAGGCCGAGGAGATCGCCGGCATCGCCGACAATCTGCTGCTGCCGCCCGGCGTGGAGGACTTCGTGCGCCAGCAGCGCGCCAAGACGGACCGGCCCGACGGCTGATCGTGGCTTGAAGCGGCATCCGGCCCCGGGTATTCTACGAGGCTCCGTCCCCTCTCAGATAAGTCACGCCGGTATGCCGACTTACGAGTTCCGCTGCGCGAACGGCCACGTGTTCGACCAGTTCCACAAGATCAGCGAGGCGCCGAGCACCGCCGTGTGCCCGACGTGCGGCGCCGTGGCCGAGCGCGCGATCTCCGGCGGCGCGGGGCTCGTGTTCAAGGGGAGCGGCTTCTACCTGACCGACTACGGCAAGAACGCGCACCGCACGAGCGGGCCGCCGGCCAAGGAGTCGAAGGAGTCGTCGAGCGGTGGCGAGTCGGGCGGCGGCACGAAGTCTTCCGATGCCGGGTCGTCGAGCGCGTCGTCGAGCAGCGCGTCGAGCTCCTCGTCGAGCTCCTCGTCGAGCTCCTCCTCCTCGGCCCCGAAGTCCGGCGGCGACGGCGGCGCGAAGGGCGCCGCATGAGCGCGCCCGACCGGATCCGTTCCGAGCTCGCGCGCGCGGCCCAGGCGCTCGGCGCCCCCGACGGCATCGACGTCATCCTGGAGCGGCCGCGCGATCCGTCGTTCGGCGACTGGACGACGAATCTGGCGATGACGCTCGCCCGCACGCTGAAGCGGCCGCCGCGCGACATCGCGCAGTCGCTCGTCGCGACGATGAGCCTCGCCGACGCCGGCGTCTCGTCGGCCGACGTCGCCGGCGCGGGGTTCATCAACTTCAAGCTCGACCCCGCGTTCGTCGCGCGCGGCATCCTCCCGATCCTCGCGCGCGACGGGCAGTACGGGCGCGACACGGAGTGGATCGGCGAGCGCGTGGTGGTGGAGTTCGTGAGCGCGAATCCCACCGGGCCGCTGCACGTCGGCCACGGACGACAGGCGGCGTTAGGCGATGCCATCTCGACGCTGCTCGAGTGGACGGGATGGCAGGTGTCGCGCGAGTTCTACTACAACGACGCCGGCACGCAGATCGAGAACCTCGCGAAGAGCACCTGGATCCGTGTCTCGCAGCGCATCGGCGTCGACGCCGCGATTCCCGAGGGCGGCTACAACGGCGAGTACATCAAGGACATCGCCGAGTCGTTCGTCGCGCAGTGCGGCATGCCGGACGGCGTCACGCTGACGGCCGGTGTCGCGGCGATCAACGCCGGCGACCGCCCGGTGCACGACGACCTGTTCGAGGAGATGCGCCGGCACGCGGTGCAGATGCTCCGCGGCGAGCAGAACCTCGACCTGCAGGCGTTCGGCGTCGCGTTCGACACGTACTTCCTGGAGTCGTCGCTCTACGCGCCGGGCTCCGCCCGCGAGGCGACCCCGGACATCGCGTCGGACGACATGAGCGCCGTGGACGCGACGGTGGAGGCGCTCGTGCGCGCCGGTCACACGTACGAGGAGGACGGCGCGCTGTTCCTCCGCACCACCGCGTACGGCGACGACAAGGACCGCGTGATGCGCAAGAGCGCGGCGAAGGGCGGCGACTACACGTACTTCGTGCCCGACGTCGCGTACCACGTGACGAAGTGGGAGCGCGGCTTCAAGCGCGCCATCAACGTGCAGGGGAGCGACCACCACGGCACGACGGCGCGCGTGCGCGCGGGGCTGCAGGCGTTGGGCCTCGGCATCCCGCCGGGCTATCCGGAGTACGTGCTGCACCAGATGGTGACCGTGACACGCGGCGGCGAGGAGGTGAAGATCTCCAAGCGCGCCGGCTCCTACGTCACGGTGCGCGATCTCATCGACTGGGTGGGGCGCGACGCGGTCCGCTACTTCTACCTGCAGCGCAAGGGCGACTCGCACCTCGTGTTCGACGTCGACCTCGCGCGCTCGCAGAGCGAGGAGAACCCGATCTATCGCATCCAGATGGCGCACGCGCGGATGAGCGGGATCTTCCGCCAGGGCGAGCTGGACGCGGCCAGCATGAAGTGGGACGACGTCGACGTCGCCTTGCTCGCCGAGCCGGCCGAGCAGGAGCTGATCAACGCGCTCGCCGACTTCCCACGCGTCGTGTCGCAGGCCGCCGAGGCGCTCGAGCCGCACCGCGTGGCGCTGTACCTGCTCGACACCGCGGGGCTGGTGCACGGCTGGTACCACAAGCACCACGTGCTGGGCCAGGAGGCGCCGCTCATGACGGCGCGTCTCGCGCTCGCTCGCGCCGCGCAGATCGTGCTCCGCAACGGCCTCACCATCCTCGGCATCTCGGCGCCGGACCGGATGTAAATCCCGCCTAACACAATCAATGTCCGTACTGGTCGTCGGATCCATCGCGCTCGATTCCGTCGAGACGCCGTTCGGCAAGGCCGATCACGTGCTCGGCGGCTCGGGCACGTTCTTCTCCGCCTCCGCGTCGCACCTCACGCCGGTGCAGCTCGTCGGCGTCGTCGGCAACGACTACCCGCTCGATCAGCTGCAGCCGCTCGCGAAGCGCGGCGTCGACCTCGCCGGCGTGGAGCAGGCGGACGGGCCGTCGTTCCGCTGGCGCGGCCGGTATCGCCACGATCTCAACTCCGCCGAGACGCTCGAGACGCACCTCGGCGTGTTCTCGCACTTCGCGCCGAAGATCCCGGCGCAGTTCCGCGAGGCGCCGTTCGTGTTCCTCGCGAACATCGATCCGCGGCTGCAGCTGCAGGTGCTCGACCAGGTCGAGAAGCCGACGCTCGTCGCGTGCGACACGATGAACTTCTGGATCGAGAGCCGCCGTCCGGAGCTGCTGGAGCTGTTCGCGAAGGTCGACATGGTGCTGCTGAACGACGGCGAGGCGCGTCAGCTCACCGAGAAGACGAACCTCGTGCACGCGGCGAAGTGGATCCTCGAGCGCGGCCCGAAGTACGTGATCATCAAGAAGGGCGAGCACGGCGCGTTCATGTTCAGCGCCGACTCGGTGTTCTACGCGCCGGCGTATCCGCTCGAGAACATCTTCGACCCTACGGGCGCGGGCGACTCGTTCGCCGGGGGCTTCATCGGCTATCTCGCGCGCACCGGTGACCTCGGCGAGGCGAACATGCGCCGCGCGGTGATCTACGGCTCCGCGATGGGCTCGTTCGCGGTGGAGCAGTTCTCCATCGGCCGGCTGCTCGACGTCACGCGCGACGACATCGATCGGCGCGTGCGCGAGTTCCGCCAGCTCGTGTCGTTCGAGACGGAGCTCGCGGAGCAGGGCGCGTGAGCGACGCATCGCGCGGCGGCTCGGGCATGGACTATCGCGCGGCCGGCGTCGACCTCGACGCCGCTGACGCCGCGAAGCACCGCCTCAAGCGCCTCGTCGAGAGCACGCTCACCGACGGCGCGCGCGGCCGCTTCGGCGGCTTCGGCGGCATGTTCCGCGTGCCGCCGGGCGCACGCGCGCCGTTGCTCGTCGCGAGCGCCGACGGCGTCGGCACGAAGGTGAAGGTCGCCGTCGAGGCGAACCGGCTCGACACGGTGGGCCACGACCTCGTGAACCACTGCGTGAACGACGTGCTCGTGCAGGGCGCGCGCCCGCTGTTCTTCCTCGACTACGTCGCGTTCGGCAAGCTCGATCCCACCGCGGTCGAAGCGGTGGTGGCCGGCGTCGCCGCGGGATGCCGCGAGAACGGCTGCGCGCTCATCGGCGGCGAGACCGCGGAGATGCCCGGCGTCTACACGCCGCCCGACTTCGACCTCGCCGGCTTCATCGTCGGCTGGGTCGAGGAGGACGCGGTGCTCGGTCCGGATCGGGTCCGCGACGGCGACGCGATCGTCGGGCTGGAGAGCACCGGACTGCACACGAACGGCTACTCGCTCGCGCGCCGCATCGTGTTGGAGCGCATGCGCCTCGGCCCGCACGACGCGTTTCCCGATGGTGACGGCACCGTCGCCGACGCGCTGCTCGCGGTGCACCGCTCGTATCTCCCCGCGCTCGAGCCGGTGCTCGACCGCGTCCACGCGATGGCGCACATCACCGGCGGCGGTCTGCCCGGCAACCTCGATCGCGCGCTCCCGCCGCACTTCGACGCCGTCGTCGACGCCGACTCGTGGGAGGTCCCGCCGCTGTTCCGCGCGCTGGAGCGCGCCGGAGGCGTCGCGCGCGACGAGATGTTCCGAACGTTCAACATGGGCGTGGGTATGACCGTCATCACACCGCCGGAGCACGCGGGCGCGGTCATTGCCTCCGCCCAGGCGCGGGGCGTGCGCGCCTGGCGGCTCGGCCGCGTGCGGCCCGGCAGCGGCCGCGTGGCGATCGAGGGCGCGGCCGCCGGTGCCTAACGATCACGCTCGCAGCCCGGAGAATACCGTGCAGAGTCGCTCGTACGCGGTCGCGGTGTACAAGGTCGCAGTGCTCACGTTCGCCGTCGCTGCTGTCGCCGTGCAGGCCGAGGCCCAGGGCACCGTCTCTTCGGCGTGCTCGTCGCAGCTCTCCGTCTCCCAGGACGCCTGCCAGAAGGCGGTCGACCTGTACAACTACATGGCGCCGCAGCTCGGCGTCTCCATCACCGGCGGCAACGCGGTCATCGGCAACGCGAGCACGCTCGGTGGGCTCGGTCACTTCACGGTGGGACTGCGCGCGAACGTCGTGCGCGGCCAGCTGCCGCAGACGGGCAACGTCACGCTCAGCGTGAGCGGCCCGCAGTCGAGCAACTTCGCGCCGCGCAGCCAGGTCCTCGGGCTGCCGACCGCCGACGCGGCGATCGGCATCTTCAAGGGCCTGAGCGTCGGCCTCACGAACGTCGGCGGCATCGACGCGCTCGTCAGCGCGTTCTACGTGCCCGACATCGACAAGGACCCGGTGAGCGTGCACGCCACCGGCGGCCGCCTGCAGCTCGGCTACGGCGCGCGCCTCGGCATCCTGCAGGAGACGTCGTTCGTGCCGGGCATCTCGGTGTCCGTGCTGCAGCGCGACCTGCCGACGGTGGATCTGCGCGCGCGCATCGGCACGAGCGACTCGGTCCGCGTCACGGGGCTCAAGGCGAAGACGACCGCGTGGCGGCTCGCGGGCAGCAAGAGCTTCCTGCTCGTCGGCCTCACCGCGGGCGTGGGGCAGGACCGCTACGATTCGCGCGCCGACGCGAGCGCGTTCATCGCGCCGCGGCAGATCACGCAGGGGATCACGGCGAGCTTCAACGGCACCGTCGCGAGCCCGTCGCAGAAGATGACGCGCACGAACGTGTTCGCCGGCGCCTCCGTGCACCTCGCGCTGCTGCGCATCGCCGCGGAGGTGGGGCGTGTGAGCGGCGGCTCGGTCACGACGCCGTACAACAAGTTCGGCGACCGCAGGGCCGACGACCCGTACACGTACGCGTCGCTGGGGCTGCGCGTCGGGTTCTGATGGACGACGCCGCCTTCATGCGGCGCGCGCTGCGGCTC
This sequence comes from Gemmatirosa kalamazoonensis, assembly GCF_000522985.1. Lineage (NCBI taxonomy): Bacteria > Pseudomonadati > Gemmatimonadota > Gemmatimonadia > Gemmatimonadales > Gemmatimonadaceae > Gemmatirosa > Gemmatirosa kalamazoonensis. Next base: position 3,627,276 of record NZ_CP007128.1, read on the forward strand.
GCCCGCCGCGGCTGGGGATCGACGGCGCCGAACCCGATGGTCGGCGCCGTCGTCGTTCGTGACGGCGAGATCGTGACCGAGGGCTGGCACGCGCGCTACGGCGGCCCGCACGCCGAAGCCGCAGCGCTCGCGGCGGCCGGCGACCGCGCCCGCGGCGCCACCGTCTACGTCACGCTCGAGCCGTGCAACCATCACGGCAAGACGCCGCCGTGCAGCGACGCGCTGATCGCCGCCGGCGTTAGGCGCGTCGTCGTCGCCGCCGAGGATCCGCATCCGGTCGCCGCGGGTGGAGCGAAGAAGCTGCGCGCGCACGGCATCGAGGTCGTGACGGGCGTCGAGCGCGAGGCCGCGCGCGAGCTGAACGCGCCGTTCTTCCACGCGCTCGCGTCGGACCGCCCGTGGGTCGTCCTGAAGCTCGCGCTCTCGCTCGATGGCGCGGTCGCGGACGACACGCGGCGTCCGGGTTGGCTCACCGGGCGCGCCGCGCGCCGCGAGGTGCACCGACTGCGCGCGGGGAGCGACGCCGTGGCCGTCGGCATCGGCACCGCGCTCGCCGACGACCCCGAGCTGACCGTGCGCGATGCGTCCGCGCCGCGCGTGCCGCCGCTGCGCGTGGTGTTCGATCGGAGCGCGCGGCTCCCCGACGTGTCGCGCCTCGTGCGCACCGCGCGCGACGTGCCCACGGCGGTCGTGGTGAGCCCGCACACGCCCGCCGCGCGCCTGAACGATCTCGAGGGCGCCGGCGTTCGCGTCGTGCGCGCGGCGACGCTGCACGACGCGCTGCGCGCGCTGCGGGCCGACCACGACGTGCGCTCGCTGCTCGTGGAAGGGGGCGCCGGGCTCGCCTCGGCCCTCTGGACGGCCGGGCTGGTCGACCGGCTGATTACCTTTCAGGCACCCGTCGTACTCGGCCGTGGCGCGCTGCCCGCGTTCGGTGACGTGCCGGCGGCCCGCGCCGAGGCGGCGCGGCGGCTGCCCATCGTCGCGCGGCGCGCGTTCGGCGACGACCTCATGACCATCTACGCCGTGCACACCCTGGAGTCCCGCTAGTGTTCACCGGCCTCGTCGACGACGTCGGCCTCGTCGAGCGCGTCGACGTCACGGACGCCGGGCGCGAGTTCCGCGTGCGCTGTCGCTACGACGACCTCGTCGATGGCGAGAGCGTCGCCTGCGACGGCGTGTGTCTCACGGTGCGCGAGAAGGGCGCCGGCTGGTTCACGGTCGCGGCGGCGTTCATGACGCTCGAGCGCACCACCCTCGGCGACTGGGCCGCGGGCCGGCGCGTGAACCTCGAGCGTGCGCTGCGCCTCGGCGACCGCCTCGGCGGCCACATGGTCCAGGGACACGTCGACGCCGTCGGCACCGTGCGCTCGGCCGTGGTGCACGAGGACGCGCTGCTGATCGACGTCGCGGTTCCCGACGAGATCGACGCGCTGCTCGTGCCGCACGGCTCCATCACGCTGGACGGCGTGAGCCTCACCGTGAACGCATTGCCCGCGCCCGGCATTCTGCAGGTGTCGATCATCGAGTACACGCGCCGCCACACGACGTTAGGCGACCGCGCCGCCGGCGACGGCATCAACGTGGAGGCCGACGTGATCGCGAAGCATGTCCAGCGTCTGATCGCGCCACATCTGACAACACGCACGTGAACGCTGCGTGGCTGCGTGACTCCGTGACGGCGACGTCACGCAGCCACGCAGCCACGCAGCCGATTCGAGGTTTCAGTCATGCCTTTCGGCACCGTCGAGCAAGCCATCGAGGACATCAGGGCGGGGAAGTTCGTGCTCGTCGCCGACGACGAGGACCGCGAGAACGAGGGTGACCTCATCTGCGCGGCCGAGCTGATCACGCCCGAGAAGGTCAACTTCATGCTCGAGGCGAAGGGGTGGATCTGTCTCGCGCTCACCCCCGAGCGATGCGAGGAGCTGGAGCTCGGCCCCATGAGCCGCGGCAACACCGAGGCGATGAAGACGGCGTTCACCGTCACCATCGACGCCTCCGGCCGCTTCGGCGTGACCACCGGCATCAGCGCGCAGGACCGCGCGACCACCATTCGGGTCGCCGTCGATCCGGCCACGTCGCCCGGCGACCTGCGCCGCCCCGGGCACGTGAACCCGCTGCGCGCGCGCCCCGGCGGCGTGCTGCAGCGCGTGGGACACACCGAGGCCGCCGTCGACCTCGCGCGCCTCGCCGGGCTCACGCCCGCTGGCGTGATCTGCGAGCTCCTCCTCGCCGACGGCTCGCCGGCGCGCCGGCCGCAGCTCGAGGAGTTCGCCGAGAAGCACGGCATCACGTTCATCACCGTCGCGCAGCTCGTCTCGTACCGGCTCGCGCACGAGCGGCTCGTGCACCGCGTCGCCGACGCGCGGCTCCCCACCGAGTTCGGCGAGTGGCGCATCATCGGCTACCGCAACGACGTCGACGATCACGAGCACGTCGCGCTCGTGCACGGCGAGATCGGTGACGGCGAGAACGTGCTCGTGCGCATGCACTCGAAGTGTCTCACCGGCGACGTGTTCCACTCGTCGCGCTGCGACTGCGGCTGGCAGCTCCACACGGCGATGGAGATGATCGCCGCCGAGGGGCGTGGCGTGATCGTGTATCTCGACCAGGAAGGCCGCGGCATCGGTCTGCTGAACAAGCTGAAGGCCTACGAGCTCCAGGACAGCGGCGCCGACACGGTCGAGGCGAACGAGCGGCTCGGCTTCAAGCCGGACCTGCGCAACTACGGCATCGGCGCACAGATCCTGCTCGACCTCGGGCTCAAGTCCATCCGCGTCATGACGAACAACCCGCGCAAGCTCGTCGGCCTCGAGGGCTACGGGCTGCGCGTCGCCGAGGGCGGCGTGCGCATCCAGGCACCGGCGAACAGCGAGAACGCGGGCTACCTCGCCACCAAGCGCGCGAAGCTCGGACACCTTCTCGCGTCGTGACCGTCAATCGGGACTCGGGACTCGGGACTCGGGACTCGGGACTCGGGACTCGGGGCGGTGTGCTCGCTGCGCTCGCTTTCATGAAGGCACGAGCGGAGCGAGTGCCATCCGACCCGAGTCCCGAGTCCCGAGTCCCGAGTCCCCGAGTCCCGACTCATGCGCCGCACGCTTCCTGTAATCCAAGAAGAGCAAGACATGCCCGAGTTCGTCGGCACGCCTAACGCCAGCGGACGCCGCTTCGTCGTCGTCGCCAGCCGGTTCAACGAGTCCGTCACGCGTCCGCTCGCCGAGGGCGCCGTCGATGCGTTCACGCGCCACGGCGCGGCGTTCGACGACGTCGACGTCGTGTGGGTGCCCGGTGCGTGGGAGCTGCCCGCCGCGGTGCGCAAGGTGCTCGCGAGCGACCGCTACGCAGCCGTCGTCGCCGTCGGTGCGGTCGTCCGCGGCGAGACGCCACACTTCGATTACGTCGCCGGCGAGGCCGCGCGCGGGCTCGCCGACGCGAGCGCGGAGTTCGACGTCCCCGTCGCGCTCGGCCTGCTCACCACCGACACGATGGAGCAGGCCGAGGCGCGCGCCGGCGGCGCGCACGGCAACAAGGGGTGGGACGCCGCGATGGCCGCGATGGAGATGGCCGATCTGTTCGACCTGCTCGATTCGGCCGCCGATGCGGAGTCGGATCTCGAGGGCGGGGACGGGGAGGACGACGATGCCGAAAGGTGAGCGCCTCGAGAGCCGCGCTCGCGCGCGTGCGCTGCAGGCGCTGTATGCGTGGGACGTGCGCGGCGCCGAGGGGCTCGAGCTGGTCGCGACGCGCGTGTGGGACGACCTCGCCGTCGGTCCCGAGGAACGGCGGCTCGCCGGGTTCATCGTGCGCGAGATGATCCAGCACGGCGAGGAGATCGACCGCGAGCTCGGCGACGTCACCACGAACTGGCGGCTCGAGCGACTCGGTGCGATCGAGCGCACTGTGCTGCGTCTCGCCGCCGCGGAGCTGCGTCGCGGCGAGACGCCGCCGAAGGTCGTCATCCAGGAAGCCGTGCGGCTCGCCGAGCGATACGGCAGCGAGCAGAGCGCGCGCTTCGTGAACGGTGTCGTCGACGCGCTGGCCCGACGCCTGGGACGCCTGTGAGAGGCAGCACACGCTCGACGCTCCACGCTCCACGCTCCACGCTCGGGCGGCCCGAGCGTGGAGCGTGGAGCGTGGAGCGTGGAGGGCGGTCGTGAAGATCCTGCTGGTCAATTGGCAGGACCGCGAGAACCCGCAGGCCGGCGGCGCCGAGATCCACCTGCACGAGATCTTCGGCCGGCTCGCGCGCGGCGGCCACGACGTGACGCTGCTCTGCGGCGGATGGCCCGGCTGCGCGCCACGCGCCGAGATCGACGGCATCGACGTGCACCGCGTCGGCACGCGCCACACGTTCCCGTTCCTCGCGCGCGGCTACTGGCGTCGCGCGTTCGCGCGCGCGCCGTTCGACGTCCTCGTCGAGGACATCAACAAGGTGCCGCTGCTCACGCCGCGGTGGGGCGCGCGTCGCGTCGTCGCGCTCGTGCCGCATCTGTTCGGTGGCACCGTGTTCCAGGAGGCGCCGCTGCCGCTCGCCGCCGCGGTGTGGCTCGCCGAGCGTCCGCTGCCGCTCGTGTATCGCAACACCGCGTTCCACGCCATCAGCGAGAGCACGGCCGACGATCTCGTGCGGCGCGGCATCCGGCGAGAGCTCATCCGCGTCATCTACCCGGGGATCGACGCCGGGCACTACACGCCCGACCCCGCCGTGCGCTCGCCCGCGCCATTGTTCGCGTACCTCGGTCGCCTGAAGAAGTACAAGGGTGTCGACCTCGTCATCCGCGCGTTTGCCCAGGTCCGGCACCCCGACGCCCGGCTCGCGATCGCCGGGACGGGCGACTTCCGGGCGGAGCTGGAGCGGCTCGCCGCGTCGCTTGCGCTCTCCGATCGCGTGCAGTTTCTTGGGTTCATCAGCGAGGCCGAGAAGGTGGACCTGTTGCGTCGCGCGTGGTCGCTCGCGTTCGCATCCCCCAAGGAGGGCTGGGGCATCACCAACCTCGAAGCCGCGGCGTGCGGGACACCCGTCGTCGCGTCGGATTCACCCGGTCTCCGGGAAAGTGTCCGCGATGGGGAGACCGGGTTTCTCGTGCCCCACGGCGATGTCGCCGCCATGGGCGCACGCCTGCAGCGGCTGGCCGATTCCCCCGACCTCGTGCGCGCGTTGGGCGCGAGTGGTCGGCGCTTCGCGGAGACGTTCACGTGGGAGCGCGCGGCCGCGGAGACGGCCGCGCATCTCGCCGCAGTCGCGGGCGACTGAGGCCCGCAGGAGGCACTCTTGGTGCACATCGTCTTCCACGCCCACCATGCCGACGTCACGGAGGCGCTGCAGCAGCGCGCGGAGCAGGCGGTCCGCAAGCTCGCCACGCGCCTTCGCGGCACCACCGACGCGTCGATCCGCTTCGTCACCGAGCGGTCGGTGCACAAGGTCGAGATCATGCTGCGTGTCGCGCGGCGCAAGCCGCTCGTCGCCGAGGGGGTCGCGCCGAAGTACGAGGGCGCGCTCGCCGCGGCGCTCGAGCGGCTGAACGCGCACGTCGCGCATGTGCGCGCCGAGCGCGCGCGCAAGCGACAGGTGGGCGCGGCGCCCGCCGCGCCGGCGATCGCGTCGGAGGCGAGCGAGCCGGAAGACGAGTTCACCGACGTGCTGCTCGATCGGGCCGCGTCGGCACGGCGCGCCGCCGCCTCGTGAACGCACGACTGACCGTCGGGCAGCTGCTCGAGCGCATGCGCGACACGCTGCTGCTCGAGCCGATCGGGGCCGCCATCGGCTTCGATCGCCCGGTGACGAGCCACGAGGCCTCGAGCCCGGGGCTCGTCCTCTCGGGGTACTTCAATCGCTTCCCGCACGAGCGCATCCAAGTCTTCGGCGAGACCGAGATCACGTATCTGCGCACGCTCGATCCGCACCTGCGCCGTCGCACGCTGAAGGCGTACTTCGGCTACGACATCCCGTGCGCGTTCGTGACGAAGTCGCTCGATCCGCCGGAGCCGTTCCTGGAGTTCGCGGCCGAGGCGGGGATCCCGGTGATCCGCTCGCGCCTCAAGACCGCGGAGTTCTACCGTCTCATCAAGCCGTTCCTCGCCGAAGCGTTCGCGCCGACCGTGACGCTGCACGGATCGCTGTCGGACGTCTTCGGCGTGGGGCTGTTCTTCACGGGGCAGAGCGGCATCGGCAAGAGCGAGTGCGTGCTCGATCTCGTGGAGCGCGGCCATCGCCTCGTCGCCGACGATCTGGTGATCGTGAACCGGCGCGGCAACGACGTGCTGATCGGCCGCGGCCACGAGCTGCAGCGGCACTACATGGAGATCCGCGGCATCGGTCTCATCGACATCCCCGCGATCTTCGGCATCCGCGCCGTTAGGCAGCAGAAGCGCCTCGAGGTCGTCGTCCATCTCGAGGAGTGGAACCAGGACGCGCTCGTCGAGCGCACGGGGCTCGAGGGCGAGACGCACACCATCCTCGGCGTCGAGCTGCCGAAGATCCGCGTGCCGCTGAACCCCGGGAAGAACATCACGGTGATCGCGGAAGTCATCGCGATGAACCACCTCCTCCGTTACAGCGGCCACAATCCCGCCGAGGCCTTCAACCGCCGCCTGATCGATCGCATGCGGCAGGCGTCGGCGAACGGCGGGCTGCTCGCGCCGGAGGGGCCGAGCCCTTCCGGCGCCGCCGGCGCCGCGCCGGCGGACGTGCGACGCTATCTCCAGGAAGATGACGAGTGACACCCCCCCCGCGCCGACGACGGCGCGCGCGGTGCTCGCCGGCCACGCCGACTTCGCGGCCGGCATGGCCTCCGCGGTGACCCAGATCAGCGGCCGCGACGACGTGTTCGTGCTCATGACGAACCGAGGGCTGAGCGGCGAGGACATCGAGCGCGATCTGCGTCGCGCGCTCGACGGTGGGCTGCGCGTGATCTTCACCGACCTGCCCGCGGGGAGCTGCACGCTCGCCGCACGCCGGCTGCAGCGCGAGCGTCCCGACCTCGTGCTCGTCACGGGCGCGAACCTCGCCACGCTGCTCGACTTCGTGTTCGCCGCCGACGAGGACGCGGATCCCGCGGCCGCCGCGGCGCACGCGGCGTCGCACGCGGCCGAGAAGGGACGTGCCGCACTCGCCGTGGTTCCCACGCGACCCCCGGCGGAGGGCGCGCGCGGTGCCGCTTGAGCTCTACCGGATCGACGATCGGCTCATCCACGGCCAGGTCGTGGTGGGCTGGGGACGACCACTCGACATCGGCTTCATCGTGCTCGTCGACGACGAGGTCGCGGCGAGCGAGTGGGAGCAGGAGCTCTATCGCATGGGCGTCCCGCCCGAGATGGACGTCTTCTTCCACGGTGTCGACGACGCGATCTCCGCGCATGCGCGCTACGCCGGCGACCGCCGGCACGGCATCCTGCTCACCGGCGACATCGACACGATGGCGCGGCTCATCGAGGGCGTGCGCCGCAACGGCGGCCCGCCGGGGATCGCCGCCGTGAACCTCGGCGGGGTGCATCACCGCGTCGGGCGCGCGCAGCGCATGCGCTACGTCTTCCTCACGCCCGAGGAGGAGGCCGCGCTGCGCGCGATGGCGTCGCGCGGCGTCGCCGTCACCGCGCAGGACGTCCCCTCGACCCGCCCCGTGCCGCTCGACGAAGTCCTCTCCGGCAAGGCGTCCTCATGATCGAGCCGCCGGTCGGGCTCGTGCCCACGTCGCTGCTCGGCGCGCTGCTCGGGCTCGACGTCGTGAGCTTTCCGCAGGCGATGCTCTCGCGGCCGCTCGTCGCCGCGACGCTCGCCGGTGCGCTCGCCGGCAGCGCAGAGACGGGGCTCATCATCGGGGCGACGCTCGAGCTGTTCGCGCTCGAGACGCTGCCGATCGGCGCGTCGCGCTACCCCGAGTGGGGCTCGGCCGCCGTCGTCGGCGGGACGCTGTACGCGATGGCCGAGCGCAGCGAGACGGCGATGACCGCCGGCGCGATGTGCATGGCCGTGCTGTTCGCGATCGCCACGTCGTGGGTCGGCGGCCGCTCCATGGTGCTGCTGCGCACGATCAACGGCCGATTCGCGCGCCGGTCGATGGACTCGCTCGCGGCGGGGTCGGCGCGCACGGTCGTTGGCCTGCAGCTCGCCGGCCTGTTCGGCGATCTGCTGCGCGGCTTCCTGCTCACGCTCGCCGCGCTGCTCGTGACCATTCCGGCGCAGGAGGCGGCGCTCGCGCGCTGGCACACCGACGGGCGCATCGCGCGCGCGGTGGTCGTCGGACTCGCCGCGATGGTCGCCGGCGGCGCGGTGTGGAAGCTGGTGCATGCGGTGCCGCGCGCGCGGTGGCTCTTTCTCGGCGGGCTGCTGTGCGGGCTCGCGCTGCTGGCGTTCGCATGAGCGAGCCCGCGCGCTCCATGACGCCCTCGTCACCATCGGTCGGGAGCCCGCCTGCTCTCCCGCTCTCGATCCGTCTCTCTATCTTCCTGCGACTGCTCGCGATCCAGGCCTCGTGGAACTACGAGATCCTGCTCGGCAACGGGATCGGCTTCTGCACCGAGCCGGCGCTGCGCCTCCTGCCCGGTGGCAAGGGCGGGGAGGCGTATCGCGCGGCGCTCGCTCGGCACAGTCAGTACTTCAACGCGCATCCGTACTTCGCCGGCGTCGCGGTCGGTGCGCTGATCCGCGCGGAGCTCGCCGGCGAGCCGCCGACCCGCATCGAGCGTTTCCGCACGGCGCTGTGCGGTCCGCTCGGCAGCGTGGGCGACCGGCTCGTGTGGGCGGCGTGGCTTCCGTTCTGCTCGCTGCTCGCGCTGCTCGCGTTCGGGGCCGGCGCCGGCCCGCTCGCCGTGGTGGGCGGGTTCCTCGCGCTCTACAACGCCGGCCATCTCGCGCTGCGCGCGTGGGCGCTGCGCGTCGGGCTCGCGCGCGGGCTGCAGGTCGCGCAGGCGTTAGGCGGCCCCGTGCTGCGGCAGGGACCGCAGTGGCTCGATCAGGGCGCCGCATTCATCGGGGGCGCGGCGCTCCCCCTCACCCTCGCGCGCGTGATCGGGCCCGGGCGCGCGCTCCTCGGCGCCGTGGTGGTCGCCGTGATGGCCGGTGCACTGGTCATCGCGCGGCTGCATGGGCGCATCGAGGGCTGGCGTCTTGCCGTTCTCTGTCTGGCAGCCTTCGTCCTCTACTCGATCGCCCGATGATGGCCGAACAGTCCGTCCGGATCCTGAACAAGAACGGGCTCCACGCGCGACCCGCCGCGGAGATCGTGAAGGCCGCTTCGAAGTTCAAGAGCGACATCACGATCTCGCGCGAGGACATCGAGGTGAACGGGAAGAGCATCATGGGGGTGATGATGCTCGCCGCCGAGTGCGGCGCGACCATCACGCTCCGCGCGCAGGGCCCCGACGCCGACGACGCGATCGCCGCGATCGCGTCGCTCGTCGCCCACAAGTTCGGCGAGAGCTAGCGGGGCGCCCGTGAGCTTCGTCCTCCGCGGCATTCCGGCCTCTCCCGGCATCGTCACCGGCCCGGTGCACCTCCTGCGCTGGGAGGTGCCCGACGTCCCACATCGCATCGTCCCCGACGAGGCGATCCCGCGCGAGCTCGCGCGCCTGCACGACGCGATCGCGCGCGCTCGCGATCGCCTGGAGAGCGTGCGCGCGCGCGCCGAGCGCCACGCCGGCGCGGAGGAGGCGGCGATCTTCGACGTGCAGCTCACGATCCTGCAGGACGCCGAGATCCTCACCGAGATCGAGGGGCTCGTGCGGCAGAACCTCGGCGCGGAGAAGGCCGTCGACCTCGCGATGCTCGAGTGGCGCCGCCGCTTCGAGCGCAGCCCGCACGCCATGCTGCGCGAGCGCGTCGGCGACCTCGTCGACGTGCAGATCCGCGTGCTCACCGCGCTGCTCGGCCTTCCCGACCACGACCCGGTCGACGTGCCGAAGGGCACGTGCGCGGTGCTCGTCACGCACGACCTCACGCCGAGCCTCACCGTGCAGCTCGACCGCGAGGCCATCTCGGCCATCGCGACCGACGCCGGCACGAACACGTCGCACATCGCGATCCTCGCCCGGTCGTTAGGCCTCCCCGCCGTCGTCGGCCTGCGCGACGCGACGTCGCGCCTCACGGGCACCGAGACGATCGTCCTCGACGGCGGCGCGGGCACGCTCACGGTCGATCCGACCGACGCCGAGGTCGCGGCGTTCCAGGTGCGTGCGCAGCTCGAGGCGCAGGAGGTCGAGGAGCTGCGCCTGCTCGCGTCCGCCGAGCCGGTGACGCTCGACGGTGAGCCGCTCGTGCTGCGCGCGAACGTCGATCTGCCGGAAGAGGCGGAGCAGGCGGCGAACAGCGGCGCGGACGGCGTGGGCCTCATGCGCACCGAGTTCCTCGTCGTCGGCCGCGCCACGATGCCCGACGAGGACGAGCAGTACCGCGCCTATGCGCGCGTCGTCGACGCGTTCGGCGGCCACCCCGTGGTCATCCGCACGTTCGACGTCGGCGGCGACAAGCTGCCCGTCGGCGGGTTCCCGGTCGAGCCGAACCCGTTCCTGGGCTGGCGCGCGATCCGCATGTGCCTCGACGAGCCGGAGCTGTTCAAGACGCAGCTCCGCGCGCTGCTGCGCGCCGCCACGCACGGCGACGTGCGCATCATGCTGCCGCTGGTCGTCACCGTGGAGGAGGTGCGCGAGGCGCGCGCGCTCATGGAGGAGTCGGCGGCCGAGCTGCGCGCCCGCGGCGTGCCGCACCGCGACGACGTCGCGTTAGGCGTCATGATCGAGACGCCGGCCGCCGCGGTCTCCGTCGACACGTTCGCCGGCGAGGTCGCGTTCTTCTCCATCGGCACGAACGACCTCGTGCAGTACACGCTCGCCGTCGACCGCGGCAACGCGCTGCTCGCGCCGCGCTTCACGCCGCTCCATCCCGCCGTGCTGCGGCTCATCGCGCGCACGGTGGAGGTCGCGCACGACAACAACATCGAGGTCGCCGTGTGCGGCGAGATGGCGTCGCAGCCGCTCATGGCGTTCGCGCTCATCGGCCTCGGCCTGCGGCAGCTCAGCGTCGCGGCGCGCAACGTCCCGGCGGTGAAGCGCATCGTGCGCGGCATCCACGCCAGCCGGGCCGCGGACGCCGCGCGCCGTGCCCTCCGCGCCGGCACCGCCGCCGAGGCCGAGCGCATCCTGCTCGAGGCGCTGGAGCGGGAGCTCGGCCGCGTCACGGCGTAGCGTTACGGCGTAGGGGAGATCTGCGCGGGTTGCCGGGCCCTGAGGCCCGTCTTAGAGTACGACCACCCGCCACCGCCGGCCCAGAACGCCGGTTCCCCCGTTCGTCGTGAGCCGCCGTGCCTGCGCGCCATCTCTTCACGTCCGAGTCCGTCACCGAAGGCCACCCGGACAAGATCGCCGATCAGATCTCCGACGCGGTCCTCGACGCGATCCTCGAGAAGGATCCCGCCGCCCGCGTGGCCTGCGAGACGCTCGTCACGACCGGCCTCGCCGTCGTCGCCGGAGAGATCACCACCGACTGCTACGTCGACATCCCGGACATCGTGCGCGGCACGATCCACCGCATCGGCTACACCGATGCGTCGTACGGCTTCGACAGCAAGACGTGCGCGGTGATGAGCACGATCGACAAGCAGTCGCCCGACATCGCGCAGGGCGTCGACACCGGCGGCGCCGGCGACCAGGGGATGATGTTCGGCTACGCGACCGACGAGACCGAGGAGCTGATGCCGCTCCCCATCGTCCTCGCGCATCGCATCACGCGCCGCCTCGCCGATCTGCGCAAGCAGGGACGCCTCTCGTGGCTCCGCCCGGACGGCAAGGCGCAGGTGACCGTGCTGTACGAGGACGGCCGCCCGAAGGAGGTCGAGACCGTCGTCGTCTCCACGCAGCACTCCGAGACCATCGGCAACAAGGAGCTGCGCGAGGCGATCGTGGAGGAGGTCGTGAAGCCGTCGGTGCCCGAGGGGCTGCGCGCGCCCGACCTGAAGTACCACATCAACCCCACCGGCCGCTTCGTCATCGGCGGGCCGCAGGGCGATGCCGGCCTCACCGGCCGCAAGATCATCGTCGACACCTATGGCGGCATGGGCCGCCACGGCGGCGGCGCGTTCAGCGGCAAGGATCCGTCGAAGGTCGACCGCTCCGCCGCGTACGCCGCGCGCTGGGTCGCGAAGCACGTCGTCGCCGCGGGGCTCGCGCGCCGCTGCGAGGTGCAGCTCGCGTACGCGATCGGCGTCGCCGAGCCGGTCTCGGTGATGGTCGAGACGTTCGGCACCGGCACCGTGCCCGACGACCGCATCTGCGAGGTGGTCAGCGCGACGTTCCAGCTCACCCCGCGCGCCATCTCCGAGGCGCTCGCCCTCCGCAAGCCGATCTTCGGCGCCACGGCCGCCTACGGCCACTTCGGCCGCACGCCCGAGACGATCAGCAACGGCGCCGGCGAGAAGACGCTGTTCACGTGGGAACGCACGGACCGTCAGGACGCCCTCCGCGGCGCGCTGCGCTGAGGCGGGCGCCCCGACCGGCTGACCCCGGCACCGGCCGCGCGCCGCGGGGTACCTTTCTCTGACGTTCTCCGGAGATGCCGATGGTCGAAGTCCTCGTGTCCCGGCTGGGGCTCGACAGCTCGACGAACACGTACGTGGTGATCCTGCAGGAGAAGGACGGCTCCCGCCTGCTGCCGATCTGGATCGGTCAGCCCGAGGCGGAGGCCATCGTGATGCAGATGAACAACGTCAAGCGCGAGCGGCCGCTCACCCACGACCTCTGCAAGAGCCTCATCCTGGGGCTCGGCGCGTCGCTCCGCCGCGTGCACATCACGAAGGTCCAGCATCGCACGTACTTCGCCGAGCTGCACCTCCACGGCCCGAGCGGCGAGGCGCAGATCGACGCGCGCCCGTCGGACTCCATCGCCGTCGCGCTGCGGCTGCAGGCGCCGATCTTCGTCGAGGAGTCGCTGCTCGCCGCGGCCTCCGAGGAGCTCGACTCCGGTGAGGAGTCCGGCTACACGTCGCCGCCCGCCTCGCCGAAGTCGGGTGAGCGCACCGAGTCGCTCAGCGCCGAGCAGCTCAAGCAGTACCTGGAGAACCTGCGTCCCGAGGACTTCGGGAAGTTCAACATCTAGCGTGTCGCGCCTGCGACTCGCCGCGCTCGTCCTGCTCGCCGCGCTCGTTCCGGCGCTCGGCGGCGCCCAGCCTAACGCCGGCAGCGCCGGCAGCGCCGGCAGCGGCGGCACGCGGTCCGTCGAGGGACGCGTCCTCGTGCAGCGAGAGAAGGGGCCCGACCCCGTCGCGAATGCCTGGGTGACGCTGCACCGCGTCGCGTCCGACAGCGCGGGCCCGCTCGATTCCACGCGCACCGATGCGACGGGCGCGTTCGCGTTCCGGTACCGGCCGTTCGGCGGCGACGACGCGATCTACTTCGTGTCGGTTCGCTTCGGCGGTGTGGCGTACTTCACGAACCCGCTGCGCGAGCCCGACGTGCGCGGCGAGAGCGCGGAGATCTCCGTCTACGACACGACGTCGAAGCCGGTGCCGATGACGGTGCGCGGGCGGCACCTCATCGTCTCCGGCGCGGACGCGACGGGATCGCGCGACGTCATCGAGGTCTACGAGATCTCGAACGACTCGTCCGCCACGATGCTCGACCGCGAGGGCGACGCGCGCGGCACCTGGTCCGCGCCGGTGCCGCCGCAGGGACGCTCGTTCCGCGTGCGCGAGGGCGAGGTGCCCGCCGACGCGCTGACGCTCGCGAACGCGCGTGCCGTCCTGCACATGCCGTTCGCCCCGGGACTGAAGCAGATCGCGTTCAGCTACTCGCTGCCCGCCGCGGATTTCCCGCTGCACATCACGGTCGAGCGGCCGGCGTCGGTGTTCGAGATCCTCGTCGAGGACCCGCGCGCCGACGTGCGCGGCCCGCAGCTCACGCCGGTCGATCCGGTGCTCGTCGAGGGACGCTCGTTCCGCCGCTTCCTCGGTCAGGACGTTCCCGCGGGCGCGCGCATCTCGATCGACGCGCCACCGCCGGCGCCCCTGTGGACGCGGTGGATCGTCCCCGCGCTGCTCGCGACGCTCGGCCTCGCGATGGTCGGCGCGCTCGCGCGGCCGCGCCGCCGCCGCGCGCTCGCGACCGGGGGACCCGCAGCCGCCGTCGCCGAGCCGCCGGTCGACGCGGACGCCGCGGCCCTCGCGCAGCGCATCGCGTCGCTCGACGATGCGTTCGAGCGCGAGCCCGCGCCGAACGCCGACGCGCGCGAGCGCTACCTCCGCACGCGCGAGGATCTCAAGGCGGCGCTCGCCGCCGCGCTTGCTCGCCCCGGTACGCCTCGCTAGCATACGCGCACGCCGTTCGCGGCGCCGTATTCACAACTCGACGCGCACGCGGGACACGGAAGCCGGTTCGATGCCGGCGCGGCCCCGCCACTGTATCGGGCACGACACGCACGCTCTGTACGCCACTGGCCTAACGGCTGGGAAGGCGAGCGACGCGGCCCGGAGCCAGGAGACGACTCGCCTGCGCGCCACCACACGAAACCCTCGGGGGAGGGTCGGTGGCCATGATTCGCACGCGTCTCACGCTCGCGTCGTTCGCGACGCTCGCTCTCGTTGCGCAAGGCTGCGGTGCCGCCGCGCGCGACGTCCCCGACTCCACGACGGCGACACCTCGAGCAGCGGCCGCGCCGAGCGGCGTCGACGACTTCGGAGCACCCGTCCCACGCGGACACCGGCCCGAGCGCATCGTCTCGCTCAACCCGACGACGACGGAGCTCCTGTTCGCGCTCGGCGCCGGCGGCCGGCTCGTCGGGCGCACGCACTGGGATCAGTATCCCTCCGAGGCGCGCGCCGTTCCCGACCTCGGCCCCGGCATCCGGCCTAACGTCGAGGCGGTGCTCGGCGCGCGGCCCGACCTCGTGCTCCTCTACGCGAGCGCGGACAACCGCTCGGCCGCCGACGCCCTGCGCGCCGCGGGCATCGCCGTCGTCGCGCTGAAGGTCGACCGCATCGCCGACTTCTTCCGCTGCGTGCGCCTCGTCGGCGACGCGATCGGCGAGCGGCCGCGTGCGGATTCCGTCGTCGACAGCGTGTCGCGCTCGCTCGACCGCGTGCGCGCCGTCACCGCGAACGTGGCGCGGTTGCGCGTGGTCTGGCCGCTGCTCGCCGATCCGCTGTACGTCATCGGCGGCGGGAGCTTCATGAGCGAGCTGCTCGACGCCGCGGGCGGCCGCAACGTATTCGCCGACATGCCGCAGCCGTCGCCGCAGGTCGGCCGCGAGGAGGTCCTGCGGCGTGACGCGGACGTCGTCGTCGCGGCCCCCAGCTCCGTTAGGCGCATCCTCGCCGATCCCGCGTGGCGCGGCCTCACGGCCGTGCGCGAGGGCCGCGTGTACGCCGACGACACGACGCTCGTCGAGCGGCCGTCGGTGCGCCTGGGTGAGGCGGCGCGCTCCATCGCGCTCCAACTGCACCCCGAGCTGCGCGACCGCCTGTCGTCGCCGCGCTGAGCGCCGCGCCGTGCGTCTCCGCTACTGGATCGCCGGCGCCGTCGCGCTGGCGCTGCTCGCCATCGCTGGCGTCGCGTTAGGCGCCGTCACGCTTCCCGTCGGTGCGGTGTGGGCGGCGCTTCGCGGTGCCGGCGACCCGACCACGCTCGTCATCGTCCGCGACCTGCGCCTGCCGCGCGTCGCGCTCGCGGCGCTCGTCGGCGCGGGGCTCGGCACGAGCGGCGCCGCGCTGCAGGGAGCGCTCCGCAACCCGCTCGCCGAGCCGTATCTGCTCGGCGTGTCGGGGGGCGCCGCGGTCGGCGCGGTGATCGCCACCGGAGCGGGGCTCTCCATCGCCGCCGCGTTGCCGATCGGTGCGTTCGGCGGAGCCGTCGCGGCGGCTGCCGCGGTGCTCGGCGTCGCGCGCGCGGCGGGCGGCATCGGCGACGCGAGGCTCCTCGTGATGGCGGGCGTCGTCGTCGGCGCGTTCGCGAACGCCGCCGTGATGATCCTGCTCGCGGCCGCGCCGGCCGACACCGTGCGCAACGCGCTCTGGTGGATGATGGGCTCCGCGTCCGACGCGCGGTGGCCCGCCGTCCGGTGGCTCGCGCTCTACGCGCTGGTGTCGGGCACCGTGCTCGTCGCCGGCGCGCGTGACCTCGACGCACTCGCCCTCGGTGCCGACCCGGCCGCTGCGCTCGGCGTCGACGTCGACCGCGCGTCGCGGCGCGTGTTCGTCACCGCCACGCTGCTCGCCGCGGCGACCGTGTCGGCGGCGGGGCTCGTCGGGTTCGTCGGGCTCGTCGTGCCGCATCTCGCGCGGGCGTGCGGCGCGCGCGCGCATCGGCCGCTGCTCCTCGCCGCGGGGCTGTTCGGCGCCGCGCTGCTCGTCGGCGCGGACGTCGTCGCGCGCGTCGCACACCCGCCGGTGGAGCTGCCGCTCGGTGCCGTGACCGCGATGATCGGCGTGCCGTTCTTCCTCTGGCGACTACGGGCGACTCGATGAGCGACGCGCCGCTGCTCGCGTTCTACGGGGTGAGCGTGCGCTACCCGCGCGCCCGCGCCCGCGCGCTCGACGGCGTGAGCCTCGGCGTGCCGCGCGGTCGCGTGACCGCGGTCGTCGGGCCTAACGGAAGCGGCAAGAGCTCGCTCGTCCGCGCGCTGCTCGGCCGGGTGCCGCTCGAGGCGGGCGACATCCGCCTCGAGGGCGCGAGCGTGCGCACCATGGATCCGCGCGCGCTCGCGCGTCGCGTTGCCGTCGTCACGCAGCGTGAGGAGCTCGCGTTCCCGCTCCGCGTGCGCGAGTACGTCGCGCTCGGCCGGCTGCCGCACGGCACGCGCTGGTCGGTGTCCGGCGCCGCCGACGCGGAGGCGGCGGCGCGCGCGATGGAAATCGCCGGCGTCGGCGACTTCGCCGACCGCCCGACCGACGAGCTGTCCGGCGGCGAGTGGCAGCGCGTCCGCGTCGCCCGCGCGCTCGCGCAGGGCGGCGAGGCTCTCGTGCTCGACGAGCCCACCACGTTCCTCGACGTCGCGCACGAGATGGCGCTGTTCGAGATCGCCGACGGCCTGGCCCGGGACGGCCGCGCGGTGTTGCTGGTGAGCCACCAGCTCAACCTCGTCGCGCGCTTCGCGCAGCACATGGTGCTGCTCCACGCCGGGCGCGTCGCTGCGTCCGGCGCGCCCGCCGACGTCATGGACGGCCCCACCCTCGAGCGCGTCTACGACTGGCCGCTCGTCGTCACCCGCGACCCCGCGACCGCTGCGCCGGCCCTCGTGCCGCTGCGCGGCGGGCGCCGATGACTTCCTCGACCGATTTGATCCTCCAACGCGCTCCTTCGATGCGATCCTTTGCCACGCTCGTTCCCGCACTCGCCCTGCTCGGCGCCCGCGCCGCCGCGCAGCCGCCCGCGCCTAACGGACGCGACACCACGTCGCTCGGACCCGTCGTCGTCACCGCGACGCGTGTCCCCGTCGCCGCCTCCACGTCGAGCGTGACGGTGTTGAGCGGCGCCGACCTGCGCGCGCGCGGCGTGACGCGCGTCGCCGACGCGTTGCGCGAGGTGCCCGGCATGCACCTCGTGCAATCGGGCTCGTTCGGCGGCGCCACGTCGCTGTTCCTCCGCGGAGGACAGAGCAACTACACGAAGGTGCTCATCGACGGTGTCCCCGCGAACCTGCCCGGCGGCAGCTACGACCTCGCGTTCCTCACGACCGACAACGTCGAGCGGATCGAGATCGTGCGCGGTCCGGCGAGCGTGTTGTACGGCTCCGACGCCGTCTCCGGCGTGATCCAGATCTTCACGCGGCGCGGTGTCGGCCCCGCGACGCCGACGGCGAGCGCGCGCGGGGGCACGTACGGCACGTTCGACGGCGACGTCGGCGTCGCGGGCGGCTCGGCGCGCGCTGGATACTCGGTAGGCATCGCGCATCACGCGTCGAGCGGGCTGCTGCCCGAGAACAACGAGTTCCGCAACAGCGTCGCGAGCGCGCTGGTGCGCGTGCGCCCCGACGACCGCAGCGACGCGCGCCTCAGCGCGCGCTATTCCGACGGCACGTTCCATTACCCGACGAGTGGCTCCGGCGCGGTCGTCCCGTTCCAGCACGCGCGCCGCGGCGATCGACGCCTCACCGTGGGGCTCGACGCCGGCCGGTTCCTCGCCTCGCGTGTCGAGGGCAGAGTCGCGCTGACCGACAACGAGACGCGCGGCCGCTCCGTCGACGACCCTACGGCGCCTGCCGACACGCAGCGCTTCTACTCGCGCAGCACGAGCGCCGACGTGCGCCGCAGCGGCGACGCTCGCGTGAACGTGTACGTCACGCCGGCCGACGTGTTCACCGCCGGCATCGAGCTGTCGCGGCAGAGCGAGCAGTCGGACGGCACGTCGCAGTTCCAGCGCTTCGCGCCGAGCAGCACCCACTTCGACGAGCGGCGCGCGAACACGGCGTACTACGCCCAGTGGGTCGGCCGCGCCGGCGCCGCGCTGTCGTACACGGCGAGCGGACGCATCGACGACAACGACCGCTTCGGTACGTTCGGCACGTACCGCGTCGGCGCAGGCTACGCGCTCCCCGCGGGCACGCGACTGCGCGCCGCGGTTGGCACGTCGTTCAAGGAGCCGCTCTTCTCCGAGCAGTTCACGACGTCGTTCACCACCGGCAACCCCGATCTCGCGCCTGAGCGCGCCACCACCTGGGAGGCGGCCGTCGAGCAGTCGCTCGCCGGGGGGCGTGCGACGCTGGGCGCGACGTACTTCGACCAGCGCTTCCGTAACCTCGTGCAGTACCGCGCCACGCCGACCGGGTCGCCGGCCGGCCCGAACTACTTCAACGTGGCCTCGGCGCGCGCCAACGGCGTCGAGCTCGAGGCCTCGGTGGCGGACGTCGCGGGCGCCACCGTGCGGGCGGCCTACACGTACCTCCACACCCGCGTCGACGACGCGGGCTTCGGGGCGAGCGGCACGTTCGTGCTCGGCGAACGGCTGCTGCGCCGTCCGACCCGCACGGCGAGCCTCACCGCGCTCCGGCCGTTCGGCCGGCGCGTCTCGGCGGGCGCGACGCTGAACTACGTCGGCGCGCGCGACGACCGTGACTTCGCGAGCTTCCCGGCGACCGCCGTCGTGCTCGGCGGCTACGCCACGCTCGACGCGTCGCTCGACGTCCGACTGCTGGACGCCGGGCCGCGCGCCCCGGTCGCGCTCACCGCCCGGGTCGAGAACGCTCTCGACCGCCGGTACGAAGGCGTCTTCAACTTCGCCGCGCCTGGCCGCACGGTGCTCGTCGGGGTGCGGCTCGGAGGCCGCTGACCGACCCCGGTCCGACGAGGGGCAGACCGTCGGGGCCGCGCCGGGGTACATTTCCGACGTGGCCCTGATCCAGACCGACGCGGTCGTCCTGCACGCGTTCAGCTATCTCGAGAGCTCGCGCATCCTCCGTCTCGCGACGCGGGACGCGGGTGTCGTCGCGGTGCTGGCGAAGGGCGCCCGTCGCGCGTCCCGCCGTTTCGGCACGGCCGTCGACCTGTTCGCTGAGGGGCAGGCGCAGTTCTACGCGAAGCCCGGACGCGACCTGCACACACTCGCCGGGTTCGACGTCACGCGCTCGCGCCCCTCGCTCGCCGCCGATCTCGGCCGGTTCACGGCCGCGTCGGCGGTCGCGGAGCTGATGCTCCGCTTCGGCCGCGACGACGCCGAGCCGTCGCTCTACGAGGCCCTCGTCACGGCGCTGGATCGGATCGGGCTGGCACCCCGCGGGGAGACACGCGAGGCGGGCCTGGCCGGGGCGTGGCATCTGGTCGCCGAGCTCGGGTTCGGGCCCACGATCGCCGAGTGTGCCGAATGCCATACGCCGGTGCCACTCGATCGACCGGCGGCGTTCAGCCACCCGGCGGGAGGCACGCTGTGTGACCTCTGTGCGCGGATGGCGGGGCTGCGTCGGCTGCTGCCGGCCCCCGCGCGGCTGTCGCTGCACGAGTGGCTGCGCGGGGCCGAGTCCGCGACGCCGCTCGACGATCCCGCGGCGCGAGCGCATCAGCGGCTGCTCCGCGAGTTCCTGCGCGAGCATCTCACCGATGGGCGTCCGATGCGGGCGCTCGAGGCGTGGGAGGGGGAGCGGTGGAACTCGCCGGCGTCTGCGGCGGTACCGGAGGGTGGACGCGGACTTGCGTGACGGCTGGAGCGTGGTGATCTGCGTTACGGCCGCAGCCGTTTGTGCGTCGAGACAGGTGACGAGGGGCCGGCGCCGGCTCGGCGAACTGATCAGTCAGCCCCTCGGCGAGCCCGACCGTGGCTTGCTTCGTGGCACGAACATGGCGACGCCGCCAGCGACAGTTGACAATGTGCTCGAGGTGAGCCCGGGAAGTACTTGCAACTATTGAGGTTGTAGTAGGAGTATCCGTAGCTTCCCGCGTTCGCGCGATCGTGACTTAGCGAGGCTCGGCTCGTGTAGGGTGTGAAGTTCTTGCACCGGCTGAGCCGTTTCGTTAGCTTGCGAACGCGCGAAGTGTATTCACTCACCCATCATCAGGAGTCTGCACCAGGCACCTAGTCTGTCAGATTTGGAGAGGACCATGAAGCTCCGTTGGGCAGCACTCACAGTAGTGCTCGCTCTCAGCGCGCTCATGCCGCGCGGTGCATCCGCCCAGACGTCGCAACCGCCGTCGGGCCAGCGCCGCTCTGGGTCGGTGGGGCAGAACTACCCCAATCCGTTCAATCCCACTACCCGGCTCCCGTTCACCGTCGGCGACACCGCGCAATGCGATGGTAGTCGACATCGAGTCTCGCTCCGGATCTACAATCTGCTCGCGCAGGTCGTAGCCATCCCGGTAATCGAAGGCGCCTCCTCCACCACCGGTGGCGGCGAGCCGATCGAGAACATCGAGCTCGAGTGCGGGCGGTACGTTGCGTTCTGGAACGGGAAATACCTGAGCACCAGTCGGGACGCCGCGTCCGGCGTCTACATGTACCGACTGGAGGTGGACGGCCGGACGGCTGCCGTCGGAAAGATGTTCTACGGCAAATGACCGCCATCTCGCTCGGAGCGAGCATTCGAACCGCCGATCGGCATCCGCCGGTCGGCGGTTCTCGCTTTCGTTCTACCTCCGGCTCGCCCTCGGGGTCACCTCGGCTGCCGTTCTGACCGGCGCCCTGACACCGCCACGGACGCCCGCCGTCGCCACGTGCCAGGGAGGCGCGAAAGGGCGGCACCGCGATTGCCCGCCTCCCGGGTGACCATCGCGCGCTACACGTCCGCGATCGCCGCGCGACGAGGTCACGCGAAATCCCACTCTCGAGAACCCGACCGATGATCAACGCCGACCGGCTGACCGTCAAAACCGCCGAGGCGCTCAACGATGCGGTGGCGCTCGCCCGCCGCGCCGGCAATCCCCAGGTCTACGACGTACACCTCCTTCTCGCGTTGCTCGCGCAGGACGAGGGCATCGTCGTTCCCATCCTGCAGAAGCTCGGCGTCAACGTCACTGATTTCCGCCGACGCGCCGAGGCCGAGGCCGCGCGCTACCCCAAGCAGACGGACGCGCAGCCCACCGTCTCGCGCGAGCTGAACCAGGTGCTCGACCGCGCCGAGAAGGAAGCGAAGGATCTCGGCGACGAGTACGTCTCGACCGAACACGTGCTCCTCGCACTCGGCAACGTGAAGGGCACCGACAGCTACACGCTGCTGAACGCGGTGGGCGCCGACTACGGCGACCTGAAGGAGGCGCTGAAGGCCGTCCGCGGCGCCCACAAGGTCACCGACCAGAATCCGGAGGAGAAGTACCAGGCGCTGAAGCGCTTCTCCACCGACCTCACGGAGCGCGCGCGCGCGGGCAAGCTCGATCCGGTGATCGGGCGCGACGAGGAGATCCGGCGCGTCGTCCAGGTGCTGTCGCGCCGCACGAAGAACAACCCGATCCTCATCGGCGAGCCGGGCGTCGGCAAGACTGCCATCGTCGAGGGGCTCGCCCAGCGCATCGTGAACGGCGACGTCCCCGAGTCGCTGCGCAACAAGACGCTCATCTCGCTCGACATCGGCGCCATGCTCGCCGGCGCGAAGTACCGCGGCGAGTTCGAGGAGCGGCTGAAGGCGGTGCTGAAGGAGATCACGAGCGCCGAGGGCAAGTTCATCGTCTTCATCGACGAGACGCACACCATCGTCGGCGCCGGGAAGACCGAGGGCTCTCCGGATGCCGGCAACATGCTGAAGCCCGCGCTCGCCCGCGGCGAGCTGCGCGTCGTCGGCGCGACCACGCTCGACGAGTACCGCAAGTACATCGAGAAGGACGCCGCGCTCGAGCGCCGCTTCCAGCCCGTGTACGTCGGTGAGCCGAGCGTCGAGAACACCATCGCGATCCTGCGCGGCCTGAAGGAGAAGTACGAAGCGCATCACGGCGTGCGCGTCACCGACGGCGCCGTGGTCGCCGCCGCCACGCTGTCGCACCGCTACATCGGCGATCGCTTCCTTCCCGACAAGGCGATCGACCTGCTCGACGAGGCGGCGAGCCGGCTGCGCATCGAGATCGACTCGATGCCGCAGGAGATCGACGAGGTGGAGCGGCGCATCATCCAGCTCCAGATCGAGCAGGCGGCGCTGAAGAAGGAGACGGATCCGGCGTCGAAGGAGCGGCTCGCCGCGCTCGAGCGCGAGCTGGCCGATCTGCGCGAGCGCTCGTCGGCCATGAAAGCGCAGTGGCAGCAGGAGAAGGAGACGTTAGGCGCCGTCGGCCGCATCAAGCAGGAGATCGAGCAGGCGCGCGTCGATGCCGACCAGGCCACGCGGCAGGGCGACCTCGCGAAGGCGGCCGAGATCACCTACGGTCGCATCCCCGAGCTGCAGCGGCAGATGAAGGACGCTGAGGCGAAGCTCGCGTCGCACAACGGACGGCCGCAGTTCCTGAAGGAGGAGGTGACGGCCGACGACATCGCCGAAGTCGTGGCACGGTGGACCGGCATCCCGGTCACGCGCATGATGGAGAGCGAGCGCGAGCGCCTCACGAAGCTCGACCAGGAGCTCGCCCGTCGCGTCATCGGGCAGGACGTCGCGGTGCGCGCCGTGGCCGACGCGGTGCGGCGCAGCCGTGCCGGTCTGCAGGATCCCAATCGCCCGATCGGGTCGTTCATCTTCCTCGGTCCCACCGGCGTCGGGAAGACGGAGACGGCGCGCGCGCTCGCCGAGTTCCTGTTCGACGACGAGCAGGCGATGGTGCGCATCGACATGTCGGAGTACATGGAGAAGCACGCCGTCGCGCGGCTCATCGGCGCGCCGCCGGGCTACGTCGGATACGAGGAAGGGGGGCAGCTCACCGAGGCGGTGCGCCGCCGGCCGTACTCGGTCATCCTGTTCGACGAGATCGAGAAGGCGCATCCGGACGTATTCAACATCCTGCTGCAGATCCTCGACGACGGGCGCCTAACGGACTCGCAGGGACGCACGGTCGACTTCCGCAACACGGTCATCATCATGACGTCGAACGTCGGCAGCTCCTTCATCCTGGAGCACGCGCAGGACGACTGGGCGCTCGTGGAGACCGAGGTGTGGAACGCGATGCGCGAGCACTTCCGACCAGAGTTCCTGAACCGCGTGGATGACATCGTGCTCTTCAAGCCGCTCACGGAGGAGCACATCGACCGCATCATCGATCTGCAGCTCGGCCGGCTGCGGCGGCTGCTCGCCGATCGCAAGCTCACGCTGGAGCTCACGCCCGAGGCGCGCGAGCTGCTGGCACAGGAGGGCTACGACCCGGCGTTCGGCGCGCGGCCGCTGAAGCGTGCGATCCAGCGCATGATCCAGAACCCGCTCGCGCTGGCGGTGCTGGAGGGGCGGTTCAACGAGGGGGACACGATCGTCGCGCGGCCGGACGGGAAGGGCGCCCTCGAATTCGCCCCCGAAACGGCGCGCGTCCCCGCCGGCGTGTGACGGCGGGGACGCGCTCGGACGTGCAGCCGCGCGATCAGCCCCGGTAGCGCCGCTCGTCCGGGACGACCGCGGGAACGGCTTCGGTGATCGGCGGCGCCGGCGGGATCGCGGCGCCGCCGCTCGCGTCGGCGAACAGGCGCGTGAGGAACCGTTGGCCCTCCGCCACGCGCTCGACCTCGATCGCGATCGTGTCCACGGCCGTCTCCAGGCGCGCGAGGCGCTGGACGGTCTCGGGGTCGTGCGCGGGCCGTGGATGGTTCGCGCGGCGCCACATCAGTCGCGCGGCGGCGAACGCCATTGGCGCCAGGACGAAGATGGTGAACAGCGAGCCGACGGCCATCGCGCCGCGTGCAGCGAAGTCCGTGTCGAAGCGGCCGCCGCGTGGCAGGGACAGCGATCCCGACGCCAGCACGTTCGCGGGCGCGGCCGTGAGCTGCTGGCCGGTGACGGCGATGTCGTTCTCGAGCTGCAGGATGCGGCGGTCGAGAAACTGGAGCCGCTGCTCGAGGCCGACGCGATTCGCGCCGTCGGCGGTGCGAAGCCGCTGCGCGAGCTGGTTGCGCCGCGAGGTCGCGGACACGAGCTGGTCGGACAGCTCCGATCGGCGCGCGCGCAGCGCCGAGAGCTCCTGCGCCGTGCGCGGGACACCGATGAGAAACGACGGTCCCTGCAGGGCGGTCGGGCCGAGCGCGGCGGGCGGCGGCGCCGGAGCGATGTCTGCCGGCGCGCCGGAAGGCGGAGGCGGCAGCTGGGGAGGCTGGGGCGGCTGGGGGCCGGCCGTCTGCGGAGCGGTCATGGGGTATCGTACGGGGCCGGAGAACGCGGGTTTCCCATCCAGTGTGCGCGCGCTGCGCCGGACGCGCCACCCGGTCGCACGCGTCCGGGCGGCGGATTAGTCTCACGCCATGCGAGACACGGACGACGAGCACTGGATGCGCGAGGCCCTGGCGCGCGCGCGCGACGCGGCCCGGGACGCCGAGGTGCCGGTGGGTGCCGTCATCGTGCGCGACGGCGAGCTGCTCGCGGCGGCGGCCAACCGTACGCTGCGCGATCAGGATCCGACCGCGCACGCGGAGACGCTCGCGATCCGCGCCGCCGCCGCATCGTTAGGCCGGTGGCGGCTCGACGACTGCACGCTCGTCGTGACGCTGGAGCCGTGCGCCATGTGCGCGGGCGCGATCGTGCTCGCGCGTCTCGCGCGCGTAGTGTTCGGCGCGTGGGACGACAAGGCGGGCATGGCCGGCTCCGTGGGCGACCTGCTGCGGCACCCGCGGCTGAACCACCGTCCGCAGGTTCGCGGCGGCGTGCTGCAGGAGGAATGCGGCGCGATGCTGCGCGACTTCTTCGCCGCACGACGCGGCCGCATCGACGCACCGCTCGAGGGTCCGTTCACCGACCAGTCCGCGCGTTGACGCAGACGTTTAGTCGGGCTAAATTCTGAGGCTGCAAGGACAGGTGGCCGAGTGGTTGAAGGCACCGGTCTCGAAAACCGGCATACCGGCAACGGTATCGAGAGTTCGAATCTCTCCCTGTCCGTCCGGGTGGGAGCTTGAGCGATCAAGCTCCCACCCTTCTTGCTGAAACTGGATAGACCTTGCTGGAGCGCGCGCGTCCATCGACTGTGACGGCGCGTGCTGGACAGGTGGCCGAGTGGTCGAAGGCGCACCGCTGGAAACGGTGTAGGCGTCAAAAGCGTCTCGAGGGTTCGAATCCCTCCCTGTCCGCTGAGCGCCCGCCCGATCCCGTCCGGGATCCGGCGGGTGCGCGCGTTTCAGTGCCGGCCGCGCGGTGCCGAGACTTTCGCGGGCATGCCACGCCCCACACTCGCCGATGCCGCGCCCGTGATCCTGCGCCCCACGCGGGAGGAGCGGCTGCGCGTGGTCCGTCGCCGACTCGGCGTGCTGCTCGCCGCATACGTCTGCGCGCTGCAGCTCGCGGCGGCGCTCGAGGCGACGACGTTCGCGTGGCCGCTGCGCGCGCGGTTCGAGTGGGCGCCGTCGCTCGCGACACTCGCGCTGGCGGCGCTGCGTGGCATCCCGCTCGGGTACTTCCTCGCGTTCGCGGTGCGCGGCCGCACCGTGTTGAAGGCGAGCCTGGCCGCCGGCGCGGGCCTCGGCACGGCGCTCGAGCTGTGCGCGCTGCTCGGCGCGCGGCCGGTGACGCTGGCCGCGATCGCCTGCGTCGGGATCGGCGGCGTGGTCGGCGCGCTGGCGTTCCTGCTCCTCGCCCGTCGGCTGCGAGCGAGGGCATCGAACGACGCACTGCTGCTGGCGCCGGATCTCCCGCTCGTCGGCGGCGCGTACGTGGCGGCGCCGTTGCTCTGGCTCACCGCGTCGGCCGCCTCCGCGTTCGACGCGAACGGACCGCGTTGGGGGTTGATCCTGCTCACGCTGTACGGCGCGTCGCTCGTCGGCAGCGCGCGGGCAAGCCGGGGGCCGGCCGGTGGCGGGACGCTCGCGCACGGCCTGGCGGCGGCGCTGTGGTCGCTCGTCGGCCTCGCGCCGATGGTCTCGTCGGCCCCGATGGCCGTCGCGGCGCTCGCCGTGAGCGCGGGCGTGTTCGCCGCGCTGCACCCGATGCTGCTCGGCGCGCGCGGCCGCGAGCGACGGGTGGAAGGCCCGGCACTTCGGCGTGCGCTGCCGCTGCTCGGGCTGTACCTGGCGCTCGCCGCGCTGGCGCCGATGGCCGCCGCGCGCGCCGGACAGCCCGGCGCATGGGCCACGTGGGCCGTGCTCGCCGCGTCGCTGCCCGCTGGCGGGTGGTGCGAGCTCGCGGCGGCGATGACGGTGACCGGCTATGCGCTCACCGAGCTGCAGGGCCGTCGGATCGACGAGGGCCTAACGCCGTGGCGCGTCGCCGCGCCGTGGGTCGCCGCCGTCGCGGTGGCGGCCGCGGCGCTCCGCGTCTGCGCCGAGGTGCCCGAGCCGTCACTGATGCTCGCCGCGCGGTTCGCGGCCGGCGCGTTCCTGTGCATGGCCGCGGCGCGGGGCGGCGCGGGACTCTACGAGCTGCAGCGGCGACATGCACGGGCGCACGCGATCGAGGCCGGCGTGCGCGGGGTGAGCGCGAAGCGCGCGCGGGGGACCGTGGCCGGGAGCGTCGCGTAGCGCGACCAGGCGGTGCCGCGGGCGGTTATATTCGCCGCTCATGGCAACGACACAGACCACGGTGCTCGACGCGCGCGCGATGAAGCGCGCGCTGAAGCGGATGGCCGACGAGATCGTCGAGCTGAACGCGGGAACGGACGGGCTGATTCTCGTCGGCATCCAGCGGCGAGGCGTGCAGCTCGCGGAGCGCCTCGGGGCGCTGATCCAGGAGAGCGAGGGCGTGGACGTGCCGCGCGGCGCGCTTGACATTACGCTCTATCGCGACGACCTCCAGACGGTGGGGCCGCGGCCGGTCGTCGGGCCGACGTCGCTGCCGGTGGACATCGACGGGCAGCGCGTGGTGATCGTCGACGACGTGCTGTACACGGGGCGTACCGTGCGCGCCGCGCTCGACGAGCTGGCGGACTTCGGACGGCCGGCGCGGATCGGGCTCGCGGTGCTCGTGGATCGCGGTGGACGCGAGCTACCGATCCACGCCGACATCGTCGGCAAGCGGCTCGACGCGGGTATGGCGGGCCCGGTGGACGTGCTCGTGCAGGAGCTCGACGGGCGCGACGCCGTGGTGGTGACGCTCGGCGACGACGCGGGCTCGGAGGTGTGATGCCGGTCGCCCCGACCCAGCTCGGCAAGGATCTCCTCGCGCTCGAGCCGCTGTCGGCCGAGCAGATCCGGCTCATCCTCGACACCGCGCAGCCGTTCCGCGAGATCAGCGAGCGCGCGATCAAGAAGGTG
Organism: Gemmatirosa kalamazoonensis; assembly: GCF_000522985.1. Taxonomy (NCBI): domain Bacteria; kingdom Pseudomonadati; phylum Gemmatimonadota; class Gemmatimonadia; order Gemmatimonadales; family Gemmatimonadaceae; genus Gemmatirosa; species Gemmatirosa kalamazoonensis. The sequence goes on from NZ_CP007128.1 coordinate 3,654,972, forward strand.
CCCACGCTGCGCGGGCAGACGTGCGTGAACCTCTTCTTCGAGGCGTCAACGCGCACGCGCGTGTCGTTCGAGTTCGCCGAGAAGCGCATGAGCGCCGACACGGTGAGCATCGCGGCGTCGGGATCGAGCGTGCAGAAGGGCGAGACGCTGGTCGACACGGCGCGCAACCTCGAGGCGATGCGGATCGACATGGTCGTGATCCGTCACGGCGCGTCCGGCGCCGCGCAGTTCCTCGCCGAGCGCATCGAGTCGAACGTGATCAACGCCGGGGACGGCACGCACGAGCATCCGACGCAGGGGTTGCTCGACCTGCTCACGCTGCGCGACAAGTTCGGGCGCCTGGAGGGGCTGCGCGTGTGCATCGTGGGCGACGTGCTGCACTCGCGCGTCGCGCGCTCGAACATCTGGGGCCTGAAGAAGCTCGGCGCCGAGGTGGGCGTGTGCGGCCCGCGGTCGCTGCTGCCTAACGCGATCGACGAGCTGGGCGTCGAGGTGTTCGACCGCGTGGAGGCGGCGATCGAGTGGGCGCAGGCGCTGAACGTGCTGCGCCTGCAGCTGGAGCGCATGGAGGCGGGGTACATCCCGTCGCTGCGCGAGTACAACCGCGTGTTCGGCGTGACGCGAGAACGGCTCGAGCGCGCGCCGCGCGACCTGCTGATCCTTCATCCGGGCCCGATGAACCGCGGCGTCGAGATCGACAGCGACGTGGCGGATGGGCCGCACAGCGTGATCCTCGAACAGGTGACCAACGGCGTGGCGGTGCGAATGGCGGTGCTCTACCTCCTCGCCGGCGGGCGGCCGGAGCTCGCGGAGGCGGCGAAGGGCCGGGGAGGCGACGCGTGACGCGACCCATTCTGCTGCGCGGCGGGCGCGTGCTCGACCCGTCGCAGGGACTCGATCTTCCGTCGGGCGACGTGCTGCTCGTCGACGGCCGCGTGCAGCATGCGGGCGAGCGCGTCGGGACGCCCGACGATGCGGAGACGATCGACTGCGCGGGGCTCGTCGTGTCGCCGGGCTTCATCGACGTGCACTGCCACCTGCGCGAGCCGGGGCGGGAGGACGTGGAGACGATCGCGACGGGCGCGCGCGCGGCGGCGGCGGGCGGCTTCACCGCCGTATGCGCGATGCCTAACACCGATCCGGTGACCGACAACCAGGCGGCGGTCGGGTTCATCATCCGGCAGGCGATCCGTGCCCAAGCCGCGCGCGTGTACCCGATCGGCGCGATCACGATGGGGCAGCGCGGCGAGTCGCTCGCCGAGTTCGGCGAGATGGTGGGCGCCGGCGCGGTCGCGGTGAGCGACGACGGCAAGCCGGTGGTGAGCGCGCAGATGATGCGCACGGCGCTGGAGTACGCGCGCACGTTCGGCATCCCGGTGGCCGACCACTGCGAGGAGCCGACGCTCGCGAAGGGCGGCGCGATGAACGAGGGCCTAACGTCGGCGCGCCTCGGCCTCCGCGGCATCCCGAGCGAGGCCGAGGAGATCATGGCCATCCGCGACATCCTGCTCGCGCGGCGCACGGGCGGCCACGTGCACCTGTGCCACATGAGCACGAAGGGCTCCGTCGAGCTGATTCGCTGGGGGAAGGAGCGCGGCATCAACGTCACCGCGGAGGTGTGCCCGCACCACCTGTCGCTGACCGACGAGGCGGTGGAGGGCTACGACACGAACGCGAAGATGAACCCGCCGCTGCGCACCGCGGAGGACGTGGAAGCGCTGCAGCAGGCGGTGCGCGACGGCACGATCGACGTCGTCGCGACGGACCACGCGCCGCACCACTACGACGAGAAGGAGCGCGAGTTCGCGGACGCGCCCAACGGCATCGTGGGGCTGGAGACGGCGCTCGCGGTGCTCGTCACGTGGCTCGTGCAGCCCGGGGTGATCGACTACGCGACGCTGGTGGAGAAGATGGCATGCGCACCGGCGCGCGTGTTCCATCTCCCGGGCGGGACGCTGCGGCGCGGGAGCCCCGGCGACGTGACCGTGTTCGACCCCGAGCGCGAGTGGGTGGTGGACCCGACGCGCTTCCGCACGAAGGGGCGCAACACGCCGTACGCCGGGCAGACGCTGCGCGGCCGCGCGGTGTGCACGATCGTCGACGGTCGTGTCGTACACCACATGGGCGCGTGACGTGGCGCACTGAGCGCGCGCGCCGCGCGCTATATTCCGCGTCCCACCGACGATACCGGCCGCCCGGCCGGGAGAGGCAGCGATGACCAACGCGATGACGGTGCCCGCGGACGAGATCCGCGGGCTGATCGAGGAACGGGAGCGCTACGAGGGCTGGCTCACGGCGCTCGAGGCGCGCCGTGGCGCGACGCCGGGGCACGTGTTCGATCGCGTGCGCGCCGACTACGACACGCGGCTGCAGGGCGTGCGCGATCGGCTCGCCGAGCACGTCGGCCCGCTGCAGGCGGCGGAGGCCGACCTCGCGCGGCGCTACGACGAGGTGTCGCGATCGCTCGGCGAGCGGCAGGACCAGCTCGCGGAGCTGGAGCTGCGCACGCTGGTGGGCGAGTTCGCGGCGGACGAGGGGGAGCGCCGCGTCCAGGAGGCGGCCGCCGCTGTGCGAGAACTGGATGGCGCGCGACGGAGCACCTCCGAGGAGCTGACCGAGCTGCGCGCGCTGCTGCAGCGGGCAGGTGGTTCGCCGAGCGGTCCGTCGCCCGAGGCGCCGGTCGCGCTGACGGGCGAGATCCGCGGCCCGGCGGCTCCGGCGCCCGACGCGGCCGCCCCCGCCGCGCCGGCCGCCGATCGCATGGCCGAGCGTGCGGCACCGAGCGGGCTCGCCGACGCGTTCGACGCCGCGGCCCGCGACGAGTTGGCGCCGCCGGCGGCGACGACCTCCCAGGCCGCGCAGACCGCGCCATCGACACCTGCCGCGGATCGCCGGGCGGCCGGGTGGCCGAGCGGGCAGCAGGTGGCCGGCGCGGCGGACGACGAGAGCTTCGTCGGCACGGGCCAGCGACTCGACGCGCTCGCGGCGTCGCTCGGCGGTGCGGTGGCGCCGCCGCCGGCGGCGTCGGGGGCGGGGCAGGAGCGCACGCTCCGCTGCCAGGACTGCGGCGAGATGAACTATCCGACCGAGTGGTACTGCGAGCGGTGCGGTGGCGAGCTGGCGGCCATGTGAGGCGGGCATGCGAGCGGAGAAAACGCGGCGGGGTCCCTCGATCGAGGGACCCCGCCGCGTTTCGTGACCCGGTGTCGTGGCGCTAGGCGCCGAGGCTCACTGCGCGCCGGCGGCCGTCTTGCGGGCGATCTGCGCCTTGTGGCGCGCCGCCTTGTTCTTGTGGATCAGGCCCTTGCGGGCGGCGCGGTCGAGCTGGCTGACCGCGTTCAGCTTGTCGGCATCGGACGCGCCGTCGGCGCGCCCCTTCTTGAGGGCGGTGCGGAGCGCCGAGCGCTGCGCACGGTTGCGCACCGCGGCGGCGCGCGACTTCCGCATGTTCTTCTTGGCGGACGCGATATTCGGCACTTGGGAGTTCTCCTGATGTGTTGGCGCGCGGGTCACGCGAGCCTCGAAGGCTACCGACCGAGGCGGTGCATGTCAAGGCAGGACAGGCAGTTGGCGCATCTCACCGGTTTGACCCGCGGGGGGCACCCTCGATAGGTTTCGCGCTCGCCGCCGCCGTCCGGCGCGGCCGGCACTCCCGGGGCTTCGTCTTGAACCTCACCGACCTCCTCATCGTCGCGCCCGTCCTGCTCTTCTCGATGGTGGCGCACGAGTACGCCCACGGCTACGCCGCGCTCCGGCAGGGCGATCCGACGGCGTACCAGCTCGGCCGGCTGACGTTCAACCCCGTGAAGCACATCGACCCGTTCATGACGATCATCCTCCCCGTCATGACGGCGCTGACGGGCGGGTTCATCTTCGGCGGGGCGAAGCCGGTGCCGGTGGACCCGCGCAATTACCGCAGCTATCGGCGGGGCGACATCATCGTGTCGCTGGCGGGGATCGCGACGAACCTCGTTCTCGCGGCGGTCTGCGCGGCACTCATCGTGCCCCTCGGCATGCTCGGCCGCGCGCTGCCCGCGGCGACGACGTCGCTCGCGATCCTGCAGGAGATGATGCGGGCCGGGGTGATGTTCAATCTCATCCTGGCGTTCTTCAACCTGCTGCCGATCCCGCCGCTCGACGGCTCGCACGTCGCGAAGTACCTGCTGCCGCCGGCGTGGGGGCTGCGATACGCGCAGCTCGGGCGCTTCGGGTTCCTCATCGTGCTCCTCTTCCTCACGGTGGGGCGCGGCGTGCTCGCGATCTGGATGGCGCCGGCCGGTGCGCTGAACGCGGTGGCGACCACGCTCGTGTCGCCGTACCTGCTGCCGAACCCGCTGTGAGCGACGACGAGCGCCTAACGTGGGGCGATGCCCCGGTCGTCGAGCCGCGCGACGCCCAGCCGCAGCAGGTCGTCCCGGGCACCGGCGCGTTCGTCGTGGAGCTGGCGCAGTTCTCCGGGCCGCTCGACCTGCTGCTCTCGCTGATCCGCGACGAGCAACTGGACGTCTACGACATCCCCATCGCGCGGGTGGCCCAGCAATTCCTCGCGCGCGTGAAGGAGCTCGGTCTCGACGAGGCGGCCGACTACCTCGAGATGGCCGCGCGACTGCTGCGCATCAAGGCGCAGCTCCTGCTGCCGCGCAGCGGCGACGAGGAGGCGTGGGAGGATCCGCGCGCGGAGCTCGTGCGGCGGCTGCTCGAGTACCAGCAGGTGCGCGAGGTCGTGGAGCACCTCGACCGACTCGGCGAGGATCGACGGCAGCGCTTCACGCGCGGATGGAACCCCGCCCTGGCCGCCATGCTGCCGACCGGCGCGCCTCCGCTCGCGCTCTCGCTCAGCGAGCTGCTGTCGGCGGTGGACCGCGTGCTGCGCACGGCGAAGGAGCCGACGATCCACGACGTCGTGCCGCGCGCGCTCGACGTGGCGAGCGCGATCGTGACCGTGCGGAGCGTGCTCGCGCTGCGTCGGCGCGCGCGGTGGACGGACGTCGTCGGCGCCGACGCGGAGCCGTGGCAGATCCTCAGCGTGCTGCTCGCGCTGCTCGAGATGGCGAAGCTCGGTGAGCTGCGCCTCGAACAATCACGACCCTTTGCCGTGGTGGAGATCGCGAGTGACGTCGCTGGCGAAGCTGCTTGAGGCCGCGCTGTTCGCAAGCACGCGCCCGGTGCCGTACGACGAGCTCCGGGCGCTCGACGCGTCGGCCGACGACGGGGCGCTGGAGGCCGCGCTCGAGGAGCTGCGGCAGCACTACGACGACCCGGACGACGGGCACGCGTTCGAGCTCGTGGAGCAGGGCGGCGGCTGGCAGCTGCTCACGCGGCCCGAGTTCACGGAGGCGATCGAGCGCGCGCAGCTCGCGCAACGGCCGCAGCGCCTGTCGGCCGCGTCGCTCGAGACGCTGGCGATCATCGCGTACCGGCAGCCGATCGGGCGTGCCGAGATCGAGGAGATCCGCGGCGTGTCGGTCGGCGGCGTGCTGAAGATGCTGCTCGAGCGCGGGCTCGTGGACGTCGTGGGTCGCTCCGAGGGGCTCGGGCGGCCCCTGCTCTACGGCACGACGCCGTTGTTCCTCGAGCAGTTCGCGCTGCGCCACCTCGACGAGCTGCCGCGGGCCGACGAGCTGGCGGTGGCGTTGCGCACGGAGCCGAAGCCGGTATGAGAGAACGTCCGACGGGTGGGGGCGGCCGCGACGATCGCGCGGCACGCGACGAGCGGCCGGCGCGGCCGGCGCGGCTGGCGCGCGGCGGCAGCGATCGCGTTAGGCGGAGCGACGACGAGGAAGATCGCGACGTGCGTCCGCCGCGAGGCCGCGGTGGAGACGTTAGGCACGGTGCGCCGGCGCGTGGGGCGCCGGCACGCGGCGGGCCGCCGCGCCAGCGCGACGAGCGGCCCCGGCGCGACGCGCGAGGCGACGCGCGTCGCGAGGGACCGCAGGGGCCGCGCGGACCTCGTTCGTTCGGTGCGCGCGACGCCGGCGAATCGCGCGAGCGGTTCGGGAGCGAGCGCGCGCCGCGCGAGCGTCCGCGGCGCGAGGGGGCGGTGAGAGAGCGACCGGGCGGACAGCGGCCGGGCGGACAGCGGCCGGGCGGACAGCGACCCGTCAGAGAGCGACCGTTCGGGGAGCGTCCAGTGCGCGAGCGATCGTTCGGGGAGCGTCTACCGCGCGAGCGATCGTTCGGGGAGCGACCGACGCGCGAGCGATCGTTCGAGGAGCGGTCGTCGCGCGAGCGACCGTCCCGCGAGCGACCGGCTCGCGAGCGACCGGCTCGCGAGCGACCCGCGCGCCCGCGGCCGTCGGGGGAGCGTCCGCCGCGTGAGCTCACGGCGCGCGAGCGTCCCACCCGCGACCACTCCGCGGGCGAACGTGCGACACCCGCACGCCCAGCCCGGGATCGTCCGACCCGTGAGCGTCCGACCCGTGAGCGTCCGACGCGTGAGCGTCCCGCGCGAGAGCGTCCCGGGCGCGAGCGTCCCGCGCAGGAGCGTCCGGCGCGCCGTGCGGCGCCCGCGGCGCCGCCTCCGCGCCTGGAGCCCGGCCGCCCCGCGGCGCGCGGGCCGATGCGCATCCAGCGCGCGCTCGCGCGAGCCGGCGTGTCGTCGCGCCGTGAGGCCGAGGCGCTCGTCGCGGCCGGACGCGTGCACGTGAACGGGACGCCCGCGACGACGGGGCAGGTGATCGACCCGGCGCGAGACCACGTCACGCTCGACGGGAAGCCTGTCGCGGCGCCGGTCGCCGCGCAGTGGCTCGTGCTGAACAAGCCGACCGGCGTGCTCACCACGCGGAAGGACCCCGAGGGCCGGCCGACGGTGTTCGAGCTCGTCCCCGACTGGCCGGGGCTCACCTACGTCGGTCGCCTCGACTTCATGACCGAGGGCGTGCTGCTCCTCACCACCGACGGCGACGCCGCGCACCGCCTCACGCATCCGAGCTCCGAGGTGGAGCGCACGTACGTGGCGCTCGTGCGCGGCAACGCTCCCGAAGCGGTCCGCATGGCGCGGCGCGGCATCGAGCTCGAGGACGGGCTCGTGCGGCCGGTGCACGTCGACGCGCGCCCCGCCGGCGCGCGCCGGTGGGAGTTCGAGATCACGATCGCCGAGGGGCGCACGCGCGAGGTGCGGCGCGTGTGCGAGGCGCTCGGCCTGCAGGTGGAGCGGCTCGTGCGCGTACAGTTCGGCCCCGTGCGACTCGGCGCGCTGCCACCAGGAACGACCCGCGCCCTCACGGTCTCCGAGCGGCGCGTCATCGAGGCGCTGGCGCGCGCCGACGGACCAACGGGCCGCAGCCACGACCACTGAACGACACCGCACGACCATTGCGTGGCCGCCGGGCGAACCTCCGGCGGCCACGAGGGTATCGGCGGGTGCGCGACCGACGCAGCAGAGGCGGGCGCGGTCCCGAACTTGAAATCGACGCGGCCGACGGGCGCGCACGCGACATCGGACGCCCGGTGGCCCAGATCACGGAGCACGTAACGTGGCGACGATGACCCCTCCCGCGTCGGCCGACGCGGCGCTGGTGCAGGGCGTGGTGCGGCAGGTGGCGCGCCGCGTGGTGGGGCAGGAGTACATGGTGGAGCGCCTGCTCATCGGCCTGCTCACCGGCGGCCACGTGCTGCTCGAGGGCGTTCCCGGGCTCGCGAAGACGCTCACCGTGCGCACGCTCGCCGAGACGATCCGCACGACGTTCAACCGCATCCAGTTCACTCCCGATCTGCTCCCCGCCGACGTCGTCGGCACGCAGGTGTTCGATCAGACCACGGGGCAGTTCTCGGTGAAGAAGGGACCGATCTTCGCGAACATCCTGCTCGCCGACGAGATCAACCGCGCGCCCGCGAAGGTGCAGGCCGCGCTGCTCGAGGCGATGCAGGAGAAGCAGGTCACGATCGGCGGGCAGACGTTCCGGCTCGAGGAGCCGTTCCTCGTGCTCGCGACGCAGAACCCGATCGAGAACGAGGGCACGTACCCGCTCCCCGAAGCACAGCTCGACCGGTTCATGCTGAAGCTCCGCATCGGGTACCCGTCGCGCGACGAGGAGAAGGAGATCATGCGGCGCATGGCGGGCGGCACGCCGATCACCGTGCAGCCCGCGGCGACGCCGGAGCAGATCCTCGACGCGCGCCACCGCATCGCGGAGCTGTACATGGACGAGCGCATCGTCGACTACATCGTCGAGATCGTGCACGCCACGCGCGCGCCCGCCGAAGCGGGGCTCGGCGACCTCGCGCCGCTCATCGAGTTCGGGGCCAGCCCGCGCGCGTCGATCGCGCTCGCGCAGGCGTCGCGCGCGCATGCGTTCCTGCGCGGCCGCACGTTCGTGACGCCCGACGACGTGAAGGCGATCGCGCCCGACGTGCTGCGCCACCGCGTGCTCACGTCGTTCGAGGCCGATGCGGAAGAGGTGACGAGCGACGACATCGTCGCGCGCGTGCTCTCGCGCGTGGAGAGCCCGTGAGGATCTTCCGCCGCCTTGGCGAGTCGTTAGGCGGCCGGCGCGCCGGCGGCGCGGCGCTGCAGCCCGAGCGCGCGCGCGCGTCGGCCGAGGTGCTGGCGCGGCGCGAGGCGGCGGAGGAGGGCGGCGCGGACCGCCGCTCGGGCGATCCGCGCTCGAGCGATCCGCGCTCGCGCATCCCGCCCGACGTGCTGCGACAGATCCGGCACATCGACGTGCGCACGCGCGGGCTCGTGAACTCGCTGTTCGCCGGTGAGTACCGCTCCGTGTTCAAGGGGCAGGGCATGGAGTTCGCCGAGGTGCGCGAGTACCTGCCCGGCGACGAGGTGCGCTCGATCGACTGGAACGTCACCGCGCGCATGCGCCGCCCGTTCGTGCGGCGCTACGAGGAGGAGCGCGAGCTGACCGTGATGCTCGCCGTCGATCTCTCGGGCTCCGAGCGGTTCGGCACGGAGCGGCGCTTCAAGAGCGAGCTGGCGACGGAGCTCGCCGCAGTGCTCGCACTGTCCGCGGTGCGCAACAACGACCGCGTGGGCGCGCTGCTGTTCACCGACCGCATCGAACACGTCGTGCGCCCGCGGAAGGGACGCCGCCATGCGCTGCGGCTGCTGCGCGACGTGCTGGTGTTCGAGCCGCAGGGCCGCCGCACGAGCATCGCCGTCGCCGCCGACTACCTCGGCCGGCTGCTCACCCACAAGGCGATCCTGTTCCTCATCTCCGACTTCCAGGATCCGGACCTCGAGCGGCCGCTGAAGCGCCTCGCGCTGCGGCACGACGTCGTCGCGGTGACGGTGGAGGATCCGGGCGAGCTGGCGCTCCCCGACGTCGGCCTCGCGCGCTTCCTCGATCCGGAGACGGGCGTCGTGGTCGAGCGCGACACGGCCGATCCGGCGCTGCGCGCGTGGTTCGCCGAGCGGGTGATGGCGGACCGCGAGGAGCGCCGCCGGCTGCTGCGGCGCCTGGCGATCGACGAGGTGGCGGTGCGCACCGGCGAGGGGTACGTGGAGCCGCTGCTCCACTTCTTCCGCTCGCGCGAGACGCGGGCGCGCCGCGGGTGACGGCGGTGCGCGCGCCCCGCCACCTGCTCGCGGCGATCGCGCTCGCGTTAGGCGCCTCGCGCGCGTCCGCGCAGGGCGCCACGCCCGGGCTGCGCGCAGGCGTGTCGGTGACGCCCGACACGGTCGCCGTCGGCGACCCGTTCGTGGTGAAGGTGCGCGTGCAGGCGGCCGCGGGCACGGTCGTCACGTTCCCGGCGCCGCCGGACACGTCGGGGCCGGTGCAGGCGCGCGACCCGCGCCGCGTCGACAGCGTGCGCGCGCCGGCGGGCGAGATCGACGTCGTCGCGACCTATCGCGTCTCGGCGTGGGACGTGGGGCCGCTGCCGTTAGGCCTCGCCGACGTCGTGGTCCGCGACGCGGCGGGAGAGCGACGGGTCCCGTTAGGCGCGTACCGCGTGTACGTGCGCTCCGTGCTGCCCACGGACTCGGCGCTCCGCGTGCCGAAGCCGGCGCGCGCGCCGCTGCCGGATGCGCCATCGGTGCTGCTGCAGTGGTGGCCGTGGATCCTCGCCGCGGCGATCGTGCTCGCGCTCATCGGCTGGCTCGTCTCGCGGTGGCTGCAGAAGCGCCGCTCGCGCCGCGGGGTGGACGACCCGTACGGCCACGCGGTGCGCGAGTTCGCGCGGCTGGAGAAGCTCGGTCTCGTCGAGGCTGGCGAGCACGGACGCCTCGTCGCGCTCGCCGCCGACGTGGTGCGCGACTACCTCGCCGCGCGGCTGCCCGACGCGGCGCGCTCGCTCACGTCGACCGAGGTGCAGCGCGCGCTCGGCGGCCGCGAGGAGGTGCCGCACGAGCGGCTCGCCGCGCTGCTCGAGTTCGCGGACCTCGTGAAGTTCGCCGCCGTCCGCATCGGGCCGGACGCCGCGCGGCAGGCGTTCGCCGAGGCGCGCGGCGTGGTGGACGACGTGGAGCGCGGCGTGAAGGCGCGCGAGGAGCGCGAGGCCGCCGAGGCCGAGGCGCGTGCGCGGCGCGCGAGCGACGAGCAGCGGCGCTACGAGGAGGAGCGGCGACGCGCCTCGCGGAGGGACGCGGCATGACGTGGCTCCGGTACTTCCAGGCGCCGTGGCTCCTCGTGCTCGCGATCGTGCTGCCGCTCGCGGCGCTCGCGCTCGCATACGTGTGGGCACGGCGGCGCCGCGCGCGCGTGACGCGGCTCGGCGCCGAGCCGCTCGTCTCACGGCTCGCGCCGTCGATCTCGGGGACCGGCGCACGGTGGCGTGCGCTGCGGCTCGGCGGCGCGGTGCTGTTCGGCGCGATCGCGCTCGCCGGGCCGCGGTGGGGCAACGAGCGGTCGGAGATGCAGTCGTCGGGCGTCGACGTCGTGCTCGCGCTCGACGCGTCGCTCTCGATGCTCGCCACCGACGAGCGCCCCGACCGCCTCACGCGGATGAAGCAGGAGGTGCGGCGGCTGCGCGCGATGACGCCCGGCGACCGCGTCGCCCTGCTCGCGTTCGCGGGGCGCAGCTACATCCTCACGCCGCTCACCACCGACGAGGGCGCGATCGACCTGTTCCTCGACAACCTCGACCCGAGCGTCGTGGGGCAGGCCGGCAGCTCGCTCGCGCGCGCGATCCGCCAGGGAACGGAGCTGCTCCAGAGCACGCGTGGACGCGGCGGCGACCGCGCGATCGTCGTCATGAGCGACGGCGAGGCGTTCGAGGCGGAGGACGACGTACGCGAGGCCGCGCGTCAGGCGGCGGACGCGGGGATCATCGTCGTCACCGTGGGCTTCGGCACCGCGCAGGGCACGACGATCCCGGTGCACGAGGGGAACACGACGACGCTGAAGCGCGACGAGTCGGGCAACGTCGTCGTGACGCACTACGTGCCCGACCTGCTGCGCGCGGCCGCCGAGATGGGGCGCGGCACGTTCATCCCGGCCGAGGCGACCGACAAGGCCGCCCGGGTGCGCGCCGCGCTCGGCAACCTGCGCGCGCAGCGCCGCGCCGTCGCCGCTGGCAACGATCTCACACCGCGCTTCCAGCTGTTCGTCGCGCCCGCGCTGCTGCTGGTGCTGCTCGACGCGTGGCTCTCCACGCGGCGACGGGCGTCGCGGCGCGAGGCGCCGGCCGCCGCGCGAGCCGCGGCGCTGCTGCTGTTCGCGCTGCTCCCCATGCTCTCCGGCTGCACGCGCCGCGAACTCGACGACGATGCGCTCGGGCTCTACCAGCACGGCGACTTCCCGCGCGCGCTCGCCGCGTATCGCGAGCGCGTGAAGGCCGGCGGCACGCCGCGCGCCGTCTACAACTTCGGCACCGCGCTGCTCGCCGCGGACTCCGCGGAGCCGGCGCGCGACGCGCTCGACCGCGCGCGCCAGGCGCCGGACACCGGCGTGCGCTGGCGTGCGCAGTTCAATCTCGGGCTGCTGCATCTCCGCCGCGGGCTCGAGACGAAGGGCGACGGCGCGACGGAGGATCTCGACGCCGCGCTCGCGCTGTACAAGCAGGTGCTCCTCGCGCATCCCGCGGACAGCGACGCGAAGTGGAACTACGAGCTCGCGCTGCACAAGAAGAAGCAGCAGTCGGGGGGCGGGGGCGGCGGGGGCGGCGGTGGCGGGCAGGGCGCGCCGCCGCAGGCGCAGCCGCAGCCGCGGCCGGCCGGAGGCCTCGGCGAGCGGCAGGCGGAGGAGCTGCTGAACGCGGCGGCCCGCGACGAGCGCGACGTGCAGGGGAAGAAGCAGAAGCAGAACCAGCCGCCGCCACCGCCGGGCGGAAAGGACTGGTAAGGTTCCGCGCACTGTTGCAACCTGAAGGCGTGACATCCCACGCAGTCCTCCTCGCGCCGACCCGCCCCGGTCGGCGCTCGCGCACGTGAGCCCGGTCGCCGCTCTCGTGCTCGCCGTGCTGCGCCTCCTCGCGCAGATCGGCGTGACCGTCAGCGCGCCGACGCAGATCGGCCCGCGCGACCCGGCGCTCGTGCAGGTCGAGATCACCGCGCCCGCCGGCCGCGACGTGCGCCTCGTGCCGCCGAGCTTCGCGCCGTTCCGTCTCGTCACGGCGAACGTGGTGAGCGGCGTCGACTCCGGCGCCGTTAGGCGCGGCGCGGCGCGGTCGGCGTGGCAGACGATCGAGCACCGGTTCGTGCTCGCGCCGCCGGCGAACGCGGCCGGCCACTACACGTTCGCGCCGTTCGAGGCGCGCGTGACGGCGCCGGGCATGCGCGACGCGCTCGCCCGCTCCGCGGCGTGGGCGATCACCGTACGCGGTCCGCCGCCGACGTCGGGCGATCTCCCCGCGATCGTCGAGCGCGCGAGCATCGAGCCGAGCAAGGGCATCAACTTCCACGCGCTCGCGCTGCCCGAGACGGTCTACGTCGGGCAGCAGGTGACGTATCAGGTCGGGGTGTTCCTCGACGAGGCGGTGCGTACCCGGCTGCGCCGCAACCCGGAGTTCCTCCCGCCCGAGCTCCGCGGGCTGCTCGCCTACGAGCTGCCGGCCGGGCGCACGTCGCTGCGCGATCGCGTCATCGCCGGCAAGAAGTGGGACGTGCACGTCTTCCAGCGCGCGGTGTTTCCGCTCGAGGCGGGGCGCACGGACGTGCCGCCGGCGCAGCTCTCGTACTCGCTGCCGCTGTCGTTAGGCTTCTTCAGCCGCGAGGAGAGCTACACCGCGCGCTCCGAGCCGGCGTCGATCGTCGGCGTCGCGCCGCCGCTCGCCGGGCGTCCGTCGGACTGGGTGGGCGCGGTCGGCGTGCTGCGCGCGTCGTCGCGGCTGGACACGGCAACGACGCGCGTCGGCGACCCGCTGGTGCTCACGCTGCGCGTCGAGGGCACGGCGAACGTGAAGCTGCTCCCGCGTCCGCCGCTGTCGATCGCGTGGGGTACGGCCGTGCCGGGCGAGGAGCGCGTGACGGTGGACTCCACCGCACTGCTCGTGCGCGGCGCGAAGGAGTTCGACTGGATCGTCACGCCGCGCACGGCGGGCGACCAGGAAGTGCCGACGATCCGCTACCCGTACTTCGACCCGTACCGTCGCGTGTACGATGTCGCGACGTCGACGCCGCTGCCGGTCGCCGTGTCGCCGGGCACGCTCGCTGCCGCGACCTCCGACAGCGTGGCGCCGCACGCGCTCGAGATCCGTCGCGTGGACTTCGGGCCCGTCGCGGCACCGGTGTCGTCGCGCGCGCTGTTCTGGCTCATCGTGCTGCTCGCCCCGCTGCCCGCGGTGGTGCTCGTCGTGGCGCGGCGACCGCGCCGCGTGCGTCCGACGCCGCCGCCGGCCGCGCGCCTCCGCGACGTCGCGCGCGGTGCGACGGCGGCCGACGTCCGTCGCGTGAGGCAGCTGTTCGGCGGCGCGCTCGCGGAGCGGCTCGCGCTGCGCGATGCGGGGGCCGACGTGGCGAGCGCGCGCGCCGGCGTGCTCACTCGCCGTCTGCGCCGCGCCGGCGTCACGCCCGAGACGGCGACGGCCGTCGAGGCGTTCGCGCGGCGGCTCGACGCGGTGTCGTACTCGGAGGCGCGCGACGCGGCATCGGCGACGCGCGACGGCCGGCTGCTCGCCGACGAGGCGCACGCGCTGCTCGCCGCGGTCGATCGCGAGGCGCGCACTCGTGTCGCGCTGCACACCGCCGGCGTGGCGCGGCGGGCTATCGTGCTGCGTGCGCTCCTCGTCGCCGCGCTCGGCGCCGCCGCCGCCACGGCTGCACGCGCCGCAGCGCGCGCCCGCGCGGAGACCGAGTTCGAGCGCGGCGTCGCGGCCTACGCGACGCGGCGCTACGCCGAGGCGGCGCTGCACTTCACCACCGCCGCGCGCGCCGAGGTGCGCTCGCCCGACGCATGGGCGAATGCGGGCACCGCGGCCTGGGTGGTCGGCGACACGGTCGGCGCCGCGGTCGGCTGGCAGCGCGCCATTCGTCTCGACCCGCGTGCCGCCGACCTCCGCGTGCGACTGGATCTGCTGCCGGCCTCGCAGGACGGCTGGATCGCGGGCGTGCCGCCGCTGCCGCTCGACTGGGCCGCGCTCACGGGCCTCGCGATGTGGGTGGCCGCGTGCGCCGCCGGCGCGGCGCGTCTCGCCGGACGCGGACGCAGCTGGCCCATAGGCTCGCTGGGCACGGCGGCGCTGCTCGGCGCGTCGGCGTCCGCGCTGCTCTGCGCGCAGCTCGCGCGCGTGCACGCGGCGCGCGACCTCGCGGTCGTGCGCGTGTCGGGGCCGCTCCACGCCGAGCCGGCGCTCGGCTCGGAGGTCGCGGGGCCCGTCGAGGCGACGGACGTCGCGCGCGTCACGGGCCGGCGCACGGTGTGGGCGCGGGTCGCGCTCGACGGCGGCCGACAGGGGTGGATCGAGTCGGACCGACTGATCTGGCTGGCGCCGTGAGGGGTTAGCTTCCCCTCGTGCCGCACATCGCCATCCTGCCGTCCGCCGTCGCCGACCAGATCGCCGCCGGCGAGGTCGTCGAGCGTCCCGCGTCCGTCGTGAAGGAGCTCGTCGAGAACGCGCTCGACGCCGGAGCGACCTCGGTCGACGTCGTCGTCGAGTCGGGTGGGCGCACGCTCGTGCGCGTGAGCGACGACGGCTCCGGCATGTCGCGCGACGACGCCGTCCTCGCGCTCGCGCGCCACGCGACGAGCAAGATCCGCCGCGCCGAGGATCTCGTCGGCGTGCGCAGCTTCGGCTTCCGCGGCGAGGCGCTGCCGGCGATCTGCTCGGTGTCGCACCTCGACATCGAGACGGCGACGGCGGACGGGGAAGGGACGCGCGTCACCGCCGAGGGGGGCACCGTCCAGGAGGTGCGCGACGCGGCGCGCCGTCGCGGTACGACGGTGAGCGTGGCGCGGCTGTTCTACAACGCGCCGGCGCGCGAGAAGTTCATGCGCAGCACGCGCAGCGAGTGGCGCGGCATCAGCGACGCCGTCGTGACCGCGGCGCTCGTTAGGCGCGACGTGCGCTTCACGCTGACGCACGACGGTCGACCCGCGCTCGCGCTGCCCGCCGCGCCGTCGCTCCGCTCGCGCGTCGCCGCGATCTTCGGCGCGCGCTACGCGGACGCGCTCGTCGACGTCGACGACGTGGCGGGAGCGATCGGCGTGTGCGGGCTCGTCGAGCGGCCGGCGGACGTCGGCACCGCGTCGCGGCGCGTGTTCCTCGTCGTGAACGGCCGCGCCGTGCGCGACGCCGGCATCGTGCGCGCCGCCGAGGCGGCGTACCGATCGACGCTCCCTTCCGGCGTGCGCCCGTCGCTGTTCCTCGACGTCACGCTCCCCGCGGACGAGGTGGACGTGAACGTCCACCCGGCGAAGGCCGAGGTCCGGTTCCGCGACCGGTGGACGGTGGAGCGCGCCGTGGAGCGGGCCGTGCGCCGCGCGTTGGGCACCCCCGACAGCGCAGCCGACGTCGGACGCGCGTGGCAGCGCGGCCTGTTGGGGGACGCGACGCCGCGGCCGATCGAGGTCGATCGCTCCGCGCTGCGCGTCGACGCGCCGCCGCCCGGTGGGTTGTTCGCCGCCGACGTGGACGTGGCCGACGCGCCGGCATCGGTGGCGACCGCGATGCGCGAGCCGGAGGAGGAGATCGCGGTGCCGCCGCTCACACAGCTGCGGCGGACGTACATGCTGTTCGAGCGCGACGACGGCGTGGTGCTCATCGATCAGCACTCCGCGCACGAGCGCGTGCTCTACGAGCAGTTCATGGGCGCGCTCGAGCGCGGCGAGGCGCCGTCGCAGCGCCTGCTCTTTCCGCTCACGCTGCACCTCGGTCCCGCGCAGGGCGACGCGTTCGACGAGCACCGCGACCTGTTCGCGCGGCTCGGCTTCGAGGTCGAGGGGTTCGGCGGCCACACGCTGCTCGTCCACAGCGTCCCCACGCCGCACCCGCGCTTCGACGCCGAGCGGTGTCTGCGCGAGACGCTCGACACGCTCACCGGCGACCGGCACGTCGGTGTGCACGCGCGCCACGAGCGGCTCGCCGCGACCGTCGCGTGCAAGGCGGCGATCAAGGCCGGCGATCCCCTCTCGCTGGACGAGATGCGCGCGCTGTTCGTCGCGCTCGCCCGCACCACGCTTCCCGCGCACGACGTGCACGGCCGCTCGACGATCGTGCAGCTCGGCTGGGACGAGGTCGACCGACGCTTCGGCCGCCGGTGAGCGCGGAGCCGATCCGCGTCGACGTGATCTGCGGGCCCACCGCGGCCGGCAAGTCCGCGCTCGCGACGTGTCTCGCGAAGCGGCATCCGATCGCGATCGTGAGCGCCGACTCGCGGCAGGTCTATCGCGGCTTCGACATCGGCACCGCGAAGCCGACGCTCGACGAGCGGTCCCGCATCCCACACTTCGGCGTCGACGTCGCCGAACCGGTCGAGCGGTACTCGGCAGCGCGCTGGGCGGCATCGTTCGACGGCTGGCTGGACGACGCACGCTCACTCGGTCGGCGCGCGCTGGTCGTCGGCGGTACGGGCCTCTACCTCCGCGCGATCGCCGCGCCGCTGTTCGAGGAGCCACCGCTCGACCCCGTCGCGCGACGCGCGCTGCAGGCGCAGCTCGACTCGCTGTCGACGGACGAGCTGCGCCGGTGGGTCGCCGCGATCGATCCCGCGCGCGCGCACCTCGGCCGCACGCAGCTGCTGCGCGCCGTGGAGGTCGCCGTGCTCACCGGGCGGCGCGTCAGCGACCTCCACGCCGAGGCGGCGCGCACCTCGCGCCACGCGCTTCGCTACCTTGTGGTCGATCCGGGACGCGAGGTGCTGCGCGCGCGGATCGCCGAACGCGCGGACGCGATGCTCGCGGTCGGCTGGACGGACGAGGTGCGTGGGCTCGTCGATGTCGTGCCCGACGACGCGCCCGCCTGGAACGGCACGGGCTACGAGACGCTGCGTCGTCACGTGCGCGGGGAGATCCCGCTCGACGTGGCGCGCGAGCGGATCGTGGTGGAGACGCGACAGTACGCGAAGCGGCAGCGCACGTGGTTCCGGCATCAGCTCCACGGCGCCGACGTGACGTGGCTCGACCCGCTCCGCCCCGACGCGTCGGCGATCGCCGATGCGTGGCTGCACGGACAGAGGAGCACTCCAGTATGAACATCGGCATCACCTGCTATCCGACGTACGGCGGCTCCGGCGCGCTCGCCACGGAGCTGGGCATGGCGCTCGCCGCGCGCGGCCACGAGGTGCACTTCATCACCTACAAGCAGCCGTTCCGGCTCCCGAGCTTCCTGCCGCGCGTGTACTTCCACGAGGTGGAGGTGAACCGGTATCCGCTGTTCGAGTTCCCGCCGTACGACCTCGCGCTCGCCGTGCGCATGCACGAGGTGATCGTGGAGCATCGGCTCGACGTGCTGCACTGCCACTACGCCATCCCGCACGCGACGAGCGCGTTCCTCGCCCGCGAGATGCTGCGCGTGGGCAAGCGCGACATCAAGGTCGTGACGACGCTCCACGGCACCGACATCACCATCGTCGGGCAGGATCCGAGCTACCAGACGATCACGAAATTCTCGATCGAGCGCTCCGACCGCATCACCGCGGTCTCGGAGTTCCTGCGCCGCGAGACGATCGCCGCGTTCGGCTGCACCGGCTGCTCGGTCGAGGTGATCCCGAACTTCATCGACCCCGAGGTCTACGACCGCGCCGCGCATCCGCGCGCCGCGACGCTGCTGGCGCCACCGGAGATCCCGGTGCTGATGCACATCTCCAACTTCCGCGCGGTGAAGCGCGTGGTCGACGTCGTGCGCATCTTCGCGCGCGTGCGCGAGGTGATGCCCGCAGTGCTCGTGATGGTCGGCGACGGTCCGGACCGCGTGGACGCCGAGCTGGAGGCGCGAACGTTAGGCATCGACGGCGACGTGCAGTTCCTCGGCAAGATCGACGCGGTCGCGCCGCTGCTGGCGCGCGCGAACCTGTTCCTGCTGCCGAGCCGCAGCGAGTCGTTCGGCCTGAGCGCGCTCGAGGCGCTCGCGTCCGGCGTGCCGGTCGTCGGCAGCCGGGCGGGCGGCCTCCTCGAGGTCATCCGCGAGGGCGAGACCGGAGAGCTGTGCCCCGTCGGCGACGTCGACGCGATGGCCGAGGCGGCGCTCGGCATCCTGCGCGATGGCGACAAGTGGCGCACGATGAGCGACGCGGCCGCCGCCGACGCGCGCGCGCGCTTCTCCCAGGACGCCGTCGTCAGCCAGTACGAGAAGCTCTACGAGCGCGCCGTCGGCGCCTGACGCTCAAACCCCACCGCGTCCCGCATGTCGTTTCTCGAAGCGCTGATCCTCGGCATCGTCGAAGGGATCACCGAGTTCCTCCCGATCTCCTCCACCGCGCACCTCGTTCTCGCCAGCACGCTGCTCGGCATCGCGGACGACCCGTTCGCGAAGAGCTTCGAGATCATCATCCAGCTCGGCGCGATCCTGTCGGTGGTGGTGCTGTACTGGCGCAAGCTGCTCGACGTCGAGCTGCTGAAGAAGACGATCGTCGCGTTCATCCCGACGGGCATACTCGGCCTGACGGTCTACAAGATCGTGAAGGGCTACCTGCTCGGGAACGTATACGTCGTGCTCGGCGCGCTGCTCGTGGGCGGTCTGGTGCTCATCGCGTTCGAGCGGTTCCGGCCGAGCGACGAACGCGAGGTGGACTTCGGCGAGATCACCTACAAGCGCGCGCTGCTCATCGGGCTGTTCCAGTCGATCGCCATGATCCCCGGCGTCTCGCGCTCCGCGGCGACGATCGTCGGCGGCTCCGCGATCGGCGTGTCGAAGCGCACGATCGTGGAGTTCTCGTTCATCCTCGCCATCCCGACCATGGCGGCGGCGACTGGGCTCGAGCTGCTG
The DNA here is from genome assembly GCF_000522985.1 of Gemmatirosa kalamazoonensis. Taxonomy (NCBI): domain Bacteria; kingdom Pseudomonadati; phylum Gemmatimonadota; class Gemmatimonadia; order Gemmatimonadales; family Gemmatimonadaceae; genus Gemmatirosa; species Gemmatirosa kalamazoonensis. The sequence continues at coordinate 3,674,223 of NZ_CP007128.1, forward strand.
AAGGGATACAAGGATCTGCTCGGCCACTTCGACGTGCTCGCGGTCGGCTTCGTCGTCAGCTTCGTGACGGCGCTGCTCGCGATCAAGTCGTTCCTCGGCTACATCAAGCGGCACAGCTTCGCGGCGTTCGGCTGGTATCGCATCGTGCTCGCCGTCGCGTACTTCCTTGTCTTCCTCCGCTGACGTCGTCGCGCCGTCGTACGACGGCGAGTCGGCGGACGCGCTCGCGCGGAGCCTCGACGTCCCGCGGCTCCTGCTCTTCTCCGACGTCTCGTCGACGATGGACGTCGCGCACGCGGCCGCGGCGCGCGGTGCCCCGGCCGGCACGCTGGTCCTCGCCGACGCGCAGAGTGCCGGACGCGGGCGGGCCGGACGACGGTGGGCGTCGCGCGCCGGTGGCGGCATCTGGCTCACGCTCGTCGAGCGCCCGGACGACGCGTCCGCGATCGAGGTGCTGTCGCTGCGGTTGGGGCTCGCCGCCGCCGCCGCGGTCGAGCCGTTCGCCGATGGACGCGTGTGCCTGAAGTGGCCGAACGACCTGTACGTCGCCGCCGGCAAGCTCGCCGGCCTGCTCGTCGAGGCCCGCTGGCGCGATGGGCGGCCGGAATGGGTGGCGATCGGGTTCGGCATGAACGTCCGCCCGCCCGAGGACGTACCCGGTGCGGGGCACTTGCGCGGCGGGACCCGGCGGCCGAGCGTGCTGCGGGCGCTCGTGCCGGCGCTGCGGCAGGCTGCTGCCCGGCGTGGGCCGCTCGACTCGGCGGAGCTGGAGGCGTTCGCGAATCGCGACGTGGCGGTCGGCCGTACGGTGAGCGCGCCGCTCGCCGGGCGGGTGGTCGGCATCTCGGCGGCCGGCGAGCTCCGGGTGGAGACGGCGGCGGGGCGGGTGGAGGCGGTCCGGCACGGCTCTCTCGTCCTCGCGGACGGGTCTTCCTTCAGCGGGTGTGACGCTCCGTCGCCCCGACGAGTTACTCCGGCATGACGACGACAGACGCGGACGCCGTACGGCTCGTCCTCGAGGGCGACGCGGAGGCGTTCAAGATCCTGGTCGACCGGTACTACGACCGCTGTCTGCGGCTCGCCACGCACCTGCTGGGTGCGGGCGGCGACGCCGAGGACGCGGTCCAGGACGCGCTGTTGCGCGCCTACCGGCACCTCGGCGCCTACCAGGAGCGCGACAAGTTCAGCGCGTGGCTGTTCCGCATCGTGGTCAACCAGTGCCGCACGCTGGGTGCGCGGCGGCGCGGGGTGCAGGCGCTCCACGAGCGCGCCTGGATCGAGCAGGGTGACGGCGAGCCGGCCGAGGAGCATCCGGCCGACCGCGAGGCGACGCGCGAGGAACTGCAGCGCGCGCTCTCTCGCCTCGACGCCGACCAGCGCGAGGCGGTGGTGCTGAAGTTCGCCGAGGACATGACCTACGACGAGATGGCCGCGGTGACCGGCGTCGGCGTCTCGGCGCTCAAGATGCGCGTTCAACGGGCGTGCAAGCGCCTTCGCGCGATGCTCACGGAGACGAACCATGTTTGACGCGCACGACGACCTCGAGACGCTCCCCCCGTCGCTCACCGCGGCGCTCCGCCGCGACGTGCGTCCGGCCCGCGGGGGAGGGCGCGACGCCGCCGTGGCCGCGATCATGGACGCCGTGCGCGACGCGCCGGCGCCGCGCCGCGGTCACCTCCGCTCCCGGCTCCTCTCGCTCCGCCCGATGCGCCCGCGGTGGGCGCTCCGGCGCGGCACGCTGTCGCCGGCGGGCGCGATGCTCGCCGCGTGTCTCACGCTGGCCGTCGGGTGGCTCGGCGCGCTCGGTGGGCAGCGCGGCATCGGCATGCGGCCGGCGAACCGCGAGGAGTCTGTCGTGCGCCCGTCCGTCATCCGCGACTCGCTGCTCGACAACGCGATCGTCCTCGCGATCCGCGACACGGTGCGCATGGTTCGCTTCGCGCTCGAGGCGCCGGCGGCGTCGCGCGTCGCGCTCGTCGGCGACTTCACCGGGTGGGGCGCCCGCGCCGTGGAGCTGCGCCGGCGTGGCGGCGCGTGGGCGGCCGACGTGCCGTTGCGCGGTGGACGGCATCGCTTCGGGTTCGTCGTCGACGACTCGCAATGGGTCGGGGCGGCACGGGCGGCGGCGCGCGGCTTCCTCGCGGACACGCTGGCGCTCGCACCGGCCCGCGCGGTCGGCGACACGATCTGACGCGACCGATGCGCGACCACTGGCTGCCGATCATCGCCGCGCTCACGCTGGTCGGCGGGTTCGCCGACCTCGCGCTCGGGGGCAACGCCGTCGCGGCGATCCTGCTCGTCGCCGGCTACTGCCTCGCGGTGCCGGCGGCGATCCTGCGCGGGCGTCTGCCACGCCGGCAGCGGGCGACGGGGCCGCGGCTGTCGCACTGACCGACGAGGTCGGCGCGGATCCGCCGGGATGGCGGGATCGCCCGGCATAAGGCTTTATATAGCAGAGACTTAGCGCGCCGGACGGTGGCGTCGACCGAACTTGACGCTGACCGCTCCGGCGTGTAGTTTCGCCGCTGCGTTGGCACTCACGCAGCGTGAGTGCTAATAGCAGGCACACGACCCTCACTACCAATCGGAGAGGCGCAAGCAATGGCCACGAAGAATGCCGTCGCGCTGAAGCCGCTCGCCGACCGTGTCGTCGTCAAGGCGCTCGAAGAGACCGAGACGATGCGGGGCGGGCTGTACATCCCGGATACCGCGAAGGAGAAGCCGCAGCAGGGGGAGATCATCGCCGCCGGCCCGGGCAAGTTCGACGAGAAGGGCGGCCAGCGGATCCCGATGGACGTCAAGGTCGGCGACAAGGTGCTCTACGGGAAGTACAGCGGCACCGAGGTCACCATCGACGGCGAGCAGTACCTGATCCTCCGCGAGTCCGACGTCCTGGCGATCGTCGGCTGACGCTGCGCTGAGCACTTCACATACGAGGAACGAGAGCCATGGCTGCGAAGGAACTGCATTTCAACACCGAGGCGCGCGCGGCGCTGAAGCGCGGCGTCGACCAGCTCGCCGAGGCGGTGAAGGTCACGCTCGGGCCGAAGGGCCGGAACGTCGTCATCGACAAGAAGTTCGGCGCCCCCACCGTGACCAAGGACGGCGTCACGGTCGCCAAGGAGATCGAGCTGACCGATCCGCTCGAGAACATGGGCGCCCAGATGGTGAAGGAGGTCGCGACGAAGACCAGCGACAACGCGGGTGACGGCACCACGACGGCGACCGTGCTCGCCCAGGCGATCTTCCGCGAGGGCCTGAAGAACGTGACGGCCGGCGCGAACCCGATGGCCTTGAAGCGCGGCATCGACAAGGCCGTGCAGGCGATCATCGAGGAGCTCAAGAAGATCTCCGTCCCCACCGCCGGCAAGAAGGAGATCGCGCAGGTCGGCGCCATCTCGGCGAACAACGACAAGGAGATCGGGGATCTCATCGCCGAGGCGATGGAGAAGGTCGGCAAGGACGGCGTCATCACCGTGGAGGAGGCCCGCGGCCTCGACACCACGCTCGAGACGGTCGACGGCATGCAGTTCGACCGCGGCTATCTCTCGCCGTACTTCGTCACGGATCCGGACAAGATGGAGGCCGTCCTCGAGGACGCCGTCATCCTGATCCACGACAAGAAGATCTCCTCGATGAAGGACCTGCTCCCGGTCCTCGAGAAGGTCGCGCAGAGCGGCCGTCCGCTGCTCATCATCGCCGAGGACGTCGAGGGCGAGGCGCTCGCCACGCTCGTCGTCAACAAGCTGCGCGGCACGCTGCGCGTGGTCGCGGTGAAGGCCCCGGGCTTCGGTGATCGCCGCAAGGCGATGCTGCAGGACATCGCGGTCCTCACGAACGGGCAGGTCATCTCCGAGGAAGTCGGCTTCAAGCTCGAGAACGCGGTCCTCTCGGACCTCGGCCGCGCGAAGCGCATCGTCGTCGACAAGGACAACACGACGATCATCGACGGCGCCGGCTCGCAGGACAACATCCAGGGCCGCATCAAGGAGATCCGCGCCGCGGTCGACAAGAGCACGTCGGACTACGACAAGGAGAAGCTCCAGGAGCGTCTCGCGAAGCTCGCCGGCGGCGTCGCCGTGATCAACGTCGGTGCGGCGACCGAGGCGGAGATGAAGGAGAAGAAGGCCCGCGTCGAGGACGCGCTGCACGCGACCCGCGCGGCCGTGGAAGAGGGAATCGTCCCGGGCGGCGGCGTCGCGCTCGTGCGCGCGCAGCGTGCGCTCGACGGCCTGAAGTTCGAGGAGAGCGACGAGCAGATCGGCGTGCAGATCATCCGCCGCGCGATCGAGGAGCCGCTCCGCATGATCGTCCAGAACGCCGGCAACGAGGGCTCCATCGTCCTCGAGAAGGTGCGCGGCGCGCAGGCGAACACGTACGGCTACAACGCGCTCACGGACACGTACGAGGACCTGGTGCAGGCGGGTGTCATCGACCCGACGAAGGTCACGCGCACGGCGCTCCAGAACGCGGCGTCCATCGCCGGCCTCCTGCTCACGACCGAGGCGCTGGTCGTCGAGAAGAAGGAAGACAAGCCGGCCGCCCCCGCGGGCGGCGCGGGCGGCATGGGCGGCATGTACTGAGCCGGAGCCGTTAGGCAGAGGGAGGGGCGGGGGCCACGGGCTCCCGCCCCTTCGTCGTTCACGCTACCCGTGCTCGATCAGCCGCGCGACGAGCTCGCGCCGCGTGCGCACGCCCGCCTTGCGGCACGCGCGCCCGACGTACTCCTGCACCGTGTGCATCGAGAGGCCGAGCGCCGCGGCGATCGCCTTCGTCGCGTCGCCGCGTGCGACGCCGCGGAGGATCTCGCGCTCGCGGGGCGAGAAGCCGAAGCGTCGCGCGACCGACGCGACGTGCGCGCCGTCGTCGTCGCTCGTGCGGTCGATGACGACGAACGTGCGCGGCGCGTCGGGATCGTCGGCCGGCGATGCCGCCGCGAGCACGTGGAGCTGATAGGTCCGTCCGTCACGCCCGTGCACGACGCGCGCGTGCTCGCCGCCGAGCGCGTGAACCACGTGCGCCACCGTCGGCGGCTCGTCGGCGCGGCGCTCCTCGGCGCGGCGCTCGTCGACGTCGGCGGTGAGCAGCGTGGCGAGCAGCGCCGTCGCCGACGCGCTGTGATGCAGCAGGCGGCCGCGCGCGTCGAACGCCAGCACGGCGGGCGCGCGCGACTCCCCAACAACGTGGGACATGACGCCGCGGCCGTCGCGTCGCATCATCGCGTCGCGATCCGCATCCGGGTCGCCGGTGCCGCCGACCGGCATGCACCGCACACTTCTACTCGGAGAACCGTCCGTTGCATCGCTCTCTCGTGAACGTGGTGCTGCGCGCCACCCTCTGCCTCGCTGCCGCGGCGTGCGCCGACGCGCCGTCCGCCCCCCGTCTCGCCTCGTCGTCGCCGTCCCTCGCGACCGCCGCCGCCGGCGAGAGCCGGACGTACAACGACATCAGCGTGCCCGTTCAGATGCCCGTCCGGATCCCGTGCTCGCGCGCCGGCTGGGAGATCATCCCCATGAGCGGCGTCGAGCACGCGTCCATGCAGCTCTCGTCGAACGCGACCGGTGACCTGACGCTGCGACTGCACGTCAACGCGCAGGGCGTCACGGGCGTCGGCCTCGTCACCGGCGACACGTACCGCGCGTCGGGCACGACCGAGGAGAAGTACGACTGGACCGCCGCGGCCGCGCTCGATGGGTACTACCTGACCTACAACTTCAACGTCACAAGCGCCGGCGCGACGGGGAACATCGTCGCGCACGAGGTCCTGCATATGACGTTCGACGCGTCGGGCTACCCGTCGCTCCAGGTGACGAAGTTCGACGCGGAGTGCCACTGAGCGCGGGGGGCGCGAGCCGTTAGGCCCGCGCCCCACCCATCGTTCGGGCGGCGACGTCGCCGGCTACGGGAGCTCTCCCGTGGTCGGCTCGTCGCTGCCGGCGGGGGCCGAGCCGCCCGACGCGTCGCGGTCGAGCACGCGCACCCGCATCGCGTAGTGGAAGTACTCCCGCTCCGTCGACTGGCCGTCGCGACCCGACAGCTCGGAGCCGGGCTCGCTGAAGACGGTCCGGGTGCAGCGCAGCCGCGCGTCGCCCGGCCGCCCGGCGACGATCCGGACGCTGGTGGTGACTTCGGCGACCGCCGGCGCGTCGGACGTGCACGAGCCGACGTCGCCCACGGCGAGCGCCATGTAGACGCCCAGGTCGAGCGTGTCGCCGACGAACAGCGCGATCTCGGTCTCGTCGGTCGGGGTCGCGGCGGACCCCTGCTGCGGCGGCGCGGTGAACGAGTCGCCGCAGGCAGCGAGCGTGAAGCCGGCGACGAGGACGACGAGGCCGAGCGCGCGATGAACGATGGTGCGGGGCATGAGCGCCTCCGGATGGATCGGGGTGACGATCGCCGTCGACTTCGATGCGCGGTGCCGATGACGGCGACGGTGTCGGTGACGCGGACGCCTCACCGCGAGCGGGGGAGCATCACGCCATCCCACCACAGCGCCGGGTCGTCGGCGGTCTCGCGCACGCGCACCCGCACGTGCACGTCGTAGTCGTAGAACCGCTGATCGAGCTCCGTCTCGTCGCTCGACGGGTCGCCGGTGATGAGCGTACGCGTGCAGTGCATGGAGACCTCGCCGGCGGCCTCGCCGACGATGTCGACCACGCCGTGCACGGTGGCGATCGTCTCGTCGCCCGACACGCACGACGCCGTACCGCCGTCGGCGAGGAGGATGAAATCACCGATGTTCACGGTGTCGCCGACGAACATCGTGACCTCGGGCTCGTAAGCCACGGTAACCGGCGGCGTGAGGTGCGACGCGGGGCCGGTGTACGGGTCGTCGCAGCAGGCCGCCGCGACGGCGAGGGCGATGGCGGTGGGAACGACGAGGCGGGACCGGCGCAGTGAGCTGGACATGGGGCCTCCGGGCGGTTGGGGATCAGCGGGGGTGAGCAGCTGGACCCAAACCTTCGGAAGCCCCGTACGGGCGGCGTAGCCGCCGCGTGCCCTCCAGCGTTCTTCCCGCGTTCCTCGCGGATTCGTCGCGCGAACGCTCAGAACAGCGTGAGCTGTCCCCCGGGGCCGCCGCCATCGCCGAACGGCCCCACGACGCCGTGCTGCGGCGCGACGGCCAGCTCGCCCTTGTAGCGCGTGCGGCGCAGCACGCGCTGCATCGACTCGTGGGCGACCGCCGGCGAGTTGTTCGTCTCGCTGAGGTGCGCGAGGACGATCTGCTTCAGCCCCTTGTGCAGGCAGTGCATCGAGAGCTCGCCCGCCGCGCGGTTGCTGAGGTGCCCGTGCTTGCCGCCAACGCGCCGCTTCAGGTGCCAGGGGTACGGCCCCGACTCCAGCAGCCCCTCGTCGTGATTCGACTCGAGCACCAGCACGTCGACGCGCTGGACGGCGGTGCGCACCTCGTCGGTCACGCAGCCGAGGTCCGTGACGACCGCCGTGCGGGCGCCCGAGCACACGGACGTGGCGACGAAGCCGACCGGATCGGCCGCGTCGTGCGAGGTGCCGAACGGCTCGATCCGCAGGTCGCCCACCGTGAACGGCACGCCGCGCGCGATCACGTGCGTCGACGCGCCCTCCAGCAGCTCGCCTGCGCCCCGCAGCGTGCCCTCGGTGGCGTGCACGGGCCACTTCCACCGCTTCACGGCGCGCTGCACGGCGGAGACGTGGTCACTGTGCTCGTGCGTGAGCAGCAGCGCCTGCACCGACGCCGGCGCGATGCCGATCGCCGTCAGCCGCTCGGCGAGCCGGCGCGCCGAGAATCCGGCGTCGACGAGCACACGCGTGTCGCCGCTCTCGACGAGCACCGCGTTCCCCTTGCTGCCGCTGCCGAGCATCCACAGGCGCATCGCGTCAGCTCCGGCCGCCGTTAGGCGCGTAGCGGCCCGCCGCGCACCCCTCCGACGCCACGCGCGCCGCCGCACGCAGCTGCGCGCGCGACCGGTCGCTCAGCGTCACGTGTCGCCGCGCCATCGCGCGCTCGGTCACCTGGATGAACTTCTCCACGTCGTATGCATCATACGGGGCGCCGCCGCCCCACGCGAACGGCGGCGTCACCTTCGGCGGCATGCCGTCCCACACGTTGGATCCCGCGCCGAGCACCGTGCCGGTCGTGAGGCGCAGGCCGATGCCCGTCTTCGCGTGGTCGCCGAACAGCGTGCCGAGGAACTGCAGTCCGGTGTCGCGCACGCCCGCCGGCGTCCACAGCGCCACGTGGCCGTACGTGTTCTTCAGATTGCTCGTCGTCGTGCCGGCGCCGAGGTTCACCCAGCGGCCGAGGTACGAGTGCCCGACGAACCCGTCGTGCCCCTTGTTGGAGTGGCCGAGGACGATCGTCGCGCTGATCTCGCCGTGGATCTTGCACACGTGCCCGATGGAGCAGCCGCTGATGCGGTCGGCCACGACGGTGGAGCCCTCGCCGATGTAGCACGGGCCGATGATGCGCGTGAAGCTCTGCACCGTGGCGCCGTCGCGCACGAGGATCGGCCCCGAGGTCGTGTCGAGCACGACGAACGGCTCGATGGTCGCGCCGCGCTCGACGTACACCGCGCCGGTGCCTAACACCGTGCCGTCGTGCGGCACGCAGTCGAGCATCGCGGCGAGCGCAGGGATGTCCTCCTTGAGCTGCACGTCGAGCTGACCGACGAGATCCCAGACCGCGTCGATCCAGCGCCCGCCGGTCTCGACGCGACGCGCCGAGTCCCCAGCCGCGAGAGCGCCGAGCTCCAGCGCGCCGTCGGCGAGCCGGTCGACGGGAAGCGGCTCGCGCAGCCGCACGGCCGCGACGCGCCCGCCGCACGTCCACACGTCGGCGCCCGCGTCGACACGCGCGATCGCGACGACGGCGCGCGCGTTGGCGACGACGGTTCCCGTCGGAAGCACGCCCGTCGCGGCAGGCGGCGTGCCCGGGTCGTCGAACTCGGCGAGGTGCGCCCCGGCGACGAACCCCTCCGCGCGCAGGCCGAGCGCGCGCTCCCACCGCCGACGGATCAGCTGCGCGCCGGCGCGCAGCTCGGAGACGGGACGGGTGAGCGCGAACGGCTCGAAGCCGCGCGCGACGTGGTCGTCGTAGAGAATGAGGGGGGGCACAGCGCGAGGAGGGAGGGCGAGCGGCCGGCGCGGCTCAGCGCCGCTGGCGGAGGTCGTCGGGAAGTGAATCGATGAGCGACTTCAGGTCGCTCGAGCGCTCCACGGTCGTGACGAGCGTGAGCCCGTCGCCGGACACGACGACGAGGTCGTCTACACCGTACAGGACGACGGCGTTCCCCTCCGCGTGCACGACGTTGCGCCGCGCGTCGAGCAGATGCGTCCGCCCCGTCGTCGCGTTGCCGGCCTCGTCGTGGCGCCGGACTCGGCCGAGCGCGCCCCACGTGCCGACGTCGTCCCACGCGAAGTCGCCGGGCAGCACGAGCACGCGTCGGCTCCGCTCCATGACGCCGACGTCGACCGCGACCGGCGTGACGTCGTCGAAGAATCGCTGGAGATCGTCGCCCGCGGCCTTCAGCGCGGGCGCGACCTCGGGGCAGAGCGCGTCGACCTCGTCGAGGAAGTCGCCGGCGCGCCAGACGAAGATCCCCGAGTTCCACAGGAATCCCTCGGCCCGCATGCGCGCGGCGCGGCTGCGGTCGGGCTTCTCGACGAACCGCGCCACGCGGCGCACGCCGGGCTCGATCTCGTCGCCCGGCTGGATGTAGCCGAAACCCGGATCGTCGCGCGTCGGCACCACGCCGACCGTGACGAGGCTGCGGTGCGCGACGGCGGCGTCGGCGGCGCGGCGGAGCGTGTCGCGGAACGTGCCCGGGTCGCCGACCGCCCAGTCGGCGTGGACGCACAGCATCACGGCGTCCGGGCCGCCGCGCTCGGCCACGAGCTTCGCCGCCCACGCGAGCGCGGCGGCGGTGCCGGCCGGCTTCGGCTCGGCGACGACGTTGTCCGGCGGCAGGTCGGGGACGAGCGCGAGGATCGGCGCGCGCAGCGACGCGTTCGTGAGCACGAGCGTCCGCGCCGGCGGAACGAGCGGGCGGAGGCGGTCCAGCGTGTTCACGAGCAGGGGCTGGTCGTCGACCAGCGGCAGCAGCTGCTTCGGGCGCTGCGGGGTGCTCATCGGCCAGAACCGCGATCCGACGCCTCCCGCGAGCACGACCGCCCAGAGCGACTCCGGCGATGTGCTCCGTGCCGTCATCTATCGCGCGTGGTCTCGTCGCTGACGCCCGCCAGCTCCGCGGCGCGCGCGTACAGCTTCTTCGGGCTGAACGGCTTGGTCATGAAGTCGGTGGCGCCGAGGGCCATCGCCTGCCGGTACTGCTGCTCCTGGCCAGCGGCGGTGAGGATGATGCACGGCAGGTCGCGATACCGCTCGTCGTTGCGGATCTGGGCGAGCACGTCGAGCCCACTCAGCTCCGGCATCATGAGGTCGAGCAGCACGAGGTCCACGTCGCCCTCGCGCTCGAGCGCGTCGAGCGCCTGGCGGCCGTCGTAGGCGAGCGTCACGCGAAACGGCCCCTGCTCCAGCTTCATCTGGATGATGCGCCCGATGTGTGGCTCGTCGTCGGCGACGAGCACGTGCCGCAGCTGCGTCTCCGGGGCCGGCAGGTCGGCGGCGAGCTCCGACTGCAGCGGCACGGGACGATCGCTCGCCGGGCGACCGACGTCGTCACCGCCGCGCGAGCTGGGCGCGGCGAGCGGGACGCGATGCCACTCCGACGAGGTGCCGGAAGAGGGGTCGATGGGGGTCACGGGAGGCGGCCTGGGGTCAGACGAGTGACGCGAGCCGGGCGCGCTCGCGCCGCAGCTCCTGCAGCAGCGGGCCCGCGTCGGCGGACGGATCGAGCAGGACGAGCAGCGACGCGTCGCGAGACAGCACCGAGAGGATCGCGAGACCGCCGCGCTCGTGCTCGAGCACGAGCGTGACCAGCGCGCCGCGGTTCGCGGCGGCGCCGACGTCGTCGCCGGCGGTGAGCAGGGCCGGCGCATGCGCCGCGATGCGCTCGCGGTCGACGCCGTCCCGGGATTCGTCGTCGATGACGAGGCCATCGCGTCCGACCACGATCGCGGCGTCGACGCCGGGGCGCCCTCGAAGAGCGGTGAGCAGGTCGCGGATCGCGGACATCGAACGGGGCGCGGGAAGCGGCAGCGCGAAAGCGCGAACCTTACAGGACCGGGTCTGCAGCCGTCAAGCAACGTGCGCACGATGTCACGCCGATCGGGGCTGGCGCAGTGGGGTAGCAGGCGTGGTCGACGGTCGGTTGAAGTCGTCCCGGCCGCCGGGTATTGTTCGCAGCTGACTCGCATCTTCAAACGCCCGAACGAGTTCGATGCCGCTCCTTCCTTCTCGCCGTCCCGCCACGCCCACCGCCGCGCCGCGCGCACTGCGGTCGGTCGCGGCGGTCGCGTTCGCCGGACTCGCACTGACGGCGTGCGGCGGCACGGACCCGTTCGCGCCGGTCGCCGCGTTCGAGACGGCGGCCGTCACGTATCAGGTCTATCCGCTGACGACGGCGCCGGCGACGCTGCCGGCCGCGATCAGCCTGTACGGCCTGTCGAGCGTGCGCCCGATCGTCCGCACGAACCTGTCGCTCAACTTCGACGTCGCGGTCGACCTCGACGCGAGCGGCAAGGTGCGCCTGCTGCCGCCGAAGCTCGTCGTCGCGCCGCAGGGCGTGTCGCTCACGACGGGCATGCAGATCATCGCGAACACGACGTTCGACGCGCTGACCCGGGCGCCGAACAGCGGCTACCAGTTCGACTCGGCGACGGTCGTCACGCCGGGACAGGTCGTCGCCGTGCAGACGCAGGGCGCGGGGCCGCTCTCGGCGGCGTGCGCCACGACGGTGCCGATGTACGCGAAGCTCGTCGTCGACAGCATCCGGCCCGCGAACGGGTCACAGGTGATCTACATGCGGGCGCGCGTCGACCAGAACTGCGGGTTCCGCTCGCTCGAGCCGGGCCTCCCCTCGTCCTGAGCCCCCGCCACCGCACCTCATGCACGACCTGAAGCTCGTTCGCGAACGCCCCGAGCTGCTGCGCGACGCGCTGCGGCGCCGCGAGGCGCTCGACGGCGCGGGCCCCCTCCTCGACCGGGTCGAGACGCTCGAGCGCGAGCGGCGGTCGCTCATCGCCGCGGTCGAGGAGCGCAAGGCCGAGCGCAACGCGACGAGCCAGGAGGTGGCCAAGCGCAAGCGTGCCGGCGAGGACGCCGAGGCGCTGATCGCGCGCGGGCGCGCCCTCGGCGAGGAGATCGCGGCGATGGACGCGCGCCGCGCGGCCGCGGAGCAGGAGCTGGACGCCGCGCTGCTCGAGCTGCCTAACATCCCGCTCCCCGACGTGCCGTCGGGCGGCGAGGAGTGCAACGTCGTCGTGCGGACGTGGGGCGAGCCGCGCGCGACGGACGGGCTCCGGCCGCACTGGGAGATCGGCCAGGCGTTAGGCCTGTTCGACCTCGAGCGCGGCGCGAAGGTGAGCGGCTCGGGCTTCGTGTTCTACCGCGGCCGCGGGGCGCGGCTCGTGCGCGCGCTCATGAACTTCTTCCTCGACACGCACGCGCGCGAGCACGGCTACGAGGAGGTATGGGCGCCCGCGCTCGTGAACCGCGCGTCGATGACGGGCACGGGACAGCTGCCGAAGTTCGAGGACGACGCGTACGCCGTGCGCGGCGACGACCTGTTCCTCATCCCGACGGCCGAGGTCCCGGTCACGAACCTATACCGTGACGAGCTGCTCGACGCGGCGCAGCTGCCCATGGCGTTCACGGCGTACACGCCGTGCTTCCGTCGCGAGGCCGGCTCGGCCGGGAAGGACACGCGCGGCATCCAGCGCATGCACCAGTTCGACAAGGTGGAGCTCGTGCGCTACGCGACGCCGGAGGACGCGGCGAACCAGCTCGAGATCCTCACGGGGCACGCGGAGACGCTGCTCCGCCGACTCGGGCTGCCGTATCGCGTGAAGCTGCTCGCCGCCGGCGACACGGGCTTCTCGAGCGCGAAGACGTACGACCTGGAGGTGTTCGCGCCGGGCGTCGGAAGCTGGCTCGAGGTGTCGAGCTGCAGCACGTTCGGCGACTTCCAGGCGCGGCGCGCGAACATCCGCTACCGTCCCGCGCCCGGAGAGAAGCCGCGCTTCGTGCACACGCTGAACGGCTCGGCGCTCGCGTTCCCGCGCATCGTCGCCTCGCTCCTGGAGCACTACCAGCAGGCCGACGGCACCGTGCCGCTGCCCGAGCCGCTGCACCCGTACGTCGGGGACGACGCGCTGCGGCCGGCGGCGCGCTAGCGACGCATGCGCCGTCGCGCGCCGATGCTGCTGGTGGCGCTCGGCGTCACGGCGATGCTGGGCTGGTACGTCATGTACACCCAGAGCGTCGTGCAGGAGCTGCGGCGCGAGGCGGAGCGGCAGGGACGCATCTACGCGCAGACGTACCGCGCGGTGCTCGACACGTCGACGACGGACCGCGAGGGGCGGCTGCTCGCCGCGCTGTTCTCCATCATCGTGGAGGAGCAGTCCGCCGGGATCCCGATGATCGTCACGGGGTCCGATGGCGGCATCCAGGGGTACACCAACCTCTCGGTGGCGCGCAGCAAGCTGCGGAACAACAACATCAGCGACGCGGACATCCGCGCGCTCATGCCGGTGCTCGCACGACAGAACACGCCGATCGAGGAGCCCGGCGTCGGTCGCTTGTACTACGGCGACAGCAAGCTCGTACGCGGGCTGCGCTACGTGCCGCTGCTGCAGGCGTTCGCGATCATGGCGATCGTCGGCGTCGGGCTCTACGCGCTGCTCATCCGCGCCCGCGCCGAACGCGAGCACGTGTGGGCCGGCATGGCGCGCGAGTCGGCGCACCAGCTCGGCACGCCGTTGTCGAGCATCAGCGGATGGATCGCGCTGCTCGACGACGAGGTGGAGGATCAGGGCACGCGCGCCGACCCGATGCTGAAGTCGGCGGTGAACAACATGAAGGCCGACCTCGAGCGACTGGAGCGCGTCGCGCACCGCTTCGAGCGCATCGGCCGTCCGCCGCGGCGCGAGCCGGTCGACGTCGTCGCGCTCGTGGAGCGCATGGCGAAGTACTTCCGCGCCCGCGTGCCGACGCGCGCGCACACCGTCACGATCGACGTGAAGGCGCCGGCCGAACCCCTCACGGTGAAGGGCGACGCCGTGCTGCTGGAGTGGGTCATCGAGGCGCTGACGAAGAACGCCGTCGACGCGCTCGCCGGACGCGGCGGCCGCATCGAGCTGTGCGCGGAGTCGCTCGCGGACGGGACCACGCGCGTGCGTGTCGCCGACGACGGCCCCGGCGTGCCGCGCGAGCTGCGGCGACGCATCTTCGACGCGGGGTACAGCACGAAGGAGCGCGGGTGGGGCATCGGCCTGTCGCTCGCGCGGCGCATCGTCGAGGAGAACCACGGCGGAAAGCTCGTGCTCGCGCCCACCGAACGCGGCGCGGCCTTCGACGTTATCTTGCGCTGATGTCGCACCCCAGCACTCCCGCGGGTCACGCCGGCGCGCCGCGCCGCGATCCGCTCGACGGTCTGAACCCGGCGCAGCGCGACGCCGTGCTGCACGTGGACGGTCCCGCGCTCGTCCTCGCCGGCGCCGGATCGGGGAAGACCCGCGTGCTCACGACGCGCATCGCGCGTCTCGTCGAGCACCACGGCGTCGACCCGTCGCAGATCCTCGCCGTGACGTTCACCAACAAGGCCGCCGGCGAGATGCGCGAGCGCATCGCGCGGCTGCTCGGCTACGCGCCGGTCGGCATGTGGGTCGGGACGTTCCACGCCATCGGCGCGCGGATGCTCCGCGCGCACGCGCACTCCGTCGGGCGCACGCCGAGCTTCACGATCTACGACGAGGACGACACGACCGGCGCGATCAAGCGGCTGCTGGAGCGGCACGGCGTGTCGCCGAAGGATACGTCGCCGAAGTCGGTCGCGTCGGCGATCTCGGACGCGAAGAACCAGCTCGTGCCGGCGAGCGAGTACGACGGCCTCGCGAAGGATCCGTTCGCGAAGACGGTGTCGCTCGTGTTCAAGGATCTCGAGCCGGCGATGCGGCAGGCGAACGCGGTCAGCTTCGACGACCTGCTGATCCTCCCCGTGCAGATCCTCCGCGAGAACGCGCACGTGCTGGAGCAGTACCGCAAGCGGTTCCGCTACATCCTCGTCGACGAGTATCAGGACACGAACCGCGCGCAGTTCGAGTTCGTCAGGCTGCTCGGCGGCGAGAGCGGGAACGTGATGGTGGTCGGTGACGAGGATCAGAGCGTGTACGGGTGGCGAGGCGCGGACATCCGGAACATTCTCGACTTCACGAAGACGTGGCCCGACGCGAAGGTCGTGCGGCTGGAGGAGAACTACCGCTCGACGCCTAACGTGCTCGAGTTGGCCAACGTCGTGATCGTCGAGAACAAGGAGCGGCTCGGCAAGACGCTGCGCGCCACGCGCGCGCCCGGCGAGCGCGTGTCGCTCGTCGGCGCCCTCGACGATCGCGACGAGGCCGACTACGTCATCGAGGAGATCTCCACACGCCGCGCGACCGAGCACCGCCTCCTGCGCGACTTCGCGATCCTCTATCGCACGAACGCACAGAGCCGCTCGCTCGAGGAAGCGTTGCGCAAGCGCGGGTTCCCGTACCGGCTCGTCGGGGCGGTGCGGTTCTACGATCGGCGGGAGATCCGCGACCTCATGGCGTACCTCAAGCTCGTCGCGAACCCGGCGGACAACGAGGCGTTCCGACGCGTGGTCAACGTGCCGAAGCGCGGCATCGGCGACACGTCGGTCGACATGCTCGCCGGCATCGCGGAGCGCGAGCGCGTGCCGCTGCTCGAGGCCGCGCGCCGGCCCGACGTCGTGTCGTCGCTGCGCCCCGCGGCCCGCACGGCGCTCGCCGAGTTCATCGCGCTCGTGGACCGGCTGCGCGCCTCGGCGGCCGAGGCGAGCGTCGACGAGCTGCTGCGCGACCTCGTGGCCGCGCTGAAGTACGGCGACCACCTGAAGGCCGAGGGGCCGGACTGGAAGGACCGCGAGCTGAACGTGCAGTCGCTCATCGACGGCGCCGCCGAGACGGTCGCCGACGAGGGTGGGGAGGTGGGACTGACGCCGTTGGACCACTTCCTCCAGAAGGCCACGCTCGTCGCCGGCGTCGATGCGCTCGACGCGAACGCCGACGCCGTGACGCTCATGACGATGCACAACGCGAAGGGGCTCGAGTTCCCCGTCGTGTTCATCACGGGGCTCGAGGACGGCCTGTTCCCGCTCGCGCGCGCGTACGACGAGCCCGCCCAGCTCGAGGAGGAGCGGCGGCTGTTCTACGTCGGCATCACCCGCGCCGAGGAGAAGCTCGTGCTCACGCACGCCGAGCAGCGGCTGCGCAACGGCGAGCGGATGCAGTCGCGCCCATCCGGCTTCCTCGACGGCATCCCCGACGGCCTCGTCGAGCGGCGCATGACGATGAAGGCGCGCAGCTCGGGCCGCGCGTTCCTCTCCGACTTCGGCGGTGGGCGGCGCGGCGGCGGACGTGACGCGGGCTCGCGGTGGGGCGGCGGGCGTCGAGAGCGCGCGTGGGACGACACCGACGAGCAGACGTCGTCGTGGACCGATCGCGCCGCCTCGCGTCGCCCCGGCGCGCCGGTGTCGTTCCCCGCAGGCGGCGCGCGGCGTTCCACCCCGGCCACGCCCGACCCGTCCGAGGAATCGCAGGACGCCGCGATGCTCGTGCCGGGCGCGCGCGTTAGGCACCGCAAGTTCGGCGCGGGTACCATCGCCGAGATCTCCGGCGCCGGGCGCGACGCGAAGGTGCGCATCGACTTCGACGACGAGACGATCGGTCGCAAGACGCTCGTCGTCGCCCAGGCGAACCTCGAACGGGAGTGGGACTGACGTGAGCGTCTCCGAGCAGGACCTCCGCCACATCGCGTCGCTCGCGCGCCTCGGCCTCGCGCCCGAGCGCGTCCCGGCGCTGCTCGCGGAGCTGAACGGCATCCTCGCGCACATGGAGGTGCTCTCCGGCGTCGACACGAGCGACGTCGATCCGGTGCTCGGCGTCGGTGCCGGCGGCATGCGGCTGCGCGCGGACGAAGGTGAGCCCTACCCGCTCGCGCGTGGCCGCGACGAGTTCGCGCCCGATCCGCGCGACGGGTTCTTCCTCGTGCCGCGCCTCGCGACGCACGTCGACGTCGGGCAGACGGAAGCGGAGGCGGTGGTGGAGGACGAGGCGTGACCAACGCGGATCTCCTGGCGACGCCGATCGCGCAGCTCGCGACGCTCGTGTCCACCGGTCGCGTGGCGGCGGCGGACGTCGTGCGCGCGAGCATTGCGCGCGCGAGCGAGGCGCAGCTCGGTCGCGACGGTCTGAACGCGGTGCTCTGGTCGGACGACGACGCGGCCGTCGCCGACGCGGACGCGCTCGACGCCGCACGCGGCGACGGGTCGGACGTGACGCCGCGTCGTCTCGCCGGCGTGCCGGTGATGGTGAAGGACAACATCGCCACGGTCGATCTGCCGACGACGTGCGGCTCGCGGATCCTCGAGGGGTACGTGAGCCCGTACGAGGCGACGGTCGTGACGCGACTGCGCGAGGCGGGCGCCGTCGTCGTCGGCAAGACGAACATGGACGAGTTCGGGATGGGCTCCTCCACCGAGCACAGCGCGTACGGACCGGCGCGCAACCCGCTCGATCCGTCGCGCGTGCCGGGCGGCTCGTCGGGCGGGTCGGCGGCCGCGGTCGCGGCGGGGGCGGTGCGCATCGCGTTGGGCTCGGAGACCGGCGGTTCCGTTAGGCAGCCGGCGGCGTTCTGCGGCGTCGTCGGCGTGAAGCCGACGTACGGCCGCGTGAGCCGGAGCGGGCTGGTGGCGTTCGCGTCGTCGCTCGACCAGGTCGGCGTGTTCGGGCGCACGGTGGACGACGCAGCGCTCGCGCTCGAGGTGGTCGCCGGCCTCGATCCGCTCGACGCCACGAGCACCGACACGCCAGTGCCGTCGTACCGCGGTGGCGGCGCGCGCGTCTCCGACGGTCTGCCGCTGCGCGACGTGCGCATCGGGCTGCCGAAGGAGTATTTCCCCGACACGCTCGACGCGCGCCTGAAGGAGCGCATCGACCACGCGGTGGAGCTCCTGAAGATCGCCGGCGCGCGCGTGGAGTCGGTGTCGCTGCCGCACACGTCGCTCGCGATCCCCGTGTACTACGTCCTCGCACCGGCCGAAGCGTCGAGCAATCTCGCGCGCTACGATGGCGTGCGGTTCGGTCGGCGCGTGGCGAGCGACGGGCTGCGCGACATGTACGAGCGCACGCGCTCGGAGGGCTTCGGCGCCGAGGTCACGCGCCGCATCCTCATCGGCACGTACGTGCTCTCGGCGGGCTACTACGACGCGTACTACCGCCGCGCGCAGGAGGTGCGCGCGCTCATCGCGCGCGACTTCTCGCAGGTGTTCGACACGGTGGACCTGCTGCTCACGCCCACGACACCGACGCCGGCGTTCCGGCTCGGCGCGGTGACCGATCCGTACGAGATGTACCTCAACGACGTCTTCACGGTGACGGCGAACCTCGCGGGCGTGCCGGCGATGAGCGTGCCCGCGGGTCGCGTGGACGGGATGCCCGTCGGCGCGCAGCTCATCGCGCCGCACTTCGGTGAGGCGCTGATGTTCCGTGCCGCGTACGCGCTCGAGCGCGCGATGCATGCGGAGAGCATGCGATGACCGCGACCGCGCCGAGCAGGTCCGCATCGTGGGCCGAGACGTACGAGATGGTCGTCGGCCTCGAGGTGCACGTGCAGCTCGCCACGCGCACGAAGATCTTCTGCAACTGCTCCACGAACTTCGGCGCCGAGCCGAACGCGAACACGTGCCCCGTGTGCCTCGGCCTTCCGGGTACGCTGCCGGTGCTGAACTACGAGGCCGTGGTGCTCGCGACGCGCGCCGCGCTCGCGCTGGGCTGCGACGTGCACGAGATCTCGGTGTTCGCGCGCAAGAACTACTTCTACCCGGATCTGCCGAAGGGCTACCAGATCACGCAGTACGACCGGCCGCTGGCCACCGGCGGCAAGGTGCAGATCGGGGAGACGCCCGACGGCGCGCCGCTGAACGTCGGCGTGCACCGCGTGCACATGGAGGAGGATGCCGGCAAGTCGCTGCACGACCGCTTCCCCGGCGGGACCGCCATCGACCTGAATCGCACCGGCGTGCCGCTCATCGAGATCGTGAGCGAGCCGGACATGCGCTCGTCCGCGGAAGCGGGCGCGTACCTGCGATCGCTGAAGCAGATCATCGAGTACGTCGGCGCGAGCGACGCGAACATGGAGGAGGGCTCGCTGCGCGTGGACGCGAACATCAGCGTTCGGCGGCGGGGCGACACGGGGCTCGGCACGAAGACCGAGATCAAGAACATGAACTCCTTCGCCGGCGTCGAGCGCGCGCTGGAGGCGGAGTTCGTGCGGCAGTGCGCTCTGATCGCGTCGGGCGGCGCCGTCGAGCAGCAGACGATGCTGTGGGACGACAAGCGCGGCGAGACGCGTCCGGCGCGCAGCAAGGAAGGGAGCCACGACTATCGCTACTTCCCGGAGCCGGATCTCCCGCCGCTGATTCTCACGCGCGAGTGGATCGAGGCGCGCCGCGACGAGCTCCCCGAGCTGCCCGCCGCGCACCGCGAGCGGCTGAAGGAGGCCTACGGCCTCGGCCCCGCGGAGGTCGGCGTGCTCGCCGCCGACCGCGGCGTCTCGACGTACTTCGAGAGCGTGGCGCGCATCCACGGCGACGCGAAGACGGCGGCGCACTGGGTGATGCGCGACGTGCTGAAGGTGCTGAACGAGACGGGGCACACCATCGAGGAGTTCCAGCTCCAGGTGCGCCCCGCCGACCTCGCCGCGTTGCTCGACATGATCCGCGACGACGTCGTGAGCCACTCCGCCGGCGCGCAGATCTTCGTGCTGATGGTCCGCACCGGCGTGGAGCCGCAGAAGATCGCCGAGCGCGAGGGGCTGCTGAAGGTCACCGACGATGCGAAGCTGCGGGCGTGGGTCGACGAGGTGTTCGCCGAGCACCCCGCGGAGGCCGAGCGCTTCGCCGGCGGCGATCGCAAGCTCCAGGGGCCGCTCGTCGGCTTCGTGATGAAGAAGTCCGGCGGCAGCGCGGACCCGAAGCGCGTGAACGCCCTGCTCGCCGAACGCGTGCGCTAGTTGCCGTTAGGCGACTCGGCCGGCACGCGCGACCGGAGGAACAGCGGCATCGACAGCTCGGCGGCGAAGCGCAGCGACGAGGCGGGGAGGCCGAAGCGGCGCTCCGCCTCGTCGCGCACCAGCGTGCTGCCACCGCGTCGCAGCGCGGCGCGGCGCACGCGCTTCGCCGTCGTCAGCGGCTCGTCGCCGCTCGGGTCGAGGCGGTACGGCTCCGAGCGCTCGCCACGCCGCAGCCAGTCGATCACGAAGTCGAACGAGCGCATGAGATGCTGCTCGACCTCGGCATCGGTGAGGTCCCAGCGGCTGTTCTCCGTCATCAGCGAGAAGATCCGCTGCCACGACTCGCTGTCGGCCACGTGCACCATCCCGCGGAAGATCCGACGGTTCGTCGATGTGCTGAAAATCGTCGGGCTCAGGATGCGGTCGAGATGATCGTCCGAGCGCGCGTGGTCCAGCATGATCAGCTCCCGCGCGCGTCGGCTGCACCGGTCGCCGAGGTGCGTCTCGAACCGGCTCTCCCAGTAGCTGTGGCCTAACGACGCCGTGCTGGCGGTCACCGCGAGCTGCCGCGGCACGAAGTAGTTGTGCGCGACGGCGTCCGCGGCGAGGTGTGCCTGATACCCGAGCGCGAACGCGCGCAACGGCTCGTCGTCGGCCTGCTCCGCGATCTCCTGTCCGACGTTCCACGAGTGGCAGTGGCGTCCCGTCGGCACGTACTTCTTCGCGATGCTCGTGTCGGCGGCGATCGATCCGTACAGGAAGTCGTACGGGAACGCGCGCAGCAGATCCGCGATCGCCTGCGGCACGAGGTCGAGCGAGCGGAGCACCGCCTCGCCGAGGAAGACGTGCGTGCCGGGCGTCCACGCGTGCGCGGTGCTCGGGAGCAGTGCCACCAGCACGCACGCCGCGACGACGCACCCGAGCGCGCCGCCGAGGATCGCGACCGCCGGCGGCAGCCGGCGGTCGCGCGGCGTCACCGCCAGAAGGCCAGCCGGCGACGCCGGCGGCGCGCGGCCTTGCGAAGCTGCCGCACCTCGCGCTGCAGCGCGCTCTCGAACGAGTCGCGCGCTCGCTCGGCGAAGTGGCCGACCGCGTCGCGCGCGTCGCCGAGCGCCTCGCCCGCCGCGGAGCCCGCGGCCGACGCAGCCTTGCGGCCGCTGCGGACGCCGCGCTTCACCCGCTTGCGCGCGGAGCGCATCACCACGCTCATCGCGTCCCCTTCGAACGCGCGGCTGGCCAGCAGCCCGAGCCCCGCGCCGATCGCCGCACCGATCAACGCCGCGCCGAGCAGCGCGTTCGTGTCGTCGTCGCTCGCCGTACCGGTCGCGTTCGACTCGCGCGGCTCGTTACGCGTCGTCTCCTCGCCTCGGGCGGACGCGCGGCCGCTCCGGCCGCGACTCCCCCCCGCTTGCTGGCTCCGCTCTCCATGCTCGGGTTCCTCCTCGTACAGGCCCTCGGTCTCGGCCGAGATGTCGTCCTCGAACACCGGCTCCTCCACCTCGTCGTCGACGATCTCGTCGAACGCGCCGAACGTCGCCGGTCCGGCCGGCTCGTTCGGCGATCCGACCGTCGGCGTTCCGGACGGCGGCGTGTACCGCACGTCCACCGCGGCGAGGTCGCGCGCCACGTCGTCGAGCTCCGCGTCGCCGCGCGCGCGCGCGCACGTGCGACCTCGGTCTGCACCGGCGACTCCAGCGCCGCCCGCTTCACGTCGCGCAGCGTGAGCTGCAGCGCGTCGCGCAGCGTCTCCATCCCGGTCCGCACGCCCCGCATCGTCGACGCGGTCGACACGAACGCGCCCTCGGTCTCGTCCTGCACGACGGCGAGCAGCGCATCGAAGTCTCGCGCTCGCGACTCGGCGTTGCGGATGGCTTCCTGCAGGCGCGTGTTCGCGTCGGTGAGCGTCGCGCTCGCGCGCTGCACGTCGGCGCGCAGGGCCGTCGTCACGTAGTCGATGTTCTCCGCGATGCGGCTCGCGTGGTGCGTGATCGGGTTCACGTCCGCATACACGCGGTCGAGCAGATCGCTGATCTTCTGATAGCTCTTCCGGAAGTTCCACGCGGCGGGCACGACCGCGACCGTGAGCACGAGAATCGCAAGCGTCATCGCGGCCCGCAGGTACTGACCGACCTGGTCGAACCAGCCGATCGGCACCGGGGCCTGCTTCGTCACGATCGTGTCCGGCAGCGTCGCGACCTGCGCCAGTAGCCAGGCGCCCACATGGGCGAGCGTCGCGTCGGGAGAGATCATGAGGCGCGGGAGTCGGTGGAGCACGCGGGTGCGGCCCGGACGCGTGCAAACCAGGGGCCAGGCCCAACCGTGGCGGCCACGAGCACGCGGCGCACGGTACAGCCGAGCGCCGTCGCCGGCTATCTATCTCGGGCTCTGTAGAGGTGTCAAGAAACGAACGTGGGTCGCCCATCAGCCACAATGCCAGCCAGTCACGCCGTGCAGTTCGTCGTCGAGGGAGGGCGCAAGCTCTCCGGCTCGATCCGTCCCTCGGGGAACAAGAACGCCGCGCTGCCCATCGTCGCCGGCGCGCTCCTCACCGACCAGCCGGTCGTGCTCGAGAACGTCCCGCGCATCCGGGACATCGAGACGTTGGTCGAGCTCGTCCGGTCGCTCGGCGTGTCGATCGACTGGGACGGGCGCAACACGCTGCGGATCCACGCGAAGCAGGTCGTGCCCGCGGAGCTCGATCGCGACCTGTCGCGCAAGATCCGCGGCTCGATCCTGCTCGCCGGACCGCTGCTCGGCCGCGCGGGCCGCATCGTGCTCCCGCCACCGGGCGGCGACGTGATCGGACGGCGTCGACTCGATACCCACTTCCTCGCGCTCGAGCAGCTCGGCGCGAAGTTCTCGCTCTCCGACGTGTTCGAGATCGAGGCGTCCGAGCTGCGCGGCGCGGAGGTGTTCCTCGACGAGCCGAGCGTCACCGGCACCGAGAACGCGCTCATGGCCGCGGTGATGGCGAAGGGCACGACCGTGCTGCGCAACGCCGCGAGCGAGCCGCACGTGCAGGACCTCGCGCGCTTCCTGATGTCGATGGGCGCCCGCATCGACGGCATCGGGTCGAACCAGATGACCGTGTACGGCGGCCAGCCGCTGCACGGCACGACGCACCGCATCGGGCCCGATCACATCGAGGTCGGCTCGTTCATTGGCCTCGCCGCCGTCACGCAGTCGCATCTGCGCATCGAGAGCGCGGGCGTCGAGCACCTGAAGTCGACGCTGATGGGTTTCGAGCGGCTCGGCATCGAGTGCGAGGTCGACGGCGACGATCTCGTGATCCCCGAGCGACAGTCGCGGAAGATCCAGTCGGACCTCGGCGGCCACATCCCCACGATCAGCGATCAGCCGTGGCCCGCGTTCCCGGCCGACGTCATGTCCATCGCCATCGTCACGGCCACGCAGTGCGACGGCATCGTGATGATGCACGAGAAGATGTTCGAGTCGCGCATGTTCTTCGTCGACAAGCTGATTGGCATGGGCGCGCGGATCGTGCTCTGCGATCCGCACCGCGCGCTCGTCGCCGGGCCGTCGAAGCTGCGCGCGTCGGTGCTCGAGTCGCCCGACATCCGCGCCGGCATGGCGATGCTGCTGGCCGCGCTGTGCGCCGAGGGAACGAGCGTCATCAACAACGTCTCGCAGATCGAGCGCGGCTACGAGCGCATCGACGAGCGGCTCAAGGCGCTCGGCGCGAGCATCGAGCGCGTCGACGAGCGGCGCCACGGGTGACGAGCAGCGCGCTCGCGGCCGGCCCGTACGCGTCGCTCGACGCGTTCGACGACTGGGGGATCCGCGCGCTCGTCACGACGCGCGACGCCGGCACGTTCTCGACGTCGAGCGACGAGCCGGCGGCCGCGGTGCTCGGACGGTGGGATGCGCTCCGCGCGCATCTGTTCGGCGACCCGGACGTCGGCCGGCTGGTGACCGCGCGCCAGGTGCACGGGGCGCGCGTGCTCGTCCACGACGGCGCGTGGGTCGGCTGGCTGCGCGGCCCCGCGGCCGACGGGCATCTCGCGCCGGAGCGGGGCACCGCGCTCGCGGTCTCGGTCGCCGACTGCGTCCCCGTGTTCGTCGCCCACCCGTCGGGCGCCACGGCGCTGCTGCACTCCGGTTGGCGCGGCACGGAGGCGAACATCGTCGCCGAGGCGGTGCGGCTGCTCGCGGCGCACGGCCTGCCCGCGTCGGAGTTGCGCGTCGCGATGGGCGCCGCGATCTGCGGCCGCTGCTACGAGGTGAGCCCCGACGTGCACCGTCGGCTCACCGGCCGCGAGGTCGCGGCGCCGACGCCGGTGGACCTCCGCGCGATCATCGCCGACCAGGCGCGTGCCCTCGGCGTGCGCGACGTGCGGCCAGAGGCACCGTGCACGCGGTGCGACAACGAGCGCTTCTTCTCGCACCGCGCCGGCGACCCCGGACGCCAGGTCGGCGTCTTGTACGCTCCGCGGTCGGGTTGACCCTGGGCTACCGGGCCTCTACCTTAATCATTGTGTGCCGCGGCAGAGGGCCGCGCGGTTGAATGTGGGGGAGGTTCCCCACATTTTTTTGTTGCCGTGAGGGACTGAAACGGGAGTGGCTGACGCACTGGAAGACCTTGTCACGACTGAACTTGACTCGCTTGGGTTCGACCTCGTCGAGCTCCGACGGCGGGGCAGTCGGACGCGTCCGGTGCTGGAGGTGCGAATCGAGCGGCGCGACGGAAGCGCGCTGGCCGTCGACGACTGCGCGCAGGTGTCGCGGGCGATCGAATCACGGCTCGACGCCACGCGGGTGGCGGGCGATCGGTACGTCCTCGAGGTGTCGTCGCCGGGGGTGGAGCGGCCGCTCCGGCACGCCGCCGACTGGCGGCGGTTCGTCGGGCAGCCCGCGGTCGTGACCGCGGGGCCGTTGCCCGGCGGCAAGGCCGAGGTGCACATCGTGTCGGTCGAAGGCGAGCCGGGTGGGGAGATCGCGGTCGTGCGGGACGAGCGGGGGACGGAGCACCGGCTCCCGCTCGTCGACGTCACGCAGGCCCGCCTGGCGTTCCACTGGAAGAATCGGTAAAGGAGTCTTGGATGGTTGCATCGCCTGACATTCTCAACGCCCTGCGCGAGCTGACGAACGCGAAGCAGCTCGACCGGGCCGAGCTCCAGGGGCTGCTCCAGGACGGGATCCTCGCGGCCCTCGCGAAGAAGTACGGGCCCACGGTCAACGCCGAGGTGGACATCGACGACGAGACCGGGCAGATCCGCATCACGCTGCTCTATACCGTCGTCGCCGAGGTCACCGATGCGGCGCGTGAGATCTCGCTCGACGAGGCGCGCTTCGAGGACGAGGAGTTCCAGGTCGGCGACATCCTGGAGCGGCCGGTCGAGTTCGCGGAGTTCGGGCGCGCCGCCGTGCAGGCGGCGAAGCAGCGCATCATCCAGCGCGTCCGCGAGGGCGAGCGCACCCGCATCAAGGACGAGTTCTCGACGAAGGTCGGCGAGCTGCTCTCCGGCGAGGTGCAGCAGATCGAGCGCGGCAAGCTGGTCGTGATGCTGAATCGCTTCCGCGAGGCGGAGGCCATCATCCCGTACCGCGAGCAGAACCACCGCGAGCACTACCACCAGGGCGAGCCGATCCGCGCGGTGCTGAAGCGCGTAGAGGACACGCCGAAGGGCCCGCGCCTCATCCTGAGCCGTTCCGACGCGCTTTTCGTGCAGGCGTTGTTCCGGCTCGAGGTCCCCGAGATCCAGCAGAACATCGTGGAGATCCGCGCAGCCGCCCGTGAGGTCGGCAGCCGCACCAAGATCGCCGTCTTCTCGCGCGACGACTCGGTCGATCCGGTCGGCGCGTGCGTCGGGCTGAAGGGCGCTCGCGTGCAGGCCGTCGTGAACGAGCTCGGGGGCGAGCGCATCGACATCGTCCCCTGGTCGGCCGATCCGGAGCGGTTCGCGAAGCTCGCGCTCGCGCCGGCGAAGGTCGCCCGCGTGTTCAGCGACGCCGGGTCGCGTACGATCCAGGCCATCGTCGACGACGACCAGCTCTCGCTCGCGATCGGGCGCAACGGCCAGAACGTGCGCCTGGCGTCGGAGCTCACCGGCTGGAAGATCGATCTCTACTCCAGCCGCGAGTGGCTGGAGAAGGGCGGCGAGGAGCGGCTGTTCGGCGCGCCCGAGGTCGAGGAGGAAGTGCCCGACGTCCGGCTGGGCGACATCGCGGGGATCGATCCGGCGATCGTGGCCGTTCTCGAGGATGCCGGCTACCGTACGTTGAACGATATCATTGATTTGGAGCGGGACGACTTCCTCCGCCTTCCCGGCATCGCGCCGCAGGAGGCCGATCGGCTCATCGGCATCATCGACGAGCTGACCACGGAGGAGGAAGACGAATCGGGTCAGGCGTCGGCCGACGAGTCGGCCAGCGCCGGAGACTGACCGTGAACCCGGCGGCCGAGGCGAAGCTGCTTCGTCTGCTGGGCCTCGGCGTCCGGGGGCGGGGGGCGGTGGTGGGAGTCGAGCGGGTGCGCGAGGCGGCGTCGAAGGGAACCCTCGTGCTGGCCGTCGTTGCGCCCGACGTCTCGCGCCATAGTCTCGAGAAGGTGCTGCCGCTGCTCGCTGCGAAGCGGGTGCCGGTAGTGGAGGGTCCGGGAGCGGCGGCGCTCGGCCACGCGGTCGGTCGGGAGACCACGGCGGCGGTCGGCGTCACGGACCGGAACCTCGCACGGGGTATACAAGAGATGCTCGCGGAAGCGTCGTTGCGCTGGCCGCCGGGCGGCGCGTCCGATGCGGACGTGAGTGGGAGCGATTGAGGAGGATGGTTTGAGCAAGCTTCGTGTGCACGACATGGCTGGCGAGTTCGGGATCTCCACCGATGAAGTCATCGAGCTTCTTCGGAAGATGGAGGTGCCCGTGCGGAGCCACCTCACACTGCTGACCGACGACCAGGTGTCGCGCATCCGCGCGCGCTGGGAGCGGGAGAAGCGCGCTCGAGCCGAGCGGGCGGCCCAGGCCGCCGCGCCGCAGCCCACGCGTCGACGCCGAGCCCCTGCCGCACCGGAGCCGGCCCCCGCGCCGGCCGCTGCCGCCGAGGCGCCCCACGCCGTGCGCCGCCGCGTGCGCCCGGCGGAGTCGCCGCTCGCCCCGGCCGCCGAGGCCCCAGAGTCGGCGGTCGCGGTCGCCGAGCCGGCCGCCCCTGAGATCGAAGTCGCCGCGGAGCGCGCGACCGCCGTGGCGCAGGCCGCGCCGGTCGAGGCGCCGACGCAGATCGCCGAGACCAGCGCCCCCGAGGCGCCCGCCGAGCCGGCCCCGGTCGAGGCCACGCGCGGGACCGCGCCGGCCGAGGCGCAGGTCGAGGTCCCCGTCGAGCGCGCCGACCGCGACCGGGCCGACCGCGAGCGCGCGGTCGCCGTGCCCGTGTCGCAGGAGCCCGAGACGACCGCGGAGCCGACGCCGGCTCCCGCGGCGCCGCGCCCCGCGGCCCCGAGTGGCGGCGCCGGTGCTCCGCCGCGTCCGTCGCAGCCGGGCCGTCCCGCTGGCGGCATGCCCACGCCGGTGGCGAGCGCGTCGCCGAGCACGCCGTCGGCCCCGGCCGGCGATCGCCCGCGTCCGCGGCCGATCGTGCCCGGCGCGCCGCGTCCGCGGCCCGTGACGCCGGGCGCGCCGCGGCCGATCGCGTCCGCCACGCCCGGTGCCCCGGGGGGTGGGGCCCGTCGTGACGACCGTCGCCCGGGCGGCGGCGGTGCGTCGTTCGGCGGCGGCGGCGGTGGCGGCGGTGCGGGTGGCGGCGGTGGGGCCGGCGCCGGTGCCGGCACCGCCTCGCGCGACAATAGCCGGCGCGGCGGCAAGAAGAACCGGCGCGGCGGCGTGGATCAGGCCGCGGTGGCGGAGAACATCGCGCGCACGATGCAGGGGATGCGCGGCGCGCCGACCCGCGGCCGCGGCCGCGGTCGCGACGACGCGCGCGAGGAGATGGAGGCGCTGCGCGCCGCCGAGGCGCAGCGCGAGCGCACGACGGTGCGCGTGAACGAGTTCATCACCGTCGCCGACCTCGCGCAGATCCTGAAGGTCTCGCCGACCCAAATCGTCGGCTTCGCGCTGAAGAACCTCGGGTTGATGGTGACCATCAACCAGCGACTCGACTTCGACCAGATCGAGCTGATCGCCGGCGAGTTCGGGTTCCAGGCCGTACGCGAGGAGGAGTACCTCGCGGACTTCGGCGAGGAGACCGTCGAGGACACGGCCGAGGATCTCGTGTCGCGCCCGCCGGTGGTCACGATCATGGGTCACGTCGACCATGGTAAGACCTCGCTGCTCGACTACATCCGCAAGGCGAACGTCGTCGCCGGCGAGGCCGGCGGCATCACGCAGCACATCGGCGCGTATCACGTCACGCTGCCCGGTGGGCGTCACATCACGTTCCTCGACACGCCGGGTCACGAGGCGTTCACCGCGATGCGTGCCCGCGGCGCGCAGGTGACCGACATCGTCGTCCTCGTCGTCGCCGCGGACGACGGGCTCATGCCGCAGACGATCGAGGCGATCTCGCACGCGAAGAACGCAGGCGTGCCGATGGTCGTCGCGATCAACAAGATCGACTTGCCGCAGGCGAACCCGGGGCGCGTGAAGCAGGAGCTCCTGAACCACAACGTGGTGCTCGAGGAGTTCGGCGGTAACGTGCTCGCGACGGAGATCTCGGCGAAGAAGGGCACGAACATCGGCGAGCTGCTCGACCAGATCCTGCTGCAGGCCGAGATCCTGGATCTCAAGGCGAACCCCGACCGCCGCGCCTCCGGCTCGGTCGTCGAGGCGCAGCTCGACCCGGGCAAGGGCCCCGTCGCGACGGTGCTCGTGTCGAACGGCACGCTCCACGTCGGCGACGACTTCATCTGCGGCATGTTCTCCGGCCGCGTGCGCGCGCTGCTCGACGAGCGCGGGAAGGCGGTGAAGGAGGCGGGCCCCGCGATCCCGGTGCAGATCCTCGGTCTCACGGGCGTGCCGATGGCCGGCGATCAGCTCTCGGTGGTGGAGGACGCGACGGCCGCGCGCGACATCGCGCAGCGCCGCGAGCGGCTCGACCGCGAGGCGAAGTCGCGTCGCACGTCCAAGGGCGTGGTCACGCTCGAGGACTTCATGTCGCAGGCGGGGCCCGGCGGCACGCGGAACCTCAAGCTGCTCATCAAGGCAGACCAGGGCGGTCCGGCGGAGGCGCTCGCCGACGCGCTCGGGCAGCTCTCGAACGCCGAGGTGGCCGTCGAGATCGTGCAGCGCGGCGTCGGCGCGATCACCGAGGGCGACATCCTGCTCGCGAAGGCGGCGGGCGCGATCATCATTGGCTTCCACGTGCGCCCCGACAACAAGGCGCGCGCATCGGCCGAGCGCGAGGGCGTCGACATCAAGCTGTACCGCATCATCTACGAGGCGGTGAACGACGTGCGCGCCGCGCTCGAGGGCATGCTGAAGCCCGAGGAGCGCGAGGTGGTGCTCGGCGAGGCGGAGGTTCGCGAGACGTTCAAGGTGCCGCGCATCGGCACCATCGCCGGCTGCTCGGTTCGCAGCGGCGTCATCAACCGACAGGGGCGCGTGCGCGTCATCCGCGACGGCATCGAGATCTACGACGGCGCGATCGGCTCGCTGCGCCGCTTCAAGGACGACGTCAAAGAAGTGCGCGAGGGCTTCGAGTGCGGTATCGGCGTCGAGAACTTCAACGACCTCAAGGTCGGGGACGTGCTCGAGTGCTACCGGACCGAGGAAGTCGCGCGCACGCTCGCCAACTCCAACGCGTAACCCCTCCACGCTCCACGCTCCACGCTCCACGCTCGCTCAGTCACGGCGACTGGCCGAGCGTCGAGCGTGGAGTGTGGAGCGTGGAGCGATTCTATAGGGGTTAGAGTATGGCATTCGACAACCGACGACCCGACCGCGTCGCCGAGGCGATCCGCGAGGAGGTCGCGCAGTTCCTCGCCGACGGCGTGAAGGATCCGCGCGTGCGCGGCCTCGTCACCGTCACCGGCGTCGAGGTCACGCGCGACCTGCGGCACGCGCGCGTGTTCGTGAGCATCATGGGCGACGACGCCGCGAAGGCCGAGACGTTCGAGGGCCTCGCCGGCGTCGCCGGACATCTGCGTGGGCGCATCGGCCGCTCGCTGCGTCTGCGCGCCGCGCCGGAGATCGAGTTCCGCAACGACGCGAGCGTCGCCCACGCGGCGCGCATCGAGACGCTGCTCGAGCAACTGCAGCGCGAGCGTGAGGCGAAGGAGGAGGACGCCGAGCCGTCCGACCACACCACGGGCGCCGCCTCGCCCGACGCGTCCACGGAATGACGCCGCGATGCTCGGAGTGGTGCTGGTGGACAAGCCGGCCGGCGTCACGTCGCACGACGTCGTCAACGTGGCGCGCCGCGCGTTAGGCGAGTCGCGCATCGGCCACGCCGGCACGCTCGATCCGTTCGCGACGGGGCTGCTCGTGCTGCTCGTGGGCTCCGCGACGCGGCTGCTGCCGCACGTGAGCGGCGACCCGAAGGTGTACGAGGCGGCGATCCAGTTCGGCGCCGAGACCGACACCGAGGACCTGCACGGCACCGTCGTTAGGCAGGCGCCGCTGCCGGGGCGCGCCGCCATCGAAGCCGCGCTGCCGTCGCTCACCGGCGAGCTGGATCAGACTCCGCCGGCGTATTCGGCCAAGCGCATCGGCGGGCGCCGCGCGTACGACCTCGCGCGTGAAGGCGCTGCCGTCACGCTCGCGCCGGCGCGGGTGCGTGTCGACCGGTGGGAGATCCTCGCGTGGCGTGGCGACGAGTCCGCGGTCGCCGGATGCGACGCGCGCGTCACCTGCGGCGGCGGCACCTACATCCGCTCCCTCGCGCGCGACCTCGGCCGCGCCGTCGCCAGCGCCGCGCACCTCACCGCCCTGCGACGCACGCACAGCGGCGCGTTCGACGTGAGCGACGCCGACTCGCTCGACGCGCTGCGTGAGGGTCGCGCGCGAGTGCGGCCGGCGCTCGATGCGCTCCCGCATCTCCCGGTGCAGGCGTTGAGCGACGTCGATCTCAGACGGGCGACGAGCGGCATCGCCGTGGACGCCCGCGTCGACGGGAGCTGGGCCGCGTTGACGAGCGAGGCCACGGACATGCTCGCCGTCCTCGCCGAGCGTGCCGGCGACCGGTGGCAGCCGCGCGTCGTGCTGCGTGAGGGCTGACCCGGTGACGGCATCGGGCCTTCCGCCGAACGTCCGCGACACCATCGTCACCGTCGGCACGTTCGACGGCGTGCACCGTGGGCACTGGGACGTCATCCAGCAGCTCGTCGGCCGGGCGCGCGCGACCGGGCTGCCGAGCGTGCTCGTCACGTTCGAGCCGCATCCGCTGGAGATCGTGAACCCGGGCGCTGCGCCCCAGCTCCTGACGCCGGGAAGGGAAAAGCTCGAGGTCCTCGCCCAGGGCGGTCTCGACTACGTCGCGGTGCTGCCGTTCACGCGCACGCTGGCGGAGTACGGCCCGGACGAGTTCGTCGACATCGTGCTGCGCGATCGCTTCCGCATGCGCGAGCTGCTCATCGGCTACGACCACGGCTTCGGGCGCGGCCGGACCGGCGACGTGTCGGTTCTGCGCGAGCTCGGCGAGTCGCGCGGCTTCACCGTCGACGTGGTGCCGCCGGTCGCCGCGGATGGTGGGGATCCGGTCTCTTCGAGTGCCACCCGTCGCGCGCTCGCCGAGGGCGACCTCGACGCGGCGCGTGCCGCGCTCGGCCGGCGCTATTCGGTCGCCGGCATCGTCTCGCACGGCGAGAAGCGCGGCCGGCTGCTCGGCTACCCGACCATCAACGTGGTGCCGGAGTCCGCGCGGAAGCTGCTGCCGCTCGCCGGCGTCTACGCCGTGGTCGTGCAGACACCCGGCGGCCCGTTCGGGGGTATGATGAACCTCGGCCCCCGCCCGACGTTCGGCGACGAGCGCGTGTCGCTCGAGGCGCATCTGTTCGACTCCGTGGCGGACCTCTACGACGCGCACGTTCGCATCGATTTCGTCGCCCGCCTACGCGACGTCCAGCGCTTCGCGTCGGTCGAGGCGCTCGTCGAGCAGCTCGGCCGCGACGCCGAGGCGGCGCGTGCTGCCCTCGCGGCCAGTGTGACGCCACGCGACGCGAGCGGGTTCGTTGACGTGATGCACCCGAAGGCGTAACCTTAATAGTTTCTGGGAGTTTGCTGGCCTGCGCCGGCGCCCGGACCCCTCGTTCCACCTCCCCACCTCCTGCAGGCGCATGTCGAACCTGAAGTACCGCCTCCTGGCGATCGGAGCGCTGGTCGTGCTCTCCGTCTATGCGCTCTTCCCGCGCACCGTGATCGAGCGCGTGAACCGCAACGGCACGATGGTGACCGACACCGTGCGCCGCGTCCCGCTGAAGCGCGGCCTCGACCTCCAGGGCGGCATGCACCTCACACTCGCGGTCGACGAGTCGAAGGGCGCGGTGGCGAACAAGGCCGAGGCGCTCGACCGCGCGATCCGCGTCGTCCGCAACCGCATCGACGAGCTCGGCGTGACGGAGCCGCTCGTCCAGAAGGCCGGCACCGACCGCATCATCGTCGAGCTGCCCGGCGTCGCCGATCCGGAGCGCGCGCAGGCGGTGGTGCAGAAGGCCGCGTTCCTCGAGTTCCAGATCACCGACGAGACGCAGGCGCTCGAGCGCTCGCTGCCGAAGCTCGACGCGATCGCCGCCGCGAAGCTCCCGACGGTGGCGTCCGCGGCCGGCACGCCAGGCGCCACGGCGACGCCGTCGCCGCAGCAGGGGCTCGGCTCGCTGCTCACGAGCGGCGACTCGGCCAAGAAGGACACCGTGAAGGCCGCCGGCACCACCGGCGACTCCGCGAAGAAGCCGGCCGACAGCGCGAACCTGCTGAAGCCGAACGCCGCCGGCGCGTTCACGAAGGCCGTCCAGCCCGCGAACATCCCCGGCCAGTACGTCGTCGCCGAGAGCGACTACCTGCGACTCCAGTCGCTCCTCGACCTGCCGGAGGTCCAGAGCGCGCTGCCGCCGGGCAAGGTCATGCGCTGGGGCGCCGACACCATGGTCGTGAACGGCCAGGTGTACCGCACGCTCTGGGTGCTGGATGCGCGCCCGATCATCACCGGTGAGTACCTGACCGACGCGCGGCCGTCGAGCGATCCGGTCGAGGGCAACACGGTGCAGTTCGAGCTGAGCCGCGAGGGCGGCCGCCGCTTCCAGAACGAGACGGCGAAGCACATCAAGGACTTCATGGCGGTCGTGCTCGATCAGCGCGTCATCACGGCGCCGACGATCGAGAGCGCCATCGGCTCGCGTGGCCAGATCCGCCTCGGCGGCGGCTCGCTGCAGGACGCGCAGGATCTCGCGATCGTGCTGAAGGCCGGCGCGCTGCCAGTGCCGCTGCGCGTCGAGGAGACGCGCGAGGTCGGCCCGAGCCTCGGACAGGACTCGATCCGGCACGGGCTGCTGGCGGGCGCCGTCGCGGTCACGCTCGTGATCGTCATCATGCTCGTGTACTACCGCTTCTCCGGGCTGCTCGCCGTCGGCGGTCTCGTGCTGTACATGCTCTACACGCTCGCCACGCTGGCCGGCTTCGACGCCACACTCACGTTGCCAGGCCTCGCCGGCTTCGTGCTGTCCATCGGTATCGCCGTCGACGCGAACGTGCTGATCTTCGAACGCATCCGCGAGGAGCTCGACGCCGGCAAGTCGGTACGCCTCGCGATCGACGAGGGCTTCCGGCACGCGATGAGCGCCATCGTCGACTCCAACGTGTCGACCGCGCTCACCGCCGCGGTGCTCTACCAGTACGGCACCGGCCCCGTGCGCGGCTTCGCCGTGACGCTGCTCGCCGGTATCGCGGCGTCGATGATCACTGCCATCTTCGTCGTGCGCACGTTCTACCTCCTCTGGCTCAACCGCTCGCCGCGGGTCGAGTCGCTGAGCATCTGACCCGGAACGCGACGCCCACTCGACAGGCCCAGAGGCACCATGCTCCGCATCTTCCACAACACCAAGTACGACTTCATCAAGTGGTGGCGCGTCGCGCTCATCGCGACGGCTGCCTTCATCGTGGTCGGCTTCGGCTCGATGCTCGTGACCGGTGGCATCCGCTACAGCATCGACTTCACCGGCGGCACGCTGATGCAGGTGAAGTTCAATCAGCGCGTCGATGCCGGTCAGATCCGCTCCGCCGTCGACCAGGTGACGCGCGAGGCCGAGATCGCGCAGTTCGGATCCGACCGCGAGTTCACCATTCGCGCGCAGAAGGATCCGCACGAGGTCGCGGGGCAGCAGGGCGCCGAGACGGTCGCACGCCGCATCGAGCGCGCGCTCACGCAGAAGTTCGGCGCGGGCAACTTCCAGATCGGCCGCACCGAGGCCGTCGGCGCGAAGGTCGGTGACGAGCTGCAGCGCGGCGCGATCTACGCCATCCTGATCTCGTTCCTGCTCACGCTCGCGTACCTCGCGGTGCGCTTCGAGTGGCGCTTCGGGCTCGCGGCCGTGATCGCGACGGCGCACGACATCTTCACGACGCTCGCGTTCATCAAGATCATGAACATCGAGGTGTCGCTGACGGTCATCGCCGCGATCCTCACCGTGATCGGCTACTCGCTGAACGACACGATCGTGATCTTCGACCGCGTGCGCGAGCACGTGCGCCGCATGCGCAAGACCGATTCGTTCTACGACATCGTGAACCAGTCGGTGAACGAGACGCTGCCGCGCTCCGTGCTGACGCACGCCACGGTGTCCGCCGCGACGCTCGCGCTGCTGCTGTTCGCCGGCGAGGTGATCCGCCCGTTCGCGTGGGTCATGCTGTTCGGTGTCGTGACCGGTACGTTCAGCTCCATCTACATCGCGTCCTCGGTCCTCATCTGGATCGAGAACAAGTACCCGCGCAAGGATGCCGGCGCCGTCGCGAAGAGCACGTCGACGGCTCCGCGTCCCGCCGCGCCGCGCTCGAACCAGGCGGTCGGCGCGCGCTGACCGCACGCCGCTCCCGACCCGCGACCGCCGCCCTCCGGGCGGCGGTTGGTGTTTGCGGGCGGGGCGCCTAACAGTCGATCCCGTCTCGCCGTGCTCGCGTTCGTCGACAGCCACACGCATCTCGCCGACCCGGCGTTCGACGCCGATCGCGACGACGTCATCGCCCGCGCGCGCGACGCCGGTGCGCTCGCGCTCGTGTGCATCGGCGAGTCGCTCGCCGCTGCCGAGCGCGCCCGCGCGATCGCAGTGCGGCATCCGGGCTTCGTCTCGTTCACCGCCGGCGTGCACCCGCACGACGCCGACACGTTCGACGCGGAGCGCGACCTCGCGGCCATCCGCGCGGAGGTCGCCGCGGGCGCCGTCGCCGTCGGCGAGTGTGGGTTGGATTACCACTACGACCACTCGCCGCGCGACCGGCAGATCGCCGCGTTCGAGGCCCAGCTCGACCTCGCGTACGATCTGGAGCGTCCGGTCGTGGTCCACACACGCGAGGCGGCGGACGACACGCTCTCGCTCGTGTACGAGGCCGGGAAGCGGGGCGTCGTCGGCGTACTGCACTGCTATACCGGCTCGCACGATCTCGCGCGCGCCGCGCTCGACGTCGGCTGGTATGTCTCGTTCAGTGGCATCGTCACGTTCAAGCGATGGACGGACGACGAGCTGCTGCGTCTCGTGCCGGACGACCGCCTGCTCGCCGAGTCCGACGCGCCGTATCTCGCGCCCACGCCGCACCGCGGCAAGCGCAACGAGCCGGCGTGGGTGCCGCGAACCGTCGAGCGGCTGGCGCAGGCGCGTGCCGCGACCGCCGAGCACGTCGCGGCGCTCGTGATCGACAACGCACGCCGGTGCTTCGGGCTGGCGATCGCTGGAGCCCCCCGATAGACTCCCGCGCGTTCGCCCGTCTGGACCGCGTCCCTCGACATCACCGTTCCGTGCCGGCTTCGCAGCTCGAAATCGTTCACACCGCCGACGCTCCCGCCGCCATCGGGCCGTACTCGCAGGCCGTGAAGGCGAATGGGTTCCTGTTCACCGCGGGCCAGATCGCGCTCGATCCCGCGACGATGCAGGTCGTCGAGGGCGACGTCGTCGCGCAGGCCGACCGCGCGCTGCGGAACCTGACCGCCGTGCTCACCGCGTCCGGCGTGTCGTGGTCCGACGTCGTGAAGACGACCATCTTCCTCGCCGACATGGCGGACTTCGGCGCGGTGAACGAGGTCTACGCGCGCGCGCTCGGCGACGCGCGGCCGGCACGCTCCACGGTCGCCGTCGCCGGGCTCCCGCGCGGCGTTCGCGTCGAGATCGAGCTCGTCGCGGCGCTGCCGACGCAGCGCTGACGAGGGCTCGGCGTGGTGTCGCAGTGACGCCTTTCGTCTCGCGCGCGTGGCGCGCGCGGTGGCTCGGCGGCGGTGCGCTCGCGCTGGTTGCAGTCTGCGCGTCCACGGCGCGCGCGCAGGTGCCGGTGCCGCGGCCGGACACGACGCGCCGCGACACGACACGACGCGCGCCGGCGCCCGCCGACACCGTGCGTCCCTCGACGCGGCCGACGGTGCCGGTGATCACGGATACGGCGCCCAACGTCCCGGCAGCGGTCGCGCCACCGCGCGACACGACGCGCCGTGCGCCGCGGCCTCCGCGCGCCGTCGGCGCGAGCGCGATTCCGCGCCCGCCGATCTCCGCGCGACGCGCGCTGATCTATTCGATCCTCGTCCCTGGCCTCGGTCAGTCGAAGCTCGACCGCACGGCGACCGGCGCGTTCTTCATGGCCGTGGAGGCGGGCGCGCTCGCGATGGTCGCGAAGTCCACGTTCGACCTCGCCGAAGCGAAAGCGTTTCGTGGCGATAGTCTCATCGCGACGAGCTTCCCGGTCGACACGGCAGGCAACCCCGTGACGGGCACGGGCGCGGGCACGCGCGTGCCGAATCTCTTCAACGGAAGTCTCGCCCGCGCGCGCCGACTGCACCTCGAGGACTGGATCGCGGTCATCGCGTTCAACCACCTCATCGCCGGCGCCGAGGCGTTCGTGTCCGCGAATCTCTGGGCCGTGCCCGGCGAGGTGAGCGTGCGGCCGAGTGAGCATGGGGCGACGCTCGCGATGAAGGTGAGCTGGTGAGCGCCCCCGAGTCGTCGTCGCCCATCGGCGTGTTCGACTCGGGGATCGGCGGGCTCACGGTCGCACGTGAGCTGATGCGGCAGCTGCCTAACGAGTCGATCATCTACTTCGGCGACACCGCGCGCGTGCCGTACGGGCCGAAGAGTCCCGACACCGTGCGTCGCTACAGCCACGAGATCGCGACGTTCCTGCTCGCGCAGGGCGTGAAGGCCGTCGTCGTCGCGTGCAACACGGCGACCGCGCACGCGCTCCCCATGCTCCGCGAGGAGCTGCCCGTGCCGGTCGTCGGCGTCGTGGAGCCGGGCGCGCGCGCCGCCGTGCGTGCATCGACGAACGGCGAGATCGGCGTCATCGGCACCGTGGGCACCGTCAACTCGCGCGCCTATCATCGCGCCATCCACGCGCTCGCGCCGCATGCGCACGTGCGCGCGCGCGCCTGCCCGCTGTTCGTGCCGCTCGCCGAGGAAGGCTGGACCGACCACGCGGCGACGCGGCTCATCGCCCAAGAGTACCTCGAGCCGTTGGTCGAGACGCACGTCGATACGCTCGTCCTCGGCTGCACGCACTACCCGCTGCTCAAGCCGGTCATCGGCGAGGTCGTCGGACGTGGCGTGCGTCTCATCGACAGCGCCGAGGAGACGGCGGCGGAGACCGGACGACTGCTCGCCGAGCGCGAGATGTGCGCTGAGCCCGGGTCCATCGTGCGGCATCGCTTCGTGGCGAGCGACGCGCCTGACCACTTCCTAACGATGGCGGAGCGCTTCCTCGGCGCGCCGGTCGAGAGCATGGAGACGGTCACCCTCGGCTGACCCGTTCCATCGGAGCACCGCGATCTCCTGCTCGTCCACCCGTAGGTACGTCGGCTCGTCCAGCCAGGCGCCCGGGTTCGCGTACACGCCGCCGCCCTCCGCGCGGTCCAGCATCCGCGCGTGCGAGTGCCCGAACACCACGAGCTCCAGCGAGGGGTCGCGCGCCAGCGTGTCGAACGCGATGCGCCGGAGCCCCACACCGCCGTCGCCTGGACCGAGCGCTCGGCTGCCGTGCGAGCTCCCGTGCGCGAGGCGGCTCGCGAAGTCCGGGTGGAGCAGCCGGAACGCCCACACCGACAGCGGGTGTCGCAGCACCGGCCGGATCGCCCGATAGCCGCGGTCCTCCCGTGGCCGCAGCCCGTCGCCGTGCTCGATGCGCGTGTGCCAACCCGCCAGCGTTCCTTCCCACGGCCCGACGTGGAACTCGACACCCACGTCCTCGCGCAGGATGTCGCCGCCCCAGCAGTCGTGGTTGCCGGCCATCCACAGCACCGGCACGCCATCGTCGCGGAGGTCGGCGAGTGCGGCCAGCACGCGGAACGCGCGGCGCGGCATCACCGATCGCCACTCGAACCAGAAGTCGAACAGGTCGCCGTTCACCACCAGCGAGCCCGCCGCGCCGCGCAGGCTCCGCAGGAACGCGAGCAGCTCGCGCTCGCGCTCGGGCCGCGCCACGCCGAGGTGCGCGTCGGAGAAGATGTAGCAGGGACTGGGCAGCACGAGCCCAAGTCTAGCCGGCGCCGTGCGATGGACAAAGCCGCGGGCGCGGGTGGACAACGGCGGTCGGGGTTGGCGATCTTGCCGGCGCCCGCCGCGGTGTCCGCGGCCGCGGCACCGTCGTCGACTCAACCGCCGTGTCCCGCGTCCACGTCACCGAGCTCCGCGTCCGCTACGCCGAAACCGACCAGATGGGTGTCGTGTATCACGCGAACTATCTCGCGTGGTGCGAGGTGGGGCGCACGGAGTTCATCCGGACGGGGGGCATGAGCTATCGGCAGATGGAGGAGGCGGGCGTCGCGCTCGCGGTAGCGGAGGCGAGCCTGCGGTTCCACGCGCCGGCGCGGTACGACGACCTCATTCGCGTCGAGACGACGATGACGGACGTGCGATCGCGGAGCGTCACGTTCGACTATCTCGTGTCGCGCGCCGACGATGGCGTGCGGCTCGTCTCGGCGTCCACGCGCCTCGTGTCGATCGATCGCAACAGCCGTCCGACGGCGATGCCCGGCCCGGTGCGCGAGATCCTGGAGCGTGCCCGTGCGTGATCGTCACCTGTTCTCGCGCCTCGCGTTGGGCGCCGTCGTCGCGCTCGCGGCCGCGGCGTGCGCGCCGCGCGCTCGTCCGCTCGCCGGCGCGCCGACGCCGGTCGTGAAGCTCCCGTCGACCGCGCTCCCGAACGGCGCGCGTCGCATCGTCTTCAAGTGGGACTACCGCGAGCAGGAGGGGTTCTCGGCGCGCGGCGAGGGCGTTGCGCGCATCATCGCGCCCGACAGCGCGCGCATGGACTTCTTCGTCGACGGCGGCTTCGGCGGCGGATGGGCGATCCTGATCGGCGACCAGCTCACGATTCCTGGGCCCGACTTCGTGCGCCGCTTCATCCCGCCAGCGGCCATGCTGTGGGCGACGCTCGGCCGACTCACCGTGCCGGCCGCGCGCGACACGACCGCACGCGTTGTCGGCGACACGCTGCGCGCCGACATCGGCACCGATCCCACGTGGCGCGTGACGTTCGTCGGGCCGCGGCTCACGCGCGTCGAGCGCATCGACGGCGGTCGCATTCAGGAATGGGTCACGCGCGACGCCGAGACGCTTCGCTACGAGAACGAGTCCGCGCATCGCACGCTCACGCTGCACATCGAGCGGACGGAGGAGGTGAGTGGCTTTGACTCGTCCATCTGGAAGCGCTGAGCGTCGCGCGCGCGCCGTGGCGGCGCTGCGCGCCGCCGTCTTCGCCATCGCGTTAGGCACCGCGACATCGGGCATGGTCGCGTGCCGTTTCAGCCCGTACCACTTCGCGGGCGGCGGCTTTCCGTCGCACGTTCGTACCATCGCGGTGCTGCCGTTCGACAACGAGACGCCCGTGCCGGAGCTGCAGCGCGAGGTGTTCGAGGCG
Source organism: Gemmatirosa kalamazoonensis (assembly GCF_000522985.1). Lineage (NCBI taxonomy): Bacteria > Pseudomonadati > Gemmatimonadota > Gemmatimonadia > Gemmatimonadales > Gemmatimonadaceae > Gemmatirosa > Gemmatirosa kalamazoonensis. Next base: position 3,714,378 of record NZ_CP007128.1, read on the forward strand.
CTTCGCCGCCAGCTTCAGAACCGGCTCAACCTGCGCGAAGCCTCCGAGGCGAAGGCCGACGCCGTGGTGCGCGGCTCGATCGTGAAGTACGAGATCGACGTGCCGATCGGCTACAGCTCCGATCCGCGCCAGGCGACGTCCGCGCGCCGGCAGCTCCAGCTCGTCGTGGACATCAGCATCGTCGACCAGTCGTCGGGCAAGCCGCTCTGGGAGCGGAAGGGACTCACGACGAAGGGCGAGTACGCCGAGCGAGACGAGGCGGGCGGCCGCCGGCTCGCGATCGAGCGCATGATCAACGACGTCGTCGAAGGGGCGCAGTCGCAGTGGTAGCCGGCGGCGCGACCGCGACCGCCTCGCTCGATCCGGCGCGCAAGATCTTCACCTGGGACGAGGCGCGCGCGTGGCGCCGGCGGCAGCGCGGCCGCGTCGTGTTCACCAACGGCGTCTTCGACCTGCTGCATCCCGGCCACATCGACGTCGTGGTCGGGGCGCGCCGGCAGGGCGACGCGCTCATCGTCGGTCTGAACGCCGACGAATCCGTTAGGCGGCTGAAAGGTCCCGAGCGTCCCGTGCGCAGCGAGGCCGAGCGCGCGTACGTCCTCGCGTCCCTCGAGGCGGTGGATGCCGTGGTCGTGTTCGGCCAGGACACTCCGCTCGAGCTGGTGCGCGTCGTCGAGCCCGACGTCATCGTGAAGGGCGGCGACTATGACGAGTCCACGATCGTCGGCGCGGCCGAGGTGCGCGCGCGCGGCGGCGACGTCGTCGTCATCCCGCTGACGCCCGGCCAGTCCACCACCTCCATCATCGAGAAGCTTCGTGCCCGTTGAGTCCCGCACCACCATCCGCGAGGGTCGCGCGTCCGACGCCCTCCGCCCGCTCGCCCTGGAGCGCGGCGTCGCCGAGTACGCCGAGGGAAGCTGTCTCGTGTCGTTCGGGAAGACGCGTGTGCTGTGCACGGCGAGCGTCGAGCCCGGCGTCCCGGGCTGGCGGAAGGGGCGCGGCGAGGGATGGATCACCGCGGAATACGCGATGCTGCCGCGCGCGACGCGCACCCGCACGCCGCGCGAGCGCGCCCAGCTCGGCGGCCGCACCCAGGAGATCCAGCGGCTCATCGGCCGCAGCATTCGCGCGATGCTCGACGACTTCCGGTTCGGGGAGCACACGCTGCGCGTCGACTGCGACGTCCTCCAGGCGGATGGCGGCACGCGTACGGCCGCGATCACCGGCGCCGCGGTGGCCGTCGCCGACGCGTTCGACGCGATGTCGAGCGCCGGCGTCATCCCCGTCTCGCCCGTGAAGCGCCTCGTCGCGGCCGTGAGCGTCGGCGTCGTGGATGGCGCTCCGATGCTCGACCTCGACTACGACGAGGACGTCCGCGCGGCGGTGGACATGAACGTGGTCATGAGCGGGGAGGGGCGGTTCGTCGAGGTGCAGGGCACCGGGGAGCACGGCACGTTCGATCGCGCCGAGCTCGACGCGCTCCTGGATCTCGCGGTGTCCGGCATCCAGCAGCTGCAGGACGCTCAGCGCACCGCTCGCGCCGGCACGTGACCGAGTCGAGCGCGTCGCGGTCGCGGGTCCTCGTGGCCACGCGGAATGCCGGGAAGCTTCGCGAGCTGCGTGCGCTGTTTGCGAACCTCGGCGTCGATCTCGTCGATCTCGCGGCGGCCGGGCTGCCGGAGTCGCCGGAGGAGGACGAGTTGGAGTCGTACGATACGTTCGAGTCGAACGCGCTCGCGAAGGCGCGCCACTTTCACGCCCTGAGCGGTCTACCGACAGTGGCCGACGACTCCGGTCTCTCCGTGGACGCGCTCGGCGGGTCGCCCGGCGTCCACAGCAAGCGCTACGCTGGCGTGGTCGGCGCGTCGGCCGCAGTAGACGCGGCGAACAACGCGAAGCTGCAACGGGCGCTGGCCGGCGCGGCCGATCGTCGCGCGCGCTTCGTCTGCGCCGCGGCGTTCGTCGACGGCGGCCGCGAGACCGTCGCGCGCGGGGAGGCGCCGGGGCGGATCCTCGACGAGGCGCGCGGGCGGGAGGGGTTCGGCTACGACCCGTATTTCCTCTCCGACGACCTCGGCGTCACGTTCGCGGAGGCGAGCGTTGCGCAGAAGGAGGGGGTGAGTCACCGCGGACGCGCGTTCCGAGCGCTCGTTTCCGCGCTCCGGGAGGCGGGATGGAGCGCGGTTGACGGTCCAGCCCGTACGGGCTAGCATTCCGTGGTCGTCCGGGGCGTAGCGTAGCCTGGTATCGCGCCTGCTTTGGGAGCAGGAGGTCGCTGGTTCAAATCCAGTCGCCCCGACCTGACAGGGAGTCCCGGCTCGAGCGGCGCCCTGCGTGGTGCAAGCGCCAGTAGCTCAGGTGGATAGAGCAACAGCCTTCTAAGCTGTGGGTCGGGGGTTCGAATCCCTCCTGGCGCGCCAGTTACCGGTCGGTTAAGTTGTGAGTCTCTGCACCGCTAGCTCAATGGTAGAGCAGCTGACTCTTAATCAGTAGGTTCTAGGTTCGAGTCCTAGGCGGTGCATTGGGCGGGGTCGTCCCACGCGGACGACCCCGCCGTCCTGTCGGAAGGAGCGGCAGGCTCGGCGGTTCGCCGAGGCGTGGAACCCTGGTGCAGCGAAGGGGTTCAACGTGGCCCCCGCTATCGGGGCGGGACGTGAGACGCGGCAAGCGGCGCGTTGTTCGGCCCCCCTTGAAAGCGGTCTCGGGAGCGGTTACAATAGAAACATGCGCTGAAGACAACGAGCGCAACTCGCTGGTCTGATGGAGCTTAGCAGACCAAGCCTCATGTAAGCCGGCAGGTCACGGCAGCGAGGGCTGGGAAAGAAGCCCTTGACGAGGCAGGCGAGACTGAGTAAAATAAAAGGCTGCCGCTGACGCGGCGCGAAAAAGTTGTAACGCTGATTGACAATCGAGACGAGATCGTGAGGATGTGCGAGGCGGACTCGCTGATCCGACGCTCACAGGGGCGTCGGGGAGAGTTCTAACCTGCAATCTTGATGATTCCGGACGTGGTGATCCCACGTTCGATGGGACACCGCGTTCGAGCAGAGCAGACAGATTCTCTCTTGGAGAGTTTGATCCTGGCTCAGGACGAACGCTGGCGGCGTGCTTAACACATGCAAGTCAGGGGGCGGAGCAATCCGTCACCGGCGAACGGGTGCGTAACACGTGAGCGACCTGCCCTGGTGTGGGGGATAGCCGGCCCAACGGCCGGGTAATACCGCATACGGCGCGACGGGGGCATCCCCGATGCGCGAAACTATTTAGGCGCCAGGAGGGGCTCGCGGCCTATCAGCTAGTTGGCGGGGTAATGGCCCACCAAGGCGATGACGGGTAGCTGGTCTGAGAGGATGGCCAGCCACATTGGGACTGAGAGACGGCCCAGACTCCTACGGGAGGCAGCAGTGGGGAATCTTGCGCAATGGCCGAAAGGCTGACGCAGCGACGCCGCGTGTGGGATGACGGCCTTCGGGTTGTAAACCACTGTTGCCCGGGACGAACAGCGCTTTTCGAGGCGCCTGACGGTACCGGGTGAGGAAGCACCGGCTAACTCTGTGCCAGCAGCCGCGGTAATACAGAGGGTGCGAGCGTTGTCCGGAATCACTGGGCGTAAAGGGCGCGTAGGCGGTCTCTTAAGCGTGTGGTGAAAGCCCGGGGCTCAACTCCGGGTCGGCCGTGCGAACTGGGAGACTGGAGCTTGTCAGAGGCAGGCGGAATTCCGGGTGTAGCGGTGGAATGCGTAGAGATCCGGAAGAACACCGGTGGCGAAGGCGGCCTGCTGGGACAGTGCTGACGCTGATGCGCGACAGCGTGGGGAGCAAACAGGATTAGATACCCTGGTAGTCCACGCCGTAAACGATGGGCACTAGGTGCTTGGGGGAGCGACCCCCTGAGTGCCGGCGCTAACGCATTAAGTGCCCCGCCTGGGGAGTACGGCCGCAAGGCTGAAACTCAAAGGAATTGACGGGGGCCCGCACAAGCGGTGGAGCATGTGGTTTAATTCGACGCAACGCGAAGAACCTTACCTGGGCTTGACATGCACGGGAAAGCCTCTGGAAACAGGGGCCCCTCTTCGGAGCTCGTGCACAGGTGCTGCATGGCTGTCGTCAGCTCGTGTCGTGAGATGTTGGGTTAAGTCCCGCAACGAGCGCAACCCTCGCCTCTAGTTACCAGCGGGTCATGCCGGGGACTCTAGAGGGACTGCCGGTGCCAAACCGGAGGAAGGTGAGGACGACGTCAAGTCATCATGGTCCTTACGCCCAGGGCCACACACGTGCTACAATGGCACCGACAGAAGGTCGCGAGGCCGCGAGGCCGAGCCAATCCCCAAACGGTGCCTCAGTTCGGATTGTCCTCTGCAACTCGAGGGCATGAAGCTGGAATCGCTAGTAATCGTGGATCAGCTACGCCACGGTGAATACGTTCCCGGGCCTTGTACACACCGCCCGTCACGCCATGGAAGCTGTGAGCGCCCGAAGTCCGTGACGCAACCCGCAAGGGAGCTAGCGGCCGAAGGCGAGCGCAGTGACTGGGGCGAAGTCGTAACAAGGTAGCCGTAGGGGAACCTGCGGCTGGATCACCTCCTTACCGGAGCGACGAGTACAACTCCTCAGAGTTCGAAAGTCCTCGGAAGTCGCACGCCTCGCGCATCGCACGATCTCGTACTCGATTCTCAGATATGGCCGCGGGCCCAGCCCGTTAGGCCGTGCTGTTTGACAAGTGAAGTGGTAGTGATCGTAGATCGCGAATCAACACCGTGATGCGATCGTCAGCGCGCCGACTGCCGTTAGGCACTCGGCGACGAGGACAGTCGAACGCATGCGTCGCGCGCTTCGGCGGCGGCGCAGCAAGCAACATCACTCGTAGCAATTTGCGCGTTGTGCTTGAACCCGATTGTGGTCAAGCGACAGAAGGCCAGTGGGGGATGCCTGGGCACACGGAGGCGAGGAAGGGCGTGGTAAGCTGCGATAAGCCGTGGGGAGGGGCACACACCCGATGAGCCACGGATACCCGAATGGGGAAACCCGGCGGGGAGCGATCCCCGTCACTGCACGCAAGTGCAGGGCGAACCCGGGGAACTGAAACATCTCAGTACCCGGAGGAAGAGAAATCAACCGAGATGCCCTCAGTAGCGGCGAGCGAACGGGGCCGAGCCCAAACCATCCGGCTTGCCGGGTGGGGTTGTAGGACCCACGGACGGTCAGCGTGAAGTCAGGTGAAGTCCCCTGGAACGGGGCGCCAGAGACGGTGAGAGCCCGGTAACTGACGACGATGGACGCTGGCTAGTGGTGTTCCTGAGTAGCGCCCGGAACGAGGAACCGGGCGCGAAGCTGGGGGGACCACCCTCCAAGGCTAAAGACTCCCGTGTGACCGATAGTGGACGAGTACCGTGAGGGACAGGTGAAAAGCACCCCAGTGCGGGGAGTGAAAGAGAGCCTGAAACCACTGGCCTACAAGCGGTAGGAGGACGGCTGGGCGCAAGCTCAGCGCGTCTGACTGCGTGCCTTTTGCATTATGATCCGGCGAGTTACGCCTCAGGCGCGAGGTTAAGGTCTTGTGGACCGGAGCCGCAGCGAAAGCGAGTCCTGTAACGAGGGCGCGTGGAGTGCCTGGGGGTAGACCCGAAGCCAGGGCGATCTACCCATGAGCAGGGTGAAGCTGGGGTAACACCCAGTGGAGGCCCGCACCGGTATGGGTTGAAAACCGTTCGGATGACTTGTGGGTAGGGGTGAAAGGCCAATCAAGCCTGGAGATAGCTGGTTCTCCCCGAAATCTATTGAGGTAGAGCCTCGCGGCGGGTGCTTGGCACCGTATGTCGGCAGGGGGTAGAGCGACTGGATGGGCGCGGGGGGGCGTGGCCCCTACCAACCCCAACCAAACTCCGAATACCTGACCGATGGACCGCGGGAGGCAGTCGCCGAGCGATAATGTCCGGCGGCGAGAGGGAAAGAACCCAGAGCCACAGCTAAGGCCCCGAAGTGGCCGCTGAGTATAGCGAAGGATGTGTCCGTGCCGTGACAACCGGGAGGTTGGCTTAGAAGCAGCCACTCCTTTAAAGAGTGCGTAATAGCTCACCGGTCCAGCGTGGATGCGCCGAGAATGGTCGGGATTAAGCGGCCCGCCGAAGCTTGGCCTTCACACTTTGTGTGAGGGGTAGGGGAGCGTTCCCGTAGCGGTGAAGCCTCGGTGGAAACCTTGAGGTGGAGCGGCGGGAAGTGAGGATGCCGGAATGAGTACGCGCAAATCGGGGTGAGAACCCCCGACACCGTAAGCCCAAGGGTTCCTGCGCCATGGCAATCAGCGCAGGGTGAGGCGGGTCCTAAGGCGAGGCCCCAGAGGCGTAGCCGATGGTCAACGGGTGAACACTCCCGTCCCGTCCCAGTACGTTGAACCCAGCGAGGACACCGGAACGAAGCGACCGCGGTTTTGTGGATGACCGTCTAACCCCGTAGGCTTCGGCCGAGAGGTGATGGCGAGAGCGCCCTTCGGGGTGCTCAAGGGTCGTAGAGTCGACGGGCGAGAAAAGTCGCTGGCGGAGTGCTGGGATGTCCGTACCGCAAACCGACACAGGTGGGCGAGGCGAGTAGCCTCAGGTGCACGAGTGAGACGTGGTCAAGGAACTCGGCATAATGATCCCGTAACTTCGGAAGAAGGGATGCACAGTGCCGTGACCCGGTTGACCCGGGAAGCGGAATTGTGCCGCAGTGAATCGGCCCAAGCGACTGTTTAGCAAAAACACAGGTGCATGCCAAGCCGCACAAGGCGCCGTATATGCACTGACGCCTGCCCGGTGCCGGAAGGTTAAGGGGAGAGGTCAGGGGGGTAACCCCCGAAGCTTTGAGCCGAAGCCCCGGTAAACGGCGGCCGTAACTATAACGGTCCTAAGGTAGCGAAATTCCTTGTCGGGTAAGTTCCGACCTGCACGAATGGCGTAACGACTTGGGCACTGTCTCGACCACGCGCTCGGCGAAATTGCAGTCTCGGTGAGGATTCCGAGTTCCCGCGACAGGACAAAAAGACCCCATGCACCTTTACTGCAGCTTGTCATTGCTCGCTGCATTCAGCTGTGTAGCATAGGTGGGACCCGTTGAGGCCCGGGCGCCAGCTCGGGCGGAGGGGCCAGTGAAATACCACCCTGCTGAATGCGGCGTGCTCACCACGTCGGGCAAACCCCGGCTGGGACCGTGGCAGGTGGGCAGTTTGACTGGGGCGGTCGCCTCCGAAAGCGTAACGGAGGCGCGCGCATGGTTGGCTCAGCGCGGTCGGTACTCGCGCTCACAGAGTGTAACGGCAGAAGCCAGCCTGACGGCGAGAGCGACGGCTCGAGCCGGGACGAAAGTCGGTCGTAGTGATCCGGTAGTGCCGCGTGGGCGGGCTATCGCGCAACGGATAAAAGGTACGCTGGGGATAACAGGCTTATCGCGCCCGAGAGTTCACATCGACGGCGCGGTTTGGCACCTCGATGTCGGCTTATCACATCCTGGGGCTGGAGAAGGTCCCAAGGGTCCGGCTGTTCGCCGGTTAAAGTGGTACATGAGCTGGGTTCAGAACGTCGTGAGACAGTTCGGTCTGTATCCGTCGTGGGCGTTGGAGCATTGAGGGGCGCGGACTCTAGTACGAGAGGACCGAGTCGGACGATCCGCTCGTGTCCCGGCTGTCCTGCCAAGGGCACCGCCGGGTAGCGATGATCGGCACGGATAACCGCTGAAAGCATCTAAGTGGGAAGCCGTCCCCGAGATGAATGCTCCCTGTCCCCTTGAGGGACCTGAAGGGCCGTGAGAGACCATCACGTCGATAGGCCGCCCGTGGACACTCGGCGACGAGTTCCGAGCGCAGCGGTCCTAATCGCCCGTGCGGCTTGATCACTCCCAATCGATCCACCCGCCTGTCAGCAGGTGGATCTCGAGACACAACGCGCAATTGCTACTTTGGTTCAGATTCGCGCGCGATCACTACCACTTCACTTGCAGCTTCGCTGGCGACTAGAGCGCAGGGGCCACACCCGTTCCCATCCCGAACACGGCCGTTAAGCCCTGCAGCGCCGATGGTACTCCGCCCGAGAGGGCGCGGGAGAGTAGGCCGTCGCCGGCACCTCATTCCAGAACCCCCGTCGCGACTTCGCGGCGGGGGTTCTGTGTTTGCACTGACCCCATCGCATGACCCGCGCAGGCATCGTCACCGTCGTCGGCAAGCCGAACGCCGGCAAGTCCACACTGCTCAACCGCATCGTCGGCGAGAAGCTCAGCATCACGAGCCCGAAGCCGCAGTCCACGCGCGACCGCATCGTCGGCATCCGCACCGCCGACGACGCGCAGATGGTGCTGCTCGACACCCCGGGCCTGCTCGAGCCGCGCTACGCGCTGCAGGAGGCGATGCGCGGCATCGCGCTCGAGGCGCTGCGCGACGCCGACGTCGTCGCGTACCTGGTCGACGCGACGGACGGAGATCCGCCGCCGCTCATGGACGCGGCACGGCTCGACGCGCCGCCGCGCGCGCCGACGGTGCTCGTGCTGAACAAGATCGACGCGCTCGACACGGCGGCGCTCGACGGCCTTCGCGCGCGGCACCCCGACGCGGCGTTCGTTTCCGCGACGCGCGGTGACGGAGTCGACGAACTCCTGGTAAAGCTGCGCGCGTATCTGCCGGAGAGTCCGTTTCTCTATCCGGAGGACGAGATCAGCACGCAGACGCTGCGCTTCTTCGCGAGTGAGCTCGTGCGCGAGACGGCGCTCGAGCAGCTCGAGGAAGAGGTGCCGTACAGCGTGGCCTGCGAGGTGGAGGAGTTCCGCGAGGACCGCTCGCCCGTTTACATTCGGGCGGTTCTGTACGTCGAGCGGGAGAGTCAGAAGCGCATTCTGATCGGGGCGAAGGGGGCGCGCATTCGAGAGATCGGCCGCGTCGCACGCGGCAAGATCGAAGCGCTGATCGGGGCGCCGGCGTATCTGGACCTCTGGATCAAGGTGTTGTCCAACTGGCGCCGGGACCCGCGCTCGCTCAGGCGGTTCGGCTTTGTCATCCCGAAGGAGTCCGGGCAGTGACGCTCTCGCCGCAGCTACTCGCCATCCTCGTGTGCCCGAAGTGCAAGGGGGAGCTCGAGTACCGCGAGGCCGAATCGAGCCTCGTGTGTCACCGGTGCAGGCTTCGCTACCCGGTGCGCGACGACATCCCGATCATGCTGCTCGATGAGGCGTCGCCGCTCTGAGCGACGCGGGAGGCGCTCCACGCCCCGGCTGGGCGCCCGCACGGGCGCGGCGACGACGCTCCTCGTCGCATCGTTCGGCGTCGCGGTCCCGGCGGCAGCGCAGTCCTCTGAAGCCGGTGCGTCGTTCCTCCTCGTGCCGTTCGACGCGCGCAACGTGGGACTGGGCGGCGCGGGTGTCGCCGACCCGGTCGGGACGAACGCGCTGTTCATCAACCCCGCGGGCTACGCACGCCTAACGCATCGCGACGCGCTGCTCGACTACGCCGTCGACCAGGTGGGCACGCGCGTCACGGCGTCGTACGCGCAGGCGTCGCGCGTGCTCGGCACGTTCGCCGCCGGCGTGTACCGCTACAGCCTCGGCACGCAGGAGCTCACCGACATCAACGGCGTCGTCACCGGCACGCTGTCGATCGCCGATTACGCGTTCGCGGCGAGCTACGCGGTCGGCTTCACGTCGCGCTTCTCCGCCGGCGTCACGGCGAAGGTGGTGCAGTACGCGTTCGACTGCACCGGTGAGTGCGACCCGACGGTGCCGCGGCATCCGTCGACCGGCGCGCTGGACGGCGGCGTGCAGTTCGACGTCGACTCCGCGAAGCGCGTGCACGTCGGCCTCGCGGTGCGCAACCTCGGGCTCCGGCTGCAGACGAAGGATCGCGCGCAGGCCGATCCGCTGCCGACGCAGATCGCCGCCGGCGTGGGATGGGACGTGCCCGGCGTCGAGCGGTACGTTCCCGAGGCGACGCTCCGTGTCATGGCCGACGCGTCGACGCCGCTCGGCGTACGGCTGGAGCGCATGTACCACGTCGGCGTGGAGGCGGTGTACCGCAAGACGGTCTCGGTGCGCGCCGGCTACGCGGAGCGCAGCGGCTACGGCGGCCCCGCGTTAGGCTTCGGTGTCACGTCGTCGCACTTCACGCTCGACGTGGCGCGTCAGCTCACGACGTCGGCGCTGTTCGCGGACAAGCCGCCGACGTACGTGGGTCTCCGCTACACGTTCTGAGACGATGCCGAGCAGGAGCGGGACTGCTGTCGTCGTCGCGCTCGCGTGCGCCGCGCTCGGCGCGACGTGGGGCGCGGCGCCGGCTGCCGCCCAGCGACCGGCGATCGTCGGCGCGCGCGTCGTGCCCGTCGCCCCGGACACGCTTGCGGCTCCCGATGTCGCCGACGCGCCGCGGGTCGGGGGCCCGCCGGGCGGACGGGACGCGGCGGACGAGCTGCGAGCCTTTCCGGCGCCGCGGTGGGCGCCCGTCGCCTCGCTCGTCGTGCCGGGTGCGGGGCAGGCGGCGCTCCGGCAGACGCGCGGCGTCGCCTACGTGGTGGCCGAAGCGTACGCGTGGGTGCAGGCGCTGGAGTACCGACGCGAGGCGAACCGTCACCGCGCCGACTACCGCCGACGCGCGCGGGAGGTCGCGCGCGCGCCGTTCGGCGCCGTGCAGCGCGACACGAGCTGGGCGTACTTCGAGGCGCTGTACGACTGGGTGGCGAGCGGCGCGTACAACCGCACGCCGTCCGGGCCGCTGACGCCGGAGACGGACACGCTGACCTACAACGGCCGGCAGTGGTACGAGGCGCGGGCGCTGTTCTACGACCCGTTCACCGTGCTGCCCCCCTCCGACCCGCGCTACCAGCGCGCGCTCGCCGCGTACGCGACGCGGGCCGTGAAGGACGACTTCCTGTGGTCGTGGCGCGACCGCCAGCTCGATTGGGACATCTACAAGGGCGACGTCACGCGCGAGAACCAGCTCTCCCGCGACTGGACGATGACGCTCATCGTGATCGGCGCGAACCACCTCGTGAGCGCGATCGACGCCCTGGCGAGCGTCCGGTTGCGCGAGTCGCGCGGTCCACTCGGCGAGCGCCGGATCGAGGCGACGGTGCCGTGGCCGCCGTTCGGCCGGCGCCCGGCGCGCCGACCGTAGCGTCTCGGAGGCCGGCGGGCGTGCCGGGCGTTTCGCCCCCGCCGGGTGGGTCGTCCTCACTCCGGTAGCCCGAGCCCACACCCCTCCCCGTACGGTCCGAACGCGCGTGATGCCCGCCGAGAGCCCCTGTCCACCCCGAGCCCGGAGGGCCCCATGACCGCCGCGCAGGGGACGCGCGGCGTGCGTACGACGGCCGTGGTGCTCGGCGCGGAGGACCGCGCGCTGCCGGGCGTCGTGCGGACGTGGCTCGCCGGCGTCGTCGGCAACGTGGCGCGCGTGGACTCGGCAGACGACCTCATGGCGCGGGCGCTGCGCGCCCGACCCACCGTCGTCGTGCTCGACGGCCGCGAAGGCCGCTTGGATGACGCGATGTCGGCCGCGCAGCGCGTGAAGCGCGACTCGTTCACCGGCATCGTCCCGACGCTGATGCTCGTGGACGCCGCCGCTCAGGTGCCCGGCGTGCTCGACGCGGGCGCCGACGAGGCGCTCCCGACGGCGCTTCCCGACGACGAAGCGCGCGCCCGGCTCGCCGCGCTGCTGCGTCGATCGGCGCGCGACACCGGCGTCCACCCGACGACCCGCCTCCCGGGTGCGTGGGAGATCGAGGCGGAGATCGAGCTGCGCATCGCGAGCCGGGAGCCGTTCGCGACCTGCTACGCGGACCTCGATCACTTCAAGGAGTACAACGACCGCTACGGGTACAACGAGGGCGACCGCGTCATCCGGATGCTCGCGCTGCTGCTGCACGACACCGTGAAGGGGATCTGTGGCGAACGCGGGTTCGTGGGGCACATCGGCGGCGACGACTTCCTGTTCATCGTGCCGCTGTCGGCGATGGCGGAAGTGTGCGGGACGATCGTGGAGACGTTCGAGACGCTCGTGCCCTACCAGTACCGCGAGACCGATCGGCGCGCGGGGTACTACTTCGGGAAGGACCGTCGTGGTAAGCTGCACCGCGTGCCGCTCATGAGTGTCTCGATCGGGGTCGTGACGACGGAGCGGCGCACCTTCACGCGCGCCGAACAGGTCAGCGCGCTCGCCTCGGAGATGAAGAGCTACGCGAAGGCGCAACCCGGCTCGGTGTTCTCGGTCGATCGACGACAGGACGTCGCGATCGGCGCGGCGCCGTCCACCCCGCAGTCGTCGGAGGAGTCGCCGTGAACGTCACGTGTCCGGACTGCCAGAGCGTCTTCAGGGTCGATCCGACGAAGGTGCCCGTCGGGGGCGTGCGCGCGCGGTGCTCGGTCTGCGGCGGGGTGATCGCGGTCGGCGTGACGCGTGCGACGCCGCCGCGGCCGGCAGCAGCCATCGCCGAGCAGACCGCGCCGCGCGTCCCGCAGACGGCAGTCTCCGAGCCGCACGCCGCGGACGCCCAGCAGGCGCCAGTTCAGCCGCCGAGCGCAGCGCCGGCTCCCGCCGAGGCCCCGCGCCGGGCCCCGACGCCGGCGGCACCGACGCCCGCGGTCCCGACGCCGGCCGCCCCGCGGCCGGCCGTCGAGCCACCGGCTGCACCGCGCGACACGCTCTGGCGGTCGCCGGATGCCGTCCCGGCCGCGCGCTTCGGCGCCGGCGCGCCGTCGGCCACCCCAGTGGCGCCGCGCGAGCACGATCAACCGCGGGTGCAGCGCACCCCGACGCCGACCGCGAGCATTCCCGCCACGCCGTCGCCTTCGCCGGCAGCCTCGGCCGGCCCGGCGATCCGCCGCCCGGTCAACCCGTACCTGTCCACGGACCCCGGGCAGAAGGCCCGGCGGCTCGCGCGCGCGCTCGTCTCCGACCTGGTCGCGTACCACCCGCAGCGCCGGGAAGAGGGGCTCCGCACCGGCGCGCTGAAGCAGCTCTTCCGCGAGGAGATCAAGAAGAGCTACGAGGAGTACGTGGAGCAGGTGGGCACCGAGCTCGCGGAGTCGACGCCGTACTTCCGCGACGCGCTCAACGACGTCCTCGCCGGGGGCCGGAAGGTCTTCTAGCCGGGCGCGGCGCCTTCCACGGCGCGCTATACTTCACGAGACCCGCGCAGCGACACGTCCGGGCCGCTCCCCTCGGGATGCGGCCCGGTTCGTTCTGCGCCACGGCAAGGATCGCGATCGAACGAGGAGACGAGGATGATCGACAACGAGCGTGGTCGGCAGCTCGAGCAGCAGTCGGAGCGGGTCTCCGAACTGCGGAGGTATCTTTGACGTCGACAGCCGACGTGAACGCCTGGAACGGCTCGACGCGCAGATGAGTGAGCCCGGCTTCTGGGACAACCAGGAGCGGGCGCAGGACGTCGTGAAGCAGGTGCGCGACCTGCGCGGCTGGCTGGAGCCCTACGACGCGCTCGCGAAGCGCGTGGAGGGCGCGGTGGAGCTGCGCGACCTGCTGGCGATGGAGCCCGACGCCGACATGGCGGCGGAGCTCGGTCGCGAGATCGACGGGATCGACGAGGAGCTCGCCGCGTTCGAGCTGCGCTCGCTGATGCAGGGCGCCGACGACTTCCGCGACGCGCAGCTGGAGATCAGCGCCGGCGCCGGCGGCACCGAGGCCCAGGACTGGGCGCAGATGCTCATGCGCATGTACACGCGGTGGGCCGAGCGGAAGGGCTTCGAGGTCGAGGTGCTCGACCTCTCCGAAGGCGAGGAGGCGGGGATCAAGGGCGCCGTGCTCGAGATCCGCGGCCAGTACGCGTTCGGGTTCCTGCGTGCCGAGACGGGCGTGCATCGGCTCGTCCGCATCTCGCCGTTCGACGCGAACGCGCGGCGCCACACGAGCTTCGCGTCGGTGTTCGTCTATCCCGTCGTGAACGAGGAGATCAACATCGAGATCCGCGACGAGGACATCAAGATGGACGTGTTCCGCGCGTCCGGCGCGGGCGGTCAGCACGTCAACAAGACCAGCTCCGCGGTGCGCCTAACGCACATCCCGAGCGGCGTCGTCGTCGCGTCGCAGCAGGAGCGGTCGCAGTTCAAGAACAAGGCGACCGCGATGAAGATGCTCAAGAACAAGCTGTACAACATCGAGCTGGAGAAGCAGCTCGCGGCGAAGGCGGCGCTCGACTCCACGAAGAGCGACGTGAGCTTCGGCAACCAGGCGCGCAGCTACGTCTTCCAGCCGTACACGATGGTGAACGACCACCGCACGGAGCTGAAGATCCCGGACGTGCAGAAGGTGATGGACGGCGGCATCGACCCGTTCATCGAGGCCTACCTGAAGGAGTTCGGCGCCGGCGCCGGCGCCGCGAGGTCGTCGTGAGCGTGGACGAATCGGTGGAGCGGCCGAACGGACCCGAGGAAGGGGGCGAGGAGCTGAGCCAGCTCCTCCGCGCCCGGCGCGAGAAGCTCGCCGCGCTGCAGGAGCGCGGGATCGAGCCGTTCGCGTACTCGTTCGAGCGGACGCACACGTCGGCGGACGCCATCACCGCATTCGAGGCGCTGGAGCGCGGCGGCGCGGCGGACGGCGCGGCGGTCGAGGGGCCCACGGCCCGACTGGCCGGCCGCCTAACGGCGTGGCGCTCGCAGGGCAAGACGGCGTTCGCGCACCTCGGCGACGCCGACGGACGCGTGCAGCTCTACTTCCGCCGCGACGTGCTCGGGGACGACGCGTTCGCCATGCTGCAGCAGCTCGTGGACATCGGCGACGTCGTCGGCGTCGAGGGCCCGATGTTCCGCACGCGCGCCGGCGAGGCGACGCTGCGCGCCGAGCGCGTGCAGCTGCTCGCGAAGTCGCTGCGCCCGCTGCCGTTCGCGAAGGAGCAGATCGTCGACGGACAGGTCGTGCGCTACTCGGGCTTCAAGGACCCCGAGCAGCGCTATCGCCAGCGCTACGCGGACCTCGCGGTGCACCCCGAGGTCCGCCGCACGTTCGTGGCGCGCGCGCGGATGATCGCCGCGATCCGCCAGTACCTCGACGGGCTGGGCTACCTCGAGGTGGAGACGCCGGTGCTGCAGCCGCTGTACGGCGGCGCGGCAGCGCGGCCGTTCACGACGCACCACAACGCGCTCGACATGCCGCTGTTCCTGCGCATCGCCGACGAGCTGTATCTCAAGCGGCTGATCGTGGGCGGCTTCGACCGCGTGTACGAGATCGGGCACGACTTCCGGAACGAGGGGATCGACCGCACGCACAACCCCGAGTTCACGATGCTCGAGTTCTACGAGGCATACGCGGACTACGGCGTGATGATGGACCGCGTGGAGCGGCTCATCGCCGCGGCGGCGGCCGCCGTGCGCGCGGTGCCGGGTTTCGCGGAGCGCGTGCCGGAGCTGGTGCCCCCATTCCCGCGCATCCAGTGGGTGGCGGCGCTCAACGAGGCGTTCAAGGGCGACGTGATGGCGCTCGACGACGAGGCGCTCCGGAACGCGGCGAAGCGCATCGGGGTTGAAAGGGTGGAGACGCTGAGCCGCCCGAAGGTGCTCGACGAGATGTTCCAGGCGCTCGTCGAGCGTCACATCGATCGACCGACGTTCGTGCTCGACTATCCGGTGGAGCTCTCGCCGCTCGCGAAGCCGAAGCGCGGCAACCCCGCGCTGACGGAGCGGTTCGAGCTGTTCGCCGGCGGGCGCGAGCTGGCCAACGCCTTCAGTGAGCTGAACGACCCGATCGACCAGCGCCGGCGCTTCGAGGCGCAAGCGCGGCTCAAGGCGGCGGGTGACGAGGAGGCGGTGGGGGTGGACGAGGATTACCTGCGCGCCATGGAGTACGGCATGCCGCCGACCGGCGGCGTCGGCATCGGCGTCGACCGGTTGTTCATGTACCTCACGGACACGGCGCACATCCGCGACGCGATCCTGTTCCCGCTCATGCGGCCGGAGTGACGTGACGACGACGACCGCGCCCGTCCCGGTGAAGACTCCGCGCCCGCCGCGGCCCAGCCGCGTGCGCCTAACGCGGCTGGAGCTCGCGATCGCGTGGCGCTACCTGCGCAGCCGGCGCGGGTCGCGGCTGCTGTCGCTCATCAGCATCATCGCGATCGGGGGCGTGGTGGTCGGCGTGAGCGCGCTCATTCTCATCATGGGCGTGATGAACGGGCTGCAGCGGGATCTGCGCGACAAGATCCTCGTCGGCAGCCCGGACATCCGGGTGATGACGTACGGCGACAACCTGATGATGGACAACTGGCGCCCGACGCTCGACCGCGTGCGCCGGTTCTCGGGCATCACCGCCGCCGCGCCGGTCGTCCTCACGCAGGGGCTCGTGCGCAAGGAAGGCGCGCTGTTCACGACGGGCGCGCAGGTCGTCGGCATCGACCCGGCGGGGCCGGGCGTGCCGGACGTGACGGAGATCCGCCGCCACGCGATCCTCGGCGACTTCCGGTTCTCCAGCTCCGACAAGCAGCACCGCGGCGTCGTGCTCGGGAAGAAGCTCTCCGAGCAGCTGAACGCGTGGCCGGGCGAGCGCATCGTCGTCGTGACGTCGGCGGGCGGCGCGCTGAACCCGGTGACGGGGATGCCGACGCCGGTGTTCGAGCAGTTCGAAGTGACGGGCATCTTCGAGACCGGCATGTACGAGTACGACAACACGTACATGTACGTCGCGCTCGACAAGGCGCAGCGGCTCGCGGGGCTGGGCCAGAGCGTGACGGCGATCGAGGCGCGCACGACGGACCGGTGGCAGGCGACGCACACGGCGACGGCGCTGCAGGACTCGCTCGGCTTCCCCTATCTCGTGCGCGACTGGCAGGAGCAGAACGCATCGCTTTTCAGCGCGCTCAAGCTCGAGAAGCTGGGGATGAGCTTCATCCTGCTGCTCATCGTCATCGTGGCGGCGTTCAACATCGTGAGCACGCTGACGATGGTGGTGACGGACAAGACGCGCGAGATCGGCATCCTGAAGGCGATGGGACTGCCGGCGCGCTCGGTGCGTCGCATCTTCTTCCTGCAGGGGCTCGTGATCGGCGTCGCGGGCACCGGCGCCGGCGTGCTGCTCGGCCTCGGGGCGTCGGTCGCGCTCGGGACGTACAAGTTCATCAAGCTCGACCCGGCGGTGTACTTCATCGACCATCTGCCGGTCGCGACGCAGGCGTCCGACGTGCTGCTCACCGTGGCGGCGAGCGTCCTCATCGCCGCCGTGGCGACGTTATACCCGGCGACGCAGGCGGCGCGGCTGTACCCGATCGAGGCGATCCGCCATGAATGAGCGACGTCGCGCGCGACGCTCCGACGGGGGCGAGCGATGACGGTGCTCGAGGCGGTCGACGTCGTGAAGCAGTTCCGCGGCGGCGACGGCGCGACGCTGCGCGTGCTCGACGGCGTGAACCTCGCCGTCGCGCGCGGCGAGATGGTGGCGATCGTCGGCGCGAGCGGCGCGGGCAAGAGCACGCTGCTGCACGTGCTCGGCGCGCTCGAGCGGCCGACGTCGGGGGACGTGCGCCTCGCCGGCGAGTCGATCGCGGGGCTCGGCGACGAGACGCTGGCGACGGTACGCAATCGCACCGTCGGCTTCGTGTTCCAGTTTCACCACCTGTTGCGCGAGTTCAGCGCGCTGGAGAACGTAGCGATACCGCTCCGCATCGGCGGCCTGGATCGCAAGGGCGCGGAGCGGCGCGCGAAGGAGTTGCTGGAGCGGCTCGGCCTCGGACCGCGGATGCTGCATCGACCCGCGGAGCTGTCGGGGGGCGAGCAGCAGCGCGCGGCCGTGGCGCGCGCGCTCGCCGCGGACCCGGCGGTCTTGCTGGCGGACGAGCCGTCGGGCAATCTGGATCACGCGAACGCGGAACGCCTGCACGACCTGTTCGGCGAGCTCGCACGCGACATGGAGCTCGGGCTGGTGGTGGTCACGCACAATCGGTCGCTCGCGCAACGGGCGGAGCGCACGCTGCTACTGGAGGACGGCCGGCTCGTGGAGACGGACGTGAACGAGGCGGTCACCTGAGCGGGGGCCGTGGGACCGCGGGGGCGCATGCGCTGCCGACGCGGAAGGAGGGTGGCTGAATGCTCTGCGAGAACTGCAAGGAGAACGACGCCGTCGTGAATCTCACGACGATCAAGGACAACGTCGTGACGCAGCAGCACCTGTGCGAGAAGTGCGCGGCGGAGAAGGGCGTGGAGACGAGCATCGCGCCCAAGAATCCGCTCGGCGACTTCCTGCAGGCGGTGCAGCACAAGGCGCTGCTCGGCGGCGACGACGCGCCGGCGTGTCACTTCTGCGGCGCCACGACGCGCGACTTCCGCGCGACGGGGCGGCTGGGGTGCGCGCGCTGCTACACGGCGTTCGAGCGCCAGCTGCGTGAGCTGCTGCGTCGACTTCATGGGAACTCGCGGCACGCCGGACGACGCTACGAGCCGCCGGCCGTGGAGCTCATCGAGCGCGCGGGAACGGTGGCGCAGCTGCGCGAGCGGCTGCGCCGAGCGATCGACAACGAGCAGTTCGAGCTCGCGGCGGAGCTCCGCGACCGACTGCGTGCGGTGGAGTCCTGAGATGACGCTCGATCTCTCGCTGCTGCCCGACGGCGGCGTCGCCTGGCTGGACGCGTCGGGGGAGCACGCGGACGTTGTGCTCTCGACGCGCATCCGGCTCGCGCGGAACGTCGAGGGCTACGCGTTCACGCCGCGGGCGCGCGACGGCGAACGGCTGCGCGTTCTCGCCCAGATCCGTGACGCGGCGCCCCATGTCGCGAGTCTACAGGGAAACGTCCTGCTGCGCGTCGACGAGCTGGGCACGGCGGAGCGGCAGCTGCTGCACGAGCGACATCTCGTGAGCAAGGAGCTCGCGGGGCTCGAGGGCGGTCAGGGCGTGCGCACGGGCGCCGCGCTGATGCTCGGCAACGGCGTGAGCGTGATGGTGAACGAGGAGGATCACCTGCGGCTGCAGGCGCTGCGCTCGGGGCTCGCGGTGACGGACGCATACCGCGCGGTCGAGCGGCTCGACCTGGAGCTGGGTGGGCGGGTGCCGTACGCGTTCCACTCGGAGTTCGGCTTTCTCACCGCGTGCCCGACGAACACCGGGACCGGGATGCGCGCGAGCGTGCTGATTCACCTGCCGGGGCTCGTGCTCACGAAGGAGATCTCGAAGGTGCTCGCGGGCCTCCAACAGATGGGACTCACGTATCGCGGGCTGTATGGCGAGGGCTCGGAAGTCGTGGGGAACTTCTTCCAGATCTCGAACCAGACGACGCTCGGTCGCTCGGAGGAAGAGCTGCTCGACGGGCTCGCGCGCGTGGTACAGAAGGTGATAGAGCGAGAGGAGGAGGCCCGTCGGGTGTTGCTCCGCGACGCGGGGTATATTATCGAGGACAAGCTTTGGCGCGCTTTCGGGACGCTCCGCTACGCGAGGAGTCTAAGCCTCGACGAGGCAATGAATTACCTCAGTGGCGTGCGGCTCGCGGTGGGGCTGAAACTGATCCGTGGGCTCAGTGTATACACCCTCAACAAGCTCCTGATATTCTGCCAGTCGGCGCATCTGGCATACGCGGAAGGGCGACCGCTCTCCGAGGCAGAGGCGTCTCAGTCTCGCGCACGCTACGTGCGGGAGGCGCTGGCGAACGAGGCGGGCGCGCAGGAGTGACCGCACATCGCGACACTTCGGCGTGGAGACTCGGGGCAGACGCTCCGTGCCCTCCCACCCGGACCTGAGGGAACCATGAACGGCTACAACTTCACCGAGCGAGTGCGGAAGGTCCTCGCGATGGCGCGCGAGGAGGCCGCGAGGCTCCACCACGAGTACGTGGGAACGGAGCACATCCTGCTCGGCCTCATCCGCGAGGGCGAGGGCGTCGCGGCTGCGGTGCTACAGAACCTGAGCGTCGACCTCGACGAGATTCAGCAGAAGATCGAGGAGACGGTCAAGAAGGGGAAGGCGGCGCAAGCCACCGGCCCCGATCTCCCCTATACCTCGCGCGCGAAGAAGGTCCTCGAGCTGGCGATGGCCGAGGCGCGCGAGCTCAATCACAGCTACGTCGGCACCGAGCATCTCCTCCTCGGCCTTCTCCGCGAGGAGAAGGGGATCGCGGCGCAGGTGCTCACCGATACGGGCGTCAACCTCGAAGCGGCGCGCGCGGAGACGCTGCGTCTTCTCGGCAACGAGATGCCGCAGGCGCAGGGCGGCGGCACCGCCGACAAGGGCGGCAGCTCGCAGCCGCAGACGCCCCCGAAGGGCGAGAAGAAGTCGAAGACCCCGGCGCTCGACCACTTCTGTCGCGATCTCACGGCGCTCGCCGCCGAGGGACAGCTCGATCCGACGATCGGGCGCGCGAAGGAGATCGAGCGGGTGATGGAGGTCCTCACGCGCCGCAAGAAGAACAACCCGGTGCTCATCGGCGAGCCGGGCGTCGGCAAGACGGCGATCGTCGAGGGGCTCGCGCAGCTCATCGCGAACGGCGAGTGCCCGGATTCGCTGCGCGACCACCGCGTGCTGTCGCTCGACATGGCGGCGGTGATCGCGGGCACGAAGTACCGCGGCCAGTTCGAGGAGCGGCTCAAGGCGGTGATGAACGAGATCGCGCAGAACAAGCAGATCATCCTGTTCATCGACGAGCTGCACACGCTCGTGGGCGCCGGCGCGGCCGAGGGCGCGATCGACGCGAGCAACATGCTGAAGCCCGCGCTCGCGCGCGGTGAGCTGCAGTGCGTCGGTGCGTCGACGCTGAACGAGTACCGCAAGTACATCGAGAAGGACGGCGCGCTCGAGCGCCGCTTCCAGACGGTGATCGTCGATCCGCCGACGGTGGAGGAGACGGTCGAGATCCTGAAGGGGCTGCGCAAGAAGTACGAGGACCACCACCGCGTCACGATCCCCGACACGACGCTGTGGACGGCGGCGAAGCTCTCGGAGCGCTACATCACCGACCGCTTCCTGCCGGACAAGGCGATCGACGTGATCGACGAGGCGGGTGCGCGGTCGCGGCTCGCGTCGCAGGCGCCGCCGCCGGAGGTCTCGTCGCTGAAGGAAGCGCTCGATCAGGTGAACGCCGAGAAGGAGGCCGCGGTCCGCGACCAGAACTTCGAGAAGGCGGCGAGCCTGCGCGACAAGGAGCGCGACCTCCAGGGGCAGATCCGCCAGAAGCAGGAGGAGTGGGAGCAGCGGCGCCAGTCCCACCGCCCGGTGTTAGGCGAGGACGAGATCGCGTTCATCGTCTCGCGCTGGACGGGTGTGCCGGTGACGCGCCTGCAGGAGGCGGAGACGGCGCGGCTGCTGAACATGGAGGAGGAGCTGCACAAGAGCGTCGTCGGTCAGGACGAGGCGATCAAGGCGCTCTCGCGCTCCATCCGCCGCAGCCGGGCGGGGCTCAAGGATCCGAAGCGGCCGATCGGCACGTTCATCTTCTCGGGGCCCACGGGCGTCGGCAAGACGGAGCTGGCCCGCGCGCTGGCGAAGTTCCTGTTCGCCGACGAGACGGCGCTCATCCGCGTCGACATGTCGGAGTACATGGAGAAGTTCTCGGTGTCGCGGCTCATCGGCGCGCCGCCGGGCTACGTCGGCTACGAGGACTCGGGCACGCTGACGAAGGCCGTCCGCCGGAAGCCGTACTCGGTCGTGCTGCTCGACGAGATCGAGAAGGCGCACCCGGACGTGTTCAACATCCTGCTGCAGGTCCTCGACGAGGGGCACCTGACGGACAACTACGGGCGCGTGATCGACTTCAAGAACACGGTCGTCATCATGACGTCGAACGTGGGCGCGAAGGACATCACGAAGAACCGGGCGCTCGGCTTCACCTCGCAGTCCAGCGAGTCGAACTTCGAGCGGATGCAGGAGAAGGTGAAGGAGGAGATGGGCCGGGTCTTCAACCCCGAGTTCCTGAACCGCCTGGACGACGTCATCGTCTTCCACCCGCTGTCGAAGGAGCAGATCGGCGCCATCGTCAACATCCTGCTGAAGGACGTGCAGAAGCGGCTCGGCGAGGAGGACCTCACGCTGAAGCTGACCGAGGCGGCGTCCGACTTCCTGGTGAGCAAGGGGTACGACGAGGCGTTCGGCGCGCGGCCGCTGAAGCGGTCGATCCAGCGCTACATCGAGGACCCGCTGTCGGAGAAGATCCTCCTCGGCGAGTTCGCGAAGGGCGACGAGATCGAGGTCGACCTGGCGCCGGAGAAGGACAAGCTGGAGTTCCGGGCGGCGGCGCCGACGACCAAGGCGTCCTGACCGCGGACCGGCTACATTGAGCGAGCGCGCCGGGCGGGCAACCGTCCGGCGCGCTTCGTTTGTCCTACCGCTGTCGTACCGCTGTCCCACCGCCGATCCCCGTGACCCGGCCGCCGGCCGGGAGGGTCCGCAGAGCGCGAAAGTCGTTCGCGCCAGTGGACCTACGCCGTTCGGGGCCGTGTATATTCCGACCATGCGATTCGCCTCTCTCCGGCGGTCGGCCGTCGTCGCGGCCACCGCCGTGCTGTCGATGACGTCCGCCCGTCTCGCGCCGGCCCAGAATCCGGTGCCTCCCCCCAGTCAGCCCGCCGCACCGGCGGCGCAGCCGCCCGCCGATCAGCCGGGCGTCTGCGCGCGTCCCGACTCGATCGTCGTGCGCGGGCTGAAGCGCGTCACCGAGGCGAGCGCGCTGGGCGACCTGGGGCTCGCGCCGTCCACCGAGCTGAACGCCGTGCAGCTCCAGGGGGCGATCCGGCGGCTGTACGGATCGGGCCAGTTCGAGGACGTGCGGGTGGCCTGCGAGCCGGCGCCGTCGGGACAGCGGGCGACGCTCGCGTTCTACGTGAAGGAGCGGCCGGTGCTCGACGCCGTCTCGGTGAGCGGCGTGAAGGTCATCTCCGAGGGCGGCGTCCGCGACAAGATCGACGTCCTCATCGGCTCGCCGCTCGACCCGGCGAAGGTGGCGCGGGCCGTGGAGCGGATCGACAGCTCGTACCAGGCGAAGGGCTTCTACCTGGCGCGCATCAAGCCGGAGAGCACGCTCACGACCGACGGCCACATCCGCCTCAACTTCCACATCGACGAGGGGCGGCGGCTCGCGATCTCGGGCGTCCGCATCAACGGCAACACGCGGCTCTCCGACAAGGAGGTCGTCACCGCCATGAAGACGAAGCCCGAGGGCTTCTGGTGGTGGCGCAAGGGCAGCTTCGACGACGAGAAGTACGCGGGCGATCTGAGCGAGCGCATTCCGACGCTGTACGCGCAGCACGGGTTCATCGACTTCACCGTCGTGAAGGACACGCTCGTCATCGACCGCGAGCGCGGGAAGGCGTTCATCGATCTCACGGTGAGCGAGGGGCCGCAGTACAAGGTCGGGACGTTCGAGGTGGTGGACAACCACCGCTTCCCGACGGAGGACCTGCAGCGCTACTACCCGTTCAACGGTGAAGGCCCGACGCTGACGCAGCGCGCCATGGGGCTGCTGAAGGGCGGTGCGAAGAACGAGAAGGGCGTGTTCGACCGCTCGCAGTGGGAGTCGGCGACGGAGAAGGTGCAGACCGCCTACCGGAACGAGGGCTACATCTACGCCCAGATCCAGCCGGTGGTGCAGCGCACCGTCGGGCCGGACTCGCAGCCGGTCGTGAACCTCCGCTGGCAGATCGACGAGCGCCAGCCGGCGATCGTGAACCGCGTGGACATCGCGGGGAACGACTACACGTCGGACGAGTGCATCCGTCGGCAGCTCGTGATCCTGCCGGGCGCGGTGTTCAACCAGGACCGCCTGCTCCGCTCGTGGCAGAGCATCGGAAACCTCGGCTTCTTCGAGACGCCGCTGCCGTTCCCGGATACGCACACGGTGAACGACAACGGCGACATCGACGTCACGTTCCGCGTGAAGGAGAAGCGCACGGGGTCGATCAACTTCGGCGCGTCGATGGGCGGCGCCGGCGTCGGCGTGGGCGGCTTCATCGGGCTCGATCAGCCGAACCTGTTCGGTCTGTGCAAGCGCGGGTCGCTGAACTGGAACTTCGGCCGCTTCATCAACGACTTCAACCTGACGTACTCGGACCCGGCGATCCTGAAGTCGCGCGTGTCGGGGTCGATCACGGCGTACCGCAGCGAGAGCCGGTACAACATCCAGGGCTTCGGCCAGAACACGCGCACGGGCGCGAGCACGCGCGTCGGCCTGCCGGTGCCGGGGTCGTACTTCTCGACGTTAGGCATCACGTACGGCGCCGAGGCGACGAGCTTCCGCGACGTGCAGAGCGGCGCGTTCGTGGGGCAGTGTACGGCGAACTGCTTCCGGTCGGATCTGGGGCTCGACTTCACACACGACACGCGCATCGACCTGCCGTTCCCGAGCGCGGGTGGCATGCAGTCGCTCACCGCGGACTTCGTGGGCGGCCCGCTCGGCGGCACGGTGTCGTACCAGCGGTACACGGCCGACTTCCGGGCGTACACGCCGCTGTTCGAGTTCGGGGGCGGGGTGCCGGGCGCGCAATCGAAGAAGGTGCTCCTCGGCCTCAGCATGAAGGCCGGCGCGGTGTTCGGCGACCCGGGACCGTTCTTCCAGTACCAGTCGTTCGCGTTGGGCGGCGTGCAGTTCGGCCAGCCGCTGCGCGGCTATCCGGAGTTCTCGATCACGCCGCGCGGGTTCGATCCGCGGGCCGACAACTTCAACGCGTTCTCGGGCCGCGCGGCGTTCGGCAACGCGTACTTCACGATGACCGCGGAGCTCGGGCTGCGGCTCAACTCGCAGCTCTACGTCGACGCGTTCTACGACGCCGGCAACAACTACGACCGCCCGCGGGACTTCAACCCGACGCGCCTGTTCCGCGGCGCGGGCATCGGCGGCAGCATCGTGACGCCGCTCGGCCCGCTCGGTCTCGACTGGGCGTACGGGTTCGACCGGCTGTCGCTCGACCCGATCACGGGCAAGCTCCGCCCGGATCCGAAGTGGCAGCTCCACTTCAAACTCGGTCAGCTCTTCTGACGGGATCGGCTGACCGTCCCACCTCTCTCCGTCCACGTAGGAGTCATTCCCTGATGCGTTACCAGATCCGTGCGGCGTTCGCCGCCGTCGCCCTCGCCGGGCTCGTGGCGATCCCTGCCGCCGCCCGTGCGCAGCAGGCGCCGAAGCTGGCGTACGTCGACGTGCAGACCTTGATGGAGCAGGCCCCCGGCCGCGCCGATGCGCAGAAGCAGTTCGAGTCCGAGGCCGCGGCGATCCGCGCCGAGGAGCAGCGCATGAGCGACTCGCTCGACGCCGCGGTGCAGTCGTACCAGAAGTCGCAGGCCACGATGACGGCCGCGGCGAAGCAGGCGAAGGAGAAGCAGCTGCAGGACATGCAGCAGGGCTTCCAGCAGCGCGCGCAGGCGCTCGAGGCGCGCGGCCAGCAGCGCCAGCAGGAGCTGTCGCAGGTGTTCGAGTCGCTCGTGCGCGACGCGATCAACGACGTGCGCACGGGCGAGGGCTACGCGATGATCTTCGCCGGCGGCCCGAGCTCGGCGATGCTGTCGGCGGACAAGAGCCTCGACATCACGGACAAGGTGCTCACGCGCATGCGCACGATCGCCGCGACGCGTCCGGCGCCGACGAGCGCGCCGGCGACCCGCCCGGGGACCACTGCCGCGCCCGCGGCGTCGACCGGCGCTCCGGTGGCGGCGCCGGCGGGCGCGTCGCGCCCGAAGGTTCCCTGAGATCGTGTCGCTCGGCACGAGTGAGCAGCGGTCCGGCGGCGGTGGGGGCGTGTCCCTCACCGCCGCTGACGTTGCGCGACTCGTCGGTGGCCGCCTAACGGACGGCGGCGACGGCGCGCGCGCCATCCGCCGCGTCGCGCCGCTGCACCGCGCCGGCCCGGACGAGCTGACGTTCCTCGCGTCGGCGAAGTACGCGGACGCGTTCCGCGAGACGCGCGCAGGCGTCGTGCTGGTCGCTCCGGCGCTCGCGGACACGGCCGGCGCGCCCGACGCCGTCCGCATCGTGGTCGACAAGCCGCACGAGGCGCTGCTCGCCGTGCTGCCGGTGCTGTACGTCCAGGCGCCGCGCGAGACGGGGATCCATCCGACGGCGCGCATCGGACGCGGCGCGCACATCGGCGACGACGTCACGGTCGACGCGTACGCCATCGTCGGCGACGGCGTGGTGCTCGGGGACCGCGCGTGGGTGGAGACGCACTGCGTGGTCGGCGCCGGCGTGGAGGTCGGAGAGGACGCGCACCTCTATCCGGGCGTGACGCTCTACGCCGGCACGTCGTTAGGCCGGCGCGTGGCCGTGCACAGCGGCGCGCGTCTCGGCAGCGACGGCTTCGGCTACGTGTTCGGCGACGGCCAGCACCGCAAGATCCCGCACGTCGGCCGCTGCATCGTGGAGGACGACGTGGAGATCGGCGCGAACACGACGATCGACCGCGGCAGCGTCGACGACACGATCATCGGCGCAGGGACGAAGATCGACAACCTCGTGCACATCGGCCACAACTGCCGGATCGGGAAGCTGTGCCTGATCATGGCGCAGGTGGGGCTCGCCGGATCGACGACCGTGGAGGACGGCGTGATTCTCGCCGGGCAGGTGGGCGTGGCCGGGCATCTGACGATCGGCACGGGGGCGCGGATCGCCGCGCAGGCGGGCGTGGTGGGCGACGTGCCGGCCGGCGCGACGTACGGCGGCTATCCCGCGCGGCCGCACAAGGAATCGCTGCGCGCGCATGCGGCGACGTTCCGACTCGCGGAGCTGATGAAGCGCATCGAGCGGATGCTCGAGCGCAGCGAGGCCGAGCAGTGAGCGCGGTGGGCCAGCGCCGCACGATCGCGCGCGAGGCGACGCTCTCCGGCGTCGGGCTGCACCTCGGCGAGCCGTGCACGCTCGCGTTCCGCCCCGGCGGGGTGGGGCAGGGCATCGTGTTCCGCCGCGTGGATCTGCCCGACCGCCCGGAGATCCCGGCGCGTGTCGGCGTCGCCGTGGAGGCGCAGCGTCGCACGCAGCTCGGGACCGGCGACGACGCGCTGCACACGGTGGAGCACGTGCTCGCCGCCGTCGCCGGCGCGGGCATCGACGACCTCGTGATCGAGATGGACGCGGCCGAGCCGCCGATCCTCGACGGGAGCTCGGTGGAGTTCCTCGCCGCGCTCGACGGCGCGGGCGTGGTGGGGCACGGCGGCGCCGCCGACGTGCTGACGCTGGACGAGCCGGTGCGCGTGATCGACGGCGAGAGCGTGTACGAGGCGTTCCCCGCCGACGAGCTGCGCGTCGAGGTCTCGATCGACTTTCCGCACCCGTTGATCGGCCGCCAGTGCGGCCGCTACGTTGTCACGCCGGAGACGTTCCGCCGCGAGCTCGCGGCCGCACGTACGTTCGGGTTCGTCCGTGAGGTGGAGGCGCTGCGCGCGATGGGGCTCATCAAGGGCGCGTCGCTCGAGAACGCCGTGGTGCTCGACGAGACCGAGGTGATCTCGGACGGGCTGCGGTGGCCGGACGAGTTCGTGCGTCACAAGGCGATGGACTGCGTCGGCGACCTCGCGCTCGCCGGCGCGCGCGTGCAGGCGCGCATCGTCGCACAGAAGCCGAGCCACCGTGGCACGGTGACGCTCGTGCGGGCGCTCGTGCGTCACGGCCGGCTCGCCGGCAGCGGTGCGACGCCGACGCCGCCTCCTTCCTCCTCCCGCCCACCCGCTCAGAGGCACAGCGTGCTCGGCATCGAAGAGATCATGAAGGTGCTCCCGCACCGATACCCGTTCCTCCTCGTCGACCGCATCGTGGAGCTCGAGGAGAAGACGCGCGTCGTGGGGATCAAGAACGTCACGATCAACGAGCCGTTCTTCCAGGGACACTTCCCGGGGCATCCCATCATGCCGGGCGTGCTGATCGTCGAGGCGATGGCACAGACCGGCGGCATGCTGCTGCTCGGCGCGTTCCCCGACCCACAGGACAAGGTCGTGTACTTCACGTCGCTCGACAATGTGAAATTCCGGCGCCCCGTGAAGCCCGGCGACCAGCTCCGCTTCGAGCTCGACATCGTCCAGATTCGCGGTCCCGTGTGCAAGATGCGCGGTGTGGCGAAGGTGGACGGCCAGGTCGTGTGCGAGGCCGACATGGCGGCCATGGTGCGCGACCGATGAGCTCCACGGCGGTAGGGGAGGGCATGGGCATTCATCCGACCGCGATCGTGCACCCCGACGCGGTGCTCGGCGACAACGTCACCGTCGGCGCATACGCGATCATCGGCGAGAACTGCACGGTCGGCGACGACTGCGTGCTCGCCCCGCGCGCGGTGCTGGAGAGAAACGTTAGGCTCGGCCGCGGCGTGAAGGTCGGCATCGGCACGGTGCTGGGCGGCGACCCGCAGGACCTGAAGTTCCGCGGCGAGGAGACGTGGGTCGAGATCGGCGACGGCACGGTGATCCGCGAGTACACGACCGTCAATCGCGGCACCACGCAGTCGTACAAGACCACCGTCGGGCGCAACTGCCTGCTGATGTCGTACGTGCACCTCGGCCACGACTGTCACTTCGGTGACTACGTGATCGTGTCGAACGGGTCGCAGTTCGCCGGGCACGTCACGGTCGAGGACCGGGCGATCGTGTCGGGACTGTGCGCGTTCCACCAGTTCGTGCGCGTGGGTCGACACGCGTTCATCGGCGGCATGACCCGCGTGGCGAAGGACGCGCCGCCGTTCCTGCGCGCGTCCGGGAACCCGATGAAGCTGTACGGGCTGAACACGATCGGCCTGCAGCGCAGCGGCTTCGACGACGACACGCTGCACGAGCTGAAGCGCGCGTACCGGCTGCTGTTCCGCTCCGAGCTGATTCTCACGCAGGCGGTGGAGCGCGGCCGCGCGGAGCTGAACCTCGACGTGGAGCAGGTGCGGCAGATGCTCGACTTCGTGGAGGCGAGCGTCCGCGAGGGGCGCGGGGTGGGCTTCTGAGCGCGCAGCGCGCGGAGCGCGCGCTGCGGGTGGGCGTGGTGGGCGCCGGTGGGCTCGGCTACCATCACGTGCGCATCCTGCGCGAGATGCCCAGCGTGACGCTCGCCGGCTTCTACGAGCAGGACGAGGCGCGCCGCGCGCTCGTCGCCCGCGAGCTCGAGGCGCCCGCGTTCGACACGCTCGACGCGCTGCTCGACGCGACCGACGCGCTGAATGTCGTGGTGCCGACGCCGGCGCACTTCGACGTCGCGCGCGCGGCGCTCGCCCGCGGCAAGCACCTGCTCATCGAGAAGCCGATCACGACGACGCTGGAGCAGGCGGACGAGCTGATCGCGATGGCCGATCGCGCGGGCGTCGTCGTGCAGACGGGGCACGTCGAGCGGTTCAACCGCGCCATCCGCGCCGCGCTGCCGTACGTCGAGCGGCCGCGGTTCATCGAGAGCGACCGGCTGGCGCCGTTCAGCCCGCGCGGCAGCGACGTCGCCGTCGTCCTCGACCTCATGATCCACGACATCGACCTCGTGCGCACGCTCGTCGGCGCGCCGGTGGACGACGTGCGCGCGGTGGGCGTGCCGGTG
The DNA here is from genome assembly GCF_000522985.1 of Gemmatirosa kalamazoonensis. Lineage (NCBI taxonomy): Bacteria > Pseudomonadati > Gemmatimonadota > Gemmatimonadia > Gemmatimonadales > Gemmatimonadaceae > Gemmatirosa > Gemmatirosa kalamazoonensis. The sequence continues at coordinate 3,743,779 of NZ_CP007128.1, forward strand.
CTCACGCCCACGGTCGACATCGCGAACGCGCGGCTCGGCTTCACGTCCGGCGCGGTCGCGAACATCACGGCGAGCCGCGTGTCGCGCGAGCGGCTGCGGAAGATCCGCATCTTCCAGCAGAGCGGCTACCTGTCGCTCGATCTCGCGGCGGGGACGGGCGAGTTCTTCCGGCTGCGCGGCGGCGTGGACGTCGCCTCGATCGCGAAAGCGCCGCCGCCGCTCGACCTCGCGATGTTCGTGGAGCGCGTGCCGCTCGAGGCGCCGGAGGGCGAGCCGCTGCGGCTCGAGTTCGACAGCTTCGTCGCGGCCGTGCGCGGCGAGCAGCCGGTGGCGGTGAGCGCGCGCGACGGCCGCGACGCGCTCGACGTGGCGCTGCGCATCGTGGGGGAGATCGAGCGCACGCTCCCGTCGCTGCGCGGCGCCGCGCTCGCGACGTCCTGATGCCTAACGGCAGAAGAGAGGTGCTGTTCGTCGCCGGCGAGGCGTCGGGCGACCTGCACGCGGCGGGTGTGGCGCGCGAGCTGAAGCGGCTGCGCCCCGAGCTGCATCTCGCCGGCGTCGGCGGACGCCACTTGCAGGCGGCCGGCGTGGAGCTGCTGGAGGACGCCGAGCGCCTCGCGGTCATGGGCTTCGTCGAGGTGCTGAAGCACGTGCCGGCGCACTACGCGCTGCTGCGGCGGCTGCGCGCGCGGCTGCGCGGCGGATCCGTCGCGCTGCTCGTCCTCGTGGACTATCCCGGCTTCAACATGCGGCTCGCCGCCGAAGCGCGCCGCGCCGGCGTGCCCGTGCTGTACTTCATCACGCCGCAAGTGTGGGCGTGGCGCAAGAACCGGCTGCGCAACATGGCGCGCGTCATCACGAAGGCCGCCGTGATCCTGCCGTTCGAGGAGAAGCTGCTCCGCGACCACGGCATCGACGCGACGTTCGTCGGCCATCCGATGCTCGATCGCGCGCAGTCGCTCCCGACGCAGTCGGAGGCGCGCGCGGAGCTCGGCCTGCCGCAGGACGGCAAGGTGCTCGCGCTGTTCCCGGGGAGTCGCATGCAGGAGATCGAGCGCCACCTCGACGACTTCGTGGCGACGGCGCGCCGCCTCGAGACCGAGGTGCGCGGGCTCCGCGTCGTCGTGAGCCTCGCGCCGACGGTGCGCATCGATCCGGCGCGCTGCCCGTACCCGATGGTGGATTCTGGCTCGCTGCTGCTGCTGCGCGCGGCGACGGCGGCGCTCTGCAAGAGCGGCACGACGACGCTCGAGGCCGCGGTCGCCGGCTGTCCGCTCGTCGTGGCGTATCGCACGAGCCGGTGGACGTACGAGGTCGCGCGCCGCGTGGTGGAGATCCCGCGCATCGGTCTCGTGAACGTCGTCGCGGCGCGCGAGGTGGCGAAGGAGTTCGTGCAGGACGCGGTGCAGCCCGAGGCGATGGCGGCCGCGCTGAAGCCGCTGCTCTGCAACGCCGGTGACCAGCAGCGCATGCGCGTGCAGCTCGCCCGGGTCCGGTCGATGTTGGGCAGACCCGGCGCGGACGTGCGCGTCGCCGAGATCGCGAGCGGCATGGTGGCGTGAGCGATCCCGCACCGGGCCGCGACCAGGGCCGCGCCGAGCGTCGGCTGTGGCTGTACGTCCGGCTCGGCGTGCCGTTCGTGCGACTGCTCGCGTCGACGTGGCGCGTGCGCGAGATCGGGCGCGAGGGGTGGAACCAACGTCGCGCCGCGGGGCTCGCGACGATCACGGCGCTCTGGCACGGGCAGCTTCTCGTGCTCACGTCGCACCACCGCGACCTTGGCGCGGCGGTGCTCATCAGCGAGCACCGCGACGGCGAGATCATCGCGCGCGTGGTGGAGGCGTTCGGCTATCGCACCGTGCGCGGCTCGACGTCGCGCGGCGCGGGGCGCGCGCTGCTGGAGCTCGTGCGCGTGCTGCGCGGCGGCATCGACGTGGCGATCACCCCGGACGGCCCACGCGGCCCGCGCCACTCGTTCGCGCCCGGGGCGCTCGTCGCCGCGCAGCGCAGCGGCGCGCCGGTGGTCGGCGTGGTCGCGCACGTGAGCCGCGCGTGGCGCCTGCGGAGCTGGGACGGCTTCGAGATCCCGAAGCCGTTCGCGCGCGTGACGATCGCGTACAGCGAGCCGACGCCGGTGGACGTCGCGACGCCGCGCGAGGCGGTGGAGCAGGTGCCGCGCTTCGAGGCGTTGATGCGCGCGCTCGGCGAGCGGGCGGCGATGCGTGATGGTGGGGCCGGTGGCTGACCTCGCGGATCTCGCGTCGCACGTCTGGTACGGCCGCGACGGAATCGCGGCCATCGCGCGCGTCGCGCTCACTCCCGCGTCGCTCCTCTACGGTGTGGTGATGCGCATGCGCGACTCGCTGTACGATCGCCAGCTGCTGTCGTCGTACGTGCTCGCGCTGCCGGCGCTCAGCGTCGGCAACCTCACCGTCGGCGGCACGGGCAAGACGCCGGTGTCGTCGTGGATCGCGCGTCGCATGCAGGCGCTCGGCGCGCGACCGGCGATCGTGCTGCGCGGCTACGGAGACGACGAGCCGCTCGTGCACTCGCTGCTGTCGCCCGGCGTGACCGTCGTCACGGACGCCGATCGCGTGCGCGGCGTGGCGGAGGCGGCGAGCCGCGGCGCCGACGTCGCGGTGCTCGACGACGCGTTCCAGCACCGCCGCGCGCGACGCGACGCCGACGTCGTGCTCGTGAGCGCGGAGCAGGCGAGGGCAGACGCGCGGCTGCTGCCCGCGGGCCCGTACCGCGAGGCGCCATCGGCGTTGGGCCGCGCGTCGCTCCTCGTCGTGACGCGGAAGACCGCGTCGCTCGAGGAGGCCGCCGACGCCGCCTCGAGGATGGCGAGGCGGGCGCGGAACGTTCCAGCGGCGATCGTGGCGCTCGCGCTCGATGCGGTGCACGCGTGGCCCCCGGGCGGCGACGGCTCGCCGCTCGACGCGCTGGCCGGCGCGGCCGTGCTCGCGGTGGCCGCCGTGGGCGAGCCGGCCGCGTTCTTCGCGCAGCTCGCCGCGGCCGGTGCCGACGTCGCGCCGGCGGCATTTCCCGACCATCACGCGTTCACGCGCGCCGAGGCCGAGTCGTTAGCACGGCGCGCCGAGCGTGCCGTGCGCGGCGACGGTGCGGCGCGCGTGGTATGTACGCTGAAGGACGCCGTGAAGCTCGGTCCGCTCTGGCCTGACCTCGCGCCGCCCCTTTGGTATGTTTCACAGCGCGTGACCGTCGAGGCAGGCGGTGACGCGTTGAACGCCATCGTCGCGCGCGTGCTCGCCGCGCGCTCCCAACTCAACGATACGACCGGGGCCGCCCGGCCTTCCTAACCGTCTGCATGGGCACTGACCTTCGCCTTCCGACCGCGACCATCGTCCGGCCCGACAAGGACCGATTCCTGAACGAGGAGAACCCGTTCGAGGCGATGATGTCGCGCTTCGACCGGGCGGCAGCGCTGCTGGACCTCGACCCCGGCATCTACCAGGTGCTGCGGCATCCGGAGAAGCAGATCACGGTGAGCATTCCCGTGATGATGGATTCCGGCGAGGTGAAGGTGTTCATCGGCCACCGCGTGCTGTACAACACGTCGCGTGGACCCGCGAAGGGCGGCATCCGCTTCGACCTGAACGTCAACCTGGACGAGGTGACGGCGCTGGCCGCATGGATGACGTGGAAGTGCGCCGTCGTGAATTTGCCGTTTGGTGGTGCGAAAGGCGGCGTCGTGTGCGACCCGCTCGGCATGAGCGTCGGTGAGCTGGAGCGCCTCACGCGCCGCTACACCGCCGGCATCATCTCCGTGCTCGGCCCCGACTCCGACGTGCCGGCGCCCGACGTGAACACGAACGAGCGCGTGATGGCGTGGGTGATGGACACGTACTCCATGCACATGCGCCACACCGTCACGTCGGTCGTCACCGGCAAGCCGGTGGAGATGGGTGGCTCGCTCGGCCGCCGCGAGGCGACGGGGCGCGGCTGCATGATCGTCACCATGCAGGCGCTCCAGCAGCTCGGCATGCCGGTGCAGGGGACGACGGTCGCCGTGCAGGGGTTCGGCAACGTCGGCTCGGTCGCCGCGCAGCTGCTCGCGCGCCAGGGATGCAAGATCGTCGCGATCAGCGACCGCACCGGCGGCTACACGAACCCCACCGGCATCGACGTCGACGCGGCGATCGCGTACGTGCAGCGCCACAAGACGCTCGAGGGCTTCGCGGGCGGCGATCCGGTGAGCAACGACGAGCTGCTGACGCTCGACGTCGACGTGCTGGTGCCCGCCGCGCTGGAGAACGTCATCACGAGCAAGAACGCCGGGAAGATCCGCGCGAAGATCATCTGCGAGGGCGCGAACGGCCCGACCACGGCCGGCGCCGACGCCATCCTCGACGAGAAGGGGATCTTCGTCATCCCCGACATCCTCGCGAACGCGGGCGGCGTCACCGTCTCGTACTTCGAGTGGGTGCAGGACCGCGGCGGCTACTTCTGGTCCGAGGCGACGGTGAACGAGCGCCTCGAGGACATCATGGTGCGCAGCTTCCGCGACGTGCTCGCGCTGTCGAAGCAGCATCGTGTGAACATGCGCACGGCCGCGTACATGCTGTCGATCAGCCGCGTCGCGACGGTGCACCGGCTGCGCGGCATCTACGCCTGACGGCTCGCGTCGCGGGCGGCGCGGCCAGCTCCTCGGCCGCGCCGCCTGCGCGCTTCGGTCTCATGCGCATCGTGCTCGCGGTGGTCGGCCGTCCGCGCGGCGACGGCGTGGCGGACGCGATCGCCGAATACGAGACGCGCGCGGCGCGCTACTGGCCGCTGGAGGCGCACGAGGTGCGCGAGGAGCCGGCGCGGTCGTCGTCGCCCGAGATCGTGAAGCAGCGCGAGGGCGAGCGATTGCTGGCGAAGATCCCGGCTGCCGCGGTGCTCGTCGCGTGCGACGAGCGGGGCCTGGCCTGGACGTCGCAGCAGTTCGCCGCGTGGCTGCAGCGGCAGCGAGAGGAGGGGCGCGACGTCGCGTTCGTGATCGGCGGCGCGTACGGCCTCCCGCCCGCCGTGCGCGAGCGGGCCGCGGTGCGTCTCGCCGTGGCGCCGTGGACGCTGCCGCACGAGCTCGCGCGACTCGTGCTCGCCGAGCAGCTCTATCGCGCGGGGACGATCGTGCGCGGCGAGCCCTATCACAAGGCGTGAGGTCGCCCACTTCCCCCGCGGCCCGCGCTACGGCAGAGTGATTGCCAGCATCGAGAGACCACCATCACGGACGACCAGTGAGGCGAGATGGAGCGGCGGACGGAGCGAGTGACGATCGGGGCGGCGCCGGCGCGATGTCGCCGGGCGCGGCGCCGCGCGTGTCGAGCGTGACCGGCGCGCCCGTGATCGGCCGCGACGCCACGCCGCTGGCGGCGCCGGACGGCACGCTCGAGGTGCGGAGCGAGCCCCTCGGCGGCTCGCCGCTGTCACGCGCGGCGCAGGTCGGGATGGCGCCCGAAGGCTGGTTCGAGCCGGTGCCGGCGTCGTCCGGCGAGTGGCTGCGGCGCGTGGGCCGGGTCCGCGAGCAGTTCGCGGCGGGCGCGTGGCTGGAGCTGCTCGCGCCCGCGTTCGACGCGCACGGGCGCGCGGCCGAGCGGCTGCAGTCGGTCGCGGCGGGTGCGGGCGTGATCGTCACGACCGGTCAGCAGCCGGGGCTGTTCGGCGGGCCGCTCTACACGCTCAGCAAGGCGCTCGGCGCGCGCGCGCTCGCCGACGTGCTCGAGGAGTCGACCGGCATTCCCGTCGCGCCGGTGTTCTGGGCGGCGACCGACGATGCCGACTTCGCCGAGGCGAGCCACACGATCGTCGCGGGGCCGCACGGCGCCGTCGAGCTGCGCGCGACTTCGACCGCGCCTGAGGGCACGCCGATGAGCGCCGTGCCGCTCGGCGACGACGTGATCCCGCTGCTGGAGACGCTGCGCGGCGCCGCCGGCTCGGTGTCGTACGCGCCGGCGCTCGCCGCGGTCGAGGCAGCGTACCGATCCGGGGCGACGGTGGGCGGCGCGTACGTCGCGCTCATGCGGGCGCTGCTCGAGCCGTTAGGCATCGCGGTGCTCGACGCGTCGCACGAGGCGACGCGCGAGGCGAGCTTCCACCTGCTGCGCCGCGCGCTGCTGCAGGCGGCGGACATCGAGCGCGCGGTCGCGAAGCGCGGCGCCGACATCCGCGCCGCGGGCTTCACGCCGCAGGTGGAGGAGGTGGCGGGGCTGTCGCTCGTCTTCCGCTACGACGCGAGCGGCCGCAAGGCCCGCGTGCCCGTCGCCGACGCGCGCGCGCTCGTGACGCGCGTGAAGCACCACGAGCTCGGTCCGAACGTGCTGCTGCGTCCCGTGGTGGAGCGCACGATCCTGCCGACGGTGGCGTACGCGGCCGGGCCGGGCGAGCTGTCGTACTTCGCGCAGGTGAGCGCCGTGGCCGGCGCGTTAGGCGCGTCGACGCCGCTCGCCGTGCCGCGCTGGTCGGGCACGGTGATCGAGCCGCACGTCCGTCGCGCGCTCGCCCGCCTGGGCATCGACGTCGACGATCTCGCCGCGCCGGACGCCGCCGAAGGACGCCGCGCACGCGCGCGCATGCCGGCCGACGTGCGCGCCGCGCTCGACGGGCTCCGTGCCGACGTGGATGGACGCGTCGACGCGCTGCGCCGGGCCGAGGATGGCCGCGCGTCGGTTCCCGCTCCGGTGCTCGACGGCGCGCGCAACGCGCTGCGCCACCGCATCGACCGGCTGGAGCGCCGGTATCTCGCCGCGCTGAAGCGGCGCGACGACGAGGCGGCGCGCGACTTCACGACGGCCCGCGCGGCACTGTATCCGTTAGGCAAGCGGCAGGAGCGTGCGCTCAATCCGGTGCCGCTGCTCGCGCGACATGGACCGGCGCTGTGGGAGGCGATGCTCGCGCGCGCGCGAGCGCACGCGACGTCGCTCGTGGAGCGCGGCCACCCTCCGCGGCACGACGGATGACCACCGCGACCGCCGCGGCCGGCGACGAGCACCCGGAGCGCGGCCAGCCGACGAGCGGGGGCGTCGCGGCGCGGCGTCGTCCGCTCGCGGCGCGTGGCGGCGCGGCGGCGATGCTCGTGGCGCTCGGCATCTTCCTGTCGCGCATCTTCGGCCTCGTGCGCAGCCGCGTGATGGCGCGCTACCTGGGCACGAGCGACGCGGCCGACGCCTTCACGTCCGCGCTGCGCATCCCGAACTTCCTGCAGAACCTGTTCGGCGAGGGCGTGCTGTCCGCGTCGTTCATCCCCGTCTACGCGAAGCTGCTCGCGGAGGGTGACGAGGACGAGGCGGACCGCGTCGCGGGCGCGGTGTTCGGCCTGCTCGCCGCGACGGTCGCGCTGCTCGTGGCGGCGGGCGTGCTCGCCACGCCGTTCTTCGTCGAGACGGTCGCGGCGGGATTCTCCGGCGCGAAGCGCGATCTCACCGTGCGGCTGGTCCGCATCCTTTTCCCGGGGACCGGGCTGCTGGTGCTCGGCGCGTGGTGTCTCGGGATCCTGAACAGCCATCGCAAGTTCTTCATCTCGTACGCCGCGCCGGTCGTGTGGAACGTGGCGATCATCGCCGGCCTCGTCGTCGGTGGACGCGCGCACGTGCCGCAGGACCGTCTCGTCGTGCAGGTGGCATGGTGGACGGTGGCCGGCTGCGTGCTGCAGTTCGCCGTGCAGCTGCCGGTGGCGCTGCGGGCGCTGCGCCACTTCGCGCCGTCGCTCGACACGACGTCCGCGCACGTGCGCGAGGTCGTTCGTAACTTCCTCCCCGTGTTCCTCGGGCGCGGCGCGGTGCAGATCAGCGGCTACGTGGATTTGAACTTCGCGAGCCAACTCGGCTCCGGCGCGCAGGCCGCGCTCGGCTATGCGCAGAACATCTACCTGCTGCCCGTCTCGCTGTTCGGGATGTCGATCTCCGCGGCGGAGCTGCCGGCGATGTCGGGCGCGCTCGGCACGTCCGACGAGGTGCACGCGTCGCTGCGCCGTCGGTTGATCGCGGGGCTGCGACGCATCGCGTTCTTCGTCGTTCCGTCGGCGATGGCGTTCCTCGCGCTCGGGGACGTCATCGCCGCGGTGCTGTTCCAGACCGGCGCGTTCAAGCGCGACAACAGCGTGTTCGTGTGGGCCATCCTCGCCGGCTCCGCGGTCGGGCTGCTCGCGTCCACGCTCGCGCGGCTGTACTCGTCGACGTTCTACGCGTTGAAGGACACGCGCACGCCGCTGCGCTTCGCGCTGGTGCGCATCGCGCTCACGATCGCGCTCGGCTGGCTGTTCGCGTTCCCGCTCCCGCGGCTCCTCGGGCTCGCGCCGCGCTGGGGCACGGCGGGGCTCACCGCATCCGCGGGGATCGCGGGCTGGGTGGAGTTCGTGCTGCTGCGCTCGCGGCTCAACCGCCGCATCGGCGACACCGGCGTCCCCGCGAAGCTGTCCGGCGGCCTGTGGCTCGCGGCGGCGCTCGGCGCGGCGTGCGCCTGGGGCGTGAAGCTCTATCTCGGCCTCGGCCGACCGCTCGTGAACGGCGCGATCATCCTCGCCATGTACGGCGTCGTGTACCTGCTCGCGACGTACGTGACCGACGTGCCCGAGGCGCACGACATGGTGAGCAAGGTGACGCGCCGCGTCGGGCGCCCCAAGCCCGTCGCGCCGACGCCCCCCGCGTGACCGGCACCGTGGCCGAGCCCATGGGGTATCTTTCGACATGATCTCGCCGCCCGACGACGTCGCCGCCAAGCTGCAGCACCTCCCCGATTCCCCCGGCGTCTACCTGTGGAAGGACGCCGACGGAACCGTGCTGTACGTCGGCAAGGCGAAGCGCCTCCGCTCCCGCGTGCGCAGCTACTTCGCGACCGACCACGTCGAGAGCCCGAAGACGCGTGCGCTCGTGCGCAACGTGCGCGACCTCGAGACCATCGTGGTGCCGACCGAGGCGCACGCGCTCATCCTCGAGGCGAACCTCATCAAGGAGTACAAGCCGCGGTTCAACATCGCGCTGCGTGACGACAAGTCGTATCCCTACATCAAGGTCACCGTGAACGAGCCGTTCCCGCGCGTGTACGTGACGCGTCGGCTCGTGAGTGACGGCGCGCGCTACTTCGGTCCGTACACCGACGTCGGCGCGATGCGGCGCGCGCTGAACGTGGTGAAGCGCATCTTCACCGTCCGGTCGTGCAACTACGACATGCCGCGCGAGATGCCCGAGCGCGCGTGCCTCGACTTCGCCATCAAGCGCTGCAAGGCGCCCTGCATCTTCAATCAGACGCAGGCCGACTACGCCGCGATGATCGACGAGGTGCTCGTCTTTCTCGAGGGCAAGACCGACGAGGTGGCGCGCCGCATCGGCGAGCGGATGCGGCAGGCGGCCGAGAACCTCGACTTCGAGCGCGCGGGCGAGCTGCGCGACGCGCTGCGCCACCTCGAGCGCATGCAGGAGCCGACGATCGTGCTCGAGATCGAGGGCGGCGACCGCGACGTGGTGGGCTACGCGCGCGACGGCGACGACGCCTGCGTGGCGGTGATGCGCATCCGCGGCGGCAAGCTGCTCGCGCGCGAGCACCGCTTCATGGAGAACATCGATGGCGACGACGACGGCGACGTGCTCGCCGCGTTCCTCGCCCGCGCGTACCTCGGCTCCGACGAGCGCGCGGACGAGCTGCTCGTGCCGTTCGACTTCACCGACCGCGAGGTGCTCGACCAGTCACTCGGCCACACGCGCGTGCACGTGCCGCAGCGCGGCTCCAAGCGCCAGCTGGTCGACCTCGCGCAGTCGAACGCGCGCCACCTGCTGGAAGAGCTCAAGCTCGCTGCGCTCGAGGCGGACGAGCGCGCCGCCGATCCGGTGTACGAGCTGCAGCGCGAGCTGGGGCTCAAGCGCGTGCCGCGGTCGCTCGTCTGCTTCGACATCTCGCATGCGCAGGGCACCGACACGGTCGCGTCGTGCGTCTGGTTCGAGAACGCGCGACCCAAGCGGGCCGAGTACCGCAAGTTCAAGGTGGAGTCGGTCGTCGGCATCGACGACTTCGCGTCGATGCGCGAGGTCGTGGGGCGCTACTTCCGTCGCCGGCTCGACGAGCAGAAGCCGGTGCCGGATCTCGTCGTCATCGATGGCGGCAAGGGGCAGCTCAACGCCGCCCGCGAGGCGCTCGAGGCGTTAGGCATGACCGAGCAGCCGCTCATCTCGCTCGCGAAGCGTGAGGAGGAGGTGTTCGTCCTCGGGCGCAGCGATCCGCTTCGCATCTCGCGCCGCTCGCCCGCGCTCCGCATGCTGCAGCAGGCGCGCGACGAGGCGCACCGCTTCGCCGTGACGTTCCAGCGCAAGCGCCGCGCGGTGCGCACCGTGACCTCCGCGCTCCTCACCATCCCCGGCGTCGGACCGGTGAAGCGCCGGCAGCTCCTGCAGGCGTTCGGCTCCATCCAGGGCGTGCGCGACGCGACGCCGGAGCAGATCGCCGAGCTCCCGGGTTGGACCGCGGCGTCCGCGCAGAAGCTGCTCGCGGCGCTCGAGGCGTCGTCCCCGACGCGGTCGACCGAGCCGTCGAGCGCCGCGCTGGGCGACCTCCCCGTCGAGGCGACCAGCGACGCGACGAACGACGGCTGACACCGAGGCGTCCCCCGGTTAGCCTTCTGGCCGACCTCGACCCCTCGACGCCGTGCCGACCTGGACTCTCTCCTGCTCCTCCTGCGACTACACGCAGCCGGGTGACGCACGCGCCGGCGTGTGCCCGAAGTGCGGTCAGCCCCTGCTCGCGCGATACGCGCCCGTCGCGCCGTGGACCACGTCACAGCGATGGGACCTCTGGCGCTACGAGAGCGTGCTGCCGCTCATGGAGGGCGAGACGCTCGTCTCGCTCGGCGAGGGGCTGACGCCGCTCGTCGAGGCGCCGGGGCTCGCGCGCCGCATCGGCGTGCGCCGGTTGTGGATCAAGGACGAGGCGCAGAACCCGACCGGCTCGTTCAAGGCCCGGGGCATGAGCGTGGCGGTCACGCGCGCCCGCGCGCTCGGCGCCACGGGCGTCGTCATCCCGACCGCCGGCAACGCCGGCGCCGCCATCGCCGCCTACGGTGCGGCCGCCGGGCTCCCGGTCCGCGTGTACGCGCCGCGCACCACGCCCGCGCCGATCCTCTCCATCATCCGCTCGCTCGGTGCCGACCTGCATCTCGTCGACGGCCACATCGGCGATGCCGGCAAGCTCTCGCGCGCGTTCGCCGCCGAGAGCGACTTCTTCGAGCTGAGCACCCTCCGCGAGCCATACCGCGTCGAGGGGATGAAGACCATGGGCTACGAGCTGGCCGAGCAGCTCGGCGGCCGCCTCCCCGACGCGCTCGTCTATCCCACCGGCGGCGGGGAGGGCACCGTGGGCATCTGGAAGGCGTTCGGCGAGATGCGCGACTGGGGATGGCTGCCGAACGACGTGCGCTTCCCGCAGATGATCGTCGCCCAGGCCACCGGCTGCGCGCCCATCGTCCGCGCGTTCGAGGCGCACGAGGACCGCGCGACCCCGTGGGAGAACCCCGCCACGCACGCCGCCGGCATCCGGGTCCCGGGCCCGCTCGGCGATCGCCTGCTGCTCCGACTCATCGGCGAGAGCGGCGGAAGCGCCGCGGCGGTCGACGAGGACGCCATCCGCGAGCACACCAAGACGCTGGCCGAGTCCACCGGCGTCGACGCCGCTCCGGAAGGTGGCGCTGCCCTCGCCGTGACTCGGCTCCTCGTCGACCAGGGACGACTCTCACGCGACGCGGAAGTCGTGGTGTTCAACACGGGAAGCGGCGCGTCCTATCGCGTCGACACGTGACCGGACCGACGCTCGCGATCCTCGATCCGTTCAGCGGCATCGCGGGCGACATGATGCTGGGCGCCCTCGTCGCCGTCGGCCTCGACGCCGACTGGCTGCGGGGGCTCCCGGACGCGCTGCGGCTCGCGGGCGTCCGCGTCCGTGTGCAGGAAGTGCTGCGCGGGGAGATCGTGTGCTGGAAGGTCGACTTCGACATCCCGGCGCAGCCCCACGGCCGCGGCGTGCGCGAGATCCACGACCTCCTGCAGGCGGCGACCGGCGTCCCCGGCGTGGTGCTGGCCCGCGCCGAGCAGGTGTTCCAGGTCATCGCCGAACGGGAAGGGGAGATCCACGGCGTCCCGCCCGAGGAGGTGCACCTGCACGAGGTCGGCGCGGTCGACGCGATCCTCGACATCGTCGGCGCCGTCTGGGGGTTCCACCTCCTCGGCGTCGATCGCGTCCACTGCGGTCCCATCCAGCTCGGCGACGGGTTCGTTCGCGCCGCCCACGGGATGCTGCCGGTACCGGCTCCGGCGACGCTCCGGATCCTGGAGGGTCTCGCGGTGCGACCCGGTCCGGACGGTTCGGGGGAACTCGTCACCCCGACCGGGGCCGCGCTCGTGAAGGTCCTGTCGTCCGGTCCGCCGCCACACGAGTACGTTCCCCGCCGCAGCGGCTTCGGCGCCGGCACGAAGGACTTCCCCGGCCGCGCGAACGCCCTCCGGCTGATCCTCGCGGAGCCTGCGGGACCGGTATACGACGTAGACCGGGAGCCGCTCGTCCTCCTCGCCGCCGACGTCGATGACGCGACCGGCGAGATGCTCGCCGCGGCGGCAGACGCGCTCCGCGAGGCCGGCGCGCTCGACGTCGTGCTGCTCCCCACGCTCATGAAGAAGGGGCGCCCGGGCTCCCGCATCGAGGCGCTCTCGCGGCCGGAGCACGCCGACCGGCTCGAGGCGCTCGTGCTCGAGCGCACGTCCACGATCGGCGTCCGGCGCTCCGAGGTGCTGCGGCGCGCCCTGCCGCGCGAGATCCTCACGGTGCAGGTGGACGGCCATCCGGTCCGCATCAAGGTCGTCCACACCCCCGACGGCGGCCGCCGCGCGAAGCCGGAATTCGACGACGTGTCGGCCGCGGCGCGCGCCCTGGGCCGGGATCCCCGGCTCGTCTCCGCCCAGGCGCTGGCCGCGCTGGACGCCGCAGACTAGCTGTCGAACGACGCACGGCAGTGCACGCTAAGTCACTGGCGTGCCTTGATTTCAACATCTGGACCTCGTAGACTGCGTGAGCCGCCGAGCGCGCGGCGTGGGGAGCCTGGGCGGAGCCGGTTCCCCTTCTTCATAGGCGGAGGGCAGCGCGTGGTTCGCGTCTCGAAGGTGGAAGCCGGCAGCATCGCCGAGGAGCTCGGGATCGTGCCGGGGACGCAGCTCCTGAGCGTCAACGGCCGTGAGCTCGCCGACTTCCTCGACTGGGAGTTCCTCGGCGCCGACGACGAGCTGGTCATCGAGGCGCGGCTCCCGGACGGCGAGGCGGTCGTCTACGAGGTCGAGCGCGAGCCGGGCGACCCGTTCGGCGTGGAGCTCGAGCCGCCCACCGTCCGCCGCTGCGCGAACCGCTGCGAGTTCTGCTTCATCGAGGGGCTGCCGAAGGGGCTCCGGAAGAACCTGTACGTCCGCGACGACGACTACCGACTGTCGTTCGCCTACGGGAACTTCGCCACGCTCTCGAACCTGAAGGACCGCGACATCGCGCGGATCGTCGAGTACCGCCTGTCGCCGCTCTATGTCTCGGTGCACGCCACGCCGTGGGAGGCGCGCAAGGTCCTCCTGAACAACCCGCGGGTGCCGAACGTCATCGACCAGCTCACGCGGCTGAAGGACGGCGGCATCCAGTACCACTGCCAGATGGTCGTGGTGCCCGGCCTGAACGACGGGGAGGTGCTCGAGGAGTCGTTCACCGATCTCTGGAACCTCGGCGACGCGGTGCTCTCGGTCGCCATCGTCCCGGTCGGCACGACGCAGTTCTCCCATCTCTACACCGGGAAGCCGATGGACGCGGAGAACGCGGGCCGGCTGCTCGACGCCGTCGAGCGGTGGGAGGCACGGGCGCTGGCCGAGCGCGGTGACCGCTGGGTGTTCGCGTCCGACGAGCTGTATCTGCTCGCCGGCCGTGATCTGCCGGGTGTCGAGCACTATGGCGACTTCGCCCAGATCGAGAACGGCGTCGGCTCCGTCACCGCGCTGCGCCAGCGCGTGGCGGACGGGATCGAGACCCTGCCGCGGCTCGACGGCAAGCGCATCGGCGTCGTGACGGGGCTTTCGATGGCGCCGCTCATGCCCGCGCTGCTCCAGCAGTTATCTGAGCGGACCGGCGCCCGGTTCGAGCTGATCGTCGCCGAGAACTCGCTGTTCGGCGTTACCGTGACCACCGCCGGTCTGCTCGTCGGCGCCGACATCCGCCGAGTCCTCGGCGGCCGCGCGGATCTCGACATGGCACTGATCCCGGCCGAGACGATCAACGACGCCGGGTTGTTCCTGGACGACGAGTCCTTCGTGGCCGTCCGCGAGTCGTTCTCGTTCCCGGTCTATCCCTCGTACGATTTCATCGACGTGCTCTCGCTCGAGGGCGAGCCGGCGATGCAGGCAGCCTGAGACTCATGGCAATTCCCGTCGTCGCCCTCGTGGGGCGGCCCAACGTCGGCAAGTCGGCGCTCTTCAACCGCATCCTCGGCGCGCACACCGCCATCGTCAGCGACGAGGCCGGGACCACGCGCGACCGCCATTTCGGGCGCGCCGAGTGGAACGGCAAGGCGTTCTGGCTCGTCGACACCGGCGGCATCGTCGAGGACTCGCCGGTCCCGATGGACGTCGAGATCCGCAAGCAGGTCGTCCAGGCGATCGGCGAGGCGGACCTCGTCGTGTTCGTCGTCGACGCGAAGGTGGGCGCGCATCCGAGCGATGCCCGCGTCGTCGACCTGCTGCGCGACGCCGGCAAGCCGTGGCTCCTCGTCGCCAACAAGGTCGACAACCCGCAGAGCACCGACTTCTACGAGATGTACCGCCTCGGCGCCGGCGACCCGATCCCGGTGTCCGCGGCGAACGGCACCGGCTCGGGCGACCTGCTCGACGAGATCACCGACCGGCTGCCCGAGCAGAACGACGAGCTGCCGACGGCGCTCCGCGTCGCCGTCGTGGGACGGCCCAACGTCGGCAAGTCGTCGTTCGTGAACCGCCTCCTCGGCGAGGAGCGACTGGTCGTCTCCGACATCGCGGGCACCACGCGCGACTCGATCGACACGCCGACGCGCTACCACGGACGCGACCTCGTGTTCGTCGACACGGCGGGTCTGCGGCGGCAGTCGAAGGTCGAGGACGGCGTCGAGTTCTACTCCGGGCTCCGCACGCGCCGCGCGATCGAGAGCTCGGACATCTGCGTGCTCATGGTCGACGCGACGCTCGGCGTCGAGAACCAGGACCTCAAGATCGCGACGCTCGCCTGGGAGCAGGGGCGGTCGCTGATCCTGGTCGTCAACAAGTGGGACCTGAAGGAGAAGGACGGCAAGACCGCCGACAAGTTCAAGAAGGACCTCGTCGAGAAGGTGCCGTACTTCGAGTGGGTGCCCATCCTGTACACGTCGGCCGTCACCGGCCAGCGCGTGCACAAGGTGCTCGACGTGATCCTCGAGGTGGAGCAGGAGCGCAACAAGCGCATCCCGACGTCGCAGATCAACGAGGCGCTCGAGGAGATGGTGCAGCGCCGGCAGCCGCCGCAGGCCGCGGGCAACGAGGTGCGGCTGATCTACGCCACGCAGGTGGAGACCGCGCCGCCGTCGATCGCGGTGTTCGGCAACCATCCGGAGCTCGTCGCGGAGCACTACATCCGCTACCTGCACAACGGCTTCCGCGAGCGGTACGGCTTCGTCGGCAACCCGCTGCGCATCCTGATGCGCCACAAGAGCGCGCCCGCGAGCGACCACCGTCGCGTACGGGCATGACCGACGCCGCGCTGCTCGCCGCCGGCCTCGCCGCGTCGTACGCGGCCGGCTCGATCCCCACCGCCTATCTCGCGGGGAAGGCGAAAGGCGTGGACCTCAGGAAGCACGGCTCGGGCAACCTCGGCGCCACGAACGCGTGGCGGGTGCTCGGCTGGCGCGTCGGGCTGGCCGTATACGCCGTAGATACGCTGAAGGGCTTTCTTCCCGTGTTTCTCCTCCCGCGGCCCGTGGCGCACGCGGAGCTGGCGGCGATCGCGTACGGCGTCGCGGCCATCGTCGGCCACGTGCGACCGGTCTTCCTCGGCTTCCAGAAGGGAGGGAAGGGCGTCGCGACGGCGGGCGGGGTGTTCCTCGCGCTCGCTCCCCTGCCGTTCGTCATCGCGCTCGGCGTGTTCCTCGGCGTCTTTCTCGCCACCGGCTACGTCTCCGCCGGATCGCTCTCGGCCGCCGTCGCGCTGCCGTTCGCGCTGTTCGTGTACGTCGGACGACCGAGTCCCACGGTCATCCTCGCGCTGCTCGTCGCCCTGTTCGTCTTCTGGACGCACCGCGCGAACATCGGCCGTCTGCGGCGCGGGGAGGAGAGCCGGTTCCGCATCGGCCGCCGCGCGACGTCGGAGGGCACGCCGCGGTGACGGCGCCCGACGGCACGAAGCGGTGCGCCGTCGTCGGCGGCGGCGCGTGGGGCACCGCGCTCGCCGATCTGCTCGCGCGCAACGGTCACGACACCGTGCTGTGGGCGCGCGAGGAAGACGTCGTCGATTCCATCAACGCGCGCCACGAGAACGCCCGCTTCCTCGCGCGCTTCCCGCTCGCGCCGTCGCTGCGCGCCACGCACCAGATGCGCGCGGCCGTCGCCGACCGCGACCTCGTGATCTTCGCGCCGCCGTCGCACGTGCTGCGCGACGTCGCGTCCCAGTGCGCCGACGCCGTGGCGCGCGGCGCGACGCTGGCCGTGGCGAGCAAGGGCGTCGAGCGCGAGACCCTGAAGCTGATGACCGACGTCGTGGCCGACTGCGTCCCCGGCCGACCGGTCGTCGCGATCTCGGGTCCGAGCTTCGCCTCCGAGGTCGCGTCGCGCCAGCCGACGGCCATCGTCGCCGCGTCCGACGATCGCGAGGCGGCGCATCTCACGCAGCGCGCGCTCAGCTCCACGGAGTTCCGCGTCTACACGCACGACGACGTGATCGGCGTCGAGCTGGGAGGCGCGCTGAAGAACGTCATGGCGCTCGCCACCGGCATCCTCGAGGGGCTCGGGCTCGGCTTCAACTCGCGCGCCGCGCTCATCACGCGCGGCCTCGCGGAGATGACGCGGCTCGGCGTCGCGATCGGTGCGCAGCCGGCCACGTTCGCCGGTCTCGCGGGACTGGGCGATCTCGTGCTGACGTGCACCGGTGCGCTCAGTCGCAACCGCTCGCTCGGCGAGGAGATCGGCCGCGGCAAGCCGCTCGACGAGGCGCTCTCCGGCCGCGAGACCGTGGCGGAGGGCGTGCTCAACACGCAGAGCGCGCGCGCGCTCGCCGAGCGCGCCGACGTCGAGATGCCGATCGTGAACGCGGTGCACTGCATCCTGTTCGAGGGCACGCCCGTGAAGCAGGCGGTGAGCGACCTCATGTCCCGCGAGCTCCGCGCGGAGCAGGACGACTGAGCCATGACGAGACCGCGCGACCCCGACGACGTGCAGACGGCCGCTCGCGCCGCGACGCCGCGTCGCGCCATGCGCGCCATCGACGAGGCGGTGCAGGAGTACTTCTCCATCGGCGAGGTCTGTCAGCTCACCGACCTCAAGCCGCACGTGCTGCGGTACTGGGAGAGCCAGTTCCGCATCCTGAATCCGGCGAAGAACCGGTCGGGCAATCGCGTCTACGCGCGACGCGAGGTGGAGCTCGTGCTGCTCGTGAAGCACCTGCTCTACACCGAGAAGTTCACCATCGACGGCGCGCGTCAGCGGCTCGAGCAGCACCGCCGCACCGGCGAGCTGCGCACCGCGGCGCGGTCGGCGCTCGCCGTGGAGACGATCGCGCTGCTCGAGCGCGAGCTGCGTGACATCGCGGGCGTGCTGGATGGACGCGTCCCACCGGGCACGCGGACCGACGACCCGTCGCACTTCGCGACGAGTGCGGAGCCCGAGCCACTCGCGCTCGACGCGCGCCCGGCCGACGCGCTGCGCACGCAGGACGAGGCGGAGGAGTAGCGCTGGTACCGGGCGTGCACGCGTCGGCGCGGCGGCCCGGTTAGATTGCCGCGCGGATGGAGCGGCAGGCGGCCGGCCGCTCGTGACGACTGACCGGTTGCCTGCATGCGGCTCCTCTGCACGAACGACGACGGAATCCTCGCCCACGGTCTAGAGACGCTCGTCCGCGCCGCCGAGCCGCTCGGTGAGGTCCACGTCGTGGCACCCGACCGCGAGCAGAGCGCGACCAGCCACTCCCTCACGCTCCACCATCCGGTGCGCCCGGTGCAGCGCGGCGACCGCCGGTGGCAGGTCGATGGTACTCCGACCGACTGCGTGCTCCTCGCCGTCGAAGCGCTCATGCCCGAGCGGCCCGACTTCGTGCTCAGCGGCGTGAACCACGGCCAGAACATGGGCGACGACGTGCTGTATTCGGGGACCGTCGCCGCCGCGATGGAGGGGCTCTCCCTCGGGATCCCATCCATTGCGGTATCGTTCGCGTGGCGCGACCTGCGCGCGGACACGCAGAAGCTGGCCGAGCAGGCGGAGCTCCTGCGGTCGCTGCTGCAGCACCTCGTGTCGTTGCCGAACTATCCGCGCGACACGCTGTTCAACGTGAACCTGCCGCCGCTGTCGGCGGGTGACATCAAGGGTGTGAAGCTTACGCGCCTCGGGCGCCGCGTGTATTCGAACTCGCTCACGCCGATGAGCGACCCGTGGGGCCGGCGCATCTACTGGATCGGCGGTGGATCCGCGGAGTGGAGCGGGGAGGCGGACTCCGACTTCCAGGCGGTGCGCGACGGCTACGTGTCGGTGACGCCGCTCCACCTCGACCTGACCCACTTCGACGTGCTGTCGTCCGCGGAGGCCTGGTGGCGGGAACTGTAGGCGGCGCCGAGTTCCGTGGTCCGCGACGGCGCCTCATCGAGACGCTGCAGGCGAACGGCATCACCGACCTCTCGGTCCTCCACGCGGTGGACGCCGTGCCGCGCCACGCGTTCGTTCCGAGCGCGGTCGCGCACAGAGCGTACGAGGATTCCGCGCTGCCGATCGGCAACGGCCAGACGATCTCGCAGCCCACGGTGCATGCGCGCTCGCTCCAGGAGATGCGCCTGACCGGACGCGAGAAGGTCCTCGAGATCGGCACCGGGTCCGGCTATCAGACGGCGCTGCTCGCCCAGCTGGCCGCCCAGGTCTTCTCCATCGAGCGCATGCCGGCGCTGCTCGACCGAGCGCGCGACACGTTGCAGCAGCTGGGCATCCGCAACGTGTCGCTGCTGCTCGGCGATGGCACGCTGGGATGGACCACGTACGCGCCGTACGACGCGATCGTCGTGGGCGCTGCAGCCCCGGACGTTCCGCAGCCGTACCTCGACCAGCTGGCGGAGGGCGGACGCCTGGTGATCCCGGTCGGCGATCGCGAGGAGCAGATGCTTACGGTGTATACCAAGCGAGGCGGGCAGATCGACAAGCGCGAGGTGGGCCCGGTGCGGTTCGTTCCGCTGCTCGGCGCGTACGGCTGGGGCACCTGACGGCGCACCGGTGGGCGACGACCGGATCCGCCAGCGGCTCGTCGTCTCCGGCCGCGTCCAAGGCGTCGGCTTCCGCCGCTACGTCGAGCGCGCCGCCCACCGCCGCGGCGTCGCCGGCTGGGTGAAGAACCGGCCCGACGGCGGCGTGGAGATCCTCGTCGAGGGGCCGCGCACCGCGCTCGACGGGCTGACGGCCGACGTTCGCCACGGCCCGCCGGGAGCGCACGTGCTGGACATCCAGGCGTCGGCCGCGGGCGGGGACGAGCCGCTGCCGCGCCCGTTCGCGATCCACCGTGGGTGACCGGAGCCGGCCATGAATCCGTCGTCCGCAACGGACCCCGAGCTCGTGGCCGCGGCGCTGGCCGCGCTCCGCGACGTCGCCGATTTCCCGCGGCCCGGCATCCGATTCAAGGACATCACGCCGCTGCTCGGCGATGCCGCGCTGTTCGCGCGGCTCACGCGGGCGATGGCCAAGCCGTTCGAGGCCATGGCGATAAGCCATGTCGCCGGGATCGAGAGCCGCGGCTTCATCCTCGGCGCACCCGTGGCCCAGCACCTGGACGCCGGGTTCATACCGCTCCGGAAGCCGGGAAAGCTCCCGCACCGCACGCGCCGGGTGGAGTACGCTCTGGAGTACGGCACCGACGCGCTCGAGGCGCACGCCGACGCATGTGGGGAGGGCGGCTCGGTCCTGCTCGTGGACGACGTCCTGGCCACCGGCGGCACGGCCGCGGCGGCGGTGGAGCTGCTGGAAGGCCTCGGCGCGACGGTGGTGGGCTGCTCGTTCCTGCTGGCGATCGACGCGCTGGGGGGCGCCGGCCGGCTGCCCGGCCGCCGATTCGAGACCGTGCTTCACGTCTGAGGTCGTCGCGGACGGCGCCGTAGCGGACGGCGCCGTATCCGACCAGCCCCGGACAGCGTTAGATTCCGGTGCCCGAAGGTGGGCGCGCCAGCCCCCGTAGCTCAGTTGGATAGAGCGACGGTTTCCTAAACCGCAGGTCGCGCGTTCGAGTCGCGCCGGGGGCATTCAGGGGAGGTACGCCACTCGACGTATCTCTCGCTACCACATACCTTTCGATGCTGGTCCCGAGCGGCGTGACGCCGTCGATGGGGCCGCCCGCCCGCGTCGGCCGCCCGTGCCGGCGATCACCCGAATCGAAGCCGCCGGGCAGCTCTCGTCTCCCGCGTTGCCGCTTCCCAGTCCGCAGCTCCCGTCATGACCAGTCCGAGCCCGCGAACGATGACCCACAGCCCCGCGTCGTTCGACGACGCCACCGAGAACTTCACCGACTGGGTGCGGCTGCACGCCACGCAGGTCGCCCTGGGCGTGGGCGCGGTGGTCATCATCGGCGGCGGGCTGGCGCTCTGGCGCAGCTCGGCGAACAGCCGGGCGCACCGCGCCGAGGCGGCGCTGTTCGAGGCGCAGGCGCCGCTCGCCGAGGGGAACATCCCGGCGGCCCAGCAGCAGCTCCAGCAGGTGGCTCAGCGGTACGACGGGACCGCCGGCGGGACCCAGGCCCAGCTCGCGCTGGCCGAGACGTACTACGACCAGGGCAAGTACCAGGAGGGGCTGAACGTCCTGAAGCAGGCCGACGACGCGCCGAAAGCCATGCAGAACGCCGTGCGGCACCTGACGGCGGTCGGGTACGAAGGCCTCGGGAAGTTCGAGGATGCGGCGAAGCTCTACGAGCAGGCCGTCGGCGACGCCGCGACCGACTCCGAGAAGCACCAGCTTCAGGCGGAGGCGGCGCGTGCGTACCAGAACGCCGGCAAGAACGACCAGGCGCTACGCCTCTGGACCGATCTCGCGAAGATCGAGGGCCAGGGTCTGTCGGACGAGGCGCGCGTGCGGGTGGGCGAGCTCACGGCGAAGCGGGTGCGCTGAATCGAACCGCTCGCAGGCGGCGGGACAGGCGGCCGGGACCCCAGCGCGGGGTTCCGGCCTCGTTGCTTTCCATCGTCCGGCGGTCGTTCGGGTCTATCCACATCAGACTGAGCGATAGTACGTATAATATGTGTTATGTAAACTACAAGCTGTGGAGAAGTGTGCAGAACTCCGCTGTCTTTCCAATGCCCCCGCTCTGAGCCGCCAGACGCGGCGTATCGTGACATCATGACGACACCTCCAAGCCGGACTCGTCCATTGGACCGGCGGATATGAAAAGACCCGAGGGCCCGAGCGTTCAGCCGACGCTCGGGCCCTCGGGCCGATCCGACGCTGGCTTCGCTATTCCACTTCGCGGAGCCGACCGACGAACACGATCCGCCCCTCGCCGGCCAGCGACGGGCCGCGTCCCGCCGCGCCCCGCGTGATGACCAGCGGCCGCCCCGAGCGCGTCACGATCGTCGTCGCCGGACCGTCGGCGGCACCCCACGCGCCGAGGACGGCCGCGGTCGCGACGGCGCCGGTGCCGCACGCCAACGTCTCACCCTCGACACCGCGCTCGTAGGTCCGCATGTACCAGGCGCCGTCGGGCCCCGGCGCGACGAAGTTGACGTTGGCGCCGTCCCTCAGCGCCGCGTCGAACCGCAGCTCCCGCCCCCGGCTGGCCAGCGGCACCGCCTCGATGTCCGGCACCTCCACGACGAGATGCGGCACCCCGGCCCGCGCGTAGCCGATCCGTCGCTCCGCCGCCCCGGACCGGACCGGCGCGTCGGCGGTCAGCTCCTGGACCGGCGCGAAGTCGATCTCCGGCCGGGCGTCCCGGAACCGGGCGGCCATCACCCCGGCGTCGGTCGCGATCGTGAACCCCGACGGGTCGGCGGCCCCGAGCTCGACGGCGAGACGGGCCGTGCACAGGGTCGCGTTGCCGCACAGCGACGCCGGCGAGCCGTCGCTGTTGAAGTACCGGAGCCCGACCGTGGCCGCCGCGGATCGCTCGAGGAACACCACACCGTCGGCTCCGATCCCGGTGCCACGGGCGCACATCCGCTGGATGAGCTCGGGCGTCTCGAGAGCTCCCGGCGCCTGGTCGCGTGCGTCGAAGAACACGAAATCGTTCCCCGAGCCGCACATCTTGTAGAACTCCCGCCCACGCTCGGCCACGGCCAGGCTCCGTTCGGGTATACGCCGTAAACTGTCCTCAGACCTTCCCGGTCATCGCCCACCAGCGCAGGCGCCAGACCATCCAGATCGCCTCCCGCACGATGTGGCCGGACATCTTGCTCTCCCCCTCCGACCGGTCGGCAAACACGATCGGGATCTCGACGATGCGGAAGCCGCGCTTCCAGGCCCGGAAGCTCATCTCGATCTGGAACGCGTAGCCGTTCGACCGCACGGCGTCGAGGTCGATCGCCGCCAGCACCTCGCGGCGGAAGCACTTGAACCCGCCCGTGGAGTCGAAGAGCTGCAGCCCCGTCACGATCCGGGCGTAGATGTTCGCCGAGTAGCTCAGGATCAGGCGAGAGATCGGCCAGTTCACGACCGTCACCTTGCCGAACCGGTAGCGGGAGCCGAGCACCAGGTCGGCCGACTCGATCGCCTCGAGGAACTTCGGGAGGTGGGCGGGATCGTGCGAGAAGTCGGCGTCCATCTCGAACACGAACGCGAACCGGGCCCGCTCGAGCGCCCAGCGGAAGCCCGCCAGATAGGCGGTCCCGAGCCCCATCTTTCTGGGCCGGTGCAGCGCGTGGACCCGCGGGTTCGCCGCGGCGATGTCGTCGACGATCTGCCCGGTGCCGTCGGGCGACCCGTCGTCGACGACGAGCACCTCGAACTGCTCGCCCTGGGCGAGGACGAGGTCGATCAAGCGCGCGATGTTCTCGCGCTCGTTGTACGTCGGGACGATGACGATCGCCTTGCCGGTCGTGCCGGCGGCCGCGTCTCCCGCCGCCCGTGATTCGGTCGCCAAGCGGAATGCCTCGTCAGCCACGCACCCGACGGCGATCGACCGCCAGACCGGCGAGGGTAAGCAGCCCCGCGACCGCCAGCGCGACGAGCGTGATCGTCTTTCCAGTGTGGTAGACCGGACTGTCGAACGTCAGCTCGATCTGGCGACTCCCGGTCGGGAGCGGCACGCCGATGAGACTGTAGTCGGCGCGCGCGATGGACGCGTCACGGCCGTCGACGCGCGCCCGCCAGCCCGGGTAGTAGTTCTCCGACACGACGAGCGACGCGCCGGCCGGCGCCGGGCGATCGAGCTCCAGGCTGATGTGGCCGGGGTCCCAGCGCCTGAACAGCACCTTCAGGTCGAGAGCCGCAGGTAGTTGCTGCGGCACGGGTTGCGTGGCCACGGTTGACGCCGAATCGAACAGCGCGACGCGAGCCGCGTCGAACCGTGGGTCGAGCACCGTGGCGAGGGTGCTGGCGTCCGAGGCCTTCACGCCGAGCGGCGTGACCCAGGCCGCGGGATTGCTCCCCGGCAGGCGGTACAGGAACACCGTCGATCCGGCCGCGTCCTTCACCGGACCGAGTACCTTGGTCGCGCCCTCGAGCGGCAGCTCGGCCAGGTTCGTGAGCACGAACTGCAGGTTCGTCAGCCGCCAGAACGCGGGATTCACGATCTGCGGCTGCCCGGTATCGGCGCCGTAGAGCTGCTGATACCGACCGAGCTCGTTGCCGTGGTAGCCCTCGACCTGCCGGACGCGGTGCACCATCAGACCGTCGCCGCTGAGGTCGGGGTCGTGCGGCGCGACGGGCAGCCCGTCCTGAAGCGCCAGCGTCGCCACGCGGCCGGGCTCCGCGAGGTGGCTCAGGTACTCGATCGCGGGATTCGTGGCGTAGAGCTGCGCCGCGGGCGCCGAGAACCGCCAGTAGAGCCGCTCGATCGACCACAGGTCGAGTGCCACGATGGCAGCGAGCGCCCATCCGGCGACGCTCGCCCGGATCGCGCCCCGCGCGACGCCGAGCAGGACGCCGACCGTGGCGGCGACCGCGAGGAACGACCGCCAGCCGCCGAGCATGACGGCGCCCCGGTTCGCCTCCGCGTTCGGCGCGAGTCGCGGATCGGCCACCGAGGCCGCGAGGTTCGTGAGCGCGCCGCTCGTCGCGAGGAACGCGATCACGAGCCCGGCGACGACCCAGCCGATGGCGTACTTGGTGCCGGCGCGCCCCTCGAGCGCGCGCTCGGTGCCGATCGCGGCCAGCATGGCGGTCGCGAACTGCACGACGTAGAGCATGGTGCTCGGCGCCCGGAAGTACTTCGTGCCCGGGACGAGCGCGTAGACCAGATGATAGAACGGCGTGAAGCCCCCGAGCGCCCAGAGCACGGCGACGAGGAGCGTGATCCCCCAGAACAGCGTCAGGCGGCGCCGCGCGGCGCCCGCGCCGAACGCGAGCCCGGCGAGGACGAGCACCGCTGCGCCGATGTACTCGCTGTGGAAGTGGATGACGTTCCGACCCGTGTACCGCTCCAGGAGCCCCGAGAACTGCGGCAGATAGGTGTTGATCAGCTCCTCGGGCGGCATCGAGTACGAGATCGCGTGCTCCCACCCCTTCCCGCCCGCGCGCGGCGACCACGGGGCGTACTGGAAGACCGGCGCGAACTGGATCGCCCCGCCGAGCAGCCCGAGCACCACCGCGCCGAGCGCTCCGCCGAGTCGGATCACGGCGGACCGACGGTCGAGACGGGCGCCGGTCGCGTCGGCGCTGAACGCGAGGAAGACCGCCCACGCGCCGCAGACGAGCAGCAGGTATTGCAGGAGCTGCGGGTGCGGGGTGAGCACCGCCAGCGTCACCGTGAGCGCGAGCGCGCCGTAGGCCCAGAATCGCGCGTCGCGCACCGCCCGGTAGGTGAACAGCAGCACCAGCGGCAGTAGCGCGGCGATGTAGAGCTTTCCGTCGTGCCCCGGCGAGACCAGACCGGCGACGTTGCCGCCGACCATGTACGCGAGCCCGCCGACGAGCGCCGGGAAGAAGCTGAGCCCCACGCGGCGCAGGAAGCCGTACGTGAAGAGCCCCGCCAGGAAGACGTGGATGATGAACCCCCACGTCATCGCCGCGTCGGTGGGCATCAGCATCCGCAGCACGAACGTCGGATAGAAGATGTCCCCGTGCATCGCGGCGACGTATGGCATGCCGCCGAACAGGTATGGGTTCCAGAGCGGGAATCCCCCCGTCTGGCGCAGCCAGCTCGCCCCGAACTCGCGGAACGCGTACCCGGCGATGTACTGGTCGCTCATCGGGTTCACGAGGAACCCGCCGCCGAGCGCCTGGTAGCCGAGGAGCAGCGTCGCGACCGCGTACACGAGCGCCGCGATCCCGAGCGGGAACGGCGGCTCGGCCGCGGCCAGGCGCGCGTCGCCGATGCGGCCGCGGCTGCCCCGCTCGGCCGCGAGCCGTGCCGCCGCACGTCGGCCGGCGGAGGCGGTCGACTCCGCGGCCTCGGTCGGGTGCGACCCCGTCGTGCGGACGGCGACGGGGGAATCTTCGCGAGAGGACATCAGGAGGTTGAGCGTGGGCGCGCCGGCGACTGCCGCGCGAGGAGAAACAGGGCGCCCGGGAGCGCCTCGAGGACCGTGAGCAGGAGTCGCGATGCCACCACCACCACCGCGGCCTCTCCCGCCGTCACCAGCCGCGCGGCGGGAAGGCCCGCCATGAGCGCCGCCTCGCGGATGCCGATGCCGGCAGGGACCGGGACGAACAGGAAGCCGGCGAGATAAGCAGCCGTGAAAACTGCCAGGTATGCCAGCAAGTTGCTACCCGACCCGGGAAAGAACGCCAGCGTGAGCCACCGCAGGGCGAGACCGTACAGAAACCATGCGGCGACGTTCGCCGTCACCGCCACGGCGAGCACCCGCAGCGGAAGCGGCGGCAGCTCGACCGGACGACGGAGCAGCCGCGACGCGACCCGCACGAGCGGCGCGATCGACAGCGGCAGGAGGATGAGCGCGAGCCCGCCGGCGACCGCGAGCGCGGGGCCCGCCGCGGGCGGCAACCGTGGCGCGAGCGCGCCGAGCAGCCCCGCGCCGGTGACCACGACGACGACGAAGCCGGTGCCGAGGTTGAGCACCGTTCCGATGAGTGCCGACCCCGCGGCGACCACCGGCGAGACCCCGGCGCGGCTCGCGAGCACGCCCATGGTGCCGGTGGTGAACAGCGGCGACGCGGGCAGGAACCGCGCGAGGTTCGACAGGCACCAGATGCGGGCGGCCGTCCAGTACGGAAGACGTGCGTCCCACGCCGAGACGATCACGCGCCAGGCGTGGATCTGGACGGCGTAGAGCGCGAGCACGGCGGCCGCGGAGCCGAGCAGCGGCATCCACGAGGGCCGCATCGCGCCGGCGGCACCGCGAAACTCGCCCCAGTGCCCCGCGATCTCGCGCCCGGCGAGCCACAGCGCCGCGCCGACCAGCGCGACCTGTAGGACGCGCAGCAGACCGCGCCGCGCCCCGCTCACGACGCGGCCCGCCGCGACGCCACGGCGCGCTCGTAGACCTCACGGTACCGGCGCGCCACCGACTCCGCGCCGAACGCCGCGAGCGCGTCGGGCCGACCACGGGTGCCTAACGCCCGAGCCAGCGGGGCGTCGCCGGCGACGCGGTCCATCGCCGCGGCGAGCGCGTCGAGGTCGCCGGGCTCCACGAGCAGCCCTGTCTCGCCGTCACGCACGACGTCGGTCAGTCCGCCGGACGCGTACGCGATGACGGGCGTCTCGCAGAGCATGGCCTCGACGCCGACGAGACCGAGTCCCTCTCCGCGCGACGGGATCACCAGTGCCCGCGCACGCGCGTAGTAGCGCGGCAGTTCGTCGGGCTTCACCGTCGGCACCCAGCGCATGCGCGACGCCACCCCGAGCGACTCGGCGAGCGCGCGCAGCATGTCGCGCTCCGGCCCGTCGCCGATGATCGTCACGGTCTCCTCGACGCGCTGCCGGGCGATCGCGCGCACGAGATCCGCGACGCCCTTCTGCGCGTTCAGCCGACCGACGAACAGAAGCCCTTCGCGAGGGACGGACGGATCGGGCGGCGAGAACCGCTCCGCCGCGACGGGCATCGGGATCACCTCGGCGTCGGGGATCGGCGCGATCGCGCGCGCCTCGTCGCGCAGCCAGCGCGAGACGAACGTCCACACCGCCGCGCGGCGCGCGACGCGCGCGACGAGCGGGCGCGCGGGGCGCGTGGATCGGGCGAGCCGCACGTCCGAGCCGTGGCTGGTGACGACGAGCGGCAGGCCGCCGAGCGCACCGGGCATCGTCGCGGAGAGCCCCGACGGGAACCACCAGTGCGCGTGGACGACGTCCGCGCGCTCGCGTCGCGATTCGCGTCGCGTGGTGCGCGCGGCGGCGAGCAGCATCCCCACGAGCGCGCCGCGGGCGCCCCACGATGCACCGACGTCGGCGGCCATGTTGCCGGTATACGCGAGCGTCTCGAACGTGCGCGGCGCGTAGCGGTAGCGCACGACCTCCACGCCGTCGACGACGTCGCGCGCCGCGAGCCCCTCGGCGCCCGGTGCGAGCACGCGCACGTGGACGTCCTGATCGCGCAGCGCGTGCGCGAGCCGCAGCAGGAACGAGCCGGCGACGTCGCCCGGGTGACGCGGGAAGTTGTGCGTGAGGAAGAGGACGCGCACGGACGTGCGGCCTAACGCGTCGTCAGCGCGGATCGCGCGGCTGGCGCCCGTCCCGGCGGTCGCGCGCTTCGTCGAGCTCGCGCCGCAGCTCCGCGATCTCGGCGCGCTGACCGGCGATCATCTCGCCGAGCAGACCCGTCGTGAAGAACAGACCGCCGAGGATCACCGACGTCTGGATCACCGTCCATACCCACCGCTGCCCCTGCCCGGTGACGAGCAGCCGAAGCAGCGCGCCGACGCCGGCGAGAGAGCCGAGCACGAACAGCGCGAAGCCGAGCATGCCGAACAGCAGCAGCGGCTTGCGGCCGAAGCGCAGCTCGAACCACACCGCGAGCATGTCGAGCACGCCCACCGGAATGCGTCCGATGCCGAACTTCGAGCGGCCCGCGTGACGCGGGTACAGCGGCACCGGCACCTCGGACACCGTGTAGCCCTGCGACGCCGCGAGCACGATCATGTAGCGGTGCCAGTCCGGGCGAAGCGGCAGCCCGGCCATGATCTCGCGGCGGTATGCCTTCACGCTGTTCAGGTCGCGCACCGGCACGTCGAACAGCGACCGACTCAGCCCGTTGTAGATCCGCGAGACGAACGCTTTCTCGTAGTGCCCCTGCTTGTAGCCGGTGACCATGTCGCTCTCGCCGGCGAGGATCGGCGTCACGAGACGCGGGATGTCCTCGGGCTTGAACTGCAGGTCGGCCGGATAGAACACCAGCACGTCGCCGCGCGCGTGCTGGAAGCCGGTGCGCAGCGCGTCGGCGATGCCGCGCCGCGTGCGATGGCGTGCGACGCGCAGAAAGGGATAGCGCGCGCGCAGCCTGTCCAACACGGCCCACGAATCGTCGCGCGACCCATCGTCGACGACGACGACCTCGAAGCGGATGTCGGGGTGGCGGCCGAACGTCTCCTCCGCCTGCTCCATGAACAGCGGGAGATTCTCCGACTCGTCCTTCGCGGGCACCAGTACGCTGACGTCGACCCGGTCTGGGACGGGGTCGACGTCGGAGGCGTAGGGGGGACTCACGGTCGGGCGGGACGGGTCGACCACCGCCGTCATACCCGCTTGCGCATGCGGGCGGAGAGGACTCCCAGCTGGTCGCGGTACTTCGCGACGGTGCGCCGCGCGATGTTCACCCCGTTCTGCTTCAGGATGTTGACGATCGCCTGGTCGGTGAGCGGATGCTTGGGATCCTCGTTCTGGACCAGCTTCTGGATCTGGTCCTTGATGCCGCGCGCCGAGACGTCCTCGCCGTCGGTCGTGGAGAGACCGGACGAGAAGAAGAACTTGAGCGGGAGCACGCCGCGCGGCGTCTGCACGAACTTCTCGTTCGTCACCCGGCTCACCGTGCTCTCGTGCATGTTGATGACTTCCGCGACCTCGCGCAGTGTGAGCGGCTTGAGGTACTGCACGCCCTTCTCGAAGAAGTCGCGCTGCCGGTCGACGATGTAGTTCATGACCTTCAGCATCGTCTGCCGGCGCTGCTCGATCGCCTGGATCATCCAGTTCGCGGAGTTGAGCTTGTTGGAGATGAACTCCTTGCTCTCTCCCTCGAACTTCTTCTTGTCGCGCGCGATCTCCTGATACGCCTTCGACAGCTTGAGGCGCGGCAGGTTCGCATCGTTCAGGAAGACGTGATACTTGCCGTCGATCTTCTCGACGATGAGATCGGGGATGATGTAGTTGTCGCCCGCGGAGCTGTAGAGAAGGCCCGGCTTCGGGTCGAGCTTCGCGATCTCGTCGGCCGCGCGCTGCACGTCGGCGGGGCTGATGCCGAAGCGCTTGGAGATCTCGCTCCACCGGTGCGCGATGAGCTCCTCGAAGCAGTCGCGCACGAGCCGATACGGCACGCTGTGCTCGAGTCCCGCGTCCTTGAGCTGCAGCATGAGGCACTCGCGCAGGTCGCGCGCGCCGACGCCCGCGGGGTCGAGGCTCTGCACGACGCGGAGCATCTCCTCCGCTTCCTGCGGCGCGTAGTACGGCGCCTCGTCGGGGTCGCGGTCCATCTCCTCCGCCGTCTGGCGGATGACGTCGTTGATCCCGGCGAGGATGTCCTCGAGCGAGCAGTCGAGGTACCCGTCCTCGTTGATGTTGCCGAGGAACTCGTCGGCGAGCATGAGCTGCCGCGGGTTCAGGTCGAGCAGCTGGATCTGATCGCGCAGGTGGTCGCCGAGGTCGCGCTCGGCGACGGTGACCGGCTCGTAGTACTCCTTCTCCTCGTGCTCCTCGCGCCGGCCACCGGCGTCGAAGCCATCGAGCAGGATGTTCTCCCAGTCGATCTCGTTCTCGTCCTCCTCCTTCTTCTCCTTCTGCTCCTCCGCCGAGGTCTCCGTGGTCTCGGCGCCCTCTTCCTCCTCGTCCTCGTCCGGCTCGACCATGTCGAGGAACGGATTGTTGAGGAGCTCCTGCTTGAGGTGCTGCTGGAGGTCGAGCAGGGGCATGTAGAGCAGATCCATCGCCTGATAGAGGCGTGGATTGATCTTGAGCTCCTGCTTGAGCTGCGTGCTCTGATTGAGACCGGCCTTCATCGCACCTTATCCCTGCTGTCGTTCGTTCGACGCGAACCGCTCTCGCAGCCGCGCCGTGAGGGTCGGACCGAGGTAGATCTCGGCCACCGTGTCGTCGTACACGAGATCGCGCACGGGGCCGCTCACCTTCACCTGGCCGTCGAACATAATGTACGCGCGGTCCACGATGTCGAGCGTCTGCTCGACGTTGTGGTCGCTGATCAGGACGCCGATGTTGCGGTGCCGCAGGTCGGCCACGATGGTCTGGATGTCGTGCACCGCGATGGGATCGACGCCGGCGAACGGCTCGTCCAGCATCATGAACTTCGGCCGCGTCACCAGCGCCCGCGTGATCTCCAGCCGCCGCCGCTCGCCGCCAGAGAGCTGGTAGGCCTTGCTGTCCCGCAGATGCTTGATCTTCAGCTCGTCGAGCAGCGCCTCGAGCCGCTCCTCGCGCTCGCGTCGTGAGATCGGCAGCGTCTCGAGGATCGCGAGGATGTTGTCCTCGACCGACAGCTTGCGGAAGATCGACGGCTCCTGTGAAAGGTACCCGACGCCGCGGCGCGCGCGCCGGTACATCGGCATGGAGGTGACGTCCTCGCCGTCCAACAGGATGCGCCCCGCGTTCGGCGCGATCAGCCCGACGATCATGTAGAAGGTCGTCGTCTTCCCGGCGCCATTCGGGCCCAGCAGTCCGACGATCTCCCCCTGTTGCAATCGGAGGGCCACGTCCTCGACGACGTGACGCCGCCGATAGATCTTCACGAGCCCCTGCGCCTCCAGCACGCTCCCGTGCGGGCCGGTGCCGTTGCCGCGATGCGGCTCGGCGGGCGTCGGGCGCGCCGCGTGATGCTCGCCCGTCTGGCGCAGCGACGCCGCGACGTCGCCGCGCACGGGCCGCACGTCGCGCCAGAGGCCCTCGGTGACGCGCACGCCCTCGACGGTGCCGACGTCGTTCGTCGAGAGCGTCACGATCCCGAGGCCCGCGAGGCGCGGCAGCACCGACGTCGCGAGGTGATGGCGCACCTCGTCGAGGCTGAGGCGCCCGGCCTCGTGCTCCGCGTCGCGCCCCTCGTGGCGGAGCGCGGCGAGGTGGTCGTCGCGATAGCGGCGCGCGACCTCGTCGAGCGGCGCGATCCCCTCGTCGTCGGCCGACGATAGGATGGCGTGCAGGGCGAGCGCCGCGGAGCGGTCGCTCTCCGCCACCGATGCGAGCAGCTCGCGGACGCGCGCGGGCACGTCGCCCGGCAGCTCGCCGCCCGGTGGTCCTTCGACCCCGCTCACCATCCACCTCGCACGATCTCGCGCACCAGGCTCGCTCCTCGATTCCACGGGATCCGGCGAACGACCGCCGGCGCCGCGCTCGACTCCAGCGGCGCGTCGCCGTTCGGGCGTCCGCCGGGGCGGCGCACCGGCGGCGAGATGCCCCCGCCGCGCCGGACGGCTGGAGGCGTCGTCGTGCCGCGGCGCGTGCGCGTGCTGTCCGACGTCGAGTCGCCGGGCTCCAGATACACGCCGGTGGCCGAGTCGGTGACCGTGACCGTCTGCACCTGGCTGCTGTCGAAGTCCACCGTGATGCGGCGTCCCTTCACGTAGTTGATCCCCGGCGTCGCCGTGCGCCCCTCGCTCGACGCGATCTGGTAGAGCGAGCTGGCGTTCCCCGCGGCGACGATCTGCTTCACCGGCGGGTTCTTCGTGGTGTCGCGCGCCGCGGCGAGCGTATCGAAGCGCGCGACGATCGTGTCGCCGGCGAGGAAGTCGCGCTCCTTCGACGCGATCTTCGTGGAGTCGGGGATCGAGCGCGCGACCGCGCGCCGCACGGCGTGCAGCTCGCGGATGCGCTGGTCGGGCATGATCGCCTCGATCGAGTCGGCGACGACGTCGCGGTCGGGCGACGTGGCCGTCGCGCGTGACGGGCCCCACGCGTACGCGCGCTCCACTCTGCTCTCGCGCACTCGCAGGTCGACCGTGTCCGACTTCAGATCGAGGTCGTCGCTCAGCACGCGCGCCTTGCCGCGCGACACCACGCGCGTCAGCTCGCGCTGCTTCGAGAACAGGTCGATGAGCGTGCCCGAGAGCGTGAACTGCCGGCCGCGCGTGCCCTTGATCTGCGCGTTGTTCACGAGGTGCGCGAGCTCGGTGCCCTGATCGAACGTGGCCGAGTCGGACGTCGCGGTGACGTCGGGCCGGATGATCTGCACCTGGCCCGACGCGTATACCAGGCTGTCGCCCTCGTCGAGGATCGTGTTCGCGATGATCGTCGCCGTGTCGCGCGTCGTCGCCGTCCTCGCGGCGGAGCGGCTCCTCGCGGGGCGTGCGCTGTCGGCGGTCGCGTCGCCGGTCGTCACCACGCGCAGCACCGGTCGGCCGATCGCGGTGAGACGCGAGCGGTCGCGCAGCCCCGGCGCCTCGCGCAGGTACTCGGCCTGCGGCCCGGTCATCGTCGTGCCCGTGGGCAGCGTGACGAAGACGTTCCCCTCGGCCACCAGCCGCTCCTCGGCCGTGTAGTAGGTGAGACGGTTCGACGTCAGGTGCACGCGACCCGGCTCGTCGTACACGACGTTGTTCACGAGCAGGAGCATGCCGTTCACGCTGTAGTACTCGGCGCTGTCGGCCTGCAGGCGGTTGTTGATGCCGCGGCAGTGCGCGACGACGCCGGCGCCGACGTACACGATCTCGTTGCCGTCGCCGTTGCCGAACTTGTTGAGGCGCGAGTTCGGCGGGCTGTCGGGCGTATCGTTGATGGCGACGAACCGGCAGCGCGACGTCGGGTCCTCCGCGCGACGGCGCGGTGGTGCGGCAGCGCGTCGCGCCGAGTCCGCGCGCGCGGCGCGTGCGGCGGAATCGCGCGCGGCGCTGTCGGCGCGCGTGATCGCCGTCGTGTCGCGGCGCGCTGCCGTGTCGCGCACAGCGACGGCCGACGTATCCGGTCGCGCGGGCGGCGTCGGCGTGGTGCGGGCTCTCGGCCCACGCGCGCACGCCGCGACGGACGCGGCGACGAGCACGGCGAGAGCGAGCGCGCGGCGCGGGTGGCTCATGGCTTCGGCTTGCGCGTCAGGCCGCCGGCGGGCAGCACGGTGCCTCCCTTCGCGCCGCTGAGCACCGTCACGTTCGTCAGCTGCGGATCGGAGCGGAAGCCGATGCCCGAGAAGTTGCGTCCCGGCGACGTGTACGTGAACGCGGTGTCGCTCGAGATCTGATTCAGCGTGCGGTCGTACACGAGATGCGGCGACTTCAGCTTCCGCCCGTCCTCGCTCGTCACGACCACGTCGCCGCGGCCGTCGAGCTTCTGCGTCCGTACGTCGTACGTCCCCTGCTTGGCCGACATCGTCGCGTTCTTCACGCCGTTCCGGTCGAAGAAGATCGTGTTGACCTTCCGCAGCTCCATCCGGTTCATGTCGTCGTAGAAGAACGCGGTGTCCGCTTGCAGCTCGCCGCGGCGCACGCCGGCGGTGGTGAGCGCGTGACGGAGCCCGAACATGACCTGGTCTGCGGAGTCGCCGAGCGCGGAACGCTTCGTGGCGAGCGTGGGGGTGTTCTTGTCCTTGCACGCCGCCGCGGTGGCGAGCAGCGTGACGAGAAGGATCGTGCGACGTCGTGCGTGCATTGCCTGCATCGGGGAGCGCATCACGCGGCGCCGGCCCGCATGAGATCGTGGAGATGGACGACGCCGACGACCCGGCTCGCGTCGTCGACGACGGGCATCGCGATGATGCCGTGCTGCTCCATGCGGTACACCGCCTGGCTGCCGAGTTCCTCCGGACGGGCGGACTTCCCACCTCGCGTCATCACCGCCTCGACGGATTCATCCATCGACGCGTCGTCCCGCTGGAGCAGGCGCGTGAGGTCGCCGGTGGTGAACACGCCGAGCAGGCGCCGATCCGCGTCGACGACCGCGGCGATCCCGCGTTGCCGGGCGAGCGTCACCACCGCCGCGCGCACCGTGTCCGTCGGCGCGAGCAGCGGGAGCGGCTGCTCGATCATGACGTCGTCCACGCGGACGAGCAGCTTGCGACCGAGCGACCCACCCGGGTGGAGGCGCGCGAAGTCCTCGCGGCGGAAGCCCTTCACCTCGAGCAGTGCGACGGACAGCGCGTCGCCGAGCGCGAGCGCCGCGGTGGTGCTGGTGGTCGGCGCGAGGTCGTGCGGGCATGCTTCCTCACGCACCCACGCGTCGAGCACCACGTCGGCGTGTCGGCCGAGCGACGACGCGACGTTGCCGGTGATCGCGATGGTGCGCACGCCGAAGCGCTCGAGCTGCCCGAGCAGCGGCAGCAGCTCCTCCGTCTCGCCGCTCTTCGAGAGCAGGATCGCGACGTCGGACGGGCCCACGATCCCGAGGTCGCCGTGCACACTCTCCACCGGGTGCAGGAACGCCGCCGGCGTGCCGGTGGACGTGAGCGTCGCCGCGATCTTGCGCGCGATCAGGCCGGATTTGCCCACGCCCGCGACGATCACGCGGCCCGGCGACGTCGCGATGAGCTCCACCGCGCGCGCGAACGCGTGGTCGAGGCGCCGCTCCACGCCGTCGATCGCGTCGCGCTCCATGCGCAGCACGCGGCGTCCGGTCGCGACCGTGCGCTCGGCGTCGAGCGCGACGTGCGCGCGCAGCTCGGCCAGGTCCGTCGTCGTGTCGCTCACGGCACCACGCCCTCGGGCTCGACGTCCATCGCGCGACTCGATACGTAGCGCTCGACGATGGCGTCCCACTCGCCGCGGGCCTTCAGCAGCAGCTCGGCGAACTCGCGCACCGCGCCGCGCCCACCGCCGCGTGTGAGCGTGAAGCGACGCGCCTCGCGCCACGCGTCGTCGGTGGCATTCGCGACGACGACGGGCAGACCGACGGCGCGCAGCACGGCGACGTCCGGCAGGTCGTCACCCAGGTACGCCATCTCGTCGAGGCCGATGCCGTGCTCCTCGCCGATGCGGCGGATGGCGCGCAGCTTCATCGCCCGCGCGTCCTGCACCAGATCGTCGACGCCCAGCTCCTCGGCGCGCAGCCTGACGCTCTCCGACACGCGACCGGTGACGATCCCGGTGCGGATGCC
The DNA here is from genome assembly GCF_000522985.1 of Gemmatirosa kalamazoonensis. NCBI lineage: Bacteria > Pseudomonadati > Gemmatimonadota > Gemmatimonadia > Gemmatimonadales > Gemmatimonadaceae > Gemmatirosa > Gemmatirosa kalamazoonensis. The sequence continues at coordinate 3,779,297 of NZ_CP007128.1, forward strand.
GGCCATGCGCAGCATGAGGATGCCGAGTCCGTCCTGGATGTCGTAGCGCTTGAACTCCAGGCGGCGCCCCACGACGTCGCCGAGGTAGATGCCGCCGTCGGTGAGCACGCCGTCCACGTCGAAGCCCACCCACCGGATCCGGCGCGCGAGATCCGCGGGGAACACCGGCGCGCGCGCGGACGTCGTCGTGCCGTTGCCACCGAGCAGCGGGGGGAAGGCCGTCATGCGCGCGCCGCCTCCCACACGCGCAGCGCGCGCGCGTGACGAGCCCCTCGAGCTGGTCGAGCGGGATCATGTTAGGCCCATCGCTCGGGGCCGTGTCGGGCGTCGGGTGCGTCTCGAGAAAGAGGCCGTCGACGCCGGCGGCACACGCCGCGAGCGTGAGCGGCGGGATGAACTCCCGCGCGCCGCCGCTCGCGCCACCCTCGCCGCGGCCGGGCTGCTGCACGCTGTGCGTTCCGTCGAAGATCACCGGCGCGGCGCACGCCTCGCGCATGCGGGAGACCGCGCGGAAGTCGACGACGAGATCGCCGTAGCCGAAGAACGTGCCGCGCTCCGTCACGGCGACCATCTCGCCGCCCGGCAGGTCGTGTCGCTCGCAGCCGCGCGCGCCGCGGCGCACCTTGTCCACCGCGCCGCGCATTCCCTCGGGATGCATCCACTGCCCCTTCTTCACGTTCACCGGCAGCCCCGTCGCGCCGGCCGCCACGAGCAGATCCGTCTGACGACAGAGGAACGCTGGGATCTGCAGCACGTCCACCACCTCGGCCGCGGTCTCGCACTGCTCGGGCAGGTGGATGTCGGTGAGCACGGGAAGTCCCGTCTCGCGCTTCACGCGCTCCAGCGCGACGAGCCCGCGCTCGATGCCCAGGCCGCGCATGGCGCCGGGGTTCGAGCGATTCGCCTTGTCGAAGCTCGCCTTGAAGATCACGCCCCCGGGCACGCGTTCCGCCAGCCGCGCGAGATGCTCGGCGACCCGAAGATTCAGGTCGTCGTCCTCGAGCTGACACGGGCCGGCGATGAGGAACAAGCGGCCGCGCCGCAGCGGGCTTTCGAGGGAACGTGCGATCGCCATGAGCGTCAGTCGAGCGAGGAGACGAGCGGGTTCACCGCCGCGGCGTGGCCGTCCACGCGCGCGCCGTCGCGCACGCCGTCGAACGACGCGCCGTTGCCCGACGCGTGATGCCGAGCCGCGGCGGCGATGAACTCGCGGAACAGCGGGTGCGCGCGCGTCGGGCGCGACTTCAGCTCGGGGTGGAACTGGCAGCCGAGGAACCACGGGTGGTCCGCGAGCTCCACGATCTCCACGAGCGAGCCGTCGGGCGACAGTCCGCTCAGCGCCATGCCGTGCTTCACGAACGTGTCGCGGTAGCGGTTCGACACCTCGTAGCGGTGGCGGTGGCGCTCACTGACCTCCGGCGCGCCGTACGCCGCGGCCGCGTGCGTGTCGGGCGTGAGCCGGCACGCGTACGCGCCGAGTCGCATGGTGCCGCCCATGTCGGTCACGTGCTGCTGCGACTCCATGAGCGAGATCACCGCGTTCGCGCACTCCGGCGCGAACTCGCTCGAGTGGCTGTCCTCGATGCCGCAGACGTTGCGCGCGAACTCGATGATCGCCGTCTGCATGCCGAGACAGATCCCGAAGAACGGCGTCGCCGTCTCGCGCGCCGCGCGGATCGCCTCGACCATCCCCTCGACGCCGCGCACGCCGAAGCCGCCCGGGACGAGCAGCCCGTCGAAGTCGGCGAGGATCTCGCGTGCCCGGTCGGCGTCCGTGAACATGTCGCTCGACAGCCACTCGATGTCGACGCCGACGTCGTTCGCGATGCCGCCGTGGATCAACGCCTCCTGCACGCTCTTGTAGCTGTCGACGTAGTCGGTGTACTTGCCGACGACGGCGATGCGCACGCGGGAGCGCGGCTCCACGATGCGGCGCACGATGTCGCGCCACTCGTCGAGATCGGGCTCGCGCGTGCGGAGGTTCAGGCGCTCGCACACGCGAGCGTCTAGGCCCTGCTCGTGGAACGCGAGCGGGATCTCGTAGATCGTGGGCACGTCGACGCTCTCGACGACGGCGCCGAAGTCGACGTTGCAGAACAGCGCGATCTTGCGTTTGACGTCCTCGGAGAGCGGCTGCTCCGAGCGGCAGATCAGGAAGTCCGGCTGGATTCCGATCTCCATGAGCTCGCGCACCGAGTGCTGCGTCGGCTTCGTCTTCACCTCACCCGCGGCGGCGATGTACGGCACCAGCGTGAGGTGGATGAACACCGCGTTGCGTGCGCCGACTTCGTGGCGGAACTGGCGGATCGCCTCGAGGAACGGCTGCGACTCGATGTCGCCGACGGTGCCGCCGACCTCGACGATCACCACGTCGTTGTCGGGCGCGACGCGCTTCACCGCGGTCTTGATCTCGTCGGTGACGTGGGGGATGACCTGTACGGTGGAGCCGAGGTACTCGCCGCGGCGCTCCTTGCTGATGACGTTCAGGTAGATGCGCCCCGTCGTGACGTTGTTCGCCTGCGACAGCGAGCGGTCGAGGAAGCGCTCGTAATGCCCGAGGTCGAGGTCGGTCTCGGCCTTGTCGTCGGTGACGAACACCTCGCCGTGCTGGAACGGCGACATGGTGCCCGGATCCACGTTCAGGTACGGGTCGAACTTCAGCATGGTGACCCGGAGGCCGCGCTCGACGAGCAGTCGGCCGAGCGAGGCGGCCGCGATCCCCTTGCCGAGGGAGGAGACGACGCCCCCGGTGACGAAGATGAACTTCGTCGGTTGCGTCGCGGCGGCGTTCGACGGCGCGGCAGCGGTTTGGTTAGGCATGGCTCGGTGTCGGGTCGCGATGGACTACGGTGCGATGCGCGCGCTGCGCGCGTTCCCACGCGGGCCACTCGGCGTCGGCGCGCGCGAGGTCCGCTTCGGTGTCGATGCCCGCCGGCGGCGGGTCGGCGACGACGGCGACGCCGATCGGGATGCCGTGCGCGAGGGGGCGAAGCTGCTCCAGCCGCTCCACGCGCTCGAGCGGGTGCGGCGGCAGCGCGACCCAACGGGCCAGCGCGTCGCGCGTGTAGGCGTAGATGCCGATGTGGCGGTGGACGAGGCGGTCACGCAGCGTGCGGTCGTGGGCGTCGCCGTCGTCGCGCAGATGCGGGATGGCCGCCCGCGAAAAATACAGGGCGCGCCCGTCGTCGGCAGTGACGACCTTCACGACGTCGGACTGCGCGAGCGCGTCGGGCGCCGCGGGACACGCGACGGTGCCGAGCGGAAAGCGCGCGCTCGTGACGAGCGTGGCCGCGGCGCGGATCACGTCGGCACTGGCAAACGGCTCGTCGCCCTGGATATTTACGATGCAGTCGTAGCGCGCGAACGCCGGGCGCGTCGCGACTTCGGCCACGCGGTCGGTGCCGGACGGATGGTCGTCGCGGGTGAGGACGGCCTCGCCGCCGGCGGCCCGGATCACGTCGGCGACTTCGTGAGCGTCGGTGGCGACGACGCAGTAGTCCGCGACGGCGAGCTGGTGGACGCGCTGCCAGACGCGGACGACGAGCGGGACGCCACCGAGGAGGCGCAGCGGCTTGCGCGGGAGCCGCGTGGCGCCGAGGCGCGCCGGGATCACGGCGAGCAGGCTCATCCGACAGCGGCGAGGGCGGACGCAAAATTCACGCCATGTAACGTACCACGCGGTCCACCCGAACGCAAACGCGGCGCCGAACGCAGAACGCGTCTGCGTCGCGGTCCGCCGCGTGCTTACTTCCGCCGCATGTCGCATCCCCTGCTCTGGGCCGTCTTCACTCTCGGTGTGCTGAGCGTGCTCGCGCTCGACCTCGGCGTCTTCCACCGCCGAGCGCACGTCGTGCGCGCGCGCGAGGCCGCGACGTGGAGCGTCGTGTGGATCACGCTCGCCGCGCTGTTCGGCCTGGGCATCTACTACTTCGTCGGGCGGCAGTCGGCGCTGGAGTTCGCGGCCGGCTATCTCGTCGAGGAAGCGCTGTCGGTCGACAACCTGTTCGTGTTCCTCCTGCTCTTCAGCTACTTCAAGGTGCCGGAGATCCAGCGGCACCGCGTGCTGTTCTGGGGGATCCTCGGGGCGCTGCTCATGCGCGGCGCGATGATCGCGTTAGGCGCGGCGCTCATCCACCGCTTCCACTGGATCATCTTCGTGTTCGGCGCGTTCCTCGTGTACACGGGCGCGCGGATGGCCGTCTCCGGCGGCGAGCAGGTCGACCCGGAGCACAACCCGGCGCTCAAGCTCGTGCGCCGCGTCTTCCCCGTCACGCCGACGTTCCGCGGCCAGCACTTCTTCGTGCGCGCGCGGCCCGCCGGCGGTGGCGCCGAGCGGTGGTTCGCGACGCCGCTGTTCATCGTGCTCGTGCTCGTGGAGACGACGGACCTCGTCTTCGCGGTCGACTCGATCCCCGCCATCTTCGGCGTCACGAACGACCCGTTCATCGTCTACACGTCGAACGTGTTCGCGATACTCGGGCTGCGGTCGCTGTTCTTCCTCCTCGCCGGGGCGATCACGCGCTTCCACCTGCTGCGCTACGGGCTCGCCGCGGTGCTCGCGTTCGTCGGCGTGAAGATGCTCGTCTCGTCGAAGTGGCCGATCCCGATCGGCATCTCGCTCGGCGTCATCGCGGCGCTGCTCGGCGCATCGGTCGTCGCGTCGCTGCTCCGGCCGGCGCCCGAGGGGCCGACGCTCTCGCCGCGCACGGGGACCACCGAGGAGCAGCCCGTCGCGACCCAGGGCGCGGAGGCGCCGCGCGAGGCGGCGCCGAACGAGCGACCCGTGTGACGCGGCTGACCGGGCTCAGGGCGCGGAGAGGCTGACGCCCAGCTCGTGTCGCGAGGGCTTCGCCGGGTCGATCACGAAGTCGACGCGGACGACGGCGAGAATGAGACGCAGCCCGAGGTTCTGCGTGAGCGCCGGGAGTCGACCGACGCCCGCGCCGCCGACGACGTGGCGCAGCGCGACCTTCGGGCTGCCGACGAACGGCAGCTTCACCGCGTTCACCGGGACCGTGTACCGGCTCTCGAGCCACACGAGCCGGTCGCCCCCCTGCTCCAGCAGCAGCAGCGTGGGGATCGTCGGTCCGCCGCCGACGTACGCGTAGCGCTGCGACGGCGTGCTGTCGCCCGCGGTGAGCACGAAGTGTCCGAGCGCGTCGAACGTGTGATCGCGGAACGCCGGGAACGAGACCTGGCCGTCGACGGTGAGCTGCGCGAAGCGGCGGTCGTCGGGGGTGGCCAGGGGCAGCTCGGCGCGCAGCAGCCCGTGCGCGGTGACCGGGCCGTTCAGCACCTCCGCGCGCACGCCGAGGAGCGCGGACGCGATGGAGCCGCCCGTCACCGCGGGATTCGGCCGGAGCATCCCCTCCTCGCGGTCGTGGCGCGCGAGGAAGCTCCGCGGTGCCGACGACGCGAGCGAGTCGCGCGCGGCCGACCACGAGCGCTCGACGAGCGCGCCGACGAACGGCGCGATCACCGAGGACGTCGTCTCGAAGCGCCGCGTGCCGGTGAGCTCCGCGCGATCGGCGCGGTAGTAGTTCCGCGCGTCGCTGCCGGCGAACAGCGCCGTCGCCGTGTTCACGAGATCGCTGCGCATCCACGCGTCGTTCGTGAACGTGCCGCGGCCGGCGCGCGCCTCCAGCGCGGTGCGACGCCCGAGCTCCCACGTCGCCGTCGCCGATGGATCGAGCGTGCCGAGGTGCGAGCGATACGTCAGCGCGGGATCGATGCGCAGCCGCCCCGTGTCGAGCGCGATCTCCGGCCCGACGCCGGCCGAGAGGCCGTCGATGCGGTCGTAGGTCGGAATCTGCACGCCGAACAACCCGGGGAGCGAGAACCTCGGCACCGGGTGGTGCTCGAGAAGCTCGTAGTCCAGCGCGTAGGTCTCGCCGCCCGTCGGCGTGGCGCGGAAGCCGACGTCGGGAAACGCGAGCCGCTCGCCGGCTACGGTCGCGAGCGTGGAGTTCAGCACGACCCCGCCGAACGCGATCGCCCGTCCATCGATCCTCGCACCGGGACGGAGCACGACGTCGCCGAGCACGATGAAGTCGCCGCGGACGTGTCCCTCGAGCCGCGCCGGTCCGCCGATGACGAGCAGCGTGGTCGGCACGTCGGTGCCGCGTCCGAGCACGATGCCGGTGTCGGGCGCGACGACCACCGCGTGTGGCCGCGCGAGCGCGTCGCGGAGCAGGCGCCCCGCCACGCCGGGGCCGAGGTCGCGCACGTACGCGCGGGCGCCGGCTGCGCCGCGATGCAGGGCGCGGCGGCGACGATCGCGACGGCGAGCGCGAGCCCGCGGATCATCCGGCGAGCGCCAGGAAGTTCTGGAGGATCTGCTTCCCGCCGGTCGTGAGGATCGACTCGGGGTGGAACTGCACGCCCCACACGGGGTGCTCGCGGTGCCTAACGGCGTGGATCTCCGACGGATCGTCCGACGCGCGCGAGACGACTTCCAGCGACTCGGGGAGCGACGAGTCCTCGACGATGAGCGAGTGGTAGCGCATCACCTCGAGCGGCGACGGCAGCCCGGCGAACAGTCCCGTCCCGTCGTGCAGGATGCGCGACGTCTTGCCGTGCATCACGCGCCGCGCGCGCACGACGTGGCCGCCGTACGCCTCCCCGATCGCCTGGTGGCCGAGGCACACGCCGAGCGTCGGGATCTCGGCGCCCCACCGCCGCACGACGGGCACGGTGACTCCTGCCTCGGCCGGCGTGCACGGCCCGGGCGAGAGCACGATCGCCTTCGGCCGCAGCGCGCCCACCTCGTCCACGTCGATGGCGTCGTTGCGCCGCACGACCACGTCGGCACCGAGCGCGCCGAGGTACTGCACGAGGTTGTACGTGAACGAGTCGTAGTTGTCGATGACGAGGATCATGAGCGTGGGTGGTACTGCCGGTGAACGCTGCGCAGGTACTCGCGGTCGACGTGCGTGTAGATCTGCGTGGTGGAGATGTCCGCGTGGCCCAGCATCTCCTGCACGGCGCGCAGGTCCGCGCCCCCTTCCAGCAGATGCGTGGCGAACGAGTGCCGGAGCGTGTGCGGCGTGACGGTCTTCTCGATCCCGGCGCGCTCCACGTGCTTCCTGAGCACCTTCCAGGCCCCCATGCGCGTGAGCGGCTCCCCCCTCGCGTTGAGGAACAGGATGCCGCGCCCGCGCCCCTTCTCCAGCCTCGGCCTCAGCTCTCGAAGATACATGGCCACGGCGCCGACGGCCTTGCCGCCGATCGGGACGAGGCGTTCCTTGCCGCCCTTGCCGAACACCCGCACGAGCAGGTCCTCGAGCAACAGGTCGCGGACCGCGAGTCCGATCCACTCCGAGACGCGGAGCCCCGCCCCGTACGCGAGCTCCAGCATCGCGCGGTCGCGGAAGACGAACGGGTCGTCGAGCGAGGGCGCAGCGAGCAGGCGCTCGACCTCCTCGACCGTCAGCACCTCGGGGAGCGACCGCCATCCGCGCGGCGTCTCCAGCCGCTCGCTCGGGTCGCGCACGACGTGGCCCTCGGAGAGCAGGAACCGGTAGTACGTGCGGATGGCGCTGACGCCGCGGCGGATGGACGCCGGCGAGAGCCCGAGGTCCTTCAGGTGGTACACGTAGTTCCGCAGCTGCCGGGCGTCGAGGTCGGCGGGGCCGCGCGCGCCGACGGTGAGCGCGAAGCTCGCGAAGCGGGCGAGGTCGCGCGCGTACGCCTCGCGCGTGTTGCTCGCCGCGCCCGACTCGAGCGACAGGAAGTCCTGGAACCGCTCGAGCAGAAACGCGCGCGCGGTCTCGTCGGGGAGCAGCGGAGCACCGGGCGGCATCGGACGGAAGCTACGCGCTCACGCGCGCCGGCGACGCCGCACGAGCCACACCGCGACGGCGAGCGCCACCAGCGCCGCCGCGCCCAAGCCGACCCACTTCTGGCCGCTCGCGATCCGCGCCTGCAGCGCCTCGAAGTTCGCGCCGGCGGTGAACGCGAGGTAGGTGATGCCGCCGTACCAGAGCGCGGACGCGACGCCCATCGCGACCAGCGCGCGGATCGCGCCGACGCGCAGCGCGCCGGCCACCGGCGGCACGATCGCCCGCAGCCCGGGGAGGAAGCGGCTCACCGCGATGGCGAGCGTGCCGTAGCGCGCGTACATGTCCTCCAGCCGCCCGCGCCCGCTCCCCGCGGCCCCGAAGCGGCGCAGGACGCGCTCGGCACCGTAGCGCGCGCCGAGCCAGTACATGAACATCGCGCCCGCGAGGTTGCCGGTGAGCGTCGCGAGATAGGTGAGCACGGGCGACGCGTGCCCCCTCGCGGCGATGAAGCTGCCGAACGCGACGACCGTGTCGGACGGGAGCGGCGGGAAGACGTTCTCGATGCCCGCGGCGAACGCCAGCGCGAGATACAGCGCGAGCGGCGGCAGTCCGGCGAACCAATCGAGCAGCTCCTGCAGCACCGGGCGATCCGGTCAGGCCGCGGGTTCGTCGCGCACGAGCGAGGCGACGGCGACGCAGGCGAGCCCCTCGCCGCGGCCGATCCACCCGAGCCCTTCGTTGGTCTTCCCCTTCACGAACACCTCGTCCGGCGCGATGCCTAACGCTTCCGCCATCGCCGCGCGCATCGCGTCGCGGTGTGGGCCGATACGCGGGCGCTCCGCCACGACGGTCACGTCGGCGTTCGACACGCGCCAGCCGCGCTCGCGCACGCGGTCGACGGCGATGCGGAGCATCTCCACCGAGTCGCGCCCGGCATTCGCCGGGTCGGTGTCGGCGAACAGCTCGCCGATGTCGCCCGCGCCGGCGGCGCCGAGCACCGCGTCGGTGAGCGCGTGCGCGATCGCGTCGCCGTCGGAGTGGCCGAGCAGGCGGTAGTCGACGTCGAGGCGCACCCCGCCGAGCACCAGCGGTCCGCCCGGGCCGAAGCGGTGCGAGTCGTACCCGACGCCGACCCGTACGGTCACGCCGCGGCCGACGCCTCCCGCGGCTCGGCGATCACCGAGTAGTCCTGCCGACGGCGCGCCGGCGTGAACCCCGCGTCGGTGATGATGCGCTCGATCTCCTCGACCGTCGTGCGGTACGTCGTGTTCGCCGCGGACACCACGTTCTCCTCGATCATCAGCGACCCGAAGTCGTTGCAGCCGAAGCGCAGCGACGTCTGGCCGACCTTGAGGCCCATGGTGACCCAGCTCGCCTGCAGGTTCGGGACGTTGTCGAGCACGAGCCGCGCCAGGGCGACGGTGCGCAGGTACGTCACCGCGTCCGTCTTCGGCATGTGCTGGAACTCGGGCGTGTTCTCCGGCTGCAGCGGCCAGCAGATGAACGCCGTGAAGCCGCCGGTGCGCGCCTGCACCTCGCGCACGCGCTGCAGGTGCTCGAGCCGCTCGGCGAGCGTCTCGCCGAGCCCGTACATCATCGTGACGGAGGTCTTCATCCCCTCCTTGTGCGCGAGCTCCATGATCTCGAGCCAGCGATCGGCACCCGCCTTCTTCGGGGCGGCGTAGTCGCGCACGCGCTGCACGAGGATCTCGCCGCCGCCCCCCGGGATGGAGTCGAGTCCCGCCTTGCGGAGCTCGCGGATCACGTCCACCGCGTCCATGCGGAAGCGCGTGGCGAAGAAGTCCACCTCGCTCGGGCTGAAGCCGTGCACGTGGATCGGGTGGTACTTCTTGATGTAGCGGAGCAGATCCAGGTACCAGTCGAACGGGATGTACGGGTTGTGGCCGCCCTGGATGAGGATCTGCACGCCGCCCAACGCCTTCGTCTCCTCGATCTTCGCGCCGATCTGCTCGTACGAGAGCGTGTAGCCCTCACCGTGCTTCGGGCGGCGATAGAATGCGCAGAAGCCGCAGTCGGCGACGCAGACGTTCGTGTAGTTGATGTTCCGGTCGACGATGAACGTGACGACGTTGTGCGGGTGCTTCTCGCGCCGCACGGCGTCGGCCGCCGCGCCCAGCTCCAGCAGCGGCGCGTTCGTGTAGAAGTCGAGGAAGTCGCGGGTCTCGCCCATGGCGCTCACGCGGCGGGGAGGAAGGCGAGCGTGCCGTTGGGCACGCGCCCCGCGCTCACGAGCCGGCGGAAGAACTCCGTCAGCCCCGCGAGGTGCGGGTAGGAGAGGCCGTAGTCGAGGCCGGAGAGGTACTCGTCGCACGCGGCGAGCGACACGCCGGTGGCGTCGTGCGCCTGGCGGGCGAGCAGCGCGCGATGCGCCAGCCCCCAGTCGCGCGACTCGATGAGCGACGCGTGCACGCCGAGCGCTTCCGCGACGGGCGTGGTGCGGCTCGCGATCCACACCGCGAACACGAACGGCAGCCCGGTCCAGCGCTTCCACTCGGCGCCGAGGTCGTAGACGTGCGCGTACGGTTCGGGGCCGAGGTCGCCGCGCGCGTCGCCGGAGCCGAGCAGCAGCGCGGCGTCGCCGATGACGAGGCGCGCCGGGCGGGTGCCGCCGCGCTCGAACGCGTGCAGGTCGGACATCTCCGCGTCGCCGGGAACGAACTCCGGCCGGCACTTCCACACGTTCTCGAACAGCAGCTCGAGCAGGGCGACGCTCGTCATGGAGCTCTTGCTCACCACGACGCGGCGACCGCCCAACGATTCCGCGGGCACGTCGGAGAACATCAACACGCTGCGCACCGGCCCGTCGCACGAGATCGACACGTCGGGGAGCAGCAGGTAGCGGTGCGCGTCGCGCGCGTACTCCACCGCGGAGACGACGCTGACGTCGAGCGCGCCCTCGGCCATCGCGCGATTCAGCACCGACGGCACGCCGGTCACGAGCTCCCCGTCGAGCTTCACGACGCCGCGGTCGATGGCGCCGTAGACCGGGTAGCAGTTGACGTACGGGATGCGGCCGACGCGGGTGGTCACGTCAGGCCACCGCCGCGGCGGCCACGGGCGCGTCGGGCGCGTCGGGCGCGTCGTCGAACGTGCGCAGCACGTTGTAGAACGAGTCGCGCTCGGCCGGCACCTTCCCCGCCCCGCGAATGAGCCGCAGCAGCTCCTCGAGCGTGAGGCCCTGCGGCGTGTGCGCGCCGACGGCGTGGTAGATCTTCTCGCGCACCACGGTCCCCTCGATGTCGTTCACGCCGAAGTGCAGGCTGACCTGCGTCACGGCCGGCGTGACCATGATCCAGTGCGACTTCACGTGCGCGAAGTTGTCGAGGAACAGGCGGCCGACGGCGACCATCTTGAGATCGTCGAATCCCGTGCTCGCGACGCCCTGCCGCCCGAGCTGCTCGCCGAGTCGGTTGCCGTCCGGATGGTAGGCGAGCGGGATGTAGGCGAGGAAGCCGGCCGTCTCGTCCTGCAGGTCGCGGAGCATCTGCAGGTGCTCGACGCGATCCTCCATCGTCTCCACGTGGCCATAGAGCATCGTGCAGTTCGACCGGATGCCTAACGCATGCGCGGCGCGGTGCACGCCGATGTAGTCGGCGCCGCCGAGCTTCCGTTCCGCGATCTGGTCGCGCACCGCGGAGCTGAACGTCTCCGCGCCGCCGCCGGGGAGCGTGTCGAGGCCCGCCTCGCGCAGCGCCGACAGCACCTCCGCCCAGGAGAGCTTCTCCATGCGCGCGATGTGCGCGATCTCCACCGCGGTGAGCGCCTTGATGTGCACGTGCGGGAAGTTCGCCTTCAGCGCGCGGAACATCTCCTGGTAGTACGCGAGCCCCGTCTTCACGTCGAGGCCACCGACGATGTGGAACTCGCGCGTCAGCCCGTCAGCCGCGTGCGCCGCCTCGGCCAGCACCTGCTCGATCGAGTAGCGGTACGCCCCCTCCTCTCGCGGCGTGCGCGCGTAGCCGCAGAAGTGGCAGGTGTTCCGCAGGATGCAGATGTTCGTCGGGTTGATGTGCTGGTTCGCCGCGAACGTCACGCGGTCGCCGTGGCGGGCACGGTTCACGGCGTCGGCCATCGTGCCGACGCCCAGCAGATCGGGCGAGCGATACAGCGCGAGCGCGTCGGCGCCGTCGAGTCGCACGCCGGCGAGCACCTTCTCGGCGACGGGATGTAGCGCGCGGTCCTCGATGCGCGCGAGGTCGAACGAGACCGGCTGCGGCATGACGTCGGGCGCGACGCGCCTCACTCGGTGAACCGACGGACGGCGAGCGTGGTGTTGTGGCCGCCGAAGCCGGAGCTGTTGCTCAGCGCCGCGTCGATGTCGCGCTCGCGCGGCACGTTAGGCGTGATGTCCAGGTCGCACTCCGGGTCCGGAGTGCTGTGGTTGATCGTCGGCGGCACCTTCCGATCGCGGATGGCGAGCGTGCACGCGATGAACTCGATGGCGCCCGCCGCGCCGAGCATGTGCCCCGTCGCCGACTTCGTCGAGCTGACGCTCAGCAGGTCGGTGTGCTCGCGGAACACGTTGCGGATCGCCTTCGCCTCGTTCGGGTCGTTCAGCGGCGTGCTGGTGCCGTGCGCGTTCACGTACTGCACGTCGGCGACCGTGAGCCCCGCGTCGGCGAGCGCGCGGCGCATGGAGCGCTGCAGCCCCTCGTGCTCCGGCGGCTGCCCGGTGAGGTGATACGCGTCGCCCGTGGCGGCGTAGCCCGCGACCTCGCCGTAGATGTGCGCGCCGCGGCGCCGCGCGTGCTCGAGCTCCTCGAGGACCACCACGCCGGCGCCCTCGCCCATCACGAAGCCGTCGCGCGTCGCGTCGAACGGGCGCGACGCGGTGGACGGGCTGTCGTTGCGCGTCGAGAGCGCGCCCATGTTCGCGAACCCGCCGATCGACATCGGTGTGACGGCGGCCTCGGAGCCGCCGGCGATCATGACCTCCGCGTCGCCGTACTGGATCGCGCGGAACGCCTCGCCGATCGCGTGCGCGCTCGTGGCGCACGCCGAGACGATGCCGAAGTTCGGCCCCTTCGCGCCGAAGCGCATGGACACGACGCCGGCCGCGATGTCGGAGATGAACATCGGGATGAAGAACGGCGAGATGCGCTTCGGCCCGCTCTCCATGAACGTGCGATGCTGATCCTCGAACGTGTTCAGCCCACCGATGCCGCTGCCGATGATGACACCCAGCTCGTTCGGATCGAACCCGCCCTCGGCGAGCCCCGCGTCGGCCATCGCCTGGACGGCGCCGGCCATCGCGTACTGCGTGTACAGGTCGGAGCGCTTGGCCTCCTTGCGATCCATGTACAGCAGCGCGTCGAACGCCTTCACCTCACAGGCGAAGCGGACCGCGAAGTTCGACGCGTCGAACTTCGTGATGGGTGCTCCGCCCGACTTCCCCTCGAGCAGCGAACGCCAGGTCGTCGCCACGTCGTTCCCGACCGGCGACACCGCCCCCAACCCGGTGACGACGACCCTTCGTCGCATCAACCGCCGACCTTCGAGTTGAGGTAGCCGATCGCGTCCCCGACGGTGCGCAGCTTCTCCGCGTCCTCGTCCGGGATGTCGATGTTGAACTCCTTCTCGAACTCCATGACCAGCTCCACGATGTCGAGCGAGTCCGCCCCGAGGTCGTCGATGAAGCTGGCCTCGTCCGTCAGCTTCTCGCGCTCGACGCCGAGCTCCTTTTCGATGATGTCCTTCACCTTCGCGCTGTTGTCGGCCATGGGTCGTCCCGAGAGAGTGGAGTGGGCTCCGTGCGATCGTCCGGAGCCCGGAAAATACTGACCCCGAAGGGTCTATGGAACGGCGGGGGGTCTCACATGACCATCCCGCCGTCGACCACCAGCACCTGGCCAGTGACGTACGCGGCGAGGTCGGAGGCCAGGAAGAGCACCGCGTTCGCGATGTCCTCCGGCTTTCCCACGCGCTCCAGCGGGATCGCGCTCGCCATCTGCGCGCGGGCCTCGTCGGGCATCGCGGCCGTCATGTCGGTCTCGATGAGCCCCGGCGCGACCACGTTCGCCAGGATGTTGCGGCTCGCCAGCTCCTTCGCCACGCTCTTCGTGAGGCCGATGAGCCCCGCCTTGCTCGCCGCGTAGTTCGCCTGGCCCTTGTTGCCGGTGATGCCGACCACGCTCGCGATGTTGATCATCCGCCCCCAGCGGCGCTTCATCATGCCGCGCGAGGCGGCGCGCATGGTGGCGAACGCGCCGCGCAGGTTCGCGTCGATCACCGCGTTCCAGTCGTCGTCCTTGAGCCGCAGCAGCAGGTTGTCGCGCGTGAGCCCCGCGTTGTTCACGAGGATGTCGCACGAGCCGAGCGTCTGCTCCACGCTCGACACGAGCGCCGCGGCCTGCGCGACGTCGGACACGTCGCACGCGAAGCCCCGCGCCGAGCCGCCGATCTGCGCCGCGGCCTCCTCGGCGCGCCCCTGATCGCGGCCGACGACGGCCACCGTCGCCCCCGCGCCGGCGAGCCGCTCGGCGATCGCGCGGCCGATACCCCGCGTGCTGCCCGTGACGAGCGCGACGCGCCCGGAGAGATCGATCTGCATGGGGTGGCTATGCGGGTGCGCCGACGCGCTCGAGAAGGGCGTCGACTTCGGCGGCGGTGCCGCACGTCGCGGTCTGAATGCCGGGAACGATCTTCTTCGCGAGCCCCGAGAGCACCGCGCCCGGGCCCATCTCGACGAACAAGGCGTCCGGATGCCGCTCGGCGAGCGCGCGGACGACGTCGATCCACCGCACGGGCGAGACGAGCTGCTGGGCGAGCAGATCGCGCGCACGTGCCGCGCTCGTAACGGGTTCGGCGTTCACGTTCGCGTAGACCGGGACGTCGGCGTCGCGCATGTCCGTCGCGTCGAGCGCCTCGCGGAGGCCGGCCTGCGCCGGCGCCATGAGCGGCGAGTGGAACGCCCCGCTCACGTTCAGCCGCATCGCGCGCCGCACGCCGGCGGCCTTCGCGAGCTCCATCGCCCGCTCGACGCCGGCCACCTCGCCGGAGATGACGAGCTGGCCCGGGGAGTTGTAGTTCGCCGGCACGACGAGCCCCGCGTCGCGCGACGCCTCGTCGCAGATCTCCTCGACGGGCCGCGTGGGGTCGCCGAGCAGCGCGGCCATGGCGCCGGGGCGCTCCTCGCCGGAGCGGAACATCAGCTCTCCGCGGCGGCGGACTAGGCGCGCGGCGTCACCGAGGTCCAGCGCGCCGGCGGCGTGATACGCGGTGAACTCGCCGAGCGAGTGGCCCGCGGCGGCGCGCACGTGCGGGCCGAGCGCGTCGCGCACCGTGGCCCACACGGCGGCGCCGTGGGTGAGCAGCGCCGGCTGGGCGTTGTGCGTGAGCGTCAGCTCCTCGGCCGGTCCCTCGAAGCATAGCCCGGAGAGCGGCGCCCCGAGCGCGTCGTCGACGGCGGCGAAGACCTCTCGCGCGGCGGCGTGCGCCTCGGCCAGGTCGCGCCCCATGCCGGGGGTCTGCGACCCCTGACCGGGAAAGAGCAGGACGATGTCCATACAGGCCGGGATGGAGACGTCAGCCGCGCCCGCGGCGCGTCAGAAGCGGACGATCATGGAGCCCCAGGTGAAGCCGGCGCCGAACGCGACGAGCAGCACGGTGGAGCCCTCGTGCACGCGTCCACTCTCGATGGCTTCGTTCAGCGCGATGCCGATCGAGGCGGACGACGTGTTGCCGTAGCGGTCCACGTTCACGTAGACCTTGTCCATCGGGATGTTCGCGTGCTTCGCCGTCGCCTCGATGATCCGCACGTTCGCCTGGTGCGGGATCATGACGTCGATGTCGGTCCCGGTGAGGCGCGCCTGGTCGAGCGCGCGGTCGGCGGCCTCGCTCATGGAGCGAACGGCGTGCTTGAACACCTCGCGCCCGGCCATCTGCACGAAGTGCGACCGGTCGGTGAGCACGGCCTCGGTGAACGGCACCGTCGCGCCGCCGCTCGGGCGCCACAGCAGCTCGGCCAGCGTGCCGTCGCTGCGGATGAAGCTCGACAGGATCCCCTTGTGGTGCTTGGAGCGCTTCAGCACCGTCGCACCCGCGCCGTCGCCGAACAGGACGCAGGTGGACCGGTCCTGCCAGTCGACGATGGAGCTCATCTTCTCCGATCCGACGACGAGCACGGTCTCGGCGCTGCCGGAGGCGATGAGCCCCTCACCGGCGGCGAGGGCGTAGATCCACCCGGTGCAGGCGGCGCCCACGTCCATCGCCGCCGCACGGGTAGCGCCGAGCAGCGCCTGAACGTCGACGGCGGTGGACGGCAGCAGCCGGTCCGGGGTCGCCGTGGAGAGCATGATCGTGTCGAGCTCCCCGGCGGTGACGCCGGCGCGGGCCATCGCGACGCGGGCCGCTTCGGCGGCGAGGTGCGCGGTGGACTCGGTCTCCGTCGCGATGTGGCGCTGATGGATCCCGGTGCGCTCCACGATCCACTCGTGCGAGGTCTCGATGCCCCGCGACGCGAAGTCGTGGTTGGTGAGGATGCCCGGCGGCACGTAGTGGCCGGTGCCGGCGAAGTAGGCGACGGGGCGCTTCACGCGACCGAGGAGGAGGTGGACTCGGCTTCCGCACGCTCGGCGGCCGCGGCGGCGTCCTCCAGGCGGCGGCCGATGTGCTCGCTCATGCGTGACTCCACCGCCCGGAGGCCGACGCCGATCGCGTTCTTGATCGCGCGGGGGGAGCTGGAGCCGTGGGAGATGATGCTGACGCCCTTCACCCCAAGGAGCGGCGCACCACCGTGCTCCGCGTGATCGAGCTCCTTGAACGCCGACCGCAGCGTCTCGCGCTCGGCGCCGAGCGCCTTCGCGAACACCGCCATGAGCGTGGGCGCGAGCGCCTCGTAGAACTTCAGCAGCACGTTGCCGACGAATCCGTCGCAGACGACGACGTCGAGCGGCTCGTCGTCGCGGCGCCCGAGCGGGATGTCGCGCCCCTCGACGTTGCCGACGAAGTGGATCCCGGGCTCGGCACGGAGCCGCTGGTGCGCCTCCTTCACGGCGGCGTTCCCCTTCTCCGGCTCCTCGCCGATGCTGAGCAGGCCGACCGCGGGATTCCGCCGGCCGAGCATGTCCTGGGCGTAGACGGTCCCGAGGCGGGCGAACTGCACCAGCTCCTCGGGCGAGCAGTCGACGTTCGCACCGGAATCGAGCACGACGACCGGCTCCTGCGCCGTCGGGAACAGCGTGCCGATGGCGGGCCGCTTCAGGCCCGCGTGGGACTTGAGAACGAGAAGGGACGCGGCCATCTGCGCGCCGGTGTTGCCGGCCGAGACGAACGCGTCCGATTTTCCGTCCGCCTGGAGGCGGAGCCCGACCATCATGGAGCTGCCCGGGCGGCTTCGTACGACCGTCGGCTTGTCGGACATCTCGATGACGTCCGGGGCGTCGACGACCTCGAGCCGGTCGCGGAGCGCGCGGTGCGCGGCGAACTCTCCGGCGAACAGCACGTCCAGCGTCTCGTCGACGACCGCGGTGCGGCCGACCAGCTGGATGGTGTGCTCGACCGGCAGGTCGACCAGGGCGAGCAGCGCGCCGGCGACGGTGGCTCGGGGGGCGAAGTCACCCCCCATCGCGTCCAACGCGACGCGCGCCAAGGTCAGGCTTCCTGCGCCTCGATGCGCGCTTCGCCCGCGTAGTACCCGCACTCCGGACAGACGTGATGCGGGCGCTTCATGCTCCGGCACTGCGGGCACGCCTGCACCGCGATGGCCGGGGCGGCCTTGTGGGTGTTGCGAGCGCGCTTCTTACGCTTGGAGGTGCGTCGCTTCGGGACGGCCATGGGAGAATCCTAACAGGTCGGTGTGGGAGGGGACGGGCGGAGCGTCAGTCGGTGTCGGAGCGCGCGGCTTTCGCCGCGTTCAGCGCATCCCACCGGCTGTCGGTCGTCGGCGGACAGTCGCACGGCCCCTCGTTCAGGTCCGCGCCGCACCGGGGGCAGAGCCCCTTGCAGTCCTCGCGGCACAGGCTGAACGCGGGCACGGCAAGCAGCCATTCCTCGCGCACCGCCGGCCGGAGGTCGAGCGACCGCGCGCCGGGAGCGAGCACGAAGACGTCGGACGCGTCGTCCGGGTCATCGAGCTCGCTCTCGGCGAAGATCATGTGGCTGTCCGCGGCGATGTGCTCCGAGACGTCGGCCAGGCAGCGCCGGCACTCGGTGGCGACGTCGCCCTCGACGCGGCCGCTGAAGTAGTAGCGCCCCGGGCCGGCCGCGGAGAGACGACCGACGACGTGAATCGGGCGGACCGGGCGTCGATCGCCCTCCTGCCAGATCTCGTCGTCGGGCGTCAACTCCCCGTCCACCGCCGCGGCGTGCGACTGCAGCGCACCGATGTCGAAGGACAGCATAGCCGAGTAAGCTACCGAGTGCCGGGACTCAATTCAAGTGACGATGCGGGGCCGACTTACGCCCCTCCGAGCCCCTGCCCCGGGAAGAAGAACTCGATCTCGGTGGCCGCGTTCTCGTCGGAGTCGGACGCGTGGATGGCGTTCCGCCCCTTGGATTCCGCGTAGAGCTTCCGCACCGTCCCGTCGGCGGCCTCGGCCGGATCGGTCGCGCCGATCGCCTCGCGCAGCGCGGCGACGGCGCTCTCCTTCTCGAGCACGAGCGGCATGCACGGGCCCGACGTCATGAACTCGACGAGCGACGCGTAGAACGGCCGCTCGCGGTGCACCGCGTAGAACTGCCCGGCGCGGTCCGACGTGAGGTGCTCCACCTTCGCGCCGCGGAGCGTGAAGCCCTTCTCCTCGAGAAGGGCGATGATCTTGCCGGCCTTCCGCGCGCCGAACGCGTCGGGCTTGATGATGGCCAGGGTACGATTCGAGGGCATTTAGGATCCGATGAGCTTTCTGACGATGTCGCCCCGCGTGAGGAAGCCGACGAGTCTTCCCTCGCGCACGACCGGGACGCGGTCGACGTCCTTGTTGGTCATCATCGACGCGACCTCGGCGAGCGGCTGCTCGGGCGAGACGCACAGGACCTGCCGCGTCATGACGTCGCGCACGGTGCGCACCCGCGCGTCGGGGCCAGGGGGCGTGGGCCCGCCGCGCTGAAGATAGCTGGACAGCATGTGCTGCAGCAGTTCGCGCTGGCCGAGCATCCCGATCACGCGCCCGTCGGCGTCGACGACGGGAAGACCCGCGACGCCGGCGCGCACCATGTCGAGCGCCGCGTCGCGCAGCGGCGTGTCGGGCGACACGGAGCGCGGCCGCGATGTCATGAGATCGCGCACGGCCAGCTGGTCGCGCACCTCGATCTCGGCGAACATGGGAAGCGCCGCGAGCCCGTCGGCCGTCGGCTGCGCGAGCACCGCGTCGACGACCTGCGGCTTCGAGAGCAGCCGCGCGAACGCGCCGACCGTGGCGAGGTAGAGCGACGCCTGCCGCGGCGGCGCGGCGACGAGCAGGATGATGCGCGCCGACTGCGTCTCCTCGCTCTCGCCGAGCTCGCGCTCGATCGGCGACGGCGCGGTGCCGAGCGCCACGACGAGCTCGCGCACCGCGTCGCTCCGGTAGTGGAGGAGAAACGCCTTGTTCCCCATCCCCACGAGATCCTCGGGCCGCTCTTCCTCGACGCGCTCGCGCAGCCGCTCGGGCTGCGACACCGCGCCCGACGCGACCAGCCGCGCGAGCAGCTCGCGCGCCGCGCCCGGCAGGTCGTCGGCCTGCAACGGAACGACGATCCGTTCCGCGACGATGAGATCCGAGAGCCTCATGGGGAGCGTGGAGCGTCGAGCGTGGAGCGTGGAGCGTCGAGAACGCGCTCCACGCTCCACGCTCGACGCTGACTCGTCAGGCGAGTCGTTCGCGCACGAGCGAGACGAAATCGATGGGCCGTTGAGCCACGCCCATGCCGGCGGCCCGGAACGCCTCGATCTTCTCGGCGGCCGTGCCCGACGAGCCGGAGATGATGGCGCCCGCGTGTCCCATGCGACGGCCTGGCGGCGCGGTCTGGCCGGCGATGAAGCCGACGACGGGCTTCGTCATGCGCGTGCGCACGAACTCGGCCGCGTCCTGCTCGTCGGTGCCGCCGATCTCGCCCATCATGGCGACGACCTTCGTCTGCGGGTCGTTCTCGAACGCCTGCAGCACGTCGATGAAGCCCGTGCCGTTGATCGGGTCGCCGCCGATGCCGACGCACGTGCTCTGACCGAGCCCGGCGCGCGTGAGGTGATAGACCACCTCGTACGTGAGCGTGCCCGAGCGGCTGACGACGCCGACGTTGCCCGGCGTGCAGATGCGGCCGGGGATGATGCCGACCTTCGCCTGTCCCGGCGTGATGAGCCCCGGACAGTTCGGGCCGACCAGTCGCGCGCCCTTCGCGATCACGTACGGGCGCACCTTCAGCATGTCGATGACCGGCACGCCCTCGGTGATGCAGACGACGAGCTGCACGCCCGCGGCCGCGGCCTCCATCATCGCGTCGGCGGCGAACGGCGGCGGCACGTAGATCACCGACGTGTTCGCGCCGGTCTCCTTCACCGCCTGCTCCACGGTGTTGAAGATCGGCACCGTGCCCTCGAACCTCTGCCCCCCCTTCCCGGGCGTGACGCCGGCCACGACGTTCGTGCCGTACTCGATCATCTGCTTGGCGTGGAACGAGCCGTCGCGGCCCGTGATCCCCTGCACCAGCAGGCGCGTGTTGCTGTCGACGAAGACGCTCACTTGGCCGCCTCCCCGCTGTTCGCGGTCGCGAGCTGCACGGCCTTCTTCACCGCCTCGTCCATGTCGGTCATCGCGGCGAACCCGTTCTCCTCGAGAATCTTCACCGCAATCTCCTCGTTCGTGCCCGTTAGGCGGATCACGATGGGCACCTGCAGCGGGTTCTGCTTCGTGGCGGTCACGATGCCGTTCGCCACGTCGTCCGTGCGCGTGATGCCGCCGAAGATGTTGAACAGGATCGCCTTCACGCTCGGATCCGACGTGATGATGCGCAGCGCGTTGACGACCTTCTCGGGGTTCGACGAGCCGCCGATGTCGAGGAAGTTCGCGGGCTCGCCGCCGTAGTACTTCACGAGGTCCATCGTCGCCATCGCGAGGCCGGCGCCGTTCACCACGCAGCCGACGTTGCCATCGAGCTTGATGAACGTGAGGTTCGCCTTGCGCGCGTCCACCTCGCTCGGCGCCTCGGAGCTCTCGTCCCGCAGCTCCTCGAGGTCGTGGCGGCGCTCCAGCTCGTTGTCGTCGATCACCATCTTCGCGTCGACGGCGATCACCTCGCCGTTAGGCGTCACGACGAGCGGGTTGATCTCGGCGAGCGAGCAGCCGTTCTCCACGAACGCCTTGTACAGCTGCTGCATGATCTTCGCGGCCGCGCGCGCCTGCTTCGCGTCGCCGTACAGGAAGAACCCGAGCTGCTGCGCCTCGAACGGCTGCAGGCCGAACACGGGATCGACCGCGTAGTACTTGATCTTCTCCGGCGTCGACGCGGCGACTTCCTCGATGTCGATGCCGCCCGCCGCGCTGACCATGAACACCGGCTTCTTCGTCGCGCGGTCGACGATGATGCCGACGTACGCCTCGGTTCCGATGTCGGCGGCCTCGGCGACGAGCACCTTCTCCACCGTGAGCCCCTTGATGTCCATGCCGAGGATCGCCTGCGCCTTCTCGCGCGCGACCTCGGGCGTCGGGCAGTACTTCACGCCGCCCGCCTTACCGCGCCCGCCGGCGTGCACCTGGGCCTTCACCATCACCGGCTTTCCGATGCGGCGCGCGATCGCCTCGGCCTCGTCGGGCGTGGTGGCGACCTCGCCCGGCGGGATCGGCACACCGTAACGACGAAGGATCTCCTTCGCCTGGTACTCGTGAATGTTCACTGGTGACTCCGAGAGTGTTAGGCGCTGCCATGATGGCAGAAGACGGGGAAGGTACCCGCGCAAATGGTGTGATTCAAGCGGATGGCTCGGCCTCAGCGCAGCGGTCTGCCGAGCGCGGCGCCGAGCGAGTCGAATGCTGCACCGAACGCGGCCCAGTCGCCCCGGCGCAGCGCGGCGCGCATCGCGTCGTACAGCGTGCGCACGCGCTCCGCGCTCGTCGCCGCGGCGGCGCGCGGCGTGGTCGGCGCGATGGCGGCGCGAGGCGCATCCCCGCCGAGTGCCTCACCGATGGACGGTGCGGCGCGCGCGGTGTCGCGCACGAGAGCCGCCACGCCGGCCGCCGCGGCCTGACCGCCGCCGTGCACGACGTACAGCGGCTGGACGTAGGCCAGCCCGTCGCCGATGGGCAGCGCGCGGATGCGCGCGCGCGCGACGTCGCGTCCGGCCCCCTCGCTGGCGTCCGCCGTCGGCGGGCCGACGGCGCGCAGCCGCTCCACCACCTCGCCCCATCGCGGGCCGGCTCTGCCGTTGGGCACCCATAGCGTCGCCGGCGACGGCCCCCCAAGCGCGACGAGCACGCCGGAGACACGATCGCCGGCGTCGAGCAGCGGCAGCGTCCAGCCGAGCGCGCGCTCGCCCGCGGTCGTCGTCGGCAGCAGCGCCAGCGCGCGCGGCGCGAGGCCGAGCGTGCTGTCGACGCCGTCGCCGCCGGGAAGATGGACCGGCGTCGGGATCATGTCGCCGCGAGTCCCGTACTGCGACATCGCCGACGCTTGCAGCAGCACACCGTCCGTCGGCGGCGGCAGCGCCGCAACGAGGCTCGGCGGCAGCGCCGACGGCGCGGAGAACAGCAGCGGGAAGCGCCGGACCCACGTCTCCGTCAGCCGATCGGGGGATGGATCGGCGACGATGGTGACCGCCCCGCTCTCACCGTTCACGACGGCGATGGCGGCGTGCTGGAAGTAGCTCCACGCTGCGCGACCGACCGCGTAGCGCTGGCTCAGCGGGAACGACGGCGACGCGGCGTACAGGTGGCACAGCCAGTACACGGTGTCGCGCGCGAACGCGGGCGTGAGCGCGTGCCCCTGCGAGAAGAACGGCGCGATCTCCGTCAGCCGCTCACGCACGTCACGATGCCGCACGATGACGGGGCTCTCGAGTCGGTCGAGCGCGTCGGTGAACAGCAGCCGGAAGTCGCGCTCGTCCCACGCGTGCGCGAGGCGCGCGCCGAACGACGCGATGGGGTCGGCGAGGACGCGGCCAGTGGTGTCGTTGATGATGAGGTGCCCCGTCGCCTGCGGGCGCACGACGAGCCTCCGCTCGCGTCCCGATCCTTCGCCGAGCACGCCATTGGGTGTCGCGCGGCCGAGCGAGTCGAGAAGGATGGGATCCCCGGCGGCGTCGGCGAGCGACGCGGAGGCGAGCGCCACGTCCCACGACAGCGGCTCGCCGTCGGGCGGCGCGGCCGGGCGCGTGACCGCGACCGCGGCGAGGTGGCCACCGATCGGCTGCCAGCCGATGTCGTCGGAGACCATCTCGCCGCGACGCGCGCGCTCGATGCCACGCGCCAGCACCGCCGGATCCCAGAGTGGAATGGCGAGCCCCGCGCTGTCGGCCGATGCGAGCCCGTAGCCCGTCGCGCGTTGAATGCGATTCACGCCGTACGCGGTCTGCGTGACCACGGCGCGATTGCGCAGGTAGGGCACGTCACGCCGCGCGATCTCCGCGCCGCCGACGAGCCGCGCGCCGACGACCGGGACGATGCCGCGCAGGACGACCGTGAGCCCGAGCACCGCGGTGATGACCCACAGCGTGAGGCGTCCCTGTCCCTGCCACGCCGCGTGGAGGACGAGCAGCGCGCCGATCGCGGTGAGCGCCGCGAGCACGAAGCGGCTCCGCATCGCAATGCGGTGGTCGACGTACACGAACGCGTCGTTCTGGCCGCTGCCCGCGGAGAGCAGCGCGTATGCGTCGAGCCGATGGCCCCACGCGAGCACGAGCAGCAGGCACGCCGCGAGCACGGTGAGGTGGCGCCGCACGTGCCGCGTCGTACGCAGTCGTCCGGCATCCCACCGCAGGTCCGCGGTGAGCGCGTACAGCAGCACCACGATCGCCGCCGCGGCGAGCAGCAGCCACACGCCCCACAGGTAGAGCGCGTTCTCGAACGGCAGCCAGTGGACGAAGAACGCGAGATCGGCGCCCGTGTACGGCTCCGGCACGCCGAACGCGCGCCCGAACTGCACCATGTCGAACGCCATCCAGTCGTCGACGAACAGCGACAGCCCGAGCCCCGCGACGAGAGCGACGGCGCCCGCGAACCAGAGCAGCTGTCGCCCCGGCACCTTCTCGCGGATCTCGAGGTCGCCGAGGCGGCGCGGCATCTCCAGCGACTCCACCGACGTGCTGACGCCGTACAGGTTCGCGAACAGGAACGCGCTGCCGGCGAGCGTCAGCACGAGCCGCAGCGCCGCGAGGTCGGTCACGCGCGCGCGCCAGACGGAGAGCGGCCCGTCGCCGAGCGCGGCGAACCAGCGATAGTCGACGTAGACGGACGCGACGAGCCGGCCGCCGAACAGGATGGCGGCGACGAGCGCGGCGAGGGCGAGCAAGCGCCGCGCGTTCATCGGCGGCGCGGCGAGCTCAATGCCCGACGCCGGGCGTCGGGTCCACGCCCTGCCCTCGCAGCCAGTCCTCCATCTCCGCGCGGATGGCGTCGCGGCGCTCCGGCGTGAGCGCCTCGTAGCGGGTGACGAGAATCGGCTGCGTGTTGGACGCGCGGATCAGCCCCCATCCGTCGCCGAACAGGACGCGTGCGCCGTCGACCTCCACGACGTCGTGCGTCCGCTTGAAGTGCCGCACCGCCTCGGCGACGAGCTCGAACTTGCGCTCGTCGGGGACGTCGACGCGCAGCTCCGGTGTGGAGACGAACTTCGGCACGTCGGCGAGCAGCTCCGAGACCGAGCGGCCGGAGTCGGCGACGATGCGCAGCAGGCGCGCGGCGCCGTAGAGGGCGTCGTCGTGTCCGTAGAAGCCCTCGGTGAAGAACATGTGCCCGCTCATCTCGCCGGCGATGGGCGCGCCGAGCTCCTTCATCTTGTCCTTGATGAGCGAGTGCCCGGTCTTCCACATCACCGGCGTGCCCCCCGCCGCGTCGACCGCGTGCGGCAGCGCCTGCGAGCACTTCACGTCGAAGATGATCGGCTGCCCGCGGCCCGTTCGCGCCAGCACGTCGCGCGCGTACAGGATCAGCAGGTGATCGCCCCACACGATCTCGCCCTGGTCGTCGATCAGGCCGATGCGGTCGGCGTCGCCGTCGAACGCCACGCCGAGGTCCGCGCCCTCGCGCCTAACGGCGCTCACCACGTCGTGGAGGTTCTCCACCACCGTGGGGTCCGGGTGGTGGTTCGGGAACGTGCCGTCGCTCTCGGCGAACAGGTGCGTCACGCGCGCGCCGAGCCGGTCGAGGAGCTGCGGGCCGACCAGCGCGCCGGCGCCGTTGCCGTAGTCCGCGACGACGCGCAGTGGCCGCGAGAGCCGTCCGGTGCGAGCGACGATGTCGTCGACGTAGCGGTCGACGACGTCGATCTCGCGCACGACACCGTGCGCGCGCTCCGAAGGCTCGGCGACGGCGAGTCGGTACAGCCGCTGGATGTCGTCGCCGTGGATCGTGCCCTTCCCGACGCTCAGCTTGAAGCCATTGTACTGCGGCGGGTTGTGCGACCCCGTGATCTGGATGCCGCCGACGACGTCCTCGTTGTGCAGCGTCCAGTACAGCACCGGCGTCGGCACCACGCCGATGTCCAGGACGTCAAAGCCGCCCGAGGTGATGCCGTCGACGAGCGCGTCGCGCAGCGCGCTGCCGCTCGGACGGTTGTCGCG
The DNA here is from genome assembly GCF_000522985.1 of Gemmatirosa kalamazoonensis. NCBI lineage: Bacteria > Pseudomonadati > Gemmatimonadota > Gemmatimonadia > Gemmatimonadales > Gemmatimonadaceae > Gemmatirosa > Gemmatirosa kalamazoonensis. The sequence goes on from NZ_CP007128.1 coordinate 3,804,785, forward strand.
CCCGACGGCGACGGCGCCGCGCTCCGTGCCCTCCTCGCGCAGCAGCGCCGCGTAGCCGCGCCCGAGCGCGAGCGCCACGTCGGGTGTGAGGTCGCGGCCGACGACGCCGCGAACGTCGTACTGCCGGAAGATGTGCTGCGGGAGCGCGGCGACTGGCATGCGATCGGGGCGAGAATCGAGGTGCGGGCGTCGCAGGTCAGCGAGCGTCGGCGCTCACCGCGGTGGCGCCCGCGACGGGGCGCGCGCCGGGCGGGCGGATGGTGCTCTGGCTCGCGCCACGGAGCAGCTGCGTCGGCGCGAAGCCGAGCACGAAGATCAGCACCACGGTCGCGCCGATCACCGCCTGCGTGAGACGCCCGACGGGCGGCGGCTCGGGTGCGTCGTCCGGACGGGGGCGCATGAACATTACGGTGATCACGTACAGGTAGTACGCGGCCGAGATCACGCTCGTCGTCACGAGCGCGACGACGAGCAGCGTCTGCGGCGCGCCGCCACCGCGCAGCGCCGCCTGGATCATGTACCACTTCGCCCAGAACCCGACGCCGCCGAACACCGGGAAGCCGAGCAGCGCGAGCAGGCACGCCGACATCGCGAGCGTGAGCCCGGGGCGCACGAAGAACAGGCCGTTGTACTCGTCGAAGCTGAGCGCGGGCTCGCCGCGCCGGCTGAGCGCCGCGACGACCGCGAACACGCCCATCGTCGAGAGCGTGTACGCGAAGAGATAGAACAGGAACGCCGCGGGGCCCGTGACGACGTTCTGGCTCGCGCCGACGCTCGGCCCCACCACGACGGCGACGAGCACGTAGCCGGCGTGCGCGATGCTCGAGTAGGCGAGCATGCGCTTGATGTTGCGCTGCGCGATGGCGGTGACGTTGCCGACAATCATGGTGACGACGGCGAGCCACCATATCACCGCGTGCCACATCGCGTAGGCGGGCGAGAGCGCCTCGACGAACACGCGCAGGAATGCCGCGAACGCCGCCGCCTTCACGGACGCGGCCATGAACGCGGTGTACGGCGTCGGGGCGCCGTCGTACGCGTCGGGCGCCCACATGTGGAAGGGCGCCGCCGCGACCTTGAAGCCGAAGCCGACGACGAGCAGCCCGATGCCGATCTTCAGCATCGGCGAGTTCAGCGTCGCAGGATTCGCGAGCGCCGCCGAGATGGCGTCGAAGCGCGTCGCGCCGGACGCCCCGTAGACGAGCGCCATGCCGTACAGCAGGAACGCGGAGGAGAACGCGCCGAGCAGGAAGTACTTCAGCGCGGCCTCCGCCGACCGCGCGCTCCGCCGGTTGATCGCCGCGAGCGCGTACACGGCGATCGACATCACCTCGATTCCGAGGAAGACCAGGATCAGGTCGCGCGCCGCGGCCAGCAGCATCATCCCCTGGGTCGCGAACAGCACGAGCACGTGGGTCTCGGGCGACGTGATCGCGGCGCGCCGCTGGGCCTCGATGGCGAGCGGGATGGTGAAGATCGCGCCGACGAGGAGGATCGCGTCGACCGCCCACCGGAAGTTGTCGGTCGCGATGATCCCCTGATCGATGCTCGGCGTCGCCCACGCCGACCAGCCGACGACGGCGAGCGTGATCGCGAGCAGCGCGACGCTCAACGCGCCAACGCGGTACTGGTGCTCGTCGCTCTGTCGCCGCCATCCCGCGAGCAGGACGATGAGCAGCGTGCCGGCGCCGAGCACCAGGTCCGGGATCAGCGCGCTCGCGAGCGACCGCGGATCGAGTAGCGTGGCGCCCACGTCAGCGCCCTCCGTCCGTCGCGCCCGACGTCCGCGCGACGGCCTGGACTTTCACCGGAGCCGTGCCGAGCGCCTGCTCGGCCGCGCGCGACTCGACCTGATGCACCAGGCGCGCGAGCGTCGGCTCCATTCGCCGGAGGAACGGCGCCGGGAACACGCCCATCACCACGATGAACCCGCAGAGCGGGATCAGCATGATCGCCTCGCGGAAGTTCAGATCCGGCAGCCCGCGGTTGCGCGCGTTGTTCAGCGGATTGAACAGCACCCGCTGCACGCACCAGAGCATGTAGCACGCGGAGAGGATCACGCCGAGCGACGCGACGAGCGCGAGCACCGGGTAGCGGGCGAACGAGCCGAGGAGGACGAGGAACTCGCCGACGAACCCGAACGTCCCCGGCACCGCGATGCTGCTCAGCGTCGCCGCCATCAGGCAGGCGCCGTAGAGCGGCATGACGCGGGCGATGCCGCCGAACTGCGACAGGTCGCGCGTGTGGCGCCGGTCGTAGAGCATGCCGACCATGAGGAACAGCCCCGCCGACGACAACCCGTGCGCGAGCTGCACCATCATCGCGCCCTGCAGGCTCTCCGTGGTGAGCGCGAAGATGCCGAGCGTGACGAACCCCATGTGACTGACCGAGGAGTACGCCACCAATCGCTTGAAGTCGGTCTGCACGAGCGCCACGAGCGCGCCGACGATGATGCTGATGATGCCGAGCGCGAGGACGATGTTGCGGACCGTCGAGTTGAGCACGACCCCCGGGAACAGCGGGAGGATGATCCGCATGAAGCCGTACGATCCCATCTTCAGCAGGATGGCCGCGAGGTCCACGGATCCCTCGGTCGGCGCCTGCACGTGCGCGTCGGGGAGCCACGTGTGGAACGGCCACATCGGGATCTTCACGGCGAAGGCGGCGAAGAAGCCGAGGAACAGCCAGAACGACTCGCGCGCCGTCGGGCGGAAGTACTGGAGCGCGTTCTCGAACAGGAAGCTCGGCCGATCGACCGACTGGGCGCCGGCCGCGAGCATCGCGTCGCCGGTCTTGAAGCCGATGTAGAGGATCGCCACGAGCATGAACAGCGATCCGATGAACGTGTAGAGGAAGAACTTCAGTCCCGCGTACACGCGCCGTTCCCCGCCCCACACCCCGATGATGATGAACATCGGGATGAGCACCAGCTCCCAGAAGAAGTAGAACATCACGAAGTCGCGCGCCATGAACACGCCGAGCATCCCGGTGGTCAGCACCAGGAACAGGGCGTGGTAGCTGTGCACGGCGCGGTCAATGTTCGTCCAGCTCGCGAACGCGGCGATCGGGAGCAGGAACGTCACGAGCAGCACGAGGAACAGCGAGATGCCGTCGATGCCGAGCGACATCGACACGCCCCACTCCGGGATCCACGCCCACGTGCTCGTGAACTGGAACGCGGCGCCGTTCGGCTCGTAGGTGAACCACATCCCGAGCGAGAGCAGGAACTCGAGCTCGAAGATGACGAACGGCAGCCACCGCGCGAACGCCTCGAACTGTCGCCCGAAGTGCCGCGTGCGGTACTCGTAGATGCCGTGCAGCCACGTCAGGATCGCGCCGATCGCCGGGAGGAACAGCAGCGTCGGCAGGATCCACTTGTCGTAGCCGATGGACAGCAGGAAGTCGCGGATCGCGTTGAACATCAGGGTGTCGATCGCGTTACCGGAGGGTGAAGGCGCCGAGCACCACGATGACGCCGATCAGCAGAACCCACGCGTAGTTGCCCACCTGCCCCGACTGGAACCGCGAGCCCATGAACGCGAGGAGCTGCGGCAGCTTCGCGCCGATGCCGTTCACGAACAGGCGATCGATGATCCCCATGTCGAGCCCCTGATACAGCACCTTGCTCGACGTCTCGAGCGTGGGGCGGACGATGGCACGGTCGTACAGCTCGTCGACGTAGAACTTGTCGCGGAGCACGCGCTCCACGCCCTGCTCCTCGGGCGCCTCGTCCTTCGGCACGAGCCGCTGCGGCTTCAGCACGACCGCGGCGATCGCGATGCCGACGAGCGCGATGAGGACCGCGAACCCGACGAGCGCGTACTCGGTGCCGTGCGGGATCTCCGGCGAGTCCGCCGCGATGCGCCGCGTCGCCGCGCCGACGACGGGCTCCAGCCAGTGCTCGAGCCCCTCGACCGGTCCGAGCGGCAGCAGCGCCGGGAGGTTGAGCCACCCGCCCACGACGCTCGCCACCGCGAGCACCACGAGCGGCAGCGTCATCGTCCATCCCGACTCGTGCAGGTGGTGGCGTACGAGATCCCCGCCGGTGCGGTTCGGCCCGAAGAACGTGTAGATCATCATCCGCGACATGTAGATCGCGGTGAGCAGCGCCGTGACGATCCCGAACGCATAGACCAGGTACAGCCACGCCGAGCCCGAGACGCCGAGCAGCGACGCCTGCGCGAGCAGCGACCCGTCCGCGCGCGCGAACGCGCTGGAGAGGATCTCGTCCTTCGAGAAGAACCCCGCGAACGGCGGCACGCCGGCGATGGCGAGCGTCGCGATCCCCATGGTCGCGAACGTGATGGGCATGTAGCGCCGCAGCCCGCCCATGTTGCGCATGTCCTGCGCGTCCTCGTCGACGCCCTCCTCGTGGAAGGCGTGGTGCACCGCGTGGATCACCGAGCCCGCCCCGAGGAACAGGAGCGCCTTGAAGAACGCGTGCGTCACAAGGTGGAAGATGCCCGCGGTGTACGCGCCCACGCCGACGGCGACGAACATGTAGCCGAGCTGCGAGACGGTGGAGTACGCGAGCACCTTCTTGATGTCCCACTGCTTCAGCCCGATGAGCGCCGCGAACAGCGCCGTCAGCGCCCCGACGAGCGCGACGACGAGGCTCGCGACGGGGGCCGCCGCGAAGATGGCCGAGCTGCGCGCGACGAGGTACACACCGGCCGTCACCATCGTCGCCGCGTGGATCAGCGCGGACACGGGCGTCGGGCCGGCCATGGCGTCCGGCAGCCACACGTAGAGCGGGATCTGCGCGCTCTTGCCGGTGCAGCCGAGGAACAGGAACAGCGCGATCGCGGTGACGACCGCCGTCCCGACCGGCTGTGCCGCGACCGCCGCCGAGACCGTGCCGAAGTCGAGCGCCCGGAAGTTCCAGAACATCATGAACATCGCGATCAGGAACCCGAAGTCGCCGATGCGGTTCACGACGAACGCTTTCTTGCCCGCGTCCGCGTTCGCCTTTTCGGTGAACCAGAACCCGATGAGGAAGTACGAGCAGAGCCCGACGCCCTCCCACCCCACGAACATCAGTGGGTAGTTCGCGCCGAGCACCAGCACGAGCATGAAGAAGACGAACAGGTTGAGGTACGCGAAGTATCTCGCGTACGCCCCGTCGTCGCGCATGTAGCCGACGCTGAACAGGTGAATGAGCGTCCCGACGCCGGTGATGACGAGCGTCATCACCATCGACAGCTGATCGAGCTGCAGCGTCACGCCGACGTCGAGCGTCCCGGCCGACATCCAGTCCCAGTAGCGCGCGAGGAACGGCGTCTCCGGGTGCGTGCGCAGCATGGCGAAGAAGATCGCGAGCGCGATCGCGAACGCCGCGCCGAGCACCGCCACGCCGACGATGCTCACGAGCCCGAGGAACGGGTGCCGCACGGGCGGCGCGTGCGCGCCCGCCTCGTGCCCGTCCTCGTGGTGGTCGCCATGGTCGCTCGGCTTCACCACGGGATGCGAGCCGGTCGTGCGCGTGCGCACGTCCTGTCCCTCAACCGCCGACATCAGGCGCGGCGCCCTCGTCTCGGCGCGCTCGACGAGCGTGGGGGCGACCGGGATCGCATGCTCCCCCGTGTGAATCGGGTCGGGGTCGAACGGGCCGGGGTGCCACTCGGTCAGGATGCCGATCGCGCCGTTCACGAACGCGCCGAGCAGCGGGAGCAGGACCACGAGCCAGATCCACTCGGCGGCGGTCCCGGAGAGTGGGTGCGCGCCGGCCGCAGCCGCCTGGAGAAGGAACATGAGCCGGGTCAGCCCTTGAGCAGATTGATGTTCGCGAGATCCACCGACCGGAAGTGCCGGAAGACCGCGATCACGATCGCGAGCCCGACGGCCGCCTCCGCGGCGGCCACCGTCATGACGAAGATGACGAACACCTGCCCCGACGCGCTGCCGTGCATGCGCGCGAGCGCCACGAAGCTGAGGTTGACTGCATTCAGCATCAGCTCCACGCACATGAACACGATCAGCGCGTTGCGGCGCGTGATGACGCCCATCGCGCCGATCGCGAACAGCAGCGCCGAGAAGAACAGCGCCTCCTCGATCATTCGCCCACCTCCGTGCGCCGAGCGAGGACCACCGCGCCCACCACCGCGGCGAGCAGCAGGATGCTCGTCACCTCGAAGGCGAGGAGCTGGTCGGTGAACAGCACCTGCGCGAGCGGCGCGATCACCTGGCGCGTCGGCTCGGTCTCCGGGGCGACCTGCGGGATGCGGCCGCGCGTGAGCGCGACGAGCTGCACGGCGAGCACGATGCCGAGCGCGAGACCGGCGAGCCGCCCCCACTTCCCGCGGAAGTCGCCGAGCCCCTCGGCGTGCCCGAGGTTCAGCAGCATGACGACGAACAGGAACACGACCATGATCGCGCCCGCGTAGACCAGCACCTGCACGGCGCCGACGAACTGCGCGTCGAGCATCACGTACATGGCGGCGAGCGAGAACATCGCGTTCACCAGCCACAGCGCGGCCGCGACGGGGCTCTTGCGGGTCACGAACAGCAGCGCCGACGCGACCGCGATCAGCCCGAAGAGATCGAAGTTGACCTGATAGAACAGGCTCAATGCGTGCACGTCGCCCTCACTCGCCGAGTGGGTCGGCCGGATCCCACATCTCGCATACCGGGTGCGTCTGGGCCGTGAGCCGCTCGAGGTCGTACACGAACCCCTCGCGGCTGTACTCCGCGTTCTCGTAGTGCCGGCCGACGTGGATCGCCTCCTCCGGGCACACCTCCTGACAGTAGCCGCAGAAGATGCAGCGGAACTCGTCGATCTCGAACACGAGCGGGTAGCGGTTCCCGTCCTCGTCCTCGCCGGGCACGAGCTTGATGCAGTTCGCCGGGCAGACGGTGGGACAGAGGCCGCACGCGACGCACTTCGCCTTCCCGGTCTCGGTCGTGAGCATGCGGTGCGTGCCGCGCCACCGGCGCGAGATCGCTTCCTTCTCCTCCGGGTACTGCGTCGTCACCTCGTGACGCCGCCCGGACACGAAGTGGCGGAACGTGTTCGCCATCCCGCTCAGTGTCGCCCGGATGTAGCTCACCTGCTCCACCGGGCGGTTCATCACCTTGACGTTGATCGGCATCAGTCCGCCCCCCCCGCTGCCTCGGCCAGATCGCGCCGGCGCGTCGCGCTCATGTTGCGCAGCTCCCTGAGCTGCCGCTCGGACATGGGGCCGTACGCGGGGCTGACGAGTCGGCCGCGGTCCAGCCCCACGAACAGCAGCAGCACCAGCACGAGATTCAGCGCGATGAGCGCGCCCGAGAACACCCATCCGCGGTAGTAGCCGAGCGCGTTCAGCGCCAGCATCGCCCCCGCGATGATCATCACGTACGCGAGCGCCAGCGGGAGCATGAACTTCCAGCCGAGCGACATGAGCTGGTCGTAGCGGAAGCGCGGCAGCGTCCACCGCACCCACATGAACGTGAAGACGAAGAACAGCGTCTTCGCGCCGAACATGAGGAGCGTCGCGAGCCACTTGAACACGCTGTACGGCGCCACGTTGTCCCACGTCGTGAACGGGATGTCGTAGCCGCCGAAGAACAGCGTCGTCATCAGCGCGCTCGCCGTCACCACGTTCGAGTACTCGGCGATGAAGAACATCGAGAACTTCATCCCGCTGTACTCGGTGTGGTAGCCCGCCACCAGCTCGCTCTCCGCCTCCGGCAGGTCGAACGGCAGCCGGTTCGTCTCCGCGAACGCGGCGACGAGAAAGATGAAGAACGAGACGGTGACCAGCAGCACGTTCCATCCCTGGCTCACCTGCTGCGCGATGATGTCCTTCAGCGCCACGTTGCCGGCGAGCAGCAGCACGGGGATCGTCGACATGCCCATCGCGATCTCGTACGACACCATCTGTGCGCTCGAGCGGAGGCCGCCGAGCAGCGAGTACTTGCTGTTCGACGCCCACCCGGCGAGCACGATGCCGTACACGCCGAGCGACGCGATGGCGAGGATGTAGAGGAAGCCGACCGGCAGGTCGGCGACGACCATGTCGACGAGGCCCCACGGCGTCGGCAGCGGCGCCGCGAACGGGATGACGGCGAACGTCAGCAGCGCCGGGATGAACGCCATCGCCGGCGCGAGCGTGAACAGCGGCTTGTACGCGAAGTCCGGGTTCGTCTCTTCCTTCATGAAGTTCTTCAGACCGTCCGCCGCCGGCTGCAGCAGCCCGCCCGGCCCCACGCGGTTCGGGCCCGGCCGGTCCTGGATGAACGCCGCGACCTTCCGCTCCATGAGCGTGAGCAGCGCCACCGTCACCATGAGGACGGTGAAGACGACGACGATCTTGAACAGCGACCAGAAGAAGAACGACGTGTTCCCCGGCGGCACCACCTGCGGGTCGAACGCCTGCAGGAGCGCGAGCACGTGCACCGCGGCGCTCATGCGACCCCCGCCAGCTCGGCCGGTGCGAACCGCTCGGCATCGGCCACGGGGCGACCCTTGAGGCCTAACGACTCGTAGGACATGTCGGCGAAGCTCGGGTGTCCCGCGGCGAGCGCGGCGAACGCGTCGCGCGCGGTGAAGTAGCCGCTGCCCTCGCCCATCGCGGCGAGCAGGTCGCCGAGCACGTACCACGCGGGACGCGCCAGCCCGGGGCCGGGCTTCGCCTGCGTGTAGCGCTGCACGCGGCCGCGCAGGTTCGTGAACGTGCCCTCCTCCTCGGCCATGTTCGTGATCGGCAGCACCACGTCGGCCGATGCCGCCCACGTCGGATGCGTCGTGCCGACGACGATCACCGAGACGCCGGCGGGGACCGACGGGGGCTCGTGCGCGAGCTCCTCGTCGGCGACCACCAGCACGTCGCCTGCTCCGAGACCGGCGAGCGGATCGTCGCTCCGCTCGAAGCCGAGGATCTCGGCGCCGGTCACGTTCGCGGCGCGCTCGGGGCGGAGCGCGAGGTCCGGCACGCCGGGCAGCGGTACCTCGTCGCCGACGCGCACCGTGAAGCGGCCCACGCCGCTCGTGCGATCGATCACGCGCTTCAGCAGGTAGAGCGCCTCGTTGCTCAGCATCGGCGACGCGAGCACCACCGCCCGCTTGCCGGCGAGCAGCGCCGCCGCGGCGCGGAGCGCGTGCTCCCATTCCACCGGCACCAGCGTCCCGCCGGCGCGCGCGTACGGCAGCTCCACGCGATCGCGGCGCTCGAGCCAGCGGTAGCCGAGCCGCCCCTCGTCGCAGAGGAAGAACTTGTTCACGTCGTCGTTCGACCGCGGACGCTGCCTGACGACCGTGCCCTCGCGCGTCTCGAGGATGCTGTTGCACCCCTGCGTGCAGTTCGGGCACACCGACGCCGCGCGGTCGAGCTCCCACGCGCGGGCCTTGTTCAGGAAGTCCTTCGACAGGAGCGCGCCGACGGGGCACAGCTCGATGACGTTGCCCGCCCACGGATTGGTCAGGTCGGCCTCGGCGTGCTTGCCGATCACCGCGCGGTCGCCGCGCTCGCTGACGTTCAGCACCGGCTCCTGCACCACGTTGTCCATGAAGCGAACGCACCGCGTGCAGAGGATGCAGCGGTTCGTGACGTACAGGACGTCGCCGCCGAAGTCCTCCACCGGGTTGAAGCGCTTCGGCTCCAGGTAGCGCGAGTCCTTGCGCCCCTCCTGGAACGTGTAGTCCTGCAGCTCGCACTCGCCCGCCTGGTCGCAGATCGGGCAGTCGAGCGGGTGGTTGATGAGCAGGAACTCGAGCACGCCCTTGCGCGCGTCGAGCGCCTTCGGCGAGTGCACGTGCACGATCTGCCCCTCGCCCACCGCCGTCGCGCACGACGGGGCGAGCTTCGGCATCTTCTCCACTTCCACGAGGCACATCCGGCACACGCCGGCCACCGGCAGCCCCGGGTGGTAGCAGTAGTGCGGGATGAGGATGCCGGCGGTCTTCGCCGCCTCGAGGATGCTCGTGCCTTCGGGGACCGTGACCGGGCGGCCCTCGATGGTGAGGTTGATCAGCTTCGGCTCGGCCATGTCGTTAGGCCATCAGGAAGGAGGGCGGTCGCACGCGCGTCGTCGCTCGACTCACGCGACCGTCGGCGAGGCGGCGAACCGTGCGGGGGCGCCGCCGGCGCCCGCCATGCTCACCACGTTCGTGCTCGCCTTGAGCTTCGCCTCGAACTCGTGCCGGAACTTGTTGATGCCGGAGACCACCGGCGTCGCGCACGAGTCGCTCAGCACGCAGATCGTCTTGCCCGTCATCTGCTCGGCCAGCGAGAGCAGCGTGTCGAGGTCGCGCGCGACGCCCTGGCCGGCGGCGATCCGCTCGAGGATCTTCGTCGTCCACGCGGTGCCCTCGCGGCACTGCGTGCACTGGGCGCAGCTCTCGTGCGCGTAGAAGCGGGCGAGCCGCGCGATCTGCTTCACCATGTCCGCGCGGTCGTCGAACACGATGACGCCGCCCGAGCCGAGCATCGAGCCCGCGGCGATGAACCCCTCGTAGTCCATGATCGCGCCGCGCGACTCCTCGGCCGTGAGGATCGGCACCGACGAGCCGCCGGGGATCGTCGCCTTGATCTCGCGCCCCTCGCCGGCGCCGCCGCACAGCTCCCACAGGAAGTCGCCGTACGGGAAGCCCATCGGCACCTCGTAGTTGCCGGGGCGCGCGACGTTACCGCACACCGAGAACAGCTTCGTGCCGACGCTCTTCGGGTTGTCCGGGCGGCCGAACTGCTTGTACCAGTCGGCGCCGTTGTTCAGGATGTGCGGCACCGCGGCGAGCGTCTCGACGTTGTTGATCGTCGTCGGCTGGCCGAACAGCCCCGCCACGGCGGGGAACGGCGGCTTGATGCGCGGGTTGCCGCGGCGCCCTTCCAGGGAGTTCATGAGCGCCGTCTCCTCGCCGCAGATGTACGCGCCGGCGCCCTGGTGCACGTGCACGTGCAGCGTCTTGCCGGTGCCCATCGCGTTCGTGCCGAGGATGCCCGCGGCGTACGCCTCCTTCACCGCGGCGCGCATCTGCTCCAGCGGCTCCGTGAACTCGCCGCGGATGTAGATGTACGCCGTGTCGGCGTAGATCGCGTACGCGCCGAGCGCGCATCCCTCGACGAGGGCGTGCGGCGTCCAGCGCATGATCTCGCGGTCCTTGAACGTGCCGGGCTCCGACTCGTCGGCGTTGCAGCACAGGTAGTGCTGCTTGCCGTCGGGCTTCATGAAGCTCCACTTCACGCCCGTCGGGAAGCCGGCGCCGCCGCGGCCGCGCAGGCCGCTGTCCTTCACGGTCTGCTGGATCGCCGCGGGGTCCATGCCTAACGCCTTCTCGAGCGCCGTATAGCCGCCGCGGTCGCGCCACGCCTTCAGGCCGCGGGCCTCCGCGTCGCCGAAGTACTTCGAGAGGACGACCGTCTCGCGCGAGTGACTCGGGTGGGGGTAGCCCATGCCGCTCCTACTGGTGCGAGTCGAGGATCGCCGGGATCGTCTCCGGCGTCACGGACTCGAGGAACTCCTCGTTGATCATCACCGGCGTCGCGAAGCCGCACGCGCCGAGGCACTCCACCTCGATCACCGTGTACTTGCCGTCGGGCGACATGACGCCGAGCTCCTTGCAGCCGGTCTTCTCGAGGAACGCGTTCACCACGTCCTCCGCGCCGCAGACGTTGCACGGCGTCGTCGTGCACACCTGCACGAAGTATTTCCCGACCGGGTGCTGGTGGTACATGGTGTAGAACGTCACCACGCCCTTCACGTACGCCGCCGTGAGGTCGAGCGCGTGGGCCACCTCGGCCATCGCCTCGTCGCTCACCCAGCCGCGCTCGCGCTGCACGATCCACAGCGCCGGCAGCAGCGCCGCCATCTTCGTCGGATAGCGCGTGAGCAGCTCGTCGAGCTCCGTGCGGGCGGCCGTGCCCTCCGTGAACACCGCGATGTACGGCGCGTGATCGAGGTGGCCGCCGGCCGAGTGGTCCGGCGACGCGAGGTCGCCGGTGATCCGTGGCGCGCTTGGTCCGTGGCTCATCGATCGATCTCACCCATCACGATGTCGATGCTCGCGTTGATCGCGATGACGTCGCTCAGCAGATGGCCCTCCACCATGCGCGGGATGGCCGAGAGGTTCACGAACGCCGGCGGCCGGATGCGCCACCGCACCGGCTTCGACGTCCCGTCCGACACGAGATAGTAGCCCTTCTCTCCCTTCGGGCTCTCCACCGCGACGTAGCACTCGCCGACCGGCGGGCGCGGTCCCTCCATCACGACCTTGAAGTGATGGATCATGCTCTCCATCTCGCTCGTCGCCTTGTGCTTCGGCGGCAGGATCACGCGCGGGTCGTCGACGTTCACCGGGCCCTCGGGCAGTCGGTCGAGCGCCTGGCGCAGGATGCGCACGCTCTGCCGCATCTCCTCGAGCCGCACGAGGTAGCGGTCGTACACGTCGCCGTGCGTGCCCACCGGGACGTCGAAGTCGTACGTCTCGTAGTCGAGGTACGGGAAGTCCTTGCGCACGTCGTAGGCGACGCCGGATGCGCGCACCATCGGGCCGGAGAGCCCGTAGTTGATCGCCTCCTCCGCCGTCAACGCGCCGAGTCCCACCGTGCGGCCGACCCAGATCGCGTTCTTCGTGAACATGCGGTCGGCCTCGTCGAGCGTCTTCGGGAACGTGCGCACGAACTCGTCGCACTGCTCCCACCAGCCGTTCGGGATGTCGGCGCCCATGCCGCCGACGCGCGTGAGCGTGGTCGTGAGCCGCGCGCCGATCCACGCCTCCATGAGGTTGTAGATCCGCTCGCGCTCCTGGAACAGCCACAGGAACGGCGAGAACGCGCCGATGTCGATGCCCGTGGTGCCCATCCACACGAGGTGTGACATGATGCGCGACAGCTCCATCGCGATCACGCGAAGCACCTTGCACCGCTCGGTGATCTCGATGCCGAACAGCCGCTCCGCGCCCAACGCGAACGCGCAGTTGTTCCCCGGCGAGTTGAGATAGTCCTCGCGGTCGGTCCAGGGGATGATCTGATTGTACTGGCGGTACTCGCCGATCTTCTCGAAGCCGCAGTGCAGGTAGCCGATGTGCGGGATGCACCGCACCACCGTCTCGCCGTCGAGCTCCAGCACGAGCCGCAGCACGCCGTGGGTCGCCGGGTGCTGCGGGCCGATGTTGATCAGCATGTGCTCGGACGCCATGTCCGGGTCCTCGTCGGCGCGCGGCGGCAGCGTGAGCACGTTGCCGCCGTCGTCCGCCGTGAGCGGGCTGCGCTGCGGCCGCCCGTCCCGGCCCACGCCGCTCGTCCCGAGCGCGACCTCCACCGTTCGCTTGGTAGCCATGCGCGTCTTATTCGCCCGTGCGCTCGCCGCTGCCCAGCCGGCGCCGCATGTCCTCGGGGAGCTCGCTGAACGCCTCGGCGATGGAGATCTCCTCCATCGAGTACCGCGCCTCCGGGTTCTGTGCGAGCGTCTGCCGGAGCTGCTCGGCCCGACTGAAGCGGCCGCGCAGCGGGAAGTCCTTTCGCAGCGGGAAGCCCTCGCGGTAGTTCTCCCACATGAGGATCCGCCGCAGGTCGGGATGCCCGTCGAACGTGATGCCGAACATGTCGAAGCACTCGCGCTCGAGCCAGTCGGCGCTCTTGTAGATCGGCCACACGCTCGGCACCTGCAGCGGCGCGGTCTTCGACAGCAGCGCCTTGAGCCGCAGGAAGCGGCGATACGGCAGCGAGCGGAGGTGCCACACCACCTCGATCGGCTGCTCCGTGTCGCGGAACTCCACCGCGGTCACGTCCGAGAGATAGTCGTAGCGCTGCGACGCGTCGTCGTGGAGCCAGCGCACGATCTCCTGCACGCGCGCGGTCTCGACGACCACGGTCGTCTCGCCCCAGATCACGTCGACGCGCTGCACGGCACCGGGGAACTGGGCCTGCAGCGCGGCGGCGCTGGGATTCGGCTCGCCCCCCCGATGGGGGACGGCTCGCGGCGTTCGCGGCGTCTCGGCGGGCGCCGCGCTGCCGGCGAAGTAGACGTTCGCGCTCACAGCCCCGACCGCGTCTGGTGCACCGAGTTGCCGAACGGCTCCGACAGCTCGTCGATCGCCGACGGTGGGATGTAGAGATGGCTCGACGGATCGGGCACGATCTCGTGCCGCAGCGATTTGTCGGCCATGCGCTCGTTCATGACCTTCTTCTGCAGCATGAGAATCCCGTACAGCAGCCCCTCGGGGCGCGGCGGGCAGCCGGGCACGTACACGTCGACGGGGATGATGTTGTCGATCCCCTGCACCACCGCGTAGTTGTCGAACATGCCGCCGGTCGACGCGCAGGCGCCCATCGAGATCACCCACTTCGGCTGCGGCATCTGCATGTAGATGCGGCGGATCACCGGCGCGAGCTTGAGCGGGACGCGCCCCGCGCACAGCAGCACGTCGGCCTGGCGCGGGCTCACGGCGAGCCGCTCCATGCCGAAGCGCGCGAGATCGAAGCGGCTCGCCGCGGTGGCCATGAACTCGATGGCGCAGCACGCGGTGCCGAACGGCATCGGCCACAGCGAGTTCGCGCGGCCCCAGTTCACGAGCAGGTCGAGCCGCGACGTGACCCAGCTTTCGCCGCCGCCCTCACCACCGGCGGGGTACGGGCGCGCGACCGGCAGCTCGGCGCCGTCAGGGCGCGAGATCAATCCCATTGCAGTGCGCCTCGCTTCCACACGTAGACGAAGCCGACGACGAGAATCACCATGAACACGAGCATCTCGCCGAACCCGAACAGCGACACCTGCCCCGCCGGACAGCCCGCCGCGCCGAGCGGCACGGCGCACGAGAGCTGCCGGAACGCGACGCCCCACGGGATCATGAACACGGTCTCGATGTCGAAGATGATGAACAACATCGCGACCAGATAGAACTTCACCGAGAAGCGCTCGCGGGCGTCGCCGACGGGGGGCATGCCCGACTCGTACGGCTGCTGCTTCACGGGGTTGGGGCGCGCGCGGACGGTCAGCGCGGAGAGCCCGATGATGATCACCGCGTTGAACGTGACGAACCCGAGGAGGAGGAGGACCGGCAGGTAGGTCCGTGCCATGTCAGCGGTTAGCGCCAGGGGGTCGGGCCGGCGGACTTCGTGAATTTTTTCACGAGCGCCGACCGGGGAACGTTAAACAACGGTCGGGTCGGATTCAACCCGACACGGCCGAGCGCGACACGTGCGACGTGCGGTGCGAGCCCCGCATGAACGTTCGCATGCGCGTACATTCCGCGCCGTCCGTCTCACCGCTCCCCACCCCTCAAGGCTTCCATGGCGATTCTCTCGGACCGCTGGATCAAGCGCATGGCCCTCGACCACGGCATGATCGAGCCGTTCGAGGACCGGCAGGTGCGTCACGGCGTCATCTCCTACGGCGTGAGCTCCTACGGCTACGACATGCGCGTCGCGCGCGAATTCCGGATCTTCACGAACGTCCTCAGCTCCATCGTCGACCCCAAGGCGTTCGACCCGAAGTCGTTCGTCGAGTTCGAGGGCGACGTCTGCATCGTGCCGCCGAACTCGTTCGCGCTCGCCCGGTCCGTGGAGTACTTCCGCATCCCGCGCAACGTCCTCACGGTCTGCGTCGGCAAGTCGACGTACGCGCGCTGCGGCATCATCACGAACGTGACCCCGTTCGAGCCGGAGTGGGAGGGCTACGTCACGCTCGAGATCTCCAACACCACGCCGCTCCCGGCGAAGATCTACGCGAACGAGGGGATCGCGCAGGTGCTGTTCTTCGAGGGGAACGAGCCGCCGGAGGTCTCGTACAAGGACAAGGCCGGCAAGTATCAGGGCCAGGTCGGCGTCACGTTGCCGAAGATCTGAGGCGTCGCAGGCGGGAGACGAGAACAAAATGGGGATCCGACGGCGATCGACAGGATCCCAGGATCCACGCGATCGCCGTCGGATCCCCATTTTGTTCTCGCCTCCGATCTGCCCTCTAGTCGCTCCCCGTCCCGCGCCGCGGCGGCGGATCGTAGTCCGTGCGGTCGCGGTCGACGAAGGGATCGGCGGCGGCCGGCGACCGCTCCGCCCGGTCGTCGGTTCCCTTGCCCACGGTGTACGTCGTGCCCTCGACGTCGTCCGCGTCTCCAACCGTCGGCGTGCCGTTGGGTGTGTCCGGCACCTCGTCGAAGCTCTCGCCCGGGCTGGTCGACTTCCGCAGCATGGTTCCCTCGCTCGGATGGTGTGCGCCGAGGGAGGGTGCACCAAGCGGGCCAGTCGGTCAGCCCGCCCCGCCCGCGGTCGTCGCTTCTTCGCGCGCCATCACCGAGGCCTTGAGGTAGTCGCGGTTCATCCGCGAGATGACGTCGATGCTGATCGCCTTCGGGCACGCGTCCTGGCACTCGCCGAACAGCGTGCAGTGGCCGAAGCCCTCGATGTCCATCTGCTCCACCATCGACAGCACGCGGCGGTAGCGCTCCGGCTGTCCCTGCGGCAGCATGCCGAGGTGCGCGATCTTGGCGCCGGTGAACAGCGACGCCGACGCGTTCGGGCACGCGGCCACGCACGCCCCGCAGCCGATGCACGCCGCGGCGTCCATCGCGCGGTCCGACGCCTCCTTGCCGACCAGCACCGCGTTGCCGTCCGGCGCGCCGCCGGTGTAGGCCGAGATGTAGCCGCCGGACGCGATGATGCGGTCGAGGGCGCCCCGGTTCACGCAGAGATCCTTGATCACGGGGAACCCGCGCGCGCGCCACGGCTCGATCCACAGCTCGTCGCCGTCTTTGAACGCGCGCATGTGGAGCTGACACGTCGCCGTCGCCTGCCACGGCCCGTGCGCCTGCCCGTTGATCATCATGCCGCACGAGCCGCAGATCCCCTCGCGGCAGTCGTGGTCGAACGCGATCGGCTGCTCGCCGCGCGCGATGAGATCCTCGTTGACGACGTCCAGCATCTCCAGGAAGCTCATGTCCGGGCTCACGTTCGGCGCCTGGTACGTGACGAACTTCCCGTCGGTCTGCGCGCTGGCCTGACGCCAGACGTGGAGAGTCAGTTTCATTACTTGTAGCTCCGCTGCTGCAGGTGCACGTACTCGAACTGCAGCGGCTCCTTGTGCAGTCGCGGCTCCGAATCGTCGCCCGTGTACTCCCAGGCCGCGACGTAGGCGAAGTTGTCGTCGTCGCGCAGCGCCTCGCCGTCCTCGGTCTGGTACTCCTCGCGGAAGTGGCCGCCGCACGACTCCTCGCGGTGCAGCGCGTCGCGGCACATCAGCTCCGCGAGCTCCATGAAGTCCGCCACGCGGAGCGCGTGCTCCAGCGTCTGGTTCAGCGTCGTGTTCCCGCCCGGCACCGTGACGTTGCGCCAGAACTCCTCCCGCAGCGCCGGGATCTCCTGCAGCGCCTCGGTGAGCCCCTGCCGGTTGCGCGCCATGCCGCACTTCTCCCACATGATCGCGCCGAGCTCGCGGTGGAAGCTCGCCACCGAGCGCTTGCCGTTCACCGAGAGCAGCTTCTCCACGCGCGCCGCACCCGCCGCCACCGCCGCGCGGACCTCGGGCGAGTCGGCGGCCAGCGGCTCGACCTTCGTCGAGCCGAAGTAGTTGCCGATCGTGTTCGGCAGGATGAAGTAGCCGTCGCTGAGCCCCTGCATGAGCGCCGACGCGCCTAACCGATTCGCCCCGTGGTCGGAGAAGTTCGCCTCGCCGCCGACGAACAGGCCGGGCACGGTGCTCATCAGGTTGTAGTCGACCCACAGGCCGCCCATCGTGTAGTGCACGGCGGGGTAGATGCGCATCGGCACCTTGTACGGATCCTCGGCGGTGATCCGCTCGTACATCTCGAACAGGTTGCCGTAGCGCTCCTCGATCTTCTTCCGGCCGAGTCGCTGGATGGCGTCGCGGAAGTCGAGGTACACGCCGCGGCCGCCCTCGCCGACGCCGCGTCCCTCGTCGCACACCTGCTTCGCGGCGCGGCTCGCGATGTCGCGCGGCGACAGGTTGCCGAAGCTCGGATACTTCCGCTCGAGGTAGTAGTCGCGATCCTGCTCCGCGATGTCCTCGGGGCGCTTGCCGCAGTCCTCGCGGCGCTTCGGCACCCACACGCGGCCGTCGTTGCGGAGCGACTCCGACATCAGCGTGAGCTTCGACTGATACTCGCCGTGCACCGGGATGCACGTCGGGTGGATCTGCGTGTAGCACGGGTTGCCGAACGCGGCGCCCTTCTTGTACGCGCGCCAGATCGCCGTCGTGTTGCACCCCTTCGCGTTCGTGGAGAGGTAGAACACGTTGCCGTAGCCGCCCGTGCACAGGATCACCGCGTCGGCGACGTGCGCCCGCACCTCGCCGGTCATCTGGTCGCGCACGACGATGCCGCGGGCGCGCCCGTTGACCACGATGAGGTCGATCATGTCGGTGCGCGGGATCATCGTCACGCCGCCCTTCGCCACCTCCTTCTCGAGCGCCTGGTAGCAGCCGAGCAGGAGCTGCTGGCCAGTCTGCCCGCGCGCGTAGAACGTCCGAGAGACCTGCGCGCCGCCGAACGAGCGGTTGTCGAGCAGCCCGCTGTACTCGCGGGCGAACGGCACACCCTGCGCGACCGCCTGGTCGATGATGTTCAGCGAGTTCTGCGACAGGCGGTACACGTTCGCCTCGCGCGCGCGGAAGTCGCCGCCCTTGATCGTGTCGTAGAACAGGCGGAAGACGGAGTCGCCGTCGTTGTGGTAGTTCTTCGCCGCGTTGATGCCGCCCTGCGCGGCGATGGAGTGCGCGCGGCGCGGCGAGTCCTGGTAGCAGAAGCAGGTGACGTTGTAGCCCAGCTCACTCAGCGACGCCGCCGCCGCCCCGCCGGCGAGCCCGCTGCCGACGACGATGACGTGATATTTCCGCTTGTTGGCCGGGTTCACGAGCTTCATGTCGAAGCGGGCCTTGTCCCACTTCTGCTCGATCGGTCCGTCGGGGATCCGTGCGTTCAGTTCCATGAGGTCACCGCGGTGCGGCAGGCGCCGCGGAAGTTGGGGCATCGGCGGGCGCCTGCGCTGCCGGCGCGAGCACCGTCATCGCGCCGCCCGGGGCCGTGTCGCGCACGGCGCCGAAGAACACCGCGAGCGGCACGATCGTGAACCCGGCCCACACGATGAGCGCGACGACGAGCGCCGCCGTGCGGTGCAGCGGCACGCGCGACGGCTTCGCGGCGCCGAGCGTGCGGAACGAGCTCCAGAAGCCGTGATACAGGTGCAGCCCGAGGAACACCATCGACACCACGTAGAACAGCGTCCACAGCGGGTTGCGGAAGGCCAGCAGCAGGTTGCGGTACACGTCCACGCCGCCTAACGGGTCGGTCTGGTCGTAGCCCGGGAACGCGCGGACGGTGAAGTGCAGGATGTGCAGGATGATGAACGCGAGGAGCAGGAACCCGCCCACCCGCATGGTGCGCGACGCGAGCGTCGAGACCTGCGGCTCGCGTCGGTGATACGCCTGCGGCCGAGAGGCGCGCGCCTGGGCCGTGAGCTGGGTCGCCGCCACGACGTGCAGCACGACCGCGGCGAGCAGTCCCGCCCGCACCAGCCACAGCTCGGTGCCCACGGTGTGGTGCAGGAAGCGGCCGTACGCGTTGATCTTCTCCGCTCCCTCGAACACCTGCAGGTTGCCGATCATGTGGCCGAGGACGAAGGCCACGCCGATCAGCCCCGTCACCGCCATCACGATCTTCTTGCCGATCTGCGACCGCCAGAATCTGCCGACGATGTTCATGTCGCGTGTCTGATTGCCCGTTCTTCTTTCGTGAGACGAGCCACGAACGAGACGCCGCCGGTGAGCCTGTCGCTCCCGGCGGCGCTCCGTCGCGGCTCAGAGGCTGATCGCGGCCATCGGCTCGCGAACCGCCTGCGCGCTCTTCTCGAGCGCTGCCCGCTCCGCGTCGGTGAGCTCCACCTCGATCACCTGCTGCAGCCCGCCCTTCCCGAGCTTGCACGGCACGCCGAGGTAGAGGTCCGACATCCCGTACTCGCCCTGCAGCCACGCCGCGCACGGCAGGATGCGGCGCTGGTCGAGCACGATCGCCTCCACCATCTGCACGGCGCCCGCCGACGGCGCGTAGTACGCGGAGCCGGTCTTCAGGTGCTTCACGATCTCCGCGCCGCCGTTGCGCGTGCGGTCGACGATCGCGTCGAGCTTGTCCTTCGCGAGCAGCTGCGTGACCGGGATGCCGCTCACCGTCGTGTAGCTGATGAGCGGAACCATCGTGTCGCCGTGGCCGCCTAACACCATCGCCTGGATGTCGCGCACCGACACGTCCATCGCCTCGGCCAGGAACGCGCGGTAGCGCGCGGTGTCCAGCACGCCGGCCATGCCGAGCACGCGCTCGCGCGGGAAGCCCGTCACCTGCTTCGCGACGTAACACATCACGTCGAGCGGGTTCGACACGACGATCACGATCGCGTTCGGCGACGAGCGCGCGATCTGCTCGCTCACCTGCTTCACGATGCCCGCGTTCGTGTTCAGCAGATCGTCGCGCGACATGCCCGGCTTGCGCGCGATGCCGGCCGTGATGACGACGACGTCGGAGCCGGCCGTCTCCTCGTAGCCGTTGGAGCCGATCACGCGCGCGTCGAAGCCCTCGATCGGCGCCGACTGCCACTGGTCGAGCCCCTTCCCCTGGGGAATGCCCTCGGCCACGTCGACCATCACGACGGTGCCGGCGAGCTCCTTCTCCGCGATACGCTGCGCGGTAGTCGCGCCGACGTTGCCGGCGCCGACCACCGTGATCTTGTTGACCATGTGGTCCGCTTGGTGGAGTGAAGTGGGGACAGCCCCGTCAAGGTATTTTGACGGGGAGGTCACTTCAACCGCCCACCTGCGACAGCGCGCGGAGTCCGCCGACGCGGCGCGAGAGCAGCGCGTGCTCGAGCGGCTTCGCGGCCAGCGCCGCGCGCACGAGCGGCGCGAGCGGCGCCCCCGCGCGCAGCGCCTCGCGCAGCGGCACCTCGTGATCGCCGTACAGACAGGTGCGGAGCCGGCCATCGGCGGTGAGGCGCACGCGGTTGCAGCTCCCGCAGTACGTGTGCGTCATCGGCGTGATCACCCCGACACTGCCCGGCGCGCCGTCGAACCGGTGATACGCCGCGGGCCCGTTGCCGCGCCCCGGCCCCGCGTCGGCGTACAGCGGCCGGCCAAGCGCCGCGCCGAGCCGCGCGAGCCGCGCGAGGATCTCGTCGGACGGCACCACGAGCTCGAGCGGCGAGCGATCGGACGCCAGCGACTCTGCGAGCTCGCCCACCGGCATCAGCTCGATGAAGCGCACGTGCCACGCGCGGTCGAGCGTCAGTCGCGCGAACGCCTCGAGCTCGTCGTCGTTGCGGCCGCGGATCACGACGACGTTCAGCTTCACCGGCGCGAGCCCCGCCTCCTCCGCGACGGCGGCCGCCGCGATCGCGTCGAACCCGAGGTCGCGGCGCGCGATCTCGGCCACGCGCTCGGGCCGCAGCGAGTCCGCGCTCACGTTCACACGATCGAGCCCCGCGTCTCGCAGCCGGCGCGCGAGCGTCGCGTCCTGGCAGAAGCGCACGCCGTTCGTCGACAGCGAGAGGTCCTCGACTTCCGGGATCTCGCGCAGCAGTCCCACGATGCGCTCGAGATCGGGACGCAGCGTCGGCTCGCCGCCGGTGAGTCGCACGCGGCGCAGACCGAGCGGCGCGACCTCGCGCACCACGCGCGCGATCTCGTCGGCCGACAGCGTGTGCTCGCGCGGGATCCACGGCAGCCCCGCCGCAGGCATGCAGTACACGCAGCGGAAGTTGCATCGATCGGTGATCGAGATCCGCAGATACTCGATCGACCGACCGAACTGGTCCCGCAGCGCCGGCTCCGGCAGCGCGGGCGCCACGCCGGGCGCGATCATCGGGCCGAGCCCGCGGTGGCCGCGGTGGGATCCACCCACTCGACGGTCCCGTCGGCGAAGTGCTCGCGCTTCCAGATCGGCACGCGCTGCTTCAGCACGTCGATCGCCTCGGCGCACGCGGCGAGCGCCGGGCCCCGGTGCGCATGGCTGGTCGCGATCGCGACGCTCGCCTCGCCCACCTCGAGCGCGCCGAGTCGGTGCGCGATGGCGACGCGCGTGCCGTCGTGCCGCTCGGCCACCTCGAGCGCGACGGCGCGCATCTCGGCGAGCGCCATCGGCTCGTAGGCCTCGTAGTCGATGCGCACCACCGCGCGGCCCTGGTGCACGGCGCGCACGGTTCCGACGAACAGCGCCGTTCCGCCGGCGCCGTCGTGCGCGACGCGCGCCACGATGGACGCGACGTCGAGCGGCGCGCGCTCGAGCCTCGCGTCGGCCGTCGGCGGCGTCGTCCCGCGCACGGGGCCGTCGAGAATCACGTCAGCCGCCGGCGACGGGAGGGATGAGCGCGACCTCGTCGCTCGCGTCGAGGACGCGGTCGCCGCGCGCGTACGCCAGGTTCACCGCGACCAGCGGCTGCGGTGGGAGCTTCGTCGCGCCCGGCAGCGCGCGCACGGCGTGCACCAGGTCGCGCACGGTCGCGCCCGCGGGCAGCGGAACGTCGATCGACCCAGCGCCGAACGCGTCGGCGTACGAGGCGAAGAGGAGTACGCGCATGCGAGCAATGTAACGCGGATGACGCGAGCCGGGCACAACGAAACACGACGGCCCCGGCGCGGTGAGGCGCCGGGGCCGTGGATGCATCGCGGAGCTCAGTCGGCCAGTTCGGCCTCGGTGATCTCGCTCACGTCGACTCCGGCGACGAGAGCGCGTAACTCCTTGGAGGGCTTGAACACCGGTACGGGGCGGGCGGAGACCTCGACGGGCGATCCGGTGCGGGGGTTGCGCGCCATGCGCGTCTTGCGCTGGCGGATCTTGAACGTCCCGAAGCCTCGCACCTCGATGTTGCGCTGCTCGTGCAGCGCGTCCTTGATCGCGTCGAGGAAGGAATCGACCACTCTCGCGCAGTCCTTCTTCGAGATGGTCGGTCCCGCGGTGCGGGCAATCGTGGCAGTGACGCGTTCGACCAGATCGGCTTTGGTCATCGGAAACTCTCGCAGCAGGCGCTCGCAACCGAGCGGGACAACCCCGCACCCATGCGCGAAATTAGGGCGTTAGTTGTTGTGAGTCAACCGCTTGGCTCACATCAGCCCGCCGTCGGACGACTACCGACGGCGGCCGCGCACGCTCTCCAGGAAGCGGTCGAACAGGGGGACCGCGTCGTGCGGGCCGGGGGCCGCCTCGGGGTGGTACTGGACGCCGAACACCGGGAGCTCACGGTGCGCGACGCCCTCGATGCTGCCGTCGTTCAGGTTCACGTGCGTGACCTCGAGCGCCGGGGCGTCGGTCACCCCCTCCCGGCCGCCGGCCACGGCGAACCCGTGGTTCTGCGACGTGATGAGCACGTGCCCCGACTCCACGTCCAGCACGGGATGATTCCCGCCCCGGTGGCCGTACGGCATCTTCGTCGTCGAGCCGCCGAACGTGAGGCCGATGAGCTGGTGGCCGAGGCAGATGCCGAACGTCGGCACGCCCGACTCGGCGATCTTGCGGATAATGGCCGGGGCGTACTCCACGGCCGCGGGGTCGCCGGGGCCGTTCGACAGGAACACGCCGTCCGGCGCCTGTTCCAGCACCTCTTCGGCGGGCGTGTCCGACGGGACCACGGTGATCGCACAGTCGTGCGCCTCGAACAGGCGCAGGATGTTGCGCTTGATCCCGTAGTCGTAGGCGATGATGCGGTGCTTCGCGCCCGGGTCGCCCCACGTGTAGCTCTTGCGCGTGGAGACGCGGCTGGCGAGGTCGAGCCCCTCCATCGACGGGCACGCCTCGAGCGCGGCCACCGCGTCCGCCGTCGGCTCCTCGCCCGCACCGACGACACCGCGCATCACGCCCGCGGTGCGCAGGTACTTCGTGAGCCGCCGGGTGTCGACCTCGGTGAGCACGGGGATCGACGCCTCGCCGAGCCAGCCCGGGAGATCGCCGCTCGCCCGCCAGTTCGAGTACGTCGGCGACAGCTCGCGGACGATGACGCCGGCGACGTGCGGCGCCGGCGACTCGGGGTCCTCGGCGTTGACGCCGTAGTTGCCGATCATCGGCGCGGTCATCACCACGATCTGCCCCTCGTAGGACGGATCGGTGAAGACCTCCTGGTACCCGGTCATGTTCGTCGTGAACACGACCTCCGCGACGGTCGGCGTGGCGGGGCCGACCAGCTCCCCAGCGAAACGGGTTCCGTCCTCGAGGAGGAGGAACCCGGGAGCGCTCGTCAGAGTCGTCACCGGCGCGCCGTCAGCGCTGCGGCTTCGGCGCGGTGCCGCCGGCGGGCGGCGTCGTGGCCGGCGGCGTCGTCGGCGCGGCGGGCGCCGTGGCGCCCGGGGCCGGCGTGGCGGGGCCGAGCGGCACCGCCGGGGCGGCGTTGCCCGTGCCGGTCGCCGGCGAGGCCTGCTGCGCCGGCGGCTGCACGGCCTGGTCGAGCACCGAGCGCGGCGTCCGCGTGCGGGCGCCCGCGAGCGCGAGGATCAGCGACAGGCCGATGAAGATGCCGCCCGACCACCAGCTCGCCTTCGTGAGCAGGTTCCCGGCCTGCCGGCTGCCGATCAGCGCCTCCGCCGTCGACGACGCGCCGCCGAAGTTCGCGGCGAGGCCGCTGCCCTTGCCGGACTGGAGCAGGACCGCGGCGACCAGGACGAAGCAGTCGAGGACGAGGATGATGAGCAGGAAGGTGTACATCGGCGGTGGGGGCGGTTAGCGGCGCGCGCTCGGTGAATGCGCGCAAGCTACGAATATCGCGAGACTTAGCCGCCCTGGTCAACCCTCGCCCCGCACCCCGTCACTCCTGGCAGATCGCCGCCCAGTTCCCCGCGTCCAGGCTCGCGCCGCCGACGAGCAGACCGTCCACGTCGGGCGCGGCGAGGAGCAGCCGCGCGTTGCCCCGGTTCACACTGCCGCCGTACAGGATCGGCAGCACCGCCGCGCGCTCGCCGATCCGCTCGCGCAGGTGACGCCGGATCGCCGCGTGCACCGCCGACGCGTCCTGCGGCGTCGCGGTGCGCCCGGTACCGATCGCCCACACCGGCTCGTAGGCGATGAGCATCGTGGCCACGTTCGTCGGCTCGAGGCGCGAGATCCCCGCGTCGAGCTGGCGAAGCACGACCTGCTCGGTCTGCCCGGCCTCGCGCTCCTCCAGCTTCTCGCCGACGCACAGCATCGGGACGAGACCGGCCTTGCAGACTAGCTCGCACTTCAGCGCGGTCTGCTCGTCCGTCTCGCCGAAGACGTGGCGCCGCTCGGAGTGGCCGACGAGCACGAGCCGCGCGCCCGCGTCGCGCGCCATCCCCGCCGAGATCTCGCCCGTGAACGCGCCCGACGCCTCGTGGTGGATGTTCTGCACGCCGAGCACGAACTCGTGGCGGTCGGCCAGGGCCTGCTGCACCGCGGCGAGCGTGATCGACGGCGGGAAGAACGCGACGGTGCGGTCGTTGTCGCGCCGGTAGTGCGCGAGGAAGTTGCGCATGAACGCGCGGGCGTCGGTCGGCCCGTGGTTCATCTTCCAGTTCGCGGCGAGGATCGGCTTCAGCATCAGGCGTCCCTCGTGTCGAGCGCCGCGACGCCGGGCAGCACCTTCCCTTCCAGGAACTCCAGGGACGCGCCGCCGCCCGTGGACACGTGGGTGACCCTGTCCTCGAGCCCCGCCTGCGCGATCGCCGCGGCGGAGTCGCCGCCCCCGACGACCGTCGTCGCGCCGGCGGCCGTCGCCTCGGCGAGCGCGCGCGCGACGCCGAGCGTGCCGGCGTCGAACGGCGGCGTCTCGAACACCCCCATCGGCCCGTTCCACACGACCGTCTTCGCCGCGCGGATCTCCTTCGCGAACGCGTCCACCGTGCGCGGCCCGACGTCATACATGGCCTGATCGGCGGGCACGGCGTCGCGTGCGACGACGGTCGTGCGGGCGTCGCTCTTCAGCTCCGGCGCGACGACCGCGTCGACGGGGAGCACGAGCTTGTCGCCCCCCTTCGAGAGCAGCGACTTCGCCATCTCCACGCGGTCGTCCTCGACGAGCGACGTGCCCGTCTCGAGGCCCATCGCCTTGAAGAACGTGTTCGCCATCGCGCCGCCGATGAGCATGCGGTCGACCTTCGGCAGCAGCTGCTCGATGACGTCGAGCTTCCCGGAGATCTTCGCGCCGCCGAGGATCGCGACGAACGGACGCTTCGGGTCGGACAGCGCCTGGCCGAGGTACGCGAGCTCCTTCTCCATCAGGAATCCCGCGACCGCCGGCCGCAGCAGATGCGCGACCCCTTCGGTCGACGCGTGCGCCCGGTGCGCGGAGCCGAATGCGTCGTTCACGTAGACGTCGCCGAGCCGCGCGAACGCCTTCGACAGCGCGGGGTCGTTCTTCTCCTCGCCCGGCAGGAATCGCGTGTTCTCCAGCACGACGACCCCACCGGGTTGCAGCCGCTCGGTGCACTGTACCGCCTCGTCGCCGTCGCTCGCCGGGCAGAACTCCACCTTCGTGCCCGGCATCAGCTCCGCGAGCCGCTCGGCGACGGGCCGCATGGAGTACTTCGGATCCGGCGCGGCCTTCGGCCGCCCGAGGTGCGAGAACAGCACGACACGCGCACCGCGCTCGACGAGGTACTGGATGGTGGGCAGCGCGGCGACGATGCGCGTGTCGTCGCCCACCTTGCCGCCGTCGAGCGGCACGTTGAAGTCGACGCGGACGAGCGCGCGCTTGCCGCGCAGCTGCTCGTCCGTGAGGTCGCGAATGGTCTTGGTGGCCACGGAGATGTCGTCAGTCGCCGAGCCGCGAGCCGACGAAGCGCAGCAGGTCGACGCAGCGCGACGAGTAGCCCCACTCGTTGTCGTACCAGCCGGAGACCTTCAGCATCGTGCCGTCGATGACGTTCGTCGACAGCGAGTCGAGGATGCACGAGTGCGGGTTGCCGATGTAGTCGCTCGACACGAGCGGCTCCGTCGTGTACTGCAGGATGCCCTCGAGCGCACCCTCGGCCGCGGCGCGGAACGCGTCGTTCACCTCCTGGATCGTCACCGCGCGGTCGACCTCGACGGCGAGCTCGGTGAGCGATACGTCGGGCGTCGGGACGCGGATCGCGATGCCGTCGATCTTGCCCTTCAGCTCCGGCAGCACGAGCGACGTCGCCTTCGCCGCGCCGGTCGTCGTCGGGATGATCGACATCGCCGCGGCGCGCGCGCGGCGCAGATCCTTGTGCGGCAGGTCGAGGATGTTCTGGTCGTTCGTGTAGCTGTGGATCGTGACCATCGTACCGTGCTTGAACCCGAAGGCGTCCTTCACGACCTTCACCATCGGCACGAGGCAGTTCGTCGTGCACGACGCGTTCGAGATGATGTTGTGCTTGGTGGCGTCGTACTTGTCGGAGTTCACGCCCATCACGATGGTGATGTCCTCGCCCTTCGCGGGGGCGGAGATGATCACCTTCTTCGCGCCGGCGTCGATGTGCGCCTTCGCCTTGTCGGCGTCCGTGAACCGGCCGGTCGACTCGAGCACGACGTCGACGCCGAGGTCCTTCCAGGGCAGCTTGGCCGGATCCTTCTCGGCGAAGATGCGGATCTCGTCACCGTCGACCGTGATGCTGCCGTCGCCCGCGCTCACCTGCCCCTGATAGGTGCGGTGCACGGAGTCGTACTTGAACAGATGCGCGAGCGTCTTGGTGTCGGTGAGGTCGTTCACCGCGACGAAGTCGAGGTCCGCGACGCCCTGCAGCTTGGCAGCGCGGAGCACCTGACGGCCGATGCGGCCGAACCCGTTGATGCCGACGCGAATGGCCATGTCGAAGCGATCTCCTCTCTGAGGAATTGATGGACGGACAAAAGAAACGTCCCTCGCCGCCCGCACGCGCAACCGTGCGACCCGCGGCTCAGGACATGCTCAAGACCGGGCTCGGCCGAATGTCACGTAGCTGACGATGCGAGCGCCGCCTTCCACGAGCGCCGCGGCGCACGCATTGAGTGTCGCGGCGGTGGTGACGACGTCGTCCACGAGAACGACGTGCGCCCCGCGGAGCCGCGGCCGCGCGACGTGCGCTGCACGGAACGCGCCGGCAACGTTGCGCAAACGGTCTGCCGGTGTCAACCGCGTCTGGCTCGGCGTGGCGCGCACGCGGACGAGCGCGTCGTCCCACACCGGACAGCCCCACAGCGGCGCGAGCGACGCCGCCAGCAGCGCGCTCTGATTGAAGCCGCGCTCGCGCGCGCGATCGACGGCGAGCGGCACCGGCACGAGCGCCGCGCGCTCCTCCACGACATCGAGCGGCCACGCGAGCGCCGCCATGCGTCGCGCCATCCCGTCGGCGAGCGCGGTCCAGCCGTCGTACTTCAGCGCGTGGACGAGCGCACCGCCGGCGCCCTCGGGCACCCAGCAGACCGACCGCACGGCGCGCACGTGCGGCGGCAGCAGGTCGCACCAGCGGCAGCGTCGCGGCCCCGGCGACCCCGAGGGTACGTCGCGCACCACGAGCGGGTGACCGCAGCGGTCGCACTGCGGAAAGCGGAGCCGTGCCGCGCGCGTCCAGCACGCACCGCACGCCGGCGAGCTCGAGCCGCGCTCCACCGCGCCGCCGCACGCCACGCAGTGGATCGGCAGGACGAACGCGACGAGCGCGTCGAGGCACGCGGTGCCTAACGATCCGGCACGCGCATCCACTCCGGCCGTCCTCCGACGGCGCCCCACATCGCCTCGCGGTCCGCGGGCACGTCGAACCACCGCTCCTCCGCCAGCGCCGCCTGCTCGACGAGCATGGGCAGCCCGTCGGCCGCGCGGTGGCCGGCGGCCCGCGCGGCGCGCACCCACTCCGTCTCGCCCGGGCGATACACGAGGTCGAGCACCGCCGCGTCGCGCGGCAGCGCATCGATGGGCACCGGCAGCGCGTCGTCGCGCAGCCCCACCGACGTCGCGTTCACGACGAGCGCCGCGCCGTCGAGCGCATCGGCGAGCGACGCTTCGCGCGCGGCTCGCGGAAAACGCGACACGAGCGCGTCGGCGCGCTCCGCGGTGCGATTCCACACGCGCGCGTCGCACCGCGGCCATCCCTCCACCGCGGCGAGCACGGCGCCGGCGGCGCCCCCCGCGCCGATCACCGCGACGCGCGCCGCGCGCGGCACGTCGTCGAGCAGCGCGCGCACGCTGGCGTCGAAGCCGCCCACGTCGGTGTTGTGGCCGACGAGCGCGCCGTCCTCGCACCAGAACGTGTTCACGGCGCCGGCGCGCCGCGCGACGTCCGTTAGGCGCTCGCACCGCGCGGCGACGGCGCCCTTGTGCGGGATCGTGACGTTGCCCGCGGCACGCTCGGCGATCAGCGCGTCGAGCGTCGCGGGCAGCGCGTCGGGCGGCACGTCGAGCGCGCGGTACTCGACGTCGATCCCCGCCGAGCGCAGCGCCGCGCCGTGGATGGCGGGCGACAGCGTGTGGCCGAGCGGGTGGCCCAGCAGCACGAGGCGGCTCGGCCAGGCCCGCGCGCGGCTCATTCGGCCTGCGGTCCGCCCGACGCGCTCTGCGGCACGAGGCGGTCGAACGCGCGGCGGATCTCGCGCTCGAGCTCCTCGTACGTCGCGCGGTACGTCTCCAGGTCGCCGCCGAACGGATCGCTCACCGCGCGCGCGCTCGCGCCGTACGACGCGAAGTCGGTGAGGAGGAACGCCTTTCCCTCGCCGCCCAGCTCGCGCACGCGCTGCAGGTGCTGCGGCGACATCGCGAGCACGATCTCGGCGTCCGCGACGAGCTCGCGCGTGAGTGGCTGCGACCGATGGGCGCCGAGGTCGGTGCCGCGCTCCATGCCGACGAGCAGCGCGCCGTCCGACGCCGTCGCGCCCTCGTACGCGCCGGTGCCGGCGCTCGCCACGACGACGTCGGCGAGCCCGCGCTCCTCGGCCACCTGCCGCGCGATCGCCTCCGCCATCGGGCTGCGGCAGGTGTTGCCCGTGCAGACGAACAGCATGCGCATGCGGCCTCCGCTCACACGTCCCCCACGAGGTCGGGTGCGCTCTCGCGCAGCAGCGTCGCCGGGATCGCCCCGGGCCGGATGACGCGTGGCACGCGGCCCGTGCAGTCGACGACCGTCGACGGCTCCGAGGGCGGGATGCGGCCGCCGTCGAGCACCCGCAGCTTGCCGCGCACGATCGCATCGCCCCACTGCGCGACGATCTCCGCCGCCGACATGGCCGGCGGCACGCCCGGACGGTTCGCGCTCGTCGACGTGATCGGCTCCCCGTACGCGCGAATCAGCCGCGTGAGCCCGTCGTGCGGCGTCCAGCGCACCGCCACGCCGCCCTCGGGGCCGCGCAGGCGCCGCGGGACGCGCCGCTCGCCACCGGGGAGCACGAGCGTGAGCGGCCCGGGCCAGTGCCGTGCCGCGAGCCGTGCGGCGCTCGGCGTGATGTGCAGGCCGAACCGCTCGATCATGTCGCTGCCCGATACGAGCAGCAGGAACGGCTTCGCCGGCGGTCGCGACTTGAGCCGCACGAGCGACTCCACCGAGTCGTGGTCGACCGCGCCGCCGAAGCCATAGACGGTCTCCGTGGGATAGGCGAGCACGCCGCCGGCGTGGAGGTGCGCGATCGTCTCGCGCAGCGACGCCTCGATCTCCTCGGCCGACCAGAACGGCACGGCGCTCGGGGCGGCGATCACGGGCGACTCCTCACGGGCGATCCAGGAATGCATGGGGGTTCATTCCTGAAGGATGCTCAACGCCTCGGCGCGCGCAAAGTCCGACTCGTCGGTGATCTTCAGCGCGCGCTCGCTTCCGCGCACCACGCGCACCGGGATGCCGAGCCACTCGCAGAGGCCCGCGTCGTCGGTGAACGTGCGCTGCGCGCGGCGCGCCTCGCCGTGCGCCCGCATGATGAGGTCGCGCGGAAACCCCTGCGGTGTCTGGATCCGCCACAGCCGCGCCCGGTCGACGGTGCGCGCGACCGTGCCGTCGTCGGCGACCTCCTTCAGCGTGTCGACGACCGGCAGCGCGGGCACGACGGCGTGGCCGTCGCGCGCCGACGCGACGACGCGCTCGATCATGTCGTCCGGCACGAGCGGGCGCGCGGCGTCATGGATGAGCACCGTGCGCACCTCGTCCGGCATGTCCTCCAGCCCGTTCGCGACGCTCTCGCTGCGCTCCCGGCCGCCCACCGATACGAGCAGCCGATCGATGTCGCACTGGAACAGCCACGGCGGCGGATCGGCGGCGTGCGACTTCGGCAGCACGACGACGACGAGCGCGACGTCGGGACGCGCCATGAACGTCTGCACGCTGTGGAGCAGCATCGGCCGGCCGGCGACCCAGCGAAACTGCTTCAGCTCCTCGCCGCCCACGCGGGTGCCGCGTCCCGCCGCGACGATCACCACGCCGACGTCACGCGGGGCGCCGTCGTGGGTGCGCGGCTCGGCGCCGGGCCGCGACGTGATCGCGGGCGGCGGCACGACGCGCCGCGGTGGGATGGTGCCGCCTAACGGATCGGTCATCCGCCGAACACGCGCTCGAACAGCTCGCGCACGGTGCGCACGCCGACGGCGCGGATGTCGCGCGGTCCGCGCTTCGGCACGCCGCGCTCCGCGACGTAGGCGGTCGTCATCCCCATCTTCGCCGCTTCGGCGAGGCGCCGCTCGGTCTGCGACACGGGGCGGATCTCGCCGCCTAACCCCACCTCGCCGATGAACGCCGCCTCGTGCGGGAGCGGGCGGTCGTACACGCTCGACGCGAGCGCCGCGGCGACCGCGAGGTCGCCGGCCGGCTCCTGCAGCCGCATGCCACCGACGACGTTCAGGAACACGTCGAGCTGCGAGAAGTTGAGTCCCGCGCGCTTGTCGAGCACCGCGAGCAGCAGCGCGAGCCGGCGGCCGTCGTAGCCGGTGGCGACGCGCTGTGGCGTGCCGTATCCCGCCTTCGCGGCGAGCGCCTGGATCTCGACGAGCACCGGCCGCGTTCCTTCGAGCAGCGCCGTCACCGCGCTCCCCGAGGCGGTGTTCGTGCGGTCGCCGAGGAAGAGCTCCGACGGGTTCTCGACGGCGACGAGGCCGCCCTCCGTCATGCGAAACACACCGATCTCGTCGACGGAGCCGAAGCGGTTCTTCGTCGCGCGCAGCACGCGGTGATCGAGCGTGCTCTCGCCCTCGAAGTAGAGCACCGTGTCGACGATGTGCTCGAGCGTCTTTGGTCCCGCGATGCCCCCGCCCTTCGTGACGTGCCCGACGACGAACGTCGCGGTGCCCGTCTCCTTCGCGAAGCGCATGAGGCGCGCGGCGCACTCGCGCACCTGCCCGACGTTGCCCGGCGCACCCTCGAGGTCCTGCGTGAACACGGTCTGGATGGAGTCGACGATCATGACGTCGGGCTGCTGCGCCGCGCCGGTCGCGATGACGGTCTCCAGCAGCGTCTCGCTGAGCAGCGACACGTCGCCCGCGCTCTCGGCCATGCGATCGGCGCGCAGCTTCACCTGCAGCGGCGACTCCTCGCCGGAGACGTAGAGCGCGCGCTGGCCGAGCGCCTGCACGCGCGCCGCGATCTGGAGGAGCAGCGTGGACTTGCCGATCCCCGGCTCGCCGCCGACGAGCACCATGGATCCCGGCACGATGCCGCCGCCGAGCACGAAGTCGAACTCGCCGAGGCCCGTGCGCCAGCGCCTCGCCTCGGAGCCGCTGACGTCGCGCAGGCGGGGCGTGACGGCGACGTTGCCGCCTTCGGCCATCGACGAGTGTCCGCCCATGCGGCGCGCGGCGCCGCCGCCCTTCGCCGCCACCGGCTTCGGGGCGGCCATCTCCTCGACGAGCGTGTTCCATTCGCCGCACGTGTCGCAGCGCCCCTGCCACTTCGCGTACTCGGCGCCGCACTCCGTGCAGCGGTACACGGTCTTGGTCTTCGTCGCCATGCCTCAAGATACCCCGAGGACGGCCCGAAGGTACACCGTAGGAACGCGAGGGGTGCTGGGAGAACGCGTGAGAATGAAGCGCCCGCCCTACTCGCCTCCGCCCTGCCAGGCCCCGCGCGCCACGCTCTCGAAGCGCGTGTACTGCTTGTGGAAGTACAGCGGCACCGACCCGATCGGGCCGTTGCGCTGCTTGCCGATGATCACCTCGGCCTTCCCCTCGATCGACGGGTCCTTGAGCTGGCCGTTCTCGCGCTCCGCGTAGACCTCCTCGCGGAACAGGAACATGATGAGGTCCGCGTCCTGCTCGATGGCGCCGGACTCGCGGAGGTCGGAGAGCACCGGGCGTCCCTTCTCCGAGCCCGCGCGCTGCTCGACGGCGCGCGAGAGCTGCGACAGCGCGACCACGGGGACGCTCAGCTCCTTCGCGAGCGCCTTGAGACCGCGCGAGATCGTGCTGACCTCCTGCTGCCGGTTCTCCATGCCGTTAGGCACGGTCATCAGCTGCAGGTAGTCCACCACGACGAGGTCGAGGCCGTGGTCGGCCTTCAGGCGCCGCGCCTTCGAGCGCATCTCCATGATCGAGATGCCGGGCGTGTCGTCGATGAACACCGGCGCGTGCGACAGGATGCCCGCCGCGCGCGCGAGCCGCGGGAAGTCGTCGTCGCGCAGGCGGCCCTTGCGCAGGGTCTGCGCGTCGATGCGCGCCTCGCTCGTGAGCATGCGCTGCACGAGCGAGTCCTTCGACATCTCGAGGGAGAAGAACGCGACGGTCTTCCGCTCGGTGATCGCGACGTGCTGGGCGATGTTGAGCGTGAACGCGGTGTTGTGCACGCACACGTCGTTCGCCACGAAATTGTGCGTGTCGGGGATCGTGAGGTCGTAGACCTGCTTCTCGCCGACCGACTCGATCGAGACGATCTCGTCCCAGTAGACGTCGCCCGCCGACAGCTCGCGCAGCTCGTCGTCGTGGAGCGCGAGCGCGAGCGCCGCGAGCCGCTCGCGCGTGGGAGCGCGAACGCCCGCGTGGACGTTGCTGGTCCCGCGCAGTCCCGCACGTCGCGCGAGCGACGCCCAGCTCTCGCGGCCCTTCGAGACGGCGATCCGGTCCCACACTTCCACCGGGACGAGGTCGCGGTTCGTCTGGTATCGCCGCCCATCGATGGCGGACACCGCGGCCGCGAGTGCCTCCTCCTTTCCGAAGATCCCGATCTCGCCAGCGAAGGTGCGGATCGCGCGCGCGTCGGTGATGTCGAGCTGCCACGCGCTGCGCCGCTCGTCGCCGTACTTCACCGCGCGCCGCCGCAGCGCCGCCACGACGCCGAAGCGGAGCAGCACGTGCTGCAGCTGATGCGCGAGCCGCTCGCTCACGGTCGAGTAGCCGAGCTGCGCCTGGCCGCTCGCGAGCACGGTCGCCCAGCCGTCCGTCGCGAACAGGCGGTTCACGAACAGTGCGAGCTGCTCGCGCGGCAGCGTGAAGACCGCCGCCGGGATGTGCTTCTCGTGCGCGCCGCAGCCCCATAGCCCGAGCGTCCTGAGCCAGCGCGTGAGCGCGCGCGGCGGTCGCACGTCCTCCGTCACCTGCACGCCGCCGAACTCGCGCGACGCGTCTCGAAAGTCGGCGAGCACGCGCTCGTCAGTGTTCGTGAAGCGCGGCGTCGTACCGGTCAGGCAGCCGTCGCCGAGCAGGTAGCCCAGCAGCCGGACCTCGGCGTCGCGCATCGATCGGTCGCCGAACACCGCGAGCTCGCGCGGCACCGCGATGCGCGTCCCGACCGCGAGCTCGGCGAGCGGCCGCCACCCGTCCACCGTGCGGAACGGGTGCGTGATCGTCGTCTCGACGCTGCGGCCGAGCCGGGTGGTGACGCGGAACACGGGCTTCACTCCGTCGTCGAAGCCGGCGCTCGGCTCCGTGAAGCGGAGGCGCCAATCGTCGCCTAACGTGAGCAGCCGCGCCTCGCCGGCGCGATAGATCTCCTCGATCGTTCGCACGCTGCCGTCGGCGAGCACGATCTCCGTGTCGTGCGCGACGCACTTCCCCATCGACGGTCTCGCCGCGACGATCACGAGATCCGCCGGCTGGAACCCCGACGTCATCTCGTCGAGATCCTTGAACCCGCTCGGCACGCCGGTGATCGAGGTGCCGCTCTTGCTCTGCGCCTCGATGCGCTCCATCGCGGGCCAGAGCAGCTCCTTGATGCGCGTGAAGCCGCGCGTGTCCTTCGCCTGCGCGATCTGGAAGATCTTCGACTCGGCCTCGTCGAGCAGCTCGCCCGCGAATCGCTGTCCCTCGAACGCCTCGCCGACGATGCTCGTCGAGACCTCGATGAGCCGCCGCAGCAGCGCCTTCTCGCGGACGATCTTCGCGTGGTACTCCACGTTGCCCGACGTCGGCACGACGTCGAACAGGTAGCCGAGGTACTCCTTGCCGCCGCTGGCCTCCAGTTCGCCGCGGCGCATCAGCTCCTCGGAGAGCGTCAGCGGGTCGACGACCTCGCCGCGCTCGGTGACGGCCACCATCGCCCGGAAGATCCGGCGGTGCCCCTCCCGGTAGAACATCGTGTCGTCCACGTGCTCGGCGGCGCGCATGATCGCGTCCTGGTCGAGCAGCATGGCGCCGAGGACCGCCTGCTCGGCGTCCTCCGAGTAGGGGGGCCGCCGGTCCTTGTACGGATCAACCCGGAGGCTGCTGGGCGCGATCGAGTATTCGACGGGCGAGTTTGACATCTTCCCAGGTGGGACGCTTCCAGGCTTCGTTCCGCAGGAGCGCGGCGGGATGATACGTCGCGACGAGCGGGATCCCGTGGTAGCGATGCACCTGGCCTCGCAGCTTCGTGATCCCGAGCTTCGTGCCGAGGAGCGTCTGCGCTGCGAAGTTGCCGACGGTGAGGATCACCTTCGGCCGGATCAGCTCGAGCTGACGAACGAGGTAGGGAGAGCACGCCTCGACCTCGTTCTCCTCCGGGTTGCGGTTCCCCGGCGGCCGGTGCTTCAGAACGTTGCAGATGAACACGTCCTCCCGGCTCAAACTAATGGCCGCCAGGATCTTGGTAAGGAGCTGTCCGGCCGCCCCCACGAACGCGAGCCCGGACGCGTCCTCGTCCCCCCCCGGCGCCTCGCCGACGACCACGAGGTCGGCGTTCGGGTTCCCCTGGCCGGGGACCGGGTTCTTCGCCGTCCGGTAGAGCGGACAGCGTGTGCAGCCGGCGACGGTCTGGGCGATGTCGTCCAGCGTCGCGAGATGGTCCATGGGGCCGCCGAACAGCCCCGCCATCGACTCGCCGACGACGATGCCCGTCGGCGCATCGACCCCGTCGATCCGCCAGCGCGAGGCGTCCGGACGAGCGACCGGCGTCGGCGCCGCCTCCGGCACGCCGGTCGGCGTGGCCGCGGCGCCCGGCGCGGGACTCGGCGCCATCCCTTCGTTCGGCTGCTCCGCGGCCCGCGGCGGGACGTCGGCCGCGCGCAGCGTCGCGCGCCAGTCGCCGGCGGCGGCCGCCGCCTCGTCGATCGCCGGCGGCTCGGGAGCGGCAGCCGGCGGAGTGTGGGGCGGCGCGGGTGCGGGAGCCGGCGGCGGAGCGGGTCGATCCGCGGCGGCGCCGCGTGCGCCGAGCACCGACATGACCTCGTCGACGCTCATGCCGTCGAGCACCAGCTCGCTCTCGCCGAGCTCCTTGCGTTGCTCCAGGTAGCGCCGCAGCGCCTCGCGGGCCTCTCGCGACATGGCCGTCGTCAGTCTCCAGCGGCGAGCGAAGCGTCGGCGTCGGAGCCGCGCAGCAGCGCCTCGACGCGGTCGAGGATCGCGTCGGCGACGTCGCGCTTCGGCAGCAGCGTCAGCGCCTCCTCCGCGTCGCGCGACACGAACGTCACGCGGTTGGTCTCCACGCCGAACCCGGCGCCGGGCTCGGTCGCGTCGTTCAGGACGATCAGGTCCACGCCCTTGCTCGCCAGCTTCGCGCGCGCGTTAGGCAGCGCGTCGTGCGTCTCCAGCGCGAAGCCGACGATCACCGCGCCCGGCCGCCGGCGCGCACGCGTGGACGCGAGGATGTCCGCCGTCGGCTCCAGCTCGATCGCACGCGCGCCGGCGCCGCGCTTGATCTTCGCCTCGGCGACGCGCGCCGGCCGGAAGTCCGACGGCGCGGCGGCCATCACGAGCGCGTCCGCGTTAGGCAGCTCGCCGGCGACCGCGTCGGCCATCTCCTGCGTCGACTCCACCCGCAGCACGCGAACGCCGGCGGGCGTCGGCACGGCGAGCGGGCCGGCGATCAGCGTCACGTCGGCGCCGCGCCGCCATGCCGCGTCCGCGATCGCGACGCCCATCCGTCCGCTGCTGTGGTTGGAGATGAAGCGCACCGGGTCGATCGCCTCGCGCGTGGGCCCCGCGGTCACGAGCACGCGCTTGCCGGCGAGCGCCGCGCGCGGCTCCAGCTGCCGCGCGACGTGCGCGAGGATCGTCTCCGGCTCGGGCATGCGGCCCGGCCCACTTCCCTCGCCCGCGGCGAGCGGGCCCTCGTCCGGGTCGAGCACGGTGTAGCCGAGCGCGCGCGCGCGCTCGGCGTTGGCGCGCACCTGCTGATGCGCCCACATGCGGTCGTTCATCGCCGGTACGAGCAGCACCGGCGCCGTCGTGGCGAGCAGACACGCCGAGAGCAGGTCGTCGGCATGGCCGTGCACGGCGCGCGCGAGGAAGTCCGCCGTGCACGGCGCGACCACGACCGCCTCCGCCGCGCGCGCGAGCTTGATGTGGTCCAGAGCGCGCCCCACGCCCAACAGATCCACATGCACGGGCCGGCCGGTGAGCGCCTCGAGCGTGACCGCGCCGACGAACTCGGTCGCGGCGCGCGTCATCACGACGTCGACGACCGCGCCACCCTGCGACAGCAGCCGAGCGAGCCACGCCGCCTTGTACGCGGCGATGCCCCCGGTGATGCCTAACAGGACGCGGCGGCCGTCGAACGGGCGCATTACTTCGAGGGCAAGAGGGCAGGAGGGCACCAGGGCCGGAGGGGCTGAGAGGCGATAGCTCCTGCCCTCGCGCGTTTCGCGCGCGCCCTCCTGCCCTCCTGCCCTGGAACTTACTCGCCGCCGCGCCGCCGCGGGACGATGCGGTAGTCGAGATGGTCGCTCGAGAGCTCCTCGAGGGCGCGCGTCGTGAGCTTCTTCTCCCCCGACCGGCCCGGGACGCGCGGGAACTCGTTCAGCACGCGCGCGTACTTCGCCGCCACCAGCACGGCCAGGTACTTGTTCGTCGGCTCCTTCGCGATGTCCTTCGGCGTGAAGACCTGCATGATCAGCTCACTGATGTGTGGTGGTCGAGCCGCTGCCCCAGCTCGGAGAGCAGCTCGGCGATCTGGGCGTCGAGCGCGTGAATGCGATCCCGCCGCGCGCTCTCGGCGTCGATGATGGACCCCACCTGCCGCACCGCGGTGTCGAGGTCCTCGTTGATGATGACGTAGTCGTACTCGTGCACGGCCGCGATCTCGTCGCGCGCGTTGCGCAGCCGCCGCGCGATCGACTCCGCGCTGTCGGTCGACCGCGCGGACAGCCGCTCGTACAGCACGCGCGCGTTCGGCGGCAGCACGAACACCAGCACCGACTCGGGAAACGCCGCGGCGAACTTGCGGGCGCCCTGCGGGTCGATGTCCATGATCACATGCCGCCCCGTGTCGAGCACGCGCTTCACCTCGCTCCGCAGCGTGCCGTACAGGTTCCCGTGCACCTCGGCGTACTCGGCGAACTCGCCGCGGTCGATGCGCGCGAGGAACTCCTCGACGGGCATGAAGTGATAGTCGACGCCGTTCTGCTCGCGGCCGCGCGGCGCGCGCGTCGTGCACGACACCGAATACCCCACGTCGCCCCGTTCGGCGAGCAGTCGGCGCGCGATGGTCGTCTTGCCGCCGCCGGACGGCGACGAGAGGATCAGCGGGAACGGCTTCACTCGACGTTCTCCACCTGCTCGCGCACCCGCTCCAGCTCCTCCTTCACGAGCACGACGTCGTGCAGCATGGGCGCGTCGTTCGCCTTGCTGCCGGTGGTGTTCGCCTCGCGCAGCATCTCCTGCAGGAGGAAGCCGAGCCGCTTCCCCACCGGCTCGGCGGTGCCGTCGGTGAGCGCGGCGCGGAACGCGGCGACGTGCATGCGGAAGCGGTCGATCTCCTCGCTCACGTCGAGCCGGTCGGCGAGGATCGCCAGCTCCTGCGCGACGCGCTGCTCGTCCACGGCGATGCCCGCGGCCAGCTCGCGCACGTTCGTCCGCAGTCGCTCGCGCTGCTCGGCCAGGCGCGCCGGCGCGCGCTCGGCGATGCGGGCGTACGCCGCCTCCAACGTCGCGATCCGATCGAGCAGCACCGAGGCCACGCGCGCCCCTTCCTCGCGCCGCGTCGCATCGAGCGCGGTCGTCGCCTGCTCGACGATCGCCAGCAGCTCCGGCGCGGTCCCTTCGGGCTCGTCGGCGCCGCCCTCGGTGCGAAGCACGTCCGGCAGGCGGAGCACCGTCGCGACGTCGATCGTGCGGTCCAGGCCGTGCCGGTCGGCGAGCGCGCGGAGCTGCGTGACGTAGCCCGCGAAGCGCTCCTCGTCCACGACGGCGGCCGTCCGGGTCTCGGGGTCGCGATCGGCGCGGGCGAACAGCGTGACGTGCCCGCGGGCCACGCGCTGGCGCAGCAGCTCGCGCACCTCGCCCTCCCAGCGGCCGAGCGACGACGGCAGCTTGATCGACGGGTTGAAGAACCGGTGGTTCACCGTCCGCAGCTCGACGCTCACGCGCAGGGTGCCCACTCGGCCTTCCGCGGCCCCGAATCCGGTCATGCTCCGTATCATGGCGAGCCGGGTAAGTTATTGAGCCGCAACGATCTCGTCAATGCGACCCGGTGCGCCGCGGTCAGTTCCAGAACGTCCACCGCACGCCGTAGTAGTTGATCGGACCGGGCATCCGCAGCCCCGGCACGACCTCGTACGGGCGGTTGAGCGCGTTGCGCAGCTGGTAGCTCAGCACCCCGCTCTGGATGCGGATCTCGAGCTGCAGGGTGAGCACGTTCG
Organism: Gemmatirosa kalamazoonensis; assembly: GCF_000522985.1. Lineage (NCBI taxonomy): Bacteria > Pseudomonadati > Gemmatimonadota > Gemmatimonadia > Gemmatimonadales > Gemmatimonadaceae > Gemmatirosa > Gemmatirosa kalamazoonensis. The sequence goes on from NZ_CP007128.1 coordinate 3,844,584, forward strand.
CCGCCGGCGCGCACACTTCGAGGTCGCACAGCAGCGCCCCCTCGGTGTTCGGCGCTGGGGTGATCGGGAAGCGCACGCGGCTCCGGTACTCGTCGATGGCGGCGAACTTGAAGCCGAAGTTGCCGCTCGGGAACCGGCCGAGCCAGTTCGTGAGCACGCCGACCTCGCTCCGGAGCTGGAGCTGCGGGCGGTAGGCCCCGCCCGCCTGGCTCCACGCCAGGCCCCCGAGGTCCACGTAGACGTCCTTCCACACCGGACCGCGGGCGCCGAACGTCACGCCGGTCGCTGCCGTGGAATCGGCGGCGGCGATGGCCCGCTCGCAGCCGCCGGCCGGCAGCGTGAGACAGCCATAGGTGCGGAGCGGCGGCACCGTGTCGGCGCCGCGTCGCACGACGCCGCCGCTGAGCCACATCCGGCCGAGTCGGAGCGCCGCCTCCAGGCGGAGCGTCGTGGCGCCCTTGCTCGACGCGACCGTGTCGACGGCCGTGCCGGTGTCGTGCGGCGCCAGGCCGGGAAGCGTCCGCGACTCGCGGCTGGCGGAGCCGAGCAGCGAGAACCACGGCAACGGCGAGAGCCGCGCCGACACGTCGACGCGCGAGGCGCGCCAGGGCGGCAGGGCGACGCCGCCCGGGACGTCCGTCGTCTTCGTGATGACCGAGTCGACCGTCCCACCCTCGACCCGCCGCTGCTGGATGCGGCGATGCACCCGCGGCACGAGCGCGGAGTCCACCACGAGGCCACCCACGGCGCCCTTCTCGCCGAACACCGAGACGGAGAACAGCCGCGAGTCGTACGACGCGCGCACCGCCGGCGAGTTCAGCATCTCGCCGGCGACCGTGCGCAGGCGATCGGTGGCCGAGAGCCGAACGCCGCCGAGCCTGTAGCCACCGGTGAGCACGTACTGACGGCGCGAGAACGTGCTGTCGGCACGCAAGGTGTCTACCGAGACGACCACGTTCACCGGCGGTGTCGGCGCGAACGTCGTGTCGAGCGAGAGGAGCGCAGTCGTGGCGAGGCGCTGGCTCGCGGCGTTCGCGATCGCCTGCAGCCATGGCCCTCGCCCGTCCGGGTCCCCGTACGCGATGCGCAGCTGCGTGTCGTTTCGCCGCGACTCGAAGTTCGGCAGCACTTCCTGCTGATCCTCGAAGCGCAGCGTCGGATCGCGGCTGCGGTCGAGGCGATTCAACGTGGCGTCGACGCTCCACAGGCCGCGTGCCCAACCGACGCGGGCGAGCGCGTCGAGCACCGTGCCGCCGCCGCCGACGCGGCGGTTGCGCGACCCGGTGCCGAACTGCTGCACGCCGACCTGCGCGTCGAAGCCGCTGCCGAAGCGACGGCCGTAGAAGAAGCGATAGAGGTTCGTGTCCTCGTCGCCGGTGAACGCGTCGACGCGCGTGTACGGCGTCGTGTTGCGCACCGTCCACGTGCGGAGATGCACGCGCAGCTCGCCCGCGGCACGCTCGATCGTCACCTCGTCGATGTTCGCGAGCTGGATGTCGCCGACGTCGCGCACGCCCCCGGCCCGCGGATCGAGCGCGTCGAGCTCCACGCCGTCGCGGAACACGCGCACGCGCGTCGCGTCGCCGAGGTACGCGGCCGTCTGCGCGGACGCGATCCAGCCGGAGCGGAACATCGTCACGCCCGGGACGCGCTCCAGCAGGTCGGAGAGGTTGATCGCGCCGGTGGTCAGCACGGAGTCGCGCGTCCACCGGTACAGCGGCCCGACGCCGATGTCGTTAGGCACCTCGGCGCGGGCGATGGGCGCCTGGATGCTGTCGCGGCGCACCCGCGTCTTCAGCGTGTCGGGCACGCCGCGCACCGAGTCGATGCCGGCGCGCCGCGTGGTATCGACGGCGGCCGGCGCGGCGACGGTCACCGAGTCGCGCTTCGTGCGCACCGTGTCGGGCCTCGCCGGACGCCGCAGCGTGTCGCCGGGCTGCTGCGGGCGGCGCACCGTGTCGGCGGGCACCGGCGGCTGCGGCCGCGTGGGCTGGGCGACGAGCCCGACGGCGATGATCACCTGCAAAACGGCCCCGGCCACGAGGCCGAGGCCGGAGCGTGCGAGTCGTGCGAACGTGCCCGTCAGCGCACCCTCCCGCGCACGAACTCCACGAACGTGCCGGTGGGCGTCCCCGTGGGTCCCTTCGGCAGCGCGACGAGGTCCGATTCCGAGTACGCCGTGCCCGCGACGTCGAGGTGCACCCACGGGTAGTCGGTGAACTCACGGAGGAACCACCCGGCGGTGATGGAGCCCGCGGCGCGGCCGCCGGTGTTCTTGATGTCGGCGACGTCGGACTTGATCTGCTCGCGGTACTCGTCCCAGAGCGGCAGCTCCCAACCCGGCTCCGACGCGCGGCGGCCGGCGGCGAGCACCTCCTGCACGAGCCCCGCATCCGACCCCATCACGCCGACGGCGTTGTGGCCCAACGCGATCACGATCGCGCCGGTGAGCGTCGCGGCGTCGATGACGGCCGTCGGCTCGAAGCGCTTCACGTACGCGAGGCAGTCCGCGAGCACCAGCCGCCCCTCGGCGTCGGTGTTGATGATCTCGATCGTCTTCCCCGTCGACGCGCGCACGACGTCGCCCGGCTTCACCGCGGTGCCGCTCGGCATGTTCGTCGTCGCGCCGATCACGCCGACGACGTTCACGGGCAGCTTCATGCGCGCGATCGCCTCGATGGCGCCGAGCACGCCCGCGGCCCCGCACATGTCGAACTTCATCCACTCCATCCGCTCGGCCGGCTTGATCGAGATGCCGCCCGTGTCGAAGCAGAGTCCCTTCCCGACGAGCGCGACCGGCTTCGCGTCGCCGGCGCCGCGGTACTGGAGCGTGACGAGCTTCGGGTCTTCGGGCGTCGCCTGCGCGACGCACAGGAACGAGCCCATCCCCTCCTTCTCCATCTCGGCCCGGCCCATTGCCGACGCGGTCACGCTGTCGAAGCGCGACGCGATGTCGTTCGCCGTCTCCACGAACGTGTCGGGTGTGCAGACGTTGCCCGGCATCATCGCGAGCCGACGCGCGACCGCGTAGCCGTGCGCGAGCGCGATGCCGTCGTCGAGCCCGCGCTGCGCCGCGCGGTCGGCGAGGATCGTCGCCCGCTCGAGTGTCGCGCGCCGCTCGCTCTCCGGCGGCTGCGTCTGCATGTCGGTGTAGCGCCAGGCGCCCATGTCGAGCCCCACGGCGATGCTCTCGACCGCGCGCGCGTCGGCGTCGGGGGCGACGAACGCGAGCTCGCTCACGCCGATCTTGCTCGCGAAGCGCGCGGCGATCGACGCGGCGCGCCGCAGCGCGACGGCGCGGTCCGTCGCCTTGCCGGTGCCGACGAGCAGCACGCGCTGCACGCCGCGCTCGCCGCCGCCGAGGTGCAGCGACTCGTCGCGGCCGCCGCGAAAGTCGCGGCGGGCCAGCGCGCGCCCGACGACGCCGTGCAGCGTGCCGTCGAGCTCCGTCAGTGTCGCGGGGAGCGGCTCGTCGGCGCCGAGCGCGACGACGAGCAGCGGGGTGTCGAGCGCGTTAGGCGCGGCCTGCGAGAGCGACAGCGTCAGCGGCATGGGAGTGTGCGGAAGAAGGTCGCGGCGTGGCGCGAAGTCAGGCGCGCATCCCGGCGATGATCTCGTCGCCGAAGCCGGAGCACGAGACCTCGGTGGCGCCCGACATCTGCCGCGCGAGATCGTACGTCACGCGCTTGCGGCCGATCGCGTCCTCCATCCCCGCCACGATGAGCTTCGCGGCCTCGTCCCAGCCCATGTACTCGAGCATCATGACGCCGGACAGGATCACCGAGCCCGGATTCACCTTGTCGAGCCCCGCGTACTTCGGCGCCGTGCCGTGCGTCGCCTCGAACACCGCGAGCCCGTCGCCGACGTTGCCGCCCGGCGCGATGCCGAGTCCGCCCACCTGCGCGGCCGCGGCGTCGGAGAGGTAGTCGCCGTTCAGGTTCGGCGTCGCGATCACCGAGTACTCGTCGGGGCGCAGCAGCAGCTGCTGGAACATCGCGTCGGCGATGACGTCGTTCACGAGCGGGCCGCCGTTCGGCAGCTGCGTCCACGGACCCTTGTCGACGACGGTGCCGCCGAAGTCCTTCGCGACCTCGTAGCCCCAGTCGCGGAACGCGCCCTCGGTGAACTTCATGATGTTGCCCTTGTGCACGAGCGTCACCTTCGGACGCTTCGTCTTCAGCGCGTACTCGATCGCCATCTTCACGAGCCGCTTGGAGCCGAACGCCGAGATGGGCTTGATGCCGATGCCCGAGCCCTCGCGCACGTCCTTGCCGAACTGCTCCTTCAGCAGCCCGCGCAGCTTCTCCACCTCGGGTGTACCCGCCTTGAACTCGATCCCCGAGTACACGTCCTCGGTGTTCTCGCGGAAGATCACGACGTCGACCTTCTGCGGCTCCTTCACCGGCGCACCGACGCCCTCGAAGTAGCGCACGGGACGAATGCACGCGTACAGGTCGAGGATCTGACGCAGCGCGACGTTCAGCGACCGGATCCCGCCGCCGACCGGCGTCGTGAGCGGCCCCTTGATCGACACGCGGAACTCGCGCATCGCGTCGATGGTCTCCTCGGGGAGCCACTCGGTGGTCTTCTGGACCGACTTCTCGCCCGCGTACACCTCCATCCACGCGATCTTGCGCTCGCCGCCGTACGCCTTCTCCACCGCGGCGTCGAACACCTTCTGCGACGCGCGCCAGATGTCGGGACCGGTGCCGTCGCCCTCGATGAACGGCACGATCGGCCGGGCGGGTACGTGCAGCGTGCCGTTGGCGAACTCGATGCGGTCGCCGGAGGGAATCTGCGCGAAGCGGTACGTCGCCATGATCGACTCGTATACGGAACGGGCGGGCGGCGCTCGTGGCGCGCCCGCCGGAATGGAAGACCCGACGTGCAGACGTCGGCGCCCGCTCACCGGCGCGACGCGCCGGAGCGGCCGGAAACCTAGCGGGCTGGCCACGGCGGCGGCAAGCGAACGCGGGACGTCCGTTTCGCCGCGTTCCGTCCGCGTGGCCGTGCGCCGCTCGTCGACCTGCTGGCCGTCGCGATGGCTGTCGCGCGCCCCCGCGCCGGCGGCCGGGGACGTGATGATCTCCTCGCCCGCGCTCGGCGCGAGGATCTGCACCTCTCGGCGCCGCGGCACGAGGCCGAACGCGACCGCGCGGGTCTCGCCGGCGGCGATGGTGAGCTCTACGCGTTCGGGCTCGAACCGGTACTGCGTGGGCACGTTGTCGCCGCGTACGCTGGCCACCCACCGGCCGGGCGGCACCTCGCCGAAGTCCACCGTGCCGTCGGCGCGGCTGGTCGCGGTGAGCGTGCCGTGCTCGCCCGCGAGCTCCACCGTCAGCTCCTCCACACCGCCGGCGTCGACGAGCGAGTCGGTGCCGCCGCCGAGCGCCGTGCGCGCGGAGCTGAAGCGCCGGATCACCGCCGAGACGCGCGCCCCGCGCGACACCATCACGCGGAACGCCGCGCCGCCGCGCGACGCGCCGTCGACGACCACGACGCGGTCGCCGAACGCGAGCGCCCCGCCGCGCGCCGCCGTCGTGCCGAGCGCCACCGGGTACGTGCCCGGCGCGAGATCCGGGAATGCGACGCGTCCGTCGTCGTCGGTGACCGCCACGGCGTCGCCGACCCGGATCAGCGCGCGCGACAGCCCGCGTCCGGACGCCGCGTCCACCACGCGGCCGTGCGCTCCCTGTGCGCGGCGGCCGCCGCCGAACGGCAGAGCGATCGCGCGCGCGTACTCGAAGAACACGTCGGTGCGGCCGGCGGCGAGCGTTCGCTGGATGCCGGGCTGCGGCACGCGCCGCACGCGCACGCTGAGCGCGCCGCCGCGCGCGAGCCGGTGCTCGAGCGTCGCGTCGCCGCTCAGCGCCCACGCATCGACGTCGCCGCGCGTGCGGACGCCGAGCGCCGCGATGCTCAGCGTCGACGCGAACGGCAGCGGCATCGCGCCGTTCACGCCGGCCACCGCCGTCGCTGGTGCGAGCCGGAGGACCGAACGCCCATCGTTCACGTCGGCGAACGCGCCGATGCGCATCCCGCCGACGGTCGACACGTCCACGCTGGCGCTCATCGCGCGAAAGCGACCGCCCGCGTCCGCCACCACGTCGTGCACGACGCCCGTCTCGCCGGCGAGCGACAGCGACACGGGCCCGACGCTCTGCGACGCGCGTACGCGCGCGGCGTTCTGCCACGCGTCGATCAGTCGATCGCCGAAGCGCTCGCGGCGCGCGTCGCGCTCGAGTCCGACCGTCACGCGCTCGAGCAGCGTCGTCGACAGTCCGGCGAACGCGAGCCGCTGCGAGAAGACGGTCGGCATGCGCGTCGACGCGTCGACGTCCTGACGGCTCGCGTTCGCCGCGATGCGTACCGCGGACGCCAGTCGCAGCGACGTACCGACGTAGTCGGAGCGCGTCCCCTGCTGCGGCCCCGCGAACGTCGTCGGCGCGGCGCGATGCGACGCGTCGTACGTGAAGCGTCCGGCCCCGCCGGACAGCCGCGCGTCGACCGCGTGCGAGACGCCCTGCGGCCCGCTGCTCCCTGCCAGCTCGACGTCGAGCGACGGCGCGCGCGCGCCGCCGGCGGCGAACGTGGCGCTCGCGACGTGCCCCGGCGTGTAGCCGCCGACGCGGTTCAGGACGTTGAGGCCGACCGCCGCGCCGGCAGGCGTGTGCGCGCGCACGAACGCAGCGACCTCGCCGCCCGCCTCCGGCGTCCACCGCGCGTGCTGCGCGAAGCCGCCGACGTCGAGCGACGCGGCGGTATGCTCGACGCCGGCGCCGAAGCCCGGCACGCCGGAGCTGGTGAGCGGCGAGAGCCCGTAGAGCTGATCGCCGACGCGCGCCCGCAGGTCGTTCGTGCGCACCGTGACGCGGTACTCGTCGCGCTGCTCGAACGGCGAGAACGCGCTCGGGCCTCCGGGCGCCGGCGCCCGCAGCAGGAAGTCGACGTTCGCGCTGCCGGTCACCATGCCCGTGCCCGACAGCTCCGCGGGCGACATGCCGACGCTGCCGGCGCGCAGCCGGAGTTGCGCGGGCAGCGTGGAGGCCGTCGCCGCGGCGCCGCCGAGCCGCGCGACCACCGTGACCTGCGCGCTCGCCGTGGCGCGCGTCGAGTCACCGCCGTCGACCGTGAGCTCGACGAGATCGTCCCGGCCGCGTGGCTCGCCGCGCACGCCGCGCACGTCCACCGCCACCTCGCGTGACGCGTTAGGCGGCAGCTCGAGCGCGCCCTGCACCCTCGCCGTGGCGCCGCCGCTCACCGTCGCGCGCAGCGCCACGTGCGCGGGCACGTTCCCGCGATTCGCGACGCGGAAGCGCACCTCGTAACGCTGGCTCGCCAGCGCGTACTCGGGCGCCAGCGCGAGCGCGACGCTCACCGCGCGCCGCTCCGCGACGTCGACGCGCAGCGTGTCGCGGACGACGGCGCCGTCCGGCAGCGCGAGGGACAGCGCGACCGCATACCGTCCGGCGACGGCGTCGTCCGGCACCGAGACGCCGACGATCCACGTGTCCGACTCCCCCGGCGCGAGCGTCGCGTCGCCCGCACCGAGCACCAGCCGCCAGGCCGCCGGCGGCGCGACGCGCTCCGCGAACCGCACCGAGTCCGCGCCCCCGTTCCGCACGGTGAGCGCAGCCGTCACCGTCGCGCCGGGAGCGACGTGCCGCACCGTCGTGTCGCGCGCGCGCAGCGAGACGGTGCTTTGCCCGCGGAGCGGCGACGCGAGCGCGACACCGGCGACCGCCGCGAGCGCGAGCGGCTTCATGCGACCAACGACGCGTTGCGCGGGAGTGGACGGTCCGCGCACGGCTCGATCAGAGCTTCAGCTTGTAGGGCACGGCGTACACCGCCTCGTCGCCGGTGTCGGCGAACAGGACGACCTTGTACGCGCCCGCCGGCAGTCGCCCGAGCTCGAAGCGCTGCTTCAGCGAGGTCCCTGGATACAGCAGCCCGCGGTCCTGCTGCTTGCGCACCACCAGTGCGCCGCTCTCGTCGTACAGCTCCATCCACAGCACGGGGCGGTACGCGCGCGAGCCGTCGTTGCGCACGACCAGCTCGAGCGCGCGCGTGCTGTCGCGCTGCTCCTCCGCCCGCAGCCCGGTGAAGCTCACCCGGCGCGAGCCGCCGCTGACGTGCGTCGCCACCTGCACGGCGTAGCGCACGACGGCGCCGACGCCGACCTGTCCGCGGCCGGGCGCCGGCGCGGCGTTAGGCGTGTTGGGCACGCCCTCCACCATCACCGTGCTCCAGTACGTGCCGGCGAGCGTGTCGCCGGGCGGCACGGCGACGACGTACGTCAGCCCGACGTCGGCTCCCGGCGGCACGACGAGCTGGCTGGTGCTCGGCGTCACCCATCGCGCGTTGGACCGCACGGTCGACCCCGGGGCGTCGAAGTGTGACGTGCCGTCGGCGAAGAACTGGTAGTCCGTCTGATAGATGCGCACCGCCTGCGGCTGCGCCGACGAGTTCAGCACGCGGATGGTGCCCACGTAGCTCTCGCCGGGCGCCGCGGCGCGCTCCTGCACCGTGCTGGTCACGACGGCGATCTGCGCCCGGGCGCTGGACGCGCCGCCCGCCGACGCCACGGCGACGAGCAGCGCGGCCGGAACGCGCATTGAGAGAGCATGCATCGAGCGGGGCATCGTGGGATGCGATCAGAGGAGGCGGAACGAGAGCGACGCGGAGCTCGCGGCGATCGCGCCCGCGGCGGACGTGGCGGACAGGCGGTGCGTGATGGTGAGGGTACCGCTCTTGTTCTTCGGGATCGACGACGTGAGGTCCGCGTACGACGTCGACATGGTCACGAGGCCGTTCGACGTCGCTCCGCTCGGCGCCGTGACCGACACCTCGAGCGTCACCCCGGCCGGCAGCGCGGCGGCCAGCTTCGCCTGCAGCGTCAGGGCGCTGCCGTTGCCGATCGTGAACGCGAGCGTCGTCGTCGACACGCTCACCGACGTCGGCGCGGAGCCGGCGACGGCCGTCGACACCCGCAGCGTCGGCGTGCCGCTCGGGGTCAGCGACTGCGCATCGAGCCGCTGCACGCTGCCTAACGAGATGAGGGCGACGAGCGCGAGAGCCGCTCGCGTGCCGTGGAGAGCCGAGTGCCGCACCACGCGGTGTCCTGCTCGTGGCGGCTCAGGTTCCGCCGGTGATCGTGTACGTCACCGTTCGCGACGTCGCGGTCACCACGCCCGCGGCGGCCGTCGCCGAGAGCGAGTACGTCACCGAGAGCCCCGACTGGTTCAGCTTCGTGATGCCGGTGACGAGGTCCACGGCCACGGTGCCTAACGTCTGCGCACCGGCGCTCGCCGCGCCGGCCGGGGCGCCGAGGCTCGCCGTCAACGTGACACCCGACGGCATCGCGCTGCCGATGGACGCCGTGATCTTCGCGCCGGTCTGGTTGCACGTGACGGCCCACGTCGTGGACGACGACGTCACGGCGGTCGGCGCGCTCCCCGCGGTGGCCGTCGTCACGTTCAGCGTGACCGACGGGGCCGACACCGAGATCTGATTGATCGCGTCGACCTGAAAGTTGACGGTCTGGCTCGCGGTCTGTGCCGCCGCCGAGCGCACCGCCGACAGGGCGATCGCGACGAGGACGCCTCGGATCCACGTGCGAGGCTGCATCGACATTGGTGGGAACCCGTGTGAGCGCTCGACCGGAGCGCGACGGACGTGCCGTACGGGCTTGCTGTGTCGGAGGACGTGCGTCTTATGAGATCGTCACGAACGCGTCAGAACTTGAGCGACCCGTGGAGCCCCTCGTTTCACGGGGACATGCGAAAAGCCCCGGTCACCATCGTGACCGGGGCCATGCCGGGGACGGGACTCGAACCCGTATGCCCTTGCGGACAGAGGTTTTTGAGACCTCCGCGTATACCATTCCGCCACCCCGGCGCGTCGCCGCACCGCGTCAGCGGCCGCGCCTTCGCGTCGGAAGCTACTCCGCGGTCCGAGCGGCCTCAACGCCCAGCGTGAGCGTCAGGGCAGCGGCCGGTCCCGCTGGGCGGCGCGCTGCTGCCGCAGCTGCTGCGCGGCGCGGAACGCCCGCTCCTGCATCGCCAGGAACTGGGCGCGCTGATACGGCGTGAGGAACGCGGCGAGGTCGCGCTGCTCGTCGGAGAGGAGCTGGATCCGCTGCTGCTGCAGCCGGAGCAGCGTGTCGAGGTGCTGCGCGATCAGACGCTGGTCGGCGGAGTCGCCAGCCGCCGTGGCCTGCCGCAGCGCGCGTCGCGTCTCGCGCTCGCGCGCCATGAGCTGCTGGCGCTGCGCGGCGAACCGCCCCGTCGTCTCGCGCAGCCGCGTCGCCTGATCGCTCGTGAGGCCGAGGCGACGCTGCACCACGCGCGCGAGCTGCTCCATCGCCGGCCGCGGTCCGGCGCCCGCCGGCGCTCGGCCGGGTGCGCGCGGCGGTTGGGCGTTGGCGCTCGCCGCGGTGGCCACGACGGCGGCCGCGAGCGCGATGCGCCGCACGAGTCGACGCGCGTCGCGCATCATCGCGCGCCTCCGGGCGTCACGACGTTAGGCGTCGGCGCCGGGTCGGCCGGCAGCGTGCCCCCCTCATCGTCGATCGCCGCGATCACCGCCGCCAGCTCGGCGTCCGACAGATCCGCGAACGACGCACCGAGCGGCGCGGCCGGCTCGACCGACGCGACCGTGAGCGGCGCGGGGCTCGGCGACGCGGTGCTCGCGCGCGGAGCGGGCGTCGTCACCGTGTCGGCGGAGGGCGCCGCGGGCGTCGTCGGCGCGGCCACCGGCGCCTGGGCGATCTGCCCGACCGACGGCGCGGGCCGATCCGCGGTGCCGCGCGACAGGACCACCGCGCCCGCCCCGGTGGCGACGACGAACAGCGCGGCCGCGGCGCGGAGGCGCGTCGTGGCCCACCGCGGGCGCGACGCGCCACGCGCGCTGTGCGCGATCGGCTGTGCGCCCTCGTCCGTCACGAGACGGAGCGTCGGCGCGCTGGCGAGCTGCGCGTGCACGGCGCGGGCGATCGCGGCGGTGTCGATGCGCGGCGTGGCGGCGACGAGCCCATCGCGCGTCGTCCGCAGCCACGCGAGCTCGGCCCGGCAGTCTTCGCACGCGCTCACGTGCGACAGAACGCGCTCGCGCTCGTCCGCCGCCAGCCGCTCGTGCAGCAGGTCCGGCAGCCGCTCCACGATGTTCTCGCACTCACGCATCGACAAACTCCTTCATCGCCCGCATGGCGTTGTGATAGTGCACGCGCGCCGCGCCTTCCGTCGTGCCCGCGATCTCCGCGATCTCCTTGTACGACCGCCCCTCGGCTACCCGCAGAACGAAGACCTCCCGCTGGAGCGGCGACAGGCGATCGAGGGCCCGCTGCAGTCGCTGTTGCGTCTCTTCCGCCACCACGTGATCGAGCGCCGTGTGCTCGGTCGCCGCGTCCGCCTCGCCCCCCTCGAATCGCGCGTGCCGTCGGGCCAGCGATCGTCGCCGGTCGAGGATCAGCCGCCGCTCGATCGTGAACAGCCACGTCCGCAGCGAGCTCTCCGCGCGAAACGACTCCAGCGCCCCGAACGCGCGCACGAACGTGTCCTGCACCAGCTCCTCGACGTCGTCCCGCTCGCCGAGGCTGACCGCGAACCGGGCCAGCGCCGGCGCGTGCCGCGCCACGAGCTCGGTCGCTGCGCGCTCGTCCCCCGCCCGGTATCGCTCCAGGAGCCGAACGTCGTCGTCCGCGTCGTGGTTCTGAAGCGCCTCGGTCATCGGTCGTGGAGGTAGACGCAGGGGTGCGGGGAACGTTAACGTGCCGCCCCCTTCCACCCGGCACCCCGACCACCCGGCACACCGAGCGCCGCATGTCCGGCCGGCCCGAGATCATCGCCCATCGCGGGCTGCCCCGCGAGCACCCCGAGAACTCGCTCCCGGGCTTCCGTTCCGCGCTCGCCCTGGAGGTCGACGGCATCGAGCTCGACGTGCACCTCACGGCCGACGGCGTGCCGGTCGTCCATCACGATCCCCACCTCGGCCGCCCGTCGGTCCCGGACAGTCCGCTGCTGGGCCGGCCGATCGCGGCGCTGACCCGCGCCGAGCTCGCGGCGCACGTGCTGGCGCCCGGCGTCGGCGTTCCGACGCTCGACGAGGTGCTGGAGCTTGTCGACGGCCGCGCGACGGTCTACGTGGAGGTGAAGGCGGCCGCCGCCGAAGCGGTGGTGGCCGGGCGACTGGCCGGGTGCGAGGCGTGGACGGCGGTGCACTCGTTCGACCATCGCGTGCCGTACCGCGTCCGCGGGCACCTGCCCTCGCTCCCGGTCGGCGTGCTGTCGACCAGCTATCTGCTCGACAACGTCGGCGCCATGCGCGCGGTCGGCGCGCGCGACCTGTGGCAGCACTGGGGGATGATCGACGAGGCGCTGGTTGCCGAGGTGCACCGCGCGGGCGGCCGCGTCATCGCGTGGACCGCGAACGACCGCGACGCCATGGAGGCGCTCACCCGACTCGGCGTCGACGGGATCTGCACGGACGTCTCGCGGCTCGCGCGCGAGGTGATCGGCGCGCGGTGAGGGGTGCGCGAGCCGCCATCGCGGCTCGTCCCCCGGCGCTACATTGCGCGCGCGCCGCGGGGCCGACCGCCCGCGGCCGCGACCACGACTCGTCGGCGCACGACGGCCGGCGCACCACCCCGGAGGGACCCCCGCGCGATGCGCACCTCACTCCCCGCCCCGGCCCTCGCGCTCGGGGCCCTGCTCGCCTCCGCCTGCGCGCCGCGGACGCCCGCGCAGACGCCTGCACAGACGCCGTCGCCGGAGCCCGCGGCCGGCCCCGCGCCTAACGCGGCGCCCGGCGCGCCTAACGCCTCGACCACCGCGTCGGGTGCCCGGACGCCGCCGGGCGACGGCGCGCTGTCGCTGCCTAACGCCGACCCGTTCCCGAGCACGTACCGGCCGTTCCCGTCGCGGCCGACGGTGATCCGCAACGTCACCATCCTCACCGCCGCCGGCCCGACGATCCGCGGCGGCGCGGTGCTGCTGCGCGACGGGAAGATCGCGGCCGTGGGACCCAGCGTCGACGCACCCGCCGACGCCGTGGTGATCGACGGCGCTGGCAAGTACCTGACGCCGGGGATCATCGACGACCATTCGCACATCGGTGCGGGCGCGGCGCCCGCCGGCTCCGGCACGCAGACCGACGACGTGAACGAGGCGACGAACCCGGTCACGGCGAACGTGTGGGTCGAGCACTCGGTGTGGCCGCAGGACGCGCAGTTCCCGCGCACGCTCGCCGGCGGCGTCACCACCATCCAGGTGCTCCCCGGCTCGGCGAACCTCATCGGCGGACGCAGCGTGGTGCTGAAGGTCGTGCCGTCACGCTCCGTGCAGGGGATGAAGTTCCCCGGCGCGAAGTACGGGCTGAAGATGGCGTGCGGCGAGAACCCCAAGCGCGTCTACGCGAACCGCGGCCCGTCGACCCGCATGGGCAACGTCGCCGGGTATCGCGCCGCGTGGATCCAGGCGGAGGCTTACCGTCGGCGATGGGACGCGTGGCTCGCCGGCAACCGGCAGGGCGACCCGCCGGCGCGCGATCTGGGGCTCGAGACGCTGGCCGAGGTGCTGCGCGGCAACATCCTCGTGCACAACCACTGCTATCGCGCCGACGAGATGATGCAGATGATCGACATCGCGCACGAGTTCGGGTACAAGATCCGCTCGTTCCACCACGGCGTGGAGGCGTACAAGATCGCCGACGTGCTCGCGCGCGAGGGGATCAGCGCGTCGCTGTGGGCCGACTGGGGCGCGTTCAAGCTCGAGGCGGCCGACGCCGTGCGGCCGAACATCCCGCTCGTCGACGCGGCCGGCGCGCGCGCCATCGTGCACTCCGACGACGCGTCGGGCGAGCAGCGGCTCAATCAGGAGGCCGCGAAGGCGATGGCGGCCGGCCGCGCGATCGGTCTCAACGTCACCGACGACATGGCCATCAAGTGGCTCACCATCAACCCGGCGTGGGCCCTCGGCATCGACGACCGCGTCGGCTCCATCGAGGCCGGCAAGAACGCGGACGTCGTGCTGTGGTCGGGGAGCCCGTTCAGCGTGTACAGCAAGCCGGAGAAGGTGTGGATCGACGGCGCCATGATGTTCGACCGGCTCGACCCGCGTCAGCAGTGGCGCACCGATTTCGAGCTCGGCTACGTGCCGACGATGGCGGGAGGGCGCTGACGATGCCTAACGCAACTCGTCGGACCTCCCGCGCGATCGCGCTCGCCACGCTGCTCGCCGCGTCGCCGTTAGGCGCGCAGACCGTCGCCATCACCGGCGCGACGATCCACCCGGTGAGCGGCCCGCGCATCGAGAACGGCACGATCGTCATCACGAACGGAAAGATCGCCGCCGTCGGCGCGAACGTCGCCGTACCGGCCGGCGCGCAGCGCATCGATGCCGCTGGTAAGGTCGTCACGCCGGGCCTCATCAACTCCGGGACGCAGCTCGGCCTCGTCGACATCGGCGCGAACGGCGACACGCGCGACGTGAACGCGCGCGGCCGCGACCAGATCGCCGCGGCCTTCACGATCTGGGAGGGGCTCAACCCCGCGAACGTGCTCATCCCGCCGGCCCGCGCGGACGGCATCACGAGCGTCGTCGTGGCGCCGGGGAACGGGCTGATCGCCGGACAGGCCGCGTTCGTGGACCTCGTCGGCACCACTGTCACCGAGATGGTGCGCAAGGCACCCGTCGGCATGGTGGCGCAGGTCGGCAGCGCGGCCGGCGCCGGGGTCGGCGCCCGGGGCGAGCTGCTCCTCAAGCTCCGCGAGCTGCTCGGCGACGCCCGCGACTACCGACGGCGGCGCGCGCAGTTCGAGTCGAACCAGACCCGGACGTACCTCGCGAGCCGCGCCGATCTCGAGGCGCTCCAGCCGGTGCTCGCCGGCACCGAGCCGCTCATCGTGCAGGCCGACCGCGCGAGCGACATCCAAGCGGTGCTGCGGCTCGGCCGCGAGTTCGGCCTGCGGCTCGTGATCGCCGGCGGCGCCGAGGCCTGGGAGGTGGCGCAGGACCTCGCGGCGGCGAAGGTGCCGGTGCTCACCGGCGCCATGAACAACATCCCGGACTCGTTCGCGTCGCTCGGCCAGCGGCAGGAGAACGCCGGGCTGCTCGCGAAGGCAGGGGTGAACGTCGCGCTCGTCGGCAACGCCGGGGGCGGCGACGAGGAGCTGTTCAACGTCCGCAACGTCCGCTACGAGGCGGGCAACGCGGTGTCGTACGGCATGGCGTGGGAGCAGGCGCTCCGCGCCGTGACGCTCACCCCAGCGGAGATCTTCGGCGTCGCCGACCGGGTCGGCGCGCTGAAGGCCGGGATGGACGCGAACCTCGTCGTGTGGAGCGGCGACCCGTTCGAGTTCGCCACGCGCGCCGAGCACGTCTTCATCCGCGGCGTCGAGCACAGCGAGCCGACGCGGCAGGACCTGCTCATCCAGCGCTACCGGACCGTGCCGCCGAGCTACTATCGGCCATAGTCGTCGCACGCGGAGCCGCGGAGAACGCGGAGCACACCAAATGCTTTCGGTGTGTTCCGCGTTCTCCGCGTCTCCGCGTGCGACTCGTCAGGTCGGGCCGGTATCGGTCGGCGAGACCGTGTCGGCGGACGGGGGCGGCTCGCTCGGCGGCGTGGTACCCGAGGCGGCGGAGCTCTCCGTGTCGGCGGGTCCCTCCTCGGGGTAGCCGGCCTTGCGTCGGCCCTGGATATCGTCGAGCTGCGTCTCGAGCTTCGTCGCCTCGGCCTCGTGGCGGGCGAGCGTGGCGCTGAGCCGCTCGTAGGCCTGGGCATCGAGATCGGAGCCGCCAGTGCGGGCGCGGAACAGCGCGTAGCCGAGCGCCTGCGCGGCTCGGTCGGCGTGCTGCCGGGCGCGGAACGCTTCCAGACGCACGCGGCCCTCGTCCAGCGCATCCTGCGCCGCGCGTCCCGCGCGGTCGAGCTCCTGCTTCACCTTGTCCCAGAGCGGCATCGATCGCCTCGCGTTGGTGTGGTCGCCCCCCTTACGCGCAAACCGGACGCCGGGTTGCGCCGCGCGCCCCGAAAACGACGAAGCCCCCGCAGATGCGGAGGCTTCTCATCGACCCGGAGCGGGCGTGTGTCAGGCGACCGCCTGCTCCGCCGCCGCGCTCTGCTCGACCATGACGGGAGCCGGCTGCTCGGCGGGATAGACGCTGACGCGCTGACGCGACTTGTCCTTGTGCTCGAACTTCACCACGCCGTCGATGAGCGCGTAGATCGTGTAGTCCCGGCCCAGTCCGACGTTCTTGCCCGGGTGGAACACCGTGCCGACCTGGCGCACGATGATGTTACCGGCGATGACCTTCTCGCCGCCGAACTTCTTGATGCCGCGGAACTTCGGATTCGAGTCGCGCCCGTTCTTCGAGGAGCCGACTCCCTTCTTATGTGCCATGGTGGTAGCTCCCCGTCAGCCGAGCGTGATGTCCTTGATGCGGACTTCGGTGTAGCCCTGCCGGTGCCCCTGCTTGCGGGCGTAGTTCTTCCGGCGCTTGAACTTGAAGACGACGATCTTGTCGCCGAGGCCGTGCTTCACGATCTCGCCCGTCACCTTCGCGCCGGAGAGCGTGGGAACGCCGAGGCGCACGTTGTCGCCGTCGGAGCCGAGCAGCACGTCGGAGAACTCCACGGTCGTCCCCGCCTCGCCCTGGAGGCTGGGAATGCGGAGCGTCTTACCCGGCTCGGCGCGGAACTGCTTGCCGCCGGAGCGGAAGATGGCGTAAGGCATGTGAAGGACCTGGATGTGGGGCGTGACAGCCTAGAATCATATCCAGCCACGACTTAGGAGTCAACCGACCCCATTCACGCGACGGCGTACTGCTGCGTCACGTCGCGCCCCGCGCCCTTCACGACCAACTTGAACTCGTCGGGCTTAAGCAGCGGATCGTCGCGCAGCTCCAACGAGAAGCCCACGGACTTCTCGAGCTTCCGCAGCAGGTCCTGCTCCTCCGTGAGGACGTGGAGCGCCGTCTCCGGGTGCAGCCGCACGACCAGGTTCTCCTTGCGGCCGTCCGACGCCATGCGGCGCACCGACCGCTCCATCCGCCGCAGGATCGTCTCCGGCGTGAACACGCGGCCAGTGCCGGCACACGTGGGGCACGGCTCGGTCATGTTCTGCAGGTGGCTCTGCCGTACGCGCTGCCGGGTCATCTCCACGAGGCCGAGCTCGCTCACCGCGAACGCCTTCGTGCGGGCCCGGTCGCGGGAGAGGTGCATCCGGAGCTCCTGGAGCACCCGGTCGCGGTTCGCCTGCACCTCCATGTCGATGAAGTCGCAGACGATGATGCCGCCCACGTCGCGCAGCCGGAGCTGCCGGGCGATCTCCCGGGCGGCCTCGGTGTTCGTCTTCAGGCTGGTCTTCTCGGGGTCCTTCTTGCCGACGAACCGCCCCGAGTTCACGTCGATGGACACGAGCGCCTCGGTCTGCTCGATGATCAGGTAGCCACCCGACGGCAGGTCGCAGCGGCGCTTGAACAGGTCGCGGATCTCGGTCTCGATCTCGTACTTGTCGAACAGCGGGGTCGACTCCTCGTAGAGCTTCACCCGGTTGCCGAGCTCGGGCGCGATCCCGTTCAGGTACTCCAGGATCTCCCCGTGCACCTGCCGCGAGTCGACGACGAGCGACTCGACCTTGTCGCTGAACAGGTCGCGCATGAGCCCGCGCGTCATGTTCGTCTCGCGGTGGATGAGCGCCGGGGCGCGCATGAAGCGCTTCTTCCGCACGATGCGCTTCCAGGTGTTCATGAGCGTCTCCAGCTCGCGCCGGAACGTCTCCTGGGTCGCGTCCTCGCTCACCGTGCGGACGATGACACCGCCGGCGTCGTCCGGGAGCACGGCGCCGACCAGCTCCTTCAGGCGGCGGCGCTCCTCCCGGTCGGAGATCTTCCGGCTCACGCCGACCCGGGACGCGGACGGCATGTAGACGATGAACCGGCCGGCGAGGGAGATCTGCGCGGTGACCCGCGGCCCCTTCGTGGAGATCGGCTCCTTGGAGACCTGGACGAGCAGGTCCTGGCCCTTCTTCAGGACCTCCTCGATGGACGGCGCGGCGGCCCGTCGCTTGGACGCGCGGCTCGACGACTCGTCGGAGTCGTCGTCGTCGTCCGGCTCTTCCGGGTCCCCGCCCTCGTCGTACACGAGGTCCGAGGCGTGGAGGAAGGCGGCCTTCTCGGTGCCGATGTTGACGAAGGCGGCCTGGATGCCCGGCAGCACCGCCTCGACCTTGCCGAGGTAGATGTCGCCGACCATGCGGCGACTGTCCGGACGCTCAACCAGCAGCTCGACGAGCTGGTCGTCCTCCAGGATGGCGACGCGGGTCTCCCGCGCGCCGGCGTTGATGAGAATGTCTCGCTTCATCACGACGCACCCCGCGCGGGCGCCGCGGCGACTCGGCGCGGCTTGCGGCGGGATGGCTCGTAGAGGTGGGGGCGCCCGGCGATCCAGCCTCGTGCTGGGTCGCGGCGCGGCATTCGGTGGACCACCGCCGGTCCGCCTCGCTCGTCCACGCGGGTCCCGCCGGGGCGGTCGACCGCGGCTCGCTCACGCCAGACCGGCGGAACGAGTGCGGGCGCCCCGAATGAACGCGGGGGTACGTGCGAGCGAGTGCGTGCATCGCGTGCGGAGGGGTGGCGGCGCGCCCGGCAGGTCCTTCGCTTCCTTCAGGATGACCCGAGCCGGCGCGGGTGGCGGGCAGCGCTCCGGAGTCGCTCGGCGCGCGCCGCTCATGGCACGTGGAACCCGTGCCTGGGGACAACGTTACGGCAGCCCCGTGCCCACCGCAACGAATGCGCCGTGCAACACCCGTCACTCGGCGCGATTCCTCGCGTCGCTCAGAACCCCCGAACCATCCGGAAGTACAGCCACGCCATCGCGACGACGTAGACGAGCCCCGCCTGCCACTCGCGATGGCGCAGATAGAGGCCGAGGTCGAACGGGCTCGCCTCGCCCTCGTTGCCGTCGCGCCAGGGCAGCGGACGCGGCACGAAGCTCGGGACGTGGCGCGCCCACTCGGCGTACGCGTCGGGATAGAGCGCGCTGACATGCTCGCGTTCCCGGCGAATGGTCGGCCCGTACACCATCGCCCAGAACACGGCCACCGCGATCAGGAACCACGGGCTCGCGATGAGCGCGAACCCGCACGCGATGAGGAAGCTCCCGAAGTACAGCGGGTTGCGCGTGTGCGCGTACGGGCCGGTCGTCGCCAGCCGGTCGTTCTTCACGATGTGACCCGCGGCCCAGGCGCGGATCAGGACCCCCACGAGCGCGATGGCCCCGCCGAGCACCAGGGTGGTCGGCCGCGGCCGAGCGAAGAACAGATACAGCCCGGCGACGACGAACCCGATCGGGACGCGCCACTTCTGGACCCAGACGCCACGCTCGCTCAATCGGCGAGCTCCCGCAGCAGGTGCCGCGAGATGACGAGGCGCTGGACCTCGCTCGTCCCCTCGCCGATCTCGCAGATCTTCGCGTCGCGCATCATCCGCTCGACCGGATAGTCCTTCGTGTACCCGTAGCCGCCGTGGATCTGGATGGCCTTCAGCGTCGCGCGCATCGACAGCTCGGAGCAGAACAGCTTCGCCATCGCCGCCTCCTTGCCGAACGGACGCCCTTCCTGCGCGAGACGCGTGGCGGCGAACAGCAGGTGCTTCCCGGCCTCGATCTCGGTAGCCATGTCGGCGAGCGGGAACGACACGCCCTGGAAGTTCACGATGGCCTGCCCGAACTGCTTGCGCTCCGTGCTGTAGCGCAGCGACGCCTCGAACGCGCCCTCGGCCAGGCCGAGCGACAGCGCGGCAATGCCGATGCGCCCCGAGTCGAGCGTGCGCATGAAGTTGATGAAGCCGAGCCCCTCCTCGCCGAGCAGGTTCTCCTCGGGCACCTCGACGTCCTCGAAGATCAGCTCCGCCGTGTCGGACGCGCGCCACCCGAGCTTGTCCTCCTTCTTGCCGGCGCGGAACCCGGGGAGCGGCCGCAGCGAGTCGTCGTGGCCGATGCCGACGCGGCGCGCCGCGTCGAGGTCCGACGTCTCCTTCGTCAGGATGAATGAACTGATCCCTTTCGTGCCCTTGCCCGGGTCGGTCACCGCGGTGACGACGAAGATCTCGCCGACGGAGCCGTGGGTGATGAACCGCTTCGTGCCGTTCAGGACGTAGTGGCCGTTCTTCCGCACGGCGCGGGTGCGCGTGCCGCCCGCGTCGCTGCCCGCGTCCGGCTCGGTCAGCCCGAACCCGCCGAGCACCTTGCCGCTCGCGAGGAGCGGCACGAAGCGACGCCGCTGCTCGGGCGTGCCGAAGTAGACGATCGGCGACGTGCCGAGCGTCGTGTGCGCGGAGATGGTGATGGCGTGGGACGCGTCGACCTTTGCCATCTCGTAGATGGCGATGATGTAGCTCGTGAGATCGAAGCCGGCCCCGCCGAGCTCCTCGGACCACGGGATGCCGAGGAGTCCGAGCTCCCCCATGCGGCGCACGTTCTCCCACGGGAACTTCGCTTCCTCGTCGAAGTGCGCGGCCACCGGCGCGACCTCGGTCTGCGCGAACGCGCGGACCATCTCGCGCACGGCGTGGTGCTGCTCGGTGAAGTACAGGGTGTCGTCCATGCCGGAAAGCTAATCGGGACTCGGGACTCGGGACTCGGGACTCGGGGCGGAGGGCACTCGCTCCGCTCGTGCCTTCACGAAAGAAAGCGAGCGCAGCGAGCCATCCTCCCCGAGTCCCGAGTCCCGAGTCCCGGGTCCCGACTAAGCAGCGTCGACCGAAGCGGCGTTGCGGATCGCGTCGAGGAAGCGCTCGCCGTACTTCTCGAGCTTCGCCGGGCCGACGCCGCGGATGGCGCTCATCGCGGCGAGCGTGCGCGGACGGCGCACCGCGAGCTCCGCCAGCGTGCGGTCGGGGAACACCACGTACGCGGGCACTTGCTCGGCACGCGCGATCTCGCTGCGCAGCGCGCGCAGCCCGGCGAACAGCCCGGCATCCTCCGGCCCGACAGCCAGCTCCGCCGGGTCCTCGCGCTGGGCGGCGGCCTTCTGCAGCCGCTCCGTGCGGTCGGCGCGCGTGCCACCCGACGGCTTGCGCGCGCGCGTCGACGCGGCGACGGGCTCGTTCAGCTCGTGCTTGATGCCGAGGCAGTTGTCGCAGCCGCCGCAGTTCATGGCCGTCTTGCCGGCGGCCGCGTCGCCGAAGTAGCGCAGCACGAACTGACGGCGGCACCCGGTGTGGTAGGCATACCGCTGCATCGCGTCGAGCTTCGACATCTCGGCGCGGCGGCGTCGGTCGAGCTGCGTCCAGTCGATCGGGAAACGCGCGAGCGGGCGACGCGGATCGGTGAGGCGCGTGCCGCCGCCGGCGCGCTCGAACTCGACGAACTGGCGCGACTGCAGATCCTCGAGCAGCGGCATGGCGCCCATGCCGCCGCCGAAGCCCGGCGGCAGCCCGTCGAGATCGATCACGGCGCCGGTCTCGAGCTGCTTGCCGGCGACGCGCCAGAGCGCGCGCAGCAGCTCGCGCCCCTGGTTGTAGTCGCCCGACAGCTCGCGCTTGATGCGCTCGGGCGTCGCGAGGAGCCTGACGGACACCCGCGACATGGACTCGTTCTCGCTCCGCAGCGCCTCGCCCTGCGACAGCACGCGGAGCGCGCTCTCCACCTCGCGCGCGCTCACCTTCCCCGGCAGCGCGAGCGCGATGTCCTGCGGCCCCGCGGTGACGAGGCCCGCGCGGTCGGCGTCGCGCTGCAGCCGGCCGTAGACCTGCTCGACCAGCGTCCGCTCCGGGTACGAGCCCTTGATGAAGAACTCGTGCGTGAAGCGGTCGGGGAACGAGTGCAGCAGGAACACCTCGGACGGATTGCCGTCGCGTCCGGCGCGTCCGGCCTCCTGATAGTACGCCTCCAGCGAGCCGGGCATCGCGTGGTGCACGACGAGGCGCACGTTCGGCTTGTCGATGCCCATGCCGAACGCGTTCGTCGCCACGATCGCGCGCACGTCCTCGTTCATGAACGCGTCCTGCACCTCGTGGCGGTGCGCGTCGTCGAGACCCGCGTGGTACGCGACGCTCGCCACCTTCGCGCGCTGCAACGTGGCCTGCACGCGCTCCACCGACTTGCGCGTGGCGGCGTAGACGATCGCCTGCCCGGGATTGCGGTCGAGCACCTGCACGAGGCCCGCGTCCTTCTCGGCGTCGTTCTTCACCGCGAGCACGTGATAGTGCAGGTTGCGCCGGTCGAAGCCCGTGACGATGCGCTCGGGATCGCGCAGGTGCAGCTGCAGCGCGATGTCGTCGCGCACCTCGGGCGTCGCCGTCGCGGTGAGCGCGATCGTGACGGGATCGCCGAGCCGCTCGCGCACGGAGCGCATGCGCAGATAGCTCGGCCGGAAGTCGTGCCCCCACTCGCTGATGCAGTGCGCTTCGTCGACGGCGAGCAGCGAGACGCCCATCTCGCGCAGGCGGTCCGCGGTGTTGCCGAAGTCGAACCGCTCGGGGGCGACGTAGAGCAGCTTGAGGTCACCACGCGCGGCACGTTGGAATCGCTCGTTCGCCTGCGACGACGTGAGCGTGCTGTTCACGAACGCCGCCGGCAGGCCGCGCGCGGTGAGCGCGTCGACCTGGTCCTTCATGAGCGAGATCAGCGGCGAGACGACGACGGTGAGGCCCGGCAGCAGCAGCGCCGGCACCTGATAGCAGAGCGACTTGCCGCCGCCCGTTGGCATGATGACGAGCGTGTCGCGGCCGGCGAACACGGCCTCGATCGCGCGCTCCTGTCCGAGTCGGAAGCTCTCGTAGCCGAAGCTGCGGCGCAGGACGCGGCGCGCGTCGGCGAGGGTGGGCGTGGTCACGGCGAGCGTCTCCATGACGCACACGATACGCCGACGGCCGCCGGCGCGCGCATCATTCCGACGCGGACGTGCACCGCGCGCCGCACGCGAGCCACCTCAGACCGCGCGCGCGAAGTGTCCGCGCGTGAACTCGCCGCCGAGGGCTGCCCGCACCGCCGCCGTGTCCGGCCGCGTGCCGGCGTCGAGCGCGTCGAGCGCCGCGCGGAAACCGGCGACGATGTCGCGCACGGGATCGCCGGCGACGTTGAACACGAGCTGGTAGCCGCGCAGCCCGGCGCGCCACAGGCGCGGCAGATACTCCGAGCCGTCGACCGGCCGCGAGTGGAGCAGCCGGTTGCGGCACGCGTAGTCGGTGGCGACGGGGAACGTGTAGCCCGCCGGATCGGTGAGCTCGACGTTCGTGTGGTGCTTCACGCAGAGGTCGCGGCACGTCGTCGCGACGCGGTCGTGCGCGGCCGACAGCACGCAGTGTTCGATGGTCATCCCCTCGGGGCGCCCGTAGACGAACACGTCGAACCGCTCGCCGTCCCACGGCGCCGCGAGCTGTGCCATCTCGTCGCCGGTGAGCTCGACCGAGAGCGTGACGCGGCGCGCGCCCAGCCGGAACAGCTCCGCGGCGGTGTGCTGGTTGAAGCAGTTCACCGCGTAGTCGGCGACGACGTCGCGC
The DNA here is from genome assembly GCF_000522985.1 of Gemmatirosa kalamazoonensis. Classification (NCBI taxonomy): domain Bacteria; kingdom Pseudomonadati; phylum Gemmatimonadota; class Gemmatimonadia; order Gemmatimonadales; family Gemmatimonadaceae; genus Gemmatirosa; species Gemmatirosa kalamazoonensis. Next base: position 3,868,085 of record NZ_CP007128.1, read on the forward strand.
CCACCGCCCCCGAGCTCGGCGACGAGGCCGAGGTGGCCGGAGAGCACGGGCAGGTCGAGCGCGAGCCACTTGTCGAGCAGCCTGCGCTCCTCGGGGCGGACGATCGTCGGCGTGCGGAGGCGGAGGGCGATCCCCCGCGCGCGCAGCTCGTCGGCGAGCGCGCGGACGCGCGTCACCGGCGGCATGGGGTGGCGGAGGAACGGATCGAGCACGATCTCGGTCGCGCCGCCGGCCGCAGCCTCACGAGCCTGGTCTACGGTGTAGGCGACGGCGCGGAGGTCGAACGAGCGCGGAACGGCGACGCTCTCGACGGCGATCGGCTCCGCGGCGACGCGGACGCGGCCGACCGCGGCAGCGATCGCCTCGCTCCGCTCGGCGCGGCGGGCCTGGTCGGCCCAGTCGCGCTGCACGAGGAGCTGGTCGACGGCGTCCTGGCGGAGGCGATTCAGCTCGCGCACGGGGATGAACAGGCCCGCCCCGAGTCCGCGGTCGTCGATCGCGCCGAGCGCGAACGGCGACTCGCCGAGGCGGCCGAGCTGCTCGCGCAGCTGCGTCTGGTCGAGCGCTCGCTTGGACGCCGGCGCCAGCGGGACCTCGCTGCGCGCCGTGACGACGTCGTCGCCCGCCGTGAACACCGCCTTCAGCGCGCCGCCGGCGTGGCCGAACACGCGCACGTCGAGGCGCGTCTTGCGGCCCTTGAGCGCGACGGGAAGCGCGGCGTAGCTCTTCCGGGCGCGCTCGAGCAGCGCCGCCTCCGACGTGCGCATGACGCGCCAGCCGGCGGGCACACGCACGCGCGACGCGACCGCCTGCCGCGTGACGCCACCGCGAGTGCCTAACGAACGCACCTCGCTGACGGCGAATCCGGTGCTCGTGCCGGCAGTGCCTAACGGCGGCTCGAACCCGAGGCCGTCGCCGACGGACACCGGCGACGACAGCTCGAGCAGGAGGTCGTTCCCCTCCCGGCCGACGACGACGCCGAGCTCCACGCCGTGGTTATCCGGATGGTCGCGCGTGATGTACTCGCGCCCCGCGCGGCCACCGTACATGCCGCCGGTGAACCCGCGGCTGTAGATCTGCACGAGCGGCTGCACTTCCTCCGGACCGGGCGACGTCCACGCGCCGCGCCCGAGCGCGTCGAGCCAGTCGCGATAGCTCTTCGTGACCGTGGCGACGTACTCCGGCTTCTTCTTGCGCCCCTCGATCTTCAGGCAGCCGACGCCGATCTCGGCCAGCTCGCCGAGGTGGTCGTGCGCGGCGAGGTCCTTCGTCGAGATGAGATAGCCGCGGTCGAGCTCCGCGCCGGTGGTGGCGTCGGTGAGGACGTAGTCCTTGCGGCAGCTCTGCGCGCAGGAGCCGCGGTTCGCGGAGCGCTCGGAGATCATCCCGGACATGTAGCACTGCCCGGAGTACGAGATGCAGAGCGCGCCGTGCACGAACGTCTCGAGCCCGAGGTCGGGCACCGCGTCGCGGATGGCGCGCACGTCGGCGAGCGTGTTCTCCCGCGCGAGGACGACGCGCTCGACGCCGAGCTGCTGCATGACGCGGGCGCCGCTCACGTCGTGCACGGTCATCTGGGTCGACCCATGGATCTCGAGCTGCGGGTAGACCTGCCGGATGAGCCGGACGATGCCGAGGTCCTGGACGATGGCCGCGTCGATGCCGCGGTCGATGCACTCGCCGAGGTACTCGAGCGCGTCGGCGAGCTCCTGCGGCTTGATGAGCACGTTGAAGGTCAGGTAGACCTTCGTCCCCCGGGCGTGCGCGGTGGCGCAGGCCTGCTCGAGCTCGTCGAGGCTCAGCTGCGCGCCGTCGTCGCGGGCGTTGAAGCGGCTGGCGCCGAGGTAGACGGCGTCGGCGCCGTTCGCGACGGCGGCCCGGACGGCGTCGAGCGAGCCGGCCGGGGCGAGGAGCTCGGGGATTGGATGCTGAGCCATAAGCTCAGAAATATAAACGACTTAAGTGGACTTCGGTACCTGCTCGGGTGGGCGATCAGGTCGAAGGCGAGCACTTCTGAGGATCCGACGGCGATCGGAAAGATCGCGGGATCTCTTCATCGCTCCTGGATCCTCATGAGTACTCGCCTCAGTCCTCGTCGTTTCCGCGCCGCGGGCGATTCGGGTAGATGAACCGCAGCAGCACCGCCGCCGCGAGCAATCCGATCGCGACCCAGCGGAGCCAGTCCTGACCGGTCCACATCGAGCCGGCGAACAGGATGCCGGCGATGAGCGCGAGCGCGAGCTTGGCGCGTGTCGGTCCGTCCATCGTCGTCAGGCCGCCCCGGCGGCCGGAAGTCCGAGCCGCTCCGCTTCGTCGGCCGGCACGTGGAGCACCATGCGCAGCAGCGCGGTCGAGTAGACCTTCCCCTGCGCGTCTGTCTTGAGCGAAAGCGTGCCGCCGCCGTCGAGCGCGCCGTGCAGCAGGAAGTTCAGCGCGTTCAGGTTCGGCAGCTCGAAGCGCTCCACCGGGCCGTCGATCATGCCGCGGAAGTGCCCGGCGACGCGCTCCACCGTCAGCTCGCGGGCGAGCAGGTCGTACCACTCGGGCCTGAGCGCGATGACGCCGACGTTCGCGGTGTCGCCCTTGTCGCCGGAGCGGGCGTGGGCGACGTCGACGAGGCGCACGTTCACGCGGTCGCTCACGAGAGCACCTCCACCTTCGTCTGCACGACGCGCTTGTCGACGAGCGCCGGCCAGTACGCGACGATCTCCTCGACCTTCGGCCGGCCGCCCGCGAAGCCGGTCACGCTCGGCGGGCCGTTCAGCACGAGCGGCGCGATCTCGCGCGTGAACCGTTCCACGGCCGCGCGGTCGGGTCCGCGCACGCCGACGCGGAGCTGCACTTCGGGGAGATCGGGCGGCGCGTCGCCGGCGAGCGGTCCGTGCGTCGCCGACGCGCCGACGAACTCCGTCAGGATGTGATCGAACTTCAGGCCCAGCCGATCGAGCCGCTCGCGCAGCACGCGGTCGGCGAGTCGCGCCTTCTCGAGCGCGTCGGGCCATGCGTAGACGAGCGTGCCGACGGCCTTGAAGCCCGCGCGGTAGGCGATCGACACCTTCAGCTTGTCCGTGGCCGGCCGCCCCTCGATGCCGAAGACGCGCACGCGGTTCTCGCCGTCCGGCGCGAGGCAGATGCTGGAGAAGTCGGCGACGACGTCGGGCGTGATGTACGACTTCGGGTCGCCCATCTCGTACACGAGCTGCTCGGTGACGCTGTGCACGTCGATGCGGCCGCCGGTGTTCGGGTGCTTCGTGACGACGAAGGTGCCGTCGGCGCGCGCCTCCACGATCGGGTAGCCGACGTCGCCGAGATCGGGGATGCTGCGCCAGTCGTAGAGGCAGTTGCCGCCCGAGCACTGCGCGCCGCACTCGATGATGTGGCCGGCGATGATACCCGCCGCGAGCCGATTCCAGTCGTCGCCCGCCCAGCCGAACTCGTAGCGCAGCGGCGCCATGGTGAGCGCGGTGTCCGTGGAGCGCCCCGTCACCACGATCTGCGCGCCCCTGCCTAACGCTTCGACGATGGGCACGGAGCCGATGTACGCGTTCGCGGACAGGACGCGGTCGCGGACGGTGTCGAGCGCCTCGCCGGTGTCCATGTTCGAGAGCGCGTGCCCCTGCGCGATCAGCTCGTCGAGGCGCGGCAGGAGGTCGTCGCCGGTCACGACGCCGACCTTCACGCGACCGCGGACGCCGTGCTTGTCCGCGACGCCGAGCACCGCTTCGGCGCAGGCGGGCGGGTTGACGCCGCCGGCGTTCGCGATCACCCGGACGCCGCGCTCCACGACGGCGGGCAGCACGCCGTCGATCGCACCCACGAAGTCGCGCGCGTAGCCCATGCGCGGATCCCGCTCCTTCTGCTTTTGCAGGATCGACATCGTGACCTCGGCCAGGTAGTCGAGCATCAGGTAGTCGACCGGGCCGCGCTCGACCTGCTGGCGCGGCGCCTCGAGCGAGTCGCCCCAGAAGCCCTGGCCGCTCGCGACGCGCACGACGTCTCTGTTAGGCATCAGATCCCCGCAGGTAGTACGAACGCGCCCAGATGTGGGCCCGCGTTCTGGAGCGCGGCGCGCAGCGCGGTCGCGAGCACGTGCCGTGTCTCCTCCGGATGCACGATGGCGTCGACGTACCCGCGCGCCGCGGCGAACTTCGCGTCGAGCTGGTGCTCGTAGTCGGCGCGCATCTCCTCGACGGCCTCCGCGACGTCGTCGGGCAGCGGCTTGCCCGCCTGCTTCGCCTTCTCGATCGCCGGGCCGTGCACCGCGCTCACCGCGCTCTCGCCCTCCATCACGCCCATGCGGCCGGTGGGCCACGAGAAGATGAAGTCGGGATCGAAGCCCTGCCCCGCCATCGCGTAGTAGCCAGCGCCCGACGCGTGGTTCACGGTGAGCACCAGCTTCGGCACGCGCGCCGTCGCCATCGCCTCGACGAAACGTGCACCCGCCCGGATGATCCCCTCGTGCTCGGCGTCTGGGCCGACCATGAAGCCGGAGACGTCCTGCACGAACAGCAGCGGGATGCCCTGCCGGTCGCAGCGGTCGATGTAGAACGCGACCTTCTCCGCGCTCTCGGCGTAGACGATGCCGCCGAAGCGCGGGCGCTCGCCGGGGCGTCCCTTCACGAGGCCGCGCTGGTTCGCGATGACCCCGACCGGGATGCCCTCGACGCGCGCGTCGGCGCAGATCATCTCCTTCGCGAGGTTCCCCTGGAACTCATCGAGCGAGCCGCCGTCGACGAGCGCGCGCAGCACGGTGTGCATGTCGTACGACATGCGGTGGTCGACGGGGAGCAGGTCGTACAGCGCGTCGGCGGCGTACTTGCCGTCGCCCGGATGGTCGGCCACGCGCGACTCGTGCACGACGCGCCGCGGCGCGGGGAGCCGCTCCACGAGGTCGCGGAGCTTCGCGAGGCACGCGTCGTCGTCGTCCACCGCGTAGTGCGCGACGCCGCTGATCTCGGTGTGCGTGACGGCGCCGCCCAACGTCTCGTTGTCGATCGTCTGCCCGGTGGCGCCCTTCACGAGGTTCGCGCCGCCGAGGCCCATGAACGACGTGCCCTTCACCATGAGGATCACGTCGGAGAGCGCGGGCAGGTACGCGCCGCCGGCGATGCACGGTCCCATCACGGCGGCGAGCTGCGGCACCTTGAGGTAGCGCCGCATGATGGAGTTGTAGTAGAAGATGCGCGCCGCGCCGTACTGCCCCGGGAAGACGCCGCCCTGGTACGGCAGGTTCACGCCCGCGGAGTCGACGAGGTAGATGATCGGGATGCGACAGCGCATCGCGATCTCCTGCGCGCGCAGGATCTTCCGGATCGTCTCCGGCCACCACGACCCGGCCTTCACCGTCGCGTCGTTCGCGACGACGACGACCTCGCGGCCGTGCACCTCGGCCAGCCCCGTGACGACGCCGGCGCCGGGCGCCTGGCCGTCGTACTGGTCGTACGCGACGAGCAGCCCGATCTCGAGAAACGGCGTGCCAGGGTCGCACAGCCGCTCGACGCGCTCGCGCGCGGTGAGCTTTCCCTGCTTGTGCTGTCGCTCGATCTTGTCGGGTCCACCGCCCTCGCGCAGCCGGGCCTCGAGCGCGCGGACCTCGTCCCCCAGCTCGCGGAGCCGCGTCGCCGTGCTCACGCGCGCTGGTGCTCCTGCTGCTCGGCGAACCAGCGCTTGATGTAGTCCACCAGGTCGCTGGTCGGGGTGCCCGGGCCGAACAGCTTCCCGACGCCCATGGCGTGCAGCGCGTCCATGTCCTCCTTCGGGATGATGCCGCCGCCGGTGATGAGGACGTCGTCGCGCCCCTGCTCGCGCAGCAGCTCCTGCACGCGCGGGAACAGCGTCATGTGCGCGCCGCTGAGGATGGAGAGGCCGACGACGTCGACATCCTCCTGCACGGCGGCGGTGGCGATCATCTCCGGCGTCTGATGGAGCCCGGTGTAGATGACCTCCATGCCGGCGTCGCGCAGCGCCGCCGCGACGACCTTCGCGCCGCGGTCGTGGCCGTCGAGGCCGGGCTTCGCGACGAGTACTCGAATGGGGCGATCCATGACGATGAAGTTAGTCGGTCTTCCGGGCGACGAGCAGCATCTCGCTCGACGCCCGTCGCAGCGGCCGGTCGCGCCATCCGTCGAACGCCTGCTCGACGATGAGCCCCTGCGCCGCGCACAGCTCCGCCAGACGCGTGGCCGTGTAGAGACGGATGCGGTGCTCGCGCTCCCCGCGCGCCTTCTTCCCCTCCCACGTCGTGCGGATGGTCATCACGCCGGAGAGCGGGTCGAAGGACCGCTCGTGGCCGATCAACGTGCCGTCGTCGCTCCGCCACCAGTCGCGGTCGAGGAACTTCGCCATCACGCCGTCGCGACTCCCGCCGTGCCACACGAGCACTCCGTCCGGCTTCAGCACGCGCGCGAACTCGGCGATCACGCGCGCGTCGTCGTTCGGGTCGAGAAAGAAGCCGAACGACGTGAACAGGTTGAGCACCGCGTCGAAGCGTCCGGCCCACCGCGCGGGCAGCTTGCGCATGTCGCCGCGCGTGTAGCGCAGCGTCTTGCCCGTGCCGCGCCGGCGCGCGATCGCGAGCAGGTCCTCGGAGTAATCGAGGCCGTCGACGTCGAAGCCGGTCTCGGCGAGCAGGTGCGCGTGACGCCCCTGGCCGCACGGGCAATCGAGGACGCGCGAGCCGGACGGCAGGCCTAACAGCTCCAGCAGCCGCGCGACCTCCTGCCGGTCACGCTCGAGCGTGAACAGCGGCTGGTACTCGCGCAGGTACTGCGCGTCGAAGTACGACGCCCACCACTCCGAACTCGACATGGCTCCTCTACGCTCCACGCTCCACGCTCCACGCTCGGCGTGGTCGCGAGAGACGCCGAGCGTGGAGCGTGGAGCGCGGAGCGTTCAAAAGAATACGGGTTCTCTGTAGGCCCCGAACACGCTCTCGAGCGCCGCGCGGATCTCGTAGAGCGTGCAGTAGGCGCGCGCGCAGTCGAGGATGAACGGCACGACGTTGTCGCTGCCGCGGGCCGCCTCGCGGAGCCGATCGAGCCGCTGCCGCACGAGCGCGTCGTCCCGGCCGGCGCGCATGGCGGCCATCTTCGCGCGCTGCTCCTCCTCCGCCTCCTGGCCGATGCGCAGCAGTGGAATCTGCAGCTCCTGCTCGTCGGAGACGAAGTCGTTCACGCCGACGATGACCTTGCGGTGCTGCTCGATCTCCCACTGCTGGCGCGCGGCGCTCTCGTTGATCTTGCGCTGCAGCCAGCCGGTCTCGAGCCCCGGCACGACGCCGCCGATCTCGTCGATCTGGCGGAACAGATCCTCGGCCTCGCGCTCGAGCTGGTCGGTGAGCGCCTCGACGTAGTACGAGCCGCCGAGGGGATCGATGACGTTCGGCACGCCCGTCTCGTAGGCGAGAACCTGCTGCGTGCGGAGCGCGACCTCCACGGAGTGCTCCGTCGGGAGGGCGAGCGTCTCGTCCATCGAGTTGGTGTGCAGCGACTGGGTGCCGCCGAGCACCGCGGCGAGCGCCTGGTAGGCGACGCGCACGATGTTGTTCATCGGCTGCTGCGCCGTGAGCGTGACGCCGGCCGTCTGCGAGTGGAAGCGCATCACCCACGAGCGCGGATCCCTCGCGCCGTAGCGCTCCTTCATGTGGCGGGCCCAGATGCGGCGCGCCGCGCGGAGCTTCGCGACTTCCTCGAAGAAGTCGTTGTGGATGTCCCAGAAGAACGAGAGCCGCGGCGCGAAGTCGTCGACGTCGAGGCCGCGCGCGATGCCGCGCTCCACGTACGTGAAGCCGTCGGCGAGCGTGAACGCGAGCTCCTGCGCGGCGGTCGCTCCCGCCTCGCGGATGTGGTAGCCGCTGATGGAGATGGTGTTCCACTTCGGCGTGTGCGTGGCGCACCACTCGAACATGTCGACGATCAGACGCAGCGCGGGCTCGATCGGGAAGCACCACGCGTGCTGCGCCATGTACTCCTTGAGGATGTCGTTCTGGACCGTCCCCTGGATCTGCTCGAGCGGCACGCCCTGCTTCTCCGCCGCGGCGCAGTAGAAGCAGAACAGGATGATCGCCGGGCCGTTGATGGTCATCGACGTCGAGACCTGGCCTAACGGGATGCCGGCGAACAGCTCCTCCATGTCGGCGAGCGACGAGATCGCGACGCCGCACTTGCCGACCTCGCCCTCCGACCGCGGGTGGTCGGAGTCGTAGCCCATGAGCGTCGGGAAATCGAACGCGACCGAGAGGCCCGTCTGTCCCTGCGAGAGGAGGAACTTGTACCGCTCGTTCGTCTCGCGGGCCGTGCCGAAGCCGGCGAACTGGCGCATCGTCCACAGCTTGCCGCGGTAGCCCGTGGGGTGGATGCCGCGCGTGAACGGGAACGCGCCGGGGACTTCGACATCCGGCTGCGTGTCGAGCGCCGTGTACAGCGGCTCGACCTCGCGCTCCGAGTTCACGAACGCGATGTCGCGCTTGCCGCCCTTGTCGAAGCGGCGGCGCCACGCCTCCACCTCGGCGCGGAGCCTGGCGATCTCCTCGTCGCGGTCGCGGACCGCCTGCTCGAAATCCTGAACGGAAGCCATCATCTCACCGCCTTGGTTTCCTCTACGCTCCACGCTCCACGCTCCACGCTCGGCTTCCACGCGCGATCACGTCGAGCGTGGCGCGTGGAGCGTGGAGCGTGCGATCAACCCTGCACTTCGTTCGAGCAGCTCGTCGGCGACGCCGAACGGCGTCAGCGTGCCACTCTCCAGTGCCGCGAGCCGCTCGTCGAGCCACGCCATGGTCCCGGTATCGGCCCACAGGCGCGATCGCACCTTCTGCTCCACGACCTCGACGACACGCTCGCGGAGCCGCGCCCGCCTGCGACTCCTAAGCTCGCCGCTCGCCTCAAGATAGCGGAAGTGGCGGTCGAGCGCGCCGAGCACCTCGACGATCCCCTCCCCCTTCGCGGCGACGCTCTGCAGCACCGGCGGCACCCAGCGCTCCGGGTGATCGGCGCTCGCCGCGGCGCGCGCGGCCCGCGCGGGGTTCATCGCCTGGCGCGTCGCCTCGCGTTCCTCGGCCGACAGGGCCTTGAGGTCCACGCCGTGGTGCGCGGGGACGTTGCGCATCGCCGCGCCGCCGCGGAGGCCGAGCATCAGCTCGATGTCGTTGCGGAGCCGATCGGCGCCGGGGCGGTCGGCCTTGTTCACCACGAATACGTCGGCGATCTCCATCACGCCGGCCTTCAGCGTCTGGATCGAGTCGCCGCTCTCCGGCACGAGCACGACGAGCGTGGTGTCGCTCGCGCGCGCGACATCGAGCTCGCTCTGTCCCACGCCGACGGTCTCGATGAGGATGAAGTCGATGCCGAATCCATCGAGCACGTCGCACACCTCGCGCGTCGCCGAGGCGATGCCGCCGAGCGAGCCGCGCGTCGCCATGGAGCGAATGAACACGCCGGGGTCGAGCGCGACGGACTCCATGCGGATCCGGTCGCCGAGCAGCGCGCCGCCCGTGAACGGCGACGTCGGATCGACGGCGACGATGCCGACGGTGTGGCCCTGGTCGCGCAGGAGGCGCGCGAGCGCCGTCGTCATGGTGCTCTTCCCCGCGCCCGGCGGCCCGGTGAGGCCCACGCGCCGCGCCCTGCCTAACGACGGGTGAAGCGCGGCGAGCAGCCGGTCGAATCCGGGGCGGTGGTTCTCGACGACGCTCACGGCGCGGGCGAGCGCGGCCTTCTTGCCGTCGCGGAAGTCGTCGAGCAGTCGGGCGATCGGGTCGGAGGCGCGGGCGAGCGTCACGTCGTGGAGGCGCGAGGGGCGGTGTCGGGCTCGTCGTGCTCGTCGCGGATGTCGCCGACCAGCTCCTCGAGCAGATCCTCGAGCGTCACGATCCCCTGCGTGCTCGCCTCCGCGCCCACCGGCGCGGCGGGGTCGCGCACGACGGCGATGTGGCGTCGCGTGCGCAGCATGGAGAACAGCAGCTCGTTGCACGGCGTGTCCAGCGTCGCCGTCGCGACCGGGCGCACGGGCGGCCACTCGTCGCCGCCGGACTTCAGCACGTCGAACGCGTGCACCATGCCGACGACGCAGTCGAGCGAGCCGTCGATCACCGGCACGCGGCTGTACTTCGAGCCCGCGATGCGGTGCGCGATCATGTCCGGCGGTTCCTGCACGTCGACCGCGAACATCTCGTCGCGCGGCGTCATCACGTCGCGCGCGCGCTTCTCGCCGAACTGCACGACGCCGGTGATGATTGCGATTTCCTGCGACTCGCCCACGCCCTCGCGCGCGCCCTCGCGCAGCAGCTCCTCGATGTCGCTCCGCGCGACCTCCGCGAGCGGCTGCGGGCGCCGCTCGCAGAACGGCCGCGCGAGCAGGCCGCCCACCCAGCGGAGCGGCGTCACCACGACGTCCACGACGCGCAGCAGCGGCACGAGCAGCGGCACGAGCGCGGCGGGCCATCGCCGGCCGATGGCGCGCGGCAGCAGCTGGCCGACGGCGAGGATCACGAGCGCGAGGACGATCGCGCGCCAGACCACCTGCAGCGTCGTGCGCTCCCCCGCGCCGACCGCGGCACCGGCGAGGAACACGGCGAGCGCGATGCCGGTGCCGGCGGACACGAGCAGCCGCTGCGGGCGATCGAGATAGAGCTCGGCGAGCGTCGCGCCCGACAGCCGCCGCTCCACCCAGTGGCGCAGCCAGATGCGGCTCACCGAGCGTACGGCGATCGCCGCGGCGGTGAGCGTGCCGACGACGAGCGACGTGAGGAGCGCGATGAACGAAAGCCTCACGACGCCCCTTCCGCGCTCGGGTCGCCGCCGGCGTGCGTCGCGGGCTCCGGCTCCAGCCGCTCGAGGTACACGCGCAGCACCTTCCGTCGCACGACGCGCTCGACGACGATGCGGAACCCGTCGACGGTGAGCCGTTCGCCGGCGCGCGGCACGCGGCCGAGCAGCTCGTACACCAGGCCGCCCACCGTGTCGACGTCCTCGTGCTCGAACGAGTGGCCGGTGACGTCGGACAGCTCGTCGAGCGTGACGCGCCCGGACACCCAGAACTTGTTCGGCCCCTCGACCTCCACCGCGCGCTCGTCGTCGTCGTACTCGTCGCGGATGTCGCCGACGATCTCCTCGAGCACGTCCTCGATGGTGATGAGCCCCGCGGTGCCGCCGTACTCGTCGGCGACGATGGCGATGTGCGTCTCGCTCGTGCGGAAGTCGCGGAGCTGCTCGTCGATGCGCTTCGTGGGCGGCACGAAGTGCGCGGGGCGCACGAGCGACGTCCAGCCCGCGGCCGGCTCCTCGCCCGCGATGACGTTCGGCAGCAGGTCCTTCGCGTAGAGGATGCCCACGATCTCGTCGAGCGTGTCCTCGTACACCGGGAGGCGTGAGTGCTCGGAGCTGCGCACGCGGTCGATCACCTCCGACCACGGCGTCTCGCGCTCCACGCCGACGATGTCGACGCGCGGCACCATGACCTCGCGCACGACGGTCTCGCCGAGCGAGAAGACGCCGGCGAGGATCGACTGCTCCTCCGACGAGACGTCCGCCTCGGACGCGATGACCTCGCGGAACTGCTCGGCGGTCTCCTCGCGCGACGACTCGTCCGCGGGCGCCGGCGGCAGCGCGCGCAGCAGCGCTTCGTCGAGCCGGGCGTTCAGCGCGAGCACCGGAGCGAGCACCATCTCGGTCGCCCGGGCGAGCGGCATCAGCCGACGCGCCGCGCTCGCGCCGAGCGCGTCGCCGATCTCGCGCGCCGCCGCCTCGGACACGACGACGACGAGCGCACCGGCGACGAGCGCGAGCGCGATCGCCACGCCAGCGGTCCGCTCGTGCAGCACGAGGGCGCGCGCGGCGGCCGCGCCGGTGAGCAGCTGCGCGAGCACGCGCGCGAACGCGAGCGCCCGGTGCGTGCGCGCGTGCGCCGAGGCGTCGGCCGCCTCCGCGTCGTGCTCCGAGGCGAGCAGCGCGGCGTCGACCAGCACGAACAGGAACGCGGCGGCGATGCCGAGCAGCACGGCGATGGTGGAGCTCATCGGACCGCCTCCCGCGCGTTCCACAGACGGTCCAGCAATCGCTCCTGGCGCCGCCACATCGGCGACGTCGTGCGCGCCTCGTCCTCCGGGTGCTCGTGGCCGAGCGCGTGCAGCACGCCGTGCACGACGAGCCGCGCGATCTCCTCGCGCACGCCGATGCCGGCGCGCGCCGCGTTCTCGCGCGCGACATCGGGCGCGATGTAGATGTCGCCCGCCACCGGCGCTCCGGGTACCGCCGGCGGCAGCTCGAACGTGATGATGTCCGTCGGGCCGCGGTGGCGGAGGTGTGTCCAGTTCAGCGCCGCCATCCGCTCGACGGCGACGAACGTGATCGACAGCTCGGCGGCGCGCACGCGCTCCGCGCGCAGCACGTCGCGCGCGAGCTGCGCCACACGCTCGCGTGCCACCGGCGAGCGTACGCCGTCCGTCGCCACGTCCACGTGTACGTCGGTCACGCCGGCGCCGTCTCTGCGTTCACCGCGCCCGTCGTCCCGACGCCGCCTGCCGCCGTCGGGTACTCGATGCGGTTGTGGTGCATGCCCAGCAGCACGCGCACGAACTGCTCCTTCACCAGCTCGATCTGCCGCAGCGTGAGGGGTGCGTCGCGGAGCTGTCCCTGCTCCATGCGCTGCCGCACCACGTGCTCCACGAGCTCGCGGATCTTCTGCGGCGTCGGATCCGGGAGCGCGCGCGCCGACGCCTCCACGCCGTCGGCGAGCATGAGCACCGCCGTCTCCGCGGTCTGCGGGATGGGGCCCGGGTACGCGTACTCGCCCGCGTTCGGCAGCGCGTCGCCGCGCTCGCGCGCCTTCTCCATGAAGTAGCCGATGCGTCCCGTACCGTGATGCTCCACGATGAACGCGCGCAGCGGCTTCGGGAGCTTGATCTCGTCGGCGAGCTCGAGCCCCTCCTTCACGTGGTTCTTGATGATCGACGCGCTCGTGTTCGGCTTCAGCTTGTCGTGTGGGTTGCGGCCGCGCGCCTGGTTCTCCACGAAGAACTGCGGCTTCTTCAGCTTTCCGATGTCGTGGTAGTACGTGCCCACGCGCGCCAGCAGCCCGTTCGCGCCGATCGCGTTGCACGCCTGCTCGGCGAGGTTCGCCGTGGCGATCGTGTGCGCATATGTGCCGGGCGCCTCGAGCGACAGCCGCTGCATGAGCGGGCGGTTGAGGTCCGACCACTCGAGCAGCCGCAGGTAGGTCACGGTGCCGGTGAACTCCTCGGCCGGCGGCATGAGCCCCATCGCGAGCGCCACGGAGACCACGGCGCCGAGCGTGCCGAAACCGACCATGAGCCCCAGCTCGCGCCACGTCCAGCCGAGCGTGAGGCCGAGCGCGAGCGCGGCGAGCGCGTAGCCGGCGGCGACGATGAGCATCGACAGGTACGCCTGGTTGCGCCGCCGCACCGTCTGTACGCTGACCGCCGCCGCCACGCCGCCGACGAGCAGGATGAACAGCGCGTTCGTGCCGCGGAACGGACCCTGGCTGCCGACGAGCACCGCGAGCACCATCGCCGCGATGAGGCTGATGCGCGGGTCGAACAGGATGCTGAGCATGACCGCGGCGAGCGCCACGGGCACGATCTCCGGCCGCGGCGTCGGCATGCGCGCGACCAGCGCGGCCGTGCCGAGCACCAGGGCGAACTCCAGCGCGAACAGCAGCACGACGCGCATCTGCGCGTAGAGCTGCGGCCGGAACAGCAGCAGCGTGACGCCGAAGACGACGAGGATGATGAGGTTGTGCAGCACCGAGCCGACGACGCGCGCCGCGGCGCGGGTGGACGAGACCTCGGTGCCGCCGCGCAGCTGCGTCGCGTCGCGCAGCGCGCGCATCTTGTCGTTCGCCTCGCGCCCCACCACCTCGTGCGCGCCGACGATCTTCTCGCCCGCGCGCACGAAGTAGCGGTCGCGCTCCACCGCGATCGCCGCGGCCTCGCGCATGCGGTCGGTCGCCGCGCGGTCGGCGACGAGCGTCGGGCGGAAGAAACCGCTCAGCAGCTTCACGTACAGCGCGTCGCCGACGTCGTTCGTCGGATCGGGATGGGCGCGCCGCGCGCGGGCCAGCAGGCTCGCGAACGTCATCACGCTGTCGGCCGGCACGATCGTCGTGTGACCGCCCTGCGCGATCGCGACCTGGCCGCGCGCGTCGGTGAGCGCCGTCGTCGACGCCACGCCGCCCGGGAGCCAGCGATCGAGCACGCGCTGCACGGCCTCGATCTGCGCGCGACGGCGCGTCGGCGCGTGCAGGTACGCGATCTCGGCCGGCGTGAGGCGGATCCCCACCTGGCTCGCCGCCGCGGCGACCGCCGGCCCGGCCGCGGTGCCCGCGGCGCCGTAGGCCTGCTCGAGCACGCGCGCGAACGCCGCGAGCTGCGTGCGCGACGTGTCGAGCGCCGCGGGCACGAGGTCGAGCACGAGCGGCTCGGCGCGGCGCGCGGCGTCCCGCTCCCCCTGCAGCTGCGCGTCCGTCTTCGGCACGCGGAACGCGAACGGCGCGATGACGTTCTCCGGGGCCACGGCGCCCACCTCGTACAGCGGCAGCTCGACGGCCGGCGCAAGCGGGAACAGCAGGAACGCCCCGATCGCGAGCGCGAGCGCGATCGCCAGCCGCGCGCCGTGCGCGCCCAGCGTGCCTAACGTTCGACTTCGACCGCCGTCGTCACCCGACGGCTCGGCCTGGCCCCACGTACCCACGGTCAGTCTCCCGCGTCGTCCGCGTACGCCCTGATGATGTCCCGCACGAGCCGGTGGCGCACGACGTCGGCATCGGTGAAGTAGTGGAACGCGATCCCCTCGATGTCGGTGAGGATGCGCTCGACCTGCATCAGCCCCGAGTCGGAGCGGTTCGGAAGGTCGATCTGCGTCTTGTCCCCCGTGATGACGATCTTCGAGTTCACGCCGAGTCGCGTGAGGAACATCTTCATCTGGAGGTTCGTCGCGTTCTGCGCCTCGTCGAGGATGACGAACGCATCGCCGAGCGTGCGGCCGCGCATGAAGGCGAGCGGCGCGATCTCGATGGTGCGCGTCTCGAGCGCTTTCGCCACCCGTTCGGGCGGCATCATCTCGTCGAGCGCGTCGTACAGCGGCCGCAGGTAGGGATCGACCTTCGCCTGCATGTCGCCGGGGAGGAAGCCGAGGCTCTCGCCCGCTTCCACGGCCGGCCGCGCGAGCACGATGCGGCGCACGCGCTTGCGCACGAGCGCATCGACCGCCATCGCGACGGCGAGGTACGTCTTGCCCGTGCCCGCCGGGCCAATGCCGATCACGATGTCGTTCTCGGCGATCTTCTGCATGTACTCCGCCTGGCCCGACGTCTTCGCCTGGATGACGCGCCGCACGCCGGGGAGTGCGAGGCGGCTCGCGTCGGCGGGCCCGCTGGCGCCGTCGCCGTCGCGCCCCGTGTCGAGGCTCAGGCGCAGCACGTCGTCGGGCGTGATGAGACCGCCCTGCCGCGCCAGCTCGATGAGCCCACGCGCCAGCTCGGCCGCGCGCGCCAGCGACTCCGCGTTGGGCGCCGAGATCGTCAGCGTGTCGCCGCGCATCGTGACGCGCGCGCCCGTGATCCGCGCGAGCTCGTTCAGGTTCGCGTCGTTGACGCCCGCCAGCGAGAGCTGATCGGCGCCCTCGGTCGAGAGCCGTTGCGTGCCGCCGTCTTCCGTCACTTCCCCTCCTCCTCCACGCGTAGACGCAGCTCCTGCAGATCCTCGGGCGGCACGTGCGTCGGCGCGCCCTCGAACAGCGCGCGCGCCGCGGTCGTCTTCGGGAACGCGATGACGTCGCGCAGCGAGCCGGCGCCCGACCACAGCATCGCGATGCGGTCGAACCCGAACGCGATGCCGCCGTGCGGCGGCGCGCCGGCGCGCAGCCCCTCGAGCAGGAAGCCGAAGCGCGCGCGCGCCGTCTCGTCGTCGATGCCGAGCAGCGAGAAGATCTTCGCCTGCAGCGTCGGGTCGCTGATACGGATGCTGCCGCCGCCGAGCTCCGTGCCGTTCAGCACCACGTCGTACGCACGGGCGCGCGCCTTCTCCGGCGCCGTGTCGAGCAGGTGCGCGTCGTCGAGCATCGGCGACGTGAACGGGTGGTGCATCGGCGCGAGCGCGCCGGTCTTCGGGTCGCGCTCGAACATCGGGAAGTCGACGACCCACAGCAGCTCCAGCGCGTCGTCGCGCACGAGGCCGAGGCGCCGCGCGACGTCCTGTCGGATGCGGTCGAGCGCGGGGCTCGTGACGTGGTCCGGCCCCGCGACGATGATCGCCATGTCGCCGTCCGTGAGGCCTAACGCGTCGGCCGCGTCGGGGCGCAGGAACTTCGCCGGCCCCCCCTCGAGCTTCCCATCGGTGCGCTTGAGGAAGATCGCGCCGTGCGCGCCGGCGCCCTTCGCGAGCGCCTGCAGCTCGTCCTGCTCCTTGCGCGAGAACCGCGCGCCGCCGGGCGCGACGAGCCCGCGGAAGCGGCCGCCGGCGTCGAGCACCGTCGCCGCGACGCCGAACTCCGTGCCGCGGAACACGTCGCTCACGTCGGAGAGCTTCAGGTCGTAGCGCAGATCCGGACGGTCGATGCCGTAGCCTTCCATCGCGTCGCGGTACGTCATCCGGCGGAACGGCGCCGTCACCTCCACGCCGTTCTCGGCGAACAGCTCGACGATCAGCCCCTCGGCGAGCCGGATGATGTCGTCCTGGTCGACGAAGCTCGCCTCGATGTCGATCTGCGTGAACTCCGGCTGCCGGTCGGCGCGCAGGTCCTCGTCGCGGAAGCAGCGCGCGATCTGGAAGTACCGGTCGAAGCCCGCGACCATGAAGAGCTGCTTGTAGATCTGCGGCGACTGCGGCAGCGCGTAGAACTCGCCCGCATGCACGCGGCTCGGCACCAGGTAGTCGCGCGCGCCCTCGGGCGTCGGCTTCGTGAGGATCGGCGTCTCCAGCTCGAGGAAGCCGTTGTCGCTCAGATAGCGTCGCGTGCGCTGCGCGAGGCGGTGGCGCAGCATGAGACTGTGCTGCAGCTCGGGGCGGCGCAGGTCGAGGTAGCGGTAGCGCAGCCGCAGGTCCTCCGACGGGAGCTTCTCCCCGCGCCCGCGCGCCACCGGGATGGCCGGCGTCTCCGCCGCGCCGACGACGCGGATCGCCGTCGCGCGCACCTCGACCTCGCCGGTCGCCATCTCCGCGTTGCGGCGCTCGGCCGGGCGCAGCACGACCTCGCCCTCGACGAGCACGACGCTCTCGATGCCGACGGCGGCCGCCGTCCGGCGCGTCTCGTCGTCGGCGCTCGACGGGTCGAACGACACCTGGACCACCCCGTCGCGGTCGCGCAGGTCGAGGAACACGAGCCCGCCGAGGTCGCGGCTGCGGTGCACCCAGCCGCCGAGCGTGACGCGGGCGCCGGCGTGCTCGGCGCGCAGGGCGCCGCAGGTGTGGCTGCGCAGGGACGTCGCGAGCGGCGACGCGACCGGCGACGCGGTGTCGGAGGCGGACGGAAGGACGGTGGTCACGAGTGTCGGGACGCGCGACGAGTGAGCGCGGCCGCAGCGGCGGCCGGGGCGAGGGGGCGCGACGGAAGCATCCACGTCGCGCGAGGAGGCCAGCGGGGGTGGCGGTCGGCGCCGTCCGCTGGTCGAGAGGGCGCGTCGCTCACGCGCCGGCGGGTCGCGCAGTCAGCGCGGACGGCCGCTCAGAGGGACGTGCACGGGTATTTCGCGATCGCATACGAGAGGTGGGAATGTAAGGCCCGGGCCGGGCCCGGGGTAGCGGCGCGCTTGCATCGCCGGAGCCCGTCGGATAGTCTCAAGTCGATGCGCCACATGCTCTTCGCCGCCTCGTTCGGGGCCGCTCTGTGCCTCCGGACGGTGCCGGTGAACGCGCAAAGCGTGCCGTCCGGGAGCCCCGTTCCGGGGCGCGCCCTGCTCGACTTCCCACTCGGCACGGTCGGCGAGATCCCCGCGCTGTCGAACGCCGGCGGCGGCGGCCTGTTCAACCCGGCGGCGATCCTGCCCCTGCACCCGGTGCGGCTCAGTGCGGCCGTCGCGGCGCTCAGCGCGACCGAGACGCGCGGCGTGGACGGCCAGGTGGGCACCGTCGTCGCGACCCGCGGGCTCACCGCGTTCGGCGTCGGGCTCGCGCGCATGAGCGTCGGCGGCCTCGATCGCACGGGCGACAGCGACCCCACGGTGCTCGGCTCCATCCCATACTACACGTCGGTCGCCTCGCTGCTCGCCGCGCACCGATTCGGTGGCGCCGCCAAGCGCCGGCTCGTGGTCGGCGCGGCGGCGCGATATCGCTCGGGGACGTCCGACACGGTCACGGCGAGCACCGGCGCGCTCGACTTCGGCGTGATGGCCGACCACCTCGGCGGGCATCTCGACCTGCGGGTCGCCGCGGCGACGTACCTGCTGCGGCCGTTCAACCAGGGCATCGAGCGCCCGGGGCTGCACCTCGGCGCCGACGCGCGGGTCGCCGGCCCGGA
Organism: Gemmatirosa kalamazoonensis; assembly: GCF_000522985.1. Lineage (NCBI taxonomy): Bacteria > Pseudomonadati > Gemmatimonadota > Gemmatimonadia > Gemmatimonadales > Gemmatimonadaceae > Gemmatirosa > Gemmatirosa kalamazoonensis. The sequence goes on from NZ_CP007128.1 coordinate 3,886,552, forward strand.
CGATGCGCAGGAGGTGCGCATGGGGCTCGCGACCGACGTCACGCGGGGCGCGACGCGCGAGACGGGGCTCTACGCGAGCGGCCGGTGGCGCTTCGCGGAGGCGCGCGCGGCGGTCGCGAAGGCGAACGACTTCCAGAGCTCGCAGACGCGCACGCGGCTCGGGGTCGCGTTCCGCGGAACGCGCTTCGCGGTAGGAGTCGCGCACGAGGGGAGCGACCCCGGGTTCGGCTCCATCTGGCAGTTCTCCTTCAGCACGCAGATCCGATGAGGCACGGGACGCGATGAGCGTCGAGCTACCGATGTTCGACGGTGGGTCGGAGGCGGACGGCGCCGCGGCGTCGCGTCCGCGGGGCGTGCCCATCCCGACGCACGGCCCGGGCGGTCGGTTCAACCTGCTGAACCTCGCGCCCGCCGAGGCCGAGCGCGTCGTCGCGGAGTTCCTGCGCGAGCGCGGGCACCCCGCGTACCGCGCGCGCCAGATCGTGCCGCGCCTGTGGGAGCGGCCGGTGCGCGCGTTCGACGAGATCACCGACCTGCCGAAGGCGCTGCGCGCGGAGCTCGACGAGCACTTCGAGCTGCCACGGCTGGAGTGCACGGCGCGTCAGCGATCGAGCGACGGCACGCAGAAGTTCCTGTTCCGGCTCACCGACGGGCAGGCCGTGGAGACGGTCGCCATCCCCGACGCGGACCGCCTCACGTTCTGCATCTCGTCGCAGGCGGGATGTGCGCTGAAGTGCTCGTTCTGCGCGACGGGCGTGATGGGCTTCGCGCGCAACCTGCAGCCGTTCGAGATCGCGGGACAGGTGCGCGAGCTCGCGCTGCTCGATCCGCCGCTCGTCGCGACGAACATCGTGTTCATGGGCATGGGCGAGCCGCTCATGAACTGGAAGGCGGTCGACCGTGTGCTGTCGATCCTGAACGACCCGAAGGGGTTCGGCATCGGCGCGCGGCACATCACGGTGTCGACGGTCGGCGTGCTGCCGGGCATCGTCGCGCTGGGCGAGCGCCCGGAGCAGTTCCGCCTCGCACTGTCGATCCACGCGCCTAACGACGCGCTGCGCGCGACGCTCATGCCGGTGAACACGAAGTACCCGCTCGCCGAGGTGATCGCGGCGGCGAAGGAGTTCGATCGCCGCGTGACGTTCGAGTACGTGATGCTCGGCGGGGTCAACGACCGGCTCGAGCACGCGCGCGAGCTGGCGGCGCTCGCCCTGGACTGCCGCGCGTTCGTGAACCTGATCCCGCTGCACCCGGGCGGCGCGGTGGGATTCGTGCCGACGCCGGCGAACGAGATCGACCGCTTCGCGCGCGAGCTGCGCGAGCGCGGCGTGGAGGTGGCGGTGCGCAAGAGCCGCGGCGTGGACATCGCCGCCGCGTGCGGGCAGCTACGGGTCGAGCGTCTCGGCCGGCGGGCGCCACGAACGGCCGACCAGCACGGTGAGATCCAGGTAGCGTGAGCTGTCGGGGCGCGACTCCACGCGCGCCCCGCCCATCGCCTTCGCCGCGCGGCGCGCCCAGTCGGGGTGGCCGCTGCGATCGAGCACCAGCGAGCTGTCGATTCGGTCGCGCGTGGTGCCGATCTCCACGACGTCGAACCCGCGGTCGCGCAGCCAGCGTGTCGCCCGGCGCGCGAGGCCGTTGATCGTCGTCGCGTTCACGACCTGCACGCGCACGCGCACCCCGCTCGGCGCACGGGCCGTGGAGTCGTCGGGGATCTTCGGCGCCGGCGGTGTGGTGTCGGCGCGGGTCGCGCGCGACGCCTCGCGCTTGGTCCAGCGCGACGCGGTGCCCCACGCGAGCACGCCGAGCAGCAGCAGGGCGAGGATCCAGCGGCCGATCTTCATCGCGTCGCGCTCAGCGCACGGAGTTCCAGAAGCTCGCCGTCTCGGGGAAGATCTCGAGCCCCTCGCGCAGCGACCACTCGATCCGCATGCGCACGACCTGGCGCAGCACGCCGTCGAAGTCGCGACCGACGAGCGCGGCGAGGAACGCGCGGTCGGTCGCCGCGAACTTCCGCCCCGGCTCGAGGAAGTCGGCGACGTAGAGCGCGCGCCCCACGCGTCCCCACCGCGCCGACCCGATGGTGTGCCACCGCACCGCGTCGAGCACCTCGGTGCGCGTCTCCCCTTCGCGCTCGAGCATCACCGCCGCCGCGGGACCGTGCAGCAGCTCCGTGGGCGACTCGTGGTCGCCGGTGAGGTCCCGCAGCAGCGCCTCGGGCGCATCGCGCAGCGCGTCGTGCCAGGCGCCCGCGTCGCGCATGGCCGCGGCCTCGCCCTCGTCGCATGCGATGACCGGCGCCCACTGCGCGAGCAGTGTGGTCACTCGCTTGATGTGCGCGAGGCGCTTCTCGCCGACCTGCGCCCACGCGGGGAGCGCGAGGTGCACGTCGTGGGACGTCGTCGGACGGCTGTTGGTGTCGGTCACGGAATCGGATCCTAACGCGGCGAGCTCGCGACGCCACCAGTCGCGCGACGCGATGCCGGGGTGCGGCAGCGTGAGACGCAGCGTGCTGATGGCGCGCTCGCCGTACCTCACGATGTCGCAGTCGAGCGGACGCGGCCCCCACCGCACCTCGCGCCGGCGGTCGCGCCCCGCGCGACGCTCGACGTCGTGCAGCGCATCGAGCAGCGCCTCGGGCCCGAGCGAGGTCTCGACGAGCAGCATCTGGTTCAGGAACGGCCCCTGTTCCACCGGACCGTGTGGAGCGGTCTCCTCGACGTCGGTGGCGGCGACGACGCGCGTGTCCGGGAGTCGCGCGATCTCGTCGCGCGCGAACGCGAGGTGGGCCGCGCGGTCGCCGAGGTTGGAGCCGAGCGCCACGTAGGCCTGCTCCACGCTCACGACGCGCGCTCGCGCTCCAGCACGACCTCGGCGTGGTCCAGCGGCGCACCGAGCGGCACGTGCGGCTTGCGCACCGCGATGCGCGCGCGCGCCACGCCGTCGAGCGCGAGCGCGCCGTCGCACACGTCGTGCGCGAAGTCCTCGAGGTACCGGATCTCCGCGCCACGAACGCGCGCCGACACGACGTCGTGCAGCGCGCGGTAGTCGAGCAGCGGCGCCGCCCGCGACGCGTCGTCGCGCCACACCGTGATGTCGACCTCCAGCGGCTGCGCGATCTCGCGCTCGTGCGGCAGGATGCCGACGAGCGCGTGAAAGCGGAGGCCGCGCAGCGAGACGGCGAGCGAGTCGCCCATCGCGCGCCGGTCAGCCGTCGAGCGCGGTGCGCATGTCGCGCACGAGCGTGAGCGCGCGCTCCACGCTCTCACCCGCCGCGCGCACGAGGGCGCTGCCGACCGCGATGCCGTCGGCGAGCTTGCCCACCTCGGCGGCCTGCTCCGGGCGCGAGATGCCGAAGCCGACGCAGATCGGCAGCGTCGTCGCGCCGCGCAGCCGCTCGATCGTCGCGGGCAGCGTCGCCGGCATCGTGCTCCGCTCGCCCGTCACGCCGAGTCGGCTGATGAGGTACACGAAGCCCGAGCCGTGGCGCGCGATCTCCGCCATGCGATCGGCCGGCGTCGTCGGCGCGACCAGGCGCACGAACGCGAGCGAGCCGCCGCCGAGCCACGCCTCACGCTCCGGGTCCGCGCCGACCGGAAGGTCCGTCACGAGCACGCCGTCCAGGCCTGCGTCGACCGCGCGCTGCAGCACGTCGCCGCCCGAGGCGATGAGCGGGTTGAGGTACGTGAACAGCACGGACGGGATGCGCGGCTTCACGCGTGCGACCAGGTCGAGCGTGCCGTCGAGCGTCATGCCCGCCTCGAGCGCGATCTGCGACGAGCGCTGGATCACCGGGCCGTCGGCCAGCGGGTCGGAGAACGGCACCCCGACCTCGACGATGTCGGCGCCGGCGTCGGCGAGACCGGCGAGCAGCTCCGCCGAGCGCGCGGCGTCGGGATGGCCGGCCGTGATGTACGCGACGAGCGCCTTGCGACCACTCGCGCGCAGGCTCGCGAACTTCTCGTCGATCGCGTTCGTGCGCGCGAAGCCGTTAGGCGTCACGAGCATGCGTGCTTCGATGCCCACCTCCAATCGCTCGCCGCCGCCGGTCAGCTCGTCGCCCGGTGTGCCGGAAGTCGCGGTCATCGGCCGTTCTCCGTATCGATGTCGGGCAGGTCGCCCATCTCGCTCACCTGCGCGACGTCCTTGTCGCCGCGGCCGCTCAGGCAGATCAGCACCGGCTCGTCCGACTTCCACCGCCCGCACTGCTGCTCCACCCACGCGATCGCGTGCGACGTCTCGAGCGCGGGGATGATCCCCTCGAGTCGGCTCAGCAGCGTGAAGCCGCGCAGCGCGTCGGCATCGGTGACGGCGACGTACTCGGCGCGCTTGCTGTCCTTCAGGAACGAGTGCTCGGGGCCGACGCCCGGGTAGTCGAGCCCCGCCGAGATCGAGTGGGCCGGATGCACCTGACCGCCGGCGTCCTGCAGCAGGTAGCTCAGCGAGCCATGCAGCACACCGGGCGTGCCGCGGGTGAGCGACGCGGAGTGGCGCTCCGAGTCGAGCCCCTCGCCCGCCGCCTCGACCCCGACCAGCTCGACGTCGCGGTCGTCGACGAAGCCGGCGAAGATCCCCATCGCGTTCGACCCACCGCCGACGCACGCGACGACCGTCTGCGGCAGCCGCCCCGCGCGCTCGAGCATCTGCGCGCGCGCCTCGCGCCCGATCGTCGCCTGGAACTCGCGCACCATGCGCGGATACGGCGCCGGGCCGACCACGGAGCCGATGATGTAGTGGCTCGTGTCGACGTTCGTCACCCAGTCGCGGATCGCCTCGCTCGTCGCGTCCTTCAGCGTGCGCGTGCCGCTCGTCACCGGCTCGACGGTCGCGCCCATGAGCCGCATGCGCCACACGTTCAGCGCCTGCCGCCGCATGTCCTCCTCGCCCATGTAGACGACGCACTCGAGGCCGTAGCGCGCGCACACCGTGGCCGTGGCGACGCCGTGCTGCCCCGCGCCCGTCTCGGCGATGATGCGCTTCTTCCCCATGCGCTGCGCGAGCAGCACCTGGCCCACCGTGTTGTTGATCTTGTGCGCGCCCGTGTGGTTCAGATCCTCGCGCTTGAGCCACACCGGTGCGCCCACGCGCGCGCCGAGTCGCGGCGCCGCGGTGAGCGGCGACGGCCGGCCGACGTAGTTGCGCAGCATGTCGTCGAGGTCCGCGCGGAACGCGGGATCGCGCAATGCGGCGTCGAGCGCCGCCTCCAGCTCGTCGAGCGCGGGGACGAGCGTCTCGGGCACGTACCGGCCCCCGAAGGCGCCGAAGCGATCGTTAGGCGCGGCGGCCGTGGCCGCGTCGATGGGCGTCGTCACTGCGAGCTCACTGAGATGGTGTACCGGGCTGCGTGCGCGGCGCGACCGCCGCGGCGCCCTGTGCGAACGCGCGCATGAGCGCGTGGTCCTTCTGCCCCGGCGCCTCTTCCACCCCCGACGACACGTCGACGACGTCGGGGTGCATCGCCTCGGCGGCACGCGTGACGTTCCCCGGCGTGAGCCCGCCCGCGAGCACGAGCCGCGTCGCGCCACGTACCGCAGCGGCCGCGTCGTGCAGCGCGAGCCAGTCCAGCGCCACGCCCGTGCCGCCGAGCTTTCCGTTGACCTTCGCGTCGAGCACCACCGCATCGGCGGCGGCGAACAGCTCGGCCGCGTTAGGCGGCAGCGCGGCGCCCTCCACGCGGAGCACCGCCCACACCTCGCGCCCCGTCGCCTCGCGCACGCGCTGCACGTGCTCCGGCGTCGGGTCGGCGTGAAGCTGCACCGCGTCGAGGCTCGCCTCGCCCGCCAGCTCCGCGATCTCCGACGGCGACTGCGTGCCCATGACGCCGACGCACCGCGGCACCGACTGCCACGACAGCGCCGCCGCCGCGCGGCCGGCCGAGAAGATCTGCGCGGCGCTCGCGGAGCTGACGAGTCGCGGCCCGCCGGCGAAGATCGCGCCGAGGTACCGTGCGCCGAGTCGCGCGCCTTCCGCCGCGTCCTGCAGGCGGGTGAGGCCGCAGAACTTCACGGCCGGGCCGCGCCGCTCCACCGGGCGCCCGATCATGCCGCCACCGACGCGCGTCGGCCGACGCGTGCGACGGAGGCGAGCGCGCGCACCGCGGCGGTCGGATCGGCGGACGCGGAGACGCTGGAGCCGACGAGCACGGCGTCGGCACCGGCCGCCGCGGCGCGCTCGACCTCGGCCGACGTGCTCACACCGCTCTCGAACACCGCGACGCGGTCGGGCGGGATCAGCGGCACCAGCCGCTCGCCGGTCGCGAGGTCGATGGCGAGCGTCTCGAGGTTCCGGTTGTTGACGCCGATTACTGCCGCCTCGGTCGACAGCGCCGTCTCCAGCTCGCGCTCGTCGCGCACCTCGACGAGCACGTCGAGGCCGACGTCGGCGGCGAGCGCGGCGAGCGCGCGAAGCTGGGTCGGGCGCAGCGCGCGGGCGATGAGCAGCAGCGCGCTCGCGCCGAGGACGCGGGCCTCGATCACCTGCGCCGGGGCGACGTGGAAGTCCTTCTTCAGCAGCGGAACGGACACCGCGTCGCGGGCGTCGCGCAGGTCCGCCTCGCTGCCCCCGAAGCGCGTCGGCTCGGTGAGCACCGAGAGCGCGGCGGCCCCGCCGGCGGCGTAGGCGCGCGCCTGGTCGGCGGCGGAGAGGCCCGGGGCGATGTCGCCCTTCGACGGCGAGCGGCGCTTGATCTCGGCGATCACGCCGACCGACGCGCGTCGCAGCGCACGGGCGAACGACGGGACGAGGGGCGCGTCGGCGGCGAGCCGCTCGAGCTCACCCGCTCGGGGCTCGAGCGCCCGGCCGCGGCGCTCGGCCTCGTCGACGAGCATGCCCAGGGTGCCGGTGGGGGGCGTCCAGTGGGAAAAATCTTGCACTTCGGCCGCTGTTCGGCTAACGTGAATTCGGCAGATGTTCGGGCAACGTCCGATCGCGCGTCCGCGCCGAACGTACCCCACCGGATCGAGGAATCCCATGCCGCTCACCAAGCGCCAGCGCGAGATCCTGACGTACCTCGGCAGCTACTCCGAGCGCAACGGCTACGCGCCGAGCTTCGAGGAGATCGCCGAGACGTTCAACTATAACTCTCTGGCGACCGTTCACGAACATCTGACCAACCTGGAACGGAAGGGCTACATCAAGCGCAGCTACAACGAGAGCCGCGCGATCGAGATCCTGCCCTCGGACACGTTCCCCCGCGCAGTCGAGCTGCCGCTGCTCGGCGCCGTCGCGGCCGGCATGCCGATCGAGGCCGTCGCCTCCGGCGAGACGCTCGCGGTGCCCGAGTCGTTCCTCCGCAAGTCGGGCAGCCACTACGTCCTGAAGGTGCGCGGCAACTCGATGATCGACGCGCACATCTCCGACGGCGACTTCGTCATCGTGAACGAGCGCCACAACGCCGACAACGGCGAGATGGTCATCGCGATGACGAGCGGCACCTCGGCCACGGTGAAGAAGTTCTACCGCGAGAAGGACGGCCGCATCCGCCTCCAGCCGGCGAACGAGACGATGGAGCCGATCTACGTCTCGGAGAACGACATCACGATCGAGGGTGTCGTCGTCGGCGTGCTCCGCCGCTACTGACCGACCACGCGTCGACGTATTCGGGGCGCCCCGCTTCGGGGCGCCCGTCGTGTTTTCGGATCAGGCGTCGCCGTACGCCGCTCGCATCCGATCGAGCGCGCGGAGCCCGTCGCCACGCTCCAGCGCGCGCCTCGCCGCGCCGATCCCGTCCGCGTAGCTGTCGGCGATCCCGGCCACGTAGAGCGCGGCGGCGGCGTTGAGAACCACCGCCGCCTGCGCGCCCGCCGGTCCGCCGCCGGCGAGCACCTCGAGGATCACGCCCGCGTTCTCCTCCGGGCTGCCGCCGGCGAGGTCGGACTCGCGCACGCCGGCGAAGCCGTGCTCCGCCGGGTCGATCGTCCACGCCTCGGGCGTCGCGCGGCCACGGCGCACCTCGAGCACGCGCGTCGGGCCGAGCGGCGAGATCTCGTCGAGGCCAGGCTCGCCGTAGACGACCATCGCGTGCACGCTGCCTAACGAGGCCAGCGCGCCGGCCATCAGCGGCAGGCGGCCGACCTCGGCCACGCCCACCACCTGCCGCCCCGCCGACGCCGGGTTCGCGAGCGGGCCGACCATGTTCATCACCGTGGGAATGGCGAGCTCGCGCCGCACCGGACCGACGTGGCGCATCGCGGGGTGCATGGCCGGAGCGAACATGAACACGATGCCTGCCTGGTCGAGCACGCGGCGCATGCGCTCCGGCGGGCAGTCGATCGGCACCCCGAGGGCCTCCAGCACGTCGGCGCTTCCGGACCGCGTCGTGTTCGACCGGTTGCCGTGCTTCGCCACCCGGGCGCCGGCGCCGGCGGCCAGCAGCGCCGCGGCGGTGGAGATGTTGAACGTCTGCACCGTGCCGCCGCCGGTGCCGCACGTGTCGACGAGCGCGTCCGGGTCGTCGACCGGCAGCGGCACCATCACGCTGCGCATCGCGCGCACGACCGCGGCGACCACCTCGCCGCTCTCGCCGCGCACGCGCAGGGCGATCAGCAGCCCCGCGATCTGCGCCGGCGTCGCCTCGCCGCGCATCACGACGTCGAACGCCGCGGTGACGGCGTCCCCGCCTAACGGTTGTCCGGCGGCGAGCAGACGGAGCGCGTCACGCAGCGCGTCGGGGGCCGGGCCGCTCATGCGCGCTCGCTCATGCGACCGCGATCACGTCGAGCAGCCGCTCCGGCAGCTGCGCGTGCGTGGCGATGAGCGCGATGACGAGCCCCAGCAGCCGCACGCGCTCCACGTCCTCGTCGGTGTACGCGGAGGCGTTCGCCTTGTTCGTGAGGTTCACGACGCCCACGAGCTCCCCGTGGTAGACGAGCGGGAAGCTGATGAAGCTCCCGGTCGTGAAGTACTGATCGTGGAGCAGCGGGTGCGTGCCCGCGTCGCGCACGTCGCGCACGAGCAGCGGCACCCTGCTCTGCGCCACGCGACCCGCGACGCCCTCGCCGAACCGCACGCGTGCGCCGTCCATGACGTGCGGCGCGATGCCGCGCGCGGCGGCGAGGTACAGGTGGTTCGGCTCCGGCGCGCGCAGCATCAGCGAGCAGCGCTGCGCCTGCATGTCGTCGCCGACGAGCGCGAGCAGCCCGTCGACGAGCTGGCGCGGGTCGTTCGCCGCCGCGTCGAGCGACAGCACGCGGTCGATGAGGTACAGCGTGCGGCTCGTCTGGCGCAGCGTCTCGCCGCGGCGGTGCAGCTCGAGCTGCGTCTGCTCCAGCTGCGCGGCGGAGCTGGAGATCTGCTGCTCCAGCATCTCCGCGCGCCGCTCCGCGCGCCGGACCGCCTCCGCCTGCTGCGTCGCCGCCATCTCCATCGCGACGGGCGGCGGCGCGATCGCGGGCATGCCCACGGCGGGCGTCGCGCGCACGTCGGCGAGCTGCCGCTCCAGCGCACCGAGCTTGCGCACGTACTCGGCGTGCACGCGCTGCGTGACCTCCTCGAGCGTGTGCACGGCCTCCTCGCGCGCCTCGCGCTCCCACAGCCGCGCGAACGCCAGCTCGAACAGCGACACGGCGGGCGCGAAGCGGTCGAGCACCCGCGCGCCGAAGATCTTGCGCGGCTCGGTGAGCGCGAGCACCGCCGGGAGGTAGCCCTCCACGCGCACGCCGCGCAGCGACAGCGTTCCCTCCGCCGGCAGCGTCAGCGTGAACAGCCGCGACACCTCCGAGGAGCGGTCGGCGAGGTCGACGAAGCGGCCGCCGCTCATGATGCCGAGTCGGAGCTGCGTCGGCAGGTGCTCCATGCTCGCGTCGAGCGGCGCGCGGTCGGTGTGGCCGCCCAGCGGGAGCAGGCGCTCGGCCAGCAGCCCGCGCCGCTCGTCGTAGGTCAGCAGCGCGACGCTCGCGCCGCGGTCGAGCTCCGCGAGCGCCTCCGACAGCGCGACGAGCGCCGCGCCCACGTCGGGTGCGGCGCCAAGAGCGTGGGCGAGCGAGGCGAGCGTGCGTGGCGGCATCTGCCGCGAAATGTGCCGGGGCGGGTGGCCTCGGTCAATCAGCCGAGCGCGGCCGCAGCGCGTCGTCGTGCGCAGCGGAGCCGCTTTGTGTCCCGCGTCACGCCGGCTAGCTTCCCGCCAATGTCGCGCACGGTTCAGCTGGTGCTCCACTACGACGGTGCCCGGTTCGCCGGGTGGCAGCGGCAGGCCGACGCCCGCACCGTGCAGGGCGAGCTCGAGGCGGCGCTGGAGCGAATCTGCGCCACGCACGTGCCGGTCGTCGGCGCCGGACGCACCGATGCCGGGGTGCACGCCCGCGGACAGGCCGCCGGAGTGCGCGTGGCCGAGCGATGGACGCCCGCCGCGCTGCGTCGCGCGATGAACGCCGTGCTGCCGGCGGACGTGTGGGTGGCCGACGCGCACGAGATGCGTCCCGAGTTCCACGCGCGGTTCCGCGCCGTCGCGCGCCGCTACTCCTACGTCGTCGGCACCGACGAGGAGGCGATGTCCCCCTTTCGCCGCGGACGCGAGCTCGCGTTCAGGCGTCCGCTCGCGCGCGAGCTGCTCGACGCCGCCGCGGCCGCGCTCGTCGGCGACCACTGCTTTCGCGCGTTCGCCGTGAAGGGCACCGCGCCGGCCGACGACCCGCACCGGTGCATCGTGACCGAGGCGTCGTGGCGGGACCGGCCGGGCGGGCTCGTGTTCGTGGTCGAGGCGAACCGGTTTCTCCATCACATGGTGCGCTTCCTCGTCGGCACGATGCTCGACGTCGCGTCCGGCCGACGCGATCCCGGCGACGTGGCGCGCTTGCTCGTCGCCGCCGACAATAGCGAGGTTTCAGCGCCGGCTCCGCCGCACGCGCTCTTTCTCGACGGGGTACGCTACCCCGCTGACCTCTACCTTCCGACCGCATGAGAATCCTTCTCGCGTCCGCCTCGCCCGCCGACATCCGATGGGCCGCGGACCACGGGCTCGCCGACGGGATCGTGACGTCGCCGTCGCTGCTCGCGAACGAGCGCTCGGGCGCGGATCCGCGCGAGCTGCTGGCCGAGATCTGTCGGCAGGTCGGACTGCTTCCGGTGCACGCGAGCGTCGCCGCAGTCGACCCGAACGACATGTATCGCGACGGCCGCGAGCTGGCGAAGGTCGCCGACTCCATCGTCGTCGAGGTGCCGCTCGTCGACGACGCCGTGGTGGCGATCCGCCGGCTTGCGAGCGAGGGCGTGCGCGTCGCGGCGACGCTCGCGTTCAACGCGGCGCAGGCGCTGCTCGCCGCGAAGTCGGGCGCGTCGTCGGTCACCATCGCGGTGGACCAGCTCCACGAGCTCGGAACCGACAGCATCGTGGTGGTGCAGGAGTCGCGGCGGCTGTTCGACCGCGCGGGCGCGGAGTGCGATCTCGTCGCCGCCTATCCGCGCGGCTCGGCGGAGTTCATCGCGTGCGGGCTCGCCGGCGCCGACGCGGTCACGGTGGACGTCGAGAACCTGCGCAGCCTGCTCGTGCATCCGCTCACCGACCGCGGCGTCGATCGCTTCCTGAAGGAGCTCGCGACGCGCCCGAAGCCGCGCATCGCGCCGGTGTGAGCCTCGTCATGCGCACGGTCCGTCCGCCCGCCGCGCTGGCGATGCTCGTCGTCGTCGGCTGCCAGGGAGGCGCGCCGTCCGACTCCGCGGCGCAGACCCTGCCCGCGCCGTCGTCGTCGTCGTCGCAGCGGCTCCCCGAGCCGAGCGCGTCGACGACGGTGCCGGCGAGCCGCCGCACGGCGATCGTCACGGCCGTGGAGCGCGTCGCGCCCGCCGTCGTCACGGTGCAGACCGAGACGGTGGAGCGCACGCCGATCGATCCGTTCGACTACTTCTTCGGGCGCGGCGGCAGCGGCGAGCAGCGCCGCGCGGGGCTCGGCACCGGCTTCATCGTGCGCGACGACGGCGTGATCGTGACCAACGCGCACGTCATCACCGGCGCGACGCAGGTCATGGTCGCGATGCGCGACGGCAAGCGCCTCACCGCGCGCGTCGTCGGCTCCGACGAGACGAACGACCTCGCGGTGCTGAAGGTCGACGCGAAGGGGCTTCCCGTCGCGCCGTTAGGCACGTCGGACAACCTGCTCATCGGCGAGTGGGCGATCGCGATCGGCAACCCGTTCGGCTTCGTGCTCGGCAACAGCGAGCCGAGCGTGACGGCAGGCGTCATCAGCGCGACGGGGCGCAACCTCGTCGGCCAGGTCGAGGGCGGTGGGCTCTACCTCGACATGATCCAGACGGATGCCGCGATCAATCCCGGCAACTCGGGCGGCCCGCTCGTGAACGCGGACGGCGAGGTGATCGGCGTCAACAGCTCGATCTACTCGCCGAGCGGCGGCTCGGTGGGACTCGGCTTCGCGATCCCCATCAACCGCGCGCGGCGCGTCGCCGAGGATCTGCTCGCGCACGGCGTCGTTAGGCGCCCGTGGGTCGGCGTGTCGCTCAGCGCGCCGCGCTCGGCGACGAGCGCCCTCGACGTCGTCGCCGCCGACGCGGTGGTGCGCGCGGTGACCCCGGGTCGCCCGCCGCGCTCGCCGGCATCCAGGCCGGCGACGTGCTCGTGCGCGTCGGCAACCGCGTCGTGCGCAACCCGTTCGACTGGGAGGCCGCGCTGCTCGATCTGCGGGTCGGTCAGGACGTGCCGGTGATCGTGCGCCGCGGCGCCGCCCAGCGCACGCTCACGGTGCGCATCGGCGACCTGCCGGAGGTGAGCGCGCCGAAGGTGACGGTGCTGCGCGAGCTGCAGCTCGTCTCGCTCACGCCGGCCATCCGGGCCGAGCGCAGCATCCGCTCGCAGGCGGGCGCCCTCGTGTACCAGGCGAGCCAGCGCGTGTCCGAGGAGCTCGGGCTGCAGCCGGGCGACGTCATCGTGCAGGTGAATCGCACCGGGGTCGCGACGGCCGACGACGTGGCGCGCGCGATCGACTACTACGCGGGGCGCGGACCGATCCGCCTCTTCTTCGAGCGCGGTGGACAGCTCGCCTTCACCGACGTCCTGATCAGGTGACCGAACGACATCTCACGTACTCATCCCCGCTCGCCGAGCGCTACGCCTCGCGAGCGATGCTGGAGCTGTGGTCGCCGCAGGTGCGGCATGGCCTGTGGCGCCGCCTGTGGCTCGCGCTGGCGGAAGCGGAGCGCGAGCTCGGCGTGCCGATTCCCGAGGGCGCGCTCGACGAGATGCGCGCGCACGTCGACGACATCGACTTCGCCGCCGTCGCCGCGTACGAGCGCCGCTTCCGGCACGACGTGATGGCGCACGTGCACGCGTTCGGCGACGTGGCGCCGACGGCGCGACCGTACATCCACCTCGGCGCGACGAGCGCGTACGTCACCGACAACGGTGACCTGATCCAGATGCGCCGCGGCCTCGGGCTGCTGCGCGACAAGATCGTCGCCGCGCTGCGCGCCCTGGCCGATTTCGCGCGCGAGTGGCGCGACCTCCCGACGCTCGGCTACACGCACATCCAGCCGGCGCAGCTCACCACGGTCGGCAAGCGGGCGACGCTGTGGATGCAGGATCTGCTGCTCGATCTGCGCGACGTCGACCATCGCATGTCGACGCTGCCGTTCCGCGGCGTGAAGGGCACCACCGGCACACAGGCGTCGTTCCTCGCCATCTTCGACGGCGACCACGAGAAGGTGCGCGAGCTCGATCGGCGCGTGACGGCGAAGATGGAGTTCGCGACCTCGCTGCCGGTGACGGGTCAGACGTACACGCGCAAGCTCGACGCCCAGGTGCTCGACGTCGTGAGCGGGATCGCCGCGAGCGCGGCGAAGTTCGCGAGCGACATGCGCGTGCTGCAGGCGTTCGGCGAGATCGAGGAGCCGTTCGAGAAGGAGCAGATCGGCTCCTCGGCCATGGCGTACAAGCGCAACCCGATGCGCGCGGAGCGCATCAACGCGCTCGCGCGTTTCGTGCAGAGCCTGGAGCCTAACGCGAACCAGACGCACGCGGTGCAGTTCTTCGAGCGCACGCTCGACGACTCCGCGAACCGCCGCCTCGCCATCCCCGAGTCGTTCCTCGCCGCCGATGCCATCCTCGTGCTCCTGACGAACGTCGCCGCCGGGCTCGAGGTGCATCCCGCGCGCATCCGGCGCCGCGTGGACGACGAGCTGCCGTTCATGGCGACCGAGGAGATCATCGTGCGCGCCGTCCGCGCGGGCGGCGACCGCCAGGCGATCCACGAGGTGATCCGCGGGCACAGCGTGGAGGCCGCGCGGGCCGTGAAGGACGGCGCGCCACGCAACGACCTCCTCGAGCGCCTCGCCGGCGACGCGGGCTTCGCCGCGCTCGGCGTGTCGCTGGACGATCTGCGCCTCACGCTCGACCCGGCGCGCTTCGTCGGCCGCGCGCCGCGCCAGGTCGACGAGTTCCTCGCCGAGGAGGTGGGGCCCGTGCTCGCGGCGCACGCCCTCGGCGACGCCGCGCGCGAGGAGGTGCGGGTATGACGGCGCCCGCGATCAGCACTACCGCGCTGCCGCTCACCCTCGCCCGCCGCGGCAAGGTCCGCGACGTATACACCGTAGACGCCGACCGCCTGCTCGTCGTCGCGACCGATCGGGTGAGCGCGTTCGACGTCGTGATGGCCGAGCCGGTGCCGCACAAGGGCGCCGTGCTCACGCAGCTCACCGCGTGGTGGCTCCGGCATCTGGAGCCGGAGGTCGAGCACCACATGCTGAGCGCGAACGCCGACGAGATCGCGGCCGCGGTCCCCGCGCTGGCGCCGCACGTCGACGCGCTCCACGGCCGCGCGATGCTCTGCCGCCGCGCCGACGTGTTCCCCGTGGAGTGCGTGGTGCGCGGCTACATCTCGGGGTCGGCGTGGAAGGAGTACCGCGCGCACGGCACGCTCGCCGGCGAGCGGCTGCGCGCCGGTCTCCGCGAGAGCGACCGCCTCGACCCGCCGATCTTCAGCCCCGCGACGAAGGCCGAGACGGGGCACGACGAGAACATCACGATCGGCCGCATGGGCGAGATCGTCGGCGTCGAGGCGGCGCGCGACCTCGAGCGCCTGTCGCGCACGGTCTACGAGCGTGGCCGCGCGCTCGCCGCCGGGCGCGGGATCATCATCGCGGACACGAAGTTCGAGTTCGGGCTGCGCGACGGCCGCATCATCCTCGTCGACGAGGTGCTGACGCCCGACAGCTCGCGGTTCTGGCCCGCCGACGCGTACGAGCCCGGCCGCACGCAGCCGAGCTTCGACAAGCAGCCGCTGCGCGACTGGCTCGACGCCGAGCGACGCGCCGGCCGCTGGAACGGCGAGGCGCCCCCACCGACCCTGCCGCCGGAGGTCGTGAACGCGACCAGCCTCCGCTATCTTGAGGCGTACCGCCGCATCACCGGCACCGAGCTGGACGTACCCACCGCTGCCCCGACTGCTGCGACGTGAGATACGCGAAGGAAGGGATCCCGTTCATCGTCGGCAGCGCCATCCTCGCGCTTCTCGCGCTCGGCGCGGCCGTGCGGATGGGCGGCGCGTGGTGGATCGTCGCCGTCCTGATCGCCGTCATCGCCGGCTGGGTCGCGTACTTCTTCCGCGACCCCGAGCGCAGCGGCGACCGTGGCGAGCACCTCGTCGTCGCGCCGGCCGACGGCAAGGTCGTGCTCATCACCGAGATCGACGAGCCGACGTTCGTCGGCGGCCGCGCGATGCGCGTGTCGATCTTCATGAACGTGTTCAGCGTGCACGTGAACCGATATCCGGTGAGCGGCGTCGTGCGGCACGTGAAGTACGCGCCCGGGAAGTTCCTGAACGCCGTGAGCGAGGCGTCGAGCGCGGAGAACGAGCAGACGTCGGTCGGCATCGACACGGGACGCTATCGCGTTCTCGTGCGACAGATCGCGGGGCTCATCGCACGCCGCATCATCACGTACAGCCGCGAGGGCGATGCGGTCACGCAGGGCGAGCGCATGGGGCTCATCCGGTTCGGCTCGCGCGTCGACGTGTTCGTCCCCGTCGGGTCCACGCTGCGCACGAAGCTCGGCGAGCTGACGAGCGCGGGCACCACCGTCATCGCCGAGCTGCCACGATGAGGGTGGCGGCGCGCGACCCGCAGCCGGACGCCGGGCGATGACGCCGAGACTCCGCCGCCCCGCGCTCCGCCGCCCCGCCCCCGGCCCCTGGCTGCCGAACGGGTTCACGCTCGCGAACCTCGGCTTCGGCATCTACGCCATCATCAGCGCGTCGCACGGCAACTTCGAGACGGCCGTGCGCTGCATCGTGTTCGGCGGCGTCGCGGATCTGTTCGACGGCGCGGTGGCGCGGGCGACGCGCACGGGCTCCGAGCTCGGCGAGCAGCTCGACTCGCTCGTCGACGCGATCTCGTTCGGCCTCGCGCCGGCGATGATCGTGTACTACGCGGTGCTGCCGCAGACGGGCTGGGGCGGCTGGGGGCCCGTGTTCATCTACACGGCGGCGGCGGTGTTCCGGCTCGCGCGCTTCAACGTGACGCAGGCCGGCGCCTCGAAGGCGTACTTCATCGGCCTGCCGAGCCCCGCGGCGGGCGGCACGCTCGCCACGTACTACTGGTTCACGCAGACCAGCCTGTATCAGGACACGCGCATCATCGATCTCCCGTGGAAGGAGATCATGCCGATCCTGATGCTGCTACTCGCCTCGATGATGAGCAGCACGGTGCCCTACCCGGCGTGGCCGAAGGTGGGCGTGCGCTCGTGGCGCGCGGTGGCCGGACTGCTCGGCGTCATCGGCATCGTGACGGCGGCGATTCTCTTCACGAAGTACTTCTTCTTCCTGTTCGGCGTCGGATACGTTTCGTACGGGCTGCTGCGCGCGCTGGCGCTCGCGCTGTTCGAGTTCCCCGGCGGCGGCGAGCCGCGACGGCGCGCGACGGACTACGTCGATCCACTGGAGTCCTACGGCATGACGCCGGTCGCGAGCCGCGCGGTCGCCGAAGAGAACGGCGACGAGATCTTGCGCGACGATGGCTCGCTGGCCCGACGCCGTCGCCGCCGCCGTCACCGCCGCCCGGGCACGCCGGGCACTCCGGGCACGCCCGGCCAGGGCTCCAGCAGTCCGGACGAATGATCGTTAGGCACTCAACCCGTCACCCGGGCATGACCGCATATCGCGTCGAGATCCGCGTCGTTCCCCGCAAGGGCATCCTCGACCCGCAGGGGCAGGCCGTCGCCGGCGCGCTGCACGCGCTCGGCTTCGACGCCGTCACCGACGTGCGCGTCGGCCGCCACATCGTGCTCGAGACGCGCGCCGCCGACCCCGAGGGGGCCGGACGTGCCGCGCGCGAGATGTGCGAGCGGCTCCTCGCGAATCCGGTCACCGAGGACTTCGAGATCGAGCAGGTCGTTCCTGCCGCGACGTGAGGTCAACATGAAGTTCGGCATCGTCACGTTCCCCGGATCGAACTGCGACTACGACGCGTATCACGCCGTGGTCGACCAGCTCGGCGAGACCGCCGAGTATCTGTGGCACAAGGACCACGACCTCCGCGGCAGCGACGTCGTGATCCTGCCCGGAGGCTTCAGCTACGGCGACTACCTGCGGGCCGGAGCCATCGCGCGCTTCAGCCCGATCATGCAGGAGGTCGTCGCCCACGCCGATCGCGGCGGAGCCGTGCTCGCGATCTGCAACGGCTTCCAGATCGCGTGCGAGGCGGGACTGCTTCCCGGCGCGCTGATGCGCAACGCGAACCTCAAGTTCGTGTGCGAGCAGCGGCACCTGCGCGTGGAGAACGTGAACACGGCGTTCACGGCGGAGTATGAGGAAGGACAGGTGATCCGCATCCCTGTCGCGCACGGCGAGGGGCGTTACGTCGCCGACGACGACGCGCTCGACCGCCTGGACGGCGAGGGGCGCGTCGTGTTCCGCTACTGCAATGCGGCCGGCGGTACCGACGCGACGTCGAACCCGAACCAGTCGATGCGCGCCATCGCCGGCATCGTCGGCGACGCCGGCAACGTGCTCGGCATGATGCCGCACCCCGAGCGCGCCGTCGATGCGCTGTTAGGCTCCGCCGACGGGCTCCCGCTGTTCGAGTCCATTCTGGCACGCGTCGGCGCCTGACGCCGGGCCGCCCTCGACCTCGATCCACGATCATGCAACCCAGCAACCCGAAGCCCAGCAAGAACGAAGAGGAGTACTTCGCACGGCAGAACGCGGAGCGGGTGCAGGCGATGCGCGCGCGCCTCGATGCCGAGCGCGCAGAGGCCGAGCGCCGGTCGCACATCATGCGGTGCCCCCGCTGCGGCGGGCATCTCAAGGACCAGCTCCATCACCACGTACGCATCGAGGTCTGCCCCGACTGCGGCGGCACGTGGCTCGACAAGGGAGAGCTCGAGATGCTGGAGGCGGTGGACAAGAGCAACATCCGCCGCTTCATGCGCGACGTCTTCGGCGTCCGCGACGAGTGAGCGCTCCCTTCGCGCCCGCCGCGTCGGGCCCCGTTCCCCGCCCCGGCGATCCGCAGATCACGCCGGCGCTCGTCGCGGAGCACGGGCTCACGCCGGACGAGTACGACCGCCTCGTCGCGATGCTCGGCCGCACGCCGACGTTCACGGAGCTCGGTGTCGTGAGCGCGCTGTGGAACGAGCACTGCTCGTACAAGCACTCGCGTCCCGTGCTCCGCACGCTGCCCACGAAGGCGCCGTGGGTGCTGCAGGGCCCCGGCGAGAACGCGGGCGTGATCTCCGTCGGTGACGGGCTCGCGGTCGCGTTCAAGATCGAGTCGCACAACCACCCGTCGGCCGTCGAGCCGTACCAGGGCGCGGCGACCGGCGTCGGCGGCATCCTGCGCGACGTGTTCACGATGGGCGCGCGGCCGATCGCGATGCTCGACTCGCTGCGCTTCGGCGCGCTCGACTCGCCGCGCGTGCGCTGGCTGTTCGGCGGCGTCGTGAAGGGCATCGGCGACTACGGCAACTGCGTCGGCATCCCGACCGTCGCCGGCGACGTGATGTTCGACCCCGCGTACGAGGGCAATCCGCTCGTCAACGCGATGTGCGTCGGACTGCTGCACGAGCACGAGCTGATGCGCGCCGTCGCGCAGGGCGTCGGCAACCCGATCCTCGCCGTCGGCGCGCGCACGGGCCGCGACGGCATCCACGGCGCGTCGTTCGCGTCGGAGGAGCTGAGCGAGGCGAGCGAGGCGAAGCGCCCGCGCGTCCAGGTCGGCGATCCGTTCACCGAGAAGCTGCTGCTCGAGGCGTCGCTGGAGCTGATCCACTCGGGCCACATCGTCGCCATCCAGGACATGGGCGCGGCCGGCCTGACGAGCTCCTCCGCCGAGATGGCGGCGCGCGGCGACGTCGGCGTCGTGATCGACACGACGAAGGTGCCGCAGCGCGAGACGGGAATGACGCCCTACGAGATCCTGCTCAGCGAGTCGCAGGAGCGCATGCTCGTCGTCGCGAAGAAGGGCGAGGAGCACCACGTCGTACGCATCCTCGAGAAGTGGGATCTCACGGCCGCCGTCATCGGCGAGGTCATCGCCGAGCCGGTGTACCGCGTGACCGAGGGCGAGCGCGTCGTCGCCGAGTTCCCCGGCACGAAGCTCGTCACCGAGTGCCCGGTGTATCACCCCGAGGCGCGCGAGAGCGACGAGATCCGCGCGCTGCGCGAGCGCGACGTGGTTACGATCGCCGAACGCGCCGAGGAGTCGGACCCCGCGTGGACGCTGCGCGAGCTGCTCTCGTCGCCGACGATCGCGAGCAAGCGGTGGATCTACCGGCAGTACGACCACATGGTGCGCACGAACACCGTCATCGGTCCGGGCGGCGACGCGGCGGTCGTGCGACTGCGCGGCACGGACCGCGCGCTCGCGCTGAAGACCGACTGCAACGGCCGCTACGTGTACCTCGATCCACGCACCGGCGGCCAGGCCGCCGTGGTGGAGGCGGCGCGCAACGTGGCGTGCGCCGGCGGTCGGCCGCGCGCGATCACGAACAACCTGAACTTCGGGAGCCCGAAGCGCCCGGAAGTGTTCTTCCAGTTCCGCGAGGCGGTCGCCGGCATGGGCGAGGCGTGCAGCGCGCTGGAGACACCGGTGACGGGCGGCAACGTGTCGTTCTACAACGAGAGCCCCATCAGCTCCGTCTATCCGACGCCGGTCGTCGGCATGGTCGGCATCGTGGAGTCGCTCGCGCACGTCACCCGCGCCACGTTCCGCGACGACGGTGACGCGATCGTGCTGCTCGGCGAGCCGCGCGACGAGATCGGCGGTAGCGAGTACCTCGCGCGGGTGCACGGCGTCGTCGCGGGGCTGCCGCCGCGCGTCGACCTCGCGGCGGAGCGCAGGCTCGTCGACGCGCTGCTCGCGGCGATCGGCGCCGGCCACGTCGCGTCGGCGCACGACTGCAGCGACGGTGGCCTCGCGGTCGCGCTCGCGGAGTGCTGCATGGCCGATCCCGACACGGCGTTCGGCGCCGACGTCGACCTCGCGGCGTGGCGCTCGCTGCCGACGCGCGCGCTCCTGTTCGGCGAGACGCACGGACGCGTGATCGTGTCGACGCGCTCACCCGATGCCGTCGTCGCGATCGCGCGCGAGCATGGCGTGCCCGCGCGGCAGATCGGACGCGTGACGGCGGCGGAGCGCGGGCTCACCATTCGCGCCGGCGATCGCGCGCTGCGCGCGGACGTGCGGTCGCTCGCCGACGCGTACCACGGCGCCATACCACGGATCATGGATTCTTCACCGGAGTTCGTCGCGCAGGGCAGCATGCTCGGCGAGACGGGCAGCGCGGGAGCCTGACGCATGTGCGGCATCTTCGGCGTGCGCGGCACGCCTCGCGCGGCGGCCCTCACTCACCTCGGCCTCTACTCGCTGCAGCACCGCGGACAGGAGTCGGCGGGCATCGCCGCCGTCGACGAGGCGGGCGCCGCGCACGGCGTGAAGCGCATGGGGCTCGTGAGCGATGGTCTCGCCGACAGCGACATGCACGCGCTCCGCGGCTCGCTCGCCATCGGGCACACGCGCTACAGCACCGCGGGCTCGTCGAGCATCGAGAACGCGCAGCCGGTGCTCGCGCGCTCGCGCGGCGGCCACATCGCGCTCGCGCACAACGGCAACCTCACGAACGCCACCGAGCTGCGGTTCGAGCTCGAGGAAGGCGGGTCCATCTTCCAGTCGTCGATGGACAGCGAGGTGATCGTCCATCGCATCGCACGCTCCTCCGCTCCGACGCCCGAGGCGCGCGTCGCCGAGGCGCTGGAAGGCGTCGAGGGCGCGTACTGCCTGCTCGTCGCGATCGGCGACACGCTCATCGCGGCGCGCGACCCGCGCGGCTGGCGTCCGCTGGAGATGGGAGACCTCGACGGCGCCGTGGTGTTCGCGTCGGAGACGTGTGGGCTCGACATCGTCGGCGCGCGGTACGTCCGCGAGGTCGAGCCGGGTGAGATCGTCGTCGTGGACGGCGACGGCGTGCGGTCGCTGCGGCCGTTCCCGCCCCGCGAGCTGCGGCGCTGCGTGTTCGAGCACGTGTACTTCGCGCGCCCGGACAGCTCCATCTTCGGCGGCAGCGTCGATCGGGCGCGCCGCGCGCTCGGACGGCGGCTCGCGCGCGAGAGCCCCGCGCCGGGCGCGGACTTCGTGTTCTCCGTCCCCGACAGCTCCAACTCCGCCGCGCTGGGGTTCGCGGAGGAGGCGGGGATCCCGTTCGAGCTCGCGCTCATTCGCAACCACTACGTCGGCCGCACGTTCATCCAGCCGTCGCAGGGAGACCGCGACTGGAAGGTGAAGGTGAAGTACAACGCGGTGCGCGAGCTGCTCGACGGCCGGAGCGTCGTGATGGTCGACGACTCGATCGTGCGCGGCACGACGACGAAGGGGCTCGTCGCGATGGTGCGCGCCGCCGGCGCACGAGAAGTGCACATGCGCGTGAGCTCGTCGCCGGTCACCGGGCCGTGCTACTACGGCATCGACACGCCCACGCGTGAGGAGCTGATCGCGGCGAACAACACCGTCGACGAGATCGCCGCGCACATCGGCGTCGACTCGCTCGGCTATCTCTCGCTCGACGGAATGCTGGAATCCGTCCCCACGGGCCCCCAAGGTTTCTGTCATGCGTGCTTCTCCGGGGACTACCCCACCCCGCCCCCCACAGACCCCGACAAGCTCCGCTTCGGCTGCGGCTGCTGAATCGACGGACGCGCCGGAGCGGCTCGTCTACTTCTTCGGCGCGGGGGAGGCCGAAGGCACGAAGGACATGAAGGCGGTGCTCGGCGGCAAGGGCGCGAACCTCGCCGAGATGACCAACCTCGGCGTGCCCGTGCCGCCCGGGTTCACGATCGCATGTCAGACCTGCATCGCGTTCCTCCGCGATGGACACGCGCCCGACGGCCTGCGCGAGGAAGTGACCCGCAACCTGCGGCGGCTCGAGGAGACCGCGGGCAAGCGATTCGGCGACGCCGAGCGCCCGCTGCTCGTGTCGGTGCGCTCCGGCGCGCCGGTGTCGATGCCCGGGATGATGGAGACGATTCTCAACCTGGGCCTGAACGACGAGACGGTCGTCGGCCTCGCGCGCGCGAGCGACAATGCGCGCTTCGCGTTCGACTCGTATCGCCGCTTCATCCAGATGTACGCCGACGTCGTGCTCGGCGTCCCCGCGTCGCGCTTCGAGCAGCTGCTCGCCGCCAAGCGCCTGACGAACGACGTTGAGACCGACGCCGAGCTGTCGGAGGACGCGCTGCGGGAGCTCGTCGCCGAGTACAAGCGGCTGGTGCGCAACGCCACTGGCGCGGACTTCCCGAGCGACCCCGAGACGCAGCTCTGGGGCGCCGTGGAGGCCGTATGGCGCTCGTGGACGCTGAAGAAGGCCGTCGACTACCGGAAGGTGAACGGCATCGCCGAGGACCTCGGCACCGCCGTGAACGTGGTCGCCATGGTGTTCGGCAACATGGGCGACGACTCGGGCACCGGCGTGGCGTTCACGCGCGACCCGAGCACGGGCGCGCGGACGTTCTACGGCGAGTTCCTCGTGAACGCGCAGGGCGAGGACGTCGTCGCCGGCATCCGCACGCCGCTCCGCATCGAGGAGATGGCCGAGCGCCTGCCCGGCGCGTACGAGGAGCTGCTGGAGACGCAGCGGCGCCTCGAGGCGCACTTCCGCGAGATGCAGGACATCGAGTTCACCGTCGAGCGCGGGAAGCTGTTCCTGCTCCAGACGCGCACCGGCAAGCGCGCCGCCGCCGCCGCGGTGCGCATCGCGCACGACATGGTGAGCGAGGGGCTGATCACGCGCGACGAGGCCGTTAGGCGCGTGGTGCCGTCGCAGCTCGACCAGCTGCTGCATCCGGTGATCGACGCCGGTGTGCGCGCGCGCGAGGTGGCGACGGGCCTCCCCGCGAGCCCCGGCGCCGCGAGCGGCGTCGCCGTCTTCGACCCCGACATCGCCGAGCAGCGCGCGGCCCGCGGCGAGGCCGTGGTGCTCGTGCGCGAGGAGACGACGCCCGAGGACTTCCACGGCATCGTCGCGGCGCGCGCGGTGCTCACGGCGCGCGGCGGCATGACGAGCCACGCCGCGGTCGTCGCGCGCGGCATGGGCAAGTGCGCGGTCGTCGGGTGCAAGGACATCCACGTCGACGCGAACCACCGCCGCTTCACCGCCGCGGACACCGTCGTGCACGAGGGCGAGTGGATCACGCTCGACGGCGCGAGCGGCAAGGTGTACGCGGGGCAGCTCCCCACCGTGCCGAGCGAGATCGTGCGCGTGGTGGGCGGGCAGCTCGACGCGTCGCGCGCGCCGGCCTACCGCGCGTTCGCCGACCTGCTCGGCTGGGCCGACGAGCTGCGGCGACTGCGCGTGCGCGCGAACGCCGACACGCCGAAGGACGCGCGCATCGCGCGCGCGTTCGGTGCCGAGGGGATCGGGCTCTGTCGCACGGAGCACATGTTCTTCGAGGGTGACCGCATCACCGCCATGCGCGAGATGATCGTCGCCCGCGACGAGGGCGGTCGTCGCCGCGCGCTCACGAAGCTGCTCCCCATGCAGCGCGCGGACTTCGAGGGGATCTTCGAGGCGATGGACGGCTGTCCCGTCACCATTCGTCTGCTCGATCCGCCGCTGCACGAGTTCCTGCCGCACGGCGGCGAGGAGTCGAAGCTGCTCGCGCGCACGCTGAACCTCTCGCGCGATCAGCTCAACCGCATCGTCGACGAGCTGCGCGAGTCGAACCCGATGCTCGGCCATCGCGGGTGCCGCCTCGGCATCACCTACCCCGAGATCACCGAGATGCAGGCGCGGGCGATCTTCGAGGCGGCAGTGCGCGCGACGCGCCGCGGGTTCGAGGTGAAGCCGGAGATCATGATCCCGCTCGTCGCCACCGTGCGCGAGTTCGACAACCAGGCGGCGATCATCCGGCGCGTGGCGCACGAGACGCTCGACGCGATGGGGATCGACATCGAGTACCTCGTCGGCACGATGATCGAGCTGCCGCGCGCGGCGCTCACCGCCGACGAGATCGCACGCACGGCGGAGTTCTTCTCGTTCGGGACGAACGACCTCACGCAGACGACGCTCGGTCTGTCGCGCGACGACGCGGGCCGATTCCTCCCGGTCTACATCGAGCGCGGCATCCTCGCCGACGACCCGTTCCAGGTATTGGACCAGGAGGGCGTCGGGAAGCTCATTCGCCGCGCGGTCTACGACGGGCGCACGTCGCGGCCGAAGCTCAAGGTCGGCGTGTGCGGCGAGCATGGGGGCGAGCCGCGGTCGGTGCGCTTCTTCCACCGCAGCGGGCTCGATTACGTGTCGTGCTCCCCGTTTCGGGTACCGGTGGCGCGGCTCGCGGCAGCGCAGGCCGCACTGCAGGGTGAGGACGACAACGAGGAGGCGGGGGCGCTCAGCATCCGGCGCGGGCCGGACGACGAGGGACTCGTGGCGTGAGGCCTCGCGGTCGCGGCGTTGCGTGATCTGCCGGGCCCGCGCATGATCGACGACCCACGGCGCGCGCGACCATCGCTGCGACGTGTCATCGACCTGACGGCGGGGCCCGCCGTCAGCGTCGGCCAGCGACGCGCGCGCCTGGACTCAAGGAGGCTCGCATGGGCCGTCGTCGAGATCCACCGCACAGCGCACCCCCGCGCAGCGCACCTCCGCACCGCGGAATCCGGAGGGCGCTCCTCGTCGGCATCGCGTGTCTCGTCGCGATTCCGCTCCCCGCGCAGGACGAGCTCACCGGAGACCCCATCGACTACGGGTTCGGATCGTCGCGCGTGTGCTGCATCGACGTCGCCGGAGTCAATCTGCTGAAGTACCTCGAGCGGGTCGGCCGGATCACGCCGCCGAGCGCGAAGCCCTACGGCGAGCAGCAGGAGAACTTCCACAAGATCTGGGACCCCGACTTCAAGTCGCCCGGTCGGACCTCCGCGCAGGACTTCCAGAAGGCGATGCAGACGTCGCTGGACTCGCGCGGCTACACGGCGAACGTCAAGCTGTTTTCCCGACGCCAGCTGGACTACGCGACGCTCGTGCAGGAGTGGAAGAACCAGGAGCTGATCGTGCTGTTCCTGGCGTCGGGCCCGGAGATGATCGGCCACGCGGTCTTCCTGTGGGGGCTGGAGCTCGACCTCACCAAGCCGCCGCGGATCAGCATCGTCGACCCGAACATCCAACCGAACACCGGGTTCACGGATCAGGCGGGGAACTCGCCCACGACGGTGAACGGCAAGCCGTACACCGGCGGCACCGCGTCGCAGGCGAACCTGAGCATCGGCACGGACCCAAAGACCAAGCTGCCCGTGTGGAAGTTCACGATCGATCAGCCGAAGATCGTTTACGGGTTCGCCGACGGGAGCACCGAGACGTTCGACGCGAAGCGCTTCGACTATCAGATCGTCGGCTTCGCGAGCGTGTCGGACGTCTGCAAGAAGAAGGAGCCCGACAAGAGTCCGGGCACGAAGAGCGTGGACACCTCACCCGACCCGGCGTGCAGCGTGTTTCCGGGCGTCCCCGAGCCCGCTCCGGGTCCGCTCGTCGCCGGCGGCGTCGCGGTGATGGCCATGCTGGCGTCCCGGCGTCGACGCCGGATCCGGCTCGATCACGCCTGACGAACGCCTGACGATCGACCCGAAACACCGAGGGCCGTCAGCGCTGAGCTGACGGCCCTCGGTGTCTGGCGAGTGGAGGTGAGGGGAGTCGAACCCCTGTCCGAGACTAGATCGACCACGGTCTCTACGTGCGTATCCTCTCGATTGATGTCTCCGCCGGCTGGCCGAGAGGCCGCCTACCGTCGAATGAGTCTCCTAGAGTTTTGCCCGCCGCCGGAAGACGCACCGACGGGCTAGCCCAGATTTGCGTTACTCACGTGCCGCCCCGGGCGGGCTGCCTCGTGAGCACTGCTGGGTAAGGCCTAAGCCTTACGCAGCGAGAGCCAGGTTGTTGTTGGCAGTTGGAGATTTCCCGAGTGTTTCACCAGGACTCAGGACCTGAGCACGCAACCACGGCTTCACCAACCCCGTCGAAGCCAGGTCACCCCCGTGACATGCAGTATAGCCGCCCGCGCCCCCGAAATCAACCGTCGAGATGGACTTCGGGGCGTGACGCAACTGCCGCGGCCACAACGCGTTCGGCCGCCGACCTCAAGCGGCGTCTGACGTCCGACCGGCGAGCATCCGCGCCGCTGCCATCGCTGCCCCGAAGCCGTTGTCGATGTTCACGACGACGACCCCGGCCGCGCAGCTGTTGAGCATCGTCAGCAGCGGCGCGAGCCCGCCGAACGCGGCGCCGTACCCGACGCTGGTCGGCACCGCGATCACGGGTCCCGCGACGAGCCCGCCGACGACCGACGGCAGCGCCCCGTCCATGCCCGCGATCACCACCACGGCGTCGGCCTGGCGAATGGACGCGGTGCGCGCCAGCAGCCGATGCACCCCGGCCACCCCGACGTCCGTCACCCGCTCGGGCCGCAGCCCGCACGCGAGCAGCGTCTCCGCGCACTCCTCGGCCACCGGCAGATCGGTCGTGCCGGCGGTCACGACGCAGACCGTCGCGGCCGCGCCGTTCGTGCGGACGCCCAGCCGCACCGTGCGCCCGACGGCGTTCTCGACCGCCGACGGGAAGCGGGCGACGAGCGCCGAGCGGACGGCCGAGTCCGCTCTGGTGACGAGGAAGCCGGCGCTGCGCTCGACGAGGCGCTCCGCCACGGCCACGCACTGCTCGGCCGACTTCCCCTCCCCGTAGACGACCTCGGGCCATCCCTGGCGCAGCGCCCGGTGGTGGTCGACCGTGGCGAACTCGCCCACGCTCTCGAACGGCGCCGCCGCGAGCCGCTCGACGACCGCCTCGGGACTCAGCGCACCGGTCGCGACCTGCCGCAGCAGCGCGAGCACGGCGTCGCGCGTCACGCCGCCGCGGACTCGAGCTCGGAGGAGTCGTCGGCGCCCGTCGGCGCGTCGCCGAAGTCGCCGCGCTGCAGCCGCGTCAGGTAGTCGCCGAAGATCCCCTCCACCTCGCCGAACGATTTCACGGCGTGGAGCTTCCGGCGCAGGTCCGCCGAGTTCGGGAGCCCCTTCGCGTACCAGCCGAGGTGCTTTCGGAACTCGATCGCCGCGCCGACCGGATCGACCTCGTACGCCTCGACCATGCGCGCGTGGTCCAGCGCGATCGCGAAGCGCTGCTCCACGGCGGGCGTCGCCGGCATCGGCTCGCCCCGGAGCAGGGCCTTCGCCTGGTCGAAGATCCACGGCTGCCCGAACGAGCCACGGCCGACCATCACGGCGGCGCAGCCGGTCATGCGCTGCATGCGCACGACGTCCTCGGGCGTCTTGATGTCGCCGTTGCCGATCACCGGCACGTCCAGCGCGTCGACCACGGCGGCGATCTCCTCCCACCGCGCGTGCCCCGTGTACATCTGCGTTCGCGTGCGCGCGTGCAGCGTGAACGCCTTGGCGCCGGCGTCCTGCATGTGTAGTGCGATCCCCACGGGATCGCGCGTCTCCTCGCTCCACCCGCTGCGCGTCTTCACGGTGACCGGCAGGTGCGTGCTGCGCGACACGGCGCGGATGATGTCCGCGACGAGGCCGAGGTCCTTCAGGCACCCGGAGCCGCCGTTGCGCTTCACGACCTTCTTCACCGGGCAGCCGAAGTTGATGTCGACGAACTCCGGCTGGAACACGTCCGTCACGAACGCGGCCGCGTCGCCCATCGCCTGCGGATCGGCGCCGAAGATCTGCACGCCGATCGGGCGCTCGTCCTCGCCGAAGCGGAGCTTGTCCACCGTCGCGGGATTCTCGCGGCGGATCCCTTCGGCGCTCAGGAACTCCGTCACGACGACGTCCGCGCCGTGGCGACGGCAGAGGCGCCGGAACGGCGACTCCGACACGCCGGCCATCGGGGCGAGGTACAGCGGGATCTCGGCGGCGACGGGGAACGGGAAGCGCATGCCTCAACCTAGCGAGACGGGCAACTCGCTGCAACGCAGTCAGTTAGACGACGCTTGCCTGCGCTCGGCCGCCCGGGTAGTTTCGGACGTTCTGCCCGGACGGTAGCGCACCCGACCACCGCCAGGGCCATCACGACGATCGAGGACCTCGATGGAACTGCGCGAGTTCTTCTCCGAAGACGCGGTCAAGCTGAATCTGGAGGGCGACACGAAGGACGACGTGCTGAAGGAGCTCATCGCGCTCCTGAAGCTCGACGACAAGTCCGAGGGGATGCTCTTCAAGATGCTGAAGCGGCGGGAGAACCTCGGGTCCACGGGCATCGGACGGGGCATCGCCATCCCACACTGCCGCTCGCTCGTCGTCAACAAGCTGCGCGTCGCGTTCGGGCGGAAGCCGAACGGGGTGGACTTCAAGGCCATCGACGAGAAGCCGGTCAACTTCTTCTTCCTCATCGTCGCGCCGCCCCTCGAGGTCTCGAACCAGTACCTGCCGGTGCTCGGCAAGATCGCGCAGTTCAGCAAGGAGCCCGACGTTCCGACGCGGCTGCTGTCCATCAGCGAGCCGCGCGAGTTCATGGACCTGCTGCGCGAGAAAGGGGTCTGACGGTCACTCCCACTCGATCGTCGCCGGCGGCTTGGAGCTGACGTCGTAGACGACGCGGTTCACGCCGCGCACCTCGTTGATGATCCGGTTCGACACGCGCGCGAGGACGTCGTGCGGGAACGGGAACCAGTCGGCGGTCATGCCGTCGGTGCTCGTCACGGCGCGCAGCGCGACGACGTTCTCGTAGGTGCGGTAGTCGCCCATCACGCCGACGCTGCGCACCGGCAGCAGCACGGCGAACGCCTGCCAGATCTCGTCGTACAGGCCGGCCTCGTGGATCTCCTCGAGGTAGATCGCGTCCGCCTGCCGCAGCACGCCTAACGCGTCGCGCGTCACGGCGCCGAGCACGCGGATGGCGAGGCCCGGGCCCGGGAACGGGTGCCGGCCGACCATCTCCTCCGGCAGCCCGAGCTCGCGCCCGACGTTGCGCACCTCGTCCTTGAACAGCTCGCGCAGCGGCTCGATGAGCCCGAACTTCATGTCGGGCTTCAGGCCGCCCACGTTGTGGTGCGTCTTGATCGTGACGCTCGGCCCGCCCGTCGGCGACGCGCTCTCGATCACGTCGGGGTAGAGCGTCCCCTGCACGAGGAACTTCACGTCCTCGCCCACCGACGCCGACGCGTCCTCGAACACGTCGATGAAGGTGTGGCCGATGATCTTCCGCTTCTGCTCCGGATCCTCGACGCCGTCGAGCGCGTCGAGGAAGCGGTCCGACGCGTCGATCACGCGGAGGTCGATGCCGAGGTGGCGGCGGAAGGTGCGCTCCACCTGGTCGCGCTCGTGCAGCCGCAGCAGCCCGGTGTCCACGAAGATGCACGTGAGCTGATCGCCGATCGCGCGGTGGACGAGCGCGGCGGCGACGGCCGAGTCCACGCCGCCCGACAGGCCGCAGATCACGCGCGAAGTACCGACCTTCGCGCGGATCTTCGCGACCTCGTCGTCGATGAACGCGCCCGGCGTCCAGTCCGGCTTCGCGCCGCAGACGTCGAACAGGAAGTTGGCGAGGATCTCGCCGCCGCGCGGCGAGTGCGCCACCTCGGGATGGAACTGCACGCCGAACAGCGGTCGGTCGCGGTGGCGGAACGCGGCCACCGGACTGCCCACGCTGCGCGCGAGCACCTCGAGATCGTTAGGCAGCTCGGTCACCTGGTCGCCGTGGCTCATCCACACCGGCGTCTTCTCGCCGCGGCCGAAGCCGGAGAACAGCGACGACGACTCGAGCACCTCGACCTCGGCGCGGCCGTACTCGCGCTGCGTGCCGGGGGCGATGCGGGCGCCGTGGAGCTGCGCGAGCAGGTTCATGCCGTAGCACACGCCGAGCACCGGGGCCACGTCCACGATGCCCGACGGCGTCGACGGCGCGCCGTTGTCGTAGACCGAGTTCGGCCCGCCGCTCAGGATGATGCCCGTCGGCTTCCACGCGCGGATCCACTCGAGCGACCGCGTCGGCGGGTGGATCTCGGAGTACACCCGCGCCTCGCGCACGCGCCGCGCGATGAGCTGCGTGTACTGCGAACCGAAGTCGATGATGAGGATGCGGTCGTGTGTCACGAGCGGCTCGCCCAGTCGTCGAGCGTCACGCGCTGTACCTCGCGCGTCGCGAGGTCGAGGATCGCCGCGCTCGGCGTGCCGCTCAGCCAACCGCACCCTTCCCCTGGATTCACCATCAGCGTCTCGCCGCGCGTGCGCGTCTCGGCCTGGTGCGAGCAGCCGTGGATGACGATCGCGTGCGCGTCGAGGGAGCGCGGCAGCACGTCGCTCACGTCGTGCACGACGAGGATCGTCTGTCCGTCGACGGTGAAGCTGTGCGGCGACTCGAACAGCTCGCCCCCGGCCGGCAGCGCCGCCGCCGCGGCGAGCAGTCCCTCGCGGTCGCCGTCGTTGCGACCGAACACGCCGGCGAGCGGCAGGCTCGCCTCGCGGAACGGCCGGAGCGCGAACGGCGCGCTGTAGTCGCCGGCGTGCAGCACGAGCGTCACGCCCGCTTGTTGGAAGCGGTGCAGCAGCTCCGCGATCGCCGGCAGGCGGTCGTGGGTGTCGGCGAGCAGTCCGATCTTCACGCGGTCCTCCAGTCCAGCGCGGCGCGCTCCTGACGCACGAGGTCCTCGTACCGCTCCCGCTCCGTCACCACGGCATAGCGGTCGCCGTCCACGAGCACCTCGGCGGGGCGCGGCCGCGAGTTGTAGTTCGACGCCATCACGAAGCCGTACGCGCCCGCCGTGCGGATGCCCAACACGTCGCCCGGGCGCGCGTCGTCCACCACGCGGTTGCGCGCGAGGAAGTCGCCGCTCTCGCACACCGGCCCCACGACGTCCGCCACCACGCGATGTCCGCGGGGCCGCGTGGCGACGATCTCGTGGAACGCCTCGTAGTGCGACGGCCGCAGTAGATCGTTCATCCCCGCGTCGGTGATGACGTACTCCTTGCCGCCGCTCCGCTTGCGGTACAGCACCTTCGTGAGGAGCAGCCCCGCCTCGGCGACGAGGAAGCGACCCGGCTCGAGGACGAGCGTCACGTCCAGCGCGCGCGCCGCACGCGCGACGCCCTCCGCGTAGCGCTCCACGTCCGTCGCCGGCTCGTCGCGGTACACGACGCCGAGTCCGCCGCCGACGTCCAGGTATCGGATGCGGTCGAAGTCGTCCGCGCGCAGCTGCGTGACGAGCGCCGAGACGCGCTCGAGCGCGTCGGCGTACGGCTCGAAGCTCGAGAGCTGCGAGCCGATGTGCATGTCGATGCCGACCAGCTCCACGTTGGGCAGTGATCGCGTGAGCCGCGCGGCGTCGCGCACGTCGTCGTACGGGATGCCGAACTTGTGCCCCTTCTCGCCGGTGCGGATGTAGTGGTGCGGACTGTCGACCATCACCTCGGGGTTCACGCGCAGCGCCACCGGCGCCACCATGCCCCGCGCGCGCGCCACCTCGTCGAGCACCACGAGCTCGCCCTCGCTCTCGACGTTGACGAACAGCACGCCCTCGGCGAGCGCCTCGTCCAGCTCGCGCGCCGTCTTGCCGACGCCGCTGAACACGATGTCGCGCCCGGCGAATCCGGCCTCGCGCGCGCGATACAGCTCGCCGCCCGAGACGATGTCGACGCCCGCGCCCTCGGCCTGCAGCAGGCGCAGGATCGCGAGGTTCGAGTTCGCCTTCACGCTGTAGTGCACGCGGTGCGGCACGCCGCCCAACGCCGCGTCGAGGCGCCGGTACTGCTGCCGCACCACGCCGGCGCTGTACACGTAGGCCGGCGTGCCCACCGCCTCCGCGATGTGTCCCGCCGGCACCGCGTCGCAGTACAGCTCTCCGTCTCGCGAGGAAAAGCCCGGCTCGAAGTCCGGTCCCACCGCGGCCGCGCTCAGTACGCCCTGGCCCACACGACCTCGTGCTTCGCTGGTTCGCCGGTCACCATGCACCGCGTCGGCGCGTCGGCGCTGCGGAACTCCTCGTCGGGAATGACGCGGATGGTGGCCTTCGTCTCCTCCTTCACCTGCGCCTCGACCTTCGGGTCGCCGTTCCAGCCGGCGTACACGAAGCCGCCCGCGTCCATGATCTCCTTGAAGCGGTCGTACGTGATGTCGCCGCGGTAGGAGTTCTTGTCCATGCGGTCGCGCGCCGCCGAGAGCAGATCCGTCTGCATCTTCTCGAGCGTCTCCTCGATGTCCTCGCCGATCGTGTCGAGCGACACCGTCTGCTTCGCGCGCGTGTCGCGCCGGACGAGCACGCACTGATTGCTGGCGATGTCGCGCGGCCCGAGCTCGAGCCGCAGCGGTACGCCGCGCGTCTCCCACTCGTAGTACTTCGCGCCCGGCGTCATCCCCTCGCGCAGGTCGACGTGCACGCGCAGCCGCGCTGGCTCGCGCCGCTCCCAGTCGCGCAGCCGGCCGCGCAGCCGGTCGGCCGCCTCGAACACCTGCGCGCGGTCCTCGTCCTTGCGCCAGATCGGGATGATGACGACCTCGATCGGCGCGAGCAGCGGCGGCGTCACCATGCCGTTGTCGTCACCGTGCGTCATCACGAGCCCGCCGATCATGCGCGTGGAGACGCCCCAGCTCGTGTTCCACGCGTGCTCGATCGTGCCGCTCTCGCTCTGGAACTTCAGCTCGAACGCCTTCGCGAAGTTCTGCCCGAGGTTGTGCGACGTGCCCGCCTGCAGTGCCTTGCCGTCCTGCATCATGGCCTCGCACGCGTACGTGCGCAGCGCGCCGGCGAACTTCTCGCTCTCCGTCTTCTGGCCGGTGACGACGGGCATCGCCATCCACCCTTCCATGAAGTCGCGGTATACGCCGAGCATCTGCCGCGCTTCGGCCTCCGCCTCGTCGTGCGTGGCGTGCGCCGTGTGCCCCTCCTGCCAGAGGAACTCCATCGTGCGCAGGAATAGGCGCGTGCGCATCTCCCAGCGCACCACGTTCGCCCACTGGTTGTAGAGCAGGGGCAGGTCGCGGTAGCTCTGCACCCACTTCGCGAACATCGAGTAGATGATCGTCTCCGAGGTCGGGCGCACGACGAGCGGCTCCTCGAGCTGCTTGCCGCCGCCATGCGTGACGACCGCCGTCTCGGGCGCGAATCCCTCGACGTGCTGCGCCTCCTTGTGGAGGTAGCTCTCCGGGATGAACAGCGGGAAGTACGCGTTCACGTGCCCGGTCGCCTTGAACATGTCGTCGAGCGCGCGCTGCATGCGCTCCCAGATCCCGTAGCCGTTCGGTCGGATCACCATGCAGCCGCGCACCGGCGAGTAGTCCGCCAGCTCCGCACGGAGCACCAGCTCGTTGTACCAGGCGCTGAAGTCGGTGGCGCGGGGGGTGAGCTTCTTGTCGTCGGCCATGGAACCCTGGCTTCTCTCTCGTCGGTACGGTGGTCGGTCAGTCGATCCCGGTCGGGCCCTGCAGGCCGTCGACCGGCGGGCGCCCTTCGTGCGCGGCGGTGAGCTGATCCATCCACGCGCTCATGGTCAGCGTCTCCTCCGCCTTGTCGGCGAGTCGCCGCAGCGTCACCGACTGCGACGACGCCAGCGTGTCGCGCTTGAGCAGCACGGCCGCCACCGCGCCCGCGGAGCGCGCCGCCTTCAGCTGCTTGTCCAGCGACTGCTCGCGCAGCGCGTACTCCACCGCGTAGCCGAGTCGACGGAGCAGCGTCGCGGTGTGCATCGCCATCGGCAGCAGGGCGGGATCGTCGTATGCCACCCAGTAGTGGATCGCCGGCTCCGACGACGGCATCAGCCCGCGCGACCGCAGCAGCTCGCCGAGCACCACGTCGCCCATGCCGAAGCCGAGCGCCGGGAGATCGACCCCGCCTAACGCGGAGAGCAGCGTGTCGTAGCGCCCGCCGCCGCAGATCGCGCGGAACTCGCCCTGCCGGTCGAAGATCTCGAACACGATGCCCGTGTAGTACGCGAGCCCACGCACGATGGTGAGGTCGAGCTTCACCCACTTCCGCACGCCGAGCGCGTCGAGCAGCGCGAGATACCGCTCCATGCGATCGACGTGCTCGCTCGCATGCGGGTGCGCGGCGCGCAGGTCCTCGATCGTCCACGGGCGCGCGAGGTCGAGCACCCGCTCGCCGACGTCGTTCGCGATGCCGGCGTTCGCCAACCGCTCCAGCAGCACCTCGCGCGGGTCGCGCTCGATCTTGTCGATCGCGGCGTATGCCGCGGGCAGCTGCGCCTCGTCGATCCCGACGCCGGCGAGCAGCGCGGCGAGCAGACGTCGATCGGACACGCGCGCGACGACGTCGCCTTCGGCCAGCCCGAACGCGCGCATGATGTCGATCGCGACCGCGAGCAGCTCCGCGTCGGCGCTCACGTCGCTCTCGCCCACGAGATCGACGTTGAGCTGGAAGTGCTCGCGCAGCCGGCCGCGCTGCTGGCGCTCGTAGCGGAACAGCTGCGGCACGGAGAACCAGCGCACCGGCTTGCGCAGCGCGTTCGCCCGGGACGCCACCATGCGCGCGAACGTCGGCGTCATCTCCGGCCGCATCGCGACCGCGCGCCCGCCCTTGTCCTCGAAGTTGTAGAGCTGTCCGACGATCTCCTCGCCGCTCTTGCGCGTGTACAGCTCGAGCGGCTCGAGCGGCGGACCGTCGTACTCGACGAACGCGTAGCGGCGCGCCACGCTCCGCCACGTGTTGACGATGTAGGCGCGCTCGGCGAACTCCGCGGGAAAGAAGTCTCGGAAGCCGGGGAGGGGCTTGCTGACGGTCATCGCGAAAAGCTATCGGGCCAGCGGATCGACCTGCAAGCGCGCCATCGCGTCGCCGACGGTGTGGAACGAGCCGGCGACGAGCGTCGTTCCCGCATCCTGCGCGGCGCGCGCGAGCGCGGCGTCGAAGTCCGTCACCAGCTCGGCGGACCAACCGCGCGACGCGGCGAAGCGCTGCGCTTCCGCGGGATCCCAAACACGGTTCGGCGGCGCGGTCGGCGCCGCCGTGAGCACGAGATGGTCGACCACCGGCGCGAGCTCGGTGAGGATCGCCGCCCAGTCCTTGTCGGCGAGCACCGCGACGAGCGCCGACAGCGGCCGCGGCAGCGACACCGTACGCAGCGTATCGGCCAGCACGCGCGCGCCGTCCGGGTTGTGCGCCACGTCGAACACCCAGCGTCCCACGCGCTGGAAGCGGCCCGGCAGCCGCACCGCGCCGAGCGCGCGTGCCGCGTCGTCCAGTGGCAGGCGCCACGCATCGCCCGCCGCATCGAGCATGGTGAGTGCGACGAGCGTGTTCGCCGCCTGGAAGCGGCCGAGCAGCGGCGTCGCGAGCGCGCCGCGCCCGAGCGCCCCATCGATCGTGAAGCGCGTCCCGTCCGGCGTGACGGCCACGTCGGACAGCGTCGTCTCGTCGGCGATCACGCGCACGGGAGCAGCGCCCACGGCTTCGCCGAGCGCGGCGAGCGTGTGCCGGATGGTGGCGTCGCGCTCGCCGACGACCGCCGGTCGTCCCGCCTTGAACACGCCGGCCTTCTCGCGCGCGATCGCGTCGAGCGTGTCGCCGAGCAGCTCCGTGTGATCGAGCCCGATCGACGTGACGGCCGACACGAGCGGCTGCACGACGTTGGTCGAATCGAGACGGCCGCCGAGCCCCGTCTCCGCCACCACGACGTCGGCGCCGGCGCGCGCGAAGTGGTCGAACGCCATCGCCGTCGTGAACTCGAAGAACGTGGATCCGATGCGCTCCGCGTTCGCCGTGTGCGCGTGCACGAACGCCACGACCTCGTCCTCGGTGATCGGCCGGTCGTCGACCACGATGCGCTCGCGGAAGTCGACGAGGTGCGGCGACGTGTAGCGGCCCGCGCGCAGCCCCCGCGCGCGCAGCAGCGCGTCGAGCGTCGCCACCGTGCTCCCCTTCCCGTTCGTGCCGGCGACGTGCAGCACGGGCAACGCGAGATGCGGGTCGCCGAGCGTGGCGAGCAGCGCCCGCGTCCGCTCCAGACCGTAGCGGCTGCCCCCGGTGGTGCGCGCGAACAGGTGCTCCAGCGCTGCCCGGTAGGCGCCCGTCGCGTGTGGCGCGACGGCGGCGAGCTGCCCGGCGCTCAGGACGCTGCGGCCCCGACGGCGGCGGGCCGCCCCAACATGTGCCGGAGCAGCTTCTCCAGCGTCCCCTTCAGCTCGCGGCGGTGCACCACGTCGTCGAGCATGCCGTGGTCGAGGAGGAACTCCGCCGTCTGGAATCCCTCGGGGAGATCCTGCCCCAGCGTCTGCTTGATGACGCGCGGTCCCGCGAAGCCGATCACGGCGCCCGGCTCGGCCAGGATGATGTCGCCCAGCATCGCGTAGCTGGCGCTCACGCCGCCCGTGGTGGGGTTCGTGAGGATCGACACGTACGGCACGCGTCGCTCGGCCAGCTGCGACAGCACGGCGGACGCCTTCGCCATCTGCATGAGCGAGAGCACCCCCTCCTGCATGCGCGCGCCGCCCGACGCCGAGATGAGGATGAGCGGGTGCTTCTTCTCGAGCGAGCGCTGTCCCGCGCGGGCGATCTTCTCGCCGACCACGGAGCCCATCGAGCCGCCCATGAACGCGAAGTCCATCACCCCGAGGTTCGCCGGGATGCCGCCGATCGACCCGGAGGCGGTGATGATCGCGTCGCCGTCGCCCGCGTTCGTGTTCGCCTTCTTCAGGCGCTGCGGGTACTCGGGGAAGCCGAGCGGGTCCACGGAGCGGACGTCGTCGTCGGTCTCCTCCCAGTTCTCGTCCAGGAGGATGTTGACGTACTCGATGGCCCGGACGCGGCGGTGGTACTCACAGACCGGGCAGACGTTCAGGTTCCGGACGAACTTCTCCCGGATGTCCGTGTGTCCGCACGCCTCGCACTTCTCCCAGGCATCGGGTGGGATCTCGAGACGCTCGCGCCGCGGGACGCGAGGCTTCTTGTCTTTCCGGAACCAGGCCATGGGGGTGAAATCTGTCGCCAGGCGGCCTCAGACGGCACCCCTGTGATCTAGATCGCCAAATGCTCGCCGCGACCCCTTCCCTCCGCGGAGAACCGCACCAGCGCCCCGATCGCCAGCCACGAGATCAGCATGAACGAGCCGCCGTAGGAGAAGAACGGCAGCGGGATGCCGGTGATCGGCATCAGGTTCAGCGTCATGCCCACGTTCACCATGACGTGGACGAACCAGCTCGCGGCCAGCCCGAACGCGGCGAGGGAGCTGAACGAGTCCGTGGCGCGCGACGCGATGCGCGTGCAGCGCAGCAGCAGCACGAGGAACAGCGCGAGCGCGATCGACACGCCGATGAACCCCATCTCCTCGCCCACGACGGCGAAGATGAAGTCGGTGTGCTGCGCGGGGAGGAACGCCAGCCGCTTCTGCGAGCCGAGCGTCCACCCCTTCCCGAACCACCCGCCCGAGCCGATCGCCACCTGCGACTGGATCACGTGGTAGCCCGACGCGCGCGGATCGTTCTGCGGATCGAGAAAGACGAGCAGGCGCCGCTGCTGGTACGGCTTCAGCTTGTCCCACACGAGCGGCGCGAGCACGCCCATGAACACGTTCGCCACGACGAGCGTCACACCCTCGGCCAGGTACGGCTTGTACCAGAACAGCAGCGCGAGCAGCAGGAGGAACCACGTCCCCCAGAACGTCGGACTGAACGAGAGCAGCAGGCTCACCACCGGGCTCGCGAGCAGCACGAGCATCGGCCACGGCACGCCGGCCCAGAACAGCATGGCGAACAGGATGCCGATGAGCACCATGCCGGAGCCGAGGTCCGGCTGCGCCATGATGAGCAGCCACGGCACGAACACGACCACCGCGGGCTTCCACAGGTCGAGCAGCGACTTCGGCTCCTCGCCGCGTTGCGCGAGCACGCGCGCGAGCATCAGCGCCGTGAGCGGCTTCGCGAGCTCCGCCGGCTGGCCGAGGCGGTGCCCGGCGATCGTGAGCCACCCCTTCATGCTCGCCGCGGTCCCGGCGCCGGAGCCGAACACCAGCGTCACCGCGAGCAGGAACAGCCCGAACAGGTAGCCGGGCCACGCGATCCATTCCAGCAGCCGCGTCGACGCGCGCGACACGGTGTACGCGCCGCCTAACGCGATGACGAACCACACGAGCTGCCGCTTCCACGCGCCG
This sequence comes from Gemmatirosa kalamazoonensis, assembly GCF_000522985.1. Lineage (NCBI taxonomy): Bacteria > Pseudomonadati > Gemmatimonadota > Gemmatimonadia > Gemmatimonadales > Gemmatimonadaceae > Gemmatirosa > Gemmatirosa kalamazoonensis. Next base: position 3,925,066 of record NZ_CP007128.1, read on the forward strand.
GCGACGAATGCGTTCATCACGCTCGGGTCGACCTGGCCCGCGGAGTACACCATCGCGATGCCGTAGACCGACAGCAGCAGCGCGCACACGACGAGCGGCCAGTCGGCCGCCTGCAGACGGTGCCTCATCCGCCGTTCGTGACCGCTTCGTCGACGGTCGCCTGCGCCTTGAGGTAGAAGCTGATCATCTGCGACGCGATGCGTGCCGAGACCGAGCCGTGGAAGGGCACCTTCTCCAGCATCACCGCGACCACGATGCGCGGCTTGTCCGCCGGCGCGAAGCCCGTGAACCACGCGTGGTTCAGCTCCTTGCCGGTGGCCGGATCGAACTGGCCGCTCTGCGCCGTGCCCGTCTTGCCCGCGATCGCCACGCCCTGGATCGCCGCGCCGGCCGCGGTCCCGCGCTCCGACACGACGCCGGCGAGCGCCTTACGGATGCCCGCGAGCTGGTCCGGCGGCAGGTTGTACACGCGCTGCCGCGGCGACTGCAGCCGCGCGATCGTCGGACGCGGCATGATGCCGTCGTTCGCGAGCGCGGCGTAGAAGCGCGCCATGTTGATCACCGTCTGCGCGTTCTCGCCCTGGCCGATCGACATGTTGATCGCCGTCGACGCGGGGACGAAGTTGCGCCCGTACTTCTTCCGGAAGTACTCGCGCGGGTCGGAGGGGAACAGCGGCCGCATCTCGCTCGGCAGGTCGATCCCCGTGCGGTCGTTCATGTGCAGGCGCAGCCCGCCCGCCACGAGCTCCGACAGCTGCAGCTTGAGGCCGAGCTGGTAGAAGTAGACGTCGCACGACTTCTCGATGGCCTGGGCGAGGTTCACGTTCCCGTGCCCTCGCTTGTCCCAGCAGCGCCAGTAGCCGCGGCCGAACGAGAAGCCGCCCGTGCACGGCTGGTCCATGTGCGTGTCGAGATTCACGAGCCCTTTCTCGAGCCCCGCGATGGCCGTGGCGAGCTTGAACGTCGACCCCGGCGCGTAGCGACCCTGGATCGCCTTGTTGTACAGCGGACGGCGCGGGTCGGTGTTCAGCGAGTCGTAGTACGCCTTCGGGATGCCGCCCGTGAAGCGATTCGGGTCGTAGCTCGGCGCGGACACGAGCGCGAGCACGCCGCCGGTCTGCGGATCGATCGCCACCGCGGCGCCCTGCAGCGTGTCGCCGAACAGCGACTGCGTGAGCTTCTGCAGATCGAGGTCGATGTTCGTGTACAGCGCAGGCGCGGCCTCCGGCTGCTGGTCGTCGCGCGGCGCCTCGCGCACCACGCGCCCGCGCGCGTCGACCTCCACGAACCGATAGCCCTCGCGGCCGCGCAGCACGTTCTCGTACTGCCGCTCCAGGCCGCCCTTCCCGATGCGCATGCCCGCCTTGTACGCGCTGAACTCCGGCTTCGTCAGCTCGGCCTCGGAGATCTCGCCCGTGTAGCCGATGATCGACGCGACGGACGGGCCGTCCGGGTACCAGCGCTTCGGCGTGCTCTGGATGATGAGGCTCGGGAACTCCGTGCGGTGCTCCTCGAGCACCGAGACCTGCGCGAAGTTCGCGTCGGCGAGAATGACGGCGGGCCGGTTGGGGGCGCGGTTGAAGCGGCGCACCGCGGTCGCGATGTCGTCGTCCGTGAACGGGATCACCGCGTTCAGGCGGCGCAGCGTCTCGCGCAGCGAGTCCGGGCTCGGCGACAGCACCGAGACCGTGTAGCCCGGGAGGTTCTCGGCGATGACCTTGCCGTTGCGGTCGTAGATGATCCCGCGCGGCGCGGGAAGCGGGACCTCCCGCAGCCGGTTCTCCTCGGACTGCATGACGTACTCGGCGTGGTGCAGCACCTGTGCGCGATAGAACGCGCTGCCGAGCAGGACGAACGACGCCACGAGGAGAACCCTGGCGCCCCGCGAGCGGCGGGCGATGTCGTTCGGATGGAAGCTCATCCCGGAGAGCGGCCCAGCAGTGGCCGCAGCAACAGCAATAGGAGCACGCCGGACAGCGCGGTCACCGTCGCGGCGAGCGGGGACCAGAGCAGCAGCTGCATCACCAGCTCGGGACCCTGCAGGCGCCGCTCTGATACCAGGTACAACGCATCGAAGGTCCACTTGCCGACGAAGAAGAACATCGCGCTGAGCGCGATGTTGTCGGCGAAGAACACCGCCTTCAGCCACGACGCCAGATACGCGACGACGCTCATGCCGAGCGCCCCACTCCCGAACGCGGACGGCGTCAGCGCATCGGACGCGAGCCCGATGATGAAGCCGAGCACCGCGGCCAGCCCGGGGCGCATGCGTACCGCCACGAGCAGCACCGCGATCACCAGGAAGTCGATCGGCGCGCGCCAGCCGAGCAGCGGGCGCAGCGTGTAGTGCAGCAGCACGAGCGCGACGAACGCGAGCGCGACCCGCAGACCGGCGCCGAAGCTCACAGGTGGGCCCCGGGCACGGGTACCGTGGGCCGCGGCACCGTGGGCCGCGGCACGGTGGGCCTGGCGGTGCGGCCCGCGGTGTCCGCGGTCGCCGGCCGTGGCGCCGGCGTCGTCGACGTGGGCGTGGTGGTCGTCGTCGGGCGCGGCGGCGCCGCCGAGGGCGCGGCGGCGGCCGGGCGCGGCGCGGCCGACGGCGGAGTCGCGGCGGGCGTCGTCTGCGGCGGCACCGGGCGCGGCGCGGCGGCCGAGTCGGCGCGCGCCTGCTCACGACCGAGCGAGTCGAGCGCGGCCCGTCGGGCGGCCATCTCCTGCTCGGCCGCGACCCGGGCGAGCGAGTCGCCGCCGGCCGCGATCGCGCGGGCCGCCGAGTCGGCCGAGGCCTGGCTCATCCAGATCGTCGTCACGCCCTCGTCCGACCGCTTCTTCAGCAGCATGAAGACCGGGCCGAGGTTCGCGAGCGACGCCGCCGGCTGCAGCAGGTACGTCCGCGCCCACTTCTCCGGCGTCGAGACCTCGCGGATGACCGTACCGACCGGGATGCCGCGCGGATAGGTGCCGCCGAGCCCCGAGCTGATGATGAGCTGTCCCGCCTTCAGCGGGGAGCGGAACGGCACGCCGCGCATCTCCAGCAGGCCGAGCTCCTTGCCCGAGCCGAGCCGCGCCTGCACCACCCCGAACGCCGAGTCGTTCGGCGTCGTCGCGCTCACGCGGAAGTCCGGATGCGCGTACGAGATCGCGATCGACGACGAGGCGTCGGCCGTCTGCACCATGCCGACCAGCCCGTCGGCGTTGATGACCGGCGTGAACGGCTGGATGCCGGCCCGCGACCCCGCCGTGACGCTGAACGTCTGCAGGATCTGCCGCGACACGAGGTCGCTCTCGAGCTGCGCCGGCGTCGCCTCGGCGGCCACGAAACCCCAGCTCAGCCGCGATCCGAGGGAGAGCGTTTTCCGGAGCCGCTCGTTCTCGCTCCGCACGGCCGAGTACTCGATCTGGAGCCGCGTGATCTGCGCGAGCCGATCCATCCGCTCGTCGTACGAGACGAACGCCGCGCGCATCAGCTCGGCCCGTCGCTGCAGCTCGGCGAACGGTGCGACGATCGTCCGCCGGAGGGCAGCCGCGGAGCGATCGCGCAGCTGCACCGGCAGGAACAGCAGGATGAGCGACCCCAGGAAGCAGGTACCGAGCAGCGCGTTGTCGATGACGCTGCCTACGCGCGAAGCTCTCGTCGCCATCGCGGCCTCAGGTCGTCAGGACCGACCAGTACTTCTCCTCGTCGTCCAAGATACGGCCGGTACCGCGGACCACGCAGGTGAGGGGGTCGTCGTCGACGTGGATCGGCAGCCCGGTCTCCTGGCTCAGCATCATGTCGAGCCCGCGGATCAGCGCCCCGCCGCCGGTCATCACGATGCCGCGGTCCACGATGTCCGACGCGAGCTCCGGGGGCGTGATCTCGAGCGCGCGGCGCACGGCGTCGACGATCTGCTGGATCGGCTCCTGGATCGCCTCGCGGATCTCGCTCGAGTGCACGCGCACCGTCTTCGGGATGCCCGAGACGAGGTCGCGCCCCTTCACCTCCATCTCCCGCTCGTCGCCGGTCGGGTAGGCCGAGCCGATCGTGATCTTGATCTGCTCCGCCGTCGGCTCGCCGATGAGGAGGTTGTAGTTCTTGCGCATGAACTGCACGATCGAGATGTCGAGCTCGTCGCCGCCCGTGCGGATCGACGTGTCGCTCACGATGCCGCTCAGCGCGATGACGGCGATCTCCGTGGTGCCGCCGCCGATGTCGATCACCATGTTGCCGGTCGGACTCTCCACCGGCAGCCCGACGCCGATCGCCGCGGCCATCGGCTCGGAGACCATGAAGACCTCCTTCGCGCCGGCGCCCATCGCGGAGTCGCGCACCGCGCGCTTCTCCACCTCGGTGATCCCCGACGGCACGCACACGATTACGCGCGGCTTCACCTTGAAGACGTGCTTGTCGATGACGAGCGTGAGGAAGTAGCGGAGCATCTTCTCCGTGACGTCGAAGTCGGCGATCACGCCATCCTTCAGCGGCCGGACGGCGATGATGCCTTCGGGCGTGCGGCCGAGCATGCGCTTCGCCTCGAGGCCGACGCCCTTCATCTTCTTTGTCTCGCGATCGATCGCGACGACCGACGGCTCGTTCAGGACGATCCCTTCGCCCTTGACGTAGATCAGCGTGTTCGCGGTGCCGAGGTCGACGGCGATCGCATTCGCGGGGAACAGCGACCCCGCCTTCGTGAAAGGCCAGCGCATCTGTCTCAGTAGGTCGGACTCGGCGAACGTACGAGGCTCAGCGAGTCGAGTCGCGGGGAGGTCCGCCGGCGCGAAGTCTAGCCGGCAGATAGTGCCCATTCAAGCAGAAGTCTGCGTCCTGCCTACACCTACGACCATCTCCCGAACGCGTCACATCACTCTCGGCCGTCGGTCTCGAACGTTGCGCCGCTGCGTCGCGGCGACTGAAAAAAAAGTGCGCGTGGGCCTCGTCGCGCCCACGCGCACACTCGCCGGCCCACCGTGCGAGGCGCCGCGCGTCGCAGGCGCGCCGCCGTGCAGGTTCGGGGCCGCGCCGTGCGGCCCGTCGCCGGTTCTCCCGTCAGCGAGCGAGCGCCGGCTCGCCGAGCATCTCTGACGGATCCGTGTACTCCAGACCGAAGGCGTCGGCTACCCCGGGGTACGTCACCCGGCCGTCCACCGCGTTGAGCCCCTTCAGCAGCGCCGGGTTCTCGCGCAGTGCGCGGCGCCATCCCTTGTTCGCGAGCTGCAGCGCGTAGGGCAGCGTGGCGTTGGTCAGCGCGAGCGTCGACGTACGCGGCACACCGCCCGGCATGTTCGCCACGCCGTAGTGGATCACGCCGTCGATGACGTACGTCGGGTTCTCGTGCGTCGTCGCGTGGATCGTCTCGATGCAGCCGCCCTGGTCCACCGCGACGTCCACGATCACGGCGCCCGGGTGCATCTTCTTGATGTCCTCGCGGCGCACGAGCTTCGGCGCCTTCGCGCCGGGAATGAGGACCGCACCCACCACCAGGTCCGCCGTCGAGATCTGCTCGAGGATGTTCTGCCGGTTCGAGTAGATCAGCTGCACGTTCGCCGGCATCACGTCGGATAGGTAGCGCAGGCGGTCGAGGTTCACGTCGAGCACCACGACCTTGGCGCCCATGCCGGCCGCCATCTTCGCGGCGTTGATGCCGACGATGCCCCCGCCGAGGATCACGACCTTGGCCGGTGGCACGCCCGGCACGCCGCCGAGCAGCACGCCGCGGCCGCCGTACAGCTTCTCGAGGTACTTCGCCCCCTCCTGCACTGCCATGCGACCGGCGACCTCGGACATCGGCGTGAGGAGCGGCAGCTCGCCCGTGGGCAGCTCCACCGTCTCGTACGCGATGCACGTCGCGCCGCTCTCGAGGTGCGCGCGCGTCAGCCGCTCGTCGGCGGCGAAGTGAAAGTACGTGAAGACCGTCTGCCCGGCGCGCATGCGCTTCCATTCGGGCTCGATCGGCTCCTTCACCTTCATGATCATGTCGGCCGCGGCCCACACCGCGTCCGCGTCGGGCGCGATCTCCACGCCGACCGCCGTGTAGTCCGCGTCGGTGAAGCCGCTGCCGTCGCCGGCGCCGGTCTCCACGATCACGCGGTGCCCGTTCGCGACGAGCGCCTCGGCGCCGGCCGGCACGAGGGCCACGCGATTCTCGTTCGTCTTGATCTCCTTCGGAACGCCGATGAGCATGGCTCGGAAGGTTCGTTGAGAGTGATGGTCGCGCTCAGCCGACGGCTTTGGGGCCGAGGCTGAGCACCGTCTGCTGCTCGGGGGCGAAGAACGCCGCGCACACGTCGCGCACGTCCTCCGGGTTGATTCGTTCCACGAGCGCGAGCGCGTCGTCGAGCGTGCGGAACGGCTCGCCGAACAGCTCCACGCCCGCGGCGCGGTACATCCGGTTCGTCACGCTCTCGAGCGACAGCGTGATCTGGCCCTTCAGCTGTCGCTTCCCCGCCTCGAGCTCCTCGTCGGGCAGCGACTCGCTCGCGAGCCGCGCGAGCTCCTCGCGCACCGAGTCGGCCGCGCGCCGCGCCGTCTCCGGCGCGGACGCGACGTACACGCCGTGCAGCCCGGTGTCGACGTGGAAGCTCTGGAACGTGTGGACGGCGTACGCGAGCCCCTGCTCCTCGCGCACCTTCTGGAACAGCCGCGAGCTCATGCCGCCGCCGAGCAGCATGCTCACGAGCGACAGCGCGTAGCGTCGCGGATCGGCGTGGGGCACCGTCGTCGAGCCGAACACGACGTGCGTCTGCGTCAGCTCGCGATCCGGCTCGTGGCGGTACGCCGGCGCCTGCGGCGTCGGCGGACACGTCGCGAGCGGCGTGGCGTCGCGTCGCGGCTCGCGGTCCCACCCGGAGCGCACGAGCGACTCGACGAGCCGGTCGTGCTCCACGCGCCCGGCCGCCGCGACCACCACGCGCCCCGGATGATACGCGCGCTCGTGCAGCGCGCGCAGCTCCGCGGTGCCTAACGCGCCGACCGTCTCGCGCGTGCCGAGGATCGCGTGGCCGTACGGGTGCGATCCCCACAGCAGCTCGTTGTGCAGCTCGAACACGAGGTCGTCGGGGGTGTCCTCCACCATCCCGATCTCCTCGATCACGACGTTGCGCTCGAGCGCGAGGTCGGCGTCACGGAGCAGCGGCCGGAACACGAGGTCCGCGATGACGTCGGTCGCCACGTCGAGATGCTCGTCGAGCACGCGCGCCTGGTACGACGTGTACTCGCGCGTCGTGTACGCGTCGAGCGACCCGCCTAACGTCTCCACCTCGAGCGAGAGCTGGCGCGCGGTGCGCGTCGGCGTGCCCTTGAACACCATGTGCTCGAGCAGGTGCGAGACGCCCATGCGCTCGCGCGGCTCGTGAATCGATCCCGCCTGCACGAAGGCCCCGAACGCAACCGACCGCACGCCCGGAATCTCTTCCGAGAGCACGGTCAGTCCGTTGTCGAGCGTCGTGCGGCGGAGCCCCGCCACGTCGAAGCCGACGGGCGGGGTCACCAGGGACGGCGCCACGCCGTCAGCGCTCGCCGCGGTCGTCGCGAGAGCCGCGTCGCGGGCCGCTGCGCGGACGACGCCCCGAGCCGCCACCGGCCGCTGCGCCCTCCTCGCGGGGCGCGCGCTCGGCGCGCTCCTCGCCGCCGTTGCTCTCCGCGCGCGGCGGCCGCTCCGAGCGCTCCCCGCGCGGACGATCGCCGTTGCCCTCGGCCGGCGCCTCGGGCGCGCCTTCCGGCTTCGGCTCGAGCGCCTTCATGGAGAGACGCAGACGCCCACGCTCGTCGCGGTCGATGAGCTTCACCTTCACGCGGTCGCCCTTCTTCACCACGTCCTCGGTCTTCTCGACACGCGCGTGGCGCATCTCGGAGATGTGGAGCAGCGCCTCGGTGCCCGGCATGATCTCGACGAACGCGCCGAACGCCGTCGTGCTCTTCACCGTCCCCTCGTACGTCTCGCCGACGATCGGCTCGGCGGTGATGGCCATGACCATCTGCCGCGCGCGCTCCATCGACTCGCCGCCGACGGCGGCGATCGTGACCGTGCCGGTGTCGTCGACGGTGATCTCGGCGCCCGTCTCGTCCTGGATGCCGCGAATCGTCTTGCCCTTCGGGCCGATCAGGTCCCCGATCTTCTCGGGGCTGATCTGCACCGTCACGATGCGCGGCGCGTACGGCGAGAGCTCCGTGCGCGGCGTGCCTAACGCCTTCTCCATCTCGCCGAGGATGTGCAGGCGGCCGGCCTTCGCCTGCGCCAGCGCCTCGGTCATGATGCGCAGGTCGAGCCCCTCGATCTTGATGTCCATCTGGATCGAGGTGATGCCGTTGCGCGTCCCGGCGACCTTGAAGTCCATGTCGCCGAGGTGGTCCTCGGTGCCGAGGATGTCGGTGAGGATGGCGTACTTCTCACCCTCCTTGATGAGCCCCATCGCCACGCCGGCGACGGCGGCCTGCATCGGCACGCCGGCGTCGAACAGCGCGAGCGAGCCGCCGCACACCGACGCCATCGACGAGGAGCCGTTCGACTCGAGCACATCGGACACGATGCGGACCGTGTACGGGAACTCCTCGAACGGCGGCAGCACGCCCTGCAGCGCGCGCTCGGCCAGATTGCCATGACCGATCTCGCGGCGGCTCGTGCCGCGCACCGGACGCACCTCCCCCGTGGAGAACGGCGGGAAGTTGTAATGGAGCATGAACGTCTTCTCGGTCTCGCCCGCGTCGTCGATCGAGTCGAGGCGCTGCACGTCCTGCGCGGTGCCTAACGTGACCGCGACGAGCGCCTGCGTCTGACCGCGCGTGAACAGCGCCGAGCCGTGGGCGCGCGGCAGCACCTTCGTGTCGATCGAGATCGGCCGCACCTCGGTGGGCTTGCGGCCGTCCACGCGCAGGCCGGTGGAGAGCACCTGGCCGCGCAGCGCGTTGTACTCGATGTCGCCGAGGATCGAGCCGAAGTCCTTGCTGTTGTCCGGGAACTCCGGCAGCAGCTGCTCCTTCACGGCCTTCTTCACGTCCTCGACCGCCTGCACGCGCGTGTGCTTCTCCGGCTGGTTGATCGCCTCGGCGATCTTCCCCTCGGCGAGCTCCTTCACGCGGGCGCTGACGTTCTCCGGGACCTCGGCCTTCGTCCACGTCATCTTCGCGACGCGGCCGGCCTTGTCGAGCAGCTCCTGCTGCATCGCGATGAGCTCCCGCACGCCGCCGTGCGCGACCTGCAGCGCGTTGACGACGTCCTCCTCGCTCACCTCGAGCGCCCCGCCCTCGACCATCACGATCGAGTCCTGCGACCCGGCGACGACGAGCTCCAGATCACTGTACTGGAGCTGCTGGAACGTCGGGTTGAGGACCCAGTTCTCCTGCACGCGGCCGACGCGCACGCCGGCGATCGGGCCGAGGAACGGGATCTTCGACGCGTTCAGCGCGTACGACGCGGCGACGAGCGCCAGCACGTCCGCGTCGTTCTCCTGGTCCGCCGAGATGACGTAGATGAAGACCTGGACCTCGTTCTTGAACCCCTCCGGGAAGAGCGGGCGGATCGAGCGGTCGATGATGCGGGCGGAGAGGATCTCGGCGTCGTGCGGCCGGCCCTCGCGCTTGATGAAGCCGCCCGGGATCTTGCCGGCGGCGTAGCTCTTCTCGCGGTACTCGACCGTGAGCGGGAAGAACGGCAGCGGACTCTGAGTGTCGCTGACCGTCACGGCGGCGAGCACCATCGTGTCGCCGAACTGGACGAGGGCCGACCCGGCGGCCTGCTTCGCCATGCGGCCCGTCTCGATGACGAGCTTACGGCCGGCGAACGTGCGTTCCACGCGTTGCGTCATGTTGCTTTCGTGCCTCGAGGAAACACAAAACGCGCGGGCGTCATGCCCGCGCGATTGCGCCCGATGGTCGGGTTAGTGGCGGAGCCCCAGCTCCGAAACAAGCTGCCGGTATTCGTCGACGTTCTCGCGCTTGAGATAGTCGAGCAGGCGCCGACGCTTGCCGACCATCTTGAGGAGCCCCAGCCGCCCGTGATGGTCCTTGGCGTGAGTCCGGAAGTGCTCCGTCAGATAGTTGATGCGCTCCGTGAGGACGGCGATCTGCACCCGCGGCGATCCACTATCCGTCTCGTGGCGCTGGTACTTCGTGATGGTCGGTGCCTTTTCGAAAGCCATGGGTTATATTCTCCGCACGTCCAGTGCGCCAATCGCGCAATCGGTGTAAGCACACAAACTTACCTCATGTCGGCTGGACTGTAAAGGCGTCCCGCACGCTCCCATCGGGGCCGCCGTCACCCTCCGCCGCCCCCGTGCCTGAGCACTCGACGGAGCTCCCCGCGGACCAGTCCGCGGGCCACCTGATCGGACGCTACGTGGTACGCCGCCGGCTCGGCGCCGGTGGGTTCGCGCGGGTGTATTGCGCGTGGGATCCGGACCTCGAGATCGAGGTCGCCATCAAGATCCCCAAGCCGCAGCTCGCCGACGACGCGGAAGCGCTCGAGCGGTTCCGCCGCGAGGCCACCACCGCGGCGCGCCTGCGGCATCCCAACGTCGTCACCGTCCTCACCGTCGGGCGGCTCGAGGAGCCGTTCGACGGCGCCCCGGCCGGTACGCCGTTCCTCGTGATGGACTTCCTCCCCGAGGCGCTGAGCGGGCGGCTGGCCGCCACGCCGGTGCTGCCGGAGCCCGAATGGCTTCGCATCGGCGAGGAGGTGGCCCGCGGGCTCGCCTACGCCCACGCCCAGGGCGTCGTGCACCGCGACGTGAAGCCGGACAACATCCTGTTCGGCCGGCACGGCGAGGCCGTCGTCACCGACTTCGGCATCGCGCGCGCCGTCAGCGAGCGGCTCGCGCCGACCAGTCGCTCCATCGTCGTCGGCACGCCGGAGTACTTCTCCCCCGAGCAGGCCCGCGGCCTCCCGCTCGACGGCCGCACCGACGTCTACGCCCTCGGCGTCACGCTCTACCGCATGGCCGTCGGCGCCCTGCCGTTCGAGGGCGACGACTGGTACGCGATCATGCGCCAGCACGTCGAGGACGCGCCCCGTCCGCCACGCGAGCTCAACCCCGCCATCACCCCGGCGGCGGAGCAGGTCATCCTCCGCACCCTGGCGAAGCGGCCCGAGGATCGTTTCCAGACGGCGGCGGAGCTCGCGGCGAGCCTCGCCGCCGTCGCGCATCCGTCCCACGGCCTCGCCATGGGCGACGGGGCCACGGTGGACCTCGGCCTGTCGCCGATCTCGCCGGTGTCCGGACGTCCGCGGCTCGTCCAGCGCAGCCGGCGCCGCACCGTGGCGCTCGTCGCCGGCGTGATCGTCGTCGCGGCGGTCGCCGGCGTGTCCGCGGCCGTCGCCCTCGCGCGCCGCGACCAGCTGACGCCGGCGCCGGCGGTCGATCGGGTCACGCTCGACACCGCGCCCGTCACCGCGCCGCCGCCCGCGCCCGTCGACAGCGCCCCGTCGCAGGTGCAGCTGCCCGAGTCGCTCCCGAAGGCGGTGCCGACCGTCGCGCGCGGGGGCCTGCGCGTGAGCGCGCCCCCCGAGGCACGCGTCTACGTCGACACGCGATTCGTCGCGTTCGGAAGCTGGCAGGCGGACACGCTGACGGCCGGTCGACACGAGGTGCGGGCGGTGCTCTCCGGCGCCACCGACTGCGCGTCGGCCACGAAGTCCACGGTGGTGACCGTGGCGCGTCGGGAGTCGAAGTCCGTGCACCTCGCGCCCGCGCCGTGCGGCTCGCTGGGCCTGGCCGTGACGCCGCTCCCGGCGACGTACAAGCTGTCCGACGACGGCGATCGCGTGCTGTACGAGGGGAGCCTGCCGCTCGCCCGCCCGCTCACGCTGCCCGAAGGCGACTACCACCTGGTCGTGACCGCGCGCTACTGCGCCGCGTACGACGACCACGTGCACGTGCAGTCGGGCGGCACGCAGACGCTGCCGATCAAACTGATCTGCACGGGCTGAGGTGACGGACTCAGAGGCCGCGAATCACCAGCGCGGTCCCCGCGCCCAGCACGCCGCCCGTGAACACGCCCCACCAGAACGCGCGCTGCGCCAGCGGGCGGCGGCGCGGCGCGTCGAGCAGCGCCACGTGCGTCGCCGTCACGCGCGCCGTCTGGCCGGTGATGAGCGCCGTCGCCGTGTCGGCCACCCGCGTCTGCACGACGAACCGCGCGACGAGCGCATCTCGGCGGCGCGGATCGACCGCCACGCCGACGTCGCCGCCGCGCACCCACGGCGTGCCGGCCACGATGAACTTGAACGTGCTGTCGCCGGCGTCGATGATCTCGAAGCGCCGCGCTCCGGCGGGGTCGCGCACCGCGGTCACGTGCGGTGGCGCACACGCGCAGCCGACCACCGCGATGAGGTAGGCGAGACGTCGCATCGCGTTCGGCTCAGCGGCGGAAGATGTCGCCGAGGAGCCGCGACAGGTCGTTCCACATCACGGTCACGAACAGCAGCGCGATCGCCACGAGCCCGGCACGCAGGATGTACTCGCGCGTGCGCACGCTGAACGCGCTGCCCTTGATCGCCTCCAGCACGTTGATGAGCACCTGTCCGCCGTCGAGCACCGGGATCGGCAGCAGGTTCAGCACGGCGATGTTGATGCTGAGGAACGCGACGAGCGCGAGCAGCGGCTCGAGCCCGCCCTTTGCCGCGGCGACGGACGTGCGCGCGATGGCGATCGGTCCGCCGAGGTTCGAGACGGCGACGCGCCCCGCGAACAGGCCGCGCACGACGCCGACGACGGCGCCCGCGGAGTACCACGTCGCCCGCCACCCGTCGCCGAGCGCGTCGCCGAAGCCGACGTGCTCGCGCATCTCGCGTGCGCGCGGCGCGATGCCGACGCGTCCCACCGTGCGGCGCTCCTGCGTGATCTCGTCCGTCACCTGCTGCGCGCGCGTCGAGACGGAGAGGTGCATCGGCGTCCCGGCGCGCACGATCGCGAAGTCCACCGTGCTGTTAGGCAGCTGCGACACGCGCTCGAGCAGGTCGCCCCACGTGCGCACCGGCGCGCCGTTCACCGCGATGATGCTGTCGCCGCGCGCGAGGCCGGCGACCGCCGCCGGCTGCCCCGGCAGCACGGAGTCGATGACCGCGGGGAGATACGGTCGGCCGTACGCCGCGACGTTCGCGGTGTTCATCACGATCGCGAGCAGCGCATTCATCGTCACGCCGGCGAGCAGGATCAGCAGCCGCGCAGGGAGCGACTTCGACTCGAACCAGCGGTGCTCGGGCACCGGGTGCGGGCCGAACGGCGCGAGCGCGTCGGGGTCCCAGTCCTTGCGCAGCCGCGGATCGCCGACGTGGTCGTCCACCGCGCGCCCCGCGGCGTTCGCTCCCGTCGTCGGCACCGCGTCCGACGGGTGCTCGCCGCCGCCCTCGATGAACGCCATCGACTCGTCCTCGCGGGACGCCATGCGCACGTAGCCGCCGAGCGGCAGCGCGGCGAGCACGTACTCGGTCTCGCCGAAGCGCTTGCGCAGCAGGGCCGGCCCGAAGCCGATCGAGAACCGCGGCGCGTAGACGCCAACCGCCTTCGCCGCGAGGAAGTGCCCGAGCTCGTGCACGAACACGACGAGCCCGAAGACGATGATCGGAGCGAGTAAGGTCAGCATGCGAAGCGGTCGGTGACGTGGCGTCGGGCCCCCGCGTCGGCGGCGAGGAGCGCGTCGCGCGAGCCGGCGGGCGCGCCGCCGAGCGCGGCGAGCGCGCTCTCGATCGCGCGTGGAATGTCGAGCAGCCCGATGCGGCCCTCCAGGAAGAGCGCCACGGCGCACTCGTTCGCGGCGTTGAACACCGCCGGTGCCGCGCCGCCCGCGCGTCCTGCCTCGACGCCGAGCCGCAGCGCGGGGAACGCGTCGTGGCGCACGCGCTCGAACGTGAGTGGCCCCAGCTCCACCGGGTCGAACGGTGGTACACCGGCATCCGGCACGCGTTCGGGGTGCGTGAGCGCGTACAGCACGGGCAGCTCCATGCTCGGCACGCCCATCTGCGCGAGCACGCTCCCGTCGACGAACTCGACGAACGAGTGCACGACGCTCTGCGGGTGCACGACGACCTCGATGCGGTCGTACGGCAGGCCGAACAGGAAATGCGCCTCGATCACCTCGAGCGCCTTGTTCGCGAGCGTGGCGCTGTCGACGGTGATCTTGCGCCCCATGCTCCACGTGGGATGCTGCAGCGCGTCGGCGAGCGTGGCCCGCTCCAGCTTCTCGCGCGGCCACGTGCGGAACGGCCCGCCCGACGCGGTGAGCACGATGCGCCGGACCTCCTGCCCCGGACGGCCCGCGATGCACTGCAGGATGGCCGAGTGCTCGCTGTCCACGGGCACGATCTCGCCGCCGCCCGCGCACGCTGCCTGGTGCGCGAGTTCGCCGGCGACGACGAGCGTCTCCTTGTTCGCGAGCGCGACGCGCTTGCCGGCGCGCAGCGCGGCCAGCGTCGCGTCGAGCCCCGCCGCGCCGACCACGGCGTTCAGCACGATGTCCGCGTCGTCGCGCGTCGCCGCTTCCACGAGACACGCGGGTCCGGTGCACCAGCCCGCGTCGTCGGCGCCGCCGTTAGGCGTCACGAGCCCCACGAACGACGGCCCGAAGCGGTCGGCCTGCGCGCGCAGCAGCGCGGCGTTGCCGTACGCGGTGAGCGCCGCGACGCGAAAGCGATCCTCCTGCCGCGCCAGCACGCGGAGCGCCGTGGTCCCGATGGATCCCGTGCTCCCGAGGATCGCGACGCCGCGCACGCCCGTCACCGTCCCGCTCCCGGCGCCGGCAGCACGAGCCAGCCGAGCAGCAGGTAGCTCACCGGCAGCACGAAGAACAGGCTGTCGAAGCGGTCCAGGATGCCGCCGTGTCCCGGCAGCAGGTGCGAGCTGTCCTTCACGCCCGCCTCGCGCTTGAGCAGCGACTCCGCGAGATCGCCGATCTGCGCGGCGACGCTGATGACGAGACCGAACGCCGCCGCCCACCACGGCGCCATCGCGAGCTGCGCGTACGGTCGCAGCACGAAGCGCTCGTACAGCAGCGCGACGAGCACCGTGGCGACGAGCGCGCCTAACGCTCCCTCGACGGTCTTGCCCGGGCTCACGCTCGGGATCAGCTTGCGCCGCCCGATCATCCGACCCACCGCGTACGCGCCGATGTCGCTCGCCCACGTCAGCAGCACGGGGAGCATGATGACCGCGGTCCCCGCGGCGCGTCCGACGGCGTAGTCGTGGTAGCGCAGCGCGTAGCCGTAGCACAGCGGCACGGCCACGTACAGCACGCCGAAGACGGTAGCCGCCGTCGCGCCTAACGGCTTGCCGGTCACGCCGCGCCGCCAGATGGCCGCCGCGAGCACGCCGAGCGCGAACAGCACGCCGACGACCGTCGGCGTCGTGAACACGGCGCGATAGTGCGCGTGCACGAGCAGCGGGAGGATCGCCGCGGCGACGATGCCCGCACCGGCGAGCGGCTGCGTGCCTCCCGCAGCCGCGATGCGATAGAACTCCCACGCGCCGAGCGCGGCGACGATGCCGAGCAGCGTGGCCAGCGCGGCGTCGCCGAACCAGACGACGGCGATCGCGAGCGGAGCCGCGACCACCGCGAACGCGATCCGGCGCGCGAGCTCGCTCACGGCGCCCGCCCGGAGGGGCTCAGGCCGAGACGCGGCCGAAGCGCCGCTCCCGCCCCTGGAACGCGAGGACGGCCTCGTACAGCTCACGCCGACCGAAGTCGGGCCACAGCACGTCCGAGATGTAGAGCTCCGTGTACGCGATCTGCCACAGCAGGAAGTTCGACACGCGCAGCTCGCCGGACGTGCGGATCAGCAGATCCGGATCGGGGCAGTCCGCCGTGTACAGGCGCGCCGCGATCGCTTCCTCGTCGATGTCGTCCGGCGACATCCGCCCCTCGGCGACGTCGCGCGCGAGCAGCCGGGCCGCGCGCACGATCTCCGCGCGGCTGCCGTACGAGATGAACAGGTTGAGCGTGAGACGGTCGTTGTGCGCCGTGTCGCGAATGACGCGGTCGACCGCCGCCGCGGCGGCCGGCGTCAGGCGCTCGAGGTCCCCGAGCACGCGCACGCGCACGCCCTTCTCGCGGAGTTCGTCCACTTCGCGTGCGATGTACTCCTCGAGCAGCGACATGAGCGCGCCCACCTCGGTGGCCGGCCGCTGCCAGTTCTCCTGCGAGAACGCGAACAGCGAGAGCCACTCCACGCCGAGCGCCAGCGCGCCCTTCACCACCGCCCGCACGGACTGCATGCCCGAGCGATGGCCTAACGGACGCGGGAGCAGGCGCTCGCGCGCCCACCGCCCGTTCCCGTCCATGATGATCGCCACGTGGCGCGGGATCGCGCCGTGTACGCGGATCCTGGCCAGCAGCTCGTCGGCGTGCTTCTCGGGGGACACGGGGCGTCAGTCCCTCAGACTTCCATGATCTCGGCTTCCTTCGCCTTCAGCAGCGCCTCGACCTTGGCGATGTAGTCGTCGTGCAGCTTCTGCAGGTCCTTCTCGGCGTGCTTCTTGTCGTCCTCGGACACGCCGTCGAGCTTCTTCAGCCGGTCGCGCGCATCGGTGCGCGCATGGCGGATCGCGACGCGCCCTTCCTCGGCGAGCTTGTGCACGACCTTCACGAGCTCCTTGCGCCGCTGCTCGTTCAGCGCCGGCAGCGGCACCCGGATCACGCCGCCCATGTTCGACGGCTCGAGTCCGAGGTCGCTTTCGCGGATCGCCTTCTCGATCACCTTCGCCTGCCCCTTGTCGTACGGCGTCACGATGATGAGGCGCGGCTCCGGCGCGGCGACGCTCGCGACCTGGTTGAGCGCCATGCTCTGGCCGTACACGTCCACGCGCACGACGTCGAGCATGTTCGCCGACGCCTTGCCGGCGCGGATGGAGCCGAACTCGCGCTTCGCGAGCTCCAGCCCCTTCTCCATTCCCGTCTTACCCTGCTGGAGGAGATCCTTGATCGTGGCCATGGCGAGCGGGTTCGTTCAGCTGACGAGGGTGCCGACACGCTCGCCGCGCACGGCGCGGAGAACGGCACCCGGTTGATTGATGTTCAGCACGATGAGCGGCAGCGTGTTCTCCTTGCACAGCGTGATCGCCGTGTGGTCCATCACGCGCAGCTCCTCGAGCATGACGTCCCGATAGCTGATCGTCGGGTAGAACTTGGCGTTCGGATCCTTCTTCGGATCGGCCGAGTAGATGCCGTCGACGCTCGTCGCCTTGATGATGACGTCGGCCTGGATCTGGATCGCGCGCAGCACCGCGGCCGTGTCCGTCGAAAAGTACGGATTCCCCGTACCGGCGGCAAAGATGACGATCCGGTTGTTGTCGAGATGCGCGAGCGCGCGTCGCCGGATGTAGGGCTCCGCGAGCTCCTCCATCCGGATCGCCGTCATGACGCGCGTGTCGAGGCCGCGCTTCTCGAGCACGTCCTGCAGCGCGAGCGCGTTGATCACCGTGCCGAGCATGCCCATGTAGTCGGCGCCGACGCGGTCCATCCCCATGCTCGCGAGCTGCGCGCCGCGCACGATGTTGCCGCCGCCGATCACGAGGCCCACCTCGGCGCCGGTCTCGACGACCTCCTCGATCTGCTCGGCGAAGAACGTGAGTCGACTCGGGTCCAGGCCGAAGCGCTGCTCTCCGGCGAGCGCTTCGCCGGAGAGCTTCAGCAGGACGCGGGGATAGCGCAGCGCTTCCCCACCGTCCAACCGTTGGGCGTCCACTTCCGCGGTCGACGCCACGGCGCGGTTACTCCGCGCCGAGCTGGAAGCGGGCGAACCGCTTCACGGTGGCGTTGGCCTTCTTCACGAGATCGCCGACGACGACCTTCGGATCGCGCACCCACACCTGGTGCGTGAGCGCGACGTCCTTGTAGAACGCCTGGATCTTCCCCTCGACGATCTTCTCGATCATCGCCTCGGGCTTCCCCTCGGCGCGCACCTGCTCGACGAAGATCGCGCGTTCGCGGTCGATGACGTCCTGCGGGACGCTCTCCTTGTCGACGCCCACCGGCGCGGCGGCCGCGATGTGCTCGGCGAGCTGCTTCGCGAGCGACACGAGCTCCTCGCGGCGCGACGCCGCGTCGGGTGCGTCGACCTCGACGAGCACGCCGATCTTGCCGTTGAAGTGCACGTACGAGCCGACGACGCCGCTCTTCGCCTGGAAGCGCGCGGCCTTGCGCAGCGACACGGCCTCGCCCGTCTTGCCGGCGACGCCCTTCACGTACTCCTCGGTGCTGCCGCTGCCGTCGTGCGCGGGCGCGGCGAGCAGCGACGCGGCGTCCGTCGTCGCGGTGGTGTTCAGCGCGTGCTGCGCGAGCGTGCGCACGAGCGACTGGAACTCCTCGTTGCGCGCGACGAAGTCGGTCTCGGTGTTCACCTCGACCATCGCGCCCGTCGTGGCGTCGTCGCTGATCGCGACCGCGACCGCGCCCTCGGACGCCGTGCGACCGGTGCGCTTCTCGGCCTTCGCGATGCCCTTCTTGCGCAGCAGGTCGACCGCGGCGCTCATGTCGCCACCCGACTCCTCGAGCGCCTTCTTGCAATCCATCATGCCGGCGCCAGTCCGCTGGCGCAGCTCCGAAACGTCCTTCGCGGTGATCGTCGCCATCGTGCTTTTTTCTATGTTCGTGAGAACGCCGCCGGCGCACGGCCGGCGGCGTATGAAGCTAGCCTCTCGGTTGGGGCGAAACTACCGCCGAGGTCACTCGGCCGTTTCGTCTCCGCCCTCGGTTCCGGCGCCGACACTCTCGCCGCCCTCTGCACCCTCCGCGCCGGGCTTGAGCCGCGCCGCGATCGCATCCGGACGGGCCCGACGGCGACGCGGCCGGCGCTTGCGATCGCCGCCCTCGCCACCCTGGCCGCCCTGGCCACCACCGCCGCCCTGACCGCGGCCGCCACGCTCGCCACCCGGAGCCGGCTCGGCGCCGCGGTCGGACGAGTACGTGTACGACTCCGACTCCTCCTCCTCCTGACGCTGCGGCGCCGACAGACGCGCCTCGGCGATCGTGTCGGCGATCGCGTGCGTGATCAGCTCCACCGAGCGGATCGCGTCGTCGTTGCCGGCGATCGGCACACTGATGAGATCCGGGTCCGCATTCGTGTCGACGATCGCGACGACCGGGATGCCCAGCTTGTTGGCCTCGTCGACCGAGATGCGCTCCTTCTTCGAGTCGACGATGAACAGGAGGCCCGGCAGGCGGCCCATGTTCTTGATGCCCGACAGGTTCTTCGAGAGCTTGTCGCGCTGCCGGGACATCAGCAGCTGCTCCTTCTTCGTGTAGTTCTCGAACTCGCCGCCGGCCTCGGAGCCCGCCTCGAGCTCCTTCAGCTTGCGCACCTGCTTCTTGACGGTGGCGAAGTTCGTGAGCAGGCCGCCGAGCCAGCGCTCGGTCACGTAGTGCGCGCCGGCACGCTCCGCCTCCGCGCGCACGATCGACGCGAGCTGGCGCTTCGTGCAGACGAACAGGACGTTCTCGCCGCGCGAGACGACCTCACGAATGAGCTTCTGCGCCAGCTCGAGCTGACGGAGCGTCTTCTGGAGGTCGATGATGTGAATGCCGTTGCGCTCGGCGAAGATGAACCGGCGCATCTTGGGATTCCACCGGCGCGTCTGGTGGCCGAAGTGGACTCCCGCGGCGAGAAGCTGCTCGAGGTTGGGCGTGGTCATTGGTACGTGGTACCTGCGTTGGTTGGGTCGTCCGTCGCCGTCCCCGTCGCTCGTGACCCCGGCGTTCGCCAGGGCACCCACGAGCGACTCGGGCGACGTGCGTGATGCGAATGCGATTAACGCTTCGAGAACTGGAAGCGCTTGCGGGCCTTCGGGCGGCCCGGCTTCTTGCGCTCGACCGCGCGGGCGTCGCGGGTGAGCAGGCCGAGCTCACGGAGCCGGCGACGATACGTCTCGTCCGACTTCACGAGCGCGCGGGCGATCGCGAGGCGCAGCGCCCCGGCCTGGCCGGTGCTGCCGCCGCCGTCGATGTTCGCCTGCACGTCCCACTTACCGAGGTTGTCGGTCGAGCTGAACGGCAGCTGGATCGACGAGACGAGCGCCGGACGCGGGAAGTAGTCCCCGATCGTGCGCCCGTTGATCTCCCACTTGCCCGAGCCGGGCTTGAGGTAGACGCGGCAGACCGCCTCCTTGCGGCGGCCCACGGCGTGAAGCGTGTCGGCCATGGGTTACTTCGCCTCGTTCTTGGAGATGGAGAGCGGCGTCGGCTGCTGCGCGACGTGCGGATGCTCGGCGCCGGCGTAGACGCGGAGCTTGCGGCGGATGGAGTTGCGGGCCAGCCCGTTCTTCGGGAGCATGCCGAAGACCGCCTTCTCGATCACCTGCTCGGGGTGCTTCGCGAGCATGGACGCGAACGGAATCTTCCGGTCGTGGCCCATGTAGCCGGTG
Organism: Gemmatirosa kalamazoonensis; assembly: GCF_000522985.1. Classification (NCBI taxonomy): domain Bacteria; kingdom Pseudomonadati; phylum Gemmatimonadota; class Gemmatimonadia; order Gemmatimonadales; family Gemmatimonadaceae; genus Gemmatirosa; species Gemmatirosa kalamazoonensis. The sequence continues at coordinate 3,945,388 of NZ_CP007128.1, forward strand.
TGCTTGAAGTAGGTCTTCTGCTCGGCCTTGCGCCCCGTCACCCGGACCTTGCTGGCGTTGATCACGATGACGTGATCGCCGGTGTCGATGTGGGGCGTGAAGATCGGCTTGTGCTTGCCGCGGAGGACCTTGGCGACCTCCGAGGCGAGACGCCCGAGGACCATCCCCTCGGCGTCGACGACGAACCACTTCGGCTCGACGTCGGCGGGCGTCGCGGAATACGTTGCTCGCATGTGGTGGGAACGAAACGAAGGTGCTGCGCCTCACCGGTGCGTCATGCAACCCGGGTCTCGGCCGCCCCGCAGGGCGTTGGTGCGCAGTCCTGAAGCTTAGGCAGCACCTAAGTCGTTGTCAACCAACGGGGAGCGGCTATCCGAGCTCCACCAGCACAGCCCCTTTCTCCACCGCCGTCCCGGGCTCGACACGGATGGCGGCGACGGTGCCGGCGGTCGTCGCGCGGAGCTCGTTCTCCATCTTCATGGCCTCCATCACCACGAGCCCCTGCCCCGCGTGCACCGCGTCGCCGACGGCGACGTTGACGCGCACGACGAGACCGGGCATCGGCGCGACGAGCGGCGCCGGCCCGGCCGCGGCGGCCGACGCCGCGGAGAGGTCGCGGATCGCCCGCGTCCGCTCGTCGAGCGCCTCCACGGCGAACCGGCGGCAGTCGAGCGAGAGCGTGTACTTGCCGCGCCTGTCTCCGCGCCGCGCGATCAGACGGTAGACCCGATCGCCGAGCGTGAGCAGGCTCACCGGAGTACCCGGGATGTCGACGAGCCGGGCATGGAGCCGCTCCCCGTCGATCTCCACCTCGTCTCCGGTGACGTCCACCGTGCGGCGCTCGCCGTCGACCTCCACCACGTAGCGCATCAGCTACCTCTCGCGGGCCGCAGCTCGCACACGGTCTCCACGTGCGCCGTCTGCGGGAACATGTCGTAGGGGGTGACCCGCTCCAGCGACCAAGACGGCAGTCGGGCGAGATCGCGGGCGAGGGTGGCGGGGTTGCAGCTCACGTAGAACAGCGCGCGCGGCCCGTCCGGCGCCGACGCGGCGTGCTCCAGCAGCTCCGGCACGCGCGAGTGGAGCCCGCCGCGCGGCGGGTTCACGATCACGACGTCGGCGGGGAGCGCGTCGCCGAGCCGGGCCTCGACCGTTCCTCCGAGGGCCACCGAGCCGTCCGGCAGGCGGCCGCGCGCGAACCGCACCGCCTCGTCGTCCACCTCGATGGCCGTCACGCGGACGCCGGCCGCCGCGAGCCGCAGCGCGGTGTCTCCGGCGCCGGCATAGCCGTCGATCGCCGACGTCGGCCCGTGCGACAGCACGGCGCGCACGAGATCGTCGCGCAGCCGCTCGGACACCGCCGGGTTCACCTGCACGAACGACGCGCCGGGAACGTCGTCGGCGCGCCGGTCGAGAAGCAGCAGCCGCCGCCCGCGCTCCGGCGTCCACCACAGCGCGACGACGCGGGTCACCGCGTCGAAGAACCGGCGCGCCCCGGGCCAGCGCGCCCCGCCCTCGAGCGCGAACGCGGCGCCCTCGTCGAGCAGCCGCACGGCGCCGCGCAGCTCGGCCGCGTCGTTAGGCAGATGCTCCGACGCCGCGAGAACCTCGCGCCACACGGCCACCACGCGCTCGTCGGTGATCGGGCAGTCGCGCAGCGCGAACACCAGACCGGGCGCGTCGAACGCGTGCAGGCCGGCGATCCACCGCCCACCGCGACGGCGCAGCGCGAGCGTGAGCTTGCGGCGATAGCGCCACGGCTCCCCCGCGCTCTGCACAGCGTCCACGTTCGCGTCCCGACGCGCGAGCCGCCGCAGCGCGTCGTCGACGATGCGCCGCTTCGCGCCGCGCTGCGCGTCGAGCGACAGGTGCTGGATCTGGCACCCGCCGCAGCGGTCCTCGACATAGTGCGGGCACGGCGGCTCGACGCGCAGTGTGGACGGCGTGACGATCCGCTCGACGCGGGCGCGCGCGAGCCGCCCCTCCATCGACAGCCGCGCCCGCACGACGTCGCCGGGCGCGGTGCGCGGCGCGAACACCACCACGCCGCCCGCGCGCCCCACGCCGTCGCCGCCCGCCGCGATGGAGTCGATCGTGACCTCGACCGCGTCGGGCTGCTCGCGGGCGACGCGACCGCCGCTCACTGCGACCGCAGCCCCTCGCGCCACGCGGCGCGTCGCCACGCATCGCCCTCGACGACGCGCGTCGTGCCGTTGGGCGCCGCGGATCCCGTCCGTCGCGTGCCGCGATCGCGCTCCGCGACGAGCGCCGCCGCGATCGCCGCGACGCGACGCTCCTCCCCGCTCGCCGGCGCGCTGACGATCTCCGGCAGGCGCTGCTCGAGCCACTGGATGGAGATGTCGCCGCGACGGAACTCGTCGTGCTCCATCACGCTCAGGTGGAAGTCGCGCGAGGTGTCGATCCCCTCGACGGTGAGCTCGCGCAGCGCGCGGTGCATGCGCTCGATCGCCTGCGCGCGGTCCCGCCCGTGCACGATGAGCTTCGCGAGCATCGGGTCGTAGAACAGCCCGATCTCGCTTCCCGCCTCGATGCCGCCGTCCCACCGCACGCCGGGCCCGCTCGGCAGGTGCAGGTACGACACGCGTCCGGTCGATGGCAGGAAGCCATTCGACGCGTCCTCGCTCGTGATGCGGCACTCGATCGCCCAGCCGCGCGGCACGATCTCCTCCTGCGCGAACGGCAGCCGCTCACCGGCCGCGATGCGCAGCTGCCACTGCACGAGGTCGATCCCCGTCACGAGCTCGGTCACGGGATGCTCGACCTGGATGCGCGTGTTCATCTCGAGGAAGTAGAACGCCCCCGAGCGGTCGAGCAGGAACTCGCACGTGCCCGCATTGACGTAGCCCGCCGCGCGCGCCGCCGCGACGGCCGCGGCGCCCATGCGCGCACGCAGCTCGGGATCCACCGCGACGCTCGGCGCCTCCTCGATCATCTTCTGGTGCCGCCGCTGCACGGAGCACTCGCGCTCACCGAGATGAAGCATGGTGCCGTGCTGATCGCCGAGCACCTGGATCTCCACGTGGCGTGGACCCTCGACGAACTTCTCGACGTAGACCGCGTCGTCGCCGAACGCGTTCTTCGCCTCGCGCTGCGCGGCGGCGAGCGACGGCGCCATCTCGGCGGGCTCGCGCACGACGCGCATTCCCTTCCCGCCGCCGCCGGCGGCGGCCTTCAGCAGCACGGGATAGCCGAACGTCTCGGCGGTCGCGATGGCCTCGGCGGCGTCGCGCAGCGGCTCGGTCGTCCCCGGCACCACCGGCGTGCCGGCCTTGATCGCGAGCTGTCGCGCGGCCGTCTTGCTGCCCATCGCCTCGATCGCCTCGGCGGGCGGGCCGACGAACACGAGGCCCGCGTCGCGCACGGCGCGCGCGAACCACGCGCGCTCGGAGAGGAAGCCGTAGCCTGGATGCACGGCCTCGGCGCCGACGCGTTTCGCCGCCTCCACGATGCGCCCGCCCTGCAGGTAGCTCTCGCTCGACGGCGACGGGCCGATGTGCACCGCCTCGTCGGCCTCGCGCACGTGCGGCGCCTGCGCGTCGGCGTCGCTGTACACGGCGACCGAGCGCACGCCGAGCTCCTGACAGGCGCGCACCACGCGCAGCGCGATCTCGCCGCGGTTGGCGACGAGCACCTTGCCGAACGGGGCGCTCATTCGGGTGTGTGCCTCATAGCGGCAGGTTCCCGTGCTTTCGCGGGGGGTTGCGGTCGCGCTTCGTGCGCAGCGTGTCGAGCGCGTCGATCAGGCGCGGCCGCGTGTCGCGCGGGTCGATGATGTCGTCGACATAGCCGCGGCCCGCCGCGATGTACGGGTTCGCGAACGTCGCGGTGTACTCGGCCACCTTCTCGTCGGTCGCCGCGACCGGATCGGCGGCCTGCGCGATCTCGCGCTTGTAGATGATCTCCACCGCGCCCTTGGGGCCCATCACGGCGATCTCCGCGGTCGGCCACGCGACGTTGAAGTCGCCGCGGATGTGCTTCGAGCTCATGACGTCGTACGCGCCGCCGTACGCCTTGCGCGTGATGACCGTCAGCTTCGGCACCGTGGCCTCGCAGTACGCGTAGAGCAGCTTCGCGCCGTGCTTGATGATGCCGCCGTGCTCCTGCGACAGGCCGGGCAGGAAGCCCGGCACGTCCTCGAACGTCACGATCGGGATGTTGAACGCGTCGCAGAAGCGGATGAACCGCGCCGCCTTCACCGATGCGTTGATGTCCAGCACTCCCGCGAGGACTGCCGGCTGGTTCGCGACGATGCCGACGCTGTGGCCGCCGAGGTGCGCGAAGCCGCAGACAATGTTCTGCGCGTACGCGGGCTGCACCTCGTAAAACTCGCCGTCGTCGACGACGCGCCGCAGCACGTCGTGCATGTCGTACGGCTTGCTCGGATGGTCGGGGACGATGTCGAGCAGCGAGCCCTCGCGACGATCGCGCGGGTCGGTGCCCGGGCCGCGCGGCGGCTCGTCGAGGTTGTTCGACGGCACGTAGCGAAAGAGCTCGCGGATCGCGGCGAGCGACGCGAGCTCGGAGTCGTGCACGAAGTGCGCGACGCCGCTCGTGGCCGCGTGCGTGTCCGCGCCGCCGAGCTGCTCCATGGTCACGTCCTCGTGCGTGACCGTCTTCACGACGTTAGGCCCGGTCACGAACATGTACGAGGTGCCGCGCACCATGTACACGAAGTCGGTGATCGCGGGCGAGTACACCGCGCCGCCCGCGCACGGCCCGAGGACGGCGCTGATCTGCGGCACCACGCCCGACGCGAGGGTGTTGCGCAGGAAGATGTCGGCGTAGCCGCCGAGCGACACGACGCCTTCCTGGATGCGCGCGCCGCCGGAGTCGTTCAGGCCGATCACCGGTGCACCGTTGCGCACGGCCAGGTCCATGACCTTGCAGATCTTCTGCGCGTGCGTCTCGGAGAGCGAGCCGCCGAAGACCGTGAAGTCCTGCGAGAACACGTACACCAGCCGTCCGTCGATGCGGCCGTACCCCGTCACGACGCCGTCGCCGTAGATCGGCGTGTCCCCGTCGGCGGCCGCCGAGCGGGCGGTCGCGAACCGGTCGAGCTCCACGAAGCTGTTCTCGTCGAGCAGCACGTCGAGCCGCTCGCGGGCGGAGAGCTTCCCCTTGTCGTGCTGCGCTTTCAGGCGCGCGGCCCCACCGCCGAGCTCCGATTCGCCGCGCCGCCGCTCGAGCAGCTCGAGTTTCTCGCGCATGGTCATAGGCGCGGAAGGTAGCCGGGCCGCGGGGGCGGAGCCAAGCCGCGCGACGGGCCCGACGCCCGGTTGACGCCGACGGTCCGGCGATAGATTGGGCGCCATGCCACTCCGGTCCCGCTCGCATCGTCGCGCGCTGCTCGCCCTCTCGACGGGCGTCGCGCTGGCCGTCGTACGACGCGCGCTCGGTCAGAGCCCGACGCCGGCCGGCGCGTCGTCGTGGACCGATTGGCTCCAGAACTTCTCCAACGCCGGGCAGCTGCTGCAGACCGCGGCGTTCCTGTTCAGCGCCTACCAGTTCTGGGCGAATCGCAACGAACGGCGCGCGGCGGACGAGGCGTCGGCGGTGCAGGCGAAGAAGGACTCGAACTACCAGGCGTGGCAGGTCATCAACAGCGCGCAGGGCAAGGGCGGCAGCGGCGGCCGCCCCGACGCGCTGCGGGACCTGAACCGCAACGGGATCTCGCTCGCCGGCGTGAACCTCGACGGCGCGTGGCTCGAGCAGGTCGACCTGCGCGGCGCGATGCTGCCGATGGCGTCGTTCGAGAACGCGAACCTGCACGGCGCGCAGCTGCAGAACGCGACGCTGACCGGCGCGAACTTCCGCGGCGCGTCGCTCGTCACGGCGTCGCTCAGCGGCGCGTCGCTGCAGGGCGCGGACTTCACCGGTGCGCGGCTGTCGGCGGCGGATCTCTCCGACGCGGACCTGTACAACGCGAAGGGGCTGCGCGAGTGCACGCTCTCGTACACGAACATCGAGGGCGTGCGTCGCGGGCCATCGGGATTCCGCGAGTGGGCGCTCGAGCAGGGCGCGGTGAACCAGGCGACGGAGCAGACGGAGATCCCGAGCGACCACAGTCACTCCACCGTGTTCCGGCGGCTGTGACCTGAAGCATCGAACCGCAGAGGACGCAGAGGGACGCAGAGGGATTCAAGTGCAGTCCTCTGCGTCCCTCCGCGTCCTCTGCGGTTCAAACGACGAAGGCCCCAGTCATGTCGACCGGGGCCTTCGCGCCTAACGGGATCCGAGCGGGCTCAGATGCCCGGCTCGCCCTCGCTGGAGTGCACCGTCGACGGCGTCTCGGGCCGCGGCGGCTGCTCCTCGGGGATGTTCGTCACCGCGAGCACGATCCGGCGGTGGATCGGATCCACCTCGAGGACGCGGAGGTCGAGGAGCATGCCCTCGTACGCCACGTCGGCCGGGTTCTGGACGATCTTGCCCGTGATGTTGAGCTGCGACAGCGGCACGAAGCCCTCGATGTCGTTGCCGACGTCGACGACCACGCCCTTGTCCATCAGGCGCACGATCGGGCGGTTCTGCAGCTCGGTGCCGACCGGGTAGGTCTCACCGATGCGGAGCCATGGATCCTCCTCGGCCTGCTTGAGGCCGAGCGAGATGCGCTTGTTGTCGCTGTCGATGTTGAGGATCACGACGTCGACCGTGTCGCCCTTCTTCACGACCTCCGACGGATGCTGGACGCGCTTCGTCCAGCTCATGTCGGAGATGTGAATGAGGCCGTCGATGCCGGGCTCGATCTCGACGAACGCGCCGAAGCTCGTGAGGTTGCGGACCTTGCCGGTGATGCGCGTACCCACCGGGTACTTGAGCGGCAGCACCGTCCACGGATCCGTCTCCGTCTGCTTCATGCCGAGGGAGATCTTCTCCTCCTCCGGATCGACCTTCAGCACCACCGCCTCGATCGTCTCGCCGATGGAGACGAGCTTCGACGGGTGCCTAACGTTCCGCGTCCACGACATCTCGGAGATGTGGACGAGGCCCTCGATCCCGGGCTCCAGCTCGATGAACGCGCCGTAGTTCGTGATCGAGACGACCTTGCCCTGCACCCGCGTGCCGACGGGATACTTCTGGACCACGTCCTTCCACGGGTACGCCTGGAGCTGCTTGAGGCCGAGCGAGATGCGCTCGCGCTCCCAGTCGATGTCCAGGACCTTCACCTCGAGCTCCTGCCCGATCTGGACCATCTCGCTGGGGTGCGAGATGCGCCCCCACGACATGTCCGTGATGTGGAGCAGGCCGTCGACGCCGCCGAGGTCGATGAAGGCGCCGAAGTCCGTGATGTTCTTCACCACGCCCTTCCGCACCTGATCCTTCTCGAGCTCCTTCATCAGCTTCTCGCGCTTGCCGGCGCGCTCCTGCTCGAGGATCACTCGGCGGGAGACGACGATGTTGCGGCGGCGCTTGTTCAGCTTGATGATCTTGAACTCGTAGCGCTGGCCGAGCAGCTCGTCGATGTTCGGCACGCGGCGGAGCGCGATCTGCGAGCCCGGGAGGAACGCGTCGACGCCCATGAGGTCGACGACCACGCCGCCCTTGATCTTCTTGACGAGCGTGCCCTCGACGGGCTGGTCGTTCTCGTAGGCGAGACGGATGCGCTCCCAGACGCGCATGAAGTCCGCCTTCTTCTTCGAGAGGACGACGGAGCCTTCCTGGTCCTCGAGGTGCTCCAGGAGAACCTCGACCTCGTCGCCAGGCTTGAGGTCGGGCATGTCCTTGAACTCCTCGAGCGGCACGGTCCCCTCGGACTTGAAGCCGATGTCGAGGACGACCATGTTCTCGCGGATCTCGAGGACCTTGGACTTCACGATCTCCCCCTCCTCGATGGAGGCGAGGGTACCGTTGTACATGTCCATCATCGCCTCGAACTCGTCCGACGAGTACTCGTCCTCGTCGTAGAGCTCGGGGCGGCGGTTCGCGAGGGGACGCAGAACGCTCTTCTGCTTGTCGCGCTTCTGGCGCTCGGTCAGCGCCGTCGGGGTGGTCGACGCGTCGAAGTCAGCGTCGAGCGTGGGGTTCTCGAGCTCGGCCATACCGGAGGGGGTCTCCATGATCGCGGAGTTTAGGCTCGCCGCGCCGAGTCATGGGGTGGTGGATCACACGACAGGCCCCGGCAGCCGGATGCCGCCTGGGGCGAGCGAGTGCGAACCCACCAGTTTAGACAGGTAAGTCGCGAGAGTCAACCGGCGCCGCACACCGAAGTTGCGCCGCCATCGCGAGTTACGCGCTCTCTCCCGAGCCCCCGACTCGTGCCTCGCCGGCGTCCGCCGCGTCCGACGCCAGCACCCGCGACCGCGCCCGCGCCAGCGCCACGATGCGGTCCACCTGCTCCGCCTGCGTGAGGAACGTCGTGTCGATCAACACGGCGTCGCGCGCCTGCACCGTCTGGGTCGCGTCCTTGGAGTCGCGCAGGACGAGGTGCTCGGTCTCCTCCGCGATCTCGTCCTCCTGCGGGTGCCGGCCGAGCCGCTGGATGAGCCGACGGCGGGCCCGCTCCCACGGGTCGGCGACGAGGAAGATCTTCAGCGGCGCTTCCGGGAAGACGACGGTCCCGATGTCGCGGCCGTCGACCACGACGTCGTGAGAGCCCCCCGCCGCCCGGACGCGCTCGTTCACCCACGTCCGCACCGACCCGAGCTGCGCGACTCGCGAGACGTTGCGCGTGACGTCCGTGCCGCGGATCGCCTCCCCGACCGCCGCCCCGTCGACGAGCGGCTCGAACCCGGCCGCGGTCGGCGACAGCGCCACGCGCTCGGCGAGCGCTCGCACCGCCTCCTCCCGCCAGCCGGCGGGGTCGCCGGCCTCGCTGAGCGCGAGCCACGTCACGGCGCGGTACAGCGCCCCCGAGTCGACGTGCCGGAAGCCGAGCCGCTCGGCCACCCATCGCGCGGTCGACGACTTGCCCGACGCCGCCGGTCCGTCGATCGCGACCACCATGTGCGACGTCACCGGACGGCGCCGTCCAGGTCGCGCCAGAACGTCGGGAACGACACGTCCACGCACGCCGGGTCGTCGACCTCGATCTCGTTCCCCGGCAGCGCGCCGAGGACGCCGAACGCCATCGCGAGGCGGTGGTCGCCGTGCGTCGTGACGCGGCCCTTCAGCGACGCGCGATTGCCGCGCACCACGAAGCCGTCCGGCAGCTCGTCCGCGTCGGCTCCGAGCGCGCGCAGGTTGCCGACGACGGCCGCGATGCGATCGCTCTCCTTCACGCGCAGCTCCTCGGCCCCGCGCACGACGGTCTCGCCCTCGGCGCGCGTGGCGAGGCACGCGAGCATCGGCAGCTCGTCGATCAGCGACGGCACCTCGGCTGGTGCGATCTCGGTGGAGCGCAGCTCGCCAGGCGACACGGCGAGCGTGCCGACGGTCTCCCCGCCCTCCGTGCGCTCGTCGTCGACGTCGATGCGCACGCCCATGCGCGCGAGCGCGAAGAAGAAGCCGGTGCGCGTCGGATTCAGGCACACGTCGGGCAGCGTCAGCGTGCCCTCCGTCGCGAGCGCCGCGAGGGCGACGAAGAACGCGGCGGACGACGGGTCGCCGGGCACCGCGACGTCGAGTGCGGGAAGGCCCTGCACGGGCCACAACAGCACGGCGTCGTCGTTCACCCAGACCTCCGCGCCGCGCGCGGCGAGCATGCGCTCGGTGTGGTCGCGGGAGCGCGTCGGCTCGCGCACCACGACCTCGACGCCCGCGCACACGCCGGCGAGCAGGATGGCGCTCTTCACCTGCGCGCTCGACTTCTCGTTGTGCCACTCCACCTTCTCGAGCTCCGTGCCGTGCACGACCATCGGCAGCCGCTCGCCGGTCGAGAGCTCGAACGACGCGCCCATGGCCGAGAGCGGCCGGGCGACGCGCCCCATCGGCCGCTTGCTCAGGCTCTCGTCGCCGACGAAGCGCGACGCGAACGGCTGCGCGGCGCACACCCCGGCCATCAGCCGCGCCGTCGTGCCGCTGTTGCCGCAGTCGAGGTCGCGCACCGGCGCGCGGAGACCGCGCAGCCCGTGCCCGGTCACGACGAAGTCGGCCGACAGCTCGGGCATGTCCGCGCCTAACGCGCGCAGCACGCCCGCCGTGGACCGCACGTCGGCGGAGTCGAGGATGCGCGTGATGCGCGACGGGCCGTCGCCGAGCGCGGCGAACATGAGCGCGCGGTGACTGATCGACTTGTCACCCGGGACGCGTACGCTGCCGGTGACCTTCATCGCAGCCACGCCTCGAGCGCGGTCGAGAGATCCGTCTTCTCGTCGCGGTACTTCACGATGATCGGCGTCTGCAGCGACAGGCCCTGCGCCTCCGCCCATCCGCCGGTGATGCGCCGCGCGCCCGGCACCACGACCGCACCCTCGGGGATCTCGAGCGGCGCGTCGGCGGTCCCACGGTACACGGTCTCGCGCTCCAGATCGAACACCGGCGTGCCGCGCGTGAGCACCACGCCGGCGGCGAGCACCGCACGGCGCCGGACGACGGTGCCCTCGTAGACGCCGCAGTTGCCGCCGACGATCGCGTCGTCCTCGACGACGACGGGCGACGCGTTCACCGGCTCCAGCACACCGCCGATCTGCGCGGCGGCGCTCAGGTGCACGCGCTCGCCGATCTGCGCGCACGAGCCGACGAGCGCGTGCGAGTCGACCATCGTGCCGGCGCCGACGTACGCGCCGACGTTGATGTACATCGGCGGCATGCAGACGACCCCCGACGCGATGTACGTCCCGCGGCGGATCGACGACCCGCCCGGGACCACGCGCACTCCCGACTCGATGCGCAGCGTGCGCGGCGGCACGGTGTGCTTGTCGAAGAACGTGAACGCCGCATGCGAGCCGCCGCCGGCCGGTGACATGTCGGCGACCTTGCCGAGCCGGAACGCGAGCAGGATGCCGCGCTTCACCCACGGCACGGCGTGCCAGCGGCCGTCGGCATCGCGCTCGGCGGCGCGGACGTGCCCCTGCTCCAGCGCCGTGAGCAGCTGGTCGACGGCCATGCCGGCGTTCGGCGAGAACGGCGCACCGGGCTCCTTCGGCTCGGCGGCGAGGATGCGCTGCTCCAGGTCCTTGCGGTCGATCGTCACGCCGCCGCTCCCGCGCGACCGGTGCGCTGCGCGTCGCCGGGCGCGTGCTGGAACGCGCCGGCCGATTCGAGCGCGGCGCGCACGGCCGCACGGTACGCGTCCGCGAGCGGCACGAGAGGCAGCCGCAGCACGTCTTCCATGAGTCCGAGCATCGAGAGTGCAGCCTTGAGGGGGATCGGATTCGATTCGACGAACGCGGCGCTCGTCCACGCCGCGAGACGCGCGTCGACGTCGCGCGCCGCGGCGAAGTCGCCGGCGAGCGCACGCTCGCACAGGTCGGCGACCAGCCGCGGCGTCGCGTTCGACGTGACGGAGACGACGCCGTCGCCGCCGGCGGCCATGATGCCTAACGTGATGGCGTCCTCGCCGGAGAGGACGATGAAGCCCGGCGGGCGGTTGCGCAGGATCTCCTGCACCTGCGCGAGGTTCCCCGACGCCTCCTTCACCGCGACGATGTTGGGCACCTCGGCGAGGCGCAGCGTCGTTCTCGCCTCGACGTTGCTGCCCGTCCGGCCGGGGACGTTGTACAGCACGATCGGCAGGTCGACGGCGTCGGCGACGGCGCGGAAGTGGGCCTCGATGCCGCGCTGCGGCGGCTTGCTGTACGCGGGAGAGACGTGCAGCAGGTGCGTGGCGCCGGCGGCGCGCATCTCGCGCGAGAGCGCGATGGCCTTCTGCGTATCGTTCACGCCCGCGCCGGCCACGATCGGCACGCGGCCGCCCGCCTCGTCGACGACGATCTCCACGACGCGCCGCTGCTCGGCGACCGTCATCGTCGCCGCCTCGCCCGTGGACCCGCACGGCACGAGGAAGTGGACGCCCTGCTCGAGCTGCCAGCGCACGAAGCGACGCAGCGCCGGCTCGTCGACGTCGCCGCCGCGCGTGAACGGTGTCGCGAGCGCCGTACCGACGCCGCGGAGCACGTTGGTCTGCGTCATGGCCGGAGCCCTCCAGTTGACTGGTCGCTCGCCGGCGCGAGCACGTCGCTCATCGTGTACACGCCGGGCTCGCGCCGCGCGGCGAGCCAGCGCGCCGCGGCGAGCGCCCCCTCGGCGAACACGCGACGGTCGCGCGCGTCGTGCTCGATGCGGAGCTGCTCGAACGGACCATCGAAGACGAGCGTGTGCGTACCGGGGACGTGGCCGACCCGAACGCTCGTCGTCGGAATCTCGCGGCCGAGCGTCGCCGTCGCGGCGCGCGCGATGGCGATCGCCGTGCCGGACGGCGCGTCCTTCTTCTGCGTGTGGTGCGTCTCCACGAGATGCACGTCCATGCCCGAGTCGCGGAGCAGGCGCCCCGCCTCGGCGGCGAGCCGGATCATCGCGTTCACGCCGAGGGAGAAGTTGGCCGCCCAGAGCATGCGGCCATCGGCGTCGCGGACGTCGCGCTCGAGCGCCGGGAGCTGGTCGTACCAGCCCGTCGTGCCGACGACCACGGGCACGCCGCCGGCGAGGCACGCGCGCACGTTAGGCACCGCGGCGGCCGGCTCGGTGAAGTCGATGGCGACGTCAGCGCCGCCGAGAGCCGCGGCGTCCACACGATCGTCCCGGTCGAGCCGTGCCACGATCTCGGCGCCGCGCTCAGCGGCCAGCGCATCGATCGTGCGGCCCATCTTGCCCATGCCGACGAGCGCGACGCGCAGCGGGGCGGTCACGTCGCGCCCTCCCCGAAGAACGCGTCGTGCAGCCGCTGCATGGCCGGGCCGACGTGCTCCCCGTCGACGACGAGGGTGAGGTTGATGCCCGTGGCGCTGAGCGACGCCATGTGCACGCGCAGGTCGCCGAGCGCGCCGAACGCGCGGGCGAGCGCGACGCCGTTGTCGCTGAGCCCCGCGCCGACGATCGACACGATCCCGCGCTCCCGCTCCACCGACACGTCGCCGAGCGGCGTGAGGTCGCCGAGCAGCTCGTCGAGGTTGGACGGGTCGTCGAGCGTGACGGACAGCGACACCTCGGACGTGGCGATGACGTCCACCGACGTGCGATGCCGCTCGAAGATCTCGAACACGGTCTTCATGAACCCCGAGGCGAGCAGCATGCGCGTGGAGCGCAGCTTCACCACCGTCGTCGCGCTCTTCGCGGCGATCGCGCTCACCGGGCGGCGCGGTGCGTCCGACGTGATGAGCGTGCCCTTCCCCTCCGGCCGCCGCGAGTTGTAGATGTACACCGGGATGCCGCGCCTAACGGCGGGGGCGATCGTGCTCGGGTGCAGCACCTTTGCGCCGAACGACGCCAGCTCCGACGCCTCGTCGAACCGGATCCGCTCGATGAGACGCGCATCGGGCACCACACGCGGATCGGCCGTGAGCATGCCGTCGACGTCGGTCCAGATCTCGATGACGTCCGCCTGCAGCGCCGCGCCGACGAGCGACGCACTGTAGTCCGAGCCGCCGCGACCGAGGGTCGTCGTGATGCCGTCGGGCGTCGCGCCGATGAAGCCACCCATGATCGGCACGCGTCCCTCGCGCAGGTGCGGCTGCAGATGCGCGCGCGCCGCCTCGGCGATCCGGTCGGCGTCCGGCTCCGCCTTGCAGAAGTGATCGTCCGTGATCATCACGCGCCGCGCGTCCACCAGCTCGGCCGGAATGTCGCGCGCGCGGAACGCCGCGGTCACGAGATGCGACGAGAGGATCTCGCCGTACGCCGCGATCGTGTCGAGGCTGCGCGGCGTGAGAAAGCCGAGCACCGAGATCGCCTCGGCGAGCCGCGCGAGCTCGTCGAACATCGCCCCGAGCTCGCCCGACAGCTCGGTGGCCGCCTGCGCGTCGGGCACGAGCGCCGTCACCGCGTTCAGGTGACGCTCGCGCAGCGCTTCCACGGCACGCGCGGCGCCGATGAGCTGACCGCGCGACGCCTGCTCCGCCAGCGCGAGCAGCGCGTTCGTCGCGCCGCCCATCGCGGAGACGACGATCACGGGGCGGCCGGGGAGGCGCCCGCGCACGATCGACGCCGCGCGCTCGATCGCCTCCGCGTCGCCGACCGAAGTGCCGCCGAACTTGACGACGATCAAGGCGCGCTCACCCCGCGAGCGCCGCGGCGGCCACCGCCCCGTGCGCGCGCGACGGCGCGCCGAGCGCGATCTCGGCGTTCAGAATGGAGCCGCCGGCGGCGCCGCGAATCGTGTTGTGGCCGCTCGCGACGAGTCGGATGTCGAGCAGGTGGTCCGCGCGCACGCGACCGACGGTGACGCTCATGCCGTCGCCCGCCATCACGTCGCGCCGCGGCTGCGGGCGATCGGGCGCGTCGCTCACGACGATGGGGCGCTCGGGCGCGCTCGGCATGTCGCGCGTGAGCTCCGAGCCGCGCCACTCACGCAGCACCTCGAGCACCTCGTCGACGCTCGGCCTCCGCTCGAAGCCTAACGACATGCACACGGTGTGGCCGTGCTCCACCGGCACGCGGTTCGTGTGCGCCGTGACGACGAACGGCGCGTGCGCGATGCGCTCGCCGTCGACGCGGCCGAGGATCTTCTGCAGCTCCGTCTCGACCTTCGGCTCCTCGTCGGCGATGTACGGGATGACGTTGCCGAGGATGTCGAGCGACGGCACGCCGGGATAGCCGGCTCCGGAGACCGCCTGCATCGTGGCGAGGAACGCCTTCGACAGACCGAACGCCTCGTGCAGCGGCGCGAGCGGCAGCGACGCGACGGTCACCGAGCAGTTCGCGTTCGTGACGATGGCGCCGTCCCACCCGCGCGCGCGGCGCTGCGCCTCGACGATCGCGAGGTGATCGCCGTTGATCTCGGGCACGACCAGCGGCACGTCGGGCGCCATGCGGAAGTTCTTCGCGTTGCTGAATACGAGCTTGCCGGCCGCGGCGAACGCGGGCTCGATGGTGCCGGCAGCGGACGAGTCGAGCGCCGAGAACACGATCGTCGAGCGCACCGCCGAGGGATCGCACGGCAACACCTCGCGGTCGCGCAGCGCGTCGGGCATGACGCCCTCGATCCAGCGCGTGACCTCGGCGTAGCGCTTGCCGGCCGAGCGCTCGGAGGCGGCGAGCTCCACGACCTCGAACCACGGATGGTCGGCGAGCAGTCGCGCGAAGGTCTGGCCGACCGCGCCGGTGGCGCCGAGGATCGCGACCGGCCAGCGCGAGAACGACTCGCCCGTCGGAACGAGCGAAGCGAGCGGCGGGACGTGCGGCGTCGGTCGGGGCATGGGAGGAGACTCGAAGGTGTTAGGCGGCGCAGGCGTCGCGCACGAGACGTCGATCACGACAACAGCGCGCGCACGATGCGCTCGTACGCGTCGACGCTCGCGCGCAGCTCGTCGACGGCGATGAACTCGTCCGGCGTGTGCGCCACATGGATCGACCCGGGGCCGAAGAGCAGCGGCGTGCCCCAGCGGGCGAGCAGCGGGATGTCGCTCGTGTACGCGACGGGGGCGATCTCGAAGCCGTCGATGGTGTGGAAGTACTGTGCCGGGATGTGCGAGCCCCACTCCAGCTCCGCCGTCCCGCGTGCCCACTCGGTGAGCTGCTCCTTCAACGGGTCCACCGGACCGACGAGGCGGAACATGACCTCCGCTTCCGCATGCGCCGGGACGATGTTCGCCTCCGTGCCGCCGCGCACCACGCCGATGTTGTACGTGGTGTTGCCGAGCACCGGGTCGCTCGGCAACGGCAGCGAGCGCAGCGTCGGCAGCAGATCGAGCAGCGGCTCGATCGCCGAGCGCCCGAGGTGCGCGTACGCGGAGTGCGCCTCGCGGCCGCGCGTGCGCACCGTGACGCGCAGCGATCCCTTCGCGCCGCTCGCGAGCTTGCTCTCCGTCGGCTCGCCGTTCACGAGGAAGCGGCTCGTCGCCGGGAGATGGTTCGCGGCGCGCGCGCCGTCCGATCCCTTCTCCTCGCCGACGACGAACAGCAGATCGACGCGCTGCTCGCCCGCTGCGACGAGACGGTCCGCGGCGGAGAGCATCGCGGCGGCGATGCCCTTCGCGTCGCACGCGCCGCGGCCATACAGGCGCGAGCCCTCGAGGCGCGGCGGATAGTACGGCGGCACGGTGTCGAGATGCGTCGAGAGCGTGACGCCACCGCCGGAGCGCGTCGCCCACACATTGCCGCGCCCGGGCGAGACTTCCTGCACGGTGACGCTCCAGCCGCGGCGCACGAGCCAGCGTGAGACGAAGTCGACGGCGTGTCCCTCGCCGCCGGAGGACGATTGTATGGCGAGCAGCTCGGCCGCGAGCGCGACGACGTCGGTCATGGCGGTATTGTAATCGGGGCCGCGTGCGCGATGCCACGCACGCGGCCCCGCCGTCGCGTCGCCGCGGTGACGCGACGATCAGCGCGTCAGACCGACGGACGCGTCTCCGTGGACAGCTCCGCGCCGCCGCTGCCGCGCACGTGCTCCACGAACATCTGCTGCGCGAGACGGTTCGCCTCCTTCGCGTAGTCGTCGTGGTGCCGCTCGCCCATCTCGCCGATCTCGGCGAGCCGCGTGTCGCCGAGCGCGCGGCCGGCCTCGCGGAACGTCTTGAACGTGTCCTCGGACTGCCGGGACGTGACGATGTCGCCGACGAGCCGCAGGAAGTCGCTCTCGCGTGCCGCGTCGGCGAGGTCGCGCGCGACGCCGAGCACGGTGCCGATGGCCTTCTTGCCGGCGCCGAGCTCCGCGCCGATGGAGCGCTGATAGTCCTCGAGCATGCGCTGGTGCTCGCGCGCCCGCGGGATGAATCGGCTGCAGAGGTCGCGATACCGGGCGTCCTCGGCCTGAGTCTCGTGATCCTCCAGGTTCTGGAGGAATGTCCGATGCTGCATCACCGCGTTGTTGATCTGGCTCCGCAGAAAGTCCTGACCGCTCTCCATGCCCACCCTCACCGTCAGAGATTCGTGCCGCTTACCGGATGGATCAGAGGGTGCAGGAGGCAGGCCACCCACCGCGCCGGGGAGCTCGACCGAACGTCGCCGGCGGGTCGGGGTAGCAGGTCGCCCGGCCGCCGGCCCGGGTGCCGCGGCGCGGCCCGAGAGCCATCCGTAACGCATTGTAAATAAACGGCTTACGAGCCTTCACCGAGACCGTCTTCGATGTTGACAGCGGCGAGAGCTTCGGGTAATTTTCGGGCACGGCAAAGTGCCCGAGCGATCGACCATAAAGCGAGAGGAAGCCGCGTGGCGGGGACCAAGAGAGGAGTGAAGCGCCAGGCGGCAGCACCGGCCCCGAAGCCGGCCGCCCCGAAGTCGGCCGCCCCGAAGACGGGGGCCGAGCGGCCGGTGACGAAGACGGGCGGGACGAAGGCCGCGACGACGACGAAGGCGGCGACGACCAAGACGGCGGCGACGAAGGCGACCGCGACCAAGCCGGCGCCGCCGACGAAGGTGGCCCCACTGGCGAAGCCGGCGAGCCGGAATGGCAACGGGCACGCGCCGACGGCCAGCCGGACGCAGCCCAAGCCCCCGCCGCGCACGAAGGCGGCCGTCGTCCCGGTGGCGAAGGCGCCGGTGAAGAAGGCCGCGCCGACGAAGCGGGCCGCGAAGCCGGCGGTCCGCGGCGGTCGCACGGCCACGAACGGGGCGCGACGGAAGCCGGCGAAGGCCGGGAAGCCAAGCAAGCCGGCACCGCCGATCGTCCGGGTGGTGAAGGTCCGGCAGCTCGACCCGCTCGTGAAGTGCGGCCCGGCGACCTCCGTCGAGCAGCTCTTCCGGGTGGACGAGGAGGCGAACGGGCACATGACGGTCCACCTCGTCTTCCTCGACCGACACGGGTGGTACTGCGTGCACGGCCCGCGCTGCGCGGCCGTGGCCGACGTGCACTCGCACAACCGCACACCGCACGGGGCGCGCGCCGGAGGGCGCTAGGCGTGCCGCCGTAACCGACCAGGCGCCAACCAATTCACTGGACGAAACCGGACGGACGAGAGATGATCGCGAGACACGAGACACAATTGGACAAGACGAACATCTGGTCGGCGCTGGCGGCCTCGCTGCCGGCGGGGGTGGTCTCCTGGCGGCAGGACGGGCGCTCGGTGCAGCGGGACGGGCGGTGGTACGCGCGCTTCGTCGCGTACATCGACGCGAACACGGTGCGCGAGCGGCTCGACGCGGTGGTGCCCGGCGAGTGGGACCTCACGCTCGACCT
Source organism: Gemmatirosa kalamazoonensis (assembly GCF_000522985.1). NCBI lineage: Bacteria > Pseudomonadati > Gemmatimonadota > Gemmatimonadia > Gemmatimonadales > Gemmatimonadaceae > Gemmatirosa > Gemmatirosa kalamazoonensis. The sequence goes on from NZ_CP007128.1 coordinate 3,963,554, forward strand.
GCTCCCGCCGCTGGCGGCGCAGGACGAAGACGGGCACGTCTGCTCGTTCAAGGCGCGGCTGCAGATCCTCGGCGTGATCCGCGAGGACGTGGGCACGGGGCGCGACTACAAGTCGGCGGCCACGGACGCGTTCAAGCGCGCCGCGGTGCGCTTCGGCATCGGCCACGAGCTCTACGCGCTGGAGCCGAACTGGGTGGAGGTCGACGGCGATGGGCGGTACGCGAAGCCGGTCGAGGATCCGCAGGCGGCGTACGATCGCCGCACCACGCGCCGCAACGGCAATGGGCGTCCGAGCGAGGGACGTCCGAGCGACGTGCCGGTCGCCTCGGCGGTGTCGGTGGAGGAGCACGAGCCCCGCGCGGAGCCGGCGGCGAACGGCAACCGCCCCGCCACGGCGATGGCGACGGACCCGGACGCGGTGAGCTGCCCGAAGTGCGGCGGCCGGATGTGGGACAACCGGCTCAGCAAGCGCAACCCGAAGGCGCCGGACTTCAAGTGCCGCGACCGGAGCTGCGACGGCGTCGTGTGGCCGCCGCGTGACGGCAAGGCCAAGGGCGGCGCGCCGGCGACGGTGCCGGCCGACGAGCCGGACGAGATCGCGTTCGACAGCTCGCCGCTCGGCGCGACGGCGGACGACGAGATCCCGTTCTGAGCCTGACGCGTTAGGCAGCCGTTAGGCGTCAGGCGAAGCGGCCCGGCAACTTGGTTGCCGGGCCGCTTCGTGGCTAACCAGTGCCTAACGCCCAACGATGCCCGGGGCGGGATTCGAACCCGCAACCCTTTCGGGAGAGGTTTTTAAGACCCCCGTGTATGCCATTCCACCACCCGGGCGGTTCGCGCACATGCAGTGCTCGCGCATGCATCTTCCTAACGCGATGCGCCGGCTTCTGACTATGACAGTGCGGACGGAGCGGGCGCAAGTTCTCGAGACCACGCCCGCGGCGCCGTCGTCGATGTGATCGAGGCCCATCGACGGGCACTGCGGCACGCCAAGCGAGGAGCCGGCGCTCGTCCGACCATGGGTCCGAGGGTCCGAATGAAACGACGCGGGGCCGGCAGCAGTTGCCGGCCCCGCGTTCGCGTTCGCATCAAGAGCGGGAAACGGGACTCGAACCCGCGACCCCAACCTTGGCAAGGTTGTGCTCTACCAACTGAGCTATTCCCGCGCGACGTACCCCGGAGTATAGCCGCCCCACGCGATCGGTTCAAGCCGCCGAGCCGGTCCGTCAGGGGGCGACGCCGAGGACATGCACCGCGTACCAGACCATGTACGCGACGAGCCCCGACAGCGACGCGTCGCCGCCGTTCGCGACGGCCTTGCCCTCGGGACCGACGATCTCCGCCGCCACCCCGTTGTCGAGCGGCGCGCGGCGCAGCCACTGCAGCACCTGCGGCGCGTCCGGACCGAGCAGCCGCGCGCACTGCTGGGCGAGCGACGTCGGCGTGGCGCCGAGGCCCCGCGCGGTGCGCCGGTACGTCGAGTCGGTGCGATCGACGGCCTCGTACAGCGGCAGCCAGAGCGACGACGCGAGCGGGTCGTCCTCCATCGCGCGGGCGCCCTTGAGGTCCACCGCCGACGCGAGCCCCGTCTTCCCGTCCCGCTCCGACGCGAAGTGCCGCAGCAGCGCCGCGCGCACCGCCTCGGGGTCCTGCACCTCGCGCGCGGTCTCCTCGTCGAGCGTGCGGCGGAAGACCTCGAGCGCCTGCGCGACCACCGCGTTGCCGTGCAGCGTGAACGGGTGCGTGACGGCGGCGCCGGAAAGCGTCACTTCCGTCGAGTAGAGCGGCACGTTCTCGTCGCGCCGCGCCGCGATGTCGTCGCTCGAGAGATAGAGCGTGTCGGCGACCGCCGGCTCGTCGACGATCTGATCGTCGCCGGTCTCGCGAATGTAGCGGTCCGTGGCGAGCGCGTATGCCGCCGCCCCCTCGAGCGAGAAGCCCGGCTCGAACAGCGTGCCGTCGACGTAGTGCACGCCCTGCCCCGGCGCGTAGCCGTGCAGCTCGCACGTGCGCAGCAGCAGCTCGCGCGCGAGCGGCGCGTCGCCGAGCTGCACGGCCGGGAGCGTCCACATGAGCGCCTCCCAGTCGCGCACCGTGATCCCGCGCGCGTGCCACGGCACGCGCGTGCGCACTGGGTAGTAGTGCGCGTCGTCGAGCGCGCGCGCGCAGCCGTAGAAGTACGCGAAGATGAGGTTCCGGTTCACGATGCGGTCGATCGCGTCGTTGCCGGTCACCTGCTCGAGCGCGCGGAGCGCCTCGCGCGTCGCGGCGAGCAGGTCGCGCCAGCCGCGGCGGCGCATCGCCGCCACCGTCGCTTCCGCGCCGTCGCGCTCGGGGCCCGCCGCGAGATAGAACGCGACCTGCCGCGTCGTGCCGCGCTCCACCGACAGCGTCCGGCGCACCGAGAAGCGCGGCGCCTCGCCGTCGTGCACGTCGACGGCGGCCGGGCCGTCCGCGCCTAACGCGAACGCGACGACGCCGGGAAGCGCGGTGCCCTCGAGCACGACCACCTCGTTCGCGCCGACGGACGCGCGGTGCGTGTCGGGGAACGGACGCGCGGAGCGGACGCGCATCTGGCGATGTCCCAGCGTGCCCTCGAGCGCGATGTCGATGCTCACCGTCTCGGCCCCGCGGTTCTCCACCGAGATCGTGTACACGGCCCCCGACAGATCCGTGTCGCGGCCGTGCGGCGCGAACACCGAGCCGCGCACGACGAGCGATCCGCTCGTGCAGGTGAACGTCGGCAGCCACTGCACCGCGCGCTCCCACGCGATCCCCTCCGCCGCGAGCTCGCGCAGCGTGCCGTCGACGCGCAGCGACGGCCGCAGCAGCGGCTCGCCGCGCCCCTCCACGAACTCCGCGCCGCCGGCGAACTCGATCGCGGCGCGCGCGCCGCGGTGCAGCACGCCGGCGGCCCAGATCGCACCGTCGGCGGGATGGATGCACGGCAGTGCGAGCCAGTGGTTGCCGGTCACCTGCCAGGGGATCTGCGGGGGCGGAGTGGTGTTCACGTGTGCGTGCGGTGCGTGCGTGCAGGGCCGACGATGCGTGCGCGTGGCGGGTCCCGTCGGTTGACGTGCTCCGACCACGCCGCTAATCTAGCGGGCTACCGCCCGGCCCCGCCGGGCAGTGCGCACGGCGTTGCGCCACAAGGACTTACGGACTCAGAGGTACGACACATGGCGCGACGGCGTGGAGGCGCGGCACCCGCGGCCGGGGCGGTCGCCGGCGGGGTGCTCGCCGCGCAGCTCGCGCTTGCCGCGCAGCTCGCGGTCGCCGCGCCGCTCGCGGCCCAGCGCTCGGTCGCCGGCGGATTCGACGACGCGTCGCTGCCGGTGCGCGGCGAGGCGCGCCTCCGGTTCGGCGTCCTGTTCGAGGCGACGTCGGAGCAGTTCGGCGGCGTCTCCGGCGCGGACGGCAGCACGCGCGTCCCGCTCGGCGCGCGCTTCTCGTTCGACTCGGCGGCGTTCGGCGCGTCGCACTTCGCGCTCGTCGGCGTGGCCGAGCGCGCGCTGCGCGACAGCGTCGGCGTGACCAGCGGGCTCACGCTCGGCGTGGCGAACACCGGCCTGCGCACGCTCGTCACGCGCATCCCGTTCCAGCTCGACGTCGGCCTAACGCGGCGGCTCGCGATCAGTGCGATGCTGCCCGTCGTGCGCACGGAGTCGTCGGTGAACCTCGTCGTGAACCCGGGCGGCACGACCGGGAACCTCGGGTTCAACCCGGCCAACGGCGCGACGGCGCCGAGCGGGAGCTCGGCCGCCGCGCAGCAGAACGCGCTCGTGCAGAAGCAGCTCGGCGCCGCGGCGAGCGCGCTCGAGTCGGCCCTCGCGACGTGTCCCGCCGTCGCCGGCCCCACGACGACGCCCCAGTGTGCGGCGGTCATCGCGAACCGCGCCGGCGCGACACAGCTCGCGCGCTCGGCACGCGCGGTCGCGAGCGGGCTCGCGCAGGTGTACGGCGCGGGCACCACCGCGCAGCCGGGCGGGCCGTTCGTGCCGATCCAGGGCACGGCGCCGCAGCGCGCGGTCGAGGCCCGCATCCGATCGTTAGGCACCGCGTTCGCCGCGTTCGACGTCAACGACCTCGCCACGCCCGCGCTCCCCGCCGCGGCGACGGCGCGCATCGCCGCCGCGGGGCTCCAGCGGGTCCTCACCGAGGACCGCTTCGGCGTCGCGTCCGACTCGGTGAAGGGCGTCACCGTGCAGGGCACCGGCGACGTGGAGCTCGCCGCGCACGTGATGTGGCTCGACACGTTCGGCGGGCCGCGCGACCCGGTGCGCTCTGGCGTCCGCGTGCGCAGCACGATCGGCGCCGGGTACCGCCTCGCGACGGGGAGCGAGGCGTTCCCGTCGTTCGTCTTCTTCGTGCCGACGGGCAGCGGACCCGCCCTGCTCTTCCGCTCCGCCACCGACGTGTCGATCGGCCGTCGCGCGTGGGTCAGCGCCGTGGCGCGCGTGGAGTCGCCGCTCGCGCACGACGTCGAGGTGCGCGTGCCGCTGTTCCCTGGTGAGCTGTTCGCGCCCGGCGAGCGCGCACTGACCGCGCAGCGCACGAGCGGTCGCACGGTGTCGGTGGAGATCACGCCGCGGTGGGCGCCCAACGACGCGTTCTCGCTCGCCGCACAGTACGCGCTGCGCTCGCGCAGCGACGACAAGTACGTGGGCACGCTGAGCACGACCGACGCGACCGGCGCCGACGAGCTCGTCGACGCGTCGCTGCTCGGCGTCGGCACGGGCGCGCGCGCGCAGCTCGCCGGCTTCGGGATCACGTACTCCACGCTCGGCGCGTTCGCCCGCGGTCATTCCTGGCTGCCGGCGGAGGTGAGCTACCTGCATACCTCCACGTTCGGCGGCAGCGGCGGCGTCGTGCCGCGCACGCGCTACGATCAGCTCGTGATCCGCGTGTACGCTCAGATCTTCGGCACCAGCCCGCGGCGGCCGGCGCCGGCCCGCGCGCCCCGCCGTTAGGCGCTAGCGGCGTCGCCGCGGCGCGGCAGCGGCGAGCGACGGCTCTGGCGCTGCGGGCTTCTGCAGCTTCGCCGTGTCCACCGCGGCAGTGTCGAGCAGCTCGCGGGCGTGGGCGCGGCTCACCTGGCTCTCCGGATCGCCGCCGAGCATGCGCGCCACCTCGACGACCCGCTCGTCGCCGGCGAGCACGCGGACGTCGGCCGTCGTGACGCCGCCCTTCGCGCCCTTCGCGACGAGGATGTGGTGATGCGCGCGTGCGGCGAGCTGCGGCAGGTGCGAGATCGCGAACACCTGATGGTGCTGCGCGACGCGCCGCATGGTCTCGCCGACCATGAGCCCGACGCGGCCGCCGATCCCCGCGTCCACCTCGTCGAAGACGAGCGTCGGCACGCCGTCGAGCCGCGCGAGGATCGTCTTCAGCGCGAGCATCACGCGCGACAGCTCGCCGCCCGACGCGACGCGCGCGAGCGGCCGCGCGTCGTGCCCGAGGTTCAGCGCGACGCGGAACTCCACGTCCTCGGCGCCGGTCGCCGCCGGCTCGCCGCGCGGCGGCAGCTCCACGCGTAGACGGCCGTCCGCCATGCCGAGGTCCGGCAGCACCGCCTCCACCGCGGCCGACAGCCGCTCCGCGGCGGCGCGCCGCATCTCCGAGAGCGTTGCCGCCTCGGCGACGAGCTCCTCGCGCGCGGCGGCCTCGCGCTGCTCCAGCGACTTGAGGTCGAAGCCCGCGGAGTCGACGAGGTCGAGCTCCTCGCGCGCCGTCCGGCCGGTCTCGATCACCTCACCCAGCCCGGGGCCGTACTTCTTGCACAGCCGGAACAGCAGGTCGCGGCGGCGCTGCACTTCCTCGAGCCGATCGGGATCGAGCTCCACGCGTCCCTCGTACTCCTCGAGCTCGCGCGACAGCTCCTCGAGCGAGTAGAACGCGCCGTCGTACAGCTCCTGCAGGCGGCCTAACGACGGGTCGATGCGCTGCAGCGAGCCGAGCGCCTTGTGGAGCTGCGCGAGCGCGGCGAGCACCGCGTCCTCGCTGCCCTCGAGCAGCTCGTGCGCACCGCCGGCGAGCGACCGCAGCTCCTCGGCGTGCTCCAGCCGCCGTGCCTCCTCCTCGAGCCGGTCGTCCTCGCCGATCGTTAGGCGGGCGCCCTCGATCTCCTGCACGACGTGGCGCAGGTAGTCGGCGCGCCGCTCCGCCTCGGCGCGTCGGCGGGCGAGCGTGCGCATCTCGTCGCGCAGCGTGTGCAGCGTGTCGGCGGCGGTGCGCACGCGCTCCGCCTGCGCGGTGGCGCCGCCGAACGCGTCGAGGATACGCCGCTGCGAGTCGCCGTCGAGCAGCGTCTGCGCCTCGTGCTGGCCGTGCAGGTTCACGAGCAGCCGCCCGACCTCGGCGAGCACGCCCGCCGTGACGGTGGTGCCGTTGATCCACGCGCGCGCGCGTCCGCCGGCGGCGATCTCGCGCTTCAGCACGACCGTCTGCTCCTCGACCTCCACGCCACGCTCGTCGAGCAGCCGCGCGAGATCCGGCCGGTCCGTGGTGTCGAACACACCCTCGACCGATGCCCGGTCGGTGCCGGTGCGGATCAGGTCCGCGCTCGCGCGCTCGCCGAGCAGCAGGCCGAGCGCGCCGACGATGATCGACTTGCCCGCACCGGTCTCGCCGGACAGCACGTTGAACCCACGCGCCAGCGGCAGCGTGAGCGACTCGATGATGGCGAAGTTCTTGATCCGGAGCTCGGTCAGCATGCAGCGAGAGTACGTTCGCGGGAATCCATGGCAATACCCCGTCGACGCGGTGGGGCTCCGCGCGGACGCAGTCGCCGTCGAGGGCGCGTCAGGCGACTTCGTCGCGGTCGGCGAGTCCGCCCCAGCCCAGCTTGTGGCGCAGGCGCGCGAAGAACGTCGTCCCGGGAAAGCGGACGACGAGCACCGGACGCTGCGCGCGGCGCACGACGAGCGACTCGGCCGAGGCGAAGTTCGTTCCCACCTGGCCGTCGACCGTCACGAGCAGCTCCTCCGGCCCGTCGCGTCCGCGCACGCGCACCTCCGCCGACGCGGGGAGCACGAGGGGACGGATGGCGAGGGTGTGCGGCGAGACCGGCGTGACGACGATGGACTCGACCGTCGGCACGACGACGGGACCGCCCGCCGAGAGCGAGTACGCCGTCGACCCCGTCGGCGTGGAGATGACGACGCCGTCCGCACCGTAGGCGCCGATCGGCTCCCCGTCGATCCACACGTCGAAACGCACGACGCGCGCGAAGCCGCCCTTGTGCAGCACGACGTCGTTCAGCGACCGCCAGTGCAGCCGCTCCGTGCCACCGGGATCCACCGCGCTCGCGTGCAGCGCCATGCGCGGCTCGGCGTAGTAGTCGCCGGCGGCGAGTCGGCGCAGCGCGTCGTCGAGCTCATTCGGCCCGCAGCTTGTGAGGAAGCCGAGCCGCCCCAGGTTCACGCCGAGGATCGGCACCTGCCGCTCGCCGACGAGACGCGCGCCGCGCAACAGCGTCCCGTCACCGCCGAGCGTGAGCAGCGCGTCGAGCGGCGTGTCGTCCGTTAGGCGCGCGACCGCGTCGGGCGCGAAGTCGGCGAGCTCCGGCTCGAACGCGAGCTCGAAGCCGAGCTGCGGCGACAGGTCGAGCAGCGTGCGCATGATCGCCGGGAGGTCCGCGTAGCCGCGATGCCCCACGACGCCCAGGCGCAGCGCGGCCTTCCGCTCTTCACCCACCGGGGTCACGCGCGCTCACCCGTCAGCCGGCGACCGCTTCGCTCTCGTGCAGCGCGCGCACGCGCTCCGCGATCCCCGCCGCATCGAGCCCGCAGCGTGCCAGCTGGCGCGCGCGCGGCGCCGCGACGATGATGCGGTCGGGCACTCCGTGCGCGACCACGCGCACCGTCGGCTCGAGCTGCGCGACGACGTTCGCCATGTACGCGCCGAAGCCGTTCACGACCGTGCCTTCCTCGACGACGAGGAGCTGACGGTGCTCGGCGAGCAGCGCCGCGAGCGTGACCTCGTCGTACGGCTTCAGGAAGCGGCAGTTCACGACGGTGACGTCGAGCCCCTCGGACGCGAGCGTGTCGGCCGCGGCGAGGGCGGGCTGCACCATGGTGCCCACCGCGAGCACGGCGACCTCCTTGCCGCGGCGCAGCACGTCCCACGTGCCGTACGGCGTCGCATCGATTTGCGCCGTCGGCGGCACCGCGTCGGGCACGGTGGCGCGCGGGTAGCGCACGCAGAACGGGCCGTCGTGCAGCGTGGCGGAGCGCAGCAGCGCCAGCAGCTCACGGCCGTCGCACGGCGCCGTCACCGTCATGCCGGGAACGGCGAGCATGTACGCGATGTCGTACAGTCCCATGTGCGTCTCGCCGTCCTCGCCGACGAGCCCCGCGCGGTCCATCGCGAGCACCACCGGCAGCTTCTGGATCGCGACGTCGTGGATCACGTTGTCGTACGCGCGCTGCAGGAACGTGGAGTAGATCGCGACGACCGGCCTGACGCCGCGCGTCGCGAGCCCCGCCGCGAAGGTCACCGCGTGCCCCTCCGCTATGCCGACGTCGAAGAAGCGCTGCGGGTGCGCCTTCGCGAACTCCTCGGTGCCCGTGCCGCTCGGCATCGCCGCCGTGATCGCGACGACGCGCGGGTCGATCGCGCCGAGCTCCGTGAGGCCGCGGCCGAACACCTTCGTGTACGTCGGGCCGGCCGACGACACCGCGATCTGCTTGCCCGTCGCCGGATCGTGGCCCGCCGGCAGCGCGTGCCACTTCTCGCCGTGCTCGCCGGCCGGGAAGCCCTTTCCCTTCTGCGTGACGACGTGCACGAGGCGCGGACCGGTCATCTCGCGCACCGCCGTGAACGTGTCGACGAGCAGGTCGACGTCGTGGCCGTCGATCGGGCCGAAGTAGCGGAAGCCGAGCTCCTCGAACAGCACGCCCGGCGTGAAGAACGCCTTCGCGCTCTCCTCCCACCGGCGCAGCAGCGTGCCCGCGACGCCGGCGTTGTCGGCGATCTCGCCGAGCTTCCGGCGCACGCGGTTGTACAGGGGGTTGCGCTGGATCGACGTGAGGTACTTGTGCATCGCGCCCACGTTAGGCGCGATCGACATCTCGTTGTCGTTCAGCACGACGACGACGTCGCGCTCCGAGTGGCCCGCGTTGTTCAGCCCCTCGTACGCGAGGCCGCAGGACAGCGCGCCGTCGCCGATGATCGCGGCGACCTTGAACGACTCGCCGTTCAGGTCACGCGCCGCCGCGATGCCGAGCGCCGCGGAGATCGACGTCGCGGCGTGACCTGCGCCGAACGTGTCGTACTCGCTCTCGGACCGCTTCAGGAAGCCGGAGATGCCGCTCTCCTGCCGCAGCGTCTCCATGCGCGTGTTGCGGCCGGTGAGCAGCTTGTGCGGGTACCCCTGGTGGCCGACGTCCCACACGAGCTGATCGCGCGGCGTGTCGAACGCGGCGTGGAGGGCGATCGTCAGCTCCACGACACCGAGCCCGGCGCCGATGTGGCCTCCCGTCTGGGAGCACACCGCGATGAGGCGCTCACGCATCTCCGCCGGGAGCGCGCGGAGCTCCTCCCGCGTCAGGCGCCGGAGGTCCGCCGGAGAGTCGATCCGATCGAGTAGGGACATGGCTGGAATCTACAGGAGCCGGCGCGACGACAGCAGCGCCCGCCGCGGGTCACGATCGCCGGCTGATGCTGAACCGGGCGAGGTGCTCGAGCGTCACGGTCAGCAGCCCTTCGCCGGCCAGCGCCTTGCACGCCTCGTCGACGAGCGCCTCGGCCCTCGCCCGCGCGCCGTGCACGCCGAGCAGCGCGGGATACGTGCTCTTGCCGAGCGCCACGTCGCGGCCGGCGGTCTTTCCCAGCTCGTCCGTCGTCGCCGTCACGTCCAGCACGTCGTCGACGATCTGGAACGCGAGGCCCACGCGCTGGCCGTAGCCCTCCAGCGCGTCCAGCACCGCCCGCGACGCGCCCGCGGCGATGCCTCCCACGATCACGGCGGCGGTGATGAGCGCGCCGGTCTTCGCCGCGTGGATGCGCTCCAGCTCCAGGAGCGACAGTGCGCGCCCCTCGGCCTCGAGGTCGAGGAGCTGCCCACCGATCATCCCGCCGGCGCCGGACGCGCGCATGAGCGCGCGGACGATCTCACCCACGGCCGCTCGCGCGATCCCGAGCGCCGTCGCGGCGTCGCTGGCGGCGCGGGCGGCGAGCGGCACCATCGCCAGCCCCGCCGCGGTTGCCGCGCGTACGCCGTACACGCGGTGCACCGTCGGCCGACCGCGACGGACGTCGTCGTCGTCCATGCACGGCAGGTCGTCGTGCACGAGCGAGTACGCGTGCACCACCTCCACCGCCGCGGCGAGCGCGCTCGCGTCGCCGTCGCCGCCGGCCGCCTCGTACGCCGCGAGCGCGAGGATCGGCCGGAGGCGCTTGCCCTCGCCGAGCAGGCTGTAACGGATCGCGTCGGCCGTCGTCGGCTCCACGCCGTCGAGGTAGCGCGCGCAGCACGCCGCGAGCGCGTCGTCCACTCGGCGGCGCCAGGCGGCGAGGTGCTCCGCCGTCGTGTCGGAGCGCGACGCGGTCGCGGCGCGCGCCACTCAGCGCTCCAGCGGGGGGAGCTCGAACGTGCCGTCGGAGCGCTCGACGAGGAGCTTCACCTGCTGCTCCACCCGCGCCAGCTCGCCGCTCGCCTCGCGGAGCCGCTCGATCCCCTCCTCGAACAACCGCAGCGCGCGATCGAGCTCCAGCGCGTCGCCTCCCAGCTCGTCGACGATCTCCTCGAGTCGCTCGAGGTTCTCCTCGAACGTCACGAGTCCCTCGGCAGCGTCGTGGCGCGCACCGCGCCGTCGGAGACGCGCAGCTCGAACTCGCCGGCCGCGGAGAGGTCGCTCACCCGGCTCAGCGTGCGCCCGTCGCTCGCGCGCGCGACGGCGTAGCCGCGCGCGAGCGTCGCGAGCGGGCTGAGGGCGTGCAGCCGGCCCGCCGCGGTCTCGATGCGAGCGCGACGACGCTCGGTCGCGCGCTCGCTCACCTGCACCAGCTCCGCGCGCACCCGTTGCAGCCGCTCTCGCGCGTCGGATGCCGCGCGCTGCGCCGCGGCGGAGAGCGCGTCGCGCAGCGCGACGAACTCCGCGGCGAGATGGCTCCGCACCGGCACCGCGGTCTCCGCGGCGACCGACGGCGTGGCGGCGCGCACGTCGGCGACGAGATCGCAGATCGTGACGTCCACCTCGTGGCCCACGGCGGAGATCACCGGCACCGGACACGCCGCGATCGCGCGCGCGAGGTCCTCGTCGTTGAACGCCCAGAGATCCTCGCGCGCGCCGCCGCCACGTCCGATGATGACGACGTCCGCACCGCCCCACCGCGCGACACGCTCCACGGCGTCGCACAGCTCCTCGGCGGCGCCCTCACCCTGCACCTTCGCGGGCACGAGGACGACCTCCACGCTCGGGCAGCGGCGCCGAACGACGGCGACGATGTCGTGCAGCGCCGCGCCGTCGGGGCTCGTGATCACCGCGACGCGGCGCGGCAGGCGCGGGAGCGCGCGCTTGCGCGCCGGATCGAGCAGGCCGTCCGCCTCGAGGCGCGCGCGCGTGCGATCGAGCGCCTTGCGCCACAGGCCATCGCCCTGGGCGTCGAGCGTGCGCACGACGAACTGCAGATCGCCACGCGCCGCGTAGACGCTCGGCTGGCCTAACGCCACGACCTGCATGCCGTCGTCGGGCGGAGCCGGCAGACGGCGCGCGTCGCGTCCCCAGATCACACAGCGGATCTGCGCGGTCTCGTCGCGCAGGCAGAAGTACCAGTGCCCGTTGCGGTGCGCCTTGAAGTCGCTGACCTCGCCGCGCACCCAGAGCGGCATGAACGCGCCCTCGAGCACCTCCTTCGCGGTGAGCGTCAGCGTCGACACCGCGACGGCCGATGCGGGCGACGCGCCGGGGATCACCCCGTCGTACGGGTCCGCGTCGACGCGGGCGTACGGATCGACCGGCGCCATCGCCTCGACCGGCGTCGTGGGCTCGATCTGCCGAGCCGCGGTCGCGCGACGGCTGGTCGACCCGGCGCGACGCGGCGGCTCGAGCACCGGGTCCACCGCGAACAGGTCGAGCGTGTCCGGCGCCGGCGCTGGCTTGCGCGGGCTCACGCGCCGGCCGCCCGGCGCGCCGCGCGCACCGTGTTCTCGAGCAGCATCGCGCGCGTCATCGGGCCCACGCCGCCGGGTACCGGCGTGATCGCCGACGCGACCTGGCGCACGGCCTCGAAGTCGACGTCGCCGACGAGACGCGTGCCGCTCTTCGTCGTGGGGTCGTCGATGCGGTTCATGCCGACGTCGATCACGACGGCGCCGGGCTTCACCATGTCGCCCGTCACGAACCGCGCGCGGCCGATCGCCGCGACGATCACGTCGGCGCGGCGCGTGTGCGCGGCGAGGTCGCGCGTGCGGCTGTGGCACACCGTCACGGTGGCATCCACGCCGGGCTGCACGAGCAGCGCCGCCATCGGCTTGCCGACGATGTTGCTGCGCCCGATGATGACCACCTCGGCGCCGCGCAGATCCACGCCCGCCTCGCGCAGCATCACCATCACGCCGGCAGGTGTGCACGGCGCGAAGCCGCTGTCCTCGCCGATGTACGTCTTGCCGACGTTCACCGGATGGAAGCCGTCGACGTCCTTCTCGGGCGCGATGCGCGCGATGACCGCGGCTGGATCGATCTGCTTCGGCACCGGCATCTGCACGAGGATGCCGTGCACCGCGGGATCTCCGTTCAGCCGGTCGACCACCGCGAGCAGCTCATCCTGCGACGTCGAGGCGGGCATGCGGATCTGCTCGCCGCGCATGCCGACTTCCTGGCAGTCCTTCGTCTTGTGGTGCACGTAGACCGCGCTCGCCGGATCGTCGCCGACGAGCACGACCGAGAGGCCGGGCGTGACGCCGCGCGCCTTCAGCTCGGCTACCTCGCCGGCGACCCGCTCGCGCACGCGCCGCGCGAGCGCCGCGCCGTCGAGCAGGCGCGCCTCCATCGCCATCTCAGCGTGCAAAGTCCACCGCCCGCGTCTCTCGGATCACCACGACCTTGATCTGCCCCGGATACTGCAGCTCGGCCTCGATGCGGCGGGCGATCTCCTCGCTCAGCGCCGTCATGCGCACGTCGTCCACCTCCTCGGGCGTGACGACGACGCGCACCTCGCGACCGGCCTGGATCGCGAAGACGCGATCTACACCGCGATAGCTCGATGCGATCCGCTCCAGCCCCTCGAGGCGCTTCACGTACGTCTCGAACGCCTCGCGCCGCGCGCCGGGCCGCGAGCCGCTGATCGCGTCGGCCGCCTGCACGAGCACGGAGATCTCGCTCTCGTGCGGCACGTCGTCGTGGTGCGCGGCGATCGCGTTCACGACGAGCGGGTGCTCGCCGTACTTCGTCGCCACCTCTACGCCGAGCTGCACGTGCGTGCCCTCGTGCTCGTGCGTGAGCACCTTGCCGACGTCGTGCAGCAGCGCGCCGCGCTTCGCCATCGGCACGTCGAGGCCGAGCTCCGCGGCCATGATGCCGGCGAGCCACGCGACCTCCTTCGAGTGCTGCAGGATGTTCTGCCCGTAGCTCGTGCGCCACTTCATGCGCCCGATGAGGCGGATCAGCTCCGGGTGCAGTCCGTTGACGCCGGTCTCGTACGCCGCCTGCTCGCCGACCTCGAGGATGTTCTGGTCGACTTCCTTCTTCGCCTTGTTGACGACCTCCTCGATGCGCCCGGGATGGATGCGCCCGTCGGCGACGAGCTTCTCCAGCGCGAGCCGCGCCACCTCGCGGCGCACCGGGTCGAAGCACGACACGACGACGGTGTCCGGCGTGTCGTCGATGATGACGTCGACACCCGTCGCGAGCTCGAACGCGCGGATGTTGCGCCCCTCGCGGCCGATGATGCGGCCCTTCATCTCGTCGTTCGGCAGCGACACGGCGGACACCGTCGTCTCGGCCGTGTGCTCGGCGGCGATGCGCTGCACGGCGAGCGCGACGATCTTCTTCGCCTCGCGCTCGGCGTTGCGGCGCGCCGACTCCCGGATCTCGCGGATGCGGCTCGCCGCGTCGGCCTGCGCGGCCTCCTCGATGCGGCGCATCAGCTCGTTCTTCGCCTCCTGCGCGGAGAGCCCCGCGAGCTCCTCGAGCCGTCGCGTCGCCTCGCCCTCGAGGCGATCGACCTCGCCCTGGCGCTCCTCGACGGTCTTCTCGCGTCGACCGAGCTCGCTCGCCCGACGGCCGAGCTCGCGGTCGCGCTGATCGAGCGTCTCGCTCTTGCGATCGAGCTGCGTCTCGCGCTCCTGCAGGCGGCGCTCCTCGCGCTCGACCTCCTCGCGGCGGCGGCGCACCTCCCCTTCCTGCGTCTCGCGCAGGCGGAGCAGCTCTTCCTTGCCGCTGACGACGGCGCTCTTGCGGAGTCCCTCGGCGTCGCGCTCGGCCTCGGACCGGATGCGCTGGGCGGACTCCTCGGCGGAGGCCTTCGCGGCGCGCTGCCGCTCGAGCTCCTCCGTCCGACCCACCTTCACCCCGGAGCCCCGGCCCACCGCAAACGCCGCCACCCCGACGACGACACAAGCGAGAAGTCCCAGCAGAGCCGGGATCAGTTGTGAACTCATGTCGGATCTATGCTCCACCGCGACGCACGCAGCGCGCGGACCGAGGAAGGACGGGCTCCCGACGGACGGATCCGACAAGGACCGCGGGGCTCGGTGCTGGCCACGCGCGATTCCCGGTCGGAGCGCCTAACTGCAATCCGCGCTTGCACCTACGGGACAGCGAGCACCGCCGGCAAAGCTACCGCGCAGTGTGTCGGCGCGCAACGGCGGCCGGCCGAGGCCGCCGGTCCTAGACCGCGTCGGTCCGCTTCACTGGCGGCAGCCAGCGCTTCACCTCGGCGCTCAGCTCCTGCATCGACTGCGTCATCCGCTCGGCGTCAGCGCGCGCCCGGAACAGCTCGTCCGTGATCTGCAGCGCCGCCAGGATCGCCGCCTTGTGCGTCTCCACCACCGAACCCGTGGCGAGCACCCGCCGGATGATGCCGTCCACGTGCGCCGCGACCTCGCGAGTGTGCGCGGCGCTCGCCTCGGTTCGGATCATGTAGTCGTCCCCGAGGATCGAGACGCGCACCGAGTTGCGCCGCTCGCCGCCGGCCGCGCCGGCTTCACCGTCAGCGCTCACCCGCTCCTCCCTCCTGCTGCCGCAGGAACCGCAGTCGCTCGGCCATCTGCCTGGTCCGCTCGGCCGCATCGTCGAGGCGGGCGCGCAGCTCGCCGTTCTCCCGCTCCAGCTCGGCCAGCCGCGAGGCCAGCGACTCGCGCGTCGGCGCGGTGTCGCCGTGGCCGGTGTGCTCCATCGCGTCCCGCCACCGTCGCTCGGCCTCGAGCGCCCGCCGACGGAAGAACGCCAGCTCCTCGCCCAGGCTGCGGACGAGGCGTTCCAGCTCCGAGAAGGCCATCTCAGGACGCGCGTTGCCGGACACCGAGCTCCCCCTCGAGTGCGCGGAGCAGCTTCGTGCGCCGCCCCTCGACTTCCTTGTCGCGCAGCGTGCGCTGCGGGTCGCGCAGCGTCAGCCGCCACGCGAGGCTTCGGGTCCCCGCCGGGACGTCCCCGCCCCGGAACACGTCGAACAGCACGAGCTGCTCGAGCAGCTCGCCGACCGCGACGCGGATGACCTCCTCCACGCGGCTCGCCGGCGTCGCGTCCGGTACCAGCAGCGCGAGGTCGAACACCACCGCGGGCGTCGTCGGCAGCTCGCGATACTGGACGTGCGACACGCGCGCGATCGGCGGCACCGAGCCCCAGGCGTTCGATCCCGGCTCGGCCACGACGGCCGACTGCACGCGCATCAATTCGAGCTCCACACCGAACGGCTGCGCCGCCCAGGGCGGCAGGTCGAGGCGCACGCGCCGCACCGTGCCGCGCGACTCGCCGTCGACGTCGATGCGCCACAGCACGTCGTCCTCGCCGACCGGCACGAGGTCCACACGGTGTCCCGGATGGCCCGCCGCGGCGACGCGCTCCGCGATCGCCTTCGCGTCCCACTCGTCGAACGCCGGCGGGTGCGGCTCGGAGAAGTGCACCGGCCGCCGCGCGCCCATGATCAGGACCCCGACGTGCATCCGCTCGTCGGGGAGGGACGGGTGCACGCTTTCGTCGGGCCGCTCGCCGTGCGGGCGGAAGACATGGCCGATCTCGAACAGCCGCACGTCGCCGTGCATGCGCGCGAGATTGTGCTCGGCACGCCGCGCGAGCGTCTCGAGCACCTCGCGCCGCAGGTGCGGCTCGTCCTCGGCGAGCGGGTTCTGCACGCGCACGTGGGCGTCGTCGCCCGCCACGAACGGCAGCGGACGCGCCTCGAGCAGACCCGCGCCGACGAGCTCCGCGCGCACGCGGTCGGCGAGCAGGAACATCGGATCGTCGGGCACGCGCCCCGGACGGAACGGCCGGATCTCGGTCGGCAGCGCGTCGAAGCCGACGAGGCGCGCGACCTCCTCGATCAGATCCGCCTCGCGCTCCACGTCCTGTCGCCACGTGGGCGGCGACACCGTCCACGCGCCCTCTCCGCTGCGCGCGACGTCGAAGCCGATCGCGCGCAGCAACCGCTCCACGTCGGCGTCGGCGACCGGGGCGCCGAGCACGCGCGCGAGGCGCGCGGCACGCAGCGGCACCGCCGGCAGCGCACCGGGTGCGCGCCCGACGTCGATGACTCCCTCCACCGCCCCGCCGGCGAGCGACACGATCAGCCCGGCGCCCGCCGCGAGCAGCTCCAGCGTCGCGGCGCGGTCGACGCCGCGCTCGAAGCGATAGCTCGCGTCGGTCGAGACGTTCGCGAGCATGCGTCCGCGGCGCACGCGCCGCGGATCGAAGTACGCGACCTCCAGCAGCACGTCGGTCGTGCCCTCGGAGACCTCGGAGCCCTGCCCGCCGATGACGCCGGCGATCGCCTCCGCGCGCTCGGCGCCGGCGATCGCGAGCACGTCCGGCGACAGCGCCCGCTCGACGCCGTCGAGCGTGACGAGCTTCTCGCCGGCGCGCGCGCGCCGCACGACGACGCGGTCGCCGAGCTTCGCGAGGTCGAACGCGTGCATCGGCTGGCCGAGGCCGTGGAGGCAGTAGTTCGTCGCGTCGACCACGTTGTTGATCGAGCGCGCGCCGACGGCCGCGAGGCGCTGGACGAGCCACTCCGGGCTCGGGCCGACGCGCACGCCGCGAATCACCGCCGCGCAGTAACGCGGGCACCCCTCGGTGTCATCGATGCGCACCGTGACGCCAGCGGCCGACGCCTCCTTCGGGTCGCGCGCGGCGCTCGCTACGTCGGCGTGGCGCCCGAGCTCCGGCGGGTCGACGATCGCGACGCCGGTGAGCGCCGCGACCTCGCGCGCGACGCCTCGCTGCGACAGCAGGTCCGGCCTGTTAGGCAGCACGTCGAGGTCGAGGCGCGTGTCGCCCGTGGGCAGCACGTCGACGAGCGGCGTCCCGGGCGCCGCCTCGGTCGCCAGCTCGAGGATGCCCTCGTGGTCCTCGCCGAGCCCGAGCTCCATCGCGGAGCACAGCATGCCGGCCGACGTGAAGCCGCGGATCTTCCGCCGCTCGATCGTGATGCCGCCCTTGCCCGGGATCACCGTGCCGACGCGCGCGAGCGGGTACTTCGCACCGACCGCCACGTTAGGCGCGCCGCACACGACCTCCAGCAGCTGACCGCTGCCGTCGTCCACCCGATTGAACGACAGTCGCGTCTCCGGGATCCGCTCGCTGTGCACCACCTGACCGACGACGAACGGGGCGAGATCCGAGCGCAGCGACTCGAGGCCGTCGAGCGTGGCCACGTGTGCGCTCAGCAGCTCGCCGAGCTGCTTCGGCGTGAGCGTGTGCGGGACGAAGGCGCGAACCCAGTCGTACGAGACGTTCATCAGGCGAACTGCTCCAGGAAGCGGACGTCGGAATCGTACAGCAGTCGAATGTCGGGAAGCCCGAAGCGCAGCATGGCGATGCGTCCGGGCCCCATGCCGAACGCCCAGCCGGTGTAGCGCTCGCTGTCGACGCCGGCCGCCTCGAGCACCGCGGGGTGCACCATGCCCGAGCCGAGGATCTCCATCCAGCCGGTACCCTTGCAGCCCGCGCAGCCGCTGCCGCCGCACAGCAGACACTGCACGTCCATCTCCGCCGACGGCTCGGTGAACGGAAAGAAGCTCGGGCGGAAGCGCGTCACCGCGCTGCCGAAGAAGCGGCGTGCGAACTCGGAGAGCGTCGACTTGAGGTCGACGAACGAGATCCCCTCGTCGACGGCGAGCCCCTCGATCTGCATGAACGCCGGCGCGTGCGACGGATCGAAGAAGTCGCGCCGGTACACGTTGCCGGGAATGAGCACGCGCACCGGGGGCTCGAAGCGCTGCAGCGTGCGCGTCTGCACCGGCGACGTGTGCGTGCGCAGCAGCGCGTCCTGGCCGAGGTAGAGCGTGTCGTGCAGCTCCATGGCCGGATGGTCGGCCGGGAAGTTGAGCGACCCGAAGTTGTACCACGGCGTCTCCGCCTCCGGCCCCGCCGCGACGGTGAACCCGAGCTCGCGGAAGATGCCGACGATCTCGTCGACGACCTGGGTGACGGGATGTCGCGCGCCGCGCCACGCCTCGCGCGCCGGGAGCGAGAGGTCGACGCGCTCGCCGGCGCCCTTCGCCGCCGCCTGCCGCTGCTGGAACTCGGCGAGCGCGGGATCGATGACCGCGGTCTTGAGGTGATTGAACGCCTGGCCGGCGTCGCGCCGGTTGTCGTGCGGGAGCTTGCCGAGCGCACGCTGCAGCGCCGTGAGGCGATCGGCGATCGCGGCGTTCAAGCGGCCTTTGACGGCGTCGAGACGCTCTCCCGGATCGGCGGCGCCAAGGATGTCGCGGGCTTCCTCTCCGATCCGTCGTGCTTCCGTCGTGAATTCGTCGAGCGTCATACGAACAGGGATGGCAGAAACGCCGCGCGGCGGCAGCGGACCGGGTAAGGTCGCACTGCCGCCGCGCAGATGGTAGACCGAGCGATCAGGCCGCCGAGACGTCGTTGTCGCGCGCGGTGCGCACCTGGTCGGCGATCGCGCCGAACGCCTGCGGATCGCGCACGGCGATGTCCGCGAGCACCTTCCGGTCGATCTCGATGCCGGCCTTCTTCAGCCCGTCGATGAACGTGCTGTAGTTCATGCCGTGCTGGTTCGCCGCGGCGTTGATGCGGATGATCCAGAGGCGGCGGAACTCACGCTTCTTGTTCTTGCGGTCGCGGTAGGCGTAGCGCCAGCCGCGCTCCACCGTCTCCTTGGCCGCCTTCCAGAGCTTGGACCGGCCGCCGTACGCACCCTTGGCGGCTTCCATCACCTGCTTCTTGCGCTTCAGGCGCGTGACGTTCGAGCGAGCGCGAGGCATAGTCGATTCCTCCCGGTTATGCCTGGATCAGGCGCTTGAGAACCTTGGCCTCGCCGTTCGTCCCCACCGTCGTGTTGCGGCGGAGATTGCGCTTCCGCTTCGGCGACATCTTGGTCAGGATGTGGCTCTTGTAGGCCTTCGCACGCTTCACCTTCCCGGTACCAGTCACCGAGAAGCGCTTCGCGGCGCCCTTGTGGGTCTTCATCTTCGGCATACGTGCACCCGCTCCCTTAAGACTTCGGGGTGAGAATCATGGTCATGGCCTTGCCTTCGAGCCGGGCATCGGCCTCGATCTTGGCGAGGTCCTGCAGCTCCTGCGCGACGCGATCGACGACCTGCTTCCCGAGCTCGGGGTGCGAGATCTGACGGCCGCGGAACATCAGGGTGACCTTGACCTTGTTGCCTTCCTCGAGGAACCGCCGAGCGTGACGCGTCTTGGTCTCGAAGTCGTGCTCGTCGATGCCAGGTCGGAACTTCACTTCCTTGAGCTGGATGACGTGCTGCTTCTTCTTGGCCTGCCGCGCCTGCTTCGCCTGCTCGAACTTGAACTTCCCGTAGTCCATGATGCGGGCGACGGGCGGGCGAGCCATGGGGGCGACCTCCACGAGGTCGAGTCCCTGCTCTTCGGCGATGGCGAGGGCCCGCTCGACTTCGAGAATGCCGAGCTGGCTACCGTCGGAACCGATGACCCGGATCGGGCTGATCCGGATCTGCCGATTGACGCGGACGCGCTTGGTCGAGTCCTGAATGGCTGGAGTTCCTCGAGAAGGTGACAAGAAAAGCGCGGCCTCCCTTGGGAGCCCGCGCGGCGCACGCGCGCCGCGCCGAGGCCTCCGGCCACCGGCTGACACGCGTCGAACTTCGGGACTCCTGCAGCACCTGCACCCGTTGCGTCGGGCGAGGGCCAGAGGGTGGGGGCACGACAGGCGCCCCGCTTCGCTGGTTGTGAGGCGGAAACCTAGTCAGGGCAAGAGCATAGGTCAACCGCCGAGTGCGTCGCGCCGTCAGATGACCGGCTGCACCCGCCCGGTCTCCGGCCCGGCGCCGCTCGGATGCTTCACCTTGTCGCCGAGGACGGAGACCAGGCCGTAGGCCTTGCCGTCGTGGGCGACGCGGTCCCACGCGACGTTCGCGTCGTGCTCGAACACGAGCAGCCAACCCTCTTCCCTGGCGCGTCTTAGGAGCCACCGCTTGCTCTCCAGCGTGACCAGCGGCTCGACGTCGTAGCCCATGATCCACGGGAGCGGCAGGTGGGCCGCGGTCGGGCACACGTCGCCGAGGAAGCAGGCCACCTCGCCGTCGCTCTCGATCAGGACGCTCTGGTGGAACGGCGTATGGCCGGGCGTCGGGAGCGTCACGATGCCCGGGAGCAGCTCCACCTCGCCGACCACCTCGTCGATCACGCCGGCGTCGACGAGCGGCTGGAAGTTCGGCGCGAGGTAGCTGGCCGCCGTCCGCTCGTTGGTCTTCGTCGCGTAGTGCAGCTCCCCATTCTGGACCACGTAGCGCGCGCTCGGGAACGACGGCCGGACGGCGCCGCTCTCGTCGCGGTACGTGTTGCCGCCGGCGTGGTCGAAGTGGAGGTGCGTGTTCACCACGAGCCCCACGTCCTCCGGGCGCATGCCGAGCTGGGTGAGCCCGTCCTCGAGCAGCGTGCGGCCGTTCGCGCCGGCGTTCTCGACGCCGTAGATCTCGTGGAACTTGGCGTCCTCCTTGTTCCCCGCGCCGGTATCGATGAGGACGAGCCCCTGCGGGTGCTCGATGACCAGGCACCGCATGCCGAGCTGGATGCGGTTGCGCTCGTCCGGCGCGATGCGCCGCTCCCAGAGCGGCTTCGGGACGACGCCGAACATCGCGCCGCCGTCCAGGCGCTGGCCGCCGGCCTGGATCGCGTGGATGGTGAGGCGGCCCAACCGGCGCGTCTCGACCAGCGGCGTCGGAGCGGTCATGCGGTCGTGTCCTTGTCGACGGGGGTGGGCATGGCGGCGCGGCGGCGACGTCGGGCGGCTCCGGTGCCGCCGGACAGCCACCGATCGAGCTCGCCCCAGGTCGTGATGCCGCGGTCGCGCGCGTCGTGGAGCAGGCGCACGAGACAGTGGGCGGTGGCCACGGCGTCGCCCGCTGCGGAGTGCCGCCACGGCCGGTCGCGCCCGTGGCGTTCCTCGAAGTACGACTCGGCGAACCGGTCGGCGCCGTAGAAGTCCGCCACGTGGCCGAGCGACCGACTGCGGAGCTGCGGCAGGAGCTTCCGCGCCAGGCGGACGGTGCACAGCCGACGGCCCTCGAGCCGGCGACCGCTGGCGCGCTCGATCTCGTGCGTCACGAACCGCCAGTCGAACGTCACGTTGTGGGCGACGAACACGTGGCCGGTGAGCGCGGACATGACGTCCTCGCACACCTCGCCGAAGCGCGGCTTGTCGCGCACCATCTCGTGTGTGATGCCGGTGAGCCGCATGATCGCCGGCGGGATCGACCGCTCGGGGTTCACGAGCGTCTCGTAGACGTCGCGCACCTCGCCGCCCTCCACCACCACGGCCGCGATCTCGGTGATGCGGTGCCCGCGCGTCGGAGCGCCGCCGGTCGTCTCGACGTCGACAACCACGTACGACAGGTCGAGCAGTCGCTCGTCGTCGCCGGGGGATGCGCGGAGCAGCGTGTCGGACACGCGATCCAGCACCCGTCGGGACGGACGCGCGGGCGGCGCGGCGACGGGCTCCTCCTGGCGTCGCGCCTCGCGCGCGGCGCGCCACTCCTCGAAGCTCGGCGCCGGGGGGGCGGCGTCGCGCAGCGGGCCCCCGGCCTCGCGCGGCTGCTGTCCACGTGCGGCGATGGTCCAGCGGCCGTCCGGGAGCTGCTGGAACTCGGCGAACGGTCCGAGCAGCTCGAGCGCCACGCGCTCGGCGAGCGGCTCGGGCAGGCCCGGGATCTGGCAGACGGAGGAGACGAGCACCGACGACGTCGCCGGGCCACCGGCGAGGAAGTCGCGGGCCCGCTCGACGAGCAGCGTATCGACCGGTCGGCTGGAGACGCCTCGCGTCACGGGCGAGGGAGAGTGCGGCATGAACGACGACGGGACTGCGAAGGGCCGACAGGATGCGAAGGGAGCGTCATACCCGCGTCGGGGAAGAACGGGCCGACCGCCGCGCCGCGACCATCCATCGTCACGCCGCACGCCCGAAGATAACGCTGCGCGTCGCGCGGCGGTTGGGGCCCCGCATGCGCAAGAATCGTTCGGTGCCGAAGGACCCTACCCCTCCGCCGAGTCCGTGGGCTATCTTGTGAACGAATTCACAAGGTCATCGCCTCCCGTGAAGCGCATCGCCGAGTCGACCGTCCGACGCCTCTCCGTCTACATGCGGTACCTGGAGGAGCTGACCGCACGGGGAATCGCCACCACTTCGAGCGACGAGCTGGCGGAGCACAGCGGCACCACGCCGGCTCAAGTCCGGAAGGACCTCTCGTTCTTCGGCTCGTTCGGGAAGCGGGGCCTCGGCTACTCCGTCCACGAGCTGCTCGACCGCATCCGGCGCATCCTCGGGCTCGGCCGCGAGTGGAAGGTCGTCATCATCGGCGCCGGGAAGATCGGGAGCGCGCTGAGCACCTATCGCGGCTTCACGACGCGCGGCTTCTGCGTCGTCGGCGTGTACGACAAGGACCCGCAGAAGATCGGCCGCCGGTGGGACGGGCACCTCGTGCGCGACGTCACCGTGTTCGAGTCGGACGCCGCGGAGCTGCGGCCGGACATCGCGGTGCTCGCGATCCCCGCCGAGAACGTGCAGTCGGAGGTCGACCGCATCGTGCGCGCGGGGATCAAGGCGATCCTGAACTTCGCGCCCGGCCGGCTGCAGGTGCCCGCGGGTGTGACGCTGAAGACCGTGAACATGGCGATGGAGCTCGAGGGGCTCTCGTTCGCCCTCACGAACCGCGACGCCTAACGCGCGCGCAGCGCGGCGACGACGCGCGCGAAGTCCTCGGGTGACAGCGTCTCGGGGCGCGCTTCCGGATCGACGCGCGATGCCGCGAGCACGGCGTCGGCCTCCTCGACGGACAGACTCGCCACGGTGCGCAGCACGCGCCGCATCTGCTTCCGCCGCAGGCCGAACGCGGCGATGACGAACGCGCGGTAGCGCTCCTCGACGTCGGCCGGCACGACGGGATCGTCGCGCGGCACGAGGCGGATGACGGCGGAATCGACCTGCGGCGGCGGCGAGAACGCGCCCGGGGGGACGCGGAACAGCACCTCGGCGCGCGCGAAGCCCTGCACGTTCACCGACAGCGCGCCGTACTCCTTGCTCCCGGGCGCGGCGACGACACGCTGCGCGACCTCGAGCTGCACGAGGTACACGGCGCGCGACGGACGCGGCGGCCGCAGCGCGTGGAAGAGGATCGGCGTCGTGATGTAGTACGGCACGTTGCCGACGAGAGCGTACGGCCCGTCGGCGAGCGCACCGAGGTCCGTCTCCAGCACGTCCGCCTCGACGATGCGCACGTTCGGTCGCGTGGCGTAGCGCTCGCGCAGTAGCGCGGCGAGATCGCGATCGAGCTCGATGGCGACGAGGCGCCGCGCGCGGTCGACCAGCAGATCCGTCAGCGCGCCGCGTCCGGGTCCGATCTCGAGCACCGTCTCGGTGCCGCCGAGATCGAGCGCGCCGGCGATGCGCTCCAGCGCCGAGCGGTCGCGCAGGAAGTGCTGGCCGAAGCGCTTGCGCGCGCGCGGATAGCCGCCGTCGCGCGTCGGCCGGGCGCGGCTCACGTCGCGCTCTGCACCACGACGACGGTGAGATCGTCGCGCTGCGGCGCGTCGCCGACGTGCGCGTCGAGCCGGTCGAGGATGCGGCGCAGCACCTCGTCGGGCTCCTCGCGCACCGACGCACGCGCCGCGTCGACGACGGCGTCCTCGCCGAGTCGCGCGCCGTCGCGGTCGCGTGCGTCGCTCACACCGTCGGTGAACAGCAGCAGCACGTCGGAGCCGCGACGCCACGGCACCGCGCGCGTCGCCGGCGGCTCGTCCACCATGCCTAACGGCGGCGCGGTGGCGACGAGCCGCTCCACCTCGCCGCCCGGGCGCAGCACGAACGCGTGCGGGTGACCGGCATTCGCGTAGCGCAGCTCACCGCGCTCGGGGTCGACCACCGCGTAGAGCGTGGAGATGAACATCTCGGTGCTCGTGAGCTCCTCGCGCAGCGAGTGCAGCACGGCGCCGAGCGTCTCGCCGGGATCCTCCGACGACTGCGCGTGGATGGCCGACGCGCTCATGGCGAGCGCCATGATGAGCGCCGCGCGGTAACCGTGCCCCGACACGTCGCCGATCATCACGCCCGTGCCGCGGTCGCCGACGCGGAAGAGATGATAGAAGTCGCCGGCGACGCTCTCCGCGGGCACCACGCGCGCGGCGACGCGCGCCGCCGGCGCGACCGCGTTCACGGACGGCAGGAGCTTCATCTGCAGGTCGTGCGCGAGCGCCATCTCGTGCGACAGCCGCTGCTGCTGCAGCGACGCACGCACCAGCCGCGCGTTCTGGATCGCGGCGGCGATCTGCGACGCGATGGCCGCGACGAGCTTGAGGTCTCCCGCCGTGAACGCGTGCCGCCCGCGGCGCCCGGAGAGGTTCACGACGCCGAGCGGCTCGCCGCCCTCGGGAGTGCTCCAGAGAATCGGCACGGACAGCATCTCGCCGTGCCGGTACGCGGCCTCGCCGGCGCTCGGAGTGGCGGTGCGCTCGGCGATGATCGGGTGCAGCGTGCGGAAGACCGTGGCGGACACGCTCGCCTCGTCGCCGACGGCGATCGGCGGCACCGTCTCGGGGGCGGTGCCGAGCACGGCGACGGCCTGCAGGGTGCCGGTGACGCGATCGAGCAGCAGGATCGAGCCGCGCGACGCGCCGACCGTCTCCGACACCTCGGTGAGGATCGTCGACGCGGTCTCCTCCAACGTGACGGCGCGGCCGAGGATCTCGCTGATCGTGTAGAGGAGGTTGATCTCCTCGTAGCGCTCGGCGAGCTCGATCGCCGCCTGCTCCACCTCGGTGCTCGACGCGAGATGCCGTCCGACGACGTGCGTGAGCAGATCGGCGTGGACCTCGAGCGGTGTGCGGTCGTCGGCGCACGGGCCGGCGACGACGTAGGTGCGCGCGATGCCGGCGATGGGTGCCACGATGAGCGGCCCGTCGGCCGACTCGGTCGCGAGCGGCTCCGTCGTGGTCGGGAACGCGGCCGGGGGCGCGGGCCCGGCGAACGATGCCGCGCGCAGCTCCGGCGGGTCGGCGGGACCGGCGGGGGTGCGCCACACGCTGACGTGACAGCCGGTCGCCGCGTGGAACGCGCGCAGGAGGGCGTCGAGCCCTGCCGCCCGCCCGCCCGCCGCCGCCATCGTCAGCCGCTCCTCGGGCGCTGGAGCGTCAGACGTACGACCGTGCCGGGCGCGCCGGCATCGACGCGTTCGACACGGTCCATCAGCTTGCGCATCAGGAACAGCCCGCGCCCGTCCTCGCGGTCGAGCCACTCCGCGGAGCTCGGGTCGGGCTCGTACGCCTCGATGTCGAAGCCCTTCCCCTCGTCCTGCACCTCGAGGACGATCGCCTGCGCGTCCATCGCGGCACGCACGCGCACGTGCTTGTCGGCGTCGTCGTTGTTGCCGCGCAGGATCGCGTTCGACAACGCCTCGGTGAGCGCGACGGGCACGTTCAGCGCGCACACGCGGCGCGGATAGTGGAACTCCGCGCACTGCCGCGCGACGAGATCCACGATGCGCTCGATGTAGCGGACGTCGCTCGGAAAGTCGATGTCGAACGTCAGCCGCATCGCGTCGGGCGTGGGTGCTGAAGGATCGGACCCGTTCGCGTCGCGGTCGCTCGTACCGATCATCGTGCGGAGGTGCGCGCCGCGGGCCCCGGGGCGGTCGATCAGAAGCTCGCGAGGCCGCGCTCGCGGGAATCCGCGATCTGGAACAGCGTGTCGAGCTTCGTGAGCTCGAACAGCGTCTTCAGGTCGTCGTTCAGGTTGGCCAGCCGCAGCTCGCCGCCCTGCTCGCGGATCTTCTTGGAGAGCGAGACGAGCACGCCGAGCCCCGAGCTGTCGATGTAGCCCGTGCGGCTGAAGTCGATCAGGAACTTGCGCTCGCCGCGCTCCAGCTCGTCGAGCACCTTCTGCTTCAGCTCCTGCCTGTTGCCGACGATGAGCTGTCCCTCCACGTCCACCACGAGAACGTCGCCTTGCCGATGCATCGAGAAGCTCATGGGTCGGTCTCCGAATCGATCGCGAGAAATACGGTCAGTTGGCCGCGGCCTGCAGTGCGGTGATCGCGGCGACGTTGATAATGTCCTCGGCGACGGCGCCGCGCGAGAGATCGCTGCACGGTCGTGCGAGGCCCTGAATGATGGGTCCCACCGCGGCCGCGCCGGCGATCCGCTGCACCAGCTTGTACCCGATGTTGCCGGCGTCGAGCGAGGGAAAGACCAGCACGTTCGCCTGCCCCGCCACCGGGCTTCCGGGCGCCTTCCGCTCGCCCACCGTGCGGACGAGCGCGGCATCGCCTTGCAATTCTCCGTCCACTGCGAGCGTCGGCTCCAGCTCGCGCACGCGGGCGAGCGCTGCGCGCACCAGATCGATGCTCGGCCCGCTCCCGCTGCCGCGCGTGCCGAACGAGAGCAACGCGACGCGCGGCTCGTCGCCGACGATGCGCCGCCGGTCGCGCGCCGCCGCCACCGCGATGTCGGCGAGCTGCTCGGCGCTCGGGTACGGCACGACGGCGCAGTCGGTGAACGTGAGGACTTCGGGGCCCTTGCCGCGGAAGTCGGCCACGACCATGTAGAACGCGCTCGACACCGTGCGCACGCCGGCGCCGGGGCCGACGAGCCAGAGCGCGGCGCGGAGCACGTCCGCCGTCGTGTGCGCGGCCCCGGCGACGCAGCCGTCGACGTCCCCGCGCGCGACGAGCGTGTCGGCGACGTAGAGCGCCCGGCCAGCGAGCGGCTCGGCGGCGTCGCGCGTGAGCCCCTTCGCGGCCCGACGCTCGAGCAGGCGCTCCACGACCGCGCCGCGGACCATGGGATCCCTGGCGTCGACGGTCTCGGCGCCGGCGCGCTCCAGCTCGCGGAGCACGTGCTCTGCCGGTCGCTCGTCGTCGGCGTGGCCGAGCACCAGCACCGGGCGCACGACCTCCTGCTCGAGCAGCGTGCGCACGGCATCGGTGGTGCGCGCGTCGCCCATCTCGGCGAACGCCACGCGCTTGCGCAGCAGGCGCGCGCGGACGCGCGCCGTCGAGAGAAAGTCGGAGCCGCCGCTCACCGCGCGAACCGCGCGCGCAGCGCCGCGGCGACCATCGGGCGGACGAGCGCGCTCACGTCGCCACCGTTGCGCGCGATCTCGCGCACGAACGTGGAGCTCACGTGCGCGACCTCGCCGCCCGGCACGAGGAACACCGTCTCCGCCTCGGGCACGAGCAGTCGATTGTGCCGCGCCATCACGGTCTCGTAGTCGAAGTCGACGACGCCGCGCACGCCGCGCACGAGAACGCTCGCGCCCACGTCGCGCGCGAGGTCGGCGAGCAGCCCGTCGAACGCGCGCACCTCGACGCGGTCGCTGCCGACGACGGCGCGCAGCATCTCGGCCCGCTCGTCGAGCGAGAACAGCGGCGACTTGCCGGAGTTCACCGCGACGGCGACGACGAGGCGATCGACGACACGCAGCGCGCGCGTGACGATGTCCTCATGACCGAGCGTCACGGGATCGAAGCTGCCGGCGTAGAGTCCGACGCGCATCAGTCGCGGCGGCGGTAGAACGTGATCGACGTGAGACCGTAACGGCGCCGCTCCCCTCCTTCCGGCAGACGCGTCGACGACGCGTGCTCGACACCGAGCACGTCGGCGAACGGCACCTCGAGCCAGCGCTCGGCGAGGCGCACCGCGGCGTCGAGCGCGTACGGCGGGTCGGCGAACGCGACGTCGTACGCGCGCGCCGGCAGGTCCGCGACGAACCGCAGCCCGTCCGCGCGATGCACGCGCGCCGCGGCGCCGGCGCCGAGCCCCTCGACGTTGCGGGTGATGAGGCGCAGCGACGTCGGGGCGGAGTCGACGAAGTCGACGCTCTCCGCGCCGCGCGACAGCGCCTCGAGCCCGAGCGCGCCGGAGCCGGCGAACAGGTCGAGCACGCGCGCGCCGGGCAGGTCGCGCGCGACGATGCTCATCCACGCCTCGCGGATCTTGTCGGTCGTCGGGCGCACCCGATCGTCGTCGGGCGTCTCGATCTGACGGCCGCGCCAGCGGCCCGCGACGATGCGCACGCCGTTAGGCCTTCGCCGCGGGCGCCACGTCGAGGAGCCGCGCCTGCAGGCGGCTCTCGCCGCGGTACTCGTCGCGCTCCAGGCGGTACGCGACGTCGACCCGCTCCACGCCCTCGAGCAGCGGAGCCCGCGACGCGAGCCCCCATCCGATCGCGTCGGCCGGGCCGGTCGTCGTGTCGAAGCGCAGGCGCAGCCCGTCCTCGCCGACGAAGCGCGGGCGTGCGGCGAGCTTCACACCGCGCGACGCGAGCACGGGCGCGGCGTTGCCGACGCCGAACGGCTCGAAGTGCCGCAGCAGCGACTCCAGCTCCGCGTTCGCCTCGTCGATCGGCAGCTCGAGATCGATGCGCAGCTCGGGAACGAGATCGTCGGGCGTGAGCCGCGCGCGCGCGCGACGTCGTTGAATCGCTCGGCGAACGCGGGCAGCTTCGCCGCGTCGAGCGTGACGCCGGCCGCGGCGCGGTGCCCGCCGAAGCGCTGGAACAGCCCCGCGGCGTCGCACTCGGAGAGCGCCGCGTGCAGGTCGAACGCGGGAATGGAGCGGCCGCTTCCCTTGCCCACGCCGCCCTCGACGGCGACGAGCACCGCGGGGCGCGCGGTGTCCTCGACGACGCGCGACGCGACGATGCCGATGACGCCGGGGTGCCATCCTTCGGCGTGGAGCACGATGCCGTACGTCGAATCGAGATCGAGCGCATCGATCTGTCGGCGCGCGTCGACGAGCGTCGCGCGGTCGATGTCCTGCCGACGGCGGTTCAGCTCCTCCAGCTCGCGGGCGATCGTGTTCGCCTCGTGCTCGTCGTCGGTGGTGAGCAGCTCCACCCCGCGCAGCGCGTGCGCGAGCCGCCCCACCGCGTTCAGCCGCGGCGCGAGGATGAAGCCGACCCGCCCCGCGGTGAGCGGTTTCGCGTCGAGCCCCGTGGCGCGCACGAGCGCGCGCAGGCCGGGCAGCGTGGACTCGGCGAGCATGCGCAGGCCGTAGCGCGCGAGCACGCGATTCTCGCCGCGCAGCGGCGCGATGTCCGCGATGGTCGCGAGCGCCACGAGATCGAGCAGCCGCAGCACGGCGTTCTCGTTGCCGCCGAGCACGCGCGTGACCGCGAGCGCGAGCTTGTACGCGACGCCGACCGCCGCGAGCCCGCGATCGGCGTCGGGGTACGTGCTGTCCGGCAGGTTCGGGTTCAGGACCGCGAGACACGACGGCAGCCCGTGACTCCGACCGGGCAGGTGGTGGTCGCTGATGATGACGTCGATGCCCGCCGCGCATAGATCCGAGACCGGGCGGAGCGCGCTCGTGCCGCAGTCGCACGTGACGACCACCGTCGCGCGCGCCTCGATCGCGGCGCGCACGCCGGCGTCGGTGAGGTCGTAGCCGTCGCTCACGCGGTGCGGGATGAACGGCACGACACGGGCACCGTGCGCGCGCAGCACGCGCGTGAGCAGCGCCGTGGAGCACATGCCGTCGACGTCGTAGTCGCCGTGCACGAGCACTGTCTCGCCGACGCGGCAGGCGCGCGCGAGGCGCTCGGCCGCGACCTCGACGCCGGCGAGACGGTCGGGCTGGTGGAGCTGCTCGAGCCGCGGGCGGAGGAAGCGGCGCGCGTCGTCGGGGAGCGCGTGGCCGCGCGCGGCGATGAGGCGCGCGATGGTGTGCGGCAGCCGCAGCTCGGCCTCGATGCGATCGACGATCGCGGCGTCGGGCGCCGTCGCGTAGACCCAGCGAGGCTGCGGCCGGATGCGCAGCCGAGGGGCGACGGTTGGCACGGCGAGGCTCGTCACGCTGCGCAATCTAGACCTCGCCAGAGGGGCGAACAAGCGCGCGCGAACGCGCACCCATCGCCCCGTACGCACGCACCGCCGCGCTCAGGACTCGGCGTAGAGCAGCACGCCGCACGACTCGCACACGTCCACGAGGTCGCCCGACGCGAGCGCCGCGCGACGCTGCGTCGGCACGGCCGTGTCGCAGTTGGAGCACGACGTGCCGCGCAGCGCGAACACCGACCGCTGGCGCCGTCGCGACCGCACGCGGTCGTAGCGCTGGAGCGTGCGTGGATCCACGTGGCGGGCCGCCTCCTGCCGCCGGCCGCGTGCCTCGCCGATCTCCGCCTCGAGCTTGCCGCGCGCCGCCTCGAGCTCCTGCCGCACCGCGGCCTGACGCTCGTCGAGCTCCGCGAGGTTGAGCTCCGCGGCGGTGTCGGAGTCGCGCAGCGTCGAGAGCCGGTGGTTCACCGCGGAGAGCTCGTTCTCGACGTCGGCGAGCGCGCGCCGCGAGATGTCGACCTGCGCGGACGCGGCGTTCGCCTCGCGGACCTTGTGCACGTGGTCCATCGCGGCGATCGCGCGCGCGTTCAGCCGCCGGAAGTCGTCGGCCCGCGACGACAGCTCGCGCTGTCGCTGCTCCTCGCGCTCGATCGCCGCGCGCGTGGTCGATCGCTGTCGCTCGGCCGCGACGCGCTCGGCGTCGAGCGCGGCGAAGCGCGGCTTCAGCGCGTCCATGCGCGTCTCGAGCTGCGAGAGCTCGTCGTCGCGGTCCTGCAGGGTGAGCAGCGCCTGGAGGTGCGGCTTCACACGTCTTGCTCCTGAACGGTTGAGGTTCGGATGTCGGTCAGCTCTGCATGAGCGCCGCGCGGTCCGCGTTGAGCTGCTGCTTTCGGGCCACCAGCGCGTCCTTCTCCGCGTCGGACAGCGGGTGCTCGGGATCCATCAGCATCGCGTTCACGCGGTCGCGCTCCTCGTCGATCGCGCGCAGCTGCAGCCGGCGGAGCCACGCGCGCACCTGCGTGCCCGGGTTCGGCAGCGGCTCGGCGACGAGCTGGTTCACGATGTCGATCTCGCTCGACGTGAGCCCGTCGGCGAGCGCCTCGAGCGACGCGTCCGCGGTCAGCAGCAGCCTCTCGAAGATCCGACGGTACACCGGATGGTGGAAGTGCTCCGGGCCCCATCGCTCGACGACGATCTCCACCTGGCCGTGGTCCTGAAGCATGGCCTGCACGAGCCCCTTCTCCGCCGCGGTCACGCGCGCCGACGGCGACACGCGCGCGACGGCGTGCGAGCTCGCCCAGTCGTCGGTGCGACGGAAGCCGCGGCGCCGCTCGCCGCCACGGTCGCGGCCGCGGAAGCGCTCACGGTCGAACGCCTCGGGCGGCCGGCGCGGCTCGACGAACACGACCCCGTCCGGCGGGCCGTCCTCGCGCATCGGCGCGCGGTCCACCCGCTCGTTGCGTGCCGCACCCGGCGCCGCGACGCTCGCCCCGCGGCCGCGGGCGCGCGGATCCGGCGCCGCGAGCTCGCGCACGAGCACGTCGCGGTCGACGCCGGAGACCTCGGCGAGGCGCGCGATGTAGATGTCGCGCGTGACGGCGTCGGCCGTCGCGCGGAGCGTCGGGAGCAGGCGGTCGATGGCGCGCCGCTTCTTGTGCAGCTCGTCGAACCACCCGCGCCGCTGCAGCTCGAGGATCTGTCGATCGAAGATGTCGATCGCGTGCGCCAGCTGCGCCTCGAGCCCCTTCGCGCCGTGCGCGCGCACGAACGTGTCCGGGTCCTCGCCCTCGGGCAGCGACGCGACGCGCGCCGAGACGCCCTGCTCGAGCAGCTGCAGCCCGGCGCGGAACGTCGCCTTCAGCCCGGCCTCGTCGCTGTCGTAGAGCAGGAACACGTTCTTCGTGAGCTTCGCGAGCAGCGCGGCCTGCTGCTCCGTGAGCGCGGTGCCTAACGGCGCGATGGTCTCCTCGACGCCGGCGAGAACGAGACGGATCGCGTCGAAGTATCCCTCGACGACGAGCGCGCGGTCGGCCTTGCGCACGGCGTGGCGCGCCGACGACATGCCGTACAGCAGCCGTCCCTTGATGAAGATCTCGGACTCCGCGGAGTTCAGGTACTTCGGCTCTCCGTCGCCGAGCACGCGGCCGCCGAAGCCGACGTGGCGCCCCGAGGCATCGTGGATGGGGATCATGAGCCGTCCCCAGAACCGCGAGCGCGGCTCGTCCTGCCCCTCGCGCTGCACGAGCAGCCCCGCGGCGAGCAGGCGCGCGTCGTCGTAGCCCATCGCGTTGAGGTGTGTCCGCAGGCGCGCGCCGTCGCGCGGCGCGTACCCGAGCTCGAAGCGGTCGGCCGCGGGCTTGTCGATGTCGCGCGACGCGAGATAGTCGCGCGCGGGCTTCGCCTCGTCCTCCGTCCACAGCACGTCGCGGAAGTACGACGCGGCGGCGGCGTTCGCCTCCCACAGCGGCTCGCGCGGATCGGCCGCCTGCTCGCCGCGGCGCTCCTCCTTCACCTCGATGCCCGAGCGCGCGGCGACGTACCGCACCGCTTCCGCGAAGTCGAGGCCGAGGCGCTCGCGCACGAAGCTGATCGCGTCGCCGCTCACGCCGCACTTGAAGCAGTGATACTGGCCGCGGCGCGGCGAGACGGAGAAGTTCGGGTTCTTGCCGCCGTGGAACGGGCACGGACCGCGGAAGTCCGCGCCGGCGCGACGCAGCTTCACGTGCTCGCCGATGATCTCGACGATGTCGGCGGACTCGCGAACGCGGTCGATCGTCTCGGCGGAGATCATTCGAGATCCACGACGCTGACGCCGGAGCCGCCCTCGTTCCACAGGCCGAGCCGGAAGCCCTTCACGCGCGTGTCCTTGCGCAGCAGCTCGGCGACCCGCTCGCGGAGCGCGCCCGTGCCCTTGCCGTGAATGATCCGCACCGACCGCAGATCCGCGCGCACGGCCTGGTCCAGCTCCGCGAGCAGATAGTCGTCCACCTCGTCGACGCGCATGCCGCGCAGATCGATCTCGGTGTTCGCGTGCACCTCGGGCGCGTCGCCCATCATCGGCACGACGATCTCCGGCTTCGCGCGCTGCTGCGACGTGCGCACGAGCGTGCGGAGCGGCACAGTGAGCTTCATGACACCGACGGCGACGACGCCCTCCTTGCCGCGCACCTCGAGCAGCGTGCCGACCTTGCCGCCGAGCGTGCCCACCTCCACCGCGTCGCCGACCTGCGGCGGCTCGTGCACCGCGCGGCGCGGCTTGTCGCCGTTGGCGCTGCGCGCGCGGCGCTCGACGTTCCGCTCCTCCCGGTCCAGCCGCTCGAGCTGCTCGTTCTGCCGCGCCGCGAGCTCCTCGATCTTGCGACGCGACTCGCGCGCCTTCTCCTCGACCACGTCTTCCGCCGTCGTGCGCAGCTCCTTCAACGTGCGGTCGATCTCCTTCCGCGCGTCGAGCAGGAACCGGCGCGCCTCCTGGCGCGCCTCCTTCTCCACCTGCCGCTCGCGGTCGCGCACCGCCTTCTCGCGCTCGGCGAGCCGCTGCGCGCGCGCGCGGCCGCTGTCCACGAGCTCCTCGGCGAGCCGCTCGCGATCGGCGAGCGCCTTCTCGCGCGCCTCGAGATCGGCGAGCAGCCGGTCGACGTCGCGCTCGCCCTGCGGTACGCGCTCGATGGCGCGCTCCACGATGTGCTCCGGCATCTTGAGACGCCGCGCGATGGCGATGCCGTACGAGCGTCCGGGCACACCCTTCAGCAGCCGGTACGTCGGCGCGAGCGCGGCGGAGTCGAACTGCAGCGACGCGTTCACGACGCCAGGCACCTCCGCGGCGAGCTCCTTCAGCGCGCCGAGGTGCGTCGTGGCGACGGTCGTGGTGCCGCGGCGCGTGAGCTCCTCGAGGACCGCGCCGCCTAACGCCGCGCCCTCGAGCGGATCGGTGCCCGACCCCAGCTCGTCGATCAGCACGAGCGACGCGTGCGTGGCCGACCCGACGATCTCGGTGAGGTTCTTCAGATGCGCGCTGAACGTCGAGAGGCTCGCCTGGATCGACTGCTCGTCGCCCACGTCGGCGAAGAAGTCGTCGAACACGGCGACGCGGCTCTCCTCGGCCACCGGCGCGGGGATGCCGCTCTGGGCGAGCAGCGAGATGAGCGCGAGCGCCTTCAGCAGCACCGTCTTGCCGCCGGTGTTCGGGCCGGAGACGAGCAGCGTGCGCTCGTCGGGCGCCATCGCGAGATCGAACGGCACGACGTCGACGCCCTGCGCGAGCAGCAGCGGGTGGCGCCCGTCGCGAATCGTGAAGCCGTCCTGCGCGTCGACGAGGTCGAACGGCGAGCACTCGTAGTCCTTCGCGAACCGCGCGCGCGCGTAGAGCGTGTCCAGCTCGACGAGCGCGTCGAGCGCGTCGAGCATCGGCTCGCGCAGCGGGCGGATCTCCTCGGTGAGCTCGCGCAGGATGCGGTCGATCTCGCGCAGCTCCTCGGCCTCCAGCTCGCGGATGCGGTTCCCGAACTCCACCGCCGCGGGCGGCTCGACGAACAGCGTGGCGCCGGTGCTCGACGTGTCGTGCACGATGCCGCCGACGGTGGTCCGCGCGTGCGCGCGCACGGGGATGACGTAGCGTCCGTTGCGCACGGTGACCGACATGTCATTCACCTGCTGGTGCGGCTCGAGTCGCGACATGAGCCGCTCGAGCAGCGCGACGAGCTCGCCCTGCGAGGAGCGCAGCTCGCGCCGGATCTGCCGCAGCCGCGGGCTCGCGTCGTCGCGCACGGCGCCGTCCTCCGCGATCGCGCGCTCGATCGCCTCCTCGCTGCGCTTCGCGCTCACGAGGCGCTGCAGCAGGTGCGAGAGCACCGCCGTGATCAC
The DNA here is from genome assembly GCF_000522985.1 of Gemmatirosa kalamazoonensis. Lineage (NCBI taxonomy): Bacteria > Pseudomonadati > Gemmatimonadota > Gemmatimonadia > Gemmatimonadales > Gemmatimonadaceae > Gemmatirosa > Gemmatirosa kalamazoonensis. Next base: position 3,998,838 of record NZ_CP007128.1, read on the forward strand.
CGCCGGCCGCTTCGGATCGGTCAGCGACTCGCGCGTGCGCCGCGACGACCGAAGCAGCACCGCGCCGCCGAGCAGCTCCGCGGCGCTCCACGACGTGCCGGCGACGCGGAGCTTCGCGAGCGCGTCGACCAGGTCGGGGGCGGGCTCGGGGCCCCAGCCCAGCTCCGACTCGACGAGCGCCCGCGTGGCGGCGACGCGCCGGTGCTCGGCCGCGAGCGCGGTGAGATCGGTCTGCGGCTGCAGCGCGCGGAGGCGGCGCGCGCCGAGTGACGAGGTGGCACGCTCGGCGACGACGGCGAGAACGCGGGGATACTCGAGGACGGACAGCGCGTGCGAGTTCATACGTCCTTCATTCTACCCGAAACTCATGGCGGCGGTGCCGGAACGAATGGTGTTCATGACGCGTGGGCTCCCGCCTCGTCCCCCTCACCCGGTGCTCTGGCGGGCCAGCTCCTCGCGCGCGATCGCGTTGATCGTCCCGCCTTCCGCGCGCCCCTTGAACTGCGGCATGACCTTCCCCATCACCGCGCCGATGTTCGTCGCGCCGCCCTGGATCGCGGCGCGCACGGCGGCGCGCAACTCCGCGTCGTCCACCTGCGCCGGCAGGTAGCGCTCGAGCATCGTCCCCTCGGCCCGCTCCTTCTCAGCGAGGTCCGCGCGGCCGGCCTTGTCGTACATCTCGACGGCCTCGCGGCGGCGCTTGATCGCCTTGCGCACGACGTCCACGACGTCGTCGTCCACGAGCTCGCGGCGCAGCTCGATCTCGCGGTTGCGCGCCTCGGCGATCGTCGTGCCGAGGACGAGGGTGAGCGACTTGTCCTGCGCCTTGCGGGCGGCGGTGAGGTCGCCCTGGAGTCGATCGAGGAGCGCGGCCATGGTCGTGAGAGTGGTGTCAGCCCGGCGGCCAGTGGAACTTGCGGCCGCCCATGACGTGCACGTGCAGGTGGAACACCGACTGTTGGGCGTCGGGCCCGGTGTTGACGACGGTGCGCCACCCCGAATCGGCGATGCCTTCCTGACGGGCGACGTCCGCGGCAAAGCGCATGACCTTCCCGAGCAGCGCCTCGTCGGTCGCCTCGTTCAGCGACGCGACGTGGGCGCGCGGGATCACCAGCAGGTGCGTCGGCGCCTTCGGGTCGATGTCGCGGAACGCGACGCAGTCGTCGCTCTCGGCGACGAGCTTGGCCGGGATCTCGCCGCGCACGATGCGGCAGAACAGACAGTCGGCGCTCATGCGGAGTGGCTCTCGGTGGTCGCGCGTCGGACGCTCCGGTCGGCCGACGCGCGCGCGAGCGCGACACCGACGATGGCGGCGGTCTCGAAGCGGAGGATGTTGCCCGGCAGGCGCGCACGATGGAAGCCCGCCGCCTCCAGCTCGTCGAGCTCGCGCGGCTCGATGCCGCCCTCGGGGCCCACCGCGACGCACACCGGCGCGCCCGGCGCGATCTCGTCCAGCGGCGCACCGTCGGGGTCGAGCACGAGCCGCGACGCCTCCGGAAGCGCGCGGATGGCGCGGTCGAGCGGCGCGTCGGGGTAGAGCTCCGGCAGCCACGCCCCCTCGCTCTGCACGAGCGCGGCGATCATGCGGGCGCGCACCTTCGCCTGGAACCCCGTCCCCTCCCCGCGCGGCCCCACGGAGCGCGAGCGCCGCCAGAGCACTGGACGCCAGCTCGCGACGCCGAGCTCCGCGGCCTTCTCGGCGAGCCAGAGCATGCGATCGCGGTCGGCGACGGGCGTGAGGAGGTGCACGGCGGGCGGCGGCGCGACGTGCGACACCTCGCCGAGCTCCACGACGGCGTGCGACTTCGCGAGCCGCACGAGGCGACCGCCGGCCGAGCCCCCGGCGCCGTCGCGCAGCGCGAGCGCGTCGCCGACGTCGAGCCGCCGGACGCGCATGTGATGCGCCGCGTCCTCGCCGAGCGTCACGAGCGCACCCGCGACGAGCGGATCGGGCGCGAAGAACGTGGCGACCGTGTGGGCGCCGGCGCGGCCCGCGGACGCGGCGTCGTCGCTCACGCGCGGCGCACCGTCGCCGACCACCACGCGTCCTCCACGTCCTCGTGCGACACCGCGAGGCCGTACCCGCGCACGGCGGCGATCATCTTCTCGCGCTCCTCGCGCAGGATGCCGGCGAGGATCGCGACGCCGTCCGCTGGCAGTGCGGCGCTCATCGCGGGCAGCAGCGACACGAGCACGCTCGAGATGATGTTCGCGAGGATCACGCGCACCGGCGCGACGAGCGGCAGCAGCAGATGCGCGTCGCCCTGCGTCACGCGCACGACGTCGGCGACGCCGTTGCGCCTAACGTTCTCCTCGGCGTTGCCGATCGCCTCGGGGTCGAACTCGATCGCGATGACGCGTGCCGCGCCGAGCTTCGCCGCGGCGATGGAGAGCACGGCGCTGCCGGCGCCGAGGTCCGCCACGAAGTCGCCCGCGCGAATCTCCGACTGCATGAGCCGCAGCACGCCGCGCGTCGTCGGATGATCGCCGGTGCCGAACGCCATGCCGGGGTCGATGACGATCGTGCGCGCGGGGTCGCGTCCATCGGCGAGCCACGTCGGCACGACGGCGAGCGCGCCCAGCTCGTGCGGCTTCAGCAGCGTCTTCCAGTTCTCGGTCCAGTCGACCGGCTCGGCCGCGGCGATGCTGACGTCCGCCGACGCATCGGCGGCGAGCACGGCGTCGCGCACGGCCGCAACGTCGCAGTCGGGCGGGAACTGCGTGACGAGCGTCTCGCCGTCCTCGTGCAGCGCCTGCGAGCCGGCCGCGAACAGCGCGGCGACGACGGCCTCACGGGCCTCGTCGCCGCCGCGCGGCCGCACGCGGACCGCGAACCACGGCGCGTCGCTCACGCGCCGAGCGCTTCCTTCATCTTGGACCAGAAGCCCTTGGAGCGGTTCTGCTGCTGCGGCAGCCCGCGCTGCAGCTCCGCGAGCTCGCGGATCAGCTCCTCCTCGCGCGGCGACAGCCGCTCGGGCGTCCACAGCTGGACGCGCACGTGCAGGTCGCCCACGCCGGTCGCGTTCACGCGCGGCAGCCCGCGTCCCTTGAGATGGAAGACCTGGCCGCTGTGCGTCCCCGCCGGCACGCGCAGCGACAGCTCGCCGGTGATGCCGGGCACGGTGACGTCGGCGCCGAGCACGAGCTGCGGGTACGAGACGAGCACCTCGCAGTACAGGTCCTCGCCGTCGCGCTCGAAGCGCGGGTCGTCGTCGACCTCGAACAGCACGAGCACGTCGCCGCGCGGGCCACCGCGCGACCCGACGTTCCCCTGGCCGCGGAGCGTCATGTACTGCCCGGTCGCGACGCCGGCGGGCACGGAGATCTTCACCGTGCGATCGGCGCGCACGCGCCCCTCGCCCCGGCACTTCTTGCACGGCGACGCGATGACCTGCCCCTCGCCGGCGCACGTCGGACAGGGCGCGACGCTGACGAACTGGCCGAAGAACGAGCGCTGCGCGCGACGCACCTCGCCGGTGCCCGCGCACGTGGTGCACGTCGTGGCCTTGGACCCCGGCTCCGCGCCCTGCCCCTCGCAGCGGTCGCACGGATCGAGGAGCTTCAGCGTGACGGTCTTCTCGACGCCGGTCGCGACCTCGGAGAGGGTCAGCGGCAGCGAGAACTTCACGTCCGAGCCGGTGCGCGGCCCGTTCGACTGGCGTCCGCCGGCCGCGGCGCCGAACAGGTCGCCGAGCCCGCCCATGCCGCCGAAGTCGCGCATGAAGATGTTCAGCGCCTCGGACAGGTCCACGTGGTGGAACCCGCCCGCGGGCCCGCCGCCGCCGCGCAGCCCGGCCTCGCCGTAACGGTCGTACGCGGCGCGCTTCTGCGGATCGCGCAGCACGTCGTACGCCTCGGTGATCAGCTTGAACTTCTCCTCGGCTTCCTTCGCGCCCCCATTGCGGTCGGGATGGTACTGCATCGCGAGCTTGCGATACGCCTTCTTGATGTCGTCGTCGCTCGCATCACGCGCAACGCCTAACGTGCTGTAAAAATCGGCCATGGTACCGAGGGAGGAGCGATCCTGAAGCGGCGGCGCTGGTGAGGCGGCGCTGGAGCGGCGGCTCTGATCCGGCGGCGCTGATACCACGCGTTATCAGTGCCGCCGTATCGGAGCCGTCCCATCAGTGCCGACGGATCAGCGCCGCCGCACCAGAGATCAGTGTAGCAGGTCGGAGATGAGGCGCGAGGTGTGGCTCACGAGCGAGATGACCTTCTCGTACGGCATCCGGGTGGGCCCGATGACGCCGATGACGCCGGTGAGCGCGCCGGCGCGGTACTCCGCGGTCACGACGGTGAACGGCTCGAGGCGCGGATCCCCGTGCTCGGCGCCGATGGTGATCGAGAGGCCCGTGTGGGAGCCCGCACCCCGGCGGCGCAGCAGCGCACCGAGCTCCTCCGGCGTCTCGGTCAGCTCGAGCAGACGGCGCATGCGGTCGCCGCTCGCGAACTCCGGCTGATCGGCGAGCAGCGACGCCTGGCCGAGGACGACGTCGCGCGCATCCGCGGCCGCGGCGTCGAACAGCCGGGCGCCGCCGGCGACGAAGATGTTCAGGAGCTCGTCCCCGCCGGCCGCCGCGGCGTCGCGCAGCCGCTCGGACAGCGAGTCGCGCACGTCCGACAGGCGGACACCCGCCAGCCGCTCGTTCAGCACCCGGGCGACCTCGAAGACGGCGTCGTCGGCGATCTCACCGGGAACCTCGACGAAGATCGTCCGGATGCCGCCGCTGTCGAGCGTGAGCACCATCAGCAGCCGGTCGCTCGACAGTCGCACGAGGTCGAGGCGCCGGAGCACCGCCTCCTCGAACCGCGGCCCGACGGCCACGCCCAGCTCCTGGGTGAGGACCCCGAGGCTCTGCGCGGCGCGGCGCAGGATCGCCTCGATCGTCGACCCCCCGGCCACGATCTCCTCGGCCAGCCGCGCGCCCTCCGCCCCCGCCACGAGCGCGCGCCGACCCATCGACTCGGCGATGAGATGGTCGACGTACAGCCGGTACGCCTTGTGGGTGGGCACGCGGCCGGCCGACGTGTGCGGGTGCGACAGGAAGCCCTTGTCCTCCAGGTCGCTCATCGTGTTGCGGATCGTGGCCGGCGACACGCCGAGCCCGAACCGCCGCGAGATGGTGCGCGAGCCCGCAGGCTCCGCCGTGGCGACGTAGCTCTGGATGACCGCCGCGAGGACGCGGCGCTCGCGGTCCGTGAGCTCCTGAGACGACATAAGTTACGGAATATCAGCGACTTCGGAGTACTGTCAAGTCTGCCGCGAGGGCGTCCAGCCGCAGCCAGCCGGCGGCCGTGAGCCGCAGCCGGGCGCCATCCAGCGTGGCCCAACCCTGGTCGATCCAGGGCGCGACCCGCGCCGCCTCGCCCGGCTCCAGCACCAGCCCATCGGTGGTTCGGAGGCCGAGGTAGACCGATTCGGCCGCCCGGTCCGCCGGCTGCAGCTGCTCCTGCCCGGCCACCGGGTCGCACCCCGTCTCGAGCTGGCGCACCCACTCGGCGTAGGCGGCCGCGTTCCACCGCCGAACGCCGCCGTCGAAGCCGTGCGCCGCGGGACCGAGCCCCACGTAGGGTACGCCGCGCCAGTAGCTCGAGTTGTGGCGCGAGCGCCGCCCGGGACGGCCGAAGTTCGACACCTCGTAGTGCTCGAAGCCGGCGGCGCCCATCGTCTCGTGGGCGCGGAGGAACTCGTCGGCGTACCGGTCCTCGTCGGCCTCGGCCACCGTCCCGCGCTCGTGCCACCGGCCGAGCGGCGTGCCCGGCTCGATGGTCAGGCCGTACAACGACAGGTGGTCGGGCGCGAGGGCGAGGGCGTGCGCGAGGTCGCGGTCCCAGTCGCGCTCGAGCGCCGTGGGCACGGCGAAGATCAAGTCGAGCGACAGGTTCCCGATGCCCGCGCCGCGGAGCGCGTCGACCGCGCGGCCCACCTGCTCGACGTCGTGCGTGCGGTGCATCCAGCGCAGCACGTCGCGGTCGAACGACTGGCTGCCGAGCGACACTCGGTTCACGCCAGCGTCGCGCCAGGCCCGCGCCGCGTCGGCCGAGACGTCGTCGGGGTTCGCCTCGATCGTGACTTCGGCGTCGGGCGCGAGCGGGAACCAGTCGCGCACCGCGTCGAGCGCCGCGGCCACGCCCGCGCCACCCAGCCGCGACGGCGTTCCTCCACCGAGGTAGAGCGTGTCGAGCGGCTCGAGCCCGGCGTGGGCGGGCTCCCCGAACCTCACCGCGAGCTCCTTCCGCAGGGCGTCGACGTACTCGTTCACCGGCACGACGCGACGGACGGCGATGGCGAAGTCGCAGTACGAGCAGCGGCGAGCGCAGAACGGGACGTGGACGTAGACGTGGCGGGCGGGCACGCGCGGCGGGACGACCAGGGCCATGACGCTCAGTCTACCCCGGCGAACGGCTTTCGACTCAGCCGCGGGCGATCGACCCGTCGAACGCCGTGCGCAGCCGGCCGAGCGCCTCGAGCGCGCCGACCGCGGCAGCGCAGGCCCGGACGTCGAGGTGCGCGCGTGCCGAGAGCTCGTCGAGGTCGCGGGCCGGCTCGGCGAGCGCGGCCCAGATGCGGCGGCCAGCGTCGTCCATGCCCGGCGGCTCGTCGGCCAGACCAGGTCCACGGCCCACGTAGCCCGCCTCGACGCCGACGAGCGCCAGCAGGTCGCGCGGCTCGGCGATCACGGCGGCGCCGTCGCGAAGCAGCGCGTTGGAGCCGGCGGCCTGCGCGACGTCCACCGCGCCCGGCACTGCGCCGACGTCGCGGCCGAGGTCTAGCGCGACGCCGGCGGTGATCAGCGCGCCGCTCTTCGGGCCCGCTTCGACCACGACCGTCGCGCGCGAGATCGCGGCGACGATGCGGTTGCGGCGCGGAAACGCGCCCGCCGACGGCGCCGTTCCCGGCGGCAGCTCGGAGAGCACGAGCCCGTCGCGGACGATGCGCGCGTGCAGGCCGCGCTCGGTGCGCGGGTACGGAACGTCGGCGCCGCTGCCCAGCACGGCGATGGTCCCGCCGCGCTCGCGCAGCGCGCCCTCGTGCGTCGCCGCGTCGATGCCGCGGGCCATCCCGCTCACGACGATCACCCCGGCGCTCGAGGCGGCGCGGCCGAGCGCCTCGGCGACCCGCAGCCCGTACGTCGTGGCCGAGCGCGTGCCGACGATGCCGACGCGCACGCGCTCGGGCGCGAGCAGCGCGACGTCGCCGAGCGCCCAGAGCGCCGGCGGCGGGTCGGGGAGCTGCGTGAGCGACGTCGGGTAGTCCGCGTCGCCGAGCAGCAGCAGCGCGATGCCGGCTCGGTGCGCGTTCGCGAGCGCGACGTCGGCCGCATCGAGCGCGCGCTCGCGCTGCGCGACACCCACGCGGCGCGCCAGGCTCGCATCCGCACCGCCGTCGGCGAGCGCCCAACGGCGGTACGTGACCGGCCCGACGCGGTCGACGAGCGACAGCGCGAGCGCGGCGCGCCGGTCCGCGCTCGGCGGGACGCGCTGCTCGCCCGCGTCGGTCGGGAGCGCGGAGGCCTGCGGAGGGGCGGCCGGCGACTCGGCGGAACGCATCGCGCCTACGGCAGCTCCGCGTCCTCCGTCGGGCGCTCCACCGATCGGCGCAGCGCGAGCAGCTCGGTCCACCACGCGGCGAGCATCGCGTCGAGCCCGGTGCGGCCGGCGGCGCTCACGGCCACCGTCGCGAACGCGTCGGGCGCCTCGATCGGCGGCACGTACTCCTCGCCGAGCAGGTCGAGCTTCGTGAACACCACGCAGTGCGGCTTCGTCGCGAGCTCCTCGGAGTACGCGCCGATCTCGGCGCGGAGCTGGTCGTACTCCGCCTGCCAGTCCATCGCGTCGATCGGGATGAGGAACGCGAGCACGCGCGTGCGCTCGATGTGCCGCAGGAACTGGAGGCCGAGCCCCTTCCCCTCGTGCGCGCCCTCGATGATCCCCGGGATGTCGGCGACGACGAACGTGCGATGCCCGCTGAGCTGCACGACGCCGAGGTTCGGCTCGATCGTCGTGAATGGATAGTCGGCGATCTTCGGCCGCGCGGCGGAGATCACCGACAGCAGCGTCGACTTGCCCGCGTTAGGCTGCCCGACGAGACCGACGTCGGCGATGAGCTTGAGCTCGAGCTCCAGCGACCGCACCTCGCCCTCGTCGCCCGGCTCCCACTCCCGCGGCGCCTGGTGCGTCGCGGTCGCGAACTTCGCGTTGCCGCGTCCTCCGCGGCCGCCCTTCGCGACGATGATCTCCTGGCCGTGCTCGACGACCTCGCCGAGGAACTCGTTCGTCTCCGCGTCGCGCAGGACCGTACCGGGCGGCACGGGCAGCACGACGTCGGCGCCCGAGCGGCCGCTCTTGTTGGAGCCCGAGCCGTGGTCGCCGCGCTCCGCCTTCCACGAGTCGCGGTAGGTGTAGTCGAGCAGCGTGCCGAGGTTGCGGTCGGCGCGCACGATCACGTCGCCGCCGCGCCCACCGTCGCCGCCGTCCGGACCACCCATGGGGACGAACTTCTCGCGCCGGAACGAGCTCGCGCCCGACCCGCCGGTCCCCGCTTCCACGCGCACGACGACACGATCGATGAACATGAGGTCCTAGTCGGTTTCTTGTGCGCGCGCGCTCAGGTGGCCGCCGACGCGCCTCCACAGCCGCTCCGCGCGTTCGACGTCGCGCCCCGGGAGCACGTCGCGCAGCGCGGCGAGCGTCGCATCCAGCTCCCCACGCGTGGCGCCGGCGTTCAGCGCGCCGTGCAGGTGCGAGTGCAACTGACGCTCCTGCCGCAGCGCCGCGCACGCGGCGACGATGCACAGCTCGCGACGCTTCAGGTCGAGCGCGCTCCGCGCGAGCACCTTGCCGTACCCCTCCACGATCATCCACTCGTCGAGCGCGGGATGCAGCTCGGCGATGTTGTGCCGCAGGCGCTCGTAGAAGCGGCCATACACCGTGGCGCAGGTGACCTCGCCGCGCGCGCGCCACGCCGCGGTGTCGTCGCGTGCCGCATCCTCGTCGCGCGGCGGCGCCTTGCGGCCGGACGCTCGGCGCCACTCGCGCATCGCGTTCAGCGCGCGCGGCAGGCCGGCGAACAGGTACGATTGCAGGATCAGCTCCTCCACCGTCTCGGGATCGGAGACGCGCGTCGCCGACAGCAGCTCCGTGCGGAGCTCGGGCTCGTCGGCCGTGCAGATCACGGCGCTGAGCCGCACCAGGCGGCGCGTGTCGTCGTCGAGCGCGGCCACGATGCGCGACGCGGTGCCGGGCTCCGGTGCCGATTCATCGCGCGTGGTGTCCTGCCATTGCGGCGTCGCCGAGTCGTCGCTCACGACGCGAGCGTGACGTCGCCGACGATCTCGCCCCGCGTGTTGCGCACGGGCCGATCGAAGAACTCCGCGAGCCGCGGCGGCAGCGCGTGCGGCAGCGCGCCGAGGCACTGCAGCAGCCGCAGCACCGCCGGGAACTGCGCGCGCGGGGAGCCGTCCTCCACCTTCAGGGCGACGCCGATGCCGCGGTCGAGCAGCGCGACGGAGTGCACGCCCTCGGCGCCGATCTTCGCGACCACGCCGCCGTCGGTCTCCTCCATCAGCACCGTGTCGAAGCGGTCGGTGCCGCCGACGAGGAACGGGCGCGTGCGCATGGCGTGCGCGACGCGCGACGGCACGTCGTCGCCGCGCAGCACGGCGCCGGCGAGGCGCGAGTACGCACGCGCCATCGCCTCGAGCGACATCCCGTAGACGACGACGCCGCAGCCGTCGACCGCGCGCAGCAGCGACGACGGCGCAACGCCGGTCCACCGCGCGACCTCCTCGGTGCAGGCGCGCTGCACGGGATGCTCGTCGCGCTCGTAGCCCTCGGTCGACCACCCCTCGGTGCGCGCGCGCGCGAGCATCGCGGCGTGCTTGCCCGAGCAGTTGTTGTGCAGCCGGGTGGCGCGGATGCCGGACTCGCGGAGCAGCCGCGCGCCGCGCGGCGCGAGCGGGTCGTGCGGCCCGCAGGCGAGGTCGCCTTCCTCGAGATCGAGATCGCGCAGCATCGCGTGCACGATGGCGACGTGCTCCGGCTCCCCGCCGTGCGAGCCGCACGCGACCGCGAGCTGGTCGTCGCCCCACCCCGCGCGGTCGAAGCCGCCGCTCGCGACGAGCGGCATGACCTGGAACGGCTTCGCGCACGACCGCCAGAACGTGACGAGCGACGGATCGCCGGCGACGCCGACGAGCCGATCGTCGCCGACCACCGCGGCGTGCACGCGGTGCCTGGACTCGACCGCGCCACCGCGCGTGGCGACGACGTCGAGGTGGAAGGTGCGCATGGGGGAAACCTAAAAGGGCAGGAGGGCAAGAGGGCAGGAGGGCAGGAGCTTTCCCTTCCCCGCTCCTGCCCTCCTGCCCTCCTGCCCTAGAAGACCTTGATCAGACCCTTCGTGTACTTCTGCGGATTGCGGCGCACGTCCTCGAGGATCGCGTTCAGGTCGGAGAGGGCCTTGTTGAGGTTGTCGTACGTCGCCTGGTCGTTCAGCAGGCGTGGAACGAGGCCGTTGCCACGCGTCATCAGCTTCGCGACGGAATCGGCGGTCGCGGTGATGCTCACGAGGCGCACGTACAGCGAGTCGTCGTGCAGCAGCTTGCCGACCGTGCCCTCCGAGCGCGACACCTGGCCGACGAGCGTGTCGAGCGACGCGGTGGTGCGCGTGAGCGTGTTGTAGAGCGCGGGGTCGGTCATGAGACGGCCGATCGTGCCGTTCGGGTTCTGCATCCCGACGAGCAGCCGGTTCGTGCGCTCAAGCGTGCCCACGAGCTGGTCGTACAGCCCGCGGTTCGTGACGAGCTGGCCGACGGTGCCCTCGCCCTTCACGATGCCGCCGGTGATGCCGCGCAGGTCGTGCGTGAGGCCCACCACGTCGCCCACCGCGCCGGACGCCTGCTGGATGATCGTCTCGTACTCCACCGTCGGCGCGACGACGATCGTGTCGCGATTGCGCAGCGCGCTCGCGCGCATGGTGCCCGGCGAGATGTCGAACACGCGGTCGCCGAGCAGACCCTGCGTGCGCAGCCGCGCGCGCGAGTCGGCGCGCACCTGCTGCTGCACCTTCTGGTCGAGCTGCACGACGATGCGGAGGTTGCGCGTCGTGTCGTTGTCGATCGGCAGGAAGTCGATCGACGACACCGAGCCGACGAGCTGCCCGGCGACGGTCACCGCGCCGCCGACGCGGAGGCCGTTCGCGCTCGGCACGAACGCGATCAGCTCGTACTTCTTGCCGAGCAGGTTCGCCGCCTTCGCGAGCTTGTAGCCGCCGAACAGCAGCACCGCGAGCGCGACGAAGACCACCGCCACGACTCGCACATGCTCCCAGGTGATGAAGGTGCCGCGTTTCATGTCGCGCGCTCGCTGGTGAACCTAGAAGCCGCCAAGGAAGTCCTGGATGTACTTGTCGTCGCTCGCCGCCATCTCCTCGGGCGACCCGAAGAAGCGGATGTGCCGCTCGGCGAGCAGCGCGACGAACGTCGCCATGCGAAACGCCGAGCGGATGTCGTGCGACACGACGATGCTGGTGACGCCCAGCTCGCGCTGCAGCTTGATGATGAGCCGAGTGATGGTGGCCGTCGTGAGCGGGTCGAGCCCCGACGTCGGCTCGTCGTAGAGCATCAGCTCCGGGTCGTTCGCGATCGCGCGCGCGATGCCGACGCGCTTGCGCATGCCGCCGGAGAGCGACGACGGCAGCAGCTCCATGATCTCGTCCGGGTTCAGGTCGACGAACTGGAGCTTCTGCCTGACCCGCCGCTCGATCTCGTCCTCGTCGTAATCGGTGTGCTCGCGCAGCGGGTACGCGACGTTCTCGAAGATGCTCATGGAGTCGAACAGCGCGGCGCCCTGGAACACCATTCCCATCTTCTGGCGCACCCGGAGCGCGTCGCCGAACGACAGCTGCGTGATGTCCTCGCCGCCGACGTAGACGCGCCCGGAGTCGGGGACGAGGAGCCGCAGGATGAGCTTCAGCGTGGTGGACTTTCCGGTGCCCGACTCGCCGACGACGACGATCGTCTCGCCCTTCTTCGCGAGGAACGACACGTCCTCGAGGATCACGCGATCGTCGAACGCGAGGTGCACGCGCTCCAGCTCGATCACCGCGCCCGGCGCGGGGCCCGGGTCCTCCGCGCGCGGCCGCTCCTCGGCGGCGGCGCCGCTCGCGAGCTCGTCGCGGATGGCCCGGCGCGCGCGGACGTCGGCAGGGGTGCGGCGGTCGGCGGCGCGGCGGTCGCCGGTCTCGGGCAACGCCTCGTCGGTGGGGCGCTCGGTCGTCGTCGGGTCGGAGTCGCGGGGTCCGGTCACGTGCCGAGGAGCGAGAGCAGGATCTGCGTGAGGAAGTAGTCCGACACCAGGATCGCGATGCTCGACGTCACCACGGTGCGCGTGGTCGCGACGCCGACGCCCTCCGTGCCGCCGCTCGTCGCGAGCCCCTGGTAGCAGGCCGTCGTGGCGATGATCCCGCCGAACACGATCGGCTTCACGAGTCCCTGGATGAAGTCGTTCGGGACGATGCCGAACGTGAACCCGTTGCCGCGCAGCTGCTCCCACACCGTCTGCCAGTAGAACGACGTCGGCAGTCCGACGTAGAGCCGCGCGATGAGGTTCCCGCCGAGGATGCCCACGAGGTCGTTGATGACCGTCAGCACGGGCAGCATGATGACCCCCGCGAGCACCCGCGGCGTGACGAGCTTCTTGATCGGATCGGTGCCGAGGGTGTTCAGCGCGTCGATCTGCTCGGTGACGCGCATGGAGCCGATCTGCGCGGCGACGCCGGAGCCGACGCGCCCGGCGACCATGAGCCCCGCGAGCACGGGACCCAGCTCGCGCACCATCGACGCCGAGACGAGGCTGCCGATGTACTGCGTCGCGCCGAACGTGCGGAGCTGCACGGACGACTGGAGCGCGAGCACCATCCCGGTGAAGAACCCGGTGAGCAGCACGATGCCGAGCGACTGGACCCCCATCGCGTCCATCTGCTGCACCAGATCGCCGGCGTAGAACGGGCGGGCGAAGATGAAGCGCAGCGCGTTGAAGACGAGCGCGAGATAGCTCTGGACGCCGGCGACCTTGGCCTTGGCGGCGGCGTTCAAGCGGGCGGCGAACGCGGGCAATCGATCCGTTGTGAGGGCGGAGGCGGTGCTGCTCGGCCGCCAGGGTGGCAAGCGCCGTGCCGTCTGCCGGGCCGAGGCGTTTGGTGCCGAACTGCTTGTCGCGCCACGAGTTGACCCGCCTCCGCGGGCCGGCTAGCCTTTCCGCCCATGCCGAGCTCCCTGCCCCGCGAGCGACTCCTCGCGCTGCTCTCCGCCGCCGCCACCCAGCGCGTCGCGATCGTCGGCGACGCCATGCTCGACGTGTATCTGCGCGGCGACGTGGACCGCATCTCGCCGGAGGCGCCGGTCCCGGTCGTGCGCGTGCGCGAGCGCAAGGACGCCCTCGGCGGCGCGGCCAACGTGGCGCAGAACGTCGCCGCGCTCGGCGCCGGGTGCGCGCTCGTCGCGGCGGTCGGCGGCGACGTGGCCGGCGACCGGCTGCGCGAGATGCTGCGGGCGATCGGCGCCGACCCGGACGCGGTCGTTCCCGTCGCGCGGCCGACGACGACGAAGACGCGCGTGCTCGCCCGGTCGCAGCAGGTGGTGCGCTTCGACGAGGAGGACGACAGCGATCTGCCCGCGTCGGACGTGGACCGTGTGCTGGCGGCGATCGGGCGCGCGATGGAGGGCGCGACGGCGGTGGTCCTCGAGGACTACAACAAGGGGGTCCTCGTGCCGCGCGTGATCACCGAGACGATCCGCATGGCGGGCGAGCGCGGGCTGCCGGTCGTCGTCGACCCGAAGTACCGCAACTTCTTCGTGTACCGGGGCGCGACGGTGTTCAAGCCGAACCGCCGCGAGCTCGAGGCGGCGCTCGGTGCGGCGGTCGATCTCGCCCACCCCGAGGCGCTGCCCGCGACGCTCGCGCGGCTCGGCGTCGAGCACCTGCTGCTCACGCTCGGCGAGCAGGGGATGGCGCTCATCTCGGCCGACGGCACGACGGTGCGCGTGCCGACGACGGCGCGCGAGGTGTACGACGTGGTGGGCGCGGGCGACACGGTCACGGCGTATCTCGCGGTCATGCTCGGCGCCGGCGCGACGGCGCGCGAGGCGGCGATCGTGGCGAACTTCGCGGCCGGCGTGGAGGTGGCGAAGCTCGGCGCGGCGACCGTGAGCCCCGAGGAAGTCGTGGAGGCGTACGACCACTATCTCTCCACGCAACACGGCGTACATTCCTGAGCGCGGGCCTTTAGCTCAGCGGTAGAGCAACGGACTCATAATCCGTAGTGCGTGGGTTCGAATCCCACAGGGCCCACTCGGGCGCCGAGCCCTTCCATCGCCCCGCGTCGATGGTTATTGTTCGGTCCCTCGTCGTGAGCTAAGTCGCGACGGGACGGGCGTGTAGCTCAGCTGGTTAGAGCGCTGCTTTCACACAGCAGAGGTCCGGGGTTCGAGTCCCTGCACGCCCACTGCACGAGTCGGTACCCAGCAGTTCCGCTCCACAGAGTCGATGCAACTTCGTGCCTCGTGGCCGCTGCTTACTGCCGCGGCCCTTTCTTTTTTCTGTGCTCGCGCCACCGCGGCCCAGGTCCCGGTTCGGCCGACCCCGGAACAGGCGCAGGAGCTGCTCCGCACGCGCCCCGACCTCCTGCAGCAGCTGCAGCAGCGGCTGCGCGCGAGCGGCCTGACGCCCGATCAGATCCGGGCCCGGCTCCGCGCCGAGGGGTACCCGGAGACGCTGCTCGACGCGTATCTGCCGGGCGGACGGTCCGGCGGCACCGCGGACACGGCGACGACCGGCACGCTGCTCGACGCCATGCGGGCGCTCGGCGTGACCGACTCCACCGACGACGTGCAGATCCGCGAGGCGCTCGGGCTCGCGGCGGACACGGTGCCCGCGGACTCGGATCGCGTGCGCTCGCGGCGTGACCTGGAGCGGCTGCGGCTCGACGAGGACACGACGCGCGGCGGCGACTCCACGTTCATGCTCCGAGACCGCCGCCGCGACCGCGCCGACAGCATCGCCCGCGCGGCGAAGCGCGACAGCGGGCTGGTGATCTTCGGGCTCGACCTGTTCGCGGGCCGCACGTCGCAGTTCGAGGCCAACCTCGCGGGGCCCGTCGACGCGAACTACCGCCTCGGACCCGGCGACCGGCTGGTGCTCATCCTCACCGGCGACGTCGAGGGCGCGTACACGCTCGACGTCACGCGCGAGGGGTTCGTCGTCGTGCCGCGCGTCGGACAGCTGTACGTCGCGAACCTCACGCTCGGCCAGCTCGACGACCTGCTGCTGTCGCGACTGCGACGCGCGTACTCCGGCATCGGACGCGACGCGTCGGCCAGGACGCGGTTCTCGGTGAGCGTGGCGCGGCTGCGCACGAATCAGGTGTCGGTCGTGGGCGACGTCGTGCGCCCCGGGAGCTACCGCGTGTCGAGCGCCGGAACGGCGCTCAGCGCGCTGTACGCCGCCGGCGGACCCACGGAGACGGGGAGCCTGCGCCGCATCCTCATCCGCCGCGGCGCGCGCGTGGTCGACACGCTCGACGTGTACGACTACCTGCTCCGCGGCGACGCGAGCCACGACCCGCGGCTCGAGACGGGCGACGTGATCTTCGTGCCGCCGCACGGTCCGCAGGTTCGCGTCGTGGGCGAGGTGCTGCGGCCGGCGACGTACGAGCTGAAGCCGGGCGAGACGCTCGCTCAGCTCGTGTCCGCGGCGGGCGGGCTGCGGCCGACCGCGGCGCAGCGATCGGTCCAGGTCGAGCGCGTGCTGCCGCCCGGAGAGCGCGGCGAGGCCGGGCGCGACCGCGTCGTGATCACGGTCCCGTTCGGCGCGTCGGGGACACTGCCGGCGTACGCGATGCAGCCGGGCGACGTGGTGCGCGTGTCCGCGATCGCGAAGCGGGTGCGCAACCGCGTCACGGTCGAGGGGAACGTGTGGTCGCCGGGATCGCAGGGCTTCGCGCCCGGCGCGCGCCTCTCGGACGCGATCCGCGCCGCCGGCGGCCTGAAGCCGGACACGTACCTCGGCGAGGTGCTGATCGGCCGGCTGCGTCCGGACTCGACGCGCGTGCAGCTCCGCGCCACGCTGCGCGACACGACGGGCGCGGTGGTGAACGACGTCCCGCTGCAGGAGGACGACGAGATCCACGTCTTCTCGGTGACCGAGTTCCGCCCGGAGCGCTACGTCGCGATCAGCGGCGCGGTGCGAAACGGCGGCCGCTTCAAGTACCGCGAGGGGATCACGGCGCGCGACCTGGTGCTGCTGGCCGGCGGGCTCGAGGAAGGCGCGCTGCTGAACGAGGCCGAGATCGCGCGGCTGCCGGAGAACCGCGCGAACGGCGTCACCGCGCGCACGTTCCGCGTGCCGCTCGACTCGAGCTACCTGTTCGAGCGCGGCGCGAACGGCCGCTTCGTCGGCCCACCGGGGCTGCCGGCGCCGAGCGGGCCGACGCCCGAGGTCGTGCTGCAGCCGTACGACAACGTGCTGATCCTGCGTCAGCCGGACTTCGCCTTGCAGCGCAACGTGTTCCTCGGCGGCGAGGTGCGGTACCCCGGTCGCTACGCGCTGCGCACGAAGTCCGAGCGCCTAACGGATCTCATCGCGCGCGCGGGCGGGCTCACGTCGGAGTCGAACCCCGAGGGCGTGGAGTTCTACCGCACGCGCAGCCGCACGGGACGTGTCGGTGTGGATCTGCCGGCGGCGCTGCGCGACCCGCGCCACCGCGACAACCTGCTGCTCGTCGACGGCGACTCGATCCTGATCCCGCCGTTCAACGTGATCGTCACGGTCACCGGCGCGGTGAACCAGCCTTCGGCGCTGCCGTACGTCCGCGGCCAGAGCATCGACTACTACATCCGGGCGGCGGGCGGCGGCAGCCGCACGGCCGACGTGTCGCGCGCGTACGTCATCCAGCCGAGCGGGAAGCTGGAGGCGGTGCAGCGACGCCGCTTCTTCCCCGACGGGCTGCCGTCGCCGCGGCCCGGCGCGCACGTCGTGGTGCCGGAGAAGGCGCCGAACGACGGACAGAACATCGTCCAGGCGCTGACGCTGTTCGCGCAGGTCGGCGGCACGATCGCCGCGCTCGTGGCCGCGATCGTGACGCTGAAGCGCTGACCGCCTAACGGGTCAGCGCGTCCGCCGCGGTCGGAGACCAAGCCGGATCTGGAAGTTCGGCACGTCGCGGCGGAAGTCGCGATTGAGCTCGTACTCGGCGAGCGCGCCGACGACGACGTCCGCGCGCGCGCGGAACAGCGTGGCGTCGGCGCGCAGCCGGTACACGACGTCGTAGCCCGACTCGGGCGGCCCCTCGGCGAACGCGGGGGTCTGGCGGATGAAGCGCTCCAGGCCGACGGAGCGTGCCCCGCCCTGCGTGTACGTGTCCAGCCGCAGGAAGAACCCGCCGCCGCCGGTCGCCGCGGTCGACGCGAGCAGCTGGCCGAGCTGCGTGTGCCCCTCGGTGATCGGGAAGTGGATGTACATCGGCGTCTGCGTGCGCACGCGGTTGAGGTGCGACACGCCGGCGGACACGTACTCGGCGCTCAGCGCCGTCGTGCGGCGCGGCGTCGCGCGCACCACCTTGCGCGCGCCTAACGACCACGCGGCGTCGTGATCCGGCTCGACGACGAGGTCGCGGCGGTCGAGCGGGTGATCGTTCTTCACGTACTCGCCCCACAGCTCCGCGTGCCCCGCGACGCTCACCCACCGCGCGAACACGCTCGCGATCTCGTTCTTCGGCCGGAAGTCGGGCGCGGTGGGATCGTCGAAGCGCTTCGGCGCGCGGCTCGTCGCGAACAGCCCGCTGAGCGGCACGAGGAAGTCGGCGGGGCCGAGTCCCTCGGGCTGCAGCCACGCGTGGAAGAAGCGCGCGAGCCCGACCTCGAGCGCCGGCACGCCGCGCGGCGTGAAGCTCACGACGCCGCCGGCGACCTTTCGCGCGCGCGCGCTGTCGGTCGGCACGATGGAATGCGATGGCCGCCCGATCAGCAGCCGCGCCTGCACGCGGCCGATGCCGACGGACAGCGGATGCGACGTCTCGACGAACACGTGCGGGATCCCGGCCGCACCGGCGCCGAGCACGAGCGGGTTCTCGTCGCTCGGCCCCCACGCCTGCGTCGCCGACGACACGCCGACGGCGACGGGCCCGGTCCAGAAGCGCAGCGTCGACTCGCCGGGATCGATGCGCATGTACGCGCCCGTTCCGAACCGCTGCGGCGCGTCGATGCAGCATCCCCAGATCGCGTCGCCGTGCGGCGACGGCACCGTGGGATCGACCGGCGCCTCGCTGAAGTGCACGTTCTCGGCGCGGAACAGCGTCGGCCGCACGGTGAGCGAGAGATGCCGCGTGCGGAGCTGCGCGCCGCCCGTGAGCACCGTCGTGAGGCCGCGCCCCGCCCACACCGCGCCGTCGATCACGCCGAGCACCGGATAGCCCGTGGTGCCGATGAGGTCCAGCTCCGGGGAGAAGACGTGCACGCGCAGCGCGCGCGTCGTGTCGCGGCGAAAGCGCGCGCTCCACGGGTGACCGGCGTCGCGCGCGAGCCCGTCGAGCGCCTCGGGCGACAGGGCGCGGATCGTCCACGGGGCGAGCGGCGCCTGCCCGGCGACCTGCGCGACGCGCAGATACATTTCCACGTCGCGCGCCGCGATCGCCTCCTGCCACGACGGGGTGAGCGCGGTGACGCTCTGCGACCGCAGCGCGACCGGCGCCGCGAGCGTGAGGAGCGCGCCGAGCCGGCGCAGACGGGGAGACGCGAGATGCATGATTCCGACGTGAGACGCGACGCATGCGGCGCCACGCATGACGGCACGCACGAACGCATGACGAAGGCATGACGGACCGGCCACGCGGAATATCGCTGCGCGCTCGCACGATTGCAGCCGTGGCGCGCAGGTCGGGCGCGGCCCTCGCGGTCGCGTGTTGGGCGTCGGCGTGTGCGCATCCGTCGCGCTCCACGCCGTCGCCGGTGCTCGCCCCGCTCGGCGGCGTGGTGGAGGACCGCGCGCGCGTGATGCAGCTCACGTCCCACGCGACGACCGATGGCACGTTGCTGCGCACCCCGTCGACCGCGTTGGGCACGCGCGCCGCGGCGGGCCTCCACGTGCTGCTGCCGTCGGCGACGCTCGTGTACAACGACGCCATCGCGTACGGGCCGAACCTCGGCAACCTGTGGGCGGGACGCGGCACGAACGTGCTCGCGTCGGCGGGCGCGGCGTACGACGGCCGCTACGTGCGGGTAGTCGTCGCGCCCGAGGTCGCGCACTCGGACAACCGGGTGTTCGAGGTGCTGCCGGGGCTCGTGCGCGGGCGGAGCACGTTCTCGTCGCCGTGGCACGCGGGCGTCGCGTCGGCCGATCTGCCGCTCCGCTTCGGTACGGCGCCGATCACGCTCGTGTCGCCTGGGCAATCGTCGCTCACCGTGCGCGCGGGCGCCGTCGCGGTCGGCGTGTCGAGCGAGGAGCAGTGGTGGGGGCCGGGCATCCGCAACGCGCTGCTCCTCAGCAACAACGCCGGCTCGGTGCCGCACGCGTTCCTGCGCACGTCGCGGCCGCTGCGCACGCCACTCGGCGCGGTGGAGGCGCGATGGATCGTCGGCGCGCTCACCGAGTCGACGTTCTTCGATTCCATCCCATCGAACGACACGCGCTCGCTCGGCGCGCTCGCCGTCACGCTGCGCCCATCGATCGCGCCTAACGTGACGCTCGGCGTCGCGCACAGCGTCGTGCGCGCGGCGCCGCGCGGACGCGTGCCGGCGAGCGCGCTGTTCGATCCGCTCACACGGTGGCGCGCGGGCGCGCAGCTCGACACCGCGGCGCGGCCATTCTCCGCCCAGTCGGACACGACGCGCGACGCGGACGATCTCGTGGCGCTGTGGGCGCGGTGGGTGTTCCCGAACGACGGGCTCGAGATCTACGGCGAGACCGTGCGCGCCGGCGTGCCGCGGCAGCTGCGCGAGTGGCTGCTCGTACCGCAGGCCGGCTTCGGCTACACCATCGGCCTGCAGTGGGCGGGTGCCGCGCGCGCGCGCGGTCGGCTGCGCTGGCAGGCGGAGGTGTCGAGCGTGGAGCAGACGGCCGACTTCGCGGGACGCGCGCTCGCCGATCTGTACACCGGCGCCGCGACGCCGCAGGGATTCACCCAGCGCGGGCGCGTGCTCGGCGCGGCCACGGGGCCGGGGAGCTCGTCGCAGTTCGTCGGCGCGGACTGGCTCGCGACGGGCTGGCAGGCGGGGCTCACCGCGACGCGCGTGCGCTGGGAGAACGACGCGATGTACCGACAGGCCGCGCCCAACTTCTTCCGCCACGACGTGAGCCTGCTGTTCGGCGTGCGCGGCGGGCTGCTGCTGCCGCACGCGACGGTGCTCGCATCGTTCGAGGCGGGGCGCCGCGACAACTACCTGTTCCAGAACGGCTTCAACAACCCGGGTGGATTCCGCACGATCGACGTGCCGATGACGACGGCGCGCATCACGGTGACGGCGCGGTGACCGACACGCTGCGGGTCGGCATCGACGGACGCACGCTGGAGGCACCGCGCACCGGCGTCGGACGCTACGTGTTCGAGCTGTGTCGCGCGCTCGACGCGTGCCTGCCGCAGGCCGAGTTCGTCGTGTACGCGCGCGAGCCGGTGGAGCTGCCGGTGAAGTCCCCACGCTGGACGCTGCGCACGGAGCGCACGCCGGCGGCCCGGCGGCTGCGGAACATCGGGTGGCTGAAGATGCGGGTCGCCAGGCTCGCGCGCGACGATGCGCTGTCGGTGTTCTGGGCGACGGCCGCGCTGCTTCCCGCGCGCCGCCTGCGCGTGCCGACGGTGAGCACCGTGTTCGACCTCAACGCGTGGGTGGTGCCGGAGACGATGCCGGCATCGCACCGCATCGCGATGCGTGCGCTGCTGCCGCGCGACGTCACGCGTGCCGACGTCGTCACGGCGATCTCCCACGGCACCGCATCGCGGCTCGCCGCGACGTTCGGCGCGCGCGTGTCGGCCGTCGTGCCGCCCGCGGTGGGCGAGGCGTTCACGCCCGCGTCGGACGCGGAGCGGAAGCGCGTGCGTGATCGATACGGTCTGCGCGGCCCGTTCCTGCTCGCCGTCGGCACGTGGGAGCCGCGCAAGAACCTCGCGCTGCTCGTCGACGCGTTCGTGCACGGGCTGCGCGACGGGACGCTGCACGGGCAGCGGCTCGCGCTCGTCGGCGCGCGCGGCTGGAAGGACGCCGACCTCGCGCGGCGCGTCGCCGCGGCGGCGGGCGACGGCGCCGTCGTGCCGCTCGGCTTCGTTCCCGACGCGGACCTCCCCGCCCTGTACTCGGCGGCGACGGCGTTCGTGTTCCCGTCGCGCTACGAGGGATTCGGCATCCCCGTGCTCGAGGCCCGCGCGTGCGGCGCGACGATCGTGGCGGCCGACGTGCCGGAGATCCGCGAGGCCGGCGGCGAGGAGGCGACGTACGTCCCGCCGCGCCTAACGGAGCTGCGCGCGGCGCTCGCGGCGGCGGCCGGCGGGGAGCTGCCGCGGAGCCGCGACCGCGGACCGCCGTGGAGCTGGCTGGACTCGGCGCGCGTGCTCGCGGACGTGCTGCGGCGCGCGGCGGCCGGCGGGTCAGCGCGGCGTGTCGAGCACGGGGGCACGGTCGGCGACGCGCGACACGCGCGCGACGACGAGCGCGCGCTCGTGCGCGGCGAGCAGCCAGCGCCACGCTAGCCACGCGAAGCACAGCAGCGTGCCGCCGAGCAACAACGCGCGGCCGGCCACCGACGGCGGCGCGATCCACGTGAGCACTGCGGCCGTGACGCAGAGCGCCGCGAGGTAGCTCGCGCACCGCACCGTGACGCGTCGAGCGGCCGGCAGCAGCCAGCCCGCCGCGACGAACGACAGCGCCGAATCCACGACGACGCGCGCGCCCCACACGACCGCGGCGCCGAGCAGCCCGTGGCGCGGCACCGCCCACGCGAGCGCGAGGCCGTAGGGCACGATCTGCGCGAGGTGCAGCTTGCCGGTCACGTCGGGTCGTCGCGCGGCCTGGACGACGGTGTACGCCGACTGCCCGACCGTGTTCACGAACACCGCGAGCAGCAGCACGCGCGTGAGCGCCGCGCTGCGCGTCGCGAAGTCCTGGCCGAGCCACAGCCGCAGCCCCTCGGGCGCGAACAGCAGCCCCGCGAGCACCGGCGGGAAGAGACAGAGCAGCGTGACGCGCGCCGCGCGCTCGTAGAGCAGCGCGGCGCGCTCCGGCGCCGAGCGATACGTCGCCGCGACGGCCGGGAACAGCACCGGCAGCAGCGCGGACGTGAACAGCCAGAGCTTCGTGACCAGCTCCTGCGGCGTCGCGTAGTACGTGAGCGCGGCGACCGAGATCAGCCCGCTGATGACGAACCGGTCGCCGGTGACGAGGAGCGGGTTGAGCACGTTGCTCACGGTCATCCAGCCACCGTAGCCGAGCAGCGCGCGCACGGCGCGCCACGGCAGCGCGTGCGAGCGCCGCACCGGCGGATATGCGCGCGCCAGCGCCCACGCGTGCGCGAGCGCGAGCAGCGCGCGCGCGGCCACGAGCAGCGCGATCGCGGGCGCGACGGCGTGCGAGAAGCGCACGCTGACGAGCGGCGCGAGCACCGTCGCCATGCCCAACGGCAGCCGCAGCGCGTTGATCCAGTCGAACCGCTGCAGCGCCTCGAGCACCGCGCGGCATCCCGCGCTCACCACGACGATCGGCACCGCGACCGCGAGCCAGCGCACCGCGGCAAGGGCGTCGGGCCACAGAGAGGGCGACGCGTGCATGGCATGGGTCACGAGCCACGGCGCCGCGGCGGCGACCGCGACGCCCGCCGCGCAGCCGGCGCCGAGCATCACGAGCAGCGCCGCGTGCACGAGCCCCGGCACCTCGGCGTCCTCGGCGTGCGCGATTCGCTCGGAGACGACCTGGGTGAGCGCGCGGCTCAACCCGAGGTCGAGGAGGCTGAACTGGCCGATCAGCGTCCACGCGAGACTCAGCACGCCGAACCGTTCCACGCCGAGCGCGCGCACGAGTGGCGGCACCGCGACGACGGCGAGCAGCGCGGGCAGCGCCCAGCCGATCAGGTTCAGCACGACGTTGCGCGCGAGCAGCCGCGTCGCCGTGAGCGACGCGGACGTCGCGGACGGCGCGGTCGGCTGCGTGGGGGTCGTCATGGCGCGCGCACCGCGGGCGGCGGCGGGATGCGCCACACGCCGAACAGCCGCAGCTCGTCGCTGTCGAACGTCGTGATGCTCACGTTCGGGTACACGATCGGCGCGTCGGCCCACGGCGCGGGCGGCCGCACGGTGAGCGTGCCGATCACGCTGCCGGAGTCCGCCGTCGTCATGATGAGCGGGAACCGGCCGTTCGCGTCCGTCGTCGCGTCGATGCGCGCCGGCGAGACGGCGATGCCGCCCGTGCGCTCGAACGTGACGTGCGCACCAGCGACCGGACGATCGTTCGCCGCGTTCAGGATCTCGCCCGCATACAGCAGGCTCGGGCCGAACCCCCACACTCCCGCGAGGCGCAGCGAGTCGTCGCGCTGCGTCTTCAGGTGCACGTTAGGCACCACGGTCACGAAGCCCGACGGCGTCCGCGCGCGCAGCTCGCCGACCACTTCCCCGCTCTCCTGCGTCGGCGGCGCGATGAGGAAGCGGCCGTTCGCGTCGGTGCGGCTCGTGAACACCGGCTGCGTCACGTTCACGCCGCCGGTGCGGCGGAACTCGACGTCGATGCCCGCCTGGCGCTGTCCCGTCGCGCGGTTGAAGAACTCGCCCGCGTACAGGATCTGGTCGCCGACGCCCCACACGCCCGCGAAGCGCACCTCGTCGCTCGGGAACGTCGCGAGCCGGATGCCGGTGTACGTCTGCTGCAGCGGCCCGGCCGGATCCACGACGAGGTCGCCCACCAGCTCCCCGCTCTCGCTCGTCGCCGTGATGATCGGGAAGCGGCCGTTCACGTCGGTCGTCGAGCGCAGCACCGGCGTCTCGACCTGGATGCCGCCCGTGCGCCGGAACTCGACCGGCACGTTCGCCGCGCGCGCGTGCGTGCCCCGGAACTGCAGCTCGCCGGCGTACGCGAGCCGATCGCCGAAGCCGAGTCGCAGCAGCCGCGTCTCGAGCGAGTCGTACGTCGTGAGCCGCACGCCACGCAGCACCACGGGCGTGGTGCTCCCCGGCCGCACGAAGCTGATGTCGCCGACCACCTCGCCCTCCGCGGAGGGCGTGAGGTCGAGCAGCGTGCGACCGCTCGCGTCGGTGTGTCGGACGACGGTGGACGGCGAGATGGCGATGCCACTCGTGCGCACGAACTGGATGTCGGCGTTCGCGAGCGGGCGCCCGGTGCCGCGGTCGTAGATCTCCGCGACGTACGTGAGGAAGAAGCCGATCGGGAACACGCCCTGCACGGCCAGCGGATCGTCGCGGTACACGACCGGGATGCGCGCGCCGCGGATCCACGTGCCGCTGGTGAGCCCCGGCTTCACGACGTACAGGTCGCCGATGACGTCGCCGAGCGTGCCACCGTTAGGCGCGAGCTCGAAGCCGAACCGGCCCGCCTCGTCGGTGATGCGGTCGACGCTGTTCGGCGTCGCCGCCACGCCGCCGGTACGCATGAAGTGCACGGTCGCGCCGTACACGCCGAAGCCGCCGAAGCGCGAGCGGATCTCCGCGAGGTAGTTCACGTACGGGTCGACCACCCATCGTCCGAGCACGTTCCCCTCGCCGCGCCGCGTCGACGCGCTCGCGTGCACGGCCGGCACGCGGTAGCTCGGGTACGGCGACGGCGGCGTGACCTGCACGTCGACCGTCACGTCGCCGGTCGCGGTGGCCGGCAGCTCGAGCTGCCAGAAGCCGTCGCTCCCGGTCGTCGCGGACCCGCCCGTCGCGCCGGCGACCGGCACGACGTCGACGCGTACGCCGGACACCGGCCGGCCGGTGCCGCGCACCACGAACTGCCCGGTGAGCGCGAGTGTCGGGTCGCCGTTGCAGGACGCGAGACCGGAGCACGGATCGCACGCCACCGCCGACAGCACCAGCGCGAGCAGCGCGAGGAGCGCGCTCGCGCGCGCGCCGGCACGCAGCGCCGCGATCACGCGCGCTCCGCGGTGAGTGGGCGTCGAGCCGGCGCGCGTGCCTCGCCCGCCGCGTCGTGCAGCACGCGGGCCGTCTCGCGCGCCGCGCGCGCCCACGAGAACTGGGACGCCCGCTCGCGCCCGTCGGCGATGCGCGTCGCGCGCAGCGTCGGATCGGTGAGCAGCGTGCGGACCTCGGCGGCCATGCCGCGCACGTCGTCGGGGTCGTAGACCGGTGCGGCGCCGCCGACCACCTCGCGTACCGCAGGCGTCGACGACGCGACCACCGGCGCGCCGGCGGCCATCGCCTCGACGACCGGGAGCCCGAAGCCCTCGTAGCGCGACGGGAACAGCAGCGCCGCCGCGCCGGCGTAGCACCGGTGGAGCAGATCGTCGTCCACCGCGCCGAGCTCGACGACCGCGTCGCCGAGCCCGAGCTCCGCGGCACGCGCGCGCGCGATCGGCGTCGGCGTGTCGCGCCCGCCGGCGACGACGAGGCGCAGCGACGGGAACTGCGGCCGCAGCGCCGCGAGCACGTCGACCGCCGCCCCGAGGTTCTTGTGCGGCTTCTGGTTGCCGACGCAGAGCACGTACGACTCGTCGAGCGGCGGAGGGCCCGGCGGCCGGCCGAAGAACCGCTGCGACACGCCGTTAGGCACCGCGACGAGCTTGCGCGCGACCGAGGGGAACCACTCGCCGAGATCGCTCGCCGTCGCCTGCCCGACGCACACCACGCGCGTCGCGCGCCGCACCGCGTGCCGCAGCATCGGCCGACCGAGCGCGCGCTTCCCGGGCGTGAACGCGTCGGGCACGCGGAACGGCGTGATGTCGTGCACCGTGACGACGGACCGCCGAGGGAAGAGCGCGAGCGGCACGTCCCAGTGCGGGAAGAACGTCACGCGCTCGCGCGCCCCGCGGGCGAGACGGGCGGCGAGCCACGACCACTGGCTGCGCGCCGAGTACACGCGCCCCGCGTGCGGCACCACGCGCACGGAGGCGCCGGTGGGATGCGCGTCGAGGAACGCGCCCAACGCATCGGGATCGCCGAGCAGCTCGATCGACCGGAACGGCGGATCGCGCAGCCACTCCGCGAGCAGCTCGCGCAGGTAGCGCCCGAGCCCCGACGCATGCAGCACGCGCGCGTCGACGAGCAGCGTGGACGCGGCCGTCGTCACGGCGCCGCCTCGGCGCGCGGCCGCGAGGCGGCGATCACGAACACCAGCCCCCACAGCAGCCACTGCGCTTCCATGATGAACGGCAGCAGCAGGCTGTTCACGAACGCGCTGTGCACGACGATCGCCACGGTGCCCGCGGCGACGCCGAGCGCCGTGCCCCGCTCGAAGCCGTCGCGCGCCGCGTCGCGCCACACCGCCCGGCAGCGCCGCCCGATGACGACGAGCATGCGGCCGTAGAACAGCAGGCCGACGATCCCCGTCATCACCGCGATGAACAGCAGCCCGCCGTCGACGCTGAAGCTGCTGTTCATCGCCGTGGCCTCGAAGCCGTAGCGCGGCAGCACGAAGCCGTACGTGTTGAAGCCGACGCCCAGCCACAGGTTGTCGCCCCACACGGTGAGCGCCTGCACCCAGGACACGACGCGCTTCAGCGCCGAGTCGTCGACGGTGAGCTTGTTGAACGACGCGGCGACGCGCACGAGCACCGGCACGAACGGCAGGATGGCGAGCGCCGCGCCGCCGCCGATCGCCGCGAGCCGGCGGTTGAGCCCCCGCACGGCGACGAGCACGATGCCGCCGGCGACGAGCGCGAGCACCGTGCTGCGCGACACCGTCATGAGCAGCGCGCCGAACAGCACGACGAGCTTCCACCGCGGCACGCGCTCGCCGTAAGTCAGCCGCGCGAGCAGCACGAGCAGCGGCAGCAGCACGAACGCGCCGGCGAAGTTCGGGTCGAGCAGCGTCGACACCATGCGGTGTCCCTGGTGGTCCCAGCGCACCGTCGTCGTCTCCTCGGGGAAGACGAGCTGTGCGAAGCCCGGCAGGAACAGCGACTGCACGATCCCGAAGCCGGCGAACGCGAGCGCCATGCGCTCGTAGGTGCGCCACAGCGCCGGGACGTCGTCGCGCGACGCGCCGTTCACCACCACCACGTACACGCCGAAGTACGCCAGCCACCGGGCGAGGTACGCGAGGCTGAACACGAGCTGCGTGCCCGTGAGCGCGAACCGCCGCGCGCCGACCACCGCGGAGAACACGCCGACCGCCGCGAACGCGAGCGCCGCGAGCGCGACGCGGTCGAGCCGCAGCGACTGCGCGCGGAGACAGGCCGCGGCGCCGAGCACCAGCACCACGACGAGCGCGACGTCGTTCATGAGCAGCGGCGCGTCCTTCACCGCCGTGCTGAACACCGGCACGCGACCGAGGTTGCCGAGCACCATCGCCGCGACGGCGACGCGCAGCGCCGTGACGGGACGCAGCCCGTGCGGCGCGAGAGCACGAGGGCGCGGCGCGGCGAGCGTGCCGCCCGCGGCCGGGATCAGCGCGTCAGCGCCCATCGCCCGTGACGGCAGCCGGCAGCTCGTCGCGGGGGGCGGAGGTCGCGCGCGGCGCGAGCCGGAGATCGGTGGTCGGGCGCGCCGGGCGCGGCGCGTCCACGCGCCACGCGTCGGGCTCCAGCAGCGCGACGCCGAGGCAAGGAACGGCGAGACGCGACAGCGCGTCGAGCGCGTCGACGATCGCGCGGCGGGGCGTCGCCCCGGCGCGCGCGGCGAGCAGCACGCGGCGCGGCGGCTCCAGCAGCGCGACCGTGGCCGGATCGCGCAGCGTGCGCGCCGCGACCACGACGACGTCGCGCTCGACCTCCGCGACGGCGACCGCCGCGCGCAGCGCCGCGTGATCCTGGCCGTCCTGCCCGTCGACGACGATCACGCCGAGCCCGCGCTGCTCCAATGACGCGCCGACCGCGCGCGCCACCGCGGCGCACGCCGCGTCGTGTCCCGCCTCGGCGCCGAGGACGAGGATCGTCCCCGAGCGCACGCCGGCGCCGAGCAGCACCGGCTCGCCCGGCCGCACCACCACGCCCGGCAGCCCCGTCGCGCGCTCCACGTCCCACGGCACCACCATGCGCCGCGCGCCGCGGAACAGCGCCCACACGGTGCCTAACAGCAGCCCGCCGAGCGCACCGACGAGCAGCGTCGGCACCGGCCGCGGGAACGCGGGCCGCTTCGGCGACTCCGCGACGTCGATCTGCCGCACCTGGCCGCCCTCGCCGATCGCGGCGAGGCGCGTGTCGACGATCTGCGACTGGAGCGCGAGCAGCGTCTGCGACAGCCGCTTCACGTCGCGCTGCCGCTGCACGCTCGCCTCGGCCTGCCCCGGCAGCACCGTGAGGCGCGACTCGACGACCGCGAGCTGCCGGTCCACCTCGCCCACCTGCTGGTCGAGCGACTGCTGATACGCGCGCGCGAGCGGCACGAGCTGTCGCTCGAGCTGCGCGATGCTCCCGCTCATCGCGACGATCTCGGGGTCCTTCTCCGTGCGGCGCTCGAGGGTCATCGTGCGCTGCGTCTCGAGCCCGGACATCTGCGTGAGCAGCGCGTTGACGGCGTCGCTCTTCAGGAAGCTCGGGTACGCCGCGAGCTGGCGCGGCGACAGGCGCCCCGCCTGCACGTCGGCCAGCAGCTGCCCGATGGCGCGGCGCTCCACCTCCAGCGCGCCCGCCTGCTCGCGCAGCGCGCGCGCCGCCTCGACGCCCGTGCGCCCGCTCAGCTCGGGGTCGAACACGCCGCTCGCCTCCTGCTCGCGGCGCAGCGCGTTCTCCGCCACCGCGAGCTGCCGCGACACGCTGTCCGCCTGCAGCACGAGGAACTCGTAACGGCGCGTGTTCACGCCGCGGTCCACGGTGCGGCGCCGCGCGAGGTAGGTCTCGACGATCGCGTTAGGCACCTCGGCCGCGGTCACGGAATCGCTCGCCGTGTAGCCGACGGCGGCCACCTCGCCGCCGCGCTTGTCGACGCCGAGCCGCTCGCCGAGGCGCTGCACGGCGTCCTCGCGGTCGTCGAACTGTACGCGGAAGCTCGCTAGCGCCGGCCGCGGCACGAGCGTGACGGTGCCGACCACCGGCAGGCGGAACGGCGTTCCGGGCGCGGCGAGCAGCGACACGCTGTCGCCGGTGACGCGGTAGCGGCCGTCCGGCTGCCGGTCGAACGCGAAGCGCTGCTTGCGGAACGCGCCGGCGTACGGCGCCGGCTGGATCAGCCAGCGGCTCGGCACACCCGCGCGCCCGAGCACGCGCGCCTGCAGGCCTAACGAATCGACCACCGACCCGATGACGTCGCGGCTCGCGAGGAGCGCGAGCTCGGTCTCCATCGGCGACTTGATCGCGTTGCCGAGCGCACCGCCGCCGAGGTCCGTCGGCAGCCCGACGCGCGAGAGGAGCGACGCGCTCGGGTCGGTCGCGCTCCGCAGCAGCACCGTCGACTCGCCCACGAAGCGGCGCGGCGCGAGCAGCAGCACCGCGGCCGCGGCGGCGAGACCGAGCGCGAGGCCGAGCGCGATCGCGAGCCACTGCCGGCGCAGCGACCGACCGACGTCGAACAGGTCGATCGTCTCCGCGACGGCGCCCGGGCGCGTGGAGACGACGGGAGCGAACGCCGTCATTTGTTGTTTCGCAGCACGGGGAGCAGCACCGACATCACGAGCCCCGCCGTGCTCACCACCGCCAGCACGTTGCGCGACAGCCAGCTCCGTCGACCGACGACGACCTGATCACCGGAGCGCAGGTCGACCGACGCGGGCCCGCCCTCGGTCCACTTGCCGAGCGGGATCGGCTGTCCGCCGCGCACGATCGTCACGTGGTCGGGGTTGCCGTTCTCGGTGATGCCGCCGGCCAGCGCGATCACCTCGCGCAGCGTCATCGTCGCGTCGACGAAGTAGAGGTTCGGCTTCTTCACCTCGCCCTGCACGCCGACGCGGCGGTACACGGTGACGGCGACCGAGGGGTTCCGCAGATACTCCGCGTAGCGCGACCGCAGCGTGTCCTGGAGCGACGAGATCGTGCGGCCGGCGACGCGCATCGGTCCGAGGCGCGGCAGCACGACCTCGCCCCGATCGTCGACCGTCAGCGAGTCGCTGTAGCCGGGCTCGCGCCAGACACGGACCGTGACGCGGTCACCGACCGCGATCGCCACCTGCGCGGCCCGGCGCGCCGCGACGGCCACGCTGTCGTCGGTGACGGCCGCGGTCGACGCCACGGCCTGAGCGGCCGTGGTCTGCAACGCGAGGGAGAGAGCGAGGAGGAGGAGGAGCGAGCGTGTCGCGAATCGCATTCAGCCGAAGGACAGCACACCGGACGAGGCGACGACGGCCGGCGGCAGCTCCGCGTCGCGCGGGCGTGCGCCCAACGCGTCGGCGACTGCGCCGGCGATCCGCGTCCGGAAGATCGACGAGTCGAAGCGCTCGGCCTGCGCCCGGCAGGCCGCCGCGTCGAACGAGCGACTCATGAGCTCCTCGATGGCGCCCGCGAGTGCCGCGTCCGTCTGCTCGTCGTACAGGATCCCCGTGACGCCGTCGATCACCGTTTCCGTGGCACCTCCCCGACCGTACGCCACCACCGGCCGCCCCGAGGCCATCGCCTCGACCGGCGCGATGCCGAAGTCGTCCAGCCCTGGGAAGACGAACGCGCGGCAGCGGGCATAGAGATCCGCAACCTCCGCGTCGTCGCGCCACCCCAGGAATGTAACGTTCCGGCCTGCCAGTGCACGAAGCCGCTGCATCTCCGGCCCCACCCCGACCACCTTCAGCGGCACGCCCAGCCGGGTGGCGGCGATCACCGCCTGGTCCACCCGCTTGTAGGGCACCAGCCGCGACACCACGAGCAGGAAGTCCTCCGACGGCAGCCCGTTCGGCCGGAAGCGCTGGGTGTCCACCGGCGGGTGCACGACCGCCGCCTCGCGGCGGTAGTAGCGCCGGATGCGGCTCGCCACCGTCTCCGAGATCGCGAGGAAGTGGTCGACGCGGTCCGCCGCGGCCCGGTCCCACACGCGCAGCCAGTGCGCCGCGACGCCGATGAACGCCTTGCCGCGCAGCCCCTTCGTCTGCTGGTGGTACTGATCCCAGAGATAGCGCGGCGGCGTGTAGCAGTAGCAGAGGTTAGGCACGTCGGGCGGCGTGATCACGCCCTTCGCCGCCGCGCTCGACGTCGTGAGCACGAGATCGTACTCCGAGAGGTCGAACGACTCGAACGCGAGCGGCATCAGCGGGAAGAACGGCCGATGGTTCCGGCGCGCGAGCGGCATGCGCTGCAGGAACGACGGCCGCACCGTCCAGCCGCGATGCTCCGCGGGAAGCCCGCGCGGCTCGTACACGCTCGTGTAGATCGGCGCGTCGGGGAACACGCGCTGGAACTCCACCAGGCACCGCTCGGCCCCGCCGAACGCGGTGAGCCACTCGGTGGTGAGCGCGATGCGCGGCCCGCCGTGGACGGCGAGGCCCGGGCCGGGGAGGACGTTGGTCACCATCGGTCAGTACGCCCCCGTGCCGGTCACGACCACGCCGATCGTGCGCAGCATGATGTTGAAGTCCAGTCCGAGCGACCAGCTCTCGATGTAGTCGCGCTCCATGCGCACGATCTGCTCGAAGTCCGTGATGAGGTTGCGCCCGCCGACCTGCCACGGGCCCGTCATGCCGGGGATGACGGTGAGGCGGGCGAAGTGGTGCGGCGCGTAGCACGCCACCTCTTCGGGAAGCGGCGGCCGCGGGCCGACGAGCGACATCTCGCCGCGCAGCACGTTCACGAGCTGCGGCAGCTCGTCGAGGCTCGTGCGGCGCAGCAGCCGGCCGACGCGCGTCGTCCGCGGGTCGCGCTTCAGCTTGAACAGCGGCGCCTCGCCGTAGTGGTTCAGGTGGGCGAGTCGCGCGCGCACGCCGGGCGCCTCCGCGCGCATGCTGCGGAACTTCCAGATCACGAACTCGCGGCCGCCGAGCCCCACGCGCCGCTGCCGGAACAGCACCGCCCCCGGCGTCTCGAGCCGGATCGCGATGGCGATCACGATGCCTAACGGCAGTGCGACCGGGAGGAGCAGCAGCGTGAGCACCACGTCCACGACGCGCTTGAGCAGGAAGCGCGGCACCTGTACCTCCGCCGGCGTGAGTTCCGTCGCGGGATGGCCACCGACCGTGCAGGGGATCCCCGGCTCGGTGCATGCCGAACGGGCGTCGAGCGCGACGATGCAGCGCGCGCCGGCGTCCTGGCACGCCGCGGCGATCCCCTGCAGCACGAGCGAGCGCGTCGCGGACACGACCACGACCTCCGACACGTCGCCGGCCGCGAGCCGTCGGGCGAGGCGCGACTGCACCCCGCCCCGCACCGCGCCGCGGCTCATCGCCACGCGGTCGACGATGCGCGCGCCGTCGCCGCCGAGCGCCGCGACGGCCGCGGCCATGTCGCGCTCGCGGCCGACGAGCACCGCGCCGCGCAGCGGCACGCGTGCCGACGACGCGCCGCGGCTGAACCGACGGCGGAGCCACACGAGCGCCGTGAGCGCGGTCGTCATCCCCAGCGCGAGCGCGACGAGCGACTCGCCGCGCCACCCGGTACGGATGTCGGCCGCGAGCATCGGCAGCACCACCGCGAGCAGGCTGCACGCGACGATCGGCGTCGCCAGGCTGTGATGCCGCCGGCCGAGGATCTCGTACTCCCCGGCCGCGCCTAACGCGAGCAGCGCGATGAGCAGCGCGCTCACCACCGACGGCGCGCCCGCGGCCTCCGCACCGGGCCCGGAGAACCCGTGGCGAACGAGCGCCGCGACGCCGGCGAGCAGCGACGCGTCCACGAGCAGCCGCGTGAGGGCGCCGAGCGCGGCGCGGCACCGGAACGCGAGCAGCCGGCGCGCCGACAGCTCGCCGAGCAGGCGCACGTCGTGCGACCGCAGACCCGGCACCGTGACGTGCACCGCGCCGTTAGGCTCGACGAACGTCGGGATCGGAACGAAGCCGACATGCCGGGTCGTCGCACTCCGGCGTCCGTGCTCGATCGTACCGTTCTCGGCCTGGAAGGCCGACACGTGCGAAGGCTCGGTCACGGCCCCGTCTGCGCGAGGGCTCTCGCGGGGCGGCGCCCCGGCTCCGGCTCCGGCACCGACAGACGCGCCGTCGCGTGCATCGGACGGTCCGGCACGCCCGTGTACTCGGGGACGAGCAGCTTGATGGCGGCGCGCAGATCGTCCACCGGCACGCCGCGGCGCGCCATCGCGACGAGCTGGTCGAGGCCCACCGGGCCGTCGAGCGCCAGCGTCGCGCTGCGCGCGCGCAGCACCTTCGGGTGCGCCGTCGGCGAGGCGTTCTCGGCGTCGAAGAACAGCTCCTCGTAGAGCTTCTCGCCCGGCCGCATCCCGACCTCGAGGATCTCGATGTCGTTCCCTTCCTCGAGGCCCGACAGACGGATCACGTCGCGCGCGAGATCGTAGATCCGCACCGGGTCGCCCATGTCGAGCACGAACACCTCGCCGTCCTCCGCCAGCACGCCGGCCTGCAGGACGAGCTGCACCGCCTCGGGGATCGTCATGAAGTACCGGCGCATCTCGCGATGCGTGATCGTCACCGGTCCGCCCGCCTGGATCTGCTTCAGGAACGTCGGGATCACGCTGCCGCGGCTTCCGAGCACGTTGCCGAAGCGCACCGACACGAAGTGCCGACCGGGATCGCCGGTGTAGCGCTGCACCACGCCCTCGGCCAGCCGCTTCGTCGCGCCCATCACGCTCGACGGGCGCACGGCCTTGTCGCTCGAGATCAGCACGAAACGCTCGGCGCCGTGCCGCCACGCCGCGTCGGCGACGACGGCCGTACCGTGCACGTTGTTCAGGATCGCCTCGGCGACGTTCGCCTCCATGAGCGGCACGTGCTTGTGCGCCGCGGCATGGAACACGGTGCTCGGCCGCGCGGCGCGGAACAGCGCCTCCATGCGGTTCTCGTCACGCACGTCGGCGATCACGGGCTGCACGCGCGCGTCGGGCGCGAGGCGGCGCAGCTCCTCGAGCAGCTCGAAGATGGAGTTCTCGCCGCGGCCCACCGCGATGATGCGCTGCGGGTCCAGCCGCACGATCTGCCGACACAGCTCACCGCCGATGGAGCCGCCGGCGCCGGTGACGAGCACCGTCTTGCCGGCCGCGAGCTCGCGCACCCGCACGAGATCCGTGCGCACCGGCTCGCGGCGCAGCAGGTCCTCGATCTGCACCGAGCGTAGCGCGCTCACCGACTTGCGGCCGTCGAGCAGCTCGAACATGCCGGGGACGGTGCGCGTCGGCACGCCGGCGCGATGCGCGCGGCTCACCACGTCGCGTACACGGCGGCCCGGCGCGCTCGGCATGGCGATGATCACCTCGTCGATGTGCAGCGAGGCGGCCACCGAGTCGAGGCGATCGAGCGTCCCGGCCACGGGCACGCCATGGAGACGCCGTCCGTGCTTCGACGCGTCGTCGTCGAGCATGGCGACCGGCAGGAGACGGAGCTGCGGGTTGTCGAGCAGCTCGCGCACGATCATCGCGCCGGCCGCGCCGGCACCGGCGACGAGCGCGCGGCGCTGCCCCGGCTCGGCCACGAAGCGGCGGCGCACGCGGCGCAGCCCGATGCGGACGAGCAGTCGCGGCAGCGCCACCGCCATCGCGCCGAGCAGCGCGTCGAGCACCACGACCGAGAGCGGCACGCGCAGCGGCACGACGCTCAGCAGCGGAAGCAGGAAGATGCCGACCGTCGACGTGACGATGGCCGAGCCTAACACCGCGACGGAGACGATCTCGACGTCGTGCACGCTGGCGTACCGCCACAGCCGCGCGTACAGCCCCAGGCGCCACATGACGAGGAGCTTCAGCGGCACCGCGATGCCGACGTACATCGACAGGACGCGGCCGTAGTCCTCGTACCAGGCCGTCCCTTCGAAGCGGATCGTGAACGCGAGGACGGCGACCAGCGGCAGCAGCGCGGCGTCGATGAGGGCGAGATACCGGTTCCGCAGGCGCGAGTAGCGCCAGTCGCCCTGCAGGCTGACGGGATGGCTCATCCCGGCATCCGCGAACCGAGGCCGCACATCAGCAGTGGCCCTGTTGCCATGTCTCGTCGTGCCTCCGGAGTGGGCCGCTCGTCGATCCGGTGAGAGGCCGCCCTCCGGTCGCGTCCCGTGCACTTTTGCGTCGACTGCTCGCGCGGTGCGCGCGCGCGCAACATAACGACGTGCTGTACTGACTTGCAGTTCACGTGGCCTCCAGCTGCGCACCGAGCCTGAGTCGCAACCCACCAGCAGGTCCGGTGCCAGGTGCGACCGTCCGCGAGGGACTCCGCGGCCCGGATCCCCTTCCGCCGTACCCGTCGCGACGAGAGCCGGTCACGCGCATCACGTCGTAGTACCCTCGCGGCCGGCGTGCTTGTCACGAAATGCACGCCGCCAACCACCGGCCGCGGAGATCGTGGGCATCACGTCGCGCTGCACGGCATCGCGCAGCAGTGCGATGCCGAACCCCGCCGGCACCGCGAGCATGAGAGCGAGCAGGACCTTCAGCGCGACGCGCCGCGAGTCGGGGCGCACCGGCGGCGTCGGGGCCTCGATCACGGTGATCACCGGCACGTCGCGCAGCGCGTCCACGCGCGCCTGCTCGTAGACCTGCGCGATGTTCGTGAACACCGTCTGGCGCATGCCGACCTCGCGCTCGAGCCGCTCTTGCTCCTTCTCGAGGTCGGGCGCCTGCGCGTCGCGGTTGCGGGCCTTGAAGTACGCCAGCGCGTCCTCGGCCCGGTTGAGCTCGGATCGGAGCTGCTGCATCCGCTGCTCGGCGAACCGCTCCTCGTCGGCCGCCTTCTGCTTGCGACGCTCCTGGTTGAACTGGTCGACCAGCGACAGGACGTGGCCCGTCATCGCCGTGGACAGCGCGGGGGAACGGGTCGTGACCGAGAAGGTCACGACGCCGGTCTTTGCGTTCTTCGTCACGGTGACGCGTTTTGCGAGACGCTTCACGGCGTCGTCGAGCCGCAGCGCCGGCGTCTGCCCCTCGGCCTCGAGCAGCGCCACCCCGGTGCCGGCGCGGCCGAGCGGGTCGCCCGGCGGCAGCGTGTACGTGGACTCGGCCACCGCGGCGAGTATCGGCCGTGAGGTCAGCAGGTCGGCGTAGAAGTCCGGCGACTGCGACGGATCGCCCGTCGCCGTCACGCCGAGCTGGGCCGCGAGGCCGCTCAGCGCCCCCTTCATGACGTCCGTCGTACGCGGCGTGAACGACGCGCTCGCCGTGTAGTCCCGCGGCCGCAGCAGGGCGTAGGTGCCCACGACGGCGGCGACGACGAGCGGCGTCACGACCGCCAGCCACGGGTGCCGCACGAGCACGCCGATCCACGCCAGCCCGCCCGGCTCCCGCTCCTCCGTCGGCCACGGACGGCCGATACGGTCGGTATACGCCATCCCGACGGACGGGGTATCGCCACCGATCGATGAGCCGCCGGCAGTGGGTCGGGGGGACGAGGACATGTCAACGAGAATCCGCAATGAACGGACACGCCTCCGGGGGTCGGAGACGGGTCCGTACAGGTACTCAGCCGTTCGCGTCGCGAAACCTAACCGAGTACGTGATGCAACGAACAGCCGAGCAAGTGACGTCGGCCACCATGCCGACTAACTTCCTCGACAGATCCGCCCGGTTACGGGCGCAGGCGCACGTCTTCCCGCCCCTACCACGTGACTTCGGAGCGCATCTACTTGTCCGTGCCCCACATGAGCGGGCACGAGCAGTCGTACATCGCGGAGGCCTTCCGCGCGAACTGGCTCACGACGGCCGGCGCGAACCTCGACGGCTTCGAGCGTGAGATGTCGGCCCGGCTCGCCGGACGGCACACCCTCGCCGTCTCCAGCGGCACCGCTGCGCTCCATCTCGTGCTGCGGTACCTGGGCGTCGGGCCCGGCGATCGCGTGGCCGTCTCGACGCTCACGTTCGCGGGCTCCGTGTTCCCGATCCTGTACCTCGGTGCCGAGCCGGTGTTCGTGGACAGCGAGCGGCAGTCGTGGAACCTCGATCCGGACGTGCTCGAGAGCTATCTGCGCGACGCCGCCCGCCGCGACGAGCTGCCGAAGGCGCTCGTCCTCGTGCACCTCTACGGCCAGCACGCCGATGTCGATCGGATCCGCGCGCTTTGCGACGAATTCGAGGTCGCGCTGGTGGAGGACGCGGCGGAGTCGTTGGGCGCAACGTACAAGGGCCGCGAGACGGGCTGCACGGCCGACTTCGCGATCCTCAGCTTCAACGGCAACAAGATCATCACGACGACCGGCGGCGGGATGATCGTCGCACGCAGCGCGGATGCGATCCGCGCCATGCGCAAGTGGGCGCACCAGTCGCGCGAGCCCGCCGTGGAGTACGTGCACGAGGAGCTCGGGTACAACTACCGCATGAGCAACGTGCTCGCCGGCATCGGCCGCGGGCAGCTCACGGTGCTCGACGAGCGCGTCGCCGCGCGGCGTGCCGTCGCGGCCCGGTATCGCGACGCGCTCGCCGACATCCCCGGCGTGGCGCTGCAGCCGGAAGCCGAATGGGGTACGCACAGCCGCTGGCTCAGCGTGCTGCTGTTCGACCCCGAGGAGCGGCCGGTGGATCCGGCGACGCTCGTGCTGGCGCTGGAGGTCGACGACATCGAGACGCGTCCCGTCTGGCGCCCGATGCACACGCAGCCGCTGTTCCGCCACGCGCGACGGGTCGGCGGCGAGGTGGCCGAGTCGTTGTTCGCCTCGGGCCTCTGCCTGCCGTCGTCGTCGAGCCTGAGCGCGGCGGCGCAGGACCGCGTGATCGACGCGCTCCGCCGAGCGCTCACCGGCTCGCTCGCCGCCGCGCGGTGATCGTGCCCCCCGCGCCCCGGCGCTGGGACGATCCACTGAAGCGAGCCGTCGACGTCGTTGCCGCGGCGGGCCTGCTCGTCGTCGCGTCGCCCGTGATCGCGGCCGTCGCGCTCGCGGTGCGCGTGAAGCTCGGGAGCCCGGTGCTGTTCCGTCAGCGCCGCGCGGGTCGGGGCGGCGAGCCGTTCGAGCTGCTGAAGTTTCGCACCATGCGCCCCGCCCCGCCGGGCCCCTGGACGGCGGCGACGGACGCCGACCGCCTAACGCCGTTGGGCAAGGCGCTGCGGCGGTGGAGCCTGGACGAGCTGCCGCAGCTCGTGAACGTGCTGCGCGGCGACATGTCGCTCGTCGGCCCGCGGCCGCTGCCGGTGGAGTACCTGCCGCGCTACTCCAGCGCGCAGATCCGGCGGCACGCGGTGCTCCCCGGCGTGACCGGCTGGGCGCAGGTGAACGGCCGCAACGACACCGACTGGTCGCGGCGGCTGCAGCACGACGTGTGGTACGTCGACCACCGCTCGCTCGCGCTCGACCTGCGGATCCTCGCGCGCACCGCCTATCAGGTCGTGCGGCCGCACGGGGTGTCGCAGCCCGGACAGGCGACGATGACGGAGTTCACCGGGACGGAGTTCACCGGCGAATGATCGAGGCCGAATGATGGAGCCGCTCGTCATACTCGGCCGCGGCGGCCATGGGCGCGAGCTGCTGGAGCTCGTCCTCGCGCTGAACGCGGAGGTGCCGCGCTACGAGCTGCTCGGCTTCGTCGACGACGCGGCCACGGGGGCGCCGGAGGAGGTGCACGGCTACCCGGTGCTCGGCACCCGCGCGTGGCTCGCCGCTCGCTCGCCGGCGCCGCTCGTGGCGCTCGGCGTCGGCGTGTCGGCAGCGCGGGCGCGCGTCGTGGCGGCGCTCGCACCGCTCGGCGTGCGCTTTCCCACGCTCGTGCATCCCCGCGCCTCCGTCGGCCGGCACGTCCGGATGGACGAGGGCGTGACCGTGTGCGACGGCGCCGTCGTCACCACCGACGTGACGCTCGGCGCGCACGCGCACGTGAACGTCGGGGCGAGCGTGAGCCACGACTGCGTGCTCGGACGGTTCGTGTCGCTCGCGCCGGGTGTGCGCCTCGCCGGCAACGTGCGCCTCGGCGACGGCTGCGACGTCGGCGTCGCCGCGTCCGCCATCCCGGGCGTCGAGGTCGGCGAGTGGTCCATCGTCGGCGGCGGCGCGGTGCTGACGGCATCGCTGCCGGCGAACGTGACGGCCGTCGGCGTGCCCGCGCGCGTCACGCGTACGCGGCCGCCGGGCTGGCAGCTCCGCACGCCGTAGCGCCTAACGATCCACGCCGAGCAGCTCGGCGTGGATCGCCCACACGCGCTCCGTGAGCGCGTCCTGGTCGAAGCGCGCGCGCACGTCGCGCAGGGCCGCATCGGCTCGCGCGCGGGCGGCCTGCGGGTCGCGCAGCGCCGCGCGCAGCGCGTCGCCGAGCGCCGCGGCGTCGCGCGGCGGGAACAGGAGCGCCGTCTCGCCGTGGCGCACCACCTCGCGGCAGCCGGGGATGTCGCTCGCGAGGATCGGCAGGCCCATCGCCGCCGCCTCCATGAGGGCACGCGGCACGCCCTCGCGATAGCTCGGATGCACGAGCAGGTCCGCGGCCGCGTACAGCTCCGCGACGTCCGCCATGTAGTCGAGGCGCGTGACGCGATCGGCGACGCCATGGTCGGCGGCGAGCGTCGCCGGCAGCACGCCTTCCTCCCCCGCGAGCTCCGGCGCCGCCCACAGGTAGCGCACGTTCGGCCACTCGTCGCGGAGCGCCGCCGCGGCCGCGGCCACCTCGCGGTATCCCTTGTCGCCGACGAAGCGGCCCACCGTCAGCACGAGCACTTCGTCCGCGCCGACGCCGAAGCGGCGACGCACCGTCTCGCGCGTGTCCGGCGCGAGCGCGTCGCGCGAGAAGTGCGAGAGGTCCACGCCGCTCCCCGTGAAGCGTGCCGACCGCGCGTCGCAGAGCCCGTCGTCCACCGAGTGCGCCATGTCGGCGCGGCTGATGTAGATCGTGCGGTCCGCGAGGCCGTTCGTCAGCCGGTCCGTCGCGCGGAAGAGGCGACGCTTCCACGCCGCCATGTCCGGCGTGTAGAGCAGCCCGCGGCACGAGTGGACGCGCCGACGCACGCCGGCGAGCGCGCCCGCGATCTGCGCGAGCAGGCCCCCCTTCGGCGCGTAGCTGTGCACGATGTCGTAGCGTCCCGCGCGCAGCAGGCGCCACAGGCGCCACACCGACACGAGGTCCTGCGCGGGGCTCAGCTTGCGGTGCGCGGGGATCGTGAGCACCCGGAAGCCCTGGGCGCGCACCAGGTCCACCGCGGGGCCGGGCGCGCAGATGACGGTCACGTCCTCGCGGTCGCGCAGCCGTCGCAGGTCGTGCACCATGATGCGGTCCACGAACTCCGGCGCCACGGTGACGTGCGCGACGCGCGGCCGGCGGCTCTCGCTCACGTGCACGCGTCCGCCGAGGCGAGGTACAGCTCCTCGTACGCCGCCGTCACCGTCTCGAGGGAGAAGTGCGCGCGCACCCGCTCGCGGGCGGCGGCGCCTAACGCCGCGCGGCGCTCGGCGGGCAGCGCCACCATCACGCGCAAGGCGTCGGCGAGCGCCTCCGGCTGCCACGGCGGCACCACCATGCCGGTGTCGTCGACGATCCACGCCGCGTCGCCGACGTCGGTGACGACGCACGGCACCGCGCTCGCCATCGCCTCGCCCACCGCGTTCGGGAACCCCTCGAGGCAGTTCGACGGCGAGACGAGGACGTCGAGCGCGGCCATCAGCGCGGGCACGTCGCCCCGCTCGCCGACGAGGTGCACGCGGTCGGAGAGTCCCAGCTCGCGCACGAGCGCGGCGAGGCGCTCGTTCCGCGCGTCGACGCCGCGGCCGGCCATCAGCAGGTGCACGTCGCGCCCCGCACGCAGCGCGGCGGCCGCGTGAACGAGGCCTTCCTGGTTCTTCATCGGATCGTAGCGCGCCACCTGGCCGAGCACGATCGCGTCGTGCGGGATGCCGAGCTCCGCGCGCACGCGCGCGCCGACCGCGGGCTGCGGCGCGTAGGCATCGCAGTCGAAGCCGTTCGGGATCACCGTCGCGCGGCCGCTCGCGTAGCCGATGGCCTCGTGCTGTCGCGCGCCCTCGCGCGAGTTGTACACGATGCGCCGCGGATGCCGGGACAACCGCGCGCCGAGCTTCACCGCGGCGACGGTGGCCGGCTTCATCGTGGCGAAGCCGTCGATCGACGCGCGCACGTTCCACAGCACGGGCGCGCGTGTGAAGCGCGCCATGCGCGCGAGCGATGCCGCGATGTTGCCATGATACATCCAGCCGTGCACCACGTGTGGCCGCGCCTGGCGCACCATGGCGCCCACGCGCGCGAGCGCGCGCGGCGACGGGCGCGCGAGCGACAGCCCCGCGGCGTGCACCTCCGCCCCGGCGCGCTCCAGCGGCTCGGCCATCGCGGCGCGCTCGCGCAGCGAGACCACGACGGTATGGAAGCGCTCGGGGTCGAGCCGCGTCGCGAGCTTGTGCAGCATCCGCTCGGCGCCGCCGGTCTCCAGGCCGGTGATCACGTGGCAGACGCGCAGCGGGGTCGTGCGCGCGCTCACGAGGCGTCGAGCCGGGCGAGCGCCGCCTCGGTGTTCCGCAGGAGCGACGCGAGGTCGAAGTTCGCCGTGATCCGCTCGCGACAGCGCTCGCGCACGTCGGCGTCGCGGGCGACGCGGAGGCTCCGCGCCCACGCATCGGCGAGCGCGGCGTGGTCGCCGATCGGCACCGACTCGCCCGTGTCGCCCACCACGCGCGCCGCGTCGCCGACGTCGGTCACCACGCACGCCGTACCGCACGCCATCGCCTCGCCGACGACGTTCGGGAAGCCCTCGCCGAAGCGGGAGCAGAGCGTGAGCAGGTCGAGCGCGTTGTACACGGCCTCGACGTCGCGCCGTGGCGGGGACCACTTGATGCGATCGGCCACGCCCAGCTCCGTGGCGAGCGCCGTCACGCCGTCGACGTACGCGG
This sequence comes from Gemmatirosa kalamazoonensis, assembly GCF_000522985.1. Lineage (NCBI taxonomy): Bacteria > Pseudomonadati > Gemmatimonadota > Gemmatimonadia > Gemmatimonadales > Gemmatimonadaceae > Gemmatirosa > Gemmatirosa kalamazoonensis. The sequence goes on from NZ_CP007128.1 coordinate 4,040,808, forward strand.
CAGGGCCCTCGCCGACGAACACGAACCGCGTGGCGGGACACGAGGAGACGAGCCGCGCCGCGGCGCGCACGAACGTCGCGTGATCCTTCATCGCGTCCCACCGGCCGACGAGGCCGATGACCGGCGCGTCGACGTCGATCCCCCACTCCGCTCGCGCACGCACGCCCGCCGCGGGATCGGGGCGGAAGCGGCAGACGTCGATGCCGTTAGGCACCACGGTCATGCGCTCGGCCGGATACCCCTGCGCCGCATGGAACTCGGCCCCGACCCACGAGTTGCAGATGATGAGGTCCGCCGCGCGCGCCGCGACCCGCGTGGCCGCGAACAGCGAGCGCGCGGCGCGGTCGTACACCGAGAAGTCCACCGACGACGCCCGCACGCCCCACACCACGCGCGCGCCGCGCAGCAGCGGTCGCAGCACGGCGAGCAGCAGGTTCGCGTCGGGCAGATAGCCGTGCACGATCGCGGGCCGCTCCGCGCGCAGCACGGCGAGCAGCCGCCGGCCGAAGCCGACGACGTCCCACCGGTCCCGCTTCCCGACCACCACGTGGCGCACGCCGGCGCGCTCCAGCTCCGCGTCGAGCGCGTGGCCGCCGTAGAACGTCACGACCACCACGTCGCGACCCGCGGCGTGCATGCCGCGCGCGAGCTCCACCAACTGACGCTGTGCACCACCGACGCCGAGCGACCGGATGAGGAACGCGATCCGGCCACCGCTCATGCGTCGCGTCGGAACACGAACTCGTTGCACCCGTGCTTGCCGGCCACGGTGACGAGCGTCTGCAGGGAGAAGCCGCGCGGCTTCAGGAAGCGGAAGATCTCCTCCGGCGACGCGACCTCGAACGGATAGCCGCCCACCCAGTCGGCCACGTCGCGGTAGATGCTCATGCCGCGCCGCTCCTGCCCGCGGTAGCGCGCCAGCGGCGACCGGCCGCGCAGCACGTCCGCCACGAGCAGCTCCGTCGCGAAGAACGCGAAGAAGCCCCAGTGCAGCAGCGCCTTCGCCGGCGCCGGCGCGTGGTTGTACACGCGCTTCACACCCGTCCAGTAGCCGGACAGGAACGGCTGCTTGTTGTAGATGGCGATGAACAGCCGACCGCCGGGCGCGACGGGCAGCGTCGCGTGCTCGATCGCCGTCCACATCTGCCCCGTGTGATGCAGCACGCCCCACGAGTAGACGACGTCGAACGTGCCGAGCGAGCGCACGTAGTCGGCGTCGAGCACGGAGCCTTCCTCCACCGTCCACGCGGCGTCGTCCGCGAAGTAGCGGCGACGCAGCTCACGCGTGCACGCCACCGAGTGCGGGTCGTAGTCGAACGAGTGGACCCGCGCGCCGAGCCGGCGCGCGGCGAGGCTGAACAGACCGCTGCCCGATCCGATGTCGAGGAACCGCTTGCCGTCGAGGCGACCGTCCGGTCCCAGCTCCAGCATCTGCCGGAGCGACTGCTCGGCTTCGGCGATGCGCTCGTCGTTCAGCACGGCGAGGAACCGGCTCCAGTTCTTGCCGAACTCGAACCGCTCGCCGCGCGCGACCTCCTCGGCGTGTGCCTGCGTCGCGACCGCGCCGTTCATCGATCACCTCGCGGCGCGGCCGGCGACGCACGCTCGAACACGAACTCGTTGCATCCGACGCCGTTGCCGCACGTCTTGAGTCGCCGCAGCTCGTAGCCGCGGCCGCGGAAGAACGCGAAGATCTCCTCGGGCTTCGCAACTTCGAACGGGTAGCCGCCGACCCAGTCGATCCAGTCGTGCAGCATCGACATGCCGCGCTCGCGCCGCTTCAGGCGATAGCGGCGCGCGGGGTTCGTGAGCGTGAGCACGTCCTTCACGCCGCCCTTCACCACCTGCCCGGCGATGAAGCCGCCCGCGATGAGCCACTTGCCGGGACGCGGCGCGCTCACGTACGCGCGCTTCAGCCGCTTGTAGAACGACGACCAGTAGATCTGGTGGTTGTAGATCGCGACGAACAGCCGGCCGCCGGGCGCCACGGCGCTCTCCGCGTTCGCGAGCGCGGTCCACATCTGCCCCGTGTGATGCAGCACGCCCCACGAGTAGACGACGTCGAACGTGCCGAGCGAGCGCACGTAGTCGGCGTCGAGCACGGAGCCTTCCTCCACCGTCCACGCGGCGTCGTCCGCGAAGTAGCGGCGACGTAGCTCGCGCGTGCACGCCACCGAGTGCGGGTCGTAGTCGAACGAGTGGACGCGCGCGCCGAGCCGGCGCGCGGCGAGGCTGAACAGACCACTTCCCGAGCCGATGTCCAGGAAGCGGACGCCGTCCAGCCGGCCGTCGGCTCCGAGATCGAGCATCTCGCGCAGCGAGCGCTCGGCCTCCGCGATCCGATCCTCGTCGAGGACGTGAAGGAACCGGCTCCAGTTCTTCCCGAACTCGAAGCGCTCTCCGCGCTCGATCTCTGCTGCGTGTGCTCCCGTCATTCGTTCTCAGACAGCGCTGGTACCCGGACTGATGCCCGAAGAATCTACCTGGCCCGCACGCAGCACGCGATCGGGGCGCAGCACATCCCACACGAACGGCGCCACGAGCAGCGCGGCGAGGGCGACGAGGTAGATCCCCGCCATCATCACCTGCACCGGGTCGGCGTACATCACGCGGAACGCGACGAAGAACAGCGACGACGCACGCACGATCGACCCGAGCCCCGAGCGCGTCGCCGGCAGCCGTCGCTCGCACACCGCGACGAGCCGGCCGAACCCGAACGCGACGATCACCACGCCCACGATCCCCGCGCTGAAGTAGCCGAGGCTCACGACGTCCACCGGGATGCCGCCGAGCAGGTCGCCGAACAGCGACGTGTTCACCGTCGACACCGACGGCGTGTGGCGGATGTTGAACAGCCGCTGCGGGATCAGGTACACCACGGCGAGCGGGAAGTCGAGGAACCAGCGATAGGCCTCGCGCGTCGGCACCGACACGATCACGTTCGCCAGCGTCACGTCCGGGAACGCGAACTCCAGCAGGAACAGGTTCAGCGCGTAGAAGCTGTCGGTGCGCAGCGACGCCCACTGCCGCGCGAGCAGCCCCGGATCGGACACGACGAGGAAGAGCTGACGGCCGAACAGCACGAGGGCCGCGAACCCGAGAAGCCCCAGCACGACCGTGCGCGCGCGGATGCCGCCACGCCGCACCGCGCCCGCCGTCGGGAACGAGACGAGGTACGCGACGAGCTGCAGTCGCCCGGCGTGGTGGAACAGGATCGCGAGCGACATCACCACGGTGACGGCAAGCATCACCATCGCCGCCGCGCGCCGAGCACGCCGACGCTCGTCGATCGTGACGGCGTAGAAGCAGAACGATGCGCTGAGCGAGAACAGCGCGACGTTCTTCAGGAACGCGAACGCGGATTCCGTCGGCGGCTCGCCGCCGCGCGCCGCGACGCCGGAGATGAGGAACACGAGCCAGCCGCCGATCTGACTGACGTACAGCAGCAGCGCGCCGCCGCCGACGATCGCGAGCACCACGCCGGCGAACATGACGTAGCCGGGCGACAACGACGCGAGCCCTGCGCCCTTCGGCCGGCCGTTCGACACGGGCGCGGCCGGCGCGCGCCGCGGACGCCGCATGCCGCGGTGGTAGCCGGCGACGATGCACAGGTACGCGACGAGCGACGTCGTCGACGCGAGCGCGAACGGCTCCGAGCCGAACGGGTTCGTGAACACCCAGTCGAAGCTGCGCTCCGGGAACGAGCGCAGGTCCACCGTGGACAGGTAGAGCGGCACGACGACGAACGCCATGAAGTACACGGCGCTCGTGAAGCGCATGAAGTCGAGCGCGAGCCACCGCGGCTGCCGCCACCGCTCGGCCACGAGGATCACGATGCCGAGCACGATCGGCATCACCATCGACAGCGCGTCGCTCATCGCGTGTCGGCGGACACGACCTTCTGTCCCGTCGCGCCGAGCACCATCGCGCGTACGCGCGCGCGCACGCCCATGACGTCGAGGGCAACGAGCGCGGCGCCGTAGACCGCCGTGCCCACCGCGGCCTGCAACAGCAGTCCGACGACGCCGTCGATCGACCGCAGCGGAAGGATCGCGGCCGCCATCGCCGCCGTGGCGAGCACGATGCGCCCGAGCTGACTCCACGGCACCGGCAGCCGGCACTCGCGCCGACCGAGCCACCAGCTCACGGTGAGCCCGACCAGATAGCCGGCGAGCGTGGAGTACGCGGCGCCGAGCACGCCGCGCGTCGGGATCCAGAGGAGATTGAGCGCGAGGTTCACCACCGCACCGCAGGCCACCGCCGCGACCTGGAGCCGCGTCTTGCGCGAGAGCTGGAACGCGATGTCGAAGTAGTAGCTCTTGAGTCCCAGCACGAGCGCGGCGAACGCGATCCACGGGAGGATCTCCCGCCCCGTCTCGCGGTACGCCGTCGCGAGCAGCGTCGTCGTGAGCGCCGGCGCGCACAGCGCGAGCCCCATGGCGGCGGGCATCGCGAGGGCGGCGAGCAGCGTGCAGTGCCGCTCGAGCTGCCCGCGCGCGCCGTGCATGCCGCCGCGCTCGAACGCGCGCACCGTGATCGGATACGCGGCGAGGTTCACCACGATCATCAGCATGCCGAGCGACTGCTGCGCGAGGTCGTAGCTCACCGCGTACACGCCGACCGTCGACGCGCCGTGATACGCGCCGAGGAACAGCCGGTCCGACGTGCTGACGATGTACTCGAACGCGAACGTGAGCGTGAACGGCAGCCCGAACACGAGCAGCTCACGCACGATGTGCCGGTCGGCGCGCCGCACCGACACGCCGCTCCACTGCCGCAGCGCGGCCCACGCGCCGGGGAGCACGAAGCTCGCGGCGAGCGCGATCACGAGCCCCTCGGCGCCGAGGCCGAGCCGCGTCAGCAGCACGCCGCCGGAGATCAGCAGCGCAGCCTTCGCGAGCGACATCATCCCGTACGTGACCGGATGCGCCGACGCGGTCGCGAACTCGAGGTTCAGCTCGAACCATCCCTGCGCGACGAGCATCGCGACGCCGGCGACGACGAGCCACGGCCCCACGACCATGCCGTTGCGCGCGAGCACGATGCCCACCGCGACCGCGCTCGGCACCACCGCGCCGACGAAGCCGAGCAGCACGCTCGAGCGCCACCGCACCGGATCCTCGCCGTGCACCGCGTTCATGCGCAGCAGCCCGAGACGCAGCCAGTAGAACCCGAGCGAGTTGACGAGCGCGGCGACCGCCACGACGAGCGCGTAGCGGCCGTACTGGTCCGGCGTCACCAGCCGCGCGAACAGCACCAGCGCCGCGAAGTTCAGCAGCCCCGGGCCCCCGCGGGCCACGAGATAGAGCAGCGTGTTGCGGATCAGCATGCGCGCTCGCCCGTCGCGCACATGGTCACGGTGCCGCGTCTCGGCGCTTGACCATGAAGATCGAGTTCCCGAACTGCAGCAGCGCCATGGCGCGGAGCCACGGCGACTTCCGCACGCGCTCCAGCACCGCGTGGCGCACACGCGAGCGCATGCCGTTCGGGGGCGGCGGCTCCAGCACGTCCAGCCGCGAGTAGAAGTACGCGAAGCCGGCCAGCCGCCCGAGACGGCACAGGTCCGCGTAGGACCACCAGTGCACCGCAGGCCGCACGGAGTAGTTCGCCAGGCGCGGATCGAAGTGCAGGTGGTGGTGCACGTACGCTTCCTTCAGCGTCTCGGGGAACCAGTTGTAGAACGGCACCCGGTACTCGAAGTTCTTGCCGGTGAGCGAGAGCCGGTACCGGTTCGTCGTGTAGATGTAGCAGACGCCGCCGGGCTCCAGGACGCGGTACGCCTCGTTGATCGTCGCGAGCGGCGAGTCCACGTGCTCCAGCACGTTCTCCAGCAGCACCACCCGGCACGACCCGTCCGGGTACGGCAGCGCCTCGGCCGCGGCCGTGGCGACACGCGACGGATCGCCGAGAAACCGGCGCGCGTCCTCCGCCATGAGCGGCACGGGCTCCACGCCGACCGCGTCGTAGCCCGCCTCGAGGAGCTGTTGCATGGCGATCGGCTTCGGGCCGCAGCCGACGACGACGACGCGCCGGCTCCCCGTCGACAGGTCGACGAGGCGGTCGATCCACCGGATGACGGCGAGCGCCTCGCTGCCGACTTCCTGATGCTGCGCGTAGTAGTCGGCGGCGAGCCGGTCGAGGCCCGGATACAGCTCGGTGAGGCGGCGGTCGTTAGGCGTCGTGATCGATTCTGCCATGCGTTGAGGCGTCGTTGCAGTCAGGCCCGGGCCGAGTCGAGCCACGCCTCGAACATCAGCACCACCCAGAGCTGGTACTGCCAGTTGCGTCGGCCGCTCTGGTGCTCGTTCCACTTCGTCTGGACCGCGTCGGGGTCGAGGTACCCCTGCGCGCGCAGCCGCTCCGGCGACAGCAGGTCCGCCGCCCAGTCGTGCAGCTCGTCGCGCAGCCAGTGCGAGATCGGGATGCCGAAGCCCATCTTCGGGCGGTCCACCAGCGCGCGGGGCACGTGCCGGTAGAGCACCTGCCGCAGCAGCCACTTCCCCTGCCCGTCGCGCACCTTGTACTCGATCGGCACCCGCCACGCGAACTCCACCACGCGGTGATCGAGGAACGGCGCGCGCGACTCGAGCGACACGCCCATCGTCGCGCGGTCCACCTTCACCATGATGTCGTCCGGGAGATAGCTCACGGAATCGACGTACATCATCCGCGACACGAAGTCGTCGAAGCTCGGCCACCGATCGCGGTCCGACAGCACCGTCGGGTGCTCGGGCGCGCCTAACGCGAGGCCGGACGGGTCGCGCCACGTCGTGAGGAACTCCCGGTACATCTGCTCGTTCGTTCCGACGTCGAGCACGCCCGCCAGCTTGTGGACGCGATCGCCAGCGATCTTCATCCGGCGCGACGCGGGGAGCGTGGCGTTGATCGCGTCGAACGCGCGGTCCCAGCCGCCCGGCGACACGGCCTGGATCCCCTTCGCCACGCCGCGGCGCAGCGGCACCGGCAGGTGCTTCAGCCGCCGCCACAGGCGCATGCTCCAGAAATAGCGGTTGTAGCCGCCGAAGAACTCGTCGCCGCCGTCGCCGGACAGGCTCACCGTGACGTGCCGGCGCGCGAGCTGCGCCACGAGGAACGTCGGGATCTGCGACGGGTCGGCGAACGGCTCGTCGTAGAGCGCCGGCAGCTTCGGGATCACCGCGAGCGTGTCCGACGGTCCCACCCGGAGCTCCGTGTGGTCCGTGCCGAGATGCCGCGCGACCGCCCGCGCGTGCTCGGCCTCGTCGTACTCCTTCTCCTCGAAGCCGATCGTGAACGTGCGCACGGGTCGCGCGCTCTGCTTCTGCATGAGCGCCACGATGAGCGACGAGTCGAACCCGCCGGAGAGGAACGCGCCGAGCGGGACGTCGGAGACCATCTCCTCGCCGATCGTCTCGGAGAGCCGGCGCTCGCACGCCTCGATCAGCTCCTCCTCGCCGAGCCGGAGCGGGTCGCGCGTGCCCGACTCGGCCACCTCGCGCGCGTTCCAGTAGCGGGTGGTCGTCGGCTCGCCGAGTGCCGAGCGGAACGACAGCACCGTGCCGGGCACGGCCTTCCGCACGTTCGAGAAGACGGTGTACGGCGCCGGGATGTAGCCGTGCCGCATGAGCAGCGCGATCGCGCTCCGGTCGATGTCGCCGCTCCAGCCGGGATAGGCGCGCAGCGCCTTCAGCTCCGAGCCGAACAGCAGCGTGCCCCCCGCCGTCCCGTAGTAGAGCGGCTTCTCGCCGATGCGGTCCCGGATGAGGTGGAGCGTCCGCTCCTCCCGGTCCCAGAGCGCCATGGCGAACATCCCGGCCAGCCGCTTCAGCGTCGGGACGAGCCCCCAGCGCTCGAACCCGGCGAGCATGACCTCGGTGTCCGAGTGCCCGCGGAACGCGTCGCCGGCGCGCTCGAGCTCTGCGCGCAGCTCCCGGAAGTTGTAGATCTCGCCGTTGAAGATCAGCTCGTAGCGACCGCTCCGGGACGCCATCGGCTGGTGCCCCGCGGCCGAGAGATCGATGATCGACAGCCGGCGGTGGCCGAGCCCCACGCCGCTCGCGTCATCCCACCAGGCGCCCTCGTCGTCCGGACCCCGGTGCCGGATCGCGCCGGTCATCCCCGCGAGCAGCTCGGCGGCCGGGACGGGGGGGCGCATTGTGGTCCAGAAGCCGGCGATGCCGCACATGAGTCTCGGGGTGGAAATCGCGGCGGAGCGCCTGAGCGCAGCCATCCGTACGGGATGGCGGCCGCGTACCAAGGTTAAGCCGGGCCCGATGCGCGTACAACCGCACGGACTGGTCCGTCGGTTCCCGGTCGTGCCGCCCGTCACGGGCTGTGACGGACGGCACGTTCCCTTCCCCTCGTCGGCGTGGCTTACCGCGCCCGGCCGTACAGCGACGCGATGCGCGTCACGCGGTACGGGCTCACGAGCCCCCGCTGGTCGCGCAGGATCCCCTCGGACACGATCGCGCCGTTGGGCGTGACCTCGACGAGCGCCGACTGGGTCGAGAAGTACCCGAACGTGTTCCCGTTCGGGAGCCGCTGGGCGACGCTCGTGAACCCCGAGAAGTACCCCTTCGGGTGCGTGAACGACCACACGAGCGTCGCCGTGCGCCGCGTCGCGTCGATCTCGTACTCGACGAGCCGCGAGACCTGCGGGGCGTGCCGCTGGCCGTTGTCGAACATGAGCAGTCGGTTCGGCGCGATCATACGCACCGAGTGCTGGCCGCTGAAGAAGCCGAGCGGGTCGTTCACGATCGTCAGCGTGCTGTGCGTGCCGCCGAGCCGCCAGCGGATCGCGCCCGTCGCGGGATCGAGCTTCGTGACCTCGCCCATGTTGCGCCACGAGACGACGATGTCACCGTCCGGCGCGACGTCGATCGCGTTCGGGTGCGCGAGGTCGTACGGCGGCAGCGCCGGCGGGTCGATGCGGTCGGCGAGCGTGAACAGCTTCGTGTCGTCGAGCGCGATGGCGCTCGCGCCGGCGGGCGTCCACGCGAAGATGCGGTGCGACGCGAACAGCGTGTCGCGCGGCCCGCCGATCGACGACAGATCGGTCGGCGATGCGGTGAAGCCGGTGAAGTACGCGTGCGATCCCGTCGTGTCGTACTGGCTGAACACCAGCTCGTGGTTGTCGGTCGTGTACGGCGCCGGCGCGGCGATGTTGCGGACGAACGACCCGTCGGGACGCAGCTCGACGTAGTAGCCCTCGGCCGGGTTCCAGCCGCTGGTGCCGCCGGTGTACACGGTGAAGTCGCCGTTAGGCTGGAGCGCCGCGGCGCCGACGCCGCCCCGGTCCTCCACGCCGCGGTACCACGCGAGCCGTCCCGTGGAGTCGAACGCGACCACCCACACCGAGTCGCCGCCCCGGTAGCCGCTGACCGCGTAGCCGGCCGTCGGCGTTCCCTGATAGTCCACGTGCAGCGACGCGAGCGCCGCGGGGAGCGCGCCCGTCGTCACGCTGAAGCTGTCCGACGCGACGAGCTGCGCACCGACCATCGTCTCCACGACGCCGCGGTACACGGTCGATGGTGCGAGGCCGAGCAGCGGCAGCCGCTGCGCGCCGCCCGTGGCGAGCCGCGTGAAGGGCGACGTGCGCGCGTCGGTCGGCGTCGCTTCGGTCCAGTAGCGCAGGCGGGCGGAGTCGGCGCGCGCCACGGTGAACGTGACCGCGGCGCCGAGCGCGTTGTTAGGCAGCCGCGCCGCGGCGATGCCGTTCGCGCGCGCGCCGGCGACGAGCTGCGCGTTCGACGCGAGCGGGCCGTCGTCGCTGCACGCGACGGCGGTGGCACAAACGACGAGAGCCGCGGAGAGAAGTCCGCGGCTCGGGCTGGAAGGCATCACTCTCGTGAACATGGGGCCTAATCAGGGGGCACGGTCTCGCTGTCACGCGTGAGACGACGAGCCAGCGCATCCGTAACACGTGCCCGCACCACCAGCGCATCCCCATCCACCCGCTGCTCCAGGACCTCGCCGTCGCGGTGGATGGTCGCAAGCATCTTGCCGTCGCTCGCCGGGATGCGCAGTTCCACGATCGGCCGCTCGCGGCGCGCCCGGTCGGCGAGCGCGCGCGCGAGCGGCTCCAGCCCGTCGGATGTGACGGCCGACACGAAAACGGCGGGCAGCTTCTCGTTGCGCGCGCGCTCCCGCAGCGCGTCGAGCATCGCCGGATCCACCGCGTCGATCTTGTTGAACACGTAGAGCACCGGCGTGTCCTGCACGCCGATGTCGGCGAGCACCTCCTCCACGACCTGCCGCTGCTCCTCCCACGCCGGGTGGCTCACGTCGATCACGTGGAGCAGCAGGTCGGCCTCGCGCGTCTCCTCGAGCGTGGCGCGGAACGAGGCCACCAGATGGTGGGGCAGCTTGCGGATGAACCCGACCGTGTCGGTCACGAGCACGCTCGTGTGCTCGCCGACCCGCGCCTCGCGCGTGAGCGGGTCGAGCGTCGCGAACAGTCGATTCTCCACGAAAACGTCACGAGCGCCGGAGAGCGCGCGGAGGATCGACGACTTGCCGGCGTTCGTGTAGCCGACGAGCGCGGCGCGGAACTCCCGCCGCCGCGACGCGCGCTGCACCTCGCGCGACCGCAGCACGTCCTGCAGCCGCTCCTTCAACACCTTGATGCGGTGGTTGATGAGCCGACGGTCGGTCTCGAGCTGCGTCTCGCCGGGGCCGCGCATGCCGATGCCGCCGCGCGTCTTCTCGAGGTGGGTCCACATGCGCGTTAGGCGCGGGAGCATGTACTCGAGCTGCGCGAGCTCCACCTGCATCTTCGCCTCGTTCGTGCGCGCGCGCGTCGCGAAGATGTCGAGGATCAGCTCCGCGCGGTCCATCACGCGCACGCCGACGGTCTGCTCGATGTTGCGTCCCTGCGCGGGACTCAGCTCGTCGTCGAAGATGACGAGCGACGCGCCGCGGTCGCCGGCCCGCTGCCGCAGCTCGTCGAGCTTTCCGGTACCGAGATACGTGGCCGGATGCGGGCGGTCGATCTGCTGGGTCAGCGTGTCCACCACCTCGGCCCCCGCCGTGTCGGCGAGGCGCGCCAGCTCCTCGAGGTGCTCCCCGACCTGGTGCCGGTCGTTCGACCGCTTCAGCGGCGCGCCGACGAGCAGGGCGCGCTCCACGGGCGGCGCGAGGTCGATCAGATCGCGTGCGATGGCTCGACTCCGTCGAACGGGGTGAAACGGGGCCGGGCGACCGCCCGACCCCGCATTCTAACGCGACGTCCGCCCGAACGACGAGAAGCTGCCCGTGCGGTCGTACGGCCGCGTGAAGTTGCCGAGCGGTGTGGCGACCGTCACATCGCCGAGCACCCGGTAGCGCACGGAGCCCGACTGCATGAGCTGCCGCCCCGCGGCCCCGAGGCCCGCGTACGTGAACGAGACCGGCAGCCGCACCTCGGTCGACTCGCCCTTCTGCACCGTGAACCGGTCGTCGAGCGCGCCGTTGCCCACCGGCGTCGAGTCGACCATCAGGTTGTACGTCAGCCGCACGCCCTCGAGCTTGAAGCCGTTCGGGTTGTACACGCTCAGCACGACGTCCGCGCTGCCGCCCGCGACCCCCAGGCCGTTGATGCGCACGTCGCGGAACGTGACGATGGGGTCCTTGAAGCCCCCCATGCCGAGCGCCGCGCACCCCACCGTGCCGGCCGTCGCGACGGCCAGCCCGACTCCCAGCACTCCGACGAATCTGCGAATCATGGTGCCTCCTCTGGTGAACGCTCGGCGTCGCCGGGAGAGGACGGCGGCGCGGTCGTCCGCGCCTTCAGCTCCGCCCACCACGCCAGTCGCTTCGCGATCTCACGCTCGAAGCCGAACGAACCGGGTTCGTAGAACGTCTGCCCACGCAGCCGCTCGGGCAGGTACTCTTGCGGGATGTATGCCTCGGGGACGGCGTGCGCATACTGGTACCCTTCGTGGTAGCCCAGTTCCTTCATGAGCTTCGTCGGGGCGTTCCGGATGTGCAGTGGCACCGGCTCGGCGGGCGTCTCGCGCGCGGCGTCGAGCGCCGCCTCCAGCGCCATGTACGACCGGTTCGACTTCGGCGCGGTCGCCAGGTAGATCGTCATCTGCGACAGCGCGAGATACCCCTCCGGCGGCCCGAGCATGCGGTACGCCTCGCGCGCCGCGATCGCCAGCTTCAGCGCCTCCGGATCCGCGAGGCCCACGTCCTCCGACGCCATCGCGATCGCGCGGCGGAACATCACGAGCGGATCCTCGCCCCCCTCGATCATGCGCGCCATCCAGTACAGCGCGCCGTTCGGATCGCTCCCGCGCAGCGACTTGTGGTAGGCGGAGAGCATGTTGAAGTGCTCCTCGCCCGCGTTGTCGTAGTGCGCGACGCGCCGCTGCAGCGCGTCCTGCGCCGCGGCGCGGTCGATCTCACCGCCGTCGCCGACCGCGTCGGCCGCCGCCTCCAGCGCCGTCAGCGCGCGCCGCGCGTCGCCGTCCGCGTGCTCGGCGAGGAACGCGAGCGCCTCGTCGGTCGCGCGCAGCGCGCGCGTGCCGAGGCCGCGCTCCGGGTCGGCGAGCGCGCGGCGCAGCAGGCCGTTGAGGTCCTCCGCCGACAGCGGCTCAAGCACGAACACGCGTGTGCGCGACAGCAGCGCGCCCGTGAGCGCGAAGCTCGGGTTCTCCGTCGTCGCGCCGATCAGCGTGATCGTGCCGGCCTCCACGTGCGGCAGGAAGGCGTCCTGCTGCGCGCGGTTGAAGCGATGGATCTCGTCGACGAACAGGATCGTCCCGCGCCCCTCGCGCTGCAGCCGCCCTTCCGCCTCGGCGACGATCTCGCGGACGCGCGGCACGCCCTCCGTCACCGCGGAGAACGGCGCGAAGTAGCGGTCGGTGTACTGCGCGACGAGCCGGGCGAGCGTCGTCTTGCCGGTGCCCGGCGGGCCCCAGAAGATCATCGACAGCACGCGCCCCTGCTCGATCGCGTCGCGCAGCGGCTTGCCGGTGCCTAACAGGTGCAGCTGTCCCACGAACTCGTCGAGCGTGCGCGGGCGCATGCGCGCGGCGAGCGGCGTGGCCGAGGCGCGGCGCGCCGCGGCGAACAACGAATCGGGTCCCCGCCCCACCGGCGGGTCTCGGCGCTTGGGCGTCACGCGAGTCCCTCCCGCCGCGTCACCGGCTCAGCCCCCGCTCGAGGGCGGCGCGCGCGGCGAAATACAGTCCACTCCCGAAGAAGAACGCGATCGACAGCCGCCATCCCGGCTTGCGCTGCACCTCCGGCACCAGGTTGGCCGCCGCCACGTAGAGCGTGACGCCCGCCGCGAGCGCGAGCCCGGTCGTCCCCCGGAGCTGCGTCGCGAGCGCCACGCCGAGGCCGAGCAGCGTCGCGGCGCCGAGCAGCGTCGCCGCGCCGAGCGCCTTCGCGCGCCCCTCGCCCGAGGCGAGGAACAGGCTCGAGATCGCGAGCCCCTCGGGCAGCTTGTGCAGCAGGATCGCGCTCGCGAGGAGCAGTCCGATGCGCTCGTCGGCGGCGAAGCCGCTCGCGATCGCCACGCCGTCGACGAACGTGTGCAGCAGCAGCCCGCCTAACGCGGACACGCTCACCGCGCGCGTGACGTGGTGCGTCTCCTCGCCGAAGTGGAAGTGCCGCGCGAACGTGTGCTGCGTGAGGTGCACGAGCAGGAAGCCCAGCGTCGCGATCACCGCCGCCTCGTGCCCGCCCCGCTCGATGGCCTCCGGCAGCACGTCGGCGAGCGACACGGAGATCATGAATCCCGCCGAGAGCGCGATCATGGTCTCGAGCGACCGCACGCTCCATCGCGAGCGCGCCGTCACGGCGAGCGCGCCGAGCACGTTCGCGAGCGCGGCGAGCAGCGCGAACGGGAGCGCCGCGCCCATCGCCACGGCGCGTCAGCGCGCCTCGAGCCCGAGCCGCTCCGCCGCGGCGGCCACCGCGTCGCTCAGCTCGGGCGCCGCGCCCAGCGCGTCGGCGTCGAACTCCCATCCCTGCGGCTCGAACGACATCACCTCGTGCAGCCCCTTCCCCTGCAGGATGTACAGCCACCGGTCGGTGCGCGCGTAGACGTAGAGCTCCAGATCCGCCGTGAGCGTGAGCTGGTCCTCCGCGGTGTACACGGCGAACTCCACGCCGCCGTACGCGGCGAGCGGCGCCTTCAGCCGCGCGATCGCCTCACGCACGTCGGGCAGCGCGATGCCGGAGCCGACCCATGCGCGCCGCTCGCGCACGTCCTCGATCGCGACGTCGACGGCCGGCGGGAGGCTCTCGGCCAGCGCGTGCAGCAGGTCGACGATGCGCTCCGCGTTCGCCACCACGCGCGCCTCGAAGTACTCGGCCTCCTGCACGAACGTGAAGTCGTCGGCGCCCGATCGGAATCGTCGCCACACCGACGACTCGGGCTGCTTCCCTCGAAAGAGCACCGGCATCGCTCCTAATCGCGGTGAGCGAGCAGCGGCTCCGTGTCGGGCGCGCCCGCGCCCCCGAGCTGCTCGTCCAGGGTCTCGGCCAGCTGCGACTGCCACGACGCCGGCGCCACGCGGAACGTGCGCGCGGCCCGGCTGGTGTCGAGCACCGAGTACGCGGGGCGCGTCGCGCGCGTCGGATACGCCGACGACGGGATCGCCTGCAGCGGCGGCACCACGCCGCCGCGCGCGGCCAGGTTGGCGAAGATCGCCCCCGCGAACGCGTGCCAGGTCGCCTCGCCCGACGCGGCGACGTGATACGTGCCCCACGCGCCGAAGGTCGCGCTCCGGCACACGTGCGTCACCATGTGCGTCGTCGCCTGCGCCACCCATCGCGCCGACGTCGGCGTGCCGCGCCGGTCGTCGACGACACGCACGGGCGTGTCGCGCATCTCGGCGTCGGCCGCGCGGCGCAGCATCGACTGCAGGAACCCATGGCCGTGCGCGGCGAACAGCCAGCCCGTACGGATCACGAGCGAGCGCGGCGCCGCGTCGCGCACCGCGCGCTCGCCCGCGAGCTTCGACGCGCCGTACACGCCGAGCGGATTCGTCGGCGCGTCCTCCGTGTACGGCGTGCGCGCCTCGCCGTCGAACACGTAGTCCGTCGAGTAGTGCACCATCACCGCGTCGAGCCGCGCCGCTTCCTCGGCGAGGATGCCCGGCGCGATCGCGTTCACCGCCCACGCCTCGTCGCGCCGGTCCTCGGCTGCGTCGACGGCGGTGAACGCGGCGGCGTTCACGATCGCGTCCGGGCGCAGCGTGCGGAGCGTCCGGCGCACCGCGTCGGCGTCGGTCACGTCGAGCGCGGCGCGCGGCGCGGCGATCACGCGCGTCGTACCGTGGAGCGCACGACAGAGCGCGCGGCCGAGCTGTCCGTCGGCTCCGGTGACGAGGACAGCGATCGGCGTCACGCGCGCGCCTCCGTCAGCCCCACGAGCAGCGCCGTCGCCGCGTCGTACGTCGGCAGTCGATCGGTCAGCTCGGCGAGCGTCGGTGCGGCCGCATCGCGATCGGAGAGGATCGGCGCACCGTCCAGCGGCCACGTGATCCCGATCGCCGCGTCGTTCCACGCGACGGTGATCTCGTCCTCGGGATGGTAGCCTTCGGTCACTTTGTAGCCGACGACCGCGGAATCGCTGCGCACGAGAAAGCCGTGCGCGTAGCCCGCGGGAATGAAGATCTGCCGCCCCGTCTCCGCCTCGAGCCGCACCGCGCACCACCGGCCGAACGTCGGGCTCCCGCGTCGCACGTCGACGGCGACGTCGTGGATCTCGCCGTGCAGCACCGAGAGCAGCTTCCCCTGGCCGTGCGGATGCTGCAGGTGCAGCCCGCGCAGCACGCCGCGGCGCGAGCACGAGACGTTGTCCTGCACGAACCGGTGGCCCAGCCCGAGCTGCGCGAAACGTCCGCCGCTCCAGCTCTCGTAGAACCAACCGCGGGCGTCACGCGCCACGCGCGGCTCGATGAGCAGGACGTCCGGCAGGTCGAGCGGAGTCACTCGCACCGCGGAGACCGAGAGACGAAGCGGACGGCGATCGATGGCACGGGCCGGGGTTTCACGGGCGGACGAACCGACGCGCGCGTCGGGTGACGGAGTCGACCGTCGAGCATAACGTAATCGGCGGGGATGCCGGGCGCGAAAGCTCGGAGCGCGCGTCCCGGGCAAGCTCTGCGCCTAGCCGCCGAGCTCCGACAGCAACTCGCGCGCGATCGCGAGCAGCGCGTCGCGCGTGTTGAGTCGCGGATCCTCCACCACGCGCTCCAGCAGGCGCCGCAGCAGCTCGCCCACGAGCGGCCCGCGCACCCCCGGAATGGACAGCAGGTCGCCGCCGCTCACCGCGAGGTCGGCGACGTCCACGGGATCGCGGTACGCGATGCGCACCGCGCGCCGGTACAGCGCCCGCAGCGACGACGGCTCCGGCGCGACCTCGCCGAGCAGGCGCTCCGCCGCGAAGCGCGCGGCGGCGAGCCGCAGCAGCATGGGAAGGCGCGTGCGGCCCGTGGCCGCCGCCCATCGACGGATGTCGGCGTCGCGCGGCGGTGTGTCCGCGAGCAGCGCGTCGCGCACCGCGCCGCCGATCCGCCGCCAGCGGTCGGCCAGCTCGGTCGTCGCGCGCACCTTCGCGTTCGATGCGCGCAGCCGCCGCAGCGCCTCGTCCACCGCGCGGGGCTCGGCGTCGAGCCACAACGACGCGAGCCGGAGATCGAGCCGCTGCGGGCGCGCGGCGAGCGTCGGCATCGGCAGGCAGTCGGCGGTCGCGAACCGCTCGGGCTGCGCGTCGGCCAGCTCGGGCACGAGCACCCCGAGCGCGCCGCTCGCCCGCCATCGCTCGAGGGCGAGCGACGGCCGCGCGACCTGCTTCATCGTCTTCTCCAGCTCCTCGCGCACCCGCTCGGCCGACAATCGCACGAGGTGCGGTGCGCTGTCGACGATCGCGCCCCACGTCGCGTCGTCGATCGCGAAGCCGAAGCGGCCGGCGAAGCGGATCGCGCGCAGCGCGCGCAGCCGGTCCTCGCGCATGCGCGTCGCCGGGTCGCCCACCGCGCGCACGACGCCGCGCACGAGGTCGTGCCGCCCGCCGAACGGGTCGTGCACCACGTGACGCTCGGGCGAGTACGCGATCGCATTGATCGTGAAGTCGCGCCGCGCGAGATCGTCGTCGAGCGACGCGCCGAACTCCACGACGGCATGCCGTCCGTCCGTGCGCACGTCGCGCCGGAACGTCGTCACCTCGTGCATCTCGCCGTCGGAGTCGAAGATGCCTAACGTGCCGAACTCGACCCCCTTCGGGACGGTGCGGCGGAACAGCCGCCGCATCTCGTCCGGCGTCGCCGCGGTGGCGAGGTCCCAGTCGAGCTGGGGATGGTCGAGCAGCGCGTCCCGCACCGCACCGCCCACGCACCACGTCTCGAACCCCGCCTTCTCCAGCCGGCGCGCGATCTCCAGCACGCCGCGCGGCGGCGCGAGGCGCGCGGGAACGTCCGCGTCCAGGGCCGTGCGGTCGCTCACGCCGCGTCGGCCGAACGGTAGCCGACCGCGCACCAGCAGACCGGCCCGTCCTCGTCGATGCGCACACGCTCCAGCCCCGCGCGCGCCATCATGTCGCGGATCTCGGCGCGCGTGAACCGCTGCTCCAGGCGCGTCCCGAAGCGGTCCAGCGCATCCGTGCGCATCACGTACATGCTGCGGTCGCGATACGCGGCGAGCGGGAACGACCCCGGCACGCGGCCCGTCGTGCGTTCGATCAGCTTCGCGGTGCGCGCGAGCGGCCAGTACACGCCGAACGCGATCGCCTGCGACGTCAGGAGCCGCAGCCGGAACGGCATGCGCGCGATGCCGCGCCGCAGCGCGTCGCTCGCGCCCCACAGCGCACGGAACCACGCCGGCCGGTTGTCGAAGCGGTAGTAGAGGTACAGCAGCATCGGCGCACCGGGCTTCAGCGTGCGCGCGCAGGCGCGGATCGCCCCGGCCGTGTCGGGCACGTGATGCAGCACGCCTAACGAGTACAGGAAGTCGAGCGATCCGGGCGCGAACGGCAGCGCGTCGACCGAGGCGTGGTGGAACTCGACGTTCGGCGCTCCGGCGAGATTGCGCCGCGCCACGGCGAGCGCATCGTCGCTCGCGTCCACGCAGTGCAGCTTCCCCACGCGCGGCGCGGCGAGCCGCGCCCACCGCCCGGTGCCGCAGCCGATGTCGGCGCCCACGGCGTTAGGCGGCAGCTCGTCCCACGGGAACAGCCGGAAGTACGCGTCGAACATCTCCTGCAGCTCGGCACGGTCGGCCTCCTCGTACGTGAACGCCGACCACTCCGCGCCGAAACCTTCCACCGTGCGTTCGTCTACGTTCGACACGATCATCCGGTCATCTGGGTGGTGTGCAGCGCGGCGGGCGCGCAGCCCAGCTCGCGCACGATCTCGTCGCCGATGGCGAGCGACGCGGTCGCCGCGGGACTCGGCGCGTTGATCACGTGCAGCGCGCCCTCCGTCGCCGCGAACTCGAAATCCTGCAGCAGCGCGCCGTCGCGCGACATCGCCATCGCGCGTACGCCCGACCCGCCGGGCAGCAGATCGTCCTCGCGCAGCTCCGGCAGCAGCCGGCGGAGCGACGCGGCGAACAGCGGTTTGCTCGCCGAGCGACGCAGCTCCGACCACGTCACGCGCGGGTACCGCGCGACGAAGCGCCACAGCCCGGGAAACGTCAGCGCGTCCGCGACGTCGCCCACGCGCACGTCGCGCTTGCGGTAGCCCTCGCGCGCGAGCGCGAGCACCGCGTTGGGCCCGCACTCCACCCGGCCGTCGATCATGCGCGTGAAGTGCACGCCGAGGAACGGGAAGCTCGGATCGGGCACCGGGTAGATGAGGTGCTTCACGAGCGACGCGCGCTCGGGACGCAGCACGAAGTACTCGCCGCGGAACGGCACCACCCGCGCGTCCGTGCGCGCTCCGGCCATGCGCGCCACGCGGTCGCTCTGCAGCCCCGCGCAGTTCACGAGGAACTCGGCGCGTCGGTCGCCCCGCGCGGTCTCGACCTGCCACGCGCCCTCGCGCCGCGCGAGCGCCCGCACGCCCGCGCCGGTGACGACCTCCGCGCCGAGCGCTTGCAGCTCACCGAGCATCGCATCCGCGACGCCGCGGTAGTCGACGATCCCCTCCTCCGGCACGCGCACGGCGGCGACCCCCGCCGCGTGCGGCTCGATCTCGCGCAGCTCCGCCGCCGAGAGCCAGCGCAGGCCCCGCAGCCCGTTCGCCGTGCCGCGGTCGAGCAGCGCGCGCAGCCGCGGGATTTCCGCATCGTCCACTGCGACCACGACCTTGCCGCAGATCTGGTGGCGGACGCCGTGCTCGCGGCAGAACGCGGTCATCTGGCGGATGCCGTCCACGGCGAGCCGCGCCTTCCGCGACCCGGGCGTGTAGTACAGCCCCGCGTGCAGCACGCCGCTGTTGTGCGTGCTCTGGTGGCTCGCCACGCGCGGCTCCTTCTCCAGCACCGCGATCCGCAGATCGGGGCGTGCGCGCGCGAGCTTCAGCGCCGTCGCGAGCCCCACCAGCCCGGCCCCGATCACGGCGACCGAGGCGCCGGGACGGAGCGGAGTGGTGCGGGCGGCGGACGTCGTCACGGGCGGGACGGGATGCGGGAACAGATGTTCGCCCAACCGATGCCGGGCGACCGAAGATACACTACATTCGATCCATGCCGCCGTTCACCCCCGCGCTCCCGCTCGACACGCTGCTCGCGGCGTGCGACGCGCACCCGGAGTTCAAGGCCGACGTCCTGGCGTACGCCGAGTTCCAGCGGGCCGAGCGCGTCGTCGCGCAGGGGCACGCGCCGCGGGTGAAGGTGCTCCGCGTGGTCGCCCAGCTGCTGCACCACGAGCCGTCGCTGCGCGTCGACTCCGTGCGCGTGAACGGATTCGCCGGGTGCTGCGACTTCCGCGGCGTCGTCACCGCCACGGCTGGCGACGCGACCCGGAGCTGGGAGTTCGTCTGGGACTGCCGCTGGCGCGCCCGTGAGGCCGGCCTGCTCGACCCCGGCGGCTACCCCGACCAGGCGTGGGCCGCGCGCGAGTACGGGTGGCGCTGCTTCTCGCACTGGCAGGAGCAGCCGATCGCCTCAGGCGTGCTCGCCGACGCCTGACGGCGGCTTCGGCTCACCCCTCGAACACCGCCCGTAGCTCGTGCGCGCCGAGCCCGGCGCCGAGAGCGAGCATGAGATCGATCCGTGCCTGCTGCGGCCGGCGCGCGCCCGCGAACACGGCGCCCAGCTCGTGGAGCCGCCGCCCGCCGCCCGGATACGCGTAGGTCTGGCCGACCCGCCCTTCGCCGGCGCGCGACGCGATCACGACCGGCTTGCCGTCCGCGATCCAGCGCTCGATGCCCGGCACCATCGCCGGCGGCACGTTGCCGCGGCCCATCGCCGCGAGCACCACGCCCCGCGCTCCGCTCTCCCGCGACGCGTCGAGCAGCCGAGCGTCGCACCCGGCCCACGCGGTCACGATGTCGACCGGCTCCGCGGGAGCCTCGGGGCACAGCACGGGCGCCGTGCCGGCGAGCCGCCGCCGCACGATCACCCGCCCCTCGTCGATCACGCCGAGCGGCCCGAGCCCGGGCGACTCGAACGCCGAGAGGTCGTGCGTGTGCGTCTTCGCGTCCTCCAGCCCGGCGAACACCCGGCCGCCCATCACGACCACCGTCCCGATCCCTTCCGCCTCCGGCGCCGCGGCCACCGTCACCGCGTCGAGCAGGTTCGCGGGCCCGTCCCATCCGAGGTCGCTCGCCGAGCGCATCGCGCCGGTGAACACGATCGGCTTCCGCGACGCGACCGACCGCGCGACGAGGTACGCCGTCTCCTCGAGCGTGTCGGTGCCGTGCGTCGCGACCACGCCGTGGATCTCCGGGTCGGCGAGCAGCTCCGCGATACGGTTCCGGAGCGCCCACTGCCGGTCGACCGTCATGTGCGGCCCCGGATAGCGCCCCCACTGCTCCGGTCGCACCCGCGCCACGCGCTCGATGCCGCGCGCCGCCTCGAGGATCTCCTCGGCCGACAGCGACGGCACGGCGCCGCCCGCGCTCTCGTCCACGCGCATGGAGATGGTGCCGCCGGTGAACAGCGCCGCGATCACCCGCACAGGACGCTCCCGCCGTTCACGTTGAGGATCTCGCCGGTGACGTGCCGCGCCTGCGGCGCGCACAGGCACACGACGGGGAACGCGATGTCGTCCGGCGATGCCACGCGGCCGACCGGAATCGTCGCGGCGATGCGCTCGCGACCACCGGATGCCATCGCGTCGGCGGTCATCTCGGTGTCCACCCACCCGGGCGCGACGCTGTTCACGGTGATGCCGCGCGGCCCGAGCTCCACGGCGAGCGACTTCACGAACGAGATCATCGCGCCCTTCGACGCCGCGTAGTCGGCGTGGAACGCCTCGCCGCGCTGGCCGGCGGTGCTCGAGATCATGACGATGCGGCCGCCGTCGCCCATCACCCGCGCCGCCTCGCGCGCGCAGTAGAACATCGAGTCGACGTTCTCGCGCATCGTGCGCAGCCACCGCTCGTCGTCGAGCCGCTCCACCGGCACGTCCTCGCTCGGCCACACGCCCGCGTTCGCGACGAGGATGTCGACGCCGCCTAACGCCTCGCGCGCGCGCGCGAACAGCCCTCGCACGCCGTCGCGCGTCGACAGATCCGCGCTGCACGACTCGGCCCGCACGCCCACCGACCGCGCGTCGGCCGCCACCGCGTCGGCGTCCTCGCCGCGTGCCCGGTAGCCCACCAGCACGTCCGCGCCGCACGCCGCGAGCGCGCGCACGACCGCCGCGCCGATCCCGCGCGAGCCGCCCGTCACGACGGCGCGCCTTCCCCGGAGATCGATCACGCGACGCCTCCCGCCACCGGGCGCGACGCCAGCTCGTCCGCCTCGATCATGTCGCAGATGAGGTGCTCGATGCACAGGTGCAGCTCCTGCGCGCGGTCGGTGCGGTCGGTCGGGATGATCACGTTGTGGTCCGCCAGGGGCCGCAGCGCGCCGCCGTCGCGCGCCGAGAACGCGAGCACGCGCACGCCCTTCGCGCGCGCGGCGCGCGCGGCGAGCAGCACGTTCGGCGAGTTGCCGCTCGTCGAGTGGATCACGAGCAGGTCGCCGCTGCGGCACAGCGCCTCCACCTGCCGCGAGAACACGTGGTCGAAGCCGAAGTCGTTCCCCGCGGCGGTCAACAGCGAGGTGTCGGTCGTGAGCGCGACGGCCGGATACGCCGCGCGATCGCGCCGGTAGCGCACGACGTACTCGGTGGCCATGTGCTGCGCGTCCGCGGCGCTGCCGCCGTTGCCGCAGAAGAACAGGGTGCCGCCGCCGCGCACGGTGTCGCGCACCATGTCCGCAGCGCGCGCGATGTCGTCGGCGAGCAGGTCGGCGGTGCGCGCGGCGGTGTCGGCCAGCTCGCGCAGCGCGCCGGTGATGCGGTCGTCCATCTCGTCTCCGTTCGGGTCGTTAGGCGCTCGGTCGGTCGGCGCGGCCGGCGATCCACAAGCGCAGCAGCCGCAGCGCGCCGGTCGGGATCGGGAGCGGCGGCACGGGCACCGGGCGCTCGTTGCGCAGCAGACGCTCGGGGTTCACGCGCAGCAGCAGATCGGACTGCTCCGCTCCGCCGTGCGCCGTGAGCCAGTCGCGAGCGAGCGCCATCGAGCGCCCGTCGCCGTGGTTGTCGCTCGCCACGAGGTCCACGAGCCCGTCGGCGAGCAGCGCGCGCGCCAGCCGCGCGCGGGTGCCGGTACCGAGCAGCATCACGGCGTCCACCTGCAGCGCCGCACCGGCGGCGCGCCACGCACGCGCGCTCTGCGGCGTGCACCCCACGTAGCGCTCCGGGTGGGCCAGCACCGGCACCACGCCGCTCATGCTGATGCGGAACAGCTCGCGGTCCGCGTGCACGGGAACGGCGCCGGGAAACTCGACGAGCACGGCGCTCGAGCCGCCTAACGAGAGGTGCGGACGCGCGAGATCGACGCCCGGCTCGTCGAGCATGATCTCCCAGCCGCGCACGAGCGTCACTTCCGGCGGTGCGACCGCGCGCAGCGCGTCGTGCTTCTCGTCGAGCGCGTCCGCCGTCACCGCGTGGGCGCGCGACGCGCGGAGGTGCGGGGTGCACGCCACCAGCCTCACGCCGTCGGCGGCGAATCGGCGCAGCACGCGCAGCGACGCCTCCTCCGTGGCCGCACCGTCGTCGACGCCCGGGAGGAGATGCGTGTGCAGGTCGATCACGTCGCGCCGACGCGAGACAGCGTCGCCATCGCTTCGCGCGCGATCTCCGCGAGGCCCTCCGGCGCGTCGCTCGCCGCTTCGAACGCGTAGGTCACCAGCGCGTCGGCGGTCAGCAGGTCGAGGGCGACGTTGCGTGCGGCGCCCGATGCGCTCTCGTTCTCGTCGAGCACCCGCGCGAGCGTGCGCTCGGCCGCGCGCAGGCACGCCCGCGGGATCGCGCTCGGATCGTCGGGCATCGAATCGCGCTCCGCGGCCAGCGCGCGCGCCACGTGCTCGGCCAGCGCGGGCGGCGCCGCGGGGGTGCGCCCCGCGACCCAGCGTACGACCGCCTGCGTCACGCCGCCTCGAGCAGCGGTCGAACGAGCTCCGGGGCCTCGCGCAGCGCGTCGCCGAGCCGGCCGGCGTCGGGAATCCCCGCCTGCGCCATGTGCGGCTTGCCGCCGCCGCGCCCACCCGCCGCCGCCGCCACGCGGCGCACGACGTCGTCGGCGCGCACGCCGCGGTCGCGCAGGCCGTCGCCGACCACCGCGAGCACCGTCGCCTTGCCGTCGTCGAGCCGCGCGCCGAGCACCGCGACGCCGTCGGCGAGCACCTCGCGCAGTGCGTCGCCGAGCGCCTGCAGCGCCTTCACGTCGGCGACCGACACCTCCGCGGTCACGAGCCGCGCGTTGCCCATCGTCTGCGCGCCGCTCACGAGCGCTTGCACCTGCGACGCGCCCCCGCCCTTCATCGCCTCCTCGAGCCGCCGCTCGAGCTGCCGACGCTCCTCGACGAGCGCGGCGACGCGGCGCGGCGCCTGGTCGAGCGGCGCCTTCACCAGCTCCGCCACGTGCGCGAGCTCTCGCTCGCGCTCCCGCAGCAGCTCGTATGCCTTCGGGCCGGTGAGCGCGGTGATGCGCCGGACGCCCGCCGCGACGCCCGTCTCGGACACGATGCGGAACAGCCCGATCTCCGCCGTGTTGCGAACGTGCGTGCCGCCGCACAGCTCCGTCGACAGCCCCGGGATGTCGACGACGCGCACGACGTCGCCGTACTTCTCGCCGAACAGCGCCATCGCGCCGCCGGCGACCGCCTCCTGATACGGCTTCTGCGCGATCGACAGCGGCACCGCCGCCCACACGCCGCGGTTCACCTCGATCTCGATCGCGTCGAGCTGCTCCGGCTTCACCGGGCCGTGATGCGTGAAGTCGAACCGCAGACGGTCCGGCTCCACCACCGAGCCCGCCTGGTGCACGTGCTCGCCGAGCTGGTGGCGCAGCGCGGCGTGCAGCAGGTGGGTCGCCGTGTGGTTGCGCTCCGTGTCGCGTCGACGATCCGAGGGCACGCGAGCCGTCACGCGGCCGAACTGCAGCGCGCCGGTGAGCGTGCCCACCGCGGCGATCCGCCCATCGATCTTGCGCACCTCGTCCACGTCCACGCGCCAGCCGTCGCCGACGATCTCGCCGCGGTCCGACACCTGGCCGCCCGACTCCGCATAGAACGGCGTCTCGCGCAGCATCACCGCCACGCGTCCGTTAGGCAGGTGGCGCACCGCGGTGACGAGCGTCTCGATCTCGACGCCGTCGTAGCCGACGAACGCGCCGCCGACGTCCGCGGCCTCCGGTGCGCGGTCCCACGCGCTCACGTCCGACAGCTCGTCGGCGGCGACGCCGAGGTGGCGCGACTTCCGCTCCTCCTGAGATTGCGTGCGCTGACGCTCGAGCGCCGCCTCGAAGCCGGGGATGTCGACCGTGTAGTCGCGCTCGCGCGCCATCAGCTCCGTGAGGTCGATCGGGAAGCCGAACGTGTCGTACAGGCGGAACGCGTCCTCGCCGGAGATGTTGCGCTCCTGCGTCGTGCGCGCCGGGGCGAGCTCCTCGAATCGCGCGAGCCCGCCCTCGATCGTCGCGAGGAACCGCTCCTCCTCGGCGCGCGTCGTCGTCACGATGTGCTGCGCGCGCTGCCGGAGCTCCGGGTACGCGTCGCCCATCGTGTCGATCACCGCCTGCACGACGTGGTACAGCGTGGGCTGCGACGTGCGGCCCAGCAGGTACGCGTGCCGGACGGCGCGGCGAAGGATGCGGCGCAGCACGTAGCCGCGACCCTCGTTCGACGGGAACACCCCGTCGGCGAGCAGGAACGCGACCGCGCGCGCGTGGTCGGCGAGGACGCGGTACGACGGCGCCTCCCCGGCGTCCACCGCCTCGCGACCGGTGTACGGTCGCCCGACGACTTCCTCGACCTTCGCGATGAGCGGCGCGAAGCCGTCGGTGTGGTAGTTGTTCGTCACGCCCTGCAGCACGGCCGCGATGCGCTCGAGCCCCGCCCCCGTGTCGACCGACGGCTTCGGCAGCGGCACGAGCGTGCCGTCCGGCTGCCGGTCGAACTGCATGAAGACGAGGTTCCAGATCTCGAGGAACCGTCCCGCCTCCGCGCCCTCCACGAACGCGTCGACCGACACCTCGTCGCGCGAGAGATCGGTCCACTCGCCGGTCGCGCCCTCGGGGAACTTCCAATCCTTCGCGAGGTGCGCGAGGTCGACGTAGATCTCCGTGCACGGGCCGCACGGCCCCGTGTCGGCCATCTGCCAGAAGTTGTCCTTCGCGCCCAGCCCGTAGATGCGCGTGTCCGGCAGGCCCGCGATCTCGCGCCACAGCGCGCGCGCCTCGTCGTCCTCATGGAACACGGAGACGCGCAGCTCCTTCGGATCGATGCCGAGGTCCTTCGTCACGAACTCCCAGGCGAACGCGATCGCGTCGCGCTTGAAATAGTCGCCGAAGGAGAAGTTCCCGAGCATCTCGAAGAACGTGTGGTGCCGCGCGGTGTGGCCGACCTGCTCCAGGTCGTTGTGCTTGCCGCCGGCACGCACGCACTTCTGCGCCGTGGTCGCGCGCCGCTTGCCGTCGGGCGGGTCCTCGAGGCCGAGGAAGATCTTCTTGAACGGCACCATCCCGGCGTTCGTGAACAGCAGCGTCGGGTCGTCGGCCGGTACGAGCGACGCGCTCGGACGCGCGACGTGATCGTGGCGCTGGAAGTACGCGAGGAAGCGGGAGCGGATCTCTGAGGCACGCATGATCCGCGGAATATAGCGACCCCGGGTGGCTAGAAGCCGAGCCCCAGCTGGTCGTCGTCGCGCTCGGGCGGGCGCGCGGTGCGCCGTCGGTCGCGGCGCGGTGCGTCGTCGGCCGCGCGGTCGGGCTGGAGCGCGTCGGCGACCGCAGCGCGCACGTCGGGCGGACGCCGCGCGACCGACACCGCGCGTGCATCGGTCACGAGCGCGTCGAGCTCGCGCAGCGACACACCGAGTCGACGCGCGAGCGCATCGCGCACGGGCACGCTCGGCGAGCCGGCGAGCGTCGCCCACACCACCGACGACTTCAGTCGCTCGGCGCGCGACCACGCGGAGAGGGACTCGGGCCAGATCGCGAGGCCGACGACCGTCGCCGCGGGCATCGACGCCGCGTCGAGCTCCACGATGCGCACGGCTCGGCGCTCGATCGGGTTCGTGCCGTCGCGGCGCCGCGCGTACGGCGGGCGCGTCCAGTCGATGGGCGTCGGGTCATCGGTCGGCGCGGGCTCGACGTCGGCGGGGCCGCGGCGCGTCGACGGGGTCGCGCGCCGCGCCTCGATCAGGTGGTCGACGACCGCCAGGCCGACGTCGAGCCGCTCGGCGAGCTGCTGCCGCGTGCGCGCGTACGGCTTCCGCGCGGCGAGCATGTTGTAGACGAGCGACTCGGACGCGTGGAGCTCCCGCGCCCACGCGGCGATCTCGTCCGGCCACATCGCCAGCTGCACGACGAGCGACGCGGGCATCGCGGCGATCTCGCGACGCACCACTTCCACCGCCAGCCGCTCGACGGCGTTCTGGCCGTTCCGCTCCCGCCGTGTGGCGGTCGGGAGCTGCGCGTAGGGTGAGGGAGAGGTGTAGCCCATCAGGACGCTCGGGGCCGCAGGGCCTGTGCCGGTGATCGACAGACTGCCCCGTGGTACCGTCGTCCGCAATCGCTGGCCGAGGTGCCTGCTGGCCGCGGTGCGCTGGTCTCGGGTGGTCGGCAGGGGATGTTTTCCACATTTGGGTAACATTCCCTGCCTACCCCGCTCGCTACCGCGCACGCCTCCCGAATCGAGCGCCGAGGTATTCCCAGATCGTCGGGTGGTAGCGAAGCGCCGCATGCGGCGCCTCGACCGTCGGGCCCTCGGGGCGCGTCCCGGCGAGCAGCGCCTCCACCGCGGCGACGAGTGGCGGCACACCGGCCGCGAGCTGCAGCGCCGGATACGTCGCGAAGCTGTCCTCCGGCCCCGGCGTCACCGGCACGTGCGCGATCACCGACCCGGTGTCGATGC
Organism: Gemmatirosa kalamazoonensis; assembly: GCF_000522985.1. Classification (NCBI taxonomy): domain Bacteria; kingdom Pseudomonadati; phylum Gemmatimonadota; class Gemmatimonadia; order Gemmatimonadales; family Gemmatimonadaceae; genus Gemmatirosa; species Gemmatirosa kalamazoonensis. The sequence continues at coordinate 4,068,294 of NZ_CP007128.1, forward strand.
CCTCGTCGACGAAGTGCACCGTCGCGCCCGCGAGGTCCGGGCGGCCGTCCGCGAGCGCCCAGTACGCGCCGTGCACGCCGCGATACGTCGGCGTGATCCCGGCGTGCAGGTTCACGAACGGCGCGCGCGTGCTCCGGAGGGTCTCGCGTCCCACGATCCGCGTCCCGCTCAACACGATCACGTCGGGCGCCGTCTCCGCGATGAGCGCACGCGCGGCGTCCGAGTTGACCGAGGCGATCGCGCGCACCCGGTCGCGGGGAATCGGCTGGTCGCGCAGCCCCGACGCGCGCAGGATCTCCGCGACCCGCCCCGCCCCGCGGCGCGTGAGCCACGGGCTCACGCCGAGCTGGAACGCGAGCTGGCCGATCACGCGAAGCGGGCCGAGTCGCCGCACACGCCGGCGCACGAGATCGAGGCGCGGCACCGGCGGCTCGATCGCGACCACGACGTCGGATACGCGCGCGCTGAGCGCGTGATACACGACGTTCGTCGCCATGCACGCCGTCCCGAGCACGAGCACGCGCCCGCCGGCCTGCCTAACGGTCGACGACTCGCTCACGCGACGTGTGCCGCCATCGCCCGGTCGGCCACCTCGGCCATCGACAGCGACTCCATCCCGTATCGCTCGCGGCACTCGGCGAACGTGTCGAGCAGCGCTCGCAGCATCGCGATGTTCGCTTCGGTCCGCACGCCGAAGTTGTGCGGGTGCCACCACAGGTGCACGATCCGCCGCTTGCGCGCCGCGCGCACGATCGCGCGCCGCAGCCGAGACACGCGCGCGCGCGCTCGATCGCGTGCATCGCGGTTCCCTCGCGCACCGGCCGCACGAAGAAGCTCGCGCGCACGTCGCACAGCCCCGACGGCTGCGCCACCTCGTCCCACCGCACGAGGTACGACGGACCCGCCGGCGCGTACGCCTCGGCGAGTCGCAGCGCGCGGACCGGGAGCGTCGTCGCTCCCCCGCCCCGCGGCGTGTGCACCCACCCGCGCGGCTGCCCGCGATAGGCGACGATTCCCGCGGCGCGCAGCAGCCGGTCGTACGCCGCGTTTCGCTGGTTGCGCGGGTACACGATCGAGCGCAGGTGAACGCCGTGCAGCGCGGCGCTCGCGACCGCCGCATCGAGGTCCGCGGCGAACGCGGCCTCGTCCTGCCCGGGCTCCAGGCAGTAGTAGTGCGAGTACGTGTGCGTCGCGATCTCCTGTCGCGGCGTCCCGGCAATGCGCGCGACGAGGCTCGGCGCGAAGTGCATCGGGTCGCGCGCCTCGTCGTCGCCCACCGGCTCGCCATACGGGTCGAGCCGAGCGTCCGCGTATCTGGGGCGCCGCGCGGGGTGCATGGCCTCGAGCTCCGCGCGCGAGCGGGCGAACAGCATCCCCACGGTGGCCCACGTGCACGCCGCCTCGTAGGCGGCGAACGTGTCGAGCATCGCGGGAATCGCGTCGCGCGCCCCACGCAGGTTGGCCGCGTAGGGCGCGTCGAGCGTCACGTGGTCGCGCACCCCCCAGTGCAGCTCGAGGTCGAGCGAGAGCACGAGCGCGCCGGGCATGGTCGTCGGCATCCGCCGAATGCTGAGCGTGCCTCCCCCCCGCTCGCAAGCCGCGGCGGCGCGCTAGTCCGTGCCCTCGTCGACGCCGGCGAGATCGTCCCGCAGCTCCGCGGCGTCCGCCGGCGCGAGCACGCGCGTCATCGCGTTCCGGATCAGCTCTCCGTCGTAGCCCTTGCGCGCGAGGAACGCGTAGAGCCGTCGCCGGCGAGTCGGCGCGTCGAGGCCACCGAGCGTGCGGAGCTTCTTGCGCGCGGCGGTCTCGACGAGCGTGCTCTCGTCCACCTGCTCGTCCTCGAACACTTCGGCGATCGCCTCGTCGGCCGCCGCGCCGGCGACGCCGCGCCGAAACAGCTCGTCGCGCACGCGCCGCTTCGATGCGCCGCGTCCGAGCACGCGCGAGCGGGTGAACTGGCGCGCGAACGCGTCGTCGTTCAGCAGCCCCGCCGCGGCGAGGCGATCGAGCGCCGCGTCGATGCGCGGCTCGGGCTCGCCTTTCTGCAACAGCCGGCGCCGCAGGTCACGGCGCGAGCGTGCCTGTGCGGCGAGCAGATTGAGCGCGCGGTCGTACGTCACGAGCTCGCCCATCGCCTCGTCGAGCGCGGCGCGCTTCGCGTCGTCGACCACCACGCCGACGCGCAGGCCGAAGCGCTCGACGATGTCGAGCGAGATCCGCCCCGCGGCCGCGCCGTCGAGCGCGAGGTCGAAGCGTCCTTCCTTGCGCGGGCTTGGCACGATCGCCGTGACTACCGCCATGTGCTGCTCCTGCGTTCCATCGTTAGGCAGGCGCCCGGTGACGACAAGAGCCGAGGGGGGCCTGCCGGGTTCGACGAGGAGTCCGGGCCCCGTCGTTCCTCGGCCGACCACCCCTCGGCCCTGTCCCACCGGATCATGCTGAGCGGGCGACGCCCGCGACCGATCAGTCCTCGGTCGGCTCGATCTCGGTGACGCCGGCGCCGATGCCGAGCACGCCCTTCACCTTCTCCTCGACCTCGGCCATCAGCGTCGGGTTGTCCTTGAGGTACATCTTCGCGTTCTCGCGACCCTGGCCGATCTTCTGGCCATTGTAGCTGTACCAGGCGCCCGACTTGTCGATGATCGCCGCCTCCGACGCGATGTCGAGGACGAGCGACGCGTGGCTGATGCCCTCCGCGTACATGATGTCGAACTCGGCCTGCTTGAACGGCGGCGCGACCTTGTTCTTCACGACCTTCACGCGGACGTGCGAGCCCACCACGTCCTCCTTGTCCTTCACCGGGCCGATGCGGCGGATGTCGAGGCGCAGCGACGCGTAGAACTTGAGCGCCTTGCCGCCCGTCGTCGTCTCCGGGTTGCCGAACATGACGCCGATCTTCTCGCGCAGCTGGTTGATGAAGACGACCGACGTCTTCGAGCGCGCGATGGCGCCCGTCAGCTTGCGCAGCGCCTGGCTCATGAGGCGCGCCTGGAGGCCGACGTGGCTGTCGCCCATGTCGCCCTCGATCTCGGCCTTCGGCACGAGCGCGGCGACGGAGTCGACGACGACGACGTCCACGGCGCCCGAGCGCACGAGGATCTCGCAGATCTCGAGCGCCTGCTCACCGGTGTCCGGCTGCGAGACGAGGAGGTTCTCCACGTCCACGCCGAGCTTGCGCGCGTACTCGACGTCGAGCGCGTGCTCCGCGTCGATGAAGGCCGCGACGCCGCCCGCCTTCTGGGCGTTCGCGACGACGTGCAGACACAGCGTCGTCTTACCCGACGACTCCGGGCCGTAGATCTCGGTGATCCGGCCGCGCGGGATGCCGCCCACGCCGATCGCCGCGTCGAGGTTGATCGCGCCCGTGGGGATCGCCTCGACCTTCACCTTCGTGTCGGTCCCCATCCGCATGATGGAGCCCTTCCCGCAGTTCTTCTCGATCTGCGAGATCGCGAGGTTCAGCGCCTTCTTCTTGTCGTCTGTGATGATCGACGTTGCCATGGTTCTCTCGTCCACCCGTTGAATGTCGTGAAAGCGCTCCGGACCTCGCGGCCAACCTAGTGCGGCAGTCGGTCGCCGGAACCCGAATAAAATACGAAAATCGAGTGCCGGAATCAAGCCGGAATCAGCACCGCGCGGGGACGTCGAAGGCATGCTCGACGTGCCGGATCCGGGCGCCCGACCGGGTCAGCAATACCCCGATCACGTCGAACCGATACGCCTCGCCGGGACGTCCGCATCGATCGATCCACACCCAGGCGCTCCGCACGAGCTCTCGCCGCTTCCGCCAGCCGACCGCCTCGACCGGATCGCCGAAGCCGAGTCCGCGGCGCGCTTTGACCTCGACGAACGCGACGTCGGCGCCGCGCCGAGCGACGAGGTCGAGGTCGCGGTGTCCGCTCCGGAAGCGGTGCGCCACGATCGTCCACCCGTGGCGCAGCAGCCACCGCGCCGCGACCCGCTCGCCGAGTGCCCCCGTGCCCTGCCGCACGTCCGTCATGGGCAGAGGATAGGGACATGGCGGGCGCGTCAGCGGGCCGAATCGTTGCGGCGCGGATCCGAATCGCGGCGTACCGTCCTACGCTCCCCCGGAGAGAGCACCTCGCGACCAGAGGTCGAGGGAGGTGCTCAGCTCAGGAGGTTGGCCCCGACGCGCCGGTCGCGGCCCGGAGCCGCAGCATCGTCCCCGGATCGTCGGAGATGATCCCTCGCACGCCGAGCGACCACAGCCGTCGCGCCTCGACCGGATCGTTCACCGTCCAGATGTGGACCGGCACGCCGAGCCGCTCGAGGATCCGCGTGAACCGTCCGATCGGCAGCCGGAGCCCGGAGTAGCTGGTCGGCACACAGACCACGCGGTACGGGACCGCTCGCACCGGGAAGCCGCTCAGCGCACAGGCCATGAGGCGCGCCACATCGTTGCGCGACGAGCCGACGGCGATGCGCGAGCCGGCGAACGGCGTCAGGCACGCCGCGTCGAACGCGTCGACGACGACCCGGTCCTCGGCTCCGTGCCGCTCCACCAGCCGCCGCGTGGGCTCGGAGGCGGCGGGCGTCTTGATCTCGATGAGGAGCGGCGTGTCGGGATGGCGGCCGAGCAGCTCGTCGAGCGTCGGGACGCGGACGTCGCGCTCGCGGTACGGGAAGCTCGCTCCCCCGTCGGGCGTGAACCGCGCTCCGGCGTCGAGCGCGCGGACCGCGCCGAGTGTCAGCGACGCGATCGCCCCGACGCCGCCCGTCGTGCGTTCCACCGTCGGGTCGTGGTGCACCACCACGTGCCCGTCCGCAGTGAGCCGCACGTCGAACTCCAGCGCGTCGACGCCCAACGCGACCGCCTGATCGAAAGACTCCAGCGTGTTCTCCGGCGCGTGCGCGGAGTTGCCGCGATGCCCGACGACGGGGCGGCGGTCGAGCGTCAGCAAGGGATGCACGGTTCTCTCGGCTCGAGACGCCTCACGCGGAGACGCGGAGGCCGCGGAGATCTGCCCTCGAATGGACAGGTCTCCGCGGCCTCCGCGTCTCCGCGTGAGCAGCCACCGCGAGGCGGCGCTCAGAATGCGTATTGAATTCTGGTCAGGATCAGACGACCGATGTCCGGCACGCCGACGAACGTGGGCACCTTGTTGTCCAGGATGTTCTGCGCGTTGATCGACCAGCGCAGCTGCCCGCGCGGGCTCGGCACGCGCCATGACACGCCGGCGTCGAGGAACGCGTTCACCGGCACCGACGGATAGCGCACCGGCGTGTTGATGCCGTACGAGTTGAACACGCCCGAGTTCACCGGGAACGCGTTCATGTAGCGCCCGCGCACCTCGGCGCTGAAGCCCTTCGGCTCGTCGGCGTAGCGCACCGTGGCCGTCGCGCGGTGGTTCGGCGTGTTCGCGGTGAACGGGTTCTGGGCCGTCGCGCCCGGCGCGTCGGGGATCACGTTCTTGTTCAGCCAGGAGTACGTGCCCTCGAGCGTGAGCTTGTCGGTGAGCAGCACGTCGCCGGCGAAGTCCACGCCGTGCACGTTCACGTAGCCCGACGCGTTCTGGTACGAGAAGACGAGGTACGGCTGGTCGTAGAGTGAGTTCGTGAACGCGGCGGCTCCCACCGGTACGCGCCCGAGGACCGTCGCGATGGCCGGTGCGAGCTGCGCGGCGGTGCCCTGCGCGACCGCGGCCGGCTGGCCGGCGGCGATGAGCCCCTGCGCGATGCCGGCGCCAAGGAACGTGCCGAGCTGCTGTCCGTTCAACAGCACGCCGGGATTGATGATCTGCGTCGTCGGGTCCACCGGGCGGCGCTGGATCCAGAACGCGCCGTCGAGGTGCACGCGCTGACCGAGCAGCCCCTTGTAGCCGATCTCGAACGTGTTCGAGAAGTTCGCGCCTAGCGGGGCGTAGTCCTGCGGCGGGCCGCTGAGCGGCGTGCTCGTATTGAGATCGACGAGCACCGTCCCGACCTGCGCGTCGGTCGGGCGCAGCGCGCGCACGATCCCGCCGACCGGCCCGCTCAGCGCGCCGACCAGCGCGGCCTTCTGCGCGTCGCCGCCGAAGCTGCTCGCCGGGATGCTGTTGACGATCGCGACAAGCTGCGACGCGATTCCGGCATACGTCGACGCCGCCGAGGCGGGCACCAACCCGCTGACGTACGGGGACCGCATGCACAGCCCACCGAGGCCTCCGCCGCAGGTACGGGCGAACTGCCATCCTTGCTTGGGGGGATTGCCGATGATCTGCACCGGCATGCCCGGCGCGGGCGTGGAACCCGAGTACTGATCGAGGAAGAACGAGAACGCCGCGGGCGAGTTGAACGCGCGGTTGAACGTCACGCGGAAGTTCTGGTTCGGCGCCGGCTTGAACACGAGCGCCGCGCGCGGCGAGACCTGCGTGCCCTCGATGCGCGAGTTGTTGTCGACGCGCGCCGCCGCGAGGAAGTCCACCATCGAGCCGAGCGCGGTCGTCGTCTGCACGTAGCCGCCCGTCTCGTTGATGTCGTCGTCGTTCTCGTTGCGGCCGTTGATCGACCCGGCGGTCTGCGGGCGCGTGGCGATGTAGTCGCCGCCCAGCACGATGCGCGTGGGGCCGAGCTGGAGCCCCTGCTGCAGCTGGCCGACGAGGACGCTCGACTTGTCGACGACCGGGATGCCGGTGCGAAGGTAGTACGTGCCCTTGTCGTCGAGCGCGTTGTCGTTGCCGCTGTTCGACTTGTTGTAGAAGACCTGTGCGAAGAACTTCTTGTGGCGGAAGCGCTCCTGCAGGTTCGAGTACGACCAGTCGCGCACCTGCGCCGCGCCGAACGTCGTCGTGATCTCCATGCCGCGGCCGATCTTCGACAAGCCGGCCGTCGTGATGAGCTCCGTGTTCTCGCCCGGCCGGATGTCGACGCGCGCCTCGCCGCTGTACTTCCGCAGATCGAAGTCGCGCGTCACCGGCTGCCCGCGGCGCGACGTCGGCACACGGGTGTCGGTCGTGCTGAACCGCGCCGGCTCGTTCGGATCGTGGTACTCCCAGTCGTGCGCCGTGAAGTACTCGCCCGACAGCTTGAACGCGACCTTGTCGCCGGGCACGACGCCGGCATACCGGCCGGAGCCGCGCAGGAGCGACCGCTCGCCGCCATCGATGGTGAGCGTCGTGCCCTGCGACTGGAACGGCGACTTCGTGATGACGTGCAGCACCCCGTTGCCGGAGTTCGGCCCGTAGAGCGCCGCGGCGGGGCCCTGCAGCACCTCGATGCGCTCGATGTCCTCGTTCGTGCCCGTGAACAGGAACGGCACGTTGACGCGCAGCGAGGGCACGCCGGCGAACCGGTAGTCCTGCAGCATGAGCATCGACGTCGAGAACGCGTTGTTGAAGCCGCGCGACACGATGTTCGCCTGCGCGATGCCGCCCGTGCTGATCGACAGGCCCGGCGTCGCCTTCAGGTGATCGACCACCGTGGCCGACGGCCGCTCGGCGATCCGCTCCGTCGTCACGACGCTGATCTGGTTCGGCGACTCGAGGATCTTCTCCGGCTCGGCGCCGCGCGTCGCGGTCGTCACGATCTGGTCGAGCTGCGACGCGGAGGGCTGCAGCACCGCATTCACCGTCTGCGTGCCGCCGCTTGTCACGTGCACCGTGTCGACGTCCTTCGGCGCGTACCCGATGCGCGCCACGCGTACGCGGTACGCACCCGCGCGCAGCCCGCCGATGCGATACCGACCGGTCGAGTCGGTGATCGTCGTGCCGGTGACGCCGCGCGACGGCAGCACCAGCGCCGTGACGGTCGCGGCGGAGATCGGCGTGCCGCTCGCCTCGGTCACCCGGCCCGAGATCACGCCCGGCGCGTCCTGCGCGCGCGCGCGCGCGACGGCGTACCGAGCGTCGCGGCGAGCGCCGTGGCGAGAAGCAGGGCGAAACGTCGTTCGGCGACGGATGGAACGAACGGCATCGAGGCACCTCCAGGCGATGGGAGCGGACGGCCGGCCCGTGGGATGGCGCCGTCGCGCGATGTGGCGAGAACGTGACTTTCCGCTGCGTGGCGGGAGGATACGGCACAGGTCGGCCGCCCTACGTTATCACGCGGGCGGCCGCCGTCAACTCGTGCGGGTGGCGCGACGTACGGGCACTCCCACGCCGGGAATCCCACGTCACGCCTTGGGGCCGAACTTCATCTCCAGCTCGTCGAGGCCCATGAGGACCTCGCGCGGCTTCGAGCCGTTCTTGCCGCCTAACACACCGGCCGCCTCGAGCTGGTCGATGATGCGCGCGGCGCGGCCGTAGCCGACCTCGAACCTGCGCTGCAGCAGCGACGTCGACGCCTCGCGCTGGTGCACGAACAGCTCCGCGGCCTCGCGGAACAGCGCGTCGCGCTTCTCGTCGCTCTCGTCGTCGAAGTCGTCGCCGTCCTTCCCGTTCAGCAGCGCCTCGCGCTTCTTCACCGTCTCGAGGATGTCCTCCTCCTCGAGCACCGCGTCGACCGCCGCGGCGAGGTCGCGCGCCTCGGCCGACGTGCCGGCCTTCTGGTCGCGGTACCAGTGCATGAGCGCCTCCGTGTCCTCGCTGGAGAGGAACGCGCCCTGGAGACGGGCCGGCTCGCTCTTGCCGGGCGGGATGAACAGCATGTCGCCGTTGCCGAGCAGCGACTCGGCGCCGACGCCGTCGAGGATCGTCTTCGAGTCGACGCCCGACGCGACGCGGAACGCGATGCGGCTCGGGAAGTTCGCCTTGATGAGGCCCGTGATGACGTTCACGCTCGGGCGCTGCGTGGCGATGATGAGGTGGATGCCGATGGCGCGCGCCTTCTGCGCGAGCCGCGCGATCGGCGTCTCCACCTCGCCCTGCACCGTCATCATCAGGTCCGCCATCTCGTCGATGACGACGACGATGTACGGCAGCTCGCCCTTCGTGTACGTGCGGTCCTCGAACGCGACGTCGGGGTTCTTCGGCTTGAGCAGCGGGACCTTGTCGCGCACGCGGTGGTTGAAGTCCTGCACGTTGCGGCAGCCGTTCGCCGCGAGCAGGGCGTAGCGCTCCTCCATCTCGATGAGCGCCCACTTCAGCAGCGCCGCCGCGTCCTTGCTGTCGGTGATGACCTTGTGCCGCATGTGCGGCAGGTCGTTGTACACCGACAGCTCGACCATCTTCGGGTCGACCATCAGGAAGCGCAGCGTGCGCGGCGTGTGCCGGTAGATGAGACTCGTGATGATCGTGTTCACGCACACCGATTTACCGGCGCCCGTCGCGCCGGCGATCAGCAGGTGCGGCATCTTCGCGAGGTCGGCGATGACCGGCTTGCCCTCGAGATCCTTGCCGAGCGCGATCGGCAGCGCCGCCTTCGCGTGCTCGAACTCGTTGCTGTCGACGATCTCGCGGAACGCCACCATCTCGCGCGACGCGTTGGGCACCTCGATGCCGACGGCGCCCTTCCCCGGGATCGGCGCGACGATGCGGATGCTCGGCGCGCGCATGGCGAGCGCGAGGTCGTCGGCGAGCGACGCGATCTGGCGCACCTTCACGCCGGGCGCCGGCTCGATCTCGAACTGCGTCACGGTCGGCCCCACGGTGCGGCCGACGAGCTGTCCCTCGATCTTGAACGTGCGCAGCGCCTCCATGAGCTTCACGCCGGCGGCGTCGAGCTCGCGGCGATTCACCTCGGGGTTCTTCGGCGGCGGCGCGCTGAGAAGCTGCTTCGGCGGCCGCTCGAGCATCGTCCCTTCCGGCGGATGCTCGGTCGCGGTGATCTCGGCCTGCACGCGATCGGCGGCGCCGAGCGACTCGTCGCCCTTCGCGCGCTTCTTCTTGCGGTCGCCCTTCGCGTCCGCGTCGAGCGCAGGGTGCGCCGCCGGCGCGGCCGCCGCGACGGCCTCCATGGCGAGCACCGGGTCCACCGCCGGCATCTCCTCCGGCGACGGCTCCAGCACGACGGCGAGATCCTCCGACGCGTCCTTCCGGCGACGGCGCTTCTTCCCGTTAGGCAGCGCCGCGGCGTCGGCGCCGTCGACGAGCGACGGGCCGAGCACCTCCTCGTACGTGAGCGGCGGCGGCGGCGGGCCGGCGATGAGCGCGCGTAGCGGGCTCCAGGCGAGCGTCGTCACCGTGAGCACGCTGAGCGCGAGCAGCACGACGAGCCACGCGCCGACGGCGCCGAACAGCTCCGTCGCGTAGAACGCCACGAACCCGCCCCACAGCCCGGCGGCGAGGCTCTCCTCGCGGCCCACGTGCGTGGCGAGCGCGGTGACGATCGGCGCGAGCAGCACCATGCCGCCGAGGAACAGCAGCCAGTCGCGGTCGGAGCGCTTGTCGAGACGCCCGAACAGCCGCAGCGCGTGCACGGCCGGGGCGATCGGCACGAACAGCGAGCCCGCCCAGCCGAAGCCGGCGAGCAGCGGGCCGCCGACGACGTCGCCGAACGACCCGAACGCGCCGTGCGCGATCGACGGCGGGAGCAGTCGTGCGACGACGGCCCCTGCCAGGAAGCAGGCGGCGATCAGGAGGGAAACCGCGGAGAGCTCGCGCTTGAGCGCCGTCTCGCGGGGCAGTTCGGGAGGGAGGGTGCCGCGGGTGGGAGGAGGGGCGTCGTGACGCCCCCCCGGCGGGACTCCCGGGAGGGCGGGTGCGCCCATGAGCTAACGCTCCCAGTCGGGTCCGAGCTTCACAATCTGACGGTCCACGTAGACCGGCACAACGGGGTGCGCGTCGATCGCGGCACAGAGCGGGAGGTCGCCGCCGAAGCCGGCCGCCACGAGCGCGCGGCCGTGCTCCGACTCGGCGAGCATGTCCTCCACCCGGTCGCCGTGGTGCCGGTCGAGCAGCGCGCACACCTGCGCCGCGTCGTTCAGCAGCACCCCGGCCAGCCGGCGCATCACGCCGCGGACGTAGCGCCCCGCGCAGGCCGCGTCCTCGCGCGAGAAGTACCGCTCCCGCCCGGCGCAGACGATCGTGATGTCCACGCCGCCCCGCGCCGCAGAGCGCAGGTATGCGAGCACCGGCGACACATTGACGTACGAGGCCACCACGATGTCACGCGCCCCCTGCGCGGCGACGAGCGCGGGGGTGCCGTTCGTCGTCGACATCAGGATCGTCCGCCCCTCCACCGCGTCGGCGGTGAACTCGCGCGGCGAGTTGCCGAGGTCGAAGCCCGGCACGGGGAGCATCCGCCGCTCCCCGGCGAGCCGCACGTCGCGCCGCTCGAAGCTCTTCGAGCGGCGGATGACCTCCTCGGCGCTCTCCAGCGGAACGACCGAGCGGGCGCCGTGGTCGAGGGCGGTGGCGATCGACGTCGAGGCGCGGAGCACGTCGATGACGGCAACGACCCGACCGGCGACGTCGGCCGGGGTGACCGATGCCGCCCCGAACACGACGTCGAGGCGCACCTAGCTCGGCTCCCGCGCCGACGGCGCGGCGTCCCCGCGCTGCAGCTCGGACCGGATGCGATCGAACTCGCGCTCGAGCCACTTCGTGTCGACGTCGCCGGCCTGGAACTGCGGGTGCTGCATCACGCGCGCGAGGAACGGCGACGTCGTGGTGACGCCCTCGATGATGAGGCTCTCGAGCGCGATCTGCATGCGCTTGAGCGCCTCCTCGCGGTCGCGTCCCTGGACGATGAGCTTCGCGATGAGCGAGTCGTAGAACGGCGGCACCGTGTAGCCGGCGTACACGTGCGTGTCGAGCCTGACGCCCGGGCCGCCCGGCGGATGGAACACGTCGATGCGCCCCGGCGACGGCTGGAAGTTGCGCACCGGATCCTCGGCGTTCACGCGGCACTCGATCACGTGGCCGCGCAGCGGCGGCATGCCGTCGACCGACAGCGGCTGTCCCGCCGCGACGCGGATCTGCTCCTTCACGAGATCGACGCCGGTCAGCATCTCCGTCACCGGATGCTCGACCTGGATGCGCGTGTTCATCTCCATGAAGTAGAACGACCCGTCGGCGTTCAGCAGCATCTCGATCGTGCCCGCGCCGACGTAGTCGATCGCCTTCGCGCCGCGCACCGCCGCCTCGCCCATGCGCGCGCGCAGATCCGGCGTCATCACCGGGCACGGCGCTTCCTCGACGAGCTTCTGGTGGCGACGCTGCACCGAGCAGTCGCGCTCCCCGAGGTGGATCACGTTGCCGAACGTGTCGCCGAGTACCTGGAACTCGACGTGCCGCGGACGCGTGAGGTACTTCTCGACGTACACGTCGCCGTTGCCGAACGCGGAGAGCGCCTCGGAGCGCGCGAGCTGGAACGACCGCGCGAAGTCGTCGGGCTCCGTCGCGACGCGCATGCCCTTCCCGCCGCCGCCCGCCGCCGCCTTGATGATGACCGGGAAACCGATCTCCTGCGCGAAGCCTAACGCTTCCTCGGCCTCCTCCACGGGACCCGGCGTGCCGGGAACGACCGGGACGCCCACCGCGGCCATCGCCTTGCGCGCGGCGGCCTTGTCGCCCATGACGCGGATCTGCTCCGCCGTCGGACCGATGAACGCGATGCCGGACGCGGCGCACGTCTCCGCGAACTCCGCGTTCTCCGCGAGGAAGCCGTAGCCGGGATGGATCGCGTCGGCGCCGGTGATCTCCGCCGCGGCGATGATGCGCGGGATGTTGAGATACGACTCGCGCGACGGGGGCGGTCCGATGCAGACGTCGTCGTCGGCGAAGCGCACGTGCAGCGACTCGCGGTCCGCCTCCGAGTAGACGGCGACGGTCTGGACGCCGAGCTCGCGGCAGGCGCGGATGACGCGCAGTGCGATCTCGCCGCGGTTGGCGATCAGGACTTTCTTGAACATCACCCGTTCGGGTCGATGCGGAACAGCACCTGCCCGTATTCGACCGGGTGCGCGTTGTCGGCCACGATCTCCTTCACGACGCCGTCGTACTCGCTCTCGATCTCGTTCATGATCTTCATCGCCTCGATGATGCAGACGATCTGCCCCTTCGAGACGCGCTGCCCGACGCTCGCGTAGGACGGCGAGTTCGGATCGGGCGCCGAGTAGAACGTGCCGACCATCGGCGACTTGATCTCGAGGAGCTTCGAGGCCGGCGCCTCGCCGCGCGCGCCGGCGCTCTCCGCGATCGCGCTCATCCCATCGGCCGGCGTCGGCATCGACGGCGCGACCGGCGCGGGGAGCATGGCCGGCATCGCCGGCATCGCCACCGGCGCGGCGACCTGCATCGTGCCGCGCTGCTGCGGCGTCTTCGAGATGCGGAGCTTCATCCCCTTGTCCGAGGAGATCTCGATCGAATCGACGGACGACCCGTCGAGCATCTCGATGAGCTTCTTGACGTAGCGCAGATCGATCATGGGAGCGGAAGAAGGGGCGCGTGGATCACGACAGCTCGATGAGGTCCCGCGGAAAGCGTGTGAGGATCTCCGGTCCGGTGGGCGCGAGGTGCACGTCGTCCTCGATGCGCACGCCGCCCCATCCGGGGAGGTAGACACCGGGCTCGATCGTCACCACGGCACCCGCGGGCAGCGCCGACTCCGCGCCACGTGCCAAGCGAGGCGCCTCGTGCACGTCCAGGCCCACACCGTGCCCCAGACTGTGCCCGAACGCCTCGCCCAACCCGCGCTCGTCAATGTAGTCGCGCGCTAGCGCGTCGGCATCCCGACCGCGCATGCCCGCCCGGACGTGCGTGCAGGCCACCGCGTTGGCCTCGCGCACCACCTCGTAGACCTCGCGCTGCCGCGCGTCCGCCGCGCCGAGCACCACGGTTCGCGTGATGTCCGAGCAGTAGCCGCCGACGATCGCGCCGAAGTCGATGAGCAGGAAGTCGCCGCGCGCGAGCAGGCGGTCGGCCGCTCGCGCGTGCGGCAGCGCGGCGCGCGGCCCACTCGCGACGATCGTCTCGAACGGGAAGCCCTCGCTCCCCTCGTCGCGCAGCGCACGCTCGAGCGCACCGGCGACGGCGAGCTCCGTCATCCCCGGTCGCACCTGCGCGAGCGTCTGCTGCAACGCGCGCTCGGCCACGGCGGCCGCGTCGCGGATGAGCGACACCTCCTCCGCCGCCTTCCGCTCGCGCAGCCGCTCGAGCACGTCGATCGTCGGCCGCCACGTCCATCGAGCGCCGCCCTCGAGCAGGCGCTGGAAGTCGCGGTGCAGCAGGTGCCCGCTCTCGAAGCCGGCGACCTGTACGTGCGTGAGCTGGGCGAGCTCGCGCCACAGCCCCGTCCAGAGGCTCTGCGGCTCGATGACCACGTGCGCGAGCTCGCCCACCTGCTCCGACGCCTGCGTCTGATAACGGAAGTCGGAGACGAACAGCACCTCGCCGCGGCCGGTGACGAACAGCAGCGCGCTCGTGCCCGCGAACCCGGTGAGGTACCGGATGTTGGAGAGTCCCGTGACGAGGATGCCGTCGAGGTGCAGCCGCGCGAGATCGTCGACGAGCGCAGCGAGCCGTTCGGATCGTCGGTCGGTCACGCTGGTCAACCCGCTGTAGAAGGAGAACCGCTCTGCGCTCGCGCGCGCAGCGTCGCGACCAGCCCGCGCAGCGCGAGCTCGTAGCCGTAGGTGCCGAACCCGCACAACACGCCGAGCGCCGCCGACGCGAGCATGGAGCGATGACGGAAGTCCTCGCGCGCGTGAACGTTCGTCACGTGCACCTCGACGAACGGCACGCCGACGCCGACGAGCGCGTCGCGCAGCGCGATGCTGGTGTGCGTGTACGCGCCCGCGTTGACTACCGCGCCGTCGGCGGCGCCGGCGAGCGCCTGGATCGCGTCGACCAGCTGGCCCTCGCCGTTGTGCTGCACGCACCGCACCGAGGCGCCCAGCTCCCTGCCCACCTCGAGCAGGCGCGCCTCGACGTCGGCGAGCGTCGTATGGCCGTAGAGGTGCGGCTCGCGCCGCCCCAGCAGGTTCAGGTTCGGGCCATTCACGACGACGATGTTCACGAGTCCCGAAGCCCCCGCAGCCACGCGTTGAACTCGGCGAGGTCGTGCTCCTCGGACTCGGGCGCCGCGGGCGCCGGCGCGGGAGGCGCCGGCGGCGCCGGCTCGGCGGCGGGCTCGGGCCGGTCCGCAGCACGAGCCGGAAGCAGCGGCTCCGCGGCCGACGCGTCCGCGCTCAGCGCGCCGGCCCACGCACTGGCGGCCCACGCGTCCCGCTCGGCGACGGGCTCGGGACTCGGCTGCGGGGTCGGCTGGGGGATCGGTTCGGGCATCGGCTCCGGCATCGCTTCGGGCTCGGGTTCGCGCGCTGGCTCCGGCGCGGCCTCCGCCGCGGGTTCCGGGCCGCCACGCTCGGCGAGCCCGCGGAGAAACGCACCGGCGGTCTCCCCGGCCGGCGTCGACGGGTGCAGCCGGTCACGCAGCTCGCGCGTGCGCCGCGCGAGCCCGGCGTCGTCCGGGCGCTGCGCGACGAGCCGCTCGAAGATCGCGAGCGCCTCCTCGTCGTGTCCCTGCTCCAGGCACAGCTCGGCCATCGTCTCGGTCGCGAACGCGTCCGACGTCACGAGGTCGTGGGCATCGCCCTCCTCGGGGATCCACGGATCCGGTGCCGGTGGTGCCGGCGGCCGCTCGGCGACGATCGACGTGTCCGCGGCGGGCGGCTCCTCCAGGTCGACGGTGGGCTCGAGCCGGTCGAGCGCCTCGTCGTGGGTCGGAACGAGGTCGAGGCCGACGACCGGGTCGAACGCGCCGGCGTCGACGAGCTCCGACGGCGGCCGCTCCGAAGCCTCCTCGCGCGACTCCTCGCGCACCTCGTCGCGCTCGTCCTCGGCGACCGGCGGCGCCCACTGGAAGTCGTCGTCGAGCAGGTCGATGAACCGGCCATCGGTCGGCTCCGGCTCACCCGGCGCGTCGGGCGGCACGACGTGCTCCACCGGCGGCTCCGTCGCGAGCGCCTGTGGCGGCTCCCAACCCGCGTCGTCGGTCAGCTCGGCGACCTGCCCGACCGGGGCCGGAGTGACGGCGGGCTGGTTGCTCGGGTTCAGCGACTGGAGCAGCTCGGCGATCTGGTCGTTGTAGGGGTCCGTGTCGAGCACCCGGCCGTACCACCGCCGCGCCGCGTCCGCGTCGCCGGTGACGTGGGCGATGTCGCCGAGGTGCCGGAGCGCGATGAGGTTCTCGGGATCGAGCTCCACCGCGCGCTCGAAGACCTGTCGCGCCTCGGCCAGCTCGCCGGCCTCGAACAGCGCCTGGCCGAGCACAACGTGACCGCTCATGTGCGTCGGGAACAACCGCAGCTGGGTGCGGCAGAGCGCGATCGCGGTGCCGAGATCGCCGGCCTTCCGGTACTCGTTGGCCAGCGGAGCGAAGTACCGCCGGGGATTCTCGTCGAACTTCGACCGGAGCTCGTCGATCCGAGCGGAAGCGGCCATTCAGGTCCCTCGGCGGGCGGACGGCAGAGTCAGGCGCAGACTCCGACGGGGTGGAAGCCGGGATAATACTCGGGCCGCCGCGGACAGGTCAACCGCGCCACCGCGCAGAAGTCGGTTGCTCCCTTGATTTTAGCTGCGTTTCCGGGCTAGGTTTTTTGGCTACGCGCTCCCGCGCGTCCCTCGTTCGTCCCCCCTCGCTTCACCGCCTCACGCCAGGAGTTACGCGCCGTGCTGCAATCGATGCGGAGCGCCGCCAAGTACGTCTGGATCATCATCGCGATCACGTTCGTCGGCGGCTTCCTCTTCGCGCAGGCGTCCGGTCTGCTCGGTCGCGCCCCGGTGACCACCACGACCGCCGTCGCGAAGGTGAACGGCGCCGAGATCCTCTACACGGACTACGAGCGCGCGGTGCAGAACCGCAGCCAGCAGGCGAGCCAGCAGCTCGGTCGCGCGCTCACGCTGGACGAGGACGCCCGTCTGCGCCAGGAAGTCTTCGACGACATGGTGAACGACGCGCTCCTGCAGCAGGAGTACAAGAAGCGCGGCATCACGGTCACCGACGAGGAGATCATCAAGTTCGCGCAGACGTCGCCGCCGCCGGAGCTGCTGCGCAGCCCGGAGCTGCAGACGGAGGGGCAGTTCGACCCGGCGAAGTACCGTCGCTACCTCGCCAACCCGGCGGCGCGCGAGGGGGGCCTGCTGCAGTATCTCGAGGCGTACTACCGCCAGGAGATCCCGCGCCAGAAGCTGTTCATGCAAGTGACGTCCGACGTCTATCCGTCGGACGCGCGCCTCTGGTCGATGTGGCGCGACTCGCACGACTCGGCGCAGGTGACCTACGCCGCGCTCCGCACGGACCTCATCTCCGACTCGTCGGTGAAGGTCTCGGACGACGAGATCTCGTCGTACTACGACGCCCACAAGAAGCAGTACGAGCGGCCCGGCCGCGCCGTGCTGTCGCTGCTCACCATCCCGCGCGCGGTCACCGCGGCCGACACCGCCGCCGCGCGCGCACGCGCCGAGCAGCTGCGCGCGGAGATCGTCGGGGGGCAGAAGTTCGAGGACGTCGCGAAGCGTGAGTCGTCGGATTCCGGCTCCGCGCGCCAGGGCGGTGACCTGGGCCGCGGCGGCAAGGGTCGCTTCGTCCCGGAGTTCGAGAAGGCGGCCTACGCGCTCACGCCGGGCGAGGTCTCGCAGCCGGTGCTCTCGCCGTTCGGCTACCACCTCATCCGCGTCGACGAGAAGAAGGGCGACACGCTCTCGGTGCGTCACATCCTCGTGCCGATCGGGCAGAGCGACTCGAGCGCCGCGCGCACGGATCGCGAGGCCGACGCGGTGGCGAAGCTCGCGGCGTCGCAGGAAGACCCGAAGAAGTTCGACCAGGCCGTGGCGCAGTACAAGCTGTCGCGTGCCTCGGTCGTCGCGCTCGAGGGTGAGCCGGTGAGCTGGCTCGGCAAGCCGGTGCCGAGCGTGAGCGCGTGGGCGTTCGGCGGGGCGAAGGTCGGCGAGACGAGCGACCTGTACGACGCGCCCGATGCGTACTACCTCGCGCGCCTCGACTCGCTCACGCAGGGCGGGCAGCAGCCGCTCTCCGAGGTGAAGGAGGAGATCCGCCACCGCATCGCGCAGGACAAGAAGGTGGAGCAGCTCGTGCCGCGCGCCGAGAAGATCGCGCAGCAGGCCGCGTCGTCGTCGCTCGAGCAGGCGGCCGCGGCGAACGGCACGAAGGCCGAGCAGACACCCGTCTTCTCGCGCACGTCGCTCGTGCCGGGGCTCGGCCAGTTCACCCAGGCGATCGGCGCCGCGTTCGCGCTGCCGAAGGGCGCGCTGAGCGGCCCGGTGCCGTCGCGCGACGGCGTCTACGTGCTCCGCATCGACCGCCGCGTCGACGCCGACAAGGGCGCGTGGCAGGCGCAGAAGGCGCAGCAGCGCGACCAGGTGACCAACGCGCTGCGTCAGCAGCGGATTCGCGAGTATCTGGCGGGGCTGCGCGAGTCGGCGAAGATCGTCGACAACCGCAAGGACGTGCAGGCCGCGGCGCGCCGCCAGTCGGCGACCTGACCCCCGGTAGCGCGGCGAATCGAAAAGGCCCCCGCGAAAGCGGGGGCCTTTCTCATGCTACCCGGCGACTGCGGGAGTCAGCCGATGAGTCGCTTCGGCGCCCGGGCCTGGTCTTCCTCGGCCGTCGTCTTCGGCGCGGGCGGGCGGAGCGAGGGGTCCTGATCTGCCGGCGGCACGGAGCGGTTCATCTCGTCGCGGATCGGATCGGTGATCGCGCGCTGCGCGTCGGTCATGTTCCGCTTGAACTCGTTGATGCCTTTCCCGAGGGAACCGGCGACTTCCGGGATGCGCTTCGCCCCGAACAGCAGCAGGACGATGAGCAGGATGATGAGGATCTCGGGAAGGCCCAGGTTGCTGAACATGGCAGACTCCTAGAAGAGCGAGCGGGCGATCAGGTAGGCGATCAGGACGCCCAAGAGGCTGAGCAGCGACACGTCCAGCGCCACCGGGCCGATTCCGAACTTCAATATAATGAGGTCCAGCTGTAGCGGTCCGATCGACGGGGTGACGCCGGTCGTTAAGAATTGCTTAACCCCACCGGCGGGGAGAAAGATGCGCGCTGCCTGGGTGAGCAGGCCGCCCACCACGAACCCTGCCGCCAGCACGATGGCGTGGAAGCCAGGGCGACGCCGAGACGCTCCGCGAGAGGCCATCGTCGTCACCAGCGCCGGTCGAGGACATAGCCGATCGCGTCGAACAGCGCGGTCCGCGCCGCCGACTCGGGGAGTGAGGCGAGCGCCTCCTCGGCCTCGCGCGTGACCTGCTCGCCGCGGCGCCGCGCGTACTCGAGGCCCCCGTGCTCGGTCACGATGCTCACGACATCGGCGACGAGCGCATCGTTCGGCGCGGGCTCGGAGAACAGCTGCTCGACCCGCTGGCGCGGGGCGGCGGGCATGTCGCGCAGCGCCGCGATGAGGGGCAGCGTGACCTTGTGCTCGCGCAGGTCGAGCCCCGTGGGCTTGCCGGTCATCTCCTGCGCCTCGGTGTAGTCGAGCAGGTCGTCGGCGATCTGGAACGCCATGCCGAGCCGCTCGCCGAACGTCGCGAGCGCGGAACGGTGGCTCGCGGCGCCGCAGAGGGCGCCGACCTCGGTCGCGGTGCGGAACAGGGCCGCCGTCTTCGCGCGAATCAGGCGGAAGTAGTCGTCTTCGTCGAAGCGCAGCGCGTCGAACGCGGAGAGCTGTCGCAGCTCACCGATCGTCATCTCCGTCGACGAGCGCGCGAAGACGCGCATGACCTCGAAGTCCCCGACGCGCACCAGCTCGGCCATCGTGCGGGCGTACAGATAGTCGCCCATGATGACCGAGATCTGGTGGCTGTAGAGCGCGTTCACGGTCGGCATCCCGCGGCGGAGCACCGAGTGGTCCACCGCGTCGTCGTGCACGAGCGTGGCGAGGTGCAGCACCTCGACCGTCGCGGCGAGCGGAATCGCGCGCACATCGTCCGGCGTGTCGTCGACCGCGCTGGCGAGCAGAAGGAGCGTGGGACGGAACATCTTCCCCTTCATGCCCATCAGGTGAGCGCCGACCTCCTCGGCGAGCGGCAGGTCGGCGGCGACGATGCGCCAGATCTCGGCCGACACCGCCCCGAGGCGGTCGCGCACGGGCGCCTGGATGTCGTTCAGCGCAGCGGCAACGTCGGCGCGGGAGCGCGCGGACAGCGTCATGGAGTCGGGGCTGGCAGTTGCGTTAGGCGTCGGGCGGCGTCGCGGAACTCGATGTCCGCCGTGACGACGCGCTGGAAGCAGGCGCGCGCCGGCTTGTGCTGCCCCAGCCGCGTGTGCGCCTCCCCGAGAAGATAAACGACCCCGAGCAGCGCCAGCTCATTCCCGTCGCCGCCGGCCGTCGCCTCGTCGAGCGCACGCTCGAGCACGCCGATGGCCAGCTCCGGCGACCCGCGATCGAGGAAGCACTGGCCGAGCGCCTCGCGCGCCCGGAGCGCACCCTGCGGCGACCGCGCCGCGCGCTGGAACTCGCCGATCGCCTCCTCAATGAGCCCCATCTCCCGGAACGCGACGCCGAGGTCGTAGTGGCTGGCGTGGTCGCTCGCGTCGACGTTGCGGGCGAGGCCCGCCTTGAAGACGCCGAGCATGCGCTCGAAGTCCGCGGCCTCGTCACCGGTCGGCTTGACGTCCTCGGTGGTGATGCGCGTCGAGCGCGCCGGCTCCGCGTCGCGGATCCAGTCGCCGAGGTCGATGAACGACTCGGCGCGCGGCACCGGCGTCGCCGCGGGCTGCGGCTCGACGAACGGCTCGGGCTCCGGCTGCTCGGGCTCGACCTGCAGCGTGACGGGCTCCTCCTCGCACGCGTCGACCGCCTCGAACGCGTCGACCGCATCGAACGCCAGCGTCTCGGCAGGCATCGGCTCGAACGCGAGCGGCTCGTCCGCCGGCGCGTCGAGCTCCATCGTGTCGATCTCCAGCGACGTCACGTCGATCTCGGGAATCGCGATCCCGTCGAGCTCGAGCGGCTCGTGGCCGAGCGGCGCGTGGCCGGGCGGCTCATCCGCGAGCGGATCCTCGTCGAGCGTCTCGATCGACGGCAGCGCGACGGTCGGCGCCGGCGTGTCCAGCGTCTCGAGACCGTCGAAGGTGTCCAGGCTCTCGAGCGTGTCGAGGCCGTCCAGCGTGTCGAACGAGGGCGCCGCGTCGGCGACGAGCGCCATGGGCTGCGGCGCCTCGTCGTCGAGGAGCGGCAGCGCACCGAACGACGGGACGTCCACGTCGTCCTCGACGTCGACCAGCGGTAGCGGGTCGACGCCCCACGAGGGCTCGTCGTCGAGGTCCACGTGCCCCGCGGTCTCCACGAGCAGCCCCGGCTCGACCTCGGTGGTGCCCGACGGCGCCGGCTCCGGCTCGAACGGCGGCAGCTCCGCCGACACGGCGGTCAGCTCCAGGCCGGCCACGGCGGCGACCGGGGCCGCGATGGAGTCCATCGAGACGTCGAGGAAGACCAGGTCGCGCCCGTTGTCGTCGGACGGCGCCGCCGCGACGACGACGCCGCCCAGCGGCGTCGGGCTCTTCGCAGCGGCTTCCTCGGCCGGCTCCGGCGCGACGGGGAGCATCGCCTCCAGCTTGGCGCCGATCTCCGTGCCGCGGTTCCCCTTCGCGAGGTGCCGCGCGAGCGCGGTGCGCGCGTCGTCGTCCGCGGGACACAGCGCGGCGAACTCGGTGAGCGCCTTCAGCGCCTCGTCGTCGCGGCCGGCGCGGTGCATCCGCTCGGCGTACTCGACGAAGTGGTACTTCGCGTCGCCGCGGAAGCCCTGCTTCGCGTGAAGGACGGCCAGCGTGTAGTGCGTCGGCGCGTGGTCGGGCGCCTGCCGCAGCAGCTTGTTGGAGACGGCGATGGCGTTGTTCAGCAGCCCGCCGGTCGCGTACGCGTCGATCGCGCGCTCGAAGTACCCCACCGCGCGAGCCGAGTCGCCGAGCCGCATGGCGACGTCGCCGGCGCGATTGAACAGCGCCACGTCGACCTCTTCCCCGTCGGCGGCCGCCTCATCGAACAGCCGGGCGTAGAGCGCGAGCGCCTTGTCGAACTGCCGATCGTGCTCGAGCTGAACCGCCTGCTTGGAGAGCTTCGCGAGGTTGGACATCAGCGGGGGGAAGGCTCCGAGGGGGGACCAGTCCGCTCGTCCTCGGGCGCGAACGCGGCGCAAGCTACCCGTGGCTCGTACGGGTGACAAGCGACGCCGCGCGCCCACGTTCCCCTGCACAACCGATCGCCGTACCAGTACGGGATCTCGCGCACGTCCTCGGCGTCGAACAGCGCGAGATCGGCGGAGAAGCCGGGCGCGATCTGGCCGACCTGGTCGGCGAGACCGAGCGCCGCCGCGCCGTTGACGGTCGCGGCGACGAGCGCCTCGGACGCGTTCAGGCGGAGCTGGCTGACGGCGAGCGTGAGCACGAGGGGGAAGTTGACGGTCGGACTCGTCCCGGGGTTGAAGTCGGTCGCAAGCGCGACGGCGACGCCGGCCTCCACCAGCGCGCGCGCCGGCGCCTGCCGGGCACGTCCCAGGAACAGCATCGTTCCCGGGAGGAGGGTCGCCACGGTCCCCGACGCGGCGAGCGCCTGGACGCCCGCCTCGCTCACCGCCGCCAGGTGGTCGGCGGAGACGGCGCCGAGGGCAGCGGCCAGCTCGGCCCCTCCCGACGGCTCCAGCTCGTCGGCGTGCAGCTTGAGCCCCAACCCGCGGGCGCGGGCGGCCTCGAGCAGCACGCGGCTCTCCTCCAGCGTATAGACGCCCGGCTCACAGAAAACGTCAGCAAATCGCGCCAGCCCCTCGGCGGCGACCGCGGGCAGCATCGCCTCGGTGACCAGCCTCACATACTCGGCCCGCCCCCCGTCCCGGGACCGGTACTCGAGCGGGATCTCGTGCGCCCCCAGAAACGTCGGGACGATGCGCATCGGCAGCCGCTCGGCCAGGCGGCGGATCACCCGCAGCGTCTTCAGCTCGTCGTCGAGCGACAGGCCGTAGCCGGACTTCACCTCCACGGTGGTCGTGCCGTACGAGGCGAGGCGCTCGAGCCGCGGCCGGGCGAGCGCGAACAGGTCGTCCTCGGAGCGACCGCGGAGGTCGCGCACGGAGCTGTGGATGCCGCCGCCGCGCCGGGCGATCTCCTGGTACGGCACGCCGGTGGCGCGCAGCTCCTGCTCCTCGTAGCGCGCGCGCGTCCGAAGATGGCGTGCGTGTGCGAGTCGACGAGTCCGGGCGTGAGCAGCCGGCCGCCGCAGTCGATGACGTGGGCGTCGGGATGCAGGCGACGCAGCTCGCCGTCGGGCGCGACCGCGGCGATGCGCTCTCCGACGACGGCGACGCCGACGCCCTGCCTGACGCCGGCGTCGGACAGCTCAACGCCGCGGCGGGCGCGCGCGGGGCCCGCGCAGGTCGCGAGCTGTCCGACGTTCAGGAACAGCGTCTCACGCGGAGACGCGGAGACCGCGGAGAACTGCCCATCGCTTTGGGATTGCTCCGCGTTCTCCGCGTCTCCGCGTGAGACGGAATCGCTCATCTCGCCGCCGTCCCCATGACATCGGCGACGCGCGACGCGATGCGGATGGGGGCCTGCGCCTCGCCGCGGCACGCGTAGTAGCACGCGTTGCAGTCGATCGGCTCGTACGTGCGGTAGTCCGACCAGTGGAAGTCGGTCGGGAAGTCGGGGCAGCGCCGGACGTGGCCCGTGGGGCTGATGTGGATCGTGTCGCGTCCGCTGCGGCACGGCTCGGTCATCTCGCCGCGCAGGTAGCGCGGGATCTGCTCGAGGTAGTAGTCCGAGTTCGTGATCACGCCACGCCGCCGCCGCTTGAACGCGAGCAGCTCGTCGACGACCGCCTGTACCTCGGCCAGCTGCTCGCCGCGCACGAGATGCGCGCGGTTGCCGTTCTTGCTGTCGGTGTAGACGCTGAAGTTCACGCCGCACCCCACCGACTCCGCGCGCCGCACGATCGGCAGGATCTGATCGAGGTTGTCGTCCTTGATGACCGTGTTGAAGCGCACGTTGTCGATGCCGCGCGCGCGCATGGCCGGCACGGTGCGGAAGATCTTCTCCACGAGCCCCGGGATGCCGCGCGCGCGGTCGTGACGCTCGTCGAGGTAGTCGAGCGAGATGTTGAACTGATTGATGCCCGCGTCCCACAGCGACGTCGCCCGCTCGGGGGTGAGCATCCCGCCGTGCGTGATGAGCGTGACGTACTTCAGCCGCACCGCGCGGTCGACCGCGGCCACGAGATCCTCGAGGTCGCGCCGCAGCAGCGGCTCGCCCCCGGTGAACGTGACGAGCATCGGATCGAAGTGGCGCGCCGCGTCGGCGAAGCTCTTCAGCTCATCGGCCTTCGCGGACGCGTCGGTCTTCCAGTAGTCGCAGAATCCGCAGCGCGCGTTGCAGCGCAGCGTGACCTCGAAGTGCACGAGCACGGGACGCTTGCGCGCCTTGAGCCACGCGTACTTCGCGAGGAAGAGCGGAACGTGGTACGGCTTGAACTTCGCTGAGAGCATCGGACTCCGACGCTCCGCGCTCCGCTCCACACTCCACGCTCGGGTCGAGTCAGCGTGGAGCGTGGAGCGTGGAGCGTGGAGCTAACGCGTCATGGGAAGTGTGATTCCGTTTCGCCGAGCCGTCTCGATGGCGCTCTCGTAGCCCGCGTCCGCGTGGCGCGCGACGCCGATGCCGGGGTCGTTCGTGAGCACGCGCTCCAGGCGCGCACGCATGCGCGGCGTCCCGTCGGCGACGATCACCTGCCCCGCGTGCAGCGAGTTGCCGATGCCGACGCCGCCGCCGTGATGGAACGACACCCACGACGCGCCGCTCGCGGTGTTCAGCAGCGCGTTCAGCACGGCCCAGTCGGCGATCGCATCGGAGCCGTCCTTCATCCCCTCGGTCTCGCGGAACGGCGACGCGACGCTCCCCGTGTCGAGGTGGTCGCGGCCGATGACGATGGGGCCGATCTCCCCGCGCGCGACGAGGTCGTTCAGCGCGACGCCGAACTTCGCGCGGTCGCCCTGCCCCAGCCAGCAGATGCGTGCCGGCAGGCCCTGGAACTGGATGCGCTCGCGCGCGAGCGTGATCCACCGCTTCAGCGCCGCGTCGTGCGGGAACAGCTCCAGCACCAGCTCGTCGGTGCGCGCGATGTCGCGCGCATCGCCCGACAGCGCGACCCAGCGGAACGGCCCCTTCCCCTCGCAGAACAGCGGACGCACGTACGCCGGCACGAAGCCGGGGATGTCGAACGCGCGCGCGACGCCGGCGTCGAACGCGACGGTGCGGATGTTGTTGCCGTAGTCGAACGCGACCGCGCCGCGCCGCTGCATCTCCAGCATCGCCTCGACGTGCCGCGCCGCGGCCGCGGTGGAGCGCCGCACGTACGCCGCCGGATCCTCGGCGCGCAGCACGGCCGCGTCGGCGAGCGACATGCCATCGGGCACGTAGCCCTGCAGCATGTCGTGCGCGCTCGTCTGGTCGGTGACGACGTCGGGCGTGACGCCGCGGCGCACGAGCTCGGGCAACACCGTCGCCGCGTTCCCGATGAGCGCCACCGACAGCGCCTCGCCCGCGCGCTGCGCGGCGCCGAGCCAGCCTAACGCCTCGTCGAGGTCGTGCGTCTTGCGGTCGCAGTAGCGCGTGGCGAGCCGCTTGTCGGCGCGTGCCTCGTCCACCTCGACGGCGAGGATCGCGGCGCCGTTCATCGTCGCCGCGAGCGGCTGCGCGCCGCCCATGCCGCCGAGCCCCGCGGTGACCACGAGGCGGCCGGCGAGCGAGCCGCCGAAGTGCTGTCGAGCGACGGCGGCGAACGTCTCGTACGTGCCCTGCACGATGCCCTGCGAGCCGATGTAGATCCACGAGCCCGCGGTCATCTGCCCGTACATCGTGAGGCCTAACGCCTCCAGGCGGCGGAACTCGTCCCACGTCGCGAAGCGCGGCACGAGGTTGGAGTTCGCGAGGATGACGCGCGGCGCCTGGTCGTGCGTGCGGAACACCGCGACCGGCTTGCCACTCTGCACGACGAGCGTCTCGTCGTCGCCCAACGACTTCAGCGCGTCGACGATCGCGTCGAACGCGGCCCAGCTCCGCGCCGCGCGTCCGGTGCCGCCGTAGACCACGAGGTCGTCCGGCCGCTCGGCGACGTCGGGGTCGAGGTTGTTCATGAGCATGCGCATCGCCGCCTCCTGCTCCCAACCGCGGCACGAGAGCGTGGTGCCGCGCGGCGCGCGGACGAGGCGCGGGCCCGACGCCGGCGCGGACGCGCGGTCGGTCGCGGGTGTCGAGGTCGGGGCGACGGTCGTCACGAGGTCACCTCCTGCGCAGCGATGCGCGGCGTGAACGCGTCCGCCGCGATGCCGCCGGCGAGCGCCTCGATGTCGGGAGAGAGCACGCGGTCCTCGGCGAGCCGCGGCACGCGCGCGCGCACGGCGGCGTGCGCGGCACGGAGCGCGGCGGCGGGGCGCAGCGGCGCGCGCAGGTCGATGCCCTGTGCCGCGCACATGAGCTCCACGGCGAGCACGCGCCGGACGTTCGCGACGATGCGCCGCAGCTTCACCGCGGCACCCATCGCCATGGGCACCACGTCCTCCTTGTTGCCGTCGGTCGGGATGGTGTCCACGCTCGCCGGATGCGACAGCACCTTGCACTCGCTGGCGAGCGCCGCGGCGGTGACCTGCGCGATCATGAACCCCGAGTGCACGCCGGGATCCGACGCGAGGAATGCGGGAAGCCCATAGTTGAAGTCGGGGTGCACGACGCGGTCGATGCGCCGCTCCGACATCGTCGCCAGGTTCGTGAGCGCGATCGACATGACGTCGCACGCCATCGCGACCGCCTGGCCGTGGAAGTTGCCGCCGCTCAGCATCGCGCCGTCGTCGAACACGAGCGGATTGTCGGTGGCGGCGTTCAGCTCGCGCGCGACGAGATCCTCGGCGAACCGCAGCGCGTCGCGCACGGGACCGTGCACCTGCGGCATGCAGCGGAGCGCATAGGCGTCCTGCACGCGCGGATCGCCGTGCCGGTGCGCCTCGCGGATCTCGCTGTCCTCGAGCAGCGCGCGCAGGAGCGCGGCGCTCTCGCACTGACCGCGCTGCCCACGCACGTCGTGGATGCGCGCGTCGAACGCGACGGGCGTGCCCATGAGCGCCTCGAGGCTCATCGCGCCGGCGACGTGCGCCGTCGTCCACAGCTGCAGCGCGTCGTGCAGCGCGAGCGCAGCGACCGCGGTGTGCGCCTGCGTGCCGTTGATGAGCGCGATCCCTTCCTTCGGCTGGAGCACCGCGGGCTCGAGCCCCGCGGCGCGCAGCGCGTCGGCCGCCGGCCGCTCGCCGTCGGGCGTGACGAGCGTGCCCTCGCCGATCAGCGACAGAGCGAGGTGCGCCAGCGGTGCCAGGTCGCCGCTCGCGCCGACGCTTCCCTGCTCCGGCACCGGCGGATACAGGAAGTCGTTCAGCATGCCCGCCAGCAGCTCGGCGAGCGCCGGCCGCGCGCCGGACAGACCGCGCGCGAGCACGTTGGCGCGCAGCAGCATCATCGCGCGCACCTCGCGCTCCGGCAGCCGCGCACCGACGCCGGCCGCGTGGCTGCGCACGAGGTTGCGCTGCAGCTCGAGCAGCCGCGCAGGCGGGATCGCGACCTCCGACAGCTTGCCGAAGCCGGTCGTGACGCCGTACACGACCTCGTTGCGCGCGACGACGCCGTCGACGACGGCGCGCGACCGCCGCATCCGCTCCGCCGCCTCCGGCGCGAGCCGCACCGTCGCCGCGCCGTCCGCCACCGCGCGCACCGCGTCGAGCGTGAGCGACGTCCCATCGATGTCGACCTGCGAACCCGTCATTGGGACAATGATCGACAGGGGGCGCGCGGGGAGCAAGGCCACTCCGCTCTCCGTCGCGCCGTCCTGGACTCCACGTACGTGGTGTGGTGGGACTGAAGGAGGACTGAAGAGGGACTGAAGAAGGAGACACCAACGAGAAGGGTTGGTCCTTCTTCAGTCCTCCTTCAGTCCTTCTTCAGTCCTCCAGAAACACGTACGTGGAGCCGTGAACGGCGCACCTCAGAACGGACTGCTCGGCGACCGGAACGTGTTGCGGCTGTAGTCGAACTTCAGGTCGGGCTCCGCCTTCAGCGCGACGAAGAAGTTGAACGCGAAGTTGCCGTTCGGCGACTGCGTGAACGCGAACACCGCGCGCCAGTCGTGCAGCTCGCGCTGCAGGCTCACGACGTTGCTCGCGAAGCTGTTGCGCACCAGATCGTACGACGTGTTCCACGACGCGGCCCACTTCTGCGTGAGGTGGAACGACGTCTGGGTCTGGAGCGACTTCACCGGCGGCTGCCGGAAGATCGCGCCGCCGTAGGTGCTCGTGCCGAACTGCGACGTTCCCGCCTGCGGCGCGGTCTGCGCGCGCGCGACGCACAGCTCGTAGCCGATGACGTCACCGGCCTGCTGGTACGACTGGCACTGCACCGTGGGATCGATCGTCACCAGGTTGCCGCGGATGTCGGGGCGCTGCCGGCTGGAGGTGAACGTGAAGCTCGCCTGCCATCCCTGGCCCGACGGGATGTCGAACTGCGCGTTGCGCGCCGCGCTGCCCGCCACCTGCTGCGCGACCGCCTGCTGCGAGAAGAACGGATCGCCGCCGCGCGGATTGCCCGTCGGCGTGGTGGCCGACGACGGGGAGTTCCCGGCCGGCGTCGACGGCGTGATGCCGAACAGCTTCCCGATGGTGCGGAACAGCGCCGAGTTGCGGTCGAGCGAGAACGTGACGTCGATGTTCGTGAGGTACGGCTTGAAGACCGCGGTGTCGCTCTGCGGGTTGCCCAGGAACAGCGAGTAGTTCGTGCGGAAGCTCATCCCCGGCAGCAGATCCGACTGCAGCGTGTAGCCCCACGTCTGGTCGGTGATGCCGCGGCGGTTGAACAGGCTCTTGCCGACCGAGTCGGCGATCACGAAATCGTAGTTGAGCCCCGTGAAGTTCGCCGACAGCAGCCGCACCTTGTTGCCCGTCACGTTCGTCGTGTCGCCCTTCCGTCCGCGCAGCTTCGCCTCGATGTTCGACGTGAGCTGCATCGCGAAGCGCGCCTGCTTCAGCGAGCCGAGATAGCCCTGCCGCGTCGCGCCGACGGCCGAGAGGAACTCGTCGCTCACGCTCTTCGCCGGCGAGTACGTGAGCGAGAACGACGGCGAGATGGAATGACGGAACCGCTCCACGGGCCCGAAGCCCGGCGGGAACGCGTAGAACGTCGGCGAGGAGCTGATGCCGTACGACAGGCGGAAACCCTGGTTCACCCACTGCCCGCCCGTCCGCTCCGTGCGCACGAAGAGGCCGAACTGCGGGTCGACGTTCTGGATCGACACCGTCGGGCTGACGTTCCACGTGCCCTGGAAGAAGCGCGGCAGCGAGAACCCGGTCTGGTAGAACAGGTTCGACGTGTACGTCTGGTTGAAGACGCGCGTCTCCTTCGTCGACGTGTCGCGGATGTCGCGGTAGACGACGCGCGTCTGCGGGAAGTCCTGCACGTCCTCCGTGAAGCGGAAGGAGTTCTGCCACTGGAAGTCGAAGATCTTCAGCGGCGTCTCGAAGCCGAGGTTCGTGTTGCGGCGCGACGCGCGCACCGGCTTGGCGACGAGCGAGCCGCTCGGGCTCAGCGTGAACACGGAGTCGAACTGCGTGCCCTGGTCGATGCGGAAGTTCTGCGTGTTCGAGAACGACAGCGTCGGCGTCCAGTCGAGCCACGGCGCGAGGCTCAGCGTCCCGGTCGACAGGTTGATGTTCGGGAAGTCCTGATCGACCTGCGGCCGCCCGGGATACTGCTTGCGCGAGCCGCCGGCGCTGAACGATACGGGCCCGAACTTGTCCGAGTAGTTCAGCTGCGAGCTGATGGTGCCGAGCACCGCGCTCGGGTTGTACGTGTTCTGCCGCTGGACCGTGGTGTTCTGGACCCAGTTCAGGTTCGCCGAGATGTGCCGGTTCTGGTTGAACGACTGCTCGTGGGCGAACGAGATGGCGGTGTTGCGCGTGCCGTCGCGGCGCGCATTGTACGACGCGGAGAGCCGCCCCTGCAGGAACCGGTCGATGATCTTGTAGCGCGACTCGGCGTTGAACTGCACGTAGCCGGGGTCGAACGTGTCGCCGCGCGAGCCGCTGCGCCAATCGAACCACGCCTGCGCGTCGGCGTACTTCCCCATGTTCACGTAGTAGCCGAGATTCTCGAGCGAGCGCTTGTAGCTCGGGCTGTTGCGCAGCAGCTCCGCGATGCCGAAGCGCGGCGTGAGCAGCCCGCTGCGTCGCCCGCTGCGCGTGTCCTGGAAGACGAACGGCAGCCACAGCACCGGCACGTCGCCGATGTACAGCACCGCGGGGCGCACCACGAGCAGATTCTTCTGGACGTACTTGATGTCCTTCGCCTGGAAGTGGTAGTGCGGGATGCTGTCGTTGCAGCTCGTGATCGACCCGTTGTGCGCGAAGAAGATGCGGCCGCCCTGCACCGTCGTGTCGCTCACCATGGTGCCGCGCGCGCCGCTCACGTACCACGTCTCGCCCTGCGTCGCGGCCGTGCGGAAGTTGCGGATCGTGCCCTTCTGCGAGGCGATGTCGTAGACGATGCTCGTCTGGACGATGAGGTCCGCCTGCTCCGGCTGCCGCATCACCACGCTGTCGCGCCGCGCGGTGTCCGCGGTGGCGGTGACGATCTGCGTGGAGTCGTTGTAGATGACCGAGTGCCCGACGAGCGTGACGTCCTCGCGCTGTACCGCGGCCGGTTTCCCTTCGAGCACGAGCACGCGGTCCGATGCGCGGAAGCGCACCGTGTCGCCCTGATAGCGCACGGCGCGGTAGCCCTCGCGCTTCAGCAGCTCCTCGAACACGGAGTCCGTCGCCGCCCACTTCACGAGCTCCACCGGCGCGCCCGGAGGCCCGCCGGTGGTGTCGCCGGGCGCTCGAGCGCGCGTCGTGTCGGGGCGCGCGGGGGGCAGCGTCGGGACGGCGCTCGGCGGCAGTCCCGGAACCGGGTTCTGCGCGCGCAGCCGCGACGCGCCGACGAGCGACGCGCCGACGAGCACGAGGGCGAGCGCGCCCAGGGCGACGCGGCGACTCACGCGGCGCCCGGCTGGTCGAGCGTACCGATGGTGTTATCGGCCAGCGCGCGACGCTGGCGACGGGCGTAGATCGCCTTCGACAGCACCACGCTCAGCTCGAACAGCAGATACAGTGGCACGGACAGCGCGAACAGCGACGTCGGGTCGGCACCCGGCGTGATGAACGCGGCGCCCACCACGCACAGCACGATCGCGTGCCGGCGGTACTTCGAGAGGAACGCCGGCGTCACGATGCCGAGCGCGGTGAGCGCGAGGATCAGGATCGGCAGCTCGAACACCGCGCCGAACGCGAGCGACATGCTGATCGCGAACCCGAAGTACTCGCTCGCCGTGATCATCGGCTCCAGCGCTTCCGTCTGGAAGTTCAGCAGGAAGCCGAGCGTGAACGGCAGGACGACGTAGAACGAGAGCGCGACGCCGGCGAGGAACAGCCCGACCGCCCCGAGCAGCACGGGGACGACGAGCTTCTTCTCGTGCGCGTACAGCGCCGGCGCGAAGAACGCCCACGCCTGGTAGCCGATGACCGGCAGCGCGAGGATGACCCCGAGCGCGAACGCGGCGTTCAGCACGATGCCGAACGGATCGCCGGGATGCGTGAACACGAGCTTGCGCCCGTGCAGGTACGGCAGCACCGGACGCTCGAGGAAGCGGATGACGTCGACCTTCTGCAGCAGCACGAAGGCGACGAACAATCCGACGCAGAACGCGATGAGCGAGTACAGGATGCGCCAGCGCAGCTCCTCGAGGTGATCGAGGAACGGCATCTCGGCGCTGCCCTTCATGAACTTCGCCATCCGCCTCCGCCTGCGCTCAGCGCTTCGGACAGACGCTGGGCATCGCGCCGCACGCGAGCACGGCCTCGTCGGACTTCGGATACTTGCGCACGAGCTCCTGGTACAGCGTGCGCGCCTCGGAGGTCCGCCCCGCGCTCTGCTTGATGCGCGCGCGCTTGTACAGCGCCTGCGCCGCGCGCGGCGACGACGGGTAGCGCGTCACCAGCGCCGCGTACGCGGAGTCGGCCGCGCCGGTGTTCTTCTCCGCGGCGAACGACTCCGCGTCGTAGTACTGCGCGTCGGCGGCGACGTCCGCGGTCGGGTAGCGGCGCAGCAGATCCTCGAAGCCGGCGCGCGCCGTCGCGTAGCTGCCGCGCTGGTACTGGTCGAGGGCGAGCTGGTAGAGCTGGTTCGGCCCGGGGGCCGCGCCGGCCGTCCCGGCGGTGGTGTCGCCGGGCGTGGCGGGCGGGATCGCCGGCTCGGCGCGCGCCTCCACCGCCGCGCGCACCTCCTGCAGGCGGCGCTGCAGCTGCCCCGTGACCTCCTGCACCTGCGTGACCGCCTCGCGCAGCTCACGCAGCGACTCGCGCGCGTCGCCCTCGAAGCGGCCCGACTGCGTCGCGATGTAGCGCAGCGTGTCGCTCGTGATGGTGAGCTGGCGGATGATGCGGTCGATCTGCGCGGCACGCGCCGAGTCGCCATAGGCGCGCTCGGCGCGGAGCGTGGCGATGTCCGTCTGCAGCAGACGAACATCGTTGCGCGTGGCGAAGCACCCGCCGCACGCGAGGAGCGCGGCGAGCGACGCAACTCGACGGAGCGCGCGCGCGTACGGCGGGGTGTTCATCGTCACCGGTCGCTGTTAGGCAGCGTGAGATTCTGGCCGCCGGCGGTGAGCTCGAACTCCGCGCGACGGTTGCGGGACCAGCACGACTCCTCCTCCTCCGTGCACGTCGGCCGCTCCTTGCCGAAGCTCACGATCTCCATGCGCGAGCCGTCGACGCCGCGCTCGGAGAGGAACGCCTTCACCGACGCCGCGCGGCGCGAGCCGAGGGCGAGGTTGTACTCGTCGGAGCCGCGGCTGTCGGTGTGGCCCGCGATGCGCAGGCGGATGTCCGGGTTCGCCGTCAGGATCGGGAGCTTCGACTCGAGCGTCGCGCGCGCGTCGTCGCGGATCTCCGCCATGTCGTAGTCGAAGAAGATCGGGGCCGTGAGCGCCGTCCGCGCCGCCGCGAGCCGCGACGCGCGGTCGCGATTCGCGCGGTCGATCGAATCGGCGACGAAGCGCGCGCGCTCCTGCGCCCGACGCACCGAGTCGGCGTAGGCCTGCGCGCGACGCGCGCTGTCCTCGTTGAACGTCGTGGTGGTCGGCGTCGGCGCGGGGGCCGGCTTCTTCTTGTGGCAGGCGGCGAGGGACGCGGCCGCCACGACGAATAGCACGGCGGAGCGAGTGGACGCGAACGAACGAACGAGGCTGGCCATTGCGAAGATCTCCCTGGGGGGTCCGCGCGAGCCGGGCGTGCTCGGCGGGGTTCTCGGTTAGGCGGGGGGCCTAGGGCGCGCGCACGAGCGGCGGCGACCATGCCGGCATGCGCGTGCTCGCCCCGCGCGTGAGCTGCCGTGCGCGCCCCGTCTCGGTGTCGAGCACGAACAGCTGCCGGCTGCCCGTGCGCGTCGACATGATGACTACGTGGCGCGAGTCCGGCGCCCACGATGGCGCCTCGTTGCGCGCCTCGGTCGTCAGCCGCTTCACGCTCCGGTCACGCAGCGAGATCGTGAACACCTGGAACACGCCGCCGATCATCGACTGGAACGCCACCAACCGTCCGTCGGGCGACCAGTCCGGATCCGACCGGTAGTTCTGGTCACCGAAGTCGTACGAGGTGAGCAAATCGACGTCGGCGCCGTCGGCGTCGGTAATATAAACCTCCGGGTGCCCGGAACGCCCCGACGTGAACGCGACACGCCGACCGTCCGGGCTGAACGTCGGCGACACGTTGATCGAGCCGCGCCCGACCGTGAGTCGACGCGGGGAGCCGCCACCGAACGGCACCGCGTAGAGGTCGACACCCGCCTCCTCGCCGTGCGCGTACACGACGGTCTGCCCGTCGGGCGACACGGTGGGGGTGAGGTTCGTCACCGGCGACGACGCGAGCACGCGCGCGCCGCCGTCGAGGCTCTGCGCCACGATGCGCTGCCGCCCCGCATCGTCGAGCGTGCCGTAGACGACCGCGGTGCCGCTCGGGTGCCACGCGGGCGACAGCGCGCCCCGCTCGGAGATCGGCCGCGCGTACTCGCCGTCGCTGTCCACGATCCACACGCGCCCGTCACGCTCGAACGCGAGCCGCGTCGCCGCGATGCCGCGCACCCCCGTGAGCCACTGCTCGATCTGGTCCGACACCGCGTGCACCGACAGCCGCCACGCCGCCGACGCCGCGAACGCGCCGAGCGGGAAGTCGCGCACCGTGAGCACCTGCTGGCGCGCCACGTCGTGCACGGCGACGTGCAGCGCCCCGGCGTTCGTGAGCGTGCCCTGCACCACCGCGGCGGCGCCGAGCTTCGCGGCGAGCGCATAGTTGATGCGCCCGTCGGTCATCGGCGCATCGGCCGCGCTCCCCGTGACGACGTTCACACGGTCGCCGTAATCGAGGTCGCGCTGGATGATCGCCCGGATGGAGTCGCCGCCGGCGCCGCGCACCGGGAGCACGATGACGCCCGGCCGCGTGCCGGCATCGTAGTTCAGCCGGACGCTGACGCCCGGCCGGGGATTCGTGTCGACCTGCGCGCGGGCCGCCGTGGGAAGCGCGAGCGCGGAGAGCGCGAGCGCGGCGAACACCGCGAGGGTCGACGGTACGGAGAGACGCTGCATCTACCGGATGACGCGAGGATCGAAGCTGAACGTCACCGGGAGCACGTCGCCGCGGAACTCGTCGGGCAGCGGCCCGAACGCGCGCTTCGACGACACCGCCTCGATCGCGCCCTGCGCCTCGAGGTCGAACGAGTAGCTGCCCGAGCGCCGCACGAAGCGCACGTCGGTCACGGACCCGTCCCGGTGAATGAGGAACGACACGTCCGCGGTGTACGCGCCCCCGCGCGGCGGTGAGAAGACGAGCGCGACCTGGCGGACGATGTTCGCGAGATACCCGGGGAACGGGAAATCGAGCCCCTTCACGTGGACGTTCGCGACGTCCGCGCCCTTGCCGCCTTCCGGCCCACCGCCGGCGCGCGGGCCCGGCGTCCCCTTCGCGGTGCTCTTCTCGGGCGTCGTCGCCTTCGGGGGCGTCGTCGTCTTCGGGGCCGCCTTCGCCGTGTTCGCCTTCGTCGGCGGGACGGGGGTCGCCTTCGCCGGCGCGGGCTTCGCCTTCACGGGCGTCGGCAGCGGCTTCGCCTTCGGCGGCGGGGCCTCGGCGCGCGGAGGCGGCGTCGGCGCGGGCGTCGCCTTCGGCGGCGTGGGCGCGGGCGCCGGGGCGGCGGCCGGTGGCTCCGGCGTCACCGTGCCGATCGACCGCGGCCCCGGCGGCGCGGCCACGAGGTCTACACGGTAGACCGGCGGCTCGGCCGGCCGCGGCGGGGCGCGGTGAAGCAGGAGCGCGGCGAGCGCCGCCACGTGCAGCAGCGCGGAGACGCCGATACCGCCGGCGAGCCGCTTCGACACGGCGGCATCCGGCCCGGGCGTGCGCCACGACGCCGCGCGGCGCGCGCGCTGCCGCGCGGGCGACGGCCCGAGCTCCGCCGGTGCCGCGCTCACGCGCCGCCCTCCGGCTCCGCGACGAGCCCCACGTCGGACACGCCGCTGGCGCGCATCGCGGCGAGCACGCGCACCACGAGCCCGTACGGCACGCCCGCGTCGGCGCGCAGGTAGACGCCGCCCTCGCCGCGCTTGTCGGCGAGCGCCTTGAACGCGCCGCGGAACTCCTCGTACGTCATCCGCGCGTCGTCGACGTAGATCTCGCCGGCCTTCGTCACGCTCACCGTTAGGCCGCTCTTCGGCTCGAGCGCCTTCGTCTCGGCGGAGGGCAGCGCCACGTCCACGCCGCCGGTCATCATCGGCGCCGTGATCATGAAGATCACCATGAGCAGCATCATCACGTCGATGAGGCTGACCACGTTGATCTCGGCGTTCAGCGCCATGCCCCCCCGCCGGCGACGCATCAGATCCTCCCCTCGCGCACGAGCATCGCGATGAGCTCCGAGCCGAACCCTTCGAGCTCGCTGTCGACGCGGTTCAGCCGGCTCGCGAAGATGTTGTACCCGAACACCGCCGGAATGGCGACCGCGAGCGCCGCGGCGGTCGCGATGAGCGCCTCCGCGACGCCCGGCGCCACCGCGCCGAGGTTGCCGGATCCCTTCTGCGCGATGCCGGTGAACGCGGAGATGACGCCGAGCACCGTGCCGAACAGACCGATGAGCGGGCTGACCGAGCCGATCGTCGCGAGCCACGGGATGAAGCGCGACAGGCGATCGCGCTCCGCGTTGGTCTCGGCGTCGAGCACGAGCCGCAGCGCCTCGACCTGCGAGCCGCTGAGGCGCGCCGTGCGATCGGTGGTGCCGCCTAACGCGGGACGCGTCTCGGAGAGGAACAGCATCGCGCGGCGGAACACGTCGGTGAACGGGCTCGCCATCGCGCGGTTCGCCGCCGTCTCCGCCGCGTCGAGCGACGGCGCGTGCTCGAACTCGCGCAGGAACGCGTGCCCCGAGCGCGTGACGCGGCGCAGCTCGAACCACTTCGCGAGCATCACACCCCAGCTGATGAGCGACAGCACGACGAGCAGCGCGAGCACGATCTTCGTCGCCGTGGAGCCCTCGGCGATGAGCTCCATCGGCGTGCTGGGGACCCCGGCGCGCGCGGGCTGCGAGAGCTGCTGCGCGCCGACCGACGGCGCGACGAGCGGCAGGGCGACCAGGGAGGCGAGCGGGGCGAGCCGGGTGCCTAACGACGCCGCGCCGCGCCAGACGAGCGGGCGCGCCATCATGCCGTCGCGGGCGCCCGCCGCCGGGCGGCGAAGAACTCGTACGTCTCGCGCAGCCCGTCGGCGAGCGACACCTGCGGTGCCCACCCGAGCTCGCGGCGTGCCTTGTCGATGACGAGCGCGCTGCGCTGCAGCTCACCCGTGCGAGCGGGCGCGCGCTCGATCGCCGTGTCCGACCCGGCCGCCGCCTTCAGCTGCGCGGCCAGCTCGTTCACCGATGTCTCGATCCCCGTGCCGACGTTGAACGCGCGCGCGTCGAGCGGGCCGACCGCCGGCAAGCTCTTCGTCGCCGCGGCGAACACCGCGCGCGCGACGTCCTTCACGAACACGTAGTCGCGCGTCTGCTCACCGGTGCCGAACGTCGTCATGGCGCGGCCGTCGAGGATGCGGTTGCAGAAGATCGCGACCACCCCCGCCTCGCCGTGCGGATCCTGGCGCGGCCCGTACACGTTCGCGAACCGCATCGCGCAGCACTCCATGCCGTGCTGCCGCGCGTAGTACGCCATGTAGTACTCGACGCTCAGCTTCGCGATGCCGTACGGCGACTCGGGATCCTTCGGATCGGTCTCCGTGGCCGGCGGCGTCACGAAGTCGCCGTACAGCGCGCCGCCGGTCGACGCGAAGATCACGCGTGGCGGGCGACCGCTCTGCTTCGCCGCCTCGAGGACGTTGAGCGACCCGAGGATGTTCTGGCGCGCATCGAACGCCGGGTCGTTCACGCTCTTCCGCACGTCGATCTGCGCCGCGAGATGCGCGACGACGTCGAAGCCGCCCTCGCGCACGAGCGCCGCCGTCTCGGGCGAGCCGATGTCGAGCTCGTGGAACGTGGCGGCGGGGTTCAGGTTCTCCCGCCGGCCGCTCGACAGGTTGTCGATGACGGTGACCTCATAGCCCTCGGCGACGAGCAGGTCGGCCACGTGCGAGCCGATGAACCCCGCGCCACCGGTGACGAGCGCTTTCTTGGCCATGGTTCTGATGAGTGAGACGCCCCGGACCGACCCTCGTGCGGGTCGGGGACGGGCAATCTAAACCCTCCCGGCGTCCACTTGGACCTTTCGACGGCGACCTGTTCGCGGCGAAGGTGTAACGGCGAGCACGAAACGGCGACCGCGCGCACTGCGATGGATCGCAGGCACACGGTCGCCGTCTTTCCGGTCGCCGCTCATGCGGACGCCGTCACACGGTCGCCGTTCAGGGCAGGGTTCGCGCGGCCATGCCGATGCTCACCACCGGCTGCGCCTGCGACTCGAGCCGGGCCGACGCGCCCTGCGGCGTGACCCGCACCACACGCAGCACCGCGGCACGCGTACCTGGCAGCATCGGACCGCCGGCGATGCGGCGGCCGTCACCCACCACCTCGAGCCGGTCGCCCTCGCGCAGGCTCGTCCCCGCGCCGCCGGCGAGCACCACGGTCCGCTGCAGCGACGGCAGCTCCGCCCCGCCGTCGATCCAGACGATCGACGTCTCGCGACCGCCCGAGGACCGCAGGGTCGAATCCACCGGCGGCAGCGCCGGCAGCGGCAGCACGGCCTGCTCGGCGGCGACCACGTCGTAGACGCGTACGAGCCGCGCGGTGCGCAGCGAGCCGGCGATGCCGTCGACGACGGCGATCCCGGTCGGCAGCAGCACCTGGCCCGTGCCGAGCACCGGGCCGCGTCGCACGAGGAGGAGCGAGTCGCCCACCGCGCCCTGACGGCCGGCGGGGGCGGTCACGATCAGTCGATCGAACAGCTGGAAGCGACGCGTGACGCCGCGCGAGCCGTCGGGCGTCAGGTCCACGCCGTCGACGACGGCGCCCGCACCGTGGGGCGCCTCGGCTTCCGCGACGTACGGCGTGCCGTACCACGCGACGGCCCGCGCTTCGGCGGCCGACAGCACCGCGGCCCGGGGGCTCGGCGCGGGCGCGGGCGCTCCCTCGGCCGACTGCGCGGCGGCGGGACGGGCGAGCAGAACGAGCGAGAGGCCGGCGAGGGCCAGCGAGGAAGACGGCTTCGCCATGGATCGAGGCTCCATTTGGCCGACGCTCCCGGCATCCGGAGGGACACCGGGAGCGTCGGCTCCCACAGTGGGACGGCTCGGCGCGCCGCCGAGTAACGGCCGCGG
This sequence comes from Gemmatirosa kalamazoonensis, assembly GCF_000522985.1. Classification (NCBI taxonomy): domain Bacteria; kingdom Pseudomonadati; phylum Gemmatimonadota; class Gemmatimonadia; order Gemmatimonadales; family Gemmatimonadaceae; genus Gemmatirosa; species Gemmatirosa kalamazoonensis. The sequence continues at coordinate 4,107,032 of NZ_CP007128.1, forward strand.
CCGTTCAGGGCGCGTCTCAGGTCACAGGAAGTTCCCCGCGCCTCGGGGGGGGCGCTCAGAACGGCAGGTCGTCGTCGCTGTCCTCGAGCGCGCCCGGGAAGTCCTCGAAGTCGTCGCCCCCCCCACCCTGCGCGGCCGGTTTGCTGGGCCGGGCCGCGGCGGCGGGCGCCGGCGCCTGGCGACGGGGCGCCTGGTAGCCCGGGCTGCCGCCGTCGGTGTCCCCCTCGTGCCCCTCGCGACGGCCACCGAGCAGCAGGAGCTCGCGCACGTTGATCTCGGTGCTGTAGCGCGTCTGGCCGTCCTTGTCCTGCCACTGACGGTACTCGATGCGCCCCTCGACGTAGATCTTGTCGCCCTTCTTCACGTAGCGCTCGACGATGTCGGCGAGCTGCGACGCCTTCGTGTTCCACACGACGCAGCGGTGCCACTCCGTCTTCTCCTGTCGCACGCCCGCCTGGTCGTTCCAGGTGCGGCTCGTGGCGAGGGAGAACTGCGCGACGCGATTGCCGCCCGGCGTGGCGCGCACCTCGGGATCGCTTCCGAGGTTCCCGATCAACGTGACCTTGTTCAAGCTCCGGCTCATGGTGCCCTCCTCACAGGCTAAGTAGTCCAGTCCAGTCCAAACCTCTCCAGTCGAAGCTACGGGATTCGAGCGGAGCCCAGCGGTCGATCCGACGCACACCGGTCATCCAGAACGCACGACCGGTGTGTCCTGCACAGACGCGCCGTGCGACGCCCTCGCGACCAGGTCGCGGCGCAGCACGAGCGCGTCCTCCTGCGGGCGACGATAGTACTTCCGCCGTCGCCCCACCTCCGCGAACCCGCGCGACGCGTACAGGCGGCGCGCCGCGGCGTTCGACTCCCTGACCTCCAGATACACCGCCGACGCGCCGCGCGCCATCAGCTCGCCCAGCGCGGTGTCCAGCAGCCGCGCGCCGATGCGCAGGCCGCGCAGCGTGGGCGCGACGGCGAGGTTCGCGATCTCCGCCTCGTCGGCGGCGAGCCACGCGACGACGTACCCCGCCACCTCGGTCGGCGTGCCCCACGACTCGTGATGCGGCGGCCCGGCGCGCCAGTCGGCGACGAGGAACAGCACGTGTCGGTGGCCGAGGAGCGACACGAACGAGCTGCGCGACCACGGATCGGTGAACGACACGAGCTCCATGCGCGACACCGCCTCGACGTCCTGCTCCACCGCGGGGCGTACGGTGAGGGTGCCGAGCGGCATCAGCTCCCTGCCCCGCCGTCGAGCGCCACGGCGACCGACGGCAGCTCGCGCCCGTGCGCCGCCTCCCACTTCACCTGCGCCTCCGCCTTGCGTCCGTAGTCCGGCTCCCACGCGTCGAGATCGACCGGCCCTCGCTCCGCGAGCAGGCGCCCGAGCGCGGCGACCGCCGCCGCCCGAGGCGCCGTCGACTCCCCGGCCCGCAGCGGCGTCGCGTGGTGCGCCCGCGCGAGGTCGTCGAGCGCGTCGGCGTGCACCACCCCGAGGTACTCGTAGCCGACCACGTCGCCGGCATCGTCGAGCGCGACGACCGCCGCGTACGCTTCGCCGCGCAAAGCGTCGAGCGACGCGAGGTGCCGGCCCGCCGTCCGACGTCCTCCCGTCATGAGCGCGAGCGACGGTGCCGCGAACAGCGGGCGCTCCGCGACCTGCGCCAGCCCCTTCGCGATCGACGCCGCGATGCGCAGGCTCGTGAAGCTGCCGGGCCCCGCGCCGCACACGAGGCCGGTGAGATCGCGCGGGCTCGCGCCGGCCGCGTGCAGCGCGTCGACGACGGTCGGCATCAGCCGCTCCTCGCGCTCGCCGCGCATCGCGACCTCGCGCGCCGCGACGACGTCGCGACCGCGCAGCACGGCGACGGTTCCGGCGTACGTGGACGCGTCGATCGCCAGCCACGTCGTGCCGCTGGTGAACGGCGTCGTCATCCGGCGAGCAGCACGCGTCGCCCGTCGTCGCCGGGCGCGTATTCCAGGTCGATCGGCACGTGCGGGGGCAGCCGCGAGCCCGCGCGCTCCGGCCACTCCACGAGCACGAGCGCGTCTTCCGCGGCGAGCAGGTCGTCCCAGCCGAGGTTCGTCAGCTCGTCCTCGTGCTTCAGGCGGTACAGGTCGAGGTGGTACACGCGGCCGTTGGGCGCGCGGTACTCGTGCACGAGCGCGTACGTCGGGCTCGTGACCTCGTCGGTGACGCCGAAGCCGCGGCAGATCGCCTGCGCGAGCGTCGTCTTGCCGGCGCCGAGCTCTCCGGCCAGCGTCACGACGAGGGGCGGCCGCGCCGCGCGGCCGAACGACGTGCCCCACGCCTCGAGCTCGTCGCGCGTGACGGCGATGCGGCTGCGCGTCGCCTCGGGCGGCAGCGGCTTCGCGAAGTGGCCGTCGGAGGTGAGATGGCCGTCGGTCATCGCGGGCTCACCGTGCGGCGCGGAGGTCGGCGACGGTGCCCGGGCGGCGCGCCTTCGCGCCGTCGCCGGACCCGTTAGGCACCGCGTCGCCGAACCGCGCGCGCAGCTCGAACAGCTCGTCGCGCAGGCGCGCCGCCTGCTCGAAGTCCAGCGCCGCGGCGGCCTGCTTCATCTCGCCCTCCAGGCGCGCGATGAGCGCCGCCGGATCCGAGAGGTCGTACGGCGCCGGTCCCTCGGCCACCTTCTTCTTCCCGTCGCGGCGACGCGCGCCCTTCGCTTCCTCCTCCTCGTGCTCCGTGCGGGCGTCGGCCACGCGCGTCACGAAGCGCACGTCGGCGACGCTCTTCTCCACCGTGAACGGCGTGATGCCGTGCTCCTCGTTGTGCTTCGTCTGCAGCTCGCGGCGGCGTGCCGTCTCCTCCATGCAGCGCTGCATCGAGCCCGTGATGCGGTCGGCGTAGAAGATCGCGCGGCCGTTCACGTTGCGCGCGGCGCGGCCCACGGTCTGGATGAGCGAGCGGTCGCTGCGCAGGAAGCCCTCCTGGTCCGCGTCGAGGATCGCGACGAGCGACACCTCGGGCATGTCGAGCCCTTCGCGCAGCAGGTTGATCCCCACGAGCACGTCGAACTCGCCGAGCCGCAGGCCGCGCACGATCTCCATGCGCTCGATCGCGTCGATGTCGGAGTGCATGTAGCGCACGCGCACGCCGACCTGCTGGAGGTAGTCGGTGAGGTCCTCCGCCATGCGCTTGGTGAGCGTCGTGACGAGCACGCGCTCCCCCTTCCGCTCGCGGATGCGGATCTCGCCGAGCAGATCGTCCACCTGCCCGCGCACCGACCGCACCTCGATCTCGGGATCGACGAGCCCCGTCGGCCGGATGACCTGCTCGACCACCGCGCCCTCGCTGAGCTGCAGCTCCAGCTCACCCGGCGTCGCGCTCACGGCGATCATGCGCGGGGTGAGCGCGAGGAACTCGTCGAACACGAGCGGCCGGTTGTCGAGCGCGCTCGGCAGCCGGAAGCCGTAGTCGACGAGCGTCAGCTTGCGCGCGCGGTCGCCGTTGTACATGCCGCGGATCTGCGGCAGCGTCACGTGGCTCTCGTCCACGACGACGAGGAAGTCGTCCGGGAAGTAGTCGAACAGGCACGCCGGGCGCTCGCCGGCGGTGCGGCCGCTCAGGTGGCGCGAGTAGTTCTCGATCCCCGCGCACGTCCCGATCTCGAGCATCATCTCGATGTCGAAGTTCGTGCGGCTCTCCAGCCGCTGCGCCTCGAGCAGCTTCCCCTCGGCGCGCAGCATGCCGAGCCGCTCGTCCAGCTCGGCGCGGATGGCCTTCACCGCGCGCTCGATCGTCGGACGGTTCGTGATGAAGTGCTTCGCCGGATAGACGGCCGTCTTCTCGAGCGTCGCGATCGTCTCGCCGGTGACGACGTTGATCTTCGAGATGCGCTCGATCTCGTCGCCCCACATCTCCACGCGCACGCCCTGCTCCTCGTACGCGGGGAAGATCTCGACCGTGTCGCCGCGCACGCGGAACGTGCCGCGCTCGAACGCGACGTCGTTCCGGTTGTACTGGATGCCGACGAGCTGCCGCAGGATGTCGTCGCGCGCGATGCGCTGCCCGCGCGCGAGCGTGACCATCCGCTCGCGGTACTCCACCGGGTCGCCGAGGCCGTAGATCGCGCTCACCGTCGACACGATCACGACGTCGTCGCGCTCCATGAGGCTCGACGTCGCGCGCAGCCGCAGCCGGTCGATGTCCTCGTTGATCGACGCGTCCTTCTCGATGTACGTGTCGCTCGACGGGACGTAGGCCTCGGGCTGGTAGTAGTCGTAGTACGAGATGAAGTACTCGACCGCGTTGTGCGGGAAGAAGCTCTTCAGCTCCCCGTACAGCTGCGCCGCGAGCGTCTTGTTGTGCGACAGGACGAGCGTGGGCCGGCCGTGGTTCTTGATGACGTTCGCGACCGTCATCGTCTTGCCGGAGCCGGTGACGCCGAGGAGCGTCTGGAAGCGATCGCCGCGCTCCAGCCCCCTGCTCAGCTCCGCGATGGCGCGGGGCTGGTCGCCGGCGGGCTTGAACGGGGCCTGGAGATCGAACTGGGCGCGATCGGTCATCCCGACAATGTAATCGATCCTGCCGGATTCTGTTCGGGGAAGGGCGATGGAGGGAGGGACGAGCTGTGAGGCGAGTACGAATGGGGATCCCCAGATCCTGAAGCATCCCGGGATCCCCATTGGTACTCGCCTGGTCCCGATCGCCTCATCGCCGAGATCGCGCCGGCTCGCCGGCGCTCGGCAGCGCCGCCTCGCTCGCGCTCACCGCGGCCGCCATGGCCTGATCAGACACGACGCGGTGCGTCGACGTCTCCAGGCGCAGCGGGAGCCGCGCCGCGAGCGCGAGCCCGATCGCGGCGAGCAGCGCGCCGGACCAGAACGGGCTTCCGACGCCGAACCGGTCGATCGCGAACCCCGTCCACACCGGCAGCGCCACCCGCGCCACGCCGCCGAGCGCCTGCTGCACGCCGAGGTACACGCCGCGCTCCGCCGGCGACGCGACGCGCGACAGGAGCGCGGTCACCGCGGGAAACGTGAGGGCCGTGCCGAGCGGCATCAGGAGCATCGGGACCGCGAGCGGCGCGAGGTGCCGCGGCAGCGGGAACGTCGCCAGCCCCACCGTGAGCAGCACGAGGCCCACGCGGCACAGCCGCGACTCGCCGAGCCAGGTCACGAGCCGGCCCAGGATGCCGAGCCGCACGACGACGCCGACGCCGCCGAAGAACATGACGAAGTAGCCGATCGTCGCCTCGGTCACGCCGAACACGCGCGCGAGGTACAGCGGGAACACGGCGATCATGCCGTAGAAGGCGCCGATGCCGACGGTGTAGATCCAGATCAGCCGCGACGCGGATGCGGCCGGATGCCGCAGCACCTCGCGCAGCACCTCGCGCGACGACCGGCTGCCCTTGCGACGCGCCTCGTGCTCGGCCGTCGTGATCTTCGTCTCGCGCAGGGCGAACAGCGCGTACACGAGGTTCGCGAGGCACAGGGCCGCGGCGACGATCCCCGGCGCGGCACGCCCGAACTCCTGCGCCGTCACCGAGCCGATGACCGGCCCCACGACCGCGCCGAGGCTCGTCGACGCCGTGAGCCAGCCGATGCTCTTCGTGCGCTCCGCCGACGTGCTCGCGTCGGCGATCGCCGCGTTGATCACGCCGACGGTGCCGCCGCCGAACCCCTGCACGATGCGCGACACGAGCAGCACGACGATCGAGTCCGCGCCGGCGAACATGAGGTAGCCCAGCGCCGAGACGCCGAGCCCCGCCAGCAGTGCGGGCCGCCGGCCGCGCCGGTCGGAGAGGCGCCCCCACGTCGGCGCGCTGAGGAGCTGCGCGACGGAGAACGCGGCCACGAGCATGCCGACGACGGTGCCGCTCGCGCCCATGCGCGTGGCGTAGAACGGAAGCAGCGGGACGATCATCACGACGCCGAGCATGTCGACGAACGCGATGACGATGAGGGTGAGCATCGTTCCCACGCGGCCTCCCGAGAGCCTAGTGCGTAGTGCGCATTGCGTAGCTACGTCCTGCGCACGCAAAACCGGACACCGCTACGCAGTACCGACTACGGAGTGCGCGGTCTCATTCCTCCACGTCGAGCCGCTCGCGCCGCGCCACCTCGGTGATGCCTTTCACGCGCCGCGCGGCGCGCACGATCTTCTGCAGGTGGACGAGGTTCTCCACCTCGACGACGATCGAGCCGGTCGCGCGCCCCTCCGCCGTCTTCAGCTCCATGTGGCGGATGTCGGTGCCCGTCGACGTGACCGCGCCGGCGACGTCGGCGTACAGGCCGCGGCGGTCGTAGCCCTCGAGCGTGAGCCGCACCGTGAAGCGCTCGCCCTCCATCTCCTGCCAGTCGATCTCCAGCCGCCGCTCCGGCTCGTGCACGAGCATGAGCAGGTTCGGGCAGTCGGCGCGGTGGATGCTCACCCCGCGGCCGCGCGTCACGTAGCCCACCACCTGGTCGCCGGGCACCGGCTGGCAGCACTGCGCGTAGCGCACCATGAGGCCGTCCGCCCCCTGGATGCGCACACCCTTCGACACGCCGCGCACCTTGTCGACGATCCGCTCGAACGCGCTCGGCGGCTTCGCGGCGTCGGGCGCCGGGTCGAGCTCCGGGTAGATCGCCTTCAGCACCTGGAGCACCGGCACGTCGCCCTGCCCGATCGACGCGATCAGGTGGTTCGCGTCGGCGAGCTTGAGCTGCTTCGCGACGGCGAGCAGCTGGCCGTCGTCGGGCTTCGCGAGCTTCCGCTTCTTCGTCTCCTTCTCGAGCATCTCGCGGCCGATCTTCGCCGCGGTCTTCTGCTCCTCGATGCGCAGCCACTGCCGGATCTTGTGCCGCGCGCGGCTCGTGCGCACGTGCGCGAGCCAGTCGCGGCTCGGCCGCGCGGTGCTCGAGGTGATGATCTCGACCGTCTCGGAGTTCTTCAGCTGCCGCGCGAGCGGCGCGATGCGCCCGTTGATCTTCGCGCCGCCGCAGTGCAGCCCGACCTCGGTGTGCACGGCGAACGCGAAGTCGATCGGCGTCGCGCCCTTCGGGAGCTGGATGACGTCCCCGGTCGGCGTGAAGACGAAGATCTCGTCCTGGTACAGGTCGAGCTTCAGGAACTCGAGGAACTCGTCCGGATCCTTCGCGTCGAGCTGCAGCTCCAGCACCTGCCGGAACCAGGCGAGGTGCCGCTCCAGCTCGTCCCCCTTGTCGCTGCTCGCCTCCTTGTAGCGCCAGTGCGCCGCGATGCCGTAGTCCGCGGTGCGGTGCATCTCGCGCGTGCGGATCTGGATCTCGAACAGCTGCCGACCCGGCCCGAACACCGTCGTGTGGAGCGACTGGTAGCCGTTCGACTTCGGCTGCGCGATGTAGTCCTTGATGCGCTCCTGCACCGGCGTCCACCACTCGTGGATGACGCCTAACGCGTGGTAGCACTCGGGCACGGTGTTCACGAGCACGCGGATCGCGAGGAGGTCGTAGATGTCCTCGTACCCGCGCTCGCGCTGCTTCATCTTCTTGTAGATCGACCACAGGTGCTTCGGCCGTCCGGCGACGTCGAGCACGTCGATGCCGGCCGCCTTCAGCTGCCGCTCGAGCGGCTCCCGGAGCTGGTTGATGAGCGCCTCGCGCTCGCCGCGCTTCGTCGCCACGAGCTTCGCGAGCGAGCGGTACTCGTCGGGCTCGAGGTGCTTGAACGCGAGGTCCTCCAGCTCCCACCGGATCTTCGCCATGCCGAAGCGGTGGGCGAGCGGTGCGTACAGGTCGCGCGTCTCCTGCGCGATCCGGCGGCGCTTCTCCGGCGGCAGGTAGTCGAGCGTCCGCATGTTGTGCAGCCGGTCCGCGAGCTTGATGATGATCACCCGCGCGTCCTTCGCGACCGACACCAGCAGCTTGCGGTAGTTCTCGACCTGCCGCTCCTGCGTGGAGTGCATCGGCAGCGTGCCGATCTTCGTCACGCCGTCGACGATGAGCGCGATCTCGCTCCCGAACTCGCGCTCCACGTCGGCGATCGTGATCGTCGTGTCCTCCACGACGTCGTGCAGCAGGCCGGCGGCCACCGTGACGGTGTCGAGCTGCAGGTCGGCGAGCGTCTTCGCCACCTCCACGCAGTGCGTGACGTACGGGTCGCCGGACGAGCGCGTCTGCCCCTCGTGCGCGCGCTCGCTGAAGCGGTACGCGCGCACGAGCAGCTCCGGGTCGAGGCGCTCGTGCACCGCGTCCGCACCGAGATCCCACCCCGGGATCGAATCGCTCAGAACCGTGGTCGACATACCCTCACAGTAGTCCAGCTTCCGCGAAGCTCACGAACCGGCCGCGCCCGACGATCACGTGGTCGTGCACGGGGATGTCCAGCAAGCGGCCGGCCGCGACCAGCTGCTCCGTCACCGCCCGGTCGTCCGGCGACGGCGTCGGGTCGCCGCTCGGGTGATTGTGCACCAGCACGATCGCCGCCGCACGCTCGGCGATCGCTTCCCGGAACACCTCGCGCGGATGCACGAGCGAGGAGTTCAGGATGCCGCGCGTCACCAGGATGTCCCGCTCGAGCCGGTGCTGCGCGTCGAGCACGGCGACGTGAAACTCCTCGACCGGCAGATCCTGCAACCGTCCCACGTACGCATGATACACGTCCCGCGGCGAGCGGATCGGAGCCCCTTCATCGCGCCCCTCGTCCGCCAGCCGCCGGCCGAGCTCGAGCGCCGCGTGGATCGCGACCGCGCGTGCCGGTCCGACCCCCGGGACTCCCGTGAGCGCGGCCACCGGCAGCAACGCCAGCCGCCGCAGGGAGCCCTCCGCGCGCCCCAGCACCGCCTGCGCCACCGCGATGGCCGAGGAGGTGCCGGTGCCGCTGCCGAGCACGATCGCGAGCAGCTCGGCCGCGTTCAGCGCCTGCGGTCCCAGCCCCTTGAGCCGCTCGCGCGGCCGCTCGGAGCGGGGTAGCTCTCGTATACTACAGCCGCCGGCCGCGCGCGAGCCAGACGTGCGGGGTCGTGCGGGACGCGCGTGCTCGCGCAGGACCGCGACCGGAGTCTCCATCGGTCGATCCTCCCCTCCCTCGGCCGGCGGATCGGCGGCCGCCGGCGGTCGGCGCCGGCCGGGCGGGTGCCCGGGTCCGACGTGCCGAGCCGAGCGTACGGGTCGTCCGGGACCGCCACCCACTCGGCCGGACGCGCACGGGGCCCGGCGATTGCCGGCCGCCGCGCAGGCCGCTCAGGCCACGCGCACGAGCGACACCTCGTCGGGCGCGTCGCTCGTCGGCGCGGCGAGCTGATGGCGCACGAGCGCGGCGTACGTCGGACAGCTCTCCACGAGCGTGTCGTGCGCGCCGTCGCCGACGATGCGGCCGTCGCGCAGCACGACGATGCGGTCGGCGTCGCGCACGGTGTTCAGCCGGTGCGCCACGATGAACGTCGTGCGCCCGGCCCGCAGCGAGCGCAGCGCACCCTGCACCGCGTGCTCGCTCTCCGTGTCGAGCGCCGCCGTCGCCTCGTCCAGCAGCAGCACCGCGGGGTCGACGAGGAACGCGCGCGCGATCGCGATCCGCTGCCGCTGTCCACCCGAGAGCCCGCGCCCGCCCTCGCCGAGCCTGTGGTCGTAGCCCCCGGGGAGCTGCACGATGAACTCGTGCGCGTTCGCCGCGCGGGCGGCCGCCTCCACCTCGGCACGCGTCGCGCTCGGCCGGCCGTACGCGATGTTCGCCGCCACGGAGTCGCTGAACAGCACGACCTCCTGCGGCACCACGCCGAGCTGTCGGCGCACGCTGGCGATCTGCAGCCCGCGCACGTCGACGCCGTCGAGCAGCACACGGCCCGCGTCGGGATGATGCTGTCGCTGCAGCAGGCGGAGCATCGTCGACTTCCCGCTCCCCGACGGGCCGACGAGCGCCACCGTCTGCCCCGGCGCGACGACGAGGTCGAGCGCGTCGATGGCCGGCCGCCCCGGGTGATACTCGAACCGCACGCCCTCGAAGCGCACCTCGCCGCGCAGCGACGGGGCCGTCCGCGCGTCGGGCACGTCCGGCGCCTCGTCCTCCGCGTCGAGCACGGCGAACACCGCGTCGAGCGCGACGACCGCTTTCCGGATCGTGGGATAGAGCCCGATGATCGTCTGCACCGGCGCGAACACGCCGCCGATGTAGCCGAGGAACGCGAGCAGCGCGCCGACCGAGAGCTGCCCGTCGACGACGAGGAAGCCGCCGTAGCCGAGCACCGCGAGACGCGCGAGCAGCTCGCACAGCGCCGCCGTGGACGTGACGAGCGCGTCGAGGTGAATGCCGCGCTGGATGCTGCCGAACGCCCACTTCACGCGGCGCACGAACCGCCGCTCCTCGGCGCGCTCGTTCGCGAACGCGCGCACCGTCGCCATGCCGTGCAGCACCTCGCCGTACCACGACCAGAGCCGCATCCAGAAGCGCTGATGCATGCGGTCGCGGCGCGTCTGCCGGCGCGCCGCGAGCGTCGCGACGATCGCCGGCAGCGGCACCACGCACAGCACCATCGCCGTCAGCGCGCCGTTCAGCCGCGCCATCCCCCACGCCGACAGCGCGACGTAGACGACGATCGGCGTCAGCCCGTACGCGATGTCGGTGAACGCCGTCGCGAGATGCGGTGCGCTCACGTCGACGGCGTGTCGCAGCCCGCCGGTGCCGATCTGCGCCTGCGTGCGCGGCGAGAGCACGCTGAGCTTCGCCGCGACGCGCGAGCGGAGCTGGAACTCGATGTTGAGCCGCACGGCCCACGTGCGGCTGGTCTGCAGCGCGTTGCCGGCGATGCGGCACGCGAGCACCGCGCCGAACAGCGTGACCGACGCGACCAGGCCGCCGAGCGTGCCGCGAACCTGCGCGGCCGTCAGTCGGTCGACGACGGCCTTCAGGAGCAGCGGCTCGGTGGCGGACAGCACCGCGACGGCGAGCGCCACGACGAGCGTGAGCTGCACGCGTGGCGCGTTCGGGCGCACGAACAGGGCGACCGCCCGCCGGGCGGACGACAGGTGCTTGCGGTGAAACACGAACCGTGGGAGGGGAGTGGCGCGGGGCGCGGCGTGCGCCTCCCACGGACGACCCGAGGGCCGCCGCCGTTACTCGGCGACGGCCCTCGCGTTAGGCGTCCGGCGGTCCGGCGTCAGCTCAGGTGCGCTCCGTGGCACTTCTTGAACTTCTTCCCGGAGCCGCACGGGCACGGGTCGTTGCGGCCGACGTTCGAGAGGTCGCCCACGAGCGGCGCCGCGGGCGTCGCCAGGGAGCGCACGCTCCCCGCCCCGACGACCGTCGGGTCCTTGCGCGCCACCGGGTGCGACTTCGGCGGCTCCGACGGGCCCACGTCGGTCACGTGGCCCTGGTTGCCGTCGCCCGGCGCGCCGTGCTCGTACGTCGCGTCCACGACGCCGTCGGCGCCGTCACCGTGCTGGCCGTCGCTCCCGTGTCCGTTCGCGCCGGCGAACGCGCCGTCGTGCTCCTCCTCGGGGATGTCCTCGAGGATGCCTAACGCGTTGTACCGGCGGCGCCGCGACGGCCCGTCGTCGACCGCCGGCGCGCCACCCCCGCCCGGACCGAAGTCGCCCGGGAACTCCGGCGCCGGCTCGAACACGAGCTGCGCCTTCAGGAAGCGCTCCGTGAACGTGTTCGCGACGTCGTTCATGAGGTCGACGAACATCGTGTACGCCTCCCCCTTGTACTCGACCAGCGGATCCTTCTGCCCCCACGAGCGGTAGTGGATCGCGGCGCGCAGCTGGTCGAGATCGTAGAGGTGGTCCTTCCACTTCTCGTCGATCACGTTCAGCATCACGAGCGCGAGCAGGCGGCCGCCGTAGCCGGCGCCGGTGTCGTCGCGCACCTCGTCGAGCTGCGCGATCTTCGCCGCGAACGCCGCGCGGCCGGCCTCACGCCCCGTCTCCTGCGCCGTGCCGAGCGCCTCCGGCTTCGGCGGCTCGTTGCCGTCGGCGTCGGCGTCGAACTCGGGGACGGTGAGCAGGTAGTGCATGAGCAGATCCTGGCGCAGCAGCGCGGGATCCCACTCCTCGGCGTCGAACGTCTCCCACGTCGTCTCGATGCGCCGCGCGACGGCCTTCTCGACCATCTTCAGCGCCTCGCCCTTCAGCTCCTCGCCGCCCTCGAGCGCGAACGTGCGCAGCGAGTAGATCACCTCGCGCTGCTGGTTCATCACGTCGTCGTACTCGAGGAGCCGCTTGCGCGACTGGAAGTTCTGCAGCTCCACGCGCTTCTGCGCGCCCTCGATCGACCGCGTGATCATCGGGTGCGTGAGGACCTCGCCCTCCTCCGCGCCCATGCGGTCCATGAGCCGGGCGATGCGCTCGGAGCCGAACAGCCGCATCAGATCGTCTTCCAGCGACAGGAAGAACTGCGACGCACCGGGATCGCCCTGACGACCCGCGCGGCCGCGGAGCTGGCGATCGATGCGGCGGCTCTCGTGCCGCTCGGAGCCGATGATGTGCAGGCCGCCGATCTCCTCGATCTCGATGTCCTTGCCGTCGAGATCCTTCACCACGCTTGGCTTCGCGTCGCGCACGTTGCCGAACAGTTTGATGTCCGTGCCGCGGCCGGCCATGTTCGTCGCGATCGTGATCGCGCCCGGCTGACCCGCGCCGGCGACGATCTCGGCCTCGCGCTGGTGGTACTTCGCGTTCAGCACGTTGTGCTTGAGCCCCGCGCGCTGGAACATGCGCGCGAGCGTCTCCGACGCTTCCACGCTCGTCGTGCCGACGAGCACCGGGAAGCCGAGGCCGTGCAAGCGCTTCGTCTCCTCGACGATCGCGTTGTACTTCTCGCGGCGCGTCTTGTAGATGAGATCCTGCCGGTCGTCGCGGACGATCGGGCGGTTCGTCGGGATCACGGCGACCTCGAGGCCGTAGATCTCGTGGAACTCGTTCTCCTCGGTCTCCGCGGTGCCGGTCATGCCGGCGAGCTTCTCGTACAGGCGGAAGTAGTTCTGGATGGTGATCGTGGCGAGCGTCTGCGTCTCGCCCTTCACCTGCACCCCTTCCTTCGCCTCCACGGCCTGGTGCAGCCCCTCGCTCCACCGGCGCCCGGGCATCGTGCGGCCCGTGAACTCGTCGACGATGAGGACCTGGCCCTCCTGCACGACGTAGTTCACGTCCTTCTCGTACATCGCGTGCGCGCGCAGGAGCTGATGGATGATGTGCAGCGACTCGCTCTTGCGCGCGTACTCCACCTCGATCGCGCGCCGCGCGTCGAGCTTGTCCTGCGCGGACAAGTCGTGGTCGTGCTCGATCCGGTGCACCTCGGTCGAGATGTCCGGCAGCACGAACTCGTCGTGGTTGTTCGGCGCGAGGTAGTCGACGCCACGGTCGGTGAGGTGGACCGTGTGCCCCTTCTCGTCGAGCACGAACAGCAGGTCGTCCTCGAGGTCGCGGTACTGCTGCTTCGTGGCGGGCAGCTTGCGGTCCGCGATGTGATCCAGCTCCATCTTCTGCACGAGCTGCTTCACGCCCGGCTCCTGGAGCTGCTTCATCAGGCGCTTGTTCTTCGGCGAGCCTAGCTGCGCCTTGTAGAACATGAGCGCCGCGGTCGCCGTGTCGTTCGCCTCCATCGCGCGCTCGCCTTCGGCGACGAGCGTGTTCGCGAGCTCGTTCTGCTTGCGGACGAGCCGCGCGACCTTGTCGTTGTGCAGCGCGTACGCCTCGTCCACCTCGTTGCCGACCGGGCCGGAGATGATGAGCGGCGTGCGCGCCTCGTCGATGAGGACCGAGTCCACCTCGTCGACGATCGCATACCAGTGCGGCCGCTGCACCTTCTGGTCGACCGAGACCACCATGTTGTCGCGCAGGTAGTCGAAGCCGAACTCGTTGTTCGTGCCGTACGTGATGTCGGCCTCGTACGCCGCGCGGCGCTGCGGCGTGCCCGGCTCCGTGTCGTCGATGCAGCCGACCGTTAGGCCGAGGTAGCTGAACAGGTGGCCCATCCACTGCGAGTCGCGGCGGGCCAGGTAGTTGTTCACCGTCACGAGGTGCGCGCCGCGGCCGGCGAGGGCGTTCAGGTACAGCGGCAGCGTCGCGACGAGCGTCTTGCCCTCGCCCGTCGCCATCTCGGCGATCTTGCCGAGGTGCAGCTGGATGCCGCCGATGAGCTGGACGTCGTAGTGGACCATGTCCCACGTCAGCTCGTTGCCCGTCACGGTCACCTGCGTGCCGACGAGCCGGCGCGCCGCCTCGCGCACCGTGGCGAACGCCTCCGGCAGGATCTCGTCGAGCGTGTCGGCGATCGCCTCGCGCAGCTCGGCGTCGACGCCGCCGCGGCCGTCGGCGCCCGACAGCTCGTTGTCCAGCCGCTCGCGCTCCGCCGCATCCGCGGCACCGCGCTTCGCCGCGCGCAGCTCGGCGGCACGCGCCTCCAGGTCCGCGGTGCGCTCGCGCAGGATCTCGCGGAACTTCGCGGTCTGCCCGCGCAGCTCGTCGTCGGAGATCGACTGGAGCCGCTCGTACTGTTCGTTGATCGCGTCGACGATCGGCTGCACGCGCCGCCGCTCCCGGTCGTGGCGGGTGCCGAACACGCGATTGACGATGGACTTGAGCATCGGTTCCTCTAACGGTACAGCCCCGCCGACTCGATGAAGTCGGCGACGCTCTCGGGGACGAATCCGCGAATCGATAATCCTGCCCGGACGCGCGACCGGATCTCGGTGGACGAGACGTCGACGCGCCGCGTGCGGAGGCGCTGCGGCGGGCCGCCGATCAGCGCGTGATCGACGTCCGTCGCGTGCGCCGCCTCGGCAGCGGTGGGGTCGGCGGCCCGCGTCAGTACAACCAGCGTCGCCAGCCGCCGGACACGCTCCGGGTCTCGCCACCGGTCGAATGACGCCAGCACGTCCGCCCCGACGAGCAGGAAGAGCTCGGCGCCGTTCCACCGGCCGGTGAGGGCCCCGAGCGTGTCAACCATGAATGATAACCCGCCCCGGTCGATTTCGATTGGGTCGACCTCGAATCGAGGATCGCCGTCCGCGAGGAGCCGGGTCATCGCCAGCCGCGCGTCCGCCGGGGCCGAGATCGCTCCTGCCTTCAGCGGCTGGGTGCCCGCCGGGACGAGCACCATCCGATCGAGGGCGAGCGCCTCGCAGGCGTCCGAGGCGACGAGCAGATGCCCCACGTGCGGCGGATCGAAGGTCCCGCCGAAGACCCCCACCCGCATACGCCCCGCCGCCGGGTCAGGGGATCCGCGGACGCGTCGAGTCGGCCGCGGCGCGCGCGGAGTCGGCCACCACGCTCGGCACCGAGGCGCACGCATGCGTCACGTCGGCATCGGTGGGATAGAACTTCCGCGCCTCGGTGCAGATCTCGGCGATGTCCTCCTTGTAGTTGATCGCGCGGAATGCCTCGACCATGCGGAGGTACGACTGCTTCGCCGCCGGCGTGCCCGGGTACAGTCGGGTGACGTCGCGGAAGTAGATGATCGCGGAGTCGTAGTACTTCCGGCGCATGTAGTAGTCGCCGGCGTCGTAGTCCTTCTGCGCGAACCGGGCGTTCAGGTCGGCGATCCGCGCCCCGGCCACCGGCACGAGCTTCGAGTCCGGGTAGAGCGACAGCAGCTGCCGGTAGGTCGCGAGCGCGGTCTGCCCGTACTGCGGGTCGAGCCGCGGCTTCTTCCACAGCTCCTCGTAATCCTGGCCGGTGCGCATGAGCGCGTCGTCGGCCAGCGAGTCGTCCGGGAACGCGTCGATGATGCGCGAGTAGGCCTGCGCCGCCAGGAGGTGCTCCTCCTTCCGGTCGTGCGTCTGCCCCTGGTACCAGTAGACGTCGGCGAGGAGCGTGTCGCGCGCCGGAAGCTGCTGCGACAGGAGGTCGAGGCCGGCGAGCGCGTTGTCCCAGTGGTGGCGGTCGTACTCGCGCACGGACGCGTGGAAGAGCGCGAGGGTCGTCGGGAAGCTCCGCGGCTTGAACTGCGGCGCGCAGGCGGCGCCAGCGAGGGCGAGCGCACCGAGCAGCACCGCGCCGAGGCGCCGTCGGCTGGTTGGACCGGCAGTCGTGAGGGACGTGAGACGAAGCATGGCGGCTCTGGTACCCGGCGGCCCAACCCGAGGTTCGCACGGGGCGGCCGGATAATGACGCGAGGCGGAGCGCACGGCCCCGCCTCGCACGCCCGGCCCGAACGGGCCGGGGTTACCCGACCCGGAACTTAGTGACCCGCCGTCTGCAATGCAGGGGCCGCGGACACCTCGTTGAACAGGTGATCGTGGGACGCGAGCGCGACCACGCGGGCCCCCGACTTCCGGGTCTTCGCCGTCACGTTGCGGGTGTCGACGACGATCTTCGCCTCGTCCACCACGAGCTGGTAGTCCACCGCCGCCGGGCTGTGGTCGGTCACGATCACCACCGCGTCCGCCGAGTGCAGCTCGTCCGCCGTCAGCGGCACCGAGTGGCGCAGCCGCGACCCCGCCTCGTGCTCGTGCTCCCGGAAGTGCGGCACGAACGGATCGTGGTACACGACCTCGGCGCCGCGCTGCTCCAGCAGCCGGATCACGTCGAACGCCGGGCTCTCGCGCATGTCGTCGATGTCCTTCTTGTACGCGATGCCGAGGACGAGGACGCGGCTCCCGTTCACCGCCTTGCGGTCGTCGTTCAGCGCGCGCGCCACCTTCTCCACCACGAAGTCCGGCATCGCCGCGTTGATCTCGCTCGCGAGGTCGATGAAG
Organism: Gemmatirosa kalamazoonensis; assembly: GCF_000522985.1. Taxonomy (NCBI): domain Bacteria; kingdom Pseudomonadati; phylum Gemmatimonadota; class Gemmatimonadia; order Gemmatimonadales; family Gemmatimonadaceae; genus Gemmatirosa; species Gemmatirosa kalamazoonensis. Next base: position 4,123,648 of record NZ_CP007128.1, read on the forward strand.
CGCGTCTTGTAGTTCAGCGTCCGCATCTTCCACGCGAGATAGTGCGGGTCGAGCGGGATGCAGTGGCCGCCGATCCCCGGGCCCGGCGTGAACTTCATGTACCCGAACGGCTTCGTCGCCGCCGCCTCGATCACTTCCCAGACGTCCACGCCGAGCTTGTCGCAGATGATCGCGATCTCGTTCACCAGCCCGATGTTCACCGCCCGGAACGTGTTCTCGAGCAGCTTCACCAGCTCCGCCGCCTCGGGGCTCGAGACCGGCACCACGCGCTCGATGCACGCCTCGTAGAGCGCGGTCGCGGTCTCCACGCACGCCGGCGTCACGCCGCCGAGGACCTTCGGCGTGTTCTTCGTGTGCCACGTCGGGTTGCCCGGGTCGACGCGCTCGGGGCTGAAGGCGAGGAAGACGTCCTCGCCCACGGTGAGCCCGGCAGCCTCCATGCGCGGCTGGAACAGCTCGCGCGTCGTGCCCGGATAGGTCGTGCTCTCGAGCACGATCACCATGCCCGGATGCGCCTGACGCTGGATCGCGTCGCCCGCGGCCAGCACGTACGCCATGTCCGGGTCGCGCGTCTTGGAGAGCGGGGTGGGGACCGCGATCGAGATCGCGTCGCACTCGCGGAGCCGCCCCTCGTCGGTCGTCGCGGTGAAGCGGCCGGACCGCACCGCCTCGGCGACGTCGGCCGCGGCGACGTCCTGGATGTGGCTCTCGCCCTGGTTCAGGAGCTCGACGACGCGCGTGCTGATGTCGTAGCCGACGACCGTGAACCCGGCCTTCGCGAACTCCACCGCCAGCGGTAGCCCGACGTAGCCGAGACCGACCACGCCCACCACGGCGCTCCGGTCGTGGATCTTCTGCAGAAGCTGATCTTTCATCGGAGACTCGGAGGGACGTGGCTCAGCGGCCGTAGAACGCGCGGACCGTCGAGGCGACTTCCTCGAGCTGATCGCGCGTCAGCTCGGGGTAGATCGGGAGGGAGATCACCTCGCTCGCCGCGCGCTCGGCTTCCGGGCACGCGCCCGCCTGATAGCCGAGGTACGCGAAGCACGGCTGCTGATGCAGCGGCAGCGGGTAGTAGATCGACGTGCCGATGCCGCGCTCCTTCAGGTGCGCCTGCAGCGCGTCGCGGCGGTCCGTGCGGATGGTGTACTGGTTGTAGATCGACTCGTTCGCGGGATCCACGTACGGCGTGCGGATCTCGGCCACGTCGGCGAACGCCTCGTCGTAGAACGACGCGTTGCGCCGGCGCGCCTCGCTCCATCCCGCGAGGTGCGGCAGCTTCGCCCGCAGCACCGCGGCCTGCAGCGCGTCGAGCCGGCTGTTGTATCCGACTTCGTCGTGGAAGTAGGTCTTGAGGCCTCCGTGCACGCGCAGCCGCGAGAGCCGCGTCGCGACACGGTCATCCTGGGTGACGATCATTCCGCCGTCGCCGTAACCCCCGAGGTTCTTCGACGGGAAGAACGAGAACGTCCCGATCGTCGCGGCCTCGCCGGCCATGCGCCACTCGCCGTCGATCTGGCGCCGCGCGCCGATCGACTGCGCCGCGTCCTCGATCACCGGGAGCCCCTTGGACACGCGCAGCAGCTCCTCGATGGGCGCCATCTGGCCGAACAGATCGACCGGGATCACCGCCTTCGTCTTCGGTCCGATCGCCGCCTCCACCGCGGCCGGCGCGATGTTGAACGTCGCCGGATCGATGTCGACGAACACCGGCCGCGCGCCCGCGTTGTGGATCGTCCCCGCCGTGGCGAAGAACGTGAACGGCGTCGTGATCACCTCGTCGCCGGGACCGGTGTCGATCGCCCGGAGCGCGAGCAGCAGGGCGTCGGTGCCGCTCGCGCAGCCGATGGCGTGCCGCGTGTGCGACAGGGCGGCGACCTCGCGCTCGAGCGCCGCGACCGGCTCGCCGAGGATGAACGCCTGCGCGTCGACCACCTCCATCATCGCCTTGACGACGTCGTCGCGGATGGTGGCGTGCTGCGCGCGCAGGTCGAGAAGAGGAACGGGCATCGAGGAAAGCTGCGAGTCTGGGGAAAACGGGTCAACGAGCGGTCGTCGAGATAACTCGCGGATCGGCCGCGTCGGTCACTCCGGTGCCCTCGCCGGCCGCGCCGAGCTGGGCGTGCCACTCCTGCAGCGAGCGCACGAGCGGCGCGCGCGAGCGCAGCGAGAGGATCGCGTCGCACGCGGCGTTCGCCGCCGAGAGCGTCGTGGTGTACGGCACCCGGCGCGCGATGGCGGCCTGGCGCAGCGTGTAGTCGGCGACCTGCGCGTGCTTGCCGAGCGGCGTGTTGATGAGCAGCCCCACCTCGCTGTTCACGAGCAGGTCGAAGCCGTTCGGCCGGCCGCCGTTCAGCTTGAACACGCGATCGCAGGGCACGCCGTGCTTGCGCAGATACCGCGCGGTGCCCTCGGTGGCGTACACGCGGAAGCCCATCTCGTGCAGCCGGCGCGCGATCGGCGTCACCCCGACCTTGTCGCGATCGTTCACCGTGATGAACACCGCGCCGGTGCTCGGCAGCGCGTTGTCCGCCGCCACCTCCGCCTTCAGGAACGCGGCGCCGAACGAGTCGGCGATCCCCATCACCTCGCCGGTGGAGCGCATCTCCGGGCCGAGGATCGGATCGAACTCGCGGAACTTGTTGAACGGGAACACCGCTTCCTTCGCCGACACGTACGGCGGCACGATCTCCTCGGTGTAGCCGATCGACTCGAGCGTCTCGCCGAGCATCACGCGTGCGGCGATCGACGCGAGCGGTACGCCGATCGCCTTGCTCACGAACGGCACCGTGCGGCTCGCGCGCGGGTTCACCTCGAGCACGTACACGACGCCGTCCTTCACGGCGAACTGCACGTTGATGAGGCCCACGACGCCTAACGCCTTCGCCAGCGCCTCCGTCTGGGCGCGCATCACGTCGGCGTCCTCCTCGCGCAGCAGGTACGGCGGCAGCACGCACGCCGAGTCGCCGGAGTGGATCCCCGCGTCCTCGATGTGCTGCATCACGGCGCCGATCACCACGCGCTCGCCGTCGCAGATCGCGTCGACGTCCGCCTCGAACGCGTCCTCGAGGAAGCGATCGATGAGCACCGGCCGGTCCTCGCTCACGCGCGCGGCGCGCACGAAGTAGTCGCGCAGCGACGGTTCGTCGTACACGATCTCCATCGCGCGCCCGCCGAGCACGTACGACGGGCGCACGAGCGCGGGATACCCGACGCGTGCCGCGACCTCCACCGCCTCGTCGACGCTCGTCGCCGTGCCGTTGGGCGGCTGCGCGAGCCCGAGCTCGCGCGCGATCTTCTCGAACCGCCGGCGGTCCTCGGCGACGTCGATCGCGTCGGGCGACGTGCCGAGGATCGTTACGCCCGCCGCCTCCAGCGGCCGCGTCAGCTTCAGCGGCGTCTGGCCGCCGAGCTGCACGATCACGCCGAGCGGCTGCTCGCGATGCACGATCTCCAGCACGTCCTCGAGCGTCAGCGGCTCGAAGTACAGCTTGTCCGACGTGTCGAAGTCGGTCGAGACGGTCTCGGGGTTCGAGTTGATCATGATCGTCTCGTACCCACGCTCGCGCAGCGCGATCACGGCGCGCACGCAGCAGTAGTCGAACTCGACCCCCTGCCCGATCCGGTTCGGTCCCGAGCCGAGGATGACGACCGACTTGCGTCCGCTGCGCGGCGCCTCGTCCTCCTCGTCGTAGGAGCTGTACAGGTACGGCGTCGCCGACGGAAACTCGCCCGCGCACGTGTCGACCATCTTGTACGCCGGCCGCACGCCGAGCGCGTGACGCCGCTCGCGCACCGATTTCTCGTCCTCTCCGCGCAGCGCGGCGAGCTGCCGGTCGGAGAAGCCGAGTCGCTTCATGCGGCGGAGGCCGCGCGCGTTGGGCTCTCCGCCCGACGCGTACGCCCGCTCCGCGGCCACCAGCTCGCCGAGCTGCGCGAGGAACCACGGATCGATCGCCGTGAGGTCGTGCAGCTCGTCGACGCTCATGCCGGCGAGCAGCGCGCGCTTCAGCTGGAACACCCGCTCCGGCGTCGCCTGGCGCAGCATGCCGCGCAGCCCGTCCATCGAGTCGTCGGGCAGCCGGTCGTCGGACGGCGTGGCGCCGATGTCCCAGCCCGCGCGCCCTGTCTCGAGCGCGCGCAGCGCCTTCTGGAACGCCTCCTTGAACGTGCGCCCGATCGCCATGCTCTCGCCGACGCTCTTCATCTGCGTCGTGAGCCGCGGATCCGCCGTGGCGAACTTCTCGAACGCGAACCGCGGACACTTCACCACGACGTAGTCGAGCACCGGCTCGAACGACGCGGGGGTCGTCTTCGTGATGTCGTTCGGGATCTCGTCCAGGCGGTAGCCGACGGCGAGCTTCGCGCCGATGCGCGCGATGGGGAACCCCGTCGCCTTCGACGCGAGCGCCGAGGAGCGCGACACGCGCGGGTTCATCTCGATCACGACCATCTCGCCGTTCGTCGGGTTCACCGCGAACTGGATGTTGCACCCGCCCGCGTCGACGCCGATCTCGCGGATGATGGCGACGGCCGCGTCGCGCATCGTCTGGTACTCGCGATCCGTGAGCGTCATCGCCGGCGCGACGGTGATCGAGTCGCCGGTGTGCACGCCCATCGGGTCGAAGTTCTCGATCGAGCAGACGATGACGACGTTGTCCTCCGAGTCGCGCATCACCTCGAGCTCGAACTCCTTCCAGCCGAGCAGCGAGCGCTCGATCAGCACCTGCGTCACCGGCGAGAGATCGAGGCCGCGCCGCACGATCGCCTCGTACTCTTCGCGGTTGTACGCGATGCCGCCGCCCGACCCGCCTAACGTGAAGCTCGGACGGATGATCGCCGGGAACCCCGTCCACTCCGCGATCTCGAGCGCCTCGTCCCACGTCGTGGCGATCTTGCCGGCCGGCGTCTCCAGGCCGATGCGCTTCATCGCCTTGTCGAACTCCTGCCGGTCCTCGGCCATCTTGATCGCGCGCGCGTTCGCGCCGATCAGCTCGCAGCCGTACTTCTCCAGCACGCCGCGCTCGGCGAGCGCCATGGCGACGTTGAGCGCGGTCTGGCCGCCCATCGTCGGCAGGATCGCGTCGGGGCGCTCCTTCGCGATCACCAGCTCGACGTACTCCGGCGTCACCGGCTCGATGTAGGTGCGATCGGCGAACTCGGGATCCGTCATGATCGTCGCCGGATTCGAGTTCACGAGCACGACCTCGTAGCCCTCCTCGCGCAGCGCCTTCGTCGCCTGCGTCCCCGAGTAGTCGAACTCCGCGGCTTGGCCGATGACGATCGGGCCGGAGCCGATGACGAGGATGCGGTGCAGGTCAGTCCGACGTGGCATCGTGGTGCGCGATCAGGTCGTCGAGAAGGTCGTCGAGCGTTCGGCGCGGCGACCAGCCGGTCGCGGCCCGGAGCTTCGAGGGATCGCCGACGAGCCAGGGCACGTCGGCGGGGCGGACGAGCGCGGGGTCGCTCGCGATCGGGGCGTCGACCCCGCAGCGCTGCAGCACGCGGCGCGCGAGCTCGCCGACCGACGTGCCGACACCGCTCGCGACGTTGTACGCCTCCCCCGGGGAGCCGCGCTCGGCGAGCGAAATATAGGCGGCCACGACGTCGCTCACATGCAGGAAGTCGCGGACGGGTCGCTGGTTGCCCATCCGGAGCGCGCCGCCGCGCAGCGTCCGCGCGCGGCGGACGAGCGCCGGCAGCAGGAAGTGCGGCGCCTGCCCGGGGCCGCTGTGATTGAAGCTGCGCGTCGCGATCACGCGCACTCCCGCCGAGCGCCACGCCTCGAGCGCGATCGCTTCCTGCGCCACTTTCGTCGCCGCGTACACCGAGTGCGGGCGCTGCTCGGCGCGCTCGGCGACGGGCATCTCCCCCTCCTCGTGCCGGCCGTACTGCTCTGCGCTCCCCGTGACGACCACCACCGGGTCGAGCACGCCCGCGCGCTTCCGCTCGCGCAGCAGGCCGAGGAGCCGCGCCGCGGCGACGACGTTCACCTCCGCGGTGGCGCCCGGGTCGTCGCCGGCCGCCGGCACGAACGTCACGCCGGCGAGGTGAAAGACCGCGTCCGGGCGCGCGGCGTCGAGGGCGTCGGCGAGATGCGCCCCGTCGCGCACGTCGCCGGTGACCCAGCGGACGCCGTCGATCGCCGCCGGCTCGAGCGCCGCGCCGGTGACGTCCCACCCGCGCTCCACGAGCTCGCGGGCGAGCCAGCGGCCGACGAACCCGGCGGCGCCGGTGATCAGCGCCCGCACTAGACGCGGCCGCGCGTCGGCGTGTGGCCCATCCGCCGGTAGCGGGCGACGTCCGCTTCCACCATGCGCTGCACGAGCTGCTCGAACGTGACCGTCGGCGTCCAGCCGAGCTTCTCGGCCGCCTTCGACGGGTCGGCGACGAGCAGGTCCACCTCCGCCGGCCGGAAGAACCGCTCGTCGCGCGTCACGAACTCGCGGTAGTCGAGTCCCACGACGTCGAACGCGCGCTGGCAGAAGTCGCGCACCGAGCACGTCGTGCCCGTGCCGACGACGAAGTCGTCCGGCTCGTCCTGCTGCAGCATGCGCCACATCGCGTCGACGTAGTCGCCCGCGAAGCCCCAGTCGCGCCGCGCGTCGAGGTTGCCTAACGGCAGCCGGTCGTCGAGGCCGAACGCGATGCGCGCCACGCCGTCGCTGATCTTGCGCGTCACGAACTCGAGCCCGCGCCGCTCGCTCTCGTGGTTGAACAGGATGCCGCTCGCCGCGAACAGCCCGAAGCTCTCGCGGTAGTTCACCGTGATCCAGTGGCCGTAGACCTTCGCCACGCCGTACGGGCTGCGCGGGTAGAACGGCGTCGTCTCGCGCTGCGGCGTCTCGACCACCTTGCCGAACTGCTCGCTGGAGCTGGCCTGGTAGAAGCGGGCCTTCGGCGCGGCCTTCTTCATCGCCTCGAGCATGCGCGTGACGCCCAACGCCGTGAACTCGCCGGTGAGCACCGGCTGCGTCCACGACGTCTGCACGAAGCTCTGCGCGGCGAGGTTGTAGATCTCGTCCGGCTTCGCCGCGTCGACCGCATCGACGAGCGACGTCTGGTCCAGCAGGTCGGCGGACACGAGCTCCACGCGATCGAGCAGATGGCCGATGCGCTCGAAGTACGACGTCGAGCTGCGCCGCACGACGCCGACGACGCGATACCCCTTGCCTAACAGCAGTTCGGCGAGGTACGAGCCGTCCTGGCCGGTGATCCCGGTGATGAACGCAGTCTTCATGGGCGCAGTAAAGGTACGCGAAAAAGGGAGCCCGTCGGGGCTCCCTTCCTCAACAACGACGAGGGTCGTCCGGTCACCGCGCGACGGTTCACACCGTGACGGCGCCGCCGCGCGGGGCGCGCTTCACCTTCCCCGCGCTCAGGCAGCCCGTGCAGACCTTGACCTTGATGATCTTGCCGTCCGCCTCGATGCGCGCGACCTGGAGGTTCGGCTTCCAGGTGCGGCGGGTGCGGTTGTTCGCGTGCGAGACGTTGTTGCCGTACGCAACGCCCTTCTCGCAGACGTAGCAGCGGCTCCGGTTGATGGCCATGATGCTTCTCCTCAGCGCTCGACGAGCTCGATGCGGGCCATGTCCGCGCCGTCGCCCCGGCGGTGCCCCAGCTTCAGGATGCGCGTGTAGCCGCCCGGGCGCGTGGCGAACTTCGGCCCGACCTCGCGGAACAGCTTGTCGGCCGTCTCGCGCTTCTGCACGTGACGCCCGGCGAGCCGGCGCGCGTGCAGCGTGCCCGACTTCGCCTTGGTGATCAGCTTCTCGACGAACGGGCGCAGCTCCTTGGCCTTCGCCTCGGTCGTCTCGATCGCGCCCTGCTCGATGAGCGAGGACGCCAGGTTGCGGAGCAGCGCGAGACGCTGCTCGCTCGTGCGGCGCAGCTGCCGCCCGGCCTTGCGGTGACGCATGGTTTACTCCTCGTCGTCGTCTTCTGGCGCGTTCGCGGCGGCGCGGCTCGGTGCGGTGCCCCAATCGGTGATCCGCACTCCGCCGTCGCCCGCTTCCTCGTAGCGCATGCCAAAGTTCAGCCCCTCGCGCTCGAGGAGATCGGCGATCTCCTGGAGGGACTTCTTGCCGAAGTTCTTGACCTGCAGGATCTGGTTCTCCGTCTGACGCACCAGATCGCCGAGCGTGCGGATGTTCGAGTTCTTGAGCGAGTTGACGCTGCGCACCGAGAGCTCGAGATCGTCGATCGACGTGCGGAGCAGGTCACCCATCCGCAGCGCGTCGGCGCCGTTGCCGTCGCCGCCCGCCGCCACGCTGGCCGCGGCGTGCGAGCCGAAGCCGGCGAAGTACTGGAAGTGCGTCTGCGCGAGCGCCGCGGCGTAGCTCACCGCCTCTTCCGGCGTGATCGTGCCGTTCGTCTCCACGGTCAGCGTGAGCCGATCGTAGTCCGTGCGCTGCCCGACGCGCGTCTCGGCCACCGCGAAGTTCGCGCGGCGCACCGGGTTGTAGATCGAGTCCACGCGGACGAGATCGACCGGCAGGCCGCGATCGACCGGATGCTGGTCGCTCTCGACGTAGCCGCGCCCCTTGTTCACGTAGAGCTCGATGTTGAGCTCGCGGTCCTCCTGGAGCGTGAGGAGGTGGTGCGCGGCGTCGACGATGCGCACGCCGCTGGCGCCCTGGATGTCGCCGGCGGTGATCGGACCCGCCTCGGTCTTCTGGATGCGCAGCACCGCCGTCTCGACGTCGTCGTCGAGCGTCAGCGTGAGCGTCTTCAGATTGCCGATGATCTGGTGCACGTCCTCCACGACGCCCGGAATCGTCTGGTGCTCGTGGACGACGCCGTCGATGCGGAAGCCCCACACCGCCGCGCCGCGGAGCGACGACAGCAGCAGGCGGCGCATGGAGTTGCCGAGCGTGTGCCCGAAGCCGCGCTCGAGCGGCTGCAGGCGGAACTCGGCGACGTTCAGGTTGTCCTCGCGCTTCGTCGCTTCGACGAGCTGCGGCCGGACGAGCCCGCGGAGATCGATCGTGGTAGCCATTGCGTTAGTCAGTCCTCATTGGTCACGCCCTTTCGGGCGACGCCCTGCCCCGCCCTTCACGCGCGGCAGGCCCGTACGGGAGTGAAGGTCCCGACCCGTATCCCCAGCGTGGAGCGTGGAGCGTTGAGCGCCGAGTGAGTTCCTCAACGCTCTCCGCTCCACGCTCCACGCTCGGCTTGTTACTTCGAGTAGAGCTCGACGACCAGCTGCTCCTGCGCGGCGATCGGGATGCTCGGCCGCTGCGGGCGCTCGAGCATGCGGCCGGAGAACGACTCCTTGTCGACCGCGATCCAGGCGAGCGGCGCGCCGCGGGCCGACTGATCCATCGCGGCCTGCACGGCGACCATCTCGCGCGACTTCATGCGGACGCGGAGCTCCTCGCCCGGCTTCACCTGGTAGCTCGGGACGTCGACCGTCTTGCCCTTCACCTCGACGTGGCGATGGCGGATGAGCTGACGCGCGGCCTTGCGGCTGGCGGCGAAGCCCATGCGGTACACCATGTTGTCGAGGCGGCTCTCGAGCGCGGCCAGCAGGTTGTGGCCCGTGATGCCGGGCAGCGTGCTGACCTTCTCGAACGTGTTGCGGAACTGCCGCTCGCTGACGCCGTAGATGCGCTTGATCTTCTGCTTCTCGCGCAGCTGCTTGGCGTACTCGCTCGTCTTACGACGGCGCGCGGTGTTCTGGCCGTGCTGACCCGGCGCGTACGGACGACGCTCGACGGGGCACTTCTCCGTGAAGCACTTGGTGCCCTTGAGAAACAGCTTGGTCCCCTCGCGGCGGCACTGGCGGCAGCTCGGACCCGTGTAGCGAGCCATCGTCAGACCCTCCGCCGCTTCGGCGGCCGGCAACCATTGTGCGGGATCGGCGTCACGTCCTTGATCGACTTCACGGTGAGACCGGCGGCGGCGAGCGCCTGGATCGCGCTCTCACGACCCGAGCCGGGACCCTGCACGCGCACGTGCACGCGGCGCACGCCGAGCGTCATGGCCTCCTTGGCGCACTGCTCGGAGGCGACCGTCGCAGCGAAGGGCGTGGACTTCTTGGAGCCCTTGAACCCCGCCTTGCCGGCCGAACCCCACGACAGCGCGTTCCCGCGGCTGTCGGTGATGGTGATCGTCGTGTTGTTGAACGTCGCGCTGATGTGCGCGACGCCCTCCGCCTCGACGATCTTCTTGGTCTTCTTCGCAGTAGCCATGTTACTTGGTCACCTTCTTCTTGCCCGCGATCGCGCGGCGCGGCCCCTTCTTCGTGCGCGCGTTCGTGTGCGTCCGCTGCCCGCGCACGGGAAGGCCACGGCGGTGGCGGATGCCACGGTACGAACCGATGTCCATGAGCCGCTTGATGTTCATGGCGACCTCGGTCCGCAGCGCACCTTCGACCTTGTAGGTGCGCTCGATTTCGGCGCGAAGACGAGCGACGTCGGCGTCGCTCAGGTCGCGCACACGCTGCTCGGGCTTCACGCCCGACGCGCCAAGGATCTTCTGCGCCGTGGAGCGCCCGATCCCGAAGATGTAGGTGAGCCCGATCTCGACCTTTTTGTCGCGCGGGAGATCGACGCCTGCGATGCGAGCCATATCAGCCCTGACGCTGCTTGTGCTTGGGGTTGCGCTTGCAGATGATGCGAGTCACGCCGTCGCGCTTGACGACCTTGCAGTGCTCGCAGATCGGCTTCACGCTGCTGCGGACTTTCACAGTGCGCTCCAGTCTGGCGAGGGGAATTCCGGCCAAGACTCGGAATTAAGCGGGTTTACGCCCTGCACGCAAGTCCGCCAGCCCCGGCGCTTTCGCGTCCCGCAGCTCCGCCGCGATGCCCGCCAGCGCCCGCACCGGGTCCGCCGCCTGCGTCACGGCACGGCCGAGCACGACGTACGTGGCCCCGGCCTCCGCCGCCTGTGCCGGCGTGACGACCCGCGCCTGATCGTGCGAGCCGACGCCGCCCGGTCGGATCCCCGGCACCAGCGTCGCGAGTCCGGTCCCGTACCGCGACCGCACCGCCGCGGCCTCGCGTCCGCTGCACACGACGCCGTGCAGCCCCGCCTCCGCGGCGAGCGCCGCGAGCCGGAGCACCTCGCCCTCCGGCGCTTCCATGGAGGTGAGCACGGTGACCCCGAGCACGTCGCAGCCCGTTCCCGCCGCGGCCTGCGCGGCGGCGGAGAGCATCGCCGCGCCTCCGGCCGTGTGCACGGTGAGCAGACGCACGTCGAGCCGGGCGGCGCTCCGCACCGCGCCGGCGACCGTGTTCGGGATGTCGTGCAGCTTCAGATCGAGGAAGACATCGACCCCAGCAAGTCGCAACGTGCGAACGACTTCCGGGCCCGCCGCGACGAACAGCTCGAGCCCCACCTTGTAGAAACGGCATCCATCGCCGAGCCGGTCCACGAGCGAGAGGGCGTCGGCGGCGGTCGGCACGTCCAGCGCGACGATCGGGATCGGGGTGCTCAGCTTGGCCATTCCAGGGAGCCGATGATGTCCGAGAGTCGCGTCACGCCGTGCCGCCCGCACCAGCGCGCGAGATCGCGCGCGACCTGCTCCGGCAGCCGCGGATTCTGCATCGCCGCCGTACCCACCCCCACCAGCGTCGCACCGGCCAGGAGATACTGCAGCGCGTCCGTCGCGCTCCGCACGCCGCCCAGGCCGACGATCGGAAGGTCGACGGCGCGGGAGACCTTCCAAGCCGCGAGCACCCCGGCCGGCAGCAATCCGGCGCCGCTCATGCCGCCGGAGCCGAAGCCGAGCACCGGGCGCCGCCGCTCGACGTCGATCACGAGCCCGGGAAGCGTGTTCACGAGCGTGAGCCCGTCGGCGCCGGCGTCGGCCGCGATGCGCGCGCTGCCGACGATGTCGGGGAGCGTCGGCGACAGCTTCACGAACAGCGGGCGACGCGTCGCCGCACGCGCGCCCTCCACCACCGCACGGAGCGACGCGGGGTCGGCGCCGAACTCCATCCCGCCGCACTTGGTGTTCGGGCAGCTCACGTTCAGCTCGAATCCGTCCACGCCCGCCTCGCCGTCCAGCCGCTCGACGACGCGCGGGAACTCGTCGACCGCGAAGCCGACGACGTTCACGAGCACGCGAGTGCCCCGCGCCGCCAGGTGCCGGGCGAGCCACGGCAGGTGGTCGCGGGCGACGGCCTCCATCCCCGGGTTCGCGAGCCCGACGGCGTTGATCATCCCGCCGGGGAACTCGCCGACGCGCGGCGCCGGCGCCCCGCCCCGCGGCTCCACGCTCACCGCCTTCGTCACGAGCCCGCCGAGCGCGTCGAGGTTCATCACGCGGTGCAGCTCGTGCCCGTAGCCGGCGGTGCCGGAGGCGAGCAGCAGCGGGTTGCGGAACGCCAGCCCTGCGGCCACAACGCCGAGCGGCCCGACCGGCTCGACGGCCGTGTTCGACGGCGGGGCGGCGACAGTCGTCATCGAGTGCCGCCGTCGCCGGCGCCGGTGCGCTCCGCGCGCGACAGGTACTCGACCGTCGCGTCGGCGATCGCGCTCGCGAGAGCGCGCTGCCCCCGGGCGCTCGCGATGAACGCGGCGTCGTCGGCGTTCGTGCCGAAGCCGACCTCCACGAGCACGGCGGGCATCGACGCCCAGATGAGCACCTTGAAGCCGGCCTGCTTCACCCCGTGGCTCGGTCCGGGGTGCACCTTCGTCAGGTAGCGCTGCACGAGCGTCGCCAGCCGGCTCGACTCGCGCTGGTGCTCGTTCTGCGCCATGTCGCTGAGGATGAAGCCGAGCGGGTCCTGGCCGGTCGACGAGGCGGCCGTCTCGAAGCGCACCGACTCGTTCTCGCGCGAGGCGACCTGGCGGGCGTCCTCGCTCTTCGCGTCGGCGAGGAAGTAGGTCTCGAACCCGCGATACGCGGCCGCGTTCTTCCACGACGGGTTCGCCGCGTTGACGTGGATGGAGAGGAACAGCTCCCCGTGCTGCTGGTTCGCGATCCGACCGCGGTCGGCGAGGGCGATGAGCGTGTCGCGCGCGCGCGTCATGACGACGCCGACCCCGCGCGATCGGAGCGCCGCGTCGAGCTGCCGGGCGATCCCGAGGGTCACGTCCTTCTCGTCGACGCCGGAACCGTGCATGCCGGAGTCCGGCCCGCCGTGCCCCGCGTCGACGACGACGACGTGCGTGCCGCGGGCGCGGCGCGGCGGCGCGGTGCGCGTCGTCGGGGCCGGCTCCGGCATCGGCTTCGCGGCGGCGGGCGCCGGGACGGGTGCACTCTCCGGCGCCTTCGTCACCGGCGTCGGGGCCTGCCGCTGCGGCTTCGGCGTCGGCTCCGGCGCGGTCGCCACGGCGGTGAACGTGCGCAGCTCTCGATGCTCCTCGTCGTACAGCAGGCCGTGGCCGGCCCGCGGCAGCACGTCGGTGACGAGCTGCAGCGGGATCCAGACCCGCTCGCCGTCGCGCACGGGCGCCGTCGACAGGGGCACGACCTCGCCCTCGACGCGGGCGAACGGCGCTTCGGGTGCCAGATCGACCGTGAGCCCAGCGACGCGCAGCCGGACGAGCTCGGGGGCGTCCTCCGCCGGCCCGACGGTGCCGCCGAGCGCCTGGGCGAGGCGGTCGGCGCGGACGAAGCGGTCGGCGGACGGACCGCGCGCCTCCACCGGCAGGGAGCGCTCGACTCCCGGCGCGGGCCGGACGACGATCGGGCGCGGCGGCGTCGTCGGCTGCGCCGCGCCGGCCAGCAGGAGCGCGAGGAGTGGCGCGATCACCGCGCCCGCACCGCCCGCGCCATCTCGCGCTCGTCGTCGCGGCGGCGGATGTCCTCGCGCTTGTCGTGCAGCTTCTTTCCCTTCGCGAGGGCGATCGAGACCTTCACGCGTCCATCCTTGAAGTGCAGGTCGAGTGGCACGAGCGTCAGCCCCTCCCGCTCGACCGAGCCGATGAGGCGTCGAATCTCGCGCCGGTGGAGCAGCAGCTTGCGGGTGCGCGTCGGCTCGTGGTTGAAGACGTTGCCCTGCTCGTACTGCCCGATGTGCAGGTTGAGGAGGAACGCCTCGCCCTCACGGACGTGCCCGTAGGCGTCGGTGAGCGTCGCCTTGCCCTGGCGCAGCGCCTTGACCTCGGTGCCGGTCAGCACGAGCCCCGCCTCGAAGGTGTCGAGGATGTGGTAGTCGTGGCGGGCCCGCTTGTTCCGGGCGATCACGCCGTCGTTGTCGGACTTGTCGCCGGACGCTCCGGACCTGGCCATCATGCGCGCAACTTACTCGCGCCCGGCGACGTGCGGCAGCGTGAGGCGACGTCTGCCGCGGCGTTGACTTCACCACACCCGTCCTCTAGCTTTCTCGTTCTCGCGCCGTCAGTTAGGCGCTGGAGCTCGGGTGGTGGAACTGGTAGACACGCAGGTCTCAGAAGCCTGTGTCGGCGACGACGTGGGGGTTCAAGTCCCCCCCCGAGCACTGTGAAAACACACGGGGCGGCTGCCATCGCAGCCGCCCCGTTTTCGCGCTCGCCGGTCCCGTCAGGGTGCGCCGCCGACGGCCGACGGCGGCACGTCCTCGGGGAGCGACGGCGTGCCGAATGCGTGCTCGAGCGCGGAGCCGACCTCGGCCAAGTACCGCGTGAGCACCGTCGCGGCGTGCGCGAGCACCTCGGGCTTCGGGCGCACCTGTCCGGTGAACGCGAGCAGGATCCGCGCGACGCGGGTGCCGGTCGGCTCGCCGGAGCGCGACGCGAGCGCATCCCGGTACGCGGCGAGCCGCTCGTTGAACTGCCGCTCGGCGAGCGTGAGCGCTCCGACGGCGATGTACGGGTCGCGGGTGAACGCCTCGCTCAGCTCCTGCGCGATGAGCGACGGCGTGCGGTCATCGAGCGCGTTGCGCTGCGCGACGAGCAGGCCGAGCGCGCGGCGCGCGTAGCGCCACTCCCATCGCGCGTGGTCGGCGTCGCCGCCGGCGGCAGCGCCCGCGAGCCAGGCCACCTCGTCGTCGAGCGGCTCGGCGTGCAGCGCGCGGACGTACCCCGCGGCGCGGCGGCGACGGTCGCGCTCCGCCTGCCAGTCGCCGAAGAGTCGCACGGGCGCGGGCTACGCCTGAAGGACCGGAAGACCGCGGCGGGGCTCGGCGTCCGGCACCAGCGGCGGGATCGCGCTCCGCCGGCCGAGCCCGACACGCTCACGCACGGCGCCCTCCTCGTGCAGCAGGTCGGACAGGCAGACGCTGTCGAGCACATCGTCGATCCGGCGCTGCAGCATCTGCCACACGGGGCGGATGCTGCAGCTGTGCGACGTGGAGCAGCGCTCCTCGTTCACCGGATGCGTCACGCAGTGGAGCTCGAACGTCGCGAGCTCCGAGGCGTGGATGATCTGTCGGACGGTGATCTGCTCCGCCGGCCGATCGAGCACGTAGCCGCCACGCGCGCCGCGCGTGCTCCGCACGATCCCAGCGCGGCGGAGCCGGAGCAGGATCTGCTCGACGTAGTCGGTCGGCAGCCGCTCCTTCTCCGCCACGTCGCGGCCGGTGACCGGCCCCTCGGCGACCCGCTTCGCGAGGTGCAACGCGCAGATGAGGCCGTACTCGGCCCAGGTCGTGATTCGCACGCGTGGAAGCTATCGGCTTCAGCCGCCGGCGACCATACCGTGCGCGCCGCCGGGCACGCCGATCTCGGTCATCTTCCGGAGGTCGAGCACCTCGTCGATCTGCTCGTCGGGGAGGACCTTGTCGCGCTTCACCATGTCGCGGATCAGGATTCCCTCCTTCACCGACTGCTTGCTGATCTCGGCCGCCTTCGCATAGCCGATGTGCGGCATGAGCGCGGTCGCGAGTGCCGCCGAACGCTCCACCCAGTACGCGAGCATCGGCTCGTTCGCCTCGATCCCCTTCACCGTCTTGTCGGTGAGCACGGTCGCCGCGCTTGTGAGGATCTGCATCGACAGCAGGATGTTGTGCGCGATGACGGGCATCATGACGTTCAGCTCGAGCTGCCCGTGCTCGCTCGCGATGGCGACCGTCGTGTCGCACCCCATGACCTGGAAGCAGACCTGATTCACCATCTCGGGGATCGACGGATTGATCTTCCCCGGCATGATGGAGCTGCCCGGCTGCACGGCCGGGAGCTTGATCTCGTCGATGCCGGTGCGCGGCCCCATCACCATGAGCCGCAGGTCGCTCACGATCTTGCTCAGATCGATCGCGAGCCCGCGCAGCGTGGCGCTGAACGCCGCGGCGTCACCCATGCTCTGCATGAGCTGGATGCGGTCCTCGCCGACGCGCACGTCGAGCCCCGTGATCTCCTTCAGGTACCGGTTCATGAGCGCGGGATACTCCGCCTCCACCGTCACGCCGGTCCCGACGGCGCTGCCGCCGATCCCGAGGTCGCGCAGATAGTCGGCGGCCTGCGTGGCGCGGCGGAGCGCGCGGTCGATGGAGCCCGCGTACGCGGTGAACTCCTGGCCCAACCGAATCGGCATCGCGTCCTGCAGGTGCGTGCGACCGGCCTTCACGATGTGGTCGAACTGGCGTCCCTTCTCGGCGAGCGCGTCGCGCAGCCCCTCGAACGCACGCTGCAGCGCCGGCAGCTGCGACAGCGCGGCGAGCCGGATGTTCGTGGGGATCGTGTCGTTCGTCGACTGCGCCATGTTGACGTGGTCGTTCGGATGCACCGGCTTGTACTCGCCGCGCTTGCCGCCCAGCAGCTCGTTCGCGCGGTTCGCCAGCACCTCGTTCACGTTCATGTTGTGCGACGTGCCGGCACCGGCCTGGTACGGGTCGACGACGAAGTGCTCGTCGTGCCGGCGCGCGAGCACCTCGTCGGCGGCACTCACGATGGCGTCGGCGACCCTCGCCTCGAGGCGGCCGGTCTCCTTGTGCGTCATCGCCGCGGCCTTCTTGATCCACACCTGCGCCTGCACGAAGGGCCACAGCGGCTTGAGCCCGCTGATCGGGAAGTTCTGGCGGGCGCGAAGCGTCTGCACGCCGTAGAGCGCGTCGGCGGGGACCTGGAGCTCGCCGAGGGGGTCCTTTTCGGTGCGGAATTGGGCGGACATGGGCGTTAGGCGTTAGGCTTGCCGTTGCTCTTCCAAGAACAGATCGTTCGCTGCGCTCACGACGACACCTTGCGGGCGGCGAGCACGGTGAGCACGAGGGCGACGCCGGCGGCGAGCATGCCGGCGCCCATCCATGCCACGCTGATCCCGTGCAGGCGACCGAACTGCACGCGGCGCGGGTCGGTGGCGGCGAGCGCCTCGATGCTCGGTCCGATCTCCGCGCGCAGGCGGTGGATGCGCGGTGTGATGACGAACTGCGCGACCAGGCACGCACCGGCCGCGACGAGCGGCAGGGCGATCCGTGCGCGGGCGAACGGGCCGCCGCCCCACGCGAGCAGCGCCGCCCCGAGACCGACGACGATGCCGGCGACGAACACGGTCGGCAGCACACGGCCGACGAGCGCACCGGCAAGCGCTCGGGTGGGCAGCACGGCGAACGCCGCGGGCGCGACGACCGCCGCGACGAGCGCCGCCGCGCCGACCCACAGCGCGAGCAGCGACGCCGCGGAGACGAGCCGGATGTTAGGCACCGCGATCATCCGCCGAGCACCCGCGCGCCGCCGTTGAGGAACGGGTTCGTCGCGACCTCGTCGCCGATCGTCGTCGCGGGGCCGTGTCCCGGGTACACCACCGCGTCCTCGGGCAGCGTGGCGATGCGCGCGAGCGACCGGGACATCGCGCGCGGATCGCTGAGCGGCAAATCGGTGCGGCCGATGGAGCCGGCGAACAGCAGATCGCCGCCGAGCACCACACCGTGGCCGTGGAAGACGACGTGGCCCGGCGCGTGTCCGGGCGTGTGCATGACCGTGAAGCGCAGCGTGCCGAGCGTGAGCTCCATGCCGTCCGCGAGCTCGCGCTCCGGGCGCGGCTGCTCGGTCCACGGCAGCCAGTACATCTGCGCGGCGCGCGGCGCGTAGTCGAACACGGGCAGGTCGTCCGGGTGCAGATACACCGGCACGTCCCACTCGCGCTTCACGTCGGCAATGGCGCCGATGTGGTCGAGATGCGCGTGGGTGAGCCATATCGCCTCGAGGCGCGCGCCCGAGTCGCGCACCATGCGCACGATGCGCCCGCCTTCCGCACCCGGATCGACGACGATCGCGGCGTCGGTCGCCGGATCGACGACGAGATAGCAGTTCTCCTCGAACACGCCGACGGTGGTGTGCGAGACGCGCGGCGCGGCCGCCACCGCGTCGAGCTGATTGTCACCCGGCGCGCTCATGCCTCCACCGTTTCCGGCGGCGCGGTCTCCGCGGTCTCGAGCACCGGCGACTCACCGATGCCATGGTGCGCGAGGTAGCGCTCCGCCTCCAGCGCCGCCATGCACCCGGTGCCGGCCGACGTGATCGCCTGGCGGTAGTAGTCGTCGGCCACGTCGCCGGCCGCGAACACGCCGGGCACCGACGTCGCCGTGCGCCCCGGCGCGGTGACGACGTAGCCGTGCGGCGTGGTCTCCACCTGTCCCTTCAGGAACGCCGTGTTCGGCGTGTGCCCGATGGCGACGAACAGACCGCCCACCTCGATGTCGCGCTGCGCGCCGCTCGCGGTATCCTCCACGCGCAGCCCGGTGATCGCGTCGTCGCCGATGACGTCGACGACGCGCGTGTTCCACAGCACCCGAGTCTTCGCGTGGCCGAGCACGCGCTGCTGCATCGCCTTCGACGCGCGGAACGCGTCGCGCCGATGGACGATGAGCACCTCGCTCGCGAACTTCGTGAGGTACATCGCCTCCTCCATGGCCGTGTCGCCACCGCCGACGACGGCGAGGACGCGGTTGCGGAAGAACGGCAGCGCACCGTCGCACACCGCGCACGCCGACACGCCGCCGCCGCTCTGCGCGAGGCGCAGCTCGTTCGGCAGGCCGAGCCAGTTCGCCGACGCGCCCGTCGCGACGATCACGGTGTGCGCGAGCAGCTGCGTTCCGCCGCTCGACGTCAGCCGCTTCGGCTCGGAGACGAGGTCAACCTCGACGATGCGCTCGCCGACGACACGGGTGCCGTAGCGCTCCGCCTGCTCTTTCATGCGCTGCATGAGCTCCTGGCCGCTGATCGGCTCGGGGAACCCCGGGAAGTTCTCGATCTCGGTCGTCAGCATGAGCTGCCCGCCGGGCACCTCGATGCCCATGACCTCGCCCTCGTACACGACGGGATTGAGGCTCGCGCGGGCCGCGTACACCGCCGCAGTCCACGCGGCGGGGCCGGAGCCGATGATGACGACTTTCTCGACGTTGGAAGCGGCCATATCCGTTGGCGGCAAGGGTACGACCTGGAAGATATCGGGCTCAGCGCCGGACGTGTCGGCCGCCGTCGACGATGATCGTCTCGCCGGTCACGTAGTCCGCGTCGAGCAGATAGAGCATCGCGCCGGCGACGTCGGCGGGACTGCCCTGACGCTGCAGCGGTGTCGTGGCGCGCAGGTGCTCGGCCGAGTCGCCGTCCCAATCGTCGGGGAGCAGCACGGTGCCGGGCGCGATGCCGTTCACGCGGATGCGCGGCGCCAGCACGCGGGCGAGCGAGCGCGTCATGTGCACGATCCCGGACTTCGTGATGCCGTGCGGCACGTACGCGGGCCACGTCTCGAACGCCGCGAGATCGGCGATGTTCACGATCGCCCCGCCGCGCTCCGCCATCGCGCGCGCGGCGGCCTGCGCGACGAAGAACGGGGCGCGCAGGTTCAACGCGAACATCGCGTCCCACTGCTCCGGCGTCACCTCGCCGAACGGCGTGCGCTCCATGACCGCGGCCGAGTTCACGAGCACGTCGAGCGCGCCGAAGCGGTGCACGACGTCGTCGACGAGCCGCGCCGGCGCCGCGCCATCGGAGAGGTCCGCCTGGAACGGCTCGGCCTCCGAGCCGCTCTCGCGGATCATGCGGCACGTCTCGTCGGCGCCGCCGCGCGAGCCGTTGTAGTGCACGGCGACGCGCATCCCGCGCGCGCCGAGCGCGAGGGCGAGCGCGCGCCCCACGCGCCGACCGGCGCCGGTGACGATCGCGACGCGGCCGCGGAGATCCATCGTTAGGCAGCCCGGCGCGACTCGGCGCGCCGCTCCTGCACGGCCAGCCACTCGGCCGGCACGTTCATCATGCCGATCGCGCGCGCGCCGGGCTGGCCGTGCCAGTCGGAGCCGCCGCTCGGCACGAGGCGGAAGAAGTCGGCGAGCGCGGTGAGTCGATCGATGTCGTCGGCGTTGTGGCTCGGGTGGCGAACCTCGAGCCCATCGATGCCCGCGGCGACGAACCGCTCGACGCGCTCGCGTCGTCCCTCGCTGCCCGGGTGCGCCCACACCACGATGCCCCCCGCTTCGTGGACCAGGCGCACGGCATCGGCGACCTCGAGGCGCGGCTTGTCGACGTACGCCTTCTTGCCCGTCGCGAGATAGCGGTAGAACGCCTCGCGCTCGTCGGCGACGAAGCCGCCCTTCACGAGTGCGCGCGCGACGTGCGGCCGCCCCACGGCGCCGCCGCCCGACTCGGCGAGCACGGCGTCCACCGTGAGCGGGACGCCGATCGCGTTCAGCTTCGCGACGATCTGCTCGGCGCGCGTGACGCGGTCGTCGCGGAACCGCGCGAGCGCGCTCGCCATGAGATCGACGCGCGCGATGTGGAGGCCGAGCAGGTGGACCTCCATCGCCCCGTCGTGCGCACTCAGCTCGACTCCCGCGATGACGCGCACGCCGAGCGACTGGCCGGCGCGGATCGCGGCGTCGACGCCGCCGACCGTGTCGTGGTCGGTGAGCGCGATCGCCGCGAGCCCTGCCGCGCGCGCCGCGTCCACGACGGCTTCGGGCGCGAGCGCGCCGTCGGAGGCCGTCGAGTGCAGGTGCAGGTCGACGTGCTGGCCGTCGCTCACGGGCGCGTGCCGGCGCCGCCGCCAGGCAGCACGGAGCCGCGGTACCCTGCCTCGGGCGACGTGTCGCTCGGCTGCGAGTAGCGCAGCAGCTCCATGAGTTGCGCGTCGCTCAGCTCGAACAGCGACTGCTCGCGCGACCGCGTGCCGACGGGCGAGTAGCGGGTGACGCGCACGACGCGGTCCTCGCCCTCGCCGGCGACGAAGATGAGCCCGAACTCGTCCATGTTCATGATCGTCGTGAAGCCCGACGGGAACACGCGCCAGGTCGTGCCGTCGAGGGTGAGGGTGCGGGTCGGCATCTCAGGTGTGCGATGGTGGAGGCGTCACGATCTCGAGGTACGTGTCGAACGCGGCGGTCTCCGCGCGCGTCGGGGCGAGGCGAAAGTCGAGCGTCTCGGTGAACAGCGCGTCCTGGTCGAGCGCGGTCGTGAGCGACGCCCGGTCGCGCGTCTCGACGAACTCGAGGAACTCTCCGGTCACGTCGTCGCGCTCGAACGCCCAGAAATGTACGCCGCACGCCGTCGCGCTCGCGCGCCGCTCGGCAAGGCGCGCGAGGTAGGCGTCGCGCTCGTCGGACGACACGGTGAGCCGGCGGACGGCGAGCGCGTGTGCCATGCGCCGATCAGAGGCCCGTGTCCGGGAAGCTCTCGAGCTCCTTCTTCACGAACGCCATGAACCGATCCGCGTCGGCGCCGTCGACGATGCGGTGGTCGAACGAGATCGAGAAGTACGAGCACGTGCGAATGGCGATCGTGTCCTCGCCGTCCGGCCCAGTGATCACCTTCGGCCGCTTCTCGATCGCGCCGACGCCGAGGATGCCGGACGTCGGCACCGGGATGATCGGCGTACCCATGAGCGAGCCGAACACGCCCGGGTTCGTGATGGTGAACGTCGCGCCCTGCACGTCCTGCGGCTGCAGCTTCTTCGACCGCGCGCGCCCCGCGAGATCGTTCAGCTGCCGCGTGAGGCCGGTGAGCGAGAGGTCGTCGGCGTTCTTGATGACGGGGACGATGAGCCCCCAGTCGAGCGCGACGGCGATGCCGACGTTGTACTGCTTGCGGTAGACGACGTTGTTGCCGCTCACCGCCGCGTTCAGCACGGGGAACGCCTTCAGCCCGTCGACGACCGCCTTGATGATGAACGGCAGGTACGTGAGCTTCTCGCCGGTCGCGCGCTCGAACTCCGCGCGCTTCGCGGCGCGGATGCGCGCGATGCGCGTGAGGTCGATCTCGAAGAAGCTCGTGACGTGCGCGTTCCAGCGGCGGGAGAGCGTCATGTGCTCCGCCGTGAGCTGGCGGATGCGGCTCATCGGCTCGACGATGTCGCCGGGCATCGACTCGACGGTCGGCGCCTGGACGCCGCCACCGAGGCTGGCGCCGGCGCCGGCCGGAACGTTAGGCGCCGGCCCGGTCGGCCGCGCGACGGTGACGCCGCCCTCGATGATCTCGAGGATGTCACGCTTCGTGACGCGGCCGGCGACGCCGGAGCCGTGCAGGCCGGTGAGCTCGATGCCGTGCTCCGCGGCGATCTTGCGCACGAGCGGGGAGCTCTTCGTCTTCACCCGCTCCTCGAACGACGCGCCGTTGCCGCCCGGCGCGGACGACGCGCCGCTCCACGCGGACGGCCCACCGGCACCCGCATCGGCCGAGGCCGCGGCGGGAGACGACGCGGACGCCACCGGTGCGGGCGGCGGCGGAGCGGGTGCCGCTGCCGGAGCACCGCCCGCCACCAGCGCGCCCTTCTCCGTCTCCAGCCGCGCCACGACGGTGCCGACGGCGACGGTCTGCCCCTCGGTGACGGTGATCTCGGCGAGCACGCCGGCCGACGGCGCGGGGATCTCCGCATCGACCTTGTCGGTCGAGATCTCGAAGATCGGCTCGTCGCGCTTCACCTCGTCGCCGATCTTCTTGAGCCAGCGCGAGAGCGTGCCCTCGGCGATGGACTCGCCCATCTGCGGCATGATGACGTCTACACGCGCCACGGGACTAACCTCGGTCGTTGTTGATGTCGGGCGCCGGCTGGCTCAGGCGCCGCAGGACGAGCATCGGAAGCGTGAGGGCGCCGAGCAGCGCGCCGATTCCCGCGTAGACGTGCCAGTCGCACGTCGGGATGTCCGGGCACGTGGGCGCCTTCGTGAAGTACGCCACGATCTTCGACAGCAGCACGGCGATCATCGAGCCGCTGACGGCGCCGATCGGCACCATGAAGCACCCGATCGCGGTCTTCGGCGGACCGCCCTGCCGCTCCGGCTGCGGGGAAGCGCCCATCAGTACGCCGCGAGCCGACGCGCGGCGAACACGACGTCGGCCGTCTGCGGCAGCACGAAGTCCTCGAGCGCGGGCGCGTACGGCAGTGGCACGTCGTGCGCCGTCACGCGCAGCACCGGCGCGTCGAGCCACTCGAAGCACGACTCGTTGATGCGGGCCGTGATCTCGCCCGCGATGCCGCCGGTGCGCGTGTCCTCGTGCAGCACGAGCACGCGGTTCGTCTTGCGCACCGTGGCGAAGATCGCCTCGTCGTCGAGCGGCGCGAGCGTGCGCAGGTCGAGCACCTCCACCGACAGCCCGTCCTCCTTCTGGAGCTGCTCGGCCGCCTCGAGCGCCTTGTACACGGTCGCGGCGTACGTGACGATGGACAGATCGGTGCCCTCGCGCGCGACGCGGGCCTTGCCGATCGGGACGACGTGGTCACCCTCGGGCATCGTGCCCTTGATGCGGCGGTACAGGTACTTGTGCTCGAAGAACAGCACGCAGTCCTCGTCGCGAATCGCCGCCTTCATCAGCCCCTTCGCGTCGGCGGCCGTCGACGGATACACGACCCTGAGCCCCGGCGTGTGGACGAAGCCGGCCTCGGGGTTCTGCGAGTGGAACGGGCCGCCGCGCACGTAGCCGCCGCTCGGGCCGCGCACGACCATCGGGCACGGCAGGAACGCGCGATAGCGCGCCGTCGCGACGTAGTTCGTGAGGATGTCGTACGCGTTCGCGACGAAGTCGATGAACTGCATCTCGACGACGGGACGCATACCCATGTGCGCCGCGCCGGCCGCCGCGCCGACGATGCCGATCTCCGAGATCGGCGTGTCGATCACGCGCTGCTCGCCGAAGCGCGCGAGCAGGCCGTCGGTGACCTTGAACGCGCCGCCGTACGCGCCGATGTCCTCGCCCATGAGGAACACGTTCGGGTCGCGCTCCATCTCCTCGACGAGCGCCTCGCGGATCGCGTCGAGGTACGTGATCTCCGTCGTCACGCGTCCTCCTGCGAGATCTGCGAGGCGTAGGTGCCCCACCCTTCCGCGCGCTCGTTCGTCTCGACGGCGCTCCGCACGCCCTCGCGGAACCAGAGCGGCCGCTCCGCCGGCGGCTCGGCGTAGATGCCGACGAGCGCGTCGAGCGGCTCGGGGAAGCCGGAGGTCTCCGCGATCTCGGTCGCCTCGTCCACCTCGCGGCGCACGCGCTCGTCGACGGCGGTGAGCTCGTCGCTCGCGAAGCCGAGCTCCGACGTGAGCACGTTCAGGTAGCGGTCGACGGGATCGTTCTCGGCGGCCCACCGCTCGATCTCGCCGGCGGGCACGTAGCTCTGGTTGTCGTGCTCCGCGTGTCCCTTGCGGCGGTACGTCATCAGCTCGACGAGCGTCACGCCCTCGCCGCGACGCGCGCGATCGACGGCGCGCTTCGTGACGTCGTACACCGCGAGCACGTCGTTGCCGTCCGCCTGCTCGGCGGCGATGCCGTAGCCCGGCGCCTTGTCGACGAACTGCCGCGCGAGCGTCTGCTTCGCCGTCGGCGTGGAGTACGCGTAGCCGTTGTTCTCGACGACGACGACGAGCGGGCAGCGCTGCACGGCGGCGAAGTTGATGCCCTCGTGAAACGCGCCCGTGCTGGTCGCGCCGTCGCCGACGTAGACGAGCCCCACGCGATCCTCGCCGCGCTGCTTGAACGTCAGCGTGACGCCGGCCATCACGGGGACCATGTCGCCCAACGGCGAGATCTGGCCGATGAAGCCGCGATCGAGGTCGCCGAAGTGGATGTTCAGCTCACGGCCGCGCGTCGGCGAGTCGCCCTTCGCCATGTACTGCTTCAGCACCTCGACCGGCGTGGCGCCCTTCACGAGCATGGAGCCGAGGTTGCGGATGAGCGGCGACATGATGTCGCGGCGCTCGAGCGCGAACGTGCTGCCGACGGCGTCGGCCTCCTGGCCGAGCGATCGGAACAGGCCGCCCACCACCTTCGTCTGCCGGTACAACGCGACGAGCCGCTCCTCGAGCGTGCGCGTGAGGCGCATCCAGTAGTACAGGTCGAGCTTCTGGTCGCGGGTGAGCGCATCCGACGGCCGGGACTCGGGACCCGGGACTCGGGACTCGGGGCTGCGGACTCCTGAGTCCCGAGTCCCGAGTCCCGAGTCCCGTCTCTGCGTGCGTGGCATCAGTATCCGGCCGTCGGCGCGTGCGTGGGGTCGGCCATGCGATGCAGCGCGACGAAGAACTTCTTCACGTTCTTGTCCAGACGGCTCTCGCCGATCTGGTCGGTGTCGACCTCGACGAACGTGTAGTGCCCGCCCTCCATGCGCACGCGGAGCGTCATGGTGCCGAGCTGCCCGGTGAACGTGCGCGCGCGGTCGTCGCGGGCCTGGGCCGTGAGGCCTAACGCGGGAAAGAACCGGTCGGCTTCCGCGATGACGGTCGCGGGGGCGACGGACGTACGATGAAAGAGGCGCATGGGTGCCTGCGTGCGAAACCGCGAGCCGGTCGCTGCCGGCTCGCGGGTGGTCAGTGCGGTCAGTGCGCGGGGCGCTCGCTGATGGGCCGCTCGGCGCGCACCGTCTGCGTCCACTCCACCTTCTCCAGCGGCTTCGTGGAGTCGGGGCGGAAGCGCATGCCGAGCGCCCAGTCGCCCGCGGTGGTGTAGCTCAACCGCGCGGTGTACGTGCCCGCCTCGCGCCCCGGCGTGAACGAGTCGTACTTGTTCACGCGGTCGATGCTCGTGGCGTAGATCTGCCCCTCGCCGTTGTCGACGAGCTGGCGCGTGTTCCGGTCGAGCACCGTCACCGTGTAGATGATCGGCTCGCGCGCGCGCGGCGGCGACGGATCGCTGCTGACGCGGAACTCGAAGTGGTCGGAGCGGAGCGTGATGTCCGCCCGCGGCGCGGCCCCGCACGCGGCGAGCAGCGCACCGCCCAGGATCGTGGCGGCGAGCGTCCGCCCGCCGCGCGGGAGCCGGTTCGTCATGACGCGTAGTACTCCAGACCGAGGTGCGTGATCTGCTCCTCGCCCATGAGGTGGCGGAGCGTGTTCTTCAGCTTCGTCTGCTGGATGAACAGGTCGTGCTCCGGCTGCAGCCCCGGCGCCGTCATGGGGCTCTTGTAGTAGAACGACAGCCACTCCTGGATCCCCTTCATGCCCGCGCGGTGCGCGAAGTCGCTGAACAGCGCGAGGTCGAGCACGATGGGCGCCGCGAGGATCGAGTCGCGACACAGGAAGTTGACCTTGATCTGCATCGGGTAGCCCATCCACCCGACGATGTCGATGTTGTCCCAGCCTTCCTTGTTGTCGCCGCGCGGCGGATAGTAGTTGATCCGCACCACGTGGCTGAAGCCGTCGTACAGGTCCGGGTACTTGTCCGGCTGCAGGATGGTGTGCAGCACCGACAGCTTCGACTCCTCCTTCGTCTTGAACGACGCGGGGTCGTCGAGCACCTCGCCGTCGCGGTTGCCGAGGATGTTCGTCGAGTACCACCCCTCGAGGCCGAGCATGCGCGCCTTGAGGCCCGGCGCGATGACGGTCTTCATCCACGTCTGGCCCGTCTTGAAGTCCTTGCCCGAGATCGGCACGCCGCGGTCGATCGCGCACTGCACGAGCGCCGGGATGTCGACGGAGAGGTTCGGCGCGCCGTTGCAGAACGGCACGTTCTCCATGATCGCCGCATACGCGTACAGCATCGACGGCGCGATCTGGTCGTCGTTCGCCTCCATCGCCTTCTCGAACGCCTCGATGGTCGCGTGCTGCGGACCGGGCTTGATGTAGATCTCGGTCGACGCACACCACACGATCACGACGCGATCGAGGCCGTTCTCCTCCTTGAAGCGGCGGATGTCGGCGCGGATCTGCTCGGCGATGTCGCGCTTGTTCTTGCCCTTCTTGACGTTCGTGCCGTGGATGCGCGTGACGAAGTGGTTCTCGAACGCCGCCGGCATCGGCTTGATGGCCGAGAGGAAGTCCTTGATCGGCTCCAGGTCGCGGTCCTCGAGCACGCCGGCCTTCTTCGCCGCGGTGTACGCGTCGTCGGGGATCGGGTCCCACGCGCCGAACACGATGTCCTGCAGGTCCGCGAGCGGGACGAAGTCCTTGATGAGCGGCGACCGATTCTCGGTGCGCTTCCCGAGGCGGATCGTCGCCATCTGCGTCAGCGAGCCGATGGGCTTCGAGAGGCCGCGGCGGACGCTCTCCACGCCGGCCATGAACGTCGTCGCCACGGCACCGAGGCCGGGCGTCAGGATGCCGAGCTTGCCCGTCGCCGGGCGGACCTCGGACTTCTTGTCGGGGGAACCCGTCACGAAAGAACTCTCCAAGTCAGGAAGGCAGCCCGGGTCCCCGCCGCGCCTCCGCGAGCGCCGGCGGCACCTCGGCGCCGTCGACCGGTCCTTCCGGATGGTCGATCGGCTGCGTCACGCGGTGCACGTAGACGATCCGCTGTACGGCGGTGATCCAGGCCGTGACCGACAGGACGGCCACGATGAGCATGAGCACCCAGCCGCCGAGCGCGAGGCCGAAGAACGCCTGCGGTGCGGACAGCAGCGTCACCCGCTCGGGGCGCTGCATCATGCCGACCTTGGCGTCGATGCCGAGCGCTTCGGCGCGGGCCCGGGTGTAGGAGGTGAGGAACGTGCCGATGATGCCGAGGATGGTGAGGGCGACCATCGGGGTCCCCGCCCAGTGCGGCACGCCGTGCAGCACGTCGTTCCGGGCGAAGAAGACGGCCAGCCCTCCGAGCACCGCGCCGTCGGCCACGCGGTCGAGCGTCGAGTCGTAGAACGCCCCGAAGACGGTCGTGCGCCCCGAGGCGCGGGCGACCTTGCCGTCCAGCACGTCGAACATCGCCGTCAGGCCGAGCCACCAGCCCGCCGTCATGATGTGCCCGGACGCGTACAGCCCGCCGCCCACGATGTAGGTCAGCGTGCCGACGGTGGTGATGGTGTTCGGGCCGACGCCGACCTTCACCAGCCACCCGGCGAAGGGCTCAATGATTCTGAGGTACCCTCGTTGAATCGCGAGCCACAGTCGCTGCATGTCGGGGAGTCGGGGGGATGATGCGGCGGCCCCGTCCCCGCCCTCCGCCTCGGGATGGGCTCGGGAGCGATGTTCGAAGGGCCGGAGCGAAGCCGCTCCGGCCCGGAAAGCTATGCGGGGCGCTGGGGGGGATCAACCGCAATGGACGGGCCCCGCGTCGCGCTCACGGCACCCGCCACACGTAGCCCGCGCCGAGGACGATGTTCTCCCGCGTGTAGCTCACCGTGCCGTCCACCGGCGCCGCGCGGAGCGTCACGGTCGACCCGGGATTCACGCCCCGCACCGGCACCGTCTCGGTCGTGTTCGCGGCCACCTGGCGCACGAAGATCTCGCCGCCGCCGCTGTTCGGCCGCACGTACACGTTCACCGCCTGGGCGAGCCCGTTCGTGAACTGGATCGACGTCGCGGGAGCCGGCGACTCGCCGGTGCGCACCTCCACCTGCCGCGCACACGCGGCGGGGGCCGTCAGAGTCACTGCGATGGTCGCCAGTCGAAGCAGCAGTCGCATCCCGTCCTCAGGAGTGATCGTGGTCGAGCGTTCGGCTCTTTCGGAGGTGCAAGAGCCATGCACGGTTCGGTACGCAGCGAATTTCAGAGGGAATTCCAGCGCGCTGGACCGCCGGGTAACTTGGACCGACATGCGCGCTCCACACTCTCGATCCCGCTCGCTCGCCCGCCGCGCCACGATCGTCGGCGGTGCCGTGCTGGCCGGCGCCTGCGCGACTGCCTCTCCCGCACCCGCTCCGTCGCCCACCGTGGGCGCCCTTCCCGCCGGACCGCTCGACGTCAACCGCCCGCTCACGGCGCGCGAGCAGGCGTGGGTGGACGGCACGCTCGCCTCGCTGTCGCTCCGCGACCGCGTCGCGCAGCTGGTCACGGTGTGGGTGCTCGGCGACTACACGAACGCGAGCGACTCCAGCTTCGTGCAGGTCCGGCGGTGGATCGAGGAGGACCACGTCGGCGGCGTCGTGATGTCGCTCGGCTCCCCGCTCGAGGTCGCGGCGAAGGTGAACGCGATGCAGGCGATGGCGCTGCGGCTGCCCGCGCACATCCCGCTGCTCGTCTCCTCCGACGTCGAGCCCGGGCTTGGCCGGCTCGAGGGCGGCGTGTTCACGCCGCAGCTGTGGAGCGCCGGCAGCGCGACCGTGCTGCCGACGAACATGGCGATCGGCGCCGGGGGCGCGGAGGCCGACGCGGAGGCGGCGGGCCGCATCACCGGGCGCGAGTCGCGCGCCGTCGGCATCCACGTCGCGTTCGCGCCCGTCGTGGACGTGAACAACAACCCCGGGAACCCGGTCATCAACGTCCGCTCGTTCGGCGAGGATCCCGACCGCGTCGCGAAGCTGTCGGTGGCGTTCATCCGCGGCGTGCAGGGCGAGGGCGTGGCCGCCGTCGCGAAGCACTTCCCCGGACACGGCGACACCGACACCGACTCGCACACGGCGCTTCCCGTCGTGCGCTCCGACCGCGCGCGCCTCGACGCGGTGGAGCTGGTGCCGTTCCGCGCGGCGATCCAGGCGGGCATCGCCGGCATCATGACCGCGCACATCGCGCTGCCCGCCGTGGAGCGCGACAGCACGCCGGCGACGCTCTCGCCGCACGTCATGACGGGGCTCCTGCGCGACACGCTGAACTTCCGCGGCATCACGTTCACCGACGCGATGACGATGGAGGGGATCGGCAAGGGCTACACGATCGACCGCAGCGGACCGCTCGCCGTGGAGGCAGGCGACGACGTGCTGCTGATGCCGACGAACGTGCCGAAGATGCTCGACGCGATCGTGGGGCGTGTGGAGCGCGGCGAGATCCCGCGCGAGCGGATCGACGCGTCGCTGCGGCGGCTGCTCGCGCTGAAGGTGCGCACCGGCGCGGTGGCGCGGCCGATCGTGTCGCTCGACTCGCTGCGCCAGGTCGTCGGCGCGCCGCAGCACTGGGCCACGTCGTACGACATCGCGCGCCGCGCGATCACGCTGCTGCGCGACTCGGCCAACCTCGTGCCGGCCGCAGGCACCGGATCGATCGCGGCCATCGTGTACGCGCCCGAGAACGAGCCGGTCACCGGCACCTCGCTCGTCGCCGAGCTGCGCGCCACGGGACGACAGGTGCGCGACTTCCACGTCACCGCGCGCAACGCGCCGGCGTCGCTCGACTCCATCGGTGCCCTGGCGCGCCAGGCCGACCGCATCGTCGTGATGACCTACACGCGCACGTTCGAGGGGAACGGTCGCCTGGCGATCCCCGCGCACGTCGCGAGCTGGATCGACGGCCTCGCGTCGACCGGAAAGCTGATCGTCGTCGCCGGCGGCAACCCGTACGTGATCCGCCAGTTCCCGCACGTCGGCACGTACCTCGTGAACTACGGGCGCGGCGACGCGCTCGAGCGGGCCTCGGCGCGCGCCATCGTCGGCCGTGCCCCAATCACCGGCCGCGCGCCGATCACGCTGCCGGGCTTCTTCGCGCGCGGCGACGGCATCCAGCGGGGGGCGACACCATGATGACGCTGCGTGGCTGCGTGCTGCGCGCGGCCTGCGCGATCGCGCCGTTAGGCGCGGCGTGTGCCCGCAGCCCCCGCGAGATCCCGCGCGACGTCCCCTCGCCGCCTGCGGCCGCGTCGACGACGACGGTCACGACCACCACGGTCACGTCGACGAGCGCCGTGCCCGCGCCGCCGGCGGCGGCGCTCCGCCGGCTCGCCGACACGGTGCGGCGCGTGCTCGACGCGGCGGTCGCCGACAGCGCGTTCCCGGGCGCGTTTGCCGTCATCGGCAACGCGGGCGGCGTGCTGTTCGAGTACGGCGCCGGACGCATCGACTGGAAGGCCGACGCGCCGCGCCCCGACGAGCGCACGCTGTGGGACCTGGCGTCGCTCACGAAGGTGACGGCGACGACGAGCGCCATCATGCAGCTCGTCGAGCAGGGGCGCATCTCGCTCGACGACCCGGTGACGAAGTATCTGCCGGAGTGGAGCGGTGGGCCGAACAGGGACCGCGTCACGCTGCGGCACCTCATCACCCACTCCTCGGGGCTGCCGCCGTTCAAGGCCTTCCCGATGGACATCGACGCCGACAGCACGCGGAAGCTGTTCCTCGCCGTTCCGCTCGACTCGCTGCCGGGGCAGCACATGACGTACAGCGACATCGGGTTCGTGTTCCTCGGCTTCATCGTCGAGAAGGTCAGCGGCGAGACGCTCGACCAGTACGTCGTGAACCACGTGTACCGCCCGCTCGGCATGAACGAGACGTTCTTCCGCCCGGATCCGTCGCTCATGGCGCGCATCGCGCCGACGGAGACGCAGGCGTTCCGGGGCGGCCAGGTGCGCGGCATCGTGCACGACGAGCGCGCGTGGCGCATGAACGGCGTCGCCGGTCACGCCGGATTGTTCTCCACCGGCCACGACCTCGCCCGGTTCGCCCGCATGTACCTCAACAAGGGGCAGCTCGACGGCGTGCGCGTGTTCGCCGAATCGACGGTGACGCGCTTCACGGGCTACGTCGACTCCACGTACTCGAACCGGGGCCTCGGGTGGCAGAAGCCGGAGCTGCCGGGCATGCGCTTCACGGGGCCGAGCAGCGCGTGGGCCGGGCACGTCGCGACGCCGAGCGCGTTCGGGCACACCGGCTTCACCGGCACGTCGTACTACATCGATCCGGCGCGCAACCTGTTCGTCATCCTGCTGTCGAATCGCGTGAACCCGACGCGCGAGAACAACAAGATCACGGCGGTCCGGCGGCAGCTCTCGGACGCCGTGGTCGCCGCCCTCACCATGCAGTGACCGGTTGAGAGGGGCGGTCTGGGGCGCTAGATTTCTCCCATTCTGCGGCGCATCTCCGCGCCCACTTTCTGGAGGCAATGGATGAGCACCACCACTCAGTCCGATCTCGTCCTGACGGTCACGTCGGTCGCCACGGCCGAGGTGAAGAAGTTCATGGACGCCGAGGGGGTGTCGTACGATCAGGGCGGGCTCCGCGTGAGCGTGCAGCCCGGCGGGTGCAGCGGCTTCAAGTACGGCCTTCTCATCGAGGATCAGCCGGCCGAGGACGATCTCGTGCTCGCCCAGGACGGCTTCAACGTCTTCGTCGATCCCTTCTCGGCGCAGTACATCAACGGCGTGACCATCGACTACGTCTCGTCGATGCAGGGCTCGGGCTTCACGTTCAAGAACCCGAACGCGACC
Source organism: Gemmatirosa kalamazoonensis (assembly GCF_000522985.1). NCBI lineage: Bacteria > Pseudomonadati > Gemmatimonadota > Gemmatimonadia > Gemmatimonadales > Gemmatimonadaceae > Gemmatirosa > Gemmatirosa kalamazoonensis. Next base: position 4,155,931 of record NZ_CP007128.1, read on the forward strand.
GGCGGCTGCGGCTGCGGCAGCTCCTTCTCCGCCTGATCTGATCGATCCCGACTCATGACACACACGGTTCCGAGCGCCGCCCCCCGGCGGGCCGCCGGCACCGCGACCGAGGCCCGCGACCCCGACAGAGGTCGCGGGCCTTCGCGTCTCGGTGGCGGCGTCAACAACACGTCGCGCGAGCGCATCCCGACGCTCGTCCTCGCCGACCACGACGCGATCGCGCGCGAGGTCGCCAACCGCATCGACGCGCTCATTCGCGAGCGGCAGGCCGCCGGCCAGCGCACGGTCCTCGGCCTCGCCACGGGCTCGACGCCGATCGGCGTCTATCGCGAGCTGATTCGCCGCCACCGCGACGAGGGGCTGAGCTTCCGCGACGTCGTGACGTTCAATCTCGACGAGTACTACCCGATGGCGAAGGACAGCATCCACTCGTACCACCGGTACATGTGGGAGAACCTGTTCGCGCACATCGACATCGATCCGAAGAACGTGCACATCCCGCCGGGCGACATCCCGCGCGAGGAGGTGAGCGAGGCATGCGCCGAGTACGAGGCCGAGATCCGCCGCATGGGCGGCATCGACTTCCAGCTCCTCGGCATCGGCAAGACGGGGCACATCGGCTTCAACGAGCCGGGCTCCGGCGCCGACAGCCGCACGCGGCTCGTGCACCTCGACAACATCACGCGCAAGGACGCGGCGGCGGACTTCTTCGGCGAGGAGAACGTTCCGCGCGAGGCGGTCACGATGGGTGTCGCGACCATCCTCGACGCGAAGGAGATCGCCATCCTCGCCACCGGCGAGCACAAGGCGGCGATCGTGCGGCGCGCGGTGGAAGGCGAGATCGACCACGCCGTCGCCGCGACGTTCCTGCAGCGCCATCCGGCGACGACGTTCTTCGTCGACGAGCCGGCCGCGGCGGACCTCACGCGCGTGGCCACCCCGTGGCTGCTCGACGAGGTGGAGTGGACCGAGGCACTCATGGTGCGCGCGGTGACGTGGCTGTCGCTCACCGTCGGCAACGGGATCCTCAAGCTCACGCAGCGCGACTACAGCGACAACGCGCTGTCCTCGCTGGTCGCCCGCTACGGCTCGCCGGGCGAGGTGAACGGCGCGGTGTTCAACCTCCTCGGCGCGAAGATCCGCGGGAAGAGCAAGCTCCCGCGCGGGAAGAAGATCGTCTGCTTCTCCCCGCACCCGGACGACGACGTCATCTCGATGGGCGGCATCCTGTACAAGCTCGCCCAGAACGGCAACGACATGACGGTCGCGTACATGACGAGCGGCAACATCGCGGTCTTCGACCACGAGGTCCGTCGCTACGTCGACTTCCTGCTGCGGCTCGACCGCGAGCGGCACGTCGGCAGCCCGGAGCTGCGCAGCTTCGCTGACCGCGTGTACGAGTGCCTCGCGAAGAAGAAGCCGGGCGACGTGGACATCCCCGAGGTGCAGGACACCAAGCGCGTCATCCGCGAGGCCGAGGCGGTGAGCGGCATCGAGGTGATGGGCCTGTCGAAGGCGAACGCGCGCTTCCTCAACCTGCCGTTCTACCAGACGGGCAAGGTGCGCAAGGATCCGATCGGGCCGGCCGACGTGAAGATCGTCCGCGAGCTCCTCGAGGAGAGCGAGCCGGACCTGATCTTCGTCGCCGGTGATCTGTCGGACCCGCACGGCACGCACCGCATGTGCAAGGAGGCGATCGACCTCGCGTTAGGCGAGCTGCGCAACGCGGGTGCCAAGCTCCCCGAGGTGTGGCTGTATCGCGGCGCGTGGCAGGAGTGGCCGGTGACCGAGGCGACGGTGCTCGTGCCGATGTCGCAGGAAGAGCTGGAAGTGAAGATCCAGGCGATCTTCAAGCATCAGTCGCAGAAGGACTCCGCGCCCTTCCCGGGCCAGGACGAGCGCGAGTTCTGGCAGCGCGTCGACCAGCGCAACAAGGACACGGCGGCGACGCTCAATCGACTGGGGCTGGCCGAGTACTTCGCGATGGAGGCGTACGTCATTGCCGGCTAGCGAGGGCGGTTGGTGAAGACGTTCAACCTCCTCGACGGCCTCGTTCTCGTCGCGTACCTCGTCGGCGTCACGCTCCTCGGCATCTGGGTGGGGCGCCGACAGAAGGACGCGCGGGACTACTTCGTCGCCGACCGCGCGATCCCGTGGTGGGCGGTGCTCTTCTCCATCGTCGCCACCGAGACGAGCGCGCTCACGTTCATCTCCACGCCGGGGCTCGCGTACCGCACGAACCTCGGCTTCCTGCAGATCGTCGTCGGCTATCTGCTCGGACGCATCGTCGTCGCGTCCGTGCTGCTGCCGCGCTACTTCGAGGGCGAGATCGTCACCGCCTACGCGCTGCTCGAGAAGCGGTTCGGGCTCGCGACGCGGCGGTTCACGTCGATCGTGTTCATGGTGACGCGCGCGCTCGCCGACTCGGTGCGCGTGTTCGCGACCGCGGTGCCGATCGCGATCGTCATCGGGCCGGTGGTGACCGACCAGCGCCTCGTGATGCCGGCGGCGGTGCTCATCCTCGGCATCCTCACGATCATCTACACGTACCGCGGGGGCATGAAGGCCGTCGTGTGGACCGAGATCCTGCAGGCGTCGATTTATCTCCTCGGCGGATTGATCGCGCTCGTGCTCGTCGGGCGCCTCGTGCCCGGTGGGTGGAGCGCGATCCTCGACCGCGCGGGGGCGGCGAACAAGCTCCAGGTGGTGCAGTGGTACTGGGGGCTCGACCAGGCGAACACGCTGCTCGCCGGACTGCTCGGCGGCGCGTTCCTGTCCATGGCGTCGCACGGCACCGACCAGCTCATCGTGCAGCGGCTGCTGTCCGCGCGCTCGCTCCGCGACTCGCAGAAGGCGATCATCGGGAGCGGCGTGGCGGTCATCGCGCAGTTCACGCTGTTCCTGATGATCGGCATCGGGCTGTGGGTCTTCTTCGCCGGCCGCGAGTTCCCGACGCCCGACTACATCTTCCCCACGTTCATCGTGCAGCAGATGCCGCACGGCCTCATCGGCCTGCTCGTCGCGGCGATCGTCGCGGCGACGATGAGCACGCACTCGGGGGCGATCAACTCGCTGGCGGCGGCGGCGACGCACGACATCTACCTGCCGCTCACCGGGCGGCGGGCCGACGACCCGCAGACGCTGAAGGCGGGCAAGCTGTTCGCGCTGATGTGGGGCGTCGTGCTCACGCTCGGTGCGCTGCTCTTTCCCGAAGATCCCAAGACGCCGGTGGTGGTGGTCGCCCTCAGCATCGCGTCGTTCACGTACGGAGCGCTGTTAGGCGTGTTCTTTCTCGGCAACTTCTGGCGGCGCGCGATCCAGCGCGACGCGCTGACCGGCCAGGTCGTCGCGCTGATCGTGATGGCGTTCATCGTGTTCGCCGGCCAGTTCAGCAGGTGGTTCCCGGCGCTCGCGCCGGTGCTCGCGCCGTTCGGCAGGATCGCGTGGCCGTGGTACGTGCTGATCGGCACCGCGATCACCGTCGGCGTGGGGATGCTGTCGTCGCTGTCGCATGGGATGCCGCGGGCACGGAGCGCTGACGAACGGGGGCTCGGACGATGAGCGTGATCGTGGTGGGTGTCGACGGCGGCGGGTCGAAGACGCGCGTCGTCGTCGCCGACGAGCAGGGCCGCGAGATCATCGCGGTCGAGGGGCCCGCGTCCGCGGTGCGCCCCGGACAGGTGGAGCACTCGGCCGACGTCGTGGCGGCGTGCGTGCGCGACGCGCTCGGCGCCGCGAACATGACGCACGTGCTGCCGCGCATCCTGTGCGTGGGCGTCGCCGGCGTCGGGCGCGAGCCGGAGCGCGATGGCCTGTGGCAGGCGCTGGCCGAGCGCGAGCTCGCCGACGAGGTGGTGGTCCACACCGACGCGGCGGTCGCGCTCGACGACGCGTTCGGTGACGGCGCCGGCATCCTGCTCGTGTCGGGCACCGGCTCCATCGCGTTCGGCCGCGGGCCGGACGGCACGTTCGCCCGCTGCGGCGGGTGGGGCCCGGTCATCGGCGACGAGGGAAGCGGCGCATGGATCGGCCGTCGCGCGCTCAACGTCGCGTCCGCGTCCGCGGACGGCCGCGAGCCGGAGACGGCGCTCGTGAACGCGTTGCTCACCGCGATCGAGGCCGACGACCCGGCGGCGATGGTTCGCTGGGCGGCCGAGGCGACGCCGGCGCAGTTCGCGCGGCTCGCGCCGGTCGTGCTTCAGGTCGCGGCGACCGGCGACCTGCGCGCGAACTCGCTCCTCAGCATGGCCGTCGAGGAGCTCGTGATCCACGTGCGCACGCTCGCCCGCAAGCTGTTCGTCGACGAGCGCGCGGCGGCGCCGGTGGCGCTGTCGGGGGGGTTGCTCACGCGCGGCTCGCCGCTCCGCAAGCGCGTCGAGCATCGGTTGAAGAGTGCCGTTCCCGGCGCGCAGGTGCGCAGCCAGGACATCGAGCCGGCGCGCGGCGCCGTGCGCGCGGCGCTGCGGTCGTTAGGCATCGAGGTGGCTACTGCGTAGGGCAGGAGGGCAGGAGGGCACGAGGGCAGGAGAGAGTCCGGTTCTCTCCTGCCCTCGTGCCCTCCTGCCCTCCTGCCCTAGGGGTTCGAGGTGCCCTCGCGGCCGTAGCGGTCCTTGATGCGCACGACGTCGTCGAGCTCCGGCGTGCTCGCCTCCAGCACGTCGCAGTCGGTCACCGCCTCCATGTAGTGCACCGTGCCCGGCGTGATGCGGAACGCGTCGCCGGGCTTCAGCCGCTGGTCGGTGAGCGCGTCGGCCCGCTCGCCCACCCAGTAGCGCATCTCGCCCGAGAGCAGGTACACCGTCTCGTCCTTGCGCTCGTGGTACTGCACCGACAGCGAGTGGCCCGCCGTGATGTGCAGGATCTTGCCGCAGTATCGCTCGGTGTGCGCCCAGATGATCTCGTGCCCCCACGGCTTCGGCACGATACGCGGCTCGACGCGTCCACTCATCACATCGTGGGAGCCATGTGCTCCTGGCGCTCGATCTCCGCCGCGCGCTCCACCGCGTGCGCCGGATCGGTGCCGAGCTCCCCTTCCCACCGCGCCATGACCGCCGTCGCGAGGCAGTTGCCGACGAGGTTCACCGACGTGCGCGCCATGTCCATCAGCGCGTCGACGCCGAGGATCACGGCGATGCCGGCGAGCGGCAGGTTGAACTGCGTGAGCGCGCCGGAGAGGATCACGAGCGACGCGCGCGGCACCGCGGCGACGCCTTTGCTCGTGAGCATCAGCGTCAGCATCATGAGGATCTGCGTGCCGAGCGGCATGTCGATGTGCGCCGCCTGGGCGACGAACACCGACGCGAGCGCGAGATAGAGCGTGCTGCCGTCGAGGTTGAACGAGTAGCCGGTCGGCATCACGAACGCGACGATGCGCTTCGGGACGCCGAAGGCCTCCATCGCCTGCATCGCGCGCGGCAGCGCGGCCTCGCTCGACGCCGTGGAGAACGCGATCAGGAACGGCTCGCGCACCGCCCGCACGAAGCGCGACAGCGGGATGCGGAACACCAGTGCGACGGGAAGCAGCACGCCGAGCAGGAACACGATCAACGCGCCGTACAGCGTGCCGACGAGCTGCGCGAGGTTGAGCAGCACGCCGAGCCCACTCTTCGCGACGGTCACCGCGATGGCGGCGCCGATGCCGATCGGCGCGTACGCCATCACGAGTCCGACGAACTTGAACATGATCTGCGACACCGACTCGCAGAGCTCGAGCATGAACGTCTTCGGGCGACCCGCCGGCAGCTTCGCGAGCGCGACGGCGAACAGGATCGTGAAGAAGACGATCTGCAGCACCTCGTTCGCCGACGCCGCCTCGAAGAAGCTCTGCGGCACCGTGTGCTCGATGACCCCCGAGAACGTCGGCGTCTTCGTGGCGAGCGACGTGATGTCGGAGCCCGCCTCGGTCGGCAGCGTGACGCCCTCGCCCGGCCGCACGAGGTTCACCGCCGTGAGCCCCACCACCAGCGCGAGCGTCGTGACGATCTCGAAGTACACGATCGAGCGGAACGCCAGCCGCCCCACCTTCTTCATGTCGTCGCCGTGCCCCGCGATGCCGACGATCAGCGTGCTCGCGATGAGCGGCACGATCAGCGACTTGATCATCCGGATGAACACCGTCGCGAGCACGCGCAGGTCGCTCGCCGACCAGCCGCCGTGCTGCGCACGCTGTGCATCGGGGAACAGCGCGCCGACGATCACGCCGACGACGAGCGACAGCATGATCCACTGCGTGAGCGTGACGCGGCGCAACCCGCGCGGCTTCACCGCCGGCGGGGGCGCGAGGGGCGTGTAGTGTGGCGGGGAGGACGCGGCCATCAGCTCACTTCTTCTCGATGGGAGGCGGCGGCGCCGCCGGGACCGGGGCGGTGCCGCGGCGCAGCGTGGAGTTGCGGTAGCCGTACAGGAAGTAGAACACGAGACCGATGACGAGCCAGATCCCGAAGCGAATCCAGGCCGACGTCGGCAGCCCGTACATCGTGTAGAGGCACAGGACGGCGCCGAGGATCGTCACCGGCCAGACGAACGGGACGCGGAACGGGCGCGGGCGCGCGGGGTCGGCGTAGCGCAGCACGAGCACGCCGACGCAGACGAGCGCGAACGCCGACAGCGTGCCGATGTTCGTGAGGTCGTACGTCGCGGCGTCGTCGGCGAGCAGCGCGCCGAGCGCGACGAGGACGCCGGTGATGATCGTCGTGACGTGCGGCGTGCGGTACTTCGGGTGGATCTTCGCCGCCCACGACGGCAGCAGCCCGTCGCGCGCCATCGCGAAGAAGATGCGCGGCTGGCCGTACTGGAAGACGAGCAGCACCGCCGCCATCGACACGACCGCGCCCGCGGAGACGAACCATCCCGCGGCCGGGAAGCCCGCCACCTGCAGCGCGCGCGCGAGCGGATCGGACGACTTCAGCTGCATGTACGGCACGAGCCCGGTCGCCACCGCCCCGACGACGACATAGATCAGCGTACAGATGCCGAGGCCCAGCATGATGCCGCGCGGCATGTTGCGCTGCGGGTTGCGCGTCTCCTCCGCCGCCGTCGATATCGCGTCGAATCCGATGAACGCGAAGAACACGATCGCCGCGCCCTGGTGGATGCCGCGCCAGCCGTTCGGCGCGAACGGGCGGTAGTTCGCCGGGTCGATGTGGATCGCGCCCACCACGATGAACACGGCGAGCACGAGCAGCTTCACCCCGACCATGATGTTGTTCGCGCGCGTGCTCTCCTTGACGCCGATCACGAGCAGCCACGTGATCGCCATCACTATGAGGAACGCGGGCAGGTTCACGAGGATCGGGATCCCGGCGACGTGCGGCGCGGTGGTGAGCAGCGACTGCATCGCGGCGTCGCCGCCGGCGGCGAGCGCCTTCGCGTTCCAGTAGCCGTGGGTGAGCCACGGCGGGATCGTGAACCAGGGCGAGACGAGCGAGTTGAAGTAGCCGGCCCACGCGATGGCCACGGCCACGTTCCCGACCGCGTACTCGAGGATCAGGTCCCACCCGATGATCCACGCGATGATCTCGCCCAGCGTGGCGTACGAGTATGCGTACGCGCTGCCGGCCTGCGGGATCATCGCCGCGAGCTCCGCGTAGCACAGCGCCGCGAAGCCGCACACCACGCCGAGCAGCACGAACGAGAGGATGAGCGCCGGACCCGCGCCGTAGCGGACGACCTGCCCCGCCGCGTTCACCTCGCCCGCGGCCGCGGTGCCGAGCGTGGAGAAGATGCCGGCGCCGATCACCGCGCCGATCGACAGCATCACCAGATCGCCGACGCCGAGCGTCCGCCTCAGCCCCGACGGTGATTCGCCCTCGGCCAGCAGATCGCCGATCGCTTTGCGGGAGAAGATCGAAGGCATGGGGGGGGAAAGAAAGCGTGGAGCGTGGAGCGCGGAGCGTAGAGTCGACCCCTCTACGCTCCACGCCCCACGCTCCACGCTCGCATTAGATGAACAGCGGCGCGAGAACCAGCGTGATCGTCGACAGGAGCTTCACGAACACGTGCAGCGACGGACCCGCCGTGTCCTTGAACGGGTCGCCGACCGTGTCACCCACCACGGCCGCCTTGTGCGCATCGGAGCGCTTGCCGCCGTACATGCCCGTCTCGATGTACTTCTTCGCGTTGTCCCACGCGCCGCCGCCGTTGTTCAGGAAGCCGGCCATGAGGATGCCCGCGATCGTGCCGATCATGAGGAACGCCGCCACCGCCTCGGCGCCGAGCCCGAACTGCTTGAACACGAGACCGACGGCGATCGGGAACACCACGACGAGCGCGCCCGGGAACACCATCGCCTTCAGCGCCCCGATCGTCACGATGTCGACGCAGCGGCCGTAGTCGGGCTGGTCGGTGCCCTGCATGATGCCGGGCTTCTCGCGGAACTGACGCCGCACCTCCTCGATCACGCTCTGCGCGGCCTTCCGCACGGCGCTCATGGCGAGCGACGAGAACCAGAACACGAGCATCGCGCCGAGCAGCCCGGCGACGAAGATCTGCGGCTTCGCGAGGTTCACCGACAGCTCGTTGCCGGTCAGCGTGCGCACCTCGTCCAGGTACGCGGAGAACAGCAGGAACGCGGCGAGCGCCGCGGAGCCGATCGCGTAGCCCTTCGTGAGCGCCTTCGTCGTGTTGCCGACGGCGTCGAGGCGGTCGGTCTTCTCGCGGATCGAGTCCGGCTGCTCCGACATCTCGACGATGCCGCCCGCATTGTCCGTGATCGGTCCGAACACGTCCATCGCGAGGATGTAGCCCGCGGTGCCGAGCATCCCCATCGTCGCCACGGCGGTGCCGAACAGCCCCCCCACCGGCTGCCCGGTCGTCGGATCGAGCAGGCCGCTCGTGCGGCCGAGGTAGTAGCTCGAGATGATCGCGACGGCGACCGTGATCACCGGCAGCACCGTCGATTCCATGCCCACCGCGATGCCGGCGATGATGTTCGTCGCCGCGCCGGTCTGGCTCGCCTCGGCGATCGACTTCACCGGGCGGTAGCGGTACTCCGTGTAGTACTGCGTGATGTAGACGAACGCGAACGCCGTCGCGAGGCCGATCATCCCGCACAGGAAGTAGTGCCACCACGCGTCCGGCGCGTCGGGCGTCTGCAGCAGCCACTTCGACAGGCCGAAGAAGCCGACCGCGACGAGCGCCGAGGTGGCGTAGAACCCGCGGTTCAGCGCGGACATCGGGTCTTCGTCGCCGCTCGTGCGCACGATCATCACGCCGACGATGGACGCGAGCAGCCCCACCGCGCCGACGACGAGCGGGAACAGCACGCCGCCCAGCCCGAAGAAGCGGTACAGCAGCACGCCGAGCACCATTGCGCCGATGTTCTCGGCCGCGGTGGACTCGAACAGGTCGGCGCCGCGGCCGGCGCAGTCGCCGACGTTGTCGCCGACGAGGTCCGCGATCACCGCGGGGTTGCGCGGGTCGTCCTCGGGAATCCCCGCCTCGACCTTGCCGACCAGGTCAGCGCCGACGTCGGCCGCCTTCGTATAGATGCCGCCGCCGAGCTGCGCGAACAGCGCGACGAACGACGCGCCGAAGCCGAAGCCGACGATGAGGAACGGGATCCGCTGCGCCCACGCGGCCGGGTCCACGCCCGCCGGCGCGAGCAGCTGCAGGATGCCGAACAGCCCCGCCACGCCTATGATCGACATCGCGACGGTGAACAGCCCGGACACCGCCCCGCCCCGCAGCGCCGTCTGGAGCGCCGCGTTCAGCGAGGTGGTGGCCGCCGCCGCCGTCCGAATGTTCGTGCGGATGGAGACCCACATCCCCATGAACCCGGCGATGCCCGAGCAGATGGCGCCGAGCAGGAATGCGACCGTCGTGTACAGCGCGTAGGTGCCCGCGCTCAGCCCACCCACCGAGTCGGCCGACTCGGCACGGTGCGCGAACGCGTAGCCGACGTAGATCAGCGCCGCGACCACGACCGCCAGCAGACCGATCGTCTTGTACTGCCGCGCGAGATACGCCTCGGCCCCTTCCTGAATGGCGTTCGAGATGCGCTGCATCGCGGCCGTTCCGCGGTCGCGCGCGAGGACCCCGCGCGAGATGAGCACCGCCACGACGAGCGCTACGCCGCTCGCACCGAGAATGAGCCAGAGGAGCGCGGACTGCGATGGAGCCATAGACGTATCGGTCCGGAAAGGAGGAGCGGAGGGACTGGACCGTCGCCAGAAATGGACGGCCCCGGGCGGCGCAAAGCGGGGAACTTATGGGGCCGACAAGTTCTTGGAAAGTCGGACCTTACGCTCATCCGGGCGGGGCTGGACGAAAAAAAGGCCGCGATGCGCTCGCGGCTTCGTACCAGCTGTCGGCAGGGACGGAATCAGAACACGTAGGTGAGCGATCCCTTCGACCGGATGGGGCGCCCGTCGGGGCCGGTCCCGGGGCGGAACTTCACGCCCGAGAGCACGTCCTTGAGCTTGCGGTTGTAGCCGCCGTCGCGCGTCGGCGTGAACTCGAACGACAGGACCTTCCCCGTCGAGTCGACGTCGAAGTTCGCGACGAGCTGGGTGCCGCGCACCTTGTCGGGCACGGGCCACGGCGCGAGAAAGATCTCGATCGCCTGCGGCGGGTAGTTCGCGGCGCTGCCGCCCCCGGTCCCCGGGCCCACGCCCGACCCGCGCCCTGTTCCGACGCCGGACCCGATGCCACCCCCCGTGCCGGGGCCGGAGCCGGCGGTGCCGTCGGCGCCGGTGCCGCCACCCGTGCCCGGCATCGGCGCCGTGGCCGCGACCGATGCGGTGGGCTCGGGCGTCGGCGTGGGCGCCGGCGGGACGGGCTTCGGCTCCGGCGGCGTCACGGGCGGCGTGACCGGCGTCGGGAGCGGCTTCGTGGGCGGCGGGATGACGGCGGCCGGGGTCGGCGGCGCGGGCGTCACCGGCACGAAGTGCAGCCGCTCGGTCACGAACTCGGCCTGTCGGCCGCCGGTGCCCATGGTACCGCCCCCGCCGCCGCCGGCGGGGCCGGCGCCGCCGGCACCCTGCACCTCCTGCAGCACCGCCGGCCCGACGACCGGCGCGAGCAAGAGCGCGATGACCAGCACGTGCAGCGCGACGGCCACGAGCGTGCTCCCGAGCCGACGCTCGGACGGGACCGGAATGCCGATCGGGGGTCGATAGGGCGGCCGCGCCGGGGATTGCGGCGCGCCGCCCGCGGGCTCGCCGCGCCAGGGCTCGTTGCCTGCGGGCTCGCCGTCGGAGTCGGGCGACCAGGACGACGTCACGGGACGGGTTCGGAGGGGATGGTTGGCCACTGCACGCATCATACACGCGACTACGGCGGACGAGCCCCGAAGGGTTCGCCCGCCGTAGCAGGGACGCTCGCCGAGCGGTCGGGTTACGACGCGCCCTTGGGCGTGAAGCCGATGACCTTCACGCCGGCGCCGCGGGCGATGTCCATCGCCTTGATGATGTCCTGATACGTCGCGTCCGGATCACCCTTGATGAAGATGATCTTGTCCGGGCGCGGGTCGTAGATCTGCTTGAGCCGCGGCGCGAGGCCGGCCAGCGTCTGCGGCTCCTTGTTGATCTCGAACTGGCCGCCCTTGTGGACGGACAGCACGATCTGCGACGTGTTCGGCGCGCTCGACGGCTGCGGGTTGGGATCCGGAAGCTGCACGTCGATCGCCTTCCGGCTCGACGGCACGATCACCATGAAGATGATCAGCAGCACCATGAGCACGTCGATCATCGGGGTCACGTTCGGGTCGGACGTCAGTCCGCCCTGCCCCCCAGTGGACATGGCCATGGCTCAGGACCCTCCCTTCTTCTCTTCGACCGACTGCCCCTCGGTCCCGGGCAGCTGCTCGGAGATGAGGCCGGTGACGCGGACGCCCGCCTTCGCGGCGATGTCGACCGCGTCCTGCACCTTCGAGTACTCGAGGTTCTTGTCGGCGCGCACGTAGAGGATCTTGTCCTCGGTGCGGGCGTCGAAGATGCGCTTCAGGTTCGCCTCGAGCGTCTCGTTGCGGATCGGCTGCCGGTTCAGGTAGTACACGCCCTTACGGTCGATGCCGAGCAGCACGTCGCCGTCTTCCTCGGGATGCTTCTTGAGGTTGATGCCCTGCGGCGGGGCGGCGTTCAGACCCGACGTGAGCGTCGGGATGATCACCATGAAGATGATGAGGAGGACGAGCATGACGTCCACGAGCGGCGTCACGTTCGGCTCGGCCTTCACCGAGCTCCCTCCGGACGAAACCGACATACCCATGCGCTACCTCCTGGCCGTAGGCCGTTGGGGCCCGCGGCTTACTGCGAGATCGGGCCGGCGCCCGTGCCCGCGCTGAACTCGCGGGTGAAGCGCGAGCGGCCGAACTCGCCCGAGACGCCCTTGATGAGATAGTCGATCATCTCCTTGGACGTGTACGTCATCTCGGCGGTCAGGTTATCGATCTTCGTCGAGAAGTAGTTGAACATCCACACGGCCGGGATGGCGACCATGAGGCCGAAGGCCGTCGTGATCAGCGCCTCGGCGATACCGGCCGAGATCGCGGACAGACCACCCGAGCCCGACGCGGCCATGCCCGTGAACGCGTTCACGATACCCATCGTCGTGCCGAGCAGACCGACGAACGGCGCCGTGGCACCGACCGTGGCGAGCACGCCGAGGCCGCGCTTCAGGTCGACGATCGTCATCAGCATCTCACGCTCGACCGCGCGCTCCGCCGAGTTGATGTCGGCGACCGTGACCGAGCCGTCCATGATCAGCGGCTTGACCTCGGAGAGCGCATTGCCGAGCACGCGAGCGACGTGCGACCGCTTGTAGCCCTCGGCGAGCTTGATCGCCTCGGTGAGGTTGTCCTCCTCGAGGAACTGAGAGAACTCGGGCGCGAACCGCTTCGTCTCGGCCTGGGCGCGGCGGATGTTCCACCACTTCTGGATCATGATCGTGAGCGACCAGATCGACATGATCGCGAGCACGACCACGATGCCCTTCGCGAACGCACCCATCTGCGTCCACAGTTCCATCAGCGAGAGATTCATATCCGTCTCCGTTGAGCGTTAGGCGTAGGCGCCACTCCGCGTGACGCCCACAAGGGGCGTCACTTCGTGAGCTGGAACTGGAAGGGCTGCTGAACGAGCTGCTTGACCTTGCGTCCGCCCACCTCGGCGGGCAGGAAGCGCATGTTCGCGAGGGCCGACTTCACGGCCTGGCTGAACAGGTCATGGTCCGACTTCAGGACCTTGAAGGACCCGGGCTCCACGTGGCCGCTCGTGTCGACGACGAACTGGGCGAGCACGGTGCCCTCGACGTTCGCCGACTTCAGCATCTCCGGGTACCGGGGGCCGGTGTTGCCCGGGGCGGGCACGACCGGCTTCTCCACCTGGAACTCGAAGTACGGCTGATCCTGGACGACCGGGCCGGTGCCGCCGACGGCACCCTTGGCGACGCCGCCCGCGACGCCCTTACCGGAGAAGTCGGCCTCGTCGGTCACCTTCTTCGAGAGGTCGACCTGCGGGATGACGTCCGGGATCTCGACCGGCGCGGTGAGGACCTGGAAGCCCTTCGGGGGCGGTGGGGCGACGGCCACATCCGGCGGCGGAGGCGGCGGCGGCTCATTCTTCGGCGGAGGCGGCTCGTCTTTTTTCATCTCGACGAACTCGACCTTCTCCTCCTTGGGCTTCTCGGCCTCGATCGTCGCGTGGGCCGTGGCGTACACGGCGCCCGCGATGATCCCCGTATGGAGGATGACGCTGAAGATGGTGCCGCCGGTGCTCCGCTGCTTCTTGGCCTTCGACTCGAGCAGGTTGTTGAACATGGCGCTCAGGCTGAGTCAGGGACGCGGATTCCCGCTGGCTGTGAGGCCGGAGTCTAGCCGTGGCAAATGAGGAAGGAATGGACTCAAGATTAAGGTTCGATTAGCTGCCTGTTACCGTTCCTTAATCGAATCGTCTGCGCTGCCACCGGCTGCGGGAGCCGTTTCGAACCGATGTTCAGTCCGCGCCGTCGTGCACCGCGTATGCCGCGGGCGCGGCTTGCACCGGAAGAACCTGCTCGCCGATTAACGGAAGCGTCACGGTGAACGTGGACCCGCGGGTGAGCCGCGAGGCGACCGTGAGCGTGCCGCCGTGGGCCTGGGCGATCCACTGGCTGATGGCGAGCCCGAGGCCGAATCCCCCGCGCTCGCTCACGTGCTCGCCGAGGACCCGGCGCGACCGGGCGCGGTCGGCGCGCCAGAAGCGGTCGAAGATGTAGGGCAGGTCGGCGGCGGCGATCCCGATGCCCGTGTCGCGCACGGTGAAGGCGACCGTGTCCTCGCCGGCGTCCAGGCGCAGCTCGACGGTGCCGCCGGTGGGCGTGTACTTGATGGCGTTCGTGACGAGGTTCAGGAACAGCTGCCGGAGCCGCGCCGCATCGCCGAGCACGGTCGCCGGCTCGAGGACAGGCATCGCGATCTCGAGCCCGGCCGCCTCGCCGAGGATCACCGCGGTCTCGTAGACGTCGCGCACGATCGGCTCGAGCTCGATCGACTCGCGGTGCAGGTCGAAGCGTCCCTCGTCGAAGCGCGCTAGCGTCAGCAGGCTGTCCACGAGGTCGGCCATGCGCGTGATCTCCTGCAGCGCCTCCTCGAGCGCGACGAGCTGCTCGGAGGAGCCCTGGGGCGACGACATGGCGCGCTCGACGTTCGCGCGCAGCACGGTGAGCGGCGTCTTCAGCTCGTGGCTCGCGTCCGCGGTGAATCGCCGCAGCCCGCCGAACGACGTCTCGAGCCGGCCGATCATGGCGTTCAGCGTGGCGCCGAGCCGCGCCATCTCGTCGCCGGTGGACTCGAGGTGCAGTCGGCGATGCAGGCTGCGACCGTCGGTGATCGCCTCAAGCTCGCTGCGCATTTGCTCGAGCGGGCGCAGCGTGTTGCCGGCGAGGTAGTACGCCACGGCGATGGACACGAGCAGCACGAACGGTGCGACGGCGAGCATCGATCCGAGCAGCTCGGTCTGCGCGCGGTGGCTCGGCCCGACCGACGTGCCAGCGATGACGTAGCCGATCGGGGCGAGCGTCGTGTCCGCATTGCGGCGCACGATGAGCAGCTGATCGGTGCGCGGCAGCCCGCGCGCCTCCCACGCTCGGCGGCGGCGCGGGTCGAGCGTGTCGCGGTCGATGTCGGCGTGGCCCACGGTGGACGGCGAGAGCCGCGGCGCGCTGCTGCGGATCGCGTCGAGCGCGTCTGAGCTCAGCAGCCGCGCCTCGCGCGAGCCGTAGACGATCTGTCCGTTCGCGTCGACGACGAGGATGAACTCCGGCAGCGCCTCGAGCAGCGTGTAGAGCTCGGGCACCACCGTCGGACCGACGACCGTGTCGCGCACCTCGGTGAGCTGCACCGGCTCGCCCGGCTTCGCCTTGCGTCGCACGAACCCGGTCAGGCGAAGCGCCACCTCGGCCTGCGCGCTCGCGTAGCGCTCGAGCTGGCGCTGCACGCTGGCGCCGCGGCCGATCCACAGCGTGGCGCCGAAGACGAGCATGGTGCCCGCCAGCGCCGCCGCGTACGTCGTCGTGAGTCGAGCGCGGATGGACGCCATGAGCGCTCCGTCAGGCCTTCACCACGTAGCCGACGCCGCGCACCGTGTGGATCAGCTTCTGCCGCTGCCCGGCGTCGATCTTCTTGCGCAGATGATTGATCACCACGTCGACGATGTTGGTTCCGGGGTCGAAGTGGTAGCCCCACGCGTACTCGGTGATGAGCGTGCGACTCATCACGCGCCCGGCGTGGCGCATGAGGTATTCGAGCACCGCGTACTCCTTCGGCGTGAGCTCGATCCGCTCGCCATCGCGCTGCACCTCGCGCGTATTCTGGTCGAGCACGAGATCGGCCACGTGCAGCCGGGGCGAGGCGAGCGCGCGCGGGCGCCGCGCGAGCGCCTCGACGCGCGCGAGCAGCTCCTCGAACGCGAACGGCTTCGTGACGTAGTCGTCGGCGCCGGTCCGCAGCGTGGTGACCTTCGCGTCGACCGCGTCCTGCGCGGTGAGCACGAGCACCGGCCGCTCGAACCCGCGCGACCGCAGACTGTGCAGCACGTCGATGCCGTTCTTGCCCGGCAGGCGCATGTCGAGGATGACGACGTCGTACGCGCCCGACGCCGCGGCGCGCTCGCCGCTCTCGCCATCGGCCACGAGGTCGACGACCCAGCGCTGCTCCTCGAGGCCGCGCTTCACGAACTGCCCGACGGTCGGATCGTCTTCGATGACGAGGATCTTCACGGTAACGCGAGGTGGGATGGGTCGACGACGCCCGCCGTGGCGCGCGCCACGGCGCCCTCGATGACGAGTCGCAGCTCGGCGACGTTGCCCGGCCACGCGTGACGCTCGAGCCGCTGCGCCGCGGCATCGGACAGCGCCGGCGGCGACGCGCCGCCGTACCGCCTAACGAACGACTCCGCCAGCGCGCGCACGTCGCCCGCGCGCTCGCGCAGCGGCGGCAGCTCGACGACCGTCGTGAGCCGCTCGCGCAGCGCGGGGTCGAGGGCGAGCGATCGCGGCGCGCGCGCGGTCGACGCGACCACGCGCAGCGCCTGCGTATCGAGCGCCGCGGCGACGCGCCGCTGGTCGTCGGCCCGCAGCGCGTCCACCGTGCGCGCGTACAACGTGCCCCCGCCGCGAGCCGCACCGACGCGGCGATCGACGACGGCCGCGCCGAGCGTGGCGACGGCGGCGCCGTCGAGGTCGACGAACGGCCCGCCGCCGGCCGCGCCGTGCGCGAGACGGGCGAGCGTGGTCCGGCCGGTGCCCGGCTCGCCGCTCAGCAGCAGCCCGCCTAAGGATCGTGCGACGCGCAGCACGGTCGCGACGGCGTCCTGCAGCGCGGGGGACCGCGTCTCGATCGTCGGCTCGGGCGCCGCGGCGACGGCGGCACACTCGCGCTCGAGCCGGCGCCGCTCCGTCGCGCGCCGCACGAGCAGGTCCACCTCCGCCATGCGGTACGGCTTCGCGACGTAGTCGTACGCGCCCTCCTGCATCGCGGCGAGCGCGGTGTCGATCGTGCCGTTCCCGGTCATGACGACGACCTGCGGGGGCATCGGCAGCTCGCGCGCGCCGCGCAGCACGGCGATCCCGTCGAGGCCGGGCATCTGCACGTCGAGCAGCGCGACGTCGAACGGCTCGCGCTCGATCGCGTCGAGCGCCGCGCGCCCGTCGTGCACGACGGACACCGTGTGTCCGCGGCCGGCGAGAAAGTGCTCGAGCAGCAGCGCGAGCTGCCTCTCGTCTTCAGCGATGAGCACGCGCGCGCCGGTCGACTCGTCGCTCACGACGCGGCGGGGAGCAGGACTCGGAACGTCGTACCGACACCGAGCGCGCTGTCCACCTCGATGCGGCCGCCGTGGTCGCGCACGATGCCGTAGCAGATCGAGAGCCCGAGCCCCGTGCCGGCGCCCGGCGGCTTCGTGGTGTAGAACGGCTCGAAGATCTTCGTGAGCTCCTCGCGCGCGATGCCGTGCCCCTGATCGGCGACGTCGACGAACGCGTCCGCGCCGTCCACGCCGGTGCGCAGCATGATGCCGCGCGCCTCCTCGTGATCGGCCGCGGGCTCGCCGATCGCGTCGGCGGCGTTCAGCAGCAGCGCCATGAGCACCTGCGTGAGCTGGTCGGGGTCCGCCGTGACCTGCGGCCCCGCGCCCTCCGCCAGCTCGAGGCGCACCGGGTAGCGCTTGAAGCGCGCGTGGTGCTTCAGCAGGAACAGCGTCTGCTCGACGATCGAGTTGAGCCCCACCGACACCCGCTGCAGCGGCTTCGCGCGGCTGAAGTTCAGCAGCCCCTCGGTGATCCCGCGGCAGCGGTGCACCTCGTGGTCGATGATGCGCAGATACTCGCCGAACCCCGGCGGCGCGGGGCGCGACGGCGGCAGCTCGGCGATGCCGAGCGTCATCGTCTCGGCACAGGCGGCGATCGTCGCGAGCGGGTTGTTGATCTCGTGCATCACGCCGGCAGCGAGCTGGCCGATCGCGGCGAGCTTCTCCGCCTGCGCGGTGCGCTCGAGCGCCGCCTTCCACTCGGTGATGTCCTCGCCGAGGGTGATGACGTGCGACGGCCCGCCGCCGTCGACCGCCATCGGGATCTTGGTCAGGCGATACGTGCGCAGCTCGCCGGTCGACCGCGACTCGATCTGGAACTGCTGCAGCCGGCCGGTCGCGAACGCCTCGTCGAACTCGCGGCGCAGCACTTCCGCGTTCTGTCGCGGTAGCACGTCGAAGATGCTGCGGCCCAACGCATCCTCGCGTGCCACGCCGGTGGTGTCCGTCTCACGCTTGCGGTTCCACAGCTGCACGCGGTAGTCGCGATCGATGACGTACAGACCGACCGGCAGCGAGTCGACGACACGCGCGACGAAGCGGCGCTGCTCCTCCACCTCGCGCACGCCGCGGAAGTACGCGAGCGACGGCGCGAGCACGTCGGCGACGACGCCCGGCGAGAGCACGCCGTCGCCGGCCGCGGGAGCAGCGTCGACGACGAAAGTGCCCAACACCTCGCCGCCGGCGCGCAGCGGCACCGCGTGAGCGCTCGGCGCGTCCGGCGGCGCATCGCCCCAGCGCGGCGCGAGCGTGCCGTCGGGCCCCGTCAGCCACACCGCGCACCGTCGCGCGCCGAGCGCGGCACGCGCGGACTCCAGGACGTCGGGCATCGCGGCGTCGAGGTCGACGGCGCCGGCGAGACGGGCGGCGAGATCGGTGAGCGCCTGGAGCGGCGAGAGCGGCATGGCCTGCGGAGCGGATCGGGGTGGATGCTTCGCGGAAGCTATGCCGTGCTCCCTGGTTTGGAAAACCCGCTCAGGGGAGCTTCGCGATCTCGGCGAGGATCTCCGCGTTCTCGCGGCGGTTGCCGTTCATCTCCTCGACGTGCGCCCACCGCACGATGCCGTCGCGGTCGACCAGGAAATAGGCGCGGTTGGAGTAGAACCGCTCCTCGTTCAACACGCCGTACGCGCGCGACGCGTCGCGCCGGAAGTCGCTCAGGAAGTCGGTCTTCAGCGCGTACTTCGTCTTGTACTCCTTGAGGCTCGCGGTCGAGTCGACGGAGATCGGCAGCACGACGACGTCGTGCGCCGCGAACGCATCGTAGTCGTCGGTGATGGCGCACATCTCCGCGGTGCACGTGCTCGTGAACGCGAGCGGGAAGAACGCGACGAGCACGTTGTGGCCGCGGAGCGACGACAGCGTGACCTTCTCGCCGCTCGTGCTGGCGAGCGTGAAGTCGGGCGCGGGCTGGCCGACCGTGGGCACGGCGGCCTGCGTGGAAGTGGCGGCGGTCGCCATTACAGTGCGGGAATCGGGGAGAGATCGGCACGCGCGCGGCCCGGGGCCGACGACGCGTGAGCGGTCACCGTGCCCGATATCTAGTCGCCCGCCCGGTCGGCGCGGACTCCGGCACGCGGCTACGGCACGCGGCGCCAGACCTCCACGATGTGCTGACGCTTGTCGGCCGGCGCCGACAGACTGTCGAACGGCGTCGTGAAGCTGTGGTACCAGTACTCGCCGTTCACCCGGCAGGTGGCCGGGACGGTCTGCCCGATGCCGTTCGGGTCGTAGAAGTAGTCGAGCCGCTCGGTGTACGCGCTGCCGCTCACCGTGTAGCTCCCGCTCCCGCCGAGCACCGTCGTCGCACGCAGCGAGTCGGCGACGGTGCGCCGCAGGATGGTGTCGCGCCGCGCCGCCTGGCCGAGCCACATGAAGTGGCCGCCGGTCAGGATCTTCCGCTGCTGGTAGCCCGAGAGCGCGCGCTCCTTCCCGTCCACGGACACGGACGCGAGCTCCCAGGTGCCATCGACCCGGCAGGTCGGCGGGCGGGGCGCGGCCCGGGCCGTGGCGCCGGCCGCGGGCGACCGCTGCGCGACGAGGGGAGCGGCGGAAAGACAGGAGCACGCGAGCGCGAGCGCGGCCGTCCACCGGTACGGAGTCATCGTCCACCTCCCACGTGACGTGTGAGCTCGACGTCCCCGACCTACCGGGGTGCTGCATTGTCCGAGCCGCGGGCGCGGCAGCCGGGCAGCCGGAACGCGAACGCCCGCGCCAGAGGTGTGGCGCGGGCGTTCTGTGCTACCGGATGGAGCGTATCGGGCTCGAACCGATGACCCCCTGCTTGCAAAGCAGGTGCTCTCCCAACTGAGCTAACGCCCCGGTTACGTTCCTTCTGAGAGCAAGATACCACCCGGACGTAGTCGGAGGGAGCACCCATGGGCACGACCTCGACGGGGCAGCCGGCCGCGGAGCCGGCGGCGGCGAAGCTGACGGTGCGCTGCACGTTCTGCCAGACGTGGAATCGCGTGGACGCGCGTCGCGCGGCCGACCGCCCGAAGTGCGGCAACTGCGCGAAGCCGATCCTGCTCGACCGCCCGCTGCCGCTCGACGACGAGACGTTCACGCGCACCGTCGAGGCAAGCGGGGTGCCGGTGCTCGTCGACTTCTACGCCGACTGGTGCGGCCCGTGTAAGGTGATGGCCCCGCACGTCGACGAGCTGGCGTCGCGCTACCAGGGGCGCGCGCTCGTCGCGAAGCTCAACACCGACCGCGCGCCGGTCACGGCCGAGCGGTTCCAGATACGCGGCATCCCGACGACCATCGTCTTCAAGGATGGCCGCTCGGTGGCGCAGCTCACCGGCGCCGTGCGGCTGCCGGAGCTGGAGTCGCTGCTCGCGCGCGCGGGCGTCGCGACCGGCGCCGCGCCGTGACGCGTTAGGCGGACGCTTCGAGCGGATGCACGAACGCCGGCGCTGACTCCAGCGCCGGCGTTCTCGTTTCGATCCGGGTGCGCCCCTACTCGTGTGCCGGGAGCGGCTCCATCGTCTCCGGGTCCACGGGCACCTGGACCTCGTCGCGGAACGGCGACGTCATCATGAAGATGCGCATCTTCGGGTACGCGTCCATGAACGACGCGTAGCAGAGCCCCCACAGCCCGAGCATGCCGAGGCTCACGAAGATCTCGAACAGACCGAACGGCACCCCGGTCAGCCCTTCCTCCACGCCGCCGAACACCGACGGGTAGATCTCGAGGTAGCGGTGCAGCCACATGCCGATCGTCCCGCAGCAGGCGACGAAGAGCATCCACGGCGAGTACAGCTTCGGGTACTTGCCGAGGAGGCCGAAGAACGGAATCACGAAGACGAGGACGGCCACGGCGGTCGTCACTCCCATCCACGGCTGGATCAGGCGCAGGCGGAAGTAGTGGGTCTCCTCCGGCATGTTGCCGTACCAGATCACGAGGTACTGCGCGAACGTCAGGTAGCCCCAGAACGCGGTGAAGGCGAAGCAGAGCTTCCCGATGTCGTGGTAGTGGCTCTCCGTGATCAGGTCCGGCGCGTTCAGGTGGGCGCGCCACCAGCGGACGAGGATCGCGAGCGTGAACAGCATCACGAGCCACGCGCCCATGAACACCTGCCAGCTGTACATCGTGCTCTGGAAGTGCAGCGAGATCGTCATCGAGTAGTCCCAGATCAGCACGGACCACCCGTAGCCGTACAGCAGGCAGATCACCGCGGCGAGCTTGCCGAGGAGCGAGTGCGTGGAGTGGAGCTCGCGCCGCTCGTCGCCGAACGCGCGCCGCATCTTGTCGCGCGTGCCGCGCGCCCAGCCCGACGCCGTGCCGTCCTCCGGCGTGATGCCCACGTCGAGGCGCACCGATCGCTGCACGAACCACCAGCTGAAGAACGTGATCAGCCCGAAGATCACGATCCCGCGCAGCCGGAAGAACGTGGGGTCGAGGTACTCGCGCTTCTGGTCGACGTGCACCGTCTCCTTCGCCCACGCGTAGATGTGGTGGTGCCCGACGAACAGCATGAGCAGGAGCAGCAGGAACGCGACGGGGAGGAACCCGACGTAGCCCTCGGCGAAGCGCACGACCGGGCGCGACCAGCGTGCGGTGGTGAGCCGCTGCACGGCGGCGAACGCGACGCCGGCCGAGGAGACGATCGTGAAGAACGTCCAGTTGAACTGGAGCGCGAGCCACGCGCGGTCCTGGCCGGTGACGGCGCCGAAGATGAACACGATGGCGCCGATCGCCGCGAGCACCGCGCAGGCGAGCTTGATCCCGCGCGGGACGGGCTTGTTCGCCGTCGCGCGGATCAGCTCCTCGCGCGTCGGTACGTGAACGGCGTGCAGGCTCACGGCGTGCCTCTCTTCGTCTGGGCGCTGTCGGGCGTCCGAGTGGTCGCGGGCGCGGGGGCGGCCGGCCGCGTGCTGTCGGTCGGCGCACCCTGCACCGGCGCCGCACCGGGGGCCGCGGGCGCCGTCGTCATGGTCGTGCGCCACATCGGCGCGGGGCGCGTCGGCGCGGTGTGACTCGGGCCGGGGACCGTGGTCCCGTTCTGCCCGGGCACGCCGTAGGGCGCGGTGCCGCCAGTGGCGTTAGGCACCTTTCCCTGCAGCGCGCGGACATAATTCACGACGTCCCACCGCTCCATCTCCTCGATCCGGTTGTACGTCGGCATGAGGCCGCGTCCGTTCCGGATCATGCCGAAGATGTAGCCGTCGGTGCGCGCCTGCGTCATCGCGCCCGTGAGGTCGATGCCGGCCATGCCGTACTTCACGGCGGTGCCGTTCCCCTTCCCCTCGAAGCCGTGGCAGACGGCGCAGTTGATCGTGTAGTACTTGCGTCCGTTCGCGAGCGATGCAGGCGACGGCGGCGTGGGGTTCGCGAGCGCACCGAGCGAGTCCATCGTCGCCGGCATCTGCGAGTAGCTGATCGCGTAGCTCGGCGCGTACGCGCCGGTGACCGGGACGGCGAAGCGCGGCTGGCCGCGCGGCGCGTGCGTCGTGTCGTCGTCGCGCTGCGACATGGGCTCCCACGGCTCGATGCGCGGCTGGCTCTTGAACTCGGTGAACCAGTCGCACGCACCGAGCGTGAGCACGAGCGGCAGCGCGAGGAGGAGTCGGCGATTAGCGCTCACCGCGCACCTCCACGGCCCCGTTGCGGCGCATGATGTCCTCGACGGGCTGGATGCGATCGGGCGCGCACTCCACCCAGACGCCGAAGTCGCCATGGCTGAAGCGCGGGTCGTAGCCGACGGTGAGCGTGAGGCGCGGGATGCGCGACACGTAGAACATGCCGAAGACCGTCGACAGGCCCCCGATGAGCACCATCAGCTCGAAGCAGATGATGGTGTACGGGATCCACGAGCCGACCGCCTTGCCGCCCGTGACGAGCGGCCAGTACTCCGACGTCCAGATCGCGACCCAGTAGCCGAACGACGCGCCGAGCAGACCGCCGACGAGCGTGAAGCGGCGCACGATGCTCGGCTCGGCGTGCAGCGCCTCCTCGAGCTCGTGGCGCGGCGTCGGCATGAACACCGTGACGTCGCCGTGGCGGGACTTCTTAAGCTCCTCCACCGCGTGCACCGCGGCGTCGAGCTCGCGGAACGCTCCGATGACCCCTTGCATCAGGCGAACTCCCCCGGCACGTCCGGCTCGTAGGGCTGGTGGTGCCCGGTGACGTCGATGTGGTCCTCATGCGGGTGCCGCTCGCGCAGCTTCGGCGGCACGATCTCCTTGATCTCGGCCAGCGCGAACACCGGCAGCTGCTTGCAGAACAGCAGGAACCACATGAAGAACCATCCGAACGAGCCGAGCAGGAAGCACATGTCGACCCAGCTCGGCATGTAGTTGCTCCACTGCCAGGGCTCGAACTCGTGAGTGAGCGACGGCACCACGATCACGAAGCGCTCGTACCACATCCCGAGGTTGATGAACAGGCTGAGGATGAACAGCCACGTGGTGTTCCGCCGCAGCTTCTGCGACCACAGCGACATGGGGAACACCATGTTGCACAGCAGCAGGATCCACGCGCTCCACCACCACTGCCCGAACACGCGGTTGTAGAAGTACTCCTGCTCCGCGCGGTTGCCGCTGTACCAGGCGATGAAGAACTCGGTGAGGTACGCGCAGCCGACGATCATCGACACCATCAGCACGACCTTCGCCGTGGCGTCGAGCTGGTTCAGCGTGACGACGTGCTTGAGGTTGAACCACTTCCGGATCGGGATGACGATCGTCCACACCATCGCGAAGCCGGAGAAGATGGCGCCGGCCACGAAGTAGGGCGGGAAGATCGTCGCGTGCCATCCGGGCGTGAGCGCCATCGCGAAGTCGAACGACACGACGGAGTGCACGGAGAGCACGAGGGGCGTGCTGAACGCGGCGAGGAAGAGATACGCGCGCGCGAAGTGCCGCCACTCGCGGTCCGAGTTGCGCCAGCCCAGCGAGAGGACCGAGAAGATCCGCTTGCGCACCGGGTTCGTCTCGCGGTCGCGCAGCACCGCGATGTCGGGGATCAGCCCGACGTACAGGAACGTCGTCGAGATCGTGAGGTAGGTCGAGATCGCGAAAACGTCCCAGACGAGCGGCGACTTGAAGTTGGGCCAGATGAGGCGCCAGTTCGGGTACGGGATCAGCCAGTAGAACTTCCACGGGCGCCCGATGTGGATGATCGGGAAGAGCCCGGCCGTCATGACCGCGAACACGGTCATCGCCTCCGACACGCGGTAGATCGTCGTGCGGAAGCCGGCGCGGAAGAGATACAGAATGGCGGAGATCAGCGTCCCCGCGTGGCCGATGCCGACCCAGAAGACGAACGTGATGATGTAGACGCCCCACATGTTGGGCGGCTCGTATCCGGCCTGACCGAGCCCCCAGTAGATCTGGTAGGCCCAGGCGGACGCGCCGATCAGCATGCAGAGGATCGCGACGCCCAACGCGCCGAACCAGCCGGCGGTCGGGGACATCGTGCGGATGATCTCGTTGTCGACCTGCTCGTAGTCGCGAATCGCCGGGAGCTGCACGTCGGCGGTCGCGACGTTCGGCACGATGCGGCGCTCGGGCGTGCCCGCGGGCGGCAGCGGCTGGCTGTAAGAGGCCATGGTGTCGCCTCCTCAGGCCACCGGCGCGCCGGGCGCCGGATGCGTGACCTTCTTCAAGTAGACCACCGCCGTGTAGGTGTTGAGCTCCTCGAACACGTGGTACGCGCGGCGGTCGTTGGCGAGCTGCGCCACCGTCCACTTCGGATCCGCGGCGTCGCCGAACGTGATCGCGCGCGATGGGCACGCCTGCGCGCACGCCGTCGTGAACTCGTCGGCCTCGAGCGAGCGGTTCTCCAGCTTCGCGCGGTTCTCCGCCTCGCGGATGCGCTGCACGCAGAACGTGCACTTCTCCATGACGCCCTTGCCGCGCACCGTGACGTCGGGATTGAGCTGCCAGTGCAGCGGCTCGGGGAACGCGTACTGCCGCCGGCTCGGCTCACCGTACCCGAACCAGTTGAAGTAGCGGACCTTGTACGGGCAGTTGTTCGAGCAGTAGCGCGTGCCGACGCACCGGTTGTAGACCTGCACGTTCAGCCCGTCCGGCGAGTGGTACGTCGCGAACACGGGGCACACCGGCTCGCACGGCGCGTTGCCGCAGTGCTGGCAGAGCATCGGCACGAAGCGCGTGTCGAAGTCGGGCTCGAACGCGTTCTCGACGTTCCACGCACCCTCGTAGTAGCGCTCGAGACGGATCCACGTCATCTCGCGCCCCTTGATGATGTTCGCGCCCGGCGTCTCGTCCCACACGCCTGGCGCGAGCGCGCGTCCCTGCCACGGCGCGCCGACGGTCGGGAGGTTGTTCTCCGCGTAGCACGCCGTGACGCACGCCGAGCACCCGGTGCAGCGGGCGAGGTCGATCGTCATCGCCCAACGCCGCTTCGCCATCCCCGTGGGATGGTTCGGGTCGTACATCCCGTGGTCCTTCGACGTCGGGTCGGCGTAGTCGCCCTGCGCGTCGGCCGCCACCGGCGAGCGGAGCCCCGGCAGGAAGTGCGACTTCGCCTCGCCCGGGATGTGCTCCTCGCCCGCGCCCTCGCCAGCGCCCTGCTGGCCGGCGCCGGGGACCGTCGTGTTAGGCCCGCCGCTCTGCGGCGCGATCGCGCCGGCGCGCTCGCCGCCCGGCGCCGCGACGGCGCCGAGCTCCGTGACGGCGATCGCCTGCCCGATGCCCCGCCCGTGCTGGCGCGCCGAGCCCTCGGTGGTGACGAGCGCGCTGTGCCCGGCCGCCTTCGACACGCGCGCCTTCGTCGCCGTGAGCACGAGACCGCCCGCCGCGTCCTCGCTCACCGGCAGTGCGTCGAGCGCGTTCACGCCGACCGCGCGCGCGTAGCGGCCGTAGGCGGTGTGCCCCTGGCCTAACGGCACGGCGATCGTGTCGGGCCGCACGCCGGGGTAGATGTACGCCGGCACGGTGATGCTGCCGGCCGCCGTCTGGATCGTGAGATGGTCGCCGTTCTCGACGCCCATCTGCTTCGCCTTCATCGGATGGATCTCGGCCCAGCTCTGCCACGACAGCTTCGTCACGGGGTCCGAGAGCTCCTGCAGCCACGGCTTGTTCGCGCCCGCGCCGTGGCCGAGCAGCGGCGACGGATAGAGCACGAGGTAGAAGTCGCCCTGCGTCGCCTCGATGCCGCCCTGCAGCGCGCGCACCGCGGTCGGCGCCGGGCGCGCCGGCGCGGTCGACGCGAGCACGCTGCCGGCGACGACGCCCTTCGGCGCCGCCGCGGTCCATCCCGCGGCGCCACCGGGGAAGCGGCCCATGAGCCACTCGCGGTAGGTCGCCTGCGGGTAGCGCGCGGCGCTCGCCTGGTCGGCGCGCGCGAGCGCGATGAGCACGTCCGCCGTCTGCCGCGTGTCGAACACCGGCTCCATCGCGGGCTGCTGCAGCGCGATCATGCCGGCGCCCGCCTCCGCGTCGCCCCACGACTCGAGCGGATGGTGGTCCGGGAGCACGAGGTCGCACAGCTCGCTCGTCTCGTCCGGGTAGCTCGTGAAGCTGACCTTGAACGTGTTCGACGCCTTCGCGAGCGCGGCGGCGAAGCCGAGCGACTTCGGCGTCTCGTACGCCGGGTTCGCGCCGCGCACGAAGAACATCGACACCTGCCCCGCGTTCAACCGCTCGGCGACGCCGCGCACGTCGGCGAACGTCGCGAGGCGCGCGGCGCCGTTCATCGTCGGGTCGGCGGCGGCGAGACCGCCCGCGTTCATCGCGTTCACCGCGGTCGCGAGCTCGCCCGCGTTCGCGCTGGTCGCACCGGCGATGGCGAGCACCGCGCCGCCGGCCGCGGTGACCTCCTGCGCGAGGCGCGTGAGCACCGCCTGGTCGACGCCGGTCGCCTGCGCGGCCTGCGCGGCGGGCATCTGGCCACGCAGCATGTTCGCGACGGCGAGCTCGCTCCCCGGCTTCACCGGGATCCACTCGTCGGCGTTCAGCCCCGTGAGCGACCGGCGCGGCCCGATGTAGATCATGCGCGGCGCGTCGGCGAGCTTGGCGCGCGCGTCGGCCCAGTCGAGCTGGTGCGCCGCGGAGCTTCCCCACCCGTCGAGGAAGTCGGCGCCGAAGCTGAGCACGAGCCGCGCGCGCGAGAAGTCGAGCCGTGGCCACGCCGAGCCGCCGAACGCGGCGCGGTTGGCGGAGATGACCGCCTGCGGCGCTTCGGCGTTCCAGCTCAGATGCGCGGGCATGCCGTAGCCGGCGAGCCACTGATCGAGGAACGCCGGGAAGCTTCCGAGCTCGTGCTGATTGATGAAGACCGCCGTGCCGGCGGTGCCCTGGCTCCGCACCTGGCCGAGTCGCTGCGCGAGGATGCCGAGCGCGTCGGCCCATGTCGTCGCCTGCAGCCGGCCGCCGACGCGCTTCAGCGGCGCGCGGTAGCGATCGGGGTTGTAGAGCCCCTGCACCGCGGACTGGCAGCGCGCCGTGAGCGCGCCGCGATTGCCCGGATGGTTGGGATTCCCCTCGAGCTTGATGACGCGCCCGTCGCGCACTTCGGCGAGCACGCCACACGGGCCGCCGCATTCGCGGCACACGGTGGCGAAGTAGTTCGACACGCCCGGCACCGTCTCGTCCGGGCTCACGACGTACGGGATGAGCTTTCCGACCTTCTCGGAAGTGCACCCGACGACCGCGGTCGCGGCACCGGTCGCGCCGACGATCTTGAGGAAGTCGCGGCGCTTGACGCCGCCGGACCCCGTCTCAGTGCTCATGGTCATTCGATGAGAGGTGCGCCGATCAGTAGTGGCAGACGGCGCAGTCGTAGCGCGCCTTCTTGAGGGGCTGCGACGCGGCGGCGCGGATCACGGAATCGGGTGCCTGGGCGAGCCGCGCGCCCTCGGCCGGGCTGTAGCCGTTCACGTGGCAGTTGACGCACCAGCCCATGTTCAGCGAGTTGGCCTGGTAGACACGCGCCATGTTCTGGATCTGCCCGTGACAGCTCTGGCACGTGACGCCCGCGGTGACGTGGCGCATGTGCGGGAACTGCACGTAGTCGGGCACCTTGTGGATGCGCACCCACGGGATGGGCCGCGCCGCGGCGCCGGCCGGCATCATGACGCCCTTGATGTCGGCGTACTTCCAGAGCTTCTCGATCTCCGCGCTGCGGCGCTTCGGCCCGAGGTCGGAGGCGGGGCGATCGGGCCCGATGACGGAGTGGCACCCGACGCACGTCCCGACGGCCGGCATGCCGGGATCGGGCGACTTGTTCGCCGAGTAGTGGCAGTACAGGCAGTTCATGCCCAACGTCTTGACGTGCGTCGGGTGCGGAAACGCGATCGGCTGTTCGGGCTCGCGCCCCTGGGAGCTCGATGCGCCGCTGTAGGCCGACAGCACGGTGGCGGCGGCCGCCAGGGCGAGGAACCCCGGGATCACCGTCCACTTCCGTCTCTTCGTCATCGCAACGACCTGGGCAGAGGAGATATCCGAGCGGGAGATATCCGAGCGGATCGTTCCGGTTTGTGAATGCATTCACAAACCCGCAAAGTGCGGCGAAAAATGACCGGGCCCCTGGGGTGAATCAAGTGCGACGCATACATGTGTATGCGTCACGCGCCGCGCGTCGCGAGTTCGTCGACGCTCGTGATGCGCGTGTGCCGCAGGTCCTCGGGGAGCAGCGCGAGGTTGGCGGCCGGCGCCTGCGCGAGACGGAGCGGCCATCCCGTGCCGAAGACGAATCGTTCGGCTCCGATGGTCCGGAACAGCGTCGCGAGATGGTCCTCCGGCGGCCCCCACACGCAGGAGAAGTCGAACCACAGCCGGCTGCGTTCCTGCTCGGTGAGCGACCAGAAGATCTCCTCGATGAGTTCGCGGCCGGCGTGCGTGAGCACGAGCCGCGCGTCGTTCCGCTGTCTCGCGAGCGCGCGCACGTATGCAGCGGAGAGATCCGCGCCGACGTCGAGATGGTGCCGTTGGCGCAGGTCCTCGAACCGCACGGTGAGCACGAGCACGAGGCCGGCCGAGGCGCATGCCGCGGCCAGCCGCGCGAGTGACGCATCTCCCGCGCCCATGCCCCACTGCACCGGGTACGCGCGCACGGCGGGCGCGCCGCGGTCGACCGCGTCGCGCAGCGCGCGCTCCCATCCCGGCCAGTCCGGCCGCACGCTCGGCGCCGGCCGCAGCACGTCGGCGAACGGCGCGAGCGCCTCGTACAGCTCCGCGTTGCCCGGCGTCGGGTCGCGCCAGAACGCCGACGGCAGGTGCCCGACCCATGCGCCAGCGAGTCCCTCGCGCGCGAGGGTGCGCGCGAGCGACGCGGCGTCGGTGCGCGGCAGGTGGCGGAACGGGAAGCCGCCGATCCACGCGTTCGCGTCGATCATGGCGTGAGGCCCTCGAACGCGCCGGCCGGAAAGATCGACGCCGCGTTGCGCCAGCGGACCGCCGCGAGGTCGTCCGCCGAGAGTCCGAGCGTCTCGACCGCGCGCAGCTTCGCGAGCCCCGTCTCCATGGTGACGTCGCACGCCCACAGTAGGCGACGCGGCCCGACGGCGGCGAGCGCCCCGTCGAGCATGCCGCGGTCGACGCCGGAGCCGGAGAGATCGAGAAAGACGTTAGGCAGCTCCGCCACCGCGTGGTACGTGTGCATGTAGTCGCCGCCGCCGCCGACGTGCGCGAGGATGAAGCGCGTGCGCGGGTGGCGCGCCGCGAGTCGGCCGAGCTC
Source organism: Gemmatirosa kalamazoonensis (assembly GCF_000522985.1). NCBI lineage: Bacteria > Pseudomonadati > Gemmatimonadota > Gemmatimonadia > Gemmatimonadales > Gemmatimonadaceae > Gemmatirosa > Gemmatirosa kalamazoonensis. Next base: position 4,185,856 of record NZ_CP007128.1, read on the forward strand.
CTCGCCGTCGGACGCCTCCTGCATCGGCCAGTCGCGCCGCCGCCACTGCCAGATGTGGTGCAGGATCGGGAGCCCGCGCTCGCCGGCGAGCGCCGCGATGTCGTCGAGCAGCGGGTCGTCGGCGCGACGGCTCGCGGCGAGCTTCACGCCGATCGCGCCGCCGTCCACGCAGCGCGCGATCTCGTCGAGCGCGTGGCGCGGAAAGTTGGGGTTCACCGTGGCGTACGCGCGCACGCGGCGCGGCGCGGCGCGCGCGATGGCGAGCATGACGTCGTTGCCGTACGTCACGTCGTCCGGCGACGGGAAGTACGTCGGCGAGGTGTGCCCCCATGTACCGAGCACCGACGCCACGTGCCACGACACGCCGATCCGCTCGCCCGCGCGCATCCGCGCGAGGTTCACCGCCGCCCAGTCGCCGCGCGGGCTCCGTACGTGATAGAAGTGCGCATGCACGTCGACGAGCGGCTCGGGGCCGGCGAGCGGCGATGCCGACGGAAGCCCCGCGACGCCGTCGGCGAGCGTGCGCGCGACGAGATCCACCTCCTCCACGACGGTCACTGTCCCTCCGTGTCGAGTCGCCGCACGGCATCGAAGCCCGCCGCGGCGGCCTGGCCGATCGCGGAGATCGCTTCCTCGTCGTCGTGCGCGAGCGCCGCGTAGTCGTACGCGCCGCGCTTGAACAGCACCCCCGCCTCACGCGCGCCGGCGAGGAAGCGCGTCTCCCGCGCCGCGTCGCTCCAGCGAATGAACCACATGGGATCGAGTCCCTCGACGCCGACGCCGGCGATACCAGCGTGGTCGAGCGCGTCGACGACGGCACCGCGCATGCGCGCACCGACGCCGCGCAGCCGCGGACAGACGTCCTCGCGCTCGTGGCGGTCGAGCACCGCCTGCGCCGCCGCGAGCGCGACCGCCTCGCCGGCGAGCGTGCCGGAGATCCACGTGTGCCGCGCCGCCTCCATGACGTCGGCGTGTCCGACGACCGCGGCGAGCGGGAAGCCATTCGCCAGCGCCTTGCCGAACACCGCGACGTCCGGCGTGACGCCGGCGATCGCCTGATAGCCACCGGGGTGGAGGCGGAATCCGGTCTTGATCTCGTCGAACACGAGGACCGCGCGCGCGCGGTCGGCGAGCGCGCGTGCATGTGCGAGCCAGCCGTCCGGCGGCTCACGCTCGACCACCGGCTCGACGACGATCGCGGCGAGACGATCGCCGGCCGCGGCGACGGCAGCGCCTAACGCGCCGGAGTCGCCCCACGGCACGGCGACGAAGTCGCGCTTGACGCCGTCCGGCACACCGGCCGAGTCGCTGCACCAGTCCAGCCACCCGAAGTAGCCGCTGCCGACGACGACGTCACGGCCGGTGTAGGTGCGCGCGAGCCGCACCGCGGCGGCGACGCCCTCGGCACCGCTCTTCGTGAACAGCGCGCGCTCACCACACGGCACGACCGCGCACAGGCGCTCGGCGATCTCGACCTCGAGGATGTGATTGAGCCCCGCGACGCTGCCGTTCGCGGCGACGCGCCAGACGCGCCGCACGACCTCGTCGTCCGCGTACCCGAGCGCGACGGCGCCGAGCGCCATCGTGCAGTCGATGAGCGTCGCGCCGTCCACGGTCACCACGCGGCAGCCGAGCGCGCGGACGAAGTGCGACGGCGCGTCGTGGTGCTCGCCGCCGAACATCGTCGCCGGCCGCTTGCTCCCGGTGGACGCGCCGGCGGCGACGACCCGCTCGGCACGCTCGCGCCACTCGCGATCGCTCACGACGCGCGCTCCCGCTCCTCGCGCACGCGCGCGGCGGTGAGCCGCTCCACCCGCTCGACGGTGCGCATGATCTCGATGAACACCGCGCGCTGCAGCGTCAGCTCGCGCGAGTTCGGCTCGGCGCGGAAGAACACGGAGCGCATCGAGCGCATGACGTGCTCGGGATTGCGCGTCTTCAGGAAGTCGATGGCGTGCAGCGCGCGCTCGGCGTCCTTGAAGAACAGCTCCCATTCCTCGCCGGTGGGCGGCGGCGCGTCCTTGCGCGGCTTGTTGCTGCCGTGGCGGATGCGCGTCGCGTCGCCCGCGGCGAGGTGCAGCTCGTAGAGCCCGATGAGCACCGACTGCGCGAGGTTGATCGACGCGTGCTCCGTGGTGGGGATGGTCACCACGGCGTGCGTGCGATCGAGCGCCTCGGCCGGGAGGCCATGGTCCTCGCGGCCGAACAGGAACGCGACCGTGCCGTCGGCCGCGTGCTCGATCGCTCGCTCGGCCGCGCCGCGCGGCTCGACGCGGGCCCATTTCGCGGCGCGCCGTCGCGCGGAGAAGCCGGCCACCCACACGCAGTCGGCGAGCGCCTCGTCGAGCGAGGCGAAGTGCCGGATGCGCTCCGCGACGTCGCGCGTGTTGTGCGCCACCTGCTCGATCCGGTTCAACTCGTACTCGACGGGGTTCACGAGCCGCAGGTCGCGCACGCCCATGTTCTTCATCGCGCGCACCACCGCGCCGATGTTGATCGGGTCCTGCGGCTCGAACAGCACGACGCTCACCGCGTCGAGGACGGACGTCTCAGTCATCTCGCGTGGATCTCATGCTGGCTGCTGCCACCACATGTGGACGAACCGCTCCGGGTCGTGGCGATCGCCCTGAAGATACACGAACTCCCCACGCGCTCCGGAGAGGACGAGCTGCCCGCGCCGTCGCTCGCGGCCGGGCGCCGTCTCGTTCACGATAAGGTCGAACCCGAACGGCACGTTGGGCGGGCCGAGCGCCTCGGGCGGCACGATCGCGGTGAGCGCATAGCCGCTCGCGGTGCGGCGCCAGCGCGCGCGCGGCCGCACGCGCTCGGCGGCCGGCGTGACGGGGACGACGCGCACGGCGTCACCCGCGCGGTCGTCGGGCACGAGCAGCCAGGCGAAGATCTCGCTCGCCGGCCGCGCGCCGAGCGCGGGCTGCACGTACAGCTGCACGCCGTGCCCGTTGATCTCGGCGCGCTCGTTGTCGAGTGGGTTGACCGTGCCCTCCTTCACGAACGTCGGGTGCGGCGTCGTCACCTCGACGTCGACGGTCAACCCATCGGAGCCGTGCGTCACGGTGACCTCGGACGCGGGGCGCCCCGCCTCCTCCCAGCTCTCCTCCGATCGGCGGTAGTGCGACGCGCCGAGCGAGAACCGAACCGGCTTGCGGAGCCAGATCGGCGGCCTGGGCATCTCGACGAACGCGACCCCGTGTTCAGCGGTCCCCTTGGCGCGCGGCGTCGCGCCGGCGAGCGTGACCTCGCGCACCTGCTCGCCGCGCCGCTGGACCACGCGCCACGCGACGGCCGCCGCGCGATGCTCGTCGCGCCCACCGTCGAGGCGCTCGACGACCACCGCGTCGCCGTCGACGCGCACGTCGGCGACGGAGCCGCGCGTGTCCCAGACGGTCGTCACGCCGCCGAACGCGCCGCGCTGCCGCACGGCGTGGAATCGCCGCGGCGACCGCCCGGGCGACGACGGCGCGACCGCGCGCACCAGCGTCGCGGCGTGCGAGGCGGCGACCCACGCACGACACGATGCGCGGTCGCCCCCGGCGTCGTCGGGCGAGGGCTCGACGGACGAGCGGATCGCGCGCTCGCCTGGCGCGTGCAGCCTAACGACCTGGCCCACCGGGAGCGGCGCGGCGCTCGTATCCAGCAGGAAGTCGAAGCCGTCCTCGAGCCCCCCTGCACCGCCCGCGTCGTACGCGGCCCATGCGAGCGGCGCGTCGACGTCCGCGTCGACGTGGAGCGGCAGGTCGAGCGTGACCTCGCGATCCGCCGTCCACACGAGTCGATCGACGACGTAGCGAGGGCCGACGACCAGCGCGCGCGCGACGCGTACGCCCGGCGAGATCTCCGCGGCGCCGAGCGCCCAGCCCCAGTCGCCACGCTCGTCGTACGCGTCGAGCACTCCGTCCACCCGCTCCTGCGACTTCCCGTCGACGAGCGGCGCATCGTGCGCGAGCGTGCTGCGATACCAGTGCAGCGTTCGCTCCACGTACGACCCCGTACCCATGTCGTCGAGCCAGCGCCGCGGGCCATCGGCGAGCAGCAGGTTGAGGCGGTCGGGGTGTCCGTGGCCGCCGCCGGACGTGCCGTAATCGAGCGCGGCGTAGCGCGCGCCGCCGTCGCGGCGGAAGACGGCGATTCCCTGCGCCGGCAGCAGCACCGACTCCGGCATCCACGGCTCGGCCGCGGGCAGCTCCGGCCGCGCGTGCAGCAGCGAGCGCCAGCCGAGGTCCGCGCGCGTGAGACGCGTGGGCGGCTCGTTGCGCTCGCTCTCGGCGGCGGTGCGCCAGCGGCCGGTGTCGCGCCACGGTGCCGGCGCGTCGGGGGCATAGAGCGCCGCGAGCACACCGGCGAGGCGCGTGTCGTCGCGGCGCGCGAGCCCCAGCTCGCACGACTCCGCCCAACGCCACTGCCGGAGCGAGATGGCCCACTGCGAGTCGCGGCGCGCCGGGAGCGTGAGGTCGGGGAGCGCGGTGAGGAACGGCGCGACGAACCCCTGCGCGAAGCGATCGAGCAGCTCGGCGGGCAGCGCGATCCCGGCCCGCTCGGCGAGCGTCACGCCGTACCACAAGCCTCGGTGCGCGAACTGGTGGTAGTTCTCGCCCTCGTACCAGGTACCGTCGGCGAGGAGACCACCCGCGAGATGCGACTCCACGCCGGAACGTCCCCACACCGCCCCGGTGAACGCGTCGTCGTCGCCGAGCAGCCGCGCGGCGGCGGCGAGGGCGGCGGCGTTCCACACCTGGCGGTTGGACCGCCCCTCGTCGTACGAGGCGATGAGCGCGCGACTCGGCTCGACGATGCGATCGCGGACGGTGCCGCCTAACGACGTCTCGCCGCGCGCCTCGAGCAGGTCGGTCGCGATGCAGATCTGGAGCAGCCAGATCGACTCCAGGTACGTGGAGAAGAACGGCCGGGTCGGACCGAGGACGTTGTCGCGATTCGGATAACGCAGGTAGCGCTCCGCGTACGCCGCGAGCACGTCGCGCGCGAACGCGCCGGCCGCGTCGTCGTCGGTGAGCACCGCGAGCGCCGCGCCGTGCACCGCGCGCTCCGCGAGCCACAGCTGGTACCAGAAGATCCACCAGCGATGGTGCGCCTCGTCGTCGTAGACGCGGCCGCACACCGGGCACGTGTGCACGAGCGGCGAGAAGGGGTCGAACCCGAGCAGCGCGCCGTCCGTGGGACAGCGCCCGCCGATGCGCGTCATGCGCGCCTTGTCGCGCGGCACGTCCGGCTCGCGTTCGCGCACGCGTGCGAGGTCCCGGGCGAGCGACGCGGCGAGCGGCGCGAGCGGCCCCGCGGCGGCGGCCCGACGCTCCGTCACCGACTCCGGCGACAGCAGCAGTCTCGGTTCGTTCATCGCGAGCGAACGGTCCATCGCGCGAGCGTCACCAGCTCGCCGCGCAGATCCATGGTGACGCCGTGCAGCCGCGCGCTCAGCCCCTGCACGCCGCGCGCGTGGTACAGCCACGCCACCGGCACCTCGTCGGCGAGCGCGCGCTGCACCTCGCCCCACGCGTCGCGCCGCGCCGAGTCGCTCGTCGCGGACGCCGCGCGCGCGAAGCCCGCGTCGAGGCGCGCCGAATGGTAGCCACCGTAGTCGAGCGCACCACCGGCCTGCGACGAGGCAAACATCCCGGCGAGGTGCGCGAGCGAGAGGTCGCCGGGGATGCCGCTCAGCAGCATGTCGAACGCCCGCTGCCTCGCGCGCGCCGCCGAGAGGAACGCGCCGAGCTCCATCTGCCGGATCGCGACGCGGATGCCGCGCGCGCCGAGGTCCGCCTGCACGAGCTGCTCGACCGGATTGTCGCCCGTGGCGACGGTGTACAGCGTGACGTCGAGCGGACGGCCGCCACGCGCGCGGATGCCGTCGGCGCCCCGCCTCCATCCGGCGGCGTCGAGGAGCGAGTCGGCGAGCCGCACGTCGAGCGGCGCGTGTGGCGGGAGGGCGAGCGGGTTGTCCGGGGGCACGGCGCCCGCGGCGGGCGTACCGTAGCCGGCGACCGCCGCCGCCACGAGGCGTGCGCGATCGATCGACGCGTTCACCGCACGGCGCACGCGCACGTCGTCGAACGGCGCGCGACCGGCGTTGAAGACGAGCGCGTACGATTGCAGCACGGGGTACGAGAGCACGCGGAGCGACGGGTCGCGGGCGGCGAGCGACGCCATGGTCGGCGCGATGCCGGCCGCGTCGAGCTCCCCGCTCACGAGCCCCGCGAACTTCGTCGTCGCCTCGTCGACCACGGCGACGACGACACGTCGCAGCCGCGGCGGCCCGCCTAACGATGCGGGGAAGCTCGTGTTCCGCTCGAAGACCCACCGCGCGCCCGCGTCGCGATGGACGAACCGGAACGGCCCGTTGCCGAGCGGCGCGGTGGAGAACGGCGCGCGGCGCAGGTCCGCGCGGTCGACCGTCGCGAGGCGGTGGCGCGGCACGATCGGCAGCTCGCACAGCAGCGCCGGAAGGTCCGGCTGCGCGCTGCGGAAGCGCAGTACGAGCGTCGTGTCGTCGACCACGGAATCGCCCGCGATCGCCGCGGCGTCCGACGCGCGCGGGTAGCCGACCGCGGGATCGCGGGCGAGGGCCAGCGTGAACGCGACGTCGCGCGCCGTGGTCGGCGCGCCGTCGTGCCAGCGCAGCGCGGGATCGAGGTGCAGCGTGAGCGTCGTGCGGTCGCCCGACCACTCCCAGCGCCGCGCGAAGTACGGCTGCGGCTGCAGCGCCGAGTCGTAGCGCGCGAGCGTGACGAAGAGCAGGTATCGCTGCACCTGCCGCGACAGCGGGTGCACGGTGACCAACGGGTTCGCCGACTCGAGGTCCGCGCCCGACGCGATCACGACGGTATCGGCGGGACGCGGCGGCGGCGCGCAGCTCGCGAGCACCACGAACGCGCACGCGAGCGCTGCGCTTGCGCCGCCGCGTTCCCGCGTCATCATCGTCGGATGCCTCTCGCCGTGCTCGCCCGCAGGCTGCTCACCGGCGTCGTGCTGCTCTGGCTCGTCGTCTCGCTCACGTTCCTCCTCGTGCACCTCGCACCCGGGGATCCCGCGGCGTTGCTGCTGCCACCGTCGGCGAGCGCCGCCGACGCCGCGCGGCTACGGACACGGCTCGGCCTCGACGCGCCGCTCGGCGTGCAATATGTACGGTGGATCGGCGGCGTGGCGCGCGGTGACCTCGGCACGAGCGTGGCGCTCGACCGTCCCGTGTCGCGCGTGTTGGGCGACGCGCTGCCGATCACGCTCGGACTGGGCGCGACATCGCTCGCGCTCACGTTCGTGGTGGGCGTCGCGGTCGGCACCTGGCAGGCGGTGCGGCGGGGACACCGCGACGACCTCGCGCTCACCGTCGCTGCGACGACGGTGTATGCGGCGCCGAGCTACTGGCTGTCGCTCGTCGCCATCGCGCTGTTCACGTACGGCGCCGCGCGGTGGCACTTCCCGCCGGCGCTGCGCCTCCCCGCGTTCGGCGTGCGCGATCCGAGCGGGCAGCTCACGGGCGTCGCGGCCACGGTGGATCTCGTGCGGCACGCGGTGCTCCCGGTGCTCGTGCTGAGCGGCGTCGGCGCGGCCGGCATCGCGCGGTACGCGCGCGCAGCGATGCTCGACGTGCTGGGGGGCGACTTCGTGCGCACCGCACGCGCGAAGGGCGCGCCGCCGGCGCGCGTGTACGGGCGCCACGCGCTGGCGAACGCGCTGCCGCCGCTCGTGGTGCTGCTCGCGCTCGCGTTCCCCGGCGTCGTGGCGGGATCGGTGTTCGTGGAGTCGGTGTTCGCGTGGCCGGGGATGGGGCGCGCCATGGTGCAGGCGATCGCCCAGCGCGACTACCCCGTGGTGCTCGGCGCGACGCTGCTCTACGCGGCGCTCGTCATCGCCGCGAACCTCGCGGCCGATCTGCTGCTGCCGGCGCTCGACCCGCGACGGCGATGAAGGGGCGACGCACCGCGTTGGTCGTCCCCGCCGTCATGCTCGGCGCGCTCGCCCTGATCGTGCTGCTCGGTCCCCTGCTCTCGCGCGGTGACCCGCTCGGCATCGGCGACGTGCTCGCGACGCGGCTCATGCCGCCCGGCACCACCGACCGCCTCGGCGCGTTCCACCCGTTCGGCACCGACCGGTTCGGGCGCGACGTGCTGCTGCGCGCGCTGGTGGCCGGACGGCTGTCGTTAGGCGTCGGCGTCGTCGGGTCGGTGCTCGCCGGCGCGCTCGGGACCGCGCTCGGCGCGTGGGCGGGCTGGCGCGGCGGCACGATCGACCTGCTCGTCACGGCGGCCGCCGACACGCTGCTCTCCGTGCCGCGGCTCGTGCTGCTGCTCGTGATCGCCGCGCTGTGGGGCCCCGGCACGCTGACGACGGTCGTCGTGCTCGTCGCCACGGGATGGATGGGCGTCGCGCGGCTCGTGCGCGCGGAGGTGCTCGGCGCGCGCCGTCGCGACTGGGTGGACGCGGCGCGCGCGGTCGGCGCGCCGCCGGGGCGCATCCTGTGGCGGCACGTCGTGCCGAACGCCGTGGGACCGGCGATCGTCGCCACCACGCTCGGCGTCGGCAACGCGATCCTGCTCGAGAGCGGGCTGTCGTTCCTCGGCCTCGGCATCCAGCCGCCGGCGCCGAGCTGGGGGAACATGATCGCGGGCGGGCGAGACCTCATCGTGACGGCGCCGTGGATCGCCGTCACGCCGGGCCTCGCCCTCGTGCTCACCGTGCTCGCGTGTACGCTGCTCGGCGACGCGCTGCGCGACCGGCTCGCCGGCGAGACGGAGATCTAGACGTCCGCCTAACGCACGCGGTCCAGCGTCAGCACGGCGCTCGCCGCGGTCGCGTCGGCGAACAGCCTCACGTCGCCCGTCTCGGCGTCGCGCTCGTAGCGCTTGCAGTCGACGCGTCCGGCCCACTCCACGCAGAGCTGCCCGAGCCGCCCCGCCGCGCCGGCGACGGCGGGTGTGCGCACCTCCCACGGCGTGCGGTGGGCGCGGCCGACCTCCACGCGCGCCCGCGCCACGCCCGCGGTGTCGCGCACCGTCACGTTCTCGAGTCGCGAGGCCCCGTCCGCGCTCAGGCGGAGCAGCGTCACCTCGGTCACCGGCATGCGCAGCCGCGCGCTCGGCCGCAGCCGCTCGGGGACGTCGATGCGGTAGAGCCCCGCCAGCTCGGTGGGGCGCTCCACGACCCAGCGCGTCGCGCGCGGTGGCGTGGCCGTCGTCGGCACGGTCGCCGCGGCGATGGCGAGTGGAACCAGCATGACGCTGCGAAGCATCGCGGATCTCTCCTGTGTGAGGGTGCGCCAGGAGCGTAGCACGGCGCCTCGCGCGGCGCGTTGCGCGACGGTGAGCCCCGAATGACGATGCGATGAGGCGTTCGTTACGATTGCATGAACGCCGGGCGGTGCCTAACGACGGGTCACCGGACGAGTACCGTCGACACGCCCCGGGGGGGCACGACGATCGGCAACCGACTCTCGTCGCCCGCGCCCTCCACGGCGAGCGACGCACCGGGCGTCTCGTCGAGCCGCGCGGCCACCGCGTCGCGCACCGGCACGCGCAGCCGCCATACGCCGCGCACCTCGCGGTCGGTCGCGTTCACGCACCGCAGCACCACCCACTCGCCGTCGTCGCTCGGCTTCGCGCAGGAGAACGCGAGCCCGTCGCCGTCGAGCGTCAGGCCGCCGGCGGGCGGCGGGAGCACGAGCGCCGGACGCAGCGTCTCGCCGCACAGCGGGAGCAACACGTCGTCGGCGAGTCGTTCCACCGCGGCCGGGTCGAGCGGACCGTCGAGCAGCGCGACGGCGAAGCGCGCCTCGAACGGGCCAGGACACTGGGCCTCCGGCGTCGCCACCGGCCAGCCGGCGTGGCCCGGGCGCTCGGGGAGATCGGGGCGCGACAGCTCCCCCACCGCGCGTACGAGCGTGACGGCGATCGCGCCATCGGGGCGCGCCTCGTACTCGCCCAACCCGTCGGAGACCAGCGCGGAAGTGCGCTGGCCGTCGGTGCGCGCGACCCAACGGTGTAGCGGGGCCGTGTCCGGCGGACGCTCGGCCACCGCATCGCCTGCGGGCACGGCGATCGGCGTCCGCACCACGGGGCCGAGCGCGGCGTCGGCGAGCACCGACTCGCTGCGCACGCCCGACGCGAACACGACCCGCAGCCGGTGGTCGCGCGCCACGTTGTCGCCGCGCACGTGCACGCGCACGAACGACGCGTCGGCATCGAGCGAGAGCCGGACGGTGAGCGGGATCTCCACGTGACGGCCGGCGCGCTTGGTGGGACGCGAGAACGTGTCGGCATCGGGCTCGACGCGGAGCGCCGCCGGCACCCGCAGCCGGTAGCGGAGCTCCAGCGTGCCGCGCAGCGGACCGCGGTCCACCGTCTTCGCCCCGGCGAACCACGCCGACCGCAGCGGCGCGCCGACCGGCGAGTGGGTGTACGTGTCGCCGGCGTCGCCGACATCCTCGAAGCCGACGAGCGACTCGACGTGCACCGCGCCGCCGAGCGCGCGCAGCGACACCCGCCCGCGGGCGTCGACCGCCACGCCGAGCAACCCGTTGTCGAGCGTGCCGTCGCCGACGCGCACCGGATGCGACGGCCCCGCAGCGCCGGACTCCGCTGCCGTCGCGGCGATGGCGAACGCGCGCACCTCGTGGCCGTCGAGCCGTGGCACCCACACCACCGCCCGCGCCGCCTCGACGATGTCGTCGTCGGGATAGTGCCGCGGCGCCTCGACGCGGTCGTGGCGCAGCGCGCGGCCGAGGATCTGGAGCGGCAGGTCGTCGTCGCCGGCGCGCACGTGCGGCGTGGCGCCTAACGGTTTCACCGGCCGCCACGTCCCCGCCGACCCCGGCCCCACCGCGACGTCGCGCACGAACGTCGCCAGCTCGACCTCGGTTGCGCCGCCGCGAGCGCGCGCGGCGCGGTTGCGCACGACGAGCGTGGGCCGCCACGCGCTGCGCTGCTCGCGCGCCGCGTCCGCGTCGTGGCCGAGCAGCAACGCGAGCGCGTCGGAGCGGAGGCCGCGTCCCTGCGCGATCGCGTCGTCGAACCGCGCATCGGCGGCGCGCGCCACCTCGTCGGTGGAGCAGCCGCACAGCGTGTCGTGCGGATGGCAGAGCAGCAGCGTGCGCCACGCCGCCTGCAGGAGCGCGCGCCGGCCGTCGTCGGCACCGTCGCCGACGACGCCGTCGCGCAGCGCGAGCAGCGCCAGCCACGGCTCGACGTCCCGCTCGAGCAATCGCTGCGCGTGGGCGTTGCGCCGCTTCTGCGCCGCGCGCGTCGCGAACGTCCCCTGGAGCGTCCACGCATAGCCGTAGCTGTCGCGCAGCTCCCCCTGCACCGTCGGCAGCTCGGTCTCGCGCGCGCGGCGGCCCGCCTCGTCGGCGAACGCGGGGAGCGACGCGTGCGACACGCGGTCGGGCGCCGCGGCTTCGCGGAGCGCATCGAGCGCCTCGCGCCACCGTCGCTGCCGCGCGTGATGGTCGGCACCGTTCTGCACGAGCACGAGGCCGAGCCGCGCGCGCGGGGCGAGCACGGCGCGCATCTCCCGCCACCGATCGGCCGCGCGCCGCGGGTCGGCGGGGAGCGATGAGCCGTACTCGTAGCCGTCGGGCGGCAGATGGAACAGCAGCGTCGCCTCGCCGTCGGGGGCGCGCCACCAGGCGGCATCGCCGTCCGGCCACCGTGCGCCGCCGTAGCCGCGCCACGCGATCGTGACGCCGCAGCCGAAGCCCCGAGCGAGCACCGGAAGCGCGGCGGCGTGCCCGAACGCGTCGGGCGAGTACAGCACCGGCGGCGGCGACCCGCCGAGCGCGGCGAGCGTGCGTCGTCCGGCGAGCAGGTTGCGGACGAGCGCCTCGCCCGACGGGATCAGCTCGTCGGCGAGCACGTACCACGGCCCCGCCTCCAGCCATCCGTCGCGCACCGCCGCGGCGAGGGCGTCGCGCCGCTCGGGGCGCACGGCGAGGTAGTCGTCGAGCACCGCGCCCTGGCCGTCCAGGAGGAAGCTTCCCGGCGGCGGCACCGGGTCGTCGAGCAGCTCGTCGACGAGCGCGACGAGGCGCTGTCGGAGGCGGCCGACGGGGTGGTACCACTCGCGGTCCCAGTGGGTGTGCGGGACAACGAGGACGTCGAGCGGGCGGTCGAGCGTGGTCGAGGGGTCGGCGGCGCTCACGGCCGCAAGCTACCCCCCGGAACGCAGCGCGGGGAGCGACCGCGGTGGCGGCGCTCCCCGACGCTCACGTCCGTTCCGGCGCCCTACGCTACGGGACGACGGCCCGTGATGAGGCGGTACAGGACGACGATCACCGCGAGCACCAGCAGGAGGTGGATCAACCCGCCCGCGACGTGGAACACGCCGAAGCCGAGGAGCCACAGGACGAACAGCACTACCGCAAGTGTCCAGATCATAGATGACCTCGTGTGACGGTGGGCCAGCGCTGTGCTCTAAGGCAACCCCCATACCGCCGTACTCGGCGGAGCTCCGGTTGGGCGCCGGAAGGTGTGTTGGGCATCACGCGTGCCCGCGCGGCTCCTCGGGTCGCTCGGCGACCTCCTGCTCCCCGCCGCGCACGAACTCGCGCTCCATGCTCGACTGCGCCGCCAGGCGGCCGAGGAGGATGCGGGCGGCGCGGACGTCGTGTCCCACGTCGATGAGCAGGTTCGCGAGGTCGCCGACCCCCCACAGCAGTCCGGCGAGGACGACGAGGCGACTGGCCTCGGTCAGCAGCGTCGCGAGCGCGTCGCGGCCCTGCTGATACAGCCCCGTGACGACCTCGAGCACGAGCAGCAGGACGAGGAAGATCGCGATCAGGCGGAACAGCTTCGACAGGTAGCCGAGTCCCGTGTACGGCTCGACGTCGGAGGCGCGCACCTGCATGAGCGGATCGGCCGCACCACGCCGCGTGACGTGCTCTCCTCCCCGTGTCGTCTCGTGCTCAGTCATGCCTCCTCTCCGGTTCGCTCTCGCTAGCTTTCGCGCTTCGTCCGTTCCCTCTACCCAACGTCATGAACTTCTTCAGCGAGCTGCTGCATCGCCTGCGCGACCTGCCCGCGCTCGTGCAATGGGCCGGCTACGTGGGCCTGTTCGCGATCGTCTTCACGGAAACGGGACTGTTCTTCGGGTTCTTCCTCCCCGGCGACTCGCTGCTCGTGACGGCGGGGCTGCTCGCGTCGCAGGGGCTGCCGCTCGACGTGCGCACCCTCGGCTTCCTGCTCTCCGGCGCCGCGATCCTCGGCGACAACACGAACTACTGGATCGGCCGCATCTCCGGAGAGCGCATCTTCACGCGCGAGGAGTCGCTGCTGTTCAAGCCGAAGCACCTGCAGCGCGCCGCCGACTTCTACGCGAAGCACGGCGCCAAGACCGTGGTGCTTGCGCGATTCATGCCGATCGTCCGCACGTTCGCGCCGCTCGTCGCGGGTGCCGCGCGCATGCCGTACCGCACCTTCCTCACGTTCAGCGTCATCGGCGGGCTGGCGTGGATCTGGAGCATGCTGGCGATCGGCTACTTTCTCGGCAGTCGCTTCCCCGGCGTGAGCGAGCATCTCGAGCTCGTGATCATCGTCGTCGTGCTGCTCTCGATCTCCCCGGGCATCGTGAGCTGGCTGCGCACGCGGCGCGCCGCTGCGACGGCGGGAGCGGGCGCCGGCGACGTTGGAAGCGGCGGCCGGCCCCGCTAGATTCGCGGCCGTCAACGACCCTCGCACACGGAGTGCACGCCATGCCTCATTCGCTGCCGCCCCTGCCGTACGCCCCCGACGCGCTCGAGCCGCACATCGACGCGCAGACGATGCAGATCCACCACGACAAGCATCATCAGGCGTACGTCACGAACCTGAACGCCGCGCTGGAGAAGGCGCCCGACGTCGCGGACCGTCCGCTGGAGCAGCTGCTCGCCGACCTGAACGCGGTGCCGGAGGCCGTGCGCACCGCGGTGCGCAACAACGGCGGCGGCCACTGGAACCACTCGCAGTTCTGGCGGTGGATGGGCCCCAACGCGGGCGGTGAGCCCGGCGGCGCGCTCGGTCAGGCGATCACGTCGTCGTTCGGCGACTTCGCGAAGTTCCGCGACCAGTTCAAGGCCGCCGCGACGGGCCGCTTCGGCTCGGGGTGGGCGTGGCTCGTCCGCAAGGGCGGTGGCCTCGCGATCACGAGCACGCCGAACCAGGACAACCCGCTCATGGACGGCGTGCGTCCCGAGGACGTCCTGCTCGGCCTCGACGTCTGGGAGCACGCGTACTACCTGAAGTACCAGAACCGCCGGCCGGACTACATCGACGCGTGGTGGAACGTGGTCAACTGGTCGCAGGTCAAGTTCTGAGACGCGGCGTAGCGGCGTAGCTGCGTGGCTGCGTGGCTGCGTGGCTGCGTGGCTGCGTGGCTGCTGCGTGGGGCTGTGTGAGAGCATTTCACGCAGCCACGCAGCCACGCAGCCACGCAGGCGTCACCCCGCCATCTGCCGCAGCGCGCTGAGCACGATGAAGGCGCCGCCGAGCAGCCACACCACCGCGGCCGTCATGTAGCCCTGCGTGCGCGACACGCGGCCGACGATCGCGATGCCGATCCCGAGCAGCGCCGTCGTCCACAGCGTGCCGACGTCGAGGCGGCTGAGGAGCGCGGCATATACGGGCGACGCGTCCGCGCCCAGCATGGCGGCGGGGCTCAGCGTGAGGCCGAACTGCGTGCCGACCTCGCGTCCGGTGGCGAGCGAGAAGCCGGTGACGATCGCGCCGAGCAGCAGCCGCGGGAACGACGCGAACGTCGTCACCATCGCCGCCTGGGAGTACGAGGCGCTGCTGCCGAACGCCTTGCCGACGAGCCACAGCACCAGCGCCGTGATGAACAGCGTCAGCGGGATGAGGATGATCGGCACGATGAGCGCGAACGGCGAGTCGATCGCGCCGCGCATCCGGTTGCCGATGCTCTCCTTCTGGTCGGCGGAGATGTTCGGGTTCGCGTTGATCTTCTCGATCGCCTGGTCCATCTGCCGCTCGAATACGGGACGCATCACCGGACGCGCCGCATAGAGCATCACGGCGCTGAGGATCGCGTAGAGGAGCAGCGCCAGCCCGAAGCCCGCGTTCCGGCGGCGCTCGAACACCGCGGCCGGCTGGTAGAAGACGTCGACGATGTCCTCGAGCACCGAGGGGCTCTTGGTCGCGGTGGCGGCGGGAGCGGTCATGAGGGCGGGGAGACGACGGGGGGGAAAACTACGGAGGTCCGCTCAGTATGCGGACCTCCGCGCGCTCCGAGCAAGCCGTCTTACGAAATGCTAACGCGGCGCGCCGACGCGTCAGCGCGCCGCCTCGCCCTCGAGGTACGTGTAGCCCTCGAGCCCCGCGACGTAGTCGGCGACGAACGCGTTCGCCTCCTGCCGCGAGAGCCCCTTCGCCGAACCGACCTTGCGGCGCCACGTCGTGAGCAGCGTCGCGGCGTGGAACTGCACGTAGTTCAGCACCTCGGTCACCGTGTCGCCGTGCACGAGGTCCGTGATGTCGTAGCCGCGCTCCGTGAACTTCACGTGCACCGCGTTCGTGTCGCCGAACAGGTTGTGCAGGTCGCCGAGGATCTCCTGGTACGCGCCGGTCAGGAAGATGCCGAGCACGTAGTCCTCGCCGTCGCGGAACTCGTGCAGCTCGAGGCTCGGCCGGCCGGTCTTGTCGCCGACGAAGCGATCGATCTTGCCGTCCGAGTCGCACGTCACGTCCTGCAGCGTGCCGCGCCGCGTCGGCTCCTCGTCGAGCCGGTGGACGGGCATGATCGGGAAGAGCTGGTCGATCGCCCAGTTGTCGGGGAGCGACTGGAACAGCGAGAAGTTGCAGAAGTACCGGTCGACGAGCGTGGCGTCGAGCTCCTTCAGGATCTCCTCGTACTCGTCGCGGTCGCCGTTCACGACGCGCGAGATCATGTTCATCTGCGCGAAGTAGATCTGCTCCGCGGCGGCGAGCCCGCGCAGGTCCAGCACGCCGCTGTTGAACAGCTGCCGCGCGCGGTCCTTGTCGAAGCTCGCGTCGTGGTAGACCTCGAGCACCTTGCGCGGCGTGAGGCGGCCGCGCTTCAGCAGCTCGTAATCCTCCACCATCTCGTGCAGCAGCGCGTGGTCGTCGTCGGTGATGGTGGGGAGCGGCGGCTCCGCCTGGCTCTCGACGTCGATGACGCGCAGGAGCAGCAGCGCGTGGTGCGCCGTGAGCGCGCGTCCGCTCTCCGAGATGAGGTGCGGCATCGGCACCTCGTTCTCGCGGCACGCCTCGGCCATCGTGTACACGATGTCGTTCGCGTACTCCTGCAGCGTGTAGTTCACGCTCGCGTTCGACGACGACGATGCGGTGCCGTCGTAGTCCACGCCCAGACCGCCGCCGACGTCGACGTGCGTGACGTCCACCCCGATGTGCCGCATCTCGACGTAGAAGCGCGCGATCTCCTGGAGCCCCGCCTTGATGAAGCGGATGTCGGGGATCTGGCTCCCGAGGTGGAAGTGCAGCAGCTTGATGATGTCGAGTCGGCCCGCGTCGCGGAGCCGGTCGATGAGCTTCACGATCTGCACGGCGTTCAGCCCGAACTTGGACTTCTCACCGGCGCTCTGCGCCCACCGGCCCGCGCTCTCGGTGGCGAGCTTGATGCGCACGCCGCACGTCGGCGTCACCCCCAGCTCGTCGGCCACCTCCAGCAGCACGTCCACCTCGCTCAGCTGCTCGATCACGATGAACACCGTGTGGCCGACCTTCTGCCCCATGAGCGCGAGGCGCATGAACTCGTGGTCCTTGTAGCCGTTGCACACGATGATGTGCTCCGTGCTCTCGGACAGCGCGAGCACCGCCTGCAGCTCCGGCTTCGAGCCGCACTCCAGGCCAACCCCGTAGGGTTGGCCATATTCAACGATCTCCTCGACGACGTGCCGCTGCTGGTTCACCTTGATCGGATACACGGTCGTGTACCCGCCCCCGTACTCGAACTCCTTGATCGCCGCGCGGAAGCGCTGGCTCAGCTGCTCGATGCGCGAGCGCAGGATGTCCGAGAAGCGCAGCAGCACCGGCAGTGCGACGCCCTGCTCCTCGAGGTCGCGCGCGAGGTCCAGCAGGTCGAGCTCGCGCTCGGGGTGAGCCCGGTCGGGGCGCACGACGACGGTGCCGCGCTCGCTGATGTCGAAGAAGCCCGCGCCCCATCCCTCGATGTTGTAGAGGGCGCGCGCGGAGTCGATCGTCCACGGCTCCGCCGGAGCGGGCGTCGTGATGGGGTCGGTCGTGGTCGCCATGCGCGGAGAACTTAGACGGTGACGGTCGCCTTCGGTACCGATTCGGCCGGGGCGGGCTCCGCGGCTCCGTCGCGCAGGCTCCGCGCCGCGGAGGTCGCGTGAGCGACCAGCGCCGGTGGGTCGACCGGCTGCTCCGCATCGCGGAGTCCGTCGAGGACGGCGTGGACCTCGTGCGCCACGAGATCCGCGACCGACTCGGCGGCAAGCGCTCGCTGCGCGTCGTCGCCTACCGCAGCTACGGCACGCCGCGTCGCGTGCGCGTCGTGGGCCGCGTGCTGCGCGACGAGGCGGTGGCGCCGTCGGTGGAGGGCGCGAGCTCCTGGCGCAACCTCGTCGACACGTACCGCCGCTTCGAGACCGACGAGGTGCCCGGCGCGCGCGTCGCCGTCGACGTGGGCGGCGTGCGCGTGGAGGCGAGCGCCGACCGCGAGGGCTACTTCGAGCGCGACATCGACCTGCCTAACCCGGTCGCGCCGGGCGTGCACGAGGCGCGCGTCACACTGCTCGAGCCGCGCGGCGACGCGCCGGTGACGACGATCGCCCGCGTCCACATCCCCGCGGCGACGGCGCGCTTCGGCATCGTGAGCGACATCGACGACACCGTCATCCGCACCGACGCGACCGACATCGTGCGGATGATCCGCGCCGTGCTGCTCGGCAACGCGCACACGCGGCTCCCGTTCCCCGGCGTCGCGGAGCTGTACCGCGCGCTGCGCGCCGGTCCCGGCGGCGCGTGCGACAACCCGCTGTTCTACGTCTCCAGCTCCCCGTGGAACCTGTACGACGTGCTCGACGAGCTGTTCGCGCTGCGCGACATCCCGCCCGGGCCGGTGCTGCTGCGCGACTGGGGCTTCGACGCCGAGGGCGGTGGGCTCCCGACGCGGCACGCGGGACACAAGCGCGCCGCCATCGCGCGCATCTTCGAGACGTTCCCCGCCCTGCCGTTCATCCTCGTCGGCGACAGCGGCCAGGAGGACCCCGAGATCTACGCGTCGCTCATGCGCGACCATCCGCGCCGCGTGCTCGCCGCGTACATCCGCGACGTCCATCCGGAGGCCTCACGCCGCGACGCCATCACGCGCCTCGCGACGGAGCTCGCCGCCGAGGGCGGCACGCTCGTGCTCACGCCGGACACCGCGGCGGCGGCGCTCCACGCGCGGCAGCACGGCTGGACCGATTGAACCGCAGAGGACGCAGAGGACGCAGAGGACAACCAATCCTTGTTGGTTTGGTTGTCCTCTGCGTCCCCTGCGTCCTCCGCGGTTCAATCACTGAAAGGCACGCCGCATGAAGGAGCGCGTGCCGAGCCACGAGAACAGCGCGAGAAGACCCAGCAGCGCCAGCGACACCACGGCCAGCGGCATGTGCGGCATGCTCGGCGTGAGCGTGCCGCGCATTCCCTCCGCGACGTACACGAGCGGGTTCGCGAGCACGGCGTACTTCATCACCGGCACCGCGTCCAGCCCGCGCCACGGGTAGTACGCGCAGCCGAAGAAGATCATCGGCGCGATGATCGCGCTGAACATCAGCCCCACGTGCTGCGGGCTGATCGCGGTGCCCATCCACAGGCCTAACGCGGAGAACGCGAGCGCGCCGAGCACCGTGACCACGAGCGCCGCGCCGAGGTGCGAGAGCGTGAGCCCGGGGATCGGGCCCATGAGCAGCCGCGCGATCGGCAGCACCACCGCCGCCCCGAGCACGCCCTGCAGCGCGCCCGCGACGATCTTCTGCGCGACGAGCAGCCCGCTCGGGATCGGCGCCAGAAGCCGGTCCTCGATCTCGCGCGTCCACCCGAAGTCGGCCACCATCGGCAGCGCCACCGACTGCACCGACGACATCGTGAGGCTCACCGCGAGGATCCCCGGCAGCATCGCCGCGCCGTAGCTGCCCTGCACGAAGCCCATCTTCGGCAGCAGGTAGCCGAACACGATCACGAACAGGAGCGGCTGCATCAGCGTGCGCACGAGCGTGAACGGCAGCTCGCGCACCGCCACGCGTAAGTCGCGCCGCATGAGCGCCGCGAACGCCGACGCCGCGGACGGCGCCGCGCGCGTCGCCGCCGCCGCGGGCACCGCGGCCGAGAGAGTGCCGCCGGTCACGTGAGCTTCCTCCCGGTGAGCGAGATGAACAGCGTCTCGAGGCTCGGCGGCACGAGGTGGATGTCGTGCACCTGCCGGCCGGCCGCTTCGGCGGCGAGGAGCAGCGGCGGGATCGCCGCGCCGCCGCGCTCCGCGTACACGCGCAGCACGCGCCCCCGCGCCTCCGCGCGGCTGACGCCCGCGACGCACTCCGCCTGCGCGACCACCGGCGCCGCGTCGTCGTCGAGCGTCAGCTCCACGAGCGTGCCGCCCGGCGCACGCGCCTTCAGCGCCGCCGGCGTGTCGAGCGCGAGGAGCTTGCCCTGATCGACGATCGCCACGCGGCCGCAGAGCTGGTCCGCCTCCTCCATGTAATGGGTCGTCATGACGATGGTGCGTCCTTCGGCGTGCAGGCGGCGGAGCACGTCCCACAACGCGTGACGCGCCTGCGGATCGAGTCCCACCGTCGGCTCGTCGAGGAACACGACCTCGGGCTCGTGGATCAGCGCGCGCGCGATCATGAGGCGCTGCTGCTGACCGCCCGACAGCTCGTCCACCTTCCGGTCGCGCTTCTCGGCGATCTCGAACTGCGCGAGCAGCGCGTCGGCGCGCTGCGCGGCGGCCGCGCGCGGCACGCCGTAGTACGCGGCGTGGAACAGCAGGTTCTCGACGACGGTCAGGCTGCGATCCGCGTTCGGGCGCTGCGGCACCACGCCGATGCGCCGCCGCACGCCGACGGGATCACGCGCGACGTCGGCACTGCCCACGCGCGCCTCGCCCGACGTCGGCAGCACGCGCGTGGTGAGGATGCCGATCGTCGTCGTCTTGCCCGCGCCGTTAGGCCCGAGGAGCCCGAAGAACTCTCCGGCACCGATCGTCAGGTCGAGCGCGTCGAGCGCCACCACGTCGCCCGCGGGCGGCGGACCCATGGCGGCGCCCGGCGGCGCGAACGTGGTCGGCCCCCGCGGCGCTTTCCGCGCGGGCGCCCGGTACACCTTGCGCAGCGCGCGAGTCTCGATCGCGACCGACACGCGCGCGCCCTCAGCCGAGCGTCTCGATGTCGTGCTCCGCGCGCTCGATGATGTCGCGCACCTTCTTCAGCAGATCGCGGTCGCCGCGCGATTTGCTCGCCGTCTTGAACGCGGCGCGGCCGAGCGCACCGAACGCGCTCGCCAGCTCGCCGAACAGCTCCACGCCCGCGCCGGCGACGTGGCTCACGCGCTCGAACACGTCGTCCGCCGCCGTGCGGTGCTCGGCGAGATGCTTCCGCCCCTCGTCGGTGATCTCGTAGATCTTGCGGCCCGCCCCCTCGTCCACGGCGCGCGCGTAGCCGAGCTCCTCGAGCAGCGTCAGCGTCGGGTAGACGGCGCCGGGGCTCGGCGAGTACATGCCGCTCGTCTTCTCCTCGAGCGCCTTGATGATCTCGTAGCCGTGGCGCGGCTTCTCCTCGAGCAGCTTGAGGACGACGAGCTTGAGATCCCCCTGCTCGAACATCCGGCCCCAGCCGCCGCGTCGTCCGCCGCCGCCGGGCCGCTTGCCGGCAAAGATGCCGATGAAGTTGCCGAAGTCGGGGTCGCCCTCCCGGGCGTTGCACCACTGCCAGCCGTCGGCCGTGCGCGAGAATCCAGTGAACATCGATCCCTCCGGGCGCGGGTCACGATATAACGTGCGATATATCTTTCGCTAAGATATAACGTACGATATATCGCGCAAGATTCGCCGTGCGCGCCGGCTGCAGCGTGCCCCGCGCTGCCTCCGTGGACGACCGGAACCCCGCGAGTATTGGACGCGGATCGCGCGGATCGCGCGGATCACGCGGATCGAACGAATCCGCGCGATCCGCGTGATCCGCGTTCCGACCACACCGGAGCCCGCCCCGCCTCGGAGGGCCGCTCGGCGGAGCTACCGATCTCCGTCCAGCAGCGAGCCGAGCCCGCCGAGCACCGACCCCTCCTCCCGCCGGCTGCCGCCCGCCCGCGGCGACGCCGCGATGATACGGTCCGCCAGGCGCGAGAACGGCATCGTCTGGAGCACCACGCGCCCGGGGCCCGTGAGGCTCACGAAGAACAGCCCCTCGCCGCCGAACAGCGCCGTCTTGATCCCCGGCACGGTGCGGATGTCGTACGTCACGCTCGGCTGCATCGCCACGAGGCAGCCCGTGTCGACGCGCAGCTCCTCGCCCGGCGCGAGATCCATCGACACCAGCGTCCCCGACGCGTGCACGAACGCCAGGCCGTCGCCCTCGATCTTCTGCAGGATGAACCCTTCACCGCCGAAGAAGCCCGCGCCGAACTTCCGCGTGAACGCCACCGTCACGTTCACGCCGCGCGCCGCGCACAGGAACGAGTCCTTCTGACAGATCAGCGTGCCGCCCCACTCGCGCAGGTTGACCGGGAGGATCTTCCCCGGCGTCGGCGACGCGAACGCGACGTCCGTGCGGCGCGAGCCCGCGTTCGCGAACAGCGTGACGAAGAACGAGTCGCCGGAGAGCAGCCGCTTGCCGCCGGAGAGCAGCTTGGAGAACAGGCCGCCCCCCTGGTTGTTCGGATCCAGCGTCGTCGCCATCTGGATCCCCTCGCGCATGTACAGCATTGCGCCCGCTTCGGCCACCACGGCCTCGCCGGGGTCGAGCGTCACGACGACCGCCTGCAGGTCGTCGCCCAGGATCCTGAAATCGATCTCGTCGGCCATGAGCAGTTCTCTCCGTTAGGCGTGCACCTGCGAGCGCCACCCGAGCGTCGAGCGTGGAGCGGGGAGCGTGGCAGCGAACGGCGCTCCACGCTCCCCGCTCCACGCTCCCCGCTCATTCAGCGCGGCAGCGTGGCCTGTCCGGCGCTCGTCGCGGTCGATTGCGCGTTGACGGGTGCCAGCTGATCGCGCCCCTTGTTCACGAACGGGATTCCCTTCTCCATCCACTCCGGCGCCGGCTCCCCCTTCAGCTTCGCGGCGAAGAACTGCTGCATGCGGCGGTCGATGTCGAGCTGGTTCGCGCGCTTGCGGGGATTGTGCCCCTCGCCGTTGTACTCCACCAGGTACGCTTCCTTGCCGAAGCGCTTCAGCGCGATGAACAGCTCGATCCCCTGGTACCACGGCACCGCGCCGTCCGCGTCGTTCGACATGATGAGCACCGGCGTCGTGATGCGCGGCACGTAGAACAGCGGCGAGTTCTCGATGTAGCGCATCGGCGCGTCCCACAGCGTGGCGCCGATGCGGCTCTGCCCGCGCTCGTACTGCTGCACGCGCGAGTTGCCCGACTCCCAGCGGATGCCGCCGTACGCGCTCGTCATGTTCGCCACCGGCGCGCCGAGGAACGCCGCCGCGAACATCGGCGTCTGCGTCACGATGTACGCGCTCTGGTAGCCGCCCCAGCTCTGCCCGCCGATGCCGACGCGCTTCGGATCGACGAAGCCGCGCGCGACGATGGCCTGCACGCCGGGCACCACCGACTTCAGCGCGCTCTGGCCCGGATAGCCCGTGGTGTACGCGATGTCCGGCGTGAACACGACGTAGCCGTTCGACGCGTACACGGTTGGGTTGATGCGGTTGCGGCCCGCCGGCGCGTCGTACGCGTACAGGTTGTCGGACATCTGCTCGTAGTACGTGACGAGCATCGGGTACTTCTTGCTCGGGTCGAAGTTCGCCGGCTTGTACACCACGCCCTGCAGCGGCACGCCGTCGCCGTTCGCCCACTCGAACAGCTCGGCCGAGCCCCACGCGTACTGCTTCTGCTGCGGGTTCGCGTCCGTGACCTTCGTCAGCCGGTCCAGCCGCTCGCCCACCCACACGTCGGGGAACTCGGTGAAGCTCTGACGCGTGACCGCGTAGACGTCCGCGTCCGCCGCCTTGATCGGCGCGCCGAACTTGTACGCCGCCATGACGATGCGCTCGGGCGGCGTCGCCGCGTCGAGGCGCTCGCGGTAGAAGCCGGACTCCTTGCTCCTGTCGTCGAACGCGCTGAGGAGCAGCGGCTGCGACGGGTCGACGACCGTCGCGTCGCCGCCGCGGAAGCGTCCGCGCGCGCCGCCCGTGCTCACGAGGCGGAACTGCACGTGGGTCTTCGTGCCCACCGAGTCGGTGACGACCTTCGCCGGACGAGCGCCCGACGGGTCGAGCTCCCACACGTCGTAGTGCGAGTACACGAGCACCGACCGGTCGTCGGCGGTCCACGCGGCGACGCCCCACGGCTGCGGGTCGCTCGGCGTGTCCCACGTCTCCTGATCGAACCGCACGCCGGTCAGCTTCGCCGTGAGGTCGGTCGTCTTGCCGCTCTGCGCGTCGTACGCGTGCCAGCCGTGGTCGGCGAACCACACCACGTAGCGGCCGGCCGGCGACAGCTCGGCGCGGAAGCGCACGTTCCTCGCCACGGGCTTCCGCGCGCCGGTGCGCGTGTCGAGCAGGTAGACGTCGTTCGCCCCCTCGCCCCACAGCGCCTCGAGCGCGTACGGCACGTTCGTCACGGCGAGCGCCTCGCGCCCATCCTCGCTCAGCGACACCTGCGGGATGGAGTCGTTCGTGAGCTGCAGCCACTTGCCGGTGCCTAACTGGTACACCGCGGTGTAGCTGCGGCCGCGGTCGCGCGCCGCCTCGAGCCGCTGCTGCGGCTGGAGCCGCGTGTCCTTGTAGTTCCACAGGTCGAACACCGCCTTGTCGGCGAGCGAGTCGGCCGGGATCGAGTCGAGCCGCGGAGGCGTCACCGAGAACACGACGGCCGAGCCGTCGCGGGTGAAGCTCACGCCGCGGTCGCTCAGCAGTCGGTCCGCCGCGAGCCCGGCCGGCGTCACCAGCGCGCGCGTCGTCGGGGTCGCGGCGAGTCGCGCCTGGTACAGCGACATGCGTGGCCGCGCCGCGGCGGAGTCGGCGTGGTCCGACACGAACGCGACCTGCTTCTGCGCGCGATCGAACGTGAGCGCGCGATAGCTTCCCTTCCCGCTCAGCAGCGCGACCTCGGCGCCGATGCCGGACGCGCCTAACGCGCGCACGAACGCGCCGTTGTGCGACTCGGCACGCGACGCCGTCGTGTACGCGAGCCAGCGGCCGCTGTCGGCGAACGCGTACGTCGTGACGTCCTCGATGCGCGTCTCGTTGCCGCTCGCGAGCTCGCGCACCACCAGCGTGGCGCCGGTCTCCTGGCGGCGGCCGCCGCGGCGCGCCGTGGAGTCGCCACTGATCGGGCGCGGCGTGCCGCCGGGCGTCGCCGCCGCAACGCCGGGCGTTCGCGCGGAGTCGGCTCCGCGGCCGCCCGCGCTGTCGCCGCCCGCGAGCAGGTACGCGATCCAGCCGCCCGCCTCGCGTGGCATCGCGAACGAGCGCACGCGCGGCACCGTCGTCACCTTCCCGTCGGCCAGCGACACGATCGCCAGCGACGTCGCCGGCTGGTCGGCCGCACGTCGGCCGCGGCGCGCGCGCTCGAACTCCGCGCGCGACGCGTACGTCAGCGCGGCCACGACGCGTCCGTCGTACGAGAACTGCGGCGGCGGCGCGGTGAAGCCGGAGTCGGCGTTCGGCTGCAGCTGCGGCCGGCCGACGTAGCCGCGAGGCACCCGCCACTCGGTGCTCCCCTTCGTCGAGCGGACGACGAGGTCGCCGTCGCCGACGGCGGGCACGAGCGAGTAGGCGAGCCAGCGGCCGTCGCGCGACAGGGTGGTCCCCTGGATCGACCGCCAGATGTCGTAGTCGGCCTGGGTGATGACCCGGCCCGCGCCCTGGGCATGGGACTGGGCCGCGCTCAGCGCGGCGCCGAGCGCCAGGAGCGCGCCGCGGCAGACGGTTCGGTGAAGCGTTCGCATGTCCTGCGTGGAAGGGAGGTTGCGCGGCCGCGCAAGGCTCGGCGGCGCCGCACCTAGCATACGCGGACGCCGGAGTGGCCGCTGAGCGGCGCCGGCCGCCCAACCATCGGCGGCATTGTTCGTCGGCCCCCGGCGCGGCAGTGTCCGTGGCTCACGACCCACCGGAGGATCGGATGGCCACCCAGGCGGTCTCGCCGCCGACCACCGCGCCCGCGCCGCCCGCGCGGCCGAACGCGTTCTGGTCGGATCTGTCCGATCGCTTCCTCCGCCACGCGGGTCTCCGGCGCGGCATGCGCGTCCTCGACGTCGGCACCGGCGTCGGCGACCTGGCGATCCTCGCGGCGCGCCTCGTCGGGCCCACCGGGTACGTCGTCGGCATCGACCGGGATCCTACGGCGCTCGCCGTCGCGCGCCGGCGTGTCGACGGCGCGGGGCTGCCGCACGTCGAGCTCCGCCTGGCCGACCTCCTGGCGTTCGCCGACACGCTCCGTCCCGACCTTGGCGCGTTCGACGCGGTCATCGGCCGCTTCGTGCTCGATCGGATCGCCGACCCGGTGGCGGCGCTGCGCGAGATCGCGTCGCTCGCGAGGCCGGGCGGTGTCGTCGCGTTTCAGGAGTACGACTTCACCGCCGCGATCGCCGCCGACGCCGTATGGCCGCCGGTGCCGTCGTTCATCGCGGCGCTCGACCGCATGGTGCACGCGCTCGACGCGTCCGGCGCCGACACGACGATCGGCTGCAAGCTCCGCCGCTACTTCGAGAGCGCCGGCCTTCCCGAGCCGCTCGTCACCGCGTCGGCGTACATCCAGGGCGGACCCGACTCGACGATGTACGACATGATCGCCGACGTGACGCGATCGCTGCTCCCCGCGATCGAGCGCGCGGGACTCGGCACCGCGGCCGAGATCGACGTCGACACCCTCGCTGCCCGGCTGCGCGCCGCGATGACCGCGGCCGACGCGAGCGCGCGCTCCCCGGACCTCGTCGCCGCGTGGTGTACGCTGCCGTCGCGATGAGCCGCCCCGATCAGTCGACCAGGAACGCCCGGCGATAGACCGACGGCGCGGCGCCTTGAACGGACTTGGGTGCGAGAATGAGCGCGTCGGCCGTGATCGTCCCCACGAGGTTCGGTGCGCAGCTCATGAGCGCGTTCGGCGGGCACGGCGTGAACGAGCCGATCTCCACCTGCGAGCCGCTCACGCGGTACTCCATGTCGCTGCGGTACGTCTCGATGCGCGGCGTCTCGCTCCCGAACCGGTAGCGGTACGTCGCGCTGCGCGTCACGCGCGGCGGCGGGCCGAACTCGAGCGACTCGAGCACGAGCTGCGTCGTGTCGCCCACGGTGCCCGAGAGGAGGATCGGCGGCGTCAGCTCGCCGCTGCGCTCGAGCACGTAGACCTGTCCGGCGATCCGGGTCGGCGCGAGCGCATCGTCGGCACACGACGCGGCGACCGCGAGCGATCCGACGGCGAGGAGCATGGAGCGGCATGTGTGCATCATACGCGAGCATACCCCGCCACGCGTCCCGCCGTCACCGCTCACGTCGTCGGCAGCAGGTCGCAGAACACGAAGCCGTCGCGCTCCACCACCTCGCCGCGCGTGACCTCCACGGGCGCGCGGAAGATCGGGCCGTCGTGGACGAACGTGTGGAACTCGCCGTTCTCGCCGCACGGGTCGGTGCTCGGCGGCAGATCGGCGAGCAGCGTCTCGTCGTACTCGCGCCCGCAGAGCGACGCATCGATCTGGCGCGGATCGACGCACACCAGCACGGCGCGGAAGCCGAGTGCCACGAAGCGGTGCGCGAGCGCATGCGTGTCCTCGCCCCAGAGCGGGAACTCCGGCGCGAGCGGCAGCGGCGCGAGCAGCCGCTCGCGGTAGGCGCGCACGTCCTCCAGGAACAGGTCGCCGAACACCACGCGGCGTCCGCCCTCGGCCGCGTACGCGGCGAGCGCGTCGCGCGACACCGACTCGTACACGTCGTTCGTGCACCCGCGCGGGATGCGCGCCACCCGGAGCGGCAGCGCGAGCGCGCGCGCCTGCGCCTCGAGCAGCGCCACGCGCACGCCATGCATGCTGATCCGCTCGTACTCGTCGGTGACCGTCGTGAGCAGCCCGTCCACGTGTGCCGACGGGTCGGCGAGCACGCGGTGGAGCGCGAGCGAGCTGTCCTTCCCCCCGCTCCAGCTCACGAGCGTGCGGGTGCGTTCGGGCGTCGGGTCCATGCGCGGACGATAACGAGTAACTTCCCGGCATGCGTGCCCTGATCAACTACTTCCTGCGCGGCCTCGTCGTCGTCGCGCCGCTCGCGTTCACCGCCTACGTATGCTGGCGGCTGTTCGTCGCGATCGACAGCTGGCTGCCGTTCGCCGTGCCGGGCGTGGGCTTCGTCGTCGCGATCGGGCTGTTCACGCTCGTCGGCTTCCTCGCCTCCACGTTCCTCGCGCGCGGCCTGTTCGCGATCGTCGAGTCGGTGCTCACGCGGCTCCCGTTCGTGCGACTGCTCTACACGTCGACGAAGGATCTGCTGAACGCGTTCGTCGGCGAGCAGCGGCGCTTCGACAAGCCCGTCCTGGTCACGATCCTCCCGGAGGCGGGCGGCCGCGCGATCGGCTTCGTCACCCAGGACGCGCTCGAGCACCTCGGCCTCGAGGGTCAGGTCGCGGTGTACTTCCCGCTGTCGTACAGCGTCGCGGGGCACATGGTGCTGTTTCCCGCCACGCGCGTGGAGCCGCTGCGCGCCGACAGCGCCGAGGTGATGGCGTTCATCGTCTCCGGCGGCGTCACGCGCATCGCGGCGCCCGCCGCGCCCGGACCGACGAGCGTCTGACCGCGCGCTTCAGCGCGTCACAGCGCGGACAGCTGCTCGCAGAGCGCCGCGGCGCTCTGCGGTCGGTCGGCGGGATCCTTCGCCAGCGCGCGCAGCACGATGTCGGCGAGCGCGCGCGGCACCTGCGGGTTGAGCGCCACGGGATCGACGGGCGCCGACTCCAGCGCTTGCGTGAGCACGGTGAGCGGCGACTCTCCGCCGGAGAACGGCGGCCGCCCGACGAGCGTCTCGTACAGCACGACGCCCACCGCGTAGATGTCGACGCGCGGGTCCACCGGACCGCCGCGCAGCAGCTCCGGCGCCATGTACGCCGGCGTCCCGAACAGGGCGCCCGATTCCGTTAGGCCGCGCGTCGACTCCAGCAGCCGCGCCGTGCCGAGGTCCATCACCTTCAGCACGCCCGCCGGCGTGACGACGAGGTTGTGCGGCTTGATGTCGCGGTGCACCACGCCGCGCGCGTGCGCGTGGTCGAGCGCGCGACAGAGCTGCTTGCCGAGTCCAAGCACCACCGGCACCGGCAGCCGCCCGCGCTCGAGCAGGATCTGACGCAGCGTCGGTCCCTCGACGTACTCCATCGTGAGGAAGTGCAGCCCGTCGGCCTCGCCCAGCTCGTACGTCTGCACGATGTTCGGGTGCGACAGCCGCTGCGCGACGTGCACCTCGCGCTCGAGCCGGCTCTGCGACACGGGGTCCGACTGCAGCACGTCGGGGCGCAGCACCTTCAGCGCGACCGGCTGACCGTTCGATTCGTCGGTCGTGAGGAACACGACGCCGACGCCGCCGGCGCCGATCATGCGACGCACTCGGTAGCGCCCCGCGAATCGCTGGCCGCTGCGCAGCGCCGCGGCGGCGGCGAACGCGTCGAGCGGCGCCGCCGGGGCCTTCGCCGCGGCGGGAGCCGCGTGAGGCGCCGCGTGAGGCGCCGCGTGAGGCGCCGCGTTAGGCGCCGCGCTCGGCGGCGCGGCCGCGGGATCCGCCGACACCGCCACCTGGCCGCTCGGCGTGCGCACGGTGGTGTCGTGCGCGCGCGCCGACCCCGGCTCGCCGATCGGCCGCAGATCCCCCGACGGCGTGGTCTGCGGCGGGCGCACCGGTGTCAGGCGCGCGAACTCCACCAGCACCTGCTTCTCGCGCAGGTCGACCAGCATGCTGCGGAACGCCTCCGCCAGCACGCCCACCTCGTCGCCCGTGCGCGCGCGCGGATCGGCCGAGTAGTCGCCCGCGGCCGCCTGCCGCGCCGCCGTCACGAGCCGCGCGAGCGGCCGCGTGGTCTGTCGCGCCACCGCGAAGCTCACGACGAGCGCCAGCCCGAGTCCCGCGATCCCGGCGAGCAGGATCGTGCGCTCCAGCTCGCGGAACGGCCGCAGCTCCGCCGCCTGCGAGTGCAGCACCGCGAGGCCGCCCAGCACGCGCCCGTCCGCCGCGCGCAGCGGCGTCGCCAGCCCGTAGAACTCCTCGCCGCCGAGCCGCACCTCCGACGCGCGCGCATCGGCCGGACGCGCGGCGAGGGCCTGCACGGCGCGCTGCAGCGTCGGCGCGTCCGGCAGCGTCGACGCCACGACTCGCGGCGTTGCGCCCTCGGAGCCGTCGGGCTGCAGGTACACCACCACGTCGCCGCCGGCCGCGGTGCCTAACGCGCGCGCCGCCGCGGCGTCGAGCGGCAGCGCCGCCATGAGCGCGCCGGCGAGCTGTCCCGGCGTGGGCCCCTCGACCGGCACCGCCACGGCGTGGAACAGCGACGAGTCGCCCGCGCGCCCGTACGCCGCCACTGCCTCGCCGGCGAGCGCGCGCTGGATCAGCGACATCGAGCCGAGCGCCACCGGCGGCGCGTGCGGCTCGTCGCTCTTCGCGAGCCGCACGCCGCGCGCGTCGGTGAGCTGCACCCACTCGGCGCCGAGTCGGTCCGCAGCCTCGCGCGCCTGGTCCAGCGCGTCGTCGGGCGAGCCGTTGGCGAGCAGCGAGCGGAACGCCGGGATCTGCACGAACACCCGCGCCGCGTCGAGCAGCACGCGTGCGCGCGCGTCGAGCTGCGTCGCCACCTGGGCGCGGATCGCCGCGATGCCCCGCTCCGCCGCCGCCGCCGCCGCGCGCTGCGCGGCGCGCGCCGTGAGGTACAGGCTCCCGCCTAACACGGCGGCGACGACCAGGGCGGTGCCGAGGAAGATCCGCCACGCGAGCGGGAAGCGCACTCGCGCGCGCGGCGAGGCGTCAGTAGGCGTCACGCGTGACCATGGAGTACGGCTGCCCGAACTTGTTCAGGTGCGCGGTGGGCCGGAAGCTGCGGGCGTCGAGCGTGACCTGAACGTCGGGCAACGGACGCTCGCCGACGGTGATGGTCGTCACCTGCTCCGGCGCGCGCTCGTGCCATGCGTGCACGCGATACCGCCCCGCGGGCACCCCGTCGATGGAGAACGCCCCGTCCGGGCGCACCTGCGCGTGAAGCGCCGACGGCACCGCGACGACGAACGCGCTCATCTTCGAGTGGATGTTGCAGTAGATCGCGTACGTCCCCGCGCGGCGGAACGTCACGCCGCGGCTCTCACCTCGCGAGTAGAGCCCGAGGTCGAACGCGCCGCCCGACGTCGTCGAGAACACGTTGTGGCTGAACGGATCGCGGTTCGGGAACTCGACGAGCCCGCCCACCTCCACGACGCGCACGTGCGGCTCGAACGTCTTCTGCCGCATCGCCATCACCGTGGAGCGGATGGCGCGCGGCGCGGGCAGGGCTGCCGGTGCGACGCTCTCGATCGGTGCCGGTCGCGGCGTCGTGGCGGGCACCGACACCGCGGGCGCGCTGTCCACCAGCACGCCGGCCGGGAGCGTCGCCGCCGGGCCGCCCGCGAGCTGCACGCGCAGCTGCCGCACCGCGTCGCGCAGCTCGGCTACCGTCTGTCGCAGCTCGCGCATCATCTCCCACAGCGCGGACACGGTGTCGCGCGGCGCGGCCGCCGCGAGGGGTGGCGGCGTCGGCGCGGGCGTCGGTGCCGGCGCGACGGCCACGGGACGCGGCGGTGGCGCGACCAGCTCGAGGTACACGATCGCGTCACCCACCTCGCGCGACGGGCGCGCGTCGGGGCCGAGCAGCGTCACGTGGCCGCTCACCGTGGTCGGCGCCACGAGTCGTGCGGGTTCGCGCTGGCGTGCGGCGCCATTCGCCGAGATGATAGACGCGCCCGCACCCACTCCGAGAGCGGCGACTGCCCTGAGCTTGACCATTGGTGGCTCACATGTCCGGGAAGAGGTCCATGATCCGACTCGTCGCCGTACGCCAGAGCCCGCCGGTGATGCTGGCGGCCGTGCTCACGTGCCTGTGCGCCGCGCCCGTCGTCGCGCAGACACCCGATCAATCCCCACAATCCACCATTCCGCGAACGCTCGCCGATACGGCGACCGATTCGCTGCTCGTGCGACTCCGACGAGCCGAAGAGGCCATCGCGCTGCTGCAGCAGCAGCTCGCCGCGCAGGCGGCGAGCGCCACGCAGACGGAATCGCGCTCGAGGTTCGACATCGGCGGTCGAGTGCTGATGAACACGTTCTACAACACGTGGCGCGTGAACAACGCCGACGTCCCGCAGTTCGCCCGCCCCGACACGAATGTCGCCGGCCGGTTGTTGCACGGCGGACTCGGCGCGGGACTGCGGCAGTCTACGCTGCGCGGCACGGCGTTCGTGCCGCAAGTAGTCGGCGCCGACTTCAACGGAGATATCGAGGTCGACTTCTACGGCGGTCAGCAAGCGAGCCCAGGCGGACGCAACTTCCCGCTGCTGCGCATTCGCACCGCGCGCGGCGCGCTGCGCTGGCCGTGGGCCGAGGTCATGATCGGCCAGGACAATCCGCTCGTCGCGCCGGTCGAGCCGGTGAGCGTCGCGGCCGTCGGCGTGCCGGAGTTCGGCACCGCGGGCAACCTCTGGCTGTGGCTCCCGCAGCTGCGCCTGACGATCGAGCACGCCGACAGCGGGCTCCGCGCCGGGTTGCAGCTCGCGGTGCTCGCGCCGACGAACGGCGACGCGGCGGGCCTCTTCGACACCGGTGTCGACCAGGCCGAGCGCTCGCGGCGACCGTATCTCGAGGCGAGGGCGCGCGTGCGCTGGGGCCCGGAGGACACGGGTGGCGAGATCGGCTTCGGCGTGCACCGCGGATGGCTCGCGGCGGCGAACAACGACACGCTCATCGGCACCGACGCGCTCGTCGCGAGCGCGATCCTGCCGTTCCACTTCATCGAGCTGCGCGGCGAGGCGTTCACCGGCAAGGCGCTGCGCGGCCTCGGCGGTGGCGGCATCGCGCAGAGCGTGAACGCGCGGGGCGAGCCGGTGCGCACGAAGGGCGCGTGGGCGCAGATCAATCTCCGCGTCGCGTCGCTCGTCACGCTCGGCGGCGGCTGCGGCGCCGAC
This sequence comes from Gemmatirosa kalamazoonensis, assembly GCF_000522985.1. Taxonomy (NCBI): domain Bacteria; kingdom Pseudomonadati; phylum Gemmatimonadota; class Gemmatimonadia; order Gemmatimonadales; family Gemmatimonadaceae; genus Gemmatirosa; species Gemmatirosa kalamazoonensis. The sequence goes on from NZ_CP007128.1 coordinate 4,218,180, forward strand.
ACGCCGAACCGCGCCGATCTCCCGACGCCGACCCCCGCAGCGGTCGCCGCGACGCGCCTGCGCAACGCGGTGTGCGAGGGGCACGTCGTCGCGCGCCCCGACGGACCGATCGTGCTCGGCTTCACGACGCGCCGCACGTGGACGACGTACGCGCCGCCGATCTACTCCAAGGCCAACCAGCACTTCAACCTCACGGTCGGCTACGCGTTCTGATCGGGCGGTCGCGCGAGTGACGGGCGCGCCGCCGCGCGAGTTGGATTCTCCGAGTGCGTCGACCACCCCGGACCGTTAGGCACCGCCATGGCATTCCTCGTTCAGCTCGGACGGTCGCGACAGATGCAGGGATACAACTTCACCGAGCATGTCCGCCGCCTGCTCGCGATGGCTCGCGAGGAGGCGATCCGTCTGCATCACGAGTACGTCGGCACGGAGCACATCGTGCTCGGCCTCGTGCGACTGCGCGAGGGCGTCGCCGTGACCGTGCTCCACAACCTCGGCATCGACGTCGACCGCATCAGACGGACGATCGACGCCACCGTGAAGGCGGGTCAGCCGGAGGGACGCCCGGGGCCGGACCTGCCTTACACGTCGCGGGCGAAGAAGGTGCTCGAGCTCGCGATGACCGAGGCGCGCGAGATGCACCACACGTACGTCGGCAGCGAGCACCTGCTGCTCGGGCTCCTGCGCGAGGAGCGCGGCATCGGCGCGCAGGTGCTCGTCGACGCCGGCCTCTCGCTCGCCGCCGCGCGTCAGGAGACGCTGCGACTCGTCGGCGCCGGCACCCAGCCGATCCAGCTGCCGCCCCTGCCGCCGCCGCTCGAGCCTCCTCCTGCGGCACCGCCGTCGCCGGCGAAGAGCGTCGACCGCGACCGCGAGGAGATCGCGTGGCGCCGCCTTCACCACGCGCTGGACATCTCGCAGCGCCTCGGCACGCGTCCGACGCTCTCGCTGGTGCGCGACGCGACAGGCAATCGCCTCACGGTGTCGCTCGGCCCCGACCTCACGCTCACCGTCGAGTTCCCGCCCGACGTCGACATCGGCGTGAAGCCGACCGGCGAGCCGCCTAACGCCTGAGGAAGTCGACCAGCGCTGCGTTCACGGCGTCGGGCGCATCGGACTGCACGAAGTGGTGCGCGTCGGCGAGTCGCACCACGCGCAGATCGCGCACCCACCGCTCGAGCCCCTCGGCGTTCGCCGGCACGAGCGCGCCGTCGCGCATCCCCCACACGACGAGCGTCGGCTGGGTCGTGGGCGCGTGCTCGACGGCCGCGCTCTGCACGAGCGATCGCTTCAACGCGCGATAGTACGACAGCGCCGCCTTGAGGGCGCCCGGGATGCGCCACGACGCGCGGTACGCATCGAGCGCCGCGTCGCTCGGCGCGCGATCTCGACCGTGCTCGACGCGCAGCACGCGCGCGAGCGCGGCGAAGTCGTCGCGCCGCAGCAGGAGCTCCGGCAGCCACGGGATCTGCACCGCGCCCACGTACCACGACCGCGCGAGCTGCGCCGGGTGTCGCGCCAGCTCGCGATAGCGTGCCGGATGCGGCGCGTTCATCACGACGAGCCGCTCGAGCGCGTCCGCGTGGCGCACGGAGAGTCGCCACGCGATCACGCCGCCCCAGTCGTGTCCGACCACGGCGCGCGCCGGTCCGCCGAGTCGCGCGATGGCTGCGGCGACGTCGGCGGCGACGCGCGCGCGCGTGTAGTCCTCGACGCGCGGCGGTCGCCCCGACAAGTTGTATCCTCGGAGGTCGAGCGCGACGGCGCGGTAGCCCGCTGCCGCGAGCACGGCGAGCTGGTGTCGCCAGCCGAACCAGAACTCCGGAAAGCCGTGCAGCAGCACCACGAGCGGTCCGCTGCCGCGCACCACGTAGTGCAGCCGCACGCCGTCGCCCTTCACCCAGCCGTCCGTGCCGCCGCCGAGCGCCGCGCCGCTCGTCGGCATCGCGCGCCAATCCGTCATCGCGCACCCGCCGTCATTCGCATGCTCTCTCCTCGTTCTCGCCGCGTCGCGCTGGTCACGCTCGGCATGCCGTGCACGATCGTCGGCGCATCTCGCGCGCCCGCGCAGCCGGCGCCGTCGGCACCCGACACGAGCGTCGCCGTCCTGCTCCGCCCCGACCGCGTGTACGACGGCACCGACGCCGCCGCGCACGCCGGATGGGTCGTGCTCGTGCGCGGCGATCGCATCGTTGCCGCCGGCCCCGCGTCGTCGGTCGCGGCGCCGGCGGGCGCGCGCACGGTGGATCTCGCGGGCACCACGCTCATGCCGGGGCTCATCGACGCGCACTCGCACGTGCTGCTGCACCCGTACAACGAGACGCCGTGGGACGACCAGGTGCTGCACGAGCCGCTCGCGCTCCGCGTGGCGCGCGCCACGAACCATCTGCGAGCGACGCTCATGGCCGGCTTCACCACGCTGCGCGACCTCGGCACCGAAGGCGCCGGCGACGCCGACGTGGGGCTCAAGCAGGCGATCGACCGCGGCATCATCCTTGGCCCGCGCCTCATTCCGTCGACGCGCGCGATCGTCGCCACGGGCAGCTACGGGCCGAAGGGGTTCGATCCGCGCTGGGACGTGCCGCAGGGCGCGCAGGAAGCGGACGGCGTCGAGGGTGTCACGCACGTCGTGCGCGAGCAGATCGGCCATGGCGCGGAGTGGATCAAGCTCTACGCCGACTACCGCTGGGGGCCTAACGGTGAGACGCGCCCGACGTTCTCGGAGGACGAGCTGCGCGCGGCGGTCGAGACGGCACGCTCGTCGGGGCGCGCGGTCGTCGTGCATTCGAGCACGCCGGAGGGGATGCGCCGCGCCGTGGTGGCCGGTGTGGAGACCATCGAGCACGGCGACGGCGGCACGCCGGAGGTCTTCCGGCTCATGGCGCAGAAGGGCGTCGCGCTCTGCCCCACGCTCGCCGCGGGCGACGCCATCCTGCAGTACCGCGGGTGGAAGAAGGGCGTCGATCCCGACCCGCCGTCCATCCGCGCGAAGAAGGCGTCGTTCAAGGCCGCCCTCGACGCCGGCGTCACGATCGCGAGCGGCAGCGACGTGGGCGTGTTCTCCCACGGCGACAACGCGCGCGAGCTCGAGATGCTGGTCGACTACGGCATGACGCCGATCCAGGCACTACGCGCCGCCACGTCCGTCGACGCGAAGGTGCTGCGCCTGGACGACCGAATCGGCCGGGTCGCGCCCGGACTGCTCGCCGATCTCGTGGCGGTCGCCGGCGATCCCACGCGCGACATCGCCGCGGTGCGGCAGGTGCGGTTCGTGATGAAGGGCGGGCGCGTCGTCCGCTCGCCCGCCCTTCCCTGAGTCCCGCCCGCCCGCGTGGCGACTACGGCGTCTTCGCCGCCGGCACCGGTGGGGGCGTCGTCGTCTTCTGCGGGTGGACGACCGCGGAGTTCGCCGGCGCTACCGGCTTCGGCGGCGCGGAGTCCTTCGCGATCGGCGCGCGCAGCACCTTGGCGGCGGTCGTGAAGAAGCTCCGCACCTCCTGGCCCTGCTGCGCGAGCGGCTTCGTGAGCGAGATGACCGTCGCCTTGTCGTTCAGCGGCTGCGCGGCGGTCGTCTGCCGGAGCGCGTAGCCCACGGCGAAGAACGCAGCCTGCGTGGCGTTCGTGTACTGGCTCGCCTTCAGGTTCGGCATCCGCAGCGTGTCGGCCATCGCGCGGATCATGTTCACCTGCACGCCGGCGAGCGGCACGCGCTCCTGGAGAGCCCCGGCGAGCAACTGCAGTCCGTCACCGACGTAGGCCGCCTGCTGATCGCCGCCGCTCGGCATCTTCGACGTGTCGGCCCACGTCGCGAACTGCGCGGACGGGCCGGCGGCGGCCGCCGGTGCCGTCACGGGCGCGGGCGGTACGTTCTTGGCCGCGGCGGCCGCCGCGGAGTCGGTGGCCGGCGTGGCGGCCGTCGAGTCGGCGAGGGCGGGCGTCCCGCCGCCGCGCCGAGCGAGAATCGCCCACACGATCGCGGCCACGACGAGCAGGGCGAGCACCACCTTCCAGAGGGGCGTGCCCCGGCGTTCGAATTCGATCTCTGCCATCTGGCGTGTTCCTGTGATCCCATGTGAAAGCGCGCCCCGATCCTCGGGGGCGCATGGGAACACAAGCGGGGCCGGGCGTCCGTGGCAAGCGGCGCAGACCCGGCCCCGACGACCCTCGTTCAGCGCGCGATCGCGGCCTCGCGCATCCGGTCGATCTCCTCCTCCACGAGCGCCACCAGCTCGCCCATGCCCTCGGCGTCGAACACGAGCCGCGCCCCGGCGGCCTCGTAGATCTCTGGCAGCGAGCGCGTGCCGCCGAGCGCCAGCGCCCCGCGGTAGCGCCGCACCGCCTCGGCGTGGTCCGTTAGGCTGCGGCGCCACACCTGCAGCGCGCCGAGCTGCGCGATGCCGTACTCGATGTAGTAGAACGGGATCTCGAAGATGTGGAGCTGGCGGTACCACCGCGCGATGCGCTCCGGCTCCAGCCCCGTCCAGTCGGCCTCGCGGTCGAACCGCTGCCGGATCTCGAGCCATGCCGCGTCGCGCGCCGCGGCATCGCCCCCGCGGCCGCTCGTGTAGATCCAGCTCTGGAACGCGTCCACGCTCGCGATGTGGGCGAGGCTCTCCAGCACGTCGACGAGGTGCTCGATCCGCGCGGCGCGCGCGTCGTCGTCGTCGTAGAAGCCCACCGGGCGCGCGAGCGACGGCGCGGCCAGCAGCTCCATCGACATCGAGGCCAGCTCCGCCGCCTCGTGCCCCGTGGTGCGCTGCCACACGAGCGGCAGCCGCGTCATCGCGAAGTCGTGGAAGCAGTGCCCGGCTTCGTGCACGAGCGTCGAGACGTCGTCCGGCACGCCGACGGCGTTCATGAAGATGAACGGCCGGCCGCGCACGTGCAGGTTCGTGCAGTAGCCGCCCGGCGCCTTCCCCGGCCGGCTCTCGAGGTCGAGCAGCCGCTCGTCGGCGAGGATGTCGAACTGCGCGCCCAGCTCGGGATCGACCTGATGGAACACGCGCCGCGCGCCGCCCACGAAGTCGTCGACGGTGTCGAACGGCTTCAGCGGCGCGCCGCCACGCTCGACGTCCACCTGGAGATCCCACGGACGCAGCACGTCCACGCCGAGCCGCGACTTGCGGTACGCGGACAGGCGCTCGAGCGCGGGCACGACCGTCCGCTCGACCGCGTCGTGGAAGCGCCGACAGTCGGCGGGCGTGTAGTCGAAGCGGTGCTTCGCCGCGAAGCAGAAATCCTCGTAGTTCCCGAAGCCGGCATTCTCCGCGACGCGCGTGCGCAGCGCGTACATGCGGTCGAACAGGTCGGCCAGCTCGTCGCGCTTCTCGAGGTACGCGCCGGCACCCAGCCGGAACGCGCGCTCGCGCACCGCGCGGTCGGGGCTCTTCAGGAACGGCTGCAGCTGGGGGATGGTCTTGCGCTGCCCGTCCCACTCGGCCGAGAGCCCGCCGGTGATCTTCTGGTACGCGGCGGACAGCTCCTCCAGCTCCGAGAACAGCGGCACGTTCGCCTCGCGGAAGATCTCGGCGTCGGTGCGGAAGCGACGCACGGTCGTCGCGAGGTCGGGCGGCGCGTAGCCGACGTCCAGCAGCCGCTTCGCGAGCCGCACCTGCTGCTCATCGACGAGCGGGAAGATCTGCATCGAGAAGCGGAGGTGCGCCGCTTCCTTCGCGGGATCGGCCGTGTCGCCGGTGTACGCGATCATCGCGACGGTGCCCGCCTCGCTCAACAGCTCCTCGAGACGCGACCACGTCGCGAGCCATTCGGCGACCGTCGTCTCGTCGAGTGGGGCCGCGGCGAGGGCCTCGAAGTACGGCGCGATGTCGCTCCAGGTCGCATCGGCGAACGCCGCCGGAGAATCGGGTAGGTTCATGGGGGTAAGATAGCGCGGGACGAAGCCCAATCGGCCTAACCGATCCCCGAAACGGAAGCCCCCGGCGCGATCGCTCGCGTCGGGGGCTTCTTCGCGCTGGCGTCTGACGTCCGGCGGTGGTTCGAACCCGCCGCGCTCACGTTCGACATCGCCGCTCTTTGCCGCGCTGCACCGGAGGTGCGCGCCTCACGTACGAGGCGATCTCGCTCATGACCGCTGCGACCCGTTCGTCCGACTTCCCGTCCGCCGTGCGGTTACGGCGACCGAGTGTACCGGATTGCTCCGGCCCCTGCGACTGCGGCCAGCGACCTCGCAGCCCCCCCGGTGAGTTCGAACGCTCACCAGGACGCCTAGCGACGGCGTCCCGTCGATCGGCCGGGCATCGAAGCAGTGACCGCGACTCCGTTGCCCGACGCGATTATTCAATGCGAGTCGTTCACCGTCAACGGAGAAGATCCGCCGAAACCGACGGCCTCGACGAGCTCCGCGCGCGACGTCGTCAGAGGTCGTCCGCGTGCGCGACGCGACGCCGGCCCATGCCGCACGAGACGGTGCGGCAGCCGCGAAGCTCCGCCACGCGCTGGTCGTCCGGCAGCGCCTCGACGACCGCGACGCCGAGCGGCGTGATCGTGTACCAGCCGCTCCCGAGCGACTCCACGAGGCCGCGCGCCGCGGCGCGCCGCAGGATGTCGTGCGCGTTGCGCAGCGTACCGGCGAGTCGCTCCTCGCGCCGCGGGAACAGGGCGCGGATGTCGGCGCCGCAGATCGCGTCGCGCCGCAGTCGCTGCTGCAGGAAGTACGCGATGCCGAGCGCGGCGTACGCCGGGCGCAGCTCGCACCCCTTCGCGCGCAGGAACTCCAGCACGTCGCGCCGATGCTCGACGTCGTACTTCGGGTGATAGGCGCGCGACAGCGGGCGGGCGGTGGACACGGTCGGCAAGAGCTCGGCGGCAGCGGAGGAAGCGCGCATCGCGGGATTCGGATCGGACGGTCGGCAGCGGCGGCGGGGGCGCATGGGCACGGGCCGTCGTGAGCGGTGGCCAGGCCACCGCCCGCGACGTGCACCCACACCCGAAACTGGAAGCGCCCCGGAGGGCACCCGATGAGCCTTGCAAGCTCGGGACCAATTGCTTGGGATCGCAAACAATGGTCGCTCGACCGTATGTGGGAACACGGGCGGGGGCGGCTGATCGACCGCCCCCGCCCCGTGCCGTGCATGACGGGCCGTCAGGGCACCGTCTTCTTCTTCTTGTCGACGTTGTTCCCGATGATGCCGCCGAGGATCGCGCCCGCCGCGCCGCCGATGACTCCACCCTTGATCTTGTCCCGACTGGTCGTCGCGCCGATGATCGCGCCCGCCGCGGCGCCGATCGCCGCGTCACGCTTCGTATGCTTCACCGTCTCGGTATGCGGGGCCGGCGCGCTGTACACCGGCGCCGACTCGGACGAGCCGCTGGACGAGCTGCCCGACGAGCTCCCCGACGAGCTGCTCGAGCGCGCGACCTCGCCGCCGCTCGACGAGCGGTGTCGCACGGTGCTGCGGCGCGTGCTGGAGGAGGACGTCGAGCGCGCCGGAGCCGCAGCGACCGCGGCCGGAGCGGCCGCCGCCGGTGCCGTCGCCGAGCCCATGCGCTCGAGCGCGGAAACCGTGTCTGCGTACGGGGCGGGCGGAAGCTGCGACGCGGTGGTGAGATCGCGGCTCAGCGAGCTGTCCACGAGCGCCGAGCGATCGTTGCCACGACTGCACGCCGCCGAGGCGAGCGCTGCCGCGAGAAGAGCCGTTCTACCGAGTCTATGCATCAGGTCGTCTCCTGTGTCGTGTGTTTGTGGCACTCCGACCAAAGGCAGCGCCCGTGCCATGCGAGCGCGTGCGCAGGAGCATTCGACAATTCCGTGTGCGATGAGTCACGCCGACGAGCCCGAGCGTGTGGGTATCCTCCGGCGGTACGGCTCAAGTCGCGGGGCGGATCGACCGATCCTCTCCCGTGAGATGTAGCGGTAGAAGCAGCAGCCGAACTCGAGGCTGCGGATGCCCCGGGGCACTCCGCGGCCCCCACGGCCGCGTCGGGGTGAGCCCACCCCGTCGCGGCCGTGCCACGTTCGGCAGCCGTGCGGGGGGCTAGCGCCGCGTCGTGAAGATCGGACGTCGGCAGATCGGGCACGGCCCCAGTCGGGGCGCGTCGCCGAGGCGGACGACCACCGGGCCACGCACCACCCGCTGGTGCTGCACGGTGTCGTCGACCGTCACCGTGACGGTGAGCACGGCACCCTCGAGCCGCCCGGCGAACCGCGCCGGCAGCGATGGGCCCACCGCGATCGGATAGGCCCGGAGCACGTAGCTCCCACCGACGTCGAAGCGCCCCGACGCGTCGAGCGGCACGCGCCCCGACAGGTCGCCGAACGTACAGGCGATGTGCAGGTGCGCCGCCGTGTCGCTCACGATGAACCCCGCGCTGTCGCCACCCCACGTGCCGAGCGGCAGGTCCGCGGGCGCGGCCGCGAACTCCGACGCGGCGGCGCGGCACGCGGCCGCGCCGACCGCGGCGAGGAGAACGATCCGTCTCACTGACCCGGGTATGGCTCGCACCTGCCGCCGTACCCGGGCGCCGGGCCTCCGGTCACTACTTCGCGTCGACGGAGCGCGGGTCGGGCTTCACCGTGAACGTCTGGGTGTACGAGCGCCCGCCGACCGTGAGCCGCGCCGTGAACGCGCCGAACAGCGGTGCGCCGCCCCGCCCGAAGCCGCCGCCGCCCCCACCGCCACCACCGCCACGGCCCACCGCGGCGGCGACGGGGTTCCACACCACGCGATGCATGCCCGCGGACGTGGCGAACGGCTCCGGCGCCGGCCGCCAGAGCGGCGACGTGTTCGGGATGCCGCCCGCGCCCCCGCGGCCGCCCGCGCCGGGCGTCGGCGGCACGTTCGTGCCGTACGCGCGCACGACGGATCCGGTGGAGTCCACGATCTCGAGCGTCACCGGAGCGGCGGCCGCTGCGCGGAGCCAGTAGTCGATCGCGACGCCGTTAGGCGGGTTCGCGGCCTGCGGCTCGTCCTTCTGCAGCGGCGTGCCGTTGTCGCTCGTCGCGACGTAGTTGATCGCGTCGCTCGGCTTGAACAGGAACGCATCGGCGGAGAGCAGCGCCGGATCGAACTGCCGCAGCGGCGCGATGTCGTCGATCACCCAGAAGCCGCGCCCGTGCGTCGCGACGATCAGGTCGTCCTCGTAGATCTCGAGGTCGCGCATCGACGTCGTGGGAAGGTTGAGCTGCAGCGGGAGCCACTGCTCGCCGTCGTCGAACGACACGAACAGCGCGCGCTCGGTGCCGCAGAACAGCAGCCCGCGACGTACCCGGTCCTCCTTCACGGTGTGCACCCAGCCCTCGGCGGGGAGGCCGTTCGTGATGCGCTGCCACGTCTTGCCGCCGTCGCGCGTGCGGTAGACGTACGGCGCGAAGTCCTGCAGCTGGTGACGGTCGACGCTCGCGTACGCGGTGCCGGCGTCGAAGTGCGACGCGTCGATCATCGTCACGCGACTCCACGCGCTGACGGCCTTCGGCGTCACGTCCTGCCACGTCGCACCGTCGTCGGAGGTGACGTGGATCCGCCCGTCGTCGGTGCCGGCCCAGACGAGCGGCGCGCGCAGCGGGGACGGCGCGATGGTGTACACGACGCCGCGCTTGCCGTTGCGGTCCACGTGCTTCGCCGCGGTCTCGTCGAGGTTCGGCGGCGGCGGACCCTCGGGACGGGTGAGATCGGGGCTGATGCGCGTCCACGACTTCGCGCCGTCGGTGGTCTTGAACACGAACTGGCTTCCGTAGTACAGCGCGTGCGGGTCCGCCTTCGAGAACACGAGCGGCTGCGTCCAGTCGGCGCGCATGGTCTCGTCGGCGCGCGGCGGCACGGTGCCGTTGATCGGCACGTTCTGCGCGAGATCGTAGCGACCGCCCATGCCGCCGAAGATGATGCCGGGGTGCAGCGGGTCGCCGGCGGTGTAGCCGCTCTCGCCGCCGGCGCCGATCGGCTCCCAGTCGCGCGTGGAGATCTCGGCGAACTTGCCGCGCGACCGCACGGCGACCGCGCCGCTGTCCTGCTGCGCGCCGGTGACCCAGTACGGGAAGCGGTAGTCGACCGACAGGTGGTAGAGCTGCGCGGTGGGCTGGTTCAGCCACGACGTCCACGTCACCTCGCGCGGATCGGCGGCGCGCGCCTGACGCGTGATGACGGCGCCCTGGTCGCTCGCCACGATCGCGGTGTTCGGATCGTCCGGCGACACCCAGAACTGGTGATAGTCGTCGCCGCCCGGCGAGCCGCGGAGCACCTGCCACGTGTGCCCACCGTCCATCGACCGGTTGACGGCGACGTTAGGCACGTAGACGGTGTCCGGATCTTTCGGGTCGACCGTCACCTTCTCGAAGTACCAGCCGCGTCCCCACAGCGCGGTGTCGCCGGAGAGCTTCGTCCACGTCGCGCCGGCGTCGTCGGAGCGGAAGAATCCGCCCTGGCCCGGCGGCTGCGGCGCGGCGCCCGGCGCGTTAGGCGCGGCGGGCGCCGACGCGTTCGGGTCGGGCACGAGGCAGTCGACGACCGCGTAGACGCGGCGCGGGTTCGTCGGCGACACGGCGATGCCGGTGCGGCCGATGCCCTGCGCCGGCAGCCCGTTCGTGAGCTGCGTCCACGTGCTGCCGCCATCGGTCGACTTGAAGATGCCGCCGCCCGGGCCGTTCGTCGGCGCGTACGTGTACCAGGGCGGGCGGCGCGTATTCCACAGCCCCGCGTAGACGACCCGGGAGTCGGTGGGGTCGATCACCACCTCCACCGCGCCGACGTCGGGGCCCTTGTAGAGCACCTTCTCCCACGTGCGGCCGCCGTCGCGCGTGCGGAAGACACCGCGCGTGGGATTCGCCGCGTAGAGGTGCCCGATGGCGGCGACGAACGCGACGTTCGGGTCGCGCGGGTCGATCGCGATCTTGCCGATGTGCTGCGTGTCGTCGAGGCCGAGGTGCGTCCACGTGCGGCCCGCGTCGGTCGACTTGTAGACGCCGTTGCCGTAGCCGGCCGAGTCGCGGAGCGTGGACTCGCCGGTGCCGACGTAGACGACGTCGGGCGCCGACGGCGCGACGGCGAGCGCGCCGATCGACGGGACGGGCTGATCGTCGAACACGGGGTCCCACGTGCGGCCGCCGTCGACGGTCTTCCAGACGCCGCCGTTGACGTGCCCGAAGTAGAACTCGTGCGGTCGCCCCGGCACTCCGCTCACGGCGTCGACGCGGCCGCCGCGGAACGGCCCGAGCATCCGCCACCGGAGCCCGCCGTAGAGCCGCGCGAGCTCCGCCGCGGTCGGGGGCGCGTCGGGCGCCGAGTGCGAGCCGAGCGCGCGGGTGACCCGCGGCCCGAGGAGCGAGAGCGCGGCACCGAGCTGGCCGGCGCGCAGCACGAAGTCGCGGCGGGAGACGCCGGGAAGGTCCGGGGGCGTGGTCATGGCCGTGGGGCGATCGTGGGACGACGAGCTGCGGGCGGCGACCTGGAGCGAGCGACTCTCAAGGTAGTGGCGCGCGCCTCATTCTTGCTCCGCCTCCCCCACCCCGCCCGCCGTCGCCCCGGTCCGACGGCGGGCACGGCCGCGCCCGCTGCCGGGCGCAACCTTTGCGAGACGATCGACCCGATGGGCTCCCACGTGCTCCCCCCCGCGTCCGTTCAGGCCGTGCGCTCCACCGAGCCGCTGCGCCAGAAGATCGAGGCGATCGAGGCGCGCTCGCGGCCGAAGGCGCTCGCCGTCGCGATGCGCGACCTCGGCACGGGGCTGACGTTCGACCACCACGCGGACCGGTGGTTCCACGCCGCGAGCACCATCAAGGTCGGCATCCTGCTCGGCGTGTACGGCGCGATCCACGAGGGGCGGCTCGTCGCGCAGTCGCGCGTACACGTGCGCAATCGCTTCAGCAGCGCGTGGGACGGGAGCCCGTTTCGCGTGGCGAGCGAGCGCGACGCGAACTCGGAGGTGCATCAGCACATCGGGTCGACGATGCGCGTGAGCGAGCTCGCGCTGCACATGATCGCGACGAGCAGCAATCTCGCGACCAACCTGCTGCTCGACCTCGTGGGGCTCGACACGGTGCAGCGCTGCCTGGAGTCGCTGCACATCCACGGCGTCGACGTGCGGCGCGGCGTGGAGGACGAGCGCGCGTTCGAGCATCACGTCAACAACCGCGTCACGGCCGACGGCCTCGCCGCGCTGCTGCGCGCGATCGCGGAGGAGCGCGCATTCTCGCCGGAGATCTCGCGGCAGATGGTGGACGTGCTGCACGCGCAGGAGTTCAAGAGCGGCATTCCGGCGCGGCTGCCGAAGGCCGTGCGCGTCGCCCACAAGACGGGAGAGATCTCGACGGTCGCGCACGACGCCGGGATCGTCTATCCGCCCGACTGTCCGCCGTACGTGCTCGTCGTGCTCACGGAGTGGGAGCCGGACGGCACGGGGCGCTCGGCGACGATCGCCGAGGTCTCGCGCGCGATCTACGAGTTCCTCCACGCCGACGGGGGGGCCGCGCGTGCCTGACACGTCGACGCGGTTCGCGCTGCGCGTCGTCGACGGGCGGCGGCTGGAAGCGCCGATGCGCGAGGCGCTGCATCCCGGCGGACTGTTGTGCGACCGCGAGGGGCGCGCGCGGAGGCTGCCGCGCTACTTCTATGAAGTGACGTCGTGGGCGGAGGCGCGCGAGACGCCGCTGTCGCCGCACTTCTATCTCTGGGAGTTCATTCACACCGACGTGCGCGAGGCGCCGGCACTGCTCGCGTTCCCGCGCTACGTGCCGTGCGCGCTGCCGCTGCTCGCCGCGGCGCTCGAGCAGTTCCGCGACGCGGTGGGCACGTACGTGCACATCTCCGCGAACGGCGGCTATCGCTCGCCGCGCCACGGGCTGACGTGCAACGCGTCGACGCACGCGTGGGGCACGGCGGTCAACATCTATCGCATCGGCGACACGTGGCTCGACACGCGCGAGGCGATCGAGCGGTACGCGAGCGTGGCGCGCGACACCATTCCCGGCGTGTACACGCGCCCCTACGGCCACGGCACGGAGGAGACGGACGACCATCTGCATCTCGACCTCGGCTACGTCGTGTCGGTGCCGCGCGACGTGCCGGGCGATACGTACAACCCGAAGCTCGACGACGATCCTCTGTAGCCCCGCAGGCCCATGGATGCCGTAGCCAAGAAGCAGCAGCGCCGCGAGCGCGCCACCGCGCGCCGGCAGCTCGGCCAGCGCGCCGCGATCGGACTGGAGGCCGAGTTCGCGGTGATGCTGGACGGCGAGCAGGTCAAGCCGGAAGACGTGTTCGGCAGCCCGCGCGCGATCGTGCGCGGCCCGTTGATGCACCGCGTCGGGCGCTCGTATCACCTGCCCACGGGTGGCGCCGTGTACTTCGACACCGGCGTGGTGGAGATCGCGACGCCGATGATCGAGCTCGCGCCGGGATGCGCCGCGCGCGCCGGCCGCTCGCTGTGGGAGAGCATCCGCTTCCTGCGCGAGGAGCTCGACGACTGGGAGCGGCGCGACGGCCGGTCGGTGCAGCTCGCCGGGTTCAGCGCGCACTACAACGTGTCGTTCGACGTGCCCGCGGAGGAGCAGCGCGCGGGCCGCACCGTGCACGACCTCGCGGTGCTGCTGACGTACCTGCTTCCCTTCCCCGTGATGCTGCTCGCGGCGAATCGCGAGAGCACGGGCATCGGCGTGCGACCGCGCGGCAACCGCATCGAGATCACCGCCGACTTCACGCCCGACCCCGCCCTCATGATCGCCGCCGCGACGCTGATCGTGGGCGTGGTGCGCGAGGTGATGACGTGGCCGAGCTACGAGCTGCGCGAGCTCGATGCGCGGGACGTTCCGGTGCCGGGCCAGTTCGCGCCGATCCCGCACAGCTCACGGAAAGGCTGGGTGGCGAAGTACACGTGCTTCCCGGCGAACCCGTTCCAGTCGGACGTCGACGTACCGCTGTGGGACACGCGCCGCGGCGAGCGACTGTCGCTGCGCGAGATCGCGGGACGCACGACGCGCTACTTCTCCCGCAGCATCCGGCAGTTCGCGGACCCCGTGTCGCTGCGACTGATCGGATCCGTGATGCGCGGCCGCGCGCCGTCGCTGCTGGAGCTCGCGGAGCGCCCCGCCGCGTACTGCGACGTCGGGCGGCTGTGCACGTGGGGCGACCTGTTCCCCGAGCACATGCTGCCGCGCTCGGAGTACGAGCAGGTGCTGCTGTACGCGGTGCAGCGGCAGCCGTTGTGGGTGGACGACGACTGGGCGGAGCCGACGGGCGTGCGCGGCTGGACGCAGGTCGTCTTCCGCCGGCGCGGCGACGGGAGCCGACGCGTGTACTCGCTCGACGACCTGCTCGCGTACCTGCGCGACTGGGGCACGGGACGCGGCGCGCGGGCCGGGCGCACGCGCCGGCGCACGGTGCCGTCGCGCGCGGCGGCGCGGCGCGCGGCGCGTTAGGCGGCGGCGACCCGCGGCATCCCCGGGGCGGACGGTCGGCGGTCGGTGAAGCGTCGACCGGTCTTGCCAGGATCGCGCGGCGATCGAAATATGGACGTGCAGCATCTCCGTCGCGTCGCCCCGGACGGCGCGGTCCAACGAGAGGACGTCACCGTCCCGCGCACCGCGCGCCCATGGCCGCCGTCAAGATCGGTCGACCCGCCCTCATCGGGCTGGCGCTCCTCGCCTTCGGGTGGAGCCTCACCGCGCTCAAGGTCGTGCCGCAGGGCGTGCTGCTCGTCCTGCCGCTCGTCGCGCTGGCGATCGACCGGCTGGCGGACGGCGACGCGCGTCGCGTGGCGTTCGTGCTCACCACCTCCGCCGTCGCGCTGGGCGGCTACCTGTTCGCGGCCTCCACGCTGGCGGCCGCCGCCGACGGCTGGCTCTTTCCCACGGCTCACCGCGCCATGCCCGTGGGGCCGCTGCTGCTCGGCGCGGCGGTGGGGCTCGCGCTGTTCGCGCTCACGTATTTCGTCGCGCTGAAGCCGGCCGCGCGCGACGCGCCGGCGCGGCGCTTCTGGCTCGTCGCGATCCTCGTCACCGGGCTCGTCGCGTGGGCGATCGACCGCCTCCCGGCCCTCGCGAATCGTTAGGCCCACGTCCTCTGCTCCGGAGCGACCGCATGAAGACCGCACAACAGTGGGTGGCGGACCTGGGCACGAGCAAGGCCCAGGCGTTCCCGAACATCAAGCGCGCCGACGTCGTGAACGGCTTGAACGACCGCCTCGCGAAGCCGAGCCTGATCAACCAGTCCAACACGAGCCTCTGCGGCGCGGCGTCGCTGATGTACACGTTGGCGCGGCTGAAGCCGGAGGTCTACGCGCAATACGTGACGGAGCTCTACACGACGGGGGAGGCCAAGCTCGGCACGCACTCCGTGAAGCCGGGCCCCGACTGCAAGCGGTACGCGGCGACCACGACGAGCGGGATTCACCCAGCGGACTGGGTGGCCCTGGCCAGCCTGCGCGACTCGGAGAACGACACCTTCAAGTACGACAGCCCGAGCGCGGAGGTCGGCGGCATCACGATGCCGGGAGATCTGCTGGACTGGTTCAAATACGCAGGGTTCAGCAAGGACTCGAACGTCACCAACCTCGTGTGGACGAAGGACGAGTCGGATCTGAAGACCGCGGGCTCGAAGTTCAGCCTGAGCCAGACCGTCTGCCTGTTCATCAACGCGAACCTGCTGCAGCACCCCGACAACGGCTCCACGTTCCCCGACCACTGGGTGGTGCTCGAGTCGCCGGTGAGCATCACGAAGGGCAACGTGGACCTCACCGTCTACACCTGGGGCGGCACGCAACAGGTCAGTCTGCCGGTGAGCAAGTTCTGCACGAACTTCTACGGCTTCATCGCCTGCTCGCCGTGACGCACGCCGCCTAACGGAGCAGCGCGAACGGGGCCGCGACGCGCACGCTCACGTTGCGGCCCATGCCGAGCGTGAACCCCTTCTGCGTGTCGAGGAAGTCGCGATACGGAAGGTCGGTGAGGTTCTGCGCCTCGACGGAGACATCGAGCGGCTGCGCGCGCAGCGTGAGCCGGCCGCCCAGCCCGGCGTCGAACGTCTCGTACGACGGCGTCGAGCCGAGCCCCGGGCCAGTCGGCGCGAAGTCGGCGTCGGAGAAGGGCTCGGTCCTGCCCGCGACCCGCTTGTGGCGCACGTACCGGGTGCCGAGCCTCACGTACGGCGCCTGCAGCCGGCCGAGGCGCGTCGGAGCCCAGCGCACCGAGCCGCGCAGGTTGTCGGCGGGCATGAGCGGCAGCTGCTCGCCGGTGGTCTCGTTGCGCGTGCGGATAGCGGAGTAGCTCCCCTCCACGAACAGATGCGTCGCGACCTCGGACTCGGCGGCGATCTCCACGCCGCGGAGCGTGGCGTCGGTCTGCGACAGCGCGAACACGGAGCGCGTCTGCGTGGCGACCTGCCGCGTGCGTCCGGTGTTCAGCATGAAGACGTAATCGCGCACGCGGTTGCGGTACGCGGCAACGCTGCCGCTCACGCGCGGCGCGTCGAAGCGCAGCGCCGTCTCGGTGCTGAGCGAGCGCTCCGGGCGCAGCATCGGGTTCCCCTCCAGCCAGCCGAACGCCGGGCGGTTCTCGTCGGTGTAGAGATCCTGGATCGACGGCGCGCGGAACCCGCTGCCGACGCTGCTCGTCCACGTGAGCGCCTCGGAGAGCCGCACGCCGAGGCCGAACGAGCCCGTGGCGACGTCGAACGTGCGATGCAGCGCCGCCGCCCGTTGATCCGCCGGGAGCTCGCCGACGAGCGAGCCGAGGTCGGCGCGCTGGTCGCGCTGGTCGTACCGCGCGCCGCCGGAGAGCGTGAACCGGCCGCGCCGGTACTCCTCGAGCACGAACGCCGCGGCGTCGCGAACGTCGGACGATGGCTCGATGGCAGAACGGCGCGTCGTGCCGAGCTGATACTGGTACTCGATGCCGAGCTTCCCGGTGAACGCGCGCAGCGGCGCGTGCTCCAGCTCCACGCGCGACGTGTAGACCTGCTTGCCGAGGTCCTGGTCCCAGCCGTCGGTCGCGCGCGCGTCCTCGTAGCGCAGCGCGGCGGTGGCCGCGCGCTGAATGCGTAAGCTCTGGTAGGTGACGTTCGGCTTCAGCACCCATGGACCGCGCACGAGCGTGCCCCGCATCCGCAGCTCGTGGTTCTGGTTCCGCACGCCGGTCGGCCGGCCGTTCGCGTTCAGGAAGTTGTTGTAGCCGACGAAGCCGTCGTACATCGCCTGCACCTGTCCCCACGCGCCGGCGGTGCCGAGCTGCCCGTAGGACGCGACCTGGTCGTAGTTCGTGTGGGCGAGGCGCCCAGCGAACACCGGCGCGTGCGGCAGGCGGCTCACGCCGAACGGCGTCGCATCGGGCGTGGCCATGTCGCCGGCGGTACGGCGGTTGACACCGACGCGCAGACCCACGCCGCTGCGCAGCGCGCTCGCGAGCTCGCCGTTCGCGTAGCGCTCGTGGTTGTTCGAGCCGTACTGCGTCTCGACGAGCGCGCTCACCGTCGCGCCATCACGCTCGGCGCGCGGCAGCGACTTCGGGAGGATGTTCACGGCGCCGCCCATCGCGCTCGAGCCATACAGCACGCTCGCCGGCCCGCGGATGACCTCGACGCGGTCGGCGGATCCGAGCGAGATGGGCGGCGTCCACCGACTCGTGCCCGCGAACGACTCGACGCCGACGCCGTCGCGCACGAGGCGGATCTGTCCCTGCGACATACCGCGCAGCACGGGGTTCCCGGCCATCGCGCCCGTGGAGATGCTCGACACGCCGGGGATGCGCTCCAGCGTTCGGCCTAACGACGCCGTGGCGAACGTCTTCAGCTTCTCCGGCGCGAGCGCGGCGACGTCGAGCGGCGTGGCGCGATCGGCGGTGGTCGCCGTGCCGGAGACGACCATCGACGCCAGCTGCACGGTCGCCGGCGCGAGCGTGAGGTCGAGCCGCACCGGCACGCCGCCGTGCACGACGATCCGCCGCGTCACCGAGCGGTAGCCGAGCGCGCGCACGTGCACGGCGAGCGTCGACGCCGGCAGGTTGCGGAGCATGAAGCTGCCGTCGCGATCGGTCGCGACGTCGCGGTCGAGCGTGGGGAGCGAGATCGTCGCGCCGCCGATGGGCGACCCCGCGCCATCGCGCACGGTGCCGGCGAGCATGCCGGGCGTCTGGGCGCCTGCCATGGCGGGAGCCGCGAGGACGACGACGGCGACGGACGCGACGGCGAGATGGACGCGGCGAGGGGACATGGCGGGGACGGAGGGGATGGGGTGCAGCGCCGACCCACCCCCAAGGCACGCCGCGTACCGGACGCGCTCGTCGTGCTAAGCCGCTGCGAGCGCTCGACTTGCGCCAGTAGCACCGAGCCGCATCCGCGACGATCCGTCAAATTTCACGGGCGCTCCCCGTGATATGTGCTGGCGTCACGGAACCGCGACCAGTCGATGCCGAGCTTTCGCATCCGCGCGCGGAGCGTATGCGGGTTGATGCCGAGCAGCATCGCCGCACCGTCCTTCCCCTCGATGCGGCCGCCCGTCGCGCGCAGCGCCGAGACGACGTGGCGGCGGATCGCCTCGTCGAGCGGCGCGATGTCCTCAGGCACCGGCAGGGCGGCCCCGCGCTCGCGCGTGCCCGTGCCGTCCGCGCGGCCGAGCGCGAGATCGATGCGCAGACGACGGCCGTCGCCGAGGATCGCGGCCCGCTCGACGACCGCCGCGAGCTCGCGCACGTTCCCCGGCCAGTCGTAGCGGGCGAGCAGCGCGACGTCCTCCGGCGCGAGCGCGAGCGGCGCTCCGCCGAGTCGCACGCCGGCGCGGGCCGCGAAGTGCGACGCGAGCGCCGCGACGTCCTGCGGGCGCGCGCGCAGCGGGGGGATGTCGATCGGGAAGACGCTGATGCGGTACCAGAGATCCTCGCGGAACGAGCCGCGGCGGACCATGTCGGCGAGGTCGCGGTGCGTCGCGGCGACGATGCGCACGTCGACGTTCAGCGAGCGCTGGCCGCCGACCCGCTCGAACGTGCCGTCCTGCAGGATGCGCAGCAGCCGCACCTGCGCATCGAGCGGCAGCTCGGCCACCTCGTCGAGGAACAGCGTGCCGCCGTCGGCGCGCTCGAACCACCCCTTGCGCGCGCTCACCGCGCCGGTGAACGAGCCGCGCTCGTGGCCGAACAGCTCCGAGTCGAGCAGCCCCGCCGGCAGCGCGCCGCAGTTCACGCGCACGATCGGTCCGCTCGCGCGGCGCGAGCGCTGGTGGATCGCGCGCGCGACCACTTCCTTGCCCGACCCGGTCTCGCCGAACAGCAGCACCGGCGCATCGGTCGGCGCCACCTGGTCGACGCGCGCGATGACGTGCCGCAGCCCCGAGTCGGCGCCGACGATGCTGTCGACGACGGCGACGCGGTCGAGCCGCTGCAGCAGCGCCGCGCGGTCGGCCTCGAGCGCCTCGCGCAGGCGCGCGAACTCCTGCAGCCGCAGGTCGCCGGCGAGCGCGGTGCCTAACGGTGCCGCCATCGCGGCGGCGAGCGCCGCGGCGGCGTCGTCGAACCGGCCGCGGGCGCGCGACGCGAGCGCGAACACACCGGTCGGCCCGTCGCCGTCGCCCAACGGGGCGGCGAGGCACTCGGCCGCGTCGCCGACGGGACCCAGCAGCCGCGCACGACGATCCGCCGTTCCGTCGAGCACCGCGGGCGTCGGCTGCCGCGCCCACGCGCCGAGCGTCACGAGATCGTCCGGCGACAGCTCGCTCGTGACCAGCGGCCACGGCGCGGCGGCAGGGCGCAGCGCGGCCGCGGCGACGGTCGTGAGGCGTCCGCGGTCGCGATCGAGATGGCGGACGACGAGCTGCTCGGCCCTCACGGTCGACGCGAGCAGCTCGGCGATGCGCGGGAGCGTGACGGCGAGCGGCTCGTGCCGCGCGGCCTCGCGCCACGCCGCGGTGAGGATCGTGGAGGTTCGGTCGGGCTCGGGCATCGTGGCGGGGTGCGGGAGCCGGGCGGCTCGGGCGAATATCGCTCGCGCGCGACGTTCGCGTGACCCCCGCATCCGCCTGCTACCGCGGCGGCACGTCGGGGTGAGCAAAGCGCTCGCTCTAGCGGACGCTCGCCGTTAGGCAACCCGGCGTGACACGAGTCGCACGCGCCCGGGCTGGCGCGACGCCGCACACGCATGGATTTTGGCGCGTCTCGCGTTCGTACGAACGTCGTATCAAGAAAGGGGGGACCCCCCTTCTCGTCCCGCCTCCGACGTCACCCCCCACCCGGAGCATCCCCATGCGCTGGTCGTCCCTGTCCGTGCTCTCGCCCGCCCTCATCCTGTGCACGGCCGCACCCGGTGAGGCGCAGCAACGCGAGCCGACGATCGCCGCCGCGTACCGCACGACCGGCGGTCGTCACACAGAGCTGAAACGACAGGTCGAGACGGGCACAGTGAGCGGGGTCGTCACCGACTCCGCGACCGGCGCGCCGGTGAGCGGCGCGCAGGTCGGCATCACCGGCACCGCGCTCGGCACCACCACCGGCACGACCGGGCGGTTCACCATCGCGAACGTGCCCGTCGGGACCCACACGGTGCAGGTGAGGATGATCGGCTTCGGGGTGCTGGAGCGCACCGTCACGGTCGCCGACGGCCAGGTGGCGACGGTGAACTTCCAGATCTCGCGCACGGCGGTGGTGCTGCACGAGATCGTGACCGTCGGCTACGGCACGCAGCGGCGCGCGAACGTCACCGGCGCGGTGGACCAGGTCGGGAGCGAGGCGCTCGAGAACCGTCCGATGGCGAACCTCACGCAGGGACTGCAGGGCGTCATCCCGAACGTGAACATTCGCCTGCTCGACGGCCGCCCGACGCAGGCGCCACGCATCAACGTCCGCGGCACCACGTCCATCGGCCAGGGCGGCAACGCGCTCGTGCTGATCGACGGCGTCGAGGGCGACCCGAGCATGCTGAACCCGAACGACGTCGAGTCGATCTCGGTGCTGAAGGATGCCGCGGCCGCGGCGGTGTACGGCGCGCGCGGCGCGTTCGGCGTGCTGCTCATCACGACGAAGAAGCCGGCGCGCGACGGGTTCGCGATCACCTACGAGACGAACTACGGCATGCGCAAGCCGACGGTGCCCGCGGGCTACGTCACCGACGGCTACACGTACGCGAAGATGTTCAACGAGTCGTTCTTCAACTTCGAGGGAACGAACCCGCAGAACGTCAACAAGACGCAGAGCTTCTCGCAGCAGTACCTCGCGGAGTTCGAGAAGCGCTCGAAGGACCCGAACGCGAAGACCGTCGAGGTGGGCCCCGACGGACAGTACGTGTACTACGCGAGCACCGACTGGTACGGCCTGCTCTACAAGGACCAGACGCCGACGTCGGAGCAGAGCCTCTCGGTCTCGCGCAGCACGGACAAGGCGAGCTTCCTGATCTCCGGGCGCTACCTGAACCAGCCGGGTCTCTTCCGATACAGCTCCGACGACTATCGGCTGCTGAACATCCGCGCGACCGGCACGCTGCAGCTCTACTCGTGGCTGCAGATGAACAACAACCTGATGGCGTCGAACCGGAAGTACTTCAACCCGCTGAACATCGGCGAGGGCGGCGGCATCTGGCGCAACCTCGCGGACGAGGGACATCCGAGCGAGCCGATGCTGAACCCGGACGGCACGCTGACGTGGTCGGGCGCGTACACCGTCGGCGACTACTACTACGGCAAGAACGGGAGCGACTTCAACCGGAACCTGGTGCGCAACACCACGGGCCTAACGGCGACGCTCTTCGACAGCAAGTTCCGGATCAACGGCGACTTCTCGTTCCAGAACACCGACGACGCCGAGCGGCGTCGCCGCGTGGAGATCCCCTACTCGCGCTCGCCCGGCGTCATCGAGTACCTCGGCACGTCGACGAACGACCTCCGCAACCTGAACGACAACGGGCTCTACCTCGCCAGCAACCTCTATGGCGACTACCGCGGCACGTTCCGCGACAAGCACAACGTGAACGTGGTGCTCGGCACGAACTACGAGCAGTCGACGGCCGAGCGGCTGGACGTGACGCGCAATGGATTGATCTTCCCGGACGCCGAGAACATCAACCTCGCGCTCGGCCAGGCGATCACCACCGGCGGCAACTACGAGAAGTGGGCGATCCTCGGCGGGTTCTATCGCGTGAACTACAACTACGACGAGCGCTACCTCCTCGAGTTCGACGGCCGCTACGACGGCTCGTCGAAGTTCCCGTCCAACCAGCGCTACGCGTTCTTCCCATCGGTGTCGGCCGGCTGGCACCTGTCGAGCGAGCCGTTCTGGAAGGTGTCGAAGAACCTCGTCTCCGACCTCAAGTTCCGCGGCTCCTACGGCTCGATGGGCAACGGCAACATCGCCGCGTACACGTTCAACGAGCTGTTCAACATCACGAAGTCGGGGCGCATCCTGAACGGCATCCAGCCGCAGTACACCGGCGCGCCCGCGGTGCTGCCGGACGGGCTGACGTGGGAGACGGTGACGACGAAGAACGCCGGCCTCGATCTCGACATGCTCGCCGGCCGGCTGCAGTTCACCGGCGACGTGTACTCCCGTCTGACGACGGACATGTACACGATCGGCATGACGCTCCCCGCGACGTTCGGCGCCACGTCGCCGAAGGGGAACTACGCCGACATGAAGACGAACGGCTGGGAGGCGCAGCTCTCCTGGCAGGACCGCTTCGACCTCGCGTCGCGCCCGTTCGGCTACAACGTCCGCGTGTCGCTCTCCGACTACAGCTCGCGGATCCTGAAGTACAACAATCCGGACAAGTTCCTCACCGACTACTACGTCGGTCAGCAGGTCGGTGAGATCTGGGGCTACGTGAACGAGGGCTTCTTCAGCTCGGCCGAGCAGATCGCGTCGCACGCGGATCAGAGCCTGTTCCGGTCGCACTCGTCCGGGAAGTGGCAGGTCGGCGAC
Organism: Gemmatirosa kalamazoonensis; assembly: GCF_000522985.1. NCBI lineage: Bacteria > Pseudomonadati > Gemmatimonadota > Gemmatimonadia > Gemmatimonadales > Gemmatimonadaceae > Gemmatirosa > Gemmatirosa kalamazoonensis. Next base: position 4,241,014 of record NZ_CP007128.1, read on the forward strand.
ATCATGCTGAAGGACCTGAACGGCGATGGGAAGATCACCCCGGGAAAGAACACGGCCGACGACGCGGGGGACCGGATCATCATCGGCAACACCACGCCGCGCTACCGCTTCGGCATCAACCTCGGCGCGAACTACCGCAACGTCTTCCTCAACGGCTTCTTCCAGGGCGTCGCGAAGCAGGACTGGTATCCGAGCCCCGAGTCGAACGCGTTCTGGGGACAGTACAATCGCCCGTACGGCTTCGTGCCGAAGTGGCAACTGAAGCCCGGGATGATCTGGACGCCGGACAACCCCGACGCGTTCCTCCCGCGCTACGCGTCGCGTCTGTCGAACAACGCCGCCGGCATCCTGCGCGCGCCGCAGTCGAAGTACGTGATGAACGCGGCGTACGTGCGGCTGAAGAACATCCAGCTCGGCTACGATCTCCCGCGGTCGCTCGCGTCGCGCATCGGCGCGCGCTCGACCCGCGTCTATCTCACCGGCGAGAACCTCTGGACGTACTCGCCGCTGTACAAGTACTCGGACAACATCGACGTGGAGAACGCGACGGCACCGTCGGACCAGTTCGCGAGCCCGGGCGGCAACTCGGGTGACGGCTACAACTACCCCATGCTGCGCAGCTTCAGCATCGGCGCGACCGTCACCTTCTGATTCGAGCGGACCATGACCAGACGATTCCTCTCTCTCCTGCTCGCGAGCGCGCTGGCCGTCGGGACCACCGGCTGCGACTCGCTCGAGCAGAACCCGGTCGCGACGTCGAGCAAGGACGCGGTGTTCGGCTCCGAGAACGGGCTCGCGCTGTATACGAACTCGCTGGACAACTGGATGCCGGACGCGAACAACATCATCCAGGCCGAATCGATGTCGGACTACGCGGCGCGCCGCGACGTGCCGCAGTTCGTGCGGCCGGGCGTGTACAACCCGCGCGTCACCGACCTCACGAGCTCCGGCCAGTACGAGGTGGTGGCGCTCGGCGGCGACGTGAACTGGCGCTGGAACACGCTGCGCAGCATCAACTACTTCCTCGCGAACAACGTCGACGCGAGCGTGCCGGAGCGGGTGCGGAACAACTACAACGGGATCGCCCGCTTCTTCCGCGCATGGTTCTACTTCGAGAAGGTGAAGCGCTACGGCGACGTGCCGTGGATCGACAAGCCGCTCGACGTCTCCGACCCGGCGCTGTACGGCCCGCGCGACTCGCGCACCGTCGTGATGGATCACGTGCTCGAGGACCTCGACTTCGCGATCGCGAACATCACCGCGCAGAACGAGGCGTCGCGCACGCTCATCACGAAGGACGTCGCGCTCGCGCTGAAGTCGCGCGTCGCGCTGTTCGAGGGGACGTTCCGGAAGTACCACCCGGAGTTCAACCTCCAGAGCAGCGCGGACAAGTTCCTGAACGAGTCGGCGAACGCGGCGAAGGTGCTGATCGACGGCAAGCGCTACAGCCTGTACACCGGCTCCGGCGTGACCGACTCGTACCGGCAGGTCTTCACCCGCGACGTGCCGATCGCGCAGGAAGTCATCCTCACGAACCTGCAGAGCACGTCGTTAGGCGTCCGGCATCAGGCGAACTGGATCTACACGAGCGCGACGACCGGCGTGCGATTCAGCTTCATCCGGCAGTTCATCAACACCTACCTGAACGCGGACGGCACGCCCTTCACCGACCGGGCGGGCTACCAGACGATGACGTTCCAGCAGGAGACGAAGGGACGCGACGCGCGGCTGAGCCAGACGATCCGCACGCCCGGGTACAAGCGGGTGCAGTCGGGCACGCAGGTCGCCGCACCGCCGGCGTTCACGTACACGTACACCGGCTACCACCCGATCAAGTTCAGCACCGACGATGCGTCGCAGGACGGCGGCCAGCTCAACACGAACGCCGTGCACATCTTCCGCTACGCCGAGGTGCTGCTGAACTACGCCGAGGCGAAGGCGGAGCTCGGGCAGCTCACCGCCGCGGACTGGGCGGCGACGGTGGGCGCGACGCGCGCGCGCGCCGGCATCACCGGCGGCCTGACGTCGCTGCCGACGACGGTGGATCCGTACCTGAAGTCCGTGTACTTCCCGGACATCTCGAACCCGGTGATCCTCGAGATCCGCCGCGAGCGCGGGATCGAGCTGGCGATGGAGGGGCTGCGCTTCTACGACATCGTGCGGTGGGCGCGCGGGCCGCTCATGGAGATGGAGTGGCGCGGCATCTACGTGCCGGCGGCGAACACGAACCTCGACCTCGACGAGAACGGCACGCCGGACGTCAACTTCTTCACGGTGAACCCCACGAACCGCGTCAACGGCGTGACGTACATCTCGGTGACGGGGAGCGACTTCAAGCTCGCGAACGGCACGTCGGGGGAGATCGTGTGGCGCAACGACATCCCGCGGAAGTGGGACCAGAAGCTGTATCTGTATCCGATCCCGGAGTCGGACCTGCTCACGAACCCGGCGCTGAAGCAGAACCCGGGCTGGTGACGCGAACCGCCTAAGGGTGTGAATGAGGCCCCGCCCGGCGGGGCCTCATTCATTTCGGGACCGATGAACGTCTTTCAGCGCGCGACGATCTTGCGACGCGCGGCAGGTGCCATAGGTTCGCGAGAACTGGCGACGACACCGTCGCGCCGTGACTCGCACCGACCGAGGCTCACATGCCCAGCCGCGCCGCACTCCGCCGCTGGTCGCTGGCCATCGCCAGCGCCGTCGCCCTCCTCGCAGTCACGCCCCCCACCGCGTCTGCACAGCGGTACTCGTCGCTCACGTTCTTCGGCGACAGCTTCACCGACATGGGGATGGCGGACCTCCTCGCGGCGCTCGGCGGCATCGCCGACCCCAGTCCGACACCGCCCTACGCGCCCGGCACGTTCACAAACGGGCCGACGTGGGCCGGGTACTTCGCGCAGCTGCTCGGCCACCCGGCGGACGCGGCGCCGGCGCTCGCCGGTGGGAACAACTTCGCGATCGGCGGCGCGCGCACCGGGTTGCTCGGCACCGGCGGCTTCCCGATCGGCATGCTCTCGCAGCTCGGCCTCTTCGACGGCGTGGCGGCGATCCCGGGCCTGCCGCCGCTCGCCCCCCGCGTGATCGACCCGACCGGCCTGTACGTCGTGTGGGGCGGCGTGAACGACATCCGCGATGCCGCGACGCTTCCCGCCGCGCAGCAGCTGCCGGCGGTCCAGAACGCGGTGACGAATATCGCGTTCATCACGAACGCGCTCGCCACGGCCGGCGCGAACACGCTGCTCGTGCCGCTCGCGGCCAACTCCGGGCTGGCGCCGGAGGTGGCCGGCACGCCGTTCGCCGGCATTCGCAGCAACCTGACCGACGTCTTCAACAACCTGCTGCTCGGCGCGCTGGGCAACCTCCAGTCGATGTTCCCGCTGGTGCACCTCGGCACGTTCGACCCGAACACGCTGTACGCGGCGATCGCGGCGGACGCGCTCACGGGCGGCACGCGATTCGGGATCACGAACCTCACGGATCCCTGCCTGCCGGGCTTCGCCACGTCGGTCCCGCCGATCAGCTGCAACGTCTCGCTGTTCGCGGACGGGCTGCATCCGACGACGCGGGCGCAGGCGATCCTCGGTCGGTACGCGCTGGGTTCCGTGGTGCCCGAGCCGGCGACGGTGACGCTCGTCGGCGTCGGGCTCGTGATGCTCGGCGTGGGCGGGCGTCGCCGGGCACGGCGCGGTTAGGCGCCGGCAAGCGCGATCGTCGAAAAACGAGAAGCACCACGGGCATCGAGCCTCGTGGTGCTTCTCGTTTCCCATCGGGACGGCGGGATTCGAACCCGCGACCCCCTGAACCCCATTCAGGTGCGCTACCGGGCTGCGCTACGTCCCGTCCCCGCGTTCACCGGGTACAGCCCGGCGCCGCTGCGGACTCCCCAACCTAACCGTCGGCAGGGGCCGATACAACCGAGCCGAGCCCGCCTCGGCTCCTCGCCGGCTACTGGCCGAGCACCGAGGCGACCCACTCCGACGGCGACACGACGCGACCGACGTAGAAATCGCCGAACGACGCGTACTTCGCGCTCACCTCGTCGAACCGCATCTCCGTCACGATCCGCTTGAACTCCAGCGGATCCGCCGCGAACAGCGTCACGCCCCACTCCCACGCGGCGAAGCCCACCGACCCGGTGACGATCTGGAACACCTTCCCGGCGTACCGGCGACCGGTCTTGCCGTGGTCCCACATCAGGCGGCTCCGCTCCTCGAGCGACAGCGCGTACCAGTTCTGCTCCGCCTCGCGCTTCTTGGACATCGGGTAGAAGCAGACGTACGGCATCGCCTCGCCGGGCGCGGGCGGGAAGAGCCGCTTCTGCACGTGCGCCGATGCGCGCTCGCTCTCCAGCAGCTCGGCGAGCCGCGCGTTGTACTCGGCGTCGCCCACGGTGCCGCCACGGGCCGCGGTCTCCTTCGCGGCCTTCACGGCGACGGAGTACATCCCGGCCTCGGTGACGCTGAGGAAGTCGTAGGTGCGGCGCAGTACGTCGCCGAGCGGCTCCGTCAGCACGGCGCGGCCGGCGGCGCCGAGGCCGTCGAGCGAGGGGCGCATGTGGATCAGCATCAGGTCGGCCGGAGCGCCGACGAGCTGCACCGCGGCCGTCCATCCGCCGTCGGCCGGCGAGACGAGCCGCGCGATCGCTCCGCGCATCGCCTCGCCGGCGGCGCGGCGATAGTCCACCGAGAGCGCGCGCAGCGCGGCGCGATCGACGGTGAAGAGCTGGTGATGCGAGTACCAACCCTCGAGCGTGAGCGCCGGAGCGACGTACGTCGGCTCGGCGGCGGCGGCGGGCGCGGCGGGGCGCTGGGGCGCGGCGGCGGGTGCCGTCATCCCCGTTAGGCCCCGGCGGGCTCGTAGCCCGCGTCGCGCACGGCGTCGAGCAGCTCGCGCTTCGGCGTCCGCGCCGGATCGTACGCGACGGTGGCCGAGCCCACGTCCACGCGCTCCACCTCGACGCCCGGCAGCTCGGCGAGCGCGTCGCGCACCGCCTTCACGCAGTGCGCGCAGCTCATGCCGTCGATCTGCATCGTCATGCGGTCCATCGTCTCTCCTCGTTCGGTCCTACGGGAAAGGTAGACCCCACCGACACCCGGCGTGCAGTCCCTGGGGGCGACTGCCGTATCTCTCCCGTCGCATCTCCGTCTCTGTCCAAGGTACTCCCACGACAAATCCCACGACAACGTCCGGGTGCCTAACGGCAATCCGGTGGGCTCGTGGCGGGGGCAGACGACGGGGCCGATGCCCTGTTGCGACGAGACGCTCTCATCCGTTGACGTGGCGGTCCAGGACGACGGCGCCGGCGCACGTGCCGGCCGCGCTGCCGACCGACCGCGCGTACCGCCGATCCGTCGTGGTGGGACATTGCGGCGGCCGACGAGGAAAGCTACCTCCGTGGCTATGCGATACCGAACACGGGCACGAAGGCGTGGTGGGCGCTGCCGAAAGGGCTGCCCGAGCACCATTGGACGACCGCCCCGGGCATCTTCGACGCCGTGCGCCGCGGGTACGTCGACGAGCCGTCGCTGAAAAGCTCCCGCTCTGCAACGCGGCGTGGCTCGCGGCGCGCACCGAGCGCGCACCGAGCGAATCCGGCGCCGACGCCTCCCCTCGCTGTCGCCTTCCGCTTCGAGGCTCCCGACATGGCCACGGTATTCAACACGATCACGAAGAACACGATGCTCGACAGCATCGACGCGGCCTTCAACGGCGGCACGCTGGAGATTCGCACCGGCGCGCCGCCGGGGCCGGGGGCCGCGCCCACCGGCACGCTGCTCGTGAGCATCACGCTCCCGGCCGACCTGTGGGCCGCCGCGTCGAATGCCGTGAAGCCGCTGAATGCCGCGCTCACGCCCACGGCGGCCGTCGGCGCCGGCACCGCGGGGCATTTCCGCATCAAGGCGGCGGGCGACACCGGCGCCGTCTCGACCACGCAGCACCGCATCGAGGGCACGATCACGGTGACGGGCGGCGGGGGCGACATCACGCTCGATAACACGTCGATCGCCGTCGGGCAGAACGTGACGATCTCGACGCTCAGCCTCACGTAGTTAGCCTCCCGCCCTATGGCCTTCGCCGGCTATTTCACCGTCACCATCCCCGCCGACGGCTCGCTCGCCGCCGACGTGACGGGGTTCACGGTCGCGGTGCGCCTGAGCGCCGCGGAGCTGGCGAGCGTGGCGAACGGCGGGCTGTGTCGCGCCGACGCGCGCGACATCGTGCCCTACGCCAGCTACTCGGGCGGCGCGTTCGTCACGCAGCTCACCTTCGAGCGCACGCGCTACGACGCGTCGGCCGGCGAGGTCGTGCTCTACGTTGCCGGTCGCACCGTCTCCAAGACCGCGGATCAGACCTTCGTCGTCGCGTTAGGCGATGGCTCGCAGGCCACGGACTACAGCTCGGCGGCGGCCTGGGACACCAGCACGTTCGCGTTCGTCTGCCACATGGGGAACGGCGCCACGTGGGTGGGCACCGACGCGACGGCGGGCGGGCGCAACCTCACGATCACCGGCGCCGGCACGCCGAGCCTCGACAAGAGCGGCGACGGCCAGGTCGCCGGCGACGGCGCGAGCTACGGCGAGCATAACGGGGCGAGCGACGTGGTGCCGGACAAGAATGTCCTCACGCTCGAGGCGATCTTCGAGACGACGGCCTCGATCACGGCGGGCACCTCCTCGCTGGTCGACCTCGGGGACTTCGCGTCGCCGGAGATTCCGTACGAGCTGAGCGTCCGCCCGACGGACTCGATGCGCTCGCAGAACCTGACGAACGCCGTCAACGCGGCGAACGGCGCGATCGCGGTGGGGGTCAACTACGGAGCCGCCGTGTTCGACCTCCAGAACGCGACCGCCGCCGCGCGGCGCATCCTCGACGTGAACGGCGTCACGACGACGGGGACCGTCCAGACCCCGATCGCGAGCGCGCCGCAGGACATCAGCGTCGGCACGCGCCGGCTGAATGGCGCCACGCGCACGCAGATCCTGCCGGCGACCATCAAGCTGCGCGAGGTCCGCATCTACAAGACGGCGCGCACGGCGGATCAGCGGCGCGCGGTGCGCAGGAACTTCACCGACGCGGCGTTCTACTCGGTCGGCAGCTTCACGAGCGCGTCTGTCGGCGGCAACGCCCCCCCCACAGCGACGATCACCGCGCCGGCCGCGGGGACGGTGGTGACGCAGGGGAGCGCGACGACGCTCACCGGCACGGCCACCGACGCCGAGGACGGCACGCTCACCGGCGCCTCGCTCGCCTGGACCTCGAGCCTCGACGGCGCGTTAGGCACCGGCACGAGCATCTCCCCGACCCTCTCGCTCGGCACGCACACGATCACGCTCACCGCGACGGACTCGGCGAGCGCCACGGACACCGACGCCGTCACCGTCATCGTTCGCACCGCCGCGCGCATCGCCAACGACGCCCTCATCGCGGCGACGGGCGGCGACGCGGTCTGGCTGGCGGTCGCGGACTCGCGCGAGAACGTGACGAAGGACGGGAGCGATCGCGTGAGCGCGTGGGACGACGTGCGCGGCGCGGGCGCGGGCTTCCTCAACACGCTCGCGCAGGCGACGGCGGGGAGCCAGCCGCTGTGGACCGCGAGCGGGATCGTGTTCAGCGCCGCCCGCCAGGACCACCTGATCGCCGCGCTCGATTCGGCGATCAACCTCGCCGCGACGGACGCGCTGCACATCTTCGCGGTGGTGAGGTCGCCCTCGGCCGGCGCGCACCTCGTGAGCCTCTCGCCCGATCCGACGCTTACCACCGCGCTGCCCTACTGCAACCTCACCACGCGGCCGGGCGGCACCTACGGGCTCCAGGCGAACGCGGGGCCGAGCGGCACCACCAACCTCGTGACGCTCGACAGCAAGAGCACGGCGGGGAGCACGGTGCGCGCCGTCATCGCGGGGCGCGAGCAGAACGTCGCCGCGGCGCTCGGCGGGCCGCACGTCTACCAGCTGCATGTGCGCGGCCGGCAGGGCGTGAAGCGCCACCGCCTTCCGGTGGCGACGAGCAGATCGCTCCAAGTGGCGTTAGGCCGGTGGGGCACGACCTACGCCGACATGACCGTGCTCTGGGTCGGCGTCAGCTCGGCCACGCGGAGCCGCGCGCTCGACGACGCGTTCGAGGCGTTCGCCCGCGCGCAGTTCGGCGCCGCGCCCGACCTCTCGAAGATGGGGACGATCGTCAACATCGGCGCCTCCAACGATCGCGGCTTCGGCACCTCCTCGCCGGTGGATGACGCGGGGGACACGGCGGGCGCGAACGGCACCGGGTGGTGGTTCACGACCTGTGCGCAGCGCAAGTCGGGCGCAGGGACGTTCGCCGCGCTGGGGCTCGAGGACGACCCGAACAAGGTGAGTGCCGCGCACAACGGCGCTGGATTCGTGGAGTTCGATACGACGTGGGACTACCGCGTGGCGCTGGAGCTCGATACCCGGCGCGGGGGGCCGCACCTCCTCCTCACGGGGTTCGTCCTCAACCCGATCATCTCGACCTACGTCAACGCGGGCGACGTGCCGACGGTGATCTCGCTCTTCACGGCGTTCGTCGCGCGGGCGGTGGCGCTCGGCTTCAAGGTGATCGGCCAGACCTCGATCGACTACGACCAGCTCTACACGCCGACCAAGACGGGCACGATCAACCAGAAGGGCGTGAACGTGAAGCTGTGGAACGACTGGTTGCGCGACCCCGCGGGGTTCCTCGCGCTGCCGGGCGTGGTGGGTCTGCTCGACTTCGAGGCGATGAACGACGGTGGCGTGCGCTTCCTCCAGATCGACCGCGCGCCCTCGCACGCGTGCGCGAATACGGCCTACTACGACGCGCTCTCGGAGCACTACAGCACGGCCGCGGCGCCGAAGCTCGGCAACTTCGCCAAGGACTGGTTCGACGCGCACCCCCAGGTGCTCGGCTCCCCGACCTGGGGAGCGACGCTCGCCACCCAGCCGGCGATCATCGGCGCCGGCACCGTCGGCACGCCCGGCTCGATCACCGGCATCGGGACGCTGACGAGCGCGCCGGTGGTGGCGGGCACGGGGGTGGTGCTCGTCAGCGGCGGGGGGACGCTCATGGTCCCGCCGGCCGTAGCAGGTGATGGGGCGGTGCTCGTCAGCGGCGGGGGCGTGCTGGTGGTCGGGTCGTAGCGGGCGCGGGGGGACGTCCTCAGCGGCGTGCGCGTGCCGAGTCCCACGATTCGTCCCACGCCACTGCCGCCGCACGCCGGAGAATCACGAGTGATCGTGGATCATCCGCCATCCGGCGGGCGTGCGCGCCCACACCGTGGTGAACCAGCCGGTGCGATCGGGACGTCCGCCACCGGTGAGCACGAACTGCCCCGTGACGAGCGCGTGGCCGGTGCCTAACGGACGCACGACGACGTGCTCGTAGTGGAGCGTCTGCAGCGGCCGCCCGGTGCGCCAGAAGCCGGCGCGCATCTGCGCCTCGATCGCCGCGATGCCGCGCTCCGGGCCGTTGCTGCCCATCGACGTGGCGGTGTCGACGTACGCCCACAGATAGCGTGACAGGTCGCCGCGGTTCCAGCCGGCGGCGGTGGAGTCGAGCACCGCGCGGATGGCGGCCGCGTCGTCGACGCGCCGGCAGGTGAGCGAGTCGCCGAGCGCCCATGCCTGGCCGTCGCGCGAGACCTCGTAGGTCATGCGGAACGTGGAGTCCGATGCGCGCCGATAGGTGAAGCGCTCGCGGCGTCCCGCGGTGGTGTCCGTCGTGAACGCGAGCGTCCCGCCCTGCCACGGCGCCGCGCGGAAGCGGCGCGCGCCGCCGAAGTTGTCGGTGAGAACCGAGAGCAGCCCGCCGCTCGCGTCGCCGCCCCACTGCAGCCGCGCCGCGAAGCGGTTCGGCGCCCGATCGACGTGGGCGCCGGCGAGCCACGCCGAGTCGAGCGTCGGCGCGAACGAGATGTCCGACTCGATCGGGCGTCCGTTCGCGAACGCGCCGGCGCACGACCATTCGCCGCTGAAGAACGCGACGACGTCGCTCGGGACACGCGGGGGGCGCGTGGGCTGTGCCGCGGCCGGCGAGGCCGCGGCGAGGCACGCCGCGGCGGCGAGAAGGCGACGCATCGGGAGCGGGTGCGGGGGAAACGAAAAAAGGCCGGCGGAGCACCGAGGTGCCTCGCCGGCCGTGGTCTTTCGAGAGCGGGAGACGGGGTTCGAACCCGCGACATCCAGCTTGGGAAGCTGGCGCTCTACCAACTGAGCTACTCCCGCAGAGCCTGCATCGAGATGCCTCAACAATCTGCGCCTCTTGCGGGCGAGGCCGCAAGAGGCGCTGGAGAGAGCCACAGGTCGGGATTGAACCGACGACCGCCCGATTACGAATCGGGTGCTCTACCACTGAGCTACTGTGGCAATGGGACGTTCAGACGTTCCGCGCTGCGAAGAATGCTTGCATGCCCTGGCGCGGACTCGAACCGCGACGCCTTTCGGCACCACCCCCTCAAGATGGCGTGTCTACCAATTTCACCACCAGGGCGCGAACAAGCGATCCAGCGTTTTCAAGCAACGGGGCCGACGGGGCTCGAACCCGCGACCTCTCGAGTGACAGTCGAGTGCTCTAACCAAACTGAGCTACGGCCCCTTTCCAACGACGGCCGCGAGGCCGTTGCCACATCCTGCTGATAGCCCCAACGGGAGTCGAACCCGTCTCTCCACCTTGAAAGGGTAGCGTCCTAAACCGATAGACGATGGGGCCGACTCGTGTCGAGCAAGCACCCTTTCGAAGGGGGGTTCCCGAGGGAGCCGATAGCGGTAACGGGATTCGAACCCGTGTTCCAGCCTTGAGAGGGCTGTGTCCTAGGCCTCTAGACGATACCGCCGTGTTCGTCGCGCAACGCGCTGTGCGAACGAGACTTGAAACCTAATCGGCCCCGTTTCGCATTTCAACCGGCGCTCGGGTGAGCGCTCCTACAGGCCCGGAGGGAATCGAACCCCCAACCGCCGGTTTTGGAGACCGGTGCTCTACCAATTGAGCTACGGACCTACACCACGTCGTCGACTTCGTCGTGCGAGAGGGGTGACTAACGGGACTTGAACCCGCAACCCCCGGAGCCACAGTCCGGTGCTCTAACCAGTTGAGCTATAGTCACCATGACCCCCGCCCTCACGAGCGGGGAACTCTGAATCTATGCGGCCCCGTCCGGGGCTACAACCTCACCGCGCGCCGCTCACTCCTTCGCGCGGTCCATGTACTCGCCCGTCGACGGATTGATGCGCAGCCGCTCGCCGGTGCTGATGAACTCGGGCACGTTCACCGTCACGCCGTTCTCGAGCTTCGCCGGCTTCGACGACGCCGTCTTCGTCGCCGTCTTCATCACGGGCGCGGTGTCCACGACCTCGAGCACGACGTACTGGGGCAGCTCGATGCCGATCGGCTTCCCGTCGTAGTACTCGGCCAGGATCTTCATCCCCGGCTGCAGCCACTGCGCGTTGTCGCCGAGCATCTCGTCGTCCATCTCGAGCTGATCGTAGTTCTCCGTGTTCATGAAGTGGTACGTGTCACCACCCTGATACAGAAACTCCAGCTCGTGGGTCTCCATGTCCGCCTTCTCGATCGAGTCGGCCGCGCGGAAGCGATGCTCGAAGCTGGAGCCCGTGCGCAGGTTCTTGAGCTTCGCCTGCACCATCGCGCGCAGGTTGCCCGGAGTGTGATGGCGGAACTCGATCACGCGGCACGGCTGCCCCTCGAACACGAGGACCATGCCGCGGCGGATCTGGGTGGCCGGCATTGCCATAGTCGGAGTCCTGACGAAGTTAATCTAAGTGGTTACAGCCTTTCAGTTTACGCAGTCTTCCGCGACAGGTCAACCCGTCCCCGCGGCCGTCGCTGCGGTCGCCGCGCGCAGCGCCGGCTCGATCGCCTTCCACACGGTCTCGGTCACGATCCGCTCGCCGGCGTCGTTCGGGTGGATGCCGTCGGCCTGGTTGAGCCGCCCGATGCCGGCGACGCCCTGGAGGAGGAACGGCGCGAGCGTGACGCCCTCCGTCCGCGCGACGTCGGGGAACATGGCGTGGAACGCCGCCGTGTAGCGCTGGCCGAGGTTCGGCGGCGCCTCCATCTGCACGAGGACCACGCGCGCCTCGGGCAGCTTCGCCCGGATGCGGCGCACGATGGCGACGAGGTTCGCGCGCGTCGAATCCACCTGCAGCGCGCGGAGGCCGTCATTCGCCCCGGTCTCCAGCACGACGACGTCGGCGGGCTCGCGCAGCACCCAATCGATGCGCCGCAGCGCGCCGGCAGACGTCTCGCCGCTCACGCCGGCGTTGACGGCCTGGATGGCGATGCCGGCGGAGTCGGCCTTACGCTGGACGCGCGCCGGATACGCGCTGTCCGGGTCGAGGCCGAGCCCGGCGGTGAGGCTCGTGCCGATGAACAGGACACGCAGCGGGGGTCGGGCCTCGGGACTGGGAACTCGGGACTCGAGTGCGGCGCGCGATGCTCCATCCGAGCTCGGCGTGCTCCCGGCGTCCCGTCTGGAGCACGCACCCGCGCTTAGCATTAGCAGTGAGACGAACCCGAGTCCCGAGTCTCGAGTCCCGAGTCCCGACAAGATCTTCATGCTCGTCGCCCGTGAGTTGACGAAGGAGTTCCAGAGCGGCGGCCGGCCGCTGGCCGTACTACGCGACGTGTCGTTCAGCGTTCCGCAAGGAGCGTTCGTCGCCATCGTCGGCCCTTCCGGCAGCGGCAAGACGACGCTCCTCGGCCTGCTCGCCGGGCTCGACCTCGCCACGCGCGGCACGGTGCTGCTCGACGGGCAGGACCTGGGCGCGCTCGACGAGGATGCGCGCGCGCGCGGCTGCGCGGCGAGAAGGTCGGCTTCGTGTTCCAGAGCTTCCAGCTCATCCCCACGCTCACGGCGCAGGAGAACGTGCAGGTGCCGCTCGAGCTGCGAGGCGCCACCGACGCCGCGGCGCGCGCCCGCGAGCTGCTGGAGCGCGTGGGCCTCGGCGGGCGCGGGCACCACTTCCCCGCCCAGCTCTCCGGCGGCGAGCAGCAGCGCGTCGCGATCGCCCGCGCGTTCGTGAACGCCCCGCGCATCCTGTTCGCCGACGAGCCGACCGGAAATCTCGACGCGACGACGGGCGCGCGTATCGTGGAGCTGCTCGAGTCGCTGAACCGCGAGTCGCGCACGACGATCGTGCTCGTGACGCACGACCTCAATCTCGCCGCGCGCACGCAGCGCATCATCCGGCTCGCCGACGGCGCCGTCGTCGAGGACACCGAGCGTGGAGCGTGGAGCGGCGAGCGTGGAGCGCCGGAGGCACTCCCGTGAGATCCACGCTCGCCGCTCCACGCTCCGCGCTCCGCGTGCTTCTGGCGCTGGCGTGGCGCGAGAGCCGCACGGCGCGCCGTCGCCTGCTGCTCTACATGTCGTCCATCGCGCTCGGCGTCGCGGCGCTCGTCGCCATCGACTCCTTCGCGAGCAACGTCGCGCAGTCGGCGCGCACGCAGTCGCGCGCGCTGCTCGGCGGCGACCTGTCGTTCGGCAGGAACTCGCCGATGCCGAAGCCGGTGTCGGCGTGGCTCGACTCGCTCGCCGAGCGCGGCGCGCCGGTGGCGCGGCAGGTGACGTTCGCGTCGATGGGGCTCGTGCCGCGCACGGGCGGCACGCGACTGGTGCAGGTGCGCGCGGTGTCGGCGTCGCTGCCGCTCTACGGCGAGGTCACGACGCAGCCCGCGGGACGTTGGGCGCAGCTGCAGACCGGTCCGCACGCGCTCGTCGACCGCTCGCTGCTCGTCGCGCTCGACGCCGACGTCGGCGACACGCTGGTGCTCGGCTACACGCGCTTCGCGATCATCGGAGCGCTGGAGAACGTGCCGGGCGACCCGGGCATCGCGGCGGTGCTCGGGCCGCGCGTGTACATCCCGGAGCGCTACCTCGCGGAGACGCATCTGCTGGGCTTCGGCGCGCGCGCGCGCAGTACGAGTCGTTCGTGGCGATGCCGGAGGCGCAGGCGCGCGCGATCGTGCGCGACGTGCGCAAGCGCTTCGATCCGCTCGGCGTGCGCACGCGCACGGTGGCCGACGAGGAGCGTGGTCTCACGCGCGCGATCGATCGGCTCACCGACTTCCTGTCGATCGTCGGCCTCATCGCGCTGCTGCTGGGCGGCGTGGGTGTGGCGAGCGGCGTGAGCGCGTTCGTGACACGGAAGATCGACACGGTCGCGGTGCTGCGCTGTCTCGGCGCGACGAGCCGACAGGTGCTGGCGATCTACGTCACGCAGGCGGCGGCGATGGGACTCGTGGGCGCGGCGTTCGGCGCGCTGCTCGGCGTCGGGCTGCAGCTCGCTCTGCCGCACGCGGTCGGCGAGTTCCTGCCGGTGGACGTGCAGGTGACGCTCGCGCCGGCGGCGATCACGACGGGGCTCGCGGTGGGCGTGTGGGTGGCGCTCGTGTTCGCGCTGCGCCCGCTGCTCGCGCTCCGGCGCGTGTCGCCGCTGCAGGCGATTCGCCGCGACGTGGACCCCGGCGCGCTGCGGCGGCGCGGCATCGATTGGCCGCGACGGCTCGTGGAGCTCGGGATCGTCGCGAGCGTGGTCGCGCTCACGGTGACGCGCACCGGCCGCGTGCGCGAGGGCGTGTGGCTCAGCGTCGGCATCGGCGGGGCGCTCGTCGTGCTGTGGCTGTCGGCGTTCGCGACGACGTGGGCGGCGCGCCGGCTGCTGCGCGCCGGGTGGCCGTACGTCGTCCGCCAGGGGATCGCGAACCTGTACCGCCCCGGCAACCAGACGCGCGCGGTGACCCTGGCGCTGGGCTTCGGCGCGTTCCTCGTGTCGACCGTGTTTCTCGTGCAGACCAACCTGCTGCGTCAGTTCAGCGGCGCGGGGTTCACGTCGCGCGCGAACGTGATCCTGTTCGACATCCAGGAGGACCAGATCGCGTCGGTGACGGAGCGCGTGCGGGCGAACGGCGAGCTGCTGCAGGCGACGCCGATCGTGACCATGCGCATCGCCGAGATCAACGGCCGGCCGGTCGCGTCGCTCGTCGGCGACACGACGCGGCGGCAGGGGATGTGGGCGCTCCGCCGCGAGTACCGGTCGACGTACCGCGACACGCTCACGAGCACCGAGCGTCTCGCGGGCGGACGGTGGTCGACCGCGCCGACGCGAGACGAGAGGGGCGCCACGGTGTACGGCGTGTCGCTCGACCGCAACCTCGCGAACGACCTGCGCGTGAAGCTCGGCGATCGAATCACCTGGGACGTCCAGGGCGTGAAGGTGCCGACGCGCGTGAACAGTCTGCGCGAGATCGACTGGGAGCGCTTCGAGCTGAACTTCTTCGCGCTGTTCCCGACCGCGGCGATCGACCGCGCGCCGAAGCAGTTCGCGGTGCTCGCACGCGTGCCGGATCCCACGCGCGTCGCGCGGCTGCAGCGCGACGTCGTCACGGCGCACCCGAACGTGTCGAGCGTGGACCTGTCGCTCGTGCAGGCGACGATCGGACGCATCATCGATCGCGTGAGCATGGCGGTGCGCTTCCTCGCGCTGTTCTCGCTCGCGAGCGGGCTGCCGGTGCTGTTCAGCGCCGTCGCGGCGACGCGGCGCGATCGGCTGCGCGAGGCGGTGCTGCTGAAGACGCTCGGCGCGACGCGCCGTCAGATCCTGCGCATCCTCCTCTCGGAGTACGGGGTGCTCGGCGCGTTAGGCGCGGCGGCGGGGATGGTGCTCGCGTTCGGCGGCGCGTGGGGATTGGTGCACTTCGTGTTCGAGGGGCGCTTCCAGCCGGACTGGCTCGCGGCCGCGGGCATCGCGGCGCTGATGATGGCGATCACGGTCACCATCGGTCTGCTGACGGCGCGGGACGGCTATCGGGAGACGCCGATGGCGTCGCTGAGGGAGTCCTGACGCGGAAAGGGCTCAAGGGACGTCAGGCTCGCGGCGCTCATGCCGATCGGCTCGGGAGGTCCTCGCGATCGTCGTCGGATCCCCATCGGTGTGCTCTCGCCTTCCATCGAGCCCCTCGCGCCGTCGCCTCCGTCACGGCACGCGCGCGATCGCGATGCCCAACGGCGGCGCGGCGGCACCGGGCGTGAGGGAGCGGACCTCGAGGAGCTGACGCGCGACGGTGGGTCCGCTCAGCTCGAAGAACACGGCGCCGCCGCCGCGCACCCCGTTAGGCACGTCGACGACGAAGTCGCCGAACGAGAGCGCACGCGGCTGCAGTGGGAAGGCGCGCGGGAAGCGCGGGTCGCCGGTCGCGCTCGCGCCGGCGAGCACGTCGCGCAGCCGCCAGCTCGGCTCGCCGAGCGTCGCGCGCTGCGGCACGAATCCCGGCCGATCGTCGAGGGCGGTGGCGAGCCACCACTCGCCGAGCAGATCGGGCCACGGGCGGCCGACGCGGGCCGCGACGTTGTCGGCGCCCGTCTGCGGGCCCGCGACGAGCGCGCGGAAGAACGGCGGGTCGGTCGGGCCGGCGTGGTCGGCGGCCCAGCGCAGCAGCCACCACGCGCCGCCGTAGAACGCGCCACCGGGATCGAGCGCGGGATCGGTCACCACCGGCGTGAGCGCCGCCGGATCGACCAGCATGGCGTGCAGGCGCGCGAACGCGTCGGAGAACGCGACGGGGATCAGGTCGCACCCGCCTAACGTCGGTCGCAGCTCGCACTCCAGGCTCTCGGCGTAGCCCGTCTCGCGCCGAGTCGGCAGCGCGCGTACGGCGCGCGCGAACAGCTCCTCGGCGACGAGCGCGCTTCCCTCCTCGACCCACGGCTCCTCGAACGGCGCGGACCGCGCGAGCCGCTCGGCGTACGACGCGACGTGCTTCGTCTCGTGGGCGGCGATGGCGCGGATGCGGCGGCGCCACGCGGCGCGCGTGCCCGTGAAGCGGCCGTCGCCGAAGCCGGGTGCCGAGGACGTGGGCACGGCGAGGTAGACGATCTGCTGCTCGTTGCTCGCGCGCGCCGTCGACGACGGCAGCAGGTCGCAGTTGAACGACATGCCCAACACCCCGCGCGCGTTCACCTCCGGCGTGAAGAGCAACGCGATGCGCCCCGTGCGTCCGAGCCGCGCGTCGACGGCGAGCGGATTGCCGAACGTCGATTCGACGAGCGGGAACGTGACGTCGTCGTACTCCTGCGCGATAGCGCGGTAGTCGTCGTCCATGGTGCCGGCGAGCGGCGCAGCGACGTCCTCCAGCACCGTGACGCGCTGGCCGACGACCACCGTGCGCGCCCGCACGTCGACCGCGGGGTCGCCGCAGCCACGCGCGCCTGCCGTCAGAACGTGCAGGGTGACCGTGTCGCCGAGGGCGGCGATGCGCGCGTCAGGCAGGGCCGCGCTCGTCGCGCGCACTGCGTGCGCGGCGGCCACGGACGCGAGCCGCTCGCTCGCCGCCGCGGGGTCGACCGGGGGCGGTGCGACGCTCGGCGCGCCGCGAAGGGCGAACGGGACCGCGGTGCTCGACGTCGACGGATCGAACACGGCGACGACGTAGCGGCCGGTGGCGGGCGCCAGCTCGTTGCACGCGCTCTGCGCCGGATCGGACAGCACGATGGCCTGCCCCTCGGGCAGCGTGCGCCGCTGCGCGACCTGCAGCGATGCGGCAAGCGAGCCGCTCTCGCCGGCGACGGTGACGGTGACGGGCACGTCGCGCGTGGGCACGCAGCCGTAGCCGGTGCTCGCGACCGTCGCCGTGAGCTGGGTGGCGCTCGCCGTGCGCACCGTCGCGACGACGCCGCCGATCGTGACGGTGTTCGACGTGCGGTTGGCGGAGAAGCCGCTGCCGGCGATGGTCACGGTCGCGCCGGGAACGAGCACCGCCGGCGCGACGCTCGTCACGTGCACGCTGGACGGACGGGTGACGACGACGATGCCGCGGCCGGCCACCGCGTCGACGGTCGCCAGGATCTCGGCGCGTCCCGGCGCGAGGGCCGTGACGCGTCCGTCCCCATCGACGGTGGCGACGTCGGGCGCGGTCGACAGCCACTCGGGCCGCACGCCGGCGATGGGCTGGCCGGCGACGTCGCGCGCCGTCGCGGTGAAGTCGACGATCACCGACGCCGCGACCGCGGTGGATTCCGGCAGCACCGAGACGGTGAACGCGAGCGGCCGCAGCACCTGCACCTCCACCGTGCCGCGCGCGGTACCGACGGTCGCGGTGATGGTCGTGGTGCCGGGCGCGAGACCGAGCACGAGCCCCGACGACGACACCGACGCGACGCGCGGGTCGCTGGACTCCCATCGCGTGGCGACGCCCTGCAGCGTGTGGCCGGTAGAGTCGAACGCCGCGGCGTTCGCGCGGAGCGTGTCGCCGACGTGGAGCGTGCGCATCGGCACGGCGATGGACACCGATACGGCGACGGGGTCGCCGGGGTCCGTGCCGCCGCGGTGGCCACACCCGGCGGCGATGCCACACGCCACCAGCGTGGCGAGCGAAGGCAGCGTGTCGACGCGCGCGTCGGCGCGTCGGCGGTTCCACCGCCACGGCGCGATCATGCGTGCAAGCTCTTCGGCGGCACGGCCCCCTGCAAGGGCGGTCCATGCACCGGGCGAAGGCACGCGTGGCCCCGCGCGACCGAAGTCGTCGCGGGGCCACGCGCTGAGGCGAGCCGCCGCTCAGCTCACCGGTTCGCGGTGTTGTCGAGCTGCGGGCGGTTGGCCGCCGTCGTCGAGGTCACCGTCATGTCCCCGCGCGCAGCGACCGTGAACGCGCGACCACCGGACAGCGCGGGGAACGAGACCGCGGCGCGGCTGATGAGCGCCGCGGCCGTGCTGCCGGCCCGCACGACGAGGTCGTACGTGCCGCCCGGGATCGCCGCGAACGCGCCCGCCGTCTTGTACGGCACGGCACCGCCGATCGGGTGCTCGACGCCGGCCGAGTCCTTCACGAACAGCGTCATCGGGGTGGAATTGGAGATCGCGTTGACGAAGCGCACGTTGACGATCGACGGGCCCGTCGACGTCGGGAGCACGTCCTCGATCAGGAACGCGTCGGCCTTCTTCGTCGCCGCGTCATAGATGCCGCTGGTGTAGTACGAGTAGTACTTCCCGTCGGCGAGCGCCCCGGCGACGCTGGAGATCGCCAGCCCGTTGTCGGTCGCGGCGGCGATGCGGCCCTGGAACGTGTACTGCCCCGGCACGATCTCGTTGTACAGGCCACCGTTGCCGGCGGAGCCCGACGCGACGCCGGTCGTCGACGGCAGCCCGGTGGTGAGGCAGGCCGGATTGTTCGGCGGGGTGCACCCGCCCGTGCTCACGGCCGTGATCTTCTGCTCGTTGGCGTAGAAGTCCACCCCGGGCGCGCCGACGGCGAAGTTGAAGAACTTCACGAAGGCACCGGCGGTGGGGGCGGTGATCTGCTGCACGCCGTCCCCACTGCACCCGGTCAGCGCGGCGGCGACGAGGAGCGCGGCCAGCGTTCGATTGCGGTTCCGGTTCATGAGTGGGTGATCGTTACGGTTGGACGATCCAGAGCGGCTTCGTCTGGTAGTCGGCGTCGAGCCCACCGATCACCTGGAGCCCGGGCTTGTTCCACACGTACTCCGAGTTGTAGCGCGGGCGGATGCGATACGCCGGCTTGCCGCCGTTGTCCGGGTACAGGTTCGTGGGGATCGCGAACGCCGGGAAAACCTGCTTCCCGCTCGCCGGGTCCGCGTCGGTGTAGTGATACCGCCGCATGTCCATCCACATCTCGTTGTGCCCCCAGCCCCACTGCGCGATGTACTTCTGCGACATGATCTGCGTGAGCGTGAGCGCGTTCGGATCGGTCGGCACGACGGCCGTGCTGGCGAGGAACGCGTTCTTCTCCGCCGCCGAGATCGGCGGGTTCGCCGCATTGCCCACCTCGGCCAGCCGCGCGTTCACGAAATCGATGTGCGAGGAGATGCCGTTCTTGTAGGCCGCGAGCGCCGTCGACTTGTCGCCGCGCCGATACGCCGCCTCCGCTTTCACGAACTGGAGCTGGGCATACGTCATGACCGGCATCTTGACCTTGTCGTCGAACAGGTAGCGTCCGGGCGTCGGGCGGGCCGTGCCGGGCGCGCCGTAGAAGTCGTTCGGGTACGTCTGGCTGTTCGTCGGGATCGGCCCGTTCGGGTTGTTCGGGTCGAGGCCGCGGAACTGGCCGTCGGGCGACGGCGCGAGCATGCGGGTCAGTCGCGGGTCGACGACGCCGAAGTCCGTGCCGTCCATGAGGGCGACGGCGAACTGCGTCTGCCGGTACCCCTGGAAATTGCCGCGGCTCTGGCCGAGGAAGTTGTAGTCCGCGAACGCGGGATCGGCGTTCGTGAAGCCGAACACCGCATCGTCGGCGCTGCTCGTGAACGAGCTGTCGACGTAGGCGACGACCTGCGCGGGGTTGTACGTCGACTTGTTCGTGAAGTGGTTGCGGCTCAGCGCCCGCAGGCCGTAGGCGAACTTCAGCCACTTCGTGCGGTCGCCGTTGTAGAGCTTATCGCCGCGCGCGAGGTACACCTGATCGACGGCGCCGTCGGTGCGCTTCAGGTTCTTGATCGCCTCGCCGAGCAGGCTGTCGACGACCTGATACGCGTACTCCTGCGTGTCGTAGTCGAAGCTGAAGCGCGTCTGGTCGAACGCCTCCTTGATGATGATCTCGCCGTGGAGGTCGGTGAGCACCTGCCACCCCCACGCCTTGAGCACCTGGCCGACGCCGAGCAGGTCCCAGCGCTGCTCGGCCTGAGCCTTCGTCATCATGTCGACGAGGTTCTGGCCGTACGTCCAGTACACGTCGCGCCACTGCTCGCCGCCGTTGTCGCTCGACGGGTCGTAGCCCATGCGATCCCATGTGGACGGCGTGCTGGTCGTGACCGGCACGGTCCACTCCTGTGTGTAGCGGCCCACGAAGCGGGCGTCGTACATCGGCGAGGTCACGAGCCAGTGGATCATCGGCGGCAGGTAGAGATTCGCCGTGACGGTCGTGGGCGCGTTGGGGTTCGTGTTGACGTCGAGGAAGTCCTTGCAACCGGCGGCGAGGCTCACGGCCGCCGCGGCGACGGCGAGGGACAGCGTGCGGAGTGTCGTCATTCGACGGAGCGGTGCGGGCCCGTTGGGCGTCCGGCGCGCGAAGAGAGGTCGCATCTCAGAAGCCCAGCTTGAGGCCGAAGTTGAAGCCGCGCGGCGTCGGGAAGTTCGCGTAGTCGATGCCGACGGCGCCCGACCCGCCGACGGCGGCCGTGTTGCCGTTGGTCATCGGGTCCAGGCCGGTGTAGTTCGTGGAGAGGAACAGGTCCGTGCCCGTGACGAAGATGCTCGCGTTACGCGCGATGCGTGGCGGGATCTGGTAGCGGAGCGTCACGTCGCGCAGCCACACCCAGTTGATGTTGCGCTCGATGAACAGCTCCTCGCTCATGCCGGTGTAGTAGCCGGTGTTCACCGCCGGCACGACGACGACGTTGTTCGGCGTCGGGTTCGCCGAGTTCTCCTTGCCGTCACGCAGCACGCCCGGGATGATGCGCGGGGTGAAGCGGTCGAGCGTGCTGGTCGCGAGGCCGCGCGCCGTGAGGAACTGCTCGGTCGCGTTGAAGATGTCGCCGCCGCGGCGGAAATCGACGAGGAAGTCGAGCGACAGCTTGCGGTAGCGGATCGTGTTCGACACGCCGACCGTGTACTTCGGCGTCCGGTCGTAGCCGGCGTCGATGAAGTCGGCCGATCGAATCGGCAGGCCGGACGTCGGATCGATGAGCAGCTGCCCGGCCTTGTTGCGCAGGTAGAACAGCCCCGTGAGCGACTCGGTCGACAGGCCGGGCATGGTGCCCGCGCGCACGTTGCCGTAGAGCCACGTGTCGGAGACGTACGACTCCACGAGGTCGTGCGGCAGCGAGAGCACCTTGCCGTGGTGCTTGTCGAAGTTCACCAGCACGTCCCAGCTAAGGTCCCGCCGCTGGAGTGGCGTGCCGCGCAGCACGAGCTCGAGCCCCTGATTGCGCGTCGTCGCGCCGTTGAGGTTGAACAGGATGAAGCCCGTGCCGTAGCTGCCGCGGATGTTCTGGACGATCTGGTCCGTCGTCTGGCTGCGATAGAACGTCGGCTCGACGGCGAAGCGATCGTTGAAGAACGCCAGCTCGGCGCCGACCTCGTACTCCTTCTTGAACTCCGGCTTGAGGTTCCGGTTCGGGCCCCAGAAGCCGTAGCCGTAGCCATTGCCGGCCGTGGTCTTGTACTCGAGCGCGGGCGTGTACGCGTACGGCGCCGCGTCACGGCCGGCGTCGGCGTACGCCGCCTTGAGCCGCCCGGTCACGAAGCGTCGCACCGACGGGAACGCGTCGGAGAACACGAAGCTCGTCGACAGCGACGGGTAGAAGAACGAGTTGTTCGGGCGCGGGATCGTCGACGTCCAGTCGTTGCGACCCTGCACGTTCACGTACAGGTAGTGATTGAAATCGAACGACGCCTGGCCGAACGCGCCGATGCGGCGGAGCCGCCCGAGCGTCGTCAGGCTGGCGCGGCTCGACGTATTGTTGATGGAGACGAAGTTCGGATCGAGGAAGTTCGTCCCCGTCAGCGCGACCACGTTCGACTGGTTGTCGTAGATCGCGTTGCCGAGGATCCCGTTCACCCACAGGTGGTTCGGGAGGATCGGCTGCGCGTTCAGCGTGAAGATCGTCTGCGACGTGAGGTTGCGCGTGACGTCGTTCGCCTGATCCAGGATACCGTTGTTGCTGAAGCCGTACGCGCTCTCCGGGTTGCGGAGGATCAGGTTCTGGTTCGTGTAGCTGTCCGACCCCAGCTGCGTCTTGAGGCTCCCCCACGAGAACGGCGTGAGCGTGAACGTCAGGTTCGCGATCAGGCGGTTGTTCTTCGAGTTGATCTTGTTCTTGGCGACGTTGAAGAACGGGTTGTCGACCTCGGCCCCCTGCGTCAGCGTCGTGACGCGGCGGCGGGTGCCGGCCGGCGTGAGGTAGTCGGCCGCGTTGTTGTTCACCGGCCACACGAGCAGGCCGACGAGCGGGCCGTTGTCGCCCTTGAAGGGCTGATCGTTCGTGGCGTACGAGTAGTTCATCGACAGATCCGCGTCGAGCCACTTCGTCGCTTGCCCGTTCGACGCGCCCGTCACGTTCACGCGGTCGTACTTCGAGTTCGGGATCACGCCCTCGGTGCGGACGAGCCCCGACGAGACGCGGTAGTTCAGGCGTCCATCCGCCGCGCCGCCGCTGAAGTTCAGGTTGTGGTTCTGCGACAGGCCGGTCTGGAAGAAGGCTGCGACGTTGTCGTAGAAGTGCGTGGTGTCGGCGTACGGCGTGCCGAAGTACTGGAACGTCGAGGTCCCGACGCCGCTCGGGCCGTACACGCGCTGGATGGCCGGCTCGTCGCGGACGTTGGAGACGCGGAAGCTGTTGGAGTACTGGAAGCTCTGGGAGCCGGCGCGGCCACGTTTCGTCGTGATGATGATCGCGCCGTTCGACGCGTCGATGCCGTAAAGCGCAGCGGCCTCGGGGCCCTTCAGCACCGTCACCGACTCGATGTCGTTCGGGTCGATGTCGGCCGCGCGGTTGGTGAAGTCGACGCCGCGGTTGCTGAACGCGGTGTTGGAGTTCGCGTCGGACGCGAGGACGCCGGTGTTCAGCGTCTTGTTGTCCATCGGCAGCCCGTCGATGACGAACAGCGGCTGGTTGCTGCTGCTGATCGAGCTGATGCCGCGGATGGTGATCGACGTCGACGCGCCGGGGATGCCGGAGGAGCTGTTCACCTCGACGCCGGCGACGCGGCCCTGGAGAGCGTTGACGAAGTTGTCGCGCTGCGACGTCGCGAGCTGCTCGCCGCCGACGGTCTGCTGCGCGGCGCCGAGCGTGCGGGCGACCGCGGTCTGCCCGAGCGCCGTGACGACGACCTGGTCGAGCGTGGCGGCCGACTTGTCGACCGCGAAGTCGACGCGCGCGGTCTGGCCGGCCACGACGGTCACCGTGCGGCTGCGCGGCGTGTAGCCGATGCGCCGCACGGTGACTTGGCGCGTGCCCGCGGGCACGTTGAGGATCGTAAAATCGCCCGTCGCGTTCGTGAGCGCGCCGAGCTGGGTGCCTGCGATCGACACCTGGGCATCGGACACGGCCGCCTGCGCCGCGGACTCCGTGACGCGACCGCGGATGGTCCCGGTGGATTGTGCGAGCACCGAGCGGGGCGCCAGGATGGCGAGCGCCAGGGGGCAGAACAACAGCCCGGCCGCTCGCGCGAACTTAGGCGTCATTGCTCTCTCCAGAGAGGGTGAGCGGAGACCGCCGCGCGGAGCGGCGGGTCGGAACGAGCTACGCGCGCCCAGGCAGAGAGAGCCCCGGGCGCGATCGAGCGGCAAACCTATTGATTCGTGCGACGATGGTGCAAACCGCGGCGATGTCGTAGCGGCACCGCGACCCCGCAACCTAGCGAAAGCGCATGCCGTTGGGCGCCACCGCGCCGGAGCGCGGCACGAAGCCGGTCTCCTTCTTCGGCCGCGGCGCGGCGGCGGCAGCGGCCTGCCGCTTCATGGTCAGCGCGATGCGGCTTCGCGCGAGATCCACCGACACGACGGTGACCGCCACCTTCTGTCCGACCCGCACAACCCGATTCGGGTCACTGACATATTGGTCGGCGAGCTGCGAGACGTGCACGAGACCATCCTGGTGCACGCCGACGTCGACGAACGCGCCGAACGCGACGACGTTCGTCACCACGCCCTCGAGCCGCATGCCCGGGACGAGGTCCTTCGGCTCGCGCACGTCGTCGCGGAACGCGGGGAGCTCGAACGCGTCGCGCGGATCGCGTCCCGGCTTCTTCAGCTCCGACAGAATGTCGCGCAGCGTCGGCAGCCCAACCTCGTCGCTGAGATACCGCGTGGGCTCGATGCGATCCACGAGCGCGTCGTTCCCAACGAGGTCCCCGAGCGGCGTGCCGAGGTCCGCGGCCATCCGCTCGACGAGCGCGTACCGCTCCGGGTGCACCGCCGACGCGTCGAGCGGGTGCGCGCCACCGCGCACGCGCAGGAAGCCGGCCGACTGCTCGAACGCCTTCGCGCCGAGCCGCGGCACGTCGGCCAGCTCGCGCCGCGACCGGAAGCCTCCGCGCTCGTCGCGCGTCCTCACGACATTCTGCGCGAGCGTGGGCCCGATGCCGGCGACGTACGAGAGCAGGGCGGGCGACGCCGTGTTCACCTCGACGCCGACGCGGTTCACGCAGCTCTCGACGATCTCGTCGAGCCGCTTCTTGAGCTGCGTCTGATTGACGTCGTGCTGGTACTGACCGACGCCGATGGACTTCGGGTCGATCTTCACGAGCTCCGCGAGCGGATCCTGCAGCCGGCGCGCGATGGACACGGCGCCGCGCAGCGACACGTCCAGGTCGGGCAGCTCGTCGCGCGCGACGTCGCAGGCGGAGTAGACCGACGCGCCGCTCTCGTTCACGACGACGACGCGCGGCGGGGTGACATCGCCCGTTAGGCCGGCGAGGACCTCGCGCGCGAGCTTCTCCGTCTCGCGCGACGCGGTGCCGTTGCCGATCGCGATGAGCTCCGGGCGGTGCCGCGCCACGGCGCGCGCGAGCTGCTCGGCGAACCGATCCGGCTGATGGAGGTACCAGGCGTCGGTGTCGATCACGGCGCCGGTGCGCGACAGGACGGCGACCTTCACGCCGGTGCGGAAGCCGGGATCGAGGCCAATCACGACGCGCTCGCCGGCGGGCGCGGCGAGCAGCAGCTCCTCGAGGTTGCGGCCGAAGATCCGGATCGCCTCCTCGTCGGCGCGCGCCTTCAGCTCCAGACGCAGCTCCACCGTGATGGACGGCGCGAGCAGGCGCTTGTACGCGTCCTGCGCGACCAGCTCGAGCTGCTTCGACGCGCGGCGGTCGCCGACGACGTGGCGGCGCATGGCGCCCATGACGTCGTCCACCGGCGCGTCGATCTGCCACGTCAGGAACCCTTCCTCCTCGCCGCGCCGGATGGCGAGCACGCGGTGCGACGGCAGGTCGCCGAGCTTCTGGGAGAAGTCGTAGTAGTCCTGGAATTTCGACACCTCCTCGCCCTTCCCCGCGACCACCGCGCAGCGCACGACGCCGCGGGCGCGCGTGAGCTCGCGCACGGTGCCGCGCAGCGTCGCGTCCTCCGCGGCGCGCTCGGCGAGGATGTCGCGCGCACCCTGCAGCGCGTCGCTCGCGGCGGGGACCTCCTTGGCGGCGTCGACGAACGTCGCGGCCTCGCGCTCGGCGGTCGCGTCGTCGACGTCGCCGCTCCACAGCCGGTCGGCGAGCGGCTCGAGGCCGCGCTCGCGGGCGATCATGGCGCGCGTCCGCCGCTTCGGCTTGAACGGGAGGTACAGGTCCTCGAGCGCCTGCTTCGTGTCGACGGCGTCGATGCGCGCGCGCAGGTCGTCGGTGAGCTTGCCCTGCTCCTCGATGGACTTCAGCACGGCCGCGCGGCGCGCCTCGAGCTCCTCGAGGTACTCGGCGCGATCGCGCACGTCGCGCAGCTGCACCTCGTCGAGGCCACCGGTGGCCTCCTTGCGGTAGCGCGCGATGAACGGGAGCGTGTTGCCCTCGGCGAACAGCGCGAGGGCCGCGGCGACGGGGCGCGCGTTGAGCGAGAGCTCGCGCGCGATCTGATCGACCAGGCGGAGGGACGTCATCGGTGCGGCGGGTAACGGGGGACCACAAGGTCGCCCGCCGAGCGGCTCCCGACAACGGCTTGCGTGTGACGTCGCCACGCGATAAGCCGGTATTCTCACGCGGAGACGCGGAGAACGCGGAGACCACCAAGTGCGAAGCCGTGGTGGTCTCCGCGTTCTCCGCGTCTCCGCGTGGGCCGGACTAGCTCTCGTCCCTCGCGTGCGCGTGCGCCGGAGGCGACGTGGCCTCGACGGCGGAGAACGTCTCGAGAATGCGGTAGGTGTGGCTGGCGCCTTGCGGCACCACCCAGGAGTCGCCCGGCTCCAGGCGCACCATCTGGCCCTCGAGGTGGAGCTCGGCGCGGCCGCTCAGCACGTAGCCGACCGTCTCGTAGTCGCGGCTCGTCGGCGGCTTCGGCTCGGCCGGCGCCTCGTTCTCCCACAGCCGCATCGCGACGCGCTTGCCGGACGCGAGGTACCGCTGCCCCATCGCGCCGACCGGCGACTCGCGCGAATCGATCTTCGTGACCGTCGTGTCAGCCATCCCTTCCTCCGGATCCGTGTGACCCGGAGGCGTACAGGGATCGTGCCGCGGTCAGCTCTTGTGGCGGAAGGTGATGCGCCCGCGGGTCAGGTCGTACGGCGACACCTCGAGCGTGACGCGGTCGCCCTGAAGGACGCGGATACGAAACCGGCGCATGTTGCCGGCGAGCGTCGAGAGCACCTCGTGACCGCCCTTCGTGACGACCCGGAACGTGGCGTTCGGGAGCACCTCGGTCACGGTGCCTTCGAGCTCGATCGCGTCTTGCTTCGCCATACGGTGGGAGAACTGGATACAGGTCGGTGGCGTGCGGCGGGCCACCCCGTCGCAGCAACGCAAGATAGCCGCGCCGGTCCGGCCGCGCACGGTTCGCCGAGCCGGGCGGCTCGCCAGACGTTGCGGACCCGGGCGACCGCCGCCCCGTCACCGGGCAGGCGTGACGCGCGACACGCGGCGGAGCGTGGTTAACCTTCCCGACGCCATGGATCCCGCCCCTGCCCCGACCGCGCCGTACGGCCCGAACACGCCGGCCATCCGCCGCTTCCTCCAGCGCTTCGCCGCCCTCGGCGAGGCCGAGTGGGACGCGGCGGCGGCGACGTTCGCGACGCTGGAGCCGACGCGCCGCTTCGCGGCCGCCGACCGCGCGCTCGCCGACGTAGTGGAGCGGCTCGACCGCACCCGCGAGCGCGACGCGGTCGTCGGACCGATCCTGCAGATCACGCGGCCGCGCGGCGCCTCCGGCGAGCCGCACCCGGTGGCGGCAGCGGCGCTCGCCGCGGCGCTCGGGCTGCTCGTGCGCGACGCGCTGCCGGAGCCCGATTTCGCGACGCTCTACGCGCCGTTCGCGTCGCTGATCTGGGTCGACGCGCTCTGACGACATCGAACCGCAGAGGACGCGGAGGACGCGGAGAAAACCAGTCTCAGTGGTTCTCCTCCGCGGCCCTCTGCGTCCGCTGCGGTTCGATCCGACCAGGCCCCGAGCATCCATTCAATCGTCGCGCGCCTTCGCGTCGAGTGTGAAGCGTGGGATCTGTGCCTCGAAGCGCGAGCCATCGGGGCGCACGAAGCGGTACTGGCCCTCCATGTGGCCGTGCGGCGACTTCAGCACGCAGAAGCTGCGGTACTCGTGGATGCGGCCAGGGGCGATCACGGGCTGCTCGCCGACGACGCCGTCGCCCTCGACCTCGGTGTCCTCGCCGATCGCGTCGTGGATCAGCCAGCGGCGGCTCATGAGCTGCGCGGTGCGCCCGCTCACGTTCTCGACGCGCACGTGATACACGAACACGTACTGCCGCTCGGCGGGCCGCGACTGCTCGCGCAGGTACGCCGGCCGCACCGTGATCCGGATGCCGTCCGTCTCGCGGTAGAAGAACGGGCGCTTCGGCACGACGCTCAACGCACCGCGCTCACGGTGGAGGCGAGCGTCACCGCCGACGCCGGGCTCTCGCGCCCGGCGCGGTCGACGGCGCTGACGCGCACCTCGTCGGGCGCGCCGCGCGTGGCGGGCGGACGGACCGCGATGCGGCGCTCGTCGCCGGACACGATGTCCGTGGTCCACGCGGCGCCGTAGCGCGCCCGCACGAGCCAGAGCCGCACCGGCTCGCGGTCGCCCGGCGCCACGTCGAGCGCGACCGCGGACCCGGCACGCCGCAGCACGACGCGCGGAACGGCCGGCGTGCGTCCGGGGAGCCACGGCGACGCCGGCACGAGCGCCGGCTCCGCATACGCGCCGTTGGACAGCGTGTCCGTCACGCCCCCCTGGTTGCTCATGAGCGCCTTCATGCTGAACCACACGTTGCCCCCCGCGCCGCGCTGCGCGCGCGTGAGGCGGATCTGCGAGTCGATCTCCGCCGCGGACCAACCGTTAGGCCCGTCGCCGACGCGCGACAGGTAGTTGCCGGGCCACAGGTGCCGGCCGAGCGTGTCGGCCTGCACCCACCACGCGAGCAGCGCGGGATAGCTCTGCTGCGGGGCGGCGATCTTCCAGTACAGCTGCGGCGTGAAGTAGTCGGCCCAGCCGGCCTGCAGCCACTTCCTGGAATCCGCGTAGAGCTGCGTGTACGCGTCGAAGCAGCAGACGCCCGCGGGGTTGCCGGGACGCCAGATGCCGAACGGGCTGATGCCGACCTTCACCCACGGCTTCTCGCGCTTCACCGTCTCGTACATCTCGTGCACGAACCGGTCGACGTTGTCGCGCCGCCAGTCGTCGCGCGCGAGCGTGCCGCCGCGCGCGCGGTACGCCGCGTAGCTCGCGCTGTCGGGGAACTCCATCCGCTTCCCCGCGGCGTCGTTCTCGGGATACGGGTAGAAGTAGTCGTCGATATGTACGCCGTCGACGTCGTAGCGATGCACGACGTCGCGGATGACGCGCAGCGACCACTGCATCGTCTCCGGCTCGCCGGGATCCATCCACTGCATCTTCGCGTACTGCCGCACGATCTCCGGCTTCACGCGACTGACGTGGTTCGCCGCCGGCGGCCCCTTCGCGCCGGTCTGCCGCGCGCGGTACGGGTTGAACCACGCATGCAGCTCGAGCCCGCGCCTGTGCGCCTCGGTGACCGCGAACGCGAGCGGATCCCAGAACGGATCGGGCGCGCGTCCCATCTCCCCCGTGAGGTACTCCGACCACGGCTCGAGCGGCGACGCGTAGAGCGCGTCGGTGGCGGGGCGCACCTGCAGCACGACGGCGTTGAGGCGCACGGCCTTCGCCCTGTCGAGGATGGCGAGCAGCTCCGACTGCTGATCCGCCGTCGAGAGGCCCGCGCGCGACGGCCAGTCGATGTTGCCGACGGTGGCGACCCACACGCCGCGGAACTCGCGCGCGACGGGCGGCGGCGCGGTGGACGCCGGTGTCGGGGGCGGCGCCGGACGAGCGGCGGGGCGGCAGGCCGCGAGCAGCGCGACCGCGAGAGTGAAGCAGATTCCTCGCTTCGCTCGGAATGGGGACGTCGACGACATGCCGCCGAAGATAATGCCCTGCCCCGCCGCACGGGTCAGCCGAGCGCGTCGAGCGCCTCCCGCGCGGCGCGGGTCCCGCTCGCCAGCGCGCCGTGCACCGAGGCCCAGCCGCCGTCGGCCTGGGTGTGCTCGCCGGCGAAGAACAGCGTACCGGCCAGCGGCGCCGCGATCGTCGCGGGGGCGTGCACGGCGCCGACACGCACGAACGAGTACGCGCCGCGGCTGTAGGGGTCGTGCGTCCAGTCGTGGTGATGCACCGACACGAGCTGCTCACGGAGCAGCGACGGCCCGGTGCCGAACAGGTGGCCAAGCGACGCGAGCGCCGCCTCGGTGCGGTCCGCCTCGGGACGCGCGAGCAGCGCCGCTGCGGCGGGCCCGCCGCACCAGCCGACGAGCACCGGCGCACGCAGCGCGCGCTGCGTCCACCACACGGGCACCGGCTGATCGGGCGCGTGCATGAACGCGAGCTCGCTCGGATCGCGCCCTTCGGGCATCGACGGAAGGCCGCGCTCCCAGAAGCGGCTGCGGAAGCGGAGCACGAAGCGCGCGACATCGCCCGGCTGCATACCCGCGATCGCGTCGCGCCTCGCGTCCAGCGGCGGCTCGAACACCACCGCGCCGTCATCGACCGCCCCGAGCACGCTCGCCGCGAGCACGCCTAACGGCAGCGTGACGATGCAGGCGCGCGCGTCGAACGACTCCTCCGCCCGGGGACCGCGCGCCGTGACGCGGACGCCGGCGTCGCTCCACTCCACGCGGTGCACGACGGTCCGGAGCCGCACGTCGAGCGGGGCGCCGGCGCCGCGCGCGAGCCAGTCGACCACGGCGCCCCACCCGTCGACGATGCGGAACGCCTGCTCGTTCCCGGATGCGTCGTCCTCGGCGACGCCGAGCGCGCGCACGCTCACGCGCTCGCTCACGGCGGCGTGGAAGCCCTCGACGTAGTTGCGCGCCAGCGTGCGCGCCTCGGCGAACCGCTCGGCGGAGAACCGATCGCGCAGCAGCTGCTCGAACGACTCGTCGGGGCGGGCCGGCTGCTCGCGCCAGTCGTCGAGCGCGGCGAGCACCTCGCCGATCTCGCCGCTGAACAGGTCGCGCTCGCCGAGCCGCCCGTCGTGCAGCGCGAGATGCTCCTCGATCGCGTCGCAGACGCGGAGCTGCGCGGCGTCGACGAGGCGCCACACCGCGTCCGACGTGCCGTGCACGAACTCCGCGCCCAGCTCGATCGGCGGCGCGAAGCCCGGGAGGTGCTGCGTCCAGATCCGACCGCCTAACCGATCGCGCGCCTCGAGCACCACGACGCGCCGGCCGGCGTCGGAGACCGCGCGCGCCGCGGCGAGTCCCGCGGCGCCGGCCCCGATCACCACCACCTCCTCGCGCGTCACGCGTCGGTCGTCACGAGCATGCTGGCGAGCACGCGTCCGGCGCGGTGCGCCGCTTCGGCCATGCGATCGGGCGGGACGATGAACGACACGCGGAAGAAGCCCTCGCCGCCGGCGCCGAAGCTCGCGCCCGGAAGGACGATGACCCCTTCGTCCTCGAGCAGACGGTTCGCGAAGTCGTGGCTCGGAATCCCCTCGGGGAGCGCGATCCACAGATACATGGAGCCCTTCGGCACGTCGCACGCGAAGCCGGCCTCCCGGAACGACGCGACCGCGGCGTCGCGTCGCTGCTGGAACACGGCGACGTTCTTCGGCGTGAACTCGGCCCAGCTCTCGAGCGCGGCGACGCCGGCGGCCTGCACGGCCATGAACGAGCCGGTGTCGACGAACGTCTTCACCTTCGCGAGCGCGCCGACGAGCGACGCGTTGCCGACCGCCCACCCCTGCCGCCAGCCGGTCATGTTGTACGTCTTCGACAGCGAGTGGAACTCGATGGCCACCTCACGCGCGCCGTCGATCTCGAAGATGCTCGGCGGCACGTACCCGTCGAACGCGATCTCCGAGTACGCGTTGTCGTAGACGAGCAGGATGTCGCGCTCGCGGCAGCGCCGGACGACGTCGGCGAGATAGTCGCGCGGCGCGATCGCGGCGGTCGGATTGTTCGGGTAGTTCAGGTACAGCAGCTTCGTGCGCCGCAGCACGTCGTTCGGGATCTCGTCGAGGTCGATGAGGAAGTTCGTGCGCGGCCGTAACGCGTACGCGTACGGGGTGGCCTCGCCGAGCAGCGTGCCGCCGGTGTAGACGAGGTATCCCGGCTCCGGCACGATCGCGACGTCGCCCTTCTCGAGGAACGCCATCGCGAAGTGCGCGATGCCTTCCTTGGACCCCAACAGCGGGATGATCTCCGAGGTCGGGTCGAACGCGAGGCCGAAGCGCCGCTGCATCCACGCCGCGATCGCCTCGCGAAACGGGAAGTACCCGAGCCCGAAGCCATAGCGGTGCATCGCCGGGATGTCGACGGCCTGCTTCAGCGCCTCGACCGCGGCCGGCGGCGCCGGGAGATCCGCGTCGCCGGCGCCGAG
Organism: Gemmatirosa kalamazoonensis; assembly: GCF_000522985.1. Lineage (NCBI taxonomy): Bacteria > Pseudomonadati > Gemmatimonadota > Gemmatimonadia > Gemmatimonadales > Gemmatimonadaceae > Gemmatirosa > Gemmatirosa kalamazoonensis. The sequence goes on from NZ_CP007128.1 coordinate 4,273,507, forward strand.
GTCGATGACGTCGACGCCGCGCGCGAGCAGCTCGCGCTTCTTCAGTGGGACGTGGGCGAGCGGATATGGTGGGAGCGACTGAAAGCGGTGACTCGGTCTCGGCATGTCTGAGCGTAGAGCGTAGAGCGTAGAGCGCAGAGTGGCAGGCGTTCTCTGCGCTCTGCGCTCTGCGCTCTGCGCTGGGTTAGTCGGTGAGTGGCAGCGCGGGCCCCTTCGCGGCGACGCGCTCGTGCTGCGCCTCGATCCAGGAGCGGTGGTACGACGGGTCCTCGATCTTCGTCGCGGCCTTCGCGACCTTCAGCGGACGGAACGAGTCCATCATCACCGCGAGCTCGTTCGTGTGCGTCTGGCCGATCGACGCCTCGTACCGTCCCGGGTGCGGGCCGTGCGGGATGCCGTCGGGGTGGTGCGTCACGGAGCCGAACTCGATCCCCTTGCGGCTCATGAACTCGTCCGACGCGTAGAACAGCACCTCGTCGGAGTCCACGTTGCTGTGATTGTACGGCGCGGGGATGGCGTTCGGGTCGAAGTCGTACGGGCGCGGGCAGAACGAGCAGATCACGAAGCCGTCGCCCTGGAAGGTCTGGTGCACCGGCGGCGGCTGGTGCACGCGGCCGACGATCGGCTCGAAGTCGCGGATGTTGAAGATCCACGGGTAGAAGTAGCCGTCCCATCCCACCACGTCGAACGGGTGGTGGTCGAGCACGAACTCGTTCAACCCGTCGTACTGCTTCACGAGGATGGGGAAGTCGCCCATCTCGTCGTGCGTCTTCAGCTCGGTGGGCCGGCGGATGTCGCGCTCCGAGTACGGCGCGCCCTCGAGCAGCTGGCCGAACTCGTTGCGGTAGCGCTTCGGCCACCGCACGTGGCCGCGGCTCTCGAACACGCAGAACTTCTGCGGCGTCGTGAGGTCGAGCTTCCACCGGTGCATGATGCCGCGGTGGATCATGACGTAGTCGCCCTCGCCGTACGGCAGGTCGCCGAACTGTGTCTCGAGCACGCCGCGCCCCTTCGCGACGTACACGACCTCGTCGGCCTGCGCGTTCCGGTAGAAGTGCGCGTCCTGCTCGTCGGGCTCGACGTACAGCATCGCGATGTCGGCGTTGAACAGCAGCAGCGTGCGGTCGAGCGTGGGCGAGCCGCCGGGCTTCACCTGCGACGTGCGGAAGTGGCGGTGCTTCAGCGTCGCGTCGTCGTCGGCCTCCCACGCGAGCTCGCGCACCCGTCGCACGCTGCGCACCGTGGTCGGCGGGTGCACGTGATAGAGCAGCGACGAGGTGCCGGTGAAGCCCTCGTGCCCCATGAGCTGCTCCGAGTAGACACCGCCGTCGGGCTTGCGCATGGCGGTGTGCCGCTTCTGCGGCACGCGGCCTAACGTGTGGTAGATGGGCATGAGGCGGCCTCAGAGGTTGCCGCGCAGTTCCTGCTCGCGCTCGATGGCCTCGAACAGCGCCTTGAAGTTGCCCTTGCCGAAGCTCTTGGCGCCCTTGCGCTGGATGATCTCGTAGAAGAGCGTCGGCCGATCCTCGACCGGCTTCGTGAAGATCTGCAGCAGGTAGCCGTCAGGGTCGCGGTCGACGAGGATGCCGAGCTCCTCGAGCACGTCGAGCGGCTCGTCGATCCGGCCGACGCGCTCCTGCAGCTCGCGGTAGTACGTCGTCGGCGCGGCGAGGAACTCGACGCCGCGGTCGCGGAGCGCGGCGACGGTGGCGATGATGTCGTCCGTCGCGAGCGCGAGGTGCTGCGCGCCCGGGCCGTGGTAGAAGTCGAGGTACTCCTCGATCTGCGACTTCTTCTTGCCGCTCGCCGGCTCGTTGATCGGGAACTTGATGCGGTCGTTGCCGTTCGCCATCACCTTCGACATGAGCGACGAGTACTCGGTGCTGATGTCCTCGTCGTCGAACGTGATGAGGTTCCGGAAGCCCATGACGTCGGCGTAGTACTGCACCCACCGGTTCATCTGCCCGAGCTCCACGTTGCCGACGCAGTGGTCGACGTACTGCAGCCCGACGTCGACAGGCTGGAAGCGCGGCGTGACCGCGCGGAAGCCGGGCAGGAACGGGCCGCGGTAGTTCCGCCGCTCGACGAGCGAGTGGATCGTGTCGCCGTACGTGCCGATCGCGGCGATCACGACCTCGCCGTCGGCGTCGCGCTCGACGCGCGGCTCGTGCACCGCAATCGCGCCGCGCTCGACGGCGGCCGCGTAGGCGGCACGCGCGTCCTCCACCCACAGCGCGTAGTCGCGCACGCCGTCGCCGTGACGGTGCACGTGCTCCGCGATCGGCGAGTCGGGGGAGAGCGCGGTCGTCAGCACGAGGCGGATCTTCCCCTGCTGCATCAGGTAGCTCGCGCGGTCGCGCACCCCGGTCTCCGGGCCGCGATAGGCGACGAGCTGGAAGCCGAACGCGGCGCGATAGAAGTGACTCGCCTGCTTCGCGTTGCCGACGAAGAACTCGACGTAGTCCGTGCCGTTGATCGGAAAGGTGTCGTGCGCCTCGGCGGCGACGGGGCGCGAGGTGGTCTCGAGAGTGGTAGCCATGGGATCCTCCGGGATCGGCAAGTGTGGGGAACGCGGCGCGATGCTCAGCGGCCGCGCGTCCACCCTGGATCGCAGCGCCGGTTGCCCGGCTTCTCGTCTTTCCCGGCCATGGTCGGTCCCTCCCTGGGCGTCCCCCGAAAACTCGGCACCGCGCCGAGTGACGGCAAGCGCGCGCGCGTGGTTGCGACCCCGCCGGCCGGCATCGATCTTGGCGCACGGCCCTCACCTCCAGCCCCCGGTCCCATGCGCCGTCTCGTCCTGCTCGCGCTCGTCGCTGCGCTCCCGGCCATGGCTCAGTCGCCCGCCGACACGTCCGCGAAGCCGATCACGATCGGCGTGCAGACGGCGATCCGCTCGACGATCCTCGGCGAGGAGCGGCCGCTGATGATCCACCTGCCCCCTTCGTACACCGCGCGGCCGAAGGCGGTCTACCCGGTGGTCTATCTGCTCGACGGGGACGCGCACTTCGCCGCCGTGAGCGCGATGGCGGACTTCCTGGCGCGGAACAGTCGCGCGCCGGAGATGATCGTCGTCGCGATCCCGAACACGAAGGACCGGACGCACGATCTCACGCCGCCCGCCGCCGCCGGCGTCACGAAGCTCGCGGTGAGCGACCGGGACACGGTGACGCAGAGCTTCCCGACCGCCGGAGGCGCGGCGAAGCTGCGCGCGTTCATCACGGACGAGCTGGCGCCGTGGGTCCAGTCGCGCTATCGGACCGCGCCGTACCGCATCCTCGTCGGCCACTCGTTCGGCGGGCTGTTCGCCGTCGACGCGCTGGCGAGCACGCCGCGCGCGTTCGACGCGTACGTCGCGATCAGCCCGTCGCTGTGGTGGGACGACGGCAAGTACGTGAAGCGCGCCGAGACCGCGATCGCGGCCGCGGCGCTCGACGGCCGCGCACTGTACATGACGACGGGCGAGCGCGAGGGGAGCTCGATGATCGACCCCGCGCGCGAGCTCGCCGCGACGCTCGACGCACGGCACCCGGCCGGGTTCCGGTCGTGGTATCGCGTGATGCCGACGGAGACGCACAACAGCAATCCGCTGCGCACGGAGTACGACGCGCTCGAGCGGATCTTCGCCGGATGGGAGCCGCCGGACAGCGTGACGATGGCGGCGGTGGTCAAGGGCGACGTCGCGCCGCTCGAGGCGTACCACGCGGCGCTCACCAAGCGGTTCGGCATCCCGACCGCCGTGTCGCCCGACGACATCAACCAGATGGCGTACTACCACCTGCAGCAGAAGCACCTCGACATCGCGCTGAAGCTGTTCCGCCACAACGTGGAGCGGTCGCCGGACTACGCAAACGGGTGGGACAGCCTGGCCGACGGCCTCGAGGCGCAGGGAGATCTCGCGGGAGCGATCCGGTCGCAGGAGAAGGCGGTGGCGGTCGGCGAGGCGCAGCAGGACCCGGCGCTGCCGACGTTTCGCGCGCACCTGGAGCGGCTGCGCGGGGCGGCGAAGCGTTAGGCGGGAGCACCGGCGGGCGAGACAGGCCTAACAACACCCGGAGGTGTCGTCATGCACGCGGTCATCCGGCAGTGGTCGGGAGCGACGCCGCTCATCGAGGCGATGGAGAGCCGGCGCGGCGAGGTGCAGCAGATCATCGGCGGTGTGCGGGGCTTCGTCGCCTACTACGCGGTGCGCGACGGCGATCGGCTGACGTCGATCACCGTCTGCGAGGATCGCGCGGGGACGGAGGAGTCGACGCGGCGCGCCGGTCAGTGGGTGCGGGACAACCTGCCGGGCGTGAGCCTCGCCGCACCGGAGATCCGCGAGGGTGAGGCCTTCATCTCGTTCGGTGCCGCGACGCCGTCGCTCGGCTCCGCCGTGAACGCCGTGTAGTCGCCGCCTCCTCTCCGCTCAGGTCATGCGGGCGGGCGCGGTACCGGGTTGCTCGGTGACGAACACCTCCGGCGTCGCGACCGCCGCCGGCCGGTCGTACGGCTTGCCGTCGAGCGTGTACAGACGCCGGACGAGCGTGAGCACGGTGTAGACCGCGACCGGCTCGGCGTCCTGGTTCGTGACCTCGACGTCCCACGCGACGACGCCCTGCGGGACCTGCCCCTCGCGGTCGTCCTTCGCCGTCTTCGACTTGCACGTGAGACGCACCTGGATCGTGTCGCCGATGTACACCGGCTTCACGAAGCGGAGCCCCTCGAGCCCGTAGTTCGCGAGCACGGGACCGGGCGCGGGATCGACGAACAGCCCCGCCGCCGCGGAGAGCACGAAGTAGCCGTGCGCCACGCGCCGCTCGAAGATCGAGGTGCGCGCCGCGATGTCGTCGACGTGCGCGTAGAAGAAGTCGCCCGAGATGCCCGCGAAGTTCGTGACGTCGGCCTCGGTGACGGTGCGGCGGTGGGTGTGCCACGTCTCGCCCACCGCCAGCTCCTCGAAGTGCTTCCGGAACGGGTGCACGCGGTCGGACAGCTCCGCGGCGCCCTTCGTCCACTCGCGCGTGACGGCGGCGAGCGTCGAGGGCGAGCCCTGGATCGCGGTGCGCTGCATGTAGTGCAGCACGCCGCGCACACCGCCCATCTCCTCGCCGCCGCCGGCGCGCCCCGGGCCGCCGTGCACGAGGTGCGGCAGCGGCGAGCCGTGGCCGGTCGATTCCTTCGCGCTGTGACGGTTCACGAGCATGAGGCGCCCGTGGTACGCCGCCGTGCCCAGCGCGACGTCGCGCGCGACGCGATCGTCCGCGGTGAACAGCGAGCCGACGAGCGAGCCCTTGCCGAGCTTCGCGAGCTCGATCGCCTCGTCGACCGTGTCGTACGGCATCACCGTGTTCACCGGCCCGAACGCCTCCACGTCGTGCGGCGCGCGCTTCTCGAACGGATCGTCGTCGTAGAGCAGCGTGATGGGGAAGAACGCGCCGCGCTCCGCGTCCGCGCCGACGACGTCGAGCGAGCCGGGGCCGCCGTACACGAGCTCCGTCGCGCCCAACAGCGCGCGCAGGCTCCGATCGACCTCGCCGACCTGCCCGCGTCCGGCCAGGGGTCCCATGCGCACCCCTTCCACACGCGGGTCGCCGACCTTCACGCCGCCGAGCCGCGCGCGCAGCGCCTGGATGACGTCGTCGACCATCGGCGCGGGGACGATCGTGCGGCGGATGGCGGTGCATTTCTGCCCCGCCTTCACGGTCATCTCGCGCGCGACCTCCTTCACGAACAGGTCGAACTCGTCGGAGCCCGGGCGCGCGTCGGGGCCGAGCATGGAGTAGTTCAGCGAGTCCGCTTCCTGGTTGAAGCGGACGTTGTGCTCAACGATAGACTCCGTCTGCCGCAGCATCCGGCCGGTGGACGCGCTGCCGGTGAACGCGACGGCGTCCTGCATGCCGAGGTGGTCGAGCAGATCGCCGGCCGAGCCGCAGATGAGCTGCACGCTCCCATTAGGCAGGATGCCGCTCGCGATCATGGCGCGGAACACGGACTCGGTCAGGAAGCTCGTCACCGTCGCCGGCTTCACGATGCACGGCACGCCGGCGAGCAGCGACACGGCGAGCTTCTCGAGCATCCCCCACACGGGGAAGTTGAACGCGTTGATGTGCACCGCGACGCCCTCGAGCGGCACGCACACGTGTCGGCCGACGAACGTGCCGCCCTTCGACAGCGCCTCCGTCGGCCCGTCGACGTAGAACGTCTCGTCGGGGAACTCGCGCCGGCCGCGGCTCGCGTACGCGAACAGCGTCCCGATGCCGCCGTCGATGTCGATCCAGTGGTCGCCTTTCGTCGCGCCGGTGGCCTCGGAGACCTTGTAGAACTCGGTCTTCCGCTCGGTGAGGTACACGGCGAGCGCCTTCAGCATGCGCGCGCGCTGATGGAACGTGAGCCGCCGCAGCGCGGGCCCGCCCACGGTGCGCGCGTACTCGGCCATGCCCCGGAAGTCGAGCCCCGCGCTCGACGCCTCGGCCACCTTCTCGCCGGTGACGGCGTGGAACAGTTCCGTGAACTTGCCGGTGCCCTCGACCCACTGGCCGAGGGCGTAGTTCTGGAGGCGCATCGATTGACCCTTCTATTCGGGGGCAGACGGTGGAGGCGGAAGGCGAGTACTCATGGGGATCCGACGGCGATCCGAAGATCCGAGCGATCGCCGTCGGATCCCCTGAAGCAGTTGCCACCCACCTCTATTCTTTTCGCGTCTCGTTCCACGTGCGGTAGATCGCCCGCTGCGACGCGCGCAGCGCCTCCTGCTCCAGCGTCGTCTCGCGCAGCGGCTCGCGTGCTCGGAGCTCGGCGTGGAGTCGCGCGGGCAGCCCCTGGTACAGGCGCGTGCCCTCGGTCTTCCACGCGAGCATCTCGTCGCTCACGTCCTTCACCACGCGCGCCGGGTTGCCGACGACGACCTTGCGCTCGGGGATCATCATGTCGGCCGGCACGAACGTGAGCGCGCCGACGATCGATCCCGCGCCGACGTGCGCGCGGTCCATGACGACCGCGTTCATGCCGATCAACACGTTGCGGCCGAGCCGCGCGCCGTGGATCACCGCACCGTGGCCGACGTGCGCCGCCTCCTCGAGCACGACCAGGGCGCCGGGGAAGACGTGGATGGTGCAGCTCTCCTGTACGTTGCAGCCGTCCTCGATCACGATGCCGCCCCAGTCCCCGCGGATGGCGGCGCCGGGACCGACGTACACGTCGCGGCCGATGGTCACGTTGCCGGTGACCGCGGCCTGCGGGTGCACGAACGCGCTCTCGTGCACGACGGGGATCATCCCCTCGAACTCGTAGATCATGGATGCTCGTCCACGCTCCACGCTCCACGCTCCTCGCTCGCCACGTCGCGGCGGGATAGGGAGCGTGGAGCGTGAAGCGTCGAGCGTGAAGAGGACTTCATGGTCTTTCGATGACGGTCGCCATCCCCTGCCCCACGCCGACGCACATGGTGCACAGCGCGTAGCGCTCGCCGCGCTCGCGCAGCTCGTGGGCCGCCGTGAGCAGCAGGCGCGCGCCGGACATGCCTAACGGATGGCCGAGCGCGATGGCGCCGCCGTTCGGATTCACGCGCGCGTCGTCGTCGGCCACCCCGAGCTCCCGGAGGCAGCCGAGGACCTGCGCGGCGAACGCCTCGTTCAGCTCCAGCAGCCCGAGGTCGTCGAGCGACAGCTTCGCTTTGCGAAGCGCCTCGCGCGTCGCCGGGACGGGCCCGAGGCCCATGACGCGCGGCTCCACGCCCGCCACCGCCGTGCTGACCACGCGCGCGAGCGGCTCGACGCCGAGCTCCTTTACGACGTCCTCCGACGCGACGAGCAGCGCGCACGCGCCGTCGTTCAGCCCCGAGGCGTTGCCCGCGGTGACGCTCCCGCCCTCGCGGAACGCCGGGCGCAGCTTGGCGAGCCCGTCGAGCGTCGTGTCGGGGCGTATGAACTCGTCGTGCTCGACGCGCACGGTGCCCTTGCGACCTGCCGGCACGTCGACCGGCGTGATCTCCATCGCGAAGCGTCCGCGCGCGCGCGCCGCGGCGGCCTTCTGCTGCGAGCGGCACGCGAACAGGTCCTGGTCCGCGCGCGAGATGCCCATGCGCTCGACGACGTTCTCCGCCGTCTCGCCCATCGCGTCGGTGCCGTACGCGGCGCGCATCCTCGGGTTCACGAAGCGCCAGCCCAACGACGTGTCGAACAGCTCGACGTCGCGGCCGAACGGCTTGGACGCCTTCGACATCACGAACGGCGCGCGCGTCATGCTCTCGACGCCGCCCGCGACGTAGACGTCGCCGTCGCCGAGCATCACCGCGCGCGCCGCGTGCGCCGTCGCCGCCATACCCGACGCGCACAGGCGGTTCACCGTCTCGCCGGGCACGGTGACGGGCAAGCCGGCGAGCAGCCCCGCCATGCGCGCGACGTTGCGGTTGTCCTCGCCCGCCTGGTTCGCGCAGCCCAGGATCACGTCGCCGACGCGCGCCGGATCGAGCCTCGCGTGGCGCTCGAGCAGCGCGCGGATGACGTGCGCGGCGAGGTCGTCGGGACGCGCCTCGGCGAGCGCGCCGGCGAGGCTGCCGATCGGAGTGCGGGTGCCGTCTAGGAGGAAAGCGGATCGCATCAAAGGCTGCGTGGCTGCGTCGCTGCGTGGCTGCGTGGACGTACCGTCACGCAGCCGCGCAACGACTCTCAGGTGTGTCGTCTCCCCGTGTCATACACCGTCCCGCGGAAATGGGCCACGGGCTCGTCGCGCTGGTTCGTGACGGCGACGCGGTAGAAGCTCACGCGCCGGCCGGTGCTCTCCGCCTCGCAGCGCGCGGTCAGCACATCGCCGACGCTCGCCGACGACGCGTAGCCGATGGCGTTCTCGATGCTCACCGTGACATTGCCGTGCGAGTTGCTCGCGAACGCGAGCGCGCTGTCGGCGAGCGCGAACGTGACGCCGCCGTGGCAGATGCCGAACCCGTTCACCATGTCGTCGCGCACGGTGAGTCGCACGACGGCGCGTCGCGGCGCGATCTCCAGCACCTGCATGCCGAGCGCGCGCGTGAACGCGTCGCCAGCGAGCATGTGCGCCAGGACCGACTCGGCCAGCGCCTGGAGCTCGCTCACGACAGGAGCGACCGCTCGTCGCGCACGGCCTGCATCAGATGGAGGCTCGGGCGGTAGCGGTCCTCGCGATACGTCTCGCGCAGTGCCTCCATCTCCTCGAGGATCACGTCGGCGCCGATCTCGTCGCCCCACGCGAGCAGGCCGCGCGGATAGTTGACGCCCTTCGTCATCGCGATCTCGACGTCGGCGGCGCTCGCCACGCGCCAGTACACGGCGTCGGCGGCCTCGTTCACGAGCATCGCCAGCACGCGCCGCAGGATCCGCTCGCCGAGCGCGCGGTCCTCCGTGGCCGCGGGCCGCTCCGCGCCCTCGGCGTAATCGTAGAAGCCGAGTCCCGTCTTGCGACCGAGCCGTCCGGCCTCGACGAGGCGCTGCTGGGTGAGCGAGGGACGGTAGCGCGGGTCGTGGAACGTCGCCTCGTAGACCGAGCGCGTGACGGCGTAGTTCACGTCGAGGCCGATGAAGTCCATCAGCTCGAACGGTCCCATGCGAAACCCACCGATCGCGCGCATCGCCCAGTCGATCGTCGCCGCGTCGGCCAAGCCTTCGTCGAGCAGACGAAGGCTCTCTCCGTAGAACGGCCGCGCGACGCGGTTCACGATGAACCCGGGCGTGTCGCTCGCGAGCACCGTCGTCTTGCCCCACCCGTCGACGAGCTGCCTAACGGCGATCGCGATCGCCGGCGACGTGGCGAGCGCGGGGACGATCTCGACGAGCGGCAGCACCGGCGCGGGGTTGAAGAAGTGCACGCCGACGACGCGCTCCGGCCGGCGGCACGCGCCGGCGATCGACGCGACGGAGAGGGACGACGTGTTCGTCGCCAGCACCGCCTCGTCCGTCACCACGTCCTCCAGCCGCCGGAAGCTCTCGCGCTTCACGCCGAGATCCTCGACGACGGCCTCGATCACGAGCCCGCACTCGGCGAACGGCGCGAGATCCTCCGTGCCGCGCACGATGGTGAGCCGCCGATGCGCCCCGTTCGCCGCCGCGGGGGTCAGCCGCCCCTTCTCCACCTCGCGCGCGAGCGCCCTGCCTAACGTCTCGCTCGCCCGCTCCGCCGCGTCGGGGCGCGCGTCGGCGAGCACCACGCGGTGGCCGCGCACGAGCGCGACCTGCGCGATGCCGGTGCCCATCGCGCCAGCGCCCAGCACGCCCACCACCGTCCCCTGGTCCATCACCGCCCCAGGAACACGGGCGCGCGCTTGCCGAGGAACGCCGCGACGCCCTCGCGGAAGTCCGCCGTCGCCGCCGCCTCCGCCTGCAGATCCGCTTCCAGCTCGAGCTGCGCGTCGAGATCGTTCTCGAGCGACGCGTTCAGCAGACGCTTGATGAGACCGAACGCGCGCGTCGGCTGCGTGGCGAGGCGGGCGGCGAGGGCGCGGGCCTCGTCCATGAGGGACGCCGCCGGCACGACGCGCCAGATCATGCCCATCGCCTGCGCGTCGGTGGCGGTGAGCTTGTCGCCCAGCAGCATGAGCGCCGAGGCGCGCGCCATCCCGACGACGCGCGGGAGGAAGAACGTCCCGCCGGTGTCGGGCACGAGGCCGATCTTCGCGAACGCCTGGACGAACGACGCCGAGTCGGCCGCGAGCACGATGTCGCACGCGAGCGCGAGGTTCGCGCCGGCGCCTGCCGCGACGCCGTTCACCGCGCAGACCACCGGCTTCTCCATCGAGCGGAGCGCGCGCACCACCGGGTTGTACGTCTGCCGCACGATGCCGGCGATCGGCGGCGGCGCGCTGCCGTCGGGCGGGACCGCTTCGGCGAGGTCCTGGCCGGCGCAGAAGCCGCGCCCCGCGCCGGTGAGCACGACGGCGCGCACCGTCGCGTCGTCGGCCAAGCGGCGCAAAGCGTCCTGGAGCTCGGCCGACATCGGGCGGGTGAAGCTGTTGAGGACCTCCGGCCGGTTCAGCGTCAGCGTGGCGACGCCGTCGGCGACCTCGTAGCGAACGTGCTGGTAGTCCATGCGCGCGTGGGAGGGAAGTTCCGCGGCTGGCGGCCGGCGCCGCGGCCCGGCATAACGTAACGGCCGCGGCGCGCTCCGCGGCAGCGGCCATGTTGGGCCGTCCGCCGGGCCGCAACAAGCGCGCGATCTCCCCCGTAGAGCCCGCATGACTCTCTTCTCCGCCTCGGCCGCACTCCGCTCCGGCTTCGCCGCGCTCCGCACGAACCCCCTCCGGACGTTCCTCTCCGCGCTCGGCGTCGTCATCGGCATCGGCGCCATGATCTCCGTGCTCGCCCTCTCCGACGGCGTCGAATCGTCGATCCGCAAGCAGCTCGCGGCCGACGGCCGGGTGCTCACGATGCGGATCGAGCCGAAGACCACCGAGTTCGTCGACGGCCTGCAGATGCCGCGTGCGCGCTTCGCCGTCTTCGGTTCGGCGGACGCGGAGGCGCTCGGCGCGGTGGTCGGCACGGCCGGCACGGTCGACCTGTCGGTGACGGGGCCGTCGTACGTGACCGTCGGCGACGCCGGGAAGCGACGCGGGATGATGCTGCGCGGGCTCAACTTCCCACCGCCGTACGTCCGCGAGCACCCGCCGGCCGCCGGGCGGTTCTTCGCGGCCGACGAGGGACGATCCGGCGCCCGCGTGCTCGTCCTGTCCGACGCGCTCGCCGCCGCGCTCGCGCAGACGCTGAAGGAGAGCCCCGCAGCGGCCGACGTGGTACCCGCGACGACGACGGGGCGACGCGACGCGGCCGCCGCGCGCCCGAAGCGGGTGCAGCCGACCACCGCCGAATGCCGCGCGCTCGTCGGCCGGAGCGTGACCGTCGGCGACGAGCCGTGGACCATCATCGGCATCCTCCAGCCTCCGGAAGACGCGCCGACCGCGTGCAGCGGCAAGCCGGCGGCGACGCGACTGCCCGGCGGGCCGTCGATGGGGCTTCCGAGCGCGGTGGCTCCGACCGGGGCCGCGCTCCGTGCCGTCGTCGCGATGCCCGGCCGGCCGATCGCTCCGACACTCGTGCTCACCGCGGCGCGCGTCGAGGACCTCCCGACGCTCCGCGCGGCGGCGCAGCGGTGGCTGTCGATGCGGTTCGGCAAGCCGACCGGATCGGGCGCCTCGGCCAGCGGCGGGTGGCACGACCAGGTCGACCTCTCCAGCTACGAGCGCGAGAGCGAGGGGATCCGACAGGGGATGCTCGTGTTCCGACTGCTGATGGGCGCCATCACCGGCATCTCGCTCGTCGTCGGCGGCGTGGGGATCATGAACGTGCTGCTCGCCACGGTGACGGAGCGCACGCGCGAGATCGGGATCAGCAAGGCGGTGGGCGCGCGCCGCCGCGACGTCCTGGTACAGTACCTCGCCGAGTCGGTCGCGATCTCCGCGATGGGCGCGGTGCTCGGCACCGCCCTGGGCTACGCGGTGGCGCAGGTCGTCGCCGCGTTCATGCGCACGCAGGCGACGATGCCCGTGCACGCGGGCTTCTCGCTGTCGACGATGCTCGTCGCCGTCGGCGCGCCGCTCGTCGTGGGCGTCGCGTTCGGGATGTACCCGGCGCTGCGCGCGTCGCGGCTGTCGCCGATCGACGCGATACGGCATGAATGAACGGCGGGACGACTGGCGGCGGGACGTCTTCACCGCGGGACGTCTCACCGCGGGACGATCGACGGCGGGAACAGCAGCGGCGCGTACCTAGGTCCCAGGGGGGCTCCCCCCCCTTCGCCCAAGGTGCTACATGCGCGAACGGCCGCGGCACCAATCCGGCGCACACTGGATCCCGCCCAACGCAACACGGACCCGCCGTGGATCGTCCCGCGTTCGATCGTCCCGCAGTGGCTCGTCCCGCCGTCAGATCGTCCCGCCGTTTTAGATTCTCCCCATGCCCGTCTCCTCGCAGCCGAAACCGAAGGCCCCGCCGCGTGATCTCCTGAGCCGCGTCGACTGGCGCCGCGTCGCATACCACACGCTCGTGTCGCGCAGGCTCGACGACGTCGAGGAGGCGACGAACCGGAACAAGGCGAGCGTGCCGCGCGAGCACGTGGTGCTGTACCAGTTCTCCGCCCGCGGACACGACGTCGCGCAGACGATCCTCGGCGCGCTGCTCGACCACCCCCACGACGCCGCGGGAGCGTACTACCGCTCGCGGCCACTGCTGCTCTCGGTCGGCCTGTCGATCGAGGATGCGCTCGCGAGCCCACTCGGCCGCGCCGGCGGGTTCAGCGACGGACGCGACATCGGCGTCGTCTGCAACCTGCCGAACCGGAACGGGCCGGTCGTGCTGCCCATGTCGGGCGACGTCGGTGGGCAGTACACGCCGGTCGCGGGATGGGCGCAGGCGATCGGCTACCACCGCGACGTGCTCGGCGACGCGTCGTGGGCGGGCGCGATCGGCGTGTCGTTAGGCGGCGAGGCGTCGGTGGCGACGAACGGGTTCTGGTCGGCGCTCACCATGGCGACGACGCTGTCGCTGCCGATGCTGTTCTACGTCGAGGACAACGGCCTCGGGATCTCGGTGCCCAGCCGCTTCCAGACGCCGGGCGCGAACGTGGCGCGCAACCTCGCGTCGTTCGGCAACCTGCACGTGCGCGACGGCGACGGCTGCGACCCGCTGGAGACGGTGAAGCTGCTCACGGATTGCGTCGACCACGTGCGCGCGGGACGCGGACCGGCGCTCGTGCGTCTGACCGTGCCGCGCCTGTCGAGCCACTCCGGCCCCGACAACCAGAAGGCGTATCGATCGCCCGACGACATCGCCGCCGACGAGGCGCGCGATCCGCTGCCGCGGCTCCGTCGATTCCTCGCCGAGCACGTGCTCGACGCCGTCGAGCTGGAGTCGATCGAGCGGCAGGCGGAGCGCGACGTCGCCACGGCGCTCGACGCGGCGCGCGCGCGGCCGGTGTCCGATCCCGCGCGCGTGAAGCGATTCATCTACGCCGAGCCAGTCACGCCGGGCGACGAGACGCCGACGGGCGGCGTCCCCGAGGAGACGCTCGCCGCGTTAGGCAGCAGTGACGCGCCCGCGAGCGACGGCCCCACCGTGCGGTTCGCGGAAGCGGTGCGCCGCACGATCGCGAACGAGCTCGAGGTGAACCCGCGCGTCGTCGTGTTCGGCGAGGACGTCGGCGTGAAGGGCGGCGTGCACCTCGTGACCGAGGGGCTGCAGAAGCGCTTCGGCGAGCGGCGCGTGTTCGACACGTCGCTGTCCGAGGAGGGGATCGTCGGCCGTGCCGTCGGGATGGCCTACGCGGGGCTCATGCCCGTGGCCGAGATACAGTTCCGTAAGTACGCCGACCCGGCGACCGAGCAGCTCAACAACTGCGGCACCGTGCGCTGGCGCACGAACAACCGCTTCGCCGCACCGATCGTCGTCCGCATGCCCGGCGGCTTCGGCAAGGACGTCGGCGACCCGTGGCACTCGCTGAGCGACGAGGTCCGCTTCGCGCATGCGCTGGGCTGGCAGGTGGCGATGCCGTCGAACGCCGCCGACGCAGTGGGGCTGCTGCGCGCCGCGATGCGATCGAAGAATCCGTCGATCTTCTTCGAGCACCGCGCCCTGCTCATGACGAGCGACGGCAGCGCGCACTATCCGGGCGACGACTACGTCCTGCCGTTCGGGAAAGCCGCGGTGCTGCGCGAGGGAAGCGACGTCACGCTCGTGACGTGGGGCGCGATGGTGCACCGCTGCCGCGAGGCCGCCGAGCGGCTCGGCGATCGCGTGGAGCTTATCGATCTGCGCACCGTGGCGCCGTGGGATCGCGCGTGCGTGCTGGCGTCGGTGCGGAAGACGGGGCGCTGTCTCGTCGTGCACGAGGATACGCTGACGGCCGGCTTCGGCGCGGAGATCGTCGCGACGCTCGCGAAGGACGCGTTCTGGTGGCTGGATGCGCCGGTGGAGCGGCTGTGCGTGGAGGACGTGCCGATGCCGTACCACCCCGTGCTGCTCGAGGCCGTGCTGCCCAGCGCCGCGGCGATCGGCGCGCGATTGGAGGCGTTGCTTTCCGTCTGACGTCGGCCGGACTCCACGTACGAGTTCGTGTGGGACTGAAGAAGGACTGAAGAGAGACTGAAGAAGGACCAAACACAAAGGGTGTTGTCGGTCCTTCTTCAGTCCTCCTTCAGTCCTCCAGAAACACGTACGTGGAGTCATGAGTGCCGCGCCGACCGGCACGCGGTCATCACCGTCGCACCCGAGGTGACACGCGTCACGGTCGTCCCGCCGACACGACGAGACCGTTCTATCAGGCCAGGCACCGAAGCTGCACGTGCAGCCAGGATCGACCCACTGGAGACCCACGAGATGCACCCGACTCGACCGCTCGCGCTCGGCGCCGCGCTGCTCCTCGCGGCGTGCGCGACCGCGCCGGGACCACGCCCCCTCACGACGATCGAGTCGCCCGGCGAGGTGTCGCTCGCCGACGCGGCAGCGCCGGTCGTCATCCACGTGTCGAGCCGGTTCGCCGGTCCGCTCGCGATCTACTCCGTGAGCGCCGGCGTCGCGACGCGGCTCGGCGACGTGCCGGGTGGGCGTGCGGAGCAGTTCCGCCTGCAGGCGACCCAGATCCCGGCCAACGGCCTAACGCTGCTCGCCGTCCCGCAGACGGGGCCCGCGCGCGCGTCCACCGGCGTGCTGCGCGTCGCGCCCGGCTCCGTCGTCGACTTCACGATCGGCGCGTCGCTCGCCGACGCGCGCGCCGGCGTCAGATCGCCTTGAACTCCTCGAACGGCTGGCGGCAGGCGTCGCAGAAGTGGATCGCCTTGCACGCCGTCGAGCCGAACTCGCTGCGCAGCGTGGTGCGCTCCGAGCCGCAGTAGGGGCACGGTACCACGCGCCGGCGGCGCAGCGGGATGAGGTCCGGCCCCTCGGGCGGCCCTGGCGGCGCGATGCCGTAGGCGCGGAGCTTCTCGCGCGCGTCGTCGTCGATCCACGCGGTCGTCCACGCCGGCGTGTACGTCGTACGCACCGCCACCCGCGCGAAGCCGCGCACCTCGAGCGCCGCGACGATGTCGCGCTCGATCTCGCGCATCGCGGGACAGCCGGAGTACGTCGGCGTGATCGTCACCGTCACCGCGTCGCCGTCGACCGCCACGTCGCGCACGATCCCGAGCTCCACGACGCTGATCACCGGCACCTCGGGGTCCGGCACCTCGCGCAGCGCGGCCCAGACGTCTGCCGTCCCCCCAGCGAACGCGGAGGTCACCACTGCGCCCCGGGGTGCGCCCGCGCCACGCTCTGCATCTCGGCCAGCATGTGCCCGAGGTATTCCGTGTGCCGGCCGCGGCGCCCGCCGCTCGCCATCACGCCGTCGTTAGGCACGCGCAGCGTCGCCTCGGCGAGCACCGCCTCCACGCGCGTGCGCCAGCGCGGCCGCAGCGTCGACGGGTCGACGCCGATCCCCTGCTCCGCGACGGCGCGGTCGACGTCGTCCGACTCGAACAGCTCGCCCGTGAACCGCCACAGGTCGTCGAACGCGGACTGCACGCGCGCGTGACTCTCCGGCGTGCCGTCGCCGAGCTTGAGGATCCAGTCGGTGCTGTGGCGCAGGTGGTAGCGGATCTCCTTGTGCGCCTTGGACGCGATTCCCGCGAGCTCCGCGTGCGTGCTGCGCGCGAGCTCCGCGTAGCAGAGCTCCGAGTACGCGTCGAACAGGAACTGCCGCGCGATCGTGAAGCCGAAGTCGCCCTTCGGCAGCTCCACGAGCTGCACGTTGCGGAACTCCACCGCGTCGCGCAGGAACGCGAGCGCGTCCTCGTCGCGCCCCTTCCCCTCCGTCTCGCCGGCGAGCTTCAGCAGCAGCGCCGCCTGGCCGAACAGGTCGAGCGAGATGTTCGCGAGCGCGATGTCCTCCTCGAGGATCGGCCCGTGGCCGCACCACTCGGCCAGCCGCTGGCCGAGCACCAGCCGGTCGTCGCCGAGCCGCAGCAGGTACTCGGCGAGCGCGTTGTCGGTGACGCCCGACGTCCACGTGGGGACGACGTGGCCCGCGGTCGCGCTCAGCGGCCGGACGGCAGGCGGCGCGTCGGACCCGGCCCCGGTCTCCGGCTCGTCGGGCGGATTGCCGTAGCCCACGTCAGTACACCCGCACGCCGCGCGGCACCTTGTAGAACTGCGGGTGCCGGTACGGCTTGTCGTTGCCCGGATCGAAGAAGGGGCCCATGTCGTCGGGCGTCGACGCCGTGATCGACGCGGTGGGCACCACCCACACGCTGACGATCTTGCCGCGCCGCGCATAGACGTCGCGCGCGTTCTGCAGCGCCTGTTCGGCGTCCACGGCGTGCACGCTTCCCGCGTGCTCGTGCGGCGCGCCCTGCCCTTCCTGCGTGAACACCTCCCACAGCGGCCACTGCGTGTCGGACGAGTCGAGACTCGAGGCGCGGGACTCGGGACTCGTCATGCCACGCTCGATTGCGCAACCGCGTCCCGCGTCCCGCGTCCCGCGTCCCGACGCGAGTCGCGCTTCGCGGCATACGCCTCGGCGGCGGCGCGCACCCACGCGCCCTCGTCGTGCGCCTTGTTGCGCGCCGCCAGCCGCTCGCGGTTGCACGGGCCGTCGCCCTTCACGACGCGCCAGAACTCGTCCCAGTCGATCTGACCGAACACCCAGCTCTCCGACGCCGCGTCGTAGCGCAGCTCCGGATCCGGGAGCGACACGTTCACGGCCTGCGCCTGCGGCACCGTGAGGTTCACGAAGCGCTGCCGCAGCTCGTCGTTCGTGAAGCGCTTCACGCGCCAGCGCAGCAGCTCCCCGCTGTTCGGCGAATCCTTGTCGCTCGGCCCGAACATCATGAGCGTCGGCCACCACCAGCGGTTCACGGCGTCCTGCACCATCTCGCGCTGCGCCGGCGTGCCGGCGGCGAGCGTGGCGACGATCTCGAAGCCCTGCCGCTTGTGGAAGTTCTCTTCCTTGCAGATGCGGATCATCGCGCGGGCGTACGGGCCGTAGCTCGTCTTCGCGAGCACCGTCTGGTTCACGATCGCCGCGCCGTCGACGAACCAGCCGATCACGCCGATGTCGGCCCACGTCAGCGTCGGGTAGTTGAAGATGCTGGAGTACTTCGCCTTCCCCGACAGCAGCTCGGCCACGAGCTCCGCGCGATCGACGCCGAGCGTCTCCGTGCCGCAGTAGATGTACAGCCCATGCCCGGCCTCGTCCTGCACCTTGGCGATGAGCGACATCTTCCGCCGCAGGCTCGGCGCGCGCGTGATCCAGTTCCCCTCCGGCAGCATGCCGACGATCTCGGAGTGGGCGTGCTGGCTCATCATGCGCACGAGCTGCTTGCGGTAGCGCTCGGGCATCCAATCCTTCGGCTCGATCGTCTCCCCGGCCGCGATGCGCGCCTCGAACTCGGCGAGTCGGGCGCTCTCGTCGGCGGGGATGCTCTCGGGCGTGGCCAGCGTGCTCACGGGCGATGCTCCGGCTACTGGGATCTCGGGACGCTTCCGTTCGACGTTAAATATAGCCGACCCTCCCCTGGTATAGAGCCGACGCCCGCGAGAGTTCCATGACCGTGCCCCCCGCATCGCCCCTCCACGCGCTCCCGGCATACGGGCGCGTCGTCGTCGACGTGCACGACGGCGTGGCCACCGTGCGCTTCGGCCACCCGAAGGGGAACTCGCTCCCCGCCGCGCTGCTGCGCGACCTCGCCGAGCGCGTCGCCGACGCCGGCCGCCAGCGCGACGTGCGCGTCATCGTGCTGCGCAGCGACGGCCCCGGCCCGTTCTGCGCCGGCGCGTCGTTCGACGAGCTGACGGCGATCGCGGACGCCGACGCGGGCAAGGAGTTCTTCCTCGGCTTCGCGCGCGTCATCCTCGCCATGCTGCGCTGCCCGCAGTTCGTCGTCGCGGCGGTGCACGGCAAGGTCGCCGGCGGCGGCGTCGGTCTCGTCGCAGCGTCGGACTACTCGGTCGCGGTGACGACGGCGGCGTGCAAGCTGAGCGAGCTCGCCGTCGGCATCGGCCCGTTCGTCGTCGGCCCGGTGATCGAGCGCAAGATCGGCCTCGCCGCGTTCCAGGGCATGGCGGTGGACGCCGACTGGCGCGACGCGCGGTGGGCGCACACGCACGGGCTCTACACGCAGCTCGCCGAGACGCCGATGGAGCTCGAGGAGCGCGTGCAGGTGCTCGCCGCACGCCTCGCCGCGTCGAACCCCGAGGCCATGGCGCTCATCAAGCGCGCCGCGTGGTCCGGCACCGACGACTGGGACGAGCTGCTCGCGCGCCGCGCCGAGATGAGCGGGCGGCTCGTGCTGTCGGACTTCACGCGGAACGCGATCGCGAAATTCAAGAACCGGTGAGTCGCTGCGTGGCTGCGTGACCGCCTAACGGTACGCAGCCACGCAGCCACGCAGCTACGCCGTATAGATCGCCCGCGCCGCGTCCTGGAAGCTCTCGCGGAAGCGCCCCGCGACCACGCGCACCGTCGCCTCGAGCCCCACGTCGTACAGCCGGTGCGCGGCGTGCAGCAGCGTGGTGACGTCGAACGGCGTGCCCTGGCGGCGCGCGAGGTATTCCTCGACGGCGGTGAGGTAGCCCATCATGCCGCCGAGCTCCGGGTGGCAGTAGACCTTCCCCGCGCCGAGCAGCACGCGCTCGTTCGCCGCGTTAGGCATGGCGAGGTTCTCCGAGCCGCAGACGACCCGCACGTGCGGGTTCGCGGCGATCGCGTGGACGGCCGCGTCGTCGAGCGAGCCGCCGGCGGCGTTGACGAGCACCGCGTCCACCGGCAGCGCCAGCGCCTCGAGCTTCCGCTCCGCGGGCCACGCGCTCACACCGCGCTCCGCGAGACGGGCCCGCGCGTCGGGCGACGGCTCCACGGCGGTGATCGATCCGACGCCGGTCTCCAACAGCCGCTCGGTGATCCGGCGGCCGATGTTGCCCGCGCCTAACAGCGCGACGCGCGCGCGCTCCATCGGCACGCCGGCGCCGGCGAGCATGCCGCGCAGCAGCTGGAAGTTGCCCTCCGCCGTCGGCGCCGAGGTGTCCGCGGTGACGCTGCCGTCGAACCGCGCATGCATGTAGGCGAGCGACGTCGTGCGGCCGTCGCTCATGGCGCCGTGCCCGAGGTCCTGGCCGGTGACGACCTGGATGTCGCCCGACGCGTTCACGTCGCGCAGGCACTGCACGGCGAAGTCGAGCAGCTCGTGGTCGCGCGGCTGGCCCACCCGCGCCTCCGGCGTCGGCAGCAGCACGCACTTGCCGCCCACGATGCGGTCGAGGTGCCGTCGCCCGAGCGGGCCGGCGACGCGGAGCACGCGCGACCAGTACACCTTCTCCTCCATGCCGACCGCGAGCTCGATCGCCTCGCGGTCGTTGTCGTAGCCGGGCAGCGCGGCGCGGCTGGGCGGGGCGATGCGGAAGCCGCCGAGCGACATGCGCTCCGAGCCGGGCGCGGCGAGCGTCGCCACGCTGAGGCTCCAGCCGGCGTCGGGCTCGTGGTAGCGGTACACCCACACGTCGGGCGCGGACGGGGTCGCGAGCGCCGGGTCGATGCGGCGCGCCTCGTCGGGGTCGAGCAGCTCGGCCCGGAGGTGCGGCAGGCCGAAACGGACGGAAACGGTCACGGTCGTGATCTCGGAGACGAGAGAGTTCGTACGATCCTCGTACAATCTACTCGCGGGCATGGCTCGGCCGCAGAGGACTGCTGCTGACGCCCTCTGCGGCCCTCTGCGTCCTCTGCGGTTCGATTCGCCGAGCCGCCGTGAGTCAGCGCGCGGACGCCGTACGCAGCCCGATCTTGTCGCGCGCGATCCGCTCTCCGGCCGGGATCGACCAGTCGCCGAGCGCCGCCCACCACGCGTCGGCGCGCACCCCGGCCGGACGGACGCGACGGTGCACCCCGGCGAAGTTGCGCAGCTCGTAGATCCACACCGCCGGCGCGTCGTCCGTCAGCGTGTCGTATGCACGGGCGTAGAGCTGCTTCTGCTGCGCCGGGTCGAACGCGAGCGCGGCCGAGTCGATGAGCGCGTCGAACGCGCGGCTGGCGTAGCCCGCGACGTTCGGGCTCCCCGGCGCGTTCGCCGCCGCCGAGCCCCACGACTGCCGCACCGTCGACGGCGACGGATCCGCGTGCCACGCATGCAGCATCGCGTCGAACTTGTGCGTGCCCAGGCGCTGCATCATCGCGTTCGGCTCCAGCTGCTCGATCGTCACCTTCGCGCCGATCTGCTTCAGCTGCTCCTGCAGCAGCACCGCGAGCCGGATGCGCACCTGGCTCGTCGTCGGCACCATGAGCCCGAACGCGAGCGGCTTGCCGCTCTTCGCGCGCACCGAGTCCGGCCCCATGCGCCAGCCCAACGAGTCGAGCGTGCGCGCCGCCGCGGCGAGATCGTGCGTGATCGCGCCGTGCGGCTTGCCGTCGAGCGCGCGCGGCGCGGGGCCCGTCGCCACGTACGCGAGCGTGTCGAGCGCGCTGCGCACGAGGCCCTCACGGTCGATCGACTCGGCGAGCGCCCGACGCAGCGCGCGATCGGCGAACATGCCGCCCCGCACGTTGAACAGCAGGAACCCGACGTCGAGCGACGCGTACGGCATCGCGCGCAGCGACGCCTTCGACGCCACCTGCCCGATCGCGTCGCCGCGCAGCATCTCCCACAGGTCCGCCTCGCCCGAGAGCAGCTTCGCCGTCGCCGCCGCCGGATCCGGCGCGAACGACCAGATCACGCGATCGAGCTTCGGGCGCCCGCGCCAGTTCGTCGTGTCGGCCACGATCTCGATGCGCTGGTTCGGCTCCCAGCGCACGAAGCGGAAGCGCCCCGTGCCCACCGGCTGCCGCGCGAACGGCGTCGTGCGCAGCGCCGCGTGCGGCGTGCCGCCTAACAGATGCTGCGGCAGCACGTAGACGTTGTACACGAAGTCGAAGAACTGCTCCGGGCGGCGCGACTTGAAGTGCACCACCGCAGTGAGCGAGTCGGGCGCGTCCACGGATGCGACGTTCTGCAGCAGCTCCGTCGCCGGCGAGCCGGTCGCCGGATCCGCGTAGACCTCGTAGCTGAACTTCACGTCCGCCGCGCGCACCGGCGTGCCGTCGTGCCACCGCGCGCGCGGATCGAGCGCGAACCGCACCGACAGCGAGTCGCCGGACCACGTCCAGCTCTTCGCGAGCCGCGGGGCGAACGCGGCGTCGCCCACCGTGTTCATCGTGCTGTCGATCTCCGCCAGCCGGTCGAAGAGCTGCGACGTGATCTGCGCCGCCTGCAGGCTCGCGACGAGCGGCGGCAGCAGGATGTCGGCGTCGCCGGCCGTCGCGATCACGAGCGTGCCGCCGACGTCCCCCGCGCCGCTCCCCGACCCGGCGCCGCTCGCGGGTCGGTCGCGTCCACACGCGGCGAGGGCGAGGAGCGCGGCGGCGCTCATGGAGAGGCGGGCGCGGCGCGACGGCGAGCGGAGGATGGAAGTGGACATCGGAGGCGGCGGGGCCCTACGGCTGAGGTCGGTTTGCCTGGGACGTGCGCTGGGTCACACGGGAGGACGCCCCCACCCGTGACCGGGTCACGGACCGTCTCGTCGTTTCGCCAGTGGGACGTCCCACGCCCCGGCCCGCCGCCACCCAGCCTCAAGTTCCCGGCAAGGAGCGCCGAGACTGCCGCCAGAGGTATGGCTCCAGCACGTGGTGGACTGGGCGGCTTTGGGGGCGGGACGCGAACGACCGAGCAGGACGGGGTGACGCACGATGCCCCGCAACCCATGCCCATGGAGTTGGAACTCGTATGACTGGACTTCGCACCGCTCGACTCGCTGTCGTCGCCGCCGCCGTGGTCGCCCTCGGCGCGTGCGATGACGCGTCCCGGACGCAGCTCAGCCCCAGCATCCCTTCGCTCTCGTCGTCGTCCACGGCGGTGCGCGTCGCCACCGTGCAGCGTCGCACGCCGCTCGGCGACGACGTCACGCGCCGCGTGGTCGTCGACCGCAACGGCGCGGTGATCCGCCTCGATGCCGCGGGGCTGAAGGTGAAGGTGCCGAGCAACGCGCTCCCCGCGGGCACCGAGTCGCTCGAGATCACCGTCACGGCGATCGCGGGTTCGCAGTTCGCGTACGAGTTCGAGCCGTCGGGCGCGACGTTCACGCGACCGCTGGAGATCGAGCAGGACATCCGCGACGCCGTGGTCGACGGGCACGACGGCGGCTCGCCGATCGTGTCGTACTTCAAGACGCGCAGCGACGTCGACGCGGCGGCCGGCACGGCCAACTCGTTCGAGGATCTCAACACCAGCATGGACGTGCGCGGCCACAAGCTGCGCACCGACATCTGGCACTTCTCCGGCTACATCGTCTCCTGGGGCCGCCACTGACGCAGCCCCCGCGGCGGCGCGCGTTCGACTGAGCGCGTCGCCGCCCCCACCTCTCGATGACGCGCCCACTCTCCTCCGACCCGGTCTTCGGCAAGCCTCTCGCGGCGGCGCCCGTGCGTCGCACGCCCGAGGAGCTGCTCGATGCCGCGCGGTCCGCCGTCATGGCGGGCCGGCTCGCGGAGGCGCGTGCGATGTCGGGCGAGGTGCTGCGCGGCCTGCCGCGCACCGGCGACGCGCCGACGATCGCCGCGGAAGCGCTGCGCGTGAGCGCGCGCAGCTTCCACATCGAGGGGAACGCCGAGGCCGCGCTCGACTGTCTCGAGGCAGCGCTCGCCGTGTGCACCGCCTCGGGTGACGACGGCGGTGCCGGCCAGGCGCTGAACAACGCGGGCATCGTCCATCTGCAGCTCGGTCAGCTCGACGACGCCGAGCGGCTGTTCGGCGACGCGATGGCCCGCGCGCGCGTCGCGAACTCCGGCCGCGTGCGCGCGTTCGCGACCATGCACCTCGGCATCGTGTCGACGGTGCGCGGCGACCTGCAGCTCGCGCTCTCTCACTATCAGAGCGCGCTCGCCGAGTACCGCGCCGCGGGGCTCGTGCGCGACGTGGCCGCGACGCTGAACAACATGGGTATGCTGCACGTCGACCTCGGCCAGTGGGCCGAGGCCGAGCGCGTGTACGCGGAAGCGTCGAGCATCATCACCGGCATCGGCGACCTCGACGCGCTCGCGCTGATGCACGTGAACCTCGCCGAGATGTGGGTCGCGCGCGGCGACACCCAGAACGCGCGCAAGGCCGTCGAGTCGGCGATGGACGTCTGCGGCCGCACCACGCACTCCGCCGGCATCGGCGACGCGCACAAGATGTTCGGCGTCGTCGCGCGCGAGCAGGGCGCGTACGCGGAGGCCGAGCAGCATCTCGACCGCGCGCGCGAGAACGCGGAGTCGCGCGGCGACCTGCTGCTGAAGGCCGAGACGGCGCGCGAGCAGGCGGAGCTCTTCCGTCGCCAGGGTCGCAACGCCGACACCCTGAAGGCGCTCAACTCCGCGCACAAGCTGTTCGAGGCGCTGCGCGCGCGACGCGACCTCGCCGACATCGGCCGCCGCGTCGGCCGCATCGAGGACGAGTTCGTCGAGGTCGCGCGCCGCTGGGGTGAGTCCATCGAGGCGAAGGACCGGTACACCCAGGGTCACTGCAAGCGCGTCGCGGATCTGTCGTGCATGATCGCCGAGGAGGCGGGGCTCGACGAGCAGTCGCTGTTCTGGTTCCGCATCGGCGCGCTGCTGCACGACGTCGGCAAGCTCGTGATCCCGGAGGAGGTGCTGAACAAGCCGGGCAAGCTCTCCGACGAGGAGTGGGCGCTCATGCGCAGCCACACGGTCGCCGGCGTCGACATGCTCTCCGGCATCGAGTTCCCGTGGGACGTGCGGCCGATCGTGCTGTCGCACCACGAGCGGTGGGACGGCAAGGGCTACCCGAACGGCCTCCAGGGCGAGGACATCCCGTTCGTCGCGCGCATCCTGTGCGTGGCCGACGTGTACGACGCGCTGACGTCGGTGCGCTCGTACAAGCGCGCGCTGTCGCACGACGAGGCGATGGCGATCCTGCGCAAGGACATCGGCACCGCGTTCGATCCGGCGGTGTTCGAGAAGTTCGAGAAGGTCGCGCCGGCGTGGGCGCCGCGCACCGCGGAGATGCAGCGTCTCGCCGCGGCGGAGCTGATGGCCGGCCCCGATGCGCTCCCCCTCCCTCCCGGCCACGACCCGCTGACGCGGCTCCCGCTCGCGCCGCTCGTGCACGCGGAGTGCGGGCGGCTGCTCTCGTCGCGCGGCGCGGCGATCCGCACGGTCGCGGTGCTCGTCGTCACGATCGACGCGGCCGACGCGCTCGCGCGACGGCAGTCGGCGGGCGCCGCGCCGACGACGCTCGACGAGCTGCGGCGCCGGGTCGCGGACGCGCTGTGTCGCAACACGCGCGGCGGCGACTTCGTGGGTCGTCTCGCCGACGACGAGTTCGCCGTGCTGCTGCCGGACACGCAGCCGAGCGAGGCGCGCGGCGCCGCCGACCGCCTGCGCGACGCGGCGACCGGCGTGCTCGCCGCGCCGCGCCCCACCACGCGCAGCACCCACGTCCGCATCGGCGTCGCCGTCGCGCCGGGCCAGGGCCGCACCGCCGACACGCTGTTCGCCGCCGCGCGCGAGTCCGCCGCGCAGGCGGCGGCGACGTCGGGGATGTACGCGGCGATCGACTCGGCGGCCTAACGGTCGAGGGCAGGAGGGCAAGAGGGCAAGAGGGCAGGAGAGTCGTTAGGCCCTCCTGCCCTCTTGCCCTCCTGCCCTCCTGCCCTCGCCGGTCAGGCGGCCCGCTGCGACTCCGTCTCCACGGCGATGCGAGCTTCCAGGAAGCGGATCGCGTCGTCGGCCGCGGCGCGGGTCAGCCCTTCGGCGACGCGCTTGCGGATGCCGCCCGCGACCTTCGCATTGCGCACCTGGCTGAGCAGCGCGTCGATGCGCGCGAGCTGATCGACGGACGCGACCTGCGCCTTCGGCAGCGCCCACTCCGGCATCGTCGGCGGGTCCCACTTGAACCACTTGCCGTCCTTCGTCTTCGCGCTGAAGCGGCCGCCGTCGTGCACCTGCGCCCACCCCTCCTCGAGATCATACAGGTAGCGGCCGAGGCCCCACTGCACCGCCGCACGCTTCATCGAGTTCGAGAGCCCGCCCTTCACCGGCTCGACGTCGCTGTTCTCCGCGCCGTCCCACTTCGTCACCCACTCGCTCGTGCCGTCCGACCGCGCGACGCGGACCGAGAGCCCGCAGATCACGCCGCCGGCAGGGCCTTCCTTGTACACGTTCTGCCAGTTCGCCGGCCCCACGACCTCGTCGAGGCGGTCCATGATCGCGCGGTTCGTGACGTAGGCGAGCACGCGCGCCCACGGCTTCCCGTTCTTCTCGCCGGCGGTCTGCACCCGCCACTCGATGTCCTCGGGCGCGAAGGGGTCGCGCAGCCGGGTCAGCTCGGTCTCCTGTGCCATGTCGGTCTCCTCCAGGCGGTGTCGTCCAGTCCGCTGCGCCGCCCGACCGGGCCGGCACAGGCTCCCCACGGAGCGGGAACTGGTACCCCGAACAGAGACCGCAGGTTCCCCTGGGCTACCGCATCATTCCCACTTCAGGTCCCACTCGCAGAACGCATCGCCTTCCAGCGCGCAGCGGACGTGACGGACGCGCGCGCGTTCGCCCCCCGCGATCTCCACCGCCTTCGCGAGTCCCCCGGTCTGACGGCGGCAGAAGTGGCGGCTCGTGTGGTCGAAGCCGACGAGCCGGAGCACCACCCGCCCGCCCCGATCGCCGATCGACTCCGTCTCCACCACCTTCATGTCGCCCGGGTGGTAGTACAGCCGGAACAGCGACACGCTCTGCGTCGCGAACGCGAGCGGCGACGACTTGCGCAGGATGCCGCCGTAGAGCTGCACGCCGAGCGACTCGATGGCGAGCGCGCCGGCGCGCTCCGGCCAGTCCGGCACCGCCGGACCGACCACCGCGTCGGTCGCCTCGGAGACGCGCAGCCAGAGCGCGAACGGCACCTCGTCCGTCGCGCTGAGCGACTCGACGAGCGCGCGGTCCGCGTCGGACAGCCGCGTCAGCACCTCGCGCCGCGCCGCCTCGCCGCGCGTGCTCGACACGAACTCCAGCGTCGCACGGATCGTCGATCCCTTCGCGACGAGCTCCGCCACGGTCACGACTCCGCTCCCGCGCGCGCGGCGAGCGCCGCGCGGTCCACCTTCCCCGAGCCGAGCCGCGGCAGCTCGGCCAGCACCGTTAGGCGCTTCGGCAGCTTGTAGCCGGCGAGCGCGCCGCGCGCGTGCGCGAGCACCGCCGCCGGATCGATCGACGCGCCGCGCGCGGCGACGAGGAACGCGTGCCCCACCTCGCCCCACTTCGCGTCGGGCACGCCGACGACGGCCGCCTCCGCGACGTCGGGCGCGTCGCACAGCACCGCCTCCACCTCGCCCGGAAAGACGTTCTCGCCACCCGAGATGTACATCTCCTTCTTCCGGCCGCAGATCGTGTAACGCCCCGCCGCGTCGCGGCACGCGAGATCGCCCGTGCGCAGCCAGCCGTCGGACGTCACCGCTTCGGCGGTGCGATCCGGCGCGCGGAAGTAGCCGGCGAACATCTGCGGGCCGCGCAGCCACAGCTCGCCCGGCTCGTCGACGTCGGCCGTGGTGCCGTCGTCGCGCACGAGCCGCATCTCGAGCCCCACGTTGGGCCAGCCGACGGTGTGCGGATGCGCGTCCGCGGTCTCGTCGTTCGTCGCGAAGCAGTTCGGGCCGCACTCCGTCAGACCGTACCCCTGCCGCATGCCGTAGCCCGCCGCGCGCACCGCGGCGCGCACGCTCGGCGGACACGGCGCGCCGCCGGAGATGAAGTAGCGAAGCCGCGGCAGCGGCGTGCCCCACCGCGGCGAGGCGAGCAGCATCGTGAGCTGCGTCGGCACCGCGAACGCGACCGTGCACGCCTGCTCGTCGAGCGCGGCGAGAAACCGGTCCGCGTCGAACCCGTCGCACAGCACGACCGTCGCGCCGACGTGCAGCAACGGCGTCGTGAACACGTGCCACCCGCCGGTGTGGAACATCGGCGTCGCCACCGGCGCCACGTCGTCGGGACCGAGCCGCCAGCCGACGGTCGTCGCGATCGCGTTGAACAGCAGCTGGCGGCGCGGGAGCACGACGCCCTTCGGCCGACCGGTGCTCCCCGACGTGTACAGGATCATCGTCGCGTCGTCGGCCGCGCCGGCGACGACGTTAGGCACGCGCGTCGAATCCTCGTCGTCCGCGGCGTCGAGGGCCAGCGCGGGCGTCGCGGCGCCGCGCTCCGCCTCGGCGCGCGCGGCGACCGTCGCGTGGCGCTCGTCGATCACCAGCACCGCCGGCTCGGCGTCCGTGAGCACGCGCGCGAGCTCGGGGACCGAGAGCCGCCAGTTCAGCGGCACGAGCGCCGCGCCGAGCCGCAGGCAGGCGTGGAACAGCGCCACGCACTCCACGCGCGTCCCCGCGAGCAGCGCCACCCGGTCGCCACGCCGCACGCCGTGGCGCGCGAGCCGCGCCGCCCACCGCATCGCCATCGCGTCGAGCGCCGCGTACGTCGTGCGACGCCCCGTCACGCCGTCGATCACCGCCGCGCGCTGCGGCGCCAGCCGCGCCCACCGCGCGACCGCGTCGTCGCCCTCCGGAAAGCTTGGCCACGCCGTGACCACGCCCCTCGTGGGCGTCGCGTACGCGGCGCCGACCTGCGCGCTCGTCGTCACTCGTCCCTCGGATGCCGCGCGAAGAACGCGAGCATCAGCTCCGTCGCCTCGGGGCCCGCCTCGTCGGCGAACGTGCCGGCGCGCGAGCCGCCCGACCACGCGTGCCCGAGCTCCGACACCACCGCGAGCTCGACGAGCGTCGACCCGCCGCGGCCCCACCGCGCCAGCTCCACGCGCCGCCCGCGCACCTCGGCCGACTCCGGCGCGCCGTTAGGCACGGGGCCGAACGCCATCGCCCACTGCTCCGCGATCTGGCGCGCATTGCGCGCGCTCACGGTGTTGTCCGCGAGCCCGTGCACGACCAGCAGCGGCACCGCGCGACTCGGCTCGCCCGCGACCGCGAGCAGCCGCGCGGCGAGGTCCATGCCGTCCGGCGCACCGGTGCGCATCATCGCCCACGCCGCCTCCGCCGTGACCGCGACGCCGACCGCCACGCCAGAGTGCGACGCCGCCGAAGCGTAGAGCTCCGGGTGCGACGCGGCGACGATGAGCGCCATGGCGCCGCCGGCGGAGATCCCCGCGAGGTACACGCGCCGCGCGTCGACGGCGAACCGCTGCATCACCTCGCGCGTGATCCCCGCCACGAGCGCCACCTCCTCGCCGTCGCGCCGCTGCTGCGCGGCCTCGAACCACCGCCAGCAGCGCAGCGGGTTCGCCGTCGCGACCTGCTCGGGGTACGCGACGAGCGCGCCGGAGCGCTCGGCCGCCGCGTTCATCCGCGTGCCGCGCGCGAGGTCGTCGGGATCCTGCGTGCAGCCGTGCAACATCACGACGAGCGGCGCGGGTCGGCGCGCGTCGTAGCTCGCCGGCACGTACAGCTTGTACCGGCGGGCACCCGGCGCTCCGGCGTACGTGTGCCACTCGAACCGCCCCTCCGCTGCCGGCACCGTGACGGCCGGCGGCTGCGTCGGCGCCGCGGTCACCGCTGGAACCGCACGCCGAGGAACGCGATCGGTCCGATCTCGGGCATGTTGATCATCTCGACGTGGCGGCGATTGAACCCACACGAGCGGTCCTCCTGGTCGATGATGCTGTTCGGCTGCGCGCCCGTCGGGAGCTTGCTGGCCGGCACGTAGGTCACGTCCTGCGCCGTGCACGAGAGCAGGTTGCTCACGCCGAGGTTGAGCATCGTGTTCTGCAGCGTCGAGAGCTTCAGCGACACCGACGCGTCGAGCGTGCCGAACGTCGGAACGACGCCCTGGTTCGAGCCCGAGCGGAAGTAGTACGCGTTCACGTTGCGCCACGTCGCGCCGAACGTGAGCGGTCCGACGTCGCGCGCGGTCCCGCCGAACGTCCACTTCGTCGTCGGCGAGTTCAGCGACGTCGCCTCGGGGCTCGCGCCGCTCGGCGTCGTCAGCTCGTCGATCTTCACCGTCGACACCGTGCCGCGCAGCTCGACGTGCGGCGTGGCGACGAAGTTCGCGCCGATGTCCGTGCCCGAGACCTTCGCGTTCCCGAGGTTGTAATAGATCAGGACGATCGGCGAGATGTTCGCCTGGTTCACGATGCGTCCCTGCGCGTTCACCGGGATGTGGTTCCCCGGGTTCTCGGTCGGCACGGCCCACGTCGCCGCGCCGCCCGCGGCGAACGGGTTCCCGACGATCGTCAGGGGGCTCATGAAGTTCTGGTAGTCCGAGCGGAAGTATGTCGCGTCGAGGTACAGCCGCTGCGCGAGCACGCCCTTGTAGCCGAACTCCCACGTCTTGTTCGTCTCCGGCACCATCGCGCCGTACGTCGACACCGTGTTGCCCGCGGCGTTCACCGTCTTGAAGCCCGTCGTGTTGCCGTAGATCGAGATGATGCTCGTCCAGTCGGGGATGAAGAAGTTCGTCTGCAGGATCGTCGGCGACTTGAACGCGCGGTTGAACGTCACGCGCAGCGCCTGGTCCGCGATCGGCTTCACCACCACGCCCGCCTTCGGGCTCCACTGCGCGTGATACACGCTCGGCTTGTCGTAGCGCCCGGCGAGCACCACGTCGAGCCACGGCATCACCGGCGTCGTGGTCTGCGCGTACACGCCCTTCTGGTCGTTGCTGATGTCGGAGCCCGTGATGCGGTCCGTCAGCCACTGCCGGTCGCTGCTCACCACGTCGTCCCGGTACTGCGCCCCGAACACGACGGCAGTGTTGCGCAGCGGTGCCACGACGTAGTTGCCCTGTGCCTCGCCGGCGTACATCCGACCGTCGCTCGGCCAGTCCGACAGCATGCGCAGTGAGTCGGGCGACAGGCTCGCGGTCGCCGGCGTGAGCTGCGCGCCCGCGTAGCGGTTCAGCGCGAAGGACTTGCCGCTCTGCGACTGCGCGCGATAGGCGTTGAGGTACCAGTGCGGCGTCGTGTAGCGCGCCTGCGCGACGTTGTACTTCCACCCCGAGAGCTGGTTGCGGCCGACGTTCGTCTGCCCCACGCCGTCGGTGACGCTCATCCCCGCGTTCACCTCGAGACGGTTCTCGCCGTCGTACCAGACGACCGCGCCGGTGCCGCGCGCGACCTTCGCCTTCCAGTCGATCGGGGTCTTCAGGTTGTCCTCGCGCACGAGTCCCGTCGCGCACGTCGGCTTCTGTCCTGCGGCGAACGACACCGCGCCGCCGGCCGTGTAGCACAGGTAGTTCGCCCAGTCGTTCGCCGTCTGGTACTCGCCGGCCACCTTGAAGCCGAGCGCACCGCTCGACGTCGTGTTCGCGTAGCGCCCCTGGATGTCGGCGTAGCTCCGGTTGCCGCCGGTGATCTCCAGCGTCGCGCCCTTGTATTGCCGCGGATCCTTCGTGCGCAGCGACAGCACGCCGTTCGACGCATCGGGCCCATACAGCGCGGAGCCCGGGCCGACGAGCACCTCGAGCCCGGCGAGATCCACCTTCGGTGTCGGCGTGAACGAGCCGACCGGCAGCCCGTTCTCGGGCAGCACCGAGATGCGGCCGTCCTCCACCATGAGGAACCGGTTGTTGAACGACGAGTTGAACCCGCGCGCGTTGATCGCGATCGCCGTCATGCCGACCTGGATGAAGTCGACCCCCTTCGCCTCCTTCAGCGCGCCGGCGAACGTGTTGCCGACCGACTGGTCCAGCGTCTCCGTGCCGATGCTGGAGATGGTCGCCGGCGCGTCGGTGATCTTCTCCACGCGCCGCGACGCCGACACCACGACCCCGCCTAACGACGCCGCGGCCGCCTCCAGCGACGCGTCCGCCGCGGTGGCCTCGCCCGCGCGGACCACGACGTTCGGCACCGACCGCGGGCGCTGTCCGATGCGCTGCACGCGCACCTCGTACGTGCCGGCCGGCACGCCGCCGATCACGTAGCGCCCGTCGAGCCCCGAGAGCGCGCCGAGCCTCGTGCCGGTGAGCGAGACCTGCGCGCCCTGCACCGGCGCGTGGTTCTCGTCCGTGATCACGCCGACCACGCGGCCCGTCGCCGTGGCCTGCGCCGCGAGCGACGCGGGGACGGCGACGAGCGTGATCAGCGCGACCAGCGGCGCCGCGCGCACGACGAGCGCGCACGCGAGCGAGCGGTGGGACAGCCTCTGCATGGGGATTCCTCCACGAGCGTTGAAGGTCGACATCGCCACGAAACGTCTCGGCCTCTCTGCGCTACACGTCCATCACGAGCCGCACGTCGCCGTCGATCGCCGCCGCGGCGCGCGCGCGCGTCAGCCACGATCCGGCGAAGAACACCAGCAGCGACAGCACCAGGCCCACCGCGGTCCCGCTCACGCCCGCCGGAAACGCGTACAGCTTCAGGTACGCGAGCGTCTCCAGCGTCAGCGTGGTGGCGAGCCCCGTCACGATCGACGCGATCGCGCCCGCGCGCGTCGCGCCCGCCCAGTTCAACCCGATCGCGAGCGCGGGCACCGTCGTCGATGCGAACAGCCCCCAGCCGAACACGCCGAGGAACGCCACCAGCGCGCCCGAGTACTGCGCGATGAGCCCCGCCAGCAGCGCGAGCACGAGCGTCGAGATGCGCCCCCACCGCAGCTCGTTCCGCAGCGGGCGGCCCAATGCCGTCGGCAGGTCGTGCGTCACCACCGCCGCGCCGATGTTGATGAACGAGTTCGTCGCCCCCATCGTCGCCGCGGCCACGCCGGCGAACACGATGCCCGCGAGCAGCGCGGGCGTGAACTGCAGCAGGAAGCTCGGCGTCGCGGCGTCCGGCTTCGCGAGCGGCGCCATCCGCTGCGCGGACACGAGCGCCTTCACGCCGACGCCCACGCCGAAGTACAGCAGCAGCACCACGAGCTGGCCCACCGTCTTCAGCATCGGGTACCACTTGAGCTGCTTCGGGTCGCGCAGCATGTAGTACTTGTGCACGGCCTGCGGCTGGCCTAACGAGCCCATGCCGAACACGAAGAACAGCGACAGCGCGGCGAGCGGTGTCATCTTCCCGAACGGTCCGAGGAACCCCGCGTCCGTCGGCGTGATCGCGTTCGACAGGCCGGCCATGCCCCCGCCCAGCTTCAGCACGTACACGAATACCGCCGACGACGCGACGGCCATCAGCGTGCCCTGGAACACGTCGTTGTAGATCCCGGCGAGGATGCCGCCCGCCACCGAGTACGCGAGCGTGACGCCCATCCCGATCCAGATCCCCCACGTCACGCCGACGCCGAAGATCGCGTCGAGCACGTAGCCCATCGCCAGGCAGTTCGTCGCCATGTAGCCGACGATGCCGACGAGGATCGCGATGCCCGACAGCCCCTGCGCCATCGGCGACCGGTACCGCGCGCCGATCGCGTCCGGCACCGTCATCAGCCCGCGCACCTCGCCGAGCAGCCGCATGCGCTTCGCGAGCACCCACGCGCCGAGCACGTTCGTCACCGCTGCGGGGAGGATGAGAAAGAGCGCGCCGAGCCCCACCGAGTACAGCAGCCCGGGGCCGCCGATGAACGCGAAGCCCGACACCGACGTCGACACCGACGCCACCGTCAGCGCCACGAGCCCGATCCCGTGCCCGGCGACGAAGAAGTCGCTCGCCGTCCGCGTGCGCCGCGCCGCCCACACGCTGACGCCCACGATCACCGCGAAGTACGCGAGCGCCACGCCGACGATGGTCGGGTCGCCGAACCGGTCGAGCTGCGCGGCGCCGGTCTTCTGCTGCACCAGCGCGAGCGAAGCGAGGGAGCTGCTCATGCCCGTTCCCTCCTGCCCGCGCGCCACGAGACGGCCGCCTCGCGCACGCGTGCGAGATCCTCGTCGCGCAGCGTCTGCGCGTCGAACGTGAGCGCGTACGCCGCCGGCAGCACGAACACCGGCAGCAGCCCCACGCCGTACACGATGATCGCCGCCCGCCGTGGAAGGCCTAACAGCAGCGGCTCCGTTTCCCCGGCACCCGCGGCGGGCAGCGCGAGCGCGAGACAGAAGCCGCCCGCCAGCATCAGGCCCACGAGCGCGAACGCCGCGCCTAACGTGCCGGGCAGGCGTCCGGCGCGCGCCGCGCCGAGCACCATCACACCCACCAGCGCGAGCGGCACGCCGGTCGCCAGCAGCCACGCCGCCCACCCCGGCGGTCCGGCCGTGCGGAACGCGCTCGCGTAGGCCACCGCGATCGCGAGCGTCGCGGCGACCAGCAGCGCGATCGCCACGCGCGTCGCGGGCCCCTGCGCCACCGGGCGCGACGCGCCATGCGCCGTGTCGCGCGGCGCCGCGTACGTGTCGCGCGCCGTCGGATCCATCGTCGTGCTCACCGGAACAGCGCCTCCACCGCATCCGCGTGTCGCGCGGCGACGACCGCGCGCTTGACCTTGAGCGTCGCCGTGAGCTCGCCGGCGCTCTCCCGGAGCTCCCCCGGCACCGCGCGCCACCGCCGCACCTGCTCGTGCGGCGCGAGCGTCGCGTTCACTTCGCGCACGTGCGCGTCGAGCGACGCGTCGTCGGCCGCGGCGCCGTCGCGCAGGAACAGCAGCGCGCCCACGTGCTTGCGGCCGTCGCCGAACACCACCGCCTGCGCGACGCGCGGGTGCTCCGCGAGCCGTCCCTCGATCGGGAGCGGCGCCACCTTCTTGCCCGTCGACAGCGCGAGCAGCTCCTTCTTGCGCCCCGTGATCGCGAGCCGTCCGCGCTCGTCGATCCGCGCCAGATCGCCGGTGCGCAGCCAGCGCCCGTCGTCCGTGAACGCGTCGCGCGTCGCCTCGGGTCGTCCCCAGTAGCCCGCGAACGTCAGCGCGCCGCGGCCGATCAACAGCTCGCCGTCGGCCGCGATGCGGAGCTCCGTGCCGAGCATCGGACGGCCGACGCTGTCGAAGTCGTAGTCGTCCGGACGATGGAACGCGACGCACAGGTGCTCGGTCTGCCCGTACGCCCCGAGCACCGTCACGCCCATCGCGTCGAGCGCTTCCGCGACGTCGGGCGCGAGTGGCGCGCCCCCCGACGTCGCGAGCCGCATCCGGTCGCCGAAGATCGACGCGAGCGGCGCTGCCGCGACGTCGCGCAGCGACGCCCAGGCGCGTTCGAGATCCGCGGGCACCGCGGCGCCCGCGCGCCGCAGCCGCGAGCGATCGACGCCGACGCGGAGCAGCTCGTCCCAGCGCAGGCGCGCCTCGTTAGGCACCGCGGCGCGTGCCGCGAGCAGCGCGTCGCGCGCTCGCTCGTACAGCCGCGGCAGCCCGCCGAACACCGTCGGGCGGAACGTCCGCGCGGCCTCCCACAGCCGCGACGCGTCGGCCACGAGCCCCGCCTCCATCCCCACGACGATCCGCGTGTAGTGGCCGAACACCCGCTCCGCGGCGTGCGCGTACGGCAGCACGGACAGCGAGCTGTCGCCCGCCACGAGCTTCAGCGCGTCCGCGATCGACTCCGCCGACGCGAGCAGGTACTCGTGCGACACGCAGGCGCCCTTCGGCTCCCCCGTCGAGCCGGACGTGTAGATCAGCCCCGCGACGTCGTCGGGCGCCGCGGCGCGCGCACGGCGCGCGATCTCCGCCGCCACCGCCTCGTCGGCCAGCGCGCGCCGGCCGCCGTCGAGCCACTCGTCCCACGTCGCCGCGCTCACGATCCGGCGTCCGTCGCTCGGCGACACCTTCGCGAGCTGCGCGGCGCCGTCGACGAGAAGCACGCGCGCGCCACAGTCGCCGAGCAGCGCATCGGCCTGCGCCGCGGTGCACGTCGGGAACAGCCCGACGACGATCGTGCCGGCGAGCAGCGCGCCGACGTCGACGATCGGCCACAGCGGTGTGTTGCCGGCGAGGATCGCGACCCGGTCTCCGGCGCGCACGCCATCGGAGACCAGCGCCGCCGCGACGCACGCCGCCGCCGATGCCCACTCGCTCCACGTGATCGTCTCGTCCGCCGCCGCGCCGCCGGCCGCCAGCGCGCGCAGCGCCGCGACGTCGGGCGTCGACTCCGCGCGCGCGAGGAACCGCCGCAGCACCGTGTCGTGCGCCAGCGCGTCCGCTCGAACCGGCACCCGCGGCATCTCGCTCGGCGCGTACGCGTTCGCGCGCTCGGCACGCGTCGGCGTGCTCACGCGTCCCTCCAGCGCAGCGCCACGCAGCCCATCGACAGCCCCGCGCCCGACCCGGTGAGCAGCACCAGGTCGCCGTCGCCGAGGCGCCCGGCGCGCGCTGCGTCGTCGAGCGCCATCGGAAGGCACGCCGATCCGGTGTATCCCCACTTGTGCATGACCGTGTGCGCGCGCTCCATCGGCGCGTCGAGCGTGCGCATCACCGTCTCGATCGTCGAGCGGTTCACCTGCGTCCACAGCCACAGGCCGACGTCGTCCACCGATGCGCCCGCGCGCGCGAGCACCGAGCGCGCGATGCGCGGCCATCCTTCCTCGTTCACCGAGGCTGGATACTTCTGCACGAACCGCAGCCGGTTGCGGTATCCCTCGCGCAGCACCGCTTCGGTGATCGGCTCCGCGGTGCCGCCGGCGAACACACCCATCCCCGGCGCCAGTCGTCCGTCGGCGTACAGCTCCGACGCGACGATC
Organism: Gemmatirosa kalamazoonensis; assembly: GCF_000522985.1. Lineage (NCBI taxonomy): Bacteria > Pseudomonadati > Gemmatimonadota > Gemmatimonadia > Gemmatimonadales > Gemmatimonadaceae > Gemmatirosa > Gemmatirosa kalamazoonensis. The sequence continues at coordinate 4,310,027 of NZ_CP007128.1, forward strand.
CCGTGCGCGCGCGACGCCTCGAGCATCACCGCGCCGGCGCCGTCGGCGAAGATCGTCGACGTCTTCTTGTCGGCGCGGTCGAGGAACTTCGACATCGCGTACGCGCCGACCACCAGCACGCGCGAGTACCGCTCGTCGGCGCGCACGTACTTCCACGCCACGTCGAGCGCCGTCACGAACCCCGCGCAGCCGCTGTTGACGTCGAACGTGCCGGCGCGCCACGCGCCCAACCGCCCCTGTACCACCGCCGACGTCGCCGGCGACACGTACTCCGGCGTGTCGGTCGCGACGATGAGCAGGTCCACGTCCTCGGCGGCGACGCCCGCATCGTTCAGCGCGCGTCGTGCCGCCCGCTCCGCGAGGTCGGCGGTCGACTCGTCGTCCGCGCACCACCGCCGCTCGCGGATGCCTAACGTGTTCGACACGAAGTCGTCGACGTCGGTGCCCAGCGCCGCGGAGAGCTCCGCGTTCGTCACCACGCGCGCCGGCGCGTACGAGCCCGTGCCCGTGATCGCGGCGTGGCGCACGCCGGCGGAGGATCCGTTCGCCGTCACGAGACCGGCCCCGACGTCCCGCGCGCCACCAGCTTCACGGGCAGCAGTGCGGCACGCGCGCGCGGCGGCTCGCCGCCGAGCTGTCGCACGAGCAGGCGCGCGGCGCGTGCCCCGAGCTCGCGCGCCGGCACCGCGACCGTCGTGAGCTCCGGCGTCACGAGGCGCGCCATCTCGATGTCGTCGCACCCGACGATCGACAGCTCCGCGGGCACGCGCACTCCTGCCGCCGCGCAGCGCTTCAGCGCGCCGATCGCGACGAGATCGTTCGCGCAGAACACCGCCGTCGGCCGCGTGCGCTCGGCGAGCAGCGCGCGCATCGCCTCGTCGCCACCGCGGACGGTGGCCGGCGCGCGCCGCAGCATCGGCGACGGCAGCGACAGCCCCGCCTCGCGCAGCCGCTGCACGAACCCGCGCTCGCGCATCCGGAACGCGTGGACGTCCGCCGCCGGCCCGATGAACGCGAGCCGCGTGTGGCCGAGCGCGAGCAGGTGCGTCGTCGCCTGTCGACCCGCGTCGAGCGCGTCGCTCGCCACGCCGGGCCACTGCTCGCTCGGCTCGTCGACGAGCACCACGTTCAGGCCGGCGAGCGCGTCCTCGTCGAGCGCGGCCGCGTTCACCGCGTCGATGATCACGCCGTCGATCTGTCGGCTGACCAGCGTCGCGAGGTGCTCGCCGGCCGGGCGCTCCGCGGCGCCGCAGAGCAGCAGCGCGTACCCCGCCGCTCCGGCCACGCGCTCGGCGCCGCTCACGACGTCGGCGAAGAACGGGTTCCGCAGGTCCGGGACGATGACGCCCAGCGCGAACGACCGGCCGCGGGCGAGGCCACGGGCGAGCACGTTCGGTCGGTAGCCGAGCGCGTGCGCGGCGGCGAGGACCCGGGCGCGCGTTGCGGGCGCGACGCGGGCGGTGGGATGGTTGCCGAGGACGAGCGACGCCGTGGGCTGTGACACACCGGCCGCGCGCGCGACGTCGCGGACGGTCACCCGCGCGCCGGCCCCGGTGGCAGGGGCGGTCGGCGGCACGCCCGTGGCCGCGGCGTCGGAGAGGGATCGCGACGCGGGCCGGGGGGTCATCGGCAAATGCGTATTGGCATCGGGGTGCTAATACGCATTGGCACTCGACCGTTGTCAAGAGCGGGCGCGATTCCCGGGCGCTGTACCGGCTCCGCCGACCGCCGCGTGCGCCACCCGCGCCGCGGCGGCGTTAGGTTTGCGCTCGGTACCCTCCCGATGACCAGCTCTCCCGCGCCCGTTCCGTCGCCGTCGCCGCGCACGCCCCTCGTGGGCCCGTCGCCGAACCAGACGATGGAGCTCCCCGCCTATGCCCCCGGGGAGCTGCTCGACGTCCCGTCGCCCGACATCACGCTCCCCACCCGCGGCATCCGGCCACGGCGGCACAGCCGGGTCCAGCGCATCCTGATCGCGCTGTCGGGGGGCACGCTCCTCATCGTCATCGGCGGCGTCCTCGCGCTCGCCACGCTGCTCTCTCCCCTCGGCGCCCGCTCCGCGGCACGCCGTCTCGCCGAGCAGGAGCTGCGGAGCGAGCTGGAGGAGGGGGAGCACGTCATCGGCCAGGCGTACGTCTCGCAGCGGAACTGGTGGGACAACTTCCGTGAGTCGTTCGGCGTCCTCGCCGCCACCGACCGGCGGCTGCTGTTCGTCGGCGTCCCGCCGGCGAGCTGGCTGCGCCGCAGCGAGGACGACGGCCCGCCGGAGCTCCGCGTCCAGAGTCTCTCGTACGACGCGCCGTTCACGGCGCAGACACGCCGCATCCTGCTCTTTCCTGGCGTCGTGATCCAGACGACGAGCGGCGACCTCACGTTCCTCGTCCCGCGGGGCGAGGCGAGCCGCGTCGACGAGATCGAGCGCGTCGTCGAGCGGGCGCAGGTCGCGCAGAGCCAGGCCACGCAGCAGGAGCAGCTCGGCCGCATCGCGCCGCCGCCGCCGCCGCCACCGGTCTACGTCACGCATGTCGTGCACAGCGGCGAGTCGGTCACGTCCATCGCGCGCACCTACCGCACGACCCCCGACGTGATCCGCCAGCTGAACCGCCTGCCGACCGACCGCATCCGCATCGGCCAGCGCCTCCGCGTCCCGCAGGCGCCTAACGCCGCCCCCCCACAGCCGCAGCCGGCGAACGTGCCGTGACGGCTGCTGCAGCTACTGGTTCAGGATCAGCGCGAACATCAACGGCGCCACGATCGACGCGTCGCTCTCGATCACGTACATCGGCGTCTCCCCGCCGAGCTTCCCCCACGTGATCTTCTCGTTCGGCGGCGCGCCCGAGTAGCCGCCGTAGCTCGTCGTCGCCTCGCTGATCTGACAGAAGTAGCCCCACAGCGGCACGTTCTCGCGCTGCAGGTCCTGGTGCAGCATCGGCACCACGCAGATCGGGAAGTCGCCCGCGATCCCGCCGCCGATCTGGAAGAAGCCTAACGAGTGCTCCGCCGTCAGCGACGTGTACCAGTCGGCGAGCCACACCATGTACTCGATCCCCGAGCGCACGGTGTGCACGTTCTTCACCTCGCCCGTGATCACGTGCGACGCGTACATGTTGCCCGTCGTCGAGTCCTCCCAGCCGGGCGTCACGATCGGCAGGTTCTTCTCCGCCGCCGCGATCATCCACGAGTCCTTCGGATCGATCTGGTAGTACTGCTCCAGCTTTCCCGCGCGCAGGATCCGATAGTAGAACTCGTGTGGGAAGTACCGTTCCCCCGCCGCGTCCGCCGCCATCCACTCCTCGAGCACCACCTTCTCGAGGCGGCGCATCGCCTCCGCCTCCGGGATGCACGTGTCGGTCACGCGGTTCATGTGCCGCTGGAGCAGCGCCTCCTCCTCCTTGATTGACAGCGTGCGGTAGTGCGGCACGCGCTCGTACGCGTCGTGCGCCACGAGGTTGAACAGATCCTCCTCGAGGTTCGCGCCTGTGCAGCTGATCGCGTGCACCTTGTCCTGCCGGATCATCTCGGCGAGCGAGATCCCGAGCTCCGCCGTGCTCATCGCGCCGGCGAGCGTGACGAGCATCTTCCCGCCCTTGTCGAGATGGCGGACGTAGCCGTCGGTCGCGTCGATCAGCGCGGCGGCGTTGAAGTGCCGGAAGTTGTGTCGCAGGAACTGCGAGACGGGCCCGTTCGCGTTCGGCATGGCAGTTAGGCGGTGGTGAGTTCGACGGCGGAATCTAATCGCGACCGCCCGCTGGATTGCTAGCGCGGCTCCGCGTGCTGTCGCCGTGCTCGCGCCGCGCCGCGAGCCAGCGCGCCTCCTGCGCCGCCGCGCGTCCGACCGCGTGCATCATGAGCGTCACCGGTGACCGCGCGCCGAACGCGCCCGCGATCGCCCACAGCGCCCGCGGCGGGAACGTGCGGCCGTGCCCCGTGCGCGCGATCGCGTACACCGGCTCCCACCACTCCGGCTGGAACTTCGCCTTGAATGCGTCGAGTCCGTCGAAGTTGTAGAACCGTCGCCCGTGCGCGCGCACCCAGCGAAGCACCAGCCGCAGCCACGTCGCGTCGCTCGTCTGCCGCGGACCGAAGCGCGACAGCGGCGCGAGTCCGAGCGTCACGTACTCCGCGCTGTGTGCCGCCATGCGCTGCACCGCCGCGTCGAGCAGCAGCTCGATCGTGCCGTTCACCGCCGCCCGCCCGCGCACGAACTGCTCCACGAGCCACCCGCGCCGCGCGGGAACCGGCGACGTCACGACGAATGCGGTCACCGCGCCGCCGCGACGCGCGACGAACACGAGGCGATCCTCCAGCCGATCCAGCGTCTGCGGCTCCACCAGGAAGTGCAGCGGCGGCAGCCCTCGCGTCGACAGCCACTCGTCGAGCACGCGACGCAGCGCGGCGCGATCGGCGTCCGCGCCCGGTCGCCACTCCTCCACCACGACGTCCTTGTTGCGCGCGCGGTTCACCTGCGCGCGCAGCGACGACCGCGACCGCACGATCTCCACGAACCCGGTCGGCCGCCACGCCGGCTGCGCGCCGAGCGCCAGCAGCGCGTGTCGCGAGCTCCCGCCGAGCACCTGCTCCAGCCGCGCCTCCGCGCCGAAGTAGCAGACGTGGTCCCCCGCCGCGGTGCTGGCCCGCTCGAACTCCTCGACCACCGACGCGAGCCGGTCCGCCGCGCACACCGGTGCGCCCGCGACGACCCGCGTGCGCGCGTGGCGCACGTAGCCCACCACCGCGTCGCCCCCCGCCGCGAACCAGTGCTGGATCCCCGGGTTCACGATCTGGTACGCGGTCGCGTTCCAGCCGTGCGCCAGCACCAGCTCGCGCACGCGCTGCACGGGTGCCGGCCAGCGTGGCGCGTCGAGTGCGGTGTCGGCTGACACGTGCGTTCGTGCGTGCGCGGTGAGCGTCGCCGTCAGGCGAGCAGCGCCCGCAGCAGCCCGCGCGGCGAGATCACGCGCGACGGCTCCACGGTCTCGTTCAGCATGCCGGAGAACGCCGCACGCAGACGCGGCCGATGGCGGGCGCGCCAGAACAGCGCGTCGGCGAGGCCGGGCACGGCGATCCACCGCTGCGCCGCCTCGTAGCCCGCGTACTTCGGCCGCAGCTCGCGCGCGAGCCGCTCGCTGTACGCCGCGAGCGGTGTCGTGGTCCCCGCACGCAGCGCCGCGTCCGCGAGCGACGCGCCGATCGCCGCCGTCTCCATCGCCTTGCCGATTCCCTCGCCCGTGAGCGGATACGTGCTGCCCACCGCCTCGCCGACCGCGAATACCGCGCCCCCGCCGTGCGGCCGCGCGCCGGTGAGCCCATAGCGCAGCAGCGCGCCGCGCACCGCCTCGCGCCGCGCCTCGGCGCGCACGAGTGCCCTGCCTAACGGAAATGCGTCGAGGAACACGCCGAGCATCGCGCGCAGGTCCGTGTCCGGGGTCGCGGTGCCCGTGACCACGCCGCAGCCGACGTTGAACGTCCCGCCGCCCATCGGGAAGATCCATCCGTAGCCGGGAAGGATGTGGCGATCGAACGACACCACGAGCCGGTCCAGCGGATGGTCCGAGTGCACGTACGTCCGGATCGCGACGGCGCTCGGCGCGGGCCGCTCCAGCATGCCGCAGCGCTCCAGCAGCGAGACGTTCGCGCCCGTGGCGATGCACGCTAGCCGCGCGCGCAGCTCGCCGCCGCCGGCGAGCCGCAGCGTCGTCCCGCTCTCGCCGGCGTCGTCGATCTCCGTGACCATGCCCTGCACGAGCGTCGCGCCGGCCTCCGTCGCCGCGGCGACGAGCTCCGCGTCGAGCACCGCGCGCCGGATCGTCAGCAGGTCGGTGTCGATGTCGACCGACATGCGATAGGGCCCGTACACCGTGCCCACCGTCCACCGCGCGGCCTTGGCCTCCACGCGCGCCAGCAGCCCGTACCGCGCGAGCAGCGCCAGCGCGTCGGGAATCAGCGCGTCGCCGCACGCCTTGTCCCGCGGGAAGCGCCGGCGGTCCACCAGCAGCACGCGGCGGCCCGCGCGCGCGAGTATCAGCCCGGCGATCGCGCCGGCTGGTCCCGCCCCGACGACGGCGACGTCCCACACCTCCGGATCGGTTGGCATGCGCGCAAAGCTGACGATGCCGTCGCCCCTCCGAAAGATCGCCGCACCGGGCTGGGGGCACAAAAAAACGCGCCCCAGCGAACTGCGTGCTGGGGCGCGGGTATTTCGGGAATGGGCCTGGGAGGAGTTGAACCTCCGACCTCACGCTTATCAGGCGTGCGCTCTAACCACCTGAGCTACAGGCCCGTGGTAGAGGGTTAAGTGTAGTTTGTACCATGGCATAGGTCAATCGGGAGTAGTTACCGTGGTCGACCGTGGCCCGTCTCCTGCCTGTGAACGCGTTGCAGAATCGCTTGCCCGGATGCAACTTGCGCCATGCGCACGTCGACCTCTTGCCGGCTCAGGCCGGCACGAGGCTCATCCGGCTCGCGAGTCGCCCTCGACAGCCGTGGCCGCGCCCGACCTCCGAGTGGTGCGGCGCGTGCCCCAGACGTTGCGGACGCGTCCCGAGCGTTCTCCCACCGTGATGCGCGCGCCGGCGGCCTTCCCTCTCTCTGACGCGGATGCTTGACGGACCCAAGATCGGTCTGCTCGTTCTGGCCATCGTACTCCCGCTCGTGATCCTCGGGATCTACCTGGTCGAACGGCGACACGGCGGACGCGGGCGGCGCCGCGAGCGCGAGCCCCAGCGCCTGCCGCTGTTCGGGACCGACCAGCTGGCGATCCGCTCGGCCGACGGCACGTTCGAGGAGGAGGAGGACGACGCTCCCCGGCGTCCGATCCCGCCGATCTCGCACGCGCCGCAGGTCGCCGCCCCGAAGTCGGTCGTGCCCGCGTCGAGCAATGGCCGGTCGTACCACGCGCCCCCGCCGCCCGCGGCCCCCCTGCGCCCGCCGACGCCGCGCGACGGCTATCACGCGATGCCCGCCCCCGCCGCGAGCGCGATCACGGCCACGGCCGAGCGCCCGTCCGTGCCCGCGCCTCGGCCGCTCCCCACGCCGGCGGGCATGCCGGACCTCGCGCTCATCGAGGGCGAGACGTTGCGCTTCGCGATCCCGACCGACGGCGCGGTCGAGTTCATCCCCGGCCGGCTCGAGATCGTCGCCGGGCCCGAGGCCGGACGCGAGATCCGGTTCGTCCGCACGACCGGCGAGGAGAACGTCGAGGTCACGTTCGGCCGCAGCGAGGGGCCGCCGAACCGCCACGTGCAGATCCTCGCGCGCACGGTCAGCCGTCGCCACGCCGTGATGTCGCTCATCGACGAGCACTGGCAGCTGACGAACCTCTCGTCGACCAACCCGGTCGTGCTGAACGGCCGTGTGCTCGCCGGCAACGAGGTCGCGCCCCTCCTCGTCGAGGGCGATCGGATCGAGATGGGCGAGGTGGCGTTCGTCTTCCACGACGACTGAGCGGGCGCCTCGCCCGCTCGCTCGAACCGATGACCGAAACAGCCCTCGGCGGAGAGCTCGCGCAGCTAACGGCTGAGTACGAGATCCTCGGCGAGCTCGGTCGCGGCGGTAGCGCCGTCGTCTATCGCGCCCGCGACCGCAGCCTCGGGCGCGACGTCGCGATCAAGGTCGTCCACCCCCGCCCGCTCTCCCCCGACGACGACGCCGTCGCCCGCCTCGCCCGCGAGGCGCGCACCGTCGCGCAGCTCCAGCACCCGAACATCGTCACGGTGTTCGCGGTCAAGCGGCTCTCCGGCGGCGGGCTCGCCCTCGTGATGCAGCTCGTCCCGGGGCGCACGCTGAAGGCGATCGTCCAGCAGGACGGCCCCGTGGAGCCCGAGCGATGCCAGCGCATCCTGCGCGACGTCGCGGAGGCGCTCGCGTACGCGCACGCGCGCGGCGTCGTGCACCGCGACGTGAAGCCCGAGAACATCTTCGTCGACGAGGACACCGGGCGCGCGCTCCTCTCGGACTTCGGGATCGCGCGGTCCGACGAGCACGAGTCGATGACGCTCACCGGCACGGCAATCGGCACGCCGTTCTACATGTCGCCGGAGCAGATCGACGGCGGCGCGATCGACGGGCGCTCGGATCTCTACAGCCTCGGTCTGGTCGCCTGGGAGATGCTGACCGGCCGCCGCCCGTGGGACGGCGAGAGCCTGTACAACGTCATCTTCAAGCAGAAGCACGAGGAGCTGCCGCCGATCGAGGCGCTGCGCTCCGGCGTGCCGCTGCGCCTGCAGTACATCATCGACCGGATGCTGCAGAAGAAGGCCGCCGCGCGCTGGGCTGGCGCCGAGGGCCTGCTCGCCCAGCTCGCGCACACCGTGCTGCCCGGCGACTACGGCCGGTGGCAGGCGGCGCTCCGCAAGCGCGTCGAGAAGTACCGCGCGGAGCTCAAGGAACGTGAGCGCACGGCCGCCGACGCCGTCGCAGGCGGCACGTCCGGTGGGCTGATCGCGTCGACCATGCGCTTCGTGCGCGTCGCCACCGGTCGCTTCGACACGCGTCGCGCCGAGCCGTCGCGGGCGGACGCGCAGGCGCTCTCCGACACGATGGCGGTGTCGCGCGGCGCGCTCGACGCGCTCCCGATCGCGACGGCGCCGGTTCTCGACGCCGCGGCCGTTCCCGTCGCCGTTGAGCGCCCGGTGCCCGCGTGGCGCGCACCGTTCCGACGGCCTAACGCTCTGTCGACTCCCGCGCGCGTACGCACGGAAGAGCCGATCGTTCCCCCGAGCTGGGAGGTGCGGCCGCGACGCACCGGTCGTCGGCTGGTCCTCGGTGCGCTCGCCGTGGGCCTCGTCGCGGCCGCGGTGCTCGGAGCGATGCATCCCGCCTGGGTGCGCGAGCACGCGTCCGCACTCGGTGCTCGACTCGCGGTGCTCGATCCGCGGACGCCGCCGACGGATGCGCGTGTCTCGCTCGTTGCTGCCGTGACAGCCGACCCGCAAACGCCTGCCGGCGCCGCGGCGGACAGTCCGACCGCCGCCGCGCTCACCGGTGCCGCGCCGACGAGCATCGGCACGCTGCCGCACTCCGTGCTCTCGCTCGGCGCGCGCCACACGTGCGCGGTCACGATCGACGGCGCCGCGCACTGCTGGGGCGCCAACGAGCGCGGACAGCTCGGCGACGGCACGGCGCAGCGACAGATCGCGCCCGTGCGCGTCGCCGCCGAGCTCACGTTCGCGAGCATCGCCGCGGGCTCGTCGCAGAGCTGCGGCGTCACGCGGACGGGCGACGTCTACTGCTGGGGGAACGACGCCTCCGGCCAGCTCGGTGACGCGACGACGGTGCGCCGCAACGCCCCCGTGCGCGTCGCCGGTCCTGGCGTGTATCGCAGCGCGACGAGCGGCGACGCGCATTCGTGCGCCCTCACCGTCGAGGGCATGGTGCACTGCTGGGGCGCGAACGGGCACGGCCAGCTCGGCGACGGCACGACGCGGGCGCACACCGTACCGACGCCGATCGGCGCCGTGCCCGCGCGCTTCGTACAGGTCGCCGCGGGCGCGATGCACACGTGTGCGCTCACGACCGAGGGCGTCGCGTATTGCTGGGGTGCCAACGATCGCGGGCAGCTGGGGATGGCCGGCGGCGACCAGCACCTGCCGACGCCCGTCGCCGGCGACACGCGCTTCGCCATGCTGTCGACGGGCACGCAGCACACGTGCGGTCTGTCGGTCGACGGGAGCGTGTGGTGCTGGGGGGGAAACGCGCGCGGCCAGCTCGGCGTCGGCGCGCGCACGGCCAGCGACCGGTCGCCGCAGCGCGTGCGGCTCGCCGTGCCCGCGGTCGCCGTCGCGTCGGGTGGGCAGCACGCGTGCGCGCTCACGGCGAGCGGCGACGCGTTCTGCTGGGGCGCGAACGGGGCGGGCCAGCTCGGTATCGGCTCGCAGAGCGACGCATCATTGCCGACGCGCGTGGCCTCGGCCGAGCCGTTCGGCGCGATCGCGGCCGGTGCGACCCACACGTGCGGCGCGACGACGGCCGGCGCGCTGCTCTGCTGGGGGAACAACGTCGACGGCCAGCTCGGCGACGCGACGCAGAGCGTCCGCGCGGTGCCGACGCGAGTGGCCTTCGCGGACAACGCCTCGCATGCGGACGGCCCGCGGCCGCCGGCGTCCCGGACCCGCCGTTAGGCACCGTGGTGTGAGGCGCTCCGACGAGCGCTAGCGGGTCGCGTCAGGCATGGGTACGACGCACCGAGCCCCGAGTTCACCGGGGTGAACTCGGGGCTCGGGAATGAGCTGACAATCGAGTGAGGGTCGTGCGATGGCGCGACTTCCGAGGACTTTCGAACTCTGAGGAGTTGTACTCGTCGCTCCGGTAAGGAGGTGATCCAGCCGCAGGTTCCCCTACGGCTACCTTGTTACGACTTCGCCCCAGTCACTGCGCTCGCCTTCGGCCGCTAGCTCCCTTGCGGGTTGCGTCACGGACTTCGGGCGCTCACAGCTTCCATGGCGTGACGGGCGGTGTGTACAAGGCCCGGGAACGTATTCACCGTGGCGTAGCTGATCCACGATTACTAGCGATTCCAGCTTCATGCCCTCGAGTTGCAGAGGACAATCCGAACTGAGGCACCGTTTGGGGATTGGCTCGGCCTCGCGGCCTCGCGACCTTCTGTCGGTGCCATTGTAGCACGTGTGTGGCCCTGGGCGTAAGGACCATGATGACTTGACGTCGTCCTCACCTTCCTCCGGTTTGGCACCGGCAGTCCCTCTAGAGTCCCCGGCATGACCCGCTGGTAACTAGAGGCGAGGGTTGCGCTCGTTGCGGGACTTAACCCAACATCTCACGACACGAGCTGACGACAGCCATGCAGCACCTGTGCACGAGCTCCGAAGAGGGGCCCCTGTTTCCAGAGGCTTTCCCGTGCATGTCAAGCCCAGGTAAGGTTCTTCGCGTTGCGTCGAATTAAACCACATGCTCCACCGCTTGTGCGGGCCCCCGTCAATTCCTTTGAGTTTCAGCCTTGCGGCCGTACTCCCCAGGCGGGGCACTTAATGCGTTAGCGCCGGCACTCAGGGGGTCGCTCCCCCAAGCACCTAGTGCCCATCGTTTACGGCGTGGACTACCAGGGTATCTAATCCTGTTTGCTCCCCACGCTGTCGCGCATCAGCGTCAGCACTGTCCCAGCAGGCCGCCTTCGCCACCGGTGTTCTTCCGGATCTCTACGCATTCCACCGCTACACCCGGAATTCCGCCTGCCTCTGACAAGCTCCAGTCTCCCAGTTCGCACGGCCGACCCGGAGTTGAGCCCCGGGCTTTCACCACACGCTTAAGAGACCGCCTACGCGCCCTTTACGCCCAGTGATTCCGGACAACGCTCGCACCCTCTGTATTACCGCGGCTGCTGGCACAGAGTTAGCCGGTGCTTCCTCACCCGGTACCGTCAGGCGCCTCGAAAAGCGCTGTTCGTCCCGGGCAACAGTGGTTTACAACCCGAAGGCCGTCATCCCACACGCGGCGTCGCTGCGTCAGCCTTTCGGCCATTGCGCAAGATTCCCCACTGCTGCCTCCCGTAGGAGTCTGGGCCGTCTCTCAGTCCCAATGTGGCTGGCCATCCTCTCAGACCAGCTACCCGTCATCGCCTTGGTGGGCCATTACCCCGCCAACTAGCTGATAGGCCGCGAGCCCCTCCTGGCGCCTAAATAGTTTCGCGCATCGGGGATGCCCCCGTCGCGCCGTATGCGGTATTACCCGGCCGTTGGGCCGGCTATCCCCCACACCAGGGCAGGTCGCTCACGTGTTACGCACCCGTTCGCCGGTGACGGATTGCTCCGCCCCCTGACTTGCATGTGTTAAGCACGCCGCCAGCGTTCGTCCTGAGCCAGGATCAAACTCTCCAAGAGAGAATCTGTCTGCTCTTCGAACGCGGTTCCACGTCACAGACGCGGAAGCCCGCGTCCGGAATCATTCGTGTCTTGACCTCTCCCCGCTGCCCACGAGAGCCGCGGATCGTTGAGGGCCATCGCACGATTCCTCACTCGATTGTCAATCAACCGTTCGTCGGCCGCTGCTCGTCGCGGCGGCCGCCCGGCGCCGCCGGGGAACGATAAGTATAGCGCCTCAAGGGCCGACTTCAAGGGGAAGGAACAGCTTTTTGTCCGTCCCACCACCCCGCCTCACGGTCGAGGCCGTCGACCCGGTCCACTCGACCCGTTACGCGTCGTAATCCTCGTCCTCGACGTCGTCCAGCTCCTCGTCGTCGAGATCCTCGTCGTCCAGATCCTCGTCGTCGAGATCGTCCTCGTCGTCGTCGAGATCGTCCTCGTCTTCGTCGAGATCGTCGTCGTCGTCCTCATCCTCGTCGTCGAGATCGTCGATGTCGTCGAACTCGTCGTCGAGATCGTCATCCGCATCGTCGAATCCGTCCTCGTCGGGTTCGTCGTCATCCTCCCGACGCGGCGACATCGCCAGCGGTCCGAACCCCTCATCCGCCAGGGTCTCCGGCCACGCCGACTCGAGCTTGTCCGACATACGAGGGCTCTCCTTGCAGGGTCGAGTGAGTAGAAGGAACTGCGCGCGGCCCGCACAAAGCGGACCGCGCAGTCGATGCCACCGGACCACCACGCTACCAGGCGACGACGTGCCGACGCGACCCGCGCCCGCTACAACGCGGCGCGCTCGCGTTCCCGCTTCGCCTCCCGCGAGATCTTCTTCCGGTCGCTCGCGCTGAGGAGACGCTTGCGCAGGCGGATGCTCTGCGGCGTCACCTCGATGAGCTCATCGTCCTCGATATACTCCAACGCGCTTTCCAAGGTCAACACCCGCGGCGGCTCGAGGTTCACGTTCTCGTCCGTCGACTTCGTGCGGATGTTCGTCAGCTTCTTCTCCTTGCTCGGGTTGACGTCCATGTCCCCCGGGCGCGAGTTCTCGCCGACCACCATCCCCTCGTACACCGCGTCGCCCGGCGACACGAACAGCGTCGCGCGCTCCTGCAGCGACATGAGCGCGAACGCCACCACCGTTCCGTTCTCCATCGACACGAGCACGCCCCGCGACCGTCCGGCGAGCGGCCCGGCCCACGGCCCGTACTCGAGATACCGATGGTGCATGATCCCGGTGCCGCGCGTGTCGGTCAGGAATTCGGAACGGTAGCCGAACAGCCCGCGCGCCGGAATCCGGTACAGCAGCCGCACGAGCCCCTGCCCCGGGTTCTTCATCTCGATCATCTCGGCGCGCCGCTGCCCGAGCTTCTCCATCACCGCGCCGAGGAAGTCCTCGGGCACGTCGATGGACAGCTCCTCGTACGGCTCGAGACGCTCGCCGTTCAGCCCTTCCTTCGTGATCACGCGCGGGCGCGACACCTGGAACTCGTAGCCCTCGCGGCGCATCGTCTCCATCAGGATGGAGAGGTGCAGCTCACCGCGCCCGGACACCGCCCACGAGTCGGTGCTCTCCGTGTCCTCCACGCGCAGCGCGACGTTCCGCTCCAGCTCCTTGTACAGCCGCTCACGCAGCTGCCGCGACGTCACGAACTTTCCGTCCTTGCCGGCGAACGGCGAGTTGTTCACGACGAAGTCGACGGAGATCGTCGGCTCTTCGACGCTGATGCCGGCGAGCCGCTCGGGGTGCTCGATGTCGGTGACCGTGAGGCCGATCTCGACGCCTTCGAGCCCTGCGAGCTGCACGATCTCGCCGGCCGACGCGCTCTCGATCTCGATGCGCTCGAGCCCCTCGATGCCGAATAGCTTCGTGACGCGTCCACGCTCCATCGGCCGCGTCGGCTCGAGCGGGAGCAGCGCGACCGCGTCGCCGACCTTGATGGTCCCGCGCTCGATGCGGCCGATCGCGAGCCGGCCGAGGTACGGCGAGTAGTCGATCGTCGACACCAGCATCTGGAACGGCCCCGCCGCGTCGCTCGGCGGCGGCACGTGCGCCACGATCGTGTCGAACAGCGGCGACAGGTCGGTGAGCGGTGTGTCGAGATCGAGCGTCGAGACGCCGTCACGCGCCGACGCGTAGACGACCGGCGCGTCGAGCTGCGCCTCGTCGGCCTCCAGCTCGATGAACAGCGACAGCACCTCGTCGTGCACGCGCAGCGGATCGGCGCCGGGACGGTCGATCTTGTTGATGACGATCACCGGCGTGCGTCCGAGCTCCAGCGCCTTGCGCAGGACGAAGCGCGTCTGCGGCATCGGGCCGTCGAACGCGTCGACGACGAGCAGCACGCCGTCGACCATGCGGAGAATGCGCTCCACCTCGCCGCCAAAGTCGGCGTGCCCCGGCGTGTCGACGACGTTGATCTTCACGTCCTTCCAGTGGATGGACGTGTTCTTCGCGAGAATCGTGATGCCGCGCTCGCGCTCGAGCGGGTTCGAGTCCATCACCCGCTCCTGCACGACCTGGTTGTCGCGGAAGGCTCCGGACTGCCGGAGCATCTTGTCCACGAGCGTCGTCTTGCCGTGGTCGACGTGCGCGATGATGGCGATGTTCCTAATCTGCATAGCCTTTAAATATATCGGGCACCGGCGAGCGCTTGCAAGTCCGCGCGGGAAGGACACTTACGCCGTCCGACGGCGGACCCGCACCGAGCGGCCGCCTCGTCCGCGACGCTCCAGCACGCCGAGTCCCGTGGGCTGCCACGGACTTGCGGCACGACGAGTGCGGCGGGAACTTGGTCCACACACGCTCTACGGAGGATCCGCCAATGGAGCAGCGCGAGCAGCAGTCCGAGAACGACTACCCTCACGGCCGGGGCTACGGCCACGACTACATGCGCGGCGGCGAGGTGTTCGGTGGCTACGGCTACAGCGAACGCCCAGAGTACGCGCGGCGACGTGGAGAGAGCGACGGCACCTTCGACCTAGCGGACAGCGGCGAGCGCAGACGCGCGAGCGACAGCATCGACAGTGAGGGCACGGACGGCTGACGGCTGATGCGACGGCGAGAACGGCGGAAGCGGATACCGCAAGGCACGCAGGTGCCGCGGTATCCGCTTCCGCCGTTCTCGCTTCCGCAGGTCAGGATTTGATCGACTCGACGAAGCTCGTGTCGTGGCCGCGCGCCTTCAGCGTGGCGAGCAGGTTCGGCTTGTCGACGCACTTCATGTAGGCCTCCTTCGGCTCCACCGCGCCGGCGTCGACGTGCTCCATGAGCGCGTCGTTCAGCGTGACCATGCCGAGCCGCTTGCTCGTCTGCATCACGCTCTGGATCTGCACCGTCTTCCCCTCGCGAATCAGGTTCGCGACCGCGGAGTTGGCGAGCAGGATCTCGCGCGCGGCGACGCGGCCACCGCCGATCTTCTTGCACAGCGTCTGCGAGATGACGCCCTTGATCGACTCGCTCAGCATCATGCGGATCTGCTCCTGCCGGTCGGCGGGAAACTGATCGATGATGCGGTCGACGGTGCCGGCGGCCGTCGTCGTGTGCAGCGTGCCGAACACGAGGTGCCCCGTCTCCGCGGTCTCGATCGCGATCGAGACGGTCTCGAGGTCGCGCAGCTCGCCGACGAGGATGACGTCGGGATCCTCACGCAGCGCCGCGCGCAACGCGGTCTTGAACGACTCGGTGTGCACGCCGACCTGTCGCTGCGTGACGAGGCACTTCTTGTTCGGGTGCACGAACTCGATCGGATCCTCGATCGTGAGGATGTGATCGCCGCGCGAGCGGTTTACGAGGTCGACGAGCGAGCAGAGCGTCGTCGACTTGCCCGAGCCGGTCGGACCGGTGACGAGCACGAGCCCCTTCGTGAGGTACGCGAGGTTCTGCACTTCCTGCGACAGCCCCATGTCCTCGACGCTCACGATCTTCGCCGGAATGACGCGGAACACCGCCGCCGGGCCCTTGCGATCGCGCAGCGCGTTCGCGCGGAAGCGCGCGACGCCGTCGATCTCGTAGGCGTAGTCGGTGTCGCTGCGCTCCACGAACTCCGCGCGGTTGCGCTCGGGCATGATCGCGACGAGCATCGCCTCGAGGTCGGGCGCGTGCATCGGCGGCTCCTCGAGCCGCTCGAGCTCACCCGACGCGCGGATGACCGGCGGCTCGCCGACGCGCAGATGCAGGTCCGACCCGCCACGCTCGACGAGCGTGCGCAGCAGCCGATCCATGGCGTTCTTCGCACGGTCGTCGCCCACGCGGGGCGCCGCGCTCGGCGCTGGAACGGCCGCGCGCTGGGACGCGTCGTCGACCGACGCAGGCTCCGCGGCGACGGTGGCCGACCACCGCTCGTCGATGCGCATGACACGCACGAGGAATCGCCCTTCACTCGCCGCGTAGCTGAACTGCGCGGGCAGCGACGCATCGAGCTGCGCGACGGCGTCCGGAGGCGCCACCTCGCGCACGACGGAGACGAGCTGGGGCCCGGTCAGCGCCTGCCGCGTGAGCGGACGGCGCACGCCGCCGGCGACGAGCGCGGCGACGTCGCCCTCGGTGAGCTCGACGGCGTCGGCCCCCTGGGCGGTAAGTGCGGCGAGCAGGCGATCGAGCTGCGGCATGGCGAGTGGGACGAGGAGACGAACGGGCCGAGGTGCGCGGCCCGCGCTGTCCCTAGACGCCCCACCCGCTCAGCCGGTCACCGCCACGGGTGCCGCCGCCGCCGGGTGCGAGGCGCGACGCGCCAGGTCCGCGCAGAGCTGCAGCGCGGCACGGAAGCTCGACGGATCCGCGAGCCCGCGTCCCGCGATGTCGAGCGCCGTACCGTGGTCGGGCGACGTGCGCGGGAACGGAAGGCCGAGGGTGACGTTCACGCCGTGGCCGAACGCGGCGACCTTGATGGCCGTCATGCCCACGTCGTGATACGGCGCGATGACCGCGTCGAACGCGCCGCGCATGGCGCGCACGAACACGGTGTCGGCGGGCAGCGGGCCGACCAACCCGAGCGTACGCGCGACAGGCGCCAGCAACGCATCGTCCTCGGTGCCGAACCGGCCGCCATCCCCCGCATGTGGGTTCAGCGCGCACAGCGCGATGCGCGGCGACTCGACGCCGAACCAGCGCTGCAGGTAGTCGCGCGTGACCCCCGCGGCAGCGGCGATGGCGTCCGACGTCAGCGCGTTAGGCACCTCGCGCAGCGCGACGTGCGTCGTCGCGAGCACGACGCGCAGCGGATACCCGCCGGCGGTCGGTCCCGTGGACGTGAGCATCATCGCCGTGCGGTGGCCGGTGAGCGCGGCGAGCATCTCGGTGTGGCCGGGATAGTCGTACCCACCGGCGAACAGCGCCGCCTTGTCGATCGGCGCCGTGACGATGCCGTGCACCTCGCCGGCGAGGGCGAGCGAGACCGCGCGCTCGATGGCGAGCCCCGCGAGCCGCCCCGCGACGCCGGCGCCGCCGTCGCGCGTCCACTCGCCGACCGACACGTCGACCGGTACTTCGGTGCCGGTGGGCCCCACCACCAGCACGTCGGCCGCGACGGCGCCATCGCGCAGCGTCGCGGCGACGATCTCGGGACCTATGCCGCGCGGGTCGCCGAGCGTGATGGCGAGGCGAGGACGCACGACGACGGCGTCAGAGCTTGATCGCGACGTAGGTCTGCTTGCGCAGGGAGTCGAGGAGCCGGCGCGCGGTCTTCGCCTCGCCGATCTGCTGCCGGAGCACCTGACGCGCCTCGTCTTCCGGGTAGTCGCCGGCGGGCGTCGCCGCCGTCACGCGCAGCACCACGTACTTCGTGAGGTTGTTCGTCAGGTCGGGGAGCGCGAACGGCCCGACGATCGCGTTCGCTCCCTGGGTGCCGATCGCCTGCGAGTATGCGGCCGGAACCGAGTCGCGCGGCAGGTCGGGCAGCACGACGTTCTCGATCGGGTCGTGGTGCTTCGTGACGAGCGAATCGAAGTTCGCGCCCTTGTCGAGCGCCGCACGCACGCTGTCCGCCTCGAGCTTCGCGCGCACGACGTCGGCCGAATCGATCTTCGGACGAATGAGAATGTGGCGCGCCTTCACCTCGGACGGCTGCGCGCGGTCGACGCGAATGATGTGGAAGCCGTACGCCGTCTCGACGATCGGGCTCACGCGACCGACGGGCAGCGCGAACGCCATGTCCTCGAACGGACGCAGCATGACGCCGCGCCGGAACCAGCCGAGGTCACCGCCCTGCGCCTTCGATCCCGGGTCCATCGACTCCCGCTTCGCGATCTGCTCGAAGTCACCACCCTTCGAGATCTCCACGAGCAGCGACTCGGCCTTCGCGCGCGCGGCGGCCTTCGCGGCCGGCGTGGGCTTCGGCGCGACGACGATCTGCTTGAAGCTGATGCGAGCCTCGCGCTTCGGCAGCGTGGCCTTGCTCTGCTGATACGCCTCGGTGACCTCGCCCTCGCTCACCGGCGCGGGCGAGAGCTTGCCCTCCTGCTTCAGCTTGCGAAAGACCTCCTGCTGCAGCTGCTGCCGGCGCAGGATGTCGAGCTGCTTCTTGCGATAGTCCTCGGGCGTGCCGAAGCCGGCCTTCTTCAGCTCCGACCGGAACTCCGCCTCGCCCGAGAATCGGCTGCGGATGTCGGCCATGCGCCGGTCGATGGTGCGCTCGAGATCATCGTCGCTCACCTCGACCTTCTCTTCCTTCGCCTTCTGCACGAGCAGCTCGGCGTCGATCATCTCGCTCAGCACGCTCGCCTCGAGCTTGGCGAGCGCCGCCGAGTCGGTCGGGACCTCCAGCCCCTGCGCGCGGCGCGTGAGCACCTCGTCGCGCAGCTCGCTGTACAGGATCGGCTGATCGCCGACGATCGCGACGACGCGGTCGACCTCGATGGGCCCCGTGGCCGGCGGCGTGGCCGGCACGGCGCTCGGCGTGGACTGAGCGGCGGCCGGCGCGGCGACGGCAGCGACGAGCGCGACGAGGGCCGCGCGAGAGCGGACGAGATGATGGAGACGGCGCATGGGCGTGTCGTACCCGGGTGAAACGACCGGGGTCCGAGCGCGCTCGGACCCCGGCTGGTTACCGCGTCCGGCCATCAGGGCCGCTTCGCGTCCGGCGTCGGAGCGCTCGGCGGCGGCGTGTTCGGCGCGGGAGCGTTCGGGGCAGGCGTCGCACCGCCCGGGAGCGGCACGGCGGTCGGCGGCTGGCCGGCCGCACGCGACGAGTCGCGCGTCGCGCGCACCTGCGCCGCGCGCTCGAGCGCGCGATCGAGACCCGCGTCGTTCATCTTCCACTCGTACTTCTCGCGGAGCGCGCGCTCGACGGGCACCGGCATCTGCACGAACTCGGCGCGCTGCTGGGTGAGCTTGTCCAGGTACGCCTCGATGCGGGAAGCCGCGAGCTTCTCGCGATCGCCGTCGGTCTTCGCGCTGTCCTTCAGCGACGCGGGCGCGACGCCGAGGCCGGCCCACAGCTGCGCGACCGCACCGACGAACGTGCGGCGGAGGTTGTTCATCTCCGCGGTGTCGAGCTGGATCTTCGCGCTGTCGGCCTGCTTCAGCAGGAGCTCGTTCCGCGCGAGCTGCTTCACGAAGACCTTCACGATCGAGTCCGGCGCCTGCTGGACCTGCCCGCGCATCTGCTGCGACTGCGGCAGCGAGGCGAGCCAGTCGGCGACGCGCGACGCCTTCAGGTCGCCGGCGCTCGACGTGGCGAGCACCTTGTCGTCCTTCATGTGCCCATCGACGTCGGCGGCGATGGACTTGGCCCACAGCGCGGCGTCCGGCTTCACGTCGATCTTGCCCTTCGCCTCGAGGCCCGTGAGGTACGTGCTCTCGGCGACCTGCCGGCCGCGGCCGGACATGGCCTGGCCGAACTGGTTGGCGACCTCGGCGTACGTCGGGCGATAGATGATGTGGTAGCCGTAGGGGGTCTCGACGAGCGGCGAGATCTGCCCCGGCTGCAGCGACGTAACGCCCTTCTCGAACTGCGGCATCATCGCGCCCTTCGGGAAGATGCCGAGGTCACCGCCGCGCGCCGCCGAGCCCGGGTCGCCGCTGTTCTTCTGGGCGAGCTGGGCGAAGTTGCCGGTGTTCACCTGGGCGCGGATCGCCTCGGCCTTGCGGCGGACGGAGTCCTTCACGTTCTGCGGCACCGTCACGCCGGGCTGCCCCGGCTGGGCCCCGGGCGGCGTCGGGAACGAGAACAGGATGTGCCGCGCGGCGAGCATCTCGCCGGAGTTGTACCGGGCCGCGTAGCCCGCGGTGTCGTTCGCCGGCACCTTGGCGAGGACCTGCTCGCCGAGCTTGCGGATGCGCTCCATGGCGACGATGGCCCAGAGCGCCTTGTCGACGACCTTGGGATCGCTCAGCGAGTCGCCGCGGGCGGCGGCGGCGCCGACGAGCTGGTAGTCGATCCAGAGGCTGGCGACGTTCTTCGCGACCTCGCGCCCCTGCGCCCCCTGGATGGGGATCTGCGGGGCAGCGCCGAGGAGCGTGCCGAGGCGCTCGATGGAGAGCTCGTTGGAAGCCGCCTTGGCGACGGTGTCGACGTGCGCCGTCAGCGCGCCCTCGCAGGCCGAAAGTGCGGCGATGGCGGCGACAACGAGGATTCCCTGGCGTTTCATGGACACCTGCGCGCGGTGGGTTTTTTGTGGGGTGAGTAGCGCGCCGCGGCGGGGCGCCGGAGAACGCACCGGCGCGCGGCGCTGCCGTCAGGGGAGGAGGCTACGGAGCGCGCGAACGAGTCCGGACAGGATCTCGGCGCCGCCGAGTCGCGTGAGCTTGAGCGCGAGCGGCTGGGCGCGGCGAATCTCTACCTGGAACTGGACATCGTGGAACGCCCCGCCGAGCGCCTTCATCCGTGGCACGGCAGAGTCTCGGAAAGTAACACGAGCCTCGTCTCCGCGCACCAGAATCCCCTCGACGCCGAGCGCGCCCCCGATCACCCGGAGCTGAGCGGTGGCCAGAAACGCGTCCGCTGGCTGGGGGAGCGGGCCGAAGCGGTCGCGGATCTCGGCCCGCAGCGCCTCGATCTCGTCGGGCGTAGTGAGCTGCCCGAGCCGCCGGTACAGGTCGAGCTTCGCTTCCTGGGAAACCACGTACTCGTCCGGCAGGTACGCCGGCCGGTCGAGCGACACGTCGCTCGGCACGAGCTTCGGCGCGCCGTCGCCCTGGACCACGTGCCGCACCGTCTCGTCGAGCATGCGCATGTACATGTCGAAGCCGACGGCGTGCACGAAGCCGCTCTGCTCGGGGCCGAGCAGGTTGCCCGCGCCGCGCATCTCGAGGTCCTTCAGCGCGACGCGGTAGCCGGCACCGAGCTCGGTGTGGTGCTCGAGCACCGCCAGCCGGCGCTCCGCGTCCTCGTCGATCGAATCGGGGACGAGCAGGTAGCAGTACGCGCGTCGGTGCGAGCGGCCGACGCGGCCGCGGAGCTGATAGAGCTGCGCGAGGCCGAAGTGGTCGGCGCGGTTCACGAACATCGTGTTCGCGTTAGGCACGTCGAGCCCCGTCTCGACGATGAGCGTCGAGACGAGGACGTCGACCTCGCCGCTCGCGAACTTGTGCATCACGTCCTCGAGGTCGCGCTCGCGCATCTGCCCGTGGCCGACGGCGACGCGGGCGCGCGGGGCGAGGCGCCTGACGTGATCGGCGATCGCCTCGATGGTCTCGATGCGGTTGTGGACGAAGAAGACCTGCCCGCCGCGGTCGAGCTCCCGCGCGATTCCCTCCTCCAGCAGCCCGTCGTCCCACGGCTCGACGAACGTGAGCACCGGTGAGCGGTCGCGCGGCGGCGTCTGCATCAGCGTCATGTCGCGCAGCCCGGCGAGCGACTGGTGCAGCGTCCGCGGGATGGGCGTCGCGGTGAGCGTCAGCACGTCGGTCTCGAGCTTGAGCTGCTTGAGCCGCTCCTTGTGCTTCACGCCGAAGCGGTGCTCCTCGTCGACGATGATGAGGCCGAGGTCCGAGAAGTGAACGTCCGGGCTGAGAAGGCGGTGCGTGCCGATGACGACGTCCACCTTCTTCGCCTTCAGGTCCGCGAGCAGGACGGTCTGCTGCGACGCCGTCTGGAAGCGCGACATGACGTCGACGCGGATCGGGAAGTCCGCGAAGCGCTCGCTGAACGTGCGATGGTGCTGGTCGGCGAGAATGGTCGTCGGCACGAGCACCGCGACCTGGCGACCGCTCTGCACCGCCTTGAACGCGGCGCGCACCGCGATCTCGGTCTTGCCGTAGCCGACGTCGCCGACGAGCAGACGATCCATGGGGCGCGCGCCTTCCATGTCGCTCTTCACGTCGACGGTGGCCTTGCGCTGGTCGGGCGTGTCTTCGAACAGGAACGAGCTCTCGAGCTGCCGCTGCCACGGCGTGTCGGGAAAGTGCGGCGGGCGCGTCGCGACGCGACGCCGCGCGTAGAGCTGCAGCAGCTCGACGGTCATCTCCTGGATCGCCGCGCGCGTCTTCTCGCGCTGCTGCGACCAGCGCTTGCCTCCGAGCTTGTGCAGCCGCGGCGCGGGCGCGTCCTCGCCGACGTCGCCGGCGCCGCGGTAGCGCTCGAGCAGGTCGAGCCGGTAGAGCGGCAGATTGAGCTTGTCGCCGCCTTCGTACTCGATGACCGCGACCTCGATGGTGTTCGTGCCGACGAACTTCGTCTCGATGCCGCGGTAGATGCCGACGCCGTGCTCCAAGTGCACGACGTAGTCGCCCGGCTTCAGCGCGACGCCAACGTCGAGCGCGGTGCCGGCGGCGTAACGACGGCTGCGGCGGATGCGGCGCTCGCGGCGGAAGACCTCGTGGTCGGTGAGCACCCGCAGCGGCGAGCCGGTCGCGGGCGGGATGAGGAATCCGCCGCCCAACACGCCGATGACGAGCGCCGCCGGCGACGGCGACGAGAGCCGCCACCGCTCCTCGGCCTCGCTCAACAGCTCGTCGAGGCGCTCCGCCTGCCCCTGGTTGTCGCAGAGGATGATCGTCGGCACGCCGTCGCGCACGAGGCGGCGAAGCGCGCGGATGTCGCGGTTCACCGGCTCCGGCGCGCGGATCGGGAAGCCGACGTCGGGCGACGATTCGACCTCGGCGACGGTGCCGAAAGCGGCGATGGTCCGCGCGGCGTGCTCGGGCGCGACGAACAGCTCGTCGCGGTGCGGTACGTCCTCGCCGCGGCGGCGCGCGAGCTCGACGTGATGCTGCGTCTCGTCCCACGTGCGGCGCAGCTCCGCGGGCAGGTCGACGCCCCGCGGCACGAACACCACCGTGTCGGGCGGCCACAGGTCGGCGATGGAGAGCCGCTCGAAGCCGCTCGACTCGTCGCGCACGCCGCCGTCGACGGGCAGGATGAGCGCGACCTCGGCGGCGCGCGTGGAGCGCTGGCTGAACAGGTCGAAGTGGCGCAGCTCGACGACCTCGTCGCCCCAGAACTCGAGCCTAACGGGTTCGGCCATGCCGAAGCCGTACACATCGAAGATGCCGCCGCGCACGGAGAACTGCGCGACGTCCTCCACCATCGGCACGCGCTCGAAGCCGATCCGCTCGAGATGCTCCGCGAGCTCCTCGGGGCGCCTAACGTCGCCCTTGCGCAGCTCCAAGCGGGCGCCGGCCAGCGCGCGCGGCAGACGCGTACGCTCCATGACCGCGCGCGGCGTCGTGAGCAGCACGCGCACCTGCCCGTGCGCCAGCCGCTCGACGGTCTCGACGCGCTCGCCCGCCACCTCGGCGTGCGCCTCCGCCTCGCCGAACGACTCGCGCGGTGGATACAGCGCCACAGGCGACGACGGCGTGGGCGCGGCGCCCGGCTCGGCGACGGTGCCTCCGGCGCGCGCGGGCGCCTCGACGAGCGCCTCGAGGTCGGCGAGCCACCGCTCGGCGTCGGGGACGTTGCAGGCGATGACGACGAACAGCCGCTGCGGCAGACGGCGGGCGAGCGCGGCGACGAGCACCGCGTCACTCGAGCCGGCGAGGCCGGCGACGGTGACCCGGGCCTTCGCCCCAGGAAGCGTGTTCGTGAGACGCGCGAACGCCGGTAGCGCCTCGACGGCGTCGAGCAGGGTAGGAAGTGCCATGTCCTTCGTGCGGGAGGACCGCTCAGGCGGCGGCGAGCGCGGCGCGAGCGGTGCGCCGGCGGCGCGTCGCGAGCCCCTCGGCAGCGAGCGCGACGAGCGCGGCGATCAACGCCGCACCGCCGACGGGTCGGCGGCCGCGGACGGCGAACGTCGCCGCAGCCGCCTCGTTCACGCTCGGCGCGACGTCCACCGCAGTGCCTCGGATGCGCTCCGCGAGCGTGCGCGCGTTCAACCGTGCCAACTCCGACTCCTCGGCCTCCACGTTCACCACGAGTGCGCCCACGCGGGCGCCGCCACGGAGCCAAAAGTAAACACCCCCGCGCTCCGGTGCGGTGACCCCCGCGGCGACCGGGATGCGGCGCCCATCGGGTCCGAGCAGGGCGTCGACGCCGGCCGGCGGCTCGAGGGTCGCGCCAGGCGCCGCCGTCGTGACCGCGCCGGGATCGCCGCCGAGTCGCTCGGCCAGCACCTCGCCGAGCCACGGGACGAACGCCGCGCGCACGGGAAACGTCGTGGCGTCGGGCGCGAGCGGAGAGCCGAGGAGCACGTATCCCGGCCCGGCCACGATCCACGCCTCGCCGCCGGCGGTGGCGAGCGTGTCGGCGCGCGCCGCGGCGCGCGGCACGAGCTGGAAGCGGCGCGTGGCGACGATGCCGAGGCGCGAGGAATCGCTCGCGCCGCTCGCGAAGCGCACGGCGGCCTCGCCGAAGCGCGCGGCGGCGAAGCGCCACGGCACGCCGAGCCGCTCGAGCGCGAGGTTCGCGGGACCGACGCGCGCCGGGTCGCTCGGCGCGACGAGGAGCGCGGGGAGCCGGGTGGCCGCATCGGCGGAGACGATCTGCGCGGGACGCGGACCCGCGGACGCGACGCGGCCGGACTGCGCGAGCGTGGCGAGCGCGCTCGCGACGAACGGTCCGGCCGAGGGATCGCCGACCGCGGTCGGCGGCTCACCGGAGAACGCGGCGAACCAGCGCTGGTCGTCGCCACGCAGTTCGTCGGGCTGCACGGCGACACCGATGGCGAGCCAGCCGCGCCCGTTAGGCGTGACGTGCACGCGGACCTCGCCGTCGGGCGGCGCGGTGCCGCGGGCGAGCGTGCGCTCGCCGCCGGAGGCGTCGCGCTCCGACACGCGGTAGGGCACCGAGTCGGCCGAGAGCACGCGCGCGACGACCGTGCCCGACGGCGTCCACCGGCGCGGCGTGGCGTCGGCAGCGACGACGGCACGGTTGCGCGGCGGCGCACCGCGCGGCACCCACGTCACGACCCGCGCGCTCCCGGCGTCCGCCGTCGTGCGCCACGCGGTGGCCTGACCATCGGTGAGGACGACGACGGTCGGCGACGGACGGCGCGCGGAGCGCGCGAGCTCCGCAGCGCGGGAGACGGCGCGCGGGAGATCGCCCGCGCCGGCGAGCGGCGTGAGCGCGCGGATGGCATCGCGCACCGCGCTCGCGTCGCTGCCGACGACGCGGCCGCTCGCCGTGACGAGCCACACGCGATCCTCGGCGGCCGCGTTCGACACGATCTCCAACGCCGCATCGCGCAGCGCTGCGAACACGGGGCGCCCGTCGACGACGGCGGTGGTGCTGAGCGAGTTGTCGAGCACGATGGCGACGGCGGCCGGCGCGTGCCCCGCCCCGCCGACGCGTGCCACGGGACGCGTGGCCGCGAGCGCGACGAGCAGCACCGCGAGCACGCGCAGCGCCATGAGCAGCCAGTTGCGCAGTCGCAGCCGCGCGCTGTGCTCCTGCTCCGCGCGCTCGAGGTAGCGCACGGCCGGGAAGTCGAGCCGCGTGCCGATGCGGCGCCGCAGGAAGTGCAGCAGCAGCGGCACTGCCGCGGCAGCCGCCAGCGCCGCGTACCAAGGAGCGAGGAATTCCATGATGTTCGCTACGCTCCACGCTCCACGCGCCACGCTCGCCACGCGCCACGGACTGGCCGAGCGTGGCGCGTGGAGCGTGGAGCGTGGAGGATCTCAGTGCGCGGAGAACGCATAACGCAGCGGCACGCCGAACGGCGCGTCGGTCATGACGGTGGCGTAGCGGGCGCCGTAGCGCGCGAACAGGCTGCGCCAGTCGGCGATCGCGGTGTCGACGGTGGCGCGATAGGCCTCGCGCACGTCGGCGACGACGGCGGGGACGGCGGCGCCGCTCTCCGGGTCGACGAACACCGCCTCGCCGGCGCCGAGCGAGAGATCGCGCTCCGCGGGATCGATGACGTGCAGCACGTTCACATCGTGCCCCGCTCCGCGAAGGCCGCGGATCGCGGTCTCCACCTCACCGGTGTCGACGAGCAGATCGGAGACGAGGATGACCATGCCCGCACGGCGCACGAGGCGCGCGGCGCTCGCCAGCGCGTCGCCCGCCTTCGATTCCGTGCCCGCGCCCTCTTCGGCGAGCGTGCCGAGCAGGCGGCGCCACTGGCCGTGGCGCGCGCGCGGCGCCACGACGGACCGCACGCGGTCATCGAACCGGATCAGGCCCACGGCGTCGCGCTGGCGGAGCAGCAGCAGCGTGAGCGCGGCGACGAGGCGCTCCGCGTAGGCGAGCTTCGTGAGGCGCGGGACCGGGCCGCCGGGCGCGCCGCTCCACGCCATGGACCGGCTGACGTCGAGGACGACGGTGGCGCGGAGGTTCGTCTCCTCCTCGAACTGTTTCACGACCCAGCGGTCGGCGCGCGCGGCGATGCGCCAGTCGAGGTACCGCAGGTCGTCGCCGGGCTGGTAGGGGCGGTGCTCCGCGAACTCCACGGAGAAGCCGCGTCGCGGCGACCGGTGCAACCCGGTGATGAAGCCGTCGACGACCCACCGCGCCACGATCTCGAGCCCGCCGAGCGCGGCGAGCGCGGCGGGGTCGACGAGATCGGCGCGCGCGGTATCCATGAGCGGCGGAAGCTAATCGGCGCACACGGCGCGCGGCGACCCGTCGGGCGTTAGGCGGCGCTGGACACCGGCCGCGCGGGCGGCGAACGTGGAGGCATGCCGACGCGCGACGAGCTGTACGCCGAGATCGCGGAGCGCAACCGCCGACAGCATCGACAGGACACCCGCGAGCGCCGCCGCTTCGTGGTGCTCGTGACGGCGCTGTGTCTCGTGTGGACGGCGATCGGGTTGGTGCTCGGCGCGGCGGCGTTCCACGTCACCGACGTGGAGCTGGGGCACATCCTGTTGACCGCGGGCCGGCTGGAGACGGCGGTCGGGGTGCTCGGCACGCTGGTGTGGGCACGATTCCGGAGCCGCGACCGCGGGTGGACCTGAACGGTTGGGAAGACAGTCGGGGTGCGCTAGATTGCGATTTTACACCGACTTGCGCCCCCGCGGCGTTTCCCAGACTCGTCTCCTCCGTTGCAGCTCGACCACATCCGCAACTTCTGCATCGTCGCGCACATCGACCACGGGAAGTCCACCCTGGCCGACCGTCTCATCGAGGAGACGGGCATGCTGCAGAAGCGTGAAATGAAGGCGCAGGTGCTCGACACCCTCGACCTCGAGCGCGAGCGCGGGATCACCATCAAGCTGAACGCCGTGCGCATGTCGTACACGGCGACGAACGGTGAGACGTACGAGCTGAACCTGATCGACACCCCGGGGCACGTGGACTTCACGTACGAGGTGTCGCGGTCGCTCGCCGCGTGCGAGGGGGCAATCCTCGTCGTCGACGCGAGCCAGGGGATCCAGGCGCAGACGCTGTCGAACCTGTTCCTGGCGATGGACGCGGGGCTGGAGATCATCCCGATCCTGAACAAGATCGACCTGCCGGGCGCGGAGCCGGACCGCCGCGCGCAGGAGGTGGCCGACCTGCTCGGCGTGGACGCCGACGGCATCCTGCGGGTGAGCGCGAAGGCGGGCATCGGCATCCAGGAGCTGCTCGAGGCGATCGTCGAGCGCGTGCCGCCGCCGAAGGGCGACCGGAGCGCGCCGCTCCGCGCACTCATCTACGACTCGTACTACGACAAGTATCGCGGCGCGATCCCGAGCGTGCGCGTCGTCGACGGCGTGCTGAAGCCGAAGATGCAGATCACGTTCGGCTCGAACGACTCGGTGTACGAGGTGGAGGAGGTGGGCTACAACCAGCTCCGGCAGGTGAAGGCCGAGCAGCTGGGACCGGGCGAGGTGGGCTACGTGGTGGCGAACGTGCGCAGCGTGCGCGAGACGCGCGCCGGCGACACGGTGTTCGACGCGACGCGGCACGCGAAGGATCCGCTGCCGGGCTACCAGGCGGTGCGCTCGTTCGTGTTCGCCGGCATCTACCCGACGGACACGCAGCAGTACGAGCTGCTGCGCGACGCGCTGGAGAAGCTGCAGCTCAACGACGCGTCGCTGAACTACGAGCCCGAGACGTCGACCGCGTTAGGCTTCGGCTTCCGCTGCGGCTTCCTGGGGCTCCTGCACATGGAGATCGTGCAGGAGCGCCTCGAGCGCGAGTTCGACCTCGATCTCGTCACGACGGTGCCGAGCGTCGAGTACAAGGTGTACAAGACCGACGGCGAGATGGTGCTCATCGAGAACCCGTCGCTCATGCCGCCGGCGGGGGTCATCGAGCGGATCGAGGAGCCGTACGTGAAGGCGCGCATCATGGTGCCGAGCGAGTACATCGGCCCGATCATGTCGCTCGGCACCGAGCGGCGCGGCGTGTACAAGAACATGAGCTACATCGACCAGTCGCGCGTGGAGTTCGACTGGGAGTTCCCGCTCGCCGAGATCATCCTCGACTTCTTCGACAAGATGAAGACGGTGAGCCGTGGCTACGCGTCGCTCGACTACGAGATGCTCGGCTACCGCGCGAGCGATCTCGTGCGGCTCGACATGCTGATCAACGGAGATCCGATCGACGCGTTCAGCGTGATCATCCACCGGGACAAGTCGTACGAGTGGGGGCGGAAGATCGCCGACAAGCTGAAGGATCTGATCCCGCGGCAGCTGTTCGAGGTGGCGATCCAGGCGGCGATCGGACAGAAGGTGATCGCGCGGACGACGGTGAAGCCGCTGCGCAAGGACGTGCTCGCGAAGTGCTACGGCGGGGACATCACGCGGAAGCGCAAGCTGCTCGAGAAGCAGAAGGAAGGTAAGAAGCGGATGAAGCAGGTCGGCGCGGTGGAGATTCCGCAGGAGGCGTTTCTGGCGGTGCTGCAGGTCGAGTAGGCTCGCCGCCGCCGAGCGACATGGCCCTTCCGATTCCCGCGCCACGTCCCGACCCCGCCGAGCGGTGGCCTAACGGGCCGCGGCGGGAGGTGTCGCTGGTGGTGCAGACGTCGTTTCTCGGGGACGTGGTGCTCACCACGCCGCTGATCGCGGAGCTGGCGCAGCGGGGGGCGGTGGACGTGGTCGTTAGGCCGGACGGGGCAGCGCTGCTGGCGAACAACCCAGACGTGCGGCGCGTGATCGTGTTCGACAAGCGCGGCACCCACGCGGGGGCGGGCGGCGTGTGGCGCATGGGCGGGGTGCTGCGGCGGCTGGCGCGCGAGGACGGCGACGCGCGGCGGGTGGCGTATCTCGCGCAGGGGTCGGTGCGGAGCGCGACGCTCGCGATGCTCGGCGGGTTCGCGGAGCGCGTCGGGTTCGAGACGTCACGGTCGGCGCGGCCGCTGTACACGCGCGTGGTGCGCTACCGCGCGGACCGGCACCACGCGGAGCGGCTGTGGAGCCTCGCGATGCCCGACGACGCGCAGCCCGCGCCCGAGGCGCTGCGGCCGCGGCTCCATCCGGGGTACGAGGAGCGCCGCGCGGTGAGCGCGCTGCTGAGCGGCTTCGCGACCGGCGACCCGATCGTGGCGCTCGCGCCGGGCAGCGTGTGGGCGACGAAGCGGTGGCCGTACTACGCGGAGCTCGCGGCGCGGCTCGCGGCGACCGGGGCGCAGCTCGTGGTCGTCGGCGGCCCGGGCGACGCGGAGCTCGCGCGGGCGATCGTCGCGGCGGCACCGGCGGCCCTCGACGCGACGGGCAAGCTGTCGCTGCTCGCGTCGGCGGAGCTCATCGGCCGGTGCGCGACGCTCGTGACGAACGACTCCGCGCCGCAGCACCTGGCCTCCGCCATGGGGGTGCCCACGGTGACTATCTTTGGGCCGACCGTTCCGGAGTTCGGCTTCGGGCCGCTCGCGCCGGGGAGCCGCACCGCGGGGCACCCGGGGCTCGCGTGCCGGCCGTGCGACGCCCACGGACCGCAGCGGTGCCCGCTGGGGCACTGGCGGTGCATGCGCGAGCTGACGCCGGAGACGATCGCGCAGGTGGTCGGCGCCGTGACGGCCGACCACGCGACGCGCCACGCGCCGCGCCACGTGGCGCGCTGATCGCCGACCGCCGGACGCCGACCGCCTAACGCCTCGACCGAGCCCGATGCCCCAACAGACCGCTCCCTCCTCCGACGCGCCGCGCTACGTGGTCGGCGTGGACCTCGGCGGCACGAACATCGTCGTCGGCGTGATGCCGGAGGACGGCAGCCGCGAGATCGCGATGCGCTCGCAGCCGACGCGCGCGGACCTCGGCGCCGACGTCGTCGTCGACCGCATCTGCCAGATGGTGGAGGACGCGATCACCATCGCCCGCGCCGAGACGGGCGCGACGCGCGAGCAGTTCGTCGGCGTCGGCGTCGGCGCGCCGGGACCGCTCGACCGCGGCAGGGGCGTGGTGCTCATCGCGCCGAACCTCGGCTGGCGCGACCTGCCGCTGCGCGCGCTCATCATGGACCGCGTGGGGCTCGCCGCGACGCTCGACAACGACGCGAACTGCGCGACGTTAGGCGAGTGGTGGACGGGCGCCGCGCGGGGCGCGCGCAACGTCGTGGGGATCACGATCGGCACCGGGATCGGCGGCGGCTTGATCCTCGACGGCCGGCTGTACCACGGCTCGTCCGACATGGCCGGGGAGATCGGTCACATGACGATCGACTCGAACGGCCGCCGCTGCAACTGCGGCAACTACGGCTGCCTCGAGGCGTATGCGTCGGGCCCCGCGATCGCCGAGCGCGCGCGCGAGGCGATCAACGCCGACGAGCCGTCGGTGCTGTCGTCGCTCGTCGGGGGAAAGCTGGAGCGCATCACGGCGCAGACGGTGTACGAGGCGTCCGAGAAGGGCGACCCGCTCGCGCGCGAGGTCGTGCGCGACACGGCGCGGTTCCTCGGCGCGGGCATCGCGAACCTGCTGAACACGTTCAACCCCGACTGCGTGGTGATCGCGGGGGGCGTGACGCAGGCGGGCGACGCGCTGTTCGAGCCGCTGAACGCCGAGGTCCGACGCCGGGCCTTCCGCCCGGTGGTGGAGGCGTGCCGCATCGTGCCGGGGATCCTTCCGGGCTCGGCGGGCGTGGTGGGCGCGGTCGCGACGTTCCTCCAACAAAATCAGTGAGCTCCGAGAATTCTCCACGCCCCACGCTCCACGCTCGGCGTGTTTGCGGCAGCATGGTGAGCACGGAGCGCGGAGCGTGGAGCGTGGAGGAGTGACGCGGAAGAAGCGGTTAGGCGTCATCGGGACCTTCGTCTGGGACGTGATCCACGGGCGCGACGTGCGCACGGCGCCCGTGCAGGAGTGGGGCGGCATCACCTACGCGCTCGGCGCGCTCGACGCCGCGCTGCCGGACGACTGGGAGATCGTGCCGCTGATGAAGGTGGGGTACGACCTCCTCGACCGGGCGCAGGAGTTCGTGCGGTCGCTGCAGCACGCCGCGCCCGACGCGGCGCTCGTCGAGGTCCCGTACCCGAACAACCGCGTCGAGCTGTTCTACTACAGCAGCGAGCGGCGGAGCGAGATCCTGCACGGCGGCGTGCCGGGGTGGACGTGGCTCGGCCTGAAGCCGATGCTCGACGACATCGACGCGCTGTACGTGAACTTCATCGCGGGCTTCGAGATGGACATCGAGACCGCGCAGCTGCTGCGGCAGCACTTCAAGGGCGTGATGTACTGCGACCTGCACTCGCTGCTGCTCACCGTCCAGCCGGGCGGGCTGCGCACGCCGCAGCCGCTGCCCAACGCGTCGGCGTGGTTCCGCTGCTTCGACGTGCTGCAGGTGAACGAGGACGAGATGGCGCTGCTCGCGCCCGACCCGATGGCGCTGGCCGCGAGCGCGCTCGGCAACGGCGTGCGCTGTCTCATCGTCACGCTCGCGAAGCGCGGCGCGGTGTACTTCGCGCAGCCGGACTTCGACGGGCTCACGTCGCTCGCGGGCCGCGCGCCGGGCGAGCCGGTGGTGCCGGCGTTCGGGCCGGTGCGCACGGCGCTCGTGCCGTCGGAGCGCACCGTGACGCTCGGCGACCCGACGGGGTGCGGCGACGTGTGGGGGGCGACCTGTTTCTCCGCTCTGCTCGCCGGTGCTAACTTGACGGACGCGATCGTGGCCGCGCACCGCGCGGCGGCACGCAACGTCGAGCACCGGGGCGCGTCGGGGCTCGCGGCGTTCCTGCGGGGCGAGATCCACACGGCGTAGCTGCGCACCACGTGGCTGCGTGACAAGCGGCATGCAGCCACGTCCCACGCAGCCACGCAGCCATCCTTCATGACCACCGTCATCACCGTTCCTCCGTCGCTCGACGACGCGACGTTCGAGCAGATCTTCGAGCAGCTCGCGACGCTCCCGCCGGACGCTCGGCTGCTCGTCGACGCGCGGCACGCGCGGTGGGCGTCGCCGTACGGGCTCACGGCGCTGCTCGCGCTCGCCCAGTCGCGCGAGGTTCGGCCGAGCTTCGCGCCGCCGGATGCGGAAGACACGGTGAGCTACTGGGCGCGCACCGGCTTCTTCCGGCACGCGGAGCGGCTGTACGACTTCGGGCGGCCGGTGCCGCGGGCGCGCGCGGCCGGCGAGTCGAGCGTGCTGCTGGAGCTCACGTCGGTCTCGCAGGCGGGGGACGTGCACGAGGTCGTGGAGCGGATCCAGGAGCGCTCGAAGGCGATCCTGCACGACGGGCTCGGGCTCGACGCGCGCGCGACGATCGGGTTCTCGATGACGCTCTCCGAGGCGTGCCAGAACATCGTGGAGCACGCGGGGCGCGGCGGCTGGGTGGCGGTGCAGACGTACACGTGGCGCAAGCGACTCGGCCGACGCGTGGTCGTCATCGCCGTCTGCGACGCGGGGATCGGCTTCCGCCGGTCGCTGGAGCAGAACTCGTCGCGCCCGCGCGGCGACCGGTGGGACGACGGGCAGGCGCTGGAGGCGGCGCTGCTCCGCAACGTGAGCCGCTTCCCCGACCCCGGCCGGGGCCAGGGGCTCGCCGGGATCCGGCGCTTCATCTCGAAGTGGGACGGCAAGTTGAGCATCCGCAGCGGGACCGCGCGCATCGCCATCGTGCCGCCGTGGGACGACGACGAGCCGCTGGCCGAGCGCCTGCCGTACTTTCCGGGGGCGCAGGTGCAGATCACCATCCCCGAGACGGCGCCCGCGCCCCATGGCGGCCCGAAGGCTGCGTCTGCTGCTCGCAACACCGCATTCTGAGGCGCCGTGATTCACCACCACATCGACCTTGGCTCGGTGCTGCGCGGGACGGTGTGCGCGCTGTACTCGAATCTGGTCACGCGTCCCACCGGTGCGGCCGTCCGCACGGAGATCGAGCGGGCGATCGCGGACCTCGGCGGACGTACGATCACCGTCATCGACTTCTCGCAGGTGATGCTGCTCGATTTCTCGTGCGCCGACGAGATCGTCGCGAAGCTCATGCTGCGCGCGTGCGCGGGGTGCGAGGTCGAGGAGTACTTCCTCTTCCTCGGGCTCGGCGAGCGGCACCTCGACGCCGTGGAGCAGGTGCTGGAGCGGCAGCGGCTCGCGATCGTCGCGGTGATGGACGGGACGGCGTCGCTCGTGGGCGACGTGGACGCGCCGACCCGCGCCGTGTGGGAGGCGCTCCGCGACGCCGGACCGAGCGACGTGGCGACGCTGGCGGCGACGCTGCACGCGCCGTCGCGGGACGTGGCGGAGGTGCTGGAGGCGCTGTGCCGGCGGCGGCTCGCGGTGCGGCTGGGCGACGACTACGCCGTGATCGGCGCGTACGTGCCACCGACGGCGCCGGAGGCGGCGGCATGAGCGGGTTGTATCGTCGGCCCCAGAGCGCTCGTCCTCTCCGGGTGGAAGGGTTCGTCGCCTCGCGGCGCGAGGACGCGGAGCGGGGGCCGCAGGTGCGGCTCCGCGCCGACCACGCGCGCGAGCGGATGCTGATCGACGGGGAGCTGGCGCTCGTGGAGGGGCCGCGCGGGCAGCAGCTCGCGCAGGTCCGGATCGACGACGCGGTGCCGCGCGGCGGCGTGATCGTGCGCGACATCGGCGGCGTGTCGCCGTCGGAGATCGTGTACGTGATGAAGCCCGACCTCGACGCGCCGCCGCCCAACCGCACGTTCGCCTAACCGTCCGATCGCTCGACCGGCCTCGCGTCGTTCGCCGGGCCGCCGACCGCGCACCTCCGCTCCGATGGACACCTCCTCCGCCCCCGCCGCCGTGACGCCGGGCTTCTCGACCGTCGCCGTCCACGGCGCCCGCGTGCTCCGCGACGACGCGTCGGACGGCGCCGAGCGCCCGGCGGGCCGTCCCGTCGTCACGCCGCTCGTGCAGTCGGTGAACTTCACGCAGCCGTTCGGGACGGAGGACGGGCTGCGCTACACGCGCTACGGCAACGTGCCGAACGCCGAGTCGGTGCAGACGCGGCTCGCGCTGCTCGAGGGCGCGGAGGCGGCGCTCGTGTGCGCAAGCGGCATGGGCGCGACGGCGTGCACGATGCTCGCCCTGCTCCGCCCCGGCGACCATCTGCTGTCGAGCGCGTGGATCTACGGCGGCACGCACAAGCTGTTCACGCAGGAGCTGCCGGCATTCGGCGTAGAGGTCACGTTCGTCGACCCGACGAAGCAGCGCGACTGGCGGCGCTCGGTGCGCAAGACGACGCGCGCGGTGTTCGTGGAGTCGCCGGTGAACCCGACGACGCGCGTGCTCGACCTGCGGCCGCTGGCGCGCATGTCGAGCGAGCTCGGACTCGCGCTCGTCGTCGACTCCACCTTCGCGAGCCCGATCAACTTCCGGCCGCTGGAGCACGGCGCCGACGTCGTGATCCATTCGGCGACGAAGTACCTCAACGGCCATCACGACGTGCTCGGCGGCGCGGTCGCCGGCGCGGCGTCGGTGATCGAGGAGGTGCGACAGAAGATGATCGTGTGGGGGCAGGCGCCGGATCCGTTCGCGTGCTGGCTGCTCGAGCGGGGCATGAAGACGCTCGACGTGCGCGTGCGCCGTCAGTCGGAGAACGCGCAGCGGCTGGCGGAGTGGTGCGAGTCGCGCGGCGAGATCGCGCGCGTGCTGTACCCGGGGCTGCCGTCGCACCCCGACCACGACGTCGCGCGCGACACGCTCGACGGCTTCGGCGGGATGATGGCGATCGAGCTGGAGGGCGGCGGCGAGGCCGCGGAGCGCTTCGTGAAGCGTCTGCGGGTCATCACGCACGCGCCGAGCCTCGGCGGCGTGGACTCGCTCGTGAGCGAGCCGCGCTACACGTCGCACGCGCACCTGACCGTTGCCGAGCGCGCGAAGGCGGGCGTGCCGGACGGGTTCCTCCGCATCAGCGTCGGCATCGAGAACGTCGAGGATCTCATCGCCGACGTCGAGCAGGCGCTCGCGTGATCCGCTTCACCGACGTGGTGAAGGAGTACGCGAAGGGCGGCACCGCGCTCACGGGCGTGTCGTTCAACGTCGCGAAGGGGGAGTTCGCGTTCCTCACCGGCCCGAGCGGCTCGGGCAAGAGCACGCTGCTGAAGCTCGCGTACTTCGACGAGTGGCCGACGCGCGGTGAGGTGGAGACGTGCGGCGTGCGATCGTCGGCCGCGCAACGCAAGGACGTGCCGTTCCTGCGGCGGAAGTTGGGCATCGTGTTCCAGGACTACCGTCTGCTGCCCGACCGCACCGCGGAGCAGAACGTCGCGTTCGCGCTCGAGGTGACGGGCGCGCCCCAGGACACGATCCGCGACCGCGCGGTGCGCGCGCTCGCGCAGGTGGGGCTCGCGTCGAAGGGAACGGCGCTGCCGCAGGAGCTGTCCGGTGGCGAGCGGCAGCGCGTGGCGATCGCGCGCGCCGTGGTGAACCGGCCGCTCGTGCTGCTCGCCGACGAGCCGACGGGGAACCTGGACGAGCGCGCGGCGCGCGGCGTGCTGCAGCTGCTGCAGGAGATCAACGCCGCCGGCACCGCGGTGCTCATGGCGACGCACAACCTGGATCTCGTGCGCTCGGTGGACATGCGCGTGATCGAGCTGAGTCGCGGCGCGATCGCGTTCGACTCGGGCGACGGGGCGCCGCCGGCCGTGGAGCGGACCTCATGAGGCTCGCGCTGCGCGAGATGCTGCACGCGTTCCGGCGCACGCCGCTGCTCAGCATCCTGAGCGTGACCACGATCGCGTTCTCGCTGTTCGCGCTCGGGCTGTTCGGCCTCGTGGCGATCAACCTGCGCGACGCGCTCGGCCAGGTGGAGGAGCGTGTGGAGGTGCGCGCGTTCCTCACGGAAGGAACGCCGGAAGCGACGGCGCGCGCGGCGGCGGAGGAGCTGGGGCGCGTGCCGGCGGTGGCGGCGGTGACGTACGTGTCGCCCGAGGCGGCGCTCGCACGCGCGCGGCGCGAGCTCGGCGAGTTCAACGACGTGTGGGGGTCGGCGGTGCTGCCGGCGTCGCTCGAGGTGCGGCTGCGCGCGGGACAGCGCGACCCGGCGTCGGTGCAGCGCGTGGCGACGCGGGCGCGCCAGTACCCGTTCGTGGAGGACGTGCGCTACGGCGCGGAGTGGGTGCAGAAGCTCTATCGTCTGCGCACCGTGGCGACGGCGACGGGGATCGCGCTCGGCGCGGCGTTCGCCGCGGCGGCGATCATCATCGTCGGCGCGACGATCCGCATGGCGGTGCTCGCGCGGTCGTTCGAGATCCAGATCATGCGCCTCGTGGGCGCGACGGACGGCTTCGTGCGGCTGCCGTTCCTGCTCGACGGCGCGGCGAAGGGGATCCTCGGCGGGCTGCTCGCGCTGCTGCTCACGCGCATCGGGTTCGCGGTCGTCGACCGATGGTTCGTGCACGTGCGGTTCTTCGACGCGGGCACGGCGGCGTTAGGCGTGCTGGGCGGCGCGCTGCTCGGCCTTCTCGGAAGCGCCGCATCGGTGGGGCGGCACCTGCGGCTCGTGGGGACGGAGCGGCGGCGATGGCGGTGAGGACCGCGCCGAGCGCCGAGCGCAGAGCGCGGAGGACCAGAATCGCTCTCTGCGCCCTGCGCTCGGCGTTCTGCGCTGTCGCGATTCCCGCGGCCCTGAGCGCGCAGACCCCGGCGCCGAGCACGCAGGCTCAGCGCGCGGAGCTGGAGAAGGTGCGGCGCGAGCGGGCGGCGTTGCAGCAGCGGATGCGCGTGCTTCAGGGGACGGTGCACGACCTCAGCGAGGAGGTGGCGAACCTCGATCGACAGGCCGACGCGACGGCGCGGCTGGTATCGGGGCTGGACGCGCAGCTCGCGTCGCTCGACCGCGACGTGCAGGGCGCGACGGCGCGTCTGTACGTCGCGCAGAAGGAGCTGGACGGGAAGACCGTGTCGCTGCAGCACCGGCTCGTCGACATCTACAAGCGCGGCCCGCTGTACACCGCGGAGGTGCTGTTCTCGGCGGCGAGCCTGGGCGAGCTCGTGACGCGGTACAAGTACCTGCACGAGCTGGCGCTGCGCGACCGGTCGCTCGTGCGCCGCGTACAGCAGCTCCGCGACGACGTGCTCGCGCAGCAGTCGCTGCTGGTGCGCCTGCGCGGGGAGCTCGCGCGCAACCGCGAGGAGAAGTCGAGCGAGGAGCAGCGGCTCCGCTCGTTGCAGACGGAGCGCGCGGCAAGCCTCGCGCAGGCGCGCCAGCAGCAGGATCGGACGCGCGCGCGCCTCGCCCAGATCGCGCGCGACGAGGCCCGGCTGACGAGCGTGATCGCGTCGCTGGAGGACGCGCGGAAGCGCGCCGAGGCGCGGCCGAGGGCACCCGCGCCGGCGCCGAGCACACTGAAGCCGCGCGCGTCGACCGCGAGCCCGGCGGGGACCGGGACGCTGGCCTGGCCGGTGAACGGCTCCCTGCTCTACCGGTTCGGCCGTGTGGTGAACCCGAACAACACGACCACGCGGTGGAACGGCATCGGCATCTCGGCGGCGACGGGCACGGTGGTGCGCGCGGTGGCGGCGGGGACGGTGGTGCTCGCGGAGCCGATGGGCACGTACGGGCTCACGGTGATCGTGCAGCACGGGGGCGGCGACTACTCGGTGTACGGCTCGCTGGCGCGCGCGGACGTGCGGAAGGGCGCGACGGTCGCGGCGGGTCAGGCGCTCGGCACGGTGGGATCGGCGGACCCGGATCTGCCGCCGCATCTGCACTTCGAGGTGCGGCCGGGGGGGCGGGCGGTGGACCCGCTGACGTGGCTGGGGAAGCGATAGAGCTGGTACGGCGGACGATCGACGGCGGGATGGAAACGGCGGGACGATCGACGGCGGGACGATCGACCGCGGGACGATCCACGGCGGGAACTTCGACGGCGCGTACCTAGTCCCCAGGGGGGCTCCCCCCCCTTCGCCCAAGGTTCCACCCCACCGATCTTTCCACCGTACCTTTCGGACGCGGACCCCGTCCCGCTGTACGCATCCCGCCGTCGATCGTCCCGCCGTCGATCGTCCCGCCGTCGATCGTCCCGCCGTTTTTCCATCCCGCCGTTCCAATGATCCCGCCCCACTCCGACCTGCTCGGCGCCCACGTCTCCACCGCCGGCGGGCTTCCCCAGGCCCCCCCGCGCGCGAAGGCCATCGCCGCCACCGCGATGCAGGTCTTCACGAAGCAGGCGAACCGGTGGGCCGAGCGCGAGTGCGAGGCGGACGAATGCACCGCGTACGGCTCGGCCCTCGCCGAGACCGACGTGCGGTCGGCGATCGCCCACGACTCCTACCTCATCAACCTCGCGTCCCCGGACCCCACGCTCCGCGCGCGTTCGATCGACTCCTTCGCCGCGGAGCTGCGCCGGTGCGAGGCGCTGGGGCTCGCGTTCCTCGTGTCGCACCCGGGGAACTACATGGACGAGCGTGAGGCCGGTCTCGCGCGCAACGCCGACGGCATCGCCGAGGCGCTCGAGCGGGTACCGGGGAAGACGGTGCTCTGCCTGGAGACGACGGCCGGCACCGGGACCGCGCTCGGCGCGACGTTCGAGGAGCTCGCGGCGATCATCGCGCGGCTGCCCGCGGCGCTGCAGCCGCGCGTCGGCGTCTGCCTTGACACGTGCCACGTCTACTCGGCCGGCTACGACCTCGTGACCGACTACGACGGCGTCATCGCGCGCCTCGACGACACGCTCGGCCTGGCGCGGCTCCGCGTCCTGCACCTGAACGACTCGAAGACGAAGTTCGCCTCCCGCCGCGACCGGCACGAGCTGATCGCCGAGGGGTCGCTCGGCGAGGCGCCGTTCCGCCGGATCATGACCGACGACCGGCTCGCCGGCGTGCCGAAGGTCATCGAGACGCCGAAGCTCGACGACGCGACGGCGACCGACAGCCGGATGCTGGAGCGGCTGCGGAGCTACGCGGGGACGGCGAGCGCAGCCGCGGAGACGCAACGGGTGTAGATTGCCGCGCGTATGCCCGTCGTGCCGCTCCGCCTCGCACTGACCGTCGCGCTCCGCCGCCACTCCACGCCCTCGAGGCGTGGGGAAGAGTCGCGGCGCGCTCGGATGCTGCGGGCCCGCACCGCGCGGCGGGAGACGCGCACCACCGAGCGTCCGAGCTGGCTGCGGCGCGTGGCGTTCGCGCTCGTCCTGCTCGCCCAGGTCGCCGGCATCGCGCTCGGCGTCACCGAGGGGCGCGACGGGGTCGGCGCCGGCACGCACATCGAGGCCGTCGGCACGAAGGCGCACTACTCGCACGACGAGACGACCTGCGGCGCGTGTCATCTCCGCTCCATGCACGGCCGGGTCGCGGCAGCCCCGCGACTCGCCGCCGGCGACGACTTCCGGCCCACGGAGCACGGCGCGCCCGCGTCGCGCCCGCCGATCGTCGACCCGGCGTCCTCCAACCATTCGCGCGCACCTCCCACGGTGATCTGAGTCTCGCTCGACCGTCGTTCGACTCATCATCACCTGTAGAGGATCGTCATGCGCGTCGTTCTCGGGCTGAGTGCGCTCGCCGCACTCGGTCGCCCCGCGCGTGCGCAGACCGCACCGCGCCCGCCTGCGGGGCCGCCGCCTAACGCGTCGGCCTCCGCGCTCCCATCCGTCGCCGCCGGCGACTCGCTGCGCCTGACGCGTCGCCAGGCGATCGCGGAAGCGCTCCGCAACAACCCGCTCATCGAGGTCGCCCGCGAGCAGACCGCGCAGTCGCGCGCGCGCCGGGTCACGGCCACCGCCATCCCCGACCCGGCGTTCACCGCGTCGATCGACCAGCAGCCGCAGCTCTTCAACCTCGGCCGCGCCGCCGGGCAGGAGCGCAACGTCGGGATCGGGCTCGACGTCCCGTTCCCGTCGCGCATCCGCCTCGCCGGTCGCGTCGCGACGTCGGACGTGCGGGCGTCGGAGTCGAACGCGCAGCTCCAGTCGCAGCTCGTCGCGGTCGGCGCGTCGGCAGCGTACGACTCGCTGCTCGTCGCGCGCCGGATCCGCGACATCCTGATCGAGAACGTGACGCTGGCGAGCGACTTCCTGAAGCGCACGCAGGCGCGCTACGACGCCGGCACGGTCCCGAAGCTCGATGTCATCCGCGCGCAGACCGACCTCGCGCAGGCGCGGACGGATCTCATCGGGAGCGAGCGCGACGTCGCGAACGCGCAGGCGTCGCTGAACCGCGCCCTCGGCCGCGTCATCGGCGCGCCGATCGCGCCACTCGACTCGCTCGAAGTGCCACCGCCGCTCCCCGACTCGACGACGATCGAGCGCGTGGCGCTCGCGGCACGGCCGGAGCTCGCGATCCTCTCCAGCCAGCAGAGCGGACAGCGCGCGAACACGAGCCTCCTGAAGCAGTTCTGGCTCCCCGATCTCACGCTCGGCGTGTCCCGCGACTACGCGCAGCCGGGATCGCCGGTGTTCACGACCGGCGTCGCGCTGCCGCTGCCGACGTTCTACTGGCAGCACACGCGCGGCGAGATCGCGGAGTCGCAGCACCGCGAGCAGGAGCTCGCCGCGTCGTACCGCGACCTCCGCGCCCAGGTCACGCAGGATGTCCGTTCGGCGTTCGCGAACGCGAACACGGCGCTGAAGCAGGCGCTGTTCATCCGCGACGAGCTGCTCCCCTCGGCGAGAGAAGCGTTCCGCGTGGCGAGCGTGAGCTACTCGCTCGGCGGCTCGTCGGCGCTCGAGGTGCTCGACACCCGGCGCGCCCTGCAGGACGCCCAGAGCCAGCTCGCGCAGGCGCTCGCCGACGCGAACACGGCGCGCGCCGATCTGGAACGCGCGTTAGGCGTGTCTCTCGCCTCCCTCCCCGCCCAGCCATGACCACGCCCTTCTTCCGCTCCATCCGGTGGGTGCTGCTCTGCGCCGGCGTGGCCTGCTCGCGGACCGATGCCGGGCCGAAGGACACCGGAGCCGCCACCGCTGCGACGACCGGCGCCGCCGCGACCACCGGCTCGACCGGCGAGACCGTGGCATCGCACCGCGGCGGGTTCACCCTCACGGCCGAGCAGCGCGCACGCCTGCACGTCGCCACCGTGCAGCCCACGTCGTACAACCGCGTCGTCCAGGCGACGGGCACGGTCGCGTTCAACGGCGACCGCTCGACGCCGGTGCTCTCGCCGATCTCCGGGCCCGCGCTGCGGATCATGGTGAACCCCGGCGCCGTCGTCGGGCGGGGTGCGCCGCTCGCCACGGTGTCGTCGCCCGACTTCGCCACCGCGGTCGCGGACTTCCGCAAGGCGGAGAGCAACTACCGCAACCTGAAGCGCATCGCCGACCTCGATCAGCAGCTCTGGAACAACGACGCCATCGCGCGGCGCGATCTCGAGCAGGCGCAGACCGACGCCGCGGCGGCCGCCGCCGACCGCGACGCGGCGATCGAGCAGATAAAATCGCTCGGCGTCGGCGCCGATCAGATCGCGGCGCTCACCGCGGGCCACTCCGCCGGGCCGCTCGAGGCGATCATCCGCGCGCCGATCGCCGGCACGGTCGTGGAGAAGCTGATCAGCCCCGGCCAGCTCCTGCAGGCGGGCAGCACGCAGTGCTTCACGATCGCCGACCTGTCGACGATGTGGGTGATGGCGAGCGTGTTCGCCGGCGATCTCGGCACGGTGTCGGTCGGCGAGCCGGTCGACGTGTTCACCGACGCGTCGCCGCGGCCGATCGTCGGCAAGGTCGACTACGTCGCGGCACTCGTCGATCCGGCGAGCAAGGCCGTCGCCGTCCGCGTGCTGGTGCCTAACGTCGGACGCGCGCTGCGGAAGGACATGTTCGTGCGCGTCGCGATCCACGCGTCGCGGCCGCAGACCGGCATCGTGATCCCGTCGTCCGCAGTGCTGCGCGACGAGAACAACCTGCCGTTCGTGTTCGTCGCGGCGAAAGACGGCTCGTTCAACCGACGACAGATCACGTTGGGCTCGCAGATCGGGGACGCGTACGAGGTGCCGTCCGGGCTCGCGGCGGGCGACGCGATCGTGACGGACGGCGCGCTCTTCCTGCAGTTCGCGGAGAGCCAATGAGCGAGCCGCGGACCCGCCCCCCGCGCGAGCCGCTGCCCACCGAGAGTGCCGAGGGACGACGAGGGCCGATCCAGCGACTGGTCGAGGCATCGCTCGACCAGCGGCTGCTCGTCGCGCTGCTCGCCGTCGCGATCATCGGCGTGGGCATCTTCTCGCTCTACCGGCTGCCCGTCGACGCGTACCCGGACGTCTCGCCGACCGGCGTCGAGCTCACCGCGCAGTGGCCCGGACATGCCGCCGAGGAGGTAGAGCGGCTCATCACGGTGCCGCTCGAGACGGAGCTGAACGGGCTGCCCAACATCGAGGTCACGCGCTCGGTGTCGCTGTACGGGCTGTCGAACGTGCGCGTGACGTTCACCGACGGCACGGACCTCTACTTCGCGCGCCAGCAGGTGTTCGAGCGGCTGAGCGGCGTCGAGCTGCCGGACGGCGTCGCGCCCGAGATCGAGGCGCCGTTCTCGCCGTCGGGGCTCGTCTACCGCTACGTGCTCCGGAGCCCGGACCGCAGCGCGCGCGAGCTGCACGTGCTGCAGGACTGGGTGCTCGACAAGGCGTACCGCGCCGTCCCCGGCGTCGCCGACGTGTCGTCGTTGGGCGGCGAGACGATGCAGTACCAGGTGCAGATCGACCCGACGCGCCTCGCCGGCGCGGGGCTCGCCGTCGGCGACGTGGTCGACGCGCTGAACGCGAACAACGGCAACGCGGGCGGCGGCTTCTACTCGCAGGGCGGGCAGTTCTTCTACGTGCGCGGGCTCGGCCGCGTCGCGACGCTGGAGGACATCGGCAACATCGTGCTCACCGTGCGCAACGGCACGCCCGTGCTCGTGAAGGACGTCGGCACCGTGCAGATCGGCGCCGCGCCGCGCCTCGGCCAGTTCGGCTTCGACGCGCAGGACGACGCGGTCGAGGGCGTGATCCTCATGCGCACCGGCGAGCAGGCGCAGGTGGTGCTCAAGCGCGTGGAGGAGAAGACGCGCGAGCTGAACGAGCACGTGCTGCCGAAGGATGTGAAGGTGGTGCCGTACTACGACCGCGGCGATCTCGTGAGCCTGACGACGCGCACGGTGGCGGACAACCTCCTGCGCGGCATCCTGCTCGTCGTCGTGGTGCTGATCTTCTTCCTGTACGACGTGCGGTCGGGGCTCATCGTCGCGGCGACGATCCCGCTGTCGCTGCTCGTCGCGTTCGTGTGCCTCGACCTGCGCCACATCCCGGCGAACCTGCTGTCGATCGGCGCCATCGACTTCGGCATCCTCGTC
Organism: Gemmatirosa kalamazoonensis; assembly: GCF_000522985.1. Lineage (NCBI taxonomy): Bacteria > Pseudomonadati > Gemmatimonadota > Gemmatimonadia > Gemmatimonadales > Gemmatimonadaceae > Gemmatirosa > Gemmatirosa kalamazoonensis. Next base: position 4,353,720 of record NZ_CP007128.1, read on the forward strand.
GACGGCGCGGTGGTGATGGTGGAGAACATCTACCGCCAGCTCGCGCGACGACACGGCACCGAGTACAGCATCCGCGACGTCATCCTCTCCGCCGCGTCGGAGGTGAACCGGCCGATCGTGTACGCGATCGCCGTCATCGTCGCGGCGTTCCTGCCGATCTACGCGCTGTCCGGCGCGTCCGGGAAGCTGTTCCGGCCGATGGCCGACACGACGATCTTCGCGCTGCTCGGCGCGCTCGTGCTCACGCTCACCGTGGTACCCGTGCTCTGCGCGTGGGGACTCAAGGGCGGCGTGGTGGAACGGCGGAACCGCCCGTTCGAGTGGCTCCGCGGCCATTACACGCGCGCGCTCGACTGGTGTCTGGCGCACGTGCGCGCGACGGTCGCGACGTCCATCGCGCTGTTCGTCGCATCGCTCGCCCTCGCCGCGCTGCTCGGCGGCGAGTTCATGCCGAAGCTCGACGAGGGCGCGCTGTGGGTGCGCGCGACGATGCCGTACACGATCTCGTTCGAGGAGTCGTCGGGCATCGTGCCGCAGGTGCGGAAGATCCTGCGCAGCTTCCCCGAGGTCACCGTCGTCACGTCGGAGCACGGGCGCGACGACGCGGGCACCGATCCGACGGGCTTCTTCAACGCGGAGTTCTACGTCGGCCTGAAGCCGTACCGCGAGTGGCACGGGCTCTATCGCACGAAGGACGAGCTGATCCTCGCGATCCAGAAGAAGCTCGCCGTCTATCCCGGCATCACGTTCAACTACACGCAGCCGGCCGAGGACGCCGTGGACGAGGCGCTCACCGGGTTGAAGGCGTCGCTCGACGTGAAGGTGTTCGGCACGGACCTCACGCTGCTCGAGCAGAAGGGGCGCGAGATCAAGGGCGTGATCGAGCGCGTGCGCGGGATCAACCACGTCACCCTCGTGCAGGAGCTCGGGCAGCCCAGCCTCACCGTCACGGCGAACCGCGAGAAGCTCTCGCGCTACGGGCTGAACGTCGCCGCGGTGAACGGCCTGATCGAGGCCGCGGTCGGCGGCGTCTCCGCAACGGAGGTCGTCCAGGGGGAGCGCACGTTCGACCTCGTGGTGCGGTTGCAGCCGCAGTTCCGCGAGACGCCGGAGCAGATCGGCAACATCCTGATCGCCACGCCCGACGGACAGCAGATCCCGCTGCGCGAGGTGGCCGACATCTCGCTCGCGAACGGCGCGTCGTTCATCTACCGCCAGGACAACTCGCGCTACATCGGCGTCCAGTACTCGGTGGAGGGACGCGACCTGGCGAGCGCGGTGGCCGAGGCGCGCCGCGCGGTGGAGCGGCAGGTGAAGCTGCCCACGGGCTACGCGACGCGCTGGGGCGGCGAGTTCGAGGAGTACACCGCGTCGCGCGCGGAGATGAACGTGGTGCTGCCGATCACGGTGGTGCTGATCTTCGCGATCCTGTTCGTGCTGTACCACAACTTCAAGTTCCCGCTCATCACGGTCGGCGGCGTGATCCTTTCGGCGCCGCTCGGCGGGCTGCTCGCGCTCGCCCTCACCGGCACGCCGCTGTCGGTATCGGCGATGATCGGCTTCCTCGCCCTGTTCGGCGTCTCGGTGCAGACGGCAGTCGTCTACATCTCCTACGCGAACGAGCTGCGACTCGGCGGGTTCGGCATTGCCGACGCGACGCGGGCGGCGGCGCTGCTGCGGCTGCGGCCGATCATGATGACGGCGCTGGTGGCCGCGCTCGGCCTGCTCCCGGCGGCGCTCTCGCACGGGGTGGGGTCGGACACTCAGCGGCCGTTCGCCATGGTGATCGTGGGCGGGCTGTTCTCCCGGCTCCTCATCAGCGTCTTCCTCATGCCGGTGCTGTATCTCGTGACGGCCCGCGAGGGGGACCATCTGGAAGTCTGAGACAGGGTGAGGCGGCGCTGGTACGGCGGCGCTGGACCTTCGGCGCTGGAACGGCGGCGCTGGTACCGCGCGGTATCAGCGCCGCCCCACGAGCGCCGTCCGACCAGCGCCGATTCATCAGCGCCGAAGCCGTCGTTAGTTTCTCGTCCATGAAGAAGGACGCCCTCGAGTACCACGAACGCGGCCGGCCCGGCAAGATCGCCGTCGTCCCGACGAAGCCGCTCACGAACCAGCGCGACCTCGCCCTCGCCTACTCCCCCGGCGTGGCCGAGCCCTGCCTCGAGATCGAGCGCAATCCCGAGGACGCGTACCGCTACACGGCGAAGGGAAACCTGGTCGCCGTGGTCTCCAACGGCACCGCCGTGCTCGGCCTCGGCAACATCGGGGCGCTGGCCGGCAAGCCGGTCATGGAGGGGAAGGCGAACCTGTTCAAGCAGTTCGCCGACCTCGACGTGTTCGACCTCGAGGTCGGGAGCGAGAGCCCGGACGACGTGGTCCGGTTCTGCCAGCTCCTCGAGCCGACGGTCGGCGGCATCAACCTCGAGGACATCCGCGCGCCGGATTGCTTCTACATCGAGGAGACGCTATAGCATCTCCACACATAAAGGGGCCGCAAGCCAAGTGCTTGCGGCCCTTTTGCTTTCGGTACCAGGCCGGAATCTCACTCTCGGGCCGGCGACGCTGATGCAATTCGTTGGGGCTCACCGCGAGACATACGAACGCGCGCTTCGCAGACGCCCACCGCTTCCCCGGCTGGTGGTCGATCTCGATCAGCACGTCCTCCACCCATAGGTCAAATAGCGCCTGCCGGTCGTTGGTGCTGACTTCGTCCCACTCGGCGGCGATGCGCGCTGACTCGTCAATCGTGCGCCCCACTGCGTCTGTTGCACCTTCGACCGTGGTCTGCCGAGTGATGGCCGCCTGCAACTCGAACCGCAGCCGCTCCAGCTTCGCGCGAACGCCGCCGGCGTCCGCGATCAGGTCTTTCCGGAGGTCGGCATCCCGCGTAGCACGAAGTGCCTCGCGGAGGTTGTCGTACTCGGCGGCGAGGCGCGCTTCCTCGGACTGAAGCGCCATTACTGCCGAACGCTCCGCCGATGCAGAGGCGACTCGCGTACGGTGCGCACTCAGCACCGCGACTCTCGCCTCGGCGCTGCATCGAAATGCGACGATCGCGTCACGGATCAACCGCTCCAATTGTTCCGCATCGACGGTAAAGCTGCGGCAGCCGCCAGCTTCCGCGCGGTGTAGCGCGGCCCCGCGCAAGTACGGTTCCTTGGCTTGGTAGTGGACGTAGTACCGCCGCCCGCCCAACGTCGTGCCCTTGTATCCGGAGCCGCACTTCGCACAGCGCAGCAGCTGGAGCACGAACCGGCTCCCGTTTCGGCGACCGACGCGGCTCGACTCAGGACGTTGGCGCCGCGCCAGTTCGGCGTTCACCTGTAGAAACAGATCCACATCCACGACTGGTGCCCATCGCGCCTGCGTCGCTATCAACTCGCCGCTCAGACGGTAGCGCAACTCGCCGATTAACGCACGGTTGGTGTACATCTTCTGGACGGTGGTGTACGTCCAGTGGGTGCCCTCCCCTTTCCGCTTCGGATAGCTGTTCGGCACGTTTTCCGAGAAGTAGCGCACGACGTCCATTACCGTGCGACCCGCGAGGAGCATTTCCGCGCCGTGGTTCCAGTGCTCGACCTTGGCCGGATCGGCTTCGAGCACCGTCCGCTCGGTCGCCTTCACGCCGTCGGCGAGCGGCCGCCCAGTGATGGCCTCAACGCGACGCGCAGGGAACGGCGGCGGCCCGCCGAGCCAGTACCCGCTCTGACCCCAGTGCGCCTTCCCGCGCTTGACGCTTGCGGACAGCTTCACGAGGTAGTCGGACGCCTGCGCGAAGGCGAGAGTGTCCATCACAGCGTCCATAACCGCGTTGCCGGTCGGCGGTCGATTGATGAACACGATCTGCCAGCCTAACCGCGCGAACCTGATCTGCATCTCCTGTGAGGCGTGGAGATCCACTTGGCCATTCTTGAGCGCGCGGGAGAATCGCGACTCGTCATAAATGAAAAGCCGCCCGGGCGCATCGGGCGGCTGCGGGTACTTCTCGGCGACCTCACGAAGGAAGCCGATTATGCCGGGTCGAGTATCGAAGCTGCTGCCCGTCCCGCTGTCCTGCCACCAGGCGCGCACGGAAGTGCCAGGGAAGTACTCCGGGATGTCGTGGAGCGCGAGGATCGCAGCACGCTGCTGCTCGTGCGATGCGACCTGCTTGCTGTCCTCAACGCTCGACTTACGCGTGTACAACGCGACAGGGAGTGGTGGTAGCATGGCCGTTTGGAATGTAGGGAAGACTCGCGGGCGCCTGGTCGGTGACCGGACGCCCGCCTCTGAATTGCGACAAAGCCACATAAGTGACTGTTCTACGGCAACTTGCACAGCGCGCAGGTCGTTGCAACATCAGCGGACTGGACCGCTACGTAACAGCCCAGCATCTTTCAACAGTCTGCCAAGCTCACGCGACCGCTTCCCCTTCCATCTCCACGATGAGCACACCTGTCCGCATCCAGATCGATCTTCGAAACGGGTCGGTGAACGTTGAGGCGCCCGTCGAGGCAATCGACACGATTTTCGATCGGTTGGACAGCTTCCTTCCACGCCTCGTTGCCGCGCATGATGACTCCGAGGAGGAGGATGCGGACGACCTGGGCGCACCGGAATCAGAGAGCGACACGCCGCCTGTGCAGGCCGGAACAGGTACCGCTTCTAGCGCCAGCAACCTTGCGAGCAAGGGCGGAACGACAAGAAAGCGGGGCGCGGCAAAGCCCGAGACATTCAAGTCTGTCAACCTCGGGCTCGACGACGCGCAACGGAAGGCGTTCAAGGAGTTCTTCTCCGCCAAGCAGCCGAAGGGACAGAGTCAAGAGGTACTGGTCGTCGCAGCATGGCTCACCCAGCAAGCGAACCTGACGAGCCTCTCCAAAGACCAAGTCTTCACGGCTCTGCGGACGGTCGGGGCGCGCGTTCCGACGCGGCTGAGTTCCGTCATGTCGAACTTGGTGCTCAAGGGCGTGATGGTACGTGACGACAAGAACTTCGTGTTGCACCACACCGGTGAGGACTTCGTAACGCACGAACTGCCGAAGCCGGCGGAGACGAAGTAGCTAGCGGCCGATGGATCTCCTCGAACGGTTTTGCCAAGACCTCGGTCTCCAGTCCCTGAGCAAGACAGATCAGGCGATCGCGCTCCTGTGGTTCCACGCGCGATCGACGGGAAGTACCGACGGAAGTCTCGCAGACATCGACGCTCTATTCGGCGCGGCGGGGCTCCCGCGTCCAAACACATCGCGCTTGCGAGAGGCGTTTCGAAAGAGCCGCGACGTATACAAGGGCTCCGCTGAAGGCCAATATCGCGTCAGCCGCACAAGAGCAGCGGCGCTGGACGAGCAGTTGGGCCACCTGTTTCGGACGACGCCCGATCAGAAAGTGACGGACCGAGCCGGAGTCCGGCAGGCACCGTTACTTCTCGAAGCCGACGTCGACGCCGCTCAGCAAATGGCGGAGCTATACATCATCCTCCACTGTTACGAAAACTCGGCACGCCGGCTGATTGAGACTGTGCTTAGCACGTCGTTAGGCGCTACGTGGTGGGAGAAAGCCGCGAATACGGGAATGAAGGCGAAGTACCAGGACCGCAGGCAGAAGGAACAGCGGCAAAAGTGGATCACGCCGCGCGGGGGTTCCCCGCTGTACTACATCGACTGGGGCGATCTGGTCGCTCTCATTCGTAAGCATGAGAACGAGTTCTTGCCGTTCATCAGTGACATCAAGTTTGTGGAACTGAGGCTTGAGGAGTTAGAGCGGCTCCGCAACATCGTTGCTCACCACGGCGTGCTGCCCGCCGAGGACGATTTCCAAAGGGTCATTCTCTCGTTCCGCGATTGGTGTCGACAGGTCAACCCGTAGCGCGGGTGGGCCGGTCGAGCTGTACGCCGTGCCCTCCCGGCGCTCGACACGAGCACCGGCTACGAAGGACTCGGCGGACTCATGCGTGCGCCTGCGGCGCAGGACCACACGAGGCTTGGTCGCATGTCCATGCTCCGCATTAGGTTTCGGCCTCTATGAGCAGACGCAAAGAAGCACTCGACTACCACGAGCGCGGTCGCCCAGGCAAGATCGCCGTCGTCCCGACCAAGCCGCTCACGAACCAGCGCGACCTCGCCCTCGCCTACTCCCCCGGCGTGGCCGACCCGTGCCTCGAGATCGAGAAGAACCCCGAGGACGCCTACCGATACACGGCTAAGGGCAACCTGGTCGCCGTGGTCAGCAACGGCACGGCAGTGCTCGGCCTCGGCAACATCGGAGCGCTCGCCGGGAAGCCGGTGATGGAAGGCAAAGCGAACCTCTTCAAGCAGTTCGCCGACCTTGACGTCTTCGATTTGGAGGTGGGCTCCGAGGACCCACAGGACGTAATCCGTTTCTGCCAGCTTTTGGAGCCCACCGTCGGCGGAATAAATCTGGAGGATATTCGCGCACCAGACTGCTTTTTGGTGGAGGAGACGCTGCGGAAGACGATGAAGATCCCCGTCTTCCACGACGACCAGCACGGCACCGCGATCATCTCCGGTGCGGCGCTGCTGAACGCGCTCGACCTCGTCGGGAAGAAGCTTGACGAGATCAAGGTCGTGTTCTCGGGCGCCGGCGCGGCCGCGATCGCGACCGCCGAGCACTACGTGCGCCTCGGCGTGCGGCGCGAGAACATCCTCATGTGCGACCGCGAGGGGCTGGTGTACGAGGGCCGCGGCCACATGGACCCGTACAAGGCGCGCTTCACCGCCCCGGACACCGGGGCCCGCACGCTGGCCGACGTCATCGGCGGCACCGACGTGTTCGTCGGGCTCTCGGTCGCCGGCGCCATGACGCAGGACATGGTGCGGCGCATGGCCGACAGCCCGATCATCTTCGCGCTCGCCAACCCGGTGCCGGAGATCTTGCCGGACGAGGTGAAGGCGGTCCGCGACGACGCGATCGTCGCCACCGGGCGCAGCGACTACCCGAACCAGGTCAACAACGTCCTCGGCTTCCCGTTCATCTTCCGCGGCGCGCTCGACGCCCGCGCGACGACGGTGAACGAGGAGATGAAGATGGCCGCCACGCGCGCGCTCGCGCTGCTCGCCCGCGAGAACGTGCCGGAGTCGGTGAGCCGCCTGTACGGACTGAAGCGCGTGAAGTTCGGGCCCGAGTACCTCATCCCCTTCCCGTTCGATCCGCGCGTGCTGCTGTGGGTGGCGCCCGCCGTCGCGTGGGCAGCGGTGGCGAGCGGCGTCGCGCGGCAGTTCATCGACGTCGAGAGCTACCGCGAGACGCTCGAGGCGCGGCTCGGCCGCGCGCGCGGCGTCATGCGCGGCATCATCAACCGCGCCGTCGCCGACCCCAAGCGGCTCGTGTTCGCCGAGGGCGAGGAGCCGAAGATCGTGCGCGCCGCGCGCATCTGCGCCGACGAGGGGATCGCGCACCCGATCCTGTTGGGCAACGCGGAAGCGATCGAGCGCGTCGCCGACGAGTGGCAGATCCCGCTCGACGAGATCGAGATCGTCGACATCGTGACGTCGTCGAGCCGCGAGAAGTACGCGCGCTATCTCTGGGAGCGCCGGCAGCGCAAGGGCCTGTCGTTAGGCGAGGCGCACCAGCGGCTCAACATCGCGAACTACTTCGCGAGCTGCATGGTGGCGTGCGGCGACGCCGACGCGATGCTCTCCGGCGTGAACGCGACGTACCCGGAGACGATCCGCCCCGCGCTCGAGGCGATCGGCGCGCACGCGAAGGCGGGGATCCTGAGCGGCATGTACATGCTGGTGTTCGAGAAGCGCGTCGTGTTCTGCGGCGACACGACCGTGAACATCGACCCGACCGCCGAGCAGCTCGCGCAGATCGCCTACGCCGCGAGTCGCATCGTGCGCACGTTCGGCATGGAGCCGCGCGTGGCGATGCTGTCGTTCTCGAACTTCGGCTCGGTGCGGCACCCCGGCGCGGAGAAGGTCGCGCAGGCCGTGCGGCTCATCCGGCAGCGCGATCCGTCGCTCGTCGTCGACGGCGAGATGCAGGCGGACACCGCGTTCGACGAGCAGATCCTGCGCGACCGGTATCCGTTCTCGACGCTCAAGGAAGAGGCCAACGTGTTGATCTTCCCCAACTTGAGCGCCGGCAACATCGCTTACAAGTTACTGAACCACCTCGGCGGGGCGACGGCGATCGGGCCGATCCTCGTGGGTATGGGGCGCCCGGTCCACGTGCTCGAGCAGGGCGCCGACGTGCAGGAGATCGTCAACATGGCCGCCGTCGCCGTCATGGACGCGCAGTCCCGTGGTCGCAGCACCGCCGAGAGCGGGTTCGGTCCGGGAGTGCCGCGCGTGCCGCGCGAGGCCGGCATCCTCTAACTCGCACTCTCCGTCATGGCCACGCTCACCCAGCCACACCGCGACGCGTCCGACGACGCCGTCAACGCGTCGAGGTCGCTCGCCGCGCTCGGCATCACGCCCGCCGGCGCGGTGCACTGGAACCTCGTCGCGCCGCAGCTCGTGCAGGCCGCCGTGCGGCGCGGCGAGGGCGAGCTCGCGGACATGGGCCCGTTCGTGGGCGTGACGTCGCCCCACACCGGCCGCTCGCCGAATGACAAATTCGTGGTGCGCGAGCCGTCGAGCGAGGCGGACGTAGATTGGGGCAAGGTGAACCAGCCGCTCGACGAGGCGCACTTCGACGCGCTGCTCGCCGACGTGCAACGCTACCTGAGCGATCTGCCCGAGCTATTCGTGCAGGACCTGTACTGTGGCGCCGACCCCGCGCACCAGCTCAAGGTGCGCTACGTGCTGCCCAACGCGTGGCACGCGCAGTTCGTGCGGAACATGTTCATCCGCCCGGACGACGCGCAGTTGCACGGGTTCGAGGCGAACTTCACGGTGCTGCACGCGCCGGAGTTCCACGCCGACCCCGCGAAGCACGGCACGCGCACCGGCACGTTCATCGTCGTGCACATCGGCAAGCGCATGATCCTCATCGGCGGCACGCGCTACGCCGGTGAGCTGAAGAAGTCGATGTTCACGATCATGAACTACCTCATGCCGAAGCAGGGCGTGCTCTCGATGCATTGCTCGGCCAACGTCGGCGAGTCGGGCGACACGGCGCTCTTCTTCGGTCTCTCCGGCACCGGCAAGACGACGCTCTCCGCCGACCCGCATCGCGCGCTCATCGGCGACGACGAGCACGGATGGGCCGAGCACGGCGTCTTCAACTACGAGGGCGGCTGCTACGCGAAGGTGATCCACCTCTCCCCCGAGGGAGAGCCCGACATCTACGCCACGACGCAGATGTTCGGCACGGTGCTCGAGAACGTGGTGCTCGACGAGAAGAAGCGCGTGAGGTTCGACGACCAGTCGATCACCGAGAACACGCGCGCGAGCTACCCGATCCACTACATCCGCAACCACGTCCCGAGCGGGCGCGCCGGGCACCCGAAGCACGTCGTGTTCCTCACGGCGGACGCGTTCGGCGTGCTGCCGCCGATCGCGAAGCTCACGCCCGAGCAGGCGATGTACTACTTCCTCTCGGGCTACACGGCGAAGGTCGCCGGCACGGAGCGCGGCGTGACGGAGCCGCAGGCGACGTTCAGCGCCTGCTTCGGCGCCGTGTTCCTCGTCTGGCATCCCACGAAGTACGCCGAGATGCTCGGCGAGAAGCTGCGCGAGCACGGCTCGCAGGTGTGGCTCGTGAACACCGGCTGGAGCGGCGGCGCGTACGGCGTGGGCAAGCGGATGAAGCTCGCGTACACGCGCGCCATGGTACGCGCGGCGATCGCGGGCCAGCTCGATGGTGCGCCGACCGAGACCGATCCGGTGTTCGGGCTCGCCGTGCCGACGGCCGTACCGGGCGTGCCGGCCGAGGTGCTGCGCGCGCGCGACACGTGGGCCGACGCCGCGGCGTACGACGCGCAGGCGCGCAAGCTCGCCGAGATGTTCGCGAAGAACATCGCGAAGTTCGGCGACGCCGTGCCGCAGAGCATCCGCGACGCCGGCCCGCGAGGTTGACCACTCGGGACCCCGGTCCCGATCCCCAGCACGACGCCGATGACCGACGCAGGTCGCGGACTCTCCATCGAAAGACGGCTGCCGTTGCTCATGACGGCAGTGCTGGCCGCGGTCCTCGCGACGTCGCTGGTGCTCACGTACCGGACGCTCGCGAGCACCGCGCGCGCCACCACCGCCGCCCGGCTGCAGCAGGTGGCGCGTCTGCTGACGAGCATGTCGGAGCAGACGCAGCGACAGCGTGCGGCAACGCTGTCGCGCGCCGCGCGCGACTCGACGCTCGTGGGCGTGCTCCGTCGCGCGGCGGCCGGCGCGTCGCTCTCGGCAGCCGCCATCGACTCCGCGCGCGCGGTGCTCACGCGCCTCGAGCTCCCGAACGACTCGGGGCTTCCCGCGACGCTGGTCACGGCGGACGGCCGCCCGGTCGCGAAGCTCGGCCTCGCCGTCGAGCCGCCGCCCGTTCCGGAGCTCACGCCGGCCAGCCTGCCTAACGCGCGCGGCGACTCGGTGCACACCGGCCCGCCGTTCCAGGCCGGAGGCCGCGTCTATTACCACGTCGTCGTGCCGGTGCACGATGGCCCCCAGCGGCTCGGCTACATCGTGCTCCTCCGCCGGCTCTCGAACAATCCGAGCGTCGTTCGGCAGCTGCACGATCTCATCGGCGAGGACGCGGCGCTCTACATCCACCAGCGCGAGAATCCGCTGTGGACGACCGTCGCCGGGCTGCCGACCACGTCGCCGACGCCGCTCGGCGACGGGCTCGTCATGCGTGCCGGCGAAGGGCGGAGCCTCTCGGCGACGGCCGAGTTGCGCGGGACGCCGTGGCTGTTCACGCTCGAGGAGCCGCTCACCGCGGTGCTCGCGCGCCCGCGCGGCGTCGTCGGGAGCATCGCCGCGCTCAGCGTGTTGCTCATGATCGCCGGTGCCGCGGCGTCGTGGGCCATCGGCCGGCGCATGGCACGACCGATCACGCAGCTCACCGCCGCCGCCGAGTCCATCGCGCGCGGCGACTATCGCTCGCGCGTGGCCGAGGGACGCGCCGACGAGATCGGGCGGCTCGCACGCGCGTTCAACGCGATGACGGCCGAGGTGGACGCGTCGCAGCGCGAGCTCGCGCGGCAGTACTCGGACGCGCGCACGGTCGCCCGGGAGCTGGAGCGCTCGATGCGCGCCGTCGAGGCCGCGCGCGACGAGGCCGAGCGCGCGAACCGCGCGAAGAGCGACTTCCTCGCCGTCATGAGCCACGAGCTGCGGACACCGCTGAACGCGATCAGCGGATACGCGGAGCTGATGCAGCTCGGCATCTACGGCCCGGTCACCGACGAGCAGACGCAGGCGCTCACCCGCATCGCGCGCAGCCAGCAGCACCTCCTCGGTCTCATCAACGACGTGCTGAACTTCGCGAAGCTGAACGCGTCGAAGGTACAGTACGACATTCGCGACGTGCCGGTTCGCGAGGCGGTGAGCAGCGTGGAGACGATGATCGCGCCGCAGATCGCCGCGAAGTCGATGCGCTACGCCTGCTCGCCCGGCGACTCCGACGTCGCGGTGCGCGCCGACCGCGACAAGCTGCAGCAGATCCTGCTCAACCTGCTGTCGAACGCGGTGAAGTTCACGCCGTCCGGCGGCAGCGTCACGGTGGAGTGCGTGGCCGACGGCGACACCGTGCACGTCTCGGTGCGCGACACGGGCGTCGGCATCGCGCGCGATCGGCTCGCGCACGTCTTCGAGCCGTTCGTGCAGGTGGACCGCGCGCTCAATCGCCCGCACGAGGGGGTCGGCCTCGGCCTCGCGATCAGCCACGACCTCGCGCTCGGCATGGGTGGCACGCTGCTCGCCGAGAGCACGATCGGCGAGGGGTCCGTGTTCACGCTCGTCCTGCCGCGCGCCGGCACGAGCATGGCGGCGAGCGCGGAGGGCGGAGTGCTCAGCGCGGAGCGCCGCTGACCCGCGGCGCGCTCGACGTCAGACCGCCGCCAGCCGCGCCACCGCGCCGGCGAGGAACTCCTCGCGCCAGTGCGACAGCTCCGCGACGGTGACGTCGCCGGCGGCCGCCACGTTCTCGAGCGTCTCGCCGCGCAGCACGCGCAGCACCAGCTCGGCGCGCGCCGCCGCCGGCACGGCCGCATGCGCGGGAGGAGCGCCTAACGCTTCGGGAGGCGGCGCGGCCGGCGCGCTCGGCGCGCTCGGCGCGCTGGGCGCGCTCGCCGCATTCGCCGACGCGGGCGCCGTGCGCGCCCGCCGGAGCGCCAGCGCGTGCGATGCGCTCTCGACGATGCGCCGCAGGTAGGCGAGCGTCGGGCCGTCGAGCGCCGACGCCGCGCTCCGGCGGTCGACGTAGATCGCGCCGATCGTCGTGCCGTCGACGGTGACGGGGAACATCCCCGCGCTCGCCGCGCCCCACGCGCGCAGCAGCTGCGCCTCCTGCAGCGACACGCGGTTGCCGAGCGACAGCAGCGATTCCTCGCCGCGCAGCAGCACCTGCGCGAGGGCCGTCGTGCCGCCGACCAGCGGCAGCGCGAGCTGCTCGACGAGCCGCTCCACGGCGTCGCCGAGCCCGAAGCGCGCGCGCAGCTCGCCGCGCCGCACGTCCACGGAGCAGAAGCACGCGCGGTCGAACGGGCCGCCGCGCAGCGCCGCCTCGAGCGCGACGAGCAGCGCGCGCTGGATCTCGTACGCGCCCACGTCCGCCACCGCCGACGCGACGTCGGCGACGAGCCGATCGCGCAGCGCGGCGAGCGCCGGCCCGCTCACCGGCGGCTGGTGCGGATGCGCATCGTCGCAGCTCACCGCCGCGTGCGGCGCCACCGGCGTGACGGTCTCCGCCGGCGCGTCGCCGCTCGCGACCACCTCGGTCAAGGCGCGCGCGATCTGCCGCCCGAGCTTCAGGTCGTCGAGCGCCACGCGCGCGCTCGCGAACACGTCCTTCGTCTCCGCCACCGCCGCGTCGGCGATCGCCGCGAGCGTCTCGCGCTTGAGGTCCAGCCGTTTGCCGAACACGTGCAGCACGCGCCCCACGCCGTCGCGCGACGACGTCTCGTCCTCGCGGTGGATCGCGGTCGCGAGGTCGTGCCCGAATGCCGTCGCGAGCTCCAGCGGATCCTCCCCGGCGGCACCGGTGGCGCGCATGCCGCGCCGCACGACGTCGGGCATCCCCCAGTGCCGCGAGATCGCGACGCCGATGTCCTCGAACGTGCACCCGAGGTGCGCGAGGGCGGCTTGCGTGCGCGCGCGCGCCATGCCGCCGGGCGCCACGACGCCGTCCGCGCCGGTGCGCATCTCGGGCGTGCGGCGCAGCACCTCGGCGTAGTCCGTCGGCAGGTACGCGGCGACGAGCACCTCGCCGAGGTTGCGGAACATGCCGCAGAGCTGCGCCGTCTCCGGGTCCGCTCCTCCGCTGCGCGCCGCCGCCTCGCGGGCCTGCGCGCCGGTGAGCAGCGAGAGCAGCATGAGCTCCTTCATCCCCGGCGAGCGCCGGCGGTAGTGCTCGAACAGCAGCAGCGCGCTCGCGAGGTCCCGCACGGTGCGCGCGCCCAGCAGCATGAGCGCGTGCGTCGCGCTCTGCACCGTCCGCCCCGAGCGGTTGTAGTGCACCGTGTTCGCCGTGCGGATGACCTTCACGGTGAGCGCGTAGTCGCGCAGCACCAGGTTCGCCAGCCGCTGCGCCGACGCGTCGTCGTCGCGCAGCGACGACATGAGGTCGGTCATCACCTTCGAGAACGCCGGAAAGTCCTCCGCGGCGAGGATGCGGCGGACGTAGACGTCCTCGGGGGCGGACGGTGCAGCGGGGGCTGGGGCGGGGCTCATCCCTGTCGAGTATCGGCCGCACCGGCCGATCTCGTGAATCCGGGCCCGCTTCCACCGGGCCGGCCGGTCGCCTAACCTGCCCCGCCATGGAGATCATCCGCGACCCGCTGTGGAACAACGTCCGCGTCGACCCCGTCGCCCTGCGGCTCGTCGACACGCCGGTATTCCAGCGGTTGCGGTACGTCCGGCAGCTCGGCCTCGCGTTCCTCGTGTATCCCGGAGCGACCCACTCGCGCTTCGAGCACGCGCTCGGCGCCTATCACCTCGCCGGGACCACGCTCGCCATGCTGGCCGAGCGCGGCGAGCTGCGGCGGCTGCCGGAGGACGAGCCGGCGATCGTGCGCGCCGCGGCGCTCCTGCATGACGTCGGACACTACCCGTTCTCGCACGCGCTCGAGGAGATCGGCGTGCCGCATCACGAGCGCGTCGGGCGGCCGCTGGTGACCGACGGGGAGGTCGGCGATCTGCTGCGCGCGCTGATCGGGCCCGACGCGCCGGAGCGGGTCTACGCACTCATGATCGGCGCCGGCGAGAGCCCGCTGCAGGGGCTCATCTCCGGCTCGCTCGACCTCGACAAGATCGAGTACCTGAAGCGCGACGCGCTGATGTGCGGCGTGCCGTACGGCGAGATCGACGTCGACCGGCTGCTGAACGCGCTCGTCGTGGCCGACGACCCCGCGACGGGCCGTCCCGCCGTCGCGCTGCGCGAGAAGGGGCTCTCGGCGCTGGAGTCGCTGCTGTTCGCGAAGTACCAGATGTACCGCAACGTGTACTGGCACCACGCCGTGCGCGCGGCGACGTCGATGTACAAGCGGCTGGTGGACGAGGCGCTGCGCGCCGGCGCGATCGACCCCGACGCGCTCGTCGGCTACACCGACGAGGGGCTGTTGCACGCGCTCGACGAGCGCGCCCCGTCGCCGCTGCTCGACGCGCTGCGCGCGCGGCGGCTGCACAAGCGCGCGCTGGAGTGTCCGGCCGCGGAGTTCGACGAGTCGTTCGGCGACTGGATGGTGCACGACCGCGACCTCACCGTCGCCGTGGAGGACGCGCTCGCGCGGGAGCTCGGCCTCGCGCCCGGCGAGCTGCTGCTCGACTATCCGGCGAAGACGCAGATGCTCGGCCTCGACCTGCCCGTGCTGCGGCGCGGCGGCACCGTGCACCGCCTAACGGCGGCGGGCTGGGAGGGCGCCATCAATCTGCCGACGCTGTCGGAGCAGCTCTATCGGTCGGCGCGATGGCTGCGCGTGTTCGTGGCGCGACCGGTGGCGGTGCCGCGCGACGCACTCGTGCAGACGCTGCAGCGACCCGCCGAGGAGCTGCGCGCGCGGGTGGACGCCGGCGGGCCGCTGCTCGCCTAACGCTCGTCGATCCCCTCGCCGGCGCGCTTGTCGCGGCCGTACGACTCGGCGAGCTTGCGCGCGAGTCCGCGATACCAGGCGGCGTCCTCGCGGCGGCCCTGCTCCTCGAGCGCGATGGCCGCGATCTCGATCGCGTAGAGGATGTTGCCGACGTACAGCCGCGCGACGTCGGGGAACGACGCGTCGGCGGCCGACGCGTCGGAGGCCGACGCGTCAGTCACGCCCGGGCGCGTTCACCGCGTGCACCTGCACGAGCACCGCGGTGATGTTGTCGAGTCCTCCGCGGCCGTTCGCCTCGGCGATGAGCGCGTCGACCACGCGTCGCGGCTGCGCGTTCGACGACAGGAGCTGCTGCAGCCGGCGGTCGTCCACCATGCCGGTGAGACCGTCGCTCGCGACGAGGAACACGTCGCCCGACTGCACCGGGCCCGCGAAGACGTCGGGCTCCACCGCCTCGTTCGCGCCGACGCACCGCGTGATGACGTTCGAGTACGGGTGGTAGCGCGCCTGCTCCGGGGTGAGGAACCCCGCGTCGACCTGCTCCTGCACGTACGAATGGTCCTTCGTGAGCTGGCGGAGCACGCCGTCGCGCAGCAGGTAGATGCGCGAGTCGCCGACCTGGCCGATGACGTAGCCGCTGTCGGAGAGGACGAGCACGGACGCCGTGGTGCCCATGCCCTGCTTGTCGGCCTCGAGGACCGTGCGGCGGTAGATCGCGTCGTTCGCGCGACGCAGCGCCTCGGCCACGCGCCCCTGCGAGTCGGGCGCGTCGAGGGTCTCCAGCGCCGTGAGCTCGTCGGCGATGATCGCGACGGCCATCTCGCTGGCCACCTCGCCGGCCGCGTGCCCGCCCATTCCGTCGGCGACGATGAAGAGCCCGCGGCTCTCCGAGGCGTCGGCGTAGAGGCTGTCTTCGTTCCCCTGCCGGATGCGACCGACATCCGTCCGGGCGGCCACGGAGAGCTGCACTAGCGAAGGGGCGCGATGGAGGCGACTTGGGGCACGAGAGATCGGTCTCTTGGGGCCGCGCGACGATGTCCCGGCCGGGCGCCCGGGTGGAACGAAACTACCCGGGGCCCCAAGGCGTGGCAAGCGCGGCGCTCCCTACGTCACGGCCTGCGTCGCGGCCACCGGGGCCGCGTGCGACTCACCCACCTGCAGACGGTACAGCCGCTCGTACAAGCCGCGTCGCGCGAGGAGTGCGGCGTGCGTGCCACGCTCCACGACCTGCCCGTGATGCAGCACGAGGATCTGGTCCGCGCCGACGATCGTCGTGAGGCGATGCGCGATCGCGATCGTCGTGCGCCCACGCATGAGCGTCGCGAGTGCCCGCTGGATGAGCGCCTCCGACTCGCTGTCGACCGCGCTCGTCGCCTCGTCGAGCAGCAGCAGCGCGGGATCGGCGGCGACCGCGCGCGCGAACGCGAGCAGCTGCCGCTCGCCCACGCTGAGCGACGCGCCGCGCTCGCCGAGCGCGTACGACAGCTCGCCGGGCAGCCGCGCGACGACGCGGTCCGCGCCGACGCTCGCGAGCGCGGCGCGGACGCCGGCATCGTCGATGGCGCTCGACAGCCGCACGTTCGACGCGACGTCGCCGGCGAACAGGAAGATGTCCTGCTGCACGTAGCCGACGAGCGATCGCAGCGTGTCGACCGCCAGCTCGCGCACGTCCACCGCCGGCCCGTCGCCGAACGCGACGGTGATGCGCCCGCGCTGCGGCTCGTAGAAGCGCATCAGCAGGTTCACGATCGTCGACTTCCCCGCCCCCGTGTGCCCGACGATGGCGACGGTCTCGTTAGGCCGCGCCTCGAAGCTGACACCTTTCAGCACCCAGTCCGGGGTCGCCGATCCGGTGTCGTAGTGGAACCAGACGTCCTGGAACGACACCGTGACTCCCTCCCCGCTCCCCACTCCGCGCTCCACGCTCGCTCCGACGGACGGGAGAGCGAGCGCGGAGCGTGGAGCGGAGAGCGTGGACGAGCCTCCGCCGACGGGCGTATCGAGCAGCTCGAAGATCCGCTCCGCCGCCGCCATCGCGGCCTGCAGGATGTTGTACTTCTCCGACAGATCCTGGAGCGGCTGGAAGAAGCGGCGCACGAGCTGGAGGAACGCCGCGACCGTGCCGACGCTCAGCAGGCCGCGGTGCACGCGGTCCGCCGCCGCGACGATGATCAGCGCGAGCGCGATCGTCGTCAGCAGCTCGACCGCCGGGAAGTACAGCGCGTACGCCGTGATCGACTTCAGATGCGCGTCGAGGTGCGCGCGATTGAGCCCGTCGAACGTGTCGCGCTCCGCGCGCTCGCGGCCGAACGCCTGCACCACGCGCATGCCCGTGAGCCGCTCCTGCAGGAACGCGTTGATCCGCGCCAGCCGCGTGCGGATGTCGCGGTACGCGCCGCGCACGCTGCGCTGGAACAGGCGCGACGCGAGCAGCACGCCCGGGATCGCCGCGAGCGCCGCGAGCGCGAGCCGCCAGTCGACCACGAACATCATGACGCCGATCGCGAGCAGCGTGAACAGGTCGCCGAGGCCCGCGACGACGCCGCTCGTGAACAGCTCGTTCAGCGCCTCGACGTCCGACGTCACGCGCGTGACGAGCCGCCCCACCGGCGAGCGGTCGAAGAACGCGACGGGGAGCCGCTGCAGGTGCGCGAACAGCTCGTCGCGCAGGTCGCGCATCACGCGCTGACCGAGCAGCGCCGTGAGCACGGTCTCGCCGTACCCGAACCCGAACTCGGCCACGAGCGCGACGACGAACAGGAGCGCGGCGCGGCGCACGCCGGCGAGGTCGTGCGCAGGCAGCGCGACGTCGACCACCCAGCGCGTGATCGCCGGGCCGACGAGCTGCAGCGCGCCCGCGCCGCACAGCAGCAGCACCGCCGCCGCGGCGAGCGGACCGTACGGCCGCACGTACCGAAGCAGCCGGCGGGCGAGGCGCGCGTCGTAGGCGGCCCCGAGTACTTCGTCCTCGTGACCCGACATCAGGTGGATGGCACGGCCGTTGCCCTTCCGTCCGCCGCTGGCACTTCAGCACTCACTCTGGAGGGACGAATGGGAATCCTCGCTTGGATCATTCTCGGGCTCATCGCCGGTGCGATCGCGAAGGCGATCATGCCTGGCCGTGACCCCGGCGGTTTCATCGTGACGGCGCTCATCGGTATCGTCGGCGCGGTGATCGGTGGCTTCGTCGGCAACATGCTGTTCGGCATCGGCGGCGTTTCCGGCGTCGACATCCGCAGCATCCTCATCGCCGTGGTCGGCGCGCTCGTGCTGCTCTGGATCTATCGCATGGCGACGGGCCGCCGGGCAGTCTGACGACTGCCTGAGGGCAGGAAGGCAAGAGGGCGCGAGGGCAGGAGAGTTGCACGGCTCCTGCCCTCGTTTCGCGCCCTCCTGCCCTCCTGCCCTCATTTCGGCTATTCTTCGGGTGTGAAAGATCGCATAGTCGTCCGCGGCGCGCGCCAGCACAACCTCAAGGGGTTCGACCTCGAGATCCCGCGGCGCAGCTACACCGTCATCACCGGCCCCTCGGGGTCGGGGAAGTCGTCGCTCGCGTTCGACACGATCTACGCCGAGGGGCAGCGCCGATACGTGGAGTCGCTCTCGGCGTACGCCCGGCAGTTCCTCGAGCGGATGGACAAGCCCGACGTCGACGCCGTCGAGGGGCTCTCCCCCGCCGTCGCGATCGAGCAGAAGAACCCGACGAAGACGTCGCGGTCGACCGTCGGCACCGCGACGGAGATCTACGACTACCTCCGCCTGCTGTGGGCGCGCGTCGGTCGCACGTTCTGCCCGGTTTGCGGCCGCGAGATGCGCCCCGACACGGTCCAGTCGGCGAGCGACGCCGTGCTCGCGCTCCCGGCCGGGACGCGCTTCGCCGTCGCCTTCCCGCTGCGGCTCTCCGACAAGGTCACCCACGCCGTCGTCGCCGAGAACCTGCGCGCCCAGGGGTTCCTCCGCGTGCACGTCAACGGCGAGACCCGCCACCTCGACGACGTGGAGGCGGCCGGGCTCGATCTCACGCGCGCGAAGGAGCTGCTCGTCATCGTCGACCGGCTCGCCGTCGGTCCGGAGGCCGCGGGCCGGCTGTCGGACGCGTTCGGCACCGCGTTCCGCGAGGGCGACGGCGACGCCGTCGTGCTGCTCGCCGAGGGCAAGCCGATGCGCTTCACCGAGCGCTTCGAGTGCCCGAACGACGGCACGCGGCTCCCCGCGCCGTCGCCGCAGCTCTTCTCGTTCAACAACCCGCGCGGCGCCTGCCCGACGTGCAACGGCTTCGGCGCGGTGCTCGAGTACGACGAGGCGCTCGTCGTTCCGTACCCCGAGCGCACGCTGCGCGACGGCGCGATCGGCCCGTTCACGGCGCCCCGCTACGAGGCGGAGCGGCGCAAGCTCGCCGACTTCGCGCGCCGCGAGGGGATCCCGATGGACGTGCCGTGGTCGTCGCTGACGAAGGCGCAGCGCGACCTCCTGCTGCACACGAAGACGCGTGGCTTCGTCGGCGCGTTCCCGTTCCTCCGCTCCAAGGAGGAGAAGCGCTACAAGCAGTACATCCGCGTCTTCCTGCGGCAGTACCAGTCGGCGCAGGAGTGCCCCACGTGCCACGGCACCAAGCTCAAGCCCGAGGCGCTGCAGGTGCGCGTCGCGGACCGGAGCATCGCCGACGTGTCGGACATGCCGGTCGACCGGCTGCTCGAGTGGGTCGACGCGCTGGAGCTGACGCCGTTCGAGAAGCAGATCGCGGAGCACGTGCTGAAAGAGGCGAAGGAGCGCGTGCGCTTCCTCTGCGACGTGGGCCTCACGTACCTCTCGCTGAACCGCGCCACGCGCACGCTGTCGGGCGGCGAGTCGCAGCGCATCGGCCTCGCGAACTCGTTGGGCTCCTCGCTCGTCGACACGCTGTACGTGCTCGACGAGCCGTCGATCGGGCTGCACTCGCGCGACATGGAGCGGCTGCTCCGGCTGCTGCACCGACTGCGCGACGGCGGCAACACGGTGCTCGTCGTGGAGCACGACCCGGAGGCGATCGAGGTCGCGGACTACATGGTGGAGCTGGGCCCCGAGAGCGGCGAGAAGGGCGGATACGTCGTCTTCGCCGGCCCCATCGCGCGCGTCGCGGAGAGCCCGCTCACCGGCGCGTACCTCACCGGCCGCAAGTCGATTCCCGTCCCCGCGGAGCGCCGGCGGCTCGGGCCGCGCTGGCTCACGCTCGAGGGCGCGCGCGAGCACAACCTCAAGGGCGTCGACATCCGCGTGCCGTTAGGCGCGCTCACCGTCGTCACGGGTGTGTCGGGATCGGGCAAGAGCACGCTCGTCCACGACGTGCTCTATCGCGCGCTGGAGCAGACGATCACGGGCGAGCACTCGGCCAAGCAGCACCTCGGCGAGAAGGTCGGACGCTTCGACCGCATGACGGGCTGGGAGGGAATCGACGACGTGGTGCTCGTCGACCAGAGCCCGATCGGCCGCTCGCCGCGCTCCAACCCGGTCACGTACATCAAGGCGTACGACGAGATCCGCCGCATCTTCGCCGCGCAGCCGCTGTCCAAGCAGCGCGGATTCACGGCCAGCACGTTCAGCTTCAACACCGCGGGCGGACGCTGCGAGCACTGCGAGGGCGCCGGCTATCTCGAGGTCGAGATGGTGTTCATGGCCGACGTGTTCGTCCCGTGCGACGCGTGCGGCGGCAAGCGGTTCAAGCCGGAGGTGCTCGAGGTCTCGGTGCGCGGCAAGACGATCCACGACGTCCTGCAGCTCACGGTCGACGAGGCGATCCGTTTCTTCCCGCGCGAGGAGAAGCTGGGCCAGGCGCTGTGGCAGCTGCAGCAGGTGGGACTCGGCTACCTGCGGCTCGGCCAGCCGGCGACGACGCTCTCCGGCGGCGAGGCGCAGCGCGTGAAGATCGCCCGCGAGCTGAACGCGTCGGCGAAGAGCAAGGGGCGCAAGCTCTACGTCATGGACGAGCCGACGACGGGGCTGCACCTCGAGGACATCCGCAAGCTCGCCGACGTCATGGACCGGCTCGTCGATGCCGGCCATACGCTCGTGCTCATCGAGCACAACCTCGACGTCATCAAGCTCGCCGACTGGGTCATCGACCTCGGCCCCGACGCCGGCGACCGCGGCGGCGAGATCGTGGCGATGGGGCGGCCGGAGGAGATCATGGCCGAGCCGCGGTCGCACACCGGACGGTTCCTGCGGCGGGTCCTGCCCGGACCGGCCGCGGCCCCGTCGAACAGCGTCGAGCTGCCCGCGCCACCGCGTCCGCGCACCCGTCGCGCGAGGGCGTCGTAGCCCGGCGCGGCGCCCGGCGCCGGGTTGACTCGACTCTCCACCCCGGCTATACTTCCCGACCTGTGCCGCAACGGCGTAAGCTATTGAGCGAGCGCCTGTTAGCCGGTCGATCCCGCGTAGCTCAGTTGGTAGAGCAGGCGACTGTTAATCGCCGGGTCGTAGGTTCGAGTCCTACCGCGGGAGCTCGTGTGCGGGCCGGTGTCCTTCAGGGACACCGGCCCGCACTGTCGTTCACGGCACCCGGATGAGCGAGTCCAGCACGTCGAGCTGCCGTGCCCTCATCACCCGCCGCCCGTCGGCCGAGCCGAGGAACGCGACGAACCGCGCGCCGAGCGCCCGATGCGGCGCCTGCTTGGGAACGGCGAGCGCGTAGGCGATCGGCTCGCCCCGCACCGTGATCGAGTCGCCACGTCCGCGCCCCGGTACGCGCAGCTGGGCGGTCGCGTAGGCGAGCGAGTCGGCGACCGTGCCGAGATCGGCGTCCGGCGGCAGCGGCAGGAAGCGGAGCCCCGCCGCGCGGGCGAGGCTCTCGTACGTCCACACGTAGTCCAGCTCGCCCGCCTCGACGAGCGCGATCTGGTCGGCCTCGCGCGGTCGGACGTTCCGGGGCGGCGCCGCCGCGAGCAGGCGCCGCGCGAGGCCGGGCTCGCGGTAGTGCCGCTCCAGGAGCTGGAAGACGAGCAGCGTGCGATAGCCGCTCGGGTCGGTGGCCGGGTCGGCGCGTCCGACCTGCACGCCCGGCCGCTCGAGCACTTCCCACCACCGAGCGCTCCGCGCGACGTCGTCCGCGCCGCGCGCGCGCGCGCCGTAGGCCAGCACGATGCGGTTGCGCGCGAACAGCGCGTAGCGGTCGACGTACGTGGGCACGAGCAGCGCCGGGAACACGCCGCGGTCGGCGAGCAGCAGCACGTCGGGCGTCTGGCCCAGCTCCGTCATGCGACGCGCGAGCTCCAGGCTGGCCTGCGTCTCCAACGTGTAGCGTACGCCCTCGCGCGCGGCGAACGTGTCGAGCGCGGCGCGCACCGGCCGCGTGAGGCTCGCCGCCGCCCACACGACGAGCGGCTCGCCGGTCGCGTGCCGATCGGCCCTGCCGCATGCGCACACCCATGCGGCGATCGGCCCGAGGCACCACCGCCGCATGCTCACGACCGCGCCAGCCCGAACATCGCGAAGTACGGCACGCGCGCCGCGTCCTCCAGATCCGGATGCTCGCGCAGCGCCTCCGCGCTCGGCCGCGGCTCGGCGAACGTGCACAGCGCGAACCCCGCGCCGAGGATCCAGCGGAACCAGTCCTCGAGCGGCGCGTGCACGGCGGGCGTCGTGAACTCGTACGACCAGCCGGTCCACCGGTAACGCATCACGGTGCGCTCGAAGTATCGATCGATGCTGAGCGCGAGCTTGCGGCCGCCGGCGTCCTTCAGCCACTCGCGGTACGGCGTGTCGCTGCACGGATGCGCGATCGAGACCACCGCGCGGCCGCCCGGGCGGAGCACGGTGTGCATGGCGCGGAGCGCGCGCTCGGGATCGGGCACGTCCTGCAGCGCGAGGCACGACGTCGCGACGTCGAACGACGCCGGCGCGAACGTGCGATCGAGCGTCTGCGCGTCGGCGACGGTGTACGCGATGCCTAACGGCGCGTCGCGCTCGATGCGCATCGCGTGCTCGATCATGCGCGGTGAGAGATCGACGGCCGCCACGCGCGCGCGCCGGCGCGCGCC
The DNA here is from genome assembly GCF_000522985.1 of Gemmatirosa kalamazoonensis. NCBI lineage: Bacteria > Pseudomonadati > Gemmatimonadota > Gemmatimonadia > Gemmatimonadales > Gemmatimonadaceae > Gemmatirosa > Gemmatirosa kalamazoonensis. Next base: position 4,376,856 of record NZ_CP007128.1, read on the forward strand.
ATCTCGCGCGCGAAGTAGCCCGAGCCGCACCCCACGTCGAGCAGCCGCTGGCCCGAGACGTCGCCGCACAGCGCGACCTGAGCGGGGCCGAAGAAGCGCAGCCGGTAGTAGTCGCGACCACTCGCCTGCCCTGCCGCATACGCGTCGGCGGCGCGATCCCACGCGTCGCGCGCCTCGGCCGCGTCCAGTCGATCGCCCCGCTCGGTCATCTGCGCTCCATGGACTCGTCCCCGCCGGCGCTCCCACCACCCCCGGCCGCCGCGTATCTTCCCCGCGTCGCGCGGTGGCCGTCAATGCCTGCGCGCGACGTCGCACTCCACCGCCCATCGATGACGACGCCGACCGCCGACTCCGCCCTTCCCGCACCGCTCGTCGGCGTCGTGATGGGCAGCGCGAGCGACTGGTCGGTGCTCGGCCCCGCGTGCGACACGCTCGACGAGCTCGGGATCCCGTACGAGGCGCGCGTCGTCTCCGCGCACCGCACGCCGGACTGGCTGTTCGAGTACGCGGAATCCGCGGAGGCGCGCGGTCTGCGCGTCATCATCGCCGGCGCGGGCGGCGCGGCGCACCTGCCGGGGATGCTCGCCGCGAAGACGCTCGTTCCGGTGCTCGGTGTACCGGTCCCCGCGACACTCCTCAACGGCATCGATTCGTTGCTCTCCATCGTCCAGATGCCGGCCGGCGTGCCGGTCGGAACGCTCGCCATCGGGAAGCCCGGTGCGGTGAACGCGGCGCTGTTCGCCGCCCAGATCCTCGGCACCGCCGATCCCGCGCTGCGCGGCCGGCTGGCCGAGCGCCGCGCGGCGAACGAGGCCAAGGTGCTCGGGCAGACGCTGCCGCCCCAGACATGACGCGCGGCGCGAACCCGGTGCTCCCGGGAAGCACGATCGGCATCCTCGGCGGCGGTCAGCTCGGCCGCATGACCGGCATGGCCGCGCTGTCGATGGGCTACACCGTGCACGTGCTCGATCCCGATCCGCAGTGCGCGGCGGGCGCGATCGCCGCGCGCGTCGTCACCGCACCGTTCGACGACGCCGCCGCGGCGGCGGATCTCGCGAGCAGCTGCCAGGTCGTGACGCTCGAGATCGAGCAGATCGGCCGCGCGGCGCTCGATGCGGTGGCCGAGCGCACGCCGATGCGACCGGGCCCGCATCCGGTGTGGATCATCCAGGACCGCGTGCGACAGAAGGAGTGGCTCGCCGCGCATCGCTTCCCGGTCGGCCCGTTCCGCGCCGCGCTTGAGGCGAAGGACGTCGCGAACGCGGTGCGCTCGCTCGGCGCGTGCATCGTGAAGTCGTCGCACGGCGGCTACGACGGCCGCGGCCAGGCGCACGTCGAGCGCGAGGACGACGCCGCGAACGCGTGGGCGGCGGTGGGCGCGCGGAGCGCGGTCGTGGAGCAGCGGCTCGAGCTCGCGTACGAGGTATCGGTGCTCGTGGCGCGTCGACCGGGCGGGCAGATGGCGGTATACCCGCCGGCGCGCAATCACCACGCGCGCGGCGTGCTCACCTGGTCGGTGCTCCCGGCGCCCGTGCCCGCGGCCGTGGGACGCGAGGCCGCGGAGATCGCGCTCGGCATCGCGGAGGAGCTCGACGTCGTGGGGCTGCTCGCGGTGGAGATGTTCGTGACCACCGACGACCGTGTGCTCGTGAACGAGCTCGCGCCGCGCCCGCACAACACGTATCACGCGTCGGAGCGCGCGTGCGCGACGAGCCAGTTCGAGCAGCTCGTGCGCGCGGTGTGCGACCTGCCGTTAGGCGCCCCCGCGCCGCTCGCCGCCGGCGCGATCGCGAACCTGCTCGGCGACCTGTGGCTCGCGCCCGAGCCGCCGTCGGCGGTGGACGCGCTGTCCGAGCCGGCGGCGCGGCTGCACCTGTACGGCAAGCGCGAGGCCCGCGGCGGCCGCAAGATGGGGCACCTGTCCGCCACCGGCGCGTCGCCCGACGAGGCACTCCGCCGCGTGTGGGACGCCTACGACCGGTTCAAGCCGGCGTCCGCCCCACCGATCGAACGCATGGATCCCTCCACGCTCCACGCTCCACGCTCCACGCTCGGCATCCTCGCGGAACGCAGCGAGGGTGGAGCGTGGAGCGCGGAGCGTGGAGGCGAGCGATGAACGTCCTCGTCCTCAACGTCGGCTCGTCGTCGCTGAAGTTCCAGCTCGTGCGCACCGACGCCGAGCGAATGAGCGCGAACACCGACGAGAAGCTCGCGCGCGGCACGATCGAGCGGCTCGGCGGCGAGTCGGTCATCTCGCTGAAGGCGGGCGACGGTCCGTCGACGAAGACGACCGCCCCGCTGCGCGATCACCGCGCGGCGGTCGAGTTCATCATGCGCTGGCTCGTGAGCGACGAGTCGGGCGGCGCGCTCGGCGGCCGCGCGGACGTCGAGGCGGTCGGCCATCGCGTGGTGCACGGCGGCGAGCACTTCACGCGCTCGGTGCTCATCGACGACACGGTCCTGCGCGGCATCGAGGAGAACATCGACCTCGCGCCGCTGCACAATCCGGCGAACCTGAAGGGGATCGCCGCGGCGCGCGCGGTGCTCGGCGCCGGCACGCCGCAGGTCGCGGTGTTCGACACGGCGTTCCATCAGACGCTCCCCGATCACGCGTATCTGTACGCGATCCCGTACCAGTTCTACCGTCGGTACAAGGTGCGGCGGTACGGCTTCCACGGCACGTCGCACCGCTACGTCGCGCACCGCTGGCGTCAGCTCACGGGAACGGCCCGCGACGATACGCGGCTCGTCACGCTGCATCTCGGCAACGGCTGCTCGGCGTGCGCCATCAGCGGCGGCGACTCGGTCGACACGAGCATGGGGTTCACGCCGCTCGAGGGGTTGGTGATGGGAACGCGCTCGGGCGACGTCGATCCCGCGGTGCTCGAGTACCTCTCGTCCAAGGAGGGCATGACGATGAGCGAGGCGGAGACGATGCTGAACAAGTCGTCCGGCCTGCTCGGCGTCTCCGGCCTCACGCACGACATGCGCGAGCTGCTCGCCGAAGCCGAGGAGCACGACGATCGCCGCGCGCGGCTCGCGATCGAGATCTTCTGCCACCGCGCGCGCAAGTACATCGGCGCGTACCTCGCGGAGATGGGCGGCGCCGATGCCGTGGTGTTCGCGGGCGGTATCGGCGAGAACGCGCCGACGGTGCGCGCGCGCATCGTCGCGGGACTCGACTGGCTCGGCCTCACGCTCGACGCCGAGCGCAACGCGGCGGCGGTCGGACGCGAGGGTAAGATCTCGACCGACGATGCGCGGCTCGCCGCGTGGGTCATCCCGACCGACGAGGAGCTGCTCATCGCCCGCGACACCGTGCGCGTCGTGACCGGCGCGCCGGCGCGGTTCTGACGTCGTCCGGCCCCGCGTTTGCGACCTCCGGGCGCGCGGCTCTCGCGCGCCGCTCACCACGCTCCAGTCAGACAACCATGCGATCGCCCGCTCTCCTCTTCCGCCTGTCGCTCTCGCTTGGCGCGGCGCTGCTCGCCGCGTGTGCCTCGAACCAGTCAGGCCCGCCCCCCGGCCCGGCCGGACGCGGGGGCCCCGGGGGGATGCGCGGCCAGCGCATGCCCGGCGACACGCTGCCGATGGCGGCGCCGAACACGACGGCGCGCGCCGACCTGCGCGACGTGAACGGCGCGTCGGTCGGCACGGTGACGCTGACGCAGACCGCGCACGGCGTGCTGATCACCGGTGACCTGTCCTCGCTGCCGCCGGGCGTGCACGCCATCCACGTGCACGACAGCGGGCGCTGCGAGCCGCCGTTCACGAGCGCGGGCGGGCACTACAACCCGGCGATGCGCTCGCACGGCTTCCGCGCGAACACGGGCAACCACGCCGGCGACCTGCCGAACTTCTCGGTTGGCACGAACGGCACCGGGCACGTCGAGACGATCAGCCGCGACCTCACGCTGGCCCAGGGCGGCGGCCTGTTCGACGGCGACGGCTCGTCGATCGTCATCCACGGCGGCCCCGACGATTACCAGAGCGACCCGGCCGGCAACTCCGGTCCGCGCATCGCCTGCGGGCTGATCACGCACTGACTGGACCAGGGCAAGAGGGCAGGAGGGCAAGAGGGCAGGAGTGGCGATAGCTCCTGCCCTCCTGCCCTCCTGCCCTCTTGCCCTGGTCCGATTGCTGCGCACGAGGCGGCATCAGAGAACCTCATCCGGAGAGGAACGACAATGGCCGCAACGGCAGCGGGCGCCGGCCAGGCGCCCCGGACTCGGTCGTCCGTCACGCGTCACGGCGGGAGCGAGCGGAAGAACGTCAACGACATCGAGCGCATGCTGTCGGTCGCCGCGGGGGGCGCGCTCGCGGCGTACGCGCTGAAGAAGCGCGACCTCGGCGGACTGCTCGTCGCGCTGGTCGGCGGCGCGCTCGTGGAGCGCGGCGTCACGGGACACTGCCGCGTGTACGGCGCGCTCGGCATGAGCACCGCCGAGCCGACCGACGAGCCGGTGCAGCAGCACGGGCCGAATGCCGTGATCGACGCGAGCACCGCGCAGCGCGTGGAGCACGCGGTCACGATCCACGGCCGCTCGCCGGCCGAGCTGTACGCGTTCTGGCGCGACTTCGAGAACCTGCCGCGCATCATGGAGCGCCTCGAGAGCGTGCAGGTCATCGACGAGACGCGCTCGCGGTGGACGGCGACGGCGCCCGCCGGTCAAACCGTGGAGTGGGAGGCGGAGGTCTACAACGAGATCCCGGGCAAGCTGATCGCGTGGCGCACGCTGCACGACGCCGACATCGCGCACGCGGGGTCGGTGCACTTCGAGCCGGCGCCGGCGGGGCGCGGCACCGAGGTGCGCGTCATCGTCGAGTACGCGCCGCCGGCGGGCGCGTTAGGCACCGCCGTCGCGAAGCTGTTCGGCGAGGAGCCGGACGCGCAGGTGCGCGAGGAGCTGCGGCGCTTCAAGCAGCTCATGGAGACCGGCGAGCTGACGGTGGGCGAGAATCCCGGCCAGGGGCCGCGCGCCGGCAGCTCGTTCAACGCGCGCGCGAGCAACGACGACACCGTGCGCATGACGACCCCTCCGCTCGACGCGCCGCACGGGTCATGAAGGCGCTCTGCTGGCACGGCGTGGAGGACCTGCGGTGCGAGCGCGTGCCCGATCCGGAGATCGTCAATCCGCGCGACGCGATCGTGCGCGTCACGTCGACGGCCATCTGCGGATCCGACCTGCACCTGTACGACGGCATGGTGCCGTCGATGATGAAGGGCGACATCCTCGGCCACGAGTTCATGGGCGTGGTCGAGGAGGTCGGTCGCGACGTGCGCAACCTGCGCCCCGGCGACCGCGTGCTCGTGCCGTTCGCGATCGCGTGCGGCAACTGCTGGTACTGTCACCACGACCTCTGGTCGCTGTGTGACAACTCCAACCCGAACGCCGCGGCGCTCGAGGCGCTGAACGGCTACAGCACGTCGGGGCTGTTCGGCTACTCGCACCTGTACGGCGGGTACGCCGGCGGGCAGGCCGAGTACGTGCGCGTGCCGTTCGCCGACGTCGGCCCGCTGAAGCTCGAGAACGACCTCCCCGACGAGAAGGTCCTCTTCCTCACCGACATCTTCCCCACGGGCTACATGGCCGCCGAGCAGTGCGGCATCCGGCCCGGCGACACGGTGGCCGTGTGGGGATGCGGCCCGGTCGGCCAGTTCGCGATCGTGAGCGCGTATCTGTTAGGCGCCGGCCGTGTCATCGCGATCGACCGGTTCGCCGAGCGGCTCGACATGGCGCGCGAGGTGGGCAACGCCGACGTCGTCGACTACGCGCGCGACACGGACGACGTCGTGGAGACGCTGAAGCAGATGACGGGAGGCCGTGGCCCCGACCACGCCATCGACGCGGTGGACATGGAGTCGCACGGCCACGGCGTCATGTCGCGCATCGACCGCGGCAAGCAGTTCCTCAAGCTGCAGCTCGACCGCGCCGACGCGCTGCGCCAGGCGGTCCAGGCGTGCGGCAAGGGCGGCACGGTGAGCATCCCCGGCGTCTACGCGGGCTTCATCGACAAGTTCCCGATGGGCCAGGCGTTCGCGAAGGGCCTCACGCTCCGCATGGGCCAGACGCACGTGCACCGGTACCTGCGCCCGCTGCTCGAGCGCATCGAGCGCGGCGACGTCGACCCGTCGCGCATCATCACGCACCGCGTCCCGCTCGAGCGCGGGCCGGAGATGTACCGGACCTTCCGCGACAAGCAGGACGGGTGCGTGAAGGTCGTGCTGAAGCCCGAGCTACGCGCTGTGTAGCGTGAGCTTCTCGCCGGCGCGGCGCCGCTCCATGCCGTCGTACGCGGCGCCGTCGTCGCCCGCCGTCGGCGAGTCGGGATCGACCTCGATGAACCTCACGGGGATCTGGTCGGGCCAGCGCTTGCGCAGCAGCGGCATCGCCACGTTGTAGCACGGCGTGCCGTTCGACAGCGTGCCGTCAGGCGTGCCGTTGTGCGCGTGGCCGTGGAACACCGCGCTCACCTTGTAGCGGAGCAGCGGCTCCTCGTGCCGCCCGCAGCCGAGCCACGGGAAGATCTCGAGCGGTTCGCCCTCGACCGTCGCGCGGATCGGCGAGTAGTGCAGCAGCGCGATCTTCTGCCGCGTGCGCAGGCGGGCGAGCGCGGTCTCGAGCTTGAGCGTCTCGTCCACCGCTTCCTTCACGAAGCACTTGATCGCGCTCTCGCCCCACGAGCCGAGCACCCCGCGCCCGAAGCCGCCGGCGAATCCCTTCACGCCGGCGAAGCCGACGCCGCTCACCTCGTGCGACTCGCCGTCGAGCACCACGATGCCCGCCTCGCGCAGCGCGTCGACCATCTCCGTCACGTGGCCCGACTCGTAGTCGTGGTTGCCGAGCACGGTGATGACCGGCATGCGGACGATCGAGAGCTCCTTCAGCAGCACCCGCGTCTCGTCGAGCGTGCCGTAATCGGTGAGATCGCCGCACAGCACGAGCACGTCGGCGCGCTCGGAGATCTGGCCGAGGATCGGCGCGAGCGCGCCCTGCGACGTCTTGCTGACGTGGACATCGCTCATCGCGGCGATGCGGACGGTGGGCATGGTCGATGCTTGATCGAGGATACGGATGACTCGGGCGCCGTGAGCGGCGGCCGCACGCCCGCCTCGCGTTTCAACAATTATTCCGCCCGTGCACCGCGACCCTCACGACGCTCCGCCCGACGAGCCGCTGGACCCGTCCGTGCCCGCTCGCCCGCGCGTGCGCCGACCGCGCCGCGCCCCGAAGCCGGACGTCGCGCCGGCGCCGAGCACGCGGAAGGCCGGCCCGCAGCCGCTGCACTCGGCCGTCGACGCCGAGCGGCGTGCGTATCCGCGGCCACCCCGGCGGCACGATCTCGCCGCGCCGACGTCGCAGGCCGTCTATCGCCGCGTCATGGAGACGCTGCGCGAGGGGGGCGTGCGCTTCCTCGTCGGCGGCGCGTACGCGTTCACGCCGATCACGGGGATCCCGCGCTCGACGAAGGACTTCGACGTCTTCGTCGCGAAGACGGAGATCCACCGCGCGCTCGAGGTGCTCGACGCCGCGGGATTCCGCACCGAGCTCACGTTCCCGCACTGGCTCGGCAAGGCGTACTGGGGGCAGGACTTCGTCGACCTGATCTTCAGCTCGGGCAACGGCGTCGCCCCGGTCGACGAGCGGTGGTTCGAGCACGCGCCGACGGGCAAGGTGCTCGGCGTCGACGTGCTCATCGCGCCGGCGGAGGAGTCGCTCTGGTCGAAGGCGTTCGTCATGGAGCGCGAGCGCTACGACGGGAACGACATCATCCACCTGCTCCGCTCCCGCGCCGAGCGGCTCGACTGGAACCGCGTGCTCGAGCGCTTCGGCGACCGATGGCGCGTGCTGCTCTCGTACCTCGTGCTGTTCGGCTTCGTCTACCCGGGCGAGCGCTCGCGCATCCCGCCGTGGGTCATGGAGCTGCTGCTCGATCGCCTGCGCAACGAGCTGACGAACGACGCGCCGGTCGGCCGTCTCTGCCAGGGCACCATCCTGTCGCGCCAGCAATACCTGCCGGACGTGCTCGAGTGGGGCTACGCCGATGGCCGCCTGGTGCCGAACGGCGAGATGAACCCGCACGAGATCGCGGAGTGGACGGCGGCGATCGGAACGAAGAAATGACGCGGCGTCATTTCGCGTCCACGTCGAACACCGCCGTCCGCACGCCGCCGTTAGGCCGCGACTGCACCCAGATGCGGTAGCGGCCCGGCTTCGGGAACGCGAACGGGAACGAGAGCGTGCCGGGATAGGACACGTCGGCGTCGTGCAGCGCGTGCGGCGCGTCGGGCTGGTCGGCGCCGTGGAGCACGGTGTCGCCCGCCTCGCGGCGCAGGATGCGCTGCTGCGCGGCGAGCGAGATCGTCCCCATCGGGTGCAGGTGCACGAACACGCTGTCGTCGGCGCGCAGGACGATCGCGTGCGCGGCCATCCCCATGTACGGCGCGAGCGACGCGACGCGTCCCGCCGAATCGCGCACCGTGAAGCGCAGCGCCGTCTCCACGCCGACGCGCGCCGTCGGCGGATCCTCGCGGCGCACCGTGAAGCCGTCGCCGAGCGGCGCCACCGGCCCGTCGGCGCGGCCGACGAACCACGCGTCGTCCCCGACGCTCGCGCCGCCGGCCGCCACGACGAGCGTCTGGTCGCGCGCCGGCACCACGATCGGCGTCACGAGCGTGATCGCGAAGCCGCTCTCCAGCACGATGTCGGAGAACACGGTGTAGCGCCCCGCGGGCAGATCCGGCAGCGCGCTCTCGAACGTCGCCGAGTCGACGCGCGTGGGGTGCAGATGCAGCAGCAGATCGTGGCTCGGATCCGCGACCACGAAGGCGTGCATCAGCTTCCCGTGGTCCGGCATGATCGGCGTCGAGCGCGCGCTGAACAGCAGCGAGTCGGTGACCACGATGCGCAGCGTCGCCGGCCCGCCCGGCGTCGTCGGCGCGCGCAGCTCGCCGCGCGTCGCGAGCGGACGGAACATGCCGCGCAGGTAGCGACGATCGACCGCGTTCCACCACGTGTTGCCGCCGACGAGCGCGAGCGCGACGATCCCCGCCGCGACCGCGACGCCGACGCGTCCCGTCCGACGCCGCCTCGCATCCGGCGCCTCGCCCGGCGGCACCACGCTCTCGCGCACGGCCGCGCCGACGAGCGACAGCAGCCCGACGATGAGCGCGCCGCCGAGCGCGACGAGGATCCAGCCGAGCCCACTGCCTAACCGCAGCCGCGACGTCGCGTACGCGTTCACCGGCACCGTCACCGCGCCGACGCCGCGCATGCCCTCCACGGTCACGTTCACCGCGTACGCGCCGCCGGTCATGAGCCACAGCGGCGCCGCGAACGTGCCCGCCGCCCCGGCGACCGGCTCCGCCACGTCGGGCGTCGGCGCGCCCTTCCTGCCGACCTGCCACTGTGCCACCTGCACGAGCACGCGACGCGCCTCGCCGCTCGTGACGCGCACCGTGATCTGCGCCTGGCCCGGGATGACCCCCGGCATGCGCACCGCGACGCGCACGCCGTACGGTCCCGCGGGGCCGTCGTAGAACGCGTCGTTCGTCCCCACGTGCGCCGAGAGCGACAGCGCCGCGCCCGCGATCGCGGCGGCGCGTGCCGCGCGTCGGAGGGCGGTGCCTAACGCGGCGCGCACGCTCATCGGCGCACCCGGCGCATCCAGTCGCCGAACGCGAGGCCGAGCCGCGACGTGACGATCGCGATGCCGACGGCCCACGCCATGCCCCGCCAGAACTCCGCGCCCGGCGCGTCCGCGTCGAAGAACAGCCCGCGGTACCAGCGCGACGTCGGCGGCAGATTGTAGTTGTAGTTGCCGCCGGCGAAGAACCAGTTGTGCGACGCCGGCGACATGAGGAACGCGCCGAACCACCAGTACACCGCGAGCAGCGACGCGATGAACGCGGTGCCCAGCACCGCCGCGAGCAGCCACCGGTTGGCCTCACGGGCGCGCTGGTACGCGAGGTCGAACAGGACCGCCGGCACGACGAGCAGCAGCGGGAAGCCCATCGGCACGAAGTGCGTGATCGGCTGGAAGATCGGGCCGAGCTTCGGCGTCGCCGGGAACAGCGGCAGGGTCCACGTCATCGCCGCGAAGATCGCGGTGTACACGAGCGCCGTCGCCGTCGCGGGCCAGCGCACGCGGAGCGACGGCAGCGCCGCGCACAGCACGAACGGCAGCGGGTACGCGGCCGCGCGGTAGAAGTGCGCGCCGTGCGAGAAGCCCGGGTGCATGTCCTGCCACACGCCGATGAACACGATCGTGAGCACGACGCCTAACGCGTACGCGTAGATGGCGCGGAACAAGCCCGCGCGCGCCGCCATCGCCGCGCCGCCGTCGCCCGACTCGGCGCGGTTCTGCGCGGTGAGCGCGGTGATCGCGGCGCCGAACACCACGCCGAGGATGCCGGCGATCAGCACGCTGTGCGGAGGGCTCAGTACCTGCACGTCGAGCCCGTACGCGTTGTGCCACCAGTCGTCGAACGGCGCGGAGGTCAGCATCGCACCGGCGCCCCAGATCGCGACCCACGCGCCGAGCGGCCCGCGCATCCCCCAGATGCGCACCGAGCGCGCGCGCTGCGCCTCCGAGCCGGCGAACGTCGTGTGCAGCACGAGGAACCCGTTCGCGCCGCCGGCCACCAGCCCGCCGACGTAGATGCCCATGTGCGCCGGCGTCCAGAACGTGTCGCGGCCGATCGACATGTGCCACGAGATGTCCCAGATGATGCCGACGACGATGCTGGTGGCGGCGAACAGCGTCGCGACGAGCGGCCACGGAACGACGGCCGCGGCGCTCTGCTCATGGGCACGCGAGAGAGGCGCCGCCGCGGCGGGGATCGCGCGGGCTTCCATAGGGGCGGGGTCGAGGGGAGGAAAGCCGACCCGCAGATAATAGGGCAGGAGGGCAGGAGGGCGAGAGGGCAGGAGAGCTTCGGACTCTCCTGCCCTCCCGCCCTCCTGCCCTCCTGCCCTCGCCGTCAGGCGGGCGGTGCAGCCTCGTCGCGCGGGCGGCTGCGACGCTCGTTCATCGCCCCCGCCGACGCGGGCACCTGGAACGACGTCGGATCGCTCGCCGGGAACGTCTGCTCGATCGCGCGGTCGACGAGCGACTCCTCCACCGCGCTCGACATCAGCGACACCAGCTTCTCGCAGAACGCGGGCAGATCGGCCGGCTTGCGGCTCGTGACCAGCTTCTGGTCGACGACGACCTCGCGATCCACCCACTCGCCGCCCGCGTTGCGGATGTCGGTCTGCAGGCTCGGCCACGACGTCAGCGTGCGGCCACGCACCACGTTGGCCTCGACGAGCAGCCACGGGCCGTGGCAGATCGACGCCACCGGCTTGTCGTGCTCCACGAAGTCGCGCACGAGCTTCACGGCCGCCGGATCCGCGCGCAGCCGGTCCGGGTTCGCGACGCCGCCCGGGATCACGAGCCCCTGATAGTCGGCGATCTTCACCTCGTCGACCGAGCGGTCCACCGGGAACGTGTCCGCCTTGTCGTCGTGGTTCATCGCCTGGATCGACTCGCACGCCAGCGAGACGAGATGCACTTCGGCACCCGCCGCGCGCAGCGCCTCCATCGGCTGCACCAGCTCCACCTGCTCCACGCCGTCGGTCGCCAGCACCGCGACGCGGCGGCCCCTCAGCGGATTCTCGTTCGTGCTCGCGGCCGCGCGGTCGGCGAGCATCGGCTTCTCCGGTGCGTTAGGCATCGCTCGTGACGGTCGGGGTTGCGGGATCCCACCTCACTCCGGGCGCTCGGCGTCGTCCGCGTCGCGCGTGCCCTCCTCCGCCCGGCCGCCCTGCCGACCGGACGCCGAGTGCGCGCCGCCGTGCAGCCCGCCCTCGCGGTGATGCTCGCCGCGCGCCTCCTCCGCGTCGCGCTCGTTGCGCGCGCGCAGCTCGGCCAGCGCGGGGTTCACGCCGCCCTGCGGGATCAGGTTGTCGCTCTGCTTCGCCGGGTCGGACGACTCGACGTAGTGCTCCTTGTGCTCGGGGATGAACTCCTGCTGCCGACGGTCCTTGTAGTCGGTCGCGCCGGCCTCGCCGGGATCGATCGCGTACTGGTCGGGACGCTTGCCACCCATGTGCTCCTCCTGTCGTGGGTCCGGGGCGGTCGAAGGTCATTAACCGTGCCGGGCGGCCCGCCTCTCGCACGGTTCTGCCGTATGGCGAACCCGACCGAGAAGTACGACGCGTATGCCCGGACCATTCTCGAGCTGCCCGGCGTCCCCGACGGACGCATCGACCTCCGCCGTCCGCTGGACGACGCCGCACGGGCGGCGCTCGCGGCGGTCGGACTCGATCGACCGTTCGCGGTGCTGACGGCCGAGAACCCGCACGGCGACAACGAGGAGGACGCGCCGTCGCGCGACGCGGAGCGTGACCGCGAGGCCGTGAACGACGCGCAGCTCGCGACGCTCGTGGACGCGTTAGGCGCGGCGCACACGCCGTTCGTGCGCGTGGACGGCACCGCGCCGGACGGCAGCTATCGCGAGCGGTGCGTCGCCGTGATGCTGCCGCGCGACGAGAGCGTGGCGCTCGCCCGCCGCTTCGGTCAGCTCGCCCTGTTCTGGTTCGACGGGCAGGGGTTCTCGCTCCTGCCTGCGGAAGCGGGGGAGCCCCCTCGGCGGCTTCCGTTCGACGGCGATCGTTGAGGCGCGGACGCCCGGAACCGTCGCGCGCTCGCTACAGCCGAGCCCGGGAGCGGGTCGGGGGCGGAAGTCAATCCTACAGCCCCGGACCGGGAGGGGGCATATTTGGGCCGTGCCCATCGTTCCCCTCCACGGCCACCACGGCGTGCGCGAGCGCCTGCTGGGCGCGCTCCAGCGTGACGCCCTGCCGGCGAGCCTTCTGCTCACCGGAGCGCGCGGCATCGGCAAGCAGCGCCTCGCGCTCTGGCTCGCCCAGGCCGCGCTGTGCGAGCGGCGGGCGGAGGCCCCGTGCGGCGCCTGCCGGAGCTGCCGGTTCGCCAGGGAGCTGACGCACCCGGACCTGCACTGGTTCTTCCCGCGACCGCGGCTGAAGGACTCCGACCCGTCGGTGGGCGAGGTCCAGGCGGACTACGCCGACGCGACCGCCGACCGGGTGAAGGCCCGCGGCCTCTACGCCCCCCCGTCGGGCGCCGAAGGGATTTACGTCGCCGCCGTGCGGGCGCTCGTGCAGCTCGCGTCGGTCTCGCCGGCCATCGGGCGGCGGAAGGTGTTCGTGGTCGGCGACGCCGAGCGGATGGTGCCCCAGGAAGGGTCCGACGCGGCGGCGAACGCGTTCCTGAAGCTGCTCGAGGAGCCCCCCGCCGACACCGTGATCGTTCTCACGTCGAGCGAGCCGGGGGCGCTGCTCCCGACGATCCGATCGCGGGTCGTCTGCGTGCGCGTCGCGCCGCTCACCGACACGGAGATGCGCGCGTTCGCCGACGACGAGGTGGTCGCCGGAGCCATCGGCAAGGTATCCGCGGACCGGTTGGAGGCCGCCGGCGGGGCCCCAGGAGCGCTCGTGGCGGGGGCCGAGCAGGACGGCCCCCGCCACGAGGCGCGGCGGCTGCTGGAGACCGTCACCGCCGGCACCCGCGCCGACCGGATGCGGTTCGCGTTCTCCCGCGGTGCCGCGGGGGCACGGGGCGCGTTCAGCGACATGCTCGACGAGCTCACCGTGGCGCTCCACGACCTCGCCCGCGAGGCGAGCGGACGCCCCGGCGAGCCCGCCCCGGACCCCGCCACCGCGCTCGGCGCCAGCCGGGCCGTGGCGGCGGTGGAGCAGGCCAAGGTGCGCGCGGAGGGGAACGTCAGCCCGCAGCTCGTCACCGCGTGGCTGCTCGGCGAGCTCACCGGAGCGCTGCGATGACCCGACGACCCGCGGAGGGGCGCGCGCTGTCGCACGTCGACGCGTCCGGGGCGGCGCGCATGGTGGACGTGTCCGCGAAGGCGGAGACCGCGCGCACCGCGCGCGCCGCCGGCGCGATCCGCATGTCGGGCGACGCGCTCGCGCTCGTCCGCGAGAACCGGGTCGCGAAGGGGGACGTCCTGAGCGTCGCCCGCATCGCCGGGATCATGGCCGCGAAGCGCACGTCGGAGCTCGTTCCGCTCTGCCATCCGCTGCCGCTGTCCTCCGTGGTGGTCGATCTCCAGCTCGACGAGGCCTTGCCCGGCGTCCGCGTGGAGGCCACAGTAGCGACGACCGCCCGCACCGGCGTGGAGATGGAGGCCCTGACGGCGGTGAGCGTGGCGCTTCTGACGGTCTACGACATGGTCAAGGCCGTAGATCGGGGCATGGAGATCGGCCCGGTGATGCTGCTGGAGAAGGCCGGCGGCGCCGGTGGACCGTGGAGCCGAGCATGAGCGCCTGCCAATGGCCGAGCCCGGCACAGACGTTGCTCCTAGTCGAGAACCGTCCATGACTCACACGACCAGCACGCCGTACGCTCGTCGCGGCGAACAGGCACGGAAGCGCCGTCGGAACCGCCGCCTGCTCCTCGCGAGCGGTCTCACGGCCACGGTGATGGTCTCGGCCCGGCATCCGGAGCCGAAGCTCGCCACGGCCGCCCCGGTGAAGCCGCTCGCCTCGCTCGTGCGCGGCCACCGGCTGGCTGCCCCGGAGCCGGCGTCCGAGCGGCTGTACGCGCCGTCGCCGGCCCTGCTCCGCGCGCCGGTCGCCGTCCGTGGCCTCGCCGCGGTGGCGGACAGCATCGGCACGGCGCAGCGGCTGCGCCGGTGGCACCGCGTCTACCGCCTCGCGGGGCACTACGGCGTGGCGCCCGACCTGGCCGTCGCGATCCACGACATCGCGCTCGCCGAGGGGATCGAGCCCGACCTCGGCTTCCGGCTCGTGCGCGCGGAGAGCGAGTTCAACGAGCGGGCGACGAGCCCGGTCGGGGCGGTCGGCCTCACGCAGGTGATGCCGGCGACCGCGCGCTTCTTCGTGACCGGCAAGCTGACGCGCCGCCGCCTGTACGACCGGCACCTGAACCTGCACGTCGGCTTCCGGTACCTGCGCGGCCTCATTCGCGAGTACAAGAGCCTGCGCCTCGCGCTGCTCGTCTACAACCGCGGCCCCGCCGCGGTGGACCGCGCGCTGAAGAACGGCGACGACCCGGCGAACGGCTACGAGGAAGTCGTCGCGAAGGGCTACGAGGGCCGCGGCGTCGTCGGGCGTTAGGCCTTTCCGGCTTTCGACGTCGACGACTTCGACGAGTTCGACTTCGACGGGTTCGACTTCGACGCCTTCGACGGCGACCCCTTCGACGGCGACGCCTTCGACGGCGTCGCCTTCTTCCCCGTCGCGTTAGGCTCCTTCGCCTTCGCCGTCTTCGCCGCCTTGGTGGCCACGGCACGCGCGCGGTCGGTGCTCTTGCGCGGCGATGCGGCCGATGCGTCATCCGTGGAGTCGCGCTTCTTCCCGGACGCCGCGTGCGCCGCGTGCGCCACGTGGGCCACGGTGTCGCGCGTGGCGGGCGCCGCGGGCATCGGCAGGCCGGCGATCGGGGCGTCGTCGTAGCTCGGCACGTCGCGCGAGAAGTCGAGCACCGCGCGCGTCGGGACGCGCACCGGCTGCCCCGACACGAGGCGCCCCTTCCACTTGCCGTGCGTGACCACGTCGAGCCCGGGGTTGTAGCGGCGCAGCAGCGCCGCGGCCGGCACGCCGGCGCGGTCGCTCAGCGCGTCGAACGACTCGCGCTTCTTCGTCGTGAGTCGGCGGAACGCACGGCGCTCGCTCGCCGGCAGCTCATCGAGCGCGCGCGCCGTCGCCGCCGCCCGGCCGACCGGCACGCGCACGACCGTCGACGCGCCGGGAGGCGTGAGTCCACGCAGCAGGTGCGGGTTCAGCTCCAGCAGCTGCGCGCGCGACACGTCGGCCGCCGACGCCACGGCGGCGAGCGGCGTGAGCGCCGGGACGCGTACGCTGTCGTAGGCGTACGCCGGGAGCGACCGCACGGTGATGCCGTAGCGCGCGGGCTCCTTCGCCACGAGCGTCGCCGCGATCAGCTGCGGCACGTAGTTCTTCGTCTCGGAGCGCAGATAGCCGGCCGACGACAGCGCGAAGAACCGCGCGTCGGCCGACGACCTCGCCTCCGCGGGCGCCGGCGCGATCGGTGCGCTGTCGTCGGGGGCCTGCAGCACCGCGGTCGAAGCCTCCGCCGCGTCGGCCGTGTCGTTAGGCATCTCGGCGATGATGGCCTGCGACATCGAGTCGAGACGCGCGGCGCTCACGCGCAGGCTGTCGTCCATCGCGAGCTGGGCGAGACCCTTCGCGACGCGCGTCTCGCCGCCGTTGTATGCCGCCGCCGCGAGGAACGGGGAGCCGAAGTGCGAACGCAGCCAGCGAAGGTTGCGCGCCGCGGCATCGGTCGAGCGCACGGGGTCGCGCCGCTCGTCCACCCACCAGTCCACGCGCAGCCCGACGTCGCGCGCGGTGCCGAGCATGAACTGCCACATGCCCACCGCCTGCACCCGCGACGTCGCCTGCGGGTCGTAGCCGCTCTCGATCAGCGCGAGGTAGCGCATGTCCTCGGGCACGCCGGCCGCGCGCAGCTTCGCGCGGATCATCGTCTCGTAGCGCGTGCCGCGCTCGAGCTGTGCGGTGAAGTCCTCTCGGTCGCGACCGGAGAACAGCGATACGTAGCGCCGCACGCGCTCGTCGCTCTCGAAGTCGTGCACCGGGAGGTCGAACGTCACGCCAGGCGCGTGCACGTGCGACGGCACCACGGAGTCCGTCGCTGCCTTGTTGCGCGCGGCGCGAGCGGGGCGTGCGGCGCGCTTCGCGTCGCTCGTCGGCGGCGTCGCGCCCGCGAACGTCTCCCCCGCGTCCGCCTGGCGGACGGTCGGCGCCGGCGTGGGCGCGGTCACCGGATGCGGCGCGGTCGCGCAGGCGGTCGTCGCGGCGAGCAACGCGCCGAGCAGGGGCGCGGGACGGCGACGAGTGACGAGCGCGGCGCGGAGCGGGGCCACGGCGGGGGAGCTGCGGGTGGGAGGCGACGCGCCGGCGGGGAGGGCGCGCCTTGCGAGGACCGTTCGGCCGCGACGGACGCGGCGGTCGTGCGCACGGAGGAGGGACGATCGGGGCGCCGTGTGCCGCGGGCGCCGCGAAGGAACCTAACGCGCCTCGTGTCGCTTGCCAGCGGGTGAACGCCGCGACCGTGCGCCGCGGATCACACGCGGCGCCAACGGCACGCGGTCGTCACGAACCGGAGCGGAGGTTGCGGACGCGGTTCGTCGCGTTCAGCACCGCAACGACGGCCGCTCGGGCGAGGTTCTCCTCGTTGCACGCGGCGCCGAGCAGCCGCGCCGGCCCGGGCTCGCCGGTGATGCCGATGAGCACCAGCGTCACCGTCTGGTCGAACGCGCGGACGGTCTTCGCGCCGGCGACGTAGAACGGTGGAGCGGCGGGCATCGCGGCGCGCAGCGCCTTCACCGCCGCCTCCGCGGCGATGCGCACGTCGCCGGTGGCGCTCGACGCGTCCTCGTGCGACGCGACGACCGGACGGCCTTCGGGGCTCTCCAGGTGCACCTCGACGCGGTAGCGCACGGAGGGGCCGAGCCGCGCGCGCACGTCGACGAGTCGGACGCGCGGCGGCTCGCTCCCGGCCGTTTCGGTGGGGAGCGCCAGGAGGTGGTGAGCGGAGTCGGTTGCGGACATAGGCGAGACGGGTGCGGGGCCACGTCGCGAGCCGCCGAGCCGGACGTGCCCAGTGCACGTTGCCCGGCAGGGGGACGGCCGAGTGACATCCGGGGTCACAGTGCGACCGCGCTTATGGATGAGGCCGTGACACGCGCCACATCGCGTCGTGTTTCTGGCCGCCGGATGTCGGGCATTGCGCGGGTCCCCGCGGACGAGCCAATTCCCGTCATGCGACCCCTGACAGTCTCGGTCACTGCACTGCTCCTCTGCACTGTGACTTCGGTCACGCCACGGGCCGGGGCGGCCGAGCCGATCGATTCGCTGCGGGCGCGGGTGGAGCGGCGGGTGGCCGAGCTGCGCGGGACGGCGCCCGACGCGTTCGTCGCCGTGGCCTGGCGCGATCTCGGGACCGGCGAGCGGCTCGACCTGCACGGCGACTCGGTGTTCCACGCGGCGAGCACGATGAAGGTGCCGGTGATGATCGAGCTGATGCGGCGGAGCGATCGCGGCGCGCTCGCGCTCGACCAGGAGATCCTGCTCGTGAACCGCTTCGCGTCGATCGTGGACGGCTCCCCGTACGCGCTCGACACGGGCGACGACTCGGACAGCGCGACGTACGCGCTGGTCGGGCGCCGCGTCGCGGTGCGGGAGCTGATCCGGCGGATGATCGTGCGGTCGAGCAACCTCGCGACGAACGCGCTCATCGCCCTCGCCGACCCTGCGCAGGTGACGGCGACCGCCGCTTCGCTCGGCGCCGTTCGCACGCGCGTGCGGCGCGGCGTCGAGGACCAGAAGGCGTTCGACAAGGGACTCAACAACGTGACGACGGCGAGCGACCTCGCGGCGCTGCTCGAGGCGATCGAGCGCGGGCGCGCGGCGTCGGCCGGCGCCTGCGCGGAGATGCGGCGCGTGCTGCTCGGCCAGGAGCTCGACGCCGGGTCGATTCCCGCAGGGGTGCCGCCGGGCACGCGGGTCGCCCACAAGAGCGGGCAGATCACCGGCGTGCTCCACGACGCGGCGATCGTCTATCCGCGGGGCCGGCCACCGTACGTGCTCGTCGTGCTCACGCGCGGCATCCCCGACGAGAAGCTCGCCGCGGCCGCGATCGCCGACGTGTCGCGGCTGGTGTACGCGTACGCGGCGCCGAACGAGGCGACGACGTCACGTCGTTAGGCGGGCCTTCCGGCGGCACTTCTCCTCGTACAGCGCGGCGTCCGCGTTGGCGAGCAGGTCCTCCAGCGTGGGCGGCGCCGAGCCGTCGGCGCGCCGCGCGTGCGACTCGCTCGCCACGCCGACGCTGAGGCTCAGCACGTACGACTGGCCGTGCGCGGCGTTCGCCGCGGCGAGCCGCTGCTCGATGCGAGCGGTCACGGCGCGGGCGATCGCCGCCGCGTCCATCCCCCACGCCGTGCACCGCGAACGCGACGAACTCGTCGCCGCCCAGCCGTCCGATGACGTCCGACTCGCGGAACGTGGCGCGCAGCACGTCGGCGACGGTGCGCAGCGCGACGTCGCCCTCGGCGTGGCCGTGGCCGTCGTTGATGCGCTTGAAGTCGTCCATGTCCATGTAGAAGACGAGCACCGGCGCGCCGCGCTCGCGCGCGCGGTCGAGCGCCTGCCCGGCGACGGTGAGGAACCCGCGCCGGTTGTACAGCGTCGTCAGCTCGTCGACCAAGGACAGCGAGCGCAGCGCGGCCTCGGCCTGCTTGCGGTCGGTGATGTCGCGCATGACCGACGAGTAGTACGTCGGCCGGCCGTCGGCGCCGAAGTGCGCGATGAGCACCTGCTCCACCGGCACGTCGCGGCCGTCGCGCTTGCGGAGCACGGTCTCGCCGCGCCACGTGCCCTCGCGCGCCGCGATGCGCGTCGCCTCCTCCAGCGCGCCGCCGGGCATCAGCTGCGGCTGGACGTCGGCCATCGAGAGGTCGTACGCGCCGTCGGCCGAGCGCTGCGGCGGAAGGCCGAGCATCGCGCGGCCGGCGCCGTTCAGGTACTGCAGGCGGCCATCGATGTCGCTCACCGTGACGACGTCCGGCGTCTCCTCGAGGATCGCCGCGAGCCGCGCGCGCGCCGACTCCGCGCGGCGCCTGTCGCTGATGTCGCGCGTGAACAGCGCGAGCCCGCCGGGGATCGGCACGGCGCGGACGTGCAGCCACTGCTCCTCCCCCGCCTCGGTATACACGCACCGCTCGTCGTCGAACGACACGCGGCCCTCGGCGACGGCGACGTACGTGTCGTGGAGGTCGAGGCGCACCTGCACCGGGAAGCATTCGCGGAGCCGCGTGCCGATCACCGCCGCGCGCGGTCGGCCGGCGAGCCGCTCGGCGGCCGCGTTCATGTCGATGACCGCGAAGTCCACGACCCGCCGCCCGTCGCGCAGCGAGCGCAGGAACACCCACGCCTCCGGGATCGCGTCGAGCGCCGCTCGCTGGTACCGCTCGGTGGCGAGCGCCAGCTCGCCCGTCGGTGAATCGGCGGGACGGGGTGCGAGGGCGACCGGCGCGTCCAACGGCGCCGTGGCGTCTGCCATGTCGGGGGGATGGGGCGGAGGCGGGAGCGCGACCGACGTACCGTCGCGCCGGCAACTCGTGGAGCGGCCGCCTCCTATGACGAGCCGGTCATGGTGACGTCACCGCGCTCGCGGCCGGGCCGCCGGCAGGAATGGCGAGCGATGCGCGGGGTGGGACTCGAACCCACGACCTTGCGGTTAAAAGCCGCTTGCTCTACCGACTGAGCTACCCGCGCCATCCCGACCCAGGGCGCCGGGGAATCTAACCGGTGTCCCCCGGCGCGGCGCGGACGTTGCGGCGTTTAACTGTGTCAGTGGCGGCGTGGTCCCCCGCGACCGGCCGTGCCCACCGACCTCATTCTCCGCATCCGGAGGGCAGCTCGGTATGGAAACCTGGAGCGACAGCGCGTCCACCGAGTCCGGCGCGGGCCGACGATCGGCCGGCGATCGGCTGCATGCCGCACTGGACGCCGTGCTCCAGGCCTTGGGCACCCCTGCCGCCCCGCTCGACATCCTGCGGCGCGTGGTCGTGCGCTACGGAGCGCTCGCCCACGAGCAGGCGGTCCAGCTCGAGGACATGCTCGCGGCGCTCACCCGCGGGGTGCGCGGGGTCCTCGCCTCGCACCCCACGACCGCCGAAGCCGAGCTGCTGGCGTTCGTACAATGGTGGGCCGTTCACGGCTACCATCGCGCGGACTGATCCTCAGACCGCCTCGAGCTCCCGCTCCTCCAGCGACGACAGGATGCTCGACGCCGCACGCTCGGCGTGCACGCGGAGCTCGGGGACGGCGGTCGCCTCCCAGTAGCGCGCCTTCAGCAGCGGCCCGACGTGGTGCAGCACCCGCGACGGCACGCCGTGCCGGTCGAGCAGCGCGCCGTCGTCCGCCGTCTCGACGCCGAGGCCGAGCGTGTCGGGCATGAGCAGACCGCGGTCGCGCAGCGAGGCGATGAGCGGCTCTGCGAGGCGCCGCACGTCGGCGTCGGGGCCGGTGCAGTTCAGCACCCGTGCCACGCGCACGAGCTCGGGGCTCGACGCGCCGCGCCGCTGCAGCGTGACCGTGACGCCGTCCTCGTCGGCGGCGTAGCGCAGGACCCGTCCGGCGACGACGGCGAGCCGACCAGCAGCGGCGTGCCCGCGCAGCGCGGCGTCCAGCTCCGGCGCGGTACGGTGGCGGTGGACGTCCCAGTAGACGCGCAGGTGCCGGAGGAAGCGGGCCCGCTCGCGCACGCCGAGCCGCGCCCAGAGCTGCGGCGTTATCGGACGGAGCGACCCGATCACCTCGCGCCAGTCGACGCCGGCGGCGGCCAACCGGGCGACGTGGGCGCGGACCGCCTTGAGGTAGGCGAGCGCCGTCGGCGGTCCGGTCAGGATGTCGGGCGGCCGATGATCCGACGCAGGTGGCACGCTCGGCGACCGGTGCGGCAGGGGAAGCAGGCCGCGGCGCGCGACGGCGAGCATGCGGCCGGCGCCGCGCGCCTGGAGGTCGAGCGCGATGTCGAGCATCGTGAGGCCCGTGCCGATCAGCAGCACCGGCTCGCCCGGCTGCACGACGTCCAGCGCGCCGGCGCTCCACGGATCGCGGACGTAGCGCGGGCTCCGGTAGAACTCCGGCGTGTGCACCGGCGGATCGGCGGGCGCGAAGTTGCCGAGCGCGAGGACCACCCGATCGGCGCGCACGACCTGGCCGTCGGCGAGCCGGAGGCGGGCCGAGGCGCCGTCGTCGCAGAGGTCCAGCGACACGACCTCGTCGACCACGCGCTCGAGCGTCGCGCCGTCCACCGCGCTCGACTCGGCGGACGAGAGCACGTGCTCCAGGTACTCGCCGTAGAGGCGGCGCGGGACGAACGTGCCGCCGGCCACGCCGGGAAGCCGCCGCTGCGCGAAGCGGAGGAAGTCGTCCTCGTCGTCGACGAACGCGCTCATGCGGCCCGCCGGCACGTTCAGGACGTGGGCCTCGGTGCGCGTGCCGTACGCGACGCCGCGTCCCATCGGGCCCGAGCGGTTCACGAGGAGCACACGGAGGGGGCCCGCCGCGCGGCGCAGCAGGTGCGCCGCGACGAGCGTACCGCTGAAGCCAGCGCCGACGACGGCTACGGTGTAACGAGGCTCGGTCATCCCCAATGATGGGGTCGCCAGTGGAATCTGGCCACCCGTGGGTGGTACCGATCGTGCGCTTCCGCGGCGCGATGATCCCGGTGCTTCCTCCCGATTCGTCCGCCCGGCCGCGCGGCGCTCCGATGCTCGTTCCCGAGTGGCGTCGGCTTCCCGTGGGGGCTGAGATGGCGCCGGACGGCGGCGTGCACTTCCGGGTGTGGGCGCCGCGGTGCGAGCGGCTCGAGCTCGTCCTGGAGTCGTCGAACGGCGCCGCGCCGCGCTCGGTGGCGCTGGCGCGCGAGGCAGGCGGCCACTGGTCGGGGCTCGTCGAGGACGCCGGCGCGGGCACGCTGTACCGCTACCGCATCGACGGGGAGGGCCCGTTCCCGGACCCGGTGTCGCGCTTCCAGCCGGAGGGGCCACACGGGCCGAGCGAGGTCGTGGATCCCGGAGCGTTCCGGTGGACCGACGCGGCGTGGCGCGGCGTGCCGCGCGACCGGCACGTGCTCTACGAGCTGCACGTCGGCGCGTTCACGCGCGACGGCACGTGGGCCGCCGCGGCGGAGCGGCTGCCCGGGCTCGCGGAGCTCGGCGTGACGACGCTCGAGGTGATGCCGGTGGCGGAGTTCCCGGGAACGTTCGGGTGGGGCTACGACGGCGTCGGGCTGTATGCGCCGACCCGGCTGTACGGCCACCCCGACGACTTCCGCGCGTTCGTGGACCGGGCGCACGCGGCCGGCATCGCGGTGATCCTCGACGTCGTGTACAACCACGTCGGCCCCGACGGCAACTACCTCGAGAAGTTCTCGCCGTGGTACTTCAGCGAGACGCACGGCACGGACTGGGGCGCGGGGTTCAACTTCGACGGGCCGCACTGCGAGCCGGTGCGCGAGTTCGTGCTGTCGAACGTCGAGTACTGGATGACCGAGTTCCACCTCGACGGGCTGCGCCTGGATGCGACGCAGGCGATCGTCGACGACTCGACGCCGCACATCCTCGTCGAGATCGGCGAGCGCGCACGCGCGGCGGCGATCGGCCGCGAGACGCTCGTGGTGAACGAGAACGAGCCGCAGCGGGTGCAGCTCGTGCGCCCCGTCGACGCCGGCGGGTGCGGGCTGGACATGATCTGGAACGACGACTGGCACCACAGCGCGCTCGTCGCGTTAGGCGGCCGCGACGAGGCGTACTACACCGACTATCGCGGCACGGCGCAGGAGCTCGTGTCGGCGGCGAAGTACGGCTTCCTGTTCCAGGGACAGTGGTACCGGTGGCAGCGGCAGCGGCGCGGCACGCCGACGTTCGGCGTCGAGCCGTGGCGGTTCGTGCACTTCCTGCAGAACCACGACCAGGTCGCGAACTCGGGGCGCGGCGAGCGCGTGCACCGGCTCACGAGCGCGGCGCGGCTGCGCGCGCTCACGGCGCTGCTGCTGTTAGGCCCGCAGACGCCGATGCTGTTCATGGGCCAGGAGTTCGCGTCGTCGGCGCCGTTCCTGTTCTTCGCCGATCACGGTGCGGATCTCGCGCGCAAGGTGGCCGTGGGGCGGCGCGCCGAGCTCGCGCAGTTCGTGAACCTGTCGCTCGACGAGATGGAGCGCGAGCTCGCGCGCCCCGACGCGCGGGAGACGTTCGAGCGGTGCGTGCTCGACGACGCGGAGCGCGAGCGGCACGCGCCGTGGTGGCGGCTGCACCGCGACCTGCTGCGGCTGCGGCGCGACGATCCGTGGATCGCGACGCCGGGCGTACGGCTCGACGGCGCGGTGCTCGCGGAGCACGCGTTCGTGCTGCGCTACTTCGCGGCCGACGGCGCCGACCGACTGATCGCGGTGAACCTCGGCCGCACGCTGCACCTCGATCCCGCGCCGGAGCCGCTGCTCGCGCCGCCCGAGGGCCGGCGGTGGCGCATCGCGTGGTCGAGCGAGGACCCGCGCTACGGCGGGCTCGGCACGCCGCCGCTCGATGCACCGGAGGCGCCGACGTCGCCGCCGCAGAAGCCGACGGTGCGCTGGCACACGGAGAACTGGCGCCTGACGGCGGAGTGCGCGGTGGTGCTCGCGCCCGAAGGCTGACCCGACATGGCGACACCGCACACGCGACCCATCATGCAGGAACGACTGATCGACCGCGTCACGCGCCGGCCCGCGTTCGACCCCGGCGCCGCCGACATCGAGCCGCTGCTCACGCGCGAGTGGCTCGTGACGAACGGGCTGGGAGGCTACGCGTCGGCGACCGTCGCCGGGGTGGTCACGCGCCGCTACCACGGCCTGCTCGTGTCCGCGCTGCCGAACCCGTTCGGCCGCATCGTGATGCTGAACCATCTCGTGGAGGAGCTCACGCTCCCCGACGGCACGCGCGCAGCGTTAGGCGGCGAGGAGTACGCGGCCGGCAAGCTGGAGGCGTCCGGTGCCCAGTACCTCGTCGACTTCCAGCTCGAGGCGGGGCTGCCGGTGTGGCGCTACCGGCTCGGCGGCTGCACGATCGAGCGGCGCGTCTTCATGCCGTACCGCCAGAACACGGTGTTCATCACCTACCGGCTCGTGGAGGGCGACTGCACGGTGCGCCTGTCGCTGCGCCCCGCCCTGCACTTCCGCGGTTACGAGGATCCGGTGACGACGCCGCACGAGGCGCGGTACCAGCTCTCGGCAGCCGACGGGCACTACACGGTGACGAGCGAGGGAAGCACGCTGCCGCCGCTGCGCTTCCGGGTCGTCGGCGGCGCGGCCGCGTCGACGGTGGAGCCGGTGCGGATGAACGAGCTGCTGTACCGCGTGGAGGAAGCGCGCGGCTACGCATACACCGGCGCGCTCTGGTCGCCGGGATGCTTCTCGATGGAGATCGCGCCCGGCGCGACCGCGGCGCTCGTCGCGTCCGCGGAGCCGCTCGACGTGATCGACGCGCTGTCGCCCGACGAGGCGCTGCAGCTCGAGCTCGAGCGGCGGCGGCGACTGCTCGCCCGCGTGCCGGATTCGCTGCGCGACGCGGTGGGCGGAGAGCTCGTGCTCGCGGCCGATCAGTTCCTCATCCAACCCGCAGGGCGGCTGCGCGACCGCGTGCGCGCCCAGGCGGTGGGCGACGAGGTGCGCACCGTGATCGCGGGCTACCACTGGTTCACGGACTGGGGGCGCGACACGATGATCAGCCTCGAGGGCCTCACGCTCTCGACGCGCCGGTACCGCGAGTCGGGGTTCATCCTGCGCACGTTCGCGCAGTACGTGCGCGACGGTCTGATCCCGAACATGTTCCCCGACGGCGCGAACGACGGCCTGTATCACACGGCCGACGCCACGCTGTGGTTCTTCCACGCGCTCGACCGATACGTCGCGCTCACCGGCGACCGCGCGACGCTGCGGCAGCTCCTGCCGACGATGACCGACATCGCCGACCACCACCTGCGCGGCACGCACTACGGCATCCGTGTCGACCCCGCGGACGGGCTGCTGCACGAGGGGCAGGAGGGTTATCAGCTCACGTGGATGGACGCGAAGATGGGCGACTGGGTGGTGACGCCCCGCCGCGGCAAACCGGTCGAGATCAACGCGCTCTGGTACAACGCGCTGTGCATCCTGGAGGAGTGGGTGCGCACGGAGCGCGGCGAATCGGCGGCCGAGCCGTACGCGCGGGCGGCGGAGCGGGCGCGCACGTCGTTCAACGCGCGCTTCTGGTACGAGCGCGGCGGGTATCTGTACGACGTCGTCGACGGGCCCGACGGCGACAGCACCGAGCTGCGACCGAACCAGATCCTCGCCGTGTCGCTGCCGCACGCGGTGCTCGACGCATCGCGATGGGAGGCGGTCGTGAGCACGGTGGAGCGCGAGCTGCTCACGCCGTACGGTCTGCGCTCGCTCGCGCGCGGCGACAAGGACTACAAGCCGCGCTACTTCGGCGACCTGCGCGCGCGCGACGGCGCGTACCACCAGGGGACGGTGTGGGGCTGGCTGATCGGCCCGTGGGTGGACGCGTGGCTGAAGCTGCATCCCGACGAGCCGTCGGATGCGCGCCGCTTCCTCACCGCGCTGGTCGACCATCTCGACGAGTTCGGGGTCGGCTCCGTGGCGGAGATCTTCGACGCCGAGGCGCCGTACACGCCGCGCGGGTGCATCGCGCAGGCGTGGAGCGTGGCGGAGCTGCTGCGCTGCTGGCAGCGGACCGCGCCGACGGGAACGGACGTGCAGCGCCGCGGCGACCGCGCGGCGGCGTTCACCGAGGGCGTGGGAGGAACGCGCTGATGCCGCGCACCGGACGGCCGCGCGGCGGCACCGACGCGACGCCCGCGCCACGCCGGCGCGCCGCACTGCACCTCGTGGCGCCGGAGCGCGGGCGCGAGCGCGTGCCCGCGTTCGCCCCGCCGTCGCCGCGCCGCGGGCGCCACTCGCGGTTCGTCATGCGCCCGAAGGCGCTGCTCACCGGCGCCGCCGCGGTGGCCGATGCGCTCGCGTCGCGCGCCGAGCCGGCGATTCCGTTAGGCGGCCCGTCCGCCCAGGAGCGCGCCCGCCGCCTGCGCGCCGCCTACGACGCGAGCGTGCACGACGACGGGCAACGGACGCTGCTGCGCGAGATCATGGACCACTTCCGCGCCTGGTGTCGCGCGCATGCCCTCGGCGATCCGTTCGTGAACACGTAGCGGCGTGGCTGCGTGGCTGCGTACGCACGGCACGCAGCGACGCAGCCACGCAGCCACTACCGCGACGCCGTCAGCAGCGCCGGCGAGGAGCCTCCGGGCGCGTACGCGTTCTGGATGTACTGCGACACCATGCGCTGCGTGTTGAAGAACGATCCGTTGATGGCGATCGCGTTGCGCATGACCTCCGCGTAGCGGTACGGCAGCCCGTAGTAGAGCGGCAGCACGACGCGCTCGAGCTGGTAGTACAGCTCCGGGATGTCCTGCGACGGGTCCTGGGGCAGCTTCGCATCGGGCCCGATCGCCCAGCCAGTCGTCCCCTCCAGGCACCCCTCGATCCACCAGCCGTCGAGGACCGAGAGGCTCGGCACGCCGTTGAGCGCCGCTTTCATGCCGCTCGTGCCCGACGCCTCGAGCGGCTTCATCGGGTTGTTCAGCCACACGTCGGAGCCCGACGTCAGCAGGTGCCCGAGCTGCATCTCGTAGTTCTCCACGTACACCACGCGGAGCGCGTCGCCGAGCGCGTGCGCCGCCTCGTGGACGCGGCGGATGAGGAACTTCCCCGCCTCGTCGCGCGGATGCGCCTTGCCGCCGAACACGATCTGCACCGGGCCCACGTGCCTAACGATCGAGCGGAGCCGGTCGAGATCGGAGAAGATCAGGTCCGCGCGCTTGTACGGCGTGGACCGGCGCGCGAAGCCGATCGTGAACACCTTCGGGTCGAGCGTCTGGCCGGTGCGCCGCGCGACCTCGTCGAGCATCGCCTGCTTCGCGGCGGCGTGCGCCTCGCGGATGTCGTCGAGCGGGATCGTGAGCGCGTAGCGCAGGTACTGGTTGTCGCGCCGCCACTGCGGGATGTGGCGATCGAACAGGTCGCGGAACGGTGCCGACGTCCACGTCGTCGCGTGCACGCCGTTCGTGATGGCGCCGATCGGGAACTCGGGGAACATCTCCTGCGACACCTCCTGGTGCCGCAGCGCCACGCCGTTGATGAAGCGCGAGCAGCGGAGCGCGAGGCGCGTCATGTTCAGCTCCTCACCCTCCCACAGCCCGGCCGAGTCCAGCAGCGCCGCGCGCTCGCCGAGCACCTCGCGCACGAGCGCCATCGGGAAGCGATCGTGTCCGGCGGGCACCGGCGTGTGCGTCGTGAAGATGCAGCGCCGCTCCACCGCCTCGACGTCGTCGACGCCGACCTCGGACACGCTGGCGCCGCGCTCGGCCAGCCGGCGGTCGAGCAGCCAGAGGCAGAGCAGCGCGGCGTGTCCCTCGTTGATGTGGTACTGCCCGTCGTGGTCCAGCGCGGCGAGCAGCGCGGCGCCACCCATCCCGAGCACGACCTCCTGACAAAGGCGGTAGCGGTTGTCGCCGCCGTACAGCGTGTCGGTGAGCGACCGGTCGTAGTCCGAGTTCTCCGGCAGGTCGGTGTCGAGCAGGTACACCGGCACGACGTGGTCGCTCACGCCGCGGATGTCGTAGCGCCACGCGCGCACGCGCACCGGACGCCCCTCGACCTCCACCGTCACCGCGTGCGGCACCGGCGGCAGACGCGTCTCGGGATTCCAGTTCCAGGCGCTCTCCGTCTGCACGCCGTCGGCGTCGAGATGCTGGCGGAAGTAGCCCTTGCGATGCGCGAGCGTCACGCCGACGATCGGCGCGCCAAGGTCCGCTGCGGAGCGCAGCGTGTCGCCGGCGAGGACACCGAGGCCCCCGCTGTACGTGGGGATCGCCTCTTCGAGGCAGATCTCCATGGAGAAGTAGGCGACGGCCGGGATCGAGCCCGTTGCCATACGGTCCTCGAGATTCAGAAGGTCGAGCGGGCGCGAGGAACGGCGGCGCTCCGCGAAAGGAGGGGGCTCAACAGGCCCTCAATTAGGGGTGTACCGCCGCGCGCGGCAAGCGTTCCCCGGTCACCCCCAAGGACGAGCGACCGCGCGATGCGTTGCAACGACGCCACAGTCGCGCCTCGGCGTGCCTCGCTCACCATGCGAGGCACGCCACGGGAAGAACGCCGAGCGCGACGCCCACCCCCAGCCGCGCGCCATCCGGGGTATGCACCGTACCGGTGAAGCGGTCGAGCACGCGGCGACCGCCGGCGGACTCCGGAAGCAGAAGCGTGGTGTCCCCCCAGACAGCCGATCCCACCGGGATCGCGCCATCGCGCCGCAGGCCGAGCGGGAGGCGCGGCGCGACGACGACGAGGCCCCGCCCTTCCCCCTCGCGCGCGAATGCCACGACGTGGCGCGCCGCGGCGCCGATCACCTCGATCGGCCGGTACGCGCCGGCCGCGAACAGCGCCGGCTCCTCGCGCCGCAGTCGCAGCATCGTGCGCAGCACATGGAGCTTGAGCCGCCCGTCACCGGGCCCGTCGAGCAGTCGCGCGGCTGCCGCGTCGGGCGCCGACCAGTCCTCGGCGTCCAGCGCGTCGAGCAGCTCGGCGCGGCGCGCGAAGTCCACCGGGCGTCGGTTGTCGGGATCGACGAGCGCGAGCGCCCACAGCTCGCCGCCCTGATAGGTGTCGGGCGTGCCGGGGCTCGCCGTCTGGATCACGGTGCGCGCGAGCGACGTCCACCAGCCGGCGCGCGCGATCCACTCCACGAGCCGACCGAGCTCCTCGCGGAACGCGTCGCCCGCCTGGCCCTCGACGAGCGCGGCGACGAACGCGTCGAGCCCCTGCTCGTACTGCGCGTCCGCGTCGGTCCACGACGTCTGCGCCTTCGCCTCGCGCGCCGCCTTCCGCATGTACGTCGTGACGCGCTCCTTCAGCGACGCGCGCTCGGCGTCGTCGGCCGGGCCGCCTAACGGCCACACGCCGACCAGCGTCTGATACAGCAGGTACTCGGCGTTCGCGTCGGGCGCGCCGCGGCGGTTGACGAGACGGTGCAGCGGCGCATGCCGACGCCGCCACCGCGCGACGAGCCGCGTCCACTCGGGCGCGATCTCGCTCAGCGCGTCGAGACGCGCGCGGACGTCGGCGCTGCGCTTCGTGTCGTGGGTCTCGACGGCGAGCAGCTGCCGCGGCCACGCCATGAGACGCTCGACGTTGCCCGCATGCAGGCGGCCGACCGCATCGGCGAGCGGCCGCGACGGCTCGCCGCCGACCTCGCACAGCGACGCGAGCGGGAACCAGCGATAGAGCGCCGTGTCCTCGACGCCCTTCGCCGTCGCCGGGCCGCTCGTCTGCTGGAACCGGAGCACGAACTCCGCCGCCGCGCGGCGCGCGCGCTCCGAGACGTCGGGCTTGCCCGACCACTCCCCGCGCAGCACGTCGGCGACGAACTGCAGCGCGAAGCGGTCCGCGGCGCCGTGGCCGAACGCGCGCGCGAGCGTCTCGCCGATCCACCGGAAGTCCTCGGGCGACGCGTCCAGCGTGCCGTCGTCGCCGACGCGCAGGTACGTGCGATACACCGGCAGACCGACGATCGTCTGCACGACCGCCTCCTGCAGCGCGGCGCGCGGCAGCCGCGGCGCTACGCCGCGCGCCGCCCGCTCCAGGTGCCTAACGAGGCGGCGCACGTCGGTGTCGAACGCGTGACGCAGCACGTGCTCCTTGCCGCGCGCCGCGACATCGTGGAACCCGCCGCGGTCGGTGCGAAGCCGCAGCAGCTTGCGGTACGCCGCCTCCAGCGCCGCCGCGCCGTCCGGATCGACGAACACCGACTCGAGGTCGTTCAGATACTCGTAGCCCGTGGTGCCGTCGGTGGTCCACGCGGGCGGCAGGTGCTCGTCGGGCGAGAGGATCTTCTCGACGAGGATCGGCAGCGCCTCGCCGGGACGCCGCTCGTCGACCGCGCCGCGCAGCCGCTCGAGATAGCCCCGCGGATCCCGCAGCCCGTCCACGTGATCGACACGCAGTCCGTCGACGAGCCCCTCGGCCACGCGGTCGAGGATCCACTGGTGCGTGACGGCGAACACCGCGGGGTCTTCGGCGCGCACCGCAGCCAGCTCGCCGATGTCGAAGAAGCGGCGATAGTTGATCTCGCGCGGACCACGTCGCCAGTGCACGGCGCGCCAGTTCTGGAGCTGGAGCAGCGCCTCCACGCGATACCGTCCCGCCTCGCCGTCCGCGAACTGCGCCAGCACGTGGTCGACGTACGCGCGCAGCTCCGCGGAGCCGCGCACCGCGTCGGCGAGCGACTGCGCGGCGCGCGACGCGCTCGCCTCGTCGAGCGACGCGCCGCCTTCGGGGAACAGCGCGTCGCGCAGCGCGACGACCTGGTTGCGGCCCTTGGGCGACAGCTCCTGCGTGTGCTCGAACGCGAACACGCGGTGCACGGTACGCGGATCGACGGGCCACTCGTGCTCGAAGTACACGAACCGGAACTCGTCGTCGCGCCAGTCGAGCTTCAGCTCCCGGCGATCGAGGACCGCCGCGAGATCGTCGCCGAGCACCGGCAGCACGAGCAGGCCCTCGCGACCGGGCACGCTCCAGTCGACGTCGAACACGCCGGCGAAGCGCGAGTCGCGCCCCCAGCGCAGCACGTCCATCCAGAACGGATTCGCCGGGCCGACGCCCATGTGGTTCGGCACGATGTCGACGAGCACACCGAGCCCCTCGGCGTGCGCGGCATCGCACAGCGCGCGGAACGCCGCGTCGCCGCCGAGCTCCGGGTTCGCGGCGCGCGGGTCCGCGACGTCGTAGCCGTGCCGGCTCCCCGGCCGCGCGGCGGTGACGGGCGACAGATACAGGTGCGACGCGCCGAGCCGCGCGACGTAGGGCACGATCGCGCGCGCGTCGTCGAAGCCGAAGCCCGCGTGGAGCTGCAGCCGGTACGTCGCCGTGAGCGGCGGCGCCCCGTTAGGCACCGCCGTCACGGCACCCACGCGCGGTCGGCGCCGAGCGCGCGGCGCGCCGGCGCATCGGTGGCGAGCTGCTCGAGCGAGAGCGAGAGCCTCCGGCGCCAGCACGGGTACTTGTCCTGCCCCACGCCCGGCATGTTCACCGGCTCCGTCTCGCCCACGAGGTCGTCGAGCGACAGGCCGACGAGCCACGACGGCGAGCGACGGAGCAGCGCGTGCACCGCGGCGCGCACGTCGATCTCGGAGACCGCGTCCGGATCGCGGTTCGCCTCGTCGTCGTCGAGCAGTCCCTCGTCGACGAGCAGCGCGAGCAGCGCCGCGCGGTCGCACGCGCGCTCGCGCAGCGCGTCGTCGTGCGCGGCCTCGTCCCGCAGCAAGCCGACCTCGCGGCGGAGCGCCACGTCGCGGCCGTGCCACCATCCGGCGAGCGGCGCGAGGTCGTGCGTGTTGGCGGTCGCGAGCGCGCCGCGCGGATAGCGCCGCGGCGGACGGAAGCGCCCGCCCTCCTCGCGCTCGAAGTAGAGCACCTTCGACGACAGCACGCCCCACCGCGCGAGCGTCGGCGGCACCTCGGGCGGCACGGTGCCGAGGTCCTCCCCGACGACGAGCGCGCCCGCCCGCGTCGCCTCGAGCGCGAGGACGCCGAGCAGATCGTCCGTCGGGAAGCGCACGTACGCGCCCTCGGCGCCGCTCATCCCCTCGGGGATCCAGAACTGCCGGAACAGGCCGAGCACGTGATCGAGGCGCAGGGCGCCGCTGTGGCGCATCGCGTTGCGCAGCAGCGCGGCCCAGTAGCGGTAGCCGTCGGCGCGCATCGCGGCGGGATGCAGCGGCGGCAGCCCCCAGTTCTGTCCCTCCGGGCCTAACGGATCCGGCGGCGCGCCGACGCTCACGCCCGTGACGAACAGCTCCGGCTGCGCCCACACGTCGCTGCCCGCGGGCGACGTGCCGATCGCGAGATCCTGATAGAGCCCGATCGGCATCCCCGCGACGCGCCCGCGCCGCGCCGCCTCGGCGAGCTGTCGATCGAGCTCGAACTGCAGCCAGCGGTGCAGATCGACGCGCTCCTCGTGCTCGCGCGCGAACGCCTCCACCGCGCCGGAGCGCGCGTCGCGGAACTCGTCGGGCCACTCGCGCCACCACCCGGCGCCGCCGGCGCGGAAGTGCTCGTCGAGCGCACGAAACCGCGCGAAGCTCTCCAGTGCCTGCCCCTCGCGCTCC
The DNA here is from genome assembly GCF_000522985.1 of Gemmatirosa kalamazoonensis. Taxonomy (NCBI): domain Bacteria; kingdom Pseudomonadati; phylum Gemmatimonadota; class Gemmatimonadia; order Gemmatimonadales; family Gemmatimonadaceae; genus Gemmatirosa; species Gemmatirosa kalamazoonensis. The sequence goes on from NZ_CP007128.1 coordinate 4,409,714, forward strand.
ACCCACGCGGCGTAGTCGGCGCGGCGCTTCGTGCGGCGGCGCGCGCGGAAGACGCGGTGCAGCGTCTCGAGCGCGGGCATCTTGAGCGCCATGACGGCGTCGTAGTCCACGAGGTCCGCGTCACGCAGCCGGCGCAGCTCGGGCCCGTGCGCCGTCTCGTCGAGCCCCGCGCTCGCGAACTCCGGCACCGCTTCCACGTCGAGGTACAACGGGTTGCGATAGAGCCGGCTCACGGGGCTGTACGGGCTGACGTCGCCTTCGGCGTTGCGCAGCGCGTGCAGCGGATTCACGCCGACGAACGCGGCGCCCGTTCCCGCCGCGTACTCCAACAGCGTCGCGAGGTCGGAGAGATCGCCGACGCCCCAGTTCCGCGCGCTGCGCACGGTGTAGAGGTTCGCGGTCACGCCGAATACGCGCTGCGCGCGCAGCAGCGACGCCGGGTCGGGACAGCGCGGTGGCACCACGATGAGCCGCTGCTCGCCGGCGAGCGTCGCGCCGTCGACGCGCGCGGTGGCGCGCACGGTGTGGTAGCCGAGCCGCGCCTCGTCCGGCGGCGCGAGAACCACCGCGAGCGATCCATCGTGCTCGACGCGTGTGCGCCCCTCTTCGACGCGCGCGCCGCCACCCTCGTACGTGATCTCCACGCGCCACTCGGCCTCGCGGCCGCCGTGGCCGCCGAGCGTCAGCTCGACGACCTCGCCTTCGTCGGCGCGCGCCACGCGCACCCGCGCGAGCAGACGCGTGCGGCGCTCGTGCGCGAGCTCGTCGAGCAGCGCGCGCGCCGCGTCGTCGTCCGGCGCGTCGTGGCCGAGCGCCGCGAGCAGCGCGCGCCGCGATTCGTCGCCCGTCGTGTGCCGCTCGCCCGTCTGATCCACGTACTCCGGCAGGATGCCGACCGCGTCGGCGAGCCGCGCGAGCGGCGATGCATCCGTCATCCGTGCGCCGGGCCCCCCGCTTCCTGACCCGCCTCCCCCTCGGTGCGCACGGCGAGCGCGGGTTCCGCGTCATCGGTCGTCGGCGCGGCGGGCGGCGCATCTTCCGGCAGCAGCACGAGCGCGCCTAACGGCGGCAGCGTGAGCTCCACGCTGTGCTCGTGCCCGTGGAACGGCACCGCCTGCACCTCGAGGCGATCGCGCTGCCCGTAGCCGCTGCCGCCGAACCGCGCGTCGTCGGACGAGAGCGCGAGCCGGTATGCGTGCGTCCCCGGCACGCCGATCCGATATCGCTCGCGCGGCACCGGCGTGAGGTTGAGCACGATCACCGCGTGCGCCGGCCCGTCGCAGCGGATGTACGACACGACGGAGTTCTGCCGGTCGCCGACGTCGATCCACTTGAAGCCGGTCCAGTCCGCGTCGCGTCGCCAGAACAGCGCGTTGTCGCGGTACAGCGCGCCCAACGCCTCCATGAAGCGATAGAACGACTGCCGCATCGGGTCGCCGAGCAGGTGCCAGTCGAGGCTCTGGTCGTGGTTCCACTCGCCGCCCGGCGCGAGCTCGGTGCCCATGAACAGCAGCTTCTTCCCCGGCCGCGTGAACTGGTACGCGAGCAGGAGGCGCAGGTTCGCGAACTTCTGCCACGGATCGCCCGGCATCTTCTGCAGCAGCGATCCCTTGAGGTGCACCACCTCGTCGTGCGACAGCGGCATGATGAATCGCTCGCTGTACTCGTACATCATCGCGAACGTCAGCTGGTCCTGATGGTACGAGCGGTACACCGGGTCGACCGAGAAGTACTTCAGGGTGTCGTGCATCCACCCCATGTTCCACTTGAACGTGAAGCCGAGCCCTCCCTCGCCGACCGGCTTCGTCACCCCGGGCCACGCCGTGGACTCCTCGGCGATCGTCATGCACCCCGGGTGCTCGGTGCGCACCGCGTGGTTCACCGCGCGCAGGAAGTCGATCGCGTCGAGGTTCTCGCGGCCGCCGTAGCGGTTGCGGAGCCACTGGCCCGGCGAGCGGCTGTAGTCGAGGTACAGCATCGACGCGACGGCGTCCACGCGCAGGCCGTCGATGTGGAACTCGTCGAGCCAGAACAGCGCGTTCGCCAGCAGGTAGTTTCGGACCTCGAGGCGGCCGTAGTTGAAGATCAGCGTGCCCCAGTCCGGATGCTCGCCGAGCCGCGGATCCTCGTGCTCGTACAGCGCGGTGCCGTCGAAGCGGCGCAGCGCGTAGTCGTCCTTCGGGAAGTGCGCCGGCACCCAGTCGAGGATGACGCCGATTCCCGCCTGGTGCAGCGTGTCGACGAGGTAGCGGAACTCGTCGGGCGTGCCGTAGCGCGACGTCGGCGCGAAGAAGCCCGTGACCTGATAGCCCCACGAGCCGTAGAACGGGTGCTCGCCGACCGGCAGGAACTCGACGTGCGTGAAGCCGAGCTTCTTCACGTGCTCGGCGAGCTTCGGCGCGATCTCTCGATACGAGAGCGGACGGCAGCCGTCCTCCGGCACGCGCGCCCACGAGCCGAGGTGCACCTCATAGATCGACATCGGCTCGTGCACCGGATCGCGCGCGGCGCGCGCCTTCAGCCACCCGTCGTCGCCCCACGTGTAGCGACCCTCGGGCACGACGATGGACGCGGTGGCGGGCGCCTGCTCCATCATCTGCGCGAACGGATCCGTCTTGAGACGCGGAGTGCCCTCGCGCGTGAGCAGCTCGTACTTGTACAGCGTCCCCGGGCCGAGCTCCGGCACGAACAGCTCCCACACGCCCGACGCGCCGAGTCGCCGCATCGGGTAGACGCGGCCATCCCAGTTGTTGAACGGGCCGACCACGCTCACGCGCCGGGCGTTCGGCGCCCACACCGCGAACGCGACCCCCGGGACGCCGTCGACCTCACGGTGGTGCGCGCCGAACTTCTCCCACAGCCGGCGGTGCGTGCCCTCGTTGAACAGGTGCACGTCGACGTCGCCCAACGTCGGGAGGAAGCGGTACGGATCGTCGTGCTCCCACGTGCCGCCGCCGTGGAAGTGCAGGCGCAGCCGGTAGCGGAACGGCAGCGTCTCGCCGGGGAGGAAGATGCCGAACAGCCCGCGCGCCTGCATCGGCATGTCGACCGCGGATCCGTTAGGCAGCACGCACTCGGCGCGCGTCGCGTCGGGGTGCCATGCGCGGATCGTGATCCCCGCGAGCCGGTCCACGACGCCGGGATGCGCGCCGAGCAGCGCGTGCGGCTCCGCCAGCTCTCCGGCGTGCAGCCGCGCGATCTCCATCGCGGTCGGCGGCGGCGCGGGCATCCCGACGGGTGCGGCGGCGTCGGGCACGGTCGCCGTCGACGACGGCGGGGTGTTCACGCCGGCTCCCCCCCCACGGCGGCCGCGTCGCTCGGCGCTCATACCATTGCCTCCTCGGGCATGGGCTGCGTGTCCTCGTCGGGCGCGACGTCGATCGTCGCGACATCGGGTGCGGCCGGTTCGGCCGCCGGCTCGGCGACCGCGGGCTCGGCGACCGCGGGCTCGGCCACCGTCGGCTCGACGCGCGACGGCTTGGGCCCGGGGAGCAGCGTCGGCGCGGCGATCGTGTCGCGCGCCCACACGGGCAGCTCGGCGCGACGCTCCTGCCCGTAGCGGAGCAGCACGAGCGAGAAGCCGGGCACGTGGATCTGGCTCGTCGTCACCGGTCCCTGCTCGTCGCTCGCCGTGTCCACCACGCATCGCCACTGCCCGTCGCCCGCCATCGACGGCAGCGTCCACTCCACGTCGTCGAAGCCGCCGTTCAGCACGAGCAGCATGGTATCGCCGCGCACCGGCCGGCCGCGGTCGTCGGTCTCGTCGGCCGCCTCTCCGCTGATGAGCATCCCGACGGCGTGGTTGCCCGCCTCGCCCCACGTGTGGTCGCCCATCTCCTCGCCGTCGGGGCGGAGCCACGTGAGATCCTTCACGCCCGCCGCGTTCACCGGTCGACCGCGGAAGAAGCTGCGCCGGCGCAGCACGGGGTTGCCGTGGCGCACCGAGAAGACGTGGCGCGCGAACGCGAGCAGCTCCTCCTGCCACGGCTCGAGCGACCAGTCGATCCAGCTGATGTCGTTGTCCTGCGCGTACGCGTTGTTGTTGCCGCGCTGCGTGCGACCGATCTCGTCGCCGTGCGAGATCATCGGGACGCCCTGCGAGAACGCGAGCGTCGCGAGGAAGTTGCGCATCGCACGGCGGCGCTTCTGCAGCACGCGAACGTCGTCGGTCTCTCCCTCGACGCCCCAGTTGCGACTCAGGTTGTCATCGTGGCCGTCGCGGTTGCCCTCGCCGTTCGCCTCGTTGTGCTTGCGCTCGTACGTGACGAGGTCGCGCAGCGTGTAGCCGTCGTGCGCGGTCACGAAGTTGACGCTCGCGTACGCCTGCCGGTCGCTCCACTCGTAGATGTCGCTCGAGCCGGAGAGGCGCGACGCGAGCTCGGGCACCATCCCCGGATCACCGCGCCAGAAGCGGCGCGTGCAGTCGCGGTACTTGCCGTTCCACTCCGCCCAGCCGACCGGGAAGTTGCCGACCTGGTAGCCGCCGGGCCCCACGTCCCACGGCTCGGCGATCAGCTTCACGCGCGACAGCACGGGGTCCTGGTGGATGATGTCGAAGAACGCCGAAAGCCGGTTCACCTCGAACAGCTCGCGCGCGAGCACCGGCGCGAGGTCGAAGCGGAACCCGTCGACGTGCATCTCGGTGACCCAGTAGCGGAGCGAGTCCATGATCAGCTGGATCGTCCGCGGGTGCATCATGTTCAGCGAGTTCCCCGTCCCCGTGAAGTCCATGTAGAACCGCGGGTTCTCGGGGTTGAGCAGGTAGTACGCCTTGTTGTCCACGCCGCGCAGCGACAGCGTCGGGCCGAGGTGGTTCCCCTCTCCGGTGTGGTTGTACACGACGTCGAGGATCACCTCGATGCCGGCGGAGTGGAGCTTCTTCACCATCGTCTTGAACTCGTACACCTGCTGCCCGTAGTTCCGCGGCGCGTCCTCGTGGACACCCACCGTGGAGTAGCGGTAGTCGGGCGCGAAGAACGCGATGGAGTTGTACCCCCAGTAGTTCGACAGCCCGCGCTCCGCGAGATGCCGGTCGACGACGTAGTGGTGCACCGGCAGGAGCTCCACCGCCGTCACGCCGAGCGCGAGGAAGTAGTCGATGATCGGATCCGACGCGAGGCCGAGGTACGTACCGCGGTGCCGCGGGTCGACCTCGGGATGACGCACCGTCATCCCCTTCACGTGGCACTCGTAGATCACCGTGCGGTTCCACGGCGTGCGCGGCGGGCGGTCGTCGGCCCACGTGAACGCGTTGTCCACCACGACGCTCTTCGGGATGCCCGCCGCGCTGTTGTCCGTCGTCGGCTCGAGATCCTCGCGCGGGCCGCCGACGCGATAGCCGAACAGCGCGTCGCTCCACCGGATGGTGTTGCTCACCGCCTTCGCGTACGGGTCGATGAGCAGCTTGGCGGGGTTGAAGCGATGGCCGCGGTGCGGGTCGTACGGTCCGTGCACGCGGTAGCCGTAGAGCTGTCCCGGACGCACATCCGGGAGGTAGCAGTGCCAGACCTGGTCGCTGCGCTCGCGCAGCGGGATCTTCACGGTCTCGAACGCGTCGCCCGCCGTGTCGAACAGACACAGCTCGACGGCGGTGCCGTTCTCCGAGAAGATCGCGAAGTTCACCCCCTCGCCGTCCCAGTGGGCGCCGAGTGGGAAAGGTTGTCCGGGCCAGACGCGCATCAGGTCCTGTCGGTCGTATGCGTTAGGCGCGCGATGCCAGCGAGCGGGATGAGCACCCACGTCGGCCGGTTGCGCAGCTCGTAGTGTAGCTCGTAGAAGGCCTTCTCCAGCTCGAACACGGTGAGCAGCGCGTCGGCGCTCGCGCGCGCGCGCGGAAGGTAACCGCCCGTGCCGGGCCCGAAGTAGCCGGCGAGGAACGCCGTGCGCGCCTCGTGCTCCCACGCCGCCGCGCGCGCCGCCACGTCCGCGTCGTGCGGACGCTCGATCGCCGCGGTGGCCGCCGCGTACGCGAACGAGCGCAGCATACCCGCGACGTCGCGCAGCGGGGAGTGCCGTGCGCGCCGCTCCTCGAGCGGCTTCGCGGGCTCGCCCTCGAAGTCGATGACGTAGAATGTGCCGTCGTCCGCGCGCAGCACCTGGCCGAGGTGGTAGTCGCCGTGGTGGCGGGTGGCGCAGCCCGCGTCGTCGCCGGCGCGCTCCGCCGCGGCGCGCGCCACGCCGGCGAGCCGCTCGCTCCCCTCCGCCGACACACGACGCGCCGCGGCGAGCGCCGGCGGCGGCAGCCCGTCGAGCGCGCCCTCGGCGAGTCGCTCGCGCAGCAGCGCGACGCCGACGTCGATGGAGCGCGCCGCGGCGTCGGCCCACCGGCGCGCGGTGTCGCGGTCGGCACGCACCGGCGCGAAGTCGGGGTCCGCGTCGTCGGACGCGAGCGCGTCGTGCAGCGCGCGCGTCGTCGCGCCGAGCCGCCGCGCCTCCTCGCCGCGATCGTCGTCGGTGCCGTCGTGCGCCGCGGCGCGCGCGAGCGTCACCGCGTGTGCCCACGCGTCCGCTGCCCCGCCGACGAACCGCTGCGCCATCCCGGCGACGCTCGAGCCCTCGGCGTCCTCGATCGTCAGCGTGCCGAGGAGCGGCGGCGTGTGCGCGAAGCGCTTCCGCGTGAGGAAGCGCGTCACCTCCACGTCGGGCTGCGCGCCCGCCGCGAGCCGGCGGAACAGCTTCACGATCACCTTGCCGTCGTAGACGATCGACGTGTTGCTCTGCTCCGCCGACCCGACGCGCGACGACGACAGCGCCTCGAGCACCGCCGCGGCCTCCGCCTCGGGCTCGGCGACGAGCGCCGCACCCTGGCCGTCGACTCGATCACCGCGCGCGACGAGGCGCGCGAGCGTCAGGCGCAGCGCCTCGTCGCGCAGCGCGTCGGTCGGCGCGCGGTCGGGAGATTCCAGCCACGCGTTAGGCAGCCAGAGCTGGTATCGCACGTCCTCGCCGGCGACGCGCGCGCGCACCACGCAGCACGCCGCGTCGTCGAGCGGCACGACGGCCTCCACGCGCACTCCTTCCGGCCGTTCGCCGCGCGCGCCCGACCACCGCTGCTCGGTGATGTACGCGCCCAGGCGCGCGGCGGCCTCGGACCCGAGCGACGGCGGCGCCGCCGGCCGCCCGGTCACCGCGGCTCCCCTCCGCCCGCGGACCCGTCGAGCCGGAACCAGTAGTAGCCGTACGGCCCGAACGTGAGGAAGTACGGCAGCTCGCCGATCGGCGGGAACGGCCGGTCGGCCCACATCTCGATCGGCGTGCACCCCGCGAAGCGCGACAGGTCGAGCTGCGCCGGCTCCGCCGAGCGCGCGAGGTTGCACGCGACGAGGATCGTGTCGCCCTCGTGCTCGCGCAGGAACGCCAGCACCTTGCGATTGTCGGGATGCAGGAACTCGATGCGCCCGCGGCCGAACGCGCGCGACTTCTGACGCACCGAGATGAGCCGGCGCATCCACCGCAGCAGCGACGTGTTCGTGCGCTCCTGCGCCATCACGTTCACGCCCTGGTAGCCGTACGGCGGGTCGACGACGAGGGGACTGAAGAGCGCGGCCTGGTCGGCCTCGGAGAAGCCGGAGTTCCACGAGCCGTTCCACTGCATCGGCGTGCGCACGCCGTTGCGGTCGCCGAGAAAGATGTTGTCCCCCATGCCGATCTCGTCGCCGTAATACAGGATCGGCGTGCCGGGCATCGACATCAAGAGGATGTTCATCAGCTCGATGCGCCGCCGGCCGTTGTCCATGAGCGGCGCGAGCCGGCGCCGGATCCCCACGTTGATGCGCATGCGGGGATCCTTCGCGTACTCGCTGTACATGTAGTCGCGCTCCTCGTCGGTCACCATCTCGAGCGTCAGCTCGTCGTGGTTGCGGAGGAAGATCGCCCACTGACAGTCCGGCGGGATGTCGGGCGTGCGCGCCATGATCTCGACGATCGGCGTCCGGTTCTCCTGGGCGACCGCCATGTACATGCGCGGCATCACCGGGAAGTGGAACGCCATGTGGCACTCGTCGCTGTCGCCGAAGTACGGCCGCACGTCGGGCGGCCACTGGTTCGCCTCGGCCAGGAAGATGCGCCCGCGGTACTCGTCGTCGACGACGGCGCGCAGTCGCTTCAACACCTCGTGCGTCTCCGGCAGGTTCTCGCAGTTCGTGCCGTCGCGCTCGACGAGATACGGGATCGCGTCGAGCCGCAGCCCGTCGACGCCCATGTCGAGCCAGAAGCGCATCGCGTCGACGACCGCGTCGAACACCGCCGGGTTGTCGAAGTTGAGATCCGGCTGGTGCGAGAAGAACCGGTGCCAGAAGAACTGCTGCGCGACCGGATCCCACGTCCAGTTCGACGTCTCCGTGTCGGTGAAGATGATGCGCGTCTCGGCGTACTTGTTCGGATCGTCGCTCCACACGTACCAGTCGCGCTCCGGGCTTCCCTTCGGCGCCTGACGCGCGCGCTGGAACCACGGGTGCTGGTCCGACGTGTGGTTGATGACGAGCTCCGTGATCACGCGAATGCCGCGCGCGTGCGCCGCGTCGAGGAACGCGCGGAAGTCGTCGAGCGTGCCGTACGTCGGGTTGATCGCCTTGTAGTCCGCGATGTCGTAGCCGTCGTCGCGCAGCGGCGACGGATAGAACGGCAGCAGCCACACGCAGTCGACGCCGAGCGACTGGATGTAATCCAGCTTGTCCATCAGCCCGCGGAAGTCGCCGTAGCCGTCGGCGTTGCTGTCGCGGTACGCCTTCACGTGCAGCTGATAGATGATCGCGTCCTTGTACCAGAGCGGATCGTACGCCGCCGTCATGGCCAGCCCTCCCGGTCACGACGGGACAGCGGCACCACGCGCAGCAGGTGTCCAGGTTGCAGCGCCGGGTCGAGACGCACGTAGTTGCGCACGCCGCGCCACGTGTAGCGCGCCCCGGTCAACAGGTCGTGCACCTGGTACGGCTCGTCGGGTCCGATGCCCATCGCGTCGACGGGCACGTGCACCAGCCCGTGCTGCGCGTGGTGCGGGTCGAGGTTCACGACGCCGAGGATGTCGGCCGACCCGCCGACGCCCGCGCGACGATAGAACAGGATCTCCGGCGTCTCCGCGAAATGGAACGTGAGGTTGTCCTGCCGCTGCAGCGCGCGCTCGGCGCGGCGGATCGTGTTGAGGCGGCGGATGTCCTCGTCCAGGTTGCCCCGAGCGGTGTAGTCGCGCGGGCGCAGCTCGTACTTCTCGCTGTTCAGGTACTCCTCGCTCCCCGGCCTGACGGGGACGTTCTCCGACAGCTCGTAGCCGCTGTAGATGCCGTACAGAGGGCTCAGCGTCGCGGCGAGCAGCAGGCGCAGGCGGAACGCGGGACGCCCGCCGTGTACGAGGAACTCGTGCAGGATGTCCGGCGTGTTCGCGAAGAAGTTGCCGCGGTGGTACTGCGTCACCTCGGGCGCGAGGAACTCGTCGAGCCACTGCTCGATCTCCCACTTCGCGTTCTTCCACGTGAAGTAGCCGTACGACTGCGAGAAGCCGAGCTTCGCGAGGTGGAGCAGCTTCTTCGGCCGCGTGAACGCCTCGGAGAGGAACAGCACGTCGGGATGCCGCGACTGCACCTCGCGGATCGCCCACTCCCAGAACGCGAACGGCTTCGTGTGCGGGTTGTCGACGCGGAACGTCTTCACGCCGCGGTCCACCCAGAACAGCAGCACGTCGCGGCACGCGTTCCACAGGTTCTCCCGATCGTCGCACCAGAAGTTGATCGGGTAGATGTCCTGATACTTCTTCGGCGGATTCTCCGCGTACGCGATCGTGCCGTCCGGGCGGATGTGGAACCAGTCGGGGTGCTCCTTCACCCACGGATGGTCGGGGGCGCACTGCAGCGCGTAGTCGAGCGCGATCTCGAGCCCCAGCTCGTTCGCCCGCCTAACGAATCGCTCGAAGTCGGCGACCGTGCCGAGCTCCGGATGCACGGCGTCGTGTCCCCCCTCCGCGCCGCCGATCGCCCACGGGCTGCCGACGTCGCCCGGCTCGGGATCGAGCGTGTTGTTCTTCCCCTTCCGGAACGTGCGGCCGATCGGATGGATCGGCGGCAGGTACACGACGTCGAATCCCAGCTCGGCCACGCGCGGCAGCAACCGCTCCGCGTCGGCGAAGGTGCCGTGTCGGCCGTCGGGCGCGGCCGAGCGCGGGAACAGCTCGTACCACGCCGCGAAGCCCGCGCGCTCGCGATCGACCCACAGCGGCAGCTCGCGATCGTAGGTCGCGAGGTCGTCCGGCGGGTGATGCGCCTCCATGAGCGCGAGCAGCTCGGGGGCGAGCGCCGCCTGGACCTTCGTCCGCTGCGCGTTCGCGTCGTCGGCGAGCAGCGTCGCGTACGCGTCGAGCTTCCGACGCGAGTCGCCGGCACGCGTCGCCTTCACCGCCGCGCGTACCATCTCCACGGCCTCGAGCAGCTCGACGGCGACGTCCTGCCCGGCGTTCACCTTCTTCTCGAGCTTGCCCCGCCAGGTGCCGAACGCGTCGGTCCACCCCTCGACGGTGAACGTCCAGCGGCCGATCGCGTCGAGCTCGAACGCGCCGTGCCATCGGTCCGCGTTCTTGTCCCACGCGAGCGGCGTGTAGCGCCAGTCGGTGTCGCGGGGTCCGCGGTAGCGGACACGGGCACGCAGGAGGTCGTGCCCGTCCTTGAAGATGTCCGCGCCGACCTCCAGCAGCTCCCCGACGATGCGCTTCGGGGCGAACCGCCCGTCGTCCACGACGGGGGTGACGTGCTCGATGGCGAGGTGGGGCAGCGCGCCGCCGCCCCTCGGCGGCCGGAGGCGGGGTTCTTTCCGGTCGTGCATGTCGTGGTGGGCGGGTGGTGTGGCGGCCTCTCCGCTTCAAGAGGCGGGCCATTACCTGCTCACCGACGGCGGCGGTGACACGGCGGCGCTGAACGGCGGCGGCGGAGCATCGGCGCTGAAACGGTAACACCCCCTGCGGCCCGAGAGCCGAGGGGGTGTCACCTTTTCAGAGCCGCCGTTTCAGCGCCGCCGTTTCAGCGCCGCTCGTTCAGTGCCGGCGTTCAGGGATTCTGCGCCGCCATCGCCGTCACGCTCCCGACGTCGCTCGCCTCGACCACGAACACCACTCGGCGGTTCAGCTCGGCGCCCGGCGCATCCTTCGCGGCGCCCGGCCGCACCTGCCGCGACTCGCCGTAGCCGATCGACGCGAGCAGGCCGTCGTTCAGCCCCTGCTGCACGAGATAGTCGCGCACGGCATCGGCGCGGCGCTTCGAGAGCTGCAGGTTGTAGCGCGGCGTGCCGGCCGGATCGGCGAAGCCCTCGACGGTGATCTTCGCGCCCGGATAGTACTTCTGGGCGACCTTCGCGAAGCGCTCGAGCGCCGCGTGGTCCTGATCGCGCACCATCGCGTCGTCGAAGCCGAAGTGCACCGGCATGTCGAACTTCACCTGATCTTCCATCGCGGTGATGCGCGCGCCGAACTCGGTGCGCAGCGCCGTCAAGTCGCTCCGCAGCGACTCGAGGTTCGTACGCAGCGTCGCGACATCCGTGCGCACACCGGCGATGTCACGAGCGCTCGAGCTGTCGCCCGCGATGCGGGCCATGCGCTCCTGCTCGGCAGCGGTGTTGACGCTGCGGTTGACGTAACCCTTCGTGGCGCAGCCGCTGCTCGCGACCACCGCGAACGATGCGACCGCGGCCAGCTTCATGTTGCGCATCATAGCCTACGCTCCGAGTAGTGTTTTGAAACGGGTCGGCCTCGGCCGGCTCGAATGCAACGTACGCCGCATACCGACGTTCGAGGCGTGACCGGAGTCACGGGTGAGCGCAAATGGCGATACTGGCACGACTTCGCGCGCTGCTCACGGCGCGGGCTTGGCGAGCCATTCGCCCCCGTCCACGACGAAGATCGCGCCGGTGATCCAGTCGCCGGCGGGCGACGCGAGGAACGCGACCATGTTCGCTACGTCACGTGGCGTGCCCCAGCGCCGCAGCGGGATCATCTTTTTCGCCCACGTCGCCATCGCCTGATCCGCTGCGGCGAACACGTCCGGAATGCCGCTCTCTGCCGGTGGCGTGAACGCCTTGCGCACGCCTTCGGTGGGGATCGGACCGGGCGCGACCGCGTTCACGCGGATGCCGTGCGGCGCCCACTCCACGGCGAGCGTGCGCGTGAGCGCGTCGATCCCCGCCTTCGCTGCCGTCGCGTGCGCCATCTGCGGCCAGCCGCGGTAGTGCAGCGTCATCGACACGTTCACCACGCGCCCCCCGCCCTGCGCCTTCATCACCGGCATCACGGCCTGCGTGCAGAAGAACGTGCCGTACAGATCGATCTCCACCACGGAGCGCCACGCGTTAGGCGTCAGCGACTCCGACGGCGCGTAGAAGTTGCCCGCCGCGTTGTTCACGAGCAGGTCGATGCGCCCGTGCTCGGCGCGCACCTCCTCCACCATCGCGCGCACGCGCTCGGGATCGCGCACGTCGACCTCGACCGCCGACGCCTTCCCACCGCCGCCGCGCAGCAGCTCCACCGTCGGATCGAGATGCTGCCGGCGCCGGCTCGCGATGACGACGTGCGCGCCTAACGACGCCAGCAGCTCGGAGATGCCGAAGCCGATGCCCGTGCCGCCACCCGTGACGAGCGCGACCTGGCCGTCGAGCAACCCTTCGCGGAACACCGAGGTATCGGGCATCGATCGTCAGGCGTCACTGGTGTCGTGAGGTCTCATGCGGAGGCGCGGAGAACGCGGAGAACTTCCCTTGCCGTGTGATTGAACCGCAGAGGACGCAGAGGGCCGCAGAGAGCATCAACAGCAAAGACCCGGGGATGAAAGGATCCCAGGATCCCTGAGGATCCTTTCATCCCCAGATCTTTTGCTGTTCGAAGAGGCGGCCCTCTGCGGCCCTCTGCGGTTCGAACGCCGAGAGAAGTTCACCGCTGCGCCGCACCGACCACCGGCCGCGCGCCGGCATCCGGCGCGAGCCACCGGTCGAACCACGACACGTACCGCTGCAGGATGTCCACGCGGTGGCTCGGCGCGGACGGCGAGTGGTGCATGCCGGGGTAGACGACCAGCTGCGTCGGTACGCCGAGCGTGCGCAGCGCCTGGTACATCTGCTCGCCGCCGACGACGGGGACGTTGAAGTCCTTGTCGCCGCCCATGAACAGCGTCGGCGTCTTGATCCGGTTCGCGTTGAAGAACGGGTACGAGAGCTTGAGCCACAGGTCGCGCTTCTCCCACGGCGCGCCGAGCTCCTGCTCGTACTGCGTGACGTACATGTCGGAGCCGTACATCGAGAGCTGCAGCGCGCTCCCGGCCCCGCTCACCGCCGCCTTGAAGCGCGGCGTCGTCGCGATCGTGTAGTCGGTCAGGATGCCGCCGTAGCTCCACCCGCCGACGCCGAGCCGGTTCGGGTCCGCGATGCCGCGCGTCACCGCCGCGTCCACCGCGCCGAGCAGGTCGATCACCTCCTTGTGGCCCCAGTCGGCGAAGATCGCCTTCTGGTACGCCGCGCCGCGCCCGTTGCTGCCGCGATAGTTCACCGAGAGCACCGCGAAGCCGCGGGCCGCGAACAGCTCGCGCTGCAGGTTGAACGCGAGCTCGTCCTGCCCGTTAGGCCCGCCGTGGATGAAGAGCACGAGCGGCAGCTTCGAGTCCGGCGCCGCGCCGGCAGGGCGCACGAGCACCGCGTGCACGTCGGTTCCGTCCGGGCTGCGCGACGCGAACTCCTCGGTGGTGCCGAGCTGCAGCGCCGCGAACAGCGAGTCGTTCTGGTGCGACAGCTGCCGCAGCGTGCCGCGCTCGGCCGCGAAGATCTCCGGCGCGCGGTCGGGTGTCGCGCTCAGCACCGCCATGACGCCGTCCGCGGCGCCGCCCGGCGCGCTGAACGCGCTCGTCACGCGCTTGCCGGTGAGCACACGCTCCACCGCGCCGTCGGCGAGGCGCACGCGGGCCACCTGCTGCGTGCGGTCGTCCACCACGACGACCCACACCGACCGGCCGTCGGCCGCGAACGCCGGCGAGCGCACCGGCCGGTCGATCGTCGTCGGCACGAGGCGCGCCGGCGCGCTGCCGTCCGCGGGCACGGTGGCCAGCCGGTTCTGGTTGTACGCCGAGTACTTCGCCGAGTCGCCGCGCAGGAACACGATCGTCGTGCCGTCGGGGCTCCACGCCGGCCGGCCGGAGTCGTCGCCGTCGAAGTCCGTTAGGCGCCGCGGCGTCGCGCCGGCGCGCGCCTCCACGACGTACAGGTCGTCGCCGCCGGGATGCCGCGGCTCGGGCAGCGTCGTGCGCACGAACGCGATCCGCGTCCCGTCGGGCGACCAGCTCGGCGTGCCGTCGTCGTCGAGCCCGCGCGTGAGCGTGTCCAGCTTGCGCGTGTCGATCGTGAACACGGCGATGTGGCTGCGCGACGAGCCGAGGTAGCCGCCGCCGTCGCTCTTGAACGCGTAGCGATCGAGCACGATCGGCTTCGGCGTCTTGCGCTCCGAGGTATCGCGCCGCGCGAGCGAGTCGGTCTCGTCCTCCACGACGAGCGCGAGGCGCTTGCCGTCCGGCGACCACATCACGTCGGAGACGCCGCCCTTGATCTGCGTCACGCGCTGCGCCTCGCCGCCTCGCCGGTCGAGCAGCCACACCTGGCCGCCCTTCCCCTCCTGGCGGCCGGAGACGAACGCGAGCCACCGGTTGTCCGGGCTCCACCGCGGCGAGCTCTCCGACTCGTTCGACCAGGTGAGTCGCACCGACTGCGACCCGTCCCAGCTCGTCATCCACACGTCGCTGTCGTTGCGGTCGCGCGCGGAGTCGGGCGAGGTCACCGTGTACGCCACCCACGCGCCGTCGGGCGAGCGCTGCGGGTCGGAGACGGTCTTCAGCCGGTAGTAGTCGGCCGGGGTGATCGCCCGACGAGGCGTCGCGCCCTGTGCGTGGCCGACGAGGGGGGACGCGGAGACGAGGGCCGCGAGCACCGCGGCAGGAAGGCGTCGAGGCATGCGGAGACGGCGAAGGCGGGAGGTGGGGAACGACGCCGCGTAAGCTGCGTTCCGGCCGCGCGCCACGCCACTGCGCGGACGCCCGCCGTGACGGGCGCGGAACGCGGCGGGCCCCGGATCCCGCGAGGGAATCCGGGGCCCGCCCGACATGCCTAACGGCTCGACGCTCAGGGGATCGGGACCTGCTTGCTGACCGTGCCCGTGAGACCGTTCGCGTCCTTCACGGTGAGCGTCACCGTGTACGTGCCCGTCGCCGCCCACGTGTTCTTCGTCGTCGCGGCCGTCTTCGTCTCGGTGCGGCCGTTGCCCCAGTTCCACGTGTACGACGCGATCGCGGCGCCGGCCGTGCTCGTGCTCGCGTCGAACGCGCACTGGTGCGGGTAGAGCATCCCCGTGCAGTTCCACGTGAAGCTCGCCACCGGCGCCGTGGAGCTCGGGGGCGGCGGCGCCGGCGCGACCACCGTGATCGAGCGCGTCGCGGTCGCCGAGGCGCCCTTCGAGTCGGTCGCCTTCAGCGTGATGGTGTGCGTGCCGGCGGAGAGCGTCGTCGTGCTGAACGACGTGCCCGTGCCGATCTGCCCGTTGATGGAGCTCGTCCACACGAGCGACGCACCGGAGAGCGCGCCGTCCTCCGGATCCGTGCCGGTGCCGGTGAACGTCACGCTCGTGCCCTGCGTCACGCTCGCGCCGGCCGCCGGCGCGGTGATCGTCGCCGTGGGCGCCGCGTTCGCCGACACCACGGCGCCGAGGAACCCGACGTAAAGCAGCTTGTTCGGCGTGCCGGCGCCGAGCGTCGTGATCTTGTTCGGCGTCGCGTTCGTCGTGAGCGCCGACGACACCTGCGCGGGCGTCGCCGTCGGGTACTTCGACAGGTACAGCGCCGCGGCGCCCGCCACGTGCGGCGAGGCCATCGAGGTGCCGCTCATCGCCGCGGTGGCGGTGGTGCTCGTGTAGTAGTCCGACGTGATCGACACGCCCGGCGCGTTCAGGTCGACGCACGTGCCGTAGTTCGAGAAGCTCGCGAACCCGTCGAGCTTGTTCGTCGCGCCGACGGTGATCGCCGCGGGCACGTGCGCCGGCGACTCCGTGCACGCGTCGGCCGCCGAGTTGCCCGCCGCGACGACGACGGTGATGCCGGCGCTCGTGAGGCTCGTGACCGCGTTGTCGAGCGCCGTCGAGATGCCGCCGCCGAGGCTCATGTTCACGACCATCGGACGGGTGGGGTTCGCCTGCTTCTGCTTCACCACCCAGTCGAGGCCCGCGATCACGCCCGACGACGAGCCGGAGCCGGTGCAGTCCAGCACCCGCACGCCGACGAGCGACACCGCCTTCGCCACGCCGTACTTCGTGCCGCCAACGGTCCCGGCGACGTGCGTGCCGTGGCCGTTGCAGTCGGCCGCCGTGCCGCCGCTCGTCACCGCGTCGTAGCCGGCCTTCGCGCGCCCGCCGAAGTCGGTGTGCGCGTAGTTGATCCCCGTGTCGACGATGTACACCGTGACGCCGGTGCCGTCGGTCGCGTACGCGTACGAGGTGGTGAGCGGCAACGCCGCCTGGTCGATGCGGTCGAGCCCCCACGTGGCGCCCGCCTGCACGCCGCTCGCGTCGATGCCCACCGCCATGTCGGGCACGACCGCGAGCACGTTCCGGTCGCGGCCGATCTGCACCGCCGACGAGTCGTCGACGTCGACGACGAAGCCCTCGAACACGTCGGTGAACACGCTGCCGAGCCGCCCGTGTTGCGACGCCGCGATGCTCGCCGCGGCCGCCGCCACGTTCGGCACCGCGCCGCGCTGCAGGATCACGATGTACCGCCCCGGGATCGCCTGGCCGCGCGCGGCCACGCTGAGCGAGGGGACGGCAGGCGTCAGCGCGCGGTCCGTCGTAACCGTGGGCGCGGTAGGATCGCCCTGACAGGCGGCGAGCACGAGCGCGCCGAGGACAGGCGTGAGGAATCGCTTCATGGGCGGGCGGGGGCCACGTGGCCGTGGACTGGGAGGGAGGCCTTCCGGCCGAACGGTGGAGTCACGTCGGCGGAGAGGTCGTGCGCGGTGCGGCGGGACGTGCGGTCGTGCGGGGGAGAGCGCGCGGGCGCGCGGCTCGGTCTAAGACAAGCGGGAGCCCTGCAATTTTCCCGTGACCGCCATCACGGCGAGCCCTACTCTGTGCCGGTCGGATCCTCGAGATCCAGCTCCACCTGCGGCGCGACGAGGAACGATCGCCGGTGGTGTGGCGTCATGCCTAACGCCGTGAGCCCCGCCCGGTGCGCCGCCGTCGCGTAGCCGGCGTTCCGCTCCCACGCGTAGCCGGGCCGTCTGCGGGCGAGCGCCGTCATCAGCCGGTCGCGCGTCACCTTCGCCACGATCGACGCGCACGCGATGGCGTGCACCTTCGCGTCGCCCCCCACCACGGCGGTGTGCTCCACGCCGAGCGTGCGGATCGGCTTCCCGTCGAGGATGACGTGGTGCGGCGCGCTGCCCAGCAGCCGCTCCAGCCGCGCGAGCGCGCGCCGCATCGCGAGCACCGTCGCGTGGTAGATGTTCAGCCGGTCGATCTCGCGCGCCGACGCGGCCCCGACGGCCACGGCGAGCGCGTGGCGTCGAATGAGGCGCTCCAGCCGCTCCCGCTCCGCCGCGGTGAGCCGCTTGGAGTCGTCGACGCCGGCGATCGCGCGCGCGTCGGGCGGCATCACGACCGCGCACGCCACCACCGGGCCGGCGAGCGGCCCCCGCCCCACCTCGTCGATCCCGGCGATCAGCGGCCCGCGCGAGGCGCGGATCGCGCGCTCGAGATCGCTCCAACGCGAACGGCGCGCCCTGCGTGGTGCGGGGCGCGCCGTGGGTTGCGCGGGCGTCTCGGCCGGCGGCTCGGCGGGTGGCTCGCTCGGCGGGACCGAGGGAGCGTCCGACACGGCCGGGATCAGGCCTTCGCGGCGCCCGCCGGAGCGGCCTTCGGGGCCGCCTTGCGCTCCTTGATGCGCGCCGCCTTGCCGGTGACGTTGCGCAGGTAGTACAGCTTCGCGCGGCGCACGAGGCCACGGCGCACCACCACCACGTCGCCGAGCATCGGGCTGTGCACCGGGAAGATGCGCTCCACGCCGACGCCGTTCGAGATCTTGCGGACGGTGAACGTCTCGCTCACCCCGCTGCCGCGACGGGCGATGCAGACCCCCTCGAACGCCTGGAGACGCTCCTTGTCGCCCTCCTTCACGCGGACGTTGACGCGAAGCGTGTCACCGGCGCGGAACGGGGGGATGTCGCTGCGGAGCCACTCCTTCTGGGTTTCGATGAACGGGTGCATATGACACGCTCGGGGCTGGAGGAAACGCCCGATCAGGATTCTGGGTCGGACAAGAGGTTTGTCGGGAGAATCGCAACCTAGCCAACCGGATGGGGTTACGCTAGCCGTCCCGGACGCTCCGACGCCCTACCAGCGCTCCACGCGCGGCTTCCCGAAGCCGCCCGGCGCGATCGGCAGCGGCGCCGACGACCCGCCGAACAGGAACTGCACGCTGAGCAGCCGGTTCGCGGTCCCGGCGGGCACGGCGCCGAGCGCGCCCTGCACCGCGTGCCCCACGAGCGCCGCGCTGACCTCGGCCGGCGACGCCGCGGGGTGCGCCGAGAGATAGAGCGCCGCCGCGCCCGCCACGAACGGCGCCGCCGACGAGGTCCCGCTCATCACGCGGGTCGCCGAGTCGTCCGCCGCCCACGCCGACAGGATCTCGGTGCCCGGCGCGACGAGCGCCACGCAGCTGCCGCGGTTCGAGAACGCCGCGTAGCCGTCGGACCGGTCGCTCGCGGCGACCGTGAGCACGCCGGTCACCCGCGCCGGCGACGTCGCGCACGCGTCGGTGCCCGCGTTGCCGGCCGCCGCGACCACCGTGACGCCGGCATCGAGCGCGCCCCGCACCGCCTGGTCGAACGCGGTGCTCGCGGCGGTGCCCTCGAGGCTCATGTTCACCACCATCGGCGTCGACGGGTGCGCGCGCTTCTGCTCCACCACCCAGCCGAGCGCCGCGATCGCCTGCGACATGGTGCCGCGCATCGCGCAGTCGAGCACCCGCAGCGACACCACCTGCACTCCCTTCGCGACGCCGTAGCCGCGACCGGCGACGACGCCCGCGTCGTGCGTGCCGTGGCCGTTGCAGTCCTCGCCGGCCCCCGCCACGCCGCCGCTCACGAAGTCGGCGCCGGCACTCGCCCGCCCGCCGAACTGTTCGTGCGTCAGCCGTATGCCGGTGTCGAGCACGTAGACGACGACGCCCTCGCCGCCGGCGCGGTACACGTAGGTGCCGGCCAGCGGCAGCGCCGACTGGTCGATCCGGTCGAGCCCCCACGGCGCGTCGAGCTGCAGGCCGGCGCCCCGGATCTCCTGGTCGGGCTCCACACCCTCGACGTCGGCGTCGGCGACGAGCGCCCGCACCTCGTCGGCCGACAGCGCGGCGGCGAATCCGTGCAGTCGGCCCGCGGCCAGCGCGCGCACGCTGCCGTGTCGCGCCGTGGCGACGTGCGCGTTCACCACACGTTCGGCGCCGCCCGCATCACGCAGCCGCACCACCCACCGGGCGCCGGAGGCGACCGGCGGCGCCGCGCTCGGCGCGATGGGGTCCTGGCATGCCGCGAGGCCGAGCGCGGCCGCGGCGACGAGGGAGCGAGGGAGCGGCGACGACATGTCGACGAGTATCGGCCGCTCGCCCGAACTCCTGACTCACGATCGCGACCGCTTCCGCTTCGGCTTCTCTGGCTTCACGGGCTCCGGCAGCCCGTCGCGCCGCGCGGTGAGGCGCAGCCCCTCCCACTCGCGCCACTCGGCGATCTTCTTGTGGTCGCCGGAGAGCAGGACCTCGGGCACCGCGTGGCCGCGGTACTCCGGCGGCCGCGTGTAGCTCGGCGCCGAGAGCCCGCGGCCGTAGAACGAGTCGCCGTACGCGCTGTCGTGATCCGACATCGCGCCGGGAAGCAGCCGCACGACCGCGTCGACGATGGCGAGCGCCGCCGGCTCGCCGCCGCTGAGCACGAAGTCGCCGAGCGACAGCTCCTCGGTCGCGAGATGGTCGGCGACGCGCTGGTCGACGTCCTTGTAGTGGCCGCAGAGCAGCGTGAGCTCCGCTCCCTCGCTGAAGCGGATCGCGTCGGCCTGCGTGAACCGGCGGCCGCGCGGCGACAGCAACACGATCGGCGCGGTGGCGCCTAACGCTTCCACCGCCTCGAAGAACGGCGCCGGCTTCATGACCATCCCCGGGCCGCCGCCGTACGGGTAGTCGTCGACGGAGCGGTGGCGATCGTGGGTGTGGTCGCGCAGGTCGACGAGGCGGTACGTGACGCTCCCCGCGGCGGCGGCGCGCGCCGGGATGCTCAGTCCCAGCGGTCCCTCGAAGAACGCCGGGAAGATCGTGACGATGTTGACCTGGAGCGGGCTCACTCCAGCAGTCCGTCCGGCGGTGTCACGACGACGGCCCTGCGGGTGAGGTCCACCTCGGCGACGACCTCGGGTCGGTAGAGCAAGAGCACCGTGCCCTTCGCCGGCGCCGCACGCTTCACGTCGAAGGCGAGCCCCTGCGGCAGCTCGAACAGGTCGACCACCTCGCCGACGTGCGTGCCGTCGGCCAGCTCGACGCGCAGGCCGAGCAGGTCGTGGTAGTGCACCTCGTCGTCGGCCGGCGGCGGGAGCTCCGACTCCGGCACGAGGAGCGTGCGGTCGCGCCAGAGATCGGCCTCGTTGCGGTCGTCGATCGACGAGAGGCTCATGATCCACCCGCCCTTGAACGGCGTCGCGCTGCGGACGGTGAGCTCGCGCGGCGTGCGGAGCGGCCGGCCGTCCGGGGTGCCGCCGAGCAATCGACGTCCAACGGCGAGCACCGTCTCGGGCGTGGTGGTCAGCGCCTCGACGACGACGTCGCCGCGCACGCCGTGCGCCTTGCGAACGCGGCCGACGACCACCAGGTCGCCGGCCGCGTCACGTGCTTCTGCCATGGCCGCGTTACTCGGCGGCGGGCGTCTCGGGGAGCGCGACGGCCGAGTTCTGCAGCTTGCGCGCGAGACGCGCCTCGTGGCGCTGCTTCAGCACACCGGCGCGGCGGAGCAGCGAGCGCACCGTGTCGCTCGGCTGGGCGCCGACGTCGAGCCAGTAGTTCACGCGCTCGACGTTGACGTTGACGCGCTGGGCGTCGCTCGATCGGGGCGCGTACTGCCCGACGATCTCGATGAACTTGCCGTCGCGCGGGCTCTTGCTGTCGGCGACGACGATGCGGTACGTCGGGGCCTTCTTGCGGCCGACGCGGCGGAGACGGATACGAACCATGTGCCTAACGCTCCTCGATCGAGTGAGTTGTCCTGCTCCCGGGCTCCTCGCGCGGTCCGGCGTCTCCGGCGCGCACCCGGTACTTCAGCGTGGAGCGTGGAGCGTGGAGAATGCAGTCGACGCTCTACGCTCCACGCTCCACGCTATCTCCTGAACGGCGATCCCCCGCCGCCCATGCCGGGCATCCCGGGGAAGCCGGGCATGCGCCCGCCCCCGGTCATCATCTTCATCATCTTCTGCATCTGCTTGAACTGGTCGAGCAGCTGGTTCACCTCGGTGACCGTCCGCCCCGACCCCTTCGCGATGCGCAGGCGTCGCGACCCGTTCATGAGATCCGGCTTCTTGCGCTCGGCCGGCGTCATGGAGAGCACGATCGCCTCGATGTGCTTCATGCGCTTCGGGTCGATCTTCGCCTGCTTCAGCATGGACGCGTTCACGCCCGGCAGGAGCTTCAGCAGCCCTTCGAGGGGGCCGAGCTTCTGCATCTGCTTCAGCGTGGTGAGGAAGTCCTCGAAGTCCATCCCCTCCTTGCGGACCTTCTTCTCGAGGCGCTTCGCCTCCGCCTCGTCGAACGTCGACTGCGCCTTCTCGACGAGCGTGAGGATGTCGCCCTGCTGGAGGATGCGCCCGGCCATGCGGTCGGGGTGGAAGTCCTCCAGCGCGTCGAGCTTCTCGCCGACGCCGATGTACTTGATCGGCTTCTTCGTGATCCCGTAGATCGACAGCGCGGCGCCGCCGCGAGCGTCGCCGTCCATCTTCGTGAGGATCACGCCGGTGACGTTCAGCGCCTCGTCGAAGCCCTGCGCGATGCGCACGGCCTCCTGTCCCGTCATGCCGTCGGCGACGAACAGGATCTCGGTCGGCTGCACGGCGGCCTTGAGGCGCTTGAGCTCGTCCATGAGCTCCGCGTCGATCTGCAGCCGGCCGGCGGTGTCGACGATGACGACGCGGTCACGCGCGCGCTTCGCCTGCTCGATGCCGTCGCGCGCGATGCGGACGACGTCCTTCGTCGAGCGGTCGGCGTAGACGGGGATGTCGAGCTGCTGGCCGAGCGTCTCGAGCTGGTCGATGGCGGCGGGGCGGTAGACGTCCGCGGCGATGAGCCGGGTCTGGCGCCCTTCGGCCTTCAGCTTGCGCGCGAGCTTCCCCGCCGTGGTAGTCTTCCCGGAGCCCTGCAGCCCGACCATCATGACGACCGTCGGCGGGATGGTGCTCAGCTTGAGCCCTTCCTGCCGCTCGCCGAGCATGGCGGTGAGCTCGTCGTAGACGACCTTGACGAGCTGCTGGGCCGGATTGACGCCGCGCAGCTGCGTGACGCCGATCGCCTTCTGCTCCACCCGCTCGAGGAACTGCCGGGTGAGCTGGAAGTTGACGTCGGCCTCGAGGAGGACGCGCCGGACCTCGCGCAGCCCTTCCTTGATGTCGGCCTCGGTGAGGACGCCACGGCCGCGGAGGCGCGCGAACGTCGCCTCGAGTTTTTCGGTGAGCTCGTCGAACATAGCCTTCTAAAGTACCGCAGGATAAGATCTTGAGCAACCGGCCCGGGTGCCCTGCCAACGGCGGGCGCTCGGGTATCAGGTCTGCATCGTCCTCCCGGCCCGACCCGACGCCGGGCCGATGGCTCCCGTACTCCCCAGCCCGACACGTCGAATGGCCAGGTCCCAGCGCAAGGACGAGATCCTCGCCTCCGAGGTCCCCCCGGTCCTCCCGCTCATGGCGCTGCGCTCCACCATCGTGTACCCGCTGGGGACGATCGCGGTGCAGATGGGGGCGCC
This sequence comes from Gemmatirosa kalamazoonensis, assembly GCF_000522985.1. Lineage (NCBI taxonomy): Bacteria > Pseudomonadati > Gemmatimonadota > Gemmatimonadia > Gemmatimonadales > Gemmatimonadaceae > Gemmatirosa > Gemmatirosa kalamazoonensis. The sequence goes on from NZ_CP007128.1 coordinate 4,432,745, forward strand.
CGAGAATCTCGCGCTGCTGCGCGCGAACGAGGAGCCCGGCGTCATCGTCGCCCTCGTCGTCGCCTCGGGCGACCACGAGGATCCGATGGAGGTCGCGAAGTTCGTCGGCCGAGTCGGCGTGGCGGCCCGCGTGCACGAGCGCATCAACCTCCCCGGCGACACCGTCCAGATCACGCTCCAGGGGCTGCGGCGGATCACCGTCGACGGCATCGAGCAGTCGGACCCGTTCGCCATCGCGCGCGTCTCGCCGGCGAAGGACATCCCGGTCGATCCGACCGAGCTCGACGAGCTCGTGTCGCGCGTGGTGCAGGCGGCGGAGTCGCTCGCCAACATGGTCGACCGCATCCCCGACGAGGTGCCGGCGATCCTGAAGATGAACGTCTCCGATCCGGGGCGGTTCGCCGACCTCGCGGCGACGAACATGAACTTCCGGATCGCCGACAAGGACGAGGTCCTGCAGCGCCTCGACGTCGGCCAGCGGCTGCGCTTCATCCTCTCGCGGCTCGAGCGCGAGGTCGCGCGCGCGCGCGTGATGGAGGACGTGAAGAAGCAGACCGAGATCAAGATCGAGCAGCACCAGCGCGAGTTCTATCTGCGTCAGCAGCTGCGGGCGATCCAGGCGGAGCTCGGCGAGACCGATCCGGGCGAGAAGGAGGCGGTGGACATCATCCGCCGCATCGACGAGGCGAACCTGCCGGAGAAGGTGACGCAGGAAGCGAAGCGCGAGATCGAGCGGCTCCGCATGCTCTCGCCGGCGTCGAGCGAGTACCAGGTGATCCGCACGTACCTCGACTGGATCCTCGCCTTGCCGTGGCACAAGCGCTCCGGCGACAAGGAGATCGATCTCAAGAAGGTCGAGGAGGCGCTCGGCGAGCGGCACTACGGGCTCGACGAGGCGAAGGACCGCATCGTGGAGTACCTCGCCGTGCAGAAGCTGAAGGGGGGCGACCCGAACGGGCCGATCCTCTGCTTCGCCGGCCCGCCGGGCACGGGCAAGACGTCGCTCGGCGAGGTGATCGCGAAGGCGATCGGGCGCGACTTCTACCGCATCTCGGTGGGCGGCGTGCGCGACGAGGCGGAGATCCGCGGCCACCGGCGCACGTACGTCGGCTCGATGCCGGGGCTCCTCATCCAGGCGCTGCGGCGCGTGGGGGTGAAGGACCCGGTGTTCCTCATCGACGAGATCGACAAGATGTCCGGCGGTGGGCCGAGCGGCGATCCCACGGCGGCGATGCTGGAGGTGCTCGACCCGTCGCAGAACTCGTCGTTCGTCGACCACTACCTGAACCTGCCGTTCGACCTCTCGTCGGTGCTGTTCATCTGCACGGCGAACAACATCTTCGACATCCCCGGCCCGTTGCGCGACCGCATGGAGGTCATCCGCATCGCCGGGTACACGATCGAGGAGAAGGTCGAGATCGCGTGGCGCTATCTCATCCCGCGGCTGCTCGACGAGCACGGGCTGTCCGACAACGACATCGTGTTCACCGACGAGGTGCTGTCGTTCGTGTCGAGCCGCTACTCGCGCGAGGCGGGGCTCCGCAACTTCGGGCGCAACCTCGCGACGCTCATGCGCAAGCGCGCGCGCCGGAAGGCCGACGGCGAGGAAGGCGCCTGGGTGCTCGACCTCACGAACGTCGAGGAGGTGCTGGGCCCTCCGCGCTACGCGATGGAGGAGGCGGAGAAGGAGCCGGAGGTCGGCGCGGTGACGGGGCTCGCGTGGACGTCGACGGGCGGCGATCTCATGGTGATCGAGGCGCTGCGCATGCCGGGGAATGGCCGCCTAACGGTCACCGGTCAGCTCGGCGACGTGATGCGCGAGAGCGTGGACGCGGCGCACTCGTTCGTGCGCTCGCGCGCGCGCCAGATCGGCATCGACGAGCGGGAGTTCAAGGACTCCGACATCCACATCCACTTCCCCGCCGGCGCGATCCCGAAGGACGGGCCGTCGGCCGGCATCGCGATCACGCTCGCGATCGCGAGCGTGCTGTCGCGCCGGCCGATCCGCCGCGACCTCGCGATGACCGGCGAGGTGACGCTGCGCGGCAAGGTGCTGGAGATCGGCGGCGTGAAGGAGAAGGTGCTCGCCGCGTACCGCGCGGGGCTGCGCGAGGTGATCCTGCCGAAGGGCAACGAGAAGGATCTGCGCGACGTGCCGAAGGAGGTGCGCGAGAACATGACGTTCACGTTCGCCGGCACGATGGACGAGGTGCTGCGGCTCGCGCTGCTCGACGCGCCGGTGCCGCGCGCGGACCAGGCGCCGGAGGGGGACGAGCACTCGGCGCCGATCTCCGACGCGGCGGACCTGGAAGTCGGCGCGAACCGACGCACGCCGGGGGCGAGATCGGACGTCGCGGTGGCGGACCGTTAGGCGAGGCCGTTGCACGCGGAGACGCGGAGCACCTCGATTGCCTGTGAGTGAACCGCAGAGGGCCGCAGAGGGCCGCAGAGGACCCCCTCTTTGGCTTTGTATTCAACCACAGAGGACACGGAGGACACAGAGGACACCAACTTCTTGAAAAGGTTCTCCTCTGTGTCCTCCGTGTCCTCTGTGGTTCAAAGAGCAGTCGCCGTTCTCTGCGGCCCTCTGCGGCCCTCTGCGGTTCAATTCCGACAGGCAGTTCTCCGCGTCTCGGCGCGACCTCGGCGTCAGAGCAGCCGCTGGATCGTGTACAGCAGCAGCCCGACCAGCCCGCCGACGACGGTGCCGTTGATGCGGATGTACTGCAGGTCCTTGCCGATCTGGATCTCGATGCGGCGCGACGTCGCGGCGGGATCCCAGCCGGCGACGGTGGTCTCGATGAGCTGCGCGACCTCCGAGCGATACTGCTCCACCGCGAACAGCACCGCGTCGGTGATCCAGCCGTCGACCTTCGCCATCAGCTCGGGGTCGCCGAGGATCGCGTTGCCCAACGACACGAGGCCGCGCTCGACCGCGAGCAGCGTGCTCGTCCCCTCCCCCTCCTCGGCGTAGCGCGCGAGCTTCGACTTCACGTCGCTCCAGATCGACGCGGCGTACTCGCGCACGGCGGGGTGCGTGAGCACCTCCTCCTTGATCGCCTCGGTGCGCGCGATGGTGTCGGGCGACGTGCGCAGCTTCTCGGCGAAGCGGCGCACGGCCTCGTCGAACCGCGCGCGCACCGTGTGATTCGGGTTCGCGGCGATCTCCACGAGCGTGCGCTCGAGCGCGGCGACGACCTTCTCGTGGATCCGATCCTCCACCGCGCCGGGCATCCACCACGGTGCCTCGGCGGCGATGCGGTCGCGGATCATCCCCTCGTTCTCGCCCACGAAGCGAACGGCGAGGCGGAGCGCGTCGTCGAACAGCTCCTGGTGGCGGCCGTCGGCCGTCAGCAGCTCGACGCCGCGTCCGAGGATCGGCGCGACCTGCACCTTCTGCGCGCGGCTCACCAGGCTGCGCTCGATGAAGTCCTGCACGTCCTCGTCGCGCAGCACCTGCGCGGCGCCGTGCAGGCTCGCCGCGACCTGGCGCCCCATGGTGCGCGCATGCGCCGGGTCGGACAGCCACGTCGCGACGCGGGCGCCGACGCGCGCCGAGGCGAGCTTCGCGGCGACGACCTCGCGCGCGAGGAAGTTGCGCTGCACGAACGTGCCCAGGCTCCGTCCGATGCGGTCCTTGCGCGCCGGCACGATCGCCGTGTGCGGGATCTTCAGGCCTAACGGATGCCGGAACAGCGCCGTCACCGCGAACCAGTCGGCCACGCCGCCCACCATCGACGCTTCGGCCGCGGCGCGCACGTAGCCGAGCCACGGATAGCGCGGCTCGAGCCACCGTGCCACGACGAACAGCACCGCCGCGACGCCCAGCATGCCGGTCGCGCGCCGCTGCATCACGACGAGCTGCCGCTGCTTCTCGGCCTCGTCCGCGATCGGCGGCGGCACGGTGGGATCGTGCTCCGGCCGCAGGATGACGCCGGTGCCGTCCGTCACTCGTGTAACGTCACCTTCGTGAGGTCGACCGCGGGGGTCGCGCCGGGCGGCGCGTCGACGTACAGCACGGCGGGCCGACCCTGCACGTCCGTGGCGCGCAGCAGGACGGTGCGTCCGCCGCCGCCGGTGTACTGGCGACCGCCGGCCGGCGCCGCGGGGCCGAGCTTCGCGTCGGGGTAGTGCTTCGGAAGCGTCTGGCCGAGCGCGTCGAAGAACTCCGCCGCGTCCTGCGCCGAGTCCCACACCGTGACCCACACGAACGCGTCGCCCTGCGGCGTGCGCACGATGTCGTAGCGATCGCCGTCCCATCCCTGCGCGGCGCGCGCGGCGAGATCGAGGTCCTCGGTGTGATGATAGAGCAGCAGCCGGATCTCGAACTCGCCCAACGTGCCCGTATAGGCGACGCTGCCCGGGGTCGGCGTCGGCAGCGTGATGGTCGTCGGCGCGTCGGGCTTGCCGCCGTCCTTGCCGAAGTACGCGTCGGCGTGCAGCACCTGCTCGGTCGACGTCGGGAGCCGCTTCAGCAGCGAATCACCGCCGCCGCGGTCGACGAAGCGGCGCGCGAACTCGGCGCCGCTGAGATACGGGAACAGCAGCGTCTCGCGCACGACGAACGGCGCCTCGGAGAGCACCGGCGTGCGCTCCATGTTCTCGCGGATCTCGCCGCGCACGCGATCCCACGCGCCCGGTGCCTGCAAGGCGACGCCGCTCGACGCGAACTGCGCGTAGCTCGCGAGCCCTTCGAGCGCCGCGTGCGCCGCGGCCGAGCGATCGTTCTCGCCCGTGACGCGCTCGATGGAGTCGAGGTTCGCGTGCTGGTCCTGCAGCGCGTGCACCAGCTCGTGCCGCAGCGTGACCTCGGCGGACGCGCTGTCCGCGCCGTCGACGATGTAGAGCGTCTTCGACTTCGGATCGTAGTAGCCGACGATCTGGCGCTCGAGGATGCGCGCGAGGAGCTGCCGCAGGTTGACGCTGTCGGGCACGAGGCCGAGGCGCTTGTACGCCGCTTCTTCGGCGGCGACGTCACGGCGCGCGAGCGAGTCGTCGAGCGTCTGCTGCACGAACGCCCGCACCTGGTCGGCCGAGCGCACCTCGACCTTCGGCGGCGACACGAAGCGCAGCCCCGTGGCGTGCTCGATCTGCGGCGCGAGCGCGACCGCGCGCTCCACGTACGAGCGGTGGTCGGAGGTCGTACGCTGGCAGGCGGCCGCCGCGATCGCCCCCGCCGCGACGACGAGGCGATGCGATCGCGTCATGGCCACTTCACCGTCCGGCCCACGGTGCGCGACACGATCCGCGCGACGTCTACGCCGCGCACCACGGCGCCCTCGGCGACGAGCAGCGGCGCGAGCTCCGCCTCGATCTCGCCGAGGCGCGGCGCGGGCGGCGGCAGCGGGCCGTCGGCGTTAGGCGCGGGACGCGGCGCCGGGCGCGGCGCGGCGCGCGGCGGCGTCTTCGGGATCGGCTGCGGCGGCGGCGCGTCGCCGAAGAACGACTCCAGCTCCTGGCCGAAGCGCTCGATGTACGCCATGCCCTGCTGCGCGTAGCGATTGAGCTTGTCGGACCCGGTCTCTTCGGATGCGTCGTCGGGCGCGTCGACGCCGGCTTCCTCGGCCGGCTTGCCGGCGCGGCGGGCCTCGGCGCGCCGCTGCCGCGCGCGCTCGGCGCGCTCGTCCTCGGCGGCGGCGCGCTCGGCGATCAGCGCGCGGCGCTCCTTCAGCAGCGCCTCGGTGCGCGGCGAGTGCGCGGCCTTCGCCTGCAGGTGCGCGCACGTCTCGTCGAGCGCGTCGATGCAGCGGTCGGGGCGCATGCGCTCCACCATCCACTCGTCGGTGAGCTGGAGCGCCGCCTGCAGCGCGTCGTCGGTGATGACGACGCCGTGGTGCCGCTCGAGGACGGCGCGGCGCGCGCGGAGGATCTCCATCGTCTCCGGCGGCGAGAGCTCGCGGATGTCGACGCGCTGGAAGCGTCGCTCGAGCGCGGGATCGGTCATGATCCACCGCTCGTACTCGTCCGACGTCGTGGCGCCGATGACGCGGAAGTCGCCGCGGGTGAGCGCGGGCTTCAGCATGTTGCCGGCGTCCATCGCCGCGCCCTGCGCGGTGCCCTGCCCGACGAGGTTGTGCAGCTCGTCGATGAACAGGATGACGTCGGGGGCCGCGGTGACCTCGGCGACGATCGCCTGGACGCGCTCCTCGTACTGGCCGCGGTACATCGTGCCGCCGAGCAGCGCCATGTGGTCGAGCGCGAGGACGCGGGCGCCGCGGAGTGCGAGCGGGAGGCGCCCTTCCGCCGCGCGCTGGGCGAGCCCCTCCACGATGGCCGTCTTGCCGACGCCGGCCGGCCCGGTGAGCACCGGGTTGTTCTTGCCGTGCCGCAGCAGCACGTCGATCACGCGGTCGATCTCGGGGTCGCGGCAGCGGATCGGGTCGAGTCGGCCGGCGCGCGCGGCCGACGTCAGGTCGCGCGTGAACTTCGTGAGCGCGGTCTCGGTGGATGGGCGCAAGATGTCGCCGAGCGTCACGGTTGCAGGATTCGCGTCATGTACCAGGCGATGAGGCGGTCGCCCCAGAGGAGTGTGAACAGCGCGGCGGGCGCGAGGAAGACCCCGAAAGGAATCTCCGTGATGTCGCGGGCGCCATCGAGCTCCTCGGTGGTACCCCCGGACGGCGCCGTCGATGCACCGCCGCGGGCGCGCAAGAGCCTCGCCGGCACCACGACGAGCGCCGCGACGACGGCCCCGATGAACGCGGCGACGAGCACGGTGAGCCCAGCGCGCCCGGCGCCGAGCGCGGCGCCGATGCCGGCCATCATCGTGATGTCCCCCTCGCCCATCGCCTCGCGGCCGAAGGCCCGCTCGCCGAGCCAGCGCAGGATCGCGATCGCGCCGGCGCCGGTGCACGCGCCCACGATGGCGTCGTACGGCCCGGCGAAGTGCGAGGATTCGGCGACGCTCGGCGCGAACCAGACCGCGAACGCGACGAGCAGCTGCCAGGCGAGCAGGAACAGCGTGAAGCCGTCCGGGATGACGTAGTGCTTCGCGTCGGTGGCGGAGATGCCGAACAGCACGGTGCCGAACACGGCGACCCGGAGCGCCTCGATGCTCGGACCGAACGTGGCGACGGCCGCCACCCAGCCGAGGGCGACGAGCAGCTCGACGGCCGGGTAGGCGGCCGAGATCGGAAGGCCGCAGCCGGCGCATTTCCCGCGCAGGACGAGCCAGCTCACGATCGGGACGTTCTCGAACCACCGGACGCCGCGGCCGCACTTCGGGCAGCGCGACGGCGGCCGCACGACGGACAGGCCCTCGGGCCACCGGACGATGCAGACGTTCAGGAACGAGCCGATGACCGCGCCGATGAGGAACGCGAGGACGAGGGCGGCGGGCTGAGGGATGGGCATCACGGGAACTGCGGGCTGAGGGCGGGATCGAGCGCTGCGCTCAGGATGACGAGCGGCGGACCCGCGAGGCCACGAGTCACCCGCGGAGCGCCTCCGGCCGCAGCTCGTAGAGCAGGATCCCTGCAGCAACCGCCGCGTTCAGCGACTCGACACCGGGCGCGATGGGGATCGCCGCCAGCCGGCTCGCCCGCGCCCGGGCTCGCTGCGACAGCCCCGCGCCTTCGTTGCCGACCGCCAGGACGAGCCGCGCCGGCCGCTCGGCGGCGAGCCGCGAGACCGGCTGCCCCGCCCCGTCGGCGCCCCACAGCTCGGCCCCCGTGCCGGCCATCGCCTCGTCCAGCTCCTCCCACGCGGCGTGGGCCACCGGCTGGTGGAACAGCGCGCCCATCGCGCTCCGCACGACCTTGGCACCCCACAGGTCGACCGTCCCGGTGACGGCGATCACACCCGCGGCATCGAACGCCGCCGCGCTCCGCAGCATGGTGCCGGCGTTGCCCGGGTCCTGCACCGCATCGAGCAGGAGGACGCAGCCGCCGTCGCCGAGGTGCGCGAGAACGTCGCTGGCGGTGGTGCGCGGCTGCTCGGCCACGGCGAGCACGCCCTGAGGCGAGTCGGTGTCGGCGGCGGAGGCGAAGTCGGTGTCGGAGACGTCGAGCAGCGGCACGCCGCGGACCTCGAGCGCGTGCCGGAGCGACGCGCCGCGCTCGGTCGCGTCGAGCGCCGGAGCGGCCAGCGCGCCGCGCACCGGCACGGCACTCGCCAATAGCTCCTCGACGGCGCGCACGCCCTCGGCGACGAACAGGCCGTGTCGCTCGCGGGCGCGGCGGCGGCGGAGGTCGCGGGCCAGACTCAGCAGACGCACGCGGCTACCTCCGCCCTTCGGAATGGACCTTGCCCCCGTTCGGCGGGTCGTAATAGTGGCAGAAGGGCTCCATTGCCGTCACAGGCAGACACGTGAACTCAAGCGCTCGCGGAGCATCGGAGTCGTCATGAGACATTCTATCGTCCGCCGCACGATCGCCGGAGCCGCGCTGGCGCTGGCCGGCACGGCGTGCGGCGTCTCGCAGCAGCAGGAAGTCGAGATGGGCGCGCAGTACTCGGCGCAGATCAACCAGCAGCTGCCGATCATCACCGACGCGCTGGTGAACCAGTACATCAACACGCTCGGGATGGAGCTGGCGCGCGTCGCGGACACGCGCGGCCTCGAGTGGCACTTCTACGTCGTGAACAGCCCCGAGGTCAATGCGTTCGCGGTTCCCGGCGGCTATGTGTACGTGAACCGCGGGCTGATCGAGCGCGCGTCCAAGATGGACCAGGTGGCCGGGGTGCTCGGTCACGAGATCGGCCACGTGACGCATCGGCACTCGGTGAAGCAGATGGAGCAGCAGAACGGCGCGCAGATCGGCGTGACGGTGGCGTGCGTGCTCCAGCCGGCGGTGTGCAACAGCGGTCTCGGATCGACGGCGATCAACGTCGTGGGCACGGCGGTGTTCGCGAAGTTCAGCCGCAACGACGAGGCGGAAGCGGACCAGGCGGGGATCGAGTACACGACGAAGGCGGGCATCGACCCGCGCGGCATCCCCGAGATGTTCCAGATCCTGCTCGACGAGCGGCAGACGGCGCCGAGCAAGGTGGAGGCGTGGTTCGCGACGCACCCGCTGGAGGAGGACCGCATCCGCGACACCGAGGCGACGATCTCGAAGTACAACGTGGCGCAGCTGAACCAGCTGACCAAGGACACGCAGAACTTCCACACGTTCCAGCAGCGGCTCCGGTCGCTGCCGCAGGCGCCGCAGTCGCGAACGGGCGGGAACTGACCTGGCAGCGTGGCTGCGTGGCTGGGTCACCGCCATCACGCAGCCACGCAGCCACGCAGCCACGTAGCTCACAGTCGTTCCACGAACTCCCGCACGAGCGCGCGGAATTGCGCTCCCACACGCGTCCCGACCTCCAGCACCTCCGCGTGACTGAGCGGGTGCTGTCCGATGCCGCAGGCGAGGTTGGTGATGCAGCTCACGCCGGCGACGCGCATGCCTAACGCCTTGGCGACGATGACCTCCGGGACGGTGGACATCCCGACGGCGTCGGCGCCGAGGCGCTCGAGCATCCGGACCTCCGCCGGCGTCTCGTAGCTCGGCCCGAGGAGCCCGAAGTAGACGCCCTCCTGCACCCGCTCGCCGATCGCGCGCGCCGCATCGCGGAGCACCGCGCGCAGCGACGGGTCGTACGCCTCCGACATGTCCGGGAAGCGCACGTCGCCGTCGTGCAGCGCGCCGACGAGCGGATTGCGGAACATGAGGTTGACGTGGTCGGCGATGATCATGAGATCGCCCGGCGCGAAGGTGCGCCGCACGCCGCCGGCCGCGTTGCTCACGAACAGCGTGCGCACGCCGAGCGCGTGGAGCACGCGCACCGGGAAGCCGGCGAGCGCCGCGGCGTGTCCCTCGTACATGTGGAACCGGCCGGCGAGCGCGATCACGTCCTTGCCGCCGAGTCGACCGGCGAGCAGCGCGCCCGCGTGCCCCGCGACCGTCGCCGTCGGGAATCCCGGCACGTCGCCGAACGAGATGCGGCGCGCGTCCTCGAGATCGTCCACGAGCCCGCCGAGCCCCGAGCCGAGCACGATGCCGCACGCCGGCGCGGAGACGTCGAGCCGCGCGCGGACGACGCGCGCCGCGTGATCCGCCTCGTGGGGGCCCAACCCGGAGTCGGCGCTCATTGCGGGCCCTCCAGCAGCGCGGACTCCGCGGTGACGGGGCTCTCGCCCGCCCCGTGGCCGGTGAGCGCCGCGATCTCGCTCTCCACGCGGTGGATGAGCGCGCGCCGCTCCGGATACGGGAGGAACGAGCTCTGGAAGCCGTTCAGCGCCACGACCGCGAGCTCGTCGAGCGTGAAGCCGAGCCGTCGGACAGCGTGCTCGTACTCGTCCACCAGCGTCGTGCCGCTCATCAGCCGGTTGTCCGTGTTCAGCACGACGTTCAAGCCGCGGTCGAAGTACTCGCGGAACGGGTGCGTCTCGTACGACGACGTGGCGCGCGTCTGCACGTTCGACGTGAGGCAGCACTCGACGCAGATGCGCCGGTCGTTGATGTAGTCGAACAGCGACGCGTCCTCGATGATGCGCGTGCCGTGGCCCACGCGGTCGCAGCCGCAGACGTGCACGGCGTCGCGCACGCTCTCGGGGCCGAACCCCTCGCCGGCGTGGCAGGTGCACGCCATGTCGTTGTCGCGCACGATCTGGAACGCCTCCTTGAAGCGGCGCGCGGGGTTCCCCGCCTCCCCGCCGGCGAGGTCGAAGCCGACGACGCCGTGCTTGCGGTAGTCGAGCGCGAGGCGCGCCTGCGCGACGGCGAGATCGAGGGGCTGGTTGCGCAGCGCACAGACGATGACGCGCGCCACGACGTCGTGCTCGCGCTCCGCGCGCGCGAAGCCGCGCAGCACCGCGTCCACCGGCGCGCCGAGGTCGAGGCCACGACGCGTGTTGAGCACCGGCGCGAAGCGCGCCTCGAGATAGCGCACGCCTTCCGCCGCGGCGTCGGCCGCGAGCTCGTACGCGATGCGCTCGATCGCCGGCTCGGTCTGCATCACCGAGAGCGTGATCTCGAACCGCTCCAGGTAGTCCTCGAGGTGGCGCGCGTCGTCGACGCGCATGTAGTCGCGCAGCTCGTCGGCGGTGGCGCGCGGCATCGGCACGCCGAGCTCCTCGCCCAGGTCGAGGAGCGTCTCGGGGCGCACGGAGCCGTCGAGGTGGCAGTGCAGCTCGGCCTTCGGCAGGCGGACGAGCAGCTCGCGGGAAATCGGCGGTCGTGCGCCGCCGTCGTCGCGTTCGGTCATCGCGCGGTGATGGTGCGGTAGATGGCGCCGGCGAACGTCGGCGCGTCGGCGGCGGTCGGCAGGCCGCGCGAGTCGACGAGCGCGCGCTCGCCGGCGGCCACCCGCGCCGCCTCGCCCTCGTCGGCCACGCGCAGGGCATCGAGCGCGCTCGCACCGCGCGGCACGTCGACGCCGCGCTCGTTCACGAACACGCGCACCGTCGTCGGCTCGCTCTCGGGCGAGCTCACTGCGACGCTCCCGCGACGCGGAACCGCTCCTCGGACGGCGCGCGCACCGGCTGCGGAAGCGTGCCGAGGTAGCCGACGAGCGCGTCGAGGTCGACGATGTTCAGCGGCGTGACGGCCGTCGCGCGGCGGGCGAGATCGACGCCGTCCCCGCCGGTGACGAGGAAGTCGTTCAGGACCATGGTGTACAGTCGGTCGTCGTCGAGGGGGCGGCCGTCGGCCGTCGTCAGGCTCACGAGACGGCTGCCCGCGGGGCGGCTCGGGTCGAACGTCACGAGCACGCCGCTCGTGTGCATGCGCACGCGCGGGCCGCCGCTCACCAGCTTCTCGAAGTAGCCGCGCAGGTCGCGGCCGCGCACGGTGATCTTGTACAGCGTGTTGCCGAACGGCTGGATCTCGAACAGCGATCCATACGTCGCGACGCCGTGCCGCAGATCGGCGCGGATGCCGCCGTTGTTCATGATCGCGACGTCGCCCCGTCCGGCCCACCGCTGCGCGTCGGCGAGCAGGTTGCCGAGCGCGTACTGCTCGTCGCTCTCGCGCGGCATGTCGTCGGCCACGTCCGCGATGCGGCGGTTCACGCGCGACGCGACGGCGGCGACCGCCCGGCGCACCACCGAGTCGATCGCCGGAGGCACCGGTCCCGCGGAGTCGGCGACGACCTCGCGCACGTCGATCGTGGGTGCGCCGCCCTCGAGCGAGAGATCGACGACGCCGAGCGCGCGGCCGCTCGACCGCGCCTGCACGATCGGGATGCCGTTCACGACGGTGTTCACGAGGCTGTGCGTGTGGCCGCTGACGATCGCGTCCACCTTCTCGTGCAGCGCGCGCGCGACGTCGACGATCTCGCCGCGACACGTCGGGGTGCTCTCGCCCGGCGCCGGTCGGTCGCAGAACGCGCCGCTGTGCGCGACGACGATCACCACGTCCGCTCCGCGCGCGCGCAGCGCGCGCGCATGCGCGTCGATCACCGGCGCGAGCGAGTCGAAGCGCAGCCCGCGCACGTTCGCGGCGCGCGTCGTGGTCGGCGTCTCCGTCGTCGCGAGCCCCACGACGCCGACACGCAGCCCGCCGCGCCGCACGATCGTGTCGGCGCGCAGCCACGGCACCGCGCGGCCGTCGGTGAAGCGCACGTTGGCGCCGAGGATCGCGTACGGCGCCTGCCGGATGCGCGCGCGCAGCGTGTCGACGGTCCAGTCGAACTCGTGGTTGCCCAGCGCGGACGCGGCGAGGTCGAGACGCCGGAACGCCTCCACGATCGGACGCCCGTACGCGAGGTTCGACGCGGGCGTGCCCTGGAACTCGTCGCCGCCGTCGAGCAGGATCGAGACGCAGTCGCCGGTGCACTCGCGCGCGCGCGCGCGCGATCGCGGCGGCGAGCGGGCCGATGCCGCCGCGCGACACGCCCTGCGCGTCCGGACGCGGCTCGAGTGCGCCGTGCAGGTCGTTCGTCGCGAGGATGCGCAGCCGCGTGGGGCGCGCGGCGGTCGGCGCATCCTTGTGCACCTGCGTCGGCTGCGCCGCCAGCCGGTCCGTGCCGAAGACGACGATGAGGCTCGCGGCGAGCCGGAGGGCCAATCGATTCATCGCCCAAAGGTAGCGAGTTGACGTGCCGGTCGGGGCCGGCGAACCTTCGGCCATGCCGCACCCGCTGCGCCCATGGGCGACGATACGAGACCGTGACAGATCCGCCGCTTCCCGGCCCCGCTCACCCGGGCGATTCTGCCAGGGGCGATCCCGCGATGGGTCGGCGCGGCGATGACGAAGCCGCTCATCATCGGGATCGCCGGCGGCACGGGGTCGGGGAAGTCCACGGTCGCGCGGCGCGTCGCCGAGGCGCTCACCGAGGAGACGGTCGCGTTCATCGACATGGACGCGTACTACAAGAACTTCGCGCACCTCTCGATGGCGGAGCGGAAGCGCGTGAACTGGGACCACCCCGACGCGTTCGACGTCGACCTGCTTGTCGACCATCTCGGCCGTCTGTGCGAGGGAGCGCCGATCGAGAAGCCGACGTACGATTTCGTGCAGCACGTGCGCTCGCCGCACGCCGTGGCCGTCGCGCCGGCGGACGTCGTCGTGATCGACGGCATCCTGCTGTTCGTCGATGCGCGCGTGCGCTCGCTGTGCGACGTGAAGGTGTACGTCGACGCGGACGCCGACGTGCGCCTAATCCGGCGGCTGCGACGCGACATCGCGCAGCGCGGCCGCCCGTTCGACGAGATCCTCGAGCAGTATCTTTCCACCGTGCGCCCGATGCATCTCCAGTTCGTCGAGCCGAGCAAGCGCTACGCGGACATCATCGTGCCGCGAGGCGGGCACAACGCCGTCGCGATCGAGATGATCGTCGCGAAGATCCAGCGGCGGCTCGCCGCGCGCCGGTCGTAGCGCGCGTGGCGGACGCTCTCGACCCGCGCCCGTGACCCACGCGACCGACCGCCCCGCCGGCGACCGCATCCTGGTCGTGGACGACGAGCCGGACATCGTCGCCCTCGTCGCGTACCACCTCGCGCGCGCGGGATACCGCGTATCGACGGCGTCGACCGGACGCGACGCGATCGAGATCGGTCGGCGCGAGCGACCCGCGCTCGTCGTGCTCGACCTCATGCTGCCCGGGCTCTCGGGCTTCGACGTGCTGGAGACGATGCGCGCCGAGGAGTCGACGCGCGACGTGGGCGTGCTGCTGCTCACCGCGCGCCGCGAGGAGCCGGATCGCATTCGCGGCCTCGCGCTCGGCGCGGACGACTACCTCACGAAGCCGTTCAGCCCCCAGGAGCTCGTGCTGCGCGTGGGCGCGATCCTGCGACGCCTCGCTGCCGGGCGCACCGCCGAGACGTCGGCCGATGTGCTACGCATCGGACCGCTGCGCATCGATCGCGCGGCGATGACGGTGAACGTCGACGAGCATCCCGTGGAGCTCACCGCGACCGAGTACCGCCTGCTGCTCGCGCTCGCCGAGCACCGCGGACGCGTGCAGGCGCGCAGCCACCTGCTGGAGACGGTGTGGGAGGCCGCCCCCGACATCCAGACGCGCACCGTGGACATGCACGTGCAGCGCCTGCGCACGAAGCTCGGCGCCGCGGGTGAGCTGATCGAGACGGTGCGCGGCTTCGGCTATCGGCTGCGGGCGCCGCAGGGGCTGAGCGCGTAGCGCGCCGGTGCGCCTCACCCGCTTCTTCCTTCTCTCGCTGCTCGGCTGTCTCGCCGCGTTCGTGCTCGTCGCGCTCGCGACCGTCGGCGAGCTCACACGGGCCGCGACGCGCGGCGCGGTGAGTCCGACGATCGTCACGCGCGTCGAGGTCGCGGCCCAGCGCGGCGTGCTGATCGCCGCGATCGCCGCCATCGTCGCCGCGGTGCTCGTGACGTGGCTGTTCCGCCATCGAGTCGCGCGCCCGCTCGCCGCGGTGCGCGACTCGGCCCGTGCGCTCGCCTCGGCGGACGGGTCGGTGCGCTACACCGTGCACGGAGACGAGCTCACGGAGCTCGCCCGCGCGCTCGACGGCGTGCGCGCGCGACTCGGCGAGCACGCGCGCGCGCGCACGGTGGAGGCGGACCTGCTCGTCGCGCTGCGCGAGTCGCTGAGCGAGGGCATCGTCGCGGTGTCGGCGTCGGGCACCGTGGTGTACGTGAACGACGCGGCCCGCCGCCTGCTCGACCTGAAGTCGCCCGTGCCGTTCTCCGTCGACCATCTGCCGCGCGACCGCGATCTGCGCGAGACGCTGCGCGAAGCGCTCGCCGGACAGGAGGCGGGGCCGGTGGAGCTCATTGTCTCGGGTCGGCACCTCGCGCTCGCCGCGCACCCGCTGGCCGATGCCGCGGGCGCGGCGCTCACCGTGTTCGACCTCGGGCCCATGCGCCGGCTGGAGGCGATCCGGCGCGACTTCGTGGCGAACGTGTCGCACGAGCTGAAGACGCCGCTCACGGTGGTCGGCGGCTTCGCCGAGACGCTCGCCGACGACGACGTCGCGCCGGCGGATCGGCGCCGCTTCGCCGAGACGATCCGCGTCAACGCGCAGCGCATGCAGCGCATCGTCGACGAGCTGCTCGACCTGTCGCGCATCGAGAGCGGCGGCTGGCGCCCGATGCCGGAACGGCTCGACGTCGCGACCGCGGCGGAGGAAGCTTCGGTCACCGCGCGCGACGCGGCGGCGGCGAAGCGCGTCGGCTTCGCCGTGCTCGTCGAGCCGGGCGCCGCGCGCGCGTGGGCCGACGCGACGGCGCTGCGCCAGGTGCTCACGAACCTCGTGGAGAACGCGGTGCGGCACACGGCGAGCGGCGCGGTCACCGTGGTCGCGCGGCGCGACGACACGCGACGCGGCGTGTGGATCGGCGTCCGCGACACCGGCTGTGGCATCGAGCCGGAGCACCTGCCGCGCATCTTCGAGCGGTTCTACCGTGTGGACCCGGCGCGCTCGCGCGAGGCCGGCGGCACCGGGCTCGGTCTGTCGATCGTGAAGCATCTCGTGGAGGCGCACGGCGGTGAGGTGCGCGCGACGAGCGCGCCGGGCGCGGGCACGACGATCGAGGGATTCTTTCCCGACGCCGCTAACCACGGCACGTAGGCGGCGTCCACCGGCGCGCGGGTGGCGCACTTCCGCGCGCCCGTGCAGACTCGCGTGGTGACCGTGACGGCGCGCCGCTCGTCGCCCGCAGTCGCCTACACCGCTCGCCGCTCCCACTCGCTCCCGCCGTCGATGCCCCCGTCGTACCGCGTCGCTCTCGCCTCGATCGCAGCGCTGACGGCGCTCGTCGCCTGCAAGGATACGAGCGCCCCGTCCGGCACCACCACGCCCCCGACGAACGGTCCCAAGGTGGCGACGCTTCGCGGCGACATCGCGGCGAACCGGACGCTCTCGGCGGACACGGTCTACACGTTGAGCGGCTTCGTGAAGGTGCGCGCCGGCGCGACGCTCACCATTCCCGCCGGCACGCGCATCGTCGGCGACACGCTCGCCGCCGGCAGCTCGCTGTGGATCACACGCGGCGCGCGCATCGACGCACGCGGCAGCGCGACGAATCCCATCGTGTTCACGTCGCAGCGCGCCGCGGGCTCGCGCGCACCCGGCGACTGGGGCGGGCTCGTGATCGTCGGCAACGCGCCGACGAGCCGCAACGCGAACGATGCGCTGACCTACGGGCGCGCCGGCACGCCACTCGTTCCCGAGAGCTACGGCGGCGGGTCGGTGCCTAACGACAACTCCGGCACGCTGCAGTACGTGCGCATCGAGTTCGCCGGCGCGTCGCCGACCGGCGGCGACGAGCAGATGGCGGCGCTCACGCTGTACGCGGTGGGACGCGGGACCACGATCGAGTACGTGCAGTCGCTGGAGAGCCTCGGCAGCGCGTTCCAGTGGTACGGCGGCACGGTCGACGGCCGCTACCTCGTGTCGTACGAGGCGGGCGACGACCACTTCGCGTGGGCCGAAGGGTACGCGGGACGCGACCAGTTCCTCGTCGGCTACCAGACGCACCAGCCGACCGCGCGCTCGGCCGACGCCGGACTGCCGTCGACGACGCCGCGCGGCATCCAGGGCTACGGGTGCGACATCTCGAACGACGCGCGCCCCGGATGCACGAGCTATCTCGCCGCGCCGCTGTCCTCGCCGGTGCTCGCGAACTTCACGCTCGTCGGCCCGGGGACCGGCGTCTACGGCGCGACGGTCGCCGCGCAGGCGAATGGGATCATGCTGCGCCGCGGCACGGGCGGCACGCTGCTGAACGGCGTTGTCGCGCGATGGCCCGGCGTCGGCCTCACGGTGCGCGAGGCGCAGACCGACACGCTGCGGCAGCGCGACTCGCTCACGATCGCCGGCGTGCTGCTCACCGACAACGCGGCCGGCAACTACGACGCGCCGGGCTCGATCGGCTTCGGGCAGCAGGCGACGTTCCCGAACACGATCAGCGCCACCGCGCCGACCGCCACGCTGTTCACCAGCGTGCCGTCGGGCGCCGTCCCCGCAGCAGCGACGCTCGACTGGACGCCGGCCGGCGGCTCGCCGCTCCGCGCGAACGGCGTCACGTCGTGGACGCCGCGCATCCAGGCGCGCACGACCGGCTTCTTCGGCGCGACGATGACACCGACGAGCTACGTCGGCGCCGCGGACCCGAACTCGGCCACGAAATGGTGGCAGGGGTGGACGGCGTACGCACGCAATTGATGACGCGTCATGGGCATTGCGTTAGCATGATCTGCACGGAGCGAAGGGTCCCGCTGCACGCTCGTCCCATGCGAACCATGGAAACCCCATGGAAATGATGCGTTCCAACGACGGCGCCCCCGCGGCGACGAACGGCAGCGATGCGGTGCGGATCGCCGCGATCGACATCGGATCGAACTCCATCCGGCAGATCGTCGCCGACGTCAGCCCCGACGGAAAGATCCGGGTCGCCGACGAGATGAAGGCGATGCCGCGCCTCGGCGCCGGCGTCGACGCGACCGGCGAGCTCGCGGAGGCGTCGATGCAGGCGGCGCTCGCCGAGCTGTCGCGCATGGCGACGCTCGCGCGGCAGGTCGGCGCGAATCGCATCGAGGCCGTGGCGACGAGCGCCGTGCGCGACGCGGCGAACGGCGGCGCATTCCTCGAGCGCGTGCGCATGGAGACGGGGCTCCGCGTGCGGCTCCTCAGCGGCGAGGAGGAGGCGCGGCTCGCGTTCCGCTCCGCGCTCGCGCACTTCGAGCTCGGCGTCGGCCGCACCGTCGTGATGGACATCGGGGGCGGGTCGCTGGAGCTCGCGTTCGCGGCTGACGGACTGCTCGACTGCCTCGAGTCGTTTCCGTTCGGCGCCATCCGCACCACCGACCAGTTCCTCGGCGAGCGTCCGCGCGACCGCGACGTGAAGATGCTGCGCCGCGAGGTGCGGCGCGCGGTGCGCGAGCACGTGCCGCTGAAGGAGTGGCACAAGGCGCGGGTCATCGGCTCGGGCGGCACGTTCACGAACCTCGCGTCGATCATGAACACGCGCCTCGGCCTGCAGGATGCGCCTAACGGCCACGGCACCGTGGTGACACGCGGCGACGTGGAGGAGACGCTCGACATGCTCGCCGCGATGTCCGCCGCCGAGCGCGCCGCGGTGCCGGGGCTCAATCCCGACCGCGCCGACATCATCGTCGCCGGGCTCGCCGTCGCCGCGGAAGTGCTCGACCTGCTCGAGGCGCGCGAGCTGCACGTCTCGGCGTACGGCATCCGCGAGGGGCTGCTGCTGGAGGCGGCGCGCGTGGAGCCGCGCGCCGCGGACCCGGGCGAGGCGCGCGAGCGCTCGGTGCGCGAGTTCGCGGAGCGCTGCCACTACGAGGCACCACACGCCGAGCAGGTGCGCAAGCTCGCGCTGCAGCTCTACGACCAGCTCGCGGCGCGGCTGGGCTGCGAGCCGGGCGACCGCGAGATCCTCGCCGACGCCGCGCTGCTGCACGACGTGGGCTACCACATCAGCTACGAGCGCCATCACAAGCACTCGTACCACCTCATCCTGCACGCCGACTTCGTGGGCATGACGCCGGCCGAGCAGGCCGCCGTGGCGAACGTCGCGCGCTACCACCGCGGCGCGCCGCCGAAGAAGACGCACGAGAACTACGGCTCGCTCGACCGCTCGCTGCGCCGCCGCATCAAGCGGCTCGCCGCGCTGCTCCGCCTCGCCGACGGGCTCGATCGCGGGCACGTGGCCGCCGTGGAGCGCGTGCAGGCGACCGTGGAGAAGACCCGGCTGCTCCTCCACCTCGTGCCGGTTCCCGACGCGACGTCCTTGCGCCTCGAGTCGTGGGGCGCCGACCGGAAGGCCGAGCTGCTCGCGAAGCTGCTCGACGTCGACGTCGAGGTGGAGGCCTAACGGCCGCTCACCAGCGCGCCGAGTGCTCGGTGGTGCGCATGAGCAGCTGCTCGTCCTCGGTGGGCGGCGCCTCGCGGACGCCCTCGTGCACCTGCCCCCACGGGTCGCGCAGCAGGATGCGGTGCGTCGCGCGCTCCGGCTCGTCGTCGAGCGGGCGGCGCTGCGTGTACGTGCCGTCGGCGGCGAGGTCCCACGCCTGCCGGTTGTCGGCGAGGCACGTGTCGAGCAGCGCGCGGAGCGGCGCGTGCAGCGCGGGATCCTCCACCGGCACGATCGCCTCGACCCGGCGGTCGAAGTTGCGCGGCATCCAGTCGGCCGAGCCGATGTAGTACTCCGCCTGGCCGTCGTTCGCGAAGTAGAACAGCCGCGAGTGCTCGAGGAACCGCCCGACGATGCTCTGCACGCGAATGCGCTCGCTCACGTCGGGCACCTGCGGCCGCAGGCAGCAGATGCCGCGCACGATGAGCGCGATGTCCACGCCGGCCTGCGACGCCGCGTACAGCGCGCCGATCGTCTCCGGGTCGACGAGCGCGTTCATCTTCGCGACGATGCGCGCGCTCCGCCCCGCGCGCGCATGCGCCGCCTCGCGCTCGATGAGCGACAGCAGACGTGCGCGCATGTTCGCCGGCGCGACGAGCAGCTTGCGATAGAGGCGCTGCCGCGAGAAGCCGGTGAGCGCGTTGAACAGATCCGACGCGTCGGAGCCGATGCTCGCGTTCGCGGTGAACAACCCGATGTCGGTGTACAGCCGCGCCGTCTTCGAGTTGTAGTTCCCCGTGCCGAGGTGCACGTAGCGGCGCACCACCCCGTCCGGGTCGCGCCGTACGACGAGCGCCGTCTTGCAGTGCGTCTTGAGCCCGGGGAGGCCGTACGCCACGTGCACGCCGTAGCGCTCCAGCGTGCGCGCCCAGTTGATGTTGTTCACCTCGTCGAACCGCGCCTGCAGCTCCACGAGCACCGCGACCTGCTTCCCCGCCTGCGCCGCGTCGGCGAGCGCGGTCACGATCTCCGTGTCGCCGGACGTGCGGTAGAGCGTGAGCTTGATGGCGATGACGTGCTCGTCGCGCGCGGCCTCCTCGATGAACCGTTCCACCGAGGCGTCGAACGACTGGAACGGGTGGTGCACGAGCAGGTCGCGCTCGCGGACGATGTCGAAGATCGACCGCGCGGTGTCGCGCAGCACGCCCGGGACGAGCGGCGTGAACGGCGCGTCCTTCAGCTCCGGCAGCTCGAGCTGCGTGAGCGCCATGAGGTCGCCGAGCTCCAGCAGCCGACCGCCCTCGTGCACGTCGTCGAGCGTGAGCGCGCTCACGGCCTGCGTCTCGACGTCGTTCAGCTCCTCGAGCAGCAGCGTGCGGAGCCCCTCCGGCATCCCTTCCTGCAGCTCGATGCGCACGACCTCGCCGAACCGGCGGCGGAAGACCTGCTGCTCCACCGTGTCGAGCAGGTCCTCCATCTGGTCGATCTGCCCGAGGTCGAGGTCCGAGTAGCGCGTGATGCGGAACGCGAACCAGCGCAGCACCTCCATGCCGGGGAACAGCGCCGGCAGGTTCGCGCCGATGAGCTCCTCGAGCGGCACGAAGTGGTGCGGCGTGCCGGTCGGCACGAGACGCGGCAGCGAGCGCGGCACCTTCACGCGCGCGAAGTGCTCGGTGCCCTGATCGGGGTCGCGCAGCTCGACGGCGAGCGACAGCGACAGGTTCGAGATGTACGGGAACGGGTGCCCGGGATCGACGGCGAGCGGCGTGAGCACCGGGAACACCTGCGACTCGAAGAACTCGTCGACCGCCATCCACTCCGGCGGCGACAGCTCCGACATGCGTTTGAGCTCGATGCCGTTCGACGCGAGCAGCGGCAGGAGCTGCCCGTACAGGCACGCATCGCGTCGCGCGAGCAGCTCGCTCACGCGCCGCCGGATCGCCGCGAGCTGCTCCGCCGGCGTGAGCCCGTCCGGCGGATACTGCGCCATGCCCTGCGCGACCTTCCGCCGCAGTCCCGCCACCCGGACCATGTAGAACTCGTCCAGGTTCGTGCTGAAGATCGACAGGAACTTCACGCGCTCGAGCAGCGGCACGCGTGGATCCGTCGCCTCGTGCAGCACGCGCGCGTTGAACTCGAGCCACGAGAGCTCGCGGTTGATGAACAGCGCGGTCGGCGGGAGCTTCGGGGTCACGGGTCTACCTTACGACAGGACGGGGGATCCGGCTAGACGACGAACATCGGCGGTTCCCTTCTCCGACAGGATGAACAGGACGGACAGGACGAGAACCAACACCAAAGGCAACGCTCTTGGTGTTGGTTCTCATCCTGTCCGTCCTGTTCATCCTGTCGACACGAACGGCCCACAGATCCCGTCCATCCTGTCCCCGCTCAGAACTGGAACGGCAGCACGGCGCGCAGGATCCAGAACGACAGCGCGGCGATGATGCCGGCCGCGGGGATCGTGAGGATCCACGCCCACACGATGCGACCCGCGATCCCCCAGCGCACGGCCGACAGGCGATTCGTCGCGCCCACGCCGACGATCGAGCCGGTGATCGTGTGCGTCGTGCTCACCGGAATGCCGAACTGCGACGCGGTGAGGATGACGATCGCGCCGCCCGTCTCCGCGCAGAAGCCGCCGACCGGACGCAGGCGCGTGATGCGCGAGCCCATCGTGTGCACGATGCGCCAGCCGCCGAACAGCGTGCCCAACGAGATCGCGAGGTACGCGGCCGCCTCCACCCAGAGCGGCGGCACGACGTCGGGGCGTGCGACGTACAGGTACTGCATCCACCCCGTGCGCCCCTCCATCGCCGTGCGCACCGGCGCCGAGGCGAGCAGCCCGACGATGATGCCCATCGTCTTCTGCGCGTCGTTGCCGCCGTGCGCGAGCGACAGTAGTCCGGAGGAGATGAGCTGCCCGCGGCGGAACACACGGTCGACGCGCGCCGGCGTGAAGAAGCGGAACAGGTTGAACACCGCGAGCATCAGCAGGAAGCCCATGAGCGCGCCGAGCACCGGGCTGATGGCGATCGCGCTGAGCGTCTGGATCCACTTCGTGCCGAACGTGATCCCCGCGGTGCCCGCCTTCGCGAGCGCGGCGCCGGCGAGCCCGCCGATGAGCGCGTGCGAGGAGCTCGACGGGATGCCGAAGTACCACGTGATGATGTTCCACGCGATCGCGCCGAGCAGCGCGGCACACATCACGTTCGGCTCCACGATCGCGTTGTCGACGAATCCCGTGGCGACCGCCTTCGCGACCGCGGTCTTCACCACGAACAGCGCCGAGAAGTTGAAGACCGCCGCCCACACCACCGCGGCGAACGGGCTGAGCACCCGCGTGCCGACGATGGTCGCGATGGAGTTCGCGGAGTCGTGGAAGCCGTTGCTGAAGTCGAAGATGAACGCGATGACGATGATCGCGACGACGTAGGTGACCAACGAGTCTCCCGCGCCTAGCTGTTCTTGAGCGAGATGCTCTCCAGGACGTTCGACACGTCCTCGCACTCGTCCATCGCCTCTTCGAGCTTGTCGTACAGCTCCTTCCACTTGATGACGTCGAGCGCGTTCGGCGTGCCGTCGAACAGCGCGCCGACGGCCTCGTGGTACGTCGCGTCGCCCTCCTCCTCGAGGTCCTTGATGCGGCGGCCGATGTCGGCCACGCTCTGCGGCTTCTTGACGTCGCGCACGGCCTCCTCGATGCACTCGCCGGCGCGCACCAGGACGTCGGTGAGCTGCAGCGCGGCCTCGCGCGTCTCCGTGATGCGGAACATGCGCGCTCGCCGCGCCGTGCCGTCGATGAGGTCCACGACGTTGTCGAGCCGCGTCGCGAGGAGATGGATGTCCTCGCGGTCGAGCGGCGTCACGAAGCTCGTGTCGATTCGCTTGTTGACCTGGTGCACCAGCTCGTCCGCCTGGTGCTCGACGTCCTTGATGCGGGCCTCGTACTCGACGAGGCGGTCGGGATGACTGAACAGCTCATGCAGCAGCTTCGCCGACGTCGTGATGCGCTGCGCGAGCTCGCCGAACATGTCGAAAAAGCGCTCGTCGCGAGGGATGAGGCGCACGAAAAGTCTCCGGGAACGTGTGCGTGGAATTGAAGCGAGCGCCGGCCGTGCTCGGCACGGGCAGCCGCGTCACGATCGTGTCACACGACCGGCGTGAATCTAGGGCAGGAGGGCAGCAGGGCAGGAGGGCACGAGAGGCGATCGCTCCTGCCCTCCTGCCCTCCCGCCCTCGTGCCCTCTCATTCCCAGACCGCGCGCGCCTCCCCCAACGCCGTCCGCCGCCGCACGAGGGCGTGGTTCTCGAACAGCTTCACGAGCACCACGCCGGCCACGAAGCCGCCGACGTGCGCCCATACCGCCACGCCGCCCGACGCGTCGCGCCGCATCGGCGAGAGCTCGGGGAGCCCGGTGAGCACCTGCTCGCCGAACCAGAACACGAGCACGAACCACGCAGGCACGTGGAACAGGAACACCGGGGGGAAGTACGTCCGCACCCGGATCCGCGGGTACAGCACGAGGTAGCCGCCGAGCACCCCGGAGATCGCGCCCGACGCGCCGACCGTCGGCACCGGCGACGCGCCGTTCAGCACGACGTGCGTGAGCGCCGCCGCCAGCCCGCACAGGATGTAGAACGCGAGGAAGCGGAACCGGCCCAGGCTGTCCTCGACGTTGTTGCCGAACACCCACAGGTACAGCGAGTTGCCGAGCAGGTGCGCCCACCCGCCGTGCAGGAACATCGACGTGAGCGGCGTGAAGATGTTCTTCGCCTCGGTGTCGATCACGCAGTCCACGCCGGGCGACATCGGGACGTGCAGCCCGACCGGGGCGAGATGGGTCAGCTCGCCGGGCACCATCCCCCAGTTGCAGACGCTCGCGATGAGCGGGTACCCCTGCCCCGCGCCCTGCACCACCACGAACACGACGGCGAGCGAGGCGAGGAGCAGGTAGGTCATCACCGGCGTGCGGAGCGTCGGATTCTCGTCGCTGATCGGGATCATGAAGGAGTGGGAGGAGAGGACCGCGACTGCCGGTACAGAAGGCAGGCCGTCGGCCCCGATCGTGCCGCGCTGTCACGCGCCGAGGGAGCCGGCCCAGCGGGCGCTGCCGGAGTGGCAGCAATTTCGGGCCCCGCGATTGCCTTGGAAAGCGCCGGTCACCACGACCCATACATCAATCGAGGACGCAATGGCAGACAAAGTCATCGGCATTGACCTCGGGACGACGAACTCGGTCGTCGCCGTGCTCGAGGGCGGCGATCCGGTGGTCATCCCGAACGCGGAGGGCGGCCGGACGACCCCGTCCGTCGTGGCCTTCACGAAGGACGGCGAGCGGCTCGTCGGTCAGATCGCGAAGCGTCAGGCGGTGACGAACCCGCAGAACACCATCTTCTCGATCAAGCGCTTCATGGGGCGCAAGACCGGCGAGGTGCAGGACGAGCAGAAGAAGGTGCCGTACAAGGTCACCTCCGGCTCGAACGATCTCGCCGCCGTGGAGATCCAGGGCAAGCGCTACACGCCGCCCGAGATCTCGGCGATGATCCTCCAGAAGATGAAGCAGACCGCCGAGGACTACCTCGGGCACTCGGTCAGCAAGGCGGTCGTCACCGTCCCCGCGTACTTCAACGACTCGCAGCGGCAGGCGACGAAGGACGCCGGCAAGATCGCGGGGCTCGACGTGCTCCGCATCATCAACGAGCCGACGGCCGCGGCGCTCGCCTACGGTCTCGACAAGAAGAAGGAAGAGACGATCGCCGTCTTCGACCTCGGCGGCGGCACCTACGACATCTCCATCCTGGAGCTGGCGGAGGGCGTGTTCGAGGTGAAGTCGACGAACGGCGACACCCACCTCGGCGGCGACGACTTCGACCAGCGCGTGATCGACTGGCTCGTCGCGGAGTTCAAGCGCGACCAGGGCATCGATCTCTCCAAGGATCCGATGGCGCTGCAGCGCCTGAAGGAGGCCGGTGAGAAGGCGAAGATGGAGCTGTCGACCACGCAGTCGACGGACATCAACCTGCCGTTCATCACCGCCGATGCGTCGGGGCCGAAGCACCTGAACTACACGCTCACCCGCGCCAAGTTCGAGCAGCTCGTCGACGACCTCATTCAGCGCACGATTCCGCCGATGGAGCAGGCGCTGAAGGACGCCGGCCTCTCGGCGGGCGACATCGACGAGGTGATCCTCGTCGGCGGCTCGACGCGCATGCCGAAGGTGCAGGAGGTCGTGAAGAAGTTCTTCGGCAAGGATCCGAACCGCTCGGTGAACCCCGACGAAGTCGTCGCCATCGGCGCCGCGATCCAGGGCGGTGTGCTCACCGGCGAGCAGAAGGACGTGCTGCTGCTCGACGTGACGCCGCTGTCGTTAGGCATCGAGACGCTCGGCGGCGTGATGACGGTGCTCATCCCGCGCAACACGACGATCCCGACGAAGAAGACGGAGACGTTCTCCACCGCCGACGACAACCAGACGACGGTCGAGATCCACGTCCTGCAGGGCGAGCGCGAGCTGGCGATCTACAACAAGACGATCGGCAAGTTCCAGCTCACCGGCATCCCGCCCGCTCCGCGCGGCATGCCGCAGGTGGAGGTGACGTTCGACATCGACGCGAACGGCATCCTGCACGTGACGGCGCGCGACAAGGCGACGGGCAAGGAGCAGAAGATCCGCATCGAGGCGTCGAGCGGGCTGTCCGACGCCGAGATCAACCGCATGGTGAACGACGCGCAGTCGCACGCCGAGGAGGACAAGCGGAAGCGCGAGGAGATCGACACGCGCAACCGGCTCGACTCGCTCACGTACGAGGTCGAGAAGAACGTGAAGGAGTGGGGCGACAAGGTCCCCGCCGACACGAAGAGCAAGATCGACTCGGCCGTCGAGCGCGCGCGCAAGGCGCTCCGCGGCGACGACATGGGCGAGATCCGCTCGGCGCAGGAAGAGCTCACCCGCGTGTTCAGCGAGGCGGGCCAGAGCTTCTACCAGCAGCAGGCCGCGCAGTCGGGCGGCGAGTCGCAGGGCGGCGGCGACACCGGCGCCGGCAACGGCGGGCCGCAGGCTGGCGCGCAGGGCGGCGCGAAGCCCGACGACGTGGTCGAGGCGGACTACGAGATCGTGGACGAGAACAAGTAAGCGCCGAGCGCAGAGCGTGGAGTGCGCGGTGGGCGCCGGGACTTCGGTCCCGGCGCCTTCTCGTTTCCGGCCCGGCGCATGCGTTAGCATCCCGCGTACGGCACGGCTCCCACAACCGTCGGATCACGATCATGGCACCGCTCCCTCGCGTACGCTTCGGCGTCGCCGTGGCGATCGCCTTTCTCGCCGGGCTGCTCTTCGCCTCGGCGCTCGATTTCACGCGCCCGAGCTATGCGCAGGCGGGGATGAACCTCGCGCCCGCATCCGGTCCCGCCGGCGACGTGCGCAACGGCTTCGCCGCGATCGCCGAGCGCGTCACGCCCGCGGTCGTGTCGATCCAGACCGAGCGCGACCCGCGCCGCAACCAGGCGCGCTCGCGTGGGCGCGTGCCGCCGGGCTACGAGGACTTCTTCCGCCAGTTCGATCCCGAGCGCAGCGAGCCGGTGCAGGCCGACGGCTCGGGCTTCATCGTGTCGACCGACGGCTACATCCTGACCAACAACCACGTCGTCGGCGACGCCGACCGCGTGAACGTGACGCTCACCGACCATCGCGCGTTCAAGGCGCGCGTCATCGGCGGCGACCCGACGACCGACGTCGCGGTGATCAAGATCGAGGGGAAGGAGCTTCCGGTCGCCGCGCTCGGCGAGGACACGGTCACGCATGTCGGCGACTGGGTCGTCGCGATCGGCAACCCGCTCGGCCTCGACTTCACGGTGACCGCCGGCATCGTGAGCGCGAAGGGACGCAGCTCGAACGACCTGCCGGGGCTGATGGACGGCAACTACGCCATCGCCGACTTCATCCAGACCGACGCCGCGATCAATCCCGGCAACTCCGGCGGCCCGCTCGTGAACGCGCGCGGCGAGGTGATCGGCATCAACTCCGCGATCGCGAGCCGTACGGGCTTCTACTCCGGGTACGGCTTCGCCATCCCGATCTCGCTCGCGCGCGGCGTGATGGACGATCTGCTCAAGCACGGACGCGTGCGTCAGCCCGTGCTCGGCGTGTCCATCGCGGACGTGTCGCCGGAGGACGCGAAGGTCGCGGGGCTGCCGCGCATCGCGGGCGCGCTCGTGCGCGGCTTCACGCCCGCCGAGGGCAGCCCGGCCGAGCAGGCCGGTGTCGAGGCGGGCGACGTCATCATCGCCGCTGATGGCCGGCCCGTGGACCGCGTCAGCACGCTGCAGCGCGTCGTGCGCAGCCACGAGCCGGGCGAGGTGCTGAACCTCGACGTCATGCGCTTCGGCCAGAAGCGCACGTTCCGCGTGCGGCTCGAGGAGCACGACGACGGTGCGCAGGTGGCGCGCGCCACGCCGACCGCGCGTCCCACGCCGACGGAGGACACGGGCCGCAGCCGGCAGCTCGGCATCTCGGTGCAGCCGGTGGACGCCGACTTCGCGCGCGACGCGAACCTCGAGGCGAGCGACCGCGGCCTGCGCGTCATGGACGTCTCTCCGTCGGGCCCCGCGCGCGGGCTGCTCGCGCCGCGCGGCACGGACGTGCTCACCGACGTGCTGTACCCGGTGAAGAAGAAGCTGCGCGCCGCGTCGGACCTGCAGAACGTGCTCGCGCAGCTGAAGCCGGGCGACGTGGTGAGCCTGCGCGTCTACAGCACCGCAGAGCCGCTCATCGGGCCGCGGGTGGTGAACCTCCGGGTCGTGGAGTGAAGCGTTAGATTCCGCCACCAGGCTCGGGTGGCGGAATGGCAGACGCGCTGGACTTAGGATCCAGTGCCGAGAGGCGTGCGGGTTCGAGTCCCGCCCCGAGCACTAAGTCCAGGGCAGGAGGGCAGGAGGGCAGGAGGGCAGGAGCGATCGCCTCTCGTGCCCTCCTGCCCTCCTGCCCTCCTGCCCTCCTGCCCTGGCGGTTAGAGCCCGGGCTGTCCTCCGCCGGTCGGTTCGCCCTTCGCGCCGCCACCGCGGTGCACGATGGCCAGGAGTGCCGCGCCCGCGGCCGCGACGCCGCCGACGAGGAGCGTCGTGCGCGAGCGCGAGACGGTCGCCTGCTCCACCGACTGCACCGCCCCGCGCGCGATCGCTACCGGCCCGCCGCTCCAGTCGACGGGCGCACCGGCCGCGGTCAGCAGGCGATCGACACGGAGGTCGATGGAGTCGGCTCGCTCGCCGACCCACTTCCCTTCCACGCCCGTCACCGCGCCGCCGAGGCGCGATGCGAGCGCCGCAGCCCCGTCGGTGGTGAGGGTCACGCGCACGCGCGCGCCCGTCGCGACGTGCTCCGGCGGCACCGCGTGGTACGCGGTGCACGCGGTCGCGGCGAGGAGCAGCGCCGAGCCGGCGCGCGCGCGCGGCATCACAGGCCGTTGCAGACCGGCTGCGTCGTCACCTTCGCGTTCGACAGGCGCTCGGTGGTCGTGATCGGGAAGAAGCAGCCGCGCGTGGTGTAGGCCACGGAGCTCGTCTGCCACCGCGGGTCGCGCTCGCCGAAGCGATACATGTCCTGCAGCCGCCGGCCCTGCAGGAACAGGTTCACGCGCCGCTCGAAGCGCAGCATCGTGAGCCCGTCCGGCGACGTGCCGTTCCACGCCGGCGTCTCGCCCGCGAGCGCGCGCACCGCGTTGATGCGCGCCACGACCTCCGCCTGGTTGCCCGCCGCGAGCGCGGCCTCGGCGAGGATCAGTTGCATCTCGCGCGCGGAGACGACCGTCATCGGCAGGAACTGGCCACCGGTGATCAGCGCGTTCACGCGCGCACGCAGCGCGACGTCCGGCGCGTTGGTCACCGGATCGTTCAGCACGATCACCGGCTGCCCGCCCTGCACCAGCGTGCGGTTCTGCCCCTGTGCCGCCGGATCGGGCTGCGCGTACGCCTGCCCGATGCGCATCTCACGCCGGGTGTTGAGGTCGTTCCCCAGGTTGTTGCCCGCCGTGTTCTGGGACGACGGCGTGATCGTGAACGCGTAGTCCGCGGAGCCCATGAGCGCGAGCGCGGCGGTCGCGTCGGCGCTCGCCTCCGCGTCGTTCACGAGCGGGCTCGCGATCGGCGCCGGCGCGCCGGCGTACTTGGCCGGCGGATTGAGCTTCGCCCACAGCGCGCGCGAGAACTTCGCGCGCGCCCGCATGGCGAGGATCTGCGTGCGGAGCCCGCTGTTGTTGATCGCCGTGGCGACCGCGAGACCACGGTCAAGGTACGCCACCGCGGTGTCGTAGACACTCTTCATGTTCGTCTCGCCGATCGGCGCGGCGGACGTCATCCGATCGGAGAGCGTGAAGTCGTCGAACACGTCCCCGATCGTCGTGTAGACGATCGCGCCGTACAGATACGTGTTCGCTAGGTCGGCGCGCGACGACAGGCGGCCGTCCTTGTCCCACGCGACGAGCCGCGCCAGCGCCTGGTCGGCCGTCCAGCGTGCCTCGGCGATGCGGTTGAAGGCCTGGTCGGTGAACTGGATCACTGGCGTGGACACGTTGCCGACGTCGAGCTGGAAGAAGCCGTCCTGCGAGCCGACGAAATCGAGCTCGTCGGAGACCGTGGAATACGGGTCGAGCACGGAGTTGAGCCCGCGCACGGTCGCCGCGGCGACGCCGTTCGCGAGCGGCGTCGCGGCGGACGGGTCGGCGAGGCTGTCCTCGCTGACGTTGTTCGGGTTGTCGACGTTCAGCACGTTGCAGCCGGCGGCGAGGGCCAGCGTGCCTAACGCGAGGGCGAGCTTGCGGCGGCCGGTGCGGGTGCGGCGCTGGGTGTTCTGTGCAGTCATGGGCGTGGTCTCCTCAGAAACCCAGTCGGACGGCGAGCGAGAAGCGGCGCTGCAGCGGCAGGCCGAACACGTCGATGGCGTCGGCGAAGTTCTGGTCGAACGTGCTGCCGTTGCCGCGGCCGCCCTGGTTCGCCTCGGGATCCACGCCGGGGTACTTGGTGATGAGCAGCAGGTTGCGCGCGGCGCCGGTGATCGCGAGCGACGACGCGCCGACCTTCCGCGCGAGCGAGGTGCCGGCGGTGTACGTGAGCGAGAGCTCGCGCCAGCGGAGGAAGTTGCCGCTGAAGTTCTGATTCAGGCCGTCGTACGGCGAGAGCGCCTTCACGTTGTACGCCCAGTCGAGCCCCGCGTCGAGGCGCTGCTGCGCCGTGCTCGCGGGGTTCTGCATCACTGCGTCGAGCTTCGCGGTGCGCTTCGAGTTGAGCGCGATGGTGAGCGCGTTCATGAACGCATCGGTCATGTCGCTCACCGTGTAGTGGCCGCCCTTGAACTCGAACAGCGTGTTGAGCCGCCACTTGCGGTACAGCGTCATGTTGCCGCCGAACGAGCCGGTCCAGTCGGGCGTCGGCTTGCCGAGGTAGTGGTCGAGCAGATCGCCGTCGCCATCCTCGTCCACGGCGATCGGGCTCAGCGCGGCGACGCCGACCGTGGACCCCGACTTCGGCACGCTCGCGAAGTACGCGAGCGCCTGGTCCATCGTGTCGGGCTGCTTGTCGCCGTTGAAGTCGTACGGCACCTGGTTCGGCTGCATGCACGCGTAGGTCGCGCCGGCGGGGCGTGCCGAGCAGGGGCCGATCAGCTTCGCGCCGAACAGCGCGCCCGGCGCGTAGCCGACCGCGACGAAGTTGCGGTAGCGCACGCCGCCGGCTCCAACCTTGATCGGCGCGGCGCCGCCCATGTCGGTGACGCGCTGCCAGAGATAGGCGCCGCTCGCCTGCAGGTCGATCTGCAGGTTCGGACGGCTCACCGCGAGCCCGTTCACGGAGAGCTCGAGGCCGCGCCCCTTCATCTGGCCGACGTTCGTGAGCTGCGTGCGCAGGAAGCCGCCCGACGGCGGATACTGCACCGGGACGAGCAGGTCGTTCACGACGCGGTTCCACCCCGTGACCTGCACGCCGGCGCGATTGTCGAACAGCCCGACCTCGAAGCCCACCTCCGCCTCGGTGGACACCTCGGGCGCGAGCGCGGCGTTGCCGAGGTTGAGCGGCACGAGGCCGGTGCCCGTCGGCGCGAGCTGCAGCGGGCCGTACGTGGTGAACTGGTCGTACGCGCCCGGCTGGCGGCCGGACTGGCCTAACGCGGCGCGCAGCCGCAGCGCCGAGATCACGCTCGCGAAGCCGTGGTCCTTCCACCCCGGCCGGTCGCTCGGCACCACCGAGATGCTGGCCTTCGGATAGAAGACGCCCGGCGCCTCCTTGCCGAACGCGCTCGAGTAGTCGTACCGACCGCCGACGGTGGTGTGGATCCAGTTGAAGAGGCTGAACTGCTCCTGGCCGAAGAAGCCGCCCGTGACGGTGGACAGGAACGTCTCGCCGAGCGTCGTGGGCGTGCCGGCGCCGACGACCTCGAGGCCGGGACCCGGGAAGTTCTCCGCCGTCGAGTTGCTCTCGACGTTCCGCGCGAAGAAGCCCTGCAGGCCGACCGTGAAGTCGGACGAGAGCCAGCTGCGCGGCTCGGTCTTCCAGCCGAGCTTCGTGTCGACCGTGATCTGGCGGTCCGCGATGTCGTCGATCGTGCGGCGACCGTTAGGCGCGGTGGAGTTCTGCCGGTCGATGTTGTTGCCGAACGGCAGCATCGACCAGCTCCGCTGCGCCGTCACGTCGATGCCGACGGTGCTCGTCCAGTTCAGGTTGTCGCGCATCGAGAGCGCCGCGGTGGTCGAGCCGCGGAAGCGCTGCACCTCCTGCTCGCGCTGGAGCTGCGCGGCCTCGCGGATCGTCGCGAACGCGCCGTTGCCGAACGGGTTGCCCGCGCCCACGCACACGCCCGGCTCGGCGACGCCCAGCGTCGACGCGGTCTGCGGGTTGTCGACGACGCTCTGGCGGCAGTTCGCGTTCTCGGGCTTCGCGAGGTAGACCTGGCTGACGAAGCCGGTGATGTCGTTGCCGTTGGACGGGATCTGCTGCGACGTCCCCGTGTACGCGGTGTTCACGTCGAACCGCAGGTTGCTGCGCGGCTGGAAGTTCAGGTTCGACGTCGCCTGGGCGTGGTGCGCGATGTCGTCGGCCGGTCCGAGCCGCTTGCCGCCGAGCTTCCCGCCGAGCGGCCCGTTCTCCCCCTGGTAGCGCCCGGAGACGAAATACCCGATGCGCTCCGAGCCGCCGCTGACCTGGCCGGTGTACATCTGGCCGTAGCCCGTGGCGGCGATGTTGTCTTTCCAGATGTTCTTCTCGATGATGTCGAACGGCCGGATGGTGCGGCCGTAGAAGACGGTCAGCGAGTCGGCCTGCCCCTGCGTCTTCGCGAAGCCGGCGTTGACCGGGAAGCGGTCGAGCGGGAACTGCGAGAGGCTCTGCTCGATGCCGAAGTCCCAGCGCGGCGCGCCCGCGGCCCCGCGCTTGGTGAAGATCTGGATCACGCCGTTCGACGCTTCGGTGCCGTAGAGCGTGGCCGCGGCGGCGCCCTTGAGCACTTCGACGCGCTCGATCGTGGACGGGTCGATGTCGTCGAGCCGCGACGACGATGCGCCGGCGCCGCCCGCCTGCCCGAGCCCACCGGCGGAGTTGATGCGGATGCCGTCGACGAGGATGATCGGCTCGTTCGACTGCGACAGCGACGCGTTGCCGCGGATGCGGATGCGCGCGCCCTCGCCGGTCATGCCGCCCGATGGGAGGCCGACGAGCCCGGGCTCGCGTCCCTGCAGCACCTCGGAGACGTTCACCACCGGCGCGTTCTCGGGTGGCTTCACCACGGCGACGGTGTTCCCGAGCTTCTTCGTCTCCACGGCGCCACCGGTGCCGGTGACCACGACCTGCTCGAGCTGCAGGGCCGACGGCGTCAGCGTGACCTCGACGTGCGCGGACTGGCCCGCGGCGACGGTCACCGTACGCTCGGCGGGCTGGAAGCCGATGAGGCGCACGCGGACCTGGAGCTGCCGCGCGGGGACGTTCGTGATGCGGAACGTCCCGGCGGCGTTCGTGGCCGCCCCGAGCGTCGTGCCGACGACCTGGATCTGCGCCGACTCGAGGGGGCGCCCACTGCCGACGTCCGTCACGCGTCCCTCGATGATGCCCGCGGCCGGCGTCTGCGCGCCGAGCGAGGTCGCGAGCGCGAGCACGAGCCCGAGCGCGCTGCTCGTTAGGCGCACCGCTGGCGCGCGAGCGATGTGGAGGAGTGCGGCGGCGGAGCGTGCTGACATCATGGCGTCCTCACCAGATCGACGTGGTGACGGTGAAGCCGGCGGAGCGGAATGCCGGCGGACGCGCGTCACCGGAGCGACGCGCGGGGGGCGCTGGACAGGGCGGTTCGCGGTACTACGACGCACCCGCCGATGACGAGGAACGTCACCGGCGGGTGATGGACCGTGGAATAAAGTATACGAAACGCGCCCGCAGCGGGGCCCCCCACCCCGATCTCAGAACACCACGCCGATCACGAAGCGGCCGTCGGGATAGACCTGCCACAGCGGGTCGTCGCGCCCCACGTCCTTCAGCACCCGCTTCGCGCCGCCGCCGAGCCCGACGCGAAACCGCTCCGCTCGCCCGATGAGCCAGTCGTACGACACGATCACGCCGAGCGTCGGCGCGGTCTGCGTCTTCCGCTCGTTCGAGCAGCCCCCGGTGATGTCGAAGACCACGCAGTCGGGGACGTTGCGCGCCTGGTGCACGCCGGCCGAGAGCCCGATGGAGAACCCCCGGAACGGTGTCTCGCCGGGGTAGTACAGCGCCTTCGCCTCCGCCCACGCGTTCCGGTCGCCGTTGTCGGAGAAGTACGTCCCCCCGAGGCCGAACGTGAAGCCGGGCGACGGCAGCGCGGCCTCGTACTCGAACGAGAACACGCCGAACGGGATGGCCAGCGGGTTCGTTGCCACCGACTGCTGCGGCAGCAGAGGGCTCGGCGGGGCCTCGGTGGCCTGCGCGGCGGCAAGCGACGGAGCGAGCGCGGCGGCGGTGACGGAGAGAAGGCGGCGGAGCGACGGACGGGCCAGGGTCATGAGCGTGCGGGGTTGAGGTCGGGCGCTGCTACCCCGGGGTGACGAGCGCGTTCGTCGGGCAGGCGCGGTCGGTGCAATCGGATCCGGCCCGGGTTAGCTTTCCGAGCGATGCGCGCCCCCACCCGGGCGCGCAGTCCCTTCCGGTACTTCGGTTTCATGGACATCCAGATTACGCAGAGAGAGCCCGGCGGTGTCGAGCGCCACGTCGACGTCGCCGTCCCCGCGGACGCGGTGCGGGAGGTCGAGGAGCGCACGGCGCGGCGCTACACGTCGCAGGCGCGGCTGCCGGGGTTCCGGCCCGGCAAGGCACCGCCGGCCATGGTGCGGAAGCGCTTCGCCGACGCCATCCGGCAGGACGTCCTGCAGGAGGTCGTGCAGGAGGCCTACAAGAAGGTCATGGAGCAGGAGAAGCTGGAGCCGATCACGCAGCCCCACATCCATGACCTGAAGTTCGAGCCGGGCGAGCCGCTCACGTTCACGCTCCACATGGAGGTGCGGCCCGAGGTGCAGCTCGCGCGGGTGGAGGGCTTCCGCGTCCACCGGCCGGCCACCGAGGTGACCGACGAGATGGTCCAGGAGCAGCTCGACTCGCTCCGCGACCAGCGCGCGACCTGGGCCCCGACCGACGACCGGCCGATGTCGGGGGACATGGTCACCGTGGCGCTCGCCACCGCGGACGAGCAGGGACAGATCGGCGAGCAGAAGGAGTACCGGCTGGAGCTCGGGAAGGACCAGGCGATCCCCGGGATCGAGGACCTCATCATGGAAGCCCGGGCGGGCGAGACGATCGAGCGCCCGGTGAAGTGGCCCGAGGACTTCCCCGACGAGGCGCAGCGCGGCCAGACGAAGACGGTCCGCGTGACGCTGAAGGAGGCGAAGCGGAAGACCTCGCCCGACCTGGACGACGCGTTCGCCCGCGAGGTGGGCGACTTCGAGTCGCTCGACGCGCTGCGCGAGGCGGTGCGCAAGGACCTCGGCGCGCAGGCGCAGCGCGAGGCGGAGACGCAGCTGAAGACCCAGCTGCTCGATCAGATCATCGAGGCGAACCCGTTCGACGTGCCGCCGAGCTGGGTCCGGCAGCTCGTCGACGGCTACGCGAACGCGTATCAGATCCCCGACGAGGACAAGGAGCGCTTCGCCCAGGAGTTCCGACCGCTCGCCGAGCGCCAGGTGCGTCGCGATCTCGTCGTGGAGACGATCGCACGCGATCAGAACCTTCGCGCGACCGAAGCGGACGTGGACGATCGGGTGAACGCGATGGCCACCGAGCGCGGCGCGGAGGCGGGAAAGCTCTACGCCGCGCTGCAGAAGGCCGGCCGCCTGCAGGAGCTGGAGCACCAGATCACGGAGGAGCGGGTCTTCGCGTGGCTCCTCGAGCGCAACTCCGCCGAATGACCGATGTGACCTCCGTCGCACTGGAGGGTACGATGTACGGACCGTTGCACTCGTTCCACTCGGACGACGACTACGACGACGACGAACCCATGCCCACGATCTACACGCCGTACATCATCGAGCGGTCGAGCCGCGGCGAGCGGACGTACGACATCTTCTCGCGGCTCCTCATGGACCGCATCATCTTCCTCGGCACGCCGATCAACGACGACGTCGCGAACATCGTGATCGCGCAGCTGTTGTTCCTCGACAGCGACAACCCGGGGAAGGACATCAACATCTACATCAACTCGCCGGGCGGGTCCGTGTCCGCGGGACTCGCCATGTACGACACGATGCGCTTCCTGCGCTCGCCGGTGAGCACGATCTGCATGGGGATGGCGGCGAGCATGGGCTGCTTCCTGCTCGCGGCCGGCGGCACGAAGGGGAAGCGCTTCGCACTGCCGCACGCACGCATCATGATGCATCAACCCAGCGGTGGCGCGCAGGGCACGGCGGCGGACATCGAGGTGGCGGCGAGGGAGATCCTGTATCTCCGCGCGAAGATGAACGAGCTGATGGCCTCGCATACGGGCCAGCCGCTCGAGCGCATCGAGCGCGACTTCGACCGCGACTATTACATGTCGGCCGAGGAGGCGAAGAACTACGGGATCATCGACCAGGTGATCTCCGCGCCGGGGACGATCGTGGAGGAGTCGAAGCAGCCGACCGTGACGGCCTGACAGGTCGGGACTCGGGACTCGGGACTCGGGACTCGGGACTCGGGACTCGGGACTCGGGACTCGGGACTCGTGGGGGCGCAGGTCCCGAGTCCCGAGTCCCGAGTCCCGAGTCCCGACTGCCTTCGGGCACGTCGTGCTTGACCCGTTCCGCTCCAGACTATTACGTGTTTTCGGGGCCGCGCCGCCGGCGCGCCCCGCCTCCCGCCCCTCCGAGAGCCATGTCGCACGACAAGCATCTTCGCTGCTCGTTCTGCGGAAAGTCCAAAGACTCGGTCCGGAAGTTCATCTCCGGGCCCAGCGTGTACATCTGCAACGAGTGCATCGCCCTCTGCAACGAGATCCTGGCGGAGGACGAGGAGCGCGAGGTCGCCGAGGCGATCACGCAGGTCCCGACGCCCACCGAGATCAAGGACGTCCTCGACCAGTACGTGATCGGACAGGAGCAGGCGAAGAAGGCGCTCGCGGTGGCGGTCTACAACCACTACAAGCGCATCAACTCCGCGGGGTCGCGCGACGACGACGTGGAGCTCGACAAGTCGAACATCCTGCTCGTCGGCCCCACCGGCGTCGGCAAGACGCTGCTCGCGCAGACGCTCGCGCGCATCCTCGACGTGCCGTTCACGATCGCCGACGCGACGACGCTCACCGAGGCGGGCTACGTCGGCGAGGACGTGGAGAACATCCTCGTTAGGCTCCTGCAGGCGGGCGACTTCAACGTCGCCGAGTGCGAACGCGGCATCGTCTACATCGACGAGATCGACAAGATCGCGCGCAAGAGCGAGAACCCGTCGATCACGCGCGACGTCAGCGGCGAGGGCGTGCAGCAGGCGCTGCTGAAGATCCTCGAGGGCACCGTGGCGAGCGTGCCGCCGCAGGGCGGCCGCAAGCATCCGCAGCAGGAGTACATCCAGATCAACACGAAGGACATCCTGTTCATCTGCGGCGGGGCGTTCGACGGGCTGGAGAAGATCATCGAGGCGCGCGTCGGCCGGCGGCAGATCGGCTTCACCGGCAACGCGCAGCGCGACGCGGCGGCGCGGAAGAGCATCTTCGCCGAGGTGGAGCCGGAAGACCTGCTCCGCTACGGGCTGATCCCGGAGCTCGTCGGCCGCCTGCCGGTGTGCGTGCCGCTCGAGGCGCTGGACGAGGACGCGCTGGTGCGCATCCTCAAGGAGCCGAAGAACGCGCTCACCAAGCAGTACCAGAAGCTGTTCAGCCTCGAGGACGTGAAGATCACGTTCGAGGAGAGCGCGCTGCGCGCGGTCGCGCAGAAGGCGCTGAAGCGCGGCACCGGCGCGCGCGGGCTGCGCGCGATCCTCGAGGAGTCGCTGCTCGACGTGATGTTCGACCTCCCGACGCGCGAGGACGTGGTCGAGGTGAAGGTCACCGAGAACTGCATCACGAACGGCGCGCCGCCGATGCTGGAGATCGCGCCGCAGCGAAAGAAGAAAGAAGCGTAAGCGCCTCCACGGTCCACTCCACGCTCCACGCTCGCTCCCCCTGCGGGGATGCCGAGCGTGGAGCGTGGAGCGTAGAGGGGGGTTAACTTCCGGCCATGAAGTCCTTCCCCCGCGACGGCGATCCGATCGAGGCGCCGAGTCGACTGCCCGTACTGCCGCTGCGCGACGCGGTGCTGTTCCCGTACGTCGTGACGCCGGTGGTCGTGGGGCGCCCCGCGTCGCTCGCGGCGGTGGAGGCGGCGGCGGCGGGAGACGGGCTGCTGTTCGTCGTCGCGCAGAAGGACACCGCGGTCGACGACCCCGCGCCGGCGGACCTGCATCGAGTCGGCGTGCTGGCGAGGATCCAGCAGGCCGCGCGGCTCCAGAACGGCGCCGTGCGCGTGCTGCTGGAGGGCGCCGCGCGCGCGCGCGTGACGCGCTACGAGACGCGGAGCACCGCGCCGAAGGGCGCCCCGCCTAACGCAAGCCCGAACGCGCCGCTCCGCGCGACGCTCGCTCCCTTCCCGCTCGTCGAGCCGCAGCCGGACGAGCCCCCGGCGACGACCGCCGCGGGCACGCCGGAGCTGCAGGCCGCCATGCGCCGCATCCTCGACCGGTTCGAGGACTACGCCGCGCTGCAGCGGCGCGTGCCGGTGGAGATCGTGACGCTGCTGCGCGACGTGACGAGCGTGGAGCGGCAGGCGTTCGGCGTGGCCGCGCATCTCGCCGTGCGCCACGAGCAGCGGCAGCGGCTGCTCGAAGCCCCCGCCCTGCCCGACATGCTCGCCCGCCTCGACGAGCTGCTCGGCGGGGAGCTGGAGCTGCTCGGTCTCGAGCGGCAGATCGAGGAGCGGGTGCGCGGCGCGGTGTTCCAGAACCAGCGCGAGTTCTACCTGCACGAGCAGCTGAAGGCGATTCACCAGGAGCTGGGCCACGACGAGAGCGACGACACCGCCGCGCTCGAGGCGCAGGTGCGCGACCGGGGGATGCCGCCGTCCGTGGAGTCGCGCGCGCTGCGCGAGGTGCGGCGGCTGCGGAAGATGTCGCCGGTGTCCCCCGAGGCGACGGTGTCGCGCACGTTCCTCGACTGGCTGCTCGGCCTCCCGTGGCGCGAGCGCTCGGCCGCGCCGCCCGACGTCGCGGGCGCGCGCGCGGTGCTCGACGAGGACCACCACGGGCTGGAGGAGGTGAAGGATCGCATCCTCGATCACATCGCCGTGCTCGCGCTCGTCGGCGAGCTGCGCGGGCCGGTGCTCTGCCTCGTCGGGCCGCCGGGCGTGGGCAAGACATCGCTCGCGCGGTCGATCGCGCGCGCGCTGGGCCGCAAGTTCGTGCGCGTCTCGTTAGGCGGCGTGCGCGACGAGGCCGAGATCCGCGGGCACCGGCGGACGTACGTGGGCGCGATGCCGGGACGCATCGTCCAGGCGATGCGCCGCGCCGAGGTCGTGGATCCCGTGCTGCTGCTCGACGAGATCGACAAGACGGGGAGCGACTGGCGCGGCGACCCGGCGGCGGCGCTGCTGGAGGTGCTCGACCCGGAGCAGCACCACGCGTTCAGCGACCACTTCCTGGAGGTGGATTACGATCTGTCGCGCGTGCTGTTCGTGACGACGGCGAACTCGCTCGCCGGCATCCCGGAGCCGCTGCGCGACCGCATGGAGCTGATCCGCATCCCGGGGTACCTGGAGCCGGAGAAGCTCGCCATCGCGCGGCGCTTCCTCGTGCCGCGCGCGCTGTCGGCGTGCGGGCTCGACGCCGATCGCGTGACGTGGGACGACGAGGCGCTGCTGCGCGTGATCCGCGAGTGGACGCGCGAGGCGGGCGTGCGGGACCTCGAACGCCGGATCCACCGCGTCGCGCGGAAGCTCGCCCGCCGACAGGCCGAGCGTGGAGCGGAGAGCGTGGAGCGCGGAGACGACGAGAGCGAGCCTCCACGCTCCACGCTCCACGCTCCACGCTCGCTCGACGTGCGCGCCGAGGATCTGCCCGACCTGTTGGGCCCACCGCCCCACGAGGGCGACGAGCTGACGAGCGACGACAAGATCGGCGTGGCGAACGGGCTCGCCTACACGCCCGCCGGCGGCGAGCTGCTCGAGGTGGAGGTGAGCGTCGTGCCGGGGCGCGGGCGGCTGCAGCTCACGGGCGCGCTCGGCGACGTGATGAAGGAGTCGGCGAGCGCCGCGCTGAGCTACGTGCGCGCGCGCGCGGCCGCGTTAGGCATCGACCCCGACTTCCACCGCGCGCGCGACATCCACGTGCACATTCCGGCCGGCGCGACGCCGAAGGACGGGCCGTCGGCGGGGATCACGATCGCGACGGCGATGGTGAGCGCGCTCACCGGCAACCCGGTGCGCGGCGACGTCGCGATGACGGGCGAGATCACGCTGCGCGGACGCGTGCTCGCGGTGGGCGGCGTGAAGGAGAAGGCGGTCGCCGCGCACCGACACCGTGTGCACACCGTGATCCTGCCGAAGCGCAACGCGCGCGACGCCGCCGAGCTGCCGGCCGACGTCCGCGAGGCGATCGCGTGGCATCCGGTGTCGTCGATGGACGAGGTGCTCACCGTGGCGCTGCGCGTGCCGGCGGAGGCGTCGCGATGAGCACCGACCCGCTCGTCATCCGCCGCATCGACTACCTCGGCCCGATGGCGTCGGCCGGCGGCTGGCGCCCGGAGCCGAACCTCCCCGAGGTGGCGTTCAGCGGGCGATCGAACGTCGGCAAGTCGTCGCTCATCAACCGGCTCGTGCGACGCCGGGCGCTCGCGCGCGTGAGCAACACGCCGGGACGCACGCGCGAGATCCACTTCTTCGGCATCAACGAGCTGTTCACGCTCGTCGACCTGCCGGGCTACGGCTACGCGAAGATCTCGAAGGCGCGGCAGGCCGAGTGGCGGCCGCTCATCGAGGGATTCCTGCGCTCGAGCCCTCCGCTGCGCGGCGTGGTGCAGCTGCTCGACGTGCGGCACGACCCGACGGACGACGACCTGCAGATGGTCGACTTCCTCGCCGAGATCGGCGCGCCGACGATCTTCGTCGCGACGAAGGTGGACAAGCTGCACAAACGCGAGCTGCCGGCGCGCGTCGCCGCGCTCGCCGGCGTCGTAGGGACGAGCGAGGAGCAGATCATCCCGTTCAGCGCGCACACCGGCGAGGGACGCGACGACCTCGCGGCGGCGATCGTGTCGCTCGTCGGTGAGCCGGCGTGGCGCGAGGCGGCGGGATGAGCCTCCGCCGCTGCCTAACGGTGTTCGGCGCGCTCGCCGCGGCGTCGTGCTCCGGTGCGCCGGGAAGCGGGCCGGCGCCGGCGCCCGCGCCGTCGGTGGGCGCGCGCGGCGTGCCCGGCACGGAGGACACGACCGGGCTCGTGCCCCCGGGCTTCGGCACGCTGCGGCTGGACGACGTGTCGCTGCAGTTCACGCTGCCCGGCGGCGTGCTCGCGCGCGCCATCCCGCTCGACGAGAGCGTGATCCGCCTGCTGTCGCCCGACACGTACCGCGCGCTGCACGAGCAGGTGCTCGGGCGCTCGGCGCAGCTCCGGGAGATCGCCCGCCGCTACGGGCTGGAGCGGTACAGCGTGTGGCGCGTGACGTTCTACGGCACCGAGCAGGGCGAGGCGCGGTTCAGTCCGCAGGAGGTCATCGTGACCGACGCGGGGCGCGACTTCCGGCCGCTGGATCTCGTGCCGCTCACGCCGGGGTTCGGCGAGCAGCGGCTGCAGCAGCGCGGGCAGCAGACCGCGCTCTACGTGTTCGACGGGGCGCTCGATGTGTGGCAGTCGCAGCTCGCGGTGACCGTGCAGGGCGTACGCAACGACGCCTGGGGCGCGAGCGGCGGTCCGCTCGCGCGGCTCGACCGGGAGCGCACGCTCGTGCGCGGCCGGGCGGCGCAGAGCGCGCCGAGCAAGGCGACCAGCGTGCCCAGACCATGAGCCGATCGAACCAAAGACATCATGCTCTCGGACTTCCTCGACGAGTACCGCCGCTATCGCCTGCTCGGTGAGAAGGCGATCGCGCAGCTGCCGGACGACGCGCTGAACCGGATCCCCGCCGCCGACGCGAACTCGGTGGCGATGCTCATGCGCCACGTCGGCGGCAACCTCGCGTCGCGGTTCACGAACTTTCTCGCCGAGGACGGCGAGAAGCCGTGGCGGGAGCGGGACACGGAGTTCGAGACGCGCGACTACACGCGCGCCGAGGTGGACGAATGGTGGGCGCGTGGATGGTCGGTGCTCGAGCGCGAGGTCGGTGCGCTCGCCGACGCCGATCTCGCGCGCACGGTGCACATTCGCGGACAGCCGCTGACCGTGCACCAGGCGCTGTGCCGGTCGCTCGCGCACGTGGCGATGCACGTCGGGCAGATCGTGCTGCTCGCGCGCGAGGCGACCGGCGACCGGTGGCAGACGCTGAGCATCCCGAAGGGCAAATCCGCGGAGTACAACCGCAGTCCCACGCTCGAGAAGCGACCACACTGACATGGCGCTCCTTCCCCTCCGCTCCCTCCCCGCGCGCGGCTCGGCGTCGCTCGCCGACGCGTGGCTCGAGTCGATCGCCGACCGCCTGCGCGACGACGACGCGCAGACGCCCGACGCACGCAGCGAGCTGTGTCGCACGACGCTCGCGCAGCTGCTCTATCCCACGTACGCCGCGGACGTCGACGGCGCCGTGCACGACGAGCGGCTCCCGGTCGCCACGCGCCTCGCGCTCTCGGCGCTCGACCCGCGCAACGTGACGCTGGAGCCCGAGTACTACGGCGAGTGCGACGACGTGAAATTCCAGCGCGTGAAGCCGCTGCTGTGGCTGTGGTACTCGTTCGACCGCAGCCCGTTAGGCGGCCAGTACGTGGACCTCGGCGTGCGCCTGCGCCGCATCCTCGCGCCGCACATCTTCCGGCGGTGCGGCGCGAACTTCAAATGCTTCCAGCACGTGGAGTTCTCGTTCGGCTACAACATGGAGGTGGGCGACGACGTCGTCGTGCACCGCCACGTGCTGCTCGACGACCGCGGCGGGATCGTGCTCGGCAACAAGGTGTCGATCTCCGATTACGCGAACGTGTACAGCCACACGCACAGCATCGTCGACCAGAAGGACGTGACGAACGTGACGACGGTCCTCGGCGACGGCGTGCGCGTCACGTACCACGCGACGATCCTGGCGGGCGTGCACGTCGGCGAGCAGGGGATGGTCGGCGCGATGGCGGTCGCGACGAAGGATGTGCGGCCGTATCACGTGAACGTCGGCATCCCCGCGAAGAGCATCACGGTGAAGCCGAACGCGCCGCCGCAGGAGCTGCGCGTGTCGCCGGCCGCGCGCGAGAAGGCGCAGCAGCAGGGCTGACGCCCACGCGGCGGGTCGAAACGCGAAAGGAGCGCGGGAAGAACCCCGCGCTCCT
Organism: Gemmatirosa kalamazoonensis; assembly: GCF_000522985.1. Classification (NCBI taxonomy): domain Bacteria; kingdom Pseudomonadati; phylum Gemmatimonadota; class Gemmatimonadia; order Gemmatimonadales; family Gemmatimonadaceae; genus Gemmatirosa; species Gemmatirosa kalamazoonensis. The sequence goes on from NZ_CP007128.1 coordinate 4,475,908, forward strand.
TTCAGCGTGTCCGCGGCGCGAGATTACGAGCGCCGCCGACGGGCGATCACGCCGATCCCGGCGAGGCCGATGCCGAGGAGGCCGAGCGTCGCTGGCTCGGGAACGAGGTTGCCGTTCCCGATGGTGTTGTCGAAGTCGAGCGTGATGGCGCCGGACCACGAGGCGACGGTCTGCAGGCCGCTCTGGTTGTACGTGAGCAGCGCCTCGAGGTTGTCGTAGAGCGCCGGGGTGAACGTGTTCGTCAGCACGCCGAAGTTCTGCGTGCAGGTGGCCAGCGTCGTCGTCGTGATCGAGCAGCTCGCGGTGCCGAGGTCCACGCCCAGGTTCGTCGCGGCGAGGCCTAACGTGCCATAGCCCGAGATGTACGTCGGGTAGACACCCGGTGCCGTCACGGAGCCGGACGTCTTCGCGACGGTGTACGTCAGGCCGCCGGTGGACGACGCGGTGTTGTACGTGCCGGGCGTGATCGGCGTGCCGAACAGGAACGCGTAGGTGACCGGGCCCGCGATGACGTTCGTCGTCGTCGCGCCGAACGTGATGAACGGGTCGGAGTCGTACTGCGCGTTCAGATTCACCACGCCCGCGGAGGTCCGCAGCGTCATGGCGTTCGACCAGGTGCCGTTGCCGGTCGGCGAGACGAGCGCCGACGCGTCGTTGCAGACGCCGTTGATCCACACGTAGGCGAACGGGTGGGTCAACACGTCCGGGATCGAGCAGGCCCCCTGCGCCTTCGCCCCTGCGGGCACCAGTACCGCACCTGCGAGCACGAGCAGTTTGCGCCAGCTCATTGAGCGACCTCCGAAGGGTTCAGAGCCCAGGTGCGGTGTACCGCGGCGACCGACGAGATGCTGCTGGCGCCGTCACGCACAGACTATGCGCGCGCATCCGGCTTTACGCTAGTGCCTGGTTGGTCGACGCGCAGCACGTCCTCCAGCGGGCCGGCGTCGCCGCTCGCAAACAGATGCATGACGTGGTCGAGCGCCTCGCGCTCGCGCGGCCACGCCAGGCGCGCGCGCGCCGCGTCGATCGGCAGCCACTCGGCGGCGCGATGCTCCGGTCCCAGCGTCGGCGGCGCTCGTTCGGCCACGAAGGCGCAGAAGACGACCGCGAGCTGCACGGCGCCCATGCCGTGCAGGTAGAACGCCTGCGTGGTCACGTTGTACAGCCGCGCGATGGGGAGGCCGGTCTCCTCGGCCACCTCGCGGACCGCCGCCTGCTCCGGGCGCTCGCCGGGCTCGATGCGGCCGTGGACGGTCTCCCACGCGAGCGGGCAGCGGGTGCCGTGCGCGGCGCGCTGGAGGACGAGGACGTGCTTGCCGGCGTCGGACTGGTGGACGAGGTAGACGTCGACGACGCCGATTTTGAGCTCGGTCATGGCGGCAACCTAACCTTGGGCGCTTGACGACGGCGTCGATGACGGCGCGGGCGAAACTGCGCTGGCGGTACGGCGCGATGAAGCGCACGCGGCGCTCACATCGCGGCACTGCGCCGCACTGCGTGGTTCAGCGGTGTGAGACGGGGTCTGCGCCGCATAGCGCATCATCGCCAGCGCCGTATCGCCCGCGCCCTCATCGACGCCGCTCCGAGGGTGACAGCAGGTCGAAGAGCGCGTCGAGATCGGGCAGCCCGAGCGCGGCGGGCCGAACGGCGGACGATCGCTCCGCGGGCGGCTCGAGGGCGCGGCGCAGCTCCGCGTCGTCGGTGACGCCGCGGCGGACCTGGTCGATACCGCTGTCCCAGAGCGTGCGCATGCCGGCGTCGCGGGCGGCGTCGGCGATCGCGGCGGCGGGCTCGCCGCGGGCGATGCGGCGCGAGACCTCCTCGCCGGCCACGAGCAGCTCGACCGCCGCGGCGCGGCCGCGGTAACCGCTGCCGCTGCACGACGGACAGTCGGCCGCGCCGCCGCGGCAGCGCGCGCAGATCCGACGGAGCAGCCGCTGGGCGACGACGCCGCGGAGCGCCGCCGCGAGCTTGAACGGCTCGACGCCGAGGTCGGTGAGGCGCGCGACGGCGGCGGCGGCGTCGATGGTGTGGAGCGTCGACAGCACGAGGTGCCCCGTGAGCGACGCCTGCACCGCGATGGTCGCCGTCTCGCGGTCGCGGATCTCGCCGACGAGCACGACGTCGGGGTCCTGGCGGAGGATGGAGCGCAGCGCGGCGGCGAACGTCAGGCCGGCACGCTCGTTCACCGCGACCTGGGTGACGCCGGCGAGTCGGTACTCCACCGGGTCCTCGACGGTGACCACGTTCACCCCGCGCTGCTGCACGTGCCGCAGCGCGGCGTAGAGCGTGGTGGTCTTCCCCGACCCAGTCGGCCCGGTGACGAGCACGAGTCCCTCGCGCGCGTCGAGCATCCCGGTGAACCGCGCGAGGTCGGCGTCGGCGAGGCCCAGGCCGTCGAGCGACAGCGTCGTGGCGGCGCCGTCGAGCACGCGGATGACGACCTTCTCGCCGTGCGCCGCGGGGAGCGTGGAGACGCGGAGGTCGAGCGTTCGCCCGCCGACGGTGACGCGCGCGCGGCCATCCTGGGGCCGGAGACGATCGGCGATGTCGAGGCCCGACATGATCTTGATGCGCGACACCACGGGGATGCCGGCGTCGCGGGCGAGCGTCGTGGCGTCGAGCAGCACACCGTCCACGCGATAGCGAACGACGACCCCCGCCTCGCCGCACTCGAGGTGGATGTCGCTCGCACCACGCGTGACGCCGTCGGCGACGACGCGATCGACGAGCCGCACGACGGGGCGGGCGTCGGCGCCCTGCTCCTCCCCGCCGTACAGCGTGGCGAGGCCCGTGGCGACGACGTCGGGCGGCGCGATGGCGAAGCGCACGCGGCGTCCGCTCGCGGCGGCGAGAGCGCCCTCGGCGGCGGGGTCGCCCGGCGCCGGCGCGGCGACGGTGAGCACGACTGCCGAGGCGCGGAGCGGCAGCACGCCGAGCCGCTGGGCGAGCGGCAGCGGCACGAGACGACGGAGCGCGGGATCGGGCGGCGCGATCACGGCAACGCCGACGCCGAAGTGGCGCGCGAGCCGCTCGGCGAGCGCCGCGTCGTCGCACGAGGCGGCGCGCCGCGCGGCGGCCCACCGCTCGCCGCACGAGGCCTCGGCCGCTCCGAGGTCCACTGCGGCGGGGAGCACGGCGCGGAGCGCGCTCTCCAGGCGCTGCTCGGGCGTGGTGGCGGCGGGCGACTGCATGCCGCACGATCGCCCTCGCACTTCCGGACGACCGTAGCGAAAACGCGCGTGACGTGTCTCGATCGCGGCGCGCGGGCCGTCAGGGCACGACGTGCACCTTCATCCAGTACTGCCGCGCGTACGGCCGCTGCACGGCCTGCGGCTGCCCGAGCGCCTGCACGCGCGTGTCGCGCTTGATGGCGCCGACGCTCGGCTGCTCGAGGAAGTAGTCAGTGGTGTTCGGCGGGAGACCGGCGCGCACGACCATGTTGCCGGAGACGAGGAACTCGTCGTCGCGATTGATCTGCTCCGGCGGCGTCGGGAGCGCGCCGCCGGCGAGAGGACGGATCTTCGGCTTCTCCCAGCGCGGCGAGCCGGGCGTGTAGTTGCCGATCCAGATCCAGCCGTCCTGCCCGGAGAGCAGCGGTCGGTTGTCGTCGCTCGAGAGCGAGCGGCTCAGCTTCGCCTGCGCGTCGCTCACCGTCTGCAGCCCGTCGAAGCTCTCCTGCTCGAGATGCGCGGCGATCTTCTTCGCGCTGTCGGCGCCGAGCTCGCCCGTGTGCTGCAGCCGCTCGAGCGCGGCGCGCGTATCGGCGAGCTGCGACGTGATCTGCAGGACGCGCGCGTTCAGCGTGTCGGTGTGCGCGACGAACGACACGCCGTCGGGCCCGATGGACGCGACGGCGCCGAAGCGCACGCCGAGGAACCGCTGCGCGAGCACGAGCGCGACGAGCACGGAGAAGACGACGATCGGATACTTGAACAGCTCGACGACGAGCCGGTGCAGCTGCTCCGGCGTGAGCAGCGCGGCCACTCGCGGCTCGGCCGCGGCCTGGGCGGCGCGCTCGGCATCCGACGCCGGCGTGTAGGTCGGTGGCGTGGTGGGCGGCGTGGTCGTCGACATCGCGAGCTCCGAAGACGGGATGCCGCTACGTTGCCCCCGCCCCCTGTGACTCGGCAAGAACCGCTAGAGGATCCGCCAGAAGTCGCGCGCCACGTCGACCGAGAACGTCCATCGCTTGTCGCGCAGCCCGCGCGCGACGTCGAACCGCACGAGATCGAAGAACGCGTACGCGCCGATGCCTAACGACGGGTACCAGCCGACGCGACGCGGCTGGAACGACGCCGGCCGCGCGACGTAGACCGTATGCACGTACGGCGCGAGCGTCGCCGATGCGGGCGCGCGGCCATAGGTGCCGAGTGACAGCGACGGGAACGGCACGGGCGAGCGCCACTCCACGCGCTGGCTCGCCGCGACGCCGCCGGCGAACTCGTGGAACGCGTAGCCCGGCCCCGTGACGGGTCCGCCGAGGTAGACGAGGTCCTGCGGGGGCACATCCGCGTCGGCCGCCTCGCCGCTGCACAGGATGCGGATGTCCGCGCAGCCGCCGACGATCATCGGCGCGGTCCGATGCCCGCCGACGACGCCGAACGTCGTGTGCGTGACGATCCGCTCGCGCCCGAACGGACGCTCGACGTGCAGCGCGAACGCGGCGCGGGCGAGCGAGCCGCAGGTGCCGTCGGACGCGCCGCACGTGAACGACTCGCCGCGGTCGGCCCACGTGGCGAGCCGCAGCTGCGCGCTGCCGCGCCACTCGGTGCCGAACGGCCCGGCCGCGTTAGGCCGTTCGGCGCCCAACGTGAGGCGCAGCGTCTCCGTGCGACGCGCGGGAATCGTGCGCTCGTACCGGCCGTTGAACGGTCGCGCGTGCACGGCGAGCGAGTCCTGCCACTCGCCCGCGAGCTCGATGGTGGGGCGCAGCCCGAGCCACGTCTCGGGCAGATCGAGGCCGAGCGCGACCCCGGCCGCGTCGTACGGGTCGGTGTAGTCGCTCCCGAACTCCTGCGCAGCGAGGCTGTTGCGCAGCGCCGAGCCCTCCGGCTCGTCCCCGGCCTCGCGGAAGTCGCGGGACCCACCGAGTCGCAGCGCGACGCCGCTCGGCCACGCGTGCTGCAGCACGAGCCGTCCCTTCGGCTGCTCGTCGTCGAAGCCGTAGCGGCCGCGCGCGGTGATGCCGTTGCCGCTGCCCGGACGGAGCGTGTAGCCGGCGCCGACCGCGAGCCCCTCGACGCGGTTCACGCGCACGAAGTCGGAGATGGCGCGCGCGGAGAGCGCGGAGCCGCGCGCGCGGGCGAGCACCTCGCGCTGCACGAGCGCCTGCGCCTGCGCCTGCACGCGGCGCACGTCCTCGTCCGACACCGTGCGCACGTCGGCGGGGAGCGAGTCGAGCACGCGTCCGGCGAACGGGTACTGGCGGCGCGCGAGCGGCGGCCGGAACTCGAGCGGCGCGCCGGCGAACGTGCGCGGCGGCACGTTCACGTTCACCGCGTAGTCGCCGATCTCCCACCGGCCGCGCACGATGCCGTGCGCCGGGAAGTCGAGCCAGGTGCCCGAGCGCCGCACCTCGACCTCCTGGTGGCGCGGCAGCCAGTAGCGCCCCTGCACGAGCGCGTTCTCGAGCACGATCGACACGGCGTCGTTGCGCTTGTCGAGGTACGCGGAGCGCGTGAACGTGAACGCCATGCGCACGACCTGCGCGTCGTCGCGGTCGATGAACAACGAGCCGACGAGCCGCGGCTGCGACGGATCCTTCGGGCGCACCTGCAGCTCGATCACGCCGAGCGTCCCGCCGCCGACGCGGATGCGGAGCGAGTCGCGCACCGCGAAGTCGTACGCCGCGAGGCCGAGCGCGGAGAGCGGGTGCGGCACGTCGGCGACGTCGCGCCCCTCGCCGACGCGGATGACGTCGGGGAAGTTGTTCTGCACGACGCCGTACCGATCGCGGTAGAACGCGTTGTCGGTCGGCAGCAGCGTCGTGTCGCGCTCGCCGACGACGATCTGCTTGCTGATGTTGGGCGCTTTCCAGTACACCTGCGTGGCGACCTGCGTCGCCTGGATCACGCGCGGGATCTCGATGTCGCCGAGCTGGCCGAGGAACGTGAGGTAGCCGCGTGCGGTGGCCTGGTAGTCGTGCAGCGACGTGTCGGCGAGCTGCGTGCGGCGTCGGCAGCCGGCGCGGGCGACGAGCGCGAGCGCCTGGGCGGAGTTCCACGCGCGCGGATCGCCACTCGGCGCGGCGGCGGTCGCGGCGACGGCCGCGGTGTCGCATGGCGCGGCCGGCTGGGCGCCGGCGGACGACGCGCCGAGAATGGTGAGGGCGAGCGCGAGAAGGTGACGCGGCATACGAGTATCTTAGCCCCATGGCATCCTTCGACGAATTCCGCGCGCGCGCCGCCCGGGGCGGCCTCGTGCCCGTATGGGCCGACTGCCTCCTCGACACGGACACGCCGGTGAGCGCGTTCGCGAAGCTGCGGCGCGGGCCGTTCGCCTTCCTGCTCGAGAGCGCACCGGCGGGCGGCGAGACGTGGGCGCGCTACACGTATCTCGGCACGGAGCCGCGCGCGGCGTGGCGGCTGATCGGCGGCGTGGTGGAGGACTGGACGCCCGATGCGGGCTGGCACGCGCGGCGCACGCCGTCGGATCCGCTCGCCGACCTGCAGTCGCTCGTCAACGCGCGGCGGCCCGTCGACGTGCCGGAGCTCGGGCCGTTCTGGAGCGGCGCGGTGGGCTACTTCAGCTACGACGTGGTGCGCTACATCGAGCGGCTGCCGCACGCGCCGCCCGACACGCTCGGCGTGCCCGACGCGCTGTTCGTGTTCACCGACGCGCTGGTGGTGATCGACAACCTGCTCTCGCAGGCGCGCGTGGTCGTGGGGGTGCCGGTGGACGAGCGGCTCGACGACGACGCGCTGCGCGCGCAGTGGGACGCCGCGCAGCGCACGATCGCCGACGTCATGGCGCGGCTCCGTACCGCGCAGGCGCTGCCGGCGCTCGTGCTCGACCCGACGGCGCCCCCGGCGGTGGGCGAGTCGAACTACGGGCGCGAGAAGTTCGAGCGCGACGTGGAGCGCATCAAGGAGTACATCCGCGCGGGCGACTGCTTCCAGGCGCTGCTCGCGCGGCGGATCCGCGTGCCGCTCGACTTCCCGAGCGACACGCTGTACCGCGCGCTGCGGGCGATCAACCCGTCGCCGTACATGTTCCACCTCGTGCTCGACGGCGTGGAGCTCGTGGGATGCTCGCCGGAGCTGCTCGTGCGCGTCGGCAAGCGCCGCGTCGTCGTTAGGCCGATCGCCGGCACGCGTCCACGCGGCGCGACGGCGGACGAGGACGCCCGGCTCTCCGACGAGCTGCTCGCCGACGAGAAGGAGCGCGCCGAGCACGTGATGCTCGTGGACCTCGGGCGGAACGACGTGGGACGCGTGGCGAAGTACGGCACGGTGGAGGTGACGAGCCTCATGCACATCGAGCGGTACTCGCACGTGCTCCACATCGTGAGCCAGGTGGAGGGCGAGCTGGCCGGCGACGCGTCGGCGATCGACGTGTTCCGCGCGACGTTTCCCGCGGGCACGATGACCGGTGCACCGAAGGTGCGCGCGATGGAGATCATCGACGAGCTGGAGCCGGAGCGGCGCGGGCCGTACGCGGGCGCTGTGGGGTACATCGCCGCCGGCGACGAGCGGATGGATCTCGCGATCACGATCCGCACGTGCGTGATCGCCGACGGCGTGGCGAACGTGCAGGCGGGCGCCGGCATCGTCTACGACTCCGACCCGGCGCGCGAGTGGGAGGAGACGGAGAACAAGGCGCGGGCGATGCTCACGGCCATAGGCCGTGTGAGGGCAGGAGCGCAGGAGGGCAGGAGGGCACGAGAGGGCTAGCTCTTCCCCTCCTGCGCTCCTGCCCTCCTGCGCTCCTGCCCTCCTGCCCTATCTTGCTCGCATGCCTCTCGCGCTCGTCGACCTCACCGGCCACACGGTCGTCGTGGTGCGCCCCGGGACGCCCATCGTCGTCGGGCGCGCGGTGGAGTGCGACGTGGCGCTCACCGATCCGACGATCTCGCGGCGCCACGCGGAGGTGCGCTCGGACGACGAGATGCTCGTCGTGCGGGACCTCGGCTCGCGCAACGGGACGTTCTGGAACGGGCAGCGCGTGGAGGTGGCGCAGCTGCGGGCGGGCGACGCGATCACGTTCGGCGCGCTCACGCTGCACGTGGCGGAGCAGTCGCCGACCGCGCGCGTGGCTCCGTCCGTGCCGGCGACGCCGGAGTCGGACGCCGCCGCGTGGTACGCGCAGGCCGCGGCCGAGCAGCCGGTGCCGCATCCGCCGATCCCGGTGCTGGAGTCGCCGTCGCCGCCGCCGTCGGCGGCCGCCGCGCCGCCGGAGCCGGAGCCGGTGCAGCCGATGCCCGAGCCCGAACCGGAGCCCATGCCCGAGCCGGTGGCGGCGCCGATGGCGGCGGCCGAGCCGGAGCCCGTCGCTCACGAGCCGGCGCCGACGTCGTCCACGGGGCCGGCGCCCGATCGTGCACCGGATCCGGAGCTGCCGATCGTCGCCGAGCGCGGAGGCGCGACGCCGGCCGCGGAGCTGGCGACGCGCAAGCTCACGCTGCTCCTCGAGGTGGCGAAGGGGCTCGGCGGCGTGGGCGACCTGGGCGCGCTGCTGCAGCGCATCGTGGGCTACGCGCTGGAGACGCTCGACGCGGATCGCGCCGCGATCATGCTGCGCGACGAACAGGAGCCCGACCGCCTGGTGCCGGCGGCGGCGCGCGACCGCTGGGGCGCCGACCTCGCGGGGCTGGAGGCACGCGCGGTGCCCCGCTCGATCGTGCGCGCGGCGATCGACCGAAAGGCGGCGCTGCTCTCCGTGAACGCGGCCGCCGACCCGCGCTTCGGCGGCCAGTCGGTGCTGCAGCAGCGCGTGCGCTCGGCGCTGTGCGGACCGCTGCTCGCGTCGGACGGCGCGGCGTTAGGCGCGCTCTACGTGGACAGCGCGGCGCCGGACCACACGTTCGACGAGGCGGACCTCGACTTCCTGTCCGCGTTCGCGGCGATCGCAGCCGCCGCGCTCGAGACGACGCGGTTGGCCGAGCGCGTGCGGCGCGAGGCGGTCGCGCGCGGCAACTTCGAGCGCTACTTCGCGCCGCCCGTGGCCGACCGGATCGCGCGCTCCACGGAGATCATGCGTCCCGGCGGCGAGCGGCGGCACGTCACGGTGCTGTTCGGCGACCTGCGCGGCTTCACGCGCTTCGCCGCCGGCGCCGCACCGGACACCGTCGCGGCGACGATCTCGGAGTTCCTGAGCGCGATGGTGGAGTGCGTGTTCAAGCACGGCGGCACGCTCGACAAGTTCATCGGCGACGCGGTGATGGCGCAGTGGGGCGCGCCCGAGGGGCACCCCGACGATCCGGACCGCGCGATGCGCGCCGCGCTCGACATGATCGACGCGCTCGACGCGTTGAACGCGGAGTGGTCGGCGGTCGGACGTCCCACGCTCGCGATGGGGGTCGGGCTGTCGTACGGCGAGGTGTTCGCCGGCAACATCGGGTCCGAGCGCCGCCTCGAGTTCACGGTGCTCGGCGACGCGGTGAACCAGGCCGCGCATCTGTGCGACGCGGCCGGCCCGAACGAGATCCTGTTGGGCGACGGGCTGCGCGCGGTGCTTCGCGAGCCGCCGCCGCTGCGCATCGTCCCGTCGCCCGGCGGCAAGGCCGAGGCGGGACCGGTGTACGCGGTCGTGCGGCGCATGAGCTGACGCGGTGCCCGCCGGCTACACGGGGCTCTCGGCAGGCGGCGTGCACGTGATCTGTCTCGCGGAGTGCGCGGGCGCGATCCGCGAGGCGCTCGGCGACGGCACGCTGCACGAGTGGGCGGCGTCGCACCCCGAGCGGCGCGAGCTGCGCGGTCGCGGCTCGGCGTACGCGGCGACGCTGCCCGACGGCGAGACGCAGGTCGTGGTGCGCCACAGCCGCCACGGCGGCCTGCTCGCCCCGCTCACCGGCGATCGGTTTCTCGCGCCGACGCGCGCGCCGCGCGAGCTCGCGACGTCGATCGCGCTGCGTGACGCGGGCGTGCGCACGCCGCAGATGGTGGCGTACGCGATCTATCCCGCGGGGCCGCTGCTCCGGCGCGCCGACGTGGCGACGCGGCTCGTGCCCGATGCGCGCGACCTCGGCGACGCGATCGGCGCGGTGCCGGACGACGCGTGGATCGACGCGACGGCGGCGCTGCTGCGCGCGCTCGCGGCGGCGGGGGCGCGGCATCCGGACCTCAACCTGAAGAACGTGCTGCTCGCGGCCGACGGTGCGTGGGTGCTCGACGTGGACGTCGTGGCGTTAGGCACGCCGCCCGAGGCTGCGGCGCGCGCGAACTGGGCGCGGCTGGAGCGGTCGCTATTGAAGTGGCGGCGCGAGCGCGGGCTCGCCATCGCCGACGCCGCGCTCGCGGAGCTCGCCCGACGCGTCGCATGACGGCCCGCGACTCCGCAGCGCCGTACGCGCACGTCCCGCTCGACCGCGTCTGCATCGTGATGATGAGCGCGGTGGGCGACGCGGTGCACGTGCTGCCCGTGCTCACGGCGCTCGAGCGCGCGCACCCCGCGATGCACGCCACGTGGGTGCTGCAGCCCGGGCCGGCGACGCTCGTGCGCGGGCACCCGTCGGTGGACGACATCGTGCCGTTCGACCGCACGGCGGGGGTGCGCGGGTTCGCCGACGTGCGGCGCGAGCTGCGCGCGCGCGGGCCATTCGACCTGTGCATCAACCTGCAGGTGTACTTCAAGGCCGGTCTCATCACGTCGTTCGTGCCGGCGCCGGTGAAGCTCGGCTTCGACCGCGCGCGGGCGCGCGACTTCAACTGGCTGTTCACGAACGCGAAGATCCCGCCGCACGCGATGGGGCACGTGCAGGACCAGTACTTCGAGTTCCTCGAGGCGCTCGGCGTACCGCACGAGCCGCCGGTGTGGAATCTCGGCCCGTGGCCCGACGAGCGCGCGTGGCAGGCGGAGTTCCTCTCGCAGTTCGACCGACCGATCGCGCCGATCGTCGTCGCGACGAGCAAGCCGCAGAAGGACTGGCTTCCCGAGCGGTGGGCCGCGGTGTGCGACGCGCTGTACGCCGACTTCGGGCTGCAGCCGGTGCTCGTCGGCGGTCGCTCGGAGCGCGAGCTGGCGGCGGAGGCGGTGATCGTGCGCGAGGCGCGGCACAGGCCGGTCTCCGCGTTAGGCAGCGGGCTGCGCAAGCTCGTCGCGATCCTCGACGGTGCGGCGCTGGTGCTGTCGCCGGACACGGGGCCGTTGCACATGACCGTCGCGCTCGACCGGCCGGTGGTGAGCCTGATCGGCTACTCGAACCCCAAGCGCGTCGGGCCCTACCGCAAGTTCCGCGACCTCATGATCGACGCGTACGGCGAGCCGGGCGAGGAGTACCCGATCTCGATGGAGAATCGTCTCGACCGGATGCCGCGCATCACGGTGGACGACGTGCTCGCGAAGGTGCAGGTGTGGCGTGAGCGGTACCGGGCTGTATGAATTGAACCGCAGAGGGCCGCAGAGGGCCGCAGAGGACTGCCCCTTCCTTTTGAACCACAGAGGACACGGAGGTCACAGAGGAGAACCACTTCTTATTGGTTTCCTCCGTGTCCTCTGTGTCCTCTGTGGTTCAAATGAAAGCCTCTGCGGCCCTCTGCGGCCCTCTGCGGTTCAAACGAACGGCGCTCCGAACCGGTACCTCACCCCGACCTCGCCGAGCAGCCGGGTCAGCCGCACGAGCGGCAGTCCCATCACCGCGAAGTAGTCGCCGTCGATGCGCTCCACGATCGTCGCGCCGTAGCCCTGGATGCCGTACGCGCCGGCCTTGTCCATCGGCTCGCGCGTCGCGACGTAGGCGGCGATCTCGTCGTCGCCTAACGGGCGGAACGTCACCGCGACGTCTTCCACGCCCGACACCACGCGGTCGCCGCGGCAGACGGCGACGGCGGTGTGCACGGTGTGCGTGCGTCCGCTCAGGAGTCGCAGCATGCGCCGCGCGTCCGCGTCGTCCTCCGGCTTCGCGAGCAGCTCGCCGCCGATGACGACCGTCGTGTCCGACCCGATGACGACCGCGCCCGGGAAGCGGCCGGCGACCGCGGCGACCTTCTCGCGCGCGAGCCGCTCGGTGTACGCCGCCGGCGCCTCGTGCGGGAACGGCGTCTCGTCGATGTCGGCCGGCACCACCTCGTGCGGGATGCCGACGAGCGTCAGCAGCTCGCGCCGCCGCGGCGACTGCGACGCCAACACGACGCGCACGGGTTGACTCATCGCTCCAGCCACAGCGTCACCGGGCCGTCGTTCACGAGCTCCACGTCCATCATCGCGCCGAACTCGCCGGTCTCCACGAGCGCGCCGCGGGCGCGCAGCAGCGCGACGAACCGCTCGTATAACGGCACCGCGTGCTCCGGCCGCGCCGCATCGATGAAGCTCGGCCGCTTCCCCTTCCTCGCGTCGCCGTAGAGCGTGAACTGCGACACGACGAGTAGCGCGCCGCCGACGTCGCCGAGCGCGAGGTTCATCTTGTCGTCGGCGTCGGAGAAGACGCGGAGGCCGAGGACCTTCTCGGTCATCCACTCGAGCTCCGCGTCGCCGTCGGTGTGCGTGAAGCCGACGAGGAGCACGAACCCCCGCCCGATGCGCCCGGTGACGCGGTCGCCCACGCGCACCTCCCCGCGCGAGACCCGCTGGACGAGCACCCGCACGCTAGCGCGCCCGCTCCCGCTCGACCAGCTCGGCGAGCTTCGCGAGCGACATGCGCCAGCCGGTCTCGTTGTCCGCCGCCGAGAGTCCGGGCGGCAGATGCTCGTGCACGGCGGACAGCGCGGTACCGCCGTTCGCGTCGGCGAGCGTGAACGTGATCGTCATCTCGCCGCGCATCGATGGGTCGGCGGTCTCGAACTCCACGACCTGCACGACGCGCTCGTGCGGCACGAGCTGCACGAATCGACCGTGGTACGTGTCGGTGTGCGCGGTCGTCTTCCCCACCCCGGTCGGCGCGTCGTACGTGAGCGAGATGCGGAACGCGCCCCCCTCGCGTCCGTCGAACGCATGCACTTCGCTCGTCATGCCGTCCGGTACCATCCACTCGGCGACGGCGCGCGCGTCGACCAGCGCGTCGTACACGCGCGCGCGTGGTGCGTCGATGTGTCGGCGGACGCGGGTCGCGGGCATGGCGGAACGTTATCCGCGCACGCTGCCGGGATCAACGCGTCGCGATCCATGCGCGGGTGCGCCAGGCATGACTCCACGTACGTGTTCTTGGAGGACTGAAGAAGGACTGAAGAGGGACTGAAGAGGGACAACAACAAGTCGTTGTGTTTGGTCCTTCTTCAGTCCTCCTTCAGTCCTTCTTCAGTCCCACAGAAACTCGTACGTGGAGTCCTGTCCGGCGGCTCGAGAGCCCCCGTTAGTTCCCGTTCGCCGTGGCGCGGCGGCCGCGGCGCCGGTAGAGCCCCGCGTCGGCCGCAGCGAGTGCCGCGGCGAGCGTCTCGCCGGCGTCGGGGCCGAGTCGACGCGCACCGACGCTCGCCGACACCGGATACGGCGCCGCGGCGGGCGCGTGGCGCACGATCGCGCCGGCGAGCCGCTGCTCGAACGCCTCGGCGACGAGCGTGTCGCCCGACGCGTCGGTCGCGCCGTTAGGCGCCGCCGCGACCGACGCGTCGGGCACCAGCGCCACGAACTCGTCGCCGCTCCAGCGCGCGGCGAGCCCCTGCTCGCCGACGAGGTCGCGCAGCCCGCGCGCGACGGCGCGCAGCGCCTGGTCGCCCGCCGCGTGGCCGTGCCGGTCGTTGATGGTCTTCAGTCCATCGAGGTCGGCGAACACGAGCACCGCGTACGACCCGCGCTCGCGCAGCCGGCGCAGCTCCGCCTCGGCGAACAGGAAGAAGCCGCGGCGGTTGTGCAGCCCCGTGAGCTCGTCGAGCAGCGCCAGCTCGCGCAGCTCGCGCTCGTAGCGGAGCTGCGGCCCGATGTCCCGCGCGACGACGACCGCCGCGTCGCGGTCGTGATAGCGGCACGGGCTCGTCGCGACCTCGACGTCGACGTGCGCGCCGTCCGTCGTGCGGAACACGGTGCGCAGCCGGCGCCCGACCGGCGCCCCCGCCGGCTGCCGCCGACCGACCGCCGCGTCGAGCGCCGCCCGCTCGTCCGTGCCGACGAACGTGTCCACCGACCACCCCGCCATCGCCTGCTCGTCCGCGGCGCCGAGGAGCCGAGCGGCGGCGGCGTTCGCGAACAGCACGCGATCGCCGTCGTGCACGAGCACCGCGTCCGGCGACAGCGCGAGCAGCTGGCGATACCGCGCCTCCGTCTCGCGCAGCGCGAGCGACTGGCGCCGCGTGAGCAGCCGCGTCGCGACCACGACGAGGACCACGACGACCACGAGCAGGACGGTGCCCTGCACGAGCCGCCGGTACACGAGGCGCGGGATGCCCACGGTGTGCACGTCCGTGGCGCGCCGCGGCACGATCTGCCACACGCCGGGATCGCCGGGGTTGTCGCGGTACAGCGTCGCGAGCCCGGTCACGTCGAGCACGTCCTCGGTGCGCACGTCGGCGAGCCCCGGCGGGTCGGCATGCGTCCACGGAATCCACAGCGTCACGGAGTCGGCGTGCCCGGGCGCATGCAGGCGAATCCACCGTCCGCCCTCGCTCTCGCCGCGCGCGCCGACGACGGCGTGCGACACGCGGACGAGCCGCGCCTCGCGCAGCGGCGCGGCGGGCCACCCCGAGTCGGGCGCCGGTGTCGCGAGCTGCGCGGTCGGCACCACCGTGAGCGACGTCGCGATGATCTCGATCGAGCCGCGGTAGACGAACAGCGCGCCGCGCGCCTCGACCGAGTCGCCGCGACGGACCGCCACGGCGGAGTTGCGCCGGAACACCCACACCGCGCCGGCGTCGCCCTGCACGGCGAGGTACACGCCGCGCGCCTGGAGCACGCCGCTCGCCACCGTCGCGCGTCCCGCGATCGTCACCGTGTCGCCGACGCGCGCGGAGCTCGCCGGGCCGACGAGCGGCAGTCCGCTCACGACCGCGGCGGTCGGCGGCGCGGGCTGGCGTGCGGCCGCGACGGGACCGACCAGCAGCGTGGCGAGCGCCGCGAGCGAGAGAGCCCGGCGAGTCGGATGCACGAGGGGCACGGCGGGGTTCCGGCGGGAGGGAGACGACGAGGCGAGACGGACCGGCATCCGGCGTTTCTGGCAAACCACGCTCACGCCGGAGAGGACGATCGAGGCGGCGTCGGGCCACGCTCCGCCCCGCGGCGCGGCGGAGCAGAATGGGCTCCCCGGGGTGTCGAGTCAATGACCGTCGCGGGTGACGCAGCCGCGCGCGTTCGATCGGCCCGGTCCGCGTTCGCGTGACGCAGTACGGAGGCGTCAGCGGCGACAGCGTCGGTCGCACGCCGATGGTGTCTCCCCACCTCCTCTCACGGTGACGCTCGCGTGACGGTCGATCTCCATCATGCTCGGCGGCGGCGCCCGGGATGCTGAGCGTCGCGTGCCTGCTCGCGCAGCCGGGCGAGGGTGCCGCGCTCGCCGCGCGACTCCGGCCCCGCGCGGTCGTCGACGTGTTCGAGGACCGGAGAGCGCTCATGACCCACGTGCGCACGCGGCCGGTGGCGGCGGTCGTCGTCGACCTGCGCGACGGCGCGGGACGCGCCACCTCGGGGACCGTGCGCGCGCTGCGCGCCGCGGCGCCCGCGCTCCCGCTGCTCGCGCGCTGCCGGCTCGCGGAGCCCGACTGCCGCGCCCTGCTCGACTTCGCGCGCGCGGGCGGCACCGACGTGCTCGTGGAGGACGCCGGGCTCGAGCCGCTCCTCGCGGTGCTGCGTCCCGGCGGCGCCGCGTCCCCCGACGCGCTCGTGCGACGCCTCGTCGCCGCCGGGATCCCCGAGCGGTTCGCGCCGCTGCTCGAGCACCTCGTCGCGAACGTCGACGCCCCCGACGCGGCACGCGCCGCGGCGGCGCACCTCGGCGTCGGACGGCGTGCGCTCGAGCGACGCCTCGCGCGCGCGTCGCTGCCGTCGCCGCGCACGCTCCAGAGCTGGTGCCGGCTGCTCGTCGCGGCGGACCGGCTGTGCGGCGATGCGGTCGTCGTGGAGCGCGTCGCGCTCGACGTCGGGTTCTCGTCGGCGAACGCGCTGCGCAACGCGCTCCAGCGTCACGCCGGCACCACGCCGTCGGCGGTGCGCGCGGCCGGTGGGCTGGAGGCACTCGTCGCGCGCCTGTGCCGGCACGAGCCCGCGCAGCGACGCGTGGCCGAGCGCGCGGCGGGCGCCGATGGGGGGTGCGCGCTGTTCCCCGCGCTGCTGGCCCGCCAGCGGCTCGTCGCGCGCCTAACGCAAGCGCTCGTGGTGGCGATCGCGTTCGCGCGGCGTGACGGGTGTCGCGGCCGATGTGCGGCGCCGCTGCCGATGCGTCGCATCGTGGCGCCACGCTCCCGTCGTCGCACCTCGGCGGCCATGGGAGGCCGCGCGGCTGGCGGCACGGTGCTCGACCGGAGGGCAACATGTTACAGCGATTCAGGCAGCGTCGACTCGTCGCGATCCTCGCGATGGCCGCGGTGAGCAATGCCGCGGGATACCTCGGCGCGCAGGCGCCCGCGCCGCGCACGGGCCGACCGACGCCGAAGCTGCTCTCGAACTGCGACGTCACGATCGAGAGCTGCGGCGGCGATCCGGTGCTCGGCGGCGGCAGCACCAGCGGCGGATGGAGCGCGACCGATCAGACGACCGCCGCGTGCGGTACGGGCGCCCGCGTGCAGTGCCGCAAGGACTCGAGCTGGAAGTGTCTCAGCTGGGTGCCGCAGTACGCGAGTGGCACCCTCGGCGTCTCGGGCGGTGGCGGAACGACGACGATGGTGTGCAGCTCGTCGATCACCACCGTCACCATCCTCTACTGGCCGTGAGCCGATGGTGCGACGTCCGCGAATCCTCGGGGCACCGGTCGTCGGCGTGTCGGCGGCGCTGCTCGCGTGCGCGAGGCCGCGCCCGTTGAGCGATCTGCCGTCGCGGCCCGACGGCGGCCCGACCGCCGTGTTCGCGCTGCGCGCGCGCCAGTGCGACGCGAACGTCGCCACGCTCCGCGCGTTCGATCGTCGCACCGTCCGCGGTCGCGTCACGCTCGCCGGCGTGCTGTTGCTCGATGGTGACAGCGCGGCGGCGGGCGTCCGCAGCCAGCTCCGCGCGTTCGACGTCGACGTCCCGCTCGTCCACGTGTCGGCGCCGACGCGCGACTCGCTCGCCACGCTGATCGATCGCGCGGGTCCATCGGTGGTCGTGTACACGCGCGCGTACGGCGAGGTGCTGGTGCTGCCGTCGCCGCAGTCGACGCGCCAGCTGGTCGCGTTCCATCGCACGCTCGAGACGCTCGCACTCCGGCGCCTCCCCACACCGTGAAGCCGCCTCCGATGAGACGATGGATGATCGTGCTCGCCGCGCTCGGCTGCGAGCGCCCCGCGTCGCCGCCGCCGAGCGCGGCGCCCAAGCAGGGATCGCAGCGACGGTTCGCGGTCC
Source organism: Gemmatirosa kalamazoonensis (assembly GCF_000522985.1). Classification (NCBI taxonomy): domain Bacteria; kingdom Pseudomonadati; phylum Gemmatimonadota; class Gemmatimonadia; order Gemmatimonadales; family Gemmatimonadaceae; genus Gemmatirosa; species Gemmatirosa kalamazoonensis. The sequence goes on from NZ_CP007128.1 coordinate 4,493,464, forward strand.
GCGCTGCCGACACCTCGTGGGTGCGCGCGCTCGACGGGGCCGACGACGCGCCGACCGCCTCGTCGCTCGCCGCCGACGAGTCGTCGCTCTACGTCACCGACGTCGGCTCGAAGACCGTGCTCGCGTTCGACCAGCGCACCGGCGTGCCGCGCTGGCGCACGCACGGCGGCGACGACTCGTCGGCGGTGCGCGAGCCGCACGCCGTCACCTCGGGCCGCACCGGCGGCATCATCGTGTACGACGCCGCGCGCGGCACGCTCCTGCGCGTCGGTCCCGACGGGCGCGTGCGCCGGTCCACGCCGGCGGCGACGGCCGGCGACGCGCAGAGCATCTGCGAGCTCCCCGACTCGTCGGTCCTCGTGTCGATCGCCGCGTCGTCGCGCGGGCTCGTTCGCATCGCGCCGAACGGCACCGTGCTCTCGGTGACGCCGCTGCCGTGGCCGGGGCTGCGCGCCTCCGGTGATCTGCTGAGCGCCGTCTTGCTCGCGCCCACCCCCCGCGGCTGCATCGCCGCGCTCTCGTTCGGGCTCGGCTTCGCGGAGTTCGAGGGATCGGCGTTCCGGCCAGCCGTCCGCTTCGTCGAGCCGCTCGCGCTGCCGCGCGTGGTCGTGACGCGCACGGAGCACGACGGCGGCGTCACCGTGTCGCAGTCGCTGGCCGAGCACGTGCTCGGCGCGATCGACGTCGGTGCGACCGATGCCGCGCGGCTCGTCGCGTTCGATGGTCGGAGCGCCGACCGCGCCCACGTCGTCGACGTGTACGACTCCCTGGGCGCCTACCGCTACTCGATCCGCACGCGCACGCGCGTCGAGGCGCTCGCGGCGACGTCCCGCGCGCTGTTCGTGCTGACCCATCGCGACGGCAGGCCAACGATCGTCGCGCTGCGCTGGTCGGCGCGCGACACCACCCGCGTCGGGGCGCGTTGACCGATGCTCCGCGCCGTCGCACTCCGCAAGCGCTTCCCGCCCGACACGCGCGCGCTCGACAACGTGACCTTCGACGTCGCGGACGGCGAGGTGTGCACGCTCGTGGGTCACAACGGCGCCGGGAAGACCACGACGATGAACTGCTTCCTCGACTTCGTGCGCCCCGACGCCGGCCACGCGGAGGTCGACGGCACCGTCGTGGCGCGCGCGCCGATCGACGCGCGGCGGCGCCTCGCGTTCCTCGGCGAGCAGGTCGCGGTGTACCCGGCGCTCACGGGGCGCGAGAACGTGCTGTTCTTCGTGCGTCTCGCCGGACGCGTGCGCCTCTCGCGGGCGGAGGCGGGCGACGCACTTGCCCGGTTCGGCGTACCCGACGCGGCCGTCGACCGCGCGGTGGCGACGTACTCCAAGGGGATGCGGCAGAAGGTCGGTCTCGCGATCGCCGCCGCGGCGGGCGTGCGCAACCTCATCCTCGACGAGCCGACGAGCGGCCTCGATCCCGCGGCCGCGCGCGACCTGGTCGCGCTGCTCCGTCGTCTCGCGCACGACGGCTGCGCGGTGCTCGCCAGCTCGCACGACCTCGCGCGCAGCGCCGCCGTGACCGACGTCGCCGTGTGCCTCGCGCGTGGGCGCGTCGTCGGGACCGTGCGCCGGCCTGGCGACGGCGTCTCGCTCGACGCGTGGTACGCCGCGCGCTACGACGTGCTCGACGCGGAGACCGCGGCATGATCCTCCTCGTCGCGCGCCGCGAGCTGCTCGGCCACCTGCGCAGCCGACGCCTGCGCGCGCTGCTCGCGCTCGTCGTCGCGCTGCTCGCGACGGGGGCGTTCGTCAACGTGCGCCGCTTCGAGGAGCGCGTGCGCTACGCCGACGCCCTCGAATCGCTGCGCACCGTGAGCGCGGCGCTCGAACGGGACGATCCCGAGAGCCTCTCGTCTCGCTTCGGGTGGCGCAGCGGCCGCGTGATCGCGGATCCTGCGTTGCGCGCGATCCGTCCGCCCGCGCCGGCGAGCGTGCTCGCGCTCGGCGCCGACCTCGCCGCGCCAGGCTTCTGGCAGTTCGGCACCGAAGGCGTCTCCGCGGGTCCGGCGCAGGATGCGGATGCCTCCGTGGCGGACCAGCGGACGCTCGACGTCGCGTTCGTCGTGCGCGTGGTGCTCTCGCTCGTCGCCGTGCTGCTCGCCGCGGAGACCATCGCGGGCGATCGCGAGCGCGGGCTGCTGCGCGCGCTGTTCACGGCGCCCGTGTCACGGCTCGACGTGCTGTGCGGCAAGTATGTGGGCGGACTGCTCACGCTCTGCGTGCCGGTGTGCGCCGGCACGCTCGCCGCCGCCGTCGTGATGCTGCTCGTGCGCGCTCCGCTGCTCGGCCCCGGCGTCGGACTGCGACTGCTGTCGCTCGCCGTCGGCGCGGTGCTGTTCCTCGCCGCGATGCTCGCGCTCGGAGTGCTCGTGAGCGCGCGCTGTCGCGACGGTCAGACGGCGGTCGTGGCGGCGGTGACCGTGTGGGCGCTGCTCGTCGTCGTGCTGCCCGGCGGCGCGTCGCTCGTCGCGAGCGTCGCGCGTCCCGTCACGCCCGACGAGCTGCAGCGACAGGCGCGCAGCGAGGGCATCCGGCAGCTCGAGGTCGAGCGCGCGCGCACGTGCTCGCCGCCGTGTGGCGCCGCGTGTCCGGCACCGACGAGGTGCCGCTCGACAGCGTCGCGTCTCCCGCGCTGCGCCGCGCGTACGACGCCGTACGCGAGCCGGTCGAGGCGGAGCTGATGCGGCGCAAGCGCGCGCTGCTCCGTGGCGCGGCGAACGAGCGGCGCCGCGAGCGCGACGCGCAGGCCGCGCTCGCGGCGTGGATCGACGCGCTGTCGCCGGCCGGTGCGTTCGCGCGCTTCGCCGAGACCGTGGTGGGTACGGGCGCGCCGGCGCTGTCGCGGTGGGAGCGCGCGGTCGACGACCACCAGGCCCGCCTCGAGGCGGCGACGTTCGACCGGCCGTACGGCACGGAGCTGTTCGCCGCTCGCGAGCGCTACCTCCGCATCACGTACCTGCCTAACGCGTTCGATCCCGGTGGGCGCGTGCCGCGCTACGACGAGCTGCCAGCCTTCTCCGCCCCGGCGCCCGACCTCGCCGCCGACGTCCGTGCCGCGCTTCCGTCGCTCGGTGCGCTGCTCGCGCACGCGCTGGTCTGCCTGCTGCTCGCCGCGCACGCCGTGCTGCGCATGGAGGTGTGAGCGTGCGCTGCCTCTTCATGCTGCTCGGATGTGCCGTTCTCGCGGTGCGCAGCGCGCACGCGCAGACGAGCGCCGAGTACCTCGACGTGCTGCGCACGCGCAGCGACGTGGAGCGCACCGCGGGCGAGCTCGCGCGCGCCGACGCCCTGCTCCGCCGTGCCATGCTCTCGCCGAGCGAGCACGAGGCGAGACGGGCCGATTACGTGCGGGCGCGACTGGCCTACGTCGGCGCGCTGCTCGCCGCGTCCGGCGCGCGTGCCCACCTCACGATCGCGCGCGCGGTGAAGTCGCGCACCGCCGACGGCCGGCTGCGCGTCGTGCTCACGCTGCGCAACGAGAGCGCGCCGCTTCCGGTCGACGTGCGCGCGCCCGCCGTGGATTCCACGGAGACGGCGTCGCCCGAGCTCGACGCGAGCGAGCTCGCTGCGATCACGACCGTGCGTGGCGCGGTGGTCGCGCTGAAGACCGACGTCGGCGCGGCGGGCGCCGTCGTGTCGCGACCGTACGAGCGCATCATCGACGCGCTGCGCCCGGGCGAGTCGCGCGACGTGTCGTTCGAGCTGCTCGCCGATCTCGCGGACGCGGTGATCGCCGTCGACGCGGGCGGGCGTGTGGAGGAGCGGCGGATCCGGCTCGAGGTGGGCGCGGCGGCGAACGTCATCGGCGTGCAGGCGTCGCAGTCGTCGCTCGAGGGTGACCTCGGTGCGCAGGTCGTCTACGATCTCCGTCTCCAGCGCTCGCGCCCTCGCGCGGTGCCGACGCGCCTCGTCGCGAGCGGCCTGCCGCCGGACCTCGCGGTCGAGTTCCGCGATCCCGACACGCGCACGCGCCTCGGCCAGCTCCGCTTCCCCGATGGCGCGAACACGGCGCGCGTGCAGCTCGCCGTGTCGCTGCCGGCACGGCCCTCGTCGGCGGTGCGCCCCGACGCGCCGCTCGCGTTCGACGTCGTCGCGACCGACGAGAGCGACGGCGCCGACGTCGCCCAGGGGAGTGCGCGCCTGGAGCTCGTGCCACGCGGCGTCGCGCGGCTGGCGCTGCGTCCGGCGACGCTCGCGTTGCAGGCCTCGGCCGACACGGTCACGCCACTCGCGCTCGTCGTGCGCAACACCGGCACCGGACGGGTCACGGACGTGCGGCTGCGGGTCGAGGCGCCGCCGCGGTGGCAGGTGTCGCTCGCACCGGCGTCCATCCCCGCCGTCGCGCCCGGGGACGAACGCCGCGTCGCCGTCCAGCTCCTGCCGCCGCGCGACGCCGCCGGCGGCGACTACGAGCTGCGCATCGGCGTCGACGACGCGTCCTCCGCGCGACGCATCGAGGTGGAGGACAAGCTCGTCCGGGTGCGCGTCCCGGGCGACGGCGGCACGGGCGCGTTAGTCGGGGTGCTCGGCCTCGCCGCGCTCCTCGCGATGGCGGTCGCGTACGGGCGCAGGTGGGTGACTCGTTAACAGGTGCTGCCCATGTCCTGCACGCGGTGCATCTTGTCCTCAGCCCCGAGCCGAGGACCCGAACGTGGATCACGCCGAAGCGCTGCGCCTCTCCGAGGACGCCCGACGCACCCGATACTGGAAGCGGTGGGGCCCGTACCTGTCGGAGCGGCAGTGGGGCACGGTGCGCGAGGACTACTCGGAGTTCGGCACCTGCTGGGAGTACTTCCCGCACGACCACGCGCGGAGCCGCGCCTACCGTTGGGGCGAGGACGGGCTGTTCGGCATCGCCGACCGCCAGTGCCGGCTGTGCTTCGCGCTCGCGCTGTGGAACGGCCGCGACCCGATCCTGAAGGAGCGACTGTTCGGCCTCACCGGCAACGAGGGCAATCACGGCGAGGACGTCAAGGAGTGCTACTACTACCTCGACGCCACGCCGACGTCGTCGTACCTGAAGGCGCTGTACAAGTACCCGCAGGCGGAGTTCCCGTACGCGCGCCTGCTCGAGGAGAGCCGGCGGCGCGGCAAGCTGGATCCGGAGTTCGAGCTGATCGACAGCGGCGTGTTCGACGAGGGCCGCTACTTCGACGTGCTCGCCGAGTACGCGAAGGAGTCGCCCGACGACGTCCTCGTACGCCTCACCGTCACGAACCGCGGCCCCGACTCGGCGCCGCTGCACCTGCTGCCCACGCTCTGGTTCCGCAACACCTGGTCGTGGGGGCGCACGGGCGAGCAGTACGGGCCGAAGCCGTCGATGCACGGCCACGAGCCCGCGCGCATCGTCGCCGACCACCACATGCTCGGCCAGTTCGTGCTCACGGGCGCCGACGCGTCGGACGGCACGCATCCCACGACGCTGTTCACGGAGAACGACAGCAACACCGCGCGGCTGTGGGACACGCCGAACGCGGGCCCCGTGAAGGACGCGTTCCACGAGTACGTCGTGAACGGACGCCTCGGCGCGGTGAGCCCGAAGCCCCGCGGCACGAAGGCGGCGCTGTACTACCCCCTCGTCGTCCCCGCGCGCGCCAGCGTCACGGTGACGCTGCGGCTGCACCCGATGGACGACGACACCGACCCCGACGTCGCGCGCGGCTCCGCGTTCGACGCGACGTTCACGCGGCGCATCGCGGAGGCCGACGAGTTCTACGCGTCGCGCCTGCCCGCGGCGCTCACCGCGGAGGAGCATCGCGTCGCGCGGCAGGCATACGCGGGGCTGCTCTGGTCCAAGCAGTTCTACTTCTACGTCGTGGCGGAGTGGCTGGACGGCGATCCCGCGCAGCCGCCGCCGCCCCCCGCACGCAAGCGTGGGCGCAACGCGAACTGGCGGCACGTCTACAACGCCGACGTCGTGTCGATGCCGGACAAGTGGGAGTATCCGTGGTACGCGGCGTGGGATCTCGCGTTCCACACGCTGCCGCTCGCGCGCATCGACCCCGACTTCGCGAAGCACCAGCTGATCCTGTTCCTGCGCGAGTGGTACATGCACCCGAACGGGCAGATCCCGGCCTACGAGTTCGCGTTCGGCGACGTGAACCCGCCGGTGCACGCGTGGGCCGTGTGGCGCGTCTACAAGATGACCGGCCAGCGCGGCAAGCGAGACCGCGACTTCCTCGAGCGCGCGTTCCACAAGCTCCTCGTGAACTTTACCTGGTGGGTGAACCGCAAGGACCCCGAGGGCAACAACCTGTTCGCCGGCGGCTTCCTCGGCCTCGACAACATCGGCGTCTTCGACCGGTCCAAGCCGCTCCCGACGGCGGGAGAGCTGGTGCAGGCCGACGGCACGGCGTGGATGGCGTTCTTCTGCGCCACCATGCTCTCCATCGCGCTCGAGCTGGCGAGCGAGGATCCGGCGTACGACGACGTCGCGTCGAAGTTCTTCGAGCACTTCGTGGCCATCACCGACGCCATGAACACGCTCGGCGACAGCGGGCTGTGGGACGAGCGCGACGGCTTCTACTACGACGAGATCCATCTCGACGGGAAGGAGTACCCGCTGCGCGTGCGGTCGCTCGTCGGCCTCATCCCGCTCATCGCGGTGGAGATTCTGGAGCAGCGCGTGATGGACCGGCTGCCGGCGTTCTCGAAGCGGATGCGCTGGTTCGTCGAGAACCGCCCCGACCTCGCACACTACATCTCGTACGTCGAGCAGCCGACGCACGACGGCGCGACGCGCACGCAGCGGCTGCTCGCCATCCCGTCGCGCGAGCGGCTCGAGCGCGTGCTGCGCTACCTGCTCGACGAGAGCGAGTTCCTCTCGGACTTCGGCGTGCGCTCCGTGTCGCGCGTGCACAAGGAGCACCCGTACGTGTTCCACGCGGACGGCGACTCGCTCACCGTGGCGTACGATCCGGCCGAGAGCACGACCGGGCTGTTCGGCGGCAACTCGAACTGGCGCGGGCCGATCTGGTTCCCCGTGAACTACCTGCTCGTGGAGGCGCTGGAGCGGTACGCGCACTTCTACGGCGACTCGCTGCGCGTGGAGTGTCCCGTCGGCTCCGGGCGCATGCTCACGCTCGACGAGGTGGCGACGGAGCTGTCGGCCCGCCTCGCGCGCATCTTCCTCCCCGATGCGAGCGGACGTCGGCCGTGTCACGGCGACGACCCGCGCTACGCGACCGATCCGGCGTGGCGCGACCTCGTCCTGTTCCACGAGTACTTCCACGGCGACACGGGGCGCGGCATCGGCGCCAGCCACCAGACCGGATGGACGGCGCTCGTCGTGCGCTGCCTGGAGACCGTCGCGCAGGCGCGCACCGCAGCGCGCCACGACGGCGCGCACTCGCTCACCATCACCGACATGTTCGCCATCCCGACTGGCACGCCCGCCGAACCTTGACACCCCGACCGGCCGGCGGCTGATTCGCTCGGTCCTCAACGACCCGCCTCATGTCGGAGCTCGTCACCGCCGCCAGCGGCGCATACACGCCCGAGTCCCAGGCCCCGCGCGCGCCGCTGTCGCCGGAGGCGTTCGAGGCGATGCTCGTCGCGGTGCTCCCCGCCGCGTACGCGTACGCGCTGCGCCTCGCGCGCGAGCCGGCGGACGCCGAGGACCTCGTGCAGGAAGCGGCGCTGCTCGCGTTCCGCGGGGCCTCCGGCTTCGCGGCGGGCACGAACTTCAAGGCGTGGTTCTTCCGCATCGTCACGACGAGCTTCTGGGGAAGCCATCGGGCGCGCCGGCGCCGCCCGCAGACCGTCGAGTACGACGACGCGCCGGAGCTGGGCCTCTACGCGCTGTCCGCGCAGAACGGGCTGCCGCAGACCGGCGAGGACCCGGCGGCGCCCCTGCTCGATGCGTTAGGCACCGAGCGCATCGCCGCGGCGATCGCCGATCTCCCCGAGGAGTTCTCGGCGGTGTGCACGCTCTACTTCATGGAAGACTTCACGTACCAGGAGATCGCGGACGTGCTCGACGTCCCCGTCGGCACCGTGCGCTCGCGACTCCACCGAGGACGCAGAATGCTCCAGCAGGCGCTCTGGCAGGCGGCGCGCGACGCCGGGATCGTGGAGGACCGCGCATGACCGCGCCGCTCACGCGCTACAGCTGCGAGGAGACGTTCCGGCGCCTCGACGACTTCCTGGACCGCGAGCTGACCGCCGCCGAGACGGAGCTCGTGAACGACCATCTGCTCGTGTGCGCCGCGTGCGCACGCGAGTTCCGCTTCGAGGCGAGCGTGCTCGCCGGCGTGCGCCGCTCCGTCCAGCGCATCACCCTGCCCGACGGCCTCCAGGCCCGCGTGCTCACTGCGCTGCGGGCGCTCGGCGAATGATTCGCGTGCGCCGAGCGGGGCTCCACATACGAGTTCGTGTGGGACTGAAGAAGGACTGAAGGAGGACTGAAGAAGGAGAACACCAACAATGTTGTTGGTCCTTCTTCAGTCCCTCTTCAGTCCTTCTTCAGTCCCACCAACACACGTACGTGGAGCCCCGCTCGGCGCGCCCAAAGCCGCCGTCACCGCCGCTCGTCGAGCCGCTCCGCGATCCCCCGCACGAGCCGCTCGATCTCGTCGATCCGCCGGCTCATGCGCACGTTGATCTCATACTCGATCTCCGCCTGCAGCGCCTCCTGCTGTCGCTCCCGGTTCTGGCTGATGAGCAGGAATCCGGTGAGCAGGATGGCCTCGACGCCGAGCAGCAGCCCGAGGAGACCGAACGGGTAGGCGTCGAACGGATGGGCGAGCGCGATGATGCCCGTGTTCACGGCGACCCACACGAGGAACCAGAACACGTGCACGAGGATGAAGTGGCTGCGGCCGACGAACGCCACGACGCGGTCGGCGACGCGCTCGTGCCACGCCGAGCGGCCCCGCACCTCCTCGGCCACGTAGCGGTACTTGCCGAGCGCCTTGCCGCACGCCGGGTTCGCGCAGAACACCGCGTCGCCGTCGTTCGTGCCGCCGCACGCCGGACAGACGATCGCGTCGGCGGCCGCGGCCGCCTCGTTCGTGAGCGGAATCGTGGTCATGGCAGGAAGAAATGCGCAGGATCGCGCGTTGGTTCCCGGGAACCGGGTCATGGGCGGATGCATTACGGCGCGCACGATTCGCCGTCCCATCCTTCAACCCCTACGCCCCGATCATGCGCACCAGATTCGCCGTGCTCGCCACGCTGCTCGTCGCCGCCTGCGCCGATCCGGTCGACGCGCCCGTCGCGCCCGCGGGACGCCTAACGCCGAGCGCCGCCGTCGATCTCGTCACCTCGCGTCTGCCGCGCGTCGGCGGCGTGTTCACGGCCACGAACGATGCGGGCGCGAACGCCGTGCTCGCGTTCGACCGCGCCCCCGACGGTACGCTCACGCCGGCCGGCTCGTTCCCCACCGGCGGCGCCGGCATCGGCGGCACCACGGATCCGCTGTTCTCGCAGTACTCCGTGGCGCTGAGCGGCAACCACCACTACCTGTACGTCGTGAACGCGGGCACCGACGACATCTCCGTGTTCCGCGTCGGCGAGTCGCCGCGCCTCGAGCTGGTGCAGCGCATCGCGTCCGGCGGCGTGCGGCCGGTGAGCCTCGCCGTCGGCACGCGCGCGCTCTACGCGCTGAACGCGGGCAGCAGCACGGTCACGGCGTTCACCATCGGCAGCGGCAGTCGGCTGCAGCCCGCACCGGCGTGGACGCGCGCGCTCAGCGCCGGCGCCAGCGGTCCCGCCGAGGTGCGTCTCAGCCGCGACGGCCGGCTGCTCGCCGTGACCGAGCGAGTGTCGGCGACGATCGACACCTATCTCGTGCAGCCTGACGGCGCGTTGGGCACCGCGATCCCGAACGCGTCGAGCGGCGCGGCGCCGTTCGGCTTCGACTACACGAACACCGGCCGGCTCGTCGTCTCCGAGGCGGGGCCCGGCACCGCGTCGTCGTACGCCGCGGCCGGTGGCGTGCTGCACGTGCGCACCGCGTCGGCCGCCACGCTGCAGCGCGCGCCGTGCTGGCTCGTCGTCACGCCCGACGGCCGCGTCGCGTTCACGGCGAACGCCGGGAGCGCGACGCTGACCGGCTTCGCGGTGAGCCCCGAGGGGCGTCTCTCGCTGCTCGTCCCGTCGGGCGTCTCCGCGGACCTCGGCGCCGGCGCGGCGCCGCTCGACCTCGACGTCAGCGCGGACGGTCGCTTCGTCTACGTGCTGAAGGCGGGCACCGGCGGCATCGGTGCGCTCGCGCTCGCGCCCGACGGCTCGCTCACGCCCCTCGCCGACACGCCCGCCACCGCGCCGCGCTCCGGCCAGCAGGGCATCGCCGCGTTCTGAGTCGCGTCGCGTCGCGCGCCTGACGCGCGCCTGACGCGCGCCTAACGCGTCCGACGGTCGGAATGCCGGCGACGGTCCCCCACGCGCCGATCGGTGCTCGCGCGCCGGTCGGTGCGTTCGCCGTCGGCGGCGACCACGCGCCGCAGCGCCAGCGTGAACGTGCTCCCCTTGCCTAACTCGCTCGCCGCCGTGAGGTCGCCCCCCATGCCGCGCGCGAGGTCGCGGCTGATCGCGAGCCCCAGCCCCGTGCCCTGGTGCTCGCGCGTGCGTCGGGCGTCGACCTGCACGAACGGCTCGAAGATGGCCTCCAGCTTGTCGGCCGCGATGCCGATGCCGGTGTCGGCGATGTGGATCAGCGCGAGGTCGGGGTGCGACGCGTCGGCCGGCTCGCAGCGCAGCGTGACGCACCCGCCGCTCGGCGTGAACTTCGCCGCGTTCGAGAGGAGGTTGAGCAGCACCTGGCGCAGCTTGTCGCCGTCGGCCCACACGGCGAGGGAATCGCCCGCCGCCGACTCCTCCACCTCGAGCGTCACGCCCTTCGCCTCCAGCTGCGGCACGCCGAGCTCCACGGCCTCCGCCATCACCACGGCGACGTCGGTCTCGCGCACGTCGTACTGCACCCGCCCCGCCTCGAGCTTCGCGAAGTTCAGCACGTCGTTGATGAGGCTCAGCAGGTGCCCCTGCGCGTGGTTCACGCGGCCCAGCACCTTCCGCTGCTCGTCGGTCAGCGGCCCGTAGAGCCCCAGCTCGAGCAGCTGCGCGTAGCCCGCGATCGCGTTCAGCGGCGTGCGCAGCTCGTGGCTCATCACGGCGAGGAACTCGCTCTTCGCGCGGTTCGCGTCTTCCGCGGCCGTGCGCGCGCCCTGCTCCGCGTGGTACCGTTCCGCGTTGTCGAGCGCGAGCCCCGCACGCCGCCCCACCTCCTCGGCCAGCGCGCGATCGCTCTCGGTGAACGGCCGGGACACCGGCGAGACGAACGACAGCGCGCCGAGCCGCCGCGCGTGCGCGACGAGCGGCACCACGAGCACCGACCGCCCGTCCAGCAGCCGCAGTCGCTCGCGCTCCTCCGCGTCGTCCACGAGCCGCTCGAGCTCCGCGGCCGACACGTTAGGCAGGTGCGTCGTGGCACCGGTGCGCACCACCGACGCCGGCCCGTGGGGCGCGTCGATGGGAAGCGGCCGGCGGCACCAGTCGGCGCCGGCGCGGCCGGCCGCGGCGACCTCGCGCAGCACGCCCGACTCGTCGACCACGTCCGCGGCGACCCACGCGGCGAACGCCGCCAGGCTCACCTCCACCACGTGCCGCAGCGTCGCGCGAAAGTCGAGCGACGCGCCGAGCGCGCGGCTCACCTCGCCCAGGAAGTGGTCGCGCGAGGCCGCGCGATCGCGGTCGGTGACGTCGAACACCACGACGAGCCGCGCCTGCTGGCCGTCCACGACCGTGTCCTGCGACGTGAGCTCCACCCGGCGCAGCGAGCCGTCGCGCGTACGGTGCCGGGACGTGTCGCGCACGACGTGTCCGGTGGCCGCCGCGGACTGCACCGCGCGCACCAGGGTCGGCACGTCCTCGGGCGGCCGGATGTCCCGCAGCGTCATCGTCAGGAACTCGGCCCGCGAGTAGCCGTACGCCGCTGCGGCGGCGGCGTTGACGTCGAGAAAGCGCAGCGTCGCCGGGTCGTAGATCCACATCGGCACCGGGCTCTCGCTGAAGATGCGCCGCAGCTGCTCCGCCGACGCGTTCGCCGCCTGCAGCGTCGCCGACAGCTCCTCGTTCGCCTCCTCGAGCTGCTGCGCCAGCTCCTGCGCCTCCACCACCTGGTGCTCCAGCACCTCGGCCTGCGCACGCATCATCTCGATCATGACGTCCGCCTCTTCGCGGGCCGCGCGCGCCTCGCGCAGCCACCGGCCGACGACCAGCCCCGCGAGCACCACCGTCAGCGCCAGCGCGGCCGCGACCGCGGCGTCGAACCGCCCGTGCGACGCCCGCAGGTGCGACGCCGTGGCGGCGGCGCCGGCGAGCGACACGAGCAGCAGCGCGATGACGGTGGGAACGCGGGACGAGCGGGTCATGAGTCGATCGAGACGAGCGGCACGGCAAGGCGGTTGCGGCGGCTGCCTGCCCGCCACAGCAATCGACGCGCGACCCGCGCCGAGCGATTAGCGGCATGGTGACGCGCATCACGCGCGCGCGCAACGAATCGACGCGCCGGCCGCTCCGCGCGGCAGGAATGCGCCGCCCGCTCACCCCGACTGCCCCCGCGTGCCCCGACCCTCTCTCGCGCTCGGCCCCGTCGCCGCGCTCCTGCTGGCAGCGACGGCGCGCGCCCAGACCGAGTACCACGACACCGACGCCGGCCGCCCGCTGCGCATCGAGGACGCGACGGCGACCGCGCGCTACGCGCTCGGCGTACAGCTCCCGCCGCTCCGCGTCGAGCACACCGCGTCGGGCGTCACACGGCTGCGCGCGGAGCCCAAGCTCTCGTACGGCGTGCTGCCGCGGACCGAGGTCGAGCTGCGCGCGACGCTGCTCTACGTACCGCCGAGCGGCCAGGCACCGAGACGGGCCGGCGTCGCCGGGATCGGCGTGTCCGCGCTCCACGCGCTCACGATCGAGACGCCCGACCATCCCGCGCTGGCCCTCGCTGCCGACGTGCTGCTCCCCGTGGGCAGCTTCGCGTCGCCGCTGCCGGTCTACTCCGGCAAGGCGATGCTCACACGAACGTTCCGCGCCGCGCGCGTGCACGTGAACGGCGCCCTCGGTACGTGGAACCTCTCCGTGCCCAACCCGCTCGTCGGCTGCGGCCCGAACCAGGTCGCGCCACCGGGCACGTCGTGCCCGTTCGTGCCGGAGCCCTTCATCCCCGACACGCCGTGCGACGTCGCGCCGATGCCGGACGCGTCCGACGCCGCGCCGAGCGCACGGCTGTGCGGCGCACCGGCGACGGCATCTGCATCGACGCGGCAGCTCGCGCTGTCGCGCACGCGTTACGGGCGCCGCTGGTTCCTCGGCGCGGCGGTCGATCGCGCGGTCGCCGTGCACTCCGTGCTGCTCGCCGCCGACGTCTACGCCGAGTCGTTCGAGCGGCTCTACGGCCGTCCCGACGTCGGTGCGGAGATCGGCGCGCGCCACCAGGTCGCGCCTAACGTGGTGCTCGACGCCGGCATCGGCCGGCGCGTCGCCGGCGTGAACCGCGCGACGCTCGTCACGCTCGGCGCCACGCTGACCGTGGCGGCGCGTCCGCTGGTGCGCGCGCACTGATGCGTCGCGCTCTCATCGCGAGCGCGCTGCTCGCAGGTATGACGGCGTGCGCGCCCCTGCGCCGCGGCGCGACCTACGACGAGCAGATCTGGCTGCCCGCATCGCACAACTGGACGTTCCGCGCGGCGTATCCGAGCGTCGACCGGCTGTTCAACGCGTTCGACTACGGACATGCGAGAGTCTACGATCGGCTCGCGCGGCGCGCTCCCGCCGCGGACATCGAGCGCGCCGACTACGACTGGATCACGACGCGGCTGCTGCGGCATCCACCGAGCGTGCCGCTCGACGAGGCGGCGATCGGGCCCGCCTACGTGCGGCTCGCGCCGGAGCTGCGCGCGGCATTCGAGTGGGCGCACATGCTCCATCGCCAGCTCTACGACGTCTGCGCCGACGCGCGTCTGACGCCCGCGCAGCGCGACGCCGCCGCCGCGGCGGTGCTCCGCTACTATCGCTCGCGTCCCGACCTCGCGTTGAGCACCGTGCCGAAGCGCATGGGCCTCATGGAGAGCGGGCCGCACGCGCTGGGCTTCCGCCGCGCGCACCCGCGCTATAACGGGCTGCTCTGGTCGTACCACTGGCTGCAGATGACGCTGTACGACGCGCTGCTCGCCGGCGGCAGCCGCGCGGAGCGCGACGCGAACGTGCGCGCCGTGACCGCGCGCTTCTTCGCGATGCTCGACGACGCGCCGCGCACGACGCCCGCCGACATGCCGATGGCCGCCGCGATCGCGCCGGCGTTCGCCGCGCGCTATCCCGAGGCGGCCATCGTGTTCGACAACCTGCACGCACTGCACGACGTGGTCGCCGACATCCTGGCGGCCCCCGGCGTGCCTGACGCCGAGCGTCGGCGACTGTTGTTGGGCGCGCTCACCGCCTACCGCGACGACGTCACGCAGGCGACGACGGTGGCCGAGTGGCGCGACATGGCGGAGATGATGGACCTCGCGCGCATGGGCGGCGCGGCGCGCGACGCGTTCGGCGCGCGCCGGCCGTAGACGGGAGCTGGACCGGACCGGCTCGCGGCCGCGGCGCGTCGTTAGGCGCGCTCGCCGCGAGCGGTCAGGTCGTCGCGCCGTCCCGCGAGGACGCGCCCGGCAGCGCGCTCGCGTGCGTCGACCACCAGCGCTGCCAGCGCACCGCGGCCTCCGCGAACGTGCAGATCTCCACGCCCTCCGGCCCGACGGCGTACGCGAGGTCGAGCAGGTCGAGCTCCCGCTCCAGCACCGTCGCGAGCGTGGTGCCCTCGCGCCGCACCTCGCCGCGGTCGTAGTCCTGCGCCGCGATCTGCGCCGCCGCGCCGCTCGACACCGCGATGCGCCCACCGGAGAGTCGGGCGATCGTCTCGACCTCCTCGCGCAGCCGGTGGATCGTGAACGACACGGGCGCCGAGAGCTCGGCGAACGCGGGCACCGGGCCGCCGCTCGCCGGCGCGGGGAGCGCGAGCAGCTGCAACGTGCGCACGGCGTTCGCCACCTCGCGCGGATCGCCGCGCGCGGCGAGCGACACGAGCCGGCCGACCGGATCCGGACGTCCGATGGCGCGAATGACGGCGGCGGCGTGCCGCCGCTCGTCGTCCTGCTCTCCGCGCGCCGGCGCGCCGCGCGCGACGAGGCTCGCGATCTCGGGGAGCAGCGACGTGTCGCCGCACGCCGCGATCGCGCGCACGAGGTGCAGGTCCACGATGCGCTCGTCCGCCGCCGGATCGAAGTTCTTGCCGGGCCGCCCCGCGGGTCGCTCGCGCTCCCACAGCGCGCGCAGCCCGGGCAGGAGCTCCGGATCGGCGCGGCGCGCGAGCGCCTCCAGCGCCGCGACGCGCTCCGGCAGCGGGTTCGCGGCGTCGCGCGCGACGGACAGCGAATGATCGATCGCGGGTGCGTTCATCGGAGTCGGTCGTTGCTGGGCATGGCAACCGCGCTGGCCGCTCCACGCGACGAGCAGGCAGAGTGCCGCGAGCGTGCGTCGTCGCGCCACCATGGGAGTGCGTTCAGGGACCGGCGAAGCTGGCCGGATGCGTCACGGTGATGGTACCGTCGGCGTTGCGGACCTGCAGCACGCGCGTGTTCCACGTCTTCGAGGTGAGCGTCACGGGCTGCGGATCGTCGAGCTTCCCGGTGACGACGCCGAACACCGGCGCCGAGCCGTCCTTGCGCGTGATCTTCACCGCGGCGGGCACCTCGAAGTTCAGATGGACGCGCGTCTCGAAGTCGACGCCGTGCCACTCGTGGCTGATGCCGGGATCGATCGCGCCGCCCGGCGCATCGTCGGTGCTCGCCGTCTTCTTGTCGGCGCTCACGGTGAACGCGCCGTCGCGATAGCGCGGGTTCGTGTGCAGTCGGTCGATCGTGAAGTCGGGGAAGTCCGCGTCGTGGATGATGTCGTACAGCTTGTGCGTCGGGAAGCTCTTCACCGGCGGCGTGCCGCTCCATTGCGGCATGGCGCCCTGCATCCACTGCACCATGGTGTACATCTCGGTCGTGTCGGCCTCGCGGACGGTGAACTCCATCCGCACCGAGTGCTTCGTCCCGCCGGCGATGTACCCGAGGTCGACGACGTCGAACTTCGTGAGGTTGTTGCGGAGCTTGAGCGAGCCCTTCGCGGAGTCCGCGCAGATCGGCGTCGCGGCATCCTTCACGGCGACGACGCGGAACGCGAGCGTGTCCTCGGTGAACGTGGCGAGCGTGCGTCGCGCCTGATCGCGCCACCACTCGATCGGCATCTTGAACGTCGCGCTCCCCGCCCCATCGAGCTTCAGCGTCTTCTGGCCGCTCGACCAGCTGCTGTACTCCGTCCGCCCGACGCGCACGTCGCGCGCGTCGCCCGGCGCCCACGAGTCGCCGAGCCCCGGGCCGCCGGAGAGCTTGCCCGCGCCGGCGCGCGAGATCTGCACGTCGAACAGGTGGTTCGGCGGTCCCTTCGTGATGGTGAACTCGAGGATCGGGAACGTCCCGGCGCTCGGCAGGTTGCCGGTCTTGTCGAGCACCACCGTGTACTCCGTCTTCACCGCCTTGATCTCGATCGTCGCCTGCAGCGGGAGCTTCGACTCCGTGGTGGCGTCCGCGGGCGCGTTCGCGGTCGCGGTGCCTTCCTTGTGCTGCGGGTGCTGGCCGCGAATGGAGTAGCTGCCGGGCGCGATGCCGTCGAACTTCGCCCACCCGTCGGCGCCGGTGTTGAGGTCGTGCGTCTCCGGCCCCGAGATGTGGACGGTGCCCTTGTCGAGCGGGCTCTTGTCGCACGGGTGCTGCAGCTGCACGTGCAGGTTCGCGAGCTTCTTCGCCGGCGGCGCCGGCTTCGGGGGTGCCGGCTTCGGCGGCGTGGGCTTCGGGGCGGGCGGCGGCGGTGCGACGCCGCCGCCCCCGCCGCTGCCGAGCGAGACGGGCTCGATGAACAGCCGCACGGTGCCGGACGCGATGAACCCGGCCATGCGGTCGACGACCTCGTGGTCGCTGACGCCGGAGAGGTCGGGGCCCATGCCGCAGCGGATCGCGATGCGCCGCATCTCCGACATGGCGAGCGGGTCGCGCTGGTCGTCGCGCAGCGTCTGACGGACCCACGCATCCCCCGCCGGCGACGGCGCGCCGTCGGGCGGGGGCTCGTTCCACAGCCGGTAGGTGTGGTGCGACAGGGACATCGCGCTGCTCCCGTCGGCGTGCGGTGCGCCGTGCGCGGTGCGCCGTGCGCAGGACGCGGTGCACGTGCGACGCGCACGTGCCACGACACGAGCGTGGCGCGCGCCGGAGATCTTGTCAACGACGATCGCACGCCCGAAGCGCTCGGCGCCCCCGCCGAGGTCAGCCGTCCGTTCCGGGCGGACAGTCGACCTCGGCGGGGGCGCCGAGTGCCTAACGCGGGCCTAACGACGGCCTAACGAGCGGCCGGGACGGCGATCACTCCACCGTCACGCTCTTCGCGAGGTTGCGCGGCTGGTCCACGTTGCAGCCGCGCTTCACGGCGATGTAGTACGCGAGCAGCTGCAGCGGGACGCTCGCCAGGATCGGCATCAGCATGTCGACCGTCTCCGGGATCCGGAACTCGTAGTCGAGCTTCCCGGCGAGCGACTCCTCGTCGCGCGTCGTGATCCCGATGACGCGGCCCTTCCGCGCCTTCACCTCCTGCACGTTCGACACGACCTTGTCGAACACCGAGTCGTGCGGCGCGACGACCACGACCGGCATGAGGTCGTCGATCAGCGCGATCGGCCCGTGCTTCATCTCCGCGGCGGGGTAGCCCTCGGCGTGGATGTAGCTGATCTCCTTCAGCTTCAGCGCGCCCTCGAGCGCCGTCGGGAAGTTGTAGCCGCGCCCGAGGTACAGGAAGTTGTGCGCGTTCTTGAACTGGTCGGCGAGCTCCTGGATCTCGTCGGCGCGATCGAGGATCGACTGCACCTGCCCGGGCAGCCGCAGCAGCGCCTGCGCGATCTCGCGCCCGCGCTCGATGCCGAGGTTGCGGAGCCGCGCGAGCTTCAGCGTGAACAGCGCGAGCGCCACCACCTGGCTCGTGAACGCCTTCGTCGACGCGACGCCGATCTCGGGACCGGCGTGCAGGTACACGCCGCCGTCGTCCTCGCGCGCGATCGTCGAGCCGACGACGTTCACGAGGCCCAGCGTTCTCGCGCCGCGCCGCTTCGCCTCGCGCATCGCCGCGAGCGTGTCCGCCGTCTCGCCGCTCTGCGAGATCACGATCACCAGCGTGTTCGGCGACACGATCGGGTTGCGGTACCGGTACTCGGAGGCGTACTCCACCTCCACCGGGATCCGGCACAGCTCCTCGATCATCATCTCGCCGATGAGCGCCGAGTGCCAGCTCGTGCCGCACGCGGTGATCGTGATGCTGTCGATCGCGAGCAGCTGCTCCTTCGTGAGATTGAGCCCGCCGAGCTTCGTGAACCCTTCCTCGAGGATCACCCGGCCGCGCATCGTGTTCTCGAGCGTCTGCGGCTGCTCGAAGATCTCCTTCAGCATGAAGTGCGGGAAGCCGCCGCGCTCGATCTCGTCGAGATCCCACTCGATGCGGTTGACTTCCTTCACCAGCTCGCGCGCGTCGAGGCTCATGATCTTGTAGCCGTCGCGCGTCACGACCGCGAGCTCGCCGTCGTCCAGGTACACGACGTTGCGCGTGCTGTTGAGGATCGCCGACGCGTCGCTCGCCACGAAGTACTCGCCGTCACCCACGCCGACGAGCAGCGGGCTCCCCTTCCGCGCGGCGACGATCTTGTTCGGCTCCTTCGCGTGCACCACCGCGATGCCGTACGTGCCGTCCACGAGGTGCAGCGCCTCCAGCACCGCGTCCTCCAGGCAGCCGTCGTAGCTCGCCTCGATCAGGTGCGCGAGCACCTCGGTGTCGGTCTCCGACGTGAACGTGTGCCCCGTCTGCTCCAGCAGCGTGCGCAGCGCCGTCGCGTTCTCGATGATGCCGTTGTGCACCACCGCCACCTCGGACTTCTCGTCCACGTGCGGGTGCGCGTTGCGCTCGTTCGGCGCCCCGTGCGTCGCCCACCGCGTGTGCGCGATTCCCACCGTGCCGTGCACCGGCTGCTGGCCGATCACCGACTCGAGGCGCGCGATCTTCCCGGCCGCTTTCCGCGTCTCGACCTTGCCGTTCATCACGGCCACGCCCGCCGAGTCGTAGCCGCGGTACTCGAGGCGCTTCAGCCCGTCGATCAGCAGCGGCGCCGCCGCGCGGGGTCCGACATATCCGACGATTCCACACATGGCCCGGTTGATTGCAGGGAAATCCGATTCGAGACTCGAGGTCTGCTGCGTGACTGCGTGGCTGCGTCATACCTGGTGCCCACGCCGCTGCGCAGCCACGCAGCGTTCACTTCGCGAACAGCGCTTCCACGGGCTTCCGCGACCGCGACACCAGATCGGTCGCCTCCGGCAGGGATGGCGCCTCCGCGATCACCCGGACGATCGGCTCGGTGCCGCTCGGCCGTACGTGCACCCATCGGTCGGTCCAGCTCAGGCGCAGCCCGTCCTGGGTGTCCGGCGACGCCTCGGGGAACGCCCCGCGCAGCGCCTGGTACACCGAGTCCAGCGGCACGGGCGGCCGGTCGAGCTTGTCCTTCACGATCACGTAGCGCGGGTGGTCGGCGACGATCGCCGACAGCGGGCGCCCCTCCTCCACCAGCAATTGCAGCAATAGCGCCGCGCCGAGCGGGGCGTCGCGCCCGAGGTGGAGCTCCGGCAGGATCACCCCGCCGTTCCCCTCGCCGCCGATCACCGCGCCCACGTCGCGCATCTTCACCGCGACGTTCACCTCGCCCACCGGCGCGAGCAGGCATTCCACGCCCGCCGCGGCGGCGACGTCCTCCACCACGCGGCTCGTCGAGAGGTTCGTCACGACCGGCCCGCGGCGGTGCTTGAGCACGGTGCGCGCCGCGAGCGCCAGGGTGTAGTCCTCGCCGATCGCCTCGCCGCGCTCGGAGACGAGCGCCAGCCGGTCCACGTCGGGGTCGGTCGCGAAGCCGATCGCCGCCCCGCTCTCGCGCACCAGCGCCTCGAGGTCGCCGAGGTTCTCGGCCACCGGCTCCGGCGGCCGGGGGAAGCGCCCGTCCGGCTCCAGGTTGATCGCCCGCACCGTGCAGCCGAGCCGCTCCAGCAACATCGGCATGATGACGGCCCCGGCCCCACGCACGGCGTCGAGCGCGACGTGGAAGCGGCGATCCCGGATCCCCTCCACGTCGAGGAACGGAAGCCCCAGGATCTGCTCGACGTGGCGCGCCGCCGCGTCGAAGTCCGAGGTCACGTGGCCGAGACGGTCCCACGTCGCGTACGACGTCCCCGCCTCCATCGCGGCGCGCATCTCGGCCCCCTCCTCCGCCGACAGGAACGACCCGCTCGGCCCGATGAACTTGAGCGCGTTCCACTCGATCGGGTTGTGGCTGGCCGAGATCATCAGGCCGCCCGCGGCGTGGTGGTGCTCGACGGCGAGCTGGCAGGTCGGCGTCGTCGTCAGCCCGAGGTCGATGACGTCCGCGCCGACCGCCTCCAGCGCGGAGAGCACCACGCGGTGGAACAGCGGCCCCGACACCCGGCTGTCGCGCCCGAGCACCACGGCGCGCGTCTCGCCCGCTCCCCGCCGCGCCGTCGCCCACGCGCCGAACGCCGCCGCGAACCGCGCCACGACCTCCGGCGAGAGCGCCTCGCCCACGCGGCCGCGCACGCCGGACACGCTGACCATCAACCCTTCGTACGCCATGGCCGCCCAGTACCGAAAAAAAGAAGCCGGCCGCCTGGGCGGCCGTCGGGAACGAGGTAAGCAGGTAACGTATGCCCGCCGGGCCCGCTCGGGCAACGATTTCGGCCGGGCGCCCCGCGCCGGGGATCACGCCCCGATCGAGATCTCCCCCTCCTCGACGGCCGCGTCGAACGCCGCGACGACGTCCGGGTCGTACTGGGTGCCCGCGCAGCGCCACAGCTCCTGCCGCGCCGCCGCCATCGACAGGCCCACGCGGTACGGCCGGTCGCTCGTCATCGCGTCGAACGAGTCGGCCACCGCGGCGATGCGCGCCACGAGCGGGATCGCGTCCCCGGCCAGCCCGTCGGGCATCCCGCACCCGTCCACCCGCTCGTGGTGCGACCGCACGATGTCGAGGGCGAGCGGCATGTCCGACAGCAGGGGGTTCAGCAGCTTCCACCCCACCACGGGGTGGGTCATGATGTGCCGGTACTCCTCTTCGGTGAGCGGCCCCGGCTTCTTCAGCACGGACTCGCGCACGCCGATCTTGCCGATGTCGTGAAGATGGCCGCCGAGCTCGATCTGGCGGATCACGTCGGTGCCGAGGCCGAGCGCGTGGGCGATCGAGACCGAGTACAGGCTGACGCGGATCGAGTGGCCGCGCGTGTACGGGTCCTTCACCTCGAGCGCGTCGGCGAGCGACTGCATGCTCGCCAGGAACAGGCTCTCCAGGCTCCGCGCCTGCTCCGCGACCCGTGCCTCGAGCCGGAGCTGATGCTCGCGGTTCTCCAGCAGCAGCCGCCGCTTGTCGAGCGCCTGCCGCACGCGCGCCCGCACCTCCTCGAGGTGGAACGGCTTCGTGAGGTAGTCCATGGCGCCGAGCGCGAGGCACCGCACGGCGACATCGACGTCGGACACGGCCGTGATCATGACGACGGCCGTGTTGGGCCACCGCTCGCGGATGGTGCGCAGCAGCTCCACGCCGTCGGTGCCGGGCATGCGGAGGTCGCTCATGACGAGCGTCACCGGCGTGCGCTCGAGCTGCCGGATCGCCTCGTCGCCGTTCGCCGCGTCGGCGCACTCGAACCCGTCGCGCGTCATGAGGCGCACGAGCACCTGTCGGAGGCGCGGCTCGTCGTCGACCACCAGCGCGCGCTGCGGCACCGTGGACACCGCGAGCGTGTCGGGCACGATGATCGGCACCGAGGACGCGGGAGTCGTCAGAAGAGGTGGGCGGCTCGACATGGCGGACGATTATCTTGCCGCTCGGCAGGCCCCATCTTCCTCGACGAGCCACGACGAGAGCAGCGATGACGCGGATCTACGACGACGACCTTTCGGGCGCGTTCGGCACGCGCGCGATCCACGCCGGCCAGCGCCCGGATCCGACGAGCGGCGCGATCATGACGCCGATCTATCAGACGTCGACGTACGTCCAGGAAGGGCTCGGGCGGAACAAGGGCTACGAGTACGCGCGCGGCAAGAACCCGACGCGGGAGGCCCTCGAGCGCAACGTAGCGGCGCTCGAGGGCGGCCGCCACGGCTTCGCGTTCTCGAGCGGGATGGGGTGCCTGGACTCCATCATGAAGCTGTTCAAGAGCGGCGATCACGTCGTGTGCGGCGAGAACGTCTACGGCGGCACCTTCCGCCTCTTCGACAAGCTGCTGCAGAACTACGGCCTGCGCTTCTCGTACGTGGACACGCGCGAGCCGCAGCGCATCGCCGATGCCATGACGCCCGAGACGCGCATGGTCATGATCGAGACGCCGACGAATCCGCTCATGCGGCTCACGGACCTCGGCGCGGCGGCCGAGATCGCCCACCGCGGCGACGCGCTGCTCGTCGTCGACAACACGTTCGCCACGCCGTACTTCCAGCGGCCGCTCGACTTCGGCGCCGACATCGTCTGGCACTCCGCCACGAAGTACCTGAACGGCCACAGCGACATGGTCGGCGGCATGGCGGTGCTGAACGACGACGACCTCGCGACGCGCCTCCAGTTCATCCTGAACGCCGCCGGCGCCGTCCCCGGCCCGTTCGACGCGTGGCTCGTGCTGCGCGGCACGAAGACGCTGCACCTGCGCATGCAGCGCCACGACGAGAACGGCCGCCGCGTCGCGCAGTGGCTCGTCGAGCGGCTCGGTGACGAACGCGTCATATACCCGGGCCTCCCGACGCACCCGCAGCACGAGCTCGCGTGCCGCCAGATGCGTGGCTTCGGCGGCATGATCTCGGTGGAGTTAGGCACCCGCGAGAAGGCCGCGCACGTGCTCGAGCGGGTCCGCGTCTTCTCGCTCGCCGAGTCGTTGGGCGGCGTCGAGAGCCTCATCTCGAATCCGGCGCTCATGACGCACGCGTCCGTCCCCATCGAGCGCCGCGGAGACCTCGGACTGAGCGAGGGCCTCATTCGCCTGAGCTGCGGGGTCGAGGACGTGAACGACCTGCTGTCGGATCTCGAGCAGGCGTTCGAGGGGCTCTGATGGCCGCTCGCCTCGAAGGAATCAGCAGCCTCAGTTGGGAGCACCCCGCCGATCGCGCGGCGCTCAACACGCTGCGCGCGATTCCCGGCTTCGACGAGATCGTGCGCCGCGTCGCGGGGTTCTTCGGCGACCGCGGCGTACGCAATCTCTTCCTCGCGAACGCGGTGCTCGTCGGCCCGCGCCAGCGCCCGCGCCTCCACGGCTGGTACCAGGAGATGCTCGGCACGCTCGACTGGCCGGGCACCGCCGGCGGCGAGGCGCCGCCGCTCTACGTCACGCAGACGCCGCTCGTGAACGCGGGCGCCGTCGGCTTCGAGCGGCCGGTGATCGTGCTGAACTCCAGCCTCCTCGAGCTGCTGAACGCGCGACAGCAGCAGTTCATCCTCGCGCACGAGCTCGGGCACGTCATGAGCGGCCACGTCACGTACCGCACGATCGCGCTCATCGTGCTCATGATCGGCGTGACGAACCTGCCGTTCCTCGCCGGGCTCGCGCTGCTCCCGTTCCAGCTCGCGCTGCTCGAGTGGTACCGCAAGGCGGAGCTGTCGTGCGACCGCGCCGGGCTGCTCGGCGTGCAGGAGCCGCGCGTCGCGTACGCGACGTTCATGGAGATGGCCGGCGGCACGCGCCCCGGCGCCGCGGAGGAGGACGCCATGGACGTCGACGCGTTCATGACGCAGGCCGCGGAGTACGAGTCGCAGACCGGCGCATGGGACACGGTGATGAAGCTCGTGAACACCGCCATGCGCGATCACCCGTTCAACACCGTGCGCGCGGCGGAGCTGCAGCGCTGGGTGCAGGGCGGCGGCTACGACCGCATCGTCGCCGGCGACTACCGCCGCCGCGGCACCGACGATCGTCCGCCGCTCTCGTCGGACTACAAGGAGGCGGCAAGCTACTACGGCGACCAGTGGCGCTCCGCGACCGAAGGGCTGCGCGACACGCTCGGCCGCGCGAAGGACGCGTTCAACGACGCCAT
This sequence comes from Gemmatirosa kalamazoonensis, assembly GCF_000522985.1. Taxonomy (NCBI): domain Bacteria; kingdom Pseudomonadati; phylum Gemmatimonadota; class Gemmatimonadia; order Gemmatimonadales; family Gemmatimonadaceae; genus Gemmatirosa; species Gemmatirosa kalamazoonensis. The sequence continues at coordinate 4,517,667 of NZ_CP007128.1, forward strand.
TCGGAAAGGGACGAAGGGACAGACGTGAGACGAGGGCACTACAGTGGGGATCTCGGGATCGTGAAGGATCCCGAGATCCCCAATGCAGTGTCCTCGTCTCATTCCTCCACTGCGGCCCGCTTAGCTTGCACCTCATGAAAGTCCTCCTCGTCGGCGGCGGCGGCCGCGAGCACGCGCTCGCCTGGAAGCTGAAGCGCGAGAATCCCGACACCGAGATCGTCGCCGCGCCCGGCAATCCCGGCATCGCCACGCTGGGCCGCTGCGTGAACGTCTCCGCCACCGACGTCGACGCGCTCGTCGCGCTCGCCGAGCAGCAGCGGCCCGCGTTCACGCTCGTCGGACCCGAGGCGCCGCTCGCCGCGGGGCTCGTCGACCGCTTCCGCGCGCGCGGCCTTCCCGCGTTCGGCCCCACGCAGGACGCGGCCGAGATCGAGACGTCGAAAGCGTTCGCGAAGCGCCTCATGCTCGATGCCGGCGTGCCGACGGCGCGCGCCACGCGCCACACCGACCCCACCGACGCGAAGCGCGCCGCGGCCGCGTTAGGCGCCCCCGTCGTCGTGAAGTACTCGGGCCTCGCCGCCGGCAAGGGCGTCGTCGTCGCGCACACCATGCGCGACGCCGAGCGCGCGATCGACGACATGCTCGTCGGCCACGTGTACGGCGAGGCCGAGGTGCTCGTCGAGGAGTTCATGGAGGGCGAGGAGCTGTCCGTGTTCTATCTCACCGACGGACACGCCGCGCTCCCGCTCGTGCCGGCGCAGGACCACAAGCGGCTGCACGACGGCGACGAGGGCCCGAACACCGGCGGCATGGGTGCCTACGCGCCGGTGTCGCTCGACGCCGGCGACGCGCTCGAGCGCATCGTGCTCCCCACGCTCGGCGCGATGCGCGACGCGCGGCGGCCGTTCACCGGGCTGCTGTACGCGGGGCTCATGCTCACCGCGGACGGGCCGCGCGTGGTCGAGTTCAACTGCCGCTTCGGCGACCCCGAGACGCAGGCGGTGCTGCCGGTCATGGACGCGCTCGGCCTTCCGCTCGGGGAGCTGATGCTCGCCATCGCGCGCGGCGACCGGCTCCCCGACGCCGGCTGGACGGTCGCCACGCCGCCCGCCGCCGTGACGACCGTGCTCGCGGCGCACGGCTACCCGGAGAAGCCGCGCACCGGCGATCCGATCGAGCTGCCGGCGCAGGTTCCGGCGGGCGTCGAGATCTTCCACGCCGGCACGAAGCGCGACGCCGACGGCCGGCTGGTCACCGCCGGCGGACGCGTGCTCGCCGTCACCGCCGTGGCCCCGTCGTTCGACGACGCGCGCGCGACGAGCCGCGCCGTCGCCGAGTCGATCCGCTTCGACGGGAGGCAGATGCGACGCGACATCGGGTGGCGCGAGGCGGAGCGGCTTGCCGGAACTGCCCGAGACTGAGACGATCGCCCGCGACCTCGACGCCGAGGTCCGGGGGGCGTCGATCACCGGCGCCACGGTCCACCGCGCCGACGTGCTGCGCGAGGTAACGCCGACCGAGCTCGCGCCGCGCGTCGCCGGGGCGCGCATCGAGCGCGTGTGGCGGCGGGCCAAGCTGGTCGTGCTCGACCTCTCGACCGGCGACCGGCTCGTCGTGCAGCCGCGGTTCACGGGGGCGCTCCTCATCGACGGCGGCGCGATCGACGAGCGCGAGCGCCGGTTCCTCCGGGTCACGTTCGATCTCGACGACGGCCGGCGCCTGCACTACCGCGACATCCGGTGCCTCGGGACGATCGCGCTCATGGGGCCGGAGCGGTTCGAGCCGTACGTCGCCGCGCTCGGCGTGGAGCCTCTTGACCCCGCGTTCACGGCCGGCCATCTATCGGGACTTGTTCGGTCCTCGCGACAGGCGATCAAGAAGCTCCTGCAGGACCAGCGGCGCGTGGTGGGTGTGGGGAACATCTACGCCAACGAAGCGCTCTGGCGCGCGCGCGCATCGACCCCGCGCGTCCCGGTGCGTCGCTCGCCGCGGCGGAGGTCCGCCGTCTGCGGGACGCGATCGTCGCCGTGCTGCGGGAGTCGATCGCGCTGCGCGGCACGAGCTTCCGCGACTACGTCGACGCCCGCGGCGAGCGTGGCGGCTTCGTGGAGCGGCTCGCGGTGTACGGACGGGCGGACGCGCCGTGTCCCCGCTGCGGGACGACGCTCGTCGACACGCACGCGATCGACGGCCGCACGACCGTGTATTGCCCGACCTGTCAAAACTGATCGGGAGTCCCGAGTCCCGAGTCCCGAGTCCCGAGTCCCGAGTCCCGTGTTCACCCCCATCTTCGACGAGATCCACGTCGCCGGTCTGCGCGCGCTCGTGCGCGCCGGCGCGGAGGACCGGCCGGGGGTCTATCGGATGATCGGCGCCGACGGCGACGTGATCTACGTCGGCAAGTCGAAGCGCGTGCGGAGCAGGCTGCTGAGCTACTTCCGCGGCTCGTACCCGGCCGACAAGGGCGCTCGCATCGTGCGCGAGGCGTGGACGATCGAGTGGGAGTACGTGCCGAGCGAGTTTGGTGCGCTGCTCCACGAGCTGCGGCTCATCAAGAAGCTGCGTCCGCGCTTCAACGTCATGCTGAAGCGCGACGCCGAGCATTGGGTCTTCATCCGCCTCACGCGCGGCGCGGCGCCCAAGCTCCAGGTCGTGCGCGACGGCGGCCGCGACGAGCCCGGGATGTGGTACGGCCCGTACCAGGGCTTCGACCGCGTGACCGAGGCGGTGCGCGAGCTGAGCGACGTCCTCGGCCTGCGCGACTGCGCGAACGACGTGAAGATGCGCTTCGCCGACCAGCAGGAGCTCTTCCCCGACGCGCTCGCGCAGATCGCGCCGCGCACGCCGCGCTGCATCCGGCACGAGATCCGGAAGTGCCTCGGCCCGTGCGTCGCCGCGTGCTCGCACGACGAGTACGACGAGCGCGTGGCGCTCGCCCGCGCGTTCCTCGACGGCGTGGACGACGCGCCGATCGTGACGCTGCGCTCGCGCATGGAGGAGTGCGCCGAGGCGCTCGACTTCGAGCGCGCGGCCCTGCTCCGCGACAAGGTCCGCCGGCTGGAGGGGCTGCGCGACCAGTTCGAGCGGATGCGCTACGCCACCGAGACCCTGAGCTTCCTGTACACCGTCCCCGGGCACGGCGGCGAGGACCGCACGTATCTCATCCGCCGCGGCCGGGTGCGCGGCGAGATGGCCGCCCCACGGCGCCCGCGCGACCGGGAGCTGGCGCGGGAGCGCGTCGCGGCGGTGTTCGACGCACCCGAGCCGCGCGGCGCGGCGGTGTCGCCGCACGAGGTCGACGAGCTGCTGCTGCTCTCGAGCTGGTTCCGCCGTTTCCCCGACGAGCTCGCGCGCACCGCGACTCCCGAGTCGTGGCTGGCGGGCGGCCCCGCGGAGGCGATCGAGGCGGCCTAGCCGTTGGCGCCTGTCTTGCACTTCGGGAATGAACCGGCTGGCGCCGGTCCCGCGTGCGACGTTGGCGCACCGGCCGGGGCGCCGGCTTCATCCAACCGCGATGACGCCGCAGGAGTGCGCGATATGGCCACCACTTGGCAGCCGACGACCCTCGTCCAGTGCATCAGCGTGGAGCCCTGGCTCCTCATCCCGGGCGACGACGAGCCGGGCGGGTGTCACGACCTGACGTTGGGAAAGATCTACGAGCTGGTCGGCGTCGAGGCGGATGGCGCGTTCTATCGCATCATCGACGACTCCGACGACGACTACCTCTACCCCGCGTCGCACTTCCGCGAGGTGTGACGGCCCGGCGCGCGACGGCGCCGCTAGCGCCGTCGCGCTGCCTGCAGGTGCAGCGCGGCGTTGAGCCAGCGCACCAGCGGCAGGAGCAGGCGGTAGTCCGCCTCCAGCGTCTCCGGCAGCGACGCGCCTAACGTCTCCGCGTCGCGCATCTTGCGCCCGGCCGTGAACGACTGGTAGCGCAGCCACTCCGCCGCCGGGTGGTCCGCGTCGTACCCACGCGGCGTGCGCGTGAGCAGCGACTCCGCGTCGAGCGCCCCGAAGCGCTCCGCGAACGCCGGCGCGCGCACGATCCGCTCGAAGCCGCGATGGTCCGCCGCGAGCGCCTCGCGGATCATGTTGAGCGCCGGACGCGGCGGCATCCACAGCCCACCCCCCACCCAGCAGTCGGCCGGCGCGAGCTGGAAGTAGAGCCCCGCGCCGCCGTGCACCGCGGCGCTGCTCTCCCCCGCGCGCTCGCCCTGCCGCGCGCGCGACACGTCGCGGTGGAAGAACCAGCACGCCGCGTTCGTCTTGTACGGCCGCTTGTCCTTCGAGAAGCGCACGTCGCGGTGGATGCGGAACACGCTGCGCCGCCGATCGCCCACCATCTCCGGCGCGAACTCCCCGAACCGCGCGTCCATCTCGTCGACGAGCGCGATCATCGGCGCGCGCAGGTCGTTCTCGTACGAGTCGCGATGCGCCTCGAACCACGGCTTCTCGTTGTGCTTCGCGAGGCCGCGCAGGAACGTGAATGCTCTCGAGGTGAAACCGGTGAAGGTCATGAAGCGCTCACGTGAGGTCCACCAGCTCCACCGCGGCCGCGCCATCCGCGATCGTTAGGCGCCCGACGCTCGGCCGGAGGTTGAACCGACGCTGCCCCGCCGCGCCGGGGTTCACGACGAGACGCCCGTCGGCGCGCGTCACGAGCTGTCGATGCGTGTGGCCGTAGACGATCACGTCGGCGGCGTACGCGGCGAGCAGCTTCTGCGGCGTCGGCGCGCCGAGCTCGTGGCCGTGGCTCACGTGGATCGACAGCCCGCCGATCGTCAGCTCCAGCGACTCCTCGAGCCGCGGGTCGACGGGATCGGTGTTGCCGAACACCGCGCGCACCGGCGCGATCGCCTCCAGCTCCTCGAGCACGCCGTCGCCGACGTCGCCCGCATGGAGGATCAGCTCCACGCCCGCGAGCGCGTCGAACACCGACGCGCGCACCAGCCCGTGCGTGTCGGAGATGAGCCCCACGACGTGCGTCATTCCGTCGCCTCGTCGCCCTCGCCCCACCGCCGTCCCACCGCGTGCTCCACGCCGAGGTGGTCGAGCACGCGCGCGACCACGAAGTCCACCAGTGCGTCGATGTCGCGCGGCCGGTGGTAGAAGCCCGGCGACGCGGGGAGCACCGTCGCGCCGGCGCGCGTCAGGCGCAGCATGTTCTCGAGGTGGATCGCGCTGAGCGGCGTCTCGCGCGGCACGAGCACCAGCGGGCGGCGCTCCTTCAGCGTCACGTCGGCCGCGCGCTCCACGAGCGACCGCGACGTGCCCGCGGCGATCGCGGCGAGCGTGCCCATGGAGCACGGGCAGATCACCATCCCGGCCGTGCGCGCGGAGCCCGACGCCGGACGCGCGCCGCGGTCGGTGTCGTCGAACGCCGTGATCCACGGGTCCCAGTTCGACGCGCCCACCGCGTCGCGCAACGCGTCCGACGACGCGATGTCCGACTCCGTGGCGAGCAGCCGCCACCCGTGCGAGCTGACGACGAGCCACGTCGGCCGCGACGCGGCAGCGAGCGCCTGCAGCAGCCGCACCGCGTACGGCGCGCCCGACGCGCCGGTGACGGCGACGACGACCGGGAGCGGGGACGCGCGCCGCTCGCGCATCTACGCCGTGGCCCGCGCGACGAGCGCGAACACGAGGAACACGATGCTGATCACGCCGTTCATCGTGAAGAACGCCGCGTCGAGGCGCGACAGGTCGTTCTCGCGCACGAGCGAGTGCTCGTAGAACAGCAGCGCCGCGACGACCGCGACGCCGGCGAGCAGCCACCCGTGTCCCGCCGGCGCGCCGAGTGCCGCCGCGCCCAGCAGCGCCACCGCCGATGCGTGCAGCACGCGCGCGATCGCGATCGCGCGGCGCGGGCCGAGCATCGCGGGCAGCGAGTGCAGCCCCGCCTCGCGGTCGAACGCGACGTCCTGCAGCGCATAGAACACGTCGAAGCCGCCGGCCCACGCCATCACCGCGAGCGCGAGCGAGCCGGCGAGCCACCACGGCCGCGTCCACGAGCCCGTGACGGCGAGGTAGCCGCCCACCGGCGCGATGCCGAGTCCGAGGCCCATCACGAGGTGCGACCAGCGCGTGAACCGCTTCGTGTAGCTGTAGAAGAACACCCATGCCAGCGCGAGCGGCGCGAGCGCGAGACACAGGGTGTTGAGCGCGGCCGCGGCGCCGACGAACACGAGCGACGCCACCGCCACCGCCAGCTGCGCCTCGCGCAGCGACAGCGCACCGGTGGGCAGCTCGCGCCGCGCCGTGCGCGGGTTCGCCGCGTCGACGTCGCGGTCGACGATGCGGTTGAAGCCCATGGCCGCGAAGCGCGCCGCGGTGAACGCGACCACGGTCCACACGAGTGTGCGCGCGTCGGGCATGCGCGTCCAGCTCGCGAGCACCACGCCGACGAGCGCGAACGGCAGCGCGAACACCGTATGGGGCAGCTTCACGAAGCTCGCGTAGCGGGCGAGCTTCGACGTGCCGACGAACGTCTGTGGCTCGGCGGGTCGCGTCGTCACAGGCCCAGCTCCGGCCACATCGCGTCGACGGCCGCCTTCGTCGCCTGGTCCATCTCGATGAGCGGCGGCCACGCCCGCGTGAAGCCCTCCTCCGGCAGCTTGCGCGTGCCGTCGATGCCCATCTTGCTCCCGTAGGTGAACGCGCGGCTCGCGTGATCGAGCACGTCGACTGGTCCCATGGTGAAGCGCACGTCGCGCTCCGGGTCGATGTTGTTCAGCGCCGCCCACCACGCCTGCTGGGTGTCGCGCACGTTCACGTGCTTGTCGACCACGACGAGCACCTTGGCGAGCGACATCAGCCCCTGCCCCCACAGCGCGTGCATCACCTTGTACGCCTGCCCGGGATACTGCTTGTCGATCGACACGAACACGAGGTTGTGGAACACGCCCTCGGCGGGCATGTGATAGTCCACGATCTCCGGCACCGTCATCTTGAGCAGCGGCAGGAACACGCGCTCGGTGGCGTGGCCGAGGTAGTAGTCCTCCATCGGCGGGCGGCCGACGATCGTCGTCGCGTACGTGGCGTGCTGGCGCATCGTCACCGCGGTGAGGTGCACCTGGGGGTACAGGTCCGCCTCCGAGTAGAACCCCGTGTGGTCGCCGAACGGCCCCTCCACCACGAGCGCCTCGCGCGGGTCGATGTATCCCTCGAGCACGATCTCGGCGTCCCACGGCACCTCGAGATCGTTCGTCAGCGCCTTCACCAGCTTCACCGGCTCGCGCCGCAGGAACCCGGCGAAGATGAACTCGTCCACCGCCGGCGGCAGCGGCGCGCTCGCCGAGTAGATCGACGCCGGGTCCGCGCCGACGACGATGCACACCGGCATCGTCTCGCCGCGCTCCGCCATCTCGCGCCAGTGCGCGGCGCCCACCTTGTGCCGCTGCCAGTGCATGGCGACGGTGTTCTTCGACAGCTGCTGCACGCGGTACATGCCGACGTTGCGGATGCCGCGCGTGGGATCCTTCGAGATCACCATCGTCAGCGTCACGTACGGGCCGCCGTCGTCCGGCCAGCACGTGAGGATCGGCAGCCGGTCGAGATCGATCTCGTCGCCGCGCCACACGACCTCCCGGCACGGCGGGTTCCCGCCCTTCACGCGCGGGGGAAACTTCGACACCTCGAACAGTCGCGGCAACATCGACAGCTTGCCGAGCAGCCCTTCGGGGACCTTGAGGTCCATGAGCTCCGTGATGCGCCGCCCGTGCTCGTCGAGCGCGTCGACGCCTAACGCGAGCGCCATGCGGCGCATGGAGCCGAACAGGTTGATCGCCACCGGGTACGGCGACCGCGTGCCGTCGCGCAGCAGCACGTGCTCGAACAGCAGCGCCTTCCCGCCCCCGGGCATCTTGGAGACGCGGTCGGTGATCTCGCAGATCTCGAGGTGGGCTTTCACCGGGCGCCGGACGCGATGCAGCTCGCCTGCCTGCTCGATCGCGGAGATGAAATCCTGGAGCGTGTCCAACGTCACCGTTTCTCGCCGACGTGAATGGCCGCGATGCCTAACGAAAGGCTCTCCCAGCGGACCTGCGCGAACCCCGCGCGCGTCATGCGCGCCGCGAGCTCCTCCTCGACCGGAAAGTGCGCGACGGAGCGCGGCAGGTAGCTGTACGCGGTCTCGTGCCCGCTCACGAGCCGGCCGACGAGCGGCAGCACGTGGTGGAAGTACAGGTGGTAGCCGGCGCGCACGAGCGCGGAGCGCGGCGTCGAGAACTCGAGGATCACGAACCGCGCGCCGGGGCGGAGCACCCGCAGCACCTCGCGCAGCGCCGCGTCGAGGTCCGCCACGTTGCGGATGCCGAACGCCACGATCGCCCCCGCCAGCGCGTCGTCGGCGAGCGGCAGCGACAGCGCGTCGGCGGTCACCGGCGCGAGCCGCGATCGCGGCGCCTTCCCCGCGCCCGCGCGCAGCATCGGCTCGGCGAAGTCGGCGCCCACCACGGTGCCGGCGAAGCCGCGCTCGCGCACGAGCATCGCCCCCACGTCCAGCGTGCCCGCGCACAGGTCGAGGTACGCGCCGGCCGGGTGCGCCCGCCACGCCAGCGCCGCGACGGCGCGCCGGCGCCAGCGCCGGTCGACGTTCAGGCTCAGGACGTGGTTCAGCAGGTCGTAGCGCGGGGCGATCTCGGAGAAGATGCGCTGCACGTACGCGCGCTTCTCCGCGCCGCCCGCCGCCGCGGCACGCGCGACGGCGTCGTCCACGGGTGGCGGCGCGGGCTCGGCGGGCATGGTAGGCATCGCCGTGAAGCTACAAAGGCCCGCACTTCGGTTGTAGGTTGGGGACGCCTGCCACCGTGAGCATGCCCCCGCCGCCATCCCGCCTCGAGCTCGAGAATCTTCCGGACGCCGACGTCGTACGGCTCGCGCAGGACGGGCGGGAGGCGGCGTTCCGTGAGCTCGTGCGCCGCTACGAACGGCCGGTCTTCTCGCTCGTGCACCGCATGGTGCGCGACCGCGAGGTGGCCGAGGACCTCGCGCAGGACACGTTCATCAAGGTCCTCAACCACATCGATCGGTACAGCCCGGAGTTCAAGTTCTCGAGCTGGCTGTTCAAGATCGCGAACAACGTCGCCATCGACTACCTGCGTCGGAAGAAGCTCGACACGGTGAGCATGGACGGCTCGCCGCACGCGTCGAGCGCCGCGGAGATCGAGGCCACGACGTTCGAGATCGCGGCGCAGCAGGAGACGGCGCTGGAGGAGATGGAGTCGCGCGAGCTGGGCACCGCGATCGAGCGGGCCATCGCGCGGCTGCGTCCCGAGTATCGATCGTGCATCATGCTGCGTCATGTCGAGGGGCGGTCGTACGAGGAGATCGCGGCCACGCTCGACCTCCCGCTCGGCACCGTGAAGACGTACATCCACCGAGCGCGCCACGAGCTGCGACGCGCGCTCGAGCACCTGCGATCGTGATCTCCGTAGAACTGCGTATTGGTGATGAAGGACACGCGCCGCTCGCGCGCGCGCGTACCGACACTGAAACTCTGCTTCGGCCCGGAGCGTACGACCCGGCACAGGAGCCATTGTGAACCGTCATCTACTTCCGGACGAGATCGATCTGCTGCTCGACGGCGAAGCCGGATTCGGCGTCGCGCCGCTGAAGGCGCACGTCCGGCAGTGCCCGGAGTGCGCGGCGGAGGTCGAGGCGGCCCGCTTCGTGGTCGCGGAGCTCGAGGCGCTGCCGCATCTCGCGCCGTCGCCGCTGTTCGCGGAGCGGGTCATGGCGCAGGTCCAGGTGTTCGAGCCGTGGCACGTCGCGCTGCTCGACACGCTGCGCCGCTTCGTCCCGCAGTCGCGCCCCGCGCGTGTGCTCGCTGGGGCGGGCGCGGTCTCCGTGGCGTCCGTCCTCACGGTCGCCCTGCTCTGGCTCGGCGCCCGCCTCGACGTGCTGACCATGCTCGGCGGTACCGCCCTCGAGCGCGCCCAGGGCGCCGCCCGCGGCATCCTCGGCGACGCCGTCGCGTCGGCCCTCGGCGACCCCGCCGTCGGCCTGCTCGGCAGCGGGACGGGCGTCGCCCTCATCGCCACGACCTTCATTCTCGCGGTGATCATCGCGGCGGCCGGACTCCGGCGCGTCGCGGCCGCGGGCCGCAACCGGCAGTGAGCTGAGCCCGATGGGACGCCCCATGCGACGCCGCACCCCGTCCCTCCGGCTCGCCGCCCTCGCCCTCCTCACGGCCCTCGCCGCTCCGCTCCGCGCCCAGCAGACCGCCCCGGCCCCCGCCGCCACGCCCGCTCCGGCGGCCACGCGCGGGCTCGTCGTGCCGGCCGGCGCTCGGGTCGAGGACGTCGCGGTGCTGCGGGGCCCGGTGGACGTCTACGGCACGGTCGACGGTGACGCGCTCGTGCTCGCGGGCGACCTCACGGTCCACCCGGGCGCCCACGTGAGGGGCGACGCCGTCGCCGTGTTCGGCCACGTGCAGCTGCTCGACGGCGCCCGGGTCGACGGCGAGCTGCGGTCGATGTCCGGCACGGAGGGACGCCGCGCCTCGCCGGCGGTCGTGCCGGTGCGCGCGAGCGACCTGGGAACGATGCACGCCGTCAAGCTGGTCCTCGGCTGGCTCGTCGTGCTGCTCGTGATCGGGCTCGGCGTCCTCGTCACCGCGAGCCCGTACCTCGACGGCGTGGCCGAGGCGTTCGAGGTGAGCTTCGCCCGCGCTCTTGGCGTCGGGATCGTGGGGCAGATGCTCGTCCTGCCCGCGCTGCTCGTCGTCTGCGTCGCGCTCACGCTCACCGTCGTTGGCATCCTCGCCATCCCGCTCGCCATCGTCGCCGGCATCATCGCGGCGGCGGGGCTCGTCACGCTTGGCTTCCTCGCCGTCGCGTTCGTCACTGGCCGGTCGGTCCTCGGCGGTGAGCGCGGGCCCACGCGCCGGCGCGCGACCTCCGCCCGCGGCGAGGCGCTCACCGCGCTCAGCGTCGGCATCGCCGTCTACCTGGCGGTGTGGCTCGGCTCCGCGGCGCTCACCTCGGTGCCCGCGCTCGCCGTCGTCCTGCGGACCGTCGCGCTGGCCACCACGTGGGTGGCGGCGACGGCCGGGTTCGGGGCGGCGCTGATCTCGCGCGCCGGCACCCGCTCCGAGTCGGCGCGGGCCGCCCGCCGGGCCGAGGGCGCCGGGCACGCGGCCGAGCGGTCGCCATACCAGTCAAACGTGCCGGGGTGGCAGACGCCGACGCCGGTCGCCGGTGTGGTCGCCGCGCGTCGCCCGACCGTGCCGCCCGCTCCGCCCACCGCGTGACGCCGGCCGGCGTCGGGCCGGCGATCGGAGGACGACCATGTCCCGTCGCGTCATCGCCGCCGGACTCCTCTCGCTCGCCAGCCTGACGCCGGTCGCTCGCGGCCAGGAGCTGAAGACCCTGGAGTCGTCGCGCCAGCTGCACGACTCCGGCGCCACCACCGTCCGCGTGCGCTACGGCGCCGGCCGGCTGTCCATGCGGCCGACGGACGACCCGCAGCTCTATCGCATGGAGCTGCGCTACGACCCCGACGCCGTCGAGCCGATCCACTCGTTCGACCCGGTGTCGCGCCGGCTGGAGCTCGGCGTCCGCGGCGACCACGGGCGCATCTCGCACACGCGCGACATGTCCATGCGCGTGGAGCTCGCCCGCGGCGTCCCGATGGACCTCGCGCTGGAGCTCGGGGCGACGAAGGCGGAGCTCGACCTCAGCGGCCTCACGCTCGACGCGCTGCGCCTGCAGGCGGGGGCGAGCGAGAGCGCGGTCCGCTTCGACGTGCCGAACCCACACCCGATGCGCCTGCTCGACATCCAGGTCGGCGCGGCGCGATTCCGGGGCTACGACCTGGCGAACGCGAACGCCCCGCTCGTCTCCGTGAACTCCGGCGTTGGCGGCGTCGACCTCGACTTCGGCGGCCGGTGGACCCAGGACGTCGACCTCGACCTCCAGCTCGCGCTCGGCGGCAGCACGATTCGCGTGCCGGCCGACGTCGGCGTCAGCGTCGAGATCGACCGCGCGTTCGCGTCGCTCGACCGCGACGGGCTGCGGCGGCGCGGCAACGCCTGGGTGAGCGACAACTGGGACGACGCGCCCCATCGGCTCCGCGTGCGCGGCTCGGCCGCGTTCGGCCGGCTCACGATCAGGCACGAGTAGAGGCCCGGTTACCTGCGACGGGTCCGGCCCGTCCCTTGCCCCGTGAGGCGGACGGAACCTTGCCGCATGGAGCTTGGGATGATCGTGAAGGGATATCGCGTGGGTCCGCTCGTGAAGAAGACGGCGAGCGAGGTGATCGAGGACAACGTCCTCGGACTCGGCGCGCAGCTCGCGTACTACTTCTTCTTCTCGCTGTTCCCGATCTTCCTCTTCCTGGCGCCGCTGCTGGCGCTCGTCGGCGACCGGAAGAAGACGTTCTATCTCGTGCTCGACCAGCTCGCGCGCGCGGTGCCGCCGGACGCGTTCACGCTCGTGAAGAACGTCGTCGAGCAGGTGGTGTTCGCGCCCGGGGCGCCGGGACTCGTGTCGGTGGGCGCGCTGCTCGCGCTGTTCTCCGGGTCGAGCATCTTCAGCAACCTGATGGGCGCGCTGAACACGGCGTACGACTGCGACAAGGACGCGCGGCCGTGGTGGAAGCGCCAGCTCATCGCGATGGCCGCCCTGATCTGCGTCGGCATCCTGTTCACGCTCGCGACGGTCGTCTTCGTCGCCGGCGGCGACATCGTCGACAAGCTCGCCGCGTGGATGCACATCGGCGAGACGGGCAAATGGTTCTGGACCGTGATCCAGTACGCGCTCGCCGCCGCGATCCTCGTCGGCACCGCCTGGGCCGTGTACTTCTTCCTGCCGGACGTGCGGCAGAACAAGTGGCACTCGCTCGCCGGCGCGCTGCTCGCCTCGGTGCTGTGGATCGTCGTGACGATGGGTTTCCGGCTCTACGTCCAGAACTTCGGCAACTACAACAAGACGTACGGCACCATCGGCGCGGTGATCGTGCTGCTGACGTGGATGTACCTGTCGATGGTCGTGCTGCTCACCGGCGGCGAGCTCGCGTCGGAGCTGCACCACGGCACGGGAGCGATGCGCACGCGCGTCGGGCACCTGTACAACGGCTGGATCTCCGACGGCGGCGAGGTCGCGAAGCCGTCCGTGGAGCAGGTGCACCGCGTCGAGCCACGCGTGCTGCCGCCGCGCGCGGCGACGGCATCCTGAGCCGCGCCTAACGGAGCGCGCGGAGCAGCACCGGCGCCCCGCGCGCGAGGCCGAGCCGCTGGGCGGCGCTGCCGTCGCGCACCGCGATCTCGACGAGCCCGTTCGAGCCCGTGAGCGCCACCACCGCTCCGGGCTCGACGTCCGCGTAGGAGCGCCGTACGGCGAGCGTGTAGCCGCCCACGCTCACCTCCGCGGCGCCGCGCGTCACGAGGTTCGTGATCGCGTTGCCGAAGCGATCGATCGTGATGACCTGCCCGGCCACGGTGCCGTCGGCGAGCCGGTGCGCCTCCGCGGTGCGGCGCACGACCGGCGTGTCGTGCGGCATGCCTAACGAGTCGAGCGGCACGCCCTGCAGCAGCAGCGCGGCGGCGGGAGCGAACACGTCGCGGCCGTGGAACGTCGGCGCGGCGTGCGGCGGCACCGGCAGCGCCACCACACGCGCCCCCTGCGCGAGCAGCGCCGGCGACAGCAGGCCGTTGTCCGGCCCGACGAGGAAGCGCCCGTCGCTCGCCACCGCGAGCGCGGCCCGCGACGACCCGACGCCGGGATCGACGACGGCGATGTGCACGGTGCCCGGCGGGAACCGGCGCCAGTAGCGCGCGACCGCCAGCCGCCCCGCCTCCACGTCCTGCGACGGCACGTCGTGCGTCACGTCCACCACCGTCGCGTCGGGCACGCTCGTCAGCAGTACGCCCTTCATCTCGGCCACGTAGCCGTCGGCCGTGCCGAAGTCGGTGAGCAGCGTGACGATGGGGCGCATTCGGCAAATGCTAACAGCGGGGCGGCGTCGCCGCAGCGCGGGTGGGGCCGGCATGGCTCCACGTACGTGTTTCTGTAGGACTGAAGAAGGACTGAAGGGGGACTGAAGAAGGAACCCTTCAAGAGTCCTTCTTCAGTCCCTCTTCAGTCCTTCTTCAGTCCCACGAAGACTCGTACGTGGAGCCGTCCGGGGCCTTACACGCGCGTCCGTTTCCACCGCCCGGCGCCCCAGAGCGCCATCATGGCCATGCCCCGCCCCGCCGCCGTCGCGGCGATGGTCCACCACAGGCCGACGACGCCGAACCGCGCCGACCACGTCGCGAGCGGGATGCGCGCCACCGTGAGCACCGTCGACGTCACCATCGGCGCGACGGTGAAGCCCGCGCCGCCGAGGGCGCCCTCGAGCACGACCTCCGCGCTGAGGAAGAGCTGCGCGACCGCGCCGATGCGCAGGTAGCTCGCCGTCTGCGCGATGACCTCGGCGTCGCGCGTGAAGATTCCGGCCGCCCACTGCGGCGCCGTGAGCGCGAGCGTCACGACGAGCAACGCCGGCATGGTGCTGTAGGCGAGCATGAGCCACCCGGTGCGCTCCGCGCGCGCCGTCTCGCCGGCGCCGAGGTTCTGCCCGACGATCGCCGCGGCGGCGGCGCCGAAGCCGACGCCGATCATGTACAGCCAGCTCTCCACGCGGAAGCCGAGACCCAGCGCGGCGAGCGTCGCCGTGCCGAAGCGCGACGCCGTGCGCGCGACGACGACGTACACGATGCTGAACAGCACGCCCGTCGCCGCCGTCGGCAATCCCACGCGCAGCACGCGCCGCACGACGTCGAACCGCGGCGCGCCGAACACGATCATGTGCCGCCGTCGCAGCACCGCGAGTCCCACCGCGCACGCCACGCACCGCGTCGACACCGTCGCCAGCGCGGCGCCGGCGATGCCGAGCTTCGGCAGCCCCGCGAGTCCCAGGATGAGCAGCGGGTCGAGCACGAGCGACACGACGACCGACGCCGCGAGGATGACGAGCGGCGTGCGCGTGTCGCCGGACGCGCGGAACGTCGCGTCGACGACGAAGTACGCGTACAGCACCGGCGCGGCGATCATGTACGTGCCGAGGTACGACGCGCCGACCGCCGCCACGTCGCGCGGCGCGTCCATGAGCGCGAACATCCCGTGCAGGCCGAGCCGCCCGACGACGGCGGCGACGGTGCCTAACGCGAACGCGACGAGCAGCGCGTCCCCCGCCGTGCGCGCCGCCTCCGCGGGTCGCCGCTCGCCATGTCGCCGAGCAGCGACCGCCGTGAGGCCGACGGAGATCATCTCGGCCACCGAGATGCCGAGCCACACCCAGAACACCGACGCCGTCGCGGCGGCGAGCGCCGTCGGCCCGAGCCGCGTCCCGATCCAGAACGAGTCGACGGCGAGGAACAACGTCATGAGCAGGTTCGACGCGACCGCGGGGAGCGCGACGCGCACGACCAGCGTGCCGAGCGGCTCGTGCACCAGCGCCGGGCCGACGAGTGCGACGGTGACGCCGCCGTCGCGCTCGTCGACCGGGAGGGTCACCGCGCGGCCCGCTCCGCGCCGTAGCGCTCCGCCACCCGCGCCGCCACGCGCTCGGCCACCGCGATGAGCGCGCGCGACGCGCTCGCGTTAGGCTCGGCGGCGACGATCGGACGGCCGGTGTCGCCGCCCTCGACGATGCGCGGGTCGATCGGCACCTGGCCGAGCAGCGGCACGCCGACTTCATCGGCGAGGCGCTGGCCGCCGCCGGATCCGAACACGGCGATCGGCTTTCCCGTCTCGGGGTTCTCGAGGTAGCTCATGTTCTCGACGATGCCGAGCACCGGCACACCGACGCGCTCGAACATCTTCACGCCGCGGAGCGCGTCGCCCACCGCGACCTGCTGCGGCGTGGTGACGATGACGCCGCCGTGCACGTTCGTCGCCTGCACGAGCGAGAGCTGCGCGTCGCCGGTGCCGGGCGGCATGTCGACGATGAGGTAGTCGAGCTGCCCCCAGGCGACGTCGCGCAGGAACTGCGTGATGACCTTCATGACGATCGGCCCGCGCCAGATCGCCGGCTGGTCGCGCTCGATCATGAACCCGATGCTCATGATCTTCAGCCCGTGCGCCTCGAGCGGCTGGATCTTCTGGTCGCGCACCGGCGGCGGCTCGTCGACGCCGAGCATGCGCGGGAGATTCGGGCCGTAGACGTCCGCGTCCATGATGCCCACGCGCGCGCCGCGCTGCGCGAGCGCGAGCGCGAGGTTCACCGCGACGGTGGACTTGCCGACGCCGCCCTTGCCGCTCGAGACGGCGATGATCTTCCCGAGCTCCGGGTAGTTCACCGGCTGCGGCGCCGCGGGCGTCGCGGGACGCGAGGGCGCGGCGTCCATCACGGGCAGCGCGCGCGCCGGCGCGGAGCGGCCCGCGGCGGCGAGGTTCGCGGCGCGCTTGTCGCCGCGCGCGGCGTCGTACTGCGCGGGATCCATGACGTCGACGCGCACGTTCGTCACGCCGTCGACGCCCTCGACGGCGTGGCGCACGTCGCGCACGAGCGTCGCGTCGTCCTCCGCCGCGAGCACGAGGGTGAGCCGTACCTTGCCGTCCGTCGTCGTCGCGACGTCGCGCACGACGTCGGCCCGCACGACGTCCGTGCCGAGCCGCGGGTGATGTATCTGCGAGAGCGCCGTCTCGATGCGCTGCTGGAGAGAGTCGGTCATCCGTTCGAGAGTGAGTCGAGATATGCGCGCGAGGCGTCGACGACGCGCTGCTCGACGTCGTCGAGCGAGCCCGCGATGAGCGCGCCCGACGCCTTCGCGTGGCCGCCCCCGCCGAACTCGCGCGCGAGCGCGTTCACGTCCACCTCGCCCGTGCTGCGGAACGACACCTTCACGCGGTTGTGTCCGAGGTCGCGGAAGAACAGCGCGAGCCGCGTCCCGGCGATCGACCGCGGGTGCTCGACGATGCCGTCGAGATCCTCGGCCCGCACGTTGTGCCGCTCCATCGCGCCGGCGGGAACCGAGATCCACGCGAGGCCGCGCGCCGCGTCCACGTCGAGCGTGCCGAGCGCCTCGCGCAGCAGCGCGAGCTTGCCCACCGGCACCGACGCATACACGCGCCGGTACATCTCTTCCGGGTCCACGCCGGTGGCGAGGAGCTGTCCGGCGATCGCGTGACAGCGCGGCGACGTGTTGCTGAAGCGGAAGCCGCCGGTGTCGGTGAGGATCGCCGCGTACAGCGCGGTGCCGATCTCCGGCGTCAGCTCGAGGCCGAGCACGCGCGCGAAGTCGAACACGAGCTCACCGGTCGCGCACGCGGCGGTGTCGCTCACCGCGACGCTGCCCGCCGGCTCGTCGGTCGCGATGTGATGGTCGATCACCATCTTCGGCACACGCAGCGCGCGCACCGACTCGGCGAGCACACCCAATCGCTTCACGTCGCTGATGTCGAGCACGATCAGGCCGTCGATGCGCTTCAGCGCGTCGGCGCCGCGTGGGCTCTCGTCCACGACGCCCCCGTCGAGCATGAAGCGATACATGTCCGGCCACGGCGTCGGGTTCACGACGTGCGCGTCGATGCCGAGCTGGCGGAGGAGGTGCGCCATCCCCGCTTCGGAGCCGCAGCCGTCGCCGTCGGCGTTGATGTGCGTCGACAGCGCGACACGCATTCCCGACTTCAGCTGCACCGCGAGCGCGCGCAGTGCCGCCTCCCGCGCGGGCGGGACGGCGAGAAGATCGGCGGTGCCGGAGAGAACGCTGGTCATCGGAAAAGCTTGGCGACCCGCATGGGCCAAAAGCAAGCGCCCGGCCGCGGGTAAGGCGGCCGGGCGCTCACACGTCGCGCGCGGTGTGCTCAGTCGCCGCTGAACGCCGGCTGACCCGGGTTGCTCACGCGCGAGTGCGTGCGGCCATACAGGAAGTAGATCACGAGCCCGATCACGAGCCAGATCACGAGCCGCTCCTGCGTCGCGCGCGGCAGTCCCCACACGAGATAGCCGCAGACCAGGATGCCGAGGATCGGCACGACGGGCACGAGCGGGGTGCGGAACGGGCGCTTGAGCTCCGGCCGGCGGTAGCGGAGCACGAGCACGCCCGCGCTGACGACCATGAACGCGAACAGCGTCCCGATCGACACCAGCTCGCCGAGCAGGTCGATCGGCAGCAGGCCGGCGCCGACGGCGGCGAGGCAGCCCGTGAGAATCGTCGTCACGTACGGGGTGCGGAAGCGCGGATGCACCTTGCCGAAGACCGGCGGCAGCAGCCCGTCGCGCGCCATCGAGAAGAAGATGCGGGGCTGTCCCATGAGCATCACGAGCACGACCGACGCGAGGCCGGCGATGGCGCCGATGTCGACGAGGTAGTTCAGCCAGCCGAGCGACGGCACGCGCGCGAGCGCGACGTCCACCGGGTGCGGGACGTTGAGGTCCTTGTACGGCGCGAGCCCGGTCATGACGAGCGACATCAGGATGTAGAGCACCGTGCAGAACGCGAGCGATCCGAGCATGCCGATCGGCATGTCGCGCTGCGGGTTGCGCGCCTCCTGCGCCGCCGTGCTCACGGCGTCGAAGCCGATGTAGGCGAAGAACACGACGCCGGCCGCGCGCACGATGCCGTCCCACCCGTACTGCCCCGGCCCGATCTGCGGCGGAATGAACGGGTGCCAGTTCGCCGTGTCGACGAACATGAACCCGAAGCCGATGACGAGGAAGACGATCGTGACCTTCACGAACACGATCAGGTTGTTGAACCGCGCCGACTCCTTGATGCCGATGACGAGGAGCGTCGTCATGAGCAGCGTCAGCACCATGGCGGGGATGTTGATCACGCCGCCCGGCACGCGCTGGATCGTCTCGGTCTGCGTGTTCCACACGAGCGGCGCCTGCGTGAGCGCGTCCGGCAGGTGGATGCCGAGCTTCGTCATGAACGCCTTGAAGTAGCCCGCCCACCCCACCGCGACGGTGGACGCGCCGACGAGGTACTCGAGGATCAGGTCCCAGCCGATGATCCACGCGATGATCTCGCCTAACGTCGCGTAGGCATACGTGTACGCGCTCCCGGCCACGGGAATCATCGACGCGAACTCGGCGTAGCAGAGCCCCGCGAACAGGCAGCCGAGGCCCGCGAGCACGAACGACAGCACGACCGCGGGGCCCGCGTACTGCGCGGCGGCGGAGCCGGTCAGCACGAAGATGCCGGCGCCGATGATGGCGCCGATGCCGAGCATCACGAGGTTGGTCGCGGTGAGCGTGCGCCTGAGGGTGTGCTGCCCCTCCTCACCCGCTTCCGACTGGATGCGGTCGATGTTCTTCGTCGCCATCAACGCCATAGCGTGTCTCTCTCGGTAGGGGCCAGCGGTGTGGAGAGCTGCTCGACGAACGGCCGAGGCCGCTCCGTCGCGCGAAGGGCGCAAACTGCCCCGTGCGCTCGGACGTTGTCAATACGTACGCCGCGCGCCGACGTTGGGGCACGCCTCGCCGCGCCTCCTGACAGAACCCTGACGGCGCGCGATACCCTACCTCGAAAAAAACGCTGCGTGGCTGCGTGGCTGCGTCGCCTTCGCGCAGTCACGCAGCCACGCAGCCACGCAGCGGCCGTCAGGCCGAGTAGTTCGGTGCCTCGCGCGTGATCGTGACGTCGTGCGGGTGCGACTCGCGCAGGCCCGCGGTCGTGATGCGCGTGAACACCGCCTCGGTGCGCAGCTCGTCGATGCTGCCGCAGCCGACGTAGCCCATGCCGCTCCGCAGGCCGCCGACCATCTGGAACAGCACGTCGGCGACGGGGCCCTTGTACGGCACGCGCCCCTCGATCCCCTCGGGGACGAGCTTCTTCGGCGACATCTCGCCTTCCTGGAAGTACCGGTCGGCGCTGCCGTCCTGCATCGCGGCGAGGGAGCCCATGCCGCGGATCATCTTGAAGCGGCGTCCCTCGAGCAGCAGCGACTCGCCGGGGCTCTCCTCGGTGCCGGCGAGCATGGAGCCCATCATCACGCTCGACGCGCCGGCGGCGAGCGCCTTCACGATGTCGCCCGAGTACTTGATGCCGCCGTCGGCGATCACGGGGACGTCGCCGGCGCCCTCCACCGCCTCGAAGATCGCGGTGAGCTGCGGCACGCCGACACCGGTGACGACGCGCGTGGTGCAGATCGAGCCAGGGCCGACGCCGACCTTCACCGCGTCGACGCCGCGCTCCACGAGCGCCGCCGCGCCGTCGCGCGTCGCCACGTTGCCGGCGACGAGCTGCACGTCCGGGAACGCGTCGCGCACGCGCGCCGTCGCGTCGAGCACGCCCTGGCTGTGGCCGTGCGCGGTGTCGATCACGAGCACGTCGACGCCGGCGTCGACGAGCGCGCGCGCGCGGGCGAGAAAGTCGCCGGCCGCGCCGACCGCCGCTGCGACGCGCAGGCGCCCGTGCTGGTCCTTGTTCGCGCCCGGGTACTGCCGCCGCTTGTGGATGTCCTTCACCGTGATGAGGCCGCGCAGCCCGCCGTTGTCGTCGACCACCGGCAGCTTCTCGATGCGGTGGCGTCCCATGATCGCCTCCGCCTCGTCGAGCGTGGTGCCCATCGGCGCGGTCACGAGCCCCTCGCTCGTCATCGCCTCGTGCAGCGGGCGGTCGAGGCTGCGCTCGAACTGCAGGTCGCGGTTCGTGATGATGCCGACGAGGCGTCCGTCGCGGTCGACCACCGGCACGCCGGAGATCTTGAAGCGCTGCATGAGCGCCACCGCCTCGCGCAGCGTGGCATCCGGCGAGAGCGTGATCGGGTTCAGGATCATGCCGCTCTCGGAGCGCTTCACGCGGTCGACCTCCGCCGCCTGGCGGTCGATCGACATGTTCTTGTGCAGCACGCCGATGCCGCCGGCGCGCGCCATGGCGATCGCCATGTCGCTCTCGGTCACGGTATCCATGGCCGCGGAGATCAGCGGCACGCGGAGCGTGATGCCGCGCGTGAAGCGCGAGCTCGTGTCGGCGTCCTTCGGATGCACGCGCGCGTGGCGCGGCACGAGGAGCACGTCGTCGAAGGTCAGCGCGACGTCGTCGCGCACGCGCGCGATGCCGCGCGGCGCCCCATTGCGCGAAGCCCCGCTCTCCGGCGGTGCCGGACGAGCGGGGCTGGTCGATTCGATGCGAGTAGTGGTCGCCATGGCGAAAGGTAGGCGGCCCTCAGAGCCGGTTCAAGGCTCCTCCACCCGACGGCGCAGCCTCCGTTGGATTCCCATGGGGAGGAAGAACGCGGCCGCCTGCAGCACGCGCTGCAGATTGAGGTCGCTCAGCTCGGAGCGCGGGCCGGTCCAGTGGTCGAGCAGCACGCGCCGCCCGCTGTTCGCGACCAGGCGCTGCAGCGCGGTCACGAGCAGGAAGACGTCGTCGACCTCGCCGATGAACGGCAGGTAGTCCGGGATGAGGTCGATCGGCGCGACGATGTACGCGACCGCGGCGGCGACGAGGAGCTTGTCGAGGACGGAGACGCGGCGGTCGACGAGCAGGCCGGCGAGCAGGCGCAGGTACGCCGGGATCTGCCGGATGGTGTCGAGCACGGTGCGCTTGGCGCCCCTGCGCGGCGCGTGGCGGCGCACCTCGCGCCGGACGTCGCGGGTGACGTCGCGCACGCGGTCGCCGACGGCGTGGCGGGCGCGTCCGGCGGCGTGGGCGATGCGGGCAGCGGGATTGCGAGGACTCACGAGCGGGGCTCTCCGGGTGCGGGACCCGCCGCCGGTCCGGCCGGGGGCGGCGCGGGCGGAGACGGGTGCGTCGACGGCGGTGCGGCATTCGGCGCCGCGCTGGGTGCGTTCGGCGCGCTGGGGTCCGCGGGTGGAGGCGTCGTCGAGGTGATGACGGTCCCCGCCTGTGCGGTCGCATCGGCGACCGCCGTACCCACGCGCTGCGCGGCGTTGGCGAGGTCCGCTGCAACGGACTTGCCAGCCGCCGCGACCCCGTTCAGCATCCCGACGGCGCGGTTCAGCAGCCCCATGGTGTCGGCGATCGTGCTGGCCGACACGCGCCCCGCCCGGAGCCGGTCCTCGACCCCCTCGGCGAACTTCGTGAACGCGTTCGGCGCGGCGCTCTGCCGCGCGGCGTACTTCGACTCCAGGAACTCGACGTAGTCGAGGATCTGGTACAGCCGCTCCTCGGTCAGCGCGTCGAGCTTGCGGTTGATGCGCTCGCGAATGTGGTCGCTCATGCCTTCATTCTACGGCCGGCGACGACGGAGTGTGAGGCGGTCAGCCCCACCACCGGGCGCGCTTGCCGCGCGCGTCGATGTGGACGTACGGCGTGCGGTACTTCGGGCTCACATACACCCCGAGTCCGCCGACGAGATCGGGGTTGCGCTTCTCGACCATCTCGGCGGCGAGCGCCACGAGGCGGCTGTCGAACGCGGTGAGCCGGCCGTCGCCGTCGGCGTCGATCGCGACGTCGGCGGCGTCGCCGTACTGGTGGCGGCTGTTCAGCGCCGCGCCCTCGACGCTGCTGTTGTGCAGCGGCGTGCGGAAGCCGGAGTGCACGTCGACCTCGATGCGCAGGGGATCCGTCACGCCGCGGATGCGCGCCACCTCGTCGACCACCAGCTCCAGCTTGTCGAGCAGGCGCGGGCTCACGGCAGCGTACTTCGGCCACACCGACTGCTCGTCGTGCGTCACGAAGTCGGCGAGCCGCAGGTGGCGCGTGAGCGGCACGTCGACGTTGCGGCGGTCGACCTCCAAGAAGCCGATCGGCCGCTCGCCCCCGAAGCGCTCGAACGGGTACGACCCGATCCGGTACCCGTTCACCTGGCCCGCCATCTTCTGCGAGAACGGCACGAGCACGGCGAGCGTGATGTCGCCGAGGACCTGCGGCGTGGCGCCCGTCGTGCGCGCCAGCACGGCGAGGTGGTAGAGCCCCGGCTGCGCCGGTGCGACCATCGCCGGGCCGCCCAGCGGGCGCGGCGCGTCGGCCTGCGACGAATCGGACGCGCGCACCCACTGGTAGGCGAGGTGCACCGGGTCGCTGCGCAGCGTGAGCGGGTACTCGATGATCTGCCCCGGCATGGCGACGCGCACGAGAACGTTGCCGCTCTTGCCGTACCCCGGCCGTGCCGACGTCGCCGTCGGACCGCCCAGCTCCACCTCGGCCCCGGCGCCGATCTCCCGCTCGTAGCGGCGCTCCGCCGCCAGCTCCTCGACCGGACGGAGGAGCCGCAGGACCGCCGTGGCGGCGACGCAGAGCAGCGCGCCGAGGAGCATCCACGAGGGGCGCCGCACGTCGCGCGTGGTGCTCGCGCTGCGGCGCACGGCGACGTCCACCTCGGCCGCGCGGCGGCGGGCCTCCTCCAGCCGCGCCAGCTCGAACATGGTGAGCCGACGGGATCCGTCGCTCGCCGGCTCCGTCACGCGTGCCTCCGAAACGGGATCATCCCGATCAATCCTGTATGCCTCCACAGCCACCAGACCGTCGACGGGTCGGCGAGGTCACGCCGAACGCCGCAAGTTTCGAAGTCTAGCGGACTTGGGGGGTAAGTCGATGCCCCGGCGGCTCGAGGTGCGAGGCGAGGGCTTCTGGGGATCCGAGGGCGATGAAAGGGATCTCGGGAGCCCTCCAATCGCCTTCCGGATCCCCAGAGGTCCTCGCCGAGCGCGTGCTACCCTTCGTCGCCCGTCGGGGTTCGCCTGGAAGCCGTCCCGGCGGCCGGGTAGATTCTGCCGGATGTCCAGCATCCACACTCGCCCCGTCGCGCTGCTCGTCCTCGACGGCTGGGGCCATCGCCCGGAACGCGAGGGCAACGCGATCGCACTCGCGAACACGCCGACGTGGGACGCCCTGTGGCGCCGCCGCTCGCGCACCCTGCTGGACGCCTCCGGCCTGGCCGTGGGGCTCCCCGAGGGGCAGATGGGAAACAGCGAGGTGGGCCATCTCAACCTCGGCGCCGGCCGCGTGGTGATGCAGGACCTCGTCCGCATCTCCGAGGCGGTCCGCAGCGGGGACTTCTTCCGGAACCCCGCGTTCGTGGAGGGGTGCCGCACGGTGAAGGCGAACGGCGGCACGCTCCATCTCGTGGGCCTGCTCGGCAAGGGCGGCGTGCACGCGCTCGACAAGCACCTCTTCGCGCTCATCGACCTCGCCGCGCGCGAGGGGGTGCCGAAGGTCGCGATCCACGCCCTGCTCGACGGCCGCGACACGCTGCCGAAGAGCGCGCTCGAGTACATGCGCGAGACGGTGAAGACGGCCGACGGACGCGCGGTCATCGCGAGCCTGGGCGGCCGGTACTACGGCATGGACCGCGACAAGCGGTGGCAGCGCACGGAGCTGTTCTATCGCGCGGCGGTGGACGGCGTGGGCCCGCACGCGGGCGACCCGGTGGGCGCGATCCAGACGGCGTACGACGGCGGCACGACGGACGAGTTCATCATCCCGGAGGTCGTCGTCGACGCCGACGGAAAGCCGGTCGCCCCGATGCGCGACGGCGACGTCGTGATCTGCTGGAACTACCGGTCCGACCGCATGCGCCAGATCGTGCGCGCGATGACCGACCCCGCGTTCGACGGCTTCGACGTGTCGAAGCGCCCGAAAGTGACCGTCGTGACGATGACGGTGTACGACCCGACGTTCGAGCCGTTCGGCGTGCGGGCCGCGTTCGCGCCGCAGTCGATGGCGCGCATCGTGGCCGAGGTGCTGAGCGACGCGGGGCGCACGATCCTGAAGACGGCGGAGACGGAGAAGTACCCGCACGTGACCTACTTCTACAACGGCGGGAACGAGACGCCGTACAAGGGCGAGGACCGGGTGCTCGTGCCGAGCCAGAAGGTGGCGACGTACGACCTGGCGCCGGAGATGAGCGCGATCCCGCTCACCGACGGTCTCGTGCACGCGCTGGAGACGCGCTCGCACGACTTCATCCTGTGCAACTACGCGAACGGCGACATGGTGGGCCATTCGGGCTCGCTGCCGGCGACGATCAAGGCCTGCGAGACGGTGGACCAGTGTCTCGCGCGCGTGCTCGCCGCCGCGGAAAAGGGCGGATGGCGACTGCTCGTCACCGCCGATCACGGCAACTGCGAGATGATGATCGACCCCGAGACCGGCGGGCCGCACACGGCCCACACGACCAACCCCGTCCCGTTCGTGATCGTGGATCCCGACTCCGACGCGCCGCTGCGCCGTGGTGGCGCGCTGTGCGACGTGGGCCCGACGATCCTCCGCATGCTCGGCATCGAGCAGCCTAACGAGATGACGGGCGTCGACCTCGGCGACCTGCAGGCGCGCGTGGCGGCGACCGCCGGGAGCGGGGCGTGAGGTACGTGACGCATGGGACGCATCTCGCGCGAGCGCTCGCGGCGGGCGCCCTCGTGATCGGCGCGCGGGCGGGGGCGCAGGTGGGCTATCCGCCGGAGCGGAGCCCGTTCGAGGATCTGTCGTACCGCCAGTCGTTCTCCACGCTCGCCGGCTACTTCTTCGCCGCGAACGACGCGGCGGGCGTCGCGCCGCAGAGCGCGCCGTACTTCGGCGTGCAGTACGACATCTACCTCGGCGGGCCTGCGTCGTTCACGGCGCGCGTCGGCTCGGCGATCAGCGACCGCACGGTGCTCGACCCGGCGCGGCCGGCGAGCCGTCGGGTGCTCGGCGTCGAGCGGCGGCCGATGACGTTCGCCGACGTGGGATTCACGTTCGCGCTCACGGGCGGGAAGAGCTTCCACGGCCTCGTGCCGCTGGTGCACGCCGGCGCCGGGCTGGCGAGCAACCTGAAGGGGGCGGACCCGGGCGGGCTCAATCTCGGCACCCGCTTTGCGTTCGCGTACGGCGTCGGGATGCGCTACGTGCCGAGCGGTCGCTGGGCGCTGCGCGCGGACCTGGGCTATCACAGCTTCCAGCTGCGCTACCCGGATGCCTACATGACACCGGCGCTCGACAGCACCTCGGTGCTGCCGTCCACGCACTCGAAGAGCAACTGGCTGAACAACAAGGCGGTCACCCTCGGCGTCACGTATCAGCTGTTCCGCTGACGCCCCACCGCCGGCGACCGCGGTCCGACCGCAGGAGCGAGCGATGGCGCGCGATTACGAGGACTTCAGCAGCATCGACGACCTGGACGACGACGAGCTCCGGCAGCTCGTGCGCGACCGGCTGGCCGAGAACCCCGACATCGATCCGGACGACATCACCGTGGACGTGGTCGACGGCACGGTGCGTCTCGAAGGGCGCGTGGGCACCGAGGCGGAGCTGCGCATCGCGGAGCACGTGGTGACGGATCTCGTCGGCGCCGCGGACGTCGAGAACGGCATCGTCGTCGATCCGGTGCGGCGCGCCGACACGCCGATGGACGTCGAGGACCACCTGGAGATGGAGCGCACGACGGCGAACACGCTGATCGGCGACATGCCGCCCCAGGAGTCGGACGAGGTGCACGAGGCACGCGGCGACGAGGACCTCGACGAGCGCATGTTCGGCACGACGGACATGCAGGACGCGATCGCCCACGGCACGACGTACATCCCGCCCGAGTCGCCGACGCCCGAGGGGCTGCGCGGCACGGACGCGGGGCCGGGGGAGATGGCCGAAGACCACTAGGGCACGAGGGCAGGAGGGCACGAGGGCAGGAGCCATCTCCTCTCGTGCCCTCCTGCGCTCCTGCCCTCCTGCCCTTCTTCATGGCTCGTTTCTCACTGACTCGCCGCGTGAGCTTCGCGGCGGCGCATCGCTACCGGCGGCCGGACTGGAGCGACGAGAAGAACGCCGCGGTGTTCGGGGCGTGCGCGCGGCCGAACTATCACGGGCACAGCTACGCGTGCGACGTGACGGTGAGCGGCCCGCTCGACGAAGCGACGGGGTTCGTGGCCGACCTCGGGCTGCTCGACCGCGTGCTGCACGAGGAGGTGCACGCGCGGTTCGACCACGCGAACATCAACCTCGACGTGCCGGAGTTCGCGGACGGGCGACAGATCCCGAGCGGCGAGAACCTCGCGCGCTACGTGTGCGAGCGAGTGCAGCGACGGCTGGACCAGGCGCTGGGGACGGGCACGCTGCGCGTGACGCGGGTCACGGTCGCGGAAGATCGCACGCTGTCGGCGACGTATGAGCCGTAGAAGCGTGCGGCGGCGCTGAGCAGGCGGCGCTGATGCGGCGGCGCTGATGCGGCGGCGCTGACACGGCGGCGCTGAGACCACGTGTTCCCAGCGCCGCAGTTACAGCGCCGAAGCTTCAGTGCCGCCTCATCAGCGCCGCCAGCGCTTAGTTTGCGGTCATGCGTCCACTTCCGCTGCTGCTCGTCCTCACCCTCGCCGGCGCGTGCACGCGCGCGGCCGCACCCCCGCCGGCGCCGACGCCCGCCCCCGCGCCGGTCGACCCCCGCACCGCGGCACTCGCCCGCTTCCGCGCCGACGTCGACTCGATGGTGCGCGACCCGCAGTGGTCCAACGCACACTGGGGCATCCTCGTCGTCGACCCGGGGCGCAACGAGACGCTCTACGCGCACAACGCCGGCAAGCTGTTCCTGCCCGCGTCGAACCAGAAGATCATCACCGGCTCCGTCGCGCTCACGCTGCTCGGCGCCGACTACCGCTGGCGCACGTCGTTCGCGACGCGCGGGCGGGTGACCAACGGCACGCTCGACGGGGATCTCGTCGTGATCGGCCGCGGCGATCCCACGGTGAGCGATCACATGCGCGGCGACGCGTTAGGCCCGCTGCGTGACGTCGCCGACTCGCTCGCGGCGCGCGGCATCAAGCGCATCCGCGGTCGAATCGTCGCCGAGGGCGATCTGTTCCCGGGCCCCACGCTCGGCTACGGGTGGGACTGGGACGACGCGATCTACGGCTACGGCGCGGGCGTGGACGAATTGCTGTTCAACGAGGGCTACACGCGCGTCGTCGTGCGCGGCGCCGCGGCGCCAGGCGGCGAGCCGACGGCGTGGACGGCGCCGATCTCCGCGTATCCGGCGCTGAAGATCGAGGCACGCACCGTTGCGCCGGCCGACACCGGACGCCGTCGCGCGCGCGTCGAGGCACGCCCCGACAGCGCGACCGGCGGATACGTCATCGAGGGCACGATCGCGCCGAACGACAGCGCGGCGCTCGAGCTGGCGTACCCCGATCCGACGCGCTCGTACCTCTCGGCACTGCACGAGGCGCTGGCGCTGCGCGGCGTGTCGGTCACGGAGCCGACGCGCCGCGCGACATCCTCGCGCACGCGCGTCACCAAGAGCCTGACGCCTAACGGCGCGCCGGCGGACACGCTGTTCCATCTCGTCTCGCCGACGCTGCGCGAGGTGCTGCCGGTGCTGGAGAAGCCGTCGCAGAACCAGATCGCCGAGATCCTGCTGCGGACGTTGGGCTACGCGCGCACGGGCGTCGGCTCGGCCGACAGCGGGCGGCGCGTGATCGACGCGCAGCTTCGCGCATGGGGCGTCACGCCGGAGCGCGACGCGGTGGTGCGCGACGGCAGCGGCCTGTCGCGGCACGACTACGTGACGCCGTGGACGCTCGTGAAGGTGCTCACGACCATCCGCTCCGACACCGCGTTCCGCGCGTTCTACGACGCGCTGCCGATCGCCGGCGTGGACGGCACGATCCGCAACCGCATGAAGGGGACGCCGGCCGAGGGCAACGTGCACGCGAAGACGGGCACCGTGGACAAGGCGCGCTCGCTGTCGGGCTACGTGACGACGGCCGACGGCCGGCAGCTCGTGTTCAGCTTCCTCTGCAACAACTACACGGTGCCGACGCGCGAGGTGGAGCGCGTGCAGGACGCGATCGCGGCGCGCCTCGCCGCGATGGGCGCCCCCGCCACGGCGTCGCAGCGGTGACGGCCCGCGGCGGCGACGGACCTCCGACGCGTCTCTCGTTCGCCGAGGCGCTCGCCGCCGTCGTCGCCGCCGCGGAGCCGCTGCCCGCCGAGTCGGTGCCGCTCATGGACGCGCTGGGCCGCGCGCTCGCCGATGACGTCGCGTCGCCGCTCGACCTGCCGCCGTGGGACAACGCCGCGATGGACGGCTACGCGGTGCGCGTCGCGGACGTGCACGGCGCGTCGCGAGAGCGACCGGCGACGCTGCGCGTCGTCGGCGACATCGCCGCCGGAGGCGATGCGTCGGCGGTGTCGTTAGGCGCCGGCGACGCCGCGCGCATCTCCACCGGCGCGCCCGTGCCGGCGAGCGCCGACGCCGTGGTACGCGTGGAGGACACGGAGGCCGACGGAGCGCGGGTGCGCGTGCTGAGCGACCGCGACGTCGTCGGCGACAGGCCGCAGCGCCGCAACGTGCGGCCGCGCGGCGAGGACGTGCGCGCCGGCGCCACGGTGCTGGAGCGCGGCACCACGATCGGCGCGGCGGCGATCGGCGTGCTGGCGAGCGTCGGACGCGCGAGCGTGCCGGTCACGCGCCGGCCGCGCGTCGCGATCGTGAGCTCGGGCGACGAGCTGGCGCGCGTCGACGCGTTCGACGCCGTGCTCGCGGGTCGGCGCATCGTCTCGTCGAACTCGTACGCGCTGACCGCCCACGCATGGGCGGCCGGCGCCGACGCCACCGACTGCGGCTTCGTGCGCGACGACGCGGGTGCGCTGCGCAGCCTGCTCGCGACGGTGCTCGCGCGCGGCTTCGACGCGATCGTGACGTCGGGGGGCGTGTCGGTCGGCCTTCACGACCACACGCGCGACGCGCTGCTCGCGTTAGGCGCGGAGCTGCGCTTCTGGCGCGTGCGCATGCGCCCCGGCGGGCCGTTCGGTTTCGGCGTGGTGCACTGGGGCGACCGTCGCGTGCCGTGGCTCGGCCTTCCCGGCAACCCGGTCTCGGCGCTCGTCACGTTCGAGCTGTTCGGGCGGCCGCTGCTGCGCCGCATGGGCGGGCACCGTCGTGCGTTCCGACGGGCGGTGAGCGTGCGCGTGGGTGAGCCGGTGCGCGTGGGCGCGACGCTCACGCACTTCCTGCGCGTCACGCTCGACCACGACGACGACGGCCATCTCGTCGCGCGGCTCACGGGGCCGCAGGGCTCCAACCTGCTCACGTCGATGGCGCGGGCCGAGGCGCTGCTCGTCGTGCCCGAGGGCGTGCAGGACGTGCCCGCCGGCGCGACGCTGCACGCGATCCTCCTCGGCGACGACGCGCTCGACGCGGAACGGCCGCCGGCGTGAGCGGACCGGCCACCGGCGTGCCGCGCGATCTCGCGGCGCGCTTCGACGTCGTCGACGGCGTGGTACGACTCGGCGACACGACGTTCGACGTGATGCGGCCCCGCAGCGCGGAGGACCTCATCAGCGAGGACGACTTCGCGCGCGACGAGCGGCTGCCGTACTGGGCCGACGTGTGGCCGTCGTCCATCGCGTTGGGCGAGCGGCTGCTGCAGGAGCACGGCGCCGGCTGCTCGCTGCTCGAGCTGGGGTGCGGCGTGGGCGTGGTGGCGCTCGCGGCGGCGCGTGCGGGATTCGACGTCACGGTGAGCGACTACTACGACGACGCGCTCGCGTTCGCCCGCGCGAACCTCGCGCGCGCCGGCCACGACGTCGTCGCGCGTCACCTCGACTGGCGCGCGCTCCCCGACGATCTGCCCACCTACGACGTCGTCGTCGCGTCGGACGTGCTGTACGAGCGGCCGTACGCGGAGCTCGTCGCGGCGGTGCTCGACCGCGCGCTCGCGCCGCGCGGCATCGCGCTCGTCGCCGACCCGGGGCGCCTCGCCGCGCCGGCGTTCGTCGAGGCCGCGCAGGCGAGGGGCTTCCGCGTGGACGGATCGTACGTGCGGCCGGTGCCGATCGGGGAGATCGTGCAGCGGATACGGATCTACACGCTGCAGCGGCGATGAGTCCAGTCGGCGCGTCGGCGCGCCGTCTCTCACTTCCTCGCTGCGGAGAGCTCCTCGTGATTGGCAAGCGGATCGACTGATCCGCGGATCGGTCGATCCGCTACCGAAAAACGAGGAGCTTCTTTCTTCTCCGGGAGGAGTCGTGAGGCGGCGCGCCTAACGCCCCGGCTCGCGCCGCTCGCGGAGAGCGGCGCGAGCCGGGGCGGGGCTCGCTTCAAGGGGCGTACCCCGAGGCGCGCTCAGCGCGGCGAACTCGTGGCGAGCCGCGACGCGACCACCTCCGAGACGTCGAGCACCGGCACCTCCGAGCCCTTCGCGGTGACGCCGTCGGTCACCATGGTCATGCAGAACGGGCACGCGACCGCGATCGCCTCGGCGCCGGTCGCGAGCAGCTCCTCGGTGCGCTCGATGTTGATGCGCTTCCCCGCCGTCTCCTCCATCCACATGCGGCCGCCGCCCGCGCCGCAGCACAGCCCGCGCGACCGCGTGCGCTTCGGCTCGACGAGGTTCACGACCGGGAGCGCGCGACGCAGCGTAGCACGGGGCGCGTCGTACACGTCGTTGTAGCGGCCGAGGTAGCACGAGTCGTGGTACACCATCGTGAGCCGGCTCGCGTGCTCGTCGCTCAGCGGGATGCGCCCGTCGGTGAGCAGGCGGTCGATGAACGTCGTGTGGTGGATGACCTCGTAGTTGCCGCCGAGCTGCGGGAACTCGTTGCCGATCTGGTGGAAACAGTGCGGGCAGAATGTGACGACCGTCTTCACCTCGTAGCGGTCGAGCGTCTCGATCGCGCCCTTCGCGAGCATCTGGTACAGGTACTCGTTGCCCATGCGGCGCGCCGGATCGCCGTTGCAGCTCTCCTCCTGACCGAGGATCGCGAAGTTCACCTTCGCCGCCTGCAGCACGCGCGCGAACGCGACCGTGATCTTTTTCGCGCGGTCGTCGAACGATCCCATGCAGCCCACCCAGAACAGGATCTCGGGCCGCTCACCGCGCTCGAACGCCTCGGCCATCGTCGGGATGTCGAGCCCCTCGGCCCACTCGGCGCGCGCGGCGGGGCTGAACGCCCACGGGCTCCCGTTCCGTTCCATCGACGTGAACGCCGGCTGCAGCTCCTCGGGGAAGCGCGACTCGGTGAGCACGAGCTCGCGCCGCAGCTCGTTGATGATGTCGAGCTGGTCGATCGAGACGGGACACTCCTGCACGCACGCGCGGCAGCTCGTGCACGCCCACAGCTCCTCCTCGGTGATGTAGTTGTCGAGGAGGCGGTTCTCGAGCGCCGCGGTCGGCGTGGCCGTGCCCGCGTCGGCGCCCTCGTGGTGCACGAGGTGCGGGTTGCGGAACTCGCCGACGTCGCCGACGACGAGCGGCGCCTTCTCCATGAGCCGCTGCCGCGTGTTGACGACGATCTTGCGCGGCGAGAGCACCTTGCCGGTGATGTTCGCCGGGCACGCCGCGGTGCAGCGGCCGCACTCGGTGCACGCGTACCCGTCGAGCAGGTTCTTCCACGTCAGGTGCTCGACGTCGCTCGCGCCGAACTGCTCCGCGTTCTCGTCCTCGAGGTCCATCGGCCGCATGACCTTCGGCCACGGGCCGCTCGTGTTCGACAGGAACGTGTTCGGCAGCGAGACGATGACGTGCAGGTGCTTCGAGTACGGCAGGTAGTTCAGGAAGCCGAGCACCAGGATCGCGTGCGTCCACCAGCTCACCGTGTGGAGCGTGCGCGCCGAGTCCGGCGACATGAAGCCGAGCGCCGCGCCGAGGCCGCGCGAGAGGAGACGCGCGCCGTTCACCTCGTCCGGCGCGTAGATCGACTCCGTGGCGCCGTTCAGCAGCAGCGTCACCATGAGCAGCCCGATCCAGCACAGGATCGCGACCGCCTCCCACCGATGCACCTCGTCGCCCTGCAGCCGCTTCGGCTTCAGCACGAGCCGGCGGTAGATCAGCCACGACACCGCGCCCAGCACGAGCAACGCGAAGAGCTCCTGCGACAGCCCGTACACGCCGTAGATCGGCGACGGCAGGAACCGCTGGTACGTGAACCCGCTCGAGATGCCCTGGATCAGGATCTCGATCGTGCCGATGGTGATGACGCAGAAGCCCCAGAAGACCGACGCGTGCATGAACCCCGCGGCCGGATCGCGCAGGATCTTGCTCTGGCCGAAGCCGATCGAGACGAGGTTCCAGAGCCGAGCCGACACGTCGTCGCCGCGCGGCTCCGGCTTGCCGACCGCCGTCATGTAGCCGTACAGCCGCTGCGCGTTGTAGGCGAAGAACGCGGCGGCGAGGACCAGAATCGCGAGGAAGACGGCGTTGGCGATCGTCAAGACGGGACCTCGTTGTTGTGGACAGGATGAACAGGACGGACAGGATGGACACCAACCACAAAGGCTCTCTTGTCGGTGTTCATCCTGTCCATCCTGTTCATCCTGTCAAAGAATGGTTCACCCGTGCTGCTTCGCCGCCCTCACCGCTTGCGTCAGCGCCGGCACCACGTCGAACACGTCGCCGACGATGCCGTAGTCGGCGATCTTGAAGATCGGCGCATCCTTGTCCTTGTTGATCGCGACGATCGTCTTCGCGGTGCGCATGCCGGCGAGGTGCTGGATGGCGCCGGAGATGCCGACGGCGACGTAGAGCTGCGGGCTCACCACGCGCCCCGTCTGGCCGATCTGCTCGGAGTGCGGCCGCCATCCCTCGTCGGTGACGGCGCGCGTCGCACCGACGGCGGCGTTGCCGAACGCGTCGGCGAGATCCTCGACGAGCTTGAAGTTCTCCGCCGCCTTCAGTCCGCGCCCGCCGGAGACGATCACCGGCGCCTCGCCGAGGTCGACCTTCCCCTTGCTCCCCTCGCGCAGCTCGACGACGCGCGCCTTCGACTGCGCGGGGTCGCCGACGGCCTGCACGGCCTCCACGCGGCCCGCCTTCGCGTTAGGCGCCGGCGTGATCGCGCCGAGTCGCACGCTCACCAGCGCGGGCGATGCGGCGATCGACAGCGTGCCGATCACCTTGCCCGTGTACATCGGGTGCTTCACGACGATCGCGCCCCCCTCGGCGGAAACGCTCGTGGCGTCGGCGGCGAGCGGCGCCCCGAGGCGTGCCGCGACGCGCGGCGCGAGCTCCTTGCCCTGCGCGGTCGCGCTGAACACCGCGGCGCGATAGCCGCCGCTCTTCACGCGCTCGGCGACGGTACGCGTGAGCGTCTCGGCGTCGTAGCGCGCGAGGGCCGGGTGCTCGACGACGAGCACGACGTCGGCGCCGACTTCGGCGAGCTTCTGCGCGACGCCACCGACGCCGGGCGCGCCGGCCACCATGGCGTGCACCTCGCCGCCGCCGGTCGCGTCGGCGAGCTGCCGCGCCGCGGTCACGGCCTCGAGCCCCGCCTTGCGCAGCTCACCGCCGCGCGTCTCCGCGAATGCGAACACGTTCGCCATCAGAGCACCTTCGCCTCGGTCTGGAGAAGTCGCACGAGCTCCGGCACCGCCGCGGCGCCCTCGCCCACGATGCGGCCGGCCGCGCGCTCGGCGGGCAGCTCCATCTTGGTCACCGTGACGCCCGCGGTGCCTAACTGCGCGGGCTTCGTCTCGAGCGGCTTCTTCTTCGCCGCCATGATGCCCTTCAGCGAGGGGAGCCGCTCCTTCGCGAGCCCCTCGTCGACGGTGATCACCGCAGGGAGCGAGAACTCCACGACCTCCACGCCGCCCTCCACCGCGCGCTGCGCGGTGCCCTTCCCGTTCGCGATGTCCAGCTTCGAGACGCCGGCGACGCACGCGACGTCGAGCAGCTCGCCGACCATCGGGCCGACGGTCTGCGCGTCGGAGTCGATCGCCTTCATGCCGAAGAAGATCACGTCGTAGCCGCCGCCTCTCAGCTCCGCGGCGAGTGCCTGGGCGATCGCGAGGCCGTCGGTGGGCATCCGGTCGGTCTTCAGCAGCACGCCCTTGTCGGCGCCCATCGACAGCGCCTTGCGGATCTGCTCCTGCGCGGCGTCGGTGCCGAGCGACACGACGGTGACCTCGCCGCCGGGATTCTTCTCGTTGAGCTGCAGCGCGGCTTCCACCGCCCACAGGTCGAAGTCGTTCACATCGAACTTCAGTCCGGTCTCGTCGACGCTCGCGCCGTCCTTGCCGACCGCGAACTTGACCTCCATCACCGGCACGCGCTTGATGCACACCGCAATCTTCACTGCGGACCCTCCCTGGGAGCTGGAATCGAGAACAGCGCCTCTAAGGTCGCCGGTTACCGAACGGTGTTCAACCCTGATGAGGCGGCGCTGAACCTCGGCGCTGAAAAAGCGGCGCTGGAACGGCGGCCCTGATACCGCGCGGGTCCAGAGCCGCCATTCCAGCGCCGCCTCACCAGCGCCGCGTCACCAGCGCCGCCTCACGAGCGCCGCCTCACGAGCGCGGCCTTTACCAGCGCGTCAGCTCCCCAGATTCGGGTTCGCGGCCCGCTCCACGTCGGGCAGCGGCCAGCACCGCTCGCTGCCGTACGTGCCCGCCTTCGCGATCGCGCCGCCCGCCGGATACGTCGCGCCCGGCGCCGGCACGAGCGGCGCGTTGAAGCGGCGCACGTCGAACCAGTGGTTGCCCTGGAGGAACAGCTCGCGGGCGCGCTCGGAGTAGAGCGTCCCCTGGAAGTCCGCGACCTCCGCGGCGGTCAGCGCGGGGAGCCCGATGCCGCTGCGCGCGCGGAGGCTGTTGAGGATCGCGACGCCCTGCGTGCCGCCGGTCGCCTCGGCGAGGATGAGCTGCGCCTCGATGCCCGACGCGATCGGGAGCGGCGTCGCGAGCGACGTGTACTTGCTCTGCGTGAACCAGCGGTTCGCCTGGTCGCTGTTCAGCCGGTTCTGATCGCCGACCTTCACGCGCGGGTCGGGCAGCCCGCCCACGGTGAGGTTGCGGTACGCGGGGGCGATCGTGACGCCGCCCGCGCCGCTGTTGTTCTCCGCGAACACGCGGTTGCTGAGGCGCGACACCGTCGCGTCGGCCACCGTGTTCAGCACGAAGCCCACCGGCACGAGCGCCGCATCGGCCGCGGCACCGGCCTTGTCGCCCTTGTCGATCTTCGCGCGCGCGCGGCCGACGTACGCCGCGTTCAGCGTCGTCTGGTCGTTCAGCGACTGCGCGACGGTGATGGCACGGGTGAAGCGGGCGATCGCGGAGTCCATCACCTGCGCGGTCTGCAGCTCGGGGCCGAGGTTCACCGCGGCCGAGCAGAAGCCCTCGCCGAGGAGCACGTACGAGAAGCCGGCGTAGAGCGCCGCCCGGGCGATCAGCTGCTGACGGTTAGGCACCTGCGCATCGGTCCACGTGTCCAGGTGCGAGAGCGCCTGGTCGGCGGAGAAGCGCGCGGTGCTGATCGGCGTGTAGACGCCGAGGCCCGTGCAGCTCGACGTGGCGTACTGCGCGTCGGTCGGCAGGATGTCGCGGCGGTCGAACGACCAGCGGGACGCGGTCTGCGACGCGTCGGCCAGCTCGCCCGACGAGAGCCCCGACGCGACGACGTAGCCGTTCAGCGCGCACGAGAAGTCGGCGACCGCGCTGTTGACGATGAGCTGCGCGTTCTGCGGCACGAGGAACTGCTCGTCGGCGAGGCGGCTCGGCGTCGTCACCGAGAGCAGCTTGTCGACGGTGCCGGAGCACGCCGCGCCGGCCGTCAGCAGCAGGAGGAGTACCGCGGGCCCGACGCCCGCGCGCGGACGCCGCGGCGCGGCGTGGTGCGTGTTAGGCGTCATCTCAGAAGGAGAGGTTGAGGGTCGTCACGATCTGGCGCGTCTGCGGCAGCACGTTCTGCTCCCAGAAGCCGTACGCGCCGCCGCGGGTGCCGCTGTTGAACGACGCCTCGGGCTCGAGGCCCGTGTAGTTCGTCCACAGGTGCAGGTTGCGGCCGGCGACGGTGAGCGCCGCGGCCGAGCCGCCGATGCGGCGCGCGAAGCGCTGCGGCAGCGTGTACGTCAGGGAGAGCTCGCGGAACCGCACGAAGTCGGCGTCCTTGATGAGGTGGA
Source organism: Gemmatirosa kalamazoonensis (assembly GCF_000522985.1). Lineage (NCBI taxonomy): Bacteria > Pseudomonadati > Gemmatimonadota > Gemmatimonadia > Gemmatimonadales > Gemmatimonadaceae > Gemmatirosa > Gemmatirosa kalamazoonensis. The sequence goes on from NZ_CP007128.1 coordinate 4,554,367, forward strand.
ACGTGTACGCCGTGCCTGCCTGCTCCGCGGCGAGCACCGCCTTGTTCGGCTGCTCGTCCGGGTAGTACAGGTCGCGGCAGAGCGCGAACGCGCCGCAGCGCACGCGGTAGTTGCCGTCGAGCTTCTTGTAGCCGCCGCGGTAGTCGACGAACGCGTTGAGGCGCAGGTTCTGGAAGAACGTGGCGCCGCCGCTGATCGACCCCTCGTGCGTCGGGATCGAGTTGCCGAGGTACACGCGCGGCGCGCTCGCGCACGCCACGGTGCCGCCCTTGCCGTCGTCGCACAGCAGGTTGCTCGTCTTCTTCGTCGTCGGGTTGTAGTCGGCGGAGACGATGCGGCGGTCCCACCACGCACCGGGTGCATAGTTCACCACGTGCACCACGTTCGACGACACGACCACCTGGTTGGTGCCCGGCGCGAGCGACTTGATCTTCTGGTGCGTGAAGCTGCCGGTCACCGAGAAGTCGAGCGTGACCGGGCGACTGCTGTACGGCGTCGCGCGCACGAGCCATTCGAGGCCGTTGCGGTTCACCCGGCCGGCGTTGAACAGCTGCAGCCCCGGGAACCCGTTCGACGGCGCCGCGGTCCGCGACAGGATCGCGTCCCTGGTGTAGCCGGTGTAGTACGTGACCTCGGCGCCCAGCTTGTCCGCGAACAGGCCGACGTCCGCGCCGATCTCGGTCTCGTAGCTCTTCTCCGGCCCGAGGTTCGTGTTGCCCGCGTTGCTCGGCGTGAGCAGACCGCCGACCGCGTTGTACGTGCGGATGGCGTCGAACGCGCCCGGCTGCAGGCCGCTGCCGCCGTACGCTGCGCGCACGCGCAGCGTGTTGATCGCGCTCGGCAGGTGCAGCGCCGGCTCCTCGCTGAGGACGTACGAGGCGCTCAGCTTCGGGTACGTCACGGCGGGGTAGTTCGTGCCGAACGCCGAGTTGTCGTCGCGCCGCACGGCGCCCGTCAGGTACAGCCGGTCCTTCCAGATCAGCTGCTCCTGCACGAAGCCGCCGAGCGTGTTGTTGTCGTACAGGTCGTCGCGGAAGATCTGCTGCGTGGCGCCCGAGGTGAGCGAGAGGAAGCCCGCCGCCGGGAACCCGAACGCGTCGTCGCCGCGCAGGTGCGTGCGGCGGCCGTAGAACTGGCCGCCGAGCGACGTCACGCTCTGCATGCTCCACGGCAGCGCGACCTTCGCGTTCAGCGCGTAGTCCGCCGTGAGGTTGCGCACGCTGCGCGTGTCGATCTCGAGGTACCCGGCGTTAGGCCCGGTGAGACCGCTGAACGACGCGTACGTGTTGCCGATGATGTCGTTCCGCGGCTCCTGGTCCTGGTTGTCCTCGTCGACCTGGTCGACGCCGATGATGAGCCGGTGGTCGAGCCACCCGGTGGGGCGGTTCGCGATCGTCATGCTCCCCGTGAACCGGTTCACCCCCTGGAACTCGGTGTACGAGGCGTAGTAGATGTCCGGGGGCCCGCTGCGGAAGCCCAGCTGCGGGTTGTTCGGCGTCTGGGTCGCCGCGCCCGGGTTGTTGTAGAGGAACGTCGGCGACGAGAAGAACGTCGCCCACGTCGCGCCGCCGCCGCCCGACTCGAACGGCAGGTACGTGCGACCGGTCGTGTACCCGAGCGCGGTCGTGATGTCGACCTTGCGCCACGGCGACGCGGTGAGGTTCGCGCGGACGCCGGACTTGTTCAGCCGGTTCGCGCGCTCCACGCCGTCGTCCTCGTTGTGGTTCAGCGCCATGTAGTACTTGAGCTGCGCGGGACCGCCGCTCACGCTCGCCTCGACGTCGCGGTTCACGCCGGCGCGGAAGATGTCGTGGCCGAAGTGCGCGTTCAGCGAGTCGTTCAGCTGCGCGATCGTGATCGAGATCGTGTCGAGCACGCCCGCCGCGGCGCCCTGGCGCTGCACGGCGCCGTAGTTCGTGTAGCCGTAGCCGTCCTTCCACCCGGGCAGCCAGCTCGAGCCGAGGTGCGCGGTGATGTTCGCGACCGGCCGGCCAGCGGCGCCCTTCTTCGTGATGATCTGGATGACGCCGTTGCTCGCCTCGGTGCCATACAGCGTCGCCGCGGCGGGCCCCTTGATGACCTCGATGCTCTCGATGTCCTCGGGGTTGAAGTCGTTCCACCGCGACACCGGCGCGGAGCCGAACGCCTGCACCGTCGGGCCGGTCGCCTGCGCGTTGTCGACGCGCACGCCGTCGACGTAGATCAGCGGGTCGTTCGCGAGGGACAGGCTCGACGCGCCGCGCACGCGAATGCGTGAGCCCGTGCCGACCTGCCCCGAGCTCGCGATGACGGCGACGCCCGCGGCGCGGCCGGTGAGCAGATCCTGGACGTTGCGCACCGGCTGGGTGGCGACGACGTCCGCCGCCTTGACGGTGCTCACCGCGTTGCCGACGGCACGCTTCTCCGCCACGCCGGCGGTGCCCGTGACGACGACCTGGTTCAGCTCGAGCACCCGCTCGGCCATCGCGATGGTGACGTCGGTCGCGCCGACGCGCGCGGTGACGGTCGTCGGCGCATAGCCGATGCGGCGCGCGGTGACGCGCACGGTCGTGCCGCTCGCGCCGGTGATGCGGAAGTGCCCGGCCGCGTCGGTCGTCGCGCCGAGGGTCGTCCCGTCGACGACCACCTGTGCATCGCTCAGCGCGCGCCCCGACTGCGTCGTCACCACGCCGGCGACGACGCCCTGGGCCGCCGGCTGCACGGCCGCGGCGGGGGCGGGCGCCACGAGCAAGGCGAGCGGCGCGACCACCGGCGGCGCGGCGAGCACCAGCGCCAGCGCGCGCCCGACACCTCGAGTGCCGGCCGGTCGCCCGGCCGGCGGTGCGGAGTGAACGGACATGACGTCTCCTGTTAGGCGGGAGAGACGCCGGGCACGACACCGCCGCCCAGCGTCGAGAGTGCCGCTCCACGGAGCGGCGGACTGCTGCTCTTCGGACCCGCTATCACCAACCGGGGTCACCCACGACCTCTTAACGACGGAACGACGACGGCGGAAGCGAAGAAGCGGAATCGAACACGGCGGCGGGTACGGCGGAATCGGGTACGGCGAAGCTGCGACCTCCGCTGTATCCGACTCCGCCGTACCCGCCGCCGTTCTCGCTCCCGCCGTGCGCGATCCCGCCGTGCGCGATCCCGCCGTATCGGCGCCCGCGGTCCCCGTTACTTCACTTGAAGGCGTTGAATCCGGTGATCGCCTGGCCGAGCACGAGCGAGTGCACGTCGTGCGTCCCCTCGTACGTGTACACGCTCTCCAGGTTCGCCATGTGCCGCATCGACGCGTACTCGGCGAGGATGCCGTTGCCGCCGAGGAGGCGACGCGCTTCGCGCGCGATGTCCGTCGCGATGTTCACGTTGTTGCGCTTCGCGAGCGAGACCATCGTCGGCGTGAACGTGCCGAGGTCCTTGCAGCGGCCGAGGTGCAGCGAGAGGAGCTGGCCCTTCGTGATCTCGGTCAGCATCTCGGCGAGCCGCACCTGCTGGATCTGGAACGCGCCGATCGGCTTGTCGAACATCACGCGGTTCTTCGCGTAGCTCGTCGCCTCCTCGAAGCAGGCGATCGCCGCGCCGAGCGCGCCCCACGAGATGCCGTAGCGCGCCTGCGTGAGGCACATGAGCGGCGACTTGAGTCCGCCGGAGTTCGGCAGGATCGCCTCGGCGGGGAGCTTCACGTCCTGCAGCACGAGCTCCGACGTGTCGCTCGCGCGCAGCGAGAGCTTCCCCTTCTGGTCGCGCGCCGTGAACCCCGGCGTGTCCGTCGGCACCACGAAGCCGCGGATCGAGCGGCCGCTGTCGTCGTCGTCCTCGGTCTTCGCCCACACGACGGCGACGTGCGCCGTGGATCCGTTCGTGATCCACATCTTCGCGCCGTTCAGGACCCAGCTCCCGTCCTGCTGCTTGCGGGCGCGCGTGATCATGCCGGCGGGGTTGGAGCCGTAGTCGGGCTCCGTGAGGCCGAAGCAGCCGATGACCTCGCCCTTCGCCATGCGCGGCAGCCAGTGGCGCTTCTGCTCCTCGCTGCCGAACGCGTAGATCGGGTACATCACGAGCGCGCCCTGCACCGACGCGAACGAGCGGATGCCGGAGTCGCCGCGCTCGAGCTCCTGCATGATCAGCCCGTACGAGACGTTGTTCAGCCCCGCGCAGCCGTACTCCTCGGGAAGGTTCGCGCCGAAGAAGCCGAGCTCCCCCATCTCGGGGATGAGCTCCTTCGGGAACTTGCCGTCCACGTAGTACTTGCCGATGATCGGCAGCACGCGCTCGTCGACGAACCGGCGCACGGAGTCGCGCACCGCGCGCTCCTCCTCGGTCAGCGCGGCGTCGATGTTGAACAGGTCTCCGTCGCGCGGCGTGAGCTGCGGCGACGGGAAGTAGGACTCGGCGAGTTCGGTGGCCATGACGTGGGGTCCGGTGAGCGAATGCCGGAATCTAACTACTCCTCGCGCGCCGCCCGGAGCCCGATCGTGTGTGCCGCCGGTGCGGGGGGCGCCGCCTGTCGCTGGCGACGCGGCGTCACGTGCCGCCGGGCCGAGGGCGTGATGCCGACCTCGCGTGCCTTCGTGCGGAACGTCGCGCCGTGGTCGATGAGGTGGCCGCTCTCGTCCTGCCACTGGTGCACCATCTCGTGCAGCAGCGTGTGGAGCGCCTCCTCCCACCCGTGACGGCGGATGTGGTCGCGTCCGATCACGATCTCCGCCGGCTCGCCCGTCGGCGACGCCGCGGTGTAGTGGCCGAGCCGCGTGCGCATGCGCGCCGAGAGCCGGATGGGCAGCGTGCGCAGGCGACCACCGAAGTACACGCGGTTGTAGTGCGCGTGGAACCGCTCGAGCTGCGCGACGAGCGGCGCGTCCTCGGGGCGCGAGCGCTCCCGCCGGCGCGACGCCGACGGCCGCGCGATCTGATAGGCGAGGATCGCCTCGCGCGCGCGCTTGCGCTCCGCCCGCGTGCGCCCGCACACGAAGCGCACCACGGCGCGCAGGACGTCCTCGGGCGCGTCGAGGTACCCCTCGTGCACGCGCAGCTCGCCGTCGCTGAAGCTCACCATCACCGTGCGGTTGCGCGTGAGCCGCACGCGGTCGATGCCGATGAGGCCTAACGCGCGCAGCCGCCCGTGGAACGCACTCGGATCGGGACTCGGGAGTCGGGACTCGGGACTCGGGACTCGGGACTCGCATTCCGCAACCGAGTCCCGAGTCCCGAGTCCCGAGTCCCGACTCCCGAAGTCCAGCGCGAGCTGCGACGACGGCGTCTCCGCCGGGCGGCGGCTCCCCCGGAAGCGGTGCGTCATGCGGTCCACCCAGCCCTCTAGCGCGCGAAGCACTTGTGCGGCCCCGCCACGAAGTCCTTCGCCTCGGCCGACCAGACGTGCGTCGTGATGTCGATCTCGTCACCGCCGACGCGAATGACGTTGTACGACGACGGACGCCCGCCGCGCGAGCGGTTCGACACCGTGCCCGCGGTGGAGATCACGGTGCCCTTGCGCGTGTGCTCCACGAAGTGCACGGCCTCCTGGTGATCGTGCCCGCACAGCACGAGATCGACGCCCATCTCGGCGAACGCGCCGAGGATCTTCGGCGTGTTCTTGAGGCCGTGCCGCTGCGAGAGCTGTCCCTTCACGGGGTTGTGGTGCATCACGATCACGCGCGCGTCGCCGCTCGGCGACTCGTCGAACGCGCGCCGCGCCCGCTCGATCTGCTGCTTCGTCAAGTGTCCGATGATGGAGATGTCCCGCACGTTCCACGTCAGCGTCGCCGGCAGCACGCCCTGCGCGGTGTTCAGCCCCACGAACGTCGCGCCGGGCACGCGCAGCACCGGCTCGAGATCCTCGTCCACGTACGCGCGATAGTTCTCGTACAGCGCGGTCTCGTCGCCGATGCCGAGCGGCGCGCGCCACCACATCACGTCGTGGTTCCCCGGCACGACGATCGTGCGGCTCGTCCGTCCCGCATCGCGGAGGAACACATGCGCGCGCTGGAACTCGCCCGCGCGCGCCCGCTGCGACAGGTCCCCCGACACCGCCACGACGTCGAACCGCTCGGCGTGGATCGCCGCCTCGATGGCGTCGATCTGCGCCGGCACCGCGGGGCGGCCGAAGTGGAGATCGGAGACGTGCAGGATCGACGTCACAGCCCCTCCACGCTCCACGCTCCACGCTCCACGCTCCACATCCACGCGCGGCGGAGCGAGCGTGGAGCGTGGAGCGTGGAGCGGTCGAGGGCTTTCGGCATCAGAGTCGCGCGATGATCGCGTTCGTGAACTCGTCGGTGCTCGCCGCGCCGCCGAGGTCGCGGGTGAGCGAGCGGCCGTCCTTCAGCGTGCCCTCGAGGGCGCCGCGCACGCGCGTCGCGACGTCGCTCTTGCCCATGTGATCGAGCATCATGCAGGCCGCGAGGACGAGCGCGCCCGGGTTCGCGATCCCCTTGCCCGCGATGTCGGGCGCCGTGCCGTGCACCGCCTCGAAGATCGCCGCCGTGCGCCCGATGTTGCCGCCCGGCGCGAGCCCCAGCCCGCCGACGAGCCCGGAGATGAGATCGGACAGGATGTCGCCGAACAGGTTCGTCGTGACGATGACGTCGAACCGCTCCGGCTGCAGCACGAGCTTCATCGCCATCGCGTCGACGATCTGATCCTCGAACTCCACGCGGCCGGCGTAGTCCCGCGCCACCTCGCGGCCGACGTCGAGGAACAGGCCCTGCGAGTACTTCAGGATGTTCGCCTTGTGAACCAGCGTCACCTTCTTCCGCCCGTGCGCGACCGCGTAGTCGAACGCGTAGCGCACGATGCGCTCGGAGCCGTGCCGCGTGATGAGCGCGATCGACTCCGCCGCGGCCTTCGGGTCGTTGCCGATCTGGATGTAGTGCTCGTTGCCGATGTACAGCCCCTCGGTGTTCTCGCGGATCATCACGAGGTCGATGTCCTCGTAGCGCCGCTTGTGCTCGACGAGCGTGCGCGCCGGCCTAACGTTCGCGTACAGGTCGAACGTCTTGCGCAGCGCCACGTTCACCGAGCGGAACCCCTGTCCCACCGGCGTCTCGAGCGGGCCCTTGAGCGCGAGGCACGTGCGCTTGATGGAGTCGAGTGTCGCGTCGGGCATCGGGTCGTGCCACCGCGTGACACCGGCCTGTCCCGCGACCTGCACGTCCCACTGGATGTCGGCGCCGGCCGCGTCGAGGATGCGGACCGTCGCGTCGGAGATGCTCGGGCCGATGCCGTCGCCCGGGATCAGCGTGACTTGCGTGGGCATGTGTCTCGAGGCTGTGCGATGCGTGGAGGAGCACGCAAGGTAACGCGTCGCGCGGGGCCGGTTCCAGCCGTGTGCCAGCGCCCGACCGGGCCCGTCTGGGAAGTTGACAGGCCTTGCGCGCGCCGCAACTTCTCGCCATGCCCCGCACCTTCCGCGCCCTTCTGTGGGCCGCCATCGCGCTGGCCGGCGCCGCCGCGTTCGGCGTGCTCGCGCTCTCCCGCGGCGAGACGATCAGCGCGGCCTGGCTCATCACGGCCGCCGTCTGCACGTATCTCGTCGCGTATCGCTTCTACAGCCGCTTCATCGCGGCGAAGGTCTTCGCGCTCGACGCCGCGCGGCGCACACCCGCCGAGCGTCTCGCCGACGGACGCGACTACGTGCCGACGAACCGCTGGATCGTCTTCGGCCACCACTTCGCCGCCATCGCCGGCCCCGGCCCGCTCGTCGGGCCCACGCTCGCCGCGCAGTTCGGCTTCCTCCCCGGCGCGATCTGGATCATCATCGGCGTCGCGCTCGGCGGCGCGGTGCAGGACTTCGTCATCCTCGCCGCGAGCGTGCGACGCGACGGCAAGACGCTCGGGCAGATGGCGCGCGACGAGATCGGGCCCGTCGCCGGCGTCACCGCGCTCGTCGCGGTGCTCGGCATCATGATCGTGCTCATCGCGGTGCTCGCGCTCGTCGTCGTGAACGCGCTGCGCGAGAGCGCGTGGGGCGTCGTCACCATCGGGCTCACGATTCCGATCGCGCTCGTCATGGGCGTGTATCTGCGCTGGCTGCGACCGGGCCGCGTGCTCGAGGCTTCCGCGATCGGCATCGTGCTGCTCGGCGTCGCGCTCGTCGCCGGCCGCGCGGTGGCGCAGAACCCCGCGCTCGCGCCGACGTTCACGCTCGGCGGGACGACGCTCGCGATCCTCATCATGGTCTACGGCTTCGCGGCGTCGGTCGTGCCGGTGTGGCTGCTGCTCGCGCCGCGCGACTACCTCTCGGCGTTCGTGAAGATCGGCGTCGTCGTCGCGCTCGCGTTGGGCATCCTCGTCGTGCTGCCGCCGCTGCAGATGCCGGCCCTCACGCGGTTCGTCGACGGCACGGGGCCCGTGTTCGCCGGCGACCTGTTCCCGTTCGTGTTCGTGACCGTCGCGTGCGGCGCCATCTCCGGCTTCCACGCGCTCATCTCGAGCGGCACGACGCCGAAGCTGCTCGAGCGCGAGCCCGACGCGCGCCCCATCGGCTACGGCGCGATGCTCTGCGAGTCGCTCGTCGCGATCATGGCGCTCGTCGCGGCATGCGTGCTCACACCCGGCGTCTACTTCGCCATCAACGCGCCCGCGGCGGCGCTCGGCACCACCGCGACGTCGGCCGCCGCGGCGATCGCGCAGTGGGGCTTCGTCGTCACGCCGGCGGAGATCGAGTCGCTCGCGCGGCAGGTGGGCGAGGCGTCGCTGCTCTCGCGCACCGGCGGCGCGCCGAGCCTCGCGGTGGGCATGGCGCACCTGTTCAGCTCCGCGCTCGGCGGCGGCGCGATGGCGCTGTGGTACCACTTCGCCATCATGTTCGAGGCGCTGTTCATCCTCACCACGCTCGACGCGGGCACGCGTGTCGGGCGCTTCATGCTGCAGGACCTGCTGCGCCACGCGTGGGCGCCGTTAGGCCGCGTGTCGTGGTACCCGGCGGTGCTGCTCTCCAGCGCGCTCGTCGTCGGCGCGTGGGGCTACTTCCTCTACCAGGGCGTCACCGATCCCCTCGGCGGCATCAACTCGCTGTGGCCGCTGTTCGGCATCTCGAACCAGCTGCTCGCCGCCGTCGCGCTCTGCGTCGGCACGACCGTCATCATCAAGATGGGCAAGGCGCGCTACGCGTTCGTGACGCTGCTCCCGCTCGCGTGGCTCGTCGCCGTCACCATGACCGCCGGATGGATGAAGATCTGGTCGTCGAGCCCGAAGATCGGCTTCCTCGCGCACGCCCGCGTCCTCGCCGAAGCGGTGGCCTCGGGCACGCTGCCGCCGGGCGTGAAGTCGGTCGCCGCGGCGCAGCGGATGATGTTCAACGACCGCCTCGACGCCGCCGTCGCGGGGTTCTTCGTCCTCGCCGTCGTCGTCATCCTCGCCGACTCGCTCCGAGAGTGGTCGGCGGTGCTCACGGGTCGCAAGCCGGCGCTCAGCACCGAGGTTCCCGGCGACGCGCCCGCGTTCCGCGGCGCGCAGCCCGTGGCGGGCGACTGACGTGCGCGAGATGCTGCACCGCGCCGCGCGGCTGCTGCGCGCGATCGTCGGCGCCCCCGACTACGAGCGCTACGTCGCCCACGTGCACGCGCACCACCCGGGCTGCACCCCGATGACGCGCGACGAGTTCGCGCGCGAGCGCCTCGCGGCGCGCTACGACCGGCCGGGGGCGCGCTGCTGCTGACCGGCTCGCGCCCGGCCCAAACCTCCTCGCGGCGCACGGATCTAGAAGTGGACGCGGATCACGCGGACACATCCGGATAGGTTCTCGACTTGAGACTACAGGCGAGAACCTATCCGGATCTGTCCGCGTGATCCGCGTGATCCGCGTCCAAACCCGCGCGGAGCGACGCCCGAAAGCGGAGCTCCGCCGCGCGCACAAACGCCCGCGCGTCACCGCGGATCCACCCGCACGAATCCCAGCACGATCGCGGCCAGCAGCGCGAGGAACGCGCCTAACGTGAACGCCGCCGGCGGTCCCACGCGGTCCCACACGAAGCCGAACAGCAGCGACGCCGGCAGCGCGGCGAGGCCGATCGCGAGGTTGTACCAGCCGAACGCCGTCCCGCGTCGCGCGCGCGGCACGAGGTCGGCCACGAGCGCCTTCTCCGTCCCTTCGGTCAGCCCGAAGAACAGCCCGTAGACGCCGAACAGCGCCCACGCCGCCCACGCCGTCTCCACGCGCCCGAACGCGAGGTACACCGCGGCGTACAGCAGCCACCCGGCGACGATGAGCGGCTTGCGCCCGTAGCGATCCGACAGCGCACCGCCGGGCGTGCTCGACGCCGACTTCACGACGTGGAACGCCGACCAGAGCACCGGCACGAGCGCCACCGGTACGCCGAGCTGCCGCGCGCGCAGCAGCAGGAACGCGTCGGACGAGTTCCCGAGCGTGAACAGCGTCACGGCGCCGAGGAACGTCGGGAACGCGCGCCCGTGCGTCGCCGCGTCCGCGTGCGCGTCGGTTCGGTTAGGCGCCGGCACCGGCGCGTCGTCATGTTGCTCTCGGGGGGGGGCCCCCGGCGCCGGCGGCAGCGACGGCCCCGGCGCCTCACGCACCGCCAGCACCAGCGTGAGCACCGCGAGCGCGGCCGGCACCGCAGCGAGCCAGAACACGCTCCGCATCGAGAGATGTCCCACCTGCAGCAGCGCGAACGCGACGAGCGGCCCCACCACCGCGCCCGCGTGGTCCGCCGCGCGGTGGAACCCGAACGCGCGCCCGCGCACCGCCGGATCCACCGAGTCGGCGAGCAGCGCGTCGCGCGGCGACGTGCGGATTCCCTTGCCCACGCGGTCGACGAGCCGAACGAGCAGCACGTGCGCCGGCGTCGCCGCTACCGCGACGAGCGGACGCGCCACCGATGCGATCGTGTATCCCGCGACGACGAGCGGCTTCCGGCGTCGCACGCGGTCGGACCACCACCCGCTCGCGAGCTTCAGCAGCGCCGCGACCGACTCGGCCGCGCCCTCGATCGCGCCCACCGTGCTCGCCGTCGCGCCGAGCACCACCTGCAGGAAGATCGGCAGCAGCGGGTAGATCATCTCGCTCGACGCGTCGGTGAACAGGCTCACCGCCGAGAGCGCGACGACGTTGCGACCGAGGCGCGCGCGCGGGCGCGCCGCTGTCGGCATCTCGGTGTTCGTATCGGTCGTGTTCGTCGTGGTCACGCGTCGCTCTGGCTCCGGTCGTGGGACGTCGCCGAATCTAGGCGGGCGGTCCACCCGGGACCGGCCCTTGCGCTGCGCCGGTCGCCGGGCCATCTCCCCGACGCGTCCCCCCCCGTCGCCCCGATCGCCACCTCCATGCCGCGCACGCACCAGGTTCACGAAGCGCTCGCCCCCGTGCACGCGCGTCTCGCCGCGAACGACGCGGAGATCGTGCGCACGCAGGTCGCGATCTGCGAGATCCCGGCGCCGACGGGCGACGAGGCGGAGCGCGGTGCATGGATGGCGCGCCGGTTCTCGGCGCTCGGCCTCGCCGACGTGCGCACCGACGACGTCGGCAACGTCATCGCTCGCCGTCCCGGCGCCGCGCGCACCGCTCCCGTCGTGCTGTGCGCGCACCTCGACACCGTCTTCCCGCGCGACGTGCCGCTCCGCGTCCGGCGCGACGGACGACGGCTCGTCGGTCCTGGCATCGGCGACAACGGACGCGGGCTCGCCGTGATGCTCGCGCTGGCCGAGGCGATCGACGGCACCACCGTGCGCACGCGCCGCCCCGTGGAGTTCGTCGCCACGGTCGGCGAGGAGGGGCTCGGCGACCTCCGCGGCGCGAAGCGCTACTTCGAGGACGCGCCGCCGCCGGCCGCGGTCATCGTCATCGACGGCGCGGGCGACGAGCGCGTCGTGCACCGCGCGCTCGGCTCGCGCCGCTTCCGCGCGCGCTTCACCGGGCCTGGGGGGCACAGCTGGGCCGCGTTCGGGGTGCCTAACGCCATCCACGCCGCGGCGGTGTGCGCGGCGCGGCTCGCGACGCTGCCGCTGCCCGACGAGCCGCGGGCCACGCTCACCGTCGCGCGCATCGGCGGTGGCATGTCGGTGAACGCGATCCCGCGGGACGCGTGGATCGAGGTCGACATCCGCTCGACCGATCCGAGCACGTTGCACGCCCTGTCGCGCGCCGCGCATCGCGCCGCGCGCGACGCGTGCGCCGCGGAGAACGCGCGCCGCGCGCACGGCACGCCGCCGCTCGAGCACCACGTGGAGCTGATCGGGGACCGCCCGTGCGGCGTCGTGCCCGAGGACGATCCGCTCGTGCGCGCCGCCCTCGCCGCGACGCGCCTCGTCGGCCGCCGCCCCGAGCTCGCGACCGCGTCGACCGACGCGAACGTGCCCATCGGGCTCGGCGTGCCCGCCGTCGCGATCGGCGCCGGCGGCCGCGGCGGGGATGCGCACACGCCGGGCGAGTGGTTCGACAACACCGACGGCTCCGTCGGCGTGGCGCGAGCGCTCACGCTCGCCGTCGCCGCGGCGGGTCTGGCCTGACGGGTCATCCGGACGTCGCACCCGTCGAGGCTCCACGTACGTGTGTTCGTTGGACTGAAGAAGGACTGAAGAGGGACTGAAGAAGGACCAGACACAGAAAGTGTTGTCGGTCCTTCTTCAGTCCTCCTTCAGTCCCTCTTCAGTCCTCGAGAAACACGTACGTGGAGTCCCGTCCAGGCGCGACGCCCCCCGGAGACGAATCACCCGCGCGGCGCGGCGCGCACTTCCGAGTGGTCGCCGACGGTCACCGAGCCGCGCATGCCGTCGAGCGTCACGTGGTCGCCGATCACGGAGTTGCGGAGCTCGCAGTTCGTGAGGCGGCAGTTCGCGCCGATCATCGTGTCGCGCACCTCCGAGCCGTCGATCACCGTTCCCGCGGCCACCGACACGTTAGGCCCGACGGTGGAGTTCGTGATGCGCGCGCCCTCCTCCACGTAGACCGGGTCGACGAGTCGGGCGCCCGCGTCGAGCGATGCGGGACGGCGCGCGCGGCCCTTCTCCAGCATCACGCGGTTCGTGTCGATCAGCGTCTCGATCTGCCCCGCGTCGTACCAGCCCTGCACGTCGATGACGCGGATCTTCGCGCCCTTGTCGATCATGTACTGGAACGCGTCCGTGAGGTAGAACTCCCCTTTGTTGGGCGGCTGCGCGAGCACGTGGTCGATCCCCTCGTACAGCAGCTTCCAGTTCCGCACGTAGTACAGACCGATGTTCGCGCGCTTGGAGATCGGATCCTTCGGCTTCTCGACGATGCGCGTCATGTTGCCGTCGGCATCGGTGACCACCACGCCGAAGCGCTGGTAGTCCTCGACCTCCTTCGTCCAGATGATTCCGTCGGCGTCGGTGTCGTGCACGATCGACAGATCCGCGTCGAAGATCGTGTCGACGAAGATGATGAGCACCGGCTGGTCGACGTACGGCCGCGCGAGGTTCACCGCGCCCGCCGTGCCGTCCTGCACTTGCTGCTCGACGAACACCGCCGGCAGCCCGATGTCGTCGCGCGCGTGCGCCTCGACCTTCTCTTTCAGATGGCCGGTGATGTAGATGACCTGCTCCACGTCGCCGAGCCGCTTCACGTCGTCCATGACGTAGTCCATCACCGGTTTTCCGGCGATGCGCAGCATCGGCTTCGGCGTGATGTGCGTGTGCGGACGGAGCCGGGTGCCCTTGCCGGCGAGCGGGATGATGACCTTCATGTCGATGTCGTGGTGGACGGTGAGAGGCGCGCCGGAATCTAGCACGGCGCGCCTCGTCACCAGCACTCACGGCGCGGTGGTCCCCTCGCGGCCGTAGCGGTCCTTGATGCGCACGACGTCGTCGAGCTCCGGCGTGCTCGCCTCCAGCACGTCGCAGTCGGTCACGGCCTCCATGTAGTGCACCGTGCCCGGCGTGATGCGGAACGCGTCGCCGGGCTTCAGCCGCTGATCGGTGAGCGCGTCGGCCCGCTCGCCCACCCAGTAGCGCATCTCGCCCGAGAGCAGGTACACCGTCTCGTCCTTGCGCTCGTGATACTGCACCGACAGCGAATGGCCCGCCGTGATGTGCAGGATCTTGCCGCAGTATCGCTCGGTGTGCGCCCAGATGATCTCGTGCCCCCACGGCTTCGGCACCACGCGCACGGCGGCGCGGCCGCTGGTGGGCCGCTGGTCGGAGGCGGACGGGCGAGGCGGGAGGGTCGTGGCCACGGGCAATCGGGTTCGGGGAGGATGGGATCGTGACGGCGGCGTCAGACGCGACCCGCCGCACCCACTCTACAATCGTCCGTCCGACCGCGCACTACCTCCACGACGACGCGAGCGCGGCGGACGCTCCCGAAGGAATCGCCCGCCGCGCTCGCGCATGCCCTACCCCGACCGACGTCCTTACGCGTTGCCGTGCACGAGCCGCTCGCGGAGGATCCGGAGACGTCGGCGCACCGATCCGTCCATCACCTGGTCGCCGACCCGCACCACCACGCCGCCGACGATCGCCGGATCCACCGTCACGTGCGGCACCACCTGCTTGCCGAGCGTGCGCGAGAGCCCCTGCGTCACCGCCGCGCGCTCTCCCTCCGACGGGCTACGCGCGAACGTGACCTGCGCGTGCACGCGCCCCTCCGCCTCGTCGAGCAGAGTGTGGTACTCGGTCGCGATCTCGGGGAACAGCATCTGCCGGCCCTTCCGCAACAGCGTCTGCAGGAAGCGCACGAACAGCGGCGGCAGTCGGTCCTGGAAGGCCCGCGCGAGGATCTCGCCCTTCCGCTCCGCGGACACGCGCGGCGACTCGAGGAAGTGGCGCAGCGTCACGTCGGCGCCGATCGCGTCGGCGACCTCGCGCACCGTGCGCCCCCACCCATCGGTGTCGTCCGCCTTGTTCGCGAGCGCGAGGAGGACCTCGGCGTAGTTGCGGGCGATGGTCGTGTCGCGCATCAGCGACGCGCCCCGCCGGCCGGCTGGAGGCTGCCGAGGAAGTTCTCGACGAGCTGACGGTTCGACGTGTCGTCGAGGTTGCGCTCGATGACCTTCGACGCGCCGGCGATCGCGAGATCCACCGCCTCGCGGCGCAGATCGGCGATGGCGCGGTCGCGCTCCGCGTCGATGTCGCGGCGCGCGCGCTCGAGCAGCTCTTGCTGCTGCTGGCGTGTCTGCTCGAGCAGCTCCGCGCGCATCTTCTCGGCCGCGGCGCGGCCGTCGGCGATGAGCTTCTGCGCCTCGCCCCGCGACGCGTCGAGCTGCGCGCGCTGCTCGGCGAGCAGGCGGGCGGCCTCGTCGCGGTCGCGCTTCGCGCCCTGGATCGCGTCCTCGAGCGTGCGCTCGCGCGCCTCGACGGCGGCGACGAGCGGCTTGAACGCGAAGCGCGACAGGACGACGAGCAGGACGACGAAGATGACGAGCGTCCAGAACATCAGCCCCGCGTGCGGCTCGAGCAGGTTCACCGGCCCCTGCGCCTCGTGCTCCTGCGCGAGGAGCGGCGAGGCGGCGAGCGTCAGAAGGGGCAGCGAGCGATAGACGGTACGCATCGAAGAGATCAGGAAGTCACCAAGAAGAGTGAGCCTGGCCGCCCGCCGACTCGAGTCGGCGGGCGCCGGGACTCGCGGGCTCAGAACGCGATCTTGCCCTGGATCTGGAAGCCGATGACGGCGCCGAACAGCGCGACACCCTCGATGAGGGCGGCGAGAATCAGCGCGGCCGTCTGGATGCGGCCGGCCGCCTCGGGCTGGCGCGCCATGCTCTCGGTCATCGAGCCGCCGATGCGGCCGATGCCGATGCCGGCGCCGATCGCCGAGAGGCCGGCGGCGAGGCCGGCGCCGATGAGACCGTAGCCGCGGTTGTTGCTGGCCGTCTCGGCCGCGGCCTGGAGAAGAGGAAGGATCGCCATCGTTCGAGTTCCGATTTCACTGAAGTGATCGTGCCGTACGCTCCGCGCTCTCGCGCCGCCCACCAACGAGCTGTGGCTCAGTGGGCATCCCCCGGTCGCTCGACCCGGGTACCGCCGCGGAGGTGGAGCGAGCTCCCCCGCGGTCCTGCCTAACGATCAATGATGGGCTTCGCGAATCTGGCCGATGAACACCGCCGCCAGCAGGCAGAACACGAACGCCTGCAGGAACGCGACGAAGATCTCGAGTAGCATGATGCCGACCGCCATGAGCAGCGGCGCGAGGCCCACCAGGTAGCCGAACGCGAAGATCAGCCCGATGAACGCGAGCACCACGATGTGGCCCGCGGTCATGTTCGCGAACAGACGGATCGCCAGCGCGAACGGCTTCGACAGCTTGCCCACCATCTCCACCGGCGTCATCACGATGAACATGATCACCCGCATGAACGGGTTCAGATCCTTGTTCCAGTAGAAGATCGTGTTGAGGTAGCCGAGCCCCTGCGCGCGCATTCCGGCGACCTCGATGACGATCATCGTGATGACCGCGAGCGTCGCCGTGACGGAGATGTTGCCCGTCGCCGTCGACCCGTACGGGATGAGGCCGAGCAGGTTCGCGAACAGGATGAAGAAGAAGAGCGTGAGCACGAACGGCACGAACCGCTCGCCGTGCGGCCCGAGGTTCGGGATGGCGACCTCGTTGCGGAGGTAGAGCACCATCGCCTCGATCCCGGCCGCGAACCCCTTCGGCCGCCCCACCTCGTGCGTGTGCCGCTCGTGCGCGCGCGCCGCGAGGATCAGCACCGCGGCCGAGAGCAGCGCCGCGAGCAGGAGCATCACGACGTGCTTCGTCGGCCGCACGTCGATGTGCGTGCCGGGGAGATACCAGTGCGCGCCGAGGACCTCGGCCAGGTCCACCTCGCAGACGAGTCCGCGCTTGAAGCACGGCAGGTCGAGGCGATCGCTGTCGGTGATGTGCGGCGTGATGAAGTCGACCGGCCGGGTGGCCTCGCCCGCGGCGGTCGCCGGCGCGGCATGTGTCGTCGACTCCTGCGCGCGGGCCGTTGGCGCCGCGAGCGGCGCGCCGAGCGCGAGGAGCAGGGCCAGCGCGGTGCCGAGCAGTCTCATACGTTCAGCAACAGAGGTTCGACGAGCGTGGAGAGGAAGAAGAACAGCGCCAGACTGGCGAGCGCGGGTCCACCGACGAGCGCGAGCGACTTCACGAACACGAACGCGTAGAGCACGAAGACGGCGAAGCGGAGCAGCATGCCGAGCCCCCACGCGGCGACCGGGTTCGAGCGGCGGGCCACCCGCATGATCCCGAACGCGAACAGCTGCACGACGAACGCCACGATCGCGCTCACGCGAATGGCGCGCGCCGCCTCCGGCGACGGCCAGACCAGCGTGAGCACGAGCCCGGCGACCGCCACGATGGCGAGCGCGGCGCCGGCGAACAGCGCGAGCGCCTTCACGCGCCGCCTCGCGTCCCGCCTAACGATTCGGCCGCGCGGCGCGCCTGCTCCGCGCGGCGCGCCTCGTCTTCTCGCCGCTGCGCGGCCATGATCGTCCGGTACATCGCGTAGAACGAGCCGCCCACTCCGACGAAGACACACCCCAACAAAAAGACCGGCGCCGTGCCCAGGCGTCGGTCGAGCCACTGCCCGAGAAAGAGAAACACCAGCAGGGAGATCGCGAACTGCAGCCCCATCCCTGCCGCGACGGCACCGACGCTCGGAGGCCGCCGACCGGCCGACCCCCCGGCGCGTCCCGCGTCGACCCGACATCCGGCTCGCGCGGCGCCTGCTGGTCCGAACCCTGCGCGCCTGGCTCCATCGCGGGCGGGAATCTATCGCTTGTGAAATTTTTCGCAAGCGAACCACCCACCCGGGCCGAACAGATGGCGAAACCAGATGAGTGTGGGATAAGTCACGTCGCGCCCGTGACTTACTGTTACCTATCGGGTTGACGCGTCGTCCCCCTGCCAGTAGGTTGCCGCGCGCTGGTGAGGCCCCCCTTCGAGCCTCCTCCCTCGCCCGTCGACCGCGCCGCGCCCCCCGCCGCTGCCGCGTCGTCCCATCGTATGTATAGTCGTCTCGTCGTCCCCCTCGTCTGCGCCGCCGCGATCGTGTTCGCGTGCGGACCGCGCCCCCATGGCACCACGGCCGCGACGCCGACCTCCATGATCGGCCGGCTGCGCCTCTCGGGGACCGACGCCGCCCACCCCGCCGCGCCGAGCCACCACGCGCACCGCGCCGGCGACACCACCCGCATCGACGCCGCGCTCGCCGTCGCGCCGACCCCCGACGGAATCCGGCTCGCGCTCGAGGTCGTGAACCTCGACAAGAAGCAGGTCGAGATCGACTTCCCGAACGGCCAGACGCGCGACTTCGTGGTGCTCGACGCCGCGGGACACGAGGTGTGGCGCTGGAGCCGGGGGCGGCTCTTCACCCAGACGGTGCAGAACAAGTTCCTGTCCGGTGGCGATACCGCGGTGTACGCGGAGCACTGGGAGCCGACGCAGCCGGGCGAGTACACCGCCGTCGCCATCCTGCGCAGCGGCAACTTCCCGATCGAGCGCCGCGCCACGTTCGAGGTCCGCCCGTCGAACCTCGTCGCCACCAGCGGCCCGGTCACCGCGAGCCTCGTCCACTAGCTCGCGCTCCGCTCAAATACCGCTCGACACGGCGCCGGCGCTCCCCGCCCCGGCGCCCTTCTTTTCTCCCGTGCACGCGGGTTGATTTCGGCCTTCCTCTCACCAGGACGGCCGTGACGACGAACGCCCAGCCCACCTCCCGCGACGGCGGGGGCCGCGACGCCGCTGGCGCGCGGGACGTGGAGCTCCTCCGCGAGCTCGCCGCGGCCCGCTCCGCGCTCACCGCGCAGATCGCCCGTCGCGTCGTCGGGCAGCACGAGATCGTCGACAACCTCGTCGCCGCGCTCCTCGCCGGCGGCCACGTCGTCCTCGTCGGCGTCCCCGGGCTGGCGAAGACGCTGCTCGTGCAGACGGTGGCGCAGGCGCTCGACCTCGCGTTCTCGCGCGTGCAGTTCACCCCCGACCTCATGCCGAGCGACATCACCGGCACCGAGCTGCTCGAGGAGGACCATGCCACGGGGCACCGGGCGTTCCGGTTCGTGAAGGGGCCGATCTTCGGCAACATCGTGCTCGCCGACGAGATCAATCGCGCCCCGCCGAAGACCCAGGCGGCGCTCCTCCAGGCGATGCAGGAGCACGCCGTCACGGCCGCCGGGACGACGCACCACCTGCCGGAGCCGTTCTTCGTGCTCGCGACGCAGAACCCGATCGAGCAGGAGGGGACGTATCCCCTGCCCGAGGCGCAGCTCGACCGGTTCATGTTCGAGCTGCGGGTGGGCTACCCGTCGCGCGACGAGGAGGAGCAGATCGTCGCCATGACGACGAGCGACCGCCACGCCGAGCCGGCGCCGGTGCTCGGCGCCGCGCGGCTGAGCGAGCTGCAGCGGCTCGTCCGGCGCCTGCCGGCCCCGCCGACGGTCGTGAAATACGCCGTCCGGCTCGCCCGCTCCACCCGGCCCGACGACGCCGACGCGACCCCGCTGGTGAAGAAGTACGTCAGCTGGGGCGGCGGCCCGCGCGCGTCGCAGTACCTGATCCTCGGTGCGAAGGCGCGCGCGGCGCTCGACGGTCGTCCGGTGCCAGACCTGGACGATGTGCGCGCCGTGGCGCTCCCGGTGCTGCGGCATCGGCTGGTCCTGAACTTCCAGGCCGAGGCGGACGGCGTGGGCGTGGAGCAGCTCATCGACCTGCGGGAGCGAGCTTAGCCTTTACCCGGTAAGGGGCGCGTCTTTCTGACGCATCGCCAACGTCACAGATTGACGCTGTGGTGACGGACATGCGGACTCTTCGTTGCGTGATCGCCGGGCCGACGGGGGCCCGGCGGCGCGCACGATGAGCCGAAGTCCCGGCGAGGACGCCCCATGATCCGGCTGCGTACGCTCGGCGAGTGCATCATCGAGGTCGACGGCGAGCACTACACGCCCGACTCGGACCAGCTGTTCGCCGCCCTGGTCTATCTCACGACCGAGCGTGGGCGGCACCTGCCGCGCCAGGCGCTGGCCGAGCTGCTGTGGCCCCACCACGATGCGACGCGGGGCCGCCACTGCCTGCGGCAGCTCCTGTATCGGCTCCGCATCGGCGGCGCCCCGGTGGAGGGGGGCCGGGAGACGCTCATGCTCCCCGAGTCGCTCGTCGCGCCGACGTTCAGCGCCGCGCCGGCGGCCGAGCGGCTGGTGGCGGAGCGGATGGCCGGGACGCTCACGATCGGGCCGGTCCTTCCCGGCTACGAGCCCCACTTCTCTGGACGGTTCGCGGAGTGGCTCGACAAGGCGCGGGCGGCGATGGAGGCGCGCGTGCGGCGCGTGCTGCTCGAGGTCGCGCACGCGCACCGCCTGCGCGGCGAGTGGGGCGAGGTGGACGCGCTCGCGCGCGACGTCCTGCTGCTCGATCCGCTGAACGAGGAGGCGACGCTGGCGCGCGCCGAAGCGACGGCGATGGAGGGCGCGAAGAACGAGGCGATCGAGATCCTCGACCGGTTCGTGGCGGAGCTGGGTCCCGAGCGCTCGCAGCTGCATCTCCCGGCGACGGTGCTCCGGCGGCGCATCGCCGAGCGGTTCCCGTCGCGCCGCTACGGCGGCCCGTCGGAGCGCTGCTTCGTCGGCCGCGCGGCGATCATGCAGACGCTGTCCACGGCGATGCTACGCGCCCGCAACGGCGAGGGGAGCGGCGTGCTCCTCACGGGCGCCCCGGGGATCGGCAAGACGCGACTGGTCCACGAGCTCACGAAGGTCGCCTCGATGCAAGGCGTCCGTGTGGTGCGCGCGACGACGGTGGAGTCGGACGCCGAGCGTCCGCTGTCCGCCTTCTCGGAAGCGGTGCCGCAGCTCCGCGCGCTCCCCGGCGCGATCGGCGTCGCGCCCGACTCCCTCGCCTTCCTCGACCGCCTAACGGAGGTTCACCCGGCGGGCGGCGTGCAGCCCGACGACATCAGCGACCCGCGGTGGATCGCGTCGCGGATCCGGCAGTCGATCGTGGATCTCTGCGACGCGGTGACGGGGGAGGCGACGGTGCTGCTGGTGATCGAGGACGTGCACTGGCTCGACGCGTCGTCGTGGGCGGTGATCGCGTCGCTCCTCGAGTGGCTGCCGAAGAAGCGGCTGCTGATGCTCCTCACGTCGCGCGGCCCGCACCCGACGCCGGTGACGCCGCAGCGGTGCGTGGAGCAGCTGGCGGTGCATCCGGTGCTCGCGCTCACGCCCGAGGCGGCGTCGGCGTACGCGCGCGAGATCGTGAAGGATCACGGCGGGTCGTTAGGCGAGGACGCGCTCGCGTGGTGCGTGTCGGTCGGCGAGGGGAATCCGCTGTTCCTGCGGGAGCTCGTGGTGCACCGGTTGGAAGGCGGAGCGGAGGGAACGATGCCGCCGTCGTTGCAGGGATTGTTGGACGCGAGACTGGCTCGACTCAGTCCGACGGCGAGGCGAGTACTTGAGTCAGCATCCATTCTCGGCGAGTTCGCGATGATGGAGCACTTGCGCACGGTCCTGGAGCTACCGTCGCATGCTTTCGCGGGCGCGCTGGACGAACTGACCGCCGCATTGCTCCTGGATGACGAGTCAACGGTCGTTGCTCCACGCCATGAACTCATCCGACGTCGAGTACTGGACACTACTTCGCGAGCAGTACGGCGACTTCTTCATGGGCGTGCCGCCGCATGCCTCTCGGATACTAAGTCCCAGCATCCGACTGCCGAGCGCCTCCTCGCTGCCGCTACACACTGGCGCGCTGCACAAGAGGCAGATCGTGCAGTCGACACACTCATGGATGCCGCTGGAGCCGTGGAGCGCCTCGGGGCGATTCCCGATAGCATCAGGCTCCTAGAGGGAGCACTCGAATTCGATCCATCTGAGTCGAAGCGGACAAGCATTCTGCGTAGAACACTTCGATGCCTTTCGCTAAGTGCCTCGTGGGAAAGAGCCAAGCTCGTCGGAGCCGAACTTGCAACCTTGCGCGCGGCCACACTCGACCCTGAGGCCTCCGCTGGCGACGCACTACTGAGGATAAACGCGGAATTCCGAAGCGGCGCCGACACACTACCCCTGCTCGACGAGTTGTACGCCGTCGCGGCCGATCCGCAATTCTCACCCGGCACACGAGTCCAGGCAGCCAGGTTGGGTCTCGTTCTCGCAACGAATAGCGGGCGCGGCGAGGCTACTGCGCGCTTCTGGGAGGTCACGGCGGATGCGCGGACCAGTCCGACACTCGACCCGCTGGAACGGCTTAACCTGGAAATGATCTTCGAGGCCGACCACGGAGACCCTCGGAAGGCCCTGGAGCACGCTGAGGCGCTTCGAATACTGGCCGCCGAGGAGTCCGATCCTCTGAAGAGACTAGGCGCCTTGCAAAATGTCGCGCAGGCCTATGTCCTCGTCGGGATGGGAACGCAAGCTGTGCCGTATCTCGAGGCCGCACTGCGCGCCGCGCGCGAAGCGGGCAGCGTTCACTTCGAGGTGCTCGCCGTACATACGCTATTCGAAGTCCACCTGCTAGAGCGAGACAAGTCGCGGGCACAGTACTGGCTCGAGTGCTTCCAGCAACGAATATCGACGTTCCCGCAGCATGTCTATCGTACACCGCTACTGGAGTCCAACGCGCGCCTCGCGTTACTGGAGGGACGCTGTGACCGAGCGTTCCGCGCAGCCTTTGAGTTGTACGAATCCGTTCGCTCCGAACCGTTTCCGCTTCTCTGGATCCTCAGTGGAGCAATAACGACGCTCGTAGAGGTGCTGCTCAACTGCAGCGACGAGACGGTTGATCCTGCCCTGATCCGCGAGCTTGAACGCGTCCACGTGTCATTACGATCCCAGCCCATGCAAGACCGGACTGCTGCCGTGCTGGCACTTGCGCTAGAAAGGAGCGGTCGTGCAGACGACGCGGCTCGCATCATCGGTGACTATGTGCGCGAGTTCCGGCGCTCGCTCGCAGCGTGGACGTCGCCTGCCTCCCTCATCCGCGGATAGCGCGGCGACACACGATTCAACATCGATGCGACGGATTGGCCTTGGGGCAACAACAAAGACGAGCCCCAGCCAGGGTGGCTGGAGCTACTGATCACAGCGGCGTACGGGAGTAACCGGCCTTACGCGACGACTTTCTCAGGAGCCGGGTTGGAATCGGACACCAGCTTCAACTCATACCGAGTGGCATTGTCGCTCTCCATCGGCGCGAACAGCGCGTCCCAGTACGGGCCGGCTAACAGCTTGCCAACGATTGCTGGATCGAACTGCGTGCCAGCGCAGCGCTCAACTTCCTTACGTACCTCCTCAACACTCAGCCCGCGGCGGTACGAGCGGTCAGACGTCATGGCGTCGATCGTGTCGGCGATTGCCATTACACGCGCCATGAGAGGAATGCTCTCTCCTCGCAGACCATCAGGATAGCCAGCACCATCCCAGCGCTCGTGGTGGTGACGCACCGCCGGCAGGACATCGTGCAATTGCGAGACGTTGCGCACTAGGTTCTCGCCGTCGACCGGATGCTCCTTCATCAGGATCCACTCGTCGCGAGTGAGGCGGTCGGGCTTGCTCAGTATTGGTGCGTACTTCTCATGGATCTTGCCTACATCGTGGAGGAGCCCTGCAACGCGGATGCGCTCTACCTCTCGGTGGCTCAAGCCGATGGCACGTGCGATCTCGACGCTCATTCTCGAGACTCGGCGTGAATGCCCCGAGGTGTAGGGGTCTCGAGCCTCGATGGCGCTCACCATGAGCTCCAGCATCTCGTGCGACACGCGCTGAAGCGCCCGATTCGTCTGATAAAGCCTATTGATCCAAATTAGCGTCGTACAACCGACGATCGTCCAGCCGATCGGGTACTTGACCGCTGTATAGGCGATGACGGCTGTAAATGGGCTTACCAGTACATCGTCTATGATGGTCTTGCCGGTCACCGCGCGCCATGTGCGGCCGAGCGGCTGACCGCTCGACAGGGCGATTACGCCAGAGGTGACACCACTGCTCGTAAGGTTGTGAGCGACAAGCAGCGCGATAACGGAGACGACCGGAATTCGATCGTGACCGGCCCAACCGCTTCCCCCCGTCGCACGGAACGCGATGATCGAGACCGCGTTCGCCAGCGCTAACGACGTCGAGTTGAAGAGCGTCTTATGAAGTGGAGCGCGTCGCCGAATCTCAAGGGCAAAGACGGTAACACAGACGATAAGTGGAACCGTCCAATTAGCCACTGCGAACGCGGCGGCCGGGAACAGCAGGAAACCAACGCTAGCGCGCGTACCCTTCTGATCTAATTCATACGTGAGGCTTCCGTACAGCCAGCCGATGGCGCAGAGAATCCCTGCGATCGCCGCGGACTCCACGGTCGCCTCTGGCCCCCAAGCATATAAGGCCGTCACAGCGAGCGCTGCGAGGGCCATGATGCTGCAGATGTAGACTCGCACTCGTGTCTGCATCAGTCAGGGGAGGAGGAGGTGATCCCCCCGGCCTCCGATCCCTAGGTCACCACCAAATCACGCCGCCAACAGTCGCGATGCCGTCCAGAATCGTGAGAATCAGGTCCATGGGAGTGTCCTCGCCAGTGAAAGTACAACGTGTGAACTGCACACATTTTCACGGCTCGGCTCCGCTCTACTGCCGAATCTGATTCCGCTTCGCTCTAGTACAGACTAGGTGTCGTGCTGCCTACTGGTCCTGCAATGTGGTCGCGCGGGTTTCATCCCGACGCGACCGATCGACAGCATTCGCGCAAGCGGTGTAGCAAAATGGAGTGGCTAGGTCTCTTTGGCTCGGGGGGCTCGCCGCATCGACTGCCTGCGGCGAGATGTTCTCCTGTAGGTTAGGCGTTTGGAACGTGCTATCGGTGTCGGGGATCCTCCGCCCGGCGCGTGAGGCGCCCACGAAGCATCACGGGTGAGTCTCGGTTGTTAGGCACCCCGCCTGAAGCGGCGTGACGAAGAAGTGTGACGATCGGCCGGTCGGCCGGCGCGTACGCTCAGCGCCCGCGGCCCACCCAGCGGTTCGTCGCGTCCAGCACCGCCAGCGCCGCCGCGGTCTCCACGTTGTCGCGCACCTCGCAGCTGCCCGTCAGCAGCGCCGCGCCGCGGCCCTGCCGCGCCGTCACGCCGACGAACACGAACTCGCGCCCGAACGCCGCGATCACCTGCGACCCTTCCAGCGCCAGCCCCACGGCGTCCGGCGAGAACTGGCTCAGCGCGGCCAGCGTCGCGCGCGCCGCGATCTCCTCGGTGTGCGACCGCGCGCCCGTCGGCGCCTCGGCCTCCGCCTCCACCGTCTCGCTGCCGCGGCGCAACGCCACGCGGCACCACGCGGTCTTCGACGAGCGGCGCACCTCCACGTCGTCGAACGTCACGCGGCGCTCCGCGGGCGCCGCCGTCGGCAGCGGAGAGATCGTCGCCGTCGGCCGCGGCGTCGGCCGCTGGCGCGCCCCCTCGCTCGTCGTCGCGACCGAGATCTTCCGATGGTCGACGCGCACACCGAACTGCGCGAGCAGCGCGCTCTCCACGTTGCGCACGGTCTGCTTCGCCGGCACGTCCATCCCCGTCAGCACGTGGATGTCGCTCACGCCGCCGCCGTCGACTTCGACGATGCGGGCCGAGATGACGCCGGGAAGGCTCGCGATCAGCGCCTCGGCCTCGGCGACGGGCAGGGCCGTCGGCTGCGAGGGGCGAACGATCGTGCTCGATGGATGCGACACGGCGGGTGCGGGCGTGGGGAAGCGGGGGCCAGCGCGGAGCGCGGGTCGGGTGGCGTACCCCGGGGATGTCGCTGGGGAGCGTCAGCCGGAGACGGCGCGACGCGAGAGGCGGGAGACTGCGTGCTGCGAGGGGGGAACTACGAGAAGGGGACGAACTACCGGTGAATTGTGCCGGGTGCGGCAGAGCTTAGCAACCCGCGAAGTCCTCATTCACGGAATCGTCACTCGCTCGTCGCGCTCTCGGGCAGCTGATACTCGTGCAGCTTCCGATAGAGCGTGCGCTCGCCGATCCCGAGGAGCTCCGCGGCCCTGCGACGATTACCCCCCGTCTCGCGTAACGCGGCCTCGATCGCGAGCCGCTCGATCTCCGCCATCGTCATCCCCGGCGAGATCGTGACGACGTTCGGCGGCGGCGCGGTCTCGCGCGCCTCGATCGCCGCGACGGCCGGCGCGACGCCTACCAGCGGCACCTCGCTCGGCGCCGCGATCTCGCGCGACGCGCGCTGCGCGGCGCGCTCCTCGTCCAGCCGGCGACGGAGCTCCTCCACCTGGAGCTTCAGCTCGAGCAGGCTGCGGACGATGAACTCCAGCTCTCGCCCCTGTGCGCGCTCGCCGTCGCGCACCATCGGGCCCACGGCCACCGGCAGCAGCCGCGCTCCCGCCACCTCGCTCCCCTCGCGCAGGTGCCGCGGCAGGTCCTCGGGGCGGATCTCGCGACCCGGCGCGAGCACCACCATGCTCTCGATGAGGTTCCGCAGCTCGCGCACGTTCCCCGGCCACGGATAGTCCACGAGCAGCGCCATCGCGTCCGCGGCGATGCCGTGGAACGGTCGGTCGTGGCGCGCCGCGTACTCCGCCACGAACCGCCGGACGAGCAACGGGATGTCCGACCGTCGCTCGCGCAGCGGCGGCAGGTAGATGCGCAGGACGTCGAGCCGGTAGAACAGGTCCGCGCGGAACGTCCCCTCCATCACGTGCTCGCGCAGCGGCCGGTTCGTCGCCGCCACCACGCGCACGTCGACCTCGATCGGCTGCGCGGCGCCGAGGCGCGTGACCTCGCGCTCCTCGAGCACGCGCAGGAGCTTCACCTGCGTCGCCGGCGGGATCTCGCCGATCTCGTCGAGGAACAGCGTGCCGCCGTCCGCCAGCTCGAAGCGGCCGAGCCGCCGCTCCGCCGCGCCGGTGAACGCGCCCTTCTCGTGGCCGAACAGCTCCGACTCGAGCAGCGTCTCGGGCAGCGCGCCGACGTTCACGGCGATGAACGGCTTGCCGCGTCGAGGACTCAGTCGGTGGATCGCGCGGGCGACGAGCTCCTTCCCGGTCCCGCTCTCGCCGTCGATGAGGACCGTGCTCGTGACGGGGGCGATCTGCTCGACCTTCACGAGCACTTCCTGGATCGCCTCGCTCTCGCCGATGAGCCCCGTGGCTTCCTGCAGTCGGCGCCGCTCGAGCAGGCGGCGCACGCCGTCCGCCACCTCCTCGGGGACGATGGGCTTCGGATAGAGCCTCGCGTATCCGGCCTCGCGCAGCCGCGCCGTCGTCTGCGGGTCGCTCACGTCGGTGAGGCCGACGGCGGGCACGCCATCCCAGGAGAGGTGCCGCACGAGCGAGAGGTTGTGGGGGTCGAGCAGGGCGCCGGTGAGGATCACGACGTCGGGGTGGCCGCGGCGTAGCACGGCGCGGATGTCGTCGAGCGGCGAGACCATCTCCGTCGCCAGGCCCGCCGCCTCGAGCAGCGCGTTGATGCGCACCGCCGGCTCGACGTCGCTGAGCGTGAGGACGGCGCGGTACGCACGCTCCGCGTCGCGCGCGCCGCCGGCGCTGCGTCCGGTCCGCGGCGCGCTCACGTCCCTTCCCTCCGCGGGGCCGAATGGTCGGTCACACGCCCGCGCAGCACGTCGCACGCGTGGTCGACGATGGGGTCGAGCGCGGCGAGTCCGTCGCGCACGCCGCCGGGAGAGCCGGGGAGGTTCACGACGAGCGCCCGCCGCCGCACGCCGGCGAGGCCGCGGGACAGCGCGGCGCGCGGGAACGACGCGCCCGCGGTCCACCGGATCCGCTCGGCGATGCCGGGCGCCTCGCGCTCCAGCACCGTGCGCGTCGCTTCCGGCGTGACGTCGCGCGGGGCGAGGCCGGTGCCGCCGGTGGTCAGCACGAGCTCCGCGACGTCGGCGTCGCACCACTCGGCGAGCTGGCGCGCGATGCGCTCGGCGTCGTCGGGGACGAGCGCGCGCGCCGCCACGTCGTCGCCGCGCCGCTGTGCCCACGCCACGATCTCGGCGCCCGACGTGTCCGCGCGCTCGCCGCGCGCCCCTGCATCCGAGATGGTGAGAATCGCTACGCGCACACCCCGCCCTTCACTTGTGCGACGCGTGCTTGTAGAAGGGCGGCTTCACGACCGTCGCGCCGACGCGCTTCCCGCGGATCTCGAGCTCGAACGCGGTGCCTTCCTTCGCCGCCGCGGTCGGCAGATAGCAGGTGCCGATCGGGATGCCTAACGACGGGCTGAGCGTCCCCGAACACACCACGCCGCTCGGCGCGTTCTCGTAGAACACCGGATAGCCGTGGCGCGGGAACACCCGCTCCTCGCTCGTGAAGCCGACGAGGCGGCGCGGGATCCCCGCCGCCTTCTGCCGCTCGAGCGCGTCACGTCCGACGAAGTCGCCCTTCCCCATCTTCACGAGCCAGCCGAGCCCCGCCTCCAGCGGCGTGGTCGTGTCGTCGATGTCGTTGCCATAGAGCGCCATGCCCATCTCGAGCCGCAGCGAGTCACGCGAGCCGAGCCCGCACGGCGTGATGCGCCCGGTCGCCATGAGCGCATCCCACATCGGGCGCGCGTTCGCGGCGTCGAAGTACAGCTCGAAGCCGTCCTCGCCGGTGTAGCCGGTGCGCGAGACCACGGCGGGGATGCCGGCCATCTCGCCTTCGGTGAACCAGTAGTACTTGATCGCCGACAGATCCGTCTTCGTGAGCGGCTGCAGGATCGCCTCGGCGTCGGGCCCCTGCACGGCGAGCAGCGCGATGTCGTCGGTGCGGTCGTCGACGGTGACGGCGAAGCGCTCGGCGTAGCGCTGCACGTGCGCGAGGTCCTTGTCCTTGTTCGACCCGTTCACGACCATCATCACGCGATCGGCGAACCGATAGACGAGGCAGTCGTCCTCGATCGTGCCGCGCTCGTTGAGGATCGTGGAGTAGTGCACCTGCCCGATCTCGAGCTTCGCGACGTCGTTCGTCGTGACGTGGTTCACGAACTCGATCGCCTGCACGCCGCGCACGATGAACTCGCCCATGTGGCTGACGTCGAACACGCCGCACGAGGCGCGCACGGCCTTGTGCTCGGCGGTGATCCCGGTCGGGTACTGCACCGGCATCTCGTAGCCCGCGAACGGCACCAGCTTCGCGCCGAGCTCCCGATGGATGTCGTGGAACGGCGTGCGCTTGAGCGCGTCAGCGGTGACGGCGTCGGCCATCGGGTGATGCTCCGGTCGAGTGAGGGAGGACCGGGAATATGCCGGGGTGGCAGGACGCTTGGAAGGCCTCCGCGCCACGCTCCACGCTCCCCGCTCCGCGCTCACCATGTGCCGCCAACTGGCCGAGCGTGGAGCGTGGAGCGGAGAGCGTGGAGGAGCTCAGCGTGTCTCGACGCCCGGCGCCCGCTGGATCTCGCTCTCGGAGAGCGTGCGCATGTCCGCCACCTTCGGCGGCTGCCCGGTGACGATGCCCTTCGCGATCTCGAACAGGACGAGCGGCGTCGGGCGGTCCTGCTTCGAGTAGATCACGGAGTGCGCCTCGACGAGCACGAGCGCGATGCGCGGGTCGTCCGGGCCGCCGTCGCGCGCGCCGCCCTCGTCGCCGAGCCAGGCGCGCCAATCTGGCTTGTAGAGGTCGTGGACCAGACGCTTGTCCTGCGTCAGCACCGCCATGCCGCTCACCGACACCCACTCGCGGGTGCGGTCGCGGTAGAACCCGAGGTTCACGTGCGGATCGGTCGCGAGCTCGTCGAGCTTGTGCGACTCGACGTTCGTCATGAACCACAGATCGGTGCCCGCGGTGCGCCGCTGCACCTGCATGGGACGCGTCACGAGGTGCCCGTCGGCGCGGCGCGTCGTCATGAGCGCGACCTCGATGCCGTCGATCAGCGCGTAGAGGTCGTCGAGCTTCTTGTCGAGCGAGACGTCGTCGTCGCGGTTCTTGTCCTCGGCCTTCATGCGTCCCCCCTCCCGGTGTCGCGCGGCCCCCCATGGGCCGTCGTCGACGAGGGCGAGCGCACGATCGGTGCCGACCGCCGCTCAGCGCCCCGCGAGCTCGGACACGACCGCCGCGACCTCGGCCGCGTGTCCGGCGGTCCGGACCTTCTCGAACACGCGCGCCACGCGGCCCGCGGCGTCGATGACGAACGTCGTGCGCAGCACGCCCATGTACGTGTTGCCGAACATCGACTTCTCGTGCCAGACGTCGTACGCCTCGGCCACGGCGTGCTCGGCGTCGGCGAGCAGCGTGAACGGCAGCGCGTACTTCTGCCTGAACTTCGCGTGCGACTTCACCGAGTCGGGGCTGACGCCGAGCACCGTCGCGCCCGACGCGTCGAAGCGTGGAAAGAGGTCGCGGAAGCCGCACGCCTCCTTCGTGCACGTCTCGGTGTCGTCCTTCGGGTAGAAGTACAGCACGACGGGCCGGCCGCGCAGCGCGCTCAGCGTGAGCGGCGCACCCGTGTCCGTGGGCAGCGTGAAGTCGGGGGCGAGATCGCCCGGGGCGAGCATCCGTCGGGCCTCCGTCGGGCTTCCGTTAGGCGAGGCGCTCGCCGCCCATGAGCGCGGCCATCACCGCCTTCTGCACGTGCAGGCGGTTCTCCGCCTCGTCCCACACGGCGCTCTGCGGCCCGTCGATGACGTCGGCGGTGACCTCCTCGCCCCGATGCGCGGGGAGGCAGTGCAGGAACACCGCGTCACGCGCCGCGCGGCGCATGAGCGCGCCGTCCACCTGGAAGCGGGCGAACGCGCGCTCGCGCTGCGCCTGCTCCTCCTCCTGCCCCATCGACGCCCACACGTCGGTGTTCACGACGTGCGCGCCCTGCACCGCCTCGGCCGGGTCGCGCACGAGCGTCACGCGCGCCGCGCCCCGCGCGCGCTCGAGCAGCGCCGCGTCGGGGTCGTATCCCTCGGGACACGCGAGCGCGAGCTCGAAGCCCAGCCGGTAGGCCGCGTTGATCCACGAGTTGGCCATGTTGTTCCCGTCGCCGACCCACGCGACCTTCTTCCCCTCGTAGCCGCCGAGCCGCTGCCTAACGGTGAGCAGGTCGGCGAGCACCTGGCACGGGTGCAGGCGATCCGTCAGCCCGTTGATCACCGGCACGGTCGCGTGGCGCGCGAGCTCCTCCACCTCGTCGTGCGCGAACGTGCGGATCATGATGCCGTCGACGTAGCGCGAGAGCACGCGCGCGGTGTCGGCCACCGGCTCGCCGCGTCCGAGCTGCACGTCGCGCGGCGACAGGAACAGCGCCTGTCCGCCGAGCTGCCACGCGCCCACCTCGAACGACACGCGCGTGCGCGTCGACGACTTCATGAAGATCATCGCGAGCGACTTGCCGGCGAGCGGGCGCGCCGAGTACTCGCCGCGGCGCATCCGCTCGGCGAGGTCGAACAGCGCGTCCAGCTCGGCCCGCGTGAAGTCGGGGATCGCGAGGAAGTCGCGGTGCGCGGGACCGGTCGGGAAAGCGGGGGCGGACATGGCGGCGTGGTACGGAAAGGGGCTGAACCTAAGGACCGCCGACCGGCGCGAGCAAGGGCGCCCCCGGTGACGAACGGGCAAACCCTCCGCGACGATCGCCCTGTCTCACGCGTGTGGCCGCCGTCGACCGACGGTGCGCCGTCGCGTGGCCCCTCGTCGGAGGAACCCGATGCGCCGAACGCTGCTCCCGATCGCCCTCCTCGCCGGCGCCCTCGCGGCGGCCGCCCCGTCCGCACGCGCCCAGACGACGCGCATCGAGGTCCGGAAGGACTCGCGCGGCGAGATCGAGTGCCTCCGCAACGGCCGCCGCGTGAGCTGCGACGAGCTGCGCGACGAGCGCGACGTCCGCGCCGACCGGGACCGCGACCGGGAGCGCGACCGGGAACGCGACCGCGCGCTGGATCGCGCTCGCGACGCGCGGGAGCGCGCCCTCGACCGCGCGGCAGAGGCGCGCGAGCAGGCGCTGGAGCGGTCGCGCGCGGAGCGGGAGCGCGCGCTGGAACGCGCCGAGGCGGCGCGCCGCCGCGCGGCCGACGACCGGCGCCGCCAGCTCGACTGGGCGGAGACGCTGCGCCGCGATCTGCAGCGCGACCTGGAGCGCGACCGCATCCGTGACCGCGTCCTGCGCGCGCGTCCACGCTACTACGACACACGACCGCGCCTCTCGCTCGGCGGTGGCGCGGACATCCGACGGTTCGACGACGTGAACCGCTACGTCGCGCACGGCGGCGTCGACTTCCGCACGAGCTCCGGGCTCGGCATGCGCCCCGAGGTGGTGTTCGGCTGGACCGACCGGCAGCGCGAGACGCTGCCGACGATCGTGTGCCCCGCGTGCGGCGCGCTCCCGGTCACGGCACAGACGTTCGAGTTGCGCAGCCGTAGCAAGATGCTCGGCGTGAACCTCGACGCCACGTACACGATGCTGCGCGGCTCCTTCGTGCGCCCGTACCTGCTCGGCGGCGTGGGCGTGCTCAGCACGCGCGAGACGCTACCGGTGGTGGCGACGACGACGTCGCTCAGCTCCGTGCAGGGGGCGACGGCGCTCACCTACCGCACCGAGTCGCACGACCGCGTCGACCTCGGGCTCAACGCCGGCGCGGGGATGGAGTTCGGACGCGGGCCGGTGCGGGTGTTCACCGAGTTCCGCTACTTCCTGAACGACACGCCTTCGGCGCGCGGATTCTCGGGGATGCTGCCGATAACGGCCGGACTGCGGTTCTGATAACCCGGCGCTGAAACGCCGGCTCCGGTACAGCGGCGCTGGGAACGCGTGGTGTCAGAGCCGCCGTTCCAGCGCCGCTTCGTCAGCGCCGAGGTCTCAGCGCCGTCTCACAAGATGTACTTGCGCAGATCCTCGTCGTCGGCGACCGACTTCAGGCGATCGCGGACCATGGCCGCGTCGACGACGATCTCGTCGCGACCGCGGTCGGGGAGCTCGTAGAGGACGTCCTCGAGCAGCGTCGTCATGACCGTGTGCAGGCGGCGCGCGCCGATGTTCTCCATCCGCTCGTTCACGCGCGCCGCGGTGCGCGCGACCTCGCGGATGCCGTCGTCGGTGAAGCGGAGGCGGGCGCCGTCGGCCTCGACGAGCGCCTGGTACTGCTTCGTGAGCGCGTTCTCGGGCTCCGTCATGATGCGCACGAAGTCCTCCTCCGTGAGCGGCTTCAGCTCGACGCGGATCGGGAAGCGCCCCTGCAGCTCGGGGATCAGGTCGCTCGGCTTCGCGACGTGGAACGCGCCGGCCGCGACGAACAGGATGTGGTCCGTCTTCACGAGGCCGTAGCGCGTCGGCACGTTCGAGCCCTCGACGATCGGCAGCAGGTCGCGCTGCACGCCCTCGCGCGACACGTCGGGCCCGCCCCCGTGGTCGCCGCGGGCGGTCGCGATCTTGTCGATCTCGTCGAGGAAGATGATGCCTAACGACTCCACGCGCTCGAGCGCGTCGGCGGTGACGTCCTCGAGGTCGATGAGCTTCTCCAGCTCCTCGTCGAGCAGGATGCGGCGCGCCTCGGAGACCTTCACGCGACGCTTCTTCTTCCGCTTCGGCAGCATCTCGCGCAGCCATTCGCCGAACGCGTCGGCGCCCTCCGGCGCGCCGGGCGATGCCATCATGTCGAACGCGGGCGCGCGCTGCTCCACCTCCACCTCCACGTCGCGCCCATCGAGCTGCCCGTCGATGAGCAGTTGCCGCAGCTTGTCGCGGGTGCGGCGGTAGCGGTCGTGGTCCTCGTCGCCATCGGCGTCGCCATCGCCCACGGACGGCACCGGGATCGGGTGGTCCGGCGTCACGCTCCCCGACGGCGAGACGACGAACACGCCCGCCGCGAGCGCGTCGGGCGCTGGCTCGCGCGACGTGCCGTCGGTGCCCTGACGCGACGACGGCAGCAGCAGGTCGAGCAGCCGGTCGTCGACGCGCTCGTTCGCGAGGTCCTCCACCTCGCCCTCCCGCTCCGTGCGCACCATGTCGATGGCGCTCTCGACGAGGTCGCGCACCATGGACTCGACGTCGCGACCGACGTAGCCCACCTCGGTGAACTTCGACGCCTCGACCTTGATGAACGGCGCGCCCGCGAGCTTCGCGAGACGGCGGGCGATCTCCGTCTTGCCGCTCCCGGTGGGGCCGATGAGGACGATGTTGTTCGACGAGATCTCGTCGCGCAGCGCCTCGGGCGCGCGCTGGCGGCGCCACCGATTGCGGAGGGCGATGGCGACGGCCTTCTTCGCCTCGGTCTGACCGACGATGTAACGATCGAGCTCGGCGGCGATCTGGCGGGGCGTCAGGTCGGCGAGACGAGCGAGCGCTTGTTGCGTTCGCTTGGATGGCATGAGCGAGGCGTTCGGATCCGGGGCGTCGTCCGGAATCTAATGGCCCGGCCCTGGCGGACGCCGCGCGTGGAGGAACCCCAGGGCCATGGCCCTGGGGCCCTCCTAACCTACGCGATGCGGCGGTCGGTCCCCCTTTCCTTCCTCAGGCGCGGCGGCGACGCGAGTAGCCGACGCCGACGAGCGTCAGCATCCCCGACGCCATGAGCGTGACGGTCGACGGCTCCGGCACGGCCGACAGCGCGAACGCGCCGGTGGCCGAGGAGGACGTGTTCGCGCCGCCGTTCTGCCGGTAGGAGACGCTGACCGCGTAGCTGTCGAGCGTGTAGTAGCCGCCGCCGACTCCGCTGCCCATGTCGAACGACGTGTGGCAGTCGTTCTTGCGGACGCCCGGGTTGGGGGCGTTGGAGGCGAGCGTGGCGATGGAGCAGCTCGCGCCCGACGGGTCGAGATCGACGCCGAGGTTCACGAGGAAGTTGTTGCCCGTCTGGACCACGACGGGAGTGCGCGTGCCGACGAGATAGGCGGGGACGTTCGACTGCGTCACGGCCCCCGACGTCGGCGACAGGATGGCGGCGCCCGACGCGATCGAGGCGATCGAGATGCCCGGACGGCCCTGCGACGCCACGCCGTAGTCGATGGTCGACGACGGCTCGGTGTAGATGCTGTGCGTCAGCGGCGCGATGAACAGGAAGGCGATGTCGTTCGTCGACGCCGTCGAGTTGTTCAGCCCCACCGTGTAGTTCAGCCCGGGGCTGGCGCCCGTGGCGTAGCTCGCCGTGAGGCTCACCGACGTGTTGCCGGCGGTGCCGCCCTGGACCGAGTAGCCCGATCCGGCGGCCTGGATCAGACAGCTGAAGTTGAAGACCTGCTGGTTGAGCCGTACGAACGCGTAGTACCCGGCGACGCTCGTATTCGAGAAGTCGCTCGGGTCACACGCTGCATGGGCGACGGACGGCAGTGCCGCCACCGCCGCTGCCGCGGCTGCTTGGAGGGAACGCCGCATCGGAACTCCTGGGGTGGGGATCGAGATGGGTCGGCGCATGGACAGCATCGCCGCTGGGCCTACGTCCTGCGGGCACGACCGTGACTTCGTCCCCGTCGCTACAGTACAACTCGCCTGATCGTCTTACAAGGTACGGCTGAGACTGCTGCTTCCATCGCGCCGCTCCGCTCGTCGTGCAGCCCGTCGTTGAGCAAGTCGGGGACCCCGCGCGGCAGGGCGGCAGGCGCGACCCGGCATTTCGGGCAAACCGTTCTCCTACAGGCACTTACCCGAAACGCGGCACCTGCGGCGGCGGAGCCACACCGTCGCGCGAGCGCCGCAGACGCACCACAGGGCGTGGCGCCGACGCTACGCCGTGGGCTCCAGCACCACGATGTTCGTGTTCGTGTAGACGCAGATCTCGCCCGCGATCTCGAGCGATCGGCGAACGACGTCGCGCGGCGGCAGCGCGGTGTTCGCGACGAGCGCGCGGGCGGCGGCGAGGGCGTAGGCCCCGCCCGAGCCGATGGCGAGGATCCCGTCGTCCGGCTCGATCAGCTCGCCGTCGCCGGAGATCACGAAGCCGTGCTCGCGGTCGGCGACGGCCAGCAACGCCTCGAGCCGCCGGAGCACCCGGTCGCTGCGCCAGTCCTTCGCCAGCTCCACGGCGGCGCGGGGGACGTTCCCCGGATAGCGCTCCAGCTTCTCCTCGAACTTCTCGAACAGGGTGAGCGCGTCGGCGACGGAGCCGGCGAAGCCGGCCAGGAGCCGTCCCCCGCGCAGCAGGCGGACCTTCTGCGCGTTGTTCTTCATCACCGTGTCGCCGACGGTGACCTGGCCGTCGCCGCCGAGGGCGACCTCGCCGTCGCGGCGGACGGCGAGGATGGTGGTGGCCCGGACGCGCGGGAGGATGCAGGCGGTGGGAGCGGACATGCGGGCCAATCTAACCGCGCTCACCCGCCCTCCGACCGACTCAGCGCAGCGGCGCCGAGGGCGGCGGTGGCGGCGGGGGCGCGTCCGTGGGCCGGTCGGCGCTGCGGCCGCGGCGGGCGGCGCCACGAAAGAACAGGAGCTCGCGCAGGTACTGCCGGTTGCGCCAGCTCCCCACGGCGAGGCACACGACCCCCGCCAGCACGGCGATGTTGCCGTACGCCCACGCGTCACGCCCGATGAGGGCGGCGCCGAGGGCCGCGATGCCGACCCCGATGAGCCCCTCGCCGGCGCGGTCGCGCTCCGTGCGCGCACGGC
Source organism: Gemmatirosa kalamazoonensis (assembly GCF_000522985.1). Lineage (NCBI taxonomy): Bacteria > Pseudomonadati > Gemmatimonadota > Gemmatimonadia > Gemmatimonadales > Gemmatimonadaceae > Gemmatirosa > Gemmatirosa kalamazoonensis. The sequence goes on from NZ_CP007128.1 coordinate 4,590,708, forward strand.
GTCGGCGCTCGGCCACCCGCAGCTCCGAGTCGGGGACGCGCGAGTCGAAGACGAGGGCGAGGCCGCCGAGCGCCACGACGACGCCGAAGATGAGGGGAAGGAGCTCCAGTCGCACGCCTAGCGGGGGTGCAAGATCGCGACCGCCGGCGGACGCCAGTATGCCGTGAGTCCCACGTTCCACACCGCGTCAGCGCCCGACACGCCGACCATCTCGAGCCGCCCGCCGCCGGTGGACGACGGCAGCGTGAGGTCGACGGCGAGCTGGTCCCCGAACGCGACGACGGGCCCGGTCCACTGCCCCGCGACGCGCGGCTGGATCACCCACCACCGCACCGCCTCTCCGGCCGGCGGCGTGATGTGCACCGTCCACACGCGCCCGGCCGCGGTGGGCGTGCCCTCCGTCGCGGTGACCGTCGGCGCGCCGGGGGGCGTCGGGTCGAGCCACGGCGTGGCCGGCGGCAGCGTCGGCACCTGGTACACGGTGGAGACGAGCTGGCGCGCGACGCCGGTCACGGACGAGAACAGCGACGTCGTGTTGTAGAAGATGTTGCCCGGCGCGCCGGGGATGGTGCGCGTGACGGCCACCTGGTCCGAGATCTCGTTAGGCAGGAACGCGCTCGTCGTCCCATCGCGCACGCGATAGCTCGCGACGCCGGGCCACAGGTGCATGTGGACGACGTTCTGGAGCGCCCACCAGGTGTTGAGCGCGGTGTAGCTCTGCTGCGGGGCGCCGATGGCCCAGTAGAGCTGCGGCGCGAGGTAGTCGGCCCAGCCGCTCGTCAGCCACAGCCGGGAGTCGGCGTAGATGTCGGCGTACGCGTCGAGCCCCGTGATGCCGGGCGGGTTGCCGGGGCGCCAGATGCCGAACGGCGAGATGCCGACGCGCACCCACGGCTTCACCGCGTGCACCTGCCGGTACAGCCGCTCGACGAAGCGGTTGATGTTGTCGCGTCGCCAGTCGGCGCGCGCGAGGTTGCGCGGATTGAACCGCGCGTACGTCGCGCTGTCGGGAAAGTCGAGGATCGCGTTCGTCTTCGGGTCGCGCTCCTGGTACGGGTAGAAGTAGTCGTCGATGTGTACGGCGTCGACGTCGTAGCGGCGCACGACGTCGAGAATGACCTGCACCGTGCGCTCGACGACCTCGGGGTCGCCCGGATCCATCCAGAGCTGTGTGCCGTACACGCGCGCGAGGTCGCGCCGCGCGCGCCACACGTGCGTCGCGGCGAAGCGCGCCGTGTCGGCGGCGAGCCCCGCGCGGAACGGGTTGAACCACGCGTGCAGCTCGAGCCCCGCGGCGTGCGCCTCCTTCACCGCGAACGCGAGCGGGTCGTAGCCCGGATCCACGCCCTGCGTGCCGGTGAGGTAGCGCGACCACGGCTCGTACGGCGACGCGTACAGCGCGTCCGCGGCCGGACGAACCTGGAGGATCATCGCGTTCAGGTTCGTCTGCACGTAGTTGCGGACGATGTTGCGCAGCTCCGTCTGCTGCTGCGCGGCGGGGAGCCCGGCGCGCGACGGCCAGTCGACGTTCGACACGGTGGCGACCCACGCGCCGCGGAACTCGCGCCGCGGCGTGGGCGCCGTGTCCGACGGGGGCGGCGGCGGCGTGACGGGCGTCGGCGTAGGCGTCGGCGCGTCGGGCGCCGTCGGATCGCCGGCGCACGCGGTGCCTAACGCGAGCGCAGCGAGGGCGAGGCGCGCCCGTCGCACAGGAGCAGGTCCGTCGGCGCTGCCCGCCTCAGGACTCACGCCCGTGGGTGCGCCTTGCGGTACACCTGCTTGAGCCGCTCGACGCTCGTGTGGGTGTAGATCTGCGTGGTGGACACGGAGGCGTGGCCGAGCAGCTCCTGCACGGCGCGGAGGTCGGCGCCCGCGTCGAGCATGTGCGTGGCGAACGTGTGGCGCATGGAGTGCGTGGAGAGGCCGCTCTCCTCGTCGACGAGCCGCAGCAGCGCGACGACAGCCGACTGGATCGCGCGCACGCTCACACGCTTGCCGCGCTCGGTGAGGAAGAACGCCGCGCGATCGATCTTGCCGCCGAGCCGACGGGCGAGGTCGTCGCGGCGCGACTCGTAGTTGCGGAGCGCGAGCACGGCGTGGTCGCCGATCGGCACGATGCGCTCCTTGCGCCCCTTGCCGCGCACCTTCAGCTGCTGCCCGACGAGATCGAGGTCGGTGCGGTTGACGCCCTGGATCTCGGAGACGCGCAGCCCCGCGGAGTACAGCAGCTCGAGCAGCGCGAGGTTGCGCACGTCGACGAAGCGCCCCTCGGTCCGTGCGCGGCCCTCGACGGCGGCGAACAGCCGGTCGACCTGCGCGCGGTCGAGGTACTTCGGCAGATACTTGTCGAGCTTCGGCGTACCGACCGCGCGCGCGGGGTTCGCGTCGACGACCTCCTCGCGATGGAGGAAGCGGAAGAACGAGCGCACGGCGGAGAGCATGCGCGCGCTCGACCTTTTGGAGAGCCCGCGACGCGCGAGGTGGCCGAGGAAGCCGCGGATGGCGAGACGGTCCACCGTGCTCCAGCTCCACGGCCGCGCGCCGTAGAAACCGGCGAGGAACGTCGTCAGCTCGCCGAGGTCGCGCGCGTACGCCTTGATGGTGTTCGGCGAGACGTCGCGCTCCTTCGCGAGGTGCTCGAGGAAGTCGGTGACCTGGTCGCTCATGTCCGAGAAAGCAGGTGTCTCGCGTCGATCGACACCGCCCATTCGTCGCGCCACCCCACGAGGTCCGCGAGCGCGCGCTCGGCGAGCCGCAGGCGCTTGGTCTGCTTGTCGCGCACCGGCTCGACGAGGTCGTCGACGAGGCCGAAGTTCGCGTTCATCGGCTGGAAGTGCGCCGGGTCGGCGTCGCGCAGATAGCGGTACAGCGCGCCGAGCATCGTGGTCGTGGGCGGCAGCACCGGCTCGTCGCCGCGCAGCATGCGATCGAGGTTGATGCCGGCGAGCAGACCGGTCGCGGTGCTCTCGGTGTAGCCCTCGACGCCGGTGAGCTGGCCGGCGAGCAGCGTGGTGGGCGCGTCGCGCAGCGCGAGGTGCGGCGCGAGCGCGGCGGGCGCGTTCACGTAGGAGTTGCGATGGATCGAGCCCCAGCGCAGGAACTCGGCCTGCTCGAGACCCGGGATCATGCGCAGCACGCGCTGCTGCTCGCCGGTGCGCATGCGCGTCTGGAACCCGACGAGGTTCCACATGCGGCCGTCGCGGTCCTCCATGCGCAGCTGGGCGACCGCCCACGGCCTCACGCCGGTGCGCGGGTCGCGGAGGCCGATCGGCTTCATCGGTCCGAAGCGCAGCGTATCGCGTCCGCGCTTCGCCATCTCCTCGACCGGCATGCATCCCTCGAAGTACGGGATGGGGTCGAACGCCTGACCCGCGTACTGGTCGGCGGCGACGAGCGCGTCGAGGAACGCCTCGTACCGCTCGCGCGTGAACGGGCAGTTGAAATACGCGCCCTCGCCGCCGGCGCCCGCCATGGTCTCCTTCCCCCACCGCGCGGCGCGGAACGCGATGGACGTGTCGATGGAGTCGCCGGCGACGATGGGCGCGATGGCGTCGTAGAACGCGAGCGCGCCGGTGCCTAACCGTTCGGCGATGGCGCGCGTGAGCGACTCCGACGTGAGCGGCCCGGTGGCGACGATCCCCGGCTCGGGGAGGTCCGTGACCTCGCCGACATCCACGCGGATGTTGGGATGCGCGTGCACGCGCTCGTGCACGGCGCGGGCGAACAGCTCACGGTCGACGGTGAGCGCGCTGCCGCCCGGGACGCGGGCCTCGTCGGCGGCGGCGAGGATCATGGATCCGAGCGCGCGCATCTCGGCCTTCAGCAGGCCGTGCGCGTTCGTCGTCTCGGTGCTCTTGAACGTGTTGGAGCAGACCAGCTCCGCGAGCCGATCGCTCTTGTGCGCGGGGGTGGTGCGGAGCGGACGCATCTCGTGCAGCACGACGCGATGCCCCCGCTCCGCCAACTGCCAGCTCGCCTCGCAACCGGCGAGGCCTCCTCCGACGACGTGAATCACTCCCATGTCGGAATCTACCACGCTCCACGCTCCTCCACGCTCCACGCTCCACGCTCGCTCCTACGCGATGCGGAGTGAGCGTGGAGCGTGGAGCGTGGAGCGTGGAGCGTGGAGCGTGGAGCGTGGAGCGTGGAGCGTGGAGCGTGGAGCGTGGAGCGTGGAGCGTGGAGCGTGAGATCACATGCCAGCGACGGGGACCTCGGACGCGTTGATGTCGGCGAGGACCTTCCACTGGCCGTTCACCTTCTTGAACGCGGTGACGTAGTTGCCGTGGTCGTTCATCGCCTTGCCCTTCGCGTCGGTCCACGTGAGGGTGTACGTGCCGCGCTCGACGGCGACGTCGCCGCTCTGCGCGACGAGCAGGTCGGACGCGTTGAAGTCGAGCTTCACGTCCTTGCCGAGTCCGTAGAGACCGGCCCACGCCTTGGTGACGGCCGCGGTCCCCTTCGCGGCCGGCTGGTTCGGCGCGTACTCGGCGCCGTCGTCGGTGTACAGCGCGGCGATGCCGGCGGTGTCCTTGCTGGCGAGCATCTGCTTCCAGCGCTCGCCGAGGGCCTTGATGGAGTCCTCGTCGGCCCTGGTGTTGGCGGCGTTCGAGGCGACGGCGGCGGGCGGCGTGGTGGTGTCCGTGCTCTCGGCCTTCTTCGCGGTGCAGCCGGCGGCGACGAGAAGCGCGAGAGCGGCAATGCACTGACGCATGGTGGGCACTCCGGCGTGAGAGGTGTGCGACGTCACATGCCCGGCATGGGGACTTCGGAGGCGTTGATGCTCGTCGCGATCTTCCACTGGCCGTTCACCTTCTTCCACGCGACGACGACGTTGCCGTGGTCGCTGGCGGGCTTTCCCTTCGCGTCGGTCCACGACAGCTGGTAGCGCGAGCGCGAGACGGCGAGGTCGCCGGACTGCGACACGATCACGTCCGCCGGCGCGAGCGTCGCCTTGAGGCCCTTCATCCCGCCGAACATGTCGCCGTACTCCTTGACGAGCGCGGCGCTCCCTCGCGCCGGCGCCATTCCCGGGGTGAAGTCGACACCGTCGTCGGCGTAGAGCGCGCGCACGGCGGCGGTGTCGTGGGCGCTCATCGCGGCGCCGATGCGATCGCTGATGGCGCGGATGGAGTCCTCGTCCGCCTTGGTGTTGGCCACGTTCGGCGCCGCGACGGCGGCCGCAGCGGTCGTGGAGTCGACTTTCTCGTCGGCCTTCGGGGAGCAGGCGGCAACGGCGAGCAGTGCGAGGGCAACGGTGCAGCGACGCATGGTGGGACCTCCGGGTGAGAGAGGCGTGCGTGCGGCGGGGAGTGCTGCTGCGTGGCTACGTTGCTGCGTCGCTGCGTGAGGGGCAACGTGCGCGGCCCACGCAGCCCACGCAGCCACGCAGCGGACGTCAGACGGCGACCGGCTCTTCGGCCTCCTCCGGCGTCTGGACGTCCCACTCGTTGCCGCACTTCAGGCACCGACGGTACGCCCCGCGCGTCTTGTTGGATTTCGCCTCCGCGCCGACGTAGCCACACTCGGGGCACACCTCGGGCACCGGCTTGTCCCACACCACGAAGTCGCAGTTCGGGTAGTTCTCGCAGCCGTAGAACAGCTTGCCGCGCGCCTTCGAGCGGCGCTCGGAGATGTCGCCGCCGTCCTTCGGGCACTTCACGCCCGTCGGCACGGAGCGCGTGCCGCGGCACTTCGGGAAGCGGCTGCAGCCGAGGAAGTCGCCCGAGCGGCCGTGGCGGAGCAGCATCGGCGCGCCGCACTCGTGGCAGAGGTAATCGGTGACGATCGCCTCCTTCTTCTCGCCCTTCAGCGGCCGCGTGTACTTGCAGTTCTTCGGATGGTTCTCGCAGGCGACGAACGGCCCGAAGAAGCCGCCCTTCGGCACGAGCCGACCGCCGCAGTCCGGGCACTTCTCCGTCGCGAGCGCCGACAGGTCGTGCGCCTCGGCGATGAGCTGATCGAGGTCGTTGTCGTTCAGCGTGGCGGAGAACGGCGTGTAGAACTCGTCGAGGACGTGCTGCCACGACACCTCGCCCTCCTCCACGCGGTCGAGCTCCTCCTCCATGTTCGCCGTGAACGCGACGTTGAACACGTCGGGGAACTTCTTCACCATGACCTTCTCGACCGTCTCGCCGAGCGGGGTGGGGAAGAAGCGGCGCTGCTCGAGGTTCACGTAGCGGCGGTCGGCGAGCACCGAGATGATGCTCGCGTAGGTGGACGGCCGGCCGATGCCGAGCCGCTCGAGCTCCTTCACGAGGCTCGCCTCGGAGTAGCGCGGCGGGGGCTGCGTGAAGTGCTGGGCCGGCGTGATCTCCTTCACCGGCACCTGCTCCTTCACCTCGAGCGTCGGCAGCTCCTGCTCGTCCTCGAGCGCCTTCGCCTCGCCCTCCTCGCGCGCCTCGCGGTAGAGCGCGAGGAAGCCCTGGAACTTCACGACGGAGCCGGTGGCGCGGAACAGATACGTGCTGGGCGCGCCCTCGAGCTCGAAGTCCACCGTCGTCGTGTCGAACACGGCGGGCGCCATCTGCGAGGCCATGAAGCGCTGCCAGATGAGCTGGTAGAGCTTGAACTGGTCCTCCTTGAGATAGCGCTGCACCTGGTCCGGGCGGCGCCGCGGATCCGTCGGCCTAACGCCCTCGTGCGCGTCCTGCGTGTTCTTCGACTTGCTGCTCTCGTAGAGCTGCGGGCCGGCGGCGAGGTACTCCTGGCCGAACAGCGTGTGCAGGTAGTCGCGCGCCTCGGCCGCCGCGCTCTCGGCGACGCGCGAGGAGTCGGTACGCATGTAGGTGATGAGACCGACCGCGCCCTCGTCCTTCCCGAGCTCGATGCCCTCGTAGAGATCCTGCGCGAGCCGCATCGTGCGCTTGGAGCCGAAGCCGAGCTTCTTCGCGGCCTCCTGCTGCAGCGTGCTGGTGGTGAACGGCGCCGACGGGTTCTTGCGGCGCTCGCGGCGCTTGACGTCGGTGACCGGGAAGACGCGCCGCCCCCGGAGGTCGGCGAGGACGTTCGCCGCCGCCGCCTCGTTAGGCAGCTCGGGCTTCTTGCCGTCGACGTGGTGCAGCTTGGCGGTGAACGTCTGCCCGTTCTTCTCGAGCAGCGCGGTCACGCTCCAGTACTCGACCGGCACGAACGCGCGGATCTCGCGCTCGCGCTCGACGATGAGACGCAGCGCGACGGTCTGCACGCGGCCCGCGGAGAGCCCCTTCTTCACCGTCTTCCAGAGGATGGGGCTCGCCTTGTAGCCGACGAGGCGATCGAGAACGCGGCGCGCCTGCTGCGCCTCGACCTTCTTCTCGTTGATCTCGGTGGCGTGCGCCATGGCGCGCTGCACGCCGTCCTTCGTGATCTCGTGGAACAGCACGCGCCGGATGGGCGCGCCGCCCTTGCGCTTGATCACGCTGACGACGTGCGCCCCGATCGCCTCGCCCTCGCGGTCCGGGTCGGTGGCGATGAACACCTCGCGGGCGTCCTTCGCGTTCTTCTTGAGATCCGCGATGACCGGCTCCTTGCCGGGGATCGGCACGAGCTCGGGCTCGAACCCGCCCTCGATGTCGATGCCGAGCTTCTTCTCGGGCAGGTCGAGGACGTGGCCGACCGTCGCCCGCACCTTGTAGCCGCGGCCGAGGTACTTGCCGATCGTCTTCGCCTTCGCGGGCGACTCGACGATGACGAGCGACGTGGAGCCCGGCTCCGACGGCTCGTCGTCGTCTGCGGGCTGATACTTGAGCGTCCGCTTGGCGGCGGCCTTCTTCGCCGTCGCCTTCTTCGCGGTCGCCTTCGCGGGCGTCGCCTTCGCGGGCGCCGCCTTCCTGGCCGCCGCCTTCGTGGGCTCGGTGTCCTTCTTCTTCGTGGGCATCGCTAGTGGATCGTCGTCGCGGTCGAGCCGCCGTCGTCGATGCCGGCGCTCTCGAGGAGGGCCCGCAGCTCGGCGAGGCCGACGCGGCCGTCGGTGCTCTGGAGTGCGCGCTCGATGAGCCCCTCGCGGTCCGCCGGCGACAGCGCGCCGGTGGCGGAGAGGGCGAGAATCCGACCCCACGCCTCGGGGGCGAAGCGTCCCCGCTCGTGGCTGCCGGGGACGCGGAACAGCGGGCCCTCGGGCCGACGTCCCGCCGGGGGACGCGAGGTCCCTCCGTCCGTCGGGACGCCGGAGAGATGGGGGGCGAACACCTCCAGGATCTCACCGATCTGACGCGCGTCGTACCCGCGCGACGCGAGCCAGACCTCGACCTCGCGCGGGTCGGCGCCTGGCGCGAATCGCTCGCGCATCTCGGAGAGCAAGTTGTTCAGGGAGGCGTCGCTCATGGTCATCCGTCGGCGCGCTCGAACTCGCGGGTGAGAACCGCCAGCGTGTCCGCCACCTCGTCGACCGACAGCGCCTCGGTGTCGAGGACGAAGTCGGCCATGGCGTAGAGGGCCTCGCGGCGGCGGAGCAGGCCCTCGAGGGCCTGCCGTGGGTCGGCTCCGGCGAGCAACGGTCGGGCCGCGAGCGCCGGTCCCATGCGGTCGAGCGCGGCCGCGGGACTCACCCGAAGGTAGATGATACGCGCCGCGGGGCGCAAAGTTGCCGCGGCGAGCGGGTTCGCCATCCAGCCGCCGCCGGGGGCGATGACCATGGCCGGCCGGCCCGCGAGCTCGACCGAGAGGTCGACCTCCCGCTCGCGGAACGCCGCCTCGCCGTCGCGGGCGAACAGCTCGGTCACCGAGCAGCCCGCACGGCGCTCCAGCTCCTCGTCGAAGTCGAGGAACGGGCGGGCGAGGCGGTCGGCGACGAGGCGGCCGGCGCTCGTCTTTCCGGCGCCCGGAAGACCGACGAGCACCAGGTGTCGACCGGCCACCGCGCTCACCCGATCCGCTCGCCGACCCGCGTCAGGTACCCGTCGTAGTTGCGTCGCATCTCGCCGAGTGAGTCGCCGCCGAACTTCTCCAGGAACGCCTGCGCGAGGACGAAGGCCGCCATCGCCTCGGCTATGACCCCCATGGCCGGTACGGCGGTCACGTCGCTGCGCTCCGCGGCGGCCGAGGCCGGCTCCGACTTCGCGACGTCGATCGTCTCGAGCGGGCGCATGAGGGTGCTGATCGGCTTCATGGCGACGCGGACGACGAGCGGCTCGCCGGTCGTCATGCCGCCCTCCAGGCCGCCCGCGCGGTTCGTCCGGCGGCGGGTGTGGCCGGTGAGCGGCCGGCCGGGGGCCAACTCGATCTCGTCGTGGACGTCGGCTCCCGTGCGGCGCGACGTCTCGAAGCCGAGGCCGATCTCGACGCCCTTCACGGCCGGAATCGACAGCATGGCCTGCCCCAGCCGGCCGTCGAGCTTCCGGTCCCAGCTCACGTGCGAGCCGAGGCCGACGGGGAGCCCGTCGACGACGACCTCGCAGATGCCGCCGAGCGTGTTGCCGGCGCGCTTGGTCTCGTCGATGAGCGTGATCATGCGCGCCTCGGCCGACGCATCGAGCGTGCGGAGCGGACTGGCGTCGGCGGCGGCGTTCAGGTCCTCCGGAAGCGTGTCCGGCCGCGCGGCGTCGATGCCGCCGAGGTGGACGAGGTGGCTGCCGATGCGGACGTCGAACTCGGCCAGCAGCCGACGGCAGATCGCGGCGGCGGCGACGCGGGCCGTGGTCTCGCGGGCGGAGGCGCGCTCAAGGATGTCGCGCGCGTCGGCGCGGTCGTACTTCAGGACCCCGGTGAGGTCGGCGTGGCCGGGACGGACGCGGGTCACGGCTCGGCGGCGCGGGTCGGGGTCGCCCTCGCGCGGCGCGGCGTCCATGACGTCCTGCCAGTTCTTCCAATCGTTGTTCCGGATCAACATCGCGATCGGCGACCCGACGGTCTCGCCCGCGCGCACGCCGCTCAGGAACTCGACGTGGTCCTTCTCGATCTGCATCCGGCGCCCGCGCCCGTAGCCCTGCTGGCGGCGGGCGAGCTCCGCGTCGACGTGCTCGGCCAGCAGCGGGACGCCGGCGGGCATGCCCTCGAGGACGGAGACGAGCGCGGGGCCGTGGGACTCGCCGGCGGTGGTGAAGCGGAGCTGGGACATCGGGCGGGACGGGTGAGCGGGACCGGCAACCTAACGTGCCCGAAGGGCAGGAGGGCAGGAGGGCGCGCGCGAAACGCGCGAGGGCAGGAGAGCCGATGGCCCTCCTGCCCTCTTGCCCTCCTACCCTCCTGCCCTCCTGCCCTCGCCTGGCTACCGCGCCGCGCGCATCCCTCCGGCGCAGCTCGAGGCGAACGGCCGGTCCACCGTGACGACGATGACGCCGGTGGCGGAGGCGCCGACGAGGACGAGGCGGCCGTCCGGGCGAACCGAGGCCTTGATCGGGCCGACGATGGGATCGCGGACCTCGATCGTCCCCACCTTCTGATAGCAGTAGGTGTCGAACACCTCGATCTGCGGACCCGTGGACGCCGAGAAGGCGAGGCGGGTGTTCGAGATCGGGGAGTTGAGCCCCGTGTTCATCGGGTGGAAGTCGAAGCCGGCGTTGCTACCGCCGTTCGTCTGCATGAGCCCCTGCAGGCGGAGCGTCGGGTCGATGATGTACGTCGAGTCGGCGCGGATGGCGGAGAGCTCGCCGTCGAAGTTGGTCGACACGCCGAGCACGCGGGCGTTCGAGTTCACGACGTAATCGGAGACGTCGAAGTAGCGCGAGATGCCGCGGTCCATCATCGGCTGGTCGAAGTACCAGACGCCGGAGAGCCCGAGGTCGATGGCCATCTGCATGCCGCGCGACGCGTCGTACATCATGGAGCGGCTCCCCTTCACCGGCCCGCCCTCGCCGATGATGGCGCGGCGGAAGTTGCCCGAGTTGCGGAGGAACGTGGTGTCGCGGAACGCGAGGTTGCCGACGTCGACGACGACGGAGTAGAGGCCCTGGTCGCCGTTGTCGTTCGTGAGGCGCGTCTGGTACGGCACGAGCACCGAGTCGCTGCCGACGCCCTGCGCCGCGTAGCGGGTGATCTCGAGCGTGTCGGCACGCTTCGCCTGCTGGCCGATGGCCTGCTCGAAGAAGAAGTGCGACGCGTGGGTGATGAGGTTCTCCCACCGCACGGTGCCGCGGTTCGGGAACGGCGTGGGCTGCGCGCCGGTGGCCGACGTGGAGTAGACCACGATGGCGTCGTCGCACGGACCGCCGTCGTCCGGACCCGAGCACGTCGAGGCGATGAACTGCGGCCGGTCGGTGAAGTCGTAGCAGGTGCGCTGCTGGAACTTCTGGCCGGAGGAGGAGACCTCGGTCGTGATCGAGCAGACGTGGATGTTCGGCAGCGGGTAGCGGTAGACCTCGCGGCCGGTCGATCCGCGGCGCAGGTCGACGTAGCTGACGTTCGTACCGCCCGAGTTCGCGACGAGCAGCGTGTCGGCGGCGTTCCCCGCGCGGTCGCGCGGCCAGGCCGAGATCCCCCACGGCCGCGAGCCGACGAGCACCGGCGCGAGGAACTGCGTGTCGGGGAGGCTGAAGACCTCGAGCTGGTTGCGATCGATGTTGGTCAGGTACAGCCGGTCGTAGCGCGGCAGGTAGATCGCGTCGGCCAGGCGCCCGCCGTTAGGCAGGTTGCGCGTGAGGCCGGCGACGAGCAGCACCGTGTCGGCGCGATCGAGGCCGTTGGCGAGCTTGGCGTAGCTGCGGCGGCCGGCGGCGTTCGTGGCGAACGACTTCACGACCACCGTGGCCGGCGGCGACACCTTGAGCCGCCACGTGAACGTGCTCTCCGCCACCGTGAGGTTGCCCGACGACGCGCCGGAGTCGGCGGCGAGCAGGGTGCCGGTGAGGCTGCGCACCTCGTAGCCGAGGCGCGTGATGCCGGTCGGATCGTTCGCCGAGACGTGCACCGTGTCGAGCACCTCGACGCGCGGGTGCAGGCCGATGCCGACGGTCGGGATGCTGTTCACCGCGCTGATCGGCTGCACGGCGTACGACACCGGGTCGCCGGTGGCGCGCTGGCCGAGCGAGTCGATGACGAACGGCGTGACGATGATGACGCCGGCCTTCACGGTGTCGGGCACGACGAGCGTGTCGAGCACCGCGACGGAGTCCTTCAGCGGCGCCTTGAGGATCGTCGAGTCGGCGAAGCGGTACGGGCCCGTGGTCGTGAAGCCGACCGTCTTCACCTTCAGCTGCGAGCGCGCGCTGAACGAGAGCACGCCGGACTTGCCGACGACGAACAGCGTGCCGGCGGCGGGGCCGGTGATGGTGACCTTCGGCGGCGTGACGTTGCCGACGGCGAGGCGCAGCGAGTCGGGCGTCGACGTGTTCGCGTTGCCGTCGACCGCCTGGGCGATCACGGTGACGATGGTGCCGACGGGCACCGAGCGCGCGACGACGACGCTGTACGGCAGCGTGACGGTCGTGACGGCGCTCGTGAACGTCGTGTCGAACGCGCCGGCCACGCCGCCGACGAGGCGGACGTGGATCGACTTCAGCCCGAGGTCGTCGCGCGCCTGGAGCTGGAACGAGAGGACGCTGTCCGGCGGCGTCCCGGTCGTCTTGCTGAGCGCGACGACGGGCGGGTTGCGGTCGGCGATGATCGACGCGACGGCGGTCGGCTGCTCGCCGCCGCAGGCGCCGAGGAACAGCAGCGCGAGCACGGCACCGAGCGCGCGGAACGAGCGCGCGACGAGCGACTCGTCCGACGGCAGCGGGCCCTGGTAGGTGTTAGGCATGGCGGCGGCGCTCAACGGCGGTTGGTGGGCGCCGTCTCGCCATCCTCGAGGATGTGCGGCGTGATGAGGATCAGGAGGTCGCGCTTGACCTGCGACGTCGTGGTCTGGCCGAACAGGCGGCCGATGAGCGGCAGGTCGACGAGGAACGGGATGCCGGTCTTCGCCTTCGACGTCTCGGTGACCGTGAGGCCGCCGATGACCGCCGTCTCGCCGTCGCCGACGAGGAGCTGGTTGTCGGCGCGCTGGCGGTTGAAGATCACGCCGACGTCGCTCGACGCGGCCTGCGCGTTGGAGTTCTCCGCGCTGACCGTGAGGACGACCTTGCGGTTGTTCGTGACCTGCGGCGTGACGGAGAGCTTGATGCCCGCCTCCTCGAGGCGCACCGTGGCGCGCGGGAAGTTCCCGCCGCCGCCGCCGCCGCTGTTGCCGCCCGCGCTCGCGTCGATGACGCGGATCGGGATCTGCTGGCCGACGAAGATCTCGGCCGTCCGGTTGTTCAGCGTCACGATGCTCGGCTCCGACTGCACGTCGGCGAGCGACGTCTGCTGGAGCACGTTGAGGAACGACGTGAGCTGGAAGCGGCCGATGGTGGCCGAGTAGATCAGGTTCAGCGCCGACGGCGTCATCGCGTTGTTCGCGTTCGCGAGCGCGGAGAGCGCGTTGCCGCCGACCGAGATGCGGTCGCCGTCGAACGGCGAGCCGCCGCCCATCGCGTCCGGCACGCCGTCGCCGTTCGTGTCGACCGGCTTGCGCGTCGACGGGTCGATGCGCTTGACGAGCGAGTTGAAGAACTGCTGGGTGCCGGTGCCGAGGTCGTACGAGACGCCGATGTCCTCGAGGCCCGTGCGATTGACGAAGACGATCTTCGCCTTGATCGCGACCTGCGGCGTGCGGACGTCGAGCTCCTGCAGCCGCGCGGTGATCTCGGGGAGGTGCGACGGGACGTCGGTGACGAGCAGCTTGTTGGTCGACGTGTCGGCGGTGACGGCGCCGCGCACGAGGCAGGTGCGCGTGGCGGTCGACGCGCCCGCCTGCGTCGCGGCGGCCGAGTTGGCCGTGGCGCCGGAGGCGGCGCCGACGACGTCGTTGCCGACGGTGGTGCCGCAGTCGCGCGAGAGCAGCGTCTGGACGATCGGCAGCAGCGACGAGGCCTTCGCGTAGTTCACCTCGACGATCTGCGTGACGAGCGGCTCGACGGCGCGCGTGGAGGCGATGTTCTTGTAGCTGTCGACGGTGATGATGCCGCTCTTGTCCTCGGTGGCGGCGAGCCCTTGCGACCGGAGGAGCGCGCCGAGCGCGACGTCCCACGGCTGCTCCTTGATCTCGGCGGTCACCTGCCCCGTGACGTCGCGGCCGACGATGATCGTGCGGCCGGAGAACGCGGCGAACGCGGCGACGACGTCGTGGATGTCGGCGTCCTGGTACGTGACGGTGATGCGCGGCGCGACGGCGACGCGGCTCGCGGGCTCGGCACGCGTCGGCTCGGGCTCGCTGTCGCGCGCCTTCTCGAACGCCGGCTTGTCGACCGCGGCCTTGGCGATCGCCGGGCGCTCGGCCGGCTTCTCGACCGGCTTGTCCGCGATCTTCTCCGGCTGCCTAACGGCGAGGCGGGTCGGGGCGGGCGCGGGGCGCGCGACGGGCGGCTGCTCGGCGGGCTGCTCGGCCGCGGGCGGCGCGGCCTGCGGCGCGGGCTGCGCGGCGACGACGCTGGCGATGCCGGCGCTCTGCCACGGGGCGAAGTCGGTGGCGCCGCCCTTCACGACGAGGCGGACCTCGCCGTCGGTCTTGCGCACCTCGTAGCGGTGCGAGCCGTCGAGCTCCACGACGACGCGGACGATGCCGGCGCGGAACTGCGACAGCCGGACGTTGGTCACGCCGCCGCGCACGACGCCATCGTAGGCGCGGGCGGCGTGCGCGAGCTGCGCGCCGGAGATGTCGAGCACGATGCGGAACGGCGAGTCGAGCGTGAAGTCCTGCACCTCGACCTGCCGGTCGACGCGCACGGCGATCTCGGCTCCGGCGGTGCCGGCCGGCGCGACGCGCACGGCGGTGACGGCGCCCCGGGCGGCGTCGGGCGCGGGCGCCTCGGCCACCGCGCTACGCCGCACGCCGGCGGCGAGCCAGGCGCTCGCGGCGTGCGCCGGAGTGACGGGCGCGGTCGCGTGCAGCGCGGCCGCGGCGGTGATCAGCGTCCCTACCTTCATTTGCCCCTCACTGCGGTGGAATCGTTCAGCCCCAGCGTCTCCTGACGGCTGTAGCCCAGCTCCTCGATCGTGAACACGACCGCCTTCTTCTGAATCGCCGCGACGCGCATCCGGCCGAGGACCGAGCCGACACGCACGCGGTGCTGCGTCTTCGCGTTGACGTCGCGGAGGATCGCGACGGAGCCGCCGTTCGTGGGATCGAACGCGACGGCGACGAGCCGCAGCTCCGCCAGCATCGGGCGAAGATCGGCCGTCGTGAGCAGCGACTTGAACGGATCGCGCCGGCCGTCGCTCGTGTAGCTGTACGTCTCGCGCTCGATGGTGACGATCGCCGGCGGCGTGTTCGCCTTCGCGTCCGCCTTGCCGGCCTTCGCGTTCGGCTTCGCGCTGGGCTTCGCGCTGGGCTTCGCGTCAGGCTTCGCGTTAGGCGCGGCGTGACGGACGGCGCCGCGCGGCGCGGCGGCCTTCGCGGGCACGACGTCCGCCGCCGGATGCACCACGCGCGACTGTGCGCGCAGCGCGGCGGCGCCGCCGCCGGCGAGCACGCCGGCGAGCGCGCTCAGAAGCAGGCCTCTCGGCGTCATGGCAGGATCTCCCCGGTGTTGGCGACCGGCCGCACGGCGACGGTGTCGGCGGGCGCCGTCGCGATGCCGTGCGCGACGTACGTCTGCAGCGTGACCGAGGCGGCGAGCTGCGGCGGGCGCGTCACGCCCGGCTTCACCGGCGCCTGGGCGGCGTCGGGCGCGGGCGTGAGCGTGAACGCGACCGGCGCGACGATGCGCGGCAGCGAGCCGACGTTCGCGAGGAACGTCGAGAGCCGGTGGTAGCCGCCGACGACGGTGATCTTGTAGCGGTACGTGTCGAACTCGTCGCCCTTCAGCACGGGATCCGGCACGACGCCGCTGACCTCGAGCCCCGCGCGACGCGCGGCGGTGGAGATCTCCTCGAGCAGCGCGGGGACCTCACGCTCGGTCGGCACGAGCCGGCGCATCGCCTCGAGGCCGGCGCCGGTGCGGGCGGCCTCGTCGCGCAGCTTCGTCATGTCGGCGTGCGACGCCTGCGCGCGCGCGCCTTCGCGTTCTGCCCGTCGAGCGTCTCGACGTGCGCGCGCACGGTCTCGAGCTCCGCGGCCTTGGCCGTGTACGGGTACGAGTAGTAGTAGCCGGCGAGGGCGACCCCGATCAGGCCCATGGCGACCTTGATCTGGTCCTTCTGGTTCGACGGGAGGAGTCCCACGGTCACCTCACCGGGACGGAGATGGTCACGGTGCGCAGCACGTCGCGCGTCGGGCGCTCGTACTCCGCGTCGAGCGTGAACTCGGTGAGCTCGCGCGAGCTGCCCTGCACCTGCTGCGCGGCGGGCGCGGAGTTCACGAGCTGCACGTTGCGCACGAACGGCGAGGCTTCGAGGTCGCGCATGAACAGCGTCAGGGCCTGCAGGTCGACCGTCTGGCCGACGACGCGGAAGCGGAGCGTCGGCACGCTGTCGGTCGTCGCCTTCGCACCGTTAGGCGCGGCGGCCTTCGTGTCGGCCACCGGCTTCGCGCCGGCCTTCCCCACGACGGTCGTCGGCGGCGCCGGCGGCGCGCTCGTCTGGGTCACGCTGGAGAGCCAGGTGTACGGCGGCAGCGTCGCGCTCACCTCGTCGAGCAGGTGCGCCCACGTGTAGCGCGTGCTGTCGATGGCGGTGATGATGCGCAGCTCGCGGCCGAGCGAGTCGCGCCGCGCGAGCACCTTCGCGCGCGCCGCGATGACGCCGGCGAAGCGGGCGGAGTCGCGCTGCGCGGCCTCCTCCTGCTGCGTCAGCTCCGCGGCTTCGGCGGTCTGCGTGAGGTGGAGCGCCGCGACGGCGCCGCACGACGCGACCACGGCGACGACGGCACCGATGAGGTACTTGTCGCGTAGCGGCGCGAGCGCGCGGCCGATCGCGGGGCTCGCCTTCGGGAGCCCGCGGCGCCGGCGGCGCCCGCCCTCGGGATGCAGGTTGATGTGGATCAGCATGGCGTTAGGCCGCCGCGCGGAGCGCGAGCCCGATGGGGAGCATGAGCAGCGGCGCGACCGCGGCCGCGTCGACGTCGTCGAGCGCGCCGTCACGCACGGCGAGCGCGGCGAGTGGGCTCGCCGCCTCCACGTTCACGCGAAGACGGCCGGCGATCGCCTGGGCGAGCCCGGGGATCTGCGCGCCGCCGCCGCACAGGTAGAGCGCGCGGAGCGGGCCCGCGGAGCGCGACGCCGACTCGAGGAACGCGGCCGCGCGCTCGACGCCGGCCGCGATGTCTTCCGCATGCCGCGCGAGCACCGCGTCGAGCCGCGGGTCCGACGCGCCGGCGCGCAGCAGCTGTTCGGCCTCGCGCGACGACAGGCCGTGCTCGCGCTGCAGATCCTCGCGGACGCGGCGCGTGCCGCAGGCGAGGTCGCGCGTGAGCGCCGGCACGCCGTCGTCGAGGATGTTCACGTTGGTCACGTCGTGGCCGACGTTCGCGAGCGCGACCACGCCCTCGAGCGCGTCCGGATAGTTCGCGGCGAACGCGTTGTGCAGCGCGAACGCGTCGACGTCGACGAGCGCCACGTCGGCGCCGGCCTCACCGAGCAGGCGCAGCTTCGCGTCGACGAGCTCGCGCTTCGCGGCGACGAGCAGCACGGTCATCTCGCGGCCCTCGCCCTCGGGGTCGAGGATCTGGAAGTCGAGCTGCACGGAGTCCATGTCGAACGGCACGTGCTGCTCGGCCTCGAAGCGCATCAGCTCACGCGCCTGCGCTTCGGGGACGCGCTCGCTGCGGATGCGCTTCACGATGACGTCGCGTCCGCCGACGGCGACGACGAGTCCCTTCGGCTTCACGCCCGCGGCGTGCAGCGTCTCGCGCACGGCGTCGGCGACGAGCGCCGGATCCATCACCTCGCCGTCGACGATCGCGTCGGCGCCGAGTGGAGTGACGGCCACCTTGACGAGCTCCGGAAGGTCCTTGCCGTGATCCACCACGGCGGCCTTCACGAGCCCGGAGCCGATGTCGAGGCCCACGGTGGTGCGGTTGCGGCGGAATAGCGCCATGCGAGTGGTTGCTGTGAGACGACCGTGCGACGGCGATCCTGCAAGTACGATCTTGACAAAGCGACGAACGCGTATCGCGTCAGCGTGAACACGAGTCGAAGTGCGCTCAGGTAACAGCGGCGCCCGCTTCGGGAGTGATTCGTGTCACCGTGTTACTTCCGCCCAACTGTGTCGTCGCGCCGCGCTCGCGCGTGCGATGCCATCCATCGCGCGCTCGATCGCGCAGCGTGAGAACTGCACGAGCGATCCCGCGCCGAGCGCACCACCACCCTGCACGAGCAGCGCGCCGTGCAACCGCAGCGCACCGACGTCCGCGCGCAGCGCACCGCGCACGACGATCACGCCGGCGTACGTGACGGATCCGTTCAGAACGAGATCGCCGTTCACGAGCAGCATGCCCTGCCCGCGTCCGCCGTCGAGCGCGAGCCCGTTCGGCGCGACGACGATCGGGAACGTCGTCGTGCACGCGCCCACCGCCCCACCGCCCCGCATCGGCTCCGACCACGCATCGACGTCGAGCACGCACGTCGATGCGCTCGCGCGCGGCGTCGGCACGCTCGGCCCACTGGCGACGACGACGTCGGCGCGCACGGCGAGCGTGGCCCAGTCGTCCGCCCCGAACGCCGCGTAGCTCGCAGTGTCGGCAGCGGCGGAGTGTTGCTTGAGCGCACCACCGATCGTCGATTGTGGCGCGGGACGCACAGCCCCTGCCGCGGCCGTGGCGACGGCGGCCGTGTCGCTCGTCGGCGTCGCGCAGTCGGTCCATCCGGGCGGCGGCACGTCGCGTCCGTCCACCGCTGCATGGTCGAGCACCGAGAGCGTGCCCCCGGACGTGATGGCGGCGAGCGCCGCGACGGTCGGCGGCGCGAGACGCACGAACGAGGACGCGGTGCGCTCCGCCTGCCCTGCCGCACCGGGCGCCGCCGAGCGCTCGCGGGCCGACGCCTCGACGAGGAAGCGCGTGCGATCCAGGCGCACGACGCGCACGACGTCGCGAGGATCGGCGGCGCCGACGCCGGAGTCCACCGCGCCGACCGCGAGCACACTGCGCCGTCGGTCCCACTCGCGCACCGCGTGCTCCAGCGAGCCCCACGCGCGCGACTCCGCCCGCACGCGCGCGAGATCGTCGCTCGCCGAGCGGTTCGACTCGCGCGCCGCGAGCGCGGCCCCGGCGCCTAACGCGGCGACGACCACGAGGGCGACGAGGACGACGGCGAGCGCGGCACCGCGACGCGATCGCATGGTCAGCCTCCGCGCGGCGCGACGACGAACGCCACCGAGTCGACCGACGTCGCCCCGCGCACGCCGGTGAGCGACGGCACGTCGGCGCGCACGACGACGTCGACGCGCACGACGCGCGAGGACACCACCGATCCGACGAGCGCGTTCCCCGCCGAGTCGCGCGCGACGATCGTGAGGCCCCCGCGCGAGCCCGGTGGGCGGAGCGGCCCCGCGACCGGCTGCGTGCCCGTCCACGCCGCGCCGTCCCATTCACGCTCGCCGAGGTACCACAGGCCGCCGGAGCGGTAGTGGAGCCACCGTACCCGGCGCGCGAGCCGGACCGGTGCGCCGGGCGCGACGGCCCCCGGCAGCGGCATCGTTAGGCGGAGGCGCGGCCGCGGCTGCGCGGTCGCCGCGAGCGGCGAGGCCGCGCATCCAACCGTGGTGCCGCCGACCGATTCGACGTCGCGCGCGATCCACGCGCCGCCCGACGCGTCGTCCACGTGCACGAGCGCGACGTCGCCCGGCTGCGGCGCGGCGCGCCACCAGCTCAGCGCGGGCGGCGCGGTGGCGAGCGGCACGAGATCGATCGTGCTCGGGTCGACCACGCCGCAGACGACCGATGCGCCGGTGGCCGCGCGCAGCTCGAGCAGCGTGTCGCTCACGACCACGAGGTCCGACGAGTCGGCCGCGTCGCGGGTGCCGGCGGCCATGCGGAGCGCGGGCCGGAGCGCGTCGGCCGCGGCAGCGAGCTGTGCGCGCGCGGCGCGCCGCGCGTCGAGCGCGCCCTGCAGCCGCCACTGCCGCGCGACGACGTCGGCGACGGTCGCGGTGAGCACGCCGAGCAGCACGAGGGAGACGAGCAGCTCGACCAGGGTGAAGCCTGCTGCTCTTCGAATGAACCGCAGAGGACGCAGAGGACGCAGAGGAGTGTCATGTGCAGTCCTCTGCGTCCTCCGCGTCCTCTGTGGTTCAATGAAAGGCAACATCGTCGTCACCGACCGCAGCGCACCGGCGCGCCGATCGAGGCCGACCGGACGGGCGCGCCGCTCGACGTCCAGCGCACCGAGTCCGCGAGCCAGTGCACGCTGTCGACGGTCCAGGTGCTCCACGCCTCGGCGGCGACCCGCGTGGCGTTGCCGCCCGCGCCGTCGGCGCACGGTGACGAGGCCACGCGCTCGAGTCGATCGGCGAGCAGCGCGGCGGCGCGCTCGCTCGCGACGGCGCGCGACTCGGCGCGCGCGAGCTGCGTCGCGGTGCCCGCCAGCGCGAGCAGCCCGACGACCAGCAGGCCGAGCGCGACGAGCAGCTCGGCGATCGTGAACCCGCGTCTCCCATCTCTCGCTCGCATGCGACACACGGTGCGTCGCGCGCGGGCGGACGACGTATCAATCCGTCGCGGGAGGGGTCGAATCGTTGCGCACGAACAGCGGGAGCTGCAGCGCGTCCTCGATCGGCTCGGCGAACGCGGCGCGTCGTGCCGACTGGGCGTGGCCGTCGGCCAGTGGGAGCACGATGACGAACGCGGCGCCGCCCTCGCGCGCCCGCTGCACCCACACCGCGCCGCCCAGCGCATCGACGATGCGCGCCACGACGGCGAGGCCGAGCCCCGTGCCGCGGCTGGCGGACTTCGTCGTGAAAAACGGATCGAACACGCGCTCCACGTCGTCGGGCGCGATGCCGGGACCGGAGTCGGCGACGACGACCTGCGCCACGAGCCCCGGCGCGCGCACCGCGCCGGAGAGCCACTCCGCGACGCGGCGATGCGGCTTGTGCGGCACGTACTCGCCCGGCACGTCGCCGGCACGTCCGCGCGGCGCGCGCAGCTCGTCGACCGGGACGATGCGCGTGCGCAGCGCGATCCGTCCCACGCGCTCCATCGCGTCGGCGGCGTTCAGCAGCAGGTTCACGAACACCTGCTCCAGCTCGTGCCGCTCGGCGAACACCGTCGGCGCCGCGCGGTCGAGATCCTCGGCGACGCGGATGCGGCGCAGCACGCCCTGGTCGTTGAGCAGGCGGCGCGCGCCGGCGAGGACGTCGTTCACGTCGACCGCGCTCGGGGTCACGCGGCGCGGGCGCGCGAAGTCGAGCAGGCCGCGCACGATGCGGTCGATGCGCGCCGTCTCGCGCTCGAGCGCGTCGAGCACGTCGCCGACGCCGGGGATCGTGGCGCCGCGCGTGCGGAGCACGTGCGCGTAGCCGGCGATCGCGGCGAGCGGGTTCCCCACCTCGTGCGCGATGCCGGCGGCCATGTGCCCCACGGTCGCGAGCTTCTCCACGCGCGCGCGCTGCGCCTGCTCCGCGCGGAGCTGCTCGGCGAGACGCTGATAGCGCTCGCTCAGCTCGCGGCGCCCCCAGCGGCGCGTGAGCACGATGCCGGCGACGGAGAGCACGGCGGCCGCCGCCGCGGCGGCGAGCAGGCCGGTGCCTAACGATTCACCGCCGGCGACGCGCAGGGCGCCCAACGCGACGAGCGCGCCGGCCACCGCCGCGAGGGCGGCGAGCAGCGCGACGCGGCGCGCGAGGGCGCGGAGCAGCGGCGGCGGGACGTAGGGATCGATCGGATCCGTCGGAGTCGACTCCGGCATGCGCGGAGGATCCTCGCGTGCCCCGAAAGCGGCAAGGGGGCGGCACCCGAAGGTGCCGCCCCCCTCCCGCACAGCGGTGCTGCTCCGTGACTTACTTACAGAGCGGCGCGCCGTCGGCCGTGGCCGAGCCCTTGTTCGTCGCCGCGGCGCCCGTCGGGCCGCCCGCGAAGATGTTGCAGCTCGTGACCGCCTTGACCGCCGGGTTCGTGATCGCGGCCGACCAGCCGGTCGCATCGCCGTCGACGCCCTGGATCGCGTTGCCCTGGCTCAGGTTCCACAGGTAGTTACCCGTCAGCTCGCTCTGCTTCGCGTAGCGGCCGGAGTCGGAGTAGAAGGCCTCCTGCACGTTCGTGAGGTTCTTCAGGTCCGCCTTCATCGTCGCCATGTACGCCTTCTCCTTGGTCGACGAGAACTTCGGGATCGCGATCGCGGCGAGAATGCCGATGATGACGACGACGATCAGAAGCTCGATCAGCGTGAAGCCCTTGCGGTTCGTGTTCTGCATCATGTGCGGTTGCCTCCGTGCGGGGTTTGAAGCGGTGTTGCGGGAAGTGTTGGATTCGTGCACGTGTTGCATTCTCGGCACGTTCCGGCGGTCACTTGAGCGGGTGCGATCTCACGTTTTCGTGTGACGCTCGCGTCGTTCGGCGGCCGCTCGTCGCGTGCTGCCGGGCGCCTCTAAGGCAGTGCGCATGCCGTCCGAGTCGCGCTAGCCTAACGCGCGGAGATGCAATCACTTACACCGTTCGAACGCGGGGCGGATCCTTCCGACGCGCACCGCGTTTTGCATGATGCGTTGCAGCTTGCAAGAGCCGCCGCTCGGCCGCTCGACGGGCCTAACGAGCGACGAATGGCCCCCGGCGTCCGATGCCGGGGGCCATTCGTCATTTCAGCTCGTTCCGTCGCTTCTCAGTCGACGCCGTAGCGGGCGAGCTTGCGGTAGAGCGTCGACGGGTCGATCCCCAGCACCTCGGCCGCGCGGCTCTTGTTGCCGCTCTCGTTCTGCAGCACCCACGTGACGTACGCGCGCTCGATCGCCTCCAGCGTGGGCGACGCCGGCGCGCGCTCGCTCACGAGCGGCTCGGCGCGTCGCTCGGACACACGCTCGGGCAGCGACGCGGCGGCGATGGTGTCGCCGGCGGTGAGGATCACGGCGCGCTCCAGCGCGTTCTCCAGCTCGCGCACGTTGCCGGGCCAGTCGTAGGCCATCATCGCGTCGAGGGCCTGCGGCGCGAGCGTCTTCGGCGAGTCGCCGCGGTGCGCCGCGGATCGGCGCAGGAACGCGTCGGCGAGCAGCGGGATGTCGTCGCGACGATCGCGCAGCGGCGGCAGGTGCACCGTGATGACGTTCAACCGGTAGTACAGATCGCCGCGGAAGCCGCCGCGCCGCACCTCGTCCTCGAGGTCGCGGTTCGTCGCCGCGACGAGGCGCGCATCGACCGGCACCGCTTCCGTCGCGCCCACGGGGATGATCTCGCGCTGCTGCAGCACGCGCAGGAGCTTCACCTGCGTCGCCGGCGTCGTCTCGCCGATCTCGTCGAGGAAGAACGTGCCGCCGGTCGCCGCCGCGAACAGACCCTGCTTGTCCTTCACCGCGCCGGTGAAGGAGCCCTTCATGTGGCCGAACAGCTCACTTTCCAGCAGCCCCTCGGGGAGCGCGCCGCAGTTCACGGAGAGGAACGGTCCGCCGAGTCGTCCGGAGCGCTCGTGGATGAGGCGCGCGACGACCTCCTTGCCCGTGCCGCTCTCGCCGGTGACGAGCACCGTGCTGTCGGTCGGCGCGACGGTCTCCGCCAGCCGCAGCGCCTCGCGCCACGCGCGGCT
Organism: Gemmatirosa kalamazoonensis; assembly: GCF_000522985.1. Taxonomy (NCBI): domain Bacteria; kingdom Pseudomonadati; phylum Gemmatimonadota; class Gemmatimonadia; order Gemmatimonadales; family Gemmatimonadaceae; genus Gemmatirosa; species Gemmatirosa kalamazoonensis. The sequence continues at coordinate 4,614,248 of NZ_CP007128.1, forward strand.
CTGCCCCACCGGTGGCGCGGCCGACGATCCACCGCGCCGCTTCAGCTCCTGCTTCAGCGACGTGTTCTCGACGCGCAGCGTGCGATGCTCGGCGGCGCGGCGCACCGTGGCCACCAGCTCGTCGTTGCGGAACGGCTTCTGGAGGTAGTAGTACGCGCCCGCGTTCACCGCCTGGATGGCGCTCTGCAGCGTCGCCTGCGCGGTCATGAGGATCACCGGCGTGTCCGGGTCCTGCGCGCGCGCCGCGTCGAGCACCTGCAGCCCGTCGACGCCGGGCATGCGCACGTCGCTCAGCACGACGTCGGGCTTCAGCGCGGCGATCTGCTCGAGCCCCGCGCGGCCCCCGTGCGCGGCGTGCACGGCGAAGCCCTCCTCCTTGAGGAGGATGCGCAGCGAGTCGAGGATCGACGTTTCGTCGTCGATGAGGAGGACGGAGCAGCTCATGTCCTGATGACGCGCCAGCGGCGATGGGGTCATCTGGAGAGGAACGGCGGGACGATCTACTGCGGGACGATCTACTGCGGGACGCTTCACCGCGGGACGCTTCACCGCGGGACGCTTCACCGGGGGACGCATACGGCGGGACCGCGCGTACCTAGTCCCCAGGGGGGCTCCCCCCCCTTCGCCCAAGGTGCTACTCGCGGATCGCGCCGCGGTGCCAATCCGACGCGGAGCGGATCCGGCCATCGCGGCACCGCCGTCGATCGTCCCGCCGTTCGTCGTCCCGCCGTTCGTCGTCCCGCCGTCGTCGTCCCGCCGTCGGCCGTCCCGCAGTCACGTGTCCGTCCCTACGCCGCCGCCCGCTCCGCCGTCGTCCCCATCCCCTCGGCGGCCCGCGGCAGCAGCAGCGTGAACCGCGCCCCGCTCCCTCCCCCGCCCGCCTCCACGAGCACCACGCCGCGGTGCGCTTCCACCACGCGGTGCACCACCGCGAGACCGAGCCCACTGCCGGTCGGCTTCGTCGTGAAGAACGGGTCGAACAGCCGGTCGAGCGTCTCCGGGTCGATGCCGCGGCCACCGTCCGACACGTGCACCGCGACGGCGCCGCCCGCGAACGCGATGCCGGGCGGCAGCTCCGCGGCCTCCGGCAGCTGCACCTCGATGCGCACGCGTCCCCCGGCCGGCGTCGCCTGCACCGCGTTCAGCGCGAGGTTGAACAGCGCGCGATGCAGCAGCTCCTCGTCGCCGTCGACGAGCACCGCGGCGCCGTCGCTGCCTTCGGGCGCGTCCACGTCGATGCGCACGTCCTCGGCGCGCGACGGGTGCGCGGCCGCGAGCTGCGCCGCGTCGCGCGCCACCGACGCGACGTCCACCCGCTCCACGCGGCGCACGCGGGCGCGCGCGAAGTCGAGGAACTCGCTCAGCAGGCGGCTCAGGCGATCGCTCTCGCGCACGATGAGCGTGGAGAGCGTGCGCTCGTCCTCGTCGTCCTCCCCGGCTGCGGCGGCGCGTCGCGCACTGCGCCGCGCGAGCTGCTCCACCGCGCTGCGGATCGACGCGAGCGGGTTCTTGATCTCGTGCGCCAGCGACGCCGAGAGCTCGGCGATCGCCTCCAGCCGACCGGCGCGCGCGTGCAGCGCGTCGATCCGCTTGGAGTCCGTGATGTCGGAGAAGATCGCGGTCCCGGTGCGCGCGTCGTCCGCGCCCGCGGTCGTCGTCACGCCGATGCGCCGCAAGCCGTCGGCGCGCGCCACGGTGCCCTCGGCGCGCGTGGTCCGCTCGCGCTCCACCGCGGCGCGCCGCAGCGCGTGTGCGAGCTCCGGCGACCGCTCGGCGATGGACTCGAGCACCGGGGCGCCGAGCCGCTCGTGGAGCGCGACGCCGAGCAGCGCCGAGGCCGCGGGGTTCGCGTAGAGCAGCACCCCGTCCGCGTCGACCGTGAGGATGCCGCTGTTCATCGCGCGGAGGATGTCGGCCGCCTCCACGCTCGCCCGCGCGAGCGCCGCGGTGAGCCGGTGGCCGCCGGTGCCCGCGGCGCGCATCCGCGCCCCCACCCACCCGCTCGCGACCGCGACGACGCCGAACAGCGCGACCTGGAGGCCGATGCCGCCGGAGGTGGCGTACGGGCGCAGCCACGCGGCATCGGCGGCGTAGAGCACGTCCGCGGCGGCCACGGCGAGCGCGCCGCCGACGGCCGGCAGGAGCAGCGCGGCGTACGCCACCACGAGCACATAGAGCGCGACGAACTGCGACGCGCCGGCGCCGGTGACGTGGACCACCGCCGTGACGAGCGCGAGGTCGCAGAGGACGTTCGCGGCGACCACCAGCGTCGAGGGGCCCGCGTCGTCCCGCGGCCGGCGGTCGAGGGCGATCGCGGCGCCGGTCCACAGCACCGCGCCGGCGAACGCCAGCGTCGCGACGAGGGTGTCGTTGCGGGTGGCGCTCGTCCACACGAACACCGCCGCGAGCAGGATCGCCGCGGCGACCGTGAGCCGCGCCACGTGGACCCAGCGCACGATCTGGCGCGGGTCCAGCATGACTTGCAGCGCGAGGGCGGTAGATTGGGGCGAGCGGCGCACGACAGGGGGACGAACCAGCTACGAGGGGGTTACAGGGTGGCCGTAGCAGAGGCGGAGGAGACGCTGACGCTCGGCGCCATCGCGCTGCGTCTCGGGCTCGTGTTCCTGCTCGTGCTGCTGAACGGCTTCTTCGTGGCCGCCGAGTTCTCGCTGGTCGCGGCCCGCCGCAGCCGCCTGGATCAGATGGCCGCCGAGGGGGACCGCGCCGCGCGCCGCGTGCGCGATGCGCAGGACCAGCTCCCCCGCATCATCTCGGGCACCCAGCTCGGCGTGACCCTCGCCTCCCTGGCGCTGGGCTGGCTCGGCGAGCCCTCGGTGGCGGCGCTCATCGACCTCGGGCTGCGCTCGCTCGGCGTGCACGCGTCGCCGGCCACGGAGCACACCGCGGCGGCGGTCGTGATCGGCTTCCTCGTCATCACGTTCCTGCACATCGTCATCGGCGAGCTCGGACCGAAGTCGGTCTCGCTCGTGAACGCGGAGGGCGTCGCGAAGGTCATCGCGCGCCCGATCCTGCTGTTCGTGCGCGTGACGTCGCCGTTCATCTGGGTGCTGAACGGCTCGGCGAACCGCCTGCTCCGCCTGTTCGGCATCCAGCCGGTGTCGGAGGAGGAGCAGGTCCACTCGCCGGAGGAGCTGCGGCTGCTCGTGATGCAGGCGCGCGCGCACGGCACGCTCGACGAGAGCGACTCCGCCATGCTCGCCGGCGTGTTCGACTTCCACGAGAAGAAGGCGTACGACGTCATGCGCCCGCGCACCGAGGTCGTCGCGCTCGACCAGGATGCGACGGAGGAGGAGGTGCGCGAGGTGCTGCGCACGGAGCGGTACTCGCGCTACCCGGTGTACCACGAGTCGCTCGACGACGTCGTCGGCGTGTTCCTCGCCAAGGACTACTGGCTGCGCGACGGCGACAGCCCGTTCTCGCTGAAGGACTACCTGCGCGAGCCGCTCTACATCCCGAGCACGCGCGCCGCCGAGCGGGTGCTCGACGACCTGCGGAAGACGCGCGCGCACCTCGCCGTGGTGCTCGACGAGTACGGCGGCACCGCCGGCATCGTGACGATGGAGGATCTCGTCGAGGAGGTGGTCGGCGACATCAACGACGAGTACGACCAGCGCGAGCGCGAGGCGTTCGAGTTCGAGGGGGTGCTGGAGCTGGCCGGCGCGCTGTCGCTCGTCGACGTGCGCTCCGACTACCACCTGCGCATTCCCGACGGCGACTGGACGACGCTCGGCGGCTACGTGTTCGGCACGCTCGGGCGGCTGCCGAAGATCGGCGACCGGGTGCCGTTCCCCGGCGGCGAGCTCGAAGTGGTCGCGATGGACGGCCGCCGCGTCGCCGCGGTCCGCGTGCACCGCGCGCCGGCGCCCGCCGCGTCGTGACCGATCCGTTAGGCGCGCCGGATCCGGGCGACGCGCTGGTCGTCACGCCCGACGTCGCGATCCCGCGCGCGGAGCTCGACGCGAAGGCGACGCGCGCCGGTGGTCCCGGTGGTCAGCACGTCAACACGTCGAGCACGCGCATCGAGCTGCGATGGAACGTGCGCACCACCCGCGCCCTCGACGACGCCCGCCGCGACCACGTCCTCGCCCGCCTCGCCGCGCGGCTCGACGCCGACGGCAACGTGCGCGTCGTGGCGAGCGAATTCCGCAGCCAGCGCCAGAACCGCGAGGCCGCCGAGGCGCGGCTCGCGGATCTCGTCCGGCGCGCGCTGCACGTCCCGAAGAAGCGGAAAGCCACCAAGCCCTCGCGCGCGGCGAAGGCCAAGCGGCTCGACGAGAAGCGCAAGCACTCCGAGAAGAAGCGTCAGCGGCGCGACTTCGACATCTAGGGCACGAGGGCAGGAGGGCGCGCGCGAAACGCACGAGGGCAGGAGGCCGTGTGGCCCTCCTGCCCTCCTGCCCTCCTGCCCTCCTGCCCTCGCCCCTCAGCGGCCGCCGATCGACACGCCGACGTGGTACGTCCACAGGTTCGCGTTGGAGTCGATCGTGTGCAGCGCGATGCCGCCGCCCGGCAGATCCTCGATGCCGCCCTCGCGCAGGTAGCTCGTGCGCCCGTTGTTGTGGAAGCGCGCGCCGAGGTCGAGGAACACGAGCGTGCGCCGGCCGTGCGCGATCGGGATCAGCACGCCCGTGCCGCCGGAGTACGAGAACACGAAGTCGTCGTAGTTCGTGTTGTGCAGCAGCGACTCGCCGTCGTTCAACCCCTTCACCGACGACTCGGTGGCGAAGTACGAGAAGCCGACGGTGCCGTTGACGTACGGGCGCACCGGCCCGCGCGGCGCCATGAGCTGCGGCCCCACGCCGAACCAGACGATGTTGTTCGACGTGTTGAGGTCCACCTGGATGCGGCCGCCCACGGTGGGGCTCAGATTGACGCGCTTCGTCTCGCTGCCGTACTGCACGAAGTTGCCGTCGACGCGCAGCGCGAACGCGCCGAGGCCGCCGAGGCGCGCGAGGCCGTGCACGCCGACGCCGAAGCCGTTCGAGACGTACTGCTTGAACTGCCCCGCGGGCTGCGCGACGGTGAAGTCGACGCCGGCCATGAGCCGCGGCTCGCCGTCGGCGGTCGCGGGGCCGAGGTTGAGCGGGGATTGTGCGAGGACCGCAGTGGGAAGCGCGAGCGCCGGTGCGAGGCGTCGCGCGATGCGAAGTGCGCGATGGATGAGCATGGTGGGGCTCCTGGGGGAAGTGCTTCTGCTGCCCATTACGCCGCACGCGCGGCGCGGTTTCACGGGGATGCGCTCGTGAGCGTGGGTACCGCCGCGCTCGGCCCCAGAGCCGAGCCGTCGCGAGCGCGAGGCCGCCCGGCACGACGTGCACGGTGCCTAACGACACCCGCGTGCCGCCGAGATCCGCGCCGATCGCGTGATCGCCCACCGGCAGCCGCACGCGCGCCACGCCGACGACGCCCGGCAGCAGATGCCACGACCGCGTGTCCGCGCGCTCGACGGCGCCGCCGACCGAGCGCACGATCGACGCGATGTCCTTGTGCTTCTTCTCCAGCCCCGACGCCGCGGCCTCGCGCAGCGCCGTGCGCACGAGCAGGCGCGCGAGCCGCGCCGTGCGGTCGCGCCGGAAGTCGGCCGCCTCCGCCGCGGAGAGATCCGCGCGCAGCAGCGTGACCGCGGGCGTCGTATCGACGACGAGCGACACGAGCGGCATCGGCGCCGGCCGTCGGTACGCGGGCCACGTGAGCTGCGCGCGCGTCGACCAGCCGCGGCGTCGCACGCGCGATGGCATCGATGCGTCGGTCGTCGCGTCGCTCGTCGCGTCGCTCGTCGCGAGCGTGTCCGCGTCGGGGGCCGAGTCGTCGGCAATCGCGTCGGCCGTGTCGGCGTCGAGCGCGAGCACGCGCTGCGGCACATCCGCCCACAGCCCCTCGTCGCCCGTCAGCAGCGACGACGCGCGGGCGATCGCGTCGCGCTGCCCGTAGCCGCCGTGGCGGCTCGCACCCTGGAACACGCGCCACTCGCCGTCGTCGCGGCCGCGCACGGTGAGGCGCTGCTCCACGCGGTGCGCGACGAACCCCTGCTCCACCACCACGAGCACGTCGCCGCTGTCCGCCGACGCCGGTGCGACTGCCGTCCACGCCGCGTCGGTCGGCGCGTCGGGCGACGCGTCGACCGAGTCCGACACGACACCGCCGGCGAGCGCGCGCGCGATGCGGAACGCGACGGCGGCGTCGTTCGCGTCACCCGCCGCCGCGAACACCGCGCCCGACACGACGCGCAGCACCGCGCGCGTCGACGCGTCCATCGGCAGGCGATCCGCGTCGTACTGCTGCAGCAGCGACCCGAGCCGCCGCGCCTCGACGGCCGCGTCGGCGACCGAGCCGCGGCGGAGCCACGCCAGCAGCCCGTAGTAGTGCACGAGCAGCCGCTCGTTGTGCCCCGGCGCGTACGGCAGGGCGAGGTCGTTCGTCGTGAGCGACAGCGCACCGCGGCTCGCGCTCTTCGTGTAGCGATCGTCGGCCAGCGTCGCAGCGCGCTCGAACGCGGCAGCGCTCTCGTCGAACTTGCCGGCGTAGTACGCGGCCGTGCCGGCGAACAGGTCGCGGAGCAGGCGGTCGCCCGGCCCGCCGCGCTTCTCGCTCGCCGCCGTCTGCAACGCCGCCTCGAACCGCCCCGCCGCGAGCGCCTCGCGCAGCCGCTGCTCCGCCGGCGCGAGCCCATCCGGCCCCGCCATCGCCGCGCGCGCCGTCTGCCGCACGAGCGACGAGCAGCCGCCTAACAGCGCCCCGCACACGAGCATGCCCCCGAGGAGGCTGCGTCGCGGCGTGGCTGCGTGGCTGCGTTGGGATCCGTCACGCAGCCACGCAGCCACGCAGCGACGCAGCCCACCGCGGCAGTTCATCGCGCCTGCTTCTCGAGAATGATCACCCGCTCCCGCGCCCGCGCGATCGCGTCGGCCAGCTTCGCGTTCGCGTTCCCGATCGCGTCGATGCGCTGGATCTCGAGCTGGGTCAGGAACCGCTGATAGCGCATCAGCGCCTCGATCGGGCGCAGCTGCTCGTCCAGCAGCGTCGCGATGCGGTACTGCAGCATCGGCTCGTTCGGCAGCAGCACGAGCGCGCGGTCGTATCGGTCGAGCGCCGCGGCGCTCTGGCCAGCGGCCGCGAGCCGGTCACCCTCGGCCAGGAGCATCCGCCCCTCCGCCGCGGCACGTCCCTCGGGCGTGGCGTCCGCCGCGCTCTGCACCACGCGCACGCCGGCGCCCTCGCGGTACGCGACCGACGACACCCGGCCCGACGCGAGCTGCACCATCGCGATCTCGCCCTGCATGTCGCGCGGCGGCGTGCCTAACGACGCCGGCACGAGCACCGCCGACGCCGACGCGCGGCGCGCGCTCCACGCCGCGGGCGCGCTCCGCGTCGCGGCGAGCACCTGCGCCTCCGTCATGCCGAGCGCCACCTCGCCGCGGGCGAGCGCGGCGCACACGTCGGGCGTGCATCCCTGCAGCGCGGACGCCGCGGCCGAGTCGGCGGCGGCGCGATGGGCGTTCTGCATCTCGGCCGCGCGCGATGCCGCGGCCTCGCCGGCGCGTGCCGCGTCGGGGACGCGCTCGCCGGTCACCAGCACGGGCTGCTCGTGGATCACGCGTGGGCCGTTGCACGCCGAGGCGAGCGACAGGCAGCAGCCGACCGGGACGAACACGAGCACGGATCGGAGCATACGTCGAGTCATGGTCATGTTCTCCCTCACCAGCCGATGCGTCGGCGGTCGATGTACTTCTTGATCTTGTGCTGTCCCACCCAGACCTTCGCGTTCGACTCCAGGTCCACGAGCGTCGCGTCGATCTGGTAGTAGACCACGCGCTCGCGCCCCTCGGCGTCCTCGATCGCCTGCACGTCGCCCTTCAGCACGTACTGGGCGCCCTGCTCCTTCACGAGACCGGCGCGCGTGTCGGCCGCCGCGTACTGCTGCTGGTCGGCGCGCTCGGCCCGCACCTCCTGCCGCTCGGACGCGCTCGCGACCACGGTGACCGTGCCGCTGCCCAACAGCGCGGCCTCCACGTCGCGCGTGAACGTCGCGACGGGGATGTGCTCCATCGTGTGGTTCGTGAACGCGCCGACGATGACCGCCGGCGGGCGGCCGCCGCGCGCCGCCGCGGCGCGCTCGGCCCACGGCGCGGCGAGCGCCTGCTGCACGAGCGCGCCGGCGACGAGCCGCGAGTCGGTGTCGTTCCACCGCCCGGAGAGGTCGGTGACCGAGGTGGGATCGATGCGCGCGACCCGCTTGTTGTTGCACGCGCCGAGCGCCACGACGGCGGCGGCGAGCAACGGGGCGTGCCGCGCTCGGACGAACGAGGTGTGTCGCATGGGGACCGGGGGCTGCGGAGGGCGGGACGGAACGTCGAGCGCGACGGTACGCAGCGCCCGGGCCCGTGACGCACGTCACGCAAGTCGTTGCGCGGCCTCACGGTGCGGAATCCAGCGCCAGCCCCGTTGTCCCTTCGCGGTGACGCAGCCGTGTCGTAGCGCGGGGACGGACCCGTCGACAACTTCCGCCCATGATCGACTTCGAGGATCCCACCGAGGACTGGCTCGACGAGGAGTTCCCCCTCGGTGACGGGGTGGCCGACGTGACGGGCGTGGTCGTCTGCCCGTACTGCGGCGAGGCGAACGACGTCGCGCTCGACCCCGGGAGCGGCGCCCACCAGGAGTACGTCGAGGACTGCCAGGTCTGCTGCCGTCCGTGGCGCGTGGTCGTGGCGTACGACGGCGACGGTTGCGCGCAGGTCTTCGCCGAGCCCGCGGACGGCGACTGAGCGATGCTCGCCCCGGACATCCTGCTGGAGCGCCACCCGAAGGAGGCGGTGCGGGTCGTCGCGCTCGACTTTCTCGCGCAGGCGTGCGCCGCACGCGATCGGCTCGGCGACCCGTCGGACACCGAGGCGCTGCACGACTTCCGCGTCGCGATCCGGCGACTGCGCAGCACGATCCGCGCGTTCCCACGCGAGCTCGCGGAGAGCGTGCGCGGCAAGGCGCGTCGTCGGCTGCGGCGCGTCGCGCGCGCGACGAACGGTGGCCGCGACGCCGAGGTGCAGCTCGAATGGCTGGAGACGCAGCGCCCGTCGCTGTACTCGCGTCATCGTCCCGGCGCGGCGTGGTTCCGCGATCGACTGCGCGAGCAGAAGCTCCGTTCCGACGAATCGCTGCGCGACGAGGTCGCGACCGACTTCGAGAAGGTGAGCGCGAGGCTGCAGCGCGCGCTTCCGTGCTACGAGCTCACGCACCGCGTCGGCGATGCGGCCGCCCCGCCCCGCTTCGCCGACGCGCTCGCGACGCGCGTGCGTGCCGCCGCGACGGAGCTGTCGCTGCGTCTGGCCGAGGTCACCGGCCCCGCGGCCGCCGACGCGGCGCACGAGGCGCGCATCGCGGCGAAGCGGGTGCGCTATCTCCTCGAGCCCGTCGCGCCGGCGGTCGACGGCGCGCGCGATGCGGTGCGTCGCCTCAAGGCGCTGCAGGATGCGTTGGGCGAGCTGCACGACCTCGACGTGGTCGGCGAGGAGCTCGCCATCGCGTTAGGCGACTTCCAGCGGCAGCAGCAGACGGCGGAGGCGGCGTCGATGGATGCCGCGTCGGCGGAGGCGTCACCCGCGGAACCGGCCGAGCCGGAGAACGAACGGCCGCATCCGACGCCGATCCCGAAGGCGGCGTTGGAGCGCGATCCGCGGCCGGGGCTCGCCGGGCTGGCGCGGCGCGCGCGGACGCGGCGCGAGGCCCTGTTTGTGGAGCTCTCCAGCACGTGGTTCGCGGGCGCGGCCGCACCGTTCCTCGCCGCGCTGGAGCACGTCGCGCAGGCGCTCGCCGCGCCGCGGGCCGGTGGGGCCGGCGACGACGGCGTGCCGCGCGAGATCGAGCGGAAGTACCTGCTCAGTGCGCTGCCGCCGCGCGCGCGCGACGTGCCGCCCGCGGAGATCGAGCAGGGCTGGCTCCCCGGCGAGCAGCTCGTCGAGCGGCTGCGCCGCACGCGCGACGGCGCCGGCGAGCGCTTCCATCGCACGGTGAAGATGGGACGCGGCGTGTCGCGCGTGGAGCTCGACGAGGAGACGACGGCGGATCTGTGGCGCGCGCTGTGGCCGCACACGGAGCCGCGCCGCATCGCGAAGCGCCGCCATCCCGTGCCCGACGGCGCGCTCACGTGGGAGATCGACGAGTTCCTCGACCGGCCGCTCGTGCTCGCCGAGATCGAGCTCCCGTCGCCCGACGCCACGCCGCCGTTCCCCGAGTGGCTCGCGCCGTACGTGGTGCGCGAGGTGACCGACGAACCGGGCTACACCAACTACGAGCTGGCGGCGTCGCGTTAGGCAGGCGCGCCGGATCATTCCCCGATGACCGATCCCCTTCCAACGCTGCTCGCCTCCCGCTTCCGCGACGACGCGCAGGCGCTCCGTGCGCGCGCCTCGGTGCTTCAGTCGCGCGGCGGCACCCAGGCGCACGGGCCGAGCGCCGACGCGTGTCGACAGATGGCCGACGCGTGCGACCGCGTCTCCGCGCTGCTCGGCGCCGCGGCCGACGCGACCGCGTTGCGCGCCGCCGTGCCCGAGCTCGAGCGCCTCCTCGCCGCCGAGCGCTCGCCCGACGTGCGCAACGTCTACGGCGGCGCGGTCACGCGCGTGCGCCAGGCGCTCGGCGCCGCGGACGAGGACGACGAGGACGACGACGATCTCGAGGACGAGCTCGACGACGAGGACGACGATGAGTGACGACCAGGAGCGGGTGCGTCTCGACAAGTGGCTGTGGGCGGCGCGGTTCTTCAAGACGCGCTCCCTCGCCACCGAGGCCGTCGACGGCGGCAAGGTCGACGTGAACGGCACGCGCGCGAAGCCGGCGAAGCTCGTCGGGCCCGGCGACGAGATCCGCGTGCGCGTCGGCCCGCAGCTCTTCGTCGTGAAGGTGAAGGACACCGCGGAGCGCCGCGGCCCGGCGACCGCCGCGCGCGAGCTCTACGACGAGACGCCGGAGAGCGCGGCCGACCGCGCGCGCGCCTCCGAGCAGCACCGCCTCGCCGCGACGACGTTCGACTTCGACGACGGACGTCCGAGCAAGAAGGACCGGCGCGAGATCCGCCGCTTCAAGGGGCGCTGACGTCGACCGTCGCGTGCATCACGCGTGCGAGGGTCGGCGCGTCGAGCTTGTGCCCGCCCTCGAAGCGCACGGCGTCGTATGGCACGCCCGCCGCATCGAGCCGCGCGCGCAGCGCCGCGACGGCGTCCGCGGCGACGAACCGGTCCTCGGCGCCGGCGACGAACGTTAGGCGCGTGCGCCGGAGCCACGCCGCGCCGAGGTCGAGCTCCGGCGGCACGTCGCCCGCCCACAGCACCAGCCGCGCGGCGGGCGGCGCGCCGCGGCGGTCGCGCGCGGCGAGCCAGCGGCACGCCGTCGCGGTCGCCTGCGAGAAGCCGAGCACGTGCAGCGGCGCACCCGCGCCGTCGGCCGCGGCATCGAGCGCGAGGTCGAGCCACCGCACGTAGTCGCCGATCTCCGCGTCGCGGTCCTCGCGCGTCATCCACGTCGCGCCCACCCGCGGGCCGTGCGGACCGTCGAGCGTGGACTCGAGGTAGAAGCGCGACAGCGCCTCCGGCACGACGACGAGCCGACCCGCCGCGTGCGGCGCGAACGGCCGCGCGAAGTACGCGGCGAGCTGCCCGTAGCCGTGCAGCACCACCCAGATCTCGCGCGCCGTCGCCGCATCGCCGAGCGTGTAGTAGCGCGCGGTGCGCGGGACGGTGAGGTGCCGCTCGACCGGGTCGCTCACTCGCGGCCGCCGACGTAGGCGACGGCGCTGATCTCCACGAGGATACCGCGCAGCGATGCGCCGACCGCGGTGCGCGTGGGATACGGCGGGCGCATGATCTCGCGGTACGTCGCGTCGAACGTCCCCCAGTCGTCGACGTTCGTGAGATACACCGTGACGGAAACGACATCGTCGAGCGTCGCGTCGGCGGCGGCGAGCGCGCGCTCCACGTTGCGCATGACCTGGCGCGTCTGCTCGGCGATCTCGTCCCCGACGAGCGCGCCCGTCGACGGGTCGCGCGGCACCTGGCCCGACACGAACACGAGATCCCCCGCCCGGACGGCCGGGGAGTAGGCCCCCTTCGGTGCGGGGGCACCGGGGAGCATCACGGATTGCCAGCCGCGGGTGCGGTCGGCAGGTTGCTGACTGGGCGACGTGGGTGTCATGTATGTCTCAGGACAGTGAGTGAGACCGCGTCATGCGCGGATTGTAATCTCCCCGACCACCCCCTGGTGCCACTCTACCTCGACCAGCTCGAGACCCCCGCCGCGGTGGTGGATCTCGACATCCTCGCCGCGAACCTCGATCGCATGGCGGCCTACGCGGCGGTGCACGCGCTGCGTCTGCGTCCGCACGTGAAGACGCACAAGGCGCCGCGCATCGCCGCGGAGCAGTTGCGGCTCGGCGCGACCGGCCTAACGTGCGCGACGATCCGCGAAGCCGAGGTGATGTCCGAGCTCACCGACGACGTGCTCGTCGCGTTCCCCGTCGTCGGCACCACGAAGCTGCGCCGGTTGATGGCGCTGCCGTCGCGGGTGCGGCTGCTCGTCGCGCTCGACTCCGCGCGCGCCGCGGTGCAGCTCGCGGCCGCGGCCGACGAGGTGGGACGCGAGGTCGGCGTGCTCGTGGAGATGGACGTCGGCATGCGGCGCGTGGGCGTCGCCGGCGCCGACGCGGTGGTGGAGCTCGCGCGCTTCGTGTCGGAGCGCGAGGCGCTGCGCTACGAAGGCATCACGTTCTACCCCGGCCACGTGCGACAGAGCATCGGCGAGCAGGGCCCCGCCTTGGCCGACGTATCCGCGCAGCTCGACGCGACGCTCGGCGCCCTCGAGCGCGACGGGCTCACGCCGCGCATCGTGAGCGGCGGCTCGACGCCGGCCGCATGGCGCATGCACGAGGTGCCCGGCCTCACCGAGGTGCGCCCCGGCACGTACGTCTACAACGATCGCGTGACCGCGGCCGTCGGCGCGTGCGAGTGGGACGACTGCGCGCTGACCGTCGTCGCGACCGTCGTCAGCACGGCGGTTCCCGGTCAGGCCGTGATCGACGCCGGCGCCAAGGCGCTCGGCCGCGAGCCGATGGACCAGACGCGCGCCGGCGGCGGTGCCGCGCCCGGCTTCGGCGCGCTGCTCGACCGCCCCGAGGTCGTCGTGACGCGCATGAGCGAGGAGCACGGCATCCTCGACCTCTCGCGCACCGACTGGCAGCCGAAGGTCGGCGACACCGTGCGCGTGGTGCCTAACCACGTGTGCATCGTGGTGCACCTGAACGATCTGATCTACGGCGTGCGCAACGGCGTCGTGGAGACGCGCTGGCCGGTTGCCGCACGCGGGCGCGACGTGCCCGAGATGATTCCGGACTGGTAGGCCGTGGTGTCTCACGCGGAGACGCGGAGCACACGGAGAACTGCTAGACTGGTCGGTATGCTTGTCGTTCTCCGCGTGCTCCGCGTTTCCGCGTGAGACGATCATGACCCGTCGCATCCTCCACTACGACATCGACGCGTTCTTCACCCAGTGCGCGGCCGTCGAGTGGCCCGACACCGCGGGGAAGGCCGAGCTGCTCGTCGTCGGCGGCAGCGCGGAGTCGCGCGGTGTCGTGACGTCGGCGAGCTACGCCGCGCGCAAGTACGGCATCCGCGCCGGCATGGCGACGAGCACCGCGAAGCGACTGTGCCCGCAGGCCCTGTTCGTCCCCGTGCCGCGCGGCACGGTCGGCGAGAAGAGCCGCGCGGTGGTCGCGGTGATCCGCTCGCGTGCACCCGTCGTCGTGCCGACCGGCGTCGACGAGGGCTACGTCGATCTCACCGGCACCGAGAAGCTGCCCGGCTACGAGGACGCGGAGGCGTTCGCGCGGCGGCTGCGCGAGGCCGTGCGCGACGAGACGGGGATGACGCTCTCCATCGCCGTCGCGCCGAACAAGCTCGTCGCGAAGGTCGCCGTCGACTACGCGAAGCCGCACAAGGGCGGCGACGGCGTCATCGTCGTCGTGCCCGGCGAGGAGGCCGCGTTCATGGAGCGGCTCGCGCTGGGCGACCTTCCCGGCATCGGACCGAAGTTCGCCGAGAAGCTGGCGCACATCGGGCTGCGCACGGTGCGCGACGTGCTGCCGCTCGATCTGCAGGCGCTGACGACGATCCTCGGCGCCGACACGGCGCGCTGGCTGCACGACCGCGTGCGCGGGAAGGACGACTCGCCGGTCGAGGAACGCGACGAGGTGAAGTCGACCGGCCGCGAGGAGACATTCCCGCGCGACCTGCACGACGACGCGGAGCTGGAGCGCGAGCTGCTCGCGCTGTGCGAGCGCGTGGGCGCCGACCTGCGCGGCGAGCAGTTCCGCGCGCGCACCGTCACCGTGAAGATCAAGGACGGCGACTTCACGCGCCGCCAGGCGAGCCTCACGCTGCCGCGCGCGATCGAGAGCGACCGCGCGATCTGGGAGGTCGCGCGTCCCCTGCTCCACCGGCTGCGCCGCGCGCGGCGCGTCGGCGCGCGGCTGCTCGGCGTCACGCTGTCGCAGCTCGAGCACGCGTCGGCGCCGCAGCAGCTCGGATTGTTCGACGAGACCGTCGTCGCACCCGACGACGTCGTGGAGACCGAGAAGGACCGGCGCGTGTCGCAGACGGTCGACGCGATCCGCGCGAAGTTCGGGCGCGACGTGATCAAGCGCGCCGGCCGGCTGGACGAGAGCTGAGCCGCCCGCGGTGCGACCGGAGCGTTCGCCACTGGCGCGGCACGTGCGCCCCTTGGCCCTCGCCCGTCGGCCCTGGTAGTATTCCGCCTCACCCGCATTCCCGACTTCGATGGCGCACTCGCCGATCCTGCCGCCCAACCGCCACATCCCGTACAAGAAGGGTGGCTGGGGTGCCGCGCTCCTCACGCTCGCCGGCGTCGCGGCCCTGTTCCTGACGGCGTTCTACATCCACACGCGGACGTACCGCCACCCGCGCGACCTCATGATGCGAGAGGTATACGAGCAGCCGGGCAACGCGCACGAGGCCGCGCAGAGCACGCCGGCCCCCGAGCACCGGTGACGCGTCACCCGACGGTGAGCACCATCACGTCGTAGAGCGCGTGCGACCACGCGGTGATGCCGAACCCGCGGAGGACGTACAGCACGCTGAAGAACAGCCCGGCGAGCGCGCGGAACGTGAACGACGCGAGCGTGAACGCGTCGCCGTATGCGCCGATGTAGTGCGCCGCCGCGAACACCAGCGCCCCGACGCCCGACGCCACCGCGCCCGCGAGCGTCGGCCCGGCGCCGAGCACTCGGCGTAGCCCGAACGCGAGCGCGCCGACGAGCAGCACGCGGAACAGCAGCTCCTCGAACAGCCCCGCGCCGAGGGCGAGCATGAGCTTCGTCGGCCACCCCAGCGAGGCCATCGCACTGTCCGGCGCGGGCGCGATCGCGAGATGCGTGATGGCGAGATGCGGCTGGACCGCGTGCAGCAGCCGCGCCGTCGCCACGCCGATCACGAGCCCGCACACCACCGCGAGCACCGCCGACTCGGCGAGCATGAGCGCGAACACGTTGCGCTGCAGCCGCGCGCCCGAGCGTCGCATGTCCCACCCGGCGAGCCCCACGCAGCCGAGCACGACGAGCGCGACGACGACCATTCCGCCCCGCGGACCCGCGACGAGCGAGAACAGCGCGGCGAGCATCACCTCCGCGCCGTTGCGTACCTGCGCCGCATCCCCGTGCGACAGCAGCGCCGCCAGCCCCTCGTACGCCGCGAGCAGCGGCAGCGCGAAGAGCAGGCTGTAGCGCGGCGCGCGGCTGAGCCGCCAGTACGAGCTGGTTGTCGGGGCGAGGCGGGCGGGCATGGGCGAGGGCAGGAGGGCAGGAGGGCAGGAGGGCAGGAGAGGCGAAGGGAAAGCTCCTGCCCTCCTGCCCTCCTGCCCTCCTGCCCTACGCCAGTCGGTCCGGGGCGGGTTTCGACGCTACCTCGGCGTCGCTCGCGTCGCTCACGCCCTCGATGGCGCCGTCGCCGCGTGGGTCGTTCTCGCCGAGGATGCTGAGGCCGCGGCGCTCGTCGTCGCTCACCGGATCGCCGGCCGCGGGGGCCGAGCGCTCCTGCCATTCCGTCTTGCCGCCCTCGCGAGCCATGCGGTCGATCTCGTCCTCGTCGCGGAAGCGGTTCGGGTCGCGGCGGCCGGCGAGGGAGTCGTCGGTGCGGTCGTCGGGCTGGGGCATGCGGTCTCCTCGGGTTCGAGTCACGCCCGGTACGGCCGTCCGGCACGGGCGTCGCGACCCAACCGGCAACGGTCTTGCCACGTCGCTAGCGTTCGACCGTCCGCTGTCCGGCTCACGCTCGCCCACTCGCTCGTCGATGATGTCGCTCTTCCGTGCCCGCCCCACCCTGCATCCGTACGCCGCGCTCGTCGCCGGCGCGCTCTCCGGCTGCGACTCGGACGCGCCGAAGCCCGTCGGCCGCGCCGGCGCGACCACCGCCGGTGCGACCACGGCCGTCGCCGCGGCGCCGACGCCGGTCCGCCGCGATTCGGCGAGCGGCGAGGCATGGTGGCCCGACACGGTGCGCCGACCGAACGCCCGCACCCCGGGCGACACGGCGCGTCGCGCCAAGGGGCACGAGCCGGTCTGGCCGAACCCGAAGGCCCCGGCACCGATCGCCGGCTCCATCCTGCCCGCGAAGCGCATCGTCGCGTTCTACGGCAACCCGCTCTCGAAGAAGATGGGCGTGCTCGGCGAGCTCCCCATGGACCAGATGCTCGCGAAGCTCGACACCGAGGTCGCGAAGTGGAACGCCGCCGATCCGGCGCACCCGGTGCAGCCCGCGCTGCACCTCATCGCCATCGTCGCGCAGGGGACGCCGGGCAAGGACAGCACGTATCGCTATCGTGCCGTGCCGGAGCTCATCGAGAAGGTGTACGGCTGGGCGAAGCAGAAGCGCGCGATCCTCTTCCTCGACGTGCAGATCGGCAAGAGCACGCTGCAGTCGGAGCTCGCGTACCTGCTCCCGTATCTCCAGCGCCCGGACGTGCACCTCGCGCTCGATCCCGAGTTCGCGATGACGAAGGGCGGGCTGCCCGGAGGCCGCATCGGCACGTACGACGCCACGCACATCAACTACGCGATCGATCAGCTCATCCGGCTCGTCGATCAGTACAAGCTCCCGCCGAAGGTGCTCATCGTGCACCGCTTCACGGGGCCCATGGTCACGAACTATCAGAGCATCAAGCTCGATCCGCGCGTGCAGGTCGTGATGGACATGGACGGGTGGGGGCCGCCACACGGCAAGAAGGCCACGTGGTCGCGGTTCATCTATCCCTATCCGGTGCAGTACACGGGATTCAAGCTGTTCTACCACAACGACACGAAGAACGGCTTTCCGATGATGACCCCGAAGCAGGTGCTCGCGCTGTTTCCGCCGCCGATCTACATCCAGTACCAGTAGTCGTATGCGCTCCTCTCGCATCCTGGTCGCCGCATCGCTCCTGCCGGTCGTCGCGCCGGCCGCCCTGTCGGCGCAGTCCCGTTTCGGTGGAGGGCTGGCCGGCGTCGCGAGCCAGCCGCTCGGCGACTTCCGACAGAACGCGAAGTGGGGCTTCGGCGGCGACGGCCACGTGACGCTCGCCGCCGACCGGCGCGGCATCCTCTCGCTGCGCGGCGAGGCGAGCGTCGTCGGCTACAGCGCGGGACGCGCCGAGTTCGTCGTCTCCGACGGCTTCGGTGGGCGGGCGCTGCTGGAGGAGGAGGCGAGGAATCACATCTACACGTTAGGCATCGGGCCGCAGCTCACCGTACCCAGCGGACCGTTCCGGCCGTACGCCGCGGCGATCTACGGGCTGACGCACTTCTCCACCGCGACGACGATTCGCGTGCCGCGCGAGGAGACGACGAACGGCCAGCCCATCACGCTCGATCAGCGGACGAACTTCAGCAACACGAGCCGCACGATCAGCGGCGTCGGCGGCGCTCTCGTGCCGTTGGCCTCGATCGGGCTTAACCTCGGCGGGGCGCTGCTCGACGTCGGCGTGCGCTACCAGCACAACCCGCACGCCCGGTTCGTCCGTCCGGGCGACGTGCAGCTGAACGAGACCACGACGCCGAGCGTGACGACGAGCGAGGGCGCGGCGAACGTGCTGAGCTACCGCATCGGCGTCTTCACGCGGTTCGATTGATCGACACGGGCGCCCCGCGACCAGCCGATGGCCATCATCGCGTTCATCCTCGCCGGTCTGTTCGTCGGAGTCCTCGGTCTGCTCGGCCTCCTCAACGCGGTTCGAGGCACGCCCGTGCGACGCGTCGTCCCGCTCGGCGCGACGCTGCCGCCGGTGGACGATCCGTCGTTCTGCACGGCGATGGAGCTCGTCAGCCGCACGGCGCTGTCCGGTGGCCATCACGTGGAGACGTTCTGGAACGGCGACCAAACGTACCCGCGCCTGTGGGCCGACCTGCGCGCCGCGCGGACGTCGATCACGCTGCAGCTCTACTACTGCGAGACCGGGCGCATGGCCGACGAGCTGCGCGAGATCCTCGTCGATCGCGCACGCGCCGGCGTGCGCGTGTTCTTTCTCTACGACGCGTTCGGCACGTCGTTCCCGGACGAGTACATCGACGCGCTGCGTGCCGCGGGCGTGCGCGCCGAGCCGTTCCGACCGATCGGGATCCGCACGCTGCGCACGATGCAGCATCGCGCGCACGTGCGCGTCGTCTCCATCGACGGCACGATCGGCTGGACGGGCGGCTTCGGCATCTCCGACAAGTGGTTCGGCGACGGCCGGACGAAGGACCACTGGCGCGACTCGAACGTGCGCTTCACCGGTCCGGCCGTGCATCAGCTGTGGGCCGCGTTCGCCGCGTGCTGGACCGAATCGACCGGCGACCTGCTGATCGCTCCGGTCGAGCCGTCGGCCGACGGTGACGGGCCGGTCGTCGCCGGTCTGCTGCACGCGTCGCCGTCGGTCGGGAGCACCGAGGCCGAGCGGTTCCTCACCTACTCGATCGCCAGCGCGCGAAGGACGCTCTACATCACGAACTCCTACTTCGTCCCCGACCGCGCCATCCGCACGCTCATCGCCGATGCCGCGCGCCGCGGCGTGGACACGCGGATCCTCACGGTCAGCGCGGAGACCGACGTCAAGAGCACCTGGTACGCCGGCCGCGCGCGCTACGAGGAGCTGCTCGCCGCCGGCGTGCGCATCTTCGAGTACCAGCCGGTGATGATGCACGCGAAGACGCTCACCGTCGACGGCGGGTGGGCGGCGTTAGGCAGCATGAACGCGGACAACCGCTCGCTCTCGTTCAACGAGGAGACCGTGCTCATGATCCTCGATGCGGGCGTCACGTGCACCATCGAGCGGCAGTTCCTCGACGACCTCGGCTTCGCGAACGAGATCCGGCTCGACGAGTTTCGCCGGCGGGGCTGGATCGAGCGCATCAAGGAGAAGGCGTGCTACGCGGTGTGGCGCGTGCTGTGAGCGGCGTCGGCACGGCGCTCCCCGTCGTCCTCGGTCCACATCCACGTCGGCCATGTCCCGCACACTCGTCACGGCTCTCGCTCTCGCCCTCTGCGCGGCGTGCTCCCGCGCCCACCGTACCCCCGACGCCGTGTTCGACCGCGAGGTCTCGCAGCCGGACTCGGTGATCGTGCGCGTCATCAGCCGCGCCGACCGCCGGCTCGCCATCGCGCTCGAGCGCGCCGGCCGCGACTCCGTGCTCGGCGAGGTGGGCGCGAGCGGCGAGGCCCGGTTCGCGCTGCGCGCGGCCGACGTCCCGCGCGACCGCGTCACACTCGTCGCCACGGCGGTCGGCGGCAACGCGAACGTGCGCTCGGTGCCGGTGCGCGTGCGCGCGGGTCAGGTGGCGCTGTTCCTGGTCACGCAGGATCTGCTCGGCAGCCAGCTGTACGTGCGCTGGCCGGAGCGCACCGCGCGACGTTAGGCGGCGCCGCTCCGCGCGACCGGCTCGCGCCGGACGTCTCGCGCCGGCTTGTCGTCGCGCACCCCGACGAAGATCGGCTGCCGCAGCCGACCGTCGGCGGTCCACTCGCTGAACTTCACCTCGACGACCACCTCCGGCCGCACCCAGTGCGCGGGCGCGTTCGTCTTGATCGCCTCGGTGAACGGCGATGTGGCGCGCGCGAGCGGCCTGAGGCGCCGCGCCATGTCGGCCAGGCCGGCGTGCGTGAACCCGCCGCCGGTATGGCCCGCGTAGACGAAGCGGCCGTCGCGGTCGTAGTAGCCGAGCAGCAGCGCGCCGAGATGCTTGCGGCTCTCGCGCGGCTCCGTGTAGCCGCCGACGACGAACTCCTGGCGCTGCTCCACCTTCAGCTTGAGCCAGTGGCGGGTGCGCACGCCGGGCGCATACGTGGCGTCGGTGCGCTTGGCGAGGATCCCCTCCCACCCCGCGTCGCGTGCGCGTGCGAGCAGCGCCGCACCGTCGGCCTCGGTGTGGCCGAGTCGCAGGCGGCCCCCCTTCCCGCCGCGCCCCCGGCGCCCGAGGACGCGCTCGAGCCGCGTCCGGCGCTCGCGCCACGGGCGCGCGATCAGCGGCTCGTCGCCGTCGAGCAGCAGGTCGAACGCGACGAGCGCGCTCGGCGCCTGCGTGGCGTGCAGCGCGACCGCACGCGGATCCTCCACGTGCATGCGCGACTGCAGCGCCTGGAAGCGCGCGGGCTCGCCCGCATCGAGCGCGACGACCTCGCCGTCGAGCACCAGCGAGCGGCCTGCCCGCGCGGCGAGCGCGCGGAGCGCGGCGGCGATCTCGGGGAACTGGCGGGACTTGTCGTTGCCGTTCCGCGTGAACAGGCGCGCCTCGCCGGCGGTCGCGACGGCGATCACGCGGATGCCATCGTACTTCGGCTCGAACGTCCAGCCCGGACCCGTCGGCAGCGTCGCGCCGGTGCTCGCGTACATCGGCTCGACGGGCGCCACCCGTCCGGCCGCGACCGGCGCCGCCGTTAGGCGCTCAGCCGCAGGCACGCCCCGTGCCCGTCCCACGCGGCGCCGGCAGCACGCATCCCGCGTCGTCGATCGGGATGCCGAACGGATCGGGGCCGATCACCGACTCCCACGCGTGCTCCTCGCGGACCGTCGCGCGCAGCTCCTCCTCGGTCATGCGGCGCAGCTCCAGCCTCACGGTGGCATCGTCGTCCTGCACCTGGAGCACGAGGTGCGGCGTGAGCTGGACGAACGCCGTGACGACGACCTCCTCGTCGTAGAGCACGACGCGCGGCGCGTCGGCGAGGTACCGGTTCACCCGGGACATCTCGCCCTCGAACAGGCCGCCTAACACTTCGATGACTGCGGGCCGGAACGGCTCCGCGGCGTCGCGCCCGGTCGCGCCGCGCGGCGCGCCTGGCGAGTCGACGAATCCGACCACGTGTACCTCCGCCGGTGAGCGTGTCGGGCCGTGTGGCCCGATCACGCCTCGGCGAGAGTCCCGTGCCAGCGCGTCAAATGCGCGTCACGCGCGTCTCAGGCGGGTGCCGCGCCGACGGAGAATCCGGAGAGCGCGGCGGGCCACGCGGCGCGTGCTCGCTCGAGCCGGGTCACGAGCGCGGCGGGGAGCTGGACGGCGCCGAACTCGTGGGCGGTCCAGATGAGATCCACGACGCGCCGGTGCTCGTTCGCCGCGTCGAGCAGCTCGCGCAGTGCGGCCGAGGAGCCGAATGTGCTGCCGATCACACCGTCGATCGGCGCCGCCATCGGCAGCGGGTCCGCGGTCGCGTCGGTGCCGCGCGCGGCGAGCATCGGGGCGGCGGGCGGCGGCGGTTCGTCGTCCGCGACGAGCGTGAGCCAACGGCGCGGCTCGTCGCGTACCCTGGCGTACGGAGCGTCCGCCCCCAGATTGCAGGAAACGGTCGGGTCGAGCGTCGGATCACCATCCGACGGGAGAGGCGCCGCGGCGACTGCCGACGGCTCCCCGATCCGCAGGGCTACTGCGGGGTCACTCGTACGCATCGTGAGACGGAGGCGTGCCGACGCGTGCGTCGGCGGTGGGATAGAGGCAGCGTGCGACGCGGCACCTGCGTTGGTGCACACGACCGCGGATCGTCTCGCTCGCGGCGTTCACGCCCATCGTGGTCGACAGCGATGATGCGTTCGCGTGGTGCGGGGTCGGTGAATATACACGACTGATACGTGCGCGCTACCTGCGCGATAGGCGTCTCTCGCTGCCACTCTGACGGCGCAGATTGCGCGCGGCGCTGGCACGGAACTGTAAGTAGATCGCGAGCACGACCGCACGCGCGACACACGCGAGTATTGAGGGTGTAGCACACGATGGCACACGGTCGTCACACGAACGTCGGCACGAACGAGCACACCTGCACAGCGATGAACGCGTCACCTGCACTCCTCGTCCGCGCGCGACCGCTCGCGCCGTGTCGATCGTCACCCGCACTTCCACTTCGGATGCGCTGCCATGGCCCGTACGCCTTCCGCCGCAACGGACTCGTCGAGCGACGCGGCTGACATCGAGCTCGCGGCGCGCATGGTGGTCGAGGACCACTGGGCCGTCGCCGCGCTGACGATCTCGGACCGCCAGCGCGCGCGCGCGCGCTCGTCAAGCGCGCCTGGCGCCGCGGCGCGCCGCGCCTGCGCGACGCGTGGAGCGCCCGCGATACGGAGCTGCTCACGCGCGTCGCCGATGCGTACGAGCTGGCCGCGCTGGAGCAGGCCGATCGACTCGAGCTCGCGATGCGCGAGCTCGATCGCGCAGGCCTCACGCCCACACTCCCGACGCCCCCCGAGGACGTCATCCCACCGAGCGACGACGTCGAGCGCGCCGGAGCCGCCGACGCCGGCGGCGCTCCCGCACCGACGCTGGCGGGACACGCGACGCACACGAGCTCGAGCCATCAGGCGGAGCTCGCGCAGGTCGCATCGGCACTCGCCGCGCTGCGCGGCGCGAGCGACGTCGCGTTCACGTTCGTGCGCACGCGTCCGCTGCCGCCCCCGTGGGATCCCGCCCACCTGCCGCACGTGCTGCGTGCGCTGAGCATCGGCGCGCTCGGCGCCGACCGGGTCGCGCTGCGGCAGTGGATCGCCGCGGCGCGTGACGCGCGACACGAGACCACCGGCCTCGCGGCGGACGACGGCACGCACCAGCTGCTCGCGCGGTGGGATGCGCGGCTGCGCGACGCGCTCGTCGACGTGTGGCTCGAGATCGCCGAGCACGTGCTCACCGGCGACGAGTCGGGCGACACCGACGCGGTGCAGCGCGCGTTCGAGCGGCTCGGCGAGATGCGGGAGGCGCGCGCGACGCACGAGGCGCAGCTGCTCGTCACGCTGTCGGGCGACATGGTGCCGGTCATGCGCACCTACCTGCAGATCCTCTACGCGCTCGCCGACGCGACGGCACACACCGTCGTGTGGGCGCGGCGCGGCGTCACCGCGCTCGCGGTGCCGCGGGCCCGCATGGCGCTCGCGTCGGCCGGCACGCTCACCGCCGGCGATCGGACGCTCGACACGGCGTACCAGTGGCTCACGACCGCGCTCGAGGTGCCGATGATCGTCGCCGGTCTTCCCGCGCCGGCCGGCACGCTCGGCGAGCGCGGGGCGTCAGTCGTCGAGCCGGACCGCCACGGCGCGCCAGCGCGACGTCGTTCGCGCGGGTAGGCTCCCCGGAAAGACGAGTGACTCGACGGCCGCGGCGACCACCGCGGCCGTCGTCGCTCGCAGCAGCGCCTCGCCTTCGGCCGGCGCGCCGCGCCGCGGCGTGCGCACGTAGCAGAACGACGGTCGCGGCGCACCGCTCGCCCACCGCCCGGCGAGCCCCATCCGCCTAACGCCCGCCTCGGCGCCCACGTGCTCTTCCCCGGCGCCGTCGCCGCCGGTCGGCTCGGCGTCGATGCGGTACCACGCGTCGCGCAGTCGCGCGTGCAGATAGTACGGCTCGTCGGCGTCGCTCGCGTCCCAGTACGCGTCCCAGCACGATAGATCGTCGTCGCCGACGGACGCGATCAGCTCCACGGCCGCCGACGTCATGGGCGCGTCTTCGAGCGCGACGAGCAGTGCACCGATGGGAGCCGCGCACGCGACGAGACGCATGGCATCGCTGGGGTGAGAAGTGCGGAGGGAGTGCCTAACGGGCACCGGCGCGCAGTCGTCATTCGTTACGCGCCCGGGAAGAATACGAGCGCGCGCGACATTCGCAACGGCAATGCGCAGCGTCGTGCGTTGTGCACACGTTCTCCACAGCATGTGCACAACTCGCTGTGCACAACGCTGTGCACAAGCACGCGTGTCGCGCGCGGCATCGCGCAGGGAGCGCCAGCGCACACGCGGACGTCGCGCGCGTCGCGATCCATACGGCGTGAACGTCGGCGCCCCCGCGCGCGAGGCGAGCTGCGCGCCGATCGGCCCCATCACCGCTGCGTGCGCCGCGGCCATCGAGCGGGAGTTCCAGCGTTCACACTGGCCGGCGCCGTGTGCGCTGGCGTGCCCTGACCCCAGAGCGCGTACGCTTTGTCGCATTGTGATACGCATTCGTTCTCCACGCGCATGTCGACAACTCACGTGGACAACATGTGGAATGTCGACAACGCGATGTGCGGCCCGTCGTCTGCACCTCCGGGCCTTCCCCTGCGACTCGCACGACGCATCTTCACCTCGGACGGGACGCGACACAGTGGCGACGATCTGGAAAGGCGCGGTGAGCTTCGGGCTCGTGAACATCCCGGTGCGCGCGGAGCCCGCGACACGCGACACGGAGAGCGTGAGCTTCCGACAGCTCGACAAGCACAACCTCGCGCCCATCAAGATGCGGCGCGTGAACTCCGTCACCGGCGACGACGTGGAGTGGAAGGATCTCGTGAAGGGATACGAGTACACGAAGGGCAAGTTCGTCGTCGTCACGCAGGAGGAGCTCGACGCGCTCAAGGTGCCCACCGGGCGCACGCTCGACCTCGTGGCGTTCGTCGACGCCGGCGAGATCGACCCTCGACACTACGAGACGCCGTACTTCCTCATTCCCGAGTCGACCGCGGGGCGCGCGTACGCGTTGCTGCGCGAAGCCATCCGCGACAGCGGCGTCGTCGGCGTGGGACGCGTGACGATGCGGCAGCGCACGCACCTCGTCACCGTGCGCGTGATCGAGGACGCGCTCGTGATGGACGTCATCCGCCCCGCATCGGCGCTCGTCGATCCGCGTGCGCTCGACCTGCCGAGCGCGGAGAGCGTGCGCGCGCCGGAGAAGGCGATGGCCGAGCAGCTCATCTCGCACCTGCACGCGCCGTTCGACGCGTCCGACTTCACCGACGAGTACCAGGTCGCGGTGCGCAAGCTCGTCGAGTCGAAGCTCACCGGCGTGGACCTCGAGACCGACAGCGACGTCGACGCGGTCGGCACGCCGGTCATCGACCTCATGTCGCGCCTCAAGGAGAGCCTCGCGGCCACGGGGTCCGATGCGAAGCGGGAGCGCGCGGAGCCGCACGAGACCGAGACGCGCAAGCGCGGACGCGCCTCGCACGGCGCGCCCACGAAGAAGGCGGCGCCGCGCCGGCGCACCGCCTGATCCCATCTCACCACACCGCCCGATGTCGCTCAAGCGCGCCGCCGCCGATCGTCCCACCATCACGGGTCCCGTGCGCGGAACCATCGCCCGACCGACGACGCGATCGCCGATCGTCGCGGGAGTCGACAGCCCGAGCCCGCCCCCGCGACGACGCGGACGCGCGCGCGTGCCTCGCATGCCGTGGTCGGACGCGCTCGCCGGCGTGCCCGATCTCGTCGCGCTCGGACTCGGCGCGACGCGCGAGGCGCTCGATCTGCTGCTCGCGAGCGAAGCGGCCGAGTCGCACGGCGCGAAGACGCGACTGCGCCTCGCCGTCGCCGACGTGTCGGCGATCGCGCCCGAGCACTTCGGCGTGAACATCCCGACGCTCGACGAGTGCGTCGACCCGTACGGCTGGCGGTGGGTCGTGCGCGCGCCGCTCGCGCTCGGCGTCACGCATCTCGGGCGCGCCGTCGGTGCGAGCGCGACGAAGGCGGATCTGCTGCGCTACTATCTCGCCGTCGCGCCGTACCTGCTGCGCGCGATCGCCGGACGGCCGCTCGTGCTGCGCCGTCACACCGATGCGGGCGAGCGCGGCGCGTTCTACCAGCAGCACGTGAACGCCGAGCCGCCCGACGGCGTGCGCACGGCGCGCGTCGACGGCGACACGAAGCCGCGCTTCGTCGGTGGCGGTCTCGTGACGCTGCTGTATCACGTGCAGCTCGGCGCGGTGTCGATGGATCCGTGGCACGGACGCGCCGATGCCCCGGAGCTCGTCGACTACGCGATCATCGATCTCGACCCCGGGCCCGAGGCGCCGTTCGGGCGCGTCGTCGATGTCGCGCGGTGGGTGCACGACGAGCTCCTCACGCTCGGACTCGCGAGCCTGCCGAAGACGTCCGGCGCGTCGGGGATCCACGTCGTCGTGCCGCTGCCGAGCGACACGACCGCCGACGCAGCGCGGCTGCTCTCGGAGCTCGTCGCCACGCAGGTCGCGGCCCGCCATCGACACGCGGCCACGGTGGTGCGCGCGGTACGCGAGCGTCCGTCGGCGAGCGTGTACGTCGACTACCTGCAGAACATCGCCGGGAAGACGGTCGCCAGCGTGTACTCGGCGCGCGCGACGCCCACGCTCACCGTGTCCACGCCGCTGAACTGGGAGGAGGTGACGCCGGCGCTCGACGCGGGCGACTGGAACATCCGCACGGTGCCCGAGCGCATCGCGCGCGTGGGCGACCTGTGGGCCGACGCGATGCAGCGCGGCAACGACCTCGAGGCGCTGCGCCGCGTGCTGCACACGTCGCACGCGGCCGGAGGTCGGCGATGAGGCGCCCCGTCTCGGCCGAGGAACTCGTCGACGCGCTCGCGCCGCGCTCGCGCATCCCGCTGCCGCCGCTGGCGCGGGGAACGCGCCGCGCGCCGCGTGCGCTGCGGGGCGTGCTCCCACCAGGCGTCACGCGCAGCGACGCGCGCGAGGCGCTCCGCGCGCTGCTGGAGCGGAAGGGCCAGTTGCGCACGTCGGAGGCGCTGCTGGTGGTGGTGTGCTGGCTGGAGCAGGCCGGGCTCGAGTGCGTGCCGGCGCCGTCGGTGCGCGCCGTGTACCCCGACACGGGGCCGGCGCTCGGGACGATGCCGCACTACCTGCAGCACCTCGTGTCGGTCGGGCTGCTGGAGCGCGTCGCGACGGCGGTCTACCGCGCGACGCCGTTAGGCCGGGCGGTCGCCGACGCGCTTCCCGACCGCTCCGCCGTGCGCGCGCTGCGCGCCATGCGGCTCACTCCGCCGAGCCCGCGCCGGCTGCCGCGCGGCGGGTTCGACGACGCGTCGGAGTCGGCGAGCTGAGGCCGCCACGCGAGGCCGCGCTGCCACCGCGCGGCGCATTGACTTCGGTCTTCGTTCGGGCTAATTCTCGCCAATGGACGGAGCAGATCCGTTGACATGGGACTCCAATGGTTGCAAGACACGGGAGCACGCCGGACGTCGCTCCGGGGCCCGCGCGCCGACCATGCCTGACATCCCGAGAGACCCCACCGAAGAGATGCACCGGCACGCGGTGCGCACGCCGCCGCGCGTGCCGCGCCGAGATGCGGACGTCCTGAAGCTGCCCCGCCGCGCGTCGATCGAGGGCCTTGGGCTCGGCTGCCCGGCCGACCGGCCGGCGCTCCCGGGGCCGGTCACCGCGGACGCGGCGGCGACGTGGTACCGCGACGTGTTCGACGGGCTGCCGACGGCGACGCTCGTCACCACGCTCGACGGCGTCGTGACCCACGCGAACACGGCTGCCTGTCTCCTGCTCCGCCGTCCGCCGGACGCGCTGCTCGGGCATCCGATCGCGACGTTCGTTCCCGCCCCGCACCGTACGGCGTACGAGGCGCTGCTGGAGCGCGCGCAGCAGACGGCGCACGTCGTGGACTTCGCGTTGTGGGTGTCGCCGAGCGACGCGGCGCCCGTGGACTGCCGCGCGTGGGTGCGGCGCATCCTGACGCTCGGCGAGCCGACGACCGTGCTCGCGTGGACGCTCGCTCCGCTCGTGCCGGCCTTCTGAGAGCTGCGAGGGTGCGCGGCCGCGTAGATTGCGGGCCATGAACATCCTCTACCATGCCCATTCGGGGCTCCGCTACCTCGTGCTCCTCGTGGGCGTGCTCGCGGCGCTCGTCTTCGCGTACGGCCTCGTCGCGCGCCGTCCCGTCGGCGCGGCGCGCGGGCTCACCGCGGCGTTCACCGGCCTGCTCGACCTCCAGATCCTGCTCGGCGTCGCGCTCGTGATCGGCGGCGTCTTCTACGGCGCGTTGATCGGCCACCTCGCGACGATGCTCGTGGCCGCGGTCGTCGCCCACGGCTCGTCGGTGATGGCGCGGCGCGCGACCGAGGAGCGGCGCGCGCTGACGATCCGACTGCTCGGCGTCGTCGCCACGCTGCTGCTCATCGCCGTCGGCATCACGGCGATCGGGCGCGGCGTGCTCGGCTCGGGGCCGCAGACGCCGGCGCACACGCAGCCCGCCCCGGTCAGCCGTTAGGCGCGTCCTGCGCGCGGCGCGCCGCGCGTGAGGCGAGCGCGTCGAGCAGCGACGGGATGAAGCCGCCGAACGCGCCGTTGCTCATCACGAGCACGACGTCGCCCGGCGCGGCGGTGTCGGCGACGCACTGCACGAGCGTCGGCACCGGCTCGTGCACCTCGGCCTCGATGCCGTGGGCCTCGAGCGCGCGCACGACCGCGTGCGCGTCGAGCCGCTGATCGACGGGCACCTTGTCGTGCGGCTCGGGCTCGCGCAGGAAGACGTGCTGCGCGCCCTCGAACGCCTCGCCGTACTCGGCCTGGTGCAGGTTGCGGCGGCTCGTGTTCGACCGCGGCTCGAAGACGGCGAGCAGGCGGCGGTCGGGGTAGCGCGCCCGCACGGCCGCGACGGTCTCGCGCACCGCGGTCGGGTGGTGCGCGAAGTCGTCGAGCACGAGCACGCCGCCGATCTCGCCGCGCGGCTCCTGGCGCCGCTTCACGCCGGCGAACGTCGCGAACCCCGGCGCGATCTGCTCGTCGGTGAGGCCCAACGCGCGCGCCGCGACGTACACCCCGACCGCGTTCTCGACGTTGTGATAGCCGGCCATCGGCAGATGGTACTCCGGCGAGGTGCTTCCCCGCTCCGCGTCGCGCACGCGGAACCGCGCGCCGTCGGGACCGAGCCGCACGTCGACGGCCTGGAACCGCGTGTCGGGCACCTCGTGCGGCGCCGCGGCGTAGGTGACCACCGGCGCCTCGCCGTGCGCGCGCGCGATCGCGACGAGCCGCGGGTACTGCGCGCTGACGATGAGCTGCCCCTCGGGCGGCACGACGGCGGCGAACCGCTCGAACGCCGACTCGTAGTGCGGCAGGTCGCGGTAGATGTCGGCGTGGTCGAACTCGAGGCTCGTGAGAATCGCCGTGCGCGCGCGGTAGTGCATGAACTTCGGGCCCTTGTCGAAGTACGCCGTGTCGTACTCGTCGCCCTCGACGACGGCGTGCGGGCCCTTGCCGAGCCGGAAGTTGCTGTCGTAGTTGCGCGTCACGCCGCCGACGAGGAACGTCGGGTCGAGACCGGCGGCGGCCAGCACGTGCGCCATGAGCGCGGACGTCGTCGTCTTGCCGTGCGTGCCGGCGACGACGACGGAGTGGCGCGTCGCGAGGATGAGCGACCCGAACGCCGCAGGAAAGCTCATGCTCGGCAGGCCGCGCTCGCGCACCGCGGTGGCCTCGGGGTTCTCGCGGCGGATCACATTGCCGACGATGACCAGGTCGGGGCGCGCACGGTCGAGGTTCGCGGGGTCGTACGGCGTCATCACGTCGATCTCCCACGCGCGCAGCATGTCGCTCATCGGCGGGTAGACGTTCGTGTCGCTGCCGGTGACGTCGTAGCCGGCGGCCTTCAGCATGCCCGCGAACGCGCCCATGCCGGTCCCGGCGACGCCTAACAGGTGGATGCGGCGCACCGACGCGCCGTCGATGGTCTCGAGGACGTTGCCGTTCGGCGCGGGAGTGGTGGTCGTCGACATAGCGCGGAATGTATCTCGGCGGGCGGCCGCGACGTCACCTCGGCTAGATGCCGGGGCCGCTCAGCGGGCGGCGGTCGGGGGGCGCGGACGCGACCTGCACGCCGGTGGAGCTGATGAGCAGGTGGAACGTGCGCCTAACGTCGCAGCTCTTGCCCTGCGCGTCGGTGAGCGTCGACTCGACGAGGAAGTCGACGCGCGCGGTGCTCGGTGTCTCGAGCTGCGCGCGCACGACCAGCGAGTCGCCGGCGAGCCGCGGCAGCGCGGTCGTGGTCACGGTGGCGCCGACCGCCTCGCCGACGCTCGTCACCTGCCACCCGACCGCGAAGCTGACGGTACGGATCGTGACGATCACCACGTTGCCCACGTGCTGCGCTCCCGCGGTGAGCGTCTGCCCCGCGTCGATGTCGCTGCAGACGAGCGGCGGCGGCGGGTCCACGGCGGTGCGGCCGCCTCCGCCACAGCTGCTCGGGCCCAGCATCGCCGCGGCGATGACGGCGACGCGCTTCACGTCCGGACGATGCGGTGCCAGCCGCACGCGAGCACCTCCTGGCAGGGTAGCGAGTCCAGACGAATGTAGTACCGTGCACGGGTGAGCGACGTCGCACCCACGCCCGCCGCGGGGCTGCGCCTGCGGACCGAGATCGTCGTCGTCGGCGCCGGGCAGGCGGGGCTGTCGGCGGCGTACCACCTGAAGCGCCGCGGCCTAACGCCGCTGCGCGGCCTCGTGGTGCTCGATCGGTCGCCGAGCCCGGGCGGCGCGTGGCAGCATCGGTGGCCGAGCCTCACGCTCAGCACCGTGAACCGCATCCACGACCTGCCCGGAATGCGCTTCGCCGACGCGGTGGACACCGAGGCGGCGGAGGTGCCCGCGGCCGTCGCCGTGCCGCGCTACTTCGCCGCGTACGAGCGGGCGTTCGAGCTGCCGGTCTACCGCCCGGTCACGGTGACGGTGGTGTGCCAGCGCGGCGATCGCCTCGTCGTCGAGACGGACCACGGCGAGATCTCGGCGCGCGGCATCGTCAACGCGACGGGCACGTGGGAGACGCCGTACGTCCCGGAGTATCCGGGCGCCGAGCGCTTCCGGGGGCGACAGCTCCATACGAAGGACTACCGCACGGCAGCGGAGTTCATCGGCCGGCACGTCATCGTCGTCGGGGCCGGCATCTCCGCGATCCAGCTGCTCGACGAGATCTCGCGCGTGACGACGACGACGTGGGTGACGCGCCGCCCACCGGAGTTCCGCACGGGGCCGTTCGACGAGGCGGCGGGGCGCGCGGCGGTGGCGATGGTGGAGGACCGCGTGCGCCATGGGCTGCCGCCGCTGTCGGTCGTGTCGGTGACCGGGCTGCCGGTGACGCCGGCGGTGGAGGACATGCGCGCGCGCGGCGTGCTGCACCGCCTCCCGATGTTCGCCGAGATCCTCGACGACGGCGTGCGGTGGCCCGACGGGACGACGATGCGCGCCGACGTCATCCTGTGGTGCACCGGCTTCCGCTCCTCGCTCGACCACCTCGCGCCGCTCATGCTGCGCGAGCCTAACGGCGGCATCGTGATGACCGGCCGGCTCGCGACGCAGGTGGCGAAGCACCCCCGCGTACACCTCGTCGGCTACGGTCCGTCGGCGTCGACGATCGGCGCCAACCGCGCGGGCGGCGCCGCGGCGGAGGAGCTCATGGCGTTCCTCGGCCTGCGTGCGTCGCGGTAGATTTCGCGCTCACCTCCGTCTCCTCCGTCCCCTCCGCGCATGCAATACCCGATCGCCCGCGTCATCGAGCTGGTGCGCCCCGAGTCGCAGCACCTGTGGGGCATGGACGAGTCGGAGGCGCGACGCCGCCTCCTCTCCGCCGACCCGAGCGACGTCCTCGCCATCGACGGCTCGTTCGCGCTCGTCGCGCGCGACGGCGAGCGCGTGCTGCTCGCGCGGAGCCTCGACCGGCCGCTGCGCTACTTCCTCGCGAAGGCCGCCGACGGGCCGGTGCTCATCGTGGCGGAGCGGATCGACGAGATCGCGGCGGAGCTCGCGCGGCTCGGCTGGGGCGACCAGTTCCACCCGAGCTACACGCGCATGGTGCCGGCGCACCACGTCACCACGCTGCGGCTCGTCGGCTGCCCCGATCCGAACCCCGTGCACCGCCGCTTCTTCGACCCGCCGCGCGGGACGCTGCCTAACGACCTGGACGTCATCGGCGAGCGCTACGTGTCGGCGCTGTACGGCGAGGTGCGCCGGTGGCTCGCCCAGCAGGAGCCCGAGGCGCCGATCGGCGTGCCGTTCTCGGGCGGGATCGACAGCGGGTCGGTGCTGCTCGCGCTGAATCGCGCGCTGCTCGACGCGGGGCAGTCGCCGGCGCGGCTCAAGGCGTTCACGCTCAGCGTGGACGGCGGGGGCGACGACGCGCGCCAGGCGCGCGAGTTCCTCACCCGCACGGGGCTCGAGATGCTCGGCGAGACGGTGGACGTGCCGTCGTCGGCGCTCGACCCGCTGCGCGCGGTCGGGGTGATCGAGGACTACAAGCCGCTCGACGTCGAGTGCGCCGCGGTGAACCTCGCGCTGCTCGGCGCGCTGCGCGAGCGCTACCCGGACTGGCGGCTGCTCGTCGACGGCGACGGCGGCGACGAGAACCTGAAGGACTATCCCATCGAGGAGAACAGCGAGCTCACGATCCGCAGCGTCGTGAACAACCGCATGCTGTACCAGGAAGGCTGGGGCGTCGAGTCCATCAAGCACTCGCTCACGTACTCGGGCGGCTACAGCCGCGGATGCGTGCGCGGCTACGCGTGCGCGCAGGCACACGGCTTCATCACGTTCAGCCCGTACACGCGGCCGTCGGTGATCGCGGTGGCGGAGGCCATCCCGTTCGCCGCGCTCACGGCGGGCTCGCACGAGCGGCTCTACGCGCTCAAGGGCGAGATCGTGTCGCGCGGCATGCGCACCGTGCTCGGCGTCGAGATGCCGGTATTTCCGAAGCGCCGCTTCCAGCACGGCGCGGTGGAGTCGGAGCAGGTGCCGCGACTGTTCCCGCGCAACGAGGCGCGCTACCGGCGCCGGTTCGAGGCGCTGCACGCGGCGATGGCGTGACGACCGTCGACCGTCGCATCCGCGCGCTGCGCCCGCCGAAGCCGCCCGTCGACGCGTACCGGGCGCACGGCACCGCCGTGGACGTGGAGCGACGGCCCGACGGGACGCTGGAGCGCGCGCTCACGATCTTTCTCGCGGGCGCGGAGTGCCCGTTCACCTGCTCGTTCTGCGATCTGTGGCGGTGGACGATCGAGGGGCCGACGCCGCCCGGCGCGCTGCCGCGACAGGTGGCAGACGTGCTCGAAGCGTTCGACGGCGCACTGCCCGACCGAGTCAAGCTGTACAACGCGAGCAACTTCTTCGACCGGCGCGCGGTGCCGCCGGAAGATCTGCCGGCCCTCGCGTCGTTAGGCGCGCGGTTCCGCGGCGTGACGGTGGAGTCGCACGCGAGCACGGTGGGGCCGGCGACGGTCGCGTTCGCGCGGTCGATCCCGGGCCGGCTCGAGGTGGCGATGGGTCTCGAGACGATCCACCCGGCGGCGGCGGCGCGCATCAACAAGCGGCTCGACGTCGATCGCTTCGATCGCGCGGCGGCGTATCTCGCGGCGCACGACGTGGATCTGCGCGTGTTCGTGCTGCTCGGCGCGCCGTCGGTGCCCGTCGCGGAGAGCGTGGAGTGGACGGTGCGCGCGGTGGAGCACGCGGCGGCGCGGGGCGCGGCGATGGCGTGCGTCATCCCGGTGCGCGGCGGCAACGGCGAGATGGAGCGGCTCGCCGCACTCGGCGAGTTCACGCCGCCGACGCTCGCGCAGCTCGAGGATGTGCTCGACCGGTGCCTCGCGTTCGGGCCCACCGTCGTGACGGTGGATCTGTGGGACGCGGCGCGGCTGCCGGCGTGCGAGGTGTGTCGGTCGGCACGCATCGAGCGGCTGGGACGGATCAACGTCACGGGACACGCCGAGCCGCGGATCCGCTGCGAGGCGTGCGGCGCGTGATGCCGTTCGGATCTTACGCGGAGGCGCGGAGAACGCGGAGAATTCTTGAACCGCAGAGGACCGCAGAGGGCCGCAGAGAACGGCAACTACTTCAACGGCTTCTTACCACGGAGGACACAGAGGACACAGAGGAGAACCAGTCTTGTTGGTTTCCTTCGTGTCCTCCGTGTCCTCTGTGGTTCAACTCAACAGGACAGTCCTCTGCGGCCCTCTGCGGTTCGATTCAGAGCGCTAGTTCTCCGCCTCCCCGCTGCGCGTGAGCGAACGGAGCCACGCCGATGACTCGCCGTGAGATCGCCGTCGTCGGCAGCGGCTTCGCCGGGTCGCTCGCGGCGCGGGTGCTGGCGGTGCTCGGCCACGACGTCGTGCTGCTGGAGCGCGGGACGCATCCGCGGTTCGCGATCGGCGAGTCGACGACGCCGCTCGCCAACCTGTCGCTGGAGCGGCTGGCGCGGCGCTACGGGCTGGCCGACTGCTGGCATCTCGCGACGCACGGGCGATGGCTCGCACACCACGCGGGCGTGCGGCGTGGTCTCAAGCGCGGGTTCACGTTCTACCGGCACCATCCGGGGCGCCCATTCGAGAACGCGGGGCTCGACTCGGAGCGGCTGCTCGTCGCCGCGAGCCCGAGCGACGACATCGCCGACACGCACTGGCTGCGCGCCGACGTCGACCACCACTTCGTGCGCGAGGCCGTCGCCGCGGGCGTCGACTACCGCGACCGCGTGGAGCTGACGGGCGCCGAGCGTGCGCCCGGCGGGTGGCGGCTGACGGGCACGCGCGGCGGCGAGCCGCTCGGTCTGCGCGCGGAATTCGTCGTCGACGCGTCGGGGCCCGGCGGATTCCTCGCGCGGCAGCTCGCGATCCCGTCGGCGCTCGACCGTGTGGAGACGCAGTCGGCGCTCGTGTACTCGCACTTCGACGGCGTGCGGACGATGCCGGACGTCGTGCCGGGACTGCCCGACGGACCCTACCCCGACGACCGCGCCGCCGTGCACCACGTCATCGACGAGGGGTGGATGTACGCGCTGCGCTTCGACGACGACGTGACGAGCGCGGGGTTCCTGCTCACGCCGCGCGGCCTCGCGTCGCTCGGCGCCGACGCGCCGGATCCGGCGGCCCTCTGGCGCGCGGTGGTCGAGCGCTATCCGACGATCGGCGCCGCGTACGACGACGCGACGCCGCGCACGCCGATCGGGTTCGTGCCGCGGGTGCAGCACCGGCTCGCGCGCGCCGCCGGCGATGGCTGGCTGCTGCTGCCGCATGCGTACGCGTTCGTCGACCCGCTGTTCTCGACCGGGATCGCGTGGGGCCTGCGCGCCGTCGAGCGGCTGGCGCTCGCGTTCGAGCACGGAGTGCCTAACGCGGCGTGGCTCGCGCGCTACGACGCGGCGCTCGCGGCGGAGGCGACGCAGATCGACCGGCTCGTCGCCGGCGCGTACGAGGCGATGGCGCACTTCGAGCTGCTCGCCGCGCACGCGATGCTCTACTTCGCGACGGTGTCGTTCGCCGAGGTGGGGCAGCGGCTGGCGCCCGAGGACGACGCGACGTGGAGCGGCTTCCTCGGCGTCGGCGATGCCGTCACGGAGCCGCTGCCGGGCGAGGCGCTGCGCCGGCTGCGGACGCTGTCGCCGGCGGACGCGGACGCGCGGCGGGCGTTCGCGGCGTGGGTGGCCGACGCGATCCATCCGCGGAACGTCGCGGGGCTCGCCGACCCGTCCCGGCACAACCTCTACCCGGTAGACCTCGACACGCTCATCGACCGGCACGCGCTGCTGGGGATGACGCGCGCCGCGGTGCTCGCCGCGCTGCCGGCGCTGCGCGGAATGGGGCCGGAGCCCGACCTGTCCCAGATTGCGGGGATCGGGTCCCGACGTTAGTAGACACGGACCCCACCCGCGCCGGTGCCGCCGGCGCGCCCGCCCCGCATGCCTTCCCCGATGTCCGCACCCTCCACGCGCGACCGCATCCCGCATTCGGCCGGGGTCACGTTCAACAGCCCCGCGGCGTTCTGGTTAGGCACCGCCGCCGTCGTGGCCGGCGTGCTCGCGCACGTGCCGGACTTCGCGGAGGCATCGGGCATGGGCTTCCACATGCGCGGCATGTCGATGTCGACGCTCATGCTCGCGGGGATGGCGCTCATCGTCGGCGGGCTCGCCCTGGCGACCTACGGCATCGTGCCGCTCGGCCGCGCAGCCGCCGTGGTGCCGCACGCGCCGCGCGTGCACGTGCGCGCGCTCGACGGCGCGCGGCTCACGCGGCAGCACTGGGGGCTGCTGTTCATCCTCGGCGTCGCGCTCATCGTCGACGTGATGAAGCCGGCGACGCTCGGCTTCGTTGCGCCCGGGATGAAGTCGGAGTACGGGGTCACCACGAAGCAGATCGCCAGCCTGCCGCTCGTCGCGCTCATCGGCACGACCATCGGCTCGCTGCTGTGGGGGGTGCTCGCCGACCGCGTCGGCCGACGCGCGGCGATCCTGCTCGCGTCGATCCTGTTCATCGGCACGTCGATCTGCGGCTTCATGCCGTCGTACGGATGGAACCTGTTCATGTGCGGCCTCATGGGGATCGCCGCGGGCGGCATGCTGCCGATCGTCTACGCGCTCATGACGGAGTCGATGCCGGCGCGCGACCGCGGCTGGCTCGTGGTGCTGCACGGCGGGCTCGGGTCGGTGGGCGGCTACCTCGCGGCGAGCGGGCTCGCGGCGCTGCTGGAGCCGCACTTCACGTGGCGCATCCTCTGGTTCGCGGGTCTGCCGACGGGGCTCATCCTGCTCGTGCTGAATCGATGGATCCCCGAGTCGCCACGCTTCCTGCTCGCGCGCGGGCGCACGACGGAAGCGCACGAGGTGATGCGGCGCTACGGCGTCGTCGTGACGCAGGATCCGCCCGACGTGGCGCCGCCGACGGCGCAGGACGCGCCGCCGAGCGACTCGTCGCCCTCGCGGGTGCTGAGCCTGTTCCGCGGTCCGTACGTGCCCAACACGATCAGCGTCGGCGCCTACGCCCTCGGCTGGGGCCTCATGAACTGGGGGTTCGTGACGTTCACGCCGACGGTGCTGCGCGACCGCGGCCTGAGCGCGGCGAGCGCGAGCCGGCTGCTCTTCCTCGCGGCGCTCGTGTCGCTGCCGGCGACCGTGGCGGTGGCGTACCTGTACGGCCGCTGGAGCAGCAAGAAGAGCATGATCCTGTTCGCGGTCCTCACCGCCGCGGCGCTCGTCGCGTTCGCCGTGGTGGATCCGGGCGCCGGAGGCCGCAACGCGGGATGGTTCCTGCCGCTCATGGTCGCCTTGCTCGTCGGTGGGAGCGGCATCACCGCGATGCTCTCGCCGTACACCGCGGAGGTGTACCCGACGCACCTGCGCGGCACGGGCAGCGGCTTCGCGGCGGCGTGCAGCAAGGTGGGCGGCGTGGTGGCGCCGCCGCTCGCCGCGGTGGTGCTCACGGCGGTGCCGGGCTTCACCGCGCTCGCGCTGGTGATGGCGGCGCCGGTCGCGCTCTCGGCGGTGATCCTCGCGGTCGCGGGCGTGGAGACGCGCGACCGCGCGCTGGAGGAGATGTCGCTGCCGAGCAACGTGGACGTCGCGCGCACCGCGTGAACGATCACGAGCGATGACGAGCGATCCGTACGCGGCGCTGCGCGACGAGGTGATCGCCGGAGTGCTCGACGGCACGGGAGCGAGCGCCCCCGCCCTGCGGCGCGCCGCGGCGGATCGCGCGCGCGAGGTGCTCCCCGCCG
Source organism: Gemmatirosa kalamazoonensis (assembly GCF_000522985.1). Taxonomy (NCBI): domain Bacteria; kingdom Pseudomonadati; phylum Gemmatimonadota; class Gemmatimonadia; order Gemmatimonadales; family Gemmatimonadaceae; genus Gemmatirosa; species Gemmatirosa kalamazoonensis. Next base: position 4,652,020 of record NZ_CP007128.1, read on the forward strand.
ACCTGCGCGCGCTCGTCGACAAGATCCACGACCATGCCTACCGCGTGACGGACGACGACGTCGCGCGGCTGCGCGCGACGTACGGCGACGACCCGATGTTCGAGATCGTGGTCAGCGCCGCCCTCGGCGCGTCGCGCCGGAGACTCCTCGCCGGGCTGGATGCCCTGGACCTCGCATGAGACTGCCCAACGTGCACCGCGGACATCGCCTCCGCGACAAGCTGATGCTCGGCATGATGCGCGTCGTGATGGGCCACGCGCCCGGCGTCGTGCGCACGCTGCTGTATCGCAAGGAGTTCTTCGGCCGACCGTGGTCCGAGCTCACGCAGCGTGTGATGCGCGGCCCGTCGCCGTGGACGCCTGGCGAGCGCGAGACGTTCGCCGCGTTCGTCTCGCACCTGAACCAGTGCACGTTCTGAACGAATGCCCACTCCGCGGTCGCGGAGGCGGCGCTCGGCAGCGGGTCGATGCAACCGGTGCTCGCGAACTACCGGACGGCCCCGATCGACGAGAAGCTCCGGGCGATGCTCGGGCTGCTCGAGACGTTCACGCTCCACCCGGAGCTGCTCACGCCCGACGACGTGCGCGCGGTGCTCGCCACCGGCGTGACGAAGGAAGCGATACGCGACGCGTTCTACGTCGCGTTCCTGTTCAACACGTACGACCGGCTCGCGGACACGTTGGGCTGGGAGCTGCCGGATCCGGCGTACTACGCCAAGGCCGGGCGGTTCCTGCTGAGGAAAGGCTACTCGTGAGTTGAACGCCGCAGATCGAGCCACTTCGCCACCGGCCCGACGAGCCACAGCGCGACGAGCGGCGGCGCCGCGTTGAACGCGGTGGGGAGTGGCGCGCCGCGGTCGGAGGCGTAGCGGATCAGCGCCTCCACCACCGCGATGACCACGACGACGGCGATCTGTCGCTGACGGCCGCGCACCACGGTGCGCGGGTCGGTGATCATGAAGAACACGAAGAGCTGGTACATCGGCCCCGTGATCGGCGCGAGCTCCGGCGCCACCGGCTGGCCGAGCACGAGCGCGCGCAGCGTGTTGAGCGCGAAGAACGCCGCGACGTAGCTCAGCGTGATGTGCAGCACCCGCACGCGCGACGCGATGAGGAGGCCGAACGCCCAGATCACGAGGTTCGTCGCGAGGTCGTTCCCCCACTGGTGGCTCAGCACCGACACGCGCGACGGCGCCGCGAGCAGCAGCGTCACGATCGCGAAGTTCGTCGGGTTCCACAGGTGGTTGTTGCGGTAGCGCAGCACGTACTTCGACGCGATCGCGAGGAAGCCGCCGATCAGCACCGGCCACAGCGCGCCGCCCTGCGGCTTCTCCAGCAGCGTGAGGCTGATGCCGCTGATGTACGCGCTCTGCAGGTTCACCACCTTGCCGCGGTCGAACCACGACAGCACCGCCTCGGTGACCGTGCACGCGAGCAGCGCGAGCACCAGTCGGTCGTAGCCGCCGACGACGTGATAGCGCAGCTGCGCGACGACCAGCACCAGCGTGATGAGGCCAGCGATGAGCAGCCGCGGGTCGAGATCCCGCGCCCACGACCGCGGTCCCGCCGGGGTCTCGGCGGCCTGCGTCGCGCTCATCGCGTCGGCTCCGTGATCGTGTGGAGCTGGTCCACGGCGAGGCCGTGCAGCACCTGCCGCGTGCCCGACGGCCAGCTCACGGTGATCGCGTCGACCCACTCGCGTCGCCCGAGCCCGAAGTGCAGCCGGCGGTCGTTCTGGCTCGCGAAGCCCATCCCGCCGTCGACGACGCGCCGCTGCGTCAACCCGCTCGCCTCGATCACGACCTCGGCCCCGATCGCGCTGCGATTGCTGCGCGTGCCCACGAGACGGAAGCCGATCCAGTGGCTCGCGGGGTCCGGCTCGTCGCGATAGACGATCGCCGGCTGGTTCTGGTTCGCGACGATCACGTCGGTCGCGCCGCGGTTCCACAGGTCCGCGAGCGCCACGGCGCGGCCATCGTACGTGTCGGTGACGCCGACGGCGCCGGCGACGTCGACCCAGCCGGCGAGCCCGCGATTCACGTACACGCGCGAGCGCTCGTAGCCGGACAGGCTGGCGTTGCCGAACGCCGGCCACCGCGACGCGTCCTCGAACAGCGCGCCGTTCGCGCCGGCGATCTTCGACATGCTGTACCAGTAGCTCGTGCCCCGGTCGCCGGAGATGAAGCCGTTCGCGACGAACAGCTCGTTCGCGCCGTCGTTGTTGAAGTCCCCGAACTGCGCGCCCCACGCCCATCCCGCGTCCGCCACCTGCGCGTCGGCGACGTTGCGGAACTTCCGCGACTCGTCCATCTCGTTCAGCCGCAGGTTGTTGTTCTGGAACAGGTAGCCGCGGGCCGAGATGTTCGTCACGAACACGTCGAGCCGCCCGCGCCCGTACGCGTCGCCGAGCGACGCCGACATGCCGCTCTTCGACTCGCTCTCGAGCCCCGCCTTCGCCGGCACGAAGCGCTTGCCGTGGTCGTTGAGGTACAGCTCCTCGGGGCCGTAGTCGTTCGCGAGATACAGATCGGGCCACCCGTCGCCGTCGAAGTCGGCCGATGCGGCGGCGAGCGTCCACCGCGTGCTCCCGACGCCCATGCGGTCGGTGACGTCCTCGAAGCGGCCGCCGCCGACGTTGTGGAACAGCAGGTTCTTGCCGCCGTTCGTCGCGAACTCGAAGCTGTCGTGCATGATGCGCGTCGACGCGACGTGCCACAGGTCGACGTCGCTGCGGAAGTACGCCGTGACGTAGAGGTCGAGCCGCCCGTCGCGGTCGTAGTCGAGCCAGATCGCGCCGTTGCTGTTGACCCATCGGCGCAGCCCCGCGCGCTCGGTGACGTCCTCGAACGTGCCGCCGCCGCGGTTGCGGAACAGCGCGAGGTAGCCGTAGCGGTACACGAGCACGTCCTCGCGTCCGTCGCCGTCCATGTCGCCCCAGATGCTTCCCATCGACACGCCCTCGCCGGGCCGATTGAGGTCGGCGAGTCCGGCGCGCGCCGCGACGTCCTCGAACGTGCCGTCGCGTCGATTGCGGTACAGCGCGTTGGGCGCGCCGAAGCGGCTGTTCGTGAAGTAGAGATCCGGCCACCCGTCGCCGTCCACGTCGGTCACGGCGACCCCCGCGCCGACGGCGGCGATGTGTGGCTCGACGTTCGCGAGCTTCGGGTCGAGCGTGGCGCGATGGTGGACGAAGTGGATCCCCGCCGCCGCGGTGACGTCGCGCATCGCGAACCCCGGGTGGCCGGGATCGACGCGTCCGCCGAACGGCTCGCGGTCGAGGCGCGCCGCGAGCGCGATCGCGGCGACGAACGGCACGGCGATGATCGCGCGTCTGATGGCGGGGCGGGAGCGCAGCGGGGGGTGCATGGGGTCAATCTGGGGCCCGGGCAAGCTTGACGACAGGCGCCTCACGCGGAGACGCGGAGGACGCGGAGAACGGACCCTTTGGATTGAACCGCGGAGGACGCAGAGGGCCGCCGAGGACTGCACATGATGTCCTCTGCGGCCCTCTGCGTCCTCTGCGGTTCATTCACCCAGCGGAGGAAGTTCTCCGCGTCCTCCGCGTCTCCGCGTGCGACATGCCCTGCCTAACGTCTCCCGACCACGCGCGTCTGGTACTCCCGAAGGAACCGCGCGTGCATCGGGTCCGTGGGGTACGCGTCGCCGGGTCCGTAGGGATACGACTTCACCGCGTGGAACGGCAGCGGGCCGACGGTCGTGCCGTGCGCCGTGTTCAGGTCGGAGTCCTTGATCCAGCCGTCGGTGTAGAGCAGGAAGTCGCGCTTCCACCCCTTCGGCAGCGCGCGCTCGGAGCTCGCGTCGAACGCGAGCGTCGTCTCGTCGCCGGGGGCCATCACGACGTACATGTCGTCCGCGGTCCCGACGAGCGACCGCACGTCGCCGAAGCGCGTGAACGCGCCCGTGATCGCGCGCCACGGCGACGCCTTCGTCACGTCGTCGTACGCGAACCAGTACGGGCCGTAGCGGCCGCCCTTGCGGTACGTGCGCGAGAACCCGCGGTAGTGCAGGTCGGCCGACGTGGGAGCGAGCGTCGCGATCGTCGTCGGACTCGATGCGACGTCGGCCGCGACGAACGCCTGGTCCCAGTAGATCTGCATCGTCGTGCGCAGCCGCACATGATGATCGCTCGTCGGAAACAGGCCGCCGAGCTCGATCACCATCGTCTTGTCCTTCCCGGACGGGAAGCCGAGGCTCGCGATCGCGGTCACCCAGCGTCCGCGCGCGTCGCGCACCTCGAGCGACGGCGGCACGGCCTGCACCGCGGACTGCTGCGACAGCGCGACGTTGATGCTCGCGTCGGTCGGGTAGATCCACCCGCGCAGGAACAGCGCCGTCCCCGCCTTCCCCGCCTCGTCGCCGAGGTCGAGCACGAGGTCGTGCGGCTCGACGACGCCCTGGTAGCGCGTCGGCGTGAGGTCGGACACGTACACGTCGTCACTCTTCAGCAGCGCGGGCAGCACGTCGGTGCCGCGCTCGTCGACCGCGCTCCGCGGCGCCTGCCGGCGCGCCACCTGATACAGCCGCAGCTTCAGCGGCGGTCCCGGGGGCACGAATCGCTCGTCGACGAACACGTCGACCGAGTCGGGGTGATCCACGGTGAGGAGCTTCACCTCGTCGGCGTACGCGGTCTCCCACAGCTCCTCGGTGAGCTGCAGCAGGTAGCGACCGTCCTTCGGCCGCAGCGCGTCGCCGGGGATGCGCACGTACTCCTGCGACGCGCCGGCGGGCGCGAACGCGCTGCCCCGCCCACCCGCCATGAGACCGAGCGGCATGCCTAACGCGCTGCGCCACATCGCGTCCGTCACGAAGCGGAAGCGCGTGCCGTCCCAGGTGTAGGCGAACGCGCACGAGCCCTTCAGCGCCTCCATCTCCAGCACGTCCTGGTCGGTGCCCGGGAAGTAGATCGTCTGCGGCATCCCGTTCGGCCACTCGGTGCGCAGCACGTCGGCCTTCAGATGCGGCCCGAGCCCGAAGTGCGTCACGCGGTCGGTCACCACGCGCGTCTGCTGCAGCTCCCCTGCCCGCAGCTCGAGCCGCGCGCCGATACCGAAGTCGTTGTTCTTCCCGCTGCCCGTGCGCAGCGCCTTCAATTGCACGTTCAGCGCGAGATTGTGGTTCCCGTTGACGTTGCGCAGCAGGCGCACGTCGCCCGACGCGTCGGCGAGCAGCAGATCCAGGTCGCCGTCGTCGTCGACGTCCGTCGGCAGCACCGCCGTGGCGGCGCGCACCGCGTCCGGCAACGCGCTCGCCCGGTCGACGAAGCCGGCGCCGCGCTCGTTGTGCAGCAGCACGACGCCGCGCCCGTCAGGCTCTCGTGCCGCGCCGACGGCGACGACGTCGAGCCACCCGTCGTTGTCGTAGTCGAGGAACCGCAGCGCCGCCGCCGACGTGCCGCGCAGCGGCGCCAGCCCGGCCTCCGCGCGTGCGTCGCGCGCGAACGTGCCGTCGCCGTGGTTGTGCCAGAGCACCGCGCCGTTCGCGCCGGCGACGAGCACGTCGAGCGCGCCGTCGTTGTCGTAGTCGCCGACCGCCACCGCCGTCGAGCCGGTCGACGCCACGCCGCTCTCCGCGGTCGCGTCGCGCAGCCGCGACGCACCGTCGTTGCGGAACAGCATGTCCGTGACGCCCGCGACGAACAGGTCCACGCGCCCGTCGCCGTCGAAGTCGCCGAACGCGACGTCGCGCGCCTCGCGTGCTTCACCACCGGTGAGGCCGAACGCGGCCGTCGCCTCGGTGAACGTGCCGTCCAGATTGTTGCGGTACACGGTGCGCTGCGCGCCGCCGACGAGCACGAGATCGAGATCGCCGTCGTGATCGAGATCGACGAACAGCGCCCGTCGCGCCCCGCGCACGTCCCCGACGCCCGCTTTCGCCGTGACGTCCTCGAACCGCCCGTCGCCGCGGTTGCGCAGCAGCCGCCCACGCCCGTCGCCGCCGATCGCGAACAGGTCGAGCCAGCCGTCGTTGTCGACATCGGCGAACGTCGCGTCCACCACGCCGTCCGGCAGCGCGAGCGCCGAGCGCGTCGAGACGTCGGCGAACAGGCCGCCGCGCGCGTTGTAGAGCCGCGCGACCGACTTCCGCTGCGCCGCCGACCACGCGGCGACGAGATACTCGTCGGTCCCGTCGCCGTCCACGTCGCCCGCCGCGAGCACCGCCGGCGCGCTCCCCGACGCGTTAGGCGCCTGCGCGCCCGGCGCGATGCCGGCGTCGCTCGTCGCGTCGACGAACCGCACCGGCGCCGCGCTGTCGTTGCGCGCGAGCGTGCGGAGCGTGATGAAGTCCTTCGGGCTGAAGGTGAGCGACTGCCGGCCGACGAGCGGGCCCTCCACCCATCGCACCGCGTCGAGCGAAGCCTGATAGGGCGCGGTCAGCTCCAGCGCGCGCGCGAGCCGGTCGATCGACGTGCGCGCCTCGGCCACCTGCCCCGCCCGGAGACGCAGCAGCGCGCTGTCGAGCGCCATGCGCGCCGGCTCCGGCGCTTCCGGTGGCGTTCGGCGCAGCTCCTCGAGCTGCTGCACGGCGGCGTCGGCCGCGCCTCGGCGCGCGAGCGCGGCCGCCAGCTCCACCTTCACCGCGAGGTTCGCCGGCACCGCGCCGAGCACGTCGCGCAGCCGCTGCTCGTAGCGTGCGGCGCCCGCCGCGTCGGTGGCCTTCGCGTCGAGCTGCGCGAGCGCGTACAGCACGTGCGCGTCGCGCGGTGCGCCCTTGCGGAGCGACTCGAGCAGCTCGCGCGCGTCGTCGGTGCGCTTCGTGAGCGCGAGAAGCTTCGCGAGCGCGAGGCCGGCGTCGATGCTCGCCGGGTCGAGCTTGCGCGCGCGGCGCAGCGGCGCCTCGGCCTCCGCGAGCCGCCCCTCCTGCAGGTACGTGAGCCCGAGATCGGTGTAGCCGAGCGGGTCGTCCGGCGCGAGCTCGGTGAGCTGCTTGAACTGCGCCTCGGCCTCCGGCAGCTCGCCGCGCGAGAGTCGCGCGAGCCCCTCGCCGCGAATGACCATCAGCTCGGCCACGCTCCGCTTCGGCTTCTCGCGACACGCGCTCGCCACGACGAGCGCGACGAGCGACAGCAGGACGACGACGAGGCGAGGACGAGATCCGATGCGCACCGGGGACTGGCTGGAGGGAGGAGTCACGACACGACGCGGCTGCTCAATCTTGCCCGCGTGTCCACGCGTAAGCCAGCGCGCTCAGGCTTCCGAGCGACTGGACCGCGCGATCGGGCGCGGCGCGTGACGGGCGAGCACGCGGGCGAGCGCGAAGAGGAGGAACGTGACGCTCGCGCCGACCGCGGCGCGGAGCGCGCGTGGCACGCGGTCGTCCAGCGCGACGCGCCACCAGAGCTGGCTCGAGTAGCGCACGCCGTGGTACTCGAACATGCCGACGGACAGCGTCACCACGAACGCGGCGCCGATGCCGACCACCCATCCGGCGGCGAACGGCTCGCGCAGCAGGTCGCCCGGCTGGCGGTGCGGGAACTTTCGCTCCGCGACCACGAGCACGAGAAGCGCCGCGAGCAACCCCGCGGCGAGCCGTACGTCCGCCGCGCGTAGCAGCGACGCGACGATGCCGAGGCCGTAGAGCGCGACGGCGAGGTGGTACGCCGAGCGCGCGCGTCGCTCCAGCCCCCACGCGACGATCAGCATCGCCGCGCCGAGCACACTGGCGAGGAAGTGCGACGCCTCGACGAGCGCGAGCGGCAGCACGTGCGACAGCCACGCGAGGCGTCGCTCGTCCGTCGCCAGCGTCCCCGTGACGAGCAGCAGCCATCCGGAGAGGAACGTCGTGAGCGACACGAGCCGCGGCGCCGCGTGCAGCAGCTGATCGACGATCCATCGACCCGGACGCACGCCGCCTCGGCCCGCACGCCGCACCGCGGCGGCGAGCAGCAGCGCGCCCGCGGCGACGAGCGGCAGCAGGTAGTACACGACGCGATACACCAGCAGCGCGGCGAGCACGCGCGGCGCCGGCGTGCCGCTCGACGTGAGGTACAGCACCACCGCCTCGAACACGCCGAGCCCACCGGGAATCGGCACGACGAGCGACACGACCGCCGCGACGAGGAATCGCGTGAGGAACGCGAGGTACGGCAGCCGCCCCACGTCGGCGAGCAGCACGTACAGCGCGCCCGACGAGAGGATCCAGTCCGCCGCCGAGACCGCGAGCTGCGCGAGCGCCAGCTGCGGCGACGGCATGCGCAGGTCGCGGCCGAACAGCCGCAGCGGACGGCGCCACGCGACCGCGACGACGAAGTACGCGACCACGACGACGAGCAGCACCACACCGAGCGTGCGTCCGGACACGGCCGCCCACGCGGGCGCCGCCTCGCTCGCGCCGGGTCCCGCCACGAGCGCGATCCCGCTCAGCGCGAGCAGCCCCACCACGTACGTCACGACGTCGAACCCCGCGACGGCGGCCGCCTGCTTCACGGTGAGGCCATGCCTCGCGTACACGCGATAGCGCACGCCGCCGCCCGTGAGCACCGACGCCGGCGCGCTGTTCGCCACCGCGAAGCTCACGAACGACGGCACGAGCATCGCACGCAGCGGCAGCGGCCGCTCGATGAAGCGGAACGCGACGTAGTCGTAGCCGACGAGCGCGAGGTAGCCGAGCGCCGTCGTCGCGAGCGAGAGCAGCAGCGCGCCGGGCCGGACCGCCGACACCGCGCTCACGACCTCGTGGAGATCGTAGTCCGCGAGCAGCCGCTGCAGCGCCCACAGCGCCGCGGCGAACAGCAGCAGCGGGAACAGCGGCTGGACCACCACCATCGTCGACCGCCAGAGACGGACGAGCCGACGCTTCGTGGGCGACGCCTCTGACATGCTACGCGACGCCGCTGGCAGAGGGCCGGAGCACCGCGGCCCCCGTCACGCGCCCCGCGCGCAGATCGTCGAGCGCGTCGTTCGCGCGGTCGAGCGCGTACGCCCGCACCTCCGTGCGCACCGGCACGCGCGGCGCGAGCGCCATGAACTCCTCGCCGTCGCGGCGCGTGAGGTTCGCGACCGACCGCACGGTGCGCTCGCCCCACAGGATCTCGTACGGCATGCTCGGGATGTCGCTCATGTGGATCCCGGCGCACACCACCACGCCTCCCCTGTCCACCGCGCGCAGCGCCGCGGGCACCAGCGCGCCCACCGGCGCGAAGATGATGGCCGCGTCCACCGGCTCCGGCGGACCCTCCTCCGAGCTGCCCGCCCACGCCGCGCCTAACGCGCGCGCGAAGCGCTGCCCGTCCTCGTCGCCGGGGCGCGTGAGCGCGAAGACGCGCCGCCCCTCGTGTCGCGCGACCTGGGCGACGATGTGCGCCGCGGCGCCGAAGCCGTACAGCGCGACCGTCGCCGGATCGCCGGCCGCGCGCAGCGCGCGGTGGCCGATGAGCCCCGCGCACAGCAGCGGCGCCGCGTGCTCGTCGTCGTACGCGTCGGGCACCGGGAGACAGAACCGCTCGTCGGCCACGACGTACTCCGCGTAGCCGCCGTCGAGCGTGTAGCCGGTGAACCGCGCGCGCTCGCACAGGTTCTCGCGTCCGGCCCGGCAGTAGCGACACACGCCGCACGTCCAGCCCAGCCACGGCACACCGACGCGCGCGCCGACTGCGTAGCGCGACGCGCCGTCGCCGGCCCGCACCACCTCGCCGACGATCTCGTGTCCCGGGGTGACGGGGCGCTTCGCGTCGTGCAGGTCGCCGTCGACGACGTGCAGGTCGGTGCGGCAGACGCCGCAGGCGCGCACCCGCAGCAGGAGCTGCCCCGCGCCGACGGACGGCACCGGCAGCTCGGCCGCGCGCAGGCGCCCGCCCGGCACCTCGAGGATCATCGCGTGCACGCTGCGATGTTAAGCGCCGTCACGCCGCGGCGCACGGGGCGCGGCCGTGGGTCGTTCGACCCTTGGTCGGGGGACGCCGAGGCCCATAGTGGCCCCACACCACACGCGGAGCGTCCCATGAGCACCAAGCGCGAGACCCGTCGCGAGCCCGCCGCCTACACCAGCGCCGTCCCGCGCGAGGTGCTGCTCGCCGAGGCGATCAGCTGCATCCTGAACGGCCGTCCGTACCCCGCGGGGCTGCGCGCGCCGTCGTTCCAGCCGCCGCGCCCGATGTCCGTCACGGAGGGGATCCGCTGGATCCTCGGGAACCCGCGCGCGGTCAGAACCCCGTCGTGAGCGACACGCGCACGGTGCGCGTCGCGCCGGGCATGATGTTGTTGTTCCCGTTCGAGACGCCGTAGTAGCGCGCGTCGAGCACGTTCTCGACGTTGAGCTGCGCGCGCACGTTCCGCGCGAGCCCCACGTACACCGCGCCGTCGACACGCGTGAACCCCGGCAGCGTCACCGCGTCGTCGATCGCCGCGTACACGTCGCTCTGCCGCACGATGCCGACGCCGGCGCCGAGCGCGGGGAGGATCTGGTAGCGGTTCCACAGCGACAGCGTGCGACGCGGCACGAGCGGCACGGTCTGCCCGGCCTTCGCGGCGCTCGTCGTGCTCACGATGCGCGCCCGCTGCGCCGCGAGACCGCCGGCGATCTGCCAGGCGCGCGTCACGTTGCCGGTGACGCCGAGCTCCATGCCGGTCGTGCGCTGGGCGCCGGTCTGCACCACCTTCGCCGGGTCCGACGGATCGGGCGCCGAGGTGTTCGTGCGGTCGAGGCGATACGCCGCCGCCGTGAGCGCGAGATCCGCGCGCGCGTCCCACTTCGCGCCGATCTCGCGGTTCGTGAACCGCTCCGGCTCCAGCGTCTGCGACGTCACCGTGAGCGCGGTGAACTGGTCGCCGGAGCTCGGCAGGAACGACACGCCGTAGCTCCCGTAGAGCGAGAGCGGTGTCGCGGGCTTCAGCACGAGTCCCGCGCGCGGCGACACCAGGCGGTCGGTGCGCGAGAGGCGCTGCCCCGTGCGATCGTTGTGGTACGCGATCGCGAAGCGGTCGTAGCGCACGCCGACGACAGCCTGCACGTGCTCGCCGAGCGCGAGCTGGTCCTGCAGGTACGCGGCGGCGACGGTGGCGCGCGCGAGGTTGTCGGCGTCGGTCGCGCTCGGCCGGAACGTCACCGGCGTCTCGACCGTCGGCTGCGCGAACGGCACGCTGAGCGACGTCGCGATGCCATCGAAGTACCCGGTCTGCCGCACCTGGTCGGTGCGCTGCCGGCCGACCTCCGCGCCGACGAGCAGCGTGTGGCGCGCGGCGCCGGTGCCTAACGGCAGCACGACGTCCGTCTGATTGAACAGGTTGCGGCGGCGGAGCGCGTGGTTGTACGCCGAGAGCGACACCTGCGTGCCCGCGGCGTTCACCGCACCCGGGTAGGTGTTCTGGTAGAACTTGTCGTAGTCGGCGAGACGCGTGCGGTTCGTGACACGCAGGCCGCGCGCGGCCACGTGCTCGATCGTCGTGCTGCCCTGGTGCACGTGCGCGAACGCGCGGTTCACCGCCGGGTTGCCGAAGAACGTGCGCACGTCGGCCGGCGACGGGCGCCCCTGGAACGACGGGATGCCGCGGTCCACGGTGCGGTCGTCGTCGAAGTACTCGTAGCTCGCGCGCAGCGTGGTGCTCGGCGAGAGCGCGAGCGCGGCGGTCGGGTTCACGCCGTAGCGCCGGAAGCCGGGCACATCGCGGAACACGCCCGACTTCTCGTACACGCCGTCGAGCCGCACCGCGGCGCGGCCGAGCGCGGCTCCGACGTCGAGCGCGCCGCGCTTGTGGTCGAACGAGCCGCCCTCGACGGTGATGGTGCGCGTCGGCGCCCACTCCGCCTGCTTCATCACGCGGTTGATGACGCCCCCACCGCCGCCGCGGCCGAAGATCATCGCGTTCGACCCCTTCAGCGCCTCCACCCGCTCGACGTTGTACAGGTCGCGGTAGTACTGCGCGTCGTCGCGGACGCCGTCGACGAAGAAGTCGGCGGTGGACGAGTTGCCGCGGATGGTGGGCTGGTCGCGGTGCCCCTCGCCGCCGCTCATCGACACGCCGGGCACGTAGCGGACGACGTCGGCCATTCCCTGCATGGCCTGGTCGGCGATGAGCTGCCGGGTGACCACGGAGACCGCCTGCGGGGTGTCGCGGAGCGGGGTGTCGGTCTTCGTCGCCGTGGCGGTGCGTGCGGGGGCATAGGCGCCGGTCCGGGCGCGGCCCGCGGTCACGCGCATGGCGGCGAGCGCCTGGGCGGTGGAGTCGGGTCGCCGACGCGGCGCGCTGTCGGGCGTCGTCTGGGCGGCCAGGGGAGCGCCGAGCGCGAGGCTGCCGAGGAGGAGCAGCGCGTGGCGGGGACGGGTCGTGGGCATCGGGTCGTGGAGGTCGGGACGACTCGTTGAGAATGCTTCTCATGTAGCATCGTCGCCTGCATCCTACGGCCGGCCCGCGCGGCGGGGCATTCGGCAGTTCTACCGAACCGGCGCCCCTTCCACGTGCCCGGAATCCGGAGTGATATTCTCCCGATGCGCTCGGGTACGCCGGACGACACCACCATCCTCCTCGTGGCGGAGCACGCCCTCGTGCGTGCCGGCCTGCGGGCCGTGATCGGAGCGACCCCCGGGTTGGCGGTCGTGGCCGAGGCGGCGGACGTCGAGGAGAGCGTGCCCGTGGCCGGGCGGTGCCGGCCGGACGTCGTGCTGCTCGCCGCCGCGCCGTCGGGCGCCGCCGAGGCCGCGGGGCTCGACGCGCTGCGCCGCGCCGCCCCCGCCGCGTGCCTCCTGCGCCTGGGCGACGCCCCCGCCGACGGCGGCGCCGCCCTCCCCTGCGTCCCCCGCGACGCCGGCGTGGAGGAGCTCTGCGCCACGATCGGGACGCTGCTCGGCGGGCGGTGCGCCGCGTGCGCGCTCCGCGCCCAGTGCCCGGCGCCGCGCGTCGCCGGGGCGCTCAGCCGCCGCGAGCGGCAGGTCGCGGTGCGCGTGGCCGCGGGTCTCACCACGAAGCAGATCGCCGCGGCGCTCGGCGTCGGCGTGCGCACCGTGAACACGTACCGCGAGAGCCTCGCCCGGAAGCTCGGCGCGTCGTCCGCCGCGGTGGTGACGCGCTACGTGCTGGAGCACGGGATCGACACCGACGGCGTGGCGGCGATCCGTTAGTCAGCGCGCGGGCGTCGGCGCGGCGAGCAGCACGCGCGACGACTGCAGCGAGCCGTCGGCCCGCCGCGTCGCGAGCACGACGACGTTCGCGCCGGCGCGCAGCGGCGCGGTGGTCGGCGCGAGCGCGGTCACCGTCACGTTGGGCGGAACCGTGATCGTCTGCGACCCGCCGTTGTATTCGACGGAGAGCGTGCCGCCCGACTGCGCGCGCACGGCGCCGTTGGTCATGCGCGACGCGCCCGCGGCCACCGTGCCGTTGGTCATCGTGCGTCCGCCCGTGCCCGACGCCGCGCCCATCGGACGACTGCCCTCGCCGAGCCCGCGCAGCGCCTCGGGGAAGATGTGGATCTCCGTCGCGCGCTGACTGCCGTCGGGCTGCGCGACCGACGTCACGCCGACGAACGACCGCTCCGTCACGCGCGACAGGTCCGCCTTCTCGCGCGCGAACACCGTGACCGGCGACGCGAGCGCGACGCGCACCTGACCGCCGTCGGCCGCGCGGATCGTGAGCACGGTGTCGGTCACGCTGGCGACCGTACCGCGCACGAGCGTGTCGCTCGTCGCCGGGGCCGCGGCCGCTGGCGCTGGGGCCGGCGTCGCGGGCGCGGCGGACGTCGCGGCGGTGTCGGCCGCGGACGATGCGTCGCGCTTGGAGCACGCGGCGATCGTGACGAGCGAGGCGAGCGTGGCGACCGCCGCGCCGTAGACGCGATGAGACGAGTGCATCGATCCTCCGTCGTTGGAGACTGACTACCGAACCGGAGCCATGGGGCGCATTCTAGCGACCGCTCGCCTCACCGCTCACCGGAGGTCGTCGATGCTACGCCGAGAGTTCGTCGGGCGCTCGCTCGCGCTGTGCGGTGCCGCCGCGCTGCGCGAGCCGACCCCGGCCGGCGCCGCGCCCGCGCCGTGGTACCGACGCGTGCTCCGGTGGGGCCAGACGAACGTGCGCGAGATCGACGTCGCGAGCTACGACGTCGCGTGGTGGCGCCAGCACTGGAAGCGCACCGCGACGCAGGGCGTCATCGTGAACGCGGGTGGCATCGTCGCGTACTACCCGAGCCGCTTCCCGCTCCACTACCGCGCCGCGGGACTCGGCGACCGCGACCTGTTCGGCGAGCTGGCGCGCGCCGCGCACGACGATGGGCTCGCAGTGCTCGCGCGCATGGACTCCAACCGCGCGCACGAGGACTTCTATCGCGCGCATCCCGACTGGTTCGCCGTCGACGCGGACGGGAAGCCGTACCGCGACACGGATCTCTACGTCGCGTGCGTCAACAGCCCGTATTACGACGAGTACATCCCGTCGGTGCTGCGCGAGATCGTCGAGCGGTCGCACCCCGAGGGGTTCGCCGACAACAACTGGAACGGGCTGCGCCGCGACAGCATCTGCCACTGCGCGAACTGCGAGCGGAAGTTCGGGACCCTGCCGCGCGCGCGGGACTGGAACGACCCGACGTACCGCCGGTGGATCGCGTGGAGCTACGCGCGCCGCCTCGAGATCTGGGACCTGTTCAACCACACGACGCGCGACGTGGGCGGACCGGACTGCCTGTGGATCGGCATGAACAGCGGGTCCATCTCCGGGCAGTCGAGCGCGTTCCGCGACTTCAAGGCGATCTGCGAGCGCTCCGAGCTCGTGCTGCTGGACCACCAGTTCCGCACGAACGCGAGCGGCTTCCAGAGCAACGGCGACGCCGGAAAGCTGGTGCACGGGCTGCTCGGCTGGGACAGGGTCGTTCCCGAGAGCATGGCGATGTACCAGGCCGGCCCGAGCCAGTTCCGCCTCGCGGCCAAGCCGCCTAACGAGGCCCGGATGTGGATGCTCGACGGCATCGCCGGCGGCATCCAGCCGTGGTGGCACCACGTCGGCGCCGCGCACGAGGACCGGCGCATGTTCCGCACGGCGGAGCCGGTGACGCGCTGGCACGCCGCGCACGAGCGGTATCTCGTCGGCCGCACGCCCGTCGCCACGGTCGGCATCGTGTGGTCGCAGACGAACGGCGACTTCTACGGGCGCGACGCGGTGGACGACCTCGTGGAGCTGCCGCGCCGCGGGTGGACGAACGCGCTCGTGCGCGCACGCATCCCGTACCTGCCGGTGCACGCGGACCACCTCGCGCGCGACGGCCACCGCTTCTCGGCCCTCATCCTCCCCGACGTCGGCGCGATGACGACGGCGCAGGTGGACGCGGTGCGCGGCTTCGTCGCCGCCGGCGGCGCGGTGATCGCGACGGGCGAGAGCAGCCGCTTCGACGAGTGGGGCGACGCGCGCCCCGACTACGCGCTCGCCGATCTGTTCGGCGCGCACGCGGCGGCGGAGAGCATCGTACGTCGCCAGGCGGGGCGCACCGAGCACACGTACCTGCGCCTGCTCCCCGCGTCGCGCGCGTGGGGATACGGCCCGGGTGCGCCGCGCACGCCGTCCACCGGCGCACGCCACGCCGCGCTCGCGGGCTTCGACGAGACGGACATCCTCGCGTTCGGCGGCGTGCTGCAGCCGCTCCGCGTCGAGCCCTCGGCACGGGTGCTCGCGACGTGGATTCCCCCGTCGCCGACGTTCCCGCCGGAGGAGGCGTGGATGCGCGAGCCGCGCACCGACGTGCCGGCGCTGCTCGTGAACGGCCGCGTCGCCTTCCTCCCCGCGGACCTCGACCGGCGGTACGCCCGCGACAACCTGCCCGACCACGGCGACCTGCTCGCGAACCTCGTGCGGTGGGCGGCGGCCGACACGATCCCGCTGCACGTCGACGGCGCCGGCTTCGTCGACTGCCACCTGTACCGGCAGCCGGGACGCCTCGTGCTGCACGTCGTGAACCTCACGAGCGCGGGCACGTGGCGCGCGCCGGTGGACGAGCTGATTCGCGTGGGGCCGCTGCGCGTGCGCGTGCGGGCCGGCGACGTGCGCGCGAGCCGCGTACGGCTGCTCGTCGCGAACGTCGACGTGGCCGCTGTGAGCCGTGACGGCTGGGTCGAGTTCGAGCTGCCATCGGTGCTGGATCACGAGGTCGCGGTCGTCGGTCGGACCGACTGACGCGCGCTCCGCACGGCTCCACGTACGTGTTTCGTGTAGGACTGAAGGAGGACTGAAGGAGGACTGAAGAAGGACCAACCACAACTTCTTTGTTGTTGTCCTGCTTCAGTCCTCCTTCAGTCCTCCTTCAGTCCCCCGAAGACGAGTACGTGGAGTCCTGAACGGCGCACCGGGAGAGCACACCATGAGGAGACCCATCGCAGCAGCGTTGGCGCTCGCGACGTGGCTCGCGACGCCGCTCGCGGCGCAGCCCACGAAGGCCGGCAGCCCCGAGGCGCACCTGCCGCCGAACATCACGCAGCTCACCGCGTTCGGCGAGCGCGCCGTCTGGTCGCCCGACGGGCGGCGCATCGCGTTCATGGGCAAGAGCTTCGGCGACGCGTTCGAGATCGACCTGCGCACGCGGCTCGTGCGCATGCTCACCGCGCACTTCCGCCACGCGGGCTTCCTGCGCGTGCACTACCTGCCTAACGGCGATCTGCTGCTCATCGGCGCGCGCGACTTCAAGGACATCCGCACGACGCGCGACCGCGACGAGGAGCTGTGGGTGATGAAGCCCGACGCGCAGTCGCCGCCCGTGGCGCTCGGCCAGAAGCTCTCAGAGGGCGTGGCCGTGTCGCGCTCGCGCCTGCGCATCGCCTGGTCGAACACGCACGGCCAGTACCCCGACTCGGTGGCGGAGGGCGAGTCGGTGATGTACGTCGCCGACGTCGTGTACGAGAACGGCGCGCCGCGGCTCGCGAACCGCACCGAGGTGCTTCGCGCGCGGCGGCCCGCGTGCACGCTCGAGGCGCAGGACTTCCGCCGCGACGACCGGGAGCTCGTCTACACGTGCTACCGCGACGGCGGAAAGGCCGACGTGTTCGGCATCGACCTCGCCACGCATGCCGTCACCACGTACCGCAAGGTGGACGGCGAGTACAACGAGGGCGAGGGCGTCTCCCCCGACGGCGCGTGGGAGCTCGTGGAGTCCAGCCGCGACCAGGGCGGACCGGAACGGCAGAACGCGAGCTACATCGACCTGTGGAAGATGCGGCTCGTGCCTAACAGCACGGAGTTCGTGCGCATGACGCGGTGGGGCGACTACGAGGGCTACAAGGCATCCAACCCCTCGGTCAGCCCCGACGGAAAGTTCTTCGCGTTCCAGTCGGCGCGCAGCAGGGACCCCGCGGGCGTGGGCTACGGGATCTTCCTGTACCGACTGAAGTAGCCGCGCGTCAGCGCTCCGACGACCGCGCCGGCCGACCCGAGAGGGAGCTCGGCGCGTCGAGGTGCGCACCGTCGTCGACGCCGACGCCGAGTCGGTTCACCAGCTCGCCGCCGAGCCATCCGGTGACGAGCGCGAGGCCGCCGCCGAGGAGCGAGAGCACGAACGCCGTCGACGGGGGATTCGCGGGATCGTCGCGCCGCAGCCACCAGCTCGCGAGGAAGAGCACCACGACGACGACGTTCCCGAGCCCGTGCCGCGCGCCGACCCCCTTCGCGCGGGTGCTGCCGGGGATCGCCGACCAGTCGACGAGGCCGAACACCGCAGCCACGAGGCCCGCGACGACGCCCGCGGCGATCATGTGAAAGACCGTGGTGCCGAGCGCCCAGCCGGCGGCGACGCGCAGCACGTCGAAGATGACCGCCATCCCGAGCAGGCCGAGTGGGAAGACGATCAGGATCTGGTGGATCGGGTGCCCGAGCAGCTTCGCCTTGCTCTCCATCGCCACCCTCCGCGGCGCAGAAGGAACGGGTCGTGCAACCGGAGCGGAATACCGCAGATTCTCATTGACTATCTGTCTGCAAGAAGGGGTCCGGGTGCCGCTCAACCTCAGCCGCTCGCACGTCGCCGCGCACCAGCGCCACGCCTGGCACGGCACGTCGCTGCTCGTCACGAACGCACGCGGGGAGTGCGGCGACGACGACGCGCTGACCGGCTACTACTACCGCGAGGCGCGCCACCTGCGCGCGCTCCGTCTCACGGTCAACGGGGTGGCGCCATGGCTGTGCGCCGACGCGTCGGCCGCGCACGACGAGCTCGCGATGGTGCTCGCCTACCCCGAGCTCACGCACTTCGGCGGCGGCGGCACCGACGTCTCCGACGACACGACCTGGCGCGATCCGCACGGCGTCCCGCAGCGCGCGATCGACGTGCGGCTGCACCACCGCGTCGGCCCGGCATCGCTCGTCGCCAGCGCCACGCTCACGAACCGCGCGCAGGAGCCGGTGACGCTGGAGGTCGCGTGGGAGGTCGCGGCGGACTTCGCCGACATCCAGGAGGCGTTCTCCGGCGAGCGACAGCAGGACGCGGCGGTGCGCGATGCGACGGAAGACGCGGCGACGCTCCGCTTCGACTACACGCACCCGCAGCTGCCGATCGGCACGCGCATCCGCGCGGAGGGGGCGGCGGAGTGGCGCATCACGCCGGGGCGCCTAACGACGCGCGTCGATCTCGCGCCGCGCGCGAGCGCGACGCTGGCGCTGCGCGTCGTGCCACTCGGCGCCGGCGTGCCGGACGACGCGGGCGAGGCGGCGCGGCGCGGGCGGCTCGAGGCGTGGCGCGCATCGCTCGCCCGCGTGGAGGTGCCGGCCGGCGACGACGTCGGCGTGGCCGCGCTCGTGAACCAGGGCGCCGACGACGTGGTGTCGCTCGCGCTGCTCGACGGCGCGCCCGACGAGTGGCGGGCGATCCAGGCGGGGATCCCGCTCTACCCCGCCCTGTTCGGCCGTGACGCGCTCACGGTGGGCTGGCAGACGGCGATGTTCGATCGCGCCGAGCTGCTCGACGCGAGCCTCGCGCGGCTCGGCCGCATGCAGAGCGACCACACCGACGACTGGCGCGACGCGCAGCCCGGGCGCATCCCGTATCAGGTCCGCAGCGGCCCGCTCGCGCGGCTCGGCCTCAACCCGTACGACGCGTACTACGCCGACTTCGCGAGCCCGCTGCTGTTCGTGATCGGGCTCGGCAACCTGTTCGCGTGGACCGGCGACGCGGCGTGCGTGCGCCGGCACTGGGACGTCGCGCGCCGCATCCTCGACTGGGCGCGTACGCTCGGCGATCCGGACCAGGACGGCTTTCTCGAGTATCAGACGCGGTCGCCGAAGGGGACGAAGAACCAGGGGTGGAAGGACAGCGGCAACGCGATCCTCTACGAGGACGGCACGCCGGTGCCGGCGCCGTTAGGCACCTGCGAGCTGCAGGCGTACTGGTTCGCGGCGCAGCAGCTCACCGCCGGGATGTGTCTCGCCCTCGGCGCGACCGAGGATGCGAAGGCGTGGTGGCGCTCCGCGTCGGAGCTGCGCGAGCGGTTCAACCGCGACTGGTGGCTCCCCGAGGACGGCTTCTTCGCGCTCGCGCTCGACGCCGACAAGCGGCCGGCGCGCAGCGCGTCGTCGAACGTGGGGCACTGCCTCGCGGCGGGAATCGTCGCGCCGGACCACGTGCCGCCGGTGGTGGGGCGGCTGTTCGCGCCGGACCTGTTCAGCGGGTGGGGGATCCGCACGCTGTCGTCGGCGCACGTGGCGTACAACCCGCTCGCCTATCACCTCGGCAGCGTGTGGCCGGTGGAGAACGCGACCACCGTGTTCGGCCTGCGCCGCTTCGGCTTCGACGGGCGCGCGCTGGAGCTCACCCGCGCCGTGGTCGACCTCGCGACGCTGTACGAGCGCGGACGCATTCCCGAGTGCGTCGGCGGCTACGCGCGCTCGGAGTTCCCGCAGCCGGGCGCGTACCCGCGCGCGAACCCGATGCAGGCGTGGAACCAGAGCGCATACACCATGCTGCTGCAGTCGCTGCTCGGCCTGCAGCCGGTCGCGCCGCTCGAGCTGCTCGTCGTCGACCCCGTGCTGCCCGAATGGCTGCCGGAGGTCACCGTGCGCGACCTGCGTCTCGCCGGCGCGACGGCGACGCTGCGCTTCGTGCGCGACGCGTCGTCGGGACGCGCGCACGCCGAGGTCGTGGAGAAGCGCGGCACGCTGCACGTCGTCCACCAGCCGCCGCCGGAGTCGCTGCACGCGGGCGTCGGCGACCGCGTGCGCGCGCTGTTCGAGTCACTCATGCATCACTGAGCTACACGGAGGATCAGCCATGCACATCTCCCTGCGTCCGATCGGAGAGCAGGTCGTCGTCGTGGTCGGCGCGTCGAGCGGGATCGGCCGCACGACGGCGCGACCCGCGGCGGAGCGCGGGGCGCGCGTCGTGCTCGCCGCGCGCAACGAGCACGACCTCGCGTCGGCGGTCGACGAGATCCGCGCGCGCGGCGGACGCGCCGTCCACCAGGTGGCCGACGTCGCGGACGCCGGGCAGGTGGAGCGCATCGCGGAGACGGCGGTGCGCGAGTTCGGCCGCATCGACACGTGGGTGAACGCGGCGGGCGTCGGCCTCTACGGCAAGGTGATGGACGTGTCGATGGAGGACATGCGCCGACAGTTCGACGTCATCTACTGGGGCACGGTGCACGGCAGCCGCACGGCGGTGCAGCGCATGGGACGCGACGGCGGCGCGATCGTGAACGTGGCGAGCGCGCTCGCCGACCGCGCGATCCCGCTGCAGGGGAACTACTGCGCGGCGAAGCACGCGGTGAAGGCCTTCACCGACGCGCTGCGCATGGAGCTGCACGCCGACGGCGTCCCCATCTCGATCACGCTCATCAAGCCGGCGTCGATCGACACGCCACTGTTCCAGAAGGCGAAGAGCTACATGGGCGTCGAGCCGCAGCCGATCCCGCCGGTGTACGTGCCCGAGGTCGTCGCGGAGGCGATCCTCGAGGCGGCGGCGAAGCCGGTGCGCGAGCTGATCGCCGGCGGCGCGGCGGTCCAGCTGCCGATCGCGGAGGCGCTCGCACCGGGGCTCACGGATCGGTACATGGAGCGCAAGATGTTCGACACCCAGAAGACCGATCGACCGGTGGGCGAGCGCCCCGACAACCTGTACGCGCCGGTGGCGGACGACGGCGGAGAGCGCGGCCGCAACTGGGAGGGCGACACGAAGGACTCGAGCCTGTACACGAGCGCGGTGCTGCACCCTCGGCTCACGGCCGTGGCGGGCGCGGTCGGCGTCGGCGTGCTGCTCGCCGGCGTGTTAGGCGCGCGCCGCCGGAGCGAGGCGCCGCCGGCCGAGTCGGTGTAGCTTTCGCGCGTGACGCCGCCTCCCACCGCCCCACGCACGCTCGGCCGGGTGGCCGAGCTGCGCGTGTACCCGATCAAGTCGCTCGGCGGCGTGCGGCTCGAGCGCGCCACCGTCGGCGACCTCGGATTCGCCGGCGACCGGCGCTGGATGCTGGTGGCCGACGACGGCGTGTTCTACACGCAGCGCGCGCTGCCGCGGATGGCGCTCGTGCACGCCACCCCGACCGACGGCGGCGTGCACGTCACCGCCCCGGGCCAGGAGCCGCTGACCGTCGCGCCGCCGCCGCCCGGCACCACGCGCCGCCGCGTGCGCGTGTGGGCCGACATCGTGGACGCGGAGACGTACGGCGGCGACGTCGACGCGTGGTTCTCCGAGGCGCTCGGCCGACCCGCGCATCTCGTGTACATGCCCGACGACGTGCGCCGCCGCGTCGATCCGACGTACGCCGGTCCCGACGACCGTGCCGCGTTCGCCGACGCGTTCCCGGTGCTGATCGTGTCGCGCGAGTCGCTGGCCGACCTCAACGCGCACCTCGTCGCACACGGCGCGAGCGCGGTCGGCATGGAGCGGTTCCGCCCGAACGTCGTGGTGGAGGGCGTCGACGCGCCGTTCGCCGAGGACGGCTGGCGCGACGTGTCGTTAGGCGGCGTGGCGCTGCGCGTGGCGAAGCCGTGCGCGCGCTGCGTGCTCACGACGGTGGACCCCGCCACCGGGCGCGCGTCGGCGCGCGGCGAGCCGCTGCGCACGCTCGCCACGTACCGGCGCCGCGGCGAGAACGTCCTCTTCGCGCAGAACGCCCTCGTCGTGCGCGGCGGCGACGTCGCGGTCGGTGATGTCGTGACGGAGAGCGGGCGGCGGGCAACGGTGCCGGACAACGACTAGCTGATGTACTGGTTGACGTGCTTGCCGACGTACGTACCGACGATCGGCGCCGTCACCCGCCCCCGCGGACCAGATCAGGGCTTCTTCGTCGCCGACGTGTCCGGCCGCGCGCCCGTCGTGGCGCCGGGCGCGGTACCGGGCGCGGCGCCCGTCGTCGCGCCCGCGGCCGCCGCGCTGTCGGTCGGGGTCGTCGTCGGCGCCGTCATGGCGGGCGCACTGGCCGACGCGCCGACGCCCGCGGCCGCCGCGCTGTCCGTCGTCACGGCGCTGTCCTTCTTGCCGCACGCGCCGACGAGGAACATGCCGCCGATCAGTAGGAGTGCTCGCTTCATCGTGGAGAGTCCTCGGTGGTCTGGGAGCGCGCCGCCCGGCACCGCCGGACGCGCCTAACTCGCCCCCGGCTGCGCAACGACCGTACCGCCGACCTTTGGAATCCCACTTTTGCGCGCCCCGGCCGCCGAGCCCGGCGCGGCTCGTGCGCTACCCCCGGTGCACGCCGCCCCGTTACGTTCGCCCGCGTACCGACACCGAGTCCCGAGCCCCGACATGCCCGGCCCGACCCGCACCGCTCCGCCCCCCGCGCTGCTCACCGACCTGTACGAGCTCACGATGGCGTACAGCTACTGGCGCGCCGGGCGCGACGCGCACGAGGCGGCGTTCCACCTGTACTTCCGCACCCTGCCGTTCGACGGCGGCTACGCCGTGGCGTGCGGGCTGGGCCCGGTCTGCGACTTCCTGGAGCGGTTCTGCTTCGGCGACGACGACCTCGCGTATCTCGCAGGGCTCACCGGGGCCGACGACGCGCCGCTGTTCGACCGCGCCTTCCTCGACTGGCTCGGCGACCTGCGCCTAACGCTGGACGTCGATGCGGTCGACGAGGGCGCCGTGGTGTTCCCGAACGAGCCGCTCGTGCGCGTCGTCGGGCCGATCGCGCAGGCGCAGCTCGTGGAGACGACGCTGCTCACGCTCGTCGGCTTCTCCACGCTCGTCGCCACGAAGGCGGCGCGCGTGCGCCACGCGGCCGGCGACGACGCGGTGCTGGAGTTCGGCCTGCGACGCGCGCAGGGCCCCGACGGCGGGCTGTCGGCGAGCCGCGCCGCGTACGTCGGCGGCTGCTCGGCCACGTCCGACGTGCTCGCGGGAAAGCTGTACGGCATCCCGGTCAGCGGCACGCACGCGCACAGCTGGGTCATGTCGTTCGACTCGGAGCGCGAGGCGTTCTCCGCGTACGCCGACGCGATGCCGAACAACGGCGTGTTCCTCGTCGACACGTACGACACGCTCGACGGCGTGCGCAACGCGATCGAGATGGGACGGCGCCTGCGCGCACGCGGGCAGCGGCTGCTCGGCGTGCGCCTCGACTCCGGCGACCTGTGCGCGCTCAGCGTCGCCGCGCGCGCGCTGCTCGACGATGCGGGCTTTCCCGACGCGAAGGTGCTCGCGACGAACGATCTCGACGAGCATCGCATCGCCGAGCTGAAGGCGGCCGGCGCGCGCATCGACGTGTGGGGCGTGGGCACGCGGCTCGCCACCGCGTACGACGAGCCCGCGCTCGGCGCGGTGTACAAGCTCGCCGCGGTGCGCGAGCCGGGCGGCGCGTGGGAGCCGCGCGTGAAGCACTCCGAGCAGGCCGCGAAGGCGAGCACGCCCGGCATGCTGCAGGTGCGCCGCTACTCGGCGGGCGGCACGGCGGTGCGCGACGTGATCTGGGACGAGCTCTCCGGGCCGCCCGAGGGCGACGGCGTGGAGCTGCTCCGGCCCGCGTTCCGCGGCGGACGACGCGTGCGCGCCGACGAGCCGCTGGACGTCGCGCGCGACCGCGCGCTGTCGTCGTGCGCCGCGCTCCCGGCGGACGTGCGCCGACTCGTGAACCCCGTGCCCTATCCCGTGGCACTGGAGCATCGCCTCGCCGAGCGGCGCGAGGCGATGCTCCGCGAGGACCGTTAGGCGGCGCTACGGCAGTCGCTTGATCGTGAGCGAATCGCCGTTCGCGCGCCGCACCACGCTCGGCGACGGCGTACCGGCGGTGAACGCGAACTCGATGTCGTCGTTGTCCTCGCGCACGAAGCGATCGCCGCCGATGTGCTTCAGCGCGACCGGCGGCTGCGTCCCGGTCTGCATGCGGAGCTGCCCGTTCTCGGCGAACACCCTCACGCGCCCGTTCGGCAGCGCGTACTCGCCGGTGAGGCGCGCCAGCCCCGCCGCGTCGATCGCCACGACGGGCAGATCCTGCACGCCGAGCGCGCGGCGCGCGATGACGCGCTCCAGCTCGGGCGCCGTGAGATTCATGACGTTCGTCAGCACCACGACGACCAGCGAGTCGTCGACGTAGTTGTGCAGCTCGGAGATGAAGCCGTTGATGCCGCCGTTGTGGCTCACCTGTCGATGGCCGCGCAGGGTGCCGACGCCGAGCCCGAACCCGTACGTGAGCGGCTTGCCGTCGTTCAGCGTGCCCGGGGTGGTCATCTGTCGATACGACGCCGGGCTCACGACCTTGCCCGACGAGAGCGCGAGCGTCCACGCCGCGAGGTCGGTGACCGTGGAGCAGAGCGACCCCGCCGCATAGGGCTGCGTCATGCTGAGCGGCTCGGCGTTCACGAACTGCCCGCCGGGCTTCGGGGCGTATCCCTGCGCGCGGTGCTTGATGAGCGGCGCCTGGTCGCAGTACACCGTGCCCGTCAGGCCTAACGGCGTGAAGAACTCGTCCTGCACGTACTGCCCGTACGGCTTCCCGCTCAGCTTCTCGATGACCATGCCGAGCAGGAAGTAGCCGGAGTTGTCGTACGACCACCGATCGCCCGGCTTGAAGTCGAACGGCTCGCTCGCGAACAGCGCGACGAGCGAATCGGGCACGAGGTCGATGCGCATGACCCGCGCCCACTTCGGGCCGAGGTTCGTGTAGCTCTTGATCCCCGACGTGTGGTTCAGGAGGTGGCGGATGGTGACGCGATTCCCCTGCGTCGGGAACCCGGGCAGGAACTTCTGCAGCGTGTCGTCCAGCGAGAGCTTCCCCTGCTCCATGAGCCGCATGATCCCCGCGGCCGTGAACTGCTTCGTGATGGAGCCGATGCGATAGACCGTGTTCGGGGCGGCCGGCACGTCGTTCTCGAGGTCCGCGTAGCCGTAGCCCTTCGCCAGCACGGTGCGTCCGCGCCGCACGATCGCGACCGACACGCCCGGCGTCTTGTGGGCGGAGACGGCGGCGTTCGCGACGGAGTCGACGAACGCGACGAGCTTGCGCTCGTCCTGGGCGCGCGCGGACGAGGCGACCGTGAGAGCGAGCAGCGAGGCGGCGAGGAGACTGCGCATGGGTCGTGGAGATGCGGTGGGGACCAGGCGGGAGTCGCGAAGCTGCGACGCGTGCATGGAGTTGTCCATGCCGTTCGTCTCACGCGGAGCCGCGGAGCCCGCGGGGAACTGCCTTGGCTGTGTGAACGAACCGCGGAGGACGCAGAGGGCCGCAGAGAACATCGACCGCAGAGACCTGGGGATGAAAGGATCCCAGGATCCCTCAGGATCCTTTCATCCCCAGAGCTTCTGCTATTCGAAGAGGCAGTCCTCTGCGACCCTCTGCGTCCTCCGCGGTTCGATTCAACCCGCGTACACGCGCGCCGCCGCCGCGTGCAGCACGCCCACCTGGCGCGCGAGCCGCTCGAGCCCCACGCCGACGGCGGGCAGCTCGTGCGTGCTGCGCAGCGCGCGACGGTCGCGCGGCACGGTCGGGTCCGCGCGGCGGTGGGCGAGGCGCGCGACCGGCTCGGGGAGCGGCGGCGGGGCGCGCTCCTCGCGCACCGCGTCGCCGAGGTCCGCGAGCGCGACGTCGAGCGCGCGGGCGAGCACCAGGTGCTCCGCGGACGTGGGCCGCAGCCCGCCGCCGCTCACCGCGATCGTCGTCAGCGCGCCGGCCATGCGCCGCACGAACGTCAGCATCGTCATCAGCGACTCGACGTCGGCGACGCGTCCGGGTGGCTCACCGAGGAACCGCTGGATCGCCGCGTCGACGTTGTTGCTCGCGAGCCCCACGGCGCGTCGCGCTGCCGCGACCTGCTCCTGCGACGCCGACTCGGCGCCGACGGCGCGCCACTCCACCGCGCGGAAGAAGCCGCGCAGCGCGTCGAGCATCCGGCCGAGCTCCGACGGCAGGCGGCGGTACTCCCAGCTCGGCCACAGCACGCGGCTCGCCACGAGCGCGAGCGCGCCGCCTAACAGCGTGTCGAGCCCGCGCACGAGCGCCACCGACCAGTCCCCCGCCGCCGGCTCGGCGAGCAGCACGAATACCGGCGTGAGGAAGAACGTGAACAGCCCGTAGTGCGATGCGCGCACCGCGATGCTCGCCACGGCGAGTGGGAACATGATCGCCCCGATCGCGAGCCGGTCGCGCACCACGGCCGCGAGCAGCGCGGATACGAGCCCGCCGAGCAGCGTCCACGTGAGCCGCTCGAGGCCACGCCGCTGCGTGAGCCCCGCGTACGGCTGCAGCACGATGAGCGCCGTCGTCGTCACCCACGTCGCGTGCGGCAGGCGCGCCACGGCCCCGAGCCAGGTGGCCACCGCCGCGACGACGGCGACGCGCATCGCGTGGCGCATCGCGAGCGAGTCGGGCGTGAGGTTCGCGCGCAGGACCGTCCATGGGGCCGGCTGCGCGGCGCGCAGGTCGGCGTCGAGATCCTGCGCCGGCGCGCGCGGTGTGCCGGCCGGCGCCTGTCCGCCGCTGAGGAGCGACGCGGCCGCCTCCGCGCCGGTGTCGACGAGCGTGACGGCGTGCTCCAGCAGCGCGGCCGCGTTGCGCGCTGCGGTCGCGCGCGGCGACGACGGATCGTGCTCCGTCTCGGCGGCCTCCCACAGCGCGACGATCGCGCGGTCGGCGCGGTGCGCGGTGGGCGGCGGCGACGCGCGCCACCGACCGATCACGGGGATGGAGTCGGCGACGGACGTGAGCGCGTCGCCCACCGCGTCCACCGCGTCGACGAGCGCGTGCACGAGGCGGTCGTCGGACGGCTGCGCGTCGGCCGTGCCGCCGGCGCGCCGGTCGCTCGCCGCGCGCGCGGTCGCCTCCACCTGGTCCGCCGCGGCAACGAGCGTCTCGAACAGCAGCTCCGCCGACTCGAGCAGCACGACGAGGTCCTCGCCGCGCCGGCTCGACCCGACGCGCGTGCGCCGCGTCTCGCCGAACGTCACGCGGGCCGTCTCGATCGCCGTGCGGATGGCCGCGTGCTCGCGGAGCGCGAGGTCGTGCCACGGCGCGCCGCCGTTAGGCGCCGACGCGATCGCCGCCGCCATGCCGCGCGCGTAGCCCGCGAGCAGGTCGTAGCACGCGGCGATGGTGCGGCGCGCGGGCTGCCACGGGCGCAGCGGCCACACGAACAGCGTGAGCAGCATCGCCCACGCGCACCCGGCGAGGAGCAGCGCCGCGCGGGCCGCCGCGCCGCGCACGTCGGTGGCGGTGCCGAGCGACGCGACGAACGTCACGGCGAGCAGGCTTCCCACGCTCGTCGCGGCGTCGCCGAACAGTCGCAGCAGCGCGCCGCCCGCCGCCCACACGAACACGAGGACCACCGACGTGAGCGGCGCGCGGGCGGCGAGCGCGCCGACGAAGCACGACACCGCACCGCCCACGGCGAAGGCCGCGAGATGCCGCGCGCGCGCCCGGTACGCGCCGCCGGTGTCCGCGAACGTCGAGAGCCACCCGCCCATCGCCGCCCAGATGAGGATCGGCCTCGCCGTGGCGTACGCGGCGAGGATCGGGAGCACGGTCGCCATCCCCGCGCGGAGCCCGCCAAGCAGCGTGGCGAGCGTCGCGATGCGGCTAGTCGGCAGCTTCAGCGTCGACGTCAGCACGTCGCGCGTGCGGGTGGCGAGTCGCGGTGTGGGCACGGCGCACGATCACGAGGGCCCCCCGCGAGAAGCAAGGGCGACGACTGCAGGCGACGGCCACGGGCGACGACTGCCGGCGAGGACCCGGGGCGGCGCTCAAGGCGCCGCGGCCGGATGCCGAGACTCCCACGGACTCGTCACGCCGTTCCGTCACCCTCCGCCATGCGGCTCCAGCTCCCCATCGCTCGCGTCGGTCTGCGCGCGCGGCTCTCGTTAGGCATCGGCGCCGTCGTCGCCGTCGTCGCAACGCACGCCGTCGTCGTGTACGTCGTCGTGCGCCTCGCCCCCGCGCTGCTCGTTCCGGCGCTGCTGGGCGGGATGGCCGCCGTCGTCGGGTGCGGGATCGCGCTCGCCCGCGCCGCCGTCCGGCGCGTCGTGGATCCGCTGGCGTCGCTCGCCGACCACGCGCGTCGCCTCGCGTACGGCGACCTCGGGGACCCGGAGCGCGACCCGGAGCGCGAGCTGCCGACGTTCGACGGCGGTGACGAGATCGCGGCGCTCGCCGACGCGCTGCGCGACGTCGTCGCGTATCAGCGCGAGGTGGCCGCCGCCGCGGAGCGGCTCGCGCGCGGCGACCTGTCGGGCGGGCTCGAGCCGCG
This sequence comes from Gemmatirosa kalamazoonensis, assembly GCF_000522985.1. Taxonomy (NCBI): domain Bacteria; kingdom Pseudomonadati; phylum Gemmatimonadota; class Gemmatimonadia; order Gemmatimonadales; family Gemmatimonadaceae; genus Gemmatirosa; species Gemmatirosa kalamazoonensis. Next base: position 4,680,593 of record NZ_CP007128.1, read on the forward strand.
GTCGCCCGACGACGTGGTGGCGCTACGCATGAACGCCGTGCGGGACGACGTGCGCGAGGTCATCGACACGACGCGCGCGATCGCCGCCGCGGCGCGCGCGGGACGGCTCGCCGAACGCGCCGAGTCGTGGCGCGCCGCGGGCGCGTACCGGATGCTGCTCGAGGAGCTGAACGCGACCGTGGACGCGGTCGTCGCTCCGGTCCATCGCGCGGTGAGCACGAGCGCCGAGGATCTCGACCGGCTGCGCGGCGAGGTCGCGGCGATCGCGCGGCGGCTGTCGGACACGTCGTCGCGCATCGGCGGCGAGAGCGACGCGCTCGCCCGCCACGCCGTCGAGCAGAGCACGTCGCTCGACGGGATCGCGACGAGCCTCGCCGCGCTCGCCGCCGCGACGGCGCGCCACTCGGCGACGGCGGCGGAGGTGCGTGGGCTCGTCGAGGGCGCGTGCGCGGTGGCCGACGACGGCGCGGCGGGCATGGCGCGCCTCACGAGCACGATCGCGGAGGTGGCGACGGCGGCGACGGCGACGCGGAAGGCGCTGAAGACGATCGACGCGATCGCGTTCCAGACGAACCTCCTCGCGCTGAACGCGGCGGTCGAGGCGGCGCGCGCCGGCGACGCCGGTCGCGGCTTCGCCGTCGTCGCGGAGGAGGTGCGCGCGCTGGCCGGGCGGTCGGCCGCGGCGGCGCGGGAGACGGCGGCGCTCGTCGACACCGCGGCCGGGCACGCGACCGCCGCCGTCGCGCTGAACGGCGCCGTCGAGGCGCGGCTGGCCGAGATCGCGGAGCAGGTGCGGCGCGTCGGGGCCGTCGTCGCCGCCGGCGCGGGAACGGGCGAGGCGCAGGCGATGCGCGTGCGGCAGGTCGGCGCCGCGCTGGAGGCGTTGCGCGCCGGCACGTCGCGGTGCGTCGCGCACGCGGACGCGTCGGCGGGCGCCGCGGCGGCGCTCGACGCGGAGAGCCGCGCGCTCGCGGCGCTCGTGACCGGCAGCGCGCCGCCGCCCGATCCGGCGCGGAAGCCGACCGGGTTCCGCAAGGAGCGGCGGCGGTCGGTGTGGGGCGACAACTGACCTCGCGACTGACCCCCCGCTGACGCCCCGCGCGGGCCTCAGCGCTTTGCAGCGCTAGCACGTCATAGGTACGAACTCCCGAACACCGGCCGATCCGTCGGCCGGGGTCGTTTCCTCGTACCGCGTGCCAACCGCATGACGAACCGAGTAGTCCCCCTGCTGGCGATCGCGGCCGCCGTCGCCGCGTGCTCGCACCAGGCAGCGAAGCCCGCCCCCACTCCCACGCCCACGCCGGGTGCGGCGCGCGGCGGCATCTCGCAGAATCCGGCCCCCGAGGGGCAGCCGCCCGCCGGCGACTCGACCGGCGCCGGCGGTGCCGGCGGTGGCGTCGCCGGACGCGGCGGCGTCCCCGGGCAGCCGCGCCCGTACAACCGCGTCATCACGCCCGGCGCGCGCACGCGGCGCGGCATGTTCGCCGTGCACCGCGTGAACGACCGGCTGTACTTCGAGATCCCGACGCGGGAGCTGAACAAGGACATGCTCGTCGTCGGCCGCTACACGCGCGCCGCGGCGTCGAACCCCACGACCGGCCAGGGCGGCGGCTTCGGCGAGTATGCCGGCGACCAGTTCAGCGAGCGCACGCTGCGCTGGGAGCGCAACGGCAACCGCGTCATCCTGCGCTCGCCGTCGTTCGCCATCACCGCGGACACCGCGGCGTCGGTGTATCGCGCGGTGGAGAACTCTAACTACGGGCCGATCATCGCGGTGCTGAACGTCGAGGCGTACGGCCCGGACAGCGCGGCCGTCGTCGACGTGACGCGGCTGTTCACGACGTTCGTGCCGGAGTTCGCGGCGATCCGCGGCAACACGCCGCAGACGATCGACCCGACGCGCTCGTACATCGAGCGCGCGCTCGCCTTCCCCGACAACGTGGAGGTCGAGGCGACGCAGACCGGTACGCCGGCGGCCGCCGGCGGCCCGGGCGGCGGGGGCGGGGGCGCGGGCGCCGGCGGCGCCGCGCGCAGCGCGCAGAGCGTGCTCGCGCACTGGTCGATCGTGCGGCTGCCGGAGCAGCCGATGATGCCGCGTCGGTTCGACGAGCGCGTCGGCTTCTTCTCCATCCGCAACGTGGACTTCGGCACGAACGAGCAGCGCTCGGCGCGCCGCGAGTACATCACGAAGTACCGTCTGGAGTGCGCCGGCGCGCCGGACGCGCAGGGGCTGTGCACGCCGAAGAAGCCGATCGTCTACTACGTCGACCCGGCGACGCCGGAGTGGCTCAAGCCGTGGATGCGCCGCGCGATCCTCGACTGGCAGCCGGCGTTCGAGGCGGCGGGCTTCCGCGACGGCATCGTCGCCGCGGACCCCCCGGCGAACGATCCCGACTGGTCGCCCGAGGACATCCGCCACACGGTGATCCGCTGGCTGCCGTCGACGGTGGAGAACGCGGTCGGTCCGCACGTCAGCGACCCGCGCACGGGCGAGATCCTGAACGGCTCGACGCGCATCTTCCACAACGTGATGAACCTCGCGCGCGAGTGGTACTTCACGCAGGTCTCACCGCTCGACCCGCGCGCGCAGCGGCTCCCGCTCCCCGACTCGCTCGTCGGCAAGCTGATGGAGTTCGTCGTCGCGCACGAGATCGGCCACACGTTGGGCCTCCAGCACGACCAGATCGGCTCCTCGACGTATCCGGCCGACAGCGTGCGCAGCGCGTCGTGGGTGCACCGCATGGGGCACTCGCCGTCGATCATGGACTACTCGCGCTTCAACTACGTCGCGCAGCCCGAGGACAAGATCGACGTGAACGACCTCGGCCCGAAGGTCGGCCCGTACGACAAGTTCGCGATCATGTGGGGCTACAAGCCGATCCCCGGCGCCCGTACGCCGGACCAGGAGCGGCCGACGCTCGAGTCGTGGGCGCGCATGCAGGACACGATCCCGTGGTATCGCTTCTCGGCCAACAACGAGTTCGGTCAGTTCGGCACGCTGAACGAGGCGGTGGGCGACGCCGACCCGGTGAAGTCCACGGCGTTAGGCTTCAAGAACCTCAAGCGCGTCGTGGGCTACGTGTACGACGCGACCGTCAGGCCGGGCGAGGACAACGACGAGCTGCAGGAGGTCTACGGGCGCGTCGTCAGCCAGTGGGCGACCGAGGCCGGCCACGTCGCGACGATGATCGGCGGCGGCACCGTGCAGTACAAGTCGGGCAGCCAGAAGGGCGCCGTGTACGAGCGCCTCTCGCGCGAGCGTCAGGCGGCGGCGGTGCGCTTCCTGAACGAGAACGTGTTCGAGACGCCGACGTGGCTCATCCGCCCCGAGATCGCGTCGCGCATCGAGGCGAGCGGCATGATCCAGCGCATCAACGGCGCGCAGACGCGCGTGCTCACGGCGGTGCTGAACGACGGGCGGCTCAACCGCCTGCTCGAGGGCGAGGCGCTGAACCCGACGAGCGCGTACAAGCTCGCGAACATGCTCGACGACCTGCGCCACGGCATCTGGTCGGAGATCTACACGGGCCGTCCGGTGATCGACGCGTACCGCCGCGAGCTGCAGAACGACTTCCTGACGCAGATCGACCGCAAGATCAACCCGCCGGCGACGCCCGCCGCGGGCGGTCAGGGCGGCGGTGGCGGCGGCTTCGGCCAGCCGCAGGCCCCGCTCGCCGACGACGCGAAGTCGCAGCTGCGCGGCGAGCTCGTGACGCTGCGCAACGACATCCAGCGCGCGATCGGCTCCGCCGGTGACCGCGCGACGACGCTGCACCTGCAGGGCATGGTGCACCGCATCGCGGACATCCTGGAGCCGAAGAAGTAACCTCCGCTGCGTCGCTGCGTCGCTGCGTCGCTGCGTGGCTGCGTGGCTGCGTGGCTGCGTGCTCGCGTGATCTCACGCAGCCACGCAGCCACGCAGCGCGTTTGGCACCCTGCGTTCGACGAGATCCGATCCGCAGCGCCACGGATTGGTCGCGCATCGGAGGCGGCGTTATGATGCGTGCATGAGCGAACAGACCGTCCAGCCAGGAGAGGCGCCGAGCTGCCCGAAGTGCGGCGGCGCGATGTGGGACAACCGCGAGTCGAAGCGCAACCCGCGCGCGCCCGACTTCAAGTGCCGCGACAAGGCGTGCGACGGCGTGATCTGGCCGCCGCGCGATGCGGTGCCGGCGCCCGCCGCGGCGACGGACACGACGTACGAGCCGCGCCAGTGGCCCGCTCCCGCCGGCACGCCCGACGACCCCGCGTGCCCCGTCTGCGGCGGCAAGATGTGGGACGACCGCACGTCCAAGCGCAACCCGCGGGCGCCGGACTTCAAGTGCCGCAACAAGCCCAAGGTCATGGGCGGTCCCGGCTGCCCCGGCGTCATCTGGCCGCCGCGCGAGGGCGAGTCGCGCGCCCCCGCGGCGGCCGGCGCGCGTCCGGCCGCGCCGCGCCCCGCCGCCCGCCCCGCTCCGCCGCCGCCCGCCCACGACGCGCCGCCGCCGTCGGACAACGACTATCCCGGCTACGACGACGAGGACCTGCCCTTCTAGGGCAGGAGGGCAGGAGGGCAGGAGGGCACGAGGAGCGATCAGCCTCTCGTGCCCTCCTGCGCTCCTGCCCTCGTGCCCTCGACGTACCCCGCCAGCCGGTCGGCGAGTGACGAGAGCTGACCGGCGCGGCGGCGGACGATGCGCGTGAAGATCGTGCGCGCGAGGCCGTAGCTGCCGGCGATCAGCAACCCCCACAGCCCGGCGGCGGCGAGGGCGGAGTGCAGCACGGCGAGTCCGGTCCCGACGGCGATGCCGCTCCCCCCGCCGCCGACGCCGCCCATGATGCCCCCGAACAGGCCGCCGGCGAGCGACGTCACCCGCTCCTCGACACGGATGGCCGTGCGGCCGCCACGCGCGACCACGGTGACGCTGACCTGGCGCGACCCCGCCTGCCCTCGCTGCATCGCCGGGGTCGAGCCCCACGCGAGCGTGCGCCCCAGCATGCTGAACGTGCCGACGTCGTTCATGGAGCGGCGGATCTCGTCGACGAGCACGTCGTACTCCGCGGGCGGCACCTCGCCGTCGACGACGCGCTCGTAGCGCAGCAGCGTCGGCGCGCCAAGGAAGCCACCGCCGGGGCCCGGGAGCGCCGCGGCGGCCGCGTCGCGCGGCGACAGCTCGGCCGCCGCCTGGCGCACGAGCGCCGGGTCGAGCCCCGCCTCGCGCGCCACCGACTCGAGGTCGGCGAGCGACATCCCACCGGCGTCGCTCTGCCGCGCCTCCTGCAGCTCCCCCGCCCGGCGCAGGATGAGCGACACCTCGTCGTCGTCGAATCGGCGGCCGTCGGGCGGCGGGCTGGTCATGCCCCGAATGTACAAGGGACAAACGGAACTCGGGTGTTACCCGTGGAGTGGGCGAGGCTGCTCGATTCGTGACGCGGCGTGCCTCTTGCCCGGTCCGTGGAAGTCGGGTGCGTCTTCCACGATCTCGCGCCGGACACCTCCAAGTCATACACCGCCATGCGATTCCCTCGTTTCGGGGTCCTCGCCGCGACGGCGCTCGTCGCGGCCTGCGGCTCGAAGGACAACGGCACCACCGAGCCGGTCACGCCGACGACCGGGATGTCGACGACGGCGCGCGCGTACCTCACGGAAGCGCTCGACTTCGAGCAGGACGTCTTCTACTGGGGCGACAAGATCAACTGGACGACGATGCGCGCCGACGTCATGTCGAAGGCGGCGAACGCGCAGAAGCCGTCGGACACGTACAACGCCATCCAGTACTCGATCGACCACTACTTCCGGCCGCTCGGCGACTTCCACAGCGGCTTCTGGCCGCCGAGCGAGGCACCCGGGCGCACCGACAGCCCGCCGAACAACCCGCTGTACCTCGTGCAGGGGCAGATGCTCGGCAAGGTCGCCTATCTGTACGTGCCGACGTTCGCCGGCCTGAACCCGAAGGGGCGCGCCGACACGACGCTCGCGATGATCAAGGCGCTCGACGCGAACAAGCCGTGCGGCTGGATCATCGACCTGCGCACGAACCCCGGCGGCACGTGGGCGGCGATGTTCGCCGGCCTGAACCCGCTCGTCGGCGACGGCCAGTTCGCGGGTCTCGTCGACAACACGAACGCGAAGGCGTACTTCTACGTCCAGAACGGCGAGGCCGGGATCTACGACCCGTCGACGCGGAAGAACTACCCGCAGGTCACCGCGTCGAGCACGTACACGCTCAATCATCCCAACCCGCCGGTCGCGCTGCTCCAGGGCCCGTGGACGGCGAGCGCGGGCGAGATCATCCTGCTCGCGTTCAAGGGCTATCCGAACGCGACGAGGTCGTTCGGCACGAACTCCTCGGGCGACACCACGGTGCCCGCGGGCGAGTACCTGCCGCCGGACAGCGCGTACCTGAACATCACCGCGGCGATCATGTTCGACCGCACCGGAAAGCTCTACGGCAACGCGATCACGCCGGACCAGGTCATCCCGTCCGACACGACGTACAACCGCTCCCCCGGCGCCAGGGACCTCTCCACGACGGCGGCGTTGAACTGGCTCGCCACGCGGCCGGAGTGCGGCGGCACCGGCTCGACGCAGGACCTGCCGGCGCTGCGCGCGAACCCGGACGCGTTCCCGCAGTCCACCGGCCCGCGCACGCGGCCGCTCAACGTGAGCCCGTACTTCCTCACGAACCGGGCGGCGACGACGTTCTGACGGCGACCTTGTAACGGCGACCTGCGAACGGCGACCTTGTCAGTGCGACAGGTCGCCGTTTTCAGTCGCCGTTCACGGGTCGCCCTGCTCGTGCCGCCCTCACAAGGTCGCCGTCGACAGCCCCCATGCGTCTCCTCGCTCTCGCCGCCCTCGTCGCCGTCAGTGAGGCGGCCGCGCAGCCGCCCGCGTCGATCGTTCCCGTCCCGCTGAAGGTGGTCGATCCGGCGTTCGTCGACACCACGGCGAAGGCGTGCACGGACTTCTTCCAGTACGCGAACGGTGCGTGGCTGGCGAAGGACACCATCCCCGCCGCGTACTCGTCGTCGGGCGTCGGCCGCGACATGAGCGACCGCAACGAGCTCGTCGTGCGCTCGGTGCTCGAGGACGTGCTGGCGCGGCGCGCGACGCTCGCGGCGGAGACCACGCCGCACAAGCTCGCGACGTTCTACGGCACGTGCATGGACTCGACGGCCGCGGAGCGCACGGGCGTGTCGGCGGTGAAGCCGCTGCTCACGGCGATCGACGGCATCGCGTCGCGCGCGGGGCTCGTGCAGCAGATCGCGGCGCTGCAGGCGCAGGGCGTCAACGTCGCGTTCGGGTTCGGCCCCGAGGTCGGGCGGCACGACGCGGCCCACTACGTCGCCGGCGTCTACCAGGGCGGGCTCGGTCTCCCCGACCGCGACTACTACTTCGAGAAGGGCGCCGCCGGCGACTCCACGCGGCGCGCGTACGTCACGTACCTCGCGCGGCTGCTCGAGCTCGCGGGCACGCCGGCCGCCGAGTCGCGGCGCGTCGCGGGGCGCGTGCTCGCGTTCGAGACGTCGCTCGCCGCCGCGTCGATGACGCGCGTCGCGCAGCGCGACCCGGCGGCGACGGACCATCTCATGCCGTTAGGCCGCCTGCGCGCGCTCGCCCCGCACGTCGCGTGGACGGACTACTTCAGCGCGGTGGGGATCACGTCGCCGGTGCAGCAGGTGAACGTCGGCATGCCCGACTTCGTGAAGCGCGTCGACAGCCTCGTCGCGCGCGCGCCGCTGTCGGACTGGCGCGCGTACCTGCGCGCGCACGTGCTCGCCGAGACGGCGCCGTGGCTCAGCGCGCCGTTCGTCGACGAGAGCTTCGCGTTCACGTCGCGCTTCACGGGAGCGAAGGCACAGCTGCCCCGCTGGAAGCGCTGCCTGCGCGAGGCCGACGCGGACCTCGGCGAGGCGCTCGGCGAGAGCTACGTCGCGAAGACGTTCTCGCCCGAGGCGCGCGCGCGGGCGAAGGCGGTCATCGACGACATCCGCGCCGCGTTCGGCGAGCGGCTCAAGCGGCTCACGTGGATGTCGGACTCCACGCGCGCGCAGGCGCTCGACAAGCTCGCGCGGATGGGCGAGAAGGTCGGCTACCCGGAGCGGTGGCGCGACTACGGGAAGCTCGACGTGCAGGACGGGCCGTTCGCGCTGAACGTGCTGCGCGCGCACTCGTTCGAGTGGCAGCGCACGATCAACCGCCCCGGAGCGCCGGTGGACACGACGGAGTGGAACATGACCGTGCCCACCGTGAACGCGTACTACGACCCGTCGAAGAACGAGATGGTGTTCCCCGCCGGCGCGCTCGCGCCGCAGACGTTCGATCCCGCGGCCGACGACGGCGCGAACTACGGCGCGTTAGGCGGCAGCTGGGCCGGCCACGAGCTGACGCACGGCTTCGACGACGAGGGCCGCCACTTCGATGCCGCGGGCAACCAGCGCGATTGGTGGACGCCGACGGACTCGCTCCGCTTCACGCAGCAGGCGCAGCGCGTCGTCGACCAGTTCGACACGTACGTGCAGGTGGACACGTTCCACGTGAACGGCAAGCTGACGTTGGGCGAGAACATCGCCGACTACGGCGGCGTGCTCACCGGGTTCGACGCGCTGCAGCGCGCGCTCGCACGCAACGGGCGGCCGGCGCTCATGGACGGCTACACGCCCGAGCAGCGCTTCTTCCTCGGCTACGCGCAGAGCTGGCGCGAGCACACGCGGCCCGAGGCGATGCGCACGCGCGTGACGACGGACCCACACGCGCCGGCGCGCTGGCGCGTGAACGGCCCGCTGTCGAACAGCGAGGCGTTCGCGCGCGCGTGGGGGTGCAAGCCGGGCGATCCCATGGTCCGGCCGCGCGAGGTCGTGCCGCAGATCTGGTAACGACATCCAACCGCGGAGGCCGCAGAGGGCCGCGGAGGACTGCCTCTTCGTATTGAACCACAGAGGACACGGAGGACACGGAGGAGAACCCTTCAAGAGCGTGGGTTTCCTCCGTGTCCTCCGTGTCCTCTGTGGTAAGAAGCCGTTGCCGTTCTCTGCGGCCCTCTGCGGCCCTCTGCGGTTCAACCGAAGCGGTCCTGCCTTGCGGCCATTCCCGGGCCGCGAGAGCTTAGCGCAGGGACCGCCCGCGCGGAGCGGCCCGAAGCCGTTCTCCTCCTTCACCGGAGTGCTGCGCCGCTTCGGCGGCGGCGGCGACCGACATGAACGCGGACGACATGGAAGTGCCGGAGGTCTCCGCGCTGGAACCGCTTCCCATCGGTGAGGAGCGAGCCGAGGACTGGCCGCTCCTCGACCGGCGGAGCGCGGATCGACCGCGCGCGACGCCCACGGACGCCGAGACCGCGCTGCGCCGCGCTGCCGACCGGCTCGCGCGCCTCCAGTCGGTCACCGCATCGCTCGCCGCCGCCGTCGACACGGCGGCCATCGGCGACCGCGTCACGGACGCGCTGCTCGGCGCCACGGGGGCCGCCGCGGCCGCGCTCCGCGTGCTCGCGCGCGACGCCGACGGCGCGCCGGTCCTCCGACTGGTGCACGCGCGCGGCTACTCCGACGACATGCTCGCCGCCGCCGACCTTCCGCTCGACGCGTCGACGATCGCCGCCGAGGCCGCGCGCGACGGCGCGCCGGTGTTCCTCGAGTCGCGCGCCGATTGGGAGCGGCGCTTTCAGCCGCACACCGAGCTGCACGCCGCGGCGGGCTTCGAGGGTGCGGCCGCGCTGCCGTGCGAGACGGAGGACGTGTCGTGCGTGCTCGCGATCAGCTTCGCCGGCCCGCATCCGTTCGACGCCGACGAGCGCGCGATGCTGCAGACGATGGCCGAGGAGACGGCGATCGCGCTCGGCCGCGCGCGGCTCGCCGAGCGTGCCGCGCGTCAGGCGCGCCGCTTCGCGTTCCTCGCCGACGTGTCGCGCGCGTTGTCGATGCCGACCGAGGTCGACGAGACGCTGGCGCTGATCGCGCGTCTGCCGGTGCCCGATCTCGCGGACTACTGCATCGTGTACCGGCTCGGCGCCGACGGTCGCGTGCACCGCGTCGCGCGCGCGCACGCCGACTCGGCACGGGAGGCGGTACTCGACGCGCTCGAGCGACACTTCCCGCTCGACGCCGACTCCGAGCTGCCCGCCGCGCGCGTGATGCGCACCCAGCAGTCGGTGTTCTCGCCGCGGCTGCGCCCCGAGGATCTGCGCGCCGCCGCGCCCGACGCGCGCTACATGGAGCTGCTCGACCAGCTGGAGCTGCGCTCGGGCATCACGATCCCGCTCGTCGCGCGCGGCCGGTCGCTCGGCGCGATCGTGTTCGCGCGCAGCGCGGCGTCGAAGCGCGTGTTCGACGACGACGACCGCGACGCGGCGCACGCGTTCGCCGAGCGCGCCGCGCTCGCGCTCGACACCACGCGTCTGCTCGCCGAGGCGCGCCAGGCGCACGCCGAGGCCGAGGTGGCGCGCGCGCAGGCCGAGCTGGCGCGCGCGCAGGCGGAGGCGGCGAGCCGCGCGCGCGAGGACTTCGTCGCGCGCATGAGCCACGAGCTGCGCACGCCGTTGAACGCCATCGGCGGCTACGCGGAGCTGATCGAGATGGGCGTGCGGGGCCCGGTCACCGAGCAGCAGCGCGAGGACCTGCGCCGGCTGCAGCGCGCGCAGCGGCACCTGCTCGGCCTCATCAACCAGGTGCTCGCGTACGCACGCGCGGGAAGCGGCGGCATCACGTACGACATCACCGACGTGCCGATCGACGACGTGCTGCGCTCGGTGGAGGCGCTCATCGCGCCGCAGATCCGCGCGAAGGGGATCCTCTACGAGTACACGCCGTGCGACGGCGCGGCGACGCTGCGGGCCGACGCGGTGAAGCTGCGCCAGATCGTGCTCAACCTGCTCTCGAACGCGGTGAAGTTCACCGAGCCGGGGGGCCGCATCGGCGTGCAGTGCGAGCTGCAGGCCGACGTCGCGGCGATCCGCGTGCGCGACACGGGGCTCGGCGTGCCCCGGAGCAGCTCGAGGCGATCTTCGAGCCGTTCGTGCAGGCGGCACCGACGCACCGCGGCCTGCGCGACGGCGTCGGCCTCGGTCTCGCCATCAGCCGCGAGCTCGCCCGCGCGATGGGCGGCGACCTCACCGTGGAGAGCGCGTTAGGCGCCGGCTCCACGTTCACGCTGAAACTGAAGAGGGCATGAGGGCATGAGGGCATGAGGGCAGGAGGGCGGGAGGGCAGGAGCGATCGCCTCTCCTGCCCTCCTGCCCTCCTGCCCTCCTGCCCTCCTGCCCTAGAGCCTCATCAGGCGGTCCACGAGCGCCCGCGTGCGCGCCGTGTACGGCGGCCACACGAGCTTCAGCGCGGAGAGTCTCGACTGCAGCATGACGCCCTTCTTCTTGGAGAAGCGCTCGAAGCCGTCGAAGCCGTGGTAGTGGCCCATGCCGCTGGGCCCCACGCCGCCGAACGGGAGGTTGTCCTGGCCGAGGTGGTACACGACGTCGTTCACCGTCACGCCGCCGGACGTCGTGCGCTCGAGCACGAGGTTCACGCGTCGGCCGTCGTCGTCGAAGTAGTACAGGGCGAGCGGACGCGGGCGCGCGTTCACGTAGTCGATCGCGTCCTCCAGCGCGTCGTACGGCACGAGCGGCAGCAGCGGGCCGAAGATCTCCTCCTGCATGACCGCCAGATCCTCCGGCGGGTCGACGAGCAGCGTCGGCGGCAGCACGCGGTTGTCGATCGTGCACCGCTCGCCGGCGGGGTTCACCTCGACGACCTCCACGCCGCGGACGCGCGCCTCCTCGACGTAGCCGGCGAGCCGCGTCCAGTGCGCGGCGTTCACCACGCGCGTGTAGTCGCGTGTCTCGACGAGCCGCGGAAAGCGCTCGGCGACGAAGCGAGCGGCGGCGTCGCGGAATGCCGTCATGCGCGCGCGCGCGGCACGAGCACGTAGTCGGGCGCCACGCACGTCTGCCCGGCGTTGTACAGCTTCCCCATCAGGATGCGCTCGACCGCGCGCTCGAGCGGCGCGTCGGCGTGCACGATCGCCGGCGACTTGCCGCCCAGCTCCAGCGTCACCGGCGTGAGGTGCTCGCTCGCGGCGCGCATCACGAGCTTGCCGACGCGCGTCGAGCCCGTGAACACGAGATGGTCGAACGGCAGCGCGGAGAACTCGGCGGCCACCTCGGGGCCGCCGGTGACGACCGCCACGCGCTCCGGCGGGAACCGCTCGGCGACGATCCGCGCGATGAGATCCGCGGTGCGCGGCGTGATCTCGCTCGGCTTCACGATGACGTGGTTCCCCGCCGCGAGCGCGCCGACGAGCGGCGAGAGCGTGAGCAGCACCTGATAGTTCCACGCGCCGATGACGCCGACGACGCCTAACGGCTGGTACATCACGCGCGCCCGCGCCGGCAGCAGGAACCACGTCGGCCGCACGGCGCGCGGCTTCATCCACGCGCGCAGGTGGCGGCGTGCGTTGCGGAGTTCCTCGCGCAGCGGCAGCAGCTCGAGCAGCAGTGTCTCCTCGCGCGCCCGCCCACCGAAGTCCTCCGACACGCCGTCGGCGAGCTCCTCCTGGTGCGCCCGCAGCGCGTCGGCGAGCGACTCCAGCGCCTCGATGCGCGCGTCGTAGTCCGGCGCCCCCGCGGCGAACGCGCGCCGCTGCGCGTCGAGCAGCGACGCGAGCGATGGACGATCGACAGCGGGGGGCGCGGCCGTGACGGTCATGCAGGAGAAGATAGTCGGGACTCGGGACTCGGGACTCGGGACTCGGGACTCGGGACTGGGGACTGGGGACTCGGGAGTCCGCAGCCCCGAGTCCCGAGTCCGGAGTCCCGAGTCCCGACTACCTCTCACTCCGCGCGCAGCGCCCCGATCGGATCCACGCGGCTGGCCCGCAGCGCGGGGACGAGGCACGCCGCGATGCCGGTGCCGCCGAGCACCGCGACGACGCCGAGCATCACGACCGGGTCGCCGGGCTTCACGCCGAACATCAGCCCGCGCAGGAGCTGCGACAGCCCCACGCCGAGCGCGAGGCCGAGCGCGCCACCGAGGGCCAGCTGCGCGCCGCCCTGGCGGAGCACGAGGCGCATCACGCCGCCCGTGGTCGCGCCGAGCGCCATGCGCACGCCCAGCTCGCGCGCGCGCGCCGCGCCACCGACGCGGCCATCACCGCGTACAGCCCGAGCGCGGCGAGGAACAGCGCCGTCGCGCCGAAGATGCTGAACGTGCCGCCGAACACGCGGTAGAACCACGTGCGCCGCGCGATGCGTCCGGCGAGCGTCTCGACCTCGCTCACCGCGACGTCCGGATCCACCGCGGCGACCGCGGCGCGCATGCGGGGCGCGAGCGACGTCGAGCCGTGCGCGCCGACGACGATCCAGCGGTCCGGCCACTGGAGCAGCGGCACGTAGAACGCCTCCTGGATGCTGAGCGCGTTCGTGCCGCCGGGCGAGACGTCGGGCGCGATGCCGACGATGGTGAGCGTGCGCGTGCGGTTCTCCGACCACCGGACCACGAGCCGCTGGCCGATCGGGTCCTTGCCGGCGAAGTGACGGCGCACGTACTCCGCGTTCACGAGCGCCACGTCGGGCGCGCCGGCGCGGTCGCGCGCGTCGAAGTCGCGGCCCACCACCGGACGCGCGCCGACCGCGGCGAAGTACCCCGGCGACACCACCACACGGAGCGCGATCTGCGGCCGGCCCTCGCGCTCGGGCTCCGTCTCCGGCCGCGTCGGGAGCACCGGCGAGCCGTCCGCCACCGGCATCGCGTTCGCCAGCGTCGCGTTAGGCACGCCCGCGGCGCGCAGCCGCGCCAGCAGGTCGTCGGCGAACCGCTGCACGCCGGACGAGTCGTGATCGTAGCGCGGCGGGAGCATGAGGTTGGCCACCACCGTGCCGCGCGCGTCGACGCCGAAGTCGCGCGTGCGGAGCTTCGCGACCGTGCTCACCATCATCCCCGCGGCGACGAGGAGCCCGCACGACAGCGCCAGCTCCGCCACCACGAGCGCGCGGCTCACCCGCCCCACGCGGAAGCCCGACGTGCCGCGCATGCCATCCTTCAGCACCTCGCCGACGCCGGCGCGCGAGGCGTGCAGCGCCGGCAGGCACCCCGAGACGAGCGCCGCGGTCGCCGTCGCCGCGGCGACGAAGCCGAGCACGCGCGGGTCCATGCGGAGCACGATCCAGAACGGCGGCTCGGTGTCGACGATCGCGTGCGAGAACATCCGCATGCCGACCCACGCGATGCCGAGTCCCGCGATCGCTCCGACGGCCGCGAGCGCGAGCGACTCGGTGAGGAACAGCGCGACCACGCGTGCGCGCGACGCGCCCAGCGCCGACCGCACGGCGATCTCGCGCGCGCGGTGCGCCGCACGCGAGAGCAGCAGGTTCGCGACGTTCACGCACGCCACGACGAGCACCAGCATCACCGCGGCAAGCATCACCCACAGCAGCTTCGCGTCCTCGCCGCCGGTGAACGCCGCGACGTATCCCTGCACCTCGGCGCGCGCGCCCTGCTCCGCGTCGCCGTGCTCGCGGTCGATCGCGGACTGCAGCGCGGTGAGCTCGCGCGTCGCCGCCTCCTTCGTGGCACCGGGGCGCAGGCGACCGAACACCTCGATCCACTGCCCCGCGTCGCGCTCGTACGCCGAGCGGTCGAGCCGCATCGGCACCCACAGGTCGGACGTCACCGGGAACCGGAATCCCTTCGGCATCACTCCGATCACCGTCGCCGCCTCGCCGTCGACGCGGATCGATCTGCCGAGCACCTTCGGGTCCGCCTGGAATCGCGCGCGCCACACCTCGTCGCTCAGCACGGCGACGAGCGGCGCGCCCTTCACGTCGTCGCCGCTCGCGAAGTCGCGGCCGAGCGCGGGCTGCATGCGCAGCAGCGCGAACGCGCCCGCCGTGATGCGTGCGCCGCGCACGCGCTCGGGGCGGTCGTCGCCGCTCAGGTTCATCGGCGACTCCTCGAACGCCGCGATCCCTTCCAGTGCGCGCTGCCGCTCGCGCATGGCGAGGAAGTCGCGCACGAGCACACCCATGCGCTGCCCCTTCTCGGGGATCATGCGCGTCACCGTCACCACGCGGTCGCCCGCGGGGAACGGCAGCCCGCGCAGCATCGCGGCGTCGATGATGGAGTAGATCGCGGTCGTGAGGCCGATGCCGAGCGCCATCGCGACGACGGCGGTCACGGCGAGCCACGGGCTCCCGCGGAGCGAGCGGACGGAGTAGCGGAGGTCGTGAACGAAGCCGTTCATGGCGCGCGACGGAAGCGGAATTCGACGGGGCCTGCCGGGAACGAGATCGTGTACGGCGATCGTGGTCGCCGCGTTTCGTTCACTGCGGGCGGAGGGACGAGGTCACGGCCGCTGGGGATGAAGCGATCGTCGGGATCTCGCGATCCGACCGATCGCCTTTGGATCTCCGGAGAGTCCTCGCCTCGCCCCTGCCCCCTCATCGCCCGTACATTGCCGCGCATGCCGACGACGGAATCCACACCGGCCCCGGCGCCCGAGCCGACGCCCCGCCCCGAGGACCTGCCGCTCCACGAGGACGTGCGCCGCCTCGCCGCGACGCTCGGCCGCGTCATCCATCGCATCGAGGGCGAGGAGGCGTTCCGCACGGTGGAGGACCTGCGCCGCGCGTGTCGCGCACGCCGCCGCGGCGACGCGGGTGCGCTCGACCTCGACGCGCTGCTCGACCACGTCGACGCGCTGCCTCTCGCGCTGTGCGCGCTCTCGGCCCGCGCGTTCACGCTGTTCTTCCTGCTCATCAACACCGCCGAGCAAGTGCACCGCGTGCGGCGACGCGCGACGTACGCGCAGCACGAGGGCGGCGACGCACCGCAGGTGGCGTCCGCGCGGTGGACGATGCGGCGGCTGCGCGAGAGCGGCCGGAACGCCGCCGAGGTGGCGCGCGCCGTCGAGCGGCTCGACGTGCGTCCCGTGCTCACGGCGCACCCCACGGAGAGCACGCGCCGCACGCTGCTCGGCCTGCAGGCGCGCGTCGCCGACCTGCTGCTGCGCCGCGCCGACGCGTCGGACTCCGAGCGGCGCGCGATCGACGATGCGCTCGAGGGCGAGGTGGAGCTGCTCTGGCTCACCGCGGAGGTGCGCCACGACCGCCCGTCGGTGCTCGACGAGGTGAGCACGGTGCTGTGGTACCTCGAGACGCGCCTGCTCGACGCGAGCGCGCGCACGCAGGACGCGCTCGTGCGCGCGTACGAGGCGGAGTTCGGCGCCGCGTCGGACGCCGTCAGGCTCGCCGTGCCGCTGCGCATCGGCAACTGGGTGGGCGGCGATCGCGACGGCAATCCGTTCGTGACGCCCGAGGTCACCGTCGCCGCGGCGCGCCGCGCGAGCCACGTCATCCTCGGCCGCTACCGCGACGTCGTGGACGGGTTGATCGAGCGGCTGTCGCTCGCCGCGCACATCGCGCCGCCGCCGGCTGCGCTGCTGGAGACGCTGGAGAGCGACAGGGCGGTGCTCCCCGAGGTGTGGGAGGCGAACCGCCGCCGAAACGCCGACGAGCCGCTGCGGCTCAAGCTCACGTTCATGGCCGCCCGGCTCGACGCGACGCGGCGGCGCGTGGCGTCGCGCGACGCGGGACGGCCCGCGCACGAGCCGGCGGCGTACGACGACGTCGCGGCGTTCGAGCGCGACCTGCAGCTCGTGCGCGGCTACCTGCTCGACGCGGGCGCGGCGGAGGCGTGCCGCACCGCATTCGACCCGCTGCTCGCGCGCGTGCGCGCGTACGGCTTCCACGGGTTCCGCATGGACGTCCGCGACCACGCCGACGTGCACGCCGCGGCGCTCGACGACCTCGCGGCGCAGGTCGGGTTAGGCACCCTGGACGCCGACGCGATGCGGCGCGAGCTGCTCGGCCGGCGTCCGCTCGTCGGACCGCACGTGCCGCTCGCCGACGCGACCCGCCGCGTGCTCGACACGTTCCGCGCCGTCCGCGTCGTGCAGGACGAGAGCGGCGAGCCGGCGGCGTCCACGTACATCGTGTCGATGGCGACGTGCGCCGAGGATCTGCTGCGCGTGCTGGTGCTCGCGCGCGAGGCGGGGCTCGTCGATCTCGCGGCCGATCCGCCGGTCTCGCGCATCGACACCGTGCCGCTGTTCGAGACGCTCGACGATCTGGAGCGCGCGCCCGACGTGCTGCGCGCGCTGTTCGCCGACGAGGTGTACGCGCGGCAGCTCGCGGCGCGCGGCCGTCGGCAGCAGGTGATGATCGGCTACTCCGACTCGGGCAAGGACGCGGGGATGCTCGCGTCGTCGTGGGCGCTGTACCGCGCGCAGGAGATGCTCTCCGCGGTGTGCCGCGAGCACGGCATCGATCTGCGGCTGTTCCACGGCCGCGGCGGGAGCGTGGGACGCGGCGGGGGCTCGCCGGTGTACCGCGCGCTCGCCGCGCTGCCGCCAGGCACGAACGAAGGCCTCATCAAGATCACCGAGCAGGGCGAGATCATCTCGCAGCAGTTCGGCCTCGCGCCGATCGCCGAGCGCACGTTCGAGGTGACGCTGAGCGGCACGCTGCTGCACGCGTTCACCGACTGGCGCGACCGCGTCGACCCGGCCGAGGTGGCGCGCTTCCGCGAGACGATGGACGCGCTGGCCGCGCGATCGCTCGACCTGTACCGCGACCTCGTGCATCATGGCGACGCGCTGTTCGCGCTGTTCCTCACCGCGACGCCGGTGACCGAGCTCGCGGCCGCGCGCTTCGGCTCGCGTCCCGCCTACCGGCCGGGCGCGAAGCCCGGCATCGAGGGCATTCGCGCGATCCCGTGGCAGTTCGGCTGGACGCAGATCCGTCTCATGCTCCCCGGCTGGCTCGGCGTCGGCAGCGCGCTCGCCGAGCTCGCGGCGAAGCCGGGCGGCCTCGACGTGCTGCGCCGCATGGCCGAGGCGTGGCCGTTCTTCGACGACCTGCTGGCGAAGATCGAGATGGTGTGCGCGAAGGCCGACCTCGAGATCGCGCGCGCGTACGTGGAACGGTTAGGCGGCGACGTGCAGCTGCTCGCCGAGCTGGACGCCGAGTACGCGCGCACGGTCGACGCGCTGCTGCGCATCCGTGGCACGGGACACCTCGTGAACGACTCCGACGTGCTGCGCGCGGCGATCACGCTGCGCAACCCGTACGTCGACGCGCTGTCGCTGCTGCAGATCACGCTGCTGCGCCGCAAGCGCGCCGCCGCGGAGGGGAGCGACGAGCGTGCGCGCGCCGAGGAGGCCGTCGCGGCGACGCTGAGCGGCATCGCGCAGGGGCTGCGCAACACCGGCTGAGCGCGCTCCCGCGGCATGTGGCGGACGTTCGCGCTCGGTCGCTGAGGCGACGACCGCACCCCAGAACGCAGAGACCGCAGAGCCCCTCGCCGCGTGCGGGTGGCTCTGCGGTCTCCGCGTTCCGTGTGGTGCGGACCTCAGCGCGGCGGGTCGCCGCGTCGGAAGTCGCGTGGGAAGTCGTGTGGGAACGATGCGCCGCGGCTCGAGGCCGTCACCTCGGCGCGCTCGTCGCCGGGCTCCTCGAACTCGTCGCCACCGCAATAGCAGCGCGGGACCGCGTCGCCGCCGCGGAGGGTGATGCCGTGGCCGCATCGTCGGCAGTGGATCGCGCCATCTCCTGACGTCCGGTCGCCGAATCGCAGGGTCATTCGTCGGGTCTCAGGGTGGATGCTCGCGGCCGGCAGGAGGCCGGGCGTAGCGTCCGTGCAACATTGGAGCCTAACGATCTCCCCCACAGTGAAAGCCGGCGCGCGTTCGCACGGTGACCACGGTCACACGCGGGGCGCCCGTGCGCTCGTGAGCGCGCTCGTGAGCGCGCCGCCGTACCGAACGGCTCAGCGCACCGAGAGCAGCCGCCAGCGCGTGCCGTCGTAGCGCAGCGACGCCCGGAAGCTCACGGGCTGGCGCTCGGCCTTGCCGCCGCTCGTCATGAACTCGTACGTGCCGGCGACGCGCGCGTCCGCCATCGCGCCGGTCACGTCGAGGCCGGCGATCGCGAGCGACACCTTCATCGAGCGCGCCGCGTCGAAGAACTGCGCGAAGCTGCGCTCCTGCGGCGCGGTGAGCCCCGGATACGCCTCGCGCAGCGCGGCGAGATCGCGCGACTCGATGGCCCGGGCGTACGCAGCGATCGCGTCGGGGATGCGCGCGGGATCCGCGGCCGGTCGCGCGGGCGACGCCGGCGGCGCGGCGGTGACGGGCGCGCTCGAAGCCGCGACCGGCGCGACGGTTGCTGCGACGGCCTGCGCGACCCCCGGCGCGACGACGGTGGGCGCCGGCGGCGGTGCCGGGACGTCGGCCCTCGCGTTAGGCGTCGGCGCCGGCGCCGCGTCGGGCGGTGCCGCCGATGCGCTGCTGGGCGCGGGCGGCGGCGCCGGGCGCGCAGTCCGCGCCGCGACGACCGGCGGCGGCGCACTCGGCGCACTCGGCGCGCTCGGCGCGCTGGGCCCCACGACGGCTCGCGTCACCGTGTGCGTGGAATCGGCGACGACGGCGCTCGCCGTCGGCGCGGTCGGCGCCGAGGCGCGCGCGGCTGCCGCACGCGACGACAGCCCCCACGCGATCGCCGCGGCCGCGGCGGCGCCTAACACGCCGCCGATCCACGGCAGGGCACGACGCGCCGAGCGGCCGCGCGTCGGCTTGGCGGCGACGGACGGCACGCGCAGCGACAGCGTGCCCGGGAATCCGCCGCCGCTCAGCGCTGCGCGCTCCGCGGTGACGTCGGCGGCCATCTCCAGCGCGCTTTGATAACGGTCCGACTCCTCCTTCTCGAGCGCGCGGCGCACGATCCGCTCGAGTCCGGGCGGGACGCCCGGCACCATCTCGGCGAGCGGCGTCGGCTCCTCGCTCACGATCTTGTACATCACGCTGTGCAGCGTGGGCCCGCCGAACGGCTTGGAGCCGGCGAGCAGCTCGTAGAGCATCGTGCCCACGGCGAAGATGTCCGACGCCGGCGAGACGCGGCCGCCGGTGACCTGCTCGGGCGCCATGTAGCTCGGGGTGCCCATCTGCGCGCCCGTCCGCGTGATGGTCGACGCGGTGAGATGCGCGACGCCGAAGTCCATGAGCTTCGCGTGCCCGTCGGTCGTGATGCGGATGTTCGCCGGCTTCACGTCGCGGTGCACGATGCCGCGCTTGTGCGCGTAGGCCAGCGCGGTGAGCACGTCGATCACGATCTCGAGCTTCGTCTGCAGCTTCAGCGGCTCGCGGCGCTGCAGCACCGTCTCCAGATCGGTGCCCTCGACGAACTCCATCGCGATGAACAGGTGCCCGTCGGTCTCGCCGAAGTCGTAGACGGTGACGATGTTCGGGTGCGTCAGCGAGCCGCCGAGCTGCGCCTCGCGCAGGAACCGGTCGCGCAGCTCGTCCTGCCGCGCGATCGACTCGCTCATGATCTTCACCGCCACGACGCGGCTCAGCACCGTGTCCTCGGCCCGATAGACGACACCCATCGCCCCCTCGCCCACGAGCTCGAGGATGCGATACTTCCCGATCGGCGAGCGGGTGACGGCGGCCATGAGCCCGAGTGAACGCGCGGTGCGTGTGCGGAGGGCGATTGCGGATGGGATGTCGGGCAATATCCTACCCGGCCCCGGCGTCAGCAATGCGCGGCGCCGGGGTTTGGTTCCCTCCTCTATGAACTACGCGATGTCGCTCCGTTCCCGGACACTGCTGCGTACGCTCGCCGCGCTGCTGCTCGTGCCCCTCGTCGGCACGCCGGCGCCGCTCGCCGCGCAGGGACTGCGCGACCGCATCGCGGAGCTGTTCATCTTCGGCTCGGGCGAGGATCCGCTCTTCCTCGCCGGCTCGGCGGATCCGAGCAACCCGATCACGATCCAGGCGCACGGCACGCACTTCGTGCCGTCCTCCGCGGCGCAGAACGGCTCCATCATCGGCTTCCTCGTCGACGCGATCGGCACCAGCGTCGCGAACACGCCCATCGGCTCGACGAGCGGCGGCGTGACCTTCCGCTTCGAGGGCGGCATCCCCGTGAAGACGTCGACGTCCGCGGGCCCGATCTTCGCCGAGCGCGCGACGACGCTGGGGCGCGGCCGCGTGCTCGCCGGCGCGACCCACAGCGCGTTCCGCTTCACGTCGCTGCGCGGCGTGCCGCTGTCGAACGTGCAGCTCGCGTTCACGCACGAGAACGTGGACTTCGCGGGCTGCGACACGGTGTACCACGACAGCTGCAAGAAGATGGGGGTGCCGGCCCTGGAGAACGACGTCATCGACGTGAACCTCGCGCTCGACATGAAGGTGTCGGTGACGTCGCTCTACGTGACGTACGGCGTCAGCGACCGCCTCGACGTGTCCGCGGTGGTGCCGATCGTGTCGACGTCGATGCACGGCGAGAGCCTCGCGCAGGTGGTGCCGTTCGGCGGGCCGACGGCGGCGCACTTCTTCGCCGGCACGCCGTCCAACCCCGTGCTCACCGCGAGCCGCGCCGTGAGCGGATCGGCCACGGGACTCGGCGACGTCGCGGTGCGCGCGAAGCTGCGGCTCGCGGACTCGCCGCGCGCGAGCCTCGCCGTGCTGGCCGAGTCGCGCTTCGCGACGGGCAGCGCCGACGACCTGCTCGGATCCGGCGCGTTCATGGCGCGCGGCCTCGCGGTCCTCACCGGCCGCGCCGGCGACGTGTCGCCGCACGCGAACCTCGGCTACATGTACCGCGGCGGCGGGCGCCAGAACGACGCGGTGCTCGCCACCGCCGGCTTCGACCAGCGCGTGACCGACCAGGTGACGCTCGCCGCGGACGTCGTGAGCGAGCTGCAGGTCGGGACGTCGCGGCTGCGACTACCCCAGCCGGTCGTCTACGACGCGCCGTTCCGCCGCACCGTGACGCCGACGAGCATCCCCGACGAGCGCGACGACATCGTCAGCGGCTCGTTCGGCTTCAAGGTGATGCCGCGCCGCGACGTGACGCTCGTGCTGAACGCGCTCGTGCCGCTCAACCGCGGCGGCCTCCGCGCCGATCGCATCTTCACCGGCGGCGCCGAAGTCACGTTCTGACGGCGGAACGAGGGACATCAGATATTCGGCGAGCGCCGCGATCGTGAGGCTGGGGTTCACGCCCGGGTTGCCGGGCATGATCGAGCCGTCCACCACGTAGAGCCCCGGGTGACCGTGGACCTGCCCATCGAGCCCGACGACGCCCTCCGACGCGTCGCGGCCGACCGGGCAGCCGCCGAGGATGTGCGCGGTCATCGGGATGCCTAACAGTCCCTCGTTGATCGAGCCCATCGCCACGCCGTTCGTGCGCTCGGCGAACGCGCGCGCCACACGGTGGCCGACGTCGACCTTCACGGGGATCGTCGCTTCCTCGTCGGGACGCGAGACGAGGTCGCGGCGCCACGCGGTGAACACGCTCCGACCGAGCCGGAGCCGGATCCGGTTGTCCTCGGTCTGCATCACGAGGAGGATCGTCGTTCGCTCCGCCCACCCGGGGAGCACGTAGGCGCGCAGCACGTCCATCGGGCGGCGCACGAGATCGACGAGCGTCTTCGCCACGCGCGCGAGCCGGCCGCCGGAGTCGACGAGCGGGCCGGCGAGGAAGCGGAGCGCCGACGATCCGGCCGGGTAGCGCACGGGCTCGATCGTCGTCACCGGATCGGCGTTGAAGATGGAGGTGATCGCGACGCCCTTCGAGTAGTCGACCGTTCGGTCGCGGCTCCCGACGCCGAGCAGCGCCTCGCTGTTCGTGCGCACCAGATCCCCGAGCCGCGGCGAGAGGCGCGGCAGCGATCGCGTCACGTCGCGGCACCGGAGCAGCAGCCGGAGCGTGCCCAACGCCCCGGCCGCGAACACCACGTGCCGCGCGCGCACCACCGTCGCGCGACGCCGCAGCAGCGCCGTGCTGCTCACGTACTCCACGGCGTAGCGCGCGCCGTCGTCCTCGTCCCGACCGAGCGGCCGCACGTCGCGCACGTGGCACTCGGCGCGGACCTCGACGCCGCGCCGCTCGGCGAGCCAGAGGTAGTTCTTGACGAGCGTGTTCTTCGCGTTGTGGCGGCAGCCGACCATGCACGCGCCGCAGTGGATGCAGCCGCGTCGCGGCGGCCCCTCGCCGCCGAAGTACGGGTCGGGCACCTCCTGCCCTTCCCGCCCCGGCTCGCCGAAGTACGCGCCGACGGGCACCGGGCGGAACGTGCCCTCGGTGCCTAACGATCGCGCGATCTCGTGCAGCGCGCCGTCGGCCGGCCCGAGGCGGGGGTTCTCGGCGACGCCGAGCATGCGGCGCGCGGTGGCGAAGTGCGGCGCGAGCAGCGCACGCCAGTCGGCGAGGTGGCGCCACGCCGGCGTGTCGAACGTCGCGTCGTCGGGCGCGGTGAGCACGTTCGCGTAGCCGAGGCTCCCGCCGCCGACGCCCGCGCCGTGCAGCACGAACACGTCGCGGAAGGGGCTGATCTGCAGGATGCCGAAGCAGCGCAGCGCGGGCGCCCAGAGGTAGCGGCGCAGGTTCCAGGTGGTGCGCGCGAAGTCCTCGTCGCGAAAGCGCCGGCCGCGCTCGAGCACGAGCACGCGATACCCCTTCTCGGCGAGCCGCAGCGCCGAGACGCTGCCGCCGAAGCCGGAGCCGACGATCACGTAGTCGTAGGTCGCGTCACGCATGCGCGCAGGTGTCCCGACGCGAGGTCCGATTGCTTGCTGCCCCACGGGCCCGCCCATAAGTTCGCCGTGCCATGCCGAAGATCTGTCCGGTCTGCAACACCGCCTATCCCGACGCGAACGCGTTCTGCCCGGTGGACGGGAGCACGCTGCGCGCGGCCGAGCTGGATGGAGATCTCATCGGCTCCGTGGTCGCCGACCGGTACCTCGTGACCGACCTGCTCGGCGAGGGCGGCATGGGCAAGGTATACCTCGCGCGGCACGTGCGCCTCCCGCAGCAGGCGGCGATCAAGGTGCTGCGCAAGGAGCTGGTGCGCGATCCGTCCGCCGTGTCGCGGTTCAATCGCGAGGCGACGAGCGCGAGCCGCATCGAGGACGACCACGTCGCGCGCGTGTACGACTTCGGCGAGACGAGCGACGGGCTGGTGTACCTCGCGATGGAGTACGTGCCGGGGCGCACGCTCCGCGCGCTCATCCACGAGGAGGGACCGCTGCGCGCGCGCCGTGTCTCGTCGCTCGTGAAGCAGATCGCCGACGGCCTCGACGCCGCGCACCGCCTCGGCATCGTGCACCGCGACCTGAAGCCGGACAACGTGCTCGTCGTCACCGGCGCGAAGGGGCGCGACCGCGTGAAGGTCGTCGACTTCGGCATCGCGAAGGCGTTCGGCACGCAGGACGCCGGGCTCACGAAGACGGGCTTCGTCGTCGGCACGCCGGAGTTCATGAGCCCCGAGCAGCTGCTCGGCGAGTCCGTGGATCCGCGCAGCGACGTGTACGCGCTCGCGCTGCTCGCCTACCAGTGTCTCACGGGTTCGCTGCCGTTCGAGAGCAGCACGCCCGAGCAGATGCTGACGTCGCGCCTCACGAACCCGCCGCGTCCCCTGCTCGACGTGCGCCCGGACGTCACGTGGCCGCCCGCGGTGCAGGCGGTGTTCGACGACGCGCTCGCGCGCGACGTGAGCCGGCGCCCGGAGAGCGCCGGCGAGTTCGCCGAGCGGCTCGAGGGCGCGCTCGCCGAAGCGTGGACGCAGCCGGGCGCGCGCCCGACCGCCTCCGCCCCCGCCGCGCGCCCGGCGACGCCCCGGGCGCCCGCCGCGCCGACGCCGCCGCCCGCTCCGACGCGCAGCAAGCTTCCGATGGTGCTCGGAGCGATCGCCGTGGCGGCGGTCGCGGTGTTCGCGTACCTCGCGACGAGACACGGCGCGCAGGACGAGGCGGTGACGCACGCGCCGCCGGCCACGGCGGTCGACTCGACGAAACCGGCGGCACCGCGCCCCGAGTCGACCGCGGCGGTCGCGCCGCCGGCCGCGCGCGACACGGCCCGGGCGCGCACGCCGCGCGACACGCCGCGCGAGTCGGCGCCGACCGGCGACCGGCGCGAGAGCTCGACCGCGGAGAGCGACCGTCAGTACGCCGCGCGCCTCGTGCTCGACTCGCTGACCAACGTGTTGCACCGGGGCAACAGCGACGCCGCGACGGCGCGTGCGGTGGCGGCGGCGATCCGCGACCTGCTGCCGCGTCTCGCGCGCGACGCGCGGGCGGCGGCGCACATCCGGCTCGTGGAGGCGAGCGCGCTCGCCGGCGACCTGGCGGGTGCCTGCGCCGCGCTGCGCGCCGCGCGCGCCGCCGCGGGCACGGCCGCCGAGCGCGCCGAGGTGCGCAAGTACGACGAGCAGCTCGGCTGCGGCTGATCGCGCCGCGCGCGGCGCCGCGTACGGCAGCGCGGGGGACGATTCGGGGCGACGACATCAGTATTGCCGAGCCCCGGCATGCGCCCTAACGTGGACCCGCCGCCGCCCCCCTGCGCGGGCCGCACCTGCACCGCCTCATCCCGTCGTATGTCGCACCTCCGTCTTCGCCGCGGCCTCGCGCTCGCGGCACTGCTGGTCACCGGCGCGCTCGGCGCCGGCGCCGCATACGCGCAGAACCCCGTCACGCAGCCACCGCCCGCGCCGGCGCGGCCGATCGCCGTCAGCGATCTGGTCGAGTTCCTCGGACGCAAGGCGCCGTCGCTGTGGGTCATGACGCAGGTGCGCGCGAACTGCCTCGCCGCCGAGCTCACCGCCGACGACGAGAAGAAGCTCCGCAACGCGGGCGCCGACGACGCCTACATCGGCCAGCTCAAGTCGTCGTGCGTCGCGGCGCCCGCCGCCGCGGCGACGGTCGACTCGGCGGGCGGCATCGTCACGCCGCGCGTGCTGGAGATGCAGCGGAGCTGCGAGCGCGGCACGGTGGCGGCCTGCGACTCCGTCGCCGACCAGTACATCGAGGGGATCTTCGCGCCGAAGAGCCGCGCGAAGGCGGCGGAGTACCTGCTCGTCGCGTGTCGCGCCGGACGCGGACCGTCGTGCTGGCGCGCGGTCGACATCCTCGACGAGAGCCTCAACCCGGGCGACAACACGCAGGCCGCGGCGGTGCTCACGCTGCGCTGCGATCAGGGCGAGCTCGCGGCGTGCCGCCGGCTCGGCGGCTTCTACATGACCGGCCACGGCGTGCCGAAGGACGGCGAGCGCGCGGTCGCGCTGTACCGCCGCGCCTGCGACGCGGGCGAGGCGCCGGCGTGCGTCGATGCGGCGACGATGCTGCTCGGCGGCAAGGGTGTGCCGGTCGACAGCGCGCAGGGGCTCGCGTACACGGCGAAGGCGTGCGAGAGCGGCCCCGCCGCGCTCGCGACGGCGCACTGCGCGGCGGCCGGCGCGGCGTTCGCGAACGGCGTCGGCGTGTCGGCCGACGCGGCGCACGCGGTGATCCTCTACGAGCGCGGGTGCGACGCCGGCGACGCGCGGTCGTGCGGCGAGCTCGCGTCGCTCATCGCGGCCGGACGCGCGCCGGCGCGCAACATGACCCAGGCCGCCGCGCTCTACGACAAGGGCTGCACCGGCGGCCGCGCGGGCGACTGCGCCACGCTCGCCGCGCTGCTCGCCGAGGGGAAGGCGGTGCCGCAGAACGTCGCCCGCGCGGCGACGCTGTGGGAGGGCGCGTGCAAGAACGGCGTCGTCCCCGCGTGCTCGCTCGCCGCCAACGCGTACGCGACCGGCGGGGGCGTGTCGAAGGAGCTCGCGGGCGCCGTGCCGAAGGACCTCGCGCGCGCCGCGACGCTGTACCGCACGGCGTGCGACGCGCGCACCGCGTCGGCGTGCCTCGCGCTCGGCCGCATGGCGCTGCGCGGCGAGGGGATCGCGCGGGCGCCCGACGCGGCGTTCGGCTTTCTCGACCACGCGTGCACGGGCGGCGAGGCGACCGCCTGCGGCGAGCAGGGGCT
Source organism: Gemmatirosa kalamazoonensis (assembly GCF_000522985.1). Taxonomy (NCBI): domain Bacteria; kingdom Pseudomonadati; phylum Gemmatimonadota; class Gemmatimonadia; order Gemmatimonadales; family Gemmatimonadaceae; genus Gemmatirosa; species Gemmatirosa kalamazoonensis. Next base: position 4,707,421 of record NZ_CP007128.1, read on the forward strand.
GCTCGCCGCCACCGGCACCGGCACGGCGAAGGACCTCTCGCGCGCGGCCACGCTGTTCGGCCGCGCGTGCGAGGGCGGCGCGGTCGCGTACTGCGTGGAGCTGGGCCAGCTCCTCGCCGTCGACTCGACGTCGTGGGCGCGCGCGGCGACGCTCTACCAGCGGGCGTGCGACGGCAAGGTGCCGCGCGGCTGCAGCCAGCTCGGCGTGGCGCTCGCCACCGGACGCGGCATCGCGCCCGACGCCGTGCGCGCGGCGCGCCTGTTCGCCGGCGCCTGCGACGCGAGCGACGCGCTCGGCTGCGCGCAGCTCGCCCACGCGCTCGCCGACGGCTCCGGCGTGGCGACGGACCTCGGCAAGGCGGTGCTGACGTTCGACAAGGGCTGCTCGTTAGGCAACGGCGACGCGTGCAACGTGCTCGGCGACTACTACTGGCGCGGCAAGCCGGTGCCGAAGGACCGTGCGAAGGCGATCACGCTGTTCGATCAGGGGTGCAAGTCGAACGACGCCGGCGCGTGCTACAGCTACGGCCAGCGTCTCGTGAAGGGCGACAACGTCCCGAAGGACGAGACGAAGGGCGCCGAGATCCTCGGCCGCGGCTGCGACGGCGGGGACGCGCGGGCGTGCGCGCTGCTCGCCGAGCAGGTGAGCGACGGCAAGGGCGTGCCGGCGAACGCGGCGAGGGCACAGCAGCTCGTGCAGCGCGCCTGCTCGCTCGGCTGGGACGACAAGAAGTGCCGCAAGCAGTGACCCGCTGACGCGTGAGCGGCGTGACATGCCGAAGGTCTGTCCGGTGTGCGGCATCACGTACCCGGAGACCGTGGCGTTCTGTCCGGCCGACGGCACCGCGCTGCACGCCGCCGACGTCGATGCGGGTCTGAGCGGCACCACCCTCGCCGATCGGTACGTGGTGACCGATCTCCTCGGCGAGGGTGGGATGGGCACGGTCTATCTCGCGCAGCACGTGCGGCTGCCGCAGCGCGCGGCGATCAAGGTGCTGCGCCGCGAGCTCGTGTCCGACCCGTCGGCCCGCGCGCGGTTCAACCGCGAGGCCGCGAACGCGAGCCGCATCGATCACGACCGCGTCGCGCGCGTCTACGATTTCGGCGAGACGGCCGACGGCCTGGTGTACCTCGCGATGGAGTACGTCGCGGGGCGCACGCTGCGCAGCATCATCGCCGACGGGCCGCTGCCGCCGACGCGCGCCGCGGCGATCGTGACGCAGATCGCGGACGGGCTCGACGCCGCGCACGCGCTGCGGATCATCCACCGCGATCTCAAGCCGGACAACGTGCTCGTCGTCGAGGGCGCGGACGGGCGCGACCGCGTGAAGGTCGTCGACTTCGGGATCGCGAAGGCCGTCGGCGCCGACGAGGGTGGGCTCACGCGCACCGGCTTCGTCGTCGGCACGCCGCAGTTCATGAGCCCCGAGCAGCTCCTCGGCGCGCCGGTCGACGTGCCGAGCGACGTGTACGCGCTCGCGCTCGTGGCGTTCCAGTGCCTGACCGGCGAGATGGCGTTCGACGCGACGACACCGGAGCGCACGCTCGCCACGCGCCTAACGTCGGCGCCGCGCCGCCTGTCGGAGGCGAAGAGCGACGTGTCGTGGCCGCCCGCGGTGGAGGCGGTGTTCGAGGCCGCGCTGTCGCGCGAGCCCGAGCGACGCCCCGCGTCGGCCGGCGCGTTCGCCCGCGCGCTCGCCGACGCGATCGGCGCGTGGCAGACGACGACGGCGGCCGCACCCGCGGCCGCCGCGCGGCCGACGCGACGGCGTGGTCGGCTCGTCGGCGCGGCGGTCGGCGCGCTCGTCCTCGTCGGCGCGGGCGCGCTGATCGTGAACGCACGCGGGCCCGCCGGCCGCCCGCCACGCGCGCAGCTCCCACCCGCGCCGATCGCGCCCACCCGGCCGCCCGCCGCCGTGCGCCGCGACACGACCGCGCCGACGACGAGCGTGACGCATCGCCCGGCATCGCGCGACACCGCTGCACCCAGGCCGTCGGTGTCGCGCGACACGCCGGCCACGAAGCGACGCGCGCCGGTTCTCGATGAGCGCCAGGCCGCACACCGCGCGCTCGACTCGCTGTCGGCTGTGCTGCGCGATCAGCGGCCGCGCGGGGTGGCGGCACGCGCGGTCGCGCGCGCGATCCTGCCGCTGCTGCCACGCCTCTACCCTCCCGCGCGACGCCGCGCGATGTTCCGCCTCATCGACGCGCACGTGCTCGCAGGCGACACGCGGGCCGCCTGCAACTGGCTTCGCCGGGTGCAGACGCTCGCTCAGTCGGCCGAGGAGCGCGCGGAGGTTCGCCGGTATCAGAGCCAGCTGACGTGCGGCGGGTGACGTGCCGCGCGCCGACGTGAGCCCGGCGCGTCGCACAGCGGGTCGCACATCAACCGGAGAGTTCGATGCCGCAGAGCCTCGCCGCCCTGGCACTCACGCTCGCCGCACTCCGTCAGCCGGCCGCGCCCGCGGAGCGCGAGCTGTACCGGCTCGAGGACCGGTTCGCGCAGGCCGTGGTGAAGCGCGACGCGGCGGCGCTCAGGCGGCTGGTGGGGCCGCGATGGGTGTACTCCGACGAGAGCGGCGTGATGGAGCGCGACGCCGGCGTGAAGGCGTTCACGAGCGGCACCGACACGGTCACCTCGGCCGGCAACGACCGCATGCGGGCGATGGTCTACGGCAACACCGCCGTCGTCATCGGCGAGCTGTGGATGCGCGGGCGCGGGCCGCGGGGCGCCTTCACGCACCGCTACCGCTACACCGACACGTGGATGAAGCTCGACGGCCGCTGGCAGTGCGTCGCGTCGCAAGACTACCTCCTGCCGGAGCGTCGCCCGTGATCCGGGCCACTCGGCGCCTAACGGTGTTGGTCACGCTCGCGGCGTGCTCGCGCGGCGGCGGAGACGCCGGCACGAGCGCGGCGGCGCGCGCGACGACGACGGGCCGCGCCACGACCGTCCCAGGGACACGCATCGCGAGCGAGCGGCCGGGGCCCGCCGGCGAGTGGAGCCTGCCGGCCGGGGACTACGCGAGCTCGCGCTACAGCGCGCTCGATCAGATCACCGCGGCGAACGTGAAGGGGCTGCACGCGGCGTGGGCGTTCTCCACCGGCGTGCTGCGCGGGCACGAGGGGAACCCGCTCGTCGTCGGCAACACGATGTACGTCATCACCCCGTACCCGAACGTCGCGTACGCGCTCGACCTGGCGCAGCCCGGCCAGCCGCTGAAGTGGAAGGTGCGCCCCGACAACGCGCAGGCGGCGGTCGGCGTGGCGTGCTGCGACGTCGTGAACCGCGGCGCGTCGTACGCCGACGGCAAGATCTTCTACAACCTGCTCGACGGCCACACCGTCGCGGTCGACGTCGCGACGGGCAAGCTGCTGTGGTCCACGCGCATGGCCGACGTCGGACGCGGCGAGACGATGACCATGGCGCCGCTCGCGGTGAAGGGCAAAGTCCTCGTCGGCTCGAGCGGCGGCGAGATGGGCGTGCGCGGCTGGATCGCGGCGATCGACGCGGCGAGCGGCAAGGAGGTCTGGCGCGCGTACAACGTCGGCCCCGACGCCGACATGAAGGTCGGCGCGCGCTTCAAGCCGTTCTACGCGCGGGACCGCGGCCCGAACCAGGGGGTGTCGAGCTGGCCCGGCGAGTCGTGGAAGCAGGGCGGCGCCGCGGTCTGGGGCTGGCTGTCGTACGACCCGGAGCTCAACCTCGTCTACCACGGCACGTCGAACCCCGGACCGTGGAACGGACCGCAGCGCCCGGGCGACAACAAGTGGGCGACGTCGATCATCGCGCGCGACGCGGACACCGGCGAGATGGTGTGGGCGTTCCAGCCCACGCCGCACGACCTGTGGGACTACGACGCGGTGAACGAGAACATCCTCGTCGACCTGCCGGTAGGCGGCCGCACGCGCAAGGCGCTCGTCCACTTCGACCGCAACGGCTACGCGTACACGATCGACCGCACCACGGGCGAGGTGCTGCTCGCGAAGGCGTACGTGGAGATGAACTGGTCGACCGGCGTGGACCTCGCGAGCGGCCGCCCGGTGCTGAACCCCGACAAGGTCACGGGCGCCGGGAAGAAGGTGACCAACATCTGCCCGAGCCTCGAGGGCGGAAAGAACCAGCAGCCGGCGGCGTTCTCGCCGCGCACGGGGCTGTTCTACGTGCCGACGAACAACCTGTGCATGGACTTCGAGGCGCGCGAGGTGAGCTACATCGCGGGGACGCCGTACATCGGGGCGTCGGCGCCGGAGTACGCGGGGCCCGGCGGCCACCGCGGCGAGTTCATGGCGTGGGACGCGACGACGGGCACGAAGAAGTGGGGCATCAAGGAGCCGTATCCGGTGTGGGGCGGCGCGCTCGTCACACAGGGCGACGTCGTGTTCTACGGCACGCTCGACGGATGGCTCAAGGCCGCCGACGCGCGCGACGGCCGCGTGCTGTGGCAGTTCAAGGTCGGCTCGGGCGTCGTCGGCAACCCGATGACGTACCTCGGGCCCGACGGCAAGCAATACATCGCCGTCTACGCGGGCATCGGCGGCGACATGGGGCTGCTCATCGCGGGCGACGTCGCGGCCAACCTGCCCTACGACGTGCGCGAGCGCGGCACCACCCTGCCCGACCTGTCGCGGTGGACGTCGTGGGGCGGGATGCTGTTCGTGTTCTCGTTGTGAGATGCATCATCTCCATCGCGTTGCCATCATGTCCAAGCATGTGAAGTATGCGTTCGTGCTGTCGGCGTGCCTCGCCGCTCCCGCCCGTGCCCAGGCTCCCCGCGCCGACCTCGTGCTGGTCCACGGCACCGTCGTCACCGTCGACTCCCAGCGGCCGAACGCGCAGGCGGTGGCGGTGCGCGGCGACCGGATCCTCGCGGTCGGCAGCGACGCGGAGATCCGGAAGCTCGCCGGGCCCGACACCCGCACGATCGACCTCAAGGGCCGGCTGCTCATGCCCGGCTTCATCGAGGGACACGGGCACTTCACGGGGCTCGGCAACGCGAAGCTGGTCCTCGACCTCACGAAGGCGCGCACGTGGGACGACATCGTCGTGCAGGTGGGCGAGGCGGTGAGGAAGGCGCGGCCGGGAGAGCTGATCCAGGGGCGCGGCTGGCACCAGGACAAGTGGGCGTCGCCGCCGGTGCCTAACGTGGAAGGCGTGCCGTTGCACGCGTCGCTCGACCGCGTGAGCCCCGACAATCCGGTCGTGCTCGGCCACGCCAGCGGGCACGCGTCGTTCGTGAACGGCGCCATGCTGCGCCTGGCCGAGATCGGACGCGACACACCGAACCCCGACGGCGGCGAGATCGTGCGCGATGCGACCGGCGAGCCCACCGGGCTGCTGAAGGAGACCGCGCAGCGCCTCACCGCGCGCGGCACGGCGAAGCTGCCGCAGCCGACGGCCGAGCAGGAGGAGGCACGATTCCGGCAGGTCGTCGCGCTGGCCGGCGCCGACGCGCTGTCGAAGGGCGTCACGACGTTCCACGACGCCGGCTCGAGCTTCCGCACGATCGACGGGTTCAAGCGCCTCGCCGACGAGGGAAAGCTTCCGCTGCGGCTCTACGTCATGGTGCGCTTCGAGACCGACTCGGCGATGGACGCGAAGCTGGATTCGTACCGCATGATCGGCTACGGCGGCGGCATGCTCACGGTGCGTTCCGTGAAGCAGCAGCTCGACGGCGCGCTCGGCTCGCACGGCGCATGGCTGCTCGCGCCGTACACCGACCTGCCGACGAGCAGCGGCCTCACGCTGAAGCCCGTGCCCGACTTCGAGCGCACGGCGCGGGTCGCGATCAGGCACGGCTTCCAGGTGAACACGCACGCCATCGGCGACCGCGCGAATCGCGAGGTGCTCGATGCCTACGAGCGCGTCTTCCGCGACAACCCCGACAAGCGCGACCTGCGCTGGCGCGACGAGCACGCGCAGCACATCGATCCGTCGGACGTGCCGCGGTTCAAGCAGCTCGGCGTCATCGCGAGCATGCAGGGCGTGCACACGATCTCCGACGGACCGTGGGTCGCCAAGCGGCTCGGCGAGGAGCGCGCGCGGCGCACGTCATATCTCTGGCGCTCGCTCATCGACGCCGGCGCGGTGGTGACGAACGGCACCGACACGCCGGTCGAGGACGTCGACCCGATCGTGAGCTTCTACGGCTCGGTGTCGCGGAAGACGAAGGAGGGCACCGTGTTCCTGCCGGAGCAGCGCGTCACGCGCGCGGAGGCGCTCGCCGCGTACACGATCAACAACGCGTACGCCGCGTTCGAGGAGAGGGAGAAGGGCTCCATCACGCCGGGGAAGCTGGCGGACCTCGTGGTGCTGTCGAAGAACATCATGACCGTCGCCGAGGACGAGATCCCGACGGCGCGCGTGGACCTCACGATCCTTGGCGGCAAGGTGAAGTACGAGCGCGGCGTCTCGAAGGAGCGCGTCGCGATGCGGCCGTGACTCCACGTACGTCTTTTGGAAGGACTGAAGGAGGACTGAAGAAGGACCGACAACTCTGTTGGTGTTGTCCTTCTTCAGTCCCTCTTCAGTCCTCCTTCAGTCCAACGAACACTCGTACGTGGAGCCAAGACGGGAGCACCACCGGTGAGTGGCGCGGGTCGTGCACGACCGCTCGAGCCAGGAGACCTCCATGCGACCTCATTCCCTCGTCGTCGGCTCGGCGCTCGCGGTGGGCGTGGCGGTCGTGGCGCAGGAGCCGCCCGCACGGCCGCCATCGCCGCAACCAAGCGCGTTCGTCTCGCACGCGGAGCACATCCAGCCCGGCGCGGTGAAGCCGTTCGTCGGCGCCGCGCTGCGCAACCCGTACGAGGGGAACGCCGCCGCCGCCTCCGACGGCGCGAAGCTGTTCGTCGCGTACAACTGCGTCGACTGCCACGGTGCCGACGGCAGCGGCGCGATGGGGCCGAGCCTCGCCGACGGCCGCTGGCACTTCGGCGGCTCGGCGGCGGAGGTCTACGAGTCGATCTACCAGGGCCGGCCCGACGGGATGCCCGCGTGGGGAAGCCTCATCGCGCCCGACCAGATCTGGCGGCTCGTGACCTACGTGCAGTCGCTCTCCGCCGGCAAGGACGTGACGACGGAGAACTTCACCGGCCGCACCGTGGAGCGCACCGGTCACTGAGCGGAGGGGGCCGCAACCCATGAGAGCGATCGTCGCTCCACGCTATGGCCCGCCCGACGTCCTGCGCTGCGAGGACGTCCCCACGCCCGTCCCCGCCGACGACGAGGTGCTCCTCGCCGTCCGCGCCGCGTCCGTGAACCCGGCCGACCGCATGTTCGAGGCACCGGTCCCGATGCTCCGTCTCATGACGGGCCTCCGGCGACCGAAGGATCCGCGCGTCGGGCACGACGTCGCGGGCGTGGTGGAATCCGTCGGCCGCGCCGTCACCCGGTTCGCGCCGGGCGATGCCGTGTTCGGTGTGTGCCGCGGCGCGCTCGCCGAGTACGCGTGCGCGAAGCAGTCGGCGCTCGCGGACATGCCGCGCGGCGTGTCGTTCGAGGACGCGGCGGCGGCCCCGATCGCCGGCCTGACGGCGCTGCAGGGACTGCGCGATCACGGACGGACGCGGGCCGGCATGGACGTGCTGATCAACGGCGCCGCCGGCGGCGTGGGCACGTTCGCCGTGCAGATCGCGAAGGCGTTAGGCGCCCAGGTCACCGGCGTGTGCAGCACGCGCAACGTGGAGCTGGTGCGGTCGATCGGCGCGGACCGGGTGATCGCCTACTCGCGCGACGACTTCACGCGCGATCCGCAGCGCTACGACGTCCTGCTCGACTGCGTCGGCAACCGTCCGCTGACGGCGTATCGACGGGTGCTGAAGCCGGGCGGGCGGTGCGTGCTCGTCGGAGCGCCGCCGCGGATCGCCGTCATGCTGGCGCGCATCGTGGGCGCGGCTGCGCTCTCACCGCTCTCGAACCGCAAGCTCGGCGCGTTCGTGGCGCGCGTGCGCGCCGCGGATCTGGAAGCGCTGCGCGACCTCATGGCGTCGGGCGCGGTGCGGCCCGTCATCGGCCGGCGCTACGCGATGACCGAAGCGTCCGACGCGTTCCGCGAGCTCGACACGCGGCACGCGCGCGGAAAGCTGGTCGTCACGGTGGCCGGCACGACGTGACCGTACGCATACCGTCAGCGCAGCGCGAACGCGACGAGCTCCGCGTCGCCGCCGCCGCCCGTGGCGACGACGACGTACTGGATGCCGGCCGCGGTGCGGTACGTGACGGGGTTGGCGTAGCCGCGCCCCGCGCGGAGCCTCTGCTGCCAGAGGACGCGCCCATCGCGCGCGCCCAACGCATACAGCACATCGCCGCCGCCGGTGGCGAAGATCAGGCCACCGGCCGTCACGGTGCCGCCGGGCGCGCCGGCGACGCCTAACGGCGGGAGGGCGAGCCCCTTCAGCAGCGGGTGCTCGCGCACGGCCGGCGTGTCGCCAAGCGGCACCTGCCACCGCCGCTCGCCCGTGTCGAGATCGATCGCGGTGAGCGTGCCGTACGGCGGCTTCACGATCGGCAGCGTCTCCGGCGGCAGATGGTCGCCGCGCGCCGAGTCGGGATCCACGGTGAGGCCGATGCCGCTCGCCTGCAGGTCGGCGGTCCAGCGGTAGCCGATCGTGTCGTTCGGCACGCCCTCGCGAATGCGGTAGAGCGCCGGGGCGTTCGTCGCCTTCACGTAGAGCGTGCGCGTCGTCGGGTCATACGCGGCGCTTCCCCACCCCGCGCCGCCGATGGCGCCCGGCATGGTGATGGTGCCCTCGAGCGACGGCGGCGTGAAGATCGGTCCCCCGCGATAGCGGTGGTACAGCTCCAGCGCGCGCCGCTTCAGCTCCGGCGTGAAGTCGATCAGGTCGTCCTCGCCGATCCCCTGCACGGCGAACGGCGCCGGCTTGGTCGGCATCGGCTGCGTCGGCGACGCGCGCTCGCCGGGCACGTCGCTCGGCGGCACGGGTCGCTCGACGATCGGCCACACCGGCTTCCCCGTGACGCGATCGAGGACGTAGACCCAGCCGGTCTTCGACGGCACCGCGACGACGTCGCGCGGGCGCCCGTTCCAGCGGATCGTCGCGAGCACGGGCGGCGCGGGCAGGTCGTAGTCCCACAGGCCGTGGTGCACGATCTGGTAGTGCCACACGCGTCGCCCGGTGCGCGCGTCCAGCGCGACGATCGATTCGGCGAACAGGTCGTCGCCCTTGCGGTCGCCGCCGTACCAGTCGTTCGACGGCGTGCTCACGGGGAGGAACACGAGGCCGCGCGCGACGTCGACGCTCATCGGCGCCCACACGTTCGTGTGGCCCATGTACTTCCAGGACCCGTTCTCCCACGTCGTCCACCCGTACTCGCCGGAGTCGGGAACCGTGTGGAAGCTCCACACGCGGCGCCCGGTGCGCGCGTCGAACGCCTGCACGTCCCCCGGCGGGTCGTCGCGGTAGCGCAGCCGATCGCCCACGCCGTTGCCGACGATGACGAGGTCGCGCCAGACGACGGGCGGCGACGTGTTCGTGTAGTGCAGCGTGTCGACGGCACGGCGCAGCCGCGCCGTGAGACTCACGACGCCGTGGTCGCCGAACGCGGGCACCGGCCTGCCGGTACGCGCGTCGAGCGCGACGAGCTTCCACCGCGCGTTGACGTAGACGCGCCGCTCGCGCCCGTCGCTCCACGTGGCGACGCCGCGATGGACGAATCCCGTGCCGTTCGACGGCTGGCCGGCGCGCCACACCTCCGGATCGTAGCGCCAGAGCTCCCGCCCCGTAGCCGCGTCGAGCGCAGCGACGGCGGCGTACGGCGTGGACACGTACAGCGTGTCGCCGATCGCCACGGGCGAGGCCTGGAAGAGTCCGGGGCGCGCCGGCCTCTGGTTCGGGCCGGCGGGGATCGCGTGCTCGCCCGTCTTCCACGTCCACGCGAGCCGCAGCCGGCTCACGTTGTCGCGATTGACGTCGGCGAGCGGCGAGTAGCGCATGGCGCCCGCGTCACCGCTCGGCGTCGGCCAGTCGACACGCTGGGCCTGGGCCACCGATACGCACGCGTGCAGGGCGAGGAGCAGTCGGATCGCGCGCGGTGTCGTCATTGTCAGGACTCCACGTACGTGTTTTCCAGTGGGACTGAAGAAGGACTGAAGGAGGACTGAAGGAGGACCAACAACACGTTCTTTTGTGTTTGGTCCTTCTTCAGTCTCCCTTCAGTCCTGCTTCAGTCCTTCAGAGACTCGTACGTGGAGCCGTGACGAGCGCACCTCACGGCACCACGTCCGTCCTCGCCTGGGTCGTGTCGGCGCGCATGCGCAGGTGCTCCGCCATCTGCAGGCGCGGCACGCCGTTCTTCATCCAGTCCGGCGCCGGCGCGCCCTTGAGGTACGCGTCGAACCACTCGCGCATGCGCACCGCGTAATCCTTCTGGTTCACCGGCCGCGCGAGGCCGTGGTTCTCGCCGACGTACTCCAGCAGGATGACGTCCTTGCCGAGCTGGCGCAGCGTGTTGTAGTACGTGATCCCCTGGTTGAAGTCCACCGCGCCGTCCTTGTCGTTGTGCAGGATGACGAGCGGCGTCTGCACGTTCTTCGCGTGGAAGACGGGGGAGTTGCGCAGGTACGCCTCGAGGTTGTCGGTGTAGTTCCCCTTGAAGCGGCCCTGGCTCGCCTCGAAGATCGCCTGGTTCGTGCCGCCGGTGTTCCAGTAGATGGAGCTGTACATGCTCACCATGTCGGTGAGCGGCGCGCCGGCGATCGCGCTCTTGAAGATGTTCGTCTGCGTGACGAGGAACGCCGTCTGGTAGCCGCCCCACGAGTGGCCCCACAGCCCGACGTTGGCCGAGTCCACGACGCCCGTCGCGATCGCCGCCTTCACCGCCGGCACCACGCTCCACACCGCCGACATCCCGGGATCGTTCACCTTGTAGACGATGTCCGGGTCGAGCACCGCGTAGCCGCGGCTCGTGTAGAGGCTTCGGTTCGGCGTGCTCGTCTCGTTCGGCTGCACGAACACGTTCGCGTTCTGCGAGCGCTTCTCGTAGATGGTCACGAGCAGCGGGTACTGCTTCCCCGGCTGGTAGTTCGCCGGCAGGTACAGCGCGCCCTGGAGCGAGTCGCCCTTCTCGCTCACGTAGTTCACGAGCTTCACGCCGCTCGACCACGCGAACATGCTCTGCTCGGGGTTCGCGTCGGTGAGCTGGCGGCCGCTCTTGAGGTCCGCGCTCGCGATCCACCAGTTCGGGAACTCCGTCGACGACTGGCGCGTGTAGAGGTACACGTCGGCGTCCTTCGCCTTCGTGAACGCGAACGAGGCGTCGTCCCACACGAGCGGCACGGCGCCGGGCTTGCCGACGCTGACGCGCGAGAGCCCGGACTTCTTCGTCCATTCGCCGTACGTCGCGAAGTAGAGCGGCTTGCGCCTGTCGATCGTCGGCGCGTTGCCGGTGCCGGAGCGCCCGGCGCGCGTGGGCTGCGCCTGCGCGTCGAAGCTGTAGAGCCGCTGGTAGCGCACGCGGTTCTTCCGGCCGTCGACGGTGAGGTTCGTCGCGGCGCCGCCGTTCACGGGCACGAGCCACGCGTCCCATCCGTCGGACAGCAGCACCGCGGCGCCGTCCTTCGTCCAGCCGAACGGCTGCTGCGGCGGCGGGAACAGGTTGTTGTGGTCGTCCTCCGTGTTCGCGAAGCTCACCGGCGCGCCCTTCGTCACGTTGCGCGTCGCGCCCGTCGCGAGGTCGATCGTCCACCAGTTCGCGTCGTCGCCCCAGTAGAGCGCGCGCGTGCCGTCGGGCGACGGGATCAGCGCCGACGAGGCCTGCTTGCGCAACACGGGACGGCGCGCTCCCGTCTTCAGATCGATCGCGTACACGTCGGCGTAGGCGCGGCCGCTGTAGCTCGCCGCCTGCTGGTACGCCCGCACGTCGGTCGCCGTCGCCCATCGGTCGTGCGGCAGCGTCGTCACGGCGCGCAGCGAGTCGTCGGCGACGCGCACGAAACGGTTCTCCGCCGGACGGAACGCGGCCAGGTAGCTGTACGCACGGTCCTGCTGCTCCTGCACGATCTGCATCGACTGCAGCCGCGGATCCTTCCAGTGCCAGAGGACGAGCGTCGGCGTCTCGTCGTCGCTGCCGTCGCCGAGCCGCGGCTGGTTCACCGTGCCGCCCATGCCGGGTGCGCCGGGCTGCACGAGCGACGCGGTGATGCCGCCGCGGCGCGCGTTGGGCGCCCGTGCCTCGCGGATGCCGAAGTACACCGCCTGCAGGTCCTCCGAGAAGCGCGGCGCGCGATCGCCCGCGACGCGCAGGCCGGCCGGGAAGTCGGCGCGTCCCTTCGAATCGAACACCGTCTTCTTCGGCGCCGCGGCGACGCCGGTGAACGACACGACGGCGAAGCTCGTGTCGCGCGCCACGGAGTCGACGGTGCCGCGCAGCACCGCGAGCGCCGGCGCGCTGTCGGCCCACGCGAGGCGGCGGTACAGCGCCCGCTCGCTCTCCAGCGCCCGCACGACGCCCGTGCGCACGTTGCGGAGCTGCACGCCGTTGCCGAGCAGGTCGCGCGCGTCGATGGTGTAGGCGAGCCACTCGCCGGAGTCGTCGAAGTCGAACTCGCCGACGTTGCCGACGTTCACCATCTCGCCGGCGCCGAGCGGCACGAGCAGCAGATCGGTGCCCTCGGCGCGCGACGACGGCGCAGCGCCGTTCGCAGCGCCGTTCGCGGCGGCGGTCGCGTTAGGCGCCGCCTCGGCGGGATAGCCTTGCAGCGCGAGGACCGTCGCGCGGTCGGCGTTGAACGCGAAGCGGCGCGCACGGTCGAAGTCGCGCTTCTCGCCGGTCGCGAGGTTCACGAGCGCGACCTTCGTGTACGTGGGGCGCCGCGCGGTGCGGGCGCGTCGCGTCTCCGCCTGCGTCGGATAGACCGTGAACGCGGCCCACTGCCCATCGCCCGAGAGGAGCAGCGGCGCCTGGGCCGCCCCGGCGACGGCGGCGATCCCCTGCCCGCCCCCGGTCGCGGCCGGCGGCGGCGAGCCGACCGCGAAGCGCAGCTCCTTCCCGCCCTCCGCCGTCGGACGGATGACGACGGTCGCGTCGCCTTCGTTAGGCGCGAGCACGTACGCGAACCACCGGCCGTCGTTCGACAGCGTGGGATTGCGGATCGTGCGCCAGGCCTTCAGGTCGGCGCTCGTGAACTGCCGCGCGCCGGCGGCGGGCTGCGCGCCGAGGGGCGTGCTCGCCACGACGGCGAACGCACAGAGCGCGGCGAGGGTCGTGCGGGAGAGATGCTGCGGTCGCATGTGGGATGCGGTGGGAGGAACGGGCGGCGACGGGCCGCCCCTCTTCTACGCACGGCCCGCCCGAAACGCGGGGCCGGGCAGTCTCGGGGGCCACCCGGCTCTGGCGCCAGCGCTGGGCGGCGGGTATGTGCTCCTGATCGATGGAACCGCGGAGGACACGGAGGAAAACCAACTCTCTTCAGAAGGGTTCTCCTCTGTGTCCTCCGTGTCCTCTGTGGTTCAGATGAGAGGCTCTGCGGCCCTCTGCGTCCTCTGCGGTCGAATGAACACGCCCCACGTCCCATGCGACTCGCCCTGACCGCGCTCGCCCTCGCCGCGCGCCTGCACGCGCAGACGCCGGTGGACACCGCCCTGCTCCGCTACGTCGACTCGGTGCGCGCGATCGACGTGCACGCGCACCCGATGCGGGTGGTGGCGCGCGGCGCGCCGCCGGACAGCGAGTTCGACGCGCTGCCGCTCGACGGGATCCCGGCGTTCGCCGTGCCGCATCGGCTCACGACCGACGCCCCGATCTGGCGCGAGGCACGGAGCGCCCTGTACGGCGACGCCGCGCCGGAGCGCGCGCGGACGGAGCACGGCGATCGGTTCCCCGAGTGGGCGCTCGACCGCGCGGGGATCGACGTCATGCTCGCGAACCGCATCGCCATGGGCGCGGGGCTCGCGGCGCCGCGCTTCCGGTGGGTGCCGTTCGTCGACGCGCTGCTGCTGCCGCTCGACACGCGCGGCGAGGCGGCGCGTACGCCCGACACGCGCGTGCTCTACCCGCACGAGACCGCGCTGCTGCGCCGGTTCCTGCGCGAGCTGCGGCTGACGGCGCTCCCCGCGACGCTCGACGCGTACGAGCGCGACGTCGTCCGCGCCACGCTCGCGCGCCAGCACGACGGCGGCGCGGTGGGCGTGAAGTTCGAGGCCGCGTACCTGCGCCCGCTCGACTTCGACACCGACGACGCGGCGAGGGCGCGCGCGGTGTATGCGCGCTACGTGCGCGGCGGCGTGCCGTCGCGCGCCGAGTACAAGACGCTGCAGGACCACCTCTTTCGCGTCGTCGCGCGCGAGGCGGGGCGGCTCGGCATGACGGTGCAGATCCACGTGCTCGAGACGTTCGGCGGCTTCTACGCCTCCGCCGGCGCGGCGCCGCGGCTGCTCGAGCCGGCGCTGATCGACTCGACGCTGCGCGGCACCCGGTTCGTGATCGTGCACGGCGGCTGGCCGCTCGTCGGGGAGACGCAGGGGCTGCTCGCGAAGCCGAACGTCTACGCCGACGTGTCGATGATGGATCAGATCCTCGCGCCGACGGCGCTCGCCGCCGTGCTGCGGCAGTGGCTCGCCGAGTGGCCCGACAAGGTGCTGTTCGGCACCGACGCGTTCGACGGCGGCGCCGAGCAGGGGTGGGAGCAGGTCGCGTGGGTCGGGAGCACCACCGCGCGCCGCGCGCTCGCCATCGCGCTCACCGGCATGCTGCGGGACGGCGAGATCGATCGACCGCGGGCCGAGGCGCTCGCGCGGATGGTGCTGCGGGAGAATGCCCTCAAAGCCTATACGTTAGGCAAGCCGTAACGACGGCATCACAGCAGCACCTTCACCACGACCTTCCGCACCTCCCCGCTCTCCCCCGCCTGCACGCCGGGCTGGTGTCCGTCCTCGGGAAAGAAGATCGCGAACTGCCCGCCCTCGAGATACACGGAGCTCGCCTCGCCCGACGCGCCGGCGTAGTTGACGACGTCCTTCGCGTCGTTGTACGGCGTCGCGCCGGCGAGGCCGGGGAGCGGCGAGACGGTCATGCGCTCGCGCCCCGAGACCATGTACTGCACGTCGAGGTAGCGGCGGTGCGACTCCCACTTCTTCTCCGACGCGGGCTTCGTCGTGTACGACTGGACCTGCGCGTACACCGCGTCGCCGTCGATCGGGTACTTGCCGTCGGCGGTCGACGGGTCGAACGCCGCGAGGTAGTCGAACGCGGCGGCGAGGCGGGGGTGGAGGGTGCGATAGCGGGCGGCGTTCGCGAGGGCGTCGACGATCATGGGCGGCTCGGTGAGTGGAGACGGTGATCGGCGAAACGTAGCCGCGCGGCCGGGACTTGCGCCGTCGGCAATCCGGGCGCTCCGTGGCACTCGTAGCTCGCTTCGCCCGGCACGACCACCGTCGGGAACCGTCCGGCCCGTCCGGGCATTCCACTCCGCCGTCCCGACCACCTGGAGGCTTCCGTGCTACACGACCGCCGCGAGTTCCTCGGCCAGCTCGTCCTCGGCGCCCTTCCCCTGTCGCTCGCCCCGGCGCTTGCCCTCGCCGAGCCGAGCGCGCAGCCGGACATGAAGTGGGACCTGAGCTGGACCGACCGCATCAAGGGGAAGTACCGCGCCGTGTTCGACGTGCCGGAGATCGACCAGGGCTACGGCGTCTGGCGCGCCTCGCTCTGGGAGCAGCAGTACCAGCAGGTCCTCGGCGTGAAGCCCGCCGACCTCTCGAGCGTGCTCGTGCTGCGGCACAACGGCATCGCGCTCGCCATGCAGCAGCCGTTCTGGGACAAGCACGCCCTCGGCAAGGCGAACGACGTGAAGCACCCGCTCACGCAGCAGGCGACCGACCGCAACCCGGTGCTGCTCACGTCGTCGCGCAACGAGGTGCCCGCGGAGCTCGACGAGGTCGCGCTCGACCGCTTCATCAAGCGCGGCGGCATCGTGCTCGCCTGCAACCTCGCGCTCGACGACATGGTGGGAAAGATCGCGGCGCGCGAGGGCGGCGCGGTCCCGGCGCTGCGTCAGGAAGCGGTCGCGTCGTTCGTGCCCGGCGTCATCCTGCAGCCGTCGGGCGTGTTCGCGGCGCTGCGGGCGCAGGATGCGGGGTGCAAGTACCTGCGGGCGAGCTGAGTGATCGGGACTCGGGACTCGGGACTCGGGACTCGGGCGCTGTCAGCCCACGAGTCCCGAGTCCCGAGTCCCGAGTCCCGAGTCCCGATCAGTGCCCCACTCTCGCGCGCAGCTCCGTCGTCCGCTGTGCCGAGCGCTGTGCGAAGCAGGGCGCGCGCGCGACGCCCCACAGCCCGGTCGATCCTTCCGGGGTCGCGGCGCGGCACTCGCGGTCGCGCTTGTCGAGCCATGCGCGCTGCTCCTCGCGCAGCCGCTCCACCGCCTGCGCCTCCGCGTCGCCGGAGAGCCGGCCGCGGAGATCGGTGATCAGCGCCTGGTAGGCGCGGTTGAGCGGCGCGTCGTTGCGCGCGATGGCCGACATGAGGCACGCGCGCTGGTCGGCGCTCGCCGTCGAGCGACAGCGGTCGGAGCCGGCGGGCGGCGCGAGGTCGACCGTGCCCGCGGCCTCGACGCGGTTCCCCGAGCGCGCTCGCGCGATGCTGTCGGTGCGCGCCTTCTTGCGCTGCGCGGTGGTGAGCTTCTTCTCCGTCGCCGCGCGGTTCGCCGAGTCGACGAGCACCACGCCGTCGGCTCCGGCGGCGTTCAGCAGCGAGTCGAGCCCGCGGTCGCCGGACACGGGCCGCGCCTTCGCGTGGCGCGTGGTGGAGAGCAGCACGGCGACGAGCAGCAGCGCGACGACCGCGGCGGCGGCCGGCCACCAGCGTCGACGCGCCGCGCGCGGCTGCCGGCGCTCCGCCGTCACGAACGCCGGATGCGGTGCGCTCGGCGGGGGCGTCACGGGCGCCACCGGCGGCACGGGCGGCACGGGCGGCACGGGCGTCACGGGCGTCACGGGCGTCACGGGCGCTGTCGGCGTCACCGGCGCGACCTCCGCGAGGGGCGGCGGCGGCGCGACCGTGCTCGCGGCCACCGGCACCGGCACGACCTCGGGCTCCTCCGCCGCCGTCGGCGACACGACCGGCACCACCGCGTCGGGAACGAAGATCGGCCCCACGTCCGCCGACGGTCCGTCCAGGTCCCCGCGGACCGGGAGCGGCGGCAGCGCGGCGGGCGACGGGTTCAGTCGCTCCAGGAACTCGCTCGCGTCGCGCCAGCGGCACTCGGGATCCTTCTCCATCGCGCCGGCGATCGCGCGCAGCAGGTACGTCGGGATGTCGGGGCGCAGCTCGTCGAGCGGCGGCAGCTTCTCGTGCTGCTGCTTGTGCAGCACGCCGTACAGCGTCTCGCCCTCCCACGGCCGACGCCCGCTCAACATCTCCCATCCGATGAGGCCGAGCGCGTAGACGTCGGCGCGCGCGTCGACGTGCGAGCCGATGATCTGCTCCGGCGCCATGTACGCCGGCGTCCCCACCGACGTCCCGACCACGGTGAGGATCGTCTCCGCGTCGAGCTGCCGCGCGACGCCGAAGTCGGCGAGCAGCGCGCGTCCGGTGTGCAGCTCGAGGACGATGTTCTCCGGCTTCACGTCGCGGTGCACGATGCGCCGGTCGTGCGCGTAGGCCAGCGCCGATGCGATCTCGCGGAGGATCTGCGTCGCGCGCTCGTACGGCAGCGGCCCGCGCCGCAGCAGGTCGCGCAGCGTCTCGCCTGGGATGTAGACGCTGATGATCGCCGGCGCCGGCCCGTCGAGGTCCTCGACGCGCAGCACGCGCACGATGTTGGGGTGCTCGAGCGCCGAGACCGTCTCCGCCTCGCGCGCGAACCGCCGAGCCGCCTCCGTGCTTCCGCCCTGCAGCGCGCCGAGCAGCTTGATGGCGACGATCTGTCCGGTGGCGAGCTCCCGCGCCAGATACACGATGGCCATCCCGCCTCGGCCGAGCTCCCGCAGGAACTCGTACCGCTCGGTCAGCCGGCGTGCCGCGGGGGCGATCGCATCGTTGGGCAGCGGAGACGTAAGGACCTCCTCGGTGGATGGGTCCGGCTATAACGAGCATCCTCCATGCCTTGCCGGGACTCGGGACTCGGGACTCGGGACTCGGGACTCGGGAGCTCAGCCGTTACGAGTCCCGAGTCCCGAGTCCCGAGTCCCGACCCGCGCGCCCAGCCGCTCGGCGTCGAACGGCGCGTGGACCTTGGCGTCGTTGTCGAAGTAGACGTAGACGTCCGCGCCGCCGTGCTGCCACGCGCGGATCTTCCCGGCCCACGCGTCGAGCTCCGCGTCGGTGTAGCCGCTCGCGTAGAGCACCTGTGACCCGTGCAGCCGCACGTAGACGAAGTCCGCGGTCACCTCCTCGGCGTACGGGAACTTCCCCGCGGTGTCGGCGACGACGAACGCGTAGCCGTGGGCGCGCAGGATCGCGTAGAACTCGTCGTGGAAGTACGACGGATGCCGCACCTCGAACGCGTGGCGGAACGGCACGTCGGCGGGTGCCTCGACGAGCGCACCGCGGCGCAGCCGCTCGTCGTGCCACAGTGCCACGCTCTCCGCCTCGCGGGCGGTGCGCGGCAGCATCGCCATGAACGCGTCCATCCGCTCGGCGTCGAACCGGTACGTGCCGGGCAGCTGCCAGAGGAACGGGCCGGTCTTCGCGCCGAGCGCCAGCACGCCGCTCGCGAAGAAGTTGCCTAACGACGACTCGGCGTTGCGGAGCTTCAGGTTGTGCGTGATGAATCGCCCACCCTTCACCGCGAACACGAAGTCGTCGGGCACCTCGCTGGCCCACCGCTCGAACACGGCGGGCGACTTCAGGCTGTAGAACGTGCCGTTCAGCTCCACGCTGTCGAACTTCCGGCTCGCGTACTCCAGCCACCGCCGCGCCGGCAGCTCGTCCGGATAGAAGCGGCCGCGCCACGGCTTGTAGTCGTAGCCGCTGATGCCGATCCATGCGCGTCCGGGCATGCGGGTCGAGGAGAGAGGGTCGCGCCGGCTGGACTCCACGTACGTGTTTGACCAGGACTGAGGAAGGACTGAAGAGCGACTGAAGAAGGACCAAACACGACGTCTTTGTTGTTGGTCCTTCTTCAGTCCTCCTTCAGTCCTTCCTCAGTCCTACCAGAACTCGTACGTGGAGCCGTGAAGACGACGCTTCACGTGATGACCGTCGGAGCCTCGCGCCCCGTGCGCTCCCGCAGCTCGGCGAGCGACAGCGCGGTGTCGATGAGCGGCCGCAGCGCGTCCTGCGCGTCGAGGTCGTGGCGCGCGGGCTCGGGCTCGTACGACTCGATGTAGATGCGGAGCGTCGCGCCCTCGGTGCCGGTGCCGGAGAGGCGGTACACGATACGCGCGCCGTTCTCGAACAGCACGCGCAGCCCCTGCCGCGCGCTCGTGCTCCCGTCCACCGGATCGTGGTACGCGAAGTCGTCCGCCGCCGCGACGCGCAGGCCGCCTAACGTCGTGCCGGGAAGCGTCGCCAGCCGCTCGCGCAGCAGCGCCATCACGCCGTTCGCGGCGTCGGTGGGGATCGCCTCGTAGTCGTGCCGCGTGTAGTAGTTGCGGCCGTACGTCCGCCAGTGGTCGCGGACGATCGCCTCCACCGTCTCGCCGCGCGCCGCGACGACGTTGAGCCAGAACAGCACCGCCCACAGCCCGTCCTTCTCGCGCACGTGGTCGCTGCCGGTGCCGAAGCTCTCCTCGCCGCAGAGCGTGATGCGCCCGGCGTCGAGCAGGTTGCCGAAGAACTTCCACCCGGTGGGCGTCTCGTAGCAGTCGATGCCTAACGCCCTCGCCACCTGGTCGACGGCCTGGCTCGTCGGCATCGAGCGGGCGACGCCGGCGAGGCCGCGCGCGTAGCCAGGCGCGAGCGTCGCGTTCGCCGCGAGCACCGCGAGGCTGTCCGACGGCGTCACGAAGAAGCGGCGACCGAGGACCATATTGCGGTCGCCGTCGCCGTCCGACGCCGCGCCGAAGTCGGGCGCGTCGGGGCCGAACATCTCCTCCACGAGATCGTGCGCGTACGTGAGGTTCGGATCCGGATGCCCGCCGCCGAAGTCGGGGAGCGGCGTGCCGTTGATCACCGTGCCGGCCGGCGCGCCCAACCGCCGCTCGAGGATCTCCGTCGCGTACGGCCCGGTGATCGCGTGCATCGCGTCGAACCGCATGCGGAATTCGCCGCCGCCAAGCAGCGCGCGCAGCGCGGCGAAATCGAACAGCGTCTCCATGAGCGCCGCGTAGTCGGCCACCGGATCCACGACGTCGACGCGCATGCCGTCGAGCGTCGTCGTGCCGATGGCGTCGAGCGCCACGTCGGGGGCGTCGGCGATGCGGTAGGCCGAGAGCTCGCGGGCGCGCGCCGCGATCGCCGCCGTGACGCCCTCGGGTGCCGGCCCGCCGTTGCCGGTGTTGTACTTGATGCCGAAGTCGCCGTCCGGACCGCCGGGGTTGTGGCTCGCGGAGAGGATGATCCCGCCCGCCGCGCCCTGTCGGATGAGGTGCGACGCCGCCGGCGTCGAGAGCAGCCCGCCCTGCCCCACGACGACTCGGCCGACGTCGTTCGCCGCCGCCATCTTCAGGATGGTCTGCACCGCCTCGCGGTTCAGGTAGCGGCCGTCGCCGCCGACGACGAGCGTGGCGCCTGCGGGCAGCGCGGCGACGTCGAGGATCGCCTGCACGAAGTTCTCGAGGTAGCGCGGCTGCTGGAACACCGGCACGCGCTTGCGCAGGCCGGAGGTGCCGGGCACCTGGTCGGAGAACGGGGACGTCGGGACGCTGAGCGTGTTCATGGCGCGGGCTCTCGTGTGCGGGCTGGTCGGGCGTGCGGCCGCGGCGCACGTGTCATACCAGCGTCAGCGCTCGAGCGACAGGGTGCGCAGCGCGGGGTCGGCGTGCGCCCAGGCCCGCCGCACGTACGCGGCGTACAGCGCCGCGCTGTCGGCCATCCCGGCGCGCCGGAACGCGAGCGCCATGTAATGGTCGATCTCGGTCCGCGGCACGTAGCGGCCCACGGCGTCGGGGCGGATGGCGTACGCGTCGCGCAGCGTCGCCACCGCGTCGAGCGGCCGGCCGAGCGCGAGCTGGGTGCGCGCGAGCGCGATCGACGTGCTCGTCCACCCGTCGGCGACGCGCCAGCGGGCCCGCCGCAGCTGCCGCTCCGCTTCCGGCCAGTCGCCGGCGCGCATCGCGACGAGGCCGCGCACGTGGTGGTGCAGCACCCAGTCGCGCCCGAAGTAGCTCCGCGCCCCGATGCGCTCGATGCTGTCGGCGAGCGCGCGCAGCCACCCGTCGCGGGCGCACGGCGTATCGGCGACCGCGTCGGCGAGCAGCGCGTGGTGCCAGGCGAACGCGCGCGACGGGCCGCCGGGGGGCGGCTCCGCGGCGCCGGCGCCGTGCACGCGCTCGTACGCGCGGACCGCGGCCGCGCAGTCGCCGGCGCGCGCGAGCCCGTTCGCGCGCACGAGCTCGAGATACGCGAGCTCCGGATACGTGGCCTCGGCCCGCGCGATCGCCTCCGTCGACGCGCGGAACTGGCCGCGCTCGCGCAGCACGACGCTCGCGAGGTCTTCCGCCTGCACCTGCAGCGCGCGCACGCCGCTCGCCCGCCAGCTCGCGATCGCGGTGTCGGCGTCGTCGAGTCGACGCGCCATGACGAGCACCCAGCCCCACGCCATGCGCACGCCCGGCTCGTCGGGCGCGAGCGAGATCGCGCGGCGCATCGCCTCGAGCGCGAGATCGTGTCGGCCGCGGTACGCGTGCACCAGCGCGAGGTTCGTCCACGCCGCGTGCATCTCCGGCGCGACGACCGTCCAGCGCCGCGCCGCCCGCTCCGCGCCGTCCCAGTCGCCGAGGGCGAGCCGCACCTCGGTGAGCGACGAGTACGCGGTGCACGACGTGCACGGGCCGCGCCCCGCCTCGATGCCGAGCGAGTCGAGCGCGAGCAGCGACTCGAGCGCGCGGGCCCGCGCGTCCCACCGGCCGGCGTTGTCGAGGACCGTGGCGAGCATCTCGTAGCCGCGCGGGTCGCGAGGGTAGCGCGCGACGAGCAGCCGCGACGCCGCCTCGCTGCCCGCGACGTCGCCCGCGAGCATCGCCTGCCTCGCCTGCCACTCCACGCGGTCGCGCTCGGGGATGCGACCCGCCCGCCGATGCAGCACCGCGGTCAGCGCGTCGATGACCGCGCCGTCGTTGTCGGCGTACGCGCGCGCCAGCCGCGCGAGCACGGCGCTCGTGAACCCGGAGTCGAGCGCGATCGCGGCGTCGAGCTCCGCGCTCGCCTCGTCGGCGCGCTCGTAGACGATCTCATTGAAGCGCACGAAGTGGTGGTACGCCTCCACGCTCGACGTCTCGAGGTCGGCCAGCCGCGGCCCGGTCGGGCGCACGCCCACGACGTCGAGCAGCCGGACGGTGGCGCGGTCGGCGAGCGCGATCACCCCGGAGTCGGCGACGACGTCGGCGCGCACGAGCCGCCCGGTCGCCGCGTCGTGCACGGCGAGGCCGAGCACCATGCCCGTGGCGCCGCGCTCCACGGTGCCGCTGACGACGAACGATGCGCCGACCGCGCGCCCCACGGCGCGGAGCTGCTTCGCCGTCAGCGGGGCCGATCCGAGCTCGCCGCGGCGCAGCACCGCGCGCACCTGCGCGGGCGTCACGACCTCCATCCCGTCGGCCCGCGACAGCCTGGCCACGATGAGCTGCGGCAGCCCCGCGGACAGCCACTGGAGCGCGGTGTCCGCCGCGGCCACGTCGATCGGCACGACCGCGACGACCGGCGTGGTCGTCGTGGACGGCGGCGTGCGCGGTGCGCGGCGGGCCGCGAGCCCGAGTGCGACGAGCCCCACCGCGGCGAGGACCCCCGCGGCGCGCACGCGCGACCGCGACGCCCGTGGGGCGGCCGGCCGCACCTGCGATCGTGCCGCGCGCGGCTCGCTCGGCGTCGACATCTCCGGGGCCGGCGTCTCCGGCGTGAGCGTCTCCGGCGTGAGCGTCTCCGGCGCCGACGCGCGGCGCGCGAGATCCTCCGCGAGTGCGGTGATCGACGCATCCGGGCGCAGCTCGTACTCGCGCGCGAGCCGCGCGCGCAGTCGGTCGTACGCGTCGACCGCGCGCGCGCGCATCCTTCGCGCGTCTCCGGCGCGGCGAGCGCCGTCAGCAGATGCCGCGCGGCGTCCACCGACAGCGGGTCGACGTCGACCCACCGCGACGCCACGGCGGCGCGCGCACCGTGATCGCCGCGCGCCGCGAGCGCCTCGCATTCCGCCGCGCACGCGCCGACGACGACGCGCTCGACCTGCGACCGCTCGCGCGCCACCCACGCCTCGAACACCGCCGACCCGTCGACGTGCACGCCGTCGAGGAACGGCGCCTCGTACAGCTCGATCGCGCGCAGCCGCGTGCTCGGCTCGGCCGCCGCGGCGACGAGCTCGCGTACGTCGACCACGAGCGGCGCGTCGGCGGCGAGCGCGAGCTCGAAGCGCGTCGCGACGAGCGCGGAGCGGCCGAGCACGCGGCGCAGGTGCGACATCGCGTCGCTGAGCGAATGGCGCGCGCGCGTGTCGTCCTGCTCGGGCCAGAACATCGCGAGCAGCGCGTCGCGCGACACCGGACGCGGCGAGAGCGCGAGCACGGCGAGGAGGGCGAGCTTGCGGCGGCGACTGTTCAGCGCCTGCAGCGGCTCCTCCTCGCCCGGCCCCGGTGCGGCGGGCGGGCGGCCGACGGCGACGAGCGCCAGCCGGCCCAGCGTCACGAGGCGTAACTCCGTCTCTCGCATCGTGTTGAAAAAGTCGAAGCGGCGGAGACGCACGCGCGTAGCATGCGTGCCCGATCGCCAACGTATCCGCGCCGCACGGGGCCGGCCAGCCGGCCGGTCGCGCCGCGCGCATCCGTCCTTCACCACAGGGCGCGCATCTGGCGCGCCGGGAGTCGTCACGATGTCGCTGCCGTCTCGATCATGCCGGGCTCTCGCGGCCGCGGCCGTCACGCTCGCCGCGCTCGCCCTGCGCGCACCGGACGCGGGAGCGCAGGCCCGCGTGCCGCGCGGCGCGTCGTCGCAGCCGACCGTCACCATGTCGCTCACGGCGGGCGGCCGTCGGCTCGACGCGACCGGCGCCGGGTCGTGTCAGCACGCGTCGCAGGCGTCGATCTACGGCGTGCCCGCCGCGGTGTGGACGGCGCAGCTCGCGCCCGCCACCGGGCCATCCGTGCTCCTCACGCTCTGGCGGCCGAGCAACGCCGGTGGCGCGTCGCAGTTCAGCCTCTCGCTCGGCGGCGGCGGCACCACGCACACCATCGCCACCGTGAAAGGAGGAACGGTCACGGGGAGCGGGACGGTCTCGCTCGCGCCGAAGGGCGACGGCGGCGAGTTCACGATCGACGGCACCACGGCGAAGGGGGCCGCCATCCGCGGCACCGTGCTCTGCTCGCGCTTCACGCCGCTCGTCGCCGAGGGCGGCTGATGTCGGCATCACGCTCTCACGGGACTCGACGCATGCTCCTTCCCATCGCGCTCGCGGTCGTCGCGCTCGGCGCCTGCGACACCGGCGGGCCGCAGATCCCCGAGCCGCCGGGCCCCGAGCAGCCGACGACACCGTCGCAGCCGTCGACGCCGCAGCAGCCCACGACGCCCACGCCGCCGACCACGGGGACGACGGGCGCCGCGGCGCCGCCGGGCACCATCGCCTACGCGCGCGGCGGCGCGATCCGCCTCGTGAACGCCGACGGGTCGAGCGACCGCGCGCTGTGGCAGGTGCCTAACGCGTCGCTCGCCGCGACGATCGGCGGGCTCGCCTGGCGCCCCGACGGCACCGAGCTCGCGTTCTCGAGCGACCACGAGATGGCGACGTCGTGGTACGAGCGGGACATCTACGTCGTCTCCGCCGACGGCGCGCGGCTGCGCCGGCTGACGAACGCGCCCGCGCTCGACGCGCTCGCGACGTTCCCGAAAGGCACCGTCACGGTGCGCGTGCAGAACCTCACCGGCGACGCGGGGCCGTACTTCGTCTACGTCCTCGGCGCGCCGGCGCCGCAGCAGGTCACCATCCCGGCGGCGTCGTCGCGGGCGCTCACGTTCACGAACGTCGCCGATCTCGGGAACGTCGCGCAGCCGGTCGTCGTCATCAACGGCACGAACCGCTGGTTCGGCGACGCGGTGGCCGACGTGCAGGGCGGCCGCTCGGTGGATGCGGGATCGCTCGTCGTCACCGCGTTCGGCGGTATCCCGCACTACGGCGCGGACGTCCCGTTCTGGCGCGCCGACGGACAGCGCGTCGGATTCATCGGCTCGCCGACGTGCAATCTCATGCAGGTCGCCGCGACGCCGCCCGCGGGGCCGTCGCAGTCGCGCCTCCTCGACCCGGCGGTCTTCGGCGCCACGTGCGCCGTCGACTGGGGGCCGACCGCCGCGACGGCGGATCAGATCGTGTACGTCGACGAGCGCAGGTTCGTCGACGCCGGCGAGGTGCAGTTCTTCCGCGTCGCCGAGAGCGCGCGCTCCGCGGGAAGCCCGCTGCTCACCGTCGGCCGCTACCCGCGCATCACCGACGTTCGCTGGCTTCCCGACGGCAGCGGCTTCCTGTTCGCGCGGACGAACGATCTGCTCGACCAGGCGGTGAACATCCACGAGTACGTCTTCGCCACGAAGGCGGAGCGGCAGATCACGAACTTCACCGGCTCGTTCGTGCGACAGTTCTCGGTCTCACCGGACGGGCAGCAGATCGCGTTCGAGCGCGTGACGGATCTCAAGGGTCCGTCCGACCTGTGGGTCGTGCGACGCGACGGCACCGGCGCGCGGCTGCTCGTGCGCGACGCGCGCGCCCCGGCCTGGAACCCGCGCCTCCGCTGACGCCTGAGCTCCACCCCCATGCCTAACGGACTCCGACGGGGCGCGCTCGGCGCGCTCCTCACCCCGGCGATCGCCGCGAGCGCGCCGGCGCAGACGCCGGCGCAGACGCCGGCGCCGACGAACCCGGTGGCGATCCAGATCTCGCCGCGCGAGATCGTGCTCACCTGGGACACGATGCCCGGCGTCGCCGAGTACCGCGTGTACGGGCTGCCGACCGCCGGGGCGACGACGGCGACGAAGCTGCTCGGCCGCGTGCCCGGCACGTACCCGCGGTTCGTCGCCGTCGTGCCCGTCGCGCTCGCGAAGGTGGCGCAGCAGTACGCGGTGGAGAGCGCGGACGCGCGCGGCAACGTCTCGGTGCGCGTCGACTTCCCCGCCGTGACGCTCGCCACGCCGACGGCGGTGCCGCCGCCGCCCATTGGCGCGAGCGCGATCGCGACGACGACCGGCGACGTGCAGCTCTCCTGGACCGCCGCGGCCGGCGCGACGGCGTACGAGATCATGCGCGCGCCGTATCGACAGGGCTTTCACATGGTGTGCGCGCGCTGCCCGGGCACGAGCTACGTCGATCGCGGCGTGATCCCCGGCGAGTCGTACGAGTACTCCATCGCCGCGGCGAACGCGCTCGGCATCTCGACGCGCGTGCGCACGCCCCCCGTGACGCCGGGCGGCAAGGGCGTCGCCGGCTCGGGCGGCGGCACGCCGCCACCGGCGCCGGCACAGCTCGCGGCCGTCGTGTCGGGCGCGACGACGATGGATCTCACGTGGCAGGCGAGCTTCGGCGCGACGTCGTACCAGCTGCGGCGCATCCTGTTCTGCGGCTCGACCGACTTCTCGCGCACCGTCACGGTCGGCGCGACGCCCGCCGCGCAGCAGCGCTTCACCGACGACCTGTCCGCCGCCGTCTCGAGCGCCGCATGCGGCGGCCTCACGCTCGCGCCGCGCTACGCGCTGTCGGCGACCAACGCCCTCGGCGCGTCGTCGCCGTCGACCGCGAGCGGCGTGCTCTCGACGACCGTAGGCGGCACGAGCGGCACGAGCGGCACCAGCGGCTCGGGCACGAGCGGCGTTGGTGCGGGTGCCGCGAGCGCGCCGCCGCCGGTCGGCGCTCCGCACGCGGTGATCGGCACCAGCTCCGTGTCGCTGAGCTGGAGGGCGTCGCCCGGCGCGACGAGCTACCGCATCGAGCGCGCGATCGGTGGAGGGACCTGGCAGCTCGCCGCCACGCTCGCCGGCAACGTCACCGCCATGCTCGACAACCTCGCGGGCGCGGCGAAGCTGAACCCGAAGTACCGCATCACGGCAGTGAACGCTGCGGGGAGCTCGGTACCGGTCGCGTTTCCATGAGGCGGCGGTACTCGAGGTACATCCCCACGCGCCATCGCACGATCATCCCGAACGCGAGGATGAAGAACAGCCCCGCGGTCTGGGTGTGCGACACGAGGTGCTCCACGTAGCCGCGCAGCGCGAGCCGCAGCACGACGAGCCCGACGAGGATCGCGAGGAACGCGCGCGAGCGCGTGAGCATGACGACGTCGCCCGTGCGCGTGAGCCGCGACGTGTGCACGAGCGGATACGACAGCACGAGCGCGCCGAGCACGAACGCGCCGAGCGCCCACGTCCACGGCACGCGGAAGATCGGCACGAGGAACATGCAGAACCCCGTGCTCATGCCGAGCGGCGGGATCAGGATGCTGCGCGCGGTGACGGGGCGCTGCTGCTCGCGCACGCGCCACGCGAGGATGACCACGGCGCCGCCGACGGCGGCGACGCCGCCGAACAGTGGGAGGAGGAGACGCGGGAACTGCATGCGTCGGAGACTAGCGGCGCGCGGGCCCCCAGACCATGAGCTCCGTGACCGCGGTCGCCGCCGGCGCATCGTGCGTGAACGTGACGCGGATCCGCGACGCGCGCGCCGGCGCGATGCGCACCGTGTTCGCCGCCCACGTCGCCGGTCGCTCGGGGCTCCGCGCGACCACCCGCGCCTCGTGCCACTGCCCCGCGTCCCACAGCTCCACCGTCATCGCGCGCGGCGCCCGCACGCGATCGCCGTCGCCCCACAGGTACGCCTCGATCGTCTCGACGTCGCGCGGGCCGCCGAGGTCCAGCTCCAGCGAGTCGCGCGCGTTCGGCGAGCCGACGGTGCTCCACCGGTTGCGCGAGTAGCGCGAGAACGCGACGCGCAGGTCGGTCGCGTCGGCCGCCGGGAAGCCGGGCGCCGCGAACGACGCCGACGTCGCCGCGCCGAACGCGAGATCGTCGCTCGCGCGCGTCGACTCGTCCGGCGGGGGCGCGTCGCTCCATGCTTCGAGCTCCGTGAGCCCGGTGTACGCGCCGGCGCGGTGCGTCAGCACGACGCGGATGCGCGACGTGCGCACCGTGCGCGCGAGGCGCACGTGGTTCGCCATGTGTCCCGTGGGGCGCGCCGGCACGCGCTCGCGCACGGGTGCCGGCACCCACCGCTCGCCGGTCCACGTCTCGACGTCGTAGCGCGCCGGCGCGCGCACGCGGCTCCCCGCCCCGTCGTCCAGCAGGTACACCGTCACCTCGTCGATCGCGCGCTCGGCGCCGAAGTCGAGCACGAGCGACTCGCGCGCCCGCGTGGAGCCCGAGTCGGTCCAACGGTTCGGCGGCGAGACGGTGTAGCGGTACGTGCCGTCGACGAGCGCGTACGGCGGCGCGTCGGGCGCGCTGAAGGTCGCGCGGACCAGCGGCCACGCGCCGCGGCCGTTGTTCACGGCGACGTTCACGCGCGGGCGCGGCGGCGGCACGGGCGGCGGCGGCGCGATGGGCACGGACAGGCGGCCTAACGTCGCGCGCGACCCGGCGACGCGGCCGTCGACGAGCAGCACGAGCCCGCGGCCGCGGCGATAGCGCGAGCCGTCGCGATCCCACAGCACCGAGACGCGGTGCCCGTGGTACGCGACGTCGTCGAGCGCGAAGTGCAACCACTCGTCGGGCGCGAGCGGGTTCACCTCCAGCGTGTCGTCGGCACGCGGGCGCAGGCCCACGAGCCCCGTCACGACGAGGTCCACGAACGACGAGTGGAAGTAGTGCTCGCTGTGATCGAACGTGTCGTGTCCCGCCCACGAGCCGTCGTCGGGGTTCGCCGCCTCCGCCACGTACGGGCGTCCCTGCTTGCGCTGGGTGCGCGCGTAGGTGCGCAGCAGCGTCGCGTAGTCGCGCTTCGTGACGTACGACTGGTGGTAGTCGTTCAGCAGGTTCGCGAGCGCGTCGAGCGTCTGCGCCGTCGCGTAGGGCCACGAGTTGCCGCTCCAGTGGCAGCAGCGCGGCGCGACGAGGAACAGCGGGTCGTGCCGCTCCGCGGTCGTCGGACCATGGGGCGCGGCGAAGTACGCGGTGTCCATGAGGAACCACCACGCGCGCTCGTAGCCGGAGTCGGGGAGCGAGAACTGCCACGGCACGTAGCCGAGCAGCTCTCGGCCGTGCGGGTTGCCGGCGTACTTGCCACTGTCGTATGTCCGCGCCTTCGCGCGCAGCCCGTCGCGGTCGTCGTGCGCGTTCTGGTGCAGGAAGAACCCGCGCCGCGCGTCCCACAGCTCCTCCTGCACGCGCCGCTTGATCGCCGCCGCGCGCTCGGCGAACAGGCGCGCGGTGGCGCTGTCGCCGAACAGCGCGGACGCGCGCGAGATCGCGCGGGCGTCGGCGAACAGATAGCTGTTCAGCGTCGGGCGGTACCCGTCGGCGCCCTCGTCGACGTCGTCGGTCTGCCGGCTGTTGATGTTGCGCTCCATGCCGTCGTGCAGGCCGTCCCAGTGAAACAGCCCGTGCGCCGCGTCGAAGCGCTCGGCGACCCAGCCGTCGTACTGACGCTTCATGTACGGCAGCACGCGATGCAGGAACGCGGTGTCGCCGAGCACCGCGAACGTGCCCCACATCGCGTCGCCGTACCAGTTGCTGTAGCTCCGCGGCTGCGCCCCCGGCGTCTCGAACCAGTAGCGCGCGAAGTCGTCGATCACGCGCCGGTCCTTGAGCCAGCGCACCTCGGCGAACTGGTGGCCTAACGGGCACGAGATCGCGCCGTACGCGCCCGACCAGAACGGGCGATCGATGAACTCCGTGAACGTGTAGCCGGTGCGCGGGTCGCCGTAGGTGAGGTGCTTCGTGAGCAGCTCCCACCGGTAGTAGTACGTCGCGTCGAGCTCAGGCTCCGGCGACTCGAAGAACGGGATGCGCTCGGCGAACCAGTCGTAGTCGCGGTTGTCGAGCCAGTCGTAGCGGGCGAGCTGGGCGCGCTTGTCGAGGACCTGCGCGTGCACGGAGGCGGCCGTGCCGACCAACAGCATGAACCGCAGAGGACGCAGAGGACGCAGAGGAAACCAACGAGAACGAGTTCTCCTCTGCGTCCTCTGCGTCCTCTGCGGTTCAGACATTCAGCGCCCTGGAGCGAACGTCATCGTCACATAGCCATCCGCGTTCGCGCCCGTCGCCGGGAACGTGACGCTCTCCTCGCGCACGGAGCCGTCGGGCACGCGGAGCCGGAACGCGTAGCTACGCCCCGCGAAGCCTTCCAGCGTCGCGACGTACTTCCCGTTGACGATCCGCTCCGAGAGCACGCGCATCGCCGACGAGCGGTCGCCGATGCGTGGACGCGCCCGCGGCGGGATGAGCGACCAGCCGCCGACGTACGGAACCTCGAGCACGAGCCGATCGTTGAGCGTGCCGGTCACCGTGGCGTGCACGTCGCCCGGCGTCTCGATGTGCGCCGCGGTCGTCGTCGCGCCTAACGGGAGCGCCGGCGAGAACGTCACCGCGAGCGGCGCTCCGCCTTCCTTCGTGAACGACGCCGTGAGCCGTCCGGCCGCGCGGCGGATCGCGACGGTCACCCGCGACTGGCCCACCGGCACGTTCTCCACGCGCACCGAGTCCCACTCGGCCGGCAGGTGCGGCGCCACCGTGAGACGCCCCGCCGGCGCGTCGACGTCGATCCCCAAGAGCCCGCGGATCAGCGGCGTGAGCACCATCGACGTCGCGAAGAACTGCTGCGGCACCGCGGTGTCGAGCGGCTTGTACAGTCGGCCCGAGATCACTTCGGGATTGCGCCCGCGCGCCTCGTCGAACCCCGTGCGCGCCACCGCGTCGAGCGCGAAGCGACCGGCGAGCGGCGCGTGGTAGCGGTACGCGGCGAGCGCCACCCACCCGGTCACGAACGGCCACACCGCGCCGTTGTTGTAGTGCAGCGGGTCGAACAGCGGGCTCGCCGCGGAGAGTGGCCGCGCGCCCCAGTCGGTCATGATCTCGCTCGACGCCAGCCGCTCGGCCATCGCCGCGCCGCGCGATGGGTCGAGCACGTCGAACGCCATCGCCGTCGCGGGCCAGGCCGTCAGGCTCTCGTTCACCGCGCCGGCCTCCAGCAGTGCGAACGCGTACTGCCCGCGCGCCGGGAGCCACAGCCGCGACTCGAGCGTGCGCACCGCGCGCGTGCGGAGGGCGCGAGCCGAGTCGCCCAACGCCGGCTCGCCAGCGGCCGCGGCGAGGCGCGCGAACCGGTCGAGCGCCGCGATCCATACGCCGGCCAGGTACACGTCGGAGCGGATGCCGATCTGCAGATCCCCGACCTCGAGCGCGCCCGCGCCGGCCGACGTGTTCTCCATCAGGCCGTCGCCGTCCGTGTCCGTGGCGCGCGACCAGAGGTACGCCTTCCGCAGGTTCGGCCACAGCTCGCGCACGAGCGTCGTGTCCGCCGTCTGCCGCCAGTACTCGCCGAAGGCGAGCAGCCAGAACGGCGTCGTGTCGCCGTGGTAGAACGCGTAGGGATACGCGCCGAACCAGTCGATCTGTCCGGCGCCCTGCGAGATCTCGTGCGTGATCTTGCCGTCGGCGCGCTGGTACCGCGCGAAGAACCGCAGCGCGCCGTCGCGCACGAGCGCCGTCTGCCCCGACCCGCTCATCGCGAACGAGTTGATCGCCGCGTCGCCACCGAAGAACCACCCGAACCCCGGCCGATCGCTCGCCGCGCCCGAGAGCCCGTGCCCCGCGACGAGGCCGCACCCGAGATCGGGATTGCAGACCATCGACTCGTCGAGGTTCACCTTCGCCCACTCCACCGCGCGGTCGAGCAGCGAGTCCGGCGAGTGCAGCGACAGCCGCGTGGTGCGCAGCGAGTCGGCGTGCGCGACGCGTCGCCGCCACTCCGCCTCCGCGGCACCGGGCTTCACGAGCCGCTCGTACAGCGCGCGCGCGGAGTCGCGCGGCATGGCGCCGCCGGCGAGCACGATCGGGATGTACGCGACGTGCGCGTCGATGCGCCGCCCCGGCGGCTCGCCGAGCTTCGGCGGCGTGTAGCGCTCGCCGCCGACCGCGAGCACGAGCTGCGGCGGCGCCGCCGCGAGCATGTGCGCCGGCACGTCCGACGCTTCCGTCACCGCGGGCGATCCCAGAAACGCGTTCACGCGGCGACGGCTCTCCGAGAACAGGAACGCCCGCGCGTCGTCGTTCCACACGAGATACTGCCCACCGAGCGATGCCGGCCACGCGTAGTGGATGTCCGGCGTGAACCGCGCGACGATCTCCATCGGCCGCAGCGCGTCGACCTCCAGCAGCATCACGACCGCCGGCAGGTCGAGCGGCGCGAACACGTGCTGCCGCACCGTGAACTGCTCGTGCGCGTACTCGATCGTGACCCCCTCCGGCCGCTGCACGACGCGCCGCGCCACCGCGCGCCCCGCGATCGGCTCCGCGTACTTGGGAATCCGGAACGACAGCTCGAAGTCGTGCAGCCACTTCAGCGGCCAACTCCACAGCTCGAGGCGGCCGTCCTCGGTGCCCATGGCGATCGCGCGGCGGCCGACCGCCGAGACGAACACGCCGGGGCGCGCGTCGCCGTCGAGCGCGATCGGCGAGGCGCCTAACGGGAAGGACGGCACCGTGCCCTGCGCCTGCGCGGCGGCCGCGAGCACGGCCGACGCCACGACCAGCGCGAGCGCCGACGACGTGAACGACGCGGGACGGCGGGAACGCACGCTCACGACCACGCGTCGCGCGTCACGGCCTCGCGGGCGTCACGAGCGCCTGGTACACGAGCATCGGGAAGCGCGCGCCGAGCGAGCTGCGACTCGGCAGGAGCTGCACCATGTAGACGAGCACGAGGCGCTCCTTCGGGTCCACCTCGTACTGGCTGCCGTACGCACCGCCCCAGCTGAACGTCCCGACCGACTCGGGCCGGCCGTCGGCGCCCGGCGTGAGCAGCACCTGGAAGCCGAGGCCGAAGCCCTGTCCCGTCTGCGAGAACAGCGTGCCGGTCTGGTTCGTCGTCATGAGCGCGACGGTCTTCGGGCCGAGCATGCGCGCGCCGCCGAGCGCGCCCCCGTCGAGCAGGGCCTGGAGGAAGCGCGCGTAGTCGCGCGCCGTCGAGACGAGCCCCGCGCCGCCCGAGAAGCTGCGACGCGGCCCGTCCGCGTAGGCGCCCTGCCCGCGCGCTCCCTCGGGCGCGCGCGCGGGCGCGGAGTCGGTGCTCATGTACACCGCGGTGAGCCGCGCGCGCTTCTCCGCGGGCACGAAGAAGAACGTGTCGCGCATGCCTAACGGTCCCGTGATGCGCGCCTCGAGGTAGCGGTCGAGCGGCATCCCCGACGCGCGCTCCACGACGCAGCCGAGGATGTCGGTGTTGTAGCCGTAGACGAACTGCGTCCCCGGCTGCGCCACGAACGGCACCGCCGCGAGGCGCTCCATCGTGGTGCAGATCGGCTCGTCCTTGTCGGCCGTGTACCAGCCGTAGCCCGCGGACGGGCCGAGCCCCGTCGGCGCGTAGAGCGTCGCGACGAGGCTGTCTGTGCCGTACGAGATGCCGGCGGTGTGCGTGAGCAGATCGCGGATGGTGATCTGCCGCCGCGCCGGGACGATCGCACGACCGGTGTCGGTACGCGTCGCCACCGTGGTGCGGGCGAACGCGGGGATGAAGCGGCTCACCGGATCCGAGAGCGAGATCTTCCCTTCCTCGACGAGCTGCATCACCGCGACGCTCGCCAGCGCCTTCGACTGCGACGCGATGCGGAACAGCGCGTCCGTCGTCATGCGCCGCCCCGCCTCGCGGTCGGCCCACCCGAACGCCTTCTCGTACACCGGCTGCCCATCGCGCCACACGAGCGCGACGGCGCCCGCGATCTCGCCGCGGTCGACGGCGCGCTGGAACGCCGAGTCGATGCGGGCGAGCCGGTCGACGGCGAAGCCGAGGCGGACGGCGGGGGCCTGGGCGCGCAGTGGCGCGACCGCCGGCGCGAGGAGAGCGAGGTGAACGGCGAGCCGGCGTGCGAACGTGTACGTGGTCATCGGTCGGGTGGACGTGTCGGGTCGGGAGCGCCGTGGACGACTCCACGTATGAGTTTCCATGGGACTGAAGGGGGACTGAAGGAGGACCGAAGCAGGACCAAACACAACGTCGTTGTTGTTGTCCTTCTTCAGTCCCTCTTCAGTCCCTCTTCAGTCCCTCTTCAGTCCTTCTTCAGTCCTCATGTAACACGTACGTGAAGCCCTGACGAGCGCGCAGAAAGGGCACGAGCGCCCGTGTTAGCCGACGGCCGCGCCGTTGATGCGCACCTCGCGCGTCAGCGGCATGGCGCGCATCATGTCGTCGCGCCAGGAGCTGAAGCGGTCCGCGGTGTCGAGCAGCCGCAGGATCTCCGCCTCGCTCGCCGGGCTCTGGACGGTGACGACGTAGCGCATGGCGAGATAGCCGGGCGGCACGCTCTCGTCGACGCCGAGCTCCCCGCGCGCGTCGTAGTCGGCGTGCACCGCCACCTCCAGCGCGTCGATCGGCACGCCGAGTCGCGCGGCCCAGATGCCGTAGCCCACGGCGAGGCACGAGCCGACGGCGCCGCGGCCGTAGACGCCGGGGTTCGGGCCAGCGTCGGTGCCGCCGTGCTTCGCGCTCATGCCGACGGTGAAGCGCCACGGCCCGTCCTCCACGTCGCACGCGAGCCCCGGCCGGAGCCGCACGCGGGTGACCGCGGTGCCCTGGCCGTCGCCGGGACTGCTCGCCACGGCCTGCGCGTTGCGCTCGGCCGCGCGCCGGATCGACTCGGCGCCGTCGGACAGTCGGGGCTCGGCGGCCGCCGCGGTGGTGAGGTCGCTCATCGGTCGCTCCTCGTGAGGGATGCGCGACCATGGCGCGCCGCGCGTCGCGCGTCAAGCGCGGGCCGCGGTGCCTAACGATCTCGCGCGTCGTTAGGCACCGGCGCGGGCGCCGCGAGCCGTCATCCGTTTGCGCGCGCATGCGGCCCGGCTCGGCGGCGGCGACGCGGCCGGCGATGACGCCGCCGTGACAGGTCGGTGACGCGCGTCGCGTGAATTGGCGGCAATTCCGCGCCGTGGCCCGAGCTTTGTGATACGACCCGTCAGCCGGGGGCCACGTCGGGTTCCGGTGACCACTTCGGGGTCCAAAGGACGTCGTCGATGCTACACCCATTCATCAGCGCGCGATCGGTCCGCCTGCCGCGTCATGACGTGGGCGGTGTTTTCACCAGCGTGGCCCTGCACGGCGGCATCATCGCGCTCGCCGTCGCCGCCACGGCCCCGAAGCTGTCGCGCTCCGTCGTGGTGCGCAGCCCGGGCGTCGAGCACGTCGTCTTCACCGGCATCACGCACGCCGATCCGCTGCGGGTCGCCACGGCGTCGGCGGCCCGCGCGGTGCGACACGCGCGACGCGGCCGCGGGCTCGCCCGCCTCGCCGCCCAGGCCACGACCCGCGTGGTGACGCGCGACCTCGCCGCCGC
The DNA here is from genome assembly GCF_000522985.1 of Gemmatirosa kalamazoonensis. Taxonomy (NCBI): domain Bacteria; kingdom Pseudomonadati; phylum Gemmatimonadota; class Gemmatimonadia; order Gemmatimonadales; family Gemmatimonadaceae; genus Gemmatirosa; species Gemmatirosa kalamazoonensis. The sequence continues at coordinate 4,742,980 of NZ_CP007128.1, forward strand.
GCTCGCGCTCACCGACGAATCGCTGCTCGCCGTCCTCGACGCCATGCAGCTCGACGTGCCCGACGTCGATCTCGAGACGCGCGCCAGCGGCGGCATCGAGTTCGCCCGCGACGCGGTCGAGGAGTTCAGCGGGCGCGTGAAGTTCGCCCCGCGGCCGAACGCCGGCGACGCCTACACCGAAGAAATCGTCGAGAAAGTCGTCGCGCCGTTCGGCAACAACCCGCGCCCCCACTACCCGGCGCGGCTTCAGGCCGACCAGGTCGAGGGGAGCTTCATCGTGCGCTTCGTCGTCGACAGCACGGGACGCGTCGAGTCGAAGAGCCTCCAATTCCCCACGACCGCGCACAAGCTGTTCATCAAGTCGATCCGCGACGCGCTGCTCCGCTCGCGCTACCTGCCCGCGGAGCTGGCCGGACGCCACGTGCCGCAGCTCGTCCAACAGCGGTTCTCGTTCACGCTGGAACGGCTGCGGTGAATCCTGCTGCGCGGCGGCGTGGCGGCGTGGCTGCGTGACGGCACGTCCACGCAGCCACGCCGCCACGCCGCGGTGCTCAGGTGTTCGCCTGCATCACGAACTGCACCTCGAGATCGATCCGCACCCGGTTCGCGACGAGCACGCCGCCCGTCTCGATCGCCTGGTTCCAGCGCAGCCCCCAGTCGCGACGGTCGATGTCGGTGTGGGCGCTGAAGCCGACGCGCTCGCCGCCCCACGGGTCGGTGCCGCGCCCCTCGAACTCGCAGTCGAACACGACCTCCATCTTCGTGTCGCGGATCGTCAGGTCGCCCACGAGCTTGAACCGGTCGCCCTCGGCCCGCGGCTGGGAGCCGTCGATCCGCGTGCTGCGGAACGTGATCTTCGGGAAGCGGTCGCCGTCGAAGAAGTCCGCGCCCTTGAGGTGCGCGTCGCGGTCGGGTGAGCCGGTGTCGATGCTCGCCACGTCGAGCTCGGCCTCGACGCAGCACCCTTCCGGGTGCTCCTCGCTCCCCGTGAGCGTCGCGCGAACCGATTTGAAGCGGCCGCGCACCGTGGTCATCATCATGTGCTTCACGGCGAACTCGACGCTCGAGTGCGATGCGTCGAGCTGCCACGTCTGCGTGCCGGCCTGCGTGTCGGCGATTCCAGTCACGTCACTCCCTCCACTGAAGGAAGCCAGCGCAGGGCGGCCAGTGGCGTGCCAGTCGGATCGTTAGGCGTCGAACGCGGCGGCGGCGAGGCGGCGCGCGTGGTCGCGGACGTCCGACGGCCAGTCGGCGGTCTGCGCCGTGAACCGCACGCGGTCGCCGGCGAACAGCGCGCGCGTCGCCTCCTCGAATCCCGGCGCGTCGCCCGCCATCGCCGACATGAAGCGGTAGGCAGCCTCGCGCGCCGCGCGAAGCCGGTCCGCCGGCTCGCGATCCCGGCGCGCCTCGTCCACGAGCCGCCGCAGCGCCACCGACGCGCCGCCCGGCTGCGCCGCCAGCCACTCCCAGTGCCGGGGCAGCAGCGTCACCTCGCGCGCCACGACGCCGAGCCGCGGACGCCCGGGACCGCGCGTCGCCTTCGGCTCCTCCGCCGGCGGTGGTGGGGGCGCGAGCCGACGGAGCACGTCCTCGTCGGAGCCGCGCAGATCGAGCTCGATCGGCTCGCTCGTGTCGTCGTCGAACACGAGCACCGGCCCGGTCGGGCCGCGCTCCACGACCGCTTTCGTCGCCAGCGCCACCTCGCCGAGCGCCCCCGACGCGATGCGCCGGGTCCCCTCGAACGCGGTGCACCGCGCCCCCTGTCGTCCGTCCATCGCCATATTGTGTCCGGGTAAAATCGTGCCCCAGTCTACCGCCGGACCGGCGCGGGCGTCAAGGGCGCCTAACGATTCCGCGGTCCCGGCACGCGGGGCATGCCCTATGCGCCCGGTGCCCGCTCTCACGGATCACATCAACGCCGATCATGGCGAGGGGGCGACGCATGGGTACGGGACTCGACGGCAGCACGACGACGACGGGAACGGGCGACGGCCTCGCGTGGCGCCGACGCGCCGATGGGGGCGAGCGCCCTGCCACGCGCACCGAGAACGCTCGCTATCAGCGGCTCGCCGACGCGGACCGCGGCACGGGCGGGGAGAGCCTCTCGGACTTCCTCGGCTACTTCAGCATCGGGCTCGGGCTCGCCGAGTCGCTCATGCCCGGCGTCATGGCGCGCGTCATCGGCATCGACCACGAGGACGAGACGAACCGCAACACGCTCCGGCTGATGGGGCTGCGGGAGATCACGAACGGGCTCGCGGTGCTCGGCAAGCAGCAGCCGGAGAAGGCGATGTGGTCGCGCGTCGCCGGCGACGCGCTCGACCTCGCGCTCCTCGGCAAGGCGCTCACGAACCCGAAGAACTCGCGCGGCCGCACGCTGTTCGCCACCGCGAACGTGCTCGCCGTCTCGGCACTCGACGTCATGGCGGCGCGGCAGCTCTCGAAGCAGCCGAAGACCGAGGCGAACGCCGGCGCCGACGCGGGGATCATCCACACGAAGCGCTCCATCACCGTCGGCAAGCCGGTGGCGGAGGTCTACGCGTACTGGCGCGACTTCGCCAACCTGCCGCGGTTCATGCGCCATCTCGAGTCGGTGACGGTGCTCGACGACCGCCGCTCGCACTGGGTCGCGAAGGCGCCCGCCGGCCAGCGGGTCGAGTGGGACGCGGAGCTCACGGAGGATCGGCCGAACGAGCTGATCGCGTGGCGCTCGATCGAGGGGAGCGGGATCTGGAACGCGGGGACGGTGCGCTTCCAGCCGGCGCCGGGCGGCCGCGGCACCGAGGTGCGCGTGGACCTCAGCTACGACCCGCCGTTAGGCAAGCTCGGGTCCAAGGTCGCGATGCTGTGGCGCGAGGAGCCCGGGCAGCAGGTGCAGGACGACCTGCGCCACTTCAAGCAGGTGATGGAGATCGGCGAGATCCTGGTCTCCGACGCGACGAAGCAGCGCGGCCCGCACCCGGCGGCGCCCGACGACAAGCCGGTCGAACTCTGATCCCGAGGTACTGTCGATGAAGGCCATTTGCTGGATGGGACCGCAGAACATGCAGGCGCGCGAGGTGCCGGATCCGAAGATCCTGAACCAGCGCGACTGCATCGTGAAGGTGACGTCGACGGCGATCTGCGGCTCCGACCTGCACCTCTACAACGGGTTCCTGCCGATGATGGAGCCCGGCGACATCATGGGCCACGAGTTCATGGGCGAGGTGGTCGAGGTGGGGCGCGACGTGAAGAACCTCAAGGTCGGCGACCGCGTGGTCGTCCCCTTCCCGATCGCGTGCGGCGCGTGCGAGCCGTGCAAGGCGGGCGCGACGTCGCTGTGCGAGAACTCGAACCCGAACGCGTACATCGCCGAGAAGATGCTCGGCCACTCGCCGTCCGGGATCTTCGGCTACTCGCATCTCACGGGCGGCTTCGCGGGCGGGCAGGCGGAGTACGCGCGCGTCCCGTTCGCCGACTTCGGGCCGATGGTCGTGCCCGAGGGGCTCACCGACGACCAGGTGCTGTTCCTCACCGACATCCTGCCGACGGGCTACATGGGCGCCGAGATGTGCGGCATCAAGCCCGGCGACACGGTCGCGGTGTGGGGATGTGGCCCGGTGGGCCAGTTCGCGATCGCGAGCGCGTATCTGCTGGGTGCCGAGCGCGTGTTCGCGATCGACCGGTTCGAGTACCGGCTGCAGCGCGCGCGCGAGCAGGCCGGTGCCATCACGATCAACTACGAGGAGGTCGACTCGGTCCCCGACGTACTGCTCGACCTCACCGCCGGCCGCGGCCCCGATCACTGCATCGACGCGGTGGGCGCCGAGGGGCACACCCACGGGGTGCAGTATCTGCACGACCGCGCGAAGCAGATGATGCGCGTGCAGACCGATCGCCCGATCGCGCTCCGCGAGGCCATCCACTCCTGCCGCAACGGCGGCACGGTCTCCGTGATCGGCGTGTATACGGGGCTCATCGACAAGTTCCCGATGAACGCCGTGATGAACCGGTCGCTCACGATCAAGACCGGCCAGTGCCACGTGCACCGCTACATGAAGCCGCTGCTCGAGCGCATCCAGAAGGGCGAGATCGACCCGACGTTCGTGATCTCGCACCACATGAAGCTCGACGAGGCGCCGAAGGGGTACAAGATCTTCAACGACAAGCTGGACAACTGCGAGAAGATCGTGCTCTCGGCCTGATTCGTCTCACGCGGAGATGCGGAGGCCGCGGACGACACCGACCGCTCAGGTGTTCTCCGCGGCCTCCGCGCCTCCGCGTGAGACTTGTCAGAGCGTCCGCGACAGGAACTGGAACGCCGCCACGCCGTTGAACTCGTGGCCGCCGTCGTGCACGGCGGAGCCGAAGCGGTCGGTCGCGCCGAAGGCGTCGTAGATGCGGCGCCCCGTCGCGGCGGCGCGGTCGAAGCCGGCGATGGGGAAGATGTGGTCGGCGCGCCCGGACTCGACGAACAGGGCGCGCGGCGCGACGAGCCCCGCGACGTCGGCCATCTCCATGTCGTGCAGCAGGCCGGGCACGTAGTTGTCCGGGCAGTGCGAGATCTGCACGATGCTGTCGCGGAACGTGTTGAAGTACGCGCTCACCACCGCGGCCTTCACCCGGCCGTCGAGCGCGGCGGTGAACAGCGACGTCGTGCCGCCGCTCGACGCGCCTAACGTGGCGATGCGGCGGCCGTCCACCTCGGGGCGCGACTGCAGGTAGTCGATCGCGCGCATCGCGTCCCACACGCGCCAGCCGAGCATCGACTGGCCGAACAGCAGCGCGGCGCACGCCGCCGGACGACACGAGTTCTCGGTCGGTCCCGCGCGGCGTGCCGCGGCGTCGCGCCGCATGCCGAAGCCGAGCTGCTCGAGCGCGAGCACCGCGTAGCCGTGCTCCACGCACTGCAGCGCGTACTCCTTCGCGTACCCGACGCCGCGTTGCCCGGACGGCGTCTCGTCGACGCCGAAGCCCATGATGTCGGCGACGCCGCGGCCGTGCCCCGGCAGTGCGACGATCGCCGGCAGCGGACGCCGTCCTTCCGTCGGCAGCAGCAGGTAGCCGACGGCCGAGAGGTGCGCGCGCGTGTCGAACACGACCTTCTCGCGCGTGTAGCCGCCGAAGTCCGCCGTCGACACGACCTCCGCGTTCAGCGGCACGCGCGTCGTGGGCAGGCCGCCGATCCGATCCAGAAGCCGCTGCCGCGCGCGCCGCTGCCACCGCTTCGCCGACGCGGCGTCGGTGGCGCGGAACGCGTGCGCCGGGGTGATGTCGTCGTACGCGGCCAGGCAGAACGCCTGGCTGTCGAGCCGCGCTTCCAGCTCCGTCGGCGCCACGTCGGCCGTCGGCTCGGCGCTCGCGGCTCGCGCGCCGGCAAGGTTGCCCGTAGCGGCGAGCGCGCCCGCCATCGTGCCGTGCTTCAGGAACTCGCGACGCTGCATTGCTGTGTCCTCGGTGGGAGCATCCGCAGATTACGCCGATTACGCAGAAGGGGAATCGGCGTGATCGGCGTAATCTGCGGACTCGAGGACGGCTCTACCGACAGAAGCCGATGTAGTCGTGCCGGTCCGACGGCTCGGCCTCGCCGGTGGTCACGCGCACCTCGGCGAACAGCTGCACGAGGTACGAGCAGGGCGCGAGGTCGGTCAGCACCCAGCCGTTCGGCGTGGCGGTGCCGAAGCGGTCGTCCGGCGACGGGTTCGGCACGTTGAGCGGCTTCGCCGGCGTCGGGCCACCCTCCACCCACATCGAGACCGCGCCGAGGTTCGGGTGCGCCGCGGTGAACTGCGGCGTGAGCGTCGCGTTGATCGGCGTGCACCCGGCGCCGCCGGAGAGCTCCGCGAGATCGACGACCGTCACCGCGATGTCGGAGAACGCCGGCGTTGGGCTCCACTCCGGGTGGCGCGTGATGTTCGTGTACGTCGGGTTCGAGATCGCCATGCGGCGCACGCGCCCCGCGGCGATCTCGCTCGGCGCCACCGCCCACCGGCGCACGCGCATCCGGATCGCGAAGAAGTGCTCGCGCGGCACCGTGCGCCCCTCGGACTGTGCCGCGTCGCCCGCCTGCAGCGCCGAGCAGTCGATCGTCTCGAACGTGGCGAGCGCGGTGGACGCGACGTTCGCGAGGAGGCCCGTGTTCGCGACGAACAGCCCGCCCGACGCCTTGTTGATGTTGTTGTTCTGCGGCACGCGGATCCACCCGCCGACGATGTCCGCGTTCACGTAGTCGGCGTTCGGCGGCGGCGGTCCCGGCGGGCCGTTCACGAGCACGCGCAGCTCGGTGAGGATGTCGTCCGGATCGAGCGCGGACGGGTCGAAGAGCTGGATGACGCCGATCTGCGTCTCGCCGATCGCGGCGATCGGCACGGGCGCGAACGACAGTGCCGCCTCGTTCGTGCTGCCCAACGCGTACTCGGCGAACTCGAAGCGGTACTCGAGCGGGTCGGTGGTGAACGGCATGTGCTGCCCGAGCACGCCGCGCAGCGGTAGCGTGGCGAAGAACGCGCGGTCGGCGAGCGCCGGGTTCACGTGCAGCGTGCGGCCGTTGCCGGTGAGTGGGTCGGAGTCGATCCCCGTCGTCGCCTGGTAGCGCCCGACCTGGAAGAACGACGTGATCGGCTGCTGGTCGAGGTCCCCGCCATCGGTCGGCGCGTCGTCGAGGTGCAGGTCCACACGCTTGCAGTGGCCCACGTTCTCGCGGTCCGCCGCGCGCCCGCGCGACGGCGGTTCGGTGAGCAGCGCGGTGCCGCCCGCCGTCTCGACGCGGAAGTACAGATCCGGCCCGCTCACGAACTCGATCTGCAGGAACGGGAAGATCGTCGGCGTGAAGTCGTCGGTGGCGTAGTCGATCCGGTAGCGCCCCGCCCCGTTCGTGAGATCCGAGCCGAGGGCGTCGTTCTGCAGCCAGTCGACGTCGAACGCGCGGACGCGCACGTTAGGCACCGGCGTGTTGAGCGCCCCCGCGCTCACCGTGCCGTACACGGTCCAGCCGCCGAACAGGGTGCGGATGCCGCACCAGAAGCGCGCCGGCACCGTGTAGTCGAACGCGGCGATCGCCGTCTCCTCGCGCACGCGCCACCGCGGCTGCAGCGTGGTGAGCGCGAACTGCACCGGGCCGTGCGGCCGCGGACGCGGCGGGAGATGCGGCACGGTGCCGCAGTAGACGTCGATCTCGAACGCGGCGCCGCCGTAGCCGCGATCGGCACTGATGGTGATCGCGAAGCGGCCGTCCTCGTCGAGCAGCCCCTCGGCGAGCAGGTTGCCCGCCTTCGCCGCCACCTGCTCGTCGGTGAGCACGGCGAGCGTGTCCTTTGGCAGCGCCGCGGCGCGCGCCGCGGTCACCTCGGGCACGTCGGTGGGCCGGTAGAGCCGCACGCGCGCGCCGGCGAGCGGCTCCGGGAAGTCCGGCCCGAGCAGCCCCTCGAGCCGCCCCTGGAGGATGAAGCTCGTCGGTCCGGACGTCGCGCCCCGACGATAGTCGGTCACGGCGCGTTCGGTTCCCGCAAACGACTGGTCCATCGCCACCTCCCGCGTCCGCCGACGCGGCACGAGGAGAGAGGGGCGCGCGGACGCCGCGTCGCGCTCGCGCGACACCGTATCCGACGTGGAGCCTCCTGCTCCGCGCCGGACGCCCACGATGCGGCGGACCAGATGTCTCGGCAACCACGCTCAAGTGTGGCTGCGTGGCTGCGTCGCTGCGTGACGGCACGTCCACGCAGCCACGCAGCCACGCAGCCACGCAGCCACGCAGCCACGCAGCCACGCAGCCACGTCACTCGTCGCGCAACGTGATCACCGGATCCACGCGGGCCGCGCGACGCGCCGGGATCGCCGCGGCGAGGCCCGCGACCACGCACAGCAGCAGCGCCGCGCCGGCGTACGTCGACGGATCGGTCGCGCGCACGTCGTAGAGCAGCGACGAGGCGAGCCGCGACAGCGCGAGCGCGAGCGCGACGCCGACGGCGATGCCGATCGCGGCGAGCACCGCCGCGTGACGCACGACGAGCGACACGACGTCGCGCGCCGAGGCGCCGAGCGCGACGCGGATGCCGAGCTCGCGGAAGCGCTGCGCGACCGCGTAGCTGATGACGCCGTACGTGCCGACGATCGCGAGCGCGAGCGCCGTGCACGCGAACGCGGTCACGAGGATGAGCGGATAGCGGCGCAGGAACACCGACTCGGACTGGCGCACCAGGCTCTCCATCGGGAAGACCTGGTACAGCGCGACCTCCGGATCGATGTCGTGCACGACGCGGCGCAGCGACGTCTCGAGCCCCGCCACGTCGCCGTGCGTGCGCAGCGCGACGCGCATCGCCACCTCGGGCGCGCGCGCGCGAACGGCAGATAGATCGCGCCGCGCAGCGGCTCGTCGAGCCGCGTGACCGCGACGTCGCGCACGATCCCGACGACGGTCCACGTGTTCGAGCCGATGATGAGTCGGCGCCCGACCGCGTCGCGGTCGTCGAACGCCTCGCGCACGAACCGCTCGCTCACCATCAGCTCGCGCGGCCGGAGGCTGTCGAGCCCCGCGTCGAACACCGTGCCGCGCACGAGCTGGATGCCGAGCGTGCGGAAGTAGCTCGGCGTCACGACGCGAAACAGCGTCTCCTTCGCGTGCCCCGGCGCGGGCTCCGGCTCGCCCTCCACGCGGTACGACGTCGCGTTCCCGGGGTCGAGCGGCAGCTTCGACGTGAGGCCGACGGTCGCCACGCCGGGGAGCGCGCGCAGCCGTTCCTCGAGCGAGAGAAAGAACGCGCGCTGGCGGTCCGGCTTCGCGTACTCGACGCGCGGCAGCGGGATGAACGCGGTGAGCACGCGGTCGGCCCGGAACCCCGGATCGACGGCGAGCAGCCGCGCGAGGCTCCGCCCGAACAGCGCGGCGCCGGAGACGAGGATCACCGTGAGCGCGAGCTCGCCGACGACGAGCGCGTCGCGCGTGCGTCCGACGCCGCCGCCGACCGACGAGCCGCGCGCGCCCTGGCGGAGCAGCTCGCCGAGTCGCGGCCGCGCGGCGCGCAGCGCGGGCAGCACGCCGAAGCACGCGCCGGCGACGATGGACAGCGCGAGCATGTACGCCACGAGGCGCGCGTCGAGGCCCACGTGCGCGAGGTACGGCATCGTGAGCAGGCGCTGCGGCGGGATGGCGGCGACGAGCGCGCGCACGCTCGCGTTCGCGACGACGAGCGCGAGCACGCCGCCGACGAGCGACAGCAGCAGGCTCTCCGTGAGCAGCTGCCGCACGATGCGCCCGCGCCCCGCGCCTAACGACGCGCGCACCGCGAGCTCGCGGGCGCGCGACGCGCCGCGCACGAGCAGCAGGCTGGCGACGTTCGCCAGCGCGACGAGCAGCACGAGCCCCGCCGCGCCGAACAGCACCAGCAGCATGGGGCGCACGTTCCCCGTGAGCTCGTCGCGCAGCGGCGTCACGAGCACGCTCACGTCGGCGTCGGGGTCGGGGTAGCGGTGCGCGAGCGATGCGGCGATGGCGCGCATCTCCTCGCCCGCGCGCTCGATCGTCACGCCGGGCTTGAGCCGCGCGATGGAGTCGAACCACCCGCCGCCGCGATTCTCGCGCATCGACGCGCCGCGGTCGAACGGCACCCAGACCTCCGCCGCGCCGACGCGCGAGAACTGGAAGTCGGCCGGCAGCACGCCGACGACGGTGTACGACGCGCCGTCCAGCCGCACGCTCCGTCCGACGATGCGCGGGTCGGCGTCGAACTCGCGCCGCCAGAGGTCGTGCGCGAGCACCACCACGCGCGGCGCGCCGACCGCGTCCTCCCCTTCCGCGAACAGACGCCCCACCGCCGGGCGCACGCCGAGCACCTCGAAGAAGTTCGCCGACGTCTTGCCCGTCCACACGACGCGCGGCCGCTCGTCGCGCGACAGCACCATGCGGTTGCTGTGATAGCCCGCGATGCCCACGAACGACGTCGACTCGCGCCGCCAGTCGAGCAGGTTCGGGTAGGTGGTGTTCGACTTGTCGGTCCGCGTCGTGGCCGACGTCTGCCAGAGCGCGACGAGCCGATCCGGCTCGCGGTACGGCAGCGGCCGCAGGAGCGCCGCGTCGAGCGCGCTGAAGATCGCGCCGTTCGCGCCGACGGAGAGCGCGATCGTGAGCAGCACGGTGGCGGTGAACCCCGGCTGCCGGGTGAGCGCGCGCACGGCGTAGCGCAGGTCCTGCCGCCATCCGCTCCACCAGTCGGCGCGGGCGCCGTGGCGCAGTCGCGCGCGGTCCATCGCCGCCAGCTCCGCGCGTGCGGCCCCGACGTCGCCGAACTCGCGCGCGGCCTCGCGCTCCGCTTCGTCGCGTGGCACGCCGCGCGCCACCAGCTCGGCCACGCGCGTCTCGAGATGGAAGCGGAGCTCGTCGTCGACGTCGCGAGCGGCGGAGCGCGTCGAGTCGGCGAGGCGGAAGAGGCGGCGGACGCCGTCGGGTCGAGTCATGGGTCTCCCCGGAATGTTTCCGGGGTAGACACTACGCCGCGGCGAACGGTTTGCAACCCCGCCGCGGCTACGGCACCTGCGTCACCGTGACCGGCAGCGCGACGATCACCAGCACCGACCCGAAGACGCCGGCCGCCCCCTTCAGCGTCGTCCGCTGGGTGCGGTCGGCGAACGGATCCCCCTGCGCGCCGTAGTACTCGAAGTAGTTCGAGTCGGCCGCCGAGACGGTGAGCACGTGGCGCGAGGCGAGCACGAACCGCTCGCGCACGAACGCGAACGCCCACGCGTCGCCGGTCGGCAGGATCAGGCGGCGCTCGAAGTCGCGGTGGTACTGCAGGTCGCCCTCGGTCGACGTGCCGTTCGCGGCGCGCAGGGAATACACGTAGCCGGCCGCCTGCGGATTGTTCGTCAGCACCACCGAGTCGCGCGCCATGTTGAGGTTGCGCGCCGGGCCCGCAGTCACGCGATCCACCGTCGGGACGCGCGTGGTGCCCTCCGCGTCGCCGAGCGTCGACGACACGCGCAGCCGATACGTGCGCCCGGCGACGATCGGGATGTACGCGCCGCGCGGCGCCACGGACTGCAGCCCGCTGTAGAACCGGTACACGCCGGCGCCGAGGTGGTCGCTGCGCAGCACGCGGTCCTCGATGGCGACCGCGGAGTCGCCCGTCGACCCGTACAGCACCACGCGCGCGCCGGTGATCGGCGTCTCTCCCGACGACACGATCGGGTCGTTCGGCGCGATGATCTGCCCCGTCGTATCGGGCACCGACGCGCGCGACTGCATGAGCAGCACGACCTGCTCCGCGCTCGCCGGATCGAGCACCGAGAACACGACGATCCCCGGCTGCAGGTCCGGCGCACTCGGCGCGGGCACGTCACAGGAGAGGGCAAGAGGGCAGGAGGGCAGGAGGGCAAGAGCGACCTTCCTCCTCCACCCGCGTCGCCACCAGGGGCTCCTGCCCTCCTGCCCTCCTGCCCTCCTGCCCTCGCGCTTCAAAAGGCCACCCGCATGCCTAACGTCGGGAGGAACGGCAGCTGGGAGTAGCCGCGCACGTCGGGCGGGTTCTGCGCGGTGTCGAACGCGTAGAGGAGCACGTTGCGCTGGTTCAGCACGTTCACGAGGTTGACGAACGCATCGCAGTCGGCGCGGCCGAGGTGGAACGCGCGGTGCGCGCCGACGTCGAGGCGGCGGTACGTCGGATAGCGCTCCGTGTTCCGCTCGGTGCGCACCTGCTCGTTGCGCGCCGCGCTCGTCGATCCCGGAACGCGCCACCGGCGTCCCACCGGATCGTACGTCCAGCGTGGGTACGTCCCCGCCCACCCCGTGTACGGCGTCCCCGTCGCGACGCCGAGCCGCGCGGCGAGCACCACGCGCGCGCCCGGACGATAGCTCACCACCACGTTCGCGTCGTGGCGGCGATCGTGCGCGGCGAAGTACCGCTCGCCCGTCGTCGCCGACTCGCGGATGGCGCGCGCGCGTAGCTGTACGAGATCCATCCGCTGAGGCGCGCCGTCGCGAGGTGGCGCACGAGCACCTCCACGCCGCGCGACGTCCCGCCGAAGCGGCGCAGCTCCGCCGGCCGCAGCCGCGGATCCACCGTCGACGCGGGCTCCACGAGGTCGTCGAATCGTTTCGTGTACGCCTCGACGCGCACGAAGTCGTCGCCCGTGAGCCACAGCTCTCCGCCCCCGACGAGCTCCATGCCCGTCGACACCGGGACGTTCGCGTCGCTCGCGAACCACACGTCCACGATGCGGAGCGGCAGATCCTCGTTGCGCACCGCGTGCACCCACTGCGCGTAGCGCCCCGTCGCGAAGGAGAGCGCGAGGTCGTCGCGCACCTTGTACTTCACCGCGAGCCGCGGCGACACGCCGCGCCAGTCGGCGCCGCGCACCTGCTCCACGCGCACGCCGGGGCGCACGCTGAGCCGCGCGTTCGGCGTCCACACGTCCTCCACGAACAGCGCGCGCGCGCCGCTCCGCTGCCGCACGAGCGTGTCGTCGATGACGAACGTCGCCCCCAGCTCGTCGGCGCCGAGCGACGAGATGTGCTCGTCGTAGCGCGTGCGGAGGAGCGACAGCTCGTAGCCCGCGCGCAGCGCGTTCGTCGTCGTGTCGCCGCGGCCGAAGCGGCGCGTGAGCTCGCCCGACACGCGCAGCTCGCCGATGCGGTTCGCGAGCCGCACGCCGGTGGAGTCGTCGTCGTACGCCGTGGAGAACGCCGACCAGGACACGCGCTGCACCGCCTCCGCCGTCGGGCCTAACGGTTGGGTGAGCGCCGCACCGACGAGCCGGTTCCCCCAGTCGAAGCGGAACGTGTTCCCCTCTCCTCCGAGCACGTCGGACGTCGACGCCGCGGTCGGCTCGAGCAGGTCGAGCCCCGCGTAGGCGGTCATCTCCACCGTGCCGCCGCCCGGCACGAGCGTGGTCGCGTGCACCTGCGCGTCCTGGAAGTGGTACGGGAACGCGCCCGGCTCCATCACGACCGCCGCGAGCGCGTCGGCGTAGGTGCGCCGCGCGGCGACGTTCCACGAGCCGCCGCGTCCGAGCGCGCCGCCGAGCTTCGCGGTCGCGGAGATCACGGAGAGATCCACCGCGCCGTGCACGCCGTCGCGATCGTCGCGCGAGCTCTCGACGTCGAGCGTGCCGGAGAGGCGACCCCCGTGCGAGGCGGGAAGCGCGCCGGCCCGCGCCTCCACCTCGCCGACCGCTTCGGGGATGAACGTGCTGAACAGGCCCCCGAGGTGGAACGGGCTGAAGACCGGCATGCCGTCGAGCCGCACCTGCGTCTGGTCCGACTCGCCGCCGCGCACGTTGAACCCCGCCCAGAAGTCGTTACGCGCCGCGATGCCGGGGAGCAGCGACGCGGCCCGCAGCACGTCGGTCTCGCCGACCGCGGGGATCACCGACATCTCGCGCGCGCCGAGGCTCGTGACGCTCGGACCCGCGGGCGCCGCCGCCTGCGCGCGCTCCGGCGAACGCTCGGCGCGCGTGCGCACCAGCTCCAGCTCGCGCACGGTGCGGGCGAGCGTCACCTGGATCGACGTCGACGTACCGCTGGGCAGGCGCACGGTGGTGCGCGCGGCGCGGTAGCCGACGGCGGTCGTCGTCACCGTGAGCTCCCCCGGCGCGACGTCGACGAACGCGAACCGCCCGACGGCGTTCGTCCGCGTCGCGTGCCCGCCCGGCGCGAGCGTCACCGTCGCGCGCACCGCTTCGCCGGACGCCGAGTCGGTCACGACGCCGTCCAGCCGCGCGGCGGGGACGGTCTGCGCGCGGAGCGGCATCGTGAGCGACAGCGCGAGCGCCAGCACCTGCGCCTGCACGAGCACGCGGCCGGGCGAGACGGGCATCCGCGACGGGGTGAGACGTGGGGAAGGAGTCGTACAGTACCGCGTGGACCCGAGTCCGGCACGTGCCTCGGTCTGCTTCTGGGACGACACCGTAGACGGCGCGGACCCTCACCGCGATGCCCGGGAGGGCGCGTGTGAGCCAGATCACAGCGGGTACGCGATCCGCCCCCCTCACGGATCGGCCTGGCACGCATATTCCGCCGCCTGGAACCGACTCACCGTGCGTCGGTATCCCGATGGCGCGCCCCAGTGGCGTGCCACCCGTCGCGCGTTCTTGCGTTGGGCCACTCCCATACGCCGGTGCGACGGAGCATGATGGGCCAAGCGATCGAGGAACGACACGACGAGCGATCCGGCCGGACGCCGCTGCACGCGCCCGGCGCACGGGGAGGGGAGAGGCAGATGGCTGACGATGCCGTAAGCGCGGCGCACGCGGACGCGCTCGATCCGACCACGCTCGTCGACCTCGAGGCGGACTACGAGGTCCTCGGGGAGCTCGGGCGCGGCGGCACGGCCATCGTCTATCGCGCCCGCGATCGGGAGCTCGGACGCGAGGTCGCCGTGAAGGTCGTGCGTCCCGCGGGCCCCGCCGATCTCGTCACCACGCCGCAGGGTGGGATGCTCAATCGCTCCCCCGGGGCCGACGAGCCGCTCGCCCGGCTGGCGCGCGAGGCGCGCGCCGTGGCCCGTCTGCAGCACCCGAACATCGTCGGCGTGTACGCCATCCGCCGGCTGCAGCAGGGTGGGCTCGCGCTCGTCATGGAGCTCATCCCCGGCCGCACGTTGAAGGACGTGCTGCGCGACGAGGGCGCGCTGTCCACCGAGCGCGCGACGCAGGTGCTGCGCGACGTCGGGGAGGCGCTGCGATTCTCGCACAAGCACGGTGTGGTGCACCGCGACGTGAAGCCGGAGAACATCTTCCTCGAGGCGGGGTCCGGCCGCGTGCTGCTCTCCGACTTCGGCATCGCGCGCGTCGACGAGTCGGACACGCGGCTGACGCAGACCGGCACGACGATCGGCACGCCGGCGTACATGTCGCCCGAGCAGATCGCCGGCGGCGCGGTGGACGGGCGGTCGGATCTCTACAGCCTGGGGCTCGTCGCGTGGGAGATGCTCACCGGGCGGCAGCCGTGGGAGGGCGCGGGGCTGTACGAGATGCTCGAGAAGCAGCGGACCTCCACGCTGGCGCCGATCGAGGCGGTGCGCCCCGCCGACCGCGACCCGGTGCCGCTCCAGCTGCAGTACGTCATCGAGCGCATGCTCCAGAAGGAGCGCGGCGCGCGGTGGGCGAACGTGGAGAGCGTGCTCGCGCTGATCGACGGCCGCGGCGTCCTCCCCGCCGACTACGCGCCGTGGCTGCGGGCCCACCGCCGGCGCGTGGAGGCGCACCGCAAGGCGGCCGTGGGGCTCCCCACCGAGCGCGTGTCGCGCGCCGACTTCACGCAGCCCGTGCCGTTAGGCGCCGCGGACGCGACGCCGGTGTGGGTCGCCGAGGCGCGCACGCGTCGGTCGCGCTGGCTCGTCGCGGGCGCGGCCGCCGTCGTGATCGTCGGCGCGGCGGGCGCGTTCGCGATCTCGCGTGGCGCGTCGCGTCTCGTGCCGATCGCCGCGCAGACGGACGCCCGTCGCCCCGCGATCGAGGTGCCGGCGACACGGCCGGTGCCCGACGCGGCGCCCGCGCTCGACTCCGCGCAGATCCCCGCGCCGTCGCCGACGTCGGCGCCGCCGAGCGCGGCGAACGTCGCCGCGAGCGTGCAGGCGCGCGAGGCCGCCGTGACGCCGACCCCGACGCCGGACACCGCGCCCAACGCCCCTGCCGCCGCGCCCGCGCCCGCGGCGGTGCCCGCGGCGGTGCCCGCGGCGGTGCCCGCGCCTCTCCCCGTCGAGCGCTCGACGATCGCCGTCGGCGGACGCCACACGTGCGCGCTCGGCGGCAGCGGCCGCGCGTACTGCTGGGGAGCGAACGACCGTGGCCAGCTCGGCGCCGACGACGCCGAGGGGCGCGCGACGCCGGTCCCCGTCGCGAGCGACGTGCAGTTCGCCGAGATCGCCGCGGGCGTCGCGCACACGTGCGCGCTCACGTCCACCGGCGACGCGTACTGCTGGGGGAACGACGAGCACGGGGAGCTCGGCGACGCGACGACGAGCAGCCGCGATGCACCGGTGCGGGTCGCGGGCGGGCTCCGCTTCCGCGTGCTCCGCACGGGACTCTCGCACACCTGCGGCGTGACCATCGACGGCGGCGTCGCGTGCTGGGGCGCGAACGGATCCGGCCAGCTCGGCGACGGCACGACGGCGACGCACACCACGCCGGTGCTCGCGACGACCGGGTCGGCGCGCTTCACGACCATCGCCGCGGGGTGGCGCCACAGCTGCGCGCTCACGTCCGACGGCATCGCGTTCTGCTGGGGCGCGAACGACGACGGGCAGTTGGGCGACGGCACGCACGACGCCAAGCGCGTCGCGACGCCGGTCGCCGGCGGGCTCCGCTTCGTCGACATCGCGGCGGGCAGCGCGCACACCTGCGCGCTCACCGCTGCCGGCGAGGTGTACTGCTGGGGGCGGAACGCGTACGGGCAGTTAGGCACCGGCGGCGGCGGCGACCGCGCGACGCCGACGCGCGTCGACGCGCCGATGCGCTTCGCGTCGGTCGCTGCGGGGAGCGTGCACTCCTGCGCGCGCACCGGGGCCGGCGTCGTCATGTGCTGGGGGCGCAACGTCTACGGCCAGCTCGGCGACGGCACGACCGTCGACCGCACGTCGCCGGTGCGGGTGCCGGGTACGTTCACGAGCATCGACGCGACGGGCGCCCACACCTGCGGCACGACCGCCGCGGGCGGCGTCGCGTGCTGGGGCTACAACGTCGAGGGACAGCTCGGCGACGGCACGCGCACGCATCACGCGTCGCCGACGTACCTCGAGAAGGCGCTACCATGATCGGACGCGCTCTGGCTCGCAGGCTCGGTCGTGCGCTCGTGGCGGCCGCGCTGGCCGCGGCGACGGCGTGTGGCGGTGGTGCGGGCGCCGACGGCGGCATCACCGGCGCCACGGTCGTCGGCACGGTCGCGGCGGTGTCGATCTCCAGCCCGACGGTGACGCTGGAGGTCGGCGGCTCGACGACGCTGCAGGCGCAGGCGCTCGATCCGCAGGGGCACGCGCTTCCCCGCTCCATCGTCTGGTCCAGCAGCGACACGACGATCGTGCGCGTGTCGAGCGACGGACGCGTGACCGGCGTCGCGGTGGGCCGCGCGGAGGTCGCGGCGAACGTCGAGGGCAAGTTCACGAAGGCCACCGTCACCGTCGGCCCGCGCGCCGTGGCGACGGTGCAGCTCTCGCCCGACGCGGCACGTCTGATGGTCGGCGCGCGCATGACGCTCGTCGCGCACACGCTGCACGCCGACGGGAGCGAGCTGACGGGACGCGTCGTCACGTGGACGACGACCGACCCGCGCATCGTGTCGGTGGACAGCGTGGGGACGATCGAGGGACGCGCGCCCGGCGTCGCGACGGTCACGGCGACGAGCGAGGGACACGTCGCATCCGTGGGCGTCACCGTCGTCGCGGTGCCGGTGGCGGCGCTCGCCGTCGCGCCGGCGACCGACACGCTGGTCGTCGGCCAGTCGACGCAGCTCTCGGCGACGGCGACCGACTCGGCGGGCGGCGTGCTCGCGGGTCGCACGATCGCGTGGAGCTCGAGCGACCCGGCCGTCGCGTCGGTGTCGTCGTCGGGGCTCGTGCTCGCCGCGGCGCCGGGCGCCGTGGACGTGACCGCGTCCGCCGAGGGACGCAGCGCTGCCGCGCACGTCGTCGTCGTCGCGCGTCCCGTCGCGTCGGTGATCGTGTCGCCGAGCAGCTCGTCGCTCGCGGTGGGCGACACGCTGCGGCTCGAGGCGCTCGTGACCGACGCGTCCGGTGCCGTGCTCGCGGGCCGCGCCGTCGCGTTCGCGTCGTCCGACACCACCGTGGCGCGCGTGAGTGCGGACGGCGTCGTCACGGCGACGGGGCTCGGCTCGGCGACCATCACGGCGACGAGCGGCAGCGCGACCGGCACGGCGACGGTGACCGTGGCTCCGGCGAACGTCGCGTCGCTCGACCTGCAGCCGGCGGCCGCGTCGCTCACCGTGGGCGACACGCTCACCGTGCGCGCGACGGCGCTCGACGCGGCGGGGCACGCGCTCGCCGGCCGCGTCATCACATGGACGAGCGGCGCGCCGGGCGTGGTGTCCGCCGCGCCTAACGGCAAGCTGACCGCGCTCGGCGCCGGCACCGCGGTGATCCTCGCGACGTCGGGGCGCGCCTCGGCGACGATGACCGTCACCGTGCGCGCCGTGCCCGCGGCCGGCGTGCGCATCCTGCCCTCGTCGCTCGTCATGCTCGTCGGCGACGCGCGCGACCTCGCGGCGACCGCGGTCGACGCCGGCGGCAACGCGCTGCCGTACCCGATCACGTTCGCGTCGAGCGACGAGCGGGTCGCCGTCGTGTCGAGCGCGGGACGGGTGCTCGCGCTCGCGCTGGGCACGGTGCAGATCACCGCGTCGGCGGGCGGCGCGCAGGGCACGGCGACGGTGAGCGTGGTGCCGGACCCCGTCGTCGCCGTCGCGGTGAGCGGCATGCCGCCGTCGCTGCTGCCCGGCGCGACGGCGCAGCTCTCCGCCGCCGCGACGAACCGCTTCGGTACCGCGGTCACCGGCCGCCCCGTGACGTGGGCGACGAGCGACGCCGCGGTCGCCACCGTGTCGCCCGGCGGCCTCGTGACCGCGGTCGGCGCGGGGAGCGCCGTGATCTCGGCGACGATCGACGGCGTCACCGGCTCGACCACCGCGAGCGTGTCGCAGGTGCCGGTGGCGCGGGTGACGATCGCGTTAGGCACCGGATCGCTCCAGCCCGCGCAGACGACGCAGGCGACGGCCACGGCGTACGACGCCGCGGGCAACGCGCTCGCCGGGCGCGCGTTCGCGTTCACGACGAGCAACGCCGCGGTCGCGACCGTGTCCGCGTCGGGCGTCGTGACCGCCGTCGCCGACGGCACCGCGACGATCACGGCGTCCGCCGGCGGGCAGAGCGCGTCGGCCACCGTGACCGTCACGACGCCGGCGACGCCACCGCCGCCGCCCCCACCACCGCCGTCCGTGGCGACGGTGGCCGTGTCGCTCGCGTCGCCGAGCCTCACGGTGGGACAGGGGACCGCCGCGACCGCGACGCTGCGCGATGCGAGCGGCAACGTGCTCACCGGCCGGCCGGTGACGTGGGCGACGTCCGACCCCGCCATCGCCACCGTGTCGACGACCGGCGCCGTGACCGCGGTCGCCGCCGGAACCGCCACGATCAGCGCGACGAGCGGCGGCGTGACGGGCAGCGCGACGCTCACCGTGACCGCCGTCTCGCCGCCGCCACCGCCCCCACCGCCGGCGGTCGCGTCCATCACGGTGTCGTTAGGCACTGCGAGTCTTCCGCTCGGGAACGCGACGCTCGCGACGGCGACGGTGCGCGACGCCGCCGGCAACGTGCTCACCGGACGCACGGTGACATGGGCGAGCTCCGATCTCACGGTCGCGACGGTCGCGCCGAGCGGCGCCGTGATCGGCGTCGGCCTCGGCAGCGCGACGATCTCGGCGACGAGCGGCGGCGTGACCGGCTCCGCGTCGGTGACGGTCGTCGCGCAGGCGCCCGCGCCGGTGGCTGCGATCAGCGTGTCGTTGGGCAGCGCGAGCCTCGTCGTGGGACAGAGCACGGGCGCGACGGCGACGCTGCGCGACGCGGCCGGCAACGTGCTCACCGGCCGGCCCATCGCGTGGACGACGTCGAACGCATCGGTCGCGACGGTGTCGTCGAGCGGCCAGGTCGTCGCGGTCGCGCCGGGAACGGCGACGATCACCGCGACGAGCGGCAGCGCGAGCGGGTCGGCGTCGCTCACGGTCAGCGCGCCGCCGCCGGCGCCGGTGGCGACGGTCTCGGTGTCGTTGGGCGCGTCGTCGCTCGTCACGGGTGGCAGCACCACCGCGTCGGCCACGCTGCGTGACGCGGCGGGGAACGTGCTCACCGGACGTCCGGTCACGTGGGCGTCGTCGGACGCGTCGATCGCCACGGTGTCGGCGAGCGGCGGCGTCACGGCGGTGGCGCCGGGAACCGTCACGATCAGCGCGACGAGCGGCGGCGTCACGGGGTCCGCGACGCTCACCGTGACGGCACCGCCGCCGGCGCCGGTGGCGTCGATCGCGGTGTCGTTGGGCAGCACGAGCCTCACCGTCGGCAGCGCGACCTCCGCGACGGCGACGCTGCGGGATGCCGCCGGCAACGTGCTCACCGGGCGCCCGCTGACGTGGGCGAGCTCCGATCCCACGGTGGCGACGGTGTCGCCGAGCGGCGGCGTGATCGCGGTCGGCGTCGGCAGCGCGACGATCTCGGCGACGAGCGGGGGCGTCACCGGATCCGCCGCGCTCACGGTGACCGCGCCGCCGCCGGCGCCGGTCGCCGCGGTGTCCGTCACGCTCGGCGCGTCGACGCTCGCGATCGGCGCGACGACGACGGCGACCGCCACGCTGAGCGACGCGAGCGGCAACGTCCTCACGGGACGCCCGATCGCGTGGACGAGCTCCGACCCGTCGATCGCGACGGTGTCGTCGTCGGGCGTCGTCACGGCGGTGAGCGCCGGGTCGGCATCGATCACGGCGACGAGCGGCGGCGTGAGCGGCTCGGCGGGCGTGACGGTGCAACAGCCGCCGCCTCCGCCGGCCCCCGTCGTCGCGCGCATCGACGTGCGTCCCGGCGCGATCAACCTGAAGAGCGGCAAGACGCCGAAGGACGCGGCGGACATGGCCGCCATCGCGTACGATGCGAGCGACAACGTGATCCTGACGGCGAAGTTCACGTGGTCGATCGACGATCCGTCGGTCGCCGCGCTCAACGTGAACTCGCTCCTCAGCAACCTCGCGACGGTGGTCGCGCTGAACGACGGCGACGCCGTGGTCACGGTGCGCTCCGGCAGCGTCAGCGCGACCGTGAAAGTGAAGGTGCGATGACGCGTCGGCGCCTCGCGGTGGGCGCCGCGCTGGCGCTCGCCGCCTGCTCGAGCACGGCGAGCGATCCGATCGACGCGGCGAGCGTCGAGCTGTCGGCATCGACGCTCACCGTCGTCGCCGGCGCGGACGCGCCGCTCACCGCGCGCGTGCGCGACGCCGGCGGCCGCGACGTCGGCGGCACGGTGGTGTGGACGACGCGCGACGCGGGCATCGCGGCGGTCACGTCGTCGGCCTCGAGCACGGGGATCGTGCGCGGCGTCGCTCCGGGAACCACCCAGGTCGCCGCGAACTTCGCTGGCCGCTACGCCGTCGCCACGGTCACCGTCACGCCGCGGCCGGTCGCGTCCGTCGTCGTGCAGCCGTCGACGGTGGACCTGCGCGTCGGCGGCACGGCGCAGCTCCGCGCACGCACGCTCGACGCGGCGGGCGGCGAGCTGACGGGGCGCACGGTGACGTTCGCGTCGAACGCCGCCGCCGTCGCGACGGTCGCGCCGGACGGGCTGGTGACGGCCGTGGCGCCGGGGACGGCGTCGATCACCGTCGCGAGCGAGGGGCGCACCGCGCTCGTCGCCGTCACCGTGACCCCGATCCCGGTCGCCTCGGTCACCGTCGCGCCGTCGGCGCCGTCGATTCCGTTAGGCGGTACCGTGCAGCTCGCGGCCACGACGCTCGACTCGCTCGGCCGACCGCTCGCCGGGCGCGCCGTGACGTGGACGTCGAGCGACCAGGCGGTGGCCACGGTCTCCTCGGGCGGGCTGGCGACGGGCACCGGCGTCGGCACCGCGCGCATCACCGCGACGATCGAGGGGCGCTCGGCGAGCGCCACGCTCACCGTGCTCCCCCGCCCCGTCGCGTCGGTCACGCTGTCGCTCGCGAGCACCACGCTCGCCGAGGGCGATACCGCGCGCCTCGCCGTCAGGCTCGCCGACGCGCAGGGGCAGCCGCTGAGCGGACGCGACGTGACGTTCGCGAGCGACGCGCCGAACGTCGCCCGCGTGAGCGCGACGGGGCTCGTGACGGCCGTCGCCGCGGGAACGGCGACGCTGTCGGCGACGAGCGAGGGCGTGCGCGGCACGGTCGTCGTCCGCGTGACCGCGCTCGCCGTCGCGGCGGTGCGCGTCAGCCCCGACACCACGCGGCTCGCCGTCGGCGCGACGGCGCGGCTCACCGCGACGCCGCTCACCGCCGGCGGCGCGCCGATCGCCGGCCGCACGATCGCGTGGACGAGCGGAGCGCCCGGCGTGGCGACCGTGGCGAGCGACGGCACGGTCACCGCGCTGTCCGGCGGCGTCGCGGTGATCTTCGCGCAGACGGGTGGCGTCGTGGGCCAGGCCGTGGTGATCGTGCAGGCGCCGACGGTGCAGCGCGTGATCGTCTCGCCGGGCACCGCGTCGACCCCCGTCGGGTCGTCCGTGACGCTCGTCGCGACGCCGGTCGACGCGGCGGGTGCGACGATCACGGGACTTCCCGTCACGTGGTCGACGAGCGACGCATCGGTCGCCATCGTATCGAGCAGCGGCCGCGTCGTGGGCCTCGCCGTCGGCACCGTCACCATCGGCGCCGCGAGCGGCGGCGCGACCGGCACCGCGACGGTGACGATCACGCCGTGAGCCTCACGCCTAACGACGCCTCGATGATCCGCCGCACTGCCGCCGTCATTCTCGCCACGCTGCTCCTCTCCACGCACGCGGTCGCGCAGACGCTCGCACCGAAGCGCACGCTGCCGCTGCCGCCGCCGGGCTGCGCGCGCGCCGTCGCCGCGGCCACGCCGCGCCAGGACAACGCCGAGGCCCGCCGGCTCGCGGCGCAGGGGCGCGAGGCGGCGCTCGTGGGCGACCGCAGCGGGGCGCGCGACGCGTTCCGCCGCGCCGCCGCGCTCGACCCGAACGACGACCAGATCGCCTACGCGTTAGGCCGCGCCGACGAGGAGCTCGGCGACGCCGCGGCCGCCGTCGTCGACTACTGCCGCTATCTCGCGCTGTCGCCGACGGGACGCGACGCCGACGACGTGCAGCAGCGCGTGCTCCGGCTCTCGCCGGCGGGTACCGCGGACGCCGCGCGGCGCGCCCAGGAGCGCTTCCGCGCCGGCCTCGCCGCGCTCGACGCCGGCCGGTGGGAGGCCGCCGCGGCGGCGTTCGACGAGACCGTGCGCCTCGCGCCGCCCGCGCCGGAAGCGGTGTACGACCGCGCCATCGCGCGGCTTCGGCTCGGCCGGCGCGACGCCGCCGCGCGCGACCTCGAGGCGTACCTCACGGCGTCGCAGTCGGCGGACGACCGCGCGGCGGTGCTCCGCGCGCTCGACGCGCTCCGCCGCCCGACGTACGACGCGTCGACGGCGCTCGTGCGCGGGCTGGTGTTCCCCGGGCTCGGCCAGTTCTACACGGGGCGGCCCGCGCTCGGCGTCGTCGCCGTCGGACTCGCGGGCGCCGCGGTGGGCGGCGCGCTGTACGAGCGGACGGTGGTGCGCGATCGCACGTTCCTCGACGCGTTCGGCCGCCCGTACACGCAGGCGGTGCCGGAGCGCGAGCGCCCGTACGTCGTGCCGTCGATCGCCGCGGGGGCCGGCGTGTGGCTGCTCGCCGCGCTCGAGGCGCGACATCACGCCGGCGCGTCGACGGCGAGCGCGCGACGCGTCGGCGCGGCACCGGTGGTGTCACCGCGGGGACGCGCGGGCGTGCAGGTGCGCGCGACGTTCTGATCGGTTGCGCAGCGTCGTCTGGCGGCGCGCCGCGCCCACCAGTACGATCCTCGCCACCACGCGCATCACTCGGAGGATCGCATGCCCCGCCACCGTCTGCCGTACGCGGCGCTCGTCCTGCTCCTGGTCGCGACGCCGCCGGCCGTCCCTGCGCAGCCTGCTGCGACGCCGCCTAACGCGGCCGCGGCGCGCCCCCGCGACCGCGTCGCGCTCGAGCAGTACCTGGACTGGGAGGACGTCCAGAATCCGCAGATCTCCCCCGACGGCTCGACGATCATCTTCACCCGCCGCTGGGTGGACAAGATGAACGACCGCTGGGAGACGTCACTGTGGCAGATGAACGCCGACGGCACGCGCCCGCGCGCGCTCGCGCAGGGCTCCGACGCGCACTGGTCGCCCGACGGCAAGCGCATCGCGTACATCGCGCGCGGGGAGCCCAACGCCTCGTCGCAGATCTTCGTGCGGTGGATGGACGCCGAGGGCGCGACGACCCAGATCTCGCACGTCACCGAGGCGCCGTCGGCGCTCGAGTGGTCGCCCGACGGCAAGCAGCTCGCGTTCACGATGAACGTCCCGGTGCGCGACAACTGGCGCATCGCGATGCCCACGCCGCCGAAGGGCGCGAAGTGGATCGAGGCCCCGAAGGTCGTCACGCGGCTGAACTACCGCTCCGACCGCATCGGCTTCACCGACGAGGCGTACCGTCACGTGTTCGTGATCCCGGCCGACGGCGGCACGCCGCGCCAGCTCACGACGGGCGACTTCAACCACGCCGCGCCGAGCTTCTCCGCCGACGGCAAGTGGGTCGCGTTCTCCGCGTTCCGCGTCGCCGACTCCGAGCGCATGTTCCGCCGCTCGCAGATCTACGCGGCGAACGTGGAGACCGGGGAGATCAAGCAGCTCACCCAGAGCGTCGGGAACAACGGCAATCCGGTGTACTCGCCCGACGGCCGCCACATCGCGTATCTCTCGGCCGACTCCACCGACCACTCGGCCACCGCGGAGACGAAGCTCGTCGTCATGAACGCGGACGGCTCGGCCCCGCACGTCGCGTCGGGCACGCTCGACCGCCCGATCGCGGGGCAGTTCTGGTCGCCCGACGGCGCGAGCCTCTACTTCAACGTCGAGAGCGAGGGGTCGCGCAACTTGTACGTGACCGGGCTGACGGGCGCGCCGCGGCCGGTGACCACGGGCACGCACGTGCTCGTGGTCTCGAACGTCGGCCGCAACGGCCTCGCCGTCGGCGTACGCTCGACGCCCACGAAGCCGAACGACGTGGTGACGTTCACGATCCCGAAGACCGGCGCCGCGACGACGTTCGCGCAGCTCACGAACGTCAACGACGACGTGCTCACCGGCAAGAAGCTCGCGACGACGGAGGAGATCTGGTATCCGTCGAAGGACGGCCTGAAGATCCAGGGATGGATCGTGAAGCCGCCGGACTTCGACCCGTCGAGGAAGTACCCGCTCATCCTCGACATCCACGGCGGGCCGCAGTCGATGTACAACGTGGCGTTCAGCTTCGCGCGGCAGGACCACGCGGCGGACGGCTACGTCGTGCTGTACACGAATCCGCGCGGCAGCACGGGCTACGGCATCAAGTTCACGAACGAGATCAAGAACGCGTACCCGGGCAAGGACTTCGACGACCTCATGGCGGGCGTCGACACCGTCGTCGGGCGCGGCTACGTCGACACGAAGCGGATGTTCGTGTACGGCTGCTCGGGCGGCGGCGTGCTCACCGCGTGGATCGTCGGCCACACCGACCGCTTCGCCGCGGCGGCGTCGCTCTGCCCGGTCACGAACTGGATGAGCTTCGTCGGCACGACGGACGGCGCGGCGTGGTACGACAACTTCGAGAAGCCGTTCTGGGAAGATCCGAGCGAGTACCTGCGCCGCTCGCCGATCATGTACGTCGGCAACGTGAAGACGCCGACGCTGCTCATGACCGGCGTGCAGGATCTGCGCACGCCGATCCCGCAGACGGAGGAGTTCTATCGCGCGCTGAAGATGCGCGGCGTGCCGACGGCGATGATCCGCATGAACAACGAGTACCACGGCACCTCGAGCACGCCGTCGAACTTCCTGCGGACGCAGCTCTACCTGCGGAGCTGGTTCGACCGCTTCGCGCCCGGCCCGCGCGCGACGACGGCAGCGATGCAGTGAACGCGGCTGCGTGGCTGCGTGGCTGCGTGCCTGCGTGACGGGACCCACGCAGCCGCGCAGCCACGCAGCGACTCACCCGAGCACCTGCACTTCCATCGGCCGCAGCGCCACCCGCACCACCGCCGCGGGGCCGGTGCCTGACGATCCGTCGACCTCGCGGACCTCGATCGCGCCGGTCACGCGCACCGCACCGGGTGCCGCGGGGTCGGCGCGGTTCGCGTGCAGCACGGCGAACGTCGATCCCGGGGCATTGAGCGATGCGTCGACGATCACCTCCCCGACGAACCCGTCGCTCGCGCTCGTGTTCGCGACGACGAGCACCTCGCGGTCACCGAGGATGCGCGAGAACGCGAGCACGCCGGCGCGGAACGGTGACACGCCGAAGTGCACGCCGTCCCCCGACACGGGGCGGAAGTAGAAGCGACCGTAGCGCAGCGCGGGCGTGCGGCGGCGCAGGTCGGAGAGCGCGCGCAGCGCTCGCGCGAGCGGGTGCGCGGGGTCGAACGCGCCCGGCTTCCCCCACAGCGCCTCGCGCACGTTCTGGTCGCTCGCGCCGCGGCCGGCGAGCCCCTGCTCCGTGCCGTAGTACACGCACGGGATCCCGGGCAGCGCGAACTGGCACGCGAGCGCCAGCGTCACCTGGTCGTCGTAGCGATGCGGGTCGTCGGCCGCCTCGAAGCGGAATCGCTCGTGCTGGTCGTGGTTGTCGAGGAACGTGACGAAGAAGCGCGTCGCTTCGCCGTGCGAGCTCACGACCTCGCGCTCCACCGCCTTGCGCCGCTGGTACACGCCGGCGATCTCGCTCGGCGGCAGCATCCCCTTCAGCACGGCCGGAAGCTTGAAGAACAGCGGGAAGTCGAGCGCCGCGTCGACGCCGACGATCTCCGCGTTCGCGTCGCGCGTGTTGCGGCCGACGAACCGCGCGATCTGCGCCTCGTCGTCGTACACCTCGCCGAACGTGAAGAAGTTCTTCTTGCCGGCGCCGAGCGCGAACTCGCGCATCGCGTTGCCGAACGTGCGCGCGAACTCGCGGTCGAGGTACTTCAGCGTGTCGACGCGGAAGCCGTCGACGTCCCACCGCGCGATGACGTACTGGTGCGCGCGAATGAGCGCGTCGGCGACCGCGGGATCGCTCGTCACGAGCTGCTTCAGCGAGCCGAAGTCGCCGATCGTCTCGGGGCCGTCGGCGGCGGGCGCGCCCTGGCGGCGGAACATCGCGTCGTGCCGCAGCTCGTCGGGGAACACCGCGGCGTCGAGCGGCGGCAGGCTGCCGATGGCGTCCGCGGTGGTCCACTCCGGCCGCGCCACGCCGTGCGCGTCGCGCCAGTGGATCCTGCGCGGCGCGTCGGCGTGCGCGGCCGTCGATCCGCCGTCGTACGCGAACACGTCGCCTGTGTGGTTCAACACGATGTCGAGGATGACGTAGATCCCGCGCGCGTGCGCGTCGTCGACGAGCCGCCGCAGCTCGGCGTCGGCGTGCCGCGGGTCCGAGGCGTAGCGGGGATCGACGGCGAGGAAGTTCTGGATCCCGTAGCCGTGGTACGTGCCCTCGTTCGGCGCGCCGTCGACGCGCGCGACGTTGCGCAGCACGGGCGTGATCCACAGCGCGCCGACGCCTAACGACTGCAGGTAGTCGAGCCGCCGCCGCACGCCGTCGATCGTGCCGCCCTGGAAGCCGCCGAACGGCGCGTCGAACGGCAGGTGCCGCGGCGGCGCGTGCGGGTTGTCGAACCGGTCCACCATCGCGAAGTAGATCCACCCGTCGCGCCAGTCCGCCGGCGACGGCGTGAGCGGGCGCACCGGATCGGGCTCGCGCACCGCGTCGATCGCGGCGCGAACCTCGGGCCCGCGCACCGATCGCGGCACGGCGGTGGGGGGAGCGCCGGTGAACGGCGCGGGAGCAGGACGCGTGCGGGAGCGCGGTGACCGGGGCATGATTCCCTTTCGCGGCTCGTGGTGCGGCGCCGCGCCGTCGCCACTTCGCGACGTGGCGCGCCGCGGGGAGCATGGGTGTGCACGCGCGGGGCGGCAAGCGTCCCCGGCGGTCGCGGAGCCATTCTTGCGCGGCATCGTCTCGCGCGGAGGCGCGGAGGACGCGGAGCACGGCCTCTTTGAGTCGAACCGCAGAGGACGCAGAGGGCCGCAGAGAAACCTCAACTGCTCTTGACCACGGAGGGCACAGAGGACACGGAGAAAACCAACTGTAGCGGTACTGCTTCGTGTCCTCCGTGCCCTCTGTGGTTCAAAACCAACAAGAGGCAGTGCTCCGCGTGCTCCGCGTCTCCGCGTGAGATCCGAACAGCATGCAGCTCCCACTCGTCGCACTCACCTTGCTGTCGCTCGCGACCGCGCAGCCGCCGCGGCCCATCGTGCTGATCGTGCACGGCCGCGGACAGGCCGGGCGCGACTCGGCCGCGCTGCGGCGCGACGCGCTCGACGCGCTGCGCGAGGGGGCGCGCGCGGCCACCGGGCGCGCGCTGCTCGACGACGACGACGTGCGCGTGGTGTGGTACGCCGATCTGCTCGCGGCGCGCGGCACGACGGGCGGCTGCGGCGACGACGTTAGGCTCCCCGTGGCGAAGGACTCGCCGCTCGGCGTCTTCGCCCAGGTCGCCGGCGCGCTGCTCGACGCCGTCGCGAGCGCGGCACGCTCGGACGCGCCGAACGACTCGTCGACGCGCGAGCTCGGAAGCCTCGCCGGCGACCTGCACTTCCTCGGCGATCCCGGCTCGCGCTGCGCGGCCGAGCGTCGTGTGGGCGACGCGCTGGCGCGGGCGCGGCGCGAGCACCGCCCCGTGGTGCTCGTCGCGCGCAGCTTGGGCGGCCTCGTCGCGTGGGGCGACCTGCTGCGCGACACGACCACGTCGCGCGCGCCGCTCGTCTACCGACTCGTCACGCTCGGCTCGCCCGTCGCGTCGGCCGACGTGCGCCGGCTGCTGTTCGGCGACGAGCGCTCGGCCGACGTGCCGCCGGGTGTGGGGTCGTGGCGCAACGTCGTGGGCGAGGGCGATCCGTTCGCGGCGCACGCCACGTCGATCGACTCGCTCGCCGACAGCGCGCGCGTCGCCGATCTGCGCACCGAGTCACCACATCGTGACGATCCTCATGGGCTGCTCGGCTACCTGCGCGACCCGACCACGGCGCGCGCGGTGATCGGTGCGTGGTGCGATGCGGCGCGGCGCAGCGACGCGTCGTGCATGGCGCTGCGCACCCCACGCTGAGCGCGAGCGATCGCCGGGCTCGACCCTTGCCATACGGACCCATGCGCTCGTAGGATGCGGTCCAGAAAGTTGGGATCGCACGTTTTTCCAGCGTCCGACGTCGCCGCCTGCCGTTGTGCATCCGGACCACGGCTCGCGCATATTCCACGCATCTCTTCCGTACGCATGGAGGCATACGCATGGAACATTCAGGCGAGGCGAGCCGTTCGGGCGCGCCGGCCGATGCCGGAACCGGAGCGCGGTCCGGCGAAGACAAGGCAGGGCGCGAGCGCGGGCATGGCCTGCTGGACCGGATCCGCCAGCGGGCCTACGAGCTGTTCGTCGCGCGTGGCGGCCGCCACGGGAACGACATGGAGGACTGGCTGACGGCGGAGCGCGAGCTGTACCGCCCCCCCGAGATGCCGGGGCTCGCCGACCGGGTGACCGCCGACGCCGGGGTCCTCGGCGCGCCGAGTGCCACCGACACGCCGACCGCCGCGACGCCACGCAGCACCGCCGGCGGCACGGCGGCGAAGACCGCGCGCACGAAGACGGCGACCGCCAAGACGGCGGCGAAGACCGGCGCCACGAAGTCGGCGACCCCGGCGAAGACGGCCGCCAAGGCCGCGGCCCCGAAGCCGGCCGCTCCGAAGCCGGCGGCCACGAAGCCGGCCGCCACGAAGGCCGCCACGCCGAAGCCGGCAGCGGCGAAGCAGGCGGCGGCGAAGTCTCCGTCGCCCTCGCCGGCGACGAACGGCAATCCCGCGAGCGCGCCGTCCTCCAAGGAAGCGCCGCGGCGAAAGCCCCGCGGCCCGGGCGACGGCAGCGCCGGCGACGCCTCCGCTTGAGGCGAAGTCTCCCTGCGACGGAACGGGGGCGTGGTGACCGAGCGGTCGCCACGCCCCCGTCTCGCATCCCGTCACGCCGGACCCGTGCATACCTTTGGTGCGGCGCCCGGGTCATCCGACCCATCCAACCCGGGGTGCGGCGACCGACCTTTGCGACGCGCTCGCTGTCGGTCCCCGTGCGCGCGTCGTACCTTCGCCGCCGCACGCCCGCCCCGCCTCGCCGCATCCGACATGACTTCCCCCGCCCCGACCGGTCTCGCCGGCGCCCCGACGCCGTTCACGGCCGACGCGTCGTCGCTGGACCGGCTGCTCTCCGACCTCCGCCGCCGCAGCTGGGGCGATCCGACGGCGAACGCGGTGGGCCTGCTGCGGATCGCGGCGGAGGCGCTCGGCGCCCACACGCTCGTCGTGTGGCTGCCCGGCGCGAGCGGAGGGCTCGAGCCGATGGTGCACCATCCGCTCGGCGTCGTGAGCTGCGAGCATCCCACGCTGTGGGACGTCGCCGGCGACCGGCCGAACGCGGACGCGCTCGCGACCGACGACGCGGCGGAGCGACGCGAGGGCGACGCCGCGGTGCTCGACGTCGCGCTGTGGACCGGCGGGCGGCTCGGCGGCGTGCTGTGCGCGAAGCGCGGCGCGTCGGCGCCGTGGACGCCCGCCGAACGGAGCTTCCTCGCCCGCCTCGCCGACCGCCTCGCCGGCGAGGCCACCGCCGAGGGGAAGCGGCTCGCCGAGCAGGCGCTGCGCGAGCGCGAGCAGCAGATGGACCTCGTCGAGCAGATCGCGGGGCTCGGGAGCTGGGAGATCGACCTGCGCTCCGACGCGATCACCTGGTCGCGCGAGCAGTCGCGCATCCACGGCTTCGACGTCGAGACGCGGCCACGCACGCACACCGAGTTCATGGCGATGGTGCACCCGGACGACCGGCGCATCATCGACGACGGGATGGCGCGCCTCACGGGGCTCGCGCCGGTGACGGTGGAGTTCCGCATCGTGCGCCCCGACGGCGAGATCCGCCTGCTGCAGGCGCAGGGGCTGCTCGCGCCCGGCGTCGACGGCGAGTACTCGCGCGTGATCGGCACGTCGCTCGACATCACGGAGCGCCGCGCCACGGAGCTGGCGCTGCGTGCGTCGGAGGAGAGCTATCGCGCGATCTTCGACTCGTCGAACGACGCGATCTTCGTGCAGGATCTCGAGACCGGTCGCATCCTCGACGCGAACCGGCGTGCGTGCGAGGTGAACGACGTCACGCTCGACGAGCTGCGCGCGAGCGGGCTGTCGGTCATCGCGAACGGCCCGCCGCCGTTCACGCCCGATCGCGCGCTGGCGTACATGCACCGCGCCGCGGCCGGCGAGTCGGTGCGGTTCGAGTGGATGACGGTGCACCGCAAGACGCACGAGGAGATGTGGGTCGAGGTGAGCCTGCAGCGCGTGACGATCCGCGGCGAGGCCCGCCTGCTCGCGCTCGTGCGCGACATCCGCGACCGCAAGCAGGTGGAGCTGGCGCTGCGCGCGAGCGAGGAGAACTACCGCGGCATCTTCGAGAACGCGTCCGACGCGATGTGGATGCACGACGTCGACACCGGCGCGTTCCTCGAGGTGAACAGGGCGGCGGAGGAGATCTACGGCTTCACGGCGGAGGAGCAGAAGGCGGGCGGCGTGCCGCTCATCAGCGACAACCGGCCGCCGTACACGCCGGAGGCGAGCCTGGAGTACCTGCGGCGCGCCGCGGCGGGCGAGCCGCAGCGCTTCGAGTGGCTGTGCCGCCACAAGGATGGCCGCCCGGTGTGGAACGAGGTGCGTCTCCGCCGCGTGAACATCGGCGGCGTCGACCGCGTCCTCGCCACGGCCCGCGACATCAACGATCGCAAGGCGGCCGAGCAGCGGCTGCGCGCGAGCGAGGAGAGCTATCGCACGATCTTCCAGAGCGCGTCGGATGCGATGTGGCTGCACGACGTGGACACGGGCGCGTTCCTCGACGTGAACAACGCCGCGGTGGAGCTGTACGGCTTCTCCGCCGACGAGCAGAAGGCGTTAGGCATCGCCGGCATCAGCGACGGGCGCGCGCCATACACCCCCGAGCAGGGGTGGCGCTATCTCCAGCAGGCCGCGGCCGGCCTGACGCCGCGCTTCGAGTGGCTCGGCCGACACAAGGACGGACGCGCCGTGTGGGCCGAGGTGCGCCTGCGTCGCGTCACGCTCGCCGGCGTGGACCGCATTCTCGCAACCGCGCGCGACACGAACGACCGCAAGCGCGCCGAGGCGGCGCTGCGCGAGGCGAACGAGGTGCTCGAGCTGCGCGTCGAGGCGCGCACCGCGGAGCTGGCGGCGGAGGTCGCGGAGCACGCGCGCGCGAAGGAGGCGCTGCTGCAGCGCACGCGCGAGCTCGAGGGGATCTTCCAGGCGCTCCCGGATCTGTACTTCCGCTTGTCGTCGGAGCTGCGGATCCTCGACTACCGCGCATCGAGCACCGACCGGCTGTACGTGCCGCCGGAGGCGTTCCTCGGCAAGCGGCTCCGCGACGTGATGCCGGTCGAGCTGTGCGACCGGTTCGACGAGGCGCTCCACGACGCGCGCCCGGGCGAGCTCGCGACGGTCGAGTACGAGCTCCCCGCGGGCGACGAGATGCGCGACTTCGAGGCGCGCTTCTTCCCGCTCGTCGACGGCTCGTACATCAGCGTCGTGCGCGACATCACCGATCGCAAGCGCGTGGAGCGTGCGCTGCGCGAGCGCGAGGCGCAGCTGCGCGAGACGCAGCGCATCGCGCGCCTCGGCTCGTGGCAGATGGATCTCCGCACGGGCCAGCTCGCGTGGGACGCCGTCGTGTGCGAGCTGTACGGCGTCACGCCGGCGAGCGCGCCGCGCGACCTCGAGGGGTACCTCGCCCTCGTGCACCCGCACGACCGCGACTTCGCGCGCGAGGTCTCGGCGCAGGCGCGGGCGACGGGCAAGCCGTTCTCGTTCGACCACCGCGTGGTGCACCCCGACGGCACCGTGCGCCACCTGCACGGCCGCGGCAGCCTCGTCACCGCGCCCGACGGCACGCCGCTGCGCATGGTCGGCAGCTCGCAGGACGTCACGGAGCGCAAGGTCGCCGAGCGCGCGCTCGCCGAGCGCGAGGAGCACTTCCGCCGGCTCATCGAGAACACGAGCGACTTCGTGATGATCGTCGACGAGACGGCGGCCATCACGTACGTCGGTCCGTCGGTTGAGCGGATGCTCGGCTGGCAGCCCGAGGAGATGATGGGCACGCGCCCGTCGGACCTCGTGCATCCGGACGACGTGCCGCGCGTGATGGAAGACTTCCAATGGATCGTCGAGCATCCCGGCCAGACGCACAACTCCACGTTCCGCATTCGCTGCAAGGACGGCACGTACCGTGTGTTCGAGAACCTCGGCCGCACGCTGTCGCCGTCCAGCGCCGCCGAGGGGATCGTCGCGAACGGCCGCGACATCACCGAGCGCAAGCTCGGCGAGGAGGCGCTCGCGCGCGCGAAGGAGGAAGCCGAGCGCGCGAACCGCGCGAAGAGCGAGTTCCTGTCGCGCATGAGCCACGAGCTGCGCACGCCGATGAACTCCATCCTCGGCTTCGCGCAGCTGCTGCAGCGCGCCGAGCTGCCGCCGCAGCACGGTAAGGCGGTGGGCCACATCCTGAAGGCGGGACGGCACCTGCTGCACCTCATCAACGAGGTGCTGGAGATCGCGCGGATCGAGGCGGGGCGCGAGAACTTCTCGCTGGAGCCGGTGGCGCTCGCGTCGGTGCTGCAGGAAGCGTTCGGGCTCGTGCGGCCGCTCGCGCAGCAGTGGGAGGTGGAGCTGCGCGAGGGCGCGTGGCCGAGCGACGCGTTCGTCCAGGCCGATCGACAGCGCCTCGTGCAGGTGCTGCTGAACCTCCTGTCGAACGCGATCAAGTACAACCGCCGCGGCGGCCACGTGCGCCTCACGAGCGTGCAGGCGGACGGCCGCTGGATCGTGCGCGTGGAGGACAGCGGGCGCGGCATCCCGGCGGAGCGCGCGGGCCAGCTGTTCACGCCGTTCGCGCGGCTCGGCGCGGAGCAGACCGAGGTGGAGGGCACGGGGCTCGGGCTCGCGCTGTCGCGGCGCCTGTGCGAGGCGATGGGCGGCTCGCTCGCCCTGGAGACGACGGGCGGCGACGGCAGCACGTTCCGGCTGGAGCTCGACGGCGCCGTGGACCCGTTAGGCACGCTGGAGGAGACCGGCACGTTCGCCGTCCCCGCCGGCCCGCACCGCGAGGCGACGCTGCTGTACGTCGAGGACAACCTCGCGAACCTGAGCCTCGTCGACACGATTCTTCTCTCGCGGCCGGGGTGGCGCACGATGCCCGCACTGCAGGGACAGCTCGGCGTGGAGCTCGCGCGCGAGCACCTGCCCGACGTGATCCTGCTCGACCTGCATCTCCCCGACATCCCGGGCGAGGAGGTGCTGCGCCGGCTGCGCGGCGACGCGCGCACGGCGCGCATCCCGATCGTCGTCGTGAGCGCCGACGCGACGCCGACGTCGCTGGAGCGGCTGCGCGCCTCCGGGGCCGACGCATATCTCACGAAGCCGCTCGACGTCGACGAGTTCCTCCGCGTCGTCGAGAGCTTCCTGCCGCCGGGCGGCGCGAGGACGCGCGCGTGAGCACGACGCAGATGCCGGCGGCCGCGCCGGCCGCGGACCGCCTGCGCGACCGCACCATCCTGCTGGTGGACGACGAGGAGGCGAACCTCGACCTGCTCGACGCGCTGCTGACGGCCGAGGGTTACACGGCGCTCGTGCGCACGTCGGACGCGCGCGAGGTCACGGCGCTCGTCGCGCGCCACGCACCGGATCTCATCCTGCTCGACCTCCACATGCCGCACCGCCACGGCCTGGAGGTCCTCGGCGAGCTGCGCGAGACGACGACGCCCGGCGACTATCGCCCGGTGCTCGTGCTCACCGCCGACGCGACGTGGGAGGCGAAGGAGCGCGCGCTCGCGCTCGGGGCGCGCGACTTCGTCACGAAGCCGTTCGACGCCACCGAGGTGCTGCTGCGCGTCGGCAACCTGCTGGAGACGCGCGTGCTGCACGACGACCAGCGCGCGGCGCGCGAGCGCGCGGAGGCCGCCGAGGCGCGCGCCGCGCTGCTCGCCGAGTGGAGCCGGCTGCTCGCGTCGTCGCTCGATCCGTCGACGTCGTTCGCGCACCTGCCGCGCCTCGTGGTGCCGCGGTGGGCCACGGGATGCGTCGTACGACTCGGCGACGCGGTGATCGCCGAGGCGCGCACGGGCGACCCGACGCGGCTCCCCGAGGCGATGCACGTCGTGGCCATCGCGAGCGAGGGCGAGACGGTGGGCGACATCGTCGTCGAGCACGCGCACGGCGAGACGATCGACGGCGCGCTGTTCGCCGAGCTGGCGGCGCGCGCCGGGCAGGCCGCCGAGCACGCGCGGCTCTTCGCAGCCGCCGAGCGCGCGACGCAGGAGCGCGAGCGGTTGCTCGCCGTCGTCGCACACGACCTGCGCAACCCGCTCGGCGTCGTCGGCATGTACGCCGAGATGCTCGCCAGCATGCAGCCGGAGGATGCCGACGAGTACACGAGCGCCGCGCTCGCGACCATCCGCGACGGCGCGACGACGATGCAGCGCCTCGTGGAGGACCTGCTCGACGTGAGCGCGCTGCGCGAGGGTGCCCTGCGCATCCACCGCACGGAGCAGCGCGTCGGCGCTCCGATGGAGGAGGCCGAGCGCATGCTGCGGCCGCTCGCGGCGGCGCGCGCCATCGCGTTAGGCTTCCTCGCGGAAGGCGATTCCGCGCAGCGCTCGGCCCCGATCGACGGGGCGCGCCTCGTGCAAGTGCTGTCGAACCTCGTCGGCAACGCGCTGAAGTTCACGCCGGAGCGCGGCGTGGTGGAAGTGCGCTACACGGCGAGCGACGAGACGCTGGAGGTGTGGGTGAGCGACACCGGCCCGGGCATCGCCGCCGAGGACCTGCCGCACCTGTTCACCGCGTTCTGGCAGCGCGAGCCGAAGGACCGCCGCGGCGTGGGCCTCGGTCTGTGGATCGCGCGCGCGATCGTCGAGGCGCACGGCGGCCGACTGCAGGTGCAGTCGCATCACGGGCACGGCACGACGTTCCATTTCTCGCTCCCCTTCTCCGCCCCCACGCGACGGTGGGAGGACTGAGCCATGCATCGGATTCTCGTCGTAGAAGACACGCCCGCCTTCGCCGAGGCGCTCGAGCGGAACCTCACGCTCGAGGGACACCACGTGCTGCTCGCCACGCGCGCCGCGGAAGCGATCGCGCGCGTGACGCACGAGTCGCCGGACCTCGTGGTGCTCGATCTCGGGCTCCCCGACAAGGACGGCTATCACGTGCTGCGGCAGATGCGCGAGCGGGGCAACGAGTGCCCGGTGCTCATCCTCTCCGCGCGATCGCTGGAGTCGGACAAGATCGAGGGCTTCCGGTTGGGCGCCGACGACTACGTCACGAAGCCGTTCAGCGCGCTGGAGCTGCTCGCGCGCATCTCCGCGCTGCTCCGCCGCGCCCGCCGCGGCCAGCCCGCCACCCCCGCCGCATCGGCCGACGTGCGCGCGCTGGAGGACGCCGACCTGCGCGACCGGTACGGCCTCACCGATCGCCAGGTGACCGTCGCGCGGCTGATCGCGG
The DNA here is from genome assembly GCF_000522985.1 of Gemmatirosa kalamazoonensis. Lineage (NCBI taxonomy): Bacteria > Pseudomonadati > Gemmatimonadota > Gemmatimonadia > Gemmatimonadales > Gemmatimonadaceae > Gemmatirosa > Gemmatirosa kalamazoonensis. The sequence goes on from NZ_CP007128.1 coordinate 4,779,343, forward strand.
AAGGGTGCACGAACGCCGAGATCGCGACGCGGCTGGGGCTCAGCTTCTACACCGCGCGCAACCACGCCGAGCAGGTGATGGCGAAGCTCGGCGTGTCGTCGCGCGCCGCGGTGGGGGCGCTGATGTACGAGGAGGCCTGAGGCGTCTCACGCGGAGCCGCGGAGGACGCGGAGAACACCTGAGGATTTCTCGAATTCTCGAGATTCTCTGAATCGAGCCCCACGTCGTGGAGTCGTCCCGGGCGCGATTCAGTGTCGCCGAGCACGACTCCAGGCTCCGCGTGAAACGCAGGTCAATCGAGCCGCTCGGCGTTCAGCTCGACCACGTTCCTGTCGGGATCGAGCAGAAAGACCTGCGGAAACCCCGCCGTCGCGTGCGGCTGCTCCACCGTGCGCCGCATCGGGTCCTCCGCGTCGGGCCGGTACCCGAGCGCGGCGAGATGGTCGATCGCGGCACGATAGCTCGACACACGGATCGCGAAATGGATGTCGCGCGTGTCGACGCCCTTGCCGGCCCGAAAGGTCTGATCGTCGTTCACGATGAGGTGCAGGATGCGATCGCCGGCCTGAAACCAGGCGCCGGGAAACGAGAACGCTGGGCGCGCGACCTCGTGCAGCCCGATGACGTCCGCGTAGAAGCGCTTCGCGCGCGCGAGGTCGGTCACCGGCAGCGCGACGTGGTGAATCGTCAAGATGTCGAGCACGTGCTCCTCGGTGATCAGTCAGCGCGCATGGCGAGCAGCGGGCTCACGCGCACCGCGCTCAGCGCCGGAGCGAGCGAGCCGATGAGCGTCGCCACGAGCACCACGCCCACGCCGGCGGCGAGCGCCAGCGGGTCGCTCGGCGGCACCCCGAAGAGCAACGCTCGCATGGCGCGCGCCGCGGCGTACGCCACGAGCACGCCCGGGATGCCGCCGAGGAGCGCGAGACGCACCGCCTCGAAGACGATCATGCGTGCCGCGCGCCGCGGATCGGCGCCGAGCGCGAGGCGGACGCCGATCTCTCGCGCGCGCTGGGCGACGATGAACGCGAGCAGCCCGTAGATGCCGATGCCCGTGAGCAGCAGCGCGACCACGGCGAGCGCCGTGAGCACGCCGAGCTGCGCGCGACGGTCCGCGGTCTGGTTGCTCACCACCTCGCTGAGCTGCCGCACGTCGGAGATCGGCTGCTCCGGATCCACGCCGCGGATCACGCGACGGATCGCGGGGAGGAGCGTCTCGCTGCGGCCGTTCGCGCGGACGATGAGGTCCTTCGGGACGTACAGCCCGCCGAGCTGGCCGGCCTGCGCAGCCGCGAAGTAGAGCTGCGGCTCGCTGCTGCGCTCCAGGCCGCGCACCCGGATGTCGCGCACGACGCCGACGACCGTGTAGTCCATGCCTCGCAGGCGGAAGCGCTTGCCGAGCGGCTCGCCGTTAGGCCAGTGCCGCCGCACGAACGCCTCGCTCACGACCGCGACGAGCGGGCGGCCGAACCGGTCGCCGTCGGCGATCGCGCGCCCGCGGAGGACCGGCACGCCGAGCGCGGTGAAGAACTGCGGCGTGATCCAGCGGAGACTCTCGCCGTCGGCCCGTCGGTTGCGCTCGTCCTCGCCGGGGATCTCCGCGGCCCCGATCCCGCCCCACAGCACGAACGGGAGACCGCTCGTGTACGCCGCAGCCTGGACGCCGGGGAGGCTCTGCACCCCCGCCAGCACGCGGTCGTAGAACTCCGTGCGGCGCAGCGTGTCGGCGGCGCGCGGCGACGGCAGCGCGGTGCGCATCGTCAGCACCTGCTCGGTCGTGAATCCGGGGTCGACCGCGCGCACCTTCCAGACGGCGCGAATCAGCAGCCCGGACGAGACGAGCAGCACAACGGAGACCGCGACCTCCACCGCGACGAGCACCGCGCGCAGTCGCTGGCGACGTCCACCGCCGGCGCGCGCGCCGTCGCGCAGCGCCGAGAACGCGGCCCGTCCGCCCACCATGGTGGCGGGGAGGAGGCCGAAGCCGATGCCGGTGAGCGCCGTGAACGCGCCGGCGATGAGCAGCGCGCGCGGATCGAGCCGCGGCTCGTGGGCGAGCGGCAGCGACGTCGGCACGAGATGCGTCAGCAGCGGCACCGCGAGCATCGCGACGAGCAGGCCGACCGCGCCGCCGAGCAGCGCGAGCACCACGCTCTCGGTGAGCATCTGCCGCACGAGCCGCTCGCGCCCCGCGCCTAACGCGGCGCGCACCGCCAGCTCCCTTTCTCGCGCCGATGCGCGCACGAGCAGCAGGTTCGCCAGGTTGGCGCCGGTGAGCAGCAGCAGACTGAGACTCGCGCCGCAGAGCGCGAGCAGCATCACCCGGTACCGGGGCAGCACCTGGTCGCGCTGCCGGAAGAAGGAGAAGCCCACGTCCTCGTTCGTCTCCGGGTGATCCCGGGCGAGCCGCGCCGCGATCATCGCGAGCTCGCCGCGCGCCGACTCGAACGTCACGCCGGGCGCCAGTCGGCCGATCGCCTGCAGGTACGTGTTGTCGCGCTCCGCGTAGTCCTCCTCGCGGAGCACGAGCGGCGTCCAGAGCTGGTCGTTCGTCGTCGGGAAGTGGAAGCTGCGCGGCATCACGCCGATGACCACGCGCGGCACGTCGTCGAGCCGGATGGTCGTGCCGACGACGTCCGGGTTGCCGCCGAACTGGGACTGCCAGAGGCCGTAGCTCAGCACGACGGTGCCGGCACGCGGGTCCGTCGCGTCCTTCGCGTCGAACACGCGGCCGAGCAGCGGGCGCACGCCGAGGACGGGCAGCACCTCCGGCGTGACGGCCGTCGCCGAGAGCCGCACCGGCTCGCCGCCGCCGACGAGATTCGCCTCGGCTCCGGTGAACGCGCCCCACCCGCGCGTCTTTCTCGCCATGGCGACGACGTCGCGGAAGTTCGCGGGCGACAGCTCGTTCATGCAGCCCCACCCGCTGCCGTCGCGCGGCCCCTCGCAGAGCCGCACGAGCGCGTCCGGCTGCGGGAACGGCAGCGGTCGGAGCAGCACCGCGTCGGCGACGGAGAACGTGGCGGTGTTGGCGCCGACGCCGAGCGCGGTGACGAGCACCACGGCGGTGACGAAGCCGCGCGAACGGCTCATGGCGCGGACGGCGTAGCGCAGGTCCTGCCGCAGGACCGTCCCGTGGGCGAGCATCGCGTTAGGCACGACGTCTCCGATGGCGGCGAGGTGGGCGGCCAACCGGCTCCGGCCGCGTGTGGACTCCTCGAACGTGTGGGCCAGCTCCGCGCCGTACTCCACGCGGAACGACTTCGGGTAGAGCCACAACAGCGCCCGGTAGAATCGGCGGCTCATGCCGTCTCCGGGGTGGCGGTGGGCGTGAGGCCGCGCGCGCGCGCCAGCCGCACGAGCTCCGTGAGGCGCCGCATCTCGGCGCGGGCGACGTCGGTGCCGAACGGCGTGATGCGGTAGTAGCGGCGCCGCTCGTCGTCGAGCGCGATCGGGGGGCGGCGCGACGTCTCCTTGATGAGCCCCTGCTCCACCATGCGCGCGACGGAGCGGTAGAGCGTCCCCGCGCTGAGCCGCAGAGCGCCCTCGGTGCGCGCCTCGACGTCCTGGATGATGGCGTAGCCGTGCCGCTCCTGGTCGACGAGCGCAAGCAGGATGTGGAACGTGGCGGGCGGCAGCGGGAGCAGGGCGTCGACGTCGGTGCGGGTCATGCCCGCTACTATATCCAGCGTGGCTATATCGTCAATGGCTATAGTGACGAGCCGCGCGACCGGGATCCGCTTGCGGAGACAAATGACTCGGCTAATTTGGGGCTCCCCGTACAAACGCCGAACCAGCACCGAGGTCCGCCGTGTCCAGCCCCGTGACTCCCGCTCGCGCCGACGCCGCCGGCGTCGCGTTCCTCACCGCCGACGCCTTCCGGCAGCACTGGCAGGGGCATCGCCGGCTCACCCGCCGCATGATCGAGGCGTTCCCCGAGGACAAGCTGTTCACGTTCTCCATCGGCGGGATGCGCTCGTTCGGCGACCTCGCCTGGGAGCTCGTGCGCATGGCCGCGCCGATGGTGCGCGGTGCGGCGACGGGCGAGTGGGCCGTGGTCGACTGGAAGGCCGCGCCCCCGCAGTCGCGCGACGAGCTGCTGCGCGCGTGGGACCAGAGCACCGCGGACATCGACGCGAACTGGGCGCGGATCCCCGCCGAGCGGTTCAACGAGACCATCACCGCGTTCGGCAGCTTCACCGGCGTCACGAACGACCTGCTGCTGTACACGATCGACAACGAGGTCCACCACCGCGGCCAGGGCTACGTCTACCTGCGCGCGTTGGGCATCGAGCCGCCGCCGTTCTGGGAGCGGCAGTAGCGGGTCGAGCGCGATCAGCGGCGGAACACGAAGCCGAACACGCCCATTCGGATCTCCTCGCCGTCGCGCAGCGGTCGGCGGCCGAGGATCCGCTCGCCGGCGACGGCGGTGCCGTTCGACGAGTTCGCGTCCTCGACGAACCAGCCGCCGTCGTCCACGTCCAGCACGGCGTGGTAGCGCGACACGCTCCAGTGCGCGAGCACGATGTCGTTCTCGCTGTTGCGGCCGAGCGTGGTGCGTCCCTCGAGCCGGAAGCCCGCCGGCGCGGCGCGCGTCCGCGAGCTCACGTGGTCCGCGGGCCCGTCCACGAGCGCGAGGCCGGGACGCGGTGCGCGCGTGGGGTCGGGCGGCGTGTACGGCGTGGGCGGCGGCGCGGCGACGAGCCCCGGTGCGGTGCGCGACGCCACGACCGGCGCCGCGGCTCCCTTCACCGGTGCGGCCTGCGCCGCGGGCAGCGCGGGGGTCCAGTGGGGTGTCGGCAGGTCGGCGAGGCTCACCTCGTCCCCGCCGCTCCACACGGAGTGCTCCGCGACCGGTTCCACGCCCGCGTTGGTGCGCGCCTGATCGAGCGCCTCCACCGCGCGCCCCGCGTCACGCACCTCGCGGACGAGGGCCTGCAGGTCCACCGGCGCGTCGTTCCCCGCGGCCGCGCGAAGCTCGTTCGCCACCGCCGACATCCGCTCGTACCGGTCCGCCGGGTCCTTCGCGAGACAGCGCAACACGATCGCCTCGACCTCGGGCGCGATCGGCGCGTGACGCGAGAGCGGGGGCGGCTCGCGATGCGCGTGCGCCGCCAGCACGTCGACGAGGTCCGCGTCGTCGAACGGGTAGACACCCGTGAGCAGGCGATAGAGCACGACGCCGAACGAGTACACGTCCGAGCGCTCGTCGACACTGCGGCCCAACGCCTGCTCGGGGGAGATGAAGCGCGGCGTGCCCACGAGCATGCCGTCGCGCGTGCGCGACCCGTGCTCGCCGTCGGCCATGCCGCGCCGGCTGATGCCGAAGTCGAGCACGCACACGCGCCCGGCCGACGTCACCATGATGTTCTCCGGCTTCACGTCGTTGCGCACGAAGCCGTGCTGGTGCACGTAGTCGATCGCCTCCGCAGCGGGGCCGGCGATCGCCACCACGGTGTCGAGGTCGAGCCGGCCGCAGCGCCGCACGACCTCCTCCGCCGTCACGCCATCGACGAGATCCATCGCGATGTACACGTGCCCGTTCGAGCGGCCCGTGTCGCGCAGCCGCACGATGTTCGGGTGGTCGAGCGCGCCCAACACTCTCGCCTCGCGCTCGAACCGCGCGACCATCTCGTCGTTGTTCGCCAGCGCGTCGAGCAGCAGCTTCACCGCGACGCGCTCGCCGCTCCGCTCGTCGAGCGCCTCGTAGACGACGCCCATGCCGCCGCGCCCGATCTCGCGCACGATGCGGAAGCGTCCGACCGCCTTCGGCGCCGGTGTGCCCTTCCCCGGCGCGGCGTCCGCCGCGTCGCCGTCGAGCGCATCGAGCTCCGCGGTCGTGGCGCGTGCACCGAGCTCCACGAGCCGTCGCGCCGTGACGCGGTAGCGTGCACCTTCCTCGGCGGCGGCCGCGCCGACGACCACGCGTGAGAGGCTCTGCTTCGACGACTGGATGTACTCGGCGTCGAGCAGGATGCGCACGATGTCCTCGGCCACGCGCGGCGCGATCTCCTCGGCGAGCGCGATCTTGGCGCTCAGGCGGCGCGACGCGTCGAGCACGTCCTTCAGCGTGAACTCCGCGGTGCCGCGCCGCAGGATCCAATCGATGAGATAGTAGACGCCGAGCCGGCGCTTGTCGCTCTGGGTCCCGACGACCTCCTCGTGCGACTCCCCGAACAGCGTCGCGGCGTGCGCGTCGATCAGATCCTGCAGGCCGGCGAACAGCCGCACGCGCCGCACGTCCTCCGCGGTGAACGCGAGCGCGGGCCGGTGGCCGTCCCACTCGACGTACTCGTTGAACGTGCGGATGATGCGGCGCGGGATGCCGCGGCCGCGGTAGGCGAGATACTTCTTGAACGCCGCGTAGACCTCGCGCCCCCACGGCGCCCACCCGTTCGAGTCGTCGACGAGCGTGTCGCAGATGGCGTCGACGTCGGTCCACAGGCACGGCAGGTACTTGTCGTACGCGAAGACGCTCTCGTACACCGAGTCGCCGCGCCCCACGTCCTCGAGCCATCGCTCGTGGAGGTCCTTGCCGGCGACGAAGATGAACGTGATGCCCGACGTCGTGAACAGGTTCTTCAGCGCGCCGATGATGCCGTCGATCGCCGGCCGGCGCGGCTTCTCCCCGTCGGCGGCGCGCGCGAACTCCTCGAGCTTGTCCAGCTCGTCGAACACGAAGATGATCTTGAGACGCACGCGCGCCGGCGGCCCGTCGCGGAACCGGCGCCAGCGCGACGTCGGCGGCACGTAGCCCGCCGCGAGCCGCCGCGAGATCGTGATGACGTCGTGCTCCGCCGCCTTGTCGTCGTAGCCGAGGAACGACGTCTCCTGCTGGCTCGAGCGCGAGCGCTTCGCCGTGAGCGAGAGCTTGAGCGCGGCCTTCATCCACTCGCCGCCGAGGCTCGCCTCGTCGACGCCGAGCTCCGACGACTCCGCGGTCTGCCGCGCCATGTTCATGGACGTGCGCTGGAACGCGAGCGTCAGCGCGTCGCGCAGATCCGCGTCGAGCCGCTCGTAGATCCCGCGCTCGCGCAGCCGATCGTGCAGCCGGCGGATGATGTGGTGCATCATCTCGCCCGGCCGCACGGGACGCGCGACGTTCAGGTACACGTCGACGACCTCGGTCTCGCCGAGCAGCGTCCGCGCCCAGGCGAGCGAATCGTCGAGCGTGCGGATGACCTGGTTGACGAACGACGTCTTGCCGACGCCGCGGTAGCCCGTGACGAGGAACGAGCCGCCCTCGGAGAACAGGATCCGCTCGGCGAGCGACTCCAGCTCGTTGCGCCGTCCGACGAAGCGCGGCGCCGCGCACTGCCCCACCGGCTCGTGCACGAAGCGGAACGCGGGGAGCAGCGGCACCGTGACCTCGCGCTTGTCCGGGTAGATCCGGAACGGTGGTGGCAGCGGCGGGGGCACGGTCGTGGGGCGCCGCATCCAGCCGCGGAGACGTGCCGACAACGGCGGAATCCGCTGCGGCTGGGGCCGCACCCGGACGAGCGTGGCGGCGAGCGAGGTGACGAGCGTCGTGGCGGGCCGCGTCGCGGCGAGCGTGTGCGACGGTGGCGGCGGTGGCGGCGGTGGCGCGGGCACGGGCGCGGGCCTCGACGCGAGCAGGACGCCGCAGTTGACGCAGAACGCGACGCCGTCGGCGTTGCCGTGGCCGCAGGTCGAGCAGAACACCATGTGCGCCCCCTTCGGCGCCTAACGGCGCCCGTCGAGGTCCACCGCGATCGCGCGCCACTTCCCCTGGTTGAACCGCAGCACGCTCAGCGCGCAGCGCGTCACGTGCCCCACCAGGATCGCCACCCAGATGTCGATCGGGTCGAGGTGGCCGAGCCGCTGCACCACGAAGCAGATGCCGAGCGGCACGACGATCTGCGACACGATGGAGATGTAGAGAGGGCTCTTCGTGTCGCCGGTGCCCTGCAGCCCGCCGGTGTACGTGAGCGCGACGGCGATGAACAGCCCCGACACGCTGAGCACGCGGAGCAGCTGCACGCCGATCTCGCGCGCGGCGTCGTGCATGCCGAACAGCGCGAGGAGCGGCCCCGGAATGAAGAAGAACAGCGCGCCGAGCAGCGCCGCGCCGCCGAGCCCGTAGCGGGCCGCCGCGTGCACCGCTTCCTCGGCGCGGTCGGCGTTCCCCGCGCCGAGGTTCTGTCCCGCGACCGCGGCCGCCGCGCCGAGCAGTCCGGTGGACGTCCACGTGATGAGCGAGAAGAGCTGCGAGTAGCCGACCGCGAACGCCGCCTGCGCCGCCGCGCTCTGGGCGAGCGAGCCGATGAAGCCGAGCATCAGCACGCCGCCCACGTTCATCGCGATCCCCTGGATCCCCGTCGGAAGACCGAAGCGGAAGATCGAGCGGATGAGCGTCCAGTCGGGGAGCAGGGCGCGGCCGCGCGGGAAGCGCACGACCCAGCCGCCGTGCCACAGCCGCCACAGCGAGTACGCGCCGACGAGCGCCGACGCGATCACGGTGCCCATCGCGGCGCCCCGCGTGCCATACGCCGGCACCGGCCCGTAACCGCGGATGAACAGCACGTTGAGCGCGGCGTTCAGCACCGTGAGCACGATGCCGAGCACCATCGCCGTGCGCGCGTCGCCGGCCGAGCGGAGCGCAGCGCCGAGCATGAAGAACACGAGCATGCCGCCGCTGAACGCGAACACGATCCGCAGGAACGGCAGCGCCTCCGCGCGCACCGCCGGCGCGGCGTGCACGAGGTCGAGCAGGAACGGCGACGCGAAGTAGCCGACCGGCGCCATCACGCCGAGCGACAGCACGATCGCGACGAGGAAGGCCTGGTACACCGTGCGATCCGCCGTCTCCTCGTCGCCCGCGCCGGCGAAGCGCGCCACCAGCACGCTCATGCCGGTGAACAGCGACATCATGAACACGATGACGACGACGAAGATCTGCCAGCTCACGCCGATCGCGGCGTTGCCGGTGTAGCCGACGAAGTTGCCGACGAGGACGTGGTCGATCATCCCCTGCAGCCCGCCGACGACGTTCGTGAGCATCGTGGGCCAGGCGAGCTTCCACACCGCCTCGCGCAGCGGGCCGTCGACGATGGAGCGGTCGAATCGACGCGATGAGATCGGCCGCGGCGGCGCGATCGGCGTGCGCGTCGGCGCGGCGGCCAGTGGAGGTGCGTCGGGGCCGAGCGCGCGCGGTACCTCGGACGGTCGGAGCGACATCGGATCCGGCGGCAGGTGGCGAGAGCGGTCGCTGAATACTGCCCGCGGGACACGACGCGACAAGAGGCGTCGATCACAGGGGAGTCGGTGCGCCCCGTAGCGGAACGCTCGGCGCGTCGCGAAGTTCTCTCCGATGCCCCCCCAGGCTCCCGCGTCCTCGGCCACGCTGCTCGTGGCCGCGATCGCCGTGCTCGCCGTCCCGCTCGGCGCCCAGTCTCCCGCGGCGCGCGACAGCGCGTACGTGGCGCGCGCGCGGGCGGACAGCGCGCGCCGCCCGTACACCGCGGCGGACGTCCGCTTCATGTCGGGGATGATCGGGCACCATGCGCAGGCGATCTACATGTCGCGCATGGCGCCCACGCACGACGCCAGCGAGGCCGTGCGCACGCTCGCCGCGCGCATCATCAACGCGCAGCAGGACGAGATCGCCATCATGCAGCGATGGCTGCGCGACCGCGAGAAGCCGGTGCCGGACCCGCTGCACACGGCGGGCATGCCGGGGATGGAAGGCATGCATCACGAGCTCATGCCCGGCATGCTCACCGACGCGCAGCTGCAGCAGCTCGACTCGGCGCGCGGACCCGAGTTCGACCGGCTGTTCCTGCGGTTCATGATCCAGCATCACAGCGGCGCCATCTCGATGGTGAAGGACCTGTTCGACAGCTACGGCGCCGGGCAGGACGAGACGGTCTTCAAGTTCGCGACGGACGTCAACGTCGATCAGAGCACGGAGGTGGCGCGGATGCAGCGCATGCTCGCCGCGCTCCTGTTCGGCGCGCCCCGCTGACCGACGCCACTCCTCTTCTCGGAGCACACCGTGAGACTGCTTCGCATCCCCCTCGCCGGCGCCGCCCTCGCCCTGGTCGCCTCCGGTGCGGCCGCCCAGCGCGGCCTCGTGGTCTCGCCGCCGAATCCCGACCCGCGCGTCGGGCTGAAGGCCGGGAAGTACGACGCCGCGACGGCCGCGTGGAACATGCGCCTCCTCTCCGCGACGAAGCCGTCGGAGCGGTTCCAGAGCGGGATCAACTCCGACCTCGCGTTCATCGGCAACTACGCGATCCAGGGCAACTACAACGGGTTCCAGGTATGGGACATCTCGAACCCGAGCCACCCGACGCTCGCCACGTCGTTCTTCTGCCCGGCGTCGCAGAGCGACGTGTCCGTGTACCGGAACCTGCTCGTCGTGTCCGCCGAGTCGAACTCGTCGCGGCTCGACTGCGGCGATCAGGGGGTGCAGGACACGGTGAGCCACGACCGCATCCGCGGCATCCGGCTGTTCGACATCAGCGACATCCGGAACCCGAAGTACATCGGCAACGTGCAGACGTGCCGCGGGTCGCACACGCACTCGATGCTCGTCGACCCGAAGGATCCGGCGAACGTGTACGTCTACATCTCCGGGTCGTCGCGCCCGCGCTCGCCTAACGAGATGCCGGGGTGCATCGACCGCGGCGGCGACCCGAACGACCCGAGCTCGGCGCGGTTCCGCATCGAGGTGATCAAGGTGCCGCTCGCGCATCCCGAGCAGGCGGCCATCGTGTCGAGCCCGCGCATCTTCAACGACCTCACGGAGCCGGCGTCGCACGGCATGACGGCGGAGGACGTCGCCGAGCTCGCGGCGGCGAAGGCGCGCGGCGAGTACACGGTCAACCTGGGCGGCGACGAGTTCGTGCTCGGCGCGAAGTACACGCAGCCGATGCTCGACTCGATCGTGAAGGCGCGCGGCGGCACCGGCGCGGCGACGGCGGCCGACTCGGCGGCGCTGCGCGAGGCGTTCCCGCGCATCGTGCGCGCGATGTTCGGCGAGCCGGAGACACCGGGGAACGGGCCGCGCCCGGGGCCGACGCAGTGCCACGACATCACGCTCTACCCGGGAATCGGACTCGCCGGCGGCGCATGCGAGGGATACGGGATGCTGATCGACATTCGCGACCCCGCGCACCCGAGGCGCATCGCCGCGGTGGCCGACTCGAACTTCTCGTACTGGCACTCCGCGACGTTCAGCAACGACGGCACGAAGATGCTGTTCAGCGACGAGTGGGGCGGCGGCGGCTCGCCGAAGTGCCGCGCCTCCGACCCGAAGCAGTGGGGCGCCGACGCGATCTTCACCGTGGAGAACGGTAAGCTGCAGTTCCAGAACTACTACAAGATGCCGGCGGCGCAGACGTCGCAGGAGAACTGCGTCGCGCACAACGGCTCGCTCATCCCGATCCCCGGGCGCGACGTAATGGTGCAGGCGTGGTACCAGGGCGGCATCTCGGTGTTCGACTGGACCGACCCGAAGCACCCGACGGAGATCGCGTTCTTCGACCGCGGCCCGCTCGACGCGACGCGGATGGACATGGCCGGCTCGTGGTCGGTGTACTGGTACAACGGCGCGATCGTGAGCTCCGAGATCGCGCGCGGCCTCGACGTACTCGAGCTGCTGCCGAGCGACGCGCTGACGCAGAACGAGATCGACGCCGCGAAGACGGTGCACCTCGACTACCTCAACGCGCAGGGGCAGCCGAAGATCGTGTGGCCGCCGTCGTTCGCGCTCGCGCGCGCGTACGTCGACCAGCTCGAGCGCTCCGGCGGCCTGCCGGCCGCGCGCATCGCCGCCGTGCGGCAGGCGCTCACGACGGCCGAAGGACAGAGCGGATCGGCGCGCTCCGGCACACTATCGACGCTCGCCGGCGCGCTCTCCGCCGACGCCGGCCGGTCGAGCGACGGGGCGAAGGCTCGCCTGCTCGCGGCCGCGGTGCGGGATCTGTCGACGGCGCGCTGAGCCGTCCGATCTCACGGCGCCTTTCAAGTGCAACCGACGCCGCAGATGCGAGTCGAGATCTGGTCGGACATCGCGTGTCCGTGGTGCTATCTCGGGAAGCGGCGCTTCGAGCGTGCGCTCGACGAGTTCGCGCATCGCGACGCGATCGACGTCGTGTGGCGCAGCTTCGAGCTGAACCCGAACGCGCCGGCGCGGCAGGAGGGGACGTCGGCGGAGGCGCTCGCGCGCAAGTATCGCGTGCCGCTCGCGCAGGCGCAGTCGATGAACGCGCGCATGGCCGGCGAGGCGGCGAAGGAGGGGCTCGTCATGCGCTTCGACCGCGTGCGCCCGGCGAACACGTTCGACGCGCACCGGCTCGCGCACCTGGCGGCGACGGTCGGACGACGCGCGCAGATGGTGGAGCGCCTGTTCGCCGCCCACTTCACCGAGGGCGCGGAGCTCGGCGACCGCGACGTGCTCGCGCGCCTCGCCGCGGACGTCGGGATCTCGGAAGCGGAGGCGCGCACCGCGCTCGACGGCGACGCGTTCGCCGACGCGGTGCGCGCCGACGAAGCACGCGCGCGCGACTTCGGCGTCGACGGCGTGCCGTTCTTCGCGCTCGACGAGCGCTACGGCGTGCCCGGCGCGCAGCCGACGGAGGTGCTGCTCCAGGCGCTGCGGCAGGCGTGGGAGGAGACGGACTCCGCGATGCGTGAGGCGTGAGGACGCATCATCTCGATTCTGGCCCATCGGCGACGGGGACGCCGAAGTCGGGCGTGCCGTCCGGGCGCCAGCGAATGTGCTGGATGCGGGTGTGGCGATTCGGGTCGCGCAGCGGATCGCCGACGATGTCGCGGTAGCTCCGCGCGTGGTAGACCAGCACGTCGGCACCGCTCGCGTCGGCGGTGAACGCGTTGTGCCCCGGCCCGTACTGCCGCGTCGAGTCGCTGCTCGCGAAGACCGGCGCGCGCGACTTCGTCCACGACCGCGGCTCCAGGAGGTCGCTCGTGTCGCTCGCGGTGAGCATCCCCATGCAGTAGCTCGCGTCCGTCGCGCTGGCCGAGTACGTGAGGAAGACGCGGCCGTGGCGCACGAGGACGGCCGGGGCCTCGTTCACCCAGTAGCCACGCGTCTCCCAATCGTACTCCGGCCGCGAGAGCAGGACGGGCGTGCCGCGGATCGTCCACGGGTTCTCCATGGCCGCGATGTACAGGTTGCTGTTGCCGCGGATCGCCGGGTCCTTCTGTGCCCACACCAGATAGCGGACCCCGCGATGCTCGAACGTGGTGGCGTCGAGCGCGAACGACTCGCGGCCGGTGCGGATCTGCCCGCGCTCGACCCACTCGCCGGCGAGCGGGTTCGCCGACGCGTTCTCGAGCGCGTAGAGGCGGATGTTCCACACCGAGTCCGCGCGCCCGGCGGCGAAGTAGACGTACCACTTGCCGCCGATGCGGTGGATCTCCGGCGCCCAGATGTGCGCGCCCATCGGCCCCTGCGCGTGCTCGCGCCAGACCACCACCGGCTCGGCGCTGCCTAACGCCTGGAGCGAGCGGGCGTGGCGCAGCTCGATGCGGTCGTACTCGGGGACGGTCGCGGTATACCAGTACGTCCCGTCGGTGTCGCGGAAGACGTGCGGGTCGGCGCGCTGCCGCACGAGCGGGTTCACGAACGACTCGCGCGCGGCGGGCGCGGCACGCGGTGCGCCTCGATGGCACGCGACGAGCAGCGCGAGCACGAGCAGCGTTCTCCGCATCACATCTCCGGTGGGGGACGACATCTCGGTGACCTGACGCTAGAAGACGCGCCGAGGGCGAGCAAGCGATTGCCGGGGCGGCGGCCCGGCGGTACACTAGCCGCCCGACCACCCCGGTCGGAGAGCCGGACGCCGACGCAGGAGGACGCGTGTCGAGCAACTCACTCCACGGGCCGCGCGCGCGGCCAACCAGAGTCATCGTGCTGGCGACCGTGCTGGCGCTCGCCGCGCCGACGCACGCCCACGCGCAGCGCACGGCGACGACATTGCGCCGCGGCGCGCCCGGCGCACCGCGCGGCCCCCTCACCGACGTCACCGTCTCGTTAGGCGGCACGCGCTACACCGCGCAGGTCGACGCGGACTGTCACGTCGATCCACGGGCGACGGCGGGCGGCCCGCGCGCGTACTTCGTGATGATGTACCCGTGGTTCGGGCAGCGGCCGGCGCCCGACCAGCCGCAGTGGCACGTCAACCTCGAGATCCGGCGCGGCGCCGCGTCGGAAGCGTCGAACGAGTTCGTGTTCGCGTTCGGCGACGGCGCGCGCGCGGCGACGATCCAGACCGTGTCCGGCTCGCAGCGGATGGGATCGGGCACGGTGCGAGTGACGCGGCACGGCGACGGCGCGCGGTTCGACGTCGCGGGGCGCAGCCACGAAGGTGAGGAGATCCACGCCACGATCGACTGCTCGGCCTTCCAGAAGAGCGAGGGCGCGGGCGGATGATGCACACGCACGCATGAACTCCCGCCGACAGTTCCTCATCCGCGCGCCGCTCGGGCTCGCGGGCGCACTCGCCGCATGCCGCGGCAACGACCAGCCGCCGTCCACGTCGACCACGGCGACGCCCGGCGCGCCGCCCGCGTTCAACACCGCGCCGCCCGTCGGCCCCGAGGTGTCGGCGACGACGTTCGCCGAGGCGGAGAAGCTCGCGCAGGTCTCGATGACCGACGCGCAGCGCGAGATGATGGCCCGCAGCTGGCGCACGTCGATGGCGGCGCTGCTCGAGCGGCGCACGGGGCCGCGCAAGCTCGCGCTCGAGCCGACGCTCGCGCCGGCATCGCGCTGGGAGCCCGCGTCGGTCGCGGCGACGACGATGCCGGCGAGCGATCGCTTCGTGCGCACCACCGACGACCCCGGCCCGCTGCCGGCGAGCGACGACGAGATCGCGTACGCCACCGTCGCGCGGCTGTCGCGGTGGATCGAGACGCGGAAGCTGACCGCCGATCGACTCACGCGGATCTACCTCGACCGCGTGCGCCGCTTCGACCCGAAGCTGCGCGCGATCATCACCGCGGTGCCCGACGCCGCGCTCGCCGACGCCGCGCGCGCCGATGGCGAGATCGCCGGCGGACGCTATCGCGGGCCGCTGCACGGCATCCCGTACGGCGTGAAGGACCTGCTCGACACGGCGGGCGTCGCGACGACGTACGGCGCGGAGCCCTGGCGAGATCGGGTGCCTAACGCGGATTCCGCGGTCGTCGCGCGGCTGCGGTCGGCCGGCGCGGTACTGCTCGCGAAGCTGAGCATGGGCGCGCTCGCGCTGAACGACATCTGGTTCGGCGGGCAGACGATGAACCCGTGGCTGCTCGAGGAGGGGGCATCGGGATCGAGCGCCGGGCCCGGCGCGGCGACGGCTGCGGCGCTCGTCGGCTTCTCCATCGGCAGCGAGACGGGCGGCAGCATCGTGAGCCCGAGCATGCGCTGCGGCGTGACGGGGCTGCGCCCGACGTACGGCCGCGTGCCGCGCTCGGGCGCGATGACGCTCTGCTGGTCGCTCGACAAGCTCGGCCCGATGACGCGCGGCGTGGAGGACGCGATGCTCGTGCTCCAGGCGATCGGCGGGCCCGACGCGGGCGACGTGGCGAGCGTGCCGGCGCATCTCGAGTTCGACGCGGCGGCGCCGGTGCGCGGTCTGCGCGTGGGCTACGTCGACGCGTGGATGAAGGAAGCGCCGGCGACCGATGTCGATCGCGCGACGCTCGACGCGATGACGCGTCTCGGCATGACGCCGACGCCGATCACGCTGCCCGACTGGCCGTACGATTCGCTGAACCTGATCCTGTTCGCCGAGGCGGCCGCGGCGTTCGAGGATCTGACGCTGAGCGGCGCGGCGGACCGGCTCAAGGTGCAGGTGCCCGACGCGTGGCCGAACCTGTTCCGCGAGGCGCGCTTCCTCTCCGCGGTGGACTTCGTGCAGGCGGACCGCTTGCGGCGCAAGGTGGCCGCGGAGATGGGACGCGTGATGTCGCAGGTCGATCTGCTGCTCGTGCCCTCGCTGCGCGACGAGATGCTGGTGATCTCGAACAACACGGGGCACCCGTCGCTCACGCTGCGCACGGGGTTCGTGCAGGTGTCGCGGGCGCGCAGCGACTGGGCGCCGGATCCCGCGCACCCGCTGCCGACGTTCGACCCGCCGCGGCGCGTGCCGCACGGCGTGACGCTGATCGGGCGGCTGTTCGACGAGGGGACGATCGCGCGGGCGGGGCTGGCGCTGGAGCGGTCGTTAGGCGTGACGGGGGAGCGGCCGCCCGGGTTCTGAGCGGGCGGCGCTCCCGCCATGCCGATCGGCTGCCGCGTCAGTACGCGACGCCGAACCGCTGGCCGACGTGCTGCGGCCGCTCCAGCTCGTCCAGCACCGCGACCGCGTAGTCCTCGAAGCTGATGAAGCTCTTCCCCTCGGCGTCGAACAGGAGCTGCTCGTCCGTGGTGCGGTAGTGCCCCGTGCGCTCCCCCGGCCCGATCTCGATCGCGGGACTGAGGAAGGTCCAGTCGAGCCCCTCGGCCTCGCCACGCCACACGCCGAGCGCGCCGCGTCCCTCGAGCGCTTCCGCCTTGTAGGCCTCGGGGAAGCCGGGCTGGTCGAGCAGCTGCTTGCCCGGCGCGACCTCGAGGGTCGACGCACCGCCGACATACAGCACGCGCTTGACGCCGGCGTCGCGCAGCCCGGCGATCATCGCGCGCGCGTTGGCGACGAGGGACGGCGCGGGGAGGCCGCGCGCGTTCGGGCGCGGCGAGATGGCGCTCACGACGGCGTCGGCGCCGCGCGCCGCGGACGCGATGCTCGCGGCATCCGTGGCGTCGCCGCGCACGAGCACGACGCGGGGGTCGGGCGACGGCACGGCGCCGGGGTCGCGCACGACGCCGACGACGTCGTGGCCACGGCCGAGCGCCTCGGCCACGACGCGCCGGCCGACGTTCCCGGTGGCGCCGAAGACGACGATCTTCATCAGGTGACTCCTTCAGTGTGTGTATCCATGCTAGATACACACACGCCGCCCGTCAAGGCGGCGTCGCCGCATGGAGTCGCTCGCGCGGGTCAACGGCGCGTCGTCACGTCGATCGCCACCGCGCCGTTAGGCGGCAGCGCGAGCGCGATCGATCCGTCCGGCGCGACCGTCACGACCGCGCCCGCGCACCCGGCGGCCGAGCGCCCGCCGGTGAGCAGGTCGCAGTACGCGCCCGGCGCGACGCTGGTGCGTACCGTCGCGGCGAGCGTCGCGGCGCCGCGGTTGATCGCCACGAATCCGCGGTCGCCGCGCGAGAACGCGATGGCGTTCGCGCCGTCGCTCCACCAGTCGGTGACGTCGGTGCCGGCGACGGTGCGACGGAAGCGGACCATGTTGCGGATGTACGGGTCACGGTGCTCGCACACCCACTGGCCGAGCGTCGCCGTCTCGAGGCTCGACGCGCAGCGCACGGGCAGCGTCCACCCGTCGGCGTCGGAGGGCGGGCCGGCGGCGTTCCCGGCCGGGCAGACGAACGCGTAGCTCGAGAGCACCGACGGATACCCGTACGGCTGCGCGAGCATCCACACGTTCGCGAGCCGGAAGACCTGCGCGTCGCGATATCCGATGCCGCAGTCGTGCTGCGTGTCGTGGTTCTGCAGGAACACCACGGCCTTGTCCGCCGGCATGAGGCCCCACGCGGTCGCGGAGAACTGGCCACCCGGGGCCCCGTTCGGGTCGAGCTGCGACACGTGCTCGCCGTTCACGCCGCGGAACTTGTTGCCGACGCCGACGAACGTGAACTCGGTGATGTCCGCGGCGCCGCCGGAGCGATACGCCTCGCCGAAGTAGTCGCGTGGCGAGAGCGCCTCCCCCGCCCCGCCCGAGACCTCGAGAAACCAGTACGGGATCGGGCGCGCCTCGGCGACCGCGGTGGAATCGACGATCGACAGGATGCCGTCGAGCTCCACCTGCTGGATGTGCTTCGCCGCATCGATGCGGAAGCCGGCGACGCCGAGGCGCGAGAGCGACACGAGATAGCCGGCGATCTGCTGCCTAACGGACGCCAGGCCCGTGTTCAGGTCGGGGAGCGAGAGCAGCTCGCAGTCCTGCACGTTCGCCGCGTCGCGGTAGTCGGTCACCGTGCACGGCGCGTGAAAGTCGCTCGGGCCGTAGAGCCCCGGATAGCTGTACTTCGTGTACGCGGTGCCCGCGCTGCCGACGCCGGGACTCGGGAAGTTGGTCATGTGATTGATGACCGCGTCGACGTAGACGTCCACGCCCGCCGCGCGGCAGCGGCTCACCATGGCCACGAACTCGTCGCGCGTGCCCGAGCGGCTGCGGTCGATCGAGTAGCTCACCGGCTGATAGCGCTCGCTCCAGTCGCGCGCCGGGGTGATGCTGTGCTCCTGTGGGGGCGACACCTGCACGGCGCGGAAGCCGGCGGGGCCCAGAACGGCCTCGCACTCCGACGCGACGTCGCTCCACCGCCACTCGAACAGGTGCACGAACACGTCGCCGGCGGCCGCGTGCCCGCTCGGCCGGTACGTCGTCGCGAGCGCCGGGCGGACGGCGGGCGCCTCGCCGCCGGTCGGCGCGGGGATGCCGTCGCCGCCGCCGCACGCCACCGCGACCAGGAGCGCGGCGGCCGCCCACGTGGGGCGGCCACGGCTCATGGGCGGCGTGTCGCGCGCACGAGCTCCAGCACGACGCCCGCGCGCGGCGCGAGCGTGTCGAGCGGTACGTAGCCCTGCACCGAGCCGTCGGCCCGCACGACGAGCGGCGCCGCAGGACCGTTGCCTAACAGTGCGCGCACGGCCCACCGCCCCGGTGGCAGCGTGCCGGTGGCCGCGGACAGCGTCACGCCGCGGCGCGCCGTCGAGTCGAGGTTCGCGACGACGAGCACGACGCGATCACCGGCGCGGCGCACGTACGCGGCGACGGCGTCGTCCGAGGCGACGAGCGGCGCGAGCGTGCCGCTCGCCAGCGCGGCGTCGCTCGCGCGCAGGTGGATGAGCCGCCGGTAGAGCGAAAGCAGCGACGACGAGTCGCGCTCCTGCGCCTCCACGGTCATCGCGAGCGAGTCGTCGGCCAGCCGCTCCCACGGCGTGCCGCGCGTGAAGCCCGCCGCGTGCGACGCGCTCCACTGCATCGGCGTGCGGATGCGCGGGTCCGGCTTCGCGCCGAGCATGCCGATCTCCTCGCCGTAGTAGACGTACGGGAGGCCGGGGAGCGTGAGCAGCAGCAGCGCCGCGACCTTCGCCTTCGCGACGTCGCCGCCGAGCTCCGTGCGCGTGCGCGGCTGGTCGTGGTTGCGAAGGAACG
Source organism: Gemmatirosa kalamazoonensis (assembly GCF_000522985.1). Lineage (NCBI taxonomy): Bacteria > Pseudomonadati > Gemmatimonadota > Gemmatimonadia > Gemmatimonadales > Gemmatimonadaceae > Gemmatirosa > Gemmatirosa kalamazoonensis. The sequence continues at coordinate 4,798,588 of NZ_CP007128.1, forward strand.
GCGAGAATCGCTCGGCCGGCCTGACGGCCTGCTGCAGACGGAGCGCGGGCGCGAGCACGCCGCGCGCGTCGCCGCGCCTCACGCCCGCGATCAGGCTGTCGGCGATCTCGAACGCGAAGTAGCCGGTGAGCTGGTCGGGGTAGTACGACAGCAGCGTGTCGGTGGGAAAGAACACCTCGCCCACCGTGTAGCCGCCGAGCGACCGCACGTAGTCGCCGTACGTGTGCAGCACGCGGTGCGTGCCCGGGCTGTTCTGCGCGCGTCCCGGCTCCTCGACGAGATACGGCACCGCGTCGAGGCGGAAGCCGTCGACGCCCATGTCGCGCATCCAGAAGCGCGCGATGCGCTTCGCCTCGTCGAGCACGGGCGTGCGGACGTAGTTCAGATCGGGCATGCCGACCCAGAACAACCCGTAATACCACTCGTCGCGCACCGGCGACTTGTGCCACGGCTGGCTCCCCGCCCACGGCCCCGGGGCCCCCGGCCCGCCCTGCGACCAGCGGTACCACGCGCGGTACGGCGACGCGGTGTCGCGCAGCGCGGCCTGGAACCACGGATGCTCGCTCGACGTGTGATTCAGCACCATGTCGACGAGCACCTTGATGCCCCGCCCGTGCGCCGCGGCGACGAGCCGCTTGAAGTCGTCGTTCGTGCCGTAGTCCTTCTCGACGCGATAGTAGTCGCTGACGTCGTAGCCGTGGTAGCTCGGCGACTCCGCCACCGGCATGAGCCAGATGCAGCGCGCGCCGAGCCGCTGCACGTAGTCGAGCTTCTGCGTCAGCCCGTTCAGATCCCCGATGCCGTCGCCGTCGCTGTCGTAGAACGAGCGGACGAAGATCTCGTAGCACGTCGCGCCGCGGGTCCACGTTGGGACCTGCGAGTCCGCCGGCGGCGCGAGCGTCGTCGCCGCCAGGGCGAGCCACAGCCACCGAAAGAGTGAGCGTGGAGCGTGGAGCGGGGAGCGTGGAGCGCCCGTCGCTGCCACGCTCCACGCTCCTCGCTCCACGCTCGACATGCTCGTGCGAATTGGCGTGCTCAGTATCCGGGGTTCTGCTTCAGGTTCGGATTCGCCAGCAGCTCCGACGCCGGCAGCGGGTAGAGGTTGCGGAACGCCTCGGTCGTCTTGCCCGTGACGACGTTCCCCTTCCATGCCCACACGCCGCTCGTCGTGAACCGGTCGAAGCGAATGAGGTCCGTGCGGCGGTGGCCCTCCCACTGCAGCTCGCGGCCACGCTCGTCGAGGATGAAGTTGAGCGTGAGCTGCGCGTCGGTGATGTCGCCGCTGTTGTTGCCGAACGCGCGCCGGCGCAGCTGGTTCACGTAGTCGAGCGCCTGCGCGCGCGTGCCGCCCGCGCCGCGCAGCACCAGCTCCGCGTACATGAGGTACGCGTCGCCGAGCCGGAACATCGGGTAGTCGACGTCGGAGAACTGGTTGCCCTGCGGCGGGCCGCCGCTGGACGTGACATTCACGAACTTCAGGTAGCCGATGCCGTTCGTGAAGTCGGTGAGGTTCGGCATCGCGACCGTCTGCCCCGCCGTGTACAGCACCGACGCGCGCTTGTCGCTCGCGCCGGTGCTGGTGATCAGGTTGTACGCCTCGGGCTTGAGCCGCGTGCCCCACCACCCGCCGTCGAGGCCGAGCTTCCCGGCGTCCATCGAGCCGCCGACCGCGGCGTGCGTGAGGAACGTCGTCCCGCCGTACGACTGCGTGTGCAGCGCGTCCTGCGGCACGACGAAGATCAGCTCCGGCGACTTGTCGTTGTCGGCGCGGAACATCCGGATGAAGTTCGGGTCGAGCGAGTACGCGCCCGAGCCGATCACCTTCTGCACCTCGGCCAGCGCCTCGGCGTAGTGCGGCGTGCCGGTGTAGACGCCGGCGTTCAGGTAGACCTTCGCGAGCAGCATCGCGACGGCGCCCTGGTCGGCGCGGCCGTACTGGCCGCCCTTCGGCGCCGGCAGGTCGCCGCGCACCGCGTTCAGCTCGGAGACGACGAAATCGTACACCTGCTGCCGCGTGGCCTGCTGCGGCGGCGTCTTGCCGAGCGCGTTCTCCTCCGTCACGAGCGGCACGGGGCCGAACAGGTCGATCGCGTGCCAGTAGCTCAGCGCGCGGAGGAAGCGCGCTTCGGCGCGGTACGTCTTGATGTCGCTCGCGAGCGTGCCGCCGACGCCGCGCGACGCGAGCTGCTCCGGCGTCGTCTGCCGCAGGAACTCGTTGGCCATGCCCACCTGGAAGTAGATCCGGTAGTACATCGCCACGAGGAACTGGTTGTTCGACGACCAGAGCTGCGTGTTCATGTCGGTGAGGCCGGCGTCGCCGCCCCACGCGATCGCCACCTCGTCGGTGGGCAGCTCCTCCATCTGCCAGAGCAGGCGGAGGTAGTGCGAGAAGCCCTCGTCGATGCCCTTGATGTCCTGCGTCGACGCGTTGCCCGCGGGCCCCTGCTGCCCGGTCAGCGCGAGCCCGCCGTAGATCTTGGCGAGGAACGCTTTGTACGACGTCGTGTCGCTGAAGATGTTCGCGCTGCTGACGGTGCTCTTCGGCTCCACCGTCACGTCGGTGCAGGCGGCGACGCCCGCAGCGAGGACGAGCGCGCCGAGCAGCGTCTTGCGAGTGGTGATGTGCATGTCGGGGCGCCTCAGAAGCCGACGTTGATGCCCGCCGAGAACGTGCGCGACAGCGGGTAGATGTTGTTGTCGATGCCGTTCAGCCCGGCCGCGGGATCGAGCCCGCTGTAGCCGGTGAGCGTGAAGACGTTCTGCACCGAGCCGTACAGCCGCAGCGCGCGGAAGCCGCGCGGCTGCTTGAACGTGTAGCCGAGCGTCACGTTGTCCAGCCGCAGGAACGACGCGTCCTCGACGTACAGGTCGGAGAACGACTGCATCTTCACGAACCCGTTCTTCAGCACCGACGCCTGCAGGTTGCTCGGCCAGATCCCCTTCAGCGCGTCGTAGTGCCCGAGGTTCGACGCGACGTTGTTGTACACGTAGTTCCCGAGATACGACCGCAGCGTGAAGTTCAGGTCGACGCGGCGGTAAGCGAGGTTCGACGTGTGGCCGAGGATCCACTTCGGCTGCGGGCTCTTGTAGGCGACGCGGTCCGCCTGGTTGATCGTCTTGTCGCCGTTCTGGTCGACGTAGAGCGCGCTGTCCGGCTTGTCGCCGACGACCGGGTTGCCGCTCGCGTCGGTGCGGTGGCGGTAGACGAAGAACGAGTTCACCGGCACGCCCGGCTGCAGCACCTGGATCGTCGTCCCGACGCCGCCCGCGATGCCGCCGACCGCGATCTGGTCGCTCCCGGCGCCGGTGATGCGCAGCAGCTTGTTCGTGTTCGTCGCCGCGTTGAAGCTCGCCGTGTAGCTCAGCCCGCGCGAGCCGCCCTCGAGCACCTGCGCCGTGAGCCCGAACTCGACGCCGCGGTTCTGCATCGAGCCGATGTTCGTCGTGACGAAGTTCGACAGGTTCGTGCCCGCCGCGACCGGCACGTTGAAGATCAGGTTCGTCGTCTTCTTGTTGTAGACCTCGACCGAGCCGGTGAAGCGGTTGTCGAGGAATCCGTAGTCGACGCCGAAGTTCGTCGACGCGGTCTGCTCCCACTTGATGTCGGGGTCCACCGCCGACGGCCGGATGGGCGTCACGAACGTGTTGCCGAACTGCACCTGCGCGAGGTTGTTCGCGTACGTGTACGTCGAGTACTGCAGGTAGTTGCCGAAGGCCTGGTTGCCGTTCACGCCGTACGAGACGCGCAGCTTGAGGTCGGAGAACGGCCCGGCGTGGTTCTGGAACCACGGCTCGTTGATGACGCGCCACGCGAGCGCGGCCGACGGGAACCATCCCCACTGGTTCGCCGGGCCGAAGCGCGACGAGCCGTCGCGGCGCACGCTCAGCGTCAGCAGGTAGCGGTCGGCGAGCGAGAGGTTCGCGCGCGCGAAGCCGGAGACGAGCTTGCTCTCGTCCTGGGTGAGGAACTGGTCGACCTGCTTCGCGGCCGGCACGCCGTTCGGCCCGAGCAGGTTCGACGCGAGCCCGCGCGCGGTGAACGACGGATAGTCGCCGTTCGCCTGCTCGTACGTGTACCCGGCCGTGAGGTCGACCGTGCTCTTCGCGCCGACGTCGTGCACGTAGTTGCCGAACGTCTCGAGCACGAGCCCCGTCTGCTCCGGGCTGTTGCGGTAGAACGTGCCCGGGTTGTCGGCGCCGACCTGCCCGTGCTGCAGCGACGACGTGAACGTCGTGCGCTCCGCGGTCGCCACGTCGTAGCCGCCGCGCACCGTGGCCGAGAGCCCCGGCACCCACGGCGTCTTGTAGCGCGCCTCGACGTTGCCGATGCTGCGGTAGGTGCGCCCGGCGTCGGAGATGTAGGCGAGCTCGGAGAGCGGGTTGGCGGCGGCGAGGATGTTCGCGTACTGCGTGAAACCGCCGTTCGCGGTGTACGGCGCGAGCGTGGGCGAGAACAGCGTCGCGCCGCTCAGCACCCCACCCGGCGTGAACTTGTCGTCCGACCGGCTGCCCTTCAGGCTCGCCGTCACCTCGAGGCGCTTCGCGAACAGCTGGTCCGCGTAGTTCACGCCGAGCGACGCGCGGCGCGTGTCGGTGCCGATCAGCACGCCCCCCTGGTCGAGGTAGCCGAGCGACACGCGGTAGCGCATGTCCTCGCGCATGCCCGAGATGCCGAGCGTGTGCTCCTGGCCACCGGCGTTGCGCTCGATGAGGTCGCGCCAGTTCGTCGACGCGTTGCCGAGCTGGTTCAGGTTCTCGGGCGCGTACTGCTGCACCGCCGCGCGGATCTGCGCCGCATCGAGCATGTCGGGCTGCCCGGTGACGACGGAGCTCGACACGGAGCTCGCGTAGTCCACCTGCGTGCCGCGCTTGCCCTGCTTCGTGGTGATGATGACGACGCCGTTCGCGCCGCGCGATCCGTAGATCGCGGTGGCCGACGCGTCCTTCAGCACCGAGATCCCCTCGATGTCGTTCGGGTTCAGGAAGTTCAGCGGGTTGCGCCCGGCCGACACGCCGCCGCCCACCTGGAGCGGCACGCCGTCGACGACGTAGAGCGGGTCGTTGCTCGCGTTGATCGACGTGCCGCCCCGGATCCGCACCGCGACGCCGCCGCCCGGCTCGTTGTTGTCGACGACCTGCACGCCCGGCACCTTCGCCTTGATGAGCTGGTCCGGGCTGATGATGCGTCCCTTGTTGAACTGCGACGAGTCGACCACCTCGACCGCGCCGGTGCGGTCGCGCTTCTCCTGCGTGCCGTAGCCGATGCTGACGACGGTGGAGAGGATGGTCGCCGTCGGATGCAGCGTGAAGTTCGCGGTCGCGTCGCCGCCGTCGGTCACGGTGACGGTGGCCGAGTCGGGCGCGTAGCCGATGCGGATGGCGCGGACACGATACGTGCCGGGGCGCGCGGTGATCGTGTACCGGCCGTCCTCGCGGGTCACGGTGCCGTTCGTCGTGCCGACCACGACGACCTGCACGGCGGCGACGGGTCGGGCGTCGTCGGCCGAGGTCACCGTGCCCGAGATGCGCCCCTGCTGCGCGAGCGCCGGGGATCCCAGGGCGAGGGTTCCGATCGCCAGCAGTGCTGCTGTGCGCGACATCATGAGGTTCCTCTTGGGCATGGGACGCCGACCGGGCTCCGGCGGGGCACGCGGTGGGTCCGGCGTCCGTACTATTTCTCTTGGCCCGGATAGACCCGATCCGGGAACGGGCCGTCACTGCCGTGTGTGTTTGCACATGAAGTCTTAACATCCCCCGTCGGAGGGAGCCCCCCGATGCGTCCGTCGCGCTCCGCGCTCGTGCTCTGCCTGGCTGCCTGCGCGGCCGCCGCGCGCTCCGGGCACGCGCAGCCGGCCACGCGTGCCGCGTACGTGGATCCCGCCGGCGTGATCCGCTGGCGCGACACCCGCGCGGAGGTCGCGCTGTTCGGCGCGAACTACACCCTGGCCTCGGCCTCCGACTTCCGCGCCGCCGGCTACCTCGCGCTCGACCGCAAGCGCCTCGTGGACGAGGACCTCGCGCAGATGGCGCGCATGGGATGGGACGGGATCCGGCTCGCCCTGTGGGGCGACTGGGAGAACACCGACCGCGCCGGCAACCTGCTGGCGAACGAGCACCTCGACCTGCTCGACTACGCGCTGGCGAAGGCGCGCGAGCGCGGCATCTACGTGCTGCTGAGTCCCATCCAGACGTATCAGGCGACGTGGCCCGACGCGCTCGGCGACACCACGTCGCCCGGCTTCTCGCGCTTCTACAAGAAGGAGACGCTCGGCACCGATCCGGCGGCGATCGCGGCGCAGGTGAACTACATCCGGCAGCTGCTGAACCACGTCAACCCGTACACGCGCACCGCGATCAAGGACGAGCCGGCGATCCTGTTCGTGGAGATGATCAACGAGCCGGCGCACCACAGCGCCGACGTCGCCGGCTCGGTGCGGTACATCGACGCGCTGGTGGACGCGGTGCGCAGCACGGGATGCACGAAGATCACGTTCCACAACGTGAGCCAGGACTTCGCGATCGCGCGCGCCATCCGACGCTCGAAGGTGCAGGGCGCGACGTTCGGCTGGTATCCGACGGGGCTCAACTCGGGGCACGAGCTGCGCGGCAGCTACCTGCGCGCGGTGGACGACTACCCGCCGATGCGCGACACGACGCTCGCCGGCCTGCCGCGCATCGTCTACGAGTTCGACTCGGCGGACCTGCGCACGGGCTACATGTATCCGGCGATGGTGCGCACGATGCGCTCCGTGGGCGCGCAGTTCGCCGCGATGTTCGCGTACGACATGCTGGAGACGGCGTCGCGCAACCTCGGCTGGCAGACGCATCACCTCAACCTCGTGTACACGCCGCGCAAGGCGATGAGCGCGGTGATCGCCGCCGAGGCGATGCGGCGGCTGCCGCGCGGGCGAGGCTGGGGGCCGTACCCGGCGAACACGCGCTTCGGCGACTTCCGCGTGAGCGCGGAGGAGAACCTCGGCGAGCTCGCGGCGCCGGACGCGTTCCTCTACACGGGCGACACGAAGACCGCCCCGCCTAACGCCGCCACGCTGCGGCGCATCGCCGGCGTCGGCTCCTCGCCGGTGGTGCAGTACGACGGCGCGGGGATCTACTTCCTCGACAAGGTGCGCGACGGCGTGTGGCGGCTCGAGGTGTACCCGGACGCCGTGCCGGTGCGCGACCCGTTCGAGATGCCGAGCCCCGACAAGATCGTGACGCGCGCCGTGTCGCACGCGTGGCCGATGACGGTGCGCCTGCCCGACCTCGGCGCGACGTTCGCCGCGGAGCCGATCACGCCGGGCGGCACGACGGCGCGCGCGGTGGACGGGCGGTTCACGGTGACGCCCGGCGTGTACGTGCTCGCCGCATCGGGCCGCGTCGACCGCGCGTCGCTGCCGGCCACGATCGGCCATCTCGGCTTCGACGAGTTCCACGCGCCGCCGGCGGACACGATGGGCGCGCGCGTGGAGCCGCTGGGCATCGTCGAGGGTCCGATGGAGCGCGTCGCCGACCGCGCGATCGACATCGCGGCGCGCGTCGCGACGACGACGCCGCCGAGCGCCGTCACGCTGTGGGTGCGACCGACGGGGAGCTGGTTCCGCCGCTTCCCGATGCTGCCCGACGGCGCGTACCGCTACCGCGCGACGATCCCCGCCGGCACGTTAGGCGCCGGCACGTACGACTACGCCATCAGCGTGCAGTGCGGCGAGGCGGCGTGCGGCGACTTGCTGACGACGTTCCCCGAGGGTGCGCACCAGACGCCGTGGCAGTGGAACTTCGGCGCGCAGCGATTCTGGCCGCTGCGGGTCGTGTCGCCGGAGACGCCGCTGCGACTGTTCGCGCCCGGAGTCGACGCGGCGCGCCTCGCGTTGACGCGCATCGGCGACGCGGGGCGGCAGGGGCAGTTCCGCGTGGTGCCGTCGAGCGCGACGGGCGCGCCGGCGTTCCACCTCGAGCGTCCGATGGCGCGCGGCGGTCCGGGCGACTACACCGCGTCACTCGTCGTGACGGAGCGCGTGGCCGCGCGCGGCGACGCGATCGCGGGCGCGCGGGCGCTCGTGCTGCGCGCGCGGGCGCTCGGCTCCGGTCAGACGGTGCACGTCACGCTGGTGGAGCGCGACGGAACGGCGTGGAGCACCGCGATCGCGCTCGACAGCGCGTGGACGGAGCGCGCCATCCCGCTCGCCGATCTCCGCCCCGCGCGCTGGGCGATGCTCCCCGAGGGATTTCCCGGCGAGTGGAACTACTGGGCGTCGCCGCCGGCGGGACGCGGCGGCGCCGGCGACGCGATCCGGCTGCCCGACGTCGAGCGGCTGCAGCTCTCGCTGCGGAGGGAGCCTAACGAGACGACGACGGGGCCGTACGGCGTGGAGGTGGAGTCGGTGTGGCTCGCGTTCCGGTAGCGGACGGACGCGACCCCCGAGAGCGGGTGATGGCATCGGCGCCGCGCGGTCGTATGTTCGGCGCGCGGCACCGCTGGAGCACCGGCAGCTCACTCACCCCCACGGAGGGACCCGATGACTCCCCGCCTCATCCCGCTGGCCGCGACGGCCCTGGCGCTCACGTCGATCGGCGCGGCCCGGCCCCGCGTCGACGACGGCTGCACGTTCGCGCGCGGCACCACGACCTGCACGACGACCTCCCAGTCCACCGAGACGTCGACGCACGTCGCCACCGCCGGCTGCCTGTACGGCCCCGACGGGATCCCCGGCCGCCGCTCGCTGACCTTCCTCGACACGTTCCTCGTGACCGTGACGACGACGACGTTCGCTCATGGCGTCGAAGGGCCGGTGTACGACACGAGCACCGAGGTCACGCGCACGCTGCAGTCGTCGACGCTGATCTCGGTGGTCTGCGAGGCGCTCTGACCTGACCGCGCGCGGAGACGCGGTTCCTCCTCGTATCGAACCGCAGAGGACGCAGAGGGCCGCAGAGGACTGCAATCGTTGTCCTCTGCGGCCCTCTGCGTCCTCTGCGGTTCGATTCCAGAGTCAGCGATGTCGCTCAGACCACGAGCGACGTCTCCGCGGCGACTCGCTCGACCGCCGGCCCGCGGCGCCGCAGGATGCCGGCGCTCACGAGCGTCATCAGGAGCGCGACCGGGAGCGGCTCGACGAACGTCATCGCCGCGTTCACGAGCGGGTTGCGGTACATCTCGCGGAACCGCGCCATCTCCTGCGACTGCGCCGCGAGCTGCTCGGGCGTCGCCCCGGACGCGCGCGCCTTCTCGAGCACGTACGCCGCGTACCGCTCCATGTAGTCGGGCATCATGAGGCGGTAGACGAACTGCCACGTCACGACGTAGCACACGCACGCCACGAGCGAGATCAGCAGGCCGACACCGAGTGCCCGGCCGAACGAGATGCTGCCGCCGCCCACGGTGTCGCGGTACGCCCGCACGCCGAAGAAGACGAGCAGGAACGAGAGCACCATCGTCGTGTAGCCGACGACGAGGCCGCGGTCGAAGCCGATCTGCTCGTGGAAGGCCATGCTCACGACCATCATGAGCGAGAGCAGCCCGCCGGCGATGAGGCCGAACGTGAGGACGATCCGTCGCATGTGTGTGGGCTCCGGTGAGGGGTGGGATGGCCGGAGGATGGGGCCGAGGCGGGAGGGATGTCGTCACCCGTTCGGGTGATTTCGCGCGCGAGCGGCGAGAATCACCCGTCGGGATGACGCCGCGGGCTACGGGATCAGCCCGTGCTGCTTCGCGAGCTGCACGGCCTGCGTGCGCCGCCGCGCGCCGAGCTTGTCGAGGATGCGGCTGGCGTGGGTCTTCACGGTGTTCTCGCTGACGTGGCTCCGCTCCGCGATCTCGCGCGTGCTGAGCCCCGCCGCGATGAGCTCGAGGATCTCCAGCTCGCGCGGGGTCACGCCGAGCGCCTGCACGCGCGCCGCGTCGCGGGCGAACGGCACCGGCGTGGGCACGGGCACCTCCGTAGGGACCGGCACCGGCACCTCGCGCACCACCACGGTCGCCGTGGGGCGCGGGCGCGTCATGCGGAGGCCGAGCCAGATGCCGAGCGCGGCGAACAGGGCGGCGACGAGCGCACCGTAGATCTCCACCGACCGCTCGACGACGAGCCAGCGGTACTCGATGACGTCGAGCAGCGCGATGAGGGCGCCGCAGGCGAGGCCGTAGACGAGGACGTGCTTCTTCACGCCCCAACTTGCCGGGCGCCCGCAAGCTTGGCAACGCGGCCAGCGGCGAGCGCGCGACGACACCTACGTCGTCGTTCTTGCGACACCCGTTCCCACGGCGCATGTTCGTGAGAACATCGTAATGATCGGCCGAGCAGTCGGACGCGCCGATACCGCGTCACGGTGGGGTGTGTCAGCTCGGTCGCTCCGAGCCGCGGGGCGACCCGCGTGACCCTCCGTGTCGGACCCCGGAGGGACATGCGGTGACGACCACCTGTTCGCACTGCGGTGCCGCGACCGCGCCGAGCGCGCTGTTCTGCAGCGGCTGCGGGCGAAGTCTCTCGCAGGCGAGCGTCGCCATCGCGACGCCTCCGGGCGTGCCGACGCTCTCCGGCGCCCCGACGCTCGACATCCTCGGGACGCTGCGCATCGCGCTCGCGGGACGCTACGACGTCGAGCGCGAGCTCGGGCGCGGCGGGATGGCCACGGTGTTCCTCGCGCGCGAGCCGCGGCACGACCGCGAGGTCGCCATCAAAGTGCTGCACCCCGAGCTGGCCGCCACGCTCGGCGGCGATCGGTTCGAGCGCGAGATCCGACTCGCCGCGAAGCTGCAGCACCCGCACATCCTCGGGCTCTACGACTCCGGCGTCGCGGAGGGGCTGCTGTACTACGTGATGCCGTTCGTGCGGGGCGAGTCGCTGCGCGACCGGCTCGCGCGCGAGGGACAGCTCCCCGTCGACGAGGCGATCCAGATCACGCTGGAGGTGGCCGACGCGCTCGGGCACGCGCACGACCATGGGATCATCCACCGCGACGTGAAGCCGGAGAACATCCTGCTCGCGAACGGCCACGCGCTGGTCGCGGACTTCGGCATCGCCCGCGCGCTGAGCGAGGCGGACAGCCACAAGCTGACGCAGACGGGGATGGCCGTCGGCACCCCGGTGTACATGGCGCCGGAGCAGTCGATGGGGGAGAAGGTCGGGCCGCAGGCGGACATCTACAGCCTGGCGTGCGTGCTGTTCGAGCTGCTCGCCGGCGAGCCGCCGTTCGCCGGCAAGAACGCGACGGCGATCATGGCGCGCCACGCCATGGAGCCGCCGCGGAGCGTGCGCGTCGTGCGCAGCGCCGTGCCCGAAGAGGTGGAGGAGGCGATCTTCGCCGCCCTCGAGAAGTCGCCCGCCGACCGGCCGAAGAGCGCGGCCGCGTTCGCGCAGCTGCTCGGCGCCGCGCCCGGCAGCACGGCGACGATGCGCGTGCGCGGGTACACGGCGACGCGGCGCCTTCCGTCCAACCCGTACATCACGACCGCACCGCCGGCGGCACCGGTCGCGCGGTGGCGCCGGCCGGCGATGCTCGGCGCGCTCGGCGCGATCGTCGCGCTGCTGCTCGCCGGCGCGGCGGCGTGGCGCTTCGCGGGGCGCGGCGCCGCGTCTGGCACCGCCGGCAACGGGTCGGGGCGCGTCGCGGTGCTCTACTTCGACGACCGCAGCGCGGAGCACACGCTCGGCCCGCTCGCCGACGGACTCACCGAGGGGCTCATCGACGCGCTGGCCAGCGCGCCGAGCCTCACGGTGATCTCGCGCGACGCGGTGGCGCGCTTCCGCGGGGCGGCCGTGGCGCCGGACAGCGTCGCGCGCGCGGTGCGCGCGGGCTATCTCGTGCGCGGCGAGGTGGAGCCGGAGCGCGACGACATCCGCGTCACGCTGCGGCTCGACGACGCGAGCGGCGTCAACCTGCGGCGCGTGAGCTTCCGGCGCCCGGCCGGCAACCTGCTCGCCATCCGCGACACCCTCACCGACGTCGCCGCGGAGCTGCTCCGCGCGGAGCTCGGGCAGGAGCTGCGACTGAAGGCGCAGCGCGCGAGCACCGCGAGCGCCGACGCGTGGCTGCTCGTGCAGCGCGGCGAGCAGGCGCGCCGGCGCGGCGAGGCCGCCGCAGCGAACGGCGACCCGGCGGGCAACGATCGCGCGTTCAGCGAGGCGGACACGCTGCTCGCGCGCGCCGCGACGGCGGACCCGCGATGGCCGCAGCCGGAGCTGCTGCGCGGCGTCGTCGCGTACCGCCGCTCACGCCTGGTCGGCCGCGACCCCGCGCTCATCCGCCGCTGGGTGGACAGCGGCGTGGTGCACGTGGCGCGCGCGCTCGCTCTCGCCCCGCAGCTTCCGGACGGGCTGGAGCTGCGCGGCAACCTGCGCTACTGGAGCTGGCTGATGGGGCTCGAGGCCGATCCCGTTAGGCAGAAGGCCCTGCTCGACTCGGCGCGCGCGGATCTCGAGAAGGCGACGACGCTCAACCCGCGCCAGGCGGGCGCGTGGGCGACGCTGTCGCATCTCTACTACCAGGTCGCGACGCCGACCGAGGTGCAGATCGCGGCGCAGCGCGCGCTGGAGGCCGACGAGTTCCTGTCGAACGCGGACGTCATCCTCGGGCGGCTGTTCCTGTCGTCGTACGACCTCGGGCAGTTCGACAAGGCGGAGCAGTGGTGCGGCGAGCTCGGACGCCGCTTCGCCGCCATCCCGCTCGCCGTGCGCTGCCGGCTCTACCTGCTCACCACCAAGAACAAGGCGCCCGACGTCGCCCTCGCGTGGCGTCTGGCCGACTCGGTGGTCGCGCGCGCGCCGGCGGCGCAGCGGCCGGCGCAGCGGCTGTTCATGGACATGCTCGTCGGCGCCGTGATCGCGCGCGCGAGCCGCACGACGCCGGCCCTCGCCGACAGCGCGCGGCACGTCGTGCGCCGCGCGACGGGCGACGCGACGATCGACCCCGCGCGCGACGCGGCATACACCGGTGCCTGGGTGTACTCGCTGCTCGGCGACCGCGACGCCGCGCTGCAGCTGCTGCGAGAGTACCTCGCCGCGAACCCCGGACGCGTCGACGCGTTCCGCGACGATCCGGGGTGGTGGTTCCGCGACATGGCCGGCGATCCGCGCTTCCGTCGGCTCGTCGGCGCGACCGAGTGAACGCCCCGCCGTTTCGTTAGTCCTCCAACATCTCCTCGAGTCGTGGTGCGGCGCCGACCTCCCGGCGACCGCACGCGGCGCGTCGTGCACGCTCCGTCCCGGAGACGCTCATGGCACGTGTGGCGGCGGCATCCCGGCTCGCATCGCTCGTCTGCGTCGTCGCGCTGCTTTCGGCCTGCCGCGACACCGTCGACCGCCGCGCGCTGCCGACGGCGCCTAAAGCGCCCGCGCGCGTCGCGACGACGGCGGGCACCTGCGTCACCGACGTCCAGCTCGAGCAGCTCGTGAACGACGCGTTCGGCGCCGGCTCGCCCGACGCCAACTCGGCGCTCGGCAAGGTGCACAACATGGAGAAGCAGGTGGCGGACGGCGACCTCGCCGGCGCGAAGGCGCAGGCGTTCAACATCGTCTCGTTCATCCTGCAGAAGAACCGCCAGCGTCCGCTCCCCGGCGGAGCCACCGCGGTCACCGCGCTCGTGAACGGCGTGTTCTGCTACGCCGGCCTGACGATCACCACGAGCGACGCCACGGACGCCTTCCTCGTCTACCCGCTCGACCCGCCGCAGACGCTGCTCTCGGCGGATGGGCTGGCCGGCACGCAGCTTCCCTCGGATCCGGTGAGCGAGCCGACGCTGATCACGATCGACGCGATCCCGACGACGGGCTTCCCCGCGCCCGGCTCGGGACCGCTGTCGACGAAGCTCGATCAGTATCCCGGCTTCTACGAGTTCGCGAAGAGCTCGGAGACCAACGCGCCGTTCAAGGCGCCGGTCGTCGTCGGCGTGTGCCCCATCGGTGCGATCCCCGCGGACGTGCGCGCGCGGCTCCGACTCGGACACAACGCGACGGCCGGCTTCGAGATCACGCCGCCGGCGAGCGCGAACTTCCTCTCCTGCCCCGACCCGACGTCGTCGGTGTCCGTCGCGCTGCCGGGGTGGGTGCGCACGCTCGCCGACGCGCTGCTGCCGAGCGAGCTGCATGCCGCGGTCCTCGCCACGGGCGGCGTCGGCGGGACGGCGAGCGAGTTCAGTCCGTTCGCGCCGGTGGACCCGCAGGTGATGGCGGTGGGCGGCGTGGGCGGCACGGCGAACGAGTTCACACGCCTGCCGTTCGGCGCGCGGGCGAGCGTCGCCGCGGCGTTGAGCTGCACCGCCGTCGAGGCGCCGATCGGCACGCCGCTGTCGGCCGACTGCCGCCCGGAACTGCGCCTGCGCACGCCGCTCGGCACCCCGCTGCAGGGCGTGCCGACGACGCTCGCCACGGCGCCCGGCGACAACGGCGTCGTGGCGCCGGAGAGCGCCGGCGCGTGCGGCACGTTCGGCCCGACCGCGCTCGCGCCGAGCGACGCGTCCGGCGCCGCGCGCGCGTGCTGGACGCTCGGCCTGACGCCGGGCACGAACACGGTGCGCGCGACCCCTGCGGCGGGCGGCGACGTCAACTCGCCGGTCGCGTACTTCACGCCCGCGTCGGTGACCTTCACGGCGACGGCGAACGCGCCGACGGCGCTGCGCTTCACGCAGCAGCCGGCCGCCGGCAGCACCGTCGTCGCCGGCGCGCCGCTGTCGTACGCGGTCGCGGCGGTGGACCACAACGGCACGACGGCGCTCGGATGGAGTGGCACGGTCACGCTCACGTTGAACCGGTACACGTTCGCGAGCGGCGCGACGACGGCGAGCGCCGCGGCGAGCCAGGGCGTGGCGACGTTCACGGGGCTCGCGATCGACAAGGCGGCGGCCGGCTACCAGCCGACGGCGAGCGCCACGCTCCTCGGGACCACGGCGTCGGTCCTCGGCAACGCGTTCGACGTCGTGCCCGCGGCGGCGAGCGCGCTGCGCATCGTGCAGGGGAATGGCCAGACGGCGCCCGCGGGGAGCGTGGTACCGGTGGCGCCGACCGTCGAGGTGAGCGACGCGTTCGGCAACCTGGTGGCCGGCGCGCCGATCGCGTGGACCCCGGGCGGCTCGTCCGGCGGCTCCGTGTCGCCCACGCAGAGCGTCACCGGCAGCAACGGCCGCACCGCGACGCAGTGGACGCTCGGTGCCGACGCGAACGAGCTGCTCGCGACGCTCGCGCGCCCGGGTCTGGGCGACCTCTCCGTGCTGTTCACGGCGACCGGCACGACCTCGCTGTCGGTGCTGAACAGCTGCGCGCCGGGGAACGGGCCCGGCGACCCGGTGAACGCGCCGGGCAAGACGTACGCGTTCTGGTTCCCGGGTCCCGGACCGAACAAGACGGTGCGCGAGATCGAGCTGTACTTCTCGTCCGCGGGCAAGGCGAACGCGCCGACGGCGTACACGATCGAGCTCTCGACGCAGCGCGGCTCGTTCGACGCGACGTTCGCGCCGCCGACGACGACGACGGCCACCGTGTTCCTGCGCGGCAGCAACTCCGAGAGCAAGGCGGCGACGTTCGCGCTGGCCGCGCCCATCGTGGGCGCCAGCCAGTCGCCGCCGGTCATGGTGACGCTGCGCGTGCTCACGAATCCCGACAACTCGACGATCTCGTTCAACACCGGACCGTGCGCCCCGGGCTCGAGCTGCAAGGCGCCCCCGTCGTGCGCGGCGACGGAGGTGAACGCGCTCACGCCGTACCCGGCGGGGAGCGCGTACCGCAAGAGCGTGGGGCTCGTCGTGCGCGGCCGTTAGGCACGAGCGCGCGGCGGCAACCTATCCGACGCCTCGACGAGGGGGTATGACGCATGCCGAGATCCACGGTGCTCGATACGGGACAGTGTCCCTGCGGCGGGACGTTCGCGAGCCGGCTCATCACGGTCCCATTGAACGCGCTCGGGCCGGGCGGGGCGCTCGAGGACGTCCCGGAATCCCGGTGCGGCGACTGCGGGACGCGCGTGTACCAGGCCGCGCTGCTGCGGCGCATCGAGTCGATCATGCGCGGCGACACGCGAGGCTCCATCGCCGGCGCGACGACGTGAGGCTCACGCGTCGATCGTGATGCGGCCGATCGGCTGCACGTTCATCGCCGGCGGGATCTCCTCGTAGGACAGCACCGACACCTGCGGCAGCTCCGATGCGACGAGCGCCGCGAGCGCCTCGCGATGCGCGCCCTCGGTGAGCAGCGCCGGCTTGGTGGTGACGGTGCCGAGTCGATCGAATTCGGCGTGGATCGCGTCGAGGAGCGCATCGTCACCGTCGACGGTGCGCGGCGCCGACAGCGCGGTCTCGAAATCCTCGCTCATGAGATAGGCGGCCACGTACGCGGCGCCGCTCGCCGACCGGTTCGCGATCTGGCTCGCGAGCTGCGCGCGCACGAACGCGAGCCGCCCCGGCAGCTCGCCGTCGGTCTCGACACCGGCCGCGCGCTCGAGAAGCCGGCCGTAGATGAGCGGGAGGTTCCGCACGGAGACGCGCTCGTCGACGAGCGCGCGCAGCACCGGCGTGAGCGCGCGCGGTGCCATCTCCGGCGCGTCGACGTCGGAGAGCGCGGGGATGACGTTCCAGGTGGCGAGATCGCGCAGCTGCCGCGCGACGGTGCCCTGCTCCAGCACGCGCCCGACGTCGCTGCGCACCGTCTGCGTGAGGCAGCCCGCGAGGTACGCGACGGGGCTCCACCACCGCGCCCCCGTGCTCTCCACGCGCTCCCGCGAGGTCGCGTGCACGATGCTGCCCTGCGAGTCGCTCATCGGGTACGGCATCGGCTCCGCGTCGATGTCGCGCGAGCGGAGGACGTCCGCCTGCTCGTTCACGAACACGTGGTCGGCGGGCACCCCGACGATGGGCTGCGTGGACAGCGCGTTGATGCGGAACGCGAAGCTGCCGGCCGCGAACCGCGGCGCGGGCTCGAAGCGGAACGCCGGGAGCGGGACGCCCAGCTCCGTGAAGAGCTCCTGGCGAGTGTCCGAGATCGAGTCGGGTCCGCCGGCATCGGTGAACCTCTCCGTGAGCTCGCGGAGATACTCCGGCGCCATCTGCACGACGATCGCCGGCTCCCGCAGCGCCGAGACGAGATCCTCCGCGACGTCCTCCCACCGCTCCACGGACTCGCTGCCCAACACGCGCGCGACTCCGGCGCGATCGCCGAGCGAGATGCCGAGCGACAGCACCCGCATGAGAATTCGCTCGAGGACGTCGATGTCGCGCCCCCATCGCAGCTCGGCGAGCGTCGGCGCGCCGTCGCGGTACGCCTCGAGCTGCGCGCGCGCGAGCAGCACCTGCGGTCGACGCACGATCGCTTCGCGGCAGACGTCGGCGAGGAATGCCGCGACGGACGGCGTCTCCGCCGCGCGCAGCTGCATGAGGATCTCCACCCACGTCGGCGCCTCCGCGGCGCGCTGCCGGGCGCGGTACGTCGCCCGCACGACGTCCTCCGGGAAGCGCGCGACGCGGTCGCCGACCGTTAGGCGCAGCAGGCGGTGCGCACGGCCGGCGGCTTCCGCGCGCGGCTCCACGCGCACGGCCGGCCGCCCCGGGATGCCGAGCGCCGAGAGCAGCGCGGACACCTCGTGCGCGACCGCATCGCGCACCGCCTCGGGGAACTCACTCTCGCCCGGCTCGTCCGCCCTGCCGGCGAGGATCGGGTGCAGCTCGACGACGACCGGCAGCTCGACCGCCGCGTCGCTCGTCGGGCGCTCGTCACCGAGCGTGCGCATGCTGGCGTGCCTCCTGAAGCGTCTCCGTGTCGACGACCGCCGCGTCGTCGAGCAGCTCGTCGCGCGCGATCACCATGAGCGTCGGGAACTCGGCGCGCACGAGCCCTCGGAGCGTCGGCCGCGCGGCATCGCTGCGCGTCACGAGGACGGCGGGCTCGGTGATCGGCGCCATCGCCGCCCGCAGCACGCGCAGCATGGCGAGCGCGTCGCGCGGCGGCACCACGGCGGGCGTCCCGCGCTCGTCCACGGCAGCGAGCACGTGCTCCCAGAGCGCCGGCACGGCGACGCGGCGGATGCCCGGCTCGTTCCCCGGCAGGTTGGGCCGCAGCGCCGCACGCACCGCGCGCACGAGCGGCGCGAGGCTGCCCGCACCGAGTCCGATCGCGCCGACCGTCTCCACGATCTCGCGCCCCGCCGTGATCGGGACGCCGTCGTCCACGAGCGCGCGGAGGAGCGCCGCGAATCGCGCGCGCGCGCGCCAGTCGGGGAGCAGCGACGTCGTCATGTGCGCTTCGACGCCGGCCTGGACCCACCGGCTCAGGATGCCGCCGAGTCGTCCCACGTCGACGAACCGGCCGAGCTGCGCGCGGAGCACCTCCTCCAGGTGACGCATCATGGGGCGCAGCGGCTCGCCATCGGCCCCGGGCACGTCGTTGCCGGTGCGTCCGCGCGCGACCGGCGCCTCCTCGAGCTCGATCCGATACTCGCCGGGCGCGAGCGAGTCGTTCGACGCGATGCGCACGCCGGTGACCTCCACGCCCGTCGACCGCACGATGCGGTCGCGCATCTCGGGGATGAGCGACTTGAACAGCGACCATTCGCTGCTCGTGTCCTCGGGCACGAGGTCCCGCGCGATCTCGACGCGGATGGCCGTCACCATCGAGACCTGGGACTCGCCGCCCTGCGCCGCGTCGAGCCGCCAGCGCGCATCGAGCCACGGCCGCAGCGCGGCGCGCGCCCGCTCCCATTCGGCCGATCGCGGGCCCGGCTCGGACGCGAGCCGCGCCCAGATCTCGTCGATCTTCCAGTACGCGTCGACGTCGGTGAGCATGCCGCTCGCGACGCTGCCTAACGCCGCGCCGACCTCCTCGGCGCCGCCCCGCACGTAGTCCTCCATCGCGGCGCGGAACGCGTCGGCGACGGGCGCGTTCCCGTCGGCGCCGATCGCGCCGGCCGCGAGCCGGGCCCGCGCCTCCGCGAGCCCGCGCACGCCGCCGTCGAACCTGGCGGCGCACCCCGCGCCGCGGAGCGTGTCGAGGCAGCGGCGGTAGAACTCGCGCGCCGCGTCGACGTCGCCATGGGTGGCGAGCGCCTTGCCGACACGGGTCCACGCATCGACCGGCGGCGGCACGGGCACGTCGGTCGCCTCCTCCGCGCGCGGGTCGAGCAGCTCGCGAGCGCGCCGCGCGTGCTCGCGCGCGACGACGCCGGTCGGCGCGTCGGTCGCATCGGCATCGGCGCCGGCGGTCGCCAGGTGCCACTCGGCCAGTCGATGGTGGAGCGTCCGCCGCGGCATCCACGCCGGCGCCATGCGCAGCAGCGCGTCCATCTGGTCGATCGCCGCGTCCCACTCGCCGAGCTGCGCGGCGGTGTACGCCGCGTTGAGGCGATACCAGTACGCCGGCGGCGCCTGCTGATTCGCGTTCTCGAACAGGTCGCGCGCCGCGCGGAGCTGCCGCAGCCGCTCCTTGCCGCCGGTGAAGAACGCGCGCATCGCGCGCGCGTCGTCCTCGTCCGCGGCGACGACTTCCGAGGTGGGACGGTACGCGTCGAGCGCCGCGATGGAGCTCCAAATCGTGCTCAGCGAGGCGAGCGATCGTGCGGCCTCCTCGGCACGGCCGACCGCGAGCGCCATGTCCGCGCGATCGACGAGCACGGTCGCGACCAGCCGCGGTCGCTGCAGCATGTCGTACGACGCGGCCGCGTCGGTGAACGCGGCGAACGCCTCGTCGATGCGTCCGCGCCGGCGCAGCACGAGCGCGTCCGTGTGCCGCAGCTCGGCGAAGCGCTGCGGCAGGTCGGCGCCGATCTCGGTCCGTGCGTCGTCGAGCAAGCGCTGCGCTTCCGCGAGGTCGGCGGCGTCCGCGTCCGAATCCGCCGCGGCCCGTGCGGGTGCGGGCGATGCCGCGCACGCGGCGCACGCGGCGAGCGCCGACGCGATGAGCGTCGTCGCACGCGGCCAGTCGGCGTCGTTGGCACGGATCGCGGCGCGCGCGTGCCAGCTCCGCGCGGCGATCCACGCGCCGGCGGCACCGGCCTCCTCGGACGCCGCGATCGCGCGCGCGTGCTCGTCGTCCGCCTCGGCGTGGCGTCGATGCAGGCCGTGCACGTCGCCGGTCAGCCGGTGGCTCTCGGCACGCGCGAGCGCGGTGGTCTCGACGTCGCTTCCCGCGGCGTCGTGGGCGCGGTCACGCGCGGCCGCCGCGAGGCGGGCGCGCCGCTCGAGCACCTGCGCCTCGAACGTGAGCATCGCGGCGGTGAGCCGTCGGTGCCCGATCTTGCGCCAGTGCTCTCGCGCGACGCGGAAGTCGTGAACCGCCGCATCCAGGTCGCCGCGCTCGCGCAGCAGCAGCCCGCGGTTCGAGAGCGCGGCCGCGCCGGTCCAGGTGACGCCGTTCTCGTCGGGCGGCGCGAACGCGAGCGCCAGCGAGTACGCCTCGATCGCGGCGTCCACGTTTCCCTGCTCCGAGCGGAGCCCGCCCTGGCTGAGCTGCAGCTGCGCGAGAAACTCCTCGCTCACCTGCCCGGCCGCGTCTCGCGCCAGCGTGTCCATGGTCTGGTCCGCAAGCCGCAGTCGCGTCGCCGAGACCAGCGCGTCCATGTAGCGGCGGTCGTAGTCGAGCCGCAGGTTCACGTCGGCGCCGGCTGGCACCAGCGCGCGGAGCTCGTGGTACAGCGTGTCGACCAGCGCGGGATCGCTCGGCGGCACGAGGCGGAGCAGCGCGCCGAGGACCGCGATCGCGTCGTCCGGCTTCGGCTCCTCCGCCATCCAGACCAGGTCGAGCGCCTGCAGCGTGCTCGCCACCGCACCGGACAGGTTGCCGCGATCGGCCAGCGCCCCGGCCAGCCCGACGAGCGACGTCCCCTCCATGTATCGGTTCGCTTCCTCGCGCGCGGAGCGAACCGACTGCCGGTAGTAGTCGATGGACGCGTCCAGGTCGTCGCGCAGGAACAGGTTGCTGGCGACGCGCGCGTACGACACCGGGATGTTGAACGGATCGACGCGGCTCGACGTCGAGAGCTCCAGCTCCCGGCGATAGATCTCGACGGCGACGTCGAGCTGACCGAGGCCCGAGTACGCGTCGCCCAGGCTCGAGATCGTCCACAGCAGCAGCGTGACGTCCTCGCCCACGCGTCGCTCGAGGTCGGACAGGCGACGCACCGCCTCGCCGTAGCGCGACTGCAGCACGTCGAGTCGTCCCGCCCAGTACTCCAGCCAGCGCGACGTCGACATCTTCGCGTCGTCGTCACCGGGACGCCGCCGGAGGTTGTCGCGCATCGCGACGAGCAGCGCGTTGCAGACCGTGGTGCGCCCCTCGCGCTGGTATTCCTGAAAGCGATCGCGGAACGTCTCGTAGCCCGCGTCGATCGACCGCAGCGTGTCGTGATACTGCTCCTCGAGCAGCGGCGCGATCTCCAGCGTCTCCACGCGACGGAGCAGCGCGTCGTATCGCGCGCGGTTGGCCTGGCGCACGACCGCGCCGGCGAGCTCCAGGTCGCGCGTCAGGCGACGGAACGCGCTCACCTCGGATCGGAAGTGCGCGGCCAGCCGCAGATTGCACGCGTCGAACGCGGTCCGGTCGACGTCGGGCTCGAGCCACTGGCGGAGCAGCAGCTCGCGCGCGTCGTGGTGGAGCGCGCAGTCGCCGTCCTGCCGCAGCCGCGTGATGGGCAGCGCGGCGAGCATCGCGAACAGCTCGGCGTTCGCCGAGTGGTCGTCCGGGCGGTCGCGCAGGATGCCGATGATCCGCGCGTTGATGTGGCGCGGGATGGCGGCGAGGCGGATCACCGCGGGCAGCTCCGCGTGGCGACGCGCGGCGACGGCGAGCGTCCGCTCCAGCAGCTCTGCATCGGAGTCGGGCGCGGTGAGCCGATCGAACTCCGCGATCGAGAACGGCGGTGGCGCGTTCAGCCCGGCATGCAATGGCGCGTTCAACTCAGCCATGGTCGTCGTCCGGCTCGAAGGCCTTCGCGCCCTCGTAGATCTTCCGCAGCGGGACCGCCTTGGAGATGATGCGGTTGTGCGCGAAGTCGAGCATGTCCTGCGACGGCTCGCGCCCCAGCATGAGCCGCAGGAAGTCGCCGGTGTGCTCCGGCTGCCACGCCGTGAGCAGCGTCGGCGCCTCGATCCACTCCGCCGCGTCGTCGCCCGGCAGCCGCAGATAACCGTCGTCCGGCAGATCGCGCCCGGCGAGGCAGAGGATCGCGTTCTTCGGCCGCTGGTCCGGGTCGAGAAACACGCTCGTCAGCAGCGTCTCGAGCACCCAGTGCACCAGCTCCTGGTACTGTGCCTTCGCGTCGACGGAGTCGATGAAGATCACCATGAGCCGGTCTTCGCCGACGCCACGGAGGTCCTCGAAGAACGCGTTGACGATCGCGCGCTCGGCGCGCGGCCGCAGCTCCTCCTGCCACTGCGGTCGGGCGCGCTCCGGCACGTGCAGGTACGTCGGCGCCTGCGTGTTGATGATTATCCCGCCGACCTGCGCGTGATCGCGGACCTCGGCCCCGGCGGCGTCCACGCGTCCGACGAGCGGATCGGGGATCAGCGACGCGGTGTCCGCACGCTCGCGAGCGCGCGGCTGGGGGACGAACGGCGCGGGATCCTTCAGCTCGAGCGCGACCTGCAGGCGGTCGAACTCCGGCAGCGCGTCGCGGCCGAGCTGGTCGGCGAGCGCACTGACGAGCGAGTACGCCGTCGGGCCGGCGTGGTCCTCGAGGTCGACCGCGCACGCCGCGATGCGCGGCGGCAGCTTGCGGTGCTGTCTGCACGCCCAGTGCAGCTTGCGCAGCAGGAGCGTCTTGCCGCAGCCGGCGCGTCGGTCGCGGATGAGATAGACGCGCGCGGGCCGACCGCGCACGATCATCTCCTCGAAGATCCCTTGCTGCGGACCGTTGTCGGGAATGTCCTTCTCGGGGATCTGCTTCGTCAGTGGCGGCATGCGCTACGAGGCTGGCACTCAGACGGTCGGCACGAGGGACCGCTGGCCGGGTCGCATCGGCAGCGTGAGCAAGCGGTACAGCGCGCCGACGACGTCCGGCCGCCACACGCTCGCCTCCGTGTACTGCTCGATCTCCTCCGCGGTCAGCGGCGGCTCCGTCGTCGGAGCGAGCGCGCGGAACAGGTCACGCACCTCGTCGCGGTCCAGCGCGCCTAACGTCACGCGCTCGTGCGGGAGCGTGGCGAACGGTTCCAGCGCGCTGTCGGTGTCGGCGACGACCACGGCGGCGCGCCCGTGCGCAAGCAGGTCGCCGACGAACGTGTCGCGGAACCACGCGGCGAACGTCGGCGACGGACGGAAGCCGTCGAGGAGCAGCAGCCAGCGGTCGCGGTGCTCGCGCAGCGCCTCGAGCACGGGGTCCTGCACCGGGCGCTGGGTGCTGGCGTCGACGGCGAAGTCGCGTGTGCCGCCGGTGATGGCGCTCGGCTCTGCGACGTCCAGCGCGTCGCGCAGCCGCTTCGCGAACGCGTCGGGCCTCGTGTCGCGCGCCACCGTGAACTCGCCGTCCGCGTCCGCGTGCACGACGCGCCACCCCTCGTCGGTGGCGGCCGTGGCGAGCGCGCCGAGGAACGTGGTCTGGCCCATCCCTGCCGGCACGTTCAACAGGACGACCGACGGCGCGGCGCGGCCGAGCGCCTCGACCACCTGCCGCAGGCGCGTTCCCCGCCCCACGACGGGCGGCGTGCCGTCGGCAATGGTCATGGCCGGCGCGGCGTCAGCTCTCATCCGCGCGCGGGCGGGCCGCGGCGTTGATCACCACGCCGGCGACCTGCGCCGACCCGCTCACGTGCGCGCCGCGCGCGTCGACGAACCCCAACGTGCCGGCCATGAGGTGCTGCAGCGTGGCACCGCCACTGCCCACCGGCGCGTTCACGAGCCGGTCGAGCTCCTGCGCCGCGGTCGGGTCGGCGCGCAGCTTCTCCTCGAGCACCCGGCGCACGGTGGCCGCGCCGTCGTCGGGGTGCTGCTCGAGCTCCTCGAACTGCACGCGCTCGCGGTCGCTCGTGAACAGCGACTTGACCCGCTCCCACACCTTGGAGACGCCGGAGGCGGTCGCGTCGCCGACGGCCTCCCCCGCCGCTTCGCTGGCGTTCTCGCGCAGCTTCTCGAGGCCGCGCTTGGCCATCGGGACGAGGAACGAGCTGACGACGGTCGACGCGAGCAGGGCGAGGTCGATGGGCATGGCGCCACCTCCGGTCAGGGCGAGTCGACGGCTTGCAGAGTATGCGGCGCCCCACGCGGACGTGCCAGAGCGCGGCGGCGGCGCGCCGGACTGGTCGTCTGGCGAGCGTTCGGCGCGGAGCGCATACTCGACGCGTGACCTCACGACTCTCGGTCGATCGCATCGCGCGCGCGGCGTCGGCGATCGACCCGGTGTTCGCCGGCACGCCGCAGTTCGTGTCTGACGCGCTGAGCGCGCGGCTCGGCGCGCGCGTGCTGTGCAAGGTGGAGACGGTGAACCCGATCCGCTCGTTCAAGGGACGCGGCACCGACTTCTTCTGCGCGTCGCTGCCGCGTGGGGCGCACGTGGTGTGCGCGTCGGCCGGCAACTTCGGCCAGGGGATGGCCTACGCGGCGCGCCGCCGCGACGTCGCGGTCACGGTGTTCGCGGCCGAGCGCGCGTCGCCGCTGAAGGTGGAGCGCATGCGGGCGCTCGGCGCCACGGTGCACCTCGGCGGCGCGGACCTCGACGAGGCGAAGGCGCGCGCCCGCGCGTGGGCCGCGGCGCGCGGGCTGCCGTTCGTGGAGGACGGACGCGAGGTCGCGATCTCCGAGGGCGCCGGCACGATCGGCGTGGAGCTCGCCGCGTGGCCCGAGCCGATCGCGGCGCTGTTCGTCCCCGTCGGCAACGGTGCGCTGCTCGCCGGCGTCGCGACGTGGATGCGCGCGCATTCGCCGCACACGCGCATCGTCGCCGTGAGCGCGGCGGGCGCGCCGGCCATGGCACTGTCGTGGCGCGCGGAAGGCCCGACGTGCACCGACGACGTGCACACCATCGCCGACGGGATCGCGGTACGCGTGCCGATCCCGGAGGCGGTCGCCGACCTGCAGCCGCTCGTCGACGACTTCGTGCTCGTGCCCGACGACGCGATCCGGCGCGCGATCCGATGGCTGTACGAGGACACCGGCCTGCTCGTGGAGCCGGCAGGGGCCGTGGGCATCGCGGCGATCGCCGCGTGGACCGATCGTTCGCCGGACAGGCTCGTCGCCACGCCGCTGTGCGGCGGCAACCTCACCGACGAGCAGGTACGCACCTGGATCTGGGAGGCGACCGCGTGACCAGCGTGACGCGTCGCGACGCGCTGCGACTTCTCGTCGCGCCGCTGGCGCTCGCGGCGGTGCGACAGCCGCGGCGCCTGAAGGTGCTCGTCGCCGGCGGTCACCCCGACGATCCGGAGAGCGGCTGCGGCGGCACGATCGCGCGCTACGCCGACGCGGGACACGAGGTGATCGCGCTCTACCTCACGCGCGGCGAGGCGGGCATCCCGGGCACGTCGCACGACGACGCGGCGCGCATCCGCACCGCCGAGTCGGAGCGCGCCTGTGCGCTGCTCGGCGCCACGCCGCGCTTTTTCGGGCAGATCGACGGTGACACGCACGTCGACGCGGGCGCGTACGCGGCGATGCGCGCGCTGCTCGCGCGCGAGCGGCCCGACGTGCTGCTGACGCACTGGCCGGTGGACACCCATCCCGACCACCGCGCGGTGTCGCTCCTCGTCTACGACGCATGGATCCGCGCGGGGAGCAAGGAGGCACTCGGCTACTTCGAGGTGCTCACCGGCGATCAGACGCAGCTCTTCCGCCCGACGGACTACGTGGACATCAGCGCGGTGGCGCAGCGCAAGCGCGACGCGTGCTTCGCGCACGCCAGCCAGCATCCCGACGACTGGTATCCGCGGCACGAGCGCATGAGCCGGTTCCGGGGCATGGAGCGCGGGTGCGAGCACGCGGAGGCGTTCGTGCGGCACGAGCGGGGGCCGGCGCTGCCGCTGCCCGGCTAGTCGGGGGCGGGGGCGGGGGCGGGGTGAGAACGGATCGGGGGTCGGGTCGTGTCACGGTGGAAGCCGACCATCCACCTCACCCGACATGCTTCGTCCCTCGGCGGTGCGCGTGTCGACACCGATCCCCGAGCCGGATCCGCCGCGATTGCGTCCCGCGGATCGGCCCCCGTACGTTCGCCTCATGGAGCCGGGCCCCGACCGCGTCTCGTCGGTCATCGAAGGGGTGCTCGAGCGCTTTCGCCGCATGGTGCGCAGCATCGGCGCGAAGCGTGGTCTCGTCGACGCCGACCTCGACGAGGTGATCCAGGACGTGCGCATCCGCCTGTGGCAGGCGAGCAAGCGCGGCAAGCCGCTCGAGGAGCTCGGCTCGTCGTACCTGTACCAGGTGGCGACGACGGCGGCGCTCGAGGTGCTGCGGCGCCGGCGCACGCACGGCGCGGATCGGTCGGTGGACGTGCACGACCGCCCCGATCTGCCGTCGACGACGTGGTCGCCGCTCGACGACGTCGAAGGGAGCGAGCTCGCGGCGCAGATCGACGCCGCGCTGCAGACCATCGCGATCGATCGGCGCGTCGCGGTGCGCATGCACCTCGCGGGCTACGACCGCGACGACATCTCGCGCGCCCTCGGCTGGACGGACGCGCGCACGCGCAACCTCCTGTACCGTGGGCTCGAAGACCTGCGGCACCGGCTCACGGCCATGGGCGTCACGCCGCGGAGGGGGGGACGATGAGCGAGCGATTCGACGACGACGAGCTGCGCGCGGCGTACGTACGCGTCGACGCGACGGACACCACGCGGGGGGCGGAGTGCCCGACCCCCGAGGCACTCTCCGCCGCCGTGCGCGGCGAGTGGACGGGCACCGATGCCGAGCGGCTGCGCGTGCTCGACCACGCCATGCGATGCGCCGCGTGCCGGCGCGAGGCGGCGCTGATGCATGCGCTCGGCGCGCCGCCACGTCGCGGCGTCGCGATGCGCGACCGCGTGTGGCCGGTCAACCGGCGCGCGACGCTCGCCGCGGCGGCGACGGTGCTGGTCGCGGTGGGCCTGTACGGCGCGAACCGAGGACAGCGAGCCTCGCGCGCGGACGATCTCACGCGCGGCGGCGTGGACGGCGATCTCGCGCTCGTCGCGCCCGCGTCCGCCGCCGCGGGCACGCGCGACTCGATCGCGTTCGTGTGGCGGTCGGTGGCGGGCGCGTTCCGCTACACGCTCGAGGTGGACGCCGCGGACGGCTCCGTGCTGTACACCGCGACGACCGTCGACACGGCGCTCGTCGCGCCGTTAGGCGGCGTGCCGCGCGGCGAGCACCGGTGGTCGGTGCGCGCGCGGCTCGACGACGGATCCGAGCGCCACTCGGAGAGCCGGCCGCTGCGCCTGCGCTGAGCTCCGCACGCGCCGCCGCGCACGACGCGGCGGTGCGTGAGAACGATTCGGCGATGCCGTCGTGAAACGCGTCACCGGTGCCGCGCGACTGCGCGTCGCACCCGAGCCCGCGCTCTCCCCCCCCCCGGCGCGAGTCGCTCCCTCGACACGACACGACCCATCCAGGAGGAGCCGTTGCGCACCACGACCATCCGCCCGCGCCGACGGGCCGCGCGCCTCAGCGCGCTCGTCGGCACGGCGCTGTCGCTCGCCGCTCTCGCGCTGGCCGCATGCGCCGATCGTAGCAGCACCGCCCCACTCCCCGCCGAGCGCGCGCTGCAGCCGTCGGCGCCGTCCGCGCAGCGCGGCGCGCTGTCGGGCATCGACTGCGGCTGCTCGAAGACCGGTCCGTACGTCGCACCGAAGGCCGGCAAGGCGATCGCCGTGGACTCCACCGGCGCGTCGCCTAACGGTGTCTACAAGGTCACCGCGACGCCCATCGGCACGACGATCAATCTCCGCATCACGAAGGGGACGACCGACATCGCGCAGTACACCGTGCCGCTGAACGCGAAGTGGGGCTTCAGCCCCGACGATCAGCGCTTCGTGTACCACTACACGCTCGGCACCGCGCCGAGCACGACGCAGAACATCTTCCTGTACAACCTCGCGAAGAGCGTCTCCACGCCGGTGTGGCAGACGGCCGTCGCCACCGCGCCGTCGCGCATCGTGTTCAGCCCGAACGGGCGCTACCTGCTGCACGCGCTGACGTCGAGCGCGAACTACACCACGTTCTCGGTCGTCGACGCCCTGAGCGGCGTCGTGCGCTACCAGTCGGCGTTCGCGTTCACGGTGCCGGCGGGCACGGCGAAGGACACGGTGGGCATGGCGACGTGGGGCTTCAGCCCCGACGCCCAGGACCGCACGTTCGCGTGGGCGTTCATCACGGGCTCGAACAGCGCGCAGTGGAACGCCGTGAACCTCACCGAGCCGCAGTCGTCGGCGCTCGTGTTCAGTGAGGCATCGGTGACGCCGGGGACGTGGAGCTTCAGCCCGTGCGGCGACATGCTCGGCGTGGTCCGTCAGACCAGCGCGTCGTTCGTCTCGGTCCGCGTCATCCAGACGCGCGACGGCGTCGAGCCGCACACCGGCGCCACGTACAACGGCACGACCGCCACCGTCCGCACGTCGACGACGGACCACATCGGTCAGGTGAACGGTGTCGATCAGTCGGCGATCACGGCGAACACCGCGAGCGGCCCGTGCATCGTGGTGCCGCAGCTCAGCGCGCTGACGCTCACGCCGACCAGCTTGCAGGGCGGCGCGGACTGCACGGGCAAGGTGACGCTGACCTCGGCGGCGCCGTCCGGCGGCACCGTGGTCACGCTGAAGAGCAGCAACACGGCCGTGGCGACGGTGCCGGCCTCGATCACGGTGCCGATGGGGAGCACGACCGCGAGCTTCACCATTCACACGAACGCCGTGTCGACGGCGAACACGGTGACGATCACCGGCACGGCGACCGTCGCCAAGTCGGCCGCGCTCGCGGTGAACCCGCCGCCGCCGGCGGTGCGCGCGATCTCGATCAACCCGAGCACCGGCCTCGGGTTCGGCGACCAGTTGTTAGGCACGACGAGCGGCGCGAAGCCGGTCACGCTGACGAACTCCGGCAACACCGCGCTGGCCATCAGCGACATCTCGACGTCGGCCGACTTCGGCAAGAGCACCGACTGCCCGCTGGCGCCCACGCCGTTCGCCGTCGGCGCGACCTGCACGGCGTACGTGACGTTCTCCCCGTCGGCCGCGGGCGCGCGCAGCGGCACGCTCGTCGTGACCAGCGACGCGACGGCGAGCCCGCAGTCGATCCCGCTCTCCGGCAACGGGATCACCCCGTTCGTCAGCGCGAGCGTGGTGCCGGGCAGCATCGGCTTCGGCACGCTGTACCTCGGCACCACGACCTCGGGCCGCATCGTGAAGGTGACGAGCAACGGCAACATGCCGCTCGTCATCACCGCCGTGACGCTCGGTGGCACGAACCCGTGGGACTTCGGGGTCTGGGACGACGGCTGCAGCGGCGCGACGCTGGCCCCCAACACGTCCTGCACGTTCGCGGTGACGTTCGAGCCGCTCGCCGCCGGCACGCGCACGGCGACGGTCACGATCGCGCACAACGCGCCGGGCAGCCCGAGCTCCGTCGCCTTGAGCGGCGCGGGCGTGAAGCCGCCGGGCGGCTACATCCCCTGACTTCGCGGGCGGCGCGCACGGGGCCCCGACTTCTCACGAGGTCGGGGCCCCGTGTCGTGTTGCGCCGGCGGAATCCGTCTGCTCCCGTGAGGCACTCCGCCGGACCGTCACGCGACGCGTCGGCGCGAGTGCGGAAGCAGCATCCGCCACCCCACCCCGCCATGCATCCCACCGCTCGCGTTCTCCCGCGCGCCCGCCTCGCGGGCGCCATCGCCGCACTCGCGCTCACCACTCCGGTGGGCGCGCAACCCGGGTTCTTCCAGTCGAGCGTCCTCTCGTATGCCGCGTATCGCACCAACGGAGCGGGGACGATCTCCCGCCCGTGCGGCTCGACGTACGTGGCGCTGAACGGGCCGGGGACGGCCGGGCAGAGCTGCCAGGGCTTCGGCGCGTCGTTCGACTGGCTCGCCGACGCCACGGCCGGCGCGACGGGCGCCCACGCGCGCGTCGGCGGAACAGGCCTCTCCACGTCGCCGACCGGATACGCGACGTGGGGCGCGGTGGGCGGGCCGCGTTGGGCGGATCGACTCTCCATCACGAGTGGAAACCCCGCGTCGATCGGCATCACCGTCGCGTGGGACGGCGCCATGGGCGTGGACGTCGCGGCGCCGCCGGGCGTGGACGTCGTCAGCTCCGCGCAGCTCGCCTACGGCTTCTTCGCGGCGCCCGCCGGTCAGATCAACACGGCGACGTACGCGCAGGTGCTGAAGATGGCGACCGACGACGGCGGCGGGCTGCACCAGCGGACGTCGTTCCACGACGTGCAGTCGTTCACGCTGTACACGGGTGGCGGCGCCTACCTCGACTTCGACTTCCTGCTCACGATGCAGGCGAGCGCGCTGCTGACGGAGAACTCTGGCCCGCCCGGGTCGTCGTTCGACGCGTCCGCGTTCGCCGACGCGACGCAGCTGGGGCGCATCACGAGCCTCACGTTCTACGACGGCTTCGGGCAGGACATCACGAGCAGCGTGCAGTACAGCTTCCTGAACGGCACGCTGATCTACCCGTCGGCGCCGGCAACGACGGCTCCGGAGCCGGCCACGTGGGCGTCGTTAGGCACCGGGCTGCTCGCGCTCGCGGTGCGCCGCCGACGCCGTGCGAGCGCGAGCACGACGAGGTGACGCGTCACGTCGCGCGCTCCGCCAGCGCGGGCAGCAGCAGGACACCTATGCCGCGCTCCTCACCAGTGCCAGCCGAGCGAGGCGCGCACCTGTCGCGGCTCCGCGGGGTGGAAGTGCACGTCGTCCACGCCCGAGGCGGGCTCGCCGGGGAGCCGCGACGCGTAGAAGTACTGGATGTCGTCGACGCGGCGGTTCGCGAGGTTCAGCACACTGACCTGCATCCGCACGCCGGTGCGCAGCCGATAGCCAGCGTCCGCGTTCAGCAGCGTCGACGCGCGCGCCCGCACGGCATCGTCTTCCACGAGCGGGTACGAGCCGAAGTGCCGCACGCGCAGTGCACCGAACGCCCCGTGCCTGCTCGGCAGCCACGTCACGCCGCCGGCGACGACGTTCTCCAGCGCGCCCGGGATGCGCGACGACCCGCGCGCCGCGCCGCGGAAGCGCGCGCGGGCGAACGACACGTCGCCGTCGAGCGAGAGCGACGGGAGCGGGCGCCAGTCGTTCGCGAGCGTCACGCCGCCGCGCCGGCTCGCCGCGGACGGCGCCGTCGCGCCCGCGTCGCCGACGAACAGCAGCTCGCTGTCGAGGCCCAGCACCCAGAGCGACACCGTGGAGCGAAGCCCGGTCGCGGACGATACGCGCAGCCCCACCTCCGCACCGCGCGACCGCACGAGCGGGCTCACTCGGCCCACGGAGTCGTGCGTCGCGGGATCGACGGTGATGGTGGTGCCGCGCGCGTCGTTGCTGTGGAAGCCGAGCCCCGCGCCGACGTAGAGCTCCGTGCGCTCGTCAGGCGCGAAGACGAGCGACGCCTTCGGGCTCGCGACCGCGGCGGCGCGATGGCCCGAGTTCGCCGGCGTGTCGCTCGACACGTCGAACGTGTACGCGTCGCCGCGCACGCCGAGCACGCTCCGGAAGCGCGCCGTCCACCGCGACTCCGCTTCGGCGAACACGCCGGTGCCCGTCTCGGTCACGCGGTCGTCGCGCACCGTGCCGACGCGGCGGCGCGCGACGGTGTTGAACAGCCCCACGTCGCCGACGAGATCCGTGCGGTGCTGCACGCCGAACTTCACAACGTGCGTCGCGCCGAGCGCCGCGAGCTGCTGCGTCTGCGCGAGACTGCCGCCGAGGACCACGCGCCGGTCGGTCTGCGAGAACTGGTCGCCGCTCGCGGCGTCGCCGAGGAAGTACTCGAAGTTCGAGAACAGCGTGAGATCGGAGTAGATGCCGTAGAGGTGCGCCTCGCGCACCGCGCGCGCGCCGACGTGCCGGTACTGCGCCGAGAGGCTGTAGCGCGCCGCCTCGCCGCCGTCGGTCGAGTCGATCTGACCGAAGCGCGACACGAGGCCGGACGCGACCGCGCGGCGCGGGATCTGGTCGCTCGCGTTCCACGCGTTGCGGTACGCCATGCCGAGGATGCTCCAGTCGGACGCGCCGCGTCGCGCCGACCACCGCGCGACGCCGCTGTACTTCCGGATGCCCTCGGGGCGCACCCATGGGCCGTCGTAGCGCTTCACCTCCCCGCCCAGGAGCAGCGTGCCGCTGCCTAACGCCGACGAGCCGCCGGCGGCGACGCGCGCGAGGCCGTTCGCGCCGCCCGTCACCGTGGCGAACGGCCGGTCGACCGCGCGCACGAGATGGAACTCGGCGCCGCCCGCGCTGCCGAAGTCGCCGATCTCGGTGTGGTACACGCCGAGCGCGTAGTCGAGATGGTCGACGAGCTCCGGGACGAGGAAGTTGAGGTCGGTGTAGCCCTGCCCGTGCCCGTGCGACGGCATGTTGAGCGGCATCCCGTCGAGCCGCGTCGCGAAGTCGGTCCCGTGGTCGAGGTTGAAGCCGCGCACGAAGTACTGGTTCGCCTTGCCGTCGCCGGAGTGCTGCGTGGCGATGAAGCCGGGCACCGTCTCCAGCAGCTCCGCCTCGCGGGTGATGGGCCGCGCCTGGAGATCCACCCGGCCCACCCGGCCCTCCGACACGCTGCGCGCCGTGCCCACCAGGTCGTCGACGCGGCCGATCACCTTCACGGTGTCGACCGTACGCGGCGGCGACGACTGCGCCGCGAGCGCGGCGGGCAGGAGCAGCGCGGCCACCAGGGGCGAGCGACGCATGGGTGAACGGGAGGAATAGGTGCGCGGCCGACCGTGACGACGGTTCTACGACGGGTCACGGTCGATCGGATCCATACCGGCCGTCGCCGGCGTCGTGCGCACCTCTTGCAGGTGCTCGCGCCCGGACCCGACGCCTCCCGACTCCTCGATGACCGACCCGACTCGCGACTCACGACTCCCGGCGTGGCTGCCCGGCTTCGCGCACGCGCTGCTGCGCATCGTCACGGGCGCGCTCTATATGCAGCACGGGCCGCAGAAGCTCCTCGGCCTGTTCGCCGATCCCGCGCGCCCGTGGACCGGACCGCCGCGGATGTTCTCGCAGTTCTGGATCGCCGGCGTGCTCGAGACGTTCGGCAGCGTGCTGATCATGCTCGGCCTGTTCACGCGGCCGGTGGCGTTCCTGCTCTCGGGCGAGATGGCGGTCGCGTACTTCCAGGTGCACTACCCACGCAGCTTCTGGCCGATCATGAACCGCGGCGAGAACGTCGTGCTGTTCTGCTTCGTGTACTTCTACCTGTTCGCGACAGGTGCCGGGCCGTTCAGCGTGGACGCGTGGCGGCGGCGCGGCCATCGCCCGTGAATTGAATCGCAGAGGACGCAGAGGGCCGCAGAGGGCTGCCTCTTTGTATTGAACCACAGAGGACGCGGAGGACGCAGAGGAGAACCACTTCTTGTTGGGGTTCCTCCGTGTCCTCCGTGTCCTCTGTGGTGAAAAGCAGTTGCCGTTCTCTGCGGCCCTCTGCGGCCCTCTGCGGTTCGATTCGAAGAGCCGCCCTACGCCGCCGCCGGATCCGCGTCGCGCAGCTCGCTCGTGTCGGTCGACGCGCCCGCGCGGCGCGCGCGCCATCGCGCCAGCCGCCGGAAGGCGAGCGCGAGCCCGGTCCACACGAGCACCGTGGCGCCTAACGACGCGAGCCCCGCGATCGTCTGGCCGACGATGCCGAGCACCTCGCCGGTATGCGCGAAGCGGAGGAACGACCGTGCGCGGCGCCCCGGCGACTGCGTC
The DNA here is from genome assembly GCF_000522985.1 of Gemmatirosa kalamazoonensis. Lineage (NCBI taxonomy): Bacteria > Pseudomonadati > Gemmatimonadota > Gemmatimonadia > Gemmatimonadales > Gemmatimonadaceae > Gemmatirosa > Gemmatirosa kalamazoonensis. The sequence goes on from NZ_CP007128.1 coordinate 4,832,359, forward strand.
GCGAACGGCTCCCACCGCACCACCCGGCCGCTCGCGCGGTCGACGACGAGCTGACTGCGGCGCTGCGGCTGTCCACCCGTGCCGGCGTCGACGCTGACCGTCACCTGTCGAGCGGCGGGACGCGGGAGCTGGATCTGCATCGTGCGCCATGCGGGCACGCGCGCGGTGCCTAACGCGACGAGCGCGTCGAGCCCCACGCCGCCGCTCGCGGGTTGCGCGGCGGTGGGAGCGGGTCCCGCGCCGCCCGGACCGGCGCTCTGCGCCGGCGGCCGCTCGCCGAACGCGCGGTACACGAGCCGGTTCGCCCACCCGTACGACATCACCACGCCCGACGCCACGATCACGACGAGCGGGACCCACGCCCACAGCCCGATCACGTGGTGCCAGTTGAAGTCGCGCGCCTTCGGCGACAGGCCGCCGCGGAACCATGCGAGCGCGCGGACGTGTCGCCACGTCCACCGCCGCGGGATCCACAGGTAGATCCCGGTGAGCACGAGACCGAGGAAGGCGAGGTTCGACGCGCCGGTGACCGCGCGCGCCACGCGGCGGCCGTCGCCCTCGCGGCCGAGCCAGCGGTGCCAGCTCGTGACGGCGGCGAGCGCGCGCCGCACCCGTGGGGCGCCCTCGCCGAGCACCGCGCCCGTCGGCCGGTCGACGTAGAGCATCACGTCGCGGCCGAACGTGACCGCCACCGGCGCCGTCGGGTCGGCCCGCACGGTGAGCCCACTCGCCGACGCACCACGCACGCGAGTCCGCGCGCGCGCCACGAGCGTGTCGAGCGAAAGCGACGCGGAACCCGTCGCGTCAGGCGCGGCGGCGAGAGCGCGGCGGTCCGCCCACGCCTCGAGCTGCCGCTCGTAGGTGAGCGCGACCCCCGTCGCCGACATGACGAGCACCACCACGCCGGCGACCACGCCGCAGACGAGATGGATCCAGAAGATGACGGGACGAACCATGGTCGATGCGGGGTATGCTGGTGGCGCGAACGTTAACGGCGACGGCCGCGCCGAGTAGGGGGTCGGGGGCGTCCGCGTGTTCACCGTGAGGAAGCCGACGACGTGCTCGCGACCGCGCGCCTCACCGATCGTCTCCGCAGCATGACGTCATGTCGACGGCGATCGGGCGCCTGCGCGGGCTCCGCGTCGCGGCCCCGGCGCCGCGGCGGGCGGTCGCCGACGGCGCGTGACGGAGTCGAGGAGTCCCAGGAGGCCGAGCATGACGAGCAAGATCCTGCGCCGCGCGGTCGCCGCCGGTGCGTTAGGCACCGCCGCGTGCCACACGTTCGTGCTGCGCGAGGCGACCGTCGCGCCCGAGCCGGCGCCGGTCACGCGCGTCGACGTCGCGGGGAGCGACACGACGTACGTGCTGCGCACGAGCGGCTACGCGCTGCTGTCGCGCGACCGCCGGCTGCTGTGGACGCACACGACGCTCGACGACGCCGCGCACCGGTACCGCGCACTGTTCGGCGCCACGCCGCCGGCGATCGCGGTGCGCGTCGACTCGGCGCCGGTCGCGGCGGGCGACGCGTGGAACGGGCTGCCGCTCGTCGCCGTGCGCGTCGCGCCGCCCGACCCGAAGCGGGTGATGCCGGGCGAGGAGTCCGCGCGCGAGGTGCCGCAGGTGGCGGTGCGCGCCGCGCAGACGTGGGTGCGCGCGCTCGGCGTGCCCGCGGGCGCGTGGTGGCTCGAGGTGGGCGCGACACGGCTCGTCGCCGATCCCGCGGCGCGCGTGGCCGCGATCGCGCAGGCGGCCGACGCGGGCGACCGCACGTCGCTCGCCGCGCTGCTCGCCGCGCCGCGGCCGGCCGTCGACGAGATGGTGGCCACGTCGCCCACGCGGTACGACGACGTACGCGCGCGCAACGTCGGCAGCGGCGCGTACGGAGCGTACGGCACCGACGGCAGCGCGCAGCCGCGCGCCGACCGCCTGCCCGTCTACCGCGGCCCCGCGCTGCCGTCGCAGGCGGCGGCGCTGCTGCTCTTCCTGCGCGACCGCGACTCCGCGTTCGTGGCCGAGCTGCCGGCGCGGCTGCGCGCGGGCGCGTCGCTGCCCGAGCTGCTCGCGCGCAGCGACGCGCTGCCGCACACGGTCGACGCGTTCGACGTGGAGTGGCGCAGGTGGCTCAAGGCGCGCGCCGCGGGCAAGGCTACTCGGCCGCCTAACGCGTCACGCGCCCGCTGACGCGCGGGTGGCCCGTCACAGAGCGCGCGCGCCCTCCGCTCTCGCCTCCCACGCGGCGACGTCCACGCCCTTCAGCACCATCCAGAGCGTGAGCGCCAGCCCGCCGAGCGCCATCGGGGCGAGGAACAGCGTCGATGAGTACTGCGGCGCCAGCACGAACGTCATGTTGCGCGCGACGAATCCCGCGCCGCCGAGCATGAGGAGAACACCGAGCGCGCGCGGCAGGAATCCGCAGCGGTAGATCAGCCAGCCGCGCAGCATCGAGGCGATGCCGTAGAGCGCGAGGAAGATCCAGCCGACGCGCGTGAAGATCTTGAGCGACAGCAGCGTGAGCGCGTTCACCTGCTCGGGCGAGAACGGCTGCATGAACGCCGCGCCGCCGACCCAGATCGTCGGGATGAAGTAGAACGCCTCCGCGACGCCGTACAGCGCGGTCGACACGAGCCCGAAGAACGCGGCGGCGAGCGCGATGGGACGCTGCACGGGCCGCAGCAGCACGTAGAACAGCAGCGACAGCGCGACGTCGCAGACCGCTTCCACGAGATACGCCGCGAAGCCGAAGCGGTAGAGCAGTGGCGCGCTCGCGATGCGCTGCGCCGTCGTGGCCGCATCCGTCGAGATGAACTGCGACGGGATGTACAGCTCCCCCAGGTAGCCGAAGATCATCGTGAGCACCATCAGCACGCCGGCGATCCTGGCGTAGCGCCCGATCGACGGCGCGCGCATCATCCTGAGCATGGGGGACCTCCAGGTGGCATCGGCGCTGGGAACCAGGGAGCCCTACGGCCGCCGCTCCCCTAGGTTTCCGAGACGACGCGCGCTCGCGCTCGCGCTGCTCGTCGGGCCGGGCGCGGGTGCGCAGACCCGCGTGCTCGACGCACGGACGCATCACCTGCGCTCCGGCGCGCGCGCCGAGTGGCAGGAGCGCGGCACGCACCCGCATCCGCGGCGGCTCGCGCTCGACTTCCGATCGACGAGCGGCGCCGAGCACACGCTGTCCATCCGGCAGGAGGACGTGAAGCAGCGGTGGGACGTGGTGCTGAACGGCCGCGTCCTCGGCCAGCTGCAGCAGGACGAGAACCCCATCGTCGCGTACTGGCCGCTTCCCGTCGGCGCGCTCCGCGCCGGCACGAACACGTTGCGCGTCGAGCCGGCCGACACGATCGCCGACGACGTGTGGGTGCGCGGCATCACGCTGCTCGACGCGCCGCTGGAGGACGTGCTCTCGCAGGCGTCGGTGGAGGTCGACGTCGTGGACGCGGATGGCGGCGAGCCGCTCCCCGCGCGCGTCACCGTCGTCGACACCGGCGGAGCGCTGCAGACCGTCGGCGGCGCCTCGGCGCGCGGGCGGGCGATCCGGCCGGGGATCGTCTACACCGGCGACGGACGCGCCACGTTCGGGTTGCCGGCCGGCGCGTATCGGATCTTCGCGAGCCGCGGGTTCGAGTACGGAGTGGATTCGGCGCGACTCGTGCTGCGCCGCGGCGACCGCGTCCGTCGGCGGCTCGTCGTTAGGCACGAGGTGCCGACGCCCGGGTGGGTCGCCAGCGACACGCACGTGCACAGCCTCACGTACTCGCGCCACGGCGACGCGACGGCGGAGGAGCGCGTGGTCACGCTCGCCGGCGAGGGCGTGGAGCTGCCCATCGTCACCGAGCACAACGTGCAGGTCGATCTCGACTCGACGGCGAGAGCCGCGGGCGTGCGCGACTTCTTCACGCCGGTGGTGGGGAACGAGGTGACCACGCGCGTGGGGCACTTCAACGTCTGGCCGCTCACGGTTCGCGCGCCCGTCCCGGACTCGCAGGTGCGGAGCTGGGACGCGGCGTTCCGCACCATCGAGGCGACCGGGGCGCACGCCGTCATCCTCAACCACGCGCGCGACATCCACGCGGGGTTCCGGCCGTTCGACCCCGCGCGCCACGTCGCGATCGCCGGCCTCGCGCTCGACGGCTGGGAGCTCCGCGCGAACGCGATGGAGGTGGTGAACTCCGGGGCGCAGCAGACCGACGTGCACCGACTGCTCCTCGACTGGTTCGGGATGCTGAACGCGGGCCACCGCCTGACGCCCGTCGGCGCGAGCGACTCGCACGACGTCGGGCGCTACGTGGTCGGGCAGGCGCGGACGTACATCCGCACGCGCGACGAGGCCCCCGGCCGCATCGACGTCGCGGACGCGGCCGAGCGATTCCGCGACGGCGCGGTGATGGTGAGCTTCGGGCTGCTCGCGGAGTTGACGGTGGCGGATCGATTCGGCCCGGGCGACGTCGTCCCCGCGACGGCGTCGCTCCGCGTCGACGTGCGCGTGCTCGGCCCCGCGTGGACGCGCGCCGACCGCATCACGCTCTACGCGAACGGGCGGCCGATCCGCTCGGCGCGCATCGTCGACCGCGACGCGGCCGGTGTGAAGTGGCGCGGGACGTGGCTGCTCCCCCGCCCCGCGCACGACGTCTTCCTCGTGGCCGTCGCGGAGGGCCCCGGCGAGTTCCTCCCGTTCTGGCCGATCGCGAAGCCGTATCAGCCCGCGGCGGCCGAGTGGAGCCCGCACGTGATCGGGGCGAGCGGCGCGGTGTGGCTCGACGTCGACGGCGACGGACGGCCGACGGACGCACACGCGTATGCCGCCCGCGCGATGGCGGCGTCGAGCGGCGAGATCGGCCCGCTCGTCGACGCGCTCGCCCCGTACGACGACGCGGTCGCCGCACAGGCGGCGGCGCTGCTGCTCGCACGCGGCGTGAGGCCGACGCGGGCCGCGGTGTGGGCGGCGCTTCGTCGGGCGTCGCCGGCGACGCGTCGCGGCTTCGCCGAGTTCGCCGCCGAGTGGCTCGCCTCGCAGCCCGCGCGCGGCGACCCGCATCCGAAGACGGAGTACGACGCGTTCACCGACTCGACGACGCGCAGCGTCTCCGTGTACGCGATCGTCGACACCACGCTCGCGCCGCCGGACAGCTTCGCGGTGGAGCTGGTGCAGCGCTGGAAGGGGCGCGGCACGTCGCCTCCGTCCGATGCGCCGCTCGAGCTGGGCCTCGGCCGCACGAGCGCCGGCGGGCTCACGGTCAGTCGCGCGCTGAAGCCGAGCGGCCCGGGTCGCGCGGCGGTCGTCTTCCTGCTCGACGGCGGGCGGCGCATCCGGCTGGAGCAGAGCGAGTACGTGTCGAACGGCGGCGAGCGCATGACGTTCGAGACGGCGCGCTACCGGATCTCGACCGCGGATCTCCGGCGCGTCGCGGAAAGCCAGGAGCTCCGCGTTCGCATCGGCGAACGGGAGCTCTGGATCGATCCGGGGTGGCGGCGCGTGGCCGCCGAGATGGTCGGTGGCCGGCCGCCGTGAGCGGTGCGACTAACGGAAGGCGTGGCCCTCTAACGAGAATGAACGCCCCGATGGCTGCGACGCAGCGGCCACGGCGCTCGTCCCCCGGCCCGCCCTTCGCCATGAGTGCCATTCGATCCCTCCGTCGTGTCGTGCACATCGCCGTCCTCGCCGTCGCCTGCGCTACCGCGCTCGTCGCGCAACCCAAGCCGCCGAGCATCGCGTGCGAACGGTCACCTTCCGCATCCGCCGACCGACCCACCGCCGATGCGTCGTGTCACGTCACCGTGGCGCGTCAGGACTCGTTGCAGCAGGCGGTGCTCCTCTTCAAGATCCGCGATCTCCCTGCAGGAGCGCCCCGTCCGCTGGTCCGAGTCACGACGACGAGCGGCACCGTCAGCCCCGACACCGCGCGTCCCGATCCCAACGGAGGCGTCACCGTCGTCTGGCATCGCGTGCAGGGAGCGGACGAGGCGGCGGTCGCCGCGTCGACGTCGACCGACTACGGCCCGTTGGCCGGCGTCGTCTCGATCGTGCCGCGCAAGATCGCGAAGCAGGCATACCAGGTCAGGCGCATATCGGACGGCACGCAGTACGGCTTCGAGAAGACACCGCTGCGGAAGCCGCTGATCGTCGAGCTGCTCCGCGACGACGACGGTAGGGCGAGTCGAATCGACAGCATCGGCGCGTGCGTCGGGCTTCGCGTGGTCTTTCATCGCGCGAGCAGCGGCGGCGGCATCACACCGGACACCAGCCTTGCGGCGATAGAGAAGGTCCCAGAGCCCAAGAAGACCCGCCGCGAGGACGCGCCGGACGTGCTCCTCACCACCGAAGCGGTGCATGCAGCGAACGCGAACAAGGCCGCGAACAGGGAGAACGGCTGCGTCGCGCGCGGCAACTGGACGCTCGGCGAGGGCGTCGGATTCCAGGACGTGCGCGTCACGTACGTGCCGACCGACGGCACCACGGCGGCCGGTCAGCCAGCGCAGTTCTCGGCCCTCGCGCGGGCGCTGCCGAAGCTCGTCGCCGGCTACGGCGTGAGCTCCGATCGCCGGCACTTCGGCGCCAACGCGGCGAAGACGCGCGTCGAGACGATCGAGCGCACGCTGCCGAACGGGGGCAAGACGTCGTTCGACACGACGATCACGCTGTCGCCCGCGAGCATCGACACGATCGACGAGGCGCGCACGAAGGCCGTCGTGGGCATGGCGTTCGCGCCGGTGCCCCGCGCGCGCTTCCTCACGCTCTTCCTCGGCGTCGGCGCGCAGGACCCGGCGAACGACTGGTACGCCGGCTTCTCCGTCTTCCGCCTCGCCCGGCTGCTCGGCAAGGACGTGCCGGAGACCGAGGGGATGCTGTTCGACCTGCACTTCATCGTGAATGGCGGGCGCGACGACGTGCTCGTCGACCGCGCCGCCTGCATCTCCGGCGGGTCGTGCGCGACGCACAAGAAGGCGCGCTATTTCCGCGGCGTCGGGGCGATGGCGACGCTCGACGCGGGCTCCATCCTGAGCGACGCGTTCAAGAAGCTGATCGGCGGCTGAGCAGGGACCGGGCGCTGCGCGAGAGGGGCGACGCTGCGCGAAGCAGCACCGCCCCCCTCGCCACGGCCCGCGCCGTCGACGTTCGTCGGCCGCCTGCTTACTGCACCGCGTTGATCATGTCGAAGATCGGCAGGTACATCGCCACCACCATGCCGCCGACCACCACGCCGAGCACCACGATCATGATCGGCTCGAGCAGCGAGAGCAGCCCGCTGACCGCGGCGTCCACCTCGGTGTCGTAGAAGTCGGCGATCTTCGTCAGCATCTCGTCCAGCCCACCGGTCTGCTCGCCGACGGCGATCATCGAGATCACCATGGGCGGGAAGACGGCCGACTTCTGCAGCGGCGCGGCGATCGTGTCGCCGCCGGCGATCGACGCGCGCGACGCGAGGATCGCGTCCGAGATCACGCGGTTGCCCGACGTGCGCGCCGTGATCTCGAGCCCCTCGAGGATCGACACGCCCGAGGCGATGAGCGTGCCGAGCGTGCGTGCGAAGCGCGACACCGACGACTTGCGGATCACGTCGCCGAGCACCGGAATCTTCAGCAGCAGCCGGTCGATGACGAGCTGCCCCTCCTTCGTGGCGTAGTAGCGCTTGATGAGGAACACCGAGCCGGCGATGCCGCCGAACACCGCCCACCAGTACGCGTTCACGAACCGCGACATGCCGACGACGATCTGCGTCGGCAGCGGCAGCTCGAGGTTCACGCTGGCGAACATCTTCTCGAACACCGGGATCACCTTCCACAGCAGCACCACGATCGCGATCGCCGCGACGCCCATGATGACCGCCGGGTAGATCATGGCGCCCTTCACCTTCCGCACGAGCGCGTCGTTCTTCTCGAGGAACGTCGCGAGGCGCATGAGGATGGTGTCGAGGATACCGCCCGCCTCGCCCGCGGCGACCATGTTCGTGTACAGGTCGCTGAACGCCCGCGGGTGGTTGCGCATCGCGTCCGACACCGTGGCGCCGCTCTCGACCTCGAACACCACGGCGCGCGTCACGTCGGCGAGCGCCTTGTTCTCGGTCTGCTTCGACAGGATGTCGAGCGCCTGCACGAGCGGGAGACCGGCGTTGATCATCGTGGAGAACTGTCGCGTGAACACGACGACGTCCCGCATGCTGATCTTGCCCTTCGGCTTCGGCCGGCTCGCCTCCTCGTCGACCTTCACGACGACGAGCCGCTGGCGGCGCAGCTGCGCGACGACCTCGTCGCGCGACGGCGCCTCGAGCGTGGCCGACTTCAACTCCCCACCGAGTGTTCTGGCCGTGTATGCGAATGTAGGCATCGTTGGTCTGCTACCTGAGCGTGGAGCGTGGAGCGGCGAGCGTGGAGGGGCTGCGTGGACGCTCTACGCTCCACGCTCCCCGCTCCACGCTCACGCGGCCGTCGGGTTCTGGCCGGTCATGCGCAGGAACTCGTTCGGGTCGCCCGAGACGCGGAGGCACTCGTCCACCGTCACCTGGCGCGACACGTAGAGCTGGTACAGCGCATCGTTCAGCGTCTGCATGCCGAACTTCTTCCCGCCCTGCATCAGCGAGTAGATCTGGTGCACCTTGTCGTCGCGGATCAGCGCGCGGATCGCCTGCGTCACCACCAGCACCTCGGCGGCGAGCGCGCGGCCCTTCCCGCTCGCCTTCGGCAGCAGCGTCTGCGTCACGATCCCCTCGAGCACGAACGCGAGCTGCGCGCGCACCTGGGACTGCTGGTGGCTCGGGAACACGTCGATGATGCGGTTGATCGCCTCGGCCGCGGAGTTCGTGTGCAGCGTGGCGAACGCGAGGTGACCCGTCTCGGCGATGGTGAGCGCGGCCTGGATGGTCTCCAGGTCGCGCATCTCACCCACCAGGATGACGTCCGGATCCTCGCGCAGCGCGTACTTCAGCGCGGCCTGGAACGACTTCGTGTCGGTGCCGACCTCGCGCTGGTTGACGATGCAGTTCTGGTGGCGGTGGACGAACTCGATCGGGTCCTCCACCGTGATGATGTGACCGCGCCGCTCGCGGTTGATCTTGTCGATCATCGCAGCGAGCGTCGTCGACTTGCCCGAGCCCGTCGGGCCGGTGACGAGCACGAGCCCGCGCGGCTTCTCCGCCATCCGCGTCACCGACGGCGGCAGCCCCAGCTCGTCGAGCTTCCGGATGTTGAACGGGATCTGACGGATCGCCACCGACACGCAGCCGCGCTGCTTGAACACGTTGCCGCGGAAGCGCGCGAGCTGCTGGATGCCGAACGAGAAGTCCAGCTCGTCCTCCATCTCGAAGCGCTTCTTCTGGTTGTCGGTGAGCACCGAGTACGCGAGCGCCATCGTGTCGCGCGGCGTCAGCACCTGCTCGACGCTCGCGTTCACGATGTCGCCGTCGACGCGGAGCTTCGGGCGCTCGCCGGCGGTCAGGTGCAGGTCGCTCGCGCCGCGCGTGACCATCTCCTCCAGCATCGCGCGGAGGTTCAGGGCCTGCGCGGTCGGGGCCGCGGGGGGAGTCGGAGCTAGGGTTGCGGTCATGGGATTTGCTGCGTGGCTGCGTGGCTGCGTAGGCGCGTAGGGTTACGCAGCCACGCAGCCACGCAGCATTCCGTTAGGCGCTCGTCTCGCGAATCACTTGCTCCATCGTCGTGATGCCGCGCAGCACCTTCAGCCAGCCGTCCATGCGCAGCGTCAACATCCCCTCCTCGATCGCCGTCTCGCGGAGCAGCGCGGCGTCGCCGCCGCCGGTGAGGATGGTCTTGCGGATGCGGGGCGTCATCGTCATCACCTCGTACACGCCCTGCCGTCCCTTCAGGCCCGTGCCGGCGCACGCGTCGCAGCCCGTGCCGCGGAAGTACGCCAGCTCCGTGATCTTGGAGTCGACCGTGACGTTCGCGATGAGCGGCGCGGCCTCCTTCACCGCCTTCGCCTTCGCCGCCTCGATCGCCTCGGCCGTGAACCGCAGGTCGCGCAGCGTCGTGTCGGGCGTCACCTTCGCCGCCGCGATCTCCGCCGCGTCGGGCACGTAGCGCTCGCGGCACTTCGAGCACACGCGGCGCACGAGTCGCTGCGCGAGCACGAGGTTCAGCGCGCTCGCCACGTTGAACGGCTCCAGCCCCATGTCCAGCAGACGCGTCACCGTCTCCGGCGCGGAGTTCGTGTGCAGCGTCGAGAGCACCATGTGACCCGTGAGCGCGGCCTTGATCGCGATGCCGCCCGTCTCCAGGTCACGGATCTCACCGAGCATGATGACGTTCGGGTCCTGACGCAGGAAGGCCTTCAGCGCCGACGCGAACGTGAGCCCCACCTCGGGCCGCACCTGCACCTGGTTGATGCCGAACAGGTTGTACTCGACCGGGTCCTCGGCCGTCATGATGTTCGTGTCGCCGGTGTTGATCTTCGACAGACACGAGTAGAGCGTGGTCGTCTTACCGGAGCCCGTCGGACCCGTCACGAGCACCATGCCGTACGGGTTCGAGATCGCCTCCATCAGCTCGTGCTCGGCGCGCGCCTCGATGCCGAACGTCTCGAGGTCGAGCGTGAGGTTCCCCTTGTCGAGGATACGGAGCACGATCTTCTCGCCGAACAGCGTCGGCAGCGTGCTGACGCGGAAGTCGATGACCTTCTTGCCGATCTTGAGGCGCAGTCGCCCGTCCTGCGGCACGCGCCGCTCGGCGATGTTGAGCGCCGACATGATCTTGAGGCGCGAGATGAGCGCCGCCTTCAGCTTCATCGGCGGCTTCATGATCTCCTGCAGCGCGCCGTCCACGCGGTAGCGCACGCGGATCTCGTGCTCGAAGCACTCGACGTGGATGTCGCTCGCGCCGCGCTTCACCGCCTCCATCAGGATGGCGTTGACGAGACGCACGACGGGCGCCTCGTCCACCTGGGTGGCGAGCGGCGCGCCGTCGTCCTCGGTGTTCTCGATGACCTCGACGTCGCTGTCGTCGGCCGCGATCTCGGCGAGCAGCGACTGCATCTGCACGTCGCCGTTCTCGTAGTGCTTCTCGACGAGCTGCCGCAGCGTGTACTCGCCCGCGACGACGGGGAAGATGTCGTAGCGCGTGACGAACTTGAGGTCGTCGAGGACACCGGCGTTCGCCGGGTCGGCGATGGCGACGGTGAGCGTGCGCCCCTCGCGCTTGAGCGGCAGCACGAGGTGCCGCGACGCGAGCTCGGACGGCACGAGCTTCAGGATGCGCGGATCGACCTCGAAGCGCGACAGATCGACCGCCGGCATGCGGTACTGACGCGCGAGCATCTTCGTGAGCGTCGTCTCCTGCAGGAGCCCGAGCTTCACGAAGCAGTAGCCGAGCCGCATGCCGCTCGTGCGCTGCTCCTCGAGCGCGCGCGCGAGCTGCTCCCGGTTGATCAGCCCCTCGCGAACGAGGAGCTCACCGAGACGCTCGCGTTCCGCGACGAGGGCGAGAGGTGCGGCCATGTCTGAGCTGAGGGAGTCGGATGCGACGCGACGCCCGCGCGTCTCACGGCGAATGCACGGCGCCGGCACCAGAGGGACGCGAGACGCCCGAGAACGTCACGTGGGACGCCACACGTCGGGCGAGCGCCGGCCCCACGCCGCGCACGCGCTCGAGCCCCGCGAGGGACCCGAACGCACCGCGTGCCTCGCGGTCGGCGACGATGCGTCGCGCGAGCGCGGGGCCCACGCCGGGCAACGCTTCGAGCGCGCGCGCGTCGGCGACGTCCACGTCGATCGGAGTGTCGGCAGGTGATGGCGGCGACTGAATCGGCGTGGGCACCGACGTGGTGTCGCGCACGACACGTTTTCGTCGTGCGGCGTGACGCCGGTCACTCGCGTGGGGCGGCGCGCGGCGGGCGGAGTCCACCGCGCCGATCTGGTCGCGCAGCGCGCCGCGCTCGGCGGCCGTCGGCGCCGGCGCGGGCGACGCCACCACGCGCGCCACGCCGCCCAGCACGGCCACGCCGGCCAGGAACAGCAGCGCCTTCCGCTCGCCGCTCGTCATGCGCCTAACGTGCGGCCGCGCCGCGACTCGCGAGGGTGTCGCGGCGACGCAACGGTGGTGGGACGAACGCGCACGGCGTTCGGCGCCTCCGACGCGTATACTGGGGTCCCGGCCCTCCCGATCCCCTACCCGACCGATGCGTCTCCGTCCCACCACCGGCCGCCCGCTGGCCGCCCTCTCGCTCGCCCTCGTCCTCGCCGCGGCCTGCGGCGGCGACGGCAGCCCCGCGCCCGTCGAGCCGCCGCCACCGCTCGCCGTCACGCTCCCGTCGACGACGCTCGCGTGCACCGTCGGCGACTCGCTCACCATCACCGCCGCGGTGAGCGGTGCGACCGGCACGCCGAGCGTGAGCTACGCGGCCACGGGAGCGAGCGTCTCCGTCACCCGCAGCGGCACCGAGGCGCGCGTGCGCTGCGTCGCGCCCGGCACCGCGACGCTCACCGCGACCGCGCTCGACGGCTCCCGCTCGGCCACGGCGAACGTCACGATCAACGTCGTCGCGCCGCTCACCGTCACGCTCGCGCCGGGGACGCTCACCTGTCGCGCGGGCGAGACGCGGACCGTGTCGCTGGTCGCCACGGGCGGCCCCCCGGCGCCCAACGTGACGCTCGTGTCATCGAGCGAGACCGTCGCCGTCGCCGGCGTCTCCGGCGAGACCGCCACCATCCGCTGCGTCTCGGCCGGCGCCTCGGTGCTCACCGCGACGGCGACGATCGGTACCCAGATCGCCCGCGCCACCGCGATCGTCACCGTCGCCGTGCCCCCGCCGCCGCCGCTCGTCGCCACGCCGAGTGCCGCCGCGCTGTCGTGCCGCACCGGGGAGCGGCTCACGCTGACGCTGAACGTGTCGGGTGGAGTCGGCACGCCGGCGGTGTTCTTCGCTGCGCGCAACGCGCTCGTCCGGGTGCTGCCTAACGGCACGACGGCGACGATCCTCTGCGACGATGCCGGCGCGTCGGCGGTGGACTTCACGGTGTCGGACGGCACGAGCTCGGTCACCGGCGCGGTGCCGATCACCGTCTCGGCCGCGCTCTCGGCGAGCATCGACGCGCCCGTCTGCTGGCTCGGCGGCCGCGGCACGCTGACCGTGAACGCGGTCGGGGGCACGGGCCCGATCTCGGTCACGCTCACCTCCACCGGCACGCCGGCGTTCGACCCGTCGGCCGTGGTGCAGACGGCGACCGGCGCGACGCTGACCTACGACTGCGGCACCGTCGCCGCCACCGGGGCCGTGGGCTACCTCGTGCGCCGCGGCACCGAGTCGGTGTCGGGCTCCGTGCCCGTCACGCTCCGCAGCCCGATCCAGAGCGTGCGCGTGCTGACCGCGCCGAGCGTCACCATCCTCGCCGGGTCGAGCGCGAACGTGATCGGCGACGTGGTGCTCGTCCCCGGCGCGCCGACCACGACGTCGCGCGCGCTCACCTACACGACGACCGACCCCACGCTGCTCACCATCGAGCCGGCGGCGCAGGGCGTGCTTGTGACGCCGAAACGCTCGAGCGGCGCGGCGGCGATCACCATCACCTCGGTCGCCGCACCGGCCTTCTTCGTCACCGTGCCGGTCACCGTGGTGTCGGCGCCGAGCATCACGGTGCAGTCGGTCGACGTCGTCTCGGGCGGCGTGCACACGGGGCCCGTGAACCCGTCCAACGTCACCGGCACGATCTCGCCGAACCTCACCGTGGACGTCGGCGCGTTCATCGTCGACCGCGTCGTGATCTCGCTCGGCACGCTGCAGGTGAACATGGACTTCCGCTCGCAGCCGGACGCCGCGCGCACCGGCAGCCTCGCGCTGAGCCCCGCGTTCGACACCGCCGCGCGCGACCCGAGCTCCGGCCAGCCGCTGATGCCCAACGGCACCTACCTGCTCGCCGTCACCGCGTTCTACCACGCCGCGGGATCGTCCACCACGCAGTCGGTGAGCACGACGTACTCCGTGCCGTTCGTGATCGCGAACCCGTAGGGAGTCGGGACTCGGGACTCGGGACTCGGGACTCGGGACTCGGGACTCGGGACTCGGGACTCGGGACTCGGGACTCGGGACTCGGGACTCGGGACTCGGGACTCGGGACTCGGGACTCGGGACTCGGGGCGGTGGGCTCGCTGCGCTCGCTTTCATGAAGGCACGAGCGCAGCGAGGGCCATCCGACTCGAGTCCCGAGTCCCGAGTCCCGAGTCCCGAGTCCCCAGTCGCTCAGTGGAACGCCCCCGAGAAGAACCCGAGCTGCAACGACGCGCTGAGCAGCGTCTCGGTGAACTGCGTGCCGAAGTTTCGGTTGAACCGCGTCGTCCGCGATCCCGTGAGGCTCAGCGTCACGTTGTCCGCCACGTCGCTGTTCGCCCCGAACGAGAGCAGCCGCTGACCGAGGTCGGCCTGCGTCGTGCGCACGAAGGGCGCGAGCAGGTCGATCGTCGTCGGCTCGCCGGGCGCGGGATCGGCGCCGCTCACCACCGTCACCGCGTGCCGATCCTGCCAGCCGATCCGCGTGCGGATGTCGCTCTTCAGCCCCCACCGCGCCGGCGGCCTGAACGCGCGCGCGATCTCCGCGTTCGCCTCGCGCTCGCGGCTCGTCAGCCGCGTCCCCGGCAGGTCGTCGATGCGGCGCGTCTGCGTGAAGCCGGCGCCCGTCGTCAGGCCGCCTAACGCCGCCCACGTCACCGTCGCGCTGAGCGGCCAGCTCTGGCTCAGCATCGCGCGCGCGTCCTCGGGCGACGTCGAATCCGCCGGCGCCACGGCGGTGCGCCAGTCGCGCAGCACGCGCGCCGTCGCCGACACGTTCGACACGAGCGCGCTCGCGCCCGGCGCCGGCCGCCACGTCCATCGCAGCGTGAGGTCCGGCACGACGCGACGGTCCCCGGTCCCCTCGGCCAGCGCGCCCGTGGCCGCGCGCCGCCACCAGCTGCGCGTGGCGCCGGTGCCGAGGTGGTTCGTGAGCGCGAAGCCGAACGGCAGCGTGAGCGTCTGCGTCGCGTCGAGCTGGTCGACCACGCCGGCCAGCGTCGCCGGCGTGCCGTCGATCGCGCGCATGCCGCCGATGCCCGCGAGACCGAGCTGCACGCCGAGCCCCGGGTCCGCGCTCGTCGCGTCGTAGCTCGCCGAGAGCGTGCGGCTCGCGCTCACGTTCACCGGCTGCACGAACAGCCGCGCGAGCCACGGCGCCCGCGCGCGCGACGCCGAGTCGGTGCCGGCGCGCGGGCCATAGAGCGCACGCGCGAGATCGACGGACGTCGCCGCCGAGAGCTGCTGCGTCGCGCCGACCCGCCGCGGCAGCGTCGCGACGTTCGTCGGCTGCACCACGTCGATCGGCGCGATGTCGCCGAACGGGCCGACGAGCGACGGCGCGTTCGGGTCGCGCGTCATCGTGTACGTCGTCGTGACGTCGGCGCGCGGGCGCAGCCACGGGCGCACCGCCGGCGTCCACGAGAGGGCGCCGGTGAGCACGCGCTGCCGCTCGAACCCGAGATCGAGCCCGCCCAGGTGCGTGCGCTCGGCGCGTGTCAGCTCGGCGCGCGGCAGCGTGTCGTCCGGTGATCCGGGCGCCGTGGCGTAGTCGCGCAGGTCGCGCAGCGTGCTCGCGTCCCACCGCGCGGTGAGCGACGGCAGCGGATGCAGCTCGAGCGTCGCGCCGTGCTCCCACACGTCGTCGAGCCCCGTCACCACGCGCCCCGAGTCGAGCGGCGACCGCACCGGCGCGAGGAACGCCTCCTGCCGGTCGCCGGTGCGCGCGCGGTGCGACGTGAGACGGAACGCCGTCGGCGTCCACCGCACGCCGCCCAACGTCACGCGCTCGCCGGGCGCGACGTCGTAGTCGGCGCGCAGCGAGAACGCGTGCCGCGCGCCGTCCTCGTACGAGCTCCGCACCTGCCCCGCCACGTACGTCGACGTGAGCGAGAGGTTGTTGAGGATCGGCGCGAGCGGCCCCTTCGCCGGTGTCGCGCGCCGCACGGTGAGCGCCCAGCTCGTCGTCGCCTCGCGCGGCGCGCGCAGATCCGTGAGCGCGTCGCCGCGCAGATCCGTCCCCGCGATGAACATCGGCGCCGCGCCGATCGACGTGCGCGTCACGGTGAGCGGCAGCGCGAGGCCGAGCGACCATGGGAGCAGCCGGTCGAGCCGTACCGACGCGCCGATCTCGAGCCCGCCCGTCGCGACGAACGTCGGCATCTCGCCGAGCTGCCGGAACTGCGGGTCGCGCCGCGTGAAGTTCACGCGCACGTCGGCCAGGTCGCCGAAGTGCACGCCCACGCCCACCTCGCCCGCCATCCCCGCCGCGTCCTCGGCGTCGGCGAGGCGTACGTCGTCCACCCACAGCTCCAGCGTGTCGTTCGGCGCGATCGCGCTCGCGCCGCGCCGCGCGTCGTCCACGCGCACGAAGCCCACCGCCAGCTCCTGCACCGCGGCGAGGTTCGGCGGCGTCACGTTGCCGTCCACCGAGTACACCATGTACCCGCCGTCGCACGCCGCCACGCGGCGCACCGGCAGACCGCGCGGAAGGCCGGACCGCGCGACGAGCGCGGAATCCACGCCGGTGCACGGGAAGCGCGACGGCGCGTTCAGTCGACCGGGAAGCAGCTGCTCCTGCAGCGCCACGCGCAGCGCGTGCAGCCGCTCGAAGTCCACGCGCACCTCGGGCAGCCACGCGCTCGCGTCGCTCCCCGCGTTCACCGGCGTGCGGTACAGGTAGAAGTTGTGCTCGTCCCTGCCCAACCGCACGAAGAACTGCAGGTCGCCGTCCGGACCCCAGCCGTGGCCGTGGCCGCGTGCCCACACGCGGAGCTGGCGGTAGCTCATGACGTTCTTCGCGCCTTCCGGAAAGCGCAGATACGCCTCGGCGCGCTCGTAGCGCGCGATCTCGCCGCCCGGCACGCCCGCCTGGAGCCGCAGCGAGCGCTCGTTCACCGGCACGCGCTGCGCCTCGGTGCCGGTCGTCACCGTCTCCGTCGTCTGCGCGGTGCCCGGCGGCGGCGTGTACGGCAGCCGCGCCGTCGAGTCCTGCGTGCCGACGACGCCCGCGACGACGAAGCTCGACGGCGTGCCCGTGGAGTCGCCGCCGACGCCCGTCGCCACGCGGTCGGTGCGCCGCAGCCACGGCGCCCCGCTCAGTCGCAGGCGCGCGAGCGCCACTGTCGTCGCCGCGGAGTCCGACTCCTCGGCGCCCGACACCACCGTGAGTCGCGCGGCGCGTACGCGGCGCGCGTTGAACGCGCCTAACGAATCCGTCGGCGCGCGGAACGGCACGCGGATCTGCACCCAGCACTTGCGGGCTCCGGCCTGCGTCGCGGCGCCGGGGAGCAGCGTGCCGAGCCCCGCGGGGAAGGCGACGTTGCAGTTCGTGACGCGCATCGTGCCCGCGCTCACCAGCCGCGCGTCCGCGAGATCGATCACGAAGCGGCGGATGCGCTCCTGGTCCGACTGCGCGTCCCTGAGGTTCAGCGTGCCGTCCTGGTCGATGTCCTCCTCGTCGAGCCGCGCGTTCTGCACCGTGCAGTCGGTCGTCGGATCGCCGAGCACGCGGATGCCGTTGATCACCGCGTGGCAGACGGCGAGCGTATCGGCGCGGCGCACGGTGCCGCCGTCGACGACGACGACGTTGCGCGCGCGGTCGCCGGGCAGGCCGACGTCGTTCGTCGTCGCGTTGAAGACGCGCGACAGCGAGTCGCGCTCGGTGTCGAGCGTGTCGAAGCCGGCGAGGCGGCGGCCGCGGTACGTCGAGTCGCGGCCGGCGACGAACAGCGTCTCCGGCTGGAACGCCACCGAGTTCTCCGAGATCTCGCCGAAGTCGAAGACGAGCGTCGGATTGCGGCGCCCTTCGGGGCGGCTCGGGTCGTTCACGAGCGCGTAGAACTCGAGGTCCTCCACGCGCGACAGGTCCGCGCCGCCGGCGTTGATCACCGTGCGGATCGACCGCCAGCGGCGTCCCGACGGCGCGTTCCCCACCGTCCACCGGAACGGCGGCGTGCCGCTCGACGATGGAAGGCCGCCGACCGACAGCGGATAGAGCGTGAGCCACATCGCCGGCACCGCCGGCTCGATCCCCGAGCCGCCGCTGAGCTGGATCGCCGGGTCGATCTGCGTGATGCGGTACGAGAACGCCCCGGCGCTGTCGCGCGGCGTCACGTTCCCCTGCCACGCCATCGTCGCCGCGCGCGTCACGGTGAGCGGGGTGCCTAACGCGCGCACGAGGCTCGCGCCGCTCGGCGGGCGGCTCGAGTAGTACCAGCTCGCCTCGTCCACCGGGAGCGGGAACCCTTCCCCGCCCTCGAACGTCTCCAGGAACGCCTGCTGCGTGCTCCGCGCGTGCGGCTTGCTCGCCGCGAGCTCGCCGTGGAAGGAGATGCGCGCGCCGGGCATCGGGCTCGTGTCGCCGGGCGCGCGGCGGCGGCTCCATCCGGTCAGCCGCGCGGCGAGCCGCGCGAGCGGCGGCGCGTCCCACGACAGGTCGGCGCCGATCCCCGCCACCGTGGAGCCGGTCGCCTCGAAGCCCAGCGTGGGACGCGTCAGCGTGGACGACTTCCGCGACTGCGAGATCGCGGTGAGGAACACCGTGCCCGCGCTCGTCGGGAACTCCGCGGCCGCGCCGAACACGGTCGTCGGCTGCTGCACGAACACCGGGTTCTCCTCGAACCGCACCGTCACGTCCGTCGGCGTCGGGAACAGCGCGCCCGGGTCGAGGAACGTCACCGTGCCGAGCTCGTAGTCGATCGCGTAGTCGACGCCGCGGACGAGCGTGCGGCCGAGTGCCGTGAGCCGCTCGGAGCCGGGGCGGAGCTGCAGCGAGCCTAACGCGATCGTCGCCGCCTCCGTCGCCCCCTCCGACTCGTACCGCAGCCGCAGCCGGTAGATCGCGCGCGGCCGCTGCGCCGAGTACAGGAACTCGCTCGGGAACGTGTACAGCGTGTCGTTCGACGGGTTCGCCGTGTTGCGCACGCCGCCCGCGCGCGCGAACGGCTGCTGCGACGGGAACACGACGAACTGGTCGCGCAGCAGCCGCCCGCCGAGCGTCCCCCCGCCGACGCCGACGTTCGGGTCCTGCGGGCGCGGCCACAGCCGGTTCGCGACGTCGAACGTCGACGGGTTCGTGCGCTCGGCGAGCCCGAACAGCTGCAGGTACGTCGCGCCCGACGACGGATCCTGCGGCTTCTCCTGGTCGCCGATGCCGGCGACGAGGCGCACGTTCAGCGTCTCGCGCCGCAAGTCCTCGCCGCCCACGCGGTACACGTTGCGCATCTCGCGCGCGAACGCGCTGTCGCCCGGCGCGAGCTCCGGCTCCCACACCAGGTTCGCGAACTGGTCCTCCGTCGTCAGCTCGAGGTCGGGCGTGCCGCCGGTGTTCACGTATCGTACGCGCCGGCCGCCGAGGTTCACTTCGTATGCGACGGCGAGCCGCTCGTTGCTGAGGCCTAACGGCCGCACGAGCGCGATCCACAGCAGCGACGGATCCGCGTAGTAGTCGATCCCCTCGCGCAGCACCTCGTACGTCTGCCGCACGCGGTTCTTCGCGCCGCGCACGAGCAGCCGCGGCCCCCGCGGGTTCTGGTACGCCGCGCCGATGAGCTGGCGGTACACCACGAGCCGCGCCGGCCGCAGCGTGTCGGGGAGCGCGCGCGCGAGCCGCGCGAGCCCCGCGCGATCGAGCACGTCGACGCCCGGGTAGCCCGGCAGCAGCCGCGGGTCGATCGTCCAGAAGAAGCGCCGCGGCTCGATCTGCCAGTCCTCGATCGTGCGCTCCATCTGCTGCGACGCGCGCCCGCCGCCGACGGTGAAGACGCGGTCGCGCACGACGTCGCCGCGCTGCTGCGCCGCGATCGCGCGCCACCGCATCGTGCCGAGCTGCCCCATCGCCTGCAGGCCCACGTTGTTGCTCGGGATCCCCGCCGTGATGAAGCGCGACGGCGGCGGCGCGAACGAGACGTTGCCGAGCTCCAGCCGGCCGAGCTTCGCGTCCGCGCGGCGCGCCGTGTACGAGAGCGACAGCGTGTTCGACGCCTCGAACTCGCGCTGGCTGTCGTAGTCCACGTCCACGTGGACGACGTCGGCGATCGGGCCCGTCGCCTTCATGCTGAACTGCCCCGCGAGGTCGTTCACCCACGACGCGCGGCAGGTGAACGCGAGCGCCGCGACGCCGCGCGCGCAGCGGTCGTTGCGCGTCTGGAGCAGCTTCGTCTCCAGGCGTCCCTGGAAGCGGAGGTCGATGTCGCCGAACGGGTTCGGCGTGGAGTCGCGGCGGAGACGCGGCAGCGTGTCGCGGCCGGCGGTGTCGCGCGGCGCCACGCGCACCGTCGTGTCGCGGACGGGGGGACGCTGCGTCGTGTCGCCCGCGGCGGGGCGCGGCTGGGTCGCGGGGGGCGTCGGCGGGGAGCCGGCGGGGGGCGGCAGCGGCACCGAATCGCCCACGGCGCGGCGGCGTCCGGTCGTGTCCACCGGTGGGCGGACCGCGGGAGCGGCGGGCGACGCGCCGGCCCGGCGGGCGGAATCGTTCGGGGCCGGAGACGCCGGCGGCGCGGTCGGTGCGGGGGCGTCGGCGCCGGGGGCTGGCCCGGACGCACCTGCGCCCCGGCCGTCGACCCGGCGATCGCGACGGTCGCCAGCAGGCCGAACAGCGGTCGGAGCGGCAAACGCACCAAAGGGCGAAGCTTGGGTACTATCCGGTCGATCTCGTGCGGTACGCACCCGCGAAGGCTCGCACGGCTTGTGTCGGGCGGGCGGCGCGGTGGAATTTACCGGGCTCACCAGGCGCAACAACCCTGACCCGTGTCGTGAAGATCACGTCGAAGTACGTCCTCCGGGAACATCTCGGCCCGCTCACGTTCGCGTTGGGCGCGCTCACGTCGCTGCTGCTGCTGAACTACATCGCGCGCAAGTTCGGCGACCTCGTGGGGCGCGGTCTGCCGTGGACGGTGATCGCGAAGTTCTTCTATCTGTCGGTGCCGTTCACCATCGCCATGACGCTGCCGATGGCGGTGCTCGTGTCGGTGCTGTACGCGTTCAGCCGGCTCGCGTCGGAGAACGAGATCACCGCGTTCAAGGCGAGCGGCGTGTCGATGGGCCGTCTGCTCGGCCCCGTGCTCTGGGCGGCGACGGTGGTCGCGGTGGGGATGGTGCTGTTCAACGACCAGGTGCTCTCGCGCGCGAACCACACGCTGAGCACCCTGCAGCAGGACATCGCGCGCACCACGCCGACGTTCGTGCTGAAGGAGCAGGTGCTGAACGAGATCGGGTCGGAGAGCTTCCTCATGCGCGCCGCGCACATCGATCCCGCGCGGAACACGATGAAGGAGGTCACGATCTACGACATGACCCAGAGCGCGCCGCGCACCATCCGCGCGGACAGCGGCGCGCTGGGGCTCATGCCGAACGGCAAGGATCTGCAGCTCACGCTGTTCACCGGCTCCATCGACCAGCTGAACGACGGCAAGCCGGACCAGCTGCAGCGGATGTTCTTCGACACGCAGCTCGTGCGCGTGCGCGACGTCGTGAAGGCGTTCGACCCGACGAAGGCCGGACAGAACGACTACAAGAGCGACCGCGAGATGTCGATCTGCGAGCTCCAGCGCGCGTACATCCGGGCGCGCACGGAGTACATGCAGGCGCGGCTCGACTACGACATCGCGAAGGCCGACTCGCTGAAGCGCCCGCACCCGAAGGGCCTGCCCAAGCGGAAGGTGTTCCTCGGCATCGGGCGACTGTACTGCCAGGCGATCCAGAGCCTCGCGCAGCTCGGCGTGCGGAGCCTCCAGGCGCAGCAGCCGCCCGCCGCGCAGCCGCCCGCGACGCAGCCGCCCGCGACGCAGCCGGCGCGCCCGGACACGCTGAAGCCGGACACGACCCGCCGCGACACCACGCGCCGCGACACCACGCGACGCGACACGACGCGGCGCGACACGGCCGTCACGCCGGCGCCCGCGACGCCGGCGCAGACGCCCGTGCCACCGATGACGCAGCCCCCGCCGCTGCCGGTCCCGACGGCGACGCCGATCGTCCCCGCGCCTAACGCGGCGATCCCGCCCTCCACCGTCCCGCCGGCGACCGTCCCGCCGGCGACCGTCCCGCCGTCGACCGTCCCGCCGCCGCCGAGCGGCGCCGGCCCGTCGCCGCTCGCCATGTCGTCGCTCGCGCTCGCCCGCCTCCGACTCGGCGAGACGCTCGGCAGCATGAACAACTACGACGTGGAGATCCACAAGAAGTTCGCGCTCGCCGTCGCGTGCATCGTCTTCGTGCTGCTCGGCGCCCCGGTCGCGCTGCGCTTCCCGCGCGGCGGCGTCGGACTCGTCATCGGCGTGAGCCTGTTCGTGTTCGCCGCGTACTACTCGTTCCTCATCGCCGGCGAGGAGCTCGCGTCGCGCGGCATGCTCCCGCCGTGGATCGCGATGTGGGCGGCGAACGTGCTGTTCACGCTCGTCGCGCTGCCGCTCGTGCTGCGCATGGGCCGCATCGGCGGCTCCAACCGCGGCGGCGGCATCGGCGAGTGGCTCGACGCGGTGCGCTTCCGCATGCGCCGCCGCCGGCGCGCGGCCGCGTCGTCGTCGTCCTCCCCGGCGCGCGCCTGACGCCGATGGCCCGCACCCGGTTCCGCGTCGGCCACGCGCTCGACCGCTACGTGCTCTCCGAGTTCACGAAGATCTTCGTCGTCACGGCGATCGGCTTCCCGATCCTCGTGTTCATCATCGATCTCGTGGACAACCTGAACAAGTATCTCAGCCGGAACATCCCGAAGGGGGATCTCGTGCTGAGCTACGTGTACTGGCTGCCGGACACGATGTTCAACGTGCTGCCGGCGGCGGTGCTGTTCGCGACGGTGTTCACGATCGGCGCCGTCACGCGCCACTCCGAGATCACCGCGGCGAAGGCGAGCGGCATCAGCTTCTACCGCTTCATCGCGCCGATCTTCGTCGGTGCGTCGTTCGCGATGCTCATCGGCCTCGCGATCGGCGAGATCGCGCCGCGCCTCAACGCGCGACGCCTCGCGCTCATCAAGGAGACGCGCTCCTCCGAGGGCAACGTGCGCACGCGGTTCGCGTACGCGGGCGAGAACGGGCGCGTGTACAAGGCCGCGCAGCTCGTCGTCGACTCGGGCTCCATGATCGTCGTCGAGATCGAGCGCAAGGGCACGGGCCCCGACTACCCGAGCCACCTCATCGCCGCGAGCAACGCGAAGTGGCGGCCCGCCCGCGGCTGGACGCTCGGCAAGGGGACGTTCCACGTCCTCCCCACCGACTCGCTCGATCTCGCGTTCGCGTTCGACTCGCTCGTCGATCGGCAGATGCGCGAGCGGCCGCGCGACCTGATGCTGACGCCGAAGGCGCCGGAGGACATGGACTACGCGGAGCTGGGCCGCTTCATCGCCGCCCAGGCCCGCTCCGGCGCCGACGTGAATGCGCTGCGCGTCAGCCGGATGCTGAAGATCACCATCCCGGTGACCTGCGTGATCATCCTGCTCTTCGGCGCCCCCCTGGCCACGAGCACCCAGCGCGGCGGCGCGGCGTTCGGCGTCGGGCTCTCGCTCGGCACCACGGTCATCTTCCTCGTCCTCATCCAGCTCACCCGCGCCATCGGCGGCAAGGGCCTCGTCGTTCCCGAAGTCGCCGCCTGGATCCCCAGCGCCATCTTCGGATTCACCGGGTTGATCCTCCTCGCGCGGACGCGAACCTGACGGCGAACCGACGGCGCGATCGGCGCAAGACGGCGCCGTGCACGGCGCGGGCGATCCCCCGCTGCCGATGCGGCGCCGTGAACCGCACGTGGCGTCTCACACCGCTGAACCGCGCGGTACGGCGCAGTTTCGCGGTGTGAGACGCCGTTCGCGTCCCATCGCGCTTCACTGCCAGCACGGGATCGCCCGCGCCGTGCATGGCGCCGGTCACCCTCTTCCGAGGGTATCGTCCTTGCGACGGGCAGTTCTAGATTCCGCCTCGTGACGACTTCAGCGCACCCGACGCTCCAAGAGCCCCGCCGGGGCTACTCGTTCCCGCTCTCGCGCCGGATGACTCGCGGCGCGCGCGGGTTTCTCCGCGGCGTCGGCGTCCGCGGCTACTTCGCGCGCGACATCGGCCGCGCCCTCGGCGAGCCGCGCACCTGGCTCGCCGAGACGATGCGCCAGATGCGCGGCATCGGCGTCGACTCCGTGCCGCTCGTCGTCGTGGTCGCGGGGTTCCTCGGCGGCGCGACGGCGTTCCAGTCGTACTACCAGCTGTTCGCCGGCGTGCAGCTCTCGGTGCTCGGACTGCTCGTGCGCGGCAGCATCGTCCTGGAGCTCGGTCCGCTCATCACGGCGCTCGTGCTGTGCGGCCGCGTCGGCGCGCGCATGACGGCGGAGATCGGGACGATGCGCGTCACCGAGCAGATCGACGCCCTCGAGACGCTCGCCTACGACCCGGTCGCGTACCTCGCGGTGCCGCGCGTCATCGCCGCGTTCGTGATGTTCCCGGTGCTCGTGGTGCTCGCGAACTTCACGGCGATCGTCATCGCGTGGATCGTGCTGCTCGTCGCCACGCCGGTGACGTCGCAGGACTACATCTCCGGGCTGCGGCTGTCGTTCACGCCGTTCCAGGTGATCTACGGCCTGATCAAGGCGTTCTTCTTCGGCGGCGCCGTCGCGTTCTTCTGCTCGTTCGAGGGCTACACGACGGGCGCCGGCGCGGAGGGCGTCGGCCGGTCGACGGCGCGCGCCGTCGTCATGGGGTCGATGGCGATCCTCGTGCTCGACGCGATCATCGCCGCCGGGCTGGCCCAATACGTGAGATCGTGACGGCGATCGCCACCGCCTAACCACTCGGGGAATGAAGGGACGGAACGAGGTACTCGTCGGCAGCCTGCTGCTCGTCGCGCTCATCATCGGCATCGCCGGCACGATCTGGCTCGTGCGCGGCGGGCTGACGCGCGGCTACCCGCTCTACTCCGTGTTCCGCTGGGGACAGAACCTGAAGGTCGGGCAGCCGGTGGTCCTCTCGGGGGTACCAATCGGCTACGTCTCCAAGGTCGACCTCAAGGACGACGGCCACCTCGTCGTCAGCATGGCGATCCAGAAGGGGCGCAAGGTCCCGGCGAACGGCCGCGCCGTCGTCGAGGCGGTCGGCATCTTCGGCGACGCGCAGGTGGCCATCCAGGCCACGCCGAGCCCCCAGAGCTTCTCGTCCGGCGACACCGTGCCCGCCGGCGTTCCCGCCGCAGGCATCCCCGAGCTCACGGCGAAGGCGGACAGCGTCGCCACGGTCGCCGTGAACGTGAGCCGGAAGCTGCAGTCGGAGCTCATCGACGCCGGCGCGCTGCGCGACATGCGCCAGGCGATCGGCCGCACGAACGCGCTCGTCGCCCAGATCGCGTCCATCGCCGCCGAGCAGTCGCGTCAGCTCTCGGCCACGCAGGCCCAGGTGCGCGGCATGCTGTCCGCCGTCGACACGCGGAAGCTCGACTCCACGCTCTCCAACGCGCGCACCGTGAGCGCGAACGCCGCGGCGCTCACCGACAGCCTCCGCGTCACCACGTCGCAGATCAACGCGCTGCTCGTCCAGGTGAAATCCGGCCAGGGCACCGCCGGCAAGCTGCTCACCGACTCCCTGCTCTACGCCGACATCCGCCGCCTCGTCACGCGCGTGGACTCGCTCACGCTCGACTTCAAGAACAACCCCGGGAAGTACACGAAGGGCGTGGTGCGGATCTTCTGATGGGGCGGCGCTGATACGGCGGCGCTCAATGCCACGGCGCTGAAACGGCGGCTCTGATACCACGCGTTATCAGAGCCGCCGTTTCAGCGCCGAAGCATCAGCGCCACTTCATCAGCGCCGCCTCATCGGAACGAGTACCGCACGCCGAGCTGCATCCGGTACACGTCCGTCAGCCCGGCCGACTTCTCGAACGTCTGCGGCTTCAGCAGCTCGTTGTTGATCACGCGCAGCCGGTAGGTCAACGCGCCGGTCGCCGGGTCGACGGCGGGGTTCGTGAGCAGCTGGCCGCCCGTCGCCACGAGGCGCTGGCCGACGCCCCAGTTCTTGTTCAGCAGGTTGCCGACGTTCAGCACGTCGAGGCGGAGCTGCAGGTTGTTCCGCTTGCCGAACGCCGAGCGGAAGACGTCCTGCGTGACGCTGAGATCCGCGCGCGTCGTCATCGGCAGGAAGACCGCGCCGCGCATCGCGTACGACCCGCGGTGCGCGCTGAGGTACTTGTCCTGCTGGATGTACGCCTCGAACGCGTCCTTCTGCTGCTGCACGGTGAACGTCTTCGCCGACGCGCCCGAGCCGGTCGTGAACTGCACGAAGTTCATCTCCGACGGGTTGCGCGGGATGTAGATGAGGTCATTGCTCGACCCGCCGTCGCCGTTCGCGTCGCCCGAGAACACGTAGCTGCCGTTCGTCGTGATGATGACGTTGCCGCTCGACGCCGCCCCGCCGGTCGACGCGTCGAGGAAGAGCGACACGCCCGTCGCGCCGGCCTTGAAGTACTCCTTCTTGTACGACAGGGCGAGGAACGCGCGGTGCCCCGGCGAGTACTGCGAGTAGCCGAGTGGCGGGTTGTTCGGGTCGAGCGGCATCGCGTTCGTCTGCCACGAGCCGGCCGCGATCGAGCCCGGGTCCACCGTGTTCCGCGCCGCGCTGTACGAGTACGCGGCCTTCGCGAAGAAGCCGCCCTCGAACGCCTTCTCGAGCGACGCCGACGCCGTGTAGTTGTAGCCGCGCGCCTCGTTCGTGATCGTGAACGCGTCGGTGACGTTCGCGTTGATGCGGCGGTTCGTCCACCGCGGGCGCTGGTCGACGCCGGTGTACGCCGACTGCGGCGTGGGCAGGTTCACGTTCACGTACGCCGGCCCGTTCACGTCCTTGCCGTACAGCACCTCCGCCGTGCCGACCACGCCCCACGGCAGCTTCTGGTCGACCGCGAGGTCGCTCCGCCACGTCTGCGGGAAGCGCAGCTTCGGGTCGGTGAAGTTCAGCGTGTAGCTCGACGCCGGCGCGCCGGTCACCGACTTCGGCTTGTACGCGTCGGGGCTCGGGTTGAACGGCCGCGTCGTCGTGTTGGTGAGCGACTCCGAGCCGAGGATGATGCCGTTGTTGCCGATCTGGTTCGAGATCCACACGTACGGCGGGCGCCCGCTGAACACGCCCGTGCCGCCGCGCAGCTGCGTCGAGCGGTCGCCGTGCACGTCCCAGTTGAAGCCGAGCCGCGGCGACCAGAGGATGTTGCGGTCGGGCAGCTTCTCGGTCGCGTAGTGCACCGTGTTGCCCGAGGCGTCGCGGAAGTTGAGCGCGTTCGCCTGCGGGTTCGCGAAGCCCGTGTTGCTGAACACCGGCAGGTCCGCGCGCACGCCGGCCGTGAGCTGCAGGCCCCGAACCGGGCGCCACTGGTCCTGCACGTACGCGCCGTAGGAGAACACCTGCAGCTGCTGCAGCGGCTCGGTCAGCCCCGGGATGTTCACCCATCCGACCTGGAACTGCCGCAGCGTCACGGGCGACGTCGTGCGGTTCGGGTTCGCGAGGTAGCCCTGCGCGTCGGTGAGGAAGTCGTCGAGCGAGTTGTACACGTAGACGCTGTTCGCGCCCTGGAAGAAGACGTTGTCCGAGTTGTACTTCTCGAACGTCGCGCCGAACGTCAGGTCGTGCTTGTCGAGGAACAGCGAGAAGTTGTCCTGCGCCTGCAGCGTCTTGTAGCGCAGCTGGTTGTTCGGCGTGAACGGCTCGAAGCCGAAGTTCATGTACGTCACGCCGTCCTTCAGGATGTCCACCGTGGGGAAGAAGTCCCCCTTGTAGCCGCGGCTCTCGTCGTTCGTCGTGTAGCCGACGAGCGCGTTGTTCGACATCCGGCCCCCGCGCAGCTGCGCGTTCCACTCGCCGACGACGGAGCGCGAGTTCTCGAGGATGGAGTACCCCGAGTTCTGGAAGCTCATCGCGTTCGAGTTCGTGCGCCGGTTCCCGAACCCGAGCGAGCTGGAGTTCGACACGAGCTGGTCGGCGGACGAGTTCAGCAGCGTGTAGCGGAGGCTGAACTTGTTGTTGTCGTTCGCGTTGAAGTCCGCGCGGGCGAGCAGCCGCGTCGACGGCGTCTCGTTGTTGTAGCCGGTGTACGGGCCCGTGTTGTAGTGGAAGCTCTGCGTCAGGAGATCGCTCACCTTCTGCAGATCCGACGCGAGCACGCGCGTCACGTTGCCCGTCACCGCCTGGCCGCCGGAGTTCGCGAGGAACGTCGTCCCCGGCTCCTGCCGCTTGTCGCGCTCCCCGTCGACGAACAGGAACAGCTTGTTCTTGATGATCGGGCCGGAGAGGCGGCCGCCGATGAGGCCGAAGTCGAACGTGCCGGGGTTGAACGCGTTCGTGCCCGCCTTCTTCCCGACGTAGCTCTGGTTCTGCTTGTTGAAGTAGAACGCCCCCTCGACGTTGTTCGTGCCGCTCTTCGTCACCGCGGCCACGCCGGCGCCGACGAAGTTCCCCTGCCGGACGTCGAACGGCGCGATGTTGACCTGCACCTGCTCGATCGCCTCGATCGGGATCGGCGCGACGTTCGTGCGTCCGCCGGGCTGTCCGGTGCCGAGGCCGAACGAGTTGTTGAAGAACGCGCCGTCGATCGTGATGTTGTTGAACCGCGTGTCCTGTCCGGCGAACGAGCCGCCGGATGCCTGCGGCGTGAGACGCGTGAAGTCCGTGAGGCTCCGGCTGATCGTCGGCAGCGCCTGGATCGCCTCGCTCGTCACCTTCGTCGCGGCGCCGGTGCGCGCGGCGTTCAGCGTGCCGGTGCTCGCCACCACCTGCACGCCCGCGAGCTGGATCGCGGCGGTGTGCAGCGTGAACGAGACGTCGGTCTGGTTGCCGAGCTCCACCGACACGCCGTTGCGCGTGTCGGGGGCGAAGCCTAACGCGCGCACGGTCACGGCGTACGGCCCGCCGACGCGCATGCCGGGGATGGCGAAGCGGCCGTCCGCGCGCACCGATGCGCGGTACGTGGTGCCGGAGGGCGTGTGCACCGCCGTCACCTGCGCGGTGGGAACGGGCTCGCCGCTGCCGTTCGTGACGCGGCCCGCGAGCGAGCCGGTGGTGACCTGCGCGCCGAGCTGAGAGACGGCCGCGACGGCCACGATGGGCGCGACGAGGCCGGCGATCCGGCGGGGAGATGACATGTGCGTCCTGCGCGAGGGGGGAGTCGTGCGGGGGGAAAAACAGCAGCGCCTAACGTACGGCGGGCCGTGGACTCCAGCAACGCGGGGGCTACCCCGCGGATCAGCCGGACCCGCAGCTCCGCTTCGGATCGACGTCGATCATCTGCGTCGCGTTGCGCCCGATGCCCATGCCGGGGTCGATCGTCCACGCCGAGATCCCCGTGAGGTGCAGCGTCGCCGGGAAGCGGTACCGCTTCTTCTCGAACGGCCGCAGCAGATTGTCGGCGGAGAGCCGCGCCAGTCCGTCCGGCGTGTGCACCGCGACCGTGACCTCGCGCGGCGTCGGGTTCTTCACGTCCACGTACTGCACCACGCCGGTGCCGACGCATCGCGCCGTGTCGCCCCGGATCGCGAGCGCGGGCCGATCGCGGTCGGCGAGCCGCGTGACGGGCGCCTTCACCGGGTCCTTCGCTGCGCCGCCCGACGCGCACGCGGCGAGCAGCACCGTGAGGCCTAACGGTAGGAATCGCATCTCGCTGAAGGTGAGAGTTAGGCGCGAGGGCGGAGCCGCCAGCCTAGCCTATCCGGAGATCACCGCGATCGCCGTCGGATCCCCAGCGGTACTCGCCTGGAACCTCGCCGCCGCGACGTCGATCGCGCCGGGAACGCGCGCGGCCCCGAGCGAGAGTGCTCGGGGCCGCGCCGTCCGTCAACTATGGGCGTCCTCGCCCGCCGCGCGGCCTCAGAACGAGTACCGCACCGACAGCTGGAACGTGTAGTTCGAGAACACGTTGTTGTAGTTGAACTGCTGCGTCGTGGGGTTGAACGTGATCCGCGGCACCCCCGTCTGCAGGTTCGCCGTCGTGTTCGTCCCCGGCAGCACCATCGCCGTCGGCGAGTAGAGCACCTGCGGGTTGAACTGGCTCGTCGTCACCTGACGGCCCCAGTTCTTGTTCAGGAAGTTCATGAAGTTGATCCCGTCGAGGCGGATGCTGACGTTCTGCCCGTGGAACGTGGGCAGCGCCTGCTCGATCGAGATGTCCGTCTGGTTGATCCACGGCGTCGTGCACGAGTTGCGGCCGAGGATCCTGCCCTTCGACTCGCGCAGGCAGTCGACCTTGTCGATGAACGCGAAGAACGCGTCCGACTGCTGCTGCGGCGTGTAGCTCACCGGGGCGCCGTTCGCGTCGGTCGTGTTCAGCGTCACGAACGTCGGCGTCTTCGGGTCGCTCGGCCCCGACGGCACGTACACCGGATCGTTCTGCGTCTGGTTGTCGCCGTTCAGGTCCGTGTTCGACACGTACGCGTAGTTCACGCCGCTCGATCCGCTGTAGATGAACGACAGCGACGTGCGCGTCTTCGGCACGGTGTAGCTGCCGTTCGCGACGATGCGGTGCTTCGTCTCGAACGCCGACGGCGCGAGCGACGCGTCGCGCTGGCTGCCGGCGTAGACGCGGCCGAAGCGGTACTGCGAGCCGGCCGTGCTCGACGTGAGGCTCACGACGTCCTTGGCCTCGGAGTACGTGTACGCCACCGCGCCGCCGAAGTTGTTGCGGAACCGCTTCTCGAGCTTGCCGGTGAGGTTGTACGCGTACGCCTTCGAGTAGTTCTGCACCGCGTACACCGCGTTGCGGCCGGTCACCTTCAGCGACGGGCTGCCCGGCTGCAGGCCGTACAGCGAGCGGCCGTCCACCGCCGAGGCGATCGGCGCGTCCTGGAGCGCCGCGTTGTAGTAGAGCAGGTCGTTGATGCTCTTCGTGTACAGCCCCTCGAGCGTCAGCACGTAGCCCTGGCCGATCGCGCGGTCGAACGCGAGGTCCCCCTTCAGCGTCTGCGGGAACTTCATGTCCGGGTCGAGCAGGTCGACCTCGGCGCCGGCCGTCGCCTGCGTGCCGTTCGTGCAGGCGCGCGGCGGCGAGGCGACGTTCGCCGCCGTGAACTGCGGCGCCGTGGCCGCGTTGCACGACAGCGACGCGAAGCCGGACACGCCGCCCGAGTTCTGGAACGCGTTCGACAGCCACACGTACGCCGGCGCGCCCTGGAACAGCCCGAGACCGCCGCGCACCACGTTCCGGAGGTCGCCGGTGATGTTGTAGTTGAACCCGAAGCGCGGCGAGATCTGCAGGTTCCCCGTCGGGATCTCGCTCGTGTTCACGTTGAACTGCTGCTGCACCTGCGCGTTGAACGGGGGCCGATTCGTGAACCGCGGCAGGTCGGCGCGCACGCCGAGCGTGAGGTTCAGGCGGTCGGTCGCCGTCCAGTCGTCCTGCACGTACGCCGAGAGCTGCTGCGCGTGCGGCCGCACCGAGCCGTCACCCGTCACCGGCACGCCGATCTGGTAGCGGTTCGGCAGGCCGGCGATGAGCGAGTCGAGCGTGCCGAACGTCCACAGCCCCGCGGAGTTCGCGCCGAAGACGTTGCGCGCCTTGTAGAACTGGTTCTGCGTGCCGATCGTCAGCCGGTGGCCGGCCGGGAGCGGCAGCGTGTAGTTGTCCGTCAGCTCCCAGGTGTCCTGGTCGAGCGCGTTCGCCTGCGACGACGCGTCGGTGCCCGCGGCCAGCTGCACCACGCTGGGGATCGTCGCCAGCACCTGCGCCTGCAGCCGGCCCGGCGTCTCGCGCGCGTCGCGGATGCGCGTGTAGCCGACGATCAGCTCGTTGTACGCGCCGTTGCTGAAGTTCGTGCGCAGCTGCGCGACCGGCGCGTGCTTGTCCGACACGAAGTGATACAGGCTGCTCGACAGCGGGAAGAACGGCGCCGCGCCGGTCGAGCTGCGCGAGAACACGTCCTGCTCGGCGTGCGCGTAGTTCTCGCGCACGATCAGCGTGGTGTTGAACGGCAGCACGAAGTCGACGCGCGCGAAGATGTTCGTCAGCGGGTTGTGGCGGTTGACGAAGCCCGCCGTGCCGAGCTCCGTGATCCCGCGATCGGAGAGCGCCTTCGTGAACTGGTCGATCTGCGTCTGCGTGAGGCGGATCGTCGGGTCGCCGAGCACCGGGCCGCTCGCCGGCACCGCCTGCTGCTGCCATTCCGGGTTGACGAAGAAGAACACCTTGTCCTTCACGATCGGCCCGCCCGCCGAGAAGCCGTACTGCGCCTGCTTGAAGTCGTTCAGGTAGGGCTGCGACCGCTGGAACTGCTGGTTGCGTCCGTACGCGTACGCCGAGCCGTGGAACTGGTTCGTGCCGCTCTTCGTGATCGCGTTGATGGAGAGACCGGCGAACTGGCCGACGCGCACGTCGAACGGCGCGAGCAGCACCTGGTACTCCTTCACCGACTCGATGCCGATCGACTTGCCGCCCGCCTGACCGCCCGGCTGCCCCGTGGAGCCGAGACCGAACAGGTCCTTCTCCGTGGCGCCGTCGATCTGGATGTTGTTAAACCGGTTGTTGACGCCGCCCGCCGAGAGCCCGGGGCCGTTCGTCGACACCTGCGGCGTGAGCGAGACGAAGTCGGTGAAGCTGCGGTTCAGCGTCGGCAGCTTGCGGATCAGCGTGTCGGTGATGGTCGTCTGCGCGCCGGTCCGCGTCGGCGTGATGATCGAGTTCTCGCCCGACGCCTGCACGGTGACCGTGGAGAGCTGCGTCGCCTGCGTGTGCAGCTGCATGTCCACCGGGGTCGTCTGGCCGAGCGAGACGGTCACCGGCTGCACCGTCTGCGGCGCGTAGCCGATGCGGCGGAACGTGACGCGGTAGTTGTTCCCCGGCTCGAGGCCGAGCACGACGTACCGGCCGTCGGTGCGAGTCGCGGCGCCCGACGTGCGACCGGTCGCGGCGTCCACGACCTGCACCTGGGCCGCCTCGAGCGGCTCGCCATTGGCGCCCGTCACGCGGCCACCGACGGAGCCGGTGGTCGCCTGCGCGCCCAAGCGGGATCCACCGACGCTCACCACCGCCACGAGCGCGGCGGTGAACGTCGCGATCCGACGAATCATCATCATGGAAGTCCTGTCTGGAAGCAGGATGGAATGGCGCGGCCGGACCCAGCGTACTCGGCCGCGTGCCGAGCAACCTAGAGAACCCGCGGAACCGACGTCAACGGAGTTGCGGGATCGTGACCGGGCGCTACCGACCGCCCGACACGCCGTACGGACCCTGGCCGAAACGGCCCCGTCACCCCCGGCGCGCGGGGCGTCCGACGGTGAGGTAATAGACGGGAATGCCCGCGGCCACGATGCCGAGCGTGGCGAGCGTCGCCCATCGGCTCGACGGGTCGAGGATCGCGTTCCCCAGGAGATAGAGCGTCGCCAGCACGAAGAGGGCCGGCACGACCGGATACCCCGGGGTGCGGAACGGCGGCGACCAGTCGGCGCGCTTCCGCAGGGTGAACACGCTCGCCACGGCGAGCGCGTAGAACGGCACGATCGCCGTCACGAACTGGTCGGCGAGCTGCTCGAACGTGCGCAGCATGACGAACGCGACGCCGAGCGCCGCCGTCAGCATGATCGCCACGTACGGGCTCTCGTAGCGGTGATGCACGCGCGCCACAGGCTTGAAGAACAGGCCGTCCTCCGCGAGCGCGAAGAAGATGCGCGGCGCGGTGAGCAGCGTGCCGTTCAGCGTGCCGAACGTGGAGAGCATCACCGTGACCGCGACGAACGCGACGCCGGCGGGGCCGATGAGCCGCTGGGCGACGTCCGCCGCGACGAGCCGAGAGTGCCGGATCTCCTCGACCGACATCACGCTGAGGTACGCCACGTTCGCCAGCAGGTAGATCGCGATCACCGCCACCGTGCCGATGATCAGCGCCCGCGGCACGTTGCGACGCGGCTCCTTCACCTCGCCGGCGACGAAGCTGAGGTCCGCCCACCCGTCGAACGCCCACAGCGCCGAGACGAGCGCGAGCCCGAACGCGCCGACCGCGAAGCTCCCCGGCGGCGTCGCCGGCGTGAAGTGCGATCCGCCGGTGCGCGGCAGCCCCATCGCGAGCGCGAGCAGCACGATGAACAGCAGCCCGCCGTACTTCGCCAGCGTCGTCACGTTCTGGACGACCGCGCCCGATCGCGCGCCGCGGTAGTTGAACACCGAGGTCAGCACGATCGCCACGGCGGCGATGTAGTGCACCCAGTCGCTGTACGGCGCCTGCGCCGGGTCGTGCCCCGTCACGCGCAGCAGGTACTCGGCGAACGTGGTCGAGATCGCGCCGAGCGACGCGGCGCGGATGACGACGAGCTCGGACCAGCCGAACAGGAACGCCGGCAGCCGCCCCCACCCGTCGCGGATGAACACGTAGAGCCCGCCCGTCTCCGGCCGCGCCCCGGCCACCTCCGCCAGCGTGAGCGCGCCGCACAGCGCGAACAGCCCGCCGGTGACCCACACGGCGAGCATCGGCAGCGGCCCGGGGAGCTTGTCGGCGATGCCGGCCGGCGAGCGGAAGATGCCCGAGCCGATCGTGGATCCGATGAGCACCGCGACGGCGCTCCACAGGCCGAGTCGGCGCGGGAGCCCCCGGATCGTCTCGGGGGTGGGGGCGGCGGACGGGCGCGATGCCGGGTCGCGCGGCAGGGTGGGGGCGGCCATGGCGACAAAGTAGCCGCGCGCACGGCGGCCCGCAGCTTGAAGTTGCCCTTCCGGCCGGCGACTTTTGGATGATGACTTCGTCCGTCTCCAGCGCGGTCTTCTGGATCGCCGTGATCGTTTGCGCGGTCGCGCAGCTCGGCATCCTGCGCGCGACCCGCTCCGAGGCCGCGGCCCGCGCGCGCGCGGCCACGCCCGCCCCGCACCGCCCGGCCACCCGCGCCGAGGAGCTCGCGTGGGCCACCCTGCCGGTGCTCGCGCTCGTGCTCGTCCTCGCCCTCACCTGGCGGGCGATCCGATGACCTACCCGCCCGCCGCCGTCCGCCGCACCGCGTTCGTCGCGCTCGGCGTGTCGCTCGTGCACATCGTGTTCGGCGGCATCGTGCGCATCTCCGGCTCCGGGCTGGGGTGCGGCGAGCACTGGCCGCGCTGCGCCGACCCGGTGACCGGGCGTCTGTACTGGTTCCCGCCGTTCGATCAGCCGACGCTCATCGTCGAGTGGACGCACCGGCTGCTCGCCGCGATCCTGATCTCGGCCGTCGTGGCGCTCGTGCTCGTGGCGGTGGCCAGTCGCCGCGAGGCGGGGGTGCGCGGACGGGGCGGCGTGCTCCGTGCCGCCGGGCTGGCGCTCGGGCTCGTGCTGTTCGCCGCCGTGTTCGGCGCGGTCACCGTGTTCTACGGCAACCCCGCGTGGGCCACCGCGGTGCACAAGGGGATCGCCGCGTCGCTGCTCGCCACGCTCGCCGCGGCCGTGGTGCGCGCCGGCGGCCTGGGTGGCGCGCGCGCCGTGGTCCAGAACGGATCGGCGCGGGCGGCGCGCGGCACGCTCGTCGCCGCCGCGATGGCGTTCATCGCCGTGATCCTCGGCGCGCTCACGGCGAAGGTGCCGAGCGCGGCGATCGCGTGCACCGGCTTCCCGCTGTGCGGCGCGGGCTCCATTCCCGGGCTGTCGCACCTGCAGCTGACGCACCGCGTGGTCGCGTACCTGCTCGCGTTCCACGTCCTCGGGCTCAACGTCGGCTTCACCCGCCGCCGCGAGGCCGGCGCGGTGCTTGCCCCGGTGCGGGTGGCGCTCGCGGTCGTCGTGCTGCAGATCGCGCTCGGCGCCGCGATGGTGCTCATGCACTTCCCGACCGTTCTGCGGTCCGCACATCAGGCGAACGGCATCTTGCTCTGGCTCACCACGTTCGTCGCGGCCTACGTCGCGCGCGTCGCGTCCGGCGCGTCGACGCCCGCGTTCGCGCTCCCGCATCGGACACCCGCCGACGTCACGACGCCGACCGACCAGCTGCCCGTGCTGGCGATGGAGTCCCGATGACCGGCGTCGCGATGTCCGAGCGGAGCGAGCGGCGCCTCGCCGGCGACCTCGTCGCGCTCACGAAGCCGCGCATCATCTCGCTGCTGCTCGTCACCACGGTCGCGCCGATGTTCGTCGCCGGCCATCCGTCGTGGTGGACCGTGCTGCTGGTGAGCGTCGGAGGCTATCTCATGGCGGGCGGCGCGAACGCGGTGAACATGTACCTCGACCGCGACATCGACGACCGCATGGCGCGCACGCGGCTGCGGCCGATCCCGAGCGGGCGGATGGCGCCGCAGGCGGTGCTCGCGTTCGGCATCATGCTGTCGACGGCGGCGACGTGGATGCTGGCGCATTTCGTCAACCTGCTGACGGCGGCGCTCGCGCTCGCGGGCTTCTACTTCTACGTGTTCGTCTACACGCGCTGGCTCAAGCGCTCCACGCCGCAGAACATCGTCATCGGCGGCGCGGCGGGCGCGTTCCCGCCGCTCGTCGGATGGGCCGCGGTCACGGGACGCGTGGATCTCGCGGCGGTGTTCCTGTTCCTCATCGTGTTCTACTGGACGCCGCCGCACTTCTGGGCGCTCGCGCTCCTGAAGCAGCACGACTACGGCCGCGCCGGCGTGCCGATGGCGCCGCTCGTCTGGGGGGAGCGCAACACGCTCGACCAGATGCTCTGGTACACGGTGCTGCTCATCGCGCTCACCGTGCTGCCGGTGACGTTCGGCGCGTTCGGCGTCGTCTACCTCGTCGCGGCGGCGGTGCTCGGCGGGCTGCTCCTGCGCGGCGTGCTGCGCATCCGCGCGCTGCACGCGAAGGGCGCCGTGTGGACGCAGGCCGCGTGGTGGACGTACAAGTACTCGCTCCTCTACCTCGCGCTGCTGTTCGTCGCGATGGTGGTGGATCGCGCGGTGCGCTGATGCCGTATGATCCCACGCCGGTCGGCCCGGGCGTCGACGCGCACGGGCGTCGACAGACGCTCGTCGTCCAGATCGAGGGCCGCGGTGACGATCCGGAGCGCGTGCTCGTGCTCCAGCCGCCGTCGGGTGGACGGGTGCGCGTGCGCGAGACGAGCGGCGGCGGCGCGCCGCGTGAGTACGAGACGAGCGCTGCAGGGCTGCGCGAGGAGCTCCAGCGGCTACACCGCGAGCGACGTCGCCTGAACACCGAGCTGCACCTCATCGAGCGCTGGCTCGACGGACTCGCCTGATGTGATTCTCACGCGGAGACGCGGAGAACGCGGAGAAGAGCACCAGCTCCGCGTTCTCCGCGTCTCCGCGTGAGCCTACCTCGTTTGACATGACTGCTGCACCTGCCGACGCCCGCGCCCGCAAGCGGCGCCTCGCGTCGCCCAAGCCGTTAGGCAAGCTCCTTCCCCTGCTTCGACCCCACGCCGGCAGACTCGCCGTCGCCGCCGTGTGCCTCGTGCTCGCCGCCGGCGCGGGGCTCGTCTTCCCGAAGATCGTCGGCTGGCTGCTCGACTCGGCGTTCATGCTGCGCGACCGCGGGCGCCTCGACCGCATCGCGCTCGCGCTGCTCGCCGTCTTCGCCGTGCAGGGCGTGCTCAACTTCGTGCAGGTCTACCTGCTGAGCGCGACGGCCGAGCGCGTGACGGCGCGGCTGCGCGAGGAGCTGTTCGCGCACCTCGTGCAGCTCTCGCCGGGCTTCTTCACCGAGCGGCGCACGGGCGAGCTGACGAGCCGGCTCTCCGCCGACCTGGCGCTGCTCCAGTCGCTGCTCAACACCTGGATCTCGGAGCTCGCGCGGCAGCTGCTGTTCCTCGTCGGCGGCGTGGTGCTGCTCACGTTCACCGACCCGCACCTCACGCTCACGACGCTCGCCGTCGCGCCGGTGATCGTCGCCGCGGCGATCGTGTTCGGCCGCATGCTGCGCCGGGCGAGCACCGGCGTGCAGGACCGCGTGGCCGAAGCGACGGCGATGGCCGACGAGGCGTTCTCGCAGATCCGCACGGTGCAGAGCTTCGTGCGCGAGTCGCACGAGGTCCGGCGCTACGGCGCGCTGCTCGGCGAGGTCGTGACGGCGGCCGTGGCGCGGGCGCGCATGCGGGCGACGTTCTTCGGCGTCGTCGGCTTCGTCGCGTTCGCGGGCGTGACGGCGGTGCTGTGGGAGGGCGGTCAGCGCGTGCTCGCCGGCACGCTCACGGCGGGCGCGCTCGTGCAGTTCCTGTTCTACGCGTTCTTCATCGCCGCCGCGGTCGGGTCGCTCGCGTCGCTGTTCGGGCACTTCCAGGAGGCGATCGGCGCCGCGGGGCGCGTGTTCGAGCTGCTCGCCACCGCGCCGGTCGTCGCCGAGCCGGCGGCGCCGCTGCCGTTGGGGAGAGTGCGCGGCGCCGTCGCGCTCGACGGGGTGACGTTCCGCTACGGCCCCACGCTCCCTGACGTGCTGCACGACGTGTCGCTGCACGCGGCGCCCGGTGAGGTCGTCGCGCTCGTCGGCCGCTCGGGCGCCGGCAAGACGACGATCGCGTCGCTGCTGCCGCGCTTCTGGGACGTGCCGGCGGGGCGCGTGTCGCTCGACGGTGAGGACGTGCGCACGCTGTCGCTGACCGAGCTGCGCGGCGCGATCGGCGTCGTGCCGCAGGAGCCCGCGCTGTTCAGCGGCACGATCCGCGAGAACATCGCGTACGCCCGCCCCGACGCGTCGCTCGACGACGTGATCGCGGCCGCGCGCGCCGCGCATGCGCACGAGTTCGTGGAGCGGTTGCCGAACGGCTACGACACGCCGGTCGGCGAGCGCGGCGTGAAGCTCTCCGGCGGCCAGCGCCAGCGCGTCGCCATCGCGCGCGTCTTCCTCAAGGATCCCGCCGTCGTCGTGCTCGACGAGGCGACGTCCAGCCTCGACTCGGAGAGCGAGCGGCTCGTCGAGGCCGCGCTCGAGGAGCTGCTGCAGGGGCGCACGACGATCATCATCGCGCATCGCCTGAGCACCGTGCGCCGCGCCGACCGCGTCGTGGTGCTCGACCACGGCCGCGTCGTGGAGTCGGGCAGCCACGCCGAGCTGCTCGCGCAGGATGGACTGTACGCGAAGCTGTACCAGGGACAGTTCCGGGAGGACGAGGTCCCCGTCTGACCGCTCTCGACGGCAGGCGGCGATGACGGCGCGGGCGATACGGCGCGGGCGATACGGCGCCATGCTGCGCCAGCTGCGCTCACACCGCTCGATCGCGCGGTTCGACGCCGCTCAGCGGTCCGAGCGGTGCGTGCGCTTCATCGCGCCGCACCGCCAGCGCCTCATCGCCGCCGCCCTCGCGCCGCCGTATCGCCCGCCGTTCGCGCGCTGTCCGCGACTATCGGCGCCGCGTTAGGCGCACCGAACCGCAGCGTCACGCTCGTCGTCTGGCCCGCCGTCACGGTCACCGGCTGCTCCACCCGGCCGAACCGCTCGTGCCACGCGACGAGCTTGTACTGCCCCGCGGGCACCGAGTCGAGCGAGAACGTGCCCGCCGCGGCGGTCGTCGCGGCGTACGGGTGGTCGAGCACGAGCACCCACGCGCGGAGCCACGCCGGCTGCGCGCCGCGCACCTCCAGCACGCCCGGCGTCGACAGCACCTTGTCGTCCGGCACGACCTCGCCGTCGTCGTTCGTCGTCACCGTCGCGACGGTCGTTCCCTCGGGCCAACGCGTCATGCGGACGAGCGCGTGCATGCGGCTCTCGCTGTGCACGTGCAGCGTGCCGCCGGCGGTCACGGCCTGTGCGCGCGGCTCCAGCTGGCAGCCGTCGATCGCGACCTCGAAGCGGCGCACGGCGGGCAGCGCCTTGCCGCGCCGGACGCCTTCGAGCCATACGACCGCGCCGCCGAGGTGCGTGCCCTGCGCCTGCACGGTGCGCAGCGGCAGCGTCGCTCCACACTCGCGCTGCAGCTCCGGCGGCGGCGTGACCGACGAGTCGGCGGGCGGGGGGCCCGACAGCTCCACGCTCCCCGACACGGTGCCGCCGTCGGTCACCGGGCTCACCGCGTACGGCGTCGTGCCCGCCGTGATGTTCGGCAGCGGCACGTCCGACGTCGGATGCATCGCGGTGCGGGCGCTCTCGCCCTCGGCGTGTGCGGTCGTGACCTTGTCGCCGTTCGAGCACGCGGCGAGGAGGGCGGTCAGTGTGAGGGTCGAGCGAATGGGCGACGGAAGCGGCACCGGAGGCGGCGTGGAGACGGCGATGACGGGCGAGTCGGCGGAGTCCAGGCGAAACGGATGGGGGCAAGGGCCGCGCCGCGCCCTCACCCGCTCGCGACCAGGTCGAGCACCCGCCCGAGCGTCGCGCGGTCCACCGGCATGACGACGCACGGCAGCCGGCGGTCGCGCGCGACGGCGCGGATCTCGTCGGCGGCGAGCGGCTCGGAGAACAGCACCACGCTCGCCCCCGCCGCCGCGGCGCGGGCGTAGAAGAGATCCGACGTCGCCGCGTCGATCTCGCCGTCGAGCATCACGATGAGCGGCGGCTGCACGCGCCGGATCGCGTCCTCGGGACGCTCGTCGGGTTCGGCGTACACCGGCTGGTAGTGCTCGAGCTCCAGCAGCATGCCGATGAGCGCCGCGATGACCGTCTCGCGCGCCAGGATCAGAACCTTCGTTCGCTCTCGTCGACGGGCCACGGTGCCTCTGCGTTGTCGGTCCGCGCGGGGGTGCAAGGGGTACGCCGAGAACGTTTGACTACCGCGAAACAGATTCTTAACTTCTGCCCTCCGCCGGCCCAGGCCGTCGGCGACGCCGCTCTGGCTGTCGCCGGCCGAGCCGCACGTCCATGGACCGGGCCCCCGGATGCCCGCCCGCGACACCGCCCGCACTCCTCGCGTGGTCCCGTCATGATGGCTTACGACTCGCGCTCGACCCCTGAGCCGCGGCCGCTCGGCGACGAGACGGCGGCTGCGCTACGGGACGCGGTGCTCCGTCTGTGGAATCATCCGGAGGATGGGGACGACGCGCTGCACGATGCCGTCGCGCGCACGATCGACGAGGCGCGCCAGCGATCGCTCCGCGCCGAGGACCTCATCGTCGCGTTCAAGGATCTCCTCAGCCGCCTCCCCGAGCTGAACGCCCCCGAGCGGCGCCTCGAGGCCGTGCGCTTCCGCGAGCGACTCATCACGCTCTGCATCAAGGCCTACTACGCCTGACGCGCGGACGTCTCACGCGCCGGCGATGACGATCAGATCGCGCTGGTAGTCGTCCGGCGTGATCACCAGCTCGCCCTCGCCGACGTACGCGTTCACCTCCGAGCGCACGCCGATCTCCCCGGGGATGTAGACACCGGGCTCGATCGAGAACCCGACGCCGGGCAGCAGCAGCCGCTCCTCGCGCGTCTCCAGGTTGTCCAGGTGCGGCCCCGACCCGTGCAGGTCGCGCGCGTCGATCGAGTGCCCCGTGCGGTGCGTGAAGTACTGGCCGTAGCCCGCCGACTCGATCACCGCGCGCGCCGCGTCGTCCGCCTCGCCGCCGCGCACCGGCGCCCCCGCGTTCACCCGCTCGCGCAGCAGCGCGATCGCCGCGTCGCGCGCGTCGCGCACCGCCGTCCACACGCGCACCGCGCGCTCGTTAGGCGCCCCGACGCTCGCCATCCACGTCTGGTCCGCGTACGGGTTGCCCGGTTCGTGCGCCCACAAGTCGATGAGCAGCAGCTCGCCGGTCGCGATGCGGCGCGGCGCGTCCGCCGACGGCTCGTAGTGCGGGTTCGCCGCGTTCGCGCCCGCCGACACGTTAGGCCCGTGATCGGTCTCCAGCCCCGCGCGCGTGAACCCGTCGCGGATGCGCGCCTGCACCTCGTGCTCGTGCACCGCGGCGCCCGCGCGCAGCCGCTCGTCGACGAACGCGAACGCGTCGCGCGCGACGTCGGCGACGACGCGCGCCGCCTGGCGGTGCGACGCGAGCTGCGCCGGCGTCCACACCGCGTACAGCCGCGAGATGAGCTCCCCGGACGTGACGACCTCGGCGCCCGCCGCGCGCACGAGCTCCACGACGCCGGCCGGCACGCGGTCGACGTAGGGCACCGCGTCCCCCGGCGAGTACTCCATCGCCACGCGCTTGCCGCCCACGAGGTCGCGCACGTACCCCTCGAGCGCGCGCCACGAGCTGTAGACCTCCTTGCGCCACGCGACCGGCCAGCGATGCCAGGGCAGCTGCTCGATGGCGTGCGTGATCGCGACCGGCGTCCCCTGCGTGGGCACCCACACGAAGATCCGGCGCGACACGAAGCCGTCGAGCCCCGCGAGCGTCGCGGCGATCGGGTTCGTGCCGCGGAAGTCGAACAGCAGCCAGCCGTCGAGCGAAGCCTCGCGCAGCGCGCGCTGGAACGTCGGAAGCGTGTCGGGAGTGAGCATGCGGCGAATGCTAACGGAGAGGGCAGGAGGGCAGGAGGGCGCGCGCGAATCGCGCGAGGGCAGGAGCGATCGCCTCTCGTGCCCTCCTGCCCTCCTGCCCTCCTGCCCTCCTGCCCTCTCACTTGGACCAGTCGACGCGCCACTCGCACTTCCCCTCCTCGCGCGACGTGCAGTGCACGTG
The DNA here is from genome assembly GCF_000522985.1 of Gemmatirosa kalamazoonensis. Lineage (NCBI taxonomy): Bacteria > Pseudomonadati > Gemmatimonadota > Gemmatimonadia > Gemmatimonadales > Gemmatimonadaceae > Gemmatirosa > Gemmatirosa kalamazoonensis. Next base: position 4,874,744 of record NZ_CP007128.1, read on the forward strand.
CTCCACCGGACGCTCGGCGCCGAGCAGCAGTCGCATCAGCTCCACGAAACCCGCCTCGTAGTACGCGCACCCCGTCGCGAGCCGACCGGTCAGCGACGTGACCGGCGCGGGGATCTCGAGCATCAGCGTGGCGCCATGACGCGCGAGCGAGCCGCTGAAGTAGCGCCGCGCGAGGCGGCGGAGCTGACGCAGCACGAGTGGCCGCGAGAGCAGCCGCGGGAGCTTGCTCGCCGCGCGCCGCGTCGTCGCCGGGATCCGCTCGTACACGCGCTCGGCGAGGTAGCGGCCGGCGGCGCGGAACACGTCTTCCGCGTCGGGGCGCCGGCCGATCAGCCGCGCGAGCGCCGCGACCTCGTCGGTGCCCGTGCGTTGGCGGCGACGGGCGGCGTCGGTGTAACGCCGGATCTGCGCGGTCACCGTGTCGCTCAGCCCGAGCCGTTTGTTGCGCAGCTCGTCGACGAACTCGGTCTCGGGATCGATCACCGGCCGGTCGACGGCGCGTACGGCCTCGAGGAGACTCAGCGGAAGCAGGGCGTCGACCGTGCGCGACATCTCGGCGTGAATCGTTGGGGTGCGAACGCTAGTGCAGCCGACGCGGCGGTTCAAGCGCGGGCGTCGGGACGCACGGCCTGCCGTCGCCGGTTGCACGGCGGCAGATTGCCCAGCGATGCCTCTCTCCGCCCTCGTGGACGACGTGTGGGCGCGCGCCGCGGCCGGGCTCGCGCTCGCCGCGGCGATCGCGCTCGCCGCGCGGCGTGCGCGCTCCCTCTCGCCGAGCGGCGCCGTCGCCGCCGTCGTCGTCGGCACGGCGGCGATCGCCGCGGGCTGGCGCTACGGCGCGCTGCTCATCGTCTACTTCGTCGCGAGCAGCCTGCTGTCGCGGTGGCGCGCGGTGGAGAAGGCGCGTCGTACGGGCGGCGTCGTGGAGAAAGGCGGCGAGCGCGACGCGCGGCAGGTGCTCGCGAACGGCGCCGCGTTCACGGTGTGCGCGCTCGCCACGCTCGGGCCGATCGGTTCCGCGGCGCGGCCGTGGGAGGCCGCCGCCGCGGGCGCGCTCGCCGCGGCGACCGCCGACACGTGGGCGACGGAGATCGGCACGCTCGCCCGACGCGCGCCGATCTCGCTCGCCACGCTGCGCACCGTGCCGCCCGGCACGTCGGGCGCGGTGTCGGTTCCGGGCACGCTCGCCCTCGCGCTCGGCGCGGTCGTCGTCGGCGCGCTGGCGCGCGCGTTAGGCATCGCCGCGGCGTGGCCGGTCGCGGCGGGCGGCGCGGCCGGCGCCGTCGCCGACACGCTGCTCGGCGCCGCGCTGCAGGAGCGGCGCTGGTGCGCGCGCTGCGACCGCGCCACCGAGCAGCGCGTGCACGCGTGCGGCATGCCGACGATCCACGCGGGCGGCGTGCGCGGCGTGGACAACGACGCGGTCAACCTCGCGTGCACGGTGGTCGGTGCGGCGACCGGCGCGCTGCTCGCGGGGGCGCCGTGAGCATCGGCTTCGACGCGCAGGTCATCGTGGTCGGCGGCGGCCCCGCCGGCGCATCCACGGCGTGGCATCTCGCGCGCGCCGGCGTCGACGTGCTCGTGCTCGACCGCGCGCGCTTCCCGCGCGACAAGACGTGCGCCGAGTGCCTGAGCCCCGAGTCCGCGCGGCTGCTCGACGCGATGGGCGCGCTCGATGCCCTCAGCGCGGTCGGCGCGAAGCTGCGCGGCATGGTGGTGCGCGCGCCGAGCGGCGACGAGATCCGCGGCGGCTTCGTCGCCGCGCACGGCTGGCGCGCGCCGCGCGACTGGGGGCTCGCCGTCTCCCGCCGCGTGCTCGACGCCACGCTGGTCGCGCGTGCGCGTGCGGTGGGCGCGCGCGTGCGCGAGGGCGCGCGCGTCGCCGACGTCGTACGTGACGCGGCGGGGCGCGTGTGCGGCGTGCGCGTGCTCGACGCGTCGGGCGCGACGACCGAGCTGCGCGCACGCATCGTCGTCGGCGCCGACGGGCTGCGGTCGGTGATCGTGCGCCGGCTCGGTCTCGCGCGCGTGCGCGCGTGGCCGCGGCGCCTCGCGCTCGTCGCCCACTGGCGCGGCGTGGACGGCATCACCGACCACGGCGAGATGCACGTCGAGCGTGACGGCTTCGTCGGCATCGCCGACATCGGCGACGGGGTGACCAACACGTCGATGGTGGTGCCCGCGCGCGAGGCGCAGCGGATCTCCGGCGACCCGGCGTCGTACCTCGCGTCGTGGATCCGCGGCCGCGCGCACCTCGCGCCGCGTTTCGCCGCCGCCGAGCGCGTGGACACGGTGCGCGTCACGGGGCCGTTCGCGTCGGCGTCGCGGCGCGGCTGGGCGCCCGGTGCGGCGCTCGTCGGCGACGCGGCGGACTTCTTCGATCCGTTCACCGGCGAGGGCGTGTTCGCCGCGCTGCGCGGCGGCGAGATCCTCGCGCCGTTCGTCGCCGAGTCGTGCGCGCTTCCCGCCGCGCGCGCCGACCGCGCGCTCGCCGGCTACGAGACCGCGCGCCGCCGCGCGTTCGGCGGCAAGTGGGCGGTGGAGCGCATCATCGGCGCGGTCGTCGACGTGCCGCCGCTCATGAACCGCGCCGCTCACACGCTGTCGCGCCGCCGCGACCTCGCCGACCTCCTCGTCGGCGTCGCCGGCGACTTCGTGCCGCCGTCGGCGGTGCTGAACGCGCGGTACGTGTGGCGTGTGTTCGTGAAGTGACCATTACGTTCTCCCCATGCCCCTCGACCCCGACAGCTTCCGCAGCGTGCTCGGACGGTTCGCGTCCGGCGTCACCGTCGTCACGACCGTCGACGAGGCGGGGCACGACCACGGCATGACGGTCAGCGCGTTCTGCTCGCTCAGCCTCGAGCCCCCACTCGTGCTCGTGTGCATCGACCGGACGGCATCGATGCACGACCTGCTGCAGCCCGAGCGCGCGTTCGCGGTGAACGTGCTCTCCGCGGGGCAGGAGGCGCTGTCGCGGCGCTTCGCGTCGGGCGACCCGCCGAACCGCTTCGATGGGCTGGGCTACGAGCGCGGCCGCACCGGCGTGCCGCTGCTGCAGGACGTGCTCGCGTGGCTCGAGGCCCGCGTCGAGCGGCGGCACACCGAGGGCGACCACACGATCGTCGTCGGCCGCGTGGAGACCGCCGCCGCGCACCAGGAGCGACCGCTGCTCTACTATCGCGGCGGCTACGCGCAACTTGAACGTTAGGCATGTTGGTGCTGGCCTCCTCTACGCTCCACGCTCCACGCTGGCTTTGGCGCGACTCGTGGCGAGCGTGGAGCGTGGAGCGTGGAGCGTGGAGGGGCCGTGCTAGTTCCCCGCCGCCGGCGCGGTCGCGAGCTGCTCGACGATCCCGCCGTGGACCCGGCGCTCGCCGAGCGGTCGCTGCGCGACGTCGCGCGGTCGAACGCGCTGTTCGGCGGGCGGCGCGCGGTGCTGCGTGCGGTCGACGCGCTGCTCCCCGCCCTCGGCGCCCGCGCGACGCTGCTCGACGTCGGCACGGGGCTTGGCGACATCCCCGCCGCGGCGCAGCGGCTCGCCGCGGGGCGGGGCGTCACGCTCGCGACCGTCGGCGTCGAGTTTCGCCCGTCGCTCGCCGCGGCGAGCCGCGTGCGCACCGACGCGTCGGTGTGCGGCGACGTGCTCGCGCTGCCGCTCGCCGACGGCGCCGTGGACGTCGTGACCTGCTCGCAGCTGCTGCACCACTTCACGGAGGACGATGCCGTGCGCGCGCTGCGCGAGCTCTCGCGCGTCGCCCGCGTCGCGGTCGTCGTCGGCGACCTGCGTCGGAGCTGGCTCGCGGCGTCCCTGTTCTGGCTCGTCTCGTGGCCGCTCGGCTTCCACCGCGTCACGCGCCACGACGGCACGCTCTCCGTGCTGCGTGGGTTCACCGCCGACGAGCTGCGCGCGATGGCCGAGCGCGCGGGGGTGCCGCGGCCCGAGGTGCGCCGGTCGCTCGGCTGGCGGCTCGCCGCGACCTGGCGCGTTGCCCGGGCAACCGAACGGCACCTCGGCGAAAGCCGGGACCCTGGCGCCGCGCCGCGCGCGCGGGCAAGGTAGCCGGCATGACCAGCACGCCCGATCCCGCGCCGACGAGCCAGCCGGAGCGCGCGCCGCGCAAGCCGTACGTGCTCGGGCCCATGCCGCTCGACCGCGTGATGATGACGCTCGACGAGCGCACCGTCGCCGCGCCCGTCGAGCGGATCTTCGCGCTCGCGCGCGACGTCGAGGCGTGGCCGCGTCACCTGCCGCACTATCGCTTCGTGAAGTTCCGCCGCCGCGCGCGTGACGGCGGCGGGCTCGTGGAGATGTCGGCGAACCGCGCGTTCGGGCCGATGCAGTGGCCGACGTGGTGGCTCAGCGAGATGTCGGTCGACGAGCGCGCGCCTGCGGTCCGCTTCCGCCACGTCGACGGCGTGACGACGGGGATGGACGTCGAGTGGAGCTTCCGCCGCGTCGACGGCGGCACGCACGTGCGCATCCTGCACGTGTGGGACGGCCCGGGCTGGCCGGTGATCGGCACGTTCGCCGCCGTCGGCGTCATCGGGCCGGTGTTCGTGCACGGCATCGCCAAGCGGACGCTCGCCGGACTGGCCGCGGTCGCCGAAGGGACGAAGGGCGCTGGATGAAGGGACGAATCGGGCCGCTCGCGCGGTCCGATCAGGGGGGAGGCAGGGGACAGCAACCACGAGGTGCATGTGCAGCGTCGTCGCGTCGTCATCACGGGCATCGGTCCGATCACGCCCATCGGTACATCCGCACGCGGTCTCCGCGACGGCCTGCGCGCCGAGCGCTCGGCGGTGCGCGAGGTCACGCGGTTCGACACGTCGCCGTGGCGCACCCACATCGCGGCGCAGGTCGACGACTTCCACGCCACCGACCATCTCGAGGCGAGGCGCGCGAAGCGGCTCGACCGGTTCGGCCAGTTCTCGGTCGTCGCCGCGCAGCTCGCGCTCGACGACGCGCAGCTTGACATCACGCGCGAGAACCGCGACCGCGTCGGCGCGATGATGGGCAGCGCGCTCGGCGGCATCGGCTTCGCCGAGGAGCAGATGATCAACTTCCTGCAGGAGGGCGTGCGCGCGGTCGATCCGTCGGTCGCGCTCAAGGTCTTCTGCGGCGCGGCGAGCTGCAACATCGCCATCGAGATGGGCGTCACCGGGCCTAACAGCACGAACGCGATGAGCTGCGCGTCGGGCACCATCGCGATCGGCGAGGCGTTCCGTCAGATCCGCGACGGCTACGCCGACGTCATGCTCGCCGGCGGCTCCGAGGCGCCGCTCGCGCCGCTGTCGTTCGGCGCGTTCGCGATCATCCGCGCCATGAGCACGCGCAACGACGATCCGTCGAGCGCGTCGCGCCCGTTCGACCGCGCGCGCGACGGCTTCGTGATGGGCGAGGGCGCCGCGGTGCTGCTGCTCGAGGAGCGCTCGCGCGCGCTCGCCCGCGGCGCGCGGGTGTACGCGGAGCTGGTGGGCTTCGGCACGACGAACGACGCGTATCACATGACCGCGCCGCGCCCCGACGGCACACAGGCCGCGCGCGCCATGCGTCTCGCGCTCAGCGACGCGGACGTGCAGCCGCACGAGGTGCAGTACGTCAACGCGCACGGCAGCTCCACGCCGCTCAACGACCCGACCGAGACGCTCGCGCTGAAGCAGGTCTTCGGCGACCACGCGTCGAGGCTGCGCGTGAGCTCCACGAAGGGCTACTACGGCCACGCGCTCGGCGCGTCGGGCGCGTTCGAGGCGGCGATCAGCGCGTTCGCGCTGCACGACGAGTGGCTGCCGCCGACGGTGAACCTGCAGTGCCCCGACGACGCGTGCGATCTCGACTACCTCCCGGGTCACGGCCGCGACGCGCGGGTCGAGCACGTGCTGTCGAACAGCTTCGGGTTCGGGGGGATCAACGCCGCGTTAGTATTCCGCAGGGCATGAGGGCAGGAGGGCGCGAAGCGAGGGCAGGAGGCCTCGTGCCCTCCTGCGCTCCTGCCCTCCTGCCCTCCCCTCGATCCCCCATCTCGCCCCTGGCCCCCATGAGAGATTCCCTCCGTCACTTCGTCGCGGAGTTCGTCGGCACGTTCGCGCTCGTCTTCGTCGGCGGCGCGGCGCTCATGATGGCGCAGGGCGGCGCGGGATCGCTCGGCACGGTCGCCGCCGCGCACGGGCTGATCCTCGCCGTGATGGTCTCCGCGGTGATGCGCATCTCCGGCCACTTCAACCCGGCCGTCACGCTCGGCTTCCTCGTCACGCGGCGCATCCAGCCGCTCATGGCCGCGGTGTACGTCGTCGCGCAGCTCGTCGGCGCGATGGCGGCCGCGTACCTCCACAAGGCGGTGGTGCCGAGCGACGTGTACGCCGCGGCGCATGGCGGCACGCTGTCCATCGCGTCCACGGTGAGCGGCGGCCAGGCGTTCGGGCTCGAGGCCGTCGCGACGTTCTTCCTCGTGTTCACCGTGTTCGGCACCGCGGTCGACCCGCAGGCGCCGAAGGTCGGCGGCTTCGCCATCGGGCTCACGGTGGCGGCGGACATCCTCGCCATCGGCCCGATGACGGGCGCCGCGATGAACCCGGCGCGCGCGTTCGGGCCCGCCGTCGCGTTCGGTCAGTGGGAGGGGCAGCTCATCTACTGGGTCGCCCCCATCGTGGGCGGTGTGGTCGCGGCGCTGCTCTACGACCAGCTCTTCCTCCCGCGCGCGCCCGAGATGCCAGGCAGCGGCGCGGTGCAGCCGGCCAAGGGGCGCGGCGCGCCGCGCGAGCACGCAGTCTGACTCGGAGGACGGTGGCGCGAACGGCGCTGGGCACGGCGCCGGCGGTACGGCGCTGGCGGTGAGGCGCGATGAGGCGAACGACGCCCACGACGCTCGAACCGCGCAGTCCGGCGCCGTGCCGCGGCGTGAGACGGTGTTTGCGCTCCATCGCGCCGTATCGCCCGCGCGGCACCGCCCGCGCGCTCCGCCATGTCCCTGACACCTGCCCGTAAGGTGGCTCGTAGGATCAAGCATGCCTGACGATATATCGAACCGCGCCCGGCCGGCCGACGCCTCGACGGCGCCGCTGCCCATCTCGCAGATGCCGGCCTCCGCCTCCCGGGTGGCGGCGAGCGCGATCGAGGCGGCGCGCGAGCGGACGATCCGGGTGCTCACCGACCGCTTCGCCGACGACACGCTGTCCATCGACCAGTTCGAGGCGCTGCTCGACCGGATGTACAAGGCGAGCACGGTATCGGAGCTCGACGGGCTGCTGAGCGAGGTCGAGTCGCGTCCGATGCACCGCGTCGCCGTCACGCCGTCGTACGCCGAGCCCGCGGCGACGCGGCGCGTGCTCTCGATCATGAGCAACACCGAGCGCAGCGGCCGGTGGGCGATGCCGCGTCAGCTCGAGGTACGCTCGCTCATGAGCTCCATCGTGCTCGATCTGCGCGAGACGCCGCTCCCCGCCGGCGTGTGCGAGATCGACCTGCTCGCCGTGATGGCGAACCTCGAGGTCCTCGTGCCCCCCGGCGTCGTCGTCGAGGACCTCGCGCTCGGCGTCATGGCGAACGTCGAGAATCGGACGTTCGACGATCCCGACGCGCCCATCGACGCCCCGCGCATCCGCATCACGGGCACCGCGATCATGGCGAACGTCGAGATCCGCACGGCGCCCGCCGGGCTGCCGTTCCGCGACGCATGGAAGGAGGCGCGCCGCATGTGGCGGCGGCGCCGGCGCGGCGAGATCTAGCGCCTAACGGATCGTCGACGCCGCGCCGTACTTCGCCTCGTAGCGCTCCATCGACTCGTTGATCAGTCGCAGCGCCGACTCGCTCTTCTCCCATCCGATGATCTCGACGCGCTTGCCCTCGAGGTCCTTGTAGATGTGGAAGAAGTGCTCTACTTCCTTGAGGAAGTGCGCCGGCAGATCCGCGATGTCGAAGTACTCCTGGTGCAGCGGATCGTGGCACGGCACGGCGAGGATCTTGTCGTCCGGCTCCCCCTTGTCGAGCATGCGCAGCACGCCGATCGGCCGCGCGTCGATCTGACAGCCGGGGAACGTGGGCTCCTGTATCCGCACCAGGATGTCCATCGGGTCGCCGTCCTCGTGCAGCGTGCGCGGGATGAACCCGTAGTCGCCGGGATAGTGCACGGCGGAGTAGAGCACGCGGTCGAGCCGGAGCAGGCCGGTCTCCTTGTCCAGCTCGTACTTGTTGCGGCTCTTCGCCGGGATCTCGATGATCGCCGTGACCTGGTCAGGCGGATGCGGTCCGGGCGGGAGGTCGTGCCAAGCGTTGATCATGTAGTCATGATAGCGGCGCCGGGTTGCCGCTGGCACCCGCGCCCTCGGCGCGACGCAGCGCCGCGCGCACGCGCGCCCGCCGCCGCCACAGCGTCACCGCGTACACCGCGTAGACGATCGCCGCCACGGCGTAGGCGGCCTCGTAGTAGCCGGCGTTGCTCGGCGGCATCAGTCCTCTCCCCCGCGCAGCTCGGCCAGGCGGTCCCGATCCACCGCGTAGCGGTAGCGCGCGCGCAGCAGCGCCACGAACAGGAGGAAGAATGCGCCGAACGAGAACAGGAACGTCGTCAGCTGCTCCGGCGGCAGCGACGGCGCGCTCGGCTTCAGCAGGATCGGCTGCGGGTGCAGCGTGCGGAACAGGTACACGCTGAGGTGGATGAACGGCACCAGCAGCCCGGCGAGCACGCCGAGCACGGCGGAGTATCGCGCGCGCTGGCCGCGATCCTCGATCGCGTTGCGCAGCGTCAGGTAGCCGAGCACGATGAGCCACGTGAACAGCGTCAGCGTGAGGCGCGCGTCCCACGTCCACCACGTGCCCCAGATCGGCTTCCCCCACAGCGGCCCGGTGAGCAGCGTCACGGTCATGAACGTGAGCCCCACCTCCGCCGCGCTCTCCGCGACGCGGTCCAGCCGCTCCTCGCGCAGCCACAGGTAGAGCGCGCTCGTCACGGCGAGCAGCGCGAAGCACAGGTACAGCGCGATGAACGCCGACGGCACGTGCACGTAGAAGATCTTCTGCGCCGGCCCCTGCGTCGCCTCGATCGGCGTGAACACGATGGCGCGCACGAGCGCCGCCGCGACGGCGACGACGGCGACGCCGAGCAGGAAGTCGGGGCCGTCGCGCGTGGTGGGCGCGGTGCGCGGCATGGTGGGAAGAGCGGTTGCGGGCTGCGTCATGGGTCGGGTCGCGAGCGTGGGCTCACTCCTCGAGCGTGTACGGGAACGCCAGCGTGCACGCGGTCACGAAGACGATGTCGAACGCGGCGAGCATCTGAAGATAGCCCTGGATCTCGCCGAGCGGCCGGCCGGCGAGCAGCCGCGCGGTGCTGAGCGCCGCCGGGACGACGATCGGCACGAAGAACGGCAGCGCCAGCATCGGCAGCAGCAGCTCCGCCAGCCGCGTGTTCACGGTCATCGCGCTGAACAGCGTCCCCACCGCCACGAGGCCGAGCGTCGCGAGCGCGGCGACGATCGCGAGCCCCGGCAGCGTCGCGCCGTGCAGCAGCGGCAGGTCGTAGAACAGCGCCACCGCGGGGATCGTCACGAGCTGCACGGCGCCGACGAACACCACGTTCGCGAGCGCCTTGCCGGCGAACAGCGCCTCTCTCCCGACTGGGGAAGCCAGCAGGCCGTCGATGGCGCGATCGGCTTCCTCGACGCCGAACGAGCGGTGCAGGCCGAGCAGCCCCGCGAACGTGAAGATGACCCACAGCACGCCGGGCGCCAGGTCGATCGCCGACACCGCCGTGGGATCCCACGAGAAGTGGAACACCGCGACGGCGAGCAGCGCGAACACGATCGCCGCGAAGAACGCGCTGCGGGTGCGGAACTCGATCGTGAGGTCCTTGCGCGCCACGAGCCACGCGGTGCCGAGAAAGCTCACGCCGTCCCCGTGACGAGCGCGCGGTACGCGTCCGCGAACGCCGCCGCGTCGACGCCGGCGCGCGCCTCGACGCGCACGAGCCGACCGGCGAGCATCACCCCGACGCGCGTGCCGAGCGCGAGCCCCTCGGCCAGGTTGTGCGTCACGAGCACGAGCGCCGCGCCGTGCGCCTTCAGCGCGCCGATGGCGTCGGTGAGCGCGCGCGCGCGCCGACCTCGTCGAGCCCCGTGAACGGCTCGTCGAGCAGCACGATGCTGGGCTGGTGCACCATCGCCCGCGCGATGGAGACGCGCTGCTGCAGCCCGCGACTGAGTCGACGTACCGGCGTGTTCGCGCGGTCGGCCACGCGCATGCGCTCGAGCGACGCCATCGCGGCGCGCGCCGGATCGGGCACGCCGTAGAGCCGCGCCGCGAACTCCACGTTCTCGCGCGCACTGAGCGCGGCGTAGAGAAGGCTGTGGTGCGAGATGAGCCCCACGCGCGCCCGCACCGCCGGCGCCGCGTCGCGGTCCAACGACACCCCGCCGATGCGCGCGGTGCCGCGCGTGGGGCGCAGCAGCCCCGCGAGCATGCGCAGCAGCGTCGTCTTCCCCGCCCCGTTCGGCCCGAACAGCGCGAGACATTCGCCGCCGCCGAGCGCGAAGCTCACGTCGTCCACCGCGCGCCGACCGGCGCCGAACGCGCGCGTGAGCCCCACCGCCTCCACGACGGGCGTGGCGACGGCGGCGGCGCGTTCGCTCTCGGGGACGGCTTCCGGCGCGGCGGTCATGGCACGAACGGTAACCGGCCCGTCGCCGCGGCGCACTCTTGCGCGGCTCGTCGACCGCTGCCTCCTTGCGCGCATGTCATCCGCCGACTCCTTCGAGCCGGTCGCGCGACGGTCGCGAACGCGCCGTCGCGGCTGCGGCTGCATGCCCTTCTTCGTGCTATGCGCGGTGCTCGTGCTCGGACCGTCGCTCTGGCTCGACGCGAACGGGCACGTGTCGCGCGCGCGCGTGGAGCGGAAGCGCGAGGACGTCCGCATCGCCTCCGACGGCGCCTGGACCCGCGCGTTCCTGCTCGACGTCGCCCCCGCTGGCGAGACGTCGCCGATCACGCCGACGGTGAGCGTCGACGAGGCGCGCTACGACCGGCTGCGCGTCGGCGACACGGTGCGCGTCCGCACCGTCGCGTGCTGCCCGATCTTCGCGCGGCTCGCCGATCGCAGCACGCTGGACTGGATGCGCGACCTCGCACCGATGGTGCTGCACGGCGGGCGCTGGGTGATCTGGCTCGTCGGCGGCATCGCGGTCCTCGCGTTCGCCGGCCGGCGCGGCACGGCCTTCCTGCTCGCGGCGGCCGTCGCATGGGGCGTCGCCGCGCTCGCGCTGGACCGCGCGACGCCGGGCCCGCTGCCTAACGACGGGCCGCTGCGGGCCGCGGCGCGCGTGCACGCCGTGCGCACGGTGGAGTACGCGCTGTCGACGAGCCGGCGCGACGACTTCGAGCTCCCGCAGCCGTACGACGTCGCGGAGCTCGCGTTCGTCCCCGCCCCCGGCGCCGACACGGTCGTCGCCGTTGACGCCGTGGACGACGGCACCATGCCGCAGCTCGTCATGGGCGGCACGGTGCCGGTGCGCTTCGACCCCGCTCGGCCGCGCGCCGCGACCATCGACGGCGGCGACCGGAGCTACGTCGACCGCAATCGTCCGCTGTTCATCGCGATCGTCGGCGGGGTGTTCGCGCTGGCGACGCTCATCGGGCTGATCCTCACCCGCAAGCAGCCGCGGCGCCGCCGGCGCTGATCCGCCGGGCACCGCTCCACGTACGCGTTTCTATGGGACTGAAGAAGGACTCAAGGAGGACTGAAGAAGGAGAACACCAACAGAGTTGTTGGTCCTTGTTCAGTCCTCCTTCAGTCCTTCTTCAGTCCAACGAACAGTCGTACGTGGAGTCACGCCCGCAGATCCACGTCCTTCGTCTCGCGCACGAACAGCGCGCCGACCACGAACGTCACGGCGGCGATCACGATCGGGTACCACAGCCCCGAGTACATGTCGCCCGTCGCCGCCACGATCGCGAACGCCGTCGTCGGCAGGAAGCCGCCGAACCACCCGTTGCCGATGTGATACGGCAGCGACATCGACGTGTAGCGGATGCGCGTCGGGAACATCTCCACGAGCATCGCCGCGATCGGGCCGTACACCATCGTCACGTACAGCACGAGCACGAACAGGATGGCGACCACCATGCCGCGGTTCGTGCGCGCCGGATCCGCCTTCGCGGGGTAGCCCGCCGCCTTCAGCGTGGCGCCGAGCGTGGAGTCGAACGCCGCGCCGCGCGCCTTCGCGTCCGGCGCCGCGGCGTCGTACGACGGGATCACCGCCCCGCCGACGTGCACGGCGGGCGGCGCGTCGAACTCCGCCGCGTTGTGGTACGGCACGCCCGCCTTCACGAGCGCCGTCTTCGCGACGTCGCACGGCGACGTGAACTTGCTCTTCCCCACGGGATCGAACTGCACCGAGCACGACGCGGGATCCGCGGTCACCGTCACCGGCGCGCGCTGCTGCGCCGCCTCCAGCGCGGGGTTCGCGTAGTGCGTGAGCGCGCGGAACAGCGGGAAGTACGTGAGCGCCGCGAGCAGGCACCCGCCGAGGATGATCGGCTTGCGGCCGATGCGGTCGGACAGCGAGCCGAACACGATGAAGAACGGAGTGCCTAACAGCAGCGCCGCCGCCATCATGAGGTTCGCCGTCTGCCCGTCCACCTTGAGCGACTGCGTGAGGAAGAACAGCGCGTAGAACTGCCCCGCGTACCACACCACCGCCTGCCCCATCACGAGGCCGAACAGCGCGAGCAGCACGACGCGCAGGTTCGGCCAGCGGCCGAACGAGTCGCGCAGCGGCTGCTTCGAGTGCTTGCCCTCGGCCTTCATGGCCTGGAACACCGGGCTCTCGTTCAGCCGCAGGCGGATCCACACCGACACGCCCAGGAGCACGAGCGACACGAGGAACGGGATGCGCCAGCCCCACGCCTCGAACGCCTCGGTGCCGAGCGCGAGGCGGCAGCCGAGGATCACGAGCAGCGAGAGAAAGAGCCCGAGCGTCGCCGTCGTCTGGATCCACGCCGTGTACTGCCCGCGTTTGCCGTTCGGCGCGTGCTCCGCGACGTAGGTCGCCGCCCCACCATACTCGCCGCCGAGCGCGAGCCCCTGCAGCAGGCGCAGGGAGATCAGCGTCACCGGGGCCGCCACGCCGATCGACGCGTACCCCGGCAGCACGCCGACGAGGAACGTCGACACGCCCATGATGAGGATCGTGACGAGGAACGTGTACTTCCGCCCCACGAGATCTCCCAGCCGCCCGAAGATCAGCGCGCCGAACGGCCGCACCGCGAACCCCGCGGCGAACGCGAGCAGCGCGAAGATGAACGCCGCCGTCGGGTTCACGCCGGAGAAGAACTGCTTCGAGATGATCGCCGCGAGCGATCCGTACAGGTAGAAGTCGTACCACTCGAACATCGTGCCGAGCGACGACGCGAAGATCACGGTGCGGACGTCGCGTGCGGAGAGCACGCGCTCGCCCGGAGCGGCCAGCGGCAGGCCAATGGCCGGCGGGGTGGTGGTCGCCACGGATCGGGCTCCTGGTTCGGTGTCGGGCGGACTCTGCGTCGTTGCGCGCGCCTTCGCAATCCTTGCATGTTTCCAGTCGCGAGCCACCCACGCGCCCAGAGCCGAGCATGAGCGACCTCGACGTCCTGCTCCAGGAAGACCGCAGCTTCCCGCCGCCGCCACAGTTCAGCGCCCAGGCCCACACCGCCGGCGCCGACATCTATCGGGACGCCGCGCGGGACCCCGACGCATTCTGGGCCCGCATGGCCCGCGAGCTGACGTGGATCGAGCCGTTCACGCGCGTCCTCGACTGGAAGCCGCCGCACGCGCAGTGGTTCGCCGACGGCACGCTGAACGCGAGCGCGAACTGCCTCGATCGGCACGTCGACGGGCCGCGGCGCAACAAGGCGGCCATCGTGTGGGAGGGAGAGCCCGGCGACCGGCGCACGCTCACCTACTGGGACCTGTACCGCGAGGTGAACCTCTTCGCGAAGGTCCTCGACCGGCTCGGCGTGAAGAAGGGCGACCGCGTCGCGATCTACCTCCCGATGATCCCCGAGGCGGTCGTCGCGATGCTCGGCTGCGCGCGCGTCGGCGCCGTGCACTCCGTGGTGTTCGGCGGCTTCTCGCCCGAGTCGCTGCGCGACCGCATCAACGACTCGCGGTGCAAGCTGCTCATCACCGCCGACCGCGGGTACCGGCGCGGCCAGGTCGTGCCGCTCAAGCGCAACGCCGACCGCGCGCTCGAGGAGACGCCGTCGATCGAGAACGTCATCGTCGTTAGGCGGCGGCCCGGCGCGGAGGGCGACCTCGCGTTCCCCGAGATCGTCGAGGGGCGCGACCACTGGTGGCACCGCCTCATGCACGACGCGGAGCACGACGGCGAGTCGTTCGTCCGCGAGCCCGAGGCGATGAACGCGGAGGACCTGCTCTACATCCTCTACACCTCCGGCACGACGGGGAAGCCGAAGGGGATCGTGCACACGACCGGCGGCTACATGACCGGGGTCGCGGCGACCACGAAGTACGTGTTCGACCTGAAGGACGAGGACGTGTACTGGTGCACTGCCGACATCGGGTGGGTGACGGGACACAGCTACATCGTCTACGGGCCGCTCGCCGTCGGCGCCACGTGCGTCGTCTACGAGGGCGCGCCCGACTGGCCGGACAAGGACCGCTTCTGGCAGATCTGCGAGCGCTACGGCGTGACCATCTTCTACACCGCGCCGACGGCGATCCGCGCGTTCATGAAGTGGGGCACCGAGTTCCCGGCGCGCCGCGACCTGTCGCGTCTGCGACTGTTAGGCAGCGTCGGCGAGCCGATCAACCCCGAAGCATGGATGTGGTACCACGAGCACATCGGCGGCGGCCGGTGCCCGATCGTGGACACGTGGTGGCAGACGGAGACGGGGGCGATCATGATCACGCCGCTCCCCGGCGTCACCGCGACGAAGCCCGGATCCGCCACCGTCCCGTTCCCCGGCGTCTCGGCCGCGCTCCTCGATTCGTTAGGCAAGGAGATCCCCGAGGGGGGCGGGCTTCTCGCGCTCACCCGCCCCTGGCCGTCGATGCTGCGCACCATCTGGGGCGACGACGACCGCTACGTGCAGACGTACTTCTCGAAGTGGGAGGGGCGCCCGGATCTCTACTTCCCCGGCGACGGCGCGAAGCGCGACGCCGACGGCTACTACTGGATCCTCGGCCGCGTCGACGACGTGCTGAACGTCGCGGGGCACCGCATCGGCACCATGGAGGTCGAGAGCGCGCTCGTCGACCATCCCGCGGTCGCCGAGGCCGCCGTCGTCGGCAAGGTGCACGAGCTGAAGGGACAGGCGATCGCCGCGTTCGTCACGCTCCGCTCCGGCCACCAGCCGAGCGGCGAGCTGCGCGACGAGCTGCGCGAGCACGTCGCCGAGAAGATCGGCGCCATCGCGCGGCCGGACGACATCCTGTTCTCCGCGGACTTGCCGAAGACGCGCTCCGGCAAGATCATGCGCCGCCTGCTCCGCGACATCGCCGAGGGCCGCGCGCTCGGCGACACCACGACGCTCGCCGATCCCGGCGTCGTCGCGAGCCTGAAGGAGCAGTACGAACACCAGGAGTCGTGACTCGGGACTCGGGACTCGGGACTCGTACGGCAACCGAGTCCCGAGTCCCGAGTCCCGAGTCCCGACTCCCGAGTCCCGACTCCCGGCTGGTACGGACCCTGCCCTCTCGAAGCCAGACCCCCGCTAAGGACCGCCCATGCTCGGCAAGCTCTTTCCCGAGTCCATCTTCGCCCGCAAGCTGCCGCCCGACGCCGAGCGCCGGATGCGGCTGGCGCAGGCGCGCGCTGAGGAATCGCTCGTGCGCGCGCACGTGGACAACGCGCTGATGTTCATGGACACGCTCGCCGAGGACATGTCCTTCGACCGGGCGATCGACACGTACATCCGCGTCATGGGGATCCCGGAGCCGCTGGCGAGCACCGTGGCGACGCGCGCCCTCGTCGTGCTCGGCCAGGATCTCGTGCCGTTCCGCCGCCGGCAGCGGACGGCGACCGAGGGGGACGACGCGCGTCAGCCGGTTGGCAAGCCGAAGCTGCGGCTCGACGACGCGGCCGACGCGCGGGCGCGCCGTCGAGCGTAGCGCGCGGCTACTTCTTCGCGCTGTCCGGCGCCGGCGCCGCGGCCGGCGCGGCCGGCCCCTTCGCGCGCACCGAGTCAACGACGGCCTTGATCGCGTCGTAGGGCTGCGCGCCGGCGAGCATCCGATCGCCGATGATGAACGTCGGCGTCTGCGCCACCTTCTGGCGCATCGCCTCCTCGGTGTTCGCCGCGATCGTGTTCAGGTGCTGCCGCCCGTCGTAGCACGCGTTGAACGCGGCCTGGTCGAGCCCCAGCTCCTTCACGTACCGGTCGAACACGGGCCGCGGGTCCCGCCCGGGCGAGTACATCGCGCTCCAGTCGGCCTGACCGCCGAACAGCTTGTCGTGCATCTCCCAGAACTTGTTCTGGTCGGCCGCGCACTCCGCGGCGAGCGCCGCGGCGATCGTGTTCTGGTGCGCCTGCGTCACCTGGAACGGGAAGATGCGGAAGCGCACCTGCCCCGTCTTGATGAGCCGCTCGCGCACGTCCGGCTCGGTGACCGTGGCGAACTGCCCACAGCCCGGACACTCGAAGTCGGCGAACTCCACGATCTCCACCGGCGCGGCGGGCGACCCGAGGGTGTGCCCTTGCGCCTTGATCCCGACCGCCGCCTTCGGGTCGATCGTCATCACGCTCGCCGCCTTCGTGCGGTTCATCGCCCAGCTGATCGCGCCGGCGCCGAGCACGAGCACCACCAGCAGCGCGACGTAGAACGGGCGGCGGGAGCCGCCGGCGCGCGCGCCGCGCACTACGTTCGGCGCCGGCGGTCGTCCTCCCCGTCCGGCGGTCCCCCCCCCTCCTCCCCGTCCTCCGCGTCCGGCGTCCACTCGGTCCTTTCCCATGTGCTGTCCCGGGTCTCGATGGCCTCACGCACGATCCGGCGGCTGTCCGCCACTTCCGGCGTATCGTACGTCGCGCGCACCTCGTAATGGAATAGCTCGCTCCGCACGTCGCCGATGAGCTTCATGAGCTCGTGGGCGTGACGCAGCAACAGACCTCGCGCGTGGAGCTGCTGGATGCGCTCGGCGAGCGCCACGAGCAGCGCCTCGAGGTTGCGCGAGCGGCCCTCGTCGTAGGTCTGGTCCGGCTCCGACATGCGACTCCTCGTGCGGAATGAACCCCGAAAAACTATCGACGACGATCGTGAACGGCGACCTGACGACGGCGACCAGACGACCGGCGACCGGTCGCCGTTTCTTGGCCGCGGTGCACGGTCGCCGTCGACCGGTCGCAGTTGGAGGGCCAACCCGCGGCGCGGAGCATGCCGAAGCGAGTCGGCACTAGATTGACGACGAACTCACGCTCAAGCACTCGTGCGCGCCGATCACCTCCGCATACCCGTCGGTCCCGGCTCCGTTCACGTGGAGCGCTCCGGGCACGGCGGCACCCCGATCGTCCTCCTGCACGGCTTCGGCACGTCGAGCTTCCTGTGGCGAAACGTCGCGCCGGGGCTCGCGCTCGCTCGGCACTCCGCGTTCGCCATCGACCTCCTCGGCTACGGCGAGTCCGACCGGCCGGTCGAGGCCGACTTCGGCGTCGCCGCCCAGTCGGAATACCTCGATCGCGCGCTCACCGCGCTGCGCATCGCGAAGGCGATCGTCGTCGGTGTCGACGTCGGCGGCGGGGTGGCGCTCCGGCTCGCGACGACGCGCCCCGACCGGGTGAGCGGGCTCGTGCTCGTGAACACCGTCGCGTTCGACGAGCTGCCGGGGCGCGACGTGCGCACGCTGCAGCACAACACGGCGCGGTTCGCGTTCCGCGTCGCGAAGGGCATGTTCGCCGCGGCGTCGCTGCTCGCGCCGATCCTCCGCGGCTCGGTGGCGGATCCCGAGGCCATGCCGGATCGGCTGGTCGCCCGCTACCTCGCGCCGTTCGTCGGGCGCGACGGTGTGCCGCACCTGCTCGATCTTGCGCGCTCGTTGCGGGTAGAAGAGGTGGAGGAGCTGGACCTCGGCACCATCGCCGTGCCGACGCTCGTGGTCTGGGGTGAGGCCGATCCGTGGATCGACCGGAACATCCCGACCCGGCTCGTGCACGCGATCCCGAGCCTGCGCCTCGTACGGCTGCCGCGCGTCGGCCGACTCGTGCCGGAGGAGGCGCCCGAGGAGCTCACTCGACTCATCCTCGAGCACGTGCCGACGCTGGCGTCGCCGGCCGATGCACCGCTCCCGATGGCGCAGCTGCCCGGCGTGTGATGCGTGCGGGCCGGCAACTTGCGCTTCTCGTCCGCGGCGAGAACCCCCGCGACTAGGATCGAGAGGCTCATCTGATTATCTTCGTACATCTATTAGCGACGCACCGACTCTGAGCTTACATGGCCAACAAGAAGACTCACGGCAATAACAACCGCGGACGACGGGATGCTGTCGCGACCCCGACGCCCTACGAGGAAGCCCGCGACGAGCTGTTCCAGCACGTGATGCAGTGTGGCGTCATCGGCGCCGAGCCCGACGACCAGCGCGAGTGGTTCGACGCCACCGTCGCCTACCTGACGGATCGGTACCCCGAGCTGACGCCGGCCCAGATGCAGGAGCTCCGCACGCTCGGCGAGCGGTTCGCTCAGCCGCCGAAGCGGCAGACGGCCGGCTCCGCCGCCTGATGCGGCCGATTCAGTAGCAGCGCCCTCACGCCCCGCCACCGCGGGGCGTTTGTGTCTCGAGGCGCGTCAGCGCCGCTGGCGGCGGGCGCTCCGCAGCGCCACGCCGACGCGCGCGCCTCCGCCGACGCCCGCCTCGACGGCTGCCGCCATCCCGTGCCGCGGCGGCCCCTCCACGCCGAGCAGCGCGACGACGAGCGCGCGCACCGGTCCGCCGGGCGCGTGCCGCAGCGCCAGCCCGCCGCCCGCATACACGCCGTGGCGCGTCTGCCGGTACGGATCGAGGTGGAAGCGGCCAACGCCCTCCAGCCGCTGGACGCCGACGAGCGCTCCGCCCGGCCGGCGCTCGAAACCCGCCCCCGCGACGACTGCGAGGCGCGTGTACGTGCCGGCGTCGAGCGCGATTCCCACACCGGCCTGCGCCCCCGCCGTCCGCGCGGCGAACCCGTCGATCCGGATCTCCGTCGTCGTGCGGCGGTCGCCGGTGGACGGCTGGGCCCCGGCGCGAGCGGCGAGGAGGACGAGCGCGACCAGGACGTGCCCGTGCTTCACGGCTTCAACGTGCGGTCGCGCTCGCGCCACAGCGCCATGGTGTAGTCCACCGTCGCCGCGACCGACGTCACGCCCACGGCGGCGACGAGCGGCGTCACGGCGGCCGGTCGCAGGATCGCCGCGAGCAGCGTCCCGAGTTGCAGCGCGGTCACGCCCTTGCCGAGCGGTCGCGCCCGGAACGTGATCGGCCGCAGCCACTTCACGATGCGCGCGACGATGAAGCCGATCGCCGTCATGATGTCGCGAAACAGCAGCACCACGCACTCGATCGGCCCGATCCGTCCGCCGGCGACGAGCGTGGCGGTGGCCGCGAACACGAACGCGCGGTCGCCGATCGGGTCGAGCAGCGCGCCCCACCGGCTCACCGCGTTCCGGCGCCGCGCGAGCCACCCGTCGAGGAAGTCGCTGAGCGACGCGGCGGCGAGCAGCGCGACGCGGGCGTTCGTCTCGGTGGTCGCGAGAAACACCGCCGCGAGCCCGACCCGCGACATCGACACGGCGTTGGGCAGCGTCCACAGCGCCGAGGCGCGGGACGCCGGCGTGAGCGAGGAAACACCGCGCGACATGGGAGCAACCTAACGAGCGAGGGCAGGAGGACACGAGGGCAGGAGGGCAGGAGCCCTGGCATCTCGCCTGCGTTCCGTCGCCGGCACATGCCCTCATCCGTTGCGCGGCGGCCGCTCTCCGGCGAGTCTTGCCTCACCGTGCTCACCGCGCCGTTCCTCCACACCATCGCCGATTTCGGTCACGTGCCGGAGGCGCAGCTGCGCGATACGGCGCTCGTCACCGGGTTGCTGATCGCCGCCGCGAGCGCCGCCGGGTTCACGGCGCACACGACGCCCGTCGTGCGCGCGCTCCCCGGCGACGGCGTCGTGGGGCTGTTCGCGCTCGAGGGGTGCCACATGGCCGTGCACACGTTTCCCGAGCGCGGCGTGCTGCTGCTCGACGTCCTCGCGCCGGCGGCGTTCCGCGACGTGCAGAAGGCGGTCGACGTGTTCGTGCGGCGCGTCGGCACGAGCACGGTGCGCACGGCTCAACACCCGCGAGGCTGACGTGCGCCTCCCCGCTCTGCCGACGCTGCTGTTCGTCGCCGGCACGGTGCTCCTCCTCCTCTGGAACATCGTGTACGCCGGACGCATCGCGCAGCTCCGCCGCGCGCCGCGTCCGCTCGCGACGCTCAGCGCGCTGTGCGGCTTCCTCGTCGCGCCGGCGCTCGTCGCGCGCCTCGCCAGCTCCACGGTGCTCGGCGGACACGCCGTCGCCGCCGTCGCGTGGCTGTGGCCACTCACGACCCTCATGTTCGTCGCGCAGGCCGCGTACGCCACGCTGCGGCGCTACGTCACACCGCTCGTCGGCGTGCCGCTGCTCGCGTACGACGTGCTCGTCGCCGGCGTCGCGCTGACGCAGTGGGTGCTGCGCGTCGGTGGCCCGATGCCGACACCGCTCGTCGCGCTCACCGCCGCGCAGGCGTCGGTGCTCGGCACGCTCGTGGGACGCGCGGCGCTCGTCGTGCCGTTCATCGTGCCGGTGCCGATCATCGTGCCCGCGTATCCGGCGCGCAGCCGCACGCGCCGCGTCGCGCGCGCGGCCCTCGCCGCGGCGGCCGCGTTCACCGCGGGGGTCACGCTGCTCGAGCTGCCGCGCGGGTTCGGTGTCGTCGGCAGCTATCTGCCGTACTCGCAGGAGCGGCTCAGCGAGCGCCCGGCCGGCGACTTCATGATCGGCGTGAAGCTGCTGCCGACGCTCGACGGGCTGCCGCCGGCGCCCGCGGTGCGCGACGCGGTGCCGCTCAGCGACACGCTCGATCTCGACGCGGTGAGCCTCACGCTGCGGCCGCAGGCGCTCTCGCTCACCGCGCTCGACTCGCTCTCGAAGCTGCTCGAGCCGCTCCGCCGCGACAGCATGGTGATCGTCGTCGCGATCGGCTTCGACGACACCGACCGCGATGCGCTGCGGGACGGGCCGGAGCGCTTCCTCGCGCGCCGCATGAGCGCCGTCGACCGCGTCGCGCGCGCGCTGCGGCCCGACGTGCTGCTTCCCGCCGAAGCGCCGTACGGCGCCGGCACCGACGCGATCGGCGCGCAGAGTGTCGAGTTCTGGCGCGCGTACTACACCGCGGCCGCGGCGCGCGCGCACGCCGTGAATCGGCGCATCCGCGTCGCGCTCGCCGCGTCACGCTACGACGCGGCGGACAGCGCGCTGTTCGCGTGGGCGTCGACGCGCGGATCGCCGGTGGACGTGTTGGGGTTCTTCGTGCGTCCGTCGTTCAGCGGGGGCGCGGGCGTCGACGCGCGGCTGCGCGCGGCGGACCGATGGATGCGCCTCGACGCCGCGCGTCCCGACGCGCCGACGCGCCCGAAGCCGCACTGGGTGTTCGACGTGCGCGCGTATCCGATGGCGCACGGCGACGCGAGCCAGGAGCGCACGGTGTGGCACACGCTCGCGTGGGCCACCGCGCATCCGCAGGTCGTCGGCGTGATCGTCGCGGAGCCCGACGACTACCTGACGATGAACGGCCTGCGCGCCGCGTCGGGACGCTTCCGCCCCGCGGTCACTGCGATGGGACGCGCGGCGCGTGGGCTGCGCGAGACGGTCACGCAGTGATGGCGACCTGCCGACGGCGACGCTTCACCGGCACCGTCACATGTTCGCCGTCACGAGGATCGCCGTCCGAGCGCTTCGGCAGCGCGCGTGACCCGCACCGCGTACGCCGTTAGGCTCTCGTCGGCACGGCGGCGCGGCAGCACGAGCGACTCGTCGTCGTGCTGGTCGGTGTCGAGCGAGTTCACCATGCGATCGCCGCCGAGCACGGAGACCGCCGTCTCGAATCGCTCCACGGCGCTCAGCACCGCGGCCATGTCGTCGCTCGACTCGCGCTCGTCGACGTCGATGCCGCGATGCCGCAGCTGCGAGGCCGCCACCGAGCTCGCGTGGAGGCGGTCGGCGTCGCGGTGCGGGTTCAGGTCCTGGTCGCGGTCGTCTGAGGGAGTGCGCATGGGCAGGGTCGCGGTTGTGAGGTCCTCGGCGTGATCCGTCGCACCTCTACTGCGGAACTCGGGCCAGCCCGTCAGCTCTTTCCCGTCCCCCGCACGACGCCCTCGACGCGGACGTCCGGGTCGCAGTAGCGCGCGACGAGCGAGCGCACCGCTTCCGGCGTCACGGCGCGTACGCGCTCGGCGAACTCGTCCAACTCCGCGAGGCCGTCGCCGAACAGCCACGCGTCGATGATCTCGCCGAGCACCGCGCCGCCGCTCTGCTGGTGGATCTGGTGCGTGCCGATGGCATAGGTCTGTGCGCGCTGCAGCTCCTCGGCCGTCACGCCGCCGTCGCGGATCTTCGCGAGCTCCTCGAGCAGCCCCTCGCGCGCCTCCGCCTCGCGCTCCGGCGACGTGGCGATGTACGCCGACACGCTGCCGCCGAGCGCGCGCGGGCTCGCGAAGACGTGCACCGTGTACGCGAGCGAGCGGCGGTCGCGCAGCTCGTCGAAGAAGCGGCCACCGAGCCCGCTCGCGATCCCGGCGAGCAGCTGCGCGGTGAAGCGATCCGGGTCGCGCCGCGCCGGGCCGGGAAACACCATGGCGAGCGCCGACTGCGCCTTGTCGCGGTGCTCCACCGCCTGCCGCGCTTCGGCCGGCCACGTCGGCGCCGCGACGCGCTCCGCCTCGCGCGCGACGAGCGCGCCGAACTCGCGCGCGAGCGCGGCCGCCGCCTCGTCGGGATCGACGTCGCCGACGACGGCGAGCACGGTCGCTCCCTCGACCACCTGCGATCGGTGCCAGGCGCGCGCCCGCTCCGCGTCGAGCGCGCGCAGCGACTCCTCGGTGCCGACGACGGCGCGTCCGTACGGGTGACCGGGATACGCGGCGCCGAGCGCGAGGCGCAGCGGGTAGCGGTACATGTCGTCGCGCAGCATCGCGAGCTCGGACAGCGCGACGCCGCGCTCCGTGTCGAACGCCGTGTCGGGGAACGTCGGGTGCTGCACGACGTCGGCGAGCAGCGCCGCGGCGGCCGCGAGGTGCTTGCGCGGCACCGAGATCCCCCAGCCGAAGCTCTCGCCGCCCGCGCTCGCGCCCACGCTGCCGCCTAACAGCTCGGCGTCCTCCGCGATCTGCGCCGCGCTGCGCGTCGTGGTCCCCTTCACCGCCGTGCGCGCGACGAGCGACGTGAGCCCCGCCTCGGCGTCCCGCTCGTCGACCGCGCCGCCTAACGCGTACGCACCGAGGTGCGCCACCGCGGCGCCCGGCTTCGGGCGCACGAGGATCGGCACGCCGGCGTCGGTGCGGTACACGTGCACGCCGCACTCCACGCGCTCGTGGCGCGGCGCACGGTCCATCGCCGCCGGCGCGTAGGGCGCGCGCCGCGGCGCGGCGAGGGGCGCCGGCTCCGCCGCGTCGAGCAGCGAGCGCAGCGCCTCGGCGTCGGCGGCGAGCGCCGGCGCGTCGGTCGGACGGTAGTAGATCGCGGCGAACGCGTCGGGGTCGAGGTGGCGGCGGGCCGCGTCGGTCACCTCCTCGGGCGTCGCGCCGAGCAGCCGCTCGAGATATCGGTCGCCGAGCGTCCAGTCGCCCAGCGCCTCCCACTCGCACAGGTGGCTCGCCTGCCCCTCCATCGTCTCCAGACGGCGGAGCCACCGCGACTCGGCCACCCGCTGCACGCGCTCGACCTCCGCCGCGCTCACGCCGTCGTCGCGCAGCGCGGCGACCTGCGACCACGCCGCGCGCGCCGCGTCCGCCGCGCGCTCGGGCGGCAGCTCGAGGTGCACCGTGAACACACCGATCTCCGTCGGCGTGGAGTCGTACGCGCCGACCGACGAGGCGAGGCCGCGCTCGCGCACCGCGCGATAGAGACGCGAGCCGCGGCCGGTGCCTAACACGCCGGCGGCGAGGTCGAGACGCGGCGTGTCGTCGTCGAGCGTGCCGGGCGTGCGCCAGCCGAACGCGAGATGCGACTGCCCCACGTCGCCCGTCAGCTCGCGGTAGCGAACGCCCGGCGGCGCGGTCTCGTGCTCGCCCGGCGCCCGCGCGATCGGCGCGTCGTCGAGCGCGCCGTACAGTCGACGCGCACGCGCCACGGCGTCGTCCACGTCGACGTCGCCGACGATGGCGAGCACCGTGTTGCGCGGACGGTAGAAGTTCCGGTAGAAGCGCACCACGTCGTCGCGCCGGAAGCCGCGCAGCTGATGCTCGACGCCGATGCGCCACCGGCGGATGCGGTGGCGATCGTGCAGCAGCGCGTAGAGCGTCTCGATCGTGACCGCGCCCGGGTTGTCGAGCTTGCGCTTCGCTTCCTGGATGATGACCTCGAGCTCCTTCGCGAGCTCCGCGGCGTCGACCACCGAGTGCGCGTACGCGTCGGCCTGCACGTCGAGCCCCGCCGCGAAGCCGCTCGCCGGGAGCACGGCGTAGTAGCTCGTGTGGTCGTAGATCGTGTGCGCGTTGAGGTAGCCGCCGCTGGACTTCGTCTCCTTCGCGATCTCGCCGACGCCGCGCCGATCGGTGCCCTTGAAGAACATGTGCTCGAGCACGTGCGCGATGCCGACGACGTCGTCGGTCTCGTCGAAGTAGCCGGCCTTCACGTACGTGTTGATCGCGACGACGGGCGCCGATCGGTCCGGGCGCACGAGCACGGTGAGGCCGTTCGGGAGGACCTCGCGGTGGACCGTCGCGGGGTCGATGAGGGCGTCGGCGAGGATCGGAGTGGCCATGCCCGGAATCTAGCGCGGAGCGCAGAGAGGGCCCCAGGGAGCGAATCCCGGAGGCCCTCTCTGCGCTCTGCGCTCCACGCTCCGCGCTACCGCATGATCGACCGCTTCTTCAGCACCGCGAGCCCGGCACCGACGTACGCCGCGCCGTACGCGACGAGCGATCCGAGCATCTGCACGATCGACGGCGTGTGGGGCCCGGGCATCGGGTTGAGCGCCTCGAGCAGGTGCACCGGCGGCAGCAGCCAGTACGTCGCGACCGCCCACCAGTGCCCGCGGTTCGCCATCTCGCGCAGCGGGAACGAGAGCAGCGCGAGCATCAGCCCCGCGGCGAGGTCGAAGCGCACGAGCGTGGAGAGGAGGAACACGAGCCCACCCACCGCCGCGTACGTCGCGCCGATCGCGAGCAGCGGCTCGACCATCGGCACGGGACGCAGGAACGCGACGCTCGTCAGCAGCAGCATGAGGAACGCGCACGCGAGCAGCCCGATGCCGTTCACGGCGAACGCCTGCAGGTAGAAGCGCGTGATGCGCACCGGCTTCGCGAACAGGAACTTCTGATGGCCGCCCTCGCGGTCGCGCGACACGATGCCGACCGATGCGATGAGGCTCCCCAGCCCGCCGAACAGCAGTGCGCCGCCCGTCACGATCGTCCGGAACAGCATCCGCTCCGCGCCCGCGTCGAAGTCGGGATGCCGCGCGGCGCGCTCGGCGATCATCGGGGCGTAGTTGTAGTGGAGGATCCACAGCCCCACGAGCGCGATGAGGATGAGCGCCGCACCGCGGTGCTTGATGAAGTCCTTGATCTGGAACTGCAGGTAGCGGCCCAGCCCCGGCTCGCGCGGCTCCTCGAGCGGCGGCGCCGAGACCTCCAGCGCCATCTGCTGCAGCTCCTGCTCGAACGCGTCGTCGAGCTCCGGAGCCGTGAACGTGCCCGTGCGCATCTCCGGCGACATCACGCCACCTCCGTCACTGCGTCGTGGAACTCCAGCTCCAGCGCGCTCTGCGCCGGTGCGACGCCGGCGATCAGCACGCCGCGCGCGATGAGCGCCGCGAGCCCCGCGTTCAGCGCGTCGAGCGTCGCGGCGTACACGGCCCAGTCGCCGCGCCCGAGATCCTCCGCCTCGGGGAACACGTGCGCGAGCTGCTCGGCGCCGCGCGCGACGGTGATGCGCCACAGCGACTCCGCCGTCTGCGGCAGCACTCGCGTGACCTCGACGACGCGCGACACGCGGCCGCGGTCGAGGATCGCCACGCGGTCGCACAGCCGCTCGAGCTCCTCGAGGTTGTGCGACGCGATGAGGATCGCGCGCCCCGGCCGCCGCAGCTCGGCCACGATGCCGCGGAAGCGCATGAGCCACAGCGGGTCGAGACCGTGCGTCGGCTCGTCGAGGATGAGCACCCGCTCCTCGCGCAGCATCGCCTGGGCGAGGCCGAGCCGCTGCTTGTTGCCCTTCGAGAGGTGCTTGAACTTGCGGTCCGCGAGATCGCCGAGCCCCAGCTTCTCCATGAGCTGGTGGCTGCGCAGCGGGATCTGCGCGTCGAGCACCCCGCCTAACGTCGCGAACCGGGTGAGCGCCTCGCGCACCGTCCATCGCGGGTCGACGTCGATCAGCTCGGACAGGTAGCCGATGCCGTTGCGCTGGATGTACGTGCGCGGCTCCTGCCCGTCGATCGCGACGACGCCGGAGCTCGGGCGCAGGTAGCCGAGCAGGATGGAGATCAACGTGCTCTTGCCGGCGCCGTTCGGGCCCGCGATGCCGAGCACCTCGCCGGCGTGCACGTCGAGCCACACGTCGTCGAGCGCGGTGACGGGGCGACGCAGCGGCGGCGCGTAGCGCATCCCGACGCCGCGGAATTCGATGAGTGGGGTCACGGACTGCACTACGCGGCGCGGGTACGACGGATTCAGCTCCTCGCCGTCAAGGACGTGGGACCGGCGCCGGCGGCAACGCCCCCGGTGTCACCGCCCCAGGCGGCAGCGTGCCCGGTGGATAGGCCCCGGGCGGCGGCGCGGTCTGCTGGCAGGCCGTCCAGTCACCCTGCCCCGCGCGCTGGAAGAACCGCGCGGCCAGCTCGGCGTTCCCCTGCCGCTGGAGCGCACACCCCATCCACCCGTTGGCCACCCGGTCGGTGCCGTCGATGCGGAGCGCGCGCTCGAACCACTTCACCGCCTGCTCGGGATGCTGCGCCTGGAGGAGGTACTGCCCCATCTCGCGCAGGGCGAGCGTGTTCTGCGGCTCGAGCTGCACCGCGGTCTTCGCCTCGTTGAACGCGCGCGGCAGGTCGCCGTCCTGGCGCGCCATGCGGGCCAGGTACACGTGCGGCAGCGCCATCTTCGGTCGGTCGGCCGCCGCCTGCTCGAAGCTGCGACGCGCCGCGACGCGGTTGCCCTGGGTGAACTGCACGACGCCGTCCTTGAACGCCGCCGGATCGCCGCTGTTCGCCCACGCCCAGTACGCGGCCGCCGCGACGAGCAGCAGGAGCACGACGCCGATGATGAGCCCCGGCCCACGCCCCCGGCCGGCGGTCGGCTCGTAGACGTCGGGGCGCGCCGTCGTGCCGGGTGTCGCGACGCCGGGCGCAGCCGGCGCACCTGGCGCGGCGCGCGGCGGCGTCGTGGACGGCGGTGGTGGCGGCGTGCCCACGCCTCCGCCCGAGACGCGCACCGTCGGATACGTCGCCGTGTCGGCGCCGATGCCGACGCCGAGCGCCGCTTCGATCGCCTGGAAGCCGGAGCGAGCCGCGTCGACGTCGCTGTCCGTCGGGCGGTAGTCGGTGCGGCTCACGCGATCGCGCGCCGCGAGGAAGCCGAGGAGCGCATGCGCGTGCGCGTAGTCGAGCAGCCCGCGCTGCCGCACCTCGCTCACGAGTGCCTGGCCGGCGAGCGCCGAGCCGCCGAGCAGCGACCGCAGCGCCGTCTCGACCGCGCTCCAGCTCTCGATGACGTCGGCCGCGACGTCGTCCGGATGTCCCGCGAGATCGAGACGGGCGACGACGGGACGGACCGCGTCGAGCGCGGCGATCGCGGAGCGCTGGTTGGTCGAGATCATGCGCGTCTGCCTGGAAGCGTGAAGGCGGCGCGCGAGAACTACCGCGCGAGGTTACCGCACGATGCGCAGCAGCCCCGCGTCGGCGCTCCCCCGCACGAACGCCTCGGCGCTGGTCGCCGAGATGCGCACGCCCGTGCTGCGGAAGTGCCGCCGGGACTCCGCGGCCATGTAGTCGAACACCGAGCGTTCTGCGAACTCCGTGCTCGCGTCACGCATGCGCGAGACGATGTCGTCCCACGTGCCGTCGAACTGCTTTCCCTCGCGCGTGATGACGCGGTGCGCCACGCTCGCAGCGGGGTCGCGCTTCGCCTCCGCGTCGGCGAGCAGCGCGCCGAACAGCTCGAGCTGCGAGCGCACCTCGGGGTCGTCGCCCGAGTCGTCCGCCGCCTGCTCGATCTCGGCCAGCATCTCGTCGATCGTATCGGGCTCGCCGGCGAGCTCGCCGAGGCGCGCCTCCCACGGCTGCAGCTCGGGATCGTCGTCGGGGAGGCGGTAGATCGACTTCTTCAGCTCGACGAGCCGCCAGATCCCGAGCTCGTCCCAGTGGTCCTCGGGGGTCGAGCGGTCGAGGTGATAGAGCGCGGCCTCGAACTCGCCGCGGTCGTAGAGCACGTTCGCGAGGTAGATGCGCGCCTCGACGTGGTCGTTGTCGATCTGCAGGGCGCGGCGGAGCGTCGTGATCGCGCCGTCGTCGTCGCCCAGGCGGTGCATCGCGTAGCCCACGCACGCCACCGCTTCCGCGCTGTCCGGGGCCTGCTGCGCGCCGATCTCGAAGAACTCCTTCGCGTCCTCGATGAGCCCCTCGCGGAACAGGGCGCGCCCGACCTGCAGCATGAGGTCGATGTCGTCCTGATAGCCCAGCTCCAGCGTGCGCCGGAAGCAGCGCACCGCCGCGTCCTGCTGCCCGAACTTCATGAGCGTCTCGCCGAGGCCGGCCAGCGCGTCCTCGTGCTCCGGGTCGAGCACGAGCGCCTCGTCGAACGAGCGCCGCGCCCAAGCGTATTCCTCGCGCGCCAGGCGCGCGTACCCCATCCCGACGTGCAACTCCACCGCGTGCGGATAGAGCGAGAGCCCCTCGCGCAGCACGGTGAGCGCCTCGTCGTACTGCCCCTCGTTGTAAAGGGCGTGCGCGCGCTCGTCGTACTCCTCGGAGCTCAGGAAGGGGTTGGGCATAGCTCGGGTTTCCTCCAGTCGTTACGCCTATTGTACTGTCCGAGCGCTGCAGAGTTCAACGAAGCTCGGACGGCCAAGTCGCACGAGGCGAGCCGGGGATGTGCGGAACGCTCCTCCATGCGCGCTGACGCGCGCGGTCGAGGTGAACGGGCGGTGAGGGCGGTGAGGAACGGCGCACGCGCGGTCGTGCGGGGCGCGCGGCGGAATCGGTGGGACCGATGCGGTGGGGCGAAGCTGTCGTCACGCTCGTTCGCGAAGGTACCATGTGGTACCGACCCGAGCAACGGCGGGGTCGTCCGCGTCACCTTGCGACGCCGAAGGGCTCCTCGTGCCGTAGCGCGACGTCGGGTCGTCGCGCGCCCGTCGGCCGTCGCACCGGTGTCGGACGACGACTGCGCGGCGTGATCGAGCGCGTCGTGTCGCGCACGGCCGTGTCGGGGCGCGTCGGCGCGGGAGGCACCGGCGACAGCGGGACCGTGGTCGCCGGGTCGCCGTGCGCGAGCGCACCCGCCGCGGAGTCGACCCACGCCTGGATGTCGAGCCGGTTCGCGAGCGCCAGCGAGTCGCGGCGCGCGGCGGCGGACGTCGTAGGCTTCGCAGCGACCGTCGGCGGCGGGGCGGCGGGCTTCGGCGGCGCGGGCGGGGCGACGACACCGGCGACCTGCGCGCCGCCGATACGCGCCGTCGACGCGAGGAGCGCGACGGCGACCAACGCGAGTCTCGACAGGCTCGGCATGCCCCGCTCGTGCGCACGGGGCGTGCCGGGCCGTGGCGGTCATGCGGCGCGGCGTCGCCGGGCCACGACGAGCAGGAGCGCGCCGAGGACGAGCAGCGGGAGCGACCCCGGCTCGGCCGCGAGATCGACGCCGTCGGACGGCGGCGTCGTCGCGGGCACCGGGTCGCCGGGGACGGCGACCGCGGCGCCGTCGGCATCACCGATCGAGTCGCCGATCGCACCGTCGGCGGACTGCGCCGGCGCCACGACGATCACCGGGCCGGCAGGCCCGCCGGCGCCGCCTGGCGGCGACGCGCCGCCGATCGCCGGCGCGCCCCCGCCGGTGGTCGATGGCGGCTCGAGCGACGGCGGCACGACGCCGGCGCCGCCCGCGGACTGCGGATCGGCCGCGGGCGGGCCGGGCGCCGCGGGGGCGTCGGGATCCCAGGGGTCCGGCGGCGCGTTCCCGGCGGGCGGACTCCCCGCCTCGGGCGGCAGCAGCCGGCCCCCCAACGCCGCCTGGATCGCGTTCGTCGCGCCGCCGCGATCGACGACGACCAATGCGACCGTTCCGACGAGCAGTCCCCCGAGCAGCGCGCCGAGCGGCAGTCCGGCGCCGATCGTCGCGCCGTCGGCGCCGTCGCACGAGCGGGCCGCGCGGACGGAGCGGGCGGCGCTGTCGAGCATCGCCGGGGCCCTCGCCGGCTGGGAGTCCGCGGCGGTCGATCGGCGGGGCGCGCACTGGGCGCCTGCAGTCGCCGCCGCGGCGGCGCTCGCTGCGATGCAGGCCACGAACGGCAGCGGATGCCTCATCGGACCTCTTCGACGCGGGCGGAGGGGGGAAGACGGGCCCCGCGTCCTGCTGTTATAATTGCCGAGTCTGGCAATTGGCGCCATAGCGAGCCCGTGCGTGTCGGCCGGATTACGAGACCTTCACGCACGGCTCATGAATTGCTGGTGTCGTTCTCGTCCGTGGTGTCGGCGACGGTCCGACGTTGGGCCGCGTTCGCCGACCCGACTCCCGTGACCTGCTCCCTCACGAGACGCCCATGCCGCGCCTGGCCGAAGTCGCTGCCGCCTGCCTACTGGCCGCAGCCGCCCTCCCATTCCCGCTGGCCGCGCAGACCACCCCGGTCTATCCGGGCGACCCGAACTGGATCGCCGACGTGCTCCAGAACGCGAGCGCGCAGATCACCGGCACCCAGCCGCGGTCGGGGAACGGCTCGCTGCAGCTGCACACGACGGGCGACCTGCAGGACTGGGCGTACTTCGAGAACACGGCCGGCAACCCGAACACGGCGAGCTTCGGCCTGCTGACCGACATCTCGCAGCTCGCGTTCGACTGGTTCCGCGATCCGCTCGGCGTGGCGGGGGGCGACGTGCCGTGGCTCGCCCAGACGCCGATCCTGCGCCTCTTCGTCCGCGAGAACGACCCGGCCGGCGCGCCGCACTTCAGCCAGCTCGTCTGGGAGCGCTACTACACGAACAGCGCGCCGGCGCCGTTGAACCAGTGGCAGAGCGAGGACCTGCTCTCGCAGAATTTCTGGCGGGTGACGCTCGAGGGACCGAACGGCACGCTGCGGTCGTACACGCGCGCGGGATGCGCCGGCGGGCCGCTCGACCCGGCGTTCCCGCTGCTCACGCTGACGCCGGTCGCGTGGACGGGACCGAACGGCTGCTACGATCCGACGAACGCGTTCGTGTGGGGGATCGGCGTCGGCGTCGGGAGCAACTGGCCGCACGAGTTCCTCGGCTTCGCCGACAACGTGCAGCTCTCGTTCACGACCGGGACGCACATCGGCGCGAACTTCGAGCTGCGGCCCTCCTCGACGGTGCCGGAGCCGGCGACGGTCGGCCTCCTGTTCGTCGGGCTGCTCGCGCTCGGCGCGGGACGGCGCGCGGCGGCGAAGCGCAACGCCGCGTCGGTCACGTAAGCGGCACGCCCCGTCCGATGCGACACCGTGTCTGCGTCGTCGTCGGAACGCGGCCCGAGGCGATCAAGCTCGCGCCGGTCATTCGCGCGCTGCACGACCGGCGACACGCGGTGGAGTGCGTGGTGCTCGCGACGTCGCAGCACCGCGAGATGTTGCGGCAGGCGCTGGATGCGTTCGGCCTGCGCGCCGACGTCGACCTGGATCTCATGGTGGACGGGCAGGATCACCGCCAGTTCACGTCGCGCGCGATGCGGGCGCTGCACGAGAGCTTCGAGTCGCTGCAGCCGGCGGCGGTGATGGTCCAGGGCGACACGTCGACCGTCGCCGCGGCGGCGCTCATCGCGCGCGCGTGCGGGATCCTGCTCGTGCACGTGGAGGCGGGGCTGCGCTCGGGCAGTCTGAGCGACCCGTATCCGGAGGAGCTGAACCGGCGCATCGCGACGTGGGCCGCGGACCTGCACTTCGCGCCGACGGAGCGCGCGCGGTGTCAGCTGCTGGCCGAGGGCATCGATCCGGAGAGCGTGATCGTCACCGGCAACACGGTGGTCGACGCGCTCGGGAGCTTCCCGGCGGACGGACCGTTAGGCAACGCGCGACTCGACGCGCTGCCGTGGGACACGCAGCCGGTGCTGCTCGCGACGGTGCACCGCCGCGAGAACTATGGCGCGCGCCTCGGGCAGATCTGCGCCGCGCTCCGGACGATCGTCGAGCGGCACCCGGCGGCGCACGTCGTGATGCCGGTGCACCGCAACCCGCAGGTGCGGCAGCGCGTGCACGACGCGCTCGACGGCGTGGCGCGCGTCCATCTCACCGAGCCCCTGTCGTACCCGCTGCTGCTGCGCGTGCTGCGCCGCTGCCGACTCGTGCTGTCGGACTCCGGCGGGCTGCAGGAGGAGGTGCCGTCGTTCCACAAGCCGATCCTCATCCTGCGCGACCGCACCGAGCGCCCCGAGGTGCTCGACGCGGGATTCGGCCGCCTCGTCGGCGCATCGACGGAGACGATCGTGCGCGAGACGTCGCGCCTGCTGACCGACGCGCGCCTCTACGCGGAGATGTGCAGCGGCCGCAACCCGTTCGGCGATGGACAGGCGGCGGGACGCATCGCCGACGCACTCATCGCGCGGCTCGGCGCGCGGCGCGTCGCGATAGCGGCGTCGCGTCCGGCGTGAGCATGGGCGCGCGCGCGTGGTCGACCGCCCAGGCGGTGGGCACGCTCGTGCTCGCACTCGACGCGCGCCCCGCGGCCGCGCAGGGGACGTCTGCGGCGCCGCCGGCCGCCGCGGCACAGCACGCGCTCGAGGTGGGCGCGTCGCACCAGTGGGTGTCGAACGACTACGGCGACTGGGGCAGCGTGTACGCGCGCTACCAACGCCAGACGACGCTCGACGTGTGGTACGCGGACGCGCTCGCGGAGTACGCGTTCGGCGACCGCGGGCTGTTCGGCGGGGTCGCGTACCGGCGGGAGCTGAGCGCGCGAACGTTCGCGAGCGTCGGCGCGGGCGTGGGCAGCGGCGCGTTCTTCCTGCCCCGCGCGCGCGGCGACGCATCGGGCGGCGTGCGCTGGGGTCCGAGCCGGAGGCTCGTCTCGACGTTAGGCGCGACGTACCTGCGCTACCGCGGGCCGTACCGCGACGTCGCGCTGACACTGGCGACGGCGGCGTACTTCCGCGGCGCCGTGGCGGAGGTGGGGCTGCGCGCCAACCGCTCCACGCCGGGCGACGTGAGCTCGCAGCGCGCGTTCGCGGCGGTCACGATCGCCGCGGCGCCGGGCCAGACGGTGATCGTGCGCGGCGACGCGGGTACGGAAGGCTATCTGCTGCTCGGGCCGAGCACCGCGCAGGTCGCGTTCGCGAGCCGTGGCGCGACGGTGGCGTGGCGTGCACGCGTCGCGCCTCGGTGGACGCTCATCGCCTCCACCGAGGCGTACAAGAATCCGTTCTACTCGCGCGTCGGCGTGTCGGCCGGGGTGTCGCGGTCGTGGTGACGAGCGTCGTTCCCGAGGGGCGCCCGTCGCGGGTGCCGTCGCGCGCGCCGCTGTGGCGCCGCATCGTCAGCGCCGTGTCGCGGCGCGACGCGGTCTACGAGCTGCGGCGGCGCGGCGTGCGGGGGGGCGTCATCCGGCAGCACCGCGCCATGGCGACGCTCTCCGCGACGCCGATGCTGCTCGTGAACATGCTCGCCATCCCACTCGCGCTCACCGTGGGGGTGCTGCTCGCGCTGCCGTGGATCACCGACCGGTGGGGCGACCTGCTGCGCGCGTTAGGCACCCCGCTCGGCTTCGGGAACGTGGTGCTCGCGCGCGCGGTGTCCATCGGCAACCTGTACTCGCTCGCCATCCCGTACGTGAACGTGCAGGCGCCGTGGCCGGGGCGCGTGGCGCTCGTCGTCGGGGCGGTGGGGTCGCTGCTCGCGCTCGCGGCGACGTTCGCATTGTCGCCGCGCCAGCTGCCGCTGCGCTACGCGATTCGCGCGGTGGTCGCGCTGCAGCTCGTGTCGATCGCGTACTTCGCGCTCGCGCGGCCGCCGTTCGCGTACCGGCTTCCGGACTACCTCGTCGGCTTCCTCAGCACGGGCGCCGCGGTGCTCGTGCTGCTGCCGCTGCTGCTCGGGCTGACGTTCTTCCTGTTCCACATGGCGCTGTGGCGCAAGCTGCTGCTCGCGGCGCTGCTCGTGGCGCACATGGCGGTGCTGTTCCCGCTGCAGGCGCTGGTGCACGCGTACCTCGTGACGCACGCGACGCTGCTCGTGCTGCCGCCGCTGTTCCTCGTGTTCGGGCTGCTCGTGGAGACCGCGGTGTTCGTCGCGTTCTACGGCTGGGGGATGAGCTGGGCCGGTCACACGGCAGCCGAGGACGCGGTGTCGCCGCCACGGCGCCGGCGATCGGGAGCGCGGCACCCGTGACGGTCGTCATCATCCTCCTCGTGGCCGTAGTGGCCGTGCTCGCGCTGTACACGGTGCGCCACTACGTGTTCACGCTGAACCGGCTGTTAGGCACCCACCGCCAGCCGTACGTCGACGTGACGGTGGCGCAGTGGCCGCGGGTGGCGGTGTTCGTGCCCGCGCACAACGAGGAGCACGTCATCCGCGAGTCGCTCGAGGCGCTGCTCGCGTCGGAGTATCCGGCGGACCGCCTCGAGATCATCCCGGTGAACGACCGCTCCACCGACCGCACGCGCGAGATCGTGGACGACTACGCGGCGCGCTTCCCCGACCGGGTGCGCCCGTTCCATCGCACGGAGGGGCTGGCCGGAAAGGCCGCCGCGCTGCGCGACGCGTATCCGCTGTCGGACGCCGAGGTGCACCTCGTCTTCGACGCGGACTACATCCCGGGGCCGCGCGTGATCCAGCAGCTCACGGCGCCGTTCTTCGATCCCGAGGTGGGCGCCGTGATGGGGCGCGTGGTGCCGCTCAACATCGGCCGCTCGCTCATCACGCGGCTGCTCGACCTCGAGCGGTCGGGCGGCTACCAGGTGGACCAGCAGGCGCGCATGAACCTCCGCCTCGTACCGCAGTACGGCGGCACGGTCGGCGGCGTGCGGCGCGTCGCGCTCGAGCAGGTGGGCGGGTGGACGGTGGACTCGCTGGCCGAGGACACCGACGTCACGTACCGGCTGCTGCTGCACGGCTGGGAGGTCGTCTACCAGAACCGCTCCGAGTGCTACGAGGAGGTGCCGGAGAACTGGGCGACGCGCATCCGGCAGATCCGGCGGTGGGCGACGGGGCACAACCAGGCGCTGCGCCGCTACGCGGGCCCGCTGCTGCGCCGCGGTCGGCTGCTCGACCTGCGGCAGATCGCCGACGGCTCGCTGCTGCTGGGCGTGTACGTCGTGCCGGTGCTGCTGCTCGTCGGCTGGTCGCTCGCGGTCGCGGTGTTCTTCGCCGGACGGCTCCCGGCGCACGGGCTGCTCGCGCTGCTCGCGATCTCGTCGTTCAGCACGGTGGGCAACTTCGCGGCGTTCTTCGAGGTGGCGGTCGCGGTGCGGCTCGACGGGTCGCAGAACCGCGTGCGCCTGCTGCCGTTCCTGCTGCTCGGCTTCCTGGTGAGCGCGGTCGCGGTGATCCGCGCGTCGATGCCCGGCTGGCCCCGGTGGCCGGGACGGCGGCGCACGGTCACGTGGCACAAGACGGAGCGGCACCGCAACACGAACGGCGGGAACGGGGCCGGCACGTACGTGCTGATGTCCGCGCTGGAGTACCAGCGCTCCGAGCGATGACGGGGCTGCTTCCCTTCCTCGTGCTCCTGCTCGGGACGTGCGTGTGGGCGCTGCTGCCGTTCGTGCCCGCGGTGCGCGAGCTGCTGCGCCCGACCGACGCCGTGCCGTTAGGCATGGTGGGGCGCGACTCGGGCGACATCACGTACTTCGCGACCGGCTTCCGCGCGTTCCTGGAGCGGCACCCGATCCTCTCCTCGGGCAGCGACCCGGCGAACGTGACGGGCACGCTGGCCGACGGCGCGCCGTACGCGCGCGTCGCGACGCCGGGGCTGTGGACGCAGCTCCCGCGCGGCGAGCACGAGGAGATCACCGCCGTCGTCGTGCTCGACGGCCGCATGGCGGTACCGCCCAGCCAGGTGTTCGCGGCCGAGGTCTACGCACGACAGCCGATGCTCGGCGGCGTGGGGACGACGTATCGCGCGGTGCTGTGCGACGACGTGTGCCACCTGCTGTCGCGCAGCGTGGTGCTGCGGTGGATCCACGCGCGGCGGGCGCTGTGCGTGGGACGCGGGAGCACGCTGTACAACCGCGCGTCGTCGGACGATCGGATCACGCTCTCGAGCGACGTGCGGTTCGACCGACTCGGCGCGCCGATCATCGAGGTGGCCGGCGACGGCTCGCGGCCGTCACCGCCGACGCCGACACGTACGCCGTACGAGCCGCCGTCGACGATGACGCGCGTGCTCGGCGAGGGCGCGGCGGTGCCGTTCTACCGCGTCGAGGGCGACTTCGTGCTGCCGGAGGCGACCGTGCTGCGCGGCAACGTGGTGGTGCGGGGCACGGCGGTGGTGCAGCGCGGCGCGCGGCTGGAGGGGAGCCTCAAGGCGCACCGCGACGTGCGCGTCGAGGCCGGGGGCGAGGTGACGGACGCGCTCGTGAGCCGCCGCGACGTCACGGTCGAGGAGTGGGGCGTGGTCGGCGGGCCGCTCGTCGCGGAGCGCGACTGCGCGCTCGGGCGCTGGTCGCGCGTGGGCGACGTCGGATCGCCGACGACGATCGCCTGCCGCCGCCTCACGCTGTCCGCGGGGTGCCGCGTGCACGGGCGCGTGTCGACGCGCGGCGGCGGCACGACCGGCGTGCGACGGCCGGCCGCTACGGCGCCGGCGTCCCGTTAGGCGCGCGCCGCGGCCACGCGTCGGCGACCGCCTTGCCGAGCCGGGCGAGCACCGCGTTGCCCTCGGCGTCGATGGCGTAGCTCCGGTCGACGTTCTCCTTCGTGAGGCCGCAGACGACGACGCGCGACTGCAGATAGAACAGCGCGCAGTCGGCGCGCGACTGATCGACGTCGCCGGTCTTGTGCGCGACGCGCACGCCGTCGACCCACCGCACGAGCTTCGTCTCGTCCTGATTGTGGGCGAGGAAGTCGAGCATCGTGGAGTCCGCGGCGGGGCTCACCGCCTTGCCGTCGGCCAGCAGCGCGAACAGCTTCGCCATCTCGTTCGGCGTCGTGACGCCGAGGCCGTACTTGACGGAGCTGTCCATCGCCACGCTCGCCGCGCGGATGAAGGACTTGGAGTGCACCTTCGTGTGCATCAGCCCGAGCGACTCCATCTTGTCCCACGTGCGGCGAATGACGATGCGGTCGAGCAGCAGGTTCGTCGCCGTGTTGTCGCTGATCGTCGTCATCAGCCACGCCGCGTCGCGCACCGAGATCTCGATCCCCGGGTGCATGAACTGCAGCGTGCCGGAGCCGGGCACCTGGTCGATCTTCAGCACGGTGAGCGGGTCGTCGAGCGAGAGCATCTTCTTCTCGACGAGGTCGAACACGGTGACGAGGATCGACACCTTGATGAGGCTCGCCGTGGGGAACGTCTCGTCGCCACGGCGCTCGAGCCGCTCGCCGGTGTCGAGGTTCCACACCGTGTAGCCGAGGATCCCGCGATGCGACTCGGCGAGGGAGTCGAGCGTGCGGTGGAGGCGTGCCGTGTCGGCGTGAGTGAAGCGGCCGGGACTCGGGACTCGGGACTCGGGACTCGAAGTCTGCGCGTGCGCGCATCCCGTCGTCGCGAGCGTGAGCGCAAGCGCGCAGCCAGCGAGCAGCAACCCGAGTCCCGAGTCCCGCGTCCCGAGTCCCGTCATCAATCCTCGGCGTCCGCGAAGTCGTCCGACTTGCGCGCCTCGACGAGCTCGCGGTCGTTCGAGGTCGGGTCGTACATCGCGAGCAGCTTGATCGTCTCGCCCGGGTATGCGTCGAACTCCTTCCCCGTCCCCTTGTAGACCTTGATCTCGTGGCCGTCCTCGAAGCGCATGATGACGAGCGGGTAGTC
This sequence comes from Gemmatirosa kalamazoonensis, assembly GCF_000522985.1. Lineage (NCBI taxonomy): Bacteria > Pseudomonadati > Gemmatimonadota > Gemmatimonadia > Gemmatimonadales > Gemmatimonadaceae > Gemmatirosa > Gemmatirosa kalamazoonensis. Next base: position 4,913,042 of record NZ_CP007128.1, read on the forward strand.
GCTGTTGACGTATTGCTTCCGAACGCGCTTGGCGGGCATGACTGGTCCCTAGGCTGAAGGGTTTCGGTTCGAGCGGCTGCGTCGCCGCGTGGCTGCGTGAGCGAGTCGGTGTCACGCGGCCACGCAGCCACGCGGCGTCTTTCAGGTCACCACACTGCGTCGCCCGGCGAAGGTCTGCCATTCGCCCGACGTGAGAATCTCGTCGATCGCCACGACCGCCGCCTCGAGCTCGTCGTCCGTCGTGTAGAAGTGCGGCGCGACGCGGATGCCTGCGCCCGGGCGGTAGTCGACGACAATGTCGCGCGCGAGCAGACTCTGCGCCACCTCGTAGGCGTGGGGCACGTCGAACGCCACCGTGCCCCCGCGGCGCGCCGGGTCGCGCGGCGCGTGCACGGGAAAGCCGCGCGCGTCGGCGAGCGCGATGAGCCGCGCCGTCTGCCGCGTGCTCTTCGCGCGGATCGCGTCGATCCCCGCCGCGCGCACGATCCGCGGTCCCTCGATCGCCGCGTACAGCGCGGGCACCGACGGCGTGCCGCCGAGCCACCGCCACGCGCCCTCGGCGTGCTCCATCGTCGACTCGAACGCGAACGGCCGGGCGTGCGCCTGCCACCCGGTGACCGAGGGCCGCAGGTCGAGGCCAGGCCGCGTCCACAGGAAGCTCCCGCCAGGGCCCCCGCACAGCCACTTCAGCACCCCGCCGGTGAGGAAGTCGACGTCGAGCCCACGGACGTCCACCGGCACCACGCCGACGGAGTGATACGCGTCGAGCGCGACGAGGGCGCCGACCTCGCGCGCGCGACGCACGATCGGCGCGACGTCCACCACGTACGCGGAGCGGAAGAGGACGTGCGAGACGGCGACGAGCCGCGTGCGCTCGTCGATCGCGTCGACGACCCGCCCCGCATCGATCGTGAGCCCGTCGTCGCTCGGGACGACGACGACGCGCGCACCGAGCCGCGCGGCGAGCGCGTCGACGACGTAGCGCACCGACGGGAAGTCGAGCGCGGTCATCACGATCGCGTCGCCGGGCGCGAAGTCGAGCGCGGAGACGACGGCGGCCATCGCGGCGGTGACGTTGGGCACCATCGCGACCTCGCCCGCACCGGCACCGAGCAGCGGCGCGATCTCGTCGCCGACGGTGACGGGCATCTCCCACCACCGCTGCGCCCACGCGCGCACGCCGAGCGTCTCCCACGCGTCGGCGTACTCGAGGAGCCGGTCGCGCGTGGCGCGCGGCATCGCGCCGAGCGAGTTGGAGACGAGATACGTGGAGCGCGCGAGGATAGGGAACTCGTCGCGGAAGCGGAGCAGCGGGTCGGTCATGACGCGGGTTGACGCGTGGCGCGGCGGCTGCGCGTGAGCGCGAACACCGCCGCGGAGACGGCGAGCACGATCGCGAGCACCGCCCATTCGTTCGGCTGCACGCTCGTGAGCAGGCCGAGGATGACGGCGATCGCGAGCGCGGGGATCACGCCGGCGAACGGCACGCGGAACGGCGTGCCGCCGGCGCGCACGTCGCGGCGCCGGAGCTCCCACGCGGCGGCGGCGCACGCGATGTAGAGCAGCAGGATCGCGACGTTGGCGATGATGGCGAGCTTCTCGAACGTGCCGCTGACGGCGAGCAGCCACACGATGGTGGCCTGCACGACGATCGCGACGTGCGGCGTGCGATGCGTGGCGTGCACCGCGGCGAGGGCGCGCGGGAGGAAGCCGTCGCGCCCGAACGCGTAGAGCGCGCGCGGCATGGCGAGGATCATCCCGCTCACGTAGGCGAGCATGGAGAGCGTCGCGCCGGCGAGCACCATCGTGCGCCCCCACGGACCGATCGCGGCGCCCGCCGTGTCGGCGAGCGGCACGGTGGAGGTGGCGAGCGCGGGGCCGAGCACGCCCTCCGCGGCGAGGTGCAGCGCGAGGTAGATCAGCGTCACGCTCACCATCGCGATGGCGATCGCGCGCGGCACGGTGCGCGCCGGCTCGTGCACCTCGCCGCTCGGCACGAGCGCGCTCTCGATGCCGAGGTACGCGAAGATGAGCACGACCGACGTCCGCGTCACGGCGCCGAACGACGGCACGGTGCCCATGGCGAGGTTGCCCGGCCGAGCGGCGAGCGCGCCGAACGCGATGACGAGCAGCAGCGGCACGAGCTTCACGGCGGTGAGCACGAGGTTGAGCCGCGCGCCCTGTCGGACGCCGACGATGTTGACCCAGCTCAGTGCCACGAAGACGACGAGCATCACCGCCGCGCGCGCGACGACGCCGGCGAGCGCCGGCACCATCGCCGCGACCGCGTCGGCGAGCAGCGTGGCGACGGCGGCGAGGGCGAACGTGCCGGCGAGCCACAGCAGCACGCCGGAGAGAAAGCCGACGAACGGGCCGAACGCCACCTCGACGTACGCGTACGGGCCGCCGGTGAGCGACACCCGGCTCCCCGCTTCGGCGAAGCAGAGGACCACGAGGCCCACCGCGAGTGTACAGAGCAGGTACGCGAGCGGCGCGGCGCCCCCCAGCGCGCCGGCGACGGTGGCGGGGAGGCGGAAGATGCTGCCGCCGATGGTGACGTTCACGATGGCCGCGGCGAGCGTCCACGGGCCTAACGCGCGGACGAGCGAGCGGTCGGACGAAGCGGACACCTGGGCCATGAACGGCGCGTAGGGGGTGGCGGGGGTCGGAGGAATGTAGCAGCGTCGCGACATGGCGCCGCCGGCACTGGCGCGGTTCTTTCGCTTGTCCGGGTCGAACGCCCAACTCCGAGGTCGATCGATGTCCCGCTTCTCGTCCTTCCCGACGACGGTGCGCGCTCGCGCGCTGGCCGCGACCGTGGCGCTGTTCGCCGGCCGCTCGCTCCATGCGCAGCCGCAGGTCGCACGGTTCGCCCAGGTCGCGCAGCTCGCGCCCGCCGACAGCGTCCTCACTCCCTCGGCGAGCGGCGCCCCCGTCGCACCGGCCGGCCCGACGCTCGCGGCGGCCGCCGTCGCCGCGCGGCCCACGCAGGCGGACCGTCGACCGACGAGCGCCGAGGCCCGTGCCGCGGTCGCGCCGCGCGCGCACCACGGGCAGGCCGCGGCGCTCATGATCGTCGGGGGGGCCGCGGTCGTCCTCGGCATCCTCGTTGGTGGCGATGCGCAGACCCCGCTCGTCGTAGGAGGGGCGGTCGTCGGCCTCATCGGGTTGTACCAGTATCTCCTCTGAGCGCGCGAGGCCGGCGTCGCCGCCGGCTTCGCGTCCCTCGAAGGTGTCCCCGCACGCGGAGCAGTCGCATGAGCATCCCACCGACCGACACCCGATTCGCGCCGCGCATCGTCGCCCGTCCCGGGCCGCGCATCGCGCTCGTCCTCGGCGGCGGGGGGCTCAAGGGGTTCGCGCACATCGGCGTGCTGCGGGCGCTGCGCGAGCGCGGCATCCGGCCGGTCGTCTACGCCGGCGCGAGCATCGGCGCGCTGCTGGCGGCCGCCGCCGCGGGCGGGATGAGCCCCGCGGAGATGGCGTGGCGCGCGGAGCGGCTGGAGCGGCGCGACCTGTTCCGGCTGAACCACTACCAGATGCTGCTCGACCGCATCCGTGTCTCGTCGCTGTATGCCGCGGAGCCGCTGCGCGCGTTGATCGACGAGGTGGTGCCGCTCGGCACGTTCGACGACCTGCCGCTGCCGGTGCTCGTGAACACGGTGGACCTCGTGCGGTGCTCGCAGGTCGTGTGGGGGCTGCGTGGGCTGAGCGACGTGTCGGTGCGCGATGCGGTGTACGCGTCGTGCGCGCTGCCGGGCTTCTTCCCGCCGGGCGCGGTGAACGGCCGCGTGTGCGTCGACGGCGGCACGACCGACAACATGCCGGTATCGATCGCCGCGCGCCCCGGCGGCATCCCGCCGGTCGACGCGGTGATCGCGATCGACGTCGGCAACGCGGACCTGCTGCACGACGAGTCGATCGGCGGCCAGGGGTTCGCGCAGATCTTCATGCGCGCGGCGAGCGCCATGATGCACGCGCTGCAGGAGGCGCCGCTGCAGCACTGGAACGGCCCCCCGATGCTGCTCGTGCGCCCGAAGGTGAGCCACTTCGGGTGGTTCGCGTTCGGCCACACGCCGGAGCTGATCGAGGAGGGCTATCGCTCCACGGTGGAGGCGCTGCGGAACCTCGACGAGCTGCTCACCGCGGAGGGCGGGATCTGGCCGCGCCGGCCGGTCCGCGTGCGCGTGGACCGCGAACGGTGCACGGGATGCGGGCTGTGCGCCGCGATGGCGCCGCGCACGATGGGGCTCGACGGCACGGGCAAGGCGTTCGCGCTCTCGCGGGAGCTGTCCTGGTCACCGGCCGACGGCGACTTCGTGCGGCACTGCCCGACGGCGGCGATCGAGGTGGACGATCTGGCGAGCCGCGTGCTGCCGATCCTCGACGACGACTCGGACGAGCCGGTGGCGCCGGATGGTGTCGTACCGCCACCCGATGCGCTCCGAACCGATGGGGCGGCGCTGGTGAGGCGGCGCTGATCCGACGGCGCTGATACGGCGGCGCTGATAACGCGTGGTTTCAACGCCGCCGTTTCAGCGTCGAAGCATCAGCGCCGCGCTTCCAGCGCCGCCATGGCAAGCCGCGCATACGCGTCCACCGCGCCCCGCAGTTCAGGCACGTCCACGTACTCCCCGTCCGTGTGCGCGACGTGAATCGAGCCGGGCCCGAAGAGATACGGCGTCCCCCAGTTGCCGAGCGCCGGCACGTCCGTCGCGTACGCCACCACGCCCGTCGCGAAGCCCGGCACGGTGCCTAACCGCACCGGCGGCACCATCGGCCCGTACTCGATCGCCGCGCGGCCCGCCACCCATCGCTCCAGCAGCGGCTTGAGCTCCGCATCGGGCGTGACGAGGCGCGCCATGCATCGCGCTTCGGCCCACGGCGCGACGACGTTGTCCGCGACGCCGCCGGCGAGATGGCCGATGTTCACCGTCGTCTCGCCGAGCACCGGATCCGACGGCAGCGCGAGATCGTCGATCTCGCCTAACAGTCGCACGAGCTTCGCCGTCGCGGAGTCGCCGAGCTGCGGGTAGGCCGAGTGCGCGGCGCGGCCGCTCGCGCGCAGCGTGAAGCGGAGCGCGCCCTTCGTGCCGGTGCCGAGCACGCTCTCCGTCGGCTCGCCGTTCACGAGCACGCGGTTCTCCGGCGCGAGCCGTGGCTGTGCGGCGTTCGCGGCCTTCGCGCCGTCGTGCGTCGTCTCCTCGCCGACGACGAACAGCAGCCCGACGCGCACGCCGCGTGCGCGCAGCCGCTCGGCCGCGCACATCATCGCCGCGGCGATCCCCTTCGCGTCGCACGCACCGCGTCCCCACAGCCGATCGCCGTCGAGTCGCGGGGCGATGTACGGCGGCACCGTGTCGAGATGCGTGGAGAGCGTGACGAGCGGCGAGCGCTCGTCCGCCGACGCGAACAGCACGTCGCGCCCGGCCGTCACCGGCACGCGCGTCGTGCGCCATCCACGCGCGCCGAGCACGCGCTCCGCCGCGTCGATCGCGGGGCCCTCGGCGCCGCTGGTGGACGGCGCCTCCATCAGCGCGATGGCGACGGCGAGCGGATCGAGCGGCTCGGTGGCCGCGACCTCGAGTGCGAGCGGTTCGGTCATGCCGGGGAAGGTATCGGCGGCGTGCGAACGCGGTACCGGTCGCCGAGTGACGGACCGCGGTGACTGCTCCACATAGGGCCGGGTCCGACGCACAGGCGCGTTTGACGGAGCCCACAGGCGACGGCATGTTCGCCGCGCGGCGCCCCCCACTCGCGCCCTCGTGTCGACGTCAACCCGAAAGGAGGGAGACGATGCACGCACGCGGAGCCACGCCACCCGGCCGTCCGACCGCCCGCCCTGCCCCCCATGGACGCGCGCCACCGCCACTCTCGCCGCGGCACTGCTGCTCGCATGCGGGGCCCTCGCCGCCGTCCCGCTGCTCGCGCAACAACCGGGGCGCGGCACCGTACGCGGGCGCGTCGAGAACGCGGGCACCGGCACGCCGATCCCGAACGCGCAGATCCAGGTCGCGAGCACCACGCTCGGCGCGCAGAGCGGCGGCGACGGCACGTTCACCATCGCCGCCGTGCCCGCGGGATCGCAGACGCTGCGCGTGCGACTCATCGGCTATGCGCCGGTCGACCGCGTCGTCACCGTGGTCGCCGGACAGACGGCGGACGTGACGGTGGGCCTCAAGCCGGCGGCCGTCGCGCTCGACGAGGTCGTGGTGACGGGCACCGCGGGCCAGGCGCGTCGCCGCGAGGTGGGCAACGCGATCGCGTCGGTGAAGGCGGCCGACGCGCCGGAAGCGAAGACGAACGTCTCCGACTTCCTCGCCGCGCGCGTGCCCGGCGCCAGCATCCTGCAGAGCGCGGGCGTCATCGGCGCGGGCTCGTCGATCCGACTGCGCGGCAACACGAGCGTCGCGCTGAGCAACCAGCCCCTGATCTACGTCGACGGCGTGCGCATGCGCGGCGACGAGTATCCCAAGAACGTGCCCGCGGCGGGCGGACAGAACCTGCGTTCGTCGCACGTGAACGGGAGCCCGCTGAACGACATCAATCCCGACGACATCGAGCGCATCGAGGTGCTGAAGGGCGCCGCGGCGTCGACGCTGTACGGCACGGAGGCCGCGGCGGGCGTGATCCAGATCTTCACGAAGAAGGGATCCGCCGGCAAGGCGCTGTGGACCGCGCAGACGAGCCAGGGCTTCGCGAAGGAGCGGCCGTTCGGCACGGACGCGGTGCCGTACATGTTCATGGACCCGTGGCTGCGCACCGCGCCTCGCGGCTCGTACGCGCTCTCCGTCGCCGGCGGATCGCCCGCGCTGAAGTACTTCTCGTCGGGGCTCGTGGAGGACAACAAGGGCGTGCTGCCGAACGACCACGAGAAGAAGTACGGCGTGCGCGGCAACTTCAACTACCAGCCGATCCCGAAGCTCGCGCTGGAGTGGACGAGCTCCTACACGAACGACGACCTGCATCAGACGCCGGCGGGCAACAACGCGCACGGGCTCACGCTGAACGCGTTCCGCCGCGACCGCAACTACTTCGGGAGCGCGAACGTCGACACCATCAGCCAGGTGCTCGACTTCAAGCTCACCACGGGCGTCGACCACCTCATCCTCGGCGGCTCGGCCACGTACACGCCGCTGCCTAACGTCACGCAGCGCGTGACGCTCGGCCTCGACCGCGCCGCCGTCGAGAATCGGCAGCTCCGGCCGTTCGGCTTCCCGGGCGTGCCGCAGGGCGTCATCAGCGATCAGATGTGGGTCGCGAAGACGCTGAACGCGGACTACGTGGGCAACTGGGAGTGGCAGGCGATGCGCGCGCTGAAGTCGACGCTGTCGTGGGGCGGCCAGAGCGCGACCGTCGACACGCGCGACGTCGAGGGATACGCCGAGAACCTGCCGCCGATTCCCGTGCCCACCGTCTCCAGCGGATCCGCGCGGCAGGGCTTCGAGACGCGGCAGAAGGTGATCAACGCCGGGTTCTTCGTGCAGGAGCTGGTCGGCCTCGCCGACAAGTTCTTCGTCACCGGCGGCGTGCGGGTCGACGGCAACAGCGCGTTCGGCAAGGACTTCGGGCTGCAGACATACCCGAAGGTGAGCGCGGCGTACGTGATCTCCGAGGAGGGCTTCTGGCCGAAGGTGTTAGGCACCATGAAGCTGCGCGCGGCGTACGGCGAGGCCGGGCGCGCGCCGGGCGCGTTCGACGCCGTGCGCACGTGGGATCCGGTCGGCTGGAACAACCAGCCCGCGCTCGACCCGCGCAACCTCGGCAACCCGAACCTCGGCCCCGAGCGCACGAAGGAGGTCGAGCTCGGGTTCGAGCAGGCGCTGCTCGACCAGCGCGTGACGCTCGACTTCACCTGGTTCGACTCGAAGACCGTCGACGCGCTGCTGCGCGTGCGCAAGCCGCCGTCGACCGGCGGGTGGGACTCGCAGCTCGAGAACGTGGGCAAGCTGCAGAAGCGCGGCATCGAGGCGGCGTTGAACGCGGTGATCACGCAGTACCGCCTCGCGACGTGGAGCGCCGGCCTGTCGCTGTCGACGAACCACAGCAAGGCGCTCGACCTCGGCGGCGCGCCGTCGTTCGCCATGGCGAGCAATCCGGGCACGGTCTCGACGCTGTCGACGAACGGCTTCGGCTACGTCGCGCAGGGCTACCCGGTTCCGGTGATCCGCGCGCGGCTCATTCGCAACCCCGACGCGATCGGCGTCCCCGCGGACACGGTGCCGAACTACTACTTCGGCCCCGCGCAGCCGACGCACATCGTCGCGGCCAACACGTCGCTGCGCACGTGGCGCGGCATCGAGATCTCGGCGCGCGGCGAGCTGCAGGGCGGCCACTGGCTCGACGAGGACGCGTCGTTCCAGGCGCTGTCGCGCGCCGTCGAGTGGCCCACCTGCCAGTCGGCATACGACAAGATCAAGGCGAACCAGCAGGCGCAGCTCACGGTGCGCGAGACGCTGTGGTGCATCCAGAAGAACGTGCGGTCGGACATGTTCATCTACCCGGCCGACTTCTTCAAGCTGCGCGACGTGTCGCTGCGCGTGCCGTTAGGCCGCATGGTGCCGGGCACCCAGGCGGCGACGCTCGTGCTCTCGGCCGGCAACTGGTTCACGTGGAAGAAGAAGGAGTTCCCGGTGTTCGATCCCGAGCAGGCGGGGAACGACGGCTTCAACGCCGGCGTGCGCTACATCTCGGAGCACATCCCCGCGCCGGCGACGTTCACGGCGCAGCTCAAGGTCGCCTTCTGACCCGCGGAGCCGATCCCATGCGAACCACGCGCCTTCTCGCCACCGCCGCGGCGCTGCTCGTCGTGGCGTGCGACTTCCACGTGACGAATCCCGGCCCCGTCCAGGACGACTTCCTCGACCTCTCCGCGGCGTACCCGGCGATCGTCAACGGAGCCGGCCGCAACCTGTCGGACGCGCTGAACTGGATCTCCTACACCGGAGCCGCCGTCGCCCGCGAGCTGAACCCCGCCGGATCGACGGGCAGCTTCGGCATCAGCGTGCAGCAGCAGAACGGGAAGCTGATGGACGACGAGGTCAACACGCACTGGGGCAACGCGCAGCAGGCACGGTGGACCGCCGAGCAGGGACTCGAGCGGCTGCGCGCCGGCCTGAAGACGGACTTCGCGAAGAGCAAGGACGCCGCGCAGCTGCTGCTGTGGGCCGCGTACTCCAACCGCCTGCTCGGCGAGAACATGTGCGACGCCGTCATCGACGGTGGGCCGAAGGAGGCGTACACGGTCTACCTCGACCGCGCCGAGGCGCAGTTCACCGAGGCGATCGCCGTCGCGACCGCGGCGTCGCAGCCGGCGATGGCCACCGCCGCCACCGCGGGACGCGCGTCGGTGCGCGCGCTGAAGGGCAACTGGTCGGGCGCGGTGGCGGACGCGGCCGGCGTGCCTAACGCCTTCGTCTACCAGATGCCGTACAACACCGTCGACGTCGACCAGTACAACCGCATCTACTGGGCGGGCGCGAACCAGCCGTATCGCGCGCACACGGTGTGGCACACGTTCTACGAGGAGTACTTCAAGGCCACGAAGGATCCGCGCGTGGCGTGGGACTCGGACCCGAAGAACCCCACCGGCGACGCCGCGGTCGGCAACCTCGGGCGCGTGCCGTGGTACTTCCAGACGAAGTTCAAGGTGCGCGAGGCGCCGATCAACCTGTCGAGCGGCTGGGAGATGCGGCTCATCGAGGCGGAAGCGAAGCTCGTCGCGAACGACGTCGCCGGCGCCGCGACGTTGATCAACGCGCACCGCGTCGCGCTCGGCCTCGCGCCGTGGCCGGCGGCGACGGCGGTCGACGCGTGGACCGCGCTGAAGCGCGAGCGCGGCATCGAGCTGTGGCTCGAGGCGCGCCGGCTCGCCGACCTGCGGCGCTGGGCCGCCGCGAACCGGCCCGGCGTCACCGACGACATGGCGGGCCGCGATCTGTGCTTCCCGATCTCGCGGAACGAGAAGGAGACGAACCCCAACCTCGCCTCCTGACGGCGACCGCTCGTACGGCGACGTGACGACGGCGACCTCTCGCGGTGCGAGAGGTCGCCGTCGTCACGTCACGGTGCGAGCGGTCGCCGTGTTCAGCGTTTCGTCCACAGCAGCACCGTACCGCACCCACCGCCTGCGTACTCCACCGGCGCCACGATGCCGCGGTACACCTCGACGGCCATGACGTCGGCGGCCGGCACGAGCTGGTCGATGTCGTTGGCGCCGTCCTGGATCGGCATGCCGTCCAGGTACACCGTGGGCGTGCAGCGTCCGCGGCCCCGGATGACGTTGCCGAACTGACCCGGCAGCACCTGCATCCCGGGCACCGTGCGGAGCAGGTCCGACGGATACAGCGGGTTGCGACGCTCGATCTGGTCCGGCGTGATGAGCGTGCCGCCGTGCATCCTCGTGCGCTCGAGCGCCTCCGTGAGTTCCCGCGTCGCGACCGACATCTTGCCGACCACGACGACGCGGTCGAGCGACTGGGCGTACTTCGGCATCGCGAACTGCACGTCCGCCACGCGCCGCGTCGAGAGCTGCGCCACGGCGCGGGTCGGTCGGCGCCCGATCGCGCGCGCCTCCATCGTCCACGTGCCCGACGGCAGGCTGTCGAGCACGAACGCGCCCGTCTCGCTCGTCGTCGCCCCCCGCCCTTCGATGCCGAGCACGATGACCCGCGCGTGGCCGATCGGGTGACCCTTGTCGTCGCGCACCGTGCCGGTCAGTCGCGACGCGGTCGCGCGCGGAGCACCGACCGACAGATCCTGCCGCGTGACCGTGCCCGGCTTCACCTCCACCATCACGTCGCCGCTCGCCACGCCGCGTCCCTCGGCGCGCACCATCAGCTCGGCGTCGGACGGCACGCCGCACAGCACGAAGCTGCCGTCCACGCGCACGGGCAGCGGCACGCGGCGCGTCACCTGCGCGATGCGCCCGCGCCCGATCTCCAGCTCGGGCCACGCGACGAACGCGCGCACGCTGTCGACCGGCGCGTCGCGATCGGCGTCGCGCACCATCCCGACGAGCGCACCGGTCGAGTCGCCCGTCGCCTCGCCGCACAGCACGCGATGCATCCGGCGGCCGCCGGGCAGCGACAGCACCACCGCGGTCGTGTCTCCCGCCGCGACGTCGACGGCGCGCGTCGGCATGTCGAGCGACAGCATCCCCACGACCGGATGGTCGAAGCCAAGCACCCAGCGCCCCGCGGACACCGTGTCGAAGCGGAACGCGCCGAGCGAGTCGGCGTAGACCGTGCGCACGCGCACCAGATCGCCCGCCGGCGCCGCCTGCACGAGCGCTCCGGCGAGCGGCGCGCGCGCGAGGCTGTCGTACACCACGCCGCGGAGCACCGCCCGCTGCTGGGCACCGGCGCGCGGCGCCGCGATGACGACGACGAGCGCGCCGAGGGCGCCGAGCGCGCGGACGTGGCGAGAGTGGAGCGGCATGACGAACGCTGCCGTGGTGCAACGGACCAGGCAAGGGCTGGTTACATTGCAGACAGCCTGCGCGGCACCCGCTCACCCCGCGCAGCGGCTCCGCCAATCACGCCGCGCCCGGCCGCGGCCAGGGACCTCGGCCGGGCGCACAGACCGAGCACACAGCATGACGCACCCCAACTCCTTCGACGCGCGCGCGCGACACTCGACGTCGGAGGGCGCCAGTACACGTACTTCCGGCTCGACCCGCTGCGGGCGCTGCCGGGCAGCACCGTCGACCGGCTCCCGTTCAGCCTGAAGGTGCTGCTGGAGAACCTGCTCCGCGGCGAGGACGGCGCGTTCGTGAAGCGCGCCGACGTCGAGGCGCTCGCCCGCTGGAACGTCGCCGCGCCGAGCGAGAAGGAGGTTGCCTATCGGCCCGCGCGCGTCCTCCTCCAGGACTTCACCGGCGTGCCGTGCGTCGTCGACCTCGCGGCCATGCGCGACGCGATCACGGCGTTAGGCGGCGACGCGCAGCGCATCAACCCGCTGCAGCCAGTCGACCTCGTGATCGACCATTCCGTCCAGGCGGACGAGTACGGGACGCCGCAGGCGTTCCTCGAGAACGTGTCGTTCGAGTTCGAGCGCAACCAGGAGCGCTATCGCTTCCTCCGCTGGGGACAGAGCGCGTTCCGCAACTTCAGCGTCGTCCCGCCGGGCACCGGGATCTGCCACCAGGTGAACCTCGAGTATCTGGCGCGCGTGGTGTTCGTCGGCGACGGGAACGTCGCGTACCCCGACTCGCTCGTCGGTACCGACTCGCACACGACGATGGTCAACGGTCTCGGCGTGTTCGGCTGGGGCGTCGGCGGCATCGAGGCCGAGGCGGCGATGCTCGGCCAGCCGCTGTCGATGCTCGTGCCCGACGTCGTCGGGTTCAAGCTCACCGGCAAGCTGCCGGCGGGCGCCACGGCCACGGATCTCGTGCTGACCGTGACCGAGATGCTGCGCAAGAAGAAGGTCGTCGGAAAGTTCGTGGAGTACTACGGCACGGGGCTCAGCGGGCTGCCGCTCGCCGACCGCGCGACGATCGCGAACATGGCGCCGGAGTACGGCGCGACCATGGGCTTCTTCCCCGTCGACGAGGAGACGCTGAAGTACCTCCGCCTCACGGGCCGCAGCGCCGAGCAGATCGCGCTCGTCGAGGCATACACGAAGGCGCAGGGCCTCTTCCGCACCGACGCGACGCCCGATCCGGTGTACAGCGACACGCTGGAGCTCGACCTCTCGACCGTCGAGCCGAGCATCGCCGGGCCGCGCCGCCCCCAGGACCGCATCCCGCTGCGGCAGTCGAAGGAGCTGTTCGCCACGCACCTCGGCGAGGTGCTCGCGAAGGCGGGATCCGCGGCGGGCAAGGCGGAGATCCACGCGGCGAAGGAGGTCAGCGCGCCGACCGAGCTCGCCGAGAGCGCGGTCGCCACGGTGACGGCGGAGCAGGAGGCGGACGGCGTCGAGGTGGAGTACAACGGGCAGACGTTCCGCCTGAGGAACGGCGCCGTCGTCATCGCTGCCATCACGAGCTGCACGAACACGTCGAACCCGAGCGTGATGCTCGGCGCCGGGCTGCTCGCGCGCAAAGCCGCCGCGAAGGGGCTGAAGGCGAAGCCGTGGGTGAAGTCCACGCTCTCGCCGGGCTCGCGCGTCGTCACCGACTACTACGAGAAGGCCGACCTCATGAAGGATCTCGAGGCGGTCGGCTTCTACCTCGCCGGCTACGGCTGCATGACGTGCATCGGCAACTCGGGCCCGCTCCCCGATCCGATCGCCGCCGCCGTCGAGAAGGGGAAGCTCGTGGTGAGCGCGGTGCTGTCGGGCAACCGCAACTTCGAGGGGCGCGTGAACCCGCACACGCGCTTCAACTATCTCGCGAGCCCCATGCTCGTCGTGGCGTACGCGCTCGCCGGGCGGATGGACATCGACCTCGAGCGCGAGCCGTTAGGCGTCGGCGCCCAGGGCCCCGTGTTCCTGCGCGACGTGTGGCCCACGCCGCAGGAGATCCAGGACACGATCCTGCAAGCCGTGAAGGGCGAGATGTTCGCGCGGCAGTACGCGAACGTATTCGAGGGCGACGAGCAGTGGCGCGCGCTCGACGTGCCGACGGGCGACACGTACGCGTGGGACCCGAACTCGACGTACGTCGCGAACCCGCCGTACTTCGAGGGGATGACGATGGCGCCGAAGGGCGTGGCGCCGATCGCCGGCGCGCGCTGCCTCGCGATGCTCGGCGACTCCATCACCACCGACCACATCTCGCCGGCCGGCAACATCAGCGCGGCGAGCCCCGCCGGGAAGTGGCTCATCGCGCACGGCGTGAAGACGCGCGAGTTCAATTCGTACGGCGCGCGTCGCGGACATCACGAGGTGATGATGCGCGGCACGTTCGCGAACATCCGCCTGCGCAACGAGCTGGTGCCCGGCACCGAGGGCGGCTGGACGACGACGGAACCCGGCGGCGACGCGGTCTCGATCTACGATGCGGCGATGCAGTACCAGCAGCAGGGGACGCCGCTCGTCATCGTCGCCGGCAAGGAGTACGGCACCGGCTCGAGCCGCGACTGGGCGGCGAAGGGCACGGTGCTGTTGGGCGTTCGCGCCGTGATCGCGGAGTCGTTCGAGCGCATCCACCGCTCCAACCTCGTCGGCATGGGCGTGCTGCCGCTCGAGTTCACGAACGGCGAGAGCCGCACGTCGCACGGTCTCACCGGCTTCGAGACGTACGAGATCGTGGGGCTCGACGACACGCTCACGCCGCGCAAGCGCCTAACGGTGAAGGCGACGGCACCCGACGGCTCGGTGAAGTCGTTCGAGGTGCTGGCGCGCATCGACACGCCGGAGGAGCTGTCGTACTTCAAGCACGGCGGGATCCTGCCGTACGTGCTGCGGTCGCTCGTGAAGAGGGCCTGATCCTCGCGACGGGGCTCCACGTACGACTTTGTGTAGGACTGAAGAAGGACTGAAGGAGGACTGAAGAAGGAGAACACCGACAGAATTGTTGGTCCCTCTTCAGTCCTCCTTCAGTCCTTCTTCAGTCCTTCAGAAACACGTACGTGGAGCCGTGAGCGGCGCGCCTAACGCAGCTCCACCGGCGGCGTGGGATCCGTGCGCCGCAGCCGCACCTCCTCCACCGCGTGGTGCGCGTCCTTGCGCAGGATCACCGTCGCCCGCTCGCGCGTGCCCACGATGTTCTGCTGCAGGTTCACGAGGTTGATCTCGCGCCAGATCCCGCGCGCCGTGTCGATCGCCTCCGGCTGCGACAGCTGCGAGTACCGGTGAAAGTACGACTCCGGGTCGCGGAACGCCGTGTCGCGGAACGTGAGGAAGCGGTTCACGTACCACCGCTCCAGTGCGTCCTCGTCGGCGTCGACGTAGATCGAGAAGTCGAAGAAGTCGGACACGACGACGCGCGGCCGCCCCACCCCGTCGCCGTCGCGCGTCGCCTCGGGCCCCTGCAGCACGTTGATCCCCTCGACGATGAGGATGTCCGGCCGGTGCACGGTCACCGTCTCGTCACGCACCACGTCGTACGTGAGGTGCGAGTACACCGGCGCCTGCACCGTCTCCTGCCCCGACTTCACGTCGGCGAGGAAGCGCAGCAGCCGCCCGACGTCGTAGCTCTCCGGGAAGCCCTTCCGCCGCATCAGCCCCCGCGCCTCGAGCTCCGCGTTCGGCAGCAGGAAGCCGTCGGTCGTCACGAGCTCCACGCGCGGATGCTCCGGCCACCGCGCGAGCAGCGCGCGCATCACGCGGGCGATCGTGCTCTTCCCCACCGCCACGCTTCCCGCCACGCCGAGGATGAACGGCGGCGACAGCGACGGCCGCATGAGGAACGTGTCGGTCACCTGCAGCAGCCGGCGCGCGGCCGTCACGTGCAGGTTCACGAGCCGCGAGAGCGGGAGGAAGATCTCCGCCACCTCGTGCACGGGCATCGGCTCGTTCACGCCGCGCAGCTTCTCCAGCTCGTCCTCGCCGAGGAGCAGCGGCGTGTTCGCCCGCAGCGGCGCCCACTGCGCCCGCGTGAACGACATGAACGGCGGCGCGGTTGGCGCCCGGAGCGGCTCGGCGACGGGAAGTGTCATCCAGGCCGAATGATAGCCCCCGGAACGCCGCCCCGGCGACCCCGACCGCTGGCGGCCGGCGTCAGTCCGCCCAGACGGCGGACAGGTCCCGCTCCCGCGACCCGTGATCGAGCTGCTTGAGCTGGTCCGTCAGATCGCGCTCGATGGCGTCGGCGTCCAGCGGCTGCAGCATCCGCGCGAGCTCGGGATCGTCGGCCACCTGCTGCCCGAGCCGCGGGTACAGGCCCGCCACGAGCTGCAGCACCTTCGTCACCTCCTCCTCCACCCGCAGCGTCACGGCCAGCGTCACCTCCTCGCGCACCTCGGCGATCGTCGACTCGCGGTTCTGCGTCATCAGCACGAACACGGAGAGGAAGATCGCCTCCAGCGACACGACCATCGTGAGGAGGCCGAACGGGAACGGATCGAACGCGCGACCCGGCATGCCCACGTTCCAGCCGATCCACAGCGCGAACCACACGACGTGGAACAGCAGGAACGGCGTCGAGCCGGCGATGATCGTCAGCCGGTTGCCGATCCGCTCCACCGGCGTGAGCTCGGCGGAGAAGCGCGCCTTCACCGCGCGCACCGCGCGCGCGGTTCCGAGCCGCCGCTGTCGGCGGTCGGCGTACGGCCCGCTGGCCTGGTCGTTTCGCTCGGCGGTTGAGCTCATTGCGAGCACGGCCGCATGCGAAAAGCACGCCCGCGGTGTACGCGGACGTGCTTTTCAGTCATCACCTCGGTCACGCCGGCCGCGTCACGGGATGGCGACTCGCTGCTTGTCGACGTTGTTACCGACGATGGCGCCCGCCGCCGCGCCGACCACGGCGCCGAGCAGACCGCCCTTCAGGCGGTCCTTGCGCGCGCTCGTCGCGACACCGATCGCCGCGCCGGCGGCCGCACCGATCGCCGCGTCACGCTTCGTGTTCTTCTTCACGACCGTCTGCGGCGCGCGATAGACCACGCCGCTGCCGCTCGACGAGCCGCGGCTGCTGCTCCCCGACGAGCGCGTGCGATACACGACACGCTCGCGCACCGGCTGCGGCGCGGGGGCGGGATACGGCGCCGGCGCGTAGTACGGACCCGCGGCGTAGCCGGCCGCGACCGGCATCGGCGCGTAGCCGTTCGGGTACATTCCAGGCTGCCCGTACGGGTACTGCTGGGCGCCGAGCTCCTGCGGCGACACGAACTGCTGCTGACGGTACGCCTGGGCCTGCGAGGCGAGCGACAGGTCGTTCTGGAGCCCCGCGTCGAGCGAGTTGCTCTTGCCGCCGCAGGCGGCGACGAGCGCGATCGACGGGGCCAGGATGATCTTCGCTAACGAGCGTGGCTGCATGGTCTCCTCCAGTCCAGATCGCGAAAGGTCGCGAGAATGACATCGGTTCAAGGCAGGCGCCGGACCAGGGGTTGTCGGCCTCGTGGCGCCGCTAACTCTCCCGAGCGTCCGTAGCGGTGTCCTCTCCTGTGCCCCCGGGAGGACACGACGGCGCGCTGCTGCGTCAGATGTTCTCCTCCGCGCTCGCGGCCGTGCACCCCGGGCCGGTGACCGCCGTCACCCTCGATGGGATCGCGCTGCCCGACCCTCCGGGCGGCGTCCACCTCCTCGCGATCGGCAAGGGCGCGCACGCGATGGCCGGCGCGGCGGTGGAGGCGCTCGCGCGGCGCGGCGCCTGCCCGGCCGGCGGGGTGATCGTGGCGGCCACCCCGGGCGCGCCGCCCCATCCCGCGCTGGAGGCCGTCGTCGGCGACCACCCGGTGCCCGGTCCGGGCTCCCGCGCCGCGGCCGACGCCGTCGTCCGGGCAGCGGCACGGGTTCGTCCCGACGACCTCGCGGTCGTGCTGCTATCCGGCGGCGCGTCGAGCCTCGTCGGCGCACCGGTGCCGGACGTCGGCCCCGACGAGCTGGCGGCGCTCACCGGCGTGCTGCTCGGCGCCGGCGGCGACATCGCGCTCGTGAACGGCGTGCGCCGCCGCGTCGCGCGATGGGGCGCGGGACGTCTCGCCGTCGCGCTCGCCCCGGCGCGCGTCGCGTGCCTCGTGCTCTCGGACGTGCCGGGCTACGACGCGGCCCTCGTCGGGTCCGGACCATGCGCGCCCGACGCGACGCCCGCGGCCGACGTGATCGCACAGCTCGAGGCCATCGGCGCATGGGCGCGCGTGCCCGACGGCGTACGCCGACGCCTCGAGCGTGCCGCGCGCGGCGAGCCGGACGTGCCGCCGGCGGACGACGATGCGTTCCGCCGCGTGCGCATCGAGCTGCTCGCCGACAACGACACCGCGGTGCGCGCCGCCGCCGACGCCGCGCGCGCCGCTGGCTTTCACACCGTCGCGCACGACGAGCGCCTCGCGGGAGAGGCGCGCGCGCTCGGCGCGGCGATCGGCGCCACGCTGCGCGCCGCGGCCGAGTCGCTGCCGTTAGGCGGACGGGTCGTGCACGTGTGGGGTGGCGAGCCCGCGGTCACGCTCGGCGACGCGGGCCCCGATGCGCGCGGCGGACGCATGCAGGAGCTGGCGCTCGCGGCGGCCGAGTCGATTCGCGGCGCGCGCGTCGTGCTCCTCGCCGCGGGCACCGACGGGCGCGACGGCCCCACCGACGCGGCCGGTGCGATCGTGGACGGCGACACGTGGGATCGGATGCTGGCGGCGGGTCGCGATCCGGCGGCCGACCTCGCCGCACATCGCAGCCACGCGGCGCTCGACGCGGCCGGCGCGCTGCTGCGCACCGGACCCACGGGGACCAACGTGGCCGACCTCGTCATCGCATGCGTCGCGGCGCCGGAGCCGACCGTCTCGAGGAGCGACGCTCCATGAGGTTCGGATAGCGGATCGAACGATCCGTCGATCTTCACGATCCGCGTACCAGACCTCGAGGAGGCCCGCTCCTCGCGGAGCCGAGCGCCGCGGACCGCAGTCGACGTGGTCGCCGCGGGTTCAGCTCGCCCCGCATGCGCCGCTAGATTCTCCCGCCATGCGAGCTTCTCCCTTCACGATCGGCATCATCCAGGATCACGCGACGGACGACGAGGCTGCGAACGTCGCGCGCGCCGTGTCGCTCATCCGCGAGGCCGCGGCCCGTGGCGCGCAGATCGTCTGCCTCAAGGAGCTGTTCAATACGCCCTACTTCGCGAAGTCGACGAAGGTGGAGCACTTCGACCTCGCGCAGCCGGTGCCGGGGCCGATCACCGACACGATGCAGGCGCTCGCGAAGGAGCTCGCGATCGTCATCATCGTGCCGATCTTCGTGCGGCGCGCCGCGGGGCTGTACATGAACTCCGCGGTCGTCATCGACGCCGACGGCGAGATCCTCGGCGTGTACGACAAGATGCACATCCCGCACGACCCGATGTTCGAGGAGAAGTACTACTTCACACCGGGCGACGCGCACCTCGACTACCACGGCGAGAAGGGCGGCGCCGCGAACGGCTTCAAGGTGTGGAAGACGCGCTACGCGAACGTGGGCGTGCTCGTGTGCTGGGACCAGTGGTATCCCGAGGCGGCGCGCATCACCGCGCTGTTAGGCGCCGACGTGCTGTTCTATCCCACCGCGATCGGGTGGCACCCGGCGGAGAAGGACACGTGGGGCCAGGCGCAGGTGGAGGCGTGGCGCACGGCGCAGCGCGCGCACGCCATCGCGAACGGCGTGTACGTGGCGTCGCCGAACCGCGTCGGCTTCGAGCCCGAGCCGGGCACGAACGGGCTCGAGTTCTTCGGCCACTCGTTCATCGCCGACCCGTTCGGCCGCGTGGTGACGGAGGCGGGGACGGACGAGGCGGTGCTCGTACACACGTGCGATCCGAAGCTGCAGGAGGAGGTGCGCCGCAACTGGCCGTTCCTGCGCGACCGCCGCGTCGACGCGTACCAGCCGATCCTCAACCGCTACATCGGTGCGTCGGGACTCGGGACTCGGGACTCGGGACTCGGGACTCGCTGACGCATGCGCGACGACCTCGGCTCCGGTGAGATCGGCCCCACTACTCGGGGCCTAACGAGCGCTTTCCGGCGGGACCCGAGTCCCGAGTCCCGAGTCCCGAGTCCCGAGCTACGCATGCCCGCGGAGTGGGAGCCGCACGACGCGACGTGGATCGCGTGGCCGCACCACGAGCCCGACTGGCCCGGGAAGCTCGGCCCCATTCCGTGGGTGTACGCCGAGATCGTGCGCGCGCTGCACCGCCACGAGCCGGTCGAGATCCTCTGCCACGACGACACCGTGCGCGACGCCGCGCGCGAGGCGCTCGCGGCGCACGGCGTGGTGGTGAACGAGCCCCGCCCCGGCGCGCACCGCGTGCGCCTCCACGTCGCGCCGAACGATCGCGTGTGGCTCCGCGACTCCGCGCCCACGGGGGTGCTCGGCGCCGACGGGCGAGTGACGTGGGCGAACTGGGCGTTCAACGCGTGGGCGAAGTACGACAACTACGCGCACGACGCGCTCGTCGGCCGCGCCATCGCCGACGTCACGGGGCTGCCGCGCGTCGAGCCGCAGCGTCCCGACGGCAAGGGGCGCCTCGTGCTCGAGGGCGGCGGCATCGAGACGAACGGCCAGGGGCTGCTGCTCGTCACCGAGGAGTGGCTGCTGAGCGACGTCCAGGTGCGCAACCCGGGACTCGGCCGCGAGGACTACGAGCGCGCGTTCCGCGAGTGGTTAGGCATCCGCCAGACGATCTGGCTCGGCGAGGGCTGCGTCGGCGACGACACGCACGGTCACATCGACGACATCGCGCGCTTCGTCGCGCCCGACACCGTCGTCCTCGCGCACGAGGAGGATCCGACCGACGAGAACCACCGCCGCTCGCTCGACAACCTGCACCGGCTGCGGCTCGCCGGCGGCACGCACGGGGCGCTCCGCATCGTCACGCTGCCCTTCCCGCGCGCGGTCGAGATGAACGGCGAACGGCTGCCGGCGAGCTACGCGAACTTCTACATCGGCAACGGCATCGTGCTCGTACCGACGTTCAACGATCGCAACGACCGCGTGGCGCTCAACACGCTCGCCGGGCTGTTCCCGCAGCACGACGTGGTGGGCATCCACGCCGTGGACCTCGTGTGGGGCCTCGGCACGCTGCACTGCCTGACGCAGCAGCAGCCGGCCGGACGCGGCGCGCGATGACGGAGCCACCGCTTCCCACCTGGGCGCGGCCGAAGCCGCAGGGCGGCGCGCCGGCGCCGGGGTCCGCGCTCGAGCTGCAGTACGAGACGTTCATCGGGCCGCGCTGGGAGACGTACCGCCGGAAGTTCGCCCCGTTCTTCGCGGAGCCGCGCTTCCAGCCGACGTGGAACTGGTCCGCGGCGCTGTTCTCGCCGATCTGGTTCCTGTACCGGAAGCTCTACCTGCCGTTCGTCTTCTTCTGGATCGCGCCCGGCATGGTGTTCGGGCTGCTCTGGAAGGGGGAGCCGCCGAAGGCCGCCGACATCTCGGCGAACCCGGAGCTCATGCGGGACTTCCGGCTGGTGCTGCTCGGCGTGCAGCTCGCGGCTATGGTGCTCGCCGGCGGCACCGCGAACTACCTCCTGTTCCGCCGAGCACGGGCCGCCATCATGCTCGCCGAGCAGCGCGCCCCGGACGCCGAGACGCTGGAGCTGATCCTCACCCGGCTGGGTCGGGTGAACGTCACCGGCGTCGTGGTGGTCGTCGTCATGATGGCCGTCGCGGGCCTCGTGATGTCCACCGGCTCGGCGCCCTGAGGCCCAGCGGCGCGAGGGTGGATCTTCGGGTATTCTTCGGGTGTACGTTGCTCGGAATCACGAGCCCCCACCCCGATGGATACCCGACGCAAGCTCGCCATCCTCGCCGACGCCGCCCGATTCGACGCGCCCTGCGCGCGCCGACTGCCCGGCGCGCCCGGGGAGTCGTCCGTGCCCGACCAGGGCATCTGCCACGCGATCGCCGCCGACGGGCGGACGGTCGCGCTGCTCAAGGTGCTGCTCACGAACCACTGCATCCACGACTGCGCCTACTGCGTGAACCGCCGCTCCGCCGACGTCGAGCGGGCGCGGTTCACCGTGACCGAGATCGTGCGGCTCACGCTCGACCTCTTCCGGCAGGGCGTCATCGAGGGGCTGTTCCTGAGCTCGGGCGTGATGCGGAGCGCCGACTTCACGATGGAGCAGCTCACCGACGTCGCCCGCACGCTGCGGCGTGATCACGGCTTCGCCGGCTACATCCATCTGAAGGCGATCCCCGAGGCGAGCCCCGAGCTGCTCACGGAGGCCGGCAAGTGGGTGGACCGGCTCAGCGTGAACGTGGAGCTGCCGACCCAGCGGCACCTCGATGCCATCGCGCCGGGGCGGCGGCTCGTCACGATCACGCGCGCCATGGACCGCATCCGCGACGGCATCGCCGAGGCGCACGAGGCGCAGCGCCGCAGCGTGCGCGCACCGTCGTTCGCGCCCGCCGGGCAGGTGACCCAGATGGTGGTCGGCGCGGACGACGCCACCGACGCGCAGATCCTCGGGACGAGCGCCGCGCTGTACGAGCGGCAGCGGCTGCGCCGCGTGTACTACGGCTCGTACGTGCCGATCGTCGGCGCGGGGGACGCGGTGCCTGACGCCGCGCCGCCGGCCGCCCGCGAGCACCGCCTCTACCAGGCGGACTGGCTGCTCCGGCACTACGGGTTCGCCGTGGACGAGCTGGTGCCGGACGATGCGCCGAACCTCGACCTGGACCTGGACCCGAAGCTCGCGTGGGCGCTCCGTCATCGCGACGCGTTCCCCGCGGACCTCAACCGCGCGACGCGGCGCGAGCTGCTGCGCGTGCCGGGGCTCGGACGCATGGCCGTCGAGCGCATCCTCACCGCGCGCCGCTGGCGGCGCCTGCGCACCACCGACCTGCTCACGCTGCACGTCCCGGTCGCGCGCGTGCTGCCGTTCGTCCACGCCGCGGACCCGAACCCCGCGCTGCGCCTGCTCGACGCGCCCGACCTGCGCGACCGGCTGGTGCGCCCGCGCGACCAGCTCGATCTGTTCGCCGCCGCCGGTTAGGCGTCAGGCAGACGCTCGGATCTCGAAGCAGCAGCGGGGCCGCGCGCTGCGGTCGCAGCACTCGTGCACGGCAGCACCGTCGCCGAGCAGCTCGACCAGCACGCTCTCGATCGCGTGGCAGACGCCGGGGTGCTTGCCGGTGAGCGCGGCGAGCGGACAGCCGCGTCCCTGGATCCTGAGCGACGCCGCACCGTGCTCCACGTCGGTGAGCGCGCCGAGCTCCGCGTTCAGCACCCGGCTCGCCGCGGCCACGCGCTCGTCGAGCGGCGCGTCGGGCACGAGCGCGACGAGCTCGCGCCCGAACCCGCGTCCCGCCTCGCGCATCACCCGGTCGAACTCCTCGGGCGTGGTGCGCTCGGCGAGCGCGCTCACGAGATGCGTGAGCAGCGGCACGTAGGCACGCGACAGCAGCTGGTCGAGCTCCGGCGTCAGCTCGTAGACCGCCGACGGCCGCGTCGGTCCGCGGCGCGTCCCCTGACGCCGCACGAGGCCGTCGCGCTCCATCGCCATGAGCTGCACGCGCACCGCGTTGTGGCTCAGCGCGAGCGCGGACGCGATCTCGTCCACCGTCAGCGCGCTGCGGCGCAGGAGCGTCGCGATCCGCCCGCGCGGGCTCTCGAGGAATTGGTGGCGAAGGCGAAGCGACATCGACGCGACGTACGGGCGGCGGTGATGGGACCGGGCGCGCCCAATCTAGAGCGCTGTCGCCGCACCTCTGCATCGTCTCTGCCGCTGGCCGGATAACACCATAACTCTGAGTTTATCTGGAATATTTTCTGCAGCGCCTCCGTCCCCGGGATGCTTCCCGTACGTGATTCCCGTCGCTGGAGGAGTCTCGACGATGACTCGACGCCCGGCCCTCGTCGCGGTGGCGTGCGCAGCGCTCACCGGCGCACTCGCCGCCTGTCGCCAGTTCCCCACGGTGAAGCCCGCCGACGAGGTGCAGCGGCAGGGGCGCGACATCTTCCGCTACGACACGTTCGGCGACGAGCAGTTCTGGACCGACACGGCGCGGCTGCACGAGGTGGTCGAGCGGGAGATCCAACCCCTGGAGGCGCTCGGCCTCGGGCTAAAGGTCGACATGGATCGGCTCAACCTCGCGAAGTTCATCCTCCACAACCCGCTCGGTGTCGGCGGGACGAAGGAGCTGCTGCGCGAGAACGCGGTCGTCGGCATCAAGGCGGAGTTCGAGGGCAAGCACATCAAGCGCATCGGGATCACCTGCGCGCTGTGCCACTCCACCGTCGACAACGCGCTGCTCCCCGGCATCGGCCACCGGCTCGACGGGTGGCCCAACCGCGACCTGAAGGTCGGACGGATCCTCGCCATGCTCCCGAACTTCACCGAGGAGCAGAAGGCGGTGCTGCGCACCTGGCCGACGGGGACCTACGACCCGCGCTTCAACTTCGACGGCAAGAGCACGCCGCTCGTGCTGCCGCCCGCGTACGGCCTCGCCGGCGTGACCAACGAGACGTACACCGCGGAGGGGCCCATCTCGTACTGGAACGCGTACGTCGCCGTGACGCAGATGCACGGCCACGGCAACTTCTCCGACCCGCGGCTCGGCGTGAACATCGTGCAGGAGCCGGACATGGTGACGCCGAAGCTCGCCGCGCTGCGCGCCTACCAGCACGCGATCGGCGCCGCGCCGCCACCGGGCGCGCTCGTGAACGGCTCCGCCGCGCGCCGAGGCAAGGCGGTGTTCGACGCGAACTGCGCGCGGTGCCACACCGCGGACAGCCTCACCGACAACAACGCCGGCACGCTGCACGCCGCGTCGGAGACGGGGATGGATCCGCGGTACGCCGAGCGCACGACGGCGAAGCAGTACCGCACCACGCCGCTGCGCGGCCTCTGGCAGCACGCGCCGTACTTCCACGACGGCAGCGCGCGCACGCTCGACGACGTGGTGGAGCACTACGACCGGGCGCTCGGTCTCAAGCTGTCCGGCAGACAGCGGAAGGATCTGCGCGAGTACCTCAAGTCGCTCTGAGCGTCTCGGCTACACACGGGAGGATCGACATGCGGCGCTGTGGTCGGATCGGCATGGCGTTAGGCGCATCGCTCGCGGCGTCGGTCGCCGGCGCGCAGCGTCCCCTGATGGTGGGCCTCGCGGGCGGCGTGACGGTGCCGCAGGGCGCGCTCGCCGACGGCGTGGAGACCGGCTGGCACGGGTTGGGCACGTTCGCGCTCGGCTCGCCGATGCAGCCGTTAGGCCTTCGCCTCGACGCGGCGTACAACCGGTTCGGCTTCAAGGGCACGACCGCGTCGAGCGTGTCGAGCGCGTCGCAGTCGGTCACGTCGGGCACGCTGAACGTGACGTACCGGATGCCGGCGTGGCGGACGGCGTTCTCGCCGTACGTGATCGCGGGCGCCGGCGCGTACCACCTCGCGTGCTCGGGCGACGCGCGGTGCGGCACGGCGACCAAGTTCGGATGGAACGCGGGGCTTGGCACGAAGCTCACGGGGCTCGGGCTCCGCACGTTCCTCGAGGCCCGCTTCCACAGCGTCGCCGAGCCGGGAGCCGACCTGCACTACTTCCCGGTGACGCTCGGGCTCCTGTTCTAGCGGCGGCCTAACGCTTCGCGACCGCCTCGTCGAGCAGCGCCTCCGCGCGCTCCGCGCCGGCGCGGCCCAGGGGTCGGAGCTCCTTGCCGAGCGCGGTGCTGTACGAGACGAAGAAGCGCTCGAGGTCGTCCACCAGCTCGCGCGGGAGCTGCGTGAGCTCGTGAACGCGTCCGAACGTGCGCGACTTCACGCCCACGGCGATGAGCCGGTCGTTGCGCTGCGGCGGGCCGCCCTTCTCGCGCTGCTCCGCCTCGATGACGCCGACGAGCCGCGCCTCGACGACGACGCCGGGCAGCGTGGGACCGTCGTGCAGCACGAGCACGTCGATCGGGTCGCCGTCGCCGGCCTTCGTGCGCGGCACGAAGCCGAAGTCGTGCGGGAACGTCATCCCCACCGGCAGCGACTTCTTGAGCACGAACACCCCGCGCTCGTCATCGAAGCTCAGCTTGTGCACGCTGCCGCCGGGCGTCTCCACGACCACGTTCACGGTGCCCTCGTCCGTGCGCGGAGGAAGGCGGAGGAGCGGATGCAGTTCCGGCATGCCATGCAGCTCCTGCACTCCACGAGCCAGGCGCGCCCGGCGGGACTCCACGTACGACTTTCCATGGGACTGAAGAAGGACTGAAGGAGGACTGAAGAAGGACCAACAACTCCGTTGGTGTTCTCCTTCTTCAGTCCTCCTTCAGTCCTGCCAACACTCGTACGTGGAGCCCCGTCAAAGCGGGCACGCCGTCAGAACGACAGGCGGAGCCCGACGCTTCCGGCGATGTTGTTCGTCGTGTTGCCCTTCACCGGCAGGCCGGTGTTGTCGAGCGCGTCGAACCGGCCGACGTAGTCCTTCACCATCGCGCGCACGCCGAAGCCGCGTCCGACGGTGACGTCGACGCCGGCGCCGAGGTTGCCGGCGAAGCTGGTGGACGACGTCTTCACGACCGACTCCTGGAACTTCGTCGTGATCGCGCCCACGCCGAGCTGCGCGAACGGCGTGAACTGCTGCGCGGCGCCGGCGCTCTGCATGGGCATGCGGAGCTCGACGTCGGCATCGTAGATCACGTGCTTGCTCGTGCCGCCGATGTTCACGCCGCCGAGGATCGGCACGCCGACCTGCAGGTTCGACGAGCCGTACGCGACGTTGCCGACGAGACCGACGTTGGGCCCCATCGAGAGCCCGAGCTGCGCGCCGACGACGGGCGCGTTCGCGCTCTTCAGGCTCGTGCCGAGCGGGCCGTTGATGATGTCGCCGAAATGCATGTAGCCCGCGTAGGGCGTCACGTCGAACACCGTCGCCTTCTGTGCGGCGGCCGGCTGACGCTGCTGCGCGCCGAGCGGCGCGGCGACGAGGGCGAGGGCCAGCACGGCGACCGAGCGGGCGTTGACGATGGACCGATGCATGGGATTCTCCGGGTCACGTTGCCCGCGACGCCGCGGGCACCGGCCCCCGGTAAGGCAGCTTCGGGGCCGCCCGTGCCGCGCGCGCAAGTCGTTACCGTGCATCGCCTTGCGTCGGCGTTGCCAGCACCCGGTGTCCGGCGCGGGTGACAGATCGGCGTCCTCCGAGGGACGCGGAGGGCTTGCTCCTTGCACCAGCCGACGCGCCGTGAAGATCACGCTCCTGTCCGACGACTCCATCCGCTACGAGCCCGCGCCGGGCCTGCTGACGATCGACGCCGATTCGGCCGAGCGGCAGTACTCGCCGTTCCACATGCTCGGCAGCTCGCTCGCCGTGTGCACGTTCTCCGTGCTCGCGTCGTGGGCGACGCACGCGAACATCCCGTTCGACGACCTCGTGATCGACGTGTCGTGGACGTTCGCCGAGAAGCCGCATCGGCTCGACACGGTGAAGCTCGCGTTCACGTGGAAGAGCCTTCCGCCGAACCGGCTCGAGGCCGCGAAGCGCGCCGCCGCGCTCTGCCCGATCCACGCGACGCTGTCGCACGGCCACACGGCGGTGAGCGTCGAGGGCGCGGTCGCGTGAGCGTGCCGGTGGTGCAGTTCACGGTGCGCGGTCGGCCGCGCGACGGCGCCGCGCAGTCGCCGACGTCGTTCACCGCGGGCTGGTCGGGCGTCGGCGAGGGCCGGCCGTACACGGTGGTGTACGACGGCCACTGCAAGGTGTGCGGCAAGATGGTCGCGCTGCTGCGCGCGTGGGATCGCAACGCGCACCTGCTCGAGATCGTGCCGTCGCAGATGGCCGGCGTGGCGGCGCGGTTCCCGTGGATCCCGGCGCGCGCCTACGCGGAGGGCGTGCAGCTGATCGGGCCCGGCGGGCGCACGTGGATGGGCGCCGCAGCGGTGGAGCGCATCATCGACATCATGCCGCGCGGACGGCTGATCTCGTGGATCTTCCGCATCCCGCTCGTGCACACGCTCGTCGACCGCTTCTATCGCTGGTTCGCGCGCAACCGCTACCGGCTCGGTTGCGGCGAGCACTGCACGGCGCAGCTGGATCTCGTCGACTTCGGCGACGGCGCCTAACGGCGCGCGCTCAGGGCGTGTTGCGGGCCTGCTTCTCCGACAACGCCAGCTCGCGCAGCCACGCCTCGACGCCCTCCGCGTCCGGGCCGTCGAGCGTCGCCTCGTCCGTCTGCACGCCCGCCTCCGCGGTGCCGCCGCTCTCGCGCACGATGCGCTCGATCGTCTCGCGCCACGTCGCGTCCTGCATGCGATTGCCGACGGTGGCCATGGCGAGCCAGTCGACGACGTTCGCCGCGCGGTCGTAGAGCTCCACCTGGAAGCGGAGCACGCCCGTGTCGACCGGCGTGGGCGGCGGGCCTAACGTGAAGCGCACGGCACCGGCCAGCGGATGCCCCTCCACCGTCTGCAGCGTGAGCAGCGTCGGGCCCAGCTCGGCCACGCGCACCTGCACGTTGCCGCGCATCGGCAGCGACATCGTCACCGTCTGCCCGCGCTCCCGCACCGCCGTCGGCGTGCCGGGCTCCGCACCGACGTGCATCTGATCGGGGCTGATCTCGTCGAAGTCCTGGCAGAAGCGCGCGAACAGCGCGTTCGCGTCGACGGTGGCGTCGCGGATGTCGGCCCAGAAGCGCTTGCGGTGCAGCGGGCCCACGCCCTGCTCGGGGAGCTGCTCGGGCAGCGCGTCGAGCAGCCGACGCAGCCCGTCGTCGAGCGCCGTGGGCCGTACGCCGAGCACGTCGAGCAGCGCGTTTCGCTTCGGCGGCTCGATGACGTTTCCCTCGCGCAGCATCGTGAGCTGGCTGTCGTTCACCGGGAACTCCACGCCGAGTACACCGGCGACGCGCGCACCGAGGCCGGCGAGCATGCCGGGCACCGGGATGCGCGTCGGCTCGCGCCCCGTTAGGCGGCCGAAGCGGTCGAGCAGGTCGTTCACGCACGTGCGCTCCGGGCCCGCCACGTCGAGCGCCTTGCCCGCGAGGTCGGCGCGCTCCACCGCCGCCGCGAGCGCCTCGCCGACGTCGTCGGCCCACACCGGCTGGAACTCCTGGTCGCCGCCCGCGATGACGGGCACCGCGGGCAGCGTGCGCACCATCTTCAGCAGCAGCGAGATGACGTCGTCGCCCGGGCCGTAGACGTTGCCCGGCCGCACGATCACCCACCGGCCGCCGAAGCGACGCACGATCTCCTCGCCCGCCTTCTTGCTCCGGTGGTATGGCGACTCGCCGGTCTCCGCGCCGAGCGACGAGACGTACACGAGGTGCGGCACGCCCGCGCGCGCGGTCTCCTGCACGACGTGGCGCGTTCCCTCGACGTTCACCTTGTCGAAGGTGCTGTCGGGCGGCGACTCGTCGACGATGCCGACGACGTGCAGCACGGCGTCGCAGCCGTCCGCCGCGCCGTGCAGCGTGTCGGGGCGCGTCACGTCGCCGGCGCGCGGCTCCACGCCGTCGGGCCACTCGCGCGCCGCCTCGTCGGCGTGCCGCGTCAACAGCCGGACCGTGTGCCCGCGCTTCACGAGGGCGCGCACCGTCGCCTCGCCCACCACCCCGCTGCCACCCGTCACCAGAATGCGCATGTGGCGCGAGGGTGCAGGGAGCAGGCCAGCGGGCGACTACTCGCCGACCATCCCCTCCTCGATCGTCTCCCCTTCCCGCAGCTTCACCGGCTGCCCCTTCGACCGCACGCGGATGTTGAGCATCTCTACGGCGACCGAGAAGAACATCGCGAAGTACGTGTAGCCCTTCGGCACGTGCTGGCCGAGCCCTTCCGCGACGAGGTTCGTGCCGACGAGCACGAGGAACGAGAGCGCGAGCATCTTCACCGTCGGGTGCCGGTCGACGAACGTCGAGATCGGGCCCGCCGCGCCGAGCATGAACGCGAGGGCGATCACGTTCGCGGCGATCATCACGGCGACGTTGTTCACCATGCCCACCGCGGTGATCACCGAGTCGAGCGAGAACACGATGTCGACGACGGCGATCTGCGCGACGACGGCGACCAGCGAGCTGCGGCCGCTCTTCGCACCGGGGCCGTGCTGCCCTTCCCCCTCGAGCTTCCCGTGGACCTCGTACGTCGCCTTCGCGATGAGGAACAGGCCGCCGATCACGAGAATGAGATCGCGTCCCGTGACCTCGCGCGCCTCCGCCTCGAGAAACCCGAGCGCGGGGAGCGCGAACAGCGGCGTCGTGAGACGGGCGAGCCAGCTGATGCTCAGCAGCAGGCCGACGCGCGTCACGAACGCGCCCGCGAGGCCGAGGCGTCGCGCCATCTTCTGCGACGCCGGCTCGACCTTCGCCGCGAGGATCGAGAGGAAGATGATGTTGTCGATGCCGAGGACGACCTCGAGCAGCGTGAGCGTGAGCAGGCCGAGCCACGCGTTCGGGTCGGTCAGGAAGTCCATCGTCGTCGGGGCTCGGGAGGCGGGCGCGGCGCGCGAACGCGTCAGGATGCGACGACGCGCGCCGGAATGGTACCGACGTCGCCGTGCACGCGTGCTACCCTGGGTGAAGGGGGGGAGCCCCCCTAGGACCTAGGTCCGGCGCGCGCTCCGGGCCGGTTAGCTTCACGGCGTGACCGATCCCACGCCTCCCGCCGTCGTGCTGCTCAGCGGCGGCCTCGATTCGACCACGTGTCTCGCCGTCGCCGTGCGCGAGGGCTTCGCCGTGCACGCGCTGTCGTTCCGCTACGGCCAGCGGCACGCGCACGAGGTGGACGCGGCGCGGCGCATCGCCGCGCGGTGGGGCGTCGCGCGACACGTCGTCGTCGACATCGACCTCCGGGTGTTCGGCGGCTCCGCGCTCACGGCGGACATCGCGGTGCCGAAGGACCGGCCCGCGGCGTCGCTCGCGACCGACGGAGTCCCCATCACCTACGTGCCGGCGCGCAACACGATCTTCCTGTCGTACGCGCTCGCGCTGGCCGAGGTCTCGGACGCGCGCGACGTGTTCATCGGCGTGAACGCGTACGACTACAGCGGGTATCCCGATTGTCGCCCCGAGTACGTGCGCGCGTTCGAGCGCATGGCGAACCTCGCGACCCGCGCGGGTGTGGAGGCCGCCGCACGCGGCGAGACGGCGCTGCGCATCCGCACGCCACTCCTCGACCTCACGAAGGCGGACATCGTCCGACTCGGTCTCTCGCTCGGCGTCGACTACGCGGACACGACGAGCTGCTACGATCCGACGCCCGACGGCGCCGCGTGCGGGCACTGCGACGCCTGCCAGCTGCGCCTGAAGGGGTTCGCCGAGGCGGGGGCGACGGACCCGATTCGCTACGCATGAGCTACACGGTCAAGGAGATCTTCTACACGCTCCAGGGAGAAGGCGCGAACGCCGGGCGCGCCGCGGTCTTCTGCCGCTTCGCCGGCTGCAACCTGTGGACGGGGCGCGAGGCCGACCGCCACCGCGCCGTGTGCCGCTTCTGCGACACCGATTTCGTGGGCGTCGGTCCCGACGGCGGCCGCTTCGCGAGCGCCGAGGCGCTCGCCGACGCCGTGGCCGAGCGATGGGCCGCGGGCACCGGCCAGCTGCCGGATGCGGCGTGGACGGGCGGCGTCGCCCCGCTCGTCGTGTGCACCGGCGGCGAGCCGCTGCTCCAGCTCGACGAAGCCGCGGTGGACGCCCTGCACGCGGCCGGCTTCGAGGTCGCGGTGGAGACGAACGGCACCCAGCCGGCGCCCGCGGGGCTCGACTGGATCTGCGTCAGCCCGAAAGCCGGGACGACGCTCGCCGTCACCGCCGGCGACGAGCTGAAGCTCGTCTACCCGCAGCGGGAGGCCGAGGCGCAGCCGAAGCACTTCGAGCGGCTGTCGTTCCGCCACTTCTTCCTCCAGCCGATGGACGGCCCCGACCTGGCCGAGAACACCCGGGCCGCGATCGCGTACTGTCTGGCCCATCCGCGCTGGCGGCTCTCGGTGCAGACGCACAAGGTCGTCGGCCTCCGCTGACGACCCGCCGGGCCCGGTCGGACAGACGTTCCGGAACCACGCACGGGCCCCGGTCCGGCAATCCCCGCGGTTCCTGACCACGCGGTCAGGGCGGTCGACGAAACACCGTTCTTTTCGGGTTCTGCCGTACGGAGCCGCGGGGCTACGTTCACGTCGCTGCCCGCCGGACCGGCCCTCCTGGTTTCCGGCGTCCGCGCGTCGTGTCACGAGGCTCCCCCCGCCGTGCCCCCCCTCCGCCTCTCCCTTCCACCGAGTCGCCCACTGCTCCGGACCCTGCGCTGCGCCCTGCTGCTTGGCGCCGGTCTGAGCACCGCCGGCTCGATCGCCCTCGCCGCACCCGCGGCGATCCGCGCGCACCAGGCCGCGCCGAAGCCGAAGCCCCGCCGCCCGACGAAGCCCCACCGCGCGACCGCCACGCGCACGAGCGCGAAGCCGCGCCCCCACCCCCACGCCGAAGTCGCCGCCGGCCCGCTGCTCCCCACCCTGCCGGCCGCGTTCCCCGAGATCCCTTCGGCCGAGCTGCTGCTCCAGCCGGGGCAGACGATGGAGCAGGCGTTCGCCTCCCTGCCCACCGTGGCGGCGCCGACCGAGGGAACCGACGGCAAGCCGCTCAGCGGCTTCAGCGCGTCCGCCGAACGCCTGCTGTCGGCGATGATGTCGCGGGCGCGCAGCCAGCTCGGCACGCGCTACGTGTTCGGCGGCGACGATCCGGACAAGGGGCTCGATTGCAGCTCGTTCGCGCGCTTCGCGATGGAAGCGTTAGGCATCCGGCTGCCGCGCACGGCGGCGCAGCAGGCGCGCGTCGGCACGGCCGTGCCGCGCGACCGCAAGTTGCTGCGTCCCGGAGACTTGCTGACGTTCGGCCGCGGCCAGAAGGTGTCGCACGTCGGCATCTATCTCGGTGAGGGCCACTTCATCCACGCGAGCGTGACGTCGGGGCGCATCATCGAGACGACGATCGAGCGTAACGGTCGACTGTTCCGCCGGTGGCAGGGCGCGCGGCGGCTCATCGCCGACAACGAGGCTAAGAGCGGTAGCGCACAGAGCGAGTTCTGACACGCGATCTCACGCTCGAACGGCGCGGGCCGGCCTCCCTTGATGGGACGCCGGCCCGTTTCGCGCGGCACGTGTCGCGGAGTCCTCGGAACAGCACTTGCACTTTGGGTGGGCGTTATGCCGCGTGTCCGCGCGCGGCGGCGTCCCCGACACCGAATCCGTCGTCATGATCCGCACCGATCGATCCGACCGGGCGACTCGCGTCGTCCCCACGTTCGACGCGCCACTCATCGTTCACAGCCACCTGCGCTGGGACTTCGTGTGGCAACGCCCGCAGCAGCTCCTGTCGCGCTTCGCCGAGTCGGTGCCGGTGCTGTTCGTCGAGGAGCCGCTGTTCGCCGACGATCTGTCGCATGCGCGGCTCGATCTCTCCACGCCGGCGCCGAACGTCACGCGCGCCGTGCCGGTGCTGCCCGCCACGCTCCGCGACCACGGAGACCGCGCGCTCGCGGAGGTGCGGACGCTGCTGCTCGCGGCGCTCGCGCGCGGTGGCGCCCTCGGCGGCCGCTTCACGGCGCCCGTGCAGTGGTTCTACACGCCGATGCCGGCGCCCACGATGATCGGCGCGTTCGGTGAGCGCGGCATCGTGTACGACTGCATGGACGAGCTGTCGAAGTTCCGCTTCGCGCCGCGCGAGCTGGTCGACCGCGAGCGCATGCTGATGGCGCGCGCCGACGTCGTGTTCACGGGCGGGCACAAGCTGTGGCTCTCGAAGTCGAAGCGGCACCCGAACGTGCACTTCTTCGGGTGCGGCGTGGACTCCGCGCACTTCGCGAAGGCGCGCCGCTCCGACCTGCCGCGCCCCACGGATCTCGCCGACGTCGACGCGCCGATCCTCGGCTACTACGGCGTGATCGACGAGCGCATCGACTACGATCTCGTGCGCGGCCTCGCCGAGGCGCATCCCGACTGCGTGGTCGCGATGGTGGGGCCCGTCGTGAAGGTCGACCCGCGCGAGCTGCCGCAGGCGCCTAACATCCGCTGGCTCGGACAGAAGCCGTACGCCGAGCTGCCGATGTACGCGAAGGCGTTCGACGTGTGCCTGATGCCGTTCGCGCTGAACGAGGCGACGGAGTACATCAACCCGACGAAGACGCTGGAATACATGGCGGCCGGCAAGCCGATCGTGTCGACGCCGATCGCCGACGTGCTGCACCACTTCACGCCGGTCGTGTCCGTGGCGGACACGGTGCAGGACTTCGCCGCCGCGGTGCGCGTCGCGCTCACGGCGCCCGATCCCGAGCTGATCGCGCGCGGCATCGGCATGGCGAAGGAGCATACGTGGGACTCCATCGTCGCCCGCATGTGCGCGATCATCGTCGACGCGCTCGACGCGACCGACCTGGTCGACGCGCACCTGGCGCCGTTCGCCGCCGGGGCGACGAAGCCCGCCGCGGCGCCCGCGCGTCGCGCCGTCCCGCCGCTTCTCGAGGCGGTGGGTGGTGAGGGGATGACCGCTTGACCGCTCGCGCCATGACGGCGCGGGTGAACGGAGCCGGCGGGTCGATGATGGAGCTGTGGGCCGGCGTGGAGTGCACGGTCAACCGGGTCGGCGACCGGTATCGCGATCAGCTTGCGCTCGGCGGCCACGCCGAGCGCGACGACGATCTCGACCGGCTCGCCGCGCTCGGCGTCACGGCGCTGCGCCAGCCGGTGCTGTGGGAGCGCGTCGCGCCCCAGGGGCTCGCGCGCGCCGACTGGGCGTGGGTGGATCGCCGGCTCGAGCGGCTGCGCGCGTTGGGCGTGCGGCCGATCGTGACGCTGCTGCACCACGGAAGCGGGCCGCGCGACACGAGCCTCCTCGACACGTCGCTGCCCGAGCGGCTGGCCGAGTTCGCGCACGCCGTCGCGAGCCGGCATCCGTGGGTCGAGGACTGGACGCCGATCAACGAGCCGCTCACGACCGCGCGCTTCAGCGCGTTGTATGGGCTCTGGTACCCGCATGCGCGCGACGACCGGTCGTTCGCGCGCGCGCGCTGCTGAACCAGATGCACGGCGTCCGCGCGGCGATGCGCGCGATCCGCGAGCTCGTCCCCGGCGCGCGGCTCGTGCAGACCGAGGATCTCGGCAAGACGCACGCGGTACGGACGCTCGCCTACCAGGCGCGGTTCGAGAACGAGCGGCGGTGGCTCACGTTCGACCTGCTCACGGGGCGGCTCGGGCCGGAGGCGCGCATGTGGCGCCACCTGCACCGCGGCTGCGCCGTGCGCGAGTCGGAGCTCGCGAGCTTCGTCGAGGATCCGTGCCCACCGGATCTGTTAGGCATCAACCACTACCTCACGAGCGAGCGGTTCCTCGACCGCCGCCTCGCGCGTTACCCGGCGTCGACGCACGGCGGCAACCGGCGGCACCGCTACGCCGACGTCGAGGCGGTGCGCGTGCTCGCGGCGGGACCCGACGGGCCGGCGCGCGTGCTGCGCGAGGCGTGGGACCGCTACGGCCGGCCGATGGCGGTGACGGAGTGCCACCTCGGCTGCACACGCGAGCAGCAGATGCGCTGGCTCGCCGCGGTCTGGGCCGCCGCGCAGGACCTGCGCGCCGACGGCGTCGATCTGCGCGCGGTGACGGCGTGGTCGACGTTCGGCGCGTTCGACTGGGCGAGCCTGCTCACGCGCGACGACGGACACTACGAGCCGGGCGCGTTCGACGTGCGCGCGCCGGCGCCGCGCGCCACCGCGCTCGCGGGGATGATGCGCGACCTCGCCACGCGTGGCGCGTGCGACCACCCGGCGCTCGACGGCCCGGGATGGTGGGAGTCGCCGCAGCGGCTGATGTACTGGCCGGCGGGCCGCATCGACCGGCGGCGCGACGAGACGCCGCTGCGGCCCGCGCGCCACGCAGCCCCGCGCCGAGTGCTCGTCACCGGCGCGCGCGGCACGCTCGGGCACGCGGTGGTGCGCGCGTGCGAGGAGCGCGGCCTCGCCTATCACGCCGCGTCGCGCCCCGAGCTCGACCTGCTCGACGAGGCCGCGCTCGTGGCGGTGCTCGACGCCGTGCGGCCATGGGCCGTCGTGAACGCGGCGGGGTACGCGAGGATCGACGACGCGGAGCGCGAGCGCGACGCCTGCTGGCGCGAGAACGTCTGCGCGCCCGCGGCGCTCGCCCGCGCGTGCGCGCAGCGCGGCATCGCGCTCGTCACGTTCTCGTCCGACCTCGTGTTCGACGGCGCGCTCGATCGCCCGTACGTCGAGGCCGACGCGACGGCGCCGCTCGGCGCGTTAGGCAGCTCGCACGCGGCGGGCGAGCGCGCGGTGCTCGACGCGCATCCCGCGGCGCTCGTCGTGCGTACGAGCGCGTGCTTCGGCCCGTCGAGCGATCGCGACTTCATCACGCTCGCGCTGCGCGCACTCGCCGCGGACGCGCCGTTCGCCGCGCTGTCCGACGTCGTCGTGTCGCCGACGTATCGGCCGGCCCTCGTCGATGCGGCGCTCGACCTGCTCATCGACGGCGAGCGCGGCGTGTGGCACGTCGCGAACGCGGGCGCGCTCACGTGGTACGAGCTCGCGCGCGCGGCGGCGCACCACGCCGGTCTGTCCACGGCGACGCTGGTCCCCGTGCCGCTCGACGCGGCGGGGCTCACGGCGCCGCGCCCGCGCTTCTCGCCGCTGGCGAGCGAGCGCGGCACGATACTCGGCGACGTGGACCGCGCGGTGCGCGCCTACGTCGACACGCGCCGCCGACTGCGCGGCACCCACGCGTGGGCCGGGCACACCGAGCCCGCGCGCCCGCTCGTCCCCACTCTCTCGCTACAGCGTTAGGAGCCCGTTCAGTGTCGGACCAGAAGATCGTCATCGTCGGCGCGGGCCCCACGGGGCTCGGCGCCGCCTACCGCCTGCAGGAGCTGGGGCACCGCAACTTCCGGCTGCTCGAGGCGCGTCACAAGGTGGGCGGCCTGGCCTCGAGCGAGACGAGCCCCAACGGCTTCACGTACGACATCGGCGGCCACGTCCTGTTCTCGCACTACCCATACTTCGATCGGCTGTTCGACACGCTGATGGGCGACGAGTATCAGGAGCTCGTGCGCGAGGCGTGGGTGTGGATGTGCGGGCGGTTCCTGCCGTACCCGTTCCAGAACAACATCCGCCACCTGCCGAAGGAGATGGTGCTCGAGTGCCTGCTCGGCCTCATCGAGGCGCAGCGCACGCCGATCGACCTGGCGCGGATCGAGAACTTCGACCAGCTGATCCACAAGCAGTTCGGCGCCGGCATCGCGAAGTACTTCATGATGCCGTACAACTTCAAGGTGTGGGCGCACCCGCCGCGCATGATGAACAAGGAGTGGATCGGCGAGCGCGTCTCCACGCCGCCCATCGAGCGGGTGCTCGGCAACGTCGTCCTCGACAAGGACGATGCGGGCTGGGGGCCGAACAACACGTTCAAGTATCCGCGCTACGGCGGCACCGGTGGGCTGTTCGAGCGCATCGTGCCGTACGTGAGCGAGCACCTGTCGCTGAACACGCGCACGGTCGGCATCGACGCGGCGCGCAAGGAAGTCATCCTCGCCGACGGCACGCGCGAGCCGTACGACCAGCTGCTGTCCACGATGCCGCTCGACAAGCTGGTCGCGATCACCGAGGGCGCACCGGACCAGGTGCGCGACGCGGCGGGGTGCCTGCGCCACTCGGGGTCGTTCATCGTCGGCGTCGGCGTGGACCGGCCCGCGGGGACGAGCAAGTGCTGGATGTACTTCCCGGAGAGCGACGCGCCGTTCTACCGCGTGACGTATCTCTCGAACTACTCGCCCGAGGTCGTGCCCGACCACACGCGCCAGCACTCGCTGCTCGCCGAGATCTCGCACTCGGAGTTCAAGCCCGAGAACCGCGACACGATCGTCGACCAGACGATCGAGGGCATGCTCGCCACGCGGCTGCTGGACGAGTCGGACGTGCCGAAGATCGTCGACACGTACGTCATCGAGCGCGACTACACGTACCCGACGCCGAGCCTCGAGCGCGACGCCGCGCTGCGCGTCATCCAGCCGTGGCTCGAGTCGCAGGGCATCTTCTCCCGCGGCCGCTTCGGCGCGTGGCGCTACGAGGTCGGCAACATGGACCACTCGGTGGCGCAGGGCGTCGAGTGGGTGAACCGCGCGCTGTTAGGCGCGGTGGAGGACGAGCTGACGTATCTCGCCAAGCGAGGATGCTGACGGTGTGCGCCGCTACGGCGTGCGCATCGCCTTCAGGTTCGCGCTGACGATCAGGCGCAGGATCTCGAGCGACGACGCGGCGTCGAACGCGCGGGCGGCGGGGATCGGCTTGCCCGGGATCGGCGTGCTCGCGAGGCGCTGGCGGGCGCTGCGCGTGACGTAGACGGGCGCGTCGGCGGGGACGTGCGAGACCTCGTCGCGGCCGATCACCACCGCCTTCACGCGGTCCGCGTGCACGCCGGCGGCCTGCGACAGCAGCGCCTCGGTGCGCGGATCGGTGACCACGACGTACACGGGATGCTCCTGCCGCAGAAGCTGCCAGTGCGTGTCCAGATCGGCGCGGATGGTCGCCACGAGCACGCGCTTGCCGAGCGGCGTCATGCGCGCGCGCAGGGCGTCGGCATAGGCGGACTCGGTGACGACGAAGTCGGCGGCCGCGAGCTCGGTCGGCACCGAGGACCCGTCGAGCACCGCCGGCGCGAACGGTACCGCGTCCACCCCGTAGAGCTCGCGCAGCTCGCCGCACAGCCCCTCGAGCTGGTCGGCCGAGAGCGCGACGACGGCCGCGCGGAGCCGGCGCGTCGTGACGCAGCGGCGCAGCCAGTCGCCGAGGCGGGGCGCGGACAGGCCGCGCTCGATGCCGGCGAACAGCACGTCG
Source organism: Gemmatirosa kalamazoonensis (assembly GCF_000522985.1). Lineage (NCBI taxonomy): Bacteria > Pseudomonadati > Gemmatimonadota > Gemmatimonadia > Gemmatimonadales > Gemmatimonadaceae > Gemmatirosa > Gemmatirosa kalamazoonensis. The sequence goes on from NZ_CP007128.1 coordinate 4,951,330, forward strand.
GCCACCCAGCCGTCGGCGACCACCGGTGGACCGCCCGGGACCGGCGGCGTGCCGGCGACGTAGATGCCCGAGCGGCGCCGGATGTCGACGAGCCCCTCGCGGGCCAGCACGCGGTAGGACGACAGCACCAGCCGCGGATCCACGTCGAACTCACCGGCCAGCTCGCGCGCGCTCGGCAGGCGATCGTTGCGACGCAGGGAGCCCGACGCGACGCCACTCAGCACGCGTCGGCGCATGACCTCCGCGATCTCCATGCGGCGACGTCGGGGCGTGCTTGCCATGGGCATAACTCTCGTCGCCGCAACAGTTGCGGGAAAGAGTCGGTACGCTGCCGAACACAATCGCGTGTCCCAGATCCGCGATTCTACGGATGCTGGTGCACCGAGGTTGATGCAGGATGCTCGCCCCGTTCGCGGGCGGCGGGCACGATACTCGCCCGATGTGACGCCCGTCACGCCGCAGCCGGCGCTGATCGACGCAGCAGCCGGCGGAGATACCGCACACCGTGACGTCGTCGCACGACGACGCTCGCGGCGCTTCTGCGTCGTACATCGGGCATGGGAGGGGTGGGGTATGGGATACGACGAGGAACGTGTGGTCGTCCGCCGCGCGGACGAGCTCTGGCAGCCGGCGAGCCGACGCGGATTTCTGCGGGCGCTCGCGATGGGCGGCACGGTCGCGCTGCTGCCCACCGTGTTCGCGGCGTGCCGCGACGAGAGCGCGTCGACGGGGCTCGCGCCGGCGGGCGCGGCGCGCGACCTCACCGCCGCGGCGGTCGGCACGATCACGCTCGATCTCGGCACCGACGTCGGCATCTTCAACTACGCGTTCGCGCTGGAGCAGCTCGAGGCCGCGTTCTACACGCAGCTCGTCACCACGTCGCCGTTCGGGTCGACGTTCGCGAACGCGGCGGAGCGGGAGATGCTCTCCGACATCTGGCGCGACGAGGTCGCGCACCGCGAGCTGCTGCGCGCCGCGCTCGGCTCCGCCGCGCTCCCGACGCTCACGCCGAACTTCAGCGCGGTGAACTTCGCCGACCGCACGAGCGTGCTGACGACGGCGCGCACGTTCGAGGACCTCGGCGTCGCGGCGTACAACGGCGCGGGGCGCTACATCCGCAACGCGAACAACCTCCTCATGGCGGGGAAGATCGTGTCCGTCGAAGCGCGTCACGCGGCATCCATCCGCGACACGCTCGACACCACCGGGACGGCGTTCGCCGATCTCGCATCGCTCTCGGCGTGGGGTGCCGACCCGGCGAGCGGGCGCGACGTCGCGCTGCCGCCGGTATCGGTGCTGTCGAACGCGGCGCCGCTCATCCAGGACACGATCACCATCGGCACGCAGCCGAGCTGACCCGCTTCGAGGAGACGCAACCATGCAGGACATGCAGGACGCACCCATCCTCGACGCGATCGAATCCGACGTCGTCGAGACCCTCGTCAGCCGCCGCGACGCGATCGTGCGGAGCGGCAAGGTCGGTGGCATGCTCGCCGCCGGCCTGGCGATCGGATCGCTCCCCGTCGCGCTCGCGGCGCTGTCGCAGGAGGCGTACGGGCAGGCGCCGACGAGCACGATCATCGACACGCTGCAGTTCGCGCTGCTGCTGGAGAACCTCGAGGCGGAGTTCTACCGGGCCGTCACGGGCACGAGCCAGTTCGTGCCGTTCAACCTCGCGTTCCAGCGCGTGCGCACGCAGCTCACGCCGACCGAGATGGCGACGCTGTCGCTCATCCGCGATCACGAGATGGCGCACGTGCAGTTCCTCATCCGCGCGATCGCCGCGGCCGGCGGCACGCCGACGATCTACAATCCCGCGTTGACGTTCGATTTCACCGGCGGCCGCGGGAGCGGCACCGGCCCGTTCAGCGGGGCGACGACCGACAAGGGCCTGCTGCTCATCGCGAGCCAGCTGTTCGAGGACACCGGCGTGCGCGCGTACAAGGGGCAGGCGGGGAACCTGCTGCGCGCCGGCGACACGCTGCAGGCGGCGCTGCAGATCCACTCGGTGGAGGCACGCCACGCGGCGAAGATCCGCCGGCTGCGCCGAGCCGCCGGAGCGCCGGCGGAGATCCGCTACAACGGCACCATCCAGGGCGAGGGAACGTTAGGCTCGGGCGTGCCTAACGCGTCGTCGCTCCCGCAAGCCGTGCAGCTCGGCGTCTACTTCCCGTATCAGGGCGAGGGGAACCAGACGCACGTCGTGAACAACGGCACCGCCGACGTCTCCATCGACGCGACCCGGCTGCCGAACCTGGTGCGCGGCCCCGACGTCTCGGCGGCCTTCGACGAGCCGCTCACGCGCGCCCAGGTCATCAACATCGTGCAGCCGTTCGTCGTGCCCGACGTGGCCTGACGCCAATTACGTGAGGCGTATCGCGTAGCGGCGCCCCGTTCCGAGTGGACAGGGCGCCGCTACGCGATGCGCATCACGAATTGCCGTTTCCGTTAGGCCGCTGCCCACCGCGTCCGCCGCGACGACGGCGGCGCGGGGTGGCGAGGGCGGCGCCGCTGCCCGACGGCGCGGCGTAGGCGCTCGCGCCGCTCGACGCGCCGTTCTGCCCGCGGCCGCCGCGCGGTTGCGCCTTCTCGGCCCGGCGCGCCTCCTCGTCGGTCGCGCGCTGCGCCTTGCGCTCGGCCTTCTCGCGCGCGCGCTGGCGCTCCTCCGCCTTGCGCTTGCGGATGTCGGCGATGCGCTCGGCGATCGGGATCTCGAACCGCTCGGTCGGCCGCGCCTGGTAGTCGAAGCCGGTGAGCGTGCGGCGCGCGATGCGCTTGCCGATCGCCCGCTCGATCGCGCGAAGGTCGTTCTCCTCCTCCGGCGAGACGAACGTGATCGCGTCGCCGGTCGCCTCGGCGCGCGCGGTGCGGCCCACGCGGTGGATGTAGTCCTCCGGCAGATGCGGCACGTCGAAGTTCACGACGTGGCTCAGCTCCTCGACGTCGATGCCGCGGGCGACGATATCGGTCGCGACGAGCACCTGCACGCGGCCGTTCTTGAAGCCGTCGAGCGCCTGGGTGCGCTGCGCCTGCGAGCGGTTGCCGTGGATGCGCTCGCACGACACGCCGTGGCGCGTGAGGAACTCGAACAGCCGGTTGGAGCGGTGCTTCGTGCGCGTGAAGACGATGACGTCCTTCACTTCGCCGCGGCGGATCAGCTCGAGGAAGAGCTGCGCCTTCAGCGCCTCGGAGACCGGGTAGAGCATCTGCTCCACGCCGGTGGCCGGGGCCGCCTTCCGCTCCTGGTTGATCGCCACCGGGTCGTGCAGCAGGTCGCGCGACAGGCGCGCGATCGGCTCGGGCATGGTGGCGGAGAACAGCATCGTCTGCTTCTTCGCCGGCAGGTGCGCGAGCACGCGCTTGATGTCCGGCAGGAAGCCCATGTCGAGCATGCGGTCGGCCTCGTCGAGGACGAGCATCTCGATCCCGTCCAGCCGCGCGTACGGCATGCGCAGGTGGTCGAGCAGCCGGCCCGGCGTGGCGACGAGGATGTCGACGCCGCGGCGGAACGCGGCCTCCTGCGGCCCCATGCCGACGCCACCGAACACGGCCGCGCCCGTCACCTTGGTGTGGGCGGCCAGCGCGCGCAGGTGCTCCTCGATCTGGGCGGCCAGCTCACGCGTCGGCGTGAGGATGAGCGCGCGGGTGGTGCCGCGCGGCCGGTCGATCAGCCGCTGGACGATCGGGAGGAGGAAGGCGGCGGTCTTGCCGCTGCCCGTCATCGCGCAGGCCAGGAGGTCGCGTCCGGCGATGGCCGGCGGGACCGACTGCTGCTGGATGGGGGTCGGGGCGGCGAAGCCCATCGACTGCACGCCGCGGAGCAGCGAGGGGTGAAGCTCGAAAGACGAGAACGACATCGACTGGGACGGAGGGGACGACACACGGCAACGCGCCGCTGGCAGGGTCAGAGGCCCTCGGCCAACGGCGCGCGCACCGTGAACTAATGTTACCGCACCAGAGACAACCGTTGCACCCCTGACACACCCCGAATACGTGCCGAACTGACCGCGTGGCCGACCCGTCCCCGCCTCCGCCCCCATCGCCGCCCCCCGCGCCCCGGCCGCCGGCCGAACGGCCGGTGCCCCGCGGCTGTCACCCGCTCGTGTTCGGCATCGTGATGGCCACGATCCAGCTCGCCATCACCCTGTACTTCATGGGGAACTGCTGAGCACGTCCAGCAGCTCGCGGGCGAGCGCCGCGTAGGCGCGGGCCGCGGACGTGCCCGGGGCGAACAGCATCGCCGGGCGCGCGAGCGGGGCGCCGGTCCCGACCCGGACCGATCGGGCCATCGGCAGCGTGGCGTGGAGCAGCGCGCCGGGCGCGACCGCGTCGACCTTCTCGACGAGCCCCCACCGGTCCGCCTCGCGCGGCACGAGGCGGGCGAGCGCGGCGCGGAGACGGGGTGCCGGCGACGCGTCGTCGACGAGCGCGGCGACGTCGCGCAGCACCCGGAGCGAGAGCGGCGTCGCATCCACGGGGACGAGCACGAGGTCCGCGGCGCGCACCGCCGCGGTCGTCGACGGACCGAGTCGCGCCGGCGGGTCGACGACGAGGATCTCGCCGGGCGCAGCGTGCAGCGTGTCGGCGGCGACGAGGCGCACGGCGCGCGGCGCCCACGGCAGCGGCTCGGCCAGCGCCCGCGACGAGGCGCCGTCGGCGTCGGCGAGGGCGACGGGCACGTCGAGCGCGGCGAGTGCCGCGGCGAGGTTCGCGGCGACGGTGCTCTTCAGGTTCGCGCCGCCCGCGCCGACGATGGTCACGACACGAGCGCCGGCGTGCCTAACGCTCATGGCCGATACGTGGCTTTCGTTTCGACGCGCAACGTCCGTCCTGTCTCCGCTCAGCGCCGCCCGAACGCGACGTCGGTGCCGAGGTAGAACGCGCGGCGCGCGCCCGGCTCGAAGTAGCGCGCGCCCGCGGCGTTCACCGTCACCGCGGTGACGTAGCGCGCATCCAGCGCGTTGGTCACGCCGACGAACGGCGCGATCGACACGCCGCGCATCGAGAGCGCGTCGGTCAGCGCGCGCGCGTCGACGAGCGCGTAGCCGGCGGCCCACGCGCGGTTCACGTCGTTCGCCGGCATGCGGTCCTGCGCGCGCAGATCCACGGCGACGAGCCCGCGGTGCGCCGCGCGCAGGAGCGCCGAGAAGTCGAACCGCCGCGGCGAGACGCCGGGGATGCGGAGCCCCGCGTACGACGTGTCGCGCACCGTGTACTGCTGGAAGCGCGCGTCGACCACGGTGTACGCGGCGCGCAGCGTGAGCGCGTCGCCGACGACGGCCTGCGCCGCGGCCTCGACGCCGCGGTGGCGCGCGCGTCCGGCGTTGCGGAAGAACTGCCGCCCCGCGGCGCCGGGGACCTCGAACGGCACGAGCGCGTCGCGCACGATGGTGTGATAGGCGGCGAGCTGCCACGACGCGGCGACGCGATCGCCGACCACCGCGGCGCCCTTGAGCCCCGCCTCGAGCGAGCGCGCGCGCTGCGGGTGGAGGTCGGGATTGAAGCCCCCCGCGCCGGTCGGGCGGTTCGCGAGCTCGGTCGTGGTCGGTGTCTCGAACGACGTGCTGGCGTTCGCGTACACGCTGGCCGCGCGCGCGATCTCCACGCTCACGCCCAGCGACGGCGTGGTGGCGGAGAGCGTGCGCGCGCCGGAGTCGTCGGGGTTCGTCGCGCTCACGAGGCGGTCGTCCGCCGCGAAGCGCACGCGGTCGTGCCGCAGCCCGGCGAGCGCGACGACGCGCGGACCGAGCGTCGCGTCGGCCTGCGCGAACAGCGCGCCGCTCGTCACGTGCTCGAGCTGGTCGAGCGTGCGCGCGCCGCGCACGCCGGAGGCGTTGCCGAAGTTCTGCCGGTCGTCGCGCTGGCGTTGCAGCTCGCCGCCTAACGTGACGCGTCCGCCGACCTCGGGCCGCCACGTATCGGATGCGGTCCACGCCGCGCGCGCGCCGCCGGCGCGGCGGTCGAGCGCGACGATGCTCACGGGGATCGGGTTGCTGAGCCGGCGGCGCAGTCCCCACGCGGACGCGTCGATCGCGCCGACGCCGACGTCGCGCCGCCAGCCGAGTCCGAGCTGGCCGTGCTTCCCCGCCTCGCCGGTCTGCTGCCGCACGTTGTTCGCGAACGCGCGCGCCGGGTCGACGCCGAGCAGCGAGTCGGAGAGCGCGCCCGGGTTGTGCGCGTCGTAGTCGACCCACGCGCCGCTCGCGCGCAGCGCGCCCCACCCGCTCGCCGCGTTCCCGGCGTCCGCGCGCCCCGTGACGCGCGTGGACCGCTGGTCGCTCCACTGGCGGAAGCCGTCGTACGCGAGGCGGCTCGCGCCTAACGACCAGCCGACGCCGCCGTCCTGCCCGCCGACCGTGGCCTGGAGCCGCGACAGCCCGTCGGCGCCGCCGAGCGCGCGCACGCTCGCGGCGAGCGTGGAGTCGGGCGGCGGCGCGCTCTCGAGCAGCACGACGCCGCCCGCCGCGTTGCCGTACAGCGCCGACGCCGGTCCCCGCTCGACCTCGGCCCCGCCTAACGTGCCGAGCTCCACGTGGTTCAGCGACGTCTGGCCGTCGGGCATCGTGGCCGGCACGCCGTCGACGATCACCTTCACGCCGCGCACGCCGAACTGCGTGCGCGCGCCGAAGCCGCGGATGGAGATGCGCTCGCCGAGCGCGGCGTTGAAGCGATTGTCGACCTGCACACCGGGAACGCCGCGCAGCGCCTCGTCCACCGCGAACCCGGCGCGTGCCGTCTGCGCCGCGTCGCGTCCCACGGTGGACACGGCGTACGGCGCGCGCACCAGCGGCACGGGCGCGCGCAGCACCGTCGTCACGACCGCGGGCAGGCGTGCCGCGCGCCTCGTGACGCGTGACGCGCTGTCGGCGCGAGCGCTGTCGACGCGAGCGGTGTCGCGCGGCGGCTGCGCGGCCGACAGCGAGGGCAGGAGGGCAAGAGCGCAGGAGGGCAGGAGCCATCGCCCTCCGACACCCTCGTGCCCTCGTGCCCTCGTGCCCTCGTGAGCTGTATGCATCATCCCACGACTCCCAGCCGCCGCAAGCGACGCCAGTCGAGGAACACGAGCACCGTGCACAGCGTGATCGTGATCGCCGAGACGAGGCACCACGGGCAGAAGCCGTGCAGGATGACGAACTCCGCGTACTTCAGCCGAACCGTGAACGCGAGCGCGGGGAAGATGAGCGCCATGAGCGCCAGCGTCGGCCACTTCTCGTCCTCCCAGCGCGGCGCCGTGCCGAGCAGCGCGACGACGAACAGCAGCGCGTAGCCGACGGCGCCGATGAGCGCGACGTCGACGCCGAGGAACCAGCCGTAGCGGCTTCCCTGCACGTACTCGCAGCCGTGCGCGCCGCCGCACGCGAGCGTGCCCGCGAGTCCCAGCTTCCACAGGTGCAGGTACAATGCGACGAGCCCCGAGATCAGGCTGCCGAGCGCGATCGTCATGCGGTAGATCATGCCGAAGCTTGTCCTGCGTCCTGCGCGAACGGTAGCCGCCGCCCGTCCCACCACGACTTCACCGCCGCACCGAGGATGATCGTCGCGCCGCCCGCGAGAGCGAGCGGTGCCGGTCGCTCGCCGTGCACCAGCCACGCCCACAGCGGATTGAGCGCCGGCTCCACGAGCAGGATCGTCGACGCCGCGAGCGCCGGCACGTGCGGCATCGCGGTGCTCATGAGGAAGTACGCGAGCCCGATCTGCACCGCGCCGAGGTAGAGCACCACGACGACGTCCGCCGCGTGTACCGGCGGCAGCGGGAGCGCCATCGGCAGCGCGACGAGGCACGCGAGCACGTTGCCGGCGATGACGGTCGTGATCGCGTCGTCGCTCGCGCCGCTCGGCGCCTCGGTCGCCGCCTCGTCAGCGGTCGCGCTGAGCGATTCGGCCGGTACTCGGCCGCGCCCGACCCACCGCAGGCCGAGCACGACGCCGGCGTAGCCGACGCCGCTGATCGCGGCGAGCACGTTCCCGCGCGCGGGGTCGGGCGCGGTCGCCTGCGGCCGGTCGGCGCCGACGAAGAACAGCGCCATCCCGAGCGCGACGACGCCCATGAACACGAGATCCTCGCGCGTGGCCCGCTCGCGGAGCACGAGCGGGCCCGCGAGCAGCACCCACAGCGGCGCCGTCGACTGCAGGAAGATCGCGTTCGCCGCGGTGGTGAGCTTGTTCGCGATGACGAACAGCGTGAGCGTCATGGCGTACGCCAGCGCGACGACCAGCACGCGCCATCCCCACCGGCGGCGCGCGGCGGGCACGAACAGCCACACGGCGACGGCGGCGACGCCCGAGCGGAAGCAGGAGACCTGCCACGCGCCGAGCATCGTCCACTTGATGCCGGCGCCGCCGGTGGAGAACAGCAGCGCGGTGGCGAGCAGCCGCAGGCGTGCGGCGACGCCGCTGAGTGACATGCAGGATCGGTGAGGGTCTCGGAGCGCCGTTCAGGACTCCACGCACGTGTTTCTGAAGGACGAAAGAGGACTGAAGAAGGACTGAAGAAGGACGACATCTCTTGTTGGTCCTTCTTCAGTCCTTCTTCAGTCCTCCTTCAGTCCTACGAAAGCCACGTACGTGGAGTCATGCGTCGCGCATCACCGCGCGAAGTCGCTCCACCGCCGCACCGCCTTCACGCACGCCGGCCACACCTGTCCGCGCGGCATCACGCGCTGGTCGCGCGCGACGGTCTGCGAATCCTCCGACGCGAGGTACGCGAGCATGGCGACGAGCGTCGCGTTGTTCTTCACGTCGTCGAGCCACAGCTTGTCGTACGTGTCGCGGTTCGTGTGCCACGTGTACGTGCCGTAGTCCCACGACAGCGAGCCGAGGCCGAAGCCGGGCGCGCCGTAGCAGGCGAACGACGCGTTGTCGCTGCCGCCGCCCGCCGGCGAGCCGGGGAAGCTGAACGTGAGGTACTGCGAGATCTCCGCCGGCAGCCGCGACGCCCAGCGCCCCCACGCCTCGCCGGCGTTCACGAGCCCCGCCGGCGACACGTTCACGACGCGGCCGGTGCCGTTGTCCTGGTTGAACAGCGCCTGCAGCCCACGCACGATCTCCGGATGGTCCTCGCTGAACGCGCGCGATCCGTTGAGCCCCTGCTCCTCGCTCGCCCAGTGACCGACGAGGATGGTGCGCTTCGGGCGCGGATACGCGGCCTTCAGGATGCGCATCGCCTCCATCATCGTCGCCGTGCCGGTGCCGTTGTCGGTCGTGCCGGAGCCGGCGTCCCACGAGTCGAAGTGCGCGGAGAGCATGACGTACTCGTTCGGCCGCTCGCTGCCGCGGATCTCGGCGACGGTGTTGAACGTCGGCACGTCGGCGGTGATCTCGGCGTCCGAGCGCACGCGCAGCACGGGGCCCTGGCCGTTCGCCGCGAGGCGGAACAGCAGGCCGTAGTCCTCGCAGCTCACGTCGACCGAGGGCACGAGCTCGGTGCGCGCGAAGAAGACCTTGTTCACGCCCCACCCCTCCGACCAGCGCGACGCGATGACGCCCGCCACGCCCGCCTGCTCGAGCCGGCGGCCGAGCGAGCCGGTGCCTAACGAGAGCGAGTAGCCGGTGGCGCGCACGCGCGCGTTCCACGCCGCGGTGTCGGCGATGCGCTGGCGACGGAACCGCGCGAGCGACGAGTCGGTCGCCCACCGCTGCAGGTTCTCGTCGGGGCGACAGGTGGGCTGCGGGAACGACACGAGCACGAACTTGCCGCGCGCCTGCGGCAGCCACCGCACGAACTCGTTGCTGTCGGCGACCTGCGGCAGCACGACCACCGGTGCCGTGACGTCGCGCCCCTTCGTGCCCGCGCTCCACGCGAGCAGCGTCGCCTCGAGCGTGCGCGCGCGCGGCTGGAGGAGGTCGACGTTGGACGTGCCGCGCCGCCAGCCGCGCCAGGTGCCCACCTGCTCGTTGCGCGCGGTGATCCCCCACTTCGTGTACGTCGCGACCGCCCACTCGTTCGCGGCGCGCATCTGCGGCGTGCCGGTGAGCCGCGGGCCGATGGAGTCGCTCAGCGCCTGCAGCAGCGCGCCGACGCGCGAGCTGTCCATGCCGAGCGCCCAGATGCGGCGCAGCACCGGGTCGTCGACGGGAAGCGTCTGCGCGTGGAGGCGCGGCGCCGCGAGCGCGGCGGCCGCGAGGAGCGCGGCGAGCCGGCGGAGCGCGCGGCGCGTCGGGAGAGTCGTCACGGGAGAGCCTCGAGGTGGGAAGTTCGACGGGTAAGCTAAGCGCCGCGCACAGCCCGAAGAAACACCGTTGACTGCGCGTCGGGTCAGGGGTAACCTCGAAGAGCCATGCCGACCTCGCGCCCGCGCACCGTCCTCGCCGATCCGGCAGACCCCGAGACGGCGGAATTCGCGGAGCCGGAGGAGATCGAGCCCGATCTGCCGCAGGCGGACCCCGAGCTGCCCGACGCGGCGCCGCGCTCGCTGGCCGAGCTGGTGGAGCGCACGCTCGCCGCGGTGGCCGACGACGCGCTCGGACGGCGCGTGCGGCTGTCGCTCCTCACGACGGTGCAGACCGCGGCGGCGGAGGCCGGTCGCGTGCTGCCGATCGAGGTGCACGAGCTGCGCGCGCGCGTGCTGCGCGGTGCGCTGCCGTGGGTGGGCGAAGGGGGCGTGTTCGTGGACGCGCCCGACGCCGGCGAGGACCACGCGCTGCTCGACGCGGTGACGCACGCCGTGCGGACCGCGCAGCGCCCGATCGACGAAGGCGGCGGCGGCTACGACGGCCTGTTCGCGCCGCTGCACGACGACGCGCTCGACGCGCTGCTGCGGCGCTCGACGATCGCGGTGCGGGCCGCGGCGTTAGGCGCGACGACCGACTGCGTGGTGACGCCGCCGCTGTTCGGCCGCTACCTCGCGATCTGCTCCGCCGACGCGACGCCCGACCAGCGGCGCGTGGCGCTGCGGCGCGGGCTCGCGCACGTGCTCTGCGGCCACGTCGGCGAGCACACGCCGCTCCCCCTCCCCGCGCCCGCGCCGGCGCAGCGCACGGCCGACGTGTTCGCGCTCGTGGATCTGATCCCGTTCTGGCAGCTCCACGAGTGGCGCCGCGCACGACTCGGCTGGCGCGCCACGATGCGCGAGGCCGCGCGCACCGCCGCGGCGCTCGCCCCCGACTGGGGTGCGGCGCGCGCGAGCGACGCGGCGCGGCGGCGGGTGCTGCTCTACCGCGACCGGAAGATCTAGGGCAGGAGGGCAGGAGGGCAGGAGGGCAAGAGAGGCGACAGCTCCTGCCCTCCTGCCCTCCTGCCCTCGTGCCCTCTCACTCGGGTTTCTGCCCCACCACGATGCTCGGCGTCACGTTCGGCGGGCCGAGGGGCGTCACGGTGCCGTTGCCGAGCTGCCCCTTGTCGTTGCGCCCCCAGCAGAGCGTCGTGAGGCGGTCGGCGGCGATGGTGCAGGTGAACGCGCCGCCGCCGGTGGCGACGTTCGCGGCGCTCACCTCGGCCACGGCGAGCTTGCCGGCGGCGCGGATCGGGGCGCGGGTGCCGCTCTGCGCGGCTGCGGTGCCCAGCTCGCCGTCCTTGTTGCTTCCCCAGCAGTACAGCGCGTCGTCCGTCGTCACGCCGCACGCGTGGCCGTAGCCGGTGGCGATCGAGCGGAACGTCAGGCCGCCGTCGACCGCGACCGGCGACGAGGACTGGCTCACCGACGTGGTGCCGAGCGTGCCGCCGGCGTTGTTCCCCCAGCACCACGCCGCACCGGCCGGCGTGAGCGCGCACGCGTACTGGTTCGACGCGTGGATGTCGCGGAACGTCAGCCCGCCGACGACCCGCTGCGGCGACGTGAGATACGTGTTGCCGCCGGAGATCTTGCCGCCCTCGCCGAGGTTGCCCTGGCCGCTGTAGCCGGAGCAGTAGGCTTCGCCCTTCGGCGTGAGGCCGCACACGAAGCTGCCGCCCGCCGACACGCTGCCTAACGTCATGCCCCCCTCGGCGAGCGTCGGCGTCGTGAAGCTGCCGGTGCGGCCGGTGCCCATCTGCCCCCAGCCGTTGTAGCCCCAGCAGTACGTCCTGTCGTCCGTCGCGATGCCGCACACGTGCTCGTCGCCGACGGTGAGCGCGCGGAAGCGCATCGTCTCCGACACGAGCAGCGGCGTCGCGCTCTGATACGTGCCCGTCGGACGCGCGAGCATCCCCCAGCCGTTGTTGCCCCAGCACCACGCCTTGCCGTCGGCCTCGAGACCGCACGTCACGCGGCCGTACGCCTCGAGCTTCGTGAAGCGGTGACCGCCGGGGATGCGCACCGGCGCCGCGCTCTTCACGTCGTCGCCGAGCTCGGGGAGCCCGATGCGGCCGTCCTTCGCGTTCAGCCCCCAGCACCATGCGATGCCGCCGCTCGCGATGTCGCACGCGTGCTCGGTGCCGGCGACGATCGAGCGATAGCGGATCACGACGACACGCGTCGCGGTGCCGACGAGCGTGTCGCTGCGCGCGGTGATGGTGACCGTTCCGCGGTCGATGCCGGTCAGCACGCCGGTGACGCTGTCGATGCGCGCGACGGTCGTGTCGGAGCTCGACCAGCGCAGCACGCGCTTCTCGACCGCCGCGCCGTGCGTGACGACGCGCCCCGCGCTGTCGACGTAGACCGCGTGCATGTCGCGCACGTCGTAGGCCTCGAGTGTGTCGAGCGACGTCACGACGCGCACGGCGGCGACGCCGGGAACGACGGTGACGGCGGCGCTGTCACGCGTGCCGGCGACGGACGCGATGATCCAGCCGGCGCCCGCGGTGCGCGCGTTCACGACGCCGCTGACGCTGTCCACGTCGACGACGTCGGGCGACGATGCGGACCAGCGCACCGCGTCGGTCGCGACGGCGGCATCCTGCGCGTCGCGCGCGACGGCGGCGAGCGGCACGGTGTCGCCGGCGACGATGGTGATCTCGCGCGGCGCGACGCTCACCGACCAGATCGACGCGTCGTGCACGGTCACGATGGCGCTCGCGCTGTCGGCGCCGCGCGCCGCGGTGATGCGCGCGAGCCCGACCGCGACGCCGCTCACCACACCCGCGGAGTCCACGCGCGCGACGGTCGTGTCCGACGAGCTCCACGCGAGCGCCGGGGCATTCACAGGAGTCCCCGCGGAGTCGCGCACGACGGCGTCGAGGCGTCGGCTGCGGCCGATCACGACGCGCGCGGTGTCGGGCGACACGACGATCGCCGGGCGCGGCACGTCGCCGAGCAGCCGACGCGGCGTGGCGCGCGGCCCCGCGGAGACGGGATCGTCGGCGCACGCGGCGGCGACGGCGAGCGCGGCGGTGAGCGCGACCGCGCTCACGGCACGCGACGGGGTCCGGCCCAACGACGGACGTGCGGGCATGCGGGCTATCCTCCAATGCCGCGACCGTGGCGTCGTCCGCTCCGACGACCTGCCCGGCCCGCGGCATGTGTGTGCGCGTGGTATTGCGCCTGTGGCGCTGCGCCGAACGCCGTCGGGCTCGTGAAGCGCCGATCCCGCGACGGGGAGGCGCGTGCACGCCTCCGACGCGGGGAGAGTGCGCCGATGCTTGTCGGGAGACATGGGTACTTCGACCCGCGGCCGTGCTCGGCATGCGCGCGATACGACGGATGTCCATCACGGCAGCCCGACATCAGATGGTTGCCTCCGCGCCCTTTCGCTACGATCTTGCCGGAGCGAGGTGGGCTCCGGTCCGCCCGCGTACCCACGCTTCCGGTGAGCTCCTCATCCTTCCCGCCTGATCCGAGCACCACCGACGTGACCTCCGCCGACGTGAGCAGCACAGACGCGGGCGCCGCCGATGTGGGCGATGCCGGCGCGAACCACGGCCCCCCGCCCAGCGGCACGGTGCGTCATCGCACCGAGCGCGACTCGTTGGGCCGCGTGTGGCGGTTCGTGTACGACCCGGCGGCCCAGGATCCGATGGTGCCGGCGGGGATGGTGCGCATCCGGTGCACGACGGGGACGGGACGCGCCACGCTCGTGCTGCGCGCGGACTGGCTCGAGTGGCCCCGGCAACAGCTGCTGAACGAGCTGCAGGCGTCGCTCCAGCTCCAGCGCGGCGGCACCGCGGCCGCGCAGCCCTCGACCGACGGCACGGGCTCGAACGACCGGCGCGTCGCGCGTCGGCGGCTCGTGCGCCTCGCATCGGGCGTCGCGTGGAACTGCGTGTACGACCCATCGCTCGCCGCGCAGCCCGGCGACGAGGGCCGCGTGCGCGTGCGGTGCACGGCGGGGCGCGATCGTCTCGAACTCGTGCTCGACCCGGCGTGGCACCGACTCGGCGACCGCCAGCTCGCGGCGCTGATCGTCGAGGCGCTGGAGACCCGGCGCCGGTGAGCCATCGCGGGCGCGTCGCGTTAGGCGCCCTCTCGCTCGTGCTCCTCGCCGCGTGCGGCGGCGGGACGAAGCCGTCGGCCGGCGCGGGCGCGTCGACCGGCGCCGCGCCGGCTGCCACGTCGGGTGCCGCGGCCGCGACCGCGTCCGCGGCCGCGTTCCGACCACTCGCGCCGGGCGACAGCGTGCCGCCGTACGCCGCGCCGACGCTCGCGGGCGACACGGTGCGCGTGGCCGCGGGCGGTCCGCTCACGCTCGTGAACGTGTGGGCCACGTGGTGCACGTCGTGCCGCGAGGAGATGGCCGACCTGGAGGCCGTGCACCGCGACTACGGCGCGCGCGGCGTGCGCGTCGTCGCGGTGAGCGTGGACGAGGGCGACGCGGCGCGTGTGCGTCGGTTCGTCGCGCACGAGAAGCTGACGATGCCGATCGCGCTCGATCCCGAGGGGCGGATCCAGCAGACGTACAGCGTCGTCGGCGTGCCGGAGACGTTCCTCGTCGGCCGCGACGGCCGGCTCGTGTGGCGGCACGCGGGCGGGCTCCACGACGATCCGGCCGCCGCCCGCGGCGCGATCGACCGCGCGCTCGCGTCGGCGGTGCCTAACGGATCGCCCAACGCGGCCGTGTCCACCGGGAGCGCCGGCGCCGACTCCACGCGCGCGGCGTCGCGCGACTGAACACCCCGCGCCGAGTCTGGCGCCCGCCGCACCACGCGTCGCCGCGCGCGCGGCATGGCGAGCCGCGATGGCCGGTCGTCATCGCGGTGCTCGCGACGGGACTGTTCTACGTCGCGCTCCCCGACGACATGAGCGCGGGGCCGCCGTGGCTGCTGCTCGTCGTGGTCACGCTGCTGCTCGTGCCGACGGTCGTCACGCAGCGCACGGGGCACCGCGCCGCGAACGAGGCGTTCGGCTACGTCGTGACCGGGGTCCTGACGGCGGCGCTGCTCTATGCGATCGGCCGCCTCGTGACGCTGCTGCCGGCGCACCGTGAGCCGCCGATCGTGCTGCTACGCGCCGCCGCGATGCTCTGGTTCGCGACGGTGCTCGTGTTCGCGCTCTGGTACTGGCGGCTGGACGCCGGGGGGCCGAACAGCCGCGACCAGCGTCGCCACGCCGGCGAGGCGCACACGCGCGGCGCGTTCCTCTTCCCGCAGATGACGCTCGACGTGGAGACGCTGCGCGAGCACTGCGACGTGGAGACGCACTGGCACCCCGAGTTCATCGACTACCTGTTCCTCGCGTTCACCGCGAGCACCGCGTTCTCGCCGACGGACGTGCCGGTGCTGTCGCGGTGGGCGAAGGTGCTGATGATGGCGCAGGCGGTGATGTCGCTGGCGACGATCGCGCTGCTCGCGGCGCGGGCGGTGAACATACTCTGACGGTCGACGGCGGGACGCCTCACACCTGACGGCGGGACGATCTACTGCGGGACGATCCACGGCGGGACGATCGACCGCGGGACGTCGCATGCGGGATCGTGCTGCGGCGCGCGGGTGCGTGGCTCGACGCGGGGACGAGCCTTCTCAGTGTTTGGATCGCGGATCAGCGGATTCGCGAATCCGGCGCTCCGCTCACCAAACGCGAGGGGCTTACTCCGGGACGGGGCCGTGAGACGGCGCCGCGATGCCTCCATGCGGATCTGGTCCGCGTCGGATCGGTACCGCGGCGTGCAGCGCATGTAGCACCTTGGGCGAAGGGGGGGGCCCCCCTAGGGACTAGGTACGCGCCGTCCCCGTGGTGAATCATCCCGCCGTATCCATCCTGCCGTCGATCGTCCCGCCGTCGATCGTCCCGCCGTCGATCGTCCCGCCGTTAGGCGTCCCGCCGTCAGGCGTCCCGCCGTTAGGCGTCCCGCAGTGAGGCGTCCCGCCGTCAATTCACGTCACGGCTTCTCCGCCCGCACCGCCCGCACCGCGATCCCCTCCGCCACCGCGTCCGACGGGTTCACGACGACCGTCGCCCCCTCGTCCAGCCCGGACAGCACCTCGATCTCGGTGCCGAAGTCGCGGCCCAGCTCCACCTTCGTGAAGTGCACGCGGCCGCCGCGCAGCAGCGCGACCTGCGGACCGTTAGGCCCGGAGACGAGCGCGTTCGCCGGCAGCAGCACGCCCGGCGTGACGTTGCGCACCGCGAGGCGCACCTGCGCGTACATGCCCGGCAGGAGCGCCGCGTTCGGGTTCGGCACGTCGACCTCGGCGAGCATGGTGCGCGTCGCGGCCTCCACGGCGCCCGACGTGCGCACTACGCGCCCCGTGAAGCGCGCGCCGCCGAGGCTCTGCACGACGATCTCGGCGTCGGAGCCCGGATGGAGCTGCGCGGCGGCGGCCTCGGGGACGTTGATCATCACGCGTCCCGTATCGGCCTGCGCGAGCACGAACAGCGGGCGAGCGCCGCCGCCCTGCGCGGGACTCACGAGCTGCCCCACCTCGACGTTGCGCGCCGTCACCGTGCCGGCGAACGGCGCGACGACGCGGCCGAAGCTCTGCATCTCCTGCAGCCGACGCACGTTCGCCTCGCCCGCCGCGAGGTTCGCCGACGCCGCCTCGAAGCCGGCTTCCTTCTCGTCGAGCTCCTGACGCGTCGCCGCGCTGTCCTTCACCATCGCACGCCACCGGTCGAGCGACGTGCGCGCGAGCGCGTGCGCCGCGCGGACCTGGCCGAGCGACGCGCGCGCCTGCGCGAGCTCCTGGTCGAGCTCCGGCGTCTCGATCTCGGCGAGCAGCTGTCCGGCGCGCACGCGGCTGCCGATGTCGGCGTGGAAGCGGCGCACGTAGCCCGAGCTGCGCGCGTAGAGCGCCGCCTCGCGCATCGCCTGCACCGTGCCCGGGAGCAGCAGCTCGCCCGACGCGCTCGCACGCTTCACGGTGACGACGGAGACGAGCGGCGCCTCCGTCACCGCGTGCGTGCGGGCCTCGAGCGCCTGCTTGCGACGCAGGCGCGGCACCGCGCCGACGAACAGCAGCACGACGAAGAACGCGCCGGCCCCGGGGAGCAGGCGGCGCGCGCCTCGCCCCGACGGCGGCGGCGCGCTCACGCGACCACCTCGGCGAGCGGCGCCGGCGCGGCCTCGGCGACCGTGTCGCGGCGCAGCGCCGCGTAGACCACGGGGACGAAGAACAGCGTCGCGACCGTCGCGAGCGCGAGCCCGCCGATGACGGCGCGGCCCAACGGCGCGTTCTGCTCGCCCCCCTCGCCGAGTCCGAGCGCCATCGGAAGCATGCCGATGATCATCGCGCCCGCCGTCATCAGCACGGGGCGGAGGCGCGTCGTCCCGGCGCTGAGCGCCGCGGCGACCGAGTCGAACCCTTCACGGCGCTGCTCGTTGGCGAACGACACGATGAGGATGCTGTTCGCAGTGGCGACGCCGACGCTCATGATCGCCCCCATGAGCGACGGCACGCTGAGCGTGGTCTGCGTGACGTAGAGCATCCACGCGATCCCGGCGAGCGCGCCGGGAAGCGCGAGGATGATGATGAGCGGATCCGTCCACGACTGGAAGTTCACGACCATGAGGAGGTAGACCAGGACCACGGCGAACACCAGGCCGAGCTGGAGACCGGCGAACGACTCGCGCATGCTCGCCACCTGCCCGCGCACGACGATGGAGCTGCCCTTCGGCAGCGACGGCGTCAGCTCCGACACCACGCGATCGACGTCGCGCGCCACGCCGCCGAGGTCGCGCCCCTGCACGTTCGCGTAGACGTCGAACACCGGCTGCACGTTGTAGTGGTTCACGACCGAGAACGCGGAGCGCCGCTCCACCGTCACGAGGTTGCTCGCGAGCTGCGACGTGCCGCCCGCGACGAGCGGCGTGTTCGTGACGTCCTGCATCGACGCGATGCGGTACTGCGGCGTCATCACCGAGATGGCGTACTGCACGCCGTTGCCGGGGTTCAGCCAGAAGTTCGGCGCCGTCTGCGCGGTGCCGGAGAGCGAGACGAGCAGGTTCGACGCGACCTCGCGCTCCGTGAGGCCGAGCTGCCCCGCGCGCACGCGGTCGACGGAGACGAACAGCTCCGGCTGCGACGCCACCTGATGCACGTGCACGTCGACGGCGCCCGATACGCGCTTGATGCGCTCGGCCAGCTTCTTCGCGACCTCGTAGTTCTCCATCTTCTTGCTGCCCGCGACCTGCACGTCGATCGGCGCGGGGAGCCCGAAGTTGAGGATCTGACCGACGATGTCCGCGGCCTGGAAGAAGAACGTGACGTCGGGAAACTCGCGATTCAGCCGCTCGCGCAGCGCCGCGACGTACTCCTGCGTCGGCCGGTCGCGCTCCTCGGTGAGCGCGATCTGGATCTCACCGTCGCCGACGCCGATCGTCGGGTTGTCGCTCGCCGCGAGGTTGGAGTAGCTGCCCGACGTGATGCCGATGTTGTCGAGGATCCCCTCCACGGCCTCCGCCGGGATCGTCTCTCGGATGACGCGCTCCACCGCCGCGGTGACGCGCTCCGTCTGCTCGAGCCGGGTGCCGGCGGGCGTGCGGAGGTGCACGCGGATCTGCCCGGCATCCACTTGCGGGAAGAAGTCACGGCCGAGGAGCGGCACGAGCGCCACGGACGCGATCGCGAACGCGGTGAAGCCGACGACGACGCTCCGCGGCCGGGCGAGCGCGCCGGCGAGCAGCGCGCCGTAGCCGTCGCGCAGCCGCTCGAACCGGCGCTCGAACGCGTGGTGCACGCGGTCGAAGGGCCCCTCGCCGTGCGGGATCTTCGCCTCGCGCAGCAGCGCGTACTTCACGAGCGTCGGCACGAGCGTCCGCGAGATGACGTACGACGCGAGCATGGCGAAGATCACCGCCATCGCGAGCGGCGCGAACAGCGACTTCGCGGCGCCGGCGAGGAAGAACACCGGCACGAACACGATGCAGATCGAGAGCGTCGACACGAACGTCGGCACCGCGATCTGCTGCGCGCCGTCGAGGATCGCGTCCTCGATGTCCTTCCCCAGCTCGAGGTTGCGGTGGATGTTCTCGATTCCCACCGTCGCGTCGTCGACGAGCACGCCGACGGCGAGCGCGAGGCCGCCCAACGTCATGACGTTGATGGTCTGTCCGATCGCGCCGAGCACGGTGAGCGACGTGAGGATCGAGAGCGGGATGGAGAGCGCGACGATGAGCGTGCTCCGCCAGCTCCCGAGGAACAGGAGGATCATGGCCGCCGTGAGGCATGCCGCGATGATCGCTTCCTTCACCACGCTCGACAGCGTCGCCTTCACGAACACCGACTGGTCCGACAGGTACTCGATCTTGAGGCTCGGCGGGAGCTGCGCCTTCATCCCGTCCACCGTCGCGCGGATGCGGCGCACGACGTCGATCGTGGAGCCCTGCCCGCTCTTCAGCGCGGAGACGAACGTGCCGCGGACGCCGTCGTGGCGCACGATGTTCGTCTGCACCGCATAGCCGTCGCGCACCTGGGCGACGTCGCGCAGGTACACCGGCGCGCCGTTCACGATCTTGATCGGGATGTCGTTCAGCGCCTTCACGACCTCGGGGCTGCCGTTCAGCCGCACGGCGTACTCCCGGTCGCCGATCTTGGCCGAGCCGCCGGGGAGGACGACGTTCTGCGCGTTGATCGCCGAGCTCACCTCGCTCGGTGAGATGCCGCGCGCGTAGAGCGCCTGCGGGTCGAGGTCCACCGAGATCGCGCGCGTGCGGCCGCCGTACGGCGCGGGGATGGTCGCGCCCTGCACCGTCGCGAGCCGCGTGCGGATCTGGTTCGTCGCGATGTCGTACAGCTCCTGCTCCGCGAGCTGCGGGCTCGAGATCGCCGTCTGCAGCACCGGCACGTCGGACGCGTTGTACCGGATGATGAACGGCTGCGAGATGCCGGGCGGCATGTTGCGCGTGATGAGCGCCGAGGCCGCGCTCACCTGCGCGACCGCGGCCTCGATCTTCGCGCCGGGCTGGAAGAAGATCTTCACCACCGCGACGCCGTTCAGCGACTGCGACTCGATGTGCTCGACGTCGTTCACCGTCGTCATCGTGACGCGCTCGCTCGTCGTCGTGATGCGACGCTCCATCTCCTCGGCCGGCAGACCGCTGTACTGCCAGATGAGCGAGACGACGGGGATGTCGATCGGCGGGAAGACGTCGGTGGGCGTGCGGAACACGCTCAGCACGCCGAAGATGACGACGAGCAGCGCGCCGACGATGAACGTGTACGGGCGCCGGAGCGCGAGGCGGACGATCCACATGGGCCTAACGTCTCCCGCGCGTCACAGCGGTCGCCCGGCGAGCGCCGACAGCTCGGCGCGCGCGACGGCGTAGTCGAAGCGCGCGTCGACGAGCGACGACTCCGCGCCGGACAGGTTGGTCTGCGACGTGATGAGGTCGAGGATGCTCGCCGCGCCGTTCTGATAGCGCACCGTCACGACGCGCAGGTCCTCGGTGGCCACCTGCACGCCTTCCTCGGCGAGCGCGATGCGCTCCTGCGCCACGTGCAGCGCCTCGAGCGACCGCTCGGCTTCGAGCCGCGCGGCGCGGCGGGTGTCGCGCAGCGCGGACCCGGCAACGTCGCTCTCCACGCGCGCGCGGGTCACCGTCTCCTCGCGCTGGAAGCCGTCGAACAGCGGATAGCTCATGCCGAGCCGCAGCGCCCACACCGGGTCGCGCGGCCCCACGGTGGGCGCGCTCGGCTGCCCCACGACACGGTAGGCGCCGCCCAGCTGCACGGTGGGCGCGTAGCGCGCGCGCGCCGAGCGCACCGTCGCCGTCGCGGCGCGGTCCGCCGCTTCCGCCGACTGCACGAGCGGCGCGCGGTCCGCGACGAGGGCGACGATGGCGGTGTCGTCGAGCGCGAGCGGATGCGGGGCGAGCGAGTCGACCGCCTTCGCGTCCACCGGCCCGTCGGCGCCGACCACGCGGCCGAGCGCCCACCGCGCGGTGCGCAACGCGCCGTCCGTCTGCGCGAGCGCCTGCCGCGCCTGCGAGAGCTCGAGCCGCGCGCGCAGCTCGTCGCTCCGCGTCGCGACGCCGGCATCGTGGCGGTGCTTCGCGTACGCGAGCCCTTGCTCGGCTCGCGCCACGCGGGCCTTGCCGACGCGGAGCTGGTCGGCGGCGCGCAGCGCGTCGAACACCGCGCGCTCGGCCTCCAGCGTGACCTCGAACCGGCGCGCGACGAGCCCGGCGTCGCTCGCATCGCGGATCGCCGCCGCGCGCCGCCGCTCCGCGCCGCGCCGCCCGCCGGTGAACAGGTCGAGGTTCGCGGCGAGGCCCGCGGCGGACGTGCGGTCGGCGACGCCGCCGAGCGCGCCGGGCTGCGACAGCGGGCTCGGCGTCGTTGAACGCAGGATGCTCGACTCGAGCGAGAGCGTCGGGAGGAACGCCGCGCGCGCCGTGCGCTCGGCCGCCGCGGCAGTGCGCACGGCGCCGGTGTCGCGGGCGAGGTCGGGGCTCACCCGCAGCGCGAGCTGCACGGCCTCGTCGAGGGTGACCGTGAGCACGGCGGGGGGGGCAGGCGCTTGTGCGCGAACGCTGGTCGCCACCGTGAGAGCGGCGATCAGCGCTGTGGTACGGAGGTGCATGACTGCGGGAGCGGGTACGACTGACTACGCAGGGGGAGGGGTTAGCGTTCGGTCCTCCTACGGCGGGACGACGAAGGGCGGGATGGTGGACGGCGGGATGACTTACTGCGGGACGATCGACGGCGGGACGATCGACGGCGGGACGATCAACGGCGGGACGATCCACTGCGGGACGATCTACGGCGGGACGGATGAGGCGGCGGTGCGTTTTGGGGGATGGTGGCGCGTTCTCGCGGTAGGGTGGGTCGATCGAGTGGTGCGAGACTGGGGCATGGACAAGAGAGCGTCCCAGAAGCGGCCGGCGAAGTCGTTTCGCGACCTGGTCGTGTGGCAGGAGGCGCACAAACTGGCGGAGTTCGCAGCCGGCATCTGCGACGGACTGCCACGCCGGGAGTGGAGTCTCGCGGACCAGCTGCGGCGGGCGTCGTCCTCCGTGCCGTTCAACATCTCCGAGGGGAACGGTGCGCCGACGCGTCCCGACTACCTCAAGTACCTCGGCTCCGCGCGCAAATCGCTGAACGAGGTCGAGAGCCAGCTCGAGCTACTCCGCGCCCGCCACCTCGCACCCGCCGCCCAGCTCCGCACCCTGTCGCTCCACATCTCCCGAACAGGCCGCCTGCTCGCCGCGCTAACCCGCTCACTATCGAAGCCTCCCGCCGTCGATCGTCCCGCAGTGGATCGTCCCGCAGTAAGTCATCCCGCCGTTCAGCATCCCGCCGTTCAGCATCCCGCCGTTAGGCGAGCCCGCCAAAGGCGCCCTCGAACGCCCGGCGCGTGATCGCCAGCGTCTCCTCATCGTGCGCGAGCGACACGAACCCCGCCTCGAACGCCGACGGGGCGACGTACACGCCGCGCTCGAGCAGCCCGTGGAACAACCGCGCAAACCGCGCCGTGTCGGACCGCTTCGCCGCGGCGTAGTCCCGCACCGGATCCGTCGAGAGAAAGAACCCCCACATCCCGCCCACCGCCGCCGTCTGCACCGGCACGCCGGCCCTCGATGCCGCCGCCTCGAGCGCGCCGACGACCGCGTTCGCGCTCGTCGCGAGCCGGTCGTAGGTGCCGGGGGCGGCGAGCAGGTCGAGCGTCGCGATCCCAGCCACCATGCCGAGCGGGTTGCCCGACAGCGTGCCCGCCTGATAGACCGGGCCTAACGGCGCGATCATCTCCATCAGCTCGCGCCGCCCGCCGTACGCGGCCACCGGCATCCCGCCGCCGATCACCTTGCCGAGGCACGTGAGATCAGGGGTGATGTCGTACGCGATCTGCGCCCCGCCCCACGCCACGCGGAAGCCCGTCATCACCTCGTCGAAGATGAGCAGCGCGTCGTGCTCGCTCGTGAGGCCACGCAGCCCGCTCAGGAAGCCGCGGTCGGGGAGCACCATGCCCATGTTGCCGGCGATCGGCTCCACGATCACCGCCGCGACGCGTCCGCGGTGCGTCTCGAGCGCCGCTTCCACCGCGTCGAGGTCGTTGTACGGCACCACGATCGTGTCGGCGGTGGCGCCGGGGGTGACGCCGGGGCTGTTCGGCAGGCCTAACGTCGCGACGCCGGATCCGGCCTGCACGAGGAGCGCGTCGGCATGGCCGTGGTAGCAGCCGTCGAACTTGATCAGCTTCGGACGGCCCGTCGCGGCGCGGGCGAGGCGGATCGCGCTCATCGTCGCCTCGGTGCCGCTGTTCACGAAGCGCAGCATGTCCACCGCCGGCAGCGCGGCGCAGATCCGCTCGGCCAGCGCCGCCTCCGCCTCGATCGGCGCGCCGAAGCTCGTGCCTAACGACGTCTGGCGCACGATCGCCTCGACGACGGCGGGGTGCGCGTGGCCGAGCGCGAGGGCGCCCCACGACATCACGTAGTCGACGTACGTGTTGCCGTCGGCGTCGGTCACGCGGGCGCCCTGGCCCGACGCGATGAACCGCGGCGTCCCGCCGACGCCCTTGAACGCGCGCACCGGCGAGCTCACGCCGCCGGGGATCACGCGCTGTGCGGCGGCGAGCAGCTCGGCGCTCCGTGGCACGACGTCCGTGCCTGCGTCCATCGCACCCATCGTCACGCCCCCTCGCGCAGCCACCGCGCGGCGTCCTTCGCGTAGTAGGTGATCACCAGGTCCGCGCCCGCGCGCCGGATCGCGACGAGCGACTCGAGCGCGGCACGCCGCTCGTCGATCCAGCCGCGCTCCGCGGCCGCCTTCAGCAGCGCGTACTCGCCGCTCACCTGATACGCGGCGATCGGCAGCAGCGACTTCGCGCGAATGCGCTGGATGACGTCGAGGTACGGGCCGGCCGGCTTCACCATGAGCATGTCGGCGCCCTCCTTCTCGTCGCGCAGCGACTCGCGCACCGCCTCGCGCGCGTTCGCCGGCGGGAGCTGGTGCGTGGCGCGGTCGCCGAAGCTCGGCGCGCTCGCCACCGCGTCGCGGAACGGGCCGTAGAACGCGCTCGCGAACTTCGTCGAGTAGGACAGGATCGAGACGTCGCGATGGCCGGCGCCGTCGAGCGCGGCCCTGATCGCGGCGACCTGAGCGTCCATCATCGCGCTCGGCGCGACGACGTCGACGCCGGCGTCGGCATACGCGACGGCCGCGCGCGCGAGCGGCGGCAGCGTGGCGTGCGAGTCGACGCAGCTCCCGGTGGCGTCGAGCGTGCCGCAGTGGCCGTGCGACGTGTACTCGCACAGGCACACGTCGGCGACGACGAGCAGCCCCGGCGCGCGCTCCTTGATCATGCGCGCCGCGCGTGGCACGGCCCCCTCCGGATCCCACGCGCCCGTCCCCTCGGCGTCCTTCGCGTCGGGGATGCCGAACAGCAGCACCGCCGGAATCCCCGCGGCGACGATCGCGTCGATCTCCGCACCCAACCGATCGACGGTCCACTGCGACTGCCCGGGCAGCGACGCGATCGGCGTCACCGAGTCGCGGCCGTCCTTCACGAACAGCGGCAGGACGAGATGCTCGGGACGCAGCAGCGTCTCGGCGAGCATGCGGCGCGCGGCCGCGTTGCGGCGCAGCCGGCCGATCGCGGACCGCGGGTCGATCGCGGCCTCGCGCTCGGCGGTGGACTCCGGTGTATACGACATGGACATCACGTCCTCACACGTTGCCGTTCGAACGTTGGTGGTCCGCAGATCACGAAGGTTTCTTCACAGGCAGGCCAGCGTCGCCGCCACGAGCCCATCGTCCGACGGCGACGCGGCGACGCTCGCCACGGTGAGCCCGAGGTCGCGGCACGCCTGCGCCGTCGCGGGCCCGATGCATACGAGCGCGGGCGCGCGCGCGCCCGCGCGGCCTAACGCTCGCGCCAGCGCCTGCGCCGCCGACGGGCTCGCGAGCAGCACCGCGTCCACCTCGCCGTCCGAGGCACGCCGCGCGACGTCGTTCAGCGCGTCGTCCACGGCGACCGTGCGATAGGCGACCACGCACTCCACGCGCGCGCCGCGGCCGCGCAGGCCCACCGGCAGCGCGTCGCGCGCGCGGTCGGCGCACGGGAACAGCACGAGCGCGCCGGCGGGGCGCGGCCACGCGGCGACGAGTCCGTCCGCGGTGTGCCGCGCCGGCACGAGGTCGCATCGCCCGAGCCGAGCGCGCGCCGCGTCCGCCGTCGCCGCGCCCACCGCGGCCACACGCGGCCGGGTGCCGAGCGACGCGCGCGGATCGCCGCCGCGCGCCGCGAGACGGTCGGCCACGGCATCGACCGCGGCGACGCTGGTGAGCGCGAGCCAGTCGTAGGTCGCGAGGCGCGCGAGCGCGTCGTCCAGCGCATCGTACGACGTCGGCGGCTCGACCGCGATCGCCGGACAGGCGATGACCGTGGCGCCTAACGCCTCGAGCGCCGAGCAGAGCGCGGCGGCGCGCTCCACGGGTCGGGTGACGGCGACCACGCGGTGCGCCAGCGGCAGCGTGTCGGTGGTGCCCGACGCGCCTGCCGCGCGCGTCATTCGGCCTCCGTCGTCGCCGCGGGCACCCGCGTGCCGGCCGCGCGCAACAGCTCCTCGCCGCCCGACGCGAGCAGAGTCTCCGCCACCGCGACGCCGAGCGCCGCGGCGTCCTGCTCGCGGCCGGTGCGCGCCGCGCGGATCACCGCCCCCGACTCCGACCCGATCAGCCCTTCCAGGTGCAGCATGCCGCGCTCGAGTCGCGCATGCGCCGCGCTCGGCGCCGCGCACCCCGCGCCGAGCCGTGCGAGGAACGCGCGCTCGGCGGTCACCGTCACGCGCGTGGCGTGGTCGTCGAGCGGCGCGAGCGCGGCCGTCATCGCGGCATCGGCGGCGCGCACCTCGACGGCGATCGCGCCCTGCCCGACGGCGGGCAGCATGATGTCCGACTCCAGCCACTGGGTCACGCGCTCGGTGAGCCCGAGCCGGCGGAGCCCCGCCGCGGCGAGCACGATCGCGTCGTACTGCCCCTCGTCGAGCTTGCGCAGCCGCGTGTCGACGTTGCCGCGGATGTCGCGCAGCACGATGTCGGGCCGCAGCGCGCGGATCTGACACGCCCGGCGCGGGGAGCTCGTGCCGAGCACCGCGTGCATGGGCAGCGAGACGAGCGGCGCGCCGCCGCGCGCGATGAGCACGTCGCGCACGTCCTCGCGCGGCAGGAACGCGGCGAGCGCGAGATCGGGCGCGAGCGTCGACGGCAGATCCTTCGCGCTGTGCACGGCGAGATCCACCTCGCCCACGCGCAGCGCCTGCTCCAGCTCCGCGGCGAACACCCCGCGGCCGCCGATCACCGAGAGCGGCACGTCGGTGCGCACGTCGCCCTTCGTCGTGATCGTCACGATCTCGACCGGCAGACCCGCGCCGCCGAGCGCGCCGGCGACGATGCGCGCCTGCGCGAGGGCGAGCGCGCTGCCGCGCGTGCCGAGTCGCAGCGTGGCGGTCCGCGTCGACGTCACGGCCGCCCCTGCCCCGCCGGCTCGGCGTGAATCGGGGACGCGCCGGCGGCGAGCTCCTCGCGCGTCCGCGTCGTCGGCGGCGGCGCGTCGACGCGCACCGTGTTCTCGCCCGCCACCGCGCGCGCGGCGACGTCGGCGAGGGCCTCGACGAAGTCGGGACGGACGTTGGGCAGCTGCGTGCGGCGGTACGTCATGCCTAACGACTCCGCCTTCGCGCGCGTCTCCACGTCGAGGTCGTACAGGATCTCGAGGTGGTCGCAGACGAAGCCGATCGGCACCTGCAGGACGTGGCGCACGCCCTCCGCGTGCAGCGTGTCGAGGTAGTCGAGGATGTCCGGGCCGATCCACGGCTCGCCCGTCGCGCCCGCGCTCTGCCACGCCACGCGCGCGTCCCGCAGGCCCACGCGCGCCGCGACGGCGCGCGCGCTCTCGGCGAGCTGCGCCTCGTACGGATCGCCCCACGTGCGGATGCGCTCGGGGAGCGAGTGCGCGCTGAACACGACCACCACGTCGTCCCGCGCCTCCTCCGGGAAGCGCGTCAGCCCCTCGCGCACGAGCGTCGCCATGACGTCGAGGAAGCCCGGATGGTCGTGCCAGTGCTCCACGAACTCCACGTCGAGATGCGTGCCGTGCTTGTGCATCCCCTCGAACAGGTACCGCTGGTAGCCGCCCACGCTGAACCGCGAATAGTGCGGCGCGAGCACGATGCCGATCAGCCGCGTCACGCCGTCGGCGCGCACGCGCGGCAGCACGTCGGCGATGTACGGATGCCAGTGCTTCATGCCGACGTACACCGGCACGTCGAGTCCGCGCTCGGCGAGCCGCTCGGCGACGGCGGCGCGCACTTCCTCGGTGAGCTCGGTGAGCGGCGTGCGGCCGCCGACCGCCTCGTAGCGGTGCGTGAGGTGCGCCACCGCCTCCGGCGACGGCGGCCGGCCGCCGCGGATGTGCGTGTAGTACGGCGCCACGTGCTCCGCCGTCTCCGGCGTGCCGTACGCCATGAGCATGATGCCGGTCCGGCTCATACGGCCACCGCCTGGGCCGACGTCTCGGCACGCAGCTCGCCACGCAGCTCGGCGCTCTTCTCGTGCACGAAGTCGACGACGCGCTCGATGTTCGACAGCGGCGTCGCGGGCAGCAGGCCGTGGCCGAGGTTGAAGACGTGGCCGGGGCGTCCGGCGGCGCGGCGCAGCACGTCCTCAGCCTCGCGCTCCACCGCATCGACCGGCGCGAACAGCGCGGCGGGGTCGAGGTTCCCCTGCACGCCTAACGGTCGGCCGGCGGCCGTCTCCACGCGCTCCCACGCGTCGTCGAGCGGCACGCGCCAGTCGAGCCCCATCACCGTGCCGCCGTCGGTCGCCATCGCGTCGAGCAGGTGCGCGGTGCCGGTGCCGAAGTGCACCATCGGCACGCCGAGCCCCGCGAGGTCGGCGAAGATGCGGCGCGTGTACGGCTGCACGAAGCGCACGTAGTCCGCGACGCTCAGCGCGCCCACCCACGAGTCGAACAGCTGCACCGCGTCGGCGCCCGCGGCGACGTTCGCCCGCAGGAACTGCGTCGCGATGCGCGCGAGCCGCGACATGAGCGCGTCCCACACGTCGGTCGCGCCGAGCATGAGCGCCTTCGTGCGCGCGAAGTCGCGCGTCGGCTTCCCCTCCACGAGGTAGCTCGCGAGCGTGAACGGCGCGCCCGCGAAGCCGAGCACCGCGCGCTCCGACTCCAGCTCGCGGCGCACGATGCGCACCGCCTCCAGCACCGGCGCCACGTCCTGCTCCGGCTCCAGGTCGCGCAGCCGCGCGACGCCGGCGAGGTCGCGGATCGGCTCCTCGATCACGGGACCGACCTTCTCGACGATGTCGAGCGCGACGCCGACGCCGGCGAGCGGCAGCATGATGTCGCCGAACATCACCGCGGCGTCGAGCGGCATGCGCCGCATCGGCTGCAGCGTCACCTCCGCGCACACGTCCGGGAGGCGACAGATCTCGAGCAGCGTCCACCGCTCGCGCACCTTGCGGTACTCGGGCAGCGTGCGCCCCGCCTGGCGCATGAACCACACCGGCGTGTGATCCGTCGGCAGGCCGCGCGCGGCGCGCAGGAAGGGTCCGGCGGCGCCGGGACTACGGTCGTCGGGCATGCGGTACGGTACCGGAAGTGACTCAGACGCCGAGCGGCGTCGCGGCGCGGGACGCGGGAAGCGACGGCACGGCAGGCTCGTTAGGCACCGCGGGCGCGTCGGCGTCGAGCGCGAACAGGCGCCGCACCGAGGCCGCGAGCGCCGCCGCGTCCGCGTCGCCCGAGAGCGCGGCGAGCGGCTGGTGCAGCAGCTTGTTGACGAGACGCGTCGCCATCTCGCGCACGATCTCGCGCTCGCGCGGGTCGACGGCACCGAGGCGCGCGAGGGCACGCTCGACCTCGAGGTCGCGCACGCGGGCCGCCTCGTCGCGCAGTTGGGCGATGGTCGGCTGCAGCGCGCTCGTGCGCTGCCACCGCTCGAAGCGGGCGGCCCACCGCGACACCTCGGCCTCCGCGTCGGTGTGGGCGTGCGCGGTGGCCGCCCCGGCCTGCCCCCACGCGCCTAACGAGTCGACGTCGATCACGCGCGTCGCGGAATGCTCGGCCAGCTCGGGCGCGACGTTGCGCGGCACGCCGAGGTCGACGAACGTGCGCCGCCGCGGCGCCGTGCGGGCGAGGTGCTCGCGCCGCAGCACCGGCGCGGCGGACGACGTGCACGTGAACACGACGTCCGCGTCCGCCACCACCACCTCCAGCGCCTCCCACGACGCGACCGCGGCGCCGTGGCGCGCGGCGAGCGGCAGCGCGCGGTCGAGCGTGCGGTTCACAAGCACCAGGCGCCGCGTCCGCGCGCCGGAGAGCGCGCGCAGCAGGTCCGCCGCCGTCGCCCCGGCACCCACCACGACCACCGACGCATCGCTGAGCGCCGCGACGCCGCCGAGCGCGCGCACGCCCGCTTCGGCGACCGAGTGCACCCCGGAGGTGTGCGGCAGGTGCGGCCGCGCGCGCTTGCCGGCCGCGAGGGCGAGCGACACCGCCCGCTCGATCACCCGCCCCGCGACGCCGTCGGAGCGCGCGTCGGTGAGGGCGCGCTTGATCTGCGACACGATCTGCGTCTCGCCGAGCACCATCGACTCCATCCCCGACGCGACGCGCGCGAGGTGCGCCGCGGCGGCCACCCCGGTGTACGTCACGAGGTAGTCGCGCAGCAGCTCGGCGGGCATCGCGGCGCGATCGGCGAGCAGCGCGATGAGGCGCTCGGTCGCGGCGTGGAGGTCGTGCTCGTCGGCGGCGCCGTACAGCTCCACGCGGTTGCACGTGGAGAGCACGAGCACCTCGCGCAGCACCGCGCGCTCCGCGACCTCGCGCGCCGCACCCGCCCACGAGGCGAACGCGGCGCGCTCGCGGATCCACAGCGGCGCGGTCCGATGATCGAGGCCGACGACGAGAAGGTTCACGCGAGGAACAGTAAAGCTCGCGGCGAGACGAATCATCCGTCGGATTACGTAGAGGGCGAGGCGGCCGCGCTCGGGACGTCCCCGGAGAGCGCACGCGCCGCGGCCCGTTCCCCCGACGCGATACAGTCGGGGACGCCCACACCGCGATAGGAATTCCCGGCCAGCGCGAGCCACGGCGTCGCCGCGACCCGCGCCTCGATCCGCCGGACCCGCTCGGGGTGCCCCATATGGTACTGCGGCATCGCCCCCACCCAACGGGACACGAGCTCGAGCTTGGGCGCGGCCGTGACGCCGAGCGTGCGGCGCAGCTCCTCCCGCGCGATGGCGACGAGGTCCGCGTCCGGCCGCGTCACGAGCTCCGGCCGCTGGGCCCCACCGATGAACACGCGGAACAGCCGCGTCCCCGCCGGCGCGCGGCCGGCGTGCTTGCTCGACACCCACGTGCACGCCTGCGCCGGCCGCCCCTCCGTCCGTGGAACGACGTAGCCCGTCCCGTCGAGCGGGTGTGGGACCTCGTCCGCGGCGTACGCGAGCGACACCGTCGCCGTCGACCCGAGCTCGATCGACGCCAGCTCCGCGGCGAGCGCCGGGTCGCTGTCGGCGAGGAGCCGCCCCGCCACCGGCGCCGGCGTGGCGACGACCACCGCGTCGCACCGAAGCGTCTCACCGCTCGCGAGCTCGACGACCGCGCCGTGGTCGCCCTCCTCCGCTGGCCCGACCGCGCGCACCGGCGTCGCGCGGCGGATCGTCGCGTTAGGCGCGCGCTCCAGCGTCCGCTCCACCGCGTCCACGAGCTCCTGCAGCCCGCCGGGGAACGTGAGGAACGGCGAGCCCGCGGCCGCCGGCGCGGTGCGTCGCCGTGCGCGCATCCCGGCGAGCAGCGAGCCGTGCTCGCGCTCCATGGCGCGGAGCTGCGGGAACGTCGCCTCCATGCTGAGCCGCGTGCCGAACCCCGAGAAGATGCCGGTGAGCAGCGGCTCGCAGACGCGCTCGTACATCTCGCGCCCCAGCCGCCGCGACATGAACGACGCCACCGACTCGTCGGGCAGATGCGCCCTCGACTTGCGGAGCGGCTCGGTGGCGAGGCGCAGGAGCCCGATCGGCGACAGCAGCCCCGACGTCGCGATCGGCAGGACGCGCGACGGCACGAGCCCCGAGAGCCCCTGCGGGAGCCGCTTCAGCCGGCCGCCGAGCGACACGAAGCCGCCGCGGGCCGCGGTGCCCACCAGCCGGTCGGCGATCCCCACGCGCTCGGCGAGCGATCGCGTGCCGGGCTTCGTGGCGAGCATGACGTCGGGGCCGTGCTCGATCATGTAGCCGTCGACCCGCTCGGTGCGCACGATCCCGCCGAGCCGCGCGGCGCTCTCGACGAGCGTGACGTGCGCGCCCGCGGCGGCGAGTCGTTCGGCGGCGGACAGCCCGCTGATGCCGCCGCCGACGACGACGACGTGCCGCACCGCGGGGTCGCTCGGGCGAGGATCGGAGTGCATCGGCAGAACGTACATCCACCCCGAGCCCCCACCCATCCGGGGTCGCTCGTCCGTACGCCGGTGGAGCGCCCTACGTAGTGGTACGGGCGGCGGTGGGCTCGGCGGCGGGCGCCGACACGCTCTCCGCACGCGGCCGGCGGGCGCGGTCGACGATGCGGTCGGCGAACCGGTCGGCGAGCGCGGCGATCGTGAGCGACGGATTCGCTCCCACCGGTCCGGGCATGATGGAGCCGTCGGCGACGTACAGGCCATCGTGGCCATACACCTCGCCGTACGGGTCCACGACGCCCTCGTCCTTCGAGACGCCCATCGGGCAGCCGCCGAGCGGGTGCACCGTGATGACGCGGCGCAGGTACCAGAGCGGGTCGTCCTGGAAGTGCTCCGCGCCCCACGAGTCGGCCATCTGCTTCATGACCTCGCGCACGCGCGTGAAGTACCGCCACGACGCGTCGGTGCTCCAGTCGTTCTCGAGCCACCCCTTCTCGTCGAGCCACATGCGGCCGTCCGGCACGTCGCGCCCCATGCCGAGCAGCGGGATGGTCGTGGACGAGCGCGTGCCGGGGCCGAGCATCCCCGCGAGCTCGCCGCCGAGCTCCGTGTCGGCGCCGGCGTGGAAGACGCGCTGGAGCTGGTGCCACGCGAAGCGCAGCCCGCGCCGCGCCGAGTCGCCCATGGCGGTCATCTGCAGCATCACGGCCATGAACGCGGGCACGCCGGCGTCCTCGACGTAGAAGCCGCGTCCCGCGGCGCCGTCGCCGTCGAGCGTGTCGCCCACGCGCAGCGCGCTCGTGATGACCGGTCCGTAGCTCGGCTCCATCGCGCGCGGCACGCGCTTGCCGTCGCGCTCCTCGTGGCAGTCGAACGCGAACGTGAGCAGGTCGCCGTTGCCGCAGAAGCGGGTGCCCAACGCGGGGCTCAGCGCGGGCAGCGCGTGGCGGTTGCGCAGCAGCAAGTACGTCGAGCCGTACGTGCCCGCGGCGAGGACCACGCGGTCCGCGGTCAGCGTGAGCCGTGGCTGATCCTCGACGCGCGGCGCCGACGTGTCGTGACGTACGTACTGGATCTCGTAGCCGCCTCGCGCGTACGGCGTGATGCGCTTCACCTCGGCGAGCGTGCGCACGTCGGCGCCCTGCTCCACCGCGCGGCTGAGGTAGTTGTGGTCGAGCGTGTTCTTGCTGCCGTAGTTGCACCCCGCGTCGCACTCGCCGCACAGCTGACACGTCACGCGCGCCTTGCCGTGCAGGTTGTGCGAGCCGTCGTCGACGAGCTCACCGGGCGACGGCGGCGCGCCGTCGCGCGCGAACGTGATCGCGAGCCGCGGGAGCAGCCAGTCGTTCGCGCGCCCCATCGCCTTCGCGGCCTCAAACATCGCGCGCGTCTTCGGCGTGTCGCGGTACGGCGCCTCGCCGAACGGGTACGGCATCGCGTTCATCATCCGCTCCACGCGGTCGTAGTGCTCGTCGAGCGCGGCGCGGTCGACCGGCCACTTGCGGTAGCCGCCCGGGTAGTGCCCCTGCGGGTCATCGTCCACGAACCACTTCTCGTCCTTGCGCAGCAGCACATTCGCGTAGATGAGCGATCCGCCGCCCAGCCCACTCGACACGAGGCTCTCGACGCCGCGGAACGACCAGACGTCGTACAACCCGTACAGCCCCTCGCTCGGATCCCAGAAGTTCTTCGCGAAGCCGGCCGGCGTGCGCGGGAACGACCCGGGCGGGTACGCCTTCCCGCGCTCCAGGACGCACACGCGCAGCCCCGCCTCGGCCAGGCGGTAGGCCATCACGGATCCGCCGAAGCCGGAGCCGACGATCACGACGTCGAAGTGGGTATCGGTGGAGAGCGTCATATGAACGTCATCCTCGGCTGGAGCTCGTGCGTCTCACGCGGAGGCGCGGAGAACGCGGAGAACTGCTCTTGCTGTGTGATCGAACCGCAGAGGACGCAGAGGGTCGCAGAGAACCCCAGCGGTCCTCTGCGTCCTATTCGGTTCAATGGTGTTCTCCGCGTGCTCCGCGGCTCCGCGTGAGCCATCAGGAGATCGTCAGGCCCGGCGCCGCGGCCGCGGCGTAGCCGCCGGAGCCGGGGCGCACGATGCCCGGAATGACGATCGGCGATTCGATCAGCTCGGGCGCCGTCGCGTGCGGGTCGTCGGGCACCAGCAGCGACGGCGTGGCGTCGCGCGGCTCGGCGGGGCGCCACTTGCGCGCGACCCGGTGGAGCTTGATCGGGTAGATGCGCAGCGCGCCGTCGGGCGTGACCTGCAGCCGCAGCCAGCTCTTGTAGTCCTCGATCCGCATCGAGGAGAACGCTTCCGTGTTGTGGCGGTGGAACAGGTTGAGCGAGATCAGGAGGTAGAGCCCCATGATCACCGAGCCGACCACGTAGCCGCCGACGAGCAGGAAGCCGCCGACCGTGAGCCACTGCAGCCACTGCGGACGGCCGGCGAGCACGTTCGCCGCGAATGCCGCGCCGATCCACCCCGAGAAGAACGCCGCCAGCAGATGCGCCAGGGCGTGCAGCGTGCCGCCGAGTCGCTTCTGCGTCGGCGAGTGGGAGTCGGTGAACGTGACGAAGCCGAACACGACGAGCACGCCCCACACCATCGCCGTGGGGCTGAGCAGCACGGCGTCGCGCAGCGCGGCGAGCGCGCGCGTCGGCTCCCTGAGCGACACGGCGCCTAACGGCACCTTCACCGACCAGCCGAGCAGCAGGTACAGCACCGCGGTCAGGATCCCGAACTTCGGGTTGTGCCTGATGAACAGCAGGTTCCCCCACGACAGCCGCTTCGACTCCTCGACGCTCGGGAACGACGCCTTCAGCGTGTAGCCCTCCGGAAGCGTCGCGACCTCGGACACGTCGTGGTGCGTCGGCGACAGGTACGCGCCGCCGCCGCCGGCGGTGATCTTCTGCCGGCCGTCGCGCGCCTCGTGGCGCCGGTAGTGGTGCAGGTCGCCCGAGAGGAACACCTCGATGCGCCGCCCGAACACCTCGCGCTCGAGGTAGTTGAGGTTTCGCTGGGTGAGCGACGGGTCGAACTTCGCGTAGCGCGCTTCCTCGATCCAGTGCGGCTCCGCGGTGCAGAGGATCACGCGCGCGTCGTCCTCCATCTGCTTCGCGACGCCGCGGAAGTACTCGAGCTGCGGGTCGTCGATGTCGGAGTCGAGCTGCACGTCGGTGCCGACGAGCCACCAGTGGTGCGGCAGCCGCACCGCGAAGTAGCTCACCGACTGGCGTGCCTGCCACCCGCCGAGCGCGCGGTCGCGCGTGCCGCAGAACAGCCGCGTGAACGACACCAGGCTGTCGTACCAGTCGTGGTTGCCCGGCACCGCGAAGACCGACGGCTGCGGCTTCGCGCTGTTGGGCAGCGCGGTGCGGTACGGCGCGACGAGCTTCTGCTCGTACCACTCGCGGCTGGGCGTCGGGTACACCTCGTCGCCGCCGAACACGAGCACCTGGCCGCGCCGCGTGAGGTGCGTCGTGCCGCGCGGGTCGTCGACGCTCAGCGTCGGCTGCGCCACCTGGTGGGCGATGCCGTACGTCGCGTTCCAGCCGTCGCCGGTGTCGGAGACGTAGTCGAGCCACAGCTCGTCCCACGTCGAGTAGTCGCAGACGCCGATGTCGCGGTGCGCGATCGAGTCGAGGATGCGGCGGTCGGCGTTCTGGCCGAACAGCTCCGAGACCAGCACGCGCATGCCCGTGCGCATCAGCTGGGCGGGATCGAACCAGCCGGTCATCGTCGCCCGCTCGCTCTTCGCCGGCACGCGCGGCGCCGGCGCCGATCCGGTCACGCCCCGCCTCCCATCATGCGCCCGACCGCGCCGCCGTAGGAGTCGATGAGCTGACCGGCGAAGAAGCGGCTGAACGTCATCACGGCCTCCGCGCCCTCGGTCATCGACCGCGCGCCGACGGGCCGGATGGTCGACATCAGCTTCGCGAAGTCGCCCATGTCGAGGTGCAGCACGCCGGCGCCCACGACCGGCCCGTTCGCGTCGTCGCCCTCGTGGAGCCGCGTGAACAGCGTCGTCGTGTCGCTCAGCATGTCCAGCCCGGCGTCGTTCCGCACCTCCTTCTTGCCGGCGAGGTAGTAGCGGCGGCCGTCGTGCTGGAACCCGAGCTCGTACACCATGTACTTGAGCCCCGGCGTGCCGCCCGCCGAGAACAGGCGGAACACGCCCGCGCGCGCCGGGATGCCGGTGCCGAGCGGCGGGAAGTCGATCTCGCCCACCAGCTCTCCGGTGTGCGTGGGATCGGCGACGAAGCGCTGCACGTCGTGCACGGTGACCGTCGCGTGCATGGTGAGCGTCGTCGCCGCGCGCTCGCCCGCCGCGGCCCCCGCCTTCGGGTCGTCGACGCCTAACGCGAACGGGCCGGCCATGGTCTCGCGGAACGTGATGCCGAGGGGCTCGTCCTGCATCTGGGTGGCCTCCGGTGTGAGGGGGACGCCCTCGGCGCGCATGGCGTCGAGGTAGCGTACGGCGTCGAGGTAGCCGAGGGCGACGAGCGTGCGCGCGTCGACGCGGCCGAAGAAGAAGTCGGGGTCGAGCGGGAGCGCGGTGCGCGGCTTGATCACGTGCAGCACCACCGGCCGCGTGCGGCCGTACGGGCGCTCGCCGAACGCGACGTCCTGATTGATCTCGGCGATGCGCCGCAGCTCCTCGTGCAGCACGCCGCACGCCGACATCTCGATCATGTGCACGTACTGGCGGAACGCGCCGGGATAGTACGTCGGCGTGTTGCCGATGCACCACACGAGCCAGATCTCGTCGGCGCCGCGGCGCACGGCCTCGAGCAGGTTCGCGTCCTTGATCCACACCGCGTCGGTCCACGTCGCGCCGCGCGCGCGCACGGGCGGCATGAAGATGGGCAGCGAGATCCCGGCGACGAGCAGGTCGAGGTCGATGTCGGTGTGCGGGATGGCCTCGGCCGTCTTCCGCGTGAAGTTGCAGACGTTGAACGTGCCGTCGATGCCGCGGGCCGCGCGCACGCGCCCGACGTCGATGCCGAGATGCGGGAACACCGTCCCGGTCACGCCGTCCGCGTCGCCGAGCGCCATCGCGTTCGGGAGCTTCAGGTACTCCTCGATCGAGGTCGGCGAGGCGAACGCCTTCGGGTCGAGCGTGCGCCAGCGATCGCACATCTCCGCCGGGGGCACGCCGGAGAGCAGCATCGCGAGGTTGATGGTGCCGCCGGACGTCCCGTCGCCGTGCGCGAAGCGGAGTCCCGCCTCGGCCAGCGCGCGGATCGCCCCGGCCTGGTAGGCGACGCGCATGCCGCCGCCCGCGAGCACGAGCGCGCGGCGCGGACCGGGCGCATCGTCCGCGGCGATCGACGGCGTGTGCGGCGCGATGACGCTGAACGGCGGCGTGACGAACCAGCTCGACGTGTGGGTCATCGGCGGACGGCGTTCCAGTACCAGAGCGCGACGACGCCCGAGAGCAGGTCGAACCCGGCGACGCCGAGCGCGAGCGGCGAGAACAGGCCCCGCGACACGCCTAACGCCACCGCGGCCGACGCGCCGAGCTTCTGCAGCGCGGCCCAGAACACCGGCACGGGCATCGACACCGGCGCACGCAGCGCCTGCCAGAGCAGCCCGCCGAACAGCACCATGAACATGCCGACGATGCCGAAGAAGTGCGCCGCCGAGGCGTTGCCGACGTCGCCCCCGACCACGCGGAGGACGAGCCGCGGCGCGACGAGCTGCGTGGCGCCGCTCGCCACCGTCAGCGCGGCGATCGCGAGCAGCGCGCGCCGGGCGAGCGTCAGCGCGCCGGCGCCCGCCGCGCCCGGAGCGCGAAGTACGTCGCCATGGTCAGCCACTGTACCGTCCATATCCCCGTCCGGATCCGGTTGAGGAGCATCCAGCGCGCGAGCACCGTGTCCAGCCGCGCCTGCGTCGCGATCCCCGCCTCCATCTCGTGATTCGCGGGGAAGATGATGCGCGTCGTGAGCACCGTCGCGGCGACGACGGCGAGCGCCACGACGATCGGCACCCAGCGATAGCCCGTGCGCCATTCTCCCCACAGCATCACGGCCGCGCTGACGAGCATCACGATCGTCATCACGGTGAAGAAGCGCGTCGCCGCCTCCACCGGCGCGACGAACGGCAGCGTGTACGTGCTGGGCGTGAGCCGCGGCGCGATCGGGAACGAGAACAGCACGAGGGACCACCCGGTGCCGAAGTACATCGACGCGCACGCGAGCAGCAGCGTCGCGTTCACCACGTGCAGCGGGTGCTGGCGCGGCGGCGCGTCCGCCGCGGCCGGAGTCAGCGCGTGCGGGGTGTAGCTGCCGTATCCCGGTGCGGCGATTCGGGCCATGTCTCCCCCAGGCCGAGGTTCACGACGCTCTCCATCCCCTCCGGCTGCTGGACGGGCAGACGGTCGTAGCTGAGGAACCAGCACTCGTAGTGGTCGTCGAGCGTGCCGTGCGTGCTCGGGAAGAACGCCGTGAACACCGGGTCGCTCCCGATGCCGAGCTCGCGCAGCGCGCGCATGCGCGGCTGGTCGCCCAACGTGAGCCGCGCCTTCCCCGCCCCGCCGAGCGTCATGCCGAGGTGCCCGGTGAAGTAGATGTACGACTTGTACAGCATGCCGCGGAACGCGCAGTAGTTCGCCGCCGGAAGATTGAACAGCGGCACGCGCAGCCCCCTCGGCTGCTCCACCTCGATGCGCATCGCGAGCCGGCCGTCGAGGTCGTACTGGCTGCTGACCGCGTGCTCCTCGATGACGAAGTCGAGGCTCGCCTGGTGCTTCGGCATCCCCCAGATGCCCTTGCCGCCCTTCACCGAGACCTCGGTGCTCACCGGCAGGTCGACGACGTACTGTCCGAGGCCGTACGTCTTCTGGAAGACGAGCGGCAGCAGCGGCGGTGCCGGGCGTCGGCCGCGCGTGCACGCGATCGCGATGCTGAACTCGATGTACTTGCCGATCGACGTCACGCGGTAGTCGACGACGGTGACGACGAGCAGCCCGTGCCCGCGCCAGCGGAACGCGTGCAGCTCGTTTCCCGGCAGCATCACCGCGGCGCGGTCGGCGTCGATGGGGAACGCGGCCATGAGCGCCGGCGTCCGCTCCGAGTGCACCGGCAGCGTGAACGGGATGCCGTCGACGAGCGCGTGGCGTCCAGTCTGGTCGCGCAGGCGGCGTGGCAGCATGGTCATGACGGCACCTTCGGCGGCGCGGTCGGCGATGCGATCGGGGCGGCGAGGCTCGCGTTAGGCACCTGCACGCCGCGCGGGCGCGGCCGCTCGGTGGGGCGCTCGAGCTCCGCGGCGATGAGCGGGAAGACGTCGCGCGCCGCGTGGCGGCCCATGAACACGTCGAGGTGCCCGTACGTCGGGAGCACGTGCAGCGTGTGGTAGCCGGGGCGCGCACGCTCGAGGAAGGCGTGCGTGCGGGTCTGGCTCTCGGCCAGGAAGCAGCGATTGAGCGCGCCCGCGAACAGCGCGAACCGCGCGTCGGTCTCGGGCGGGCGCGCGACGAAGCTCTCGGGAAGCTCGCGCAGCCCATCGACGGCGACGAGGTGCCCGGCGCGCACGCAGCGCGCCATCTGCCGGAAGAACGACATCGGCACGTCGGCGAACTCGCCCTTCAGCCACTCGTGCGTCGCGTCGTTCAGGTGCTCGTGGCGCCACAGCGCGGGAAAGCCGCTGCCGTAGGTGAAGCTCACCCAGCGGCACACCGTGTTGTCGCACTCGTGGTGCGTCAGCTTCACGAGCGCGGTGAGCGCCTTCGCGACGAGCGTCGGCGCCTTGATGCCCCACCGCGGGCTGACGTACGGCGTGACGGCGCCGATGAGCGGCACGGCGACGTTCAGCTTCGCGCGCGAGAGCCCCGGCACGACGGGATGCAGCGTGACCGCGTTCGCGACGATGGTGCGCACCTCGGGCACCAGGCCGGCGACGGCCGACATCATGAAGCTCGTCGAGCCCTGGCAGTGGATGACCGCGTTGATCTCGTCCGTGCCCGTCTCGCGCACGACGGTGCGCACGGCGGCGGGATGGTCGTGGACGGCGGCGCGGTCGAGCGTCCACTCGTTAGGCGGCAGGTCGATGCTCGCCCGCCAGTTCTCGAGCCACACGTCGTGGCCGCGGGCGACGAGATGGTCGACGAGCGTGGTCTGGACGGGGGCGCGGAAGATGTTCGCGCGCACACCGGCGCCGTGGACGAGGAGCACCGGCGGACGGGAAGGCGGCTTCGCGCCGCGCACGTTGATGACGTTCCCCGCGCGTCCGTCGGACGTGGCGAAGGGGACCGTGCGCTCGACGTACGGCTCGCTGCGGGCACCGCTCACGGCGCACCTCCGGTCGCGATCGTGCGGGACCAGGCGAGCTCGTCCGGGACGACGACATCTCGCGTCTGCTGCGCGCTTCCGTCCCGCGGTGGCGGCGCCTAACATGGACCCGGTCCGGAGACGGCGCAAGCACGCGTGCGTGGGCACGCATGTCGGCTCCGGCGTCATCGCTTTCGCACACTTCCGCGCCGCGTGGCCCGGCGTTCGCAAAGACCAAACGGCTTGCCGTGGGTGGTCGGGCGGAGCGGGACGGGCGCACCAGAGTGGATCGAGCAGCCGCAACATGCATCCTCATCAGGACACGCGCCGCGAGGACGGCGCACCGCGCATTCGCCCGCGCACGGTCTGGGACAGCATCGCCGGGCGCGAGTGGCGCATCTGGGCGGCCGACTGTCGCAACGTGCCGGGCGCGCGCTCGCGCGAGTGCCTCATCGTCGATTGCGGCACGACGGTGCGCCGCATCTGGGCACCGCCCGACGACTGGGCGACGCTCTCCGACTCCGAACTCCTCGCTCTGGTGGACGGGCCGCGCGATCGGTAACGTCCGGGCTCCGACCACCCGCGCGCCCGTGATCCTCGACCGCCCACGCCCCAAGCGCCGACAGCGCATTCTCGTCGTCGACGTCGGCGGCACGCACGTCAAAGCATTCGCCACGGGACAGACCACGCCGATCCGCGTGCCGTCCGGCCCCGGCCTCACGCCGCTCGAGATGGCGACGTCGCTCCAGGCGGCCATCCGCGGCTGGCGCTACGACGTGGTGTCGATCGGCTACCCGGGGCCGGTGGTCGACGGGCGCATCGTCATGGAGCCGCGCAACCTCGGCGGCGGATGGACGAGCTTCGACTTCGAGCACGCGTTCGACCGGCCGGTGCGCATCCTGAACGACGCGGCGATGCAGGCGCTCGGCGGGTATCAGGGCGGCCGCATGCTCTTCCTCGGCCTCGGCACGGGGCTCGGCTCGGCGCTCGTCATCGAGGGACACCTGCAGCCGCTGGAGCTCGCGCACCTGCCGTATCGTCGCGGGCGCGAGTTCGAGGAGTACGTCGGCGAGGCGGGACGCAAGCGCGTCGGCAACAAGCGGTGGCGGCACTTCGTGTACGACGTGTGCCACCGACTCGTCGAGGGGATGCAGACGCAGTCGCTGCTCATCGGCGGCGGCAGCGCGCGACGCCTCGTGAAGCACCTCGACAAGCTGCCGCCGAACACGCGCCTCGGCTCCAACGCCGACGCGTTCCGCGGTGGCTTCCGTCTGTGGATGGCCCCCGAGGAGCGCGCGCTGCTCCAGGCCGAGCCGATCCCCGATGCCGCGCTTCCCGCCGACGCGCCGATCCCCGATCCGGGTGGGCCGCCCGTCGCGGAGCCCGCACCCGGGGACTAGAGACGCCTCTCGCTCGGCGTTCGAACCGCAGAGGACGCAGAGGGCCGCAGAGGAAACCAACAGCAATTGGTTTTCCTCTGCGGCCCTCTGCGTCCTCTGCGGTTCATTCCGGAAAGCCCGCCGCGCTCCGAGTCCCCAGGCCGCGCGTGACCTGCGCGTGGAACGTATCGACGTCGATGTTGCTGCCGCACACGATCGCGCCGACGCGCTTGCCCGCGAGGCGGTCGCGCAGCGGGCCTAACGCGGCGGCGGTGGCCGCGGCGGCGGCGGGCTCGCACGCGAGCTTCATCTCGGCGAACAGCAGCCCCATCGCGCGGCAGATCGCGTCGTCGTCGACGAGCACCACGTCGTCGATGTAGCGGCGGCAGAGGCCGAAGCTGTACGGCGCCGCGTACGGGGCACCGAGGCTGTCGGCGATCGTGCGGACGCGGTCGAGCGACTCGGGCACGCCGGAGCGGAAGCTGCGGAACATCGTGTCGGCGCCCTCCGGCTCCACGCCGTACACCGCGCAGCTCGGGTCGAGCTGCTTCACCGCGGCGGCGATGCCCGCCGCGAGCCCGCCGCCCCCGATCGGCACCACGACCGCCTCGAGCGGCGCGCCCAACGCGCGGGCCTGCGTCATCCACTCGAGGCCGAGCGTCGCCGTGCCGAGCGCGGTACGCGGTCCCTCGAACGGATGCACGAACGTGCGCCCCTCCGTCGCCTCGATCGCGCGCACCCGGTCGAATGCCTCGTGCACGTCGTCCACGAGCACGACCTCCGCGCCGTACGCGCGGCACCGCGCGAGACGCACGGGACTCGCCGTGCGCGGGATCACGACCTTCGCCGTCGTGCCCACCTTGCGCGCCGCGTACGCGACGGCGATCGCATGGTTGCCGGCGCTGATCGCCGTCACGCCGCGCGCGAGCGCGTCGGCCGACAGCTCCAGCATCACGGCGAGCGCGCCGCGCGGCTTGAAGCTCCCGCCCTCCTGAAACAGCTCGAGCTTCAGCACCAGCTCGGGCAGCCCCGCCGCAGCGAGCGCGTCGGAGCGCCACCGCCACGTCGGCGTCTCGCGCACGTGCGCGGCGAGGCGCGCATGCGCGGCGCGGATCTCGTCGAGCGTCGGCGCGTCGACATCGCTCGCCGTCGCCGTCATGGATGCCCTCCGAGCTTGCGCTGCACCGCGTCGGCTGCCGCGCTGTCGGCGCGCGTGGCGCGCGGGTTGACCTCGAGCGCGCGGCGGTACGATGCGAGCGCCGCCGACGAGTCGCCCGCGGCGCGCTGCACGTCGCCGAGTCGCGCGAGCGCGCGGTACGACGACGGGAACAGCGACGCGACCACGGTCTGGAGCGCGACCGCACCGGCCGGCTGCGCGCGCGACAGCCGCTCGTCGGCGAGCCCACCGAGCGCGCCCTCGGCCACGTCGTAGTCGGCGAGCCGGCCCGCGTCGCGCCACGCCGCGAGCATCGCGGCGACGTCGCTCGCGGGGCGCCCCGATTCCAACGAGTCGCGCAGCACGACGGCGAGCGACAGACGCTTCGGCGACGTGAGGATCAGCCGGTCGCCCCGTGGGCTCACGACGTACGCCGAGAGGTGGCGCAGCTCCGGATCGGTGAACGTGGCGACCGGCGTCCACGACGTGTCGCGGCCAATCCGGCGCGCGTACAGCACGTTGCCCTTCGCCATGAGCACCGTGCGGTGCTCCGGGATCCACGCGTGCGCAGTACGGCCGACGAGCGTGGGCGCGAGCGTCGTCACGCGATGCGTCGCGAGGTCGTAGCGGCGGATCTCGTGGTGCGCGCCGGCCGAGTCGACGTGCACGTAGCTCAGCGCGCGCTCGCCGGGGATGCGCTGCGCGGGGAGCGCCGGCACGCCGCTGTCGACGTCGGTGATGGCGCCGGTCCGCGCGTCGAAGATGCCTAACGTGAACGTGCGCGACTTCGGCCGCGTGAGCGCGTAGTCCCCGTTCGGAAGCGGCACGTAGTAGCCGGTGGTGTCGGGCGCGCGGAGCACCGCGCGGCGCGGCGTGCCGTCGGGCGCGTAGACCCACGGACCGAACTCGCGGAACAGCGTCGCGGGCTGCCAGCGCACGGCGACGTACTCCCCGCTCGGCAGCACGGTCGGCGAGTTCTCGTTCTCCGGCGTACTCGTGACGCGGCGCTCGGCGCCGGTCGCGAGGTCGATGCGGTAGATGTCGCTCCGCGCGGCGGTGCCGGTATCGCGCAGCGCGCTGAACACGATCGCGCGACCGTCGGGCGTGAACGCCGGCTGGCTGTTCGAGCCGTCGTCGTGGGTCAGCTTGCGCGGCGGGCCGACCACGAGCCGGTCGCCGCTCCAGCGCAGGTCGACGGTCCACAGGTTGAGCGGGTTGGGGCCCTGCGCGGCGAGCGCCGGGGGCAGCCCGAGTGCCGCTGCGGCAGCGAGCGGGAGGACGCGGAGTGATCGCATGTGGTCACGCTACCCGCCGTGCAGATGCGAGGGAATGGGCGGGTTCGCGTCGGATTGGTACCACGCCGTGCACGCGCGTGTAGAACCTTGGGCGAAGGGGGGGGAGCCCCCCCTGGTAACTGCGATCGCGCCACCGGCTCCCTGCCCGGCTTGCCCGTCGCGACGCGGCACGTTATGCGTCCCGCGCAGGGACGCGACGCATACCACAATCCGTGTTATCGACGTGACGAGCGGCAACGGAGTCGGGCTCGCGCTCGCGGGCGGCGTGGTCGAGGGCGGGTTCTACGAGGTGGGCGTGCTGTGCGCGCTCGCGGAGGCCGTCGATGGGCTCGATCTCACGCGGCTCGACGTCTACGTCGGCGTGAGCGCGGGCGCGCTCGTCGCGTCGATGCTGGCGAACGGCGTCGACGCGCGCACGCTCGCCGCGGCGATCGTCGGCCGCTCCGGTGACCCCACGCTCGACGTGCACCCGGACGCGTTTCTCACGCCGGCGTGGGGCGAGCTCGCCGACCGGCTGCTCCGACTCCCCGGCATCGCGGCGCGCGCGGCCCGGCGGGTGCTCGCCGCGCCGCGCGACGCGTTAGGCTGGGGGCTCGTCGCGGAGCTCGGCACCGCGGTGCCGACGGCGCTGTTCGACGGACGCGGCATCGAGCGCTTCGTCGCCGCGGCCCTCGCGCACGACGGGCGCACGAACCGCTTCGGCGATCTCCGGACGCGGCTGCGCATCGCCGCGGTGCGGCTCGATACGGCGGAGCTGGCGACGTTCGGCGCACCGGGGCTCGACCACGTGCCGATCTCGCGCGCCGTGCAGGCGAGCACCGCGCTGCCGGGCCTCTTCTGCCCGGTGGAGATCGACGGCGAGCACTACATCGACGGCGTGGCGCGCCGCACGCTGAACGCGAGCCTCGGTCTCGAGGAGGGGGCGACGCTCCTCCTCTGCGTGAACCCGATCGTGCCGGTGCGCCTCACGTCGTCGCGCGACGGGCGCCGCTCGCTCGCCGACTACGGGCTGCCGCT
Organism: Gemmatirosa kalamazoonensis; assembly: GCF_000522985.1. Lineage (NCBI taxonomy): Bacteria > Pseudomonadati > Gemmatimonadota > Gemmatimonadia > Gemmatimonadales > Gemmatimonadaceae > Gemmatirosa > Gemmatirosa kalamazoonensis. The sequence continues at coordinate 4,996,101 of NZ_CP007128.1, forward strand.
CGTCATGTCGCAGACGTTCCGCACGGTGATCCACTCGCGCATGGACACGGCGTTCCGCGGCTACGCGCGCTCGCACCCGGACGCGGACCTCGTGCTCATCGAGCCGGAGATGGAGGAGAACGCGCTGTTCTTCTCGAACATCTTCAGCTTCGCGAACCGCCGCGGCGTCTGCGAGCTGGCCTACGCGAGCACGCGGCGACACCTGCTGCGCGAGTTCGACCGGCTCGCGCCGGTGTTCGCGCGCCACGATCTCACGCTGCGGCGCGACGTGCTGGAGGACCCGAGGCGCGCGCTGTTCTCCGCCGAGGGGACCGTCGCTCCGCTGGGGCTCGGGCCGTCGGGCCTCCTCGGCTCGGCGGCTGCCGTGTGACCCGGCACGGCTCCACGTACGTGTGTCTGAAGGACTGAAGAGGGACTGAAGAGGGACTGAAGAAGGACGACACAACGTCTTTGTTGTTGGTCCTTCTTCAGTCCTTCTTCAGTCCTCCTTCAGTCCAACGAACACTCGGACGTGGAGCCCGGAACGGCGCCAGAGCGCCTAACGAAAGACCCCCAGCAGCGCCGCGATCACGAACAGCCCGATCGACAGCGCGATCGGCCCGTGCTGCACGACGACGAGCGCCGCGGCGACGATGCACGCGCCGGAGAGGATCGCACCGCGTACGCCGGCGAGCGGATTCGGCCGCGGCTTGCCGCTCAGCGTCTCCTCGGCGGCGCGGAACCCGGCGCCCATGAGACGCGGCAGCTGCGAGACGAGATCCATCATCTCGGGCGCGCTCCGCCACAGCTCCTGCACGAGCGCCTGCGGGTTGAACGTGCGCCGGAACACGCGCGTCACGTGCACCTGCGCCGCCGACGCCACGTCCAGATGCGGGTCGAGCAGCCGACCGACGCCCTCGAACGTGACGAGCGCCTTCACCATCAACGTCATCTCCACCGGGAAGTACACGCGGTAGCGCGCGCCGAGCCCCACGGACTCGAGGATGAGCTGCGCGAGGCTGAACTGGCCCGTGCGCGACTGCGCGACGAACCGGCGCGACAGATCCGCCACCGCGCGCCGGAAGCCGGGCATGTCGCCCTGCGCGTCGCTCGTCGCGAGGTCGGCGAGATGCTGTGTCGCGCCGTCCACGTCGCCGTTCACGAGCGCGTTGAAGTAGTGCAGCATGCGCCGCCGCGTGCGCTCCTCGAACCGGCCCACCATGCCGAGGTCGATGAAGCCGACGCGCACCGGGCTCCCCGTCGCCGGGTCGCCGGGGAGCACGAGCAGGTTGCCGGCGTGCAGGTCGGCGTGGAAGAAGCCATCCTGGTACAGCATGCGCACGATCGCCGCCGCACCGAGGTCGATGAGCCGCGCCCGCGACTCGGCCGGCATCGCGAGCACGCGCGGATCGCTCGGCTTCAGCCCGTCGAGGAACTCCATCGTCAGCACGTCGGCCGCGCTCGCGTCGCGGACGATGCGCGGGAACACCACGTCCGGTTCGTCGGCGAAGTTCGCGGCGAACGTCTCCGCGTTGTCGGCCTCGTAGCCGTAGTCGATCTCGCGAATGGTGTACGCGGCGAACTCGCTGATGACCTGGCGCGGCTGGTAGCGCGGGATCACGGCCTCCAGCAGCCGGCCCACGGCGCCGAGCAGCGTGAGATCGGCCCGGATGAGATCCGCGACGCCGGGCTTCATCACCTTCACCACCACCGCCTCGCCGCCGAGCAGCCACGCGCGGTGCACCTGCGCGATCGAGGCCGACCCGATCGGCGGATCCTCCACGCTCTCGAACAGGTCGGCGATCGGCCGGCCCAGGCTCCGCTCGATGATGGCGCGCGCCTCGGCGAACGGCACCGCCGGCAGCCGGTCGAACAGGTTCTGCAGCTCGCTCGTCACCGCACGCGGCAGCAGGTCCTCGCGGATGGCGAGGATCTGTCCGAGCTTGATGAACGTGGGCCCCAACAGCTCGAGCCGCCGGCGGAGCTGCGCGGGGAACGGCAGCCGCGCCAGCTCGCCGTCGAGGAACGGCCGCACCAGCGCCGCGCCGACGCGGTTGCCTAACGATCGGAGGCCGCGCCGTCGCTCCGGCGGAAGCGCTCGCACGTGCGCCACGAGCCCGCCGGCGAGCAGCCCGAGCACGTGCCGCCAAATCGTGAAGAATCGGCCCGCCAGGCTCGCGCGGCCGTGGGGCGTCGGCCGCGTGGGCTGCGGCGCCACGGCCGGCGGCGGGAGCGCCGGCCGCGCGGACGTCGCGGATGACTCGCGCGCCGGGAGCGCCGGCGGCGCATGCGTCGTCTCGCTCACGCGTACATCGAGGCGATGAGCGCGCGGTACCGCTCGGCGATCACGCGCCGCTTGATCTTCAGCGTCGGCGTGAGCGCGCCGTCCTCGATCGTCCACGGCTCGCCGAGCAGACGGAACGCGCGCACCTGCTCCCACTTCGGCAGCGTCGGGTTGACGGCGTCGATCTCCGCCTGCACGAGCGCGCAGGCCGCCGGCGACTTCTCGATCGGACCGTCGAGCGCGAGCCCCTGCGCCGCGAGGCGCCGCTCGAGCTCCTTCATGTTGGCCACGATGAGGGCGGTGCAGAACTGCACGCCGTTGCCGATCACGACCGCCTGCTCGACGAGCGGGCTCGCGGCGAGCTTCATCTCGATCGGCTGCGGGGCGACGTACTTGCCGGTGGAGAGCTTCAGCAGGTCCTTCTTCCGATCGGTGATGAACAGGAACCCGTCCGCGTCGCGCGTCACGATATCGCCGGTGTGCAGCCACCCGTCGGCGTCGAGCACCTCCGCGGTCTGCTCGGGGTTGTTGTAGTAGCCGCGCATCACGTTGGGCCCGCGCACGAGCAGCTCGCCGTCGTCCGCGATGCGCACCTCGACGTTCGCGATCGGCTTGCCGATGGAGCCCGCGCGCAGCCGCTTCGGGTCGTAGATGGTGATCACCGGCGACGTCTCGGTCTGGCCGTACCCCTGGCCGCAGAAGATGCCGATCGCGTTGAAGAAGTTCATCACCGACGCCGAGAGCGCCGCCCCGCCGGCGCTGATCGCCTTCAGTCGTCCGCCGAAGCGCTCGCGCAGCTTGCGGTACACGAGCCGGTCGGCGATCGCGAGCCGCACGCGCTCGGCCGCCGTCGGCGGCCGGTCCACCGAGTAGCGATCGGCGACGTCCACGGCCCACGCGAAGATGCGCTTCTGCATCCCCTGCATCTCGCCGGCGCGCGCGTGCACGTTCGCGTGCACCTTCTCCAGCACGCGCGGCACGGTGGTGAAGTGCACCGGCTTCACCGTGCCGAGATCGCCGGCGATCTCCTCGGCGACCTCGATGAACCAGATCGGATAGCCGATGTACTGGTACGTGTACGACAGCGTGCGCTCGAACACGTGCGACAGCGGCAGGTACGACAGCACGCGCCCGCCCTCACGCTCCCCCTCGAGGTCCCACGGCAGCCGCTCGAGCATCGCGAGCACGTTCGAGGTGATGTTCGCGTGCGTGAGCATCACGCCCTTCGGCGTGCCGGTCGTCCCGGACGTGTAGATCAGCGTCGCGAGATCGTCGGGGTGCACCGTCGCCCGCGCGTCGTCCACCCCGTCGCCGCGCGCGAGCAGGTCGCTCCACGCGAGCATGCGCGCGTCGAGCGAGCCGCGGATGCCGACGAGATGGCGCACCGACGCGACGCCCTTCACGTGCTCCGCCACGCCGCGCCAGATCCGCGGCGCCGACGTCACGTACACGCTCGCCCCCGAGTCGGCGAGGATGAACGCCACCTGGTCGCCGGGCTGCGTGGGATAGATCGGCACGCTCACGGCGCCGAGCGACAGGATCGCGTGGTCGAGCGCGAGCCACTCGGTGCTCGGCTCCGCGTGCACCGCGACGCGGTCGCCGGGCGCGACGCCGAGCGCCGCGAGGCCGCGCGCGGCGCGCTGCGCCATCGTGACGAAGTCGCGCACCGACGTCTCGATCCACCGGCCCTCGCGCTTCGTGGCCGAGTGCGTGCCCGACGTGTTGCGCGGCAATCCGGCGTCGACGAGCTCCGGGATCGTCGGGTACGGGCCGCGCGGATCGAGGGCGATGCGCGGGCGCGTCGCTTCAGCGGTTCCGACCGTAGCGCTCATGGCTCGACACCCAGTCGGAGGAGGAGATGGCCGACGCGAGCGACAGCTCGCCGGCGAGCACCACGCCGGCGATGATCTCGGCCAGCTTGTTCACCGTGCCGCGCGTCGCGCAGCCGAGCACGCGCAGACACTCCTGCTGCGTGGGCAGCTTCGTGCCGCCGCCGTGCGTGGCGACGATGAGCGACGGGATGGTGATCGACATGTACAGGTCGCGCGCCGCGGTCAGCTCCGCGTACACGACCCCCGCCGACGACTCGGCGACGTTCGCGACGTCCTGCCCGGTCGCGATGAACATCGCGGTGATCGCGTTCGCCGAGTGGAGGCCGTTGTTGTTCGCGCCGGAGAGGAGCGCGCCGACGTTCGCCACGCCGTAGTGGTGGACGAGCGTCTCCGGCTCCACGCGCATGCGCTCGATCAGCACGGCGCGCGGCACGGTGACCTCCGCCGTCACGCGCTTGCCGCGCGTGCGCATGATGTTGACGTGCGACGCCTTCTTGTCGGTCGCGAAGTTCGACTCGAGGTAGAAGCGGTCGACGGGCTCGGGGTAGTTGTCGAGCAGCCACGAGCACGCGGCGAACGTCGCGCGCCCGACCATGTTCTGGCCGGCCGCATCGCCGGTGGTGTAGTTGAAGCGGAGGAACGCGAACTTGTTCGCCATGTACGCGTCGATGTCCTGCAGCTTCGCGACGCTCGACGTGCCCTCGGCCTCCTCGCGGATGCGGTCGACGTGCTCGTGCACCCAGCGGACGAAGTCGCGCGCCCGCCGCGCGTCGCCGAACACGAACACCGGCGCGCGCTGCATCGCGTCGGCGACGACGGTGCACCGCACGCCGCCCGACGCGTTCACGAGCTGCATGCCACGGTTGTACGACGCGACGAGCGTGCCCTCGGTGGTGGCGAGCGGGATGACGAACTCCCCCGTCGCGTGCTCGCCGTCGACGTGCAGCGGTCCCGCGAAGCCGAGCGGGATCTGCGCGACGCCGGAGAACAGCTCGCAGTTCCCCTGCACGACGTGCGGATCGAACGAGAACCGCGTCGTGTGCTCGAGCGACGCTCCCGAGACGCGCTCCACGAACCGCTGGCGCTCGGCCACGATCTCCGGCGCGTAGTCGTCGTCGCGCGCGCGCGGCACGCGGTCGCGTCGCGGCGCGTCGTGCACGATCGAGTCCTCGACGTCGAGCGTGAGGTTGCCGAACGGACGGCTGTCGAACTCGATCTCGATGTGGTGCTTGCCGGGCGCCAGCGGCGGCATCGCGGCGCGGATGTCGAGCATGTCGCGCAGGGCGAACGCGACCGGCGTGCGCGGCGTGAGATCGCGCGCGGCGAGGGCGCGCCCGTCGGGCAGCTCCACGCGGACGCCGTCGAGCGGCACGTCGGTGCCGGCCACCGAGACGCGGCGCAGCCCGGTGAGCTCCGCGTCGCTCAGTCGATTCTTGATCGAGAACCGCACGCCGCCGTCGGCGTTGCGCAGGCTGCCGAACGTGTAGAGCTGCTTCAGGAGCAGGCGGGGGACGAACATGGGAGGGGCGGCGGAGGGGGAGTCTCGCGGTCAGCCGGCCAGCGTGTCCTCGACGTCGAGCGCGAGCGCGCCGAACGGCTCCGAGCTGAACTCGATCGCGATCGCGTGCGGGCCCGGCGCGAGCGGCGCACCGCGCAGCCGCACGTCGAACGTCTCGCCGAGGTCGAACTCGAGCGGCGTCGCCGGCGAGACGTCGGACGGCCGCAGCACGCGCCCGTCGCCCGTCACGAGCTCCGCGCCGTCGAGCGGCACGTCGCGTCCATCGACGGCGACGCGTCGCACGCCGAGCAGCTTCGCGGGGAGCAGCCGGTTCTTGAGCTGGAAGCGGAAGCCGTCGTCCGTCGCCTGCAGGCTGCCGATCGTGTACAGCTTCTTCAGCATCGACTGGAAGAACATGGGGCGGAGGAAAGTGTCAGACAGGCTGCGGCACTTCGCCGTGCGCCTCGTGCAGCTCGGCGAACGCGTCGTGGAATGCGTCGACCAGCGCCTGCGGGTCGGGAACGAGGCGCGCGTCGGTCGCGACGCCGAGTCGCACGTGGCCGTTGTAGCTCAGGATGCTCACGCCGAGCCCGAGTCGTCCCGACTGCGGCACCCAGAACATGATCATGTCTACCGCGCGCCCGAGGAAGCGCACCGGCTCGCGCGGCCCCGGCACGTTCGTCATCACGGCCGTCGCCTTCCGACCGAGCACGTTCACGGCGAGCTTCAGCAGTCGCGTCGTGGTCGTGCCGAACGCGCGCAGCAGCCCGAAGATGAGCACCGCCTCCGGCGAGCGCTTCACGCGGTCCATCGCGTGCTTCACCGCGTGCAGCCGCGCCGTCGCGTCGGCGTGCCCCACGGGCAGCGGTAGGAAGACCATGCCGAACTTGTTGCCGAGCGCCACGTCGTCCGGCGCGCGCAGGTTCACCGGCACCACGGCGCGCAGCGTCACGCCGTCGGCGGCCGTGCCGCGCGCGCGCAGGTAACGTCCGATCGCGCCGGAGACGGTCGACAGCAGCACGTCGTTCACCGTTGCGCCGAGCCGCTTCCCGACCCGCTTCACGTCGTCGAGCGCGATCGGCTCCGACCACGCCGCGCGCTTCTCTCGGCCGAGCGGTCCGCGGAACGGCGTGCTCGGATCGGCGCGCAGGTCGAGGATGCCGGCGATGGCCGTGGCGATCGAGCCGCTCGCCCGTGCGGCCTCGACGAGCCGCCGAGGGTCGAACATGCCGCGCGCGCGCCGGCGCCGTTCCGTGCCGCCGTCCGCGCGCCCGCGCGTCGCGATCGGCGGCAGCACCGGCGGCTCGTCGGCGAGGCGCAGCAGCACCGGCACGAGCGACATCCCGTCGGCGACGCAGTGGTGGATGCGCACGACGACCGCGCTCCCGCTCGCGAACACCGGCACGAGGTGGAGCTGCCAGAGCGGACGGTCGTAGGCGAGCGGCGTCGCCATGAGCTCTCCGACGAGCGCCTCCAGCGCGTCGCGCCCCGCGCCGTCGGGCAGCGACGCCGCGCAGACGTGGCGGTCGAGGTCGAACGCGGCGTCGCGCTCCCACGCCGGCCGGCCGAGCACTCCCATCGCCACGACGCGCTCCGTGAAGCGGTCGTACCGCAGCAGTCGCTCGGCGAGGCGCCGCACGTCGGCGAGCGACAGCGGCTCGGCGAACGTGAAGACGGCGGTGATGGTCATGAGGTTCGTGGGGTGCTCCATCCACCACCACGCCCCATCGGCCGGGGTCAGAGGCTCGGGCACTCGTCGAAGGTCGCGCCCCGCGATGCATTCGGCAACGCGGCAGTGCTCGGCGCACCGCGGGATGGAGGGAGTGTCAACATGTGTTGCCCCATTCGGCCGACGATGACAAATCCGTGTCGCCCCCCGGGATCGTACTCGAGCGTCCATCCGACTGGAGACCGCATGCGAACGTCCCGCCTGCTCGCCGCGTTCGCGGTGTTCGTCGCCGCACGCACCACGGCCCACGCGCTGCCCATCCCTCCCAGCGAGGCCGTCGCCCCGAACGACAATCGCCATCCCGCGGGCACGTCGAGCGCGGGCGTGCTCACGGTGCATCTCGAGGCGCGCACCGGCGCCTGGTACCCAGAGGGCCCGCAGGGCAAGCGCCTCGACGTCGCCGCGTTCGCGGAGCTCGGGAAGCCGCTGCAGAACCCGGGGCCACTCATCCGCGTCACGGTCGGCACGCAGGTGCGCACGATGGTGCACAACTCGCTGGCCGAGGCGCTCACCGTGTACGGGCTGGGCGCGGCGCGCGGTTACCGCGACAGCGTGGTGATCGCGCCGGGCGCGTCGCAGTGGGTGACGTTCACCGCGACGACGCCGGGCACGTACTACTACGCGGGCAAGACGGGGACGAAGCCGATCGACGCGCGCTTCCTCGAGGACTCGCAGCTGAACGGCGCGATCGTCGTCGATCCCGCGACCACCGCGAGCGCGGCGCGTCCGGAGAACGACCGCGTGTTCCTCCTCTCGTGGTACTTCACGCTGGACCCCAACAGTCCCACGGGGCTCGGCCACGCCACGATGGCGATCAACGGCCTGTCGTGGCCGCACACCGAGCGCATCGACCTCACGCAGGGCGACTCGGTGCAGTGGCACCTGGTGAACCTGACGCAGGCCGACCACCCGATGCACCTGCACGGGTTCTACTTCCGCGTCGACGCGAAGGGCGACGGCGTGCGCGACACGGTGTACGCCGCGGCCGACCGGCATCTCGCCGTGACGGAGATCGTGTTGCCGATGAGCACCACGACGATCGCGTGGGCGCCGCAGCGCGCGGGGAACTGGATCTTCCACTGTCACTACTCGAGCCACGTCTCGAGCCTCGTGTCGCTCGACCGCGAGGGCGGGAGCTACGACCCGCACGCGCCGATGGCACACCCGGCGCCCGACCACGACATGCACGCCGCCGGCGCCCCGCATCAGATGTTCGGCCTCGTGCTCGGCATCCGTGTCGCGCCGAAGCCGACGATGGTCGCGAGCCACGGCACGCGCGCCGAGCGCAGCGTGCGCGTCCTTGTGCGGCAGCGGGCCAACGTGTACGGCGACAAGCCGGGCTACGCGTTCGTGTTCGGCGGCAGCGCCGACGACGCGAGCGGCGCCCTGCCGATCCCCGCGCGGCCGCTCGTGCTCACGAAGGGCGAGCCGGTCGCGATCACGATCGTGAACCGCGCCATGGAGCCGGCGACGATCCACTGGCACGGCATCGAGCTGGAGAGCTACCCCGACGGCGTGCCCGGGTGGAGCGGCGAGGGCCAGCACGTGATGCCGTCGATCGCGCCCGGCGATTCGCTCACGGTGCACTTCACGCCGCCGCGCGCGGGCACGTTCATGTACCACTCGCACTTCGACGAGTACCAGCAGATCAACTCGGGGCTCTACGGACCGATCATCGTGCTGGAGCCGGGACAGCGGTTCGACCCCGAGACGGACCGCGTGCTGTTCATCGGCAACGGCGGCCCGACGACGAACGTCATCCGGGGCCCGTTGGCGCCGCTGCTGCTGAACGGCGAGGAGAAGCCGGCGCCGATGGAGCTGAAGGCGGGCACGACGTACCGCTTCCGCGTCCTCAATCTCAGCGACGACTTCCCGGCGATCGTGCTGCTGAACGACGGCGACCATCCGACGATGTGGCGCGCGGTCGCGAAGGACGGCGCGGATCTCCCCGCGAGCCAGGCGACGATGCGTCCGGCGGTGATGGTGTCGGACCCGGGCGAGATCTACGACTTCGCGTTCACGCCACAGAAGCCCGGCGACCTCACGCTCGTCTTTGGGCACATCGACATTCCGGGGTCCCCGAAGATGCCGAAGGTGCCGGTCGTCGTGCACGTCCGCTGAGTCGTCTCACGCGGAGCCGCGGAGGATGCGGAGAACTGCAACACGATGGTGTTGATCTTCTCCGCGTTCTCCGCGGCTCCGCGTGAGCGTCACAGCCGCCCGCGCTCCACGCTGTGCTCCCCGAACGCCGAGCCGACCGCCGCGCTCTCGCGCTCGAGGGTGGGCATCATGCGCCGAGCGATGCGGGCCGAGATGCGCTCGGCGAGTGGGCTCGCGAGCGCCTGACGGAACGCCGCGAACGGCGCGAGCGAGCGCGGCACGAACACCTTGCGCCGCCGGCGCACGATCGCGTCGACGAGCGCCGCCGCGCACTCGGCCACCGGCGTGACCGTGCCGAACGGCCCCGGGAGCGTTTTCAGCGTCGCGTCGAACGATGCGAGGTCGGCGCGCGCGTCGCGCACGAGGTCCGTGTCGATCCAGCACGGATGCGCGACGCCCACGGCCACGCCGCGGTGCGCGACCTCCAGCCGGAACGCGTTCGCGAAGTGCTCCACGCCCGCCTTCGACGCCGCGTACGCGGCCATGCCGGGGAGCGGCGCGATCGCCGCCGCGGACGACATGAGGAGGTAGTAGCCGCGTCGCGCCGTCACGTGCGGCAGTGTCGCGCACACGGTGCGCACCACGCCCACGAGGTTCACCTCGATCGTGCGCGCGAGCGCCTCCACCGGCTCCTTCCCCACCGGCGTGCGCGCCGCAATGCCCGCGTTCGCGAACACCACGTCCAGTCCGCCGAGCGCGGCGACCGACGACTCCACCGCGCGCTCCAGCGCGGCCTGGTCGGTGACGTCGCACTCCGCCCACGTGTGCCCGGTGCCTAACGACTCGGCCAGCGCGGCGAGCCGCTCCGGCTCCAAGCCCACGAGCGCGAGCCGCGCCCCGCGCGCCGCGAGCTGCCGCGCGGTCTCCGCGCCGATGCCGCGCGCGGCACCGGTGATCAGGCCCGTCCTGCCCGAGAGATCGTCGTGCATCTGGAGCGCTCCACGCGGCGCATGACTCGGTGTGAGTTCGGAACGCGGATCGCGCGGATCACGCGGATCACGCGAACACTACCGGATGGTTCACGGGAACTGGGCTGGAGGCTGACGCCTCGTTCCTATCCGGCCGTTTCCGCGAAATCCGCGCGATCCGCGTCCACTCTCATGGAGCCGTCCGAGGCGAGGAGCCTGTCACGGCGCGAAACCCCGCACGAGGTACTCGTCCGGATCGAACCGCGCGACCCGCCGCCGGAATCGCCACGTGAAGTCGGGCCACAGCGCCGACGGCCGCCCCGTGCGATCGAGGTACCAGCTGCGGCATCCACCATCGGTCCACACCGTGCCCGCGATGCGCCGCTCCACGTCGGCGAGCCACGCCGCCTGCGCCTCCGCCGACGGCTCCACGGCCGCGGCGCCGGTCGCGCGCAGATGCCGCACCGCGCCCACGAGATGCTCGAGCTGCGCCTCGATCATGAGCACCACGGAGTTGTGGCCGAGCCCCGTGTTCGGGCCGAGGAGCAGGAACAGGTTCGGGAAGCCGGACACCGTCGTGCCGAGGTGTGCGCGCGGGTTGCCTTCCCACACGTCGGCCAGCGAGCGGCCGTCGCGCCCGCGCACGCACGGCGCGAGCGGCGGGTCGGTGGGCCGGAAGCCGGTGCCGAACACGATCACGTCGGTCGCGCGCTCCACGCCCAATGCGTCGACGATCGAGCGCTCGCGCACCGCCGCGATGCGCTCCGTGATCACCTCCACGTTCGGCCGCGCGAGCGCCGGCAGGTAGTCGTCGGAGACGATGATGCGCTTGCACCCCATCGTGTAGTCGGGGGTGAGCTTCGCGCGCAGCGCGGGGTCGGCGACCGCCCGGGCGAGATGCCAGCGCGCCACGCGCTCCGCGTGACGCATCAGGCGCGGCGCGCGGAACGTCACCACCATCAGCTCGCGCGCCGCGTAGATCGCGCCGCGCGCGAGCCGCTGCGCCGCCGGCACGCGCCGGAACAGCCGCTTCGCGCGCGCGCCTAACGGCCGGTCGCGCCGCGGCATCACCCACGGCGGCGTGCGCTGGTACACGTGCAGCGCGGAGACCATCGGCTGGATGGCGGGCACGAACTGCGCCGCCGACGAGCCGGTGCCGATCACCGCGACGCGCCGCCCCGCGAGCGGCACCGAGTGGTCCCACCGCGCGGAGTGGAACGCGGGCCCGGCGAACGTCGCGAGCCCCGGCAGCTCGGGCGTCACCGGCTCGCTCAGCGGTCCCGTCGCGAGCACCAGCACGTTCGCGGTGTACTCGCCCCGCGACGTCGACACGCGCCACCGCCCAGTCGCGTCGTCCCACCGGGCGCCGGTGACCGCGGTCCCGAACCGCACGTGCGGCAGCACGCCGAAGTCGCGCGCGCACCGGCGCAGATAGTCCCAGATCTCCGGCTGCGGCGAGAACGCGCGCGACCAGTCGGGGTTCGGCGCGAACGAGAACGAGTAGAGGTGCGACTGCACGTCGCACGCGCACCCCGGGTACGTGTTGTCGCGCCACGTGCCGCCCACGTCGTCGGCCCGCTCCAGCAGCAGGACGTCGTCGACGCCGGCCTGCCGCAGCCGGATCGCGGCGCCCAGACCGCCGAAGCCGGTGCCGACGATGATGACGTGGTGGTGAGTCATGGTGCGGGTGCTACTGCGGTCGGGACGGCGCGGGCGGTGCGGCGCTGTCGATACGGTGCGATGAGGCGCAAACGATGCTCACGTCGCTTGACGGCGCGGTACGGCGCGGTACGGCGCGGTTCAGCGGTGTGAGACGGGGTTTGCGCCTCATCGCGCATCATCGTCGGCGCAGTATCGCCCCCGCCGTCACCGGCGCCGTTCACCCCCATTCCCTTCACCCTGAGTACAGGTCCCCGGCCAAGTACTTCAATCCCGTGTCGACCGCCACCGTCGCGACCGTGTGCCCGGGCCCCAGCTCGCGCGCGAGCCGCACCGCGGCCGCGACGTTCAGGCCCGTCGACGTGCCGGCGAAGATCCCTTCCTCGCGCGCGAGCCGCCGCGCCATCACGCGCGCCTCCGCCTCGGGCACCGCGCGCGCCTCGTCGTAGTCCTCGGCACGCAGATGCGACGGCACGATGCCGACCGCCACGCCCTCCACGCGATGCGGGCCGCCGTGCCCCGCGGTGAGCATCGGCGACGACTCCGGCTCGAGCGCGACGATGCGCGCGCGGCACCCCGCCTCCTTCAGCGCGCGCGACACGCCGACGAGCATCCCCGCCGTGCCGACGCCGCCGCAGAACGCGTCGACGCGCCCCCCGGTCTGTTCGACCAGCTCGCGGCCGATCCCCTTGTAGCCCTCGAGCGCGTCGTCGTTGTGGAACTGGTCCGTCCAGAACGTCCCGTCCTCGGTGGCGAGGCGCTCCGTGCGCACGCGCAGCCGCTCGACGAGCCCCGGCGTGATCTTGCCACCCTCGCTCGGCTCGAGCTGCAGCTCGGCGCCTAACGCGCGCATTGTGTCGAGCTTCTCCTTCGCCCACGCGTCGGACGACAGCGCGAGAAACGGGTAGCCCTTCACCGCGCAGACGAGCGCGAGCGACGAGCCGGTGCTGCCGCCGGTGTACTCCACGACGCGCATGCCGGGCCGCAGGGCGCCGCGGCGCTCGGCCCCCTCCACCATCGCGAGCGCCATCCGGTCCTTGTACGAGCCGGTCGGGTTGTAATACTCCAGCTTCACGATCACGTCGGCGCTCGGGCCCTCCACCACGCGCCGGAGCCGCACCGCCGGCGTCCGGCCGATCGCGTCGAGCACGGAGTCGCGCACGGGTGGGACGGCGTCGGCGAGCATGCGATGGCTCCGTGGTGCGGGTGACCCTGCGGGGTAACCCTGCGGGGTGAGGTGGACAGCGCCGCCACGAAGATGCGATCATGTCGCGCGATCCGCACCGCCCTCACCCCGCGCCCGCCCCCTCATGGACCGCCCCGTATCGCGCCGCACGTTCATCGCCGCCGCCGCCGGCCTCGCCGGCTGCGCCTCGCTCGGGCGCCGCGACGACGACGACTTCCTGCTCCACGTCGGCACGTACACCGAGGGGACCAGCAGCGCGGGCGTCTACCGCTTCCGCATGGACGACGACTCCGGCGCGCTCCAGGCGCTCGGTCCCGTCGACGCCGGACCGAACCCATCGTTCCTCGCGCGCCGCGCCGACGGGCTGCTCGTCGTGGCGAACGAGGTCGACACGTGGAACGGTCAGCGTACCGGCGCGGTGAGCGCGTTCGCGGTCGATTCGCGCACCGGCGCGCTCACGCCGCGCGGCCGCCGCTCGTCGGGCGGCACCGGACCGGCGTATGTCTCGATCGACCACAGTGGGCGCATCGCGCTCGTCGCGAACTACGGCGGCGGCAGCGTCGCCGCGCTGCCCATCGCCGCCGACGGCACGCTCGGCGATCCGACGTCGGTCGTACGGCACTCGGGCTCGGGGCCTAACGCGGAGCGGCAGGAGGGGCCGCACGCACACTGCATCATCGCCGACCCGTCCAACCGGTGGGCGCTCGCCACGGACCTGGGCACCGACCGCGTGATGATCTATCGGCTCGACCCGGCGGGCACCCTCGCGCCGGCACCGACGCCGTTCGTCGCGCTGCCCCCGGGCGCGGGCCCGCGGCACCTCGCGTTTCACCCGGGCAGCCGGTACCTCTACCTCGCGAACGAGCTCGATCTCACGTTAGGCACGTTCCGCTGGGACTCGGCCGCGGGCACGCTCGAGCGGCTGCAGCTCGCGCCGATCGTGCCGGGCCTGCGCTCGCGCGACTTCACCGCCGCCGACATCCACGTCGCGCCGTCGGGCCGCTTCCTGTACGCGACCGTGCGCGGCGACGACAGCATCGGCGTGCACGCGATCGACGAGCGCACCGGCATGCTCACCTACGTGCAGCGCGTCTCCACCGAGGGCAAGTGGCCGCGCAACTTCGCCCTCGAGCCGCGCGGCAGGTTCCTCTACGTCGCGAACCAGCACACCGACGACATCACCATCTTCCGCGTCGACCGCGACACCGGCCGGCTCACCTTCACCGGCCAGCGCGTGCCCGTGCCGTCGCCGGTGTGCATCAGGTTCTCGGCGTAGCTCTTTTAATTGAACCGCAGAGGACGCAGAGGGTCGCAGAGGACTGCCCTTCCGATCTTGAACCACAGAGGACACGGAGGACACGGAGGAAACCAACAAGAAGTGGTCTCCTCCGTGTCCTCCGTGTCCTCTGTGGTTCAAGAAAAGAGGCAGTCCTCTGCGGCCCTCTGCGGCCCTCTGCGGTTCACTCACACAGGAAAGGACGAGCCGTCAGAACCCCGGCCCCTTCGTGCTCAACCGGAGTCGCAGCAGCTGATGGTTCGACGTGATGTACAGCGTCGAGCCGTCGTCGCCCCACGCGCAGTTCGCCGTCGGCTGCCCCATCGCGATCGTGCCGAGGTGCTTGCCCTGCGGTGAGAGCACGAGGATCCCGCCGGGCCCCGTCGCGAACAGGTTGCCGGCGCGGTCCACCTTCATGCCGTCGGGGAGCCCGGGCTTTCCCTGCTTCGCGAGCGCCGTCGCGTCGAAGAACACGCGCCCGCGTGCCAGCGTGCCATCCGCCGCGACGTCGTACGCCATCCACACCGCGCGCTCCGGATCCGACACCGCGACGTACAGCGTGCGCTCGTCCGGCGAGAACGCGAGCCCGTTCGGGAACGTGAGGTCGCGCGTGAGCAGCGTCAGCGTGCCGTCGGGCTTCAACCGGTACACCCCGTTGAACGGCAGCTCCTTCACGCGGCTGTCGTTCAGCCCATCGAGCCCGTACGGCGGGTCGGTGAAGTACAGGTCCCCGTTCGACCGGTACACGAGATCGTTCGGCGAGTTGAGGCGCTTCCCCTCGTAGCGGTCGGCGAGCGTCACCTTCGTGAAGAGCGAGTCGTTGACGCGCGCGACCTGGCGGTTGCCGTGGTCCGCCATCACGAGCGCGCCGTGTGCGTCGAGCGTGAGCCCGTTGCTTCCCAGCTCGCGGCCGGCGGGCGTCGGTCCCGCATAGCCGGCGGGGCGGAGCCACACGCTGATCCCCTCGCCCGCCTTCCACCGGTAGATCGTGTTCTTCGGAATGTCGCTGAACAGCAGATGGCCGCCCCGCGCGTCGCGGCGCCAGACCGGCCCCTCGGTCCAGTCGAAGCCGTCGGCGAGCTGCTCGATCGTCGCGTTAGGCGGCACGAGCGCGTCGAGCGCGGGGTCGAGGCGCTCGATGGTGCGGGTGATGGGCTGCTGCTGGGCGTCCACGCGGAGGGCGAAGAGGGTGGCGAGTGCCGCCGCGGCGACGAGCGGGTGGCGTGAGCGCATAGTATTCGGTGCGGTGGGAAGCGTCATCATGCACGACGACCGGGAGGAGAGCCAGTGCGCACGATCCGCTGGGGGATCATCGGCTGCGGCGACGTCACGGAGGTGAAGAGCGGCCCCGCGCTGCAGCGTGCGGAGCACTCCGCGCTCGTCGCCGTCATGCGCCGCACCGGCGCGCTCGCCGCCGACTACGCGCGCCGCCACGGCGTGCCGCGCTGGTACGACGATGCCGCCGCGCTCATCGCCGACCCCGAGGTCGATGCGGTCTACGTCGCGACGCCACCCGGCTCGCACCTGGAGCACACGCTCGCCGCCGCGCGCGCCGGCAAGCCGGTGTACGTCGAGAAGCCGATGGCGCGTGACGCCGCCGAGTGCGACGCGATGATCGAGGGCTGCCGCGAGGCCGGCGTGCCGCTGTTCGTCGCCTACTACCGGCGCGCGCTTCCGCGCTTCCTCGAGATCAAGCGACTGCTCGACGCCGGCGCGATCGGCGACATCCGCTACGTGAACGTCGCGCTGCACCAGCCGCTCGCCGCCGCGGACCTCGACCCGCGCACGCTGCCCTGGCGCGTGGACCCCGCGATCGGCGGCGGCGGGCGGTTTCTCGACCTCGCGTCGCACATGCTCGACTTCCTCGACTTCGCGCTCCGCCCCGTCACCGACGCGCAGGGGATCGCGGCGAACCAGGCGGGCCGCTACACGGCGGAGGACATCGTCGCCGGCACGTTCCGCTTCGCGTCGGGCGCGCTCGGTGCGGGCACGTGGTGCTTCTCGGCGTTCGATCGGGTCGACCGCACCGAGATCGTCGGCAGCGGGGGACGGATCACGTACTCGACGTTCGATACGCGCCCGATCGAGGTCGCGACGGCGAGCGGCGTGGAGCTCGTCGCGATCGACAACCCGGCGCACATCCAGCAGCCGCTGATCCAGCTCGTCGTGAACGCGATCAACGGCACGGGCGCGTCGCCGAGCACGGGCGAGACGGGGCGGCGCACGTCGTGGGCGATGGACCGCATGCTGGAGGGATACCGGCGGTCGGCGGGCGGGAGGGACGAGGCGAGGACTGACTGGGGATCGAAGTGATCGAAAGGGATCTCGCGATGAGCTCGAAGCGATGGTCGCTATCCCGAGATCTCGTCGATCGCCGCTGGATCCCCATGAGTACTCACCTCGTCCCTCACCCTCCCCCGCCACCCATCCAACGTGATCCTCCTGACGCTCGGCTCCGGCCCGAAGTGCAGTAGCAGCCCGACGGGGATCCCCGATGCGCGCAGGTAGCCGAGCACCTGCCGCGGGGCACCGCGATGCAGGTCGATCGTCGACTTCGTCTCGACGACGATGCATCCGTCGACGACCATGTCGATGCGCTGCGTGCCGATCTCGATGCCCTTGTACCGCACCGTGAAGCACACCTCGCGCGCGATCTGGTGGCCCCGTTGGCGCAGCTCGATCTCGAGCGCCCGGGCGTAGAGCGACTCGGAGAGACCGTACGCCAGCGTGTTGTACACATCGTAGAATGCCCCGATCACGCCGTGCGTGAGCGGATCTCGGAGGGACTCGTCGTGGCTCATGATCGATCATCGGGGCGAGTGCGCCGCCTACCGTACCGATCCATCGCGGACCCGTCGATGGGAACGCGCGAAGCCTCGAGGCGAGTACTCATGGGGATCCACCGGCGATCGACTGGATCCGCGGATGTGCGCTTGTCGCTCCGTGGATCCAGCGATCCTTTCGATCCATGAATCCCCAAGAGTCCTCGCCTGGTCCCTCGTCCCTGATCGCCCTCGACTGGGGCACGACCACCCTCCGCGCATATCTCCTCGACGCTCGCGGCACCGTGCTCGCGACGCGCGCCGAGCCGTGGGGCATCATGCGCCTCCCCGCGGGCGGCTTCGCGGCGGCGTTCGACGACGTCGTGAGTGCGCTCGGCGCGGTCGATCTCCCCGCGATCGCCTGCGGCATGGTCGGCAGCGCACACGGCTGGATCGCCGCACCCTACTGCCCCGTCCCCGCCGGCGAGACCGAGCTCGCCGCCGCGCTCGCGCCCGTACCCGATCGGCGTGTACACGTCGTCCCCGGCGTCGAGCGGCGCGGCGAGCGACCGGATCTCATGCGCGGCGAGGAGACGCAGATCGTCGGCGCGCTCGCGCTCCACCCCGAGCTCGCGCGACGCGCCACGTTCGTCCTCCCCGGCACGCACGCGAAGTGGGCGCGCGTCGTCGACGGCCGCGTGCACGACTTCGCGACGTACATGACCGGCGAGCTGTTCGCCGTCCTGCGCGACCACTCCATCCTCGGCCGCCCGGCGCGCGACACCGAGGCGCCGAGCGCCGCGGAATCGGCGGACGCGTTCGCGCGTGGCGTGCGCGCGGCGACCGGCGCGCCGAGCGGCCTAGCCCCCCTGCTCTTCTCCGCGCGCGCCGCCGTGGTCACCGGCGCCGTCGCCGCGGCGGCGAGCCTCGACCATCTCTCCGGCCTCCTCCTCGGCGACGAGATCCGCAGCGCCCTCGCGACCGCCGGCCCGCCCGACGCGCTCGTCGGCGACCCCGCGCTCTGCGCACGCTACGCGCGTGCGCTCGCGCTGCTCGGCCATCATGACGTTCCCGTGATCGCCGACGCGGCGCCGGCGGGGCTGTGGCGCATCGCCGTGCACGCGCACATCATCCCGGCGTGAACGCGCTCCAGCCCTACCTCGACCGCCTCCCGCTCATCGCCATCCTCCGCGGCGTCACGCCGGAGGAGGCCGTGGGCGTGGGCCAGGCGCTCGTCGATGCCGGCTTCGCGATCGTCGAGGTGCCGCTGAACTCCCCGCGTCCCGCCGAGAGCATCGCGCGCCTCGCGGAGTCGTTAGGCGAGCACGTGCTCGTCGGCGCCGGCACCGTGACGACCGTCGCGCAGGTGGCCGAGGTGCAGTGCGCCGGCGGACGCCTCATCGTCATGCCGCACTGTGAGCTCGACGTCGTGCACGCGGCGAACGACGCCGGGCTCCTCTCCGCGCCCGGCATCGCGACGCCCACCGAGGGCTACGCGGCGCTCGCCGCGGGCGCCGATGCGCTGAAGCTCTTTCCGGCCGAGCTGCTGACGCCGGCCGTGCTGAGGTCCATGCGCGCGGTGTTCCCGACGACGACGCGCTTCATCCCCGTCGGCGGCATCACGCCCGACCGCATGGCCGCGTACGTCGCCGCCGGCGCGGCCGGCTTCGGGCTCGGCTCCGCGCTCTACAGGCCGGGCGACTCGCCCGATCGCGTCGCGGCCAACGCGCGCGCGTTCGTCGACGCGTGGTACCGCATCCGCGAGACCTCGACGTGAAGATCGTCGGCCTCACGACCTACGTCGTCCCGCCGCGCTGGTGCTTCCTGAAGGTCGACACCGACGAGGGCATCGTCGGCTGGGGCGAGCCCGTGCTCGAGGGGCGCGCGCACACCGTCGCCGCTGCCGTGTCCGAGCTCGCCGACTACGTCGTCGGCAGGGACCCGTTCCTCATCGAGGACCACTGGACGGTGATGTACCGCGCCGGCTTCTACCGCGGCGGCGGCATCCACATGAGCGCCCTCGCCGGCATCGACCAGGCGCTGTGGGACATCAAGGGCAAGGCGTTAGGCGTCCCGGTGCACCAGCTGCTCGGCGGACCCGTGCGCGAGCGCATCCGCGTCTATTCGTGGATCGGCGGCGACCGGCCGGCCGACACGGCGGCCATGGCGCGCGACTGCGCGGCGCGCGGATTCACCGCCGTGAAGATGAACGCCACCGAGGAGCTGCAGATCGTCGACAGCCACGACAAGGTCGACGCCGTGCTCGCGCGCGTGCAGGCCGTGCGTGACGCGCTCGGTCCGCACTTCGGCATCGGCCTCGACTTCCACGGCCGCGTGCATCGTCCCATGGCGAAGGTGATCGCGCGCGAGCTCGAGCCGTTCCGGCTCATGTTCATCGAGGAGCCCGTGCTGTCGGAGCACGTCGAGGCGCTGAAGGAGATCGCGAACCACTGCGCGACGCCCATCGCGCTCGGCGAGCGGCTGTACTCGCGGTGGGACTTCAAGCGCGTCCTCGCCGACGGCTACGTCGACATCGTGCAGCCCGACCCGTCGCACGCCGGCGGCATCACCGAGACGCGCAAGATCGCCGCGATGGCCGAGGCGTACGACGTCGCGCTCGCGCTGCACTGCCCGTTAGGCCCCATCGCGCTCGCCGCGAACCTGCAGCTCGACGCCGTCTGCTACAACGCGTTCATCCAGGAGCAGTCGCTCGGCATCCACTACAACACGACGAACGACCTGCTCGACTACCTGCGCGATCCGTCGGTGTTCGCGTACCGCGACGGGCACGTCGCCATCCCGCAGCGTCCCGGTCTCGGCATCGACGTCGACGAGGACGTCGTGAAGCGCATGGCGGAGGTCGGCCACCGGTGGCGCAATCCCGTGTGGCGCCACGCCGACGGCAGTTTCGCCGAATGGTGAGGGCGGCATGAGAGCCGTCGGCCGCGCGCTGCGCTACGCGCTCAGCCTCGCCTGCACCGTCGTCGCGGCGTGGTGCGTGTACCGCGGCATGCGCTACCTGTTCGGCTTCGAGACCCGGCCGGGCGCCGGCCGCCAGGTCGCGAGCCTCGCCGGTGTGGGCCCCGCGCTCGGCTACTTCGTCGGCTGCCTGCTCTGCCTCCTCGCCGCGGGCGAGCTGTTCCCGAAGCCGCCGCTCGAGCGCAAGGAGTGAGGCGCGGCGGGCCCGGTCATCCCGGGCTGGACGCGACTCGTCACCCATGGGCTGTCGGAATACGCGCCTGGCGGCGGAGTTTCTCCGGTAGCGCCCTTCAACTCCGGCAGGCCGTCATGCGCCCCCGCCATCTCCGCACGCTCGCCCCGCTCGTGATGCTCGCGGCGCTCGCGGCGCTGGCGATCGTCGGCGCGTGTGCCACGTCGTCGCATCGCGCTGCCCGCATGCCGGCGTGGCGCGCGGCGAGCGGTCCCCCGTCCGCGTTAGGCGCCACCGGCACCTGCGCGAGCGACGGCGCGGTGCCCACGCTCGACCTGCGCAGCTCGTTCTGGCTCAACCTCCACGACTTCCTCGTGGTGCAGGCGAAGCGGCGGCGCGGCGTCGAGGACGAGTCGCCGGGCGCGTTCCGACCGACGCTCGCCGATACCGTGCCCGCACGCCCGCTCACGACCGCGGAGCGCGCGCGCTGGACGCGGGCGCTCGACACCTACGATCGGGCGATGCGCGGCAGCATGCGCGTCGACAGCGTGCTCGTGATGCTCAACGTCCGACTCGCCGAGGCCGCGGAGTACGACGAGCTCCCCGACGTCGTCACCGGGACGATGGTATCGGCGGACCTCGCCGCCGCGCTGCGCGAGGCCGCGCCCGTCTATCGCGAGGTGTGGTGGCCGACACACGACCGGCAGAACCGCGCGTGGATCGCCGCGACGCGGGCGCGGCTCGACCGCGACGGCGCGTGCCTGATGCGGCGCGAGGCGGCGCTGTTCCGCCGCCCGTGGCCTGACGCACCCGTGCCGGTGGAGGCGTCGGTCTACGCGACGTGGTTCGGCGCGTACACCACGCTCGACCCGCTGCAGATCACCGTGTCGAGCGCGTCGATCGGCACGCAGGGCGCGAACGGGCTCGAGGTGCTGCTCCACGAGGCGGGGCACACCATCCTCGGCGCCGTGGACTCCGCGCTGACGGCGAGCGCCGCGCGGCAGCACCGGCGGCTGCCGTCGGAGATGTCGCACCTCGTGCTGTTCTACACCGCGGGCGCGCTCGTGCGGAGCGTCGATCACGAGCACGTGCCGTACGCGCAGGCGTTCGGCATCTGGCGGCAGAACGCGGCGGCGCGGCGGTACTTCGGGATCCTCGAGCGCGCCTGGTGGCCGTACCTCGACGGCAGCATCGACTTCGGCGCCGCGATCGACGCCGTCGTCAGGGAGCTCGACCCGGCGTGAGCACAGCGAGTCGCGCGCGCGCGTACGCGGCGCGCGGCGCGAGCACCGGATCCGGCGCGGCCCACGCGCGGACGACCACGAGGTAGTGCGCGGCCGCGCTGTCGCGCGCAGCCGCTGCGTCCCACGCGCGCGCGAGCAGCTCGTGCAGCTCCGTGCGGTTCACGTACAGGTTCGACGCCTCGAGCGAGCCGCGCAGCGCCGGCTGCAGGATCGCGACCGCGTCGCGCGGCCGGCGCTTGCCGAGGTACAGCGCGCCGAGTATGAGGTTGGTGCGCGTGTAGCCGATCGTCGTCGAGTAGAACGCCTGGCGCAGCTCGTCGATCGCCCCCGCCGTGTCGCCGCGCGCCACGAGCAGCAGCCCGCGCAGGTGGTGGTGCAGCCGGTGGTCGCGGCCGTAGCCGCTCGCCGCGCCTAACGTGCGCACCGAGTCCACGAGCCGCGCGAGCGCCGCCGTGTCGCCCGCCGCCGCGAGCGCCGACCCGACGTGCGTGAGCCCCCACGCCATCCGGCGCGCGCGCGTCGGCGGCTCCTCGCCCACGAAGCGCAGCCGCGCGAGCGAGTCGAACAGCGCCGCGGCCACGCGCGGCTCGCCGTGCTCCAGCCGCATCTGCGCCTCCAGCACCGCGTCGGACTGCAGCCCCGCGACGCCGGCGTGCCGGATGCTCCGCAGCCGCCGCGCCGCGTCGAGCGCCTCGGCGATGCGTCCCTGCTGCCGTCGCGAGACGGCGAGCCACCAGTACGCCTCGAGCTGCCGCGCCTCGTCCAGGAACGGCGTCTGGACCGCGAGCAGCCGGTCCGCCGTCGGGTAGTCGCCCTTCAGCAGGTAGTGCATCACCCAGAAGCCCAGCACGTTGTCGACACGCTGCTCGCTCGCGACGCGCTCGCGATAGATCGACGCCGCCTCGTCGAACCGCCCCTCGCTGTCGAGCACACCCACGAGCGACACCGCCGCGGCCGTCGACTGTGGCTGCAGCCGCACCCACCGGCGCGTCACCCGCTCCGCCGCGGGGAGCGAGTCGGCGAGGGTGTAGGTGCTCGCGAGCCAGCTCAGCGCGTCGCACGCCGCGCACCGCGCGTGCGGGTCGTGGAGCCCGAGCGAGTCCATCGCGACCACGCGCTCGAGCCGCGGCACCGCGGCGGCGAAGTCGCCCTCGAGCGCGAGCGCGATCCCGGCGTAGAGGTGCCCGTCCACCTCCGCCGGGTAGCGCGTCGCGAGCGACTCCGCGTACGCGCGGAGCGCCGGCGACGACGTGCGGTACGCGAGGTCGGCGAGGATCGTGAGCCGGTCGCGCTCCGCCGCGCGCGCGCTGAGCCGCTTCGTGCGCGCGAGCCGCGCGACCACCGAGTCGCGCCCCACGTCGGTGCCCGCGTCGGGCGTCGAGATCGCGAAGTAGTACGACGCGAGCGCGAACAGCGAGTCCTCCGCCAGCGCGTCGTCGAACAGCCCGTGCGCCGCGCGCAGGTCGCCGCTGTAGAACGCGTGGATCCCGCGCTCGTACAGCCGGTACGCTGCGACCGACCGCGTCGTGACGTCGGCCACCGACCCGGCGGGCGCCTCGGTGCCTAACGCCGCGACGAGGCGCGTCGTGCCGCTGTCGACGAGCGCGAACAGGTCGCTTCCCTCGATCGTGTGCACGTCGCCGATCGCGCCGGTCGCCAGGTCCACGCGACGCAGGTCGAGCCGCAGCCGACCGCCGGTGCGGGCGTACAGCGTCCCGTCGATCACCTCCGTGGCGCCCGCCTGCCGCGCCGCGTCCACGAACCGGTCCGCGCTCGTGTCGGCGAGCGCGCCGGCGCGCCGCACCAGCTCCAGCATGCGGCCGTGGCTCACCACGCGGATCCCGGGCGCGCGCGCGAGGCTCGTCGTCAGCAGATCGGCGACCGCCGCCGCCATGCTCGCCTGCATCGTGTCCGAGCCGAACGCCGCGATGTGCCCGATCGCCACCACCGACGCGGCGTCGGCCGGGGCGGCGCGGACGCCGGGCAACGACGTGGCGCGCGCGACGAGCAGCGCAACGCCCGCGGCGGCGAGCGTGAGCCCGGCGACCCAGCGCGTCGGCCATCGTGCCGTCCGTCGCGCGATCGACGGCGGCGGTGGCGGTGCAGTCGTCTCCGGCTCGACCGACGTTGCCGGCGTCGGAGGAGTGGGCGGCGCGTACGGCACCGGCGCGGGGGGCGGCGGCGCGACCGCGATCGCCACCGCGGCGTCGCTCTCGCCGCGCCGCAGTCGCTCCGCGAGCGCGAGCACCTCGCGGTCCGGCGGCAGCTCCAGCTCCTGCTGCACGAGGAGCTGGTAGATGTGCGCGTGGCGGAGCGCGCCCGCCCGGTCGCCGGACTTGTCGAGCGATTCCATGAGGCCCACCGTCACGCGCGCGTTCAGCGGCTCGAGCGCCGCGAGCTTGCGCCACCATCCCACCGCGTCGGCCGGCGCGCCGCGGGCCGACGCGGCGCGCGCCAGCGACTCCAGCGCGCGCTCGTGCTCGCGCTGCAGCGTGCGACGCTCCTCCTCCACCCAGCGCGTGAACGCGTCCGCGCCCGGCAGGTGGAAGCCGTCGAGGAACGGGCCCTGGTACAGCGCGACGGCGCGCGCGTCGTCGCCGCGTGCCATCGCTGCCGCGCACTCCGCGACGTCGGTCGAGACGATCGCCGGATCGAAGCGCAGCTCGCGTGCGCCGCCGATCGCCTCGTCGGCGCCGAGGTCCTTGCGCAGCGCGTACAACGCCTGGGCGAGCGCGCGGGGGCCGCGCTCCTCGCCCGCGTCCGGCCACAGCAGCGCGAGGATCTTCTCGCGGCTCATCCCGCGCTCGCCGGCCCGCGCGAGCAGGGCCAGGATCGCCATCCGGCGCGGCTGCGCCGCGGCGCCGGCGAGCGGTTTCCCCTCGTCGCCACGCACGGACAGACCGCCCAACGTGTCGATGCGAATCACGTCGGCGTACCGCAGGCTCCGGGAGGGGACTGACGGGGCGAGGACGCGGCAAAGCTAGAGATCCGCACCCGCACCGGCAACCGAGCCGCCGATCGGCCCATCACCTGTCGATCACCTGGCGGCCGCCGGACCGCGTCCCGAATCCGCGCGCCACGCCGCGGCCGTCGCGCAAGCCCAGTCGTGGCAGGCACTTGCGAGACGTGGTGGAGACGTGACTGGCGCGCAACGGCGCCCCGCATCGTTCGCCCCGCACGACGAACCGCGGCCGGACGACCGATCCGCCGCTCCACCACCTCACTCGGAGGCCCCACCATGCGCTCGCTGCTGCTCCTCTCCGCCGCCGTCGTCCTCGCCGCCTGCTCCGACCGCAACGACGCCACCGCGCCCGCCCCGTGGCCGCCGGGTCCCACGAACGGCATCATCGGCGTCCTGAAGGCCCCGCCCGCGACGCGGCGCCCGACCGCGTGCTGCTACGTGCCGGGCGGCGGCGCCGTCGGCGACACCGCGGTGAAGACCAGCGAGGCGGGGACCGCGTTCCCGCCCGGTCCGAACTGGCACTGACGGACTCCCCGCGCCCCTTTCCCGCGCGTGCGCGGCCGACACTCGCCCGACGCCGGCCGCGCACCCGGAGGCGACCATGACGCCCGAACACGCGCAGCTCGTGCGCTCCACGTGGCCCGCCGTCGCGGCCGACGTCGACGCGCTCGCCAGTCGCTTCTACCGCCACCTCTTCGAGCTCGACGGCGCCGCTGCTGGGCTGTTCGCGACGGTCGACATGACCGCCCAGCGCGCCAAGCTCGCGCGCACGCTCGGCGTCATCGTCGCCACGCTCGACGACCCCGACGCGCTGCTCCCCGTCATCGGCGCGCTCGGCAAGCGCCACGTGGGCTACGGCGTCGAGCAGCGGCACTACGACACCGTGGGCGACGCGCTGCTCTGGGCGCTGCGCGACACGTTAGGCACCGCGTTCACGCCCGAGGTGCACGACGCGTGGGCGGAAGCGTACACGCTCGTCGCCTCGGTCATGCGCCGCGCGCTCGTCCGCACGAACGATCCCGCCGTGAGCTGACCGGCAGACCACGCTCGCTCATCCCTTCTCGCGCCCGCGGGCGCAGGACGAACCCATGGAGAGCACGCTCACCTTCCCCATCGCCGGCGACGACGTCCCCGATCGCACCTCACTCCCCGCGCCGCTCGTCACCGCCGTCGAGCGCTTCAAGACGAGCATGCTCCTCCTCGATCGCAGCCTCCGCACGCGCCGGCTCGACGCCGCGCCGGCACAGGACGGCGTGAGCGCGGTGTGTGACGCGCTCTGCGCGAGCCTCCGCGAGCACGTCCGCCGCGCGACGCATCTCGAGCCGCAGATCGGTCGCTACGTCTTTCGCGAGACGTTCGCGTTCCTCGCCGGCAGCGCGAACATCGACCGCTGGGTCGCGAAGCCGCGCGGCTACGCCGGCGACTTCTACACGATCGATCTGATGTACGACGACCGCCCCGAGGGCGTCGGCCGACTCGGCCGACTGATCGACCGGTGGGCGCTCGACCTGTCGGTGGTGCGCGCGGTGCGCAACCGACGCGGGCTCCTCGCCGATGCCATCCGCAGCGTCGCCGCACGCGCCGCCCGTGCCGCCGGCGAGCGGGTGCTCGTCACCAGCCTCGCGAGCGGCCCCGCGCGCGAGATCCTCGACGTGCTCGGCGCGCCGGACGCGCCACCCATCCACGCGACGTGCATCGACATCGACGACGAGGCGATCGCGTTCGCGGCCGAGCGGGCGCGCGAGCGGCGCGTGGCCGAGCACATGACGTTCGCGCGCGACAACGTGATCCGCCTGTCGCGCGGCCGCGGCCGGACGAGCGTCCCGCCGCAGCACCTGATCTACAGCGTGGGACTGATCGACTACCTCGAGGACGCGCACGTGGTCGCGTTGCTCGACTGGATCCACGACCGGCTGCGTCCAGGCGGCACCGCCATCCTCGGCAACATGGACGTCGCCAATCCCGACCGCGCGTTCATGGACCACATCCTCGACTGGCGGCTCATCCACCGCACCGCGGACGACCTCCGCGCGCTGTTCGCGCGCTCGCGGTTCGGCGATGCGCAGGTGCACGTGCGGGCGGAAGCCGAAGGGATCAACCTGTTCGCGTGCTGCGCGCGAGGCTCGGAGCTCGCGGCGGCGGCGTGAGAGCCGGGGTGGGAACGCAAAGAAGCCCGGCGAGCAGCTAAGTGCTCGCCGGACTTCCAGTTGCCCCTCCTGGGCTCGAACCAGGACTCTTCTGATCCAGAGTCAGGAATCTCGGCGCTTCTGGGGATTTCCACGTATAGCTAGACCGTTATTTGACAATAGCTTGGTGTGTCTGCAAATTGCTGGGCGTTGCTGCGAATGTGGTTCCTGTGGTTCCTATGTGGTTCCTGTAGCTGGACAGGAACCACGCAGGAGCCGCGAGCGCCCCCTCCCCGGCCCCCGATCATGCCCAAGCTCACGAAGCGCGCGGTGGACGCATTGGCACCCCAAACCGGCCCCGTCGCGGCCGACTTCTTCGTGTGGGACGACGACGTGAAGGGCTTTGGTGTGCGCGTCTGGCCCAGTGGGCGAAAGAGCTTCGTGTTCGCCTTCCGAATTGGAGGCCGCGCGGGCACCAAGCAGCGCGTGACGCTCGGCGACTTCGGCGCCCTGACGGTGGACGAAGCGCGGAAGCGCGCCACGCAGCTTCGCGCCGACGTCTTCGCCGGCCGCTCGCCGGCGGCCGAGCGCGCGGCTAGAAAGCGCGCAGTCGCTGCAGAGCGGGCGGCACCCACCGTTTCCGAAGCGGCGGACGCCTTTCTCGCCGAGTGCCGCGCAAAGCTGAAGCCGTCCACCGTCGCGGAGTACACGCGCTTGCTCGGCGTCACCGCGGCGAAGCGCGGCCCGTCCAAAGGCGCGGAACGGCAGGGCGAGCTTCGGCGGGCGCTCGGCCGGTTTAAGGTGGCGGACATCACCAGGGCTCAGGTGGCGAAGCTGCACCTTGGCATGGCCGATAGGCCGTACTCGGCAAATCGGGCGCTCGCCACACTCTCGGCCCTCTTCGTCTACGCCGAGCGCCAGGGCTTCCGACCGGACGGCTCGAACCCGTGCCGGCACATCTCGGCCTACCCAGAGCAGAAACGGGAACGGTACCTGACCGAAGCCGAGTTTGCGGCGCTCGGTGCCGCCCTCGCGCGCGCCGGACGCGAAGGGCTCCCAATTCCCCCCAAGCGCGAGCAGCGCCGGAAGGCCACGCCGGCGACCGCGAAGCACCGCACGAAGGACACGAGCCCCGAAGGGGCGCGCTCTCTCAAGCCCTTCAACCCGATCGGCGTTGCGGTGCTGCGCTTCCTCCTGCTCACGGGGTGGCGAGAGGGCGAAGCGTTGACGCTCGAATGGGCACACGTTGACCACGCGTACCGCGGCGCGCCCAACGCGCCGCCGGGCTTCGTGGTGCTGCCCAACACGAAGACGGGGCGCAGCATTCGGGAGTTGGGGGCGCCGGCGTTCGCCGTTATGGACGAGATGCGCGCCCATCGCCACGCCGGGAACGAGTACGTCTTCCCCGGCAAGAAACCGGGCGCGCACTACACCGATACCGCTCGGGTCTGGGACGCCGTGCGCCATGCCGCAGGGCTCCCGGACGTGCGCTTGCATGACCTCCGGCACGCGTTTGCCAGCGTGGCTGCGTCCGGCGGGCTCACCCTCCCCCTGATCGGCGCGCTCCTGGGCCAGACTGACAGCGCCACAACGGCCCGGTATGCCCATCTGGTCGAGTCGAGCCGCAAGCGCGCTGCCGAGCAAACTTCGGCCGCAGTCGCTACTGCGCTCGCCGCGGGGACGCCGGCAGCGCGCGGAAGCGATTCCGAATCCGTGACGCGGGTACGAGTGCTGCACCTCCCGCATCGCCCATAGTTACGCGCACGTCTCAGCGGCAAACTTGCATGCGCGGCAACGCACCGCGCGGCGTAGTCTCCACCAAAGGCGCGCCCGGCGCGATCGCGCTAGTCGGCCGCGTGCACCTAGGCGCGAAGTACCAGCCGGTCATATCGACTAGCAGGTGGCGCTTGCGGCCCTGCACCCGACCGCCAGCGCGAACTGGGGCGCCATGATGGTGAGGTCGGGCTTTGACAAGTCGACAGGCACGCGCCGCGAACTAACGTCGGACACGCGAGCGTCCAGGCTAGCGCCACCGGGCACCTCCGCCCCTAAGCTCCGCCAGACCAGCTACTTAGACTTGTGAAAACGGCGTCTGGCGAAGCCCGGGGGGGGAGTTGACTTTCGTGGGGATCGCTGGCGGGCGACCAGCACTCTCGACAGCTTCTGCGGCGGTCGCGCGGCCCTGTCTCGCGCGCGTGAGGAAGCCACATACATCGTCCCAATGCCGAGCATCAAGTACCCGTTCCCGCAGTGCCTCTCGGGGTTGTGTCAACCGCCGGCCTATAGCCGCTGGCTCGCGCGGAAGGCTTCCGCCCACCGAAAACGGGATCGGGCGCGGGGCAACCAGACGGCGACGATCGAGGCGTACAAGTCGGCTATCCACGCGGCAGTGGCGTCGAGCGGCGGGGTTGACGCCTACACGGGCCGGCTCCTGCGATGGGATCTGATCAGCACGTACGACAATGAGGCGTCGAGGGCTGGTAAGCGCGCGTACAAGGCATCCCTAGGAGATCTTCCGAGCGTCGATCACGTGGGTGACGGCCTTGGCGCGCCGCATTTCCGAATCTGCGCGTGGCGTACGAACGATGCGAAGAACGACCTCTCGTATACGGAGTTTGTTGAGCTCTGCCGCGCCGTGATCGCGCATCACGATCGAGTGAGCACACCCGTTCCCACGGCGGGCCCCTGATCGATCGTTGCATCCGACGGAGCCGCGCATCGCTCGTCGACTACCGCAGTTTAGCCCCGCGGCTCTACCGCTGCGCTCTCGCGTTATCCATCACTACTCAGCGCTCGTGGAATGACCGGTTTCGGCAGGAGCCTTCGGATCTACCTCGCGGACGGTTCGCCTAGCGGAGTTCGTCTCGCGGAGATCGTCAACTGGACAGGTCAGGCGATCGCGTGCCCGCGTACTCGGATTGCAGAGCTCGTGGAGTGGGCAGAGGTGGCGCGCCCCGGAGTCTATCTGCTGCTTGAAGGCGGCCTCGGTACTGATCGGGGAAGAGTCTACATGGGGGAAAGCGAGAACGTCCGCGATCGTCTTGCAAGCCACCTCCTGGAGAAGGAGTTCTGGACGGAGGCCGTAGCATTCACGAGCAAGGACACGAACCTCACCAAGGCTCACGTCCGCTACTTGGAGGCTCGCCTGATCCACCTAGCGAAGCTTGCTGGACGCTACGACGTCGACAACAGCAACGCTGGCTTTTCCGCAGCGCTCCCCAGAGCGGATGCGGATGCCATGGAGGAATTCCTCGCAAATCTCCGAATGGTACTTGGCGCTCTCGGGCACAGGCTGCTGGAGCCGCTCGTAATCGCCCCCGTCGTGCCCGCGCCGGTTACGGCTACAACCGTGCCCGCGCCGAGCGGGATTCTCGGTACGCTTCTGCGCTTTGACTTCCTAGGGCTTTCCGCAGTCGGATACGCCACTGACGAGGGCTTCACTGTGCTGAAGAAATCTCAGGTCGCGATTGATGCTCAGCCCAGTACGCCGAAGCACGTCATCGCCCTCCGTCAGGCTGCACTCGCGTCTGGAAGCATGGTGAAAAAAGGCGAACACTTCTCGATCAATGAAGATATGGCCTTCACGTCGTCCTCGACGGCGGCTTGCTTCGTCGCGGGGTCGAGTCGAAGTGGGCCACTAAGCTGGCACACCGATACTGGCGTCACACTAAAGGAATTGGAGCAGCAATCCGCTGCTGGAATTGCCCCGGCGATCTGATGGCTGACGCATCGTTGTAACTGGTAACTGCGAACGCGTCGGCCACTTGAGCCGCACGCACGGCTCGGCCCCTCGGAGCACATTCCCGGCTGCACTCCGGCGTTAGCCGGATATTCGCGCCTCGATTCTGGACGGCTGATCGTCGTTCTCATGGCAGCTCCGGCATCGCGTGTTGCAGCACGCAATCGGCAACGCATGACGGGCACAGTTATTTCCTTCGCGTGTGCCTACCGCTAAGCCAGCATACGCGGAAGCATGTGCAGTGATATACGGACCTCTAGACGTGGCGCGCCGAAGCCGCCTCCCCGCAAGACCTCGGCGCTGATTCGCCCGTTTCGCCCGATTAGCGCAAACCTCTGATGGGCTCTATGAACGCTGTTGAGATTGAGGAAGCAATCTCGGTTCTCGCCGAGCGACCATTCGACCCGACGGAATTCCCGTACGCGTTTCTGCAGGCGTTTGGCAACAAGGAGACGACTCTCAGCCGCCTGCGCGCTGGCAATACCAACAAGTCGGACGTGGGCGGCGTCCTGCAGCGGAACAACATACACCTGGCTGTGGCACCTCCAGGCGAGGTGTCTGCGAAGCTGTCCCAACTCCGCGAGAGCCCTGCTACGACGAAGCAGAAGGCCAAGTTCATTCTCGCCACGGATGGCGAGACCCTCGAGGCTGAGGATCTTGCGAGCGGTGAGCCGCTCGCCTGTGCCTGGGACGAGCTACCCGATCACTTTGGTTTTTTCCTTCCGCTGGCGGGGATCACCACCGTTAGACAGATCCGCGAGAACGCCTTTGACATCCGTGCGACCTCCAAGCTCAACAAGCTCTACGTCGCGCTCCTGAAGGAGAACCCCGCTTGGGGAAGCGACGAGCGCCGCCCAGATATGAACCATTTCATGGCGCGGCTGATCTTCTCGTTCTTCGCGGAGGACACGGGCATCTTCGCCGAGAGCAGGCTGTTCACCGATACCGTTTCCCGGATGAGTGCGGCCGACTCATCGAACACGCATGAGGTAATCGGCACGCTGTTCCGCGCGATGAACACGAAGCATGCTGACCGTGAGAACGCAGGGATCCCGCGGTGGGCGGCGTCATTCCCATACGTCAACGGCGGCCTCTTCTCCGACAAGGTGGACGTACCGCGCTTCTCGCGCACGGCGCGCTCGTACCTCCTGCAAGTAGGCTCGTTGGACTGGAAACAGATCAATCCGGACATCTTCGGGTCGATGATCCAGGCTGTGGCTGACGATGAGGAGCGCGGGGCGCTCGGCATGCACTACACCAGCGTGCCGAACATCCTCAAGGTCCTTAACCCCCTCTTCCTGGACGACCTCCGCGCGAAGCTAGAGGAAGCGGGTGACAATTCGCGCACTTTGCTCAATCTGCGCAAGCGCATCGCCCGCATCCGCGTCTTCGACCCGGCCTGCGGCTCCGGAAATTTTCTCGTCATCGCGTACAAAGAGATGCGGGCGATTGAGCACGAGATCAATCGCCGGCGGGGCCAGCCGGGCCGGCCGTCGGAGATCCCGCCTACCAACTTCCGTGGCATCGAGCTGCGGGGCTTTGCAGCCGAGATTGCGCGTCTGGCACTCATCATCGCGGAGTTCCAGTGCGATGAGCTTTACCGGGGCCAGAAAGACGCGATTCAGGAATTCCTTCCTCTAGACGCTGAGAACTGGATCACCTGCGGCAACGCACTCCGGCTCGATTGGCTCGCGATCTGCCCCCGCACCGGAACAGAGGTAAAGCTGCTGGGGGATGACCTCTTCAACACACCGCTTGATCAACCTGAGATAGACTTTGAGAACGCGGGCGGAGAGACGTACATCTGCGGCAACCCTCCGTACAAGGGTCGTAACAAGAAGGATTCGACCCAGAAAGGAGACCTAGCTGCGGTCGCCGGGCCGCGAACGTCGAAGCACCGCACTATGGATTACGTCGCCGGCTGGCTGCTCAAGCTAGCCGACTACATCAGTGCTGTACCAGGAACTGCGGGCGCCTTTGTCGCGACCAACTCTGTCTGCCAGGGCGAACAGGTCCCAGTCATATGGCCTCTCGTTTATGAGAGGGGCGTAGAGATCTTCTTCGCTCATCTGTCCTTTACATGGTCGAATCTCGCAAGCCACAATGCGGGCGTCACTGTAGTTGTCATAGGCCTTGCCGCAAACGGTACGCGCTCGAAATGCCTCTACAGCGGCACTTCAATGCGACTTGTAGCGAGCATCGGGCCGTATTTGGTGCCAAATACTACGGTGATTGTGAAGGCAACCACTACGCCGCTCGGACCCCAGAAGAAGATGTACTTAGGCAGCATGGCGAAAGACGGTGGCAATCTGGTCATGTCGCTGAAGGCCGCGCGTGACCTTGTTCAGAACCATGGTGTCAACTCGGCCTTCGTACGGCAGTTCTTTGGATCAGAGGAAGTGATATACGGGAAGCCGCGAGCTTGTTTGTGGATCGATGACAGCCACGCGGACTCCGCACTCAAGAATGCCGCTATTGCGGAGATCGTAGAGCGTGTGCGGCGGTTCAGGAGGCAGAGCGACGCGCCTTCGACCCGCGCATTCGCTTCGACGCCGCACCGGTTTGTCCAGCTCTCTGCGGCAAGCGGAACACGAGCCATCATCGTTCCAAGAGTCTCATCGGAGAACAGGCCTTATCTCCCCGTCAGCTACTTCGCCGCCGGGCCGGTTATTGGGGACAAGTGCTATGCGATCTATGATGCGCCGCTGTGGAACATGGCGCTGGTCGCTTCGCGCCTCCATTGGGTCTGGGTCGGCACGGTTTGCGTCCGCTTGGAGATGCGGTTCTCGTATTCCAATACCCTTGGCTGGAACACGTTTCCGGTTCCGGCGCTAACGGACCAGAACATGGCCGATCTGACTCGCTGCGCCGAGGACATTCTGCTCGCGCGTGAGGTGCACTACCCTGCGACGATCGCCGACCTGTATGATCTGGAGACGATGCCGGACAATCTACGGGAAGCGCACGAGCGCAACGACGAAGTGCTGGAGCGGATCTACATTGGGCGCCGCTTCCGCAACGACACCGAACGGCTTGAGAGGCTCTTTGCCATGTACACGCAGATGACGGCAAACGAGAAGCGCTCCAGCACGGCCCGCAGGATGCGCGGATGAACGGCGAGCGCATGGAGGTTCCTTCGATCTCGGTGAAGTACGCCGGAAACGGAAGCTCGACAAAATTGAACGTCCTGGGCATGCGTCCGATGCAGGAGCGGGCCTGGCAGCATCGCGGCGAGCCGTACCTCCTGATTAAGTCGCCGCCAGCCTCCGGCAAGAGCCGGGCGCTGATGTTCATCGCCTTGGACAAGTTGCACAACCAGGGGATAAGGCAGACGATCATCGTCGTGCCGGAACGCGCCATTGGCGCCTCTTTTCATAACGAGCGGCTCACAGACAGCGGCTTCTGGGCGGACTGGGTGGTTGCGCCCCAGTGGAACCTGTGCGACGCCTCCGGTACCGATGTCGGCAAGGTCGCCGCTGTAGAGTCGTTTCTGGCGAGTGACGACCGCGTGCTGGTCTGCACACACGCCACCTTCCGCTTCGCCGTTGAGCGGTTCGGTGTGGAGGCGTTTGACGACCGATTGGTCGCGGTGGACGAGTTCCACCATGTCTCGGTGAGCGAGGACAACATCCTCGGCCGCCACTTGGGCGCGCTTATCTCACGCGGCAAGGTGCACATGGTGGCGATGACCGGCTCGTACTTCCGCGGCGACGCCGAGGCCGTGCTGGCGCCATCCGATGAGGCGAAATTCGCGACCGTCACCTACACGTACTACGAGCAGCTCAATGGGTACCAGTACCTGAAGCGGCTGGACATCGGCTACTTCTTTTACTCGGGTTCGTACGTCGACGACATCCTCAAAGTCCTCGATCCGGCCGAGAAGACGATCGTCCACATACCGAACGTCAATTCTCGCGAGAGCACACAGGACAAGCTCCGCGAGGTGGAGATGATCCTCCACGCGCTCGGCACCTGGGAAGGGGCGGACGGCACCACGGGCTTTCAGCTTGTCCGCACACCGGAGGGGCGTCTCCTCCGAATCGCTGACCTGGTGGACGACGAGCCGGCAAAACGGAACCGTGTGATAGCGGCCCTAAAGGATCCGGCGCAGAAGAACAACCGCGACCACGTCGACATCATCATCGCACTTGGGATGGCGAAGGAGGGATTCGACTGGATCTGGTGCGAGCATGCACTGACGGTGGGATACAGGTCCAGCCTTACAGAGATCGTGCAGATCATCGGGCGGGCCACGCGCGATGCCCCCGGGAAGAGCCGCGCGCGCTTCACCAACCTCATTGCGGAACCGGACGCCGCGGAGCAGGCGGTGACCGAGGCGGTTAATGACACCCTGAAGGCGATCGCCGCTTCGCTACTGATGGAGCAGGTGCTGGCGCCGCGCTTCGAGTTTCGGCCGAAGAACCCGACCAACACCGCGACTGAGGGCTTTGACTACGGCGAGGGGGGCTACGATCCGAAGGGGAGGAACGTCGGATTTAATGCCGAAGAGGGGAGGCTCCAGATCGAGATTGCGGGCCTCGCCGAGCCGAAGAGTGACGAGGCGAAACGGATCATCCAGGAGGACCTGAACGAGCTGATCGCCGCGGTCGTCCAAGACAAGCCGACGATCGAACACGGGATCTTCGACATGGAGTTGATGCCGCAGGAGATCACCCAGGTTCAGGTTGGCAAGATCGTCCGTGAGCGCCACCCCGATCTTGCCGAGGAAGATCAAGAAGCGATTCGCCAACGCGTGATCGCGGCCATGGCCTTTGCCCAACATGCGAAGCAGCTGGCTGAACGGGACACGAACGAGAGAGCCGATCCGGTCGAGCGTCTCAACACCGCGTTCGTGGACGGTGTCCGCCGCTTCGCGATGGACGTCCGAGAGCTGGACATCGACCTGATTGACTCGATCAACCCCTTCGGCCAGGCCTACGCTATTCTCAGTAAGGCGATGACTGAGGAGCGGCTGCGCGCGATTCAGGCGGTGGTGGAGGCCAAACGCATCGCCATCTCCCCCGATGACGCAAAGGACCTAGCGCTCCGGGCGGCGATGTTCAAACGCGAGCGTGGTCGGCTCCCGTCGCTGACGGCGACGGACCCCTGGGAGCGTCGGATGGCTGAGGGAGCAAAGGCCTTCGTTCGCTTTAAGGATGAGGGGCGCTATGACGGGTAACATTGATCTCGACGCGCTTCGCGCCGATCTGGCGGAGTTTGCCGAGCCGGCGCCTGAGGCGGCAGGTTCGCCACTCGGAGAGCGCGTCCTTGCCGGCTTCGATGAGATTCAGCGGTGGGTCACTGAGCACGGTCGCTTGCCGTGTCACGGCGAGGGGATCGACATCTTTGAACGCCTGTACGCCGTGCGCCTTGATCGGATTCGCGCGCAGCAAGAGCTATGTGCCCTGCTGGAGCCGATCGATCATCACGGTATTCTGAAGGGGAGCAAGGAGTTGCCGTCCGATCCCGCCACTTTGAGTGTTGACGAGTTGGCTGCTCAGCTGGCAGGCATCGCTAGATCCGAGTCGGAGATTACGACACTGCGCCACGTGCGCTCTCGCGCCGAGATCCAGTCGGCGGAGGAGATCGCAACCCGCCAGCCGTGCGCGGACTTTGAGCAGTTCCAGCCGCTCTTCAAGGGGGTTCAGGACGAGATTAGGGCCGGAATCAGACAAACGCGGCGCTTCGGCAGGGATGCCATCATCACGGTTCGCGATTTCTTCGTTCTGGGTGGGCAGCTCGTATACGTCGCCGAGATGGGTGAAGTGTATCGGACGCCGGAGGGCGCACCGAATGCACGACTCCGCGTGATCTACAGCAATGGCACCGAGAGCAACCTCCTTATCCGTTCGCTGCAGAACGCGCTCTACAAGGATGAAACCGGACGCCGAGTCACCGAACCCGATGCGGGGCCGCTCTTTGCCGCGCACGCCGATGAAGGCGACCTGGCCAGTGGGAAAGTGTATGTCCTCCGTAGCAGATCTGATCACCCTGAGATCGCGTCAAGGCGCGACCTCATTCACAAGATCGGCGTGACAGGTGGAGACGTTGCCGGTAGGATCGGCAACGCAAAGCTGGACCCCACCTATCTGCTGGCGGATGTGGAGGTCGTTACGACCTATCAGCTCTACCACATCAACCGGACGAAGTTAGAGAACCTGCTCCATCGCGTCTTCGATCCGGCGCGTTTGAGCATCACGCTCACCGACCGCTTTGGCAATCCGGTGTCGCCGCGGGAGTGGTTTCTGGTTCCGCTGTTCGTTATCGACGAAGCGATTGAGCGGATCAGGGACGGGACGATCACGGACTACAGCTATGACCCCGCGAAGGGATCCTTGGTTCGGCGGAAGACGTGAGCTTGGGATCCGCCTGCGCATCCGCGGCTTCGACAGTCCGCTCTTTTTCTAAGCTTAAGCGAACGTCAGCCAGCGCGCGGGCAAACGCGATGGTGCCGCAGAGGCAACCGGGGGATCGAGCCGTCCTAGACATTCGCGATCCGAGGCGGCACCGCGTTCCGTGCGCTAGCCAACGTGCGTTGGAGAAGGCATAAACCGACCCCAAATGTCCTCTTGCGCGTGGTGGTGGCCCTGACCTGCTTGCCGGCACGTTCACCATCACGATCGCCGAGTGCGTCGCGAGCGCAGAGCGACATCGCGCTGACGCTGCAAAGTGGCCCGGGCCGTATCGCTCTTTATTTAGGTGCCCGCCAGAATTGCTCGCGGTCGTCACCGCCGTCGTGACGACCGTCGTGACGATAGTCATGTCGCCGCGCTGCGGCTGGCGGCACTGTCCGTGGCGTCTTCGGTCAGGATTTCGCGCACCATGGCGAGCGGGATGCCGCTGCCGCCGGGGCCAGAGAACTCGCGCGCTTCCTTGCGGCCCCAGCGCCTGAAGCTGGTTCGTTCGAGCATCCACGCGCTGGCCGTCCAGATGGGCGCCCGCTCTTCTTCGACGACCACCGTGCACTCCCTCGTGCCGTCGAGCAGCGTGCGTTCGGTGGTGATGGTGCGGCGTGGGCTGCCCATGGCGCAGCGCGTGATGTTCTGAACGTGCGCGTCCTCACGCTTCGCTTCAGCGGTCCGTACGGCGAGCCAGAACGCGAGGCACAGGGTCGCTGCCTCGTCGGCGGGCGGCGCGTCGCCGCGCCTGGCGCGTCCGAGTTGCTTGAACGCGGCGAGCCCACGACCGAGCCAACGGCTGGCCGTGCGTGGAGGGACGCCGGCGAGGCGGGCGGCGGTCTCGAACCAGTTACCGGAGGCGATGCGCTCCGCGACGGCGGTGACGATTTCGGGCGTGATTTCTATGGGCCGGCCGGGCTGCCTGGGCCGTCCATGAATGCAGTCAGGGAGCTGTGGCGCGTTGCGCCGGGTGCGCTGCTCGCGTGCGTCCGTCATTCGACTTCCCTCCTGAAGATGTGCCGTCCGCGCCAGTCCCGATCGCCGCCGTAACGACGACGATCGGCGCCGTCAGCGGCCCCACGCGCGCACGGGCGCGGCACCGGGGGTCAGGCGCGTACCACGTCTTCCGCGGCCCGGATCTCGGCGAGCCAGCGCGGGCACCCGGCGTCATGCTCGTACACCGCGGCGCGTTCGTCGAACACGTCGCGCGCGTCGGACTCAAGCGAATCGCGAAGCACCCACGCCCAAGCCGCAACGGTCACGACGTCCGGCGACAGCCCCGGCCAGCCGGGGCACCCGAGCGTGCCGAGCGCGACGTGCGCCTGGTCAAGCGCCCGGCGTACATCGCGCCACGTGGTGCCGAGCACGGCCACGGCATCCTCCACGTCGGCCGCGTCCAGCGGCGTGCCAACCAACGGCGCGCGCAACTCCACCCCGTCGCCTGCCGGGGCGATCGTCGCGCCGACTCGTGTTGCCCACGTGAGAAGATCCAGGGCTCCCGGCGGGTACACCGCGCCACTCATACCGTTAGGCGCGCCGCTAGCCGGCGCTACTGTGGAAGCGCGCGAGCACTTCCGGCCGCGCTGCTGGTCGCGGAATAACAGTCTGCGCGTCCCGCTCATACGGGACACGTGGGACAACCGGGACAAGTGGGACGCGTCCGCCGTGCGAAGGTCCCACTTGTCCCGGTTGTCCCGCGTGTCCCACATGGTAGGGGGGCGCGGGTTGATCTTCCGCGCTGGCCAAAGCGTCGCTCGGGGAATAACCGTAGCGCTCGCCGGCGGCGTGCAACGCAGCACGAGGGTAACCGCGCACATTCGCCCCGTCGATCCTGCGCTGCTCGGCGTGGACGCCGAAGCGCCGCAGGTAATCGGCGAGCTTTTTCGCCGTCAGCCCCTGGCGTCCGAGCGTCGGCCACGGTTTGAGCGGATCGCCGTTCAACGACTGCACCAACTCGGCACTTGGGACGAGCTCCCCGTCGGCTGCCGGGTTCGCGGCGCAGTAGGCGCACACATCGCGCAACGCCAGCTCGCCCACGTCGCGTGGCTCGTCGCGCGCACCGGCCTGCATGAACGCCAGCGCCGCAGCGCGAGCGGCCGCCGGCCAACGCGCACCGGCGGCGTCGGCGAGTGTCACCAACGGGATCCACAGGTCCGCGTCACGGCCGACGATTCCGGCCGGAAGCGCCGGCCGAGCAGCGAGCGCGCCGGCGTCCCGCGTGTCGGTTGTCCACCGTACGAGCTGCGCAGCGAGCGGGGCGGCACTCGGCCGGTCGTGCTCCGAGAACGGCAGCAGCGCGGCGAGCTGCGCGGCGTCCGCGCGCTCCATCCGAAGCACCACGCAGCGCGAGCGCGTGGCGTCCGGCAGTGGCACCGCAATACCGGAGAGCAGCTTCGGACAGAACACGTCGAAGGCGGCAACGTCGTACGCGGTGCTTTCGCCCACGCACCGGATGGCCTGTCCGCCGACGCGCGCCCCCGCGTTCAGCAGGTTCACGATCCCGTCCTCCCGCTTCGTCGTGAGCCATGAGTCGGCTTCGTCCAAGAACACCGTCGGCTTGAAGCGTTCGACGACCCGGTAAAGCGCCGCCGGCGAGCAGTCCATGGCGGCGAGCGAGCGCCGGGCGAGCGCTGCCAGCACGCCTAACAGAGTGGACTTCCCACACGCGCGCGCGGGCGAGCTGAGAAGCAGGTACGGCGTCACGGGCCAAACGTCGAACACGTACGTGTGCGCCAGCCACAGGGCGCACACGTCTGCCGCGTGCGGTGGGAGCGCGACGCGCTGCGCCACGAACGCGGCCACCGCGTCGAGCAGCGTGGCGCCATCCACCGGCTCATGCCACGGCTCGGGGTCATCGAACACGAGTCGCGCACCCCGGCCCGCCGCGTCTTCCATTGCTGCGTCGCCGGCGCCGGGGCGCGCGGCGAGCTGCACGCCGAGCGCGGCGAGCACCCCGAGAAGGGGCGCCTCGTGCTCTCCATCGAGCCCCCCAGAGCGGGCGCGCTCGACGAGCCGTGCGCGCGCGCGCTGTCGCGCGCCAGGTCGCACGTGTCGAGCGCGGCCGGCGTGGCGGTGTCGGCCGGCACGTACACCGCGACTGTGGCGCGCACCGCGCGACCGCGAGGCAGCGTCACTACGACGCTCCACGCGCCCGCTGGATCGCGGCGCGTCCACGTCGCCCCCGTGTCGCCGACCGCGGCGCACGCGAGGGCCGCGGCCGCCGTCTCGGCCGCGACGATCGTGGGGTCTACGGGCGCGGTCATGCCGCCCCCCGCGGGCCGCCGTAGAGGGCGGCGTTCGCCGCGACGCGCGCAAGTTCGTCGAACGACAGCGGCGGGCGGTTCGTCGCGTTCCACTCGGCGAGGAAGGCGGCCACCTCGTGCGGGCCGAGCTGCATATCGTGCAACAGGACCACGGCGATGCGAAAAGCGGTCATGTTCCTGCCGTCTCCGTCGCCGAGCGCGTGCGGCACGCGCGCGAGGTACGCCAGCGCGCGGCGCCGCGCGTCGGCCCCCGCCGGTGTCCGCCGGGGGCACATATGCGTACGCGCCCTGCCGGCATAGCGCGTGTCGTTGCGCGCCGCGTTGCCGCGCGTCGTCGTGCCGTCGCGCGTCGGGGCGAGGAGCCGCGCGAGCAGCACCGGCGGTAGCGGCGCGGCCGGGGCAGTGACCGTCCAACGGTACTCGGCGCCGCTGGGATGCACGCTCGGCGGCACGATGACGTAGCCACGCGCGTGGCGCACGTCGAGCCCGGAGCCGAGCGCGCGGTTGCTGATGATGAGCGGCGCGCCGTCGACCGTTGACGTCGGCACCACGAAGTAGCGGTGACAGCCACCATCGGGGCGCCCCGTCGTCGCAGTCAGCGTATCGGTGGGCACGCCGAGCGCGTCAGCCGTCGCAAAGCCCCTCGGCCCGTCCAGGTCCAGGGCGACGAGTGCGTACGGCGCGCCCGCGACGAGCAGACGGCTCAGCCCCGGCACCACGCCGATGTTGGCGCGCGGCTCGGCACGCCACCAAGCGGCGACCGTCGACGGGTCGGTGCTCGCACCGTGAAAACCGTTAGGCAGCAGCGGCAGCTTCGCGCCTGGCGCGCAGGGCAGCACGGCCCATCCGCGCCGCGCGTAGGCAACCGCGGCGCACGCGAGTGGGGTGGCGCCCGGGAACGGCGCGCCAGCCACCTCCGAAGGGACCCGCTCCGGCGCGCTCATGCGGCCCGGGGGGTGTCGGACGTCGAGCGCCGCTTCCCCCGCGCGGCGACCCACGCTTCCAGGTCAGCGACTTCGTAGACGACCCGCGCGCCGATCTTGATGTACGGCGGACCGCCACCGACGACGCGCAGCTTGGCAAGAGTGGCTGGGGCGAGTTTCACAAGCTCTGCGGCTTCCTTCGCGTCCAGTAGGGGCATGGCGTCACCTCGAGTTGGGGTACGCCTCACCATCGCAGTTTCCAGCCATTGCTAACGAGTCGCAGCAATATCACTTTCTTGGGATATGAAGACTCCCAAGAAAGTGACGCCCCGCGGTCGCACTCGCGCGCGGAAAGCGAAGCCGGCCCGCCGCGGCCATGGGCGGCCCAAGAAGAACGCTCCGGCCCAGCCGGGGGAGCAGATTAACTACCCCGCGGCGAGGGCTGATCTCGCGCACCGCTTGGGACGGCTGCGCGTCGACATGGGCTACACCCAAACCGCGTTTGCGAAGGCGTGCGGCGTCACGCCGACGAACATGGGGAAGTACCTGGCCGGCACGATGCAGCCGGGGTTTGATCTGCTAGTGCGCATCGCCGAGCGGTGCCGCGGCGTGTCCGTCGACTGGCTGCTCTTCGGCCCCGGGGATGAGCCACGATACCGCGCGCTGTCGCCGACCTACGGCACTGACGAGGAGTTGGCGCACGGCGTCGCGGCCTACCTCGCCCGTGAGGTATCGGCGGCGCTGATTGCGGAGCCGTTACCTCATGGCATGCCGCCCGGCTCGCCCCGGTGCGTTGTCAACGGCGCCGCGGCGCTGCGTGACGTGGCGGCGCGGCAGGTGGATGCGCTGCGGCTCCGCATAGAGGCTGAACGCCTCGCCGACGCTGACTGGCACTCGCGCGCCATCGCCCCCCCGGCGCCGGGCCAGGAGCCCCGATGGCGTGCACGCTATGTCGGCGGGCTACCGCCGCTGTACGTCGGTCTTCAATTCGACATGGTGGACGTCACACGCGGCAGGCGGGCACCGATGACGATTCAGTTCCCCAGCCGTCTCGACGCGTGACGCTGGCGATTCCGGGACGAAAGCGGCTCGCGTGGTACCTATGTG
The DNA here is from genome assembly GCF_000522985.1 of Gemmatirosa kalamazoonensis. Lineage (NCBI taxonomy): Bacteria > Pseudomonadati > Gemmatimonadota > Gemmatimonadia > Gemmatimonadales > Gemmatimonadaceae > Gemmatirosa > Gemmatirosa kalamazoonensis. Next base: position 5,038,287 of record NZ_CP007128.1, read on the forward strand.
GTTCCTTTTCTACCAAGTTTCCCGAAAAGCAGAAGCCCGGCGAGCAGCTAAGTGCTCGCCGGGCTTTCAGTTGCCCCTCCTGGGCTCGAACCAGGACTCTTCTGATCCAGAGTCAGACGTGTTGCCAGTTACACCAAGGGGCAGTTCCCCATCCGCGTCACCGAACACGACCGGACAGGACGTGTAAATTACCCGTTCCAGCCCCCCCGTTCAACCCCTGCCCGCCCGCCGTGCACCGCCGTCCGGCCCTCGCGCTCGCCCTCTGCGCCACTCTCACGAGCGCCCTCGCCGGCTGTCGCGACGCACCGACCGTGCTCGGTCCGACGCGGGACACCGCGCGCGCGCGCACGCCGACGAGCTGTTTCGCGGACTCGCGGTCCGGTTCATCAATGTCCAGCGCCACCCGAAGTTCGCCGCCGGACGCGAGCGGCTCGCGCGGTATGCGCTCTCCCCGTCGCGCCTCGTGGCCGACACCAGCGTGTGGACGTCGAGCCCCACGCCGAGCATGCGCGTGCTCGAGCTGCAGGGACGCACGACGCCGACCGGCTACCTGTTCACGCCGACGGTCGGCACGCCCGTCCCCGACCACGCGGGCGACGCGCGCCACACCATTCGCCTGCAGAAGCTCGACGACGACGAGTACCGCTGGATGACGCTCGTCGAGCACGGGGTGGGACGCGTCGCACCGGCGGAGGTCGCGGCCGGGATGTCGGCGTGGCTCGGGACGTTCCAGCGGCCGGAGCGCGACCTGCGCGCCGATCTCCACGCCGCGCTCCCGCGCACGAGCGCGGCGCTCGGCCGGCTGTTCGTGCTCGACAGCGCGCGCAGCACGCTGCTCACCGACGGCTCCAGCATCGTCGACCTGCGCGTCGTCGTCGACGCGAAGCCGATCCAGCAGTCGATGCCGGCGTTCGCGGAATACGTGAAGAAGTACGTGCGCCCTGGTCGACTGGTGTTCGTCCTCGGCGACGGTCGCGGCGCCCGCTGGTTCGACGCGCGGATGCGCGACGGCGTGCTGACGATCCGCTTCCGCACGCGCGACGGCCACCTGCTCGCGCTCGACGGCCCCGCGCGCCCCATGCCCGACTCGGCCGAGGTGCTGGCCGAGGCGTACGAGCGGTTCCTCATCTTCGACGTCGGCGTGTCGGAGATGATGGGGGAGTTCCGTATGGTGCATACGCCGACCCAGCGCGGGTGGGCGATGCGCTTCCGGCGGGCGCCGCGCTGGCATCTCCCGCTCGCGGTCCGGCATCTCATCGCCGGGCCGCTCGACCGGCCGTTCCAGAACGACGGCATCGTCTTCAACGTCCTCCTGCGCGACGACGGTGCGCAGACGCTGCTCGTCCGCCAGCTCGACGTCTCGGTGAAGGAGAGCGCCATCGTCCGGTGGCTCGGTGGGCTCGGCTTCCGCGCGATGGACGACTTCGCAGGACGCGCCGAGTCGGAGGAGAACCGATTCCTCGCCGATGCGCTGCTCGCGCTGCGCGCCGACCTCATCGCGGCACTCGGCGGGTCGGTGACCGGGCCCTGAGGCCCGGAAAGCGAGAGCGCCGCGATCCCGGAAGGGACCGCGGCGCTGCGCGTATCGTCAGGTCGCCTCGCGCATCACGCGAGCGACGGAGGATCGCTTGCCTCGCGCGCCGTCATTGGAACTCTACGTCCTACCGAGCGGCGGCGGGCAGGTAAGCCAGGGGCAGGTTGCATGCCCCGGTGAAGCACCATCTATGGAGCTGAGGGGGATCGAACCCCTGACCTCTGCAGTGCGATTGCAGCGCTCTCCCAGCTGAGCTACAGCCCCGTTCCGACGAAACGGCCCCGCGCTGTGGCGGGGCCGCCCGACCAAGTAAAGATAGCGCCTTCGGTTAGCGCGTCAAGGCAGCTGACCCCGGTCGAGGACAGCGGAACGCGCCGGCTTCCCTCACGGACACGTCGATGCGGCAGCGCGAGGAGATGCGCCTCGCGCCGCCGCTCGTTGCGGAATGTGAGCCGGCCGGAGCTCTCAGCGACCGTCGGCCGGGAGGCTCTGACCGGGGCGGTTGTCGCGCAGATCGCGCGTCTCCGAGCCGGCGCCTCCCATCCCACCGGCGTTGCCGCCGAGCTGACCGCGGTCGCTGGAGACGTTCTCGCGGCTGGCCGTCCGGAAGACCTCCCGATCGCCGCTGCCGTTCCCGACGTTCGTCTCGCGCGCCTGGCGGCTCGCGCGGCTGCGCGACTCTCCGCCCTCGCGGCCGATCGCCGCCATGTGGGCGCGGTCGCGGCTCACCGCGATGCCGCCCTTCTGGCCGGCGACGCGCGCCTCGTCCGAGCTCCATTCGTGAGCGGTACCCTTCTCGTGGGCCGCCCGTCCACCTTTGCTGGCGATCTCGCGCTGCCGCGATGGATCCATCGACGCGAAGCCGCGTCGGCTCTTCCCGGTGCCGGCCATGCTACCTCCCTCACGCTCGATTTTCCGACGCGCCCTCGTACCGCCCTGACGCGATACGGACCAACGCGCGCCCGCAGGTGTGTTGCATTCGCGCTACGCCCGAGCAAACTACGGGCCGCACCAAGCTCAGGCTCGGAGTCCGGGCGACGAACTCGGCTGGCATCGCAATACTGTTGCGCGCCCGCCACACCGTCCAGCCCGGGGCCGAAGAAACCGCTCGCCTGACACGCCCACCTCGCCCGCAACGTGACGCGGGTCACACTCACCCGGCGGTGGTCTCTCCGCCGAGCAGGGCGAGCACCTCGCCCGTGATGTAGCTCGAGTCCGCCGTCGACGCGAAGAACACGTACGCCGGCGCCATCTCCTCCGGCTGCGCCGGCCGCTTGTACGGCGTGTCCTGTCCGAACTTCGCGACTTCTGCCGCGGGCTTCGACTGCGGATTCAGCGGCGTCCACACCGGGCCCGGTGCCACGCAGTTCACGCGGATCTTCCGATCCACGAGACTCTGCGCGAGCGACTTCGTGAACGCGTGGATCGCGCCCTTCGTCGCCGAGTAGTCGATGAGCGTCTTCGCGCCCTCGAGGCCCGTCACCGATCCGGTGTTGATGATCGCCGCGCCCTCCTTCATGTGCCGCAGCGCGGCCTTCGCGAACCAGAAGTACGCGAAGATGTTCGTGCGGAACGTCTTCTCGAACTCCGCGTCGTCGATCTCGTCGATCGACTGCTTGTCCAACTGATGCGCGGCGTTGTTCACGAGCACATCGAGCGCGCCTAACGACTGCACGGTGCGCTCCACGGCGTCCTGGCAGAACGTGGCGTCGGTCACATCGCCGGCGATCTTGAGGCATCGCCGTCCCGTCGACTCGATGGCGCGCGCCGTCTCGCTCGCGTCGGCTTCCTCCTCGGGCAGATACACGATCGCGACGTCGGCGCCTTCGCGCGCGAACAGATATGCGACCGCACGCCCGATGCCCGAGTCGCCGCCCGTCACGAGCGCCACCTTCCCGTCGAGCTTTCCGGCGGGCTTGTACGACGGCGCCTGCCACCGGGGCTGGAGCTCGAGATCGCGCTCGAGGCCCGGCTCGTCCTGATGCTGCGCCGGCATCTGCTTCGGCTGCGACTTCTCGCGCTGGACCGGGTCCGCGCCGCCCGCCGTCTCGCGCGACGCGTACGTCGTGCGCGACGCCGACCGTGGCGCGGCGCGCGAGCCGGCGCCCGCGGGCGACGCGTGCCGCTCGTCCCCGCCCTCGCGCGCCGCGTCGCCGGCCGCGCTCCGCGCGCTGCGCTTGCCTCCCTTCTTCGCTGTCATCGGCTGCTCCCCGGTCTGATGCTCACGGTGTGTCGCCGCGCTTCGGCGCCGAGCGCGGCGTCGCCGGCACGCCCTCGCGCGGCGCGGCCTCCGCGTCCGCCGGCTCGCCGCGCGGGTCGAGCTGCACGCCGTGTCGGCTCCCCGGCGCGGCGCCGCTGCCGTCGCGCAGCGTATCGCCGTGCGGCGGCGTGGCGCTGGTGTCGTCCTCCCTCGGTCCCATGCGATGTCCCTGTTAGGCGTTGCGCGGTCCGCGACGAGGCCGACGCACGGGTCGACCCGCCCGCACGGCTCTCCTGCGAGGACGATGCCGTCGGCGGCGGGGAGCCTCGACGACTCCGCGGGCGGGTTCCATGACGGGACCGTGGACGTGCGACGTGCCCCCGGCGGAGCGCGGGAACGACCCAGGGCGAGCGACCGGCATGCCTAACGAAACGGCCACGCCTCCCGGGCGCGGTTAGATTGCCCCGCCATGTCGCTCGCGCTGCGCTTTCTCGGTACCGCTGCCTCGCGCCCCACCGTGGAGCGCAACGTCTCGTCGATCGCCGTCGTGCGCGAGGGCGAGACGATGCTCGTCGATTGCGGCGAGGGAACGCAGCGCCAGATGATGCGCTACGGCATCTCGTTCGCGCTCGACGACGTCTTCTTCACGCACCTGCACACCGACCACGTGCTCGGCATCGTGGGGCTCACGCGGACCCTCCAGCTCGGGGGACGCACGGAGACGCTGCGCCTCCACACGCCGAAGGGGACGGGACGCGCGCTGCGACAGGCGGTGAGCTTCGGCGGCGATCGCCTCGCGTTCCCGGTGGACATCATCGAGGTCGAGGCGGGAACGCCGATCGCGCGCAAGGACTACGCGATCGTGCCGTTCGCGATCGAGCACCCCGGATCGGCGTCGGTGGGCTACGCGTTCGTCGAGGAGGAGCGGCGCGGCCGCTTCAATCCCGACCTCGCGCGCTCGCTCGGCGTGCCGGAAGGGCCGCTGTGGGGCAAGCTGCATCGGCTGCAGCCGGTGATGCTCGACGACGGGCGCGTCATCGACCCGAGCACGCTCGTCGGGCCGTCGCGACCCGGGCGGCGTGTCGTGATCACCGGCGACACGCGCCCGTGCGAGGCGACGATCGAGATGGCGCGCAGCGCGGACCTCCTCGTGCACGAGGCGACGTTCGCCGAGGACGAGGCCGCGCGCGCGGTGGAGACAGGACACTCCACGGCGCGCGAGGCGGCGCGGGTGGCCGCCAGCGCGGGCGCGCGACGGCTCGTGCTCACGCACATCTCCGCGCGCTACTCGCGCGACTTCGTGGAGCTCGAGCGCGAGGCGCGGAACGTCTTCCCCGAGACGACGGTCGCGAAGGACGGGCTGGAGATCGACGTACCGTACGTCGAGGGCACGAGGGCACGAGGGCAGGAGGGCACGAGAGCCTGATCGCTCTCCTGCCCTCCTGCCCTCCTGCCCTCCTGCCCTCGCGTTTCGTTAGGCCGGCTCGAAGCGCGGGATCTGGCTCGAGATGGGCATCGACTTGCGGAACAGCGCGCGCAGGTCGGCCTCGGTGAGCGCGGCGAGAACGTCGTCCGCCTTCAGGCGCGCGGTGACGTCGAGCGCCTGCGGGCCGTCGCTCACCCACCACGCGTAGCGGTTGCGCGCGAGCAGCGACGGATGATGAAACACCACCATCACGTTCGTGGCGCTCGGCCACCGCACCTCCACGCCCCACTCCACGCCCTCGCCATCGCGGAATGCGACGCGCGACTTCTTCTTGCCGCGGCCGAAGAAAGGGCTCATCGCGCCGCTCCGGCCGCGTCCGCGTCGTTAGGCACCAGGCGCTGACGTCCGGCGAAGCCGGCCTCGGGACGGTGCCACCACTCCACCGACGGCTCGCCGAGCTTCCAGCAGAGATACGCGCGCTGGCCGTCCACCTCGCCCGGGAAGTCGACGAGACCATCGTCGAGGCCCCTGCACTCGACGCCGAGCGCGGCGAGCTCGCCGAGGTAGTGCTGGATGTCGGCGGCGAGACGCTGCACCGTCTGCTGCAGCCGCGCGGCCGCGGCGTCGCCCGGGTCGGCGCGTCCCGACGCGGCGTGCACCTCGAACGCGGCGACGGCGTCGCGCCACCGCCGATAGTCGGCGACGAGGTCCGCGACGATGCGCCGCACGAGCGGCAGCATGCGGTTGGCCTGCTCGACGGTGATCGGCGGCCGCGCGTCGCGCGGCGCGTGTGTGGTCGTGGTCATCCCGGAGGATCGACTGCCAGGCGGCGCGGAGTCAAGCGGCGGGCGCTGCGGACGGCGCGGCGGAGGGCGCTGCGGAGGGCGCGGTCGGCGCGGAATTGCGTCGCGCCTCGGCGTCGCGCTCCTCGAGCCGGCGGCGACGCCGCTCGCGCGCGGCGTCGTAACGCCGGATCTCGTCGGCGGTCTGCGCCTCGAGCGGCGGCACGTCGATCGGACGGCCGTTGCGGTCGATCGCGACGAACGTGAGGTAGCACGAGTTCGTGTGGCGCCGCCGCCCGGTCGTCAGCTCCTCCGCCTCGACGCGCACGCCGACCTCCATCGACGTGCGGCCGACGTAGTTCACGCTCGCCTTCATCACCACGAGGTCGCCGACGTGGATCGGCTCGCGGAAGTCGACGCGGTCGATGCTCACGGTCACGCACTGGGCGCGCGCGTGGCGGATCGCGGCCACGGCGGCCGCCTTGTCCATCATCGAGAGGATCACGCCGCCGAACACGTGCCCCAGCGCATTGGCATCCTGCGGCATCATGAGCTCGGACGTCTCGTGCTGGCTCTCCCGGGGGGAGCGAGGAGCGACGGTCATCGGCTTCCGTGAAGCGTCGTGCGTGGAACGTGGAGCGTTGCGCGACGACGCGTTTCTCCACGCACCACGCGCCACGCTCCACGCTCGCCGCTACGATACGCGGCGCTGATCGCCTGATCGCCATAGAGCGCGCTCTCGTTGAACGCGCGCACGAGCGCGCGGCGCGACACGGCGTCCAGCGCGGGACGGTCGAGCGCGAAGAGCTGGTGCACGGGCATCGGCACGCGGCCTAACGGATACTCGGTGCGGCGACGCGCCGCGTTGGCGGCGCGCACGGTGAGCGTCGCGGCGTCCTGTCCGCGCACGGGCCGCGCCAGCACCTCCGCGGCGTGGACGCGCCAGCGCAGCTCGGACGAATCGGCGGCGACGGTGGGGAGCGCGTCGCTCACGTCGGCGCTCCACCACGCGGGCGCGGCGCCCGGAACGACGATCGGCGACAGCACGAGCGTGACCGCGTGCCCGTCGGCGTCGCGGCCGAGAGCGACGAACGACACGGCGGGGCGCGCGCCGACGGCGGCGAGGCCGAAGTTGTCGGCCTGGAAGCGGAACGTCGACAACGCGTGCAGCGCGCGCACCTCGGTCTCGTCGTCGGTGTCGGCCAGGGTGCGCACCGAGTCGAGCGCGCGCGCGAGGCGGCGACGCCCCTCGACGACGAGCGATTCCGCGGCCGCGGTGCCGAACAGCTCCGCGACCGACATCGTGCGCGCGCTGCGGAGGTCGACGACGGTGCGTCGCGCGGTGTGCCGCGTCGTGCCGCCGTCGACGTCGATGTCGGCGCGCGCGTCGTACGTCAGAAACGGCCCGTGCAGGTCGACGAGCGAGACCTCGGTCGTGGCCTGGGTGCGCGGATCTTCCGCACCCTCGTCCTCGGGGCCGAGCGGCAGCTCGTGCGGATGCGACGTCGCGTATCGGCGGGCGAGCGTCGGCACGAGCGGGTCGGAGAACACCGTCGTCGAGTCGCCGCCCACGAGGTCCCGGCTGAAGATGCGCTGCGACGTGAAGATCGCGTCGTAGTACGAGCGGTCGTCGTCCGCGGCGTAGACCTCGTACAGGTGCCCGCCGTAGCGGGCGAGGAACATGGCCGAGGAGCGGACCCGCACGCGCGCCGGGTCGCTCGTGATCCAGTAGGTGGAGTCGCCCGCGCTGAGCAGGAACTCGGCGGCCGGGCGCGCGCCGGCGGTGGACGCGGCGCGCCCGCGGCAGCCGGCGAGAACGGCGGCGAGCCCCAGCGCCAGGAGGGAGGCGGCGCGGCGCACCTTGGGGGGGGACAGGACTCGAAGCATCGACATCGCGAGTAAATATAGTCCACTCCGGGCTTTCTTCGTCTCTCATCGTCGCACTCGTCGCACCCCATGCTCCCGCCGTCGCATCCGCTCCGCCCCCGCCCCGCTCTCTTCCGTCTCCTCGCGCGGACCCTGCTCCTCGGCGGCCTGGCGACCGCCGCCTGCGACGCGAGCGCCCGCGCCGGCCGGCCGGCAGGCGCGGTGAGCGACTCCGCGAGCGGCACCGTCTCGCCGGGCTCGGCGCGGCCGGCGCAGGCGGCGGTCCCGGCGGAGGCGAAGGGCGCGGAGGCGACGGCGGCGGCGCTCGCGCGGAACGACGGACCGGCGCCGGCGATCCGGGCGCTCTACGTGAACCGCTTCGCCGCGCAGAGCCGCAAGCGCATGCCGCACTTCATCGCGCTCGCCGACTCGACCGAGATCAACGCGCTCGTCATCGACATGAAGGACGAGTTCGGGCTGAACTACCACTCGGCCGACCCCAAGTTCGCGCAGAACGCGGGGACGATGGGCAAGGTGCGCGACGTGAAGGCGATGCTCGACACGCTGAAGGCGCACGGCATCCTGCCGATCGCGCGCATCGTCGTGTTCAAGGACTCGGTCACCGCCCTGCTGCACCCGGAGTGGTCCATCCGCCGCGAGGACGGCTCGATCTGGCGCGACAAGAAGGGGACGCCGTGGGTGAACCCGTATCACCGCGAGCTGTGGGACTACAACATCGGGGTGGCGGAGGAGCTCGCGCGCATGGGCTTCGGCGAGATCCAGTTCGATTACATCCGCTTCCCCGAGCCGTACGCGTCGCTGCCGAAGCAGATCTTCCCCGGCGCGGACGGGATGTCGAAGCCCGACGCGATCGCCGCGTTCCTGAAGGAAGCGAACGACCGGCTCGACAAGCTCGGCGTGCGGGCGACGGCCGACATCTTCGGGCTCGTGACGACGGTGAACGGGCCGCTCGAGGTGGCGCAGTGGTGGGAGAAGCTCGCCCCGGTGACCGACGTGCTGCTGCCGATGGTGTATCCGTCCCACTACGTGCGCGGCTCGTTCGGCATCCCGGTGCCGAACGCGGAGCCGTACAAAGTGGTGAACATCTCCATCAGCCGGGCGCGCGAGCGCGACGCGAAGCTCGGCATCACGGGCGGGGAGCACGTGCGCCCGTGGCTGCAGGCGTTCTCGTTAGGCAAGCCGGATTACACGGCGGAGGAGGTCCGCCAGCAGAAGCAGGCGGTGTACGACGCGGGCTACGACGGCTGGGTGCTGTGGCACCCGGGCTCGAAGTTCGAGCCGTTCGAGGCGGCGCTGGAGCGCGGGGAGCTCGTGTCGCACAAGAAGGAGCACCCGACGCCGGCGCCGAAGCACGTGGAGTGACGCGCACGGGCCGCCGCGCCGCGTCGCTCCTCCTTCTCCTCGGCGCCGCGAGCGCCGGGGCGCAGTCGCCGTTCGAGCGGGCGACCGCGGTGGCGCTGCTCCGCGACCGGCTGCCGTGCCTCGGCTGCCACGCGTTAGGCACCGACGGCGGGCGGCTGGCGCCCGACCTCGCGACCGTGCGCGCGCGGCGCCCGCCGGCGTACGTGGCGTCGATCCTCGACGACCCGCAGCGCACGGTGCCCGGGACGATCATGCCGCGCGTGGCGCTGCCGCCCGCGACGCGCGCGCTCCTCGTCCGCTACCTCACCGGCGCGGAGGCGGTTCCGCCGGCGGCGCCGGGACCACCGCCCGCCGGTGGCGACACGTCGGGCGCGCGGCTCTACGCGCGGCACTGCGCGGCGTGCCACGGCCCGCAGGGGCGGGGCGACGGACCGAACGCGCGCTACCTGCCCGTGCCGCCCGCGGTGCACGCGTCGCGCGAGGCGATGGAACGTCGCACCGACGACCGGCTGTACGACGCGATCGCGGCCGGCGGCGCCGCGTTAGGCCGGAGCCCGCGCATGCCGCCCTTCGGCGAGACGCTCGCGCCGGCGCAGATCGACGCGCTCGTGCGGCACATCCGCACGCTCTGCTCATGCACGCAGCCGCGATGGGCAGCGGACGGCGCACGACGATGAGAGGGTACGTTCTGCGCTGGTCGCTGCTCGTCGCGGCGCTCGCCGCATGCGCGCGCGGCGACGACACGTGGGGCGCGCCGGAGCGCACGCGCACGCCGCTGCCGGCGGCGCGCGCGAGCGTGCGCGACTCGATCCGATGGGACGACTTCGCCGGCGCGGCCGCGTGCACGACGTGCCACGCGGAGCAGAGCGCGGCGTGGGCGCGCTCGACGCACGGCAACGCCGGCGGCGCGCCGACGCCGCAGCGCGTGATCGCGCCGTTCGACGGCACGCCGATCCGCTTCCGCGACGCGACCGTGCTCCCGAGCAGCGCGAGCGGCACGTACGCGTTCACCGTGCGGCGCGACGGAGAGCCCGACGTGGTGCTGCGGGTGGACGGCGTGATCGGCGGAGCGCACATGCGCGGCGGCGGCACGCAGGCGTTCGTGACGCGGTGGAGCGACGGCACGCTGCGACTCGTGCCGTTCGACTTCTCGCGGCAGGCACGCACGTGGTTCTGCAACACGGAGTCGCGCGGGGGACATGGGTGGGTGCCGATCACCGACTCGCTGCCGCTGGCCGCGTGCGGCGACTGGCCACCACGCCGCGTGCTCGGCGACACGCCGCGGTTCGACAACTGCCAGAGCTGCCACGGCAGCCGCATCGAGGTCGCGCTCGACACGGCGTCGCACGCGTGGCGCACCCGGTACGCGTCGCTCGCGGTGGACTGCGAGTCGTGCCACGGGCCGGCGCGCGCGCACGTGGCGGCGGCGCGCGCGGGACGCCTGGCGAGCGACGAGGGCGCGATGCGCCCGCTCGCGACGCTCGGCAAGGACGCGTCGCTGGAGGTGTGCCTCGCCTGCCACGCGGTGAAGGCGACGCTCGCCCCGGGGCACCTGCCGGGCGCGCCGTTAGGCCGCTTCTACTCCGCGCGGCTCGCGCTGCTCGGCGACTCGCTCCTCGGCCCCGACGGGCGCACGCGGACGTTCGCGTACCAGGAGGGCCACCTGTGGAGCGACTGTTACGTGAACGGCGGCATGACGTGCACGAGCTGCCACGACCCGCACACGCAGGGATACCGCGACGCTGCCGGGCGCCCGCTCACCGGGCCCGACGACGACCGCCAGTGCACGAGCTGCCACGCGAGCAAGGCGGTGCGCGCCGAGGCGCACACGAAGCACGCGAGCACGTCCCCCGGCGCGCGCTGCGTCGCGTGCCACATGCCGTACCTGCAGGAGCCGCTGGTGGGCACGCGGATCCCGTACGGCCGCGCCGACCACACCATCGCGATCCCACGCCCGTCGTCGGACGCGGCGCTCGGGGTGCCCAACACGTGCGCCCGGTGCCACGCCGGCTGGTCGACGGCGCGCGCCGACGCCGAGGTCCGGCGCCTGTGGGGGGAGTCGAAGCCGCGCCCCGCGACGGTCGAGGCGCTCGCGGCGGGCCGCGCGCCACTCGACACGGGCGCGACGCATGTGGCCGCGCAGTACGCCGCGCTCGCCGCGTGGGCCGAGCGCCACGCGGCAGTCGACACGGCGTCGCTCGACGGTGACGCGCTGCTGCGGCTGCGCGCGCTCGCCCGGTCGCGCGACGTGGACGTGCGCGCGCTCGCGCTCGCGACGCTGCACCTGCTGGGCGGCGAGCGCGCCGGCGTGCGCGCGTTCCTCGCCGAGCGCCTAACGGCGGAATCGGGGGACGACGGGCCGCTGCGCGCGCGGTGGGCGCTCGCGCTCGCGACGCTCGGCGAGCGGCTGCGCGGGCGGGGCGATGCGCGCGGCGCGGCGCGGGCGATCGAGCGCGCCCTGGAGGTGCGTCCCGGCGACGCGCGGCTGCTCGCGGCGCTCGGCGAGGCACTCGGCGCGGCGGGCGACGCGACGTCGGCCGCCGCGCGCTATCGCGAGGCGCTCGCGCACGACCCGGCGCAGCCGCTCACGCTCGTGAACCTCGGCGTCGCGCTCGAGGCCGCGGGGGACGCGGGCGGCGCGGCGGAGGCGTACCAGCGCGCGCTGTCGCTCGACGCGCACGAGCCGCTCGCGCTGGCCAACCTCGGCAACGCGTACCTGCGCGCGGGGCAGCCCGAGGCCGCGATCACGCTCTACCGCCGGGCGCTCGCCGCCGACGCATCGATAGCGAACGTGCACTTCGCGCTCGCGCAGGCGTTAGGCCAGCGCGGAGATCTCAGGGGCGCGCTGGCGTCGCTCCGACGGGGGCTGACATTCGACTCGAGCGACGCGCAGGTGCGCGCGCTCGCCGACGAGCTGGCGCGACGGCTCGGCGCGCGCTGACCGAGCCTCAGTCCGTCGGCACGCCGGCCTGGCGCAGCGCGGCGAGCAGCACCTCCGGCTCGTCGGTGCCGAGCCGGAACTGCCGTCCCGAGCGGAGTCGGACCTCCACGGCGCGCGTGCCGGAGACGTTGTACAGCATGCCGCGGAACGTCACGCGGATCCCCCACCCCTCGATCCACGACGACGTCGTCGCCGCCGCGCTCTCGATCTCGTCGAGCGGCACGCGCTTGAGCCAGACGCCGAACGAGAAGTGGTGCCGCAGCTCGCCGTCGATGACCTCGATGGTCATGGTGGAGAACACCATCGCGACCAGCGCGACGACCAGCAGCGGCAGCAGCACGAGCAGGCTGCGCGTCGCCGCCGCGGTCCAGACGACGACGATCGCGACGGCGCCCACGGTCAGCGCGGGCATCAGCCGGCCCACCTGCGTGTGGTGGTAGATCGCCTCGCGAGTGCGCACGGCGCGCGTGGGTCAGTGGCGGGCGACGGCGCGCACGCCGTCGAGCAGCCGCTCGACCTCCTCGGCTGTGGTGTAGCACGCCGCGCCGGCGCGCACGAGCCCATGCTCCGCGTGGCCGAGTCGGTCGACGCAGACCGAGGCGTAATAGTCGCCGTGCGACACGAACACCGCGCGATCGGCCAGCGCGCCAGCGACCTGCTCCGAGCGCACGCCGTCGACGACGAACGAGACGGTCGGCGTGCGCGGCGTGCCCGGGGGCGGCCCGAACACCGTCACGCGGTCGATCGCGCCGAGGCCGTCCCAGAGCTGGCGGAACAGCGCCTGCCCCTGCGCGTGCAGCACGTCGTACGCGCGCGCGAGGCGCTCGCGACGCGACGCGCCGGCCGCCGCACCGCCCAGCGTCGCAAGGAAGTCGACCGCCGCGGCGGCACCGACCATCCCCTCGTGGCTCAGCGTGCCGGTCTCCAGCCGCTCGGGGATCTCGTCGGGTGCCGGATCGAGCTTCGGCACGTCGAGCGCGGCGAGCAGCTCGGCCTTCCCCCACACGATGCCGACGTGGGGGCCGTAGAACTTGTACGCCGAGCACGCGAGGAAGTCGCAGCCGATGTCGCGCACGTCGACGAGCGTGTGCGGCGTGTAGTGCACCGCGTCCACATACGCGAGCGCGCCGACGTCGTGCGCCATCGCGCACGCGCGCTTCACGTCGGTGATGCTGCCGAGCGCGTTGGAGGCGGCGCCGATCGCGAGCAGACGCGTGCGCGGCGAGAGCTGGCGCTCGAGATCCGCCCAGTCGAGACGGCCGGTCTCGGTGTCGAGCCGCACGGTGCGGATCGTCGCGCCGCGCTCGCGCGCCATCTCCTTCCACGGCGCGACGTTGCCCTGGTGATCGAGCTCGGTGACGACGATCTCGTCGCCCGGCCCGGTCGGACGGCCGCCGACGCCGCGGCCGATGGCGCGCGAGACGTGGAACGTGAGCGTCGTCATGTTCGCGCCGAACACGATCTCGTGCGGCTCGCCGTTCAGCAGGTCGGCGACGGCGGCGCGCGCTTCCATGAGGAGCGCGTCGGTCTCCGCGCTGGACGGATAGTTCCAGTGCGTGTTCGCGTTGTGGTGATACAGGTACGACGCCATGGCGTCGACCACGACGCGCGGCACCTGCGTGCCGCCCGGGCCGTCGAAGTACGCGACCGGCGTCCCGGCGTGGAGGCGCGCGAGCGCCGGAAACTGGCCGCGCACGGCGTCGATGGAGAGCGGCGCGCGCAGGTCGTCGAGCGCGAACGTGGTCATAGCTCCTGCTCCAGCTCGTTGTTGGGCGACACGCCCGTGGGCGCGTCGGCGGACGGGCGCGGCCCGCCGATGGTGACGGCGGCCCACTGCTCGACGATGCGCGCCGCCTCGACGTGGTCGGCCTCCTCGCCGAGCGTCGCGTGCGCCATGCGGAACAGCTCCGCGGTGAGCTGGAGGATGGGCGCGGGGACCTTCTGCTGACGCGCGAGATCGGCGCCGATCCCGACGTCCTTGTCGAGCAGCGCGAGCCGGAACGTGCGCGGGAACGCGCGCGTGAGCACGCGTTCCGGGAAGAGGTTCATCGACGCGTTGGATCGACCGCTCGACGTGTTGATGACGTCGAGCGCGATGTCGGCGCGCACGCCGGCGCGCTCGAGCACCGCGAGTCCCTCGGCGGTGCTCCAGAGATGCACGGCGAGCAGCGCGTTGTTCACCGCCTTCAGCGCGTCGCCGGCTCCGATGGCGCCGCAGTGCACGATCTTCTCGCCGAACGCGGCGAGCACCGGCCGCGCGCGGTCGAGCAGCGCGGCATCGCCGCCCACCATCACGGTGAGCGTTCCCTTCTCCGCGCCGATCACGCCGCCGCTCACCGGCGCATCGACGAAGCCGATGCCGCGCTCCGCGAGCCGTTCGGCGAGGTGCCGCGACGTCGCGGGGTCGCCGGAGGTGCAGTCGATGAACAGCGCGCCGGCAGGGATGGCGTCGAGCAGCTCGCCGTCGACGAGCGCCTCGACCTCGCGCGACGACGGCACGCAGGTGATCACGAACTCCGCCCCGCGCACGGCCTCCGCGGCGGTGTCGGCGACGCGCGCGCCGCGATGCGTCTCGACGAAGCGGAGCGCGCGCTCGCGGGTGCGGTTCCAGACCGTGAGGGCGAACGGCGGGGCGGCGAGATGACCGGCCATCGGGGCGCCGATGGCGCCGAGGCCGAGAAAGGCGACATTCATTTGGGGCAGGAGTCGGGACTCGGGACTCGGGACTCGGGACTCGTTAACCTAACCGAGTCCCGAGTCCCGAGTCCCGAGTCCCGAGTCCCGAGTCCCGAGTCCCGAGTCCCGAGTCCCGAGTCCCGATTGCGCACCGCCCACCTCACCATCGCCGGCATGACCGCGGTCCACGCGGTGCGCGCCGTGTACACCGCGTTCGCGGGGGTCCCCGGCATCGTGCGGGCCGACGTCACGCTCGGCGGCGCGACGGTGGAGCACGACGGGACCGTGACGCGCGCGGCGCTCGAGGAGGCCGTCGCGATCGCGGGGTTCGCGGTCGTCGGGTTCCGGGAGGAGCGCTCGCTGCCGACGCTGTGACGCCGCGCGGGGCCTAACGGGCGGCGCGGTAGCTCGCGAGGACGCAGCCGCCGTGGATGGTGCGGCACTCGGTGAGCTCGAGCGGCACACGGGTGCCGCGGTCGCCGAACGTGGGAATGCCCTCGCCGAGAAGGACCGGGTGGATGTTGAGCCGGACCTCGTCGA
Source organism: Gemmatirosa kalamazoonensis (assembly GCF_000522985.1). Taxonomy (NCBI): domain Bacteria; kingdom Pseudomonadati; phylum Gemmatimonadota; class Gemmatimonadia; order Gemmatimonadales; family Gemmatimonadaceae; genus Gemmatirosa; species Gemmatirosa kalamazoonensis. The sequence goes on from NZ_CP007128.1 coordinate 5,053,635, forward strand.
CGAGCCCTGCGTCGAACAGCGAGCGGGCGAACTCGCCCCCGCCCATGAGGCAGATCCGCCCGCCGGGCTCCGACTTCAGCCGCCTAACGAAATCGGCCGCGTCGTCGCGCACCAACGTCACGCCGCGCGCGTCGATCGCCGACAGCGTGCGCGAGAACACGTAGGTGCGCACGCGGCTGGAGTGCTTCTCGCCCGACTGGGTCGCGGCGAAGTCCCACGTCTTGCGCCCCATGAGCACCGCGTCGACGTCCTTCCAGAACGCGCGCATCACCTCGTCGACGTCGTCGCTCCAGCGGAGCCAGTCGATCTCGCCGTTCGGTCCCGCGATGAAGCCGTCCAGACTGACGGCGGCGCCGTACGTCACGGTTCGCATGGAGCACCTCGGGAGGCTATACTAAACCGTCGTTCAGAATCATTCTACATGGTCGTTTAGAAACGTCAACCCCCCTTCATGACCCCGCGCCCGCGCAAGGTCAGCGACGAGCAGATCTTCATGGCGACCATGCGCGCCATGTCGCGCCTCGGCCCCGGCGAGCTGACGCTCGCCGAGATCGCCGGCGAGGCCGGGGTGACGGCGGGCGCGCTCGTGCAGCGGTTCGGGTCGAAGCGCGAGCTGCTGCTCGCCCTGTCGCGACTCGCCGCCGAGGGGAGTGGCGACTACCTCGCCGGGCTGCGGGCACAGCACGCGTCGCCGCTCGCCGCGCTGCGCGAGTACGCCGAGTGCTTCGCGCATCTCGCGGAGTCGCCGGGGGCGCTCGCGCGCAGCCTCGCGTATCTGCAGATCGATCTCACCGACCCCGACTTCCGCGAGAACCTGCTGGCGCAGTCGCGCGCGACCCGCGACGGGCTGACGTCGCTGCTCGCCGACGCGGTGGCGGCGGGTGAGCTGGTGCCTAACACGGACGTGGCGCGGCTCGCGCGCACGGTGGAGACGGTGCTCGGCGGGTCGCTCATCACGTGGGCGACGTATCAGGACGGGACGGCGGCGGCGTGGCTGCGCGCCGACGTGGACGCGGTGCTGGCGCCGCACCTGAAATCGTGAAGCGATGAAGCCCTGACGGCGTGCCCGGCGTGCGGCCCCTGCCTAACGTTGCCGCGCCGCTGCCCCAGCCGACGACGATGGGGGTCGCCGGGGGCTCCGCGCACGCGGAGCCCTTCGCCATTTCGGGACCTGCGTCACCGCGCGGGTGTGGCATCCGCGCCACGTTGCACCGTCCGGACGGGCTCGGTATGCTGGCTCCCGTTGTCGCGGCCGATGCCGATGCCGATGCCGACGTCGACCTTCCTTCCCATCGCGATGCCCCTTCGCTCGCATTCCGCCGCTCGTCTCTTCGTGGCCGCGCTCGCGCTGCCCGCGAGCACGCTGGCCCAGCGTGTCGCGAACGCCGACGACCGCGTCGGGCAGATCGAGCGCGCCACGCCGATCAAGACTCCGGAGCCCGCGTCGCTCACGCTCATGGCCATCGGGCTGGTGGCGCTCGGCGGCGCGCTCTATCGGCGGCGCAGGGCGATCGCGGACTGAGTCGCGCGCCGCACGCGAATGGAACAAGGGGACTCCGCGAGGGGTCCCCTTTCGTCGTCGTGCGGGGCGCGCCGTGCAGCCCTTCCCCGCCCGACTAACTTGGCCTGCGGCGCGCGTCTCCCGGCGATCCGCAGCCGGCCCCGCGCCATCCGTCGCGCGCACGACCGCCATCACCCGGAGCTCCCAGCGGCACCCTCGGCGCCCGTCGCCGGCCCCCTCGTTTCTCCTCCGACCATGACGCCACCCCAGCGAGACGACGCCGAGCGCCCGGTAGCCGCGCTGCTCGCGCCCGACATCCTCGATCTGCTCGAGGAGGATCCGTCGAGCGTCGCGCTCGAGACGGAGGAGATGCACCCGGCCGACCTCGCGGACGTCGCCGAGGCGCTGCCCGAGGACCGGCTCGTCGCGTTCCTCTCCGCGCTGCCGACGGCGCGCGCGGCGGACGTGCTGGAGTACCTGAGCGAGGATCTCCGCTCGCTGGCGCTCGAGGCGATGAGCACGCGGCAGGCCGCGGCGCTCGTCACCGAGATGACGCCGGACGACCGCGCCGACGTCCTCGAGGAGCTGGAGGAGGAGCGCGCCGAGGAGATCCTGCAGGAGATCCCCGCCGCCGCGCGCGCGGAGACGGAGGCGCTGCTCCAGTACGAGCCCGACTCCGCCGGCGGCCGCATGACGACGGAGTTCGTCGCCGCCGCGGAGACGCTCACGGTGGAGGAGGCGCTGCGCTCCGTGCGGGCGATGGCGCGCACCGAGCGGCGCGAGGCGCTGTACACGGTCTACACGACCGACGCGAAGGGGCGACTGTTAGGCGTGCTGTCGCTGCGCGAGCTGCTCGCGGCGCCGGAAGGCGCGCACCTGTCCGACGTCGCATGGACCGAGGTGCACACCGTGCTCCCGACCGCGCCGCAGGGCGACGTGGTGCGCCTCGCGTCGGACTACGACCTCGTGGCCGTGCCGGTCGTCGACGACGACCGTCGCCTGCTCGGCGTCGTGACGGTGGACGACGTCATCGACGCCATCGAGGAGGAGCAGACCGAGGACGTGCAGAAGCTCGGCGGCATGGAGGCGCTCGACGAGCCGTACATGCAGATCGGCTTCCTCGCGATGTTGAAGAAGCGCGCCGGATGGCTCAGCATCCTCATGGTGAGCGAGATGTTCACGACGAGCGCGCTGCAGCACTACGACAAGGAGCTGGAGCGGGCCGCCGTGCTGACGTTGTTCGTGCCGCTGGTCATGAGCTCCGGCGGCAACTCCGGATCGCAGTCCACGTCGCTCATCACGCGCGCGATGGCGCTCGACGAGGTGCGGCTCAGGGACTGGTGGCGCGTCGCCGTGCGCGAGCTGCCGTCGGGGATGACGTTAGGCGCGATCCTCGGCGTGATCGCGATCGTCCGGATCCTGCTCTGGCAGCACTTCGGGTTCTACGACTACACCATGCAGGGCCGCACGCCGATCGGGTACGTCGCGGGCACGATCGCCTGCGCGCTCGTCGGGATCGTGACGTTCGGCTCGATGACCGGCTCGATGCTCCCGTTCCTCCTCCGCCGCCTCGGCTTCGACCCGGCGAGCGCGTCGGCGCCGTTCGTCGCGACGCTGGTGGACGTGACGGGGCTCATCATCTACTTCAACGTGGCGCTCCTGTTCCTGCGCGGCACGCTGCTGTGACGCGCGGCGGCTCGCTCGGCCGCGCCACGGCGCTCGTCGCGCTGAGCGCGTGCTGCTTCGGGTCGATCTCCATCCTCACCGTGGTGGGGACGCGCGCGGGAACGTCGCTCACGAACCTGCTGCTGTGGCGGTACCTGCCGGCGGCGGTGGTGCTCTCCGTCATCGCGCGGCGCTGGCCGAGTGGGGCGACGGCGCGCGCCGATCGACGCGGCGTCGTGTACGCGATCGCGGTGGGCGGTGGCGGGCAGGCGCTCGTCGGCCTGCTGACGCTCTCGGCGCTGCGGTGGATCAGCGCGGCGACGGTCGGCTTCCTGTTCTACACGTATCCGTCGTGGGTGGCGCTGTTCGCCGTGGCGCGCGGCACCGAGCACGTGGACCGGCGGCGCGCGGTGTCGCTCGCGCTGTCGTTCGGCGGCATCGCGCTCATGGTCGGCGCGCCGCGCGATGCGGCGTGGCCCGGCGTGGCGCTCGCGCTCTCGGGCGCGGTGTCGTACGCGCTCTACGTGCCGTTCCTGCACCGGCTGGAGGCGGGCACGTCGCCCGCGCTCGCATCGACGTACGTCACGGCGGGCGCGGCGCTCGTGTTCCTCGTCGTGGCGGCGATGGACGGCACGCTCTCCGTGCATCTCGGGCCGACGGCGTGGGGCGCCGCGGCGACGCTCGCGCTCGTGTGCACGGTGGGCGGCTTCGTCGCGTTCCTGCGGGGGCTCGCGACGCTCGGACCGGTCCGCGCGGCGATCGTGTCGACCGTGGAGCCGTTCTGGACGGCGCTGTTAGGCGCTGCGGCGCTCGGCCAGCCGCTCACCGCGACGACGGTGGCGGGCGGCGCGCTCATCGCGGCGGCGGTGCTGCTCCTGCACGTGGCCCCGTCCACACGGCTCTGACGACGACACGGCGCAGGTCCGTGGCGTCCTGGAGGTCGATCTCGCGCATAGATCCGGTCCCGCGCGTCGTCCCCTTCCAGCCGGAGGCCACATGCCCACGATCCGCTCCCTCGCCGCGCTCCTCGTCCTCGCCGCGTGCGGGGATCCGTCCGCGCCGCTGGCGCCCCGCCCCTCCGCGACGCTCGACCGCGCCCCGGGCGGCAAGGTCTCCGTCGCGCTCGGCGACTGCCTGGAGACCATCGGCGTCGCGCTCGCGCCGACGGCGAGCGTCCGCGCGCTCGTGCCCGTGCAATTCCTCCTCGTCGGCGACGGACAGCCGGTGACGCCGCTCGTCGTCCGCACGTCGCAGTGCGACGTCTCGGTCGACGGGGCGCGCACGCAGCGGGGCGAGATCGTGCAGATCGGCGCGATCATCGTCCCGCCGGACGGCACGGGCGACGTGAGCTCGGCGCTGCTGTGGTACTACACGTCGGACGCGAAGCTCGCGCACGCGCTCGGCGCGCTCGGCGTCGACGCGCAGCACGTGCCGACGATCGGCCTCGATCTCGCGGCCGGCGCGCCGGGCTCCGCGCGCGCGTATCACGTCGCGGTGCGGAAGCCGGGCAGCCCGACGCTCGACGTGGCCGGCACGGTGGCCGAGAGCGTCGCGTCGGCCGGAGCGTTCGTCGCGAACTGGTGGACCGTCGGCCCCGCCGGGGTCGTGAAGATGACGACGTCGATCCCGTCGATCGCGATCGGCGGCGCGAGCCTCGCGCTCACGACGCCCGCCGACGGCGCCCTCGCGGCGCTGCTGGGGCCGAGCGCGGGATTCCCCATCCTGCAGCAGTTCAACACGTTCGCGAGCGCGGAGCTGACGGCGTCGGTCGTGCCCTGACGCGAGCGCCGCTCAGGCGCGCCGCTCGCTCCGCGCGAACGCGAGCGCGCCGACCACCGCGAGCGCCGCGAAGAAGAACCACTGGATGGCGTAGCTGCGGTGCGGTCCCTCGTCGAGCGCGGGACGCGGCAGGCGCACGGGCCGGTCCTTCGGCGGATCCCCGGCCGGCGGGTCGAGCACGACGTAGTACGGCGTCACCGGCGCGCCGACCGCTCGCGCGACGGCGCCGCCGTCGAGCCACCGGAACGCGCGCGGCGACGACGCGAGCGCCGCCGCGCCGCGCAGCCGCGTCGGGATCTCGACCCAGCCGTCGGCCGACAGCGTGTCCCCCTCGCGCCACCGGGACAGGTCGACGTCGCTGGCGTTAGGCGAGTACACCCACCCGCGATTCACGAGCACGAGCGTGTCGGTTCCGGCGACGCGCACGGGGGTGAGGATGTTGACGCCCGGCGAGCCCTGGCGCGTCCGATTCACCAGCACGACCTCGCGCCCGTACTCCGGCCGGCCCTCCACGCGCACGCGGCGGTAGTGCGCGGCGCCGGTGTCGACGGGGACGGCGCGCAGCGGCTCCGGCGGCTCGGCCAGACGCGTGGCGACCACGGCATTGCGGGCGCGCCGGCCGCGCAGGCGAGATAGTTGCCATATGCCGAGGCGGACGCACACCGCCGCGACGACGAACGCGAGGACGAGATAGAGCACCATTCGACGGGACATGCAGGCACTCTACTGACTGACGACGATGGGCAACACGGTCTCCCTCGAGGTATCCGCCCACGAGCGGCCCACGCCGCCGCTCCGACCCGCGCCGATGCGGCGGCGCCTGCTGACGCCGGTGTTCCTCGGCCTGTGCGGCGCCGGCGCGGCGCTGTCGTCGCTCGTGCTCGGCGCGTTCCGCGCGGTGGGACTCGATCTCGACCGCGACACCGAGCCGGCGCCACGCTGGTATCCCGACGAGTCCGTGTCGCCGGCCGCGCTCGAGCTGGCGCTCATGGTGACGCCGCTGCGGTCGCACGCCGGGATCGGGGCACGCACGGACCGCGTGGGCGACGCGGTGCGGCGCGCGGGCTGAGCGCCCGCGGCGCCTAACGCGCGCCGCTCACCCGGCGACCGGCCGGGCGCGCCGGAGCAGCGCGTAGAGCGGCAGCGTGACGGCGACGCTCGCCACCGACACGGCGGCGCCGCGCGGGTCGGCCGCCACCACGCCGGCGAGGAACACCGACGACGCGACGACGGCGAGGCCCGTCGTCCACGGATGCCCCCACGCGCGGTACGCGCGCGGCAGCGCGGGCTCGCGGCGGCGCAGCACGAACACCGCGGCGAACGACACGACGTAGCTCGCGACGAACAGGAACGCGCACACCGCGATCACGCGCTCGAACGCGCCGGTCGCCGCGAACAGCGCCGCCACCACGCCGGACACCGCGAGCCCCACGCCCGGCACGCCCGCCGCGCTCACGTCGCCGAGCCGGCGCGGCGCCGCGCCGTCGCGCCCCATCGCGTAGGCCACGCGCGAGGCGAGCAGCAGGTTGGCCACCACGGCGCTCGGCAGCGCGAGCAGCACCAGCCAGTGCACGAGCGACGCGCCGCGCGCGCCGGCGATCGCGCGCGCCACGTCGGCGGCGACGAGCGTCGAGCGTGACATCGCGTCGATGGACAGGACGACGAGGAACGCCGCGTTCACGGCGAGGTAGAGGGCCATGCCGGAGAGCACGCCGCCGAACACCGCGCGCGGCACCTCGCGCCCGGGATCGCGCAGCTCGCCGCTGAAGTAGATGGGCCCCGTCCACCCGTCGTACGCGTAGATGACGCCCTGCAGCGCGAGCACGAACGCCGCCGCCCCGGCGTGCGCGTTCGGCGCGGGGGCGGCGTGCGGGCGCGCGGCGAACACGCACGCCGCGACGAGCGCGAGCAGCGCGACGGCCTTCACCGCGCTCGTCGCGCGCTGGGCGCGGTCGCCCACGCGGACGCCGCGCGAGAGCACCGCGTACGCGACGGCCACGGCGAGCACCGCGATCACCGGCACCGCGCGCGCGCCCGCACCGAGCAGCGCGGCCGCCGACTCGGAGAGCGCGATCGCCACCGCCGCGACGGATCCGGCGGACGACAGCCAGTCGTTCCAGCCGACGACGAAGCCGATGTACGGGCCGAACGCGCGCCGCGCATAGACGTACTGCCCACCCGAGCGCGGCACGGCGACGCCGAGCTCGGAGAGCGCGTTGCCGCCCAGCAGCGCGTACAGCCCGCCGACGACCCACACGCCGAGGAACAGCGCCGGTGTCGGCAGCCGCGCCGCGACGTCGGCGGGGGCGCGCAGGATCCCCGCGCCGATCATGGACCCGATGCCGACCGCGACGCCGAAGCCGACGCCCAGCACCCGACGCAGCGCGCCGGGCGGCTCGTTCTCGCTCACGCGGAGGCGTGAATAGGGCGGCTGTCCTCCTGCCGAGCGTGCACTAGAAGAGCGAGAACTGCTCGCCCAGCTGATCCGGCATGACCGGCGTCTGTCCGAGCAGCCGCTGCAGGTCGCGACCGCTCGCGGGGCTGTGGCCGGCGAAGTGGTTGTTCACGAAGCCGTACGCGGTGCGTACGCGTGGCGCGAGCGCGCGGAGCGCCTGCGCCCATAACTCCAGCTCGCGCGTGCGGTCGACCTGGATGCGCGAGTAGTCGACGATGTCGCGGTTGGGCCCCATCCACCGCAGGTACGCGAAGTCGGCCGTCGGACGCTCGGCGAGCGCGATCATCTGCCGCCGCGGGATCCACCGCGCGTCGGTGAGCGCGAGCGCCACGCCGTGCTCGGCGAGCAGCGCGAGCACGCCGTCGGTCACCCAGCCGCGGTGCCGGAACTCGATCGCGACCGGCACGTCGGACGGCAGCTCGGGGAGGAAGTGGGCCAGCGCCGGCAGCTCGTTAGGCAGGAAGTCGGGCGAGAGCTGCACGAGCACGGCCCCGAGCTTGTCCTCGAGCTCGCGCGCGCGGTCGAAGAAGTGACGCATCGTCTCGAGCGCGGGGCCGCGCAGCCGCGCCTCGTGGGTGATCTCCTGCGGCATCTTCAGCGCGAAGCGGAAATGCGGCGGCACGCGATCGGCCCACCCGCGCACCGTCTTCACCGCCGGCACGGCGTAGAACGTCGAGTCGACCTCCACCGTGTCGAACGCGCGCGCATAGGTGGCGAGGAAGTCCGCGGCGCGCGTGCCGGACGGGTAGAACGGCCCCACCCAGGCGTCGTAGTTCCACCCCTGCGTGCCGATGCGGATCACGGCCGGGCTGTCCGGTGCGTTCATGGGCGCAATTCGCACCCCGGGTCGACGGGTGTCAAGGCAGGGTTCGCCGACGCGGCCCTCGACTTGCCGCAGGTGTGGTCGACACGACTTCAACACCCGGAGGAGCGCATGAGCGATCCGACCTTCCGCGGCCCCGACGAGCGTGACGCGGAGCGGCCGAGGACGAACGACGAGCGGGACGCGGCCGCGGGGACGGCGGCAGGAACGGCGACGGGCGCCGCGGCGGGGGCCGTGGCGGGCGTCGCGGCCGGGCTCGGGACCATCGCGGCCGGACCGCTCGGCGCGATCTTCGGCGCGTTCGCGGGCGCGGCGATCGGCGCCGCGGGCGGCGTGGGCACCGAGGAATCGATCTACACGTCCGAGCACGAGGACCACTACCGCGCGCTGTGGGAGGCGACGCCGGGGCGCGCCGCCGATGCGTCGTTCGACACGGCGCGGCCGGCGTACCAGCTCGGTCATGTCGCCGCGTCGCGGCCCGAGTACGCGGGGCGCGACTTCCACGACGTCGAGGGCGATCTCCGGCGCATCTGGGAGCGCGATTTCGCCGCGCGCCACGGGAGCTGGGAGGCGGCGCGCCACTACGTGTGCGACGGCTACGGCCACGCGCGCGGCGAAGGGTTCGGCGTCCGCCGCGACACGAGCGTGATCGGCACCGGCGGCAGCGCGGTCGATCCGGTGGAGCTGGCGCGCGCGCGTGCCGGGCTCGCGAGCCGCGCCGACACGCCCGAGGGCGACGAGCCGCTGTTCCCGACCGACCTCGGCGCGACGACGGGTACCGCGGCCGACGCACCCACGGCCGGGCGGCTCGGCGAGCGCGACGAGGTCCCGGCGAACCGGACGCACCCGGAGAGAACGGATTTCATCTAGGAGGAGCTCGAATGGACGACCTGAATCGCACGAACGCGCCGGACACCAACGCGGCCCCGCCCCCGGTGCCGCGCGAGACGCTCCGCGACGAGGCGCAGCGCGCCGAGGCGCGACGCACGGACGACCTGCGCGTCGACGACCGCCGAGAGGACGACGCCGCGGACGAGATCGGGGAGGCGGTGGGTGGAATCTCTGGCGTGCTCACCGGGGCGGCGCTCGGATCGTTAGGCGGCCCGCTCGGCACGATCATCGGTGGCATCGCGGGCGCGGTGAGCGGCTGGTGGGCCGGTCGCGCGATCGCCGAGGCGGCGAGCCACGTCTCGACCGACGACGAGGACTACTACCGCACGCACTACGAGCGCTCGAGCGGCCGACTCGCCGACCGCTCGTACGAGGAGGTGCGCCCCGCGTACCAGATCGGCCATCTCGCCGGCCGCAACCCGGACTACGCGGGGCGCGGCTTCGAGGAAGTGGAGCCCGAGCTGCAGCGCGGCTGGTCGAGCGACGTGAGCACGCGGCACGGCGCGTGGGAGCAGGTACGCGACTACGCGCGGCACGGCTTCGACCGCGGCCGCCGCGGCTTCGGCACCGGCGCCGTCGCGGGCTCGGCGACGACCAGCTCGCGCGAGTTCGACCGCGTCGCGGATTCGTCGGCGGGCGGCGTGGGCTACGGCGCGTCGGCGGGTGGTCCCACGGCGCCTAACGCGAGCAGCCCATCCGGCGGGCCGGCCGTGAGCGGTGCGGCGACGGGCGGCGCGGCGCTCGGCGGGCCGGCGCACGACACCTCCGCGCTCGCCGGCGGCGCCTCGGCGCCGGACTCCACGATGCGCACGAGCTCTCCGGCGGATCTGCGCGGCGCGTCGACTGCGGACACGTGGCCCGACGGCTCCACCACGGCCGGCGCGCCTAACGAGAATCCGGCCGACCGTGCCACGCCCGCCGGCACGCCGACCGGCACGGCCGCGTTCGACCGCAAGCGCGACGTCGGCGAGCACCTGCGCGACCGCGCCGCCGACGCGTTGGGCAGCACGCGCAACGCCGCCGAGCGCCTCGGCGAGCGCGCGGCGGACGCGATCGACGACACGAAGGACCGCATCGACGGCAACCCGGCGTCGAAGCCGGGCCCGGACGCGACGGATCGGCCAGAGCGACTGACCTGATCTGCTTCGCGTCGCTCACGCGGAGGCGCGGAGCACGCGGAGAACACCAACGTGTCTTGGTCGTTCTCCGCGTGCTCCGCGCCTCCGCGTGAGATGCGCTCAGCGGTAGGTCTCGAAGAACCCCGCCCCTTCCCCGCCCACGATCTGCCCGCCGACGCGGCCGCTGATGCGCAGGCGGCCCTTCATCTGCACGAAGTACGGACGCGCGAGATGCCGCGCCGCATCGGCGTCGCCGCGCTCCACGAGACCGAGCCGCGTGTCGGTCGCCGAGGCGTGCTCCACGTCGAGCTCCACGCGGATCGTGTCGGCGCCGCGCGCATCGAGCATGATGCCGCGCGACGGGACGCGGATGGTGCGCCCCCCCACGGTCACCACGCGGTCGTCGACGTAGGCGATGTCGCGCGGCCGGAACAGCGCGCGGAAGCCGAGCGAGTCGACGACGTAGAGGAACAGCGACGAGCGGGTGCCTAACGAGTCCGGGGGCTGCACGCGGCCGTAGAGCAGCGTGAGGTCGCCCGCGCGGCCGGCGCCCCACTCCCACGTCACGCCCTGCCACGTGCCCCAGTTGTGATCGTGGTACGCCTGCACCGACGTCAGGCGCTCGCACGCGCCGGCGGCGCACAGCGTGCCGCTCGCGTCGGCGCGCAGCGCGGCCACCGCGTAGCCCGACGCGAAGTCGCCGCTCTCCAGCGTCGCGCCCGGGAAGTACGCGCGCGGCTGCGGCGTCACCACGAGGTCCACCGTCGCCCGCCCGCCGCCCCGCTCCGCCGGTGCCTCGGCGTGCACGGCGTAGCGGCCGTCGGGGAGCACGCGCACGGAGCTCGCGCCGATCGTGAGATCCGCGTCGGTCGTCGAGAAGCGCACGGCGTCGGGCCCGGCGATCGCGCTGTAGCGCCGGCCGCCGTCGGTCTCGCCCTGGGCGTGCGTCGTGACGAGCACCTGACCGCCCCACAGCCCGCTCGCTCGGTGCGTGACGTCGCCCGCGACGATGAGCGACACGAACGCCCACCGCTTCCCGTCGGGGGAGAGCACGTTGAAGTAGTGCCACTCCGCCCAGCTCTCCGGGCGCGCGACGCCCGCGGGCGGCAGATGGAAGTGATCGATGTCGTGCCGCAGCTCCGCCGGCGTGGGACGGGACCAGCGGCGGTCGCCGTCGTCGTCGCGCCACGCGCCCGCGACGATGCGCGGCGCGGCTCCCACCGCCGTCGTCGCGCCTGGTACGTCGCCCGCCGCCTGCACCGGCATCTCGCGTCCGTCGGGCAGCCGCAGGTACACGAGCTTCCCCTCGATCTGCGGCGCGACGGCGCGCACGTCCGCGGCGAGCCGCGGCGCATCGAGCAATTGCAGCTGCACGAAGCGCGCGTTCGGAATCGAGAAGTAGATCCCGCCCAGGCCGCCCACCTTCAGCATCTCGAGGTCGAGCCCCTCGGGGAGCACCGTGATCTCGCCACCGCCGACGAGCCGTCGGTCGCGCGCCTGGGCGACGAGCGCCTCGCCCACCGAGAGCAGCACGATCATGACCGAGACGCCCATCGCGAAGCCGAGCAGCAGCAGCGCGGAACGCCACGGTCGCTGCAGCAGGTTGCGGAACGCGAGCAGGGGGATCATCGGGACTCGGGACTCGGGACTTGGGACTCGGGAACTGCTCCCCCACGAGTCCCGAGTCCCGAGTCCCGAGTCCCGACTCCCGACTCCCGTGTGTCGTCGACCACGACGCCGTCGCGCATGTGCACCACGCGGCGCGCCGCGTCCGCGAGCTTCTCGTCGTGCGTCACGACGACGAGCGTCGTGCCGTCGTCGTTGAGGCGATGGAACAGGTCGATGATCTCGGTGCCGGTGCGCGCGTCCAGCTCCCCCGTCGGCTCGTCGGCGAGGACGAGCGCAGGACGGTTGGCGAGGGCCCGCGCGATGGCGACGCGCTGCTGCTCGCCGCCCGACAGTTGCGCCGGCCGGTGGTCCGCGCGCTCGCCGAGACCGACGTACGCCAGCAGCTCCAGCGCGCGCGCTCGACGCTCGGTGCGCGCCACGCGCGCCTCGGCCATCGGCAGCTCCACGTTCTCCCGCGCGGTGAGCGTCGGCATGAGGTAGAAGCGCTGGAACACGAAGCCCACGCGTCGCAGACGGAACTCGGTCGCGTCACGATCGCGCAGCGCGCCGAGGTCGCGCCCGTCGACGGTGACGGTGCCGCTCGTCGGGCGGTCGACCGCACCGAGCACGTTCAGCATCGTCGACTTGCCGCACCCCGACGGACCCACCACGGCGACGTACTCGCCGGCGTCGACGTCGAGCGTGACGCCGCGCAGCGCCTCCACCGTGCGGCCGCCTAACGGGAACGCGCGCCGCACGCCGAGCATCCGGATCAGCATCGTGTCCTCGTGATCACCCCACCGCCTCCTCTCGCAGCGTCGTCGCGATCGGCAGCGATCCCGCACGCCACGCCGGATACGCCCCCGCCCCCACCCCGGCCGCCACGAGCAGCGCGAGCGACCGCCACGCCGCGTCGGCGCGGAACACGAAGAACTCGAATGCCGCCGGCAGCCCCGGGAAGTCGGCGAGGATCACGTTGAGCCATCGCGCCGTCGCGATGCCGAGCACGAGGCCCAGCACCGCGCCCGCGACGCTGAGCGCGAGCCCCTCCGCCACGATCTGCCCCACGACGTGCCCGCGGCTCACGCCGATCGCGCGCAGCACGGCGATCTCGCCGACGCGCTCGTTCACCGACACGGTGACGAGCGTGGTGACGAGCAGGAAGCCGATCGCGAGGCTGATCGCGCCGAGGATGAGCGCGAGCTGTCGGAAGTAGCTGAGTCGCCGCTCGACCGCCGCCGTCGCCGACGCCGTCGTCACGACGCTCACGCGCGGCACGCGCCGCTCGACGTCGCGCTTCACGGCGTCCACGAGCCGGTCGTCGCGCACGCGCGCCATGAACGCCGACACACGGTCCGCGCCCTCGTCGCCGCGCATCGCCTGCAGCTCCCCGATCGGCACGGCGACGAGCGGCGCCGCGGCCGACGCGAAGTAGAAGCGCGCCACGCCGCTCACCACGAGCCGCCGTCGTCCGCCGTAGGTGCGGAGCTGCGGATCGAAGCGCGCCGCGACGTCGAGCGTGTCGCCGACGCGCGCGCGGGCCGCCTCCAGGAACGCCTCGCTCGCCGCGAGACGATCGGGCGCGGTGATGTCCGCGCCCCGCAGCAGCTCGTAGTCGCCCTGCACCGCGGGATCGTCGCCGAGCGCGAACGCGGTGAGCAGCGGCGCGCCATCGGGACCTCGGCGGTCGCCCGTCGCGAGCACGTGCAGCGGCGCGCCGGCGACGGCGCTCACGCGCTCGATGCGCGGATCGGCGCGCAGCGTCGCGAGCACCTCCGACGCGCGATCGATCGTCGCCTCCGTGTCGAACGGCAGCGTCCCCTTCGGCGTGATGCGGAGCTGGAAGCCGCTCGTCAGCAGCAGCCCGCGGAACGACTCGGTCATCCCGGTCGCGAGCATCACCATGTCGAGCAGCAGCGCGGCCGACACGGCGACGCCGAGCACGGCGAGGATCGTGCGCGCGCGGTGTCGCACGAGCGTGGCCCAGGCGAGCGTCCAGGTCATGGCTGGTTGCTCGGCGTGCTCACGCGGAGACGCGGAGAACGCGGAGAAAGCCATTGAACCGCAGAGGACGCAGAGGCCGCAGAGGACAACAATTGCAGTCCTCTGCGGCCCTCTGCGTCCTCTGCGGTTCGATTGCACAGCAGAAGGGTCTCCGCGCCCTCCACGTCTGCGCCTGCGACGAGACGGTCCTCGTCATCGACCGAACAGCGACAACGGCGGCGTGCGCGCGAGTCGGCGGGCGGCGAGGAAGCCGGCCACGACGCCGAGGCCCAACGCGAGGGCGGCGGAGAGGGCGATGACGTCGGGCGTGAGCGCGGCGAACGTGAGCGGCGTGCGGTAGACCGCGCGGTAGTGCACGTTGATGAACAGCGTGCCGAGCCACCCGACACCCACGCCGAGCGCGGTGCCTAACAGCGAGACGAGCGCCGCCTCGAGAACGAGCGCGAGCACCACCGTACGCCGCGACAGCCCGATGAGACGCAGCGCGGCGACGTCGCGCCGACGCTCGTCCACCTTCAGCAGCAGGATGCAGAGCAGGAAGATCGCGCTCGCGACGATGGTGATGACGCCGATGGCGCGATGGAAGCGGCGCACCACCTCGAACGTGCGCGACGTCCCCGCCGCGACGTCGGCCGAGCGGTAGGCGCGGAAGCCGAACGCCGCGCGGTCGATCGCGGCGAGCGCGCGCGTCGTCGCCGCGGGGCCGCGCGTGCCGACGGCGAAGCGGTCGACGCGGTTCTCGTAGCCGACGAGCCGCTGCAGGTGGTCGAGGTGCAGCCGCACGTGATACTCGCCGCGCGCGACGTCGGCCGGATCGGGCGGCGGACCGGTGATCGCCGCGACCACCACCGTGTCGCCGGGGATGCCCGCCTTGCCGGCCACCACCACGCGGTCGCCCACGTGCAATCCGGCGTCCGCGGCGAGGCGCTCGTCGATCGCGATCGTGCGAACGGCGGAGGGCTGGACCAGCGACGCGAGAGCGAGGACGAGCAATGAACGCATCATTTCCATCGCGTTGTCATCACGTCCATAGGGCCGTGGAGCTCGGTGCTAGCGCCTACGGAAATGATGGTAACGCAATGAAGATGATTCGTTGCGTTCAGTGCGCCTGTACGCTCTTCGCCCAGCTGACCGTGCCGCGCAGCTCCTCGCGCGACTCCTCGAACGTGTACGACGGCGCGCTCAGCGTGCGGAGCCCGCGCTTCACGAGCAGCAGCGCCACGACGAGCTCCAGCACGCCGACGACGAGCGCGCCGACCCAATAGTGCCGCCCGGCGAGCCGTCCGACGAGCGATACGAGCATCACGGTGAGCGCGGTGAGCGCGACGACGCCGGCGCCGAACGCGAGGCCGAGCCACAGCGCGCCGCGGGCGCTGCGGCGGAGGCTGTCCGCGGTCTCGAGCTTCGCGAGCCGCACCTCGTCGCGCACGAGGCGCTTGGAATCGTCGGTGAGTCGCCGGACGAGGTCCGGGATCGCGGCGTCGGGGTCGACGTGCGGAGCGGGACGGGCGGCCACTGCGTCCTCCTCGGGGTCTGCGCGTGCGGGCGGCGCGCCGGAACCTCCGGCGCCACCCGTGCTCCCGGGCAAGGAGCGTTCCGATCGACGGCCGCCGACGCCTTGACGCGCGTCTCGGCTCGCTGAAACTTGACTCCGTCAACTATCACGACGAGGCTCGACATGTCCACCGTCCCCACCGATCCGGTCCCGGCCGACGCGGTCGCCGCCGTGCGGCGCTTCAATCGGTTCTACACGCGGCTCGTCGGGGCGCTCGACGAGGGACATCTCGCCACCGAGCACTCGCTGGCCGAGGCGCGGGTGCTCTACGAGCTGGCGCATCGCGACGCGCCGACGGCGACGGAGGTCGGCCGCGATCTCCGCCTCGACGCCGGCTATCTGAGCCGCATCGTGCGCCGACTCGAGCGTGCGGGGCTCGTCACCCGCGCCGCGTCGACCGACGACGCGCGCCGGCGCCATCTCCGACTCACCGAGGCGGGACGCGCCGCCGCCGTCGACCTCGAGGCGCGTGCCCACCACGACGTCGCGTCGCACGTCGCGGCGCTGCCCGCCCCCGACCACCCGCGCCTGCTCGCCGCGATGCGCACGATCGAATCGCTGCTCGGCCGCGCCGACCAGACGGCGATCGTGCTCCGCGATCCGCGGCCGGGCGACTACGGGTGGGTCATCGCGCGCAACGGCGCGCTCTACGCCCGGGAGTACGGCTGGGACGTCACGTACGAGGCGCTCGTGGCGCGCATCGTCGCCGACTTCGCCGCGGGCTTCGATCCACGTGTGGAGCGCTGCTGGATCGCGGAGCGCGACGGCGAGAACGTGGGGTGCATCTTCTGCGTCAGGCACCCGGAGCGTCCCGGCGTCGCGAAGCTGCGGCTCCTGCTCGTCGAGCCGTCGGCGCGCGGCGCGGGGCTCGGTGCGCGACTCGTGCGCGAGTGCATCGCGTTCGCGCGGTCGGCCGGCTATCACACGATGACGCTGTGGACGAACAGCGTGCTCGCCTCGGCGCGGCGGATCTACCAGGCGGCGGGGTTCCAGCTCGTCGAGGAGACGCCGAACCGGATGTTCGGGCACGAGCTGGTGGGGCAGACGTGGGAGCTGACACTCCGATGAGGCCGCGCTGATGCTTCGGCGCCGAGGTTGCGGCGCCGCCTCATCCGTCGACCTCCACCAGCACCGCCTCCGCCACCGCCGTACCGACGGCGACCGCTCGCCCGCTCACGTCCACCGTCACCGGCCCGTCGTACGGCGCGCGCTCGACCACCGTGACCGCCGCGCCCGGGAGCAGCCCGAGCTCGGCGAGGTAGCGCAGCATGCCGTCGTCGTCGTCGCTCACCCGCACCACGCGCGCGCGCTGGCCCGCGCCGACGTCGCACAGCGCGGTGAGCCGCCGCTCGTCCACCGCGCCGTCGCGCGTCGGGATCGGCGCACCGTGCGGGTCGAACGCCGGATCGCCTAACGCGGCCGCCATGCGGTCGATCAGCTCGTCCGACGCCGCGTGCTCCAGCCGCTCCGCCTCCCCGTGCACGCGGTCCCACGGGTAGCCGAGCACCGTCGCGAGGTAGCTCTCGATGATGCGGTGGCGCCGCAGCGTGCGGAGCGCGGCGAGGCGGCCGGCGTCGGTGAGGCGCACGCCGCGATAGCGCTCGTACTCGAGCAGCCCCTGGTCGGCGAGCCGCCGCACCATCCCCGTCACCGACGCCGGTGCGACGCCGAGCCGTTCGGCGAGCGCGTTCGTGGCCGCCGCGCCGCCGAAGCGGCGCTCCAGCTCGTACACCGCCTTCAGGTAGTCCTCGACCGGGGCGGTGAGGGCCGCTTCGTTAGGCACGGTGCACCCCGGCGCCCGCGTGGCCGCGCACGAGCAGCACCGGGACTGAGGCGCGGTGCCGGACGGTGTTCGCCACGCTGCCGTAGACGATGTCGCCGACCAGGCGGTGCCCGTGCGTCGCCATCGCGATCAAGTCGCAGCGCTCGCGCTCCACGGCGGCGAGGATCTCGTTCGCCGGGTCGCCGGTCGCGAGCAGGGCGTCGGTGTCGAAGCCGTCGCGCGACAGGTCGGCGCACACCTGGTCCAGATAGGCGCGGTCCTTCTGCATCTCCTCCGACTCGCGCAGGTCGAGCTGCTTGAGGTTCCGCGCGGCCCAGCCGTCGGCGACGTGGATGAGGACGAGCGCCGACCCGCACAGCCGCGCGAGCGGGCGAATGTGCTCGAGGATCGCCGCGTCGTACGGCGAGTGCTCGAGTGGAACGAGGATGCGAGCGTAGACGGTCATCGCACGATCAGCGGGGGCGTCCGTCGGGGCCGAGGCCGAGCAGCGCGTAGTATCGCTCGCGAGGCTCCGCCGTCCAACCGCTCACGCCGTGCTTCGGCAGCCACCACCCGTGCACCACGAGCGCGACGAGCCCCATCGTGCCGATGAGGCCGAACATCCACGCGCGCCCCATCGTCGCCGAGAGCGCCACCGACGCGAGCAGGACGAGCGCGACCTTCAGCACCCGCAGCCCGCGCGGCTTGTGCTCCTCGAAGCGGCCGAACAGCACGTTGCCGAACGCGAAGATCGTCGTGACGAGCGCGACGTCGAACCAGTACGTATCGGTGCGCCACATGGAGGTCACTCCGCGAAGAAGGCGCGCGCGGTCTGCAGCAGGAGCCACGCGTTGAGCGATGCGATGACGATGGCGACGAGCCATGCGAGCGCCTTCAGCCACGCGGCGTTCGCGAACTGCCCCATCTTCACGCGGTCGGAGGTGAACAGCACGAGCGGGTACACGGCGAACGACAGCTGGAGGCTCAGGATCACCTGGCTCAGCACGAGCAGCTTCGCCGTGCCGCTCTCGCCGTAGACGATCGACACGATCGCCGCCGGCACGATCGCGATCGCGCGGGTGATGAGACGCCGCACCCACGGGCGCAGTCGGATGTCGAGGAAGCCTTCCATCACGATCTGGCCGGCGAGCGTCCCGGTGAGCGTGGAGTTCTGCCCCGACGCGAGCAGCGCGAGCGCGAACACGGTGCTCGCCCCGCCGACGCCGAGGAGCGGCGTGAGCAGCTTGTGCGCGTCCTGGATCTCCGCGACCCCCGTGTTGCCCGAGCGGTGGAACGTGGCCGCGGCGACGATGAGGATCGCGGCGTTGATGAACAGCGCGAACGAGAGCGCGATCGTCGAGTCGAGGAACGCGAACCGCACCGCCTCGCGCTTCCCTTCCGCGGAGAGCTCGTACCTCCGCGTCTGCACGACGGACGAGTGCAGGTAGAGGTTGTGCGGCATCACCGTCGCCCCGAGGATGCTGATCGCGATGTAGAGCATCTCGGGGTTCGCGAGGATCTGCGGCGTCGGCACGAAGCCGCGCGCGACGCCGAGCAGGTCGGGGCGCGAGATGATCAGCTCGAACAGGAAGCAGAGCCCCACCGTGGCGATGAGCGCGATGACGAGCGCCTCGAGCAGCCGAAAGCCCTTGTGCTGCAGCATGAGCACGAGCAGCACGTCGAGCGAC
Organism: Gemmatirosa kalamazoonensis; assembly: GCF_000522985.1. Lineage (NCBI taxonomy): Bacteria > Pseudomonadati > Gemmatimonadota > Gemmatimonadia > Gemmatimonadales > Gemmatimonadaceae > Gemmatirosa > Gemmatirosa kalamazoonensis. Next base: position 5,072,484 of record NZ_CP007128.1, read on the forward strand.
GTGACGACGATGCCCCACGTCAGCGGAAGCCCGAACAGCAGGTTGAGCGCGATCGCGCTGCCGATCACCTCGGCCAGGTCGCATGCGGCGATCGCGATCTCGCACAGCAGCCAGAGAACGACGCCGACCGGCTTCGAGTAGTGGTCGCGGCACGCCTGCGCGAGATCGCGACCGGTGACGATGCCGAGCTTCGACGCGAGCCCCTGCAGCAGCACCGCCATCAGGTTCGACAGCAGGATGACGGACAGCAGCGTGTAGCCGAAGCGGGAGCCGCCGGCGAGGTCGGTGGCCCAGTTGCCCGGGTCCATGTAGCCGACGGCGACGAGGTAGCCGGGCCCCGCGAACGCGAGGAGCTTCCGGAACCACGAGCCGCGCACCACCTCGACGGTGCGATAGGCCTCGGCGAGGCTCGGCGTCTCGCGGGCGCGGCGCCATCCGGCGTCCGGGCGCGCGCCGTCGATGCCGACGTGGGCGCGCACGCCGGTCGGATCGGTCGGCTGGTGGAGCGGGCTGGCCATCAGGACGGGAGTCGGGGACAGGTTCGCCTACGCGAACACAATATTTAGTTGTCCCTAACTTTCCGCAAGGCCCGTCAGCGGAGCCGCACCCGGGCCAGATGCAGCCCCTTCGCGTCGCGCATGGAGAGGAAGACCACCTTTCCCGCCCCGAACCCGACGAGCGTGTACCCGCTCGGCAGCTGGATCCGGTCCACGAGCGCGCCGGCACGGCTCACCACGTCGTAGACCGGGCCGCCCGGCGTCGGCTTCATGGGAAGCGTGCGCACCCACAGGTTGCCGTCGGCGTCCGCCCGCACCGCCCCCGGCCCGAACGGCGGCCGGTAGTCGGGCAGCTCGTCCGCGCGCACCACCATCGGCGGCCGGTACGTCGGCGCCGGCGGCGTGTACCCGCCGGTGTAGTTGTCCGTCCACGGGTTCGGCACGCACCCGGCGTTGGGCGTCCCGCCGGTGTTCGTCGCGCCGGTGTTCGTCCCGCCGTTAGGCGCCCCCGGCGGGCACCCGTACTGGTAGTTCGCCGGAAAGCGCACGCCGTCCGGCAGGATCCAGTCGCGCGGCATCCCCGGCGGCGGCGTGTAGTTCGGCGCGGGCGTGAATCCTTTCGGGTACGGCTTGTTCAGCAGGTTCGACCACACGATCGTCTGCGTCGTGTAGTTGTTCTGCGCGTTGCGCGTCTGCTGCGTGCGCAGCGAGTCGACGAACTTCTCCTTCGCGTCCTGATCGAGCCGCACCCACGGGAACGGTAGCTTCTCCGACGAGGCGTGCGTGCCGTCGGGCTGCAGCCACTCCACGCGGTAGTCGCGCCCGCGCACGATCGCCACCATGCCGTCGGGCAGCACCGCCCAGTCGTCGACGAGCGGCAGCGGATTCGTCGTCGAGTTGAAGTTGAACCCCTCCGACGTCTGCCGCACGAAGATCGACGTCTTCGGGATGCGCACCGACGCCAGCGTGTCGAGCTTGCGCGTGTCGAGGTGGATGCCGACGAGGAACGCGGAATCGGGCGGCGACGGGATGTACGGCACGCCCGCGGGCGGCGGCACGGCCGGCGGCGCGGCGCGAGCGGGCACGCGGAACACGAGCCGTCCCGCCGCGTCGACCCCCGGTACGCCGAACGCGTTCGCGTTCGTCAGCCACGGCACGTCCTGCGTGCGCGGCACCGCGCGCACGCGCGCGATGCGCCCCGTCGGATCGAGCACGAGCATCGCGTACGTCGCCGGGTCGACGAACAGCGTGGAGTCGCCGCGGTACGCGAGCAGCGTCCCGTTGCGCGTGCCGTATGCGTTCTCCACTTCGGTGAGCGAGTCGAGCACCACCGCCGTCACCGCGAGCGTCGTGTCGAGCAGCAGCAGCCGCCGCCGCGCGCCGTCGTTCACGAGCACTCGGCCGTCGCCGAGCACGCGCACGCCCGTGACGGCGCCCAGGGGCTCGGTGGAGACGGCGGCGGCGGTCTCGATGCGGCGCACCGGCGGGCCGAGCGCGGCGGGGGCGGAGACGGACGGCTGGGCGCCTAACGACGTCGCGGCAAGGAGCGCGGCGGCGGCGCCGGCCGGGGCGCGGCGCGTCATCGGCTGAACTCGAAGTAGCCGGACGACCCGGCGTTCAGGTACATCCCGTTGCCGTCGCGGATGAACCTCAGGTAGCGCGGGTCGAGGTAGTTCGTCACCGACTGGGGAAGCTTTCGCCGCTGCTCCGGCGTCAGCAGATCGCGGAGCAGCCGCATCGACTGCGACAGCAGATCCATCTGCGCGCGGCGCGCCGCGAGGTAGCGGTCGTACGCCTCGTCGCTGCGGTAGTGCTCCGGAAGCGCGGCGAGCCACCGCGCCACCGGCGTCCACAGCGAGTCGGTGCGGTACGTGTAGCGCCGGTTCATCGACGCGATGCTGTCCGCCTGCACCGACGTGAGCGCGAGCGAGTCCTGCTGGCGGAGCACCTGCGACATCGGGTTCGGCAGGCTGCCCCGTCCCATGTCGCGGAAGCTCGCGTCGCTCAGCCGCGTCCCCCGCTCGACGCGCCCGTAGTTCAGGTTCTGGAGCAGCGACTGCCGCTCGCGTGTGGGGCCCAGGTCGACCTTCATCGTCACGGTGAGCGACACCGGCGAGCGCAGCGTGAGGAACTGCGGCCGCGTCGCGCCGAACCGCTGGTTCACCTCGTACTTGTAGCGCCTGGCCACCGGATCGAAGCCGCGCACGTAGAGGAGCGACGCGTCGGGCGACGCCGTCTGCCCCCAACCCCTCAGGTGCCCCGAGCCGTGCAGCGCGAGGTCGGCTGCGCCTAACGGATTGCTGAGCGAGAACTGCACCGACGCGCGTTGCGGCATGCGGAACCGCGCGCGGTCGAGCGTGACGCCGAGCGACGCGCTGGAGCTCCACGGGCCGCGGCAGCTGTTGCGCGCCGCGATGTGCCCGGCCTGCCGCAGCAGGCAGTCGCGCGCGTCGCCCGACGTGTTCGCGAGCAGGTCGCGCATCCCCGCCGCGAGCGCGGGGTCCGCCGCCGCGAGCGGCGACGCGGGATCCACGACGAATGCGCGGTCGTTGCCGTAGCCGTCGCCGTTCACGTCGCCGGCGATCATCGGCGTGTAGCGGAAGCCCGAGCGGAACTGCCCCGTCCAGCTGATCTGCGCGTAGTTCAGCAGGTTGTAGCGCAGCGAGTAGGTCACGCCGTGCGCCCCCTGCCCCGACGGCCCCCACGTCGCGACGAGTGGGTTCCCCGCCGTGCTGCTGAACCCCGAGATCTGATCGCGCACGTTCGTGTACGTGTACGAGAGGCTCCACCCGAGCGTCGACGGCCCGCGCGTGATCGGCGACACCGTGGCGGAGAGCTGCGCCGTGCGCGAGCGGAGGTTCGAGCGGATCTCGGTGACCCGCGAGAAGCTCTGCGACACGCGCGCGTCGCGCGACGCGATGGCGCCCGTCTCCTGCACGATGCTCGTCGGCTGCACGAACACCGGCCGGTCGCCCTCGTCGGCGAGCGTGAAGCGCACGTCGGGGCGGAAGTTGAGATCCACCGACTGCTGCTGCCGCAGGTTCAGCGAGTACGAGCCGTCCACGCGCAGCCGGAACCGCGCATCGAGGACGCTGCCGTTCCACGACAGGTTGGAGCGCATCGTCTGCGCCGGCCGCCAGTCGGGCGACACGAGCACCACGTTCGGCGCCGCGTTCGCGAACACCGTCGCCGTGGATCCGTCGGCGCACCGATCGGGGATGTCGGCAGGATGTGCGGCCCAGTCGGCCCAGTCAGGCACCGGCGCGGCGTCGCCCACGCACGTGAGCTGCTGCACGCCGCTCGGCAGCCCGGTGTTGTCGAGCGCGCTCCCGAGCACGCCCGCGTTCGTGCCGTTCGTGAACAGGCCGAGCCCGCCCTGGATCACCGCGCGCGGCCCGCGCACCGCCCCGGCGAAGCTCTCGATCTCCCGCGCCTTCCCCACCGTCCACGAGAAGCCGACGCGCGGGCTCACCGACAGCGGCGTCGGCACGTGGTCGTTGCGGCGGTCGAACGTCTGCTGCACCTCCGCGTTGTACGCCGGCGAGGCGCTGAAGCGGCTCGCGTCGAGTCGCACGCCGTACTGGATCTGCAGATCGGCCGTGCGTCGGTACGTGTCGCCTAACGATACCGAGCCGGTCATCTGTCCGGTGGAGCGGAGCCGCGCCGTGAGCTGTCGCGTGAACGACGCCGGCCGCCCCGCCTCGAGGTCGGCGAGCGAGTTGAACGTGAACGAGCCGAGGAGGTTGGACGACTGCTCCTGCGCGTTGTGCGCATAGGTCAGCTCCGTGCCGAGCTTCAGCCGGTGCTTGTTCGCGTCGTCGAACCACGAGAGCGTGTTCTGGAACGACGCGTTCGCGGCGCGCGACTCCGCGCTGAGCCCCTGGTTGCCGCCGAACACGAGGCTCTGCACCGCGCTCGCGTCCGGCAGCACCGAGTTCACGCGCACGCGTCCCGACGGCAGCACGAGAAACGGCGACCCGTAGTTGCGCGACACGTTCATGCTCGCGTTGCTCTCGCTGAGCAGCAGCCCGAGGTAGCGCGTGTGGCCGAGCTGCACGCCGCCGCTCCAGTTCGTGCGCTCACCGCTCGCGTTGGGCAGCTGCGTCACGCCGCCGCCCACGGGGCTCTGCCGTCCCCAGCTCGCGTTGCCCGAGAGCTTGTACGCGCTCCCCGTCGTCGAGTTGGGGGGGCTGAAGTCGAGCTGGCCGAACAGCGAGCCGTTGTCGCTCACGCGATTCGCGCGTACGCCCCCCGCCGTCGGCACACCGCCCGCCGCGAGGATGTCGAGGAAGCGCGCCGCCGAGTCCGGGGCCACGCCCGCCGTCTGCAGCCCCAGCGCGCCCGCGCTGAGCAGCGACGCGTTGTCGCTCGACCGCCGCCCGAGCTGGTAGGAGACGTTGTAGAACGCCTTGTTGCGCACGATCGGCCCCGACGCGACGCCGCCGAGCGACAGGTTCGTGAACTCGTTGCCGACGGCCGACGAGGCGCGGTCGGTCCACATGAGCTGCGGCGCGTTCACCACGAGGCTCATGCCGCGCGTGCGATAGTTCGACCCCGACCCGGTGCGGATGGCGAGCTGCCCGCCGCTGAACCCTCCGCGCGACACGTCGTACGGCGACGTCGTGAGCGTGGCGGAGATCGCCGCGTCGCGCGGCAGGTTCGCCCCCGAGAACGGCGAGCCGTTCAGCGTCGTCGCGTTCTGATCGGCGCCGAGGCCCAACACCGAGAAGCCGTCCGCCGCGCCGTCGAGTCCCGGCACGAGCAGCACGCCGGGGAGCGACGCCGCCATCGCCGCGAGGTCGCCCTGAACCTCCGGCGGCACGTCGGCCGCGTTCACCGGCTTCTCCGTGCCGCCGACGTCGGGCGTGCGGCTGTTGCGGCCGACGCGCTGCTGCACGTGCTCCGTGACCGTCACGGTGTCCATCTGCACCACCGACAGCCGCGCGTCGGCGACGAGCACGTCCTGGTCCGCGGTGCGCTTGATCTCGAACTGGCGGAAGTTGTAGCCCACCAGCGCGAAGCCCATGATGTAGTCGCCCTGCCCGCCGGGGAACGCGATCTGGAACTGGCCGCGCGCGTTCGTGCGGGTCTCGCGCGTGACGCTCCCGGGGATCGACGTCGCGGTCACGCGCACGTTCGCGAGCGCGGTGCCGTCGGCGCTCGTCACCCGGCCGCGGATGACGTCCGTCTGCGCGGCGACGATCGCGGGAGAGGCGATCGCGAGCAGCAGGAGGGCGAGCCGCAGGAGGATCACGGGAGAGCTGTTGGGGTGGCGTGGAGATCGAACGCGGGGTTGGACAGTGGACCGCGAGCAACGGTTGGCACGCGTCGGCGCGCCATCTCACCACTCCCACCCGAGAAAAACGAAGCCCCTCGTGTCTAGGATGGCGGATCGGCGGATCGCATCAGAGCCGCCCGAGGAAGTCCTCCAGGATCCGATACGTCATCCCCCAGATGACGTGCCCGTCGTGCAGAACGCTGGGCACGCGCATCTCCACGCCGCGCGGCCGCACGATCGACGTCACGTGCGCGTCGCGCCGCAGCTGCTCGAGCGGCACCCAGAACGCCTGCGACAGCTCGGGGCTCAGCGCGAGCTGCACGTCCGGCGGCGCGACGGCGACGAACGGCGTCACGACGATCGCCGGCAGCGCCTGCGAGCGCGGGTGCAGCTCGTCGAGTCGGCCGAGCAGCATGCCGTCGCGCGCCAGGTCGAGCGCCGTCTCCTCGCGCGTCTCGCGCACCGCGGTGTCCCACAGCGTCGCGTCCTCGGGCTCGCGGCGCCCGCCGGGAAACGCGACGTGGCCGCTCCACGGGTCGCCCGCGTACTCGGCGCGCTTCACGAACAGCAGCTCCAGCACGCGGTGCCTCACGCGGAGCACGAGCGCCACGGCGGCGCGGCGCGGCACGGGCTCGCCCGGGCGCGGTACGTCGTCCGCCCCGGGTCGCTCGGCGAGCGACGCGGCGAGCGCGGCGACGTCGGCGTGCGCGAGGGCGTCGAACGTCACCCCTCGACGTCGCCCCCCATCTCGGCCCACCCGCGGAAGCCGCCCGCCATCGACGCGACGTTCGTGTATCCCATCTGGCCGAGCGATTCGGCGGCGAGCGCGGAGCGGTTGCCGCTCGCGCAGTAGAGCACCACGCGCTTGTCGCGCGGCACGCGCGCGTCGACCGCGGACTCCAGCACGCCGCGCGGGATGAGCACCGCGCCGGGCAGGTGCCCGAGGTTCCACTCGTTCGGCTCGCGCACGTCGATGAGCGCGAGGTCGTCCCCGCGGGCCACGGCGTCGCGCACCTCCTGCGGCGTGACCTGCGTGATGCGCGCCTTCGCCTCGGCGAAGAGCTCGGCGGCGGTCTTCATGATCGGTTCCCGAGTGATGCGTTAGGCGGCGGTCGCGCCGTGCACGTGCAGCGTGCGCGCGTCGGCGTCCAGCTCCGCGCGCGCGCCTAACGGCAGCGTCCACTGGTCGGTGATGTGGCCCACGGGCACGCCGACGACGGCCGGAACGCCGAGCAGCTCCGCGGCCTCGCCCACGAGGTCGGCGAGCGAGTGGCGCCCGTCGCCGCCCGCGGCGTCCGCGCAGTCGGTGCAGTGCCCGAAGACGAGCGCGCGGCATCCCGTGAGCGCGTCGGCGAGCAGGAGCTGGCGCAGCATGCGATCCACGCGGTACATCGGCTCGCCGACGTCCTCCAGCACGACGATCGCGTCGGCGAGGCGCGGCGCGTACGGCGTGCCGGCGAGCGCGGCGAGCAGCGCGAGGTTGCCGCCGGCGAGGCGCCCCTCGGCCCGGCCACCGCGGACCGTCGCCGCGTCGGGCGCGGCGCCGCACGGGTCGACGCGCGCCACGACGGCGCGGCCGAGCGATTCGTGCGAGAACGGCGTGAGCGTGCCGCGCGCCGTCGGGCCATGGAAGGACACGAGCCCCGGCGCGCGCACGGCCGCGGCGAGATGCAGCGCCGTGATGTCGGAGAAGCCGATGAGCGCGCGCGGCCGACGCACCAGCGCGTCCCAGTCGACGCCGTCGAGCAGCCGCATCGCGCCGTAGCCGCCGCGCAGGCACCACACGCCGTCGACGTCGTCGGCGAGCGCCGCGTTCAGGTCGCCGAGCCGCGCGGCGTCGTCTCCGGCGAGGTAGCCCGCGCGCGCCATCGCGTTCGGCGCCACGACGGGCTCCCACCCGAACGCGCGCGCGTTGGCCTCCGCGCGCGCGAGCTCGACCGGGTCGCCGAGCGGACCGGCCGGCGCCACGAGCGCGACGCGCGCACCCGGCGCGAGCGCGGGAGGCCAGATCGGGTCGGGATGCGTCATGGGAGGCGGAACGTAAGAGGACGCGCGCGCGGGCAGCAACGCCGGGCGATCGTACGATCTGAAAACATATGGCACATGCGTTGCCCCCTCGGTGTGGGCCGCCGGCGACCAGGAACGACGGGGCGCGGGCGGCCTGAACCACACTCGGAGGCAATGATGGCAGATCGCAATCGAATGTCCGGCCGTTCCAGCAGTGATAGCAGCGACCGCAGCGAGGGCATGCAGGACAGCGGCAGCGTGAGCGATCGCAGCGGCTCGGGCGGCTACGGTGCGTCGTCCGGCTTCTCCGGCGGCAGCCGCTCGGGGAGCGACTCGCTGAGCGACTCGTCGAGCTCGCGCGACGGCGGGGACCTCGACCGCGACAGCAGCAGCAGCCGCAGCGGCAGCTCACGCGACGAGGGGCTGCAGGCGTCGTCCGACGAGGACGTCCTGCCGCAGCACGACTCGCGCACCGATCGCTCGCGCATCGGCATGCGCGGCCGCAACACCGGGCGCTCCGACGAGGGCGGGATGCGCTGACGAGGGGCGTCGTTCGGCGGGCGGCTTACCTGGAGCTCTTCCGCCCGCCGTGCGATAGCCTTCGTGCATGATACCGTCCGGTAGTGCGAGCGCGTGGATGCGCGCGGCGGGCGCGGCGTGGCCCTGGCTCGCCGCGCCCGCCCTCGTGTGGTGGCGCGCGCGCGGGTCGCGCACCCTCGACGAGGAGCCTGGCACCGCCGGCGCCGACGCGCCGCTCGTCTCGGTGATCGTCCCCGCGCGGAACGAGGCGCCTAACATCGCGCGGTGCGTGCGCTCCGTCCTCGACACGACGTACGCGCGCCTCGAGCTCGTCGTCGTCGACGACCAGTCCACGGACGACACGGCCGCTCTCGCGCGCGCGGCGATCGGCGGCGAGCCGCGTGGGCGCGTGATCGCGACGCCGCCGCTCCCCGCCGGCTGGTTCGGCAAGCCGTGGGCGTGCACGACCGGCGCCGAGGCGGCGCGCGGGGAGATCCTGCTGTTCGCCGACGCCGACACGACGCACGCCCCCGACCTCGTGACGCGCGCCGTGCATGCCCTGCGTCGGCGCGGCGGTGGCCTGCTCTCGGTCGTCGGCCGGCAGGAGCTCGGCACGTTCTGGGAGCGGCTCGTACAGCCCCAGGTGCTCGCCGTGCTGCTCGGCCGCTACGGCGGCACCGAGCGCGTGAACCGCTCGCGCCGCGTCGTCGACAAGATCGCGAACGGGCAGTGCCTGCTCGTCGACCGCGCGACGTACGACGCGACCGGGGGCCACGGCGCGGTGCGCGGCGCGGTGGCCGAGGACCTCCGGCTCGCGCAGCACGTGTTCGCGCGCGGCTTTCCGGTGCATCTCGTCCTCGGCGAGCGGCAGCTCGCGACGCGCATGTACACGTCGCTCGGGGAGCTCGTCCGCGGCTGGCGCAAGAACGTCTACGCCGGCGGCCGCGACGCGATGCCGCTCGGCCGCGTGGGGCGTGCCGTGTTCCCGCTCCTCCTCCTGCTGCCGCCGCTGATGAGCCTCGCGCCGGCGGTCGCGTTGCTCCTGATCCCCATGGCAGGGATCCCACCCGACGTCGCGCGCGCGGCGATCGTCGCACAGGCTGCCTCGCTCGCGTTCTGGCTTGGCGCCTACCGGCGTGGCGGCGTGCCCGCGGCGTACGCGCTGCTCGCGCCGGTGGGCGCCGCGGTGCTGCTCGCCATCGTCGTGCAGGCCATCGCGCGCGGGCGCCGCGTCGAGTGGCGGGGCCGCGAGTACGTGTCCGCGTAGCGGTCGCGGCACTCGCACCGCGGCACGCTCATAGCGTGCATGGGAAACGAGGCTGCGTGGGGTCTGGCGTCGGTGTGCACTCAGGCGCTAGTGTGCACCTGCGACGCGATTGTACGGATTCGTACCGATGCGCGCAGACGTGCCGGATCATGTGGACGCGGTCTGGGTACAGTCGCAAGCATGGTCCGACGCACGACCCGAAGAGGCGGCGCCGGCGTGGCGTGCCGACTCCACTCGTGAGCCCATGATCCCGACTCCACAATGCCCGCGCCCCGAACGCACCGCTCCGCTTCGTACGGCCCCGCCGTTCGTGAGGCGAGTGCGGCCGACATCGCCGAGGAAGCTCGAGTGGCTACCCGCCGCGGTATGACGCGCGCCGCGGCGGAGCCGTCGACCGAGGTGCTCGACGCGCTCCGAGCCGTGGCGCGTGAGCTGCGCGTCTCGGGCCGCACCTCCGAGCAACGTCTCGGGTTGCATCCCGCGCAGCTGCACGCGCTGCAGCAGCTCGCGGAGCGCCCCGCGCGCTCGCTCGCCGAGCTGGCCGAGCGCACGCACACGGATCCGAGCTCCGTCTCGGTCGTCGTGCAGCGGCTCGTGGAGCGCGGGCTCGTGGTGCGCACTCCGGCGGCCGACGACCGGCGGCGCACGGAGCTGTCGGCGACCACGGCTGGCCGCTCGCTGGTGCGGCGTGCCCCCGAGTCCACGACGCGACGCGTGGAGCGCGCCCTCTCGTCGATGGGGGAGCGCGACACGGCGGCGCTGGCGCGCACGCTCGCGGCGCTCGCCAAGGGACTGCGCACGGGCGACGCGTCCGACGGCCGCCGTTAGGCAATCGGCCCCGCGTTAGGCGGGGCCGCGCGACCCACGCTACGGCGCGCTACGGCGCGCTACGGCGCGCTACGGCGCGCTACGGCGCGCTACGGCGCGCTACGGCGCGCTACGGCGCGCTACGGCGCGCTACGGCGCGCTACGGCGCGCTACGGCGCGCTACGGCGCGCTACGGCGCGCTACGGCGCGCTACGGCGCGCTACGGCGCGCTACGGCGCGCTACGGCGCGCTACGGCGCGCTACGGCGCGCTACGGCGCGCTACGGCGCGCTACGGCGCGCTACGGCGCGCTACGGCGCGCTACGGCGCGCTACGGCGCGCTACGGCGCGCTACGGCGCGCTACGGCGCGCTACGGCGCGCTACGGCGCGCTACGGCGCGCTACGGCGCGCTACGGCGCGCTACGGCGAGTAGAACCCCTCGATGCTCCACCGCACCACGTCCGCCGTGAGTGCGTGGAGCTGGGCCTGATCGAGCACGCCGGGGGTCGCGTCGCGCACCGCGGCCTTCAGGACGATGAGCATCCGCTCCGGCGGCGTCCCGTCCGCGCGCAGCTGCGCGGCGTAGGCCGCCACGACGTCGCGTGCCTCGCGCCGCGTGGTCGGCGTCGGCACCCGCCGTCCCGCCGCCGCGTCGATGAACGTGCGCGCGCGGCCGCGCAGATCGGTGCCGCGCGGCGGGGTCGCCGTCGCCGCCATGGTGGCCGCGAACCGCGCGAGGGTGTCGTGGAGATGCGCCGACGAGATGGGGGCGGGGCGTCCCGTCGTCGGTACCCGCTCCGCTCCCAGCGCGGCCTCACCGATCCCGTCCGTGGGCTCGTGCTCCATCGCGCTCACCTTGCGCAGGCGTCGCACCGCGCCGGCCCCGCTGCCGGCCCGGTTGCTTTGGAAGCCAAGTATCCGCTTGGAGCGGTCCGCGTCAAGGGCGACGCGACGAAACGACCGGACTCGCGTCGCCAGGGTACCGTCACACTGCGGGCGCCAGCGCACCGTCGGCGCGTGCGACTCGCCGACGCCGCCCGCCTGCTCGCCGCCGCCCACGACGCGGGTGCGCTCGTCGCGCTCGTGCAGGCGCTCGGCTTCGCGGACGCGCCGATCGCCGTGGGGCGGGACGCCGCCGCGTCGCTCGCGCGGTACGGCGTGCGCGGCGCGCGCGTGCTCGAAGGCCGCGGTCCGCCGCGCGCGCTGCTCGGCGAGGCGACCGACGCGCGGCCGGTGCGCGAGACGCTCGCCGCCGTCGCGCGCCACCTCGCGGCCGTGGCGCCGGCGCAGCGATGGCTCGTCGCGCTCGCGCGCGAGGACGGGAGCGAAGTGGCGCTCGCCGTCTGCCGCGTCGAGCGCTCCGAGCGCGTACCGCGCATCGCGGCGCTCGTCGCCGACCCGCGTCGCGTGCTCACGAGCGACGCCGAGACGTTGTGCGCGCTCGCCACTGGTGCACCGGACAGGTGGCACGAGCTGCTCGGACGCGAGGCGCTGTCGCGGCGCTTCTATCGGCAGCTCGAGACCGCGGTGCGCGCGCTCGCCGACACCGCGTCGGGCCTCGACGACGGAGCGGCGCGTGCGGAGATCGCGCTGCTGTACGTGTCGCGCCTGCTCTTCCTCGCGTTCGTCGAGGCGAAGGGATGGCTCGACGGTGATCACGGCTTCCTGCGGCGCACGTACGACGCGTGCCGCGCGACGGGAGGGCGCTACCACGAGCGCGTCCTGCGGCCGCTGTTCTTCGGCACGCTGAACACACCGCCGCGCCGGCGCGCCGGCGCGGCACGAGCGTTCGGCCGCATCCCGTTCCTGAACGGCGGCCTGTTCGCGCCCACGCCGACGGAGCGTCGCCATCGCGCGCTGCGCCTCGACGACGACGCGTTGGGCACCGTGGTCGTGGGCCTGCTCGGCCGCCACCGCTTCACGGCACGCGAGGAGAGCGGCGCGTACTCCGAGGCCGCGGTCGATCCGGAGATGCTCGGCCGCGCGTTCGAGTCGCTCATGGGCGCGGACGCGCGCCGCGCGACGGGCGCGTTCTACACGCCGCAGCCGCTCGTCGAGCACGTGACGGCCGAAGCGTTAGGCGCTGCGCTCGGCCGCGACGACCCGGCCGTCGATCGGCTGCTCGCCGGCGGACGGCTCGAGGGCGCGGCGGCGGACGCGGTGCGCGATCGGATCGCGGCGCTGCGCGTGCTCGACCCGGCGTGCGGAAGTGGCGCGTTCCTCGTCCATGCGATGGAGCGTCTCGCCGATCTCGTGGGGCGATGCGGCGACGCGCGTCCCACGGCGGTGCGCCGCCGCGACGTGCTCGCGCGCTCCGTGTTCGGCGTCGACGTGAACCCGACCGCGGTGTGGCTGTGCGAGCTGCGGCTGTGGCTCTCGGTCGTCGTGGAGAGCGACGAGCCGGACCCGATGTGCGTCGCGCCGCTGCCGAACCTCGATCGTCACGTGCGCCTCGGCGACTCGCTCGCCGCGCCGTCGTGGGCGCGCGGATGGGGCGGCGACCCGTGGGCGCGCGTGGAGCGCGCGACCCGGCGCGGCGAGCGGAGCACCGCGCAGTCGCTCCGCGCGCGCTACGTGCGCGCGTCGGGGCGCCGCAAGGTCACGTTGGGCGCGGCGCTCGAGCGCGTCGAGCGCGAGGCCGCCGTCGACGCGCTCGATCGCGTGCTCGGCGCGCGCCGCGCCGAGCGAGGCGCGCTGCTCGTCGCCGCGCGTGGACGCGACCTGTTCGGCGCGCGCCGCGGCAGCGACGCCGCCGAGCGGCGACGGCTCGACGCGCTGCGCGCCGAGTGCCGCGAGCTCGCGGCTCGCCGGCGCGCGGTCGCCCGCGGCGGTGCGCTGCCGTTCGGCTTCGCGTGGCACTTCCCCGACCTCGCTGCGTCGCGCGGCTGCGGCGTCGTGCTCGGGAATCCGCCATGGGTGCGGCCGCACGCGTTAGGCGCCGGCGAGCGGCGCGCGCTCCGCGCCGCGTACGACACGTGCCGCGACGCCGCATGGTCGCCCGGCGCGTCCGCCGCCGGCGCCGGGCGCGGGTTCGGCGGCCAGGCCGACCTCGCGGCGCCGTTCCTCGAGCGCTCGCTCGCCCTCGTGCGCCCCGGAGGCATCGTCGCGCTGCTCGTGCCCGCGAAGCTCTGGCGCGCGCTCGCCGGCGGCGGCGTGCGGCGCCTGCTCGCGCGCGAGGCGCGCGTGCGCGTCGTCGAGGACTGGTCCGACGCGCCGGCCGCGTTCGACGCGGCGGTGTATCCGTCCCTCGTGGTGGCCGAGCGAGCGTGGAGCGTGGAGCGTGGAGCGAAGAGTGAACAGAGCCGCTCCACGCTCCACGCGCCACGCTCCACGCTCACCGTCCGCGTGCACGACGCGTCCAGCGCGCGCGAGTGGCCTGTCGACGCGACAAGGCTGCCGCTCGACGACACGCCCGGCAGTCCGTGGCTGCTCGTGCCGCCCGCCGTGCGCGACGCGATCGCGCGGCTGCGCGCGGCCGGCGTGCCGTTGGGCGAGGCGGGACTGGGACGCGTGCGGCTCGGCGTGAAGTGCGGGTGCAACGACGCGTTTCTCGTGCGCGTGGTCGACGAGGACGGCGACGTCGCGCACGTCGACGGGGTGTGGCCGGACGGGCGGGCGCGCCACGGCGTCGTGGAGCGTGCCCTGCTCCGACCCGCCGCGCGCGGCGAGACGCTCCACGACGCGGCGGACGCCGCGCGCGAGCGGCTGCTCTGGCCCCACGATGCGACCGGCCGGCCGCTCGGCGCGCTGCCGCCGCACGCGGCCCGTTGGCTCGCGCCGTGGCGGGCCGCGCTCGCCGCGCGAAGCGACGCGCGGTCCGGCCGCGGGCCGTGGTGGGCGCTGTTCCGCACCGCCGCGGCCGTCGGCGCCATGCCGCGCGTGGTGTGGGCGGACGTGGCGCGCACGCTCCGGCCGCGCCTGCTGCGGGCCGGCGATCCCACCGTGCCGCTCAACTCCTGCTACGTGCTGCAGTGCACCCCGACCGACGCGGCGCCACTTACCACGCTCCTGGGGTCGCCCGTCGCCGCCGGGTGGTGCGCCGCTTTGGCCGAGCCCGCGAGAGGCGGGTACAGACGACACCTCGCGTGGACCGTGGCGCTGCTCCCTGTGCCGCGGGACTGGACCGCCGCCCGCCGGCTGCTCGCCCGCGACGGGTCGATGGCGGCGGTCGCGGCGGCGTACGGCCTGGCGGCCGAGACGCTCGCGCCGCTCGCCGTGCATCCCGACTGACGGGGCGTATCTTCGAGTCCCGTCACGGGTTCAAACCTTCGGGCGTCCTGCTCCATCTGATCACGCGAGCCCCGACGACCCGATCCAATGATGGTGGCCATCCAGGACTCCCTTCCGCCGTACGACGTCCAGCAGACGCCGACCGAACCGACCGACGCGGCCCTCGCCGCCGGCGGCGACCGTCGCGCGTTCGAGCGGCTCTACCGGGCGCACGTCGGCCGCGTCTACGCGCTCTGTGCGCGCATGGCGGCCGACCGGGCGCTCGCCGAGGAGCTGACGCAGGACGTCTTCGTGCGGGTCTGGGAGAAGCTCGCCTCGTTCCGCGGCGAGAGCAGCTTCGGCACCTGGATCCACCGCGTGGCGGTGAACGTCGTCCTCAACCGCCTCCAGGCCGAGAAACGCGACCGGAAGCGGAGCGCGTCGAGTGACGACGAGGACGACGGGATCGCGGCGCTTCCCGCGCGCCCCACGGCGCCGGGTGATCGGATGGACCTCGAGCGCGCGATCGCGGCGCTCCCCCCGGGTGCCCGGCGGGTGTTCGTGCTCCATGACGTGGAAGGCTTCCGACACGAAGAAATCGCCGAGCAGCTCGGCATCACCAGCGGTGGGAGCAAGGCGCAGCTGCACCGTGCGCGGCTCCTCCTTCGCGAGGCATTGAACGCATGACCGACCGCATCCTGTCTTCCGAGCGCGGAGTCGCGGCGCCGGCCGATTGCGACCGGTTCGACACGCTGCTCCCCGATTACCTGGAGAGCGCCCTGCCGCCCGAGGCCCGCACGTGGGCCGAGGGACACGTGGCGGCGTGCGACCGGTGCCGGGCGCTCGCCGACGATCTCGTGGCGATCACCCGGCAGGCGGCGGCCCTCCCGCCGCTGCAGCCGGCGCGCGACCTGTGGGCCGGCATCGCCGAACGCATCGAGGCGCCGGTGGTCCCGCTCGGCCGTACCGGCGAGCAGGCGCTTCCGACGCTCCGCGTGGAGCGCACGACGACCGCGCCGCGGCTCTCCGACCGCTTCTTCCAGTCGAAGCGGTGGCTGGCCGCGGCGGCGGGCGTGCTCGTCGCCGTCTCGGTGGGGTCGACGTACGTCGTGATGCGCGCCGCGGGCCGCGCGCCGTCGACGGTGGTGGCCACGACGACACCCGCGCCGGTGACGACGCCGGTGACGACGCCGGTGACGACGCCGGTGACGCCGCCCGACCGCGACACGGCCGCCGTCCAGCCGACGCCGACGAACGTCGCGCAGGCGTCGGACACGCGTTCGCCGGCCGCCGAGGAGGCGCGCCGTCGCGCGGAGGCGCGCGTGGCGGCCGAGTCGCGCCGCTTCGTCCGCTCGACCGACGGGGGCGATGCCTACGCGCCGGTCATGCAGACGTACGACAAGGAGATCGCCGCCCTGCGCACCGCGCTGCGGCAGCGCAAGGACCTCGACTCGAGCACCGTCGCGGTGCTGGAGAAGAATCTCCGCCTCATCGACGACGCGATCGCGCAGAGCCGCGCCGCGCTCGCGCGCGACCCGCACAGCCGCGTCGTCGGCGATCAGCTCACGCACGCGCTCGACCTGAAGGTCGAGCTGCTGCGCACCGCCGTGCTTCTTCCTTCGCGCTCCTGACGGTGCGCGGTTCTTTGGGTACATCACCATGCGTGTCATGCAGCAGCACCCTCTGATCTTCCCGCTCGTCGCCGCGGCGCTGGCGCTGCCGGCGGTCGCCGGACGCGCGCGGGCGCAGGACCGCGACGCGTACCGCATCGACACGACCGTGACGGTCGGCAGCGGCGCGTCGGTCGACCTCGGCCTCATCAACGGCGACGTGATCGTCACGGCGTCGAGCGGCAGCGCGGTGCGCGTGAAGGCGTACAGCGACGTGATCCCGCTGCGCTTCGAGCACATCGGCAACACCGTGCGCGTGCTCACCGAGAACGGCCGCTACCGCCGCGGCGGCGACCAGCGCATGGAGGTCGTCGTGCCGACGGGCACGCGGGTGAGCGCGTCGAGCATCTCGGGCAGCGTCTCGGTGCGCGGTGCGCACGCCGAGGTCGAAGCGTCGAGCACGAGCGGCGACGTGACGGTGGAGGACGCGGTGCGGCGCGCCTCGGCGACGAGCGTGAGCGGCTCGGTCCGGGTGCGCGACGTCGACGGCGACGTGCGCGCGCGGTCGACGAGCGGCGACATCACGGTCGACCGCGTGAACGGGCTCGTCGACCTGGAGACGGTGAGCGGCGAGGTGGAGGTGCACGCGGCACGCTCCGACCGGGTGCGCGCGCAGACGCTGAGCGGCGAGGTGACGTACGAGGGGACGATCTCGCGCGATGGGCGCTACGACCTCACGTCGCACTCCGGCACGGTGCGCCTCGTGGTCCCCGCCGACGCCGGGATCTCGCTCACCGCGTCGACGTTCAGCGGCTCCGTGAACAGTCGGCTGCCGGCGACGCTCGGCCCGACGACGCAGACCGGCGGCGTGCGCCGCGGTGGGCGCATGGAGCTCGCCATCAACGGCGGCGGCGCGCGCGTGACGGCGTCGACGTTCAGCGGCGACATCGTGATCGAGACCGCGGAGCGCGCCTCGCGGCGCCCGTGAGTGCCTAACACCCCCGGACCCAGACCCGCCATGATCCGCCTGACGATCGCCCTCGCCACCCTCGGCACCGCCCTCGCGCTGGCGCGTCCCGCCGAGGCACAGCGCCGCTCCGACACGTTCAACTGGGAAGGACGCGTGCCGAGCGGGAAGTGGATCTACCTCCGCAACGTGAACGGCGAGGTGCGCGTCGAGCGCGGCACCGGCGACAAGGTGCAGGTGACCGCCACGAAGCGCTGGCGCCGCGGCAACCCGGACGACGTGCGCATCACGACGGAGAAGGCCGACGACGGCGAGAGCGTCGTGGTGTGCGCGCTGTACAACCCGGACGCGACGTGCGACGAGAACGGCTACTCCAGCCGCGGACGCCGCCACTACTCGGGAAACGACGACAACGACGTGAACGTGGAGTTCGTCGTGCGGGTGCCGGCCGGCGTGCGCGTCGACGCGAGCACGACGAACGGCGACCTCTCGGTCACCGGCGCGACGTCGGAGGTCATCGCGCACACGACGAACGGCGACGTGCGCGCGGAGAGCACGGGCGGCCCCGTGAACGCGAGCACGACGAACGGCAACGTCACGGCGAGCATGCGCGACCTCGGGTCGTCGCGCGACCTCGACTTCTCGACGACGAACGGGTCGGTGATCGTCGAGGTGCCCGCGTCGTTGGGCGCCGAGATCGACATGTCGACGACGAACGGGCACGTGGCGTCGGACTTCCCGATGACGCTGAGCGGACGCATCGATCCGCGGCGGCTGCACGCGACGATCGGCGACGGCTCGCGGCGGCTGCGGCTGCACTCCACGAACGGGAACGTGGAGCTGCGCAAGGTTCCGTGACGGCGAGGACGAAACGAGGCGGGGGCGCAGGCCGTAGATCCGGCATGCGCCCTCTTCTCGTTCTGACCCTGCTGCCGGTCCTCGCCGCGTGCGGTCGCGCGCACGGGCCCGACCGGTCCACGTGGCACGGCGCCGTGCGGCCCGGCGCGTGGCTGCGCGTGCGCAACACGAACGGACCGATCCGCGTCGCGCGCGCGAGCGGCGACGAGGTGGTGATCTCGGCCACGCGGTCGTACCGCGGGCGTCGCCCGGAGCCGGTGCGGATGGTCGTCGAGCGCGAGGGCGCGGACGCCGTCGCCTGCGTGACGTGGGGCGACTCGAACCGGTGCGGCAGCCGGGGCGGCCGGCAGCCGTTCTGGCTGCGCATGCTGCGCCACTACGCGCCGACGGAGATGTCGTTCGTCGTCGCCCTGCCGCCGGGCGTCCGGCTCGACGCGTCGACGGTGAATGGGCGCGTGACGGTCGCCGACGCCGCCAGCGAGGTGGTGGCGAGCTCGGTGAACGGCTCGATCGTGCTCGGCGCGACGGGCGGCCCGGTGCGCGCGAAGACGGTGAACGGCAGCGTGGAGGCGCAGCTCGACGCGCTGGCGCCGGGGACGCGCGTGTCGCTCGAGAGCGTGAACGGCGCGGTGACCGCGCTGCTGCCGAGCGCCCTCGACGCGTCGCTCGACCTGTCGACGGTGAACGGCAGCCTCACGGCGCCCTTCCCCGGCGTGACGATCCCGCGCGGCGCGCGATCGCTCCACGCGACACTCGGCGCCGGCGGGCGCGCCGTGTCGCTTCGTACGGTGAACGGGAGCGTGCGCGCGGAGCCGTCGAGATAGGGCAGGAGGGCAGGAGGGCGGGAGGGCAAGAGAGCATCGGACTCTCCTGCCCTCCCGCGCTCCTGCCCTCCTGCCCTGGTGTATATTTCAGGCGTCAATCCTTCCTCAGGAGTCATTCACGATGGGCGCTTCCTATCGCCCCTACGCCGTGGGCGCCGGGGTCGCGGTGCGCACCGGTGCCGAGCGGGCGACGCTGGTGCGGCGCACGTATCTGCTGGTGTTCGCCGGCATCCTCGTCACGATGCTCGGCTGCGCGTTCGGGTTCACGCAGCCGGCGATCATGCAGGCGGTGTGGCGGCACCCGTTCCTGTCGTTCCTCGTGACGTTCGTGCCGCTGATGGCGGCGCAGTCGCTGCGCGACCGGTTCCCGGCGAACATCGGGCTGACGCTCGCGTTCACGTTCGCCGAAGGCGTCTGGCTGTCGCCGCTGATGTACTTCGCGCAGCAGCAGTCGCCGGGCATCATCGGGCAGACGGCGCTGCTGACGGGGAGCACGTTCGGCGTCCTGACGCTCTACGCGTTCCTGAGCCGGCGCGACTTCAGCGCGTGGGGCGGGTTCCTCACGGTCGGCCTGTGGGTGCTGATCGCGACGTCGCTGCTCAACCTGTTCTTCCACAGCGCGGCGGCCGACCTGTGGCTGGCGGGCGTCGGGACGTTCCTGTTCAGCGGGCTGCTGGTGTTCGACACCTGGCGGCTGCGCAACGTCTACGGGCCGAACGACTACGTGCTCGCCGCGGTGAACATCTACCTCGACCTGCTGAACCTCTTCCTGTTCATCCTGCGGCTGCTGATGGGGAACCGGAGAAGCTAGCTGCGTGGCTGCGTGGCTGCGTGGCTGCGTACACGTCGAACGGGCCGGCTCCTCGTCGAGGATGCCGGCCCGTTAGGCACTCAGGCTGCGCAGCCACGCAGCCACGCAACCACGCCGCTACGTCATGGCGGCTCGATCGATGTCCGCCGCCAGCGCCAGATCCTTCGCGGTGATGCCGCCGGCGCTGTGGGTGCTGAGGGTGCAGGTGATCTTCGTGTACCGGATGTCGACGTCGGGGTGGTGATCGACGGCGTCGGCGGCGTCGGCGACGCGGCTCACGAAGTCGATCCCGGCGCGGAAGGTCGGGAACTGGAACGTCTTCACGAGCACGTCGCCGCGGCGGCTCCAGCCGGCGAGGCGGCCGAGCTCCCGCTGGATGTCGATGTCGGAGAGGCGTTGCGCAGGCGGCATGACGTGCTGGGAGAGAGGGCGGGTCGCGGCGTCGGCGGCCAGAATAACGGTTGCCGGGCGCGCCGACAATTCCGGCGGGGCGACTTGCGTTAACGCTTCTTAACGCACCGAGGTCCTGTGGCGCCGGCCATGGGGGACCACGTTCAAGCCCCGTTCCCTCACTGGAGGCCTCTGCCATGAGGACATTCGCCCACGCGACCCTCGCAGCCGCCGTCCTGCTGTCCGCCGCCGTCACGCCCGCCCAGCCCGTCTTCATCAGCACCGGCCTGCCCGACGGCCGGCTCGGCACCGCCTCGAACACCGCCGGTGGCGGCCAAATCGAGCGCGAGACCGCCGACGACTTCCTCCTCACGCACGTCAGCAGCCTCACCTCGGCGTCGTTCTACGGGCTGCTGCCGAGGGGGCTCACCCCGAGCGACATCACCGCGCTCAGCGTCGAGATCTACGGCGTGTTCCCGGTCGCCTCGAACGTCGGGCGCACCTCGGGCCCGCCGCTGTTCTCGACCCCACTGGTGCCGACGCGCGTGAACTCGCCGAGCGACGTCGACCTCGTCGGCCGCAGCATCGGGTCGGGACTCACGTTCAGCGCGACGCTCCTCGGTCCGTTCAACGTCGCGAACTCCGTGGTGAACGGCATCAATCCCACGCCGGGCAACCTCACCGGCGGCGAGGGCCCGGTGAGCGGCGACGAGGTCCGCATCGACGTGACGTTCACGGACCCGTTCATCCTCCAGGCGGGGCACTACTTCATCGTGCCGACGGTGGGGCTCACGAACGGCACGTTCCTCTGGCTGTCGGCGGCGAAGCCGATCGTCGGCGGCACGCCGTTCCTGCCCGACCTGCAGACGTGGATCCGCAACGCGAACCTCGACCCGGACTGGCTGCGCGTCGGCACCGACGTCATCGGCGCGCCGAGCACCGGCGGCCCCCCGCCGACGTTCAACGCCGCGTTCACGCTCAGCGGCGCCGCCGTTCCGGAGCCGTCGACGCTCGCGCTGCTCGCCGGCGGCCTGACGCTCGTCGCGGGCATCGGCGCGCGGCGGCGGCGCACGTAGCGCAGGACGCATCACTTTCATTGCGCTGCCATCAGACCCATGAGCCTCGAGCCCCATGGGTCCGATGGCAGCGCAATGGACAGGATGCGCCTCACCCCCGCAGCAACTGACTCACCCCTTCCAGCAGCGCGCCCGGCAGCTGCTCCGGGTGCCGCATGATCGTGTACCCGGCCGCGCCGAAGATCCGCGCGAGGTAGTCGGGCGCCTCGCGGTCGACCGTCAGGCAGAACGGGTACACGCCCGCCGCGCGCGCCTCCAGGATCGCCTGCCGTGCGTCCTCGATCGCGTACTGCTCCTGGTAGTGATCGACGTCGTTAGGCTGCCCGTCGGAGAGGAGCAGCATCAGCCGGTGGCCCGCGGGCTGACGCGACAGCAGCGCCGTCGTGTGGCGCACCGCGGCGCCGAGCCGCGTGTTCGCCTCCGGCGCGAGCCCCGCGAGGCGGCGCCGCACCGCGTCGGCGCTCCGCTCGCCGAAGTCCTTCACCACGCGCACGTGCACCGACGCCGCGGTGCGGCTCGAGAACGCGAGCACGGCGTACGGGTCGCCTAACGCGTCGAGCGCCTCGCCGGCGAGCAGCACCGCCGTCTTCTCCACGTCGATCACGCGGCGTCCCTTCGACACCTCGACGTCCGTGGACCCGCTGACGTCGACGAGCAGCGCGATGGCGAGCGCGCGCCGCGCGGGGCGCACCGCGACGTAGAGTCGGTCGTCGATCGGACGACCCATGCGCCGGTCGACCGCCGCGCGGACGCACGCCTCGAGATCCAGCTCGTCGCCCGAGCGCTGCGCGTGCAGTCGCATCCGCTGCGCGCGCAGCCGCGCGAACCGCTCGCGCACGCGCCGCACGACCGCCGCGTGCCGCGCCAGCTCCTCCTGCGCCCACGCACCCTCGCCTTCGGCCGGGCGCCACTGGATCACCGTCGTCGCGAGTGGCCGGTAGCGTCCCGCCGATGCGTCCCACTCCGGGTACTCCGCCACCGCGCGCGCATCGGCCGTCGCGGACCTCGGGAGCCCGCCGACCGGTGCGAGCGCGGGCCCCCGCTGGAGCGATCGCTCGCTCGGCCGGTCGACGTTCGGACCCTGCTTCGTTCCGTCGTCGTCGCCGGGATCGTCGGGTGCCGCCGTGGCCGTCTCGACCGGCTCGTCCCCGACCGCCGTCTCGTCGCCGCTGTCGCCGCGATCGGCATCCGCCTCGCGCGCGGACAGCTCCACCAGCGGGCGCACGACGTCGTGCTCGGGGAGGCGGGGCTCGCCCCACAGCGGCACGGGCGGCAGACCGGTGTACGACAGCGCGCCGTCGCGGTCGGCCGCGGCCATGCGCGCCGCGGTCTCGCGCGCCCACCGCGCCGACTCGGCGGCCGTGGGGCACGGCGGCGGCCCGTTAGGCGCCGACGCGTCGGCGAGCGCGTCGCGCAGCAGCGCCTCGACGCGCCGCTCCATCGGCGGCATCAGCTCGAGCGGCGGCCGCTCCGCGAGCGCGCTCGCCCGCGCCTCGGCCAGCGCGGCGCGCGTGCGGCCGCGAGCGAGCGCGCGGTCCACCGCGGCGCCCTCCGCCACCAGGAACAGGTCGCGCTCGAGCTGCTCCGTCGGCAGGTGCGCGACCGTGCCGCGCGCCATGCGCTCGGCCTGCTCCAGCGCGAGCAGCCGGTAGCGCGCGAGGCCCGCGTCGGGATCGGTGATCGCGAGGCGCGGCGGCAGCCGTACCACGACGCCGTCCGTCGACGGGAGCGCCGGGTCGGGGCGCCGTCGGAGCCGGTCGAGCACCCACATGAGCCCCGCCGCGCGCCGCGCGCGCACGGCCTCGATCGCGATCGGCCGGTCGTGCAGCGCCGTCGCGAGCAGCTCGAGCCGCCGGCGCACCGACGCCAGCTCGACCGGCCTCGGCGGCGACGGGCGCGCCGGCAGTGCGCGCCGACCGCGCGCCACGAGCCGCCGCAGATACCGACTCATCGATGCGCGCACGGCGTTAGGCACGCGTCAGAGCGTCGCGTCCACCAGGTCGCCGATCGCGGCGAGCAGGTCGGGGTCGTCGGTGAGCGGGGCGGCCAGCGCCACGCGGCACGCGTCCATCGGCGGGATGCCGCCCGCGATGAGCCGCGCCGTCGCCACGACGAGCCGCGTCCCCGGTCCCTCGGCGAGCCCCTGGTCACGCAGCCGTCGCGCGCGCCGCGCGAGCTCCACGAGCGCCGAGGCCACCGACGGCTTCACGCCGCCCTCGTGCGCGACGATCTCCGCCTCGCGCGCCGGCGCGGGATGGTCGAACTGCAGCGCGACGAACCGCTGCCGCGTGCTCGGCTTGAGATCCTTCAGCGCGTGCTGGTAGCCGGGGTTGTACGACACGACGAGCTGGAACCCCGGCGCCGCCTCCAGCAGCTCGCCCGTCTTCTCGATCGGCAGGAAGCGGCGGTCGTCCGTGAGCGGATGCAGCACCACGGTCGTGTCCTGCCGCGCCTCCACCACCTCGTCGAGATAGCAGATCGCACCGAGCCGCGCGGCGACGGTGATCGGCCCGTCGATCCACGCCGTCTCGCCGCCGCGAATGAGGTAGCGTCCCGTGAGGTCGCTCGCCGAGAGGTCGTCGTGGCAGGCCACGGTGACGAGCGGGCGCTTCAGCCGCCACGCCATGTGCTCGACGAACCGCGTCTTGCCGCACCCCGTGGGGCCCTTGAGCATCACCGGCAGCCCGCGCGCGTGGCACGCCGCGAACACGTCGCACTCGTTCCCCGTCGCCAGGTAGTACGGCGCCTCGGCGTCGGGGTAGCGCACGCCGTCGTGGTGCGGGGCGATGTGTGCGACCTGGTCGCGGGGCTCGCGGGGCTCGCGGGAGACGATGGACATGCGGCGATCCGGGCGGGTGACGTGGGTGCGGCCTCTCGGTAGCATGCACGGCGGACCGGGCTCGCGCATGACGCGGCCCGCTTTCTGACGTCGCTCTGACGCGACCCGCCCCGACGACCGACCATCCGCGTGCCAGAAATTCCGCGCTCCCGCGCATGAGCCCGCGCATCACCCGCGCGCTCGGCCACCGCAACTTCCGACTGTTCTTCGGCGGTCAGAGCGTGTCGCTCGTCGGCACGTGGATCACGCGCGTCGCGACGAGCTGGCTCGTGTACCGGCTCACGCACTCGCCGCTGCTGTTGGGCGTCGTCGGCTTCTGCGGCCAGATCCCGTCGCTGCTGCTCGCGCCCGTCGCCGGCGTGCTCGTCGACCGGTGGGACCGGCACGGCATCCTCGTGTGGACGCAGGTGCTGTCGATGCTGCAGTCGCTCGCGCTCGCCGTGCTCGCGCTGTCCGGCACCATCACCGTGCCGTGGATCCTCGCGCTGCAGGTCGTGCAGGGCGCCATCAACGCGTTCGACACGCCGGCGCGGCAGGCGTTCGTCGTGCACATGGTGGAGGACCGCGCCGACCTGCCTAACGCGATCGCGCTCAACTCCACGATGGTGAACGGCAGCCGCATCATCGGCCCGTCGATCGGCGGCATCGTCATCGCGGCGGTCGGCGAGGGGTGGTGCTTCCTCATCGACGCGATCTCGTACGTCGCCGTGATCGCGTCGCTGCTGGCGATGCGGTTGCCGCGCGACGTCACGGCGCGGCGGCACGGGGCGGTGCTCGACGAGCTGCGCACCGGCTTCCGCTACGTCGCCGGCTTCCCGCCGGTACGCACCGCGCTGCTGCTGCTCGCGCTCGTCAGCACCATGGGCATGCCGTACACGGTGCTGATGCCCGACATCGCGTCGCGCGTGCTGCACGGCGGCCCGCACACGCTCGGCGGGCTCATGACCGCGTCTGGGCTCGGCGCGGTGGGCGGCGCGCTCTACCTCGCGTCGCGGCGCTCGGTGCTCGGCCTCGGACGCGTCATGGGGCTCGCGACGGCGGCGTTCGGCGCCGGGCTCGTCGCGTTCGCGCTCGCGCGCACGCTGTGGGTCGCCTTGATCGTGCTCCCCATCGTCGGCGGCGGGATGATGGTGGAGATGGCGAGCACGAACACCGTGCTGCAGACCGTCGTCGACGAGGACCTCCGCGGCCGCGTGATGTCGTTCTACACGATGGCGTTCCTCGGTACCGCGCCGATCGGCTCCCTGCTCGCCGGCGCGGCGGCCGACCGGTTCGGCACGACCGGGACGATCCTCGTCGGCGGCGTCGCCTGCATCGCCGCGGCGCTCGCGTTCCTGCTCCGGCTCCCGGGGCTCCGCGAGCAGGTGCGACCGATCTACGTCGAGCGCGGCATCATCGCGGCGGCGGAAGCGGACGCCGGCTGAACTACTACGGCGCGAGCCGCGCTGCGCACTTCGCCGGCGATACGCGTGGACGGTGAAGCGCGATGAGGCGCAAACGGCGTCTCACACCGCGGCACGGCGCCGTACTGCGTGATCCAGCGGTGTGAAACGGTGCGTGCGCAGCATCGCGCCGCATCGACAGCGCCGTACCGCCCGCGCTTCCGGGTTCCACGGTGGGTATACTTCGGTTCGACTCTCACCCGACTCCATGCGACACCACCTGCTTCTCACCGCGGCCGCGCTGCTTCCGGGCGTGCTCGTCGCGCAGCCCGTGACGAAGGACGCGGCGGCCCCC
This sequence comes from Gemmatirosa kalamazoonensis, assembly GCF_000522985.1. Classification (NCBI taxonomy): domain Bacteria; kingdom Pseudomonadati; phylum Gemmatimonadota; class Gemmatimonadia; order Gemmatimonadales; family Gemmatimonadaceae; genus Gemmatirosa; species Gemmatirosa kalamazoonensis. The sequence continues at coordinate 5,098,180 of NZ_CP007128.1, forward strand.
GCCGCCGTCGTGCCGGCGCCCGACACCCGGCTCCCGCTCAAGCTCGGCCCGCAGCCCACGAGCGCCGACATCACGGCGAAGGACCTGATGACGCGCCTCTACATCTTCGCCGACGACTCCATGATGGGGCGCGAGGCGGGGACGCCGGGGAACGTGAAGGGCACCGACTACATCGCGCGCGAGGTGCAGCGCCTCGGCCTCAAGCCGGCCGGCGACGACGGCACCTACTTCCAGACGATCCCGATGAAGACGCGCGCGATCGACGCCGCGTCGACGCTGACCGTCGGCGGCGCGTCGCTCGCGTTCGGCACGGAGTGGGCGGCGAACGGCAGCGGGACGCTCGCCGGGACCGACGTGCCGGTCGTCTACGGCGGCCAGGTCGGCGACACGGTGAACGCGATCACCCCCGAGCAGGCGGCCGGCAAGTTCGTCGTGTTCTACCTGCCGGGCGGCGTGAGCTTCCGCGCGCTGCGCACGGTGAACCGCGTCGTGCCCACCGCGGCCGGCATCGCGCTCGTCGTCCCCGACCAGCTGCTGGCCGTCGTGCGTCGGCCGGCGGCGTTCCTCGACAACGAGCAGGCGCCTAACGGCCCGGCGCCGAAGCCCGTGGTCTACCTCACCATGGCGGGCGCGCAGAAGCTCTTCCCGAACCTCAACGCGGTGCCGCCGGTGAACACCGCCGGTTCGCCGGTCACGCTGAACGTGCGCGGCCTCGTCGAGCCGATCGCGAGCCCCGCGCGCAACGTCGTCGCGATCCTGCCCGGGAGCGACCCGAAGCTCGCCGGCGAGTACGTCGCGATCGGCGCGCACAACGACCACGTCGGCTTCAACAACCGCCCGGTCGACCACGACTCGATCCGCATCTTCAACCACATCGTTAGGCCTGGCGGCGCCGAGGACGCGGGCAACCGCGCGACGCCGGAGCAGCAGGCGGACGTGAACAAGCTCCTCGCCGCCTACCGCGCCGCGCACCCCGGCACGGCGCGCCTCGACTCGATCTACAACGGCGCCGACGACGACGGCTCCGGCTCGGTGAGCGTGCTCGAGATCGCGGAGAAGATGGCGAGCCGGAAGGGCGCCGCCGCGCCGAAGCGCTCGATCCTGTTCATCTGGCACGTCGGCGAGGAGAAGGGGCTGTGGGGCTCGGAGTGGTTCACCGACCACCCGACCGTGCCGCGCGACTCCATCGTCACGGAGCTGAACATGGACATGGAGGGACGCGGCGACCCGTGGGACGAGACCGGCAAGACGAAGGAGGGCGCGTCGATCCACGGCGCGAACAACTACCTGCAGCTCGTCGGCTCGCGCCGGCTCTCGACGGAGCTCGGCGACCTCGTCGAGTCGGTGAACAAGAGCGGCAAGCACGGGCTCACGTTCGACTACTCGCTCGACGCGAACGGGCACCCGATGAACATCTACTGCCGCAGCGACCACTACGAGTACGCGCGCTACGGCATCCCGATCGTGTTCTTCACGACCGGCGGCCACTCCGACTATCACCAGGTGACGGACGAGCCGCAGTACATCGACTACGACCACATGGCGAAGGTCGTGAACCTCGTGGACGACATCGCGATGCATGTCGCGGCGCTCGACCACCGGCCGGTCGTCGATCAGGCGAAGCCGGATCCACACGGCCGCTGCCAGCAGTAGCCGCACCGGCAGCACTCCCGTACGGCCCTGGCCGGTCGGAGGCGCGCGTGCTAACATCGCCGTCGTTCTCGGGCACGTTCGCCCACGCACGCTCGTCGTCGAACGCAGAGGTTCCACGATGCCCCGTCCGGTCCGGCGCGGCCGCCTGCGCGTGGTGCGCGGCGCGCCCCTCGAAGCTCCCAACCCGTCGCCGCAGGGGGGGCCGCTGTGGGCGGCCGCGGCGAGCCTCGTGCTCCCCGGGCTCGGTCAATTCCTGCAGGGCCGGCGGCGCACCGCCGCCGGCCACCTCGTCACCGCCGGCGCCGCGTACGGCGTGACGGCGTACCTCGGCTGGCCGTCCTCGCTGCAGATCGGCGCGCTGCTCGCCGTCACGCTCTGGTCGGCCGCCGATGCGGGCCGCGCGGAGCGCCTCGCGCGGCGCGCGCCGCTGCGGCTCGTCTGAACGGCGTCCGTCGTCCTTCTCCCGTCGCATGTCCTCACACACGCTGTCCCGCCGCGAGTGGGTCGCCGCTTCCGCCGGCGCGCTCGCGCTTCTCGTCTCCCGCCGCGCCGACGCCTCCGCGAAGGTCGCGATCACGATCTACAAGAGCCCCACGTGCGGCTGCTGCGCGAAGTGGGTGGACCACGTGCGCGCCGCCGGCTTCGCGACGACGGTGCACGACGTCGCCGACGTCGATGCGATCAAGCGCCGCGAAGGGGTGCCGACCGCCCTGCAGTCGTGTCACACCGCGCTCGTCGAGGGCTACGTCGTGGAGGGGCACGTGCCTGCCGCCGACGTGCTGCGGCTGCTCCGCGAGAAGCCGAGGGGCGTGCGCGGCGTCGCGGTGCCCGGGATGCCGAGCGGCTCGCCGGGCATGGAGATGGGCGGCCGCGCCGACCGGTTCGACGTCGTCGCGTTCGGGCGCGACGGCCGCACGAGCGTCTTCGCACGGCACTGACGCGGCGCGCGCGTGGGTGCCTAACGGTTCGCCGACGGCCCCGCGCGCCTAACGATCGCCGGTCCGACGCGCCCGCCGCGCACGGGGCGGCCCACGCCGAAAAACATACGTCGCACGAGAAAACACACGACGCGCCGGCAACCGCCGGCGCGTCGCGCATTTGGGCCCTGCACAGAGGGCAAAAGGTGCATGGACCCACCGTCGGCGCCATGCGTCACCGAAGATTTCGTGATCGCGCGACGGCATGGCCCATGCTTTATCGCCTCGCGCCGCGACGACGTTCGTCGCCCGTGGCCGACGGAGGATGGAGCCGTCGGAGGGCCCGCTACTCGCCCGCGGGGGCCGGCGCTTGAGGGCGTAGCCGCTGACGAAGACGGAGAGGAGGAGATACACGATGCTTCGCTTTACGACCTCGCGCGCGATGGGGTTCGCCGTCGCGCTCACGCTGGGAGCGGTCGCCACCGCCTCGGCCCAGCAGGACACCACCCGCTCGGCGCCGCGCCGCAGCCGGTCGCAGCTCCCGATCCGCAAGGAGCAGCCGGCCACGCCGTCGACCGAGACGACGCCGAGCAGCTCCAGCAGCTCCAGCACGAGCAGCAGCACGTACACGATGCCGGCGCGCGATACGGTGCTCGTCGGCCGCAGCGACACGACGGTCGTGATGTGCAACTGCGCCACGACGCAGTCGGCGAGCACCGGTGAGGTGCTGCCGCTGATCCCGGCGCGCATCCAGCGGTTCTTCGGCAACGGGCTCTCGCTCGGCCTCGCGGCCGGCTCGGTGCACCCGGTCGGCGACGCGATGCAGTCGTACAACCCGGGCTGGGGGATCAACGTCCCGCTCACGTGGGATCCGCCGCACAGCCCGCTCGGCGCGCGCCTCGTGGCCGCATACACGGAGTTCAACTCGGCGTCGTCGGTCGGTGTCGCCGACGCCACGCAGTGGTCGCTCGGTGGGGACCTGAAGTTCCGCGTCCCGTTCGGCCGGTTCCTGAAGGCGACCAGCGGCGCGTACCTCGTGGGCGGCGGCGCGGTGCACCACTTCACGAACTACAACCGCTCGATCTTCCTGACGAACAACCTGTACAACACGAAGTACTCGAGCCCCGCCCTCAACGCGCAGGTCGCGGCGGCGGCCCAGAGCCAGTCCTCGAGCAACACGAGCCTCGGCACGCACGCGGGCCTCGGTCTGTCGCTCGGCGTCGGCCCGGCGGAGCTGTTCGGTGAGGCGCGCTACACCCGCGTCTACACGCCCGGGAAGGCGGTGAACTACATCCCGATCATGGCCGGCGTGTCGTTCCACTGAGATCACGTCTGAGATCACGTCGCACGACCGTCGGACCAGATGAAGCGGCGCCGGGAGGCATCTCCCGGCGCCGCTTCACGTTAAGACCCGTCAGCAGGAACGCGAATGCACGTCGGCGGGGCCGAAAGTCCACCGCCCGTTTCCCTGGCGGCATGCAGCCTGCCTTAGAGGGGACTGCCGCAGCGGATCGTACCACGGGGCCCTCGCCCCGAGATCCCGCGGCGGACCGGGTACCCCCGAGGGGGTGCAGACCGCGGCAGCGAGGTTCGACGCCGCGTCCGGGAACGACCCGGAGGGGTCGATCCCAACGGAGGCCTCCACGAGGAGGACGGTCTCCCGGGAACGATCGGAACCTTCGGTCTCGCAGCCCCAGACTTCGGGGAAGAACTCCAGGACGAAGACGAAGAGGTAGAGGAGGAAGACATGACTCTGCGTTTCTCGACGAGCCGCGCCATCGGAGCGGCGATCGCTCTCACCCTCGGCAGCGTGAGCGCCGCCGGGGCCCAGCAGATGCCCGTGCGCAAGGATACGCCGCGCCCGAGCTCCACCCCGATGCCGGTAACGAAGGACACGCCGGCACCGCGCGACACGACGTCGTCGATGCCGGCTCCGGCCCCCGCGCCGGCCCCGGCTCCGACTCCGACCCCCGCGCCGGTCGCGGTGGACACGACGACGACCACGACGACCACGACGACGACGGTCAGCACGGGTGAGGTGCCCGCGCCGGCGCCGGCGATCCGGCTCCGCAACGGGTGGTACATCGGGGTCGCCGGCGCCGGCGAGATCCCGAAGACGAACTTCAGCACGTTCTACAAGTCCGGTTGGGGCGTCGAGGTGCCGGTCGGTTGGGACTCGCCGAACGGCCCGCTCGGCATCCGCGCCAACTTCGGCTACGCGACGCTGAAGTCGAAGTCCGGCCTGCCCGTGTCGGTCGCCGAGCCGCAGATCTGGCAGGCGGTCGCCGACGCGAAGCTGCGCCTTCCGTTCGGGCATGGCCTGCTGAGCGGCCTGTACGGGGTCGCGGGTGGTGGTGCGTACCACTTCCGGAACTACGGCAGGACGCCGACGGTATCGTCGACCACGACGAACGGCACGATGTACACGACGACGTTCAACAACCTGTACGACACCGGCAGCTCGTCGAGCACGAAGCTCGGCTGGAACGCGGGTGGTGGCATCCAGTTCGGGATCGGCAGCGCGGCGCTCTACGCCGAGTCGCGGTACGTCTCGGTGAACATGAACAGCGGCCACTCTGCGTATATCCCGGTGGCGCTCGGTCTCACCTTCAACTGGTAATCGATGCGTAGTACGCACCTCCACGCGGTGCGCCACGGGCGGTCGGGCGATGAGCCCGGCCGTCCGGACGGCGGCCTCCGGAACGGCCACGTCGTGGCGAAGGGCGTGTCCCGTCTCGGTGCCGTCTCAGCGTGGCTCCTCCTCGCTTGTGTCGGCGTGAGCGCTCCGTCGCTCGCGTCGGCGCAGGCCGGGGCGGGAAGGCGACCGGAGCTGGTCGGAGCGCGGTCGGAGACGGATTCCGGCGATCGGGCGGGCGTGACGAGCCCGGCGGCGCTGGTTCCCGTGGCCGCCCGCTCGTTCAAGTCGGCGGCGGACAGCCTCGAGTACGAGGCTGCGAAGGCCGCCGCGACGAACGCGACCGGGCTCCGGGTGATCGTGTCCATGTTCGATCGCGAGCTGTACGTGCTCGACGGCGCCGACACGCTGCTCGTCGCGCCGGTCGCGGTCGCGGTGGACACCACGCTGAGCTACAACGGCAAGTCCTGGCGCTTCGAGACGCCCCGCGGCAAGCGGAAGATCCTCTCGAAGGAGTCGAACCCGGTGTGGGTGCCGCCCGAGTGGCACTACGCGGAGGTCGCCTCGCGTCAGGGCCTGCGGCTCGCGCATCTCGAGCGCGGGCGCGCGGTGACGCTGGCCGATGGGCGCAAGCTCGTCGTCCGCGGTGACCGCGTCGGCACGCTCGACGGCTCGACGTTCACGCCGCTCCCGTCCGACGAGGAGATCGTCTTCGACGGCACGATCTACGTGCCGCCGACGGGGACCGCGAATCGGCGCATCGAGGGCGAACTTGGGAAGTACAAGCTGAGCCTCGGGGAGGGCTACCTCCTGCACGGGACTCCGCATACCGAATCGATCGGCACGGCGGCCACGCACGGGTGCGTCCGGCTCCTCGACGAGGACGTCGAGTGGCTGTACGACCAGGTTCCCGTCGGCACGCCGGTCTATATCTATTAGGCCGACATCCCCGAGTGGGTCGGCCGCGGGCCACCGTGATCCGCATCACCTGAGCGGCGCGGTGGCGACCGCACGCCCGATGGCCCCCCGCCCGCCATCCGTTTCCGAAAGCCCCCCGCCCCGCCATGGGAGCTCCCGCGATCGTCCTGCTGCAGCGCTCGGAGCGCGAGATCGTCGACCATCTCCGCCGCGCCGGCGCCACGAGCCCCGATCGAGCGGTGCCCCTCCCCGAGCTGCGCCACATCGCGCGGCGACGGCTGCGCCGCCTGGTGAACGCGCAGGCGGTCCGCGAGACGGAGCGCGGCTACTGGCTCGACGAGCCGATCTACGAGGCGTACCGGTCCGACCGACGCGGGCTGATCCTGCTCCTCCTCGGCATCGCGGGCGCGATCGCGTTAGGCCTGGTCGTTCGCGAACTCGTCTGATCACCTGACGGCGCGAACTGCGCCGCGCACTTCGCGGGCGGCACTTCGCCGGCGATACGGCGCGATGGGGCGCTCGAATCGTCTCGCCCCGCGGCACGGCGCCGCACTGCCCTGTCAGCGTTGTGAACGCCGCTTGCGCCTCATCGCGCTTCACCGTCCGCGCGGTATCGCCCGCGCAGGCCCGGGCGCACGTCGCGCCGTCAGGCGCCGTCAGGATTGGTCAGGACCGCCGCTTCGCGCGTGCGGTCGGCTGCGCGGCGAGCGGATCCTCGGGCCACTCGTGCTTCGGGTAGCGCCCGCGCAGCTCGCGCCGGACGTCGAAGTAGCTCGTGCGCCAGAACCCCGCGAGGTCGCGCGTGACCTGCACCGGACGGTAGGCCGGCGACAGCAGGTGCAGCGTGAGCGGCACGCGGCCCCCTCCGACCCGCGGCGTCTCCACGGCCCCGAACAGCTCCTGCAGCCGGACGGCGAGCACCGGCGCGTCGGGGGTCGCGTAGTCGATGCGGACGCGCGAGCCGCTCGGCACGACGACGTGCGACGGCGCCAGATCGTCGAGCGCGGCGCGCTGCTGACGCGTGAGGCGGTCGCGCAGCGCCTCGCCGACGTCGACGCGCGCCAGCTCGTCGCGCCGGCGTACGCCCCACAGCCGCGGCGCGAGCCACGCGTCGAGCGTCGCGAGCAGCGCGTCGTCGGAGACGTCGGGCCACGCCGACGGCTCCAGCGCGTGCAGGAACGCGAGGCGCTCGCGCAGCCGGCTCGCGTCCTCGCTCCACGCGAGCATCCCGAGCCCCCCGGCGCGAATGGCGTCGACGAGCGCCGCGGCGACCGCCTCGGGGTCGGGGCTCGGATCCGGGATCTCGCGCAGCACGATCGCGCCGAGTCGCTCCACGACGCGCGCGCGCACGACGCCCGCGTCGGCGTCCCACGCGAGCTCGTCGTCGCGTGTGAGCGGCGCATCGCCGGAGCGGAGCCAGTCGTCGATCGCGAGCGGCGCGGCGAGCTCCACGCGCGCCTCGCTCCCGGTCCCGCCGAGCTCCGCGGCGACCACGTACGGCTCCGTGGCGAGTGGCTGGCCGTCGTCGAACGTCGCCCCGCGGCCGTTCGCGAGCAGGTAGCGGCCGCCCGCGCCGGGCCGGCGCTGCGCGACGCGGTCCGGGTACGCGAGCGCGAGCAGCAGCCCGCACGCGTCTCCCCCGCTTCGCTCGGGATGACCCAGGCCCAACGACGCGCGAAGGGCGCGCGCCTCGAGCCGCACGCGGCGCAGGGCGTCGTGGTCGACCGTCGCGCCGTGCGCCGCGGCGATCGTGTCGCCGCTGCCGGCGCCGCGGAGGACCTCGACGCGGAGCCGCACGTCGGCGTCGGGACGCGCGGGCGCCGCAGCGGCGCGCAGCACGTCCCGCTCCTCGAGCAGCGCCGCGAGGTCGCAGGCGAGGCCGCCCAACGAGAGCTCCCGAGCGCGCAGCACCATGTGGGCGAGGCGCGGGTGCAGCGGCAGCTCCGCCATGCGCCGCCCGTGCGCGGTGACACGCCCGTCCCCGCCCAACGCGCCCAACGACGCGAGCAGCTCGCGCGCCTGCCGGTACGTCGCGTCGGGGGGCGGGTCGAGCCACGTCAGCTCCGCCGGGTCGATCACGCCGGCGGCCGCGAGCTCCAGCGCGAGCGGCGCGAGGTCCGCGTCGAGGATCTCGGCCGGCGTGTCCGGGAGCAGGTGGTGGTGCTCGTGCTCGGGCCACAGCCGGTGGCAGACGCCGGGGCCGAGTCGTCCCGCGCGCCCGCACCGCTGCGTGGCCGACGCGCGCGACACGCGGGCGAGCGTGAGGCGCGTCATGGCGGTGCGCGGCGAGAACCGCGGCACGCGCGCGAGCCCCGTGTCGACGACGACGCGGATCCCCTCGATGGTGAGGCTCGTCTCGGCGATGTTGGTCGCGAGCACCACCTTGCGTCGCCCGACGGGCGACGGCGCGATCGCCGCATCCTGCGCCTCGGGCGGCATGCTGCCGTGGAGCGGCCGCACCGACACGTCGTCGGGCAGCCCGCCCAACAGATTGGCGACGCGCCGGATCTCCGCGGCGCCGGGGAGGAACACGAGCACGTCGCCGTCGTGCGTGCGGATCGCCTCGCGCACCGTCAGCGCCGTCGCCGCCTCGACCTCGCGCGGTGCGGGCCGCGTGGCGCGCCATCGCACCTCGACCGGCCAGCTCCGCCCCGCGCTCGTGACGACGGGGGCATCGCCGAGCATTCGCGCCACGCGCTCGCCGTCGAGCGTGGCGGACATGACGAGCAGCCGCAGCTCGGGGCGCAGCACGCTCTGCGTCTGCAGCGCGAGCGCGAGCCCGAGGTCGGCGTGCAGGCTCCGCTCGTGGAACTCGTCGAAGATCACGGCCGAGGTTCCGTCGAGCGCCGGATCGCGCTGCAGCATGCGCGTGAGGATCCCCTCGGTGACGACCTCGATGCGCGTCGCGCGGCTCACGCGCGTGTCGAGCCGCACGCGGTAGCCGACGGTCGCGCCGACGTCCTCGTCGAGGAGCCGCGCCATGTGGCGTGCGGCGGCGCGGGCGGCGAGGCGGCGTGGCTCCAGCATCACGATCCGGCCGTCGACCCAGGGCTCGCCGAGGAGCGCGAGCGGGACGCGCGTCGTCTTGCCGGCGCCCGGCGGCGCCTGGAGCACGACAGACGAACGCCCGCGCAGCGCGTCGCGCAGCGCGGGCAGGACGTCGTCGATCGGGAGCGGCGGGAGCGGGAGGGTCTTCGACGGCACGGCGGCGGGATTCCGGGAGGAATCATCGCCGCGCGGCCGGGCGTCAGGAAGCGGCTTCGGGACCCGGAGGCGTGGCGGGCGGCGTGCTCTCGGACGTCGTGCCGGTGTCGCCGCGGCGGCCGCGGACCATCCCCCACACCCAGCGCGCGACGAGCACGACGACGATGACGGGCAGCGCGATCTTCAGCAGCGCGAGACCGGCGGCGAGCATCGTCCCGACGACCGCCATGATGACGCCGACGGTGCCGACGACGAGCAGGATGGGAAGCCCGATCACCGCGAGCACGAGCAGGATCGGCAGCCCCACGATCCCCACGACGATGAGCAGCGGCAGACCGACGACCTTCAGGACGCCGGCGAGCGGCACGGCGAGCAGAAGGAGGAAGCTGACCAGGCCGCCGAAGCTCCGGGCGAGCACCCAACGGAGCAACAGAGCCTTGATTGCGAGCCACATCGGGCGATCTCCTGGCGTGAGGGGGCCTCCCAGGCCTACGGCACGGGCGACTGCGTGTTTCACGCCCGCGCGCTCGCGGCCACGCCGGTACGCTTCCTGACGCGTCGGGGCGCATGCTCGAGAGCCGGCAGGCGGACCTCACGATGAACGTGCGCGGCGTGCTCGAGACCTGCGTGTACGCGTCCGACCTCGACGCGGCGGAGCGGTTCTACGCCGACGTGATCGGGCTGGAGGCGTTCGCGCGCGTGGCGGGGCGGCACGTGTTCTTCCGCTGCGGCGGGGGGGTGTTCCTCGTGTTCAACCCGGACGCGACGACGGCGGCGACGGGCGACGTGCCGCCGCACGGCGCGCGCGGCGCCGGGCACGTGGCGTTCGCGGCGCCCGAGCGCGAGCTCGACGCGTGGCGCGCGCGCCTAACGGAACGCGGCGTGCCCGTGGAGGCCGAGGTGCGCTGGCCGCGCGGTGGGCGCTCGTTGTACGTGCGCGATCCGGCGGGGAACTCCGTGGAGCTGGCGACGCCAGCGATCTGGAACCTGAGCGAGTGACCGACGACCGACGATGGCCAAGATCTCGACGATCGAGCTGAAGACGTTAGGCGAGCTGCTCGACCACGTGACGCCGCGCGAGCCGGATCCGGTAACCGGGCGCCGGCGCGACTCGGGCGTGTATCGCGGCTCGGGGCACGCGGAGTGGCCGCTGCTCACGAGCCTCGACCGGCTCGGCGGCATCCATCCGCCGCACACGAAGAGCGCGCTCGAGGAGCACATCCTCCGCAACTTCATCCGCTACTCGCGCCCGTACTTCCCCACCCCGCGCAACGAGTGGGAGCTGCTCGTCGCGGCGCAGCACCACGGACTGCCCACGCGGCTGCTCGACTGGACCTATTCGCCGCTCGTCGCGGCGCACTTCGCGACGCTGCGGCCGCACGCCGCCGACCGCGTGGTGTGGCGCCTGGACTGGCAGCGCGTGCACCGGCACTTCGGCTTCCCGCCGCTCGCGCTGCTGAGCGACGATCTCGCCGCGCTGAACCACGACCCCGACGCCGGCGGCCTCACGCCGTGGGACCTCATGCGCAGCGGCGCGAAGCAGAAGCCGTTCGCCGTGCTGTTCGAGCCGCCGACGCTGGACGCGCGCCTCGCCACGCAGGCCGCGGCGTTCACGATCTCGTCGACGACGACGCAGTCGTTCGACGAGTTCCTCGCGAAGCACGAGCTGCTCGACGCGCTCACGAAGTACGTGATCCCCGCCGAGCGCGTGGACGTCGTGCGTGACCAGCTCGACATCGCGACGATCGACGAGCGGCGGCTGTTCCCGGATCTCGACGGCGTCGCGGCGCAGATGCGGCGGTACTACTCGTAGCGGCGTGGCTGCGTGGCTGCGTACCCGTCACGCGCCCACGCAGCCACGCAGCCACGCAGCCACGCAGCCACGCAGCCACTACGCGCGCCCTCGCTGGTCGCCCCGTAGCGAACGGACCACCATCCCCAGCGCGACCGCCGCGCCGATGCCTAACGCGAGGCCGGTGACGGGGTCGGACGGGGCGGGTGGAAGCGAGACGACGCCGCGCTCGTCGGTGACGGCGGGGCGGCCGACGTAGCGCCCGTGCGACGGCATGGCGCGCACGTCGAAGTCGCGGGCCAGCGCGTGCAGATCCTCGGCGAGCTGCGGGCCCTGCATCGGCGAGCCGTGGCCGGTGAGCGCGACCAACGGCTCGAGCGCGGCGAGCGCCTTCACCGACGACCACGCGCGCTCCCAGTCGGGCGTGAAGTACATCGGCGGGCCGTTGATCTCGGCGCGCTGCGTGAGCACGGCGAGCGCCGACTCCTGCTTCGTCGTCACGAACGCGTCGCCGGCGATCAGCACGCGGTCGGCCTCGCGGAAGAGCGAGACGTGTCCCGGCGTGTGCCCCGGCGTGAACACCCATCGCCACCCCGGCATCTCGGGCAGCGAGCCGTCGTCGGCGAGCGGCCGCACGCGCTCGCCAAGGTCGATCGGCCGCTTGGGGTACAGGCCGGCGAGCCGCGCCATCGCGCCACCACCGACCGTCGGATCGGGCGGCGGATACGCGGAGCGGCCCGTGAGGTACGGCAGCTCGAGCTGGTGCGCGTACACGGGCACGTCCCATCGCTCGACCAGCGCCCGCAGCGAGCCGACGTGGTCGAAGTGGCCGTGCGTGAGCACGATCGCCTCGGGGCGCGAGCCGTCGCCGAAGCGGCGCGCCGCGGCGTCGGCGATGTGGTCCGCGTAGCCGGAGATGCCGGCGTCGACGAGCACCCAGCGCCCCGACTCCGGCGCGCCGACGAACGCGACGTTCACGATCGCCGTGCGCAGGTACGCGACGTCGGGAACGACGGGAATCGGGGCCCCGTGCAGCGAGCCCGGTGGGCGGAGCGCGACGTCGGCCATGTCAGCGGTGCCCGCGCACGTGGTCCCACGCGTCGCGCACGGCGTCCTTCACGTCGCCCCACGCCGATTTGGACGTGCCGCGCGCCTTGTCCCACCCGCGCTCCAGATCGCCCTCGACCTCGTTCCACTCGCGGCCACCGTGGTGGCGCGCCGCGGCGGTGCCGTAGCGGTAGGCGGGCTCGTAGTAGTCGAAGCCGCGGTCGGCCTGGACGTAGGGGCGGCTGGAGTAGCTGTCGCGCCAGTGCCGCTGCTCGTTCTCCCCCCAGCTCTCGGTGCCCCAGTCGATCTCGTGCATGCTGCCCGTCGTCCCCATGTTGATCCCGGGGTTGCCGCCGGGCATGTTGTCGAAGACGTTGCCGCTCGTGAAGTCGGCCATCGGATCCTCCGCGTTGGCGTGAGTCGAGAGATCACGAATGGGCAAGCGGCACGCCCGGGCCGTTCACGATCGCGGAGTTCGCGCGTCTACCCGGCGACGTCGTCTCCTCCTGCCCCACCCCGCATGCGCTGCCGCCGCCCGCTCGCCTTCCTGACGGTCCTGCTCGCCGCGTGCGGTGGCGGCAAGGACGCCCCCGTCGACCCGCCGTCGAGCGCGCCGCGCACGGCGACGGTCACCATGCTGCCGAGCGCGTTCATCCCGTTCTCGACGACCATCGCGGTCGGCGGGACGGTGACGTTCGAGTTCCCGCCGGGGATCGATCACAACGTGATCTTCGAGCGGCAGACGGGCGCGCCGCAGGACATCCAGATCACGCGCAACGCGAGCGTCGACCGGAAGTTCACGACGAAGGGGACGTACGCGTACGACTGCCGGATCCACCCGGGGATGATCGGGGAGGTCGTCGTCGTGCCCTGACGGCGCCTAACGGCGCTCTCGACGGCGCGGGCGATGGGGCGCTGACGATACGGCGCGATGAAGCGCGAGCGACGCTCACAGCGCTCGACTGCGCCGTAGCGCGCGGCGCCGTTGCATCAGCTCGCGACGCCGCGGAACGTCGGGCGGTACTCGGGGAAGACCACGTCGACGCTCGGATTGCCGAGCCGCTTTGCCACGATCTCGGCGAGGATGTCGCGGTGGTCCAGCGTGACCTTGAGGTCCTGCCCCGACTCGAGGTTCTCGCGCGCGAGGCCGGGCCAGTTGTTCGTCAGCACGCGCCCGCCGACGATGCCGGGGCCCATGACGAACATCGCGCCGGCGCGCCCGTGGTCGGTGCCGAGGCTCGCGTTCTCGCGCACGTTGCGGCCGAACTCCGACAGCGCGACGAGCGTGACGTTCGCCTGCGCGCCGCCTGGCGCCATGACGTCCGACCAGAACGCGCCTAACGCGCCCGCGAAGTCGCCCATCGTGCGGAACATGGAGCCGGCGTTCGGATCCTGCTGCTGGTGCGTGTCCCAGCCGCCGATGTCGACCTGCACCGCCTCGATGCCGACGTCCGCCTTGATGAGCGCCGCCGCCGAGCGGAGGCTGCGGCCGAACGCGGAGTTCGGGTACGTCGCGCCGTTCGCGGGGCGGTAGCCGCTCACGTTCACGTTGCGCAGCAGCGCGAGCGTGTTCGTCGCGTCGAGCGCCGCGGACCGCACCGGCTCCAGCGTGAGGAAGTAGTCGCCCTGCAGGAAGTCGGCGCGCGCCTGCGCCGTCGTCGCGCTGCCGGAGATCCCGTACGTCGACGGGTCGGCGATGGGGAGCGTCTTCGGCGCGCCGTAGAGCGTGCGCTGCAGCCCGTCGGCGAGGCCCAACGCGCGGAGCGGCGCGCTCGTGCGCACCGGCGGCACGCTCGCGAGATGCCGGCCGAGCCAGCCCGTGATGAGGTTCGGGTCGTTCGCCTTCCCGACCTCGATGAACCGCTGCATGTCGAAGTGCGAGCGGTTCGCGACCGTGACGCCGGCGGCGTGCACCACGAGCAGCTGCCCCGCCTTGTACGCCGGCACGAGCGGCGTCAGCGCCGGCGGGAGGCCGAAGTAGTTCGTGAGCGCCGTGACCTTGCTCGTCTTCGCGCTGTCCGGCGGCGCGATGTTGAGCGTGGGGCGCGCGGTGTAGTAATCCGGATCGCCGAACGGCACGACGAGCGACAGGCCGTCGGCGCCGCCGCGCATGAACACGCTCACGATGACGTCGCGGGTGCTGACGTAGCTCTCGGCGAGCACGACGCGCGGGAGCCACGCGGGAAACGCCGCCGCGGCGAGCGCGGCGCCCGCGCCGGCGACGAACGACCGGCGCGACAGCTCGTTGTACTCCTGACAGCCGCAGTCGAGGTGATCGCTCATGGGGTCGATTCTCTCAGTACCACTGGAAGCTGGACGACGCGAGCGCGAGCGCGAGCGCCTCGCGGATGCGGACGGCGTTCGTCGGCGTGGGCTTGAGGTAGGCGACGAGCTCCGCGCGCGTGCGGTCGCCCATCTCGCCGCCGAAGACCCGCTTGCCTAACGCCGCCGCCACCGCGTCGGCGGTGCCGAGCTGCTGGAGCGCGGTGACGTCGACCTGCATCTCCGCCGCGTTGTTCGAGTTCGCGATCGTCGTCGCCGCGTTCCACCGCGGCAGCAGGTTGCCCGCCCAGTACTCCATCACGTCGGGGTAGCCGTCGGGCGTGTCCCACACGAACTGCGCGTGCCCCAGACTCGAGAGCAGGCGATTCGCGCCGCCCGCCGCGTTCAGCACCGCGCCCGATGCGCGGATGGCCGAGACGAGCCAGTGGAACGGCCGCTTGAACTTCGCCGGCGCCTGCTGCAGGAACTGGAAGCCGAGCGACGTGCGCACCATCGCCTTGATGTCCCCCTTCGTGCGCGTGTACTCCGCGGCGACGGCGTCGATCATCTCCGGCGACGGATCGTACCAGAGCAGCCAGCGGAGCATCTTCCTCGCGATGAACTTCGCGGTGCTCGGATGGTTGACGAGCAGGTCGAGCGCCGCCTCACCCTCCTGCACGCCCTGTGGGTTCGTCTGGTTCATCGCGTTCACCGCGGGGAACGCGGTGCCCAGCAGCGTCTTCGCCCCGAAGTCGTGCTGCGACGGGGCGAACGCGAAGTCGCCGCGCCCGGCGACGGTCCATCCGGTGAGGATGCGCGACAGCTCGGCGACGTCCTGCTGCGTGTAGCCGCCGTCGACGCCGAGCGTGTGGAGCTCCATGAGCTCGCGCGCGTAGTTCTGGTTGGGCGCCTGGCGGCGGCTCACCTGCTGGTCGAGGTAGACGAGCATCGCCGCGCTGTGCGCGCTCGCCTTCAGCAGGTCGGGGAACGTCCCGAGCGCGTGCTTCCGGATCACCTCGCGGTCGTCGAGGATCTTCAGGTAGCCGACCTTCGAGAACGAGATGTTGAAGTGATCGCTCCAGAACTCCACCATGCGCTGGTAGAGCTGGCGCTTCGAGAACGCCGCGCGGTAGACGGTGCTCTCCTGCAGCTGCGTCTGCAGCGTGCCGGTCGCCTGCGTGGAGAGCGCGGCGCCGGTCTGCGCGAGCGCCGGCCACTTCGTGGCGACGAACGCATCGACCGCGGCGTCGTCGATGCTCGTGTAATCGAGCTGGTACTCGAGGTAGCGTGCGTAGCCCAGGGTGCGCGCCCGCTGCGCCTCCTCCGGCGTGAGGCCGAGCGTGACGCGGCGCGCGAGGCGGAGCGACCAGTTCTCCCACTCGTCGGTGGGGTCGAGCAGCCAGGTGGGCTGCGCGGCGTCGTTCACGCCGGCGATGCGGCGCGCGAGCCGGCGCGGCTGCAGGCGCTTCGGCGACGGCTGCGCGGGTGGCTGCACCGGGGGCTGCACGGGCGCGCCGGCGGCGGCGCCGCCGCGCAGGAAGTCGCGCCGCGTGAGCGCGGGGGTCTCGTCGGTCGGCTGGCTCATGGCGAGGCCTCGTGCAGGGTGATGCGGCGTCCGGGATTCCGGTGGGCGCGCTCCCTGGACGGGCGGGCACACACCCACGTCACGACGATACCGCGCGCCGGCGCGCGCGCCAGCGACTGGCGTCACCGGCGGGCGGGGAGACGCTCACAGACCGCCGACGTTAATCGAGTAGACGGCCTGCAGCATCGCGAGCGCGACGAAGCCGACGACGGCCCCGAACAGCACGATGAGCGCGGGCTCGACGAGCCCCACCGCCGTGCGGAGCGCGCGCCGCACCTCGGCGTCGTAGGTGTCGGCGGCGCGGAGACAGAGCTCGTCGAGCCGTCCGCTCTCCTCGCCCGCGGCCACGAGCTGCGCGGCGAGTGGAGGCAGCACCGGCGCGAGCGCCGCGGCCACGCGCTCGCCGCGCCCGACGTCGACGGCGGCCCGCTCCACGCCCGTGGCGAGCGCGCGGTTCGGCGCCGCGGCGGCGGCGATGCGAAGCGCGGGAACGACGCGCGTGCCCGCGCGCAGCAGCAGGCCGAGCGTGCGGGTGACGCGCGCCGCCGCGAGCGCGCGCTCGAGCGGCCCGACGACGGGCCAGCGGAGCCGCGCGGCGTCGAAGCGCGCGCGGTTCGCGGACGTCGCGAGCCACGCGCGCGCCCACGCCGCGCCGCCGACGAGGAGCGCGAGCCACACCCACCACCAGCCGATCAGCGCGCGGCTCACCGCGACGAGCGCGCGGGTGGAGAGCGGCAGCGCGCCGCCCGTCTCGCCGAGCAGCGCGACGAACCGCGGCACGACGGCGAGCATAAGCACGAGCACCCCGACGCCGGCGACGACGCCCATGATCGCCGGATAGAGCAGCGCGCCGCGGATCTGCGCGCGCAGCTCGGCGTCCTCGTCGAGGTAGTCGGCGAGCCGCTCGGCGGCCGGCGCGAGCGCCCCGGCCTCCTCGCCGGCGGCGACGGTCGCGACGTACAACCGGCCGAACACGGCGGGGTGCCTGCCTAACGACTCGGCCAGCCCGGCGCCGGCCTGCACGTCGCGGCGCACCGCATCCGCGGCCTCGGCGACGCTCGGATGCGCGGCCTGGTCCGCGGCGAAGCGGAGCGCGCGGTCGAGCGGCACGCCGGCGCGGAGCAGCGCGGCGAGCGCGCGCGTGAACGCGACGGTGGCGGCGCCGCGCCGAGCGCGTCCAACACCGGCACGCGCGGTCGACGCGGCGTCGACGTCGAGCGGCACGAGGCCGCGTCGCCGCAGCTCGTCGACCGCGCCGGCGCGGTCGGGGGCCTGCAGCTCGCCGACGACGACGCGGCCGTCGGCCGTCGCGGCGCGCCAGCGGTAGGCGCTGACTGGAGCACTCACGCCGCGTCGCCCGCCACGCGGAGCACCTCCTCCACGGTCGTGAGCCCGGCACGCGCGAGCCGCAGCCCGTCGTGCAGCAGCGGCACCATCCCGGCCGCGCGCGCACGCTCGCGCAGCGCGTCGAGTGGCGCGTGCGAGACGACGAGCGCGCGGAACGCCTCGTCGACGACGAGCAGCTCGTAGATGCCGGTGCGGCCGCGGTAGCCGGAGCCGGCGCACGCGTCGCAGCCGCGGCCTCGGCGCCAGCTCTCGGCCCCTCCACGCTCCACGCTCCACGCTCCACGCTCGGACTCCCCGGTCGGCACGACGAGCGTGGAGCGTAGAGCGTGGAGCGCGGGTGGGGCTTCAGTGGACTCGCTGCAGCTGTCGCACACGAGCCGCACGAGCCGTTGGGCGAGCACCCCCTGCACCGTCGCCGCGACGAGATACGGCTCGATGCCCATGTCGACGAGGCGCGTCACCGCGCTCGGCGCGTCGACGGTGTGCAGCGTGGTGAACACGAGATGGCCGGTGAGCGCGGCCTGCACCGCGATCTCCGCGGTCTCGCGGTCGCGCGTCTCGCCGACCATGACGACGTCCGGGTCGTGACGCAGGATCGAGCGGAGCGCGTCGGCGAAGCCGAGGCCCGCGCGCGTGTTCGTCGGGATCTGCACCGCGCCCGGCAGCCGGTACTCCACCGGGTCCTCCACCGTCACGACCTTCACGCCCGGCGTGGCGACGCGCCGGAGCGCGGCGTAGAGCGTCGTCGTCTTGCCGGAGCCGGTCGGGCCGGTGACGAGCAGGAGGCCACCGGCGCGTCCGAGCAGCCGCTCGAACGGCGCGCGCACGGCGTCCGGCATGCCCAACGCCGCGAGGTCGCGTGCGCCGCCGCCGCCGTGGTCGAGCACGCGCAGCACGACGCTCTCGCCGTGGAGCGCGGGGAGCGTCGATGCGCGCAGGTCGACTTCCGCATCACCGACGCGGACGCGCGCGCGGCCGTCCTGCGGCAGCCGCCGCTCGGCGA
Source organism: Gemmatirosa kalamazoonensis (assembly GCF_000522985.1). NCBI lineage: Bacteria > Pseudomonadati > Gemmatimonadota > Gemmatimonadia > Gemmatimonadales > Gemmatimonadaceae > Gemmatirosa > Gemmatirosa kalamazoonensis. Next base: position 5,116,543 of record NZ_CP007128.1, read on the forward strand.
CGTCGAGCCCGGCGAGGATCTTCACGCGGCTCACCACCCCCGCGCGCAGCGACGGCGGCACGCGCTCCACGTCCTGCAGCACGCCGTCGAGCCGGTAGCGGACGCGCAGCCCGTCGGCCGTGCTCTCCAGGTGCACGTCGCTCGCGCCGAGGCGCAGCGCATCGAGCAGCAGCACGTTCACGAGGCGCACGACCGGCGCCTGGTTCGCGAGGGCGCGCAGGTCGCCGGACGCGTCGTCGTACTCCGCGTCGCCGTCGACCGCGACGTCCACCGCCGCCTCGGGACGCGCGGCGAGCAGCGCCGCCTCCAGCTCCGCGGCCGGCGCGTCGACGAGGCGCAGGCGGCGGCCGAAGCGGCGCGCGAGCTCGTCGCGCACCGTGGGGTCGGGCGTCCCCGCGGCGGCGACGAGCAACGCGCCGTCGTCGGCGATGCCTAACGGGAGCACGAGGTGCGCGGCGAGCCACGCCGCGGGGAGCGACGCGGCGAGGTCGCCCTGGGCGGCGGCGCGCAGATCGCGGGTCGGAAGTCGGGACTCGGGACTCGGGACTCGGCACTCGGGAACTGCTCCCCCCCCGAGTCCCGAGTCCCGAGTCCCGAGTCCCGACACGCGATCACTGTTAGGCATCGTCACGGCCGCCGGATCGTGCCCGGCGTCCGATCGAGCCGCTCGCGCGCACGGTCGCGCAGCCGGTCGGCGTCGGCGTCGGTGCGCACGACGTACGGCGTGACGAAGATCGCGAGCTCGGTGCGGTCGCGCGTCACGCGCGTGTGGCGGAACAGGTTGCCGAGCAGCGGGATGTCCATGAGGAACGGGATCCCCTCGGCGTTCGTCTGCCGCGTGTCGCCGATGAGCCCTCCGATGACGATCGTCTGCCCGTCGCGCACCACGGCGCGCGTCGCCGCCTCGCGCGTCGAGATGACCGGCGCGCCGAACGCGAACGGCAGCGTCTGCGTGGTGAGCGCGCTCACCTCCTGCAGGATCTGCACGCTCACGTAGCCGTCCTCGTTGATCGTCGGCACGATGGTGAGCGCGGTACCGACGTCCTGGTACTGCACCGCGCGGTCGAGCGCGACGTCGTTCGCGAGGCGCTGCGCGGCGACGAACGGCACCTTGCTGCCGACGAGGATGCGCGCCTCGCGGTTGTTCACCGCGAGCACCTCGGGCGTCGAGAGCACGTTCACGTTCGTCGTCGTCGCCACCGCGCGGAGCAGCGCGCGCACGTCCAGGTTGTCGAACGTGAACACCTTGCGGATGACGAGCCCCGTGACCGACGACACCGTGTCGGCGACCGCCGCGTTCTGCTGCACGTACGTCGCACCCGACTTGCGGCTCGCGGCCGCCCAATCGATGCCGAACTCCGTGCCGCGGCCGAGCTGCACCTCGGCCACCGTGACCTCGAACAGCACCTGCGGGGGACGCACGTCGAGCGCCTCGATCGTCTCGCGCAGCAGCGGGAAGTTGGGCGGGAGCGTGCGGATGACGAGCGAGTTCGTCGCCGTGCTCGCGACGACGGTGGTGGTGGCGGCGAGCGCTGCGGCGGCGCTGGCGCTGTCGCGCGGCACGTTGGGCGGCGCGCCGGGCGCCACCTGCCGCTCGATCGGCGACGAGGGGCTCACCGACGGCGTCGCGGACGTCGGGACGCCAGGGAGGCCGACCCCCTGCCGCTGGCGGAACGCGTCGAGCTCGCGGTCGCGGAACGCGTCGAGCGTGCGCGAGAGCGATCGGTCGGCGAGCGAGCCGCCGCGCGCGCCGCCGGTGCTGACGCCGAACAGTGAGCCGAGCGCCGTCGCGAGGTCCTCGGCGCTCGCGTAGCGCAGCGGCACGACGTACGTGCGCAGCCCGGCCTCGCCCTCGGGACGCGCGTCGAGCCGCCGCAGCAGGTCGAGGTAGCGCGCGACGTTCACGCCGCGGTCGGTCACGAGCAGCGCGTTCGACCGCGCGACCGGCTCGATGCGCGCGGTCGGCGACGCGATGCGGCGGAGCGCGTCGGCCGCCTCGTCGGCGCGGATGGCCTGCAGCGGCACGAGCTGCGTGACGAGGCCGAGCGGCGGTGGGCTCGGGAAGTCGAAGCCCGTGCCGAGCACGCCGACCGCGGGCGCCTTGTCCGCCGGCGTCACCTGCGCGACGCCGCCACGCTGCACGAGCACGAGCCCGTTGGACTCGAGGATCGACTCGAGGATCGCCGCGACGTCGTCGGGGCGCACCGGCCCCGGCGTCGAGAACGTCACGCGCCGATCGGGCACCTCGGAGAGGATCACCGTGAGGCCGAGCGTCGACGCGAGCGAGCGGATCACGTCGGCGAGCGGGGCACCGACGAAGTTCACGCGCACGGGCGCCGCCGGACGCACGGGCTGTTGCGCGCCTAACGGTGTGGGCGACGGCGCGTGCGCCGCGAGCGCGACGGCGAGGACGAGCAGGCGTCGCGCGCGGCGGCGGGACATCGGCGAGGTCGAGGCGTTAGGCGGCGTCACGGCGTGGAGTCGGGGGACTGCGCGCGTCCGCGCGCCGGCAGGCGGAGCGTCACCGGCGCGCCGTCGGGCGACGCGAGCGTGACGCGGTCGGGGAGCACACGGCGCACGCGCCACCGGCCGGCGAGATCTCCGGCGCGGAACAGCCGCGACTCCGCGGCGCCGGGCGGTCGCAGCAGCGCGGCCGGTCCAGCGGCATCGGTGACCGTGCCGTAGAACCGCGGCGGCTCGACCACCGGCGTCTCGACCTCCGAGGCGGCGGACGGATCCGGCGCGAGCCCCGGCGGCAGCGTGTCGACCGGCGGCGGCGCCCAGCGTGCGCGCGGCGGCGCGTGCCCGATCGCGAACACGTCGGCGCGCACGACCGCGTCGCTCGTCGGCGGCACGGCGGGCGCGGCGCGCGGGGCGGCGAGCGCGGCGACCGCTGGCAGCTCCGGCACGCGCCCCGACGCGGGCCACGCGAGCGCCGCCGCGGCCACCGCGCCGAACAGCGCGGCGCCAGCCCACAGCACATCCGCCACGCGGTCGACGCGGCGCACGCGCATCACTCCACCTCCGCGTACGGCGCACGCACGCCGACCGAGAACTGCAGCAGCGACTCGCCACGCGGGCCGCGCACCGCCTGTACCGCGAGGTCCGTGACCGCGAGCACCCGCGCGCCGCGCTCGATGCTTGCGAGCAGCTCCGTCAGGCCGTACACGTCGCCCGTGCCGGCGATCGTCGCGGGGATGGCGGGGAGCGGGCCTGCGCTGTCCGGCGCGCTCGCGACGTCGACGCGGCTCACCTGCACGTGGCTCGCCGCCGCGTACTGCTGCAGCAGCGCCTGCACCGCCGAGGCAGCGAGCGGCGCGGTGCGCGCTCCGACGACGCGCCGCGGGCGCGCGGCGAGCGATGCCTCGCGCGCGTGCAGCGCGGCGGCGAGGCGGGGCTCGTCGCGCGCGAGCGCGCGCAGCCGCGCGAGGCGGTCGACGCGCGCCGCGAGCAGCGCCTCGCGCGCCGCCCACCGCGCCGCGAACGGCACCACGCCGTACGACACGAACAGCGCCGCCGCGAGCACCGCGGCCGCGATCGCGATCGTGCGCCGCTCGCGCGCCGAGACGCGGGCGTTAGGCAGCGGCGGCACGGTCACCGGGTCCCCCGCGCGCGGAACGACACGGCGAACGTCTCGCGCCCCGCGCTTTCCCCCGCGCCGTCGGTACGGCTGCTCGGCGCCGTCGCGCGCACGTCGACGAGGCGGGGGTCGGCGTCGAGCGCGGGGACGATGGCGGCGGCGGCGCGCGCCGTGCCGCTGATCTCCCACTCGTCGTTCCGCACGCGCAGCGCCTGCACCGCGGCATCCGCGGGAAGCCGCTCGCCTAACGCGGCGAGCACCGCGGGGACGCTCGGGCTGCCCGCGCCGAGCGCGTCCGCGCCGCGCGCCGCGGCGTCGAGCGCGCCGATGCGCGCCAGCAGCGACTCGGCGGGCGCGGCACGCGGCGCGGCGGCGGCGATCTCCGCGTCGACCCACGCGAGCCGGCGCTCGCGCGCACGGTCCAGCGACGCGAGCGCGAGCCCCAGCGCCGCCCCGCACACGACCGCCGCCGTCGCCACGCGGCGCACCCGACGCGCGCCTAACGCCCGCGCCGCCTCGCCGCCGACGAGCTGCACGTCGGCCGGCTCGTCGATGCCGCGCGCCGCGCCCCACGCAGCCAGCCACGGACCGTCGACGCCGCGCACGTCAGGCAGGTCGCGGCGCGATCCCGCCTCGTCGAGCGCGGCGGGCACGCGGCGCACGCTCACCATGCGCCCACCGCGCCACTCCATCGCTCCCGTCTCGCCCTCGGCGGCCGGGACCGTGTACGTCGCGTCGTCCGACGTCCCGAGCACGCGCGCGATCGACGTCGGCGCGGCCTCCACGCACTCGATCGGCGCCCACGCGCCGAACGCGTCGAGCCACCGATCGAGCAGCGCGCGCCTCACGGCGAACGCGGGCTCGCCGTCGCCCGCAGCAGGCGGCGCCACGTCGCCGAGCAGCGCGACGGCCACCGGCTCGTCGACCGGGAAGTGGCGCGACGGGTCGAGCGCGAGCGCACGACGGCGATCGGGTGCCGGCAGCGGCGGCAGCGTGACACGCGCCACGTGCACGAACGCGAGCCCCACCGCGAACGCGACGCGCCGCGGCCGGCCGAGCCGCGCGGCGAGCGCGTCGACGGCGGCTGCGGGGCGCTCCGGATCCCACGACAGCTCGAGCGTCGCGCGCGGTGCGTCGCCGAAGCGGCCTAACGCCACCGCGCGCACGCGATCGGCGAGCAGCTCGAGCCCGACGCGGTCGGCGCTCACAGGTCACGCTCCCGCCAGCGGACGAACGCGAGCCGCGCGCCACGCACCGCGTACACCGCCTGGATCTCGTGCGTGAGCGGGTGCCCGTCGAGCCAGCCGCGGCTGACGATGACGAGCCGCGTGGGCTCCTGCACGAGCGCGCCGCGCGCCGCCGCGCGCACCGGCTCGGGCGCCGCGGCGACGTTCACCTGCCCGTCGCCGTCGACGGTGAGATACGGGGCCGCGGCGCGCGCGAGCGCCGCGCTCACGCCGGGGATGCGCGCGAGGTCGTCGAGCGTGCGCAGCGCGCGCCGCGCGCGCATCGCGGAGCGCGACGGGTCGCCCGACTCGAGCCCGGGCGCGCCGGTCCAGCGACGGATCGCCTCCGTCGCCTCGCGCGCGTCGGCCGCGGGCCCGACCCGCGCGAGCAGCGCGTCGAGCACGTCGGCGTCGGCGAGGTTCACGTCGATGCGTGCGCTCGCGTCGACGACCGCCGCCTGATAGCGGGCCTCGCCGAGCGGTTGGGCCGTGGTGCGCGCGCTCGCCGCCTCGAGGCCGTTCAGCAGCGCGCGCCGCGCCGTCGCATCCGCGGCGACACCGGCGAGCGCGGTCTCCACGTCGTGCACCGCGGCGACGACGCCGCTCTCCGCCGCGTAGCGCGCCACGGCACGGGCGCGGAGGTTCGACGCCGAGCCCGTCGCATCGCGTGCCGCCACGACCACCGTCGCGCCGAGCGTCGACAGGAGCACGACGAGCCACAGCACCACGGCGAGCGCGGCGCCACGCCGCGCGCCGTTAGGCACCACGCGCAGGGCGCGCGTCACGGTGCCTCCTCCGCGGCGCCCTCGGGCCGCGTGCGCGCGACGAGCGCCGGCAACACATCGCGGCCGCGCGCGTCGAGGAAGCGCACCGCCACCGCGGCCGGCGGCCCGCCGGTCGCATCCCACGTCGCGAGCCACTCGCCGCCGGCGTGCTCCAGCACACGCACCTCGGCGCGAGCGACCGTGGGCGCGACGAGGAGGAGCGGCACACCGCCGCCGTCCATCGGCGCGGCGCGCAGCACGAGCGCACCCGACTCCTCGGCCAGCGACACCGCCCATCGCGCGCCGGTGCCCAACGGCGGCCGCACGCCGCGCGTGACGACGCGGAGCACGTCGCCGCCGATGCCGAGCGTCAGCGTGGTGTCCGCGCCGCCGCTCGGCTCGACGTGACGCAGCGCGTCGTGCAGCAGCTCGCGCACGGCGAGCGCGCTCCCCTCCTCCACGCGCTCGCGCTCGAGCCGCTCGCGCACGTCGAGCCCCGCGCGCGCGGCGCCGAGCGCGACGCTCGCCACGACGCCAGTGACGACGAGCGCGACGAGCAGCTCGAGCAGCGTGAACCCGCCCCGCGCCGTCACCGCGCGCCTCCCGCGGTGCCTAACGACGCGCGCGCGCCGTCCGTGAGGCGGCGCAGCGTGAACCGCGCGCCGCGGGGCGACGTGACCGTGACGTCGATCTCGGCGAGGCCGTCGGCGCGCGGCCGCACCTCGACGACGCGCGTCCAGCCGGCGAGCGAGTCGCGCGCCGCGACGCCGAGTGCCGCGGCCTCCATGCCCGACTCCGCGTACGCGACCGTCCGCGTCCACTCCGCGGCGTCGTGCGCCGCGCGCGCGGACTGCGCGAACAGGCCGAGGAAGCCGGACGCACCGAGTCCGAGGATCACGAGCGCGACGACGGCCTCGAGCAGCGTCATCGTCGCTCACCGCGCCGCCGGGCGGCACGCCGCGGCATCCCACGGCGCCGCGCTCGCGTCGGTGTCGTCGTCCGGCAGGCAGAGCCCCGCCGGCGTGAGCACGATGCGCCGCGGGATCGTCGTCGATGCGAGCGTGCCATCGGAGAGCGGCGCCGAGTCCGCGCGCGCGACGAGCAGCCGCCACCGACCGTCGGGGTCGACGTCGAGGACGAGCGTCTCGCCGCGGCGCACCGCGGCGCTGCGCGCGAACGCGAGCACGCGCGCATCCGACGGCGCGTCGTCGGGGCGGGAGCGGATCAGCGCGGGCGTCGTCAGCGCGGTGAGGAGGCCGAGCAGCACGAGCACCACGAGCAGCTCGAGCAGCGTCACACCGCGGCGCGCCGAATGGGGGGAGGGCACGTTCCTAAGCTCGGGACGCGTCCCGCGGGTGTCAACGCGATCGAGCGGTACCTAGTATCCAGGGGGGCTCCCCCCCCTTCGCCCAAGGTTCCACCGCCCGCATCGCGCCACGGTATCATTCCGACGCGCGACGTCGCACCCCGCACGCGCACCCCCTCGCGAACGCCCGATGCTCGACGCCTCGCCCGTCCACGTCCCGTCCCCCACCGCGCTCGCCGACCACGTCGGCCGGGAGCTCGCCGTCGGCGAGTGGTTCGAGATCGATCAGGACCGCATCGCCGCGTTCGCCGACGCGACCGAGGATCGCCAGTGGATCCACCTCGATCCCGCGCGCGCGGCCGCGGAGTCGCCGTACGGTGGCACCATCGCACACGGGCTGCTCACGCTCTCGCTCATCGTCGCGTTCGTGGAGCGTGCCGTGTCGATCGGCGGCGTGCGCATGACGGTGAACTACGGCTTCGACCGCGTGCGCTTTCCCGCCGCGGTGCCCGCCGGCGCGCGCGTGCGGCCGCGCATCGCCGTCGGCGCCGTGGAGCCGAAGGACGACGCCGTGCAGGTGACGTGGCGCGTCACCATCGAGCGCGAGGGCGCCGAGAAGCCGGCGTGCGTCGCCGACTGGATCGTGCGGCTGTACGCGTGAGCCGTCGACCCGCGCCGCAGTCGCCCGCGCGACGCGCGCTCGTGCAGATGATGGGCGCCGTGATCGCCGTGCACGTCGTCGCGATCGTGGTCTACCGCCTCGGGCACGTCGCGTCGCGGCCCGAGAACGTGGGTCGGATCTTCGGCGGGGTCTGGACGGCGATCACGCTCGTCGTCGTCTTCGTCGGCCTGCACCGCGTTCGGACCGCGCGGCTCGCGAGTCGCGCCGCGCGGCGTCGCTGAGCCGCGTCGCTCACCCGAGGAATCCCGCATGCGCTCCACCCTCGAGCTCGTGCTCCGCCGCTCGTTCGACGGCGGGGCGTGGCATGGTCCCTCGGTCGCCGACGCGCTGCGCGACGTGGACGCGCGCACGGCGCTCGCGCGGCCGGTCCCGACGGCGCACTCCGTGTGGGAGCTGACGCACCATCTCATGGCGTGGACGCGGGAGGTCACGCGCCGCCTGCGCACCGGTCTCGCGGCGATGCCGATCGAGGGCGACTGGCCCGCGTCGCCGACGGCGACCGACCCCGACGCGCTCGACGCCGAGTGGACGCGTCTGCGCGCATCGCTCGACGAGGCGCGCGACGCGCTGCTCGCGGAGCTCGCGGACTTCCCCGCCGAGCGTCTCGACGCACCGGTGCAGGCGATCGGCGAGCCGCTGACGTACGCGCAGATGGTGATCGGCCTCGCCGAGCACAACGCGTATCACGGCGGGCAGATCGTGCTCGTGCGCCGCGCCGCGAGCGGCCGCCGGCCGACGACCGCCGAGGGCGCGGCGCCCGAGCCGGGGCGCGACCCGGCGCAGATCACCGAGTCGTGAGCGACGTGCGGACGCGCGTGAAGGTCTGCTGCATGTCGAGCGCGGACGAGGTGCGCACCGCGATCTCGGCGGGCGTCGACGCGTTAGGCTTCGTCTCCGCGATGCCGAGCGGCCCCGGGCCGATCGACGAGGCGCTCATCGCCGAGCTGGTGGCGAGCGTGCCGCCGCCGGTGTCGTGCTTCCTGCTCACCTGCGCCACCGACGCGCCGACGATCGCGGCGCAGGTGGTGCGCTGCGGCGTCGACGTCGTGCAGCTCGTGGACGCGGTGCCGGCCGCCGCGTACGCGGAGCTGCGCGCGCTGCTCCCCCACCGCGTGCGGCTCGTGCAGGTGATCCACGTCGTCGACGCGGCGTCGATCGACGAAGCGCTCGCCGCGGCGCCGCACGTCGACGCGGTGCTGCTGGACTCGGGGAATCCGCGTCTCGCCGTGAAGGAGCTCGGCGGCACGGGGCGCGTGCACGACTGGTCGCTGAGCCGCGCGATCGTGGAGCGCTCGCCGGTGCCGGTATTCCTCGCCGGCGGATTGCGCGCGGAGAACGTCGCCGAAGCCGTGCGGGCCGTCAGGCCGTTCGGCGTCGACGTGTGCTCCGGCGTGCGGACCGACGGTCGGCTCGACGCGGGGAAGCTGCGACGGTTCATCGACGCCGTGTGAGCTCGGGCGGAGAACTGCCTCTTTGGGTTGAACCGCAGAGGACGCGGAGGGCCGCAGAGAACATCGATAGGGCGAGGGGATAGGCGAGTACCCTGGGGATCCAAGTGCGATCGAAAAGATCTCGAGATCCTCTTCATCGCCGTTGGATCCCCGGAGTACTCGCCTGGTACCTCGAACCTGTCGACGACACCCTCAACTGCTATTGACCACAGAGGGCACGGAGGACACGGAGGAAACCCATTGACGTGGTTCTCCTCCGTGTCCTCCGTGCCCTCTGTGGTTCAATTCAAGAGGCAGTGCTCCGCGTCCACGCGCGAGACGGCCGGACCTCAGTAGACCCGTCGCCGCCTGAACAGGTGGATGATGAACAGCAACACGACGGCGCCGATGAACGCGACGAGGATCGTCCCCGCGATGCCGCCGAGCGGGCTGGCGATGCCGAGCGCGCTGAAGATCCAGCCGCCGACGAACGCGCCGACGATGCCGATGATGATGTCGCCGATCAGGCCGTAGCCGGTGCCGCCCATGATCATCGAGGCGAGCACCCCGGCGACGAGGCCGACGAGGAGCCAGGTGAGAAGCGTCATATGGAGAGCCCTCCGGGTCGCATGTGTCGAAAGCGGTCGGGAGTCGGAAAGGCAACGGTCATGCCCGCCCCGCGCTCGGCGCGGCCCCTTCCCCGGGCGCGGTCCGTGCGCCAACGTTCTGCCGTCCCCCCCTGGCGCCAGACCGACGACCCGCGCCGGGGCTCGTTCCCGAACGACGCGGAGCGCCGACCCACCATGACCCACGCAGACACCTCCGTCGCCGGTGACCGAACGTCGTTCGGCAGCTTCGATCTCGGACTCGAGGACGACACCCCGGCCCCGCCCGCCACGCCGGTCCGCGTCCGGACCCTCGGCGTCGTCGGCGCCGGCACCATGGGGAGCGGGATCGCCGCGCTCGCCGCGTCCGCCGGCATCCCCGTCGTGCTGCTCGACGTCGCCGCCCAGGGACCCGACCGCAGCGCCGTCGCGAAGAGCGCCGTCCAGAAGGGGCTGAAAGCGAAGCCCGCCCCGTTCATGGACACCGACCGCGCGGCGCTCATCCGCACCGGCAACATCGACGACGACCTCGCGCTGCTCGCCGACTGCGACCTCGTCGTCGAGGCGATCATCGAGCAGCCGGCGCCGAAGCAGGCGCTGTTCGAGAAGCTCGAGGCGATCGTGAAGCCGACCGCCATCGTCGCGTCGAACACCTCGGGGATCCCGATGACGGTGCTGACGCAGGGACGCGGCGCGCGCTTCCGGCAGCGGTTCCTCGGCACGCACTTCTTCGCGCCGCCGCGCTACATGCACCTGCTCGAGATCATCCCGGGCCCGGAGACGGACCAGTCGGTGATCGACGCGGTGCGCGCCTTCGGCGAGCGCGTGTTGGGCAAGGGGATCGTGCTGTGCAAGGACGTGCCGGGCTTTATCGCGAATCGGCTCGGCGTGTACGGCATGGTGCACACGATCCAGCTCATGGAGCGCTTCGGCCTCACGATCGACGAGGTGGATGCGCTCACCGGTCCCGTGCTCGGCCGCCCGAAGTCGGCGACGTTCCGCACCGCCGACCTGTCCGGTGTCGACGTCATCAAGCACGTGAGCGCGGGGCTCGCCGAGTCCACTGGCGAGGACTTCGCGCTGCCCGCGTGGGTGCACCGCATGGTCGACGAGAAGAAGCTCGGCGACAAGACCGGCGGTGGGTTCTACAAGAAGGTCGGCAAGGACATCCTCACGTTCGACCGCGAGACGAACGACTACGCGCCGCAGCAGAAGGTCGAGTCGCCGGAGCTGAAGGCGGCGGGCAAGACGCCGCTCGCGCAGCGCGGCGCGGCGCTGAAGGAGCTCCCGGGCAAGTACGGCGATTTCCTCCGCACGCTCCTCGTCGACAGCGCGCACTACACGCTGGAGCGATCGCCCGAGCTCGCGTTCGACGTGCCGAGCGTGGACCGCGCGATGGAGTGGGGCTACGGCCACGAGGCGGGCCCGTTCCGGCTCATGGACGCGCTGGGCCTCGACTGGCTGAAGCAGGAGTTCATCAAGGCCGGCTACTCGGTGCCCGCGCTGCTCACGCAGGCGCACGGGAGCTTCTATCGGCAGACGCCTAACGGCGAGGAGGTGCTCGGCTTCGACGGCCGATATGCGCCGGTGCCGGAGATCGCTGGCAACCTCCGCCTCGCCGCCGTCGCTGCGCGGCCGAACGCGATCCTCGAGCAGAACGACGGCGCGCGGCTGCTCGACCTCGGCGACGGCGTCGCGCTGCTCGAGTTCCGCGGCAAGGCGAACGCGATCTCGTCGAAGGTGCTCGACCTGCTGTGGACGTCGCTCGAGCGCATCGACCGCGACGGCATGGCGGGCCTCGTGATCGGCAACGACGACCCGCGCACGTTCAGCGCCGGCGCCGACCTCGCCGAGTCGAGCGGCGCCGTGATCGCGGGCATGTGGGACGTCATCGACCAGGCGATCGCGCGCTTCCAGAACAGCACGCAGGCCATTCGCTACGCGCCGTTCCCCGTCGTCGTCGCGCCGGCCGGGCTCACGCTGGGCGGCGGATGCGAGTTCGCGCTGCACAGCGATCTCGTGCAGGCGCACGCGGAGCTGTACATGGGGCTCGTCGAGGCGGGCGTCGGGCTGCTGCCGGGCGGCGGCGGGTGCAAGGAGCTGCTGTTCCGCTTCATGGGCGACCTCGCGCCGTACGAGGAGGCCGACCCGTTCGAGGCCGTCAAGCGCGCGTTCAAGCTCATCGCCACCGCGCAAACGTCGACGAGCGCGCTCGAGGCCCGGAAGCTCGGCCTGCTGCGCGCGAGCGACCGCATCTCCATGAACCGCGACCATCAGATCGCCGACGCGAAGCAGCGCGTGCTCGACCTCGCGCCCGGCTACGTGCCGCCGGCGCCGCGCACGGTGCGCGCGTTAGGCACCGAGGGGCTCGGCAATCTCCGCTACGCGCTGTTCTCGTTCCGCGAGGGCGGCTACGCGTCGGAGCACGATGCCGTGATCGGGGAGCGCATCGCGCGCGTGCTGTGCGGCGGCGACGGTCCGCCCCGCGTGGTGAGCGAGCAGGACATCCTCGACCTCGAGCGCGAGGCGTTCCTGTCGCTGCTCGGCAACGAGAAGACGCAGGAGCGGATCATGTACACGCTCAAGACCGGGAAGCCCCTTCGCAATTGATATCGAGCGGGGAGCGTGGAGCGTGGAGCGGGGAGCGCGCATTCCTCCACGTTCCACGCTCCACACTCCCCGCTCCACGCTCACTTGGAGGAACGACGATGGACGCAGTGATCCTCTCCGCGGTGCGTACCGCGGTGGCGAAGGGCAAGGCCGATGGGGCGCTGGCAAAGGCGGGCGTGCTGCCGATCGACATCTCGGCGCTCGTCATGCGCGAGGCCGTCGGGCGCGCCGGCGTCGACGTCGCCGCGGTGGACGACGTGATCTGGGGGTGCGCGATGCCCGAGGCGTCGCAGGGGCTCAACGTGGCACGCAACGCCGCGCTCGCGGCCGGCCTCCCCGTCGACGCATCGGCGGCGACCATCAATCGCTTCTGCTCCTCCGGGCTGCAGAGCGTCGCGTCGGCCGCGCAGGCGGTGCTGAGCGGCATGCAGGACGTCGTGCTCGCCGGGGGCGTGGAGATGATGTCGCAGGTGCCGATGTCGGGCTACCACACGCGCCTCCACCCCGAGCTCACCGAGAGCTACATCGGCATGGGCTACACGGCGGAGCGCGTGGCCGAGCGCTACGGCGTGAGCCGCGAGGACCAGGATCGCTTCGCGTACGAGAGCCAGCAGAAGGCCGCGCGCGCGCTCGCCGCGAACGCGTTCGGCGACCAGATCGTGCCGGTGCCGGTGAAGCACGTCGCGTGGCGCGGCGCGGAGAAGACGGTCACGGAGAGCACGTTCGACCGCGACGAGCTGCCACGCACCGACACGACGCTGGACGGGCTCGCGAAGCTCAAGCCGGCGTTCAAGAACGGCGGCACCGTCACCGCCGGCAACGCGAGCCCGTACTCCGACGGCGCCGCGGCGCTCGTCGTGACGTCGCGCGCCAAGGCCGAGCAGCTCGGGGCCCGCCCGCTCGCGCGGCTCGTGACGTTCGCCGTGGCCGGCATCGACCCCGACGTCATGGGCGTGGGCCCGATCAACGCGATCCCGAAGGCGCTGAAGAAGGCCGGGATGACGCTCGCCGACATCGACCTCATCGAGTTCAACGAGGCGTTCGCCGCGCAGGCGGTGGCGGTCGCGCGGCACGTCGGCATGGACATGGACCGCGTGAACGTGAACGGCGGCGCGATCGCGCTCGGCCATCCGTTAGGCGCCACGGGATCGAAGCTCTCGGTGCAACTCATTCACGAGCTGCGCAGGCGCGGCGGCGGCGTGGGGATGGTGACGATGTGCGTCGGCGGCGGCATGGGCGCCGCCGGGATCTACGAGGTGTATCCGGCCTGACCGTCGGGAGCTACGGCCGCCGGCGACCGAGCGCGTCGGCGGCCCGCGTCACCGCCGCCTCCGGCGCCACGCCCGCGAGGATCTCCCGGTCCACCGCCGCGGTGAGCGCCACGTAGTCCGCCGCCGGCACGCCGCGGGCCGCGAGTCGACGCACCGCGCCCACCGCGACGTCGGGCGGCGCGCCGCGCGACACGAGGTCGGCCACCGCGCCTAACGGCACCGCCAGCGGCTGCGCGCCGCCGTGCGCCGCGTGGGCCTCGGCGACCCGGCGCAGCGCGTCGCGGTCCACGCCGAGCCTGAGGGCCGCAGCGCCGGCGACGAGCGCATCGGCCGACGCGCCGGCGCCGAGCACCCCGCGCGCCGTCCCCAGCTCGCCGACGAGCTTGCGCACCGCGGCGACGATCCGCGCGTCGTCGGCGCCCTTCAGCACGCCCTCCGCCGCCTTGTCGTAGAGCGGCGCGAGCGGGAGCCCGACGGCGCGCGCCGAGTCGCCGAGCGCCGCGAGCGCGGCGCGTGCCGCCGGCTGCACGCGCGCCGGCCACTCGCTCGACGGTGCGGGCTGCGCCGCGGCGGTGGAGCACGCGACCAGCAGCGCGAGGCCTAACGCGCGCCTCACGACGACCCCCCGACGAGCACCACGGAGCTCGGCGCGCCGAAGTCGTCGTCGGCCGTGCGCGGCGCCGCCGGATCCGCGCGCAGCCCGCCGTCGACGACGAACCCGTAGACGTGGCGGCCCGGCGACAGCGGCACGCGCACCTCCCACGTCCGCCCATCGGGGCTCGCGCGCAGCGGCGTCGCGGCAGGGTCCCACCGGTTGAAGTCGCCCACGAGCGCCACCCGCGTCGCGCCGGGCGCGATCAGCGCGAAGCGCACCACCGTCGGTGCGGCGGCGGCGGCGGCCGGTACGCGCGCCACGGTCGGTGCCGCGTCGCGGCGCAGCGCCCACCATGCGGCGCCCGCGCCTAACGCCATGCATGCGAGCCCCGCCGCGACCGCCGCGAGCGGCGCCACGCTCCACCGGCGTGCTCGGCGCGGCGCCCGCGTCGCCACGATCTCGCGCAGCAGCGCCTCGCGCCACGCCGCGCGCACAGGCGGCGGCTCGCGCAGGGCGCGCACGTGCGCGCGCAGCGCCGCGGGCAGCTCGTCGCCGTCGTCGTGCTCAGTCCACACCGGACACCTCCCGGAGCAACCGTTGCAGCCGCTCGCACGCCCGCTTCACGCGCATCTTCAGCGCCGACACGCCGACCCCCGTCGCTGCGGCCATCTCGTCGTAGCTCAGTTGCTCCACGTGCTTCAGCAGGAACGCCTCGCGCTGCGCCGGCTCGAGCGCCTCGAGCGCGAGCTCCAGCTCGAGCCGCGCCTCGCTCGCGCCGGCGTCCGGCTCCACGAACGCCATGTCCATCGCCACCGCGTCGTGCACGAACCGGCGGCGTCGACGCCCGCGCCGCATCGCGGCGGTGCGGCAGCGGTTCACGAGGATCGCGAACAGCCACGCGCGGAACGTCTCGCGCGGCTCGTAGCGGTCGAGCGAACGATACGCGCGCACGAACGCCTCCTGTACCGCGTCCTCCGCGTCGGCCGTGTCGCCGAGCATCCGCGCGGCGAAGCGCAGGCACGCCGGGGAGTGTCGGTCCACCAGCGCGGTGAACGCGCGCGAGTCGCCGTCGAGCGCGCGGCGGACGAGCAGGTCGTCGGTCATGGTCCGCGCGTGCAACCCCGCGTCGGCGCGCCCGCGTCACACGGGCCGTTCACGGCACCACCAGCACGCCGGCGGAGCCGTCGAAGTCGTCGGCGACGCGCGCGAGCCCGGGCGGCGCCGTCCATGCGTCGCCGTCGACGCGGATGCTGACGCGGTGCGTTCCCGGCGCGATGGGCAGCACGACCTCCCACACGTCGGCGCCGCCGCGCTGCATCGACACCGGCCGCCACTTCGTGAAGTCGCCCGACAGCTCCACGACGCGCGCCGCGGGCACGCGCACGCGCAGCGTGTACTGCCCGCGCTCCGTCGCCGGCGCGAGCGCGAACGCCGCCGCCGCGGGCCGCACCGACGGCGGGAGCGCCGGCCGCTGGAACAGGCCCGACGAGAGCCGCACGCCGAGCGACGCGTAGCGCGCGCGTCCCACCGCCGGCGACGGCGCGCCGGAGAGCAGCGCCGCGAGATCCACCGCCGGCGGACGCGTGCCGGCCCCGAACGTGACCGCCGCCGTCCTGCCTAACGCAACGGTCCCGTCGACCGTCGCCCAGGCGAGCGACGCGGTGTTGGGCCCCTGCGAGAGATGCGTCCCCGCCCATCCGGCGAGCTGCACGCCGGCCGCGCCGAGCACCGCCACCCGACCGCGCGTCCACGCGAGCCGCGCCTCCAGCTCGGACAGCCGGCGGCGGGCGCTCGCCGTGCCGCTGTCGCCGATCATCTGCGTCCGCGGCGCCCAGCGCGACAGGACGGCGATCGAGTCGGCGATGCGCAGCGTGTCGCAGCAGAAGAACACCGAGTCGCGCAGCTCCCGGAGCGACGGCGGCCGCCCCGGCACGCGCTGCATCCCCGCGCGGACGGTCAGCGCGCCGACCCAGCTGCCGAGCGACCGCCATGCGCCGAGCGACAGCGCCGTCGCGCGGTATGCCGCGGGATCGAGGACGCGCGTGTAGGCGCGCGCCGAGGTGTCAGTCATCGGAACGGTCGAGCCGTTAGGCACCGCGACGCCGCGGAACGGCTGCGCGCCGCCGACCGCGTCGACGCGCGACCCTTCGACGCCGAGCCACGCGCCGCCCGCGCCGTGGACGTACGCGAGCTGCGACGTGAGGCCGCCGCGCCACGACGCGAGCGCGCCCCACCGCGCGCTCCGCTCCACCGCGGCGCCCGTCGCGAGCCGCCATCCGCCGCCGACCGGCGCCGCGGCGAGCAGCGCGGCGCGGCCGGCCACCCCGCGCAGCGCCCCGGTGAGCGGGACGTCGCCCGACGCGCCGATCGCGAGCCGCGACAGGTCCACGCGCAGCGCCGGCGACAGCGCGCTCAGTGGGACGCTGTCCGCGCCGCCCGCGCGCGCCGGCCCCACGGACGCGTCGAGCGTCGGCGTGAGCTGGGCGCGCGCCGACACGCTCGCCAGCGCGGAGGCGAGCACGGACGCGAGCGCGGACGCGAGCGCGACGGCGACGCGGCGGAGTCGACGACCGGCGGTGTGACGCATGGAGATCCCCGGGCCCGAGGCAGCGGGACCGCCGGACACGGTCCCTGCTCGCGCTCTACCCTCTCTGGGCGGCGCCGCGTCACACCATCGGTCACATCGTCGTCAGCGCAGGTTCAGGTAGACGATCGTCGGCTGCTGGTTGCCGCGGACGAGCTGCGCCGACGCGGACGCCGTCTTCGTGCTCCCGCCGCTCGCCCACGACGCGCGCAGCGTGTACCAGCCGTCGGCGAGCTTCGCGCTGTGGATCTGCCCGGTCGCGTCGCTCGCCAGCGTCGCCAGCAGCGTCTCCGTCGGCCGGGTCGCGCTCGTCGAGTCGGGACGCGTCGTGGCGTAGATGGCGATGCTCGCTCCCGCGACGCCGCGGAAGCCGACGCTGTCGTGCGCCACGCCCGCGGCGTCCTTCCACTGAAGCACGAAGTTCTGCACGGCGACCGCCCACAGCGTGCCCGGGCCCGGGCGCACCGAGTCCGGGGAGAGGCGGACGGAGTCGGAGTGAGTCGGCGCCGTCGCGGCGCTGTCGGCGAGCGACGCGCTCTTGCCCAGGACCGTGGACGGCGGGGTGGGCTCGACGGTGGCGTCGTCGCAGGCGGCCACGGCGGCCGCGGCGACGGCGATCGCGAGCAGAGCCGTTAGGCGTGGTGTCGGTCTCGCAGGCATGTGAGCGTCGGGTGAGAGTGACGGTTCACACCGCGTGGCCGGCCGGCTGGAGCGATGTACGCGTGCAACCCCCGGCATTCCCGTCCACGTCACACGCGAAAAGACCACGCGGCCCGCTCAGCTGTCGCCGAGCGGGCCGCGTGGTCGTTGTTGGCCGGAGGGAAGGTTGTTTTGAAGCCCCGATGGTGAATCGGTGGGTGTCCGCGCTTCCGTTTTCCGCCTTCCCCGCACTGGGGCATGACGTCCGCGAAATGAACGGCACCCGGCTTCAAAAAGTGTCGGGTCAAAACAGGAGTCTTCCCGACCGACCGACTAACGGGACTAAGTATAGGCAAATGAACGCTTTATTCAACCTCTTGCGGAACGCGGAACCGTCGTTCCCGTGCGCCGCCGACGACGGCCGCCACGCCGGCGACGAGCGCGGGCACCAGCGGCGCGGCCACCGTCGCGAGCGCCGCGAGCCGCACGTCGAGATGCGCGCTCGCCAGCCGCGGCCAGTTGAAGATGAACAGGTCCGACGTGAGGTGCGACGTGACGACGGTGAGCGCGTCGTAGCGCAGCAGCGCCCATCCCCACACGCAGCCCACCGCCGTCATCACCACCGCGCGCCCCCAGAACGGCTCGGCCGGCGGAAGGAAGTCGAGCCCCGTGTGCGTGAGCCCGTACACCGCCGCCGGCAGCACGATCGCAACCCACCGCCTCCGCGTCGCCGCGAGGAGCCACGGCCCGGCGAAGAAGCGGTAGCCGAGCTCCTCGAGCAGCGCGATGTTCGCGAAGAACAGCAGCGTGGCGACCGACGGCGCGCTCGAGTTCAGCGCGTAGAAGAAGAACCCCCGCGGCTGCAGCGCGGTGAAGCCGCCGCCTAACGCCGTCACGGCGAGCACCGCCGCGGTGAGCACCGCGCCGCACACGAGCCCGATCGCGAACCCGCGCACCGACGCGAGCCCCACCGCCGGGTCGGCGACGCCGCCGCGCCCGAGCCGCCACAGCGTGTCGCCCCGCCCTGCCCCCGCCTCGCGGTCGAGCGCGTCGCCCGCCGCGATGAGCGCGAACAGCACGACGAACATCCACGTGAGCCCTGCCGCGAGGTCGCCGAGCCGCACGAGCGTGGCGATCCACCGCGGCCACAGCGGGTCCCAGTGCGCGAGCAGGTCGTACGCGGCGAACGCGTTCGTGAGGAACGCGCACGCGAACACGATCGCGCTCCAGTACGCCGCGCGCGCCAGCCGCGCGGTGCCGGCGCGCAGCCGCAGCAGGAACACGGCGAGCGCGCCGAGCGCCCCGGCGGCGAGCAGCGCGAAGCCGACGGTCTGCAGCGCGCGCACCGGCGCCGCGCGTGCCCGCGCCGCGCGCTCCCCCGCCGCCGGCACGACGAGGTATCGGCGCGCGCCCGTCACCAGGTCGCCGCTCACCGTGGCCACGGCGCGCTCGCGCAGCTCGGGCCGCGCCGACAGCAGCCGCTCGTACGTGAACGTGTGGTCGGTGCGCCGCGGACGCACTCGGCTCGCGGCGCCCGTCTCGTGCCACTGCGCCGGCGTGCCGTCGCCTAACGACAGGCCCAGGTCGAGCGAGAGCGCACGCTGCACCAGCACGCGCCCGCTGTCGACGGGAAGCGCGGCCCCGGGGGCGTCGTCCTGCACGCCGCGGCTCCACCCGATCGTGCGCCCGACGCCGTCGAACGTCGCCGCCAGGCCGTCGGGATCGCCCGCGCGCTTGAGCAGCACGTCGTACGTCACGAGCGGCACGCCCTGTCGCACGAGCGCCTGCGCGCGGTCGCGGCCGAGGGCGCGCTCCGCGTAGTCGAGCGCGGCCTCGTCCACGTCGAGCTGGGACGCGCGGACGTAGTCGCCGAGCGCGCGTCCCGACGGCAGCAGCGCGCGCCGCGCGAGCACCTCCGTCGCGCGCCGGTCGAGCGTCGCGCGCGGCACGGTGAGGTCGGTGTCGGCGAGCGGCCAGAGCCTGCCTAACGACGCGAAGAACAGCAGCCCGCCGACGGCGGCGAGCGGCCACAACCAGCGGTCGCGGCCCGCCGTCACATCGCGAGGGCTCTGACGGTTCGACGCATCATGTCCGTCTCGTTTCCATCATTCCCACGGGAGCGAGCAATCCATGGAGATGATGATAACGCAATGCAAATGATGCGTTCCAGACGAGTCAGATCGACGCCACCTTCCCGGCGAACAGCACGGCCCCCGTCACCTTCTCGCGGATCACGACCACGAACGCGCGGTCGACGCGCACCGGCGGCGGCAGCGACACGAGCCCGATCCCCACCGTCGTCACGGCGCCCGCCTCGGTCCCCTTCTCGTTCACGGCCACGAACGTGTTCTGCTTCACGAAGTCGATGTACACCTCGCGCCCGCGCGTCGACATGCGCGTGAAGTCGGCCTGCCCCGGCGTGAACGCGACGCCCATCCCCATCGCGGTGAGCACGTCCTTCCACTCGTCCTCGTAGCGCATCGTGAAGCGCGGCAGGTAGAGCTGCATGTCCTGCGGCTTCAGCGAGTCGACCACCTGCTGCCACTTCGCGGGGCCGAGCGACGCGACGAGATCGTCCACCGAGCGGCCGGTCGCGGGCACGAGCACCACCATGGAGAACGCGCCCGTGCCGTACGGCAGCTCGACCGCGGTGAGGTCGCTCGCGCGCCAGACGGGGTGGACGCTGCGGTGCGTCATCATGTCCACCGTCTGCTTCGCGCCGTCGGCCCGCGTGAACTCCGCCGACGCCGTCTGCCGCGAGTCGAACGGCGTCGTCCAGTCGCCCTTGAAGTACACCGCGTTCAGCAGGAACATCACCTGGTCGTCGGCGCGGATCTGGTCGAGCACCTTCTCGATGCGGCCGTTCGTGCGGTCCTTCGCCCAGCCGTTGATGCGCGCGAGCGACCCCTGCTCGTCGCGGAAGTCCAACGCCTGCACCTCGGCGCCGAAGTAGCGCGCCGTCGTGTCGAAGAACGCCTGCGTGAACGGGAACGTCTTCTCGTACCAGATCGAGTTCGCGCTCTCGAAGCGGACGGCCGTGTCGGCGCGCACGAGCCGCTGGTTCAGCGCGCGGTACGCGGCGTCGATCTGCGGCAGCGACTGTCCGGCGAAGCCCAGCGTCGCGGCCATCGCGTCGGCGGTCGTGCCGGCGGCGCCGTTCAGCGTCATGCCGAGCGCCACCGCGGCGCTGTACGGCGAGATGAACACGTTCTGCCGGGCGCGGCGGGCGCTCACGCGCTGGAACAGGCCGAGGCCGAACGCGTTGCTTTCGGTGACCGTCAGTCGCTCGCCCGCCGAGAGCTGCGCCGGCAGCGTATCTCCGGCGCCGGGTAGCCCCGGAGCGTCGCCGGGACCGGTCGCGTCGGGCGCGCTGGAGCAGGCGGCGGCGAGCAGAACGAGCAGCGACGTACGACGCAGGGGCATGCGTACCTCCGGACGCGGACGGGGGCGCCACGCGGAGCTGCGCGGCGCCCTCAGACGTTACCCGGCCGCCCGCACGTCGGTCACGACCGGCCGGCGAGCTCCCGCGCGTCGTGTGACGCGAAGCGCATCCCCGAGAGCGGGCTGGGCGGCTCGCGCGTCACGCCGTCGGTCATCCAGCAGCCCTTGTACTGCCCGTCGTTCTGCAGCGACAGCGCGAACAGGTACGCCACCCGCTCGCCGCTCGACGTCGTGATCACCACGCGCACCGTCGCGCGATCGCCGGTGACGTGCGCCACACCACGCGCGGCGTGGCGATGATTGAGCAGCGGCCGGTAGGTGTCGTCGCGCACGAGGTCGGCGAAGCTCTCGATCGGACCGACGAACGCGCGGTTCGCCGGCGACGAGAACGCGAACGTGACCGAGATGCCGTGGTCCTTCACCGGCACGTCGTTGCGCGCCAGCGCGTCGAGCACGATCCCCACCACCTCGTCCGGCGTCAGCTGCGGGCTCGGCGCCAGCGACAGGTCGCCCACGCTCGGGAGCGAGTCGACGTGCCGCACCATCTGCGATTCTTTCGGCTGCGTGGCCGCGCTCGCGCGCATCGCCGTCGCCACGAGGAAGATGAGCGTGGCCGCGGCGAGAGCGGCGATGCGGAGGAAGACATCGAACGCCGTGAGCTGGGCTCGCGCGACGCGCGCGGCGGCGGAGACTCGGGGCGTGGAGTGGCTGCGCAGCTGCTGCATGACTCGTCTCGTTGGGCGTCCGCGGGCCGCTCGAGCTCCGGGCGGCTCGCCCGCCGCAGCGCGCCCGCCCTTCCCCTAGTACATGGAACGGGCCACGGCGACGGCCGGAGACGGGAAGCCCCGCCGGCGCGCGCGGGCCGGCGGGGGCGAATTAGTTCCGACTCGGTCCGATCTCGGACGCGAATCAGACGTGGCGCGGCGCCGTCGTCGCGCGCCACTCCAGCGCCCACCGACGCGACGCGCCGGGCCGGAGCCACGCCGCGCCCTGCCACGCACCGAGCGCCTCGTCGAGCTGGTCGGGCGCGCCGATGCACGGCTCGAACGCGAGGTTCATGTACGGCGTGCCGCCGTCGAACGGTGTCCAGCCGCCGTGGTTGAGCCACAGACCGAAGTGCGTCACGTGCTTCGGCGACACCGAGACCTCGAGGCGCGATCCGTCCTGCTCCACCGCGAGCGACACGAGCGGCACGTGCGTCGGCAGGTCGAGGAACAGCTTGCACGCCCAGCCGCGCGCGCGCCCGCGCACGTCGCCGGGGCGCGAGAAGTCCACCGACGCGCCGTCGGCCTGCAGCAGCGGCCAGCGGTGCTCGGCGCCCGCGCCGCCGAGATCGATGCCGTGCTGCGCCCACACGCGCACGCGCGCGCCGGCGGGGAGATCCAGCCGTGTGTCCGCGGTGAGCGGCAGCAGCGGGTGGGACGACCAGAGGAATGGAAGCGGCGTGCCGCCGCGGTTGTTGATCGCGTAATCCATCAGCACCTCGCCGTCCTCGTCCACGCGCACGGTACGCGTGAAGTCGTACGGCAGGCGCCGTCCGGTCCAGTGCGTGATCGCCGCGATGCCGGTCACGTCGTCGTCGAAGACCTCGCTGCGCGCGTGCTGCGACCACAGCTCGCCGTGATCTGGGAGCGCGACGCCGCCGTGGCCCGGCACGTCGCGCGGCAGGCGGCACGCGCCGACGGTCGGCACGCACTCGTCGTAGCCGCCCGTGTCCGCGGTGCGCACGTACGACGCGTCGTCGTCCGCCGCGACCGCCGGTCCGACGGGGAGGCGCGGCAGCACGCCGCTCGTCCACAGCCACTCGCGCCCGCCGAGCAGCAGCGAGGTGATCTTCCCGCCCAGCGCGGGGTCGATGACGACGCGCGAGCCTCCCCCGTCGAGGCGCACGATACCGGCGATCGGCGTCTTCATGGCGGATGCCTAACGTTCCGTGGGCTCGAGCGCGGAGACGCCGCGCGTGGCGAACACCCGCGCCACCGTCTCGCCGATCTTGTTGTTCGGCGTGCTGGCGCCGGCGGTGAGTCCGACGCGCACCGGGCCCTCGGGGAGCCAGCCGTCGGCCTCGCGCTCCTCGGTCACCTTGCCGACCGGGCGGTAGCGCACCGTGCCACGCTCGACGTCGATCGCCGCGGGATCCTCGACGTGATACGTGGGCACGTGCTCCGCGCACAGGGCGGCGAGCGACATCGTGTTGCTCGAGTTGTAGCCGCCGACGACGAGCATCACGTCGAGCGGCTCCGCGAGCAGCGCCTTCACCGCGTCCTGACGGTCCTGCGTCGCGGAGCAGATCGTGTCGAACGAGCGGAAGTTCGCCGCGCGGTACTCGGCGCCGTGCGCGCGCTCCATCGCGGCACCGACCTCCGCGGCGATGTCGAGCGACTCGCGCGCGAGCATCGTCGTCTGGTTCGCGACACCGACGCGCGCGAGATGCACGTCGGGATCGAACCCGTCCGACGACGTCGCGGCGAAGCGCGCGACGAACGCGTCGCGATCCCCCCGCCCCTCGATGTAGTCGCACACCATGCGGGCTTCCGCCATGTCGCGCACGACGAGGTACGCGCCGCCCGGGTACTTCAGCGCCTGCGACGCGGTGGCGCGCGTCTCCTCGTGGTAATGCTTGCCGTGGATGAGCGAGGTGAAGCCGTCGCGCGCGTACGACTCGACGCGCTTCCACACGTTGAGCACCGAGCCGCACGTGGTGTCCACGAGCACGCAGCCGATGGCCCGCAGGCGCTCGAAGTCGCCGATCGTGACGCCGAACGCGGGGATGATCACCACGTCGTCGGGCGAGATGCGCGTGTAGTCGAAGCCCGCGCCCTCGGCCACGAGGATGTCCACGCCCATCTGCCGCAGCTTGTCGTTCACGTGCGGGTTGTGGATGATCTCGCCCAGCAGCACCACGCGACGGTCGGGGAACTTGCGCCGCGTCTGGTACGCGTAGTCCACCGCGCGCTCCACGCCGTAGCAGAACCCGAACTCGTGGGCGAGGCGCACGGTGACGCCGCCCGCGGCAAGCGTGTAGTCGTGCTCTCGGAGCAGGTCGACCAGGCGGCCGCTGTAGTCGGCGGAGAGAAGGGCCTCCACCTCGGTCTTGAGCCCGAAGCCCTTGCGGAAGTACGTCGATTCCATGAACGGAATCTAACCGCCCAGGGCGACCCGGGCCCCGCCCGTCAGCCCTGGAACGGCGCGAGCGCCCGGGTGACCTCGGCCGGCACCTCGACGGCCGTCATCCCCGCCGCCTCCACGGCGACGAGCACGAGGTGCCCCGCCGCGTGCAGCCGCTCGCCGGCGTCGTCGAACACCGCCACGTGCAGGGTGAGCGACGTGCGGCCCACGCGCCCGATCCACGCCCGCAGCCGCAGCAGGTCGTCGAAGTGCGCCGGCGCGTGGTACTCGAGATGGAGCACGCGCCGCACGAGCCAGATGCCGTGCCGGTCGAGCATCGCGGGGTGTGCCAGCCCCGCGGCGCGGAACAGCTCCGCCTCCACGACGTCGAGGAGGCGCGTGTAGGCGCTGTAGCGCACGATCGCCACGAGGTCCACGTCCTCCCAGCGTACGCGCTCGGCGAACTCGAACGCGTGCGCGGGGACGGCGGAGGCGGGCGCGGTGGTGGACGAGGTCATGGCCCGGAAGATAACCGCCGGCCATGCCGCTCCCGGCGCCTTGCCGAGCACCGGGTCGGGCTCCATGCTACGCCCATGCTCCAGCCGAGCAGCCTCGCCCCAGTCGCATCCGTGACGTCGCCGCTCGCGCCGCCGTCGGTGACGTCTCCGTCGCGCACCGCCGGCGTCGACCTCGACGCGCCGACGTTCGTGTTCCTCGGCGATCGCCTCTGGCTCGACTTCGTGAACACCGACGACGCGCGTCGTGCCGACGCGTCGTCGGCCGCGCGACGCGCCGACGCGCTGCGCGACTTCGACGTGTTCATCGACTGGCTGCAGTCGGCGTCGGTGCTCGACACGGAGCGCGCGACGGGCATTCGTCGGCGCGCGTTCCAGCAGCCCGCGGGCGCCGCTGCGGCGCTCGTCGACGCGCGACGCGTGCGCGCGGCGCTGCGCGCGCTGGCCGAGCGCGGGCTGCAATCGGCGAAGACGCGTGCCGACGCGCTCGCGGAGATCAATCGCATCCTCGGTCGCAGCGCGGGCACGCGACGCGTGGAGCAGCGCACGGACGGCACCTACGCGCGCACGTTCGTGAGCGTCGGCGACGCGTTCGCTGGGCTCATGCTGCCGGTGGTGGACTCCGCCGCCGACTCGCTCATCGCGGGCGAGCTGGCGCGCGTGCGCCGCTGCTCCGACCCGCGCTGCCCGCACGTGTTCATCGACACGACGAAGAACGGCCGCCGTCGGTGGTGCGACATGGCGACGTGCGGCAACCGCGCGAAGGCGGCGCGCCATCGGCGCCGCGCGCGCGACGGCTCGAGCGGCCTAACGATCGGGCCCTGAGCGTGTCGGCATGAGCGCGGGCGCGCCGCGCGAGGTGGTGCGCACCTACCTCGAGATGCGCGACCCGGCCGCGCACCGCGACGAGGCGTGGACGGCCATCGACGTGCGCCTCGCGCGCCTCGACCCGTGCCCGCCCGACACGTACCGCGCGCTCTACGGCATGGTGGGCGCGCGCTGGGCGTGGCGCGACCGCGACGCGTGGAGCGACGCGCGGCTCGCCGAGTACCTCGCGCGTCCGGACGTCGCGGTGTGGGCGGTCGTGGACGCCGGGGGGGCGCCGGGCGGCTACTTCGAGCTCGCGCGCCACGACGACGGCTCGGTGGAGATTGCGTACTTCGGTCTCGCCGAGCGGTTGTTCGGGCGACGGCTCGGCGCGCAGCTCCTCTCCGCCGCCGTGCGCGAGGCGTGGGCGATGGGCGCCGCGCGCGTGTGGCTGCACACCTGCACGCTCGACTCGCCCGCCGCGCTGCCGAACTACCTCGCGCGCGGGTTCACGCCGTTCCGTACCGAGACCTACGCCGCGACCGCGCCCGCGGCGGCGTCCCTGGCGCCGTGAGCGCACGGCACGCTCGGCAATTGCACGACTCCTGCACAATGCGCTGGCATGTCCTACGTCCTGATCGGCGCGCTCGGCGTGCTGGTGTTCGTCGTGCTCGTCTTCGCCCTCATCGGTGTGCTGTACGTCACACGCGGCACGCCGGTGCGGCGCGTGCGCGCGCCGGGCGACGACGACGGACCGCCGGGTGCCCGTGAGGGGCGCTTCCCCGCGACCGTGGAGCTGCTCACGAAGACCGAGCTGCATCCCGGACACGCGGTCGAGATCATGACGTGCGGCGACGAGCTCTATCCGCGGCTCTGGGACGATCTGCGCAACGCGCGCCACTCCATCACGCTGCAGCTCTACTACTGCAACCCCGGCCGCATGGCCGACGAGTTCGCGGAGATCATCCTCGAGCGCGTGAACGCCGGGGTGCGGGTGCTGTTCCTGCGCGACGCGTTCGGCAGCGCGCCGCTGCCGGACGAGTACATCGAACGGCTGGAGAAGGGCGGCGTGAAGGTCGCCGTGTTCCGGCCGACGCGCTGGTGGGAGCTGCACAAGGTGCAGCACCGCTCCCACATCCGCGTCGTCGTCGTCGATGGGCGCATCGGCTACACCGGCGGCTTCGGTCTCGACGACAAGTGGTACGGCGACGGGCGGCACGTGGGACAGTGGCGCGATTCCACCGCGCGATTCACTGGCCCCGCCGTGCAGCAGCTGCAGGCGACGTTCGCCTCGGGATGGGCGGAGGCGACGGGCGTGCTGCTCACGGGCGACCACTTCTTCCACATCGCGGAGGACGGCGAGCCGGCGCCGACGCGCGAGGGCGACGACGTCTGCGCGGGGCTGCTGCACTGCTCGCCCACGCTCGGCAGCACACCGGCGGAGCGGTTCATGGCGCTCTCCATCGCCGGGGCGCGCGAGCGGCTCTGGATCTCCAACTCGTACTTCGTTCCCGACGAGCACTTCTGCGACCTGCTCGCGATCGCGGTGAAGCGCGGCGTCGACGTGCGCATCCTCACGCCCGACCGCCACAGCGACGTGCGCACGACGTACTTCGCCGGCCGCCACCGCTACCCGCGACTGCTCGGCGCGGGCGTCCGCATCTTCGAGTACTCGGCGGCGATGATGCACGCCAAGACGCTCGTCGCCGACGGCGTGTGGGCGGCGGTCGGATCGAACAACTTCGACAACCGCTCGATGGCGTTCAACGACGAGAGCGTGCTGATGGCGTACGACGAGCGCGTCGCGTCGCGCCTCGAGTCGGTGTTCCGTGAGGACCTGAAGTTCGCCGACGAGATCACGCTCGACCTGTTCCGGCGGCGGCCGTGGTTCGACCGCGTCCTCGAGCGCGGCGCCACGGCGCTGTCCCGAATCCTCTAGCGGCGAAGCGCCTAACGACGACGGCGTCGCTGGAACTTGCGGTTCCCGCCCGGCGGCCCGCCGCGCGGGCCGTGACGCGCGCCTTCCCGTGGCCCGTGGCGGCCGACGACGTGACGCTCCGACCGCTCGCGCTCGCGGCGCGGCCGCTCGTCGTAGTCTTCGTCCGGTGACCACGGCCGGTCGAGGATCTCCTGCAGCTCGTCGAGCGTGTCCGCGCGCACCGCGCCGCGCTGCCCGCGCGTGACGACGAAGCGCACCGGGCGATCGAGCGCGGGGATCTCCGCCTCCACGATCGTGCGCGCGAGCTTCTCGGGGAGCCGCAGCCGCGCCACGCCGATCAGTCGGGACTCGGGAGACTCGGGAGACTCGGGACTCGGGACTCGGGACTCGGGACTCGGAGCTGCGGGCTCCCGAGTCCCGAGTCCCGAGTCCCGAGTCCCGACTTCCTCCACGTCGTAGTGGATCTCCACCGGCTTGCCGCGGATCTCCACGTAGTCGGGGAGCGCGAGCAGGCGCGTGCGCTCCTCCTCCGGCACCATCGCGTCGAGGTCCAGCCGCAGCGGCGCCGCGCGGAAGTCGTGCAGCGAGCCCACGCCCGAGAGCTGCGCCTCGTACAGGTCCGCCAGCTCGCGCATCCCGAGCCGCGGCGTGCGGCCGCCCGAGCGTCGCCACACCTCGCGCACCGCCTCGATCGCGTCGCGGTTGCGCTTCACCGCGACGTGCCGCGCCTCGCCGCGGGCGAGCGCCTCGGCGAGCACGCGCCGCGCCTGCGCCGCGAGCTCCGGCGGGAACGCCTCCACGTCCTCCAGCTCGTGCTCCAGCTCGAAGCCGTAGTACTCCACGCGTCGCTGCAGCACGAGCGGGTTGTGCTTGCGCCGCGGCTCGTACGTCAGCTCCGCCTCGCCGCGCGTCGCGTACTTGCGCACGAGATCGATCGGGATCTGCGTCCCCTCGATCGACGCGCGCGGCACCCCGAAACGGTCGGCGAAGTATCGCAGCGTCCCCGCGATCGGGCCCCAGCTGCCGCACACGCTCGTCTTCGACACGCGCGCTTCCTCGCCCCACGCCGTCTCCTCGTCGATCACGAGGTCGAAGGGCATGAAGCGCGCGAGCAGGTCGGCGAAGCGACGATGCACGCGCTCACCGGCCCACGGCATGTGGTCGGGCAGCGGCACGCCTAACGAGCGATACACGCTCGCCATCGCCAGCGCGGCATCCTCCACCGCCTTCACCAGCACGCCGCGCCGCTCCGCCCAGTGCGTGATGCGCTCGGCGTCGAACAGGTGCCGCGGCAGGCCGTACACCTCGCCCATGTACCCCGCCTCGCGCCACGCCTCGGCGTACAGGTTGTACGCCGTGAGGTGATCGCTCCCCGGCACGAGCACGCCGTCCAGGTCGCGCTCCTCGCGCGTCATGCGATGCAGCGACTCCACCGCGCTCATCACGGCGAGGAACGGCACGAGGTCGTCGTCGCCGTTCACGAGCAGCTCCGCCCACGCGCGCTCCACCGGCAGCGCCTCGACCGACTTGCCGTACGGCGTGAGGCGGCCGTTCTCGTCGATCACGCCGCGTCGCTGCAGGTGCGTGAACGCGCGACGGTACGCCACGCGATCCAGCTTCACCGGTAGATCCAGCTCGTCGGCGCGCACGCCGAGGTCCGCGCAGGTGAGCGCCACGCGCTCCGAGTCCCCCGCGAGCTGGAACTCCGGCTCGGTCGGCCGCAGCGCGTAGAAGTCGATGTCGCGGTCGCTGAGGATGTAGACGCGTCCCCCTTCCACGCGTCCGTGCACGCGCCCGCCCATCTGCAGGATCTCGTTCGCGCCGAGGTGCAGCCGCGTGAGCACGTTGCGTCCGCGCTCGACGACGTTCGTGAAGCGCGTGTCGTCGATCACCACCGTGTCGAGCCCGCGCACGTTCAGCGCGCTCTGGCCGGCCGCGGTCATGGCGAGGAAGAACGGCTTCGGCTCCTCGCCCTCGAGGAACGGCCTGATGACGCGGATCGGCTCCCCGCCGTGATAATACGCGGCGTTCACGCGCGGGTAGCGCTCCTGCACGCTCGCCGCGGCCTCCTCCACGCCGGCGCGCGTCGGCAGGAACAAACCCACGCCGCGCTTCTGCTTCACCACGCCCTGCAGGAAGCGGTCGTCGAGGAACTCGATCGGCGCCTTGCGGATCACCTGCACCTTCGCCGCCTTCTTCGGGTCGTACGAGTAGACCTCGAGAACGTCGGCGGAGTCGAGGTACGCGCGGTAGAAGCTCGGATCGACCGTCGCGGAGAGCCAGATGAAGCGGCATCCGACGCGCTTGCCTAACGCGAGGCACAGCTCCAGCTCCGCCGACGTCTGGTGGATCTCGTCGACGACGAGCGTGTCGCTCGGCAGGATGTCGCCGTCCTGGAACCAGCGGCGCGCGATGCCGGTGGTGACGACGACGACGTTCCACGTCGGCGTCTCCGGCGTCGCCTCGCGCTCGCGGTTCACGACGCCGACGCGCAGCGGCAGCCCCACGATCTCCTCGGCGATCGGCCGGATCGCGAGCGTCTTGCCCGTGCCCGTGCCGGCGACGATCCCGAACCCCTTGCCCGACCGTGCGAGCTCGCGCACCCGCGCGCCGTGCGTGCGCTCGAGGTACGTCTCGAGGTGCAGCCCGACCGCGATCTCGATCGTCTCGCACGCCGCGCGCGTCGGCGCGATCACGATCACGCGCCCGGTCGGCGGCTCGGCGGCGACGAACGCCTCGTGGTCGGGCGGGAGGTAGCGGTCGGTTGGCTGGCGCATGGTGCGCGGAGAATGCACCCGCCGCGCCACGAGTTCTAGCGCAGAGCGCAGAGCATAGAGCGCAGAGCGTGGAGCGTGGAGCGTGGAGCGTGGAGCGTGGAGCGTGGAGCGTGGAGCGTGGAGCGTGGAGCGTGGAGCGTGGAGCGTGGAGCGCAGAGAGACGTCCGGTCTGCGCTCCACGCTCTACGCTCTACGCTCTGCGCTCACTCACCGCCCGAGGATCTTCGCGACCCGCCCGTTGCGGTAGATCTCCACGCGGTCCGCGATGCCGTCACCGTCGCGGTCCGTCCAGACCTGCAGCAGCCGGCCCGTGTTCGCGTCGAGCCACATCGCGCGATACGGCGTCCCGGTGCGCTTGAGGTCCGTCGTGCGCACCATCACCTCCGCGGTGCCGAGCCAGCGGAGCGCGAGCTGCGAGCCGGCGCCGCGCTGCACGTCCATCGCGGCGCGCATCGGCGGCATCGACGACGAGTACGGCGCGGCGGCCAGGTCCGAGTAGTCGTCGCACCGGCCGTCGCCGTCGCGGTCCAGGCAGTAGCCGCTGCCGCTGCCCGTCCGCACGTCGTCGCACCAGCCGTCGCGGTCCCGGTCGAGGCACACGCCGTTCGACCGCGCCGGGGGCGGATAGGGCGGATAGTAGCCCGGCCCGTAGCCCGCGCCGTAACCCGCGCCGTAGCCGGGACCATAGCCGGCGCCGTACCCCGCATCGGCACCGCGCGCGTCGCGACGGTCGGCGCCGCGGCGATCGCGCGCGTCGTCCCAGTCGTCGTCGCGGTCGTCACGCGCGTCCCGTCCGTCGCGCGCGTCCCGCGAGTCGCGCCCGCGGAGCCGATCGCGCAGCGCGCGGCGCTGCTCGGAGAGCGACGAGTCGCGGCGGCCGCGCAGATCGGGCTCGCGCCACGCGCGCTCGCGCTCGTCGAGCGTGTCGCGGCGCGCCATCGTGTCGCGCGGCGTCGCCCGGCGGGTCGTCGGCCGCTCGGTGCGACGCCGTGCCGGCGGCTGGTCGGACACGACGACGCCCGGCGCGTCGAGCGGCCGGGCGTCGAGAGCGGGATCGGTCGCGCCGGAGAGGTCCAGCGCGTCTCCGGCCTGCGGGCCGTGCACCCGCGGCGCAAGGGCGAGCGCCAGCCCGCCCCGCGGGGCCACCAGCGCGTCCATCGGCTCGGCCAGGTGCATGTCGCCGGCGTCCACGTGCGATTCGGGCTTCTTGTCGCGGCCCTTGTCCTTGCCGCGGCTCCCCTTCTCGACGTAGTCGTCGCCGAAGATGACGCGGGCGTTGTTCGGCCGGTTTCGCACCGCGGTCACGCAGTCGGTCGACGCCGGCTGCTGCGACGGGGGCACGTTCTCGAGCCAGATGCGGCACATCCCCGGCGGCGGTCGGTACGCGGCCGGGATCGACTGGCTGTCCGGCTCCGACTTCGCGGGACCGAGCTGCCTATACGGCGGCTGCTTTGGCAGACGCACCTGCGCGGTGGCCGACGAGAACGTCGGCTCCAGCGCGAGCGCGGCCATGAACAGCAGGAGGGAACGGATCATCGAGACCTCTCGACTACGGAAGGGCGTCGGCAGACGTCGACGCACCCTCCGAGAAAGCACGCCCGGTGCCACCGACCGGCACTCGGCTCATCCTTGCAAATGCTTGAAAGACAACGTGTTCTGCGGAGGCGCGGGCGGCCGGGACGGCTGGAGTGTCCGCGACCGGTGACGTCGCCGTCCCGACCGCAGGACGGACGAGCGGGCGGCCAGTCACGCCGCCCCGCCGCCGCCGTACCCAAGGTTGCGGCTGCCGCGTCCTCGGTCAACGCCGCCGTCGAGCCGTTGTTACCCCGCCGCGACTCGATCGTCCCTCCCACGACGAGGCTCCTCGGCAGGGTCGCGTCTCCACCGCGCGGTTCGCCGCCGGTCGGTGCAATACCCCCCAACGATACGGGCCCGGCAGCGATCGCTGCCGGGCCCGTATCGCATCCAGGGGCCTCGCCTTCAGTCGCCGAAGCTGATCCCCGACTCGCGGGCGGTCCGCACGACGTCGCCGTCGGGGTCGACGCGCTTCTCCGACCGCAGCACGTCCTCGATCGGCACCGTCACGATGTGCGGCGACTGGAGGGCCAGCATGTGCCCCCACTTCTGCTCCTCCACCGCACGCACCGCGGCCCCGCCGAAACGCGCCGACAGCAGCCGGTCGTAGCCGGTCGGCTGCCCACCGCGCTGCAGGTGGCCGAGGATGAGCGACCGGGTCTCCTTGCCGGTGCGCCGCTGGATCTCCTTCGCCAGCGGCTCGCAGAGGCCGCCGAGCCGCCGCGCCTGCCCCGGCAGCGACTCGCCGATGATCGACTCCGCCCCGCCGACCGCGGCGGCGCCCTCCGCCACGACGACGATGGAGAACAGCCGGCCGCCGCGATCGCGCGCCCGGATCTTCTCGCAGACCTTCTCGATGTCGAACGAGATCTCGGGAATGAGCACGACGTCCGCGCTCGCCGCGACGCCGGCGTACAGCGCGATGAACCCCGCCTCGCGCCCCATGACCTCGAGCACCATGACGCGGTCATGCGACTCCGCCGTCGTGTGCAGCTTGTCGATGGCGTCGATCGCGGTGCTCACGGCGGTGTCGAACCCGAACGTGTTCACGGTGCACGGCACGTCGTTGTCGATCGTCTTCGGCACGCAGACGACCTTCATGCCGCGCGCGACGAGCTGCTGCGCGATGCGCAGCGACCCGTCGCCGCCGATCGAGATGATCGCGTCGATGCCGAGGTTGCGGGCGTTCTCGATCAGCTCGTCGGAGCGGTCGATGTACTGGTAGGTCCCGTCGGGCTGCAGCACGGGATAGTGGAACGGGCTGCCGCGATTCGTCGTGCGGAGGATGGTGCCGCCGAGGTGGCCGATGCCGCGCACGGTCTCGCGGGTCATCGGGATGACCTCGTCCTCGCCGAGCAGCCCCGCGAAGCCGCGCTTGATGCCGAGCACGTCCCACCCGCGGTGCAGCGCCGACAGCACCGCCGTCCGGATCACCGCATTCAGCCCGGGCGCGTCGCCGCCGCCGGTAGATAGAGCGATTCTCATATCCGAAAAGTACAAGGGCAGGAGGGCAAGAGGGCAGGAGGGCAAGAGGGCAGGAGGGCAGGAGGGCAGGAGGGCAGGAGAGTCCGACGCTCGCCTGCCCTCCTGCCCTCCTGCCCTATGTCATTGCTCGTTCGTGACCGCGCGGCGCGTCGAGTCCGCCGGCGGCGGGGTCGTCAGGTGGTTCCAGTGCGCGATCGCGTTCAGGGCGAGCGCGAACGTGCCCTGCGTCTCCTGGCGCCACAGGGGCCGGATGGCGAACGACAGCACGTGCCCGTTGCCGAGCGGCGCGTCGACCACGGCGGGGCGGCCGGCGAGCTCCGCGGGATTGTTCATCATCCCCGAGATGCCGAGCGAGTCGGCACGCTCGTGGAAGCGCAGGATGACGCGCGGCGTCATGCGGCGGCGCTGGTTCACGATCGACGTGTCGACGCCCTCGTTCGCGCTCGCATCGCCGCCGCGCCCGCCGGCCGCATCGCCGACCTGCAGCACCGGCGTCTGGTTGAAGTACACCGGGAACGACTTGCGGTCGTCGTAGCCGTAGAGCACCGGGCTCGCCGTCGTCACGCTCTGCGCGCGCACCACGGTGCCGCGGGCGCCTAACGTCCGCGTCTGCGTCTCCGTGACCTGCGGCGTGAACCCGAGCTCGATCGGCAGCCGCGCCGTCGCGCCCTCGACGAGCAGCAGCCCGCCGCGCTCCACGAAGCGGCGCAGCGCCGCCGCGCCGTCGAGGCCCATGCCCGGACGCATGTCGTCGGTCTCGTCCCACTTGCCGAGGTGCGGCGTCTCCTTCGTCGCCTTCCACGGGATCGCCGGACCGACCATCGGGCGGCCGTTGACGATCGACATGCCGCCCTGCCCCGCGTGCGGGAACACGACGACGTCGAACCGGTCGAGCGCGCCCGGGTTCTTCAGCTTCTGGTCGGCGATGTACGTGTACGGCACGCCCATCTTGTCGAACGCGAAGCGTACCCACCCTTCGTTCTGCGTCTCCTGCCACGTGTGCACGAGCGCCACGCGCGGGATCTGCACCGTCTTCATCGACACGCTCGGCGCCGCGGCCACCTCGACGCCGTCGAGGCCTAACGCCTTCGCCGCGTCGCGCGCCTTCGCCGCGTCGAGCACGTACGTGCCCGCCGGATACGACACGCCGTTCGCGGTGAACGCGCTGTCGGCCACGCGCACCGGACCACCCGCCTTCCACGGCAGCACCGCCGAGCGCCAGTCGCCGAGGTGCTTCACGAGCAGCACGGGTCCGCTGCCCGTCGACGTGCCGGTGACCACGGCGTCGGCGCGCAGCGGCTCCATCGGCTTCGTGAGCACGCTCGAGTCGGCGATCGCGTACGTCGTCACGTGCTGCAGCTCGTCGAGCGTCCACCCCGTGTCGTCGTACGGCGCGGGGTCGTCCGGCTTGTAGCGCTGGATGGCGAGGATGGTGCGCGGGTACTGCGTGTAGGGCTGGTCCATGCGAACCACCCAGTCTCCTGCGTGCACCTGAATCATGCGCGCACCGGGACTCTGGACTCGGGACTCGGGACTCGTCGTCGGGCGCGGCCTGACGTTCGAGGAGTCCATCGTCTCGCTGCCACGCGGCGTCGTCGAATCGGTCGCCGCCCGAGCCCCGAGTCCCGAGTCCCGAGCCCCGGACGTTCCGACGGGGTCCGGCCCGCGATCCTCGAGCGGCTTCGGCCCGGTGCGGACGGTGAAGTCGCTCGTCGCGACGTGGATCTCGGTCGCCATGCGGCGCATGAGGTTCACGAGCTCCGCCGCCTGCGCCGAGTGGCGCTGCGCGCGCGGGATCACGAACGCGTACGGCGCCGTGGTCTGGCCGCGCTTCAGCATCCGCTCGCCCTTCGCCGCGAAGTTCTCGAGGAACGTCTGCCGGTGGTCGCCGACGTACTTCAGCGCGACGAGCACGCCCGACTGCTGGTAGTTCACGTTGTTGCGGATGCACCACCGCACGCCGTTCACCGCGGGGCTCGGCCGGTACCACTCCTTCGTGAGCTGCGCGGCGGGGAGGTTCACGTTCTGGCAGCCCGCGCCGCTCGACGTGTACGTCTCGTAGAACCTGCCTAACGAGTTGTGGAACTGCACGATCGACATCATGTAGTTCGCGCCCCACCCGTCGTAGAAGCCGTGCGTCCACACGCCCGGCAGGCCGCGGCGCGTGAGCTCGGTCATCTCGTTGTACGCGAGCGTGTGCCACTCGTCGATCGTGATCGGGTCGATCTCGTCGTTGTACGGGCCCGTGCCGGTGCTGATGTAGAGGAACGGCACCGACTCGTGCAGGTCGTGCGCGATCGTCGGGCGCCAGTCGAGGAAGCCCTGCAGGTAGTTCTGCGTGATGCGCTGCGACGCCACCATGCCGTCGCGGTTGTTGTCGTGCGCCGTGTACTTGCCCCAGTACACGAGGTTGATCCCGTTGGGCCCGAGCTTGAGCGCCTTCGACTCGTTGAACACGTCCACCATCCGATCGCGCCCGTCCACCTCCTGCACGGGCGTGAGCAGCGTGACGACGTTGGCGCGGATCGACCGCGCGGACTCGCCCTCGTCCACCGCGAGGCGGTAGGCGAGCTCCATCAGCATCTCGGGGCTGCCCGTCTCCGGCGAGTGGATGCTGCCGAGCACCCAGTAGATCGGCTTCGCCTCGCGCACCAGCCGCGCCTTCTCCTCGGCCGACAGCCCGCGCGGATCCGCGAGGCGCGCCGCCATGCGCTTGTAGTCGTCGAGCCGCGCGATCGTCGCCTCGTCGGCCACCGCGAGCAGCACCTCCTCGCGCCCCTCCTCGCTCATGCCTAACGAGAACAGCTTCGTGCGCTTCGGCGACGCGGCGGCGAGCGCCCGGAAGTACCGGTTGATGTCGGCCACGTGCGACAGCTTGCCGACGGTCCCCGGCACGTAGCCGAGCACCTGCAGCGGTGTCGGCACCGTGGACGATGCGGGCAGGTAGTCCACCAGCTCCGTGGTGAACTGGTAGCGCGCGTCCACCGGCGTGAGCTCGCGGATCTGCCGGGTGTACGCGGTGTCGATCGCCTGGCTCCCGCGTTGCGCCGCGGCGGGCGCGAGCGGAGCGACGAGCGTGGCGACGGCGACGAGACGACTGAGGCGGCGCATGAGGTCCTCGACGAGGGGGTCCGACCGGAAGTGCTGCCAGCGTTACGCATCGCCTCGGCGCGCCGCTGGTGCTGCGAATGGTGCGGGAATGCGTTCGTGCGACGCCTGTCGCGTCGCGCGGGTGCGGTCGCGCGGAGGCTACGCGGCACCGTGGTCGCATGCAACGCCACGCCCCCGCCCCGCCACCCCGCGGCGCGACCCTCCCCGAGCTGGTCATGGTGCTCGGTCTGGTCGGGATCGTCGCCGCCCTCGCCGTCGCCGGCGCGGCGCGCCTCGCCGATCGCCTCGCTGCCCGCGGCGGGGCCCGCGAGCTCCGCGCGGCGCTGCTCACCACGCGCCACCTCGCCGTCCTCCGCGCGACGCGCGCCGCGCTCGCGGTGGACACCGCCCGCGCCCGGCTCGTCGTCCGTGTCGCCGCCGAGACGGCGCTCGTGCGCGACGTCGGGGCGCTGTACGGGGTCCGCCTCGCGGCCACCCGCGACTCCCTCGCCTACGCCGCGGACGGCCTGGGCTGGGGCGCCGCGAACGCGCGCCTCGTCGTCCGGCGCGGCTCGGCCGCGGAGACGGTCACCGTGTCGCGCCTCGGCCGCGTGCGCTGAACGACGTCTCACAAACGGTTGCAGTCCCTGCGAACTCCGCGTGAGACGCGCCACCCCGACCAGCGACGGGGCCACATCCGACCATGGTCGGAGTCGCGCAGCAGGGGGCGACCGCGCAATATGGACGCGGCAACCGCACACCCATGCCCACTCCGCACGGCTTCCTCCGAGTCGCGCCGGCGATCCTCGGGCTCGCCCTCGCGACGACACCGCTCCCCGTGCTCGCCCAGGCCACCGTCGCCGGGCGCGTGACGGTGCTGGAGCGCGCCGGCGCGCGCACGGACGACCTCGAGAACGCCGTCCTGTGGCTCGAGCCGCTCGACGCGCCGCGGGCCGCCGCGCCGACGGCGACGGAGATCGTCATGGAGGCGCGCCGATTCCGGCCCGCCGTGCGCGTCGTGCCGCCGGGCAGCCAGGTGCGGTTCGCGAACTACGACCCGTTCCGCCACAACGTGTTCTCCGACGCGGGACCGGGCCGCTTCGACCTCGGCCTCTACGGCCGCGGCCAGAGCCGCTCGGCCAATGTGGACGCGGCGGGCGTGTACCCGGTGTTCTGTAACATCCACGCCCGCATGGTCGCCTACCTCATCGCCGTGCCGAGCCGGTGGTTCGCGCAGGCCGGGGCCGATGGCGCCTACCAGATCGCGGACGTGCCGGCCGGGCGCTACCGGCTCCACGCGTGGCACGACCGCGGCGGCGAGGCGACGCGCGAGATCGCCGTCGCCGCGGGCCACCTCGCGACCGACGTGCAGCTCGACGCGCGCGGCTGGCGCTTCGTGCCCCACAAGAACAAGTACGGGCAGGACTATCCGCCCGAGACGCGCGACCGGTACTGACGCGGTGACGGAGACGCTTCCCGCGCGCGCGGCCTCTCCTTCGACCGGCTACGTCCCGCCGGCGCCCGGCGGGCGCGCGCCACGCGAGCCGCGGCCGCCCGACGCGCCGCGCCCGCGCGCACGGTCGGCGCTCGTCTGGCGCATCTTCGCCGCGGCGGCCGCGGTGGTGTGCCTGCTCGTCGCCACCGTCGTCGGCACGCTCGAGGTGTTCGCGCGCCGCACCGCGGACGCCGCGATCGCGCGCGGGCTGCACGACGCGAACAACCACGTGGAGTCGCTGCTCGACGGCCGCGCGCGGGCGCTCGCCAGCGCGGCCGAGGTGTTCGCCCAGGACTCGCACATCGGCTCCCTGCTGCTGAACGACAGCGCGAGCGCCGACCTGCTCGACCAGGCGAGCGAGGCGGCACGTCGCACGGGCGCGACGTGGGTGCAGTTCACCGACGCCGACGGCGTGCGGCTCGCGAAGAGCGACGAGCCGAGCGCGCCGCGTGTGTCGTTGGGCGCGACGGCGCTCGTCGGCGGTGCGCTCGACGGACAGAGCACGACCGGCGCGGGCGTCGCCGGCGACTCGGTCGCCATCGAGGGCGTCGCGGTGCCGGTGAGCGTCGGACCGGACAGCGCGCGGCGCATCGTCGGCGTGCTCGTCGCGGCGCGCGCGCTCGACAGCGCCGTCGTGCGCGAGCTGCACGACGCGACCGATGGCGAGGTGCTGATCTACCACCTCGACGGCGCCGGACGTCCCCGCGTCTCGGCATCGTCGCTCCCGGACGCGCAGCGCACCGCCGTGCTGCAGCGCGTGTCGGAGCGCCGCGCCGCGCACGACTCGGTCTCGGGCCTCGCGCTGCACCTCGGCGGCACGACGTTCGTCGGGCAGGAGACGCCGCTGCGCTCGGCCGGCGGCAGCGTCGAGGGAGGCGTCATCACGCTGCGCTCGCGCGATCGTGAGCTCGCGCCGTTCCTCGCGCTGCGACGCCGCGTGCTGCTCGCCGGACTCGCGGGGCTGCTGCTGACGTTCGGCGTCGCGTATCTCGTGGCGCGGCAGATCACGCGACCCATCCTCGCGCTGCGCGACGCCGCACGCCGCGTGGCCGCGGGCGACCTCTCGGCCTCCGCCGTCGGCGTCGGGTCCACCGGCGAGGTCGCGGAGCTCGCCGACGCCGTGCGCTCGGTGCTCGATCAGGTGCAGGATCGACACGCGCTCGCCGAGGTGGTGGAGCGCGCGCGCGCCGTGCCGCATCCGGAGACGTTAGGCAGCGGCGGCGGCGCCGTCGACGGCATCCTGGCGCCGGGCACCGTGCTCGCCCGCCGCTACGTCATCGACAAGGTGCTCGGCGTCGGCGGAAACGGCGTCGTGTACCGCGCGTCGGACTCGGAGCTCGGCGAGACGGTCGCGATCAAGACGCTGCGACAGGAGGCCGTCGTCGGTGGCGAGCTCGCGCTCGCCCGGCTGAAGGAGGAGATCCGCCTCGCGCGCCGCATCACGCACGCCGGCGTGGTGCGCATCCACGACCTCGGCGAGGCCGACGGGGCGTACTTCGTGACGATGGAGTACGTGCCCGGGCTGTCGTTGCAGGAGCTGCTGCGCCGACTCGGCCCGCTCCCGGCGCCCGTCGTCGTCGCGTTGGGCAAGCAGCTGTGCGGCGCACTCGCCGCCGCGCACGGCCAGGGCATCATCCACCGCGACGTGAAGCCGCCGAATCTCGTCGTGCAGCCCGACGGCGCGCTGAAGGTGCTCGACTTCGGCGTCGCGCGCCTGGCCGAGCGTGTGTCCGGGCTCACGCAGACGGGGCTCGTCGTCGGCACCCCCGCCTACATGGCCCCCGAGCAGCTGCTCGACGAGCACGTCGACGCGCGCGCGGACGTCTGGTCGGTCGGCGTGGTGCTGTACGAAGCCGTCACGGGCCGGCTGCCGTACGACGCGGGGACGCCGGCGGCGCTCATCGGCCGCATCCTCACCGG
Source organism: Gemmatirosa kalamazoonensis (assembly GCF_000522985.1). NCBI lineage: Bacteria > Pseudomonadati > Gemmatimonadota > Gemmatimonadia > Gemmatimonadales > Gemmatimonadaceae > Gemmatirosa > Gemmatirosa kalamazoonensis. The sequence goes on from NZ_CP007128.1 coordinate 5,155,987, forward strand.
CGACGCCACCGCGCCGATCGAGATCCTTCCGTCGGTTCCGGCGCCGCTCTCCGACGCGATCGCGCGGGCGCTCGCGCGCGACCCGACGCAACGCCTCTCGAGCGCGGCGGCACTGCACGAGCTGCTCGCGCGGGCCGTGCGCGGGGAGGCCCAGGGTTGACAGGTCGTCCCGGCCGGTGCTACCGTGGCTCCATGACGCTTCGCCGCCGCTTTTACGGCTTCCGCTATTGGTTTACGACCCGCCCCGCGGGCCGTGAGCGGAAGCGTACGCGCGACTAGGCGAGCAGAATCGCACAGCGAAGCGAACGACGACGCACCGGCCCGCGGCTCCCGCCGCGGGCCGGTTTTTTTTCACCCGGTGTCCCCGCCGCTCCCCTCCCCGGTGTCCCAACCATGATCATCGTGACTCGCCCAAACATCACCGACTCCGAGCTCGACCACATCCGCGAGCGCGTGGAGGCCGCGGGACTGCGCACGCATCTCTCGCGTGGCGAGGTTCGCACGATCATCGGCTGCATCGGCGACGAGCGCCTGCTCGAGGAGGTGCCCCTGCGGTCGCTTCCTGGCGTCGAATCGGTCACGCCGGTGCTGAAGCCGTACAAGCTCGCGTCGCGCGAGTTCTCGGTGGACCGGACGGTGGTGCGCGTCGGCGGCCAGCTCGGCGCCGACGTCGTGGCGAGCTTCGGCGACCAGGCCGTGTCGGTGATCGCCGGCCCGTGCTCGGTGGAGAACGCGGCGATGACGCGCGACACCGCGCGCATCGTGCGCGCGTCGGGCGCCGTGGCGCTGCGCGGGGGCGCGTTCAAGCCGCGCACCTCGCCGTACAGCTTCCAGGGGCTCGGCCGCGAGGGACTGGAGATCCTCGCCGACGTGCGCGCCGAGGTGGGCCTCCCGGTCGTCACCGAGGTGCTCGACGTGCGGCACATCGACATGATCGCCGAGCACGCGGACATGATGCAGGTCGGCGCGCGCAACATGCAGAACTTCGCGCTGCTCGCCGAGCTCGGACGCGTGAAGCGTCCCGTGCTGCTGAAGCGCGGCCTGTCGGCGACGGTCGAGGAGCTGCTGATGGCCGCCGAGTACGTGATGGCGAACGGCAACCGCGACGTCGTGCTGTGCGAGCGCGGCATCCGCACCTACGAGCGCGCGACGCGCAACACGCTGGACGTGTCCGCGATCCCGGTGCTGAAGCGCGAGACGCACCTCCCCGTGATCGTCGACCCGAGCCACGCCGGCGGCACGCAGGATCTCGTCGCGCCGCTGTCGTTCGCCGCGATCGCCGCGGGCGCCGACGGTCTGATCGTCGAGGTGCACCCCGACCCGGCGTGCGCGCTCTCCGACGGGGATCAGTCGCTTCCGCCCGACGCGTTCGCGTCGCTCATGGCGCGTCTCGCCCCGTTCGTCGCCGCCGCCGGCCGCACGCTCGCGGCGCCGCGCGCCGTCGCGGCGGCCGCCTGACGGTGAGCGTGGAGCGTGGAGCGTGGAGCGCCGATGTCGCTCCACGCTCCACGCTCGCTAGATCCACCCCCGCGCCCGGTACGTCCACGCGCCGATGCGCTCGTAGAGCCAGTCGCCGAACGCGTGCGCGCGCTCCTCGCCGCCGGGCAGCGCATCCGGTCCGTCGAGCACCATGTCGCGCGGCTGCGCGGGCGTGCAGACGACGCGCACGCCCGCATGCTCGAACGTCGCGCACGCACGGCGCGAGTGGAGCGGCGACGTCACGAGCGCGACGCGGCGCCACCGCTGGCGGGCGACGAGCCGCGCGACGCCTAACGCCTCGTCGTGCGTCGAGTGCACGCTGTCCACGGAGAACAGCGTCGCGACGCCGGCGAGCGTGGCGAGCGCGCGCTGGTCGGGAAGGCTCGACGCGTCGGGGCGGCCGCGCGGATGGATCACCGTGACGACGACCGGCTTCCCCGCCGCGCCGGCGAGGCGCAGGCCGTCGAGCAGCCGGTCGAGACCCTGCTTGATCACGAGACCGTTCCCGAGCTGCCCGCCCGACAGCACGACCACCGCGTCGACGTCCGGCGGCAGCGGCGCGTTCGCCGCGAGGTCGCGCCGCACGAGCCCGCGCGCGAGCGGCGCCATCATCGGCGTCGCCGTGACGAGCAGCACGAGCGCCACGGCGCCGCCGGCGAGCCCCCACAGCACTCGCCGCCCCATCCGCCCGCCTAACGCACCGAGCACCGCGCCGAGGAGCGCCGCGGGCGCGAGCCACCGGGCAAACGACAGGTCGCCGAGGTGCCACAGCCCCACCAGCTCCAGCGCCAGGTAGGCGAGCGCCGCGAGCACGGCGCCCTCGAGCGCGGCGCCCGACGCGACGCGACCTCGCGCGAGTCGCGGCGGCACGGCGTCGTCAGTCGGCGGCCAGCGTCCCGAAGTCGTACCCCGGCACCGAGATGCGCGGGATCTCCTGCCCCGTCACGCGCTCGATGAGCCGCACCATCGCGATCTCGTCGGGCGCCATGAACGTGTACGCGTCGCCGGTGGCCGCCGCACGCCCCGTGCGCCCGATGCGGTGCACGTAGTCCTCGGCCTGCTCCGGCACGTCGTAGTTGATGACGTGCGTGATGCCGCTGATGTCGAGCCCGCGCTGCGCGATGTCGGTCGCCACGAGCACCCGCACGGCGCCGCTGCGGAACTGCTCGAGCGCGTCCATGCGCTGTGCCTGCGTCTTGTCGCCGTGCATCGCGACCGCCGTGATCCCCTCGCGCTCGAGGTGCCTCACGACGCGATCGGCGCCCGGCTTCGTGCGCGTGAACACCAGCACCGTGTCCATCTCCGGCTTGCGCAGCAGCTCGGCGAGCAGGGAGCTCTTGCGGTCGCGCGGCACCGGGTAGACCGCGTGCGTCACCGTGGACGTGTTCTCGTTGCGGCGCCCCACCTGCACGACGACCGGACGGCGCAGGTACTTCCGCGCGAGCGCTTCCACCTCGGGCGGCATCGTCGCGCTGAACAGGAGCGTCTGGCGATACGTGCAGATCTGCTCGACGATGCGATTGATCTGCGGCGCGAAGCCCATGTCGAGCATCCGGTCCGCCTCGTCGAGCACGAGCGCCTCCAGCAGCTCGACGTCCGCGTTCCCCTTCTCGAGATGGTCGAGCAGCCGTCCTGGCGTCGCCACGACGACGTCCACTCCCGCGCGAAGCGCCGCCTCCTGCGGCTCGTACGGCACGCCGCCGAACACCGCGACGACGTCGAGGCCGGCGACCGCGGCGTAGCGCCGGAAGTTCTCCTCCACCTGCATGCACAGCTCGCGCGTCGGCGTGAGCACGAGCACGCGCGTGCGGCGCGGGCCGTCGAGCAGGCGGTGGAGGATCGGCAGGGCGAACGCCGCCGTCTTGCCGGTGCCCGTCTGCGCCAGCCCCATGACGTCGCGCCCCTTCAGCACAAGCGGGATGGCCTGCGCCTGGATCGGCGTGGGGGTGTCGTACCCGGCCGCCTCGACCGTGGCGAGGATCGGCGCGGCAAGACCGAGCTCGGCGAACGTGGGCGTCGCCGGGTTCTCTATCGATTCCATGAATGGCTCTGAGAGCGCCGGGGCTGCGTGCCGGGCAGACGCCCGGGCCGGCGCGTAGACGGGTCGACGCGCCAGGAGGGCGCGATCGAGGAGGGGACGCCGCGCACGTCGCGGCGATCAGAGCGGCGGGACGTGTCCGTCGGACACCCGGCCCAGAGGGGGCCGGCCGCGCTCCTCGAATGAACCTAACCCATTGCCACGCTTGGCGCTACCGAACTCGACGCGAGCTCGCGGAGGGTCCGGAGCACGGCCTCGTTCACGAGCCCCGGCGCCTCCTCGGCCAGCGTGTGCCCGGCCTGCGGCTCGACCTTCACTTCGGCGTGCGGCAGGCAGCGCACGAACGGCCGACACGAGTCGTGCTTCACGAGGTGGTCGCGCCCCGCGAACAGCACCGTCGTCGGACAGCGGACGCGGCCGAGCTCCGCGGGATCGCCGGCCGTCCACGTGAACGCGCGCGACAGGCGGCAGAGGATGCGCAGGAACGCCGGGAACTGCGTCGGCGCGTAGTACTCGTCCACGTCGCGCGCGGAGGCGTGGCCGAGCCGCCCGTACGCCCGCCAGAGCCCGACCCGAAACCACCAGCGCTGCGCGATGTACGGCAGGATCGCCTCGACCGGCGGCGGCGTGATCGCCGCGAGGTACCGCATCAGGCTGATCGCGCCGAAGCCGACCGGCGCGGCGAGCACGAGTCCCGCCACGCGCTCCGGCGTGTCGATCGCCAGCCGCAGCGAGATCGCGGCGCCCATCGAGTGCCCCACGAGCAGCACGCGATCGAGCCCCAGCCCGTCCAGCACCTCGCGAAGCTGCTGCGCCTGCGCGGGCACCGAGTACCACCGGTAGTCGAGCGGCTTGTCGCTGAGCCCGTGCCCGGTGAGATCGAACGCGAACACGCGCGCCCCGGCGTCGGCGACCGCGCGCAGGTTGCGGCGCCACGTGTAGATGGAGCACGCCCACCCGTGGACGAATACCACTGGGGGGGCGTCCGGCAGCTCCGTCCCGGGCTCTGGCTCGCACGCCACGGCGCGCAGCCGGAGCCCACTCGGCAAGGTCAGCCAGCGAACCTCGTGTCCGGCCCGCCCCGCCGGGAACATCTCCGCGGGCGGCAGCCGCCCGCCCAGCGTCCGCGTCACGCCGGCTCGAGCGTACGTCCGGCGAGTCGGGCGATCATGGCGAGCCGGAACGTCATGTCGGCCACCAGGCTCTCGCGCGCGGCCGCTGGGTCGCCCAGCGGGAACGTCGGCCAGTCCCATGCACGCTCCGGCGGGGCGAGCGCCGTCGTGCGCCCCTGCCAGACGCCCTTGGCGTCGCGCTCGTTCAGCAGGCGATCGAGCAGCGCGCTCCACGCCGGATTCCGGCGCAGGAAGCCGAGTCGCGCCATCACCTCCAGCCACGCGAGCATCGACGGCAGCCCCGTCGTCTCCGACACGCCGGCGAGCGGGTCGCCGAGCACGACCTGCGGCTGCCCGAGGTCCCGGCGCGCGGCGCCGCCGCGCGGCTTGTCGCCGGCCGCAGGGGCCGAGAGGAACGCCAGCAGGCGCGTCATCTCGTCCTGATGCTCGCTCCGGAAGCGCGGCATGTAGGCGAGCATGACGAGGAAGTGCGGCGTCGGGGGCGCCGCGTTCGCCGGCAGTGGCGGCGCGGTCTCCGCCCCGGCTGCCGACGCCGTCGCGCGCACGAACGCCATCACGCGGTCGAGCAGCCGGACGGCGGCCCCGCGGAGGCGCGGGTCGGCCTCGCAGCCGAGCTGGGCGAGCGTCGCGGCGGCGGCCTCGCGCAGCAGCGCGCGACCGCGGCGGATGAGGTACTCGTCCGTCCCCGCGTCGGCCCGCAGCTCGTACAGGTAGTACGGGTCGAGGTCCTCGGCCAGCAGCCGGAAGAGGACCTTCCGGGCGGCGTGGAACGTCGGGGCGTCCTGCTCCCAGCCGTACTCCAGCAGTCGGCGGACGGCGGGTATGGTGCCGATCCCCTCGAACGACGCGTCACCGGCGCGCGCCACGGAGAGCATCTGCCCGCCCCACGTGCCGTCCCGCCTCTGCTGGAGGGCGAGCCGCACCGCCGGCGGGTGCGCATAGGCGCCGCCGAGCGCGGCGCGCGTGTCGTCGGCTGGCCCGACGAGCTCGGTGAGCGCGCGGACCTGCACCGGCAGGCTGCCGTGCTCCAGGAGCCACGCGAGCGGCACGCGTACCGCTGTGGGCGGCTCGACGGCCAGAGGGATTGTCGGCGAGAGAGGAACGGTCACGAGCGATCGGGCGCGCGGGAAGCACTCGGCGGATCGCGCCGCGGCGCATGCCGGGTAGGCGACCCCGACGGCGGGCAGAACTTACTGTCTTTTCCGTGCCGCGCTAGCGCGTGCAAACCCGAAGCCGTCGCAGCCTGGCAGATGTTTGTGCCCGACCTTAACGGCGCGGCGACCCGGACGTCTCATGTGCCGACGGGTCGCGCGTGGTGCGCGGCCAGACGGATAGAGGAGACTCAGCAGATGAAGGCACTTCGGCTTGCGGCCCTCGGTGCCGCGATCCTGTTCGGCGTGTCCGCGACGGCGACGGCGCAGCGTCCGATGCGCGGCACGGACCGCGCGCCCGCGAACGACACTACGCGCGTGCGCCATCGCGACGGCGCGGTGGGCGCGGCGCGACAGCACGCGCGGCGCGGGTTCGGCCGCGCGCTCCTGCGCGGTGTCAGCCTGACGGACGCGCAGAAGCAGCAGGTGAAGGCGATTCAGCAGAAGTACGCCGGTGAGCGTCGCACGCTCGCCGAGCAGCTCCGTCCGGCTGGCGCCACCGCCGGCCAGCGCGTTCGTCCGGACAGCGCGCAGCGGGCGGCGTTCCAGACGCAGGTGCGGTCGCTGAGGGAGAAGCAGCTCGCCGAGGTGCGTGGCGTGCTGACGTCGGAGCAGCAGAAGACGTTCGACGCGAACGTGGCGTCGTTCCGCGACCGCGCGAAGGCGCATCGCGGCAAGGGCGTGCGTCGCGGCGCTTGATCGGCACAGGGGGAGGCAATGGGTCAGAGCCGATCGAACCGATCGACTCTGACCCCATTGCCGTTCGGGCCCGGCTTGTCCCTCATCGGTCGCCCGACGATCTTCCGCGCGTGATCCCGAGGCCGACCTCCTCAGTCTCCGCCTAGCCGCGTGCGCGGCGAGTTCGTCGACGTCGGCGGCGCGCGGCTGTACTACTACGCGGCCGGCACACGCGGCGCGGGCGAGCCGCTCGTGCTCCTGCACGGCTTCCCGACCTCGTCGCACCTCTGGAGCAAGCTCGTTCCGCTCCTCCCGGCCGGCCATCGCGTGGTCGTCGTCGACCTGCTCGGCTACGGCCGGAGCGACCGCCCGGGCGATCGCCCACTCGGCGTGCGCGCCCACGCGGAGCGCATCGTCGAGCTCCTCGACGTGCTCGGGATCAACTACGCGTGCGTCGTCGGCCACGACATCGGCGGCGGCGTGGCGCAGGTGATGGCCGTGCGCTGGCCGCAGCGCGTGTCGCGCCTCTGCCTCGTGTCGTCCGTGGCGTACGACTGCTGGCCCGCACGCGAGCTGCGGCTGATCCGCGCCATGCTCCCGCTCACGCGGCATCTGCCGCCGACGTGGCTGCTCGGCTTCCTCCGCAAGGAGATGCTCTCGGGCTACACCGACCGCGAGCTGGGCACGCACTCCATCGAGCGGTACGTGAAGCCGTTCGGCACCGCGGAAGGTCGCGACGCGCTCGTCGCGCACCTGCTCGCGCTCGACCCGGCGGAGACCGCGGCGCTCGCGCCGCGGCTGAAGGACCTCGTGATGCCGTGCGCGATCGTCGCCGGCGCGCACGATCCATTCATCGCGCTGCCGGTGGCCGAGCGACTGAAGCAGGACATTCCGGAGGCGACGCTCGACGTGCTGCCGGACAGTCGCCACTTCCTGCCGGAGGAGTCGCCGGAAGCGGTCTCCGACGTGATCTCGAAGCTCCTGGCCCGCGAATGACGCCGCCGTCGCGCATCGATGCCTTCCGCGAGATGGTGCGGAAGAACCCCGAGAACCACCTCGCGCACTTCGGCCTCGCGAACGAGGCGCAGAAGCTCGGCCTGCACGCCGAGGCGGCGGAGCACCTGCGCGCGTACCTCGCGCGCTACGACGACGAGGGCAACGGGTGGGGACGCCTCGCCGACGCGCTGCTCGCGTTAGGCGACACCGACGGGGCGCGCGACGCGTTTCGGAAGGGCATCGAGTCGAGCCACCGTTTCGGCCACCCGAGCATGGCGGCCGAGTTCGAGGCGCGGCTCGAGGAGCTCTGACGCAGCGCTCACAGTCCTCGCACTTCCGCGGCGGCCTCCAGGGCGTGCGCGATGTCGCGCGACAGCACACGGGCCTCCTGCGTCGCCGTCGACACCTCGCCGATCGCCGCGCCGACGCCCTTGGAGCGGAGCTTGATGAGGTCGAGCTTGAGGTTCTGCAGCACGAGCTGCGCGCTCTCCATCTGCGCGGCCAGCGTCTCGCGCTTGGACGACAGCTCGACGATCGACGCGCGCTGACGACGCAGGAGCTGCAGCTTGCGCTCGCGGTCGGGAGCGGTCGCCGGCTCGGCCTCCACCGCGCGCAGCCGCGCCTCGATCTGCGGCAGCTGCGACGGCGAGATGTCGCCGTCGAGGCGGTGCAGCGACTGCGCGAGCTCGGCGACGCGCTGCACGAGCGCGTCGATCGTCGGCATCACGTCGGGGAGCAGCGCGCGGTCGGCCGGCGAGAGCTTCGCGAGCGTCTCGCGAACCGTTAGGCGGTCGTCGACGGCGCCGCGCACCGCACGCGCATACGGTCCGCCAAGCACCTCGGCGCTCGCGAGCCTCGCGACCTGCTCGGAGAGGATCACCTCGCGCGGCCGCCGGTCCGCGGCCGCCAGCGCGTCGCGCCAGCTGCTCCCGAGCGCGTCGCGCACGCTGATGCCGGTGCGTCGCACGCGGATCGCGGTCACGCCGAACGACAGCGCGCTCAGCCCGGCCAGTATCATGAAGCCGGCGAACGGCACGAGCATCGGCTCCGCGTGGAGCGACGCGCCGATGATGAACGACACGACGGCGCCGACGACGCCGATGATGAACGTCGTCACGCGCCGCTGCAGCCGCCGCACGAGCCGCTCCGCGCGCCCCGTGTCGTGCGCGCGCGCCGATGCGGCGACCGCCTGCTCGCCGCCGCCGAACATGACCTCGGAGAACGACAGTCCCTCGCGCGCGAGCGGACGCCAGCGGCGCCGCAGCCCTCGAATGATCCCGATCGCCGGGAACATCACCCACGGAAACGGCACCTGCGACGCGGCGATCGTCACGAGGTTCACGCACGTGAGGAACGCGAGCAGCGCGACGGAGCGGATGACCTTTCGGCGGAACCACTCGGCGCGCTGATCCAGCGCCACGGGCGGATAGCCGCGCTCCACCCCGCCCTGCCACGGCTGGGCGAGCGCCGATTCCGGGAGCGGGAGCGGCTGCATGGGCATCGCCGACCGGGCGACGCTCCAGTTGGCGTTCGCGTACCCCTTCACCGCGTCGCGCACGGCGTCCCGCTGGTCGCGGTGCCGCTCGCGCCACGCGCGCCGCTGCTCGCGGAGCTGGTCGCGCGCACGCTCGATCTGCTCGCGGGCGTTGTCGATCTGCTCCTGCGCCGCGTCGCGGTGCGCGCGCCACTCGAGCGGCGCGGTCGGCTCGGGAGCCGCCGGCCGCGGCGGCCGCGGCACACTCTGGGGGGGAGCGACGGCGCGGGACGGGACCGCCGGCACGGCGGCCATCGGCGCCGCGGCGAGCAGCGCGCGCTGGAACTCGGCGGCGTCGGCCCATCGGTCCTCCGGCTTCTTCGCCAGCGCGCGGTCGATCGCGGCGGCGAGGCCGAGCGGCACGTCGGGGCGGAGATGCGCGATCGGGACGGGGCGCTCGCCGACGTGCTTCATCAGCAGCGCCGCCGCGCTCGTGGCGGTGAACGGCGGGGCGCCGGCGAGCATCTGGTAGCCGACGACGGCGAGCGAGTAGAGGTCGCTCCGCCCGTCGAGCTCGCGCTCGCCGAGCGCCTGCTCCGGGCTCATGTAGGTCGGCGTGCCGACGGCGATCCCGGTGAGCGTGAGCCGCGTATCCGCCTCGGCGGCGCGCGCGATCCCGAAGTCGGTGACGAGCGCATGCCCCGAGTCGCGGTCGAGCAGGATGTTGTCCGGCTTGATGTCGCGGTGGACCACCCCGCGGGCGTGCGCGTAGGCGAGCGCGCCGGCCACCTCGGCGAGGATGCGCCGCGTCTCCTCGACCGGCAGCCGCGGAGCCCGCGTCATGCGCGCGCCGAGCGTCTCCCCTTCCACGAGCGCCATCGCCAGCCAGGCGACGCCGTTGGTCTCGTCCGCCGCGTAGATGGGGACGACGTGCGGGTGCGAGAGCTGGGCGGCGGTCTCCGCCTCGCGGAGGAAGCGGGCCCGGACTCCCTCGCGGAACGCGAGGTCCGGCGGTAGCACCTTCAGCGCGACCGGCCGGCGGAGGCGGACGTCGCGCGCCCGATAGACCACCGCCATCCCGCCCCGCCCGAGCTCCCCCTCGACGTCGTACCGGTCGCCGATGGCGGCGACGACGCGATCCTGGAGGAGATCAGGCATCTGGGGCAAAGCCATGGGGGCGCGGAGCGGGGGCGGGACGTGGAGAGAGGATGTTTCTCCACGTGCTCCGCTCTACGCTCGACGCTGGGCGCTAGATTCGGCGCACTTCGTCGGCCGCCTGCACCACCGCGTCCACCTCGCGCGCGAGCGCCATCGCCCGGTCGGCGACGGTCGTCATCTGCACGTAGGAGCCGCCGGCGCCGGTCCGGAGCCGGACGAGGTCCAGGCGCATGTTCTGGAGCAGCAGGCGGCACTGCTCGAGGTTCGACGCGGCCTCGTCGCGTCGACGGGACATGTCGCGGAGCGCGCGGCGCTGGCGCTTCAGGTAGGCGAGGCGCTTCACCCGCTCCTCGCTCGCCACGCGGTCGAGCGGATTCGCCTCCGCTTCCAGACGCGTGATCTCGCGCTCAAGCGGCTCCACGGCGCCGACGCTGTTGTTGCGGTCCAGCTCCGCCACCGTGGCAGCCAGCGCCTGCACCTTCAGCGCGAGCTTCTCGGCGGACGGGAGGACGTCGGGGATGCGATCGCGGTCGCCCTTCGGCATGGTGGCGAGCAGGCGCGCGATCTCGTCGCGGTCGGCCATCGCGCCGCGGACGATCTCGTGGTGCGACCCATAGGCGCCATCCACCGGTAGGCGGGGGCGCGCGGGCGACGGCAGCGGCTCCGTCGGCGGGAGCGACGCGGCGGGCTGCTGCCACTCCCGGGTGACGCGCTCGCGGCGGACCTTCTCCCGGAGGTTGGCGCGCTTCTCCTTGTCGAACAGCGCGCCCACCGAGTCGGCCTGCTCGGCCACGACGTCGACGAACAGCCGGTCGCGCGGCTGCTTCAGGACGTCGCGCCAGTCGTAGTTGTCCGACCAGAGCTGGGCGTACTTGAACGCCATGAAGATCGTCCAGAACGCCGTGATCCACGTCAGCTCGACGTTCGTGACGAGCGACAGGATGAGGATGGCGGCGTTGACGATGACGTAGGTGCCGAGCTTCTTCCGGAACGCGACGACGGGCTTGGCGTCCCACCGTGGATCCTGGCCGCCGACGGCGACGTCCATGCCGAACGCGGAGGACTCGGCGCGCATCGGATAGCCGGCGGCGGCCGGCGGCATCCCTGCCTGAGCGCCGCCGAGCGGTCGCGTCGGCGCCGACGGGCCGGCGGCGTAGCCCGGGAAGCCGAGGTCCGAGGTGACGCCCTGCCGATTCGGCTCGGCGGAGCGCACGGAGTACGTCGGGGGCGGCGGCGCGATGGTGCCGCGGAGCATGCCCTCCAGCTCCTCCGCGCCGGAGAAGCGGTTCGCGGGGTCCTTCTCCAGCAGCCGCATGACGATCGCGGACAGGTCCGGCGGCACGTCCGGGCGCCGCTGCTCGATCGGCAACGGGCGCTCCGAGAGGTGCTTCACGAGCATGGCCGGCGTGCTCGACGCCTGGAACGGCAGCTCGCCGGCGAGCATCTGATAGGCGACGACGCCGAGCGAGTACAGGTCGCTGCGGCCGTCGATCTCGCGGTCGCCGGCGCTCTGCTCGGGGCTCATGTAGGCCGGCGTGCCGATGGCCATGCCGGTCGCCGTGAGGCGCGAGTCGCTCCCCTCGATGATCGCGCGCGCGATGCCGAAGTCGGTGACGAGCGCGTGCCCGTCGGCGGCATCGAGCAGGATGTTGTCCGGCTTGATGTCGCGGTGCACGACGCCGCGCGAGTGCGCGTACGCCAGCGCGTCGGCGACTTCGGCGAGGATGCGCCGCGTGTCGTCGATCGGCAGCGGGCCGCGATCGTGGATCCGCTTGCCGAGGTTGTCCCCGTCGACGATCGCCATGACGAAGTACACCAACCCGTCATGCTCGTCGACGCTGTAGATCGGGACGATGTGCGGGTGGTTCAGCTGCGCCGCGGTCTCCGCCTCGCGAAGGAAGCGCGTGCGGATCTCGGAGCGGAACGCGAGCTCCGGCGGGAGCAGCTTGATGGCGACCGGCCGCTTGAGGCGGCGATCCTTCGCGCGGTAGACGATGCCCATGCCGCCGCGGCCGATCTCCCGATCCAACTCGTACGACGCCGAGAGCGCGCGCTCGACGATCGGTCGGAGTTCGGTTTCGGAGGTAGTGACTGCGGGATCGGGCACTCGAGGTTCCGCTGCGGGGGCCAGACGGGGGCAACCCTAGTGTATCACCAGGGGTCGGTCCAGAACAGGGACGCACGGACCGGCCGCGAGGTCTCCGCGCCGATCCGGCAGCCCCGCGAACGCCCTACGACACGAGCGCATGTAGAAGTTGCAACCCCCGGCCGCGATGGCGGGGCCGGTGAGTGCGGAACGTGCAATTCGGAGGCGCGGCACCGGAACGACCCGGAACGAAGTGTGCGGCTCGCACCGCACCACATACCACACGGAACGGAACGCATGGCACAGCGCCGAACGCTTCCCGTCCTGCCGCTGCGCGGGACGGTCATCTTTCCTGGCGTCACCCAGCCGATCGCGGCGGGGCGCCCGGGCACGCTGCGCGCCATCGAGGCGGCGCTGAAAGGCGATCGCGTCGTCTTCGCGGTCGCGCAGCGCGACAACACCGACGAGCCGACGCCGGACATCCTCTACTCGATGGGGGTGATCGCGCGCATCGGCCAGATCCAGCGCGGGCTGGGCGGCGTTCAGCTCCTGCTGCAGGGGGAGCAGCGCGCCACCGCGCTGCAGTACAACACCGGCGACGGCTATCTGCAGGCGGTGATCATGCCCGCCGAGGAGATGCTGCCGCTGAACGAGCGCGACCCGGCGTTCGAGGCGCTCCACAAGGAGACGCGCGAGCGGGCCGCGGAGCTCGGCGAGCGGCGCGGCCTGCCCGAGGAGGTCGTGCATCAGGTGCTCGACTCGGTGAGCGAGGCGGGCAAGTTCTCCGACCTCGTCGCCGGCTACATCGACCTCTCCGTGCCGGAGAAGCAGGGACTGCTGGAGACGCTCTCCGTCGAGGAGCGGCTGCGTCGCGTGCTCGTGCACGTGCAGCGGCAGATCGGGCTGCTCGAGGCGCAGGAGGACATCAAGAGCGCGGTGCAGGAGGAGCTGGGCGAGCGCCAGCGCGAGATGTTCCTGCGCGAGCAGATGAAGGCGATCCAGAAGGAGCTCGGCGAGGACGATCAGAACAAGGAGATCGAGGAGCTGCGCGAGAAGCTCTCCAAGCTCGAGCTGCCGCGCGAGGCGCGACAGGAGGTCGAGCGCGAGCTCGGTCGTCTCGAGCGCGCGGGGCGCGAGTCGATGGAGGCGCAGGTCATCCGCACGTACCTCGAGTGGATCGCCGAGCTGCCGTGGAACACGCGCTCCGACGACAAGCTGGACATCAACGGCGCGTCGACGATCCTCGACGAGGACCACTACGGGCTGCAGGACGTGAAGGACCGCGTGCTCGAGTTCCTCGCCGTTAGGCAGCTCCGCGCGCAGCAGATCGCGGAGGAGGTGGAGAAGACCGGCGAGGTCGCGGCGGCGAAGCTGATGCCCGACGGCGACGACGCGACGCCGACGCTCGCGTCGAGCACGAACGACGGCGAGCGGCAGATCACGGACAAGAAGGAGGCGAAGGCGCGCGCGATGGCGCGTGGCCCGATCCTGCTCTTCACCGGCCCGCCGGGCGTCGGCAAGACGTCGATCGCGAAGTCGATCGCGAAGGCGTTAGGCCGCGAGTACGTGCGCGTGGCGTTGGGCGGCGCGCGCGACGAGGCGGACATCCGCGGCCACCGGCGCACGTACGTCGGCGCCATGCCCGGGCGCATCATCCAAGGGATGAAGCAGGCCGGCACGAAGAACCCGGTGTTCCTGCTCGACGAGGTCGACAAGCTCGGACACGGCTTCCAGGGCGACCCGGCGGCCGCGCTGCTCGAGGTGCTCGACCCGGCGCAGAACAACTCGTTCGTCGACCACTACCTCGGCGTGCCGTTCGACCTCAGCGAGTGCCTGTTCATCGCGACGGCGAACTTCCCGCAGAACATCGCGGGGCCGCTCATGGACCGCATGGAGGTCGTGGAGTTCGCCGGCTACACCGAGCGCGAGAAGGCGGAGATCGCGAAGAAGTACCTCATCCCGCGGCAGCTCGAGGAGAGCGGTCTGGGCGACAAGAACGTGTCGTTCACCGACGAGGCGGTGATGAAGGTGGTCTCCGAGTACACGCGCGAGGCCGGCGTGCGCCAGCTCGAGCGGCAGGTGGGCGCGGTGGCGCGTAAGGTCGCGCGCCGCGTCGCGACCGGCGACAGCTCGATGCTCGCCGACAACAAGATCGACGCCGGCGAGGTGCGCGAGCTGCTCGGCAGGCCGCGCGTGCACCCCGAGAAGGCGGGCGAGCAGAACGAGGTCGGCGTGGCGACGGGGATGTACTACACGCCGATGGGCGGCGACATCATGTTCGTGGAGGCGGCGATCCGCCGACTCACGGGCGCGCGCCGCGCGTCGGACAGCGACGACCACACGCAGGTGAGCGGCTACGGCAACGTGTCGCTCATCCTCACGGGGCAGCTCGGCGACGTGATGAAGGAGTCGGCGCGCGCGGCACTGACGTACGCGGCGACGCACGCGAGCGGGCTGCAGATCCCGGAGGACCGGTTGGGCAGCATCGAGGTGCACGTGCACGTGCCGCAGGGCGCGATCCCGAAGGACGGGCCGAGCGCGGGCACCGGCATCGCCACCGCGATCGTGAGCGCGATGAGCGGCCGCCCCGTGCGGCGCGACGTCGCGATGACCGGCGAGATCACGCTCCGCGGCCGCGTGCTGCCGATCGGCGGCGTGAAGGAGAAGGTGCTCGGCGCGCACCGCGCGGGGATCACGACGATCATCCTCCCGAAGGCGAACGAGGCCGACATGGAGGACATCCCGGACGAGGTGCGGAACGTCCTCACGTTCCATTGCGTGGAGACGCTCGACGAGGTGTTCGACATCGCGCTGCTGCCGGCCGCGAAGCCGGTGCAGACGCGGAAGACGGAGATGGAGGTGGCCGAGGAGGAGGCCGCGTCGGTCGCCTGACGGCCGCTGCAAGCTGCGTGGCGGCGTGGCTGCGTCACTGCGATCACACGCAGCGACGCAGCCACGCCGCGTTTCAGCCGTTGTAGATCTCGCCGCCCTTCTGCCGGTACAAGTCGAACACCGCGACCGCTTCCTCGCGCAACAGCCCTCGGCGGATCTCGAGGCCGCGGTGCGACAGGTAGCGCCACGACGAGGCGAAGACGGGGCCTTCCTCGAAGCGCAGCAGCATGGCGTCGTCGCGGGTGGCGCCGCAGAGGACGCGCCTAACGCCGCTCCACAGCGTGGCGCCGAGGCACATGGCGCACGGGTCGCAGGATGTCGCCAGCTCGTGCACCGGCATGCCCGCCGCGGCGAGCGTGAACGTGCCGACGGCCGCCTGCGCGAGCTGGAACGCGACCATCTCCGCGTGGAGCGTGCAGTTCCCCAGCCGCACGACGCTGTTCACGCCGACGGCGACGAGGCGACCCGTGCCCTGCTCCGTGATGGCCGCGCCGAACGGGCCGCCGGTGCCGCGCTGCACGTTCTCGCGGGAGAGCGCGATGGCGAGGCGCATCTTGTCCTCGTCGGTCGCGTACGGGCGCTCCCAGTCGACGACGGCGTCGACCCAGTCGGGGAGGGCGACGGTGAGCTCGCGCGGATGCGATGTTCGGGACTCGGGACTCGGGACTCGGGACTCGGAGGCCATCCGCCGTTTCCGTCGTTTCAGTCGTCTCGCGCGTCAGCGCGCCCCGGGATGCCGGAAGATCGACCACGCGTCGAACTTCTGCGCGCCGGGCTGCGTGCCGTCGATGAAGTACTCGGTGTAGCGGCGCTCGGGGGGCGTCGCGGCGTCGGCGGGGAGGCCCGTCTGGCGGTCGAGCTCCATCGTCACGAGGCCGGCGGGCGGCGACCACGTGGCGGGCTCGCGTCCGGCGTACCAGCGGCCGAGCGCCTGTGCCACGACGGGCGCGGCGAGCGTGCCGCCGACGGCGCCGGCGGTGATCGTCTTCGGCTTGTCGAAGCCGAGCCACGCGCCCATCACGAGATCGGGCGTGACGCCGACGAACCACACGTCGGCGTTGTCGTTCGTCGTGCCCGTCTTGCCGGCGATCGGCACGCGCGCGGGCAGCCACTTGCGCACGCTGGTCGCCGTGCCGCGGTCGACGACGTCGCGCATCATGTCGCGCACGATGAACGCGACCCGCGGGTCGAGCGCGAGCTGCGGCGGCGGGCTCGCGGGCGCCCACACCACCTTACCCGCGCGGTCCTCGACCTTCGTGACGAAGCGCGGCTCGACGGCGACGCCGAGGTTCGCGAACGTCGCGTACGCGGTGACGAAGTCGAGCGGCTGCACGACCGACGCCCCGATCGCGCTCGACGGATACGGCGCGATGGGCGAGCGGATCCCCATGCGGCGCGCGAGCGCGATGACGGAATCGGGACCGAGCTGCGTCCAGAGCTGCACGGCGACCGGGTTGCGCGAGCGAGCGAGCGCCTCGCGCAGCGGGATGATGCCGAGGTACGAGTCGTCCGAGTTCTCCGGCCGGTACAGCTGCCCGTTGGGGAGCGGCACCGCGATGGCCGTGTCGCCGACCGGCGCGTTAGGCGGGAGCCCCGCGGCGACGGCGGCCGCGTAGACGATCGGCTTGAACGACGACCCCGGCTGCCGCTGCGCGTCGATCGCGCGATCGAACGGCGAATCCTCGTAGTCTCGTCCACCGACGAGCGCCCGCACCTCGCCGGTCGACGGCTCGATCGCGACGACGGCGCCCTGCAGGTACGACGTCTCGCGCGCGCCGGCGCTCGTGTTCTTCGCCTTGGCCTGCGCGTACGTTGCGTGCCGGTACCCGGGGCGCTTCTCGATCGCCGCAGTCTGCTCGGCGAGCGCGTCGACGGCGGCCTGCTGCAGCTTGGGATCGATCGTGGTGACGATACGGTAGCCGCCCTCGCGCACGGGGACGCCGGCACGCTCCGCCTGGATGCGCACGACGTCGAGCACCCACGGCGCGGTCGCTGCCATGCCGCCGTTAGGCGCGGTCCGGAGCGGCTCGGCCATCGCCGCGTCGGCCTGCGCGCGGGTGATCATCCCCTGCTCCGCCATGAGCGCGAGCACCGTGTTGCGCCGCTCGCGGTTGCGGTCGGGATGCCGGCTCGGGTCGTAGAGCACGGGGCTCTTCGGCATCGACGCGAGCGACGCCGCCTCGGCGAGCGTGAGCTGCGCGGCGGGGTGGCCAAAGTAGTGGCGCGCCGCGGCGTCGATGCCGAACCAGCCGTGCCCGAAGTCGAGCGTGTTGAGGAACGCCTCGAGGATCTGCTCCTTGTTGTAGTGGCGCTCCATCTCCAGCGCGGCCTTCTGCTCGCGCAGCTTGCGGGCGGGCGAGCGGTCGCGGCGGTCGATGGCGTCGGGGTGCATGTTCCCGACGAGCAGCTGCGTGATGGTGCTCGCGCCGCGCACGTCGCCGGTGACGGCATCCTTCAACGCTCCGGCGATGCCGACGACGTCGACGCCGTTGTGCTGGTAGAAGCGCTTGTCCTCCACCGCGATGAACGCGTTGGGCACGTAGCGCGGGATGGTGCGCAGCGACACGCTCGTGCGCACCTGGCGGCCGATCTCGCCGAGCATCGCACCGTCGCGCGCGTACACGACGGTGGACTGCGTGAGCGGGACGATGCGCCACGGCTCGCCGGTGGAGGCCTGCGGCGGCTGCGCGCCGAGCGACCCGGCGGCGAGAAGGAGGAGCAGCGCCGCGCGCGTGAAGGCAGGGCGGCGCGTGAGAGTGGCTGACATGACGAGAGCGATGGTCCTCGAGCGTCCGGGCGGAAGATACACCGGCCCGGTCGATAGGATGCGCGAGCGGGACCGCATGAGTGCGCCTGCTCTGCGACGACGCGCGGTGACCGTCGTCACGCCGTCAACCGTTGATACGAGCGGGACGGGTGATCACGTTTCGCACATGCTCCGACCGCTGACGATCGCGCTCGTGCAGTTCAAGCCGAGCAAGGGCGACTACGACGCGAACCTCGCGCGCATCGCCGAGCTGTTGGCCGAGTGCGCGACGCTCGAGCCGCGCCCCGACGTGGTGCACCTGCCGGAGACGGCGCTCACCGGGTACTTCGTGGAAGGTGGGGTGCGCGACCTCGCCGTCACGTCCGGCACGGTGGCCGCCGACCTCGACACCGCCTACCGAGCCGCCGCCGCCCGCCGCGGCCACGCCGCCGACCCGCTCGACGTCGTGGTCGGGTTCTACGAGGTGTGGCGGAACACGCTGCACAACGCAGCGATGTACGTCACCGTCGGTGACGGTCCCGCTCCGCGCTCCACGCTCCACGCTCCACGCTCGGCATCCCCGAACGACGACGCGAGCGTGGAGCGTGGAGCGCGGAGCGTGGAGGGCGGTCCGGTCATTCACCACGTCCATCGCAAGCATTTCCTCCCCACCTACGGGTTGTTCGACGAGGAGCGGTTCGTCGAGCGTGGGTTCGACTTGCGCGCGTTCGACGCGCCGTGGGGGCGGGCGGCGATCCTCGTCTGCGAGGACGCGTGGCACTCGCTCACGGGGACGATCGTGGCGCTCGACGGCGCGCAGCTCGTGTTCGTCTGCTCGGCGGCGCCGGCGCGCGGGATCTGGCCGCGCGACGACGGCCTGCCGGGCCCGGCGAGCGTGAGCCGGTGGGAGCGGCTCGTGCGCGACATCGCCGAGGAGCATGGCGTGTACGTGTCGTACGTGAACCTCGTCGGCAGCGAGGGGGGCAAAGGGTTCTTCGGGGCGTCGAGCGTGATCGGGCCGCGCGGCGACGTGCGGTGCCGGCTGCCGGTGTGGGACGAGGCGATCCTGTCGATCACGATCGACCTGGAGGATCTCACGCGCGCACGGGCGGACGCGCCGCTGCTGAACGACCTGCGCGTGACCCTGCCCCATCTGCTCGCGAACCTCGACCGCGCGGAGCGCGGCGAGCCAGCGCGGCTGGAGTACGATCCGGCGTCGACGGAGCACGCGCATGGCCTGGTGTCGGCCGACGAGCGCGGCGACGGTGCGGCCGGCGCGGGGACGCCGGAAGTCGGCTCGCCCGGGGCGGCGGTGTCGCCGTCGCCGTCGGACCCGGCGCAGGGACTAGGTACTGGGGGGCCCCCCCCCCACCCGCAACAGGCCACGTCCGGTCCCGCGGCACATAACGGAAAGCTCGCCTGCGGGATCCCGGTGACGCACGTGCGCCTCGTCGACAACGGCACGCCGCCCCCGCTCGACGTCGACGGCCCGATGACCGAGCGGTGGCTCGTCACGTTCCTGCAGGACGAGTTCGCCCGGCGCGGCTTCAACAAGGCGGTCGTGGGGCTGTCCGGCGGCGTGGACTCCGCCGTGACGGCGTTCCTCTGCGCGCGGGCGCTCGGCCCGGAGAACGTGATCGGCGTGCGGATGCCGTACCGCACGTCGAGCCCCGAGAGCCTGGAGCACGCCCAGCTCGTCGGCGACGCGCTCGGCATGGAGCTCCGGACGATCGAGATCACGAACGCGGTGGACGGCTATCTCGCGTTCGAGCCGGATGCGGACCCGGCGCGCCGAGGCAACGTCATGGCGCGCATGCGGATGATCATCCTGTTCGACCTCTCGTCGCGGTACCGGGCGCTGCCGGTGGGCACCGGGAACAAGACGGAGCGGCTGTTCGGCTACTTCACGTGGCACGCCGACGACTCACCGCCGATCAACCCGCTGGGCGATCTGTACAAGAGCCAGGTGTGGGCACTGGCGCGTCAGCTCGGTGTACCGGACATCGTGATCTCCAAGCCGGCCTCGGCCGATCTCATCAAGGGGCAGACGGACGAGGGGGACTTCGGGATCAGCTACGCGCGGGCGGACGTGCTGCTGAACTGGCTGCTGAACGGCCACTCGCCGGAGGATCTCGTGGCCCGCGGCTTCGATCCTGCAGAGGTCGAGCTCGTCCGACGTCGACTGTCGGGGACGCACTGGAAGCGGCGGCTGCCGGCCGTCGCGATGGTGAGCCCCACGGCGATCGGCGAGGCGTACCTGCGGCCGGTGGACTACTGACCGACCGGCGGACGGTAGCGCCCGGTAACGTTCAGCCAGACAACGACATAGAGCGTCACGTGGCCTTGCGGCGTGCGTAACGCGCGCTAGGTTACATCGTCCTACCACAAGTGTTCCCGCCGCGGACGCGACTCGCTCAGTCGTGCCCGCCAAAATCCTCTGTCGTCCCCGGGTCGCACACCGTCGATGACGTTCCTGCCGCTCGCGCGCGTCCTCCTCAGCGCGTTCGCCCCGCTGCTGTCCCCCAGTGACAGCGGCACGATCGTCCGTCCGACCCCCTCCCCCGCGCCGACCCCGGTCGTCGCGCCGTTCACCGTCCCGGTGATCTCGCCGAAGGCCGACACGTCGGCCGCCGCCTCGCTGCCGCTGCCGACCGTGACGCCGGTCGTCGACGCCGCGGCCGTTCCGGCGGTGGAGACGGCCCTGGTCGCCGCGCCGACGCCGGTGAGCCCCGCTCCGGCCGCGTTCGCGGCACCGACGCTCGCCGCCGGCGGCTGGGCATTCGCGCCCGGGATGGTCGCGATGCCGTCGTGGGTCAGCGGCACGCGCACGGGACTCCGCCATGCGGGGCGAGCGGACAGCATCGTCGTCGAGAAGGGCGAGCACCGGATGACGCTCTACGCGGGCACCGAGGTGCTCGGCGTCTATCAGGTGGCGATCGGAAAGCGCGACGGGAAGAAGGAGCGCATCGGCGACCTGAAGACGCCGGAGGGGCTCTACCACGTCGACGCGCGCAACCCGACGAGCCGCTTCCACCTCGCGCTCCACATCTCGTACCCCAACGCGGACGACCTCGCGCGCGCCCGCACGCTCGGCGTCGCGACGGGCGGCGACGTCATGATCCATGGCCTGCCTAACGGCCAGGGGACGGCGGGCGTCGCGCACCGCAACTACGACTGGACCAACGGCTGCGTCGCGGTCACGGACCAGGAGATCGAGGAGATCTGGAGCGCGGTGCCGGTGGGCACGGTGGTGCGCATCAAGCCCTGAGCGGGAAACGGCGGAGACGTCCGAAACGGCGGATGGCCTCAGGTGGGAGCTCGGCGCTTCCCCTGAGGCCATCCGCTTTTTCAGCAGTTTCCGCCGTTTCTGCGTTCGCGAGATAGCTTCCTGCGTCTCCAACCGAACGCTTCAATGCGCATACGTCGCCTCCTCCCGCTCGCCGCGCTCGCGCTCGCGGCGCTCCCTCTCCCCGCGCAGCAGGTCGACCCCGCACTGTACGCGGGACTCCGCTATCGCATGATCGGTCCCGGCCGCGGCGGCCGAGTGACCGCGGTGGCCGGCGTGCCGAGCCAGCTGCACACGTTCTACATGGGCACCGTCGGCGGCGGCGTGTGGAAGACGGAGGACGCCGGCCAGACGTGGCGCAACGTCACCGACCGCTTCGTCGGCGAGGGGTCGATCGGCGCGGTGGAGGTCGCGCAGAGCGACGCGAACGTGGTGTACGTCGGCACCGGCTCGGACGACATCCGCAGCAACGTCTCGACGGGACGCGGGGTGTACAAGTCGACCGACGCGGGTCGCACGTGGACGTTCATCGGGCTGCGCGACGCGGGGCAGATCGGCGGCATCCGCGTCGACCCGCGCGACGCGAACGTCGTGTACGTCGCGGTGGCGGGCAACGCGTTCAAGCCGAACGCCGCGCGCGGGCTCTATCGCTCGCGGGACGGCGGGCGCACGTGGGAGAAGGTGCTGTTCGTCTCCGACAGCACGGGCGCCGTGGACGTGGAGCTCAAGCCCGACAACCCGAGCGTGCTGTTCGTCTCCATGTGGCGCGGCGAGCGCAAGCCGTGGACGATCATCAGCGGCGCGCGCGAGGGCGGGATCTACAAGAGCACCGACGGCGGCACGACGTGGAAGAAGCTCGGCGGCGGGCTGCCTAACGGACTGTTCGGCAAGAGCAACATCGCCGTCACGGCGGCGAACCCGAACCGCGTCTACGCGCTGATCGAGGCGAAGCCGGGGATGGGCCTCTACCGCTCCGAGGACGCCGGCGAGTCGTGGACGATGGTGAACCCGGCGGCGCAGCTGCTCACTCGGCCGTTCTACTACACGACGCTCGCCGCCGACCCGACGAACGCGGACGTGATCTACGGCGGCGCCGAAGGGTTCTTCAAGTCGACGGACGGCGGGCGCACGTTCGCGACGTTCCGCACGCCGCACGGGGACAACCACGACATGTGGATCAACCCGCGCGACGGCAACGTCATGATCCAGGCGAACGACGGCGGCGCGAACGTGTCGCTGAACGGCGGGCGCACCTGGTCGACGCAGATGAACCAGCCGACGGCGGAGATCTACAACGTCGCGGTGGACTCGCAGTGGCCCTACCGCGTGTACGGCGCGCAGCAGGACGAGGGCGGCACGGTGATGCTGCCGTCGCTGCCCACGAGCACGCTCGCCGTCGACGATCCGATCCAGAGCTGGCGGCAGGCGCCGGGGTGCGAGACGGGCCCCGTGATGCCGCATCCGACGAACCCCGACACGGTCTACGGGTCGTGCAAGGGACAGTTCAGCCGCATCTCCCTGCGCACCGGCCAGGAGCAGCAGTACTGGATCGGCGCGCAGTCGCTGTACGGGATGCCTAACGAGAATCTCATCTACCGCTTCCAGCGCGTCAGCCCGATGGCGACGAGCCCGCACGATGCGCGCGTCGTCTACTACGGCTCGCAGTACCTGCACAAGTCGGTCGACGGCGGCCAGACGTGGACGCGGATCTCGCCCGACCTCACGGCGAACGATCCACGGTACCGCAAGACGATCTCCGGCGAGCCGATCACGATCGACGTGACGGGCGAGGAGATGTACGCGACGCTCTACACGATCAAGGAGTCGTCGATCGCGCGCGGCGTGATCTGGACGGGGGCGAACGACGGCCCGGTGTACGTGACGCGCGACAACGGCGCGACGTGGACGAACGTGACGCCGAAGGATCTGCCGCCCGGTGGACGGGTGCAGACGGTGGAGCCGTCGCCGCACCGCCCGGGGGCGCGTACGTCGCGGTGCTGCGCTACCAGCTCGGCGACTTCAGGCCGTACATCTACGCGACGAACGACTACGGCAAGACGTGGCGCCTGCTCACGCCGGGCGACAACGGCATCCCCGCCGACCACCCGACGCGCGTCGTGCGCGAGGACCCGAAGCGTCCGGGGCTGCTGTACGCGGGCACGGAGTTCGGGATGTTCGTGTCGTTCGACGACGGGCGGCACTGGCAGACGCTCCAGCAGAACCTCCCGGCGACGCCGGTGACGGACTTCGTGCTGCACCGCGACGACCTGGTGATCTCGACGCAGGGACGCGCGTTCTGGATCCTGGACGACGTGACGCCGCTGCAGCAGCTCGCCGACTCGGTGCAGCGCGCGCGGTTCGCGTCGGCACCCGCGCACCTGTTCGCGCCGCGCGAGGCGACGCGCTTCCGCTACCGTGCGGCGTTCGGCGGCGAAGAGAGCGACCGCGTGAGCCCGGTGGACCCGCAGTACCCGCCGGCCGGCGCGATGCTCGACTACTGGATCCGCGAGCGCCCGGAGGGGACGCTGTCCCTCGACATCGTCGACTCGGCGGGCGCGGTGCTGCGCACGCTGTCGAGCGCGGCGGCGGCGCCTAACGAGGGCGCCCGCGGCGGCGGCCGCTTCGCGCGGCGCGAGACGGCGCTCGACGTGACGCCCGGGATGCACCGCGTGATCTGGGACTTCGCCGTGCCGGGCGCGAACGGCGCGGCGGGCGGCGGGCCGCTCGTGCCGCCGGGTCGGTACACGGTGCGGCTGTCGCTGCGCGGCCCGGGGACGAGCGCGTCGCAGTGGCAGACGTCGCAGCCGCTCGTCGTGCGCGCGGACCCGCGCCTGGCGCGCGACGGCGTCACGACGGCGATGCTGCGCGAGCAGTACCTGCACAACCTGCGCGTGCGCGACCTCGTGTCGGAGACGAACCGGCTGGTGCAGCGCGTCTCGTCGACGCGGGCGCGGCTCGCCGGCGCGAACGCCGCGTCGGACACGCTCGCCGCGCTCTCGGCGCTCGAGGCGAAGCTCGTCACGCCGCCGGTGCGCTACAGCGAGCCGGGGCTGCAGGCGCAGGTGCAGTACCTCTACGGCCTGACGACGCAGGCGGACCAGAAGATCGGCCGCGACGCGGTGGAGCGGTACCAGCAGCTCCGCAAGGAAGTGGACGCGGCACAGGCCGAGGCCCGTCGGTGGTTAGGCACGGACGCGCGGTCGGCGGAGCGGTGAGGTCGGCGTCGGCGCACCATCTCACGACTCCTCCCGAGAGACAGTTCGTCGCGGTTGGGTAGCGGATCGGCCGATCCGCGGATTCGTCGATCCGCTATCCAAGCACGAGGGGTTCTCTTTCAGCGAGAGTCGTGAGACGTCACACTGCCGACGCACTGCCGCCGCGCCGCCGACGCCTTCTGTTAGGCATCACGGTGGCGCTCCCGTGGGTCCTGCTCGCGCTCGTCGAGCTCGGGCTGCGCGTCGCGGGGTTCGGCGGATCGTATCCGCTGTTCGTGCCGTACCGCGACGCGCCGGGGTTCCTGTTCCAGAACGACAGCGTCGGGCGCCGGTACTTCCACGGCGCGTTCGTGCCGTCGCCGCACCTCGACTTCTTCCACGCGACGAAGCCGGCCGGCGGGCTGCGCGTGGTGTTCCAGGGCGAGTCGTCGGCCGCGGGGTTTCCGTACGGCCACGGCGGCGCGCCGTCGCGCATGCTGGAGCAGCGGCTCCAGACGGCGTTCCCGGGACGCAGCGTCGAGGTGATCAACACCGCGCTCACCGCGGTCAGCTCGTACGTGCTGCTCGACCAGGCGCGCGAGATCGCGGCGCTGCACCCGGACGCGGTGCTGATCTACACGGGGCACAACGAGTACTACGGCGTGCTCGGGGCCGCGTCGGCGGGCGCGTTCGGCCACTCGCGTGCGGCGGTGCTGGCGTATCTCGCGGTGCGGCGGCTGCGTCTCGCGCAGCTCGTGGAGCGGCTCGTCGCGGCGGGCGCCAGCTCGCTCCGCGGCCGCGTAGCGACGGACGACCCGGGCACGGTGATGGAGCTGATGGCCGGCGACCGTCTCGTGCCGCTCGGCTCGCGCCGATTCGACGACGGCGTGGCGCAGTTCCGCGCGAACCTCGATGCGCTGCTCGCACGCTACCAGGCGGCCCACATCCCGGTGTTCGTCGGCACGCTCGTGAGCGACGAGCGCGACCAGCCGCCGCTCGGCGGCGGATCCGACGCGAACGCGGCGTACGCGGCGGCGCGCGACCGCGAGGCGCACGGCGACACGGCCGCGGCGCGCGCGCTCTACCGCGAGGCGAAGGAGCGCGACGCGCTGCGGTTCCGCGCCCCCGAAGCGTTGAACGCGGTGATCCGCGACGTCGCGCGGCGGCGCGGCGCGACGGTGGTGGAGACCCAGCAGGCGGTGGAGCGCGCGTCGCCGGGCGGCATACCGGGGCACTCGCTCATCCTCGAGCACCTGCACCCGAACGTCGACGGCTACTTCGTGATCGCCGACGCGTTCTACGAGGCGCTGCGCGCCGTGCGCGCGTTCGGTCCGTGGCCAGCGCCGCCGGCGGCCGAGCGTGCCGCGGCGCGCGCGGCGGTGCCGGTGACGCCGCTCGACTCGCTCGCCGCGCTCTATCGCACCGACCGGCTCACGTCGGGGTGGCCGTTCCGGCCGCACGGCGTGCGCGTGCCGGCCATCGTGGACACGCTGCACCCGCGCACGCCGCTGGAGGCGCTCGCCCAACGGCTGGTGAACGGCCAGC
This sequence comes from Gemmatirosa kalamazoonensis, assembly GCF_000522985.1. Lineage (NCBI taxonomy): Bacteria > Pseudomonadati > Gemmatimonadota > Gemmatimonadia > Gemmatimonadales > Gemmatimonadaceae > Gemmatirosa > Gemmatirosa kalamazoonensis. The sequence goes on from NZ_CP007128.1 coordinate 5,181,843, forward strand.
TCTCGTGGGCGGAAGCCACCGACCGGCTGCGCGCCGAGTACGAGCGGGCCGGTGACGCCGACGACGCGATCCGCGTGGCGCGGGCGCTCGCGAGCGAGTACCGCTACGCCGCGCAGCCGTACCTGGACGCGGCGCGCGTCGCGCTCGCGGCGGGGCGGCCGGCCGACGCGCTCGGCTTCGCGCGCGCGGCGTACGCGCGGCGCGAGACGGCGGAGAGCGCGAAGCTGGTGGCGACGCTGACGCTGCGCACGGGCGACGTGTCCGCCGCGGTGCCGTATCTGGAGCGCGCCGAGGCGCTCGCGCCGCAGGACCGCGACGTGCGCGGCGCGCTCGCGGCGGCACGCATGCTGCCCCGACTCGAGGCGGATCGGCAGCGCACGCCGCGCGACACGGCGGTGCTGCACCGGCTCGCGCTCGCGTACGCGCTCGCGCAGCAGTACGCCGGCGCGCGCGACGCGCTCGCGGCGCTGCTCGCGGTGGCGCCGGGCGCGACCGACGCGCAGGCGCTGCTGCGCGAGCTTCCACCGCGTGAGCTGCCACGATGACTCGGCAGGAGGCGATATTGCGAGCGTGACGATGCGATACGCGATGACGATGCTGCCGGCGCTGCGGGCGCTGCGGGCGCTCCCCGCACTCGCGCTGCTGGCGTGCGGCGGTGGCGGCGGCGGTGCCGGCGGCGGGGTGGTGACGCCGCCGCCGCCGGTCACGCCCACGGCGCAGCAGTACGTGAACCCGGTGCTCGACGTCGACTTCCCCGACCCCGCGGTGACGAAGTCGAGCGACGGCTTCTACTACGCGTACGCGACGCAGACGACGGGGCTCCGCATCCAGGTCGCGCGGTCGCGCGATCTCGTGCAGTGGACCACGCTCGGCGAGGCGCTGCCTAACCGCCCGTCGTGGGCGAGCGAGTCGCAGAACTTCTGGGCGCCCGACGTGAACGAGCGCGAGGGCCGCTTCGTGATGTACTACTCGGCGCAGATCGACGCGTCGAAGCGCACGAACCCGAGCGACGGCTTCTGCGTCGGGATGGCGACGGCGACGACCGCCGCGGGACCGTTCACCGACGTCGGACACCCGGTGGTGTGCGGCCCGACGTTCACGACGATCGACCCGATGGGGTTCGACGACCCGCAGAGCGGAAAGCGCTACTTGTACTGGGGCTCGGCCGGCGCGCCGATCGTCGTGCAGGAGCTCGCGGCCGACCGCGCGTCGTTCACCGCCGGGAGCACGCCGGTGTCGCTCGTGTCGCCGCGCGCGGGGAACGACCCGAGCGCGTACGACGTCGGGCTGATCGAGGGGCCGTGGGTGACGTTCCACGCGCCGAACTACTACCTGTTCTTCTCCGGCAACGCGTGCTGCGGCGCCGCGGCGCACTACGCCGTGATGGTGGCGCGCGCCACGTCGCCGACGGGGCCATACGACGTGCTGCGCAACGGCGCCGCCGCGCAGCCGGTGCTCACGGGAGCGGGGACGTGGACCGCGCCCGGTCACAACGCGGTGATCACCGATGCGGCGGGCGTGGACTGGATGCTGTACCACGCGATCAACACGGCGAACCCGTTCCTCATCCCCGGGCGCACGGACATCTCGCGGCGGCCGATGCTGCTGGATCGGATCACGTGGACGAACGGCTGGCCGGTGGTCGGCACGGCGGGCAATCCGACGGCGACGCCGCAGACGCGGCCGACGCCTTGAGGGAGCGCCGGCTCACGATTGCCCTCCCGGGGACGCTCCTCGTGTGTTGGACGCGGATCGCGCGGATCGCGCCGATAGACTTGAGCCGTTAGTCTATCGGCGCGATCCGCGCGATCCGCGTTCCAGTCTCGATGCGCCTTCAGCGCGAACGCCGGTGCGGCGCGTCGCCGCACGCCTCACGCCTCGCCCATGACGAGCCCCTCGATCGTGTGGGCCTGCACGATCGGCTCGAGCCGGTCGACGATGCGGGCGTTCAGACGGCGGCGCGTCTGCTCCGGCAGCGACTCGAAGTAGGCACGCGTCGAACGTCCTCGCGGTCGGCGTCTCGGGCGCGGTCATCGTCGTCATGGAGACCTCCAGGTTCAGCGCGGCGTCGCGGCCGGTCGCGCATCGCGGAGCAGGAAGAGGACCGTCGGGTCGACGGGATACCGACCGAACCGCGAGCCGTAGATCGCGAGCCCCCCCGGCAGCGCATCGTCGACCTCGAGCCTAACGAGGACCTGGCCGGTGCGCGCGGCGGCGGCGAGCGCCGCGGCGGGGATCGGGACGCGCACGAGCTGTCCGTACGAGCCGGCCTCGCGCAGCTTGCGGTCGCGCAGCTGCGAGTGCCAGCTCAGGATGCCGCGGCTGTCGGCCGGATCGTCGGCGAGCTCCCAGCGGCCGGCGAGCTCGCCGTTCACGCGCACGGTCACCGCGCTCGGGAACTTCGTGTCGCCGGTCATCGGATAGCTGTTCGGGTTCGCGCTCGGGTCGTGGAAGCCGCCGCCGCGCATGTAGTCGCCGGCCTGCTTCATCGTCGAGTCGCGGTCCTTGCCGTTCAGCCGCTTCGCGGACGCCTCGACGAGGAACGTGGCGCCGGCCACCTGGCGCGCATCGAGCCCGTCAGGCCACGGGATGCGGTACTCGAAGAAGCCGCTCCCCGCCCCGTCCATCTTGAGCCCGTCGAGGATGGACCACTGCTTCAGCGACCAGCGCGAGTCGGCGACGCGCGCCGCGGGGACGCGCGCCACGCGCACGCGCTCGCCCGTCGCGAGCGTCGCGTCGGCCGGCGGCTCGCCCTCGACGATGAACGTCGTGAAGTTGCGCTGCAGCACCGTGCCGCCGGCGTCCTCGAGCCGCACCGCGAGCACGGCGACGGCGGGCTCGTTAGGCATCGTGACGGGGAGCGGCGCCAGCGCCTGCGACAGGTACGGCCGGTACGGCACGCGCCGAGTGGTGGTCGCGTAGCTCTTGCGCTCGCCGAGCGCGTTCCAGCCGTACAGCTCCGCGCGCAGCAGGAGCGAGTCGCCGTACGCCGTGCTGCTGGTGAGGAACGACGCGTACAGCGGCACGTCGACGCGCGTGCCGGGCCGTACGGCGGTGCTGAGATCGGGCGCGCCGACCGCGAGGTAGAGCGGCGCGTGGAGATCGTTCAGCGTCATCCCCGACACGAGGTCGCCGAAGCCGGTCTCCTTGTTCGACCGGTCGAAGCGCCAGTAGCCGTTCCACTCGTTGATGACGTCGTGGTGCTCGGTGTACAGCCAGCCCGAGAGCTTCGGGTGGCGGCGGAACGCGTCGACGGCGCGGTGATAGTCCCAGCTCCAATCGACGTCTCCGGTGCTGCCCTCGTAGCCCCACACGTTGCCGAACTCCGAGTTCAGCATCGGCTGCCGCCCCTGCGTCCACGGCCGCTCGAAGTTCCACGGCGAGCCGGCGAACGTGCTGTCGCTGAAGCGGTCGAGCAGACGCTCCCACTCCCAGCCGGGCTGGTACTCGTGCCACGAGTTGAGGTCCGTCTCGGTGTGGCCGCGGCGGCAGCACACGGAGTTGTCCTCGACGAGGCGCGTGGAGTCGAGCGACTTCGCGAGCCGGTACACGCTCGCGACTTTCCGCTGCGTCTCCGGCAGATAGCGGTCGCGCCCGTCGACCTTCGTGAGCAGCCCCCACGTCTCGTTGAACGTGATCCACGAGAACACCGCGGGGTGGTTGTAGTCGCGGTCGATCATGCCGCGCAGCGCGACCTCGTGCTCGCGGAAGCCCAGCGAATCCGGCTGGCCCCACCAGTTCGGCACGTCGGCCATGATGAGGACCCCGAGCTTGTCGGCCCAGTACAGCTTGCGCGGCGCCTCGACCTTGATGTGCTCGCGCAGCCCGTTCAGCCCGATGCGGCGCGCGCGCAGGATCTCGTCGCGCAGGATGCTGTCGGTGGGGAACGTGTAGAAGCCGGTCGGGTGGTAGGCCTGGTCGAGCGCGAGCTCCAGGAACACCGGCTTGCCGTTGATCGCCACGTACGGGTACGTCGTGCCCGGCAGGTTCGCGACGGAGATGGTGCGCATGCCGAAGTACGTGCGCACGCGGTCCTCGACGATCCCCTCCCCGGTCACGCTCGCCGTCACCTCGTGCAGGAACGGGTCGTCGAGCGACCAGCGGTGCGCGTTCGGCAGCGGCACGTCGAGGCGCGCCGTGGTGGCGCCGCGCGGGATGCGCGCCGTGACGGTCGGCTGTCCGTCGCGGTTCGTGAACGTGAGGCGCAGCGTGAGGTCGCGCGGCGCCGGCTCGCGCAGCCGCGCGTCGACGCGCACGCCGGCGAGGTCGGTGCGCGGCGTGAAGTGCACCGCCTCGAGCGGATCGCCGCCGCGCGCCTCGAGGTACACGGTCTGCCACATGCCGCGCGCCTTCCCGTAGCCCTGCTTCCCCTCGAGCTTGAAGTCGTGCGGCGTGTCGTCGACGCGGACGACGAGGCGGTGCGCGGTGCCTAACGACACGTCGCGCGGGAGCTCGAGCGAGAACGGCGTGTAGCCGCCCTGGTACTCGCCGAGCTTCACGCCGTCGAGCCACGCCGAGGTGCGCCAGTCGGACGCGCCGAAGACGAGGAAGACGCGCCGGCCGCGCCACGCCTCGGGCACCGTGACCTCGCGCGCGTACCACCCGATGTCGGCGCTGTCCGGCACGCCCGACGCCGGCGCGCCCCACGAGAACGGCACGAGGATGCGGTGCGCGAACGTGGCGGTTCCGCTCGGCCAGCCGAGCCGCTCGCCCTCGTCGCGCGCGTCGAACGCGAAGCGCCACCGTCCGTTCAGGTTCAGCCACTCGGCCCGCTCGAAGTCGGGGCGCGGGTGCTCGGGGAGCGGGATGGAGTCGCTCGGCTGAGCCGACGCGGCGGTGCCTAACAGGAGCGCGAGGGCGGCGAGAAGGCGCATGACGTCGAGGTTGTTATCGTGGTACGGCGGGCGCCGGCCGGCTGCCGGTCGACGGATGGCCGCGGTCGATCGTGGGCCAGCCGTCGCGGTAGACGATCGGATCCATCAGCAGCACGCGGCGCGTGTTCGGCGCATCCGAGGCGCCGCGCGACCGCAGCGTGTCGACGGCGTGGTACAGCATCCAGTCGACGCCGGCCGCGTCGCGGATGACGGAGTTGTGTCCCGGCGCGCGCCACCCCGCCCCGCTCTCGAGGATCACGCTCTGCGGCCGCGCGGTCGCCGCGGCGAGCGTCTCGAACGGCCCCGTGGCGGCGCGGCTGCGCGCGACCATCACGCCGTAGTGCGCGTGCGGGCCGCAGCAGTTGTCGCCGGAGTAGAACAGATAGTACCACGGCGCCCGATACGTCACCCACGCCCCCTCGACGAGCCGCTGGTAGCGCGTGCTGTCGTCGCTGCGCTCGATGCCCACGAGCGGCATGGGCGCGCTCCCCGCCGCGAACGACACGCGGTCGTCGGCGAGGCGCTGCACGCGGATCGGCCCGAAGCCGGAGCCCCAGTACAGCAGCGGCGCGCCGGTGGCGGGGTCGTCGAACTGCATCGGGTCGATGTTCAGGAACGCGGGGCCGCACTGCAGCGGATGCCCGACGTCGGTGAACGGCCCGGCCGCGGTGCGCGCCGTCGCGACGGCGAGGCAGAGGCCGCGCGTGCTGTCGGTGAGCGCCGCGTCCGGCTTGGCCGAGTAGTACAGGAAGAACGTGCCCCCGTGCTCGGCGACGTGCGGCGCCCAGAAGTCCTGGGTGCGACGCGCCCACGTCGGCTTCGTGGGGAGCGCGTCGCCGAGCCGCTCCCAGTGCACGAGGTCGCGCGAGCGGGCGGCCTGGATGTTGACCCACTCGACGCTGGTCGCCGTGCGGCGGTCGGTCTGCGTGCCGTAGACGTAGTACCAGCCGTCGGACGCGCGGAGCACCGCGGGATCGGGGAAATCCGCGTCGAGCACCGGGTTCGCGTACGTCGCGGGTGCTTGCTGCCTAACGGGCGTGCACGCGACGGCCGCGGCCAGGGCGGCGCCTAACGCGATACGGCTCACCGGCACGTCCCCGACGGCGCCGGCAACGGCTCCCGATCGGGAACCGGCGTGCCGAAGTCCGGCGCGCCGTCGGGCTTCCAGCCGAACCGCTGCAGCCGGACGACGCGGTTCCAGCCCGGCGTGGTGGAGACCTTCGCGTGGTACGCGATCCAGTCCTCGCGCCCGTCGGGCGACGTCGTGAAGCTCGCGTGGCCGACGCCGAAGACGGTGTCGGTGCCCTCGAACACGGGCCCCGACTTCGCCCAGCTCGCGGAGTCGAGGGGATCCGCGTCGGCGGCGCGGAGGCGGAGCTGGCCGAGCCGGTAGGCGCGCAGCCACGACTCGCGCGTGGAGTAGACGAGGAACGTCGCGCCGTCGTGCGCCAGCAGCTCGGGCCCCTCCTGCAGATCGAGCTCGGTGCCGCGCTCCCACGCCGCGGTGGGCGACGAGATGCGCGCGCGGTTCGTGGCGACGGTGTACGGGTTCGTCATGCGCGCCGCGTAGAGGTGCTGCGGCGTCTTGTCGGTCGCCGCGTCGCCGGTCCAGCCGGACCAGAACGCGTAGAGCTGCCCGTTCACGCGCCCGACCGTGAGGTCGATCGCCCAGTACGGGTGCGCGCCGGTGGCGACGGAGTCGCCGGTGTAGAGCATGCCGCGGTCGACGTACGCGCCCTGCGGGTCGTCGGTCGCCGACTCGAGCACGCCGGCGCGCTGCGACAGGTACGGCGGCCCGGAGCGGCCGGCAGCGTAGTACACGTACCAGCGTCCGTCGATGAAGTGGAGCTCGGGCGCCCACACGTTGCTGCGGTTCCATCCCGTATCCGGCGCGGACCAGATCCGCACGCTGTCGCGCGCCGGGTGCGTGAGGTCGCGCGAGCGGTATACCCAGATCGCGCGCCCGTGCGACTGCACGAGGTAGTACGTGTCGCCGCGCCTGACGATCCACGGATCCGCGCCGGGCATGACGGGGTTCGTGAACGTGCACGCCGCGACCGCCGGTGCGCGCGCGACGGTGGGCGCGCAGCCGAGGAGCAGGATCGTGGGAAGAAGCGGTCGGGTCGACACGTGGCTGTTTGAATTGAACCGCAGAGGACGCAGAGGGCCGCAGAGAACGTCGACTTCTTCAACCACAGAGGACACGGAGGACACGGAGGAAACCAAACCTCTTGAAGGGTTTTCCTCTGTGTCCTCTGTGTCCTCTGTGGTTCAAACGAAGAGGGCAGTCCTCTACGGTCCTCCGCGTCCTCTGCGGTTCAGATCGAAACGGTCCTCACCACCCCGGATTCTGCTTCACGTTCGGGTTGAGGTTCCGTTCTCGCTGCGGTATCGGCAGCACCTGCGATTGTCCGGGCACGAACGTGTTGAAGTCCGTGTCGTGTGATCGCAGCGTCGCGATGTCGGTGAACAGATTCTGACGTCCGAGGTCGAGCCACCGCTGCCCCTCGAGGCCGAACTCGAGCAGGCGCTCCTTCAGGATCGCGGCGCGCGCCGCGGCCTGCGACAGCGACGTCGCGAGCGGCGCGAGGCCGACGCGAGCGCGCACCTGGTTCACGAGCGGGATCGCCTGCGCCGTCTGCCCCTGCTCGTTCAGCGCCTCGGCCTGCATGAGCAGCACGTCGGCGTAGCGCAGCACCTTGAAGTTGATCTGCGCCTCCCACGTCTGGTCGTTCGAGCCCGTGTAGTACTCGCCGTACTTCTTGAAGTAGAGGCGCGTCGTGTCGCCGTAGTTGCCCGGGTCGTCGCGCGCCCACTGCGCCCAGCTCTTCGCGTACACCGGCGTGCTGGGCCCCTTGTAGTAGAAGATCGTCGCGTCGAGACGCGGGTCGACCTGCTTCGTCGTCGTGGAATCGAGGAAGAACTGCTGGAAGTACCAGCGCGTCGGCCGCCCGTCGCAGTAGCCCGGCCCGCACGCGCCGGCCATCTTCGCGATGTTCAGCCCGCAGAGCCCCTGGCCGCAGAGGTCCACGTTGCCCATCTGCACCTCGAAGAGGCTCTCCGGCCCGTTGTTCCCCTCACGACGGAACAGCGTCGCGTAGTCGGGCACGAGCGAGTAGCTACCGAACTGCCCCGCGATGATCGGCGCCAGCGCCGCCGAGGCCTGCGCCCACTTCCGCTCCTGGAGCAGCGTCTTGCCGAGCATGCCCTGCGCAGCGCCCGCCGTCGCGGCGCCGCCGGACTGCGACATGAGCTGCTTCGGCAGCGCGGCCGCCGCCTCCGTGAAGTCCTTCTCGATCTGCGCCCACACCGTCGCGCTGTCCGAGCTCGCCGGGCGGTCGGTCGCCGTCGGCGGCGTCGTGATGAGCGGGATGTTCGCGCCGTAGAGCGTCATGAGGTGGAAGTACCCGAGCCCGCGCAGGAACTTGCCCTCGGCGACGTTCTTCGACTTCTGGGCGGCGTCCATGTTGATGTTCGGCACGTTCGCGATCACCAGGTTCGCCCGGTTGATCAGCGTGTACGTGTCGTTCCACGTGTCGCGGCTGACGTCGAAGTCGTAGCCCGACGGGAACTGGAACTTCGAGAACGAGTTCAGCTCCGGCCACGGGCTCGTGTTCGTGGTGCCGATGTCCGAGCGCGTGTCGTACGAGAACGCCTGCCAGCGCTGGAACGTGCCGAGGCGCAGCAGCGTGTTGTACGTCGCGGTGACGCCGGCCTGCGCGTCCGCCGCGGTCTGCCAGAAGTTGCCGGAGCTCGGCGCGTTCGGGTCGGTGATGTCCACGTCGTTGCGGCACGCCGCGAGGGCGGCGGCGCCGGCGAGCGCCGTGAGAAATGTGCGAAGTCGCATGGCGGTGTGTGTTAGGCGCTCAGAAGCGGACGTCGAGGCCGAGCGTGATCGTGCGCGGGTTGGGATAGATCAGGCCATCGTCCACGCCGCGCGCGAGCGGGTCGCCGAAGCCGAGCACCTCGGGATCGTAGCCGGAGTACTTCGTGAACGTGTAGAGGTTCTGGAGGTTCACGTACACGCGCGGCCGCTCGGTGCCCGAGATGCGCATGCTCGAGAGCAGCCGCTGCGGGATGCTGTAGCCGAGCACCACGTTCTGGATGCGCACGAAGTTGCCGCTCTCCAGCCAGCGGTCGCTCGCCGGGTCGCCGTTCACCGCGTCGCCGAACACCGCGCGCGGGGTCGACGTGTTCGTGTTGCTCGTCGTCCACGGGTTGTAGCCCGCGCGCAGGTTGCTGAGCCCCGTCGTGCGCTCCGTCGCGAACTTGATCGCGTTGAAGATCTTGTTGCCGAACGAGCCGCGGAAGTTCAGGCCGAGGTCGATCGACTTCCAGTGCGAGTCGAAGAACAGGCCGCCGGTGACCTTCGGGATCGGGTTGTCGAAGAAGACGCGATCCTGGTCGTTGATCGTGCCGTCGGCGTTCTGATCGACGAAGCACAGGTCGCCCGGCTGCGCGCGCGGCTGCGCCTTGTGCGCCGTGACGTCCGCAGCCGTCTGGAAGATGCCGCACGTCTCCTTCAGGTAGAACGCGCCGATCGGGTGACCGACCGCCGTGCGCGCGACGCCCACGTCGCCGAAGCCCGACGAGATCGGCTGGCCGCCGTTGCCGAGCGACACGACGCGGTTCGCCGTCGTCGTCAGGTTCAGCGTCGTGTTCAGGTCGAAGTCGCCGCGGTCGAGGCGGTGCGTCAGCCCGAGCTCGAAACCCGCGTTGCGCACCTTACCGGCGTTCACGAACGGGTTGCGGTCCGACGCGAGCGAGCCGGGAAGCGGCAGCTGCACGAGCAGCTGGTCGGCGATGTTGACGTAGTAGTCCGCCGTGAGCGACAGACGGTTGTCGAACAGCCCGAGGTCGAAGCCGACGTCCGTGGAGCGGTTGCGCTGCCACTTCAGGTCGGTGTTCGCGAGCACCGTCTGTGTCGCGCCGCCGGAGATCACCGTCGCGCCGCTCGGCCCGTTGCTCACGTAGTTGATGTTCTGCGAGACCGGCGAGAAGTACGCGAGGTCGCCGATGTTCTGATCGCCGAGCACGCCGGTGCTCGCGCGCAGCTTGAAGAAGTCGGCGCTGCCGAGCATCGGGACACCCTTCCAGAAGCCCTCCTCGCTCACCACCCACCCGATCGAGCCGGCGCCGAACTGGCCGCAGCGATTGCCGGGGCTGAAGCGCGACGAGCAGTCGCGGCGCACGCTCCCGGTGAGGAGATAGCGGTCCTTGAACGAGTACGTCGCGCGGCCGAGCACCGAGTTCGTGCGGAACGGCGTGTAGAAGCCGCCGTTCGTGAAGCCGGTCGTCGAGCCGGCGTTCAGCTGCTGCAGCTGCTCGTTCGAGAAGCCCTGCCGGAACGCGGAGAGCTGCTGGTAGCTGTTGTTCTGCGACGTCTGGCCGGCGACGGCGGAGAGGCGATGGTTGCCGCCGCCGAACGTGCCGTCGTAGTTCAGCAGGTTCTCGTACAGGAGCTGCTGCGTGTTCGGCTGCTCCTGGAACAGCGACGCGCCGGTGAGCACGGGCGTCAGGTAGCGCACCTGCGCGGAGCTCGTCCACACGCGGTGCAGCAGGTCGTTGTAGTCGAGACCGAGGTTGAGGCGGTAGCGCAGGTTGCCGACGATCTTCACCTCGCCGAACGCGGTGCCGATGACCTGGTTGGAGCGCGTGCGGTTGGAGTTGTTCGTCAGCACCGCGACCGGGTTCACGCCGTAGTTCGGGTTCGCGTCGCTGCCGTAGCCCCAGCCGCCCGGGTTGTTCGGATCGCGGATCGGGATCGTCGGCAGCAGGCTCACGACGTCGATGAGCGGCAGCGCCTGACCGCCGAAGATGCCGTTCGGGTACGCGCGCTGGTTCGACTGCGAGATGGCGAGCGCCTCACCGACGGTGATGCGGCCGCGCGTCGCGTCGGAGTTCACGCGCACGCTGTAGCGGCGGAAGTCGGTGTTGATGACCGTGCCCTTCTGGTCGAGCACCGAGCCGCTCAGCAGGTAGCTCGCGCTCGTCGTGCCGCCGGACGCGGTGAGGTTGTAGTTCTGGATCGCGCCCCGCTGGAACAGCGCGTCCTGCCAGTCGGTGTTGATCGACGCGCCGCCCGACACGCCCGCCGGCGGCGTCTGCCCCGCGGCGGCGTACGCAGCCTTGAACACGTTCTGGAACTCGGCGGCGTTCATGAGCGGGATCCGCTTCGGGATCTGCTGGAAGCCGTAGTACGTGTTCAGCGCGAAGCGGCTCGGCCCGTTCGCGCCGCGCTTCGTCGTGATGACGATGACGCCGTTCGACGCCTGCGCGCCGTACTGCGCGGCAGCGGAGGCGTCCTTCAGGATGTTGATCGACGCGATGTCGTCGGGGTTGATGTTCGGGTTCTGCTGCCCGACGTACATGCCGTCGACGACGTAGAGCGGCGACGGGTTGCCGAAGCCGTTCTGCCCGCGCACGACGATCGACGCGGGGCGACCGGGCTGGCCGCTCGCGGCGATCTGCACGCCGGGCGCGCGGCCGCGCAGCGCCTCCTCCACCGTGGCCACCTTCTGGTCCTGGATGTCGGAGGAGGTGACGGTGGAGACGGCGCCGGAGATGTCGCGGCGCTGCTCGTTCGTGTAGCCGACGACCGACACCGCGGTGAGCGTGGTGGCCGACGCGGTGAGCGTGACGTCGACGGTGAGCGTCTGGCCGTCGCCGACGGTGACCTGCTGGGTGACGGGCGTGTAGCCGATGCGCGCGGCGCGCAGCGTGTACGTGCCGGCGGGGACGCCGCTGATGGAGTAGCGGCCGTCGTCGCCGGCCACCGCGCCGTAGCCGGTGCCGGTGAGCGCGACCTGTGCGCCGACGAGCGGCTGGCCGTTGTCGCCGCGCACGGTGCCGGTGACGCGTGCCGTACCGCGCGGCTGCTGCGCACCCGCCGCGGGGGCGAGCGCGGTGGTGGCCAGCGCAGCCGGCGCCCACGCGAGCCCGAGGGCGGTCAGCAGCCCTGCGGTCGCCCGCGCCGAGCGGTAGAAGGGGTAGATCACGAGACGATCCTCCGCGAGAAACGGGGTGAACGAGCCCGCCTAACGGCGCGGGTCTGAGAGAGACGAGGCGTGATGGTGTGCATGGTCCGCACGGCGCTCGGCGTCAGGCCCGCGCCGCGGTGCCGCGGCGGGGACGTGGAAGGGCGGCGGGAAGCGCGGCCGCCGGCGCCGCCGTGGAGCCGCGCACGACGAGCTCCGCGTCGAGGTAGACCTTCTCGGGCGCGAGCTGCTGCTGCGACTCGATCTGTCGGATGAGCATGCGCGCGGCGCGGTCGCCCATCTCGTGCTTCGGGACGTGCAGCGACGTGAGCGGCACGGCGAGGTACTCGCACAGCGGCACGTCGTCGTAGCCGACCACCGAGACGTCCTCCGGCACGCGCAGCCCGAGCTCGCGCAGCGCGCGACAGAGCCCGATGGCGACGAGGTCGTTGTAGCAGGTGACGCCGGTGGGACGCGGCCGCGCGTCGTCGCCGAACAGCGCGAGGCCGGCGCGGTAGCCGTCGGCGAGGTGCGCGCCGGCGGGGACGATGACGTCGTCGGTGAACGCGAGGTGCGACGAGCTGAACGCGCGGTGCACGCCCGCGACGCGCTCCTCGGAGTGCGCGGAGTACGCGGGGCCGGCGAGGTGGACGACGCGCGCGTGGCCTAACGCGAACAGGTGCTCGACGGCGCGGCGCGACCCCTCGACGTTGTCGACGTCGACGATGCTCGCGCGCACGCCGCGCACCGCCTCGAGGAGGACGAACGGCACGTTGCGCCGCTTCAGCTCGAAGAAGTGCGAGAGGTCGGCGTGCTCGTCGAGCACCGGCGTGGCGATGATGCCGTCGACGTCCTTGCCGCGGAGCATGGCGACCGCGCGGTGCTCGGCGCCGTAGTCGCCCTCGGACGAGACGACGAGGAGCGTGTAGCCGGCGGCGATGGCGGCGGCGCGGGCACCGGCGATGACGTCGGCGTAGTACGGGTTGTCGTACTCCTTGATGACGACGGCGATCGAGCGGTCGCGTCGGGCGACGGCGCGGCCGGCGAGCTGCGTCGGGCGATAGTTCAGCAGCTCGATGGCGGCGAGGACGCGGTCGCGCGTGGCGTCCTTCACGGTGTCCGACTCGTTGAGGACCGCGGACACCGTGGCCTTCGAGACGCCCGCCGACGCGGCGACGTCGCTGATCGTGGGACGCTTGGCGGCCATCGCGGTACGGGAGCGGGGCAGCAGCGTTTCGTCCGAACGTCCGAACAAGTTCGGCCGGTTCGACTCGGTTCAGCGAGGCGGAACGTGCTCGGCGTCCACGCCCGTGTCAAGCTGTGGGACCCCGCCGAGCGGGCCGTCGTCACCGCACTCGACCGCGCCGGCCGGGTCGCCCGGTCGACCGGGCGCCGCCTTGACAGCGGGGCGCTTCCTCCTGTACTCAGTGAACGCGCCGAACGCTCCCGAACCGGTTCGGCGACCGAGCGCGGGCGACGCCACCCGGGCGCGGACCGTGCAGCACGCGGGCGCCGCCAGTCACCACCGACGGAGCCGACGGAGACCTGCCCGTGACCGACCTCGCTGCCCTCGCCGAGCACCCGCACCGCCGCCGCAACGCCCTGAGCGGCGAGTGGGTGCTCGTCTCGCCGCATCGCAACCAGCGGCCGTGGCAGGGACAGGTCGAGAAGCACGCGCAGTCGCACCGCCCGGCGTACGACCCGACCTGCTACCTGTGCCCCGGCAACGCGCGCGCGGGCGGCGCGGAGAACCCGACGTACACGAGCACGTTCGTCTTCGACAACGACTTCGCCGCGCTGCGCCCGGGCCCCGCGCCCGACGCCGAGCCGCCGAGCGACGCGGATCTGTTCGTCGCGTCGCCCGAGCCGGGACGCTGCCGCGTGATCTGCTTCTCGCCGCGCCACGACCTCACGCTCCCCGACATGGCGCTGCCGGCGATCCGCGGCGTCGTCGACACGTGGGCCGAGCAGTACGCGCTGTTAGGCAGCGACCCGGCCATCGGCCACGTGCAGATCTTCGAGAACAAGGGCGAGATCATGGGGTGCAGCAACCCGCACCCGCACGGGCAGATCTGGGCGCAGGCGTCGCTGCCGCTGCACGTTGCGCGCGAGCACGAGCGGCAGCGCGCGCACCACGACCGCCACGGCCGCACGCTGCTCGCGGACTATCTCGCCGAGGAGCTGCGCCGCGACGAGCGCATCGTCGTCGCGAACGACGCGTTCGTCGTCGTCGTGCCGTGGTGGGCGGTGTGGCCGTTCGAGACGCTCGTCGTCGCGCGCCGTCCCGTCGCGCACCTCGGCGAGCTCACCGACGCCGAGCGCGACGGGCTGGCCGACATCGTGCAGCGGGTCACGCGGCGCTACGACAACCTGTTCGACGTGTCGTTCCCGTACTCCGCCGGCATCCACCAGGCGCCGACCGACGGCCAGGCGCATCCGGAGTGGCACCTGCACCTGCACTTCTTCCCGCCGCTGCTGCGCTCCGCGACCGTGCGCAAGTTCCTCGTCGGCTACGAGATGCTCGGCGAGCCGCAGCGCGACCTCACGGCGGAGACCGCGGCGGCGCGGCTCCGTGCGCTCCCCGAGACGCCGCTCGCCGACAAGGCCGAACCGCTCCCGTAAGTGCCTAACGAATCCGCAGACCCGCGCGCGCGCGTCGTCGACGCGTTCGCGACGCACTTCGACCACGCGCCGCCGCTGCTCGCCCGCGCGCCCGGTCGCGTGAACCTCATCGGCGAGCACACCGACTACAACGACGGGTTCGTGCTCCCCGTGGCGATCGACCGCGCGTGCTGGATCGCGTTCCAGCCGCGCGACGACGCGCTCCTCGGCCTCGAGTCGCTCGACACGGAGAGCGCGGCGGCCATCGAGCTCGCGCATCTCCCGGCGCAGCGCGAGGGCTCGTGGGTGGACTACGCCGTCGGCGTGGCGTGGGCGCTTGGCGAGGCGGGGCTCGCGCCGCGGCGCGGGCTCGAGGGGATGATGTCGGGCGACGTGCCCCAGGGCGCGGGGCTCTCGTCGAGCGCGGCGCTGGAGCTGGCGGTCGCGCGCGCGCTCGCCGCGACGTCGGAGCTGCCGTGGGATCCCGCGCGCATGGCGCTCATCGCGCAGCGCGCCGAGAACGCGTTCGTCGGCGTGAAGAGCGGCATCATGGACCAGATGATCTCCGCGTCCGGCCGCGCCGGCCACGCGCTGCTGCTCGACTGCCGCACGCTGGAGACGCGCCACGTGCCCGTGCCGCCGGGCGCCGCGGTGGTCGTGCTCGACACCGCGACCCGGCGCGAGCTCGTGACGTCGGCGTACAACGAGCGCCGCGCGCAGTGCGAGCGGGCCGCCGCGTTCTTCGGTGTGAAGGCGCTGCGCGACGTCGACGTCGCGACGTTCGAGGCCCGCGAGGCGGAGCTGGACGACGTCACGCGGCGGCGCGCGCGCCACGTCGTCACCGAGAACGCGCGCACCCTCGCCGCCGCCGACGCACTGGCGCGCGGCGACCTCGCCGAGATGGGACGCCTCATGGACGCGAGCCACGCGAGCCTGCGCGACGACTTCGAGGTGAGTCGCCGCGAGCTCGACGCGATCGTGGAGATCGCGCGCGCGCAAGCCGGCTGCTGGGGCGCGCGCATGACCGGCGCCGGCTTCGGCGGGTGCGCCGTCGCGCTCGGCGAGGCCGGTCGGGCCGAGACGATCGCGGCCGAGGTGGCACGGCGGTACGAGGCGGAAGTGGGATTGAAGCCCGCCGTCTACGTCTGCACGCCGTCCGACGGGGCGAGCCTGGAGCGGGTCTAGCGCGCCATGCACGACTCCACGTACGTGTTTGTGTGGGACTGAAGAAGGACTGAAGAAGGAGAACACAGCAAGAAAGTGTTGGTCCTTCTTCAGTCTCTCTTCAGTCCTTCTTCAGTCCTTCAGTCACTCGTACGTGGAGTCTCGTCGGTCCTCACGCGGCGTACGCGAGGCTCACCGCCCGCTTGGCGCTCCGCTTCAGCGCGCGATGCACGGTGCGCGCGTACCGGACGAAGTTCTGCCCCGCCCATGGATTGCGCAGGAAGAACTCGAGCGGGAGCATGTCGGCCTTCATGCGGTTGCACGGTCCGCACGCGGCGACGACGTTGCCGGCGACGTCCGGCCCGCCCTTCGCGCGCGGGTACACGTGGTCGAGCGTCGCCGACTCGATGCACAGCGCGGCCGCGCAGTAGACGCAGCGCCGGCCGCAGTCGCGCAGCGCGGCGGCCTTCAAGGCGCGTTTGGCGAACAATTCGGCCATCTCGCGCGGCCGACGGAAGCCGCGGCGCGGCGAGCGGGCGAGCATGTGGCGAGGAACGTTGCGGCGGATCGCGGCGGGTCGGGGCATGAGACCTCGTCGGAAGTGGGCTACAACGGCGACGCCCCGCTCCGGGCCAGGGCCCGGATGCGGGGCGTCAGACGGTCGCTGCTCAGCGTGCGGCGCCTACGGGTCGCGCTCGTCGGTCGTCTCGGTCTCCCCCGCTGCGCCATCCCGCGTCCTCCGATGTCGGGTCGTCACGCTGCCTACCGTGACTAACGCAGCGGGCGTGCCAGATGTTGCAGGGGGCCTGATACGGCGGCGCTAATACTACGGCGCCGATGGGGCGGCGCTGAGAACCCGGCGCTGATCCCGCGCGTTTTCAGCGCCGGAGGTTCAGCGCCGCCTCACCAGCGCCGATTGAGCAGCGCCGCCTCATCAAACCCCGGCGGAGTCGGTGACGCGGCGGCGCGGCGGCTCGGGGCGCAGCGACTCGCGCATCGGATCGCGCAGGTCGGCGATGATGCGCGCGGCGATCGCCTCGAGCCGCAGACGGTCCGGCATCTCCGAGCCGCCGAACGGCAGCGGCACGTCGAAGCCGTCGCCGGCGCGCCGCGGGATGATGTGGATGTGATAGTGGAACACGTCCTGCCCCGCGGCCGAGCCGCTGTTGACGACGATGTTCAGGTCGTGCAGCCCCGTGACGCGCTGGATCGCCGGGATGAGCTGGAGCGTCACGTCGTAGAGGTGCCGCCCCACGTCGCGCGGCACGTCCTCGAGGCGCTCGTAGTGCTCGCGCGGCACCACCAGCACGTGCCCGTCGTTCACCGGCTGGATGTCCATGAACGCGAGCGCGTCGGCGTCCTCGTAGCAGACGGAGACCTCCGCCGCGCCGTGGATGAGATCGCAGAACGGACAGTGCGGGGGTGTCTTCGACATGCGAGTCCTCGGCCTGGTTGAGCTGTGCGGAGGAAGGAAAAGTGCATTCGACGGGCCAGCGCGGCGGCGGTCCGCCGCCGCGCCTGCCTCCCGCCGAGGTCACGGCTCGCCGAACGGATCTCCCGGCGGCGCGACGAGCGCCGGCGACGGATGCGGCACCTCGCGCCGCGTGAGCCACCGGTCGGCGTCGCCGGCGAGCTGCAGGAAGTGCGCGCGGCTCTCCACCGGCCCCACGCCGTCCGCGGCGCGACGCGCGCTCGCGCCGAGCGCGGCGATCTTGAGGTCCGCCATCGCGCGCACCTCGGGCGACGCGTCGGAGTCCGACGCGAGCGTGAGCAGACGATCGAACAGCGCGCGCTGGGCCACGCGGCGCAGCGCGGCGTCCCGCTCCGGCTCCGATTCGGCGCTCGTGCCCGGCCACCGCACGGCGCGCGCGAGCGCGTCGATCGTCTCGGCGAGCGACAATTGCCGCGGGTCGAACACGCGCTGCTGGACGAGGCGCGCCGCGCGCTCGCGTTGAAGGGTCGCATCGACGATCATCTGCGCGAGCGTGCGCGCGGCGCCGAGCGCGTCGAACGTGGGGCGCGTGCGCGTGCGGAACAGCTCCACGTCGGGCGTCACCGCGTTCGCGTTGGGCCCGAGCAGCGTGCGCACCGTGTCGGGGATGTTCAGCTCCGACGGGGCGAGCGCGGCGGCGAGCATGCCGAGCGCCGCACGCTGACGCGCCGCATCGATCGGCCGCGTGGCCTGCTGCGCGTCGCCGCGCACCGCGTTCGCGTACTCCATGCCGCCGAGCGCGCGCGACAGCGCGTTGATCGCGAAGCGGTGCATGAAGTACACGGGCGCGAACCGCTCCTGCAGCAGCGCGAGCGGATCGCCCGGTCGCACCGCGCGCTCGCCGAACCGCGCCATCGCCACGCGCCGCACCGCCTGCTCGCGCCGGAAGAACTCCTCCGCGGTCGCCGCATCGTCCCACAGCACGGTGCGCGGGTCGCTCGCGTAGTCCGGGCGCGCGTCGATGTCGCTCAGGTACAGGTATCCCTTCCGGAGCCCCTCGGCCACGATCGCGCGCAGCGAATCCTGCTCCTGCGCGGGCGGGAAGATGCCGTAGCCCCAGCGGATCGCCCACACGTCGTACGGCCCGGGCCCCGGCGCGTACGCGGCGGAGATGTCGATGTCGCCGCGGCCGTCGACGGTGACCCGGGGCGGCGGGTAGTCCATCACCGATGCGCGCTCGTACGTCGACGCGATGTAGTTGTGCGACAGGCCTAACGTGTGCCCCGTCTCGTGCGCGCTCACCTGCCGCACGCGCGCGAGCACGAACGCCGTGTCGGCCGCCGCGGCGTCGGCCCCCTTGAGCCCCGCGTAGAGGTTGTAGTCGGTGCGCGCGCGGTGCGAGTCGAGGCGCGCCATCCCCTTCAGGATCTCGCCCGTGCGCGGATCGACGATGGAGCCGCCGACCGACCAGCCACGCTCGTTGCGGTTCTCCCACTGCACCACGTTGTAGCGCGCGTCCATCGGGTCGACGCCCGCCGGCAGCCACTCGACGCGGAAGCCGCCGGCGAGGCCGGCCTGCGCGAACACCTGCTCCCACCACTTCACGCCCTGCATCGTCGCCGTCCGGATCGGCTCCGGGATGCCGGGATCGACGTAGTAGACGATCGGGTTCTTGATCGGGCTGTTGGGATCGTTCGGGTTCACGCGCTCGAGCCGATGGCGCGCGATCCACTCCTGCACGAGCGGGCGCTGGATCGGCTGCGCGTAGTCGCGGAACGAGATGCCGAAGTAGCCGACGCGCGGGTCGGACTCGCGCGGCCGGTAGCCCGTTCGGAGCGGCAGCAGCGAGACGTGCTCGCGCAGCGTGAACGCCGAGCCGTCGGGCACCACCGCGCTCACGATGCCGCCCGGGCGTCCGCCGGTCGCGAACGTGAGCGCGACGTCGACCTCGGTGTTCGTCGGGAAGTTGCGCGTGAGCGCGCGGTTGATCCCCGAGCGGTCGCGCGCCACCGAGTAGCTCCCCTGCTGCGTGCGCTCGAGCGTGCGCGAGACGTCCATCCAGTCGCGCACGAACAGGTCCGTGGCATCGACGAGCAGCCGGCCCCCCTCGGTGCCTAACAGCGGCAGCGACGCGATCGTGCTCGACGGGAACGCTTCGGCGACGCTACGCTGGTGCGCGGCGTTCGCCGTGTCGGACGAGCGGTAGTTCCAGTTCTCCAGCACGACGAGCACGCGCTCGCCGTTGCGGTCGAAGCGCACGACGTAGCTGTCGCCGCTCGCGCCGCGATCGAGCCCCACCGGGTTCGATCCGAGGCCCGTGGCGAGCGCGGTGGTGAGCAGCGCGCGCATGGAGTCGGCCGGGAGCTCGAGCAGCAGCTTGCCCGTGCGCGCGTCGGTGTAGACGGGGAGAAAGCCGTCGAGCCGCTCGTAGCCGGCGGTCTTGCCGCCGAACGGCGCGGGCTGCGCGGCAGCCGAGGCGGCGACGAGGAACGAGAGGAAAGCGAGTCGCTTGGGCATGCGTCGGAGAGGAGAGGATCGGCGGAGTCTTTCGCGCCGCGCGCGCGCGCGCGCAAGCGGGCCCGCTCGGCTCCGCCTCGGACGGCTCCACGTACGTGTGGTCGCGGGACTGAAGAAGGACTGAAGGAGGACTGAAGAAGGAGAACACCAACAGAGTTGTTGGTCCTCCTTCAGTCCTTCTTCAGTCCTCCAAGAACACGTACGTGGAGCCGTCCACGGAGCGCCCCGCCTCAGGGTCGGCCGCGCTCGATCTCCCGTCTGACCCACTCGATCGCCTCCCACTCCGCCACCGGGATCCGCACCTGCGGCGCGATCCCCACGCCGTCGATCCCCTGCCCCGCGGCCACGCGCTTCGACTTCGTCGTCGGGTAGTTCAGCACGAGATCCCCGCCCGGCATCTCCGCGCGGCGCACGTTCGCGTAGTCGAGGATCCCCGCGCTGCGCTCGCCGTAGAGCGTCACCTTGGCGCTCTGCCGCGCGGCGAGCAGGAACTGCTCGCACGAGCTGGCGCAGCCCCGGTCGACGAGGATCGCCACGCGGCGCGGCAGCGTACGCACGGAGTCGAACGTCGTCTCGCCGTCGTTGCCGATCCACCATCCGCCGCGGCTCGCTTTCATTCGTGCGACGTTCGCCCGCAGCCCCGCGCGCTGCCCCTCGGGGAACGTGGTGTCGGCGGCGAGCGCCTCGTTCGCGCGGATGTTGTCGTCGGTCGCGAGCGCCATCATGCCGACGACCTTGATCGGGCCGGTGTACACCAGCGGCAGCAGCTCGCGATAGTTGTAGTCCGAGCCGCCGCCGTTGCCGCGCACGTCGACGACGAGCCGCTCCGCCGCGCGGATCCGCGCGCCCTCCGCGGCGAACAGCGAGTCGATGCCGCGGGGATCGTTGAACGTCGGGATCTGCACGAGCACCGTGCCCGGCCACAGCTCGCGCGCGGCGAAGCGCGTGTTGAGCGACGCGCGGAGCTGCTCCGGCGTGCGATCGCCCGCGCCCACCGGCCAGCGGCGCACCCACGTCCCGCCGCCGGAGAACGTGAGCACGTTCCCGACGACGCGTGCCGTCCATCGCTGCTCCGAGTGGTCGCGCATGTAGAAGCGCGCCGCGTACACGCCGCCCGTGTCGCGCGCGAGCCGCGCCTTCACCTGCCCCGGCATCCACCACACCGAGTCGGCGGCGAGGACCGTCATCACCACGTCGCCGCTCGTCGCGTCGCGCAGCGCGGCCACGCGATAGCGACCGTCGAGCGACTCCCACACTCCCTCCGCCGCGTCGCGCCGCGCGCCGGACGCGGTGAGCCGGGCGCGCGCCGTCGGCTCGTCGAGGGCGCGCTGCTCCCACGACGCGTACCGTGCGCGCACCTCGTCGTCGCTCGGCGACGCGGCCGGCGACGCGGGTGCGGCGGCGCGGCGCGTGAACCCGAGGTGTCCGTCGCCGAAGAACGCGGTCCAGCGGCGGAGCACCGCGTCGCAGTCGGCCGACGTCGCCGCCCGCGCCGACGATGCGCGCAGCGTGTCGAGCAGCGCGTCGTACGCCGGTCGTCGGGCGGCGGTGACCTTGTCGTCGAAGCCGGCGTAGTTGCGCGCCGCGAAGGCGGTGGTCCACGCGAGCTGCGCGGTGCAGCTCGGCGTCGGCTGACGCTCGGCGAGGGCGAGGAGGGCGAGCAGCGGCGCGACGTGGAGCATGGGCGGCCTCGGGATCGGTGTCGTCGACGGAGGTCCGACAGCGCGAGCGACGCCAGCGTTTGCCCGCGGGGCGGACGCGCTCCGCGGCGTCGCTACCCGGGGCCTCCGCGGGCCCCTTATCTTTCGGCCATGGCTACCCAGACCCGCCCCACGCGCAAGAGCGACAAGGCCGCCCCGGCCCCAGCGGGCGCCCCGGCGCTCACGCGCGAGCAGCTCCTCGCCGCATACCGCACGATGCTCCTGTCGCGCCGCCTCGACGACAAGGAGATCCAGCTCAAGCGGCAGAACCGGATCTTCTTCCAGATCTCGGGAGCCGGCCACGAGGCGGTGCTGGTCGCCGCGGGGTTCGTGTTCCGCGGCGGCTACGACTGGTTCTACACGTACTACCGCGACCGCGCGCTCTGCCTCGCGCTCGGCATGACGGCCGCCGAGATGCTCTACTCCGCGGTGGGCGCCGCGACCGATCCCAACTCCGGCGGGCGGCAGATGCCGAGCCACTGGGGGCGCAAGGATCTCAACATCGTCACGACGTCGTCGCCGACCGGCACGCAGTTCCTGCAGGGCGTCGGCGCGGCCGAGGGATCGCTGCGCGCGAAGCTGTTAGGCCTCACCGACGGCTTCCACGACGACGAGGTGGTGTTCATCTCCACCGGCGACGGCACGACGAGCCAGGGCGAGTTCTGGGAGTCGCTGAACACGGCGAGCAACCTGAAGCTCCCCGCCGTCTACCTCGTGGAGGACAACGGCTACGCCATCTCGGTGCCGGTCGAGGTGAACACCGCGGGCGGCTCCATCTCCGACCTCGTGTCGAGCTTCCCCGATCTGCACGTCGAGCGCGTCGACGGCTGCGACGTGATCGCGAGCTACGAGGCGCTGTGGCGCGCCGTGCGCCACGCGCGCGAGCGCAAGGGCCCCGCGCTCGTGCACGCGAAGGTCATCCGGCCGTACTCGCACTCGCTGTCCGACGACGAGACGCTGTACCGGCCGGCCGAGGAGCGCGACGCCGAGGCCGCGCGCGACCCGCTCACGACGCTCCCCGCGTGGCTTCTCGCCGAGGGCCATGCGACGGAGCGCGACCTCGCCGAGATCCAGGAGAGCGTGGACGCCGAGGTGCTCGCGGCGACCGACGACGCGCTCGAGCAGTCGCAGCCCGATCCGAGCACCGTGTACTACGCCGTCTACTCGCCCGACGTCGACCCCACCGGCGAGCAGTTCGACACCGAGGACGACCCGCAGTTCTCCGGCGGCGACACGACGATGATCGAGCAGATCAACACCGTGATGAAGGACGAGATGCGGCGCAACGAGCGCATCGTCGTCTTCGGCGAGGACGTCGCCGACGTGTCGCGCGAGGAGTACATCGGCAAGGTGAAGGGCAAGGGCGGCGTCTTCAAGGCGACGCACGGCCTGCAGACGGAGTTCGGCTCGGCGCGCGTGTACAACTCGCCGCTCGCGGAGGCGAACATCGTCGGCCGCGCGATCGGGCTCGCGCAGCGCGGGTTCAAGCCGGTCGTCGAGATCCAGTTCTTCGATTACATCTGGACCGCGTACATGCAGCTGCGCGACGAGCTCGCGACGATGCGGTGGCGGTCGAACGACATGTTCGCCTCGCCGCTGGTCGTGCGGACGACGTACGGCGGCTACATCCGCGGCGCGATCTACCACTCGCAGACGGGCGCGTCGCTGTTCACGCACTGCCCGGGACTGCGCGTCGTCTGCCCGAGCGGCGCCGTCGACGCGGCGGGGCTGCTGCGCACCGCGATCCGCTGCGACGACCCGGTGATCTTCCTCGAGCACAAGCACCTGTACCGTCAGACGTACAACAAGGGACGGTATCCGGGGCCGAACTTCATGATCCCGTTCGGCAAGGCGCGCGTGGTGCGCGAGGGGACCGATGCGACGGTGATCACCTACGGCGCGACGGTACAGCGCGCGCTCGCCGCCGCGAACCAGGCCGCGGAGGCGGGCGGGCCCGACGTCGAGGTGATCGACCTCCGCACGCTCAGCCCGTGGGACCAGGAGGCGGTCTACGCGAGCGTCAAGAAGACGTCGCGCGCGATCGTCGCGTACGAGGACTCGCTGTCGTGGGGCTACGGCGCCGAGATCGCGGCGCGCATCGCCGACGACTGCTTCGCGTGGCTCGACGCGCCGGTGAAGCGCGTGGCGAGCACCGACACGTTCGTCGGCTACGCGCCGAGCCTCGAGGACGCGATCCTGCCGCAGCAGGAGACGTTCCGGCGCGCGTACGAGGAGATCGTGAAGTTCTAGGGCAGGAGGGCAGGAGCGCAGGAGGGCAGGAGTCCTTGTGGCTCTCCTGCCCTCCTGCGCTCCTGCCCTCCTGCCCTCTCAGTTCAGAACGACAGGCCGAACGTGATCGGCACGTACTGCACGGTCTTCAGGTTCGCGAACTTGTCGGCCTTCGTGTACACGTTCGACAGTCGCGCCTCGGCGAACGCCTCGATGCCGCCGAGCTTGAGCAGCAGGCCCGCGCCGCCGTTGATGCCGAAGTCGGTCGTCGACTGCTCGGCGGCCGCGGTGACGGTGCCGGCCGGCGTCACGGTGACGTTCGCGGTGTTCTTCAGGTTGAACGCGCCCACGCCGGCGAGCACGTACGGGCGGATGGGGCCCGTCGGGAGCTGCAGCGTGAGGTTCGCGAGCCCGCCGAGGATCTGGCTGTAGCCGTCGCTCGTCGTGGTCGTCGTCGTGGTGCCGCCGGTGCCGATGCGCGAGAACTGCACCTGGCCCGCGCCGAAGCGGTTGTAGCTCACCGCGGCGCGGAAGCCTAACGGCGTGCCGGGCGCGCGGAACTCCACGTACCCCTGCCCGGCCACGCCCTGCTTGAAGTCGCGCTTGATGGCCGTGGCGTCGCCGCCGTTCTTGAAGTCGCCGACCGGCATCGACACGCCGCCACCGATGCCGATGCGGATCGGGCGCTGCGTCGGGTCGGCTCGCTGCGCGCTTGCGGACGCCGCGGCGAGCGACGTCAGGAGCGCCGCGCCCGTGAGGATCGTCAGGCGCGCCGGCATCACGGCTTCTTCCGCTTGAGGAAGCCGCCCAGCTTGCCCTTGATCGCGTCCACCGCGGCGTCCTTCCCCGCGTCCTTGGCCGCGTCCTTCGCGGCGTCCTTCACCACCTTGCCCGCGTTGAGCGTGTCGAGCCCGTTCGCCTTCATCGCCGAGTCGAGCGAGGCGCCGACCTGGCGCATGTCGGTCACCTGGTAGTCCTTCGGGATCTCGAACAGCGACGCGTCGAGCTTCCCGCTCTTCAGCTCCGTGATCTCCATGCGCGCGGTGTCCGTGCGCACGCGGCCCTTCTCGTCGGTGCCGGTCGCGTAGACGATCGTGCGCAACGGCATCCCCTCGCCGAACTGGCGCTCGAAGTCGGCGGCGCGCGGCGACGTGGCGAGGCCGGGGTTCGTGCGGGCGAGGCCGCGGCCGAACGAGTTGGACCACGCGCGCAGCGCCTCGGCGTCGACGCCCGGCAGGCGGGTGGCGATCCACATCTCGGCGGTGCCCTCGTCGGTCGACGTCTGCGTCCTGCCGAGGACCTTCACCTCCGACGTGCCGCTGGAGTGGACGCGGACGTGGCGCGTCGGGATGCCGAGGATCTTGTCCCCCGAGCCGAGGTCGTCCCAGTCGAACTTCGCGTCCTTCTGCGAGACCTTCACGACGGAGTTGTTCGTCGCCCTGCCGTAGCCCATCCCCATCCGCTCGCCGCTCCCGAAGCCCTCGCCGCTCATGGTGATCGCGACCTTCTGGGTCGGATCGACGATGGCGAAGGTCTTGTCGGCGCCGCGGATCAGCATGTAGCCGCCCGGCTTCATCATCGGCATCCCCTCGGCGCCCTGGCGGAACTCCACGCGCATGTTGGAGCCGGCGGCGCGGACGGTCATCGCCATGTAGGGCACGGTGCCGCCCTGCGCGCGTGCGTCGCGCGCGGCCGAGCTGTGCATCTCGTACGTGAACGTGACACCCTGCTGGGCGCCGGCGGCCGACGCGGCGAGCACGAGGGCGGCGGGAACGAGCAGAGGCGGGAACGATCGAATGCGCATGGTGGGTCCTCCTCGAGCGGGACGCAAACGGCGGGAAACAGGCGGCGGCTACCTACGACTGGAGCCAAAGTAGGGGTCACCCCAATTCAGGCAAGCGTTCTCGCCCCCCGTCCGGGCGCGCCGCTTCGGCTCCTCAGCCGGATCCATACGCGGTCCCCGTGGCGCGCCGATCACGCGCCCGGCCGTCAGCGCGCCGCCGTCGCGATCCCGACGCCGAGCGGCGCGGCGAGCCCGAGCCGCACGCCGCCTCCACGCAGCGCCTGCGCGAACAGTCCCGGCGACACGCCGCCGACGCGCACGACGCCCGGGTACACGTTCGCCGCGAGCAGCGCGTCCGACTGGCTCGTGCGCACGAGCGAGACGAGCAGCGACCCGCCGCGGTCCACGAACACGCCGGCGTTCGGGCGCAGCACGACGGTGCGCCGTCCGGTCGCCGGGTCGATCACGGGATTGTCGACCGCGTCCGCGCCGGCGGCGATCGACACGCTCGTGCCGCCGCGCCGGCCGATCGACACGCCGCCGAGGGTGGAGACGCCGAACGCGTAGAACAGCCGCGCGCGGCGCGTGCGCGGCAGCGGCACCCGCAGCACGTACTGCTGTCCCGCGTTCTCGATCGTGCGCCGGGCGAAGTCGAAGGACGGCTGGCCGGGCCAGTTCGTGAGCTCGAGCCGGTCCGAGAACAGCCGCTGTACGCGCGCCGACCGGAAGAGCAGGATGCCGCCGACGTCGAACACGTAGAGATCGGTGACCGCGTCCTCGTTAGGCAGCCGCGAGTCGCCGTTCTCGATCATCTCGTTCAGCAGATGCGCGCTCATCATCGTGACGCCGGAGAGCAGCGCCGGATGGGACGCGCCGTGCCACGCGTACCACTCCGTCATGCGCGCCGAGATCATGCCGCTGCCGAGCAGGTGGAACTCGTAGTTCGGCAGCCACTGCCCGCCCCCGCCGGCGGAGAGGGAGAGCGGCAGCAGCTCGCCGCGCACGACGTAGTGCAGCCCGAAGCGCTTCCACGCGCGGTCCGGCCGGGCGAGCGAGCGCGCCACGTTGCCGAGCGCCACGTCGTACGGAAAGCGCAGGATGCGCCGGTCGGCGAAGTCGGTGCGCAGCATGTCGAAGCCCTCGTTCACGATCTCGGTGAACGGGTTGAACTCGGCCTCGGAGCCGTACGTCCGCCCGGCGTAGAACCGCCCCGGCTCGGGAACGGTGCCGCGGTGCGGGGCGCACGCCGTCGCCGCGGCGAGCAGGAGCGCCGCCCCCACGCGAAACGTTCGCCGCCGGTGTAGCGTAAGGGGGGCAGGACCCTCTCCCGCGTGCGCCATGCTGCTTATGCTCTCCATCCTCATCGCCCTCGCCATCGCCTTCGTCGGCTTCCGACTGAGCCGCCGCTTCGTGCGCGACCGGCTGCGGT
Organism: Gemmatirosa kalamazoonensis; assembly: GCF_000522985.1. Taxonomy (NCBI): domain Bacteria; kingdom Pseudomonadati; phylum Gemmatimonadota; class Gemmatimonadia; order Gemmatimonadales; family Gemmatimonadaceae; genus Gemmatirosa; species Gemmatirosa kalamazoonensis. The sequence continues at coordinate 5,208,549 of NZ_CP007128.1, forward strand.
TCGTCGACGCCGCGCAGCGCACCTCGGCGCCCTGGCTCGCGGGGATCGGCGCGCTCGTGCTGGGCGCGGTCGTCGTCGCGCTCATCCCCGGCCTGAGCGTCGGCACCGCCGTCGCGTTCGCCCTCGCCATCGGCACCGGTGTGGCCGCCGGTGCGCGCGACGTGCGCGAGGGGCGGCACCTGCTGGACGACGGGCGCTAGACGACCAGCGGCAAGTACCGCTCGCGGAGCAGCATCGCGTGGTGCAGCTCGTGCCCCGCGATGATCCAGCCTAACGCCCGCGCGGTGATCGGAGCGTTGTTCGCCGTCACCCGTCGAGCGAGCCGCGCCTCGTCGAGGTTGTGGAACAGCGCCAGCGTGGCGCGCCGCACGGCGGTGAGCTCGCCCATCAGGCTGTTCAGCGCGCGCGCGTCGAAGCCGCCCTCCACGACGTAGGCGTTCTCGTCGAACGCCGGGAGCGACGCCGGCTCGCCGCGCGCCGCGCAGAGCGCGCGGTACGCGAACACCCGCTCCGCGTCGGCGAGGTGGCCGACGACCTCCTTCACGCTCCACTTGCCCGGCGCGTAGCGCAGCCCGCCCCCGGACTCGCCGAAGCGGTCGAGCAGCGCGACCGTCGTCTCGAGCTGCGACTCGAGCGCCGCGAGCAGATCGCCCTCCGGCACCTGGTCGATGTACTTCTGGTAGTACGGCAGGTACTCGCCCGTCGCCGGGCGCGTCGCGTACGACGGAAGGGTGGAGAGCGGCATGGTCGGGGGATCGAGAGAGTCGCGGCTCACCGCGGAACGGCGGGGACCACGGGGGCGTCGCCGACGTAGGCCGCGCGGCACGAGCCGCCGACCAGCGACGGGCGCGGCGGCTGCCGCAGCTCGCACGTCGACATGATCTCGTACTTCGCGTTGAACGCCTTCTGCGCGCGCTCGAGCTCCGCGGCCTTGGCCTTCAGCGCGGCGACGTCGGTGCTGCGCGGGCAGTAGACGACGTAGTCCGCCGGCCCACCGCACGCCTTCGCGCCGAGGGGCAGCACGGTGCACTGGTCGGCGGCGGTGCAGCCGGTGACGTGGGCGAGCGCCTTCGCCTCGCGCATCAGCCGGTCGATCGCCGCCTGGTCGCTCGCCTGGTTCCCCGGCTGCGCCGAGGCGTCCTGCGGCGGCATGCGGTGCGGCACGGGACGCGGCGGGCGCGGCGTGAGCCGCGGCCGGGACGGCGAGTCCGACGGCGCGGGCCGCCCCGCGGGCACCTGGGTCTGCGGTGCGTGCGGCGCGGTGTCGCGCGCGGCGGTGTCCGGCGTCGCGGCGGCGGGAGGTACCGGAGCAGGCGCCGCCGTGGCGGGCGGCGTGGCGACCGCGCTGTCCGGCGCGGCGGCCGAGCTGTCCGCGCCGGAGCGCGTCGTCGAGCAGCCGGCGACGGCGAGGGTGCCTAACGTCAGGAGGATGCGTCTCATGGGCGGTCCTTGCGCACGGCGGAATCGCTCGCCCGCTCGTACACCACCCGCCCGCCGACGATCGTCATCAGCACCTGGGCATCGCGGATCGTCTCCGGCGGCACGCGCGTGAGGTCGCGGTCCACGACCACGAAGTCGGCGAGCCGCCCACGCTCCAGCCGCCCGAGGTCGCCCTCGGCGAAGCCCGCGTACGCCGAGCCCGCGGTGTACGCGCGCAGCGCATCCTCGACGCCGATCTTCTGCTCCGGCACCCAGCCGCCGGGGTGCTTGTCGTCGAGCGTGCGGCGCGTGACCGCGGCGTAGATCCCCTCCAGCGGCGTCGGCGGCGCGACGAACCAGTCGCTCCCGAACGCGAGCGTCGCGCCGGCGTCGCGCAGCGACCGGAACGCGTAGGTGAGCCGCGCCCGCTCGGGGCCTATCACGCGGTCGGCCCATCGCCCGTCGTCGATCGCGTGGTACGGCTGCATGCTCGCGATCACGCCGAGCTGCCTGAACCGCGGCACGTCGGGCGCCGACAGGTGCTGCGCGTGCTCGATGCGGAAGCGCCGATCGCGCGGGCCGTTCTCCTTCTCCACGCGCTCGAAGACGTCGAGCTGCGTGCGGATGGCGCGGTCGCCGATCGCGTGCACGATGACGTGCAGTCCCGCCGCGTCGGCGCCCTTCGTCCACGCGTACAGGCTCTCGGGCGGCGTGACGAGCAGCCCGCGGTCGGTCGGCGCGTCGGTGAACGGCTCGAGCATCGCCGCGGTGTGCGAGCCGAGCGACCCGTCGACGAATCCCTTCAGCGCGCCGATGCGGAGCCACGCGTCGCCGCGCCCGCGCGCCGCCACCGTGTCGCGCAGCCGCTCCCACGTGCCTAACGGCACCGCCGCGTAGATGCGCGTGCGCAGGCGGCCCGCGGCGTGCGCGCGCTCGAACGTCGCGAGGTCGTCCCACGACCCCATGTTGTGCACCGCGGTCACGCCGTGCGACGCGACGTACGCCATCGCCGCGTCGAGCGCGCGGTCCTTCAGCGCGTCCGACGGCTCCTTCACGACGCGCCATACGAGATCCTGCGCGTTGTCCTTCAGCACGCCCGTCGGCTCGCCCGCCGCGTCGCGCACGATCGTGCCGCCCGGCGGGTCGGGCGTGTCGCGCGTGACGCCGGCGGCGCGCAGCGCGGCGCCGTTCGCGAGCGCCATGTGCCCGTCGAGACGGCTCACCCACACCGGGCGGTCGGGGGTCACCGAGTCGATCCAGGCGCGCTGCGGCAGCTCCCCGCCCCACCGCTCGTGGTCCCAGTCGCCGCCAGTGATCCACTCTCCCGGCGGCACCGTGGCGGCGAACGCCGCGATGCGCTTCGTGAGCTCCGCCGGCGTGGCCGCGTCGCGGAGCTGCACCGACGAGAGCCGGAAGCCGCCGTCGATGAAGTGCACGTGCGCGTCGATGAAGCCCGGGACGACCAGCGCGCCCTTCGCATCCACGACGCGCGCCGCGCTGCCGGCGAGCTTGCGCACCTCGGCGCTCGACCCCACCGCGGCGAGGCGCTCTCCGCGCACGGCGAGCGCGTCGGCCCACGGACGGCGCGGGTCGCCCGTCCACACGCGCGCGTTGACGACGGCGAGCGACACGGGCTCCTGCGCGGGGGCCATGCTCGTCATGGTCGCGAGGGCGAGGAGCGAGGCGAGAACCGGACGCATCATTTCCATTGCGTTACCATCATCTCCATCGAGTGCGGTACGACGATGATGGCAAGGCACGGGAGCGGATGCGTCCTATCTCCGCTCCATCGCGTCGCGGATGTCGAGCAGGATCTCGAAGTAGAGCTGCTCGCGGCGGTACGCGAAGTCGAGCGTGGCCATCTGCGAGCTGTCGCCCGTCGTCTGAGCGCGCTCGAACGCCTCGCGATACATCTCGTCGAGGTTCTCCAGGATCTTGTCGCGGGAGCGGGACATGCGCAGGGAGTGGAGTGATTGCAGGGCCTGGCCGGTGAGTCGCGGCGGCGCATCCGCGGCGGTGCCCATCACCTCGTCGTCGAACAGCCGCTTGGCGGTGTCGAGCAGGAAGCGGCGGGGATCGAGCGGGTTGGGCACGGCGACACCGGAGAGCGACGGACCGGGAAACGACGGGTCGAGGGGCGCGGACGTCCGGTGAAGCGGGCCGAGATCTTCGCGCGCGACGCGTACCGCTGCGTGTACTGTGGCGAGGTCTTCCCCGCCGAGGCGCTGAGCGTCGATCACGTGCAGCCGCGCGCCCGGGGCGGCGACAACTCGGCCGGAAACGTAGTGACCGCCTGTGGGGGGTGCAACACGCGTAAAGGACACCGCCACCTCGCCCACTTCCTCGCCGACGAGCCCGACGCGCGCGCGCACTTCTTCCGCCTCGCCCGCCACGTCTGGCCGCGCCACCTGCGCGCCGTGGAGGAGGAAATCCGCGAGCGGGAGGCGGGCCGCCCGTCGAAGCGCCCCCCCTGAACCTGCGGCGCGCGCCGGGGTATCATTCGCTCGGAGAGGGAGTAGCCACGCGGGCGCAGGGCCCGCGCTGCCGGGTCGTCAAGACCGCCGAGCGCCAGTGAGTGGGCGCGCGGCGCGGTCCGGCGGGGTCGAGGATTCGATCAGGCGAGACTCTCGTGCACCGGAACGGATCCGGCGCGCGAGGGGCTCGCCTTTCGTGCGTCCGGAACGGCCACGGCTCAGGGAGGATGCGGTGAACAACGTGAAGGTGTTCGTGCTGATGGCCGGTCTCTCGGCGCTCGTCGTCGCGATCGGCGGCGCGATCGGCGGGTCCACCGGCGCGGCGATCGCGCTCGCGCTCAGCGCGGTCATGAACTTCGTGGCCTACTACGGCTCGTCGTCGATGGTGCTGCGCGCGTACGGCGCGCGGGTCGTCGGGGCGAGCGAGGCGCCGGAGCTGTACGCGATGGTCGACCGCCTGCGCCAGCGCGCCGGGCTGCCGATGCCGACGGTCGCGATCGCGCCGCACGCGCAGCCGAACGCGTTCGCGACGGGACGCGATCCCGAGCACGCGGTGGTGTGCGTGACGGAGGGGATCGTGCGCCTCGTGTCGCGCGACGAGCTGGAAGGCGTGATCGCGCACGAGCTGGCGCACATCAAGAACCGCGACATGCTGCTGCAGACCATCGCCGCGACGATGGCGGGCGCGGTGGCGAACCTCGCGCAGTTCGGCTTCCTGTTCGGGGGCGCGCGCGACGAGGACGGCGAGTCGCACCCGATCGCGGGGCTGCTCACGATGCTGCTCGCGCCGATCGCGGCGATGCTGATCCAGTTCGCGATCAGCCGTCAGCGCGAGTTCAAGGCGGACGCGGTGGGCGCCGAGATCAGCGGCCGCCCGCTGTCGCTCGCGAACGCGCTGCAGAAGCTGGAGCTCGGCGCGCACCGGATCCCGATGCAGGTGTCGCCGGCGGTCGCGCCGCTCGCGCAGGTGAACCCGCTCGCCTTCGCCGGCGGCGGCATCGCGAAGCTGTTCTCGACGCACCCGCCGACGGCGGAGCGGGTGGCGCGCCTAACGGCGATGGCCGCCTAACGTGGCTGCGTGGCTGCGTGGCTGCGTGTACGACCGTCACGCCGCCACGCAGCTACGGCAGTCTGTGGAAGACGGCGTCCTCGACGACGCGGCCGTGCTTGAGGTGCTCGACGACGATGCGCTCGAGCAGCTTCGGCGTCACGCTCCAGTACCAGACGCCTTCCGGGTACACGACGACGATCGGGCCGCCGGTGCAGACGCCGAGGCACGGGGTCTCGCCGCGCTTCACGCGGGTGGGGCCGAACAGCAACCCCTCGCGCTGGAGCAGGCGCGCGAGCTCCGCGTAGATCTCGCGCCCGCGGCGGTCGGGGGAGCAGAACCCGCCCGTGCAGACGAGCACGTGGCGGGTGTAGCGCTCCATCTCCGGCGTCGGCGACGGCACCGGCGGGATCGGCCGCTCCGAGGGAGCTACTCGCCCGTGCCCCGGCGGCGCTCGGCCGCCTGACGCTCGAGCCGGTCGCGGAGCAGCATGCGCATGCCGGAGATCACGAGCGCACACCCGGCGAGCGAGACCACGGGCCCGGCGATCGGGCGCTCGCGGAGGTAGACGGACGCCGCGGCGCTCATGAGGAACCCGGCGCCCGCCGCGGCGAGCCCGCGCACCTGCGGCGCCGATGCGCGGTCGGTCGCCCACACGAACCACGCGTACGCGAGCAGCATCGCGCCGCCGCCGCTCACGACCGCGTGCAGCACCGCTTCGCGACCGAGGGAGACGGTGACGGGCATGGCCGGAACATAACGGGTCGGGGGCTCCCCCGCCCGACTATCTTACCGCTGTACCGTACCCTCACCTCTCGACCATGCCCGAAGACCGAGACCCGACGATCGCCGCGAAGGGCTACGCGCACCCCGAGGTGCTCGTCTCGACGCAGTGGGTCGCCGACCACCTGCAGGACTCGACGGTGCGCATCCTCGAGTGCGACGAGGACGTGCTGCTCTACGACCTCGGCCACGTCCCCGGCGCACAGAAGCTCGACTGGCACGAGGACCTCAACGACGCGACGGTGCGCGACTACGTCGACCGCGCGCAGTTCCAGACCGTGCTCCGCGCGCGCGGCATCGACGCCTCGCACACCGTGGTGCTCTACGGCGACAAGAACAACTGGTGGGCGACGTACGCGTTCTGGGTGCTGAAGCTGTTCGGCTTTCCCGACGCGCGCGTGATGGACGGCGGCCGCACGAAGTGGGAGCAGGAGGGACGGCCGCTCGTCACCGACCGGCCGTCGTACGCGCCGACGACCTACGAGGCCCCCGAGCGGAGCGACGCCGCGATCCGCGCGTTCATGGACGACGTGCGCGGCCACATGCAGGCGCGCAAGCCGCTCGTCGACGTGCGCTCACCGCAGGAGTTCAGCGGCGAGCGGACGCACATGCCCGACTACCCGCAGGAAGGCACGCTGCGCGGCGGCCACATCCCCGGCGCGCGCTCGGTGCCGTGGGCCCGCGCCGCGAACGCCGACGGGTCGTTCAAGTCGGCCGACGAGCTGCGCGCGATCTACGAGCAGGAGCAGGGGCTGAAGCGCTCGGACGACGTCGTCACCTACTGCCGCATCGGCGAGCGGTCGAGCCACACCTGGTTCGTGCTCACGTACCTCCTGGGATTCGACCGCGTGCGCAACTACGACGGGAGCTGGACCGAATGGGGCAACGCGGTGCGCGCACCGATCGAGAAGGGGGCGCCGCGATGACGCGCCCACCGAATCGCGTGACCGTGAACTGGGCCGGCGAGCACCGGTTCGACGCCGGCCGCGCGACCGGCGGCCCGACGGTGCGCATCGACGCCGACGCGAAGACGGGCCCCGGCCCGGTGGACGCGATGCTCATCGCCCTCGGCAGCTGCACCGCGGTGGACGTGGTCGACATCCTCGCGAAGCGGCGGACGCCGGTGGAGTCGCTCTCCGTCGAAGTGGTCGGCGAGCGCCACGAAGGCGGCTTCGCACCGCGCCGCCTGGTGCACGCTCGACTCGTCTACCGCATCACCGGCGAGAAGATCGAGCGGGTACACGCCGAGCGGGCGATCGAGCTCGCCGTCACGAAGTACTGCTCGGTGCGCGACTCGCTCGACCCGAAGATCCCGGTGGAGTGGACACTGGAGCTGAACGGGGAGTCGGGACTCGGGACTCGGGACTCGGGACTCGTGGGGGAGTAGTTCCCGAGTCCCGAGTCCCGAGTCCCGAGTCCCGAGTCCCGAGTCCCGACGGGTTGGATTCCCGCCCAAGCCCGTGTAGCTTCAGTAGTTCCGCGCCGTTGGCGCGACTCCGGGGCCGGTCGGGATCGGCCCCATGCGACGGACTCCACCACGCCAAAGACGCGATGAAGAACGACATCCACCCCCAGTACCACCCGGTGGTCTTCAAGGACCTCTCGAACGGGCAGCTGATCGTGACCCGGTCGACGATGACCAGCGAGCAGAAGATCCGCCTGAGCGACGGCAACGAGTACCCGGTCGTCCCGCTCGAGATCACGAACATGTCGCACCCGTTCTTCACCGGCGAGCAGCGCCTGGTGGACACGCAGGGTCGCGTCGACAAGTTCAAGAAGCGCTACTCGCGCTGAGCGCGCTGAGCGCGCTTCGCGCGCCAGCGAGGGCAGGAGGGCAGGAGCGCAGGAGGGCACGAGAGATTCCGATTCTCTCGTGCCCTCCTGCGCTCCTGCCCTCCTGCCCTCCTGCCCTCCTGCCCTAGTGCTTCAGTATGCGCACCCCGCCCGACCCGCCGTCGATCACGATGCGGCCGCGGCCGTCGCCGATCTGGCCGCGGAGGTGGTCGCTCTCCTTGCGGGTCACCTGGATCGGGACGTCGCTCTCGATGCCGCCGCTGCCGGAGTCGATGTCGACCTGGGCGCCGAGCGTGGCCGGGATGCGGAGCGTGATCGAGCCGGAGCCGGTGTCGATGCGCACGGCGTCGATGTCGGACGCGAGATCGAGGTCGACCGAGCCGCTGCCGTTGTCGATCTTCACGTCCTTCGACGTGACGTTCGACAGCCGCGCCGAGCCCGAGCCGAGGTCGAGGTCGATCGAGGACGCGCTGAGGTTGGCGCCGGTCAGGCTGCCGGATCCGCCGTCGACCTTGAGCCGGGTGGCGCTCACGTCGCGCAGCTCGACGGGGCCGGAGCCGAGGTCGAGGTCCACGTCGCCCTGCGCGTTGCTGACGCGCACGCGCCCCGAGCCCGCGTCGACGGCGAGCCGCCCGCGGGTGCCGTCCGCCGTCACCGACGCCGCGTCGACGTCGAGATCGAGGTCGCCGTTCACGTTCGTGACGGTCGCCTCGCCCGCCGCGAGGTGCACGGCCACCTTGCCGCCGCTCGGCACCGCGACGGTCACGTCGGCCCACGCCTCGGTGCCACTGCCGGAGCTGCGGATCTGGGTGTCGCCGGATCCGAACGCGCCGTAGTTGCCGCCGCCCCACGTGCCGTCGCTCCGCACGCGCGTGCGCATGCGCGAGCCGCGCGGGAGGTCGGGGTACACGATGTCGTCGTCCGGGTAGATCACCCGCACGGCGCTCGTGCCCCGGAAGTCGCCGGCCTCCACGCGGAGCTTCGAGGCGTCGCGGCCGCGGCGGACGACGTCGACGGTGACGTCGCTCCCCGAGCCGGCGACGACGCGCACGGTGCCGACGAGGTTCCAGACGGCGGCCGCGCCGCGGAGCGCGTGGCGCTCGCCACCCTGTGCCCCGGCGACGGCCGCGGTGGCGATCGTGGCGCCGCCGACGACGGCGGCGCGGAGGAGCGTGCGGGCGCGGGGCAGCGTGGACATGGGGCGCGGGATGGGGGAAGCCCGACGGGCGGTCGAAAGGGGGTTCGCCGGGACGTACGAGGTCGTCGGGACCAGGGATTCGACGGGGGAGCCGGCCGCAGGGTTTGCCCGTCGTTACCTTCCGCGCGTGCCGTCCTCGCCCGACCCCACCGCCCGACCGCTCGACGCCCTGCTGCGCGACGAGCTGGCCGCCATCGACCGCGCGGCGCTCCGCCGCACCCTGCGCCCGATGCGTCGGCGCGAGGGAGCCACGCTGCTCGTGGACGACCGTGAGGTCGTGGACTTCGCGTCGAACGACTACCTCGGCCTCGCCGCCGACCCGCGGCTCGCCGGCGCGCTGCGCGACGCGCTCGACGACGTCGGGGTGGGCGCCGGCGCGGCGCGGCTCGTCACCGGCGACGACCCGCTGCACGAGCGGCTCGAGTCGGCGATCGCGGCGCTGAAGGGGACGGAGCGCGCGCTGCTGTTCGCGAGCGGCTTCGCGGCGAACGTCGGCGTGCTCCCCGCCCTCGCCGGGCGCGACGATGCGATCTACTCCGACGCGTTGAACCACGCGTCGATCGTCGACGGCTGCCGGCTGTCGCGCGCCGCGGTGCGCGTGTTCCCGCATGGCGACGTCGACGCGCTCGACGCGATGCTGCGCGCCGACGCGGGCGGGGCGCGCTTCCGCCGGCGGTGGATCGTCGTGGAGGGCGTGTACTCGATGGACGGCGACCTGTTCCCGCTCGACCGACTGGTGTCCCTCGCGCGTGCGCACGGCGCGTACACGGTGGTGGACGACGCGCACGCGAGCGGCGTGTTGGGCACCGGCGGTCGCGGGACCGCGTCGCACTTCGGCGTCGACGGCGCGATCGACGTGACGGTCGGCACGTTAGGCAAGGCGTTCGGCACGGCGGGCGCGTTCGTCGCCGGGTCGGCGGCGCTGTGCGACCTGCTGCTGCACCGCGCGCGGTCGTTCGTGTTCACGACGGGCAGCCCGCCGGCGGTGGCCGCGGCGACGCTGCGCGCCCTCGCGATCGCGCGCGACGAGCCATGGCGGCGCGACCGGCTGCGCGACAACGCACGCCGACTGCGCGCCGGGCTCGCGGCCCTCGGCCGGCCGGCGCCGGGCGAGGCGGACGGACACGTGGTGCCGGTGCTGTTGGGCGACCCGACGCGCACGGTGGACGCCGGCGCGCGGCTGCTCGCCGACGGCTTCGCGGTCGGCGCGATCCGGCCGCCGTCGGTGCCGCCCGGGAGCGCGCGCCTGAGGCTCAGCGTGAGCGCCGCGCACACGCCGGAGCAGATCGACGCGCTGCTGGAGGCGCTCGCCGCGGTGCCGGGCGTGCCTAACGCCGATCCGGTGCCGGCGTGATGGAGACCGACGCGCTGCTCGCGCTCGACGCGCGGCACGTGTGGCACCCGTACACGCAGCACCGCGGCGCGCCGACGCCGATCCCGGTGGCGCGCGCCGAGGGCGCGTACCTCTACACGACCGACGGGCGCCGCATCCTCGACGCCATCTCGAGCTGGTGGGTCACGCTGCACGGGCACGCGACGCCGGAGATCGCCGACGCGATCGGGCAGCAGGCGCGCACGCTGGAGCAGGTGATCTTCGCCGGGTGCACGCACGAGCCGGCGGTGCGTCTGTGCACGGAGCTCGCGCGCGTCGCGCCGGCGGGCCTTCGCCGCGTCTTCCTCTCCGACGACGGCTCGACGGCGGTGGAGGTCGCGGTGAAGATGGCGCTGCAGTACTGGGAGAACCGCGGCGAGCCGCGCCGCCTCGTCGCCGCGCTGGAGAACGCGTACCACGGCGACACGTTCGGCGCGATGAGCGTGAGCGCGCGCTCGGTGTACACGGCGTCGTTCGATCCCATGCTGTTCGACGTCGCGCGCCTCCCCGATCCGAGCGAGGGAGGCGCGGCGACGATCGACGCGCTCGACGCGCTGTTAGGGACCCGCGGCCGCGAGCTCGCCGCCGTCATCGTGGAGCCGCTGGTGCTCGGCGCCGGCGGCATGCGGATGTGGGATGAGGCGACGCTGCGCGCGATCGCGGAACGATGCCGCGCGAGCGCGATACCGCTCATCGCCGACGAGGTGATGACGGGCTTCGGGCGCACGGGACCGCTGTTCGCGTGCGAGCGCGCGGGCGTGACGCCGGATCTCATGTGCGTGTCGAAGGGGATCACCGGGGGCTTCCTGCCGTTGGGCGCGACGCTCGCCACCGACGCGCTGTTCGACACGTTCCTGAGCGACGACCGACGGCGCACGCTGTTCCACGGACACTCGTACACGGCGAACCCGATCGCCTGCGCCGCCGCGCTCGCGAGCCTCGCGCTGCTCGAGGCGCCGGCGTGCACCGCGGCGCGCGCGCGCATCGAGGCGGCGCACCGGCGTGGCCTCGCGGCGCTCGCCGCGCACCCGCGCGTGTCCGGCACGCGCCTGACGGGCACGATCGCGGCGTTCGAGATCGCGAGCCCCGAGCGCGGCTACCTCGCCGGAGTCGGGCGCGCGCTCGGCGCCTTCGCCCTCGCGGACGGCGTGCTCCTGCGGCCGTTAGGCGACACCTGCTACCTGCTCCCGCCGTACTGCACGAGCGACGACGACCTCGCGCACGCGTACGACGTCGTCGCGCGCTTCCTCGACCAGCCGCGCCCGTGAGCCGCGTCGTCCGCCTCGCGGTGACGGGCACCGACACGGGCGTCGGCAAGACGGTGACGGCGTGCGCGCTCGTCGCCGCGCTGCGGGCGCGCGGGCTCGCGGTGGGCGTCATGAAGCCGGTGGAGACCGGTGTCGCCGCGCGCGACGGGAGCACCGACGCCGAGCGGCTGCGGTGGGCGGCCGGCGAGACGGATCCGCTGGCGCTCGTCTGCCCGCACACGTTCGAGGAGCCGCTCGCTCCGTGGCTCGCTGCGGAGCGCGCCGGCCGGCCGCTCGACATCGCGACGCTCGACGTCGCGCTGGCGCAGGTCGGACGCGTGCGCGACGTCGTGGTGGTGGAGGGCGCCGGCGGCCTGCTCGTGCCGTTCACGCGCGAGCTGTCGTTCGCCGACCTCGTGTCGCGATGGGCGCTCGACGTGATCGTCGTCGCGGCGAACCGACTCGGCGTGTTGAACCACACGCTGCTCACGGTGCGCGAGGCGACGCGCCGCGGCCTCGTCGTGCGCGCCGTGGCGCTCGTCGACGCGGCCGACGACGGCGGCGTGGCCGAGCGCACGAACCCCGACGCGCTCGCGGCGCTCGTCGCTCCCGTGCCGGTGGTGCGCGTGCCGCGGCTCGACGAGCGCGCGCTGCACGACGCACGCGCGCTCGCCGACGCGGGCGCCGCGCTGGCGGACCTGGTGGCGGGGCGCATCGCCCCGACGACCGCCCCTTAGATTCAGGCACCCCGTAGCCACGATCCGATGCCGAACTGGAGCGAATTCGCCGACCGCGCACTCGCCGGCGAGCCCCTCACGCGCGACGAGGCGCGCGCCGTCCTCGCCGCCCCCGACGACGCGCTGCTCGACCAGCTCGCGGCCGCGTACCGCGTGCGGCGGCAGCACTGGGGGAACCGCGTGCGGCTGCACTTCCTGCTGAACGCGCAGAGCGGACTGTGCCCCGAGGACTGCGGCTACTGCTCGCAGTCGAAGGTGTCGGCGGCGGAGATCGAGAAGTACCCGATGCTCGCGCGCGAGAAGATCCTCGACGCCGCCGAGCGCGCCGCGCGGTTGAAGGCGGGGACGTTCTGCATGGTGATCTCGGGGCGCACGCCGGGCGGGCGCGTGTTCGAGAAGGTGCTCGACGCGGTGCGCGAGGTGAAGGCGCGCCACGACCTCCGCGTGTGCGCGTGCCTCGGCCTGCTCTCGGAGGCGCAGGCGGTGGCGCTGAAGGAGGCGGGCGTGACGCAGGTGAACCACAACCTGAACACGTCGCGCCGCTACACGCCGGACGTCGTCACCACACACACGTTCGACGACCGCGTGGCGACGGTGGAGCACGTGAAGGCGGCGGGCCTCAAGACGTGCTCGGGCGGCATCGTCGGCATGGGCGAGACCGACGACGACGTGATCGACCTCGCGCTGTCGCTGCGCGAGCTGGAGGTGCGCTCGGTGCCGGTGAACTTCCTCATCCCGGTGCCGGGGACGCCGTTCGAGACGGTGCGCGCGCTCGATCCCCGCCGCTGCCTGCGCGTGCTGTGCCTGTACCGCTTCCTGCTGCCGTCGCAGGAGATCCGCATCGCCGGCGGGCGCGAGGTGCACCTGCGGTCGATGCAGGTGATGGGGCTTTACCCGGCGAACTCGATCTTCATCGGCGACTACCTCACGACGCAGGGGGCCGCGGCGCGCGCGGACCTCGAGATGATCCGCGACGCGGGCTTCGTCCTGGAGGCGCCCGACGGCTCCGCGTACGCGGGGGATCCGCTCGCCGACCTGCCGGAGAGCTATCCGCGCGCGCCGCTCCCCATGATCCATGTCTGATCCATCGGCGCTCGACCTCTCGCTGCTGCGCCGCACGTACGCCCGCGCCGCGTTGGGCGAGTCCGACGTCGCCGACGACCCGATCGCGCAGTTCGCGGCGTGGTTCGCCGAGGCACAGCACGCGCAGGTGCCGGAGCCGAACGGCATGACGCTGGCCACGGCGACGCCCGACGGCCGTCCGTCGGCGCGCGTGGTGCTGCTGAAGAGCGTGGACGCGCGGGGCTTCGTGTTCTTCTGCGACTATCGCAGCCGCAAGGGCCAGGAGCTCGACGCGAACGCGCGCGCCGCGCTCGCGTTCTGGTGGGAGCCGCTGGAGCGGCAGGTGCGCGTGGAGGGGCGCGTGGAGCGCGCGTCGCGCGAGGAGTCCGCGGCGTACTTCGCGACGCGGCCGCGCGGCAGCCGCCTCGGCGCGTGGACGTCGCGGCAGTCGAGCGTGCTCCCCGACCGCGCGGCGCTGGAGCGCGAGCTGGCGGCGGTGGAGCAGCGATTCGCCGGCGTCGACGACGTACCGCTGCCGGACCACTGGGGCGGCTTTCGCGTCGTGCCGGACGCGATCGAGTTCTGGCAGGGGCGGCCGGACCGACTGCACGACCGGATCCGCTACCGCCTGACGTCAGGGGGATGGACGCTGGATCGATTGTCTCCCTGACGGCGCGAGGGAGTCGTCAGGCGGCCTCCGCGCCGTGCCCGATTCCCTCGTTCAGCATCCGCGTGATCTCCTCCGGCGGCACCGGGTGCGCGAAGAGGAAGCCCTGTCCGTACTCGCAGCCGAGCGCGCGGAGCTGCTCCTGCTGCTGTGGACGCGCGACGCCTTCGGCCACCGTGCGCAGCGCCAGCGAGTCGCCGAGCGCGATGATCGTGCGGGCGAGCGCGGCCTCGCTGCCGCCGCGGCACATGGCGTCGATGAAGCGGCGGTCGATCTTCAGCACGTCGAGCGGGAACTGCTGCAGGTAGTTCAGGCTCGCGTAGCCGGTGCCGAAGTCGTCGATCGCGAGCCGCGCGCCGAGCGCCTTCAGCGCGCGCAGCGTCTCCAGCGTCCCCTCGTCCTCCTGCAGGAACACCGTCTCGGTCAGCTCGAGCAGCAGCAGATGCGGCGGGAAGCCGCTGTCGCGCAGCGCGTCGCGCACGTCGTCGACGAAGCCCGGGTCGCGGAGCTGCAGCGGCGAGACGTTCACGGTGAGCGTGAGCGAGCGCATGCGGTCGAGCGAGCGGCGGCCGCCGACCCAGCCCGCGCCGTGGCGACACGCCTCGCGCAGCACCCAGCGGCCTAACGGCACGATGAGGCCCGTCTCCTCGGCGAGCGGCACGAACCGCGCGGGCGGCAGCACGCCGAGCTGCGGGTGTGCCCACCGCACCAGCGCCTCCACGCCCACGACGCGCTCGCCGTCGAGCTCCACGATCGGCTGGAAGTGCAGCAGCAGCTCGTCGCCCGTCGGCATGCCGCTCACCGCGGTGCGCAGCGCCGCCTCGAGCTCCAGCCGCTCCAGCGCGGCCTCCTGCATGCCGCGCTCGTACATCACGTGCCGTCCCTTCCCGGCGCCCTTCGCGCGGTACATCGCGACGTCCGCGTTGCGCAGCAGCACGTCCGCCGTGGGGCGCTCGGTCTCGTCGCCCACGCCGCCGCGCGCCACGCCGACGCTCGCGCCGACGAAGATCTCCTTGCCGTCGATGGTGACCGGCGCGCGCATCGCGCGCACGACGCGGTCGGCGACGACGAGGACGTCGTCGTCGCTGCGCACGTTCTCGAGCAGGATCGCGAACTCGTCGCCGCCGAGGCGCGCGACGGTGTCGCTGCCGCGCGTCGCGTTCAGCAGCCGCTCCGCCACGGCGCGCAGCAGGGTGTCGCCGGCCGCGTGGCCGAGAGAGTCGTTCACCTTCTTGAAGTCGTCGAGGTCGACGTAGATGATCGCGACGTTCGACGGGAGCCGGTCCGGTGCGGCGAGCGTGTGGTGGATGCGGTCGAGCAGACGCGCGCGGTTCGCGAGCCCGGTGAGCGGGTCGTGGAACGCCTGGTGGCTGAGACGCGTCTCGAGCTCCTTCCGCGCCGTGACGTCGTAGCACATGCCGACGAGCGTCACCGCGTCGTCGTGGTTGGTGCGGAAGCGCGAGATCGTGAGGCTGCACCAGATCTGCGCGCCCTCCCGATGCACGAACCGCTTCTCCACGGTGACGCTGTCGCGCCGGCCGGCGCGCAGCTCGGCCACCGGGCCGCGTGTGATGATCGCGTCCTCGGGCGGCGAGAACTCCGATGCGCGTCGGCCGATCAGCTCCGCGGCCGACCATCCGACGAGCCGCTCGAACGCCGGGTTCACCGCGTGGATGATCCCGTCGTCGTCGATGAACGTGATGCCGATCGCCGCCTGGTCGAACATCGCGCGGAAGCGCGCCTCGCTGGAGACGACGCGCGCCACGGTGGCGACGCGCTCCGTGACGTCGCGGATGGTGCACAACCCGCCGGCGATGCGGCCGTCGCTCGAGCGCACCGGCACGCACACGGCATCGAAGAAGCGCCACTCGGCGTCGCGCGACGCGCGGCCGCGGCACTCGTGCACGTGCGTCGGCTCGCCCCCGATCGCGCGCTCGTACGGCTTGCCGTGCTCGCCCCAGTCGATCTCCGCGTCGAAGTCGTCGAGGCGGCGGCCGAGCGCGTCGCGGCGCTCGACGCCCGTCCATCGCTCCATCGACGGGTTCCACTCGGTGACGCGCTGGTCGTCGTCGAACGCGTAGATCCCGTCGGACACCGACGCGACGAGCGACGTCGCGAACTCGCGCTCGTGCGACGTGGTCGCGTAGGCGCGCGCGAGCTGCTCGCGCGACGCGACCACCTCGGCCACCAGACTGTCGGCGTGCCGCGACGCGGGGCGCACCACGGCGACCGCGCCGACGGCGAGCGCGGCGAGCATCGCGAGGACGAGCGCGATCTCCTGCACGCGGAGCGCGCTGATCTCGGCCTCGGATCCGGCGAGCACGTCGCGCCGCGCCGCGGCGAGGAGCCGGGCGAGCGTCAGCTGGCCCGCGACAATGCGGTGGCCGAGGGCGGCGTCGGGCGCGTCCGCGCCGAGGGCCGCGGCGTCGGCGAGGAGCCGGACGCGGACGGGGACGAGCGAGTCGAAGCGGGCGCGTACCTCGTCGGCCACCCCGGCCGGGGCGGTGGCGAGCGCCGCCGGCGTGTCGTGCGTCCCCTCGTCGCGCAGCTCCGCGGCGGCGGCGGCGAGCGTGCGGCGGGCGCCGTCGCGGGCGGCGGAGCCGACCGGCGTCTGCTCCAGCAGCGTCGCCGCCCCCGCGAGACGCTCGGACGCGAGCCGCTCCCGGCTCCAGCGCGCGATGAGCGCGTAGTGGCCGAGCTGGCGCGCCTGCGCCGCATGCACGAGCACCTGCCCCCCGATCGTCGCCGCCGACGCGATCGCGAAGACCGCGAGGTAGCGGTGGGTCAGGTTGGGGAGGCGGCTCATGGCGCGGGGTGCGCGGGGTGCGCGGGGTGCGCGAGTCGGGATACGCCACGCGCGGGAGCCGGGGCTCCCGTAGCGTGGCGCGAGGTCGGTCGACGGATCATTCCCCCTCAGGTATCGACCGCGCCGGAGCCCCGCTTGAGCCGCCGCGTCGTGCCAATTCGGCGGCAACTAGATTTCTAGTTGACATCCACGGGCTCCCCGCGCATCTTGGCGTCGGGTTCTACTAGAAATCTAGTTGCGAGGGCACATGGCGGTCTCGTTCACCGACCGGGAGCTCGACGTCATGGCGGTGCTGTGGGAGCGGGGGCCGTCCACGGTCGCGGAGGTGCGCGGCGCGCTGGACGACGACCTCGCGTACACGACCGTGCTGACCGTGCTGCGGACGCTCGAGGACAAGGGGTACGCCGGCCACCAGGAGGCGGGCCGCGCCTACCGTTACCACGCGCTGGTGGCGCGGGAGGCGGCGGGCCGCAGCGCCCTGCATCGGGTGCTCGGCAAGCTGTTCGCCGGGTCGCCGGAGCTGCTCCTCACGCAGCTCGTGGACGAGCGCGGGCTGGCTCCCGACGAGCTGGCCCGGATGCGCGCCCTGCTCGACGACCGGCTGCGCGGCCTGGGCGAGGAGGACGACGCATGACCGCGCTGTGGATGGGCTATGCCGTGCTGCTCGCGACGCTGCTCGGCCTCGCGGCGGCGTGCGTCGAGCGCGCGCTGCGCACGGCGCGACGGGCGGCGCGCGTCGTGTGGGTGGTGGCGCTCGCGGGGTCGCTCGCGGCGCCGGCCGGGGCCTGGGTCGCGCGGCGCCACGTGTCGGCGTCCCCTGCCCCCGTGCCGACGACCGCCGCCGCCGCGTCGCCGGCGACGCTCTCGGCGCTGCTCGCCCGGGCGCGCGTTCGCGAGATCGCCCCCGACGACGCGGCCCGCTGGCGGGCGCTCGACCATCCGCTGCTCGCCGTGTGGCTCGGCGCGTCGCTGCTGTCGATCGGCTGGCTCGGACTGTCGCACCGCCGCCTCCGCACGGCGCTCCGCGCGTGGCGCTCGGCCACGGTCGCCGGCGAGGACGTGGTGCTGACGCCGGGCACCGGGCCGGCGGCGGTGGGGAGCGAGGGCGGGCGGATCGTGCTGCCGACGTGGGCGCTCGCGCTCGCGCCGGACGACCTGGCGCTCATGCTCGCCCACGAGCGCTCGCACCTGCGGGCGCGCGATCCACAGCTGCTGGCCGGCGCGGCGCTCGCCGTCGCGCTCGCGCCGTGGAACCCGGCGCTGTGGTGGCAGCTCCGCCGGCTGCGGCTCGCCGTGGAGCTCGACTGCGACCGGCGCGTGCTGCGCCGGCATCCGGACGTCGCCCGCTACGGGGCACTCCTGCTCGACGTCGCGCGCCGGGGCACGGCCGCGCGGCTGCCGCTCGCCGCGGCGCTCAGCATCCAATCATCCGCACTCGAACGGAGGATCCGCACGATGACCACCCGCCGTCCCCGCCACCCGCTCGCGCGCGCGCTCGTCCTCGGTGCGTTAGGCACCGGTCTCGTGGCGGCCGCATGCGAGGCGCCGCGCCCGCTGGCGCCCCGCCCCGAGTCGCGCGTGCCGCTGTCCGCGATCACGAACGCGGCCCCGCAGGTGGAGCGGCGCGAGGGCGAGCCGACGATCGACCGCGTGCGGCTCGCGATCAAGCAGTTCATGCCGACGGTGGCGAGCGGCGCCGAGTCGCCGGGCCGGCTGTGGTTCGTGTCCGACGAGACCGGAAAGGTCGTGAAGGCGGCGTTCGACGCGGGCACGGGCAAGGACGGAGCGCTGCGCAGCCCGAAGCTGCGCGTGACGCTCGACTCGCAGACCGTGCTCGAGGCGAAGGACGCGATCGTGCAGTCGCCCGCGCAGCCGGAGTTCGTCGCCACGATGGACCCGTCGTCGATCGCGACGGTGGACGTGATGAAGCTCGGCCCGGGGAGCGTGACGAAGGACAGCGTCGCCGTGATCTGGATCGTGAAGAAGCCCGCCGGCGCGGCGACGGCGCCGGTCACGCCGCGCGCCGCGCTGAAGCGATCGGGTGTCGCGCTGACGTCGCCGCCCGACACCGCGACGCCGACGCCGAACGCGGTCCGGATGACGGGGCCGAACGGCGAGTCGCCCATCTTCATCGTCGACGGCGTGGTCGTGCCCGCGGGCCCCGACGGGCGTCCGCCGCTGCCGGCACCCGACAAGATCGAGTCGGTCGAGGTCTTCAAGGGTCCCGCGGCGGTGAAGCTCTACGGCGACAGCGCGAGCAAGGGCGTCGTGAAGGTGACGACGAAGAAGCCCGATTGAACCGCAGAGGACGCAGAGGCCGCAGAGGAGAACCAATTGGTGTTGGTTTCCTCTGCGGCCCTCTGCGTCCTCTGCGGTTCGATGTCGTTCGCCGCTCGATCAGTGCGACGCGCCGCGCGGCCAGACGTTGTCGGACGGATCGCGGTCGGGGAACCGTGCATCTGGATCGAGCTTCACGCTCTCCACGGCGCGGCCGCCGAAGTCGAGCGTCGCGGTGAACGTGCGGGCGCCGCGGAACCAGACGTCGGCCGGGTACGTGACGAGCGCGGTGTTGGCGTCGAGCGCGCGCACGTTAGGCGTCGGGCGGATCGCCGCGCCGCCGGGCGCGAGCTTCACCTCGAGCACGACCGGCGACGGCATCTGGCCGTCCTGGCGCACGGTGACGAGCGTGCGCGCGCCGCTCCGCGTCACGCTCTGGATCGAGGCGTCGACGCTCTCGGTGGTGAACAGCCAGTAGTACCAGAACCATCCGAGGTCGCGGCCTAGCGCGCGGTTCATGAAGAACATGTAGTCCCACGGCGACGGGTGCTTGAACATCCACGTCCGCGCCCACTCGCGGTGCGCGCGCTGCACCGCGCTGTCGCCGACGATGCCGCCCAACGCCGAGAGCATGAGCGGCGTCTTCTGGTAGGTCGTGAAGCCGTAGAACGACGGGCCGGCGTAGTTCGCGTCCCACATCATCGGCGGCTCGGCCTCGCTGCCGCTCACGCGGCCGTACGACTGGCCGAGCGAGTCGAACAGCGCCGTCGTGCGCGGCGCGCGGCCGCCGGGACGCGGGCGGATGATGCCCGACACGACGGCGCTGGAGTCGGAGAGGACGTTCATGTACTGGTTGAACCCCTCGTCCATCCAGCCGTACCATGTCTCGTTGTTGCTCACGACCATCGGCCACCACTGATGGCCGGTCTCGTGATCGGCGGCGCCCTGGTTGGAGTTGATCACCATCGGGTACTCCATCCCCGCGCTCGGCCCGTCCTGCAGCGTGAGCTGCGGGAACTGGTACGGGAACCAGAGGCCGGAGTAGAACTCGAGCGCGTGACGCGCCACGGGGCCGGCGTTCTCGTACAGGTTCGCGTGTCCGGGCAGATAGTACATGTTGATCGGCACGCGCCCCTTCCCCGGGATCGTGGCGCGCGTGGCGGCCCACACGTACTGGCGCGCGGTGGCCCACGCGAAGTCGTTCACCGTGTCGGCGACGAAGTGCCAGGTGAGGCGGCCGCCCTCGGTGCCTAACGTCGCGCGCCCCGGGGCGACGTCGTCGGGACCGACGATCGTGACCACGGAGTCGGACTCGAGAACGTGGGACAGCCGCTCCCGCGCGCGGGGCGTGAGCACCTGCTCGGGGTTCTGCAGCACGCCGGTGCCGCTCACGATCCATCCCGCGGGGACGTCGATGCTGACGTCGAAACGCCCGAAGTTGTTGTAGAACTCACTCGGCCCGAGGTACAGCTCCGTGTCCCACCCGCGCAGGTCGTCGTAGACGGCGACGCGCGGGTACCACTGCGTCGGCTGGAACAGCGAGTCGGCCCACCGCTGCGTCATGCGGTGTCCGGCGCCGGGGCCGCCGGGGAGCTTGTGGTTCCACTGGATGTCGAGCGTCGCCGTCGCGTTAGGCGCGACCTTGGACGCGAGCGTGACGCGCGCCACGGTCGTGCGCAGCCCGGCGATGCGGAGCGCGGGGGCCGACGCGCTCGCCGCCGCGGCGAGGCCGCCGGCCCCCTGCGCGGTGGGGGGCGGCGCCTGCGTGAGGTCGGCCTCGCGCCCGTCGACGGCGAGGCGCGTGATCACCATGCCGTCGGTCACCTCGGCGGGCACCCACGGCGCGAGCTGCGGCGTGTTGCCGAGGAAGATGTTGGGGTCGAGCCGGAGGACGATCTGGCTCAGCGAGTCGGGGCTCGCGTTGTGGACGACGACGGTCTCGCGCCCGGTGATGCGCTGCGTCGCGGGGTCGAGCGACGCGCGGATGGTGTAGTCGGTGCGCAGCTGCCAGTAGTTGCGGCCGGGACGCCCGGTGGAGTCGCGCGTGCCGGCGGCGAGCGCGCGGCGGATGGTGTTCGTGAGCGGGATGTCGCGGCGGACGGCGCGCTCGGGGAGCGGCGCCTGCTGCTGCGCGCCGAGGCGCGCGGCGAGGGCGAGGCTCGCGAGCGCGGCGACGCGGCGCGGATGCGGAAGGTTGGACACGGATTCTCGTTGCTCAGCGTTTCCGAGCGACGGAGGACGCAGAGGACGCGGAGGAGAACCTTTCACATGGTCTCCTCCGTGCCCGCCGTGTCCTCCGTGGCTCGATTCGAAGAGGGCAGTCCTCTGCGACCCTCTGCGTCCTCCGTGGTTCAAACATACCGAGCGAGCGGTCGGCTAGCTTCCGGCATGGACGCACACGACGTGGACCGAGCGCGCGAGCTGCTGGGGCGGGCCGAGCGCGTGGTGGTGTTCACCGGGGCCGGCGTGAGCGCGGAGTCGGGTGTGCCGACGTTCCGCGGCGCGGGCGGGTTGTGGCGCGACCACCGCGCGGAGGACCTCGCGACGCCCGAGGCATTCGCGCGCGACCCGCGTCTCGTGTGGGAGTGGTACGCGCGGCGCCGCGAGCTCGTGGCGCGGTGCGCGCCCAACGCAGCGCACGCGTCCATCGCGCGCTTCGCGGCGGCGCGGCCCGGCGTGACCGTGGTCACGCAGAACGTGGACGGGCTGCACCAGCGCGCCGCGCGCGACGCGGGCCACGACGCCGGTGCGCGCGCGATCATCGCGCTGCACGGCACGCTGTTCGGCGTGCGCTGCTCGCGGTGCGACACGCGCGCGCCGCACGACGGACCGATCGATGCGACGTCGCGCGAGACGCTGCCGCGCTGCCCGTCGTGCGGGGCCCTGCTCCGCCCCGACGTGGTGTGGTTCGGCGAGGCGCTCGACCCCGTCATGGTGCACGCCGCGTTCGATGCGGCCGCATCCTGCGACGCGTGCCTCGTGGTGGGGACGAGCGCGGTGGTGCAGCCGGCGGCGAGCGTGGCGACGCTCGCGGCGCGCGGCGGCGCGGCGGTGGTGGAGGTGAACGCGGAGGAGACGGGGCTTTCCGGCGCGGCGGACGTGGTGCTGCGCGGGAAGGCGGGGGAGCTGGTGCCGGGGGTGCTTGCCTAACGACGATTCGCTGCGGGACGATTCACTGCGGGACGATTCACTGCGGGACGATTCACTGCGGGACGATTCACTGCGGGACGAACTACGGCGGGACGATCTACGGCGGGACGATCGACTGCGGGATCGCGCGGCGGCGAGCGGAGGCGAGACGCGCGTTCGGCGCGCGGGCGCGCGGCGCCTCGCGGGGACGAGCCTCCCAGAGGTTTGGAACGCGGATCCCGCGGATTCCGCGGATCTGCGAATCTGCGGAATCCGCGGAATCCGCGTTCCAAACACGACGAGCCTTCCTGGCCGCGGAGTCGTGACACGGCGCCGCGATGTTCGGATCCGGCCCGCGTGGGATCGGCACCGGCGCGTGTTCGGCGCATAGCACCTTGGGCGAAGGGGGGGGAGCCCCCCTGGGACCTAGGTACGCGCCGCCGATCGCGCCGTCGATCGGCCCGCCGTCTCAGCTCCCCGACGGCGACTTCGTGCTCGCCACGCTCTCGTCCACCGTCAGCGTCACGCCGTTCCACGTGCGCGTCACGTCGAGCGCGCCCTGCCACGCGGTGGCGAACGGATAGCCGACGCCGGTCGGCGCGCTGGCGAGCGAGAAGTTGCGCGTGCTTGCCACCCAGAACGGCACGTCGCCCACGTCGGCGTGGATGTCCGCCCCGTTGCTGACGTGCGCGTAGATCCCGGGCCGGAAGCGCCCATCGGCGACGACGCGCGCGACCCATGCCTTGTAGTAACTGCGCATCGCAGCGGTGATCGTCATCGGCTCGAGGTCGAGAAAGATCGCCGTGCCGCTCGGGAAGCCCTCGGCCGCGGTGCGCGCGATCGCGTCGCGTGCCTCCGCGTCGCCCTGCGACGCGTCGAGCAGCGTGCGGGAGCAGGTGACGGCGACGGCGCTCGCCATGGCGCGCAACGCGGACGCGCGGAGCGACGCCTCGCGCGAGCCGGCGAGAATCGGTACGCCGTCCCACGTCTGCTGGCCGACGTAGAGCACCGCGACGCCGAGTCCCGCTGACGTGATCGTCGCGCGCTTGCCGACGAACGTGGAGTCGCGATGGCACGGCGCCGGGAGGTAGTAGCCCATCCACTCGTACGGCGCGCCGGTGGCCCACGCGCGCACCGCGGCGTCGCCGGGGTACACACCGATGTCGAACCCCGGATGCCCGGCGCCGCCCGTCGGCGTCGTCGGCGTGGGCGCCTGCGGGACCTCGAACGGCGTGCCCGCGTCGCCGCCGCACGCCGCGACGGTGCCTAACGCGAAGACGCTCGACAGCAGCATCACCGACCGCGCGAGACTCACGATTTCGCCTTCCTCCGTTCCTCGTTCACGAGCCGGTGCGCCCGGCGCGTCGTCTCCGGCTCGCGGTACCCCGCGCTCGCCGCGAGCACGACGTCCACCGCGGTCTCGAGGTCGACGAGGTGCCCGGGCGAGACGTACACGGGGTTCACGCGGTCGCGCAAGCGCACGGCCATGCCGACGATCTCGCCGCGGTGCTCGAGCGGCGCGCGCGACCCGCGCTCGGCGCCGAGCGTGCCGTGGCGGCCGACGAGGATCGACTTCGCGCAGCCGATCGACGGCACGCCGAACAGGACGCCGCCGTGGCACGCGATGCCGAAGCGGCGCGGGTGCGCGATCCCCTGCCCGTCGAAGATCAGCACGTCGGGCCGCGTGCGCAGCCGATCCCACACGTCCACGATGAGCGGCAGCTCGCGGAACGACAGCAGCCCGGGGACGTACGGGAACCGCAGCGGCGCGACGGCCGAGGCCTCGTCCACGGTGCGCAGCCCGGGCTGCTCGAGCACCACGATCCCCGCGTAGCCGACGTCGCCGAAGCGCTCCATCGACACGTCGAGCCCCGCGACGAGGCGCGGCGCGAAGCCGGGCGGCGGCGCGAGCACCACGCGCGAGCGGAGCGCCTGCTGCTGCGCGATGGCCTGCTCGACGGTGAGATCGAAGCGGCGGGGATCGACGTCGGTCACTTCAGCTTCGCCAACGCATCCCTCGCGCCGGTCAGCTTCGGGTCGAGCGACACCGCGGTCTGGTACTCGGCGCGTGCGGCGTCGCTGCGTCCACGCTCCTCGTAGATCGTGCCGAGGCGCCAGTGGGCGCTGGCGAGCGGCGGTTCTCCGGGCTGCGGCGTGTAGGCGAGATACCGCTTCAGTGACTGCTCGCCACGCTCGAGCTGCTGCCCCGACTCCGCGGCCAGGCGCCCCACCACGAAGTGGGACAGCATCGAGCCGGGCACCGCGTGCTGCATGCGCTCGATCGTCTGCCACGCGTCGTCCCACCGCTTCTGCTGCGCGTAGCCGAACGCGAGGCTCGCCCACGCGTTCAGGCTGTCGGGGTACTCCGCGGCGAGCCGATCGTACTCGTGGATGACGGTGCTCCAGTCCCGGTCGCGGCCCGCGATCCGCGCGGCGACGAAGCCGCCCCACCACGTGTCCCGCCGCCGGATCTCCTCGATCTGCGCGCGCGCCTTCTCCTTGCTGCCGCCCAGGATCCCCGGCGCCTGCGTGTAGTACTCGACGAGCCCCTCGCGCGCGTCGAGGTACTCCGGGTCGAGCTGCACGGCGCGGTCGAACTCGTGCTTGGTCTTCTTCGCGAGCGACGCCTTGCTGAAGATGTTCGCGCGCTGCGCCTGCGCGCCGTACGCGCGGCCGAGATAGAAGTGCGCGACCGGGTTCGACGCGTCGGCCGCCACCGCGCGCTGGAACGCGTTCGCCGCATCGCCGTACTGGCCGTCGACGAACGCGAGGCACCCGGCGAAGAACGCGCCGCGGCCGGCCTCCGACTGCGCGAGCTGCTGCGCGCTGGTGCGCGCCGTGGGAAAGCGCGGGTTGCCGAGGTGGCCGCACAGCGTACCGTCGGCCTTGCTCTGCGCCGCGAGCGTGGCAGGTACCGCGAGCAGGAGAAGTGCGAGACGCATGGCGGGAGGGTGAGGGGATGCGCTGCATACCGCGCCGAGCGCGGCGAGGTTCCGACCGCACCTCACCATCGCGGGTGCACGGCCTCTCGGAGGTACTGGTCGTACACCTCACCCACCCGCGCCATCGTCTGCGCGGAGAGCGGGGCGAGGTCGAGTGCGTGCACGTTCCCCTCCACCTGCGCCGCGTCGCGCGCGCCGGGAATCGTCGCCGTCACCTCGGGGTGCATCAGGATCCAGCGGAGCGCGAGCTGCGCCATCGTCGCGCCGTTAGGCACGAGCGGCCGCAGCGCCTCCACCGCCTCGAGCCCGCGCGCGTAGTCCACGCCGCTGAACGTCTCGCCGACGTCGAACGCCTCGCCGCGGCGGTTGAACGTGCGGTGGTCCGTCGGCGCGAACTCGGTGTCGGCGCGGTACTTCCCCGAGAGCAGCCCGCTCGCGAGCGGCACGCGCGCGAGGATGCCGACCTGCCGCGCGCGCGCCACGGGGAAGAACTCCTCGGCCGGACGCAGCCGGAACATGTTGAAGATGATCTGCACCGACTGCACGTTCGGGTACTCGGCAGCGCGGACCGCCTCCTGCACGCGCTCCACGCTCACGCCATAGAAGCGGAGCTTCCCCGCCGTCACGAGGTCGTCGAGGATGCCGAACACCTCGGGCATCTCGTACACCTCGCCCGGAGGGCAGTGGAGCTGCAGCAGGTCGATCGCGTCGCAGCCGAGGTTGGCGAGCGAGCGCTCGACGAACGCGGTGAGGTTCGCGCGGTCGTAGCCCGCGGCGACGTGCGGGTTCAGCCGCCGGCCGGCCTTCGTGGCGACGATGATCTCCTCGCGCCGCTCGCGTCGGAGCCGTCCGACGAGCCGCTCCGAGTGTCCGTCGCCGTACACGTCGGCCGTGTCGACGAAGTTCACGCCGAGGTCCACGGCGCGGTGCAGCGCGCGCAGCGACTCCGCGTCGTCGGTCCGCCCCCACACGTCGCCGCCGATGGCCCACGCGCCGAAGCTGACGGCGGAGATCCTCCATCCGGTGCGACCGAGATCACGGTACTCCATGCGTGCTCCTCCCTGCATACGGGGCGCCATATGGCATTCTATATTTCGTATCGATGACCACCGTCTCTCGCCATACCGTGCCGCTCGACCGCGTCTTTCCCGGCGACGGCGAGATGGCGCGCCGGTGCCGCGCGTTCGACTGGACGCGGACCTCGCTCGGCCCGCCGAGCACTTGGGATGCCGCGCTTCGCGTGGCGGTGCGCACGGCGCTCGAGTCGCCGATGCCGATCAATCTGTGGTGCGGCGCCGACCGGGTGCTGATCTACAACGACGGCTACATCCCGCTCCTCGGCGCGAAGCACCCGCGCGCGCTCGGCACGCCCGGCTTCGAGGTGTGGCACGAGATCTGGCCGGAGATCAGCGGCATGTTCGACCGCATCCTGGCCGGCGGCCCGGCGACGTACGCCGAGGACGCGCCGTTCCGGATGGAGCGGAGCGGCGAGACCGATGCGGCATCGGCGTGGTTCACGTTCTCGCTCAGCCCCGTGCGCGACGACGCGGGCGAGGTGATCGCGTTCTTCAACGTCGCCGTCGAGTCGACGCAGCGCATACTCGCGCAGCGCGAGGTGGAAGCGGCGCGCGCCGCCGCCGTGCGCGCCGAGGAGCGGCTGCGCGGGGTGTTCGCGCAGGCGCCCGCGTTCCTCGCTGTGCTGCGCGGCCCGGAGCACGTGTTCGAGTTCGCGAACGACGCGTACCTGCAGCTCGTGGGGCATCGCGACATCATCGGGCGCCGCGTCGTCGACGCGATCCCCGAGGTCATCGGCCAGGGCTTCGTGGAGCTGCTCGACCGCGTGCTCGCGACCGGCGAGCCGTTCGTCGGGCGCGAGACGCCGGTACTGCTGCGACAGACGCCCGACGCGCCGCCGACGCAGCTCTACCTCGACTTCGTGTACCAGCCGCTCGTCGAGGGCAACGGCGAACGCGTGGGCATCGTCGCGCACGGGTCGAACGTCACCGAGGCCGTGATGGCGCGGCGCGCGATCGAGGCGAGCGAGGCGCGCTACCGCTTCCTCGCGAACGCAATCCCGGTGCAGGTGTGGACCGCGACGCCCGACGGCGCGCTCGACTTCGTTAGCGACCGCACCGCGCGCTCGCTCGGTCGTCCGGCCCACGCGCTGCTGGGCCCCGGATGGCTCGACGTCGTGCATCCCGACGACGTCGCGGCCGCGACGGAGCGGTGGCAGCAGTCGCTGCGCACGGGCGAGCCGTACGAGGTGGAGTTCCGCCTCCGCAGCGCGGAGCACGGCGCCTACCGCTGGCACCTCGGCCGCGCGATCGCGCAGCGCGGCGACGACGGCGAGGTGCTCGCCTGGTTCGGCACGAACACCGACATCGAGGAGTCGAAGCGCGCGCAGGCGGAGCTGCAGCGGCTGACGCAGGAAGCGCTCGACGCCAACCGCGCGAAGAGCGACTTCCTCGCCGCGATGAGCCACGACCTGCGCACGCCGCTGAACGCGATCGGCGGCTATGCGCAGCTCATGGAGATGGGCGTGCGCGGGCCGATCACCGACGAGCAGCGCACCGACCTCGCGCGGATCCAGCGCGCGAAGGAGCACCTCGACCGGCTGGTGAGCGACGTGCTGAGCTTCGCGAAGCTCGGCGCGGGACGCATCGACCTGCGCCGGCACACGGTGGAGGCGCGCGCGCTCGTCGCTTCGGTGCTGGAGATGATCGGGCCGCAGCTCGAGGAGAAGCGGCTGGAGCTGCGCGCGCCCGACGTGCCTAACGGGATCCTCATCGCGTGCGACATCGACAAGACGCGGCAGATCCTCGTCAACCTGCTCGCGAACGCGCTGAAGTTCACCCCCGCCGGCGGCACGATCGCGATCGCCGTGCGCGCGGCGTCGGCGGTCGTCTCCATCGACGTCACCGACAACGGCATCGGGATCCCCGGCGACCAGCTCGAGCGCATCTTCCAGCCGTTCGCGCAGGCCGAGCGCGCGCTCGACCCGCGCGAGCAGGGCGTGGGACTCGGGCTCGCGATCAGCCGTCAGCTCGCGCGCGCGATGGCCGGCGAGCTGCGCGTGAGCAGCGCCCCCGGCGTGGGCTCGACGTTCACGCTCACGCTGCCGCGGCACGCCGGCTGAGCGTCAGCGCTGCGCAGAGGGCGCCGCGGGCTGCGCGGCGGCGTACGACGCCCGGAACCGCGCGTACACGTCGTCGTACGCGCGATGCGCCGCCGGGTCGGGGTGCTCGAGCGCGCTGCGGGTGAGCGTCGCCTTCCCCGCCGCCGCGAGATCGGCGAACGCGCCGACGCCCACCGCGCCGAGCAGCGCCGCGCCATACGCCGGGCCTTCCTCGCGGTTCACCGTCTGCACCGGCAGCCCGTAGACCTCGGCCTGCAGCGTGCGCACGAACGGGCTCTTCGCGCCGCCGCCGGTGAGCAGCAGGCTCGCCGGCGCGAGGCCGAGCGACTGGAGGATCGAGACCGAGTCGCGGAGCGCGAACGAGACGCCCTCGAGCACGGCGCGCGTGGTGTGCGCCCGCGTGTGCGCGAGCGAGAGGCCCAACAGCGCGCCGCGCGCCGACGCGTCGCGATGCGGCGTGCGCTCGCCCTGCAGGTACGGCAGGAACGTGACGCCCTCGGCGCCGCGCGGCACGCTCGCCGCCTCGGCGTCGAGCCGCGCGCTCGCGCCGGGCGACGCCAGCTCGCGCGCGAACTGCTCGCGGTACCACGAGAACGCGCCGCCCGCCGACAGCACGACGCCCATCACGTACCACACGTTAGGCACCACGTGGCAGAACGTGTGCGCGCGCAGCCCGGGATCCACCACCGGCCGAGCGGTGGGCGCGAGCACGGTGCCGGACGTCCCCCAGCTCGCGACCGCCTCGCCCGGCGCCACGACGCCGACGCCCGCCGCTCCGCACGCGTTGTCCGCGCCGCCGCCGACGACCGATGTTCCCTCCGCGAGCCCGCACGCCGCGGCCGCCTCGCCCGTCACACGCCCGAGCACGTCGGACGAGCCGCCGACGTCGGGGAGCAGCGCGCGCGGCACGTCGACGGCGGCGAGCAGCTCGTCGCTCCACCGCAGCCGCGCGGGATCGAACATCAGCGTGCCCGACGCGTCCGACGGCTCGGTGGCGAGCACGCCGGTGAGGCGGTAGCGGATGAAGTCCTTCGCCAGCAGCACGGTGGCGACGCGCGCGTAGGCGTCGGGCTCGTGGCGCCGCAGCCACAGCACCTTCGGGAGCGTGAAGCCCTCGAGCGCCGCGTTCATCACCCAATCGCGCAGCCTGTCCTCGCCGCCCGCACGCCGCGTGATCTCGTCGCACTCGGCGGTCGTGCGGCCGTCGCACCAGAGCAGCGCGGGGCGGATGACCTGCCCCGCGCGGTCGAGAAACACGCTCGAGTGCATCTGACCGGAGATGCCGACCGCCGCGACGGAATCGTCGGGCCGCTGCGCCAGCACGTCGCGCAGCGCAGCGACGCTCGCCTGCCACCACGCCTCCGGATCCTGCTCCGCCCAGCCGGGCCGTGGGGTGCTCATCCTGAGCGGCGTCGTGGCCGACGCGACGACGTCGCCGCCGGGCGCGACGAGGATCGCCTTGACGCCGCTCGTGCCGACGTCGAGGCCGAGGAAGAGTGCACTCATGCGGGAATCATCGGTCGAGAGTCAGTGCAGGTGCGCTGTCCTTTCGGCAGGATAAACAGGATGGACAGGATGAACACCAACAACGACTGCTTTGTTGTTGGTGTTCATCCTGTCCATCCTGTTCCTCCTGTCGAAAGCAGCGCTCAGCGCGCTCCGAGCAGCACTTCGATCGTGAGCTGGTCGAGCCGCTCGTACGCGTAGCCCTGCGCGCGGATGGCGGGCAGATCGAGCTGCTGCTCCTTCAGCGCCTTCGCGCGCTCGGGCGAGAACTTCACGCCGTCGTTCCCGGCCCCGTCGCCACGGGTCTTCAGCTCGCGCACGAGCTGCTGGATCTCGGCGTCGGCGTTCCAGCGCGCGGCCTTCTCCTTCAGGATGAGATAGGTGCGCATGCAGCCGGCGGCGAAGTCCCACACGCCCTGCTCGTCCTCGGTGCGGTAGGCGTGCGCGTCGAAGTGGCGCATGCCGTTCCACTGCGCGTCCTCGAGCAGCTTCACGAGGAAGAAGTTGTCCTTCACGTTCACGGAGCCGAA
This sequence comes from Gemmatirosa kalamazoonensis, assembly GCF_000522985.1. Lineage (NCBI taxonomy): Bacteria > Pseudomonadati > Gemmatimonadota > Gemmatimonadia > Gemmatimonadales > Gemmatimonadaceae > Gemmatirosa > Gemmatirosa kalamazoonensis. The sequence goes on from NZ_CP007128.1 coordinate 5,238,676, forward strand.
GCGGAAGTCCTGGTCGTAGCGCCCCGGCTTCTGATCGTTCAGGTCGATGTGGAACAGCTTCCCCGCGTCGAGCGCCTGCGCGACGCCGTGCGTGAAGTCGAGCCCCGCCATCGTGTCGTGCGCGACCTCGGGGTTGAGCCCCACCATCTCGGGATGGTCGAGCGTCTCGATGAACGCGAGCGCGTGGCCGATCGTCGGCAGGTAGATGTCGCCGCGCGGCTCGTTCGGCTTCGGCTCGAGCGCGAACTTGTAGTCGTACCCCTGCGCGATGTTGTACTCGCAGAGGAAGTTCAACGCGTCGCGGAACCACTTCATGGCGTCGCGCGGATCCTTCGCCGCGTTCGTCTCCGTGCCCTCGCGCCCGCCCCAGAACACGTACGTCTCGGCGCCGAACTCCTTGCCGAGGTCCATGGAGCGCATCGTCTTCTGCAGCGCGTAGGCGCGCACGCGCGCGTCGTTCGACGTGAACGCGCCGTCCTTGAACGCGGGGTCGGTGAACAGGTTCGTCGTCGCCATCGGGACCTTGAGCCCCGTGCGCTCGAGCGCGGCCCTGAAGTCCTTGATGATCTGCGCGCGCTCCGACGCCGACGCGTCGCGCGGAACGAGATCCTCGTCGTGGAAGTTCACCCCGTACGCTCCCAGCTCGCCGAGCTTGTCGACGATGCACGGCGCGGAGATGGCGGAGCGCACCGGCTCACCGAACGGGTCGCGGCCGACGTTGCCGACGGTCCAGAGGCCGAACGTGAAGTGGTGCTCGGGGCGGGGCGTGTAGGCGTCGCTCATCGCAAGCTCAGGGAACGTTGTCGCAGCGGGGTTTGTCGCGGTTCGCCGGGCAGCGAACCTGGAGATAGTACTGCAGCGGGTGCGCGGGCTGCTCGTAGCGTGCCGGAATGGGTAGATGCGAGAACGACTGGAAGTATGTCAGCGCCGCGTCGCGCCACCAGCGGGCTTCCTTCTCCTGGATCGCCAGGAAGCTCTGTACGTCGCGGAACCGCTCGTCGTCCACCTTGCCGCGCTGGGCGTCCCAGGTGCGCTGCATGGCGCGCACGGAGTCGACCCCGGCGTTGTAGCGCGCGACGAGCTCGTCCCAGAGCGGCCGGCCGTGCGTCGCCGGCAGCCGCTCGGTCCACCCGACGTGATGGAACCAGAGCAGCACGGAGTCGGGCACCGTCCGCTGGTTCCCCCACCGCGCGCGGATCGGCGGCGCGTACTGCTCCAGCGCGTTGCTCCCCGTCGCGGTGCGGTCGAAGCCGAGGCCGAGCGAGTCGGCGCGGTGGAAGTAGGTCGGCGTCTGGTCGGCGCGCATGCGCGTGTTCGGCCCACCGACCCACGGCCCCGGCCCGTAGTGGTGCCCCGTGGCCATGATGTGCGCGAGGCCGAGCGGCGTCATGTAGTTCACGACCGCCTCGCGCGACGTCTTCATCATCGCCTTCACCGCGCGCACGAACGACGGGTCGTTCGTGAACGTCATGCGCAGCCAGTCGTCGGCGATGTCGCTCGCCGACATCTCGGGATCCCACGCGAGGCGGCCGTACGCGTACCAGTTCGCCTGGTTGAACTGCGAGCCGGTCCAGTTGCGATCGTCGCCGATGTTCGATACGCCGGCGATGCCGGTGCGCGCGTAACCGTGCAGCGAGCCGTCGATCACCTTCGCGACGGTGGAGCCCTTCCCCTTCGCCCACGTGTCGGACCGCAGCACCTCCTCGAACTCCTGCCCGAGGTAGACGAGGTGCGTGTCCTGGCCGAGGTACTCCTTCGTGACCTGGAACTCCATCATGAGCGGCGTCTTCGGCATCGCGCCGAAGAGCGGCGAGAACGGCTCGCGCGGCTGGAAGTCGAGCGGCCCGTTCTTCACCTGCACGAACGCGTTGTCGCGGAACTGCCCGTCGAGCGGCTTGAACTCCGTGTACGCCTGCTTCACGCGGTCGACAGGCACCTCGTTGCTGTACACGAACGCGCGCCACATCACCACGCCGCCGTGCGGCGCGAGCGCCTCGGCGAACATGTTCGCGCCGTCGGCGTGCGTGCGGTGATAGTCCTGCGGGCCGGGCTGCCCCTCCGAGTTCGCCTTCACGGTGAACCCGCCGAAGTCGGGGATCAGCGCGTAGATGGAGTCGATCTTCGCCTTCCACCACGCGCGCACCGCGGGGTCGAGCGGGTCCGCCGTCTTCAGCCCGCCGATCTCGATCGGGGCGCTGAACCGCGCCGTGAGGTACACGCGCACGCCGTACGGGCGGAACACGTTCGCGAGCGCGGCGACCTTCGCGAGGTACTCGGGCGTCAGGATGCGCGCGTTCGCGTTCACGTTCGTGAGCACCGCGCCGTTGATGCCGATCGACGCGTTCGCGCGCGCGTAGTCGCGGTAGCGCGGGTTCGACGCGTCGGGGAGCGTGTCCCACGCCCACAACGAATGCCCGGCGTAGCCGCGCTCCACGCTGCGATTGAGGTTGTCCCAGTGGTTCAGCAGCCGGAGCTGGATCTTCGGCGCGCTCGCCACCGCGAGGTTCGCGAGCGTGCCGTACGTCTGGAGCTGGCGCAGGAACCGGAACGCGCCGTAGAGCGCGCCGACGTCGCTGTTCGCGGCGACGACGATCGCGCGCCGGCCGCCCACGCGCGTCGCGCGCACGACGTAGCCCTCGCGCCCAACGGCCCGCAGCGCGTCGCCGAGGCCTAACGCGCCGATCGTGCGCGACGACGCCGGCGTGCCGACGATCACCGCGCCGTCGCGCGTGGCCGACGCCGACAGCGGCACGTCGGCGCCGAGCAGTCCGCGCAGCCCGGTCCGCAGCTCGTCGCGCGCCGCGCGCAGCGTCGGCGAGTCGCCGTCGACCACGAGCTGCGTCACGGCCGCGCGGTACTCGGCCAGCCGCGCCGCGTCCGTCACCGGGCGGTAGCGCAGCCACAGGTCGTAACCGTCCTCCGCGCGCGCGGGCGCGGCGGCGGACAGGACCAACCATAGCGTGATCAATGCTCTCTTCATTCGCATCGGTGCTCGGCGTTCTCGACAGGATGCACAGGATGGACAGGATGAGCGCCAACACCAACTGCTTCGTCGTTGGTGCTCATCCTGTCCATCCTGTTCATCCTGTCGAAGAGAAGCGGAAGACGGTGCGCGACGTGTACGTGTCGCCGGGACGCAGGATCGTCGACGGAAAGTGCGGCTGGTTCGGCGAGTCGGGGAAGTGCTGCGTCTCCAGCGCGAGGCCGGACCGCGCACCGTAGCGCACGCCGCCCTTGCCCGGCGGGCCCTCGGCGAGCGCGTTTCCCGAGTAGAAGTGCACGCCCGGCTCGGTGGTGAACACGTCGAGCGCGCGCCCGCTCCGCGGCTCGTGCACGCGCGCGGCGAAGCGGAGCCCGGGCGCGTCGCCGTCGATCACGAAGTTGTGGTCGTAGCCCCCGGCGTGCGCGAGCTGCGGATCGGCGTCGTCGATGCGCGCGCCGATCGCGGTCGGCGTTCGGAAGTCGAACGGCGTGTCCTGCACCGCGCGCAGCTCGCCCGTGGGGATGAGAAGCGCGTCGACCGGCGTGTAGCGCGACGCGCTCAGCGTGAGCAGGTGCTCGCACACGTCGCCCGCGCCGTGTCCCGCGAGGTTGAAGTACGCGTGCTGCGTGAGGTTCACCGGGGTGGCGCGCGTCGTCGTCGCGTGGTACTCCACGACGAGCGCGTCGTCCTGCGTCAGCGTGTACCGCACGTGCGCCGCGAGCGCGCCGGGGTAGCCCTCGTCGCCGTCCGGGCTGACGTGGCGCAGCACGGCGCCCACGCCGCGCTCGTCGGCGAACGGCTCCGTCGCCCACACCGCGGTGTGAAAGCCGCCGGGCCCACCGTGCAGGTGGTTCGGCCCGTCGTTCGCGTCGACGACGTGCTCGGTGCCGTCGAGCGTGAAGCGCCCGCCCGCGATGCGGTTCGCGTAGCGCCCGACGAGCGTGCCGAGGTAGCGTGGGTCGGCCTCGTACGCGTCGAGCGTGTCGTAGCCCAGCACCACGTCGTCGAGCGCGCCGTCGCGGTCGGGCACGTGCAGCGACGCGATGATGCCGCCGAGCGTGAGGAAGCGCAGCGCGACGCCGTTCGCGTTCGTCAGGGTGTACGCGTGCACCGTCTCGCCGGACGACGTGACGCCGAACGGCTCGCAGCGCACGCCGCGGGTGAGGTCGAGCGAGGTCGTGCTCATGGGGTGGATCGGTACAGACGCTGCGCCGCGTTCGCGACGTAGACGAACATCGCGGCCTCGGGGATGACGTACTCCCCCTCGTACCAGAGGAACGGCCAGTCCTCCTTCAGCTCGGGGAAGTCGGGCTTCACGATCAGCACGCCCGGCACCACGCCGCCCGGGATGAACGAGTAGTCCGCGCGATTGTTGCCGTACGCCACCGTCTTGCTGTGCGCGCCGACGCCGGACACGAGCGACGTGCTCGATGCCGGATGCGCGCCGAGCAGGAAGTCGACGGCGCGCAGCACGTGCTCCGCGCCGATGATCTCCGGAAAGGCCTCGTGGAGCACGGCGTTGCGCATCGCGAAGCCGAGCACCGCGCCGCTCCCCGCCCATCCGCCCGTCGTGATCGGCACGCCGAACGGGTTCTGCGCGCTCGCCGCGTCGAGCCGGGTACGGTACGCGCGCACCGCACGCTCCACGCGCTCGCGCCACGACGCGTCCATGAGCGGCATCGCCCGCACCGCGAGCTCGGCGTACCCGTCGAATCGCGACTCGATCGTCGGCCACATCGCGTCGAGCCGGCGCGCGTACTTCGCGTCGCGCGTCGTGATCAGCAGCTCCACCGCAGCCTTCAGCTCCTCGGCCTCGAGCGGGCCGCCGGTGGTGTTGCCGGCGCGGAAGACGATCGGCGTCTCGCGCGCGTGCTCCTCGTCCCACACGCGCGTCGCGGTGCGCAGGCACTCGTCGGCGAGCGCCGCGTCGCGCGCGCGCAGCACGCGGCTCGCCGCCGCGAGCGCCGCGATCGCGCCGTAGTCGAGCGGCGTGTTCTTGCTCGTGAACGCCATGCGGTCGTCGCTCGTCCCGGAGCGCCACCGCGCGCTGTCCACGGCGAGGCTGTCGAGCCGCGGATCCCAGACGAGGTTGTCCGTCATGGTGACCGCGTCGCCGAGGTGCGTGTACTGGCCCAGCGTCGGCTCGACGATGCCCGGGATGGCGTGTCCCACCGCGCGGTACTGCGCGAGCAGCGCGAGCGTGCCGTGCTCGATCTGCTGCACGACGTCGGGGACGCCGTCGGGGTGACGCAGGTCCACCCAGCGGCGGCGCTCGTCGACCGTCGTCTGATCCCAGTCGACGCCGAACGTCTCGCGCGCCTGTACGAGCGCGAGCACCGTCGCGTACTGGCTCTGCGTGCGGAGGTCGAAGTCGCCCGCGTCGTGCCACCCGCCGACGTTCAGCCCCGGGATGTGCTCACCGGGCGCGTACTTCGTGTCGGTCGTCGGCCCCTGCGCGTAGAGATCGAAGTGCACGTACGACGTCGGCGCCTGCCGAGCGTCGTCGAGATGCGGCGCCCCGTGCCACACGCGATAGCGGTCGTTCACGAGCACGTGGTCCATCTGGACCGCGAGGTACGTGTCGAGCGACGGCTGCCACACGTCGGCGTACACGTCGCGCGCGATGCGGAACGGCTCCGACCGCGCCGCGCCGTACTCGATCACGTACACGCCGGGCTCCTTCTCCGACGAGAAGTCGAATCGCGCGTAGTCGTAGCGGAGGTAGCGCCCCCACCGCACGGGCGCGCGCGCCACTCGTGGCGTCAGGCGCCCATCGGCCTCCACGCGCAGCAGCCGCGCGACCGGCCGCGCCGCGTCGTTCGGATCGGTCTCGATGACGGCGACCTTCGGCGCGTCGGGGAGATAGCCGACCTGCGAGTGCGCGATCACGGGCGGGCGCGTCCAGCCGGGGATGCGGTTCGGGATGAGGAGCCATTCCACCACCGCGCCCGTGCGACCCGCGGGGAGCAGCGTGCGCACCACGAACCAGCCGTTCTGCGCCTTGTTGCGGCCGTCGTACAGCGCGACCGTCGCGCCACCGCGCGCAGTGATCGTCACGCGCCGCTCGGCGTCCTCCGGCGCGAGCACCAGCGTGTGCCCGGACGCCATCGCCGACGCCTCGAGCCCGGGTACGCTGGTCGGCCCGCCGACGGCGTTGCCTAACGGCGCGGGCGCGCGCTCGACCGCGCCGCTCTCGCGCCGCGGGAACAGCCCGGGTGCGCCGTCGGCGAGGTACGTCTTGCCGAAGTACGCGGACGGAAGGAACTCGATGTTGAGCCCCGCGCGCCCCACGAGCCGCTCGGGAAGCGGCGCGTCGAGCAGCACGCGCACGAGCACCCCGTCGCCGCTCGGCGACGCCTCCACGCGGTACGAGAAGTCGTACGCGGGATACGACAGCCGCGCCGTGACGCGGCCGCTCGCCCGGTCCACGTCGCGCCCGACGAGCCGCGGCGTCGGGTCCCACTGCTCCGGCGTCGGCGAGAGGCGCACGTCACCGTTCGTCGCCGTGCGCACGCCGTGGTGAATCAGCTCGACGCCGCTGATCTTCTCGTCGCCGAACTGCCCGTAGTAGTCGTTGAACACGAGCACGTCCGCCCCACGCCCGCGCAGCACACCGAGGCTGTCGACACGAAGCGGCTGCTGTGCCGCGAGCGCCGCCGGCACCAGCCACGCCATGATCAGCACGAATCCGCGCGGATAGGTCCTGATCGTCACTTGTCGTCCGCCGCGCGGCTCGTGGTCACCGTGCCGCCGCCACGATGGTAGCTCTCCGGTGGGCCGAGGTACGTGCGCGGCAGGTCCGTCGTCGCGATGACGAGCTTCTGCAGCACGAGCCCCGGATCCACCATCCAGAGCTTCAGGACGTGGTCGCCCGGCCGCGCGAGCTGGTGCTGCGTGACGTGGATCTTGATGCTGTTCGACACGCCCTGCTCCCACGCGCCGTTGCCGTCGGTGCGGCCGGAGCTCGACGAGTCGGCGTGGATGTTCACGATCTGCGGCGCCTCGTCGTCGAACGAGACGCCATAACGGATCCCCTGCCCGGCCGTGAAGTTCAGCGTCGGCGACACGAACGCGTGCACCGACACCGTGCCGCTGTCGAACATGAACACGCGGTACTCGAGCCGCGGCGACGCGCCGCCCGGCGTTACGCTCGCCGCCGTCACCGGCGTCGGCGTCATCCCCGACAGCGTGCGGCCGAGGTCCGGGATGCGCTCCCACGTCACGGGCGACGCGTTCACCGCGCGCGTGAAGTGCTCGGCCTCCATCGACACGACGCCGCCTCCCTCGATGAAGCCGACGATGGCGTCGCGCTTCGGCGCCGGGGGATTGAACGCCGTCGCCTGCACCGTGACCCGCGCGCCGTTAGGCCCGACGACCGCGATCGTGCCCGGCGTGGTCCCCGCCGGCGCGCGCGACCAGTCCACCGTCACGGCGAGCCGCTGGTCCTTGGTGACCGTGCCCTTCTCCGGCGTCACGCGCAGCCACGGCGCAACGCTCGTCGCCGTGAACTCGAACGGCGCCGTGCCGCGGTCGAACACGTCGATGTGGTACGTCTGCCGCTGGAACGCGTCGAACGTCGGCAGCGTCGGCGGCGGCGGGCGGAAGAAGCCGGGCGGCGGTCCGCCACCGGGACCGCGCGGCGCCGGCGCGGGGCGGTTCTGCTCCACCATCGCGACGCCCATGTCGGCGGGCGCCGGCACCTGGATGACGTCGACGCGCGGCATCGCGTTGCGCGGCGGCTCCTGCCAGTACGTGTAGCCGATGTGTGTCTGGTCCATCATGTGCGACCACTTCCCGCCGGCGAGCTGGGTGTTGTACCGCCGCGTGATCTCGGCGTCGCGGTCGAACAGGCGCCGCGCCGAGTCGGCGAGGTCGTTCGTGCTGGCGCGTCCCTCCTGCGCGTACACCCGGTTGCGCGCCACCGTGAAGTACAGCGCGTTCAGGTTCTGCATCGCCTGCACCGGGTGCAGCACCAGCTCGTAGTACGCGTCCACATACGGCGCGGGGATCTCGTGCGACACGCGCTCGGCACGCGCGAGCAGCGAGTCCCAGTCGGCGGCCACGCGCTCGGCCTCACCGTAGTTCACGAGGCTGAACGTCGCCGTGTCGAGCAGCTCCGGCTTGCGGCGGCCGGCGTACTTCAGGTACGTCGTCACGACGTCCGCGATCTCCGCCGCGTGCTCGGCGGGGAATTGCTGCGCCGCCCACCGGCGCGTCCACTCCGGCAGCCTGTCGGCGGTGACGGCGCGCGGGTTCCACGCGTAGTCGAGGAAGAACTGGATCGGCATCTCCATCGGCTTGAGATCGCCGACGTTCACCACCCAGATCCGGTTCGCGCCGTACTCGTACGCGAGCCGCATCTGCTCGAACACCCGCGCGATGGGGTTCGTGTTCAGCCACTTGTAGTTGCGCGGGCCGCCGACGTAGTCGAAGTGGTAGTAGATGCCGAAGCCCCCGGCGCGGCCGCGGTCCTTCGGGTTCGGCAGCCGCCGCAGGTTGCCCCAGTTGTCGTCCGAGAAGAGGAGCGTGACGTCGTCCGGCACGCGCATCCCCTTGTCGTAGTACTCCTGGACTTCCTTGTACAGCGCCCACAGCTGCGGCGTCTGCGCGGGATCCTTCCTCGTGACGTCGGCGATGATCTTCCGCTGGTCGGCGACGATGCGCTCCAGCAGCGCGACGTTGCTCTCGCCGTTCGTCGTCATGGGCCGGTCGCCGTCGCCGCGCATGCCGATCGTGACGACGTTCTCGCGCGACCCCATGCGCTCGATCCCCTTGCGCCAGAAGTCGCGGAGCGTGGAGTCGTTCACGCCGTAGTCCCACACACCCTTGCCGTAGCGGCGCCACTCCTGCTGCGCGCGCGTCATCGGCTCGTGGTGCGACGTGCCCATCACGATCCCGTACTCGTCGGCGAGCTTCGCGTTCAGCGAGTCGTCATCGGCGAACGCGTTCCCCCACATCGCAGGCCACAGGTAGTTGCCCTTCAGGCGCAGGATCAGCTCGAACATCTTCTCGTACACGACGTGGTTCACGCCGCCGAACTTCTCGCGCGTCCACCCCGAGAACGCGGGCGCCTCGTCGTTGATGAAGATGCCGCGGTACTTCACCGCCGGCGTGCCCGCCGTGCGTCGGCCGGCCGCCACGTACAGCGCCTCGTGGCGCCGCACCGGCACGTCGGCCCACCAGTACCACGGCGACACACCGATCTGCGCCGACAGGTCGTAGATGCCGTAGATCGTGCCGCGCTTGTCGCTCCCTGCTATCACGAGCGCGCGGTCCACGCCGGGCAGCGGCCGGTCCACCACCTGCAGGAGGTACGTCTCCCACCGGTTCGCCACGCCGCTCGTGTCGATCTTCCGCTCGCGCACGAGCCGGTCGACGAGCGGGCTGTGGCCGATCGTGCCGACGATCACCGCGCGATTCGCGTTAGGCGCCGAGTCCACCACGAGCCGCGGCGCCGCGCCGGTCACCCGCTGCAGGTCCGCGCGCAGGTCGGTCGCCGCGCGCAGCACGCCGGCGAAGTCCGCGCTGCTCGCGTACAGCGGCGCGGTGCGTCCGTCGGCCGCGAGCGCGAAGCGATCGCCGCCCGCGCGCGCCGTCACGTACGACGAGTCGGCCTGCGCGTCCGCGCGCGCGGCCGGAGCCGCGACGACACACGCCAGCGCCAGCCAACGAATGACGATCGACCGCGTGAGCATCGCTCCTCCTGGTTCGTCGGCGCGCCGGCTCAACCGCCGAGGGCGGTGCGCACCGCGGTGTACGTCGCCTTCGTGCCCAACGCGTCGTCGAACAACAGCGCCTGCCCCCATCCCGGGAACGTGGTGTTGATCCACGACTCGCCGTCGTTCACGCCCCACACCAGGATCGCGTCGCACGCGCTCACGGCGAGGCACGCGGCCACGACGTCGCCGTACGCCTGCGCCTGCGCCGCGAGATCCGCGGCCGTGGCGCCCGGCGTCCGCACGCGCACGTCGAGCTCCGTGATCTCGATCTTCAGCCCGAGCGCGGCGAAGCGATTGAACGTGTTCACCAGCGCCTGCCGCGACGGCGCCGTCGCCCCGCCGCCCACCTGCAGATGCGCCTGGAAGCCGATCCCGTCGATCGGCACGTTGCGGGCCTTCATCCCCTGGATCAGCGCGAACGCGGAGTCCTGCTTCGCCCCGGGGAATTCCAGGTTGTAGTCGTTGTAGAACAGCAGCGCGCCCGGATCCACTCGGCGCGCCTCCGTGAACGCGACGTCGATGTAGTCGCGGCCGAGCGCGGGCGCCCACGGCGAGCCGGTGGTGCGCAGCGACCCCGAGCCGTCGTTCAGCGCCTCGTTCACCACGTCCCACGCGTGGATCTTCCCCTTGTAGTGGCCGACGACGCTGTCCACGTGCTCCTTCAGCAGCTGGCGGAGCGTGTCGGCGCTCCACGTCGCGCCGGTGAGCCACGTCGGGTTCTGCTGGTGCCAGGCGAGCGTGTGGCCGCGCACCTTCATGCCGTTCGTCTGCGCGAACGCGACGAGCGCGTCCGGGTTCGCCCAGCGGTACGTGAACCGCCCGTTGCGGTTGAGCGGCTCCCACTTCATGACGTTGCCCGCGACGACCATGTCGAACTCGCGCGCGACGAGCGCGTTGTACGCCGCATCGTTCGCGAAGAACTTCGCGTCGAGCGCCACGCCGAACGACCGTCCCTTCGCCGCCGCCAGCTCGCGCAGCGGGCTCGCCGTCGTCGTCGGAGTCGTCGGTGTGGTGGGGGTCGTCGGTGTCGCGGGCGTGGTCGGCGTCGTCGGCGCATCGGACCCGCCACCGCATGCCGCGAGCGCGAGAAGTACGATCGTCGTCCAGGGAGTGTGCTTCTGCGTCACGGTGCTCGTCGGTGGAAGCCGCTCACATCGCCTGCCGACGCGCCGCCGCGAGCACCGCGTCGAACGCCGGCTTCGGCCGCCCCTGCCGGTCGAACAGCAGCGGCCAGTTCGTCCGCCCGCGCACCGGGAAGCCGTTCAGCCACGACGTGGCGTCGGTCACCCCCCAGAACGTCACGCGGTCGATGATGTCGCGGTGCTTCTCGTACACGGCGAACAGCGCCGCGTACCGCCGCGCGAGCTGCTGCTGCACCGAGTCCGGGAGCGAGGCCGTGTACGGGTTCGACGCGGCGGCCATCTGCGCGCGCGCCGACACGTCGGCCGTGTTGCCTCCCATGGGACGCGGCAGCACGTCGACGTCGAGCTCCGTCACGTTCGCGTGGAAGCCCGCGGCGCCGATCGCCTGGAACATCGAGTCCACGAGCGCCACCGACGGCACGTTCGGGTCGAGCTTGTGGTGGTCCTGCGAGTTGATCGCCGCCACCGGGATCCCGGCCGCGCGGATGCGCTTCGCGAGCGCGATCGCGCCGTCGCGCTTCGCCGGCGTCGCGAGGTTGTAGTCGTTGTAGTACAGCTCCGCCGCCGGGTCCACCGCGTGCGCGTACTCGAACGCCTTCACCACGAAGTCGTCGCCGATGATGCGGTACCACGGCGACTGCCGCATCGTGCCGTCCTCGTTCAGCGCCTCGTTCACGACGTCCCACCCCTTGATGCGCCCCTTGTAGCGCCCCATCACGTGCTCGATGTGGTCCTTCATGCGCGCGAGCAGCGCGTCGCGCGTGAGCGGCTGCCCCGCCGAGTCCTGGAACACCCAGCGCGGCGTCTGGCTGTGCCACACCAGCGTGTGCCCGACGATGAACATCCCGTTGCGCTCGCCGAACGCCACGTAGCGATCGCTCTGCGAGAAGTCGTACTCGTTCGGCCGCGGGTGCACGACCTCCCACTTCAGCACGTTCTCCGGCGTGATCGCATTGAAGTGCGTCTTCACGAGGCGCACGTCGACGCTGTCGGTCTCGTCGAACACGCGCGGCGCGATCGCGGTGCCGATCCGGAAGTCGTTCCGGAACGCGTTCTTGAGCGACGCCGCCGCGGGGCTCGGCGACGCCGACGGGTGGCCGCACGCGGCGGCCATGAGCGCACCGCACCACGCGGCGCGCACGAGAGAGCTCGTCGTCTTCATGTCGACTTCACCGCGCGCTCGCGGCGGCTTCGGCGATCCCGGTGAACTCCGCGCGGCGTGCGCTCAGCTCGTCCTGGATCTGGATGTTGAGTGCCCGCGTGATGCGGTAGAACACCAGGCAGACGACGACCACGACGAGGAACAGCGCCGGGTACACGCTCGCCGTCATGCGGATCCCCTGCAGCGCCCGCGCGCTCTGCGCCGCGTTCGCCACGTAGCCGTAGCCCGAGAGCAGCCAGCCCGCGATCGCGCCGCCGAGGCTCAGCCCCGTCTTCAGGCCGAACAGGATCGTCGCGAACACCACGCCCGTCGTGCGCCGCCCCGTGCGCCACTCCGCGTAGTCGGCCACGTCGGCGAACATCGCCCAGATGAGCGGGATCGTCGGCGCGTACGACAGCGCGCGCAGCACCTCGAGCCCGAACGTCGCGCCGACTGCGTCGGCCGGCAGCAGGATGAACGCCGCGAGGAACAGCGCCGCGAGCGAGAAGCCCACCAGCGCCACCGCGCGCTTGCCGTAGCGCGCCGCCAGTGCCGTCGACGCCACCACGCCCACGACGGTGACCGCCTGGCTCATGATGTTGAACAGGCTGAAGCCGACCGACGCCACGTTCGAGCGGTCCGCGTTCAGGATCAGCCCCAGCACGTTGAGCAGCGAGTGCCCGCCGTCCGGGCTCGCCGCCGTCGCCTGCGGCAGGCCGACCCGCTGGAGAAACGCGAGCAGCCGCGTCGGGTCGACGTAGTACTGGAAGTAGTAGAACATCGTGCCGCCGCGCATCGCCACGAACACGAAGTGCGAGATCGTCAGCACGAACATCGCGACCCACGGCCCGTTCTTCAGCAGCGCGGAGAAGTCGCGCTTCGGATCGGCGCGCTGCTCCTTCGGCGGCTGGATGCGCTCGCGCGACACCGCGAACGTGATGACGAAGCAGACGACGCAGACGATCGCCCACAGCCCCATCGTCATCTGCCAGCCCTTCGCGTTGTTTCCCTGCCCCAGCTTCGCGACGAGCGGCAGCGTGAACCCGCCCACGATGAGCTGCGCGAGCATCGCCGCGACGAAGCGGTACGACGACAGCTTCGTGCGCTCGTCGCTGTCGCCCGTCATCACGCCGCCCATCGCGGAATACGGCGTGTTGTTCGCGGAGTACAGCGTCATGAGCAGCACGTTCGTCACCGCCGCCCACAGCACCTTTCCCGTCGTGCCGAATCCCGGCACCGTGTACGCGAGCACCATCACGACGCCCCACGGCAGCGCCGTCCACAGCACCCATGGACGGAACTTCCCCCAGCGGGTGTTCGTGCGGTCCGCGAGCACGCCCATCATCGGGTCGAAGAACGCGTCCCACAGCCGGCCGACGAGCAGCATCGACCCCGCGACGGCAGCGCTGATCCCCAGCGTGTCCGTGTAGAAGTTGAGCTGGAACAGGATCATCGTCATGAAGACGAAGTTCGCCGCGGCGTCGCCGAGGCTGTACCCCGCCTTCTCGATGAAGGATAGGCGTTCGGAGTGCTGAGCCATGCGGTGGCTAGTTGTTGTGGACAGGATGAACAGGAGGGACAGGATGAGGACCAACAACGAAGGCACTGCACGTGTTGTTGGTTCTCATCCTGTCCGTCCTGTTCATCCTGTCGAAAATGAACGGCGCCGTATCCTGTCTCACTTCCCCACCGTCAGCGTCACGGTCTGCAGGTCCTCGTCGCGCGACGAGGTGCCGACCATGATCCGGAACTCCCCCGGCTCCACCACGTACCGGTAGTCCACATCGTGGAACGCGAGCGCGTCGCGCCCGATCTGCAGCTCCACCGTCGTCGTCTCGCCCGGCGCGAGCCGCACCTTTCGGAAGCCCTTGAGCTCCTTCACCGGCCGCGTCACCGAGCTCGCGACGTCGCGCACGTAGAGCTGCACCACCTCGCTCCCCGCGCGCGCGCCGGTGTTCGTCACGTCGCACCGCACCCGCGTCGCGCCGTCGACGCCGATCGTCCCGTCGTCGAGCCGCACGTTCGACACGCGGAACGTCGTGTACGAGAGGCCGTACCCGAACGGGTACAGCGGCGTCACGTCGTCCCACAGATAGCCGCGCCGCGCCGACGGCTTGTGGTTGTAGAACACGGGCAAATGCCCCGCCGACCGCGGGAACGAGATCGGCAGCTTCCCCGCCGGCGTGTGCTCGCCGAACAGCACGTCGGCCACCGCGCGGCCGCATTCCTGGCCCAGGTACCAGCACTCCACGATGGCCGGCACGCGATCGGCGACTCGCGTGATCGCGAGCGGCCGGCCGTTGAACAGCAGCGCGACGACCGGCTTGCCCGTCGCGAGCATCGCGTCCACGAGCTCGTTCTGCCGGCCGACGAGATCGAGGCTCGTGCGGTCGCCCATGTGCTTGCGCGACCACGCCTCGCGGCTCGTCTGCTCGTTGCCGCCGATCGCGAGCACGATCACGTCGGCGCCGCGCGCGACGTCCACCGCCTCCGCGATGAGCCGGCGGTCCTCCTCCGGATCGCTCGGCACGACCTCGTCCTGCACCCAGCTCCCGCCGATGGTGATCCGGCACCCTTCGGCGTGCACCACGCGCGCGCGGTCGCCGACGTGCGCGCGGATCCCGTCGAGCACCGTCACGTCGTGGCGCGGGATGCCGCTGTAGCCACCTAACAGCGAGCGATTCGCGTTCGGCCCGATCACCGCGATCGTGCCGAGCGTCGCGAGGTCGAGCGGAAGCACGTCGCCGTCGTTCTTCAGCAGCACCATCGTCTCGCGCGCGGCCTGCAGCGCCAGCTCGCGGTTCGCGTCGGACGCCACCGTGCGTTCCGCGACGTCGGGGTCGACGTACGGATCGTCGAACAGGCCCGCGCGGAACTTCCACTCGAGCAGCGGCACCACGAGATCGTCGAGCTGCGACTCGGCCAGCGTCCCCTCGCGCACGAGCTCCACGAGGTGCCGGTAGCAGTCCGGCTCCGGCAGCTCGACGTTCACGCCCGCGCGCACGGCGAGCGCGCAGGCCTCCTTCTTGTCCGCCGCGACGTGATGGCCGTGCGTGTCCGGGCGGTCGTGCAGCTCCCAGATCGCGTAGTAGTCGGAGACGATGAAGCCCTCGAAGCCCCACTCGTCGCGCAGCACGTCGCGCAGCAGCCACCGGTTCGCGTGCGACGGCACGCCGTCCACCTCGTTGTAGCTCGCCATGAGGCTCACGCACCCGGCTTCCTGCACCGCCGCCTTGAACGGCGGCAGGAACACGTCGCGCAGCTCGCGCATCGACACGTTCGCCGGCGCGCAGTTCTGCCCGCCCTCCGGCTGCCCGTGCGCGACGAAGTGCTTCAGCGTCGCCATCACGCGGGACTTGTCGCGGAACGTCGCGTCGCCCTGGAACCCGCGCACCGCCGCGACACCCAACCGAGTCACGAGGTACGGATCCTCGCCGAACGTCTCCTCCACGCGTCCCCACCGCGGATCGCGCGCCACGTCCACCACCGGCGTGAGCGCCTGGTGCGTGCCGCGCGACCGTGCCTCCGCCGCCGTCATCGCGTACAGCGACTCCACGAGCGCCGGATCGAACGTGCTCGCGAGCCCGATCGGCTGCGGGAAGCTCGTGCCGTCGATCGCCGCCTGCCCGTGCAGGCACTCCTCGTGGAACACGACCGGGATGCCCAACCGGCTCTCCTCGACGAAGAAGCGCTGGATGTCGTTCGTCAGCGTCGCCTGCTGGCGCGCGTTGCGCCCCTTCGTCGGCTCGTGCCCGCCGCCGCCCGCGCCGCTGCCGCCGGCGTCGCTCGGCCGCCCCACCTGTCCCAGGCCGTTGCCGTGCCCGAACGCGGCGCGCGCTTTCGCGACGTCGAAGTTCCCCGCGTCGTCGACGAGCGTCTCCGTCTTGAGCTGCCACACGCCCACCATCTGCGCCGCCTTCTCCTCCAGCGTCATGCGCGCGAGGAGGTCGGCGGTGCGCTGCTCGGGCGAGAGCGTGGCGTCCTTGTAGGGGAGCGTGATCTGTGCGTTCGTCGTCATGTGTGCGTGACGGTGCTGTCCTGGTCACGCGGAGCCGCGGAGAACGCGGAGACGACCCATTCCGTTGGTGTTCTCCGCGTTCCCCGCGGCTCCGCGTGAGACGAGTTGCTCACCAGTCGTCCGTCCGGAATGGCGCCGCGGGGAGCCCGTCGCGGTTGTAGAGGTTCGCGTCCACCGGATTGTTCGCCCACGCGTATCGCACCGCGACGGGACGGTGCACGCGATCGCTCCACACGACCACGCGGTTCCCCTCGATGCGCGCGTTCGCCCAGGCCCAGCGGTGGTCCGCGCCGGCGAGCGCGAACGCGCCCACGCTGGCGTCGGGCGCCTTCGACGTCAGCCCGCCGCCGACGTGGTCGAACGTCACGATCACGCTGTCGCCGCGCACCTCGTGCGACCGATACGTCGGGCCCGACGCGAGCACGTTCTCGTGGTACGCCACGCGCCGCGCGACGAGCGCGAGCCGGTGCCCCGGGTCCTGCTTGTTCGTCGGGTGCAGCAGGTTCGCGCCGCCGACGTCGATGATGACCGCGCGGCCCGTGTTCGGCAGCGCGAGCGCGGCCTCCATCGACTCGCGCTGTAGCGCCCACCCGCCGCCGCTCGCCGACGGCACGCTGTCGGGCGCCGTGTAGTTCGGCAGCTGCACCCACAGGAACGGGAACGTCGGCGCGCTACCCTGCCACGCCTTCCGCCAGCTCGTGATGAGCGACGCGAACTGGCCGCGATAGGCGCGCGCCTGCGCGTCGTCGTTCGCGTTCGACTCGCCCTGGTACCAGATCACGCCCTTGATCGGGAACGGCAGCAGCGGGTGCACCATCTTGTCGTAGGTGATCGCCGCCACCTTGTTCGTGCGCTGCGCGTCCATGCGCACCGCCAGCTCGGCGACCTTGAACTTCCACTGTCCGGCGAGCGACCGCGACGCGCCGCCGATCTCGAGCCGCGGCGAATCGCCGCCCGCGATCCCGCCGCCGCCGCTGTAGTCGCTCACGCGCACGACGAGCGAGTTCGCTCCCGCGTGCAGCGCCGACGTGGGGACGGTGTACGTGCGCGGCACGTTGTAGCCCGCGGTGCGCCCGACCTCGACGCCGTTGACCCACGTGACGTCGTCGTCGTCGATCGCGCCTAACAGGAGCCGCACCGGTGCGCGCGCCTCGTCGGCCGACAGCGTGAACGTCGTGCGGTACCACGCCACGCCGTCCACGCTCGCGAACCCCTGCCCCTCCCAGTAGCCCGGCACCGCGATCGTCGACCACGACGCGTCGTCGAGCGCGGGATCGGCCCACACGGCCTTGCCGCCGACCAGCCCGGGATCGCGCTCCGGCACCACGCCGATGCGCGCCTGGATCGAGTCGCGCAGCTTCTCGAGCCGCGCGCGCTCGGCGGCGAGCGTCTTCGCCGGCGCGTCGGGCGCGAGGCCCTGCACGTCGGCGCTGAGCCACGTCTCGATCGCGCTGCCGCCCCACGTCGTGTTCACGATGCCGATCGGCACGCGCTCGTGCTCACGCAGCTCCTTCGCGAAGAAGTACGCGACGCCGCTGAACGCGCCGACGTGCGCCGGATCCGCGGGCGCCCAGCTCCCGCCGGCCAGATCGTCCTCGGGCCGCTCGGCCCACGAGATCGGCACCTTGAACTGGCGGAGCGCCGAGTCGTGCGCGGCGGCGATCACGGCGGGGGCGTCGGTCACCGCCGACACCGGCCACTCCATGTTCGACTGACCGCTCGCCACCCACACGTCGCCCACGAGCACGTCGCGCACGCGCAGCGTGTCGCGCGCGGCGGCCACCGTGATCGCGTACGGACCTCCGGCGGCCGCCGGGGGCAGCTGGACCGCCCACGCGCCGCGCGCGTCGGCCGTCGCGCGGCCGGTGGTACCGCGGAACGTCACCGCGACCGGCGCGTTCGGCGCGGCCCATCCCCAGACCCGGATGGGCACGCCCCGCTGTACCACCATCCCGTCGGTGAACAGCTTCGGCAGCCGCAGCGCCGGCGCGTCCTTGCGGACGGGCTGCGCGGCGACGGGCGCGGCGCCGACGGCGAGCGCGAGCAGCGCGCGGCGCGCGCGGAGAGGGACGTGTCGGGAGGCGCTGACCGCGGACGGGGGCATCGATCGCGGGTTGGTACGTCGATTGAACGTATTGTCGGTCGACCGCGGCCGTGGGGACGACGACGAGCGCACGTCGAGCGCACGGCGATCGGGTAGCGGCCGCGGGGCGGTCGGGCGGGCGACGCCGAGGAGATCGGCGGACGAAGCGGAAGCGATCGGCGAGCGATGGAACGTTCCTGGAACGTTCCAACGTCGGCCAAGATGGGTGCCGGTCCGCACGGTGTCAACGGTCCGTTCTCCGGCCGCCATGCGCGGCGCAGGGCTGGCCGGCGCGGTGCGCCGCCAGTACGATAGAGCCAACTTTCTTGGAACGTTCCACGCGTCCCGGTCCGATGCGCCCTGCCCTCCGCATTGCCACGCTCGCCGCCTCGCTGTCGCTCGCCGTCACGGCGCCCGGACACGGCGCCGGCGCCCAGCCCGTCCAGAAGGACGGGGCGGCGCGCGGGGCGCCGCCCCACGTCGCCCGCTTCGACTGGTTCGAGTACGCCGGCCACGACGCGGTCTACGACACGAACCGGCCGCGGCCCGGCGAGTACACGAACCCCATCCTCATGGGGTTCCATCCCGACCCCAGCATCACGCGCGCCGGCGACGACTATTACCTCGTCAACTCGACGTTCGCGTACTTCCCGGGCATCCCGGTCTTCCACAGCCGCGATCTGGTGAGCTGGACGCAGATCGGCAGCGTGATCGACCGGCCGTCGCAGCTCCGCCTGGACTCGTTGGGCGTGTCGCGCGGCGTGTTCGCGCCCGCCATCGCGTTCCACGCCGGCACCTTCTACGTCGTAAACACGTGCGTCGACTGCGGCGGCAACTTCCTCGTCACGGCGACCGATCCCGCGGGCCCGTGGTCGGACCCGATCTGGCTCGGCTTCGACGGCATCGATCCGTCGCTCTTCTTCGACGATGACGGCAAAGCGTACGTGGTGAACAACGGCGCGCCGGTCGGGCCGCCGCTGTACAGCGGCCACCGCGCCATCTGGATCCAGGAGCTCGACCTCGCGACGAAGCAGCTCGTCGGCGAGCGCACCCTCATC
This sequence comes from Gemmatirosa kalamazoonensis, assembly GCF_000522985.1. Classification (NCBI taxonomy): domain Bacteria; kingdom Pseudomonadati; phylum Gemmatimonadota; class Gemmatimonadia; order Gemmatimonadales; family Gemmatimonadaceae; genus Gemmatirosa; species Gemmatirosa kalamazoonensis. The sequence continues at coordinate 5,257,820 of NZ_CP007128.1, forward strand.
GTGAACGGCGGCGTCGACATCCGCACGAAGCCGAGCTGGATCGAGGGGCCGCACCTGTTGAAGCGGGACGGCAGGTACTACCTGATCGCCGCCGAGGGAGGCACGGGGGACTTTCACTCGGAGGTCGTCTTCGGCGCGCCGTCGGTGCGCGGGCCGTACACGCCGTGGAGCGGCAACCCGATCCTCACGCAGCGCAACCTCGATCGGAACCGTCCCGACCCGATCACGTCGACGGGGCACGCCGACTTCGTGACGCTGCCCGACGGCGATACGTGGGCCGTGTTCCTCGGCACGCGCCCCTACGCGGACGACACGTACAACACGGGGCGCGAGACATTCCTCATGCGCGTGAGCTGGCGCGACGGCTGGCCCGTGCTCACCTCGGGGCAGGAAGGCGTGCCGTACGTCGCGCCGCGTCCGACGCTGCCCGCGCAGCCCGCCCCGACGATCCCGACGCGCGGCAACTTCACGGTGCGCGACGACTTCTCCGGCCGCGCCCTCGCGCCGTACTGGCTGATGCTGCGCACGCCGCGCGAGACGTGGTGGGACCTCACGTCGGCGCCCGGGTCGCTGTCGCTCGCGGCGCGTCCGGTGCCGCTGTCGTCGCGCGGCCAGCCGTCGTTCCTCGGCCGCCGCCAGCAGCATCTCACCGCGACGGTGACGACGTCGATGCGCTGGGCCCCGACACAAGACGGCGACCGCGCGGGGCTCGTCGCGTTCCAGTCCGAGAACGCGTGGTACTTCCTCGCCGTCGGCCGCGACGGGGGAAAGCCGGTCGTGCAGGTGGTGCGGCGCGCCGGCCGGGGACCGAGCGTCGCCGATTCGGTGCTCGCATCGGCCCCGCTGCCGACCGGCACGACGTCGCCCATCGAGCTGCGCATCACGGCACGCCGCGACCGGTACGACTTCGCCTACGCGACGACGCCGAACCGCTGGACGACGCTCCTCGCGAACGCCGACGCGACGGTCCTCTCCACACGCTCCGCCGGCGGCTTCGTGGGCGTGCTCTTCGCGCTCCACGCGTACGCGGCTCCCTGATGCCCGCCCCGGATTCGCTCTCGCGGCGCGACGCGATCGCGCTCCTCGGCCTCGGCGCGTTAGGCGCGCGCATGTTGCCGCGCATCCTGACGCGCGCGTCCTGGGCGGCGCCGGCGAGCGCCGGCGTGACTCCGTTCGCCCTCACCGACGTCCGGCTGCTCGACGGGCCGTTCCGCGACGCGCAGGAGCGCGACGCGCGCTACCTGCTCGCGCTCGACGCCGATCGGATGCTGCACAACTTCCGCGTCAACGCCGGACTGCCGCCGAAGGCGCCGGTCTACGGCGGCTGGGAGTCGGAGGAGCCGTGGGTCGGCATCCGGTGCCACGGCCACACGCTCGGCCACTACCTCGGCGCCGTGGCGATGATGTACGCGTCGACGGGGGACCGGCGGTTCGCCGAGCGCGCGACGTACATCGTGAGCGAGCTGCGCGCGTGTCAGCAGGCGCGTGGGGACGGCCTCGTGTGCGCCTTTCCCGACGGCGCGAAGCCGCTCGAGGACGCCGTCGCCGGGCGGCGCTTCGCCGGCGTGCCGTGGTACACGATGCACAAGATCTTCGCCGGCCTGCGCGACGCGCACGTGCACGCGGCCACGCCCGACGCGCTGCCCGCGCTCGTCGCGCTCGCCGAGTGGACGTGGAACGCGACGCGCGACATGAGCGACGACGCGATGCAGCGCATGCTCGACACCGAGCACGGCGGCATGACCGAGGTGCTCGCGGACGTGAGCGCCCTCGCGCACGAGCCGAAGTACCTCGCGCTCGCGCGCCGCTTCGCGCACCACAAGGTGCTCGACCCGCTCGCCGAGGGGCGCGACGTGCTCGACGGGCTCCACTCGAACACGCAGATCCCGAAGTTCGTCGGCTACCAGCGCGTGCGCGAGCTCTCCGGCGACGCGGCGTACGGCGCGGCGGCGCGGCACTTCTGGGAGACCGTGACGCAGCGCCGCTCGTATGCCACGGGCGGCAACGGCGACGGCGAGCACTTCTTCCCCGTCACCGAGTTCGCCCGGCGCCTCGGCTCCGCGAAGACGATGGAGACGTGCTGCACGCACAACATGCTGCGGCTGACGCGCGCGCTGTTCACCGCGGCGCCGTCGTCCGCCGTGACGGACTACTACGAGCGCGCGCTCTACAACGGCATTCTCGCGTCGCAGGACCCCGACTCGGGGATGATGACGTACTTCCAGGCGACGCGACCCGGCTACGTGCGGCTGTACCACACGCCGGAGGAGTCGTTCTGGTGCTGCACCGGCACCGGCATGGAGAACCACGCGAAGTACGGCGACTCGATCTACTTTCGCGGCGACGACGCGCTGTACGTGAACCTCTTCGTCCCGTCGACGGTCGCGTGGCGCGCGCGCGGCGTCACGGTGACGCAGACCACGCGCTTCCCCGAGACCGACGCGACGCGGCTCGCCGTCGCGGCGGTGCGGCCGGCGCGGTGGACGCTCATGCTGCGCCGGCCGGCGTGGTGCGCGGGCATGACGGTCGCCGTGAACGGCCGCCGCGTGCGCGCGTCGCCCGACGCGGCGGGCTACCTCGCGGTCGCACGGACGTGGCGCGAGGGCGACGTCGTCGACGTGCGCCTCCCGATGACGCTGCGTGCCGAGCCGCTGCCGAACGCGCCGGATCTCGTCGCGTTCGCGTACGGGCCGATCGTGCTCGCCGGCGCGTTGGGCACCGCGGGCGTGACGCCCTCGGCACAGATCATCAAGAACGAGCGCGAGTCGGGCAACATGCTGAACGCCGCCGTCGAGATCCCCGCGCTCGCCGGCACCGCGGCCGACGTCGTGCGCGCCACGCGCCGGGTGTCCGACGCGCCGCTCGCGTTCGAGACCGCGGGCGTCGGCCGGCCGCGGGACGTCCGGCTGGTGCCGTATCACCGCGTGGCGCACGAGCGCTACAACCTCTACTGGAAGGTGCAGCCGACATGAGGCGCGCCCGCTCTCTCGTCGTGGCCGCGTGCCTAACGGTGTCGGTCGTCGGCGCGCGCGCCGCGGCCGCGCAGACGTGGACGTCGGACAACGGCAACGGCACGTTCACGAACCCGCTGTTCTACGACGAGTTCTCCGACCCCGACCTGATCCGCGTCGGCGACGACTTCTATCTCACGGGGACGACGATGCACGCGATGCCGGGGCTCCCCGTGCTGCACTCGACGGACCTCGTGAACTGGGAGCTCCTGAGCTACGCGCTGGACGCGCTCGACCTCGGTCCGGCGTTCCGCGTCGAGGACGGCAAGGAGATCTACGGCAAGGGCATCTGGGCGCCGTCGTTCCGCTACCACGACGGCACGTTCCACATCTTCAGCAACGTCAACGGGCAGACGACGCAGCACTTCACGGCGACGAATCCGCGCGGCCCGTGGACGCGCGCCGCGATGAAGCGCGGGCTGCACGACCTCTCGGTGCTGTTCGACGACGACGGCAAGGTGTGGGTGGTGTGGGGCTACCGCGACCTCCACATCGCGCAGCTCGACTCGACGCTCACCGACATCGTGCCCGGCACCGAGGTGGCGCCGTTCGGACGCGATGCGCTGATCGGCGAGGGGTCGCACTTCTACAAGATCGGCGGCAAGTACTACATCACGAGCGCGTGGTACGCGGGGCGCATGCGCATGCCCGCCGCGCGCGCCGACCGCCCGCAGGGGCCGTGGGAGGTGAACCCCGAGATCAGCGCCGACGAGGACTTCGGTCTCCGACCCGGTGCTCGGCTGCGCAACAACGGCAACTCGCCCGACATCGTCGTCAACCCAGCCCCCGCGTCGCCGAAGCACGGCAGCATGTCGATGCACCAGGGAGGCATCGTGCAGACGCCCGCCGGGGAATGGTGGGGCTGGTCGATGTACGAGGGGAACTCCGTCGGGCGTCTGACGGCGCTCTCGCCGGTGACGTGGAAGGACGGCTGGCCGTACTTCGGGCTCCCGGGGAACCTCGAGCGGACGCCGCGCACGTGGGTCAAGCCGGCCGTCGCTGCACGCGGGACGACGGGGGGGAGCAAACCGCACGCGCCGTACACGCGGAGCGACGAGTTCACCGGACCGCGGCTCGCGAACGTGTGGCAGTGGAACCACGTGCCGAACGATTCGGCGTGGTCGCTGCGCGAGCGACCGGGATTCCTCCGTCTGCACTCGCTGCCCGCGCCCGACTTCTGGCTGGCGCGCAACAGCCTCACCCAGCGCGCCGTCGGGCCGCAGTCGCGGCCGACGACGATCCTCGAGACGAGCGGCATGCAGCCCGGCGACGTCGCCGGCCTCGCGATGCTCGACAAGCCGTACGCGTGGATCGGCGTGCGCCGCGGCGACGACGGCTTCTGGCTCGAGCAGGTCGACCAGCTCTCGGGCGACACGGCGCGCGCGAAGCTGGCGCCCGCCCCCGCGCGCCGCGTGTGGCTGCGCGCCGACTGCGACTTTCTCGTCGAGCGGTGCACGTTCAGCCACAGCGCCGACGGCACGCGGTTCACCGCGTTCGGCCGGCCGCTCGGCACGATCTTCCAGCTCAAGACGTTCCAGGGGGTGCGCTACGCGCTGTTCCACTACAACGCGCGCGGCGCGCCGGGCGGCTACGCGGACTTCGACGCGATGCGCGTCGTCGAGCCGCACCCGCACGGCTTCACGCGGCCCATTCCGTTAGGCCGCACCGTAGCGTTCCGGGCCGCGGGACGCGACACGCCGCTCGCGCTCGACGGGCAGTCGCGCTTCACGATCATCGACCGCGGGCTCGGGCGCGTCGCGCTGCGCGCCGGCACCCGATCGGCCGCACGCTACCTGTCGGTCGCGCCGACCAGCGACAGCACGAGCGCCGTCGCGCTGCGCGCCGGCAAGCCCGGCGACGGCGAGACGTTCCAGTGGATCGAGGATCTCTACGGCGACGCGACGCTCATGTCGCTCGCGACGCACCGCTACCTGCGCGTCGAGCGCGACGGCCGCGTGACGAGCGACAGCCGCGGGCCGACCCCGGAGCCCGCCGAGGGGACGGCGCTGCAGTGGATCCCGGACGAACGATGAGATCACACCGGACGACGATCGCGACGATCCTCGCGGCGGCCGTGTTCGCCGGGGATGCGTCGGCGCAGGCGATCACCGCGACGATCGACGCCGGCGCGAAGGGCCCGCCGATCTCGCCGCTGATCTACGGCATGTTCATCGAGCACGCCGGCGGCCTGCTCGAACAGGGGTTCCGCGCCGAGCTGCTGGACGACCGCAAGTTCTACTTCGCGATCGGGCAGCGGGCACCCGCCGGCGCGGCGCCCGGGCGCCGCGGCGCGGCGCGCGGTTGGCAACCGTTAGGCGCGGCCGACGCCGTGCGGATGGACAGCGCGCACGCCTACGCGTCGGACCACGTGCCGCTCGTCATGCTCGCAGGCAGCGAACCTCGCGGCATCGCGCAGGACGGCGTCGCGCTCAAGAGCGGCGTCGGCTTCACGGGACGCATCGTCGTCGCGGGCGATCCGGGCGCGCACGTCACGGTGAGCCTCGTCTGGGGGCCCGGCGCCGCCGACCGTGGGACGGTCCGGCTCGCGCCGCTCACGTCACGGTGGACGACCCGGCGCTTCGAGTTCGCCCGCCACCCGACGAGCACCGACTCGGCGCGCATCGAGATCGCCGGCACCGGACACGGCGCGTTTCGGGTCGGTGCCGTCTCGCTGATGCCGGCGGACAACGTGCGGGGCTTCCGGCGCGAGGTCGTCGCCGCGCTCGCGACGCTGCACTCCGGCGTCTACCGCTTCCCAGGCGGGAACTTCGTGTCCGGTCCGTACGATTGGCGCGACGCGGTCGGCGATCCCGACCGACGCCCGCCGCGCTGGGATCCCGTCTGGGGCGCGCTGCAGCCGAACGATTTCGGCCTCGACGAGTTCATGACGCTGTGCGAACTGCTCGACGTCGCGCCGTACGTCACGGTGAACGCGGGCTTCGGCGACGCCGTCTCCGCCGCGCAGGAGGTCGAGTACGCGAACGGCGCGGCGACGACGCCGATGGGGCGACGGCGGGCCGCGAACGGGCACCCGGCCCCGTACGGCATCAAGTACTGGGGAATCGGGAACGAGATGTGGGGCGACTGGCAGTTCGGCTACATGTCGCTCGATCAGTGGATCGCGAAGCAGGGGCAGTTCGCCCGCGCCATGCGCAGGGTCGATCCCACGATCCTGCGCGTCGCACCCGGCGCGATGCCGGACGCGATGACGGGGTCCGGCATGGCGAGGAAGCTCACCGGCCAGCCGGTGGCCGAGCCGTTAGGCAAGGCCGACTGGAGCGCGGCGCTGCTGTCGCGGTCGATCGACGACTTCGAGGTCCTCAGCCAGCACTTCTACGTCTACGGCGGCACGCACTTCGACCTGGAGCAGGGGAAGCAGGTGCCCGACGACCCGTCCCTGTCGTTCCTCGAGTGGTCGCGCAAGCCGGCCAACATGGTGCGCGTCGACTACGAGCACTTCCAGACGTACCGCGAGCACATCCCGGCGATCCGGCGCAAGCCGATCACCGTCGCGCTCGACGAGTGGGCGTACTCGGGATCGCCGCCCGGCGCGTTCAAGCCCGTGCCGGCGTACGCGTGGGCGCTGAACGAGCTGTTCCGGCACAGCGACACGTTCACGTTAGGCGGGTTCACCTTCGCCGGCTCGACGCTCAGCGCGACGCGCACCGACGCGGTGCTCAACCCGATCGGGCTGATGTTCCGGCTCTACCGCGCCCACTTCGGCACGGTCCCACTCGGCGTCTCGGGCACGTCGCCACAGCCCGAGCGGACGGGACGCGTCGGGGGCGAGGTGCCTAACGTCAACGCCGGCAGCCCGACGTACCCGCTCGACGTCGCCGCCGCGCTCACGGCCGACGGGAAGACGCTGACGGTGTCGGTCGTCAACCCATCCGACCGCCCGCAGATGCTGCGTCTCGACCTGCGCGCGATCGCGGTGGCCGGGCCCGGCACGGTGTGGCGGATGGCGCCCGGCAGCGTGACCGCCGCGAACGTCGTGGGGCGCGAGCCCCAGGTTCGTGTCGATCAGGCCACCGCCGACGCGACGGAGCCATTGGTGATCCCGGCGATCAGCGTCGGCGTGTACGGGTTTCCCATCCGCTAAAGGAGAACGTCCATGCTCCGACACGCGCTGCTCTTCACCGCCGGCGCGATCGCCGCCGCGACCTCGTTAGGCGCCCAGCCAGCCCGCCCCGCGCCCAACGTCCCGGTGCCGGTGCCTAACGCGGCGCCCGTCGTCACCGAGCGCGTGAAGGTCCACGGCACGTCGCTCGAGGGCAACCTCGAGGGCGACTCGCCGGACCGCGACGTCATCGTGTACCTGCCGCCGAGCTACGCGAAGAGCGGGCGCCGCCGCTACCCGGTCCTCTACGCGTTGCACGGCTACTCGATCAGCAACGAGCGGTGGACGACCGAGATCCACACGCCGCAGACGATCGAGGGCGCGTTCGCGACCGGCACGCGCGAGATGATCGTCGTCCTCGCGAACGCGCAGACGCTGCACAACGGGTCGATGTACTCCAACTCGGTCACCACGGGGAACTGGGAGGACTTCATCGCCCACGACCTCGTCGCGTACGTCGACACGCACTACCGCACCATCGCCGACCGCCGGAGCCGCGGCGTCGCCGGCCACTCGATGGGCGGCTACGGCACGGTGCGCATCGCGATGCGCCACCCCGACGTCTTCTCGGCGTTCTACGCGATGAGCCCGTGCTGCATGTCGGCGCGCGGCGCCCCGTCCGCCGAGTCCGCGACGCGGCTGGAGGCGGTCGTCGCGGGCGGCGACACGGCCGGCTCCCGGTCGCTCGACTTCGGCACGCGCGCGACGCTCGCGTCGGCCGCCGCGTGGTCACCGAACCCGAACGCGCCACCGTTCTACCTCGACCTGCCGACGAAGGACGGCGTCCCGCAGCCGCAGGTGCTCGCGCGCTGGGCCGCGAACGCGCCGCTCGCGATGGTCGACCAGTACGTCGCGAACCTGCGCCGCTACGCCGCGATCGCGCTCGACGTGGGCGATCAGGACGGCCTGCGCCGCGACACCGCGGAGCTGCACCGCATCCTCGACGCATACGGCATCGCGAACACGTTCGAGCTCTACCCCGGCGACCACGTGAGCGCCGTCGCCGACCGGATGCAGAACCACGTGCTCCCGTTCTTCGGCAAGTACCTCGCGTTCGACGCGCGGTGACGCTAGCGCGGCGCGTGAACGCTGCTGATCGTCGCCGCGCCGGCACGGAGCCCGTCCGCCGTCGCGGTGACCGTGATGCGTCCCGTACGTCCGGGCGTCGCGCGCACGATGACGAGCGCGAGCCCGTTGAACGCGCGCCGCGTGTGCGACGGGAACGGCTCGAAGCTCGTCGGGTCGCCGTTGTCCGTCGCCACGATCTCGCCCGGGCCGTCGACCGTGAAGCGGATCGCGTCGCTCGCGCGCGGCGCGGTGACGCCGGCGGCATCGGTCACGCGCACCGTCACGAACGCGAGGTCGCGCCCGTCGCCGCGGATCGTCGGGCGGTCGGGCGTCGCCGTCAGGCGCGCCGCGGCGCCGGCGGTCGTCACGCGGTCGGTGGCCCACCGCCGGCCGTTCTTGTACGCCACCACCTCGAGCGTCCCGGGCTCGTACACCACGTCGTCCCACCGCAGACGGTACTCGTACGGCCCCTTCGTCTTCCGGCCTAACGACTTCCCGTTCAGGAACAGCTCCGCCGCGTCGCCCGACGTGAAGACGTGCACCGGCGTGACGAGCCCCACCCGCTCCGGCCACGTCCAGTGCGGCAGCAGGTGCGCCATCGGGAGGTCGGGGCGCCAGTGCGCCTGGTACAGCCAGAACCGGTCCTTCGGGAACCCCGCGAGGTCGATGATTCCCGAGTAGGACGAGCGGGACGAGTAGTAGGGCGTGGGCTCCCCGAGATAGTCGAAGCCGGTCCACACGAACTCACCCGCCACGTACGGGTGTCGATCGAGCGACGCGAACACCTTGTCGGCCGACGAGCCGAAGTCGACCGCGTACAGCTCGTACGCGCTCACCTGGCGGATCTTCGCGTCACCACCGCGGCCGTCGCGCACCGGCGAGGTGATCCCCTTCTCCACGGGAAACAGGTACACACCGCGGCTGCTGAACGCCGACGCGGTCTCGGTGCTGAGCACGGCCTTGTCGGGGAAGCGTGCGTGGAACGCGGGATACTGCGGCGGCGTGCGGATGCGGTCGGTCCCCTCGAACTCCGGCTCCTGGCGGATCCCCTCCCCCTGGTAGTTCAGGCCGATGACGTCGAGCACCGCGGGGAGCGGCATGTCGGCCTTCGCGTAGTTCATGGCGCTCGTCACCGGCCGCGTCGGATCCTCCGAGCGCACGATGTCGCGCAGCCGCGCCGCGATGCGCGCGCCCGCCGTGTCGGTGTACTGCTCGCCGACCTCGTTGCCGATGCTCCACAGGATCACGGACGGGCTGTTGCGGTCGCGCCGGACCATCGCGCGCAGGTCCGGCTCGTGCCAGTCGTCGAACACGAGGTGGAAGTCGAGCGGCGTCTTCGCGCGCTCCCACACGTCGAACGCCTCGTCGAGCACGAGGAACCCGAGGCTGTCGGTGAGCGCGAGCAGCTCGGGCGCGGGCGGGTTGTGGCTCATGCGCACCGCGTTCGCGCCCATCGCGCGCAGCGTGAGGAGCTGGCGCTCCGCCGCGCGCGCGTCGAACGCGGCGCCTAACGCCCCGAGGTCGTGGTGGTCGTTCACGCCACGGATCGGGACGTGCTCGCCGTTCACGAGCAGCCCCGAGTCGGGATGGAATCGCACGTCGCGCACGCCGAACCGCGTCTCGTACGTGTCGATGGTCCGGCCGCCGCGCGTCAGCGTCGTGACGGCGACGTAGCGGTTCGGCCGCTGCGTGGGCGGAGGCCCCCACCGGCGCGGGTGCCGCAGCACGACGCTGCGCCGCACCACGACGCGCGTGCCGGCAGCGATGGTCGTGTCGACCGCCGGCAGCGAGGCGACGGGCGCGGCGCCGCGTCGTCCCGCGGCGTCCAGCGCGTAGATGCGCGTCGTCGTGCGCACGGTCGCATCGCTCGCCGCGTCGTCGTCGATGTCGACGTCGATGTCGAGCGTCGCCGCCTCGCCCGATACGTCGCGCGCCCGCACGACCGTGCCCCACTGCGCCACGTGCACGCGGTCCGTCGTCGTCAGCCACACGTGGCGGTAGATGCCCGCGCCTGGATACCAGCGCGACGACTGCGGCGGGTTGTCGAGGCGGATCGCGAGCTGGTTGATGCCGCCCGGCACCACGTACGGCGTGAGGTCCACGCGCCACGACGTGTACCCGTACGGCCACCCGCCGACGAGCGCTCCGTTCAGCCACACGGTCGCGTACGACATCGCGCCGTCGACGTCGAGGAAGACCGACTTCCCCGCATCCGACGCCGGCACGCGCAGCTTGCGCCGATACCAGCCGACGCCCGCGGTCGGCAGCCGCCCCATGCCGCCGGTGTTCCCCGTCGTGAGGAACGGCCCCGCGATCGCCCAGTCGTGCGGCAGCCGCACGCGCTGCCACGCGCCGTCGTCGAAGTCGGCGCGCAGATACGGCACGTCGCCGGTCCACGGCGTCGCCGGCGGCGCGTGGCGGCGCGCGGGATCGGCGATGAAGCGGTTGCCGGTCGGCAGGATCCACGGCTTCAGCACCGTCGTCGCGGTCGCGTTAGGCACCGTGGCGGCGCGGGGCTGCGCATCCGCCGGCCGGTCGTCGCGGTCGTCGCGCACCTCGGGGCGCACGTCGTAGCGCAGGTCGACCGTGAGCCCCGCCGGGTCGCCCCGCGTGAACCGCCAGTCGTCGTCGAGCGAGACGCGCGACCGCGGCGACGGCTGCGCGCCTAACGCGCCTGACGGGATGAGCAGCGCAGCGGCGAGCGCCACCGCGCGCCGCGCCCGTCTCACGTCGAGTCGGGCCGCGCCGGCCGGCGCGTGCTGTCGGGCACCAGCATCCCCGGCGCGCCCTCCTTCCACGTCGAGACGTGGATCACGCCGGCGCCGTTGTCGACGCCCCAGCGGCTCGTCGCCGACGCCCCGTCGTAGAAGCGGATGGTGTTGACGAGGCGCGGCTGGATGGACTGCAGCGCGTCGACGCCGCCGACGCGGATCCCGTCCACGTACACCCAGACGATGCTCGGCACGAGGAAGCTGTCGACCCCGCGCGGGCGCAGCCAGATCGAGTGCAGCGCCGACACGGCATCGAACGCGTTCGTGTAGTTGCCGTCGAGCATCTGCTCGCGCGTGATCACCGTGCGGTCCAGCCGCCGCTCGGGGCGCCTCTGGTTCGCCGCGCACCCCCCGCCCCACGCGGCCGCGCCGAGTACGGCCAGCGTCGCGAGCCGGGGCAGCAGTCCGGAGTGACTCCGCATGTGTCCTCCTCGTGGCGCATCCGGGATGAAACCGGGCATGCTTCGCCCGTCATTCAGTAAACGCGCGAGCCTCCAGCCACCCCGCAAGAGGAGGCTGGAGGCTCCCGGAGGCTCCTGCTCAGTAGCCGGGGTTCTGCGGGAACGCGGCGGCGCCGCCCTCCGTGCGGTCGATCTGCGTCTGCGGGATCGGCCGGACGATGTGGGTCGCCTTCACGTTCGGCGCGGCACTCGCGTTGAAGGACTTGATGCGCCGCAGGAACACGTCCGTGCCCTGGCGCGCCAGCGTGTACCACCGCCCCTCCTCGCCGGCGAGCTCGCGCTCGCGCTCGTCGAGCAGGAAGTCGATCGGGCTCGCGTTGAAGCTGGTCATCTCCGAGGCGCTGATCGTGTTGTCGGCGCCCGGCTTCGCGGCGCGCGTGCGCAGCACGTTGATGTCGGCGATCGCCTCGCTCGGCCGCCCGGCCCGGATGTTCGCCTCGGCGCGCAGCAGGTACGCGTCGGCGAGACGCCACAGCGTGCGGTCGCGGTGCCCCGGGAACGTGTTCGCGTCGGCGCGCGTCTGGTCGAGCCACTTCTTCATCGTCGGGAACAGGTCGACGCCGTACTCGTTCTGCCCGTACTTCCTCCCCTGCCCGACCTTGTTCGCCGTCGCCGTGCCCGGCATGAAGATGGCCGTGTCGCCGTTCGGCTGCCGCCACAGCGTCTGGAACGTCGCGTCGTAGCGGCTGTCGGTCGCGCGGTTCCACAGGTTCAGCAGGTGCAGCGTCGGGCGCACGCGGCGGTACGGCCGGCCGTACGCGGGCGTGCGCGCGAGCGTCGGCACGGCGATGCCCGACAGGTCGTACGCCATCACCCAGTACAGGTGCAGGTTGTTGCCGAACGTGTCGGTGCCGCCGTCGCCCACGAACTGCACCGAGAAGATGATCTCCGGGTCGGTCTTCTGCGCCGGCGCGTAGGAGCACGGGCCCGTGAGGTCGTCGGTGTTCGCGCAGAACAGCGAGCGGTAGTTCGGGTTCAGCTTGTACGCGCCCGAGTTGATGACCGCCGTCGCCAGGTCGCGGGCGAGGTCGAAGTCGCCCTGCTTGGCACGCGTCAGGTACACCTCGGCGAGCAGCGTCTGCGCGGCGCCCTTCGTGGCGCGGTAGAGCTCCGTCTGCTTGACCGGCAGGTTCGCGATCGCGAACTGCAGGTCCGGGATGATCCCGACCGCGTAGACCGAGTCCGGCGACGTCCGCGTCGCCGTCGTCACCACGCCCTGCGTCGGCTCGAGGTTGAGCTGCAGCGCGCCGTACGTGCGCACGAGGTTGAAGTACAGCAGCGCGCGGAGGAACCGCGCCTCGCCGAGACGCGTGTTCTTCGTCGTCGCGTCGATCCCCGTGGCCGAGCCGATCGACGCGCTCGCCGTGTTGGCCGCGTTGATCGCCGAGTAGCCCGCCTGCCACTTGCCTAACAGATCGTTCGCCGACCCGCCGGCCGAGCCGTTGAGCTGTGGCGTGTAGTCGTTCCAGTACGACTGGTCGAGCAGCTGGCCGCCCTTATCCCACGAGTCGGTGCCGACCATGGTCATACGGATCTCCTGCTCGCCGCCGTAGAAGGCGCGCAGCTGGGCGTACGTGCCCGTGACCGCCGCGTTCGCGCCGGCGGTCGACTGGAAGTAGTCCGCCGCGACGCCGGTGACCGGCACTTCCTTCAGGTCGGAGCACCCGGCCGCCCCCACGAGGGCAGTCAGCGCCAGGACCGTGTGTGTGCGCTTCATCATTGGTCTCTCTCGTTGCGCTGGAGGCGGGATCAGAAGGTGACGTCGATGCCGGCGAGCAGCGAGCGGAACGCCGGGCCACCGACGTCGGGCTGCGAGGACTGGCTGTTGCCGTTGCCGGCGCTGAAGCCCGCCTCGGGATCCCACCCCTTGTACTTCGTGAAGATGAACGGGTCCTGCGCACGCACGTACAGCCGCGCGCGGCTCGCGCTGATGCGCTGCGCGAGCGTCTTGCCGAGCGTGTAGCCGAGCGTGATGTCGCGGACGCGCACGAACGAGCCGTCGACGTAGTTGCGCGAGCCGGCGTACGAGCCGAGACCGTTGGTGCTCGGCCGCGGATCGGTGCCGGACTGGTTCTCCGGCGTCCAGTAGTTCGTCGAGATGTTGTTGAAGCGACCGGCGAGACCGTTGTAGGCGGCCTGGAAGCTGTCGTTGATGTCGTAGCCGACGCGGGCGGCCGCGAGCACCGACAGGTCGAGCGCGCCGAACTTGAAGCGGTTGTTGAGGCTCCCCTGCCAGCGCGGGTTGTTGTAGTGCCGGCCGATGATGGTTCGGTCGTCCGCCGTGATCTTCCCGTCGCCGTTCAGGTCCGCGACGCGGATGCTCCCGGGCGTGCACCCGCACGACGTGCGGGCGAGCGCCGAGTCGGCGATCTGCCAGAGGCCGATGTACTTGTAGTCGAAGTAGACGTTGATCGGCTGGCCGACGTAGCGGTTGCTGCCGACGTCCGCCGTGAGCCCGCTCTGAAGACTGACGATCCGGTTCCTGTTGACCGAGATGTTGAAGTCGGTCGACCACTCGAGGCCGTGCCCCGGCTCGATGTTCTGCGTGGTCAGCGCGAACTCGAGCCCGAGGTTCTTCGTCGCGCCGACGTTCTGCAGCACCGACGTGTAGCCCGACGAGTACGGAAGCGCGCGCGGGAGGAGCAGGTCGTGCGTGTTCTCGCGGTACGCGTCGACGCTGCCGGCGATACGCTGCTGGAAGAAGCCGAAGTCCACGCCGAGGTTGAACTTGTCGGTCGTCTCCCAGCGCAGGTCCGGGTTCGGGATGGCCCCCGGCTGGAAGCCGACGAGATAGTTGCCGCCGCTCGCGTACCACGTCCGGCCCAGCAGGCCGAGCGTCTGGTAGGCACCGATGGCGCTGTTACCGACCCGGCCGTAGCTGAGGCGCAGCTTCAGGTCGGAGAGGCCCGGCACGTTCTGCATGAACGGCTCGTCGCCGATCTGCCAGCCTAACGACGCGGCCGGGAAGAACGCGAACTTGTGCCCCTCGGCGAGCACGCTGGAGCCGTCGTACCGGCCCGTGGCCGAGAACGTGTAGCGGTCGAGCAGCGTGTAGTTGACGCGCCCCATCCACGACTGGAGCGCCGTCTTCGTGTACGACCCGTTCAGCGTCGGCGTCGAGCCCGTGCCGAGGCTGTACCAGAGCTGGTTGTCGAACGGCAGCGCGAGCGCCGCGGCGCTGTCGAAGACCGTCCGGAAGCTCGCGATCTCGTACAGCGCCGTGGCCTGCACGTGGTGCTTGTCACCGCGGAACGTGCGGTCGAAGTCGAGGAAGTTGCTCAGCGTGTAGTTCGTGTTCTGCGTGCGCCGGTCCGTGGCGTCCGGGGCGCCCTGGCCGCGCTTCGCGCGCGTGTAGATGCCCTGCAGCGCGCCGTCGGACTGGTTGGTGTACTGCGGCCCGAAGTTCGTGTGGAAGCGGAGCCCGTTGAGCAGCTCGAACGAGCCGGTGAGCGTGCCGAGCAGGTTGGTCCGGTCGATCTGGTGGATGTAGCTCTGCGCGTTCATCACCGGATTCACGAGGAGCCCGTCCTCGGTCGGCAGGAACACGTAGGCGCCGGTGGAGTCCCGCACGCGACCGAGGGGCGGATTGAAGAGCGCCTCGTCCCACATGATCGCGCCGAGGCCGGCGTCGCGGTGGTTCTTCGCGGCCTGCACACCGAGCTGCAGGTTCAGCCGCTTGTGGTTGTGGTCGACGTTGAACGAGAACGTGCGGGCGTTGTAGTCCTGCGTGATGGCGATGCCGGTCTGGTTCAGGTACCCGAAGCCGGCGCGGAAGCGCGTCTCCGCGTTGCCGCCGGCGAAGCCGAGCTGCGTGTTGCCGAGCGACCCGGTGCGCAGCAGCTCCTGCTGCCAGTCCGTGTTCACGCCGGCCGCGAGGTTCGCGCGCATGGTCGGGTCGAGCGCGAACACGTCGCACGGCGCCGGGTTGGTCATGTAGTTCGCGCACGCCTGCGCCGCGGCCGCAACGCTGCCGTTGCGGTACGCCTCGCGGCGGAAGTTCGCGAACTCCTGGGCACCCATCATCGGCACCTCGCGGCGGATCTTGGACGCGCCGTAGGTGGAGTTGAGCGTGAACTCCGTGATGCCGTTGGTGCCGCCCTTCTTCGTCGTGATCATGATGACGCCGTTCGCGCCGCGGCTGCCGTAGACGGCGGCGGCGGAGGCGTCCTTCAGGACCTCGATCCGGTCGATGCTGTTCTGGTCGATGTCGCGCAGGTCGCCGGTGATCGGCACCCCGTCGACGACGTACAGCGGGTTGTTGCTCGCCGAGATCGAGCGGGTGCCGCGGATCCGGATGGCGGCGGCCGCGCCGGGCTCGAAGCTGCTCGACGTGATGTCGACGCCGGGGATGCGCCCCTTGATGGCGTCGAGCGGGTTGGCGCTGACGACCTGGTGGAGGTCCTCGGCCTTCAGCGACGAGACCGCGCCGGTGACCTCGCGGCGGCTCTGTGTGCCGTAGCCGACGGTGACGATCCCCTGGAGCTGCACGGCCTGCGAGGTGAGCCCGAAGTTCAGCGTCGCCGTCTGGCCGGCGGTGATGGTCACCGGCAGCGTGAGCGGGGCGTAGCCGATGAGGCGGGCCTGCACCTGGCGGGGGCCGGCCGGCACGGCGTTCAGGGAGTACCGCCCGGCGGCGTCCGTGGTCGTCCCGAGGACGGGATTGGTCCCGACGACGATCACCGTCGCGTTCGGGAGCCCTCGCCCCTCGATCGACACCGTTCCAGTAAGGCGTCCCGCCGTTTGCGCTTGCGCCGTGCCGGCGAAGCAGAGCGCGACGACCGCGGTGAGCACCCAGCGTTGCATCAGAAGACCTCCGAGACGGGATGGGGATTCGTACGGCCGTTGGACATTTCCGCGAGTCGTGCCTGCCCGCGTGCGGAACGGTCGGCGCACGCGGCAGCGGTGGAGCGGGCTCGTTCGGCGGGCGATCCGACGGACGTCACGCCGGTCTGGACGGGTCGAGCGAGTCGAAACAATATTGGAACGTTCCTGGAACGTTCCATTTGGCGGCCAAAATGTGGGGCATTCCGCGCGCTGTCAACGGGATTCGTCGCTGCCTCGCACAATGCAGCCGACCCCCGGCCGGTGCGGCGCGTCACAACGAACGCCCGCGGTCGACGTCGCCGAGGTAACGCACGCGGCTGTCCACGCCGTGGACCGCGCGCTATCGTCTCCGGCGACCCGTCGGCCATCCATCCGGATCTCATGACGCCCACCACGAACGCTCGCCCGACCATCATCGACGTCGCCGCGCGCGCCGGCGTCTCGAAGTCGCTCGTGTCGCTCGTCATGCGCGGCGAGCGCACGGTGAGCGACGAGAAGCGCGCCCTCGTCCTCGCCGCCGCCGCCGAGCTCGGCTATCGCCCGAACGCCGTCGCCCGGAGCCTCGTTCGCCGGCGCACGAACCTGTTCGGCGTCATTCTCTCCGACCTCCACAACCCGTTCTTCGCCGAGGTCATCGACGGCGTCCAGGAGGCCGCCGGCGCCGAGGGCTACCGCACGATCATCAGCACCGTCAATCTCAGCCCCGCCGCCGAGCAGCGCGCCCTCGACACGCTCCTCGAGCTGCGCGTGGACGGGCTGATCCTCGCGAGCCCCATGTTCGGGGTGCAGAGCATCGCCGCCGCCAGCCGCGAGCTCCCCATGGTCCTCGTCGCCCGCCGGTCCGACGTCCCGCGCGTCGACTCGGTGACGAACGACGACCCGACCGGCGCCCGTCTCGTCATGGAGCACCTCGCCAATCTCGGGCACCGCCGCATCGCGCACATCGACGGCGGCCGCGGCGCCGGCGCCGCCGAGCGCCGCGAGGGCTACGAGCGCAGCATGGCCGAGCGCGGGCTCGCCGAGTTCGTGCACGTCGTGCCCGGCAGCTACACCGAGGAGGGCGGACGCCACGGCGTGGAGGCGCTGCTCGCCGCCGGTGGCCCCCGCCCCACCGCGATCTTCGTCGCGAACGACCTCGCGGCACTCGGCGCCCTCGCCGTGCTCGCCGAGCGCGGCATCCGCGTCCCGCAGGACGTGTCGATCGTCGGCTACGACAACACGTCGCTCGCCGCGCTGCGCCACATCAACCTCACCACCGTGGACCAGCCGCGCCCCGACATGGGACGCGAGGCCGTCGCCCTGCTGCTCGAGCGCCTCGCCGGCCGCCGCGAGGCCGCCCGCCACGTGCTGGTCACGCCCACGCTCGTCGTCCGGGGGACGACCGCGCCGCCCAACGAGGGCTGAGCGCGGCGCGTCGGGAGATCCCGGCGCGCTCAACGCACGATCGGTTTGGAACGTTCCCGTACGAACCCCGTCTCATGGAGACGCCGTGAAGCCGCTCCTCTCGCTCGTCCTCGCGCTCGCGGCGACGACCCCCGCCGCGCAGCCGCCCGCCATCGACCGCCAGGCCCTCGAGCAGGACCATCGGAACATGATGGACCAGCTCGGGATCCGACGGCTCCGGCCCGGCCCGAGCGGCAACGAGCAGGCGCCGAACCACGCGAACTACGACACGGCGCTCGCGAACCCGTTCCCGAAGCTCCCCGACGTCCTCACGCTGAGGAACGGGCGCAAGGTCACGACGCCCGCGCTCTGGGCGAAGCGGCGCGCCGAGATCGTCGACGACTTCGAGCGCGAGGTGTACGGGCGCATCCCGAAGAACGTGCCGAAGGTCACGTGGTCGGTCGCGGAGACCGACACCGGGACCGTCGGCGGACGACGGGTCGTCGGCCGGCAGCTCCTCGCGCACGTCGACAACTCCGCCTACCCGGCGATCACCGTCGACTTCCCGGTGACGCTCGTGCTGCCGGCGGACGCGAAAGGGCCCGTGCCCGTGATGATCATGTTCCGCGGCGGATCGCTGGCGCAGGTGCTCGGGACTCGGGACTCGGGACTCGGGACTCGGGGGGGACGAGTCCCGAGTCCCGAGTCCCGAGTCCCGAGCGCCGACGCGCCGCCCACCGAGCAACTCGTCGTCGACGGCTGGGGCTTCGCGTTCGTGAACCCGAACACCATCCAGGCCGACAACGGCGCCGGGCTCACGCGGGGCATCATCGGCCTCGTGAACAAGGGACAGCCGCGCAAGCCGGACGACTGGGGCGCGCTGCGCGCGTGGGCGTGGGGCGCGTCGCGCACGCTCGACTACCTCGAGACCGACCGCGCGGTGAACGCGAAGCAGGTCAGCGTCGAGGGCGTGTCGCGCTACGGCAAGGCGGCGCTCGTGACGATGGCGTTCGACCCGCGCTTCGCCGCGGTGCTCATCGGCTCGTCGGGCAAGGGGGGCGCGACGCTGCACCGCCGCAACTGGGGCGAGGCGGTCGAGAGCCTGACGGGCTCCGGCGAGTACCACTGGATGGCGGGCAACTACCTGAAGTACGGCGCCGACTCGGCCGCGTTCGGGCACGGCGACCCGAGCCAGCTCTCCGTCGACTCGCACGAGCTGCTCGCGCTGTGCGCGCCGCGCCTCACGTTCGTCAGCTACGGCGTCCCCGAGAAGGGCGACGCGAAGTGGCTCGACCACCAGGGAAGCTTCATGGCGGCGATCGCCGCGCAGCCGGTGTTCCGACTGTTGGGCGCGAAGGACCTCGGCCGCTCCGACGACTACACGACGGAGCGGATGCCGCCGGTGAACGTCGGCCTGCTCGACGGCCAGCTCGCGTGGCGCCAGCACGATGGCGGCCACACGGACGCCCCGAACGTGAAGTACTTCCTGAGCTGGGCGGACCGCTTCTACGGGCGCTCGTACACGCCCGCGCCGCCGGTTCGGGACTCGGGACTCGGGACGCGGGACTCGTCCGCCCCGAGTCCCCAGTCCCGAGTCCCGAGTCCCGCGATTCAGCCGTGGCCCGCCGACCGCCCGCGCGCCCGCACGGACTCGAACTCGATGATCGCGCACCGGCAGCTGCTCGCCAAGCGCACGCAGGGGAAGATCGACGTCTACTACGAGGGTGACTCGATCACGCGGCGGTGGGGCGCCACCGACTACCCGCAGTTCCTCGAGAACTGGAAGCAGAACTTCTTCGGCTGGAACGCGGCCGACTTCGGGTGGGGGGCCGACCGCATCGAGAACATGCTGTGGCGGATCGACGAGGGAGAGCTCGACGGCGTGAACCCGAAGGTGATCGTGCTGCTCGCCGGCACGAACAACCTCCCGGGCCCGGGAACCGAGGACGAGAAGGTCGCCGACATCACGCGCGGGCTGCGCGCGCTCGTCGGCCGCTTCCGGCAGAAGGCGCCCGGCGCCACGGTGGTGCTCACGGGCATCACTCCGCGCACCGGATCACCGGAGATGGCGCACGCGATCGTGCGCATCAACGAGAACCTCGCGCGCATGGCCGACGGCCGGACCATCCGTTACGTGAACGTGAACGACAAGCTCGGCGACGCCGACGGCAAGCCGCTCGACGGGATGACCATGGACGGCCTGCATCCCACGGTGAAGGGCTACCAGATCTGGGCCGACGCGCTGAAGCCGATCCTGCGCGAGATCCTCGGCCCGCCGAAGGCGACGGACCAGGCGCCGCCGCCGACCGGCGATCCGAGCGCGAAGAAGCCGTGACGCTCGCTCGTCGGGTGCGCTCTCAGGGCTCCACGTACGAGTTCGTATGGGACTGAAGAAGGACTGAAGGAGGACTGAAGAAGGAAACACCAACGAGAAGCGTTGGTCCTTTCTTCAGTCCTCCTTCAGTCCTTCTTCAGTCCAACGAACACTCGTACGTGGAGTCCAGCCAGGCGTTGTCACTCGCGCCGCACAGCGGCTGGCGCGTTCGAGTCTGCCTCGCGGACCGACGTCACCCGGCCTTGCGCGTCGCGCGTCAGCACGAGCTCCCCGGTGCGCACGGTGAGCCACAACCGGTCGGGCGCGGTGGGGATGG
The DNA here is from genome assembly GCF_000522985.1 of Gemmatirosa kalamazoonensis. Taxonomy (NCBI): domain Bacteria; kingdom Pseudomonadati; phylum Gemmatimonadota; class Gemmatimonadia; order Gemmatimonadales; family Gemmatimonadaceae; genus Gemmatirosa; species Gemmatirosa kalamazoonensis. Next base: position 5,278,109 of record NZ_CP007128.1, read on the forward strand.
CGCGCACGGCAGGCGTGCTGCCGCCGAAGCCGCCGGTCGACACCCAGATCTCGCTCCCCTTCACGATAATGGTGTAGGTGGGCGACGCGGGCCGGTTCGCGGCGTTCGCCGGCGCGGGCGCGTTCGCCGCGCGCTCGCGATAGAACTCGCCCGCCGTGCCGTTCAGCAGCGCGGCCGAGAGCGCGACGGCGTTAGGCACGTAGCCCGCCGGCGGCTCCGGCCGCGGCTCGATGCGCCGCACCCAGATGTTGCGGAAGCGGATCGCCTGCCCGTGGTCCTGGATGGTGAGCGGCAGCTCGTCGGCGTGCTGCACGTAGCCCGACGGCGGGATCGGCGACGTGGGCCCGGTGATGATCTCGTTGTTCTGTACCAGCACACCGTTCTGCACCACGGTCACGCGCGCCGGCTCCTGCAGCGTGCCGTCGGCCCGGAATCGCGGACGCCGGAAGTAGATGTCGTACGTCTGCCACTGCCCGGGTGGACGGCTCGCGTTCGCCAGCGGCGGATACTGCCCGTAGATCGCGCCCACCGTGCCGTCGGCATACGTGTCGGTGCGACCGTACGAGTCGAGCACCTGGACCTCGTACTGACCCATGAGGATCATCCCGCTGTTGCCGCGGTTCTGCCCCGTGAGCTGCGGCGGGTCGGGCTCCGCCCACTCGGCGTGCAGCTGCACGTCGCCGAACGCTTCCTTCGTGCGGATGGAGCCCGTGCGCGGCACGACCTCCACGTAGCCGTTCTCCACCTTCCAGCGCGGCGCAACCGTCGAGTCGCCGCGGCCGCCGACGAACGCGGAGAGATCGCGGCCGTCGAACAGCACCGTCGCGTCGGACGGCGGCGCGCCCGGCGTGCTCGCCGGCGTCACGGGCTTCGCGTGTGGTCGATTCAGCTCGTGCTGCCGCCAGGCGGACGGATAGGCCGGCTGCTGCGCGTCGGCCGCACTCGACAGGAGCAATGCGGCGATCGCAGGGACGACGACGCGCAGACGGGCGGAGCGTGGGCGAAACGTCATGGAGTGGGTGCGAGTCGAGGTGGTTCTTGCAGGCGACGGATGCGACAGGATCCCGGTGCTCTTCGCTTCGACAGGATGAACGGCGACGGCTCCTCTCGGGCCTGTCGAAGGAGCAGGCTCACAGCGTCCACCCCGCGCGGTACTCGCGCTGCAGGTACTGGTTCGCGTCGTCGCGGTTGGTGACGCGCATGTTCGCCGCGTCGTACGCGATCTTCACCCCCTGCCCCGTGCGCAGCGCGACGATGCCGAGCAGCATGGTCTCGGTGAGCCGCGACGCGTACGCGAGGTCGCTGCTCGGCTCCGCCTTGCCCATGATCGCGTTCGCCCAGTTGATCTCGTGCGACACGGTGATGCGCTTCACCGAATGGGGGATCTTCGCGGCCTGCTCCGTGAGGCTCGCCGGGTAGAGCCGCGGATTGTTGCCGTACGTCGCGTAGAGGATGATCCCCTTCGTGCCGACGAAGTAGCCGCCACCGCTGCGATCGAGCACGACGTCGTCGGGCAGATGCTCGGGGCGCGGCGGCATCAGCCCGCCGTCGTACCAGCTCATCTTCACCGGCGGCATCTTGCCGCGCGCCGCGAACTCGTAGTGCACGGTCATCGCCTGCGGGTACGTCGCCGGGCTCGCGTCGACGTCGAGCCCGAACGGCGACGACGTGGCCTCGATGCTCGTCGGCAGGTCGAGGTCGAGCGCCCAGAACGGCTGGTCGACGAGGTGCGCTCCCATGTCGCCGAGCGCGCCCATGCCCCAGTCGGTCCAGCCGCGCCAGTTGAACGGGTGGTAGATGGGATGGTACGGCACCATCGGCGACGGGCCGATGAACAGATCCCAGTTCAGCCCCGGCGGCGGCGCGGTGAGCCCGGACGCCATGAGCGTGGCGAACGTGCGCTGCATGTCGCGCGCGGTCCAGTCGATCGCCGGCGCGCCGCCCGGCGCGGTCGGCCCGTTAGGCGTTCCGTTAGGCCCGCCGCCCGCCGCCGCACGCACGCCGCCGTCGCCGCCCGCGGTCACCGGCCCGCGCGGCGGCGTGTACAGCGCCTCGGTCGTCGGGCGCGGGATCCCCTGCGGCCAGATGGGGCGGTTCGTCCAGATGTGGACCTCGCGCACCGGCCCGATGAGCCCCGCGCGGATCCACTCCACCATCTGCCGCGTGCCGTCGAACGAGTGCCCCTGGTTGCCCATCTGCGTCACGACGCCGGTGCGCTTCGCCGTCGCGGCGAGCGCGCGCGCCTCGGCCACCGACCAGGTGAGCGGCTTCTGCACGTACACCGCCTTGCCCGCCTGCATCGCGGCGATCGCCTGCACCGCGTGCCCGTGGTCCGGCGTGGCGATGACGACGCCGTCGATCCCCTTCTCCTTCTCGAGCATCACGCGGAAGTCGGCGTAGCGCGTGGCCTTCGCGTACTGGTCGGCGAGCTGCGCGCCGACGTTCGCCTGCTGCGGGTTCGGCGCGTTAGGCGCGTTGGGGCGGGGGCGCGTGGAATTCGCGACCTGCCGGTCCACGAAGCCGTAGTCGACGTCGACGAGCACCGCGACGTTCTGGCCGCCGGCGACGAGCGCGCGGGCATTCGACATCCCCTGCCCGCCGGCGCCGACGATCGCCACGTTCACACGGTCGCTCGGCGCGACGTAGCCCGGGCCGCCGAGCACGTGGCGTGGCACGATGGTGAAGGCGAACGCGCCGCTCGCCACCGTGCCGACGGTGCCGAGGAACGAGCGCCGACTGACGTCGTTGTTGTCCATGTGCGTGCCCCGCGCGGTTGGGAGATGTAGGCGTAACTCGGGCTGCGAGCCCAATCTGACCCCGGGGCCTCGTGCCACAAGAGCGCCCGTTGCGGCCGTTGCGGCCGCGCGCGCCGGGGCCGAACGTAGGGCATGCGATCCCTGTCCCTCGCCGCCTGCGCCGGGCTCCTCGCCCTCTCCGCCGCGCGGCTCGCCGCGCCGCTCGCCGCGCAGTCCGGCGACGACGGCCGCCCCGCGGCGACGAACGTGCGCGGCGCACGCTACCCGCGCGTCGGCGCCGACCGCGCGGTGACGTTCCGCCTGCGCGCGCCTAACGCGAGGACCGTGCAGCTCGTGCCTGGCGGCCCCGGGCTCGCCGCGGCGCCGCTCCCCATGACGCGCGTCGACGACAGCGTGTGGACGGTGACGACGCCCCCCGCGGTGCCGGGGTTCCACTACTACTGGTTCCTCGTCGACGGCACGATGACGATGGATCCCGCGAGCGAGACGTTCTTCGGCTACGGTCGGCCGACGAGCGGCGTCGAGGTGCCATCGCCGGACGAGGACTTCTACGATGTGAAGGACGTGCCGCACGGCGAGGTGCGCGCGCGCTGGTACCGCTCGCGGGTGACCGGCGCATGGCGGCGCGCGTACGTGTACACGCCGCCCGGCTACGACGCCGATCGCGCGACGCGCTACCCGGTGCTGTATCTGCAGCACGGCGCGGGCGAGGACGAGCGCGGATGGAGCGCGCAGGGACGCGCGGGGTTCATCCTCGACAACCTCATCGCCGCGGGGCGCGCGCGGCCGATGCTCGTCGTCATGGACCAGGGCTACGCCGCGCGACCCGGCGACGGCGCGCCGCAGCCGGTGATCGCCGGCGCCGGCTCGGCGTTCGAGGAGGTCGTGCTGCGCGACCTGGTGCCGACGATCGACGCGGCGTACCGCACGATCGCGCGGCGCGACGCGCGCGCGCGCTCGCCGGGCTGTCGATGGGCGGCGGGCAGGCGCTGCAGATCGGGCTCACGCACCTCGACACGTTCGCCTGGATCGGCGCGTTCAGCGGCGCCGGCGTCGGGCGGACGCCGCCCGCGCAGGCATACGGCGGCGCGCTCGCGAACGCGACGACGTTCAACGACCGCGCGCGCCTGCTCTACTTCGGCGCCGGCACCGAGGAGACGCAGTTCCACCAGGGCGCGGTCGCCTTCCACGCGGCGCTCGACAGCCTCGGCGTGCGCTCGGTGTTCGTCGCGTCGCCGGGCACGGCGCACGAGTGGCAGACGTGGCGCCGCGCGCTGCACGACTTCGCGCCGCGCCTGTTCCGCGCGCCGTAGGCGACGCCTCAGCGTCGCGGCGCGCGCGGGCGCGGCCGCGCGGGTGCGGCGCGATCGCTCAGTCCCGGCTCGGCCATCACCCGCTCGATGTCGGCGATCTCCACGGGCACGTCGGCCGACAGGTTCTCCACGCCGCGCTCGGTGACGAGCAGCATGTCCTCGAGTCGCAGGCCGAGGTGCTCCTCGGGGATCTGCATCGCCGGCTCGATGGTGAAGATCTGTCCCGGCTCGAGCGTGCGTGTGGGATACGCCACGTCGTGCACCTCCATGCCGATCGTGTGGCCGAGGCTCGGGATCGGTCGGCGGAAGCCGTCGACGAAGCGCCGGGCGGCGTCGCGGATGCGCGCGTCCGTGAACGGGAAGCGGGCGAGGATGCTGTCCATCTTCGGCACCGCCGCGGCGGCGACGTCGGCCGCCGTCACGTGCGGCCTTATCGACGAGAGCAGCGCGCGGTAGAGCGCGAGGTACGCGCCGTAGAACTCGCGCTGGCGCGGCGTGAAGCGGCCGCTCGCCGGGAAGACGCGCGTCACGTCCGACACGTAGTAGTCGTAGTCCGGCGCGTAGTCGAACTGTACGAGGTCACCGTCGGCGAGGCGCGCGGTGTTGCGATGGTAGTGCGAGTAGAACGTGTTCGGCCCGGTGGCGACGAGCGCGAAGTACGCGGCGCCGTACGCGCCGTGCTTCTTGAACACGAACTCGGCGTCCGCCTGCAGCTCGTACTCCGTCATGCCGGGGCGCGCGTCGCGCATCGCCTCCACGATGGCGAGGCCGGTGATGCGCGTGGCCTCGCGGATGACGGCGATCTCGCGCGGCGACTTCGTGCCGCGCAGCGTGTCGAGCATCGGGTCGAGGTCGCGCAGCTCCGACCGCGGCGCGGCGGCCTGCAGCTTCGCGCGGAACGCCTCCTCGCGCGACGGCCGGCCGTCCCACGGGTCGTCGTGGGTGACGCGGGCGAGATGCACGACGTCGTACGTCGACGCGCTGCCGAGCACCTCGGGGCGGAACGGCGTGTAGATCGTGCGCCCGTCGCTCGCGACGCGAGCGATCGCGTCGGCGAACGCGGCGCGATCGAGCACGCTGTCGATGCCGGTGGCGCGGGCGGCGGAGTCGCCGGGGTAGAGCATGGGCCCGAGCATGCGGGCGATGCGCCGGTCGTCGCGCGGGCGGAGGAACAGCGTGGTGCGCCGCGTGCGGCCGTCGAGCAGCAGCAGCGCCTGCGGCTCGACGACGCCGGAGAGGTAGTAGAACTGGTTCCCCTGCCGCAGTGGCTGCTCGCCGGGCCGGTCGGTGGTGCCGGCGAGCACCGCGACGGCGTCGCCGATGCGCTGGAAGACCGCGGCGCGCCGGGCCGCGAACTCCTCCGGAGGGAAGACGCCGTCGACGACCGGCTGGGCGGCGGCGCGGCCGGCGACCGCCAGGAGCGCGGTGAGGAGCAGACGGAACCGGAGCATGGATCCTCGCGAAGGCTCGCGCATGGACGAATATTGGATACAGTATTCCGCATCTCCAGCCACACAACCCCGCCCACATGATCGCGCCGCCGCGCCTCGCGCGCTTCCTCCCCCTGCCCCTGCTCCTCGGCGCCGCGCCGGTGGCGACGCCCGCCGCGCGCTACGCGGACGTGCCGCTCGCGTCGCTCGACCTGTCCAAGATGCGCGTCCAGCCGGCCGGCGGGCGTGGCGGCCAGGCGACGGTCGCCCAGGCCGATCGGGCGATGGACGGCAACACGATCCGCATCGGCGGCCGCACGTTCGAGCACGGCGTCGGCACGCGCGCGACGAGCGTGCTGTTCGTGCGGCTCGACGGCGGCGCGCAGCGGTTCACGGCGATGGTCGGCGCGGACGACAACCCGCTCCCCGCGCCGCCCGCCGGCGCGCCGCAGCCGACCACCACGCCGCCGCCCGTGCCGATCGTCTTCCGCGTCCTCGGCGACGGCCGGGTGCTGCACGTGAGCCGCGCCGTCGCGCGCGGCGACGCGCCCGAGCCGGTGAGCGTCGACGTGCGCGGCATCCGCACGCTCGTGCTGCAGGTGAAGCCGGTGGACGGCACCCGCCCCGTCGCCGCCGACTGGGCCGACGCGACGTTCTCGGTGAGCGGCGCCGCGCCGGTGGCGATCGACGTGCCCGTGGAGCCGCGCGAGATCCTCACGCCGAAGCCGGGCCCCGCCCCGCGCATCAACGGCCCGTCGCTCACCGGCGTCACGCCGGGGCACGACGTGCTCTATCGCATTCCCGTGTCGGGCACTCGGCCCATGACGTACGGCGCGCGCGGCCTGCCTAACGGCCTCACGCTCGACCCGGCGACCGGCATCATCCGCGGCACGATCGCCGCGCGCGGCCGCTACCCCGTGACGCTCACCGCGCGCAACGCCGTCGGCTCCGCGTCGAAGGCGTTCACGTTCGTGGCCGAGGGGCAGCTCGCGCTCACGCCGGCGATGGGGTGGAACTCGTGGAACGTGTTCGGCCGCGCCGTGAGCGACTCGCTCGCCCGCGCCGCCGCCGACGCGATGGTGGCGAAGGGGCTCGCCGACCACGGGTGGACCTACGTGAACCTCGACGACGGCTGGGAGCGGAGCGCCCGCGAGCAGGATCCGCTGTACGAGGGCCCGGTGCGCGCGCCCGACGGCACGATGCTCACGAACAAGAAGTTCCCGGACATGAAGGCGTTAGGCGACTACATCCACGCCAAGGGCCTCAAGTTCGGCATCTACTCCGGCCCCGGACCCACCACCTGCCAGCGGCTCGAGGCGAGCTGGCAGCACGAGCTCCAGGACTTCCGCACGTTCGCCGGCTGGGGCGTCGACTACCTCAAGTACGACTGGTGCGGCTACTCGAGCGTGCTCGCGCCGGGCGAGACGAACCAGCAGCTCGCGGTGCTGAAGCGCCCGTACCAGGTGGGGCGCACCGCGCTGAACCAGGTGCCGCGCGACATCGTCTACTCGCTCTGCCAGTACGGCTGGGGGAACGTGTGGGAGTGGGGCGCCGAGCCGGGGATCGAGGGGAACTCGTGGCGCACCACCGGCGACATCACCGACACGTGGGAGAGCATGGCGGGCATCGGCTTCCGCCAGGTCGGCAACTCGAAGTACGCGTCGCCGGGGCACTGGAACGACCCCGACATGCTCGTCATCGGCAAGGTGGGCTGGGGGCCGCGGCTGCGCGACTCGCGGCTCACGCCGAACGAGCAGTACGTGCACATCACGCTGTGGACGCTGCTCGCGTCGCCGCTGCTGTTGGGCAACGACCTCACGCAGATGGACGACTTCGAGCTGAACCTCGTGACGAACGACGAGGTGCTCGCCGTGCACCAGGACGCGTTGGGCAAGGCCGCCGACCGCGTCGCGCGCGACGGGGAGCTGGAGGTGTGGGCGCGTCCGCTCGCCGACGGCTCGCTCGCCGTGGGGCTGTTCAACCGCGACGAGATGGACATGCCGGTGACCGTGAAGTGGAGCGACCTCGGGATCACCGGCAAGCGCGTCGCGCGCGACCTGTGGCGGCAGAAGGACCTCGGCACGTTCGACGGCCAGCTCTCGCGCGTCGTGCCGCGGCACGGCACGGTGTTCGTGAAGCTGTCGGCGCGGTGAACTTCTTGAACCGCAGAGGACGCAGAGGACGCAGAGGAGAACCAATTCGTTGTTGGTTTCCTCTGCGTCCTCTGCGTCCTCCGCGGTTCAAATGAAGAGAGCAGTCCTCTGCGGTTCGCTCAGACGTCGGGCAGCGCGAGCAGCTCCTCGCGCAGCTTCACGTAGCTGTCGTAGCGCGCGGCGCTCACCTCCCCCGCCTGCACCGCCGCGCGCACCGCGCATTCGGGCTCCGCGAGGTGCGCGCAGTCGGCGAAGCGGCACCGCTCGAGATACGCGCGGAACTCCGGAAAGCACGTGTCGAGCGACTCGACGGGCAGCCCCCACAGCCCGATCTCGCGCAGCCCCGGCGTGTCGACGACGAATCCCTCGGGGCGCCCGTGCACCGCGGGAATCGGGTGGAGCAGCGCGCCGACGGTGGTGTGCCGTCCCTTGTTCACGCTCTCGCTGATCTCGCCGACGCGGAGATCGAGGCCGGGATAGATCGCGTTCATGAGCGACGACTTGCCGACCCCCGACGGTCCGCTGAGCGCCGACGTGCGCCCCGCGAGCGCCTCCTCCAGCGCGTCGAGCCCGTGGCGCAGCGGGACGCTCGTCGCGTGCAGCGGATAGCCGGCCCGCTCGTAGTCGGCGAACCGCTCGCGCGCGACGGCCTCGCCGGCCACGGGGTCGCCATCGCCTAACAGTTCCACCTTGTTCACCACGATGCGGCCGGCGAGCCCGTTCGCCTCGGCGACGACGAGGAAGCGGTCGAGCATGCGCGGGTGCGGCTCCGGGCGCGCGGCGGCGAACACGACGACGACCTGATCGACGTTCGCCGCGACGACGCGCTCGCCCCACCCACCGCCGGGACTCCGGCGCGCGAGCTTCGAGCGGCGCGGCTCGATCTCGGCGATGGCCCAGGCGCCGCTCTCGCGGGCGTCGGGCTCCAGTCGCACGCGGTCGCCGACGGCGAGCTTCAGCGTGCGGTCCGCCGCGCCCACGGTGTCGCGGCGGAGCGAGCCGTCGGCGCGACGCCCCTCGTCGCTCTTCTTCAGCCGCCCGCGCAGCGACGCGCTCACCGTCCGGCCGTCGTCCGTGCGCACCCGCCACACGCCGCCCGTGCCGCCCAACACCACGCCCGCGCCGCTAGTCATCGTCGCGCATGACGTCCCACCATTTCCGCTTCGGCACGCCGGCGTCGCTCTTCCGGATCAGCGCGTCGAGCGTGGCCTTCACGGTGCGCAGCGGCATGCGTCCGAGCTCGCGCAGCACGGCCGTCTCGTCGTCGCCCCGCACGATGAAGTCGGTCTCGAGGTGCCCCTCGACGCCCTGCTCGCCGACGCGACGCCAGCGCAGGAACAGCAGGTAGCCGCCCACCGGTGCCGTCGCGTCGCCGGTCGCATCGGCGCACAGCTCCACGCTGTACGACATTCCGTCCGCGCCCTCGAACGCCGCGGGGCGCGCGTGGACGGCGGCGTAGCCGCCCACCGTCGTCTCGTCGCCTAACGAGTGGTCGGGAGGGAGGTGCGCGCCGCCCATCACCGTGCGAGGCGCGAGGAGCGCATGCGGGGGGCGTGACGCTGCGGTTCTGATGATGCGGTGCTGATGATGCGGTGCTGGAGCGGCGGTTCTGGAGCGGCGGAAGGGGCGGAGCCCGCGGGGCGCGGACCGCCGCTCGAGCACCGCCTCATCAGCGCCGCACCCTCGCCCGCGCGCATCACTTCCGCCGCCTCACGCCTTCCCGAATGATGTTGCCCGTCATGAACGCGAGGTTCGCCGGCCGCTCCGCGAGCCGGCGCATGAGGTACGGGTACCACTGCGTGCCGAACGGAACGTAGACGCGCATGTTCCACCCCTCGCGCACGATCTGCTCCTGCAGGTCGCGCCGCACGCCGTAGAGCATCTGGAACTCGAAGCGCGACGCGTCGATGCCGCTCTCCTTCGCGAACCGCTTCGCCTCGTTGATGATCGCCTCGTCGTGCGTCGCGAGCCCCGGGTAGTTGCCGTCGCGCATGAGCGCGTGCATCTCGCGCACGTACGCGGCGTCGACGTCCTTCTTGTCGGGGAACGCGACCGTCGGGGGCTCCTTGTAGGCGCCCTTGCACAGCCGCACGCGGCACCGCTCCTGGTTCGCGCGCGCGACGTCCTGCTCGGTGCGGAACAGGTAGCTCTGGAGCACGATGCCGACGTGGTTCCCGTACACCGGATAGAACCGCTCGTAGAACATGCGCAGCGTGCGCTCCGTGTAGTCGCTCGACTCCATGTCGAGGCGCACGAAGCTGCCGTGGTCGCGCGCGCGGGCGAGCACCTGGTGCACGACCTCCACGCAGAGGTCCTCCGAGATGTCGAGCCCCATCGCGGTGAGCTTCAGCGACACGTTCGTGTCGAGGCCGCGCTCGGCGATGCGGTCGAGCAGGTGCACGTACTGTCGTCCGGCGCCGCGGGCCTCGGCCTCGTTGTGCACGCTCTCGCCGAGGATGTCGAGCGACGCGCGGATCCGCTGCGCGTTCAGCGCGGCCACGGCATCGAGCGCCGTGTCGACCGTCTCGCCGGCGACGAACCGATCGGCGAACCGCTTCGCGAGCCGGTTGCGGCGAATGAAGCGAAAGACCTTCTGCTGATTCGAGAGATAGAGCAGCGTGCTACGGAGCATGACACCTCGGGTGGGGCGGGCGGGGAAATATACCTAAGCCGAGGGGCGGCTCTGATACGTCGGCGCTGGCACTTCGGCGCTGGGACGCCGGCGCCGATACCGCGCGTTCCCAGCGCCGCGGTATCAGGGCCGCCGTAACAGCGCCGCCTCACCAGCGCCACTCCTACTAGGCCCGTAGTTGACAACCACCGCATCCCACCGCATTCTTGCCACTAACCACATAGTAGGAGAGCCGATGACCGATCGTACGCTCGGCGAACGGGAGCTCGACGTGATGGGCGTGCTCTGGAGCCTCGGGTCCGGCACGGTCGCGGAGGTGCGCGACCGGCTCCCTGCCTCCCTCGCCTACACCACCGTGCTCACCATCCTCCGCAACCTCGAGGCGAAGGGGTTCGTGCGCCACGACGCGGAGGGCAAGGCGCACCGCTACTCGCCGCTCGTCGCGCACGCCGCGGCGCGACGCTCCGCGCTGCAGCGCCTCGTCGACAAGCTGTTCCACGGATCGGCCGAGCTGCTCGTGGCGGAGCTCGTGCGCGACCGCGCGCTCGACGCCGACGAGGTGGCCCGCCTCGCGCGCACGCTGCGCGACACCGACACGTCGACGCGCCCCGCCGGACGCCGCACGCGGAGGTCGCCGTGATCGCGCTGTGGATGCTCGCGGCGACGCTCGTCGCCGTCGCGCTGGGCCTCGCTGCCGCGGCCGCGGAGCACGTGGCGCGGATGTGGCGCCGCCCGGCGCGTCACGCGTGGACCGTCGCGCTGCTCGGCGCGCTGCTGCTGCCCACCGCCGCGGCGCTGCTCGGACGCGCGCGCCCCGCGCCGGCGCCCGGTGCCGCCGCGGCCTCCGCCGACCCGACGATGCCCGTGCGCCTCGCGACGATCGTGGTGCGCGCGGAGTACGCCCCGCGACTCGCCGCGCGCCTCGCGCCGCTCGACCGACCGCTCGGCGCGACGTGGCTCGCGCTCGCCGCGCTCGCGCTGGCGCTCGTCGCTCGCGGCGCGTCGGGGCTCGCGCGCGCCCGTCGCTCGTGGCGCGCGCACGAGGTGGACGGCACGCCGGTGCTCGTCACCGACGACGTCGGCCCCGCGGTCGTCGGGCTGCGTCGGCCGGCCATCGTGCTCCCGGAGTGGGCGCTCGCGCTCGATGCACCGCTGCGCGCGCTCGTCGTGCGCCACGAGCAGGAGCACGTCCGCGCCCGCGACCCGCTGCACCTCGCGCTCGGTGCGTTAGGCATCGTGCTCATGCCGTGGAACCCGGGCGTGTGGTGGCAGCTGCGCCGCCTGCGCGCGGCGCTCGAGATCGACTGCGACGCCCGCGTGCTGGCCGCGCAGGGCGCGCACCGCGACGTCTCGCGCTACGGGCTGCTGCTGCTCGCCGTCGCCCAGCGGCGCGCGACCGCCAGCCCGCTCCATGGCCTCGCGGGCGCCCCCGCGCTCGCCGAATCCACGTCCGACCTGTCACGGAGGATCCACGCCATGCGCTCGCCCGTCCCCGAGAACCGCGTCCTGCGCACCGTGTTAGGCACCGTCGCCGCGGCCGCCGCCGTCGCGCTCGCGGCCGCCGCGTGCGCCGGCTCGCGCGACGCCCTGTCGCCGAACGCGGCGCCGCGCCAGAAGGCGATCGAGGCCGACAAGCCCGTGCCGACGACGGCCTCCGCGGATTCCGCGCACCGCGGGGCGGCCAACCCGCCGGGCGTGCGCACGCTCGACGTCGTGCGCGCCGACGAGGCGGTCGACGCGTCGAGCGCGCCGCGTCCGGTCACGCAGCCGCGCAGTGCCGACGCGATGAAGCAGAGCGGCCCGCCACAGGTCGTGAACGGGCCGTACTTCGAGTTCCAGGTCGAGAAGCCCGTCGCGCCGGCGCCCGGGAACATGGGGCCGCGCTACCCCGACGAGCTGCGCGCGGCGAAGGTCGAGGGCACCGTGTACGCCGCGTTCGTGGTCGACACCACCGGCCTGCCGATCATGGACACGTTCAAGGTCATGAAGTCCGACCACCCGCTGTTCACGCAGGCCGTGAGGACCGCGCTGGCCGAGATGAAGTTCGTGCCGGCGATGGTGGGCGACCGCAAGGTGAAGCAGCTCGTCCAGGCCCCGTTCCAGTTCTCGCTGTCGAAGTGACGACGAGCATCACGGCCGGATAGGGAAAGGGGAGAGGCTCGCACCTCGTCCCCATCGCTATCCGGCCGTTTCCGCGTGATCCGCGTGATCCGCGTCCGATCTCGTGGAGTCATGCACGAGGTGGAACCGTCCACGCCGCGCCGGCGCTCAGGGCACCGGCATCCGCTTCCCGTTAGGCACCCCCGCCAGCCGCACGATCGGGAAGTCCCCGCCCACGCGCAGGAACGGGTCGAGCTGGTTCCACGTCGCGAGCCCGTCGTCGCTCTGCGGCTCGAGCAGCTCCTGCGCCACGAGCGCGAGGGGCTGCGCCGCGGGGACGAAGAAGCCCCCGGCGTCGACGCGGCGACGGTCGGTGCGCCACTGCCCCTCCAGCCGCACCTCGTTGTGCCCCTGGAACGGCCGCGGGGCGCGCACCACGGAGTCGGTGCGGAACACCTGCGCCTCCACGTCGCCCGACGCGGAATCGGCGCGCTCCACGCGCACGCCGTGCAGCCGCAGCGTGCGCACCGCGCGCTCCTGGTCGGCGCCGAGTGCCCAGCCGCCCGTCGGCAGCGCGGCGCGCAGCGTCGGGTCGAACCGGTCGTAGATCGGCATGTCGATCGTCCGGTAGTGCCCCGTGCGCCGGTAGCCGCGCGGCACGCCGGGCTCAGTCACCGTCATCGTGTCGGCGAGCCGCACGACGTCCTCGGCGATCACCGGACCGGTGCGCGGCGACGTCGTGAGACGCGCGCGCAGCACGCCCTCGTTAGGCGTCGCCGGGCGGCGCGTACGCGCGACGATCGCCGGCCCCTGCGCCGCGACGAGCGACAGCAGCTCGCGCACGAACGCGTACGTCGACTCCACGCGCTTCTCGAACGGGTCGTGCGAGAACGCCTCGCTCAGCACGGACAGCTTGCCGCGCAGGCCGAAGTAGTTCGTGCCGTAGCGCGCGCGGTGGTCGTACGTCTCCCAGCCGCGCTTCACCGTGTCGGTGAGCGCGCGCTCGTTGAACTCGCGCACGAAGTTGCCGTACGGGAACGTGCTCACGTGCCGGCGGTCGCGCACCCGCCGCTCCAGCTCCGGCAGCAGCGTGTCCTGGTTGAACGCGTGCAGCGGCGCGCCCGGGTGCAGCGACGGCGAGTAGGTCAGCGCGTAGCCGTGATAGCTGCCGTCGGTCGTGTGCAGGTCGACGAACATGTCGGGGTCCCACCGCTCGAACGCGGCGAGCGATGCGCGCGTCTCCGGCGCCTCGGCCTTCGTGTAGTCGCGGTTCAGATCGAGCCCCATCGCGTTCGCGCGCGTGCCGACGAGCACCGGCCCATTCTGCTCCGTGCGATTGATCGTCTGCGGCGCGATCGCCTCGTTGCCGTCGGCGTTGTACACCGGCACGGCGATCAGCACGAGCGAGTCGAGCACGTTGGGCCGCGGATCGAGCGCGAGGTCGCGGAGGACCATCTGCAGCGCCTCCTTCCCCTCCACCTCACCCGCGTGGATGTTCGCCTGCACGTAGACGACCGGCTTGCCCGACGCGCGCGCCTCCTCCGGCGTGTGCACCCACGGCCGCGACGCGACGATGAACGCGATGTCCGCTCCCTGCGCGGACTTCCCCATCGACAGCTCGGTGATCGGCGCGCCGATGCGGGCGAGCGAGTCGAGGAACATGTAGACGTCGCTCAGCCGCGAGGTCTCCATGTAGTGCGTGCGCTCGGCGCGCGTGAGCGGGAACGGCGCGTGCCGCCCCGCCTCGGCCGCCGCGCGTCCCGCGGCCATCGCTCCCTGCACCGCCTTCGGATCGACCTTCGTCTGGAGCCCCTTCGGCCCGCACGCCGCGAGGAACAGCGAGAGGGACGCAGCACGCAGCACGCAGCGGTTTGTCATAGGTTCTCGAGCACGAAGCGGGTGAGCGACTCGAACAGGTGCGGCTGCGCGTTGCCGCCGGAGATCGAGTGCGTGCGGTTCGGATACAACAGCATCGAGAACGGCTTGTTCGCCGCCACCAGCGCGTTCGCCAGCACGATCGAGTTCTGGGGATGCACGTTGTCGTCGCCCGTGCCGTACGCGAGGAGGAAGCGCGCCGTCATGCCGCCCAGATACGTGAGCACCGAGGAGCGGCGGTAGCCGTCGGCGTTCTCCTGCGGCGTCCACATGAAGCGCTCGGTGTAGATCGTGTCGTAGTAGCGCATGTCGACCACCGGCGCGACGGACATGCCGGCCTTGAACACCGACCCGCCGCGCGAGAGCGTGAGCGCCGTCATGTAGCCGCCGTAGCTCCACCCCCACAGCCCGATGCGCGATGCGTCGGCCCACGGCTGTCGGCCGATCCACTTCGCCGCGTCGATCTGGTCCTGCGACTCGCGCACGCCGAGCTGGTACTGCGTGAGCTTGCGGAACTCGCGCCCGCGCCACGCCGCGCCGCGGTTGTCCACCACCATCACGACGTAGCCCTTCTCCGCCAGCATCTCGTGCCACAGGAAGCGCGTGCCGCTCCACGCGTCGTTCACCTGCGGCGCGGCTGGGCCGCCGTAGACGTACATCAGCACCGGGTACTGCCGCGTGGAGTCGAACGCCGGCGGCACGATGCGGTACGCGTCGAGCTGGGTGCCGTCGGGCATCGGGACCTTCAGGAACGCGGGGCGCCGGACGCCCGACGCCGCGAGCCGCGCCGCCACCGGCGCGTTGTCCTCGAGCGTGCGCACGACGCGCAGCGACGGCAGCTCCACCAGCTCGACCACCGGCGGCTCCGACAGGCGCGACCGGACGTCGACCGCATACTTCGCGTTCGGCGAGACGGTGAACGCGTGCGTGCCGGGCACCGTCGTCACGCGCCGGCAGCTCCCGCGCTCGAGCGGGCAGCGGAACAGCTGACGCTCCATCGGCGTCGGCGCGGCGGCGAGCACGTACGCCACGCCCGCCGCCTCGTCGACCGCGGCGAGCTCCAGGTAGTCCGCCCCGTCGGGCGTGATCTGCCTGACGGCGCGGCCGCTCCGATCGTACAGCACGTACTGTCGCCAGCCGGTGCGGTCGGTGCGCAGCAGGAAGCGTTTGCCGTCGGCGAGCCACGTCACCGCCTCCCCTTCCACGTCCACGTACGCGGAGTCGCGCTCGGTGAGCGCGGTGCGCCCGGCGCCGCTCGTCGCGCTCACCACCATCAGGTCGAGCCGGTCCTGCTTGCGCACGAGCCGCTGCACGGCGACGGAGTCGACATCCACCCACTCCATGCGCGCGAGATACTGGCCGGTGTCGGGGCCGACGGCGAGCCACTTCGTGGGGCCACCGTCGGCATTCACGACGCCTAACGTGACGCGCGAGTTCGGCGTCCCGGCCTTCGGGTAGCGGAGCACGCTCACCACCGGATACAGCGCCTCGGTCTCGTTCACGATCGGGTACGCCGGCACCGCCGTCTGATCGAAGCGCCAGTACGCCAGCCGCTTCGAGTCCGGGCTCCAGCGGAACGCGTCGCGCAGGCCGAGCTCCTCCTCGTACACCCAGTCGGTGGTGCCGTTGATGACGTCGTCCGAGCCGTCGGTGGTGAGCTGGCGCGCCTGCCCCGTCGCGAGATCGGTGACCCACAGGTTGTTGCCGCGCACGTACGCCACCGAGCGGCTGTCGGGCGAGAACTTCGCGAACATCTGCAGGTCGGGGTCGGCCGCGCCGCTCGCGAGCCCGCGCCCGACGAAGCTCGGCACGCCGCCGCTCACCCCGCCGTGCTCCTTGCCGAGCGCCTCGCCCGCCATCGAGTCCGCCGCGTGCGTCGGTCGCGCGCCGCCGAGCGTGGAGCCGACGGCGATCGGCCGCACCATCTTCGTGTCGAAGTCGACGACGTGGTAGACGCCCCGCGTGTTACTGCGCCACACGCGCACCGAGTTGTGAAAGAGCAGCGCCTTTCGCTCGTCCGGCGACAGCTCGATCTCCTCGATCGCGATCGGCCGACGGTCCGCGTCGACGAGCGCCCTCGCCTCGACGAGCACCGTGGTCTGCCCGGTGACCGCGTCGACGCGTACGATGTCGACGCCGCCGCCGCGCGCGCGGCGCGCCTCCACCCACGACCGGCCATCCTTGAGCCATCGCACGTCGGGGCCGCCCTGCGGCGCGAGCTCGGCGCTGCGGAAGATGCGGTCGACCGTGAGGGGGGTGGCCTGCGCGCCTAACGGCGCGGCGGTGACGGCGATGAGGGCGAGATTGGCGAGTCTGACGGTCATGGGACGGCGTTGAGCGGATGCTGCGCTACTGCGCTGCGCTACTGCGCTGGGACACTGCGGCGGCGATACGACGCTGACGATACTCCGCGATGATGCGCATACGACGCCAACACCGCGGCACGGCGCCGTGCCGCGCAGTCGAGCGGTGCGAGCGTCGTTTGCGCGTCATCGCGTCCCACCGCCAGCGCCGTACCGCCCGCGCCGTAGTGATTCATTGCACGACGAGCAGACCCACCTCCCCGCCGTAAGCGTCGCGCACCTTGGAGATCCCCGGCGGCGCGACCCATGGCCCGCCGTCGAGGCGAACGTTCACGCGGTGGATGCCCGGTGAGAGGAACACGTTCAGCGTGAACGTGCCGTTGCCCGACGACACGAGCGGCGTCGGAAGCCAGTCCGTGAAGTCGCCGATCAGCTCCACCGCCGTCGCGCCGGGTGCGCGCAGCCGTAGCGTGCGCGTGCCGTTCGGCTCGGTCAGAACGGTGAACTGCGCGGCGCTCGCGCTCGGCCGCAGTCGACCGAGCTCGTAGGGCTGCGTGAGCTCCGCGACCCGCGCCGGATCCGAGGCGCGCGGCGCGTGCGTCGCGATGCGTACCGCGGCCGACGCGTAGCGGCCGCCGGGCAGCCCGCGCCACAGCTCCGTTGGGAAGACGCCAGCGCCGCCGATGAGGGCGAGGTGCGACATGAGCCAGTACGTGCCCCCGATCTCGGCCCACCGCGACACGCCCGTGGAGACCGCGCCCTGACGGTAGCCCGCCGTCGCCGTCACCTCGGCGCGTGGCGGCGACCAGCGCGCGCCGACGATGAAGTCGGCGTACTTCAGCGAGCCCACCCGCGTCGGCAGCGCCTGCGCGGTGAGCGTCGCCTCGCCGGAGCGCCACCATCCGCCGACGTCGGCCTGGACGAGGTCGTCCGGGAGGTTGAACCCCTGCGTGACGACGCCGAATCCCGTGCCGAGCCAGAGCCCGCGGTCCGCCTCCGCGATGTGCACGCGTCCGACGGCGAGCAGGTTCGTGGCCGCGGAGTCGCCGAGCCGGCTGTAGCGCGTGTTCGATGCGGTGGCGAACAGCTCGCCGCGCGCCTTCCAGACGGCGGGGGACATCACCGACGCGGCGAGCGTCCCCTCGAAGCTGTAGTTCCCCGTCTCGAGGAACTGGCTGTACGCGCCGCGCGCGACGAAGCTCGCGCGCCCGGCCTCGACGCGGAACGCGGGGCTCAGCGTGGCCACGCTCGACCGGAGGAACTCGTCGTAGGCGACGCTGGCCGCGCCGACGTCGAGCGATCCGGTGACCTGCGCGTGCTGCGCCGCGAGTGGGCTCGACTCGATCGGGAAGGTCACGACGGCCGCTGCGGCGCCGCCGAGCCACGCGCCGACACGCGATCGACGCGACACGGTCACGATGTGGGACGACCTCTGCTACCCGGGCGCGGGCGCGATGAGCGCGGCATGTACCGGAAGTTAGCGCGTGCGCACGACGACGGCGACGCTGTCCGGTTCGCTGCGTGAACGAGACGATCGCGAAGCGACGACGGGCCGACGCGTCAGCGCCGGCCCGTCGGGGCGGGAAGCGTGCGAGCGTCGCTCAGGGGCGCCGCTTGCCGGTCGGGGCGCCTGCACCGGCCCCCGTCGGCGGGCCGCTCGACTGGTCGCGCGCGAAGCTCGCCGAGAACTCGCTCGCGTGGAGCAGCGCGGCCGCGGCGGGCGCGGCACCCATGCCGACGTCGCGCTCGACGTCGCGGCGGAACGCCACGAGCTGCTCGTCGGCGATGCCGTTCTTCGTCAGCGCGAAGATGCTCTCGGTCGCGGTGCTCACCGGGACGCCGTTCGCGATGAGCCCCGAGAGCACGCCGAGGGGCACCGACACCGGCTGGCCCGGGCGCTCACGGCGCAGTCGGGCGAGCACGTCGGGATCGACGCCGCCGCGGAGCGCCATCGCGGCCGCCGACAGCTCGCCGGCGAACGACTGCGGTCCGAGCTTCTCGCGAGCGATCGCGAGATCGACGACGAGCTTCCGCACCTCGCGGATGATCGCCTCGCCGGGCGCGCCCTTCGCGGCCCCCTCGAGCGCCCGGTCGACGAGCGGCTCGGCGGGGATGCCGCGCGCGAACGCGGAGTCGACGATGCGCTCGACCGTCGGGAGCGTGTGCTTGTCGAGTCGCCCCTCGAGGCGGGCCCGGAACCACGCCGGGGTGACCGGCTGCTGCGCGCCGGTCGGAACGGCACCCAGCGCGGCCAGCAGCCACGCCGACGCCAGGACGAAGCGGCTGCTGCGGGACCTCATGTGCTCATCCCCTCACGGGCGACCGTGACGATGGAGCTGGGACGGCCGAAGTCGTCGCCCGCCACGCGGGGTGCGCGCGGGTCGGCCTTCCACTCGCCGTCGATGAGAAACGCGTACGAATAGACGCCCGGCGGCAGCTGGACGTCGATGGACCACAGGCCGTTGCCGTTCTTGACCGGCGTGAGCTTCGTCTTCGCCTGATCCCAGTCGTTGAAGTCGCCGACGAGGGCGACCTGCTTGGCGCCGGGCGCGACGATGTAGAACTTCGTGACGAACACCGTGTCGGGCGCCGGCTTCCCCTTCGAGATGGCGGGGAACTCGCCGGTGGCGCGCGGGAACTCGCCGGTGTGGCGAAGATCCTCGGCCACGCGGACGCTCGGCTGCTCGCGGCGCAGCCCGAACAGCGCGGCGACGATCGCGATCCCCGCCGCGGCGAGCGCGCCGAGCGGCGACACGCTGAATCGCACCGGGCGCGGGCGAACCAGCCACGCCCACTTGCTCGGCGCACGGGACACGCGCGGCGCCGCTGCCACCATGAGCGGCGCGGCACGGATCGCCGCCATCACCCCGCGGTCGATCCCGGGTCCCAGGTCCTCTGGCCGACGCAGCGCGATCGCCATCCGCTCGATCGTCGCGTCGACCCCCTCGTCCTCAAGCACTGTAGGCCTCCTGTAGAAGCCCGCGTAGTCGGTCGCAGGCCCGCTTGACTCTCATCTTCAAGGCGGAGACCCCAGCGCCGGTGATCTCCGCCATCTCCTCGTAGCTCAATCCTTCCACGTGCTTCAGCAGGAAGGCCTCGCGCTGGTCCGAGTCGAGCTGCGCGAGCGCGCGCTCGATCTCTTCCCGCCAGGCCGTCTGCTCGGCCGGATGCGATTCCGCTGCCGACCGTGTCGCCACCTCGTCGGAGACGAACGTCCGCGCTCTCCGCGTCGACCGCGCTCCCGCCGTGCGGCACCGGTTCACGAGGATGCTGAACAGCCACGACCCGAATCGTTCCGGATCGTCGCATCGCCCGATCGCCCGGTAGGCCCGGATGAAGGCGTCCTGCAACGCTTCCTGCGCGTCTTCGCGATTGCCGAGCATGCGCAGCGCGTACCGCGAGAGCCGCGGCCGATAGCGCGTGACCAGAATCGCGTAGGCGTCGACGTCCCCGCCCATGATGCGTGAGACGATCTCCGCGTCCGTCATCTCCACGACAGAAAGACCCCCGACCGATCGTCCCCGTCACCGCGGTGAGCGCCGAGGCTGTCTGGCCCCGCTCCCGCCCCCCGCCAGGCACCCCTTTCGGGCGATCCGGCGGTCCCCTGGAGGATACCCCCGACGTGGCGATTCGGCATCGGTCCGTCCGCCGTCTTCATCTCTCTCCGTACGCGGTTGGACACCGCGTTCCTGTCAAAGGTGCCTCGGTGCCAGCGCCGTGCCGGTCGCCGCGAGGTACCGGAACGGCCCCCCGCGCCATGCCGGGAAGCCGATGCCGAACACCGCGCCGACGTCGCCGTCGCGCGCCGAGCGGATGATCCCCTCCGCGAGGCAGCGCTCCGCCTCCTCGAGCAGCGGCCCCACCGTTCGCCGCACGATCTCCTCGGGCGCCATGCGCGTGCGGCGCTCGCCGGTGGGGAGCAGCGCATACACGGACTCGTCGACGCCGCGCTTCTTCCCGGCGGCGTCGTACCGATAGAAGCCGAGCCTACCCTTCCTGCCGAGACGACCCGCATCGAGCACACGAAGCAGCGACTGCGCGGGCGCCATGCGTGCCCCGAACGCGTCGTGCATGATGCGCCCCGACTTCCCCGCGATGTCGAGCCCCACCTCGTCGAGCAGCGTGATCGGGCCCACGGGAAACCCGAAGTCGACGAGCGCGCGATCGATCGCGTCGATCGCCACGCCCTCGTCGAGGAGCCGCCCCGCCCCGCCGACGTACGGGTTCAGGATGCGATTCACGTAGAACCCCGGCCCGTCGCGCACGACGATCACCGTCTTGCCGAGCCGCTTCCCGAACGCGACCGCGGTCGCCGTCGTCTCCGGTGCCGTGCCGTCGGCCTCGATCACCTCGAGCAGCGGCATCTTCGCGACGGGCGAGAAGAAGTGCATGCCGATCACGCGCTCGGGGCGCGCCGCGCGCTCGGCCAGCCGGGCGATGGGGATGGTGCTCGTGTTCGATGCGACGATGGCGTCGGGTGCGGCGCGCTCGATCTCGTCGATCACGCGGCGCTTCACGTCGAGATCCTCGAACACCGCCTCGATCACGAGGTCGGCGCGTCGGAAGCCGGTGTAGTCGGTGGTGCCCGTCACGAGATCCGCGCGCGCGGCCGCGAGCCCCTTCCCGACACGCCCGGCGTCGGTGTCGCGGAGCCTGACGGGCGTGCCCACCGCGGCGGCGGCGGCGGCGATGCCGGCACCCATGAACCCCGCGCCGACGACGCCGAGCTTCGCGACGGCGCGCGGCGCCGCGGCGGACCCGGGATCCTTCTTCAGCGCCGTCGTGGCGAAGAACAGGTACACGAGCTCGCGCGACACCGCGCTCACCGCGAGCTCGCCGAAGTGGCGCGCCTCCGCGCGCAGCCCCGCGTCCACGCCGCGGGCATAGCCCTCGCGCACCGCGTCGAGCACGGCGAGCGGCGCGGGATAGTGGCCGTGCGTGCGCCGCAGCACGCGCTCGCGCGCCTGCCGCAGCACGAGCGCGCGTCCGAGCGCGTTGCCGTCGAGCAGGCGCGCGGCGGCGGCGCGCCGCGGCGTCCGTCGCGTGGGCGCACGTCCGTCGGCGAGTTCGCGCGCGCGGCGCAGCGCGGCCTCGGCCAGCGCCGCGGGGTGCACGACGTCGTCGACGAGCCCCATGCCTAACGCCTGACGCGCGCGCACGCGACGCCCGGTCAGCATCAGGTCGAGCGCGGCGCCGAGCCCCACGCATCGCGGCAGCCGCTGCGTGCCGCCGCCGCCCGGGACGAGACCGAGCTGCACCTCGGGAAGCGCGAGCGCGGTGCTCGGGTGATCGGCGGCGATGCGCCACGCGCAGGCGAGCGCGAGCTCCAACCCGCCGCCGAGACACGCGCCCTGAATGGCGGCGACCCACGGCACGCGGCAGCGCTCGACGCGGTCGAGCAGCGCGTGCGCCTCGCGGCTCGTACGCTCGCCGTCGGCCGCGCTCTCGAATCGTGCGAGCTCCTCGATGTCGAAGCCGGCGATCCACGAGTCGGGCTTCGCGCTCTGGAGCACGACGGCGCGCACGGCGTCGTCGCGCTCCACGTCGTCGAGCAGCGCGACGAGCGCCGCGATGGCCGCCGGGCCTAACGTGTTCACGGAGCCCGGGCCGTCGAGCGTCGCGATCACGACGTCGTGGACGGTCTCGGTGGTCAGCACCGGCAGCGTAGGGACGGTCATGTCGCGGACGGACCGGCGTGGCCGGGCGGACATTCTGGAGCGCGGATCACGCGGAGCCCGCGGATCTCGCGGATAGGGCACGGGTGGCCGGTGTGATCCGCGCAATCCGCGCCATCCGCGCCATCCGCGCCATCCGCGTCCAACGCACGAGGAGCCGCCCCGGGCCGGGAGTGACGCAACGACGCGCCGGAGTCATGCTCGCTCCACCACCATCACGTGCCCCATGCCGCCCGCCGCGCACACGCTGAGCATCCCGAACTGCCCGCCGCGCCGCCGCAGCTCGTGGCACAACGTCGTGAGCACGCGCGCACCCGTCGCGCCGAACGGGTGGCCTAACGCTATCGAGCCGCCCATCACGTTCACGCGCTCGGGGTCCAGCTCGCCCACCGGCTCCGCGAAGCCGGCGCGCTCCGCCCACGCGCGCGTCGCGAGCGCCGCGAGGTTCGACAGCACCTGCGCCGCGAACGCCTCGTGGATCTCCACCAGGTCGACGTCGTGGACCGAGAGGCCGGCGCGCGCGAGCGCCACCGGCATCGCGAGCACGGGACCCTGCAGCAGCTGCTCGCCGGGGTCGAGCGCGGCGTACGCGTAGCTCCGCACGTAGGCGAGCGGCTCGTGGCCTAACGACGCGGCGACGTCCTCGCGCATGAGCAGCACCGCCGCCGCGCCGTCGGTGAGCGGCGACGCGTTCCCCGCCGTCACCGTGCCGAAGCGGCGGTCGAACACCGGCGGCAGCGCGGCGAGCTTCTCGAGCGACGTGTCGGCGCGCACGCCGTTGTCGCGGTCGAGCGGCGCGCCGCCGGCGTCCCACACCGTCGCGATCTCCGCGGTGAGCCGACCGTCGGCGGTGCCGGCCGCGGCGAGCCGATGCGACCGCAGCGCCCACGCATCCTGCGCCGCGCGCCCGATGCCGTTGATCTTCGCCATCTTCTCGGCGCTCTCCCCCATCGTCTCGCCGGTCGATGGCTCGGCGATCGCCGGCGTGACCGGAACGAAGTCGCGCGGACGGAGGGTCGCGAGCGTGCGCACGCGTGCCGCCGCCGTCTTCGCGCGCGACGCGGCGACGATCGCGTCGCTCATGCGCCGGGAGTGGAGCACCGGCACGCGCGACAGCGACTCCGCGCCGCCCGCGATCGCGCACTCGACGTGGCCGAGCACGATCTGGTCGGCGGCGTCGGTCACCGCCTGGTTCGCGGATGCGCAGGCGCGGCTCACCGTGAAGCTCTGGACGCCTCTCGGAAGCTGCGGCAGCAGCGACACCTCGCGCGCGATGTTCGGCTCCGTGACCGCGTGCAGCACGGTCCCGTAGACGATCGCCTGCACCGTGCGCGGGTCGAGCTCCGTGCGCTCGAGCAGCTCGGCGACGCACCGCCTGCCTAACTGGATCGCGCTGAGATCCCTGAGCGCGGTGCCGGCGCGGGCGAACGGCGTGCGCACACCGTCGACGATGGCGACGCGGCGGCCGGGCGCTCCGTACGCGACGCGCGCGTGGCTGGTCATGCGCGCTAACGTAGCCGTCGCGGCCGGTGACGCCATAGCAGGATTCGGCAAGTGCCCGCGACGCCGAACCGTTAGACTCCGCGCGTGCCCGACACCACCGCCCGCGCTCCGCGCAGCCACGTCATCGCCGCCCTCGCCGCCGTCTACGTCGTGTGGGGGTCCACGTATCTCGCCATCCGCTACGCGATCGTCTCGCTGCCGCCGTTCCTCATGGGCGGCACGCGCTTCGCCGCCGCGGGCGCGGGGATGTACCTCGTGCTGCGCCGCGGCGGCGCGCCGCGTCCCACGGCGCGCGAGTGGTGGTGGTCCGCGGTCGCCGGCGTGCTGCTGCTCGGCATCGGCAACGGCAGCGTGGCGTGGGCGGAGCAGCGCGTGCCGTCGGGCACCGCGGCGCTCATCGTCGCCACGGTCGCGCTGTGGATCGTGATGCTCGACTGGCTGCGCCCCGGCGGGCGACGGCCGCCGGCCCTCGTGCTCGGCGGCGTGCTGCTCGGGCTCGTGGGCGTCGCCACGCTCGTCGGGCCGAAGGGATTCTCGGCGGGCGGGAGCCGCGTGGACCTCGTCGGGGCGCTCGTGCTGGTCGGCGCGTCGCTCGCGTGGGCGATCGGGTCGCTGCTCGCGCGCGGGCGCATGCCGCGGCCGATGCTGCTCGGCGCCGCGATGCAGATGGTGTGCGGCGGCGTGTGGCTGCTGCTGTTCGGGCTCGCGATCGGCGAGGGCGCTCGACTGAACCTCGACGCCGTGGGCGGGCGCTCGCTGCTCGCGTTAGGCTATCTCGTCGTCTTCGGCTCGCTCGTCGGCTACTCGGCGTACATCTGGCTGGTAGGGCACGTCGCGCCGGCGCTCGCCACGACGTACGCGTACGTGAACCCCGTGCTCGCCGTGCTGCTCGGCTGGGCGATCGCCGGCGAACCCCTCGACGCACGGATCGCCGTCGCGGCGGCGACGATCGTCGGCGCGGTGGCCCTCGTCTCGATCGGACAGGCGCGAAAAGCACGCGGCGCGTGACGAGAGGTCTCTCGCCACGCGCCGCGCGTCACGCCTCACGCGTTCACATGCTCGCGACGATGCGCTTCGCGTACGCGGTCAGCGCGCCGGCGTCGGCCGACGAGAGCCGACCGGCCTGGAGCAGCGCGTCGACCTGGTTCATGAACGCCTGAAGCTGATTCTCCGCCGGCGTCGCGTTCTCCCTCAGCAGCGACTTGACCGTCGCGTCGAGCGTCGCGCGGAGTGCATCCGCCTCGCCGGCCGAGAGCTTTCCGGCCGCCTGCAGGTCGCTCACCACGCCGGCGAGGGCCTGGGTACCCTGCTGCGCCGAGAGCACGGTGACCTGCGCGGAGCGCGTGCCCACGCCGCCGTCGTCGTCGGTGACGGTGACGGTGACGGTTCGCACGCCGGCGGTCGTGTACGTGTGCGAGAGCGCGAACGTGCCGGCCCCCAGCGCGAGCGACGTCGCGGGGGCGTCGCCGTAGCTCACGGTGCCCGTGAACGTGTCGGCGCCCGGGTCGGAGAACGTGCCGCTCGCCTGGTAGGTCTCCCCACGCAGGATCGTGGCGCCGGCGAACGCGTTCACCGTCGGCGCGACGTTCGTGATCGTCACCGAGCGCGTGGCGACGCTCGCCGCGCCCTTGTCGTCGGACACGGTGAGGCGCACCTCGTACGTCCCGTTGTCGGCGAACGCGCGGCTCAACGTGGGCTGGATCCCGACGACCTGGCCGTTGACGCGCCACTCGTAGCTCAGCACGTCGCCGGCATCCGGGTCGCTCGACGTCGTCGCGTCGAACGCGAGCGTCTGCCCTTCGCTGCCGCCGTCGACGCCGGCGCCGGTGATGCGCGCGGTCGGCGCGCAGTTGCTCGCCTCGACCTTGCACTCGATCGCGTCGGGAAGCGCGGCGAGGAAGTCGTAGCCGGTCGACTTCTGGATCTTCGCCACCGTCGTCTTGTACGCCGTCCAGTCGCCCGTCGGCGGCGACGAGACGTTAGGCATGTTGACGGCGATCACGTTCACGTCCGTCGTCGACGACACGTTCGCCAGGCCCGTGTTCGCGGGCATCAGGACGACGATCTTCCACGTCGAGTCGGGGATCGCGATCTTGCCCTCGTTCTTCAGCGTGCCGAGGCCGACGCCGTTCGTGAAGACACCGCCGGCGATGACGTACGCCTCGCGTCCCGCCTTCACCGAGTCGCGCAGCGCGTTCTCCAGGTTCTCCCACGGCCCGGCGTTCAGCCCGTGCTGCTGGGGGAGGAAGTTCGTGAGGAAGAACGTGCGCGCGTTCTCGCCGTCCGTGGCCGTCTGGTCGGCCGACGGCTCCATGTGGCCGCGGTCGTAGCCGCCGTTCGTGTAGTCGAGCGTGTTGTACATGTACTGGCCGTACCCGAGACGCACGAGCGCCGTGTCGGCCGAGTAGCAGTTGCAGCGGTTGCGCGTGCCGAGGTGCGACGCGCTGAGGTCCCAGCTCACCCAGTTCGGGCCGCCGCGCTGCGGGTTGTACGAGATCGTGTACTGCTCGCGCGCGATGATGACGTCGTTGCTCGCGTCGGCGTCGGTCGGCGTGCCGAACTCGGTGTTGTGGCCGACGCGCGCGCTCGCGTTGTACAGCGGCACCTCGGTCGGCACGGCGATCGACGCCGTGCTGCCGTCGCCCGCCGTGACGGTGATCGTCGCCGTGCCGTTGCCCGCGGCGGTGACCAGGCCGCGCTGATCGACCGACACGATGGCCGGGTCGGAGCTCGACCACGTCACGTTCGATGCGAACACCGGGTTGCCCGACTTGTCGGCGCTCCCGCTGTTGACGAAGACCTGCGTCTGATAGCCGATGACGAGCGGCGACGTGCCGAGGCTGAGCGAGATGCTGCCGCCCGGCGCCTGCGTGACGGTGAGCTGCGCCGTGGCCGTCTTCGTCGTGCCGCCGGAGGTGGCGTCGACGGTGATGGTGACCGGGCCGCCCACCTTGAGCCCCTTCACGACCGCGGTGTTGCCGCTCGTGGAGATGACCTGCGCGACCGTCTCGTCGCTCGACTGCCACGTGTACGTCGCGGCCGGGTCGGTGACCGTCTGGTTCGCGGCGTCCTGGAGCGTCGCGGTGAGCGTCGTGGTGAAGTTCGCGTTCACCGTCGCCGCGCCGCCGACGGCGACGTGGTCGTACGGCCCGACGGCGATCGGCGTGTCGTTGCACGCGCCGAACGTGTTCTGCTGGGTGCGCTTCCACGTCCCGTCCGGCTGGCGCTGGAGCGACGCGCCGATCGGGTCGAGCGTCGAGCTGCCGGTCTGCGACACGCCGATGTCGGTCGACGTCATCCCCGCCGCGACGGTGGACCCGGTGGAGACGGTGAACGGACCCTCGTAGGAGAGCAGCTCCACGACCTGGCTGCCGTTGACGAGCGCGAGGCCGTCGTTCGGGCCGTTCTGGAGGCCGTCCTGGGCGTAGCGCACGACGACGACGGCACGCGCGCCGTCGGCGCACGTGGTCGCGCCGATGGCGCCGAGGTCCTCGCCCGTCGTCGCGATCGGCGAGGTGTACGTGACGGCCGCGGCCGCGTTGCTGCCGTTGAAGCGGACGATCTTCCAGCCGCTCAGGCTCGTGCCGATGGGGAACGAGACCTCGACGGCCTCGCCGGCGTCGGTGCTGGCGTTGTCGTAGTGGATCTCGCTGATGTGCACCCCGCCCGCGGTGCCGGCGTCCCGCGCCGGGCCCTGGGGGGTGAGTCGGGGCGCGAGCACGCGACCGGCATCAGGCGAGCACGCCGCGGCGAGGAGGGCCACGGCGGCGAGCGACCGGCGGACGGACAGGGTCATGAGTGGGAGCGCAGGGGAACGAGGGGCAGCGGCGACGCGACGACGGCCGGCGGGCGACACGCTAGGATTGCAGTCGCACGTCGGGAAGGCCGAGTCGTCGAATGCAACATATGTTTACGCGCGACCGGGTCCAAGCGAGGAGGGCGGTAATATGGACGGCGGCCAGAAGGCGGCAGAGTGGCACGTGCGCCACAGTGAGGTAACGTGGGCGTAGCTGGGGCGTCGCGCGCGGACAGAAGCGCCGCGCTCGCCGCGCTCGCCGACGACACGTTCGACGTCCTCGTCGTCGGCGGCGGCATCACCGGCGCCGGCGTCGCGCGCGAGGCCGCACTCCGCGGGCTCCGCACCGCGCTCGTCGAGCGCGACGATTTCGCCGCCGGCACCTCCAGCCGGTCCTCCCGGCTCGTGCACGGCGGCGTCCGCTACCTCGAGCACGGCCACCTCGGGCTCGTGTTCGAGGCCAGCCGCGAGCGGCGCGTCCTGCTGCAGACGGCGCCGCACCTCGTCCGCCCGCTCGCGTTCACCTGGCCGGTGTACCGCGGCGCGCGCGTGCCGCGCTGGAAGCTCGAGGCGGGGCTCGCGCTCTACGACGCGCTCGCGCTGTTCCGCAACGTCGGCAACCACCGCCCCCTCGGCCGCGCCGGCGTCCTGCGTCGCGAGCCCGCGCTCCGCGCCGACGGGCTCCGCGGCGGCTCGACCTACTACGACGCGTCGACCGACGACGCGCGCCTGACGCTCGCCACCGCCCTCGGCGCCCGCGACGCGGGCGCCACGATCGCGAACCACGCCGAGGTGTGCGGCGCGACGTTCGCCCGCGAGGGCGGCGCCGTGGTCGCCGTGCGCGACACGTCGGCCGGCGGCGCGCTCGAGGTCCGCGCGCGCGTGGTCGTGAACGCGACGGGCCCGTGGGGGGACTCGGTGCCCGGGCTCGCGCCCCCCGGCACGCACCGCGTGCTCGGCTCCAAGGGGGCGCACGTCGCCGTGCCGGCGGAGCGCATCGGCAACCGCGGCGCGGTGACCATGCTCTCGCCGGTCGACGGCCGCGTGATGTTCGTGCTCCCTGCCGGCCGGCTCTCCATCATCGGCACCACCGAGACGCCGGCCGAGCGCGGGCCCGACGAGGTGCGCGCGTCCGCGGCCGACGTCGACTACCTGCTCCGCTCCGCGAACGGCTTCTTCCCCGACGCGCACCTCGTGCGCGACGACGTCGTCGCGGCGTGGGCCGGCATCCGCCCGCTCGCCGCGTCGCGCGCCGGCACCGCGGGCGCCGGGAGCGCGTCGCGCGAGCACGTCGTGGAGCGCGATCCGCGCGGCCTCGTGACGGTGAGCGGGGGCAAGCTCACGACGTATCGCGCGATGGCGGCCGAGATCGTGGACGCGGTCGCGGAGCTGGTGGGCGGCGGCCGTGCACGCGACCGCGCCCGCACGGCGACGCTGCCACTGCCGGGCGGCGACGTGCCGTCGCTCGCCGAGATCGAGCGCGAGGCGGCGCGGCGTGTGGGCGACGCGGCGGTCGCGACGCGGCTCGCCCGCGCGTACGGCGGAGACTGGGCGCGCGTGTGGGGCTACGTGGACCGCGACCCGTTGCTCGGCCGCGCGATCGTGCCCGGGCTGCCGTACGTCGCCGCGGAGCTCGCGCACGCCGTGGAGCACGAGCTGGCGGCGACGCTCGCCGACCTGCTCGTGCGGCGCGTGCCGCTCGCGTTCGAGACGCGCGACAACGGGCGTGCGGCGGCACGGGTGGCAGCGGACGTCGTCGCGCCGCGACTCGGCTGGTCGGCCGACGACGCGACGCGCGCGTTAGGCGCCTACGATCGCGAGGCGGCGCGGCTGTTCGCGATCGACTGAGCGTGGACCCGCCGGCGGCGCCTACTGCTGATGGATCGTCCGAACGTCGGCCGCCGGCGCGTGCTGCCTCAGAACGTGAAGCGTCACAGCTACTTACGGGACGGACCGTTAGGCGAGTCCAGGGTGGCCGCGGATTTGGGAAGGTCATGGGAAGGTCGGGCGCCGGTTTCGCCGGTGCGACGCCGCGACACCAGCTCGAGGATGAGCGCGCGGCGCTCGTCTTCGGCGAGCTGGGACCGGGTGAGCAGCGCGTAGATCAGCGCGTCGAGATCGGCGGGCGACAGAAACGACATGGGGCCTCCAGGTTGGGAGGCCCCATTCTCGTCGGCCGCGTCACGCGAGCGTCACACGCCGTCTATGCGTTCACGCGCGGCCATGTCTTCCGCGCGACTGCTGTCCGCCGGGATCAGGTAATCGACGAGCGCCCGCCGGCGCGCTCCTGCATGCGCAGCCGCCCGTTGAGACGGCGATCAAGCTCGTCGACGATCTGGCGCGAGTCGCGCCCCGTGCCCGGCGCGGCGCGCACCGTCACCGTGAGCTCTCCCGTCCACCCGCTCGTAAAGCCGTCGAAGAACTTCAGCGCATCCGTGTTGTCGGCGATGCGGAGCAGGTACGCGTTCGCGGTGCGCGCGAGCCCGTTCGACTCGTTCGCCTGTGACACGCTGAACCCGGTGAACGCCGACGCGAGCGAATCCTTGATCACGTCGCTGTGCTGCACGCTGAGCCCACCGGCCGCCTGGAAGCCGGCGAGTCCCGCGTTCCCGCCTAACGCCTTCGCGGCGCTCCGCAGATTGAGGAGCGTCGACGCCGTGTCACGAAGATCGTTGAGCGTGTCCTGATCGGCCTGGCCGAGGCGTGCCGGGTCGAGCGCCTCCTTCAGCCATGCGTCGATCGCGCTCGTCAGGCTCGCCGGGTCGGCGATGTTCGCGCCGTCGAGCGCGCGCGCGGCGTTGCCGTTGAGCATCGCCAGCGCGGCCTGCTGCTGCAGCCCGAGCGTGGGATCGATGCCCAGCGCGCCGTTGCGCTGCGCGAGCAGGTCGAGGCGCGACGACGCGAGCGACGACTCGGCCGCGGCGGCCGCCCTCGCCGCGTCGGCGGCGCGCTTCGTCGCAGCCGCCTGCGCCTCCATCGCCTCCGTGTAGATGATCTCCGCCTGGGTCGCGGCGTCCGCGCCGTGCAGGATTGCGTCGCCGAGCTCGCGCTCGTCGTGGATGCGGCGCTGATACGCGTCCGCCTCCGCGGTGCGCCCCTGGGCGACGAGCTGGCGGTAGTGCAGGTCCTCGCGCGACGCGCGGTTGTAGTCCTCCAGGCTCTTCGCGCGATCGCGCTCGGCGTCGGCGGCCTGCTTGTCGCGCGTCGCGTTCGCCGCGGCGTCGGCGCCGCGCTGGAACTCCCGCGCACGCTCATCCTCGAAGGCCTGCGCCCGCGCCGCCTCGGCCGCCGCGGCCTCCTGCTTCCTGCGCTCTTCCTCGCGCGCCTGCTGCGTGGCGAGCACGGTATCGCGCACGTCGGCGCCGTACAGCTTGATCGCGTCCGCCAGCTCCTTCGTGTTCGCGACCTGCCGCTCGATGGCGTCGGCCTCCTCGGCGAGCCCGCGCAGCCGCAGCTGCTCGGCGCGCTGCTGCTCGAAGAAGTCGAACTTCGACTGGGCAAACTCCAACGCGTTGCGCTGGAGCCCCGCCGCTTCGGCCGCGGTGATCGCGTTCGTCTTCGAGGCGATGAGCGCCTGGTTATCGCGGAACGCCGAGCCCTTGAACACCTCCGCGGCGTCGGCGCGCAGCTTGTCGGCCTGCGCGCGGATCGCGGCCTGCGCGTCCTCGAGCGCGGTGCCGGTGCCGCGCATCGCGCGATCGAAACTCTCGAAGTTCGCGACGTACGCCTCCTGGGCGCGCGCCATCGCTTCCGCCGCTTCCTGGGCCTTCCTGTGCGCGCCCGTAAGCCCGGCGAGCGCGCCCACCAGGCCACCAACGACGGCACCGGGAACGCCGCCGACACTCGCGCCGGTGAGCGCGCCGCCGACGGCCCCGCCCACGAACCCCTCAGCCGCGTTGCCGGTGCCGTAGCCGATGCCGTAGCCAGCGAAGCCGCCGGCGAGCGCTGCACCGCCGTACTTCCCGACGTCGGCCTTCGACACCTTCGATAGCGCGCGCTGCAGCGCATCGCCCACGAGCTGCTCGCCCATGTGGCCGATCGACTGCCAGAACTCGCGACCGCCTAACGTGCCAGTCTCCAGCCCGCGCACCACGCCTTGCCCGACGGCGTCGGCGAGGCCGTTCGCGACGCTGCGGTAGAACGGTCCGCCCGCGAGCTGATCGAGCGTCTCGTCGAACGACTGCAGGAGCGTCGTCGACATGAGGCCGAGCGCGTGCTGTGCGTCCGCGTTGATCGACGCCTCGAACGCGCGCCGCTGCTCGCCGACGGTGCGCAGATCCTTGGCGATGGATGCGTCGAGCGCGTTGTCATTGAGCACGCCGGCAGCCTTGCGGCGGTCGGCCGCGCGCACGCGCTCCTCATCGGCCGCGATCTTCTTCAGGCCCTCGTCGTACCGCTTGATCGTGTCGGCGATCTCCTTCAGCTCTTTCTTGTGCTCGCGGTACTCGGCCGTCAGGCTCTTGGCCGTGACGACGATCGGAAGCCCCCGCTCGGCGGTCGTGAGGCCGTTGTTCGGATTGAAGATCGCCTGGTAGGCCTGCTCCGCCTGGGCGGACGCCGCGATGATCTTCTGGTCGATGGCATCGATCGCGCTCGTCAGGCTCTTGATGCGGCTGACGGTCGGATCGCCGAGGTTCTGGACGCCGGCGAGATCCTCACCCGCGGAGAACGCGCCCTGCCCCGCGGTCTTCTGGCGCAGGCGCGCCCGCTCGGCCTCCAGCTGCGCACGACTCGCCACGAGCGCGTTGAGGCCGTCCGCGCCGCCGTGGGCGCGCGTGCCTAACGTCGCATCGCGGTACTGCTGGGCGAGCTTCTCGAACGACCCCGAGTTCACGAGGTTGTCGATCGACTGCTGCATCTTCTCCGCGGCCTCTTTCGTCGCCTTCGCCGCCCGGTCGGCCGACTCGCTGTACGCGTCCCACGCGCGCGCCATCGCCGTGACGCCGAGCAGCACGCCGGCGGTCGCAGTCTGGCCGATGGCGAACGGGAGCAGGTTCCCGGCGAGCGTCCCGAGCGACTGGTTCAGGCCGAGCGACGACGCCGCCAGCCCGTTGAACGCGTGCGTCAGACTCAGCGCGGTGTTCGAGGCGCCCGCGCCGGCGGCGCTGAGCTTCCCGAGTCCGTCCGCGGCGCCGCGCGTGGCGGTGCTGGCGCGGCTCCCGCCGGCACCGAGGTTGTTCAGCGCGTTGTTCGCCTGGTCGACGCCGCTCGCGGCGGAGCGCGCGCCGCCCTGAATGTCGCTGAACGCGCGGACGACGCGGTCCCGCCCCTCCTCAGCGGGCCGAGAATCGATCGCGAACGCGATCCCAGGGCCGGCGACGACGCTCATGGGGGCAACCCTCAGTTGCTGTTAGGCACCGGCGCCGACGGCACCGGTGGGAAGTGCGCCTGCGCCGCGATCGTGCCGCGCAGATGCGCCATTGCGTCGCGTGCGTACGCCACCACGCGAGCGGCCGGGGTGGTGCGCAGCTGCTTCGCCAGCTGGTGCGGCACCTGGGAATCGCCGGGGCGCGAGCCGATGATGCGCGCGAGCTCGGCGACGTGCGCGTCGACGGCGCCGAGCGCCGCGTCGAGTGCCGCCATCGCGTCGGCCACGTGCGCCGCGTCGGCGAGGATCGCCTCGCCCACCTGGGCGGCGCGCGCGTAGACGGCCGCCTGCTCGACGCGCGTCTGGTACGTGGCCGCGCGCTCGACGGCGACGCGCGCCTGCTCGACGGTGCGGGCGAGCGTGGTGTGCCGCGCCTGCGCGGCCGCGAGCTCCGAGACCGCGGCGTGATCGGTGCTCGGATCGAGCACCGCGACGTCGGCGCGCCGCTCGGCGGCGCCGACGGCGGCCGCGGCCTGCTTCAGCAACAGCTCGCGGCGTGCGAGCTCCGCGCGGGC